>NZ_JAJQMN010000009.1:280214-350407 GCF_028994775.1 Promicromonospora iranensis | reverse complement strand
GAGCCAGGATCAAACTCTCCGTAAAAGAGAAACATCCACACCCACCCAAAAGGCGAGCATGAACAATGATACCGGCCAGATACAAATCTGATGATTTGTGTCCGTCCAAACAACCCCTCACGACAATGCAACCCCACCAACCGGACGGTCAGCAAAGCCACACCCGACAAGGGTTAAAACATTTGGCATTGACTATCAAGCACACTGTTGAGTTCTCAAACAACCGACGCACACCGTCAGAACCATCATCCGCTGGATGCTGGCCCCATCCGGGGCAACCTCTTCAACTTACCAGACCCGAACCCGCCTCGCAAACTTGCTGGTCCTGATGGACCTGCATGCTCTACACGAGAGGATCCGCATCTGATATCCCGCAGGGCGACAACAACTGCCCTGCATCAGAGATGGGATCCAGCCCCGGCGCGGCCACCCGGGCCGTTTCCGGCCCCGTGTCCGTCGGCCCGTCGGGCTGACATCCAGAACAGTACGTCAGCTGCTGGGGTGCGTCAAAGCCGGGAGCGGTGACGGCGGACACAGAGCCGCTGTTCACCGGCTGTTTTTCCAAGAGGACATCAGGTCTGAGGGGTACGGAGCCATGCCAGACGGCCTCTGGCGCGCCCTGGTGCGGCAGAACCGCCGGGACCAGACCAAGAACTGTCCCCCTCGGCCATGTCTACGTAATCTTTGATTCAGATTTCGTCATCCCGCCGTACCTGGCCGCCACAGCGCGCCGGTACTAGGCCGCGACGGAAGCCAGGCTCAGGCCCAGCATCTCCTCGAGCTCCCGGCGCGAGACGCCGTACGACTCGACGAGACGCGCCTCGCCGTCGAGGGCCGGCCCCACGTCGATCACCGCGAGGTCGCTGTAGATCCGGGACACGCAGCCGACCCCGGTGAGCGGGAGCGTGCATTCGCGGACGAGCTTGGGCTCACCATCCTTCGTCAGCAGCTTCATCATGACGACACTCCGCTTCGCGCCCACCGCGAGATCCATCGCGCCACCCACTGCCGGCACGGCACCGGGCCGTCCGGTGGACCAGTTCGCGAGGTCACCCGATGCCGACACCTGGAACGCGCCCAGCACGCACACGTCGATGTGGCCGCCGCGCATCATCGCGAACGAATCCGCCTGGTGGAAGTACGAGGCACCGGCGAGCTCCGTCACGGGGACCTTGCCCGCGTTGATCAGCTCCGGGTCCACGAGGTCCGCGCGGGGTGACGGCCCCATGCCGAGCAACCCGTTCTCCGTGTGGAGAGTGATGCCCGCGCCGGCCGGCAGGTGGTCGGCCACCAGCGTCGGCAGACCGATACCCAGGTTCACGTACGAGCCGGGCCGGATGTCCGCGGCCACACGGGCGGCCATCTGTGCGGTGGACAGTGGCGCCGTACCTCGCGCCCCGGCCGGGATCGTCTCCGCACTCATGAGGTGGCTCCTCGTTCCGAAGGTTGTGCGCCCGCGAGCACGGTCGTGCTGTCGATCGGCACCACCGCGTCGACATAGATGCCAGGGGTCACCACCGACTCCGGGTCGATCGACCCGGCAGGCAGCACCTCCGTCACCTGTGCGACCGTCCGGCGCGCGGCGGTGGCCATCACCGGTCCGAAGTTCCTCGCGGTCTTGCGGTAGACCAGGTTGCCCGCGCCGTCGGCCCGGAATGCCTTGACCAGGGCGAGATCGGCGCGAAGCGGCGACTCGAAGACCATCGGGACACCATCGACCACGCGTGTCTCCTTGCCCTCGGCCAGCGGGGTGCCGTAGCCGGTCGGCGTGAAGAAGCCGCCCAGGCCCGCGCCGGCCGCCCGGATCCGCTCGGCCAGGTTCCCCTGCGGCACCAGCTCCAGCTCGATCCGGCCAGTGCGGTAGGCCTCGTCGAAGTGCCACGAGTCCACCTGGCGGGGGAAGGAGCACACGATGCGGCGGACACGGCCCAGCTGGATCAGCCGTGCCAGGGCGTCCTCCCCGTTGCCCGCATTGTTGGAGACGACGACGAGATCGCCCGCCCCCTGTTCCAGGAGCGCGTCGATGAGCTCGACCGGCTGCCCGGCGGGCCCGAACCCACCGATCATCACGGTCGACCCGTCGGCGACATCACCGACGGCTTCCTGGGGCGTCCGCGCGAGCTGGACCGTCATGCTGCAGCTCGGATGTTCTCGAGCACCACAGCCATTCCCTGGCCGACGCCGATACAGATCGCCGCGACGCCCCAGCGTTGGTTCTCCGCGATCAGGCGGCGCGCGAGCGTCCCCAGGATCCGGGTGCCCGACGCGCCCAGCGGATGACCGAGCGCCGTCGCGCCGCCCCATGCGTTGACGATGTCGAGGTCCGCACCCCAGGCATCGACGCAGACGAGCGACTGTGCGGCGAACGCCTCGTTGAGCTCGACCGCGCCGACGTCGGACCAGACGATGCCGCTCTTCGCCAAGGCCCGGTCGACGGCCTCGACCGGCGCGAACCCGAAGTACTGCGGCTCGTTGGCGACCGACGCACGGCCCGCGATGCGGGCGAGCGGCTCGAGGCCGGTGTGGCCGGCGGCCGACTCCGAACCGACCAAGGCGGCGCTGGCGCCGTCCGTCAGCGGAGAGGCGTTCCCCGCGGTGATGGTGCCTCCCTCCAAACGGAACGAGGGCTTCAGTGCGGCCAGCTTCTCCAGGGTGCCGCCAGGACGGACGGGCTCGTCCCGGCGCAGATCGGTGTCGGGGTATGCGGTGACCAGGTCGTCATACCAGCCTGCCTCCCACGCCTCGTGTGCCAGCCGGTGGCTACGCAGGGCGAACTCGTCCTGGCGTTCTCGCGTCACGGCGTACCTCTCGCGCAGGCGCTCCGTCGCCTCGCCGAGGGACACGGTCCAGTCCGGTTGCATCCGCTCGTTGATCAGGCGCCAGCCCAGCGTCGTGGAGACGAGCTCTGCATTGCCCGCCGGGTAAGCACGCTCCGGCTTGCGCATGACCCAGGGTGCGCGGCTCATCGACTCGACCCCGCCGGTGATGACCACCTCGGCGTCACCCGACTCCACGGCACGGGCGGCCTGGACGACCGCCTCGAGCGACGAGCCGCACAGCCGGTTCACGGTGGCGCCGGGAACCGTCACCGGCAGTCCGGCCAGCAGCACCGCCATGCGCGCCACGTTCCGGTTCTCCTCACCGGCTCCGTTCGCGTTGCCCAGGATCACGTCGTCGATCCGGGCCGGGTCGAGCCCCGGAGCCCGGCGCGTCTGCTCCGCCACGACGAAGGCGGCGAGATCGTCCGGGCGTACCGCCGCCAGAGCACCGCCGTACCGGCCGAAGGGTGTGCGCACCGCGTCGTAGACGTATGCGTGTCTCATCGATCAGACCCCTGCCTGTTCGCTGTGCGCACATAAGTTCCATATGCGCACACTCACGCTAGCAGCCAGGTTCAGGTCCGGGTACGGGCCAGATCCGCCTCGATCTCGCGGGCAGCACGGAGCAGTGCCGGGAGGAACTCGGTGGCCATCTCCTCGACGGGCCCTCTGCGGACGGGTGCGGAGACGTTCACGGCCGCGACGACCCGCCCGGTCCCGTCGCGCAGTGGAGCAGCGATCGACCGCAGGCCTTCCTCCAGCTCCTGGTCGACGAGCGCCCAGCCCTGCTCCTTGACCGTGCTCAGCTCCGCGCGCAGCTCGCTCTTGTTCGTGATCGTGCGCGAGGTGAGCGGGGCCAGCGTGGTCGCGGCCAGGAACGCTTCACGTTCACCGTCCGGCACGTGCGCCAGGACGGCACGGCCCATCGACGTGGCGGCCGCCGGGAACCTGGTGCCGACCTGGATCGCCGCGGACATGATGCGGCGGGTCGCCACACGGGCGACGTAAACGATGTCGGCGCCGTCGAGCACCGCCACCGACGACGACTCACCGACGTCCTCCGCCAGCTGCTCCAGGTGAGGCTGAGCCACGTCGGGCAACGACAGGCTCGACAGGTACGCGTACCCGAGCTCCAGCACCTGGGGCCGCAGCGCGAACACACGACCGTCGGTCACGACGTACCCGAGCTCCACCAGGGTGTGCAGGAAGCGTCGCGCGGACGCCCGGCTCAGCTCGGCCTCGCGGGCGACCTCACTCAGCGTCATCCGGGCGCGGTCCGTGCCGAACGCGCGGATCACTGCCAGACCTCGTTCCAGGGACTGCACGAACTCACCCGACCTGGTGCCGGCGTCCTGAGTGATCTCGCTCATCCGAGTTCCTCTCCCTGCCAGTGCGCGTGTCCGATTCGCATCCTCGGCCGGGTCTCCGGCCGCTCCAGCTCGCACACGTGCGACCGGGGGTGCGTCCCCTGGGCAGCACGCCCGTCCGGATCTTCCCCGGGGCCTACGTCGCAACGCCTCGTTGAGCTCCGACGTCGGTCCTGGTTGTACTCCGAACGGGTGTGCCGCAGGTGAACGTAGCGAGAGCCGCAGGCCAGGTCAACAGTCGAGTGGTCTGGGTCACAACCGTGACCACATCGGGACCTGTCTGGCACCCGCCGGACGGCGTGGATACAAGAAAGCCCCTCACCCGGCTTTCGCCTGGTGAGGGGCCAATGTGCGCCCGGAGGGATTCGAACCCCCAACCTTCTGATCCGTAGTCAGATGCTCTATCCGTTGAGCTACGGGCGCTGGTCGTACCACTTCCTACCGGCCTGCCGTTCACACGGCCGACCGACGAGAACATTACCGCCTGTTCGGCGCGGACCCAAACTCAAATCCGCGCTTCCCGAGGAGAACTCCGTCACAGCTCTCCGCCGGCTTCGAGCCACCGGCCGAACCGACGTTCCGATGCCTCCCACAGAAAAGGCCCCGGGCGTCACGCGCGGCCGGGACCTTCCTGGCGGAGACGGAGGGATTTGAACCCTCGAACGGGTTGCCCCGTTACCACCTTAGCAGGGTGGCGCACTAGACCTGACTATGCGACGTCTCCTCGCGACAGCCCTTGCTCAGGCAGAGGTAATGCCGCGCGGCCCAGGGTACCTGCCGTACGGCGCGCTGAGCAAAGCGGAAGGGCTCGCGGCCCTCGGACCACCCCCGCATCGCCGTCATCCCGCCGATTTTTTCCTATCCGGACAACGCCGGCCAGGGCCGCCGGAGTGCCCGTTCGCCCGCCAGGGAGCTTCGGTGCGCGTATTTCACCCAGCGTCAATAGCGGGTACATTCGCGGTCATGGACTACGACGTCTTGGTGATCGGGTCGGGCTTCGGTGGCAGCGTCGCCGCCCTCCGCCTCACCGAAAAGGGCTACCGGGTCGGCGTGCTCGAGGCGGGCCGGAGGTTCGAGGACCACGAGTTCGCCAAGAACTCCTGGCACCTCAAGCAGTTCCTCTGGGCGCCCGCGCTCGGCTGCTACGGCATCCAGCGCGTACGTCTGCTGCGCAACGTGCTGTGCCTGACGGGGGCGGGCGTGGGCGGCGGGTCCCTGGTCTACGCCAACACCCTCTACCGGCCGCTCGACCCGTTCTACGCGGACAGCGCCTGGTCGCACATCACCGACTGGAAGACCGAGCTCGCGCCGTACTACGACCAGGCGGAACGCATGCTCGGCGTCGTCCAGTACCACGGCCGGTCCCCCGCCGACGAGATCATCCGCGGCGTCGCCGAGGACATGGGCGTCGGCCACACGTTCCGTCCCACCCGCGTGGGCGTGTACTTCGGTCCGGGTGGTGCCGAGTCGCCCTCCCCTGGGCAGTGCGCCGCCGACCCGTTCTTCGGCGGCGCGGGCCCGGAGCGCACCGGCTGCTCCGAGTGCGGCGAGTGCATGACGGGCTGCCGGCACGGTGCCAAGAACACCCTCGTCAAGAACTACCTCTACCTCGCCGAGAGCGCGGGCGCCGAGGTGCACCCGCTCACCACCGCAGACGTGGTGCGCCCGCTGCCCGGCGGCGGCTACGAGGTCCGGACTCACCGCACGGGCAGGAAGTGGGCGGGCAGGCGGTCGTTCACCGCACGGCAGGTGGTGTTCGGAGCCGGCACGCTCGGCACACAGCGCCTCTTGCACGCCATGAAGGACGCCGGCACCTTGCCGCGGCTGTCGGGACGGCTCGGACACCTCACGCGGACCAACTCGGAGGCGCTGCTCGGCGCGATGACGCACAAGGTCGGCGCGACGGACTACTCACGCGGCGTCGCGATCACGTCGTCGTTCTATCCGAACGAGAGCACGCACATCGAACCCGTGCGCTACGGCCATGGTTCCAACGTCATGGCCGCGCTGCAGCACATCCTCGTCGACGGCGGCCGGTTCCGGTTCCTCCGCTGGCTCGGCGAGCTGGGCAAGAACCTGAAGTGGCTGCCCGTGCTGCTCGACTGGCGCCGCTGGTCCGAGCGGACGGTGATCGCCCTCGTGATGCAGGCCCACGACAACTCGCTGACCACCCTGACCAAGCGCTCCGTCCTGGGCCGGTACATGACGTCCACGCAAGGCACCGGCGCACCGAACCCGAGCTGGATCCCCGAGGGCCACGAGGCGGTGCGCCGCATGGCCGACAAGCTGGGCGGCGACGGTGTCGAGGGTATCGCCGGCGGCACGATCGGTGACCCGTTCAACATCCCGCTCACCGCGCACATCCTGGGCGGCTGCGCCATCGGGTCAGATGCCGAGAGCGGCGTCGTGGACCCGTACCTGCGAATGTTCGGCCACGAGGGCCTGCACGTCATGGACGGCTCGGCGGTGACAGCGAACCTCGGGGTGAACCCGTCGCTCACCATCACCGCGCAGGCCGAGCGCGCCTGTGCGCTGTGGCCCAACGCCGGCGAGCCGGACGGGCGTCCCGCCCTGGGATCGGCCTACACCGCCGTGCAGCCCGTGCGCCCGGCCGCACCCGTGGTGCCGGAGGCAGCACCGGCCGCGCTGCGGCTGCCCATCGTGGGCATCAGCTGACGCCGCCCAACTCGCCGGTGGCGGCGCGTGCCGCGTGCTGCGCCACCGTCTCGTCGATCATCTGGTCGACCTCCCCTTCGGGGATGACCCCGCAGCTCCGCAAGCCGGCGATGCCCTGCAGCGTCGCGAGGAACAGCAGCCCTGCCCGCTCCGGGTCGCGGATCGAGAGCCGCCCCTCGGCCTGACCGCGCCGGAACGTCTCCAGCAGCGGCCCGAACGCCTCGGTGGCGCGCTGCTGGACGAGCGCGTCGCCCTCCCCCCGTTCGTGGGCGAACATCAGCTCGGCCAGGTTCGCTTCGGAGAGAGCGAAGGCGACGTACGCGTCAGCGATCGAGCGAACCTGCTCCTGGAACCCGGGCGCCGCGGCCGCGGCCTCACCCAGACGACTGCCGAGCCGCAGGAAGCCCTCTGCGGCGAGGGCGTCCAGCAGCGCCTGCCGGTCAGGGAAATACCGACGTGGTGCGGTATGAGACACCCCGATATCGGCGGTGAGCTCACGGAGCGAGATCCCGGAGACCCCCCGCTCGCGGACCACGACGGCGGCCCGCTCCAGCACAGCCTCGCGCAGATTGCCGTGGTGATAGGGGCGCTCGGGCGTCATCGGGCCAGCATACGAGAAGTGTCCGTTGACAACATAGTTACCGCTGGATACATTGCCGATCATGCCCAACCTCGCATCGCCCCAGCAGATCCCCGACCAGACTGGTCGCACCGCAGTGATCACAGGAGGCGGTAGCGGTATCGGCCGTGCCACCGCTGCCGCCCTCGTGGCCAAGGGCGCACGGGTGATCCTCGCTGTGCGCGACCAGGAGCGAGGCCGCGCCGCCGCGGCTGCCATGCGCGGCCAGGTGGAGGTCCGCCCGGTGGACCTCGCCTCGCTGGCCTCTGTCCGGTCCTTCGTCCGTGACGTCGAGGGAACGGTGGACCTGTTGATCAACAACGCCGGCACGATGGCCGACCAGCTCCGGCTCACCGCTGACGGCTTCGAGAGTCAGTTCGGGACCAACCATCTCGGCCACTTCGCCCTGACGAACCTGCTCCTGGACCGGATCACCGGCCGTGTCGTCACAGTCACGTCCACGGCGTACCGGACCGCCCGGATCGACTTCGACGACCTCCAGTGGGAGCGACGGGCCTACAGCCCGTTCGGAGCGTACGGGCAGTCCAAGCTGGCCAACCTCCTGTTCACCGCGGAACTGCAGCGGCGCCTGACCGCCGTGGGCTCGCCGGTGCTCGCAACGGCCGCTCACCCAGGGTGGGCATCCACCGGCTTCCGGATCACGAGCGGCAACCGGCTGTTCGACCGGGTCATGGCGGCGAGCACCCCGGTGCTCGCCCACGGGCCGGAGGGCGGCTCCCTCCCGACCTTGATGGCCGCGGTCGGCGACGTCCCGGGTGGCAGCTTCGCGGGACCGAGCCGTCTCGGCGGGGTACGGGGTCCAGCCACGTTGATCGGCCGGTCTTCGGTGGTCGACGACGCCGATGTCGCGAGGCGGCTCTGGGAGGTCTCCGAGCGGCTGACCGGAACCCGCTTCCCGTGGTCCGCCGAATCGGTCGTACCCTGAGCGCGGACGCCGGGCCGTCCGACCGGAGGTACCCGCCGTCCGCCGGTTGAGTCCTGTGGCGAAAAAGAGATGACGCGGGACACCGGTCATCGATGTCCCGCGTCATCACACGAGCGGAGGGCGAGGGATTCGAACCCCCGGTGCGTTGCCGCACAACGGTTTTCAAGACCGTCACATTAGGCCGCTCTGTCAGCCCTCCTCGTGCGCCGCTTTCCGCCGTACACCAGGCACGGCCGCGCAGCCACACAGTCTAACGTCCGCCGGAACAGCGACGGCGGGCCGCCCCAGGGTGGCCCGCCGTCCGCGGAATGCTGGAGAGTGGCTCAGCCCTGCGCCTGTGCGCCGGAACGGAGCTGACGCATCGCGAGCTGGACCAGCGCGATCAGCGTCTGCTTGGTCGCCGCACGGGACCGTGCGTCGGTGTAGAGCATCGGGACGTGCGAGGGGATCTGCAGTGCTTCGCGCACGTCCTCGAGCCGGTGCTTGGCCACGCCGTCGAAGCAGTTGACGCCCACGACGAACGGGATGTTGCGCGACTCGAAGTAGTCGATCGCCGGGAAGCACTGCTCCAGGCGGTCGGTGTCGACCAGGACGACGGCGCCGATCGCGCCGCGCACCAGGTCGTCCCACATGAAGAGGAAGCGGTCCTGACCCGGGGTGCCGAACAGGTACAGCCAGAGGTTGCCCGGGAGCTCGACCCGGCCGAAGTCCATGGCCACCGTGGTGGTGGTCTTGCGGTCCGTGACGCCACCGGCGTCATCGACGCCCACCGAGTGCTCGGTCATCGCAGCCTCGGTGTTCAGCGGCTCGACGTCGGAGATCGACCCGATGAACGTCGTCTTGCCGACCGCGAAGCCACCGGCGACGACGATCTTGACGACCGTGGGCGCGGTGCGCTCGGCTGCGGGCTGAGAGCCAGGAGCCGCCTGTGCGCCGGCATTACCGGTCGGAGCCTGCTGCATCACCGGCGGTGCAGGCTGCGCCTGCGCCGGACGGGACGCCTGTGCGGTGGGCGCCGAAGCACCGCCGCCACCACCCAGCACGCTCTGGCGCGCAGGCGTGCTCGAGGAAGCGGTCGCGGTGCCGGCGTTACCCGACACCGGGGCCCAGTTGGGACCGCTGCGGGCCCCGCCGTCAGAGGGCGGAAATGCCATTCAGAACACTCTCCAAGACGCTCAGCGACAGGCCCGAGTTCGAGCTGCCGTGGCCTGTGTGGACGTTAACCGGTGTCGAGGTGTGCACAGTCACGTGCCCTTCCTCCTGCATGTCCGCCACAAGAATCCGGACGACACCCAGGGGCAGCCGCAGAAGGGCCGAGAGCTCGGCGATCGACACGTACGTGTGGGCGGCGTGCTGGAGGATCGCGCGCTTCTCGGGTGGCAACCCGAAACTGCTGACCGCGCCGGGCAGTACCTCCACGAGGGCCTCGAGCGGCAGGTCGGACAGCTCCGACCGCACCCGGCCTCCGGTGACCGCGTAGGGGCGCACGGTGGACGTCTCACGGACGTCCCCCTGCCCCTGGGAACCGAAAGGTGCGTACGTCATGGTCGAGTCCTCATCCCACGCTGGCGGCTCGGGTCTGCCCGTCGACCGGGAGGCTGCCACGCATCTCCGAGATCAGCTGCGGCGTGAGCGTGGCCTCGGTGCGGGACACCAGAAGAGCCATCTCGTAGCCGATAAGACCGATGTCGCACGTAGCCTCCGCCACCACGCCGAGCACAGACCCGTTCGAGACATTCATCAGGAAAAGGAAGCCGTTGTCCATCTCGATGATTGCCTGACGGACATTACCGCCGTTGAGCTGCCTGGAAGCTCCACGCGTAAGGCTTGACATACCCGAAACGATCGCCGCGAGCTGGTCACCGCTGGTGCGGTCCAGCTGGTCGGACATCGCCATGAGCAGGCCGTCCGCCGACACGACGAGCGTGTGGCGGCTGCCGGGAACGGTACGCACGAAGTTGTCGAGCAGCCACCCGAAATTCGTTGCTTCGGTGCTGAGGGTCACTCTCTGTTCCTCCTAGTCAGAATCCACAGACGCGCTTGTCACCGCGACTGCGGCGCTGAGTCAGGGACATGATTCACGGTCGAGGGTGCCCACGTCGAGTCCCCATCGGCCTTCTTGCCGTTCTCGTTCTCCGATCCACCCTCGTCAACGGATTCCGACCGGCCACGGGCGGTGGCCGACTGGAATGCCGAGAGTCGTGAGCGGAGCTGCTCGGGATCACGGTCAATGCGAGCGGAGAGGCGCTCGACGGTGGGATCCGCCCCGGTGCCCGAGGCACCGCGCGTGCGGCGGGTCAGACCGCCGCCCACAACCTCGGTGTTGACGGCCGCCGGACGGTACGAGTCGCTCTCTTTCACATCATCTTCCTGAAAAGCCCCTCGGCGAAGGAGGCTCGTCATCTCCTCGTAGAGAACCGCCGAGGCGGTCCACTCCGATCGAGCCTCCACCGAGTCCCGCACGTACTCCGGGTCGAGCGGGTCCTTGCCGTCGCCGTCCGTGCCGGCAGCCCGCTTGGCGAGCGGCGCGGGCGAACCATACGTCGGGTCGTACACAGCACCGGTCGGGTACGGCTCGCTGAACTCACGAGCGGGCGCCTCGAAGGGCTGCTGCGCGGTCGCCATCGGCACGGCCTGGGTGGCCGGGGCCGACGCGAACGAGGTGGGCGCCTGCTCGGGAGCCGGCGCGGGGGCGGGCGCAGCGGCACGCGGCGCTGCGTCGACGAACGGGTTGCTGCTCTGGGTCGGAGCCGGGACGGCCGCCTGCGCCTGCGTGGGCAGGGGGACCGTGCCACCCGCCGGTGCGTTCGGCACCGCCGGCATGGCCGACGTCAGCGACTCCTGGACCGCCCGCTGGTAGCCCTCCTGGAAGCCCCGCTGGTAGGTCGGGTCGGCCAGGGGCTGCTGCTCCTGCGCCGGAGCCGCGATCGGGAAGGTTCCGGTCATCGGGCTCGCCGGCTGCGGGGCCGGCGAGCTCTGCGGAGCGTTCGGCGTCTGGAAGTCCTGCGGCGCGCGGGGTGCCGGGAAGTCCTGCGGCGGACTGCTCGGCGCCTGGAAGTTCGGCGCCTGGAAGTTCTGCGCCTGGAAGCTCTGCGTCTCCACGTTCGGAGCACCGAACGTCGGCGCACCGCCGACGGGGCTGCTCACGGTCTGGATCGGACGCGACGCCGGACGCTCCTGCGGCTGGTAGGCGCGCAGCTCGCCGGTGGCGGGCTGGCCCGGCCGGCGACCGAACAGCCCACGCTTCTGCTGCGCCGGCTTGGCCCCCTGGGTGCCCGACCCGGTCGAGCGACGGCTCGGAAGATCCGCCATGAGCTCTTCGAACGCGGGCAGCGCCTCGTACGACGAGTCCGGGCCCTGCGGCGCGTCGGCCCCGAAGCCCTGCGACTGCTCGCCATCACCCTCGTACGGGCCGCCGAAGCCTTCCGACGGACCGCCGAAGCTCCGGGCCGGTGCCTGTGCGGGAGGCGTCTGAGCGCCGCCCGCGGCAGGGAACCGCATGACGTCGGTGTCCGACATCCCGGGCAGCGCGGCCGGGTCCTGCGTCACCGGGTCGAGCTGCAGCGACTGGGTGCCGCCGCCGTCGACCGGATCGATCGTGCTCAGGGAGCGGAAGCTCGAGAAGAGAGCGCTGCGCTGGTCCACGTCCACCGCTGCCGGCGTCGTGTCCTCGAAGACCGGTGCGACCGGCTCCTCCGGCTGCGGTGCACGCTGGCGGCTCGGGAGCGAGCTGCCCTCGGACACGTTCGACGGCGGGGCCCACGCGTTGTCGTCGCCCTGGTACTCCTGCGGGAGCGACGGCGTCTGGATCTCCGGCAGGACGATCGAGCCCGTAGGCGTCGTCTCGGCCATCGGCTGCGCCGCCGTCGAGCTGCGGCGTCGGGCCAGGCCGAGCGCCGTCGTGCCGTCGGTCAGGGCGTTGATGTCGACCTGCTGCGCGACAGGGGCCGGCTGCGCCGCGAAGGCGGCAGCGGCGATCTGGGACGTACCGGTCGGTACCGGCATGCCACCCTGCTGCGGAACGGAGGTCGTGGCCGGCGACGCCGCCGTGATGGCAGGCGAGCCGAAACCGTTGGTGGGTGCACCCGCCCCCCGCATGGCACCGGTGCCCGGGCCGGTGGCCACACCACCGTTGAACTGCGAGGCGGCCGCCTGCGTGTTGGCCTCCAGCGGGTCCGTCGGCATCGGCAGCGGCATGGCGTTGTCCGGCATGAACAGCACCGCCGGGAAACGGACGGTCACCTCGGTACCCGTGCCGCCCTCGCCCACGCCGAACTCGACCTGGGCGCCGAGGCGGTCGGACAGACGACCGACCACGTAGAGGCCGAGCCGCTGGGCACCGACGGCGTCCGACGCGGCGTGGCTGAGCACCTTACGGTTCGCCTCTGCCACCTCGTCGGGGTTCATGCCCAGGCCGTGGTCGCGGACCACGACGGTGACGAACTGCTCGTCACGGGCCGTGGTGACCTCGACCGGCGTGTGGGGCTCGGAGAACATCGTCGCGTTCTCGAGGAGCTCGGCCAGCAGGTGCGCCGCGTTCAGCGCGTTGTGGCCCAGCATCATCGGGTCGACGACGAGGTTCAGGCGCACCCGGTCGTACAGCTCGATCTCGGAGGACGCCGTACGGATGACGTCGGAGACCGGCATGGGCTGGCGGACACGACGACCGGAGTCGATGCCCGCGAGCACCAGGAGGGACTCGGCGTTGCGGCGCATCCGGGTCGCGAGGTGGTCGAGACGGAACAGGTTCGACAGCGTCGACGGGTCTTCCTCGGAACGCTCGAGGTCGTCCAGGAAGGCGAGCTGCCGGTTGAGCAGCACCTGGTCACGCCGGGCCACGTTGACGAACATCTCCGCGATGGAGCCACGGAGGGCCGCCTGTTCGCGGGCGACGTCGATGGTCGTTCTGTTGACGTCGTTGAAGGCGGCGGCCAGCTGGCCGATCTCGTCCGACGACTCGACGGTGATCGGGTCGAGGTCGATGCTCGGGCCCTGCCCGGGGACCGACACCTGCTCCACCAGGGTGGGGAGGCGGTCACGGACCACGCCGGCGGCCTGGGTCAGGCGACGCAGCGGGGAGACCAGGCGGCGGGCGATGACGAGCGCCGTGATGATCGAGAAGCCGAGGGCCGCGATCGCGATGCCACCGGTGAGGTAGGCGCGGTTCGCGGCGATGTCGGCCTGCTCCTGCGCGAAGGCAGCGGCGTCCTCGCGGACCGCGTCACGGACGATGCGCCCCTCCTCGACCCACTTGGCCGACTCGTTCGAGAACGCCTCGATCTGGGCCGGCTGGATCGAGCCGAGATCGCCGCGCGCCACGTAGCCGCGGACGGTGCCGTAGACGCCGTCCATGCCCGGGACCTGGTAGTCACCGGGGATGCGGTCGTAGAGGTCCTGCGTCTCGTCCCACTGACGGTCACCCAGGTTCACCAGGTCCGCGGCGCGCAGCGCCATGGTCCGGGCTGCCTCCTCGCCCTGCGGGTGCTGCGTGAAGATGCCGAGGGCCAGGGAGACGACCGGGCGCTCGTAGGTGTTCGTGAGCATGAGCTCGTCCATCGAGTGGTACGCCTCGAGACGGGTGCCCAGATCGCGGTCCTCGGACGTGTCCGCGATGGCGTCCATCACCTCGAGGGCACCGTCGATGTACCCGCCGTAGGCCTTGGTCGCCCTCTGCTCCGTGAGACGCCCGTCGGCGACCTGCTTCTGCACGTCGGTGATCGCCGCGCGGTCCTCGATGGTCTGCGCGACGGCGTTCTTGACGCGCTGGTCCAGCATCGAGATGTCGATGTCGAGCAGCGCCTCGTCGCGCTCGTCGAGTGCCTTGATCGTCTGTGCCTGGGCCGCCGGGGCCGCCCACTTCGGGGTGCCGTCCTTGTTGGTCGCCTGGGTGACGCCGTCCTCCTCCATCTCCGGCGTTCCCTGCAGCAGCGCGAGGCGGGCCTGGTCACCGTACGGACCGTCGTCGATCATCGCCACGATGTTGTACGACCGTTCCTGCGCGAACGTCGTTCCTGCCTCGTCCTGGTACTTCAGCGCGGCGACGAGATCACTCGTCTGTTGCGCGCGCATCGCGTCGACCACAGACAGGCCGATGATGTACGCCGCTGCGATGACCAGGACGATGGCAGGCGTGACCAGGGTCGCAAGAACTTTCCCGCGCACTCCCAACCTGCGGAACATGCGTACCTCTCTCCATCACTGATCCGGAAGGGGGTGGCGTGCGTGTGCCCGCCGAGCATCCCTCGGTGCTGCGTACAAGTTACCGGCACCTGGTTTCCGCTGGCGACCAACGCGGGCCGTACGGAAGTAGGCTTCATCGATGTGCGAGCCGTCACGATATCTGGACCGGGCCCATCAGGGAAACTCTCCCTTTCCTCCCTGAATCCCCCGATTGCTGGCCAAAGGGACGTGGTGATCACCGTCGCCGCTGCCGGCGTCAACCGTGCTGACCTGCTCCAACGGGCCGGATCCTACCCCCCTCCGCCGGGTGCGCCCGACTGGCCAGGTCTTGAGATATCAGGAACTGTGAAGCGTGTCGGACACGGCGTGTCGCGCTGGCGCGCCGGTGACCGGGTCGTCGCGCTCCTCGAAGGGGGCGGTTATGCGGAGGAAGTCGTGGTCCGCGAGACGCAGGTGCTCCCGGTGCCCGACGGCGTCGACCTGGTCGACGCGGCGGCACTTCCCGAGGCCGCGTGCACGGTCTGGAACAACCTCGTCGACGTCGGCCGGCTGCGTTCCGGCGAGTGGGTGCTGGTCCATGGCGGCTCGGGCGGCATCGGCAGCTTCGCGATCCAGGTCGCCAAGGCCCTCGGCGCACGTGTCGCCACGACGGCCGGCGGCGCCGAGCGCACCGCACGGTGCGCCGAGCTCGGGGCGGACCTGGTCATCGACCACCGGGAGAAGGACTTCGTCGACGAGGTGCGACGGGCGACGGACGGCCGCGGGGCCGACGTCGTGCTCGACCTCCTCGGCGGCGGCGCGCTGGGCGACAACGTCCGCGCGTTGGCGCAGGACGGCCGGCTGGTCGTCATCGGCATGCAGCAGGGGCGGCGGGGCGAGCTCGACCTCAGCGACCTTCTCGCCCGCCGCGGGACCGTCACCGGAACGCTGCTGAGGTCGCGGCCGGCGGACGAGAAGGCGCGCATCGTCGCCGACACCGAGGAGCACGTCTGGCCGCTGGTCGCGGACGGGCGGGTCCGGCCGGTAATACATGCCCGCATACCGTTCGCCGAGGCGCAGTCCGCGCACGAGCTGCTCGAGTCGGGCGAGGCCTTCGGCAAAGTTCTCCTGCTCCCCTGATCATCCCGTGCCTATATATAGGCATGGTCGACAATTTCGACCGCGCACGGTCGCTGCCATGCGGACGACAAGCAATCCGGGCAAGACTGGACCCATGACCGACGAGCGAGCCAACCCCCCGTCAGACGAGCGACACGACGACAACACCGACCAGCGGGACCGGTCCGGGCGCCCCGACGGGCCGTCCACCGTGCATCCCCAGGTGGTGACGCCCGACGGTGCCGCGGTGCCGCCGGACCGCCGCCCCGAGGGCTCTGCCGAGGAAGAGGTCGACGAGGCCGAGGCCGTCGTGGGCCAGGTGGAGGAGCCGGCCAAGGTCATGCGCATCGGCGGCATGGTCAAGCGGCTGCTCGACGAGGTACGTGACGCGCCGCTGGACGAGGCCGCCCGTACCCGCCTGGCCGAGATCCACGAGCGCTCGATCCACGAGCTCGAGGACGGCCTCTCCCCCGATCTCGTCGACGAGCTGCACCGGATCACGCTGCCGTTCTCCGACGACTCCGCACCGTCCGACGCCGAGCTCCGGGTCGCTCAGGCCCAGCTCGTGGGCTGGCTCGAGGGCCTGTTCCACGGTATCCAGACGGCGCTCGTGGCCCAGCAGATGGCGGCGCAGGCGCAGCTCTCGCAGATGCGCCGTGCGCTGCCGCCCGGCTCCGGGGCGTTCGGTCCCGGTGGCCCCGGCGGACCCACCCTGCCGGGCAGCCACGAGGACGAGCCGGGTGGCGAACGCCGGGCCCCCGGCCAGTACCTCTGACCTGCCCGTCCTGGCACGACCGCGGTGCCGGGCCTCCGCACGAGGCCGGCACAGCGGGTAAAGCCCGGGGCTCTCAGAGGTCGGAGGGGTCTACCAGAAAGCCATCCTCGTCGGCGATCTCGCCTCCCGCGGCGGCGTGGACGGCACCGGCAAGCCGGGCCACCAGCTCCGCCGCGCGCTTCCGCGCGACTCGTAGCTCCATGGACGGGAACTCACGCTGCGACTCCACCAGGTCGTGCGGCTCCCAGTGCACCCAGTAGCGCACCGCGCCCTGCTCCGCCCACGGCAGGCCGCGCAGCAGGCGCGGCAGCTTCTCCTCGCCGGAGATCTCCACCGAGACGATGCCGTCGACGTCGAGGTCGACGATCAGTCCGTACCCGTCGAGGACACGCGGACCCGTGAGGGCCTTGATGTCGTAGTCGTCGGCGGCCGCGTGCAGCTTCTTGCGCAGCTCGGGGTCCAGGGGGTCGCCGGGGTAGAGCGGCTTGTCGGCGATGCCCTGTGGCGGGCCACCCCACTCCTTGCCCTCCATGTGGAGGCGGGCACGCGGGTGAACCTTCTGCAGGATGGTGTGCGCTGCCTGCGGGTCGAGCCAGACGTCCGAGTAGACCGTCATGTCGATGGCGGCACCGGCGTCCGGGGTGAGGACCACGCCGGCGCCCGGTTGTGCCGTCGGTCCACCCGGTGCGTCCCACATGCCGCCCACGTCCAGGCGGAGGGAACCACCGAGCCGGCGCGCCACCGAGACCAGCCACTCGACGAGCCGGCGCTCCTCGCGCTCGGGCATACCGGCCGCGAAGGCGCGCCCGATGCCGTCGCGGTCACCCGCGGGGAACGGCACCTCCCCGCGCTCCCGGTGGCAGATGATGTCGAAGGCCATCGCGGCTCCCGGCGGGACACCGAGGTCGAAGCCCTCGCCCGCGGGCAGGTAAGGGCCGTTCATCACAGCGTGCCGCGAGACCCGCAGCACCCCGACCTCCTTGCCCTGCGCGCGGCGCACCTGCGGCGCGCCCGCCACGTTGCCCGGAAGGATGCCCGCGGGGACGACGTCCCAGCGGGTCGCCGAGAAGCGGGAGAGCGCGAGAACCTCGATCTCGTCCAGCTCCACGTCGCCGGGCACGGTCAGTACGTGCCGTGCCTGGTGTGCCTGCGCCGCCGTGCGCGGCAAGAGCGGGAGCTGAGGAGCGGCCATCGGGGTCCCTTCTGACGTGGGGGGATGCCCGGTCCGCGCCGGGCACCCGGGAGCCTACCGCTCGGTGGGCACCCGTCGAGGCCGCTGCCCAGCGCTTGCGATCAGACCTCGGTGCGGTGGAAGTTCTTCGACGATCGGGAGGCTGTCGGACCGCGCTGACCCTGGTAACGGGAGCCGTACAGGTCGGACCCGTACGGGTGCTCCGACGCCGACGACAACCGGAAGAAGCACATCTGCCCGATCTTCATGCCGGGCCACAGCTTGATCGGCAGCGTCGCGACGTTGCTCAGCTCCAGCGTCACGTGCCCGCTGAATCCGGGGTCGATGAAGCCGGCCGTCGAGTGGGTCAGCAGGCCGAGCCGCCCGAGGGAGGACTTGCCCTCGAGGCGGGCGGCGACGTCGTCGGGCAGCGTGACCGCCTCGAAGGTGCTGCCCAGCACGAACTCGCCGGGGTGCAGCACGAACGCCTCGTCGTTGTCCGCCTCCACCAGGCGGGTCAGCTCCGGCTGGTCCGTCGCGGGGTCGATGAACGGGTACTTGTGGTTGTCGAAGAGCCGGAAGTACTTGTCGAGGCGCACGTCGATGCTCGACGGCTGCAGCATCGACGGTTCGTACGGGTCGAGGACTACGCGGTCGGCCTCGAGCTCGGCACGGATATCGCGGTCGGAGAGGAGCACCCGGATACGGTACTGGCCGCCACGGGACGATGCCGCCCCGTGGCCCGGCGGCACCGCTACAGGGTGTCCGTGCCGGGCCACCGGGCAACGGTCACCGGGCGACGGTCACCACTGCAGCGGCTTGTGCTTCGCGTCCACCGACCAGTAGCCCTTGCGCATCACGAGGTACAGGATTCCCTCGATGCCGCCCCAGATCGCCGGCACGAACCACGCGTTTCCCAGTGACACCGCCGTGATGAGCAGCATGATCCAGCCGAGGCCCTTGTAGCCCAGGTAGAACCGGTGCGCTCCGACGACGCCCAGCAGGATCCCGAGAAGACCCGCGGTGATCCGGGACTTGTGCCCCGGCACGTGCTCCACCGGCGGCGTAGGGCGGTCGTAGTCGTACTGCTGCTGGTAGTTCGCCGGACCGCCTCCCGGGATCTTGCCTCCGGGGGTCTTCATGGCGCGGGTCTCGCCCGGCGGCGGCGGGGGCTTTGACGGGCTCGGTGCGCGTGGTGGCAGCCGCTTCGTCTCCTGGTAGATGGGCTCGGTGGGCTTCTCGCTGGGGTGCTCGCTCACTGCTGCTCCGGCTGCTCGGCGACACTCGCTCCGTATCCGGTTCGGGCATCCGGGCGAGGTTGGGTATGATCGGGTCGCGCGCCAGGTTCACGGGCGCTGTTGCGGAACCCTAGCGGGCTTCGCGAACAGCAGATACCCGGCAGAACCGGACGATGCGGGTGTAGTTCAATGGTAGAACTTCAGCTTCCCAAGCTGATAGCGCGGGTTCGATTCCCGTCACCCGCTCCCCAGAGCAACGCCCCAGGTCAGGATGCAGATCCCGACCTGGGGCGTTCTTCGTTCGGCAAGCGCCGACACGGTCCTCGTGCCAGGCCCGCGCCAGGCACGTGCCCGTCCCGTCCGACGCTGCTCAGGCCCGCACCACCCGCACCGGCGCCGTCAGATGCAGCGAGACCGCCAGGCCGCGCTCGGACGAGGGAACCCAACCGCTCCAGCACCGCCACACCGGGGGGCCCTCGCCGTCGTGGTGTCCCTGCCGTTCCGCCAGGTGGAGCATTCCCGCGAGGCGCACCGCGTCGGGCACCCGGGCAGCGACGACGTCGACCGTGAGCACGCCCACCACGTCGTCCTCAAGATCGAGGTGGTCCACCCCCGCCCGGACGTCCAGCGTGTGGATGTCGAAGATGTGCGCGATCAGCGCGGTGACCCCGACGAGCTCGGCGAGGTGCGCACCCGGCATCGGGCAGCCCTCGGCGGCCGGGCCCGCGTCGCAGGAGCCCTCGGTCATGTCGGCCACGCCCGGATCGCTCGCGCCGTCCCCCGCAGCTCCGCGTAGACGAACATCTCCATGCCGTTCCAACGTCCGGTCCACACCGTGAAGCCCGGCTTGGTCGCCGGGTAGTCCGTCGCGACGGTGATCCCGAGCTGCTCCGCGATCTCCGCCCCCTCGGCCAGCCGTGCCGGGTGCACGACCAGATGGTCGCGAAACACCTCGACCCACTTGATCCGTGCGTCCCCTACCTCCGCCAGCAGGTCCGCCGCACCGGCCGCCGAATCGGCCAGGCTGCCCGCAATCGTCGCCATCTCTCCCACCTCTCCGCGCCTACCTCTAGGCGCATAGACAGCCTGTTGCGGGTGAACTGGGCACCGCAACCGCTACGCCGAAAAGTTGCGTATACGCACTGGCTGCGGGTTAGGTGGGTTCCGTGTCTAGAGAGGGACGTGTGACTGCCGCAAGCATCGCCAAGGATCTTCGTGCCGCGATCCGCTCCGGGACCTACAAACCGGGCGACCGCCTTCCGAGCGAAGCAGCGCTCATGTCGAACTACGGCGTGGCGCGCATGACCGCGCGCCACGGGCTGTCCATGCTCAAGGACGAGGGGCTGACCGTGACACGGCACGGCTCCGGCGTGTTCGTGCGTGCCTTCGAGCCGATCGTGCGGGACACCACCGGCGGCCAGACTGACGAGTCCACGGTGACCGCCGAGATCGACGAGACCGGCGCGGGGCTCACCGTCCGAACGCTGGCCGTCACGGCGGAGGCCGACGCGCCCGAGAAGGTCCGGACGGCGCTCGGCCTCGCCGAGGGTGACAAGGTGACCGTGCGCGAGCGGCTGCACCTGCGGGAGCGCAAGCCCGTGCTGTTCGCCACGTCCTACCTGCCCGCGTCGATCGCGGCCGGGACACCGATCGCGGAGCAGCAGGTCGGGCCGGGCGGTACGCACGCACGTCTCACCGAGGCCGGCCACGCGCCGGTGCGGTTCCGTGAGGACGTGGTGGGCCGGATGCCGACGATCGAGGAGATCGAGGAGCTGCGGATCGAACCCGGAACGCCGGTGCTGGCCGTCACGCGCACCGCGTTCACGCAGGACGACACCCCTGTCGAGGTGAGCTACGTGGTGCTCGACGCCGGCGAGTTCATGCTCCGGTACGACATCGACTGAACCCGGCCCGTCAGCGACGGCCTGTCAGGCCCCGGCCCGGCGGGCCCGATCAGCTCTGCCCCGGCCGCGCCCGGGGCTTCAGGCGGAGGTCCGGCAGGGCGGGCGCACGCAAGGGCCCGGCCGGATAGCCCTGCACCTGGCCGAAGCGGCGCCCGGCGGCGCCGCCGGTATATCCCGTCGCGCCGGCCGCCCCGGAGCCACTCTCCGGCCCGAGCTCCGCGACGAGAGCCATCCAGTCGGCGCGAGCCCTGACGATGTCCTCGTGCGTGCGGCCCATGAAGTTCCACCACATGATGACGTCCTCGGCGAAGGGCAGGCCGCCGATCAGGACCGCTCGCGCCGGCGCACCCCCCGCGGCGCGCACCACGACGGCGGACCGTCCGGGCGCGACGTAGCCGAGGCTGTACCGCGGCACCGCTGACCCCTCGAACGTCACGTCGCCGGAGTCCACGAGCAAAGCGTGCTCGTGCCCCGGGTCCACGTCGAGCCGGATCTCCGCACCGGGCTCCAGGTCGATCTGCGCCCCCACGAGCGGCGTGTACGTCGTCGCGGGCGAGTCCAGCTCCTCGCCGGCCACCGCCAGGCGTCCGATGAACACCTGCACGACGGCGCCGTCGTGCCGTGCCACCGGAAGGTCGCCGTGGTGCTCGAAGTGCGGGTCGATCCCCAGGGCCACCCCCGGCAGCGCCGTCCACAGCTGCACACCGTGCAGCAGGGGCGGGCGCCCCTCCGCCGGCGACTCCTCCGAGTGCGAGATGCCCACCCCAGCCGTCATGAGGTTCAGCTCGCCTGGTCGGACCGTCTGCAGCGACCCCACGGAGTCGCGGTGCAGGATCTCGCCCTCGAAGAGCCAGCTCACCGTCTGGAGCCCGGTGTGCGGGTGGGGCGGGACCTGCATGCCCGCGCTGGACGAGACGTCGTCGGGACCGTAGTGGTCGCTGAAGCACCATGCCCCCACGAGAGACCTGGCGCGCTGCGGGATGGTGCGCCGCACGTTCATCGCCCGCGGCCCGCCCAGCGGTACCTCCCGCGGGGCGAGGAGCTCGATGCCGTCACCCTGCTCGCCGGCGGTGCAGACCTGCTCGGCCGGCCGGGTCTCGAGGTTGCTCATGGGCAGAGCCTAGATCCAGGTGGGGAGCCGGGCCCAGGACCCCGGGGACGGGCCGTCCGGCGGGCAAGCCAGGGCCCCCGGGGCAGGCCGGGGGCCCTGGCATCACCGCGTACCCGTGGTCCGCCTTCGGTGAGGACCAGAGCGCCGTGTCGACGTCACGACCCCGAACCGTCCGTCAGACCTGGAGCACCAGGCCTGTTCTCCACGGACGTTCGGACGCGGGCGGTCTTCCGGCCCCGTACAAGAACCTGTGGCGTCATCCACAGCCCGTACCGCGGCACGGGATGCCCTGTCGTTCTCCGGTCAACCATGTGTCCGATGTCCAGGCCGGTCGGTACTGCTGCAGCGCACCGAATCTGCACCCGAATCGTCGAACCATTGCCTCGTTTCTATCCGCGTGTCGTAAGGGCGGCAACCGCTCCACCGTTGTAATTTTCACCCGATCTTCGCCCACAGTTCTGTCCACAGGAACAGCCCCGGAATTCCCACATCACCCACAGGGCTGTGGACAAAATCTGTGGATAACCGAAAAGCTGATCACACCCAGGCGCGTGATCCGGGGGCGCCGCCCGCTGTCGAGTCGTTGCGCCCGTCGAGCTCCTCCGGCACGGCGATGAAGCCGCCGTCGTCCACGAGGATTCCCCCGATGCGGCTCTGGATCGCCACCGCGAGGCGGGCGAGCGAGGCGCGCATGCGAGCCCGGGCAATCACGTGCAGCCCGGACGCCTGCTCGAGCTCCAGCTCGTAGGGATCGGCAGGGACCCAGCTCATGCGGTAGGCGAACGGGCCGTAGCTGCGCCAGTCCAACGAGCCGAGCGCGCGCGGCACCCGGTCGACACGCTCCATGTCGATGACCAACGAGCCGTCGTACGCGGTGCTGCCGGCGAGGGTGTAGCGGGGCGACCCGTCGGGCGTCATCTGCTCGGCGGAGACGTCCGCGGTGGCGATGAGCGACCGAAGCATCGGCAGCACGTCACCAGGCAGGAGTGCGTGCGCCGCGTAGAGCGCCAGGTTGACCGACGCCGCAGGGTCGGGAACCAGTGGCTGCCTGCCGTCCGCGAGCACGCCGCCACCCGACTTGCGTGCCGCCGCGACCATCCACTGCACGATGCGCAGCTCCTCACCCTGCGGCAACGAGTGAGGGAAGGCGCGCGCGATGCCGTCCCGGTCGTCGTACGACGTCGGGGCCGCGCCGCGGACGTCCCGGAGGCCGTCCGCGCGGGACACCGAGTACGCCTCCGCCTTCGCGGCGGAGATCCGGAGCTCCGCGAGCTGCGCCTCGCCGACCTCGAACGGGCCGGTCGCCACGTGATCCTCACCCAGCCGCATGACACCGGCGACAAGCGCGTCAGGTTGCGCCATACCCCGGAACCGGGCACCGGCCATCCGTCGAGAGCTCGACGTGCGGGTCGGTTCTCGGAGCCACTCGATATCGGAGAACCACGCGGCAGCAAGCTCGCTGACCGCGACGGGGCCGTTCGTGCTGGGCAGGATCAGAATGTGGCCCGAGGCGTGTTCCGCTGGAATCACACCCGCCAGAAATGTCATGCGAAGCACTTTACTGCCGGTCACTTTCAGCCATGATGCAGGCATGTTACAAAGAGGAAACACGCTCGTGACACCAGGCGTAGGCCATTAAGCCACCTGACGATCCTTATTTCGACGCGACCCAATATGCATGCCTTTGGATATTCATTGGCGACTGAGTCTCAGTGCAACCAGGCGAACGACGCGTCGTTCAACCGCTGCAAAGACCGCGTAGGTCGACTTAACGTCATCTTCGCCACAAGGCCGGGCTCCGCCGCCGCGCCGCTCGCGGCCGGGCCGCGATCCGGCGTTCCAGTTACCTGACGACTCGTGCATATGATGTCAGCATGCCCAAGATCATCGGCAAGAGCCTGCACGAGCACCGCCAGATGACCAGGCACAAGCTGTTCACCGCTCTGTCCACCCTCATGGCGGAGCGCGGGTTCGACACCATCACGCTGGCCGACATCGCCGCGGCGGCGCACGTCGGCCGGACTGCCGTCTACAACCACTTCCACGACAAGGAAGCGCTGCTCCTCGGGTTCATCACGCATGAGACCGAGCAGTACGCCCACACCCTGGAGCGAGCGCTCGACGGCGTGGACGACCCGGTGGAACAGCTGCGTACCTACATCCGCCAGCAGGCTCAGCTCACTCGCGTCTTCCATCTCGCCCCAGGCCCGGACCTGCGTACGGTCCTGTCCCGTGCCACGCAGCAGCGGCTGCGCGAGCACGCCGACATCGTGGAGGCGATCCTCCGTCGGATCCTCGCCGCGGGGATCGATGCGGGGACGTTCCCGCCCCAGGACATCGAGCCGACGGTGCACCTCGTCAACGCCTGCCTGTCCGGCCGGCTCATCCCCGACGAGCCCGCGGCTCGCGAACGCACCATCCGCGCCGCGGAGTCGTTCGTGCTGCGCGCGGTCGGCGCACGCGTACCGGAACCCGTCCCGGCCTGATCCTCCCGGCCTGGTCCCCCTGGTTGTGGGCGCGATCATCGCGCCGACAGCGGGCACGTCGTCGCAACGGTCGCGCCCACAACCAGGAAAGGTGCGCTAGATCCAGCGCTTCCAACGGAAGACGCCGAAGAGGCCGACGCTCACGGCCAGCATCGCGACGAGCGCCGCCGGGTAGCCGTACGCCCAGTCGAGCTCCGGCATGACGTCGAAGTTCATGCCGTAGACGGTGCCGACGAGCGTCGGGGCGAACAGGATGGCCGCCCAGCCCGAGATCTTCTTGACCTCCTCGCCCTGCCGGATGCTGACCTCCGACAGGTGCTTCATCTCCTCGTTCTGCCGCTGTGCGACGAGCGTGGCGGCCACGGTGAGGATGTCGCGCAGCGCGGCCCGGAAGACCTCGATGCGGTCGGCGGCCTCGGTGAGGTGGTCCGCGACGTCGCGCAGGTAGGCCTGCAGCTCCGGGTCCACGCCGTACTTGTCCGCGCCCTTGGCGAGCGAGGCGCAGAGGCCCTGCTCGGGCCGCACCGCGCGCTGGAAGTCGATGACCTCGCGGGACAGCTCGTAGATGCGCCGTGACACGTCAGGGGCACCGCCCCAGACGTCGGACTCGATCTCGTCGATGTCGTGGTCCAGTCCGGCGACGACCGGCGCGTACCCGTCCACGACGCTGTCGAGGATCGCGTACAGGACGGCCTCCGGCCCGCGGGAGAGCATCTCGCGGTCGGACTCCAGACGGCTCCGCACGGCCGCCAGGTCGGGCGAGGCGCCGTGCCGCACGGTCACCACGAAGTCGGGGCCCACGAAGACGTGCAGCTCGCCGAACTCGACCTCCTCGGCGTCGTCCAGGTAGCGAGCCGCCCGGAGCACCACGAAGAGGGTGTCGCCGTAGCGCTCGATCTTGGGCCGCTGGTGCGCCTGGATGGCGTCCTCGATGGCGAGCGGGTGCAGGTCGAACTCCCGCGCGAGCGATGTCAGCTCGGACTCGTCCGGCCGTTCCAGCCCGATCCAGGCCATGCCACCGGGCCGGGAGCGGAGCGCGCTGAACGTCTCCGCGAGGTTGTCGTAGCCGGCCCTGCGGATGCCGTCGTCGTAGATCGCGGCGGCGACCACCGCCGAGCGGGGCGCGGGCGCGGCGGGACGCGGGGCGACGTCGGGCACGACATCGACGGCGCGGCGCGGGCGCAGGGCGCCCAGCAGCGGACGGGAGGGGCGGGAGGGCAGGAACGTAGCCATGGGGAACTCCTGGGGTCGAGCGCAGGAAAAGGACTGCGAACGGACACCGCAGCAGAGACGGCCGAACGACCGGTGGACCTCACGCCCCGGGAAGGGCGGAGCGCACCGGTGCGCGAGAACCCGCGAACACGCGGGAGGGAACCGTCAGCTCAGCTGCGGTTCGGACTACTCGGAGGCTCGCTGCGGGTCATGCGCGCCACCTCCTTGGTCCCTGCGGCAGATCGCCGCGCCGTACGTTCTCGACAGTGGCCCAGTCTAGCCACGCCGAGGCGCAGAATCGAACCCTTTCGAGAGCAGGATCACACAACTCGTCACCAGGCGTCGTGCGGACGGTGGTTAGCCCCCGGCGGGGTGTGGAACTCGTGCGGCGTCGGCGACAGGTAGGCGCGCGCGAACTGCAGCGACGCGGCCAGGTCGTCGTGACGCTCGGCAGCCGTGCGGGCCGCCCGGGTGGAGATCTCCACGCAGACGTCGCCGCTCCAGCCGCGGGCGACCAGTTCCTGGAGCACCTTCTCGGCCTGCATGCTGCCGCGACCGGGAACCAGGTGCTCGTCCCGGGGGCCGTGGTTGCCGTCCGCGAGGTGCACGTGCCGGAGGCGGTCGCCGAACGTGTCCAGGAGCATCAGCGCGTCCTGCTGCGCCACGCTGGCGTGCGACAGGTCGAGCGTGACGGCGTCGTAGTCGTGCTCCGCCGGGTCCCAGCCGGGCAGGTACGCCTGGAACTCCCGCTTGCCGCCACGCCACGGGTACATGTTCTCGACGGCGATCGTGATGCCCGTCGTCTCGCTCAGCGCGCGCACCTGGTCCTGGAACTGCCGCGCGTACTTGTACTGCCAGCGGAACGGCGGGTGCACCACGACGGTGCCCGCACCGAGCTCGAGGGCCATCTCCGCGGTCCGTTCGAGCTTCGCCACCGGGGAGCGGCCCCAGACCCGCTGGCTCACCAGCAGCGTCGGCGCGTGCACCGAGCGCACGGGCATGCCCGTGTCGGCGGACAGCTTGGCGAGGGAACGAGGATTCTGGGTGACCTCCTCGGACCAGATCATGACCTCGACCCCGTCGTAGCCGAGCTCCGCGGCCGCCTCGAAGGCCAGCGGCACACGGCGTGGGAAGACCGACGCCGTCGAGAGCGTGACCTGCACCTCGGGTGCGGCCGGCTCGTGCGGTTCGGTCCGGATCGATTCGGGCATGCGGGCCACCTTAAAGCGCCTACGTGACTGTGATGTGACCAGTGGGTTCAGATGGGGTTCAGGCGAGCAGACGTTCCTGCATGACGGCGCGCGCCGCCTGTGCCGTCGAGCAGTCGAGCACGGTCCGTGCCAGCTCCACGCACTCGTTGCGGGACACGCCTGCCAACGTGCTCGCGACGTCGGCCAGTGCGCGGGGCGTCATGGACAGTGACGTTACGCCCAACCCCACCAGGACGGGGGCGAGCAACGGGTCAGCCGCTGCCTCACCGCACACGCCCACGGGAGCACCATGCATCGCACCGCCCTCACACGCCACCCGGACGAGCTCCAGGACGGCCGGCTGCCAGGGCGTCGACAGCGCGGCGACGCCGGCCAGGTCGCGGTCCGCCGCCATCGTGTACTGGGTGAGGTCGTTGGTGCCGAGGCTCGCGAACGACACCTCCGCCAGCACGTGGCGCGCCTGGAGCGCGGCGGCGGGCGTCTCGATCATCACGCCCGACTGCTCCAGGGCGTGCGCCGCGCAGGCGGCCGCGAAGTCGCGCGCCTCGTCCACCGTCGCCACCATCGGCGCCATCACCCAGACCTCGGCCGTCTCGGCCGCGGCGGCCTGGGCTATCGCGTCCAGCTGGCGGTCCAGCACGTCGGGGTGCGCGACGGCGGTGCGCAGACCGCGCACCCCGAGCGCGGGGTTGTCCTCGTGGTCCGGGGTGAGGAAGCGGAGCGGCTTGTCGGCACCGGCGTCGAGCGTGCGGACGACCACCCGACGACCCGGGAAGTGGGACAGGACCGCCCGGTACGCGGTCACCTGCTCCTCGACGCTGGGCTCCTCGCCCCGCCCGAGGAAGCAGAACTCGGTGCGGAACAGGCCGACGCCCCGTGCGCCCGCGGCAGCGGCGGCCTGGGCCGCCGCGGGGTCCGCGACATTCGCCACCAGCTCCACCTCGGACCCGTCGCGGGTGACGCCACGGCCGTCGAAGGTGGCGTCGGTGATCCGGCGTCGGGCGCCTTCCACGTCCGCCGGGGACGGCGTCCGCAGGACGGTGCCGATGGTGCCGTCGACCACCACCTCCTCGCCGTCGGTGAGGTTCCCCGCACCGGGCAGTGCCACGACCGCGGGGATGCCGAGGGCGCGGGCGAGGATCGCCATGTGCGAGGTCGGTCCGCCGCGGGCCGTGACGACCGCGGTCACCACTGCCGGGTCGAGCATCGCGGTGTCCGCGGGAGCGAGGTCGCTCGCGACGAGCACGAAGGGGTGGCCGGGATCGGGGACGCCGGGCGGGGCCGCGCCCGTGAGCGCCGCGACGATGCGGTCCCGGACGTCCCGGACGTCGCGGGCGCGTTCTGACATGGGTGGGCCGAGCGCCTCGAGCTGCGTCGCCACCGAGCCCGCCGCGTCCCACACCGCGCGTTCAGGGGTGAGCCGGTCCTCCCGGACCCGGCGCGCGGCGCCCGCGGCGAGGGTCGGGTCGGCGGCCATGGCGGCGGTGACCGCGAGCACGTCCGCCGCGGTTCCCGAGGCTCGGCTCGCCCGCTCCGCCAGGTCAGCCTCCACCTGGGCGGCGGCCTCCTCGACAGCGCGAACGGCTTCGTCGGCCGAACCCGACAGGCGGGTCGTCCTCGGCTCGGGCACGCGGGCCGGCATCCGGACCACCGGTCCCGCTGCGCGCCCAGGGCTCGCCGGAACCCCCGTGAGCCTCTCGCTCGTCATCCGTACGCTCCCCCAAAGGCTCGTCGTCGAGTGCGCTGGGAACGTTACACGCGAGCGCCCCGACGAGCGAGGTTCCGGCTGGTCGGAAGGGCCGGTACCCCGGAGGACCGCGGGGAGCACGGACGCCCGGCCGGGTGCAGGCAAAGGGTCGCCCTCGAAGGAGTCCGCGGTCTGACAAGATGACCCCATGGCCGAGGCCCTGATCGTCGGATCCCCCGTCGTCGGACGGGTCGTCGCGATGCGCGACGTGCCCGATCCAGTCTTCGCAGAGAGCATCGTCGGCCCCGGGCTCGCGATCGACCCGGACCCCGAGCTCGGTGGGCGGGTGGTCGCACCGTGCGCCGGAGTGGTGGTCAAGCTGCACCCCCACGCCTTCGTGCTGCTGGCCCCACCCGCCGAGCCGCCGGCGGCTGCCGAGCCACAAGCCCCTCCCGAGCCGACGGCGCGGTCCGGACCGGCCGCCGGTCGGGGTGTCCTGGTGCATCTCGGCATCGACACGGTCCAGCTCAAGGGCGCGGGCTTCGACCTGCTCGTCGCGGAGGGCGACACCGTCGTGGCCGGCCAGGAGCTGGTCGCCTGGTCCCCTACCGAGGTGTCCGACGGCGGTCGCTCGCCCCTCGTACCGGTCGTCGCCCTGGACCTCGGCCCCCGCGGGCTCGAGGAGCTGGTCCGTCCGGGGGCGCGGGTGCAGGCCGGCGACGCGCTGTTCCGCCTGCCCTGATCTCGGTCCACGGCGACGGTTACCCTGTTCGGCGGCATGCGTCCTAGGGTCGGGGGCATGGTGCGCACGGTGGTGTTCGACGTCGGTGAGACGCTCGTGGACGAGTCCCGGATCTGGCTCCGGTGGGCCGAGCGGCTCGGCGTCCCGCCGCTCACGTTCCTCGGCCTGCTGGGCGGCTGCGCCGCGCTCGACCTGCCGCACCGGGACGCGTTCGAGATGGTGCGCCCGGGACTGGACGTCGAGGCCGAGATCGCCCGGTGGGCCCAGGACGACCCGGCGGGCCTGCGCAACGGGTTCGACGCCGACGACCTGTACCCCGACGTCCGGCCCGCCCTGACGGCGCTCCGGGAGGCGGGCCTCGACGTCGTCATCGCGGGCAACCAGCCGCCCGAGGCACGCGCCGCACTGGAGGCGATGGACCTGCCCGCGAGCGCGATCCGGACCTCTGACGAATGGGGCGTGCAGAAGCCGGACCCCGAGTTCTTCGCGCGCGTCGCCGAGCTGTCGGGTGTGGCGCCCGAGGAGATCGCCTACGTCGGTGACCGGCTCGACAACGACGTGCTGCCTGCCGCGGAGGCAGGGATGCGGCCGATCCTGCTCCGCCGTGGCCCGTGGGGCTATCTGCACGCGCTCCGCGCGGAGGCCGCACGGACGACGGTGATCAACTCGCTGAGCGAGCTGCCCGGGGTCCTGGCCGCCTGAGTCAGCCGCGGAGCGGGAGCGTGAGCCCGGCGTCCCCGTCCGGCACCACCCGGACCGGGACGCCCCAGTCCTGCTGGGCGAGGTGGCAGGCCGGGAACACGCCAGGATCCGGCTCGCCGTTCGGTAGCAGGGGCACCTCGTCGCACGACGCCGCCTTGGCGGTCACGTGCAGCACACCCTCGGTCACCTCGGGGTTGATCACGAGGTCCCGGAACAGGTCGGTTCCGCTCCCCGCCCCCGACAGCAGCAGCTCCGGCGGAGTGGCGCTGACCTGGAGCGACGTCGACGGTCCCCAGCGGTCGTCGAGCTTCTGACCCGGTGCCGGAGCGAACGGCACGTCCAGCCGGAGCGGACCGGCGCCGACGTCGGTGGCGGGCCGGGCGACCCGGTGCGCGCCGCCGTCGAGCACCTCGCCCGCCAGGCTCGCCGGGAGCGCCACGCGGGTGAGGCGGTGGGCCGCCGACTCCACGACGACCAGGTGCACGGCATCGTCCGCGACCTCGACGAGCACGTCCGACGGCTCCGCCAGGTCCTTGGCCAGGGTCGTCACCTCGGCGGTGGCCGGGTCGTACCGGCGCAGCGCGCCGTTGTACGTGTCGGCGACGACGACGGAGCCGTCGGGCAGGGTGGCGACCCCGAGCGGGTGCTGCAGCAGCGCCTGGTCGGCGGCGCCGTCCCGGTGGCCGAAGTCGAAGAGGCCTTGGCCGACGGCGGTCCGCATCTCCACACCGTCGCCGCCTTCCGGGAGGATCCGGCGCAGCGTCGACGTCTCCGCGTCCGCGAGCCAGATCGTCCCGTCCGCGGCCCGTGCGAGCCCGGACGGCTGCGCGAACCAGGCCGCGGTGCCCGGCCCGTCCTCGAGTCCCTCGTTCATGGTTCCGGCGAGGAGGCGGACGCTCCCGTGCCCCTCGCGTGCGACAGGATCGAACGCCCAGAGCGTGTGGTTGCCGGCCATGGCCGCGACGAAGGCTCCGAGCTCTGGCGACCACTCGACGTCCCACGGCGAGGAGAGGTTCACGATGCGCGCGGGATAGTCCTCGCTGGAGTCGAACGGCAGAGCAGGACCGTTCACCTCCGGGACGAGCCGGGCACCGGGTACCACCGGGCTCTCGTCGACATGACCGGAGCGCAGCACGTTCTCCTGGCCGCCCACCATGAACTGCCGACCCGTCCCCGCCAGGGTGACCACGACGCCGTCGGCGATCCGGACACCACGCAGGGCGTGGTTCACCGTGTCGGCGACCACGACGTCGTAGCCGAGTGGGGTGCGCAGCTCGTCCGGCACCAGGCACAGCCCGTTGGGCTCCGAGAACCGTGCCTCGTCCGGCCCGCCGTCGACCAGCCCGCGCTCGCCGGAGCCGATCCGCCGCACGAGCGTCTCGCCGTCGGGCGCGAGCTCGGCCAGCGAGTGGTGCCCGGCGTCCGCGACGAGGAGGTTGCCGCCCGGCAGAACGAGGGCTTTGGCAGGGAACCGCAGCGTGCCCGACACCGGTGCGGGCGGCACGTACGGCCCGGAGCCCCGGTACAGCGTGCCCTTCGCGGAGTGCTCGGCAATCAGGTCGGTCACGAGCGCCGCGATCGCGGAGCCGTGCCCCTCGCCCGCCATCTGCGCCACGATGTAGCCCTCGGGGTCGATGACCACGAGCGTGGGCCAGGCACGTGCCGTGTACGCGCCCCAGGTGACCAGATCCGGGTCGTCCAGGACCGGGTGCCGCACCTCGTACCGCTCGACCGCCGCGGCGAGCGCGTCCGGGTCGGCCTCGTGCTCGAACTTCGGCGAGTGCACGCCCACGATCACCAGCTCGTCGCGGTGCTGCTCCTCGACCTCGCGCAGCTCGTCGAGGACGTGCAGGCAGTTGATACAGCAGAAGGTCCAGAAGTCGAGCACGACGACCTTGCCGCGCAGCTCGGAGAGCGTGACGCTGCGGCCGCCGGTGTTCAACCAGCCGCGCCCGACGAGCTCGGACGCACGGACCCGGGGAAGGTTCTGGACTCCTGTACTCACCGGCCCATTGTCACTCCCGGGGTGCGCTGTCCTTGCCGCTGTCCGGCCTACGGGCACGCCACTGCGCGACCAGGGCCTTGTCGGCCCGCCGACGCGTGAGTTCGCTCTTGCTGGAGTGCACGGCAGCCCGGTGCGCGAGCAGAGCGGGGCGGTCCCGCTCGAGGGCCCACATGAGCGCCTCGCGCACGTCGGCGCGCGTCACCCGCACGCTCCGCGTCTCGTCCATCGTCCCGATCATTCTCGCCGTTCCGTGTTCTCCGGCGCCCGGAACGGGCGCCGCCAACGATTCAGGAGGTCATCCGAGGATGTTTTGTGACATCCCAGGTCTTCCTGGCTTTCACCCGGCCATGGTTGGGTGTAGCAGAGGAACGTACCGCGCAAACCTGGCGGGGCGATATCCGCCTATCGGATGACTTTCTGGGACAGACCGGCGTGTCGCCACCGTGGGTGCCGTGTGTGTTGGTGGGTGAGGAGAGGATCAGGGCATGGACCGCGACCAGGCCAGGAAGATGAAGGAGCAGCTCGCAGCCTTCGCCAGAGAGCTCGCCGAGAAGCATGGAGTCGTGGCGACACCGCGGTCACTGGGCGGTCGGACGGTGTCGGAGGCTGCCGACGTCGTACGCGCTCCCACGCTCGCCCTCGGCCTCGTGCCCCAGGCCGAGGGCGGCTTCGGCATCGCCGTCCGCTATCGCCTCGGGATCCCGCGGGCCCGCTCGATCGTGCGCAAGGTCTCAGCCGAGGTGGGGCCCGACGTCGACGTACGGCGCACCGGGCGTATCCGCCCCGTGAGCGAGCTCGGCCCGCGTCCGCCCGCACCGACGTCGCAGGCCGACGGCGACACGGACCGGCGCCGTCCGCTGCGGCCCGGCATCTCCATCGGCCACGTGGGGGTCACGGCGGGCACCCTCGGGGCGTTCGTGACCCGCGCGAACGGTGGCGGCGGCCGCGCCGGGGACAGCCAGCTGTACGCGCTGTCGAACTACCACGTGCTGGCCGGATCGCCCGAGGCCCGGCCGGGCGACATCGTCCTGCAGCCCGGCCCCGCCGACGGCGGCCTGGCGCCGGGCGACCGGATCGGCGAGCTGACACAGGTGGTGGACCTGGACACGTTCGAGCCCGCCTTCACGGACGCCGCGATCGCGCGTCTCGACCGGGTCCCGGTCGACTTCGAGTACCCCGTGGGCCGTGTGGTGAAGACGGCGCGAGCGCTCGGCGGCGAGACCGTCGGCAAGGTGGGCCGCACGACGTCGGTCACGCGTGGCCGGGTCACCGCCATCGAGCTCGACGACGTCATCGTGGGCTACGAGGACCTCGGTGCGCTCAGCTTCGACGACCAGATCGAGATCGAGAGCCTCGACGACGAACCGTTCTCGCGTGGCGGCGACTCGGGAGCCCTCGTGTACCGGGAGGACGGCGTGGCGCTCGGCCTCCTCTTCGCCGGGTCGGAGTCCGGCGGGCACAGCGGCAAGGGGCTCACGTACGCCAACCCGATCGATCACGTGCTCGAGATCCTGGGGGTCGAGCTGGCCCGGGAGCAGCAGGGCGCGTTCGAGTGACCGGTGCACACGTCTGCGAAAGGATGCATGCATCCGGGTGCAGAATGCCCGCATTCGAGTGACGTTCGGTATGCGCACCAGCGTTTCCAGCGCCGGGCGTGTCGTTCCGGACGGCTGGAGCACGGGCGTGTCCGGACGGCGCGTCGCGCCCCGAAACCCGGCTGACCTGCGAAACCACCTGTGGGTGCGCAAGGAGGTGTTCGGCCGTCCCCGAACCACATGCAAGGGGGTAGACACGGGGGACACAATGGATGACCAGGAGGTGATCGGGATGGCAACACTCGACGAGGCTCGGTCGGCAAAAGCCGCATTGCGGGAAAAAGTGACCGGGCTTGACGGCGTGATCGGCGTTGGCGTCGCCCCTGAGTTCACGACGTCCCTCGGGCAGCCCGTGCGCGAGTACCCAGCACGGAAGCACGCAGAACCCGGCACGTCCGGTGGATCGCCGGTCGAGGTGCTCGCCGAGGAGGTCTCGGTCGAGCAGGTGACGGGCCCCGGTGGAAGCTGGGTGCTCCAGGTGAACGTGACCGACCCTGGCCTCGTGGACAAGGTGCCCGAGGAGATCAACGACGTAGCGGTACGCGTGCGCGTCGTGGGCGCCGTCCGGGCGGGCTGAGAGCAGCAGCCGAGGCAGAGCGCCGCGGGGGCGCTCCACCTCAGCATGCCCGCCTGCTCAGCCGAGGGTCGTCGGCAGTTCCGGCGTCTCGCCGAGCACCTGGTCGGCGAGGAACGCCGACACCACCTGGTACCAGACCTTGGCGTTCTGCGGTGTGAGCACCCAGTGGTTCTCGTCCGGGTAGTACAGGAACCGGTGCACGGTCTCGCCGTCGTCCGACGCCGGGAGGCCCGACTTCGTCAGCAGCTCGAACCACAGCCGCAGGCCCTCGCCGATCGGGACGCGATAGTCCTTGTCGCCGTGGATCACGAGCATCGGGGTGCGGATGTCGCCCACCGCCAGGTGGGGGCTGTTCTCCAATGCCATCTCCGGCGTCATCTCGCGGGCCCAGTAGTAGCCCGCGTCGGTGGTGGGACCGAACTGGTCCAGAGCCCACAGGCTCGCGTGCGTCACCACCGCCTTGAAGCGGTCCGTGTGCCCGGCCACCCAGTTGGCCATGTACCCGCCGAACGAGCCACCCATGGCCGCCGTGCGTGTCTCGTCGATCTCGGGCAGCGCCTCGGCGGCGTCCGTGATCGCCATGAGGTCGGTGAACGGCGCCTTGCCCCAGGCGCCCCAGCCACGCTGGACGAACTCCTGGCCGTACCCGGTCGACAGCGCCGGGTCGGGCAGCAGCACCGCGTAGCCCTGGGCCACCATCAGCCAGGGGTTCCAGCGCCAGCTCCAGGCGTTCCAGGAGCCCAGCGGGCCGCCGTGGATCCACAGCAGGAGCGGGGCCTTGGTCTCGGGGCCCGCGTCGGCGGGCAGCGCCAGCCAGGCACGCACCCGGAAGCCGTCCTCCGTGGTGGTCTCGATCTCGGTGAGCCGACCAGGCAGTGCGGGAGCCGCGACCGGTGAGCGCAGCAGGGTCGCGGCGACCGGCGTCCGCTCCCCCGGTGCGCCCGAGGCGAGGAAGCCCGCCAGGTTGATCCGCACCGGCTCGGCCGGGGCCGCGTAGGAGGTGCGCAGTGCGAACACGGTGGCACCGTCGGGCGTGACGGCGAGGTCGGAGAAGACCGCGTCGTCCGCGGTCAGCTTCTCGACGAGCACGTCGCTGCCGGGCAGCGCACCGGAGAACGTGAGCAGGAAGACCGGGCCGCGGCCGTCGTCGTCGGCCTGGACCAGGAGGCCGCTGCCGTCCGGGAGCCAGGTGGGCCGGCCGGGCCAGCGGTCCCAGTCGTCCGCGAGGACCACCGGCTCCGCGGAGCCGTCCGTCGGCACCAGGGCCAGGCGGATCACCGGTGCCTCGTCCGGGGACGAGATCGACTCGGTCACGTAGGCGACCCAGGCGCCGTCCGGCGAGATGCGCGGGCCGCCGGCGTCAGCGTCGGGGTCGTCGACGAGTACCCGACGGTCACCGGTCGCCGTGTCGACGACGACGAGCGTGCTCCGGGTGGCGGCACCGGCGTCGGGCACGTTCCAGGTCGTGACCAGCGTGGCGCCGTCGGCGGAGAGGTCCGCGGAGTGCTCCTCGAGGTGGCGGCCCGCGCCCGTGAGGTCGCGCAGGTCGAGGTGCTTGCCCGACGACGGGTTCTCCTCGTCCGGGGTCTCACCCTTCGCCTCGGCGGCACCGGGCAGCGGCGACGCCGGCTCGTCCGCGAGGGTCGCGAGGTCACCGGCGAGGCGCCGTACCTGGTCGGGCCCGAGGTCATGGTCCCAGAACCGGACGGGGTAGCCCGTGTGCAGGATCGCGGAGACCTTGTGGTCCTTGCGGGCCTTGCGAAGCTCGGTGTCCTGCGCCAGTCCCTTCGCGGAGGGCAGGAGGGAGGCGGCGACGCTCACCGTGTCGGCGTCGCGGGCGGTGAGCGCCCCGGAGACGCCGCCCGGCGGGGCGGCGACCACCCGGGCCTCGCCGCCGCGAGCGGGCAGCAGCCAGAGGGCCGACGTCGGCTCGGTGCCCTCCTTGCCGTCCGGGTCGGGCCTGGCCGAGGTGAAGAGGAGGTCGCCCGCCCGGGTGAAGACGGCGGCCGACTCGCCCTTGGCGGAACGGGTGAGCCGTCGCGCCGGTACCTCGCCCGCCGGGTCCACCTCCCACAGGGCGGTGCGGTAGCCGGTGCGCTCGTCGTCGAGCGTCTGGACGGTGGCGACGAGGCGCGTGCCGTCCTGGCTGGCCGTGAGGCCGGCGACACGCGGGATCGCGATGTAGTGGTCGAGGTCGTGGAACGGGGTCTGCGGAGATTCGCTCACGCGCCACACCTATCACGCCCAGCCCTTGGTCGTGGGCGTGATTATTGCGAACGCGCGCCCGGTTCGGGCGCGACGATCGCGCCCACCACCGGACGAGGGGGTCCGGACGAGGAGAGGTCAGTCGCCGTGCCTGGTCGCCTCGTTCGCCTTCTCGGCGAGCATCTTGTTGTACGCCTCGAGCTCGGCGTCGCCGTCCCGCTCGGCCTTGCGGTCGTTCCGCTTGGCCTCACGGGCGTCGGACCGCGCCCAGGAGATCGCCACGCCGACCGCGAGCAGCAGGGTCGGCAGCTCACCGATGCCCCAGGCGACGGCGCCACCCTTCTGCTGGTCCTCGATGGCGCTGGGTCCCCACGGACGGCCCATGAGCCCGAACCAGTCGGGCACGAGCAGAGCGGTGCCGGAGGTCAGCGTGACGCCGAAGAAGGCGTGGAACGCCATGGTGGCGAACAGGAGCACGAGCCGCAGCGGGTACCCGGGACGGGACGGCCCGGGGTCGACGCCGATCAGGGCGTTCGCGAAGAGGTACCCGACGAGCGTGAAGTGGGCGATCATCCACAGGTGGCCCGCGTAGGTGGTCAGCGCGAGCTCGAACAGGGGCGTGAAGTAGAAGACGATCATCCCGCCCGCGAAGAGCACGGCGGCGACCACGGGATTGGCCATGAACCGGCCGATCGAGGAGTGCACCAGCGCCAGCACCCACTCGCGCGGCCCGCGGGAGTCGTCCTTGCGCGCGGGCACGGCCCTGACGAGCAGGGTCACCGGTGCGGCCAGCACGAGGAACAGCGGCACCACCATCGCGAGGACCATGTGCTGCACCATGTGCGCGCTGAACAGGACGTGCCCGTAGGCGGCCGCACCGCCGTTGGTGGCCCAGAACAGGACCACTATGCCGAGGCACCACGAGATGGTGCGGCCCACGGGCCAGGCGTCCCCCCGACGCCGCAGCCGCAGCGTCCACCGCACGTAGACGAGAACGGCGGCAGCACACGCGAACGCGACGATGACGTCCCACTGAAACTCGGTGAACCAGCGCAGCGCGGTGGGCTCGGGCGGCAGGGGGTGGCCGGTGACGAGCTCGGCGGGGGTCGGGTCGGCGATGGCCTCGTCGGGAACGGGCGGTGCGGTGGAGCCGAGGGCGACCGCCACGCCCGACACGGCGCCCATCACCCCCACCTCGACGGCCGCGAGCCGCCAGAACAGGCCGATCGCCGCGTTCCTCGTGGTGGTCCCGGCGGAGAGCCGGGCGACGACGGTGCTGCGGTGCAGGTAGCCGAGGCTGCCGAGGACGATCAGCAGCGCGGCCTTGACCACGAGCAGGATCCCGTAGTCGGTGCTCAGCCCGTCGAGCGAGCCGATCCGGATCCACGCGCTGACGAGGCCGGAGACCGCCACGGCGGCGAAGCACCAGAACGCGATCTCCGAGTAGCGCCGGATCACGTCGGCGGTGGCCGCGTACCGGAGACCGACGAACACGATGGCAGCCAGCCCGCCGATCCAGAGGGCCGCTCCGCCGAGGTGCAGGAACAGGGCGGAGATCGCGACATCGTGGCTCGCGGCGCCGGCCGCATGGCCCGTCGAGGACTGCATGCCGAGGGCGACCAGCGGCAGCGCGCTGGTGCACAGCGCACCCACCGGGCCGCGGACCAGCAGCGCGACGGCCGCCGTCAGCGCGGCGACGATGATGATCCCGAGGTAGGTGCGCCCGACGGAGATGGTCGTGACGTACTCCATCAGGGCGGGGCCGAACCCCTGCGCGTCCAGTGGCAGGTAGGTGGACCACGAGAACCGCAGCACGAGCTGGACCAGCGCCGCGAGGGTCCACACACCGGCGGAGACGCCCGCGACCCCGAGAGCCCGGTCCACCAGGGGGCCGCGCGGCAGCACGAGGGCCGCCAGAGCGAGGGCGCCGACGGTCAGCGCCACGGCCAGCTCGGTGGCGACCGTCGCTACCGGCATGCCCCAGCGCACGATGACGCCCGGGTCGGCGAAGTTGGCGAACGCGGTGAAGGCACCGGAGAACGCGCCCGCGGCGAAGAGGGCGGCCAGCGCCACGAGCACCGCCGTCGGTAGGGCGGCGACGAGCCACGAAGGGCTCGTCGGGCCGGTCGCGGGGCTCGTCCGGGCGGTTCTGCTGGCCCTGTTCCGGGCGTCGGTCGGGGTCACGCGGTCCAGCCTAGGCGCGCCGCGATGCGGTTCTGACCGTCTGCGGGTGTCCGGTTGACCACGCCGCAAGCATCCCCGAACCGGACATTTCGACGAAGCTCAGGAAAAGTTCGGTCGGATTATGCACCAAACCCAACCCTTTAGCCCTCTTCTGCGTTGTGACCAGTGTGGACCTCGCGAACATCATCACCGAGACCGACGACTCCGTGCCGTGCTCGGAACAGCCCGAGCTCTGGTTCGCGGAACATCCTGCGGACCTCGAGGAGGCCAAGCGCGCGTGCGCGGTCTGCCCGCTGAAGGCCCAGTGCCTCGCGGGCGCGCTCGCCCGCCGCGAGCCGTGGGGCGTCTGGGGCGGCGAGATCGTCGTGGACGGCACCGTGCGGAGCCGCAAGCGGCGTCGCGGTCGGCCCCGGTCGATCGGCGGCATGCGCGTGGCGTGAGCCACGTGACCACAGGACATTGCCTGAGGCACGGCGATCGAGGCCAGTCGTCGTGAGATACCGAGGCAGTGCGCTCTCCGCACCGAGGATCTCCCAGACGGATCCGGACGAGCGCACTGCCCCGGTCGCACGACGTGTCAGACCCCCGGGTCACCTTGCGGTGATCCGGGGGTCTGACACGTTAGGGAGCCTCGGGGCTCAGCTCCACACGAGGCGGCTCAGCTCCACACGAGGCCGTGCGCCGGCTCCTCGAGCACCCGCGCGACGTCGGACAGGAACCGGGCGCCGAGCTCGCCGTCGGCCAGCCGGTGGTCGAAGCTGAAGCTCAGCTGCGTCACCCACCGCGGCTTCACCTTGCCCTTGTGCACCCACGGCTGCTTGCGGATCGCGCCGAAGGCGAGGATCCCCGCCTCCCCCGGGTTGAGGATCGGCGTACCCGTGTCGATCCCGAAGACACCCAGGTTGGTGATCGTGATGGTGCCGTCGGACATGTCCGTGACCGACGTACGTCCGGCCCGCGCCGTCGCCGTCAGCCCGGCCAGCGCCTTCGCGATGCCGAGCAGGTCGAGCGTGTGCGCGTCCTTGATGTTCGGCACCACGAGCCCGCGCGGCGTCGCCGCGGCGATGCCCAGGTTCACGTAGTGCTTGTAGATGATCTCCTGCGCGGCGTCGTCCCACGAGGCGTTGATCTGCGGGTGCCGCTTCACCGCGAGCAGCACCGCCTTGGCCGCGACCAGCAGGGGCGTCACCTTGACGTCCGTGAAGTCGCGGTCCTCCTTGAGCGCCGCCACGAGCTTCATCGTCTTCGTGACGTCGACGGTGTGCAGGACGGTCACGTGCGGCGCGGTGAAGGCGCTGGCCACCATGGCCTCGGCGGTGCGCTTGCGCACCGACCGTACCGGGACGCGCGTCTGGCGCCCGTCCGGTGAGACCACACCCGAGGCGAGCCACGGCTCGTCGTCCGGGTAGTGGGTCAGCGTCCGCACCGACGAGCGCTCGGCGTGGGAGACCACGTCCTCGCGCGTCACGATGCCACCAGGACCCGACGCGTGCACGCCCGCCAGGTCCACCCCCAGGTCCTTGGCCAGCTTGCGGACCGGCGGCTTGGCGAGCACCCGGGCCCGCGCGGCGGTGGTGGTCCCGGTGTCCGACGCAGGAGCCGGCGTGGCCGGCCGGGGCGCAGCAGGTGCCGGAGCCTTGACGGGCTGGGCCACCGATGCAGGCGCTGCCTGCACACGGGTGTCGACGGCCTCGACCACCGCCGTCGCGGCCGGAGCCGCCTGGTGCCGACGACGCCGTCCGCTCGCCTTGGCCTCGACGGTGCCGTAACCGACGAGCACCGACCCGGAGCTCTCGTCCTGAGCGTCACCGCCTGCAGGTGCGCCTCCCGGACCGGGAGCAGAGCCGGCCGGCGTGGCCGTGCCGTTCTGGGTCGACCCGGCAGGGCCGCCCGCGCCGTCGGGCACCGCGATCTCGATGATCGGGGTGCCGACGTCCACGGTGGTGCCCGGCTCCACGAGCAGGGCGGTGACCGTCCCGGTCCACGGCGACGGCAGCTCGACGAGCGACTTCGCCGTCTCGATCTCGACGATCGTCTGGTTCACCTCGACCGAGTCGCCGACGGCGACCTGCCACTCGACGATCTCGGCCTCGGTGAGGCCCTCTCCGACGTCGGGGAGCGGGAACCTCTGGTTCTTCAAGCTCACTCTCGGCTCACTCTCTGCTCACTCCTGAGTCAGTGCGCGAAGGCACGGTCGACGGCGTCGAGCACGCGGTCCACGCTCGGCAGGTACTCGTGCTCGTGCTTCGCCACCGGGTACGGGGTGTGGAAGCCGCCCACGCGGAGCACAGGCGCCTCGAGAGCATAGAAGCACTCCTCGGTGACGCGGGCGGCGATCTCGGCGCCGGCGCCGAAGAACACCGGCGCCTCGTGGATGACCACGCAGCGGCCGGTCTTGCGCACGCTCGCCACCACCGCGGCGGTATCGATCGGCGAGATGGCGCGCAGGTCGAGCACCTCGGCGGAGCGACCCTCCTCCGCGAGCGCGTCGGCGGTCTTGATCGCCGTCGCGACGGACGGCCCGTACGCGACGAGCGTGACGTCGGTGCCCTGGCGGACCACGTGGGCCGTGTTGAGGGTGTCCGTCCCGACCGGAGCCTCGAGGTCGACCGCGCCCTTGCCCCAGTAGCGGCTCTTGGGCTCGAAGAACAGCACGGGGTCCGGGGAGGCGATGGCCTCCTGGATCATCGTGTAGGCCTCTTGCGGGGTGCTCGGCGAGACCACGCGCAGGCCGGCGGTGTGCGCGAAGAGCGCCTCCGGGCTCTCGCCGTGGTGCTCCACGCCGCCGATGCCGCCGCCGTAGGGGATGCGGATCACGACGGGCATCTGGACGGCGCCGCGCGTGCGGTTGTGGATCTTCGACAGCTGCGTGGTGATCTGGTTGAACGCCGGGAAGACGAACCCGTCGAACTGGATCTCGCAGACCGGCCGGTAGCCGCGCATGGCCAGGCCGATGGCGGTGCCGACGATGCCGGACTCCGCCAGCGGCGTGTCCACCACCCGCTGCTCGCCGAACTCCGCCTGCAGGCCGTCGGTCACGCGGAAGACGCCGCCCAGCGGGCCGATGTCCTCGCCCATGAGCATGACCTTGTCGTCGTGCCGCATCGCGGCGCGCAGGCCCTCGTTGATCGCCTTGCTGAACGAGAGCGTCCGGGTGCCCGATGCGGGCTCCGGGGCGCCGGACGTGGTGTGTGTGCGTTCCGCCATGGTTGTCATCGTGCGCCTCCCTGGGCCGAGTCCGCGATCGCATACTGGGACGCCGGCGGGTCACCGGCGTCGTAGGCCTCGTACCAGGCCCGGTCGGTGGCGAGGGTGCCGTGCGGGGTCGCGTACACGTCGTCGAACATGCTCGAGACGGCCGACCCGCCGTCGAGGGCCCGGACGCCGTCGCGCAGCTGCGCGCCCAGCTCGTCACCCTCTGCCTTGATCTCGGCCTCGAAGTCGTCGTCGAGCGCGCCCTCGGACCGCAGCAGTGCGGCGAGACGGTCGATCGGGTCACGGCGGCGCCACTGCTCCTCCTGCTCGGAGGTGCGGTAGCGGGTCGGGTCGTCCGACGTCGTGTGCGCGCCCATGCGGTAGGTGAACGCCTCGATGAAGCTCGGGCCCTGACCCAGCCGGGCGCGCTCCAGCGCCTCCTGCGTCGCGGCGTAGACGGCGAGCACGTCGTTCCCGTCGACCCGCAGGCTGGGCAGGCCGAACGCCTCGCCCCGCTTGTACAGCGGGGTCTTCGTCTGCCGGGTGGTCGGCTCGGAGATGGCCCACTGGTTGTTCTGCAGGAAGAACACGACCGGTGCGTCGTTCACCGCGGCGTAGACCATCGCCTCGTTGACGTCGCCCTGCGAGGTGGCACCGTCCCCGAAGTAGGTGATCACGGCGGTGCCGTCGTTCTTGTCGTGCGGGGTGCCGTCGCGCTGGACGCCCATGGCGTAGCCGGTGGCGTGCAGGGTGTGCGCGCCGATGACGATCGTGTACACGCTGGTGTTGTGCTCGGTCGGGTTCCACCCACCGTGGTCGGAACCACGGAAGAACCGCAGCCGGTCGACCGGGTCCAGGCCCCGGACATGCAGCACACCGTGCTCCCGGTAGGACGGGAACACGTAGTCCTGCGGCCGTAGCGCGTAGGCGCTGCCGACCTGCGCGGCCTCCTGGCCACGAGAGGGCGCGAACAGGGCGAGCTCGCCCTGTCGCTGGAGCGAGGTCGCCTCGTCATCGAAGCGACGGGTCAGGACCATGTCGCGGTACATGCCGCGGAGGTCTTCCGCGGTCAGGGCAGCGGCCCGGTCGCGATACCCCTTGGTACCGCGCGTCGTGACGCGGTTCCCTTGGGGGTCGAGTAGCTGCAACGTCGGGATCGCCTCGTTGGAGCCGTTGGTCGTAGTCACGCTTCCTCCTTCAACTGCGGACGCGAGCGCCCGCTGTTGCGGAGACGCCCGGTCCGTTCCGGGGACCTTTCCATCCTGGCACGGGTCCAGCCGGAAATTTGGCCGATCCGCAACCTACGCTCTCGTAGCCTACGCAAGCGTAGGCTACGGCTCCGTAGGTTGGTCTGCCGCGATGTCGCCCAATCTCTCCGGGGGCCGTTTGTCGGATTCCACCAAGCCGCGCGACGCAGTCTCGACGCACGCCGCCCCGGACCCTCCGCGCGGCGCCTCCGTCTCGGCAGGCCCCCGGCCGATACTGACCCGGTGCACCCGCCGTACGACAGCTGGTTCCCGGACGCGCCGATCGACGGCACCTACGGGCACGACAGAGACGCCCTGCTCGCGGTCGAGCCCGTCCCGCCGCCCGCGGGATTCGGCGACCTGTGGCGCGGCTGGTTCGCGGCCTCCCGCGGGGTACGTCCCGACCCGCGCCTGACGGCGCTCGGCAGGCAGGACGGACACGACCTCTACGTGCTCGAGCACACGGGCGCCGACGGGCTACGCCTGCGCGGCTGGCTCGCCCTGCCGTCCGACGGCGCGGCCCGGGTCGGCATCGTGCACAGCCACGGGTACGGCGGCCGGGAGGCGCCCAGCTTCGAACGCGTGCCCGACGACGCCGCCGTCGTCTTCCCGGTGGCCCGCGGGCTCGGGGCACTCAACACCGGGGTCGGCGCCCCGGACACGGCGGACGAGCACGTGCTGCACGGCATCGGCTCCGTGGACACCTACTCCCTGGGCCGGTGCGCCGTCGACCTGTGGCACGCTGCCGACGCCCTCGTCGAGGTGGCCGGCACCCTGCCGCTCTACTACGTGGGCGAGAGCTTCGGCGGCATCGGCGCGCTGGCGGTGCCGTGGGACCGGCGGTTCGTGGGCGCGACCCTGGTGGTGCCGAGCTTCGGGCAGTACGACGTGCGGCTCTCCGTGGAGTGCGCCGGCAGCGGTGCGGCGGTGCGCCGGTACGTCGCCGAGCATCCGGAGGCCCGGGACGTGCTGCGCTATTTCGACACGTCGACGGCGGCCGCGTACCTCCGCGTACCCGTCCGCTGCGAGTGCGCCCTCTGGGACGCGTCGGTGCCGGCGCCCGGGCAGTTCGCCGTGGCGAACGCGGTGAGGGCCGCCGCACGGCCCGACCCGGTGCGGGCCGACCACCGGACCGGCTCCGAGCTGGAGCTGGAGGTGCTGCCGGCGGGGCACGCCGAGTACCCGGGTGAGCACGACGACAGGACCCGGGCCGCCGCCGCGACCCGGGCCCACATCGCGCACTGCCTGGGGCGCTGACCCCGTGGCCGAGCCGAGCGGGGCTGGGCCCAGCAAGGATGGTCGGCAGAAGGTCAGGTGATCGGTCGCTCGGAATGCCGACCACCTGACGTCCTGCCGACCACCGTCAGCTTTGGCGCCAGGCTGAGGCGACTGCCAGGAAGGCGTCGTTCGCCTCCGGGTCGCCGATGCTCACACGGATCCCGTGGCCCGCGAACGGGCGCACCAGGACACCGGCGTCCTTCGCCTCTGCGGCACGTTCCATGGTCGCCTCACCCAGGTCGAACCACACGAAGTTCGCGTGCGTCTCCGGCAGTACCCAGCCCTGACCACGCAGGCTCTCGACGACACGGGTGCGCTCGCTGACCAGCGCCTCGACGTGCTCCTTCAGCTGGCCCTGCGCCTCCGGCTCCAGCGTCGCCAGCCCGGCGGCCTGAGCGACGAGCGAGACGCCGAACGGTGTGGACACGGAGCGGATCCCGGCGACGAGGCGCGGCTCGCCGATGGCGTAGCCGATCCGGAGCCCGGCCAGGCCGTGCGCCTTGGACAGGGTGCGCAGCAGCAGCACGTTCGAGTGGCGCCGGAACACGTCGAGGCCGATCGGCGCCTCCGGGTCCCGCACGAACTCGAGGTACGCCTCGTCCAGCACGACGAGCACGTTCTTCGGCACCGCCGCCAGGAACGTCTCCAGTTCGCCCGCGTGCACGGCCGGGCCGGTCGGGTTGTTGGGCGTGCAGACCAGCACCACGCGGGTGCGCGGCGTGACCGCTGCGGCCATGGCGGGCAGGTCGAGCCGCCCGGTGCCGTCCTCGAGCGGCACGGTCACGACGTTGCCGCCGGACACCGCCGCCGCAATGGGATAGGCCTCGAACGAGCGCCACGGGAACACGATCTCGTCCCCGTGGTCGACGACCGCGTTCAGCACGTGCGCCAGCAGTGCCACCGAACCGTTGCCGACCACGACGTTCTCGGCCGCGACACCGCTGTGTGCCGCGAGCGCGCCGACGAGCTCGTCGGCGTAGATGTCGGGATACCGGTTGACCTCGGCCGCGGCGCGCGTGATGGCCGCCTGGACGGACGGCAGCGGCGCGTACGGGTTCTCGTTCGACGAGAGCTTCCAGGCCGGGGCGTTCGAGCCGCTGCGCGCACCGGGAACGTAGGCGGGCAGGGCCGACACGGCGGGCCGGAGCGCTACTGATGCTTCATCCACGGGGGTCAGCATGCCACGATGACCAGATGAAGCTCGTGGCGCGCATCCTCATCACCGCACTCGCAATCTGGCTGTCGGCCCTGATCCTCGGCTCCCACATGGAGATCATCAGCAACGACACCGCTCTGGGCACACTCATCGCCACCGTGGTGGTGGCGGTGATCTACGGCCTGGTCCACATGATCGTGAAGCCGATCGTCCAGCTCATCTCCCTCCCCCTCTACATCCTCACGCTCGGCCTGGTGTCGTTCTTGATCAACGCGTTCATGCTGTGGATCACAACGCTCATCACCAACCAGACGTGGTTCTCCGACACGCCCAACTGGGGCCTCGAGGTGAACGGTGGCTTCTGGTGGTTCGTGCTCGCGGCGCTGGTGATCTCGGTGGTGCAGACGATCCTGCTGGCGATCCTGCCCAACAAGATCACCGACTGACGCGCTCCACCCGGTAGTACCTGGTCTCCGCCGTCGCGCCGCTCAGGCGCGGGCCGATCCGGTCTGCCACCTCCGCGACCCGGGGGTCACCGAGCCCTACCGCGAGGTCGAGCGTCCGGACGTGCGTGGTGACCGAGTGCGCCTGCACCACGTCGCCGGACGCCGTTCGGTCGCCGGGGTCTGTCGACTCCCGCAACGACCGAACCACCGTGACCCGGTCGCGGGTACGGGGATTCTCCGCGGCAGAGCGGCCGTCCGTGTTCGGGACGAGCTCTTCCGGGGTCTCCAGGTGCAGCACGGGGACGCCGGGCGGTGTCGCCAGGAGACCCGTGGGCGACCCGGCGGTGACGAGGCCCCCGACCCGGTACCGCTCGGCGAAGCCCGCTCGTGAAGCGAGCGCCACCGCCGCGATTCCGCCCAGGCTGTGTCCCACGAGGGTCACCGGCTCGTCGGGACCGACGTCGGAGTCGGCGAGTGCGCGCTCGATCGCCGCCGTGGCGCCGTCGGCCTGGCCGGCCACGAGCTCCAGGTCGGTCCGGCCGTCCCAGGGATGGTCTGCCGGCAGCGCCGACTGGGTGCCGGGGATCAGCACGGTCCAGGACACCTGGCCGCCCTCCCCCACCACCTTCTGCACCGCCACGGTCGCCGCCGGGGCGCCGCCTGTACCGGGGTAGAGGTCGTCGATCCTGGTCAGCGCCTCCTGGACCGACGACGCACCGCGGCCGGACCATGCGGGGACCGCTCCGTCAGCGAAGTCGCCGGGGCCGACCCGCATGACCCGGAACCCGTCGTCATCGTTCCCGAGAACCGGTGCCTCGCGAGCCACGTGCGCGAGGACCGCGGCTCCCCCGGCCACGCCGGAGCGCCCCTCGGCCCGCCCGGCCTGAGCCAGCGCGACACCGCTGCCCGCACCCGCGAACAGCTCGTCCGAGAAGGGCGCGGCCCCGCGCGTCGCACCCGATGCGGCCCAGCCCGCTACCGCCACGGTGGCCCGGCTGGTCAGGGTTCCCCCGGCCAGGCGCCCGGCGACCTCGGCGCCGCCCACGGCACCGACGCCCACGAGACCCGCCCAGCCCAGGCTGCCCAGCGCTGCCCCCGTACCGAAGGTCCCGGCGGTGATCAGGGCGCCGACCACCCGCTCCGCCGTCGACTCCGCCTCCTCGTAGAGGCCGGCCGCCCGGAGCAGGCGCCAGCCGAGCAGGTCGCACAGGTCGGCACGTGCGACGAGGGATCGCGCCGCCTCGTGCGCCGCCGCCTCCAGCGCCAGGGCGACCGGACCCAGCGTGGCGACACCGCCCGTGCCGCCGTCAGGCCAGGGCATGCCGGGAGCTGTTCCCGGGAGCCCCGGCACCACGATGTTCCCGCTCGCCGCCAGGCACTGCGCCGCGGCGGCCCGCAGCTCGTCGGCGGCACCTGCCACCCTGGCGGCCGCTCGGCGCACCGAGTCCGACTCGACGCTGGTGGTGCCCGCTCCCCCGTAGACCACGACGGTGTCCGACGGCGCGTGCGGGCCTCCGGGCCGCGCCGGCCAGGGGATCGTCATCCGAGCCCGCCCGCGGTACGGAAGGTTTCTGCCCGCCGGATCGCCTCCTTCAGCAGCAGGAGGTCGCGCGCTACGGCGAGCGCCGCCTCAGCCACCTCTGCCCGGTACAGCTCGGCGGCAGGTGCCTGCCACTCCACCTCGACGGCGGCCCGCAGCTGCTCGATCCCCCGGATCACCAGCTCCAGGGCCGCCGCGAGCGCCGTGCTCGGCTCACCTGATCCGGGTGCGGGCGCCCCGCACGCACGCGTCATCGCCTCTTCCTCGCTGCTCGTCCTGCTGTGCCCATCCGCCGGGCTCCCCTCTGGTGTCTTCTGGTGAACACGACGCTAGGTGGGGTCCGGGCGTCGGCGTCGGCTGGTGGGGGTCGCCTGTGCACAGCAACCCGGAACGGCCGGGTGTGGTCGGGCTCGCGGCGGCGCGACGCCGTCCTGCGGGTCTGTGCGGGTCCTCCGCGGAACTCCCGTGGGAGAATGGAGGACGTGCCTGAGACGACCGCGCCTGCCGCCAGCCCTGCCAGCCCCGACGCCCGCGTCACCCTCGCGGAGGTGAGCCCGGCCATCGCGCTCGGACCGCTCGACGGCCGGTACCGCAAGGCCGTCGCCCCGCTCGTGGACCACCTGAGCGAGGCCGCGCTGAACCGTGAGCGCATCCACGTCGAGGTGGAGTGGCTCATCACGCTGTGCAACGGCGCGCCCGGCGTCGAGGCGCCGGTGGTCCCCGGCGCGCCGACGCTGTCCCCGCAGGAGGTCGGCTACCTCCGCACGATCCCCGCGACGTTCGGCGCGGACGAGATCGCCGAGCTGGCCGAGATCGAGCGCGAGACCGTGCACGACGTGAAGGCCGTCGAGTACTTCATCAAGCGGCGCATCGCCGCCGCTCCGGAGGCGCTGGGCACGACCAGCCTCCCCGCGGCCAGCGAGCTGGTGCACTTCGCCTGCACGAGCGAGGACATCAACAACCTCTCGTACGCGCTGATGGTGCGGGGTGCGGTCCGCGACGTCTGGCTCCCGGCCGCGAACGCCGTCGTCGACCAGCTGGCAGGTATGGCGCGCGAGCACGCCGCGGTGCCCCTGCTGAGCCGTACGCACGGGCAGCCGGCGACGCCGACCACGCTGGGCAAGGAGCTCGCCGTGCTGGCTCACCGCCTACGCCGTCAGCTCCGCCGCATCGAGGGCGCCGAGTTCCTGGGCAAGCTGAACGGCGCCACCGGCACCTACGGGGCGCACACCGTCGCCGTCCCGACCGCCGACTGGCCTGCCGTGTCGAAGGCGTTCGTCGAGGGTCTCGGGCTGGACTGGAACCCGCTGACCACGCAGATCGAGTCGCACGACTGGCAGGCGGAGGTCTACGCCGACGTCGCCCGCTTCAACCGGATCCTGCACAACCTCGCGACCGACGTGTGGACGTACATCTCGCTCGGCTTCTTCACGCAGATCCCGGTCGCGGGCGCCACCGGTTCGTCCACGATGCCGCACAAGGTGAACCCGATCCGGTTCGAGAACGCCGAGGCCAACCTCGAGATCTCGTGCTCGCTCCTGGACACCCTCTCGGCGACGCTCGTGACGAGCCGCCTGCAGCGCGACCTCACCGACTCGACGACGCAGCGGAACATCGGCCCGGCGTTCGGGCACAGCCTGCTCGCCATCGACAACGTGGCGCGGGGCCTGGACCGGCTCGCCGTCAACGAGACGCTGCTGCGCGAGGACCTCGACGCCAACTGGGAGGTGCTGGGCGAGCCCGTCCAGTCTGCGATGCGCGCGGCGTCCGTCGCGGGTGTGCCCGGCATGGAGAACCCGTACGAGCGGCTCAAGGACCTCACGCGCGGCCAGCGTGTGGACGGCGCTCGCATGCGCGAGTTCGTGGCAGGCCTCGGCCTGCCCGACGACGTCGCCGCCCGCCTCGCCGCGCTGACCCCCGCGACGTACACGGGGCTGGCCGAGCAGCTGGTGCGGGACCACCTCAAGTAGGTCTCCTGCTACTCCAGGAAGATCCCGTTACCCGGCCCGACGGGCAGGTCGAAGAAGAAGAACACCGACAGGACCGCCGCCCAGACCAGCCAGAACGCCACGGTGAAGGGCAGCAGCCGCGCCATCACCGTGCCGAGGCCGGCGCCGGGTTCCCACCGGCGCAGGAACGTGAGCAGCACGATCATGTACGGGTTGAGCGGCGTGATGATCTGCGTGGCGGAGTCGCCCACGCGGAACGCCGCCTGCACGAACCCGGGTTCGTAGCCGATGAGCGCGAACATCGGCACGAACACGGCCGCCATGATGGTCCACAGCGACGACCCCGAGATGATGAACAGGTTCAGCAGCGAGGCGAGCACGAGGAAGCCGATGATCGCCCCGTAGCCGGTCAGGCCGCTCGACTCGAGCCCCTCGGCGCCCGCCACGGCGATCCACTGGCCGACGCCGGACCAGTTGAACAGTGCGATGAACTGGCCGAGCACGAACGCCAGCACCAGGAACCCCGCCATGTCCCTGATCGACTGCTCCAGCATCCGCGGGATGTCCTTCATCGACGCGATGGCTCCGGTCACCACGCCGTACAGGACGCCGGGCACGAGGAACAGCACGAAGATCACGAAGGTGATCGAGCTGAGCAGCGGCGACTCGGGCAGGAACCCGCCGTCCTCGTTGCGCCACGGTGACGCGGGTACCACGAACGCGACCGCGAGCACCGCGGCCACCAGCAGCAGCGAACCGATGGCGAACCACAGCCCGCGCCGCTCGGTCTCCGAGAGCTCTGCCGACTGGACGGCGCCGACGGGCTCGCCCTCGGCGTCGGCCCCCGGCACGGTCCTGTCGGCGCCTGGCACCACCGTGCCGGTGAACCGCGCCTCCTCGACCCGGACGCCCTGCCGCACCAGGCGCGGCTCCAGGACCTTGTCGATCAGGAACCCGGCGAGCACGGACAGCAGGAGCGCCGAGACCACGTTGAAGTACCAGTTGGACACCGGGTTCACCGGGTCGCCCGGGTTGGGCAGGATCTGCGTCACCGACACGGTGATGCCGGCGAACAGGGCGTCCAGGCTGGTCACGGCGAAGTTCGTGGAGTAGCCGGCACCCGCGGCGGCGAAGCCCCCGAGCAGGCCCGCCACCGGGTGCCGGCCGGCAGCCTTGAACACCATCGCCGCGAGCGGCGGGATGACGATGAAGGCGCTGTCGGACATGACGCTGCCCCCGACGCCCACGAAACCGACGGCGTAGGGCAGTGCCCACCGCGGCGCCGAGCCGAAGACCGCCCGGACGCCCGCGGCGAGCAGGCCCGTCTGCTCCGCGACACCGACAGCGAGCCAGATGGTCAGCACCGTCGTCAGGGGTGGGAAGCCTATGTAGTTGGCGCCGATGTTCTCGGTGAACCACGTCAGGCCCTCGGGCGTGAACAGGCCCTGGATCTCTGTGACCTCCTCGGCCCCCGGCACCTGCACGGTCACGTCGGCGAGCGCCATGAACGTCGAGACGAGCGCGATCGTCAGGAAGAGGATGAGGAAGAGCGTGAACGGCTCGGGCAGCCTGTTCCCGACCCGCTCCACGGCGCCCAGAAATCTGTCGGCCCGCGACGGGCGGACGGACGGTACTGCGGTGCTCATGCGGTCTCCCTTGGCTCTGGCGTCTCGGCTCCGGCGTCGGTCAGGCAGCCTAGGATCGCAATGTAGAGGGTGATTTTTCGGCCAGGTTACGGCCTTCCATACGATGGACCGCATGAGCCGCTCCACCCCGCCCAGCACCGCCTACCTGGACCACCTGGTCGCCGAGACCGCCGGGCGGCGAGAGGCGCTGACCGGTGCGGCCTCCGCGGGTGGCACCGAGCCCGGCAGGCCGGGAGCGCTGCCCGACGGCGGTGCGCCTGCCGACCTGGTCGCCGCCGTCGAGGGAGCAGCCGACCGGCTCGAACCGGAGCTCGCCGAGATCGTGCGACGCCTGCATGCCGACCCCGAGCCGGCCTTCGAGGAGCACCGCAGCGCGGCGACGCTGGTCGAGGTGCTGGCACGGCACGGCGTCAAGGCCCAGCTCGGCGCGCACGGCGTGCCGACGGCGTTCCGGGCGGAGGTCGGCGACCCCGCCGGACCGACCATCGCGATCTGCGCGGAGTACGACGCACTGCCCGGCATCGGCCACGCGTGCGGCCACAACGTCATCGCGGCGTCCGGCGTCGGGGCGTTCCTCGCCCTGCACGAGGTCATGACCTCCGGTGCGGCACCCGCCGGACGCGTCGTCCTGCTCGGCACACCCGCCGAGGAAGGGCACACAGGCAAGGAGGTCCTGGCCCGCAACGGAGCCCTGGAGGGGATCGACGCCGCGATCATGGTGCACCCGTACGGGCTCGACGTCGCCGACCAGGTCTGGCTCGGTCGCCGCCTGCTGACCTGGACCTTCAGCGGGCGCCCCGCGCACGCCTCCGCCCAGCCCTACATGGGCCGCAACGCCCTCGACGCCGCCACCCTCGCCTACCAGGGCATCGGCCTCCTGCGGCAGCAGATGCCGCCGGTGGACCGGGTGCACGCGACGATCGCGGAGGGCGGCACCCGGCCGAGCATCATCACGGAGCGGGCGGTCGTGCACCTGTACGCGCGGTCCAAGTACGCCGACACCTTGCGTGACCTGTCACGGCGCCTGGACGACATCGCGCACGGCGCCGCCCGCATGACCGGTACGGACGTGGAGATCACCTGGGACGACGGCGCTCACCCGAGCCTCCCGGTGCGCACCAACCGGCGGCTCACCGACCGGTGGGTCTCTGCCCAGCGCCGCCGCGGGCGCGACCCGCTGCCCGCCGGGGTGCTGTCCGAGACGCTCGCGGCATCCACCGACTTCGGCAACTTCTCCTTCCGCATCCCCGGCATCCACCCGCTCGTGCAGGTCTCCGAGCCGGACGTCGCTCTGCACACCGCCGAGTTCGCCACCGCCGCGGCAAGCCCCGCGGCGGTGTCCGCAGCCGTCGACAGCGCTGCCGGGCTCGCGTCGACGGCCCTGGACTACCTGTACGACGCCGGTCTGCGCGCCGCCGTCCACGAGGAATTCGCCGAGGAGGGCGGCGCCGTCGACGTGCCGGCGTACTTCGACTGAACGTCGGACCGGAGCTGATCGGCTCCCGGCCAAAAACAGGGGGCCTCGTGCAGGAGGCGCCCTTATGGTCGGGCCATGACGACGCCGGAGATCGCACCCATCGACACCTGGCTCGCCGTCACTCGGGAGGACGGCGAGACCGTTGGCTACCTCGAGCCGCTGACCGCTGACTACGCCGACGTGATCCCGCGCAACCGCCTCGGCCATGCCGTGGGCGAGGCGCAGGACTATCACGCGGCCGAGGAGCTCGTGCTCGACCGTGGTCTGCGGGAGCTGGCGGAACCGTGGCTGCTCGACGGCGAAGGGCCCGAGCTCACGGTCATCGAGCTCTCGCCCGCTGGGATCGTGCTGCGCGACGCGTTCCTGTCCAAGTCGCTGTCGCCCACGAAGCGGGTGGACGTCCCGTGGCCCGACACGGCGGAGCGCCTCCGCCGCGCCCCGGCGAGGTAGCACGCCGGCAAGATCGAGTCCTGGTGAGCTAGCGCTCAGGTGGGAGACGACTGGGCGAGAGAATGGGCGAGAGACGACTGGGGCGAGAGCGGCCGCAGATGCTGCAGTCTCTCTCGCCCCAGGTCTACCTCGGCCCGGTGGCCGGCGTCATGCCGCCCGGAGCAGCTCCCCGACTCGGACCGTGCGCCGCCGCGCCACCATGGCCGTCGTCACGGCGAGCCCGGCGAGGCCCCACAGGGTCGTCGCCGCGATCGCCATCCCGACGCCGCCCACGCCGGACTCGATCAGCCCCACGAGGCCGTCGAGAGCCGGGCCGACCGGCAGGAACGCCGCCAGCCCTTCGAGCACGCCGGGCACCGTGGAGACCACACCGGTCGCGATGACGAGCACCGCCACCAGCAGGCTGATCCCGCGGCCGACGTGACCGAGCGCTGCCGCCAGCGCCTGGTTCACCGCGACGAAGGCGACCGAGACCAGTGCGCCGAAGCCCATGGTCGCCGCCCATCCGCCGAGATCGAGGTCCTCGATACCGGCCAGGACGGCGCCGGTCGCGAGGCCGGTGGCCAGGCCGACCACCGCCGGGACGGCGAAGGTCTCGAGCGTGAGCCGGAGCGCGCCGCGCGTCGACCCGCGAGCGTGCAGCGGGACCGGCGAGAACACGATCATCAGCGCGAGCGCACCGAGCCAGAGCGCCAGGACCGCGAACATCGGACCTGTCGCACCGGTGTCGAGGTCGGTGACCTCGCGGTCGGTGGCAACCGGGTCGGCGACCACCGAAGCGAGCGACTTGCGCTCCTGCTCCGTGTACGAGGGGATCTCCTCGGTGGCCTGCCCGAGACCCTCGGAGAGGTCGGTCGCGCCGCCGGCCAGCTCGCCGACGCCGTCGGCCAGGCCGTCCACGCCTGTCGCGAGCTGGGTGGTGCCGGTCTCCAGCTCACCGACCCCGTTGGCGAGCTCCGTAGCACCGGAGGCGAGACCGCCGGCACCGCCGGAGAGCTCCCGGGCGCCGGCGGACAGCTCGCTCACGCCAACTGCTGCCTGGTCGGCACCGGTCTGCAGCTGCGACAGACCGCCTGAGAGCTGGTCCGCGCCAGCAGCGAGTTCCGAGGCGCCCCCGGAGACCTGCTCCGCGCCACCAGCGAGCTGGTTCGCGCCCTCGGCGAGGCCGCCGATACCGGCGGTCAGCTCGTAGAGCCCGGTCGGCTTGGCGCCTCCCTGCCCCGCAAGGCCGGTCATGCCGTCGGCGACCTGCGCCGCGCCAGCACTCAGCTCCTTGAGTTCCGGCAGCTGGGCGCAGAACTGAGCGTAGAAGGGCGCCGAGACCGGGTTCGCGCATGCCTGCTCGATGCCGCTCACCAGGTCGCCAACCCCGCCCGACACATCCGTCGCTCCCACGGCCAGCTGGGAAGCAGCCTCCGCCGGACCAGGCACGCCCCCGGCGCCCTGGAGCTTCGCCGAGGTCTCCGCGAGCCCGCCTGCCAGGTTCTTCGCGCCGGTCGCGACGCCCTCTGTGCCGGTCGCGAGCTGCTCCGCGCCGGTGGCCAGGTCCGCGGCGCCCGCGGCGGACTGCCCGGCACCATCGGCCAGCCGGCTCACGCCCGCAGCTGCCTGGTCCGCGCCGGCGGCCCACTGGTCCGCGCCGGACGCCCACTGGCCGGCACCGCCGGCGAGGCTCGTCACACCGTCGCCGACGCCCGCCACGCCGGCCGAGGTCTGCTGTGCACCGTCGGCCAGCTCCTTGGCGCCCTTGCCCGCCTCGGTGGCTCCGTCGGCGAGCTGGTCCGCGCCGTCGGCGGCCTTGCCCAGCTCCTCCGAGAGCGTGGAGAAGCCGACGAGGACGTTGTCCACGTAGGTCTCGGTCAGGGTGCTGCCGAGCACGCCGGTAGCGGTCTGCGCCACCACCTGCGCGAGGGCGTCGTCGAGCACGCGGCCGTTGGCCGGTGTGGCGACGTCGATGGTGGCCTGCCGCGCCTTCGCCGGGTCGTCGCCGCCGAAGGAGGTCGCCGCTGCGGAGAAGCCCTCGGGAATGGTGACGACGGCGGCGTACGTACCGTCGGCGAGGCCGTCGGCCGCGCCCTCCTCGTCGGTGATCTGCCAGTCGTAGCTCGCGTCGGACGCGGGCACCGCCGCGGCCTCGCCCGCCTCGGCGTCCGCCGTCTCACCGCCGCTCACCAGGCCCGCGGCGAGCTGCCGGCCGAGCGGCACCGTCTGGCCGTCGACCTCGACCGGTTCGTCGAGGTTCACGATCGCCGCCTTGACGGTGTCGAGCCGCTCCTGCGGGTTCCACAGGGCCGAGATCAGCAGCCCCAGGATCATCAGGGGAAGCAGCGCCACGGCCACGGCGCGCCACGGGTTGCGGAAGGGCTCGGGCCGGAGCCATCTCGTCGCGGTGCTCATGCCCGCACCTCCTGCTCGGTCACGTCTGTCTGCTGGTCACGTGCTGTACTGCGGGGGTCGCGGGCGCCCGGGGTGACGTCCAGCACCGGGGCGCCGGACGGCACCAGGTCCGTCGCCGCGAAGCCCGTGGAGCCGAGCAGCACCGCGATGCCCGCACGCTGTGCGCCGGCCACCGCCTGGGCCAGCTCGGCCCGGCCTGCGAGGTCGCCCACCGTCTCGGTGGCGTCCACGACGAGCACCGCCGGCTTGTCGCGCAGCGCCCGGCGGACCGCCTCCGCGGGGTGGCCGCCCTCGGCGGCCGAGTCGACGACCGCCACCCTGTGCCGCACGGACGACGCACGTTCGGGCAGCACGAGCCCGGCGGTCTTCGCCACGCCACCCGTCATGTCGAGCCGGCCGGCTACGGCGAGCAGGAAGGCACTCACCGGAGCCGTCGCGTCACCGTGCACGAGCAGCGTGCCGCCGTCGGGCACCCGGACGCTCACCGGGCCGACGATCCTGCCGGACCGGCCGCTCACCTCCAGGTCCCCGGTGGCCACCGCGTCGGTGGCGCCCGGCTCGGGCCAGTCCGTGAGCGACAGCTCACGGGCCAAACCCTCACCCTCGACGTCGAACGACGGCAGCGCCCGGTCGAGCCACTTCGGCATGTACCAGGCCTTCTCACCGAGCAGTGCGAGCACAGCCGGGACGAAGACCATGCGCACCACGAAGGCGTCCACGGCCACACCCACGGCGAGGCCGAGGGCGATCGGTTTGAGGTTCATGTCGCCGTGCGGCACGAACGCCACGAAGACCGCGATCATGATCACCGCCGCGGCGGTGACCACCTTGGCCGAGCCCTGGAACCCTGTCGTGATCGCGTGCCTGGCACTGCCACCGTGGACGTAGTCCTCCCGCATACGGGACACGAGGAACACCTCGTAGTCCATCGCGAGGCCGAACAGGATGCCCATGAGGACGATCGGCATGAAGCTGATGACCGGCCCTGTGCGGGTCACGTTGAGCGCCTCGGCGAGCACGCCGTGCTCGAACACGAGCGAGACCACGCCGAACGCGGCACCGACGGAGAACAGGTAGCCGATGGTCGCCTTGATCGGCACGGCGATCGAGCGGAACACCATCGTGAGCAGGATCAGCGACAGACCGACCACGACGAGGGCGAACGGCAGCAGCGCGTTGCCGAGCTTGTCGGACACGTCGATACCGACCGCTGTGAAGCCCGTGACGGAGAGGTCCACGCCGTACTCGTCCAGGAAGTGGTCGTGCTGCGCGCGGATCTCACGCACCAGGTCCTCGGTCTGGGCGGACGTGGGACCGCCCTCGGGAACGACCTGGATGATGCCGGTGTCCGCGGAGGGGTTGGGCGTCGCGAGGGGTACGTCGGCGACACCCGGCAGGTCCTCGATCTCCGCACCGATCTCGTTCATGAGCGCCACCGGGTCGGTGCTCGTCACGATCGACCCGGTCACGATCAGCGGGCCGTTGAAGCCGTCGCCGAAGTGCTCCGAGACGAGGTCGTACGTGACGCGAGCCGGGTCGTCCTCCTCCATCACACCCGCGTCCGGGAGGGCGAGGCGCAGGTCCAGCGCCGGGAAGCTGAGCGCGCCCATGGCGGCGATGACGAGCACGAGGGTCAGCGCCGGGATCTTGGTCACGGCCCGGACCCAGCCGGTGAAGAACCGGTTCGGCTTCGGCTCGGTCGAGGCCACGGCGGGTACCCGCGTGCGGGTCACCTCCGGATCGGCGGCGGCAACTGCCTCGGCGGCCTTGGCCTCCTTGGCCGCGGCTCTCCGGACGCGGCGCGACGGCTTGGGCCGCAGCCGCTCGCCCGCGAAGCCGAGCAGTGCGGGCAGCAGCGTCAGCGACACCAGCACGGTGACACCCACCGTCACCGCCGCCGCCACACCCATGATGGTGAGGAACGGGATGCCCGCCACGCCGAGCCCGACGAGCGCGATCATCACGGTGAGGCCCGCGAACACGACGGCGGAACCCGCCGTCGCGGTGGCCCGGGCGATCGACTCGTCCACGGCGAGCCCGGTGCCGAGCTGCTCCCGGTGCCGCGACACGATGAACAGCGCGTAATCGATACCGACCGCCAGGCCCAGCATCACCGCCAGCATCGGCGTGGTCGAGTTGACCGGTCCGAGGGCGGTCGCGGCGAACAGCAGCCCCATGGACGCACCGACGCCGAGCAGGGCGTTGATCAGCGGCAGGCCGGCGGCCACGAGCGAGCCGAGCGTCAGGACCAGCACCACGAGCGCGACCAGGAGGCCGATGCCCTCGGTGAGCGTCATCTCGGGGAACTTGGAGGAGAAGAGCTGACCGCCCAGTTGCGCCTCGGCACCCTCGGGCAGAGCCTGCGCCAGCGCGTCGGCCTCGACGCCCAGCGCGTCCTTGGTCTCTTCGGTGATGGAACCCTGGTCGCCGTCGAGCTGGATCGTGAGGAGCGTGGCGCGCTCGTCGTCGGACGTCGAGGCGGGCATCTGCTCGTCGAACGGCGATGTGACCGCGACGACCTGCGAGACGTCGTTGATCGCCTCGACGCCGTCGGTGATGGCGGAGCGCATGGGCTCGTCCTTGATGGACTCCCCCTCGGGCGCGACCACTATCACCTGTGCGGATGCGCCGCTGACCTGCGGGAACGTCGAGGCCAGGCGGTCAAGGGCCTCCTGGGACTCGGTGCCGGGGATGGATACCTGGTTGTCGAGACCCTGTTGGAGCAGACCGGCGGCACCGCCCACGAGGACGAGAACCACCACCCAGAGGGCCACCACGAGGCGGCGGGCACGGACGGCCCAGCGGCCGAGCGAGTAGAGAACGGAGGACACGCACACTCCTGGACGAGGCGGGGTACGGCGAGAGACCTACGATGCACCACTGTATCCGATACACGGATGCATCCGATACAAAGATGTATTGATAGACTGGCCACTCGATACCCCGAGGAGCTTCCGTGACTGCTGAGCACACCCCCGACGTCGGCTCCGGGTCGTCCGTCGAGCGTGCGTTCGCCACGGCCCTGACCCCCCGACGTGAACGAACCCGCGAGCGCCTGCTCGACGCCGCCTTCACCGTCTTCGCGCACCACGGCATCCGCGGCGCGTCGATCGAGGCCGTCTGCGAGGCCGCCGGTTTCACCCGCGGTGCCTTCTACTCGAACTTCAGCAGCAAGGAGGAGCTGTTCCTCGCGCTCGCCGAGCGGGCCATGCGCCATCAGCTCGCCTCGCTGGAATCCATCCGCAAGGATCTGGAGCCCGGCATCGTCCAGGGCGGCTGCGTGGATCACGACGCGATCCGCAGCATCCTCGCGGTCGTGGTGACCGACCCGGGGGACGCCCGGCAGTGGGCCCTGATGCGTGCGGAGCTGGAGCTGCTCGCGATGCGGGACCCGGCCGTCGGCCGTCCGTTCCTTGCCCAGGAGGAGATGCTGCGCACCGAGGTGGGTGCCGCGATCGACCGAATCCTCAGTGACCTCGGCCTGCGGTTCACGGTCGACCAGCGCACGGCGGTCGATCTGCTGCTCAGCGTCTACGAGTCGTCCGCCCGAAGCGCCGTCGTCGCGAACCCCACGGCAGAGGACGGCGATGCCGCACCCGACACCGCCGTCCTGAGCCGGCTGGTCAACCTCCTGGTGTCGACCGCCGACTGATCCTGCACCCGCTCGTCACCAGTGCGCGTTCGCGGCGAGCTCCAGCGCGATCTCCTGCCACCACTGGCCGGCTGCGGGGCCACCGTTGCATGCGCCGTCCGACTCGCCCGGCAGCTTGACCCACAGGAGCGCGTCGAGCGACGTCGCGTCGTCGACGAGCCGCGGCTGCTCCCCCAGGGCACGACCGCGCGGGTTGCACCACTCCCCGTTGGAGCCGTTGCCGTTGCGCGACGTGTCGATCACGTACGGGCGTCCACCGACCTGCGCGGACACCTGCTCGGCGTACGCCTGGGTGTCGGCCGTCGTCTGATAGTTCGACGTGTTGAGCGCGAACCCGACGGCATCCGTGAAGCCGATCAGCTCCAGTCGCCGCGCAGCCTCGCCCGCGCTCAGCCACCCCGAGTGTCCCGCGTCGATGTAGACCCGGGCGCCCGCGGCGGTCAGTGACTCGGCCGCGTACCGCAGGTAGCCGACGCGGTCGCCCTGCCCGTCGCAGTCGCCGAGCTGGGCCAGCGCGTCGGGCTCGAGGATGACTATCGGGCTGCCCTCGATGCCCTCCGCCACCGTGTCCACCCACCGCGCGTACTCGCTCTCGGGCACCCCGCCCCCGGAGTGGTTGCCGCAGTCGCGGCCCGGGATGGCGTACACCGTGAGGATCCCGGTCTGTCCGGCGGCCGCGGCACGGCCCGTGTAGTCCGCCACCTCCGCACGGGAGTGGTCCGCGTCCGCCCAGTTGCCGACCCAGTACGACTGCGGGGTCAGGGCGATCTTCGCCAGCAGGTCCTTGTCCGTGCCGCTCGCCGCCTCCCAGGCGGCATAGGCCTGGGTGCCGGGGTCCACGTAGAGGTCCGACACCGCGGGTGCGGCCTCCAGGCTGGTCACGCCGGCAGCAGCGCTCTGGGATACCGCGACGGTGCCGGTGGTCACGAGGGCGAGGGCTGCGGCCAGGGCCGCCGTTCGGGTACGACGTCGTACGCGAGGCATGGCGCTCTCCGTTCAGTCGGGCTCACCCCGGCCGGACCGGTCGAGGTGTATCCCGTGACGCTAGGAAGGACGCCGCCGCCGCGGGAACCCCGCGAATCGTTTAGGCAGATCGCCGGTCGAGCCTGTCGAGAAGGTCTCGACAGGCTCGACCAGCGGAAGGCGGGCCTGACCAGCGGACAGCCGGGCCCCGACCGGGGGGCCGATCAGCGAGCGTTCAGGCGAGCGCCTCGTCGACCAGTGCCTTCGCGGCCTCCTGCACCTCGGTGAGATGCTCGGCGGACACGAACGACTCCGCGTAGATCTTGTACACGTCCTCGGTGCCGCTCGGGCGCGCCGCGAACCACGCGTCCGCCGTCGTCACCTTGAGGCCACCGACCTTCGCGCCGTTGCCGGGCGCCTCGGTGAGCTTCGCGGTGATGTCCTGTCCGGCGAGCGTCGTCGAGGTGACGTCCGACGGGGAGAGCGCGCCGAGCCGAGCCTTCTGCTCTCGCGTGGCGGCGGCGTCGACCCGGGCGTACCAGCTCTCGCCGTACCGCTCGACCTGCGCGGCGTGGTGCGCCGACGGCGACGTGCCGGTGGTCGCGAGGATCTCCGAGGCCAGGAGTGCGAGCAGGATGCCGTCCTTGTCGGTGGACCAGACGCGGCCGTCCTTGCGCAGGAACGAAGCGCCGGCGGACTCCTCGCCACCGAACCCGACCTCGCCCGAGAGCAGGCCCGGGACGAACCACTTGAAGCCGACCGGCACCTCCAGGAGACGGCGGTTCAGGTCACCGGCCACCCTGTCGATGAGCGCCGACGACACGAGGGTCTTGCCGATCGCCGCGCCGCTGGGCCAGCTCGGGCGGGCCCCGCCGTAGAGGTACTCGATGGCGACCGCGAGGAAGTGGTTCGGGTTCATGAGCCCGTCGGCGGTGACGATGCCGTGCCGGTCGGAGTCGGCGTCGTTCCCCGTGGCGATGTCAAAGGGTGCCCCACCGACCGGGTCCGCACCGCTCGTCATCCGCTCCACCAGCGACGCCATCGCATAGGGCGAGCTGCAGTCCATCCGGATCTTGCCGTCCCAGTCGAGCGTCATGAACGCCCAGCGGGGGTCGACCTGCGGGTTCACGACGGTGAGGTCCAGGTCGTACCGGTCGGCGATCTCACCCCAGTACTCGACCGACGCCCCGCCGAGGGGGTCCGCACCGATCCGGACACCGGAGGTGCGGATCGCTTCCAGGTCCAGCACGTTGACGAGGTCGTCGACATAGGTCGACAGGAAGTCGTGCCGGTGCGTCGTGTCCGAGGCCAGCGCGGCGTCCAGCTGCACCCGCTGCACGTGCCCGGCGCCCGTGCGCAGGATCTCGTTGGCCCGGTCCGCGATCCACCCCGTCGCGTCGGAGTCGGCGGGGCCACCGTGCGGCGGGTTGTACTTGAACCCGCCGTCCCGGGGCGGGTTGTGCGACGGCGTCACCACGATCCCGTCCGCCAGTCCCGCGCCCGGGGCGCCTCGGCCGGGCGTCCCCTCGACGAACCGCGTCTGGTTGTGCAGCAGGATCGACTGGCTGACGGCGGGGGTCGGCGTCCACGAGTCCCGCGCGTCGATCATGACGTCGACGCCGGCGGCGGCGAGCACCTCCAACGCCGTCTGCCAGGCCGGACGGGACAGCGCGTGCGTGTCCCGCCCGATGAAGAGCGGTCCGTCGGTGCCCTGGCTCCGCCGGTACTCCACGATCGCGGCGGTGATCGCGACGATGTGCGCCTCGTTGAAGGCGTGGTCCAGGCTCGACCCGCGGTGGCCCGAGGTGCCGAACGCAACCTGCTGTCCAGGGTCCTCCGGGTCTGGGGAGAGGTCGTAGTAGGCGCCCACCACCTGGTCGACGTCGATGAGGTCGCTGGGCTGGGCGGGAGTTCCGGCACGCGCATCCATGCAACCGATACTGCCAGGTACCGGGCGGCTCCGTCTCCGCCGGAGCGGCCGCACCGCCGTCGTAGGCTGAAGACATGTTCCCGCAGATGCTGCCCGAGATTCCGTCGGTCCACCCCAGCGAGCTCGACCCGGCCTCCCCGGTGCCCGCCGGGTCCGTCCTGCTGGACGTGCGCGAGCAGGACGAGTGGGACGCCGGCCACGCTCCGGGCGCCGTGCACATCCCGCTGAGCGACCTGCCCGCGCGGTACGGCGAGCTGGACGCCGACTCACCGGTCCTGGTCATCTGCCACTCCGGCGGCCGCTCGGCGCGCGCCACGCAGTGGCTCAACGACGCGGTCGGCTTCGAGGCGACCAACGTCGACGGCGGCATCATCGCCTGGCAGGGCGCCGGGCTGCCCGTCGAGCGCTGAGGACGCGCTCACCGGGCGACGCCCGGGAGCGCTAGCCGCTCGCTACCTGCTCGAGCGTGGCTGGCTCGGGTCGGTCTCGTTCCAGACCCGGTCCAGCGCGGTGACGGCGTAGGTGTAGGCGGTACCGGGCCGGGCCGAGGTGTCGAGCCAGGACTGGACGCGTCCGCCCGCCGAGCGGAACGTCCCCACGAGGTTCGCCGGGTCGTTCGTGTCGACGGAGTCCACGGACCCGGCCACGCGGTACACCGCGAACGACGTCGCCCTGGCCGCCTTGGTACCGATGTCCGCCACGTGGATCCGGATGCCGTCGCGCACCGCGCGCACGTTCGCAAGGACCGGCGTGACCACGGGTTCGGCCGGCAGGTGCGGCATGGGCGGCACCAGCGCCGGGTACCGGTAGTGGTCCTCGACGACCTTCGACATCCCGCCCTGCGGGTCGGCGGGCACATGCTTGGCCGAGTAGTAGACGTTGCCGTGGATCGGCCCGACGTCGCGGCTGACCTCCCGGCACAGGTCGAGATGGTTGGTGAGCTCGTCGGGGTCGGTGAAGACCCCGCTCGTCATCTTGTACAGGGCCTCGCCGATGTACAGCTGCGTGCCGGACTGCGCCGCGACCTCGGCCCACCACGGGACGAGGGCTGCGTAGTCGGCGACCGCCAGCCCGATCTGCCAGTAGATCTGCGGGTTGACGTAGTCGAGCCAGCCCTCCAGCACCCACTTGCGGGTATCGGCGAACTGGTCGTCGTACGACTGGGAGCCACCGGTGTCCGAACCCAGCGGGTCGGTGGTCGAGTTCCGCCAGATGCCGAACGGGCTGATGCCGAACTTCACCCAGGGCTTGGCTGCCTTGATCCGGCCGCTCATCGTCTCGACGAAGCGGTCGACGTTGTCGCGGCGCCAGTCCTCGATCGTGTCGAAGCTCGCGCCGTACCGCTCGTAGGTCGCGGCGTCGGGCAGCGTCTGACCGGCCACCGGGTACGGATAGAAGTAGTCGTCGAAGTGGACGCCGTCGATGTCGTAGTTCTCGACGGCGTGCAGGATCGCCTGCTGGATGTGCTCCTGCGCCTCGGGGACGCCCGGGTCGAAGTAGAGCCGGCCGCCGTAGGCCCACACCCAGTCCGGGTGCTGCCGTGCGGGATGGTCCGGGACGAGCTGCGCCGGGTCCGCCTGCATCGACACGCGGTACGGGTTGAACCAGGCGTGCAGCTCGATGTTGCGCTTGTGCGCTTCCTCGACCATGAACGCGAGCGGGTCGTAGCCCGGGTGCTGCCCCTGCGTACCCGTCAGGTACTGGGACCACGGTTCGTACGGGCTCTCGTAGAAGGCGTCGGCGGTGGGTCGCACCTGCACGAACACGGCGTTCAGCCGGTTCTCCTCCGCGACGTCGAGCCAGTGCAGGAACTCGGCCTGCTGGGCCTCGGCGTCGAGGCCGCTCGTGGAGGGCCAGTCGATGTTGACGACGGAGGCGATCCACATGGCCCGCAGCTCACGTTTCAGGCCGAGGCCCGACGACGGTTCCGGCGTGGCGTTCCCCGTCATCGCCGGAGCACCGAGCGCCGTGGCCGGGTCGAGCGCCGCGATGGTGACGCTGATCGCGGCCGCCGCGGTACCCGCCGCCGCCATCGTGAGGAACTCCCTGCGCCCCAGCCCCGACCTGAGCCCTGAGAGCTGTGCCGGCGGGAGCGACGTGGTGCGCGCGTAGGCGGGCAGGGGTGTCGCCTCATGGCTGGCGGGGTGCCTCACGTACGTGACCTCCGGTGCTGGCTGCTGGGGGTTGGTGCCGTGGTGCTCTGTGTTCTGGTTTTGCTACGTTGGCCGGCGTCGGTCGGCACACTGAGGTGACGAACAATGCCACCGGACGACGCCGTGGGGAAACTCTCGCACATGTCGCTTCGGATGTGAAGTTTGCAGCGTGTTCGAAAGTGTGAAACTTAGTTTCACACCTCCGGAGCGGCCTCCGAGGCGTCCCGCAGCAGGTCGTCGTACTCGGGCGCGTGCTTCTTCACGTAGGAGCGGATGTAGGGACACAGCGCCACGACCTTGCCACCGGCCTCGCGCACCATGCCGAGCGCGGCCTTCGCGAGCTGCCCCGCCAGGCCCTTGCCCTCGTACTCCTCGAACACCTCGGTGTGCACGAAGACGACCGCCCCGCTGTCGATCTCGTAGGCGGCGAAGCCGGCGAGCGTCCCGTCGACGCTCACCTCGAAACGGGACTGGTCGGGGTTGTCAGCAACGGTCACCTGCGGTTCGTCGGTCATAGGGCAATCGTGTGCCCTCGGGGGCGCCGGATGCCAGCCCGTCTCGTCGGCCGGTGGAACCCTGGGGACTCGTGTCAGTGGTCGGTGGGACACTCGCTCCGTGCCAGAGACCGCCGCTTCGCCCCGCTCCAACCCCTACGCGGCAGTGCTCCGCACCCCCGGGGCACTCAGGTTCTCCACGGCGGGCGCGCTCGCCCGCCTGCCCATGTCGATGGTCGGGATCGGCGCCGTGCTCATGGTGCAGGGCCTCTACGACAGCTACGCCATGGCGGGGCGGGTCGCGGCCGTCCTCGGGCTGGCACAGGCGCTCCTCGCCCCGCAGATCGGCCGCTGGGTCGACCGGCACGGACAGAGGAGGGTGCTGCTGCCGGCCCTCGTCGTGTCGGTGACCGGCCTCGGCGGCCTCGTCACCGCCGCGGTCCTCGGCGCACCCGAGTGGGTGCTGTGGCCGTTCGCCGTGCTCGCCGGCGGCAGCCAGGGCTCCTACGGCGCGATGGTCCGGGCACGGTGGAACCATGCGCTCGACGACTCTCGCCGCCTGCACACCGCGTACTCGCTGGAGTCCTCGATCGACGAGCTGGTCTACATCGTGGGCCCGGTGCTCGCCACGACTCTCGCCACGGCGGTCGCAGCGCCGTCGGCCCTGGTGCTCGCCGGGGTGGCGGCCATGGTGGGCGGTCTGCTGTTCCTGGTGCAGCGCGCCACGGAGCCGCCCGTCGTGGCGCCCGACGCCGGGGTGCGGCACCGGCCGGTCTTCCTCACCCCTGGCATGCCGGTGATGGTGCTCGTGTTCATGGCGATGGGCGTGATCTTCGGCTCCATGGAGGTGGTCACCGTGGCGTTCGCGGAGGAGCTGGGCAGCAAGGGCATGTCGGGTGTCGTGCTGGCGGTGTTCGCGCTCGGCTCGATGGTCGCAGGGCTCGCCTACGGGGCGCGGCACTTCACCAGCCCGGCGTACCGCCGGTTCGTGATCGGGATGGCGGCGCTCGGCCCGGGCGTGTCCCTGTTCCTGCTGGCACAGTCGCTCTGGGTACTGGCGGCGGTGATGTTCGTCGCCGGGCTCGCCATCGCGCCCACCGTCATCACCGGCAACGGGCTCGTGCAGGACATGGTCGGCAGGCATCAGCTCACCGAGGCCCTGACGTGGGTGGGCACCTCGATCGGCATCGGCGCCTCGCTCGGCGCCGCGTTCGCCGGGGCACGCGTGGACGACGCCGGGGCGGCCGCGGGCTTCCTCGTCACCGTCGGTGCCGGCTGGTTCGCCACCCTGCTGACGCTCGCCGCGAGCCGCACGCTCCGCCGGCAGTCGGCTGCGCGACGCGAGCGCCGACGAACGGGAAGCGTTTCACCCCGGTCAACGCCCGGATCGCAAGAGTCCCCCTGATACGTTGCATCCGACTTTTCCGAATCTTCACGAACGGACCCGGGATGCTCGTCTTCATCATCATCGGTCTTCTCGGGCTCGCGCTCGCTGTCGCCTCGCTGCTGCTCGGGGACTTCCTCGAGCTGGCCGACGGCGCCCTCTCGGGCACCTCGCTGGGCGCCGGCGGCATGCTGTTCGGCGCGACCGGAATGGTGGTCCTCTCGTCCGGCCTCGAGCCATGGGTCGCTTACCCGGCCGGCCTGGTGGTCGGCATCCTGGTGATCGTCCTGGTCAACGTGCTGCTCAAGCGCCTGCGCGCTGGTGACGACGACACACCCGTGTCCCTCGTGGGCATCCAGGGTTCCGTCACGTCGGACGTCGACCGCGGCCACGGTGAGGTCTCCCTCGACGCCGCCACCGAGCTCGAGACCCGGCTCGCCTTCTCCGACGAGCCCATCGAACAGGGCACGCGGATCGTCGTCGTCGAGCAGCACGGCGCGCGCGTCAAGGTCGAGCCGGTGCGCTGAGCCAGCGCTCCACCGTCCCCCATCCCCGAACAACCACATATCTGGCCGGGACCGCCTGCGGGCCTGGCCGTCGCATCCCCAGGAGCCGACATGGAACTGACCGGTCAACTAGTGGGCATCATCGCCGTCGTGGCGGGTGTGCTCGCGATCTTCCTCGTCCTCGCGTTCATCGCGAGCCGCATCCGGCGTGTGCCACCGAACGAGGCCCTGATCATCGTGGGCCGCGGCGCGGGGAAGTCCGAGGCTCAGATGGCGAGCCAGCGCGTCGTCGTCGGCGGCCGCGCCTTCGTGTGGCCGGTGCTGCAGCAGGGCTTCGCGATCTCCCTCGAGCAGCGGCAGATCGGCATCACCGTCGAGGGTGTCGACAAGAACCGCATCAAGATCGCGATCAAGGCCTCGATCAACTTCAAGGTCCGGGGTGACGAGGAGGGCGTCCGACGCGCCGCCCAGCGCTTCCTCTCCCAGCAGCACCTGCTGACCGAGATCATCAAGGAGTCCCTCGAGGGATCCCTGCGGTCGATCGTCGGCGACATGACGATCGAGCAGATCATCTCGGACCGCAAGGGCCTGTCGGACCGCGTGGTGCAGTCCACCAAGACCGACCTCTCCGAGCAGGGCCTCCAGGTCGACCTCCTGAACATCTCCGACATCTCGACGCCTGGATCGGACTACCTCGCGAACCTCGGTCGCGCCGAGGCCGCGAACGCGCGTCAGCTCGCCGAGGTCTCCGAGGCGGAGGCCAACCGCGCCGCGGAGTTCGCCGTGATCGAGGCCGCGGAGCAGATCGCCGTGCGGCAGAAGGCACTGGACCTCAAGAAGGCCACCATCAAGGCCGAGACCGACAGGGCGAACGCCGAGGCCGACGCCGCCGGCCAGCTCGCTCGTGCCGAGCAGGACCGCCTCGTGGCCCAGCAGGAGCGCGAGGCCATGGCCGAGAAGGCGCGCGTCGAGCAGGAGCGTCTCGACATCGAGGTCCGCAAGCCCGCCGAGGCCAACGCCTACGCGGAGGTCCAGAGCGCCAACGCCCGTCGTGACGCCGAGAACGCGGCCACCGAGGCCGAGGCGTACAAGCGCACGACCATCGCCCAGGCGAACAAGACCGCGGCGCTGCAGGACGCCGAGGCGTCCGCCGAGTCGGTGCGCCGCGCCGGTGAGGCCGAGCGCGACCGGCAGGTCGCCCTGGCCGCCGGTGTCGAGGCCGAGGGCCGGGCACGAGCCATCGCCGTCGAGGCCGCGGGTCTCGCCGAAGCCACCGCCATCGACGCCAAGGCCGAGGCGCTGCGCAAGTACGGCGAGGCGGCGCTCGTGCAGGAGCTCATCGAGCGCCTGCCCGAGATCGTCCGTGCCGCGGCCGAGCCGATCGGCTCGATCCAGGGCATGACCGTCATCTCCACCGACGGCGCCTCCGCGATCACCAAGAACGTCGCGTCGGTGCTCGGCGAGGGGCAGGGCGTCATCAAGCAGCTCACCGGTGTGGACATCAACCAGCTCATCTCGAGCCTGGCGGTCCCGGTCAACGGGGGCGCTGCCTCGGGCTCGTCGGACGCCGCCGCGAAGAACTGACCCACCCGCTTACCAAACCACCTGGCTGAGTGCTGGGTATTTGTGGAATCGAACGCCTCAATCCCACAAATACCCAGCACTCAACGCGTGTGGGGGTCAGGGTTCCGGGTGGCGGGCGTCGTAGCGCCAGAAGCGTGGCGTCAGGCGCACGATCAGCCAGAGCAGCACCAGGCACGTGAGGCCGCCGATGACGGCCGCCCAGCCCTCGCCGAACCAGGTCGCCTCGACGCCGAGGACCATCTCACCGAGGCGGGGCCCTCCGGCCACCACCACGATGAACACGCCCTGCAGCCGCCCGCGCATGTGGTCGGGGGTCGCGGTCTGCAGGATGCTCTGCCGGAACACCGACGAGACGCTGTCCGAACCACCGGCGAGCGCCAGCGCGATCCCGGCGACGACCACCGCCCAGACGATCGGCCCGTCCGGCGAACCTCGGCCCACGAGCACGAGGACGAACCCGAAGGCAGCGATCGACACGGCCCACGCGGTGATCGCCCAGACGATCACCTGCCCCTGCTTGCGGATGCGCGTCAGCCCGCCCGAGAACACGCCGGCGAGAATGCCGCCGACGGCGAAGGCCGCGGCGAGCACACCGGTGGTCGTCTCGCCGCCGCCGAGGTAGATGACGCCGGCAGCCGGCCACAGCACGCGCGGGAAGGACAGGACCATGGCGCAGATGTCGACGAGGAACGTGGTGCGCACGTTGGGCTGGGTCGCGAGATAACGCAGACCGTCCAGGACCGACCGCAGGCCGACGCCGCCGACGCGGCTCCTGCCGTTCCGCGGGCCGTCGTCGGCCTCCGTGCCCTCCGGCAGCACGGGCGGCAGCCGGAACACCGCCCAGAGCGCCGCGAGGAACAGCACCATGTCGAGGGTGTACGCCCAGGAGTACCCGAGCTGGGCGACCAGCAGCGCGCCGATCAGCGGTCCGCCGGTCAGCGCGACGTTCCAGGAGAGCGTCATCAGCGCGTTCGCCGCCGGCATGAGCTCCTTCGGGAGCAGCCGCGGGATGATGGCCGACCGCGCCGGGTTGTTGATGGCGAAGGCGGCGCTCTGCACGGCGACCAGCCCGTACAGCAGTTGCACGGACTCCAGCTCGAACCACGCCTGCGCGGCGATGCCGGCCACGACCACCCACAGCACGAGCGACGACACGAGCGACACCTTGCGCCGGTCGTAGTGGTCCACGAGCGCCCCGCCGTACAGGCCGAGCGCCACGAGCGGAACCAGCGAGAAGAGGCCCAGCAGGCCGACCGCCAGCGTGGACCCGGTCAGGGCGTAGATCTGCAGGCCCACCGCGACGATGGTCACCTGGGTGCCGATGTTCGAGACCGAGAGCCCGAACCAGAGACGCCGGTAGTCGGGCGACACCCTCAACGGCGTGGTGTCGACAAGCAGATGGCGCATGGTTTCCGATAGTAGGCCTCGCTCGCGCCCGGTCGGCCCGCCTGTGACGTGCACCTCGTGCACATGACAGAGCGGGCGCTCAGGACACCCCCCGATGTCCTGAGCTCCCGCTCTGTACTGTCCTGGTCCGCGGGCCGGGGCGCCCCCCAGCGGCGCCCCGACCCTTCGAACCTGCCGACCCGGGTGTTGGTCGACCCTCGGTCATGAGTCACCTTGATGGCTCATGAACAAGGACCGCACCCGGATCGTTGTCAACCGGCAGAGCGTGGTCGAGCCACGCTCACCGGCGACGCGTGCGGAGCGCTGCGATCCCCAACCCCAGAAGGAGTGAGATCAGCGAAAGCTGCCCCGTGATCATGTGGCCCGTCTCGGCGAGGCCGGCTTCGGGCACCACGACTGGTGCCGTCTCCGCCTCCGCCTCGGGCTCGGGAGGTGTGGCGCGCAGCCCCTCGCTCAGGCCTTCCGACAGGGGGATCCCGTCGTAGGCCGTCGGCACGCTGCCGCCCTTGTCACCCCAGCTGAGATCGACGCCCGCGCCGGGAACGTCCCGGTCGGCGGCCGGCCCGGCCGAAGGTGTGTCGTCGTTCTCGTGGCCGGGGGCCGCGGTCGGCACGACGTCCGCGATACCGCCGACCACGAGTCCTGCGGCGACGGCGCCGGGGACCGTGAAGCCACCGGACACCTCATCGGGGTGATCCTGGGCGTCCCGTTCCCGGTCGCCGGTGCCGCCGGCGCCAGGCTGGTCGGCGCCAGGCTTGTCAGTGCCAGGACCGCCCTCGTGGCCGCCACCGGTCCCGGGCTCCTCGGTCCCTGGCCTGCCCGTTCCCGG
>NZ_JAJQMN010000009.1:0-280204 GCF_028994775.1 Promicromonospora iranensis | reverse complement strand
TGCCCGGCTCACCCGTGCCCGGCTCCTCAGTGCCCGGCTCCTCAGTGCCCGGCTCACCCGTGCCCGGCTCCTCAGTGCCCGGCTCACCCGTTCCCGGCTCACCCGTTCCCGGCTCCTCAGTTCCCGGCTCACCCGTTCCGGGATCAGTTCCGGGGTCCTCCGTGCCAGGCTCCCCTGTCCCAGGCTGCTCGGGCCCGTCCGACCGGTCGCCCGTCAGCAGGCTGTCGACCAGACCGTCCTTGCCCAGCGTGCCCTCGACCACTCCCACGACGTCGGCACGCAGGAGCGACCCGACGATTCCCTCGCGACCGACGAGGTCGCCCACCAGACCCTTCTCACCGACTCCTTCGTCGGTGCCCGGCTCGGCAGACTTCGGGCTCATGGCAGGCGTGAGCTCACCCGGGGGCGCGTCGAGGTCGCCGCGCACGGTGGCGTCGTCCTCGACTACGTCTGTGGCTCCCTGAGTGGCTGGATCCAGCAGACCTCCCGCGGCGGCGTGCGCGGAGGAGGCGCCGACGACCATGAGGCCGCCCGCGACAAGAGCCGTGTAGAGCGCGCGTCGGAAGTATTTGTCCATGGGTCTCTCCTTGCCTGGCGTGGAGCCGACGGCAGATTCACCGTCGGGAGATGCCGCACGTGAAGGCGCGGCCCAGCCAGGTCAGGCAGGAGAGACAGGGATGTCCGTGTAGCTGCTCGAGAGCTTCGCGCGCGACTCGTCGGTCGCCACACGCCAGCAGCGCGCCCGGAAGAGGAGCAGGGCGGAGAGCGCCGCGAGGGGCTCGCCCCCCGGCCCCTTGAGCTGCTGTGCACCGCCGCCGAGCAGACCGGCCGTGCTTGCCCCCACGGCGTTGCCGGCACCGCCGGCACCGAGCGGAAGGTCCGCACCGGGGAGGCCGGGGCCGCCCGCGTGGGTGGCGCCCGCCGTCGCGATGCTCAGGGCAGGGACGGCGTCCGATGCGGTGGCGCCCTCGCGGACGTCCTCCCGCATCAGGTCGAGCATCGCGTGCTGGACGCCGGCAGACGTCCAGACCACGACTGCGACGGCCCCGGGAGCCTGCAGCGCCCCCGGGTACGTCGACCCGGTGCCCGCGGCCTGCTCCGCCGGGACCACCGTGCTGGGGCCGTCCGGCGCCGAAGGCTGGACGGGGAGCTCCGGCGCCAGGACACCAGGCACCGGAGCGATCGGCTCCACGATCGGACGCAGCGGCTCGACGACCGGAGCCAGGCCCTCGCCCACGGGAGCGACAACACCGACGACCGGCGTCAGGACCGGCTCGAGCGCGTCCGTGACGGGAGCGGTGACGGGCTCGAGCGCCCGCACGATCGGGGTCGCCACACCACCGACGACGTCGGTCACCGGGGAGACCAGGTCGCCCACGGGCTTCAGCACGCCACCGGTCACCGGGGCGAGCGGCCTGGTCACCGCACCGAGCACCGGCGCAAGGGGTGAGACGACCTGCTCGACGAGCCCGGTCACCGGGGCAAGCTGGTTCCCGACGGGTTCGGCCACCGGCTTGACGACCTCGCCGACCTGTTCGGTGACGGGCTTGAGGATCGGGTCGGAGACCTGCTCGACGACCCCGGCGACATCCGCGACGGGCTTCTTGATGATCCCCGTGACCGCTTCACCCACGGGCTCGGTGACCGCCGTGCGCACAGGCTCGGTCACCGGCTTCAGCACGCCGTCGGTAACCAGGTCCACCGCGCCCTTGACCGTCTTCGTGACCGGATCGGCCACCTCTCCGGTGGGCTCGGCCTTCCCCGTCGGCCCGGGAGTCGGCGCGGCGGCGGACTCCGGCACCGGCTCCGCGGCGGGCTCCGGCTCCGCGGCAGGCTCCGGCGCGGCAGCGGGCGCCTTGGGCTCCGTGCGCGGCGCAAGTGCAGCGTTCCGACCGGGCGTAGCAGCCAAGGGCTCGGGAACGGACTGCTCCGGTACCGCCGAAGGGCTGCCCGCCGTGGCCCGGCCGGCCCCGATCCTGGTCAGCCCGAGCATGTCCGTGGTTCGTGTGACGGACTGCGTCGTCGCCTCGACCGTGTCGCTGAGCGCGGAGCCGAGCGGGCTGCGTTCCGCGGCGCCCGCCGGGGCCGCGAGAGTGACACCGAGCGCAAGGCCCGCTGCGCCGAGCGCGAAGGTTCCGACGGCGCGCGCGACAGCACGACGGAGGTGATCCCCCGTGCCCGTCAGCGCGTCCTTCGACATCGTCTCCCGCTCTCCGGCCCCTCGTGGGCCGCTAACAGACATGCATACACATCTAATCTGCTGGGGGTTCCCGATCTCGGCAACTGCATACCTGCGGTTTGCGGATCGCGAATTTTGTGCTTAGGAACTGCGACATGTCGGAAGAGGCGCAGTATCTCGCCCTTCTCACGCTAATCGGCACGATTGGAACGGGCCATCCGGGGCCGGGGTGAACTCTCGAATCACCCCACGGTCGCCCCGAAGACGAGGCCCAGCACGTAGGTGACGCCCGCAGCCCCAAGGCCGATCGCGATCTGGCGCAGCGCCCTGGTGAGCGGCGAGGTGCCCGACAGGAGCCCGACGACGGCGCCCGTCACGAGCAGCGCGAGCCCGACGAGGGCGGTGGCGACGACCACGGCGACCAGACCCTCCAGACCCAGCAGGTAGGGCAGCACCGGGATCACCGCGCCCGACGCGAAGAAGCAGAAGGACGAGAACGCCGCGCCCCACGCCGTCCCGTGCGTCTCGAGTTCGTCCACGTCGGCCGCGGTGTCCGCGCCGTCCGCCGGGCGCTCCTCGGTCGACGCGTCGTGCACCCGCAGGAGCGGACCGTGGTGCTCCGTCGGGGTGACCGCGAGCCGGGCGAGCACGGCGTCGGCGTGCGCGGTCGCGTCCTCGATGGTCATGCCCCGGGCTCGGTACACGAGCGCCAGCTCGTTCGCGTCGACGTCGAGGTGCGGCAGGGCGGCGCCCGCCGCGGGCGACGGTGACGACGCCTCGAGCAGCTCGCGCTGCGAGCGCACCGACACGAACTCCCCAGCGCCCATCGAGAGCGCGCCGGCGAGGAGGCCGGCGAGCCCGGACAGCAGCACGGTGCTCGTGGCCACACCGGACGCGCCGATGCCGAGCACGAGCGCGAGGTTCGACACGAGCCCGTCGTTCGCGCCGAACACCGCGGCGCGGAACGTGCCCGACAGCCGGTTCCGGCCGCGGGTGGCGAGCGCGCGCACCACTTCCTCGTGGATCTGCTCGTCGGCCGCCATGGTCACCGTGGCGTCGGCGTCGTGCGCGTACGACGACCTCGCCTCGGCGCGCTGCGCGAGCGCCAGGACGAAGACGCCGCCGAAACGACGAGCGAGGAACCCGAGCGCCCGGGTGCGGAGGTCGCCGCGCACGGGTGCGCCGACGTCGGGGCCCAGGAGGTCGAGCCAATGCGACTCGTGTCTCTTCTCCGCGCGCGCGAGCGCGAGGAGGATCTCGCGTTCCTCGCCGGTGCGTCGCCCGGCGAGGTCACGATAGACAGCGGCCTCGGCTCGTTCGTCCGCGAGCAGCCGCCGCCACCGCCGGATGTCGGCACGTGTCCGACGACGGGACGGGTGCAGCTCCTGCGCCCGCTCGGCGGGCGTAGGGGTGCTGTCGGACGAGCGTCGGGCCGGGTCGGAAGGTACGTGAGGCACGACGTCATCATGCCCACGGATCGCGGGTCGTGGGTTTCGTGGCTCCAGCGCAGGTTTTTCGCCCGGCCGAACTCGGTGCCCGCCCGGTCCCGAACCTGCCGTCCCCGGCCTGCCGTACGGATTCTCGGGCAGAAGGATGCACAATGGACGCCGTGATCATCGTCAGCACGCACGGGTCGGCCGCACCCGGCGGCGCGATCGGATGGGCGTGGATCAACCACGCGGGCGGCCAGTTCGACTCGGGCGGCGCGGCCCGGGGAAACGAGCAGGCGGCCGCGCTCTCGGCCCTGCTACGGGCGATCGAGGCCCACCCCGGTGACGAGCCGCTGCTCGTGGAGTCCGGTTCGCAGTACGCCATCCGATCAGTGTCCGAGTGGTCCGAGGGTTGGAAGCGCAACGACTGGCGCTCCCCGTCCGGTGAGCCCGTCCCGAATCTCGACCTCGTGCAGGGCATCGACCGCGCCGTGACGGAACGCACGGGGCCGGTCCGCTTCCACTGGGTACGGGGGCACGTCGGCAACCCGTACAACGAGCGCGTCGACCAGCTCGCCGGCTTCGCCGCCGAGGAGTGGGACGCGGGACGGGGCGGCGTCGGCGAGATGCTCGTACCGGACGCCGGGATGATCCCGGACGCCGAGCTGCGCAGCGCGAGCTTCACCGCGGAGGCACCGGAGCCCCCTGCCCGGGTGACGCCGCCCGCTCCGGTCGGGACAGCGGCCGGCCGGACGTGGGTGGCGGACACCCTGTTCGACTGAGGTCGATCGAAGCCGTTCGGCCGAGGACAGAGCTGCGGCCCTGACCCGACGCACCAGGTACGCCGGGTCAGGGCCGCAGTGTCCGCGCTCCAGCGCGGGGGCCGGCTACAGGCCGACCAGCAGGAGGTCGTCGGCGGTCCGGGCGGCCGGGACGACCCCGTCGGTGGTGACCGGGTCTGCGTCGTCCGCGCCGTGGCCCTTCCTGGTCGTCTCGCGCAGGAACAGCGGCACGGGCTTCGCCGTGCGAGCGCTGAACTCGAGCCGGTCGGCGACGGCGCGGGCGTGCTGTGCCATCTCGTGCGCGATGGTAATGCTCTCGCCCAGGTAGGCGCTCGGGTCGATCAGGCGGCGGATCTCGTCACGGTCGAAGTAGGCGCTGACCGTGGTGTTCCGCACCAGCAGATCGAGGAACTGCTCGTCGCCGACGGCGGACTCCTGTGCCACCTCGTACACGACCTCGTGCGCCTTCTGCCGGCCGATGCGCTCGCCCAGCTCCATCATGAGCGACTCCGAGCCGATGAGCCCCTCGCTGAGGGCGAGGTTCGACCGCATCCGCTGCTCGTCCAGCTCCAGGCCGTCGAGGATGACGTCGAGCCGGGTCAGGATGTCGCCGGCCAGGACCGTGGCACGGGAGACCGTCGACTCCAGGAGGTCGGTCATCCCGCCGTTGGCCTCGTGGTCATGCTGCATCGCCTCGAGCGCCGGCGCGGCCAGCGCGCGGAGCTGTGCGCTCATCGACAGGAGGTCGAGGGCCAGCTGCGGGTTGCGCTTGTGCGGCATGGTCGAGCTGCCGACGGTCCCGTCCGGGATGGGCTCGAACGCCTCGCCGAACTCCGGCTGCATCATCGAGTAGATGTCCTTGCCGATCTTGCCCGCGGTGCCGGCGACCTGGCCGAGGACGAGGACGAGCTCGACGATGCCGTCGTTGATCGCGCGCGACGGGACGGGCATGGTGCCCAGCCCGAGGTGGTTGGCGACCCTGCGCTCGACCTCACGGCCGGCGGGCCCGAACGACGCGAACGTGCCGACGGCGCCACCCATGAGCACCCGGAACAGCCGGTCCTCGAGGCGCTCGAGCCGGTCGGTGTGAGCCGTGAGCTCGTCGATCCAGACCGCCACCTTGAAGCCGAAGGTGATCGGGACGGCGTGCTGGCTGTGCGTGCGGCCCGCCATCGGCACCGCCGCGGAGGCGTCGGCCTGCTTCGACATGCCGCGCAGCACCTTGGCGAGCAGGTCCTTGACGGCGCGGTGCGCGTCGCGCAGCACCAGTACGTCGGCCGTCTGCGTGATGTTCTGCGTGGTGGCGCCCCAGTGCACCCACCCGCCGTGCTCGCGGCCGACCACGCGGGCGAACTCCTCGATGAGCGGCATCAGCGGGTGGCTCGCCGACACCGTCTCGGCCGCCACCCGGACGAGGTCGAGCTTCTCGATCTGCGCAGCCTGCGCAATCGCCTCCCCTGCCGGCTCCGGGATCAGGCCGACCTCGGCCTCCGCCAGTGCGAGCGCCGCCTCGACGTCGAGTCGCGCTTGGAATCGGTTCTCGACGCTGAAGAGGTGCGCGATCCCGGCGTCGGGCACGCGTCCGTCCGTGAAGTGTCGAATCGATTCGCCGTTCATTCCTGGGTTCCCCACTCAGTTTTTCTCGCCGTACGTGACTGGACGTGCACTGACAGGTCTGCCCCGGGTAGGGGTTGGTCTGCCGGCGGGCCCTTCTCCACCGCGCACCGGTCGCCGCGGAGCCTTGCCCGCCGGCCTACCGTGCTGAACGCGCTGTACCGAGTGCTCGATGCACCGATCTGCTGTCCCGAATTGTGGGAGAAGAAACCGCTACCAGATTAGCGGAACTGTTTCGGGAATGTAACGGGCGTGAGGTCCATCACACTGCCCAGGGGTTCCAGGAGGCCTACGACCTGCCGTTCTGCCAGGCAATAACCGGCACGGGGTGAACTTTCACGACCTCGCCGTTCGTCTCGTATGGCGAGAAAGAGCGGGACTGAGACGCAGAGAGCCCGGCCGCACGTGCCACCGAGGGCGTGCGGTCGGGCTCTCTGTCGAGGCGCCAGCCGGTGCGGCGCGAGCGTGCCGCGGGTCAGCCCGCGGAGGCGTCGTCGGCCGGGGCGTCGAGTTGCTCGCGCTGAGGCACGTAGGCCTCCGTGGCGCTCCGATGCAGGAGCGTGGTGCGGCGAGGGTTGGCGATGGAGTGGTACTGGGCGTCGTCGGCGTCCGTCATGGTCCTCCTCCGGTGCAGGCGTGCGGTTACCGTGCACGTGGTTCACCGCTGATGTGCGGATCAACCATTTTCGTTGATACCGAGTCGCGCCGTCGACTGAAGAGCCTGTGACATCTGCCTCACCGCGCTGCCAGAACTTTGTCCTGAGCGTGATCGTTGGTGCTATTCGCCCGCCCTGCGCGCGACGGTCGCGTCCGGAGCGACAGCACCCACCCGGTACCCGGTGGGGAACAGCTGGTAGCGACCAGCCACCAGACCCCAGAGGCCGCGCGGTGCCAGGAGGACCACTCCCACCGCCACCACGCCGAGCACCACCAGGTACCAGGTGCCGAGCGGCGCGAGGGCCTGCTGCAGCGCCCAGTAGAGGACCGCCCCGACGAGCGGGCCCTCGATGGTCCCGATACCGCCGACCACCACGATGAAGATCATCGCGGCGGTCCAGCTCACGGAGTAGATCGACCCGGGCGTCACCCCGAGCGTGCTCAGCGCGACGAGTGCGCCGGCGAGCGCCGCACCGGCCGACCCCGCGACGTACACGAGACGCCTGCCGCGGTCCACCGCCACGCCCAGGCTGCTCGCGGCGACGCGGTCGTCGCGGATCGCGGTGAGGCCGAGTCCCACGCGGGAGCGCATGAGCAGGTACGTCCCGAGCACGACGGCGATCATGAGCGCCAGCGCGAACCAGTAGACGAAGGCGACGCGCTCCACCCGGTCGGTGCCGCGGAAGGCGCTGAGGGAGAGCCCCGTCCCGCCGCCGAGCCCGTCGATGCGCATGGTGACGAGCCGGAACACCTCGGCCACGACCCAGGTGCCGATGGCGAAGTACCCGCCGGCCAGGCGGAACACGAGGTAGCTCGTGGGCAGGGCGATCGCGGCGCCGATCAGGCCCGCGGCGAGCACGGCCAGCCACGGCGGGGCGCCGACGGCGTCGGCGAGCTGGATCAGGGCGTACCCGCCCACGCCGACGTAGGCCTGCTGACCCACGCTCACCATGCCGCCGTACCCCGCGAGCAGGTTCCAGGTGGTACCGAGTATCACGAGGGCGAAGAGCATCACGAGGCTCGACAGCGCACCCAAGGTCACCACGTACGGCACGACGGCGGCGAGCAGCACGACCACGAGCAGCATGACGCCCCCACCGACCAGGGATCCGCGCCCGCCCCGCGTGATCGTGGGGACAGCAGCGGGACGGCTCATGCCTGCACGCTCCTCGGCATCAGGCCGCCCGGCCGGACCACGAGGACGGCGAGGAAGACGAGGTGCCCGGCGAGCACCCCGGACTGCGGGTCGATCTGCGCACCGATCGTCTGGGCCAGGCCCAGGACCATGCCGCCCGCGAGCGTGCCCCACAGCGAGCCGAGCCCACCGATGATCACCGCCTCGAACGCGAACAGCAGCACCAGATCTCCGTAGCCGGGCGAGAACTGGGTGCTCATGCCGACGAACACGCCCGCGAGCCCCAGCGTCGCGAAGGCGAGCGCGGTGGCCACCGCGTACATGTGCTTCGGGTCGACGCCGGTCATCGCGGCGGCCCCGGCGTCGTCGGCGACGGCGCGCATGGCGCGGCCCGTGGAGGTGCGGGCCAGGAAGAGCTGTACCGCCGCGATGACCGCCACCGCCACGCCCAGGGTGAGCAGCGGCAGGACGCCGACCGAGAGGTCGCCGAGGGGCAGTCCCGCCGAGGCGAGGTCGCCGGTGGGGATCTTGCGGGTGTCCGCGCTGAAGACCTCCTGGAGCAGGTTCGTGAGCGCCACGGCGACGCCGAACGACACGAGCAGCGGCGCGAGCTCGCCCGCGCCGCGCGCGCCTCCGGCCGCGTCCTGGCCGACCTGCGCGAGCGCCGGGTTGAACAGGCCTCGCTGCACCGCATACCCGAGAGCCGCGAACAGCGGGACGACCACGACGATCGCGAGCCACAGCGGCAGCCCCTGCTGCACCAGGACGAGCGAGAGATACGCGGCGAGCACCGCGAGCACGCCGTGCGCGAGGTTGACGATGCGCATCACGCCGAAGATCAGCGACAGGCCGCAGGCGAGCAGGGCGTACTGCCCGCCGAGCAGCACACCCTGCACGCCGGCGTTGAGCCAGTCCATCGTTCCTCCGGTCTCGCTACGGTTCCATTCGCCGAGGTAGTCACCTCGGCGAGGGCGGGTGGTGGCTGACGCCGAAGTACGCGTCCGCGACGGTGTCACGGTCCAGGCCGGCGGCCGGCGCCTCCAGCACCGTCCGGCCGCCGAGGAGGCACTGGACCCGGTCCGCCACGCGCAGCGCCTGGTCCAGGTCCTGCTCGACGACGAGCGCGGTGGTACCCGACGCGGTGATCTGCCGCACGGCGTCGTAGAGCTGCGCGACGACGGTCGGCGCGAGCCCGAGCGACACCTCGTCGAGCAGCAGCACGCGCGGGTTCGCCAGGAGCGCGCGGCCGATCGCCACCGCCTGCTGCTGCCCCCCGGAGAGCACACCGCCCCGCCGGTCCCTCATCTCGGCCACCAGCGGGAACATGTCGTACACGGCGCGCAGGTCCCATGGCCCGGGGCGCTTCGGGTAGCGGCCCATGAGCAGGTTCTCCTCGACGGTGAGCGAGCCGAAGATGCGCCGCCCCTCGGGCACGAGCGCGATCCCGCGCCGCACCCGCTGGTGGGCGGGCACCCGGGTGACCGGCGCGCCGTCGAGCAGCACGGTGCCCGATGCCGGCAGGTGCATCCCTGCGAGCGCCGCCAGCAGCGTGGACTTGCCCGCGCCGTTGGCGCCGAGCACCGCGAGCGTCTCCCCCTCCGCGACGGACAGCGACACGCCGTCCACCGCCGTCAGGTCGCCGTACCGGACCGCCAGGCCGCTCACGTCCAGGACGTTCATGCCGTCTCCCCGGTGGGTTCCGCCGTGGGCTCCGCGCCCGCGTCCACGGCGTCGACCGTCGATCCCAGGTACACCTCGACCACCTGCGGGCTGCGGATCACCTCGTGCGGGTCGCCCTGGGCGATCACCTCCCCGCCGGCGAGGCACATCAGCCGGTCCACCACGTCGAGCAGCGCGTGCAGCACGTGCTCGATCCAGACGACCGCCACGCCGTCGTCCCGCAGGCGGCGCACGAGGCCGACCACCTGCGGCAGCTCGCCGTCGGTGAGGCCACCGGCGATCTCGTCCAGGAGGAGCAGACGCGGACCGGTCGCGAGGGCCCGTGCGACCTCCAGCCGCTTGCGGTCCAGCAGGCGCAGGCTGCCCGACGGCGTGTCGGCCACCTCGGTCATGCCCGTCACCTCGAGCGCGTGCCAGGCCTGGGTGCCCGCGTCCCGGGCCGGCTCCGTCGCCGCATTCCTCCGCCCGGCGAACGACGCACCGACCAGGACGTTCTCGTACACGGTGAGCCCGCCGAAGGGTCGCGGCACCTGGTACGACCGCGCGATGCCCCGGTCGGCACGGGCGGCGGCGCCGAGCCGGGTGACATCCCGCCCGTCGAGCACCACCGTCCCGGCGTCGGCCCGCTGTGTACCCGCGACGATGTCGAGGAGCGTGGTCTTGCCCGCCCCGTTCGGACCGACCAGGCCGAGCGCCTCGCCGGCAGCGACCTCGAACGACACGTCGCGGGCGGTGACGACCCGGCCGAAGCGTTTGGCGACGCCCGATACCTGGAGCAGGGGCACGGTCACTCCTTTCGGGGTCTCGACAAGCTCGACCAACGGTGCGGTGGGGTGCGGTGCGGCCGGGTGCGGCGCGGCGCGGCGCGGGCTACTGGAGCGGCTCGACCTCGCCACCTGTCGGGATCTCCGGGGCCAGCTTGTTGGAGACGACCACGAGCTCGTACGGGTTCGCGCCCTCGCCCTGCCCGTCGTCGAGCCGCCACTGGCCACCGACCAGCGGGGTCTTGGCGACGTACGGCGGGACGCTGTCGTCGGCACCCCAGGCGACGTCGCCGACCACGGTGGAGACCTGGAGCGTGGACAAGGCCTCGGTGATCGCGTCCGGCTCGGTGGAACCGGCCTCCTCGACGGCAGCGACCGTGATCTCGAACAGGGCCTCCGCGAAGCCGAGCGGCTGCGTCCACTGCTTGCCCGTGTCGGCCTCGTACTGGTCGGCCAGCTCCTGCGCCGTCTGCCCCGTCAGGGACGAGGTGAACGGTGCCGTCGGGTGCCACCAGACCTCGGACGTGAGGCCGTCGCCCGCGTTGCCCAGCGCCTCGACCGCCGACGGGAAGAGCAGCGCCTTGCCGATCGTGGCGACCTTCGGCCGGTAACCCTGCTGCCCCGCCTGCTGCCAGAACGTGGTGAAGTCCGGCGGGATCGGCACGCCCACGAGGATGTCGTGACCCTTGAACGCGGAGAGCTGCGCCGAGAAGTCCTGGGTGCCGTTCGGGTACAGGCCCGGGTCGTCGATGGTGACGCCGGTGTCGGCCGTCAGGGCCGGGAAGTTCGCGCTCCAGGCCTGGCCGTCCGGGTCGTTCGGGAACAGGCCGGCCGCCTTGGAGTTGGTGTCGACCTGGCTCCACATGTCCGCGTAGACCGCCGACACGTCCTCCAGGCCCCAGAACGCGTGATAGCTGTACTCGAGGTCGGCCGGCTGGTCACCCTCGCGGATCGCGAAGGGCTGCCACGGCGCGACCGTCGAGATGCACGGGACCGAGTTCGCCTCGCACTGCTCCGAGACGGGGTTGGTGATGTCCGGCGTCGACGACGTCAGCACCAGGTCGACGCCGTCGCTGTTGATCAGCTCCGCGGCCACCTCGCCCGCGCGGGCGGAGCTGGACTGCGAGTCCTTCACGATGATCTCGACGGCGTGCTCGCTCCCGTCGACGGTGACCGGGTTGTCCGCGAACCACTCCTCCATCGCCTCGATCACGTAGGCGTTGGCCTCTCCGAACGGTGCGGACGAGCCCGTCTCGGTCGAGACGAAGCCGATCCGTAGGACGTTCTCCTCCCCGCCGTCGCCGCCGATCGTGCCGCCGCCGACGTCGCCGCAGCCCGCGAGGGCCCCTACCAGCACTGTCGTCGACGCCCAGGCCACCAGGGCCCGTCCGTTGCGAACCATCGTCGTCACTCCAAGTCAGTAGTGGTACGTGCTACATCGGTGGTGCCGTGACTTTCAGGTGGTGCGGTTCACTCGCGCGGGGCGAGCACCATGTCGAAGCGGGTGCGCGACCACGTGCCTTCCACCACGCGGCCGTCCGGCGTCGGGGTGCCCGCCGGCAGCTCCTCGAAGTCCATGACGAGCGAGTCCTTGACCCCGAACACGGAGTCCGAGGCGAGCAGCTCGTCACCGCGCACGAAGATGTGGGTCACCAGGGTGCGCAGACCCGGCGCAGTCACCATGAAGTGCAGGTGTGCGGCACGCAGGGGTGACCGGCTCGTCGCCGCGAGCAGGGCGCCCACCGGCCCGTCGTGCGGAATCGGGTACGGCGTCGGCGTGACGCCCCAGAACCGGTAGCCGCCGTCGTCGTCCGAGTAGAGGTGCGCACGCCCCGCGGTGCGCTCGTCGCCGTACTGGACGTCGTAGAACCCGTCCTCGTCCGCCTCCCACACCTCGATCCGGGCGCCCCTCACCGGCCTGCCCGCGGTGTCGGTCACGGTGCCCTCCACCCAGCAGGGCTGCCCCGTGGCGCCACCGGCGATGTCCCCGCCGTTGTCGATCCGCGGGGCGTCGTCCACGAAGAACGGTCCGAACACCGTGGCCTCCGTCGCGGAACCGTACGCCTCGTTGTTGATCGCGATGGTCTGCATGGAGGCGCCCAGCACGTCGGACAGCAGGACGAACTCCTGCCGCTTGTCGTCGGTGATGTGCCCGGTGGCCGTGAGGAACTCGATGCCCTTGTTCCACTCGTCCTCGGTGAGCCGCACCTCGCGCAGGAACGCGTGCAGGTGCCGCGTCAGGGCCTGCATGACGGTCTTCAGCCGCTCGTCGTCGGCGTGGTCGAACGACGCCACGACCCGGTCGGTGAGGTCCTGCTCCCGGGCGGCCTGCTCCTGGGCCGCCTGCTCCTGGGCCGCACGGTCGTTCTCAGCCATCCTGTTCGCTCCGCCCGAGCACCGCCTTGAGTGCGTCGCCGAGGGCGCCCGCGGGGTCGGCGGCGAGCGTCTGCGCGCGCCACGCCACGTGCGAGTCGGGGCGGACCAGGATCGCGCCCGACTCCTCGACGCCCCGCATCTTCGCCCAGTCGTAGTAGGTGTCGATCACCTCGCGGCCGGGTCCGATGACCACCGTCCCGAGCGGCACGCCGAGCTCGGCGGCGACCTTGGCCGCCGCGTCGGCCCATGCCTCCCCCGCGATACCGGTGACCAGCGTGAACCGTCCGTACGGCACCAGGTCGTGGGTCGAGAGCTTGTAGCCCGCGGGGTCGGCCACCCAGACATGCGGGAACCGGGCACCCGGGACCGTGGACTGCTTGTAGTAGAGCTCCGGGTCGCGCTCGTCGACGGGCCGGGGTGACCCGTCCGGGACGACCGCGGCCGACTCGTAGAACTGGCCCATGTCCACGCCGTGCGCGTTGAACTCGTAGTTCTTCAGGTCCATGGCCTCGACGAGCGCCTTGCGCTTGGCCTCCCCGGCCGGAGTGTTGGCCTTGCGCTCGTCGATGGCGGCCTGCATGGCCTCGGGGGTCTCGGCGTCGAGGACACCGAGCACCTCCATGAACCGGAACTCGCCGCCGGACTTGTTGGCCCGCAGCACGATCTGCTCGGCGATCGGCGCACGCTCGGTCGAGTACGTGTCCAGCAGGGACGGCGCCGCCTGCCCGCCCAGGACCGCGGCGATCTTCCACGCCAGGTTGTACGAGTCCTGGACCGACGTGTTGGAGCCCAGGCCGTTGCTCGGCGGGTGCCGGTGCACGGCGTCGCCCGCGCAGAAGACGCGTCCCTTCTGCAGGTGGGTCGCGTACATCTGGTTGTTGCCCCACAGCGAGTAGCCGGTGATCTCGACGTCGAGATCGTCGACGCCGACCAGCTGCCGCACGATCTCGGCCGCCGCCGCGTCGTCCAGCTGCGGCGGCTCGCCCGCGATGTCGTAGCCCCAGACGATCAGCCACTCGTTCCACGGCCGGACCATGCGGACCAGGCCGGCGCCGATCCCGCCGACGTCGGAGCCGGGCTGCAACACCCAGTACAGGACGGACGGACGGTGCCCGACGAGCTGGGTGAGGTCGGCCTTGAACGTGATGTTCATGGAGCCCGCGATGTCCATCGCGCCCTCGAACGGGAGCCCGATGTCGGCGGCCACCTGGGAGCGGGCGCCGTCGCCCCCGATCAGGTACCTGGACCGGATCGTGTACTCGGTGCCGGTGACGCGGTCGAGCACGCGGGTGCTGACGCCGTCGTCGTCCTGGGTGTGGCTCAGGTACTGCGTGGAGAACCGGGACTGGGTGCCCCGCTCGGTGGCGTTCTTCACCAGGATCGGCTCGAGATAGGTCTGCGGGATGTCCACGGTGAGCGACGGCGAGGCGAGGCGTGCGTCCGCCTCCCGGGCGGGGTGGGTCTCCCAGGTGAGGATCCGGCCGATCTCCTCCCCGGCGATCGTCGTGCAGAACACCGTGTCGCCCACCAGCTCGTGCGGCGTGGCGTCCGCGAGGACCTGGTCCTCGATCCCCAGGTCCCGGAAGATTTCCATGGTCCGCTGGTTGGTGATGTGCGCGCGGGGCGTGTTCGCCGTCCAGCGGTACTTGGTGATCATGATGTTGCTGACCCCCAGGCTGGACAGGAACAGGGCCGCTGACGCGCCCGCCGGCCCGGAGCCGACGACGAGCACGTCCGTCTCGACGACGACGTCGGTGGGCGTGGTGCCGGCAGGGTTGCTGGGCAGTGCGGTCGCTGTCTGACCGTCGTCGAACTCAGGCATGCGCACAGGCTGCCGTGGGCCTCCGACCAGGGAAAAGACCTGGCCACGAAAGTCGGCGGAAATCCTCAAGAACCGATGGGAAGCGGGTGTGCCGGGCCGGTGTACCGGCGAGCCTCCGACGGCGACATGCCCGACTGCTCCCGGAACACGCGCGAGAACTGGGCGGCCGACGAGAAGCCACAGCGCAGGCCGATGGCCTCGACCGTCTGCTCCGCGTAGGACGGCATGCGGAGCATGCGACCCGCCATCTCCACCCGGCGGCGGGCGACGAACCGCGGCACGCTCGTGCCCTGCTCGGCGAACACCCGCGAGAGCTGGCGCTCGCTCAGCCCGATCGCGTCGGCGATGCGGCGCGCGGACAGCGTCGGGTCACGCAGCCACTGCCGCACGTACTGCTCGGCCGCGGCGAAGTGCGCCCCGGTCGTCGACGCCCCGGCGGCCGAGGGCGTCGCCGTCGGCGGTGCGCCGGCCGCCGTCGAGCCCGCCGTGTCCGGCTGTGCCAGCACCGCGGTGACCAGCTCGAGCAGGGCGTCCTCGTCCGCCGAGCCGTCCCCCCGCGATCCCACGGCGCGCGCGACCAGTGCGGTCAGCGCGGCCGCGTACGTGCCCGCGCCCCACGCCGCGGCGGTTCTGCCACCCGGGCCGGCCTGGCCCCGGAAGTTGATCACCCGCGCGGTGCGCGGCATGGTGCCGCCCACGGAGCGGAGCACGTCGTAGGGCACCTTGACCGCCAGCTCCTCCAGGCCCTGCGAGAAACCGCGCAGGAACGGCCGGTCGGCGTCGCACACCAGGAGCTGGCCGGGGCGCAGCGTCCGCGTGCCGTCGGCGTCGGCGAAGATCGCCGCACCCGCGAGCGTGAAGTACAGGGCCACCGACTCGGTGGGGCGGGAGCGCACGGTACGTGCGGTGCGTTCGACGGCGTGCGGGTTGGCCTCGACGTGCGCCAGGTGCAACCGGTCCAGCTGGAGGTTCGCCTCCGCGGCCTCGAGCGCCGACTCGTCGAGCATGCGGCACTGCAACGCCACCAGGGCGTGGGCGTTGTGCTCCTCCCACAGCTCGATCCGCCGCGCTGCGGGCAGGCCTCGCGTGGAGAAGCGGTCGACGGCGCCGTGCGACGCCGGTGTGCCACGGGTCACGGGCTCACAGTAGGTCCAGCGCACCGAGCCGCACCAGGATTCGCGGTGATCCCCCGGCGTGTTGGCCTGGCGTGTTGGCCCGACGTGTTCGAGCAGGTCAGGCCGTGTGGCGAACGTCCGGCGTGGACAGCGGGTGCGGGCGGCCGCCGGGCGCGGGATGCTCCACCTATGCCTGACACCGAGCCACGGCCGCAGCGCCTGAAGCCCTCACGCGACCCACAGCTCGTGCTCCTGCGGCACGGTGAGACGGAGTGGAGCGCGAGCGGGCAGCACACCGGCCGTACCGATATTCCGCTCACCCCGGCCGGCGAGGAGCAGGCGAGGTTCGCGGGGGCGACCCTCGCCGGCTACGAGTTCGCGGCCGTCTACACGTCCCCGCTGGTCCGGGCGCGGCGTACGGCGGAGCTGGCGGGCCACCCCGACGCCGTCGTCGACGAAGACCTCGCCGAGTGGGACTACGGCCCCGTCGACGGCCGCACCTCGGACGACGTGTCCGCGGAGCTGGGGCGAGAGTTCCACGCCTTCTACGACGGAGTGCGCGTGCTGCCGCCGTCGGCCGAGCACGGCGACGGCCGCCCCGGCGAGACGCTGGAGGAGGTGGCAGAACGGGCGGCGCGCGTGGTCGCCCGGGCGGAGGAGACGCTCGGCGGCCGGGCGGGGACCGGAGACGGCGGCGGGAACGTGCTGCTCGTGGCGCACGGCCACCTGCTCCGGGTGCTCGCGATGGTCTGGATCGGTGTGGACCCGCGGCTCGGGGCCCGGTTCGAGCTCGGCACCGCCGCCGTCTGCCAGCTCGGGCACGGGCACGGCCTGCGCACGATCGAGGGATGGAACCTGGCCGCACAGTAGATCCCGGGCACGCGGTAGGGCAGTATTCGCGGAATGAGGGAAGAGCACCTCGCCGAAGGCGAGACCATCGTGATGCAGCTGCGCACCCACCCGAAGAAGGTCATCAAGCCGATCCTTCTGCTGGTGGTACTGCTCGCGGTCCTGGTCGTGCTGTGGGTGCTGCCCGTGCCGGTCGACCAGATCGTGCTGTGGTTCGGGACACTCATCCTCGTGGTGGTGGGGCTGGCCGCCGCCGTCGGACCGTTCCTGCGCTGGCGCACCACGCGCTACATCATCACCAACCAGCGGGTCGCGATGCGCACCGGCATCCTTACGCAGACCGGCCGGGACATCCCGCTCTACCGGATCAACAACGTGACGTTCGAGAAGCAGCTCAGCGACCGGTTCTGGGGCTGCGGCACCCTCGTGATCTCCGACGGCACCGACCAGCCGGGCATGGTGCTCGACGACGTGCCCGAGGTCGAGCAGGTGCAGCGCACCCTGCAGGACCTGGTGCGCCAGGGCCAGCAGCTCAGCGACGACTGACGTCGGCTCCTGCGGGCCGCGGACCGTCCAGGACGGCGGCCAGGTCGGCCCCCGCGCGCAGCAGTGCCACCGTGCGGGCGGCGATCTGGTCGAGCCGCCCGTCCAGGATCCGCTCGGCCGCCGCGACACCCTCGACGAGGCCGTCGACCCGACGCAGGGTCGCGACGACGTCTCGCACGGCCGGGATGCCGTACCCGCTGTGGCGCAGGGCCACGACGATGCGCGCCTCCCGGATCGCGCCGCTGCCGTACTGGCGGGCGCGCAGGGTGGTCACGCGGTCCGGGACCGCCAGCCCTTCCTGCTCCCAGAACCGGAGCGTGGACGTGCGCACGCCGACGGCCGCGGCGAGCTCGGTGACGGTCATGGTGTCGCCGGCCGACCCGGTGTCCGGCGCGTCTGCCTCGCTCTGGATGGCGCGGAGCGCCTCCCGCGCGCGAAGCGCCTCGTCACGCTCCCGCGCGAGCGTGACGTGCACGGCGCCGACCGCGGCAGCGGCCTCGGCGAGGCCCGGCGCCGGTGCGGCGGTCCGGTGCTCGCCGGGCCGCCCACCGCCGAAGAGCCCGGTGAGCAGGCGCCGTGCCGCCACGGGTCCGGCCGCGCTCGCGAGCCCTCGGTAGGCGGCCAGCGCCCGGACGTGCGCGGCCGTGTAGGTCCGGTACCCGTTGGCCGCCCGTGCGGCGGGCGGGAGCACGCCGAGGCGCTCCAGGTTCCGGACCTGCTGCACGGAATACCCCGATTCCCGTGCGACGTCGGCGGTCCGGAGCGGCGGTCGGTCGTCCTGCGTCATCCGGTCAACCCCACACAAGCACTTGAAGGTGATGCTTGAACCATGAGCACCGACCTGAGTATCGCCCAGATCATCGCCGCAGTGCAGGACCTCGACGGCTCGCTCGTCGTGGCGCCCGCGGTCGGCGACTCCCACTTTCCTGAGCTGGCCTGGGGCGACGTGTTCTTCTACTACGCCCCAGACGGCCAGATGCCCCGGACCGTCCAGCCCTACGGCACCGTCGTCACGAAGAACTACCCGGAGGACACGACCTCCGACCTCGACCCGGCCGACCGCTGGCGCGTGAACATCCATGTCGACCGGGCGACGTTCCGGGAGGTCACCGGGCGGGACGGCGGTAGCGTCGGCGGCGGCGCAGGCCCGGCCGCGGCCGCGGCCGACCCGGCCACGCCCGACGTCGCCCTCCCCCACCCCGTCTACGGGTCCGCCGGCTGGATCGCCGTCGTCAACCCGGGCCCGGCGACCACGGACACGGTGCTCCGTCTCCTGCGCGAGGCGCACGAGGCCGCCCGCGCCCGATTCGAGCGCCGACGCTGATCCCGCGGGTCGTCAGTCGACCGGCGTACGGCGCGCCGCCTGGGTGCTGCGGCGATGCATGTCGTCGCTGAGCCGGATCTCGCCGAGAGTGTGTGCGTCCAGCAGCCGCCGCGCCAGCTTCTCCAGGGCGTCGGGGTCGGGCGCGCCCTGCTCGCCGGCCGTGACCGTCGTGCCGTCGTTGCCCGTGACGCCGTACCGTGCGGCGAACCAGTCCGCGACGGTCACCCCGTGCACGGGAGTCTGCACGACGTCGACGGTGTCACCCGCGCCGATCTCACCGTTCTCGACCACGCGCAGGTAAGCACCCGTGCGGTTCGCCTGGGCGAACCGGCGCACCCAGCGCTGCTCGCCCAGCCGACGGCCGAAGGTCTGGCAGGGCACGCGGGGCTGCGTCACCTCGAGCAGCGCCGAGCCGACCTGCCAGCGCTCCCCGATCACCGCACGGTTCACGTCCAGCCCGCGGAGGCGCAGGTTCTCGCCGAACAGGCCGGGGGTGACCTCACGGCCCAGCTCGGCCGACCAGAAGTCGGCGTCCTCCTGCGCGTACGCGTAGACGGCCTGGTCCGGTCCGCCGTGGTCTGCCCGGTCCGCCTGCACGTCCGCATACAGGCCGAAGGGCCGGACCTTGACCCGGCCGTCGACCGGGCGCTTGTCGATGGCGGTGACTCCCACCGTGCCGGTGTCGGGGTGCAGGACGTGGACGCGGCAGACCGCGAGGAGCTCAGCCATCCGCACATGCTCTCCTGCGCATGACCCCCCTGACACGTGTCGGGCCCATAGTTCACCCGGTCGAACTGTGGGCCCGACACGTATGCCGTCACTTGCCCTTCGGCAGCGGCAGCGGCTCCATCCACTGGTCGTTGGCCGTGAGGTCGATGCCGTACTCGCCGGCGAACCGCATGCGGGTGCCGGTCAGCACGCCGTCCACCGACTCGTCGAGGTCGTAGACCCGCGCGCCGCGCAGCCGGTTGCGCTCGTCGCCCGACAGGCCGTACGTGCCGAAGCCGGTGTTGCCCGCGTAGCCGAGCAGCACACCGTAGTAGTCGCCGACGTAGGTGTTCACGTGGTCGTGGCCGCAGAACACGCCGCGCACGTCACCACGGTGCTGGATCGCCGAGAACATGCCCGAGTTGAACGGCCCGGGGCACTCCTCCTCGTTCCGCTCGCCCTCGATGCCGTGGCGGGCCCTGGCGCGCTCATGGTCGGCGTCGGTACGCCCGTCGACCGAGCCGAACCACATGAACCGGTACTCCCACAGCGGGATGTGGATGAACATCAGCGACGGCACGACGTGCCCGACCTTGCGCTCGAGCTGCACCGACGTGTCGTAGTACCACTTGACCTGGTCCATCCGCAGCCAGTCCCACGTCGGGTAGCCCTCGAAGTCCTGGCCGGCCAGCGTCTCAGGGGCGTACCGGCCGGAGTCCAGCAGCCAGAGGTTGAACGCCGGGCGACCGTTCGTGCCCTGGATCAGCACGTTGGAGTTGCCCTGGCCGGTCACGCCGCGCGCCGTCGGACCGTTCACGTTGTAGCGGTAGGACCGGTAGAAGGCCAGCATGTCGGCCTCGTCGAGGCCGCTGTTCGGCGTCGAGTCCTCGTCGTGGTTGCCGAAGGTGATGGCCCACGGCACCGACCGCTCCTCCATCGGCTGCACCACGTTGTTCATGGCCTGGCGCATCTCGAGCGGCGTGTCGCAGCCGCCGGTGATGTTGTCACCGTTGAGGATCACGAGGTCGGGCCGCTCGCCGTCGAGCACCGCGCGCATCAGCTCCAGGGTGCGGCGGTCGACCTTCTCGTCGTCCTGGGTGTCGTTGAACTGGACGATCTTGAACTTGCCGTCCCGCCCGAAGCGCAGCGCGCGCTGCGGGTGCCGGCCGAGCTCCGTGGCGCCGGCGGGCGCGGCCGCCGCGACGGTCGCGACACCGGCCGCACCGAGGCTGCTCAGGGACAGGAACGTCCGGCGGTCGACGGCGGACGTCCCGCTGCCCGGCGTCCCGCTCTCGGCCGGGTTGATCTCGCTCGGCATGTCGCCGGCAGTCTTCTCGCTCATGCCGACGACGATCGGAGGCCCGGCTGGCGGCTGCCCGACCGGCGGATGGACCTCCGGTGACGGTCTGCTGAATTAGTGTCGGGGAGTCATGGTGAACATCGCATCGCGTGTGCGGGGCCTCAGCGCGCTGACCACGGTCGTCCTGGTGGTCACGGTCACGACCGTGCTCTTCTCGGCACATTCGCTCCTGGTCGAGAGGTCACCTTCTGCGGCCCTGGTCGACCTCCTGATCGCCGCTTCCGTCCTGGCGAGCACTCGGCTTCGCAAGACGGCGCTGCTGCTGGGCGTCGCGGCGTTCGCCGCACAGCTCCTCCTGACGACCGGCTTCACCGTGACGATGGTGGGGTTGTGCGTCGTCTATCTCTCCGTCGGGCGGAACGGCAGCAGCGCGCAGCGCACCCTCGGTGCGGTGTCCGTGGTCCTGATCGTCTCGTTGGCACTGGTCACGGTCTACTTCGAGGGTGCGGGACCCCTGGGCGAAGTCATCGAGCTGGTGCGGTTGCCGCCATGGCTCGTGGTGACCCTCGGGATCCTCCTCGGGGCCGGCATCTACCTCGTCCCGATGCTGCTGGGGACGTTGTGGCAGGCGCGACGCGCTGTGGGACTGAGTGCGCGCGAGCGGCGCCAGGCCGAAGCGGACCGGGAGGTGCTCCGGCTCCAGGCAGCTGTCCAGGAAGAGCGGGCTCGCCTGGCGCGCGAGGTGCACGACACCGTCGGTCACGCGTTGACGATCGTGATCGCCCAGTCGCGCGTGATCCAGCGGATCGCCGACCGCGATGCTCGACGTGCCACGGACGCCGCAGCGACGATCACCACGGTCGCGAGCGACGCGCTGGAGGAGATCCGTGGTGTTCTGGCCGGCCGGAGTGCCGAGGAATGGCTGACCCGCCAGGACATGCTGGACCTGATCGGTTCCGCCGGGCTGGGTGATCGCATCGATGCCCGGCTCGATCTCGGGCTCCCTCCGCTACCGCCCCCTGAGGGCAGGACGGCGCAACGGGTGATCCAGGAGCTGCTCACCAACGCGCTCCGACACGGCGAGGAGGGTGCGCCGATCCGCATCCGAGGTACCACCGAGAGGGATCACGTGGTCATCCTCGTCACCAACGCGCTGCCCACCAGGCCTCATGACGGCGTGACCAGCGGTGGCTCCGGGCTGCCCGGTCTGCGAGAGCGGCTCGGCGCGATCGGCGGGACCCTCACGGCCGGGGCCGCCGCCGGGCAGTGGCACAGCGAGGCACGCATCCCGCGGAGCCGGCCGGCTTCCGGTGACGAGGGTTCTCCGACGAGTGAGGACGACGCATGATCCGGGTGCTGCTGGTGGATGATCAGGCACTGTTCCGGGTGGCGATCGCCACGTTGATCGACCTGGAGGACGATATCGAGGTCGTCGGACAGGCGGCCGACGGTCTGCAGGCACTGCGGCTGGTCGACGAGACGGAACCAGATGTCGTCGTCATGGACGTACGCATGCCACGGATGGACGGCGTCGAGACGACACGGCGCCTCCTTGCGGCCGGGGCCGCGCGCCGCACCACGCCGCGAGTGATCATCCTGACGACGTTCACGTTCGACCAGCAGGCGCTCCGGGCCGTGCGCCTCGGCGCGAGCGGCTTCCTGCTGAAGGACGTCGACCCGGATCTGCTGGTCGCGGCCATCCGCACGGCTCACCGCGGTGGCAGCCTCATCGCGCCGGGACAGCTGGAGGACATCTTCGAGCAGCGCGGCCGGGAGCCCGCGGAGCTGCCGGCGGAGTTCTCCCGGCTGACCGACCGCGAGCGAGCGGTGCTCGCGCACATCACCCGAGGACTGAGCAACGCGGAGATCGCGGAACGCGAGTTCGTCTCCGAGTCCACGGTGAAGGGCCACGTCAGCTCGGTCCTGACCAAGCTCGGTCTGCGTGACCGCACGCAGATCGTCGTCTTCGCGTACGACCACGGTGTGATGGCGCCGCGCGAGGAGTAGCCGCAAGTACGGGTCGGACGGTACTTGCGACCGGGGCGGTACGCGGTGCCGCCTCCATAGTGTCGAGGTCATGAACATGACCCCCCTACCCCGAGCGGTGCTCGCGGCCCGGCACGTGCATCGCACCTACGGGACCGGGCCCGCGGCGCTGACCGACGTCAGTGCCGACTTCGCCGCGGGCAGCCTGACCGCCGTGATGGGTCCGAGCGGGTCCGGGAAGTCCACCCTGCTGCACCTGCTCTCGGGGCTCGATGACGCGGATCATGGCGAGATCCGCCTGGGCGAGACGGCGATCCACGACCTCGACGAGGACGCCCGCGCCGAGCTGCGGCACCAGCGGATGGGATTCGTGTTCCAGGGCTTCAACCTTCTGCCCGGCCTGACCGGGCTGGAGAACATCAGGCTTCCGCTCCGCCTCGGCCGGCGTCCGGTCACCGCCGATCCGCAGTGGGAGACGTACCTGATCGATCTCCTGGACATCGCCGATGCGCTGGACCGTTCCCCGACGCAGCTCTCGGGCGGTCAGCAGCAGCGGATCGCCATCGCCCGTGCACTGCTGCACCGGCCGGACGTGGTCTTCGCCGACGAGCCGACCGGGAGCCTGGACGTCGCCACGGGCCGCAACGTGCTCGCGCTGTTCTCGTCGCTGGTGCGCGAGCACGGTATCTGCATGGTGATGGTCACCCACGACCCCGTCGCGGCGAGCATGTGCGACCGGATCCTGGTCCTGCGTGACGGGGCGATCGAGCACGACCTCGCCACGACGGCACCGGAAGAGCTCGCGCGGCTGCTCATCGGGCACGTGGGCGCATGAGGGCACGACAGGCCGGTCAGCGCGCCACGGGTGCCGCGATGCTGATCTCGGTCACGGGAACCACGATGACGACCGTCGTCCCGGGTATCCAGGCGGACGTCGCCCAGAAGGTCGCCGAGACCCTCTTCGGCGGCATCCCCCTGGTGCAGCTGATCCTCCAGCTGCTGGCCTGGGCGTTCCTCGCCATCGCGGTCGCCACGGCGACGTCCACCGCGACGAACTCGTTCCGCATCGTGCTCGACGCGCGCCTCGAGGAGATCGCGCTGCGGCGCGTGCTCGGCTCGTCCGCGACGCGAGAACGCCGGCGGCTGACACGGCTGAGCAGCCGCATCGGCATCATCGGTGCGCTGCTCGGGATGACCCTCGGCACACTGGTCCTGCTCGCCGTCGCGCCGGGCGTGGTCACCGAACCCTTCACGGTCCTGTCGATCGTGGTCGGTGCGACGGCGATGGCGCTGGCCACCGTGACCGCGGCAGGCCGAGCCGCGCGGGAGGTACTGAGCACGACGGCCATCACGGGTCTACGCCTGACCCGGGTCGACGAAGCCGAGCGGGCACCGCACACACCGCACGAGGCGGGGCGAGCCCTGTTCGTCGGCGGGCTGGTCGTCGTCCTCGGGAGCGTCGTCGCCAGCCTGTTCAGCCCGTTCGCGATCCTGGTCGGGGCGCTCGGCGGCGTCGCGATGATGTTCGGCGCACTCTCCGTCATGGAGGTCCTGCTGCCCGCGGTCCTGACGTTCATCACCCGCCTCGGCATCGTGCACGGAGCCGCGGGTGTCGCGGTCCAGTCCCTCAGGACGCGCTCGGCTGCTGCGGCACGCGGGGCGACCGGCGTCTTCACCAGTACGGCAGCGGTCACGACCTTCGTCGTCGCTCTCGCGACACTGACGGGTTCGCTCGAGGACTCCTACGCGGGCACGGGCCACGAGGACGCGGCGGTCCGCGTGCTGCACGAGGTCACGACGCAGTTCGGACTCGCGACCTCGCTGCTCGTGGTGCTCTGCGGCATCGGGCTGTACACGTCCATCACCCACTCGATCCGGCAGCGCACGAGGGAGATCGCGACCATCCGCGTACTGGGCCAGCGTCCGGACGACACCCGCCGGATGCTGCTGGTGGAGGCCGGACTCCTCACCGCCAGTGCTGCGGTTCCGGGGCTGGCTCTGGGAACGTTCACCGGCTGGGCCGGTGCCCAGGACGTCCTGGGCACCGTCCGGGAGCTCGGGCTGCTCGTCCCCGTGCTGCCGTGGCCCTACCTCCTCGCGTGCGCCGCCGGCGCAGGCCTGCTCGTCCTCGTGTCGATGCGGGCCGCCGCGCGGCACGTCATCGAGCCCGCCCCTGTGCGCGCCCTCGCCACCGCCTGACTGCCCGTCCACCAGCACGCCCACGCCGGCCGCGGCGCCGTCGTCCGGTGCGGCCACGAACAACCCCTCGATGATCAACCAGACAAGGAACCCGCCATGTCCACGTCCCAGCCCTCTGCCATCCGTCGACGTCGTACCCGCACCTGGGTCGTCTTCTCCGTGATCGTGGTGATCGGCCTCCTGATGGCAGCCGCACCACCGGTCATCGAGAGGATCGCGGGGCGCAGCATCGGTGCTCTCGTGAACGAGTCACAGGGCAACAGCACGTTCAGCCGCTACGACAGCGCGGCCGAGCTCCCCGAGGACGTCGCACCGTCGTGGCTACCGCGCGACGCACGCGACATCCGCGTCGTGGGATCCGGACCGAACTCCGGAGTACGCGGGGTACGGATCGACGCCGTCGTCACCTCGGCGTCGATCCCGTCCGCCTGCGTACCTTCCACGAGCCGGACCATCCCCTGGGACGGCGGCGGGAGCTGGCCCGACCTCAGCTCCGCGACGACGTACACCTGCGACCCGTCCTGGACCCTGGCCACGACCGGGGACCGCTGGTACCTCTGGAGCTGAGGCGGTCAGGGCAGGCCGGAGGACTCCCCGGGCTCGCTCACTCGTGCCGACGGCGACCGAGGTCCGGGTCGGCGGTCGTCCGGCCGCCCATCCGGCCCCCGGTGACGGCCCGTGTGATCACGTAGACCACCAGGATCACGACGACCAGACCGGCGGTCGCGGCGACCTGCGACCGGGCGGCGGCGTCGGACAGCATGAGACCGACCACCGCCACGAGCGCCACGAGGGTGACCCAGGACAGCCACGGGTAACCCCAGGCGCGCAGGCGCAGGGTCTCGCCGCGCTCCACGGCCGCGGCCTCCAGCTGCGGCCGCAGCCGCAGCTGCGAGACGACGACGAGCAGCCACACCACGAGGAGCGCCGAGCCGACGGCGTTGAGCAGCACCCCGAGCAGCGACTCGGGCAGCAGGTAGTTGAGCAGCACCGCGACGACGCCGAAGAACACGGAGACCAGCACCGCCACCCACGGCACGTCACGGCGCGAGACCCGGGTGGCGACCGACGGCGCGTCGCCGCGCCCACCGAGCGAGAACAGCATGCGTGACGTCGCGTAGACGTTGGCGTTGAAGGCGCTCAGGAGCGCGAGCACCACGACGACCTCCATGAGCCGCGCGGCGCCGTCGAACCCGGCCATCTGCAGCACCGACACGAAGGGCGACTCGAGGCGTGCGGCGTCGGTCCAGGGGATGAGGGCGACCATGATCGCCACGGAGCCCACGTAGAAGAACAGGATGCGCCAGAGGATGGTGCGGGTGGCGGTGGCGACCGCCGTCTGCGGGTCGCGCGCCTCGGCCGCGGCGATCGTGACGATCTCGATGCCTCCGAACGCGAACACGACGGTGAGCAGGCCGGCCGCGATACCGGGCAGGCCGGCGGGCGCGAAGCCGCCGTGGGCGGCCCAGTCCCCCAGGACGCTGCCCGCCACGGGCACGACGCCGGTCACGATCAGCACGCCCAGGACCAGGAACCCGATGATCGCCGCGACCTTGATGGTCGCGAACCAGAACTCCGCCTCGCCGAACTGGCGCACGCCCACGAGGTTGACCGCGCCGAACACCGCGACGATGACCGCGGCGACCGCCCACTGGGGCACCGTGGGCCACCAGCCGTGCACGATCCCCGCCACGCCGGTGATCTCGACGCCGAGCACCATGACGATCGTGAACCAGTAGAGCCAGCCCAGGAGGAATCCGGCCCAGCGGCCGAGCGCGGCCTCCGCGTAGACGGAGAAGGATCCGCTCGACGGGAGTGCCGAGGCCATCTCGGCCAGCATCCGCATGACGAGCACCACGATGGCGCCCGCGATCGCGTAGCTGAGAAGGACGGCGGGGCCCGCGGCGGCGATGCCGAGGCCGGAGCCGAGGAACAGGCCCGCTCCGATGGCGGACCCCAGGCCCATCATCGTCAGGTGCCGGGGGCGGAGTCCGTGGGCCAGCTGTCGGCTCAGGTTGTCGGTGGTGCTCACGACCGACCACGGTAACCCGAGCGACGGGGTGCCGGTCCACAGCGGATGTGAGTGACTCACCTCCGGTGAGAGACTCTGAGGCGTGACCGACTCTGCACATCACCCCGTGCACGCTGGTGAGGCCCGCCCCGTCGAGGACGAGGACTACGGCCTCGAGACACCCCTGGCCGGGCACCCCGAGCCGCTGCCGCACGTGGTGGTCGTCGGAGGCGGATTCGCCGGCATGGCGGTCGTGAAGGCCCTGCGCGACGCGCCGGTGCGGATCACGCTGATCGACCGCCGGGTCTACAACACGTTCCAGCCGCTGCTGTACCAGGTGGCCACCGGCGGGCTGAACCCCGGCGACGTCACCTACTTCCTGCGCGGCCTGCGGCTCAAGCAGAAGAACGTGCACGTGGTCCACGAACACCTCGTGGAAGCGGACCACCAGGCGAAGAAGATCCGTCTCCTGAACGACCACTGGGTCAGCTACGACTACCTCGTGGTGACGGCAGGCGTGACCACCAACTTCTTCGGGACACCGGGCGCCAAGGAGTACGCGTTCCCGATGTACTCGCGGTCGCAGGCCATGCGGATCCGCGACAACCTCTTCATCCGCCTGGAGAAGGCCGCGAAGTCCAAGCGGCTCGACGACGGGCTGCGCGTCGTGGTCGTGGGCGGCGGAGCCACCGGGGTCGAGGTGGCGGGCGCGCTCGCGGAGCTGCGGACCGCCGGCCTGGCCCCCGCCTACCCGGAGATCCACGGCGACGCCTTCGAGGTCAAGATCGTGCAGCGGGGCGGCGAGATCCTCAAGGCGTTCGCCCCCAAGCTGCGCGCGTACGCCGCCAAGGAGCTGTCCCGGCGTGGGGTCTCGCTGCACCTGGGTGCGGGCGTCGCCGCCGTCGAGCGCGACGCGGTGGTGCTCACCGACGGCAAGCGCATCCACGCCGACCTGACCGTCTGGTCCGCGGGTGTGCACCCGCACGAGGAGGTCTCGGACTGGGGTCTCCCGCAGGACGAGGGCGGCCGCATCAAGATCGGCGAAGACATGCAGGTGGAGGGGCTGCCCGGCGTCTTCGCGGCGGGTGACATCGCGGTCTCGCCGTCCGACCTGCCGCAGCTGGCCCAGCCCGCCATCCAGGGCGGCACGGTGGTCGGCCGGAACATCACGGCCCTCCTCGAGGGACGCCCCCTGGAGGAGCTGCGCTACGTCGACAAGGGCACGATGGCCGTGATCGGCCGCCGCGCCGCGATCGCCGAGATCAACCTGCCCGGCGGCAAGTCACTGCGGATCACCAGGGGCGTGGCGTGGCTGGTCTGGCTGTTCGTGCACATCATGTCGCTGATCGGCCCCCGCAACCGCGTCACGACGCTCGCGGGCCTGGTCACGCGCTACGGGTTCCCGTTCCACCGACGGCCGATCCCGATCGTGGGCGACGTCCCGACGGTGCGTCCGCCCAAGCCGGGCGCCTGACCGACGACCGCGGGCAGTGGGTCCGGCGGCCGTAGGGCCGCGACGGGCTCCACTTCGAGGTCTAAGTTGCTCCGCTCTGAAACGTTTCAGAGCGGAGAAACTTAGACCTCGAAGACGGGGCGGTCGGGCTCGCTGCCCGCAACGCATGACGTGGTTAAGCGATTAAGTTGGTGTCCGTTCCCACGGGGCGTGGGAGAGCCTTCGAGGGCCGTACTCGATGTACACCTCGAAGGGGAGGAACCATGAGACCTACACGCGCGACCATCTCCGGTACCGCAACGGCCGCGATGTTCGGCCTGCTGCTCGTCCCGCTGCTCGCCCAGTCGGCGAGCGCCGCGACACCGGCGAGAAGTGGCGGCGGCGCCGGCGCGAACGCCGTCGGCATCCACGTCTCCGACGGGCGGCTCGTCGAGAGCGACGGCTCGCCCCTGCTGCTGCGCGGGGTCAGCCACGCCCATACCTGGTACACCTCGGAGACGGATTCGTTCGCCGACATCTCCGACGCGGGCGCCAACTCGGTCCGGGTGGTGCTCAGCGACGGGACCCGCTGGACGCGCAACGAGCCCGCGGACGTCGGAGGAGTCCTCGGCCTGTGCGAGGAGAACCGACTGATCTGCGTCCTGGAGGACCACGACACGACGGGCTACGGGGAGGAGTCCGCCGCGAGCACGCTGGACACCGCCGCGAGCTACTGGATCTCGCTGCTCCCGACGCTCCGGGGCACGGAGGACCGCGTGCTCATCAACATCGGCAACGAGCCCTACGGCAACAACGCGGCGGTCAACGCGAACTGGGCCGCCGACACCTCCGCCGCGATCCAGCGGCTGCGCGACGCCGGGTTCGAGCACACGATCGTGGTGGACGCGCCGTCCTGGGGCCAGGACTGGCAGGGCATCATGCGGGACTCCGCCGCGGACGTCCTCGCGGCCGACCCCGACGGCAACACCGTCTTCTCCGTCCACATGTACGGCGTGTACGACACCGCCGCGGAGATCACGTCCTACCTCGACACCTTCACCAGCCAGGGTCTGCCGATCATCGTCGGCGAGTTCGGGCACAACCACTCCGACGGCAACCCCGACGAGGACACGATCATGTCGTACACCCGGTCACAGGGGATCGGCTGGTTCGCCTGGTCCTGGAGCGGCAACGGCGGTGGCGTCGAGTACCTCGACATGGTGACCGGCTTCGACCCGGCCCAGCGGACCGAGTGGGGCAACCGGGTCATCACCGGTCCGGACGGCCTCGCGGAGACCTCGGTGCGGGCGAACGTGTTCGGCAGCGCCTCGTCCTGAGGCCTCGGCCTTGCGCCCTGTATCGACAGGTGTCAACATAGACGAATGTCGATACAGGGCGGGAGCGCCGGCCCCACCACCTCGGCCGAGGCGCACGCGATCGGCGCCGACGCCGCCGCCGATCTCGCCGCGACCCTCAAGGCGATCGCCGACCCGTTGCGGCTCCGCATGCTGTCGGCCATCGCCACGTCGGCCACCGGCGAGACGACGGCGGGCGACCTCGCGACACTGACCGCCGTCTCGCAGCCGACCGTCTCGCACCACCTCAAGGTGCTGCGCGAGGTCGGCCTGCTCACGTCCGACCGCCGCGGCACCTGGGTCTGGTATCGCATCGCTCCGGCCTACCGGGGCGCGGTCACCACGCTGCTGGACCGGTTCGCCCCGGCGGCCGTCGAGGTCCACGGCGCGCACGCCGCCGCGGCGTACGGTGAGGTCGCCGGGCTGGCCGACGTCGACCCCGCCCTCGACCGGATCGCCGCCTCGCTCTCCGAACACTTCGCCGACACCCCCGAGCGCGAGTGCTACCGCGTGGTCCGTGAGTCGTACACGGCGCTCGCCCGCCGCGGCGGCAACGCCGCCCACCTGGTCCCGCTCACCGAGCACTTCGCGCGACAGCGCATCATCGACGCCGAGAAGGCACGTGGGGCGCAGGACGCACACCCGCCGCAGGTGCTCTTCGTGTGCGTGGCCAACGCCGGACGGTCGCAGCTGGCCGCGGCCCTGCTGCGGCACTACGCCGGCGACCGGGTGGTGGTCCGGTCCGCCGGCTCCGCGCCCGCGAGCGACGTGCACACCGCGGTGCGCGGCATCCTCGACGAGCTCGGCGACCCGGCCGCCGTCGACGCCGTCACCCGCTTCTACCCCAAGCCCCTGACCGACGACGCCGTCCGCGCCGCCGACGTCGTGGTGACCATGGGCTGCGGCGACGCGTGCCCGGTGCTGCCGGACAAGCGGTACGAGGACTGGACGGTCGGCGACCCCGCGCTCGCCTCTTCCGCCGGTGTGGCCGCCATCCGCGACGAGCTGGACCGGCGGGTGCGCGAGCTGCTCGCCTCCCTGCTGCCGACCGAAGGAATCCTGACGACCGAAGGAACCCGATGACCACCACCCACCAGCCGGACGCCCCGCTGAAGATCGTCGTCGTCGGCTCCGTCGCGGCCGGCACGTCCGCCGCCGCGAAGGCGCGCCGCAACAGCGAGACCGCGCGCATCACCCTGTACGAGCGCGACCAGGACATCTCCTACTCCGGCTGCGGCCTGCCCTACTTCGTGGGTGGCGAGGTCGCCGACATCGACGAGCTCACCCCGCGCGACCCGGCATGGTTCAAGGATCGGTACGACGTCGACGTGCGCACCGGGCACGAGGTGGTCGCGGTCGACACCGCCGCCCGGGCGGTGACCGTGCGGGACCTGGCGACCGGCCGCACCTTCGCCGACACCTACGACGAGCTGGTGCTCGCGACCGGTGTCCGCGCCGTCGTCCCGCCGGTGCCCGGTGTGGACGCGACAGGTGTGTTCTCCGTGCGCACCCCGACCGACGCCCGTGCCATCCGGGCGTGGATCGAGGACAGCGAGTCCCGGGGCAGGCCCGTGCGGCACGCGGTGGTGGTCGGGGCCGGCTACATCGGGCTCGAGATGACCGAGCAGCTGACCGCCCGTGGCCTGGCGGTGACGGTGGTCGAGGCGGCCGACCACACCATGCCCCGGATGGACGCGGACATGTCCGCCCGGGTGGACGCCGAGGTCCGCAAACACGTCCGCGAGCGCGGCGGGGACCTGCTGCTGTCCACGAAGGTCGCCGGCATCACGGCGGACGACGACGGGGTGACCGGCGTCAGGGTGGTCGGCGAGCAGCTGGCCGCCGAACGCCTCGACGCCGAGCTGGTGATCGTCTCGGTCGGCGTCCGACCCAACGTCGAGCTGGCCGAGCAGGCGGGCGTCGCGCTCGGCCCGACAGGCGCGATCGCCGTCGACCGGCGGCAGCGCACGAACGTCGAGCACGTGTGGGCGGTCGGGGACGTCGCTGAGTCGTTCCACGTCATCACGGGCGAGCCCGTGTGGGTTCCGCTGGGCTCGACCGCGAACAAGATGGGCCGTATCGCGGGCGACGCGATGACCGGCGGCCCGCTGGAGCACCGGGGCATCCTCGGCACGTCGATCGTGCGCGTCTTCGACCTCGGGGTGGCCCAGACCGGGTTCACCGAGACGCAGGCGCGCGACGCCGGGTACGACGTCGAGGTGCTGCACAACATCAAGCCCGACCGGCCGGAGTACCTGGGCGGCACGCCCCTGGTCGTCAAGGCGGTCGCGGACCGGGCCACTGGGCGGCTGCTGGGCGCGCAGGCGATCGGGGCGTCGGGAGCGGACAAGCGCATCGACGTGCTGGCCACCGCGATCACCTACGGGGCCGACGTCGCCGACCTGTTCCACCTGGATCTCGCCTACTCCCCCACCTACGCCACCACCAAGGACCCGGTCCACTACACCGGCATGGCGCTGACCAACGCGATACATGGACAGGCACCGCTGGTCACCCCGGCCGAGCTGGACCGGCGTCGGGCCGACGGCGAGCGGATCCAGGTGGTGGACGTGCGCTCCGCGAAGGATCGTGCGAAGTCCTCGGTGCCTGACTCGGTGCACATCCCGCTGGCGGAGCTGCGGCACCGGTCGGGCGAGCTCGACCCGGCGCTGCCCACGCTGACCTACTGCAACAAGGGTGTCACCGGGAACGCGGGCCAGAACGTGCTGCGCAACCTCGGGTTCGCCGACGTCGCGAACCTGTCGGGCGGCAACCAGAACTACCAGCAGCACCGTCAGCAGACCCCACGAACCACACCGGAGAACCCCGTGCCCGAGACGTCCGCCCCGCGCAAGCCGTCCGCCCTGTTCGTCTGCGTGCACAACGCGGGCCGGTCCCAGATGGCCGCCGGGTTCCTCCGGGCGCTGTCCGACGGCGCCGTCGAGGTGCGCTCCGCCGGTTCCATGCCCGCCGAGCGGATCAACCCGGTCGCCGTGGAAGCCATGCTCGAGGTGGGCATCGACATCCGCGACGAGCGGCCCAAGGTCCTGACCGACGACGCGGTCGAGGCCTCGGACGCCGTCATCACCATGGGCTGCGGCGACGCCTGCCCGTTCTACCCCGGCAAGAACTACCAGGACTGGGAGCTCGACGACCCGGCCGGACAGGGCATCGAGGCGATCCGCCCCATCCGCGACGAGATCGAGCGGCGCGTCCGCGGCCTCCTCGCGGAGCTCGGCGTGCAGCCCGTCGCATGAGCGCGCCGGCAGGCGCGCCGGCAGCGGGGCCCGTGCTGGTCCGCGCCGCCCTGTGGCGGCGGGCGCTCGGCGAGCTGATCGGGACGGGGATGCTGGTCGCGATCGTGGTCGGGTCCGGCATCGCCGCCGCAAACCTTTCACCCGACGACGTCGGGCTGCAGCTGCTGGAGAACTCGATCGCCACCGCGCTCGGGCTGGCCGTGCTGATCGCGGTGCTCGGACCGCTGAGCGGAGCCCACCTCAACCCCGTGGTGACGCTCGCGGACTGGGTCCTCGGGCGACGCGATCCCGCCGGACCGCGGCTCGGCGGCGTGGGCGCGTACCTCGCCGTGCAGCTTGGCGGCGGAATCGGCGGCGCGCTGCTGGCGAACGCGATGTTCGGCGAGCCGACGACCCTCGCGACCACCTACCGGGTGTCGGGCGCCACGCTCCTCGCCGAGGTGGTCGCGACGGCGGGCCTGCTGCTGGTGATCCTCGGCCTGCTGCGCGCCGGCCGCGACACGCTCGTCGCCCCGGCGGTGGGCGCCTACATCGGCGCCGCCTACTGGTTCACCAGCTCGACGTCCTTCGCCAACCCCGCGGTCACCGTCGGCCGCATGTTCAGCGACACCTTCGCGGGGATCGCCCCGGGCTCGGTGCTGCCGTTCGTGCTGGCCCAGCTGGTCGGCGGGGCGATCGGCGTCGGCCTGGCCGTGGTGCTGTACCCGGCGCGGTCCGAGGCGGCCGCCCGCTCATGACCCCCGCCACCCCGCCGAGGTAGACAGGCAGCGAGGTAGACAGGCAGCGAAGTAGTCACGCCGACTGACGACCTCGCTGCCTGTCCACCTCGACGGGTGATGGGTCAGTCGCCGGAGCGGCCGTGCACCACGCCCGTGCTGAACCCGACGGTCCCGGCCGGCGCCGCGCCTGCCGGGACGGCGCCTACCGGGACGGCTCCGGCGGGCGCTGCGCCGATCGAGACCTCCTGCGGCCCCGCCGGCGTTCCGCAGCACGAACCCTGCCCGGACGCGGTGAGCACCTCGGGTGGGACAACGCCGTCGGCGTCGGCGGCCATCGCGAGGTCGGACGAGCAGACGCCGGTCTCCGGCAGGTTCAGCTCGACGGCGTCGGCCGCCGCACGGTCGCCTGCCAACGCCGCGGCGATGGAGCGGACCTGCTCGTAGCCGGTCGCGAGAAGGAAGGTCGGTGCCCGGCCGTACGACTTCATGCCGACCAGGTAGAACCCTGCGTCCGGGTGGACCAGCTGGGCCTCGCCGTGCGCGGGGACCGTGCCGCACGAGTGGAAGTTCGGGTCGATGAGCGACGCGATCTGGCGGGGCGCCTCCACCACGGGGTCGAGGTCGAGGCGGACCTCACGCAGCATCGCCAGGTCCGGGCGGAACCCGGTGGCGGCGGCGATGGTGTGCACGGTCAGGTCGAGGGCGCCGTCGTCGCCGTCGCGCCGCGCGGAGCCCAGGACCCGCACGGTGTCGCCCGCACCGTCGGCGGCCGGTTCGAGGCGGTCGATCGCCACACGGGTGAGCAGCTCGACCAGGCCGGCCTCCACCGCATCACGCAGGCGGGTGCCGAGCAGCCCGCGGGCCGGCAGCTCGTCACCGGTCCCGCCGCCGTACAGGCGGCGCGGCGAGCCGCCGCGGATGGCCCAGGTGATCCGGGTGCCGGGAGCCTGCTCGGCGAGCTCGACGAGGCTCAGCAGGGTGTTGGCCGCGGAGTGCCCCATGCCGACCACGAGGGTGTGCCGTCCGGCGAACCGTTCGCGGTCGCGGCCGAGCACGTCCGGCAGGCCGCCCGCGAGGTACCTCGCCGACTCGGGCTCGCCCAGCGTCGGCAAGCCGGACGTCCCCAGCGGGTTCGGCTGGTCGAACGTACCGGACGCGTCGATCACCGCCTGTGCCCGGATCTCCTCGACGCCAGTGGTGCCACCGTCGATCCGGACCAGGTACGGAAGGCGCTCGCGCCCGAGCGAGCGGGAACGGTCGGCGCCGTCCTTCGTGACGGCGAGCACCCGTGCCCCGTAGCGGATCTGCGCGCCCGCACGCTCGACGAGAGCCTCGGCCAGCGGTGCGAGGTACTGCTCCACGAGCTCGGCCCCCGTGGGCAGGGCGTCCGGGTCGGGCTCGGCCCACCGCGTCGTCGTACCGCTGCCCTCGCCGGGGCCGGTGCCGAGCAGACGGCGGGCAGCGGCGTCGACGTCGTACCGCCACGGCGAGAAGAGCCGCACGTGGCCCCACCGCGCGACGGCGGCACCGGGTCCGGCCCCGGCCTCGAGCACGAGGGGTTCCAGCCCACGCTCGGCGAGGTGCGCCGCGGCCGCGAGGCCCACCGGGCCGGCACCGATCACGACGACCGGCAGGTTTCGCACTGTGCTCATTTCCCGTCACCATCTTCTCTGTCAGCTCTGGTCAGATCGAAGGATCTCGATGTGTTACCCAGAACATATCCATGAACTTCAATGCGTGGCAAGATGGAGACATGACGACGACCGCACTCGAGCTCGCACCTGCCGCTCCGACGTCCGGCCCGTGCTGTGCACCCCTCGTGCGGGAGGCGGCCGACCCGGCGGCCGCCGCCGACCTCGCCCGCTCCTTCAAGGCGCTCGGCGATCCGACGCGCGTGCGGCTGCTCTCGATCGTCGCCGCGCACGACGGTGGCGAGGCCTGTGTGTGTGACCTCACCGAGCCCGTGGGGCTGAGCCAGCCCACCGTGAGCCACCACCTGAAGATCCTGGTCGACGCCGGACTGCTCGCCCGGGACCAGCGCGGCAAGTGGGCCTACTACTCGGTGGTGCCAGGTTCGCTCGACCGGCTCGGTGCGCTGCTCAGCGAAGCAGCGAGGTAGCCTCGCTCCTGGCGCTCGGCCACCCCGCCGTCGGCCAAGGAGATCCCCATGACCCCGGACGAGCTGCGCTCCGCGCAGAAACTGGCGATGGCCAACCCTGAGCGGTTGCGCCTGCTGGCTCGTATGCTCACGCACCCCGCCGGTCGGACGACCGCGGCGGACCTCCTGCGGTCCTCGGCACCCGACGAGCTGCCGCGAGGTGCCGAGGTGCGCGACGTCGCGAAGGTGGAGCGGGAACTCGACGCGCTGGCCGCGGTGGGCTTGGTCGCCGTCGTCGGACCGGCGCCGGCGAACGGGCCGGTGCCCGACGGGCGGGTCGACGAGCCCGGCCGCCAGCCCGTGCCCCTGTACCGGGTGTCCGCGCGGGGTATCTCGCGGTTCGGCGCAGCAGCCCTCGCGGCGCCCCGGCACCCGGGCGAGGCAACGCTCGACGTGCACGACCACGAGGCACTGCTCGCCCGGCTGACCGAGACCCTCTCCGCCGAGTTCGCCGCGAACGCGGGTGCGGAGACGGTGGATCGCCTCGTGCGCGAGTGCTACTCGTCGCTGAGCGAGCAGATCGGGCCCTTCGAGCACCTGCCTGCGCTGACCGCGTGGCTCGCCACCGACCGCCTCGCCGCCATGGCCGAGGTGACGCACGGCTCACCGCGAGACGTGCTGTTCGTCTGCGTCCACAACACCGGCCGGTCCCAGATCGCGGCTGCGGTCACCCGGCGCCTGGCCGGCGACCGGGTCCGTGTGCGCACCGCCGGCACACGGCCGGTGGCCGAGCCCAGCGCGATGACGGAGACGGTCCTGGCGCGCCGGGGCCTCGACGGGCTCATCGAGTTCCCGCGCGAGCTGACCGACGACATAGTGCGCGCGTCCGGCGTGATCGTGACCATGGGCTGCGGCGACTCCTGCCCCGTCTACCCGGGACGGCGCTACCTCGACTGGCCCCTCGACGACCCGGCGGGCCGTCCGGTCGAGGAGGTCGAACGGATCGTCGACGACATCACCGCCCGGGTCCGGACGCTCCTCGCGGAGATCGACGCCGCTGACGAGGCGGACTCCGTCGGCGACCGACGCACGTCGGCACTGCCGCAGGTGGCCCGGAACGAGTGGTCCGCGGTCGCGCCGGCGCTTGACGCGGAGGGTCAGCGGAAGGCGCGGTAGCCGGTCGGCTCGACGTCGGGACCCCACGTCTCGAGAAGCCCAGGCCGCGGCGTCGCGCATGACCCGCCGGTCGCGACCACCCTATTCACAGGCCTGTGCACAAAGCCTGTGGATAACTTCGGCCACCGGTCCGGGCGACGTCGTCGCAGGTGGCTTCCGTGGCCGGCGGTGTCTCTGGGCCGCGCGGTGGGGAGTGTCAGTGGCTCGGTGCACAGTGGTGGCACGAGCATTCTTGAGACGACCTCTTGAAGGGCTGAGTCATGACCGAACCAACTTCCGCCGACCCCCAGGCCGCCCGGCCCACTCCGGGCGGGATCGGCACCCTGGACACCGTGGTCCTGGACGTCCCCGACCTCACGGTCGAGGCGAACTTCTGGAAGGCGCTGCTGGACGGCACGGTGTCGAAGGCCGACGACGACTGGATCACCGTCGTCACCCCTGACCGATGGGGCGTCGCGTTCCAGCTGGCGCCCGACCACGTGCCGCCGCAATGGCCGGGGCAGGAGCACCCGCAGCAGGCACACCTCGACCTCTACGTCCCCGACCTGGCGGCCGGGAGCGCCCGTGCGGTGGAGCTCGGGGCCACCGTGCTTCGGGAGGGCGAGCAGTGGATCACTCTCGCCGACCCGGCCGGGCACCCCTTCGACGTGTGCCTCAAGGAGGACGCGGACGGCGTCACCGTCATGGGCACCACCTTCGACTGCCCCGACGCATCGGCGCTCGCCCGGTTCTGGTCGAGCGTGACGGGCGATCCGGTCACCTACGACGCCGACGGTGTCGCCATGCTCGGCGGGCCCAAGCCGCTGCTCTTCCAGTCCGTGGAGGGGTACAACCCACCGCGGTGGCCCGATCCCGCGTACCCGCAGCAGCTCCATCTCGACATCGAGGTACCCGACCTCGACGCCGGCGAGGCAGCGGTCCTGGCCCTGGGTGCGACGCGTCTTCCGAGCCACGACGAAGGTTTCCGGGTGTTCGCCGATCCGGCGGGTCACCCGTTCTGCCTGGTGCGCTGACTCAGGTGTGCACGAGGGCCGGGTGGTCCGGGTGGTCGACCCGGACCACCAGGTCCGGCACGCCCTCGATCTCCTCGGCGTAGCGCTCGTAGGCGGGAATCGTCCAGGCGGCATCGGCTGGTGTCCGACGCCGGAGTGTCGGGGCCTTGAGCGCGAGATGCACGACGAGGTCGACGTCGAGTCCTCGGCCGACGGCGAGCGCCCCGTCGAGCACGAGGACGGTCCCGGGGGCCACGTGTGCGTAACCGACCCGGGTGGCGCGGTCCGTGTCCGGGTCGCGCAGGCTCGGCAGGTACTCCCGTCGGTCGACGGCGCGCGTCAGCACCTCACGGTTCAGCGCCCCCACGTCGATCCAGCCGTCGAGCAGGCTGTCCGGATCCTCGCGTCCCCGTTCGAGGCGCAAGGAGCGCGGGCGGAGAAAGTCCCTGACACTGACCCGGCCCGTGGGGCGGCCGGCGGCCTCGAGCGGCGCGACCAGCGCATCGGCCAACAGCTCAGGTTGCGTCGACGGGTGACCGTCCAAGAGCAGACGGAGCGCCGGGCCAGGTTCCCGCCGCTCTGCCGAGCCGTCGGCCCGCTCTGCCGACACCTCGGCCAGGCCTGCCGCGCGGGCAAGGGCAAGATCGGTGATGCGCTCGACGAGCAGCACCTCACTGACCGGTTCTACGCGTGTGCTCATCGTGGAACGACTCTAAGGCGTGCGCACGACGGAGTGGCCGATGGTCCGACCGGTCCGAAGCCCGACTCTCGGGACGGACTTCCAGCAGGGCGAGCCCGACCACAGGGCACGTTGTCGCCCCCTCGTCCACAGATCGTCGAGCACTGGCTCCCCCACGCTCCGGACCGTCCGAGGATCGTGCCGAGACAGGTGCGAAGCACCGACACACGGGCCGTCCGGCAGGGGGACACATGGCAGGAGCGCAGAACGTCCAGTCAGCATCGGTCGTCGACCTGGGCGCGCACCGACAGGAGCGGGACCGGCGGCAGGCGCTCGGAGCCACCGCCGGTCAGGAGGACTCACCCGGCTGGCTGCTGCGCCCGCCTGCCTACCGGGTGGTGGAAAGTCTCGCGCCCTGGGCGGGGCTCGCTGACGGCGGCAGCTTCGCCGCGCTGCTGGGCGACCCGATCGACGCCTACCTGATCCGCACGACATTCCCGGCCCTGGCCCTGGCACGTAGCTTCTGCGGTGGTCCGACCCTCGAACAGGTCACGCTCGCCATCACCCGGGATCCGCGGCGGATCAAGGCGCGCGTGTGGGTCGGCGGCTACGGGACACCGGACGAGGGCATCAGCGTCGCCGCGGTCTACGTGCAGTTCGCGGGCGATCCAGGAGACGCCGACGCCGGGGCCGGTCGGCATCCCTCGCTCTGCGCGTGGCTGGCCGACCAGCTCGGGCAGGACGGCGCCGGACCTTCCTGGCCGGAGCCCGACGAGATCGCCCCCGACCGGACGGACGTGCGCGAGCCCGGCAGCTGGTGGCGGCTGCGCTGGGGTCCGTCGCGCACGCCGCACGTCCGGGTGCCGCGCGTCCCACCGCCGCACGCCGTCCCGCCGGCGTCCGGCGCTAGCGGTCCGCGCGCCGGGAGCTGATCACGCCGGTGTCAAATCCCGCCAGGTGCAGCCCGCCGTGGAAACGCGCGTGCTCGATCTTGAGGCACCGGTCCATCACCACGTTCAGGCCGGCGTCCTCGGCCCTGCGAGCCACGTCCTCGTGCCAGGAGCCGAGCTGCAGCCAGAGCGTCCTGGCGCCGACCGCCAGCGTCTCGTCCAGCACGCTCGGCAGGTCGTCGTGCCGCCGGAAGACGTCGACCAGGTCGGGCACCACCGGCAGGTCCGCCAGGCTCGGGTACACGGGGTGGCCCAGGATCTCGGTCGCCCGCGGGTTCACGAAGTACACGTCGTACGGGGAGGAGGAGAGCAGGTATGTCGCCACGAAGTAGCTCGCTCGCGCCGGGTTGGCCGACGCCCCGACCATGGCCACCGAGGTGGTCGAGCGCAGGATCCGCAGTCGCTCCTGGGCGCTCGGGCCCTGCCACGTCTCGCTCATCGGTTCACTCCGGTCGCCTTGGTCAGAGCCTGGTCGAGGTCCCAGAGGATGTCCTCGACGTCTTCCAGGCCCACAGAGATGCGGATGAGGTCCTCCGGTACACCGGCCGCCTCGAGCTGCTCGCCCGACAGCTGCTGGTGCGTGGTCGACGCCGGGTGGATCACCAGGGTCCGCGAGTCGCCGACGTTCGCCAGGTGCGACGCGAGCTGCAGCGACTCGATGAACAGGCGTCCGGCGCCGCGGCCGTCGAGGGACGTGTCACCGCCCGCTGCGACCTGGAGGCCGAACGCGAACACCGAGCCCGGCCCGAGCGGCAGGTATTTACGCGCCCGTTCGTGGTGCGGGTGCGACGGCAGGCCGGCCCAGAGCACGTACGAGACGCGCGGGTCCGCGTCGAGCCACTCGGCCACGGCACGGGCGTTCGCGAGGTGTGCGTCCAGGCGGTGCGGAAGAGTCTCAATGCCCTGCAGCAGCTGGAACGCCGACTGCGCCGAGAGCGCGGGGCCGATGTCGCGCAGCTGCTCGGACCGCAGCTTGGTGAGGAACCCGTACTCGCCGAAGTTCGCCCACCACTGCACGTTCCCGTAGGACGGGACGGGCTCGGTCATCTGCGGGAACTTGCCGTTGCCCCAGTCGAACCTGCCGGACTCCACGACCACACCACCGAGCGTGGTGCCGTGACCACCGAGGAACTTCGTCACGGAGTGGATCACGATGTCGGCACCGTGCTCGATGGGCCGCACCAGGTACGGCGTCGCGAGCGTCGCGTCCACGACCAGCGGGATGCCCGCGGCGTGGGCCACCTCCGCGAGCCCTTCGAGATCGGCGACCTCGCCCGACGGGTTCGCCACCACCTCGGTGTACAGCACCTTGGTCTCGGGCGTGATCGCTGCCGCGTAGTCCGCGGGGTCGGTGCCGGGTACGAAGGTCGTCTCGACGCCGAAGCGGCGCAGGGTGACATCGAGCTGCGTCACGGTCCCGCCGTACAGCTGGGCCGACGCGACCACGTGGTCCCCGGCCCCGACGAGCGCGGCGAACGTGATGAACTCGGCCGACATCCCGGACGCCGTCGCGACGGCGCCGATGCCGCCCTCCAGCGAGGCGATCCGTTCCTCGAGCGCGGCGACCGTCGGGTTGCCGATGCGCGAGTAGATGTTGCCGTACTTCTGCAGCGCGAAGAGGTTCGCGGCGTCGTCGGTGTCCTGGAACACGAACGACGTGGTCTGGTAGATCGGCACCGCCCGTGCCCCGGTCGCCGCGTCGGGGATGCCCCCGGCGTGGAGGGCCCGCGTGCGGAACCCGAAGGTGTGCTCGGTCATCGTCCTGCCTTCCGCTGAAGAGTTCTCGCCGGTGGTGCGCGAGGTCATCATGCCCACCTTCGCAGGAGTCGCCGCTCGGCCAGGCCGATCAGGGCGTCGGTCAGCTTGCCCAGCACCGCGAGCAGCACGATCGCCAGGAGGATCCGGTCCACGCGCCCGTTCTGCTGGGAGTCGTTCAGCAGGAAGCCGAGCCCCATCGAGGACGCGATGAGCTCGGCCGCGACGAGGAACAGCCATGACTGCGCGAGGGCGAGGCGCAACCCCGCCACGAGCGACGGCAGCACAGCGGGCAGCTGGACCACCGACAGCAGGCGCAGGCCGCGCAGCCCGAAGGCCCGCCCGGCCTCCACCAGGTGCGGGTCGACGTGCCGCAGTGCGGCAGAGATCGTCGTGTACACGGGGAAGAACGCGCCGATCGCGATGAGCGTGATCTTGGACTCCTCACCGATCTTGAGCCACAGGATCAGCAGCGGGACCCACGCGAGCGACGGCACGGCGCGGATCGCCCCGAGCGTCGGCGCGAGGAGGAGGTCACCCAGCTTCGACAGACCCACCAGCGAGCCGATGGCGAGACCGGCCGCCGCGCCGACCGCGAACCCGATGAGCACCCGCTGCGTCGAGATCGCCACGTGGTGCCCGAGCTGGCCGCGTTCGACGAGGTCCACCGCCGCTTCCCACACGGCGGCCGGGCCGGGCAGCTGGTACGGCGGGACGAGCCCGGCCGCCGTCGTGCCCCACCACACCGCGAGCAGCGCGAGCGGGACGAGGAGCCCCAGCGCGACCCGGCCGAGCCGGCCGGCACCGCCGCGCCCGGCCCGGCCCGCCGCGGCCGCGGCGTCGACGGTCGACGCCGCGACGGTCGACGCCGCACGGGCCGAGACCGCGGCCGCGGGCACCGCGACATCAGCGGGCCGGTCCGCGTCGCCCGCCGGGCTGTCACTCATCCGAGGCCACCGCCTCCTGCGCGAACTCCGGCGCGAAGAGCTCATCCACGGCGGTGTCGATCTGCTCCTGACCGGGCACGTCGCCCGACTCCACGAAGATCGGCCCCACGACCTCCAGCACCTCGCGCTGCTTGTCGCCGGGGACCGGGTCGAGGTCGAGCACCGTGCGCTCCTCGATCACCGTGGCCGCGACCTCCGGATCGATCGACGCGACCTCGGCGAGCAGCGCGGAGAGCTCCTCCGGGTGCTCGAGGGCCCAGGCCCGCGCTCGCTCGTACGCGTCGACCACTGTCTGCGTCACGTCCGGGTGCTCGTCCACGAACTCCTCGCGCGCATTGAGGAAACCGTAGGTGTTGAAGTCGATGTTCCGGTAGATCAGCTGGTCGCCGGACTCCGCCTCGGCCGCCGCCATGATCGGGTCGAGACCCGCCCACGCGTCGACGGAGCCGTTGTCGAGCGCGGCGCGTCCGTCGGCATGCTGCAGGTTCTGCACCTCGACGTCGTCGAGCGCGATCCCTGCCTCGTCCAGCGTCTGCAGGAGGAAGAAGTACGGGTCGGTGCCCTTGGTGGCCGCGATCGACGCGCCCTCCAGGTCCGCGACGTCCTTGATCGCCGAGTCGCCCGCCACCACGATCGCCGACCACTCCGGCTGGCTGTAGATGTCGACCGTCCGGATCGGCGCCCCGTTCGCACGGGCCAGCAGTGCCGCCGAGCCGGCCGTCGAACCGAAGTCGATCGCCTCGGCCCGCAGGTTCTCGTTCGCCGTGTTCGACCCGTCCGACTGCACCCAGGTGACGTCGACGCCGTCGAGCTCGTCCTCGAGCCAGCCCTGGTCCCGGATCACGAGGCTGAGCGGGTTGTACGTCGCGAAGTCGATGTTCAGCGTGTCGGTGCTCCACTCGCCGGCACCCGCGGTGCCGGCCGCGGCGGAGCCCTCGCCCGCCACACAGCCGCTGAGCGCCATCGACACGACGGAGGCCAGGGCCAGGCCGGGCATCAGCCCGGACCGCTTCGGTCCGGCGCTCTTCGGGACGCTGTGCTTGCGGTTGCGCATGACTTCTTTCCTCTCGCTGCCCGACGTCGGTCGGCGGGCTGGTTCTGTCAGGTTCAGCTCTGGTCCGGACGCGGCAGGCCTCAGTGCCGGCTGTGGTGGGTCGGCACGCCGAGGCCCTCGAGCAGCTCGGCGCGCAGGTCGGCCAGGTCGCGGTCGGCGCGGTCGCGCGGTCGGTCACCCGGCACGTCGACGATCCGCGCGATGCTCGACACCCGGTCGCCGACCCCACCGTGCACCGCACCGTCGGCGCCGCCGTCGACCCTGCCGGCGGCGTCGGACAGGGTGCGCAGGAGCACCACGCGGTCGGCGAGGTAGAGCGCCTCCTCGACGTCGTGCGTGACCAGGAGGATGGTGGCGGGCTGCGCGGCATGGACGTCGAGCAGCAGGTCCTGCATCCGTAGCCGGGTCAGCGCGTCGAGCGCGCCGAACGGCTCGTCGAGCAGGAGAACACCGGGGTTACGGGCCAGCGCCCGGGCGAGCGAAGCGCGCTGTGCCATGCCGCCCGACACCTGGCGCGGCCGCAGCCCCGCCGACGCAGCCAGCCCGACCAGGTCGAGCAGCTGCGCCACACGCGCACGCCCGGCGTCCTTCGCCGTGCCGGGGGGCAGGCCGAGTGCGACGTTTCGCGTGAGCGTGCGCCACGGCAGGAGGCGCGGCTCCTGGAAGGCGACGGCGGTGCGGGGGTCTGCCCCGACCACCGGCGTGCCGTCGATGGTGACGCGGCCCGAGGTCGGCGCGTCCAGACCGCTGACCTGGCGCAGCAGGGTCGATTTGCCGCAGCCGGACGGCCCGAGCACCGCGACGATCTCGCCCGGAGCCACGTCCAGGTCGACACCGCTCAGCACGGTGTGCGCCGCACCGAACCGGCGGGCGATGCCGTCGAGCCGGACGGGCAGCGCCGGGAACGCGGCGGAAGCTTCAGCGGGGACGTCGGCAACGGGCCGGGTAGTGGTCCGGGTGTTGAGCCGGGCCCCGGACTGTGCTGTGGGCAGAACCATCGATGTCCATCCCTAACGATCGGCCGTGCAGGAGGGCTGTCGCTGTGCACCGTGGTGGCCGGACATCCATTGCCAGGCGCTGTCGATGCGCCTCATAGAACAGGACGATGCGTGGCGCACACCAGACCGTTTCATGATGTGAGACCACGATGTGGACGGGTCGGTGAGGCGCTCACGCGCTGCCCTGAGCGATTTCCGATGACGTGTGTCAGAGCGCGCGAGTACGTTGAACCGGTGACCCAGCCCTATCTCCGGTTCCCCCATATCCATGGCGACCAGGTGGCCTTCATAGCCGACGACGACGTCTGGCTCGCCCCGGTCTCCGGCGGCCGCGCGTGGCGCCTGACCAGCGATCACGCGCCCGCGACCACCCCGCGCTTCTCCCCCGACGGCACACGCCTCGCCTACGTGTCGCACAAGGACGGGCACCCCGAGGCCTACGTGGTCGAGCTCGCCGACGGCGCCGCTCGGCGCCTCACCTGGCTCGGCGGGACCACCACCATGGTGCTCGGCTGGGACGACGCCGGCCGGGTGCTCGTCGCCTCCAACGCCGGCGCGCACGAGCGTTCACTGACCGTGGTGCGCGCGGTGGGCCTCGACGGCACCGTCGAGACGCCGCGCTACGGACCCTCCTGGGGCGTGGCGGAGCACCAGGGTCCGGACGGCACGCGCACGACGGCCCTCGTCTCCGCGGGCTACCGGACGCCGGCCTACTGGAAGCGATACCGCGGCGGCACGGCCTCGGTCCTGTGGATCGACCGTGGCACCGGCACCTGGGAGCGACCGCTGCCCGACGAAGAGGCCGGGATCTACGACCCGCACTGGATCGGCGACACGCTGGTGTTCACGTCGGACCGCGGCGCCACGTTCCCGGACCACGCCGACGAGCAGGCGAACCTCTGGGTGCTCGACGGCCTCGCGACCAGCGCGGAGGCTCCGGAGCCGCGACAGCTCACCGGCCAGTCCGAGGCGGAGGGCTACGTCCGCGACGCGACCTCCGACGGCTCGCGCATCGTGTGGCACAGCCGCGGCGACCTGTGGCTGCTCGACGGGCTGGACGGCACGCCGCGCCGGCTCGACATCACGCTCACGGGCGCACTGCCGCAGCCGTACTGGGCCGATCCGGAGTCGACCTCTGCCGGCGTCGACGGCCTGGCGGTCGACCGGACCGGCGACGCGAGCGTCGTCGGCTGGCTCGGCACCGCGTACTGGGTGACTCATCGGGCGGGGCCGGCCCGAGCGCTCGTCGCCGACCCGTCGGTCCGCGTGCGGGAGCCCGTGCTGCTGGGCGACACGGGGCGCGCGGTGGTCGTGACGGATGCGCCCCGCAGTACCGCGGAGGGCGTGAGCCGGGAGGACGCGCTCGAGGTCCATGCCCTGCCCGGCGCATCCGGCGGCACCCCCGACGCCGAGCCGCAGCGCCTCGCCGCGGGCGAGCTCGGCCGGGTGCTGCACCTCGCCGCCAGCCCCGCGGGTGACAAGGTGGCGGCCATCTCGCACGACGGCCGCATCAGCCTCGTCACCATGCCGGCCGTGGCCGAAGCAGGCACCGACGGCCCCAACGGAACCGGCGCCGCCAGTGGCGACGCCATGGCACCCGGCACCGTCACCCCGCTCGGCAGGTCCGGCAACGGCGAGGCGGAGTCACCCACGTTCTCCCCCGACGGGCGGTACCTCGCCTGGTCGAGCCCTACGGGCAGCGAGGGCGACCACCACCAGATCCTCGTTGCGGACCTGCATGCCGACAGCCCGGTGGCCACGCCGCTGACGTCGGGCCGGTTCCACGACTTCTCGCCGGCGTTCAGCGACGACGGCAAGTACGTCGTCTTCCTCTCGGACCGCACCTTCGACCCGTCCTACGACTCCCACGAGTTCGCCCTCTCGTTCAGCGCCGCCACCCGCCCTTGGCTCATCCCGCTGGCGGCCACCGAGCCTGCGCCGTTCGGCCCCAGTGCCGACGGCTGGCGCCTGGCCAGGCCCGACGACAAGGACGGCGGCAAGGACCCGGGTAACGACGCCGACGCGGCCGACGGCACGACGGCCGGAGCGACCGACACGAAGCGGAACCCGCACCAGCACGACGACGCCTCCCCCGACATCGACTTCGACGGTGCCGAGGAGCGCGTGGTGCCGTTCCCGGTCGTGTCGGGCCGCTACCGCAACCTGCACGCCGCCAAGGGTGGTGTGCTCTGGATCCACGAGACCGACGACGCCGGTGTGCTCGGCTCACGCCACGCCGGCGCGGAGGCCGACCCGGTGCCCAACGTGCTGCAGTTCTGGTCGTTCGAGGCACGCAAGGCGACGGACGTCGCGGAGAAGGTCAACGCCTACGCGGTGTCGGGCGACGGCGAGCGGGTCGTGATCCGCTCCGGGTCCGGGCTCAGCACACAGTCGGCGACGAGCAAGCCGGGCGACGACGACCCCAGTGCGTTCGATATCGACCTCTCGCGCGTCCGCTACGAGGTGGACCCTCGCGCGCAGTGGCGCCAGATGTTCGACGAGAACGCCCGCATCATGCGCGACCACTACTGGCGGGCGGACATGAACGGCGTCGACTGGGACGGCGTGGTGGGGCGGTGGCGTCCGCTGGTCGACCGGATCGCCACGCATGACGACCTCGAGGACGTGCTCTGGGAGACCGTCGCCGAGCTCAACACGTCGCACGCCTACGTGCGCAGGCCGCACGAGCCGGGTGACACGTCCCGCAAGCTCGGTCTGCTCGGGGCGGACCTCTCGAGGGCCGCCGACGGCTGGCGGATCGACCGGGTCCTGCCGAGCGAGTCGTCCGACCCGGGAGCGCGGTCGCCGCTGCGGGCCGCCGGGGTCGACGCGCAGCCGGGCGACCTGATCGTCGCCGTGGACGGGCGGCCCGTGGACCCGGTGGCCGGACCGGCGGCGAACCTGGTCGGCGCGGCCGAGATCCCGGTCGAGCTGACCCTGCGGCGACCCGCGGCGGGAGGGGACGGCACCGCGACCACCACGACCGAGGGCCGGGCATCGGCCGACCGCCGGGTCGTCGTCGTGCCGCTCGCGAACGAGTCCGACCTCCGCTATCAGGACTGGGTGCGGTCGCGGCGTGAGTACGTCGCCGAGAAGTCGGGCGGCCGCCTCGGGTACGTGCACGTCCCGGACATGATGAGCACCGGCTGGGCGCAGCTCCACCGCGACCTGCGGCTCGCCACCGACTGCGAGGGCATCATCGTGGACGTGCGGTTCAACGGTGGTGGCCACACGTCGCAGCTCGTGATCGCGCGCCTCGCCGCGCGCGTCGCCGGCTGGGGCCTGAACCGGCACTACGACCGCCCCAGCTCCTACCCGGACCGCGCCCCGCGCGGACCGGTCGTGCTGGTGACCAACGAGTACGCCGGGTCCGACGGCGACATCGTGAACGCGGCGGCGCAGGCACTCGACGTCGGACCGGTGATCGGCGTCCGGACCTGGGGCGGTGTGGTCGGCATCGACGGCCGCTTCGACCTGGTGGACGGCACCGGGATCACCCAGCCGCGGTACGCCTTCTGGCTCGAGGGCAAGGGGTTCGACGTCGAGAACCACGGCGTCGATCCCGACATCGAGGTGCGGCACACGCCGGCGGACTACTTCTCCGACGTCGACCCGCAGCTCGAGGCCGGCATGGCCGAGGCGTTCCGGCGACTCGCGGAACGGCCCGCCGCGGCGGCGCCCGCGATGCCGGAGCCTCAGGTGCGCCGCCGGTAGTCCCCCGACGTCTCGGGCCGGTCAGGCTCGCGTGGCCTGGACGAACGCCATCGGCCCGAAGCGGTGCTCCACACGCTCGACCTCACGGGCGCCGGTGAACCCGGCGTCCGTGAGGAGGCGCACCAGGTCGCTCGGGCCGTGCGCCCGCGGCTTCCCGTGCCCGTGCGACTTCCCGTGTCCCCGGAGCCTGCCGTGACCGTGCTCATGACCGTGCTCGCGACCGTGCTCATGACCGTGACCGGCCCCGTGCCCATGCGCCCCGGCATCCGCGTCCTCATCCGCGTCGTCCGAGCTCCCGAAGTCCACGATCGTCACCGTCCCGCCCGGGCGGAGCGCCCGGAAGGCCTCGCGCGCGAACAGGAGCCGTCCCTCCTCGGGTACGTGGTGCAGCGCGAGCGCGGACACGATGTGGTCGAGCGACCCGTCGCCGGTCGGGAGCCGGTCGGCGAACCCCTGGACAAGCGTGAGCGGCATGCGGCGCCGGGTCGCCTTGCGGGCGGCGACGCGCAACGCGGCGGCGTCGGGGTCCAGGCCCGTGACCCGGGCTGCCGGCTGTGCACGCAGCACGGCGAGCGACAGGTTCGCGGTGCCGCAGCCGACGTCGAGCACGGACTCCCCGGGCGCGACGTCCGCGAGCGCCGCCGCCCGCTCGTGCAGGGCGCGCACTCCGGCGCCCTGGGCGAACAGGTCGTAGAACGGGAGCAACCAGGGCTTGCCCATCCCCGGCAAGAACTCGCGCTCGCGTTCCTCGGGGGTGCGCTTGTCGAGGATCTGCACTGTCGTGCTCATCCGGGGTGCCTTCCGTCCGGTGGTGAAGCGACTGGTTCCACGGTCCCGCGGCGCGGGTCCCGCTGCACACCAGCATCGGACGTCCTGCGGGGCGCGGACAGGACGTAAGTCGGTGACGATCGCACGATCCTCGGTTCGAGCCCGGTCTCCGCGAGCCGGTCCGTACTCACGTCGGCGCGCGGGCGACCAGTCTGCCGACCAGTCTGCCGACCAGTCGGGCATCCGCACCGGGACGGCGGTAGCGTCGAACGGGTCACGACGGAGGGGGAGCGCATGGCGCGGGATCGGGCTGGCTCGGGGCTGACCGTGGTGATCGCCTTCGCCGCCAACTTCGCGGTGGCGACGGCCAAGTCGATCGCCGCGGTCCTCACGGGGTCGGCGTCGATGGTGGCCGAGGCCGCACACTCGTGGGCGGACACGGGCAACGAGGTCTTCCTGCTGATCGCCGAGCGGAAGGCGAGCCGGGCGCCGGACACGAACCGCCCCCTCGGTTACGGCCGGGAGGCCTACGTCTGGTCCATGCTGGCCGCGCTCGGGCTGTTCGTCGCCGGCGGTGCGGTGTCGGTCTATCACGGCATCCAGGAGTTCGACGCGACGGGCGAGACCGGTTCGTACACGGTCGGGTACATCGTGCTCGCCGTCGCGTTCTGCCTCGAAGGGGTGTCGTTCGTGCAGGCGTACCGCCGCACCAGGGCGGAGGCCCGGGCCCTCGGGCGGGACCTCCTCGACCATGCGCTGGCCACCTCGGACCCGACCCTCCGCGCGGTGCTCGCCGAGGACGCCGCGGCGCTCGTCGGTCTGGTCATCGCGGCAGGCAGCATGGCGTTGCACCAGGTCACGGGGGACGGCCGGTACGACGCGATCGGCTCGATCCTGGTGGGCGTGCTGCTTTGCGTCGTGGCGGTGGTGCTGTTCGACCGCAACCGGCGGTTCCTGACCGGTGAGGTGGCCGACGAGCGGATCCATCAGGCGGTCCGGGAGCGGGTCGAGGCCCTGCCCGGTGTGCAGCGGGTGGGCCACCTGCGCCTGGAGTTCGTCGGACCGCGGCAGATCCTGCTGGTCGCGAGCATCGACCTGCCCGGCGACGAGTCCGAGTCCCACGTGGCGGTCCGGCTGCGTGACCTCGAGCAGCAGCTCGAGCGCGTCCCGCAGATCGTCGACGCCGTGCTGACCCCGGCCGTGCCGAGCGACCGGTGAGGTGACGATGACAGCATCCTCGGGCGACGCCGCGAACGACGCGCGCTCACAGGCCCGCCTGCGCACGGTGCGCCCGGACGGCACGCCGGTGTACCGGCACCAGGCACGCCCGGGCACGCCGCCGATGCAGGTCACCCGGATCGACTTCGAGGCCGGTCACCCGCACCTGGAGCCGGACCACCGGCACGCGCACGACTTCCTCGTGCTCGTGTACGTCGAGCGCGGCGGCGGCACGGTGGCACTGGGCAACCACGACACCCCGCTGCGCGACGGCGACGTGCACGCCATCCCGCCCGGGCAGGCGATCGGTTCGGCGGCGCTCACCGACCTGCACCACTGCCGGGCCTGGAGTGTCGCCTTCACGCCGGACGCCGTCCCCTCGCTCGCCTCGGTCTCACCCCTCGCCTGGGCACACCACCCGATCCTCTCGCTGTTCGCGCTCGCGACGCCGCCCGCCGGGTCGAGCGCTCGTGTCCCGGTCGCCGAGCGCCCCCGCTGGGCGGAGTGGCTGACGGAGCTCCAGGAGGAGCTGGCGGAGCCGGGCCGGCTGGGAGCGCGCGACGCCGCGGCGGCCCTGCTGACGCGGATCCTGATCGGGGCGGCACGGCTGGCGCCGTCGGCCCCGGCACCTCCGGACCCACTGGTGACGCGGGTCTTCGACGAGATCGAGGCCACGTTCCGCGAGCCGGTGTCGGCGTCCGACGTCGCACGGGCACTGGGCTACACGCCCGGCCACCTGACCACCGTGGTCCGCGAGCGCACGGGCCGCACCCTGCTCGAATGGATCACCGAGCGGCGCATGACAGAGGTGCGGCGGATGCTCCGCGACACCGACCTGCCGCTCGGCGTCGTCGCCGCACGCACCGGTCTGCGCGACGCGACGTATCTGGTGCGGCGGTTCAAGGACCGGTACGGGACCACGCCCGACCGGTGGCGCCGGGGCGAGCGTGTGTGAGTTCCCGCCGACTATCAGTTAGTTTTGGGTCGCGCATCGGCAATGTCGATGCGTGTCAACCGTCGAACGGAGCTTTCACCATGTCTCGCAACCGCGCCCTCCTCACGGCCGCCGCAGCCTCCGCTGCCCTCCTGGCCCTGACCGGCTGCGGCAGCTCCGGTGAGCCCGGTGGCGCGGGCGAGGAGCTCGGCCTGGTGTCGGGCGACACACTGACCGTCGCCACGGAGGGCACCTACCGGCCGTTCAGCTACCACGACGAGTCGGGCGAGCTGGTCGGTTACGACGTCGAGGTCGCCGAGGCAGTCGCCGGGAACCTGGGTGTCGAGGTCACGTTCGAGGAGACACAGTGGGACGCGATCTTCGCCGGTCTGGACGCGGGGCGCTTCGACACCATCGCGAACCAGGTGACGATCACCCCGGAGCGTGAGGCCGACTACGTCTTCTCGACGCCGTACACGGTGTCGACCGGCGTGCTCGTCGTGCCCGCTGACAACAACGACATCACGAGCTTCGCCGACCTCGACGGCAAGACCACCGCCCAGTCGCTCACGAGCAACTGGAACGAGCTCGCCAAGGAGAGCGGCGCCACGGTCGAGGCCGTCGAGGGCTGGGCGCAGGCGGTCGCCCTGCTGGAGCAGGGCCGCGTCGACGCGACGATCAACGACAGCCTGACCTACCTCGACTACGCCAACACCGAGGACGCCTCCGGCATCAAGGTCGCCGCGGAGACCGAGGAGGAGTCGCAGTCGGCGTTCGTCGTGACGCCGGAGCGCGAGGCTCTCGCCGAGGCGATCGACGGCGCCCTGGAGGACCTGCGCGCCGACGGTACCCTCGCCGAGCTGGGCGAGAAGTACTTCGGCGAGGACGTCTCGGAGTGAACCCGCGCGCGACACTTCTCCGCTGACCGCGGGGAGAGGGATACATGGACTGGCAGCTCGTCGCCGACTCGTTCTGGCCGCTCCTGCGGGGCGGCCTCGTCGGCACCATCCCGCTGGCCCTCGCGTCGTTCGCGATCGGGCTGGTGCTCGCACTCGTCGTGGCGCTCCTGCGGCTGTCGCCGAACCCGGTGCTGTCATGGGTCGGCCGCGCGTACGTCTCGCTGATCCGCGGCACACCGCTGCTGGTACAGCTCTTCATCATCTTCTACGGGCTGCCGCAGCTCGGTGTCCGGTTCGACCCCTGGCCCGCCGCGATCATCGCGTTCTCGATGAACGTCGGCGGCTACGCGGCCGAGGTGATCCGTGCGGCGATCCTGTCCGTGCCCAAGGGACAGTGGGAGGCGGGCTGGACGGTGGGCATGTCGCCGGTCCGGACGCTCAGCCGGATCATCCTGCCGCAGGCCGCGCGCGTTTCGGTGCCGCCGCTGTCGAACACGTTCATCTCGCTGGTCAAGGACACGTCACTGGCCACGGTCATCCTGGTGACCGAGATGTTCCGCAAGGCGCAGGAGATCGCCGCGTTCTCCAACGAGTTCATGGTGATCTACACCGAGGCGGCCCTGATCTACTGGATGTTCTGCACGGTGCTCGCCACCGGCCAGAACGCGATCGAGAAGAGGCTGGACCGGTATGTCGCCCACTGACCCGTCCGATCGACCCGAGCCCTCCGATCGCCCCGTACCCGACACGCTGCTGACCGCCCGCGGCATCGAGAAGTCGTTCGGCACCAACCACGTGCTGCGCGGCGTGGACCTGGAGGTTCGGCGCGGCGAGGTGATCGCGCTGATCGGCCCGTCAGGCAGTGGAAAGACGACGGTGCTCCGCTCGCTCAACGGACTGGAGACACCCGACGCCGGGCTGGTCCAGGTCGCCGGCGGGCCCGTGGTGGACTTCGGTGCCCAGGCCGCCGCCACGACCGGCGCCTGGGCGGGCCGGCGCGCCGGAGCCCGCCGGGCGAAGGCGGACCGGGCCGCCCTGCGCGACCGGTCGGCGATGGTGTTCCAGCACCACAACCTGTTCCCGCACCGCACGGTGCTGGAGAACGTGATCGAGGGCCCCACGCAGGTCAAGCGGATCCCCCGCGCGACGGCGGTCAACCGTGCTGAGGAGCTCCTGGCCCGCGTGGGGCTCGAGGACAAGCGCGACGCCTACCCGCACGAGCTGTCCGGCGGCCAGCAGCAGCGCGTCGGGATCGTGCGCGCGCTGGCGCTCGAACCGGACCTCCTGCTGTTCGACGAGCCGACGTCGGCCCTCGACCCCGAGCTCGTGGGCGAGGTCCTGACCGTGATGAAGGAGCTCGCGGACGAGGGCTGGACCATGGTGGTGGTGACGCACGAGCTGCAGTTCGCGCGTCAGGTCGCGGACGAGGTGCTGTTCCTCGACGGCGGTGTGGTGGTCGAGCGTGGCGCGCCCGCACAGATCTTCTCCCAGCCGGCCGAGGAGCGGACGCGCCGCTTCCTCGACCGGATCCTGCACCCGCTGGACTGACCCACCTTCGAGGTCTAAGTGCCTTCGCTCTGAACCGTTTCAGAACGGAGAAACTTAGACCTCGAAGGGGGTGGAGACGGCGGAGAGGCTACTCCCCCGGGTACTTCAGGCCGATCTGCTCGCGGATCGTGTCCAGCGTGCCCATGATCGCCACGGTCTCGGCGCGCGACAGCAGCGGGCTGTCGAGCTCGCCGGCCGCGACCAGGCGCTCCGCCTCGGCGGCCTGGAAGTGCATGCCGCGGCCCGTGACCTCGGCGGTGAACGTCTCGGTCTCGGTACCCGCGGCGTCGTACACGTGGACCGTCGCCGGGTTGTACCAGACGGCGTCGATCTCGATGCGGCCCTCGGTGCCGAGGATCGACGCCCGATTGGGGCCCTTCGTGTCCGAGGCCGAGATCGTCGTGGCGACCCGGGCGCCGTCGTACCCGAAGATCGTGGCGATCGTCGCGTCCGCGCCGGTCTCCTTGAACGTCGCGTGCGACTGGATGGTGAGCGGCTCGCCGAACACGTCCCACGCGAACGAGACCGGGTAGATGCCCAGGTCGAGCAGCGAACCGCCGCCCAGGGCCAGGTCGTTGATGCGGTGCGTGGGGTCGTCGGAGAGGTCCTGGGTGTGGTCCACCATCAGGGTCCGCACCTCGCCGAGCACGCCCGACGCGATGATCTCGCGCACGCGCGCCATGTGCGGCAGGAAGCGGGACCACATGGCCTCCAGCGCCACGAGGCCCTTCTGCTCGGCGAGCTCAGCGATCTCGCGCGCCTCGGCGGCGTTGACGGTGAACGGCTTCTCGACCAGCACGTGCTTGCCGGCCCCCAGCACGAGCTTCGCGGCCTCGGCGTGCATCGGGTGCGGCGTCGCGACGTAGACGATGTCGACCTCGGGATCGTTCACGAGGTTCTCGTACGAGCCGTGTGCCGTCGGGATGCCGAAGCGGTCGGCGAACGCTCGCGCCTTCTCCAGGGATCGTGACCCCACCGCCTGCACGGTGAAGCCGTTGTCGTTCAGGTCTGATGTGAAGCTCGCGGCGATCCCGCCGGCCGCCAGGATGCCCCATCGCAGGTGTGTCATGCGTTCGAGCGTAGTGCCCCCTGTGCCGCGGTAGTCACCTGGCGAGGTGGTCGTGCAGCGAGGTAGTCACCCAGTGCGAACTGGGTGACTACCTCGGCGGGGTGCGGGTCAGTTGACCCGGATGATCATCTGGCCGCGCTTCGTGTCCTGGGACAGCACCTTGATGGTGGTGCCGGTGCCGCCGACCTTCACGGAGTTACCGGGGTTCTCCTTGTCCCAGTACGCCTCGGGGTCGGTGTCGTCGAACTTCCACACCGGCGCCTGCTTGCCCTGGACCAGCGTGGTCAGCTCGGACTCCGACACCTCGCGGTGCAGCGAGAGCTTGTCGGTCTTCTGGAGGCCGAACGTCGCGTCGAAGGACTGGATGCGGTTGCGGGCGATCGTGCCGTCCGACCACTTCATCACCTGCGGGCGGGCATCGACCGGCAGCGCCTGGCCGTGGCCCGGGTGCTGGGACACGTTGTTGTCGCCGTACAGGCTGTTGACGTACCAGATCAGCAGACCGTCCTGATACGGGTAGTGCTCCACCTTGTCGCTGTTGCTGAAGTTCCAGCCGAAGTTGTACGGCCCCGTCCTCAGCGTCGTGTCGTAACCGCCGTACACACGGTTCTCGGCGACGTAGTAGTGGCTGTACGCGACCTCGTAGGTGCCGTCGGCGCCGACCGGCACGAAGCCGTCGACGGTCCAGTCGGCCGTGTCCGTGAAGTCCTCGGTCAGCGCGTCACCCACGGCGACGTCGTCCACCGCGATGCCGGTCTCGTTGGCGCCGCCGTCGCTCGAGTAGCGGAAGCGGACCGACGCCGTCTGGCCGGCGTACTCCGCCAGGTCGGCCGTCAGCTCGACCCAGGCGCCCCCCGAGGTCCCGGTGATGCCGCCGCCCGGGTTGGTGCCGTTCGGGTCGTCCTCGGTGGAGAGGTTGCTCGGCAGGGCGGTCCAGGACGCGCCGTCGTCCGTGGACACCTCGACGAACGCGTAGTCGTAGCCCTCCTCGATGGCGTACCAGACCTGGGCGCTCAGGGCGCCGTCGGCGGCCACCGTGAACGACGGCGAGGCGATCGTGTTGTTCAGGTTGTTGCCCGTACCGGAGTAGACGAACTCGCCGTCGAACGGCTCGACGCCGTGCGGCTCGGCGCCGAGGTCCACCTGCTCGACGCCGTCGGGCAGGTTGACGATCGCCGCCTGCGCGCGCGTGGTGGCGTGGTACGACGGGCCGAGCTTGACGCGCTCCGTCTCGCCGGGCTCCACCGTCTCGTAGTCGAGCCAGCCCAGGAACAGCTTCTCGGTGGCGCCCATGTGGTTCGGCGTGGTGCCGATGGTGCCGTCGCCGTGGCCCAGCCACGAACCGGAGCTCATGAGGTTCCAGTAGCCGGTGCCGTTCTCGCCGCCAGCGGTGTCGTAGTAGTCCGGCAGCCCGAGGTCATGGCCGAACTCGTGCGCGAACACGCCGAGGCCGCCGTTCTCCGGCTCGGTCGTGTAGTCACGGATCCACAGGTCCGAGTCACCGATCTTGATGCCGCCGAGCTTGGCGAAGTCAACCGGGCCGTCCGAGCCCTGGCCACCCTGGTTCACGGACCAGCGGTGGGACCAGATGGCCGACTCGGGTGCGCCGGCCTCCTCGCCCTCGCCGGCGTGGATCGCCTGGAAGTGGTCGATGTAGCCGTCCGGCTCCGACGTGATGCCGTCGCCGTCCGCGTCGTAGCGGTCCCAGACGTCGAACGACTTGAGGTAGGCGTCGATCTCCTCGGCGGACTTGCCCGCGGCGACCTGCTGCTCGTACCAGGCGTCGGCCGTGTCCTGGATGAACCGCGTCATGTCCTCGCCGGACTCGGTGGTGCCGTAGGAGGCTGTGCTGTACGGCACGGTGACCCAGTCCGACACGTCACCCTGCAGGTCGAACCGGCCCGACGACATCTCGTCGTAGACGCCGGCGAACGACTCGCCGCCCTGATCCTCCAGGCCGGTGAAGAACATCTCCATGAAGTGGTCGCGGGAGAAGTCCGGCTCCCAGTAGGTGGAGTTGTCGTCCGCCGCGGGTTCCGGGATCTCGTTGTGCGACGGACCCGCCGGGGCATCCGGGTAGCGCTCGTCCACCTCGTCCCCGAAGTCCACCAGGATGCTGAAGAGCTGCGCCGTCTCCTCGACGCCGTACTCCACGTACTCGCGCGGAGAGATCTCCACGACCTTCGAGGCGCGGTCGCCCTTGCCCCGCGTCTCGACCTTCGCCTCACCGGTGGCGACCATGTCCACGGCGGTCTGCCGCTTCTCGGTCTGCTTCTCCGCGAGGGCGTCGGGACGGTTGTCCTCCCTGGTGGGCGCCGTCTGCTGGGGCGCCTCGTCAGCGGGGGGCGCCGCCGAAGCGGTGGTGATCGGTACGACGGCGGCGGAGAGCAGCAGAGCAGCTCCCGCCCCGACGGCACAGATGCGTGGGTTCATTTTTCCTCCGTGAAGAGTTGCGGCGTCCGGGACGAGGAGGTGATTCGGGTCGCCGGACCTGCGGGACAACTTTGTCCATCAGGGATGAAAGCAGGGAAATATTACGACAATGTTGCCTAGGACACATGATCGGGGCACATCGGACGATCGAGCGCTCGTCGTAGAATCGATTCGAGACCGCGCGCACGCTGGTCACACCCGCCGGGCCCGTTCGTCGTCCGGGTGAACGCCCTGCCCGCTGACCAGCCGGAGAACCGCATGAGCCCCAGCACGCCCGTCACCGCAGCGAGCTTCGCCGCACCTCCCGTGGACCAGCGCCGGGCGATCATCGCCCTCATCGCCCTCTCGGTCAGCGCGTTCACCTTCGTCACCGCCGAGAACCTGCCGGGCGGCCTGCTCACCCTCATCGCCCCCGACCTGGGCCGGAGCACGTCCGAGATCGGGCTGCTGGTCTCGGCGTACGCCGCCGTCGTCGTGCTGACGTCGCTGCCGCTCTCGCGGCTCACCCGCCGGTTCCCGCGCCGCTACGTGCTGGCGGCGACCACCGCCGTCTGCACCGTCGGGACGCTGTGGTCCGCGGTCGCTCCCGGCTACGCGGACCTGATGGCCGCGCGCATGGTCACGGCGCTGGGGCAGGCGCTGTTCTGGTCGGTCGTCACACCGGCCGCGGCGAGCCTGTTCGCCCCGGCGATCCGCGGCAAGATGATCGCGCGGCTCGCCATCGGCAACTCGCTCGCGCCGCTGCTCGGAGTGCCGCTCGGCACGTGGGTGGGCCAGCAGACGAGCTGGCGCACGGCGTTCCTGTTCTTCTCGGTGGTGAGCCTCCTCGCGTGCCTCGCGATGGTGATCGCCATGCCGAACGTCGACGCCGAGGGGAGCGGCACGGCCCGCGGCACGCACCCCAGCATGCGCCGCTTCGTGGTGCTCATGGTGGTCACGGTGCTGCTCGTGACCGGCGGGTTCATGATGATCACGTTCGTCACCCAGTTCCTGCTGGAGACGGCGGGATTCCCCGACCGCTACCTCAGCGCACTGCTGCTGGGCCAGGGGGCAGCGGGCCTGGCGGGCACGCTGCTGATCGGCCAGGTGCTCGACAAGCGGCCCTGGCAGACGGTGCTCGTGGCGCTCAGCCTGCTCACCGGCGCGCTCGTGCTGCTGTGGAGCCTCGGGCACGTGCCGGTGCTCGCTCTGGTCGGTCTGGCCCTGTTCGGCCTCGCGTTCAGTGCGATCCCGCCGGCCCTGTCGTTCCTATCCATGCAGGTCGCCCCGGGCGCCACCGAGTCGGCCACCGCGATATCGAGCTCCGTGTTCAACATCGGGATCGGCGGCGGATCGGCGCTCGGGGCGCTGGTGGTCGCCACCGTCGGCGTCAGCACGGTGCCCCTGGTCGGGGCGGTGTTCGTGCTGGCCGCGCTGGCGGTGGTCGCGACCGACCTGCGGCTGACGGCTCGGAGCGCTACTCCGCCACGCCCTTGAGGCTGTCCGTGACCGGCTCCTCGGAGCTGACGACGCACTGCAGGGTGCGGTCGTCGAGCTGCTCCCAGGTGTCCTTGGTCGGGAAGAAGCCCGTGTAGCCGTACACGGACTCGTCGTACGAGAGACCGACGAACTTCTCGAACTCCGCGTAGCACCACTCCTCGAACGTCTTCGCGACGGCCTTCGCACCCGGGAACTTGTCGCCCTCCATGACCAGCTCGGCGTAGACCTCGCCGGTGTGCGGCTCGGCACAGGGCACCACCGGCACGGACTCGACCTCGAACTCGTCGCCCGCCGCGGAGTCGCCGTAGCCGTCGAGTGCCGCCAGGTCGATGCAGTCGCCCTCGAGGATCTCGAAGGCGTCCGCCTCGGCCGAGGCGGTGATCTCACCGCCGGGCTCGTCGCGCGGCGCCTCCCCGTCCGACATGAGCTCGTCGAGCGCCCCGCAGCCGGTGAGCATCGTGAGCGACACGGCTGCCGCGGCGGCGGCCGCCAGCAGCCGGGCCGGGCGACCGGCCGGGCGACCGGCCGGGCCCCGGCCGGGCAGACCGACGACGGCGGTGCGGGCGGAAGGGAGGGTGCGGTTCATCGGCTCTTCCTCAGAGGCGGCACGACGGCGGACGCCGACGTCGCGACCGGAGCGGCCGCCCCGGAAAACTACCGTCGCGGACACCCGCACCGGCCCCTGGGGCGCAACGATTGGATCACGACCCGCCCGGGACGTCCGTGGCCCGGGTGCCAGGCTGTTCATACGCTGTTCACCCGGCCGAACCGACGCCGCTCTACGGTGGCTGACGCGGACCACCGCACAGCACCCCCCAGGCACGGCAGCCGTGACACACCGCGGAGCACGGCGCCCGAAGAAGGAGCAGTCATGCGAGCCAGTACCCCCGTGCGCCTGACCGGCGCCGCCGCGGCAGCGGCCTTGCTGGCCGGGGCATTCGTCGCCTCGGCGGGCGCAGCATCAGCGGGCACGCCCTCGGCGGGCGCGGCACCGGCAGTCTCGGAGCGGAGCAGCGCCGGGCGCCCCGACGCCGGCCGCCGGACCCTGCGCGCCGCCACCTACAACCTCTCGCTCAACCGGGCGACGGAGGGTGAGCTCGTCGCCGACCTCTCCACGGGCGACGACGCCCAGGCGGCGACGGTGGCCGAGGTCATCCAGCACGCGAACCCCGACGTCGTGCTCCTCAACGAGTTCGACTACTCCGGCGACGCCGACCCGTACGCCGCCGCGGACCTGTTCCGCGAGAACTACCTCGAGGTTCCGCAGGGCACCGGCAAGCCGGTGGAGTACCCGTACGCGTTCGTCGCGCCGTCGAACACGGGTATCCCGAGCGGGTTCGACCTGAACAACGACGGCACCGTCGGCGGGGGCGACGACGCGCTCGGCTTCGGCCTGTTCCCGGGGCAGTACGGCATGGTCGTGCTGTCGAAGTACCCCATCCAGCACGACCGCGTGCGCACGTTCCAGAACTTCAGGTGGCAGGACATGCCGGGTGCGCTCCTGCCGGACGACCCCGCCACCGCCGCCCCTGCCGACTGGTACTCGGCCGAAGAGCTGGCGGTCCTGCCGCTGTCGAGCAAGTCGCACTGGGACGTCCCGGTGCGCGTCGGCCACCGGACGGTGCACGTGCTGGCGGCGCACCCGACCCCGCCGTCGTTCGACGGCGCCGAGGACCGCAACGGCCTGCGTAACCACGACGAGATCCGGTTCTGGGCCGACTACGTGCGCGGCGGCCGTGCCGCCCGCTACCAGTACGACGACGAGGGTCGCCGCGGCGGGCTGCGTCCTGGCTCGTCCTTCGTGATCGTGGGCGACTACAACGCCGACCCCCTCGACGGCGACTCCGTGGGCGCGGCGATCGACCAGCTGCTGCGCCACCCGAGGATCACCGACCCGCTGCCGACGTCGGCGGGCGGGTTCGAGGCCTCGGCCCTGCAGGGCGGCGCGAACCTGGACCACCGGGGCGCCCCGGCGCTCGACACCGCCGACTTCGCCGACACGACGCCGGGCAACCTGCGCGTGGACTACGTGCTGCCCTCGCGTGACCTGCGGGTCCGGGACGCCGGTGTCTTCTGGCCGGTCGCCGCCGACCCGCTGTCCCGGCTCACGGGCGTGTACCCGTTCCCGAGCAGCGACCACCGCCTCACCTGGGTGGACCTCAAGCGGTAGCTCCCAGATTCGATCAACATCGATCACATTATTGACCGTTCCGTGCGGTGCCCCGTATTTTCGAGGCCGGAGAGCACCCCTGGTCCGCACCATCCGGTCATAAGTGATCACGTCCGATCATCGCTCTCCTCGGACCTGTCAATGACGACGGAGAGTTCCTCATGCCACGTACCCACCGCAGCACGGCCGCGGGAGCAGCGACGGTCGCCGTCCTCGCCCTCACGGTCGGCGGCCTCATGACACCCCCGGCGGGTGCGGCACCGGATACCCGGTCCGCGCCCGCCGCGCCCACCGCGGTCTCGGCCGACCCGCCCCTTCCAGAGCTCCGCCTCGACGACCCGTCGATCCCCTGGAAGGAGCTCGTGGTCGACGGCGACGACGTCGAGCGCCGCGCCGACGGCCGCCCCTACAACACGTTCGGCGGCTTCGGCTCGGTCTCGTGCAACAACACGTCGAAGCTGCTCCTCGACTACAAGGAGGAGAACCCGGACGCCTACTGGACGATCATGCGGATGCTGTTCGACACCGAGACCGGAGCGGGCCTGAAGCACATCAAGGTCGAGCTCGGGGCGGACAGCAACAGCTCGTCGGGTGCGGAGCCCGCCACGAAGCGCAGCGCCGACGAGCCCGCGAACGTGCTGCGCGGCGCCGGCTTCCACTTCATCGCGGACGCCCTGTCGATCAACCCCGACATCGAGATCGAGGCGCTCCGCTGGGGCGAGCCGTCCTGGACGGGCAACGATCCCGCGAAGCGGTACCAGTGGTACAAGGAGACCATCGACGCCGCCTACGACACGTTCGGCGTCGAGTTCGACTGGATGAGCCCGTCCCAGAACGAGGTGCGCGGCGCGACCTACCAGGCCTCCGAGCTGGCGTGGACGGTCCAGTTCGCGCAGTGGCTCGAGCGTGACGCCGCGGCACCGGACGCGCGCTACGACTACTCGAAGGTCAAGATCGTCGCCCTGGACTCCTACCGGGAGGGCGACGCGATCGCGGGCCGGATCCTCGCCGACCCGGCCGCGCTCGAGCAGGTGGACGCCCTCGGCTACCACTACGACATCGTGGGCGGCCCGAACGTCACGCGGCTCAACAAGGAGTTCGGCAAGGAGATCCTGTACTCCGAGGGCGTCGCACCGATGATCGACCCGCAGTACCGGCTCGCGGCCGATCCGAGCCGCGGCGGCGTCGGCGGGACCATCGGGGCCGCCGACATCGCGGACCGGTTCATCAACGCCTATCGCTGGAGCGGCGCGGGCAGCGACCCGGCGCACATGACGACCTTCCTGTTCCAGCCCGCTGTCAGCGCCATGTACGAGGGCACGCAGTACTCCCCCAAGCACCTGGTCCGCGCCTCCGACCCGTGGTCCGGCTACTGGGAGGGCGACGTGGGCCTCGTGGCCGTGCGTCACTTCCACCAGTTCGTCGAGCACGGCTGGGAGTACGTCGAGGGTGCCACCGGCGGTGACGGCACCAAGGGCGACGGCGGCACGAACGTCGACACCTCGACGCGCACCGTCCTCACGGCCCGCACACCCGCGAGCGCCGACGGCGACGCCGAGTGGTCGCAGGTGCACGCCAACAACACCCGTACGGAGCGGTACTTCGAGGTCAAGGTGGCCGACCTGGGCGCGGCCGGGCGCCCGCTCTACACGTGGGAGACGCGCGGCCCGGACGCCGGCCAGGCGTACGACGCAAACTACTTCCAGAAGGCCGGCTACTACGAGCCGGTCCGCACGGAGTCGATCGGCGGCGTCGAGCACGATGTGTACCGCGTGAAGGTGCCCGCCTACTCGATCGTCACGCTGTCGACGCTCGAGGACGGGGTGCACGGCGACACGGCGGAGTACACGCCGGGCGACTTCGCGCCCGACACCCGGGACACGATCCTCGAGCTGCCCTACCGGGACAACTTCGAGTACGACGACTACCCCGTGACGACCGTCGGCGGGCGGGAGATGACGTACCTGGAGCGCCGGGGTGGCACGCCGCGGTACACAGCGGACCAGGACGGCGCGTTCGAGGTGGTCCGGACCGGCGACCGCAGGCACCGCAACGTGCTGCAGCAGCAGATCCACGGCGAGAACCGGGGCTTCGTCTGGAACACGTGGGGCAACGGCCGGCAGGACGTGCTCCAGACGGCGGCACCGTCCACGGTGCTGGGTGACCACCGCTGGGCCAGCTACACCGCGACCGTGGACTTCCGGCTGGACGGCGTGGACCGGGACGCCTCGCTCGAGAACTTCGCCGGGCTGGGCGTGCGCCAGACGTACGCCCGCGGCGGGGACCAGGCCACGTATGCCGTCCGCGTGCACGAGGACGGGCGATGGCAGCTGCGCAAGCTCGACAGGGTGATCGCCTCCGGCACGGTGGCGGGGTTCGACGGCGGCGCGTGGCACACTCTCGCGGTCGAGGCACGGGAGAACGTGGTCACGGCGACGCTGGACGGCGGGCAGCTCGTGCGGCACGTCGACTCGTCGGCCAACCCCGTGCTCGCCGGGCGGATCGCGCTGACGAGCGGGTTCTACAACACCCAGTACGACAACCTCGCGGTGACCCCGATCAAGGGTCACGCCTGGGCGTCCGAGAAGATCGACGACTCCGACGCGCGCCTGGCCTACCCGGACGGGTTCACGTTCACCCAGGCCGGGTTCGCCCACTTCAACCGGACCCAGCACGTGCTGCGTGCCGGCCAGTCCGTGACCATCCCCTTCACCGGTACCGGGCTGAACCTCTTCGGCGCGACCGGTGCGGCGACGCTCGAGGTGACGGTCGACGGCGGCACACCGCGCACGGTCCAGGTGGGCACGGTGGGCACGCGCGAGACGTCGTACTGGCTCCGTGACCTGAAGCAGCGGCGGCACACCGTGTCCGTCCGGGTGGTCGACGGGACGTACACGCTCGACGGCGTCGACGCGCTGACGGGCGGCACCACGCGGCCCTGACCCGCACCCCACGCACGTGCCGGACGCGCAGGCCACTCCCGTGGCCTGCGCGTCCGGTACTTCCGTGAAGTTCTGACACGGACGCGGATACGCTTACGCGGTGCCTGACGCCCTGACTCCCCCAGAGACCGCCCCCTCTACCGCAGAGTCCCCCCGGACGGCGCGTCGCCCGAGCGAGCGCACCTTCCACGGCGACACCTTCACCGATGACTACGAGTGGCTGCGCCGCAAGGACGACCCGGAGGTCGTCGCGCACCTGGAGGCGCAGAACGCCTGGACGCTGGCCCAGCAGGAGCACCTGGCGCCGTTGCGGCAGACCCTGTTCGACGAGATCAAGGGCCGCACCCTCGAGACCGACCTCTCCGTCCCGTCGCGCGACGGCGACTGGTGGTACTACGCCCGCACGGTCGAGGGTCAGCAGTACCCGATCCACGCGCGCTACCGCGCGACCGGGCCGGACGACTGGTCGCCCCGCGTGCTCGAGCCCGGCGAGCCGGTCCCCGGCGAGCAGCTGCTGCTCGACCAGAACGTCCAGGCCGAGGGCCACGACTTCTTCGCACTGGGCTCGCTCGACGTGTCCGACGACGGCGCCCGCCTGCTCTATGCCACCGACACCGCGGGCGACGAGCGGTACACACTGCGTGTCCGCGATCTCGCCACGGGCCAGGACCTGCCGGACGAGGTGCGGGACACCGCCCCGGGCGCCCTGTTCGCGCCCGACGGTGAGCACATCTTCTACCTCACCGTCGACGAGGCCTGGCGCCCGTGGCGGGTCTGGCGGCACCGGCTCGGCACCCCGGCGTCCGACGACGTGATCGTGTTCGAGGAGCCGGACGAGCGCTACTGGGTGGGCGTCGGGCTGTCCCGGTCCAAGAAGTACCTGCAGATCGAGCTCGGCTCCAAGGTGACCAGCGAGTCCTGGCTGCTGGAGTCGGACGACCCGACCGGTGAGTTCCGGGTCGTGTGGCCCCGCCGCGAGGGGGTCGAGTACACCGTGGAGCATGCGGTGCTGCCGACGGCTCTGGTCGAGCCCCCTTCGCTGGCCGAGCCGCCCACACTGGTCGACCCGCCCTCGCCGCCCGCCGACGGCACCCGTGACGTCCTCCTGATCTTGCACAACAAGGACGCGCTGAACTTCGAGCTGGTCAGCTCCCCCGTCCCTGCGCCCGGTGACACGGTGACCCCGGAGGCGGCGACCGTCGTCGTGCCGCACGCTCCGGACGTGCGGCTGGAGGGTGTGAGCGCGAGCGAGCGGTACCTGGTGCTCTACTACCGCCGCGAGGCGATCTCACGTTCGGCCGTCCTCCAGCTGGAGACCGGTTCCGGCGCGGCAGGTCAACGAGGGGCCTGGGACTTCCAGGAGATCTCGTTCGGCCAGCCGCTGGAGTCGGTCGGCGCGGGCGTCGGCGTCTGGGAGCAGCCCAACCTCAAGGTCGGCTACACCTCCTTCGTGACGCCGCAGTCGCTCTACCTGTACGACGTCGCCTCGGGCGAGCGCACCCTGCTCAAGCAGCAGCCGGTGCTCGGCGGCTACGACGCCGGCGACTACGACCAGCGCCGCGAGTGGGCGGTGGCCGAGGACGGGACGCACATCCCGATCTCCCTGGTCTGGCGCAAGGACAAGGTCCGGTTCGGGGTCTCGCCGGGCTCGACCACCGGGGCGGACTCGACCGGCGACACGCCCGCCGAGCCCGCGCCCCTCCTCCTGTACGGGTACGGCGCGTACGAGTCCTCGATCGACCCGTACTTCTCGGTGCCCCGCCTGAGCCTGCTGGACCGCGGCGTCGTCTTCGCGATCGCCCACGTACGAGGCGGCGGCGAGATGGGCCGCGCCTGGTACGACGACGGCAAGCTGGCCGCCAAGCGCAACACGTTCACCGACTTCGTGGCCTGTGGCCGGCACCTCGTCGACACCGGCTGGACGTCGTCCGACCGCATGGTGGCCGACGGCGGCAGCGCCGGCGGGCTGCTCGTCGGAGCCGCCACCAACCTGGCACCCGAGCTGTTCGCCGGCGTGCTCGCGGGCGTGCCGTTCGTGGACGCGCTGACGTCGATGCTGGACCCGACGCTCCCCCTGACCGTCACCGAGTGGGACGAGTGGGGCGACCCCCTGCACGACCCCGAGGTGTACGCGTACATGCGCTCGTACACGCCGTACGAGAACGTGGCCGACGACGCCTCGCACTACCCCCGGATCCTGGCTACCACCAGCTTCAACGACACCCGCGTGCTGTACGTGGAGCCGGCGAAGTGGGTGGCCCGGCTGCAGGCCGCGGGCGCGCCGGCGATGCTGAAGATCGAGATGTCGGCAGGGCACGGCGGCGTCTCGGGGCGCTACTCCGCGTGGGAGCAGATCGCGTTCGAGCACGCGTGGGTGCTGGACGTGCTGGGTCTTGCCGACCGCTGACCGTCAGAGGTCGGCCTTCGCCGCGACGACCCGGGCCGCCGCCGCGTCCACCTTCGCGGCGAAGTCCGGGTCGTCGCGCGCGGTCCGGACCAGCGCGTCAACCATGGCCGGTGCGACGGACGGCCTCGCGGAGGCGAGCACGATGTCCACCCCGGCATCCACGGCGCGGACCGCGCGTGTGCCCGCGGGCACGCTCTGGACCTGCACCGCCGCGGACAGGTCGTCGGAGATGATGGCGCCGTCGAACCCGAGCTCGCGCACCAGGCCCACGACGGCGGGGCTGAACACGGCGGGCGAGTCCGGGTCGATCCTGGTGTAGATCGCCGACGACATCATGACCAGCCCGGAGCCCTCCTCGATCCCGGCGTCGAAGACGTCGACCGACGGGTCGTCCGGACCGGTGACCGTGTCGGTCACCCCTGCCGCGTCGTCGGTGTTGCCGGTGACGCGGCCCAGGCCCGGGAAGTGCTTGATCGACGTCTGCACGCCCGCGTCGTGCTGCCCCGCCGCGAACGCGTTGCCGTGCGTGATGACGGACTCCGCGGTGTACCCGTAGTTGCGCCCGAAGACGCCGACCGGTGCGTTCGACGACGCGCCGGCCTGCGGCACGAGGTCGAGCACCGGTGCCAGGTTGAGGTTCACGCCCGCGGCGGCGAGCTCGGCACCCCAGGTCCGGGACCGCTCCCGCAGGTCGGGTGCGGTCAGCTCGGCCTGGTCGAGCGCGCTCGGGATGTCGCTGAAGCCGCGACCGCGCAGCACCTGCACCGCACCACCCTCCTGGTCGGTCGCGACGAAGAGCGGCTCCCGTTCCTGCGCGGCGGCGCCGACGGCGGCATCCACCAGGTTCTTCACCGGCTGTCGGCCCGCCGTGGTGCGGCCGTGCAGGAACACGCCACCGATCTTCTGGTCCCGGAGCATGTCGAACGTCGGCTGGAACGGGCCGGCGACCGGCAGACCCACCATGACGATCTGGCCGACCTTCTCCTCCAGGGTCCAGCCGTCCACCAGCGACAGGTCGGGCTCGCCCGCCGTCGGCACGGGTGTGGGCCCGGGTGTCCGCGGCGACGGCGAGGCGCCTGCGGTGGGCGTCCCCGGAGACGGCTCGCCCGGGCCGGACGGCGTGCCGCTCGGCGACGGGGTGCCGGGCGACACGCTCGGCTGCGCGTTCGACCGGGCAGGTCCGGGCAGTGCCGTCGGGTCAGGCTCCGCCGTCGGGCCGGAACAACCGGTGGCCAGGGTCGCCACCGTGAGAACCGCCGCGGCGACGAGGCCGAGCGGACGAAAACGGGTCATGGGCCTCAGTCTCACCCCTTCGGGCTGCCGCGTGCACCATGACCCGGCCCGGTCTGTCAGACGGCGTCGCCGAGTGCTCGTACGAACCCGTCGACGTCCGCCGCCGTCGTGTCCCATGCGCACATCCACCGCACCTCGACGCGGTCCGCCGTCTCGCCCGGCGCCCAGTCGTAGAACCGCGCGTGCGCGCGCAGCCGGTCCGCCGCCACCCGGGGCAGGGTCGCGAACACGACGTTGGCGTCCGTGGGGCAGGTGATGCGAACGGCGCCGGTCAGCCCTGCCGCCTCGATACCCGCGCGCAGACGCGCGGCCATCCTGTTGGAGTGCGCGGCGTTGCGCAGCCAGAGCGGCGAGCCCTCCCCCGTGCCCGACGTCGGCGCGCCGGGCTCGCCGAGCAGCGCCAGGAGCTGCGCGGAGACGAACCGGGTCTTCGAGGCGAGCTGCATGGTCGCCTTGCGCAGGTACGGCACCGCCTCGACGAGATCTGCCGCCGGGCCCGGTGCGCCGTGCCCGCCGTCGGCCAGCACCACGACCGCCTCGCCGAGCATGCCGCCGTTCTTCGCCGCGCCGAAGGACAGGATGTCGACACCGACGTCGGTCGTGATCTCCCGCAGCCCGACGCCGAGGGTGGCCGCCGCGTTCGCCAGCCGCGAGCCGTCGAGGTGCACCAGCAGACCTGCCGCGTGGGCGGTGTCGGCGAGGAGCTTCAGGTCGGCGGTCGAGTAGACGGTGCCGAGCTCGGTGACCTGGGTGAGGCTGAGGACCGCCGGCTGCGCACGCTGCACGTTGCCGAGGTCGCCGGCGTAGCGGTCCACGGCGTCGGGCCCGATGCGGCCCTCCACGCTCGGTGCGGCGAGGACCTTGAGGCTGCCGACCCGTTCCGGGGCGCCGTTCTCGTCCGTGTTGATGTGCGCGACGTCGCTCGCGATCACGCCGCCCCAGCGCGGCGAGGCGGCCATGAGGCTGATGACGTTCGCTCCTGTGCCGTTCAGGACGGGAAAGATGCGGGCGCGTTCGCCGAACACCTCGGTGGCCCGGCCCTGGAGGCGGGCGGTCACGGGATCGTCGCCGTACGAGACGGCGGCACCGTCGTTCGCCGTGACGATCGCGGCCATGACCTCGGGGTGGACGGGGGCGTAGTTGTCGGAGGCGAAGTGCTGCACGCCGCCATTCTCTCCCGCCCACCGCCGGGGTAGTCCGCTGGCGAGGTGGTCTTCGCCGGCGGACTACCCGGCACGGATGCTGTCAGGAGGCCTTGTCGACGTCCTCGGCCAGCGTGCCCAGGTACAGCGAGATCACCTTGGGGTCGGCCTGGAGCTCCCGGCCGGTCCCGGTGTGCGCGTCCCTGCCCTGGTCGAGCACGTAGCCGCGGTCGCAGATCTGCAGGCAGCGCCGCGCGTTCTGCTCCACCATGACCACGGACACGCCCGCCTTGTTGATCATCCGGGTGCGCAGGAACGTCTCGTCCTGACGCACCGGCGACAGACCGGCCGACGGCTCGTCGAGCAGCAGCACCGACGGGTTCATCATGAGCGCACGGGCCATGGCGACCATCTGACGCTCACCACCCGACATGGCGCCCGCGCGCTGCGAACGCCGCTCACCCAGCGTGGGGAAGAGGTCGGTGATGAACTCGAACCGCTCGTTGAACGACTTCGGGCGCAGGAAGACGCCCATCCGCATGTTCTCCTCGACGGTGAGCGAGGGGAACACGTTGTTGTTCTGCGGGACGAAGCCGACACCGCGTGCCACCAGGGTGTTCGCTCTCATGCCGGTGATGTCGTCGCCCGCGAGCGTGACCTTGCCCGAGTGGATCTTCACCAGCCCGAAGAGCGCCTTGAGCAGCGTGGACTTACCGGCCCCGTTCGGTCCGATGATGCCCACGAGCTCGCCCTTGGCCACCTCGATGCTGCAGCCCTGAAGGATGTTGACGCCGGGGATGTAGCCCGCCACCAGGTTGTCGGCATGCAGGAGCCGTTCCGGGGTCCTCGCTTCGGCCGTGGTCGCCTCGCTCATCGCTTCTCCTCCTCGGCCTCGAGCCGGGCCAGCACTGCGGGATCGAGCAGTGCGTCGTCCCCGAGGTCGGTGTCGTGGTGGGCGCCGAGGTAGGCGTCCACGACCGCCTGGTCCTGCATCACGCTGTGCGGCGGGCCTTCGGCCACGATGCGGCCCTCCGCCATGACGACCACCCAGTCCGAGATGTGGCGGACCGCATGCATGTCGTGCTCGACGAACAGGACCGTCATGCCGTCGTCACGGAGCGCCTGGACGTGGCCCAGCAAGGACTGCACCAGCGCTGGGTTCACACCGGCCATCGGCTCGTCGAGCATGATCATCGTCGGGTTGGTCATGAGCGCGCGAGCCATCTCGAGCAGCTTGCGCTGGCCACCTGAGAGCGATCCGGCGAAGTCGTCCTTCTTCGCATGGAGGTTGAACCGCTCCAGGATTCCCAGCGCCTTCTCCGTGTTCCGCTTCTCGACACCGGACCACAGCGGCCGGATCAGGGCGCCGAACAGGTTCTCACCCGGGTTGTCCGGCGCGGCGAGCAGCATGTTCTGCAGCACGGTCAGGCGGGACAGCGCCTTGGTGAGCTGGAACGTCCGGACCATGCCGCTACGGGCCAGCTTCGCCGCGCTGGTGCGGGTGATCGCCCGCCCCTCGAACTCCCAGGTGCCCTGGTTGGGCTTGTCGAAACCCGTCAGCAGGTTGAAGAACGTCGTCTTCCCGGCCCCGTTCGGGCCGATCAGCGCGGTGATCGCACCGCGCTGCACCTCCAGGTGCTCCACGTCGACCGCGGTCATGCCGCCGAACCGGCGCTGCACACCGGTTGCCGTCAGGATCGGGTCCGGCTTCGCGATGCCGACCTTCGGATCGACACCGCTCAGCGTCTCGGCGATCCTCTTGGCGGCCTCGCTGCGTGTGGTCTCCGCCGCGGCCGCGGCGACAGCCTCCTCGAGGTCCGCCGGCTCGTTCTGGTTCTCAGTCTTCTCAACGGACATCGAAGGCGAGCTCCTTCTTGTTTCCCAGGATGCCTTGCGGCCGGAAGATCACGATGCACATGAGCGCCACGCCTACCAGGAGGCCCGCGAGGTACTCCACGTTCTGCGTGGGCATGACGTCGGCGAGACCCGAACGCATTCCGGTGCGGACCAGCATGTAGACGAAGAAGAACAGCATCGAGCCGAGCACCGGGCCCCACAGTGTGGCCGCTCCGCCGAGCAGCATGACGGTCCAGACGAAGAACGTCAGGGTGCGCCCCATGTTGTCCGGCGAGACCGATATGGGAAGCACGAACAACATTCCCGCCAACGATCCGGCCATGCCGCCGAGGATCAGTGCCTGCATCTTGTAGGAGAAGACGTTCTTGCCGAGGGCTCGCACGGCGTCCTCGTCCTCCCGGATGCCCTTCAGGACGCGGCCCCACGGACTGCGCGTGATGAGCCAGACCAGCAGCACCGCGACCAGGACCAGGCCCCACGCGAAGATGCGGGTCCACCATGAGTCAGACCCGTTGTGGATGTACTCGAACGGCCCGATCGCCGTGCGTCCGTCGGGCAGCGGGGACAACGCCTGGAACGTCGTCTTGTAGGCGGTACCGGCCAACCCGGAGGCACCACCCGTGTACTCGGCCCAGAGAGTGGACCGTCCGGCGAACCGGATGATCTCCGCTGCGGAGATCGTGACGATCGCGAGGTAGTCGCCGCGGAGCTTCAGCGTGGGTATGCCCAGAATCAGCCCGAGCAGCGCACCCGCCGCCGCCGCGATGAGGAACGCGAGCCAGAAGGGCGCTCCCTCGATCGTCGCGATCGCGAATCCGTACGCGCCCATGAGCATGAAGCCGGCCTGGCCGATGTTGAGCAGCCCGGTGTAGCCGAAGTGCAGGTTGAGACCGATCGCCGCGAGGGCGTATGCGGCGGTAGCCGGCGCGATGAGCTGGCCGAGCGCCTGGATGAGGATACGACTCAGTTCGTCCATGACGATTCTCCTTTCAGCCGACCCGCACGGCGCGGCCGAGCAGGCCCTGCGGCCTGATCAGCAGCACGAGGATGAGGATCAAGAGGCCCGACGCGTACCGAAGGCTGCTCGGCATACCGGGGATGAGGGTGGACATCTCGACGACGAGGCCGATCACCATGGATCCGGCCAGGGCACCGAACGCGGTGCCCATGCCGCCGAGCGTCACGGACGCGAACATGAGGAGCAGCAGGATCATGCCGAGGGTCCAGGTGAAGGATCCGAACGAGATGGCCAGCAGCATGCCGGACAGGCCTGCAAGGCCTGTGGACATGGTCCAGACGATGCGGACGATCCGGTCGGGGTTGATCCCGGTCGCCGCAGCGAGTGCGGCGTTGTCCGACACCGCGCGGGTGGCACGTCCGATCCGGGTCTGCGTGAGGAACCAGGCGATGACCCCGATCACGGCGAGCGCCACGAGCATCGACAGCCAGGACGCGGCGCTCAGGGTGATGCCGGCGATCTCCACGGGGCGGGCGTTCGAGGGCAGCACACGCCGCGACTGACCGCCGATGAACATCTGGATGAGGTACTGGAGAGCCATCGAGAGCCCGATGGTCACGATCATGAGCTGCATGACGGGGGTGCCGCGTTTCCTGAGCGGTCCCCACAGCACGACGTCCTGGAACCACCCGGTCGCCGCACAGATGACGATGGTGACCAGAACGGCCGCCCACACCGGCAGGCCCCACCAGTTGATCGACATGAAGCCGAGCAGGGCACCGAGCGTCACCTGCTCCCCGTGCGAGAAGGTCGAGATGCCGGTCGTTCCGTAGATCAGGCTCAGACCCACGGACGCGAGAGCGAGCAGCAGGCCGAACCGGATGCCGGAGCCGAACTGCTGCCACACCTGGCTGAAGGCGGGCCAGCCCGAGAGGTTCTCCGTCGAACCGTCGGCACCGATCCCCCCTGCTTCTGCCTCCTCACCGGTGTCGGCTCCTTCGCCGGCGTCGGTGGCGGACTCGGACGGCTCCGTCGTCGACCCGGACGCCGGAGGGGCTGATCCGGGAGCGATCCGGAACGCGCCGCGCGCCGTCGAGCCGAGCTGGGCGGTGACCTGCCGCTCCTGGGCGTTCGGGGCCATGCCGTCCGGGACGGTCGCCAGGTCGACGGTCAGCGTGTACGCGCCTACCTCGGGCACCTTGATCGACACCGGCCCGTCGGTAGACGTGATGGTCTCCTCGAAGGCGGAGCCCGAGACCGTCACGTCGATACCTGGAAGTGGGTCGTTGTTCGCGTCGAGCACGATCGGCGAGACGCACGCGGTGGTCCCGTCGGGGGTGCAGTCGGTGGCTACGTCCGCCGTGGAAGCGGCGGCGGGTGCGGCGAGCATCGCCGCGCTCGCGGTCATGGCCGCGAGCACCGCCCCGCCGGCGGCGAGGATGCGCCGCGCCGCGGACGTGAATGGTCGGTCGGCTCTCATGTGCCGGGTCCTCCGTGGTGTCAGGGGCTGACCAGGAGATTCGCTCCTGGCCGTCCTTCTCCCCGTGATGTAGCAGCCCTGAACGGGCCGTGTATCGCAGGTTTTCGCGAATGTGCGGGAAGTGTAGCCGTGGTTTGTGTCACAACTGGCGTGCGGATGTCACACGAGTGGGCTATCGTCCGGCCGCGCTGTCCCGGGGACATGCTGTGGCCGGAGGTGACGACGGCCCGGCCGCCCTCCCCACGGAAGGCGGTCGGGCCGTCGTGGTCAACGCGTCGACCAACGAGTGGTCGGTGACCTGCGGGTCAGTGACCCGCGAGCGCGCACTACTCCTCCGGGACCTCGCCCTCGATGAAGGTCTCGTACACGTTCACGTTGTTCTCGTCGTACTCGTAGACGCCGATGAGAGCCGACGACGGGTCGTTGGACTCGTTCAGCGGACCCGCACCGGACTGACCCTTGTAGTGGATCTCGTCACCAGCCTCGAGCGCCTCGACGCCCTCGGCGTACGTGGTGACCTCGGTGCCGCCCTCGGATCCGGAGACCGCCCTGATGTTCTCCGAGATGGTCGCGCCGTCGGTACCGTCACCGCGGACCGCCGCGAGAGCGGCAAGGATCACGGCGTCGTACGACTCCGGCGCGTAGGAGAAGTCGGAGAGCGCCTCGCCCTCGTTCTCCTCGTACCAGGCGTTGACCCGCTCCCGGAACTCGTCCTGCGCCTGCGCACCCGGGATGGTGCCGGTGACGCCCTCCAGCGTGCCCGGCTCGAACGTCTCCTCGTACGTCTGGGTGTTGCCGTCGGTGAAGTACGTGGTGCCGTCGAACTTCCAGTTCTGCGAGATGAGCTCGGAGACGATCGCCTGGGTCTCCTCGAAGGCGACCACCACGACGGCGTCCGGCTCGGACGCCAGGACGTCCGTGACGATGCCGGAGAAGCTGCTCTCACCCGGGGGGAACTCGTCGCCCCCGTCGGTCGCGCCGTACACGACCTCGCCGCCACCGTTCTCGACGGCCTGCTGGATGTTGTCGCGCAGGCCGTTGCCGTAGGCCTCGTCCTGCACGATCATGGCGACCTTCTGGTGACCGTCGTCGAGGATCAGCGATCCCAGGGCCGCGCCCTGGACGGTGTCCGGCGGTGCGGTCCGTGCGAAGAAGTCGCTGGCGCCGGAGAGGTCGGTGGCCGTGTTGGCCGGCGAGATCTGCATGACGCCGGCTTCGGTGAACTGGTCCACGACGTTCAGGCTGACGCCTGAGGACGCGGCGCCGATCACTACCTGCGCGCCCTTGCTGATCAGGTCGGTGGCGGTCTGCTGCCCGACACTCGGGTCGGTGGTGTCGCCGGAGTCGCCGGCTTCCATCGTGACCTCGTTGCCGAGCACGCCGCCGGCCTCGTTGATGTCTTCGATCGCGAGGCCGACACCTGCGATCTCAGGCGGCCCGAGCGAGGAGAGGGTGCCGGTCACCGGGAGGATGGTGCCGACGATGAGCGGATCCTGCGACGCGGCACCCTCGCCGTCGCCGCCAGTCTCCGTGGTCGTGGAGCAGGCCGCGAGGCCCACGCTGAGGACAGCTGCGATCGCGAGACCGCGCGCCGCCGTGGAACGTCGAATCATTCTGCTGTTCCCCTTCGAGCGGGAGTGAACCTGACGCGGCGACTTGCCTCGTCGTGGCGATGAACGTAGTCACACTGTGTGTCACGAGTGTGTCTAGTCCGTCACATCGACTCGATCGTTACGGGGATGTTACCCAGGTCACACCGCACACCAAGAGCAGGGGTGAAACAGGGTTCGAACGAGCAAGAAAAGTGCCGACGGCGACGTGCCGGGTCTGCTCGAGCAACCCCCCGCACGCCGCCGTCGGCCCTTCGTATCAGCTGCGGAACTGGGTGAACGATGCGGTCGCCGGGTCGGCCCCGATCCGGCCTTCGGGCGCGTGCAGAGCATCGATGTCGGACATCTGCGCGTCCGTGAGCGAGAACGAGAACAGGTCGATGTTGGTCGCCATCCGCTCCGGGTTCACGGACTTCGGGATCAGGATCACCCCGTGCTGCACCTGCCAGCGGAGGACCACCTGGCCGGGGGTCACACCCAGCTCGTCAGCGATCCGGACCACCGCCGGCGCCTCCAGGTCGGCCCCCTGCCCCAGCGGCGAGTACGCCTCGGGGACGATGCCGTGGGCCCGGCTCCGCTCGACGGTGGCGGGCTGACGGAAGGTCGGGTGGAGCTCGACCTGGTTCACCGCCGGCACCACGTTCGACTCGCTGACCAGGCGATCCAGGTGCTCGGGCAAGAAGTTGGAGACGCCGATCGCGCGCACTGCGCCGTCGGCGAGCAGCTTCTCGAACGCACGCCAGGTCTCGACGTAGAGGTCACGGCCGGGGACCGGCCAGTGGATGAGGTACAGGTCGACGACGTCGAGCCCGAGCGCCTTCCTGCTGTTCTCGAACGCGCTCAGGGCGCTCTCGTAACCCTGGTCGCCGTTGCGCAGCTTCGTGGTAACGAAGATGTCCTCGCGCGGGACGCCGGTGGCTCGGATGGCCGCGCCGACGCCCTCCTCGTTGTAGTAGGCGGCGGCGGTGTCGATGTGCCGGTAGCCGAGCTCGAGGGCGGTCTCCACGCACGCCTGCGTGCCGTTGTCCGGCACCTGGAAGACGCCCAGGCCCACCTGCGGGATCTCGACGCCGTTGTTGAGCGTGACGGACGGGATGTCGGTGGCTGCGTTCATGCCAACCGTTCTAACATCCGCTCCCGACACCGGCGACAAGTGGCCAAAATCGGGCCTCAAAACCCGGCTCACACAAACTCGTTCAAGATTGGTCGGGCTTTCCTTGCCTCATGCGGGTAGGGTAGGTGACGTTGCAGTGCCTCGATCGTTCTTCCGTGAGATGACGACGACACCGTAATTATGCGATCCCGACGGTCGGGGTCGTCGCCTCATGCAAGGAGCAGTACATGGCTTTCGGAACCGTCAAGTGGTTCAACGCCGAGAAGGGCTTCGGGTTCATCGCACCCGAGGACGGTGGGCAGGACGTGTTCGCCCACTTCAGCGCGATCCAGTCGGACGGCTACCGTTCACTGGAGGAGAACCAGCGCGTCGAGTTCGACGTGAAGCAGGGCCCCAAGGGCCTGCAGGCGGAGAACATCCGCCCGATCTGATCCCTCAAACTTCGCAACCACCGCGCTGAGCTCGTCTGAGTTCGTCGCCGGTTGTACGACGTCGGCCCGGTCACCTTTCGAGGTGACCGGGCCTTCGCCATTTCACCCCGTGGACTGACGGCCCGATCCGGAACCGTTGGACCACGCCGGGCGTTCCCCACCTGGACCGTCACCTACGAAGGACGAGATCATGGGCTTCCTCGACCGACTGCTCGGCCGCGAGCCGCGCGAACAGATCCCCGGCATGTACCAGGGCGGCAGCACGCCGCGGCAGCAGTACCGGCAGCAGCCGGGCCAGTCCCCTGAGTACGGCACCGCACCCGTGTACGGGTCGGCCGCGAGTACAGGCCGCAGCGAGGACGAGGTGGCGATCGAGCGCTACCGCTACCTGCTCCGCACCGCCCCGCCGGACCAGGTCGAGGAGGCGCACGCCGAGGCGTTCGCCCAGCTCACACCCGAGCAGCGGCGGCAGGTCCAGGCCCAGCTGAGCGAGACCGTGCCCGCGAACGAGCGCGCGACGTCCGACGAGCCGCGCGACCTGGCCCGCATGGCGACCCGTGCCGAGATGCGCAACCCCGGCACCCTGGAGCGCAACTTCGGCCAGAGCCGTGGACCTGGCTTCGGCTCGATGCTCGGTGCCAGCATGCTCGGCACGATCGGTGGCATGGTCATCGGCTCGGCCGTGGCGGACATGATGTTCGGCAGCTCCTTCGGAGACCCCGCGCAGGACTTCGCCGGTGGCGAAGAGGGCGGTGGCGAGGGTGGTGGCGAGGAAGCGGGCGCCGAGGGCGGCGACCCGGGTGCCGAGCCGGTCGAGGCCTCCGGGGCGGACGCCGGTGGCGACGCGGGTGGCGACGCCGGCGGAGGCTTCTTCGGTGACATGTTCGGCGGAGGCGGCGACTTCGGCGGCGGGGACTTCGGCGGCGGCGAGTTCTAGTCCCCCGCCCTGAAGCAGGACCTGCTCGTCGAGCAACCTGCTGGCCGGGCAACTGCTGGTCGAGAAAAACTGCTGGTCGAGCTTGTCGAGATCTGTTGGCCTCGACAAGCTCGACCAGCAGTTTCTCGTTCAGCCGCCGATGAGCCGCAGGAATCCGCCGAGCTCCATGAGGTGTCGAACACCGTTGGCCTCCAGGTCGCCCGGCAGGTAGTCGGTGAGCCGGGGTGACGAGATCACCACCGCACGCCACTGCGCACGCGAGACCGCCACGTTGACGCGGTTGCGCGACAGCAGGAATCCCATGCCGCGGGAGACGTCATCGGGTGTCGAGGCGGCGAGCGTCAGGATCGCTACCGGCGCCTCCCGCCCCTGAAACATGTCGACAGTGCCGACCGGAACATCATCGAGGCCGGCAGCACGCAACGCCTGGCGCACCAGGTGGACCTGCGCGTTGTACGCGGCGACCACCACGACGTCGTCCTGCTCGAGCGGGCGGGGCGGGTGACCGCCGCCCGGCACCCACGTCCGGCCGAGCACCTCGTGCACCTGGCGCACCACCTCGGCCGCTTCCTCCGGGGACGACGTCGAGCGTCCCTCGTGCGCCACCGGGACGTGCAGCACTCCGGGCGTCACACCCTCGAGTGACCGTGTGGTCGTGACCGGATGCGCCGAGAGCCGTCCGGCGTACGAGAGCTGGGACACGGCGGCGCACACGTCTGGATGCATGCGCCACGACTCGGGCAGAAGGTAGCCGAGGCCGTCCGGCAGCACCGCGCTGCCCGCGGCGAGCCAGGCGAGCGCCGACTCGTCAACCGGTTCGGGGTGCTTACCCTGACTGACCTGCGGGAGCTGCTGCGGGTCGCCGAGCAGCAGGAGCCGCTGCGCGGACCGCCCGACGGCGATCGTGTCGGCGAGCGAGAACTGGCCGGCCTCGTCGATGACCAGCAGGTCGAGGCCACCGTCAGGCCAGCGCTCGTGCGCGAAGTCCCACGCCGTGCCACCGACCACGCAGCCACCGGAGCTGGCTGCGGCGCAGTCCGCGAGCTGGGAGCTCGTCAGCTCCTGCCACGGCTGGGCGACGCCCTTCTCCGTGCCCTTCGCCCGCTGCTTCTTCGCGACCTGCTCGACGGGAACGCCCGCCTTGTCGACGATGGCTCTCAGCATGTTCTCGACGGCGGCATGCGACTGGGCCACCACGCCCACCCGCCAGCCCGCCCCCACCAGCTTGGCGACGACGTGCGAACCGACGTGGGTCTTTCCGGTACCCGGAGGGCCCTGCACCGCGAGATAGGAGTGGTCGAGCCGCTCGACGGCCGCATGGACCGCCGCTTCGAGATCGCGGCCGCCATTCCCCTCGTTGCCCAGCGCGGGCAGAGCCCCACCCCTCTCTCCGGTGGAAGGGCGCTGTCCTGAGCCTGTCGAAGGGTCGACCAGCCGCGGCGGGCGCCTGCGCAGCAGGTCGATCGCGGCACCGTCGGGCAGTGCACGCTCCGCGTCCCACGAGGCGAGTGCCGCACGGGCGGCTTCCTCGACCGCCCGTTCCTGGGCGTCGCGCGCCGGTCCGCACTGCGGCGCGAGCGCGACAGGCGCCTGGTCGTGCGGCTCCGCTCCGCCGGACAGCCGCTCTCGCAGCACGACGACGTCGCGCCCACGCGGCACGTCGTCCCGCTCGCCGGGCTCCCGCACCTCCTGGATCACGCCGCCCGAGTGCTCGCCTCGCACGGCCCTTACCTCGAGCTCCCCCACTACGGGCGGTACCGGCTGGTCGTACAGCACGTGCACCGTGTCACCGACGCCGAGGTCGGACCCGTCGACCCGTGAACCGTCGAGCATGCGACCCACCAGCTCGATCTCCCGAGAGGGGAGCCGGTCGCGCCCGACGACCGCCCAGTCCCGCAGCACCGTCGAACGTTCCACGTGGAACGTCGACCTCCGGCCCGGCCATTCGTCGAGCGGAAGCTCCAGCCGCGCGTAGTGCTCCTGCCAGAACGGCTTGTCCTCACGCTGGTAGTACCCGACGGCCGCGCCCAGCAGCGCGAGCGCCTGCACCTCGAGCGACCGCTCCCCCCGGTTCTCCCCGACCCGCTCGGCGATCGCGGCGGCCAGCGCGAGCCGCCGCTCCCGCCCCTCCCGCCGAGCCACCGCCCGAGGACTCTCCTCAGCAGCCCCCGCCAACCCACCCCCACCCGCGCGCGGATCGGTCCCCCCACTGGACCCAGGCGCACCATCTCCACCAGGTGAGTCGGAAGCGAAGGCCGTGGGGAGCGAGAATGCGCGCGCGGATGTATCTGTTCCCGAAGTGGAGGGCCCCTTGGGGCCCGTGAACGCATCCGCGCGCGCGTTCTCGCTCCCCACGACCGCCCCAGCCACCCGGGTCTCGACGCCCCCGACCACCGAGGTCTCGACAGGCTCGACCGACGAGACCGACGCCCGCGCGAACCTCAACCATTCGAGCAACCGCAACGTCGACCGACAGTCGTACTCGTTGTAGTCCAGGATCCGCTGCTTGAGCTCCGCCGCCCGGTCCGCCCCGTCGGCGGCCAGCTTCGCGTACTCCGCGTACTCCGTGACCGAGGCCGTCGCGCTCGTTACGCCCTCGCGCGCCGGGTCGTCCTGCATGTAGAGCGGTTCGAGCTTCTTGATCGACTTCGACCGGTTCGAGATGCGCAGGCACGACCGGACCACCGCGTAGAGGTCGACCAGCACGCCGTCGCGCAGGAGCTGGTCCACCTCGTCCTCGTACACGCCGTGGCGCGCCGCGATCGAGAGCAGATGCGTCTTCTCGTAGGCGGCGTAGTGGTAGACGTGCAGGTCGGGGTAGGTCCGGAGGCGCACGTTGAGGTAATCGACGAACTGGACGAGCGCGGCACGCTCCCCCGCCAGGTCGTCCGCCCAGAGCCCGTGGAACGGCGGGGTCCCGTCGCCCGGACCAGGGCGTTCGACCCAGCCGAAGAGGTAGTCGAGGCCCATGGCGGGCGCCTGGTCATCGCCGGGCAGGCGCGCGTCCTCCCACAGGGGGTCACCCTCGAAGTCGAAGAACACGTCGCCCGGGCTCGGCGGCGGGAGCCGGTCGATGCCCTCGGTCGCGATGAGCTGCCAGCGCAGCCGTGCGTCCGGCCCGTCGGGGTCGACGCCGTCGGGAAGCTGGTCGAGCACCACCGAGCCGTCGCCGTCGTCCAACCCGAGCTGGAGACGTGCCTGGGCGCGCAGGTTCTCGAACCGGGCGGCAGCCATGCCGTCCGGCGGCTCCTCGGCCACCGCGAGCCCGTCGATCGTCGTGATCCCGGACTCCGACAGCTTCGCCCGCTGCACCCCGTACACCCCGCCGACGAGCAGCACGTCGCGAGCCTGGGCGGCGGCCTCGGCGCAGTCGAGGCAGTCGCGGAGCTTGCCGCAGGCCAGGTACCGGTCGTCACCCCAGCTCACCGGGGCGTCGTCGGCCACATGGGTGTCCAGGACCTCGATCAGCCGCGTGCGCCGCTTGCGGAAGACAGGCAGCAGGTCGGCCAGCCGGTGCGACGTGGTCTCCCCTGTTCCGAGCACGAGATGAACCTCGTCCGTCGGGTCGATCCGCGCGTCCATGAGCTGGTCGGCGTACGCGGCGAGCTGGAGCAGCGCCCTGACCTTGGTGCGGCGCGCGAGCTTGGAGTCGTGCACGGCATAGCGCGGCTGGGGACCGGCCGCGGTGCCCCTCACGTGCACCATCTCACCGAGCGGGTCGCGCACCAGGAAGTCGGCCCGCCCGTGGAACCGGCCGTCGAAGAAGGAGGCCTGGTAGACGACGTCAGCCCCCTGCTCCATCGCGGCCAGCGTCCGGGAGTGCGCGTCGACCAGTTCGTCGCGGGCCATCCGACGCGCGGGCGGCACCTCGAGGACGCCACCCGGGCGACCGGTGGTCGCCGGGCCGAAGGTGCGGAGGTGGCCGTCGAGGACCCGCCGTTCGTGGTCCTCACCGAGCGCCGCCGTGCGGGCGAGCATCTCGTCCTCCTCTCGCGCCCGGCGCGGGCTACGACCCAGGAGCTCGTCGAGGCGTCTCAACAGGCGGAACTCACACTCGCCGGCGATCACGAGGTCACTTGCCGAGTGCACGAGGGTGCCTGCGTCGTGGCGCTCCAGGAGGAACATGCCCACAGGTCTACCAGTGACCCCTGACACAGGCGCGCTACTGTCACCCTCGCAGGCGGTAGATATGTCCGGTTAGACCCCTAGTTCTGGCGTCGAACCGCCTGGATGGCCGATAGTGGGGCCGACCGTATCGAAGGAGCAACCATGCCCGTGCGCTTCAACCCGCCTCCGGGTTGGCAGGTGCCCCCGGGATTCCGACCCGACTCCACCTGGGCTCCCGACCCGTCGTGGCCCCCGGCCCCGCCGGGTTGGAACTACTGGGTCGACGGACCCGACGCACCGCAGCCCGACGGCGCGAACCGCGCAGCCGCGGCCGTTCCGTCCGCGCAGCCCGCACCCCCCGCGCCGCCCGCACCACCGGCGCCGACCGGCTCCGGCCCGGCTTCCGCCGACCTGACGGGCGCGGGTGCGGACACGAGGACCGTCGCGATCCAGGTGATCGACGTCCCCTCCGCCCGACCGGCATCCGTAGCACCGGCCCCGCCCGCCATGTCGGCCGCGGAGGCGATGGGCTCGACCATGACCATGGCGCCGATCAGCGCGCCACCGACGCCGGGTCCACCGCGGCCCGGCTCAGGTCCACAACCGGTCTACCCGCCCCAGACCGGGACGGCGCCTCCGCCCCCGCCTCCGGAGGCCCCGAAGAAGGGCCCGACCGCCGGCGTGCTGGCCGCCCTCAAGAGCCTGGGCGGGCGAGGCGGCGCGACCGCGAGCCCGCCTGCTCCAGGACCGCGGCCCGGTCCCGGGCCGCTGAGCATCGACGACGCGCACCACCCCGAACCCGGTACGCCGATGGCGCGCGGTCCCGTCGCGGTCGCGCCACCTGCCGGGGTACGTCCGGGTGCCCCCGGGCGCCAGCGCGGCTCACGTCCGCCAGGTGCCGGGGTCATGATCGCCATCGCCGTCGCCGGACTCGCCCTCGGCGTGATCGTCGGCGTGATCGTGACGGCGGGGCAGCAGGCCGACGCGAACCAGGCGATCACCGATGCCCAGAACATCAGGGCGGAGATGGAGGAAGAGCGCGCCGACATCGAGGCGCAGCGCACTCGGATCGAGAAGCAGCGCGACGAGGTGGCGGCGCGCGAACAGGCACTCGGTGACCGTGAGGCGCAGCTCGAGGAGCGCGAGACCGCGCTCGAGCAGCAGGAGCAGCAGGAACAGCAGGAACAGCAGCAGCAGCAGGAACAGCAGGAGAACGACGACAACGGGAACGGGAACGGGAACGGTGGCAACCCTGGCACCGTCTTCTACTGGAACTGTGACGCCGTGCGCGCCGCCGGTGCCGCCCCGCTGGCGAACGGACAGCCGGGCTACCTGCCGCACCTCGACCGCAACGGCAACGGTGTGGCCTGCGAGGACGGCGAGTAGTCCGGAACGGGCCGGTCGGCACCGGCCGGCCGCTGCCGGTCAGAAGATGAACGGGCCGAGGCAGATCCCCAGACTCTGCCTCGGCCCGTTCGTGTGTTCCCGGCCCACGCCATCTCCCCAGACGAGACGTGGACCGGGAAGTCTCAACCCCCGAAGAGTCCATCCAGGAGTTCACCGAGGCCGAGGGGATCCTCGTCCTCGGGAGCTTGGGTCGGCTCCTTGCTGGGAGCCGGGCTCGGCGTCACGTCGCCGGGTGGTGGCGGCGCCTCGCTCGTCGAGGCGACCTGCAACGCCTCGCTCAGGTCGATCAGGCACAACCGCCAGACGTCGGCGTCCACGCCCTTCGGCGCCTGCCAGAACGACTTGCCCGTGAGCTGCGGCGGCGCCGTCCAGTCGCTGCCGGTGCGCTGCGCGACGCAGGTCTCCATCGCGGGAACCTCGTTCGCCTCCGCGTCCTCGATCAGCATCGGGGTGAGCTCCGCGACCATCGGCGCGGGCGCCGCTGCCTTCGGCCTGTCCACCGACTCACCGGCGACGTCGTGGATGACCGCGCACTCGGGCGAGGTGGTGCGGCACCACGAGGCGCTCCACGTGTCCTGGTTCGAGTAGAGGAAACCGCGCGGCTCCGCCGTCGAACGGTCGACCTGCAGGACCCGCATCCACACACTGCCGTCTCCGAGCACGTCGAACGGCGTGACCCGGAGCGACGCACCTGCTTCGGGCGCGCCCGAGCCCTCGCCGTCGCCCGGCTCCGGCGACGCGGGCGCCCCCTGCGCGCCCGCGGCACCGCCGGTCAGCGGGTCGTCGAAGACAAGGTGCTGGTCCCCTTCGGCCGCCCCGGAGGAGAAACCGAACACGAGCGCCGGTCCGCCGTCGGCCGGCAGGACCATCGCGTCGGACGTGACGCCCCGCCAGAGCAGAGTTCCACCGAGGTTCCCCGCACGGAGGTTCTCGAGGGCGGTGTCACCACCGGCGAGCACCTCCAGGTCCGTGGCGCTGTGGCGCCCGTCGATCTTCGCCAGGGTCACGACCGCGAGATAGCGGTCTCCGCCCCCGGCGTCCAGACCGAGGTCGAGCACCACGGTGTCCCGGTCGACGCGATACGTCGCCGGCTCCGCCACCGTCCGCACACCTGGTGCGAGGTAGGCGAGCTCTGCCTCCGGGTCCGGCGACGGGATGTCGGTGGGCGACGGCACGGGGCGGTCGACGTCGACCTCGCCCTCGAGCGTCGACGGCGGTGCGTCGGTGGTCTCCACCTCGACCGGCGCGCTGCTCCAGAAGCCCGGGATGCCCGGGAGCGCACCCGCGGCCCCCGCCCCCACGGTGGCGAGCGCCAGCGTCGAGGCCAGCGTCACGCCCGCCCGCCGGGTGGCGTGCTTGCGACGGCTCGACCGCAGGACGCTGTCCAGGTCCAGCGTCGACGCGGGTACCGCCGCGTGCGCCGACTGGCGGACCCGGGCGACGAAGTCGTCGTCGGGGGTGCCGTGGGAGGAGTTCATGTTCATCGGCTTCCGCCCAGCGAATCGATGTCGAGGATCGCGCGCAGGTGGGCGAGGCCGCGCGAGGCTGTGGACTTCACCGTGCCGAGGGGGATCCCGAGCTCGTTCGAGACCTCGGACTCGGACAGGTCCAGCAGGTGACGCAGCACCACGACGCGGCGCTGCTTCAGGGGAAGGCGCAGGAGCGCGCGCACGACGGCGTCGCGATCGTCCACGGTGCGCGTGGGCATCCGGGCTGCCGCGCGAGCGACGCGGGCGTCGTCCTGGGGCAGCTCGTCAGGGCCGGTCAGGACCTCGCGCCGCGTGCGACGCCAGGCGTCGATCCGCAGGTTGGCCAGCACTCGCCGGGCATAGACCAGCGGGTCCCCCGCCCTGGCCTTGTGCCAGTGCCGGTAGCACCGCTCGAAGGTCTGCTGGGTGAGCTCCTCGGCGCGGTGCGCATCACCGCTCAGGAGGAAGGCCATCCGGTGGAGGGGATCCTTGGCCTCTCGCATGAACGCGGTGAACTCTTCGTTCTTCGAGATCTGTGCGTTCCTGCGCGCGTGAGTGGCCGTAGGCCGGTCTGTCCGCACGGGCAGCGAGGCTACGTCATCGACGCCTTCCGCCTCACCTCGAACCACTGTGAGCGGCCGGGTCGCGGGAACGGGTTCGGGCTTCGCGGTGACGCCGTCCGACATCGGGTCCGGCATCGTGGTGGATAGGGAGTCTGGGGTGTTCTGCTCGGTGGTCACGGTCTCCAGGTCGTCCGCAGAGCTGGAGTCGGCGCGCACGACGCGCAGGGTCACGGGCTTGGGGACCCGGGACTCTGGCGCTAGTGCGCGCGGACTCGTGACTGTCACGAACGGAACACGGGCCGGCAGGGACGAAGGTTCCATCGAGTTTCACGAATTTCTTCGAGAGCTCGGGCGGCCTGGCCCATCGAGGAGACGACAGAGCACGTGTCGGATAGACCGATCACCGCGGTGACCTGCGCATCCGACACGTGCCAGGTCGTGCGGGACGGATCAGCGCCGGAAGTCCAGCGACCCCAGGAAGGTGTGCAGGTCCTCGAGGCCCTGCTCGGTGCCGTCGAACTCGACCACGAGGAACAGGTTCTCGCCCTGGTCCTCCTGGTGGAGGTAGATGTCGACCCAGTAGTAGTCGGTCTCACCGTCCGCGTTGTGGGCGGTCGGCAGCACCTCTGCGTAGTCGGCACCCGGGACGTCGATCATCTGGGACTGCGGTGCGTCCATGCTCTGGCTCCACCAGTTGCCGCCGGGCTTGCCGCCCTGCACGTAGACGCGCTCGGGCCACTCGACCTCCTCGGCCGCCTGCACCTTCTCCTTCCGGGTGGCGTCCTGCCACAGGTCGAGGGTCTCCGGGTCGATGCCCGGGTCGACGTGCGTGAGGTTCGGACCGGTCCACTCGACGCCAGGTGTGAACTCTCCCTCCGTCTTCTTGTCGGTCCAGCCCGGGGGCACCGCGAACTTCAGGCCGTTGTGCTCGGTCCTGATCCAGTCGGCCGGCACCTCGTGCTCGATGGCGGCGAGGACGGGTCTCGAGAACTCCGGCTGGTACCAGTCGGGCTCTCCGGCGTCCTTGAGCCAGAGGTTGCCCAGGAAGTTGCGCAGCATCTCGTCACCCTGCGCGTCTGCCGCGAACCGGGTCTCGATGACCCAGCCCTCGGCGCCACTGCGGATCCGGATGGTCGCAGGCCGGATCCTGCCCTCCCGCTCGTGCTGCTCGATGACGACGAGGTCCGCCCCCTCGATGTCCAGGGTCGTCGCGCCGGAGTTCCGCGCCGGCACCGTCCAGTCCGCGACGTCGATGACGTTCCGCAGCTCGATGGTGGCGTCCATGTCGTCGATGGTGCCGGTCTCGCCGAGGCCGCCGGCCTCCGGGTGCTCCGGGTCCAGCCACCCGGCGACCCCGCCCGCGTTGACGTCGCCGACGGCGATCCAGCCGCCCGGCGGCACCTCGTACCAGAGGCCGCCGAGGATGTACGGAGAGTGCGCACCGTCCGGGACCACGCCGTGCTCCACGCCCGGCAGCACCGGCAACGTCCCGCCGCCGGTCCTCAGGAACTCCGTGGGGGCGGCATCCGGCTCGACGCTCGGGCTCGGCGCCGTCGGCTCCGGGTCCTCCGCCGGCGCCGACTCGGCCGTCGTCTTGTCGGTTCCCGGCAAGGGCTCCTGCCGGTCGGCGTACATCGCACCGGCCGCACCGATGCCTGCCGTGGTGAGCACCAGCGCCGCCACACCGGCGGTCGCCGCGGCGACCACCCGGCGCCGGCGCACGGTGCGCACCGCACGGACCGCCATGGCGGTCGGGTCCAGCGATGGAGGTGGCTCGATGGTCGACCCGGCCGCCCGGAGTCCGGCCATCATCGCCGCGTCCTGCTTCGCGTGGATGTCGTGCACGTTCATGATCGGCTCCTCTCGCCGTCGGAGCCCACGAGGACGCGCAGGCGCGCCAGGGCACGTGAGGCGGTGGACTTGACCGTGCCGGCGGAGATCCCCAGCTCGACAGCGGTGTCGGACTCGGAACGGTCCAGGAGATAACGCAGGACCACCACCCGGCGCTGCTTGACCGACAGCGCCATGAGCGCGCGCACCAGCCGGTCGCGCTCGGCCAGCTCGGCGTCCGACGCCGGGGCGGTCCGCACCCGGGTGGTGCTCCCGGGGTCGTCGGTGAGCACCTCACGACGGGTGCGGCGCCAGGTGTCGATGCGCGCGGTCGACAGCACCCGGCGCGCATAGGCGAACGGGTCGCCGTCGCCTACCTTCTTCCATGCCTTGAACGTCCGCTCGAGAGCCAGCTGGACCAGGTCCTGCGCACGGTGCTGGTCGCCGCACAGGAGATACGCGATCCGGTACAGCGCCGGGGTGCTCGCCTGTGCGAAGGCCGTGAAGTCCGCCACGGGGTCCACACCGCTCCGGACGACGGCGATCTCGCCGCTGCTCGGCTGTACCTCGGGACTCACCGCTACCTCGCTCATCCGGAGCACCGCCCGGGACCCTGTCCGGAGACCTGCCCCGGCGCTGGTTGGCGACGCCGTCCGCGTCGCTTCGTGTGCGTCATGCACCATAGACGCAGGGCAGGACCACTGGGGTTGCGCACTTTTGGAACGGGTTCTTACGAGATCCTGACGGCCCCGTCCACCGCCGCGATCCTGCCACGCGCGCCCGTACCCTTCAGAAGTGGCCCGAGTACTCGTGATCGACGACGACGCCACCGTCGCGCAGGTGGTCGTCGCCTACCTGGAACGCGCCGGTGTCGTGGCCGAGCACGCCGCCGACGGCCCCGCCGCGCTGGCCGCCGCGACCCGGGACCCACCCGACGCCGTGGTGCTCGACCTCATGCTGCCCGGCATCGACGGCCTCGAGGTGTGCCGGCGCCTGCGCGCCGCCCGCGCCGACCTGCCGGTGCTCATGCTGACAGCACGGGGCGAGGAGGAGGACCGTGTGCTCGGCCTCCAGATCGGCGCCGACGACTACGTGGTCAAGCCCTTCAGCCCGCGCGAGCTGGTGCTGCGGGTGCAGTCGCTGCTCCGCCGCGCGGGGGCCGCCGTCGTGCCCGCTGCGAGCGCCTGGACGGCGACCGAGCCCGTGTCCCCGGCTGCGCGCCCCGCGCACGCCCACGAGGCGCCCAGCGCCCTGTACGACGGCGATCTGCGCCTCGACCCGGCGGCCCACCGCGTCACCCGCGGCGGATCCGAGCTGCAGCTGACCGTGCGCGAGTTCGAGCTGCTGCGCTGGTTCCTCGCCCACCCCGGGCAGGTGCACGACCGCGAGTCGCTCATGCGCGGTGTCTGGGGCTGGGAGTACGGCGACCAGTCCACCGTGACGGTGCACGTGCGTCGGCTGCGCGAGAAGGTGGAGGCCGACCCGTCCCGGCCGATCCGCCTGGTGACGGTGTTCGGGGTCGGCTACCGGTGGGACGCGACGCCCGCCCCGGCCGGAGGTGGCGCGTGAACGACCTCGAGGGCGTGGTCCTGTCCGTCTCCGTGGCCGCGGCCGTGGGTGCCGTGGGCGCCGTCGCCCTGTTCGCCCTCGCCCGCCGCCGGGTCGCCCTCGCGGCGACGCTCGCCCCGCTCGTCGTCGTGGGATCGGTCGCGGCGGGCGTCTACGCGAGCGCACGGGCGATGTTCCTGTCCGACGCCGACTCCACCACCGTCCTGCTGCTCCTGCTCGCGACGGTGCCGGTCGCCCTCGCCGTCGGGTTGGTGCTCACGGCGCGGATCCGCAGGGTCACCACCGAGGCGGCCGCCGAGAAGGCGGCGGCGGAGCGCGACCGGGAGGTCGAGGTGCGCCGCCGCGAGATGGTGGCCTGGGTGTCGCACGACCTGCGCACCCCTCTGGCGGCCGTCCGCGCCCTGGCGGAGGCGCTGGAGGACGGCGTCGGTCCGGTGGACGAGCACGTTCCCCGGATCCTGGCGGAGAACCGGCGGATGGCGGCCATGGTCGACGACCTCCTCGCCCTCTCGCGCCTCCAGTCCCCCACGGCGACGCTGCGCCGCGAGCCCGTCGCCGTGGCCGACCTCGCCTCCGACGCGATCGCGTCCGCGCAGCCCTTGGCCGACGCCGGCGGGGTCACCCTGGCGTGGGACGTCACCGACCCCGTGGTGACGTCCCTCGACGCGCAGCAGGTCGGCCGGGCGATGGAGAACCTGCTCGTCAACGCGATCCGGCACACCCGCCCGGGCGGCACGGTCCACGTGGCTGTGGCGTGCGTGGAGGGCACCGGCGCCGCGGCCGGCACGGCGTCGGGCGGCGCGTCCGGCGACGGGGCAGGCACGGTGGTGGTCACCGTCGAGGACGAGTGCGGCGGGATCCCCGAGGGGGACCTCGGCCGCGTCTTCGAGGCGGGCTGGCGCAGCTCGGGGGCGCGCACCCCGGAGCGCGGGGACGCCCCGGGAGGCGGCGCGGGCCTCGGCCTCTCCATCGTTCGTGGAGTGGCCGAGGCCCACGGCGGTACGGCGTCGGTCAGCAACGTGCCGGGTCCCGGAGGCGGCGGCTGTCGCTTCACCCTCCGCCTCCCCGCCTGACCCACCCGCCTCGTTGAGTGCTGGATATCTGCGGAGAAATGCGGTCCTGACCCGCAAATATCCCGCACTCAACGAGAAGTCAGAGGACGTGGGACAGGAAGTCCTTCGTGCGCGCCTCTGTCGGGTCGTCCAGGACCGCGCTCGGCGGTCCGCTCTCGACGATGACGCCGTCGTCCATGAACACGACGTGGTCGGCGACCTCACGGGCGAACCCGATCTCGTGCGTCACCACGATCATCGTCATGCCGGACCTCGCCAGGTCCTGCATCACCGACAGGACCTCACCCACGAGCTCGGGGTCGAGGGCCGACGTCGGCTCGTCGAACAGCATGAGCTCCGGATCCATCGCGAGGGCCCGGGCGATGGCGACCCGCTGCTGCTGGCCGCCCGAGAGCTGCGCCGGGTAGTGGTCCATCCGGTCGGACAGCCCCACACGCTCGATGAGCTCCAGCGCGCGCTGCTTCGCCGCCCTCTTCGACATCCCCCGCACCTGTACGGGCGCTTCCATGATGTTCTCGAGCGCCGTCATGTGCGGGAACAGGTGGAACCGCTGGAACACCATCCCGATGCGCGAGCGCTGCTTCGCGACCGCCTTCGGGTGCAGCCGGTGAAGGGTCCCCTTGGCGTCCTTGCGGTAGCCCATGAGCTCACCGCCGACGACGACCGAGCCGCCGGTGATCTCCTCCAGCTCGTTGATGCAGCGCAGGAGGGTGGACTTGCCCGACCCGGACGGGCCGAGGATCACCGTGACCTCGCCCCGCGCGACGTCGAGGTCGACGCCCTTCAGGACGTGCACGGCGTCGTGCCCGTGACCGAAGACCTTGTGCACGGCGCGTACGGAGACCATGTCGGTGGCGCCCGCCGGAGCGGCCGCGGAGTCGGCGACGACGCTCATGGTGTCACCTCCCTGTTGACGTCTTCCTTCACCGTTCCTGCGGCCGCGATGGCTGCCTGCCTGCCGCCCGGGCCCTTGTCCTTGCCGCGGCGACCGGTGGCCGTGCCGAACCCGCGTCCGTAGTACTGCTCCAGGTAGTGCTGGCCCACCATCAGGATCGAGGTGATGAGCAGGTACCAGAGTGCCGCGACGACCAGCAGCGGCACCGGCAGGAAGATCCGGTTGCCGATGGCGCCGGCCGCGAAGGTCAGCTCCAGACCGAACGGCACCGCGACGACCAGGGACGTCGTCTTGAGCATGGAGATGGTCTCGTTGCCTGTCGGCGGCACGATGACGCGCATGGCCTGCGGCAGCACCACACGACGCATGATCTTCCCGTCCTTCATACCGAGCGCCTTCGCCGCCTCGGTCTGGCCGGGGTCCACGGAGGTCAGGCCCGCACGGACGATCTCGGCCAGGTAGGCGGACTCGTTCAGCGCGAGGCCCAGCAGTGCCGCCCAGAACGCCGTGATGACGTCGTCCGTCCGGAACGTGAAGAACTCCGGCCCGAACGGGATACCCAACGAGAGCCGCGGGTAGAGCACCCCGATCAGGCCCCAGAAGATGAGCTGCGTGTAGATCGGCGTGCCCCGGAAGAACCAGATCCAGACCCAGCTCACCCAGCGCATCACAGGGTTGTCGGACCGGCGCATCATCGCGAGCGTGATCGCGAGCACCACGGCGATCGCCATGGACGCGAACGTGAGGATCAGCGTCCACATGACACCGCGGACGATGACGACGTCGCGCAGGTAGAGCCAGACCACGTCCCAGCGGAAGTTCTCGTTCGTGATCAGCGCGTTGGCCGCCATGGCGGCCAGCACCAGGACGACCACCGCCGCGACGAGGCGGCCGGGCCGCGGAACGGGCCGCGCCTGGATCCGGTTGGGCACCGGATCCACGCCCGACGCCGGAGTCTTGCTGGAGCTCATCTCGCCCCTCTTCTCTGTCCTGGGGTGAGAGTCACTCGGCCGGGTTGAGCTCGGCCTCGTCCACGACGACGTCCTCGCTGCCCCAGCCGGCGAAGATCTGCTCGAGCGTGCCGTCGTCGATGAGCTTCTGCACGGCGGCCTGGACGGCCTCGGTCAGCTCCTCGTCGTCCTGCGAGACGACGATGCCGTACGGCGCCGCGTCGTTGATCTCACCGATGGTCTCGACCTCGCCGGAGGTCTGCTCCACGGCGTAGGCGGTGATCGGCGAGTCGGCGTACATGGCCTCGAGCTTGCCGCCCACGAGGTTGGTGGTGACGTCGGCCTGCGACTCGTAGCGCACGACCTCGATGGGCTCCTCGCCGTCCTCCTCGCACGTCTTGGTGGCCTCGGTGAGCTCGTCGTCCTGGATGGTCGAGGTCTGCACGCCGATGGTGGTGCCGCAGAGGCTCTCGGGGTCGAAGTCCTCGGGGTTGCCGGTGGCGACGCCGAACTGCGAGCCCGCCACGGCGTAGCTGATCATGTTCGCCTCGGCGGTGCGCTCGTCCGTGATGGTGAACGCCGAGATGCCCAGGTCGTACTTGGAGCCGATGGCGGGGATGATCCCGTCGAACGGAGCCGTCTGGACGTCGGCCTCCAGGCCGAGCACGGCTGCCACCGCTGTCACGGTGTCGACGTCGAACCCGACCGGCGTCTTGCCGTCCACGTCGATGAACTCCGCCGGCGCGTAGGCGGTGTCGGAACCGACGGACAGCGTGCCCTTGTCCGCGATCTCCTTCGGGAGCATCGCGGCGATCTCCTCGTCGGCCTCGACGGTCGACGGGTCGAACGATGCCTCGGCACCGGCCTCGTCGGTCGCGGCGCCACCAGCTGTCTGCTGCGACGCGTCGGTGCATGCGGTGAGGACGAGGGCGGCAGCGGTGAGTGCCGTGGCAGCGGTGAGGGCGGGAAGCCTGCGCATCAGGGGTCTCCTGGGTCGGATCGTTGGTATGTCACGAGGCGGTACGACCCGGCAGATCTCTGTCATCAGGGGAGCAGAGGACCCGACGGCGCACTGAGCGCCTCGTGTGCGAGTCTCACCTAACCGTGGCGCTCCCCTGACGTAAACCCGCAAGTTCGAGACCGATGTCACATCGTGATGTAGAACGTATTACCCCGAGGTTTCACCCGCCCATATCGGGGTTGGCCTGCGTAAACACCTCGGCAAGCCGGCCAGGGGCCGACTTGCCGAGGCGTTGCTCACGTGTCGTGCTCGACCGGCTCCTCCGGACGGTCCTCCGGACCACCCTCGTGCTGCCAGCCCTGCGGGAAGTCGGCCCGTTCGGGTCGCCGGACGAGCGCGATGATGCTCACCGCGAGCCCGCCCCACACGACGACGAGCGAGACGACGAGGAGTGCGATTGCTTCGCCGGTCATGACTTACCTCCGTAGGTGGGCCACGCATCGAACTTGTCGGGCTCGACGCGCCACCGCATCAGGGTGAGCACTGCCGCCCCGACGACGAGCACGACCACGGTGCCCCACCCGGCCACGCCGAGGTAGGTCGCCGCGTATCCCTCGTACCCGTCCTGGATCAGGCTGACGATGCGCGAGACGAGCATGTAGGTGAGCACCACCGGCCCGAGGACGATGATGCAGAAGGTCCACCAGCGGCCCACCTGGAGCGTGGAGACCGCATTGAGGTGGAACCGCATCTCGCCGGAGCGCCGCAGCACCCACCCGACGGCGACCGTCGTGGCCACCGCGGACGCGACGATGCCGATGTTGTTGGCCCAGTTGTCGACGGTGTCGAGGGCGATCAGGCCGGTGGTCGTCGAGAAGCCCAGCACGGAGATCACCGCGGCCACGAGGCCGATGCGGATCGCGGCCTGCGTGCGCGTCCAGCCGAACTTCTCCTGGAACGACGCCGAGACCACCTGCAGGATCGAGATCAGCGACGTGAACCCGGCCATCACCAGGGAGCCGAAGAACAGCGCCCCGAAGAGGGGCCCGGCCGGCATCTCGGACACGATCGCCGGGAACGTGACGAACGCCAGGATCGGACCGGAGATGCCCTCGAGCTCGGCGATGGCAACAGCCTGCTGGTTCGCGAGGAAGCCGAGCGCGGCGAAAACGCCGATGCCCGCGAAGACCTCGAACCCGGAGTTGGCGAACGCGACCACGAGGCCGGGCGAGGTCAGGTTGGCACGGCGCCTCCGGTAGGAGGCGTAGGTGATCATGATGCCGAACGCGATGGACAGCGAGAAGAAGATCTGGCCGTAGGCGGCGATCCATACCGCCGGGTCGGCGATCGCACCCCAGTCCGGGGTGAACAGCGCGTTGAGCCCGTCGACGGCACCCGGCAGGGTCAGGGACCGCACGACCAGCGCGCCGAAGGCGAGGAACAGCAGGGGGATGAAGATGAAGTTGACCTTCTCCACGCCCTTCACCACGCCGGCGGCGAGCACGACGATCACCGCCACCCACACCAGGACCAGCGGGATCAGCACCGCGGAGACGAAGTCGAGGGTGAACCACGGGTCCGCGCCACCGACGTCGGCCAGCTGGAGGTAGCTACCCGTGAAGAAGGCCGCGGTGTCGTCGCCCCAGCTCAGGTCGAACGAGTACACGAAGAAGCTGAGCGCCCACGCGATGATCACCGCGTAGTAGACGGCGATCACGAAGCAGATCATGACCTGGAACCAGCCCAGGCCTTCCAGCCAACGCTTGACCCGGCGGAAGGCCAGCGGTGCCGAACCTCTGAACCGGTGCCCGATCGCGTAGTCCAGGAACAGGATCGGGATGCCCGCCGTGAGCAGCGCCACCAGGTAGGGCACCAGGAACGCGCCTCCACCGTTCTCGTATGCCACCCCCGGGAAGCGCCAGATGTTTCCCAGCCCGACAGCGGACCCGACAGCGGACAGGATGAATCCCAGCTGTCCGCTGAACTGCTCCCGCTTCTCCGGCTGCGCGGTTGTTCTCTGCGCGTCGCTCATACGTTGATCCTCCGAGAAAATCGCCCTGAAAGCGATATCGTTGCCATATCAATTTCCTTCCGTGAGCAGGTTGTCGACGTATCCACCGCGGAACTTGCCGGTCGGGTCGAGCCGCGCGGCCAGCTCGGCGAAGTCGCCGAACCGCGGGTACAGGGCCGGAAGGTGCGCCACCGGGACCGTGAACAGCTTGCCCCAGTGCGGGCGGGCGCCCAGCGGCAGGAGCGCCGCCTCCAGCTCGGGCAGCACGGCCCGCACGGCCGGCCAGTCCTGCTTCCAGGTGAAGTGGAACGCGAGGCTGTCCTCAGGCGTGGTGCTGAGCCACTGGTCGTCGCCGGCGATCGTACGGATCTCCGACGTCAGGAGCAGCGGGCCGATCCGGTCCCCGAGCGCCCGCACGGCGCGGACGGCGTCGGGCCCCGCGGTGCGCGGCAGGAGGTACTCGGACTGCAGCTCCTCGCCGAGGGACGGCGTGAAGTCCAGCCGGAAGTGCGGGAGCCGCTCGAACCACGGGCCCGGCACCCCGCCCTGCTCGGTGCACGCGACGGCGGCGACGTCCGGCAGGGGGTGCATCGGCTGGGTTGCCGGCGTGGCGCCCAGCTCGACCGGGAGCGAGGGTGCTTCGCCGGCCGAGCCTGTCGGGACCCGGGACTTGCACCAGACCATGCGCACGTCGGGCTCGAACCAGCTCGTGAAGATGCTGACGGAGTACGCGCTGCCCATGACCGCGTCGAGGTTCTCGAACAACGCGTCCCACGGCAGGCCGGTGAAGACGTCCTGGCGCACGTCGAACGACTCCACGGTGGCCAGCTCCACGCGGGTCACGATGCCGAGGGCGCCGAGCGCCACCACCGACCCCGGGAAGTCGGCGTCGCCGCGGCGCAGGGTCCGCACCTCACCGGAAGCGGTCATCAGCTCCACGCCGACGACGTCGCCCGCCAGCGAGCGCGTCCCGTCACCCGAACCGTGGGTGCCCGTGGCGACGGCACCGGCGACCGAGATGTGCGGCAGGGAGGCCATGGCACCGAGCGCACGGCCCTCGGCGTCCAGAGCGGCGGCGACCTCGCCGTAACGCAGGCCCGCGCGAACCGACGCCACTCCCGTGGCGGGGTCGACCTCGAGGGGCGGCCTTCCGTCGTCCAGCAGGTCGACCTGGACGTGCACGCCTGTCGTGTCGGCGACGTCGCAGAACGAGTGGCGCGAGCCGAGGGCCCGGACGCGGGGCTCACCGGCGACGATGCCGGCGAGCTCCGCGAGGGTCCGTGGGCGCTCGATGCGCGCGGAGGAGTAGGTGAGGTTCGCTGCCCAGTTCTTCACCGGACAAGGGTGCCACTCCTTCGACTGATCGGACGCGACCGACCAGATGTGGTGCGATTCGGCTCAGGCGCTGGCCGCGGCGCTGCGGACCACCGGAATTCGCTGGCTGATGCCGACCATGTCCAGGACCTCCATGACCACGGCGGACGGCTCACGGAGCAGCACGGGCGAACCCGTCTCCTCGCCGAGCACGAACACCTGAAGGATGAAGGCCACGCCGGACGAGTCGATGAACGTGACATCCCGGGCGTCGACGATGACGGGATCGGGATCGGGTCGTGCCGCGAGCGTGGCCATCGCCTCGCTCGCGTTCTCGCGCAGCAGCGCGTCGATGTCACCCCAGAGGGTCAGCACCGTGCCCTCATAGGTGTTCCGGCAGGCGATACCGGATCCCGGGCGACCGGGAACCATGTCCTGCGCTGAGTCTGACGGGAGAGGGTCCATGGGGTCATTCGCTCCGTCCTGCATTGGTCGGGCCTCGACTTCGCTAGACACTGACTTCTACACACTGGCTTGAACTCTGACTTGGACGCTTCTTGGTGCGCGCTGACCGCTCCTTGGCCGGGCGGGGCAAGAATTGCCTAAGGCGAGTGTTCACCCGGCACATGGCTTCCGTCCACCCCCAAGGCGTTACGGTCACGTTGCACGGAGGAGAATTCGCGGCCTCCGCATCGTCGCGGGCCTGCTCGATCCCCGTCCGAGGGGACCTCAGACGGGGTCGGTCACGTCCGCAACCGTGGCGTCGAGCACCGTCGTGAGATCGACGGCGTCAACCGTGGCGCCCACACCGTGCGCACCTCCGCCGATCGACACGGGTCCCGGCTCGGCGAGCCGGGAATCCGCGACGACGGGCCACCTGTGGAACGACCCGAACGGGGTGATGGTTCCCCTCTCATAGCCCGTGACCTCGAAAGCCACGTCCTTGCTTGGCATCGAGAGCCGCGACACGCCCAGCAGCGCACGGAGTTTGGGCCACGAGATCTGCCGGTCACCGGGGACGAGCACGAACAGGTAGTCGTCGGCCGCCCTGCGCACCACTATCGTCTTGATCAGCTTCGCCGGCTCGACGCCGCGAGCGGCGGCGGCCTCGGCGAGGCTCGCGACCTGACCGTGCCGCGTCACCTCGAACGGGATACCCGCCGCCTCCAGCGCCGCGACGGCGCGTTCTTCGCTCATGAAATTTCCTATCCCGAAAAGGCGAGTCTTCGTTGTCTCGCAATATGGTCAAGACATCACCCGCGGGCAACTCAGACGTCGTACTCGGTCCGTTCGGTGCGCCAGTACTCGGCACCGTCCCGGGTGCGCTGCACCAGACCGTGGTCCACCATCGCACGCCGCATGCCGACCGGGTCGTCCGCAAGCTCGACCAGCCGGTCGGTCAGCTCACGCTCCGTCACCGGCTCCAGGAGGTCGGGCAGGGCCTGCGCCGCCAGATACCGGGTCACCGCCACCTTGTCACGCCACCTCCGCGGCATCGACTCGAGACGCCCGGACCGCAGGAACCGCCGCGGGTCACCGGCAGCACCTCCCGACCGGTCCGCCTCGGTCCGGTCGCTCGGGGTCTGCTCGGTCGTCACGTGGCGGTCAGCCCTCGCTTCCTGATCAGGGTGAGCTCGGCGGGGCGGGTCGCGGCGAGCGCCGTAGGCGTCGTCCTGGACCCGCCGTCCTGACCGCTCGCGTCCGCGTCCTTCTCGCCGTCGGTCTCGTCGGCCGCGCACGGCTCGTCCGGCTCCTCGTCGCCGGCGCCAGAGCTCGGATCGGGCGTCGGCTCGGGGCTGGCGCTCGGCTCGGGCGACGAGCTCGGGCTCGGCTCCGGCTCGTCGCTCGGGCACGTCGGGTCGGACGGCGACGGGCTGGGCGACGGGGTCGGCGTCGGCTTCGGGGTCGGGGTTGGCTTCGGGGTTGGCTTCGGGGTCGGGGTCGGCGTCGGCTCCCCGCTGGGCTCCCCCGACGGCTCCTCGCCGGGCTCCGACGGCGTCGGCGACGGCTTCGAGCCACCAGGCTTGGTCGGCTTGGACGGCGTCGGCTTCTCGGTCGGCTTCGTCGGCTTCTGCGACGGTGGGTTGTCGCTCGGCCGGTCGCCCGGCTTCGCAGGCGGCTTGCGCACGCCGTCGCCGCCGTCCGACCCACCGCTCGGCTTCGGGTCGAGCGCGGGCTTGTAGCGCGGGGTCGAGTCGTCGCTCGGCGTCCACGCCCCGACGTCGGACGGGTCGATCGCGCGGTTCGGGATCGAGCCCGCCGCGAAGAACTCGAAGTGCCAGGGCTCCGGCTTCGAACCGTCGAGCTGTGCCCAGGACGGGTTGTCCCAGCCGTAGTCCGGGCCGTGCAGCCGCAACCACACGTACTCGGGCGAGTTGCCGCCGGCGATCGGGTTGCCGAGGTCCACGGCGATGCCCCAGCCGTGGTTCGACGTGCCCGGGATCGCGGCGAGGTGCGGCTTGATACCGGCCAGGGTGATCTGGGCCGCATAGGACCGGTAGGAGTCGGTGATCGGGATCGGATAGCCGAACTCCTGCTCGAACAACGCACTGAGGGCGGTCAACCGCTCCGCCGCGTCGCAGCGCAACATGTGCCCGGGGGCGAACTCCAGCGGACACAGCACGCCGGCCGGGATGCGGCCGTTCGCGTAGCCGGTGGTGGAACCACCGAAGGTGCTCACGACGTCGAGCAGGCTCTCACGCAGGGAGAAGCGCTGGCGTTCCTCGGCCCCCTCCACCTCGACGAGCGCGTTCGGGACCGACGGGTCCAGCATGTTCGCGAGGCGGACCGCCGCGATCACCACTTCGTCGTAGGTGACGTAGCCGGCGTTCGGGTCCTCAGCGTGCGGGTCCTCGGCGTGCGGGTCGACCACCGAGGTGCGCTCGTTCGACACCTGCACCGCGGGCGGCTCGTCGTCGGCCGGCCGGGGCTGCGGGCGGCCCTCCTGCTTCTCGCTGTCGCGGTGGGTGCCGTCCTGCTCAGCGCCGTCCTGCTCAGCGCCGTCCTGCTCGGTGCCGTCCTTCGTGCCGTCGTCCGCCGGGTCATCGACGTCGTCCTGGGCGCCGCGTGCCACCGGCGCGTCCTCGACGCGGAGGCCCTTGTTGTTCTCGCCGAACGCCAGCTGCTGCATCTGGTACGTCGTGTAGAGCATGCCGAGCTCAGCGGCGGCCTGGGCGATCGCGGGGCTGAAGTCGGGCCCCTGATCCTGCGCCTGCTCCTCCGCGCGTTCGAGGACGGCGACGATCTGGGCCAGCGTGACGCCCTTCGGCGCGGTCTCGGTCTCGCCGACCGTGAAGCCTTCGACCAGGCCGTTGAGCCGGATCGGCAGCTCGCCGTCGTTCCCTCCGGCGAGGTGCGAGGCCGGGATACTGGCGGAGGCGGTGAACAGCACGCCCACGGCGATCACGGTGGCGAGGGCGCCCGTCCAGGCGGGGCGGAGGAACCTGCGCAGACCGGTACGGGACGTGTGCGGAACCGGCTTCGTTGCCTTGTCGCTCACGCGTCGCCCCCTCGGTCGGTGCACCACTTCGTGGTGCAGTACGTGCCGTTCGGATCCTTGCACAGGACTATCACGCCGAGGTGAACTCAACCGGCGTAATTTTCACTCGGTCAGGGTGAATCACTCCCACCCGCTCTCCACGGAGACGACGTCGGACTCGGACGGTGAGGACACCCACGATCGTCAAGGGTAACGATTCGGGCGTACAACGCAATGAAGACTTCCGGGTGGATCTCGGGATGCTTCACACTGGCCCGCGTCCCAACGGGCGCACCCGCGCCCGCAGTCGAGCGGCCGGAACAGTGGCCGTGAAAGGAAAGTCCTCATGACCGAGACCCCGAGCGCACCAGCCGTCCAGGGCGCAGTCCAGGACCCGCAGGCGAACACCCTGGCCATCGTGGGCTTCATCCTCGCGTTCATCGCGCCCCCGATCGGAATCATCGTCTCGGCGATCGCCGTCTCGAAGGCAGGCAAGGCCGGCCTCGACAGCAAGCTCTCGAAGTGGGGCCTCGGCCTCTCGATCACCTTCACCGTGCTGTACCTCGCACTGGTCGGCGCCGGCGTCTACGCGGCGCTCTCCCTGCCGACCGCCGCCATGTGATCCGAGCCCGACCCGGGCACGCGACGCGTCCGGCAGTGTCGCGAGCAGCGCAGAGGCTGCCGCTCCCCAGGGAGCGGCAGCCTCTGTTGCTCAGGAGCGTTCGATACCGGCCTATCCAAGACCATTCGGATACTCCACAATATGGCCTGACATTTCATAGAACCTCAACCAGGGGAGCACTACCACCATGACCACGCCCGACACCACGACTCCCGAGGCCACTGCCGACGAGAACGCGGCAGCCACCGCCACCAAGGTCGTGGAGACCGAGCCTGCCGCGCCGGCAGCGACGTCCGAGGCGAAGGCAGACACCGAGGCCCCCGCAACCGACGCCGCCGCGCCGTCCCCGGCCGAGGCCGTCACCGAGACCGCTGTGGCCGTGGCCACCCCCGCCGTCGCCGAGACCGCCGTCGCCGCCCCCGCCGAGGCCGTCGAGGAGGAGGACCCGCAGACCACCGTCTTCAGCCTCCTCACCTTCTTCCTCGCAGCCCTGCCGATCATCGGCGTCGTCCTGAACGCCATCGCCGTCGCCCGCGCCGGCAAGGAGGGCTTCGACCTGTGGCTCGCCCGCTGGGGCCTCGCGCTCGCCATCATCGAGACGATCGGCGCCCTCGCCCTGGTCGGCCTCGGCTACTACCTGGGTGTGCTGTCCGTCGGCTGAACCGCCGGTACCAGCTCCTCCCACGGTCCGCCACGGTCCGCCTCGGCCCGTTTGCTCGCCCGGTCTGCCCCAGACCCCGCGCGAGCAGACCGGGCGGAGGCGGACCGTGCGTCGTGGCGCGGCATGAGCCGACATGGGGGCAGAGCGGGTGAAGTCCGCGCTGCAGCCGCTGCTCGACACCTGCTCGTACTGAGCTGCCCGCACGTACCGAGCCCGGTCAGACGCTCAGGTCACTCCGGTACCCCGGGGGCCTGGCGCGGACGTAGGACAGCGCCGCGTAGAGCGCCCGTTCCGCGTCCCGCGCGGCCTCGTAGGCGTCCTGGCAGGCGGCATAACCCGCGCACGCGACGTCGAGCACGGCGATCGCAGCCCTCGACGTCGCCTCGGCCCGGTCCGGCTCGTCCTCGCCGACCTTTGCGAGTCCCGCCGCGCAGTGCCGGGCGGCACGCAGGTGGGCCAGCCCCGTGGCATGCCGGGTCTGCCCCGACTCGAGGGCCGAGGCGTAGGCCTCGAGCGCGTCGGCCACCGTCCCGAAGCCCGGCACACCGTCCCGGACGGTCCGCGCCCCCACGCGGAGTGCCACAGGGTCCCCGTCCGGCGGGCTGCTGACTGCTGCGCCCCAGCCGGACGCGGTGACGCGCAGGTCGTCGATCAGGCCGTCGACATGCTCCGGCGCGCCACTGTGCTCGAACGCCTGCCGAGTACGGCTCAGGCCGTTGATCTGGCTCTCGCACAGGGCGATGAGCTCGCGGGCCGTCATGCCGGCCCACCCGGTGCGTCGTCGGCGGCGGGCCGCTCACGGTCCGCGCCGCCGTGGGCCGCGCGTCCGCCGACCGTCAGGCTGTCTGCCATACCGCTCCCCTCGGGCATCCCGGTGTGCGTCACAGGAATCTCGAAAGCCTACGGAGGTGGTGCCCATCGCGACATGGGGAGCCATCCCCATGTCGGTGGCACCGCTCGCGCCCGACTCTTGACGTGCCACCGCTTCCGGGTGAATCTTGTCGGGCCGAGGCTCGGCTCGGGCCGTCTTCTGGCCGCTCCATCGCTCCACCCCTCCCCTGACGGAAGCAAGGACGAGCACGAGGAGTTCCGATGACATCGCTGTCAGCACCCTCCGACCGTACGCGCCCACGGACCCGCTCGGCGCGGCTCGCCGTCGGCTCGGCGACGGCTGTCGCCCTCACCTGTCTCGTGGTCGTGCCCCTCTCCCCGGCCACGCAGGCGGACGCCGCTCCGGTGGCACCCGCCGTCCGTACGGAGACCGCCGCCCCGGGCGGTACCGGGCCGCGAACGGCCTCCGCGCCCGAGGCGGTGATCTGCGACATCCACTGCGACGCCCGGGATCCCGGGGTCGCGGCGGGCGACCGTGTGCCGGCGAGCGCCACGGTGCACGGCCGCACGATACGGCTCCACGTCTCCGACCCCGACGTCATGGGCTGGGGTTCGCTCGACGGCGGCCAGGCGGGCGACGAGGTCTGGCTCGACCGGTCCTTCGACGGCGGACGGACCTGGGCGTCTGGCAGCCGGCTCGGCGCCACGTCCGTTCCCGCGGGCTCCACGGGCTGGCGCACGCAGATGTACAACGTGGACGACTGGGACAACCTCGGCGTCGGTGCCCTGCGCGCCTGCGGCAAGGCGGGCGACCGGCCCGAGATCGCGTGCACCGGCTGGGCGCGCAACGACCGCAACGCCGGCAGCCGCTCGACGGAGGCCGCCACCGCGCTGATGATGCTGTGGGACCGGGACACGGGCCTGTTCGAGACCAACGGCTGGTGGACGGGGGCGAACGCGCTGACCGCCGTCATCGACAACGCCCGGATCAGCGGGATGGGCAGCTACCGCTACGCGATCGCCGAGACCTACGACAAGAACGTCGGCGCGCGCGACGGCCAGTTCCGGAACGAGTACCTGGACGACACCGGCTGGTGGGGCCTCGCCTGGATCGCCGCCTACGACCTGACCGGCGACAGCCGGTACCTGAGCACGGCACGCGCCGACGCCGACCACATGCGCGCGTACTGGACCAGCAAGTGCGGCGGCGGCGTCCAGTGGAACACCGGCATCGCCTACAAGAACGCCATCACCAACGAGCTGTACATCCAGCTCAACGCGGCGCTGCACAACCGGATCCCCGGCGACACCACCTACCTCCAGCGAGCGCAGCAGGGTTGGGACTGGTTCCGGGCCAGCGGCATGATCAACTCCGGCAACCTGATCAACGACGGGCTGAACGACTCCTGCGTCAACAACGGCGAGCCCACCTGGACCTACAACCAGGGCGTCGTTCTCGGTGCGCTGGCCGAGCTCCACCGGGCCACGGGCGACGCGGCGCTGCTGAGCACCGCCCGCAGCCTGGCCGACGCCTCGACCAGCTCCACGTACCTCAACCCGGGCGGCGTGCTCCGCGAGGTGAACGAGGGTGACGACTGCACCAGCGACGGCGCCTCCTTCAAGGGCGCCTACGTGCGTGGCCTGGGCAAGCTCAACGCCGCGCTGGGCGACCGGCCGTACAGCGCCTACCTCGACCGGCAGGCCGATGCCGCGTACGCCAACAACCGCGACACGCTCGGTATGTACGGCCCGCACTGGAACGGCCCGCGCGTCCCGGTGTCCGCGGGACACGGCTGCCAGCACGGTGCGCTGGACCTGTTCAACGCGGCGCAGGCGAGCTGAGACGTCGCCGGGTCAGGCCCGCAGACCGGCCGGATGGCCTGCGGCCTGACCCGTGCTGCGGGCCCGGTGGCAAATGACCTTGCCGTTCCTGGGAGAATGAGGGGTTGTGAGTACCGAGCCTTCTTCCGCCCCAGTGTCCGACGGCGATCGCGGCCGCCCGGGCGGGGGCCGGAACCGTCGCCGTGGGCCGGGTAAGCAGAGCGAACGGCAGAACCGCCGGCCCCGCCGTGGCGGACCGCAGCGCGTCTCGACGGCCCAGCTCGAGGCGGCGGCCGCCAAGCGCGCCGCCGTCGAGGTGCCGCCCATCACCTACCCGGCCCAGCTGCCCGTCTCCGCGCGACGCGCGGACATCGCCGCGGCGATCAGCGACAACCAGGTGGTGATCGTGGCCGGCGAGACCGGCTCCGGAAAGACCACCCAGATCCCCAAGATCGCGCTCGAGCTCGGGCGGGGCCGGCAGGGCCAGATCGGGCACACGCAGCCCCGGCGGCTGGCGGCGCGCACGGTCGCGGAGCGTATCGCCGAGGAGCTCGGCACGGAGCTCGGCGGCGTGGTGGGCTACCAGGTCCGGTTCACCGACCAGTCCAGCGACCAGACGCTCGTCAAGGTCATGACCGACGGCATCCTGCTCGCCCAGATCCAGCGTGACCCGCAGCTGCTCGCCTACGACACGATCATCATCGACGAGGCGCACGAGCGGTCCCTCAACATCGACTTCCTGCTCGGCTACCTGTCGCGGCTCCTCCCCCAGCGGCCCGACCTCAAGCTGATCATCACGTCGGCCACCATCGACTCGGAGCGGTTCGCCGCGCACTTCTCCCCCGCGGCACTGGCCGAGCGGGGCGGAGCCCCCGCCTACGTCACCGACGTGCTGCCGGAGCTCGCCCCGATCGTCGAGGTCTCCGGCCGTACGTTCCCGGTGGAGATCCGCTACCAGCCGCTGTCGCCGGACGAGGCTCCGGACGACGAGTCGTCCCGCGCCGCCGAGGCCGCGCGGAACGCTCGGCAGGCGGGAGCGAAGGGGTCTCGACCGTCGAAACGGGGCAGCGAGGAGAAGGACCTCGTCACGGGCATCATCGAGGCGTGTGACGAGCTGCTGCGCGAGGGCAACGGCGACATCCTGGTATTCCTCTCGGGCGAGCGCGAGATCCACGACACCGCCGACGGCCTCGCCGGCCACCTCAAGGAACGCGCGCGCGACCCGAAGCACCCGCAGCACGTCGAGATCCTGCCCCTGTACGCGCGGCTGTCGAGCGCCGAGCAGCACCGGGTCTTCCAGCAGCATGCCTCCCGGCGCATCGTCCTGGCGACCAACGTCGCCGAGACCTCGCTGACCGTTCCCGGCATCCACTACGTCGTGGACCCCGGCACTGCTCGCATCAGCCGCTACTCGAAGCAGACGAAGGTGCAGCGGCTGCCGATCGAGCCGGTGTCGCAGGCCTCCGCCAACCAGCGCAGCGGCCGTTCCGGCCGTGTCGCCGACGGCATCGCGATCCGCCTCTACTCGGAGGAGGACTTCAACAGCCGCCCCGAGTTCACCGAGCCGGAGATCCTGCGCACGTCGCTGGCGTCGGTGCTGCTGCAGATGATCTCCGTCGGCGTCGTCAGCACGCCCGACGACGTCGCCCGCTTCCCCTTCGTCGAGCCGCCGGACACGCGCGCGATCCGCGACGGCGTCCAGCTGCTCACGGAGCTCGGCGCGCTGGAGGAGGTCTCGACCGGCACCGACGGCGGGACGGTCACGCAGCTCACCGAGGTGGGCCGCACGCTCGCCCAGCTCCCGATGGACCCGCGCCTCGCGCGCATGGTCATCGAGGGCTCCCGGCACGGCGTCGCCCGCGAGGTCGCCATCATCGCGGCCGCGCTGTCGATCCAGGACCCCCGCGAGCGCCCGGCCGAGCAGCGCGCGCAGGCCGACCAGCTGCACGCCCGGTTCGCCGACCCGCGCTCCGACTTCCTCACGTATCTGAACCTCTGGGAGTACGTGCGGGAGCAGCAGCACCTGATGGGCAGCTCGGCCTTCCGGCGCCTGTGCAAGTCCGAGTACCTGAACTTCCTGCGCATCCGCGAGTGGCAGGACGTCGTCGCCCAGCTCCGCGAGATGTCGAAGCCGCTGGGCATCGAGATGTCGTTCCAGCCGCGCACCCGTGGATCGAACCCGCCCAGCGGGTCGAGCACCGATCGCTTCACCACCGAGAGCGCGTCCGCGGACGCCGAGCCGACGTCGTACCGGCAGACGTGGGACGACGACACGATCCACAAGTCGCTGCTCGCAGGGCTGCTCTCGCAGCTCGGGATGCAGGACACGGGTGAGGTCAAGGCGTCCGCCGTCGCGCACCTGCGGGGCGCCCAGCGCGAGATCGCACTGAAGCGCGCGAAGAAGCAGGCGCGCAACGAGTACATCGGTGCCCGTGGGGCGCGGTTCGCGATCTTCCCCGGGTCTCCCCTGTCGAAGAAGCCGCCGGCGTGGATCATGGCGGGCGAGCTCGTCGAGACCAGCCGCCTGTGGGCGCGCGACGTCGCCCGGATCCAGCCGGAGTGGGCCGAGGACCTCGCCGGACCGCTCGCGAAGCACACCTATTCCGAGCCCCACTGGTCCTCGAAGCAGGGTGCGGCGATGTGCTCGGAGAAGGTGCTGCTGTACGGGGTGCCCATCGTGGCCGACCGGCGCGTCCTGTACGCCAAGGTGGACCCCGAGGCGGCACGTGAGATGTTCGTGCGGCACGCGCTCGTCGAGGGCGAGTGGACCACCCACCACCGCTTCTTCCACGACAACCGCGCCCTCCTGGAGGAGGCCGGCGAGCTCGAGGCCCGCTCACGGCAACGCGGCCTGGTCGCGGACGAGGACGACCTCTTCGCCTTCTACGACGAGCGTGTGCCCGACTCCGTGGTCTCGGCCGCGCACTTCGACCGCTGGTGGTCGCGTGCGCGCAAGGAGACGCCGGACCTGCTCACGTTCACCATGGAGCAGCTGGTCGGCGACGCGTCGGTCGACACGTCCGAGTTCCCCGAGAAGTGGCCCCAGGGCGAGCTCTCCCTGCCGCTCACCTACCAGTTCCAGCCCGGTTCCGAGGCCGACGGCGTCACCGTGCACATCCCCATCGCGGTGCTCGCTCGCGTGGTGCCCGACGGATTCGACTGGATGGTTCCGGGGCTCCTCGAGGAGCTGACGGTCGCGACCATCAAGTCACTGCCCAAGGCGGTGCGGCGCGAGCTCGTGCCGGCGCCCGACGTCGCGCGCGACGTCGTCGCGTGGATCCGCGAGGAGTGCCCGGCCTGGGAGGACATCGTGCGGGCCGGCGACATGGCCGAGCCCTACGTCTCCGCCTTCACGCGAGCGGTCCGTGCGCTCCGTGACGTGATCGTGCCGCCGGAGGTCTGGGACGAGGAGCGGATCTCGCGCCTCCCCGGGCACCTCCGGATGACGTTCAGGGTCGTCGAGGAGCGCGGGCGGGGACGGGACGCGTCGGCGATCGTGCTGGACGAGTCGAAGGATCTGTTGCTGCTGCAGCGCAAGCTGGCAGGGCGGGCCGAGGCTGCCGTGCGGTCTGCTGTGCGTGGCGCTGTGGGGGCGGCGCTGGCTGAGGCTCGGGCTGCTTCCGGTTCTGGTTCGGGTGGGGCGGGCGCTTCGGGCGGGGCGGGTGCGGAAGGCGAAGACCCTCGCGCGGACGCGTTCACGGGCCCCAGGGGGCCCTCCACTTCGGGAAGGAATACGTCCGCGCGAGGGTCTTCGCCTTCCGCACCCTCCGTAGGGGCGTCGCCTTCCGAGGTGGTGGCGCGCAGTACTCGTGGCGGGGTTGGCGGGGGTGTTTCCGCTGATGCTGGGGCTGGTGTCATCGCGGAGCAGAGTGGGCTGACTTCCTGGCCTGCTGGGTTGGCGGACGGCGGGGTGCTGCCCGGGTCGGTGTCCACGGACGTGGGAGCCGGGGTCGTGGTGCGGGGGTTCCCCGCGCTCGTGGAGGAGGCTGCTCCGAAGGTGAAGGGGCAGGCTCGGTCCATGGGGGTGGCGCTGCGGATCCTGGCGGACGAGACGCAGCGGGATGCGCTGCACGCCGCCGGGGTGCGGCGGCTGCTCGTGTCGGAGGCCGCGCTGGGTACCGGGCGGATCACGTCGCGGTGGACCGGCACGCAGTCGCTGACGATGGCGGCGTCGCCGTACTCGAACACGGAGGCGCTGGTCGCGGACCTGCAGCTGGCCGCGGTCGTCTCGTTGACGTCGCCGACGGGTTCCGCACGCTACGACACCCCGCCGGGTGGGCCGGACGCCGCGGCCGTGCGGTCGGCTTCCGCGTATGCCGACGCGCTGGCGTTCGTCCGCCAGCACCTGGAGGACGAGGTGTACCGCGTCGTCGGGCACGTGGTGGCCGCCCTGTCGGCGAGCCGGACGCTCGAGGCGGAGGTCCGCGCGTCGGGCAGCCTCGCACTGCTCAACACGCTCCAGGACATCCGCGAGCACCGCGCGTCCTTGATCCACGACGGGTTCGTTGCCGCGACGCCACCACGCCGGCTGCCGCACCTCGCGCGCTACCTGCGCGCGGACTCGCACCGCCTGACAAAGGCCGCGGAGAACCCCGCGCGGGACTCCGACCTCGCCTGGCGGATCGGGGACGTGACCGCGGCGTACGAGAAGGCGCTCGCCGCGTACATGGCCGGCTCCCCCGACGCCGCACGCGCCGCCGAGCTCGCGGACGTGCGCTGGCTGCTCGAGGAGCTGCGCGTCTCGCTGTTCGCGCAGCAGCTCGGCACCGACGGCTCGGTCAGCGAGAAGCGGATCCGCAAGGTACTGGTGCCGAACGGCTGGTGAGGGCACCGCACGGGTGGCCCGTGCGGTGCCCCTTCTCCGTGCGGTGCCCTTTCCGGGTGCCGGCTCAGCGGAGGTAGGCCACCCGGCCGTTGGCACTCTGCGGCGCGGGGTCACCCTTCGGCACGAGCAGTACCTGCACGGCGGTGACCCGCTTCGCGTAGCTCGCCGAACCCGCGGAGCTGCCGTTCCTGGCCCAGCCGAGCCAGCCGGTCCCGGCGACGTGCGCCCGGTAGTAGACGTGATAGCGCTCGGCCATCTGACCCGTCAGCCGCATCCGGTAACCGGAGACCCGATCGGTCCGGTGGTACGTCCCCGCGACGCGGTCGTTCCCCACATATCGGCGCCACCCGTCACCCTCGACCTTGGCGGCCACCTGGATGCCACCCGAGTACCTCGTCCCGTCGACGTCGACGCGCACCGCGTTCAGACGCTGGCTGGTGCGGGTCAGCCCAGCGGTCGAGCCCCCGACCACGGCGTCGCGCCACACGTTCGACGTCTTGAGGTAGGACCGGACGTGCACCTGTCGCTGCGTCGCGGCGGAGTAGTACGCCGCGTTGCCCGTCCCGGACACCAGACGCTTGCCCTTCGGCAGGACCCTGACCTCGATGGCCTCGATCCGGTTGCCGAATCCTACGGTGCCGGCGTTCCCGCCGTTCTTGGCCCAGCCCAGCCAGCCGTGCTTCGGTACGTAGGCGCGGTACCAGACGTCGTAGTACGGGGCCAGCACGCCGCCGTCGTCGATGCGGAGCGCCTCGAGGCGGCGGCGCTCGCCGACGCTTCCGACGTAGTAGACGTCGCCCTTCCTCTTGAGTCCTTCCCAGCCCCTGCCCTGGACGTACCCAGCCATGTCGAACCAGTAGTCGGCGGTGTAACCCTGGTCGGCAGGAGGTTCGCCGGACCTGGAGGACGTGTAGCCGTCCAACCAGGGTTCGGCGACCAGCATCTCGAGGGCGCGGCCGCTCCCCGGGTCACCGACCAGGCCGTCCCCGCGATTGCTGCAGTACGTGTAGTTGCTCAGCCACCTCGACCCGATGGCCTTGCCACCGGCACAGACGTCGGGGTCCGCGCGGTCGCCGATCTTGACCGACGCCGTGACCGTCTTGGGCACCATGCGCGGACCACGGGCGGTCACCCGGACGGACAGCGTGTGCCGCTCGTCCCGCGGAAGGCTGAGGTAGTGGGCGCCGACCTCGTCCGGCCCGGAGGCGACCACCTTGCCGGCGCTCAGCCACTCGTACTCGTAGGACGTGGGCTTCGGCGAGAAGCCGGACACCTTGGCGAGGAGCTGCGGGTCCAGCCGAACGTCCCCGAGGGCCGTGATCGCCACCTTGCCACCGGTGAAGGCGCAGTCCTGGGCACAGATCCGTGCCGACGTGGAGAGCACCGGAGCCCCGTCGAACTGCCGGTACTCCGCGGTGACCTGCTTGAACCCGGAGCCGAGCGGGGCCTGCTCCACGAGGACGGTCTCGGACTGCGCAGCGAAGGTGGCGCGGCCGATCTCCCGGGTCCCGTACCGGAGCACGACCTCCCCCATGGGCTTGGTGACCAGGTCGTTCGTCAGCGTGACGGCCAGCGGGATCCGGCCGTCGTCAGGGCCGCCGTCCTCCACGTCGGCCACGGTGACCGGTGGCGGCGACGGCTTGGACGTCGTGGCCGTTCCCACCAGGAAGCTCTTGCGCAGGGTCGGGCCGCGTACGCCGTACCGGTCGATGCCCCGCACATGCAGGTACTGGGTGCCGGACGCCGCCGGGACCACGGGGATCACCGCTGGGGCGCCGTCGGGCGCGGGGGTGGTCTCCCAGGTCGCGGGGCGGCTCGAGGTTCCGGTCACGGCGTACTCGTACGCGACGGCCTCACCCTGGCGCGTGGCCGCCACCAGGTACTTACCGGCCACGCCCACCCCGCCGCGGGGCTCGCCGCTCACGTAGACGGCGTCGGCGCCCAGAGCCGGCACGACGGCGGAGATGACGGGCGGGTGCTGGACGCCGAAGACGCACGACGCCACCGGTTCCTGCGACCAGGCGCCGTCAGCGCCGCGGAGCCGCATCTTCAGGGTGTAGACCTGGCCATGGTCCAGGGGCAGGGTGCGCTCACCCGTGGCCACGCCGTTCTCGACCGGCGCCGGGCTCCGGTCGATGTCCGCGCCGTCGGGCCCGACGACGGTGTGCAGGACGGCTGTCGCCGTCGTGGGGAGCTCGAACGTGGTGGTCCACCTGAGCACCACGTAGGTGCCGTCACCGGAGTGCCAGACCGGCTCGTCGGCGCAGACCTCGCCGTTGATCGTGGTCGCCAGGATCGGGGCCGGCTCGGCCACCGCCGACGACGCCACGGACGGCGACGGTGAGGGCTCTGCCGTCACGGCCGACGCAGGCAGCGCCGGCACGGCGATCAGACCGGCGACGAGGGCGCCGCTGGTCAGCACCGTCAGGGCACGGCTTACCGCACCCGCAGACCGAAAGGGGTTCAATCGTCGTTCCTCTCAGAAACCCTCGGGACCGCCGAAGTGCTGTCCGGACAAGGGCTCGCCGAGATTACGGCCGGCGAGAATGCGGGAACAACCACGTTCGACGAAGTTCACCCGGTCCGCTGCCGGCGGACCCCCGGCCACCGTTCAGGGCAGGATCCGGGTGAGCCCGGATACCCTCAACCCGGTAGGACCCGTAGCGTCGGTGGAATGAGCACACAGAAACTCTCCCGTCCCCGCCAGGGGCGCATGATCGCCGGCGTCTGCGCCGGCATCGCCCACCGATTCGGCTGGAACCCGACGATCGTGCGGGTCGTCACGGTCGCCTCGGTCCTCATCCCTGGGCCGCAGGTCCTGGCCTACCTCATCTGCTGGGTCGTCATCCCGAACGAGCGTCCCGCCGCCTGAGCCTTTGGCCGGACCGCCCGGCTCCACCCCGACTGCTCTCCGGAACCATTCAGGGACGGTCCAGGGGATCACCGGATACCCGGTGCGCCGCGACGGCCGTAGCGTCGACGGTATGAGCACACAGACCCTCTCCCGTCCCCGTCAGGGGCGCATGATCGCCGGCGTCTGCGCCGGCGTCGCCCGCCGATTCGGTTGGGACCCCACGCTCGTCCGGGTCCTCACCGTCGCCTCTTTCCTCATCCCGGGGCCGCAGTTCCTCGCGTACCTCGCGTTCTGGATCCTGATGCCCAACGACGACTGATCCCGCCATGAGCCGCGTCCGTACCGGCGCCCCGTGGATACCTCCGCGGGGCGCCGTCGTCTGCGCGGGCTCACAGAACCCGCAGACCTGCCCCCTGCGCCAGCTCCCGGAGCGGGCGCACCGCGCCGCAGGTCAGCGGCACCTGCGACCCGTCCGGCAGCAGGATCCAGTGGCGACGGGTCGCGAAGGCGTGCGGCTCGCCACTGACCAGCGCCGAGCCTGCCGGGACCGGAACCGTGGAGCCGCCGGCATCCAGCGCCATCCCATCGGCGGCGGCACGCAGTACCCCCTGCCCGGGTGTGACGGAGACGGGCCCCAGCGACGGGACGTCGTCCGCGGAGACCTGGACCCCGACGCCGTTCGTACCGCCCTGCGACCGCGCGCCGAGCGAGCGCACCAGGAACGACACCGACACGACAGCGGCGGGCACCACGCAGAGCGCGAGCCCGATCACGACCGCCTGGCCGGTCATCTCACCTGCCCCGACGCGGAACACGAGGACCGCCAGCGCGCCGAGCGCGATCGGCAGCACCGCCCAGTTGAGCCGCCGGTACCACGGCGTCGCCGGTGCGGGGTGGTCGACCCCGCGGACCACGCGCCAGCCCGCCCACCGACGGCGGTCGTCGGCCTGCAGCGCGACCAGCGCGGAGGAGTCCGCGACGCGCTGCCAGGCGCGCGTGGTGGCCCACAGCGCCGTGACGACCAACGGCACGAGCGGGAGCGCCCGGCTGACCTCACCGTCTGCGGTGTCCGAACCGAGCGTGGCGAGAATCCCGACCAGACCCGCGAGGAAGACGATCGGGTAGAGCCCGGCGCGCACCGCGTCGAGGCCGCCGGTCACCCCGCCGACGCTGCGCAGCCCGGGGTACGGGGCGAGAGCGGCGCGTTCCCGCGCACGGAAGTCATGCTGTTCCTCCGGGTCCGGCCCCTGGCCCTGATGCGGCCGCGCCGGGAGTGCCAGCACACGTGGGTCGCGGATCGAGCGGGACCACGCGTGCCGCAAGCGGCGCACCCGCGCCCAGTCCCGGCGGTACCAGAACCACCACACGAGCACGCCGAGAGCCAGTACGGGACCGATCACCAGCGACGCGACGTCAGCGGTCTCCCCCGGGGCGCCGTCGCCGGACAGGACCGCCACCGGCCCGGCAACGAGGCCAGCACCCGCGGAGACGCCCGCCAGCATCACGGCACCCGCCAGCATGCGCCGCGCACCGCTGTCGCGCTTCTCCGCGACACCCAGGTTCGTCGCGGCGGTGTCGTACCAGTCACCGAACGTCGCCGGCAGCGGCAGCTCCTCGGGCATGGGTGGCAGCGAGCGCGGGTGTCGCTTCGGCGTCGTCGTCCGTGCGGAGGTGGTGGCCATGCCGTTCACCCGGCCTGCTGGGACTCGTGCGCTCCCGGCGCCGCGTCGTCCAGCGGTGGCATGTCCGTGAGCGACGGCGCACCGCTGAAGACCGGGTTGCCGTCCTTGTCGACCGGCGTGATGGTCGCGGGGCCCGCCATGGCGGCAAGGATCATCGCGACGCCCTGGACCTGATCGGGGTCCGTCGAGAACCCCATGAGGACCAGGCCCGGCCCACCGGTCGCAGGTGCGGCAACGACTGCCGCGAGCCCTACCGTGCCCCGTACCGGCTCGGCGTCCTCCGGAGCACCGGGCTGCCGATACGTGGCCTCATAGCTCGTCGTCAGGCCGATGGCAGGGCCGATCCCGGTCTCGAAGGCCTCGGTGTACGCCTGGTCGAGGTCGATCCCCGCCTTCGCGGCGATGACCCGCCGGACCACCTCCAGGAGCGAGAGCGGACCGTCGAACGCCGTGATCTCGGTGACCGTGCCGATGATGTTCCAGAAGATCTCCCGGCCCACCGCCGTCGGCCCCTCGTGCTCGGCGCCCTGGTACACGAGGCCGTGGAGGAGCACCCGCTCCTTGCGCCACATGTCGCGCCAGGACTCCAGGCCGGCGAGGAGCTTGCTCGCGTCAGCCTCGGGCAGCGGCACGTCGACCGCGTCGAGCGCGGACCGGACGGTGCCGAGGGCCTCCTCGGCCGTCAGCGTGCCGGCGAGCTCGATCCAGTCGTCGGGAACTCGGGTACGCAGACGCCACCGGGTGGGGTTGTCAGCCTCGGCGGACGTCGTCACGGTCACCGGGTGACCCCCTTCTGGTTGTCGTACGTGCCGTTCTTGTCGTTCTTGGTGTCCCAGCCCATCATGCCGAGGCCGATCGGCGTGGTACCGAACCACATGCCCTGGTCGAACATGACGTCCACCGCGCGCCAGCCGAGCTCGGCGGTCGACTCGATCGCGCCGCCCTTGGCCGCGAGGGTGAACATACCCGGAATCTGGTGACCCTGGCCAAGGACGAACTGACCGAAGGTCGGCGCTGTCCGGCCCGCGGTCGTCGCAGCGGCCGCGGTCGCCTTGAACGTGGCACCCAGGGCGCCGACGCCGAGCGCTGTCGCGATGATCCCGACGACGACGGACGGTGTGAACCCGCCCTTCCACGAGCCTGCCTGTCCCGCTGCCGACAGGTACGAGGCGAGCGTGCTCCCGGCGGTCGCCGCGAGGCTGACCAGGCCGAGGACCTGGACGCCGGGGATGGGCAGCAGCGCCAGGATCCCGGTCACCAGGGCGACGACGTTGAGGATGTTCGAGATGAGATTGAGCAGGCCGGCGTTCTCGGCGGCCCACTCGAGGATCATGTCGCCGAGGTCAGCCACCCAGTCGCCCAGGTCCTCGAACCGGTCACCGACCCAGTCGATCGCCCGTTCGTACCAGGCCGGGTCGTCCGGAGCCATCGCGGCAGCGGTGTCGAACTCGCTGAGGAGGGCCCCGGACGCCGCGTCGTACTCGCGAACGAGCGCCTCGATCTCCGTCCAGATCCCGTTGACGCTCTGCTCGGCCGACTCCAGGCGCTCGCGCGCCTGGCCACGGTTGCGCTCGTTCTCCTCGTACCGCTGGTGCTCCGCCTCGGTGGCGTCGTCAGGAGGCGGTGGGCCACCGGGGACGTTGTAGTACGCGGCCTGAGCCGCTTGCTGGGCCGCCTTCGCCTCGCCGAGACGACGGTCCAGGCTGTCCGCGTCCCGGCGGAAGCTCTCCAGCTTGGTGGCCCATGTCTCCAGAGCCGACGACGCCTTGCGGAACGCGCCCTCGGCGTCGACCACCTTGGGCCGGAAGTCGTCGTGGAGCATCGCCCGGAAGGCAATCGCCGTCTCGCCGAACCACTCGCCCTCGTTCACGCTCTCCAGCAGGAACTTCACCCGTTCCAAGGTTTCGTGACCGCCGGTCAGGCCGTCAGCGAGGTTCCCCGTCACCGCGTGGTCACCGGGCGTCGGGTCGCTACCGATGTGCTCGTAGTGGACCATCACTTGCCTCCCAGCGCTGCGGCGAGGTCCGCGTCCACCTTGGCGAAAGCCTCACGGATCTTCTGGAGCTGTTCCTGCGCTTTCCCGGTGGCCTCGCACATCTGGTCGATGCTGTGGTCCCACCTGTTCTTGAAGTGCTCGACCTTCTCGATGAGGTCCGGCTCACCGACCGCCGACGGATCGGCTCGCTTGATCGCGTCCAGCGGTTCGTACAAGCGGTCCTTCATCTGGCCCAGGTCGCCCTCGACCGTCGCGAGGAACGCGTCGTCCATCACAAGATCGCCCATGCTGCTCTCCACCCCGCTCGGCATGACAAGGCCATGCCCTGCTCCCCGAGGCAGCAGTCATGGCCCATGAATGGCTCAGTTCTCCCGGCGGCAAGGATCACAGGGCAGGCGTGCGCTGACAACGGGGAGAACTACCCGTCGTACTTGGGGTTCTTGATCCACAGGCTCGACGCCGGCTGAACCCGCACCTCCGACACGCCAGGGCTCCGAACTTTTCACCCGAAACCCTGGCGTGTCGCCGTGGATCCCTGCAACCCTTGCTGCAAGATCCGGAAAAGGCGCTGCAACGCCGCACGCGCCACAGCCGGGACCACGCCGCAAGGAGCCGCTATGACGCGCCGCCCGACCGTGCCCCGCCGTCTGCTCGCCGCCCTGGCGACCTTCGCCACCGCGCTCACCCTTGGCCTCGCCGCGACAGCGGCCACGCCCACCGCGGAACCCGCCCGGGCCGCCACCCCGGTGCACGGCGACGGGGACGTCATCCTGAACCTGTTCCAGTGGACCTGGGACTCCGTGGCCACGGAGTGCACGAACGTCATCGGCCCGGCAGGGTTCGGCTACGTGCAGGTCTCCCCGCCGGCGGAGCACATCCGCGGCACCCAGTGGTGGACCTCCTACCAGCCCGTCAGCTACCGGATCGAGTCGAAGCTGGGCACCCGCGCCGAGTTCCGGAACATGGTCGCCGCCTGCGACGCCGCGGGGGTGGGCGTGATCGCGGACGCCGTGGTGAACCACATGGCGGGCGCCGGACAGTCGGGCACCGGAGTGGCCGGCACCACCTACTCCGACGACAACTTCGCCGGCACGTACGGTGCGCAGGACTTCAACGACTGCCGCAGGAACATCGCCGACTACACGAACCGCTACGACGTGCAGAACTGCCGCCTGGTCGCGCTGCAGGACCTGCGTACCGGCTCTGACTACGTGCGCGGCAGGCTCGCCGCGTACTTCGACGACCTGGTCTCCCTCGGCGTCGACGGGTTCCGGATCGACGCGGCGAAGCACATCCCGGCGTCGGACCTCGAGGCGATCAAGAGCCGGATGAACCGCTCGAACGTGTTCTGGGTGCACGAGGTGATCGGTGCTGCCGGTGAGCCGATCCAGCCGTCCGAGTACCTGGGCAGCGGTGACTCGCACGAGTTCGACTACGCCCGGCAGCTCAGGCACGACTTCGACGGGCAGATCAGAAACCTGCGCTTCATCGGTGACGGCAAGCTGCGGTCCGACCGGGCGGGCGTGTTCGTGGACAACCACGACACCGAGCGCAACGGCGAGTCGATGAGCTACAAGTGGGGCGCCAAGTACGTCCTGGCCAACACGTTCCTGCTGTCCTGGCCGTACGGGTCGCCCACGGTGTACTCGGGCTACGAGTTCTCGAACACCGACGCCGGAGCGCCCGGCGCCACCGAGACCTCGGTGCCCGATGCGACCTGCGGTGCCGGACGGTGGACGTGCACCCAGCGCTGGACGGAGGTCCGCGGCATGGTCGGGTTCCACAACGCGGTGTCCGGCACACAGGTCACGAACTGGTGGGACGACGGCGGCAACCTCGTCGCCTACGGCCGCGGCAGCCGGGGATACGTGGTCCTGAACAACACAGGATCAACGGTGCAGCGCTCGTTCCAGACGTCGCTCCCGGCGGGCACGTACTGCGACGTCGTCGCCTCGGCCAACTGCTCGGTGACACGAACCGTCAACGGTGACGGCTGGTTCACGGCGTCGGTCCCGGCGTACGGAGCCCTGGCGATCCACGTGGGCGCGCGGGGCTGAGCGCGGCGCTCCCCGAGGGCGACTGCACGTCTGCGGGGTGTGTTGCTCTGAGTAGACCTCGTCCACTCAGAGCGACACACCCCGCAGATCTGTGGTCACCGCCAGGCGCCGAGCCTCAGCGGAACAGCTTGCGCGCCGCGCCCAGGTCGAGGAAGACGGTCTCTCCGGTCGCGTCCTGCACGCCGTCGTTGTCCGTCACCGCGTACACGCGGCCGTCGCCACCGATCGTCAGCCCCTCGAGCTTCTCCTGCGTCCACCCGTTGGCGGCACGCAGCGCGGGCAGGACGTCAATCGCGAGCTCCTTGTCGAGCATCGTCACGCCGCTGGTTGAGCTTGTCGAAACCTTGGTCTCGGCCCCCGAAGGCAGGTCCACCGTGTACACGGCCTTGAGCGCGGCCGCCGGGCCGTTGAGCTTGTCCCGCTCGACGACCGCGAGCGTGTCACGATCCACCACCGTGACCTCGGACAGGCCCACCCAGTCGCCGGCGGCCGTCGGCGCGGACAGCGGGTAGCCGAACCAGGTCCACTCGCCGGTCGCGACGTCGTAGCGTCCGATGCGGGCGTAGCCACCCACCCCGTCGTCGCTGGTCAGCCCGCGCTGGAGCGCGACGAACAGGTGCTCGCCCGTGCGGTCCACGGTTCCGGTCACACCCTCGATGCCCCACTTGCCGAGACCGGCGGCGATGTCACCGGGCAGGCTGACGCGCTCCTCCACGCGGCCCGACGCCGACACGCGCACCAGCGCGTTCTCGGGACCGGTCGCGCCCTCGACGCCCAGCCAGAAGCCGCCGGCCCTGCCCTTGACCGACGGCCGGGCCCAGATGCCCTCGGCGTCCAGGCCGACGGGCTCGCCGTCCTCGGTGACGACGATCTCGCGATCGATCATCGCCGGACGGGCCTTCTTGCCACGCTGGCCCGCCGTCGAGACGGAGAGGATCGACGTCGGCGACATCGCGGCGTCTGTCACGGTCCACAGCCGGTCGCGCTTCGTCGGGTCGGCCGACAGCGCGCCGAGCGCCGTCCACCCGATCGGCTTCGACGCGCCCGTCGCCGTCCGGACGTCGGCCGACACGATCGACGGGAACGCGGGTGATCCCGCGGCGGTGGCGTACCGCTTTCCCTTGCCGAACACCGACACCGAAGAGCGCACACCGTCCTTCGCCGAGTCCTCCTCGGACGACACGACGAGCAGGTTCCGCGACGGTACCGGCAGGATCCCCTCGGGGCCGTTCGTGGTGGCCAGGACCTGCACGAACCGCGGGGAAGCCGGGTCGGACCCGTCGTAGACCGCCACGAAGTTGGACCGTTCGGAGCCCACGAACGCGTAGCGGACGCCGTCGAGCGTCGCGACCGACAGGCCCTCCATCTCCACGCCCTTCTTGCCGGCGCGGTCGTCGTTGTGCAGGCCCACGCGCACGGCGAGGTCCTCGAGCTCGGTGCCGGCGTCCCACACGACGTCGCCCGTCGCGGCTTCGAAGACCGTCCAGCCGCGCGTGCCACCCTTCCAGTCACCCTCGTTCGCGGTGGCCACGTGTGCGTCGTCCACCCAGCCGATCGCGTCGGGCTCACGCGGAGCCGCCTCGAGGGAACCGGTCTGGTCGATGGCGCCGTCGTCGGCGACGTCCACACCCTCCAGCGCGACGTCGCCCGCCGAGAACACGTTCTCGAGCTCGCCGGACACGACGTCGAGCACGGCGACGCCGTTGTTCTCCTGGAGCGTCACCGCGACCTTGGTGTCGGACGGGTTGATCGACACGTACTCCGGCTCGGCGTCCTGCGGGGTGTCAAGGCCTGCCGCGGAGAGCGCCGCGACGTCGAGCTCGACGGGGCGGGTCCGCCAGGCCGCCGGGTCGGCACCCGGAAGGTCGACGAACTGCAGGAACCCGGCAGGCGCCTGCGGGAGGTCGCCCTCCTCACCCTCGCCGGTGTCGGGCAGCACGTCCTCGTCGCGCTGGTTCTCCATGGCGATCACGGCGTGCGCGCCGTCGCGTGTGACGGCAATCGAGTCGGGCTGGCCGCCGAGGTCCATCGAACGCACAAGGGTGCGCGTCGCGAGGTCGACGACGTCGAGGCGGCCGGACGGTGAGGTGAACGACGTCGAGCTGTCGACCACGACGAGCACGTAGTCGCCGACGACCGCGACCGACGTCGGCTCGTCGTGCTCCGAACCGAGCTCGGCGAGCGAGAGCGAGCCGAGGCCCCGGGGCGCACCGGGGTTACTGATGTCGACGAACCCGATGCGGCGCGCGGCGGCGTCGGTGTGGATCAGGGTGTTGCCGTCCTCGCTGACGGCGGAGATCTCGGCGACCGTCTCGTCGGCGGGGTCGGCGTCCGCGGGAGCATTCTGGAAGACGGGGTAGGTGGCGAGCCGGTGGAAGGTCTCGCCGGGACGGGTCGACCCGGCTCCCGGGGCCGTGCCGACACCGCTGGCCGAGACGACACCGGCGCTCGAACCGAAACCGTGGGTCGAGCTTGTCGAGACCCCGAAGGCGTCTGTCGAACCTGTCGATGCTTGCTGACCGACCGCGAAGGCCGGAAACGCGCTCAGCCCCAGTGCGAGGGCAGCGCCGGAAGCGATGAATGCCGCGTGGCGGCGGTTGGGGGACACGCTTCGCACCGTGGCCTCGTCTGATGGCGACCTGGCTGACCCGAGGTGGCAACAAGGTGGCCGCCAGGTGAACGTCGACGGGCGTCACCTGATGCGGCCCGCCCTTTTGCACGCTCAGAGGTTCGTCGGTGTCCGACCGTAGAACGGACGCAGGACGTTTCCGAGCTTGCGCTGCACACCCCGAAGCAGCTTGACGGTCTCGTCGTCGGTCAGACCGGTCGTCGTGCTCCAGTCCGTCCCTGAACCCATGAGGTCGCTGACGAACACGATCTCGGTGGCCAGGAGGATGCGCGCCCAGTCCACATCCCTGATCGGTTCGTTGCCTCTCAGATCTTGTCTGAACGAACGCCCTCTCTCCAGAAGATCCTCAGCCCCGGCGAATCCCATGCCACGTGCGAGCTCGTCGCTGGCATGGGCCGGCCCGCCCCACTCCAGCAACGCCCGGACGAGCATGTCGATCTCGTTCGGCTCAAGCAGATCGCGCGGTGCGAACAGTCTCGCTTCCGTCATTCCAGCGCCCCCCAGTATTCGTCGATGTCGTTGCTGCGGTTGAAGACCGTACCGCCGTCCGCATGCAGCGGGTCGTGGACCACGACCGTCGAACCGTCGTTGCCTTGGAAGGCCCTTCGCAGCCTACTCAGGTCCTTGGTGCGTGCTGGATTCGTCATGACATCAGTGACGTGTCGGCCGAGATCGTCCGCGGACATCCCCGGGAACTCCGACGCGTGCTTGGCGTCGGCATGCCCCCTGGCGATGTCCACAGCGTCTTCGATGCGGTCCGAGTCGGTCAGGCCGCCGTGCGTGTGGTCCGCGTTGTGGACGAGGAAGGCCACGTCGCCCGCGTGGACGTAGTAGTTGTGCTGGGTGGCGACGTGGAAGTTGTAGACGGTCTCCGCGTCGGCGTCGTCGCGGGTCTCGGTCTCGATGCTCTCGATCGCGACGGTGGTGCCCTCCGGCGTCACCAGAAGGTCGCCCGGCTTGAGGAATGCCGCGTCGAGCCAACCCCTGCCGTGCACCATGAACGGGTGCTCCGCGGTGGTCGAGACCCGCTCGCCATTGACCGTGAGGTGGAAGAGCTCGGTAGTCGTCCGGACGAAGGTATCGACGACGAGCTGCAGCTCGTCGGTCCCGGTCTCGAGGTTGTGGGCCCAGACCTTGTCGCCAACGGCGATCTCCTCGATCGGCCGATCACCGTCCGGCGTGCGGATCAGGGTCCCGGCGACGAAGCACTTGCCGAACCCGAACTTGCACGACTTGCCGGACTTCAGGCCCTGCTTGACCGCGGTCTTGCTGATCCCCTTCGCGATCCCGGTCGCAGCCTTGGCCGCAGCACCCAGACCAATCAGGGAGAGCGCGGCACCCGCGATCGCGAGCCCCGCCTCCGCCCAGGAGCGTTCACCCGTCGCGGCGAGGGTGATGTTCGCGACCGCGGAGACTATGGCCGCGACCGCGGCGATCACTATCAGGACTCCGGCCAGGGCGGTGCCGACAACCGGGATGAACGCGACGATGATCGCGAGGATCCCGGCGATGGTGGAGATCATGTCGGCGATGTCCGCGATCGCGGCGACGAGCTTGGACCCCCAGTTGTCCCACCACCCATCATTCAGATCATCCGAAGAAGTGATCTCCTCGATGCGGTCGATCGCATGCTCGGCCGCCCGGTTCCGGTCCGAGACCGCGGAGTCGATGGTCGACTTCGCCGAGCTGATGACCCCCGCGGCCTGCTCGGCCTCCCCATCGGCCTGACGGGCCTTCTGCTCGTACTCCGCCTTCTCCGTCTCATCCTTCGCGCTGTCGGCCAGGTCCTGCCACCGGTCCTTCGACCCCGACGCGGCCTGCACCTGGTCCTGCGCATCCCGGGCCTGGTCCAACGCGGTCAGCGTCTCCGACTGCACACGTTCCAGGGAGGACGCGTACCCGACCAGTGCCTCCCCGGCGGCGAGGTATCGGCCGTGGGCCTTGCGGATCTCGCCGATGGTGTCTTCCTTGCGCTCCATCAACGCATCCACCGCCTGCGACACCGTGCCTGCGACATCCAGACGACTCATCGCGGACGCGGCGTTATCGATCGAGGACGCGACCTCCAGATACTCCTGCCCACCGGAGAGCACCAGCACCGGATCCCCAGGAGTCGGATCCGAGTCCAACCCCACCGGCGACCAGTCAGACGGCCTCATCCCACTACTCCTGCCCAGACGCCACCGACACACGGATCCATCACGGGAACCACCTCCGACCTGGGAGAATATGCATCAGCCGCCGCCCGCACCATGGATAGCACTCCCCATGCCCGGGTGCTCCGGCGTACGCCGCCGACCGGCCGCTCGTGCTCCCCCGGCCCACGCCGCGGTCGCCCACCACAGCAGCGGACGGGCAACTACTGTGAGCGAGTGACCGTCCTTGCCGAACTACGTGCGCTGCTGCGCCTGCCCGGGTTCCGCAAGCTGTTCGCGGTTCGTCTCGTCTCCCAGGCGGGCGACGGAATGTTCCAGGTGGGTCTCGCCAACCTGCTGTTCTTCAGCCCGGAGTCGCAGGGGTCGGCCGCGGCGATCGCGGGCGCGTTCGCGATCATGCTGGCGCCGTTCACCATCGTCGGACCGTTCGCCGGGGTGTTCCTGGACCGGTGGCAGCGGCGGCAGGTGCTGGTGTACGGCAACGCGGTGCGCGTGCTGATCACCGGCACGATGGCGGTGCTGATGCTCACGCAGGGCGTCACGCCCGCGATCTACGTCCTGGGGCTCGCGGCCCTGAGCGTCAACCGATTCCTGCTGGCGGGCCTCTCGGCCGGCCTGCCACGCGTGGTCCAGGGCGAGCTGCTGCTCACGGCGAACGCGCTCACGCCGACGCTCGGTGCGGGCGCCGCGTTCCTCGGTGGTGGGCTGAGCTTTGTGCTCGGCTTCGCGATGCCGGCCGGCCGCATCCAGGACGCGACGGCGTTGACCTGCGCCTGCGTCGTCATGGGCTGTGCCTCCCTGCTCGGGCTACGGATGTCCCGCACCCTGCTGGGTCCGCAGGAAGCGGCCGTCGGCTCGATCCGGAACGAGGTGGTGGTCGTGGCGCGCGGCCTGGTCGACGGCGCCCGCTACCTGGCCGCCCGCCGCACTCCCGGTCAGGCGCTGCTGGTGATGGCGCTGCACCGGTTCCTGTACGGAGTGGTGTTCATCGCCGCGATCCTGATGTCGCGCAACCTGCTGGCCGAGCCGGGCGACCGGACAGCCGGGCTCGCCACCTTCGCCACGGTGATCGGTGCGACGGGCGTGGGCGGCGCGCTCGCGATCGTGCTGACCGCCGTCCTGGCACGGCGGATGGCTCCACAGTCCTGGATCGCAGTGATGCTGCTGGTCGCCGGTTTGTCGCAGCTGATCCTCGTGCCGGAGCCGAGCTTCGTCAGCGTCGTCACCGCCGCGGGGCTGCTCGGGCTCGCCGCACAGGGCGCGAAGATCGCCGTCGACACGATCGTGCAGCGCGACTCCGAGGATGCCTATCGCGGCCGAGCGTTCGCCTTCTACGACGTCCTCTACAACGCGGCTTTTGTGGGTGCGGCCGCCCTCGCCGCCTTCCTCGTGCCCGACGCCGGATGGTCGCCCGGGCTCTTCGTCGCCCTCTCCTTCGGGTACCTGGCGGCCTCGGTCCTGTTCGGCATGCGCGGTGCTCGCACGGCTTCCCTGGCTCGGCAACCGCTAGACGGGTGAATTTGTGGATGAGGTCCGGTCTCTAGAGCCGATCGTGCCTGTTTTGGCGGTAGAACGGTGCAAGGATTAATGCACTTACCTACACAGGGACTGGAGGCATCCGTTCATGTCCGACGCACCCGCCGTCACCCCCACACCCACCTGGGGTGAGGTGTTCCCGTGGTTTCGCGAGGTCATGGCTGAGGACGACGCCTGGTATGTCGGTCACGTCGACAACAAGACCGACACCGGCACCGCCCGCCTCGCCGAAGCCGCTGTGACCCGTCTCAAGTCGTTGCCCGTCGGCCGGCTCTTTCCCGCAGTGCGGCGGGTAGAGCGCCTCGACGAGCTCGACTGGCCCAAGCACCGACTCCTCAACGCCCTGCATCGTGGCGGCTGCTTCACCGGGGACGACCTGTCCTACATGGTGATCGCCGAGATGCTCTCGTGGGAGTCGGTCGGACCGATCATCGTGAAGCAGATCCTCGAGGTCGTCGCACTCGAGGAGATCCGGGTGAGCTCCGCGAAGTAGGGCGACAGCTGGGCCGGCGAGTCCTTATGCCGCCTGCCGGGCTGTCGCCTGCCGTCGGCCGGCGACGACCGCGAACGGCACGGCGGCAAGGGTCAGCAGGGCCTGCACGATCTGCACGGCGGCATAGGCGCCGCCGAGGGCGCCTATGGCGCCGGCTCCTGCTGCGATCCCCAGCACCCCGACCACGCCGGCCAGCAGCGCGCCGACCCGTCGCGCTGCCGACGCCGCCCAACCGCACAGGGCCACCGCCGCTACCACCAGCAGGTTGAGCGCCATCGTGAGCATGAGCGAGCCGACCATCCCTGGCGGCGGCCCGCCGTAGGGCAGCATCGCGACCACCGGAAGCAGCACGCTTGTCCACAGGGTGTGGACAACTGCCCCGACCAGGGCCACGGCCAGTCCGGCCCGGCGTGCCGTCGACGGCGTGCGCAGGAGCAGCGCGAGCAGGACGCCGGCCAGGACCACCCCGAGCACGAGGATCGCGACGAGTGTGCCGAGGATGAGCTCGGGCCGGGCGCCGTTCACGAGCTGCACCCCAGCCGTGCCGAACTGGAACAGCAGGTGCACACCCACGACGGCGATGGCCCCGACCAGGACTCGTCTGACCCGGAGAGCTGCGGCTCCGACGCCGAGCACGACGGTTCCGGTCATCGCCGCGTTCTCGACCACGAAGATCGCGTTGTCCATGGTGAAGCCGAAGTCGAGCTCGTTGCCCGGAATCAGCAGGCGCAGCGGGACGGACGTCCATCCGGCGACCGCGAGAACGAGGACGCTGAGCGCGGCAGGACGGCGACCGGCGTCGGTCAGGGTGTGCATGGCGACACTCTCCCAGAGACCACCGACACCGTGGTGTTGAAGGCACGCTGTGGATAACTCCGTGGACCTGTCGCTCGGGCGTGGAACCATGGAGGGGTGCCCACGCCCGTACCCGCCCCGCGCATCCACCCCGCGGCGATCAAGCTTCTGGTGGGTAGTGGCGCGTACCTGCGCGGCGAGGACTACCAGAAGCAGGGCCGGGTCATCTCGTGGGAGTGGCTGCCGGACGATCTGCTGCTCATCTCGTGGGTGCGCGGCAGCGGCCGCAGCACCTACTCCTGCTCCATCGAGTTCAAGTCCAACCCGCCCGGACCGCCCGTCGTCGTCGGCACGGACTGCACGTGCCCCGTCGGGTCCGCCTGCAAGCACGTCGCCGCGTCGCTGATCGAGTCCGGGTCGGACGGCCTGGCATCGATGGTCCGGCCCGCGTCCTCGCTGAAGCGCACCCCTCAGGTACCCGAGTGGAAGGCGGCGGTGCAGCTGCTCGTGCCGGCGACGCCGGCCGCCGCTCCGCCCGTGCCCTCGTCGGGTGCCGACCAGCAGCCCGAGCTGGCGCTGCAGTTCCGCGTCGACGGCGCGGCCTCCGCCAACAACCTCTCCCTGTCGATCCGGCCGGTCCAGCGCAACGACCGCGGCTCCTGGGTGGGCGGCACGGCGTCGTGGAACTACATCCGCAACGGGTTCCTGCGCGGTCTCGATCCCAGCGTGCGGGAATGGTTCACCACGCTCGACGCCCTGCGCGCCACGAGCCCGCGCGGCTACGGCTACGTCAGCGCCGGCGACTGGATCAGCCTGGACGACGTGCTTCCCCGCCCGTTCTGGCGCCACCTGGCCGACGCCGCCAGTCTCGGCATCGAGCTGGTCGGCAAGTCGAAGCGGGAGTCGCTGCGGCTGGCCGGCGAGGCGTCCATCGCCCTTGACCTCTCGCTGCCCGACGGCGGTGCGCACCTCGAGCGGACGGTCGCCTTCGACGGCGCGGTCACCCTGGCGACTTCCGTCGGGGCGCTCGGTCGCCACGGCCTGTTCGCGGTCGAGGAGACGTCCTCGGGCCGCACCATCACCCTGGGCCCGACGGCGGCGCCGCTCACCGACCAGGAGCATGCGGCGGTCCACCTGTCCGATCTCACGATCCCGGCCGAGGCCGTCGACGAGTTCCTGGCGGACTACCTGCCGCTGCTGCGCCGTGAGGTGCGGGTGCACGCCGACCCCGAGGTCGAGCTGCCGGACCTGCCCAGGCCCGAGCTCGTCGCCACCATCAAGGCGGTCTCCCCGGCGGAGATCAGTGTGGCGTGGCGGTGGGCGTACCCGCCGTCGGACAAGGAATACCCGCTGACCACGGCCATGGAGGCGGGCGCGGACCTGCGTGACCTCGCGGCCGAGGCTGCGACCCTGGGCCGGGTGATCGGCGCCGTGCGGGAGGTGCCGGGCTTCGGCCATTTCCGCGTCGCACCCGAGGTGTTCCGCGGGCTGCAGGCGATGGACTTCGCCACCACCGTGCTGCCCGTGCTCCGGGAGCAGCCGGACGTCCGCGTGGAGAGCGAGAAGCTGCCCGAGTACAACGGTCTCGAGGCCACACCCGTGGTCAGCATGCGCGCTGACGACAGCAGCGACCTGGACTGGTTCGACCTGGGTGTCATGGTCACGGTCAACGGGCGCGAGATCCCGTTCGGCCCGGTGTTCGACGCTCTCGCGCGAGGCAAGAAGCGGTTCATGCTGACCGACGGCACCTGGCTGCGCACGGACCTGCCCGTGTTCGCGCAGCTACGAGCCTTGATCGAGGAGGCGCAGCGACTGTCCGACCAGCCGGGCAAGCTGCGGATCAGCAGGTTCAACGCCGGCCTGTGGGCGGAGCTCGAGCAGGTGGCCGACGTGGTCGAGCAGTCCGACCGCTGGCGGCGCTCGGTGAGCGACCTGGTCGCGCTGACCGCCGACGGCGTCGACGGGCCGGAGCCGGTGCCACCGCCCGTGGGACTGAAGGCCGAGCTGCGGCCCTACCAGCAGCACGGCTTCGAGTGGCTGACCTTCCTCTGGCGGCACGGGCTGGGCGGGATCCTCGCCGACGACATGGGCCTCGGCAAGACCGTCCAGACCCTCGCCTTCGTCGCGCAGGCCAAGCAGGAGATGCCCGACGGCGGTGGTGCGCCGTTCCTCGTGGTCGCGCCGGCGTCGGTGGTGAGCAACTGGGCCGCGGAGGCCGCCAAGTTCACGCCGGACCTGAAGGTGGCGACGCTGTCGACCACCGCGGCGAAGGCGCGGACCACCGTCGCGAAGGTTACCGCCGACGCCGACATCGTCGTGACGTCGTACGCGATCTTCCGCCTGGACTTCGAGTCGTTCGGCGACGTCGAGTGGGCCGGTCTGATCCTGGACGAGGCCCAGTTCGCGAAGAACCACCAGACGCGCGCCAACGAGTCGGCCCGCCGCCTCAAGGCGCCGTTCAAGCTCGCGATCACCGGCACGCCCATGGAGAACAACCTCATGGAGCTGTGGGCGATGCTCGCGATCGTGGCGCCAGGGCTGTACGGATCACCGACCAAGTTCCGCGAGGACTACGTCAAGCCGGTCTCGGGCGAGGGTGACTCGACGCCGCTGCTGGCCCGGCTCCGCCGCCGGATCCGGCCGCTGCTGCTGCGCCGCACGAAGGAGCAGGTGGCGCCCGAGCTGCCCGAGCGGCAGGAGCAGGTGCTGCGCGTGGCCCTGGACCCGAGGCACCGCCGGATCTACGACACGCACCTGCAGCGCGAGCGGTCACGCCTGTTGGGCCTGCTCGAGAGCTTCGACGAGAACCGGGTGGCGGTCTTCCGCGCACTCACGACCCTGCGCCGGATGGCGCTGGACGCGTCGCTGGTGGACCCGGAGTACGCGGGCGTTCCGTCGGCCAAGCTGAGCCTGCTCGCCGAGCAGCTCGCGGAGGTCGCCGCCGAGGGACATCGTGCGCTCGTGTTCTCCCAGTTCACGTCGTTCCTGGCCAAGGCCGCGGAGGTGTGCACGGAGCTGGGGATTCCGTACGAGTACCTCGACGGGTCGACCCGGAGACGCGCCGAGGTGATCAACCGGTTCAAGGACGGAACGGCCCCCGTGTTCCTGATCAGCCTCAAGGCCGGCGGGTTCGGGCTCAACCTCACCGAGGCCGACTACGTCTACCTGCTCGACCCCTGGTGGAACCCGGCGACAGAGGCGCAGGCGATCGACCGGACGCACCGGATCGGGCAGACGCGGAACGTGATGGTGTTCCGGATGGTCTCGGAGAACACCATCGAGGACAAGGTGATGGCGCTCAAGGAGCGCAAGGCCCGGCTGTTCGACGCCGTGCTGAGTGATGACGCGGGCGCGTTCGCGGGGTCGCTGGGCCCGGAGGAGATCCGAGGACTGCTGGAGGGCTGACCGCCGTCGATCAAGCTCGGCCTTGCGCAGGTCGAGCCTGGCCCTCCGTTGTCGAGCTTGCCGAGACCCGCCCGTCGAAACCCCTATGTCTCCTCCAGCTCCGCCACCAGCCGTTTCGGCGCGACCTGCCGATACGCGTCCTCGATGATGGCGGCGATCTCGTCCCAGTCCACGTCGACGTCGAGCCGCACGCCCAGCCACCCGCGGACCCCGACGTACGGCGGGCGGTAGAACCGGTCCGGTTCCTTCTCGATCGCTTCCTCCTGTGCGCCGGGGGCCGCCGCGCACCAGATCGCGAGCGGGCCGCCGTGCCCATGGTCGGAGAAGCTCACGAACGTCTTCTTCACGAACCATGTGGGCGACCCGTGGCTCAGCTTCTCGGTCACCTCGGGCAGCGCGAGACAGATCTCGCGAACACGATCAAGATGTTCGGTCACTGACGGCACCTCCATCCTCGGAGCGGTGCGGGCGTTGTCCTGCCCATCATCCCTGACCGGTACCTTTACCTCGTGGCCGACCTGATCAGCGCTATTGCCGCCCTTCTGTGGCCCTTGCTCGTGATCGTCGTGCTGCTGGTCTTCGGACGGCAGCTCCTGTCGAAGCTGAAGAACTCCGACGACGTGACGCTCGAGATCGGCGGGCAACGGCTCAACTTCAAGCAGGCGACGGACCAGCAGTCCGACATGATCACGGACCTGCAGCGCGAGGTGGCCTCACTGAAGCGTCGGCTGGACCACATGGGCAGCCGCGCGGAAGATTTCGACTCCGGGCGATACCCCGCTTCCGACGGTGCGGGTGGGGCGACGCCAGGAGACATCCGGGCGGATCCCGAGACGGAAGCCGCCGAGATCTTTGCGGGTGCCGGCCAAGAACCCGTCGACGCGTGGACGCGGGGGGAGCTGGAGAGGCGGGCCACCCCTCCTCGCTCGATCCTCTGGGTCGACGACCACCCAGAGAACAACGCGGTTCTCGCCGACTCCTGGCGGCGTGACGGTGCCCACGTCGAGACCGCACGTTCGACCAGCGAGGCGTTGCAGCTCCTTGGAGACCATGCGTACGGCCTGATCATTTCGGACATGGGTCGACACGAGTCCGGCACCGACGTGCCGGACGCCGGCCTGCGGCTGCTGGCGAAGGTGCGCACGAACGACCCGCTCACACCGTTTGTGCTCTACGGCAACGTCGGGCCGTTCTCGAAAATCGCGAAGGCAGCAGGAGCGACCCTGGTGACGGGCTCGACGTTCGAGCTCATGGAGTTCGCGAGCGGGATGGGGATGCTCGACTCCGTGTGAGTACGGGCACGCGGAGACGAAACTCAGGCCTTCCTGGTCGAACCTTGCTGGTCGAACCTGTCGAGACCCCTACTTGCGCGTCACCGCCAACGCCCACGCCACGAGAACTGGCTGACCGATGAGCCGGAGCGCGCGCTTGCGATCAGTGTCCAGGCCGAACGCGTCCCGATGCTCCACCAGCTGAGCGATGTTCCCGGGGAAGACTGCGACGAAGAACGCCGCGGCCAGCGCCCCGAGCCGACGTCGGGCTGGCTGCTTCCAGGTGGCCACGAGCGCGGTGCCGAGTCCGATCTCGACGATCCCCGAACCGACCACGACAGTGTCGGGATCGACGGGGACCCAAGTGGGGACCTGGGCCTGGAACTCCTCGCGGGCTCGGGTCAGGTGGCCGATGCCGGCGGTGAGAAGGACGGCACCGAGGGCTACTTGGCCGATGCCGCGGACGATGCTTCGGGTGGTCGCCATTGGCCCATCCTGCTACCCCGGCACACGACCTGCCTGATCTCAGACTTCGCGGCGAGCACCTCACCCGACACCGGGGTACCAGAAGCGGCACGTTTCTGGTGAGCTGTCCTCATGGAATCTGCCGTCGAACGCGCCTTGCGCACCCGAATTATCTCCTGGGTCCAGGAGCGCGCCGAGGCGAACGGCGGATTTCTTCACCGAGCCGAGCTCCTCGACTTCCGCATCGACGAGCAAAAACTGCCAATAATCGACTACTCCCGCGGGATCCGCAATCCTGCCTCTTTCGAATCAACGCTCTCGATCGTCAGCGCCACAAATGGGCCTTACGACGACACTGAATCGGAAGATGGCCTGCTCCACTACTCGTACCGCGAAGGTGATCCGTGGTCGGGAGACAATCGAAAACTGCGGAACGCGATGACCACGGGCGCCCCTCTGATCCTCTTCAGAAAAGAGGTTCCCAACATCTATACGCCGGTCAGCCCCGTGTACGTGGTCGAAGACTACCCAGAGGAGCGCACATTCATCATTGCGCTGGATGAGTCGTTCACCTTTGTCCCCGACGTGAGGCGCATGCCCGACGACCAACGCAGCTACGCCCGTCGGCTCGCAAAACAGCGCCTACATCAACCTGCATTCCGCACCAGGGTGATCGTGGCATACGAAACGCGATGTGCCATATGCGAGCTCAAGCACGGCTCCCTCCTCGATGCAGCACACATCGTCCCGGACTCCGAGGAGCGAGGTATCCCCACCGTCAACAATGGCCTCGCGCTGTGCAAGATCCATCACGCCGCATACGACCAGGACATGCTCGGCGTCACGCCAGATTTCAAAGTTCGAATCGCCGAAAATCTCCTTGAAGAGACCGACGGACCGATGCTGAAGCACGGACTCCAAGAAATGCACGGCCGCAGTATCCAGGTTCCGAAACGTCGAGCCGACCACCCTAGCCAGGAACTCCTTGCGTGGCGCTACGAGCGCTTCAAAGCACGCGTCTGACCCAGGGGTACGACTCGCACCTCTCCCAGGACACGTTTCACCCGCCCCGGTGACGAAGCCATGGGCACGTCGTCATAGTCACGGCCGCCTACCGATCCGCACCCAGCTCGATGTCCCTGTAGTCACGAGACCCCTCGATCTCCTCGGCAGGCAAGGCTTCAGCCAGTTCCTCCCGCTCTGACTCCGACAGCACAACCTGGACGGCTCCAGCGTTCTCGTCGACGCGGCCTCGCCGTCGCATCCCGGGAATCGGCACCGCGCCCTCGCCGATGACCCACGCCAGCGCGACCTGAGCCAACGTCGCCCCATGACGGCGAGCGATCGCCGCGACCCGATCCACAAGCCTGCGATTCGCAGCGAAAGCCTCCGGCTGGAAGCGAGGCAGGGTCCGCCGGGCGTCTTCCGGGGCCAGGTCGTCGAGCGACGCCACACTCTCCGTGAGTACCCCACGTCCCAGCGGAGAGAACGCGACCAGCCCAATTCCGAGCTCCCGCATCGTTGCCAGCTCATCGTTGTGGAGCACGTCTCGCGCGAAGAGCGAGAACTCCGACTGCACAGCAGCCAGCGGATGCACCGCGTGCGCGCGCCGGATCGTTGCCGCAGAGGCCTCGGACAGTCCGACGTGGCGCACCTTGCCCTCTGCGACCAGGGCGGCCATCGCGCCCACAGACTCCTCGATCGGCACGTTCGGATCCACCCGGTGGAGGTAGTACAGGTCGATGTAGTCCGTCCCGAGGTGCTTCAGGGAGCGGTTCGCCGCCCGACGGATGTACTCCGGGGTGCCGTTTCGACCGTGAACCGTGCCGTCATCATCGGTCTCGGACGAGGCCTTCGTCGCGAGGATCACCTGGTCGCGTCGCGTTCCGAGCGCCCGCCCGATCAGCTTCTCGTTCTCGAAGGGGCCGTATGCCTCCGCGGTGTCGATGAATGTCACTCCGACGTCGACGGCGTGTCTCAGCGTCGCTATCGACTCGACCTCGTCGCTCGGCCCGTAGAAGGCACTCATACCCATCGCGCCGAGGCCGATCGGCGAAACTCGCAGGCCGTCGCCAAGAAGTACCGACTCAAGTGGACGCGGGTGGTTGTTGGTCATGGATCGTCTCTTCCTCGCTGACCGCGTATGCGCGATACGCGGCGATCTTTGTGTCCAGTGCCGCGAGGTGTTCCTGCGTCCGCTTCAACTGCGCAACGACGGCCTCTCGATGACGTTCGAAGGCCTCAAGTCGCTGCTTCTCGGTTCCTGGAGTCCGACTGAGGGCAGCGACCTTGCGGATATCCGCGATCGGCATACCGGTCTCCCGCAGCATGACCAGGCCGGCAAGCCAGTCCAGGTCGTTGCGGTGGAAGCGCCGATGCCCGTTGCTGCGGCGGGACGTGGGGTCGAGCAGCAGACCCTCGCGTTCGTAATATCGAAGGGTTTGCACACTCAGCCCGACGGCCGCCGCGGCCTCGCCGATCGACAGCCCCTCATCGGGGACATCGACGTCGAGCTGCGGAGTCAAAGTGGGCGGCACACGATCCATGAGACAACCTATAGCGCGCTATAGGTCAAGCCGCCTCTCGCGGGACGGCGATGGCGTACAGGGACGCTTAGTTCTGTACGAGCGCCTGGAGCTCGCCGATCCGGATCTGGGTGCTGTTGCTCTGTGCGGGTACGTCGATCTGACCGGCTTGGCCGCCGCCTTGCCACTCGACCACCCAGTAAGCCGTGCCCGTAAGCGTCAGGTTTCCTGGGCTGCTGTTCAGGTCGGCACCGAAGCCGCAGGTCGGCGAAGGCTCGGCACTGTTCCGGCCGTCGTAAGGTGTGCCGGGTGCATTTGGTCCGTCGCACGTAATGGCGCCGACGGTGGCACCACTTGCACTGAGTAGCGTCCATTCGACCCGATCGAGTGTGCCCGTGGCGCTGACCGACAGCCCGCCATCACTCGCGGTTCGGGTGATAGGGCCGACTGTATTCTCGGCACGGTCAGCGATCCACAGCCAGATCGGTAGGCCGATGGAACCAACGGCATTCGGATCACTCGTGGATGATGGCGGGGTAGAACCGATTTGGCCCATGGTGAGCTGCATGGATGCAACGGCACGACGGGCGAGCTCCTCTGCAGAAGGCCCAGGCTGAGCCGGTGGGCCGGGAGCCCAATCCAACGTGGCACCTGGGCACGGATCTGGCCCGCCAACGCAGTCGAAGGGACTACATTCCACGATCACTCCATCGGTGTGGTTCCCCCAGACGTCCCTATGCACATTTGGATCGTCCGTAACTACACGGACGTAGCAGTACCCATCCCAGGCGCCGAACTCACTGCTGCACGGAATCTCTCGTCCTTCCAGTTCACAGACACGAGGAGCACCACCGCCCCCCTCTCCGCTTCCGTCATCGCCGCCACCTGGCTCCTGGCTACCGCCCTCTTCCTCGCAGATCGTCTTAACGGTCCCGTCGGGCTGCAACACATCTCGACACTCCGCTGCTACGGCGGGTGCGTCGATTAGCAGAGTGGCAAGCAGTGAAAAGATTGCCGTCGCCACGACACCGCGGACTGAGACGTTGCGCATCTTAAAGGTCAACATGCGCGCTCCACCTGTCGGTCCTCTGCATCGATAGCCCAACCACGGTCTTCACCGTGGTGTCGCATCTCGTAGTGGAGGTAGTATCTCGCCGGCACACCCGCCTGACGCCGGATTTCCTTACCGTTTTCCTCGAACGTCCGGACATCCGAGAAGTCGACGCAAACCTCGAACCCGACACGTTCGTACTTGGGTTCTGGCGCCCGGTACCCAGTAGTTCGAAAAGACTCAATCCGTGCGGCACCCGTTGTGTACTGGCCCACGTCCAGGCTTTGGGCATAGGCGGCCCCCATCGAATCGCGAATCTCGAAACTTCCCCAGAACGGAACCAGTCTTCGTTCCCAGTCCTTGAACCCGCTGTTGGCTACCTGGGCCGTCGTCTCGTAGTACTCCACGAGCCGCGCCTTCGCGTCGGCGATGTTCTGCGCCCTGATCTGCCCCGGCGTCGTCGGCTTGGCTGGAGGCACACGAGTCGGGGAAGGCGAAACCGACGGGCTCGGCGGCGCCGAGACCGAGGCCGAGGGCGACGACGAGCCCGGACCGGGCATCGCACCTTGGACCGTCTCCGGCTCGAACACGCCAGACCGCACGACCGCGAACCCGGCTACCGCAATGACTGCGACTCCGATGAGGACGGCGATGGTGCGCGTGGGCGTGATGGCGGACGAGACCATCCGGCGACTCCCTCAACTTCGGGCAGAACTCAGTGAACACGGCCGTAAGCAAGGGTGCGCTATATCCGTCTTCCCGGCAAGGCGCTCCTGTGATAATTCACAACATCCAGCCAACGCCAGCCATGGCCAGGCCTGCAACTCGTCATGTCCTGGCCTCCGCGCGAGCTCGCGCGCATGCCGCTTTGTTGCGTATATGCAACTCGGGTGGCGGATGCTGTGATCGCTCTACAGGCTTGGCTCATGAGCAATTTCACCCGTGCTGATACTGAGAACTTCGCCGGTCCCCACACCGAGATCGCGAGAGCCGAACCATGAGTTTCTTCCAGCGCACAGAGGACTTTCGGCCCGAGGGGTTCGAGGACGTGGTAGGCGAACTCGTCGACTCGATCCGTCGCTCGTTCACGGGCATCGTGGTGGATCACCTTGAGGACCTGCTGGCCACCCCGGATCGCCACATGTGTTTGGTCGACCGCCACGTGAGCCTTACGGAGAACGACCGGGACTACACGATCGACCTGTTGCTCTTCCACGTAACCCAGATGCGCTACATCGCTATCCAGGTCCAGGCCGGGCGGTTCGACCCAGCCCTGGTGGCACGTGCCCGCTACACCCTCAGCCTGGTGGATGACCTGGTCCGTGCGCCCGAAGTTCACGGGCCGACAGTCGGCGTCCTGCTCTGCACCGACGCCGCGGCTGACCAGCAGCCCGGCCCGGTCGCGATCACGCTCTATGACGACGTCGCACCCGCAGAGCGGGCCGGACTCCCGCTTTCACTGGAGCTCACGGCACTCATAGACCGCTGTCTCGACACGGCTGGGGCGTCACCGAAGGCGCCTTGAGGCATCGGGGCGAAGCGACTATCGGGTCAGCCGCCGTACAGGTCCTCCACCAGACGCGCTCTCGCTTCCAAGATCTCCAGGCTGCCCGACGACGACACCGTTGTCCCCTCTCCCACGACGTCATGCCAGGTCGGTTCGCCGGCCAACCGGAACTGGCCATGCCATGTGGTGGTGAGCGAGATGGTCGCCGATCCCTGCTTCGCATAGGCGTGCGCGACCGTGTGTGCCGGGTATGGGGAACCAGGGTCAGTGGTGACAAAAGGTGCTGATCCGTCGCCGAAGTCCCACGAGTAGGTGCTCGGCACAGCCCTGATTTCGACGGGTATGCCGAACAGACTGGTACTCATTGTGCGGGGTTGGCTTTCAGTGAAGGCAATCGTGTCGACGTTGACCAGGGTCCATCCGTCCGGTGGCTGCACGTTCACCTCGGACGGCGCGATCTGCATCTCCTGGAATGCACGCGCCGCCGCCGCTGGCAGGTCGACCTGTTGACGACGCTCCGCCAAGCAGGACTCCTCCTCGACCAGCGAAGCATCCGACCAACCGCCCGCCTCGCGCCGCTGCTCGAACAGGGCGCCGACCGGCTGCTCGCCGTCCTCGCACTCGATCCCGGCGTAGGCGAGCTGATGGCCCTCGTCGCAGGATTCGGCGAACGCGGTAGCACCGCTGAGGTCACGCAGGAAGCACATGGCGGGAGTGACGCGCCACTGGCGCACGGGCGGCGGCCGGGACACAGCCGACCATCGCTGGCCGTCGCCCGGACTTTGCTGCACAACCTGCGTCGGCAATTCGGCAGACACCCGCACCGCGTCTTCGCGACTCTGGCCTTCTATATCGCCTAGGCCTCCGGGCGGGTATGCCATTGCTATGGCAAGAACGAGGGCAGTCGCTAGATTCATCGGTCCGCCTCCGGGATCGGAGTGACTGTCACGACCACCCATTCACCGCTACGAAGACCCATCTCGATTCGGCGATCGAACACCTTCGACTCTACGGAGTCGAGTTGGGGGCCACCGATTTCGGAAATCTGGGATGACTCCTGTGAGATCTCGACATCCAGCGGGTAGATCCCTGTGAGTTCGTCCCGTTCGTAGGCCTGTGTTAGCGAGAGTGTCGAACCCCCACCCGTATAGACCCAGCCACCTTCCTCGATCCGCTTGGCCTGCTCCAGCGCGTCATCGCAAAACCCGCAAGCCCGATGCGACATCGCCTCGAACTCCTCGGTATCGCCCGTAGCCATCACGTACGGGTAGAGCTCGATGAAGTACTCCGCAGCCGCAGCCGCACCCTTTGCGTCGTCACGCTCCATCGCGTCCGGACGCTCCGGCTTGGTCGGCACCGACGGGGACGGGCTCGCGGACACCGCGGGCGTCGAATCCCCGGTCGAGTTCCCCGTCGATGAAGCGGTCACCTCAGGATCCGGGCTCGAACCCGTGCAGCCCGACAAGGCCAGACCGACAACCACGAACAGCCCCGCAATACGCATCGCCGCGCCATCCATTCGCGCCCCCTTGCCGCTCACGCCCCACCGTTGCGTATCCGCAACAGCCGGGAATGACGCTAGCCGGGCCAGCACGATCCGGAAAGTGGGTGCTGTGGATAACCGGTCTCGACAAGCTCGACCAGCGGGCGGTACAGCCTCGCCATACGGAATCATCCGGGCGATCCCGCAGAAACCTCCGACCCTTTCCGTCCGCGTCAAGCCGATCGAAGGGGAGGTCCGCATGCCCGGCACTGAGGGAGGGAACGACTTGGGGGTGTCGTCGGGTGGCGCGGATCGAGCCGGTCAAGACATGGGTCTCGACCGGCTCGGCCAACGGCGGGTCAGCCCCGCGGCGACCGGCCCGCGTCCGCTTCGCGACGGCGGTCCTGCTCATCCACCTGCGCCAGCAGCTCCTCGGTGTCCGGTTCGGGCTCCATGGCGAGCTGCTCCAGGTGGTCACGCAGCCGGTCGACGAGCCGGCCCACCGCGTCCCGCCGCCCGGAGGCGATCTCCGCGCGGATCCCGTTGCGCCACGAGCGCTCGTCCACAGGGTCGGCCAGCCGGCCGACCTGCGACGCGTGCCGTGCCATCGCGACGTCGCCCGCCAGCAGCGCGCGGCGCGCGACCTCGTGCGACACGTCCACGACGCCCGACGAGATCGTGTGCATCAGCTGCTCCGCCCACACGTACTTGCGCAGCGCCACACCCTCGAACGGCCGGCCCCGCACCAGGTCCAGGGCAGCGAGCAGGTCCGACGTGGGGGTCTGCGTGAGGTCGGGACCGACCAGGTCGCAGAAGATGTGCCAGTCGGTCCTGACCCCGCGCAGCCGGTATCCGGCGGACTCGAGGTCGGCCTGGCCGCCGTCGTCCGCCGACCAGTAGCGCGGCAGGTACTCGAAGCCGTTCTCGTCCGTCCCCAGCCAGCGCCGCGCCCGCGAGACCGCGGAACGCCGGGTCGCAAGGTTCGGCTCGCGCGACGGCCACAGCGCCTTCGAGATGTCCGAACCGCGCGAACCTGGGTTGAACGCCAGGAACGCGATCAGCTCGGTCGCCTGCCGCTGGTGCGTGGACGGCAGCTCGACACCCGTCGTCCCCGCGAGCTCCACGCTGCCCAGCACGCGCACGATCGGCGCCTCGACGACCTGCGGGGTCTCGACCGGCTCGACCCGCGGGGCCCGCGGGTCCGAGACGACCGGCGTACCCAGCGGCGGCGTCGCGACGCTCACTGCCGCCGTCGCCCACGGCGAGAACCTCTCGGGCTGCCTCGGCGCCGAACCCCCGCCGTTGCCACTACCCCCGTTACCCGTCCCGAAGCTGGGCGACGGCGCATCGCCGTCCGGCTCACCGACCGCAACGTCAGAATCCGCGGCACCGGCGCGGACAGCATCCATCGGGATCTCCTCCAGCGTCGGTTCGGTGCGATCGATCGAACGGCTCCAGGTGGGGCCGGGGGCGGTCCCGGGTTCGGCCAGCAAGGCCAAGGCTTGTGCGTAGGTGGTGGCGTCGAGCTGCTGCGGCCGCACCGCGATGTAGGCGGGCATGAGAATGCCGCGGGTGGTATCGCCGTTGGTGAGCTCACCGGTCAGGTCGAGCACCCAGTCGCCCACCTCCGCGCTGGAGGTCACGGCGGCGATCCCCACGCCCGGAACCCGTTCGACCAGGCTCTCGAGCTTGGCGCGCTCGACCAGGCCGAGCCGCTCCCCCACGAGCAGGATCTCCGGCGTCCAGGCGTCGGTCGCCAGCCCTCGACCGCGCGCATCGGCGACCGAGGTGGCGCCCACCTGGGCGAGCGTCCGGTCGACGTCGGCCGCGCGGGCCTCCAGCTCCCGGATGATGCCTGCGAGGCTGGAGACGTGCCGGACCCGGCCGGTGTCGACCACACCCGGCAGCTCACCGAGCGCGCCGACCACGGTGACCTGCAGGTCGTCGGCCCAGAGGCTCGTCGCCAGCTCGACCGCGAGCGCCGCGAGCGTCGCCTGCGCTGCGGCGTCCGTGCCGCGGATGTCGAGGCACGCGAGGTTCTCGAGGTCGAGCATGAGGTGCGTGTCCTCGTCGTCATGGCCGACGGTGACGAGGGCCGGGTAGGGCGCTTCGCCGTCGTCGCTCTCGACGGGCTCGACGACCGAACCGACCTGGGCCGCGGCGTCGGCGTCGCCCGCCGCGAGCTGCCAGACGAACCGGTCGGTGGTGCTGGCCCAGGGTTCGGGCAGGTCTGCCGCCCGCTCGAGGTAGAGCTCGACGAACTCGCCGCTCTTCAGCCGCGCGACGCGTACGCCCGGCAGCGGGAGGCCGCGTTCGCGGTGCCACCGGGCGAGGCTGCGCAGTGCGCGGTCGACCTGGCTGCGACCGAAGGGGTCCTCGACCGTCCGCAGGTCGCGTTCGAGCGCACCCGCGGGGGTGTCCGGTCCCGGTACGACGACGGTCTCACCGGACGCCCGGCCCTTGTGCACCCGCCGCCGCTTCACGGCGACCAGCGCGATCAGTCCCGCTGCGAGCAGCCCGCCCACGCCGGCCGCCGTGCGGATCCCTACCGTTTCGTCGAGGTCGTCGACGACGTCGGACACGACCCCGGACGCCGAGTCGAGGAGGGACGTGCCGTCCTCGGCGACCTCGGCCGCTGCTCCGACCGTCGCCGCGGGACGTGCGGTGGTGGCACCGGCCACGTCGACGGGCACGGATGCCGGGTCGACGGCGGATGCCCGGCCTGTTCCCGAGCTCTCCACGGGCGCCGCGGCTTCCACCGGCGGAGATGTCTCCACGGCGACCTCGGGTGCGTTGTCGCCGACGACCGGCTCGTCCCCTGCGAGCTCGTCGGGGAGCACCTCCTCGGTGACGGCACCGCCCTCGGAGGTGGCGCTCCCGTCGGAGCCGGGCACGGGGGCCTGTTCCTCGACCGGGGCCTCGGCGCCGGTCTCGGCCGGCTGCTCGCGGTCCGACGCCGGCCCGTTACCCCACGTGGTGCCGCTGCCGGGCGCGGTCTCCGCGGCGGCAGGCTCGTCCTGCGGCAGCAGGTCGTCGGCGATCAGGTTCTCACCGGGGATCGACTCACCCGGCCCGCGCCCGTGCGGAGCGGACTGCCCCGCCCCGAGGTCGAGTTCGTTCCGGAGGTCCTCGGGAGTGACCTCGTCGAACTGGGGCCCTGTCGTCTCCCGCGGCGCGGGCGGGGCCTGCGGGACGAGGTTGCCCTCCGCGGTCTTCTCGGGAGTCGGCTCCTGGTTCCCTGGCTTGCCGATACCGGCGGCTCCGGTGCCGGCGTCGCCGGGACCGGGCTGGTCGGCGCGCTCCTGCTGGGATCCGCTCTGCCCAGCGCCGCCCTGCCCGGATTCGTCCCGGTCGCCGCTGGGCGCCTTGGGTCCCGCGTTCTGGCCGGCTCGGTTCGGCTGCACGGTGGCCGGCGCCTCGCCGGCCGGCTGCTCGTCCGAGGGCTCTCCGGCCCCGCCGCCCGGCTCCACCATGTCGTTCCCTGAGCCGCCCGGCTCCTTGATGTCCTCCGGCTCGACCTCGACGGCGCCCTCCGGCGTCACCTCGGTGGTCGGTACGGACTGCTCGGGCTCCTCGGCCTCGGTCTGCTCCGGTTCGGGCCGAACGGGGGCCGGCGGATCCTTCTTCTGGGGCAGCCCGGCGGCACCGGCGGCGGACTCCGCGGCACCCGGTTCGTCAGCCCCTGCGCCCTCGGGCGCAGGTTCCGACTCCGCAGGGCCGGCCGACTCGTCCGACTCGTCGGCCTCGTCGGCCCCCTGGTCGGCCGGCTGGTCAGCCTGGTCGCCCTTCCCGGCGCCCTGCTTGTCATCCCGCTCGCCGGCACCCGGCGAGCGCTCCGCCGCGTCGTCGGCCCGCGAACCGCCCTCGGCTCCGGCGTCCGGCCTCGACCCTTCCGCGCCCGGGACCGTCACGGTCCAGCCCGGAAGGATGAGGTCGGGGTCGGTCAGCCTGGCGCCGCCTGGCTGCTCGGTGCCTCGCGAGGCCTCGAAGACCTCCGGGTACTTGGTCCCGTCGCCGAGTTCCTCCTCGGCGATGCCCCAGAGTGTGTCGCCCGACTCGACGACGACCTCCGCCGACGGCGACGCGCCACGCTTGTGCACGTCGACGGTGCCGTCCGGGTCGCTGGACCCGGCCCGCTCGCGCGTGCCGTCGCCCGCGCTCTTCGAGGGCGCGATGCCGACGGGGTCCTCGCCGGTGTCCTCGGCCTGGCCGACCGAGGTCGGCGAGACCCCGGCATCGGCCGAGACCGCACCCGCCGGCAGCCTCAGTACCCAGCCCGGCTCGATCCAGTTGCCGGCGTCGAGCGCGCCGCCGTCGGCCTGTGGCACGCCGTAGTTGAGGTCGGCGATCTGCTTGAACCGTGCGCCGTCACCGAGAGTCTGCTCGGCGATCCGCCACAGCGAGTCGCCCGGCTGCACCGTATAGGTGGCCGACGGCGCCTCGTCGGCCCGGGCCCGCTCCCCCACCTTCTCGCCGGCACCGGCAGCACCAGCACCAGCGACCGTCGCGGCACCGGGTGTGACCGGTGCGGAGACGGCGGTCCCGGTCGCGCCGGTCTCGAGCGGCGTCGTCGCGGCCACCGCAGGCGTCACCGCCGGAGCGGCGACCAGCATCGCGATCACCGCACCGACCAGCACCGCCGCGGCACGCTGCTGTGCCCCTAGCCCACGCACGTGCGGCGAACGACGTCCGCGCAGGGCCGCGATCACCTCGACCACCACGGCGAAGGCGAAGGTCAGCCACCCGACCCAGCCGACGATCTTGACCAGCCCGAGCAGCACGGAGCCGGTCACGTCGGGCGTGGTGAGTACGGAGATGATCCGGTTCAGGCTGACCGGTCCTGTCCAGACGGGCCCACCGAGGATCCACAGCCCGACCGGGATACCGACGACGAGCACGATCAGCAGCAGCGCCGCGCCGAGCCCTCTCACCACGCGTGCGCCCGCGCCCTGTCGGGGTCCGCCGGGCTCACCCGTCGCCGCTCGACCCTGGATTGTCGAGGTACTCATCAGGGCTCCTCCTGTCCTATCCCGCGGACGGCCCGCGCCTCGGCGTCGGCCGTGACACTGAGCGAGCTGATTCCGATCAACGTGAGGAACGTGGTCTCGTAGGTGACCTGGGTGCCCACGTTGACAGTGGCACCGTTGACGGCGGTCACGCCGCCCTGCACGTCCAGCGCCGCGAGGGTGTCGGCGGCCGCCTGCGTCGCGCGTGCGGGGTCGATCTCCGGCGGCAGCCCCATCTGGGCGCGGTCGATCCGGATCTGCTGCGCCGCGGCACGTGCCGCCTGTTCAGCGGCGTACTCGGCCTCGTCCTCGGCGTGCAGCCGGCCGCCGCCGTCGACCACCAGGCCGATGGCGATGATCAGCGCGGGCACCATACCCGCCGCGAGGATGTTGACCTCGCCCCGCTCCCTCGTCCTGCGAGCAGTCCCCGGAACAGTCCCCGGAGCACCCGCCGTCCGCACACGCCGCACCCACATCTGCCCGACCCCCCTGATCATGACCGCCCCCGGTAGGCGTCCAGCACGGACGTGCCGGTCGCACTGATGGTCCGCGAGCCGGGCGCGCCCGGCAGGCCGAGATCGCGCAGCGGGACCACGCACTCGACACGCACGGTGATCGTCCCGACCGTCCCGAGCGGCAGGTCGAACGCGTCGGTCGCCGGCATGACCGACGTCGACGCACAACGCACCCCGGAGTTCGTCAGGGTCGATGTCGCGGTCGACGTCGCCTGGGCGCCGGCCACGGCCGCCGTCCGGCTGATCGACGCCGCCCGCGCCGCCTCGTTCGCCGCCGACTGCACCACGCCCTCGGCCAGCACCAGCCGCCCCGCCATCACGAGCAGCAGCCCGATGAGCAGCAGCATCGGAAACACGACGGCGGTGTTGATGGCGACATTGCCGCGTTCCGAACGGCCACGCGTCTGCCGCCGGACCGGGAATCGTCCGGACAGCAGATACCTGGCCACTCCACGGCGACCGCTGGTCATGGGCCCACGGCTCCGGAGGTGAACCGCTCCACCGGCCCGGTGGCCGACTGTTCGATCCGCAGGCCGCGGAACCCCGGCACGATCGACGGCGCCAGCCCCACCACACGCGCGGTGGCCATCTCTTCCCCGCGTGTCACGGACACGTCGACCGTGGCGAACGCGTCGCCCCCACGAGCAAGGCGCGCGGCCGCCTCCGCATACCCCGAGTCGACGCTGCCACCCTCGACGCGCGCGGCCTGGACGGCCCCGTTGGCCACTGACTGCGCGGTGTTCTGTGCGTGGAAGTAGAGCATGCCCTGCACCATCGCGAAGATCAGCATCAGGACTATCGGATACGTCAGAACGGTCTGGATGGAGGCGGCACCGCGTTCGTCCATGCGCTATCCACCGCCACCGAGCTGTGCCATGTAGCGGTCGACCAGACCCTTGATCGCCGCGCCGAGCGCGATCGCGATGCCGAGACCGACGACGGACAGCACGACCACCTCGATGGACTCGAGGCCTGCGTCCTCGGGTTCGCCCGCACGGCCGGCGGCCAGCCGACGGCGGAGCTCGGCCGACCGCTCGGCGAAGCGGGTGTTCAGGGCGTCGACGCGACCACGCGCCGCAGCCGCGCGCAAAGAAGCCCGTGCGGCAGCGCGCGACGCCACCGACCGGCCCTGGCTCAGGTGCTGGTTCATGTTGACTCCTGGGGGTGCTGTCGACTTCAACAAATGGGTAAGAGGCCGCTCGTGTGACATCCGAGTGCCTCCGGAGGAGGTCGTCTCAGGGTGCTGTCTGAAACATAGTGACCCCGATCGGGAAAATAAGCATCAGAAAGTACACGAAGACGGTCATCGTGCCCGGAACGGTCATGCGCACGGTCGCGTCATGCGCGAGCTGCTGCTCGACGTCGAGCTGGGCGTCACGCATCGCAGCCGCCTTGGACTGCAGCTGGTCGTGGATCGCCGAACCCTGCGTGCCGGCGAGCTCCACGATGGAGGCGACCTCGCCGAGCGCGTCCACCTGCACCTCTTCGCCGAGCTCCCGCAGCGCCACCCAGGGCGCCTGCCCCTCCCACCGGCTCCGTTCGAGCGCCGCGGCGATGCGCCGGAACGGCCACGACCCGGCCACCTGTGCAGCGGCGAACGTCGCCTGGGTGGCCCCGGCGCCCGAGATGCGCTCGATGGCGAGCAGCTCAAGGTACGTCGACACGGCCCGGGAGAACTCCTGCCGGGCGCGCTTCGCCTTGGCCCGCGCATCGAGGTCGGGCAGGAACCAGGCGCCGAGCGCGAGGACGAGCGCGACCCCCAGCGGCACCGACACCGGCATGCCGAGGTTCAGCAGCCCCACGCACAGCCCGAGGAACGGCACCGCGACCAGCGCGATGACCGCGCCGAGCGCCTTCTCGCCGTAGTGGTCGGTGGCGGTCTTGCCGATGAGGTCGAGGTCCGCACGGGTGGGACCGCCCCGGCCGAGCACCGACACGGGCAGCCGGCGCTGCGCCCACGCCCCGAACACCTGGGTGTACCGCTGGGTGGCGGTCAGCTCACCGCCGTCGGACACGGTGATGGGCTCCACCTTGTCGTCACCGCTCAGGCGGTCCAGCGCGGACTGGAGCCGCGGCGTCGACGGCAGCAGCTCGCGCACGACGAGGAACAGACCGAGCCCGGCGACCAGGCCGGTCGTCACTGCCCATGGCCACATGTCAGGCCTCCCGCTCGTCGGGAAGGAACCGCGGGATCGGCTGCCCGAGGCTGATCTTGCGCATCCACAACAGGCAGACGACGTAGGCGCAGAACAGGATGACCGCTACCACCTGACCCAGCGGGGAGTCGTACCCGCTGAGATACCCGGACATCGCGGTGGCGGCCAGCACCACGAGCGTCACGATCGTCACCCAGCGCACCGTCGCGCGGCCGGTGGAGCGCTCGGTCTCGATCTCGCGGCGTGCCTTCGCCTGCGCGGACAGGGACTCGGCGAGCTGCCGGAGCGCGGGGGCCACGGCGCCCGTGCGGTTGTCGGACTCCAGGATCATCGCCGACGCGATCATGTCCGCGGAGTAGTCGTCCATCTCGTCCGCCCACCGGTAGAGCGCCGGCTTGATGGGCTGGCGCGCCTCCAGGCGCGCCACGAGCCGGGCGAGCGACGGCCGGATCGACGGCGCAGCGCTGTGCAGGGTGGCCGCGATCGCCTGTTCGAGCCCGACGGCACCCCCCGAAAGCACGCCGATCAGCGACCGCACCCAGGCGGTCAGGTCGGTGAGCTTCTCCACCTCGTTGGACTGCGTGGTGGTCCGGAACAGCGCCGGCAGGCCGACGATCAGCACGGGCACGATGAGCACCAGCGACCACCAGCCGGTCACCATCCCGACCGCGAGTCCCACCGCCGCGCCGACCCCCAGTATCTTGCGCTGCGGGTAGAGCGGTCCGCCCTTGGTCAGGCCGAAGAGCCGGAGCAGCCCGTGGAAGGGCGGCGTGGTGCGGGCGGGCTTGGGCGTCGCCTCGAACTTCTGCGCGCCGACGACGACGAACCACAGCCCGAGGCCCAGGCCCAGGCCGGCCAGCACGGCGATGAGCGTGGTCATGCGTTCCCCCAGAGCCCTTCCCGGTAGTTCAGGAGGCTCGCGTCGAAGCCCTCGGCCTCCAGGTCGGCGAGGAACGAAGGGGTCGTCTTCGGCACCGCGCGACCGTCCGGCCCGGGCTCGAAGACGTCGGTGATCGCCACCGGGTTGCCGGCCTCGCCGCGAGTCACCTCGATCACCTCCGAGACGTACCGGTGCCGACGACCGTCGGCACCGGAGTCGACCCGGAGGAAGACGATGAGGTCGACCGACTGCGCCACCTGTCGGTACGCGTACGTCTCGGAGAGCGTGGAGTCCTGCACGGCCATGCCGACCAGACGTTCGACGACATCGCGCGCACCGTCGGCGTGCACCGTCGACAGCGAGCCGTTGCCCATCTGCATCGCCTGGAACATGGACACGATCTCGGGCCCGCGCACCTCGCCCACGATGACGCGGGAGATGTTGTGCCGCAGCGACTCGTACACGTTGACGTTCGTGTTGATCTCGCCCACGCGGCGGCCCGACGTGTTCATCTCGCCGGAGCCCTCGCGCGTGCGCAGGGCGACCACCCGCTTGTGCTTCTCGGGCTCGAGGTGCAGGTAGAGCTCGTAGTCGGTCTCGATGGTGGCGATGGACTCCCACGGATCGAGGCCGGCACAGAGTGCCCGCAGCAACGTGGTCTTCCCGCTGCCCTGGCCCTGTCCGGAGACGACGATGGACTTGCGCGCCCGTACCGCGGCGTTCAGGAACTCGACCAGGACCATGTCGATGGTGTTGTTCCGGCGCAGCAGCTCCAGGTCCACCGACTGCAGCCGCTGCAGTCGGATGGTCACGCGCGGCCACGGCACCACCCAGCCGACGGCGGCGAGCCGCACGCGACCGGGCAGGTCCAGGTTGAGGAACGGGTTGGCGCGCGTGAACGACCGCTCGTTCGCGGGGTCACGCGCCGCGAGGAACTGCAGGAAGTCGATGAGCTCGGCGTCCGAGTCGGCGATCGGCTCCGCATACGTGCGGCGGCCGTCGCCCATCAGCATGAGCACGGGCGCCGTACCCGTGATCTCGATGTTCTCGACGTCCGGCGTGTCGATGAGCGGCTGCAGCCGGCCGAGGCGGAACAGCGCGTCGAACAGCGCACGCGTCACCTCGACCTGGTACTCCGGCGTCCAGTTCCGCTGTCCGCCGGAGAGCAGGGCGTCGTTGTGGTCGCGCACCACCTGCTGGATGAGCTCCTGGCCCAGCGCCTCGCGCTGCTCCTCGTCCAGCTCGCGTGTCGCGAGCGCCGTCGTCAGCCGTGCCGAGACCTCGCCGCGCAGGCTGTTGACCTGACGCCAGAACTCGGAGTCGCGCAGGCGCGGGTTCCCGGGCTGACCGTGGTACTCCCGGCCCGCACGGGCGACCGCCCCGACCCACGGTGAGGTGCCGTTGCCGGAGTGCGGTGCACCGCCGTTCGTCGTCGGAGCACCGGTGGTGCGAACGCCGCCGGCCTGCTCCACGGGTGGGGTCCGGTACAGCGGCGGGGCGTTGCGCTGGTCCGGCCCGGTGCCGGCCTCGCCGGCGCGGGTGCGTCGCGGCGGCACGGAGGCCTTGTCGTCCGTCTCGTGGAAGATCGGCAGCGAGGAGAGGTCGGGGAACTCGGGCGTGCTCATGCGCGCCCCCCGCCGTCACGCCGCTGACCGGCCGCCTGCGCGGCCCGCGAGCCGCCGTCGGCGTACTCGGGCGGACGGTGCGGGCCGGACCCGCTGCCCCCGTCGCGCGGGCCGGTGGCGAACCGGGCGCGCCGCTTCTCGGTGCGGTCCTGGATGCGCGAGATCACCGGTCCGGCCGACCGGACGAGCGGCGACGTCGAGTACCGGCGCCCCGCGGGCGAGCCCACGGACAGCACCTCGGCATTCACCGGGTCCCAGGCCAGCGATCCCACTGTCCCGAGGCCGAGCGTCCGCGCGATCTCGCCCGCGTCGTACGGCCGGCCGGGCCCGACGGTGAGGGCGGTGAGGTTGGTGAGCTCGCGCGCCGCGGCGTCGACCACCGAGGTGCGGGACTTGACCAGCTCCCGCGTCACCGCGATGTCGGGCAGGCGCGAGCCGGTGGTGATCAGCACCTGGTCCGCGAGCCGGACGAGCGGCTCGCGGTCCTCGCGGACGACACCGCCGGTGCCGAGCCGCCCGAGGTCGACCAGGACGTCGATGCCACCGCGCTCCAGCGCGACCAGCTGGTTGGCGAGCGGCCCCCAGAGGTTCGCGACGGCGGGCGCGGTGTGGGGGCTGACGATGCCCGGCAGCAGCTTCTTGTCCGGATCGTTTCGAACGAGCGGGATGGTCTGCCCCCAGAACGACGCTTCGAGGTCGCCGTGTGAGTGCGCGATCGCGAGCGGCTGCAGGCCGCGGTCGTGCGGCAGCTGACCACGGAAGTAGCCGGCGAGGATCGACGACCCGGCGAGGTCGGCCTCGACGAGGAGCACCGGCCGAGGCCACTGGAGCGCCAGCACGAGGGCCGCCGTCGTCGTTCCCGGCGAGCCCTTCGCGTTGGCGAGGGCGACGAGAGCCACGCGGATCACCCAGCCCTGACGGCGTCGATCACGAGGGCCACACGGCCGGTCGCTGCTCGAGCCGCGAGCGCCGCCGCGTTCGACGAGGGCACCTCGACGTCGATGATCATCTGGTCGCCGAGGGGCGACGGGTTGCTGCCCATCACGGTGGCGGCGATGGCGAGCGGTGCCTCGGCGGGCGGTTCACCGCCGGTCGCCGGTGTCTCGATGACGCGTACGGCGTCGCCGGCCTTCAGACCTTCGGAGCCGGGCATCTGGTTGGGTGCGAGCGCGATGCCGACGATGGACCGTCCGGCGGCGGGCTGGAGCTCCTCGGTGAAGCTGTCGCCCGTCAGCAGCTGACCGTTCTTGAGGTCGGCCGTGGCGACCATGCCCGTGCCAACCACCTTGTCGAAGTCATCGGCCGGGATCGGCTTGAGCAGGGTCGGCCCGGTGGGCAGCTCGACGACACCGATGTTCGCCGGTGTGATCTCCGCGCCGCGTGCGATGTTGCCCTTGATCGCGAGCACCTGGTAGGTCTGCCCGAGCGAGGTGACCAGGTACACGGACGCGAGCACGCTCAGGGCCACGAGGGCGAGGCCCAGGGCGATGAGTGCCGGCCGCCGACGGGCGCGCGTCGGTTTGAGCGGCCCGGGGGGTGCGGGTCGCTGGACATTCGTCGCGGGCCGGGCCTGCTGGTCCTGGTTCGCGACCTTCGTGCTACTGCTCACCGTGCCGTCTCCTCCGAGCCCGTCGGCGGAGTCCGCCTCGGGTTCCCCCGGTGCGGGACCCATCGAGGTTCCCATTCGTGCGCCTGTGTCCACCGTGCTCCTGCCCGTGCTGGTCAAGGGCCTCCTGCGGGTGTCACGCGTGTGTCACCGCAGGCAATCCTCAACTACTCGGGCGGACCCGGCAGGTTGAACGCTAATCAGCGTTCCGTGTGCCCGCTAGGTCAAGAAGACTTCAAAGTTGTGGAGATGACTTGAATATTGAGTGACCTTGCAACGATCTGCCGCTGACGGCTCGTAACCACAACCGTGGTGTTGACTTGGCAGGTCAGGCCATGAGAAGAGGGTCCCCCACGACCTGGCATGCACCAAGGCCGACCGGGGTGAACTTTGTGTCCGACGTGGTGGCGGGTCTGTGAAGCACCCCCACGCTCTAGGCTCCCGGCAGACCTGCTCCGGACAGGCCGAGAGGGCCCCGCTGGCGGTGGGGCCCTCTCGCGATGACGTGACTTCGGAAGACTTCAAGGCTTCACGCACCCCCCAGTGCTCAGCCTGTCGGTCGTCCTCGTCCCTCACCGTCCCGTTCGCCCGGCTGTCCCCCAGACAGACCACCGGACTGAACGGCTTCCGCCAGCCGTCGCACTGCGCGACTCGCCCGCTGGCGCAAGGCTGCGTGCGAGATGCCCAGCTCGTGGGCCACCCGCCGCTGATAGTTCCCGCGACCCGAGCCGAGCTCGGCGTACTCCGGGAGATCGGGGTCCGGCGCGTACAGCCGCGCCAGAAGTGCTGACTCGTCCCGCGTCAGGACCTCTCTGTCGAGGCCCCACGCGATGACGTCGAGCACCTCGCCCGTGGTGCCGAGCGACATGCTCGCGAGCGAGTAGACCGCGTCCGGACCCGGCTCGGGTGTCGACGGCCGCTCGAGGACGGCCAGCGTGTTCGTGTCGGTGGGGATCTCTGCCACCCGCGGTCCGCGGCTCGCGCGACCACCTCGCGCGTGCGGAGCCCGGTCGCCGACGACGCGCGTCAGCGTGTGCCCCTGCAGCCGCATCGCGACCCGGGTGCTGCGCTCGAGGTCGTAGTGGGTGATCGCGTCCCACATCGCGGCGGCGGCCTCCTGCTCGAGGTCCTGCACGTCCGGGTAGTGCCGGCGCGACCGGCGCACGATGGTGCGGACGGCGGGAAGCATGCACTGGAGCACGGTACGGCCGGCGGCGAAGCTGCCGCCCGCGTGCTCCACGATGAGCGCGTACAGGACCTCGTCCGCCTCGTCAGGAGCGAGCTGTACCGCTTCGCTCGTGCGCAGCCCCGCGATCTGCGGGAACCGCGTGGCAAGACGTTCGATCTCGGTCGCGAACGACCGCGTACGGACCAGGTCGGCCCAGTCGTGGTCGAGCTCGCGCATCAGCGTCCCGGCTGCTGGTGCAGGTGTGCGTGCAGGCATGGCGGTTCCCCCCTCCGTTCAGCCCTGAGTCCATCCGGGGGGTGTTGCCCGCCACTGTTGCCCGCTGCTTCCAGATGGGTGTGACCTGCGTCACAGTTGGCCAAAACCCGGGGATCACCGATGTCACACGAACTGCCGACCTGCCATTTGTGCTCAGCAGACACAGGAGACGGAGAAACGGGAGAGGCGAGATGAGCAAGGACGAGCTCGACCAGGCGCCCCGCGCAGGACTCGGCAGCACCGACCTCGGCAGCGCAGGGGTCCGCAGTGCGGATCCCGACGCACGGGACTTCGACCACACGTGGTCCCTGCTCCGCGACACCGCCGAGGTGCACGCGGCCCGCGGCGAGGTGGCGCCCGTGGTGCGCGACCTCATCGCGTCACTCACCGAGGACCCCCTTGGCGAGGAGGACACGACCGTCCGCCTGACCGAGGCGCTCGACAGCCCCCGCGTACGCAGCGCCCGTGAGGCGCGCGAGCGCATCCGCGCGGACCTGCAGAACGAGGTGCGGACGCGATGAGTTCGCTCCTCGTACGTCGGCGCGGCAAGAAGACGGCCAAGCCGGCCGAGCTACCCGCCCCGGCCGACGGCGCCTCCAGTACCGGCTCGCCCTGGGCCGGCGGCATCGACCAGCCCGCGACTCCCCCGTCGTCGGGCGGCGGAGGCGACGGCGAGAGCACTCCCCCACAGGTTGTCGAATGGTCCAACGGCCCCGCCCTGGTGACCAAGGCCTGGGGTGCCCTGCTCGCGCTGGCGCTGCTGGCCGGGCCGGCCGCTCTGGTGTGGACCGCGCTGCGGCCCGCGCCCGCCCCCGTCTCCACGGCGTCCGATGTGACGAGCACCACCGAGGAGGCCGCCGCGAACGAGCGGGCGGTCGAGCTCGTGGAGACCTGGCTGCGGGCCGACAGCGACGACCAGCAGCTCCTCACCTCCCTGACGAACGCCCCGGTCGGCTCTCTCCCCCAGGAGGGCCTGACCATCCGCGACTCGTCGGTGGCACAGATCGAGCCCGCCGACGACGGCGTGTGGTCCGTGACCGTGGGCGTCGACGTCGCGGAACCCGCACCCGGTTCGACGCCCCCGCCCGCGGGCGGCGGAGCCAAGGCCGACGAGGAGGCGGAGGTGCCGCTCGTCTGGGTGCGGCGCTACTTCCAGGTGCCGGTCCTGGTCGAACGTGCGGACACCAAGTGGTCCGGCGCCGACCTGGCCGTGACCGCCCTCGCGCTACCCTCACCCGTCTCCGGACCCGCCGCCGTGGCCGAACCGCCGGAGCTGGACTACTCCGAGACCATCTCTCCGACGTCCGCCGCCGGTCAGTCCGCCGCCGGATTCCTCGCGGCCATGATCGCCGGCGACGGCGAGATCACGCGCTACCTCCGGCCCGGCACGTCGATCTCGGCGATCACCCCGGCCCCGTACGCGGCAGTCGCCGTGACGGGCATCAAGGGTTCGCACGAGGTCGTCGACGACCCCGCCGACGACGACGGTACGCATGCCCTGATCACCGCCGAGCTCACGCGGCTCGACGGCAACAAGACCACCGCCCAGTACGTTCTCACGCTCGTCGCGCGAGACGGCCGCTGGGAGGTGGCCGGCCTTGAGCCGGCCGTCCGTATCGACACGACGCCATCCGGCACGATCGACCCCGGCACCGCCGGGGAGCGAAGGAGAGAACCATGATCAACGAGATCGTTATGGCCAGCGGCGGTTTCCTTGACCTCATCACCGTGAAGTCAGAGGAGGTCAAGAGTGCTATCGAGTCGGTGACCTTCGTCGTCGTCATCCTCATGGTCGTCATCACGGCGGTGAAGACCAAGATGTCGATCGCGGCGATCCTGATGTCAGCGATCGTCGGCGGCATTGTCCTGTGGCTCGTGAACGGGGGCATCAACGTCACTTCCGACCTCGCCCGGGACGAGTTCGACTCCGCTCCGGCGATCGTGAACACGCAGACCGTTCTCTGACGGCCGGTAGGCCGACAGGGCCAGGCACATGGGCAGGACGCTGAGGGCACGGCACAGGGTTGGTCAGGCGGGCGCGTCCGCGCGCCCGGCATGTGGTGAGGAGGGTGTCCGGTGACCGAGACCGCGAAGTTCTACACGAAGGCCCGACGCATCCCCATGCTGGTGGGGAAGCTACCCAGCGGCGGGCGCATCTGGGGCGGCCCGTACACGATCACTCAGGTGGGGGCGGGCGCCGTGGTGGCGTTCGCGCTGTGGAAGACCGCTCCGCTGTGGGCACAGCTGGGTGGCTTCATGAACATAGCGGTCGCCGTCGGCGTGGTCGTCGGCGTGGTCTGGGCCACCGGCAAGCTGCCGAGCAGCGGACGTAACCCCGTCGCGTTCGTCATGGACGCGATGAACCTGACCTCCAGCCCGGGGCGGCTGGTCGGCGGGCAGGTCGCCCTGCCCAAGCCGCGTCTCATGACCCATCGGGTCATGGTCGCGGTACCGCGGCAGACCGCCGGGCCGTCCCGCACCGAGCGGGCTGCCGAGCAGGTCCGGCCGGTGGCCGCAGCAGCGGCCGGGGCCGCCGAGCCACAGCCCCCGGCCATGGTCCGGCCGATCCCGACCGAGCTCCTACCGGAGCTGACCGGGCGGGGGCCGGCCGACGCGACCATCGAGGGCAGGCAGCTCCGGCCGGCGCCCGCCCAGGAGCCGCGCCCGTTCCCCGACAAGCGCTCGCCCGCGGACTGGGCAGCGGCGGCAGCGACCGTCGCGGCGACCACGCCCGAGCGCAGGACGGCGAACCTCACCGGCGTCGGACAGCTGCTCGCCGGAAAGCTGCAGAACGACGACGGCAACGCCCCCACCACCCCGCGAGAGGACTGAGCCCTCATGCTGAGCCACATCTCGGCCCTGACCGACGGCCTCATGTGGACCCGCACCGGGACCGTGTGGGCGGTCTGGCGCGTGTCCCCCGTGCCGTACGCATTCCAGCCCGACGACAAGAAGCACGCCGCGCGCCGGCACCACACGGCGCTCTACCGCGCCCTGCGCGGCGAGTCGCTGCACCTCGGCCTGACGGCGGCCACCGACCCGGCGTCGGTGGTGCTCTCGATGATTGAGGGTGTCGACCTGACCGAGCGCGAGGCGTGGGCCGCCGAGTGCGAGGCCACCCTCGACTTCCTGGAGCAGATCCCGATCGGTCGCCGGGTCCACTGGATCGCCGCGCCGCTGGCCAACCCGGGCGCGAAGGCGTTCATGGAGCCGCTGCGCGCGAGCTGGACCACCCTGCAGGACACGCTGATGATGCCGCGCTCCGTGCCCGGCCGGCACGCGATCGGCGAGCGGGCGGCGCAGGCGGAGGCGCTGCGCAAGGAGATGCCCTCGGCGTTCGACCCGCGGCCGGCGACGGTCGCCGAGATGGCGTGGATGTTCGGGCACGCGATGCAACGCGGCCTGGGCCTGGACACGGCGGTACCGGTCGACGGGTCACTGGACGCCGAGATGCACCTGTCCGGCCCGTCCGTGCTGCCGTCCGCGCTGGTGGATCCGGCCGGGCAGACCGACTCCGAGAAGAAGCTGGGCCCGCTGCAGATCCTGAAGCGGCCCTACGTCAAGGTGCTCGACCCGACCAACCCCGAGCTCGCCTCGTACCAGACGACGCTCGTGGTGAGCGATACGCCGTCGGGCGGGATCGTGTACCCAGGGTGCGAGTGGATAGGACGCGTCGACGAGTCCGGGGTGCCGTGCGACTGGGCGATCCGGATGACCGTGCGCTCGCGGGACGAGGTGACCAACCGCAACCGGCGAGCGGTGCGCACCCTCAACGACCAGTTCGACCAGCGTTCCGAGGAGGAGCGCGCCGGGTCGTCCCTGGACACGACGGCACGTGCCCTGGGCGAGTACCAGGCGGTGATGGACGCCGACGAGCTCGAGGTCGAGGTCGACGCCACCACGATGTTCACCGTCTCCGGACATACGGCGGAGCAGGCGCTCGACGACGCCCGCGACCTGACCAAGTACTTCGCCGCCATGCAGTTCTCGCTGCGTACCGACCCCACCATCCAGCCGACGCTCTTCGAGGCCACCCTGCCCGGCATGCCGACACCGCGGGCGGTCCGGGAGTACTCGCAGATCACCACGGCGCGGGCGTTCTCGGCAGCCGTACCGTTCGCGACGACGGAGCTGGGCGACACGTCCGGCGCGCTGTTCGCCCTGGAGATCTCGAACGGTGCCGCCCGGCCGAACCCGGTGTTCGTGAACCTGGCCGGAGCCACCGACAAGCTGGACGTCGCGCTCGCCATGGGCTTCGTGGGCGAGCTGGGCTCCGGCAAGAGTGTCTCGATGAAGACGGTGGCCATGGACAACGTCGACATGGGTGCCACGCTCATGGCGGTGGACCACACCGAGATGGGCGAGTGGGGCATCGCCGTGTCCGAGATCCCCGGCTCCCAGGTCGTGGAGATCTCCGAGGACGCGACGGTGTCCCTGGACCCGCTGCGGATCCTGCCGCCCGCGCAGGCCCCGCGCGTCGCCCGGGCCTTCATCACGGTGCTGCTGTCGGTGCAGACCAAGTCCGAGCAGAACGTGCTGCTGTCCAAGGTGCTGCAGACCGAGTACATGTGGCGCAACAAGATCACCTCGCTCGGCTCGCTCGCGCGGCACCTCGAGGTGGACTGCGAGTACCCGGGCGCCAAGATGCTCGCCGACGAGATGCGGATCTTCTCCGAGCTCGACTTCGGGCGCGCCCTGTTCGACGACTCGCTGCCGCCGCTCGACCTGAGCTCGCCGGCGATCGTGCTGCACACCCACAAGATGCAGCTGCCCTCGCGGGCCGACATGGAGCACGGGCACCTGTTCGCCGAGCTCAAGGCGGAGAAGGTGTTCGGCCGTGCCACGTTCGCGCTCATCGCGTCACTGGCGCGGTACCGCTGCTTCGCGGACCGCTCACGGCTCGACATCTTCGCCGCCGACGAGGCGTCGAAGACCATGTCGTCACCTGAGGCCGCCGAGGAGATCGGTACGTTTATCCGTGACGGTCGTAAGCACAAGGCCGCTCTCCTGCTCGGCAGCCACGACGCCGAGGAGGACTTCGGCAACGAGGTGGTGCGCGGACTGATCCCGTTCCGCGTGCTGCTGCGGCACCGTGACGCCAACCTCGCCCGGCGCGGGCTGCGCTGGCTGCACGGCCTGTCGACCGACTCACCGGTGGACGAGGGCCTGGTCAAGCTGATCACCGAGGGCACCGCCCCGGTGACCGACGCCGCCGTCGGCGTGGTCGAGGAGCGCCGCGGTGAGTGCCTGATCCGGGACTTCCAGGCCCGGTACGGCCGGGCGAAGGTCATGGCACCCCTGGTGGACAAGCGCGCCGAGACGGTCAAGACGACCCCGACGAGCTCCACGGGCGCGGTGATCGGGGCATGAACCGGCTAGCACCTCTTCCGGTCGCCGACCCGGGTGGTGGGCTCAACCTGGAGGACACGCAGGGCGTGGCCGTCGACCGGTTCATGCTGCAGTGGGACACGGGTTCACCGTGGAACCCGCTGAACGTCGACTCCGAGATCTTCTCGACCCTCGCGGGCATGTTCTGGGTCTGGTACCGGGACATGGTCGCGGTGCAGATCTGGGTGCTCGACTGGGTGCTCGGCATGGACTGGCTGGGCTACATCCTGGCGCCGCTGGCGGGCCTGAGCATCATCGTGCAGGGCATGATCGCGCAGATCGGCCTGCTCAACCTGATGCTGATCATCCTGGCGTTCGTCGTCGGCTTCTGGCTGCTCAAGGGCCGGTACGCGGGCGGGTTCATGGAGCTGCTGATCGGCTGTCTCATCGCCGCCCTGGCCACGGGGTTCCTCGCCAACCCGATGGCGACGATCGGCGGTGAGCAGGGCGTCATCATGCAGTCGCGGAACGCCGGCATGGACATCGCCACCGGTTTCGCGACCGAGGGTGCGTCCTTCCAGCGGGACTCCACGGTGATCCGTGACGGCCTCAAGGGCCAGCTCGTGGACACCCTGCTGCGCGCGCCGCACCAGATCATCAACTACGGCACGGTCATCGACGGCACGGGCTGCGAGGACACGTACACCGAGAACGTCGGCCGGGAGAATGCCGTCGACGCCATCGGGGGCTGCGACGACGCCTACCACGAGGCGGCGTCCACCGTCGACGCCGGCACCGTCGTCTCGACGCTCAGCCTGCTCACCACGGGCTTCGTCTTCCTGCTGCTGTCCGTGGTGATCGTCGGCGGCACCATCTTCGCGGTGCTGCTGCTGGGCTGGTCGGCGATCAAGCTGCTGTGGCAACTGCCGGTCGGCGTCATCTCCAGCGGTACCCGCGCCCAGCTGTTCCGCACGTTCGCGAGCGTGGGCTTCGGCTGCATCCTCGTCGCGATGGCCACCATGTTCCTGGTCGCGTGGATGAAGATGCTGCTCGGCTTCTACGACGCCACGAGCGGCCTGCCGTTCCTCGTGCGCCTGTACCTGTTCAACACGCTGGTCATCGCGGGTGCGGTCTTCTACGTGCTGATGGGGGCGAGCGTGCGGCAGGGCCTGCGCGCGCTGGCCGACAAGCTCGCGGCGGCCGGCGTCCCCTCCCAGGTGGGCGAGCCCGCCGCGATGCCCTGGGACGGCACCGCGAAGTGGCGCGACCGCTACAACAAGGCGAAGGAGTGGGCAGGCGTCGGCATCGGCCCGGCACCCGTGAAGCCGAACGGGGACGGGGTGCAGATCGACGGCAACGACATCCAGGCCGCCGGGCCGTCCACGATGGACGGCACCCCCGGCAGCGGCTCGGTCGGCAGCACCACGGGCGGGGCGTCCGGCGGCGCGGCGGGCGACGACAACCGCACGGTCCCCATCCGGATCGGCGCCCCCGGGCAGCCGGTCGGGCCCGACGGCGTCCCGGCGGGCACGGACGACGGCGGTGGCGGTGCCGGTGGGGGCAACGCCTGGACCGCTGCCGCGCGTACCGTCCAGGACGGGTCGCCCGACGGCGGCCGCCCTGGCACCGAGCCTCTGCCGGACGGGGCCAACGCCGGTGAGAAGCCGTCGAACGAGCCGAGCCCGCACCTGCCGCCGACCGCCGGCGAGCGCCTCAACGACCGGCTCGGCAGCGCGCGCCGCACGGGGACGTCGGTAGCGCTGCAGGCGGGAGCCATGGTCGCGAGCGGTGGTACGTCCGGCGCCGCGGTCGGTGCCTCCAGGGCGCTCAGCATGGTGCAGAAGGCCCGGCAGGCCAAGCAGGCGCTCGGCGCCGCCCGGGACCTCGGCAAGCGGGGTGAGCGGTCGCAGAGCGCCGCGCGGCTGGCCCAGTCGCTCAACGCGGCACGTCAGGGTGGGGCGCCGCAGGCCGGCGGGCCGCAGCCGTCGGCGATCGTGCACAATCCCGGCCGCCGTCAGATGCGAGGGCTGGGTCGCTGATGAAACGAGCAGTCATCGTGGCGATCACCATCGTCGCCCTCGCCGTCGGAACCTGGATCGGCTGGCCGCGCGAGGGCGGCCCGGTCGATCCCACCGCGCAGGAGAGTGCCGGTGCCGCCATGTCGCGGGAGCAGGACGACTTCGAGGATCCTGTCGGTTCTCCCGGGGACGACACGAGCGAGACGGCCGCGACCGAGAGGGTCGAGGGTGATCCGGGTGCGGGCGACCCCGCCGTCGAGGTGACCGGCGAACCGGAGTTCGACGAGACCGCGCCGAGCGAGCCGGTCGAGGCGACCTGGGACGAGAGCGTCCGGGCGGCGGCGCGTGACGCGGCGCTCGCGACCATCGCCGCGTTCGCCGCGACCGACCAGACGGCGGACGCGTGGTGGGACGGGCTCGAGCCGCTGCTCACCCCGCAGGCCCGGCCCGTGTACCAGGACGTCGACCCCCGGCTGGTGCCCGTGACCGAGGTGACCGGTGACCCGGAGGTCACCGACGAGACGTCGACGCTGCTCGCCGAGGTCGCGGTGCCCACGGACATCGGCCCCTACACGGTCCTCCTGACCCGGTCCGACGGCGCGGCTCCCTGGCTCGCCGAGCAGATCAGGCCGCCGGAGGGGTCGTGAGCGGGCGGGGTGCCGCAGGCCTCGCGACCCGTGTCGCATCGCAGGCGGTCCGGTCGGGAAGCACTCGGCCGGGCAGGGGCAGGAAGAAGGACAGCTCCACGAGGCGCGCGGTGCTCGTGCTGGCCGTCCTGGCGGCCGCTGTCCTGGCGGTCCCCGCCGCGGTCATCGCGATGGTCGTGCTGGTGGGCGGCGCCGTGAGCGAGAACCAGTCGCAGAACGGCTGCAGCATGTCGGCGTCGGTCGTCCCGGCAGGTGATCAGCCGAAGCCGGCCGGCGGCTTCACGGGCGAGCAGCTCCAGAACGCGTCGGTGATCCTGCAGGTGGGCCAGGAACGGGGGGTGCCGGCCCGGGCCCAGGCCGTCGCGGTGATGACGGCGCTCGGTGAGTCCGGCATGCGCAACCTGTCCTACGGCGACGACCGGTTCGGGGTGCGTAACCCCGACGGGACGCTCACGTCGTCGATAGGCATGTTCCAGGAGCAGAAGTGGTACGGGACGGTCGAGGAACGCCTCGACCCCGTGCAGTCGTCCGGCCGGTTCTACGACCGCCTGCTCGCGGTCACCGGGTGGGAGACGCTCGAGCCGACGATCGCCGCGCACAAGGCGCAGCGCAACGCCGACCCGTACCACTACCAGAAGTACTGGGACCAGGCACTTCAGGTGATCCAGCTCGTCAGCGGGGTGGACGAGCAGGATCTCCCGGCACTGTCGGAGTCCATCCAGGGCGCGGCGGCGGGTGCGCCCTGCATGTCCGGCTCGGTGGGGCAGGCCGCCGTCGGCGCGGGCGGGTGGGCCAACCCCGCCGTGGGGTCCAAGGCGTCCGGGTTCGGTCCGCGCAACACCGGCATCGCGGGGGCGTCGACCTACCACCTGGGCCAGGACATCGCGGCGTCCTGCGGCACGCAGGTGTTCGCCGCAGCGGCGGGGCGCGTCGTGATCTCCGGGGCGACCGGCTGGGGCACCGGCAACACGATCCGCATCGAGCACGGCATGGGACTCGACTCGACGTACGGCCACCTGCTCACCGGCACCAACCTGGTGCGGGTCGGTGACACGGTGCAGGCCGGACAGCAGATCGCGTCCATGGGCGGCGACTCGCGCATCGACCCCGCGGGCGCCGGCACGTCGTCGGGCTGCCACCTCCACTACGAGGTGCGAATGAACGGCCAGGCCATCGATCCGGAGCCGTTCATGGCCGGGCAGGGCGTGACGCTCGGCGTGGCCGCACCGGTCACGGAGTCGGTCTCCCCCCGCGACGCGACGGACGCGGTGGAACCCACGGGCGCGCGGGGGAACTGACGGTTGCCGGGTCGGCGGCGGGCGCACCGATGAGTTCTGCTGACCGCAGGCGTCGGTAAAAAGAGGTCGCGATCATCAGCGGGAATACCCGACGATGATCCGGCGTCGTTTAGACGTAGGTCGTGTGCAATGTCGCTCTCGATCTCGGCCCGCGCGCACCGTACCGAGAGGGCAAGCCTATGAGTACCGACATCATCGACACATCCGACCATGTGAACGACCGACCGACCGACCGGCCCGCAGCCGGTGACGCCCCGGCCGACGCCCCTGTCCCGTCACGGACCGACAAGCTCGGTCCGGGTCACTTCCGTGTCATCGCGCTGCTCATGGCGAGCGCGTTCACCGTCATCCTCAACGAGACGACCATGTCGGTGGCGCTGCCGCCCATCATGGCCGACCTGAACGTCACTGAGGCGACAGGCCAATGGCTCACCACGGCGTTCATGCTGACGATGGCCGTGGTCATCCCCGCGACCGGGTTCCTCATCAACCGGCTGGGCACCCGTGGTGCCTATCTGCTGGCGATGTCGCTCTTCACGGTGGGCACCGCGCTGGCGATGGTCGCTCCGGGCTTCGCGCTCCTCGTGACCGGCCGCGTCGTGCAGGCGACCGGGACGGCCATCATGCTGCCGCTGCTCATGACCACCATCATGAGCATCGTTCCTGCGCACATGCGCGGACGGGTCATGGGCAACGTGACGCTCGTGATCGCGCTGGCGCCGGCGCTCGGCCCGACCCTGTCCGGGGTCGTCCTCGAGCCGCTGGGCTGGCGTGGCGTGTTCGGTGTCGTGCTGCCGATCTCGTTGCTCGCTCTGACCGCCGGCATCCTGTGGATCCGCGACGTCTCCAACCGCGAGACGCAGCACCTGGACCCGCTCTCCCTGCTGCTCGCGCTCGTTGCCTTCGGCGGTCTGGTGTGGGGCCTGTCGGGCCTGGGTGAGGCCGCGGAGACCCCCGCGCTGATCAACCCGTGGATCCCGCTCGTTGTCGGCATCGCGGTGCTCGGCCTGTTCATCTGGCGGCAGATCGCGCGACAGCGCACCGACTCCGCACTGCTCGACCTGCGCACGTTCCTCCAGTCCAACTTCCGCCTGGCGGTCGTCATCATGGCGATCTCGATGATGGCGATGTTCGGCACCATGATCGTGCTGCCGCTCGTCCTGCAGAGGGCGGTGGGGATGGAGCCGCTGACCGTCGGTCTGCTCATGCTGCCCGGCGGTGTGGCGATGGGTCTGCTGGGCCCGGTCGTCGGTCGGTGGTACGACCGGTTCGGCCCGCGGCCGATCATGATCCCCGGCACCGCGATGGTCACCGTGGCGATCGGGGCGTTCGCGTTCCTCACGCCCACGACGCCGCTGTACTACATCCTCGGCGCGCACATCCTGCTGATGATCGGGCTGGCCTCCGTGTTCACGCCGCTGTTCAGCGCCGCCCTCGGGGTGCTCGAGCCGCACCTGTACTCACACGGCTCGGCGACGATCAACACGGTGCAGCAGGTCGCGGGCGCAGCCGGTGTCGCACTGTTCATCGCGATCATGACCATCCGGCGGACGGCCCTCGAAGACTCCGGGACGGCCACCGCGGACGCCATGGCCAGCGGTGCGGGTCTGGCCTTCGGTATCGGCGCCCTCCTGATGGCAGCGACCATCGGGCTGGCGGCGATGATCAAGCGTCCGGAGAACGACGGTGAGTTCAGCGGCGGTCACTGACCTGAGCAGGCTGGAGCCGCGGGCATGAGGAGGGCGGGAACCCGGGACAGGGTTCCCGCCCTCCTTCGCGCCCTCGGCCCGGTGCGTTACCGGTCGAAGATCCGGTCGAGGAGGCCCTTGGACTCGGGCCGCGTCACGCGGTTGACCGCTATCGGCTCCAGGCCGCGCAGGTCGAGCAGCCTGTTCGCCACGGTGATCGTCGCGCTGAGCGCCGGCGGGCGCGCTGGATCGGGCACCAGTCCGGCGGCCTTGAGCGTGTCCGGCACGGTCCCGGCGTCGAGCCGTTCCGCCCAGCCGGCCGGATCCAGGTTGAGGAACTCGGCGGGCTGGTCGGGCTCTCGTCGCTGGTCGAGCCCGCTCCGTTGGTCGAGCCTGTCGAGACCTGGTGCCACGGGGCCCGGCCCCTGCTCCGGTCGCGCCGAGCTCTCCTCCCGCCCGACGAGCAGCGCCGCCAGGCTCGCCGCCCGGTACACCGCCCCGGCGCGCATCTCGTGATCGAGCAGCACCACCTGGCCCACGTACCCGTTCACTCCTGGTGCGAGGTCGGCGGCGTAGACGTTCCCGGCGCCGTCGGTCCCCACGGGGAACCAGAGCGGCGAACCGATCGCCGGTTGCACCCGGCCGGACGGGTCCTCCGGGGCGAACGTGCCGGCGTCCGCGGTCCAGGTGCTGAAGCGGGCGGCCGGGAGGAACGCCTCCCGGAGGAAGCTTCCCCTCAGCGGGACTATCTCGAACCCGCCGAACCAGCCCTCCTCGGGCGGGAGCCTCAGGTTGCCGGAGCCGGCCGTCGCGTACAGCGCGCGCACCTCGTCCGGCAGGCGCGCCCCGGACAGGTCCGCTTCGGCGGCGGCGATCTCGTCGGGTGTCGCGCCGACGGCGTCGGGCATCCGCTCCGCGATCACGCGCGCGACCGCGTCCGGATCGGCCGACGGCGCCACGGCGGCGCTCGACGGCGGGACGATCGTGGCGTGGTACTGCGCGGGAAGTGCCCCGGGCTCCAGCACCACCTCGAGCACGGGAGCGACCGGCCCCGAGACCACGGCGGACGGCAGTGCGAAGAGTTCGACCACGTCGTCATCGGGGCGCGCGGCGGCGGCGACCCGCACGTGCTGCGGGGTGTCCGGTGTGAGCGCGGCGATCTCGCGCAACGCGTCGTCGAGCGCGGCCTTGGGTCCGGGGCCGCCGGTCCGAGCGGCCTCGCGGGCGAGCGTGCGGTAGTGGTCACGGCGGACGTCGGCGTCGCCGTCGTCCAGGTACGTGCCCTGCCATGCACCGCGGCCGACCGAGCCGACGAACTCGCTGACGTCCGTCCCAGGCGGCGCGGAGCGGCGGAGGGCGTCGACGAACGGGTCCCAGGTCTGCCAGTCGGTGAGGCTCATCAACCACATGATGCCGTCTCGTGCCTAGGCGCGTCGGCTCGGCGTTCCGTAGACTTCCGCCATGGCCGAGGTGCGGGTCTTTGCGGGTACCGGGGGTCAGCGCTTCGCTCACGAGATGTGCGCTGCTCTCGACGTTCCGCTGAGTCCGATCAAGATCCAGCGCTTCGCGAACGACTGCCTGCAGGTACAGCTGCTCGAGAACTGCCGTGAGCGCGACGTCTACCTGGTCCAGTCGGTGGTGACTCCGGCGCAGGAGAGCCTGATGGAGCTCCTGCTGATGATCGACGCCGCCAAGGGCGCCTCGGCGGCACGGATCACCGCCGTCATGCCGCACTTCGCGTATGCCCGCTCGGACAAGAAGGACGCGCCGCGGATCTCGCTCGGTGGTCGACTCGTCGCGGACCTCCTGGAGACGGCAGGGGTGAACCGCATCCTCACGATGACGCTGCACGCGCCGCAGGTACACGCGTTCTTCCGGGTACCGACCGATCAGCTCAACGCGCTCCGCGAGCTGGCGGCGCACTTCCTGCCGAGCGACCTGTCGAAGGCCACCGTGGTCTCCCCCGACCTCGGCAACGCGAAGAGCGCGTCAGCCTTTGCCAAGATGCTCGGTGTTCCCGTCGCGGCGGCCGCCAAGGAGCGGTTCGACGGCGACCGGGTCGAGATCACGTCCTTGATCGGTGACGTCACCGGGCGCGACATCATCGTGCTCGACGACGAGATCGCCAACGGGTCGACGATCATCGCCATCCTCGACCTACTACGCGAGCACGGCGCGCGCACGGTCCGGATCGCCTGCACGCACGGCATCTTCGCGAACGACGCGGTCCACCGGATCGCCGCGGACCCCGACGTGGTCGAGATCGTCACGACGAACACCGTGCCGTCGACCGGGCTCCTGGCACACGACAAGCTGACGGTGATCAGCGTGGCGTCGGCGTTCGCGGAAGCGGTGCGGCGGATCCACAGCGGTGAGTCGGTCAGTGCCCTCTTCGACCCGACCCACGTCTAGCTACCCCTGGGCCGCCGATCGCTCCGCCCACCACTTCTTGAGCTCTTCCGTCGCCACGTCCTCGCCCAGCGGGCCGCGTTCCATGCGCAGGCCCAGCAGGTACTTGTAGGCCTCGCCAACCTCGCGAGACGGCGAGATCCCGAGGATCGCCATGATCTGCGTGCCGTCCAGGTCGGGACGGATCGCATCGATCTCCTCCTGCTCGCGCAGTGCGGAGATCCGGTCCTCGAGGTCCGTGTAGGCGTCGGACAGCCGCTTGGCCTTCCGCTTGTTGCGGGTCGTCGAGTCAGCTCGGGTGAGGCGGTGCAGGCGCTCGAGGAGCGGACCGGCGTCGGTCACGTAGCGGCGGACGGCGGAGTCGGTCCATGCGCCGTCGCCGTACCCGTGGAACCGCAGGTGCAGCTCGACGAGCCGCGACACGTCCTTGACCACCTGCTTCTCGAACTTGAGCGCCTTGAGCCGCTTCGCGGTGAGCTTGGCCCCGACGACCTCGTGGTGATGAAAGCTCACGCCCCCGCCGGGCTCGAAGCGCCGCGTGGCCGGCTTGCCGATGTCGTGCAGCAGCGAGGCCAGGCGAAGCACCAGGTCCGGTGCCGGCACGGCGCCGTCGGGCCCGGTCTCCTGGGCGATCGCCTGCTCCAGCACGGTGAGCGAGTGCTGGTAGACGTCCTTGTGCCGGTGGTGCTCGTCGATCTCGAGCTGGAGTGCGGGCAGCTCGGGCAGCACGTGCTCGGCGAGGCCGGTGTCGACCAGCACCTCGAGACCCGCACGCGGGTTGTCGCTCAGGATCAGCTTGGTGATCTCCGCCTGTACGCGCTCTGCCGACACGATCTCGATCCGCCCGGCCATGGCGACCACTGCGGCGAGCGTCCCTGGTTCCACGTGAAACGACAGCTGGGCCGCGAACCGTGCGGCACGCATCATGCGCAGCGGATCGTCGTCGAACGAACGCTCGGGCGCGATGGGAGTGCGCAGTACCCCGGCCGCGAGGTCGCTCAGACCGTTGAACGGGTCCACGAATGTCAGGTCGGGTACGCGCACGGCCATCGCGTTCACCGTGAAGTCACGCCGCGACAGGTCGCCGTCCAGCGAGTCCCCGAACGCGACGAGCGGCTTGCGGGACGCGGGGTCGTACTTGTCGGTCCGGTATGTCGTGACCTCAACCACGACGTCCCCACGCCGCGCGCCGATGGTGCCGAACTCTCTGCCGATGTCCCAGTTCGCGTCACCCCAGCGCGCCAGGATCTTCTGCGTCTGGCTCGGCGACGCCGACGTCGCGAAGTCGAGGTCGTTGCTCGCACGACCCAGGAACGCGTCCCGGACCGGCCCGCCGACCAGCGAGAGCTCGTGCCCCGCGGCGCGGAACTGGTCGCCCAGCTCGAGCGCGGCGGGTGCCATCTCGGTCAGCACGCCGAGCGCGCGCCGCAACAGATCCTGCTCAGGGGTAGACACAGCCCAAGATTCTCCCAGACGTGACCCCGCAACACTCACCGCAGGATCACACGCGTCGACGAGCATCGTCCTGTGCCTCGAACCTTGGACCGAAACCGCCCCCACCCCCCTCTCCTGACCAGACCAACGGTGCTCAGTCGGTAGTGTTGGGGCATGTCCACCCCTGTTCCGGCGAGCGACCGTCCTGACGGTCGCCCGGAGGTGCCGCCGCCCCCCGGCGGAGCGCCCTTGCGGGTGAATCCTGCGCGGCGCGCCGCCGCGAGCAGCCCTGCGCATCTGCCCATCGTGGACGAGACGTCCGCCGGCGGCCTGGTGCTGCGGGGCGGGTCCGAGCGTCCCGAGGACTTCAGCGCGGCAGTGCTGCTGCGCCGGAACCGCACCGGACGCCTGGAATGGTGCCTGCCGAAGGGGCACCTCGAGGGTCGGGAGACGCCGCAGGAGGCTGCGATCCGAGAGATCCGCGAGGAGACCGGTATTCGCGGCTCGATCCAGGCGGAGCTCGGCGTGATCGACTACTGGTTCACCGGTGAGGACCGGCGAGTCCACAAGGTGGTGCACCATTACCTCTTGCGCGCGGAGGGCGGTCGCCTGACCGTGGAGGACGATCCGGACGGCGAAGCCGAGGACGCTCTCTGGGTCAGGGTTGACGAGCTCGCCGAGCGCCTGTCGTACCCGAACGAGCAGCGGCTGGCAGTCGCCGCCCTGGATCTCCTCGAGTCGTCGAGGACCCTCCGGGACGCGCTGCGTGCCGACGCCTTCCCCACGGAGCGCCCCGACCTGCCATGACGCAGCACCCCGACCTCTCCCGCAGCACCGCCCCCCGCAGGGCGGCCCGTCACACCGGCATGATCGGCGCCGTGCTCCTGGCGGCCGTGATGGTGGTCGGGTCAGCCACCGTCCCGGCGACCGCCACCGTCCCGACGTCGGTCCCCGCGGCGCCGCCCGACCAGGGCGCCCTCGACATCTCGATCACCGACATCTCGCACCCGACGGCGCTGCCGGGCGACGAGGTGACCGTCCGGGCCAGGATCACCAACGGCACCGGAACCGTGGTCTCCGGCGCGAACGCCAGCATGACCGTCGACTACGCAGCGCTCACGACCCGCTCGCAGGTCGCTGAGTGGGCCTCTGCGGACCTGCTCGATCCGGTCCGCGGCAAGCCCACCACCAAGCCGGTGGGGCGCCTGGCCCCGGGTGCGTCCAAGGACGTCTCGTTCACCTATGACCCGGGTGCCGAGGCACTGCAGGGATTCGGCCCTCGCCGGCTCGCTGTCAGCGTCGACGACGTCACGGGCCGCCTGGGTATCGCCCGCTCGTTCCTGCTGTACGACGCCCAGGACCCCGACGACGTCGAGCCTGCGCCCATGCAGCTCAGCATCCTCGCCGGTGTCACCGGCCCCGCCACCGACCCGGCCGACCAGAGCATGTCCGACATCGAGCTGGCCCAGCTGGCCGCAGCCGGCCAGCGGCTGGACGGCGTGGTGGAGGTCGCGGAGCACAGCAAGCTGTCGCTCGCCGTCGACCCCGCGGTGATGGCCGTGGCCGCGGCGTCGAACGACTCCGCCCTCACTGCCTGGTCCGAACGGCTGCTCGACGCCGCGGACGACACGACCACCTACGCGCTTCCCGACCGCGACCCCGATCTCGCCGCACTCGCGCACGCCAACGTGCGCACGACCGGCCCGCGCAGCTTCCTCCAGGCCCCCCGCCTCGGTAACTGGCCGGTCCCGGAGACCTGGCGTTCGGGCCTCGCCTGGCCGGCCGACGGCGTGGTGCCGGACCTGGAGACCCTCGGGCTCGCCGTGGCAGCGGACCGGTCGAACGTCCTGGTCAGCGGTGGACTCTCCGCGGAGAGCGGCACGGCGACCGGTCGAGCGGAGGTCGCCACCCCGTCGGGCACGGCGCACGCCGCCGTCACGGACTCCGCCCTCACGCGCGCGTTTCTCTCGGCGACCGACGTTTCGCAGGCGGATGCCACGACCAGCGAGAGTGCGACGGACACCGATTCTGTCGGTACCACCGCCACCACCGCCGAGGGGATGCAACGCCTCCTCGCTGAGACGGCGGCCGTCGTGAGCCAGGCACCGGAAGAGTCGCCGACGATGTCGATGGTGATGCCGCGCACCTGGACCCCGGACGCCGAGGCCGCCACCGCCATCCTGAAGGAGCTCGACGACGCCGACTGGGTCGAGACGACGACCCTGGACCAGGTGTTCGCACAGGATGCGCCGGACGTCGTGCGCGAGCCTCTCCCGGACCGCCACGTGGCCAAGGCCGAGCTCTCCGCCGGCCGGGTCGCCGCGCTCGAGCGCGCGCGGGACGCGGTCGTGACGTTCTCCTCCGTCGCCGTGGACAACCCTGGCCCGCTCTGGCGGCCGGGAGTCGCCCGCCTGGCCGCTCCGCTGGCGGTCGCACAGCGTGCGGACCCGGGCATCCGTGACGTGCTCGCGCGGCGAGCCCTCGACGAGACCGAGGAGCTCACGCAGCAGTCCGTGACGGTGGTCCCCCGCCAGGACATCAACTTCATCACCGACGTCGGCAACATCCCCGTGCGTGTGCGCAACACGCTCGGTGTGGACGCGACCGTGACCGTGGTGCTGCGCCCCGACCACCCGCGGCTCACGGTCGACGACCGTGTCATGGAGACCGTCCCTGCCGGGCAGGAGCTCGACGTGCAGGTGCCGGTGCGTGCCATCGGTTCCGGCGACGTCGAGGTCACCGCGCAGGTCCTCACGCCGACCGGCGCCAAGATCACCGACGACTCGTCGTTCCAGGTCCGCGTCCGTGCAGGCTGGGAAGAGGTGGGCACCTGGATCACGGCAGGCCTCGTCGCGCTGCTGTTCCTGGCCGGGATCTGGCGCACCGTCCGCCGCGGGCGCTCGCCGTACCGGGCCACCCGCGAGGACATCGAGGAGGCGACCGGGACGTCCGCGGAGGCGCCCGAGGCGATGTCCGTCCCGGCAACGGACCCGGTGATCGTCCGGGCAGAGTAGTGTTTCGGCCGCCGCACACGTCGGCCGCACAGTGCCGGGCAAGGCCCCAGACAACGGGAGTAGTCGCTTGACCCAGGAGAACGCCGTGACCGCACCGACCGACCCCGCGTCGGACCCCAGCTCGGAGGCTGCCAGCGGTCCGGGCACGCCCGCCGCGGCGCCGCCGTCCCGCGGGCTGGGGCGCAACTCGATAGTGATGGCGGCCGGAACGGCCGCCTCCCGCCTCGGCGGGCTCGTCCGCAACATGATGCTGGTGGCCGCCATCGGTTCCGCCGGCACGGTCGCGAACGCGTTCGACGTCGCGAACAAGCTGCCCAACGTGCTGTTCGCGATCCTCGCGGGCGGCATGCTGAACGCCGTCCTCGTGCCCCAGATCGTCAAGGCGTTCCGTGCGCACAACGCACAGGAGCGGATCGACAAGCTGCTCACCGTCTCCGCGGTCGGCATCCTCGCGATCACGGCGATCCTCACCGGCGCCTCCGCGTGGGTCGTGATGCTGTACACGGACGGCTGGACGGCGGAGCAGCTCGCGTTGGGCACCGTGTTCGCCTACTGGTGCATCCCGCAGCTGTTCTTCTACGGCCTGTACACGCTGCTGGGCCAGGTGCTGAACGCGCGTGAGCAGTTCGGGCCGTTCATGTGGGCGCCGGTCGCCAACAACGTGGTCTCCGTCATCGGCTTCGGCATCTTCCTCGTGGTGTTCGGCACCTCGCCCGAGCTCGGCATCAACGACCTGTCGGAGTGGAACACCCCGCGCACGGTCCTGCTTGCCGGCACCGCGACCCTCGGTATCGCGGCGCAGGCGCTGGTGCTGCTCGTGCCGCTGCTGCGCTCGGGTTTCCGCTGGAACTTCCGCCTCGGGCTGCGTGGCATCGGACTGCGCTCGGCAGGCTCGGTCGCCCTGTGGACGTTTGCCGCGGTGCTCCTCGAGCAGGCGGGCGTTCTGTACCTGACCCGGGTCGCGGCCGAGGCAGGTGTCTCCGGTGGTCCAGGAGTCGAGTACGCCGGCAACGCCGCCTACACGCAGGCGCTGCTGATCTACCTGCTGCCTCACTCGCTCGTCACGGTCTCCATCGCCACCGCGCTGTTCACCGGCATCAGCAAGGCCGCGCAGGAGGGCGACACGGACCGCGTCCGTGACGACCTCTCCCTGGGTATGCGCACCATCGGCGTCTTCACGGTGTTCGCCACCGCAGCCCTGACCGTCCTGGCCGCACCCGCCACGGCGTTCATCGTCCCGACGGCGGGCCAGCAGGGCACCGCCCTCATCGCGCCGGTGCTGGTCGCGCTCTCGTTCGGCCTTGTGCCGCTCGGCGCGATGGCCCTCATGAAGTGGGTCTACTACGCCTACGAGGACGGCCGCTCCGTCTTCTGGATCACCGTCCCGTCAACGCTCACGCTGGTGGGCGGGCTCATCGCGGCGCAGATCTGGCTGCCGGCCGAGACCTGGGTGATCGCCGCCGGCGGCGCCTACGCCCTGTCCAACTGGATCACCGTGCTCCTGCGCACGCGCGGCCTCAGGACCAAGCTCGGCGGGCGGCTCGACGGGGGCCGGGTGCTCACGCTCCACGCCAAGACGCTCCTCGCGGCCGTCGTCTCCGGCCTCGCCGGCTGGGGCGTGTACCAGCTCGTCGGTGGGTTCGACGCGCTGTCGTTCGGTGACGGCTGGGTGCTGACCATGCTCAGCGGCCTGTGGGTGTCGGCGCTCTGCGGCCTGGTCATGCTCCTCGTCTACGTGCTGCTGCTCCGCCTGCTCCGGGTGCGGGAGCTCGACCGCCTGCTCGGTCCGCTGCTGGCGCGGCTCAAGCGCTGACCTGCTCCGCCGTGACAAAAGCGCAGATCGTTGATCTGCGCTTTTGTTGCGTTCAGGCGACATTTCGACCGGCTGTCGGCGGTTCCGCGTAGCATGGCGACGGTGCGCGGCCCTTGTTGTCGCGCACCTGCTACTGTCCCCCGAGCGAGCGAGGAGGTCCGCGTGAGCACCGTCGAGCCAGGCAGCGTGCTGGTCGAGAGATACAGGCTCAGCCAGCAGGCGTCGACCGACCTTGCCGCGGCAACCGCCTGGGAGGCGCACGACCTGATCCTGGACCGTGAGGTCCGTGTGACCCTCGTGACGGGGCCCTATGCCGGCGACTCCTTGGACTCCGCCCGCCGTGCCGCGCTCGTGACGGATCCCCGTCTGGTCCGCGTCCTCGACGCCGGGTCCGACGCCGACGGCCGCAAGTATGTCGTCACGGAACCGCACACCGGCACCACGCTGACCGAGGTCGTCTCGAGCGGCCTGGTCGACGAGCAGCAGGCCAGGGCGATCGTCGGCGAGGCGGCCTCTGCCCTCAGCGTGGCGCACGCGCGCGGTGTGCACCACACCGCGCTGCGTCCCGAGGCCGTACGGGTGGACGGCCACCAGGTCCGGGTCACCGGCCTGGGGCTCGACGGCGGTCTCGCCTCCGGCGAGACGCTCAACGTCCAGCCTGCGCAGCTCGACGCGCAAGGTCTGGTAGCCCTGCTCTACTACGCGATGACGGCACGCTGGCCAGGCCAGGACCTCGAAGCCGACTGGATCGCTAAGGACACCCTGATCCCGCTGCCCGCGCAGCACGACGAATCCGGCGCTGTGGCGCCGCTGTCCACGCTGGTTCCCCACGTGGACGCCGACATCGATGCTCTGGTGGGCCGGACGTTCAACGCGCCCGGCAGCACCGACGGACCGATGAACCCCGACGACGTGACCACGGCTCTCCTGCCGTGGGGAGAGGTTTCCGTAGTGGCATCGCTGCCTGGATTTGTGCAGCCCGAGCCGGAGGGGCCGCGGCGGCAGTCCATCGCCGACGCTTTCGGCGGCGGCGAGGGCACACCGCCCGTACGACGCCCCGTCACCGGACGGATCGCACGCAACGACGAGACGATGGCGATGGGAGCGGGCAATGTGCCCGCGGGTTATCCCGAGCCGCAGAACGAGTACACCTACGAGCCGCAGACCTACGGCGAGCACAACCCTGTGCCGCCGCCTCCCCCGGGTGGCGCTGCGCCCGTGGGCTACGACCAGTTCGGCCAGCCCGTCGGGCAGGTCCCGCCCGGGTACGACCAGGCGCAGTACGCGCAGCAGGGCGCACCTCAGCAGTACCCTCCCCAGTACGCCCCGGGTGGCTACGACCCCAACGCCGGTCACTACGACCAGGACGGGGGGTTCGCCACACAGCCCGCACCCAAGCGCGGTGGCGTCAATCCCACGCCGATCGTGCTCGGGCTGGTGGGTGTCGCCGTGGTGGCGGGCCTGATCTGGGCGATCAACGCCGTGCTCACGCCCCCGCCGGCCCTGATCGCCGAGGCTTCGCCGACGCCGACGGTGTCGTCGTCGGCCGGCGGCGCCGGTGAGGAGGGTGAGGGCAGCGCGCCTCCGTCTCCCCCGGCGCAGACCGAGGCGCGTCCGGTGATCGACTCGGCAGCGCTCCTGGGCACTCTCGACTGGGAGGGTCAGACCATCGACCACCCCGAGAAGGTTGAGCTCGCGTACGACACCGACCCGGCGACGTTCTACTACACGACCACCTACCAGCAGGCCGCCTTCGGTGGTTTCAAGGACTCGCTCGGCATGGAGCTCAAGCTTCGGGAGCCGGCGTCGGTCACCAAGGTGGAGCTGCTGACCAACACCCCTGGCGGCAAGGTGCAGATCCTCAAGGGCGGCGAGGGCGGCGAGGTGCTCGCCGAGGGCACCTTCTCGAACACCACGACGTTCGAGCTGACCGAACCCGTCGTGAGCGACTCGTTCACGATCTGGGTCACCGAGCTTCCGCAGGTGTCGGACGGCTTCCGTCTCGAGCTGAACGAGGTAGTGCTGAGCTGACCCGCCGTGGTCAGCCAGCATGAGCAATCCAGAACGCCGGTGGGAACGAACACATGATGTCGATGGTTCGTTTCCCCGGCGTTCTGCGCGTCCGAGCACCTAGGCCTATGGCCCATCGAAGAAGTTCGATGTGCTGTGGTGAGGTTCACGCTCGGCACCGCGCTCCAGGTGACCTGGCCTGGAACACTAGGACACGGTCGCGTGTTATGGCGTGTGCCCATGGAACTCGAGGAGAACACCTTGACCGAACAGACCACCGCTCCGGCTGCCGGGAACACCGACGCCGCCGTGCTCGACGTCGTCATCGTGGGGTCCGGCCCCGCGGGATATACCGCAGCCATCTACGCCGCGCGCGCAGGCTTCGCGCCCGTCGTCATCGCGGGCTCGGTCACTGCCGGTGGCGCTCTGATGAACACCACCGAGGTGGAGAACTTCCCCGGCTTCCCCGCCGGGATCCAGGGTCCCGACATGATGGAGGCCATGCGTGAGCAGGCCGAGAAGTTCGGCGCCCAGGTCATCTGGGACGACGCCGAGCAGGTCGAGCTCACCGGCGAGGTCAAGACCATCGTGACCGGCGGCGGCGACACCTATCGCGCCCGCGCCGTCATCCTTGCCACCGGCTCCGCGTATCGGGAGCTGGGCCTCTCTGACGAGAAGCGTCTCTCTGGGCGCGGCGTCTCGTGGTGCGCCACCTGCGACGGATTCTTCTTCCGCGACCAGGACATCGCAGTGGTGGGCGGTGGTGACTCCGCGATGGAGGAGGCCACGTTCCTCACCCGGTTCGCGTCCAAGGTCACCGTCGTGCACCGCCGCGACGACCTGCGCGCCTCCAAGATCATGGCCGAGCGGGCCCTCGCGGACCCGAAGATCGAGTTCGCGTGGAACAGCGAGGTCGCCGGCATCACCGGTGAGAACAAGGTTTCGGGCGTCAGCCTGCGCGACACGGTCACCGGTGAGATCCGGGACCTGGAAGCGACCGGCCTGTTCGTAGCGATCGGTCACGAGCCGCGCACCGACCTGGTCAAGGGCCAGGTCGACCTGGATGAGAACGGCTACATCCTCGTCGAGGGCCGCAGCACCCGCACGAACCTCCCCGGCGTCTTCGCCTGCGGCGACGCCGTCGACCACACCTACCGCCAGGCGATCACGGCCGCCGGCTCGGGCTGCTCCGCGGCGCTGGACGCCCAGGCGTTCCTCGACTCACTGAACGACTGATCTCCCGGCCGACTCTCACCGAACCCGCCCCTCTCGGCCCTCAGGGCCACGAACAAGGAGATGCTGGATGAGCACCATCAAGGTCACCGACGACACCTTCAAGACCGAGGTTCTCGACTCTGACATTCCTGTCTTCGTCGACTTCTGGGCCACCTGGTGCGGTCCGTGCCGCATGGTGGCGCCGATCCTCGAGGAGCTCTCGGACGAGTACGAGGGCAAGATCAAGATCGTCAAGATCGACACCGACGAGAACCGCCAGACCGCCATGGACTACGGCATCGTCTCGATCCCGACGCTCAATGTCTACAAGGGCGGTGAGGTCGTCAAGTCGATCATCGGCGCCCGTCCGAAGCGTGCGCTGACCGAGGAGATCGACGCGGTCCTCGCCGACTGATCCGCACACCTCGCTACGACGAGCGCGTGTCCGTCCACCTGGTGACGTCACCAGGTGTGGCTCCGGACACGCGCTCTTGTCGTTCCCAGGCGCGTAATCTCACCGTTTCGCCACGATCGGTCACAGGGCTGCACACCCCCCTCATGCGAGACTGGGCCGCGTGAACGAGCTCCCCGAGACCGCCGGTAACCGCCTCGACCCTTGGTTCGGCTCCTACGCGGCACGGGCACACGGCATGCGGGCGTCGGAGATCCGGGCACTGTTCTCGGTGGCGAACCGGCCCGAGGTGGTCTCGCTCGCGGGCGGCATGCCGTATCTCGAGGGCCTCCCGCTCGACGTCATCGCCGAGACCATGCAGCGGCTCATCATCACCAAGGGAACCACCGCCCTCCAGTACGGCTCCGGTCAGGGCGAGGAGAGCCTGCGCGAGCACATCACCCAGGTCGTCGCCCTCGAGGGTGTCTCCGCCCATCCTGACGACGTGGTCGTCACCACCGGATCACAGTCCGCACTCGACCTGGTGACCCGCATCTTCGTGGATCCCGGTGACGTGGTGATCGCCGAGGCGCCGTCGTACGTCGGAGCGCTCGGCGTCTTCAGGTCATACCAGGCCGACGTCGTCCAGGTGCCGCTCGACACCGACGGGCTCGTCCCCGCGGAGCTCGACGCGGCCCTCACGCGCCTCGCGGCAGCCGGTCGACGCGTGAAGTTCGTGTACACGGTCCCGACCTTCCAGAACCCCGCAGGTGTCTCGCTGTCCGCCGAGCGCCGCCCGCAGGTGCTCGAGATCTGCCGTCGGCACGGCGTCCTCGTCGTCGAGGACAACCCGTACGGCCTGCTCGGCTTTGACGAGGAGCCGATGCCCGCGCTCCGCTCCTACGACACGGACGGGGTGCTGTACCTCGGCTCGTTCTCCAAGACGTTCGCCCCCGGCTACCGCGTCGGCTTCGTGATCGCACCGCATGCCGTACGGGACAAGCTCGTACTGGCGAGCGAGTCGGCGGTCCTGTCGCCGTCGAACGCCTCGCAGCTCGCCGTGGCGACTTACCTTGAGACGTGCGACTGGAAGGCGCAGATCAAGGCCTACCGCGAGCTGTACCGCGAGCGACGCGACGCGCTGGTGGGTGCGCTGGGTGAACATCTACCGAGCGCGTCGTGGAACGTGCCCAAGGGTGGGTTCTTCGTGTGGGTGCGGCTGCCCGACGGCCTCGACGCGCGTGCGATGCTCCCCCGCGCAGTCACCGCGCGCGTGGCGTACGTGCCCGGCACCGCTTTCTACTACGACGGCAGCGGCTCCGACCACATGCGCCTGTCGTTCTGCTTCCCCACACCAGAACGGATCCGTGAGGGCGTGCGCCGGCTCGCCGGCGTCGTGAACGGCGAGTCCGAGCTGGTGCAGATCTTCGGCACCTCGGCACAGCCCGACCCCGACACGGACGACGTCGAAGGCCCCGCGCCCGACCTGGCGTGACCCTCGGCACTCAGGTCGGGCGCGCAGGTCACCCGGTGTGTCGCCGTCTGGCACGATGACAGCTGACCCGTTGATCACTACCGAGTGAGTCTCTCGATGCCCAGTTCCGCCTCCACCCCCTCCGCACCGACGTCGCCCGATGCGCCGGCGGGCTCGCCCGCAGTCCCACCCCTGCCCGACGCCGCAGGGCGGACTCCGCTGGTGGCCGTCCTCGCCGGCGGGCTGTCGCACGAGCGTGACGTGTCCCTGCGGTCAGGCCGGCGGGTCGCCGAGGCACTGCGCTCCACCGGCCTGGAGGTCGTGCTGCACGACGTCGACGCCGACCTCCTGACGTTCCTGCGTGAGACCGGACCCGACGTGGTCTGGCCCCTGCTGCACGGCGCCTCCGGCGAGGACGGCTCGGTGCGCGATGTGCTGGACATGGTCGGTCTGCCGTACGTGGGCTCCGGCCCGCGCGCCAGCCGCGTCGTCTGGAACAAGCCGATCTCGAAGGCCGCTCTGCTCGACGCCGGCCTCGCCACGCCTGACTACGTGACACTCCCCCAGAGCCTCTTCCGGGATCTCGGCGCGCAGCCGGTGCTCGACACGATAGTGCGGCACCTCGGCCTCCCCCTCGTCGTGAAGCCGACCGAGGGTGGATCTGCACTAGGCGTCACGATAGTGAGCCGCGCCGAGGATCTGCCGCGCGCGATGGTGGAGTGCTTCGCCTACGGCGAGACCGCCCTCATCGAGCGCGCAATCACCGGGGTCGAGCTGGCCATCAGCGTGATCGACGGACCTCGAGGACCGGAGGCGCTGCCCGCCGTGGAGATCGTGGCCGACGGCGGTTACGACTATGCGGCCCGCTACGTCGCCGGAGAGACCGAGTTCTTCGCTCCCGCCCGCCTCACGGCGGACCAGGCGGCCCAGGTGTCGGACGCTGCCGTGCGCGCTCACGAGGCCCTGCACCTGCGTCACCTCTCGCGCACCGACCTGATCCTCGATGCCTCGGGTACCGCCCACATCCTGGAGGTCAACGTGGCGCCGGGCATGACGGAGATGTCGCTCCTCCCGCAGGCCGTCGCGGCGAGCGGCCGTGACCTCGCTCCGCTGTACCGCACCATCGTGGACACCGCCCTTGCTCGGGCGCGGTAGCACCAGCTACCGCCGCGTATGAACGGCTCTGGGCCGGCTTCCCTGGTGAGGATGCCGGCCCAGAGCCGTTCATGCGCCGCCGCCGAGTCTTCGGCGCCGGCGTCTCAGCGCGTCAGGAGTCGGTGGGCGGCTTCAGGAGCCCGCGCTCGTCGGGAGCCATGACATTGAGGATCCGGTTGAGATCCTCAACCGAGGCAAACTCCACGGTCATGCGGCCCTTCGTCTTGCCGAGCGCCACCTTGACCCGGGTCTCGAACCGGTCGGAGAGGCGGGTGGCCAGCTCGTCCACCGCCTCGCTGCGGGTTCCCGCTCGCGGCGCCTTGCGCGCCTTGCCAGTGGCACCGTCCGACTCGGTCAGCATGACGATCTCCTCGGTCGCACGCACCGAGAGACCCTCCGACACGATTCGCTGAGCGAGTCGCTCGATCTCCGCCCCGTCGCTCAGTCCGAGCAGCGCGCGAGCGTGGCCTGCCGAGAGCACGCCCGCGGCGACACGGCGCTGCACCAGCGGGGGCAGGCGCAGGAGGCGCAGCGTGTTCGAGATCTGCGGACGGCTGCGCGCGATCCGGTTCGCGAGCTCCTCGTGCGTGCAGCCGAAGTCGTCGAGGAGCTGCCGGTAGGCGGCGGCCTCTTCCAGCGGGTTCAGGTCCGACCGGTGCAGGTTCTCCAGCAGCGCGTCGCGAAGCATGTCACCGTCGTCGGTGTCACGCACGATCGCCGGGATCGTCGCGAGCTCGGCCGCCTGGGTCGCGCGCCAACGCCGCTCACCCATGATGAGTTCGTACTCACCCGGGTTCTCCTTGTCGGGACGAACAACGATCGGCTGGAGTACGCCGATCTCCCGGATCGACTCGACCAGCTCGTCGAGGTCCCCCTCGTCGAAAACCGTGCGCGGCTGCCAGGTGTTCGGGCGGATCGCAGTGACGGGGAGCTCGGCGAAACGCGCGCCCGGCACCGGAAGAAGTTCTGCTGTTTCACGTGAAACCGAGGCCGCGCCATCCTGCTCCCGGCTGAAGAACGTGTCGTCCAGTGCCGAGGCGCCACCACCCTCCGCCGCCTCGTTCGCGACCGAGAGCCGGCCACTCGCGATCGCCGAGTCCCACTTCACCGTGCTCGGCCGAGGCCCGTTGTTCTTGCTGGTCTTCTTCTCCGCCGACGGATCGGCGGCGACGGTGCCGACCGGGACGGTGCCGACCGGGACCTCGTCCGTCGCCTCGAGCGCAGGCGATGGGCGCTCCTCGACCACGGTCGCCACTGATCCGCCCAGTGCGTTGTCGGCGCCGTCGGACTCGCCCAGTCCTGTTCCGGGACCCTGTTCGTCCAGCTCAGGACCCGTCGGGATCAGGGCGCCCAGGCCCCGCCCGAGCCCGCGTCGCTTCGCACTCATCGTGTCTCCTCGTCGGTTCCGGTCTCGCGCCCAGCGCGGACAGGCTTCGTCTCCATCGTCACGGTCCGCATCGCGCCCCGTGCGTCACTGCGGACCATCAGTCCTGCGCCCCGACCGGCTCTGCCTGCATCGCACGGCGCGGGCTCGAACCACCCTGGCCGCGTTCGGCCAGTTCACGGGATGCCTGAAGGTACGCCAGTGCACCCGTGGATGTCGCGTCATAGGTCATGACCGTCTGGCCGTAGCTCGGAGCCTCAGAGATGCGCACCGAACGCGGGATCGTCGTCTTGAACGTCTCGGCCGGGAAGTGCGAACGAACTTCGCCGGCGACCTGCTGTGCCAGGTTGGTGCGACCGTCGTACATGGTCAGCAGGATGGACGAGACGCGCAGCTCCGGGTTGAGGTGGGAGCGGATCAGGTCGATGGTCTTGAGCAGCTGGCTCAGCCCTTCGAGCGCGTAGTACTCGCACTGGATGGGAATGAAGACCTCGCGACCCGCCACGAACGCGTTGACCGTGAGGAGGCCGAGGCTCGGCGGGCAGTCGATCAGGACGTAGTCGATCCTCTCCTCGCCGGCGGCGATGCGGTCGGCGAGGTACTTGTCGATCGCCTTCCGGAGCCTCGTTTCACGTGAAACGAGCGAGACGAGCTCGATCTCGGAACCGGAGAGGTCGATGGTCGCGGGAACGCCCCACAGGTTCGGGATGTCCGGGCACTGCTGCACCGTGCTGGCGAGGGACTCCCCCTCCACCAAGATCTCGTACACCGACGGGGTTCCCGCGCGGTGCTCAATGCCCAGGGCGGTGGATGCGTTGCCCTGCGGGTCGTTGTCGATGACCAGCACGTTGAGGCCGGACTGGGCAAGCCCCGCGGCGACGTTCACCGTGGTCGTCGTCTTGCCGACCCCTCCCTTCTGATTGGCCACCGTGATGATGCGAGTCTTCGGCGGACGAGGGAATCGTCGCCCCTGGAGCTCGATACGTCGGCGAGCATCCATCGCGAGCTCGGCGGCGACAGGCGTCGTATCGTCAACGGCCGGAACGGTTGCGATGAGGGCTGACCGACGCTCGTCATCGCCACCGTGAGGGCCGCCCGTGGGCTGCTGCGTGCCATGGGGCATCTGCGCGGCCCCGGACGTTTCACGTGAAACGCCGGGAGCGGAGAGGCTCTGCACAGGAATCGGATCCGTCACGCGGCCACTGTAATCGCTGGCCACGTCATCTGGCTCGGACTCCGCCTGAGATTCTCTGTCGAAATGTGTGAATTCCGGATCCACAAGGGCAACCGCCTCGTCATCGTCCGCGTGCGAGACCGGACCAAGGACTGCGGGCGCCGCATTCACGGCCGCATCGAGCGCTTCGCTGGCTCGCTTGATCGCGTCAGCTGGAACCGGGCGGTCCGACGGCAGCTCCTCCATCTGATCCGGATCGGAGTCAGCTGGGGCCGGCACCGTGCCGTGCTCGGCGTGGCCGACGCTCATCCCCACGTCGACCTGGTTGATCACCTCGGCGGTCGCTGACTCAGCGGTCTCGCCGACACCCTGATGCTCAGCGGCGGTCGCGGGCGTGGTCACCGACTCGATCAGCTCACTCAACGCAGCAACGCTCTTTCCCTTATGGCCCGGGCGGTCCTGACCCCAGACCTCATCCCGCGGCATGTCGTCCATGATCTCGGGCTGTGGCAGCACCATGTCCTCGGACGACAGCACGGCAGGGTCCGCGATCCTGTCGACCTGAGCCCCCGCGTCGGTCCTGCCTTCGCCGGCCTTGAGCTCTTCCGCTATGCCTCCCGCCTCAGGAGCGCCGGACTCCTCGTCGACCGAAGTGGATCCCTCGGAGCCGGCCTCGTCGGCGGCGGATAGCTCTTCGGCGCTGGACAGTTCCGGGGTCACGGACGGTTCCGGAGTCATGGACGGCTCCGCGGTGACGGCCGTTGCTGCCCCCGCTTCGGCACCTGGTGTCCCGGCGGAGAAGGTGGCCGCTTCCTGGCCGTCTGACTCCAACCCTCTCTCCGCAGATATCGGCCGGCCATCAGATGTCTCGATCGCCGGCCTCGCCGTCCGGTCCGGCGCAGCCGCATCGCTCGAAAGGACGCTGGCGCGTGCCGCGGCGTCCTCAGACCCCGTCGTCGGATCCACGTCCACGTCAGCCAGGACCACACCCAATCCCCCATCGGGCGCGCCTGCCATCCGGTCGGCCGTCGCGTCGGCCGCCGGGGAGGACTGATCGACGAGCACGGCGACGCTCGAGGTCACCTCTGCCGCCATCGCCTCGGACCGCTCTGTCTCAGTCGCGGGCTCCCCCATAGCGGAGGCCGGTTCGGAAGCGGACGAGTCGGACGCCGTTTCCGGGGCAGCCGACGCCGCAACGGACTTGGCTGCCGCTACTCGCTTGGACTTTCGTCTGAAGAAGCACACGCCTGTAACGCTAAGGTCGCGCGCCTGTTCGGCGGTGTCGAAACGCCGGTCCCGGAGGGATCGGATCCACTCTTCTGCCCCTTTGGACCCTGATCCCGACCTTCCGGCCAGACGTCGACCTCGGTGCACCCGAAAGACGCCGTTGTCCAACTCTTCGGGAACTACCGCGATCGACGGTTCAAGTTTCACGTGAAACGCTCGGACGAAGCACGAGTGAGTCGCCCTCTGGGGCGCCTCCTCCGTCCCACATTCGTTCCTCCACACCGCGCCCGGCACCCGGAACTCCTCCCCCATGATGTCGACTGCGCGCAGCCGCCGCGTGGCCCGATAGGCCGCCCAGTTCCTGTGGGGACTTGAGCGCATCGAGCTCGCCGCCGATTGTGGTGCACCGTGGCCGGCATGACTCCTTCCACCGGTCCGCCGGCGCCACCGTGAACACACGTCGTTCACGGCAGACCAGCGGTCTCCCACACCTCCGGGCGTTTCACGTGAAACGTGATCACGTGAAACACGAGGCGGTCCGGTCGGGATGGGACCGTGAATCGGCTGCATGCGCATAGTCAAGGTGGAGATGCGGGTGGTGCCTGGTCCCGGCCGCCCAACGACGACGAGCCGCTCACGCGGCGCACCCCACTCCCGAAGCCCCGGGAACAGCACGAGGGCTATGTACGGAGGCCGCCCGCCTGACCATCGACGCCGGCCGTTCTCCGAACACCTGGCCATCCAGCGCTGCGGGTGCTCTGCCAGTTCGTCTCGCTAGTTCCACGTGAAACACGGCCCCAACGGACCGGCTTGACGTCGCCAATCCGGGCCACTCACTCAGGCCCCCGCGACCACACCCACCGGCCCCGGGCCAGCACCTGGCCGACTCGCCTGGCCGACTCGCCTGGCCGACTACAGCGTCGACTACTGGGTCGACCATTGGGTCGACCACTGGGTCGACTACTGGTGGTCGACCTCTCCGGACCGCGGCACTCCCTCGACCGAAGCACCGGTCGGGCGCAACAGGCCCAGGACTGCAGCGACCCAGCCCGCCGACCGGTGGCGACACCGTGACGTCCGCGCTCGCAAGAGTCTCCGCCCAAGGCAGGGGCGGCCGCCCGCCCGCAGCGCAGCGACAGAACGGGAGCACTCGCTCCAGGCGACTGCTCCCGTTCCACGTGAAACCACTTCCGTGGGTTGCTCTACTTTCCTCGACGCACCCGCACGATCGTCGTGGACTCAACGCCATCAACGGTGACGCCTTCAAGGATGTCCGGATCGCCCGCTGCGTACTTCCGAAGAACCTTGCGCGCCGGCTCAACCTCCTCCGCAACGCTGCGGCCCTTGAGGATCACCATCTCACCGCCCACCCGGACGAGCGGCATGCTCAGTCGGACCAGCTTGGACAGTGCGGCCACCGCTCGGGACGTGACCGCATCTACCTCGAACGCGTCGTGGAACTCCTCCGCGCGCCCTCGCTTCACCTGGACGTTCGTCAGGCCGAGCTCGTCGACGACCTCTGCGAGCCAAGTCGTCCGTCGCTCCATCGGCTCGATGAGGATCACTTCGAGGTCCGGCCGCATCAACGCCAGCACGACTCCCGGAAGGCCGGCACCCGACCCGATGTCAGCCACCGAGCCCGACGCCGGAAGGTACGGCATGATCGCAGCGGAGTTGAGGATGTGCCGCTCCCAGATGCGCGGAACCTCGCGAGGCCCAATCAGTCCGCGGAGCTCCCCCTGGTCACGAAGCATCTCCGCATAGCGTGCGACGCCGTCGTACGCATCGCCCAGGTACGCCTTGACAGCATCGCTCGCACCGAGCGTCTCGCTGTCGGGCACGACATCGCCTCCGACAGGCATCTCCTGTGCCGCACTGTCCGAACCTTCCACGTCCCCGCCCTCCACTTGCTCTCGAAAGTAGCCAAACACACCGAGGGCCGGTGCACGTCCTCGGGACGCACACCGGCCCTCGGCCGAGGCCAATAGATCAGTCGCTGACCGCTGCTGGCGCGCCTGCCGGCTGGACCACTACGTATCGTTCGGGCTCGACACCACGTGAGTCACTGACCAGGCCGGCCGCGGCGACCGCGTCGTGCACCACCTTGCGCTCGAAGGCGTTCAGCGGCTCGAGCTCGACCTCCTCGCCGGAGCTGCGCACCTGCTCGACCGCAGCGTCGGCGAGGCGCGTGAGCTCGACCCGTCGAGCGGCCCGGTACCCGCCGATGTCGAGCATCAGGCGGCTTCGCTCGCCCGTGCGCGTCTGCACCGCCAGACGCGTGAGCTCCTGTATCGCGTCGAGCACCTCGCCCTCGCTGCCGATGAGCTGCGCCAGCGACTTGGGATCGTCCGCGACAACCTCGACCGCGGCGCGGTCGTGCTTGATGTCCAGGTCGATGTCACCGTCCAGGTCGGCGATGTCGAGGAACTCCTCGAGATAGTCGGCCGCGATCTCGCCCTCTTCCTCGAGGCGCTTGGTCCGGTCCTCAGGATCCACGACCGGAGCCGCGGGGTCGGGCGCGGCCGTACCTGTGCTCGCGTTCATCGGGTCTCCTCCTACTTCTTCTGCTTGCGCTTGCCCGACGACGTCGGGGTGGACCCGGGTGTCGTGCCGGACGGCTTCGGCTTCGAACCCGGCTGCTTGGCCGGCGTCGTGCCGGACGGCTTGGGCTTGGACCCGGTCTGCTTCGCCGGCGTCGGCTCGGATTCGTCCTGCGGCGCGGACTGCGATTCGTCCTGCGGCGCGGACTGCGCGATGACGGGACGGGTGGGCGCGGGACGCGCCGTGCCCTTCTGCCGGTCCTTCCGCTTCGGCTGCACCCGCTGGCCGCTCTTGGGCTGCTCCACCACGGGAGTCTCGTCCTCGATGACCTCGCCGTTCTTGGCGGCGCGCTTGGCGGCCTTCGCCGCCTGCCGCTCCTTCATCTGCTTCTCAGCGATCGAGCCCGGCGTCGGCATGCGCTTGATCGTGTAGTACTGCTGACCCATGGACCAGAGGTTGGTGACCGTCCAGTAGATCAGAACACCGACCGGGAAGTTCACGCCGGAGATGGCGAAGACCAGCGGCAGCATGTACAGCATCATCTTCTGCGTCTGCGCCATCGGGCCCTCGAGGGCCGAAGGCGGCATGTTCTTCATCGTCAGCTGCCGCTGCGTGGTGAACGTCGTGACGCTCATCGCGACGATCAGCACGATGACGACGGTGCGGGAGACCCAGGAGTCCGTCTGCAGGAAGACGTCGCTCAGCTGAGCGCCGAAGAGCGTCGACGACTCGATGTCGCCGGCAACCGACTGGGTGATCGGCCCGATCGGATCCGCGTTACCGGTCGAGATGGCCTCCAGACCGTTCAGCACCCGGAACAGCGCGAAGAAGATGGGCGACTGCAGCAGGATCGGCATGCAGGACGCGAACGGGTTCGTCCCGTGCTTCCGGTACAGCTCCATGGTCTCGCGCGTCATGTTCTCGCGGGACGCGGGGTCCGTCTTGCCCTTGTACTTCTTCTGCACGGCCTGCAGCTCGGGCTGGATCATCTGCATCCCGCGCGAAGCCTTGATCTGCTTGAAGAAGAGCGGGATGAGCACGATGCGGATGACGATCACCAGCGCGACGATCGACAGGACCCACGCCGTGCCAGGGCCGGAGGCCATCCCCAGAGACGTGAAGACCCAGTGCGACCCGTAGATGATCCAGGCGACGACCCATTCGATCGGCCAGAGGAATGCGAAGAAGTCCATCGGTCAAGAAGCTCCAGAGTTGGTGACGCGAAGTCTGCGGGGAGGTGCGGGTGTCGTGTCGGCGGCCCGAGCCGGGGCAGGTCAGCCCTCGGCGTGGGTGTGCGCGCCGCGCACGGGCGGCACGTCGTCGACGCCGCCGAGACTCCACGGGTTGCACCGCAGCAGGCGCCACAGCGCGAGACCCAGCCCGCGCACTGCACCGTGACGCCGCAAGGCGATCAAGGTGTACTGCGAGCAGGACGGGTAGTACTTACAGCTCGGAGGGCTCATCGGGCTGATGAACGCCTGATAGAAGCGCACCATCCCCACGAGGAGGGTCACCGGGAGCCGGCCGATCAGCGAGGGCTCGCGCGGCGGCGCCTCACCCTCGGGCGCGGGGATGGTGGTCATCTCTTGCCGTCTCCGGTAGCGCGCGCGACGGCACGGCGCAGGCACGAGTCGAGGTCCCGCTCAAGATCGGCGTACGTCGCCGACGATGACGCCGGAAGTGCACGCACCACGGTGCGCGAAGCACCGGGCAGCACCGACAGCTGCTCAGCAGCGGCGGCACGGAGCCGACGCTTCACGAGATTGCGCTGCACGGAGTTGCCCACAGCCTTGGAAACGACAAAACCGACCTGTGGAGTTCCCGATCCTGCGTCCGAGACACTTTCGTCCGGCACCAGGAGGTGAACTACCACGGTCGATCGACCTGCACGCGTGCCGCGACGCACCGTCCGCTCGAAGTCGACGGAACGGCGCAGACGGTGCGCCGCGGGCAGCATGGCTCAGGCTGAGAGCTCGGCGCGACCCTTGCGACGACGGTCCGCCAGGATGGCGCGGCCGGCGCGGGTGCGCATGCGCAGCCGGAAGCCGTGGGTCTTTGCACGACGGCGGGTGTTCGGCTGGAAGGTCCGCTTGCTCACGAGGTACTCCAAGAACGTCGGGGTAGGCACACCGTCTGTCCTCGACGATGCAGTGAAAGTTGGCCGCTCAGTACAACGATTGGCCTCGCCGACCCGGGGCCTGCTCCACCGGTCATGGCCGACGTCGAAGAGACGCGGCCAGAATCCGTGTGTAGGCGCGCAGAAGTACCTGGAACGGCTGTATGACGTTACGCCGCCTATGCCCTCCGGGTCAAACCAGAGCGGCGGGATCATGCGTGTCGGACGCGCCACATCGCGGGCTTCGACCAGCCGTCCGGAGGGCTGGTTCACCTGCCCGTGTACCACTTGTTCAGCGGCGATCCGCGCAATCCACAACCTGTGGACAACTGTGTGGACGGTGCCCCATCATGGCAGACTCCAACACACCCCCAGCACTTGCAGGACCCCGCGCACGAGACGAAGGAAAGCCAGTGGCCAACCCGGACGAGAACATCGGTGACGTCTGGGCACAGACCCTGACGGCACTCGAGGGCCGGCCCGATATGAGCCCCCGGCAGCTCGCCTTCATCCGCCTGGCCAAGCCGATGGCAGTGCTGGACGACATGGTGTTCATCGCTGTCCCCCACGAGCAGACCCGTACGTATCTGGAGACGGCGGTCCGCGACGACCTCGTGTCGGCGATGTCTTCTGTGCTGGGACGCGACGTGCGGTTCGGCATCACCGTCGACCCCGAGCTGAGCAGCCGGACGCTCGCCGGTCCGTCGCAGATCTCGGGACCGGCCACTCTCTCCCTCGAGCAGGAACCGCCGGAGCCCGAGCAGGCACAGATGCCAATCGCTCCGCAGCCCGCACCGAAGCCGTCTGCCGAGCCGACCAGGCTGAACCCGAAGTACATCTTCGAGACGTTCGTCATCGGCTCGTCCAACCGGTTCGCGCACGCGGCCGCCGTCGCCGTGGCCGAGGCACCGGCGAAGGCCTACAACCCGCTCTTCATCTACGGCGACTCGGGACTGGGCAAGACCCACCTGCTGCACGCCATCGGGCACTACGTCCACAACCTGTATCCACACATCCGCGTGCGGTATGTGAACTCCGAGGAGTTCACCAACGACTTCATCAACAGCATCGGCGAGGGCAAGGCTGGCGCGTTCCAGCGTCGGTACCGCGACGTCGACGTGCTCCTCATCGACGACATCCAGTTCCTGCAGGGCAAGGAACAGACGATGGAGGAGTTCTTCCACACGTTCAACGCGCTCCACAACGCCAACAAGCAGGTCGTGATCACATCCGACGTGCCACCGAAGCAGCTCAACGGCTTCGAGGACCGGCTGCGTTCCCGCTTCGAGTGGGGCCTCATCACCGATGTCCAGCCCCCCGACCTCGAGACCCGCATCGCGATCATGCGGAAGAAGGCAGCGAGCGAGCATCTCGACGTGCCGGCCGACGTGCTCTCCTATATCGGCTCGCGGATCTCGACGAACATCCGTGAGCTCGAGGGCGCTCTGATCCGCGTCACGGCGTTCGCGAACCTGAACCGGCAGCAGGTGGACCTGGCCCTCGCCGAGATCGTTCTCAAGGACCTGATCACCGATGACGACGACACCGCCGAGATCACACCGGCCGTTGTCATCGCACAGACGGCCGCGTACTTCGGCCTGACCATCGACGACCTGTGCGGATCGTCCCGGTCTCGTGTGCTGGTGACCGCCCGGCAGATAGCCATGTACCTGTGCCGTGAGCTCACCGACCTGTCTCTGCCCAAGATCGGCCAGCAGTTCGGCGGGCGCGACCACACCACGGTCATGCACGCGAACAAGAAGATCGCGGGCCAGATGGCCGAGCGTCGCTCGACCTACAACCAGGTCACGGAGCTCACGAGCCGGATCAAGCAGCAACAGCGCGGCTGACCGCAGACGGCGATCCACCGCCTCGAAACCGGACAGTCCGCCCTTTTTCACAGTTGTCCCCACCCCTGTGCACAGCCTGACCGGTGCACGGGGGTGTTGCATATCCGCACCTCCACAGGTCTATCCACACGGGGAGCCGCGGGTTCCCGCCGATCCACTCAGCTTGTCCCCAGCACTGTGGACGCACCCTGTGCAGAACTCGGTCGATCGCCGTGACCTGCCGATACACACCTGGGGACAAGCCTGTGGACGGGTGTGGACGAACGGCCTTTTTCTGTGGGTGGCGAACCCCAAAACGGTGGACAGCCTGTGTGTACAAATGGGCCGTCCACAGGTGTCCCCAGTTCTTGCACAGGTGAGCCCACAGCTCCTCCACAGGAGAAAAGGGCCTCTGACCTGCGTGAAGACCCGATATCCCCAGTTTCCACAACACCTACTACGACTACGACATCTATCTCTAAGAGGGAATCCACACGCCTTCATCAGGCGGTCCGGGCGCTCGGTGCACGTCTTCGAACATTAGTACTAAGCACCGAAAGAAGTCCATCCACAGCCGGAGACTCTGGAGTGCCACGCGGTCAGCAACTCGCGTAGGGTTTCCCTCGACAGTCCAGGAACAAGAGGAGATGCAACGGCATGAAGTTCAGGGTCGAGCGCGACGTCCTCGCCGATGCCGTGACATGGACAGCTCGCACGCTCCCCACGCGCCCGCCGGCACCTGTGCTCGCCGGCGTCCGCATCGAGGCGGACGCTCAGGGCGTCATCAACCTGGCGAGCTTCGACTACGAGACGTCCGCGCGGTCGGAGATTCCTGCTGAGGTCGCAGAGCCAGGTACCGTCCTGGTCTCCGGTCGGCTGCTGGCCGAGATCTCACGAGCACTGCCCAACAAGCCTGTGGACGTGGCGCTCGAGGGCAACAAGGTCATCGTCACCTGTGGGGCCAGCCGATTCACACTTCTCACCATGCCTGTGGACGAGTACCCGGCACTGCCTGGACTCCCGGAGGTCAGCGGCACCGTCTCCGGTGACGCGTTCACGCACGCCGTCGCCCAGGTGACCGTCGCCGCCAGCCGGGACGACACCCTGCCGCTGCTGACCGGGGTGCGGGTGGAGATCGAGGGCGAGCGCATCACGCTCCTGTCCACGGACCGCTACCGCCTCGCGCTTCGGGAGCTCACCTGGACCCCAGCGACCCCGGGGTTCTCTGCCGTGGCTCTCGTCCGCGCACGCACCCTCAACGACGTCGCCAAGTCCCTCGGCTCGGGTGGGCTCGTGAACGTCGGGTTGTCCACAGGCCAGGGCCTCGACCTCGTGGGCTTCGAGGCCGGCGGCCGCCAGACGACATCCCAGCTGGTCGAGGGTGACTACCCCGCCGTCCGAAGGCTCTTCCCGGACAGCACACCCATCCACGCCGTGGTCGCCACGGCGCCCCTGATCGAGGCCGCCAAGCGTGTGAGCCTCGTCGCGGAACGCAACACCCCGATCCGCCTCTCGTTCAGCGACGGCCAGGTCGTGCTCGACGCCGGCCACGGCGACGACGCACAGGCTTCCGAGGCGCTGGAGGCGGTGCTGGTCGGCGAGGACATCGCCGTGGCGTTCAACCCGCAGTTCCTGCTCGACGGGCTCGGCGCACTGGGTACCGACTTCGTTCGACTCTCGTTCACGCATCCCAACAAGCCCGTCGAGTTCACCGGTCAGGGCAGCCTGGACGGCGAGGACGACTCCGCCTACCGATACCTGCTGGTCCCGATCCGCTTCACTGGCTGACGGGCGGGGCACTCTCACGGAGGCCTCGTCGTCCACAGCCCACATCCGTCAGACTGGACATTCAGCCTGCGCCAAGAACGGCCGCCACAAGCGAGCCCGTTGATCGACCCTGGAGGAATTCACACACATGGTCACCCACATCGGCCTGGTCGGCCTGGGGAAGATGGGCAACAACATGCGGGCCCGCCTGCGCAAGGGCGGCATCGAGGTCACCGGGTTCGACCCGCGGCCGGAGGTGTCGGACGTCCCGACGCTCGCCGACCTCGCGGCCGCACTGCCGGCGGACAAGCGAGTCGTCTGGGTGATGGTCCCCGCGGGTGAGCCGACGCGCGGGGTGCTCGACCAGCTCGCCGAGATCCTCACCGAGGGCGACATCGTCATCGAGGGCGGCAACTCGCACTATGTCGAGGACCAGGAGCGTGCCGCGGAGCTCGCCAAGAACGGCATCGGCTATCTCGACGTCGGTGTGAGCGGTGGTGTCTGGGGGCTGGAGAACGGGTACGGCCTCATGGTCGGTGGCGCCGCAGCGGACGTCGAGTCCGTCATGCCGGTCTTCGACGTGCTGCGTCCGGAAGGCCCTCGCGACGAGGGCTTCGTGCACGCCGGCGGCGTCGGTGCCGGTCACTACGCCAAGATGGTCCACAACGGCATCGAGTACGGCCTCATGCAGGCCTACGCCGAGGGCTACGAGCTGCTTGCCGCCAAGTCGGACGTCATCACCGACGTGCACGGCACGATGAAGGCGTGGAGCCGCGGCACCGTCGTCCGCTCCTGGCTCCTCGACCTCATGGTCAAGGCACTCGCGCAGGACCCGAAGCTCGCGCTCCTGGACGACTGGGTCGACGACTCCGGCGAGGGTCGGTGGACCGTGGACGAGGGCATCGACATGGCGGTTCCGCTGCCCGTCATCTCCGCTGCCCTGTTCGCCCGCTTCGCCTCCCGCCAGGAGCAGTCGCCCGCCATGAAGGCGGTTGCCGCGCTGCGTCAGCAGTTCGGCGGGCACGCGGTGAAGTCGGCCGAGTAGCGCGCGGGACGTACGATCTCCTACCGATGTACGTCTCCCACCTCTCCCTGCTTGATTTCCGGTCGTACGCGTCGGCCGACGTGGAGCTCGAGCCCGGGGTCAACGCCTTCGTAGGGCGCAACGGCCGGGGCAAGACCAACCTCGTCGAGGCGATCGGGTACGTCGCGACGCTCGGATCGCACCGCGTTGCCACGGACGCACCGCTCATCCGGTCCGGTGCGGACCGCGCCGTCGTGCGCACGCGGATCGTGCGGGGGGACCGGGCGAGCACCGTCGAGCTGGAGATCACGCAGGGCAAGGCGAACCGTGCGCGCATCAACCGCGGCCAGGCGGTGAGAGCGCGGGACGTCCTGGGGGTGCTGCGCACGGTGCTCTTCGCTCCGGAGGATCTCTCGCTGGTCAAGGGAGAGCCGGACGGCCGGCGGCGCTTCATGGACCAGCTGCTGGTCCTGATGATGCCGCGCGTGTCCGCGGTGCTCTCAGAGTACGAGCGTGTGCTCCGGCAGCGTTCCGCACTGCTGAAGTCGGCTCGGGCGTCGCGGCGCTCGGGCGGCTCGTCGCGAGCGGAGAGCGCTGCGGCCGAGCTTGCGACGCTCGATGTGTGGGATGCCCGGCTTGCCGAGCTCGGGGCAGAGATCCTGTCGTTGCGGATCCAGCTGGTCGACGCGCTGCGTCCGGCCGTCGCTGCGGCGTACGAGCAGGTGAGCGATGCCGACGGGGACGCGGAGATCGCGTACCGGTCGTCTCTGCCGGCCCTCTCGGCGGGTAATCCACCGGAGTTGTCCACAGGGCCTGGGGATAACTTTGCCGACGTGGGGCACCTGCGTGACCTGTTGCTGGAGGCCCTGGTCACAGCGCGGCCGCAGGAGCTGGAGCGAGGCGTGAGTCTCGTCGGTCCGCATCGGGACGACCTCGTTCTCACCTTGGGTGGCTTGCCGGCCAAGGGGTATGCGAGCCATGGCGAATCGTGGTCGTTCGCCCTGGCGCTGCGTCTCGCGTCGTTCCGCCTCCTCGGCGGAGATCCGCAGAATTCGGCGGATTCACCCGCGTTCTGGGACCCGGATCTGGGTACCGATGCCGACCCCGTACTGATCCTCGACGATGTGTTCGCCGAACTCGATGTCAGGCGCCGACAGAGGCTCGGGGACCTGGTGCTCCCTGCTCGCCAGGTACTGGTGACGGCGGCTGTGGCCGAGGACATTCCTGCCGCTCTGGAAGGCGTACGGTTTCACGTGGAACCCGGGACGGTGACTCGTGACTGACGACTCTCCACAGGGGCCTGTGGATAACTCTGAGCCCCCTCTGACACCCCCTTCTGAGGTCGCGCGCGCCGCGCTGAACCGTGCCAAGGCCGCGGCTCGGGCGCGCGGGCTGCGGCCCGGGTCGCCCTCGCGCCGCTCTCCCCTGGCCGAACCGCGGTCGAGCGGGTCGGGTCCGGGTGCACGTGATCCGCAGCTGCTCGGCTCCTTGGTCGGACGGCTGCTGCGTGAGAAGGGCTGGACCGAGGAGGTCTCCGTGGGCGGCGTCATGGGCCGCTGGCGCGAGGTCGTGGGCCCGGAGATCGCCGACCACTGCACGCCGGAGACCTTCGAGGACAAGGTGCTCGTGGTGCGGGCGGACTCGACGGCCTGGGCCACTCAGCTCCGGCTGCTCGTGCCGACGTTGCGCAGACGGATGGCGGAGGAGATCGGTGAGGGCGTCGTCGAGGAGGTCACCGTGCTCGGCCCGGCCGGTCCGGGATTCCGCAGAGGCCCTCGCTCGGTGCGCGGCCCCGGGCCACGAGACACCTGGGGCTGATCCCGGCTCGTGGGCGCGGCCTGGATCCACAGCACAGCAACAAGGGCTCCCCGGCCGAAGCCGGGGAGCCCTTGCGATTCAGCCGCGCCGTAGCGTCAGCCAGGAACTACTTGGTTCAGGCGTTCTGCATGCGCTTGCGGGCCCAGACGAGGGCGACACCACCAGCGGCGAGCAGCGCGGCGAACCCGATGGCGCCACCGACGGTCGCACCGGTCGCGGCGAGCACCGGGGGCTCGTCAGAAGAAGGGCTGGGCGACGGCTCGTCGACCGGGGCCACGGGCGCGACGGACGCGTCCTCGGAGGGCTCGACGGCGGGTTCGGACGGCTCGGGGGTCGGCTCGACGGCGGGCTCAGAGGGCTCCGGGGTCGGCTCGACGGCGGGCTCGGACGGCTCCGGGGTCGGCTCGACGACCGGCTCGCTCGGCGTGGGCTCGGGGGTGGGGGTCGGGGTGGGGGCCGGCTTTTCACAGACGTCGATGGCGCCGGACTTCGACCAGTCGTACTGGGTCCCGTTGTGTCCGTCGTAGGCGTCGACGGTGACGGTCCACTCGTGCGGCTTGTCGAGCGCGAGGCCCTCGAACTTCTTGAAGAACTGGCCTGAGAACTCGTCTTCATAGGCGGTGTTGCCGTCGATGACAACCGTCACCTTGGCGTCGCGGTACGCCTTCAGGTCTACCTGAACCCAGCCGCAGCCGGAGCCGGCGGCGGGGGTGTGAGCGGATGCGGGAGCGGCAGTGGCGATCATGCCGCCGAATGCCAGTACGGCGAGAGTTCCGCCGGCGAGAAGCTTCTTCACTCTGTAGCCCTTCGAAAGTGAGACTGTGCGCCAAGTTGCGCATATGACCGGTCGGCGCTATTAGAGCAGATAACACCAAATCAACGAAATGTCGCCCTCGCCGGTGAATTGCCTGACCTTCGACAGTCATGGACATGACGATTCGGGGACCGTACCGAGGGGATAGGTCCGGGCTCCGAACATACGTGCGCCCTCATCCCCCACCGTCGCCCCCGCGGTCGCCGCCGAGAGACGGGAAGACGACCCGGCTGCCTCGAGACGCTCGGTCGAGGCCCGCGCCGATGGGCCGGACAGGGCACCCGGTCGAGGCTCCGCCGACCCCCTCGGAGCCCTGTCAGGACCCCAAAAATCACCCTGTGGAGAAAGGTTGTGGAGGAGTGGCCACAAACACCCCGGGATCCCGGGTTTTCGCCGCTCAGAAGGTAGTATGAGGGGGTCAACCGCGCCGGGTTCCCAGGATCGTCCTGCGGGCCCGGAACGCTGAGCACCGACGAGCCGTCGGACCGTACGTCAGCAACCGAGCACGGCATGAGCCCCTGTGGGCCCGAGCCGCTCGTGCAGCCGCTGGTACGTCCGTCGTCGTGCACATCGTGTGCCTGAAAGACGAGGAGCAACCCCGCCCGTGACAGAGCGAATCGACGGCGGCTACGACGCCGGGAACATCACAGTCCTGGAAGGTCTCGAGGCCGTTCGTAAGCGACCGGGCATGTATATCGGATCGACCGGTGAGCGTGGGCTCCACCACCTTGTGTACGAGATTGTGGATAACGCTGTGGACGAGGCCCTCGCGGGCCACGCCACCGAGATCGACGTGCGGCTCCTGGCCGACGGCGGCGTACGCGTCACCGACGACGGTCGAGGCATCCCGGTCGCGATGCACCCGACCGAGGGCAAGCCCACGCTCGAGGTCGTGATGACGATCCTGCACGCCGGTGGCAAGTTCGGCGGGGGCGGCTACGCCGTCTCCGGCGGCCTCCACGGCGTCGGCATGTCCGTGGTGAACGCACTGAGCTACCGGTTCGTGTCGGAGGTACGCCGCGACGGGTACAACTGGCGCCAGGAGTACACCGAGGGCGGCAACCCGGTCACGGGTGTCGACCGGCTGGAGCCGCTCGGCCCCGACGAGGGCACCGGCACCACGCAGACGTTCTGGGCCGACGGCACGATCTTCGAGACCACCGAGTACGACTTCGAGACGCTCCGTGCCCGGTTCCAGCAGTACGCGTTCCTCAACAAGGGCCTGAAGATCACGCTCACCGACGAGCGTGCGGGCCACTCCGCCCCCACTGACGAGGTGACGGGCGTCGAGCGCGAGGTCGCCGCGGACGACGTGGTCGGGACCGAGAGCCGGCCCTCGGCTGACGGCGGGACCCAGGAGCCCGGCTCGGAGTCGGACGGCTGGCGCACCGTGACGTACAAGTACGAGAACGGCCTGATGGACTACGTGCACCACCTCAACTCCGCGAAGCGGGTGGAGCTCGTCCACCCGGACGTGATCTGGTTCGAGAGCGAGGACACGGAGCGCAAGATCGCCGTCGAGATCGCGCTGCAGTGGACCAGCGCCTACAGCGAGTCGGTGCACACGTTCGCGAACACGATCTCGACCACCGAGGGCGGAACGCACGAGGAGGGTTTCCGCGCGGCGATGACCACGCTGGTCAACAGCTATGCGCGGGACAAGAACATCATCAAGGAGAAGGACGAGAACCTCACGGGTGACGACATCCGCGAGGGCCTCACCGCCGTCATCTCGGTGAAGCTCGGCGAGCCGCAGTTCGAGGGGCAGACCAAGACGAAGCTCGGCAACACGGAGGCCAAGACCTTCGTGCAGCGCGTGGTGCGCGAGCAGCTCGTCGACTGGTTCGACGCTCACCCGAGCGAGGCGCGCGACGTCATCCGCAAGGCGATCTCGGCCTCGCAGGCCCGCATCGCCGCACGCAAGGCGCGCGAGGCGACCCGCCGCAAGGGCGTCCTCAACGGCGGCGGGATGCCCGGCAAGCTCCGGGACTGCCAGTCGCGGTTCCCTGACGAGTGCGAGATCTATGTCGTCGAGGGTGACTCGGCCGGCGGTTCCGCGGTGCGCGGCCGCAACCCGCACAACCAGGCGATCCTCCCGCTGCGCGGCAAGATCCTGAACGTCGAGCGGGCGCGGCTCGACAAGGCGCTGTCCAACGCCGAGGTGCAGGCGCTGATCACCTCGTTCGGCACGGGCATCGGCGAGGACTTCGACATCTCGAAGCTCAAGTACCACAAGATCGTGCTCATGGCCGATGCCGACGTCGACGGCCAGCACATCTGCACCCTGCTGCTCACCCTGCTGTTCCGGTACATGCGCCCGCTCATCGAGAACGGACACGTCTACCTCGCGCAGCCGCCGCTGTACCGGATCAAGTGGACCAACGCCCCGCACGACTACGTGTACTCGGACCGGGAGCGCGACGCGTTCCTCGAAGCCGGCGCCGCACAGGGCAAGCGGGTGCCCAAGGACAACGGCATCCAGCGCTACAAGGGCCTGGGTGAGATGGACTACTCCGAGCTCTGGGACACCACCATGGACCCGGACCACCGGACGCTGCTGCAGGTGACCATGGACGACGCGGCCGCGGCCGACGAAATCTTCTCGGTACTCATGGGCGAGGACGTCGAGTCCCGCCGCACGTTCATCCAGCGCAATGCCAAGGATGTGCGCTTCCTCGACATCTGAGGAATGAGCGCGCGAGCCGCCGGCTGGGTGGCTCGCGCGCCCCCGAGCGACGCCCCACCGGGGTGTGCTGTTTCGGGCACGGACATGGCGGCCCAGGAGACGAAGTGACACGCCCATCGGCGTGGAAAGGAAGTACAGACGGTGACGGACGAGACCCCCGGCGTGGAGAACTCCGACGACGGCATTCCCGTGGAGGACGCGCGAGTCGCGGTGCACCACGGCCGTGTCCAGCAGGTTGACCTCCAGCTCGAGATGCAGCGGTCGTACCTCGACTACGCGATGAGCGTGATCGTGGGCCGCGCGCTGCCCGACGTGCGGGACGGCCTCAAGCCGGTGCACCGCCGTGTCATCTACGCGATGTACGACGGCGGTTACCGGCCGGACCGCGCGTTCTCAAAGTGCTCGCGCGTCGTCGGCGACGTCATGGGCAAGTACCACCCGCACGGTGACACCGCTATCTACGACACCCTGGTTCGACTGGTCCAGGACTGGGTGCTGCGGTACCCGCTCGTAGCCGGTCAGGGCAACTTCGGTTCCCCGGGCAGCGACCCTGCTGCCGCCCCGCGGTACACCGAGTGCAAGATGGCGCCGCTCGCCATGGAGATGGTGCGCGACATCGAGAAGGGCACCGTCGACTTCCGGCCGAACTACGACGGCCGTACGCAGGAGCCGGTGGTCCTTCCGGCGCGTATCCCCAACCTTCTGGTCAACGGCTCGGCCGGCATCGCCGTCGGCATGGCGACGAACATCCCGCCGCACAACCTGCGTGAGGTGGCGGAGGGCGTGCGGTGGCACCTCGCTCACCCCGAGGCCACCCGGGAGGAGCTGCTCGAGGCCCTCCTGCAGCGCATCAAGGGGCCGGACTTCCCGCAGGGCGCGCAGATCCTCGGCCACAAGGGCATCGAGGACGCCTATCGCACGGGTCGTGGCTCCATCACCATGCGCGCGGTGGTGAACGTCGAGGAGATCCAGAACCGCATCTGCCTCGTGATCACCGAGCTGCCGTACATGGTGAACCCGGACAACCTGGCGCAGAAGGTCGCGGATCTTGTCAACGACGGCCGCATCCAGGGCATCGCGGACATCCGCGACGAGACGTCCGGCCGCACCGGTCAGCGCCTGGTGATCGTGCTCAAGCGTGACGCCGTGGCGAAGGTGGTGCTGAACAACCTCTACAAGCACACCCAGCTGCAGGAGAACTTCAGCGCCAACATGCTGGCACTCGTCGACGAGGTGCCCCGCACCCTGAGCATCGACGCGTTCGTACGGCACTGGACCACGCACCAGATCGAGGTCGTGCGCCGGCGTACCGAGTACCTCCTCAAGGAGGCGCAGGACCAGATCCACATCTACGAGGGCTACCTCAAGGCCCTCGACGCGCTCGACGAGGTCATCGCGCTGATCCGTCGCTCCCCCGACGCCGACGGCGCGCGGACGGGCCTGATGGACCTGCTGACCATCGACGAGCAGCAGGCGAACGCCATCCTCGCCCTCCAGCTCCGTCGTCTGGCGGCGCTCGAGCGGCAGAAGATCCTCGACGAGCACGCCAAGCTGCAGACCGAGATCGACGACTACCTCGACATCCTCGCCAAGCCGGACCGCCAGCGGTCCATCGTGGGCGAGGAGCTCGACGAGGTCACCGAGCGCTGGGGCGACGAGCGTCGCACCACGATCCTTCCGTACGACGGTGACATGTCGATGGAGGACCTCATCCCCGAGGAGGACGTCGTCGTCACGATCACGCGCGGCGGCTACGCCAAGCGGACGCGGACGGACAACTACCGCTCGCAGAAGCGCGGCGGCAAGGGTGTGCGCGGCGCGCAGCTGCGCGAGGACGACATCGTGGACCACTTCTTCACGACGACGACCCACCACTGGATGCTGTTCTTCACCAACCTCGGCCGGGTCTACCGGGCCAAGGGTTACGAGCTGCCCGAGGGCGGCCGGGACTCCAAGGGCCAGCACGTCGCCAACCTGCTGGCGTTCCAGCCCGGCGAGAAGATCGCCCAGGTGCTCGACATCCCCGACTACGAGGCTGCGGAGTACCTGGTCCTGGCCACGCGTCGCGGGCTCGTGAAGAAGACCCGCCTGAGCGAGTACAACTCGCCGCGGTCGGGCGGGCTCATCGCGATCAACCTGCGTGAGGACTCCGACGGCGCCGCGGACGAGCTGGTCTCGGCTCGCCTCGTGAACGCGGACGACGACCTCATCCTCGTGTCTCGGAAGGGTCAGTCGATCCGTTTCCACGCGGACGACGAGTCCATCCGCCCGTTGGGTCGCGCCACGTCTGGTGTCACCGGGATGAAGTTCCGTGAGGACGACGAGCTGCTCTCTGCCGCTGTCGTCATCGACGGGGCCGACCTCTTCGTCGTCACCGAGGGTGGTTTCGCCAAGCGCACTCGCATCTCGGAGTACCGGGTGCAGGGTCGCGGCGGCCTCGGCATCAAGGTGGCGAACCTCGTCGAGGCGCGCGGCGACCTCGTCGGTGCTCTTGTCACCTACGCGGACGACGAGGTGCTCGTCATCATGGAGCGCGGCAAGATCGTGCGTTCCGCCGTGGCGGAGGTCAATCTCACCGGACGGAACACGCAGGGAGTAACCTTCGCAAAGCCGGACAAGGGCGACAGGATCATCGCCGTCGCGCGCAACGCGGAACGCGAAGTCGCGGACGAGACGACAGGTGCTGTGGACGAGAACTCCGACGGTGACTCCGCGGAGCGGGTTACCGTGGAAGAGATTTCGAATCCCGAAGAGGTTCCGAGCAGCCCTGAGCAGGACAGCACCGGACGCGAGGACAGCTGATGACGAGTGACAAGAGCGGGCCCGTGCGTACGGCGCCGCCCGCGCTCGAAGAAGACCTGGAGATCACCAGGGACCGCAAGGACGTGAAGGGGGAGCCGGCTCCGGCCGAGACCCCTGACTCGAAGCAGGCGGAGGCGGACTCCGGCAAGAGCTCGGCGTCCACGAAGAAGACTGGTGCTGCCACGTCTGGCGCGGCCGACGGCGGTTCCGACGCGGCGAGCGAGAACACTGACCTGCTGTCCGGGCCGGTCGCTGTTCCAGCCCCACCGGTGAAGGCGGCGGGACCCCGACCCAGTGCAGAGGCGCCCGTGCCTCCCGCGCCGGAGGAGTCGGGCGTGCCTACCACCGGTGGTATCTGGCGGTCCGCCTACGAGGCGGGTCGTCCTGGCAAGGAATCGAAGGCTGATGCTCCGGCGGCGTCGGAGAAGAGTGAGGCCACGGCTGAGCCAGGTCTCGGGTCGGCGATCGGCCGCGTCTCGACGAAGAACGACGTCCCGCCGCCTCCGACCGCCGCCCCCGCACCGGAGGCGGCGGCCACTGCGAAGTCATGGAACCGGGTTCCGGCACCCGATGCGCCGCCGGCACCTCCGGCGACCGCGTCGGAGGGTTCAGACGGTGTTCGAGCGGGCGCGATGAAGGCAGCCCAGGCTGCCCTCGCCACCGCCCGCAGCGCAGCCAAGAAGGTGACGTCGATCATGCCTGACGACGACACGCGGTCGGCGACGCCCGCGAGCGACCCCCAGACTCGGCCGGAGATGCACTACACGGCGGGTGGAGTGCGCGGAACGGCCACTGCGGCCGGCCCGCAGGCTGCAGGTGCCACGGCGCCCCAGCCGCCGCCCCAGTCCGCGTCTGCCCCCACACCCGAGGTGCCACGTCCGGCTCCGGCCGGGCCGCGCCGCGTGCGTCTCGCGATCTCTCGGGTGGACCCGTGGTCCGTCATGAAGCTCGCGTTCCTACTGGCCGTGGCGATCGCGATCATGACGGTCGTCGCCACGGCGGTCTTCTGGTCGGTGCTGGACAGCTTCGGCGTGTTCACCACCGTGCAGGACTTCGTCGAGGATGCCGTGGGGCCGCAGAGCGACGTGAACCTCACGCAGTTCGTGGAGTTCCCGCGTGTCATCTCGCTGGCGACCCTGATCAGCATCTGTAACATTGTCTTGTTGACCGCGATCGCCACGATCATGGCGTTCTTGTACAACATCACTGCAGCACTCGTCGGCGGCGTGCACATGACGCTGACCGACGACTGACGCCTCGTTCGGCGTCACCCAGAGCGTTCTCGTGCGCTGTTGCGCACGACTCGATGTACGTCACACCGCGGACCGCGATTTCGGTTTGGGACATCGTCCCTACCTGGGGTAATCTCCAGTGTCGCGTGAGCGTGCCGAACGCTCGCCCGGGGCTATAGCTCAGACGGTTAGAGCGCTTCCCTGATAAGGAAGAGGTCGGAGGTTCAAGTCCTCCTAGCCCCACTCCCGGACCTGCAGAGGCTCCTCAGGAGGAACTCGTGAAGAAGCTGCTCATAGTGCTGCTCGCTGCCGGCGCCGGCTACGTTCTCTGGCGCAAGCTGAGTGAGGACGCTGCGGGGCGCGATCTGTGGTCCGAGGTCACCGACTCGCTCGACTGAGCAGCCCGCAGAGGGGCCATGGCGCAATTGGTAGCGCACCTGCTTTGCAAGCAGGGGGTTGCGGGTTCGAGTCCCGCTGGCTCCACCACTGCCCACCAGGGCCGAATTCATTCGGCTCCCGGTGGGCACAGTCTTTACTGGGGGCGATGACACCGAGCGTGAGGACGCCGCTCCGTGCCGCCGCTCCGTTCAGCCGGTGGTCAGGTCGCGCTGCATGAGCACGGTGTCGATCCACCGGCCGTGCTTGAGCCCGACCGCATGGAGCCGCCCGGCGTCGGCGAAACCGAGGCGGCGGTGCAGGGCCACGGAGGCCGGGTTACCGGTGTCGGCTATGACGGCGATCATCTGTCGGCACCCGGCAGCGATGGATCGGTCGACCAGTTCCGTCAACAGCGCGGAGCCGATGCCCTGACCGGTCGCTTCGGGGGCGAGATAGACGGTGCACTCGACCGTGTACCGGTACGCCGTCTGCTGGCGCCACGGGGCGGCATAGGCGAAGCCGGCCACTCCCCCGGCCGTCTCGGCGACCAGGAACGGGAGGCCTCGCGCGGCGAGGTCCGCGTGCCGCTGGACCCAGTCGTCGGCGGTCGGCGGAATCTCGTTGAAGGTGGCGACGGTGTGCTTGACGTAGTGCTCCATGATCACCGTCACGGTGGCGAGATCGGCGGACCCGGGGGCTACGGGACGAATGGCTGGTGGCAGCGCGGACACATCGACTCGATTCCACTATAGCGAATGACAGCGGTATTATAGCGAAATGTTCGACCTCGCGAAGTTGGGCACCCGCATGCAAGGCCTGCGTCACGACCGTGGGATGACCCTGGCGGAGCTGGCGTCCGTGACCGAGGTGAGTGTCAGCATGCTCTCGTCGGTGGAGCGCGGGCAGAAGGCCCCCACCGTCGTCGTGCTGGCCCGCATCGCCGACGGCCTCGGCATCGGCCTGGCCGACCTGATCAACGACGTGGAACCGCGACGGGTGATCGTGCGCCGCGCCGCCGAGCAGGACGCCGTCGACGAGCCGGGCGGATGGCGCCGGACCATCGTCAGCCCGGTCGTACCCGGGGTGAACCTGGAGTGGGTCCGCACCACCCTGCCCGGGGGTTGCGATGCCGGCGAGTTTCCGGCGTACGCGCCGGGCTCGCACGAGTTCGTCCTGGTGGAGAAAGGGGCTCTCCGGCTCAGCCTGGACGGCCAGGTGACCGACCTCCTCGCCGGTGACTCCGTCTACTTTGCCGCCGACATGACGCACGCCTACGCCAATCCAGGCAGCGAGCCCTGCGTCTACTCCGTGGTGGCGCTCATCATGCGGCCCAGAGGTCCCCAGCGAGGGTGAGCTCTGGAGTGAAAACGGGTGGGCGGCTCCCTCTCGTGTCCGTGGGAACACGTACATCGGCTAGTGGCATCCCCGTACATCCGGCTCGAAGTCCGCATTTTTCACCCCCGATCCGCCCCGGGCTACTGACATGGCAGGACCCCTTCCATATCGTCGAGGCGGAGGGGCACGCATCACCCAACTGACCGGCCCCTCGTGATTCGAGGAGGATCGAGTGTCCCTGACCAGGAAACTCATCGGCACCGCCGCCGCCCTGACCGCAGCTCTATCGGCGGCCGTCGTCGCCACGCCGACGGCGACCGCGGTGCCCGACACCATCCCGCTCACCATCACCAACGACTCGGGTCGTGGTGACCAGGTATTCATCTATGTGCTGGGCGAGACCGGCGGCCAGCTCGGCTACGCCGACGCCGAGGGTACGTTCCACCCCTGGCCGGACGCGGGCAGCGTCCCGGAGCCGGCGCCCGACGCGTCTATCACCGGACCTGCCGACGGGCAGGACATCACCATCCAGATGCCCAAGCTGTCCGGCCGGGTCTATTTCTCGTACGGCAGCAAGCTCGACTTCAAGATCGTCAACGACGGTCAGCTCGTGCAGCCCGCCGTCCAGAACCCGGACGACCCGAACCGGAACATCCTGTTCAACTGGACCGAGTACACGCTCAACGACTCCGGCCTGTGGATCAACAGCACGCAGGTCGACTTCTTCTCCGCGCCGTACCAGACAGGTCTGCGCTCCTCGAGCGGCGAGCTCATGCACACCGGGATGCTCAAGCCGGACGGCTGGGACAACGTCGTCTCCGCCTTGTCGCAGCAGGACGGCTGGGACGGGCTCGCGCAGACGGGACCTGACGGCTCGGTGCTACGCGTCCTGTCTCCCGGCCATGGGGTCGGTACGGGCCAGGTGGACGCGAACATCCTGTCGGACTACGTGGACCGGGTCTGGAGCAAGTACTCCAGCGAGACCCTGACCGTCGTGCCGTACGGCGACCGGCCGGACACCAAGTTCCTCGGCACCGTCTCCGGCGACACCATGACGTTCACCGACACCTCCGGCGCTGTCGTCGCCACCTTCCCGAAGCCCTCGGGCGAGTCGATCTTCGGGTGCGCCGGCGACCTGGCGGCACCCAACGACGACGTCGGCGCCATCGCCCGCACGCTGTGCGCCGGATTCAACCGTTCCTCGCTGCTCGACAGCACCACGCAGCCGACCCAGGACCCCGCGGGCTTCTACCAGGACCCGGTGACCAACTACTACGCCAAGTACATCCACGAGCAGATGGCGGACGGCAAGGCCTACGCCTTCGCGTTCGACGACGTCGTCAACCAGGAGTCGCTCGTGCACGACGGCGACCCCACCGAGGCGTTCATCCAGCTGGACCCGTTCACCGGGGCCGCCACGCCCATCGGCGGGTGACCCGGTACCACCAGTCGCCTCACGCATGACAGGAGGGCCTGGCCGTGTCGGCCGGGCCCTCCTGTTCGTCGAGGCGAAGCGGAGGTCAGCCCTCCTGCTTCTTCTCCCCCGCGGGCTTGGCCTCCGCGGGCGGCACCTCGTCCACCAGCGGGTCCACCACGGGCTCGGTCCGGACCGGCTCGTCCAGGATCTCGGCGGGCGGCGTGGTCTCGGTCGGTCCGAGCTCTGCCGTCTCCGGCGTCGCAACGACCGGGTCACTGCTGCCGCCGCGCTTCTGGGCTGCCGTGCTCGCCTTCTGCGCGGTCGCCCACGCCGCGTCGAAGACCGGTGCGGCCTTCTCCTTCGCGGCATCAAGGACCGGGGCCGCCTTCTCCAGCACCGGTCCGGCCTTCTCCTTTGCGGCCTCGAACGCGGGGCCTGCCGCCGAGTAGGCCCGAACGCCGAGGTCCTTGGCCGTCTGTGCGGCCTTGGCCCCCGCCTCCTTGCCCTTGGCGACGGCGGAACCCGCAGCCGAGCCGACGCCGGACGAGTGCCGCGCGGCGCCGTCGGTGTAGTCGGCACCCGTGCCCTGTTCCCAGGGCTCGGCCCACGGGTCGGTCTGCGGCTGCGCGCGCTTCCAGAACACGTAGCCGGCTGCCGCGACGCCGCCCGCGGCCAGCGCGACGAGCCAACCCTTCTTGGAGCTCTTCTTGCTCGCCTTCTCCGCGGCCGCGGCCGCTGCCAGGGCGCTGCTCTGTGCGGAGGCCGCATTGGACGCCGCGGCGTTGAACGCGGAGACCATCTTCGGCAGCAGGTCGTCCACGAGCTTGTCGTGCGCGGTGTCGATGAGCGGCGCAGCCTTGCCCGCCGCCTTCTCGACCTGAGGAGCCGCGGCCTGGACGCTGTCCTGCCACGCCTTCTCCGCGCGCGGTGTGAGCCACGCGATGAATTCGTTGACGCGGGGCTGTGCCCAGTCCTTGGCGTTCGAGGCCCGGTCCTTGGCCTGGGCCGCTACGGCCCCTGCCTGCGTTGCGGCCTTGGAGCTGACGTCGGAAAGCAGAGCTGCGGCTTCCGCGGCCCTCTCCTTGACCTTCTCGGTGTCGATCTTGTTCGTGTCCACGTAGTCGGTCACCTTCTTGCGGGTCATGAAGCTCCCCTCGAACTGTTCAAATAGTCCTCAAGATGCCACTCTGCCACCGCGAAGGCCTACTGGCGAGGGCGAGCGGCGTCGGTGCAGCACCAGCGGGCCGCTCCGTGGGAGGATTGATACATGTTCGCAATCCTGCACACCACCTCCGGTGACATCCGCATCGAGCTCTTCCCGAACCACGCGCCCAAGACTGTCGAGAACTTCGTCGGCCTCGCGACCGGTGAGAAGGCCTGGACGGACCCGCGGACGGGTGAGGAGCGCAAGGACCCGTTCTACGACGGCCTGATCTTCCACCGCGTCATCGACGACTTCATGATCCAGGGCGGCTGCCCGCTCGGAACGGGAACCGGCGGCCCGGGGTACACGTTCAACGACGAGATCCACCCGGAGCTCCAGTTCAACGAGAAGTACATCCTCGCCATGGCCAACGCCGGCAAGCGCCGCAACCCGGTGACGGGCGAGATCGAGGGCACCAACGGCTCGCAGTTCTTCCTCACCACCGCGGAGACCCCGTGGCTGAACGGCAAGCACACGATCTTCGGCAAGGTGGCTGACGACGCGTCGCGTCTGGTCGTCGACGAGGTCGGCAAGACCCGCACGCGCCCCGGCGACCGTCCCGTCGACGACATCACGATCACGTCGGTCACCATCGAGCCCTGAGCGCCGACGGCGGCCGCCGCACCGGCTGGGCCCGGCACGACCGGGAGATACCGAGGACCGAGGGGACTGAGGACGTATCGCGATGAACGACCCGGCCGCTGAGGAGCCGACCGAGGCCGAGGCTCCGGTCTGCCCGCGCCACCCGGACCGGGTGGCCTACGTGCGTTGCCAGCGGTGTGGCCGGCCCGCGTGCCCGGAGTGCCAGCGGCCGGCCGCCGTCGGCGTGCAGTGCGTCGACTGCGTCCGGGAGGCGAAGCGCACGGCACCGCGTGTCCGGACCGTCTTCGGCGGCGCCGCAGACAGCGCCGCTGCCAGCGGCCGGCCGATGGTGACGCTCACGATCATCGGGATCTGCGTCGTGAGCTGGCTCCTGCAGCTCGTGACGTCGGGTGCCTGGACGCAGATGCTGTGGTTCTGGCCGTGGGGCGGCGCGGTGGAGCCGTGGCGCTTCCTCACGGCCTCGTTCCTGCACTCCACCTCGCCGCTGCACATCCTGTTCAACATGTATGCCCTGTGGATAACCGGGCAGTTCCTCGAGCCGCTGCTCGGGCGGTTGCGCTTCACGGTCCTGTGCCTGCTCTCCGCGGTCGGCGGGTCGGTCGGCGTGCTGCTCCTCGCGGGCGACCCGTTCACGTCAGATGCCTGGGTGACACCGGTCGTCGGCGCGTCCGGCATGGTGTTCGGCCTGTTCGGCGCGATGCTTCCCGTGATGCGGCGGCTGGGCCGGAGCATGGGTCAGGTGCTCGTCCTGCTCGCGATCAACGGCGCGATCGGCTTCTTCGTGCCGAACATCTCCTGGCAGGCGCACCTGGGTGGGCTCGTCACCGGAGCTCTGGTGGCCGCGGCCTACGCCTATGCACCGAAGGACCGACGCGCCGCCGTCGCCTGGGTCGTCCCGATCGTCGGCATCGCACTTCTCGTGGGCCTGGCGGTGTGGCGCTACAGCTCGGTCGGCGTCCTGTGAACGCAGCGGTGGCGCTTCGGTGGCTGGCGCTCGAATGCGAGCAACTGGGCCGTTTCCGACACCTGGCGGTGTGTCACCACTCTCTTTTCCCCAGCTTTACCCACAGCTGTGGATAAATAGGGACACAGTTCCGCGGCCGCCTCAGCGCGGCCGCGGAGCGGTCACTTCCAGCGGGTCGTGAGACCGAAACCGACGATGATCAGGCCGAAGCCGACCGCGAGGTTCCACTGCCCCAGCTGCGGAATCGGCAGGCCGAGCTCGGAGCTCGTGAGGTAGAACGTCACGATCCACACGAGACCGAGGATCATCAGGCCCAGCATCACCGGGGCGAGCCAGCGCGGGTTGGTCGCCTCGCCAGGCAGCGCGACCTTCGCCTCGGACTTCTCGGTCTTGGGCGTGGCCTTCTTCTTGTTGCGGGACTTCGACTCGGGCACGAGGCGGGCTCCTGTCCTGGGGTGGTCCGCCCGACGGGTGTGCCGAGCCGACGTCTGCATTCTCGTGGACTAGCGTAGTGCTCCACAGGCCGCAGGCGTGACCAGAAGCGTCCGCGGGTTTGTCGAATGTTGCAGGAGGGACGCGGTGACCGGAGCCGAACCGACCGGCGAGCCGTCCATCAGGAGCGGTGCGACGGGCTTCTCTCGTGCCCCGAGGCATGCGGGATGGCGCTCCTGGGTCAGTGTGGGCTCTGTGGCGGTGCTGGCCGGACTCATGTTCAGCGCCAGCGCGCGGCTGGCCGACGGCGGCGGCGCCGACACCCGCGATCCCCAGGACCTCGCCCAGCTGGTTGACGCCGAGACCGGCCGGGTCGCCGAGCTCACCGAGCGCACCGGCGCGCTCGACCGGGAGATCGAGGCGCTCAGCGCCCGCGCGAGCACCACGGTTCCCACGCCGGACGGCGACCTGGTGAAGCGGGAGGGTGTGGTGTCCGGGTCGGAACCCGTGCGCGGCGCCGGGCTCACGGTGACGCTCGACGACGCGCCGTCGACGGCGGTCGGTGCGGGTCCCGGCGGGGTGGAGCCGCAGCCCGACGACCTCGTGGTGCACCAGCAGGACCTGCAGCACGTCATCAACGCCCTGTGGGCGGGCGGGGCCGAGGCCATGACCCTGCAGGGTGAACGCGTGACCTCGACGTCCGCCTTCCGGTGCTCCGGGAACATCCTGCTGCTGCACGGAAAGGTGTTCTCACCTCCCTATAAGGTGACGGCGGTCGGAGACCCGGGGAAGATGGAGGCGTCACTGATGAGCTCCGAGGGCGTCCAGACGTATCTGGAGTACGTCGACTGGGTGCACCTGGGCTGGGACGTGCGACGTAGTGACAACCTGGACCTCCCCGCGTACGACGGCGGCGGTCTGCAGTATGCGACGGTTCCCGACGGTACGGAGGTCTTTGGATGACCCACGCGCAGGCCGGCCACAACGTGCCGCTGCCACAGGAGGTCTTCCCCATCGCGTATCAGCGCGGTCCGTCCGGCATGGGCCCGCGCAACGCGCGGCGGCCCAGCGGGTCGGCGGCGCCCATGCGGCCGGTCGCCTGGCTGATCGGCGCCCTGGGTGAGCTCCTGGTGACCGCAGGCGTGGTGCTCGGCCTCTTCGTGGTGTGGCAGCTCTGGTGGACCGACGTCGAAGGTGCGCGGGCCCAGAGCGAGATCATCGCCGAGATGGACTGGGAGTCCGCGCCACAGGGTCCCGCCACGGCTCCGGAGAACCACGGGCCGCCGCCCGTCATGAAGGAACCGCCCGAGCCCGGGACGCTCTTCGCCCAGATGTTCGTCCCCCGGTTCGGGGACGACTACGTCAAGCCGGTCGCCGAGGGCACGGACAAGGCGACGGTGCTCGACACCATCGGTATCGGGCACTACACCGGCACCGCGATGCCGGGTGACCTCGGCAACTTCGCCGTCGCCGCGCACCGCACCACGTACGGCAAGCCGTTCAACCAGATCGCGGAGCTCAAGAAGGGCGACGCGGTCGTGGTCCGGACCAAGAAGACCTGGTACGTCTACAAGGTGACCGAGGCGAAGATCGTGTATCCGCAGAACGTCGAGGTGATCGCCCCGGTGCCCGGGGTGACCGACGACCAGCCCATGCCCGAGCTGACCAAGCGGTTCATCACGCTCACCTCCTGCCACCCGATGTTCTCCGCGACCGAGCGGTACATCGTGCACGGCGAGCTCGACTACTGGGCCCCGGTGGGCGAAGGCAAGCCGAAGGAGCTGGTGAGCTGATGTACGCGCTCCTGTGGCGGGCCATCCCCGGGCCCGGCTGGTTCAAGTTCCTCGTGTGCCTGGTGCTCGTGTTCGGCGTGGTCGCGGTGTGCTTCACCGAGTTCTTCCCGTGGCTCAGCGAGTACATGCCGTTCAACGACACGACGGTCGGCGCGTAGCGGTCCTCGCCGTAGCATTTGACCATGACGCGCATCCTCGTCGTCGACAACTACGACTCGTTCGTCTATACGATCGTCGGCTACCTCGACCAGATCGGCGCCCGGACCGTGGTGGTCCGGAACGACGCCGTGCCCTCCCCCGACGCCGACGGCCGCTACTGGTACGACGGCGGCGACAGCGCCCCCGAGCCCTACGACGGCGTGCTCGTGTCGCCCGGACCCGGCACGCCCGCGGAGGCCGGCGCGTCCGAGGACGTCATCCGCGCCTGTGCCCGGTCCCGCACCCCGATGCTCGGCGTCTGCCTGGGACACCAGGCCCTCGCCGAGGTGTACGGCGGCACGGTGACCCACGCGCCGGAACTCATGCACGGCAAGACCAGCCTCGTGGGGCACACCGGCGACGGCGTCCTCGCCGGCCTGCCGATCCCGTTCACCGCAACGCGGTACCACTCGCTCGCGGTGACGCCGGACAGCGTGCCCGCTGAGCTCGAGGTGACGTGCACGACTGCGTCCGGCATCGTCATGGGCCTGCAGCACCGTGAGCTGCCGCTGCACGGCGTGCAGTTCCACCCCGAGTCCGTCCTCACCGAGGGCGGCCACCGGCTGCTCGCGAACTGGCTCGAGACCTGCGGGCTCGACGGCGCGGTCGAGCGGGCACAGGGAATGGCGCCGCTGGTCACCTCGTGACCGACGACGCCATGCCTGCCCTGCGCTGACCGGGTCTCCCCGGTCAGCGCGCGTGCTACGGGAAGATGTCCTCGCCGTCGCCGTTACCTTCGCCCTGGCCGTTGTTGCCTTCGCCTTCGCCCTCGGCAGGACCGGAGGAGACCACCAGGTTGATCCTGGCGCCCTGCTCGACCGTGGCTCCGGGCGGCGGGTCGGAACGGATCACCCGGCCCTCCTCGATGGTCTCCGAGGGCTCCTGCGAGGCCTCGACGCACGTGACCTGGGAGCCGGTGCACGAGACCTGGGCCTCTTCGACCGTCTTGCCGACGAGGTCGACGGGGACGGTCGTCTCCTCGGGCTCCGGCGCGGTGGCGAGGAAGACGGTCACCGACTGACCCTGCGGCACGTCGCCGGCCTCCGGGTCGGTGCGGACGACGGTCCCTGGCGGGACCTCGTCGCTCTCCTCCTCGTCCCACTGGATGGTGCCGAGGCCGACGTTCTGCAGCTGCGACTGCGCGCCCTCCTTGGACTGCCCGATGACGTTCGGCAGCGTCGTCCTGCCGGTCGACGTGTACAGCACGACGTCCGAGCCCTCCTGCACCGGCTGTCCGGCGCTCGGCTCGCTCTTGGTCACCATGCCGGCCGCGACGTCGGGGCTGTTCTCCGTCTGGGTGCTGCCGACGGTGAGATTGAGCTCCTCGAGCCGTGCCGTGGCGTCAGCCTCGGAAAGGTTCTTCAGGTCCGGGATGGTGACCTGGCCGGGCGCGCCCGCGACGTAGACCGTGACGGTCGAGTTCGGTTCGACCTCTTCGCCTGCCGCGGGTTCGGTGGCGCCGGTGGTCGTGCCCTCCTCGAGATCGGAGTCCTTGTCGATGGCCTGCTGGAACCCCAGACCGGCTGCCTCGATCTGCGCCCTGGCATCCTCGGCGGCCATGCCCTCCTCGATCGCCGGCACGGGGACCGTCGTCGGCTCCTGGTTGGCCGCGTTCTCGATCGCCATCGCGATGGCGATGGCCGCGACCGCTGCCAGGGCGATCCCGAGAAGCCACCACATGAGGGCCTTGCTCTTCTTCTCGGGCTCCTGGTCGCCGCGGTTCGGCTGGCCGGGGTATCCCCCGCCGGGCGTGACCGGGCTCTGCTGCGCCGTCGTCGGACCCCAGCTGGCCGGGGTCGGAGACATGACCTGCGTGGCGCCGTACGCGGGCTGGCCGGCGACCTGGGTGGCGCCCATCATGGCGCCCACCATCGGCGCGGTGACCTGGCCGCCGCGCATCGCGGCCTCCAGGTCGCGCCGGAACTCGGCGGCTGTGCTGTACCGCTGCTCGCGGTCCTTGGTCAGTGCCTTGAGCGTGATGCGGTCCAGCACGTCGGGGACGTCGGTGGCGACCTCCGACGGGCGCTGCGGCTCCTGGCCCACGTGCTGGTACGCGACCGCGACCGGCGAGTCGCCCTGGAACGGCGGGCGGCCCGTGAGCAGCTCGAACAGCATGCAGCCTGTCGAGTACAGGTCGGAGCGGGTGTCCACCTGCTCGCCGCGGGCCTGCTCCGGGGAGAGGTACTGCGCGGTGCCGATCACAGCATGCGTCTGGGTCATCGTCGCAGCGGAGTCCGCCATGGCACGCGCGATGCCGAAGTCCATCACCTTGACCGCGCCCGTGGGGGTGATCATGACGTTCGCGGGCTTGATGTCGCGGTGCACGATGCCCGCGTGGTGCGAGTACTCCAGCGCGCTGAGCACGCCGACGGTGATCTCGACGGCCTCCTCGATGGGTACCGCCGCGCCGTCGGTCAGGATGTCGCGGACCGTGTGGCCTTCCACGTACTCCATGACGATGAACGGGACGTGCACGTCCTCGCCCGCGGCGTTCTGGTGGATGTCCTCGCCCGTGTCGTACACGGCGACAACCGCGGGGTGGTTCAGAGCGGCGGCGGACTGTGCCTCGCGCCGGAAGCGCACGAGGAAGGACGGGTCACGGGCGAGGTCGGAACGCAGCACCTTGATCGCGACGGTACGACCGAGACGGGTGTCGTGGCCGATGTGGACCTCGGCCATGCCGCCACGGCCGACTAGCTCGCCGACCTCATAGCGGCCGGCGAGTACGCGGGGCGTGTTCTCCACCACTCATACGTCCTTTGATGTCATGGTCGTGTGCCTCAGGGCATACGGCTCGTTGAAAAGCATCATCCCAGAAGCGGCGACTGCGGCCGCTGCCGGGGGATTCAGCGTTTCGGCGTAGATTTCGGAGGAACTCCACGGCTCCTGCAGAGCGCTGTTGTCGCCGCCTCCGGTGACCAGCGTGATGATGAGCACCACCAGCAGCAACGCGACCAGCGCGACCAGCGGCCAGGACACGCGGACCCCGATGCGGTCCTCGATCCCGCCCAGCCACCGTTGGATGTCGGACGACAGGCTTCGTCGCTTCCCAGGGTGCCCCCCGGAGCGCCCTTGCTGGGGGACCCTCCGTCCGTCCTGGCGTGTCGAGTGCAGATCACGACGCGACGGGTAGGACCGCGCACCGTTGCCCGCCGCGTTGCCCGACGGCGACGGGACGTAGCCGGAACCGTGCGGCCGGCCTTGGGCGTCGGTGCCGTACGTGCCCGACGTGGTGCCGTAGCCCGCGGAGTCCGCACCGTAGCCTGCCGAGTCTGCGCCGTAGCCGGCGGAGTCCGTGCCGTACTGCCCCGACCCGGGGCTACCGGCCGGGTTGCCTGGCGCGGGCGAGTAGGGACGCCCGTACGCGTCCGTGCCATGGGTGCCCGACGTCGTGCCGTAGCCGGCCGAGTCGGAACCGTAGGCGCCTGAGCCGAAGGGGCCTGAACCGTAGCCACCCGCGGGCGTGCCCGATCCGTACCCACCGGCCGGGGTGCCACGGTCCGGGCTCGGCGGCGCGGACTGCGCGTTCGCGACAGTCGTATGCCGACCGCCGCTGCTCTGGCCGAACGGTGTCTGCCGGCGTGCGTGCGACGGTCCCGGCTGCGGCGCGGCGCTCCGGCCGTTGTTGGACCGCTGTCCGGACGGCGGGCCGTCCCGGCGTGCCCGGCGCGCGTAGCGCGAGCTGCCGAACGGGTCCTCCGCGATCTCCGCGGCGAGCACGTCGAGGTGCCGAGCGAGCTGGTCCGCCGAGGAGATGCGCTGCGCCGGATCCTTCTCCAGCATCTGCGTGATGGTCTCGGCGAGGCCCGGGTGGACCGACGTCGGCAGCAGCGGAACCGGCGCGTTGACGTGCGCGATCGCGATGTCGACAGGCGTCCGGCCCGTGAACGGTCGCCGACCGGCAGTGGCCTCGTAGGCGACGACGCCGAGCGCGTAGATGTCGGAGGCTCCGGTGGCCGACTGACCCACCGCTTGTTCGGGCGACAGGTACTGGGCAGTGCCCATGACCATGCCCGTGGCGGTCATGGGCACCTGGTTCTGCGCCACGGAGACGCCGAAGTCGGTGATCTTCACCGTGCCGGAATGTTCCAGCAGGATGTTGCCCGGCTTGACGTCCCGGTGCACGACTCCGGCGAGGTGAGCGGCGTGCAGGCCACGGGCCGTCTGCGCCAGGATCGGCAGGAGCCGGGCCGGCGGGAGCACGGGCTCGCGTTCGAGCAGGTCGGCGAGCGGCTCGCCCAGGACCAGCTCCATGACGAGATAGCCGGCGCCGCGCTCCTCGCCGTAGTCGAACATCTGCGCGATGTTGGGGTGAACGAGGGTCGACGAGTTCCGGGCCTCCGTGCGCAGGCGACGAAGAAAGTCCTCGTTGCCCGTGTACTCCTCGCGGAGCACCTTCACGGCGATCTCGCGCGCGAGCTTCTCGTCACGCGCTACCCAGACCTCGCCCATGCCGCCCATGGCGATGCGCCGCACGAGCGTGTAGCGCTCACCGAGCGTCAGACCCTCGACCGGCCTCATTTCGAGATCGCCGCCTGCATGATCTGCGCGGCGATCGGGCTCGCGAGGGCGCCACCCGTGGACTCGTCCGTCGACTGGCCCTCGTTCTCCAGGACCACGGCGACAGCGACCTGCGGGTCGTCGGCAGGTGCGAACGACGTGAACCACAGGGTGGGCGACCGCGGGTCGTCCTCGGCGGTACCGGTCTTGCCTGCTACGTCGACACCCGAGATCTGTGCACCCGTGCCGGAGCCGTCCCGGACGACCTCGACCATCATCTCGGTGAGGGCGTCGGCCGTCGACGACGAGAACGGGCTCTTGTAGCGGCTCGGCTTGGTCTGGCTGACGAGCTCGAGGTCGCTGTCCCGCACGCTCTGGACGAGGTACGGCTCCATCAGGTCGCCGTCGTTCGCGATGGCAGCCGACATCATGGCGACCTGGAGCGGCGTCATACGGAGGTCACCCTGACCCATGCCGGAGAGCGCGATACGGGCGGCCGAGTCGTCCGTGGCGCTGTCGGACAGGCCCGGGTAGGCGCCGACCGAGGTGGACATCGGGATGTCGATCGACTCGGTGAAGCCGAAGTCCTGGAACATCTGCTGCATGCCGTCCGCACCGACCTCGTTGGCCAGCGCGAGGAACGCGGTGTTGCAGGAGATCCGCATGGCGTCCTTCAGCGGCATCTCACCGGTGTCCGAGCAGGTCTGGCCGCCGTAGTTGTGTACGCGGCCACCGTCGCCCGTGGTGCCGGGAAGCTGGTAGACGTCCTCCGCCGGGATCGAGGTGTCCGGGGTGATGCCCTCGTACTCGATGGCAGCAGCCGCGGTGAGCAGCTTGAACGTGGAGCCGGGCGGGTAGATGGCGTTGATCGTGCGGTTGATGGTCGGCCCGTAAGGGCTGAGCCGCTCCTCGCCGCCGATCGAGTTCACCTGGGGCTTGTTGTTGATCAGCGCCTCGGAGGCCGCCGTCGCCTCGCCGGCGTTGTGCACGGCCAGCGTGTTCGGGTCGTACGACGGCTTGGAGACCATCGCGAGGATCGCCCCGGTCTTCGGGTCGATGGCCACGGCCGCGCCGATGTTGTCGCCCAGGGCGTCCCAGGCGGCCTTCTGCACCTTGGGGTCGATGGTGAGCTCGACCGACGAGCCCTGCGCCTCCTCCCCCGTGACGAGGTTCTGGAGCCGGTCGAGCCACAGCGAGTCGTCCTCACCCGCGAGATAGCTGTTCGCGTACCGCTCCATCCCGGTGACGGTGCCGTTGACCGAGAAGTAGCCGGTGACGGGCGCGTACACGCTGGCAGCGCCGCCGTCGCCCTCGGAGTAGGTGCGCTGGTACTTGAAGTTGTCGTCCACCGGTACGGACGTGACGATCGCCTCGCCGCCGCGGACCACGATCGGCCCGCGGTCACGCGCGAGGGCACTGTAGATCCCGCGGACGTTCCTCGGGTGGTCGTTGAGCTCACCAGCGGCGACGAACTGGATCCAGCTGGTCGACACCATGAGGGCCAGGAACATGACCATCACGACGGTCGAGAGACGGCGCAGTGTCGCGTTCACCGGTCCACCCCCCGGACGATCTGCGTCGCGTCGTCAGGCGTCGCGCCGCGGCCGGCGCCGGCCTCGGTCTCGGCCTGCACCGGGCCCGCACCCCCCACCGCGATGGCGTCGCCGCTTGCCGCGGCGGGTACGGGATCAGCCAGGGCGCCGCGGGTCGGCAGCGCGGAGGGGCGTCGGGCGGCGTCGGAGATGCGCAGCATGAGTGCGATGACTATCCAGTTCGCGAGCAGGGACGACCCACCCTGAGCCATGAACGGCAGGGTCAGACCGGTGAGCGGGATGACGCGGGTGATCCCGCCCACCACCACGAAGAGCTGCAGGGCCATGACGAACGCGAGGCCGCCGGCCAGCAGCTTGCCGAAACCGTCCCGGACGCCCACGGCGTGCCGCAGACCGCGCTGCACGATCACCAGGTAGATCAGCAGGATCGCGAGCAGGCCGGTGAGGCCGAGCTCCTCGCCGAGAGAGGCATAGATGAAGTCGGAGAAGGCGAACGGTATGTACTCCGGGTAGCCCTCGCCCCAGCCCGCGCCGAACATGCCGCCGTAGGACATGGCGAAGAGGCCCTGGACCAGCTGGTACGAGTGGCCGGTCATGAGGTCGGGGTTGAAAGCGTCCAGCCAGATGTTCACACGGAGCTGCACGTGGCTGAAGATCGACCAGGCCACCACAGCGCCGGCCCCGAACATCGCGAGACCGATGACGATCCAGCCCACCCGGTCGGTGGCGAGGTACAGCATGCCGACGAACAGGCCGAAGAAGAGGAGCGACGTACCAAGGTCCTTCTCACCGATGAGGACCGCGAGCGAGACGGCCCAGACGATGAGGATCGGACCGAGGTCGCGCAGGCGGGGGAGCTGCAGGCCGAGGAACTTCTTGCCGGCCAGCGCCAGGGTGTCGCGGTTCGCGACCAGGTAGCCCGCGAAGAACACGGCGAACGCGATCTTGGCGAACTCCGCGGGCTGCAGCGAGAAGTTGCCGATGTAGATCCAGATCCGCGCCCCGTTGATCTCGCGGCCCAGGCCCGGGACCAGGGGCAGGATGACCAGCACGATGCCGACGATCATGGCCGTGTACGTCAGGCGCCGCAGGCTGCGGTGGTCCTTGATGACGAAGAGGGCCACGCACGCCACGATGATCCCCAGCGCCGTCCACATGAGGTGACGCGAGGCGTTGGCACCGTCGATGCCGGCGAGGTCCTGCCGCAGGATGGTCGCCATGCTTACGCTGTTCAGCAGGATGACCGCGGGGAGGATCACCTGGTCGGCGTAGGGTGCGCGGAGCCGCAGCACGATGTGCGCGGTGAAGGCCAGCGCGGCCAGCACGATCGAGTAGGTCCAGAACCCCTCGGGCAGGCTGTTGTCGATCGAGTGACCGACCATCCACATGCCACCCATGCCGAGCGCCAGCGCGACGACGAGCAGCAGGGCTTCCGCCACCCGCGTCGGGGCATTCTCCTCGGGTCGGAGCGCGCTCATCCGTTCGTCTCCTGGCCGGAGTCGCCGGACGTCGTCCGGGACCGCGGTGCCGAGTCTCTGCCCTGCCGCTCGCTGGCCGTGGGACTCGGGGACTGCGTCGGGGACGGTGAAGTCGTCGGCTCGGGTTCCTCGGTGGCGTCCGCGATGAGACGGTCGGCGCGTCCGCGGGCGTCCTCGAGCGACGTGGCCCGGATCGTCTCGTGCACACGGTCGGCGACGAAGTCCGGCAGCTCGTCGACGCGGGTGCCGGTGAGCTCGACCGGGGTCGAGAACGTCAGAGGGCCGGCCGTGGCAGGGATACCGCGGAACACCGCGACCTGGCCGTCGGACTCACCCACGTAGTACTGGGTCTGGGTCCAGCGGTAGCCGGCCCAGCCCGCGAGTACAAGCCCCACGACCAGCAGGAGCGCACCGAGCACGGTGAGCCAGACCCGCTTCTTCGGCGGGACCTCCTCCTCGTCGACCTCGTCCTCCAGGTCGTCGTCCGGCTGGACGTCCGGCTGGTACTGCTCCTCGTCGGAAGTACCGGCGACCATGGCCTGCTCGAGCGTGTCGGCGAGGCCGTCGCGCGCCACGGCGTCGGGCAGGACGCTGACAGCGGCCGGAGAGGGAGACGGCTGGCCGCCCGCCGGGACCGGGGACCGGGTGAAGCCGGTCACGGTGTCGCCGTCGATATCGGAGCCGGGCAGGGCGGTGGGGCTCGCGGGGTCTCCGCCCGCCGCGGTCACGCCGGCGAGCGCGGCCGAGCCGACGATCTCCGGCGTCACGGTCGCGGCGGTGGTGGCAGCGGCGGCCTCGTCCAGGATGTCGGCCACAACGACGGTGATGTTGTCGGTGCTGCCGGCGCGCATGGACATCGAGACGAGCCGCTCGACGGCGTCCTGCGGAGTCGTGACCGAGATGAGGACTTCGGCGATCTCTTCGTCGGGCACGAAGCCGGACAGGCCGTCGGAGCAGAGCATCCAGCGGTCGCCGGGGATCGCCTCGCGGATCGACAGGTCGGGCGTGAGGTCCAGGTCGAAGTCACCCAGCACCCGCATGACGACGTTGCGCTGCGGGTGGGTCTCCGCCTCGTCGGCGGTGATACGACCCGTGTCGACCAGGTGCTGCACGAAGGTGTGGTCAACGGTGACCTGTGCGAGGACGCCGTCGCGCAGCAGGTACGCGCGGGAGTCGCCCAGATGGGCCATGGCCAGCGTGTTGCCGGACTTCAGCAGCGCCGTGACGGTGGTGCCCATTCCCGCCAGGTCCGGGTCGGCCGTCGTCGCGTCGACGAGGTCCTGCCGGGCGCGGTCGATCGAGCGCTCGAGCTCGGACATCGACTGGTCGGAGCTGTGGTCGGGCCGGTCGAGGCCCACCAGGGCTGCGATCGTCAGCGCGGACGCGACGTCGCCGCCTGCGTGCCCGCCCATCCCGTCGGCCACGACGAGGAGGTTGGGTCCCGCGTAGGCGGAGTCCTGGTTGTTGGAGCGGACGAGGCCGACGTCGGAGCGCGCGGCATACCGCAAGGTCACGGTCACGTGATGGTCATCCCTGGAGCTCGACGACGGACTGTCCGATCTGCACACCCACACCTGGAGCGAGCGGGAGGATGCCCTGGACCCGCTCCTCTCCGATGTACGTGCCGTTCGTGGAGCCGAGGTCCTCCACGAACCACTGGCCGCCCTGGGGGAAGATCCGTGCGTGGCGCGACGACGAGTAGTCGTCGTCGAGCACGAGCGTGCAGCTCGGCGCGCGTCCGATCAGCACGCCGGACGAGGTGAGCGGGATGGTGGTCCCCGTGAGGGGGCCTGCCACCACGACGAGCCGCGAGGGACCGCCGCGCTGGGGAGCGCGGGGAGCGCCACCACCGGGGGCCGGCGTCGGGGCCGGCCCCGCGAGCTCCGGACGGCGCCGTCGGCCGCTGGCCGTACGTGGTCCTGCCAGGTCGCGCCGGAGCACGGCGACGGCGGAGAGCACGAACACCCACAGCAGCACGAGGTAGCCCAGCCGAAGCAGGGTGAACGTCAGCTCGCTCATGTCAGGTTTTTCACCAGTCCTCGTTGTCTGCACCGGAGGCACTTCCGGTCCAGAACATGATGCGGGTACGGCCGATGGTCATGGTGTTGCCATCGAGCAAGGTCGCGGCCGGGACCTGGTGGCCCTCGACGTACAGGCCGTTCGTCGATCCCATGTCGGTCGCGACGACGCCGTCGGGCGTCACGCGGATCTCGAGGTGACGGCGGGAGACCCCCGGGTCGTCGACCACGATGTCCGCCTCGGCGTCACGGCCGATGACGGTCACTGGTCCGGTGAGCAGGTACCGCTGGCCATCGATGTCGATGAGCGGGTGCCTGCCGGTCGGCGCGCCGGACGTCGCCGGGGCGACGCTTCCCTGCACGCTGCGTGACCGCACCGTGAAGCGGCCGGGCACCAGCTCGTACTGCTCGTCGAACGTCACGCTCACGGGGCCCACGAACGCATAGTGCTGCGTCGCGGCGTACGCCGTGATGTTGGACGCGAGCTCGTCGGCGAGGGTCTGTGCGCCCCACGCCTCGATCTGGGCGAAGTCGTCGGGAGCGAGCTCGATGGTGAACTCGTTCGGGGCGACGGTACGGTCGCGTCCGACAACCGCAGCACGGTCGTCCAGCTCGCGTCGCAGCCTGCTCGCCAGTTCGACGGGCTTCACCTCGCCACGTCCCACCTTGGCGAACGCGTTGTTCATCATGCGCTCCACGCTCTTCTCGAAGCGGTCCAGGGCGCCCATGCCACCTCCTTCCGGGGTCTGCGCCGGGCAGACTACCTAGATCGTATAGACCGGTAGGTCCCCGCAGACTCCAATACTGTGGATGTCCTGCGGATCTTCTCCGATCTTCCCTCAGGTGGCACGGTGAAGAGAGGTGTGGGCGGATCCGCACGCTACTAGACCTGCGGCGGGACGTGAACCACTTCACGGTTATTGGATTCGGAGTCGGCCTCTGAGCCGTGCTAGCCTCATCCAGCAGCGCGCGAGTGGCGGAATAGGCAGACGCGCACGGTTCAGGTCCGTGTGCCCGAAAGGGCGTGGGGGTTCAACTCCCCCCTCGCGCACGTTGTTACGAAGGCCCCGGCTCATTGAGTCGGGGCCTTCGTCATGTTCGGGCACTGGTACCGAAATGTGACCCGTATGGGCACTTCACCCCTCGCCCACGGGTCAGCGGATCGTCGTCGTCCGGTAGCTCGTGGCCGATTTGGTCGAGTAGCCCGTACGGGACCCGACGACCGTGACCGTCAGCTGCTTGCCCCGGGCCCGCGCCGGGACGACGAACCGGCTGCTGGTCCGGGTCGAGATCGTCACCCCGTTGGCCTTCCACACGTACTTGACCGTTGATGGCGTGGGCGACCACGTGCCGCGAACCACCGTCAGCGTCGAGCCGACCCGCTTCGTCCCCCTGACCGCCGGCCGCGGTGCACTGAAGGTGCCGGCCGCGACGGTTGTGGTCGTGGTGCTGGTCACCGACTTCGCCGTGTACCCGGCCCGGGCGCCGGTCACCGTGACCGTCAGCCGCTTGTCCTTGGCCGACGCGGGGACCACGAACGTGCTCGACGTTCGCGTGGAGATGGTCCTTCCGTTCGCCTTCCACACGTACTTCACCGAGGACGGCGATGGCGACCACGTCCCGCGGTACGCCGTCAGTGTCCTGCCGACCTTGACGGTGCCCTTGATCTTCGGTTGCGGGGCGCTGAAGGTCGCGGGCGCGACGGCGGCCGTCGGCGCGCTGGTGGCCGAACCCGTGCTGTAGTACCGCCGGTCGCCGATGACCGTCACCGTGATCTCTTTCCCGACCGCTGACGCCGGCACCTTCAGTGCCGAGCTCGTCGCATTCGCGATCACGGTGCCGTCGGCCTTCCACAGATACTGCACGCCGGTCGGTTCGGGGACCCAGATGCCGCGCGCGGCGGTCAACGTCGCCCCGGCCTTGGCCGTACCCGTCACCTTCGGCGCGACCGTGGTGAACAGCCCGGGCTGCACCGTGACCATTTGCTCCCAGGCGGATGGCAGGGCGCCGAAGCCGCCCTCGTACTCGAAGCGGTAGAGGTAGGTGCCGGGTACGCGCTCCGACCAGGTGTCTATCGTGCCCGCGCCGTCCTTCAGTGAGCTGCCTGTCCAGTACTCCCCGTTGATCACGAGGCGCACGATCCCCTCGGCGGACAGCTCCTCGGCGTCGACAGCGAAGGGGATGGTGCCGGGCATCTGGTCGTAGCGCCAGGTAGCCGGCAGGTTCACGCGCAGCGCACTTACCGCCGGCTCCCGTACGACCACCGGCCCGGTCCATTCGGCGGAATCGACTTGGCCCCAGCCTGTGTACCCGAACTCCACGGTCCAGCTGCCGGCCCGGAGGTCCAGGTTGTTGACGCATTCCGGCGGTGAGAACCCGCCGCCGATGCTCTTGGTCGGGTCCTCCGCCACGGCCAGCCCGAACGTGTGGCCCCAGATGGGAGATCCATCCTCCGACACCACGTCGAAGCAGAGTGTGCCCTCGTGTGCGGTCTGGCGCCACGTCGTAGGTCCGGCGGCGACGATCTCCACCGGGCTCGGCGCCGCCATCTCGGTCGAGGCTGTCACGGTCGTGGTTGCGAACGGTGATCCGGCGAAGGTGACCGCAACGTCCCACCTGCCGACCCCGTCGCCGCGGCTGAGACGCGGATCGAGTGTGAGCCCGATGGTCCCGGTCAGAGTCTCTCGCCGGGGCCATCGGTCCTCGAACTCGTCCGGGCCGATCGCCTCGGCAACGACGTGCCCGAACGCAGGAGTGCCGTCCACGGAGCGGATCGTCGCGTCCACGCGCAGGTCATCTGTCACCCGGAGCGGCCTACCTGCTGGCTCAGCGATGTTCGCGATGACGTCGACGGGGATTGGATCACCGACCATGATCGCCCAGCGATGGCTGTTGTATGCCCCGTTCTCCACGGCGGAGTATGTCGCACGGTCGGTGGGCACCGCCGGCAGCTCCGCCCCCTTGCCGGTCAACCCCCACCGGAGAATCGACCCGTCGTCCAGGACGGCGGCGCCGGCTCCCTTGCTGATCGCTGCCAGCGAGACGACCGAGCGCCCCTGCGGTACCGCGGGCGGCTGCGCGCCCATGACCGCCACGATCTGGCCGTCCGACGTGGCGGCGAGGATCTCGCCCGCCGATCGGTCCACGCCCACGAAGCGGGTCCCCGCGCTGGGCTGTCGCACGACCGCGCCGCCGGACGTCGTGCAGTAGACCAGGGCGCCGTCGGACCGCACTGCCGCCCACACGGCGTAGTCCGGGACGCTGCTGATCGCCGTGTATCGCAGTCCGGCGCCAGGACGACGCGCGTCGGCACAGCTGGCGTCGTCGTCGAGCGGGGCGATGAGGCCGTCAGACCGCAGGGCGTCGAAACCGGACAGCGCGGTGTAGACCACCCCGGCGGGCCGCGTGAGGGCGACATTCCCGCCCGTGTCCACGATCACGCCGTCGGACCGGAGAAGTCGACCTGAGCTTGCCGCGACCGCTGTGTACGTGGTCCCCGCGGGCGGTGCGGTCGGGTTGAGCATTCCTGCCGAGTCCCAGCCGTCGACCAGTCCGTCGCTCCGCAGCACCAGCAGGTCGCTGCTGTCCGACGAGACGGCCGTCGCGAGGACGCCGTCGGGCAGGGCCTCGGGAACCATTCGCGTGGCGCCGTTGTATGCCCACTCGCGCTCACCCCACATCACCACCTGCCCACCGTGCGGGCTCGGCGTGCCCTCCTGCACGAAGGTGGGGTCGAGCGGCTCGGTCAGGGGTGCGCTCGCGCTCCCCGACGACGGCGCCGCAAGGGCGGGAGCGGCGCTGACCGTGGTGACGGCGAGTCCGAGGACGAGGCCGGAGGCCAGTACGGACGCGTACGCCTGCCGGGCTCGCGCAAGAGACGGCCAGGGCAGAGCGAGAAGCATGGGGCACTCCGGGAGAGCAAGGCGCATGGACCATGCGCGTGAACGGGCGTGTCGTGGGTCGTCCGGATGGTCAGCGAATCGTCACCGTGCGGTAGCTCGTGACGGACTTGGTGGTGTAGCCCGTGCGGGATCCGATCACTGTGACGGTCAGGCGCTTTCCACGCGCCGAAACCGGGACCACGAAGCGGCTGCTCGTCCGGGTCGCGAGCTTCACGCCGTTCGCCTTCCACACGTACACGACGGACGACGGCCGGGGCGACCACCAGCCCTTGCTCACCGTCAGGGTGGAGCGGACCCGCTTCGCCCCCGTGACCGTCGGTCGCGGCGCAACGATGGTGCCCGGTACAACCGTCGCGGTCGCCGCGCTCGTCACCGACATCGTCGTGTATCCGGCCTTGGAACCGACAGCTGTGACAGTCAGTCGCTTCCCCTTCACGGACGGCGGCACCACCAGGGTGTCGCTGGTCCGGGTCGCGACCGTCTTTCCGTTCGCCTTCCACACGTACTTCATCGAGGAAGGTGCGGGATACCAGTAGCCCGGGTCGACCGTCAGTGTCCTGCCCACCTTTGCGGCGCCCGTCGTCGTCGGCAGCTGGGTCCCGAGGGTCCCCGGCGCCACCTTGGATGTCGGCGCGCTCGTCACCGACTTCGCCGGGTACCCCAGGCGCGTACCGGTTACTCGGACAGTGATCTGCTTGCCTGAGGCCGAGGCCGGGACCTTGAGCCGCGAGGAGGTCGCGCCGGCGATGGTGGCCCCGTCCGCCTGCCATGTGTAGGCCACGGCCGCCGGCGAGGGAGACCAGGCACCCATCGTGAGGGCGAGTGTGGAGTCCACCTTGGCCGTGCCCGTGACGGTGGGGTTGGGAGCGACGAAGACCTTCTGCTCATGTTCCCACCCGGTAACGGTCTGGCTGGGCTGGTGCCGGTCCGACCCGGTGTAGCGGGCACCTACGACGAGCATCCCGTAGGGCAGGTCCGCGGCGTCGAGCACGAAGGAGGTGCGGCCCGACTCGTCGGTGGTCCGTGTGGCGAGGTCGGAGCCGTTGACGCTGAGGATGATCTCGCCGGGCTCGCCGAGTGCGGCGTCCGGCCCATTGACTCTGACGTCCACCCGGACCGTGCCGGCTCCGACGTCTTCGGTGATACCCAGGATGAGGGTACTTGTCCCGGGCCTGCGGATCGTGAACGACAGCGGGTCCGTCGTGGACTCGAGGGTCGGGCCAGCGTCCGGCGAAGCGGCGTCGGATTCAGGGGTCCCCTTCCACCTGACGACCACCTGATGGCGACCAGGCGGGAGCTCGAAGGTGTGAGCCGACCCGGTCAGCTCAAGCGACGAGGTGTCCGAACAACCCCACGCCAGACCTCCGAGAACGGTCCCGTCCGTCAGTTCTGCGACCAGGCCGCCGCACTCGAGCGGGGAACCGTCCAGGGTCTCGACACGTGCCTCGACATCGATCTGATTCTGGTAGTGCACGGTCTCGTTGACGATCCTCGCCGTGGTCTTCGTCGGTGACGGCGGGCGGACGGTGACGGCGTGGATGACTGGTTCGGACGATGCCGCGTCGTAGTGCGCGACGTGCCTGACCTCCAGCTGGTGGTGGCCGGGAGCCAGACTCGAGACGTCGAGCGACTGGTCGTTTCTGTAGAGATGTTCACCGGTGGCCCGGTCAAGGATGTGTACGGCCCCAGACACGGCAGGCGTCCCGTCGACGGTGCCGACAGTGACGGCGAACGGGATGCGTTCGGTACCCGTTCGCCATGACTCCGCGGCATCGACTGTCACGGTGGTCCTCGCCGGCTCCGGCACCGTGAATGGTCGCTGGACCTCATCGCTGCGGAACGGAGGCCCGTCGAAGCGGACCTCCATGAGCCTGGTGCCAGGCCAGCCCATCCGCAGTTCACTCTCCGCATGGCCGTCCTCGTCGAGCGTCAGGAAGTACTCGGCCTCAAATGCCCCTTCGGCGTTGCGGTAGCCGATGCTCGCGATGCCCCGTGGCGTCACACCGCTCGACGAGGTGACGTCGACGCTGATGGTGGCAGAGGTGTCCATCTGCCACTGATCCGGCACCCCCGTCACGGACAGCTCGGTCGGCAGGAGTTCCGTGCCCGCGAGCAGCCATGACGCGTACCCGGTCCCCGCCAGGGCGCGGAAGTCGGAATGACCCGGCGGTAGCTGCGGCAGATCACGGTCCGTCCCCCACGTGAGGAGCGATCCGTCGTCCAGCAGCGCACCGCCGTTCATTCCCCAGCGGCCGTTGGATACGTACGCCTCGCCGGTCGAGAGACCCACGACCGAACGCCCGCTGGGCACCACGGCAGGGTCGGGCGCAGCGCCGAACGGCACGATCACGCCGTCACTCCGGGCCGCGTAACCATGCTGGTCGGAGGTGTCGACACCGACGAACCGTGTCCCGGCCGTCGGACCCGAGACGCGTGCGACCGTGTCGATCTCGTCCAGGCAGGAGACGACAGCGCCGTCCGACCGCAGCGCCATCCAGCTCCTGCCATGGACGTTGACGGCCTCGTAGCTGCTGCCTGCCGGCGGGGTAAGTGCTTCCGGGCAGGGCACCACGGCGCCCCGTTGCGCCTCGGCCACGAGAGCGCCGTCGGACCGTACCGCGAGCACCAGCCGGTTGCCGGAGTCGATCGCGATATAACGCATACCGGCAGGCGGTCCCGCAAGGTGCGGGATCGAGTACGAGCTCGTCCCGGTTCCGACGGCGGTCCCGTCCGAACGCAGCAGCACGGCAGCAGGCTGGCCCATCCCAGAGAGGAGCGAGACCGCGGTATAGCGCAGACCGGCCGGAAGGTCGGGGATCGGGAGGGGGGCCCGACCCGCGTCCAGGGAGATGGCGGTGACCTGGCCGTCGCTGCGCAGAGCGAGCATGCCGGAACCGTTGACGTCGAGCCCGGTGTGCTCCACCCCGTCGGGAAGCTCCCAGGGGCGCGAACCGTCAGAGCGTGCGAGACCCTCGGCGCTGTCCCAGGCCATGATGCGACCGCCCTGAGCAGCTGGTGTGCCCTCCTGGACGAAGCTCGTCCCGGATCCGGCGGCCTCGCCCGTCGCGGTCACGGCTACCCGTGCCGCCTCCGCAGGTGGCTGATCGGCCACGGCAGGTGCCGCGCCAGCGGCCGTCGCGGTGAGCGCGAGCACCAGCCCGGAAGCCACGAGCGAGGCACTGGCTCGCCGGGTCGAGGGGAGGAACCGCCGAGATACTGAGGTCGACATCGGACGCTCCAGCAGTAGCCGCGCATCATTCGTGCACGGGACGACAAGTCGCGTGACTTTATCCGGCGCACCGCCAGGTTTTCCCTGAAACGGGGCATTCCTGGCCGTATTCACCCGGCATGTTTTTTCGCCATGCCTGCCTGCACTGCTCTCCGGAACCTCAGAGCGCCCCCGAGATATCCAGCGACATCGGCCGTCCGTCCAGCACACCCCGCCCCGGCGGATACCGTCCGTCCGCCCCTGGCGTCACCGACCCCAGCACGCTCGCCTGCCGTGCCCCGGTCGCTCCCGGCAGCACACCGGGCAGGCCGAACCAGGTGTGCCAGCCCAGCACCGCGAAGGCCAGAGCCTCCTTGGCCTGGCTCGGAACACCCAGCTCGTCGGAGGTCCGGACGGGAACCGCCGGCAGCTCGGCGCGGAGCGCCGCCATGAGCACCGGGTTGCGTGTGCCCCCGCCGGAGGCGGCGACCTCGGTGGCGGTGTGCCGGACCGCGTCGGCCACGGTGCGAGCGGTGAGCGCGACGAGGGTGGCGAGCAGGTCCTCCGGCGCCGGCGTCGCAGGTCCGAGGCGCGACAGGAGATAGTCCACGTGGAACAGCTCCTTGCCCGTCGTCTTGGGCGCCGGGCGCGCGTAGTACGGCTCGTCGAGCAGGCGCTCCAGGAGATCGGGCAGTACCTTCCCGCGTGCGGCGAGGCGGCCGTCGGCGTCGAAGGCGAGGCGTCCACCCGTGACGTGCCGGGTCGCGGCGTCGAGCAGTGCGCACGCGGGGCCGGTGTCGAAGGTACGGGTCTCGACGGGCTCGTCCACCGCGGGCAGCACCGTCACGTTGGCTATGCCACCCAGGTTGAGGGCGACGGCGGTGCCGGGTCGGCCGGCCAGCCACAGCGCGTCGAACAGGCCCACCAGGGGAGCGCCCTGACCACCCGCCGCGACGTCGCGGGTGCGCAGGCCCGAGACGACGGGCAGCCCCGTCGCCTCGGCAATCCAGGCAGGCTCGCCGATCTGCAGGGTGCCGAGCACGGCTCCGCCGTCGGGCGCCCAGTGGAAGACGGTCTGTCCGTGCGACACGATCAGGTCGGCGTCGCCGCCGCAAAGCTCGGCCACGGCGCGCACGGCGACGTCGGCGAAGGCCTGCCCGATCCTGGTGTCGAGCCTGCACACGGTCTCCAGGGTCGTGCGCTCCGGGGGTAGCGCCGCCATGAGCTCGGACCGCAGCGCGGCCGGGTAGGGGACGGAGAGATGCCCCAGCGGCGTGAGCGTCAACGTGTCGCCGGAGAGCCGGAGGTCGCACGCGGCGGCGTCGACGGCGTCGTGGGACGTGCCGGACATGAGGCCGACCACACGCAGAGCATTCGATGTTTGTGCAGGTGAAAACTGGTTTTCAGGCAACGTCTGCACCATCAGATCCACTCCTCCGGTCGTGTTTGCGCCAGTGTTCGCCCCTTGGTCCTACTTTGCGCCACAATCTCCACCATGCTTGACGTCTCGATCGCCCCAGCTCCGGCGCCGGATGCGCCGTTCGAGGACCACATCGAATGGGCGCGCAACGCCCCTGCGACCCCTTCGACACCCGCGGCGCTCTTCACCGGCGGGCTCACCAACGCCCCCGTCGACGACCGTCTCACGATCGACGACCCGGAGTGGGACTACCCCGCCCTCGCTCGCGAGGTCGTGCACAGGGCCCGCGGTGCCGTGCTCGACATCGGCACCGGCAACGGTGACTTCTTCGCGGGCCTCGGCCCGCTCCCGAAGGGTTCGGCCGCGACCGAGACCGGCCCGGCGTTCCTCACGGCCCGACGCCGCCTGGAGCCGCTCGGTGTGGACGTGCGCCGGGCCGAGGCGTCCTGGACGGGCGACATGCTGCTGCCCTTCTTCGACGGTCAGTACAGCGCCGTGCTCAGCCGGTTCAGCACCATCGACCCCGACGAGGTGGGCCGCGTGCTGGAGCCGGGCGGGACGTTCCTCACCGAGCAGGTGGACACGCGCGACGGCATCGTCCTCAACCGGGCACTCGGCGTGCCGCTCGGCTGGGACCCGGACGCCGTCACCGTCGACGTGATCTCCGACGGGCTCGTCGCTGGCGGCCTGGAGATCGTCGAAGCCACCGAGTACGCGGGCACCCGAACGTTCACCGACCTGTCGTCGGTGCTCTGGTACCTGCGGATGGCGGCCTGGCAGGTCCCCGGCCTTGCCGAGCTCACCCCGACCGCCGTCGCGCGGCACGAGGCCGGGCTGCGCGCGCTGCACATGCACTTCGCGACGGGCAACAAGCTCGTCGACGAGGCACCGCGCATCCTGGTCACCGCACGCCGACCGTTCTGAGCAGGCTCTCCACCGCCTCGGCCATCGCTTGCGGTGGCACGTCCGTCCCCTGCCCGGGCAGGGTCACGCGACGGGCCATCGGCAGCACCGCCGCCAGCGACTCCGCGGCGTTCGTGACGGACACGGCGCTCGCGGCGCCGTCGGCCACGAGGACCGGCTGGGTGATCTGGTGCCACCGGCTCATCAGGGCGCGGCGGCCCAGGGCGACACCGGCGAGTATCCGGCCGTCATAGGCGATGGTCGGGGCGATCGCCTCCAGGCCGGCCCACGAGGGAGACTCGCGCATGCGCGGCAGGAGCCGGCACGGCATGCCGACCACGTCGAGGAACAGCTCGACGGCGCTGCCGGGGTCGCCCATCTCGATGCAGGTCTCGACGCCCGCGATCATCCGGGGGTCGGTGGGCGGTTCGCCGCTCGCGATGTCGTATGTCGGCTCGAAGCAGAGCACGCCGGTGACGTCGGCGCCCAGATCGGCTGCGGCTCGCAGTGCGAGGAACGTCCCGGAGGTGATGCCGAGCAACGCCGCCGGTCCGGTGATCTCCAGCAGGGCGGCGATGTCGTCGATCTCCCGGTCCACGCTGTACGGGGGCGTGTCGCCGCTCCCGCCCCGCCCGCGTCGGTCGTAGCGCAGCGTGGTCACCCGGTCGCCCAGCACTGTCGCCACGGCGAGCGTCACGGGCAGGCGATGGGCGAGCACACCGTCGACCACCACGATGGCGGGCGCCAACCCGGGAGTCGGACCGGTCAGGTCGTACGCGATCCGCGTGCCGTCTGCCGACGTCGTGAAGGCGTCGGCGGTGATGGTCGTCATGCAGGGCAGACGGAACGGCGTCCCGAAAGTCGTCGCTCCGACCGATGCTCGGGGCTATCGATGCCGCACCGATTTCGCCGCGAGGAAAAAACCTGGGCGGTCGTCGACTTGGGGCGTAAGTTCGTGGGCACATGAGAAGGGAGGTGATCCGAGTAGTGATTTCACATCGGACCCATGAGGTGGTCGCGCGCTAGTCGCGTGACGCGTATGCGTTTCGCGCCGACGTCGGTCGGGGGGCTCAGCACGGGGCCTTCCTGATCTGCCCAGGCGCAACGGGACATGGTGGCGAGTTCCTCGCGACCACCGGAGCCCGCGGGTGCCGTGCCCTCGTCCAGCACGGCTGACACCAGTCGCCCCGCGGGCTTTCCCATGCCCCCGTCCGGGAGAATGGACGCGTGACTGCCTACCGCGTGATGACTGTCTGCACGGGAAACATCTGCAGGTCCCCGATGGCCGAGATCGTGCTCCGCGAACGCTTCGAGGCCGCGGGCCTCGGCGACTCCGTCGTGGTGGACTCCTCCGGCGTGAGCGACGAGGAGCACGGCAACCCGGTGGACCGGCGGGCCCGCGCCGTCCTGGCCGAGCACGGCTACCCCACGGGTGACGGACACCGGGCGCGCCAGGTGACCACGGACGACGTCGGCTCGCACGACCTGGTGCTCGCCATGACCACCCGGCACGCGCGTGGCCTGCGGGACCTTGCCGGGCGGGTAGGGGGCGACGCCACGATCCGGATGTACCGCTCGTTCGACCCGGCGGCCGACGGGCTCCCCGAGAACGAGCTCGACATCGCCGACCCCTGGTACGGCGGCCCGCACGACTTCGAGGTGTGCCTGGCGCAGATCGAAGCGGCGGCGGACGGCGTCGTCGACTTCGTCCGGGCGGAGCTCGGCGTGTCCTCCGGCGCGTGACCGCCGGACGATTCACCCCGTCACGTCCGGCTCGGTGACTCCCGGACGATTACCGTGAGGGGATGACCTCCGCGTCGCCCGACCGGCTGGTCGTCCTTACCGGGGCCGACGGCCGCCTGGGCACCAGGCTCGCCTTCCGCGTGGCAGCGGCGGGCGGTCGGCAGCGCCTGCTGGTCAGCGGCAGGGGTACGGCGCCCCGCCTGCCCGACGGTGCGCCGTTGCCGGAGGCGGAGGTCGTCGCCGTCCCGCCTGAGGCCGACTCCAGGGCCCTGACCAGTGCTTTCGCCGGCGCCTACGCGGTGTTCCTGGTCCCGGGCAAGGACCGTACCGGCCGGACCGGCAAGCACCGTGCCGCCATCGACGCGGCGGTGCTCGCGGGGGTGCGGCACGTCGTCTACGTGTCGTCGGTGGGCGCGGCGCCGGATGCCGTGGCATCCGCGGCACGCGACGACTGGCTCACCGAGGAGTACCTGCGTGGCACCGACCTCAGATGGACGATGCTGCGGACCGCCATGTTCCACCGCACCCTGACGTTGGCGGTCCACGACGAGTCGTACGGATCGGTGCGCGACACCGTGCTGCGCGCCCCCGCAGGAGCCGGACGGGTCGCCACGGTGTCGCACGACGACGTGGCCGACGTCGCCACCGCTGTCCTGCTCGACGAGGATCCGAAGCGTCACGCGGGGCGGACCTACCACCTGACCGGACCCGAGGCGCTGAGCCTCGACGAGGTGGCGGCGGTGCTGTCGACGGCTGCGGGGCGGTCCGTCCGGTACGTGCCGCAGACCGTGGACCAGGCACGCGCCCTGTTCTACCGGTCGACCGCGGGTGAGGTGGAGGACTGGATATCGCAGTGCCAGGCGATCGAGGCGGGCGTGCTCGCCACGGTGAGCCCCGACGTCAGGCACCTCGCGGGGCGGGCGGCGCGTTCGCTCGAGACGTGGCTCGACGACTATCCGACGGAGTGGGCGCACCTGCGGTTACCGTCGGTGAGATGACGAGCCTCTCCCCAGGTCCGGAAGACGGAACGACGCCCGAGCCGGCGTGGGAGCCCGACGTGCTGCCGGGCTTCGAGCGGCTGACCCTGCCCCTGCAGCCGGACGAGGACGAGCCAGAGGTGGTGGCGACGCTGGTACGCCGCACCCGGCCGGCGCCGGCCGAGCCGGCGGCAGACGGGCACGACGGCGGCGAGCCCCGCCGGGGCATGCACCGGGTGGGCGCCGAGAACTCGCAGGTCGCGCGGCTCTGGGACGAGCTGTCGGAGCTGGGGCGCCGGCTCCACCTGCGGGGCGCGGCCCGCCCGCATCCTGACGGTGAACCGCAGCCGGCCCGGCCCGACGTCGGTGTCGACCTGCTGTACGTGCACGGCTGGCTCGACTACTTCTTCCAGACCCATCTCGCTGACTTCTGGGAGTCGCTCGGAGTGCGGTTCCACGCCCTCGACCTGCGGCGTTACGGCCGTAGCCTGCGCGAGGGCCAGACCCCGGGATTCATCCGCAGCCTGGCCACCTACGACGAGGAGATCGAGGCCGCGCTCACCGCCATGGGGCACGGCCGTGACGCGGAGCCCGAGCGCAGGCTGGTGCTCATGGGCCACTCCACGGGTGGTCTCACCGTCAGCCTGTGGGCGTCCCGCAACCAGGAGCGTGTGGCCGCGCTGGTCCTGAACTCGCCCTGGCTGGAGTTCCAGCCTCGTGAGGCGGTGCGCAAGATCATGGAGCCGGGCATCCGCGTCCAGTCCGCGCTCGTGCCGCGCAGCCAGCTCGTCAACCTGGACCGCGGCCTGTATGCCCGCGCGATCTCCTCGCGGTTCGACGGGGAGTGGGAGTACGACGTCGCCTGGCGACCCGATGCCGGCTGGCACCCCACACCGGCGTGGCTCGCGGCGATCTTCCGCGGGCAGGACCAGGTGGCGCGCGGGCTCGGCATCGAGGTGCCCGTCCTGGTGCTGCTCAGCGCACGCAGCACCATCCCGACACGGTGGAGCGAGGACATGAAGAGCACCGACTCGGTGCTGGACGTGGTCGGGATCGCCCGCCGCGTGCCCGACGTCGGATCGCTCATCAGCCTCGTGCGCATCGCCGGCGGCCTGCACGACGTGACCCTCTCGGCGAAGCCCGTACGCGAGCACGTGTGGCGCGAGACGGAGCGCTGGTTCCGCGGTTACGTGCTCGCTCCGGACTGACGTCGATCCGCGTGGTTCCTCGGCCCGGCGGCGTCTGGCAAAGAACGGACCATGGTGGGATCCTGGAACGGAGGTGCCCACACCGACGTCGGGCACGAGGGGCGATGCGCCATGACAACGCACCAGGAGACCCATCCCCGGGCTCGCCGGGGCGGGCCGTTTCTCGCTCGCAGCGAGACCGCCGTCGGACTCGCTGCGCTCATCCTCGGGATGCTGATCTCGCAGGGAGCCGCCGAGGGGGTGACGATCGCGGGCTGCCTCGCCATGTGCGCCGGAGCGCTGTTCGGCAAGTTCGGCGCGAGCTGGGGGCGCATGGCCGTGGCGGCAGGACTCGGCTTCGTGCTGGGATCCGTGCCCTACTGGCTGGTGACCGTCGTCGTCATCGTGACCGCGTACGGGTTCTGAACCGGCGCGGGCCGGTCACCAGAACCGCCACCACGGGCGGCGCTCCGACGTCGTCGGCTCGCGGCTCGACGCCGATGACGTGCTCGACGCTGCTCGCCGCGCCGCTCTTCGGGCGCGCCACCGCGCGACCTCGTGGTCGACGTCCCGGGTGGGCGTGACGACCGGCGGACCGCCCTGGAGCTGGCGCCGCGCATCGACGACGCGCGCGTTGAAGTCCGTGACGATCTCTCGCACACGCTGCTCCATCCCCTCGAGGTCGAGCTTGTCGTCCAGCTCCGCGTCGTCCTTGCGCAGCTGGGCGGACGGCAGGAAGCCCGTGATGTTCTCGCGCTCGATGAGGCCTTTGACCCACCAGTCGGGGTCGTGCGTGCCGGTCAGCCCGGGGATCGGCTTCCCCTGCAGCGGCAGGTTGTCGAACTCACCGCGGCGCATCGCCTGGTCCACGACGACGTCGACGTAGCGGGAGCGCTCCTCGGCGCTCATGCTGCCGATCGACTTCTTGCCCTCGTCGTCATCCTCAGGACGGTCGGACGCGGGGGAGTCGGCTGGTTCCTCGGGGCTCGCCGCCTCCCGGTCCACGCGGTACTGCGCGGCCCGGCGGAAGGGGTCGTTCTCTGCGTCGTTGCGCGATCCCGGCGCCATATCCGCATGTTACAACTTTCACAAGCGTCTCGGAAGGGTCGTCGCGAGGACTGCGGAGCGATCGGCAGGGTGGGCCATCGGTCCAACCGGGCAACTTCGTGCCCGTTCGCCCGTGGGTAACCCGATCGTTGGGCGATGATGGGCGGATGAAGGTTTCTCGCCGCTCTCACGTGCCCCCGTTCGCCGTCATGGAGGTGCTCGCCGCCGCGAACGCGCGGCGCGCCACCGGGGCGGACGTGCTCAACCTCTGCGCGGGGGAGCCGTCGACCGGCGCATCCGACGTCGTGCGGGAGCGTGCCATCGCGCTGCTCCGGGAGGGCACCCTCGGTTACACCGAGGCGATGGGCGTGCCCGCCCTGCGCGCGGAGATCGCAGGCCACTACAAGCGCTGGTACGACGTCGAGGTCGACCCCGCGCGGATAGCCGTCACCACGGGCTCGAGCGGTGGGTTCGTGCTCGCGTTCCTCGCGTCGTTCGACGTCGGTGACCGCGTGGCGCTCGCCAGGCCCGGCTACCCCGCCTACAAGAACATCCTGTCGGCGCTGGGCTGCGAGGTCGTCGAGCTCGACTGCGGTCCCGAGACCCGCTACCAGCCCACGGTGTCGCAGCTCAACGAGGCCTACTACGGCGGAGGGCTCGACGGCGTCATGGTCGCCTCGCCCGCCAACCCGACCGGCACGATGATCACGCCGGCCGAGCTGGCCGCGATCGCGGAGTGGTGCGCCGACCACGACGTGCGGCTGATCAGCGACGAGATCTACCACGGCATCGCCTACTCGGACGAGGTGGCGCAGGCGACGGCGGCGACGTTCACGGGCCAGGGCGCCGTCGTCGTCAACTCGTTCTCGAAGTACTGGGCGATGACCGGCTGGCGGCTCGGCTGGCTGGTGCTGCCCGAGGAGCTGGTGGCACCCGTCGACGCGCTCGCGGGCAACGTCGCGCTCTCGCCGCCTGCGCTCGCGCAGCATGCCGGCATCGCCGCGTTCACACCCGAGGGCTACGCGGCGGCGGCGGAGAACGTGGCCCGGTACGCGGCGTCGCGCACCCTGCTGCTGGAGCGGCTCGGTGAGCTGGGGTGGCGTCCTGTCGCTCCGGCCGACGGAGCGTTCTACCTCTACGGCAACGTCGCCGCGTTCGGGCTCGACTCGATCACCTACTGCGCGCGGCTCCTGGCCGAGGCCGACGTGGCGATCACGCCGGGGACCGACTTCGACAGCGTGCACGGGCACGAGTGGGTGCGGCTGTCGTTCGCGTCGTCCCTGGACACTGTGACGCGCGCCGTCGACCGGATAGTGGCCTGGCACAAGACGCTCTGATCCAGGCGGTCTGATCAGGTCGTGATCACTGGCGGCGGCGCAGCACCTCGGGCAGCACCACCCACACGATCACCAGCACCACGAGCACGCAGGCGCCGACCACGATCCCCTCGGTCCGCCCGAGCACGACGTCGAACACGAGCAGTGCCGCGCCGGTCATCACCAGGGCGAGCACGCCCAGCGCGAGCCGGGTGAGCCGGTCGCCCAGGGTGACGATGTGGCGCTTCATCTGCTTGCGGAAGAGCGCCCTGTGCACGCTCACGGGCGCCACGATCAGGGCGGTCGCCGCCACCGAGGTCACGACCAGGATCAGGTAGACGGTGCGCTGGTAGTCGTCGAGATCTGCGAACCGTGGCTGGAACGGCAGCGTGAGCAGGAACCCCGTGAGGATCTGCACGCCCGTCTGCATGACGCGCAGCTCCTGGAGGAGCTCGTTCCAGTTCCGGTCCGCCCGCTCGGCGGGTGACTCGCTGCGTCCGTCGCTCTGCACAGTCCCATTGTCGCAAGTGTCTGGTAGGTCCGGCCCGTCGAGAAAATTCACCCGCTGGCATCACCGCCTCCCGTGGCCCGCCCCTGCTGCCCGGGAGAACATGCGGCTGGGGCGGGACGCGTCCGCGTCCCCAGGACTAGGGGCGTGGACTGATGAGATCGAAGATGCGTGTGCCGTTGAGCATGGTGCTCGGTGCGGCACTGACGATGACCGGGATCGCGACGTCGAGCATGGCGGTGACGCCCGACGCGGCGGTGGAGCCCGGGCCGTCCGCGAGGCAGAAGCAGGCCCAGACCATGACCCGTCAGGTGGAGGACGTCACGGTCACGGCGAAGATTTCCCTGCCGCCGGGATCCGACGTGCGGGGATCCATCGTCGGGACGCTCAGCATCACCCACAACGGGACGTCCGCGGCGATGCGGTCGGGGCGGATGACGATGGTCGACCCCGACGGTCGGGACCTCGTGGGGGCGCAGTTCGTCGCGGCCGGGGCGGCCAATACCTGGACCTCGACCGTGCCGCTGTCCGCGGACGCGAAGTCGGGCATCTACCAGGTCAGCGTGGCCGCCGAGATCGCGGTGACGACGTCCGACGGCGTGGTCAACGTGCCGATTCGCACCGCCGACCCGGTCTCGGTGCCGTTCCGTGCTCAGCGGAACATCCCCTCGATCTGGACGTCGACGTCGAGCGCGCCCGCAGGCTCGACGATCTCGGTCTCGGGCGCCGCGAACATCCGGAGCCTCGGCACCGGCAACTACCTGCCCGCCACCGGTCAGCAGGTGAAGCTGTACTTCGACCCGACGGGCGACGCGCCGGAAGCCCTGCGCGCAACCCTCACGACCGACTCGCGAGGCTTCTTCACGAGCCGGCAGAAGCCGGGCGGCTCCGGAAGATGGCGGGCAGAGATGCCGATGACCGACACGGGCGCGCGAGCGGTATGGACCATCACCTCCGCGGAACGGGAGCGCACCACCAAGCTCCGACAGGGTTCGGTGAGCGCCACCCAGAACGGCTTCACCGCGGGGGACCACCTGATGACGCACGACGTCGTGGTCGGCCTGGCCCCGGTGCAGCGCCGGGTCGACGTCGGCAGCCTCGACTTCACCGTCGGTGGGAAGTCGGGCTGGGTCAGCGCCCAGAGCCGGCGCGGCGAGGGCAGCTTCCCCGACGGGTACCGGGTGGAGCGCGAGATGGTGCACGCCGGTGTCGGCACCAGTGCCGTGACGTTCACCTTCAACCCGACCCTGCCCGCGGGCGTCTACGACATCGGCATCAGGGACGCCATGAAGGCGTGCTCCGCACCCGACTGGGCCGCGAACGACGCCGCCAGCGGCCTGAGCAACTGCACGCACAACGTCCTGGTCCAGGACTCCACCGTCACGACCATCGTGGTGAAGCGCGCCAGCACCACCACCGTCGCGGCATCGGACACGTCGTTCACCGGGCCGAAGACCATCACCCTCAGCGGTGAGGTGCGGAAGGTGCAGCTCGTGAGCGGCGGTGGCGCCGCGGACAAGCCGGCACCCAACACGTCGGTGGGTCTGTACTTCGACCCGGCCGGCTCGGCGGGGCCGACCCTCCAGAAGACCGTCACCACCGGCTCGAACGGGACGTACTCGACGACGGCCCTGACGAGCTCCTCGGGCAAGTGGATCGCGAAGTACGCGGGCACCACCCTGCAGGCGCCGTCGCAGGCGACTGTGGCCATCACGGTCAACTAGTTCGTCGACAAAAGGTCCGTCTCTACCAAGCCGTTCGGCATGCATTCTTGCGAGAGAGCATGCGAAGAGGCTTGGTGGAGGCGGACCTTTGCCGTCCCGTCGTGGCGCTTGGTCTCAGTCGTAGGTGTGGAAGACGGCGTCCTCCGGGACCGTCACCGTCGGTGCTTCGGGCACTGAGCCGAAGCCTTCCGGAACCGCCTGCAGTGTGGCGCGGCCCCCCGACTCCAGCAGTGTTCCGACATTGATCGTCACGTCGGATCCTTCGGTCGTGTTCCAGGCGATCCGGTCGCCGGCGAGGCCGATCATCATCCGTTCCTCCGGGCTGCTCTGACCTACCCGGACCAGGTCGGGGTGGCCTGCACGGCTCGGCGAGGTGTCGCGGAGAAGGTAGGCGACCGGACCGGACACCCAGACGATGGCGTCGCCCGCCGCGGAGAGACTGGTCACCGGGTTGTCGCGCAGATGGACGGCGATCGTCTGGTCCTCGTCGGGAGCGACGACTCCGTCCACCCGCGGGACGGCGGTGAGTGTGACCAGGTCACTGCCACGAGCGTAGGTGAGCACGTCGTCGGTGATGTCGACGGCTGTGACCGGCTGGCCGTCCGGGTTGTTCACCGTCAGGAGGGTAGCCACGCTGCCGTCGTCCCCGTACGAGGTGAAGGTTGTCGTCGGGAAGCCGTCAGCGTCCTGCCCCAGCGTCGCTACGACAATCTCGTCGCTGTCGCTGCCTACGGCGGTTGCTTGCCGGGCCAGGGTTTCCGGCTGTTCGGAACCGTCTGTCGGAGCGGCGGAGACGGTGGTTCCGTGGCGCCAGGCAATCCGCTCGTCGGACATGACCAGGCTGCCGGTGTTCAGGAGGGGTGCCTCTCCGATCGTTCGGATGTCGCCCATCGCGGTACCTGCCACTCGGATGGTCCGCTGCCCGACAGGTTGCCCGTCTGCGCCGGCATCCTCGAGCTCGTACCAGGCCGCCACACGCCCATGGGCCGTCAGGCCTATGGGCGTACGGTTCTTGTCGCCCGTCAGGGTCCCGCCGAAGTGATCGGTCCCGAATACCTGGTAGCCGATGAGATACCCCTCGTCAGAGGGCATCTGATGCGTTCGCCAGAACGCGCCGTCCTCGGTAACAGTCGCCGGTGTGAGTCCGGGGGCGGCCGGCAGCGTGTCGTCGACTCGCACGTCGAGACACGGCGAGATCGGGCGTGCGTCGGTCAGGTGGTAGGTCACTCCCGGACGCGTGCTCGGCGGCGCTTCCGGGTCAGGCGTCTGCCGTATGGCAGGCTCCGGAACCTCGCAGCTCGACACGTCCGCCTCCGCGATCCCGAGCAGCTCCCGTATCTGCTCACTCCCGGGAAGAGTCACGTCGCCGAGCCCAGGCGCGTGTACCGGCCCAGCGAGGGCCAGCGAGAAGGCGACGGCGGCCGCCGTCGTGCAGGCACCCACCGCCTGCCACGACCGCCGGCGCCGCAGCGCGCGCCGGCTCTCGGCGAGCACCTCGTGCGCGTCGAACCGGCGCTCCTCGACCGTGTCGGCACCTGCCCGAAGGCGGGCCAGGACGTCCGTGTCGTCGATGCTCATCGCGCACCCTCCTCGAAGATGTCGCGCAGGCGGGCGATCCCGCGTGCGTTGGCGGACTTGACCGTGCCGAGGGGGATCCCGAGCTCGCGGGCGGTCTGTTCCTCGGTGAGGTCGAGCAGGTGGCGCAGCACCACCACCCGACGCTGCGCGACGGGGAGCTGCGACAACGCGCGCATCACCTCGTCCCGCACGGCGATGCCGTCGGCGGGACCTGCGACGGACCCGGCCGGAACGGCTTCGGACGCCACCTCGTGGCGGGTCCGGCGCCAGCCGTCGATGCGCAGGTTGAGCAGGATCCGGCGGGCGTAGGCGCGGGGCTCGCCGACGCGCGCCTTGTGCCACGACCGGTAGGAGCGTTCGAAGGTCGCCTGCACCAGCTCCTCGGCCCGGTGCGGGTCGCCGGACAGGAAGAGCGCCGTCTTGTAGAGATACGGGCCGGTGTCCTGCACGAACGCCGTGAACTCCTGGTCCTTGGTCCGCGTGACGTCGACCCGGACCAGCGGGTCGTCACTCACCTGGGCGGACATGGTCGCGCGCTCTCCCTCGTCATGTCCCCCACCACGCGGGCGACTGCGAGAAAGGTTCCACGTCGGGGGTTCGAATCCGAACGCTCAGGTCAGATGCACCATGATCGGTTGACCACGGCCGCACGCGAGGCCGGTCCCCGGACGAAGGAGAACCCCGTGAGCACCGATGTCGCGCAGCCGTTCGCGCTCGACCTGGCGCACCCCGCCGCGACCGACCTCGCGACGACCGGTGGAAAGGGCTCGTCCCTGGCCCGCCTGGCTGCGGCCGGCCTACCGGTCCCCGGGGCGTTCCACCTGACCACCCACGCCTATCGTGCGGCGGTGGCAGGTGCTCCGCAGCGGGCGATCGTCGAGGCGGCGACGCACGTGCAGCCGGACCTGCCCGAGACCCACGAGGCCACGGCCTCCCGCATCGCCGCGGTGTTCGCGGAGCTGGAGATCCCGGGGGAGGTGGCCGACGCCGTCCGTGCCGGGTACTCGACGCTGCGCGTCCCTACCGGGAACCGCGTCCCCGGCGCGGGTGAGCCCGCCGTGGCCGTGCGCTCCTCGGCGACCGCCGAGGACCTGCCGGGCATGTCGTTCGCGGGTCAGCAGGAGTCGTACCTCAACATCCGCGGCGAGGAGGCGCTGCTGCGCGCGGTCCGGGACTGCTGGGCCTCCCTGTGGACGGCGCGCGCCATCGGTTACCGCGCCAGGCACCGCATCCCTGCCGACGAGGTGAGCCTTGCGGTGGTCGTGCAGCGCCTGGTCCCCGCCGACGCCGCGGGCATCCTGTTCACCGTCGATCCGATGACCGGTTCTCGGGACCGGGTGGTGATCAACGCGGCGTGGGGGCTGGGGGAGGCCGTCGTCGGCGGTCAGGTCACCCCCGACACCTTCCTGGTGGCCCGGGCGAGTGGCGGTGTCGATGCCACGGTGAGTACCAAGGAGATTCGCACGGTGCGCACGGATGACGGGACGCGGAACGAGCCGGTTCCCGCTGAGCTGCGCGACCGCCCGTCACTCACCGACGCGCAGGCCGCCCGCCTCGCGGCGCTCGGCTCCCGCATCGAGGAGCTGTACGAGGCCCCCGTGGACGTCGAGTGGGCGGTGGACGACGGTCGACCGTTCATCCTGCAGGCGCGGCCCGTCACGGGCGCGGCCGGCCGGCAGCCCAACACCGAGGTCTCACCACGGTGACCGACGTCCGCTGGACCGATCGTCGCCCGTGAGCCGGGCATCCCGGCGGACGCCGGGAGCGACTGAGGACCCACACACCCTGGCCGGCCGGAAGGTCAGAACACCGGCTTACCGCCGGTCACGCCGAGCACGGTGCCGGAGACGTACGACGCCGTCACGGGCGACGCCAGGTACACGAACGCCGGCGCCACCTCGGCCGGCTGCCCGGCGCGGCCCAGGGGCGTGTCCTGGCCGAACGACGCGACCTTCTCCTCGGGCTGGGTGGCAGGCTGCAGCGGTGTCCAGATCGGTCCGGGTGCCACGGCGTTCACCCGGATCCCGCGGGGCCCCAGCTCGGCGGCAAGGTTCACCGTGATGTTGTTGATCGCTGCCTTCGAGGCCGCATAATCGAGCAGCGAGGTCGACGGCTGATACGCCTGGATCGAGGAGTTGTTGATGATGGCACCCCCCTCGCCGAGGTGCGAGAGCGCGGACTGGGTCACCCAGAACAGTGCGTACAGGTTGGTCTTGAGGACGCGGTCCAGCTCGTCGGTCGTCACCTCCTCGACGGATGCTCGACGTGCCATCTGGTAACCAGCGTTGTTCACCAGGACGTCGATCCCGCCCAGCTCACCGGCGGCTCGGTGCGCGACACCGCGCGCGGTCGCCTCGTCCCGCAGGTCGCCGGGCAGAAGCGCGCACTGCCGCCCCGCCTTGTGCACCCACTCCGCCGTCGTGCGCGCGTCCTTCTCCTCCTCCGGAAGGTAGGAGATGGCGACGTCGGCGCCCTCGCGGGCGAACGCGATGGCGACCGCGCGGCCGATACCGGAATCACCGCCGGTCACCAGGGCCTTGTAGCCGACCAGCTTCTCGCTGCCGACGTAGCTGGCCTCACCGTGGTCCGGCGTCGGGACCATCCGATCGGTCGTGCCGGGCGGATTCTGCTGCTGCGGGGGAAAGGGCTGGTCCTGGCTCATCTTGTCCTCCATCGTCGTGTGACGTGTCCGACCGATGTGGTGGCCTCTGCTCGACCCTCGAAAACACGCTAGCCCGTGGGCTCGCGTGTCGCATATCCCGTACTGTCAGAGCACCGGTTCTGCGAACTGTTCTGGAAGGAGCCTCGTGACTTCCCCAACCACGCCCAGCGAGCCCCCGCTCGACGAGACGCTCGAGGAAGTGCTCGCCGGAGGCGCTCGGCCCCCGGTCGGTCGGTATCGGCTCGACCTGGCGACGGGTCAGTGGGCATGGTCGGACGAGGTGTACGTGATGCACGGCTTCGAGCCGGGCCAGATCGTACCGACGACGCCCCTGATGCTCTCTCACAAGCACCCTGACGACCGAGCGCGGGTCGACGGCCTGCTGCGCCGTGCGGCGGAGACCGGGCAGCCGTTCAGCTCGGTGCACCGCATCCGGGACGCCCACGGCAAGACACGCACGCTGGCCGTCACGGGCCAGGGTCGGCGTGACCCCGCGACGGGCCGGGTGACGGAGCTGTTCGGCTACTTCATCGACGTCACGGAGTCGCACCGGGAGGCGGCGGCACGCGACGCGACGGCCTCCATCCAGGCCTCGGCCGAGCGCCGTGCGGTCATCGAGCAGGCCAAGGGCGTGCTCATGGTGGTCTACGGCATCGACGAGGACGACGCGTTCGAGCAGCTGCGGCAGGCGTCGAACCTGGCGAACATCGCGGTCCGGGACATCGCCTACTCGTTGGTGCACCTGTTCTCCGGGCCCGAGGTCACGGTGTTCCCGACGCGCGAGGCCATCGACGAGTTCCTGGACAAACCGATCCCGCCCGAGAATCTCTGACCCGAGCCGGCCGTGCGATCACGGCCGACTCGTGCGGTCGCGGCAGCGGACACATCGGGCCCATGATCAGGGCGTGCGCCTTGCCACGTTCAACGTCCAGCACGGCCTCGGCCCCGACGGCCGGGTCGACAACCAGCGGCTCGCGCATGCCGTCGCGGCGCTCGACGCCGACGTCGTCGGGCTGCAGGAGGTCGACCTGCGGCAGGCCCGTTCCGGGGGAGCCGACCAGGCACGGCTCTGCGCGGAGGCGATGGGTGCGGTCGACCACCGGTTCCGGCCCGCGCTCGCGGGCCCGTTCCGCTACCCCGGCGTCCGGCGCCGGGCCCGCCGTGCGGAACGGCCCGACGCGCCCGGCTACGGCATCGCGCTGCTCTCCCGGTACCCCGTGCGGAACTGGCACACGGTGCTCCTGCCACCCGCCACCCCGTGGGTGTGGGGCCGGGTCCAGCTCGGGACCGACGAACCGCGGGTGGCGCTGGCGGCGGAGGTCGAGACGCCGTCGGGCCCGCTCACCGTGGTGTGCACCCACCTCAGCGTGTACCGGTTCCCGACGGCCACCTGGGCGGGTGGTCTCGCGCGGCGCGCTGCCGGGTACCGCCGTGGCACGCCTGGCGAGCGGCACGCGGAACGCCAGGTCGACCACCTGCGGGGTCGGCTCGCGGGGCTACCCCGGCCGCTGGTGCTGCTGGGGGACTTCAACCTCCGCGGTACGGTGCCGGCCGACCGCACCGGCTGGCGTCCGCTCGCCACAGGCCATACGTTTCCCCGGCACGACCCGCGGTTCCAGATCGACCACGTCCTCTGGGACGGCGGGACCGCCCTGCCCGACGGTGAGGTCGCCCGGCCCGACGGCGCAGGGCTGACCTCGAGCGGTATGCCGGTCACTGAGGCCAGGGTGGTTGACACGGGCGTCTCGGACCACCGCGCCCTGGTCGTCGACGTCGACTGGTGAGGGGCCGTGGCGGGCGAGCGGCGCTCGGCCCGGCCTGAACGCCCCGTCGGTCGGCGGGCGCCCGGGTCAGGCCACGAAGATGCAGAACGTGTGGCCGTCCGGGTCGGCGAGCGCGTAGAGCGGTTCCTCGGGATCGTCCGACCGGTCGTAGCGCAGGGTCGCGCCGAGCGCGAGGGCGTGGTCGCGCGCCTCGGTAAGCGCGGCGACGTCGGTCACCGAGGTGTCCAGGTGGAGCTGCTGCGGTACGCCGGGCTCCGGCCATGTCGACCTTGGTAGCTCGTCGACCTGCTGGAACGCGAGGGGAACGCCGTCGTCGTTCTGCAGTACCAGCCAGTCGCGGCCCTGCGGGTCCGGCTCGCCGGACGGCGGCGGCTCGTCGCCGGGGCGGTACGAGAGCCCGAAGAGCTGCCGGTAGAACTCGGCGAGGGCGCGTGCGTCGGTGGTGTCGAGCACCACCTGTCGGATGCGCGGGTTCATCTGGACAGCGCACCACATGTGGCGCCACCCGCAAATGTTGTCCGGCCGCAAAGACCACGCGAGGCCCGGCGCCGCAGCGCCGGACCTCGCGTGAGGAACCCAGGAGACGTGGACCGTCAGGCGGCCTCTGCGTAGGCGCGGTGGCCGACTGCGGCCTGCGTCGCGGGCTCCTGGTCGTCCTGCGCGGTGTCCTCGACGACCGTCAGCGTCGGCGCGCTCGCTGCCTGTCGCTTCTTCTTCGCGCGGAGCACGGTGGCGACAGCGTTCAAACCGATCAGGATGGCGGCGATGTTGGCGGCGGCGGACGGCCAGACGCCGTTCGATGCGGCGACCGTCAGCATGGTCACGGCCGCCAGCATGTTGGTTCCCTGGAACGCGAGAGAGTCGGCGTTCCAACGCCCACGGCTGACCATGGCGTAGGCCACGAGGCCGGCGAGCGCGCCGACCCAGCCGAGAGCGGTGGCAACCATCATGAGGGACATGGCAATACTCCTGAGGAAGAGATCGAAACGATTCGAGGGGTGCGGGAAGTCCGAGATCCGGGTTCCATGTGGGGGTGTGGCGTGGGGGCCGGAAGAGCTGGGTCGGACCACCGCCGAGATCAAGCATGAGGCAGATCGGCGTTCAGCACAATCGAATGTTTGTGACTCCGGCATGTAGCATTGCTACATGCCGACGGACCCGCGACGACTCGCTTTTCTCCTCGCAGTCCACCGTGCCGGTGGAGTGCTCGCAGCCGCTGATCTCCTGCATGTCACACCCTCCGCCGTCTCCCAGCAGATCGCCCGCCTGGAGGCTGAGGAAGGCATCGATGTGCTCGACCGCGGACCCCGCGGCGTGACCCTCACACCGGCCGGCCGCGTGCTCGCCGACGCGGCCGAGAGCATCGAGGCCGAGCTGGTCCAGGCACGGCAGGCCGTCGCCGCTCTGGGCGGCGAGCTCACGGGGCGCGTGTCGGTCGGCTCCATCCAGACCGCCATCCGAACGGTCGTCGCACCGATGCTCGTCTCCCTCGCAGAGCGTCACCCGCACATCGAGGTGGACGTCCAGGAGTACGACCCGCCGGAGGCGACCCGACGGTTGCGTGCCGGCGATCTCGACGCGATCGTGCTGGAACGCGACGTCGAGGTCGATGCCCCGGCGCCACGCGGCGCCCACGACGTCCCGCTGCTCGACGAGCCGTGGCGCATCGTGGTCCCGGCGAGCCTCCCCGAGCCAGAGCGTCTTGACGACCTCGCCGGCCTCACCTGGGTGGGCCCGCAGGCGGGATCGGCAGCGGAGCGCGCACTGGGGCGCCTGGCCGCCCAGCTCGGCACCACCTTCGAGACCCGGCACGCCTACAACGACTTCGACACCGCGATCTCGCTCGTCGCCGCAGGCCAGGGCATCGCGATGCTGCCCGCCCTGGCCCTGCAGCAGGAGGTGCCCGACGGCGTCGCGGTGGTCGCCCTCGCCGGCCTCGGTTCGCGACGCATGGTGGCGCGACACCGCAAGAACCGGCACGAGCCAGGACCCGCGGTGCGCGCAGTCGTGGACGAGATGGTCGCTGCCGCGCGCGAGATCGACCTCGGATAGACCTCGGCGACGCCGCGGCACGCGGCGACGGGGGCGAGCGGCGATACCCGGGCCGTATCCACGCGGCTACGATGTCCGCATAACTGAAGATCTTCACCGGTCCCGGACGTCGACCAGCTCGACCGATCAGGACCGTGCCGCCAGAACCGTGACGGGAGAGTCCGGCCGGGTGCGCACCACCGCCGTCGGGCGGGGCGCCTCCGGAGCACCCGGCGCCGAAGGAGCAATTTCCTCCCCGGGAATCTCTCAGGCCCCCGTACCGTCACAGTGAGGCAACTCTGGAAAGAGAGCCGCCGCCGCCCGGCGTCCGGGCGCGGAGGCTCCACCGACGGTGCAAGTCGGCGCGTCCCGTCCTCCTCCCGGTTCCCGGGCAGGGACATGACGGACCGGCAAAACTCTCAGGTAGACGTACGCCCCGAGCGGGCAGCGCGTCCGATGACAGAGCGGGGAGGGACCGCAGTCGTCCCCACGCCCTCGGACAGCCAGGAGCCCGCCGTGCGCACGCCCCACAACCCCGACGTCTTCGCCGACCGGCATCTCGGCCCTCGTGGCCGCGAGGTCAGCACCATGCTGGACCAGCTGGGCATCGACACCATGGACGCCCTCGTCGACCGGGCGGTCCCCAAGGCGATCCGTACCCAGACGCCGCTGAACCTGCCGGCCGCCCGCACGGAGCCCGAGGTGCTCGCCCACCTGCGTGAGCTCGCGGGCAAGAACCAGGTCAAGACCCAGATGATCGGCCAGGGCTTCTACGGCACCCACACGCCCGCCGTCATCCGCCGCAACGTGCTCGAGTCCCCCGCCTGGTACACGGCGTACACCCCGTACCAGCCGGAGATCAGCCAGGGCCGGCTCGAGGCGCTCCTCAACTTCCAGACCGCGGTCGAGGACCTCACCGGGCTCGAGATCGCGAACGCCTCCCTGCTCGACGAGGCCAGCGCCGTCGCAGAGGCCGTCGCCCTGATGTGGCGTGCGTCGCGGGCCAAGGAGGGGTACGTCGTCCTGGACGCCGACCTGTTCGGGCAGTCGCTCGCGGTGGCGCGCGGCCGTGCCGAGGCGATCGGCCTGCCCGTGGTGGTCGCCGACCTCAGCCAGGGGCTGCGGGCAGGCCTGCCCGCCGAGCTTCCCCCGGGCCAGCTCGTCGGCCTCGTGGTCCAGCAGGTCGGCGCGTCCGGCCGGGTGCTCGACGCGCGCGGCGTGATCGCGGAGGCCAAGGAGGCCGGTGCGCTGGTCACCGTCGCCACCGACCTGCTCGCCCTCACGCTCCTGGTCAGCCCGGGTGAGCTCGGCGCCGACATCTCGGTCGGGTCCGCGCAGCGCTTCGGCGTCCCGCTGTTCTACGGTGGCCCGCACGCCGCCTACATGGCGGTCAAGAAGGGCCTGGAGCGGCAGCTCCCCGGTCGTCTCGTCGGCGTCTCGATCGACGTCGACGGCGCCGCCGGGTACCGCCTCGCCCTGGCCACCCGCGAGCAGCACATCCGCCGCGAGAAGGCCACGAGCAACATCTGCACCGCCCAGGCGCTCCTTGCCATCGTGGCCAGCATGTACGCCGTCTACCACGGCCCGGACGGCCTCAGGGCGATCGCGACCCGGGTCCACACGCACGCGATCACCCTGGCCGAAGCCCTGCGGGCAGCGGGTGTCACGGTCGAGCACGACGTCTTCTTCGACACGGTCCGCGCCGTCGTCCCCGGCAAGGCCCAGGCTGTCGCGGCCGCGGCAGCCGACGCGGGCTACAACCTCTTCGTCCCGGACGCCGACCACATCCAGGTCAGCCTCGACGAGACGACGACACAGTCGGATATCGAGACGGTCGCCACCTGCCTCCTCACCACCCTGGGTCTGAAGACGATGCAGGGAGCGGGAAGGTCCGAAGACCCCCGCGCGGACGTAATCCTTCCCGAAGTGGAGGGCGCCCTGGCGCCCGTGAACGCGTCCGCGCGGAGGTCTTCGGACCTTCCTGCGGAGGTGACCCGAACGACGTCGTACCTGACCCACCCGATCTTCCACCAGCACCGCTCCGAGACCTCGATGCTGCGGTACCTGCGCAAGCTCTCGGACAAGGACCTCGCGCTGGACCGGACGATGATCCCGCTGGGCTCCTGCACCATGAAGCTCAACGCGACCGCCGAGATGGAGGCCATCTCCTGGCCCGGTTTCGCGGACATCCACCCGTACGCGCCGGTCGACCAGACGCAGGGCTACACGGAGCTGGTCACCGCGCTGGAGCAGCAGCTCGCCGAGATCACCGGCTACGCGGCCGTCTCGCTCCAGCCCAACGCGGGCAGCCAGGGCGAGTTCGCGGGGCTGCTCGCGATCAAGGGTTACCACGCGTCGCGTGGCGACGAGGGGCGCGACATCGTGCTGATCCCGGCGTCGGCGCACGGCACGAACGCGGCGTCGGCGGCGCTCGCGGGCCTGCGGGTCGTGGTCGTGTCGACGGCGGACGACGGCGAGATCCTGCTGGACGACCTGCGCACGAAGCTGGACCAGCACGGGTCCCAGGTGGCGGGCATCATGATCACCTACCCGTCCACGCACGGTGTGTACGAGGAGCACGTGCGCGAGGTCTGCGACCTGGTGCACGACGCCGGCGGCCAGGTGTACATCGACGGCGCCAACCTGAATGCGCTGGTGGGGCTGGCGCGGCCGGGCGAGTTCGGCGGCGACGTCTCGCACCTGAACCTGCACAAGACGTTCTGCATCCCGCACGGCGGCGGTGGCCCCGGCGTCGGACCGGTCGCGGTGGCCGAGCACCTCGTGCCGTTCCTCCCGGCGGACCCGACGCCCGGCGTCCTGACCGGATCGACCGGTTCGGCCGGCGGCTCGGCGGGCATCCCGGTGGCGTCGACGCGGTACGGCTCCGCGGGCATCCTCCCGATCTCGTACGCCTACGTGGCACTGATGGGACCGGACGGGCTGACCGAGGCGACCAAGGCCGCCGTCCTCACGGCGAACTACGTGGCCTCGCGCCTCGACCCGTACTTCCCGGTGCTGTACACGGGCCCGAACGGGCTGGTGGCACACGAGTGCATCCTCGACCTGCGCAAGATCACCGCCGAGACCGGCGTGACCGCCGAGGACGTCTCGAAGCGGCTCATGGACTACGGCTTCCACGCGCCGACCCTGGCGTTCCCGGTGCCGGGCACGCTCATGGTGGAGCCCACCGAGTCGGAGGACCTGGCGGAGCTGGACCGGTTCATCGAGGCGATGATCGCGATCCGCGGCGAGATCGACGCCGTCGCCGCCGGCCGCTGGAGCGCCGCGGACTCGCCGCTGCGCGGGGCGCCGCACACGGCCGCGTCGCTCATGACGGACGAGTGGGACAAGTCCTACTCACGTGAGCTCGCCGCGTTCCCCGTGGCGAGCCTGCGGGCCACCAAGTACTGGCCGCCGGTGCGCCGTATCGACGGTGCCAAGGGCGACCGCAACCTGGTCTGCTCCTGCCCGCCGATCGAGTCCTACGCCGAATAGCCATCTTGTTGTGGGCGTGATCGTCGCGCCCCAAGGGACAGGTAGTCGCAAGGAACACGCCCACAACCAAGGAGAGTCTGTGGCTGACAAGACCACCCCGCTGCACGACGAGCACGTCGCGCTCGGAGCCTCGATGACGCCGTTCGGCGGCTGGCTGATGCCGCTGCGGTACACGTCCGACCTCGCTGAGCACCGTGCGGTGCGTGAGGCGGCCGGCCTGTTCGACCTGTCGCACATGGGCAACATCAACGTGAGCGGGCCCGACGCCGCCGCGTTCCTCGACCACGCGCTCGTCGGGTACATCTCCAAGGTCCGCGAGATGGGGGCGCGCTACTCGATGATCTGCGCCGAGGACGGCAGCGTGCTGGACGACCTGATCGTCTACCACATCGCTCCCGGCGAGTACTCGGTCATCGCGAACGCCGCGAACGCGGAGCTCGTCCTCGCGAAGCTGCAGGAGCGCACCACGGGGTTCGACGTGACGCTCAAGGACGTGCAGGCCGGCCAGGCGCTGATCGCGGTGCAGGGTCCCCGGGCCGCGGAGATCATGCTCGCGACCGCCGGTCTGGCGGAGGACGCCGAGATCTCCGGCGGCACGGCGTTCGCCGACCTCAAGTACTACGCCTGCCTCCGGATGCGCTTCGACGGCGAGCCGCTGCTCGTGGGCCGTACCGGGTACACCGGCGAGGACGGGTTCGAGATCTGGGTCTCGGCGGAGCGGGCCGTCGCGCTGTGGCGTGCGCTGCTCGCGGCGGGCGAGCCGCTGGGCCTCGTCCCGGCGGGCCTGTCGGCGCGGGACTCGCTGCGCCTCGAGGCCGGCATGCCCCTCTACGGCCACGAGCTCGACACCACCACCACGCCCTTCGAGGCGGGGATGGGCCGAGTCGTGCGCCTCGACAAGGTGTCCGACGACGGCACGCCGGTCCCCTTCGTGGGCCGTGACGCCCTGGCCGCGCGCAAGCAGTCGGCGCCGGCCCGCGTGCTCGTCGGGCTGCGTGGCGAGGGCAAGCGCCCGGCCCGTGCCGGTTACGACGTCGTGCGCCGGGGCGAGGGCACCGCACCGGGAACGGTGGTCGGCCGGGTCACCTCCGGTGCGCCGTCGCCGACGCTCGGCCACCCGATCGCGATGGCCTACGTGACGCCCGAGGTCTCGGCGGAGGGTACGGAGCTCGCGGTCGACGTCCGCGGGCGGGCCGAACCGTTCGTGGTCGTGCCCATGCCGTTCTACCGTCGTCCCCAGAACTGATCGAGCGGTGGTCGAGCCGTCGTCGGCCCGGCCACCAGCAGTCCCAACCCGCAACGTGCAAGGAGCTGTCATGGCCGACTTCCCCGAGAACCTCAAGTACACCACCGAGCACGAGTGGCTCGACGGATCCACCCCCGCCGTCATCGGCGTGACCGACGTCGCCGCCGAAGCTCTCGGTGACGTGGTCTACCTGGAGCTCCCCGAGGTGGGTGCGACCGTCGAGGCGGGCGCCGTGGTGGGCGAGATCGAGTCCACGAAGTCCGTGTCCGAGCTGTACTCACCGGTCAGCGGCACCATCACCGAGGTGAACACCGAGGCTGTGGACAACCCCGAGATCGTGAACCAGGACCCGTACGGCAAGGGCTGGCTCTTCAAGGTCGAGGTCACCGGAGCCGGCGAGCTGCTCACCGCCGCGGAGTACGCAGCGCACACCGGGAACTGATGTCCGCGGCTTCACGGAGCCGCCGTCGCGCCGCCCCTCAGGTCACCTTGTGTGCATCTGGGGGGCGGCTTCGGTCTCGGAACGGTAACAGTCGAAAAGTTCGTCCAGAACCGCGTCATGAACTCCATGCGGGGGGCTTTACCTCGTAGCAGCAACCGTAGGCCGGAACCCCAGACCCGGCCGCTGTGTGGAGGAAACGACCATGACTGCGATGACCCTTGACCACCGTGTGCCCACCCTTACCCGTCGTGAGCGGGTAATTCTGGCGAACCTCACCGAGGACGCCACGCTCGAGCAGATTGCTCGACGCTTGTACGTCACCCGTAACACGGTGAAGACGCAGGTCCGTAGCGTCTACCGCAAGCTCGGCGTGTCCTCGCGTGCGGAGGCGATTGCCAAGGCGAACGAGTTCCAGCTCGCTGACTGACACACAGCACAGCACCAGACGACGACGGCGCCATTCCCCAGAGGTGCCGTCGTCGCTCTGTGTCCGCCGAACGTCAGGGCCGCCGAACGTCAGGGGTGGCCGGCACGTTCGGGTGGGAGACTGCTCGGCATGCAGGAGACCCTCATCGACGTCGTCGCGGCCGCGATCGTGGACGACCTGGACCATCCCACCCGGCTGCTCGCCGCCCGCCGCTCGGCTCCGGCGGCGCTCGCCGGCCGCTGGGAGTTTCCCGGTGGCAAGGTGGAGCCGGGCGAGGAGCACCTCGCCGCGCTGCACCGTGAGCTCGACGAGGAGCTCGGCGTGGCGGTAGCCGTCGGCGACGAGCTCCCGGGACCGCACGACGGTGGGTGGGCGATCACCAGCAAGCACCGGATGCGGGTCTGGTTCGCGCGGCTGCAGGAGGGCGCGCCGGAACCGCTGGAGGATCACGACGAGCTGCGCTGGCTGACGGCCGCCGAGCTGGACGACGTCCCGTGGCTGGACGGGGACGTGCAGATCGTGACGGCCCTGGCCGAGCACCTCTCGCCGAGCTAGTCGCCTGGCGAAGTAGTACGACCTCGCCAGGTGACGACCTCGGCGGGATGGTCAGCGTGCGCTCGCTGCGACGCTCCTGCGGCTGCGGGCCGCGGCCACGCGGTGCCCGAGCGGCACGAACGCGCCGTCCATCAGCACCGGCACCACATCGGTGGCGTCGACCTCGGTGGCGATCGTGACGTCGTCGGCGAACCCCGAGTCGAGCAGCTCGCGACCGCTCGCGGTGCCGCCCACCGAGTCCATGGTGTCCTGGGTGCCCTTCCAGAGGGTCACCGTCGCCGCGGTCTCCGGCGAGACGCTGACCTTGGGCAGCATCGTGGTGAGCCGCGCCGCGATGGCGCCGGCGGCGAGGTAGTCCTCGAGCGCGGGACGCAGTGTGTCGTCGGGCCACCGCTCACCCACCGGGACGAGCACGACGTCGTGCTTCTCGGAGGCGTCCAGGTGCGCGGCCGCGAGGCCGGCCACCGCCTTCGCGTTGCGCAGGCTGCCCGCGACGATGAGGGCGCCCCGGTTGGCGATCGTGTGGCAGATCTGGGCGGCGCTGGGCGACGGGAGGACGAGACGCTCCGCGTCCAGGTCCTGCAGCGACGCGGGGGAGATGCTGATGCCGTCCTCCCACCGCGGGCCGGCGAGGGCGGCGCGCATGGTGCGCGCGAGCCGGGCGGCGCCGGCGGGATCGTGGTACGGGAACGGGTACACCCCGGCGCCCTGTTCACAGGCGACGGTGACCGTGGTGGAGAAGGAGAGCACGTCCACGACGACCACGAGCGACGCGCGCGCATCCGTGGCGGTCAGGGCGAGCGCGCCGGAGATACCCCAGTCCGTGCGCACACGGGCAGGACGCTGGTCGAAGGCGGGGGACGTGTTTGCCACGAACGCATCGTAGTGTCACCCGAACTCGCCCATGTTTCGCGCTCAGCGAACACCGTTGCGGTTAGGGCACTATTCACACTCCCGCCGCCGGGCCATAACCTCGCCGCGCAACGCTGCCGCTGAACGCTCCCCCCGAGCCCCCAGAAGGATCGAGCATGCGCCGAGTCGCGCCCGCAGTGTCCCCGGCAACACCGAACAAAGTCTTGACCAACGCGCTGACCTGCGGAATCGCGGCAGCGCTCGTGATGTCTCCCGGTGTGGGCGCCGCCGCCGCGCCGTTGCCCCTGCCCGAGGACGTCCCGCGCAGCAGCGCCGCGCTGACGGCTCCGGCACCCTTCGCGAGCGCTCCGTCGCGCTCCGGGAAGCCCGTCGAAATTTCCGCAGATGTCACCCATCTCGCGCTCGATGACAACGGCGACGCCATCATCACGCGCCGCGACGAGCAGCGCATCGCGCCCGGCCTGGAGCTCACGCGGTTCGCGCGGATGAGCGAGGACGGCTGGCTCAGCGGCGAGGTGCTGGTCGCGGACCTCGGTCCGTCGGGACCGGGGCATCGGGGGAAGGTGCAGGTCGGCTACGTCGGCCCGGACCACGTGGCCGACAACGCGACGGTCTCCGAGATGGCGGCCTCCCGGGGCGCGATCGCCGCGATCAACGGCGACTACTTCGACATCAACAACTCCGGCGCCGCGCTCGGGGTGGCCGTCGACGACGGCACGCTGGTCAAGTCCGCGTCCCCGGGCCGGGAACGTTCGGTGGCGTTCGGGTCCGACGGCGTGGGCAGGCTCGCGCAGATCTTCCTCGAAGGCTCGGTGACCTGGGGATCGGCCGGTGAGATCCCCGTCAGCGGCCTCAACGTGACCGCCCTGCCCGCCGGCGGCGTCGCCGTGTACGACGCCGGTTGGGGCACCTTCACCCGTGCGCGTCCGCTGGCAGCGGGGGAGCAGGGCGTCGAGGTGCTCGTCGACGCCGACGGCACCGTCACCGCCGTCGGACAGCCGGGCGACGGGCAGCTGGCGGACGGGACGCGCGCCGTCGTGGCGCGGCCCGGAGCCGCTGCGGACGCGCTCGCGGGCCTGCGGACGGGCGATCACGTCGACGTCGCGTACGGCCTGCGCGAGGATGCGGGCGACGTCGCCGTCGCCATCGGCGGCGGACCCGAGGACCCTCTGCTGGAGGACGGCGAGGTCACGTCCGCCACCGGTGATCACGTCGAGCTGCGGCACCCGCGGACCGCCGTCGGTTTCGACGAGACCGGTACCCGCGCCTACTTCGTGGTGATCGACGGCCGGCAGACCCACAGCATCGGGATGAACCTCTACGAGCTGGGCGAGCTGATGGCCCAGCTCGGCGCCGACGACGCGATCAACCTCGACGGGGGCGGCTCCTCCGAGATGGTCGCCCGGATTCCCGGCGACACCGGCACCACGATCCTGAACAGCCCGTCGGACGGCTACGAGCGCTCCGACGCGAACGGCCTCGGCCTGTTCGTGCCGGCCGGCTCGGGCCGCGTCTCGGCCTACGACGTGCGCACCACCGTCCCGGCCGCCGACGCCGACCGCGTCTTCCCCGGCCTGCACCGCACGCTGGTCGCCAAGGGCTACGACGAGACGATGTCCCCCGTCGCCTCCGCACCGTCGTCGTGGCGGACGCGCAACGGGTCGGTCGCGTCGGTGCGGGACGGCGTGGTGACGGGGCGTAGGCCCGGCAGCACCGTCGTGACCGCAGCGTCCCTGGGCCGTTCCGGGCTCGCGACCGGGACGGCCGAGGTCGAGGTGCTCGGCCCCCTGGTTCGGACCGGCGTGGACACCCCGGTCATCGGGCTGAACGACGCCGACGCGACGGCACCGCTGGTTCTCACCGGCTACGACACGCAGGGGTTCGCCGCACCGATCGAGGCGCGGGACGTGACGGTGTCCGTGGTCGAGCCCGTCGACGACCCGGTCGCCGAGCTCGTTCCCGCGGCCGACGGGTCGTTCGAGGTCCGCGCGCTCGCCCCGGTGGGCGGCACCACCTTCGAGCTGACCGTGCCCGGACCTGACGGCGAGGAGCTGACGACCGAGGTCGCCGTGACCGTCAGCCTGGAGGAGGACGTCGTCGCGGACTTCGCCGACGCGGCCTCCTGGACGCCGGCGAACGACCGGGCTCCCGGAGGCTCCCTGGCACCCGCGGACGGTCACGACGGCGCGGCGGGTCTGCGCATGACCTACGACTTCACGAGGTCCACGGCGACGCGTGGCCAGTACGCGGTGCTGCCGGAGGCAGCGGCGGGTGGCCGTGAGCTCCCCGGCTCGCCGCGTGCGGTGGCCATGTGGGTCGACGGCGACGGCAAGGGCGCCTGGCTGCGCCTGCAGGTGCGGCAGGGCGACGGCGTCGTCACGCAGCTCGACGGGCCCGAGGTCACCTGGACCGGCTGGCGGCAGGTCACGTTCACGGTGCCCGACGGCGTCGCGTTCCCCCTGAAGCTGCAGCGGATCCGCGCGCTGGAGACGGCCGCCGGTGACCAGTACTCGGGTGCGCTGACGTTCTCCCGGATCACGGCGCAGGTCCCGCCCGCCGTGGACGTGCCGGAGGCTTCCCGGGTCGAGGACGGGACGGTGACCGCGGACGGCGCCACCGACGACGCGCCCCTGCGCGTGGCGGTGCTGTCCGACGCCCAGTTCGTGGCGCGTGACCCCGGCTCGGGCGCGGTGGCCGGGGCGCGCGATGCCCTCCGCGAGATCGTTGCCGACGACCCGGACCTCCTGGTCATCAACGGCGACCTGGTCGACGAGGCCGCACCGGAGGACTTCGACCTCGCCCGCCGGGTCCTGACCGAGGAGCTCGGCGACGCGGACTTCCCCTGGTACTACCTGCCCGGCAACCACGAGGTCATGGGTGGCTCGATCACGAACTTCGAGGAGGAGTTCGGCGAGCGGACACGAGTGCTCGACGTGCCGACGCCCGGGCGGGCCGGGGGGACGACGCGCCTCGTCATGCTCGACTCGTCGTCCGGCCGCCTGGGCGCGGACTTCGACCAGGTGCGGATGCTGCGCGACGCGCTCGACGACGCCGCGACCGATCGATCGGTCACGGGAGTCGTGGTGTTCGCGCACCACCCCCTGGACGACCCGTTGCCGACCAAGGCCAGCCGGCTCACCGACCGTCTCGAGGCCGACACGCTGCGCGGCTGGTTCGAGGACTTCGAGGAGCGGTCCGGCAAGTCGATCGCCTCGGTCGGCTCGCACGTCGGCGTGTTCCACGCGAGCACGCAGGACGGCATCCCGTACCTGGTCAACGGCAACTCCGGCAAGAGCCCGGCGAGCACGCCGGCCGACGGCGGTTTCACCGGCTGGTCGATGCTGGGCATCCGGCCGGCGTCGGGCGCCGGCGGCAAGGGACAGTGGCTGGGGTGGGAGGTCAACACGCGCGCCGAGGCGGTCACGGTCTCCGGTCCGGAGTCGCTGACGGTGGGCGAGTCCGCGGCGGTGCGCGCGGTCGTCGTGCAGGACGGGACGCGGGAGGTACCGGTCGCATGGCCGGTCTCGTCGTCCTGGGGCGGTGAGCGGGTGTGCACCACCGACCGGACCGGCCGCGCCGCACTGCGCGACTGCTCCCGCGGTGCCGTGCTCGCCCTCCACCCGGACACCCATGAGCTGACCGCCCTGCGCGCCGGCCGGACCACCGTGACCGTCACGGTCAACGGGCAGGTCGGCGAGCTGGCCGTCGACGTGAGCCGAGAGGGCGGTAGATTTGCCTCATGAGTGACTTCGAGGTGGCCCGCAGGCAGAAGCAGGAGCCCACGGCGACCCTGCTGGTTCGTTTCATCATGTGCTTCGCCCTGTTCCTGGGCGGGTTCGCACTGATGGCGATCGGCGGGGCCGACCAGGGCGCGTCCGCACCGTACCTGTTCGTCGCCGGCATCCTCGCCGTCGGGCTGTCGTTCGGGCTGCCGATGATCGGCGCCACCGAACGATAGGCAGCACACGTGGAGCGCCCGTCCGGTCTCGACCGGGCGGGCGCTCTTCCGCAGTTCACCCACAACGTTCCGGTCCTCCTTTCCGTACTTGGTGGTAGAGCCTGACGGCGAGCGACGTGCTCGCCGGGGACAGGCACCATCGAACAGACTGGAACCGAGATGTCTCTGCACAGCAGGTCCCGTACCGACAGTCTCCGCCGAGGGCTGGCGGTCCTGGCCGCCGCCGCGACCCTCCTCGTCGGAGGCCTGGTCACCGCTCCGGCGACGCACGCCGTCGAGGTGCCGGTAGTCGACACCGACCGGCTCCCCGGCACGGTGCTGACCACCCGTATGACGGCCGGTGGCTCGGTCACCTATGGCAACGTCTCCACCAACAAGCTCACCCGGCCTCCGTCGTTCACGTACCGTGCGGACGTCGACTGGACCGGCGGCGCACTGCGGTCGCTCACCGGCCGGGTCACGCTGCAGCACGGTGACAACGGGCCGACCTTCTACTTCCCGCTGGAGGTCGACGCACAGGGCGACGGCCAGCACAGGGTCAGGCTGCACCACGCGACGAAGCCGGGCCGGTATCGCGTGGGCATCGAGCTGACGGCCGAGATCGAGCGTTCCGGCGGCAGGATGAGCAGTCACCGGGTCAACGTCAACGAGGCCAAGACCGTCACGATCCGCCGGCAGACCATCGTCACGTCGAAGATCTCTCCGGCCCGGGCCATCGATGGCCGGCCGTCACGCCTCTCGGGAAGAGTCGAGGTACTGGCCATCGCTGCCGACCGCGACCTCTCGATGAAGCCGGTGACCGGCGGCAACGTCACCATCGCCTACGACCCGGACGGTCCCTACGCCGACCGGGCACGCGACGTGGTGGTGCGCAAGGTGCCCATCAGTGCCGACGGTACGTTCTCCACCGTCGTCCCCGCCCAGGAGCGCTGGTGGAAGATCATCTACGGCGGGAACACCCGGTATGCCGGCAACTACAGCTACCGTCCGCAGGGCGACCTGGGCTGCGGCTGCTGATCGCCCCGGCCGACGCTCCGCCGTCGGCCCCCGGCCACGCCGAAGGAGGGTCGCAGCCGTGCGCTGCGGCCCTCCTTCTGTGTGCCTCCACCTGCTCCGCGGACCGTTCCGGACCGGCCCGTCACCCGTATGTCACAGGTTTGTTAGAACCATTGACAGATTAAGGGGCAAGTGAAAACGTGACCTGCACCACGCACCAGTACGACGAGCACTAAGGAGTAGTAATGGCCCAGTACAGGAGGCTCGGCGGGATCCTCGCGATCGCGCTCGCCACGACGACCGGCCTGACCGCCTGCGGGTTCGGCGGGTCCACCGGGGAGGCGACCGGCGACGGGACGACCCTCGACCTGCTCGTCCCCAGCTACTCCGACGCCACCCAGGGCCTGTGGGACGACGTGATCGCCGGTTTCGAGGAAGAAAACCCGGATATCGACGTGAACCTGCAGGTCGAGTCCTGGGACAACCTCGAGTCGGTCATCGCCACCAAGATCCAGGGCGGCGAGGCACCCGACATCTACAACGGTGGCCCCTTCGCCGGATTCGCCGAGGACGAGCTGCTGTACCCGGTCGACGAGGTCATCTCCGAGGAGACCTACGCCGACTTCCAGCCCACGTTCCTGGAGAACGCCCAGGTGGGCGGCACCACGTACGGTCTGCCGTTCATCGCGTCGGCGCGTGCGCTGTTCGTCAACGACGCCCTGCTGGAGGAGGCGGGTGCCGAGGTCCCGGCCACCTGGGACGAGCTGCTCGAGTCGGCCAAGAAGGTCTCGGAGCTCGGCGGCGGTGTGGCCGGCTACGGCATGCCGCTCGGTTCCGAGGAGGCGCAGGCCGAGGCAGCGGTGTGGCTGTGGGGCGGCGGCGGATCCTTCGGCGACGCCGAGCAGATCACCATCGACACCCCGGAGAACCTCGAGGGTGCCGAGTTCATCAAGACGATGATCGACGAGGGTGCCACGCAGGCCGACGCCGGCGCCACGGACCGCAGCCCGCTGTTCGACATCTTCGTCCAGGGCAAGGTGGGCATGCAGGTCGGCCTGCCGCCGAGCGTGGGTCAGATCGAGTCCGACAACCCGGAGCTCGAGTACTCGATCCACCCGATCCCCACCAAGGACGGCGAGCCGTTCACGCTGGGCGTGGCCGACCACCTCATGGCGTTCCAGAACGACGGCGACAAGCAGGAGGCCATCACCGCCTTCTTCGACTACTTCTACTCCGCGGACGTCTACGTGCCGTGGGTTCAGGCCGAGGGCTTCCTGCCGACCACCCTCTCGGGTTCGGAGCAGCTCGCCGACGAGGAGGCGCTCGCCCCGTTCCTCGACGTGCTGCCGGACGCGCAGTTCTACCCCACCACCAACCCGGACTGGAACGCGGCCGACTCCGCCTTCAAGGCGCTCTTCGGCCAGCTCGACGGCAACAAGTCCGCCAAGGACGTCCTGGCCGAGATCCAGACCCAGGTCGACGAAGGCTGATCGGAACTCTCGTGAAGGACCTCTTGAAGGCCCTCCCGTGGATCGGGCCCGCGGTCGCGCTCATCGCGGCCGTGGTCCTGTTCCCGGTGGGCCTGATGTTCTGGAACTCGACCCGTGACATCAGCCAGAGCGGCCTGGACGACGGAGGCGTCGGTCTCGCGAACTTCGCGACGGTCGTCGGCTTCCAGTACTTCTGGCCGATCCTGGGACGCACCGTCATCTGGGTCGTCGTCGTCGTGGGTTGCACGCTGCTCGGGTCGCTCGCGCTCGCGGCGCTGCTGAACAAGGCGTTCCCGGGCCGCCGCCTGGTCCGCATGGCCGTCATCGTGCCGTGGGCGGCGAGCGTGGTCATGACGACGCTGGTGGTGCACTACGGGCTCGAGCCGTACTTCGGCATCATCAACTCGTTCCTCGTGGACGTCGGCCTGATCGATACGCCCGAGGGCTACGGCTGGACCCGGCATCCCGGTACCGCGTTCGCGTGGGCCATGGCGGTCGCCGTGTTCGTCTCGCTGCCGTTCACCACCTACACGATCCTGGCCGGACTGCAGACCGTCCCCGGCGAGACCGTCGAGGCCGCGCGCATCGACGGCGCGAGCGGCGTGCGGACGTACTTCAGCGTCGTGCTGCCGCAGCTGCGCGGCGCCGTGTCGGTGGCGGTGCTGATCAACATCATCAACGTGTTCAACTCCCTGCCGATCCTGCGCGTCATGACCGGGTCCATCCCCGGGTACGACGCCGACACCGTCATGACGATGATCTTCAAGTACATGCAGAACCAGCGGCAGATCGATCTGGCCAGCGCGCTGTCCGTCATCGCGTTCCTGGTCGTCATCGGGATCGTCGCCATCTACGTGCGGGTCGTCCGCCCCCTGGAGGAGGTCTGATGGCTGCCATCACCGAGTCGGGGACCGCCCCGCGCGAGGCGACCCGCCCGACGTCGGGCGACCGGAAGAGGGTGCGGAAGTACACCTCGGACCAGGTGCCCCTGGGATCCCTGCTGCTGCGCATGCTCGCCGGGCTCGTCGTCCTCGTGGTGTTCCTGCTGCCGTACCTGATCATGTTCTTCGGGTCGGTGAAGACGAAGGCCGAGATCAGGTCGGTCGACCCGAGCTACTTCCCCAGGGAGTGGCACTGGGACAACTACGTCACGATGTGGGCCACGCCCGAGACGCCGCTGCTGCAGAACCTGGTCTCCACCCTGGTGATCTCGCTGTGTGCCACGCTGCTCGTGCTCGCCGTCGCGTTGCCCGCGTCCTACTACACGGCACGGTTCCGGTTCCCGGGGCGACTCGTCTTCCTGTTCCTCGTGATCGTGACCCAGATGGTTCAGCCCGCCGTGCTGACCTCGGGTCTGTTCCGGCAGTTCATCGCGTGGGGGATCCTCGATACCTGGGCGGCGATGATCCTGGTCAACGCCGCGTTCAACCTGTCGTTCGCGGTCTGGATCATGCACAGCTTCTTCGCGGGCATCCCGAAGGAGGTCGACGAGGCGGCACAGCTCGACGGCGCCGGCACCTTCGCCGTCCTGACGAAGATCAACCTGCCGCTCGTGTGGCCCGGGATCGTGACCGCCGTCGTGTTCACGTTCGTCGCGTCGTGGAACGAGTTCGCGGCCTCGCTCGTGCTGCTGACGACGGCGGGCAACCAGCCGTTGTCGGTGGCGCTGACCAAGTTCGTGGGCCAGTACGAGACGTCGTGGCACTACGTCTTCGGGGTGTCCATCGTGGCGATCGTGCCCGTCGTGATCCTGTTCATGGCCATCGAGAAGCGGCTGGTGGGCGGCCTGGTGGCGGGGTCGGTGAAGTAACCGCGCGGAGCTGTGGCAGTCAGTGGACCAGGCCGTCTCGATCAACGGACGAAATCCGTCCCAGTGGTGGACATTCGCTTAGCATGGTGGCGAACCCATCCAGAGCGGTCGAGAGTCCTGGCTCCCTGACACCGCAGCAACCTGCAGACTTCCTGCCCGCAGCCGTGGCGCGTGGACGTAAGGTGCTCACGCCAGGTTCGATGGAGCAGCCATGGTCGTCGAGGGATACCCGCACCGCCCGACAGTGTCGTTCGAGCTGATGCCGCCACGTCGGCCCGAGGCCGCGCCCAACTTCTGGGAGACGGCGCAGCGTCTCGTGGCGGCTCGCCCGGACTTCGTGTCCGTCACCTACGGTGCGGCCGGGGGTGACCGGGCGACCTCGCGCGAGGTGCTCGCCACTCTCCTCCGGGGCACGCCGGTGCTGCCGGTGGCCCATCTGACCTGCGTGGGCGCGTCCCGTGAGGACGTGTCCGAGGTGATCGACGAGTTCCTCGAGGCCGGCGTGCGATCTTTCCTCGCCCTGCGCGGCGACCCACCGCGCGACGAGCCCGACTGGAACCCGCCGTCCGACGGTGTGCGGTCCAGCGTGGACCTGGTTCGCCTGCTCCGACAGGTGGACGCGCGTCGCTGTGCCGCCGACGCCAGCACCGCCCTGCGGGCCGCCACCCGTCCACTCACCATCGCCGTGGCGACGTTCCCGGACGGCAACCCCGGGGCCGGCACCACGCGCGACCAGGAGGTCCGGCGGCTGCTGGAGAAGCAGGAGGCGGGCGCGAGCTTCGCGATCACCCAGTTCTTCTACCGGGCCGAGTCGTACACGGGGTTCGTCGATGCGGCGCGGTCCGCGGGCGTGACCATCCCGATCCTCGCCGGGATCCTGCCCGCCACGGAGGCGCGCCGGCTGCGTCGTGTCGAGGAGCTCACGGGCGTCGCGGCCCCTGCCGACCTCCTGCGGGACCTCGACCGGCTCACCGCGCCCGACGGTGTCGTCGACGCCGAGGCCCAGCACGAGCACGGCCTGGAGTACTCCACCGCGCTCGCGCGCGAGGTGCTCGACGCCGGGGCGCCCGGTGTGCACGTGTACACGTTCAACAAGCATCGGCCGGCCCTCGACCTGCTCGAACGCGTGGGGCTGACGGGCCGCGCCGCGGCCTGACGTCGGTGGTCCGCCGGTGGTGTTCGCCGGGAGTGATCGGCCCGGGTTCCCTCTTGGCACTCTCGGGGTGAGAGTGCCAAAATTGGTGGCGTAGCCGGACGGCGGCCAGCCCCGCCGTCGAGCGCTGCGGCCCTGGAGGGGCCAGGGCCGCATCGTCGTAGGAGGTGATGCGCGATGGCTACCTACTGGGACCCGATCCAGGAGATGGACCGGCTGTTCAGCACGTTCGCCGGCAACGCACGGCAGTCGGGCGGCATGCCGATGGACCTGTTCCGTACGGGTGACCACTACGTCCTGTCGATGGATCTGCCCGGCGTCGACCCCGGCACCATCGACGTGTCGGTCGAGGACCGGACGCTCACGGTCCGCGCCGAGCGCACGCAACGCTCCGACGCCGACGCCCAGTGGCTGGTCCGCGAGCGGCCCGCGGGGACGTTCGCACGGCAGCTCACGGTGGGCCGCGGGCTCGCTCTCGACAGCATCTCGGCCTCGTACGCCGACGGTGTGCTGTCCCTGACGATCCCGGTCAGCGAGGAGGCGAAGCCGCGCAAGGTCGAGGTGGCGCACACCGCCGGTGCGACCGCGATCGGCCAGGGCGCGTCGGAGAGCAAGCAGACCATCGAGTCCTGATCCCCCTGCGGGTGGCGCTCCGCCTGCGAGCGACGCCCGCCGTACGTGTCGGACCCACAGGCCGCGTGCGCGGCCTGTGGGTCTGCCGTGTGTGGGACGAGGGCCGGCCGTAGCGGACCCGGGTGCGGCGTCCGGTGCGGCTCGGCTCGGCTCGGTGGACCATCGCATCGCGGGCATGACCCAGATGTGATGTACCGGGTGGTGGCCGCGGGGCCGGATACTCCACTTGACCTGGATCGACCCCAGCGTGACCAGATCGTGGAGGACACCCGTGCACACACACGACCACTCGCACGACCACCCGTACGAACCGGACTCCGACCTGACCGTGCCCTACCCGAGCTCGCGTGGCCGGAACGCGCTCGGCCGACGTGACCTGTTGCGCAGTGCCGTCGTCCTCGGCATCGGTGCCGCGGGCGCGACGATCGCGGCGCCCGCCTCCGCGGCCCCGGCGGGCCCGGCCCCGACGGATGCCTCGCCGACGCGGGACGGGGACGCACCGCCGTCGCTCGCCCCGGACCCCGAGGCCCCTGCCGACGCGCCCAGAGGCGCGCTGGCCGGCGTGGAGGTCGCGGCGCCGACCATCGCGAGCTGCGCCACCTGGGGCGCCGCGGCCGCACGCGGCACCATCGACACGGTCTCGACCAACCCGAACAAGATCCTGATCCACCACACGGCGTCGGCGAACGTCACCGACTACTCGCAGGCCGCCGGGTACCAGATCGCACGCGACATCCAGCAGTGGCACTTCGCCAACGGCTGGGTGGACACCGGCCAGCACCTCACGCTGAGCCGCGGCGGGTACGTCATGGAGGGGCGGCACGGATCGCTGTCCCGGCTGCGGAACGGCAGCGGCACGGTGGTGGGCGCCCACGCTCCCGGCCAGAACAGCCAGGCCATCGGCATCGAGAGCCAGGGCACCTACACGAGCGCGACGCCGCCCGCGCAGCTCTGGAGCCGTCTCGTCGAGCTGTGCGCCTACATCTGCGACCAGTACGGGATCGCGCCGACGCAGATCTACGGGCACCGGGACTACACCGCCACGGCCTGCCCCGGGGACGTCCTCTACTCGATGCTGCCCCAGCTGCGGTCCGAGGTGGCGGCGGCCCTGGCGGGCTCGAGCTGGTCCGTCATCGTGGACAACACCTCGGCCGGCTTCGCGGCGGGGTCGTCGTGGCAGACGTCGACCTTCTCGGCCGAGCGGTACGGCGCCAGCTACCGCTACGCGACGCCCGCGGAGGTCAGCGACCTGGCGACGTACTCGGCGACCATCCCGTCCAACGGCTCGTACCGGGTGGAGGCGTGGTTCCCGGGGATCGCCGGCTACAACACGTCCACCCCGTTCATCGTCCACACCGGGAGCGGCTCGTCGACGATCCGCGTCGATCAGTCGACGGGCGGCGGTGCCTGGCTCTCACTGGGGACCTACGCCATGACGGCGGGCACCCGAACGGTGGTGGCCGTCAGCCGCTGGACGCAGGGCACGGCGTACGTCATCGCGGACGCCATCCGGATCACCCGCCTGTAGCCCGCCTCGCCTCGCGGAGGTAGTCACCTGGCGAGGTAGTCAGGTGACTACCTCGCGGGACGTGGGGGAGCCTCGTCAGTCGTCGGCACGCTCCTGGCCGCTCATGGCCTGGATCGACTGCATGACCTGCTCGGTCAGCTCGCGCCGCGCCTGCGCGGGCTTGGTGCCGGCGGCGATCTGGCGCGACGGGTCGATCGGCACCCCGAAGTGCAGCTCGACGCGTGCGAACCGCGGCATCTTGCCGATCGGCTTCACCTTGTCCGTCCCGAGCAGCGCGACCGGGACCACCGGGGCCTTGCCGGTCAGGGCCAGCCAGGCGACGCCCGTGTGGCCCTTGTGCAGCTTGCCGTCGCGCGAGCGCGTGCCCTCGGGGTAGATGCCGAAGGCCCCGCCACGCTGCAGCACGGCCAGAGCGTCCTCGAGGGAGCGCTGCCCGGCACGGGGATCGTCGCGCTGCACCGGGATGTCGCCCATCTTGGTGAAGAACCAGCGGGAGAAGCGCCCCTTGATCCCCTTGCCGGTCCAGTACTCGGCCTTGGCCAGGAACGCGACGTGGCGCGGCGCCATGATCGGGATGAGCAGCGAGTCGATGAACGACAGGTGGTTGCTCGCCAGGATCACGGCGCCGCGCTTCGGGATGTTGTGCAGGCCGGTGACGCGCGGGCGCAGAAGCACGAGCACGAGGATCGAGAGGATGAGCTTGAGGAACCGGTACGTCACCGGCCTATTGTGCACCCCTCAAGCAACCCTGTGGACGGGGTGATATGTGGTGAAAAAGACTAAAGAGACCTACAAGACCCCGTCGATCGGTCAGGATGCCTGGTCAGCAGCCTCCTCGTCGCCGTCCGCCACCTCGATGGCCGCGACCTGGACCTGGACCTCGCGCACGCGAGCGACGTCGAGCTTCTCGCTGCGGTCGAACCGGTAGACCCCGTTCTCCTCCTGGAACACGTCGGTGAGCTGCGTGTAGCAGTAGCCGAACATGCGCGGGTCACCGAGCAGTGCGTCGGTCAGGCCGCGGAACCGGGCGTGGAACTCCTCCTCGTCCGCGACGCGCTGGCCGTAGCCCCACGAGTCGGGCGAGTTCCCCGTGGCGGTGGCCGCCACGTCCGGGTTCCACCAGATGCCGCCGTACTCGCTGACGAAGTACGGCTGACCCCGGTAGGGCACCGACATCTTGGTGCCGTTCTCACGCTCGTTCTCGTAGGGCCGGCCCTCGGCCAGGCCGCCCACGAGCTTCGCGAACTGCGCGGGCTCCTGCTCGTACAGGTGCGAGTCCCAGATGTCGGTCTCGAGGACGCGGTGCGAGTAGCCGCTGGCGTCCAGGACCGGCCGGGAGGGGTCCGCCACCTTGGTGGCGAGCCACATGGCCCGGGTGACGTCGTCCAGCTGCGTGATGCGGTCGTGCAGGTCCTGGTGCGTCTCGTTGAGCGGGCACCAGCCGATGATCGACGGGTGGGAGTGGTCGCGCTGCAGCGCCTCCATCCACTCGGCGACGAACGACGTCGTCGGCCGCTGGCCGTCGGCGGGCGTGCCGTTCCCGCTCACGCCCCAGTCGCCGAACTCGCCCCACACGAGGTAGCCCAGCCGGTCCGCGTGGAACAGGTAACGCTCCTCGAAGACCTTCTGGTGCAGCCGGGCGCCGTTGAAGCCGGCCGCGAGGCCGAGCTCGATGTCCCGCGCGAGCGCGTCGTCGGACGGCGCCGTCATGAGCGACTCGGGCCAGTAGCCCTGGTCCAGGACGAGCCGCTGGAACACCGCCTCGCCGTTGATCCGGACCACCTGTCCGTCGATGGACACGGAGCGCAGGCCCGCGTACGAGCGCACGGCGTCGACGACCGCGCCGTCGGCGTCACGTAGCTCGATGTCGACGCCGTACAGGTGCGGGTCGCCGGGACCCCAGGTGCGGACGCGCTCCGCCGGGACGACGACGCGCAGCGCGGGCGCCAGGTCCAGGTCGGCGCGAGCGGTGGCGGTGGCCACCACGCCGTCGGCGTCGGTCACGGTGACCGTCACCGTGTGGCCGCGCCGGTTCGCGGACAGCGGCACGACGACGTCGAACGCCGAGCTGGACAGGTCGGGCGTGATCCGCGGGCGGCGCAGGTGCGCGGCCGGCACGGGCTCCAGCCACACGGTCTGCCAGATCCCCGTGGTGCGGGTGTAGTTGCACTCGAAGTTCGCGTAGCGGTTGCTCTGCTTGCCGCGCGCCTGGGGTCCGTGCCGGGTGTCCCGGGCCCGCACGACGACGGTGACCGTGTCGCCAGGGCTCGCGATCCCGTGCAGGTCGGCGGTGAACGGCGTGAAACCGCCGCGGTGGCGCACGACCTCGGTGCCGTCCACCCACACGGTGGTGTCGTGGTCGACGGCGCCGAAGTGCAGCAGGACGTGCGGGTCGTCGCCGACGGCGGCCCACTCCGCGGGGACGGTGACCTCGCGGCGGTACCAGACCGCCTCGAGGAAGTCGGTGTTCTCGATGCCGGAGAGCTGCGACTCGGGTGCGAACGGCACGACGATCTCGCTCTCGAGCGGGCGCTCCACGAGGCCCCGCTCCAGGCCGGAGTCGCCGGCGTCGATCTCGAACTGCCACGTGCCGTTGAGATTGAGCCAGCGGTCGCGGGCCATCTGCGGGCGGGGGTACTCGGGGCGCGGGACGGCGGTGGCCGTTGGTTCGCCGGCGGGCGAGAAGCGGTCGAGGAAGGTCATCAGCTGCTCCGTTGCGTCTACGACAGGTGCGCGGCGATTCAACACGGCTTCCGATCGGAATGCAACGTTGTATCACCACGCCGGGCCCTCAGAGGGCCCTGCGGAACGCGTGCCCGCTGGTCAGCCGCTCAGTCGCGGCTGCTCTCGCGGACCAGAAGTCGGTGCGGAACGAGTGCGTCGACCGGTTCGGCCGAGGGCTTCTCGAGCTGCGTGAGGATCCGGTCCACCGCGGTCTCCGCGATCGCGCGCAGGTCCGGTGCCACGGTGGTGAGTGACGGGTTCGAGTACCGGCCGTCCTCGGTGTTGTCCCAGCCGGTCACGGCGAGGTCGGTGGGAACACGCACCCCGTTGCGGCGCAGTGCGTACAGCGCGCCGAGGGCCAGCTCGTCGTTGGCGCACACCAGGCCGTCTATCTGGTCGATCCGGGGCAGCACCCGCTCGATGGTCTCGGCGCCCGACGGGCGCGAGAACTGCGGGACCTGGAGCACCCAGCGCTCGTCGACCTCGATACCGGCGGCGGCGTGGGCGTCGAGGAAACCCTGGACCCGCTGTGCGCCGGTGCGGCCGGCGCCGGGCGGCTCGGCACCCAGGAACCCGAGCCGGTGCCGCCCCGTCTCCAGCAGGTGCGCCGTGACCTGCGCCGCCGCGTCGACGTTGTCGATGCTGACGTGGTCCGTCCGGCGCTCGCGGGTCGGGTCGGGGTCGGCCCGCTCGCCCAGGAGCACGAGGGGGACGGGCCCGCGGACCTCGTCGATCTCCGCGGGGGTCAGCTCGAGCGGCGAGAAGATGATGCCGTCGATCGCCTGGACGTCGAAGCCGCGCGCCACCTCGAGCTCCGTGTCCCGGGAGGACCTCGTCTCCTCGATGAGCACCCGGTACCCGCGCGAGCTGCCGGCGTCGATCACCTCGTGGGCCAGGACCGAGAAGTAGGGCGCGTGCACCCATGGCACGGCGAGGGCGAGCGTGTTGGTGCGCCCCCGGCGGAGCTGGCGTCCGGCGAGGTTGGGCCGGTAGCCCAGCTCGGCGATGACCGCCTCCACGCGGGCCCTGGTCGCGTCGCCGACGCGGCCCGTGCCGTTCACAACGTTGGAGACAGTTTTCCAGGAGACCCCCGCCGCAGCGGCGACCTCCTTGATGCCGACGCGGCGGCCCGCTTGCTCCGACAACCCATCACTTCCTTCCACACCCTTGCCCCTTGACGGGACGCCCGGCCTAGTCCATCGTGATCCAACGTTGGACCGCAACGTTGCACCATTGGAGGTCGACGATGACCGTGCTACGAGGACGTGGCGTCCCAGGGCAAGGAAGCCCTGTGATCGCGTCGAGGACCCGCAGCCGTGCGGAGAGCTCAGGAGGCCTGAGCCGCCGTGACCTGCTCCGGGCCGCACTGGTGGGCGCCGGTGGGGTCGCGCTCGGCGGGGCGCTCGCCGGATGCGCCACACCCAGCGCCGCAGGTGCCGGCAAGACGCCAGTCATGATCTGGGACCTGTTCTCGGGCGGCGACGGCGCCCTCATGCAGGAGATGGTGGGCGCGGTCGCGTCGGCCAACCCGGACATCGCCGTCGCGTCGACGACCCTGGCCTGGGGACCGCCGTACTACACCAAGCTGGCGATGGCGTCCTCGGGCGGAAGGCCGCCGGAGGCCGCCGTCATGCACATGTCCCGGCTGGCCGGCTACGCACCCGGCGGGCTCCTGGAGCCGTTCGACCTGGACGCACTCGCCGAGCTCGGCATCGGCGAGGAGCACTTCGCCCCCGCCGTGTGGGAGAAGGCCCAGTACGACGGCCAGCTCTATGCGCTGCCGCTGGACACTCACCCGTACATCGTGTTCCACAACCCGAAGATCATCCAGGACGCGGGACTCGCGCTCCCGGACGGCAAGCTCGACCTGGACGCGGTCGCGGGAGCCGACAACTTCCTCGCCGCTGGCCGTTCCCTGGCCGAGATCACCGGCGAGACCGGCGTCGGCTGGGGCTACCAGCGGGACCCCGCGGGCTGCTGGCGCATGTTCTGGGGGCTCTACTCCCAGAACGGCGGTGGCTACGAGCTGACCCCCGGCCGCCCCGCCGAGCTCGACGAAGAGGCCGCCGCCGAGGTCTTCGAGTTCCTGCAGGCCATGGTCGACGGCACCGTCGCCGCGAAGAACCAGGACGGCAACGCCGCCGCCGCCCGCTTCATGTCGGAACGCACGGGCATGATGTTCGCCGGCGAGTGGGACCTGCCGATGTTCCGCGACGCGCTCCCCGACGTCGGGGCCACGCCGTTCCCCGCGATCTTCGACACCCCGGCGAACTACGCCGACTCGCACGCGTTCGTGCTGCCCCGGCAGGGGACACCCGACCCCGCCGCGCGCGAGGCGACCTACCGGGTCCTCGCGGGCCTGCTCAAGGAGGGGCTGACCTGGGCCTCGGCCGGGCACATCCCCGCCTACCAGCCCATCGTCGAGGAGCCTGCCTACCAGGAGCTCACGCCGCAGCGGGACTACGCGCCCGCCGCGGAGGTCGCCGTCTTCGACCCCGACGCGTGGTTCACCGGCGGCGGTAGCGACTTCCAGACCCGTATGGCCGACGCGATGACGGACACCCTCGCCGGCAAGGCCCCCGCCCGTACCGCCGTGACCCGGATGCTGAGCGAGATGGACCGGTTCCTCTCCCAGCCCAACCCCGCCTGATCGAGAGGACGACGATGACTGTCTCGAATCCCGGCGTCAGCGCGCCCCTGGAGCGGGCACTGCCCGGCCGGCCGGCCTCGGCCAGCCGGCCCGGCACACGCGCCGAACCGGCCCGCAAGTCCATGCGCGAGCGCGACCGGTCCGGCTACCTGTTCGTCGCGCCGTTCGCCGTCGCCACCGGGCTCTTCCTGGTCGTGCCGACGCTGTATGGCCTGTGGATGAGCTTCACCAACCAGAGCCTGACGGGCACCGGCAGCGAGTTCATCGGCTTCGCCAACTACGTGGAGGCGTTCAGCGACCCACAGGTCTGGCAGACCCTCTGGCACACCGTCTGGTTCACCATCCTGAGCACCATTCCCCTCGTGTTCGTGGCCCTCGTGATGGCGCTGCTCGTGCACACCGGCCTACCGGGGCAGTGGGTGTGGCGCATGTCGTTCTTCGCGCCGTACCTGTTGACCAGTGCCGTGGTCTGGCACCTGAGCAACTGGATGTTCCAGCCCGACATCGGCCTGCTCGACACCTGGATGACGGGTTTGGGCCTGCAGCCGCTCGGCTGGCTCACCGACGAGAACGTCGCGATGTTCTCGATCGCCGGAGTCACCGTCTGGTGGACCGTCGGCTTCAACTTCCTGCTCTACCTGGCGGCGCTGCAGGGCATCCCCGCCCAGCAGTACGAGGCGGCGACCATCGACGGCGCGGGCGGCTGGCGGCGACTGTTCTCCATCACGCTGCCCCAGCTGCGCACCATCACCGGCGTCATCGTGGTGCTGCAGCTCCTGGCCTCGCTCAAGGTCTTCGACCAGATCTACATGCTCACCGCGGGCGGACCGAACGGCAGCACCCGGCCGATCCTGGAGTACATCTACGACACCGGCTTCACCAACTACCGGCTCGGTTACGCCTCAGCGATCTCCTACGTGTTCTTCGCCCTGATCCTCGTATTCACCCTGGTGCGGCTCCTGCCCGCCCGGAAGGAGGCCTGAGATGGCTGTCGCCGACATCGCCGAGGTCCGCCGGACGAAGGCACTGCAGGAGCGGGCCGAGAACCGGACCCTCACCAGGCTGACCATCGGTCCGTCCCCGTGGGCGCGAGCCGGGGCGCTCGCGGCGCTCGCCGTACTGGCCGGTATCTGGCTCGTTCCCCTCGTGTGGGGCGCCGTCACCAGCTTCAAGCACGAGGCCGAGGCCGCGCTCCCCGCGTCGTTGCTGCCCACCATGGGGTGGACCCTCGACGCCTACCAGAAGGTGCTCGGCAGCAGCGACCTGCTGCTGTGGATGTGGAACAGCCTCGTGGTCGCCGTGCTGGTCACCGTGATCACGGTCCTGATCTCCGCGATGGCGGCCTTCGCGTTCTCGCAGACCCTGTTCAGGGGCCGGGCCGTGATGCAGTGGCTCACCCTCGCGGCGATCATGATGCCGGGGCAGATCCTCATCGTGCCGCTGTTCCGGGAGATGCAGGTCCTGGGGCTCGTGGACACGTTCGCGGGCATCGTGCTGCCGCAGGTCGTGGCGCCCGTGATGGTGTTCATCCTCAAGCGGTTCTTCGACGCGATCCCGCGGGAGCTGCTCGACGCCGCCCGGATCGACGGCGCGGGGTCGTGGCGACTGTTCTGGACCATCGTGCTGCCGCTGTCGCGGTCGATCCTGGTGGCGGTCGCCATCTTCGTGTTCATCGGTGCGTGGAACAACTTCCTGTGGCCCTTCATCGTCACCACCGACCCGCAGTTCATGACCCTGCCCGTCGGCCTGTCCACGGTGAAGGACGCCTACGGCGTGCAGTACGCGCAGAACATGGCCTCCGCGATGATCGCGGCGCTGCCGCTGCTGATCCTGTTCATGCTCTTCCAGCGCCGCATCGTGCAGGGCGTGGCGACGACCGGCATGGGCGGGCAATAGAGCGGCGCGCGATAGCAGGCGACAATCGGGTGTGGCCACTCCTACTCCGCACCCTTCCCAGCGCCCGCACCTCGCCGCGGTGGTGGAAGACCACTTCTACGCCGCGGCGGGGTGGGTGCTCCGCCGCGTCGGCTGGCGCCCGCGCCTCGAGACCTACAGCGGATACGGCACACCGGACAAGGTGCGGGTGCTCGCTCGTGTGCTGCTGTCGCGGCCGCGTCCGGCCGCCCCGGACCTGGAGGCTCTCCGCGCGGGTCGGCGCGGGTTCCGCCACTTCCTCACGGTCCCGGTGCCCCACCGTCGCGTACTGCTCGACGTGGGCGGTCACACCGCCGTCGTGACGAGCGACCGCGCCGGTTACGTCGACGTCGAGATCCCCACCGTCGCCGCGCTGCCGGCCGGCTGGCAGTCCGCCGTCCTGACGGTCCTCGACGAGCCCGACCCGTGGGAGGCCGAGGCGGCCATCCGGGTGCTCGACGAGCACACGCGGTTCGGCGTCATCAGCGACATGGACGACACGACCATGGTGACCGCGGTGCCGCGGCCGCTGCTCGCGGCCTGGAACACGTTCGTCCGGCACTCCAGCGGACGGCGTGCCGTGCCGGGCATGCCCGAGCTGTACCGGACGCTGCAGGAGGACCACCCGGACGCCGGCTTCTTCTACCTGTCGACCGGCGCCTGGAACACGGCGAACACCCTGCGTGCCTTCCTCGCGCGGCACGCCTACCCGCGGGGACCGCTGCTCCTCACCGACTGGGGGCCCACCCTCACCGGGTGGTTCCGCAGCGGACCGGCGCACAAGGAGGCGAGCCTTGAGCACCTGATGGCCTGGTTCCCCCACGTGTGCTGGCTGCTCATCGGTGACGACGGCCAGCACGACCCGGAGATCTACGCACAGGCCGTGGACCGGCATCCTGACCGCGTGCGTGCCGTGGTCATCAGGCAGCTCACCGGCGGGCAGCGGGTCCTCGCCGGGAACATGCCGGTCGCCGATCAGCCGGAGACCGGCGTCGACGCGCCGCGGGTGCCGACGGTCGCCGGCCAGGACGGTGCCGAGCTGACGCGTCAGCTGGCCGCGATCCCTGGTGTGTTCACCGACTGACCGGGCTCAGGCTCCATCTGAACCGCCTGAGCCTGCGGTTCCGCTTCGGGCGCGTGCCTCGTTCCTCGGCCCACACCCTACGCTGCACCTCCGGCTCAGGCGGTGACGAGGTAGTCGTCGGCGTCGTCGTCCCAGGCCAGGGTGACGGCGCCGGCGGCTTCCGCCGCCTTCGCGAACTGCAGGAACCCGCGGAAGCCGAGCGCCTTCTCCGAGAAGTCGGGGCGCTTCTTGCGCACCGCGTTCTTCAGCCCGGACAGGGCGGCCGATCCCTTCGACTCCTGCACCACGGTCCGCAGCAGCACGAAGGCCGAGTCGGTGTTGCCCTGCTCCGGCAGCGAGACCTCCGGGTCGCCCGCCGAGGGGCCCGTCGCGAGCTCGACGAACCCACGGTCGGCGAGGAACCGCAGGAACTCGCCGAACGTGCGGAACCCGTAGTCGGACTCGCTGAACGTGGCGTCCTTGCGCAGCAGCGTCCGCTTGAGGGCGGACGCCGTCACCGGGCCGCTCGTGGAGGACTGCAGGTCCGCGAGGGTCTGTGCCACCCGCACCTCCATGGGCGCGTCGCTGGACGCCGGGGCCTCCTCCTCCTGCTCGCTCGCGTCGATCTCGGCCTCGGGCGCGACATCGACCGGTGCGGGGGCTGGCTCGGCCTTCTTGCGGCGGCGGGTGGCGGGCTTCGCCTCGGGCTCGACGACGGCGTCGGGCGCGGGAGTCTCGGCGACGGCCTCCGCCACCGCTTCGGCGGCCTTGGTGCGGCGCGAGGTGGTGGGAGCCTTCTGGGCTGCGGCACGCTCCGGTGCCGCGGCCGGCCTGCGCGAGCGCGTGCCGCGCTTCGGCGCCGGTGCGCCCAGGTCGTCGTCGGGCACCTCGACACCCTCGAGGCGGTCGTAGAAGAGGAACTCGTCGCACGCGGCGGGCAGCAGGCGCGACGTCGACTTCTCGACGCCGACGCCGATGACGCGCTTGTTCAGCTCCCGCAGCTTGTGGACGAGGGGCGAGAAGTCGCTGTCGCCCGTGCACATCACGAACGTCGAGATGTAGTCGCGCTCGAAGGCCATCTCGATGGCGTCGACCACCATCTTGATGTCGGCGGCGTTCTTGCGGGAGGCGCCCATCCGCTGCGTCATCTCGATCAGCTCGACCTGGTGCCGGGTCAGCATGCGACGGTCCTCGTCGAAGTACGACCAGTCAGCGTAGGCCCGCCGCGCGACCACCCGGCCGCGCACGGCGAGGGCGTCGGCGATCGGGCCGAAGTCGAACTGCATCCCGCCCAGGTGCTCCCGGGCGCCCAGCGCCAGGTTCTCGTAGTCGATGAAGACAGCAAGGCGTTCTTCGAGGTCCATGATCGCCACCCTATGGGGTTTCCGGATCGCAGGGGTTCGGTGCCGGCGCCGGCCACCGATCCATATGGGGAAATGAAGTGAGGGTGAAAAGCATCCTGCCTGGCCGCGCCGTCCCTGCCCGGATGCCGCCGGTTGCCTAGGATTCGAGTCATGGCCGAGGTGACGTCCGCACACGAGGACCCGATCTCCAGCCGGAGTCGGATCATCGCGGCTGCGGCGCGGCTCACGTGCGCGGACGGCTGGTCGAAGGTGACGATGGGGCGCCTGGCGGCCGAGGCGGGAGTGAGCAGGCAGACCGTCTACAACGCCGTGGGGAGTCGTGAGGACCTCGCCGAGGCGATGGTGCTGACGGAGTCGGCCCAGTTCATCTTCACGATCGTCGAGGGCTTCGAGAAGCACCCCGATGACCTGCTGTCGGCGATCCATGAGGCCGTGGAGAACACGCTCGTGCTCGCCGAGGGGAACGAGCTGCTGCGCGCGGTCGTCTCCGCGACGCACGGTGCGGACACCGAGCTGCTGCCGTTGCTCACCACGCACTCGGAGTCGCTGCTCGGCACGCTGATGGTCGTCGTGCAGGACCGGGTGGACCGGTACGAGATCGACCTGGAGCCGGAGCGGATCACGGCGATCATCGACATCCTGGTGCGCACCTCGCTGAGCCACGTCATGCAGCCGACGGCGCCGCCGCGTGAGACCGCCGACTCGCTCACGTGGTTCGTCGCCCGGATCCTGGGCCGTACCGAGGAGCTCGCCGCGTTCCGCGCTTGACGTCCTGTGCCGACGTAGGAGGATCGAGGCATGCGAATCGGCACCCACTTCATGCGTTTCGACTCGATGGAGCCCGCCGGGATGCGTACCGAGCTGGCGGACGCCGCCCGGTACGCGGACGACGGTGGCGTCGCATGGGTCTCCGTGATGGACCACTACTTCCAGATGGAGCACCAGGGCTTCCCGGCGTCCGACCCGATGCTCGAGGCGTACACGACCCTGGGCTACCTGGCCGGGGTGACCGAGAAGGTACAGCTCGGCGCCCTGGTCACGGGAGTGACGTATCGCTACCCGGGACTCCTGGCGAAGATCGTCGCGTCGCTCGACGTCGTCTCGGGTGGGCGCGCGACGTACGGCATCGGCGCCGCGTGGTACGACAAGGAGCATGCGGCTCTCGGCGTGCCGTTCCCGCCGCTCAAGGACCGCTTCGAGATGCTCGAGGAGACGGTCCGGATCGCGCGCCAGATGTACGACCTGGACAACAACGGCCCGTTCGAGGGCAAGCACTACCAGCTTGCCGAGACCATCTGCTCGCCGCCGCCGCTGTCCGGCCCGGAGATCATGATCGGTGGGTCGGGGGAGAAGGTGACCCTCCGGCTGGTCGCGCAGTACGCGGACGCGTGCAACCTGTTCGCCGAGACGCCCGAACGGTTGCGGCACCTGCTGGACGTGCTGCACCGGCACTGTGACGACGTCGGGCGCGACCCCGCCGATATCCGCGTCACGATGCTGCACCGCGGCGCGCCGATCGGCCCCGGTGACACGGCGGCGTTCGTCGAGGAGATGCGCGGCTTCGCCGAGCACGGGGTGGACACGGTGATCCTGCGCCCGCCCGCCACATCGCTCGCCGCGTGGGTCCGCGACGCCGTCCTTCCGGTCGTGGAGCCGTGCGCGGAGCTCTGACGCTCAGGTGGCGGACTCCGGCGTGACCGCCCGGTCACGCCCCAGCACCACCGGACAGGTGGCGACATGGTCGTCCACGAGGCCACAGGCCTGCATCGCCGCGTAGGCCGTGGTGGGGCCGATGAACCGGAACCCGTGCTTCTTCATCGCCTTGCTCATGGCCTTTGACTCGGGGGTCCAGCCCGGTACGTCGCCGAAGGTGGCGGGGCGTTCGCGCGTACCCGGTTCGGGCGCGAAGGACCAGAACAGCTCGTCGAGCGTGCGGCCGGAGTCGTGCAGGGCGACCACCGCGCGTGCGTTGTCGACGGTGGCCTCGATCTTCATGCGGTTCCGGATGATGCGCGCGTCGGTGAGCAACCGCTCGACGTCGTCCGACCCGAAGGCCGCCACCCTCTCCGGGTCGAACCCCTCGAAGACCTCGCGGAACGCCGGGCGCTTGCGCAGCACGGTGATCCAGGAGAGCCCGGACTGGAAACCCTCCAGGGCAATGCGTTCGAGCAGAGCCTGCTCACCGTGGACGGGTACGCCCCACTCCTCGTCGTGGTACGCCTCGTAGAGCGGGTCGCCGTCGCCGAAGCAGCGCAGCGCCGTACCCGGCGCCGGTGTCGGCGTCTTGTCATCGGTCATGGGATCACTTGTCACGGCACCACTCTGACTCACGCCACTGACGTTCCACGGGTCCCGGCCGCTCACCTGTGCACGACGTCCGAAAACCGCTGCCTGTGGTCGCGCCCGGAGCGTTGCGGAACTGTGCGCCAGGGGCTCAGGACGCGTCGTCGGGTAGTGCGCCGCGGCGCCTCAGGTACGCCTCGACACCGTCGAGGACTATGCCGATCCCGAAGGCGATGTCGTCGGCGACGGCCGTCTGCGTCTGCGCTCCCGTCCAGGTGGCGAACGACGCGAACAGGTGGGGGTACGCAGCGGGTTCGGCATAGCGCGCGAGCACCGCCTCGAAGTCGGCGTACGGGTCGGCCGCCTCGATCGCGGCAGGGTCGAGCTCGGACTCCGGTGTGGTCTCGGCGAGCCCGGCCTCACGGCGCACCCGCTGGACCGCCGCACGACGGGTCTCGACGTGCACGCGCGCCTCGCCGAGCACGTGCTGCGCGAGCAGCCCCACGATCGCGAGCTTCTCGTCGGCCGGCAGGTCGATGTTCCGCAGGACCCCGAAGGCCTGGTCGAGCCAGCGCACCCGGTTGGGCCCGGGCAGCACGCCGGACAGCGGCAGGTCGAGGAACCACGGACGGGCCAGACTCATCTCGATCTGGGTTCGTGTCCAGGTCTCGAGCCCGTCGCGCCAGCCGATGTCGGACGGTAGGTCGGGCAGGTCCCGTGCCACCGCGTCCGCCATCAGGGCGAGCAGCTCCTCCTTGCCGGACACGTGCCGGTACAGGGCCATCGGGGTGTACCCCACGGCTTCGGCGACGCGTGCCATCGAGACGGCGGCGAGGCCCTCGGCGTCGGCCAGGTCCAGTGCGGCCTGCACGATCTGTGCGGCGGACAGCGCGGGCTTGGGCCCGCGGCGGCGCGGCGCTCCGTCGCCCCACATGCGCTGGATCGTGGCGGGCAGCTCAGCCCTCGAGCCCGCGTCCGACGGTGGTCGGGCGGAACCGTGCGGCTGTTCGGGCGTGCTCTCGGTGCTCATCGGTTCCCATCCTGCCCTGTTCGTCCTGCCCTGTTCGTCCTGCCCTGCTCGGCGGCTCCTGTCCCGCTCGGCTCCCGAAACTCTCTTGACCACATACTGTTTACGCCCCACACTAAAACGCGTAGAGCGTAAACAGTAACGCCACGACCCGAGGAAGAGGGAGAGACCATGGCTGCGATCGTCACAGCCGAAGGCCTGCAGAAGTCCTTCGCGCGGAGAGGTTCGGCGAGCCCGCCGGTGCTGGACGGGCTGGACCTGGAGCTCGAGGAGGGAGCGGTCCTCGCGCTGCTCGGTCCCAACGGCGCGGGCAAGACCACCACCGTCCGCATCCTGTCGACGCTGCTGCGGCCCGACGCCGGCCGCGCGACGGTGGCGGGGTTCGACGTGGTGCGGGAGGCGCGCCAGGTCCGCCAGATCATCAGTCTCACCGGGCAGCAGGTGGCGGTGGACGACAAGCAGTCCGGGGCGGAGAACCTCACGATGATGGGGCGTCTGGCCCACCTCCCGCGCCGGGTCGTGCGGGAGCGCGTGGCGGAGCTGCTCACGGCCTTCGACCTGTCCCACGCCGCGCACCGGCAGGTCGGCACCTGGTCCGGCGGCATGCGGCGTCGGCTCGACCTGGCGGCAGGCCTGTTGACCAGGCCCCGGGTCATGTTCCTCGACGAGCCGACGACCGGCCTCGACCCGAGGTCGCGACAGGCACTGTGGGACGTGGTGCGAGGCGTGGTGGACGAGGGCACCAGCGTCTTCCTCACGACGCAGTACCTGGAGGAGGCGGACCGGCTCGCCCAGCGCGTCGCGCTCGTCGACGGCGGCCGCATCGTCGCGGAGGGCACGCCCGCGCAGCTCAAGCGCCAGGTGGGCGAGGCGGGCGTCGAGCTCACCTTCGCCACGGCGTCCGACGCCGACCGGGTCGCCCCCGCCCTCGGGGTCGCGACGGTCGACGGCACGCGGGTGCGGGTGCCCACCGACGGTTCGGTCGGGCACGTGCGCGCCGTGCTCTCGGCGGTCGAGGCGGCGGGGCCCGTGCCGGAGCACTGGGAGGTACGCGCGCCCAGCCTCGACGACGTCTTTCTCACGCTGACCGGTCACGTCGGCCAGGAGAGCCCGGCACGCACGGCGGAGGTGGCGGCATGACGTACCTGCTGAGCGACGTCTCGACGATGGCCGCACGCAGCCTGCGCCTCGTCTCGCGGGACCTCGACGCCATGATCACGGCGGTGGTGCTGCCGGTGGTCATCCTGCTGATGTTCGTGCTGGTCTTCGGCGGCGCCGTCGACATCGGCACCGACTACATCAACTACGTGACGCCGGGCGTGATCCTGCTGGCGGCCGGGTTCGGGGCGGCGAACACGGCGCTGGCGGTGGAGCACGACATGTCGAGCGGCATGGTCGACCGGCTCAGGTCGATGCCCATGACCGCCTGGACCGTCCTGTCGGGCCACGTGGTCGCGAGCCTCGTGAAGAACCTGGCCACCACCGCGATCGTGTTCGGCGTGTCGATGGCCATCGGGTTCCGGCCCGAGGCGTCCGTGCTGGAGTGGCTCGCCGCGGTCGGCATGATCCTGCTCTTCGTCGGCTGGATCACGTGGCTCGCCGCCCTCGTGGGTGTGCTGGTCCGGTCACCCGACGCCGCCGGGGGCTTCACGTTCTTCGTGATGTTCCTGCCCTACGTGTCGAGCGCCTTCGTGCCGGTCGACACGCTGCCGTCCTGGTTGCGCGGCTTCGCGGAGCACCAGCCCGTGACACCGGTGATCGAGACGGTGCGCAGCCTGCTCTCGGGCGGCGTGCCGACGGCTGCGGACCCGGTCGGCGTCGCGGTGCTCGCCGTCGGGTGGTGCCTCGGGCTCGGGCTGGTCTTCGCGGTGGCGGCAGGCCTGGCGTTCCGTGCACGGCGCTGACGCCGCGCACTCCCGGCCGTCCGGCCGTCAGACCTTCCGACCTTCCGACCTGACGAAAGCAGGCAAGTCATGGCAACCGACACGACGACCAGCACCTCGACTCCTGCCTCACCGGCCGGGCCGGCCCCGCGGGTTCGCTGGTGGCGCCGCCCCTGGATCGCGCCGCTGGCGATCATCACGGCGATCTTCCTCGCGACGTCCCTGCCCCGCTACGTGGGCCTGGACCCGACCCAGTCCCTGGTCCCCACGGACCGCGGTGCGGTGTTCTACCCCGCCCTGGTGACCCACATCTTCACCGGGTCGATCATGCTCGCTGCCGCCGTGCTGCAGCTCTGGCCGTGGCTGCGTGCGCACCACCCGCGGGTGCACCGGTGGAGCGGCCGCGTCTACGTGGCCACGGCGCTCGTGACAGGCGTCGCCGCGCTGGTGGTCGCGCAGTTCCCCAGTGCGGGGCTGGGCCAGCAGGTGGCGAACACGCTGCTCGGCGTGCTGTTCCTGGCCTGCACCCTGCTCGGCTTCCGTGCGGTGCGGCAGCGGCGCTTCGGTGACCACCGGGAATGGATGGTCCGGAGCACCGCGCTGGCGTTCTCGATCGTGGCCAACCGATTCTGGATCCCCGTGCTCCTGGCGATCTTCGTGCCGGAGTCGCTGACCGACCCGAGCATCGGTGTCGAGCACCCGGCGGTCAAGGACGTTGCGATCACCTCTGCGTGGGTGTCGTGGGTCGGAAATCTGCTGTTCGCCGAGTGGTGGCTGCACCGCAAGCCGAACAAGCGGGCCCGGGTGCAAAGAAGTCGTTGAATGTCGGTGGTGCGCGACACACTGTCCCCATGGCACAGACGACTGACGGCACCACCGGTTCGGGTGAGCCGGCACAGAAGCAGATCCTGAAGAAGTACCTGAACGAGTCCCGTGAGGCCCTCCTGTGGAAGCTGGAGGGCCTCACGGAGAAGCAGGCCCGCTGGCCCCTGGTGCCCTCCGGCAACAACCTGCTCGGCCTGGTGAAGCACTGCGCCAACACCGAGATCGGCTACCTCGGCACCAGCTTCGGCCGGGAGTGGCCCGACCTGGAGGAGCTCGTGTCCGACCAGACGCTGGACGAGGACCCCCAGGCGGACTGGTACGCGACAGCGAACGAGTCGATCGCCTCGGTGGCGGACCTCTACCGCAGGGCCGGGGTGTTCTGCGACGAGACCATCGACCTGCTGCCCCTCGACACCGTGGGTCGCGTGCCGTGGTGGGGGGACCGTGAGGTCACGCTCTTCCAGATCATCGTTCACGTGACCAACGAGAACGCCCGGCACGCCGGGCACGCCGACATCTTGCGTGAGCTCACGGACAAGTCCGTGGGTCTCGTCGCCGGCAACACCAACATCCCGGACTGGCAGGCGGGCGAGGCTGCCGTCTACCTCGACAAGCTCAAGAACCTCGCGGAACGGGCGGGCAACTAGCGCCCGGGCTCCGGATTCGCCAAACTTCGGGCCATGCCCCTCAACGCGGACCCGCCCGCACCTGCTGGACCACCACTCGAACCCGACGCGGACACGCAGAGCCCGCCGGCCGGCACTGCCGAGTCGACGTACGACGCGTGGCCGCTGAACGCGGCACCCCGGGTGGGCATCCAGTCGGACGGCGGTTCGATGCGACCGCTGGTGGTCTTCCTGGTCGCCGCGGCGGTCGCGCTCGTCGGCAGCATCGTGTTCGCGCTGGTCCATGTCGGCAACCAGCGCGAGCAGGAGCAGCTGGCCGACGCCCGTGCCGACGTCGTGCAGGCCGTGGACGAGGGGCGCACCGCCCAGGAGAGCCTGGCCGAGCAGATCGCGGCAGCGGAACAGGCCCTCGCGGCCTCCGAGGGCAAGGTGGTCGACGCCGCCGTCCGCACCGACCTGGCCGAGCACGTCGCCTCGGCCAAGAAGCTCGGCGCGATACAGCCGCCGTCGGTCCCCGAGGCCGGCACGCCCGGGCTCGACGCGACCGACGACGTCGACGCACTGGAAGCGCGGGCGACCGAGTGGGCGATCACCATGCGCACCACGTCGACGGCCCTTGTCGCGGCCACAGAGGACGTACGGGCCTCGCACCAGCAGTGGCAGCAGAAGCGCAAGGACGCACAGGCCGAGGCCGCCACGGCAGCAGCACAGGCGCAGAAGGCAGCCGCCCAGCTCAAGACCGCGAAGGCGCGGCTGACGTCGGTCACCGCCCAGCTCAAGATCTCCGTGCGCGACTCCGAGTACACCCTGAGCTGGACCGCCGACGCCGGCGCTCCCGCCGCCGTCCGCAAGGCTCTCGACACCCATCGCGCCGAGGGCCAGGCGGCGCTCGCGGCCGCGGCGAAGATGAACGACCTCCGTTCGGTCGAGGCGATCGGCCAGCGACGTGAGGCGGCGCGGGCGGCGATCGAGACGGCGGCGTGGGAAGCGCGCGCGACGGTGGCCGACGGCTCCAACGGCCGGCTCGAGCTGGACGCCCTCTGCAAGGTAGGGGTCGGGCCCGAGGGGCAGGACCAGTACCTGCGGTGCGACGCGGCCGAGGCATGGAAGAAGCTCGGGGTGCAGTTCGAGGCGAAGTTCGGCAAGCCGCTGCGGGTGGAGTACGGCTACCGCCCCTACGACTGGCAGCTTCAGGCGCTCGACGAGTTCGGCAGCGGCCAGGTGGCCGCGCCGGGCACGTCGAACCACGGCTGGGCACTGGCGGTGGACGTGCCTGTGGACGAGGGCTTCCGGTTCGGCCGGCCCGAGTTCGAGTGGCTCGCCGCCAACGGGCCCAAGGCCGGCTGGCACCACCCGGAGTGGGCGCGGGCGGGTGGCGGTCGCGAGGAGCCGTGGCACTTCGAGTACGAGGGTTCCCCCTCTGACGGAGAGTGACCAGGTCGTCATCGCGTTCGGGCAGTGCGGTGGCTGATACTGGTGGGGTGCAGTGCCCCCACTACGACGCGAGCCGCTGCCACTCCTGCACCCTCCTGGAGGTCGACTACCCCAACCAGGTGCTCGACAAGGAGCGGCATGTCGCCGCACTTCTCGCTCCGGTCCTGACCGCCCCGACGGCCTCGGCCTCGGAGCCGCCCGGGTCGACCTATGCGGCCACCGGCTCGACCACCGAGCCGGCCGGCTCGGGCCTGACCTGGCTCCCTGCCGTCAAGAGCGCGGAGTCAGGCTTCCGGAACAAGGCGAAGATGGTGGTCAGCGGCACAGTCGCCGAGCCGGTGCTCGGCATCCTGGACGGCACCGGCCGGGGGGTCGACCTGACGGACTGCGGGCTCTACCCTGACGCGCTCCAGGCGGCTTTCGGGCCCCTCGCGGCGTTCGTCACCCGGGCCGGCCTGGAGCCCTACCAGGTCTCCGGCCGGGGCAAGCGTGCGCAGCAGCGCGGCGAGCTCAAGTACCTGCTGGTCACCCTGTCGCCCGACGGCGAGCTCATGGTGCGGTTCGTGCTGCGCTCCCAGGAGGCCATAGCGCGGATCCGGAAGCACCTGCCCGTGCTGAAGGAAGAGCTTCCCGCCCTGGCGGTCGCTTCGGCGAACATCCAGCCGCTGCACGCCGCGGTGCTCGAGGGCGACCTTGAGATCCCGCTCACCGAGCGCACCACCCTGCCGATGCGGATCGACGACATCACGCTCGACCTGCGCCCGCAGAGCTTCTTCCAGACCAACACCGCGGTCGCCGCCGAGCTCTACCGGCAGGCCCGCGACTGGGTGGACGAGGTGGGACCGAGCAGCCTCTGGGACCTGTACTGCGGGGTGGGCGGGTTCGCGCTGCACTGCGCCGCGCCGGGCCGCGCCGTCACCGGCATCGAGATCAGCGCGGAGGCGGTGGCGGCGGCGTCGGGCACCGTGGCGAAGCTGCGCGACGGCGCGGGAGCCGAACGCTTCCGTGACGTCACGTTCGCCGCGGGTGACGCGACGGCGTTCGCGGTCGGGCCGGATGCCCCGCTGCCCGAGATGGTGATCGTGAACCCGCCGCGGCGAGGCATCGGCGCGGACCTCGCGCGATGGCTGGAGACGTCGGGGATCCAGCACGTCCTGTACTCGAGCTGCAACGCGACGACGCTCGCCAAGGACCTCGCCGCGATGCCGTCGCTGCGTCCCGTGCGGGCGCGCCTGCTCGACATGTTCCCCCAGACCGCGCACTACGAGGTGCTCGTGCTCCTGGAACGGGAGTGACCGGGAGGGCCTGAGGCCGGGTCGGACGCCCCGGACGAGCTCCCGTCCTTCGTGGCCTGCCCGGGCGGGATCTTGTCTTGTTTCGCCTGGCCCGGCGGAGACTCGTCCTTCGCGGCCCGGCCGGGCGGCGTCCCGTCCTTCTTGGCCTGGCCCGGTGGGGTCTTGTCCTGTTTCGCGAGGCCGGGCGGGGTCTTGTCGGCACCGCTGCCGCCACCACCAGGTGTGGCGGTCCCCGGTGCGTCGGGCTGGCCCTGGCCGCCGGTGCTGTCCGACTGGCCGGGCGGTAGCTCGTCCTTCGCGAGACCGGGGGGTACGTCGTCCTTCGCCAGGCCCGGCGGTAAGCCGCCCTTCTTTGCCAGTCCGGGCGGTATGCCGCCGCTCTGCGCCTGGCCCGCTGGGATGGACCTTGTCGGCTCGGGAAGGTTCGCGGGGTCCTCCGCCCGGGAGGCCGGCGAGGCGCCCCGGACCGCGGCCTTCGCGACGTCCGGTGTGGAGACGGAGACGATCCCGGTCTCGGGGAGCGTCGGTACGGCTCCCGCTCCACCTGCCACGCCCGTCGTGACGGCGGTCGTGATGAACAGGCCGCCCGCAACCGTCGCCGTCAGGCTGACCGGATCGGTCAGTGCGCTGCGGACGGTCAGGACGACGCGGGTGCCCAGGGTGGCGAGCCCGCCACCGATCCCGGCGCCGGTCAGGCCCGCACCGGCGGCGGCCACCACCGTGCTCGTCTGCGCCGCGGTAGCGGCGCCCAGCAGGAGGACCGGCGCAGCCGCACGCAGCATCCAGTACGACTCCCGCACGTCGACGAACGCCCTGGTGCAGCCCGAGCACTGAACCATGTGGTCCTCGACCTTCTGCCGACGGCCCGGCAGGAGGCGGTTCCGCACGAAGTCGTGCATCGAGGCTCGGGTGGACTCGCACTCGACGTTGTCCGCCGAGTCCACGTGCGTCTCGGCGAAGCTGCTCGCGAGCCGGTTCTCGGCGCGGCGTAGCCGCCGCTTGGCGGCGTAGGGCAGCACCCCGATCTCGTCGGCGATCGCGGCGACCGGGCGGGACGCGACATGGTGGTCCCACAGGAGCTGCTGGTCTCCGGCGGGCAGCCGCTCCATCGCCGTGGTCAGTACCTCGAAGTCCAGAGCGCGCCGGACCGGTGCGGTGATGGCCTCGGCCTGCGCTGCCTGGTCGACGGGCAGGGGGTCTTCGTGCGCCATCGCCTGGGCTGCGTCCAGCGCGGCGGCGCTCCAGAACGCGACAGGGTCGGATACTCCGCCGTACTTGATGAGCTCGACGCACAACAGCTCCAGGCCGCGGCTGGCGGCCAGCTCGGGATCGATGCCGGGCACGCGCCGGGAGACCATGAGCACGACCGCACGACGGTGTGCCGCCCACTGGCTGAGGTCCGCGCTGGTGACGGTCATGCCGCCCCCCTCCTGCACACGGCAGGGCGCCGCGTGACCTCACGTTGCACAAGACCTCGGGCGTGCATGCTCGCAAAGAACGCGGGCGCAGGGAAGACGCGGACGGGCTCGGCGGACGATCTTGGGCCGTCGCCCAGCAGCGCTGTGCGTTCGCACAGCAGTGCGGAGGTGCGGGCCAGGTAGCGAGCCCGCACCGTCATCAGTCCCCGGCCGCTGTTCGAACGTCGCCGACGGCCTGTCCGGCGTTGCCGGTGACCGTGCCGAACAGCAGGGACCAGATCTCGTCCAGCGTGGTCGTCGCGAGATCGATGCCGGGCAGGTCGGAGAGGCCCAGGCTGTCGAGCAGGTCGGCCAGCGCCGTGCCGACTCCGGGTGTCGTCGGAACTTCCGGCTCGGGGAGGGTCGGCGGCTCGACAGGTTCTTCGGGCTCGGGCGCGGGGTCGGTCGGAGGCTCCGGATCGGGTTCGTCCGTGCCACCACCACCGGGGACCGGGCCCGGGTCAGGGGCCGGGCCGGGACCAGGGTCGGACGCCGGTGGGCGGTCCTCGCGCTCCGGTCTCGGCTCCGGTGCCGGCGCAGGGTCGACCACCTCCTGCTCGGGTGCCGTCACCGGCGTCGGTGCGGCGTCTTCCTTGGGGGTGGTGGCGGGGCGCGGCTGCGGGTCGGCGGGCGGGATCGACGGCGGTCGCTCCTGCGTGGCGTCCTCCGGCGAGCTCGGGGCGTCCCCACCGCCACCCGCGCCGTCACCACCACCCGCGCCGTCACCGCTTCCCGCACCGCCACCGGCGGCCGCTCCGGCCTCCTCGATGGCCTGGACGGGTGGCTGGTCGTTCTGATGGGCGATCAGAGCAGCCGCTCCGCTGCCGACTGCCAGCACGGCGAGCACTCCGGCGGCGACGGCGGTCTCCTTCTTGCCGAACGAGCGCGGGCGTGCGCCTGTGGAGCCCGCGGCTCCTGCGGCGAGGGCGCCCGAGCCCACGGCGGTGCCGGTGGCCCAGCCTCCGGCGATGAGGTGTTGGCCGAGGTCGCGCAGCATCCAGGACACCTCGCGCACGTCGATGAATGCCCGGGTGCATTCGGCGCAGCCGTCCATGTGGACTTCCAG
>NZ_JAJQMN010000008.1 GCF_028994775.1 Promicromonospora iranensis | reverse complement strand
TCACCACCGAACCCATCGAGATCGCACCCACCGCCCACTACTCCATGGGCGGCGTCTGGGTCCGACCAGAAGACCACAGCACCGAGGTCGACGGCCTCTACGCGATCGGTGAGGCATCCTCCGGCCTGCACGGCGCCAACCGCCTCGGCGGCAACTCCCTGATCGAGCTCCTCGTGTTCGGGCGCATCGTCGGGCGGGCCGCCGCTGCCTACTCAGCCGGTCTGGAGACACAGCGCCGTTCGCACGACGCCCAGGCCGAGGCCCGCGCCGAGGTCGCCGACCTGCTGGCCGCCGACGGACCCGAGAACGTGCGGGCCCTGCAGCGCGCGGTCCGCAACACGATGACCGAGCACGCCGGCGTCGTCCGGGACGAGCAAGGACTCCTCGCGGGCCTGCGCGAGCTCGACGAGATCGAGGTGCGCGCCAAGAACGTCGGCATCCACCCCGACATCGCCGGATTCCAGGACCTCGCGCACGCCTTCGACCTCAAGGCGTCCTTGATCGCCGCCCGCGCCACACTCGAAACAGCACTCCAACGCCGCGAGACCCGCGGCTGCCACAACCGCTCCGACTACCCCGACCTGGACCCGACGCTCCAGGTGAACCTGGTCTGGTCCCCTACCGACGGTGTGGTGCACGAAGAGATCCCGCCGGTGCCGGAGGCAATCGCCGAACTCATGGTCGACGTCTCCGCTGACGGCAAGCTCGTCGAGTAGCCGGTAGGCCTCCAGGCCCTCTGAACAGCCCGTCTCGACCCTCACCAAAAGCGCGGCACCCGGGATATCCCGGGTGCCGCGCTTTCGTGACGAGCGCCATATCACGTCTGCCCGCGCTCGGCGGTCTACCTGGTGAGAGCAACTGGAGGCTGTCATGCGAATTCTCATCATCGGCGGCGGGTACGCAGGGTTCTACACGGCGTGGCGGCTGGAGAAGCGGCTACGTCCGGGCGAGGCCGAGGTTACTGTCGTCGACCCCCGCGGGTACATGACCTACCAACCGTTCCTGCCCGAGGTGACAGCCGGATCGGTCGAGGCACGGCACGTGATCGTCTCCCTGCGCAGTCACCTGCGCACCACCCGCATCATTGCCGGTCACGCCGTCGCCGTCGACCACGCCCACCGGAGCGCCACCGTCCGCACGAACGCCGGTTCCGTTCAGTCCATCGGGTACGACATGCTCGTGATCACCGCGGGCGCTGTGACACGCCGGTTACCGATCCCCGGGGTAGCCGAGGAAGCCATCGGCCTCAAGCAGGTCGAGGAGGCCGTCGCGATCCGCGACCGTCTCCTGGCTGCGTTCGACGAGGCTGCCGCGCTCCCGCCAGGCCCCGAGCGCACCCGCTTGCTGACCGTCACCGTCGTCGGTGGAGGCTTCACCGGAGTCGAGACGTTCGGTGAGCTGCTCTCCCTGGCGACCTCGCTCCTGCGTTCCTACCCCGAGATCACGTTCCCGGATCTCTCGTTCCACCTCGTCGAGGCACAGGCACGGATCCTGCCCGAGGTCACCGACGGCCCCGGACGCTGGGTCGTGCGCCACCTCGAGCAGCGCGGCGCCCACGTCCACACCGAGGCACGCGTCACCTCCGCACGAGGCGGCCACATCGAGCTGTCCACCGGGGAAACCTTCGACACCAACCTGCTGATCTGGTCCGCCGGCAACGGGAGCAACCCTGTGATCGCCCAGCACACCGACCTGCCCGTCGACGACCGGGGCCTGCTGCGTGTCCGTGCCGACCTGCGTGTCGGCACCGACGAGGCGCCCGTACCGGACGCCTGGGCCGCCGGCGACAACGCCGCCGTCCCGGACCTTGCAGCCACCGCTCCCGGGGCATTGACGGTACCCAACGCCCAGCACGCCGTCCGGCAGGGCAAGCACCTGGCCGCCAACCTCGTCGCACACCTGCGCGGCAAGACGGTGCGCCCCTACGTCCACCACAGCCTCGGCACCGTCGCGACGCTGGGCATGGGCAAGGGCATCTTCCAGTACCGCCGGTTGGTGATCAGGGGCCCGTTGGCGTGGTTGATGCACCGCGGCTACCACGTCCTGGCCATCCCCACCTGGGAACGCAAGCTGCGCGTCCTGCTCGTCTGGATCAGCGCGGTGCTGTTCGGGCGCGACATCGTTGCCCTGCCCGGCGTGGAGCGGCCTCGGGCTGCGTTCCTGGCTGCCGGCGACCCCGACATGCTCCCGCCCTCGCGCGGACACATCGGGTCCGGGACTGACGCCGGTGCGCGTGAGCTGATCGGTGCCGGCCATGCCCGTTGACCGCCGTCGCACCAGCACACGCCACCACACCAAGGTGATCCTCGCGCAGGTCGACCAAAGACTGCGCCGGACGCTGGGGCAGCAACGAATTCACCTGCACTGGGCGAACCTGTTCGGCGTCGTGTCGGTCGCCTGCATGCTGGTCCTCGCGATCACCGGCATCCTGCTGACGTTCACCTACACCCCGTCCAGCGAGCTGGTCACCTATGACGGACCCCACCAGCCTCTGGTCGGGACCCGGGTCAGCAAAGCGTTCGACTCCACTATGGAGATCTCGTTCGAGCAAGCCGGCGGCATGCTGATTCGCCAGACCCATCACTGGGCAGCGCTCGTCCTGCCCGCCGTGATGATCGTGCAGATCCTGGCCCTGTTCTTCACCGGAGGATTCCGTCGCCCACGGCGTGCGGCCTGGGTACTGCTGACGCTCGCGTTCATCGCGGTCCTCCTGGCCGGCTGGAGCGGGTACGCCCTGCCTGACGACATGCTGTCGGGCACCGGGCTACGCATCGTCGAAGGCGTCATGCTCGGCATCCCCGTGATCGGCACCTGGCTCGTGTCCTGGATGTTCGGTGGCCGGTTCCCCGGCGAGATCATCGAGAACCTCTACCCGGTCCACGTACTGATCGCCCCGGTCCTGGTCGTCGTCCTGCTCCTGGTCCGAGCCCGGCTCGGATACCGGCACGGGTCGCCCGGCCCCCCAGGCACAGGGACACCGATCCAGGCCGCGCTCGGGCTACGACTGTGGCCCGATGCCGCAGTACGCGCCGCCGGGATGACCGCGATCACGAGCGCCGTCCTCGTACTGCTCGGCGCCACCTCCACCATCAGCCCCATCTGGGCCTACGGCCCCACCGCCGCCGGAGATGTCGGCGCCGGCAGCCAACCCGACTGGTACATCGGGTTCCTCGACGGTGCACTGCGTCTCGTCCCGGTCGGCTGGGAGACCGAATGGTTCGGCTGGACCTGGACCTTCGCCATCCTTGCCCCGCTCGCCATCATCGGCGTCTACTTCGTCCTGGTCATCGTCTACCCGTTCCTCGAGTCCTGGATCACGAAGGACACCACCGAGCACCACGTGCTCGACCGGCCCCGCAACGTTCCGGCGCGCACCGGGATCGGCGTGGCCGGCGCGCTCTTCTACGGGATCCTGTGGGGCGCGGCGAGCGCCGACATCGTCTCGACAGAGTTCAGCATCAGCTTCGAAACGATCATCACTGCGCTACAGGTGGCTCTGATCGTCGGCCCGCCCCTCGCGTTCGAGGTCACGCGCCGGATCTGCGTGGGGCTGCAACGCAAAGACCGTGAGGTCCTGCTGCACGGGCACGAGACCGGACGGATCGTGCGGATGCCGAACGGCGGCTATGTCGAGATCCACCAGCCGGCCGACGCCGCCGAACGCGGCCGCCTCACCGTGGTCTCTGACCCCACCAAGCCCGCACGACCCGACCAGGCCGGCCGACTGACCAGCAGGGAGCGGCTGCGTGGCGTCCTTGCGAGGCAGTTCGGGACCGGGCGCGTCTCGATCGCACCACAGCAGGAAGAACGACCACCAGGCGAAGACCGAGCCACACAGGACGTCAAGAGCCCCAGATGATCGTCCAGCATCCCAAGGACTCACCCACTGCGCACGCACGCACCACGCACGGCGCCGCGCGCTGGCTCTGACCGCTCTCGATGATCGCCGCGGGTCCGAGGCGGTCATCGAGAGCAACGGTCGTCCCCCGACCGGGCGCGTCGACCGGGACAAAGCTCCTGACGTTCCGCACTCACCACGACCATGGCAGCCGACGCCGAGGGATCTCATGGCACTAGATGCACGAGCTGACAACGATCTGCTCGCCAGCGGTCGCGACAAGGTGAACGTGAACGACCTGATGGTGCGCGCAACCGGGCTTTTGATGCTTCCCACCGGACGTGAGCGTCTCATGATCGCCGTGAAGCTTTCCGCACCAAAGATGCCGAGATCCCCGATGGTGACGGCCGTGCTATCCGTAGTGACGCGGCGACACATGAGCATTGTTGTGCAGTCTTCTGCTTGGTATCCACCCCCACGTTCCGACGAGAAAGCCGGGCCGCCGACATTGTCGGCGAGCCCGGCCTGTGGTCCCGATTCATCATTCCCGGGTGGCGGATCGTGCTTTCGTTCAGGCCGAAGCCCGCACGTCGCGGAGCGCCTCGCCCCACGACACGAGATCTGTGAGCATGGCCGACATCATGGGCTCGTGCTTCGCCCGGGGCGCGAACCCCGTGTGCTCCTGGAAGTCGTCCGCCAGGGTGAGTGCGACCTGCGGACCGACCGTAGCCATCCGCACCATCGACAGGACGCCGCGCATGTGTTCTACCGAGCGCACGCCGCCATCAGCGCCGTAACCGACGAACCCGGCCGCCTTGTTGTTCCACTCGGCGTAGAGGTAGTCGATCGCGTTCTTCAGCGAGGCCGGGATCCCGCGGTTGTACTCAGGCGTGACGAACACGAAGCCATCGAACCCCGCGATCTGCTCCGCCCACCTCACGGTGTGCGGCTTCGTGCCCGCCGCCATCATCGGGACGGTCGTCTCGTCGAGGATCGGAAGGGCGAAATCCTTGAGGTCGACGAGCCTGAATTCTGCCCCTCCGTGATCCAACGCCTTCTTGTACACCCACTCCCCGACTCCTCGACCCACGCGTCCGGGACGGGTAGATCCGATGACGATTCCAATTGTGAGCATTTCCAGCCTCCATTCGTGCATGTGCATTTCCCTTGCTTTACCAAGGATGCTCGATGCGGGGGTGGCGGTCGATGCCTGAGAATCCCGTCGTGATGCGTAGTCGTCTTCGCTTGTCAATCGAAATGTCGAGGCTCGAGATGGACGTTCTCAGTCAGATAGTTGCTGCCATGACGACTGGGAGACCGCAGTCTTTCCTGGTCGAGGGACACCCGCCCTGGGGCCGGCGCTTTTCCTCCGCACCCGGGGCAGGAGTACACGTGATGCTCGAGGGCCAGACGATGCTGCTCCCACCAGGAGGAGAACCCGTGCGCCTTGATGTCGGTGACGTACTCCTTCTTCCGCGCGGCGCCGGACACGGTTTGGCCAGCAGCCCGGACGTTCCGCTGATCGACGTGGAGCATCCCAGCCAGCGTTCCGTCGCCGGCCCGGTGACCATCGGACCGGACCGGCTGTCCGCGCGTGGTCCCCGTTCGCGCATGCTCTGCGGAACCTACCGCCTCGACACGTCCCGACAGGCCCCGCTCCTGCGCCGACTGCCAGCATCGGTCGTCCTGGAGACAGGCGCTGGGCGTCACCCCGAACTGTCAGCAGTCGTCGCTCTGCTGGTCCGCGAACTCACGCAATCTGCGCCCGGTCGGCCTCTGGCCGTCGGGTCGCTGCTCGACCTTCTCCTTGTCGAGACGCTGCGAGCATGGTTTCGCCAGCACCCCTACGAGAACTGGGCCGCCGAGCTGTCAGACCCGCTGATCACGGACGCACTGCGGTATCTGCACGACCACCCACAACGCTCGTGGACCGTTGCGGAGCTGGCGGAAGCAGTCGGGTTGTCTCGTGCGGCGTTCGCCCGCCGATTCACCGACCGGGTCGGCCAGCCACCCCTCGCCTATCTCACCTCCTGGCGCATGTTGATGGCCAGCAGACTGCTCAGAGACGAGAACCGCGTGCTCGCGGACATCGCACACTCAGTCGGATACTCCTCGTCCTACGCGTTCGCGAACGCCTTCAAGCGTGTGCACGGCGTCGCGCCAGGTACCTACCGGCAGAGCTCAGCGACCTGAGGCTGTCGACCTGGTGGCCACTGCGCGAGAGAGAGCATGACGATTCTGACCTCAGCCCAAGAGCACGACCGGGTCCCTGACGGTCGTGGCGGCACCGCCTGCTTCCAACCCCGGGGCCCTGCCGTGGGCAAACGGTCGGCATCGAGTTGCGGCGCCTAACGGTGCCTTTCGAGCCACTTGATGACGTCATCGGCGGCTCCGCCTTCGGTCCGTGGGGCGAGAACCGAGTAGTGGTCCGCGCCAGGGTAGAGCTTGAACTCCGCGACCGTGCCGGCGGCACGGGCGTTGCGGACCGCCTGCTCGGTGACAGCCTTCTTGATGGACGGGTCGGCACTGCCCTGCAGCAACAGCATCGGCCCATGTGTCATGCCACGTGGCACGCTCTGCTCGTCCAACCAGCCCTGCAGCTGGAGTGCGGCAGGCGAGTCCTGAGGTGTGAACTGGTAGTCGTTCAGCTCCGTGCCGAAGTCGGCGGAGAACTCCGCCCAGATCTGGTCGGTGCACATCCGGCTGACCTTCGGCAGGAGGTCTAGCGCCTGCTTCCCGAGAAACTGGTCGAACCGCAGGTCGGGATGCACGGTCTGCAAGCCGTGAAGCGCCAGCAGGTAGAACCCGCGGTCGACCGGGCCGGGCGAGCCATACGCATAGGCCTGTCCTACGTCGGTCACCGGGGCCAGCCCGACGGTGCCGCGGAAGTCGAGGCCCCTACCGTAGGAGTGCGCCATCTCGCCAGCGGCGATGGCCGCATGCCCGCCCTGCGAATGCCCCACAGCGAAGTACGAGCGCGACAGCGACGGCTCGGCCTGGACAGCGGCACGCACCGCGTCGATCACCCCGCGGCCCTCGCTGTCGGCCACGATGTAAGGATGGTCGCCGCGGGTGCCCAGGCCTTCGTAGTCGGTCGCGGCTACCGCATAGCCCGCTTGGAGCAACCGCGCGACGAATCCGGCGTAGCCGAACAGGTCGACCTTGCCGTCCTCGTTCGGCACGGTCGAGGGCGCGCACTCGTCGATGATGCCGCTGGACCCGTGTGCCCACGACACGATCGGCCAGCCGTGGCTCGGCGCTGGGCCTCTGGGTGTGAACAACGCACCGCTCACCACTATGTCTCCACCGTTCAGCGATCTGGAGCGGTAGGTGATCCGTTCCGCACGATCGGCCACGGCCGCGAGTGCTGGGTCGAGCTCCTGGATGGTCTCGACGGTGAGCAGCTTCCCCGCACCGTCGCCCCCGGCATCCGGCGCCGTCCGCACCGCCGTTGCACCGGGTTCAGTCCGGTCGTCGACCACGGTCGAGACCGTCACAGGCGTTGCTGCGGTAACCAAGCTAGCCAACAGGATGACCGCGATACCTGCTGCGGCACGCTGGATCCTTGCGCTGCGTCTCACGGTGGTACTCCTTCGGTCCGGCCTGGTGATCTGTCTGGATACGTCTCCGGATCGGCCCCCAGGAGTTTGTCTCACCGGGGATACGACGTTCATCAGCAAGACCGCGTGCGCGGATCAATTCGTGACAGCCGTCCACCGGCGATGTGTCACGAATCGGAGGCCCTGTGTGGTCTCCACAGTGAGCCACAGCCATCGCAGGCGCCGAAAGGTCCTCACTGCCTTGGTCTGTGGAAGGTCAGACAGAGCAAGGAGCCCCGAACAGTGACATGGATCAGCCGCATCCCATTAGCGTTGTCGTTTATCGACGAGCTCGTCGCAGGCGGGTGCAAAGCCATCTCGCCATCGACGTTCTTCACGCACTTCCCCACCGGTGCGGCCTCGCCCGTCACGACGGTGGCCCAAGCATGAGCGCCGCGCGCGACGCCCCACTGGTCAGGGTGCTGGTCCTGGGCGGCGGATACAGCGGAATCATGGCAGCCAACAGGCTCGCCGGGAAGCTCAGCAAGCGGGTCTCGATCACGATGATCAGCCCGAACGACTCGTTCGTCGAACGCATCCGCTTGCACGAGGTCGCCGCACGACACAACGCGGAAACAGCTTCCCGTTGGGCGCTACGCGACCTGGTGCACCAGGACGTTCGTATTCGCGCCGGCACTGTGGCACGGATCGACCCGGATGCCCGCGTGGTGCACACGCGAGATTCCATATCGAACGAGCCCTGGTCCGAGTCGTATGACCGCCTCGTCTACGCAGTCGGTAGCGGTTCTGCGGTCACGGCTGTCCCGGGATCGGAAAGCTACGCCCATTCGATCACGAACCTTGCCGTCGCCCGTGACCTGCGTTCCAGGTTGGACGACCTGTCAGATGGCGGCTCGGTGCTGATCGTCGGCGGTGGGACCACGGCAATCGAGCTCTCCACGGAACTCGCGGCGGCCCGGCCGCACCTGCGCCTGCGTCTGGTCACCTCCGGACGTGTCGGCCCGACGCTGTCGGAGCGAGGACGCGACTACCTACGTGGATCCCGGGCGTTTACCGGCATCGAGCTGCACGAGAACACTCGCGTCGCCGAAGTGACCCCGGAGGGTGTCGTCACCCAGGACGGGCGAACGATCAGAGCCGACTGCGTGGTCTGGGCGGCGTCGTTCGCCGTACCCTCCCTTGCCCGAGACAGTGGCCTCGAAGTGGACAGAGCCGGGCGGCTCGTCGTCGACGACACCATGCGCACCCCAACCAATCCTGAGATCCTCGGCGCCGGCGACGGGTGCGTCATAGGGTCGTCCAGCAACAGCCATCTGCGCATGGCTTGCGCGACCGCAGCCCCCCAGGGCGCCCACGCCGCTGCCACCATCGTCGCCGAGATCACCGGCAGGCCAGCGCCATCGTTCCGGCTCGCCTACCTGGTCATCGCGATGAGCCTCGGACCCAACGACGGCTTGGTCCAGCGCACCCGGCCGGACGACACCGCCACCGACGCCGTGATCACCGGGAGAGCGGGAGCCTGGTTCAACGAGCTCAACAACAGGTACGCCCGCCAGATCCTCGCGTGGGAGCGGCAGCGCGCCGGTGCATACCACTGGGCCAAGCCACCCAAGCGGCAGGCTGAACCTGTCGGATGAGCACACAGCTCGCGGTGCTTGGCATCCGCACCGTGCTGCACCAGCGGTTGATACCCGATGTGATGGGCTCACTCGAACGAGCCTTTCGATCTCGATCACCCTGCGCATCGCGGGCAAGCTCCGCCACGCGGCACCAAACCCCAGACATGACAATGGCCCGAACCCACATTTCGTGGGTTCGGGCCATTCTGATGTCCTGCGACATCAGATTTGTAGCGGGGGCAGGATTTGAACCTGCGACCTCTGGAACTCGTTGTGCCCGAGTTGTCCCACTACGGAAGGGGCTGGAGTCGGCGGGATCTACCTTGGTTTCTCGGGGGATGACCCAACTGACAGGGACGATGCTAGCGCAACCTCAGGGGAGGGGCCTGGGCGTGGCTGGACCCGTTTGGACTGAATCTGTTGCGTATTTGTTGCGGGGCTCGAATCACTGCGGACATCGCTTCTTGGGTGGTGGTCCGCAAACATCGACACCTCGGACGCATCTCGTGGCGGCAGTAGACGAACACGTCAGTACACCGCGGAGTATCCTGTTTGCTCACATCGATCCGGACAGACACGGGAGCACGCAGGCAGATGAGCACCACGACGCCAGAGCGGCCGCCTGCGGATGCTGACGGAACCGCAAAGCGTTCCGTCCGGGATCGGATCCTCGACGCTGCATCCGAGCTGTTCTACGCGCGCGGGATCCGCGCGATCAGCGCGGACAAGATCATCGAGCTCTCCGGCGTCACGAAGGTGACGTTCTACCGGTACTTCCGGACCAAGGACGTCCTCGTGGTGGCCTACTTGGAACGTCAGGCAGCGTGGGAGCGCGGAGCGCTCGACGGTCTGCGCCGCTCCTCCAGCGACGACGCCCAGGCGCTGCGGCGGTTCGCGGCGGCGATCGGCGCCGAGAGCTGCAAGCCGGGCTTTCGGGGGTGCGCGTTCATCAACGCGGCGGCCGAGTACCCCGATCCGGAAGGGCCAGTCCGAAAGGTGGTCGCGCAGCACCGCGGCTGGTACCGGGCGACGTTCGCCGGGATGCTCGGCCGGATCGGTGTGAACGACCCAGCGCGGGCCGCAGACGAGGTCATGATGCTGCGCGACGGCGCCATGGTGGCCGGCTCCCTCGACGAGCCGTCCCGCGTGGGTGGCGCCCTGGAACGGGCGATCTTCGCAGTCATCGACGCCAGCCGGGCAACGCGCACCGCCGGCTGAGCGTCTCACCCCCGCGCAGCAGCCGCCCGCGGCAAGGGACCGGAGTCTGACACCACGACCGTGGCGCCAGGCTCCGGCCTTCTGCATCCCACCGACCTCCCGCCGCAGAGCACCTTGTGCTGCTGTCACTTCGGACGTACGGTAGACGTACTAGTTCGTCTACCGACGGACGTTCGAACGAGAGGGACCCTCATGAGGCTCGGCAATCCGCTCCGACGGCCGCTGCGCACCACCATCGGCGCCGCCCTGGGCGTAGCGCTGACACTCGGCGTCGGCGCAGGACTGGCACAGGCCGACAGCCGGCACCCCGGCCACAGCAAGACCGAGAAGCCCACCGTCGTACTCGTGCATGGCGCGTTCGCGGACGCCAGTGGCTGGGGCGGCGTGGTCGGCGAGCTGCAGCACGACGGCTATCCCGTGCTCGCCGTCGCCAACCCGCTGCGCGGCCTGGCATCCGACTCCGCCTACGTCCGCAGCGTCGTCGACTCGGTCGACGGCGACGTGGTCCTGGTCGGCCACTCCTACGGCGGCGCGGTCATCACCAACGCCGCCACCGGCGCAGAGAACGTCGAAGCACTGGTGTACGTGGCAGCCTTCGCCCCGGACCTGGGCGAGACGATCAACAAGTTCAACGACCCCGCGCAGTACCCGGGCAGCGAGCTGACGCCGGACGCGCTGGTCTTCCGCCCCTACCCGGGCGGCGTCGACGTCACCATCGATCCTGCTCGGTTCCAGCGGATCTTCGCCGCGGACCTGCCCTCGCGGCAGACCCGCCTCATGGCCGCGACTCAGCGCCCGGCTGCCGCGGCGTCCCTGGACGAGCAGTCCGGCGAGCCCGCGTGGGAGACGATCCCCAGCTGGTACCAGATCTCGGCCCAGGACAAGGCCATCTCCCCGGTGGCACAGCGATTCCTCGCCGAGCGCATGGGCGCACACACCACCACGGTCGACGCCTCGCACGTCGGGTACATCTCGCACCCGGCCAGGACGGCGAACCTCATCGAGTCCGCGGCCCGCGCGACCAGCTGACCCGCCCACTCCCCCATTGGCCGGCGCGCCCCGGCGCTGGCCCCACAACGAAGGAGCATCACCATGGCTGACAGCATCTACACCGCAGTGGCGACCTCTACCGGTGACGGTCGCGCCGGAGGCCGCGCGGCGACCGACGACGGCGTCCTGGACCTGACCCTCGCCGTCCCCACCGCGATGGGCGGGCCGGGCGGAGGCACCAACCCGGAGCAGCTCTTCGCGGCCGGCTGGGCGTCCTGCTTCCACAGCGCCCTCAAGGGCGTCGCCGCCGCACAGAAGATCACCTTCACCGACTCCGCGGTGGTAGCCGAGGTAGGTATCCACGCGGAAGAGGGTGGCGCGTACGGCCTGAGCGCCGCGCTGCACGTCGAGCTCGCCGGAGTGGACCAGGCCACCGCCGACCAGCTGATCGAGGCAGCACACAAGGTCTGCCCGTACTCGAACGCCACCCGCGGCAACATCCCGGTCACGATCGATGCGACGGTCGCCTGACCGCACGAGCCAGATCTGAGACGACGAGGAGGGGCAACCGATGTGACCGGATGCCCCTCCTCGTCGTTCGCGCCGTGCCCGAGCGGGATAAGGGTCGTTGGAGCGCCACCCCTACCGGCGCAGGTCGGCCCGTACGTGCGCGATCTTGTTCTCGGCGGTCAGGGTGACGTCGAAGATTCCGCCGACGCGCCTCTCGGGGAAGTTGCCGGTGAACTCGACAGCGACGTGGAGATACCCGTCGCGTGGCTCGGTGCTGAGCAGTCGTGTCTGGGTGTCATAGCCGATGAAGTAGGACTGGAAGTACTCGTTGATCCCCGCAAGCCCCTCGAAGACCTCCCCGACCGAGGGATCGTCCAGTACGGCGTCATCGGTGAAGAACGCCAGGTAGGCGGCAGAGTCGTGCGTATTGGTCGCGGCAATCCACTCGGCGATCGTGGTGTCGGGCTCAGTTCCAGGCATGTCGTGCTCCCTCGTTGTCGTGGTCTTCACTGGAAGGCTGTGGAGGTCAGGCCGTCGATCGGCCGCCCCGCACGCCAACCCTGCGGCGGCGCGAGGCTGCGAGGAAGGGCGGGTGATCCAGGGAGGACTGCACCCCCCTCTCGATCAGCTGCTGGCCATGACACAGGCCCCGAACCTGTGGCACCATGATTTTGTACCGCTCGTTAAGAAAACAAGGAAGCGGCATCCGAGCAGGAGGTGACCATGGCTGGACCGGGCAGACCGCGTGCCTTCGACACGGACGAGGCGCTGGACGCCGCGGTGGAGGTGTTCTGGCGTCGAGGCTTCGCGGGCGCCAGCCTGACGGAGCTGGCCGCGGCGATGGGCGTCAACAAGCCGAGCGTCTACGGGGCGTTCGGCGACAAGGCGCAGCTGTTTCAGGCAGCGTTGCGCCGGTACGTCGAACGCAACATGGCATACGTCGCCGACGCCCTGGAACGGCCCACGGCATGGGAGTGCGCCCAGGCGTTCCTCGTCGGCAACGCACTCGCCGTGACCATGCCCGGGCGACCGGCCGGCTGCCTGTCGGTACAAGCCATCGCCACGCCGGACGACTCGGGCGAGTACGCCGTGCTCGCGGAGAACCGCGCCATGGTCCAGCGGATGTTCGCGGACCGGTTTCGGCGCGCGCTCGCCGACGGCGACCTGCAGGCGGGGGAAGACCCCGACGAGCTCGCCACCTTCCTGATCACACTCAGCAGCGGCTTCGCAGTCCGCGCCGCCGACGGGACCCCAAGGCAGTCCCTGTTGGCGATGGCGGAGCGCGCCATGGCCGCCTTCCCCGCACCGGCCGCTGACTCTCGTTCCGCCACCTTCGAAGGAAGACACTGATGACTCAGTCCGCACCATCGCTCGCTGCCGCCCGCGAACAGGCCCTCGCCGTCCGCGCTCTCTACGAGGTACTGGAGGAGCGGTTCAACGGCAAGACGTGGTCGTTGCACGAGCTGATGCTCGGCTTCTCCAACGACGTCGGTTACATCGGACGTCTCCTGCTCGCGAACGACGGCACCTGGGGCATCGATGGTGACCCGCGCGCGGAGCTGGAGCACAAGCTCGCCGAGTCGATGTGGTGGACGTTCGTCCTGGCCGACAAGCTCGGCATCGACATCGACCAGGCTTACGCCCAGACCATGGACCGCATCCGCACCGGCCTGGAGTCCACCATCGCCCGCACCGACCCCGCCAGGCCCGAGCCGAGCTGATGCACGACCTGGCCCTGACCCCGCACCGATCCGCGAAGGAACACCCATGTTGAAGACACAGCCCACCGAGCATCTGCAGGCCGCCGATGACCCCGAGCACGTTCGCACCCCCGCGGTGACCTATGTCGCCGTCCTGGGCGACGGAGCGCCGGGGACCGACGAGTTCTACCGCAAGAAGACCTTGGTGACCGACATCGCCGGCGAGCTGAACCAGGCCACCGGCTCCGCGCCGGTCGAGGAGATCCAGTACTGGTACCCCGAGGGGTCCCGGTCCGTCGAGATCGCCGACTTCTACAGCGTCAACCCGGTCCCGTCCCTGCTCTACCGGGTCCTTTCCCAGGTCCCGGCCGGCACTACCCAGCGGGACGTCGATGCTGCTCGCACCCGCGCGGCCAGCACCGCGGACACGGCGTCCGACGACGTCACCGTCTTCACCATCGCCGAGCAGGACGTCGTCCAGGTCATGCACCACGGCCCGTTCGCCGAGGAGTTCGCCACGCTCGGACGGCTCGGCGACTTCGCGCAGCAGCGCGGTCTCCACCGCAGCGGGCCGCACCACGAGGTCCATCTGGACGCCTTCACGCGCAGCACGCCGCAGGACACGTTGCGCACGATCCTGCGCGACCCGGTCGCATGAACGAGCACGGCTGTGAACCTGTGCGTGCGGTGGCACTCCGGGTCGCGAGACAGGGAGGACCGCACCCTGTCCGAGCCCGCCGAACGCGGTTAGCGTGAAAGGCATGGCGACACCACCCGGCCCCCTCGGCGAATTCCTCCGCGCCCAGCGCTCCCGCCTCACGCCCGCCGACGTCGGCCTGCCCGACGTCGGCGCGCGGCGGGTCGACGGGCTGCGGCGCGAGGAGGTCGCCGTGCTGGCCGGCGTCAGCGCCGACTACTACGCCCGTCTCGAGCAGGGCCGCGAACGCACCCCGTCGGCGCAGGTCGTGGACGCCCTCTGCACTGCCCTGCGGCTCAGCCCGGACGCCCGTGAGCACACCTTCCGCCTCGCGAAGCTCGCACCCGCCTCCCAGCCGGCGCCCGGACCGGTCAGCCCTGACCTGCTCCAGCTCATGGACGCCTTCCCGCACGCCGCTGCCTATGTCGTCGACCCCGGTTTCCAGATCCTGGCCGCCAACACCACGGCCAAGGCGCTTCTCGGCCCCTCGCAGCTGGCAGTCGGGGCGTTCGACTTCCTGTTCGTCGACCCCGCCGCGCGCACCTACTTCACCCACTGGGACCACGTCGCACGCGCTGCGGTCAGCGCCCTGCGCCTGGCCGCGGGCTTCGCCAACCCGCACCCGGCCGTCCCTCCGCTCGCGTCCCGCATGCTCGCCGGGTCGCCAGAGTTCGCAGCCTTCTGGGCAGACCAGACCGTGGCCGGCCTCAGCCTGACCGAGAAGGTCATCAACCACCCAAACGTCGGCCGGATCACCCTGACCTACCAGACGCTCGACGTCCGCGAAGCACCCGGACAGCAGCTCACCGTCGCGACCGCACCGGCAGGAAGCCCCAGCGCGGACGCCCTCGCCCTCCTCGGCACGCTCGAGGCCACCCGAACCACGCAGCCGTGAGGAGGCGGGGCGAGGCACGCCAAGGAGAAATCCCGCCCGGGAATACCAGCAAGCTCGCCGATGCTGCACACCAAGTAATCGGAGACCCTCTCCGAATACTTGGAAAGGCTGCGGCATGACGTTCCTCGAAGAGTTCAACCCCAAGCACCTCACCCTGACGGTCGAGTCGCCCACGTTCTGGCGCGTGACCTTCAACAACCCACCGATCAACGTCATCGGGCTGGAGATGATGAGGGACCTCAAGGCGCTGCTCACCGAGCTGGAGAACAACAAGACGGTCAACGTCGTGGTGTTCGACAGCGCCGACCCCGACTTCTACATCGCCCACTACGACGTCACCGTCGACAACGAGCTCGCGGAGGCCCTGCCCAAGGCCACCGACTACACCGCCTGGGTCGACATCACCGTCCGCATGAGCAAGCTCGACGCCGTGACGATCGCCGCCATCCGGGGCATCACCCGCGGCGCGGGCAGCGAGCTGGTGCTGGCCATGGACATGCGCTTCGCCAGCCTGGAGAAGACCAAGCTCGCCCAGGTCGAGATCGCACTCAACGCCGTCACCGGCGGCGGCGCCAGCGGACGACTGCCCTCCCTGGTCGGCCGCGGGCGCACGATGGAGATCCTGCTCGGCGGCGAGGACTTCGACGGAGCTCTCGCGGAGAAGTACGGCTACGTCAACCGCGCGCTCCCGGACGCAGAACTGGACGAGTTCGTGTCCCGCTTCGCCCGGCGCGTGTCCGGGTGGGACCACCAGGCGATCGTGGAGGTCAAGGAGTTCATCAACAAGTACACGCGCCTGCCGGACGCGGAGTACCCGCTGCACTCCGACGCCTACTGGGCGGCAGTCTCCAACCCTGAGGTCGGCGCTACTGTCGGGCGGCTGCTCGAGAAGGGCATGCAGGAGCGCGGGCCCCTGGAGTACGACCTGGCCACGGAGATCGCCGCGATCGCGCAGCAGCGCTGACCGCCGGAGGGACGCACGGGCTGGCACCACCAGGTGCTTTCCCGTGCGCCCTCCGTGGTTCAGTCAGAGCGTGCGGTCAACCCGTCCAGGATCACCCGGAGCATGTCGCGCACCTGTTCGGGCGGCAGCGTCGCCTGCTCCGCGACCATCGCCACGCCGGTGACGAGCCGGGCCACAGTTCCTGAATCCACGGCGTGGTCGATCAGTCCGGCCTCGCGGGCACGCTCGAACACGAGAGTGTTGGCCACAAGGCTCGCGCGATGCGCATGACGCAGCGGGGAGGCCTCGTCGTCCATGCTCGCGGCCATGCTCGCGGCCAGTCCGCGGTATCCGCTCGCGATTCCGGCAAGGCGGCCGAGCCAGTCCACGAGATCGTCGCGAGTCCGCACAGGAGCCGACTGGGCGGCTTCCTCCACTCGTGTCACCCATGTCGCCAGCACCTCCGCGAGCAGGGCTTCTCGCGAGGGAAAGTGGCGGTAGAGCGTGCCAGGACCTACTCCGGCACGCTTGGCGATCTCGTTCAGCGACGCCATCGTGCCCTGCTGCTCGATGACGTCAGTCGCGACCGCCAGGATGCGGAGGCGGTTCTCACGCGCATCCGCGCGAAGCTCGCGAGGCTCGGTGCTCATTGCTCGTCCTACCTCTTCGGTTCCTCGGACAGGCTACTGGCGCACGGACGAATCCAGAGTTTGGCGAACGCGATCAGCGCGCACCGATGTCCGCTGGATCACACGACCGGCATCGCTTTGCGGACTGAACCTGTCCGGGTCGGTCCATAGCGTGCAGATGGACCGGGAAAACGCCCGGCCCGGAGAAAGGAACAGACAGCATGAGCGGACGACTGCTGATTTACGGTGCGACCGGGTACACCGGCCGTCTGATCGCGGAGCGGGCGGTGCAGATCGGTCTGGACGTGAGGGTCGCCGGACGGGACGCCGGAAAGGTCCGCGAGCTGGCGGGCGCGCTGGGCGTTGAATCCCGTGTGTTCGAGGTCGATGACGCCGACGGGGTGCGCAGTGCGCTGCAGGACGTCGACTGCGTGCTCAATGTCGCCGGGCCGTTCCGGCACACGGCACGTCAGCTGATGGACGCGGCCATCGAGGCCGGCGTGCACTATCTCGATACCACGGCGGAGTTCGAGATCTTCGCGCTGGCGGAGTCAAAGGACGTCGAGGCGTCTCGTGCCGGGGTCATGATCATGTCCGGCACGGGCTGGGACGTCGTCCCGAGCGACAGCCTCGCCCTGCACACCGCCCGCCGGGTGCCTGATGCCGAGAAACTCACGATCGCGCTGCGCGTGACAGGCGGGTTCTCCCGCGGCTCGCTCGCCAGCTCGGCAGGCATCGAGGAGCTGGGAACCCTCGTGCGCCGGTCCGGCGAGTTAACGCGACTCGACGAGGCCGCCACGCGGTCGTTCGACTTCGGCAACGGACCGGAGGACTGCGTACCAGTTCCGATGGGCGACCTGATCACCGGACTGCGGTCGACCGGCATCGGGAACATCGAGGTGTTCCTGGGTACGGATGCGGGCTTCCCTGACGTCGACGACGCCAACCCGGGGCCCACCGCGGATGAGCGCAGTCAGGGCCGCTACCTGGCGTTGGCGGAGGTGACCGGCCGGGACGGTCGGGTAGCGCGGTCGCTGATCGACACGCCTACTGGATACACGTTCACCCAGCTGAGCTCGGTGGAGATTGCGCGCCGGGTGCTCGACGGGCAGCTCACTGCCGGCTTCCAGAGCCCTGCCTCGGCCTATGGTCCGGAGCTGGCCACCGGCATCGCGGACACCACCATCGTCGACCTCTGACAGCACCGCGGGCGACGGCGCTACGGCCGGGGCGACGAGCTCGTCGCCCCGGCTAGGCCGTTGCTCTCGGCCAGCGCGACGGCACGTCGTCGTACCGCCTCCCGCACGGGATCCGGGGAGAGGACCGTCAGCGGAACCCCCAGACGCACCAGATACTGCCCGAGGGACTCCGCGTCCGTGCCGCCGATCCGCACGATCGTGGCGTGCGGCCCGTCGGGCTCATGAGTACCGGCTGTGGGCGGCACCGCGCGCATCGCGTCGTCGAGAGAGAGCGGCAGGCGCACGACGGCGTAGAGCGGGTAGTCGCTGACAAGCATCTCGGCGACGAGCCGTGCGGCGTCGGGGGGATCCTGCAGACGCACCACCCGGCCAGTGGGATGGGCATCGATCACACGGTCGGCGCGGAAGGTCCGCCAGGACCCCTTGGCCACGTCCAGCGCCACGAGGTACCAGCGGTTCCCGGTGAAGACCAGGCGATACGGATCCACGTCACGCACCGTGTCGGTCCCCTGCATGCTCCGATAGGACAACGTGATCCGCTCGCTGCGCCGACAGACCCGCGCCAACCCGGCGAGCATCCCGGGCGAGAGCGGCTGCCCACAGACCCTCGTGGTGTGCTCGAACACGTCGTCCATCGCGCCGAGCCGCGACGCCACCTGCGCCGGCAGCAGCTGGCGCAGCTTCAACAGCGCCGACAGCACCGCCTGGTCATCACCGAGCACCCTCGTCTGCGCCGCCTCCCGCAGCGCCACGCTGACAGCCAGCGCCTCCTCGTCGTCGAGCACGAGGGGCAGCTGGCCGCGACTCTCCCTGAGCCGGTAACCACCCCAGTGACCTGGATCCGACTCGACGTCGTAGCCGAGGTCGCGCAGCCGAGCGACATCACGTCGCACCGTCCGCTCCGTGACCTCCATCCGCTGCGCAAGCTCGCCCGCCGTCCAGCTCGCCCGCGACCACAGCAGGGACAGCAGCTGCAGCAGCCGCGAAGAGGTACTGATCACCGTCGCCACCATAGGAGCCAAGAGGGAACACGCGGCGTCAGGCTGCGGGCTCCACGGCTGACGCGTACGGAGCGCCTCGACGGTGCCAGCTGCGAGAGCCGGCACCGTCGTCGCGCACCATCGCTGGGCGAGCCCGACAGGATCACGGCCGGTAGCCGAAGTGTTCCTTGATCGCGGTCAGGACCGCCTCGGGTGCCTCGTGCAGCATCCAGTGACCGGTGTCCAACGCCGCACCCGTGGCCTGGGGCGCGGCGTCCCGGACGGCCCCCAGGAAGGAGTCGAACAGTGGTGCCTGAGCCAGGACGTGCACGGGGATTGCCAGCGGCTGCGCCATCGCCAGTCGGTTGTCGACCTCGTCCTGCGGCCACGCCTGGTAGTAGCGGGACCCGTTGTGCAGCGCAGCCGGCCGGGCATAGGCCCGCACGTACTCGTCGAGGACCTCGGGCGTCATCGGCAGCTCTCCGCCACCCGCCTGGACCCGGTAGAAGTAGTCGAGGTAGAGACGCTCGCGCCCTGCGACGAGGTCCTCGAACAGGGGCTCCTGCTCGTGGAACGCGAAGTGGAAGGACAGCGGGCGCACGTGGTCATAGTGCAGCGATCCGCCGACGATCGGGAAGTCCATCATCAGCCAGCCCGTGAACTGGTCGCGCCATTGGGTGACCAGGGCGAACGCGATACCGCTCCCGGCGTCGTGCGACACGAGCTGCACGCCGCTGCTGAAGCCCAGCAGGTCCAGGAGCCGGTGAACATACCCGGCCAGGGTGACCTTGTCGTGCGATCGGAGAGAGCCGGTGCTGTCGCCGAGGCCGGGGAGGTCGACGGCGATCACGGTGTGCCCGGGCAGGAGGTCCGTCATGATCGGCAGCCAGCCGTACCAGGTCTCGGTGAACCCGTGCAGCAGCACGATCGGGGTCGGCCCGTCACCGCCCACGACGTAGTGCATCTGCAGGTCGTCGATGGTGGTGAAGCCGTGCCGGAACGTGTCCTGGAAGGCCGGGTCGTCGCGGGTCGCGGTGTCGTAGCCAGTGCTCAGCGGGGCTTCGGTGGTGAGGTCGGAGAGGGTCATGACTGGGTCCTTTCACGGGGGACGGTGATGTTGAGGGAGACGAGCACGGTGGCGACCATGAGACCGGCGCACACCAGGAGGGCCACAGACAGTCCGTCCATGAGCGAGCCGCTGCCGACCGTCACGGTGGCGGCGACGGTGTTCAGCACGGCGATGACCACCGCACCGCTGACCTGCTGGGCGGCGTTCACCGTTCCGCCCGCTGCCCCGGAGTGCTCGTCCGGGACGCCGGTCAGGGCTGTGGCGCTCAGCGCGGGCCAGGACAAGCCGACTGCGGCGCCGACCAGTGCCATCGCGGGCAACAGGACGGCGAGCCCGGTGGCGCTGCTCGCCGAGGCGAGGATCAGGAACCCGGCGACACCTGACGCCGCGCCGGTCGCGATCACGACGCGTGGCCCGAACCTGAGCATGAGTCGCCCGCCTACCGTGGCGAAGATGAGAACGGCGAGGGTCGTGGGTAGAAAGGCCAGCCCGGACTCGAGCGCGTTGTAGCCGCGCACCTGCTGCAGGTAGTAGATGATCAGCACGTTGCTGGCAAAGATGGCGCCGGCCAGGAGCGCGGTCGCTCCGAACGCGCTGCCGCGGACGCGGTCGGTGAGCACGGACAGCGGAAGCAGCGGGTCCTTCGTCCGATGCTCGATGCCGACGAAGGCAGCCAGCAGGAGCAGCCCTCCCACGATCGGCGCCAAGGCTTGGACCGAGGCCCAGCCGTACGCCTCTGCGAGGGTGGCGCCGTAGACGATCGCCGCGACGCCGAGGGTCGACGTCACCGTTCCGGGCAGGTCGAGCCGGCCGCGGACAGCGACCTTCGTCTCCCGGACGACGAGCAGCGCTGCGACGGCGATAGCGATCGCCAGCGGGGCGTTGACCAGCAGGGTCCAGCGCCAGGAGGTGTACTCGGTCAGGACGCCGCCCAGGATCAGTCCGAGCGATGCGCCCAGGCCGCCTACCCCGCCCCACACCGCGAATGCCTTGGCTCGCTGGGCCGGCTCGGTGAAGTTCGTGGTGATCAGCGAGAGGACCACCGGTGCGAGGACGGCACCGAAGGCACCCTGCAGTGCACGCGCCGCGTACAGCAAGCCCGCACTGCCGGCGAAGCCTCCCAGGAGGGACGCGATGCCGAACCCGACCAGTGACCACACCAGAGCGCGCTTACGCCCCAGGTAGTCTCCGACCCGGCCGCCGAGAAGCAGCAGGCCGCCGAAGGTGATGGCGTAGGCGGTCACGACCCAGTGCCGGTCCGCGTCGGAGATGCCGAGGTCCGCCTGCGCCGACGGCAGCGCGACCGTGACGATGGTCGTGTCGAGCTGGATGGTGAGCTGGGTGATCGCGAGGACGGCGAGCAAGAGGCCCGGTCGTATCGGGAGCTCGGCGTCCTGCGGCCCCCGGCCCCGGGACGTGCCACGGGGTCGGCTGGCCGTCGGACCGGCGGATGCGGAAGTGGTTGACATGGCTCCAGAGTGGGCGGGCCAGTGCCGTGCGCCCATCCCCCACCTTGGGGGTGATGAACACCCCCGCACCTGGGGGATGTCGCAACCCACCCGGGCCTCGTACTGTGACGAGGTGGTCACCTCCCAGATCTCCCTGCATGACCGTCGTGTCGTCGCACTACGCGAGACCGTCGCGGATCTCGCGGCCCGCCCACCCGCGGCAAGGGAGTTCCTGGACGAGGTCGAACGCCGCCTGCGGAAGGTGGTCCAGTTCGACGGCGGCGACTGGTGGACGTCCGACCCGGAGACCCTGCTCCCGATGGAGCTACGGCCGTTCGAGTACCCAGCGCTGCAGTACGAGGTAGCCACCAACGACGTCAACCGCCTCGACGAGCTCGACCGGCAGAGCCGCAACGTCTCCACCCTTGGGCTGGCCCTACCAGGCCAGCACGCCCGCTCCGCCCAGTTCGACGGTCACTACCGGGTATCTGGTGCCGGCGACCAGATGCGGGTGCTGGCACGCAACGGCGGAAGGACCTGGGGCGCCGCGTGCCTGTACCGCGGCGAGGACCTGCCCGACTTCACGCGAGACGAGGTCGCCGTCATCTCGGCCATCTCACGCGACGTCGGCCTGGCACTGCGCACCGACCTGCTGCGAACCGTGGTGCACAACAGCGGCGAGTGGTCTGGCACGGCTGCCGGCGAGCGGTCGGGCACGGTCGTCGTCGACCCTGCCGACCGGGTGCTCGGCTTCACGCCGGACGGCGGGCGCTGGCTCGAACGCCTGGGCGTCCGCACGTCGGACGAAGAACTTCCCGCGTCGCTGCGCTGGATCACGCTCCAGGCGCGCGCCCAGAAGGACCAGCTGGCCTCCGGTCCTGCTGGAGGTCGCCAGCTGCGGCCGGCACGCTCCCGAATCCGGATAACGAGCGGTGAGCTGGTGACGGTGCGTGCCGAGGTGCTGCGCGGCGCCGTCGACGGCGCCGTCGTCCTCGGGCTCGAGCCGGCAACCGGCGCCTCCATGTGGCCGCTGATGGTCGCGCTCTACGGCCTGACCGAACGCGAGACCCAGCTCACGTCGATGCTTGTCGAAGGTCGCTCGATCAAGGAGATCGCCACGGGACTCCACCTCTCGATCCACACGGTCCGTGACCACGTCAAGGCCGTGTACACCAAGGTCGGCATCAGCTCCCGTCCAGAACTGACGGCCCGGCTCGGCGGCGGGCCGGGCGTCGCGCCAGCTTGACCCGGACGGCCGTTGTGATCGGCCTGAGGGTGGTGTGGTGACACCCCGATCTTCGTCAGGGACGGCTAGGCACGGTGCGGGGGCGGTACGGGTGCGAGGTTCTCGCATCCAGGGTGCGGCACTCCTAGGTAGTCTCGCCCTTCTTCGGCCGCCGCCGCGGACGAAGACTCAGGGTCATGAACATCGTGATCATCACCGGCGGCAGCCGCGGTATCGGCGCCGCCACAGCACTGGCCTGCGCCCGACGCGGCCTCGGCGTCATCATCACCTACAACAGCAACCCGGACGCGGCCGCGGACGTCGTCGGCAAGATCAAGGCCGACGGCGGCATTGCGGTGGCACTGGAGCTCGACGTCACCGACACCACCTCCTTCGCGGCCTTCGCCACGACGGTCCGCAGCACCCTGCAGGAGACCTGGGGCCGGACAGACTTCGACTACCTGGTCAACAACGCCGGCTACGGCCTCTACAACCCCATCGCCACGGTCACCGAGGAGCAGTTCGACGGCCTGTTCCGCGTGCACCTCAAGGGCCCGTTCTTCCTCACCCAGACCCTGCTGCCTCTGATCGCCGACGGCGGCCAGATCGTGAACCTCGTCAGCGCGACGAGCCGCGTGGCGACCATCGGTGTCGCGCCGTACGCGAGCTTCAAGGGCGGCCTCGAGGTCTTGACCCGCTACATGGCCCAGGAGTTCGGCGACCGCCAGATCCGGGCGAACTCGATCGCGCCCGGCGCCATCCGCACCGAGCTCGGCGGCGGCCTGAACGACGAGTTCGAGGCGCAGCTGGCAGGCGCCACGGCACTCGGCCGGGTCGGCGAACCCGACGAGGTAGGCAGTGTCATCGCGAGCCTGCTCTCCGACGACAACCGCTGGGTCAACGCCCAGTCGATCGAAGTCTCCGGAGGTTTCCACATCTGATGCTCGATCATGGCCTCTTGCGGGTCAGCGCTCTCGGCCGCTCGATCACATTCAGTTCGGGCATCGGCAACTGGCTTCCTTCCATCGTCCGAGGAGGCGTCTGAGAGCGGCGGTGGGCGCGCGATCCGCGAACCCTGCGGACGAGGAAGTCGTGCGCGCGCCACCGGTGTTGAGGGCAGGACGCGGGAATGGCTACCGTTGTCCGACCGGGGCGTAGTGCACCCTCATCTGCTTGCCGGCCGGGCACCTGGCCATGATCGCCCGACCCGACGTCGTCACCGCCACGGTCCTGCGGGCAGACCGCGCCACCCGCTGATCCTCCAGGACGCTCCCTCGCGAGCCGTGTCGCTGGCACGTCGATCCCCCCGACGTGCCAGCGGCGTCGCGCGTCCCAGGCGCTTGAGAGCGCAAGACGTCGGCGCGTCTGCTCGCCTGCCGGGTGTACCGGGCGGGTGTCCGACAAGCGATATCGCAGCGCCGGAACCGCACATCGACGTGGCCGCAACCCTGTTCAAGCAGGATCTACGTTGCACCTGTCAGACAGGCCACCGGTTGTCGGCTCCGGACTTGAATCCACGGCCTGCCGATCAGTACCTCAAATCCCATCGCCCGCACGCCGCCCTCGACCTGCACAGTTGGGCAGCGTTCGCGCTGGGTCGGTGTGCTTACAGGCACCAAAATGGTGAGTTTCTGGTGACCGGGTTCAAGACCGAAGGCCCTGACCTGTGCATCTGCACTGGTCAGGGCCTTCATTTTGTAGCGGGGGCAGGATTTGAACCTGCGACCTCTGGGTTATGAGCCCAGCGAGCTACCGAACTGCTCCACCCCGCGGCGGTAACCCCTACTTTACGCACGCCCGGGGGCTGAGTGCAAACCGGGTCAGGCAGTAGAGACGCAGGTCACAAGGGCTCGAACCGATCCGGCCGTGGAACCATCGATCCCATGCCGACGGAGCTGAGCGACACCACCCTGACCACCGACCGGATCGTCCACCTCACCGACGAGCTTGCCACACTGCCCCATCTACGACCGGACCCGCGGACGAACGCTCTCTTCGGCGAGCTGGTGCAGACGGTCCTCGCGACGCCCGACCGTCACGCCCGCGAGATCCTCGTGCACCCGGACGTCAAAGAACGCATGAGCGCCATCCGCGATCTCTCGGCGCGCGGCGAGACCGCGCTCGAGCACGACTGGGCGGAGCGCATCGCCACGGCGCCGGATCCGGGTGCCGCGCTGGCTGCGTTCCCCTACCTCGACAACTATCACCGGCTCACCGCCCTCGAGGTACGCCTGCTCACCCATTCGGCCGGCACGCCGACGTCGGTGGCCGTGCTCGGCTGCGGCCCCCTCCCCCTCAGCACCGTGGGGTACGCCGAGGCGCTCGGCTGCCCCGCCGTCGGCCTGGACCGGGACCCCGCAGCGGTCGCCCTCGCGCGACGGGTCACCGCCCGGACCGGTGCATCAGGGGTCCGGTTCGAGCAGGCCGACGCCGCCGTCGCCGACCTCGGGGGCTACGACGCCGTGGTGCTCGCGGCGCTGGTGGGCGAGACGCCGTCGGCGAAGGCGTCGATCGTGCGGCAGATGGCGGACTCGATGCGGCCCGGCGCCATACTGCTCGCGCGCAGCGCGCGCGGCCTGCGCACCCTTCTGTACCCGCCGGTGGACCTGCGCGCCATGCCCGGCTTCGAAGTGCTGGAGGTGGTCCACCCCACCGACGACGTCGTCAACTCGGTGGTGGTGGCCCGCCGGCTCGGCTGAACGCGCAGAGGCTCCCCGGTGCGAACACCGGGGAGCCTCTGTCGTGCGCTCAGAGCGCGGCGGGGATCAGCCCGCCGAGCCGCTCTGCGCTTCCTCGGCCGCTATCGCGTCCTCGAGCGCCTGCTGCAGGCGGTCCTGCGCGTCGCCGTAGGCAGCCCAGTCGCCCTCGCGCTGGGCGGCGTTGGCGTCCTCCATCGCGTCGGCCGCCTCCTGCAGCGCGGCGTCCAGCTCCGGCGTCGCCCCGCCGCCGCCGGCGCCCGGCTCGGTGGTGGCCTCACCGCTGGGCTCGGTGGACGGCTCGGTAGTGGGCTCCGTGCCCGGCTCCGCCTCGCCGTCCGGCGGAGCGATCGGCGCCTGGTCCTCGGCCGTACCCGCGTCACCGGCCTCGATGCCCGAGTCACCGCCGAACACCTGGTCCAGAGCCTCGTCGAGCGTGTCGGCGAAGCCGATGTCGTCACCGAAGGCCACCAGCACCTTGCGCAGCAGCGGGAACTGCGTACCACCGGTCGACTGGATGTACACCGGCTGCACGTACAGCAGACCGCCACCGACCGGCAGCGTCAGCTGGTTGCCGCGCCGCACCGTGGACGCACCGATCTGCAGGATGTTGAGCTGCTCGGAGATCGTCGGGTTCGAGTCGAAGTTGTTCTGGACCTGACCCGGGCCGGGCACCGTCGTGTCTCGTGGCAGCTCCAGCAGGCGCAGCTTGCCGTAGTCCTCGGCCACCTCGCCGGCCGTGTTGCCGGCATCGGCATCCGCGGCGAGGAAGCCTGTGAGCACCTCGCGGTCGGTGTTACCGCCCGGGATGAACGTCGACGTCAGCGAGAACGCCGACTCCTCCTGCCCCGGCATCTGCAGGGTCAGGTAGTACGGCGGCTGGAGCGGCGCGGTGGCCGCGTCCGACGTCGGGTCCGTCGGGTTGTTCCAGAAGTCCTGACCCGAGAAGAACTCGGCCGAGTCCGTCACGTGGTACTGGCTGAGCAGCGTGCGCTGCACCTTGAACAGGTCCTCCGGGTAGCGCAGGTGGCTCATCAGATCACCGGAGATCTCGTCCATCGGCTTGATCGACGTCGGGAAGACGTTGGTCCATGCCTTGAGGATCGGGTCCTCGGCGTCCCACGCGTACAGGTCGACCGACCCGTCGTAGGCGTCAACCGTGGCCTTCACCGAGTTACGGATGTAGTTGACCTCCTCCGGCAGCTCGATCGGGGCGCCGGCCTGGGTGGTCAGCGTGTCCGCGACCGCCTCGTCGAGCGGGGTCGACGCGGAGTACGGGTACGCGTCCGTGGTGGTGTACGCGTCGACGATCCACTTCACACGGCCGTCGACGACGGCCGGGTAGACCTTGTTGTCGAGCGTGAGCCACGGTGCGACCTTGCTGACGCGCTGCTGCGGGTCACGGTCGTAGAGGATCTGCGACTCGCTCGTCACACGGTCCGAGAACAGCAGCTGCTCCTCACCGAACTTCAGCGCGTAGAGCAGCTTGCTCCCGAAGGACCCGATGTCCGGCCCTGCGTCACCGGTGAAGGTCGTGTTGACCTGACCACCGTTCTCCTGGTCGTCGGCCTGGTAGTCGAGCTCCCACGCCTCCGTGCCCTCGGGAGCCCCCACGATCGAGTAGGTGTCGGTGCTCGGGCTGAAGTAGATGCGCGGCTCGTAACCCTCCTCGATGTCCGAGATAGCACCCTGCGACGGGATACCGCCCTCAAAGAATGCGGGGCGTCCGTCCGGGCCCGGCTGCTCACCGAACGCTGCCACGACGCCGTAGCCGTGCGTGTACACGGTGTGGTCGTTGACCCAGTTGCGCTGGTCCTGGCCGAGGCCGTCGAGGTTGAGCTCACGCACCGCGATCACGGTGTCGCGGGACTCGCCGTCGATCTCGTAGCGGTCTACCGACAGCGAGTCGTCGAAGTTGTAGTACTGCTTGTTCTGCTGCAGCTGACGGAACGACGGCGACACGATCTGCGGGTCGAGCAGGCGGATCGACGCGGCGGTCTCGGCGTCCGACCGCAGCGCGCCCTCCTCCGCCTCGGTCGTGGCGTCGTACTGCTCCTTCTCGACGTCCCCGATGTCGAACGCCGACAACGTCGCGTCGATGTTGCGCTGGATGTACTCGGACTCCAGCTCCTGGGCGTTCGGGTTCACCTGGAAGCGCTGCACGACGGCGGGGTAGATGCCGCCGATGGCGATGGCGGACACGACCATGAGGCCGACGCCGATCGCCGGGAGGCGCCAGTCGCCACGGAACGCGGTGACGATGAACAGCGCGGCAACGAAGATCGCGACCACGGTGAGGATGCCCTTGGCGGGGATCACCGCGTGCACGTCGGAGTACGAGGCGCCGTCGAACCGGTCGCCGGTGTTCGTCAGGAGCGAGTACCGGTCCAGCCAGTAGTTGGCGGCGATCAGGAGCAGACCGACGGCGCCGATGACGGCCAGGTGGACGCGCGCGGCGGTGGTGGTACGCGGACCGCCCGCAGCGGCCGGCCCGACCCGGAGGCCGCCGTACAGGTAGTGCGTGACCAGCCCTGCGATGCCCGCGATCACCACAACCGAGATGAGGAACCCGACGGTGAACCGCAGCGCCGGCAGCAGGAAGACGAAGAACCCGAGGTCCATCTGGAACTCAGGGTCGACCTGGCCGAACGGCTCGCTGTTGAACGCCAGCAGGACCGTGCGCCACTGGGCGGACGCGGCGACACCCGCGAAGAAGCCGACGAGGACCGGCGCGGCGATCATGACGACCCGGCGCAGCGGCTCGACCGCCTCGCGGTACTGGTCGAGCGTCGCCTGCTCGGGGGTGCTCGGCGCGTAGATGGGTCGGGACCGGTAGGCCGCGGTGAACGACCAGAACACGGCGCCGGCCATGATCACGAACCCTGCGGCGAACAGGGCGGCGCGCATGCCCCACTCGGTCCAGATCACCCGGGAGAACCCGAGCTGTCCGAACCACATCACCTCGGTCCAGAACTGGGCAAGGAGAAGCAGGGCCGCGATCACGGCGGCGACCGCGACTATCGCCACCCCCAGCGGACTGCGGCGTCGGGCTCGGGGGGCGCCGCCGGAAGGGCGGCGAGGTGCTGCGGCGAAGGACACGACTGCGTTACCTCACGTCATCAAATGGTTGGGCCGTACCCAGGTGGAACGGCCGGGCTCTGCTCAAGGTTCCCGGCACAAGGTTCCCACATCCTCCAGATGTACAACACACGGTCAACATCTGCACCGGGAGGTCAGGAACACGTCGGGAGGTCGCTGCCCTCGCCCCGCCCGATCTGCTCGACGGCGTCGCGCGCCTCGGCCAGGGTCGCCACCCGCACGACGTCCAGCCCGTCAGGCACGCTGCCGACAACCTGGGGGCAGTTGTCCGCCGGGGCGAGGAACCACGTGGCACCGTCCCGGACGGCCCCGTACAGCTTCTGCTCGATGCCGCCGATGGGGCCCACCGTGCCCTCGGGGCTCATCGTCCCGGTACCGGCGATGACCTGGCCGTTCGCCTCGTCCTCGGACGTCAGCTTGTCGATGATGCCGAGCGCGAACATGGTGCCCGCGCTGGGTCCGCCGATGTTCTCGATCTCGATGGAGACGTCCACGGGGAAGTCGTAGTGCGGGTCGATGAAGACGCCGAGCACCGCCCGCTCACCGTTGCCCGAGGTGGTGATGTCCACGTCCGTCGTGCGCTTGCCCCGCTGCACGCCGAGCGTCACGTCGTCGCCCGGCTTCGTCTCGGCCAGGCCGTCGATCAGGTCCGCGTAGGTGCCGACCGGCTCGCCCTGGAACTCGACGATGACGTCGCCCTCGTTGAGCTTGCCCTCGGCCCCGGAACCCGGCTCCGTACCCGCCACGTCCAGCACGGCCGGCACGTCGTAGCCGAGCTCGGTCAGCGCGGCCGCCGTGGCCGACTCCTGCGACGACACCATCTCGGCCTGGCTGAGCTCCTGCTGCTGCTCCTTGGTGGTCGCCTCGGGGAAGATCGCTTCCACGGGCAGCACCGAGCGCTGCGGGTCGAGCCAGCCCTGGATCACCTGACCGGACAGCATCGGGTACCCCGGTCCGCCCAGCACCGAGACCGTCGTCAGGCGCAGCTCGCCCGTCGACTCGTACGTCCGGGCGCCCTCGATCTGGATCAGGTTCCGCTGGAGCGTGTCCTCGGTCGGCCCGGGCGAGCGCATCGCGTACGGCGTCGGCACCACCAGTGCCACTGCGGAGAGAACGGCTGTCAGCAGCAAGGACACGCCCAGCGTCACGGTGCGGCGCGTGACGGGGGCGACCACGACCGGCGAGTCGTCGAAGGGTGACGGCTCGGGTTGCGGGGCGTGCTGGCGGTCGCGCATATCGGTCACCGGCCCATCATTCCTCACTTGGCTGAGGTTTCCGTGAATGTTGCCCGACGGCGACGCGGGCACCTGATCGCGCCACGCCAACCACTACGCCGTCGTGCAAAGATTTTCCACTTGAACGGTGTGTTATACCCCACGTCACGCCGATAACACGCTACGGTCGTGCCGTGGCCCACGACGCCCTGACGTCCGTGGAGGTGCGCCGGAGCCGCCGTCGCACCGCCACGGTGAGCGCATATCGCGACGGTGGACGAACCATCGTCGCCATTCCTGCGCGCTTCTCTCGGGCTCAGGAACGAGAGTGGGTGGCGAAGATGGTCGCGCGGCTCGAGGACAAGGAGCGGCGCCGCCGCCCGTCCGACCAGGAGCTCATGGACCGCGCCGGGGAGCTCTCCGCCAAGTACCTCGACGGCAGGGCCAGGCCGTCCAGCGTGCGCTGGTCGTCGAACCAGGGCCGTCGCTGGGGCTCGTGCACGCTCCTCGACGGCTCCATCCGCATCTCGACCCGCGTCCAGGGCATGCCGTCCTGGGTGCTCGACTACGTGCTGCTGCACGAGCTGGCGCACCTGCTGCACGCGGGCCACGGCCCGGAGTTCTGGCGGATCCTCGAGGTCTACCCCAAGACCGACCGGGCGCGCGGCTTCCTCGAGGGCGCGTCGTTCGCCCAGGACGACCCGGGTCAGATCACCTCGGACGACGGAGACGACGACTGACGTCGGCGGTCGCGGCGTCCGAGAACTACTTCGGATCCTCGGACGGGTTGTCCTTGCCTGAACCGTCCTCGGTCGGGGCGTCCTCGACCGGTGAGTCCTCTGTCGGGGCGTCCTCGGCAGGACCGTCCTGGACGGCGCTGTCCCCGGTCGAGGTCTCGCCGATGAGCGGGTCCTCGCCGAAGATCTCCTTGAGCGCCGCGTCGACGTCGGCGTGCTCGTTCTCCGCCGCCTCGCGGCGCACCAGGTAGCCCGACGGGTCGTCGAGGTCCCGGGTACCCGGCAGCAGGTCGGGGTGGTCCCACACGGCGTCGCGCCCCTCCGGTCCCTGGGCGCGGGCCACTATCGAGAACAGGGTCGCCGCGTCGCGCGACCGGCGCGGGCGCAGCTCCAGCCCGACCAGCGTCGAGAACGTCTGCTCGGCCGGTCCGCCCGCGGCGCGCCGACGTCGGATCATCTCGCGCAGCGGGATGGCGTGCGGCAGGTGCGGCAGGGCGGCCATGGCGCTGACCTCGTCGACCCAGCCCTCCACGAGGGCGAGGGTGGTCTCCAGGTTCAGCAGCACCGACTTCTGCTCGTCCGTGTTCTGCAGCCCGAACACCCCACCGGACAGAGCGCTGCGCAGCGCGTCGGAGTCGGCGAGGTCGATGTCGCGGACCTGGGACTCGAGCGCGTCGAGGTCGATGGTGATGCCGCGCGCGTAGCGCTCCACGATCGACAACAGGTGCGACCGGAGCCACGGGACATGGGTGAACAGGCGCGCATGCGCGGCCTCACGGACCGCGAGGAACTGCCGGACCTCCTCGAGCGGGGCGTCCAGCCCTTCTGCGAACGCGGCCACGTTGGTGGGCAGCAGCACGGTGTCGGAGCTGTCGAGCAGCGGCAGGCCGACGTCGGTGGCGCCGAACACCTCGTGCGAGAGCGTTCCGGCGGCCTGGCCGACCTGCATGCCGAACACCGCGGAGCCGAGCCGGCGCATCATCTGGGCCGGGTCGAGCGCACCGCCCAGCCCGTGCAGCACGCCGGCGGGCATCCCCGGAATGGCCTCACCATCGTCGATGCCCTCCGGGAGCTGGTCACGCAGCACCGTCGCCAGCGCCTCCGAGACGGAGGAGGCGACGGGAGCCGCCAGCTCGTTCCACACCGGGAGCGTGGCCTCGACCCACTCGGACCGGTTCCAGGCGCGCCGCGTCCCACCGGCGGGCGGGAGGTCGGTGACGGCGTCGAGCCAGAGCTCGGCCACGGCCAGCGCGTCGATGGCCTCCTTGGCCTGCTTTCCCGTCAGCGACGGGTCGCCCTTGCTCACGGCGACCTGCCGCGCCACGTCGTGCGCGACGTCGGCGTTGACCGGTCCGGTGCCCTCGGCCGAGAGCATCTTCTGCACCTGGGCGAGCGCGTACTGCATCATCACCGGGTCGGGCGGTCCGCCGAGGGCGGTCGGGTCGATGCCACGCTCGCGCATCTCGGCCATCACTTCGTCTGCGCCGTCGCCGAGCATGGAGCGCAGCATGTCTTCCCACGACTGGGGGTTATCGCCGGGCTGGTGCTGGTCGCTCATAGAGTCACCGTAACCGGGTCCGCAAGATCTGCGCCGTCCATTTGGCTCTGGGCGCACACGGGAACTTCCAGTCCCCGACCTGCTTTGGATATACCTCTGGAACTGTGGACGAGGGCCGGAGGCGCGCACCGCCGTCGGGCATGGTTGTCCGCATGAATTCCCCTCCTCTGCTCCGGCTGCGGCCCGGCACACCGGTGCTCAGCCGCGGCGGCGGCCAGGTGCAGTGCGGTTCCGACCCGCGCTGGTCGTTCGTGCTGTCGGGGCTCACCCCGGCCGAGGAGACGTGGCTCGAGGAGATCGCCGAGAGGCGGCACGTGACGGTCGAGCAGTCGGCGGCGCGCTGCGGCGTTCCCGCGGAACGGCGCGACGAGATCATGACCGCCCTGGTCCGGGCGGGAGTGCTCGTCCCCGTGCCGGGTACGGTCGGCGTGGTCACGGCCCCGGCCGACGGCGCGGCCGACGCGACGGTGCTCGGCATGCTGCGGCCCGACGGCGCGGGGCTCGCCACCCTCGCCGACCGCGCGCGGCGGGTGGTCGGTGTCGTCGGTCTCGGGCGGCTGGGCACGGCGGTCGCGCTGCACCTGGCGACCGCGGGCGTCGGCGGGCTGCTGCTGCACGACCCGCTGCCGGTACAGGTCACCGACGTCGGGCTGGGCGGCCTGCGGGCGGTCGACGTCGGGCAGGCGCGGGACGACGCCGTCCGGTCCCTGCTGGCCGAACGCGCCCCGCGTGTGACGGTGCGGGTGGACAGCAGCAGGGCGGGTGGGGCGGGGCTCGACGCGACAGACCTGGACGTCGTCGTGGTCACCGAGCCGCATGCCGCGCACCCGGCTCGATACCGGCGCCTGCTCGGCCTCGGTGTGCCGCACCTGCCGGTGGTGGTGCGGGAGGCGGACGTGGTGGTGGGGCCGTTCGTTCGGCCCGGCCGGTCGGCGTGCGTGACGTGCGTGGACCTGGCCCACGCCGACGCCGACCGGGAGTGGCCGGCGCTGGCCACCCAGCTGCGCAAGGTGGCGGAGCCGACGCACGAGGCGACGCTCGCCGCCGTCGCAGCGGCGACAGCCGCGGGCCAGGTGCTCGCCCAGCTGGACGGGCACCGGCCCGCGGCGGTCGGTGCGTGCCTGGAGATCTCGCTCCCGGCGGGGCTCCCCCGCGCCCGGCCGGCGGAGCCGCACCCGCGCTGCGGGTGCGTGGTCCTGCCGGCCTGACGTCTGATACCCCGTCGGGTGCGGGCTGTTCGTCGTTCGAGGCCGATCGGCCCGACGGACAGCCCGCACCCCGCACGGCGGATCAGGCAGCGGCGACGTTCTCCGACTTGCGCGGCCGGCCACGGCCACGCTTACGAGCGACGACGGCGCCGTCGACGAAGACCTCGCCGCCCCAGACACCCCAGGGCTCGTTGCGCTCGAGAGCGCCGGCGAGGCAGCCCTGCATCAGGGGGCAGGTGCGGCACAGGGCCTTGGCCTGCTCCACCTGGGTGCTGTGCTCGGCGAACCACAGCTCCGGGTCGTTGGTACGGCACGGCAGCAGTGTGTCCATCAGCCGGTTGAACTCCGCCGAGTCCGAACCGGTCCCGCTCGTGGCGGGGTGTTGAGGCGGGTCCCAGGGGCCCGAGCCGCCCTGGGGAAGAGTGTCGAGGAGCGCAGTGAGGCGCACGGTTGTCTCCTGTGTCCTGTATGGATGAACGTCGTCGGTGAACGTCTGGGGGAACAGGACCCCGGGCTAGATCCCTGCCGGCCGGCCCTGTGGGGGCCGGGTCTCCGGGCAAGAATGAAGGCCGCGGGTCCTAGATGGACTCCGCGGCCTGGATGACTCGGTCGTTAGACCGGCGAGTCTCCTGGAGATGCGGAGTCGGGTGCGAGAGCGGACGGCTTGCTGCCTCCGCGGTGAGTGCGCACGCGGAAAGACAGAGCTGCGCCGGTTGCCGGGACCTGCTCGTTGCCGAGCACGTACGCGCACACCTGCAGATCTGCCTGCGAAATCTGGTTCATCTCCAAGACACCCACCTCCTCACTCGAATCCGGGCCAGACCTTAAGGTCTCGCCCACTGCCGTCAGGGACATGTGAACACTATGCCGGGCCGCCGGGGCGAGCCAACTCTTTTTCCAAACTTTCTTGAGAAGTTTTTCGCCGGTCCCGAAACGGCCGGCTGGGCAGCCGTCCCGGGACCCCCGAGCCACTCGAAAGTTCCCTCACCGGACCACCTGACAGACCAGCTCAGGAACGCGACGCGCCCGGTGCACTCGCCACGATCGCGAGGATCGTGGCCCCGTACCTGTCGATCTTCGCGGGTCCTATCCCGTCCACGCGAGCGAGTTCGGATATGGCCGAAGGTCGGATCTCCGCGATGGCCGCCAGTGTCGCGTCGGTGAGCACCGTGTACGCAGGCTTGTCCGTCTCTCGCGCCACCTCGAGGCGCCAGTCGCGCAGGGCGTCGAACAACGCGACGTCGTGCTCGCCCGTCAGGTGAGCCCGGGCCTGCCCCTTCGGCACGCTCCGGCTCCTGGGTGAGCGCGGATCGTCGGGCCACAGCCCGTCGAGGAACCGGGTGCGCTTGCGCGTGGCGCGCCCGCCCGGGTTCCGCGCACGCCCGTACGAGAGCTCCAGATGCTCGCGGGCGCGAGTGATCCCGACGTACAGCAGCCGGCGTTCCTCGTGGACCGCGTCGTCGGTCTCCGCCAGCGAGATGGGCATCAGCCCCTCGCTCATGCCGGCGAGGAAGACGGCGTCCCATTCCAGGCCCTTCGCCGCATGCAGCGAGGCGAGCGTGACGCCCTCGACCGTGGGTGCGTGCTGCGCAGCGGCGCGCTCGTCGAGCTCGGCGACGAGCGCCGCGACGGTCGCGGGGCTCTCCTGGGTCGCGGCAGCGGCCAGGTCGTCGGCGAGCGAGACGAGGGCCTGCATCGCGTCCCACCGTTCCCGCGCGGCGCCGCGTGCGGCGGGCGGCTGGTCGGCCCAACCCGCGGCGGCGAGGATGTCGCGCACCTGGTCCGGCATGGGCAGCGCCGGGTCGGCCGAGCGGGCGGCGCCACGTAGCAGCAGCAGCGCGTCGCGCACCTCCTTGCGCTGGAAGAACCGCTGGCCGCCGCGCACGAGGTAGCCCACCCCGGCGTCGGCGAACGCGGCCTCGAAGGCCTCCGACTGCGAGTTCGTGCGGTACAGCACCGCGATCTCGCTCGGACGCACACCCGACTGGATCAGCCGGGCCGCCCGGGTGGCGATGCCCTTCGCCTCGGCCTCGTCGTCGTCGTACGCCACGAAGCCGACCGGCGGGCCGGGCTTGCGCTGCGCGACGAGCTCGAGCGCCTGCTGCGCGCCGCCGCCGCGACCCGCACGCTTGAGCACCTGGTTGGCGAGGTTCACCACCTGCGGCGTCGAGCGGTAGTCCCGCACGAGGCGGATCTCCTGCGCGTCCGGGTAGGTACGCCGGAACTCCAGGAGGTGGCGCGGCGAGGCGCCGGTGAAGGAGTAGATGGTCTGCGACGGGTCGCCCACCACGCAGAGCTCCTTGCGGCCCCCGAGCCACTGGTCCAGCAGGAACTGCTGGAGCGGCGAGACGTCCTGGTACTCGTCCACGACGAACCGCCGGTACTGCGAGCGCACCTCGTCCGCCACGATCTTGTGGCTGTTCAGCATGTCGCCGAGCATGAGGAGCACATCCTCGAAGTCGATGACCTCGCGCTCTGTCTTCACGTCCTCGTAGGCGGTGATGAGGCGCGACACCGTCTGGGGGTCGTAGCCCGACGGCGACTCGCGGCCGGTCACCTCCAGCGCCTTCTCGTAGTCGTCCGCCGCGATGAGCGAGACCTTTGCCCACTCCACCTCGCTGCTCAGGTCGCGGACGGCCACACGGTCCACGCTGAGACCGAGCCGGCGTGCCGCCTCCGCGATGACCGGCGCCTTGTGCTCCTGCAACCGGGGCGGAGCGCCACCCACGACGCGGGGCCAGAAGTAGCCGAGCTGGCGCAGCGCCGCGGAGTGGAACGTGCGGGCCTGCACCCCCTGCACGCCGAGCTCACGCAGGCGGGTGCGCATCTCTCCCGCCGCGCGGGCCGTGAACGTCACGGCCAGCACGCTGGTCGGCTGGTACACGCCGATGCGGACCCCGTACGCGATGCGGTGGGTGATGGCGCGGGTCTTACCCGTGCCCGCACCCGCGAGCACCATGACCGGGCCGGTGAGCGCGAGGGCCACCTCACGCTGCTCGGGGTCGAGGGCGTTCAGGATCGCGTCGGGGCTCATCGGTCCAGGATGATTCGAACCGGCGGCGGAGTTGGTCTGGGTGAGCATCGTCTGCGATTCTCGCAGCACCCACTGACAAGGAGTACTGATGTCCGAGACGACCACGCCGGCCGGCCCGCCCCTTCCCGCGGACGGCACGGTCCTCATGTACTCGACCACCTGGTGCGGGTACTGCCGTCGGCTGCGTACGCAGCTCGACTCGGAGGGCATCGGCTACACGGTCATCGACATCGAGCAGCACCCGGAAGCGGCGGCCTACGTCGAGCAGGTCAACGGCGGCAACCAGACGGTCCCCACGGTGATCTACCCCGACGGCTCGGCGGCGACCAACCCCAGCCTGGCGGACGTCCGCCTAGCCCTGGCGAACTGACCGGGGCTGGGCCGGGCTGGGTGGTCGGCAGAACGTCAGGTAGTCGGCGGTTCGAGGTGCCGACCATCTGACGTTCTGCCGACCATCAGCTTCCAGTCGTTGCCAGCTCAGTCCTCGATGCGGGCGCCGTACCAGTCCTCGATCAGGGAGCGGGCGATCGAGGCCCGCCCGGGCAGACCCAGGTGGCCGTCGGCGACAGCCGCGGCCATCTCCTCGCGCGTGAACCAGTCGGCCTCGGCGATCTCGTCCTCCTGACGCACGAGGCGCGTGCTGGTCGCGCGGGCACGGAAGCCGAGCATGAGCGACGCCGGCAGCGGCCAGGACTGGCTGCCGCGGTACTCGATCGAGTCGGGGTCGACGACGACCGCGACCTCCTCCATCGTCTCGCGCACCACCGCCTGCTCGAGCCCTTCACCCGGCTCCACGAAGCCGGCGAGCACCGACCGGCGACCCGGCCCCCACTGCGGGCCGCGGGCCAGGAGCAAGCGGTCGTCGACGTCGGTGATCGCCATGATCACCGCGGGATCCGTCCGGGGGAACTGGTTCGTGCCGTCGGTCGGGCAGTGTCGCACCCAGCCACCCTGCGTCACCTCGGTCCGCGTGCCGCACCGCGGGCAGTGGGTGTTGACGGCGTGCCACTGGGCCAGGGCGATGGCCTCGACGACGAGCCCTTGCTCCAGGTCCGGCTCGTCGAAGTTGCGCAGGCCCGCCCACTCGACGTCGAGGTCGGGCTCGGCGTCGGCGTCAGCCAGGACCGCGGCGAGGTACGCGACCCCCTCGGCCTCCCCGAGGAAGAGGTGGAGGCCGACGCCGAGGTGCGCGACGTCGTCGGGCGGGAGGAGCGCGACGCGCTGTCGGGCGATCGCCGCCCGGTTGCCGCGCACCACCAGCACCTTGGTGCCGTGCTCCTTGAGGAGGTCGCCGACGAGGCCGGGCTCGGCGCGGCGGTGCGCGGCGCGGTAGTGGGCGGCACGGGCGAACGGGAGGTCGAGATCTGGCACAGGACTGACCCTAGCCGCCGGCTCCCGCCCCCGAATCCCGGCCGTGCGGACGGCACACCGGCGCGGCGAGCATGGACCTTGCCTAGCAAGACTTGTATTGCAAGTCTTGCTACGCAAGGTTACGGTTCCCGTCATGACCGAAGAGCGCATCGCAACGAACCTCCGCAAGGGAGTGCTCGAGTACTGCGTGCTCGCGCTGCTCTCCCACGGCGAGAAGTACGGCCTCGAGCTGGCCGACGACCTCACCACGCGCGGGCTCATCGCGAGCGAGGGCAGCCTGTACCCGCTGCTGGCCCGCATGCGCGAGAACGGGCTCGTCGAGCCCCGATGGGACGCGTCCGGCACCGGACGCCCTCGCCGCTACTACGCCATCACCGACGACGGCACCGACCAGCTCAAGGCCTTCGCACAGGTCTGGACGTCGCTCGCCGCAGAGGTCAACGCCCTGCTGGAGGGATCGCGATGACTGAGGAAACCACGACGACAGAGAAGACCACGATGAACGAGGGGACCACCATGCCTGAGGAGACCGAGATGAACGCGAGCATCGAAAGGGCCTACCTCCGCGACGCCGGCAAGCGCCTGAAGGCGCTCACCCCCGAACAGCGTGACGCGGTGCTCGACGACGTCCGGGCCCACTTCGCGGAGGCCGCGGACGCGGGCCGCTCCCCGGAGCAGGCCGCCGAGGGCCTCGGCGACCCCGCGACGTTCACCGAACGGGTACGCGCCGAACTGGGCCACGAGCCCGGCCGGACCGACCGCATGTGGCGCATCCTGCAGTGGCTCGCGACCGGTGTCGCGGTCTTCACCGCGATGTTCGTGACGTACCTGTTGCCTGACACCCGCGGCGACGAGTTCGACGAGCCGGGCTTCGAGATCGTGCTGCTTCACCTCGTCCCCGCGCTGATCGCAGTGCTGCCGATCCTCGTGCCGGCGCGGGCCCGCAGGATCGCCACCATGGCGGCGGCGATCGTACTGACGGTGGTGAGCTTCGCCGTCTTCGAGAACATGTACGACCTCTACTTCTTCCTCCCCAGCGCCATGCTCACGTGGGCGGCGCTCATCGTGCCGGTCATCGCCCGCAACGGTCGGCCGGCGGCCGGCTGGCGCATCACCGCCGGCGTACTCACGGCTCTGCCCGCATCGTTGGCCCTGGTCGGCGGGCTCGCCGGCAGCTGGGACGTGACGGTCGAGGTCGTGCTCTACACCGTCGCGTTCCTCCTGCTCGGTGTGCTGATCGCTCTCGGGAAGTCGTGGGCCGGCATCGTCCTGGCCGCCGTCGGTGTGGCGCTGGTGATCGAGTCCACGCTCAGTCCGGGACTGCTCGTGCTCGGCGTGTGGTGGGCGGGTGGTCTGCTCCTCACCGTCGGTGTGAGCCACGCCCTCGCGTGCGCTCGGCCGCGTAAGACGGCACGTGCGTAGTGCTGCCGGGTCCCGCCAGAAGAGCCTGATCAAGAGATGACGCGTGGCGTCGCCGGTGCACCCCCTCGGCGGCGTCACGCGCCTCTCCGGGCCGTGCGGGAGCGGGGACACACCTTCGCCCTGTGCCATGGCACCGCGGACACTGCAATACGGTGAGCACGTGTCCCGCTCGCCCCTCGCTCTCGCCGCCCTCTCGACTGCAGCCGTGCCCGGTCTCGACGCCCAGTCGGTCCGCGTCGGCGACGTCTCGGGCGACTACGACGTCGCCGTCGTCACGGGACAGGACGACCAGGAGTGGGTGGTGCGCGCGCCGCGCACCACGGTGGCCGGCGCGGCTCTGGAGGCCGAGATCGAGCTGCTGGACGCCCTCCGGCTGTACATCGACACCGGCGTGCTCCCGTTCGTGGTGCCGCAGGTGGCGGGCTACGCGCTGCTGCCGGAGGGTGGCCGGGCGGTGGTGCACCGGCGGATCATCGGCAGCAACCTCGACGTCGAGTCGCTGGAGCCGGGCCCCGGGCTCGCCGCCGACCTCGGCCGCGCCATCGCTGCCATCCACGAGCTGCCGACCTCGGTGGTCGAGACCTGCGGCCTGCCCAGCTACACGGCGTCCGAGTACCGCGAGCGTCGCCTCACCGAGGTGGACGAGGCCGCGAAGACCGGGCGGATCCCGCCCACACTGCTACGGCGCTGGGAGACGGCGCTCGAGGACGTGTCCCTCTGGAAGTTCAAGCCGGTCGTCGCGCACGGTGACCTGGCGCCCGACCAGCTGCTCGTGGACCGGCAGCGCGTCGTCGCGATCTCCGGCTGGTCGGAGGCCCGCGTCGCGGACCCTGCCGACGACCTCGCCTGGCTCATCGCGGCGGCCCCGCTCGAAGCCGTCGACTCGATCATGGAGGCGTACCAGCTGCGGCGCACGGAGCTGAGCGACTCACGGCTCGCGGAGCGCGCGATGCTCGTGGGCGAGCTGGCGCTCGCGCGGTGGCTGCTGCACGGTGTGCGGCACCGGTTGCCCGAGGTCGTCGAGGACGCCACGTCGATGCTGCGGGACCTGGACGAGGCGACGCTCGAAGAAGGGGCGTAGCGGTCGGTCGGCAGAAGGTCAGGTGATCGGCATTCCGAACTGGATCACCTGACGTTCTACCGACCGTCCGATCCGACCTGCTCGCCCCGGATGAGCGCCTCCAGCTCCGCCTCGTCGAGCAGGCGCTCCGGCCGGACCGTGGTGTCCGAGCCCACGTAGTAGAACGCGGCGCTCACCTGGTCCAGCGGCAGGCCCGTCCAGCGGGACCACGCCAGCCGGTACACGGCGAGCTGCACCTCGCGGGCGGTCCGGGCCGCGGCGTCGAGCGGCTCGCGCCCCGTCTTCCAGTCCACGACCACCACGGCGTCCGGACCGACGGCCGGGTCCCGGAAGACGGCGTCCATGCGGCAGCGCAGCATGACCCCGGCCACCGGCGTCTCGACGTCGGCCTCCACCGCGATGGGCGTACGAGCCGACCACTCCGAACCCAGGAACGTGTCGCGCAGCTTGTCGAGGTCGGTGTCCTCGGGGAGGTCGTCGTCCTCGGCGCTGGGCAGGTCGTCGACGTCGAGCAGCGTGGCCGACGTGAAGAACTGCTCGACCCACTCGTGGAACCGGGTGCCTCGGCGAGCGTGCACGGTCGGCTGCACCGGCACCGGACGGCGGAGCTGCAGGGCGAACGCCCCTCGGTCCGCGGCGAGCCGCACCAGGCCGGACGCTGACACGTGGGCCGGGAACGCGACCTCCCGGTCCGCGTGCCGGTCGCGCTCCGCAAGGAGCATGCGGGCGAGGTCGACCAGGTCATGGCCGGCGGCATCGGTGACCGCACCCCGCGGTGCGGTGAGCGCATCAGCCGGGAGGCGCATGGCGGCGAGCGCGACCAGGCGCTCCTCGGCCGCCTCGTCCACGAGTCCGGCCGTGGCGCGCAGGACGTCGCGCGCGGTCAGGAGCTGCCCGCCGGCGGCGTCCTGCCCGGTGCCGGCCTGGTCGCGGCCACTGTCCGGTGCGGGCCAGACCGCCGTCAGCTCCTCGGCGTTGCGCGGGTTCTCGGCATCCGGGGCCGGCATGGGTGCCCAGAGGTCGGTGGCGACCAGACCGGCGTCGGCCAGTTCGGCGAGGAACGGCGAGAGGCCGCGCGGGCGGCTCGCCGTGCCCCACCAGGACGCGGTGAGGAAGAGCTCGCGCCGGGCACGCGTGAACGCGACGTATGCCAGCCGACGTTCCTCGGCGAGGCGGTGCTCGCCGCACTCGTACTTGAACTCGTCACGCAGCGCGATGAGGTCCTTGGTGTCAGAGGCCCGTTCCCAGGCGAAGTCCGGCAGGTCGTCGGCATCGCCGCGCAGGTGATAGGGCAGCTCACCGAGGTCGGACAGCCAGCCGGACGACGACTCCCCCGACCGCGAGCCGCGGTCCCACGTGGGGAAGGCACCGTCGGCGAGGCCGGCCACGGCCACCGCGTCCCACTCCAGACCCTTGGCGGCGTGCGCGGTGATCACCTGGACGGCGTCCGGGTCGGGCTCGTGCACCGGCATGTCGAGGCCGCGCTCCTTCTCCCCCGCCACACCGAGCCAGGCGAGGAACGCACCGAGCGTCGCCGTGTCCGACGACTGGGCGAACGACGCCGCCACGTCCCGGAACGCGTCGAGGTGCTCCCGCCCCCGGTCGCTCACCGCACCCCCGACGCCGGCGCTCGTCAGAGCGGCCGCCGTGGCAGCCTCTACGTCGAGCCCGAGTGCGCGTTCGGCCTGGACCACCAGCTCGGGCAGGGAGAGATACGTGAGGCCCCGCAGGTCCCGCAGCAGCCGGGCCAGGGCCGTCAGACGCAGGTGCGCGTCCTCGGACAGCACCCGGCCGTCACGTGCAGGCTTTCCCACCGGCGGAAGGTCGTCGAGCGCGTCGACGATCGACCGGTGGTCCGAGACATCGCCCTCGACGACACGGGGGTCGTCGACCGCTTCGCCGTCGAAGCCGTCCGCGGCGTCCACGGGAGCGGCGGCCGCCGCGGCCCGGCGAGGGTCGTCCAGCCGCGCCAGGTCCGCCGCCCACGAACCCAGCGCATGCAGGTCGGAGGCCCCGAGGTTGAGGCGCGGGCCGGTGAGCAGGCGAAGCAGCGAGTCACCACGCGACGGGTCGTGCGCGGCCTGGAGCAGCGCGACGACGTCGACCACCTCGGGCGTGGACAGCAGGCCGCCCAGGCCGACCACCTCGACCGGGAGGCCGCGGCGGCGCAGCGCAACCTCGAGGATGGGGAACTGTGCTCGGGCGCGGCAGAGGACGGCGGCGGTGGAGCGGCCGTCCGGGTGCGCGCCGGAGCGCCAGCGTGCCGCCACCCACTCGGCGACAGCCTCGGCCTCCTCCTCCAGCGTCGCGGCGACGTGCGCCGCCACCACGCCCTCGCCGGCTCCTGGACGCAGGTCCAGCGGCGGCACCTCGACGTTCGTGCCCGCACCGGTCCGCGAGCGCAGCGGGCCCGACACGATGTTGGCGGCGGTGAGCACCGCGGCGTCGTTGCGCCACGACGTCGAGAGGTAGTGCACGGCGGCGGGGGCGCCGTCGTCACGCTGGAAGCGGCCGGGGAAGCGGGCGAGGCCTGCCGCGGAGGCCCCGCGCCAGCCGTAGATGGACTGGTGCGGGTCGCCGACGGCGGTCACGGGGTGGCCGCCGCCGAACAGGCCGGTCAGCAGCTCGACCTGGGCGTAGGACGTGTCCTGGTACTCGTCGAGGAGCACCACCTCGAACCGTGCGCGCTCGGCGGCGCCCACGAGGGGCACCTCGCGGGCGAGCTGGGCGGCGAAGGCCACCTGGTCGCCGAAGTCGAGTGCCTCGGCGATGCGCTTGCGACGCCGGTACTCGACGACGAGGTCCACGAACCGGGCTCGCTCGGCGACCGAGCTGATGAGCTTGTCGACGTCCTTGGTGCGCTTCTTCTGCTTCGGTCCGAGCGGGATGGACTCGAGGTGCTCGGCCATCTCGGTCAGGCGGTCACGGGCGTCGGCGGGGTCGACGAGGTGCTCACCCAGCGCGCCGGAGAGGGCCACGACGGCGCCGGTGACGGTGCTGACCGCCTTGTCGGTGCCGAGGTCCTCGTCCCAGGACTCCACGACCTGGGAGGCGAGCTGCCACTGCTCCGCCTGGCCGAGCAGACGGGCGCTCGGCTCGACGCCGAGGCGCAGGCCGTGGTCGGCGACCAGGGAGGCGGCGTAGGCGTTGTAGGTGGCGACGGTGGGCCGGTCGAGGTCCAGACCGGCCAGCGCCTCGCCCGACTCCTCGCCCAGTGCCCGGTTGAGCTGGGCCAGGCGAGTCTGCACACGCTGGGTGAGCTCGCCGGCGGCCTTGCGCGTGAAGGTCAGGCCGAGCACCTGCTCGGGCTGGACCAGCTTGTTGGCGATGAGCCATACGACGCGCGCGGCCATGGTCTCGGTCTTGCCGGAGCCGGCGCCCGCGACGACGAGCGCGGGCTCCAAGGGCGACTCGATGACACGGACCTGCTCGTCCGTGGGCTCGTGGCGGCCGAGCAGCCGGGCGATCGCACGCGCGGACAGCCGGATGTCCGGCTCGGGCCTGGTCACTCGACCACCTTCCGTCCTTCGGGCTGCAGCGGGCAGGAGCGCCGCACGGCACACACCTCGCACAGGTCGTTGTTCTTCGCCGCGAACTGCGCCGCGGCCATCGTGTCCGCGGCGCCCACGACCGTGTCGCGCGCCCAGCTGTTGCCGTCCTCGTCCGGGACCAGGGCGGGCTGGTTCCGGACGCTCGCCGACACCGTCTCGGTGCCGACGTAGACGAGGCTCGCGCCCTTGCTGACCGTGCCCTCCGGCAGATCGAGCGCGCCCTCCTCCACGGCGAGCTGGTACGCGCCGAGCTGTGGGTTCTCCGCCGCCTTGTCCTTGCTCGCCGCCGACTTGCCGGTCTTGAGGTCGGCCACGGTCACGCTGCCCTCGCCCGCGTCCTCGACGCGGTCGACCTGGCCCCGCAGCCGGGCACGACCCACCTGCAGGTCGAAGTCGGCCTCGACGAGCAGCGGCTCCCCCGAGTCCGCCACGTAGTCGGCGAGCCGCTCGACCATCCGCTCAGCACGCTTGCGGAGCTGCAGCGACGGCCATCCCTCGGGCAGCGCGAGCTCCGGCCAGCGCCGGTCCAGCTCCTTCTTCAGCTCGGTCAGCGAACCCTTGGGATAACTCTGCGCTATCGAGTGCAGCAGCGTGCCCAGGGTCTGGTGCGTGGCATCCGGCTTGGTACCGCCCGCGGCCTCGAACGCCCAGCGCAGCGCACACGTGGTCACCGTCTCGACCTTCGACGGCGACACCGTGACGGTGTCCTGCGCACCCCACAGCGGGACCTCGCTCGACAGCCCGGCGACGCCGTACCAGGTGCTCGGGTCCGCCTCGGCGACACCGGCTGCCGAGAGGTCCGCGAGGAGCGCGGCAGCAGGCTGGTTGCCCGGCGTCGACAGCGCGGCCGCACGCACCAGCTCCGAGCGGGCAGCTGCCACCACGCCGCGCAGGTCGAGCGGCGGACCGACCGGAACGCGCCGGGGGTCCGGTCCGTCACCGCCGTCGTCCCGTGGCGACACGAGGTCGCAGAACACGCTGGGGGCCTCCTCCGTGTCCTCCACGGCGGTGACGAGGAGGCGCCGTCGGGCACGGGAGACCGCCACCGCGAAAGCACGCAGCTCGTCGGTGAGGACCTGGCGGCGAGCCTCCGCGCCGACGACCCGCCCGTCCTCCGAACGGCCGGCGATGAGCTCGACGAGCGCCTGCGAGCCGAGCAGGGAGTCACGCAGGCGCAGGTCGGGCCAGACGCCGTCCTGCACACCAGCCACGACCACCACGTCCCACTCGCGCCCCGCGGCGCCCGGAGGCGTGAGCGCCTCCACAGCGCCCGCGCCCTGGGCCGATGCCGCCAGCGAGTCCGCCGGGAGGTCCTGCGACGCCAGGTAGTCGACGAACGCAGCGACCGGGGCGCCCGGCATGCGGTCCACGAACGTCTCCGCCGCGCGGAAGAGGGCGAGCACGGAGTCGAGGTCCCGGTCCGCTCGCAGCCCGGCCGGACCACCGCTGAGGGCGGCGGCGCTCCACCGCTCCGCCAGACCGGTAGCCGCCCACACCGCCCAGAGCACCGTCTGCGCCGTGGCGCCGGGCTCCCCCGCGGCCTCTCGCCCTGCGGCGAGGACCCGGGCCACGGCGAGCGGCCCGCGCCGCACCTGTGTCGGCAGCAGGGCCGCACGTGCCGGGTCGGCCAGCACCTCGACCAGCAGCGCGTCCGACGTGCGGCCTCCGCCGGCCGCCAGCTCCTCCGACCGCAGCGCGCGCCGCAGCCGGCGGAGCGCCACGGCGTCGAGACCGCCGATCGGCGAGATGAGCAGCAGCGCCGCCGTCTCGGGGTCGAGCACCGGCTCGCCGCCGTCGAGCTCCTCGGCGATCAGTGCCTCCAGGCTTCCGCGCGGCGCGCCCGCACAGGTCTTCACGGCCGCCAGCAGCGGCGCCACGGCGGGCTCGTCGCGCAGCGGCAGGTCCGACCCGAGCAGCGCGACAGGCACCGACGCCGACACCAGCTCGCGCCGCAGCGCCGCCAGCCGTGTACCGCTGCGGGCGATCACCGCCATCCGCTCCCACGGCGTGCCACGCAGCAGGTGCTCGGCCCGCAGCTCGCGGGCGATCCAGGCCGCCTCCTGGGCCGCGCCCGAGAGCACGGCCACCTGGACGGACGACGCGGGCTCCGCGGGCGGCTCCGTGCCGCCAGTGCTCGCCGTCGTCCCCGTCTCCGGAGCCTCGGCCGGTGCGTCGAGGGCAGGCGTACCTACGGCATGCTCAGGCGTGTAAGCCGTCGCGCGTCGGTGCAGCGCGCTCGCCGACACCGGGATCCGGTTCGTCACCGCGCGGGTGACCGCACGCAGCTCAGGCGGCTGCCGCCAGACCGTGCCCAGCACCACCGTCTCGGCGTCGAACGCGCCGAAGGCGCGACCGGGTCCCGCCGGCGCCGCGGCCCGGCCCGTGAGCCCGGGTGCGGCACCACGGAAGGTCTGGACGGCGGAGTCCGGGTCCGAGAGCAGGACCAGGCGCGCACCGTCGTCGTGCAGCACGCGCAGGAGCCGGACGGTGGCGGCGGTGGCCTCCTGGTAGTCGTCCACCACCACCAGGTCCCACGTGGGCCGGGGCACGCCCGGCACCTCGTCCTCCCAGGAACGCAGCGACTCGGCGGCCTCGTCGATGACCACCGCGGGGTCGTAGCGCGGCCCGGCGTCCGGCGTGGCGAGCCGCAGCGCCATCGTGTCGAGGTACTCCTCGTAGATCTGCGCGGCCATGACCCACTCGGGGCGGTTGTTCGCGCGCCCCATCTCGTCGAGCTCGACCGGGCCAAGGCCCCGCTCGGCGGCACGCATGAGCAGGTCACGCAGCTCCTGGCGGAGTCCGCGCAGGCCGAGCGACTCCTCGGGCAGGCCGGGCGGCAGTGCGAGCGGCCGACCCTCGCCGGCTACGTGACCGGCGAGCAGCTCGGCGAGCACCAGGTCCTGCTCCGGGCCCGAGACCAGGGTGGGCGTCGGCTGCTCGAGCGCCGCGGCGCGCTTGTGGAGCACGGCGAACGCGGCCGACGAGGCCGTGCGCACCATCGGCGCACCGACCGTGCGCCCCGCCTGCGCCGCCACCTCGTCCCGTAGCCGCGCCGCGGCCCGGCGGGACGACGCGAGGACCAGCACGCGCTCCGGCCGCAGGCCGGCGTCGAGCGCCCGAACGGCGACCTCGCAGGTGACGGTCGTCTTGCCCGAGCCGGGCGCCCCGAGGACCAGCGTCGCCCGGTGGCTCAGAGCAGCCTCGACGGCAGCCGCCTGGGTGTCGTCGAGCGGCACGGAGACGGCAGCGTCGGAACGGTGCCCGGGTGGCGTCAGCCGAGGTGCGAGGGCGAGGGTCGGTGTCACGCGAACGATCGAACCACGAGCCACTGACACTCCCCGACGCCCCGCGCGGGGCCGTCGCCAATGCCCGTTTCGTCCTGTGGAAGGACACTCACTCCGCGGCGGGAGCCGGCGCGTCGGGCACCGGCCAGGGCTCGGGGATGCAGCCGCTCGTGGTGGTGGTCTGCTGCACCATCACCGTCGCGTGCTCGCCCTCGCCGGCGCACAGGTCGTGGTGGTACCCGATCACGTGCCCCACCTCGTGGTTCACGAGGTACTGCCGGTACCGCTCGGTGTTCTCCCACGCCTGGGAGCCCGTGGCCCAGCGCTTGAAGTTGAGCACCGCGGTCTCCTCGATGCCGCACGAGAGCTCACCGATCGTGTCCAGCGGGAGGCAGAGCCGGTCGGTGGTGCCGGGGCTCGCGAGCACCACGCGCGCGTCGTAGCGGTCGGAGTCGGTCCAGGCGAAGGTGGAACCGTCGGCGGCGTTCCAGCCGCGCGGGTCGTTCAGGGTGGCCAGCACGGACTCGGCGAAGATCTCCGGATCCACCGGCAGACCCTTCTCGACGGCGATCTGGACCCGCCAGACCTTTCCCTCCGTGGGCGCGGGACGGGACCCGCTGGCCACGACGAGCTTGCCGGACAGCTTCTCCTCGACGGCGATCCTCGTACCGATCAGGCCGGAGCCCGGCTCCGCCGTCGGGCCAGGGCTCGCGCTGGGACTCGGACCCGGCGGGGGCGGCGTCGACTTCTCCGGAACCGGCCCGTCGTCCGGAGCCGCGGACAAGGGCTCGCGCAGGTCGGACGCCGGCGGCTCGGGCAGATCCTCCCCCGCGGTGCCCACGCCGGCCCCGGTCCCCGAAGCAGCACCGGCCTCCGCGGCCGCATCCGGCGACGTCGTCGTCGTGGGGGGCGATGTCCGCTCGCCGGACCTGGCCGCCTCGTACACGTTCCGCACCGCCGCGGCCGCCTCCGCGCCCAGGCTGTCCTCGACGACCCCGGCCACCGCGGCCGCGGACGCGTCCGGCTCCGTGCTCATGGTGGCCGCCATGCCGCTGCCGAGGCCCACGGTGAGGCACAGGCCGAGGGCGACCATCGCGCGCCGGGGGTCCTGCGCAGCACGCCGCTTGACCTTCCGCGCCGCGGAACGGCCCGCGGCCACCCCCTCGGACAGGAGGCCTGCGGGCGCGCCTCCACGGGCGTGACTGCCGGCGCGCCGGGGGGAGGACGGTCTGCTCACGCCGACCATGGTGCCACGCACGCGACCATCCGCCCATGACCCCTGTCCACAGGGGGGCCGGCCCGCCCGACCCGCCCGGCCCGCCCGGTCCGCCCCGGTCCGCGGAGACATGTGCCGCCTCTCGTGTCGGCTCACGGCGAAACCGCGGGCCGACGGCGCCGCCGCGTGACTAGGATCGTCAGGCCGGGCCCCCGGACCACCGGGCGCACGGCGCAATCCCCGACCGAACTGGAGTAAACGTGGACGTCACCATCGGTGTGCAGAACCTGCCGCGCGAGGTCGTGGTCGAGACGGAAGAGAGCGCGGAGGCCGTCGCGACTGCCGTCAAGAAGGCCCTGACCGGTGGCACCCTCGAGCTCACCGACTCGCGTGGCCGCCAAGTGATCGTCCCCGGCGCCGCGATCGGCTACGTCGAGATCGGTTCCGAGGAGCAGCGCAAGGTCGGCTTCGGCGCGGTCTGAGCGAGTTGTACCCCGCGCCATGTGGCGGACGGCACACCCGCACGCGCCGTCCGCCACGTGGCGTTCATTACTAACGGGGCAGTTGAACGTGTTTCGCTCACCACACGGAAACATCGTGCGCGTACCATGAATGCCGTACATCGGTTGCCCGGTCGTCACGTTCCGACCCCCGAGCCTGTGCTCCGGTCTCACCCCTGAGGCCGCCCCGACAGGACGCGCAGCCTGGGTCAATCCCGGCGCGCGATGATTTTCACGATCGGCTGCCGCACGAAGGCGCGATCGCCGGGCCATGAGGGCCCACCGCGCCGCGAGAGATGAAGGCGCCAGTGACTACCACAGACACCCCGGCCGCAGACGCGGTCATCGAGACAAGTCCCGAGCCGACGACCGGTTCGGGCCCCGACTATTCCAGCCCGTCCGCCATCCAGGCGCAGAACGTGACCTTCGCGGACTTCGGTGTCCGCCCGGAGATCGTCGAGGCGCTGAAGGACTCGGGCATCACCCACCCGTTCCCGATCCAGGCGATGACCCTTCCGGTCGCGATGAGCGGCCACGACATCATCGGCCAGGCCAAGACCGGTACCGGCAAGACGCTCGGCTTCGGCGTCCCGCTGCTGCACCGCGTCGTCGCGCCCGGCGAGCCCGGCTACGACGACCTCGTCGCTCCCGGCAAGCCGCAGGCCGTCGTCGTGGTCCCGACCCGCGAGCTCGCGGTGCAGGTCGCGAACGACCTGAGCACGGCGTCCTCCAAGCGCAACGTCCGGATCGTCCAGGTCTACGGTGGCCGTGCCTACGAGCCGCAGATCGAGGCCATGAAGACCGGCGTCGACGTCGTGGTGGGTACGCCCGGCCGCATGATCGACCTGCTCAACCAGGGCCACCTGACGCTGCTCCGTGCGGCGACGGTGGTGCTCGACGAGGCTGACGAGATGCTCGACCTCGGGTTCCTGCCCGACGTCGAGAAGATCCTGGCCCGCACCCCCGCGCAGCGGCACACGATGCTGTTCAGCGCGACCATGCCGGGCGCCGTGGTCTCCATGGCCCGCCGCTACATGAAGCAGCCCACGCACATCCGGGCCGCCGAGCCGGACGACCAGGGTGCGACGGTCAAGAACATCAAGCAGGTCGTGTACCGGGCCCACGCCCTGGACAAGATCGAGGTGCTGGCTCGTCTGCTCCAGTCCGAGGGCCGCGGCCGCAGCATCGTGTTCGCGCGCACCAAGCGCACGGCCGCCAAGGTCGCGGACGAGCTGCAGACGCGTGGCTTCGCGGCCGGCGCGATCCACGGCGACCTGGGCCAGGGCGCACGCGAGCAGGCGCTGCGCGCGTTCCGCAACGGCAAGATCGACGTGCTCGTCGCCACCGACGTCGCCGCCCGTGGCATCGACGTCGACGACGTGACGCACGTGGTCAACTACCAGTGCCCCGAGGACGAGCGGATCTACCTGCACCGGGTGGGCCGCACCGGCCGCGCGGGCAACACGGGCACCGCCGTCACCTTCGTGGACTGGGACGACGTGCCGCGTTGGTCGCTCATCGACAAGGCGCTCGAGATCGGGTACCCCGAGCCGGTCGAGACGTACTCCACGTCTCCGCACCTGTTCGCGGACCTGAACATCCCCGAGGGCACGAAGGGCCGTCTGCCGCGGTCCGCGCAGCACCTCGCAGGGCTGGACGCCGAGGACGTCGAGGACCTGGGTGAGACGGGCAAGCGCAACAGCGGATCGCGCACCGGCGGCGGACGCTCCGGCGCACCCCGCTCGGGCGGCCTGCGCTCCGGTGCACCGCGCTCCGGCGGTCGGCAGGGCGGCTCGCACAGCGAGCCGCGTGCCACCTCGCGGCCGGACGACGCCGCCGTGGCCGGCAGCGACAGCGTCACCTCGGACGAGCGCCCGGCGTCGGACGGCGACGAGGACGGCGGCCAGCGCCGCCGCCGGAGCCGCAGCCGCCGTCGCACACGTGGCGGCCAGCCGGAGAGCTGACCCGCGCGTTCCCTGATCGAGCCTGTCGAGACGTCGTCTCGGCAGGCTCGATGTCTGAGGTGAGGCGTAGGTTGCTACCCGTGCAGATCGAGTTCACCGCTCCCCTGTGGCAGTGGCAGGTGCGTACCGACTCCTGGTGGTTCGTGACCGTGCCACCCGACCATTCCGACGAGCTGGCAGACCTTCCGCTGCCCCCGCGCGGGTTCGGTTCGATCCGGGTGCGGGTGACGGTCGGGAAGACCACCTGGACCACATCCGTCTTCCCGAGCGACAAGGACGGCGGCTACGTGCTGCCCATGAAGAAGAAGGTGCGGCAGGCCGAGGGTCTCGTCCCGGAAAAGCCTGTCTCGGTGACCCTGGAGACGATCGACGTCTGACATCGCGGCGGGTCTGACCGCACGATGCCGGACGCCCCGACGGACGCCCGGCGTCAGACCGTGCGCACGAACTCGATGACGCCGTTGGCGATCATCTGGGTCGCGATCGCCGCGAGCAGCACACCCGCGATCCGGGTCACCAGCGTCACGCCGGAGTCCTTGAGCACCCGGTGCACCAGCCCGGCGAACCGCATGGCGGCCCACGTGCAGATGCAGACCGCCACGATGCCGATGCCGATCGAGGCGTAGTGCCCCACCGGGGACTCCCCGGCGTGCACGCCCTGCTGCACGAACACCATGGTGGCCACGATCGTGCCGGGCCCGGCAAGCAGCGGCGTCGCCAGCGGCACCAGGGCGACGTTCTTGGCCGAGCCGCCGGCGTCGGTCCCGCCGGCGTCCATCTTGCCCATGAGCAGTTCCAGCGCGACGAGGAGCAGGAGCAGCCCGCCCGACGCCTGGAGCGCCGCGAGCGAGATACCCATGTGCTCCAGCAGCAGCTGGCCGAACACGGCGAACACCACGATCACGCCGAACGCGACGAAGATCGCGGTCCGCGCGGCGCGTCTGCGGTCGTGCGCCGTCATCCGGGAGGTCAGCGCCAGGAACACCGGCACGGTGCCGGGCGGGTCCATGATCACGAAGAGCGTGACGAACACCTCGGTGAAGAGTGCGACGTCGAACCAGCTCACCGGAGCACCTCGAGGGCTCCCTGCGCGGCGATCGCCTCGAGCACCTCGGGCTCCGTCGTGTTCTCACCGATGAGGTTCCGCTTGCCCGCGCCGTGGAAGTCGCTCGATCCCGTGACCAGCAGGTCCAGCGACTCGGCGATGTCCCGCAGCCTGCGGCGCGCGTCCGGGGTGTGGTCGCGGTGGTCCACCTCGAGCCCCGCGAGCCCTGCCGCGGCCAGCTCCTCGATGGTCGAGTCGGGGACCACCCGCCCGCGCGCATCCGCCCCCGGGTGCGCGAAGACCGGCACCCCGCCGGCGGCGCGGACCGCCCGGACGGCGGCGACGGCGTCGGGCGCGTAGTGGCCCACGTAGTACCGCGTGCCGGGGCGAAGCATCGTGGCGAACGCCTCGTCGCGGTCGTGCACGACACCTGCCGCCACCAGTGCGTCCGCGATGTGCGGGCGGCCGATCGTCGTGCCCGACTTCGTCTGGGCGAGCAGGTCGTCCCACGTGATCGGGTAGTCCTGGCCGAGGAGGTCCACCATGCGCCGGGCGCGGGACGTCCGGTCGTCACGGGTGCGCTCGGTCTCGGTGAGCAGGTCAGGATGGGTCGGGTCGTGCAGGTACGCGAGCAGGTGCACGCCGGTGCCCCAGCCGGTGGTCCGGGCGATCGCCGAGATCTCGGCACCGCGCACCAGGCCGATCTGGAACCGCCCCGCCGCCTCGGCCGCCTCGGGCCAGCCCGAGGTCGTGTCGTGGTCGGTGATGGCCAGCGTGGTGATACCGGCGCGTGCGGCGACCTCGACCAGCCGCGCTGGCGAGTCCGTGCCGTCTGACGCGGTGGAGTGCGTGTGGAGGTCGATCACTCCACCAGGGTAGAGATCCTCCGGCCCACCCGGCGTCGCGGACGGCGTGAGGTGCGGCACCCCCCGTCGTCCGCGACGGCAGGTGGGCCGCCGCACGATGCCCGGCCGCGGTGCTGCGAACCGCGGAGCATCAAGCCCACACAGCACGTTCACCGACCGTTCGGCCGTCGTACGCCGCCTGCCCCGGCCGGTCACGCATCATCGAAGAGATGACGAGCAGCAACCAGAACCCGCAGGACGCCCGCACGAGCGTCGTCTTCGTGCACGGCGTGCGCAGCTCCGGCGCGATCTGGGAGAACCAGATCGAGCACGTGCGTGCTGCCGGCCACGAGGCCGTCGCGGTAGACCTGCCCGCGCACGGTGCGCGCCGCCACGACCGGTTCAGCATGGACGGCGCCTTCGAGGCGCTGGACGACGCGGTCGCCACCCTCCCGTCCGGGCCGGTGGCTCTGGTGGGGCTGTCCCTCGGCGGCTACACCTCGCTCGCCTGGGCCGCCCGGCCGGAGGTCACCGACCGGCTGGTGGGTGTACTCGCGGCCGGTTGTACCTCGGACCCGAAGGGCAAGCCGGTGCGGCTCTACCGCGACGTCGCGAAGAGCATCGCGAACGCCGCCTACCTGGGCCGCCGGCTGACGGGCCGAGTCGTGCACCCGAGCGTGCACCGCGCGCGCCTCTCCGTGCCCTCGGTGCGTCTCCCCCTCCGCCCGCTCCGGAGCGCCCCCGGCGGCTCCGACCTGCGACAGATCGAGATCGCGCCGCGCCAGACCGCGGAGATGTACCGCCCCACGTGGGACGTCGTGACCGACGCGCTGACCCATCTCGCCGGGCGGTCCTCGATCGCCAACGTACGCGCCGCACGGGTCCCGCTCTGGTTCGTCAACGGCGCCCGCGACGCCATGCGCATCGAGGAGCAGCGACACCTCTCCGCGGCCCACGACGGGTCGCTCGTGGTCATCCCCGGTGCGGGGCACGACGTCAACACGGAGGCCCCCGCGGCCTTCAACCGGGTGCTCGCCAGGGCGCTTGCGGACTTCAAGCGGCGTGCGTGAAACACTGGGCGTATGAGCGAGCCCACTTCCACTTCGCAGCCTGACGAGCAGGGAACCGCCGATCGCGGGTCCAACCGTTCACACCGCCCCGCCTCCACCGCCTTCAAGAATTTCGTGATGTCGCAGTGGGCCCCGCGCGCCGAGCTCGGTCTGACGGCGTCGCCCGCCGCGCAGTACACCGTCGCCCGACGGGCCGCCCTCTCCGAGCGGCTGCCGGGCGTACGCCTCGTGATCCCGGCGGGCTCGCTCAAGACCCGCTCCAACGACACCGACTACCGGTTCCGGCCGCACTCGGCGTTCGCGCACCTCACCGGCCTGGGCACCGACCGCGAGCCGGACGCCGTCCTGGTGCTGCACCCGGTCGAGGACGGCTCCGGCGACCCCGGCCCGGACGGCGCCGGCGGCCACCACGCCGTGCTGTACGTGCGCCCCCTCGCGCCGCGGGACAACGAGGAGTTCTACGCCGATGCCCGCTACGGCGAGTTCTGGGTCGGCGCCCGCCCGTCGCTGGCCGACGTCGAGGCCCTCACCGGCATCGAGGCCCGCCACATCGACGAGCTGGGCGACGCCCTGGCCAAGGACGTGGGCGACGGCGGCGTGCACCTCCTCGTGGTGACCGGCGCCGACGACGCGATCGAGTCGCTCGTCGAGGAGCTGCGCGTGGAGGCCGGCGAGGAGGAGGACGCGCTGACCGACGAGAAGCTCGTCGAGGCGACCTCCGAACTGCGGCTCATCAAGGACGAGTACGAGATCGAGCAGATGCGCGAGGCGGTGGCCCGCACCATCGAGGGCTTCGAGGCCGTCGTCCGGGCGCTGCCCGCCGCGAAGGAGCACCGCCGTGGCGAGCGTGTCGTGGAGACCACCTTCGACGGGCACGCCCGGCTCGAGGGCAACGCCGTGGGTTACGAGACCATCGCGGCCTCGGGCGAGCACGCCACCACGCTGCACTGGATCCGGAACGACGGCGAGGTCCGCTCCGGCGACGTGCTGCTGCTCGACGGCGGCGTCGAGGTCGACTCGCTCTACACCGCGGACATCACCCGCTCCCTGCCCGTCGACGGCGAGTTCACCGACGTGCAGCGCAAGATCTACCAGGCGGTGCTCGACGCGGCCGACGCCGCGTTCGCCGTCGCCAAGCCGGGCGCCAGGTTCCGCGACGTCCACGCGGCGGCCATGGAGGTCATCGCGGCCCGCCTCGAGGAGTGGGGTTTCCTGCCCGACGGCGTCACCGCCGCCGACGCACTCGGCGACGACGGCCAGCAGCACCGCCGCTGGATGGTGCACGGCACCTCGCACCACCTCGGCCTCGACGTCCACGACTGCGCACAGGCCCGCCGCGAGCTCTACCTCGACGGAGTCCTGGAGCCGGGCATGGTGTTCACCATCGAGCCGGGCCTCTACTTCAAGGCCGACGACCTCGCCGTGCCGGAGGAGTTCCGCGGCATCGGCGTGCGCATCGAGGACGACGTGCTGATCACCGAGGACGGCAACGAGAACCTCTCGGCAGCTCTGCCCCGTCGCCCGGAGGACGTCGAGGCCTGGATGGCGTCGCTGCGCTGAGTTCGGCGGCCAGGCTTGGTGGCATTGAGTTCGGCGGCCGGGCTTGGCGACACTGAGTTCGGTCCGTTGCACGGCTCGGACAACTGACTTCGGTCGGTTGCTCTGAGATCGGTCGTTTGATTGACCGATCTCAGAGCAACCGACCGAAGTCGTATCGGCCGCCGTGCAACTGACCGAAGTCGCGCACTGCGCTCCACCCCGCCGCGCTCCGCACCGCCCTGCGGCGCCCGTGCCGCGCCCTGCCGGACCGCGCCGCGCCGTGCCGCGCCGCCACACATCATCTGGGCCGAGCGGGACAGCCGGACGGCCGTCGCCCACGTAAGGTCCCACGGGACGGCGCCCCAACGGTCCGAGCACGACCACGGCCCTGTGGACTCGCGGTCTGTGCACAGTTCCGTCTGGGCCAGTCATCGGACCCTCGCGGGATGGCGCAATGTCGTTCCATGGTCGAGGTGAAGATCCCAGCGGTTGCCCTCGCGCTCGAGCACAACCGCAACAAGCTGGCCGCCGGGGCCCGCACCGGCGAAGTCCTCAGGGTTCGACGCGGTGCGTACTGCGCTCCGGACGCGATCCAGGTCGATGGTCCTTCGGGCGCCCCGCGAGAAGCGCGCCAGAAGGCGCTCGCCCGCGCCCGTGCGCTGCACTCCCAGCTCAGAGCCAAGCATGTGTTCAGCCATGCGTCGGCCGCGCTGCTCCTGGGTTGCCTCGTCTGGACGACACCGCGGGAAACACACGTCTACCAGCACTACCGAGCCTCCGGCCACGCGGCCGGCGACGTGCGGCGATACTCGTGGACCCTTGCGCCCGATGACATCATCGAGGCTGCGGGCCTGCCCGTGACATCACTCGCACGCACGGTCGTCGACTGCGCACGGACGTTGCACCCGCTCGAAGCGCTCGTCATCGCCGACTCAGCCCTGGGCCTGGGTGCCGAACGAGAAGAGCTGCTCGCGACGCTCGACGCTCAAACCGGACGGCGCGGGATCCAGCGGGCCCGGCTGGTGATCGAGCTCGCTGACCTTGGCCCTCAGTCCGCCTGGGAGACCTGGGTCCGCTATGAGCTGCTCCGTGCCGGCCTGCCCCGACCGGCCACGCAGATGCCGGTGGAGACCGACGCCGGACTCTTCCACACCGATCTGGGCTACGAACAGTGGGCGCTGGGCATCGAGTTCGACGGTCAGGTCAAGTATCGGCCGGACGGTGTCCGCCCCGGGCACGACCCCGCACAGGAGTATCTGGCCGAGAAGGCTCGCGCCGACGCCATCCGGCGAGCCGGCGTCAGCCTCGAAAATGTCAGCGCGTCCGACAAACAGGATGTCCAGGCGATGCTCGACCGAATCAGGGCGCACATCCCAGCGGACGTGCTGCGGACGGCCCGGATCGACTCACGCCTGCCCGCCATCTGACGCCCACTTCGGTCCCTTGCACGGCACAGAAAATGACTTCGGTCGGTTGCTCTGAGATCGGTCGTTTGATTGACCGATCTCAGAGCAACCGACCGAAGTCATATCGGCCACCGTTGCAACAGACCGAAGTCGGAGCACCGCTCAAACCAGCACCGCTCAAACCAGCACCGCTCAAACCAGCACCGCTCAAACCAGCAGTGAGCTCAGCCCCGGTACGGCTCAGGCCGATGAGGTTCGGTTGTTCCCTGCGGGGAACTCGGCTACTTCTGGTCGTCGCTCGGCGGGGCGTACGGGTTCGAGTAGCGGGTGCGCGACGTCGGCGAGTCGTCCGGGCTGCCCGTGGTGTCCGGGCGCTGCTCGTCCGGGGCGCCCGATGCCTGGTCAGGCGGGGTCGGTGCGTCGGAGGGCGCATCCGCCGGAGCGTCCGCCGGTGCGCCGGTCGGAGCGCCGGTCGGAGCGTCCGCCGGTGTGCCGGTCGGTGCGTCCGTCGGCGTGCTCGCGGGCGCGCCAGCAGGCGCACCCGCCGGCGTCTCGGCCGGCGCGGGAGCACCAGCAGCACCAGCACCAGGCCGCATCGCGCCGTACCGGGGCTCACCCGTCGGCGTGACCCAGCGCGGATCGGTCGGGCGCGTCGGCGTCGCGGCGGGCTGCGCGGGCTCGGCGCCGGGCGCCTGAGCAGTGGGCGACGGCGGCACAGCGGGAGCAGGGACCCCCACGGTGGCGTTGCCCCGCGACTTGCCCAGGCCGCTGGGCGAGCGCATCAGGAGCGCCCGTGCGTCGCTCGCGTGGTCGTGGGCGCAGAGGATCGCGTACGTCGCGGCCACGATCTGCGACGAGGACGTGAAGTCACGCCGCCCACCCGTGAACGCGTAAGACAGCACGGAGAAAAGCAGGCCGAAGCCGGCACCGAGCGCGATACCGGCGAACATCACCTGGAAGCCCGCCTCGCCGGCGAACAGCGTGATCAACAACCCGACGAAGAAACCGAACCATGCGCCGGAGAGGGCGCCCGCGAGCGCCACCCGGCCGTACGTGAGGCGCCCCGTGACGCGCTCCACCATGCGCAGGTCGGTGCCCACGATGGTGACGTTCTCGACGGGGAACTTGTTGTCGGAGAGGTAATCGACGGCTTTCTGCGCCTCCAGGTAGGTGGAGTACGCGGCGACCTCGTCGCCTGCCGGCAGGGTCGGGACCTTCGGGACGGCACCCGGGCGAGACATGCTCATACCGCATAGTCTCTCCTACCTTGCGGCAAGTGGCGAGGAGCGTGGCCCAGGAGCGGGTCGTAGGCTGACCAGCGTGAGCGCCAGCACGAGGGTATTTGTCGCACGTCTGGCCGGCACACCGGTCTTCGACCCGATCGGGGACCAGGTGGGCCGCGTTCGTGATGTCGTGGTGCTGGTTCGGGCCAAGGGGGCGCCGCGTGCGGTGGGCCTGGTGGTCGAGGTGCCCGGCCGCCGTCGCGTCTTTCTCCCCCTGACGCGCGTCACGAGCATCGACGTGGGTCAGGTGATCAGCACCGGCCTGGTTAACATGCGGCGGTTCGAGCAGCGGGCCATGGAGTCGGTGGTGCTGGGCGAGCTGCTGGACCGCCGGGTCCAGCTCAAGGACGGTTCGGGCGAGGTCACCATCGAGGACGTCTCCATCGCGCAGCAGCGCACCGGCGACTGGCTGGTGGACCAGCTGTTCGTGCGGCGCCGGTCGGCCCGGGGCGCGGCCCCGTTCCGGCGCGGCTCCACGCTGACGGTCCCTGTCGACGCCGTGCAGGACCTCACCGCGCGGTCGGCGGAGCAAGGCGCGGCGCGGCTCCTGGAGGCGTACGAGGACATGCGGGCCGCTGACCTCGCTGACGTGATCCACGAGCTGGGGTCGGCGCGCCGGCTGGAGATCGCAGGCGCCCTGAACGATGAGCGCCTCGCCGACGTGCTGGAGGAGCTGCCGGAGGACGCCCAGGTGGCGATCCTCTCGGGCCTGGACCGGGACCGCGCGGCCGACGTGCTGGAGGCGATGGAGCCGGACGACGCCGCCGACCTCTTGAACGAGCTGCCGCAGGAGCAGGCGGCCCAGCTCCTGAACCTGATGGAGCCGGAGGAGGCGGCCGACGTCCGGCGTCTGCTGGAGTACGCGGAGGACACGGCGGGTGGTCTGATGACCACGGAGCCGGTGATCCTGGGCGCGGACGACACCATCGCCACCGCACTGGCCCAGATCAGACGTGCCGAGCTGCCACCGGCGCTGGCCTCGATGGTGTTCGTGGTGCGGCCGCCGCTGGAGACGCCGACCGGCCGGTTCCTCGGCGTCGCGCACTTCCAGCGGCTGCTGCGTGAGCCACCGCACGCGGCGGTCGCCTCCGTGCTGGACGCCGAGACGGAGTGGCTGACCCATGACGCCTCGGTGGGCCAGGTGACGCGCCTGCTCGCGGCCTACGACCTGCTCGCGCTGCCCGTGCTCGACGCCCAGCGCAGGCTGCTGGGCGTGGTCACCGTCGACGACGTGCTCGACCACATTCTCCCGGACGACTGGCGGGGCAGCGACGACGAACGGCTGGAGGCGATCGCCGCGCAGGCCGCCCCCTCGGCGCGCCGCGAGTCCGCGCGCCGGGAGTCCCTGCGGCACGAATCGGCACGGCAGGAGCCGACAGGGCAGGAGCCGACAGGGCAGGAGGTGAACCGTGGCTGAGCGTCTGGACACCCCGCTGGCGCAGCGCCGCACCCTGGTCCCCCGCTTCCGGATGGACCAGGACGCCGTCGGGAAGGCCACCGAGGGCATCGCCCGGTTCCTGGGCACGCCACGCTTCCTCATCTATCTGACGGTGTTCTGCGTGCTGTGGCTCGTGTGGAACGCATGGGGCCCGGAGGACCTGCGGTTCGACAGCGCCGCGAACGGGTTCACGGCGCTGACGCTGATGCTGTCGCTGCAGGCGAGCTATGCGGCCCCGCTGATCCTGCTGGCGCAGAACCGGCAGGACGACCGGGACCGCGTGACCGCCGAGCAGGACCGGCAGCGCGGTGAGCGCAACCTCGCCGACACCGAGTACCTGGCGCGCGAGATGGCGGCACTCCGGATCGCCCTCTCGGAGGTCGCCACCCGCGACTTCGTGCGTTCGGAGATCCGCAACCTCCTGGAGGAGCTGGAGGACAAGGACCGCGACGGCACGCCCGGCAGGCCCGGCAGGCCCTGACCGGGCGTCGCGGTCACGGCTCCACGTCGTCGTGGAGCACCACCCGTGACAGCTCGTAGGTCCCACCTGGCAGCTTCCAGTAGTGCAGCCTGCGGGCCGACGGCGTGTTGACCTGCAGCGACACCCGCCAGCAGACGGCGCCGTCGTCGCGGTGCCTGGCCGGGTCGTCGCCTCCGGCGCCGGTCCGCAGGCGGTGGACCTGCAGGCCGTTCATCCCTGGGGCCAGACCGGTGAGCACCATGACGAGCGTCCAGACGACGCGGTCCCGGCTCACCCCCTCGACGTCGGTCAGGGAGGCGAGGAAACGGGGTCCCACCGTGTACTCGGCCAGGGGACGCCCGGCCTTCTCCGCGGCCGGGATCGCCCTGGCCCACTCGCTGAGCACCTCGAACCGGAGCTGATCCTCGTCGGCGACGAAGTACCGGTCCTCGGGCACCTCGACCCCGGCGTCACCCAGCCGACGGCGCAGGCGCGCGGCCTCCTGCCGCGCCTTGCGCAGGGCCGTCGCCTGCTGCTCGGCACGCCGCTCACTGCGTTCGAGCCGCTCCGTGAGCTCACCGACCCGTCCGAGCAGCCGGTCGACCTCGAGCTCGACCTGGCGCCGCTTGACCTTGTCGTCCAGCAGCTCCTTCGTGAGCGCCGAGACCTGGGCCTTCGCGGCGTCGAGGGAGAGGCTGAGGTCGCGTGTCGCCTTGCCGGATGGCTCCGGCGGCGTCTCGGCGGACGCCGCCGAGGACGGCGACGCCGGCGACGGCAGGGTGTCGTGCCCGCCGGCGTGCCACGCGGCCACGTCCCCGGGGGTCGGTGCCCGCTGACCGCCCGGCGGTGTCGGCACGGCACCGGAGTCGCCGCCAGGCCGAGGGTGCTCGGCGCGCTCGGGGCGTGTCCGGTCAGGACCCGGATCGGCCGGACGCGAACCGAACAGGTCGGCGGGTGTGGGCGGGGAGTCGTCGCTCGACGGGGCTTCCACGGGCTCGGCCGACGGGAGACCGGACCGGAGCGGCGGAGGACCCGGCTCGGTCAGCGGCGGCAGCAGCTCGAGCCACGGCGGCCCGCCGTCCAGGAGGGCTATCGCGGGGACCGGCTCGTCCTCGGACTCGTCGACGTCGTCCAGCCGCAGTGCCAGGCCGTCCAGCGGCGCGGGTATGCGGCGGGCCGCCACCACCTCGCCCCTGGTGAAGAGGTCGCTCAGCAGGTCCAGGTCGTTGCCCGTGATCTCCCCACGGCGCACACGCACGACGACGCCGGGCGCCAGCGCGATCCGCACGGCGTCGTGCTCGACCGCCTCGACCCGGCCGAGCACCACCTGACCCACCCGGTAGGTGGCGTTCACGAGCCTGCGCAGCGCGTCGACATCGGGCAACATGGCGCGGATGTCGAGGAGGCGGCGCACCGGGTCGAGCACCCCGGTGACCCGCATACCCGGCGCGAGCACCCGGGCCAGCGCGACGTCGGGGAAGACGAGCTCTTCCGCGACGGTGGCCTGACCGCCGTCGTCGGTGCTGATCAGGGCGCGCGTGCCGAGCACGCCCAGCACCTTCCCGTCGGTGGCCGCCTCGTCCGGTGCGGACCGGGCCGACCCGACGATCCCCGCGCGCACCGCGAACCGCATGACGTCGCTGACCAGGCGTTCGCGCACGCGCGCGTCCTCGTCGTCGGAGTAGGCGAAGTGCAACGGCGAGCGCCGCGGGTGGTGCACCCACTCCAGGTCGGTGCCGTAGACGCGGGAAGCGCCCCCGTAGACCTGGGTGTCCGGCGGCATACCCGACGAGAACGCCCAGGACACGTCCCCCGTAGGGATCACGACCACCTCGGCGAGCCCGGCGACGTCGTCGAGCACGCGCTGGGGATCCACGAACGGGGCGTCGTGCCCGGCCGGCGTCGAGATGACCACCACCGGCCGGTCGCGGCCGGGTCGCTGCAGTGCGGCGGCGAGCTCGCGGGCCTGGTCCTCGGAGGCGACATGCCGAACGCGCGCGGGGACGCGTGGCTCGGTCATGGGGCCTCCTCACCCTTGGTGGTGACGCAGCGTACCGTTTTCAACTGACCTTCATTGCAAAAGCATGAAAGACCACCCCTGATGACTGAGCCGCTGGACCTCCGCCCTAGGATCGAATCATGACCCCAGTCGACTCCCCCGCACTCGAGGCACGCGTTCGTGACGCGCTGACCGGTGTGCTCGACCCTGAGATCCGGCGCCCCATCACCGACCTGGGCATGGTCCGGTCGGTAGTGGTCTCGACAAGCTCGACCACCGGACCGGGCGCGCACGTGACCGTCGGTGTCGATCTGACCGTCGCCGGCTGTCCCATGAAGTCGACGCTCATCAAGGACGTGACAGCCGCTGCGACGGCTGTCGACGGCGTGGCCGGGGTCGAGGTCGAGCTGGGCGTCATGACGCCGGAGCAACGTGCCTCCCTGCGGTCGATGCTGCGCGGCGGCGCGGGCGACCCCGTCATCCCGTTCTCGCAGCCGGGGTCGATGACCAAGGTGTTCGCGGTGGCCTCGGGCAAGGGCGGCGTGGGCAAGTCGTCGGTGACGGCGAACCTCGCGGTGGCGCTGGCGGCGGACGGGCTGTCCGTCGGCGTGATCGACGCCGACATCTACGGCTTCTCGATCCCCCGCATGCTCGGCGTGGACCGCCAGCCCACCCGGGTCGACAACATGCTGCTGCCGCCCATCGCGCACGGCGTCAAGGTGGTCTCGATCGGCATGTTCGTGCCGGCGGGCCAGCCGGTGGTCTGGCGCGGGCCCATGCTGCACCGCGCGCTGGAGCAGTTCCTGGCCGACGTGTTCTGGGGCGACCTGGACGTGCTGCTCCTCGACCTGCCCCCCGGCACCGGCGACATCGCGATCTCCGTGGCGCAGTTGCTGCCGTCGTCCGAGATCCTGGTGGTCACGACGCCGCAGGCCGCGGCCGCCGAGGTCGCCGAGCGGGCCGGTTCGGTGGCGACCCAGACGTCGCAGGGCGTGGTCGGCGTGATCGAGAACATGTCCTGGCTGGAGCAGCCCGACGGCACGCGGCTGGAGATCTTCGGCGAGGGCGGTGGCGCGCAGGTCTCGGCCCGGCTGACCGAGCTGATGGGCAAGGATGTGCCGCTGCTCGGCCAGGTGCCGCTCGACGTCGCCGTCCGCGAGGGCGGGGACAGCGGCACCCCCGTGGTCCTGACCGCGCCGGACTCACCGGGCGCTCGGGTGCTGGCCGACGTCGCCCGCGGGCTCGCGAAGCGCCGCCGGGGGCTGGCGGGCCGCAGCCTCGGGCTCGCCCCGGTCTGACGCGGCGGTGGTCGGCCGAGCAGCAGGCGGCGCTCCGGCGTCGGGCGTAATCTCGGGCTGAAGAGGCCTCGACCACCGGTGGGCAATCGGGTGAATTTTCATGTAGTTGTACGGTGGGCACCGCCCGAAGCCCTCGACGAAGGAAAACATGACCACCCCGGCGAAGACCGAGAGCCCGACCGCAGCAGCCGACAGTCCGCCCGAAGGGCGCCGGCACAGCAGCATCAACCCACCGGTGTTCTTCGGGTCCGCGACGCTCATCCTCGTGGTCGGGCTGGCCGCGATCATCTGGCCGGCGCAGACCGAGCAGTACATCGGCGTCGTCGTCACCTGGATCTCCGACTGGTTCGGCGCCTACTACTTCATCGCGGCCGCCGCCTTCCTGGTGTTCGTCATCGGCGTCGCCCTGTCCCGCGCCGGCCGCATCAAGCTCGGCCCGGAGCAGTCCAAGCCGCAGTTCGGCCTCTTCACGTGGTCCGCGATGCTGTTCGCGGCGGGCATCGGCACGGACCTCATGTTCTTCTCGGTGGCCGAGCCGGCCAGCCAGTACCTGGCCCCGCCCGTCGGCGACGGCAGCACCGTCGAGGCAGCCCGGATGGCCATCGTCTGGACGCTGTTCCACTACGGCATCATCGGCTGGGGCATGTACGCCCTCATGGGCATGGCCATCGCCTACTTCGCCTACCGGCGCAACATGCCGCTGAGCATCCGCTCCGTGCTGCACCCCCTCTTCGGCGACCGGGTGTGGGGCAAGCTCGGCGACGCCGTCGACATCGCCGCGGTGCTCGGCACCATCTTCGGCCTGGCCACCACCCTCGGCATCGGCGTCGAGATGCTCAACCGAGGCCTCTCCGACCTGGTCGGGGTACCGATCGGTGTGGGCGCCCAGGTCGCGCTGCTCGCACTCGCCGTCGTGATGGCGACGCTGTCGGTGGTCTCGGGCGTGCAGCGCGGCGTGCGACGCCTGTCCGAGCTCAACGTCGTGCTCGCCCTGGCGCTGCTGCTCTTCCTGGTCATCACGGGCAAGACGACGTTCCTGCTCAACGCGCTGGTGATGAACGTCGGCGACTACGTGTCCCGGCTGCCGGGCATGACGCTGAACACGTACGCGTTCGACGCCCCCACCGACTGGATGAACGCGTGGACGCTGTTCTTCTGGGCCTGGTGGGTGGCGTGGGCACCGTTCGTCGGCCTGTTCCTCGCCCGGATCTCGCGCGGCCGCACCATCCGCCAGTTCGTGGTCGGCACGCTCACGATCCCGTTCGTCTTCGTGCTGCTGTGGGTGTCCATCTTCGGCAACAGCGCCCTCGACTACATGCGGACCGGCGGCGCCGAGGGCGCCGCATTCGGCGACGCGGCGATGAACGACCCGGCATCGGGCATCTACGCCCTGCTCGAGCAGTTCCCCGCCGCGCCGGCCACCATCGGCCTGGCCATCTTCATCGGCCTGCTCTTCTACGTGACGTCGGCCGACTCCGGGGCTCTCGTCCTGTCCAACCTGACCTCCAAGCTGCACCGGGCGGGCGACGACGGACCGATCTGGCTGCGCGTCTTCTGGGCGGCGGCAACCGGACTGCTCACCATGGGCATGCTGCTCGCCGGCGGCATCTCGACGCTGCAGTCCGGCACGATCATCATGGGCCTGCCGTTCTCGCTCGTGATGTTCGGCGTGATGTTCGCGCTCTACAAGGTGCTGCGGACCGAGGGCCAGAAGTTCGACACCCTGCGGACCGCCCTGCCGTCCAGCCTGTCGGGCCGCATCGGCCAGGCGGGTACCGCGGGCGCACCGGGCTGGCGGCAGCGGCTCAAGCGGCTGGTGAGCTTTCCCGACCGGCGCCACGTGCTGCGGTTCATCGACAAGACGGTGCGCCCGGCCCTGAACGAGGTCTCCGTCGCGCTGGAGGAGCAGGACATCAGGACTTCCTGCACCGAGGCCCCCGTGGGCGACAGCGGGCTGCCGGCCATCACGCTCACCGCGGAGCACGGCGAGGAGGCCCCGTTCACCTACACGCTCTGGCCCCAGGCGCACCCCACGCCGACGTTCCGGATGAACACCTCGGACCAGGACGACACGTACTTCCGCGTCGAGGTGCTCCTCGAGGAGGGCACACAGGGCTACGACGTCACCGACTACGCCAAGGAGCAGCTCATCGCCGACGTCCTTGACCAGTACGAGCGCCACCTGCTCTTCCTGCACGCGAGCACCTCGCCGACGCACGACACCGAGCAGATCGACAGCTGACCACCGCACGCCCGCACGTCCCTACGGGAGCACCACCATGAGCACACCAACGACCCTGTACATCGACGGCACCTGGGAGGCAGCGGCCGCGGGCGGGACCCGCGAGATCCGCTGCCCGGCGGACGGCTCGCTCGTCGCGGAGGTGTCGGAGGCGACCGCCACCGACACCGAGCGGGCCATCGCGGCGGCCCGGCGCGCGTTCGACACCGGCCCGTGGCGCGCCACCACCGCGCCCGAACGCGGCGAGCTGCTGCACCGTGTGGCCGAGCTGCTCACCGAGCGGTCCGAGGACTTCGCTCTCGCCGAGTCCCGGGACACGGGCAAGCGCCTGGTCGAGAGCCGCATCGACATGGACGACTGCATCGCCTGCTTCCGCTGGTACGCCAAGCTGGCGGGGGTCGACGCCGGCCGGGTGGTCGACGCCGGCAGCCCCGACGTGCTCAGCCGCGTGGTGCACGAGCCCGTGGGGGTCTGCGGCCTCATCTCGCCGTGGAACTACCCGCTGCTGCAGGCCGTGTGGAAGGTCGCCCCCTGCCTCGCCGCCGGCAACACGTTCGTGCTCAAGCCGAGCGAGCTCACCCCGCACACGGCGGTCCTCCTGATGGAGGTCCTGACCGACGCCGGTGTCCCGGCGGGCGTCGCCAACCTGGTGCTCGGCGCCGGCCCCGAAGCGGGCGCCCCGCTGTCGAGCCACCCGGACGTCGACATGGTGTCGTTCACCGGCGGCCTCGCCACGGGCCGCGTCATCGCCGCGAGCGCCGCGGCCACCGTCAAGAAGGTCGCCCTGGAGCTGGGCGGCAAGAACCCGAACATCATCTTCGCGGACGCCGACTTCGACGCCGCCGTGGACAACGCGCTCAACGGGGCGTTCGTCCACTCGGGGCAGGTGTGCTCCGCCGGTGCGCGACTGGTGGTCGAGGAGTCGATCCACGACCGCTTCGTCGACGAGCTGGTCCGCCGGGCCCGGCAGATCCGGCTCGGCGGCCCGTGGGACGAGTCGGCCGAGACCGGCCCGCTGATCTCCGCCGCGCACCGCGACAAGGTCACGGCGTACGTGGAGAAGGCCGTCGAGGAGGGCGCCGTCGTGCGGTGCGGCGGCGAGTGGGGCACGGGCGAGCTGGAGGCGGGCTTCTACTACCTGCCCACGGTGCTCGACGGCGTCCGGCGCGGCAGCTCCGCCGTCGTCGACGAGGCGTTCGGCCCCGTCGTCACGGTGGAGACGTTCAGCACCGAGGACGAGGCCGTCGAGATCGCCAACGACACGTTCTACGGCCTGGCCGGCGCCGTCTGGTCCCAGGACGCGGGCAAGGCGCAGCGCGTCGCGAACCAGCTGCGGCACGGCACGATCTGGATCAACGACTACCACCCCTACCTGCCGCAGGCGGAGTGGGGCGGCTACGGGCAGTCCGGGTTCGGCCGGGAGCTCGGCCTGGCCGGCCTGGCCGAGTACCAGGAGTCCAAGCACATCTACCAGAACCTGCGCCCGGCGGTGACCGGGTGGTTCGGAGGCACCGATGACTGAGCTGCCCGCGAAGCGACCGACGAAGCAGGCCACCGCACGGACCGGCGAGCGGGCCTTCGACTACGTGGTGGTCGGCGGCGGCTCCGCCGGTGCCGCCGTCGCGGCGCGGCTCAGCGAGGACCCGGAGGTCTCGGTGGCCCTGCTGGAGGCGGGACCGTCCGACGTCGGCGACGACGCGATCCTGCGGCTCGACCGCTGGATGGGGCTGCTGGAGTCGGGCTACGACTGGGACTACCAGATCGAGCCGCAGGAGGCAGGCAACTCGTTCATGCGCCAGGCGCGCGCCAAGGTGCTCGGTGGCTGTTCCTCGCACAACTCCTGCATCGCGTTCTGGGCCCCGGCCGAGGACCTCGACCAGTGGGAGGCGCTGGGCGCCACCGGCTGGCGCGCGCAGGAGTCCCGCCCGTACTACACGAAGCTCGAGAACAACGACCAGCCCGGCGTGCACCACGGCCACGACGGCCCGGTGCGGATCCGGCAGATCCCGCCGGCGGACCCGTGCGGCGTGGCGGTGCTGGACGCGTGCGAGCAGGCGGGCATCCCCCGGGTGCAGTTCAACGACGGCACGACGGTCGTGACCGGCGCGAGCTTCTTCCAGATCAACGCCCGGGAGGACGGCGTCCGCTCGTCGTCGTCGGTGAGCTACCTGCACCCGATCCTCGACCGGCCGAACCTGACGATCTTCACCGAGCACCGCGCCAAGCGGCTGCTCTTCGACGGCACCCGCTGCACCGGCGTCGAGGTGCTCGACCCGGACCTGATCCACCACCGCACGTTCACCGCACGGCAGGAGGTGGTCCTGTCCGCGGGCGCGATCGACTCGCCCAAGCTGCTCATGCTGTCCGGTATCGGCCCGGCCGAGCACCTCGCGGAGATCGGGATCGACGTCCTGGTGGACGCGCCCGGCGTCGGCTCCCACATGCAGGACCACCCCGAAGGGGTGATCCAGTGGGAGGCGAAGCAGCCGATGGTCACCTCCTCCACGCAGTGGTGGGAGATCGGCATCTTCGCGGCCACCGAGCCCGGCCTGGACCGGCCGGACCTGATGATGCACTACGGCTCCGTGCCGTTCGACATGCACACCGCACGGCAGGGCTACCCCACCACGGAGAACGGGTTCTGCCTCACGCCGAACGTGACGCACGCGCGCTCGCGCGGCACGGTCCGGCTGCGGTCGCGAGACTTCCGCGACAAGCCGATGGTGGACCCCCGCTACTTCACCGACCCGCACGACATGAAGGTCATGGTCGAGGGCATCAAGCTCGCCCGGAAGATCGTGGCCCAGCCCGCGATGGCCGAGTGGGCCGGGCCGGAGCTGTACCCGGGGCCGGACGTGCGGACCGACGAGGAGATCGCGGACTACATCACGCGCACCCACAACACGGTGTACCACCCGACCGGCTCCGTCCGGATGGGGGCGGCGGACGACGACAGCTCGCCGCTCGACCCGCGGCTGCGGGTCAAGGGCGTCACGGGGCTGCGCGTCGCGGACGCCTCGGTGATGCCGGAGATCACGACGGTCAACCCGAACATCACCGTGATGATGATCGGCGAGCGGTGTGCGGACTTCCTCAAGGAGGACCGCGCGGCGGTCTGAGCCGAGAGATGACGCCGCTGCCGCGGGGCTCGTCGCTCGCCGCTCGTCGCTCATAGAGGGCGACCCCTACACACTGCACCCGACGACGTGTCGCGTGCAGTGTGTAGGGCCGGCACGCATCTGAGCCCGTCAGCCCACGACGGCCGCCAGCACCTCCTGCTCCTCGGCGCGGGTCAGGCCCGTGACGTTCGCGTCCGGCGTGGCCCTCAGCCAGGCGAGTGTGTCCGTGGCGGTCTCGGTGACCGGCCGGATCGTCAGGCCCGCCTCCAGCGACGATGTGACGTCGTGCGTCATGAAGCCGGCGTCAACCAGGTCCGCGGCCCAGAACGGGATCGACCGAGGCCCGGACCACGGGACGACGTCGTGCTCGGCGAGCACCTCGGGGGCCACGGGAACGAGCCTCGGGTTCGCCCCAGCGCCGTCGGCCACCTGGGCGAGCAGCTCCGACCGGGGCAGGGGCGGGCAGACGGCGTCGAAGTCCCCGGTGGTACCTGCTTCCGCCGCCGTCACGATCCAGTCCGCGAGGTCGCGGACGTCGACGAGCTGGACCGGGGCGTCCGTCGGCTCGGGGACCAGTACCGGCAGACCGTCCTGCGCTGCCTGCGCGAACCGGTCCGGCCAGTAGGCGAAGCGGCCGCTCGGGTCACCCGGGCCGACGATCAGCCCCGGCCGGATCACGAGTGCCGCCGCGGCGCCGGATCGGACCACGTTCTCGCAGGCCACCTTCATGGCGCCGTACGTCTCGGGGCCGGAGCCCGGGTCCTCGTCGGTCTCTATCGGGTCCAGCAGGGGCAGCGTCGCCGGCGTGCCGCCCGGCGTGGCCGTGTCCGCGTAGACGTTGATGGTGGACACGAACGTCCAGTGGGCATCAGGGAACGCCTCGACCGCGCGGCGCACGTGGGACGGGATCCGCGAGACGTCGACGACGGCGTCGAACGCCGCGCCGGTGAGCTCCGAGGGCACCGCGTCGGCGCGGTCCCAGGGGACGTGCGCGGCGCCGTCGGGCACCGTGCCGCTCACCCCGCGCGCCGCGCACGTGACGTCGTGCCCGCGGGACACCGCCGCCTCCGCGACCGCGCGGGAAAGGAAGACCGTTCCACCGAGCACCAGGATTCGCATGGCCCCACAGAACCGCATGGAGGCGGCGAGGGCCACGGGAATCTGCTGGCGGCGAATCTCCGTGCGGCTGGTCGGGGCAGCCGGTCGGGACGGCTGGTCGGGCAGCCGGTCGGGCAGCCGGTCGGGGCGATGTCTGCACCGTTGACCTCACCGTGCGATCGCTGGGCCGCGTGCTCGAGATCGATCGGGCGGGCCAGCGGCACTGCCGAGTTCGGTCGGTTGCACGGTGGCACCGCCGAGATCGGTCCATTGCATCGGCAGCACTGGCGAGATCGGTTCGATGCACCAGCCGCGCTGACGAGATCGGTCCCTTGTCTCAGCGGGACCAGCGACATCGGTCCCTTGCACCAGCACCACCACCGAGATCGGTCCCTTGCCTTGAGATCGGTCAGTTGAATGACCGATCTCAAGGCAAGGGACCGATCTCGCAGCCGTACCGCACCAACCGACCGATCTCACAGCCACAGCCACATTGCGCCATGCCACGGCGACCGACCGACCTCACGACGCACGACGCACGACGCACTGCGCCAACCGGCCCTATGACGCACCACGCCGACCGACCGACCGATCTCGCAACGCACCACGCCGACAGACTCCAGCCGCGACGGCGCCCTCCACCGACGATGACAGCGGGGTCCCGCGGCCTCTGTCCAGATCCAGCAGTAAATCGATACAATCCACCAGGCGCAACGTTCTGTCCCCACGTCGGTAGGCGCAGTCCCTCACCCGGCGGCGAGGACATGGCGTTGTCCCGGCACCCCGGACGAACGCTCCCGACATGGACAAGGAAGTCTCATGACGCACAGCACCCACCGCAGGCGCGCCCTCGCGGGCGGCGCCGCAATCGCCGTCGCGCTCACGACGGCCGGACTCGCGATCGGACCGCCGGCGGCCGGCTACGGCGAGGCCGTGATCGAGCCCGTCGAGACCGACCTGGCCGGCAAGGACTGGGTCACAGCCCGTGCCACCAGCAACGATGGCGACGCAGGCCTGGCGCTCGACGGTGACGAAGGCACCGCCTGGCGACCGGCCGCGCCGACGTCGGGCAACCGCCACGGCAAGCGGGACCAGGCCCTCACCGTCGACCTCGGTGGGGCGTACGACGGGCTGCACAAGGTCGAGGTGGTGCTCGCGGACCCGACGCCCGCACGCTACGTCGTCGAGGCCTCCGCCGACGGCAGGCGCTGGGCGACGCTCGCCGACCACCGGGACGGCCGCAGCGGCGCCGCCGGCACCACGGCGCTGGTCGACCGGGAGGGCATCCAGTACCTGCGCGTCCGGTTCACCGCCGCGCGGCCGGGCACGAACGGCGTCGCCGAGCTGCGCGCCTACAACTACCTGCGCGACGACCTGAAGCTCGGCGCCGACCTGTCCTACGCCGACCAGGAACGTGACCAGCCGTACTACCTCGACGCCGAGGCGGCCCTGGCCGGCGCGCCCGACCCGGGCCCGCACCTGCTCGACGTCGTCAAGGACCGCGGGATGGAGCATCTGCGCCTGCGCATCTGGAACGACCCGCGCAGCGAGGCCACCGGCGTCGAGACCGAACCGGCCTACCAGGGACCGGAGCGTTCGCGCACCGTGGCCCGCGAGATCGTCGACCGCGACATGAGCCTCGGCATCGACTTCCACTACGCGGACAGCTGGGCCGACCCGAGCAAGCAGCCCAAGCCACGCGCCTGGGCCGAGCTGCCCTTCGACGAGCTGACCCAGGAGGTCCACGACTTCACCGCGGACTACCTGACCCAGCTCGTGGAGCAGGGCACCACCCCCGCCAAGGTCGCGGTGGGCAACGAGGTCATCAACGGCTTCCTGTACGGCAGCGAGGCGGAGATCATCGGCACCACCGCGCCGCCTTACTTCACCGACGAGGCCGACGTCTACCAGTCGCAGCCGGGCGGCGGCCTGCTCTGGAAGTACTGGCAGAGCGAGGACCCCGCCGAGCAGCGGCTCTACACCGAGCAGTGGGACCGGTTCGGCACCCTGATGGCGTCCGGCATCCGCGCCGTGCGCGAGGCGTCCCCGGAGTCGGAGGTCGAGATCCACGCGATCGTCGACAAGGATCGCCTCCCCAAGACGATGGAGTTCTGGACGCAGCTGCTCACCCGGCTCGAAGCGGCCGACGCCGCCCCCGACGTGCTGGCCCTGTCCTACTACCCGGAGTGGCACGGCAGCCCCGAGGCGCTGGAGCACAACCTGCACACCATGGCCGAGGCCTTCCCGGAGTACGCGCTCGACATCGCCGAGACCTCGTACCCGGCGGAGAGCTGGCCGCCCGGTGACCCGACGCCGCTCCCCAACTCCCCGTTCCCGGTGACCGTGCAGGGCCAGGCCGACGCCATCCAGCGGGTCTTCCAGATCGCCAACGACGTGCCCGGCAACCGGGTGCAGGGCGTGCTCACGTGGGAGCCCGCGAGCTGGGATTCCATGTTCACCTGGGTGGAGACCAGCGCGGGCACCTTCCCGGAGGCCAACGCATCGCTCGACGTCTACCGCGACAGCGACGTGCGCGCCGTCCTGGAGGACTCGCCGCGGGTAGTGACCCCGGTGGACCGCCGGGTCCGGCTGCCCCGGACGGTCGACGTCCTCACCCCCGCGGACGGGGACGTCGACGGCACTCGTGTCACCTGGCAGGACGTGCCCGACGGCGCGACCGCCGCACCCGGTACGTTCACCGTCGAGGGGACGACGGAGTACGGTCCCGTGACGGTGACGGTCCACGTCCTGCCCGACCGCTGATCGACCACCACCCGCTGGTCATGCTCCCTCGCTGATCAGCCTGTGGCCTACGTTCGAACCAGAAACACCCCGTGAAAGGACCTTCCATGCCTGAGACCCCCCGCTTCGTCCCCGGACCGCACTACGACGGGTGGCTGACCGGCGTCGAGCAGATCGGCTACGGCGGCGACTACAACCCGGAGCAGTGGCCCGAGGAGGTCTGGGCGGAGGACGTCCGGCTGATGAACGAGGCGGGGGTGAACCTCGTCAGCCTCGGCATCTTCAGCTGGGCGCTGCTGGAGCCGCGTGAGGGCGAGTTCGACTTCGGCTGGCTGGACCGGGTGATCGGGCTGCTCCACGAGGGCGGGGTGCGGATCCTCCTCGCGACGCCGACGGCGGCCCCGCCGGCCTGGCTGTACGCGGCCCACCCGGACGCCCGGGTGGTCGACCGGAACGGCACGCCGATGGGCCCCGGCGGGCGGGGGCTCATGGCGCCGACCGCTCCGGCGTACCGGTCGGCGGCGCTGCGCATCACGACCGAGCTCGCCCAGCGGTACGGCAGGCACCCGGCCGTGGTGGGCTGGCACGTGCACAACGAGTACGGCGCACCGGTCGCGCTCGACTACTCGATGCACGCCCAGCGGGCGTTCCGCGAGTGGCTGCGCGAGCGGTACGACTCGCTCGACAGCCTGAACGCCGCCTGGGGCACCGCCTTCTGGGGCCAGCACTACGAGGACTGGGAGCACATCCAGGTCCCGGCGGCCACGGCGACATCGGCCAACCCGGCGCAGCAGCTCGACTTCGCGCGGTTCTCCGACGCCGCCCTGCGCGCCTGCTTCATCGCCGAGCGGGACGCCGTCCGCGAGCACTCCGACGCGCCCGTCACCACCAACTTCATGGCGGCCAGCTGCCCGGCGACCGACCTGTTCGCGTGGGGCAAGGAGGTCGACCTGGTCTCGAACGACCACTACCTGCAGGCCGCCGACCCGCGCGGCTACGTGGGCCTCGCCCTGGCCGCCGACCTCACCCGATCGGTGGCCGGTGGCAAGCCGTGGCTCCTGCTGGAGCACTCGACGTCGGCGGTGAACTGGCAGCCCCGCAACGTCGCCAAGCGCCCCGGGGAGATGGCCCGCAACTCGTTCGCGCACCTGGGCCGCGGCGCGGACGCGATCATGTTCTTCCAGTGGCGTGCCTCGCGCTCCGGTGCGGAGAAGTTCCACTCGGCGATGCTGCCGCACGCGGGCACCGGTTCGCGCGTGTGGCAGGAGGTGACCGCGCTGGGGGTCGGTCTGGGCCGCCTGACGGAGCTCCAGGGCTCCCGCGTGCAGGCGGACGTGGCCCTGCTGTGGGACTACGAGTCGTTCTGGGCGCAGGACCTCGAGCACCGGCCCAGCGAGGGCACGAGCCACCGCGAGCGCATCGACACCTACTACGACCGCCTCTGGCGGGACGGCCACACCGTGGACCTCGTCCGGCCGAGCCAGGACCTGTCCGGCTACAAGCTGGTCGTCGCGCCGGCGTCGTACCTGCTCACGGCCGAGGCGGCCGCGAACCTCACCGCCTATGTCGAGGCCGGCGGCACCCTGCTCGTCAGCTACTTCAGCGGCATCGTCGACGAGCACGACGCGGTGCACCCGGGCGGTTTCATGGCCCCGCTCCGCGCCGCGCTCGGTGTGTGGGTCGAGGAGTTCCTGCCGCTGCGCGACGGCGACGCGCTGACCGTCACCTACCGGGCCGGGGCGGCGGGAGCCGGTGCAGCGAGCACCGATGTCACGACGCTCACCGGCACGGTCTGGGCCGATGACCTCGTGCTCGACGGCGCCGAGCCCGTCGGCTCCTACGCCGACGGCCCCAAGCCCGGCGGAGCGGCGATCACCCGCCACCGGCACGGTGCGGGCACCGGCTGGTACGTGTCGACGAACCTGGACGTCGAGGCGCTGGCCACGGTCATGGCCGACGTGTACGCGAGCGCCGGCCTGGCGCCGTCGGGCACCGTGGAGGGGCTGGAGGTGGTGCGCCGCACCGGGGAGGGTGCCACGTACACGGTGGCGATCAACCACACGGACGGCGACGCGAAGCTGCCCCTGTCCTCCCCCGCGACCGACCTGCTCACCGGCGACGCCTTCTCGGGCGACGCGGACGTCCCGGCGGGTGCGGTGCGGGTGCTGCGCACCACTACTCGCTGACGGCGAGGGACAATGTTTCTCATGACTGAACCGCAGTGGCTCGAGGCCTGGCCCGCCGAGGAAGGCGCGCGCCGGGTCGACGAGCTCTTCACCCGTTCGTTCGACGGCCCCCCGGAGGGCGTCTGGTCCGCCCCCGGCCGGGTCAACCTCATCGGCGAGCACACCGACTACAACGCCGGGCTCTGCCTGCCCACGGCGCTGCCGCACCGCACCTACATCGCGCTGCGACCACGGGAGGACGACCAGGTCCGCCTGGTGTCCGCGCAGGCGGAGGGTATGTGGGAGACCCGCCTGTCCGACGTCGCGCCCGGCGCGGTGCGCGGCTGGGGCGCCTATGTCGCAGGTGTCGCCTGGGCCCTGACCGAGGCGGGGCACAAGATCAGCGGCTTCGACGCCGCCGTCGACTCGTGCGTACCGTTCGGGGCCGGGCTGAGCTCGTCGGCAGCGCTGGAGGCCGCTGTGGCGGTGGCGCTCGACTCGGTAGCGGGCCTCGGGCTCGCGGAGTCCGACGCCGGGCGCGCCAAGCTGGTCGACGCCAGCCGGCTCGCGGAGAACGAGATCGCCGGCGCGCCGACCGGCGGGCTCGACCAGTCGGCATCGCTCCGCTGCCGCGAGGGCTACGCTCTGCTGCTCGACTTCCGGCCGGGGCTCAAGCCGCTGGAGTCCGGTGTGCCGGTGCCGTTCGACCTGGCCACGGCAGGTCTGACGCTCCTCGTGGTCGACACCAAGGCCGAGCACTCGCACGTGGACGGCGAGTACGGCGCACGGCGCGCGGCGTGCGAGCAGGCCGCGAAGCTGCTCGGGCTGGAGTCGCTCCGCGACATCGCCCCGACCCTCGGCGGCATGGGCATCGACCGCGCGCTGGCCGAGCTCGAGCCGCACGACGCCGACGGCGTGCTGCGCCGTCGGGTGCGGCACGTGGTCTCGGAGATCGACCGCACCGCGCGGTTCGCCGACCTCGTGCGGGAGGGCCGCGCGGCCGACGTCGGCCCGTTCATGCTGGCCTCGCACGCCTCGCTGCGTGACGACTACGAGGTCTCCTGCCGTGAGCTCGACCTCGTCGTCGAGACGGCGACGGCGGCGGGCGCGCTCGGCGCCCGCATGACCGGCGGCGGGTTCGGCGGCAGCGCCATCGCGCTGGTCCGTCAGTCCGACGTCGACACGGTCGCCCGGGCGGTCGCCGCCGCCTTCGCCGACGCCGGCCTCACGGCCCCGGCGTTCCTGCTGGCGCCGCCCTCCGCCCCGGCGGCCTGACCGCCCCCGCTGATCGAGGCGCCCCCCGCTGGTCGAGCCTGTCGAGACCCTTCGGCACGCTCGACCAGCGGGGCGACTCGCCGCGAAAGATCGCTCGCGGACTATTGCGGATAACAGAGTAGTGTGTGACGCGCAGCAGCGCGCACAGCGGCCATCCGCTGCGTGCAAAGACTTGGATTCACCCCGTACTTTCATCCCGTCCCGCCACGGACCTGCGCTAATGTCCGCCGGGCTGCCAGTTCGCAGATCGATGTCCGTCACGCACCGCCGCGAGGAGCCCCATGGGTGCCGTCCGCCAGTACGTCTTCCCCACCGCTCGGATCATCATCTGGGCGGTGATCGCCGCAGCGCTCGTCGTGCTGGCCCTCAAGGGGGCGGAGCTCGACCCGCCGGACGCGCTCCAGCCCACCGGTGAGATCACCGAGTCGGTGATCCCCGTCGAGAAGGGATCCGTCACCAACGCGGTGACCGTCCCGGCATCCGTGGTGTCCGACCCGCCCGTCGAGATCAAGGCCACCGCCGACGGCGTCATCGCCGAGATCGAGGTCGACGAGGCGAAGGTCGGCAAGGACACCCGCGTCCTGTGGATCAAGACCGAGGAGATCGTCGAGCCCGTCGTCGAGGTCGACGAGAAGACCGGCGAGGAGACCGTCACCGAGCAGGAGCCGAAGGTCATCTGGACCTCGGCCCTCGCGCCGGTCACCGGCACCGTCGACATCACGGTGCTCAAGGACCAGGCGGTCACCGTGGGCGAGACCATCGGCACCGTCTCCCCCGGCACCCTCTCCGTCTCCGGCACGCTCACCGCGGACCAGCAGTACCGGCTCGTCGGCGCTACGGGCAAGGCCAAGGTGACACTCAAGGGCGGGCCGGCACCGTTCACCTGCACCGGGCTCACCATCGGCGAGGCGCCCAGCGGCGCGGGCGCCACGGGTGGTGAGGAGCCGATGGCGGAAGCGCCCGCGGACGCCACCGGCGCCGTCCGCTGCGCCATCCCGTCCAAGATCAAGGCGTTCCCCGGTCTCGGCGGCGAGATCGAGATCACCAACGGCAACGCGAAGGGCGTCGTGGTGGTCCCCATCAGCGCGGTGCTCGGCACCTCCCAGACGGGCAAGGTCTGGACGGTCGCCAAGGAGGGCGCGGAGCCCGAGGAGCGCGACGTCGCACTGGGCCTGACCGACGGTCTGCAGGTCGAGATCACCAAGGGCCTCAAGGCCGGCGAGCAGATCCTCGAGTTCACACCCCTCGTCGACGGCACCGAGGGCGGCGTTGACTGCGAGGACACGTCCGCGTACGACCAGGCGTCGATGGAAGGCGACATGGCCGCGATGCAGATGTTCGAGGAGGAGTGCTTCGGATGACCGTCGTCCCCCTCGTCGACCTGCGGGCCGTCACGCGACACGTCGAGCTGCCGAACGGCAGCACCCTCGAGATCCTCCGAGGAGTGGACCTGACGGTCGGACCGGGCGAGCACGTGGCCATCGTCGGGCGCTCCGGCACCGGCAAGTCCACCCTGCTGAACATCCTCGGCCTGCTCGACTCCCCCACGTCCGGCGAATACCTCCTGGAGGGCGAGCCGGTCGGCCGCCTGCGCAGCCGCGCCCTGGCGCGGCGCCGGGGCGACGACTTCGGTTTCGTGTTCCAGCAGTTCAACCTGTTGCAGGGTCGCACAGCGCTGGAGAACGTCGCGGCGCCCCTGCTGTACGCGCGCGGCAGGCAGTTCTGGAACCGGACCCGGCTCGCGCAGCAGTCGCTCGCCCGCGTCGGCCTGGGCGAACGGCTCGACACCCGGCCGGAAAAGCTCTCCGGCGGTGAGCAGCAGCGGGTGGCCATCGCCCGCGCGCTCGTGCGCGGGCCGCGCGTCATCCTCGCCGACGAGCCCACCGGGGCCCTCGACGTCGAGACCGGCCAGGCCATCATGACCCTCCTGGACGATGCCGCGAACGAGACCGGCTCCGCCCTCGTGACCATCACGCACGACCTGGCGATCGCAGCGCGCGCCGACCGCCAGTTCCGGCTGACCGACGGCGTCCTGGTCCCGATCCACCTCGACGCCCCCGTCGCCGTGGCCGAGAACGCGACGGTCGCCCAGAGCGCCGCCGTCGGCCAGGCCGCAGGGCTGACCGCATGACCGGCATCGTCGGGGCGATCATCGAGGCGTGGGACGAGCTGCGGATCCACCGGGTGCGGGTGCTGCTCGCGCTGATCGGCGTCGCGTGCGCCGTCACCGCGATCACCGGCATCACGGCGGCCGTGACGATGTTCGGCCAGGCCATGCAGGAGGAGACCGAGCGCATGAGCGGCCGGGACACCACCCTCGAGGCCTGGTCCGCGGGCAGCAGCAGCGAGATGTCGGCGGTCGAGGTGGACGCGGCAGTCGACAGCGTCGCCGCCCGGCACCAGATCTCCTACCACTCCGTGCGCGCGTACCTCAGCCTGAACATCCGTGGCCGGGACGTCGGCGAGTACGTCGAGTGGTCGGCGGTCGACGCCGACCACGGGGCCATCACCCGCCAGGGCGTGGAGGACGGGCGGTGGTTCACCGAGGCCGACAGTGAACGGCTGGCCCCCGTGCTGGTCGTCAACCAGGCCTTCCTGGACGCGTACACCGAGGGCGCCGCCGCGTCGACGCACCCCTCGGTGGTGATCGACGGCGAGACGCCGGTCGCCGCCACCGTGATCGGCGAGGTGCCGGTGATGTGGAACGGTGAGGGACCGCGCGCGATCATGCTGTTCGACCAGGCCGTCCGGTGGTTCCCCGACAGCGTCAGCGCCGAGGGCTATCAGTTCTGGGTCCCGCCGGAGCTCGCGGACCAGTTCGCCGAGGTGCTGCCGCGGGACCTGGCCGCGACCGGCGTGCCCTTCGACGTCCAGAAGCCGCCCGCCGAGGCCTTCGTGATCGACCGCGTGCTGCAGTACCTCGTGCTCGGCGTGGGCGGGTTCGCGCTGCTGCTGGGCGGGCTCGGGCTGCTCAACATCGCGCTGGTCACCGTGCGCTACCGCATCCGCGAGATCGGTATCCGCCGGTCCTTCGGGGCCACGAGCGGGCGGGTCTTCTTCGGCGTCCTCATGGAGTCGGTGGTCGCGACGACCGTGGCCGGCGTGGTCGGTGTGGTGATCGCCGTGGCGGTCATCAAGAACATCCCGATCGACCGCATCTTCGGCCGTCCGATCGACGACCTGCCGGGCTTTCCGTTCGACGCCGCCCTGGTGGGCATGGCCTGCGCCGTCGGTATCGGGGCCTTGGCCGGCCTGATCCCGGCGATCTACGCGGTGCGTGTCAAGGTGATCGACGCGATCCGGTACTGACGATCCGGTACTGACGATCCCGTACTGACCTTGCCGTGGGTCGGCCCCCTCGCTGGTCGAGCTTGTCGAGACCCAGGTCTCCGACAAGCTCGACCAGCTGCGGACAAGGTGGACCGGCGGGTCAGAGCGGCTCAGCGCTTTCTGCCCGTGACCGCGCCCCAGATCGCCAGCACGAGCAGTGATCCGATGAGAGCCCACAACCACGTGGTCAGGGAGAAGAAGGACTCGTTGGTCCGGACGCCGAAGAGTTCTCCGCCGAGCCATCCGCCCAGGAGAGCCCCGAGCACCCCGATGACCAGTGTGATGAGCCAGCCGCCCCTGGCCTTGCCGGGCAGGATGGCGCGTGCGATCGCGCCCATGATCAAGCCGATCAGGATCCAGCCGATGATTCCCACAGCGTTGTCCCTTCGATGGTGCGGACCGCTTCGTCATGACGCGGTCCGTCGGTTGCCGGACCCTACCGGGCAGCGCAGGGCGCTGGCCAGGTTTCGTCTCTAGAGAGATAGGACAGGCTTGCCTGGCGCGTCGTGCCGCAGCCCGTCCCCGGCGGGACCGTCCATCGACAGGCGGTGCCGGTCAGAGCTCGTAGGTGGCCACGACCGGCGCGTGGTCGCTCCAGCGCTCGGCGTAGGTGGGCGCACGGTCGACCTCGATCTTGCGGCACGCGGCCGCCAGCGCCTGGTTGGCGAGCTGGTAGTCGAGGCGCCACCCGGAGTCGTTGTCGTACGCCTTGCCGCGCCAGGACCACCAGGTGTACGGGCCGGGCCCGTCGCCGGCGTGCACCCGCCCGAGGTCGGCCCACCCGTGCTCGTCGAGCCAGCGAGTCACATAGGCCCGCTCCTCCGGCAGGAAGCCGGCGCTCTTCAGGTTGCCCTTCCAGTTCTTGATGTCGGCGCATCGGTGGGCGATGTTCAGGTCGCCCGCCACCACGGCCGGCGCCGACGCCGTCGAGAGCTCCGCCAGGCGCGCCGTGACCTTCTCCAGGTAGGCGTACTTGGCCACCATCGTGTGCTCCTGGCCCGGATTGGTCGACCCCGAGTGCAGGTAGGCCGAGACCGCGGTGAACGTACCGCCGCCGGGCAGCGCGACGTCGGCCTCGATCCAACGGCCGGTGTCGGCGCCGGCCTCGATCTCGCCGTCGGCCCCGTAGGCCGCCAGGCCCGTCCGCACCTCGCCGAGCGGCAGCCGGGACGCGACGAGCACCCCGGCGCGCCCCTTCACCTCGCTCTCGGCGTGTGCCACGTGCCAGCCGTCGAGCAGCTCGCGGACGAGCTTGTCGGGCGCGCGCACCTCCTGCAGCAGGAGCACATCGGGCGTGCGGGTGGTGATCCAGGTGTCCATACCGCGGCGGACGGCGGCGCGGATCCCGTTGACATTGGCGGTGGCGACGATCAGAGGCACCGGAAGAGCCTAACGGCCGCCTCTGACAGGGACGGATCACGGCGTCGCTGACGACCACCGTCGGCATGCCCTGGTCTTCCGAGCCGACATGCAATATATTGCATGTCAGATGCGTTACGCGGGGGGATGAAGACACCAGGTCTTCGAAGCAGGACCGATCCGAGAGAGGGCATCATGAACACCACCGCCACGAAGCAGACCATCGTCCTGGTCCACGGCGCCTACGCCGACTCGTCGAGCTGGAACGGCTCGATCCCGGCGCTGCGCGCGGCTGGCCACCGCGTGATCGCGGTCGCCAACCCCCTCCGCGAGCTGGAGCAGGACGCGCAGTACCTGCGTGACGTGCTGAAGACGATCGACGGACCCGTCGTCATCGCCGGCCACTCCTACGGCGGCCACGTGATGAGCCACGCGGCCGAGGGCAACCCCGACGTGACCGCTCTGGTCTACGTCGCGAGCTTCCTCGCGGAGCCCGGCGAGAGCCTGGTCGACCTCGTCGAGAAGTTCCCCGGGGCCAGGCTCGGCGGCGCGGCGCAGCCGTTCCCCTACACCACGCCCGAGGGCAGGACCGCCACGGAGCTCTACATCGACCCGGCACAGTTCCACGAGCTGTTCGCGGGCGACGTCGACACGGCCACGGCGGAGCAGATGGCGGCCACGCAGCGTCCGCTCGGGCTCGCCGCCTTCGAGGCGGCGGCCAGCACCGCTGCCTGGAAGTCGATCCCGTCGTGGGTTCTCTCGGCGACGAAGGACCTCGCCATCCCCGCGGAGCTCTCGCGCTTCATGGCGGAGCGCGCAGCCGCAACGCTCGTCGAGGTGGACGCCTCGCACGCCGTGACGGTCTCCCGGGCGGACTCCGTGACGGACGTGATCCTCGAGGCCGCACGGTCCACCGCGCGCTGACCCGTATCGCCGGTCCCGACCCGCCCCACACGGTGCGCGCCGGGACCGGCGCCGGCGCCGAACGAACATGGAGAACGAGCACCCGCCATGGACACGATCGTCGCCCTCGGGATCTCGCTCTGGGCCGCGCCGACGACCTACGCCCCGTCGTGGGCAGCCTTCAGCGCTGCGACGTCGATCTTGCCCATCTTGAGCATCGCGTTCATCGCGGCGATCTCGGCCGACGTCGAATAGGTGCCGCAGAGCTCCTCGAGCTCCTTCGGGATGACCTGCCACGAGACGCCGAACTTGTCCTTGCACCAGCCGCAGGGGCCCGGCGCACCGCCGTCGGCGGTAAGGATGTCCCAGTAGTGGTCAACCTCGTCCTGGCCCTCCACCAGCAGGTAGAACGAGAATGCCTCGTCGAGGTTGAGCTCGGGTCCGGCATTCAGTCCGATGACCGGCATGCCCGCCACCGTGAACTCCACGACGAAGTCCGCGCCCGACTGAGCACCCGGGACGCCCTCGGGTGCCTTGAGCACCTTCCCGACGGACGAGTCCGGGATGTGCTCGGCGTAGAAGGCGGCCGCCTCGGCGGCCTTGTCGTTGCCGAACCAGAGGTGTGGTCGCACGGTCACCATGTCTGCTCCTGGGTTGGTGGGTGGGCACCATCGGCCCCTTCACCTCGTCCGACTCCCTGCCCGCCGGAAACTCATCGGCCGGAGCACCGCGGTGACCGACGGGCGCCGTCAGTGCGCGAGCACCCCGCCGTGCGGCATCTCCCACGCCTCCGCCAGGCGAGACGGCTTGACCGCCGAGCCGCCGCCGAAGAACTCGCAGAACTTCATGACCAGCGGGTCCCAGCCCACGGGGTCGACGTGCTGCGTCCCCGGGATCACCAGCTCCTCGGCGACGTGGCTGCGCAGCACGCGGACCTGGAAGACCGACGCCCCGGATCCCGGCGAGCCGAGCGGGGTCTCCTGGACCAGAGCGCATTCGAGCTGCACCGGGCACTCCGCCGCACGCGGCGCCTCCACCAGGTCGGACGCCTGCTCCGTGAGACCGGCCAGGCCGAACTTGTCCCGGACGAACTCGTACCCCATCGCCGCCTTGCGCGGCGACAGCTCAGGCATCCCTGTGGTGAGCGCCAGCCGGTCCACGACCTCGACCATGTCGGACGGGACGAGATTCAGTACGCACTCTCGTTCGCGGTGGAGATTCGCGGCTGTCTGGGCGGAGTCGCCCAGGCCCAGCGCGCAGTGGCCGTTGAGCCACCATGCGGACGACATGGGCGCGAGATTCGCGGATCCGTCAGGGTTCCGCGTCGAGATGAGCACGACCGGCGTGCCGAAGTACATGACCTTGAGGTCGATCGTCCTGTGCATGCCACCAAGCCTGCCGCCGGCGCGCGTGCGGATCTGGCGGAATTCAGCCGTCGCGTGCCCGGCCGTCCGAACGGTGGTCCGGCTCGTCGCCGGGCTGGTCACGCGCCGGGCCGATCGCGCGTCGAACGAATCAGGTGTTCCGCAACGCTCGTGTCAGCGCGAGCACCGGCTCGTCGTCGAGCACGATGGTCGAGCCCGGCGAAACGGGGACGCCGTCGACGGTCACCCCGGCCCCGTCGGGCACATATCCGCGCCGTGCGTAGAGGCGTTGGGCGCGACCGTAGTCAGCGTAGAGGCCCACGCGGAGCCCCACCCGATCCGACCGGCTCGCCGCGAGCTGCTCTGCTCGGTTCAGGAGAGCCCTCCCGGCGCCGCGCCCCTGGCGGTCGCGCAGGACATTGAGGTCCACGATCTCAGGGATTCCCGCTGCGACGAACGGCGAGTAGCTGGAATCCCACTCGACCAGGCAGTAGCCGACCGCCGTTCCACCGGTTCGGGCGGCGAGCACGACGATCTCATCCGATCGGCTGCGCCGGGTGTACTGCTCGAACACCGCCACCGGCTTCGGCCACGTCCGGAACGCGACGGCCAGTTCGGAGAGGGTCGCCGCGTCGGCGATCGTGACGATGGCTTCGTCGACGGCGAGCCGCTCAATGTCCATGACTCGACCGTACCGATGCGTACAAGGCCATTGGTTCACGCCGTCCCCGAGCCAATCGATGGACGAATCACGCCGAGCTCGCTTAGCATTGAGGTACGCGATAGGGAGAAATCCTGAGCGTCTTGCCTCAGCCCCCGCCACCGGCGGGGGCTGCTGTGCTTCTACGGCTTCCAGATCCGTTCCTTGCGCATGCTCGGTGCGATGACCGACCACAGCAGCTCGTTTGCCCGAGCCGCCCGCTTGTCGACCTCGACCACGTCCGAAACACGCTGGTGCAAGAACGCGACCATGTCCGCGGCCTGGACGGGCCGACTCATCTCCGACGAGACGAAGTAGATGGTGTCGACGACCCTACGGGGCCGGCCCCGATACCCCCAGACTGTTCCGTTCCTAGTCCTACGGAGCGCCTCTTGCGCGGCACGGGCAGTGTGGTGCTCGTCGGCGACAACGATCAGGTCCTGACCGCGTCGATCGGCGTAGCGATCCAGCTTCTCGAGCAGGTGGAGGAGCGTGGTCACATGCTCGTCATGCTCATCCGCGTACTTGCGTTGAAAGCTCCCACGATCGAGCCCTTCCACGAAGAACGCCTCGCAGTGTTCAGCAACTACTTCGAGCGCCTGTCGATAGATCGAGATGCGTGCGCGTGTCAGACGGCGAAGCGGTGCCCAGGTCTCGGTGCCCTGGAACAGGTCGTGGCCGTGGAGCTCGTCATCGGGCCCAATTTCCTCATAGGTCGCTGCGGCTTGATCCATCACGGCATTCAGGCCCTCGAGCAGGAGCCGGACCTTGTCCTGGTGAACGATCAGGCCAAGAGTCCGATAGTGGAGCCGGTTGGATGACTCGTCGATGAAGGCCAGGAGCACCCAAGAAGGCTAGAGCACCTCCATCGTATCCGCAGTGTGAAACGTTGGTCGAGGGAGCCCGAGCTCCCTCGACCAACGTCAGCGTCGGCGCACGGGCTCAGACCTCGAGCGCCCGCTCCGCCGACTCCACCACGTTCGCCAGCAGCATCGCCCGCGTCATCGGACCGACACCGCCGGGGTTGGGCGACACCCACCCCGCGATCTCCGCGGCCTCGGGCGACACGTCGCCCACGACGCGCGACTTACCCGTCTCCGGGTCGGTCTCGCGCGAGACGCCGACGTCGATCAGCACGGCGCCCGGCTTGACCATGTCGCCTGAGACGATGCCCTTCACGCCCGCGGCGGCCACGACGACGTCGGCCCGCTTGACCAGACCTGCGAGGTCCTGCGTGCCGGTGTGCGTCAGCGTGACCGTGGCGTTCACGGCGCGCCGCGTGAGCAGCAGGCCGATCGGACGGCCCACCGTGACACCGCGGCCCAGCACCACTATCTCCTTGCCCGCGAGCTTGATGCCGTGCCGCTCGACGAGCTCGATGATGCCGCGCGGGGTGCACGGGAGCGAGGAGGTGATCTCCTCGTTGACCCGCAGCACCAGCCGCCCCAGGTTGGTGGGGTGCAGGCCGTCGGCATCCTTGTCGGGGTCGACGAGCTCGAGCACCCGGTTGGTGTCGATGCCCTTCGGCAGCGGCAGCTGGACGATGTACCCGGTGCACGCCGGGTCCTCGTTCAGCCGGCGCACCGCGGCCTCGATGTCCTCCTGCGTGGCGTCGGCCGGGAGATCCTCGCGGATCGACGCGATGCCGACCTCGGCGCAGTCGCGGTGCTTGCCCGCCACGTACCACTGCGAGCCGGGGTCGTCGCCGACCAGGAGCGTGCCGAGCCCGGGCACCACACCACGCTCACGGAGCGCCGTGACGCGCTCCTTCAGCTCCGCCTTGATCGACGCGGCGGTCGCCTTCCCGTCCAGTATCTGTGCACTCATGCGTACCTCCCTCGGTGAGTGCTGGGTATCTGCGGTCTGAAACCGTTCAAACCAACAAATACCCAGCACTCAACGGAATTGTCAGAGACCCGGGTAGAGGGGGAACTCGGCCGTCAGCTTCGCCACACGGGCGGACAGGGCGTCCACGTCCGTCGTCGCGCCGTTCTTGAGCGCCGTCGCGATGATGTCGGCGACCTCGGTGAACTCGGCGTCACCGAACCCGCGCGTGGCGAGCGCCGGCGTACCGATCCGCAGGCCCGAGGTGACACGCGGCGGACGCGGGTCGAACGGGACGGCGTTGCGGTTCACGGTGATCCCGGCGTCGTGCAGGAGGTCCTCCGCCTGCTGGCCGTCGAGGTCCGAGTTCCGCAGGTCGACGAGCACCAGGTGGACGTCGGTGCCGCCGGTCAGGACGGACGCGCCGGCCGCCGCGACGTCGGGCTGCGAGAGCCGCTCCGCGATGATCGAGGCGCCACGCAGCGTGCGCTCCTGGCGGTCCTTGAACGACTCGGTCGCCGCGACCTTGAACGAGACCGCCTTGGCGGCGATCACGTGCATGAGCGGGCCGCCCTGCTGGCCGGGGAACACGGCGGAGTCGATCTTCTTGGCGTACTCCTGCTTCGAGAGGATGAAGCCGGAGCGCGGTCCGCCGATGGTCTTGTGCACGGTCGAGGAGACGACGTCGGCGTACGGCACGGGCGACGGGTGCAGCCCTGCCGCGACGAGCCCGGCGAAGTGCGCCATGTCCACCCAGAGCTTGGCGCCGACCTCGTCGGCGACCTCGCGGAAGGCCGCGAAGTCGAGCTGGCGGGGGTAGGCGGACCAGCCGGCGATGATGACGTCGGGCCGGTGCTCGAGCGCCTTCTTGCGGACCTCGTCCATCTCGATGCGGTAGGACTGCGGGTCCACGCCGTAGGCGCCGACGTCGTACAGCTTGCCGCTGAAGTTGATCTTCATGCCGTGCGTGAGGTGGCCACCGTGGGCCAGCTCGAGGCCGAGGATCTTGTCACCGGCGTTGATCAGGGCGTGCAGCACCGCCGCGTTGGCCTGGGCCCCGGAGTGCGGCTGGACGTTCACGTGCTCAGCACCGAACAGGTCCTTGGCGCGGGCGATCGCAAGGTTCTCCGCGATGTCGACCTGCTCGCAGCCACCGTAGTAACGGCGGCCGGGGTAGCCCTCGGCGTACTTGTTGGTCAGGACCGAGCCCTGGGCCTCCAGGACAGCGCGCGGCACGAAGTTCTCGGACGCGATCATCTCGAGAGTGTCGCGCTGGCGGGCCAGCTCTCCGTCCAGGACGGCGGCGATCTCGGGGTCGAGCTCAGCGAGCGGGGTGGAGAGCGGGTCGGGAGTCGATGCGCTCATAGCTCCTCGATTCATGCGGGACGGGGATGGTCGGACGGCGGTGGAAAGCACACGCGCCGCGACATGTCTGCCCGGGCGCACACCTTTCACGAGGTGACCCGGGGCCCAGGCGAACGACCCCTCGTCGGCATGACTCGTCGCTCCCCGGTGGTGATCCACCTGACGCCAGTCGCGACCCGAAGATCGTAGCAGCGGCGGTAGGAGCCCGTGCCCGATGCCCGATGCCCGGCGCCCAGCACGGGTCCGGCACCCGCCCCACGAACCGGCTCTGGACCACGAGGCGCGAAATTGCAACGAAAGTACCTGAGACCCTTTCGCGATTCACCCGGACGTCGCTATGGTGCCGACCATGCCCTCCCCCGTGTCACCGGACGCAGGTGTTCCGGAACACCAGTCAGACCAGCGCCGCCAGAACAGCCGACAGTGGACCGGCGGCCAGCCACGCCGGACGCCGAACGGCCCACCGCTGAACGGTCGTCGACCCCAGTCAGGGCAATTCGAGCCAGGCCAGGTTTCGTCCGATCGGTCCCAGTCGGGCCAGTTCCAGTCCGGCCAGTTCCAGTCCGGCCAGTTCCCCACGCGCCCCGGCTCGGGCCAGGTGCCGTCGGCTCCCGACCGGCCCGCAGACCCCGCCAGGTCCGGTGGCGGCGACGGGCGCAGAAGCCCCAGCAGGCGCGACTGGATCTGGTCGATCGTCGCGTTCCTCATCGCCGCGGGCGTCATCGCCGCCGTCGGCATCTACTTCTTCGGGCCGGACGGCACCGAGGAGACCACCGCGACCTGGGCGGTCGAGTCGTGCGCCGGGCCGGACCCGACAGCCGCGGACACCTATCGCCCGCTGACCTGCGACGATGCTGACGCCACCGTCACGGTCCTCGAGATCCAGGACGCCGTGTCGGTGGGCCAGGCGCACTGCCCGAGCGGGACCGACGTCATCTTCCAGAAGGACGGCAACGCCGGTGGGGACACGCAGGCGGTCTGCGCCCGCAACCTGTCCGACGACCACCCGGGAGACCCCGGGATGGGCGGCGGCCAGCTCCTGATCGGCGACTGCGTGGACAAGGACGGCCGCGAGGTGGCGTGCTCGTCGGACGGCGCGCGCGAGGTCACCGGACTCACGGTCGCCGGCGGCAAGTGCCCCGCAGGGACCAAGGACGAGCTCGAGCTCGGCTTCGACGCGCAGCGCAGCTACGAGACGATCTGCCTCGGTGGCTGACCTGCACTGTCATCTGCCGCTCACCCCGGCGAAACCGGCAGTGACCACAGATTGGCTAGATTCGCGGCATGGCACGTCTCCAGCAGACCGTCTTCGAGCGCAACGTCCCGGCCAGGTCGGTCGTCGACCACGCCCTGGGCGGGACGCGCCACGCGGTGTTCTGGCTGGACGACCTGGGTGAGCGCGCCACCTACCCCGCGCTGTCCGCCCCTGCCCGGGCCGACATCGCGGTGGTCGGCGGCGGCTACACGGGGCTCTGGTCGGCGCTCCGCGCGAAGCAGCGGCATCCCGGAGCGCGGGTGGTGCTGGTCGAGGCCAGGTCGGTGGGGTGGGCGGCGTCCGGCCGGAACGGTGGGTTCTGCGGCGCGAGCCTCGCGCACGGACACGGACACGGGGACGGACGCCCGCCGGACGTGCCGGACGGCTCCGACGAACCCGGCCTCCTGACCCGTCTCGGCCAGGAGAACCTCACGGCCATCGGGACGGCGGTGGACACCCTGGGCCTGGACTGCCAGTGGGAACGCACGGGCCTGGTCGACCTCGCCCTCGAACCGCACCAGACCGACTGGCTGCTGGACGCCGCCGCCCGGGCAGCGCGCGCCGGCCTCCCGCACACGTTCCTCGACCGGGCGAAGGTCCGCGCCGAGATCGCGAGCCCCACCTATGAGGCGGGGCTTGTCCGGCCGGACGCCGCCGCGCTGGTGCATCCCGCACGCCTGGCCACCGAGCTGGCGCGGGCCGCGACCGAGCTCGGTGTGGAGATCTTCGAGCAGACCCGGGTGGCCGGGCTGACCCCTCCGGGCCGCGGCGCGCCGGGCGACGCCGTCCTGCACACGCTCTCGCACGCCGGAGAGGCGACCGTGCGGGCCGCCCGCGTGCTGCTCGGGACCAGCGCGTTCCCGTCCCTGCTGCGGCGTTACCGCAGGCACACGGTGCCCCTCTACGTCTCTGCGGTCGCCACGGAGCCGCTGTCCGCCGACCTGCTGCGGGCGATCGGCTGGCGTGGGAGGCAGGGGCTCGCCGACCTGGCGAACCGGTCGCACCGCTACCGCCTGACGGCGGACGACCGGATCGTCTTCGGCGGGCACGACGCCGGCTACCACCTCGGCGGGCGCGTGAGCAGGACGTACGAGGACCGCACCCGGACGTTCCGACGACTGGCCGAGCACCTGCTGACGACGTTCCCCCAGCTGGAGGGCGTCCGCCTGACGCACCGGTGGTCGGGCGCCGTCGACACGCCCACCCGGTCGGGGGTCTGGTTCGGCCAGGCAGCGGGCGGCCGTGTCCAGCACGCCGCCGGTCTCGCGGGGCTCGGCGTCGCCGCCAGCCACTTCGCCGCCCAGGTGATGCTCGACCGGTTCGACGTCCTGGACGGTTCCCCGGGCACCGAGCGCACGGCGCTCCCGACCGTGCGGCGCACGCCGGTGCCGTTCCCGCCGGAGCCGGTGGCCGCGGCGGAGATCCGGGCCGTCCACAAGGCGCTGGACCAGGCTGACCACCGGGGCGGGCGACGCAACATGCTGCTCCGGTCGCTCGATGCGCTTGGCGTGCGCCTCGATACCTGATTGGCTGCTCGGACCGTCCGACGTCGAAGGAGCACCCTGTGGCCAAGCCCCCGATCCCCGAGAAGATCGCGAGCATCCTCGCGCAGCCCAACCCCGCCGTCATGGCGACCGTCCGGCCCGACGGTGCGCCCGTGTCCGTGGCGACCTGGTACCTGTACGACGACGGGCGGGTGCTGCTGAACCTCGACGGCACCCGCAAGCGCCTCGAGCACCTGCGCGCGGACCCGCGCGTCTCCCTCACGGTGCTCGACGGCGAGAGCTGGTACCGGCACATCAGCCTCCAGGGCCGCGTGACGATCACGCCGGACGAGACCCTGGCCGGCATCGACCGGCTCTCGATCCACTACGGGGGCAACCCGTACCCGGACCGCGAGAGCCCCCGGTTCGACGCGTGGATGGACATCGAGTCCTTCCACGCCTGGGGCTACTGAGCTACTGGTCCTGCGACACCGGCTGCTCGGGCAGCACCGGCCGTGCGCCCGCCGCGCCGAGCACCCGGCGCAGGTAGGTGTACGTCAGGTCGCCGGCGGCCTTGTCGTACTGCTCCTCGTAGCCGTGCTTCGTGTACAGCGCGAGGTTCTGCTTGGAGTCCTTGCCGGTGAAGACCCAGATCTCCTTGGTCTGCTCCGGCAGGTACGGGAGCACCGCGAAGAGCATCTCGGTGCCGATGCCACGGGCCTGCTTGTCCGGGGCGACGGCGAGGCGGCCGAGCGTCGCCTTCTCGTCCTCGATCTCGACGCGCACCGAGCCGATCATCCGGTGACCTTCCCACGCCCCGATCGTGACGACGTCGTCCCGCGCCAGGTCCTCCCGGAGCTCCGCGAGCGTCTGCGTCAGCGGCGGGATGTGGGGGTCGTCGTACAGCTGGGCCTCGGTCACGAACGCGGCGCGCCGCAGCGTGAGAAGCTCGCCCGCATGGTCGTCCTCGACCAGCGCGATCGTCGTGGTGGAGTTGCTCATGGGTCCATGGTGTCAGAGGTGGCGCACCCAGGTCGACGGTGACCGCGTGCCAGACGGCCGTGTCAGTGGCGCCGCGTAAGTTGCGGTCATGGGGAATCGAGGAGCCCAGCAGTCGGCGGTCGCCGGTGGGCGCATCGAGGTGCGGCCCGCCGTCGGCAGGTACGACGACTTCTACGAGGTGGTGGGGGTCAAGAAACCCGGCGGCAAGGGCTGCTGGTGCATGGCGTACCGGGACAGCCGGGTACCCCCCGAGGAGCGGCCCGGGTACATGCGCGACCTCTGCGAGACCGACCCCGGCCCCGGTGTGCTGGTCTATGTGGACGACGTCGTGGCGGGCTGGTGCTCGGTCGCGCCCCGGTCCACGTATCGCCGGCTCATGAGCAGCCGCACCATCCCGTTCGTCGACGACCGGGACGCGTGGGCAGCGGTGTGTTTCGTCGTCCGCGCCGGGTACCGCAAGCGCGGGCTCATGCATCACCTCCTCGCCGGAGCGGTGGAGCATGCCCGGGCGCACGGCGCCGAGGTGATCGAGGGCTACCCGGCCGACGTCGGCCCTGATCGGGTCGACGTGATCAGCGGCTACGTCGGGACCGTGGGCATGTTCGAGGCGGCGGGCTTCGAACGCGCTGCCGAGACCGGCGGTGTCAGTGGAGGCCGGCGGCGGTGGGTCATGCGCAAGCAGCTCACCGCGGACGGCCCAGCCGCGCCGGCCGTGGCGGGTTAGCCTCCCCCCATGAACGACGCGACCGCGGCCACCCACTGGATCCTCACCCTGTCCTGCCCGGACCAGCCGGGAATCGTGCACGCGGTCGCGGGGATGCTCGCGGAGCACGGTGGCAACATCACCGAGTCGCAGCAGTTCGGGGACCCGACGTCGGGCCTGTTCTTCATGCGCGTGCAGGTCGAGTCGACAGCGTCCCGCGACGAGCTGACGGCGGCGATGTCGCAGATGGCCGGCCGGTTCGACATGACGTGGACGCTCGACGTCGTGGGCCGGCGCATCCGCACGCTCGTCATGGTGTCGAAAGCCGCGCACTGCCTCGTCGACCTGCTGTACCGCGAGCGGTCGCAGCGCATGCCGATCGAGGTGGTCGGCGTGGTGGGCAACCACCGCGACCTCGAGGACATCGCCACGTTCTACGGCAAGCCGTTCCACCACGTCCCGGTCACCAAGGGCACCAAGGCGGAGGCGGAGGCGACCCTCCGCGGCCTGGTCGAGGAGCTGGACGTCGAGGTGGTGGTCCTGGCGCGGTACATGCAGATCCTGTCCGACGAGCTCTGCCGCGACCTCAGCGGGCGGATCATCAACATCCACCACTCGTTCCTGCCGTCGTTCAAGGGCGCCGGGCCGTACCGGCAGGCCCACGACCGCGGCGTGAAGATCATCGGCGCCACGTCCCACTACGTGACGGGCGACCTCGACGAGGGCCCGATCATCGAGCAGGACGTCGAGCGCGTGGACCACTCCCGCACGGTCGAGGACCTCGTGGGCATCGGCGAGGACGTCGAGCGGCGCACGCTCGCCCGCGCCGTCCGCTGGCACGCGGAGCGACGGGTGCTCCTGGACGGCCGCCGCACGGTCGTCTTCCGCTGACGCCGCACGTGCACACGTGCGATCCGCGGTGACGCCCGAGCAGCCGGACGCGAGAGGCGAGGGCGCGCCGCAGCCCAGCGATTGGGCCCGAACTCGGCGCAAGTTCGGGCCCAATCGCTGGGCTGCGCGGGGAGCCTGGGCTGCGCCGTCAGCCCTTGACCGCTCCCGCCAGGGCGAAGGCCGAGCCCGAGATGCGGGTGACCAGCACGTACAGCCCGAGCACCGGCGCCGCGTAGAGCAGCGAGTACGCCGCGAGCTGACCGTACGCGACTGACCCGTACTGCCCGAAGAACGCGAAGATGCTCACGGCCGCCGGCTGCTTCTCCGGGGAGAGCAGCAGCACGAACGGGACGAAGAAGTTCCCCCATGCCTGCACGAACACGAAGATGAACACCACGGCGATGCCCGGCCGCATGAGCGGCAGCACCACGCGCCGCAGGGCCTGCATCGCCGAGGCGCCCTCCGTCCAGGCCGCCTCCTCCAGGGAGATCGGCACCGAGTCCATGAAGTTCTTGGTCATCCAGATCGCCATGGGCAGCGAGGTGGCGGCCATGAAGAAGATGGTCCCCGGCAGTGAGTCCAGCAGGTTCAGCTGCACGAACAGCGCGTACACCGGGACCATGATCGCCGTGATCGGCAGGCACGTCCCGAACAGCACCGAGTACAGGAAGTACTTGCCGAACCGCATGCGGTACCGCGACAACGGGTAGGCCGCGAGCACCGCGACGACCACCGTGATGGCCCCCGAGCCCGCCGACAGCACGAACGCGTTCCACAGCGGCAGCCACGTCAGCTCCGGCGTCATGATCGCCGAGAAGTTGGCGGTCGTGACGGCGTCGGGCAGACCGAAGGAGAGCGTCGCGCTCGCGTCGAACGACGCGACGAGCACCCATGCCATCGGGAGCACGAACAGCAGCGCGATCACGAGCAGCACCAGGTTCGCCGCCACCTTGGTCGCCTTGACGCGCGGTCCCGCCAGCTGGCCGACCGTCCCGCTACGCCTCGCCTGCACGACGGGCGCCGTCGTCTGGGCGGTCATCAGTCCACCTCCGGTCGGAGCGCGCGGATGTAGATCACGGAGAACACCGCGCCCACGATGATCATCACCGTCGCGATGGCCGTGCCGTACCCGACCTGCGCGAACTTGAACGCCTCCTGGTACGCGAGGATCGGCAGCGTCGAGCTGTCCGTGCCCGGACCACCGCCGGTCATCACGTAGATCAGGGTGAAGACCGACAGGGTCTGCAGCGTGGTGAGCATGAGGTTGGTCGAGATGCTGCGCCGGATGACGGGCAGGGTCACCCAGGCCAGGCGCTGCATCCCGTTCGCACCGTCGAGCTGTGCCGCCTCGGTGAGCTCCGGCGGCACCTCGGCGAGTGCCGCCGAGTAGACCATCATGGAGAAGGCGGTGCCCCGCCAGATGTTGGCGATGATCACCGCGAGCATCGGGGTGGAGTAGAGCCAGTCGGGCCCGGTGATCCCGAGGCCGCCGAGCATGGTGTTGAGCGTGCCCTCGGAGTGGAAGAACGCGTACGCGGCGAAGGCGGCGACGATCTCGGGGAGCACCCACGCGGCGACGACGACGGTCGAGGCGATGGACCGCACCGGCTTGACCGCTGAGCGCAGCAGCCCCGCCAGCATGATGCCCATCACGTTCTGGCCCACGACGGCGGAGAGGAACACGAACACGACGGTGAGCCAGAGCGACTTCGGGAAGTCCGGGTCGCCGATCAGGGCCGCGTAGTTGTCGAGCCCGATCCACTCCGGGTTGAGAGCGGCAGGGCCGGTGAGCGAGGCGTTCGTGAACGAGCCGTAGAACGACCACACCACAGGGCCCAGCATGAAGAGCGCAAGGAGAACGACGGCGGGCGCGAGTGGAACCACCCGCGCCGCGCCGCGGGACGTGAGAGCCATCGGGTCAGCCCTGGGTCGTGTTCTCTTCGCCGACGATGCCGACGACCGCCTCGTCGTAGGCGGCTGCCGCCTCCTCAGGTGTCTGCTGCCCGGTCATGACCGCCTCCATGGCGACCATGATCTCGTTGGAGACCTTCGGGTAGTCCGAGGTGGCGGGCCGGAAGTGGGTCACGTCGACCAGGTCGGTGAAGAACTCGGTGGTCGGGTTGGACTTGGTGTACTCCGGGTCCTCCGCGACGTCGGTCCGCACCGCGATCTGGCTGTTCGCGACGTCGAACCAGAGGGAGTTCTCGCGGTTCAGGGCCATCGAGATGAACTCGAACGCCGCGTCCGGGTTCTTGGAGCCGGCGCCCATGGCGAGGGTCCAGCCACCCGACATGCTCACAGCACCCGGCTCCTGGCCGTCCTGCGTGGGCATGGGCGCGGTGCCCATCTTCTCGGACCACTCGGGCCACGGTGCGACGCCGGACTCGAGCCAGTTGCCCGCCACCCAGGAGCCGTCGAGCGCGATGCCGACCTTGCCCTGGGGCAGCCACTCGGCCTGGACCGTGTTGCCGATGTTGGTGTCGAGCGCCTGCTGCGGGGTGGGGGCGAGCCCCTCGGAGAACACGGTCTCGAGGAACTCGAGGGACTCGACGAAGCCCTGTGAGCCGAGCACCCACTTGCTGTCCTCGTAGAGGGTGTCGCCGGTCCCGTACAGCAGCATCTCGAAGCCCTGCATCACCGCGGCCTCACCCTGTGGCTTGCCGGAGTAGATGTTGAACGGGATCACGTCCGGGTCGGACTCCTTGATCGCCCGGGCCGCCTCGAGCAGCTCGTCCCAGGACGTCGGCGCCCAGTCCTCGGGCAGGCCCGCGTTGGCGAGCACGTCCTTGTTGAACCAGAGACCGCGGGTGTCGGTACCCATGGAGACGCCGTAGGTCTTGCCGTCGTCACCCGCGCCGGCTTCCTTGGCGCTGTCGACGAACTGGTCCCACTCGTCCCACTCGGCGAGGTAGTCGTCCAGCGGTGCCAGGTACCCGGCCTCGACGTCCGACTTGATCATGTACGTGTCCTCGTACATGACGTCGGGCGCGGTGCTGGGCGACCGGTTCATGAGCGCCAGCTTGGTGAAGTAGTCGTTCTGCTGTGCCTCGATGGGCACGAGCTCGACGGTGATGTCCGGGTTCGCCTCCTCGAAGTCCGCCTTGACGTCCTTGAACAGCTCGTCCGCCTGCGTGAAGTTGCCGAACTTCTGGTAGGCGACCTTGATCGTGCCATCGTCGGTGCCACCCCCACCGGAGCCGCAGGCACCGAGCGAGAGGGCGAGTGCCGCTGCCGTGACGGGTGCGATGAAGAATCGTGCCGTGCGCATGAAGCTCCCTTGCGTCGTGCGAAGTCCAGCAACCTTGCCGGACAAGCTGAGGCACACGATTCACCCCCGGAGTGCCGTAGTCAAGGGACTCTCCGGAGCAATTGTCAGCGCTGTCAACTTTGAGGGCTGGTTCTGACTCGTCCGGCATCTGCTTGACTTCGCGGATGCGCCCCCGAATCGTCGCGACAGTTCTGTCCGCTGCCGCGATCTGCCTGCTCGCCTCGTGTTCGGCCACACCCGACACGGCCACTCGGTCCACCGCCGCACCGGACGGCGCACCCATCAGTTCCGCTTCGCCTTCAGCGTCCACCGAGGGGACTGATCCGTGCGGCCTCCTCGACCCCGGGGCGATCGCCACCCTTGCGGGCACGCCGATCGAAACATATCGGGCGGTGTCAGTGGGTGGACATCTTCCAGGCTGCCAGTGGGGTGACAATGACCTCGGAGTCCAGGTCATCCAAGTTTCTGCGGGTCAGTGGGCGAACAGCATGCCGGACGTCATCAACCAGCTGCGGCTGTCCGGAGCTCTCGGTCCGGACAACCAGAAGAAGCTTGACGATGCCGCCGAGCTGCTGGACTCGGAGGGCGTCGACCCGGCGTCCGCCTGCGAACTGTTCTCCGTCATGGTCGAGCAGGCACAGAACAAGCCGGGAATGACCACCGTCGTCAACTACATCCCGACCCGGGAGGACCCACAGGCCATTACGGCACAGTCGTGCATCTACGGTGTCTATAGCTCCGTCATGCTCACCTCCGCCGACCTCACCATCGATGACGCGACCACCAACGCCGCGACGAACGCCCTGGCCGATCTCGTCCGTGACCAGGATGTCTGAGCCTGCTCTTCAGTCCTGCGGATCGGTGAGGACGACGACCGTCCGGGCAGGGACCGTGACCGTCCCGCTGGCCAGGTCCCACGTCGCCTGCCGGACGACGGGGTCCGCTCCGTCGGCCTGCACCGGCGACAGGGCGTAGCTGCGCCCGGCGAGCTCCGGCACCTCCACGGTGGCCGAGGTCGGTGACGCGTTGAACACCACGAGCACACCGTCCAGCCGCCGGTCGACGTCGGACGAGCCCGCGAGGTCGTCGATCGACATCGTGATGACACCGGGTGCCGCGTCCGGCCCCGAACCCGGGAACGTCACCTTCTGCTCGATCAGCTCGGCCGTCCCCAGCCGGAACAGGTCCGTCGAGTGGCGCAGCTCCAGGAGCTCCGCTGCCTGCGCAGAGGCGAACGCGATGTCCTCGGCGCCGGGCTTGAGCGCGGGGTCGGCCAGGAGCGGCCGCTGATAAGGCCACTTGTCCTCGTTGTCCGCCGCCATCGGCAGGCCGCGCCCGAACCCGTTGTCCCGGCCCGACCAGTCGATCGCGTTGAACCAGTCGCCGGAGTCGTACGAGTTGCGGTCCAGCGACTTGGAGCGCAGCAGGTCGGTGCCGGCGTGCCAGAACGACGGCGACTGCGACAGCGCCGCGGTCGCCAGCGACACCGTGTTCATCCGGACCCGGTCCGCCATGGGGGTGTCGGCGGGCAGCTTGAGCGCGAGCAGGTCGAACAGCGTCTCGTTGTCGTGCGCGTCCACGTAGGTCACGACCTCCTCCGGCGAGTCCGCGTACCCCGCGGGCGAGCCGCGGTAGTCCAGCTCGTCGCCCCTGACCCGCTCCCCGGAGGAGGTGGTGACCTCGTAGGACCGCAGGTTTCCGGCCAGCCCGAGCTTCACGAGGTCGCTCTGGTGCGCCAGGTCAGCCGCCTCGTCGTCGCCGCCGTCGTTGACCGACGCCGGATCCCCGAGCCGCGCGTCCTTGCCGTTCGGGTCGGTGAACAGCCCCGTTCCGAAGCCCTGCGTGAACAGGGACGCGCCGTCGACGGGCGAGCCGCCGTGGACGGCGTCGCGCAGGCGGTCGCTGAACGTACCGATGCCCGTGCCGCCGAGCTGTCCCTGCGTGGCCTGCTCGAAGCGGGCGTTGCCCGCGACCTCGCCGAAGTCCCAGCCCTCGCCGTACAGGTACACGCTCTTGCCGTCGACACCGTCACGCCGGAGCGTGAGCTCGTCCAGGGCCGCCCGGACCGCCTCCATGTTGGCGCGGGAGTGGTGCCCCATGAGGTCGAACCGGAAGCCGTCCACGCGGTAGTCGCGGGCCCAGGTGACCACCGAGTCCACCATCAGCTTCTGCGCCATGTCGTGCTCGGTGGCCACGTTCTGGCAGCAGGTGCTGGTCTCCACCGCACCGCTGACCGGGTTCTGCCGGTGGTAGTAGCCGGGCACCACGCGGTCCAGCACCGACTTCGGGTCCTGGCCCGACGCCGCGGTGTGGTTGAACACCTGGTCCAGCACCACCTGCAGGCCTGCCCGGTGCAGGTTGCCGACCATCGAGCGGAACTCGGCCACGCGGGCGCCGCCCTCGGCCTCTACCGCGTACGAACCCTCCGGCACGCTGAAGTGGTAGGGGTCGTAGCCCCAGTTGAAGCCGTCCTGTGCCTGCGCCTCCGCGACCGCCGCCTGCTGCTCGGTGCCGTCCGGGGCGAATCCGGACAGGTCGCCGGTGGACGCCTGGTCAGCGCGGTCCTCGGGGATCGTCGCGATGTCGAACGTCGGCAGCAGGTGCACCGTGGTGAGCCCGGCGTCGGCCAGCGAGCGCAGGTGCTTCATGCCGTCCGAGCGGCTCGCGCCGAACGCGCCGTAGGTGCCGCGCAGCCGCTCGGGCACCGTCTCGTCGGAGATCGAGAAGTCGCGCACGTGCAGCTCGTAGATCGTCTGGTCCACGGCCCGCTCCACCACGGGCGCGGGGGTCGTGCGCCAGACCTTCGGCCGCCAGTCCGCGGCGTCGAGGTCCACGGCCACCGAGTGGGTCGAGTCGAGCGTGAGACCGACCGAGTAGGGGTCGGTCACCACGTTGGTCTCGACCTGGCCGGTGCTCGGCACGTACACCTCGACCGCGTACCGGTAGCGGGCGCCCTGCCAGCCGCCCCGCTGGTCGTCCTTCGACAGGCTCAGGGACCTCTGGTCGAGCTCGTCGAGACCCCGCCTGCCGTCGAACGTCCACGCCCCGTCGCGCTGCCGCTTCATCTCGAAGGTCCGCGGCTCGCCGTCGAGCGGGGCGCCCGCCGGCCACGCCTGCAGCGTCACCGCACGGGCCGTGGGCGCCCACAGCGTGAATGACGCGTGCTTGCTGCCGCGCCACGTCACGCCGAGCGCGCGGTCGGTGGCGAAGAGGTCGTCCAGCACACCGGGGATCTGCACGCCCGTCGCGGCGGTGAGCGTCTCGCCGTCGTGCCTGGTCAGGCGGAGCGGCCCCTGGAGGGCCGACGCCGCCGCGGCCCGGTCCATGCCCTCGACCTCCAGGGCGAGATGGCCGGCCAGGTGGGGAAAGTCCTCGGCCACGTCCCCGGGCGCATCACCCGGGACCAGCGCGTACGACGTCGGGGCGTCCACCGCGCCCGTCTCCAGCGCCCACCTGTCGCCGGCGCCGAAGCCGTCGGCAGGTACCAGGACCAGGCCCTCGCGGACCCAGTGCGCGGCCTGCTGCCCCTCGCCCGGCGTGCCGGGTGTGCCGACCTGCACGGTCGGCACCTTGGTCTCCGGGTCCCAGGTGAACGTGACCGGGCCGCCACCGGTGGAATAGGGGATGTTGGCGCCGTCGCGTTCGCCGTCGGCCCCGTAGTTCTCGGCCCAGGAACCGTTGAGCGCCACCTTGAACTCGTACGAGCCGGCGGGGAGCTCGAACGTGCCGGTGTAGGTGCCGTCGTCGGCCAGGGTGAGGCGGGCGGCCTCGCAGTCGGGGGTCCAGTCGCCGGCGCAGCCCATCTCGCTGTTGTGCGAACCGGCGACGGTCACCATGTCGATGTCGGGATCGGTGCCGTCGTCCACCACACCGCTCACGTCGACGCCCACCGAGGCGTAGGTACTGGCCGCGGCGCGGTCGCCGTCGGCGTCCTGGGTGACGGCGCGGTACTCGACCAGGGTGCCCTCGGGCAGTGCGGCGCCGTCGGGGCCGACGTCGTGGAACACGCGTGGCGTCGTGTCCTCGGCGGTGCCGAGGTGGTGCCACTCGTCGGTGCCCACCGCACGCCAGGCGAAGGAGGTCTCGGCCCAGGCGTCGTCGATGCCCGCGGCGACGGGCGCGACACCAGACACAGTGGCACCCGGGCGGGCATTCGTGCCGGGCACGACGGTGACGGTGCCCGCGGAGTCGGCGCCGACGGTCCGGTCGGCGACCAGGACCATCGCGGAGCGCGCCGGGACGGTCACCGTGACCGCGCCGTCGCCGTCCGCCGTCAGCGGGGTGTCGGTGCCGTACAACGGCGCGAACGTAGCGCCCGGGGTGAGCGTGTCGAGGGTGACGGTGCGCTGTGAGCCCGCGTTGTTCGCGGCTACCAGGTGCTCGACCTGCTCCTCGCGGTGCACGCGGGAGAACGCGTAGACACCCGCGCCGTCGGCGGCGTGGCGCTCGATCTGGGCGCCCGTGGCGAGCGCGGGGTGCTCCTCACGCAGGTCCGCGAGCGCCGCGATGTGCTCGTAGAGAGGCGCGTCGGTGCCGTACCGGTCGACGCTCCCGGCCCGCTCCCCCGTCACCAGGGGCTGGTCCGCGTACTCGTCCACCTGGGTCGCGAAGAGGGTCTGCCGGGCGTCCTTGTCGCCGCCGGTGCCCGCGAAGCCCTGCTCGTCGCCGTAGTAGACCACCGGCTGGCCGCGCGTGAGGTACATGAGCTCGTGCGCCAGCTCGTCCCGCGCGAGCGGGTCGTCGGTGCCCGCGAGCATGTAGCCGAGGCGCCCCATGTCGTGGTTGCCGAGGAACGTCGGCAGCGCCGAGCTGCTGCTGTCCGGCGTGGTGTACAGGTCGTCGGAGGCGTACAGGTCCGCGAGCCGCCGCGCGCTGTTGCCGCTGGCGTAGCTCGTGGCGGCCGCCTGGAACGAGAAGTCGAGCACCGAGCTCATGTCGGTGCGGCGCACGTACGGGGAGGTCTTGGCCGCGTCGGCGTCGTACACCTCACCGAAGGTGAAGAACTCGTCCTTGCCCTGGGCGTGCGCGTAGTCCTCGATCTCGGCCGACCACTCCTCCCAGAACTCGAAGTTCACGTGCTTGACCGTGTCGATGCGGAACCCGTCGATGCCGAGGTCGATCCATGCCTTGTAGATCTCCTCGAAGCCGTCCACGACGTCTCCGTGCTCGGTCATCAGGTCGTCGAGACCGCTGAAGTCGCCGTAGGTCACCGACTCACCGGCCCACGTCGAGTTGCCCCGGTTGTGGTACAGCGTGGGGTCGTTGAGCCAGGCCGGGACCTTCAGGTCCGCGTCGGCCGGGTCGATGACCGGCGTGTACGGGAAGCTGGTGGCGGCGTCGAGCTCGGGGAAGCTGCCGGTGCCTGCGTGGTCGGCCGGGTCGAACGGGTTCCCCTCGGCGTCCGTGTACGGGGCCGTGGCCTGGTCCACGTAGTCGTAGGTGCCCTCGGCGTAGTCGACGACGTCGGCGGTGTGGTTGGTGATGATGTCGAAGTAGACCTTGAGGCCGCGCGCGTGGGCGTCGTCGATCAGCGCCTCGAGCTCGGCGTTGGTGCCCAGGTGCGGGTCGATCTGCGTGAAGTCGGTGATCCAGTAGCCGTGGTACCCGGCGCTCACATCCGCGCCGGAGCCCTGCACCGGGCGGTTGAGGAAGCTCGGGGTGAGCCAGATCGCCGTCGTGCCGAGGCCCTCGATGTAGTCGAGGTTCTCGTGCAGGCCCGCGAGGTCGCCGCCCTGGTAGAAGCCCTTGTCCGCCGGATCGAAGCCGGTGCTGAGCCGGTCACCCTCGAGGCCGCCGGTGTCGTTCGTGGTGTCACCGTTGGCGAACCGGTCGGTCATCACGAAGTAGAAGCGCTCGTCGCTGCCGGGCTGGCGGACGGGCTCGTGGACCAGGGTGTCGTCCTGTTCCGTGTACTCACCCGCGAGCGTGAGCGGCGTCAGGGCGGTCCGGTGGGTCGTGTCGTCGTAGGTGACGCGTACGCGGGCCGTTCCTTCGAGATGGAGCGGCGCGTTGTCCTGACCTCCGTCGCGGCCGTAGGACTCGTCCCAGGCGTCGTCGAGCGCCACCTTGTACTCGTAGGTGCCGGCCGGGACCTCGAACTCGGCGACGAACGTGCCGTCACCCTGGGCGACCAGCTCGGTCGCCGCACACGCGGGGTCCCAGTCGGCGGCGCAGCCGAGCTCGTCCTGGAGGTTCCCCACGAGGGCGGCGGTGCGGTCTTCGGCCGTGTTCGCGGCCGCCGACGACGCGACAGCCGACGACGCGGTGTTCGCCGTGGCCGACGTGGACGCGGCGAGCCCGAGCGACGCCATCAGGGCGACGGCGCCCAGCCCCGCTACCGCGCGGTGCCGTGCGGCGCGCCGGAGACGCGGGCGGAACTGAACCGGGCGCAGGCGCGCGGTGCGAGACATGGATGACCCCTTCGTCGTCCGGGACCCAGTGTGAGCCGATCGCGACTGTAACGCTTGCAGAACGTTGCAGCAAGCCTCCCGGGCGACGAAAAGGTCTGAGGTCAGAGCGGGAGCTTGAAGCCCTCGTGGGACTGGTCGTAGCCGAGGCTGCGGTAGAACCGGTGCGCCTCGGGCCGCTGCTTGTCCGACGTCAACTGGGCCAGCACGCAGCCGCGCGCCCGGCCCCGCTCGTGGGCATGCTCCATCAGAAGGCGGCCGATGCCCCGGCCACGCAGCTCACGGCTCACCCGGACGGCCTCGACCAGCAGCCGAGAGGCACCGTTGCGCGAGATCCCCGGGATGAACGTCAGCTGCATGACGCCGATCACCTCGCCGTCGGCCTCCGCAACCACCAGCTCGTTGTCCGGGCTCGCCGCGATGGCCTCGAAGGCCGTGCCGTGCGGCTCGCCGTAGCTACCGGTACGCCGGGCGGCCGCGGCGTCGTCGGCGATGAGCTCCACGATGCGTTCGAGGTCGTCGCGCTCGGCCTCGCGAAAGATCAGATCCATGGCGTTCACCCTACGTATTCACCCCTTCGTGCTTTCCCGGGACCTACGATCGTCGGGTTGTCCCGTATCCCGAGAGGCGCATCTTCCGTGACCAGCTCCCCCGCGTCCGCCAGCCCGGACGCGACACCCCGCAGCTCGTGGATCGCGCTCGCCGTGCTCATCCTCGGCGTCTCGATGGCCCTGCTCGACACGACCATCGTGAACGTCGCGCTGCCCACCATCCGCACGTCGCTCGACGCGTCGGAGGGCACGCTGTCGTGGATCATCTCGGGCTACGCGCTCGCCTACGGCCTCGCCCTCATCCCGGCCGGCCGGGTGGGTGACCGGGTGGGCCACAAGTGGGTGTTCGTCGTGGGCCTGGCCGGGTTCACGCTCGCCAGCCTCTGGTGCGGGCTCGCGTCCGGGTCAACCGAGCTGATCGTGGCCCGTGTGGTCCAGGGCCTGTGCGGCGGCATCTTCTTCCCGGCCGTGACGGCACTGATCCAGCTGATGTTCGCCGGCCGCACGCGCGGCAAGGCGTTCGCGGTGATGGGCGCGGCCATCGGGTTCTCCACGGCTCTCGGGCCGATCGTCGGCGGCCTGCTCATCGAGGCGTTCGGCGACGACGAGGGCTGGCGCTCGATCTTCTTCGTCAACCTGCCCTTCGGGGTCATCGCCGTGGCGGCGGCGATAGTGCTGCTGCCGCGGATCGTCGTCGGCACGTCCGCGCGCGGGGTCGACGTCGTGGGACTGCTGATCGTCACGGCAGCGCTGCTCGCCGTGCTGGTGCCGCTCATCGAGGGCGAGGACGCCGGCTGGCCGTGGTGGACCTGGACGTCCCTCGCGGGCGGGCTGCTGCTGATCGTGGCGTTCGCGTTCTGGGAGCGCCGGGTCGCGGCGCGCGGCGGCAACCCGCTCGTCCCGCCCCGCCTGTTCGCGCACGCCGCGTTCACCGGTGGCGTCATCCTCGCGCTCGTCTACTTCGCGGCGTTCACGAGCATCTTCTTCACGATCTCGATCTTCTGGCAGTCCGGCCTGGGCCACTCCGCACTGGCGTCCGGGATCGTGTCGGTGCCGTTCGCCCTCGGATCGATAGTCGGCGCGTCGCAGAGCGAACGCCTGGCACACCGCCTGGGCCGGACGGTGCTCGTGATCGGCACCGGCATGGTCGCGCTCGGGCTCGTGTCGCTGTGGCTCATGCTCTGGCTGGTGCCGACCGGAGACCTGACGCACTGGACCCTGGCCGCACCGCTCCTGGTCGGCGGCATCGGCAGCGGCATGTTCATCGCCCCGAACGCCCAGTTCATCGTCGCCACGGTGGACCGGGACCAGGCCGGGGCGGCCTCGGGCGTGATCGGCACCATGCAGCGCGTCGGCTCCGCGGCCGGCATCGCCGTCGTCGGCTCGGTGCTCTTCGGGTCGTTGAGCTTCCCACCCGGCCGCCCGACGCCGGAGGTCGTCGCCGACGCCTTCGCCCACGCGGCGACCATGGCGATGGCCACGAGCGCCGCGCTCGCCGTGGCGGCCTTCCTGCTGGTCTTCACGCTGCCGCGGCGAGTGGACGACCGGACGCGGCCCGCCTAGCGCGGGCTCCGGCAAATTCAACCGCACCCGCCCTGGCGCATCGCGGCGGGCGCCCGGTACGTTCCGGCCATGGCGGTCGCACCCGCACCACCCGGCCCTGGCTCACTGTCGTCGGCGCGTCCCGCCGATGCCCTGCCCGCCGTCGCCTGGGGCCCTCTCGGCGCCGCCGTGCTGGCGCTCGGTGTACTGCTGACCGCCGTCAGCACCCGGTACGGGTACCACCGGGACGAGCTGTACTTCCGCATGCTCGACCCGGCCTGGGGATACGTGGACCAGCCGCCCCTCACGCCGTGGCTGGCGCGGACCTTCGCCGATCTGTTCGGAGACACGCTGCTGGTCATGCGGGTTCCCGCCACGCTGGCGCACCTGGCCGCGATAGTCGTGATCGCGCTCGTCGCACGCGAGCTGGGCGGGCGCACCGGCGCGCAGGCCCTGGCCGCCTGGGGTTACGGGACGGCTGCGATCCCCCTGGCGTTCGGGCACACGTTCCTCACCGCGAGCCTGGACCTGGTCGTCTGGCCGGCGGTGCTGCTGTGCGTGATCCGGGCCGTCCTGCGGGACCCGCGCTGGTGGTTCGCCGCCGGGCTGGTCACGGGCATCGCCATGTACAACAAGCTGCTGGTGGCGGCGCTGGTCGGCGCCATCGTGCTCGGACTGCTGGTCGCGTGGCCATGGCGGGCGCTCCGCGGGCCGGGCACTCCGGGTGGTGTGGGTGCCTCAGCTGGCGCGGACGGACCGCGCACCGCAGTCCGCTGGCCGCTCGCGACCCTCTGGCCGTGGGCCGGCGCGGGCGTCGCGCTGCTGGTGGGCCTGCCGAACCTCGTCTACCAGGCCACGAACGGGTGGCCGCAGCTCGCGATGGGCGCGGCGCTCGGTGAGAACAACGCCGCCGACGTACGGGCCGAGATGTGGCTGTTCCAGCTGCTCACGCTCGGTCCCCCGCTGGCGGTCGTGTGGCTGGTGGGGCTGGTCTGGGTGTGGCGCCGTCTGCCGACCCTGCGGTTCCTGGTGGTCGCGTACCCGGTGCTGCTGGCGTTCACCTATGCGGCCGGTTCGCAGACGTACTACGCCACGGGCCTGCTGTCGGTGCTGTTCGCCGCCGGCTGCGTGCCCGTAGCGGCCTGGGCCCGGACGACGTGGCGGCGGGCGGCCGTCGTGGCGGTCGTGCTGGTGAACGCGGCGGCGTGCCTGGTCATCAGCCTGCCGTTGGTACCCGTCGAGGACCTGGGCGACACCGCGGTCGCGGATATCAACGCCTCTGCCCAGGACGCTGTCGGCTGGCCGGAGTACGTGCGGCAGATCGCCGACGTGCACGCGGCGCTACCCGTCCACGACCGGGAACGGGCGGTGGTGCTGACGCAGAACTACGGCGAGGCCGGTGCGGTGGACCGGTTCGGCCCCGCGCTCGGGCTGCCCCCGGTGTACTCCGGGCACAACGAGCTGTGGGAGTACGGGCCGCCGCCGGGCTCGGCGACTGTCGCCCTGGTCGTGACCGAGGCTCCCGGCGCCTGGAGTGACCGGTTCACGGAGTGCACGGTCCAGGGGCAACTCGACAACGGTGTCGGCGTCGACAACGAGGAGCAGGGCGCGTCTGTCCTGGTATGCCGCGAACCGGTGGGCGGCTGGGCCGCGCTGTGGCCGGAGCTCAGGCACCTGGACTGAGCCGCCGCCGGGCGGCCAGTGCCTCACCGCCAGGGGCGGGCACCGTGCCCGGCGGTCCAGGTCAGTCCTGGGCGATGTGCTCCCGGACCTCCTCGTAGGCCGTCTCGGCGGGCGCGCCCTCCGTCGGCCCGAACACCATGAGCTGCACGCCCTTGGGGAAGGTCTCCGTCGACACCAGCTTCAGGTGGGTCGTCGGACCGTCGGGAAGGAGCCGCTGACCCTTCCCGACGAGCACCGGGTGGACGAACAGGTTGAGCTCGTCCAGCAGACCGTGCTGCAGGAGCTGGCGCACCACCGACGGCGACCCCGACAGGAAGATGTCGCCCTCTTCCTGCTTGAGCGCCGTCACCGCCTCGACGAGGTCGCCGGTGAGCTGCTCGGAGTTGCGCCAGGTGAACTCCAGCGGCGAACGGGACAGGACGTACTTGCGCTTGTCACCCAGGTCCTTCGCCATCTGGGCATCGTCCTCGCCGGCCAGCTCCCGCTCCGGCCAGGCGCCCGCGAAGCTCTCGTACGTCACCCGTCCGAAGAGCATGCGCGGGGCGGCATGCGTCCGGGTGACGGCGTCGCCCATGGGTCCGTCGAAGTACGGAAAGTGCCACTCCCCGTCCCCTACCTCGACGACGCCGTCGAGCGAGATGAACATGCTGGAGCTGAGCTTGGCCATGACGGTCTCCCTGAGAGTCGGTGCTGCGGTTCTACTCGTCTCCGACCCCGGGCGCGCGGCGAACTCATCGGTGTGAGCCGATCAGCCCGCGAGATGGCTCCACCGTGACGCAAGACCCGACCACGGCCCGACGTCGGCCACCTTGCCGTCCACCAGCACGACGACGCGGTCGGCGCGGGCGAGCGCCGCGCGCTTCGACGTCGCGCCGACCACCGTGGTGCCCCGCTCGCGCAGGGCGGTCCACAGCTCGATCTCGGTCGAGGCGTCGAGAGCGCTCGAGACGTCGTCAGCGAGGAGCAGCTCGGTGTCCGCCGCGAGCGCCCGCGCGAGCGCGAGCCGCTGCACCTGCCCGCCGGACAGCCGCACGCCGCGGTGTCCCACGAGCGCGTGGGGGCCACCGGCCTCCTCCATGTCCTGCGACAGCCGTGCGCCCTGGACGGGACCCACGATGTCGCGCGCGTGGTCGAGCCGGACGTTGTCCGAGAACGTGCCGGACAGTACACGTGGCACCTGGGCCACGTGCGCGACCTGGCCCGGGCGCAGGAACGCCTGGGCGTCGGTCACCTCCGTGCCGTTCCACAGGACCTCGCCGTTGTGTTCCATGAGCCCGGCCAGCGCGGACAGCAGCGACGACTTGCCCGAACCGACCTGACCCAGGAGCAGCACCAGCTCGCCGCGCCGGATCTCGAGGTCGACGTCCGAGACACCGATCGTGCCGTCGTCGTGCACGGCCGTCAGGTTGCGGAGCTCCAGGCGGTCCAGGGGCTCGCGGCGGGTGGGCTCGGGGGCGGGCGCTGTGCCCGTCACCAGGTCCACACCGTGCTGCCGGGACACGAGGTCGGCGCCGCCGGCGAAGCGCGCCGTCGCCACCTGCCAGGCCCGGGTACCGGGCGCCTCGGTCACCACCGCACCCGCCACGACACCGAACCAGGCAAAGCCCATCACGGCGCTCGCCACGAGCAGCGTCGTGGCCAGGTCCCACCGGTCGGTGAGGTAGAACGACCACGCGGCCACGACGCCCACGTACAGGGTGACCAGCGGCACGGAGTCGAGCACGGCCTGCACCCGGTGCTCGAAGATCGCCGCCTTCACGCGACCCGCGTCGACCACGCCGAGGTGCCTGCGCACGTCGGGGGTGCGCGCGGCCAGCTTGACCGTGCGCGCGGAGTCGAGAGCAGAGACCAGGGCGCGGCCGAACCGTGCGCGTGCCGCCGAGGAACCGGCGGCGGACCGGCCCGCGATCGGCCGACCGATGGCCGAGGCCAGCGCCGACACCACCATGACCGCCAGCAGGACGGCGCCCGCGGTCCAGGTGCCGCTGATCAGCGCCGTGACCGCGACGATCGCGAGGCCGTTGACGAAGTCGACCCAGCGGTCCGCGTACCGCACGAACCGGTCGGCATCCATGGACCGGGCCACCACCTCGCCGGGCGGCGTGGCCGGGAGCCGGTACTGCCGGGTCTGCCCGTGCATGACCGACATCCGGATCCGCAGCAGCACCTCGACCCACCAGCGCGGGTACACACCCAGCGCACGCGAGATGAACAGCGGCTGCATCAGCAGCAGCACGGCGAGCGCGACCAGCAGGTCCACCGGCAGCTCGCCGGTGCCGACCTGCTCGACGGTGCGACCCCACAGGAACCCGGTGAGCGCACCCTGGGCCGCGACGAGGCTCGCCAGGAGGAACAGGAGCGCCCCGAACAGGCCCCATTTGGGGCGGATGAACAGCGCGTGGAGCACGCCCCGCGCGAGGCTCGGGCCGGTGCCCGGCTCGGGCAGGTCCGGCGGTGTCCCGGCCCGTCGGCGGCCGCCGACGGCGTCGGGCTCGGCCGCGGTCGCAAGGTCGGGCTCGACCGTCGCCGGGTCAGGCTCCGTGGTCGCGCTGTCGGGCGCGGCGACCGCCTGGGCCCGTGTCTCGGCCGCGGCGTCGGCCGCATCGTCGGCCTGGGCACCGGCCGGGGCCGCGTCCAGCGACCCGTCGCTCGCGCCTGCCTCGAGCAGCGTGCGGAACGGACCGCGCACGCGAGCGAGCTCGGCGCGCCGGCCCTGCTGCACCACACGGCCGTGGTCGAGCACCGCGACCAGGTCCGCTCGCTCGATCGTGCCGAGCCGGTGCGCGATGAGCACACCGGTACGCCCGGTGAGCAGCCGGTCCGATGCCGCCACGACGCGAGCCTCGGTGAGCGGGTCCATGCGCGCGGTCGCCTCGTCGAGGACCACGAGCTGCACGTCCCGCACGAGGAGCCGCGCGAACGCGACGAGCTGCTCCTCGCCGGCGGACAGCGTGGTGCCGCCCGGCCCGAGCAGGGTCTCCAGGCCGTCCGGCATGCCCGCCACCCAGTCGGTCAGGCCGAGCTCGCGCACCGCACCCTCGATGCCGGCTCTCGGCACGTCGGCGAACAGCGCGATGTTCTCCGCGAGCGTCCCCGCGATGATCTCGGTGCGCTGCGTGACGACGCCCACGGCGCCGCGCAGCTTCTGCAGGTCCAGGTCTCGCACGTCGGCCCCGCCCAGGAAGACCGAACCGGGTTCCGGCTCCACGGCACGGGACATCAGTGCCGCCAGCGTCGACTTGCCGGAGCCCGTGCGGCCCACGAGCGCGATCGTCTGCCCGGCGGGTACGGACAGGTCCACGCCCCTCAGGGCGAACGTGCCCTCGGCATAGGCGAAGGTCAGGTCCCGCACCTCGAGCCCGAGCCGCCCGTCCGGCAGGTCGTCCCCGCCGTCGGGCTCCGGCTCGACCGCCAGCATCTGCCGGATGCGCAGCACCGCGCCGAGGCCCTCCTGGATGTCCGGCAGGTGGTGCACCAGGTTGTCCATCTGGCCCACGAACATCGCGGTGATCAGGAACAGCGTGACCAGCTGGTCCACCGACAGACCGCCGCCGGAGGCGACGACCGCGCAGACCACGGCGGTCCCGGCCAGCAGCGCGTACATCACCAGACCGGCACGCCGCAGCAGCGTCTCCTCGACCCGCACCACGTCCTTGAACTTGCTGTGCACGACCGCCGAGAGCTGCGCGACCCGCCGCACGGCGAACGCCTGGCCCAGGCTGGTCCGCAGGTCGTTGCGGGCGGCGACGGCCTCCTCGAAGGCCGCGGCGTGGTCGGTCCACGCCGCCTCCTCGATCACCTTGCGCCGCGAGATCTCACCGAGCAGCGGCCGGGTCAGCAGGGCGACGATGCCGCCCAGCACGGGGAACAGAAACCAGGCAGGCCACCAGGTGACACCCGCGATGATCCACATGGGAACCACACCGACCACCGTGCGGCCTGCGCCCCAGAGCTGACGGCGTACGAGGGTGCCGACCGCGTGCGTGTCGTCGTCGACCCGGTCGAGCACCTCACCCACCGCCTGCTCGGACAGCGTCGCGAGCGGCTGGCGCAGCGCGGCGCTGAGCAGGTCGCTCCGCAACTTGCCCTCGGCCCGGTCCACGACGCTGGCCCAAACGACCTGCCCGGCGCCGTCGAACAGCGCACCGCCCACCACGCACACGGCGAGCAGCACGAGCCCGACGACGGTCGCGTCCGCCGCCAGCTGCCCGGCCGCGACGGTACCGAGCGCCTGGCCCACGGCACCCGCGGTGAGGGCGAGCAGGGCGATGACCGCAGCCGGACCACGCAGCCGCCGCCAGTCGAGCCGGCGGGTCGGGTCGGCCGTCAGGGCGGACGCAGGACGAGGCGACCCCTCGGCCGAGGGAGTGGTATCTGGGGTGTGCGGAGCGTCGATCATCGTTTCCTGAGGCTACGTCCAGACACCGACACTCCCCGCCTCTTTTTCCGCAGGGCGACGGAGATCAAGCCGCCCGTTGGTCGAGCTTGTCGAGACCTGGAGGGGTAGCGACAAGCTCGACCAACGGGCGTGGCAGGGTCAGAGGGAGGCGAGCGCCTCGTTGAACGTCCTGCTCGGGCGCATCACCGCGTTGACCTTGGCCTCGTCGGGGCGGTAGTACCCGCCGATGTCGGCCGGCTTGCCCTGGACCTCGAGCAGCTCCGCCACGATCGCCTCCTCGCCGGCGACCAGCGACTCGGCGAGGGGCTTGAACGTCGCGGCGAGCTCGACGTCGTCGGACTGCGTGGCCAGCTCCTGCGCCCAGTACAGGGCGAGGTAGAAGTGCGAACCACGGTTGTCGATGGTGCCGAGCTTGCGGCCCGGGGAGCGGTCCTCACCCAGGAACGTCCCGGTGGCACGGTCGAGCGTGTCGGCGAGGACCTGGGCGCGGGCGTTGCCCTCGCTGCTCGCGAGGTGCTCGAAGGACGCGGCCAGCGCGAAGAACTCACCGAGCGAGTCCCAGCGCAGGTAGTCCTCCTCGACGAGCTGCTGCACGTGCTTCGGCGCGGAGCCACCGGCGCCGGTCTCGAACAGGCCACCACCGTTCATCAGCGGCACGATCGAGAGCATCTTCGCCGACGTGCCGACCTCGAGGATCGGGAACAGGTCGGTGTTGTAGTCGCGCAGCACGTTGCCGGTCACCGAGATCGTGTCCAGGCCCTGGCGGATGCGCGCCAGCGAGTACGCCGTGGCCTCCGCCGGGTCCATGATGAGGATCTCGAGGCCCTCGGTGTCGTGCTCCGGCAGGTACTGCTCGATCTTCTTGATCAGGTTGGCGTCGTGCGCACGGCGCGAGTTGAGCCAGAACACGGCCGGCGTCTTCGAGGCACGGGCCCGGGTGACGGCCAGCTTGATCCAGTCGCGGATCGGGGCGTCCTTGGTCTGGCAGGCGCGCCAGACGTCGCCCACGCGGACGGCGTGCTCCATGACGACGTCACCCGCGCCGTTGACGATGCGGACGGTGCCGTCGGCGGCGATCTCGAACGTCTTGTCGTGCGAGCCGTACTCCTCGGCGGCCTGCGCCATGAGGCCCACGTTCGGGACGGAACCCATCGTGGCGGGGTCGAGGGCGCCGTTGGCGCGGCAGTCGTCGATGACGGTCTGGTAGACCCCGGCGTAGGACGAGTCGGGGATCACGGCCAGCGTGTCGGCCTCCTCGCCGTCCGGACCCCACATGTGGCCGCCGATGCGGATCATGGCGGGCATCGAGGCGTCGACGATGACGTCGGACGGCACGTGCAGGTTGGTGATGCCCTTGTCGGAGTTCACCATCGCCATCTTCGGGCCGTCGGCCAGCGCGGCGTCGAACGCGGCACGGATCTCGGCGCCGTTCGGCAGGGACTCGAGCCCGGCGAAGATGCCGCCCAGGCCGTCGTTCGCCGACAGCCCGGCCGCGGCCAGGTCCTGGCCGTACTTCTCGAAGACCGGCTTGAAGAAGGCCCGTACGACGTGACCGAAGATGATCGGGTCGGAGACCTTCATCATCGTCGCCTTGAGGTGCACGGAGAACAGCACGCCCTCGGCCTTGGCCCGTTCGATCGACTCGAGGAGGAACGTGTCCAGCGCGGCGCCGTCGATGAAGGTGGCGTCCACCACCTCGCCGGCGAGGACGGGCAGCGACTCCTTGAGCACGGTCACCGTGCCGTCAGCGGCGACGTGCTCGATGCGCAGGGTGTCGTCGGCCTCCATGACCGCCGACTTCTCGTTGGAGAAGAAGTCGTCGTGGCCCATGGTCGCGACGTTGGTCTTCGACTCGGGCGTCCACGCCCCCATGCGGTGCGGGTGCGCCTTCGCGTAGTTCTTGACCGACGCCGGCGCGCGGCGGTCGGAGTTTCCCTGCCGCAGCACCGGGTTGACGGCGGAGCCCATGACCCGGCCGTACCGCTCGCGCGCGTCCTTCTCGGCGTCGGTCCCGACGCTCTCGGGGAAGTCCGGCAGGTCGTAACCGAGGCCCTGGAGCTCGGCGATGGCGGCCTTCAGCTGCGGCAGCGACGCCGAGATGTTGGGCAGCTTGATGATGTTGGCGGACGGGTCGTGCGCCATCTCACCGAGCTCGGCGAGCGCGTCCGGCTGGCGCTGCTCGTCCGTGAGCCGCTCGGGGAACTGCGCGATGATCCGGCCGGCGAGCGAGATGTCGCGGGTCTCGACGTCCACACCGGCCTTCGCCGCGTACGCCGAGACGATCGGCAGGAACGAGTACGTCGCCAGAAGCGGGGCCTCGTCCGTGTGGGTATAGATGATCTTGGACATGGGTGTGGCTGACTCCCCGGGTGTTGGAATGTGCCGATCTCTCGATATCAAGATACCTGAGGGTGCCGCGCGGTCCTGAATCGCGAGATCCCGAGCAGCACCGCCACAAGCGTGAACCCGGCCACGCCCAGCCACAATGCCGGCCGGTAACCGAGGTGGTCGGCGAGCAGCCCGCCCGCCGGTGCGCCGATGACCAGCATCGCGCGGTTCATGCTCCGGATGGTCGTGTTCGTCCGCGCCTGGAGGCGGTCGGGTGTCACCGCCTGGCGATAGCCCATCGAGTTCGCGTTCTCGAGCCCCATCCCCAGCCCGTACAGCCCTTGGCCGACGGCGATGGTCGCCACCGTGAGCCAGGTCGCCGACGCACCCGCTCCGCCCGACGGCGCGAGCGCGATGATCGCCCACGCCGGCGCCATGGCCGCCTGCGCGACGACGACGGTCGGGCCCGCTCCCCAGATCCGGCCGGCCCGCTCGGAGAGCAGGGCACCCGCCAGCCCGGCCACGCCCGCCGCCGCGAGCGCCAGCCCCAGCTGGAACGCCGAGAGGCCCAGCCCCACCAGCGCGAACGGGGCGAGCACGGTGGTCACGATGCCGTTGCAGAGGAACCAGCCGTGCGTCGCCAGCGCCAGGGGCGCGAGCATCGTGTGCCGGTACACCCAGCGCATGCCCTCGCGGATGTCGCCGAGCAGTCGCCGGGCGCCGATCCGCACACCGCCGCCGCAGGCCCTCTCGATGTCGCGGTTGGTGCCCGGCTCGGGCACGTTCGCGCGCCACACCGCGAACGCGGCGAACAGATAGGTCACCGCGTCGACGAGCACGGCGAGCGGAGCGCCCAGCGCCGTCGTGAGCGCGCCGCCGATCGCCGGCCCGGAGGCCTGCGCGACCGCGCCGGTCTGGTCCAGGCGGGCGTTCGCCCGGACCAGAGCGACGCGCGGCACGAGGCGGGGCAGGAAAGACTGCGACGCGGCGTCGTTGAGCAGCGACGCCAGCCCGAGCACCACCATGAACCCCACGAGCACTGGGATGTTCAGCACCCCGGCCCACCACAGCAGCGGCACGGACCCGAGCAGGAGCCCACGGACCAGGTCGGTGGTGATGAGCAGCGGCCGGCGTCTCCAGCGGTCGACCACTGCGCCCAGCACCAGGCCGAGCACGAGGTACGGGACCCAGCGCGCCGCGTTCACCACGCCGAGCTCGGTCGCGCTCGCGCCGAGGGTGACCAGCACCAGCACCTGCAGTGCGATGCCCGTGACGTACGTGCCCAGCTCGGAGACGGCCTCGCCGGCCCAGAACCACCCGAAGGCCCGCCCGAGCGTCTCGTCCCGGCCCGGGCGGGAGCGGGTCAGATGAGGCCCAGCGAGCGGACGGCGTCACGCTCCTCGGTCAGCTCGGCGACGCTCGCGTCGATCCTGGCGCGGGAGAACTCGTCGATCTCCAGGCCCTCGACGACCTTCCACTCGCCGGTGCCGTCCGAGGTCACGGGGAACGAGGAGACGATCCCCTCAGGGACTCCGTACTCGCCGGAGGACCACAGGCCCGCCGACGTCCAGTCGCCCTCGGGCGTGCCGAGCGTCCAGTCGCGGACGTGCGCGATCGCCGCGTTCGCCGCCGACGCCGCCGACGAGGCCCCGCGTGCCTGGATGATCGCCGCGCCCCGCTTGGCCACCGTCGGGATGAAGTCGTCGGTGAGCCAGCTCGTGTCCGCGGCGATCTCGGCGCCGGGCCGTCCGCCCACCTCAGCGTGGAACAGGTCGGGGTACTGCGAGGCGGAGTGGTTGCCCCAGATCGTGAGCTTCTTGATGTCCGCGACGGGGGTTCCCGTCTTGGCGGCCACCTGCGAGAGCGCGCGGTTGTGGTCCAGGCGGGTCATCGCGGTGAACCGCGTGGCCGGGACGTCCGGCGCGTTCGTCGCCGCGATGAGCGCGTTGGTGTTCGCGGGGTTGCCGACCACGAGCACCCGGACGTCGGCGGCGGCGCCCTCGTTGATGGCGCGGCCCTGCGGGCCGAAGATGCCGCCGTTGGCCTCCAGCAGGTCGGCGCGCTCCATGCCCGCGCCGCGCGGTCGGGCGCCGACGAGGAGCGCCACGTTGACCCCGTCGAAGGCCTTGACCGGGTCGTCGAAGATCTCGACGCCGGCCAGGGTCGGGAAGGCGCAGTCGTCGAGCTCCATCGCCGTGCCTTCCGCGGCGGCGACGGCCTGGGGGATCTCGAGCAGGCGGAGCCGTACTGGCGTGTCCGCGCCGAGCATCTCGCCCGCGGCTATGCGGAAGAGGAGCGCGTACCCGATCTGGCCAGCGGCTCCGGTGACGGTGACATTCACGGGTTCAGTCATGGCCCCACTCTTGCACCGACCGGCCCGGCTCGCCCAGCCCCCACGCAACATCCGCGTGCCGCGGTGCCGACCGCCCGATACCGGTCCCGGACGGCGCCATCGAGGTGAGCGGGCGTACGGTGAAGAAAATACCTGCGTCCATACAGGTTTTGCCCAGCCAGGTAATGGCAGGATGTGCGCGACATCGCACGCACGCCGCCATGACGCGCACCGTACGGGTGCGCCACTGAAAGGATCTGTCTTCATGTCCCAGGACCTCGCCGCGACCCGCGGCGTCACCGAGGTCGAGGAGCGGTCTCCGAGCCTGCTCTCCCGCCTGCTCGCCGAGACCTTCGGCACCTTCCTGCTGACGCTCGTGATCGTGGGAGTGCTCGTCTACAGCCCGCTGAACTCCGTCGGAGGCCTCGGCGTCGCGCTCGCCGGTGCCTTTGCCTACATCGCGGGCGCCGCTGCCGTCGGCCGCGTCTCGGGTGCGCACTTCAACCCTGCGATCTCGCTGGGCGCCTGGCTCGGTGGCCGCATCTCGGTGCGCGACATGTTCGCCTACTGGGGTGCGCAGCTCGTCGGCGCCATCCTCGCCGCCGGGGTGCTGTTCGCGACGTTCCCCACGGCGCTCGTCGACCTGCTCAAGGGTCAGAACCCCGAGATCGTGAACATCCCGTCCGTCTTCGGCTCCGCCGTGAACGGCTTCGGGGAGAACTCCCCGCTCTACCTGCAGACCCAGGGCGGGGCCCAGTTCGACTGGTTCCCGGCCCTTCTGGTCGAGGTCATCATCTCCGCGGTGCTCGTCGGCGTGTACCTCGGCGCCTACGACCGCCGCCGCTCGGTCATCGGTTACGGCCCGGCCGCCGTCGGTAGCGCCATCGCGGCACTGACGATGATCTCGTGGTTCATCACGAACTCCGGCATGAACCCGGCCCGTTCCACCGCCGCCGCGCTCTTCGCGAACGAGTGGGGCCAGCTCTGGCTGTTCTGGGTCGCCCCGCTCGTCGGTGCCGCCCTGGCCGCTCTCTTCTACCGCGCGTTCGCCTCGAGCGACGTCGAGGAGGCCGACGAGCTCGAGCTCGACGAGGACGACGAGGACGACTTCGTCGTGGTCGAGGAGACGGAGGTCGTCACCGTGGAGGAAACCCCCGAGGCCGAGGCAGCCGACGTGACGGCCACGCCTGAGCCCGAGAAGAAGGCCGACGACAAGGCCTGATCCACCGCAGCACCTGCTCGACGCCGGGGTCGCACCTTCGTACAGGAGGTGCGGCCCCGGCGTCGTGCGTGCTCTGTGTCCCGTTCGCGGAGACCGTGCGCCGATCAGCCGCCGTTTGCCGGGCTGCCGCTTCCCGGCACTACGATCCCGGATCATGGCCGACACGAAGCAGACACCCGGTGACGAGCCGGAACCGGCTACGAAGCCCGGGACGGCCGAAGCGGCAGACGACGCCGCGGACCCCACGGACGACGCGGCCCCCGAGAGCCCTGCGGACGACGCGGACGGCCCGGACCCCGCAGATCCTGCCATCGCGGTGTCCGTCGAGCAGGCGGCCGACTCCGACGACGACCCCGGGGACCCCGACGACCTCGACGACCTCGACGACCTCGACGACCTCGACGAGCAGCCCACCGGCCCGTACCCGACCCGGGTGGGCTGGGTGGTGGCCGCGTTCCTGCTCTTCTGGCCGCTCGCGATCCCCGCGCTCGTGCTCTCGATGCGCACCGCCGAGGCGAACGGCACGGGGAACGCCCGCCGCGCGAAGAAGTCCTCCGTCCGCGCCCTCGACTTCGCCCTGGGGGCCGTCACGGTCGGCGTGGTCGGTATCGTCGGGCTGGCGGTCGGCATCGCGGTCGCACCCACCTACGCGTCGTCGCTCCCCCAGGGCTTCGTGTCGGCGGCACGTTCGTTCGTCCCACCGGCCCTGGCGGGCCCGCTCGGCATCACCCTGCCCGACGACGGCGCCGGCCTCGCCGCGCCCACGTCGCCCGCCACTCCGATCGGCGATCCCTCCGCGACCGCCGATCCCTACGAATCCGACCCCTACGCCTCGGACCCGTACGCGGAGGCCCCCGTGGACGACCCGGCGCAGCGCCCGACGCCCGAGGCCGGCGACGAGGCGGAGCCGTCCGGCGAACAGACCCCGTCGTCGGACACGACGGCGACGGCCGGGGCCGAGATCCCCGACCTGGCCGTGGGCGACTGCTTCGACACGTCCGCGACGTCGGGCCAGACCACGCTGTACCGGATACCGGTGGTGCCCTGCACCACCGCGCACGGCGGCGAGATCTACGCCGAGACGACGGCGCCGGACAACCTCGCGAGGAACGGGCAGGCACCCACGCAGCAGGCGCTGTGGGACGCCGCGGACGCGTACTGCTACCCGGAGTTCACCAAGTTCGTCGGCATGCGGTGGGCCAGGTCGGAGCTGCTGTACTGGCCGATCGCGCCGTCGGAGCAGAGCTGGGCCGAGGGTGACCGACGCATCCTCTGCGTCGTCGAGTCGGAGAACCCGGTCACGGGTTCGCTCAAGGGCGCGGACCGCTGACCTGTCGGCCGTCGACTCGGACGGCGGCCGACGTCCAGTGACCGCCACCGGGCGCGGCCGCCGCAGGCGTCAGACGTTGCCGGTCAGATGCTGCCGGTCAGATGCTGCCGGTCAGATGCTGCCGGTCAGATGCTGGGTGTCGCCACGGCGAGGACACCGATCAGCACGGCGGTCGCGCCGTACAGCACGATGTCGACGGTCCGCGTGCGGATGACGAGCCCGACCGGGCTGTCGAGCACCGCGCGGAAGATCGCGCAGACCACGAGGACCACACCGATGCCGATCGCGCCCGCGCGGGCCCCGGCGGTCATGCCGAGCAGCACCGACAGGGCGACACCGAGCAGCACCAGCCAGATCGCGAGGTTGCTCCGTTGCGGCTCGGATGTCATGTCGGAGTCCTCGCCGCTGAATGTCTCACTGCGGTCGAGCTCCTGGCTGGTCGTCGTGGTGGCCGTGGTCAGACGTGCCTCTCCGGTGGGTTCGAGCGTAGCCGTTCCGGCGGTGACCGGCTCGAGGAGCGTCGTAGCGCCACCCGGTGCGCCGGAGGCAGTCCGCGTCTCACTGAGATCCACGGCACGAGGGTACAACCGAAACGTCGCGATTCTGCAGAGCCGTGACCTGCTTGCAACCTGAATACCAGCGCGTTCCCAGGTTGGCGGCTTGCGAGCTACCGTGAGATCCATGCCCACGCCTTCAGCACAGATCCTCAGCAGCGTCGTCATCGTGGGTGCGGGACTGGCCGGTGCGCAAACCGCCGCGGCGTTGCGAAAGCACGGTTTCGACGGACGCGTGACGCTGCTCGGCGCGGAGGGCCTGCCGCCCTACGACCGGCCTCCGCTGTCCAAGGAGCTGCTCAAGCGCACCGAGCCGCTCTGGCTCGCCGACGACCTCGGTATCGACCTCGCCGCCCTCACCGACGACCTCCGGCTCGCCGACCCGGCGGTCCGCCTCGAGGTGGACCGGGAACGCGTGGTGGTGCGGACGGCGTCCGGCGACGACGTGGTGGCCGACGCGGTCGTGCTCGCCGTCGGCAGCGAGCCGGTGCGGCCGGAGGGCTGGGACGCCGCCGTCACCCTGCACACGGCAGCGGACGCGGAGCGGCTGCGTGCGGCCCTCGTCCCCGGCATGCGGCTCGTCGTGGTGGGCGCAGGCTGGATCGGGGCCGAGGTCGCCGGCGTCGCCGCGGGCGCCGGCGCGCGCGTCACGGTCGTCGAGGCGGGGCCGGTACCGCTGGAGCGGCAGCTCGGCCGACGCGTGGGTGCCCTGCTCGCCCCCTGGTACGACGCCGCCGGTGTCACCCTGGTCACGGGCGTCGCCGTCGACCAGGTGCTGCCCAGGCTGCAGGAGGGTGCCCAGGACGGCGCGCGCGTGACGCTGGCCGACGGGCGGGTGCTCGAGGCCGACGTGGTCCTGGCGGCCGTCGGCGCGCGGCCGGCGTCGGGCTGGCTGGCCGGCTCGTTGCCCCGCGAGTCGAGCGGCGGGCTGCGAGTCAACCGCGCGGGCCGGTTCATGGGGCTGCGGTCCCCCACGGACCCGGCGGGCGGGCTGCACCTCGACGCGCTGCGCCGCGTGTGGGCGGTGGGCGACATCGCGACACGGGAACATCCGGTGTTCGGCCCGGTGCCCGGCGGGCACTGGTCGGCGGCCCTGCACGATCCCGACGTCACCGTCCGGGCGCTGCTCGGCCTCGACGAGCGTGCCGCCGAGCCGGAGCACGTCCGGTCGCGGCTCGGGCTCGCCTCGATACCGACGCACGCGCCGTACGTCTTCTCGCAGCAGCTGGGGCACGCCCTGGCGCTGTTCGGCGCCCCGTCCCCGTTCGACGAGGTGGTGCTGCGGGGCGACCCCGCGGCGTCGGGCGGCTGGGCGGTGCTCTACCTGGAGAACGCGCTGGACCGGCATCCCCGCCGTACCACGGACGGCCACCGGATCGCGACCGCCCGGGCGGTGCTGCTGGTCGACTCGCCCCGTGAGGTGGGGCAGGTGCGCAAGCTGATGAACCGGGGCGTGCCGCTGGAGCTGGACCTGGAGCGCGCCCTGGACCCGTCGATCAAGCTCAAGGATGCCGTCATCTGACAGGCACCACCCCACCCCCTTCGAGGTCTAACTTTCTCCGCTCTGAACCGATTCAGAACGGAGAAAGTTAGACCTCGAAGAGGCCGAGCGTGGTTGGTTGTCCACAGGCCTGCTAGCTGTCCGGCGTTTTTGATGTGGGTTGCATGTTGATATTGGGGCATGCGACCGCTCAAGCCTCTGCCCGCGCAGCTGGATGTCATCGCGTCCGGGCAGGAAGGACTGGTCTCCTCCGCCCAGCTCGACGCGATGGGCGTGGACGCCTCGTGGCGGTACCGGCTGGTTCGCCAGTGCCGCCTGACCCGCGTCACACACGGTGTGTTCGACACCGACCTGGTTCCTCCTGAGCAGAGGTCACGCGCAGACGTTCTGGATCACCTTCGCCGACGTCCCGCGTGGCTCGGCCTCCTGGCGGGCGGCCCCGGCTCGACGGCGATCGGCATCGGCGCTCTCGCGTTGCACGAGGTCAAAGGCCTTCCGCGCACCGTTCGGCCCGAGGTGGTCGCTCCGGACGGAAAGTGGCGGCCGCCGCGGGACGGCATCGTGTTCCGCAAGATCAGCGCCATGGTCACGGTGACGTTCGGCGACACGTTCCGGATCGCCACCGTCACGCATGCGCTCGCGCGCGGCATCGTGCAGATGCGGCGGGACGACGCGGTCGCCGTGATGGACGATCTGCTGCGCACCCGGAAGGCCACTGCCGACGACCTTGCCCGCGCGCACGAGCTCGCACGCGGACACCGGGACGTCGAGGCGACACATCCCTGGTGGCGCCTGGCGGACGGTCGTGCGGAGTCGCCGCTCGAGTCCGTGGCACGGCTGGCCTGCCTCGATGCCGGGATCCCGCCCGACACCCTCCAGCTCGTCGTCCTGGACGCGAACGGCAACCTCCTCGGCCGGATCGACCTCGCCTGGCACCTTCCTGACGGGAGCTGGCTCCTCGTCGAGATCGACGGGGCCGAGGTGCACAGCGCGCCCGAGGCCGTCTACCGCGACCGGAGCAGGCAGAACTCGCTGGTGTCGGCCGGTGGCTCGAAGCTCCTTCGCTTCACGGCCAAGGACCTCCGCTCCCGCATGGTCACGACGCTGTCCGCGCTGCTCCGCCAGGCCGGCTGGTCGGCCGGGACCTACACCGACGACGGCCGGCCAGCCATCCTCGGCACCCCGCCGGCCGGCCGTGGCCGCCTCCTTTGAGCTCTGCGGCCGTCTCCTTCGAGGTCTAAGTTTCTCCGTTCTGAAACGGTTCAGAACGGAGGAACTTAGACCTCGAAGTGGGGGGCGATGACGGGGGCGGACGACGACCGCGGGGCGGCCGACAGCGGCCGACGTCAGTGGGCGAAGTGGCGGGTGCCCGTCAGGTACATCGTGATGCCGGCCGCCTCGGCGGCCTTGATGACCTCTTCGTCGCGGATCGAGCCGCCCGGCTGCACGACGGCGGCCACCCCGGCGTCGAGCAGCACCTGCAGGCCGTCCGCGAACGGGAAGAAGGCGTCCGACGCCGCCACGGCGCCCCGTGCCCGCTCGGCGCCGTCGGCCAGGGTGTTGGCGCGCTCCACCGAGAGCCGGCACGAGTCCACCCGGTTCACCTGGCCCATGCCGATGCCGACCGCCGCGCCGTCCTTGGCCAGGAGGATCGCGTTCGACTTGGCGGCCCGCACGGCCTTCCACGCGAAGACGAGGTCGGCGAGGACCTCGGGGGACGCGGCCTCGCCGGTCGCCAGGGTCCAGTTCTCCGGGGCGTCGCCGTCGGCCTGGAACCGGTCGGTCGCCTGCATGAGCAGCCCGCCCGAGATCGGCCGGGTCTCGACGGCGGCCGACGGCGCCTCGGGGACGACCAGCAGCCGGATGTTCTTCTTGGCCCGCAGGATCTCGAGCGCCTCCGGCTCGAAGCCGGGTGCCACGACGACCTCGGTGAACACCGGGGCGATCTGCTGCGCCGCGGCCGCCGTGATCACGCCGTTGGCCGCGATCACGCCGCCGTACGCGCTGACCGGGTCGGTCGCGTGGGCCCTGGCGTGCGCCTCGGCGATGTCGGCGCCGACGGCGATGCCGCACGGGTTGGCGTGCTTGATGATCGCCACGGCGGGTCCCTCGTGGTCCCAGGCGGCCCGCCATGCGGCGTCGGCGTCGACGTAGTTGTTGTAACTCATGGCCTTGCCGTGCAGTTGCTCGGCCTGGGCCAGGCCCGCTGCCCCGTCGCCACGCGTGTAGAGGGCGGCGCGCTGGTGCGGGTTCTCGCCGTAGCGGAGCACGTCCGACCGGTCCCAGGTGCCGCCGACCCAGGCGGGGAAGCCGGAGCGCCGCGGCTCGCCGTCGACCGTCACCTCGTCCGTGGGCGACACGACGCTGCTCATCCACGAGGCCACGGCGACGTCGTACGTCGCGGTGTGCACGAACGCCTCGGCGGCGAGCGCCTTGCGCTGCGCGTAGGTGAACCCGCCCGCGCGGACGGCGTCGACGACGGCGGAGTAGGCCTCCGGGTCGACGACGACGGCGACCGACGGGTGGTTCTTCGCCGCGGCGCGGACCATGGACGGGCCGCCGATGTCGATCTGCTCGACGACGGCGTCCGGCTCGGCACCCGACGCGACGGTGGCCGCGAACGGGTAGAGGTTCACGACGACCAGCTCGAACGGCTGGATCTCGAGCTCCACGAGCTGGGACAGGTGGTCCTGCTTGCGGGTGTCGGCCAGGATGCCGGCATGCACCCGCGGGTGCAGGGTCTTGACCCGGCCCTCGAGGCACTCCGGGAACCCGGTGAGGTCCTCGACGGGCGTGACGGGGATGCCGGCGTCTGCGATCCGCGACGCGGTGGAGCCGGTGGAGACCAGCTCGACCCCGGCGCCGTGCAGCGCCGTGGCGAGCTCGATCAGGCCGGTCTTGTCGTAGACGCTCAGCAGGGCACGCCGTACGGGGCGCTGCGAGTCGTCGGTGAGCTGGACATCAGGTGTGGACGGGGCGCCGGACATGGCGGTTCTCCTCGGAGGTAGCTTCGCGGAAAACCCTGGCACCCAGGCGGGCGGCGCGCATCACGGGTCGCTCGGCCGCTCCCCGGTGGTGACCCACCCTCGCCAGTCACGGCCACGGGCAGTCTAGCCGGACGTCAGTACGCGTAGCGGTGCACGGTCTCCGGATGGATGACGACGCGGACCAGCTCGCCGCCCAGGATCGCCGCGAGGCTTCTGGCCCGGGCCGGGTCGTCGAGGTCCCAGTAGCGGGCCGCGAGCCGGGTGACCAGGTCGGACACCCCGTCAGCCTCCACGGTGGTGCGGCCGGCGACGGAGATCCAGCGTTCGCGCTCCCCCACGGGTGCGGCGACGACCAGCGAGGCACGTGGGTCGCGGGCCAGCCGCCGCATCTTCACCGAGCCAGGCTCCGTGAAGAACTGGACGGTGCCCTCCGCGGTGGCCTCGAACCACAAGGGCCGGGGCTGGGGTGGCTGCGTCCCGCTCGCGACGGACAGGAATCCGTGCAGGGGGCGGGCGAGGAACTCGAGGTCCTCGGGGGTCAGGCTCGCGCTGTGGGTCATGACAGTGATTCAACGGGATCTGTCCGGACGAATCCATAGGCAAGGAGCCGGATCACCTGTGTGATCGTCTAACCTCTGTGCATGGACGCGCTCAGTGACCTCTTCCGCGGGATGCGGGCGCACGGCTCGTTGTTCGGCAGCTCGACCTTGTCCCCGCCATGGGCGCTGGACTTCGTGGACGGCGCGCCACTGACCCTGTGCACGGTTATCGGGGGCGGCGGCTGGATCATGCCGGAGGGCCGGGCACCGGTACGGCTCGGGGCCGGCGAGACCGTCGCCGTGCGAGGCCCCGCTCCGTTCCTGTTCGTCGACGAGGTCGGCACCACCGCCGAACCGGTCGCGTGCGGCGAGCACTGCACGACACCCGAGCAGGGCGGCACGCGGTACCGACGCGGCTGGACGGACTGCGGCGACGGCACGACGACGCTGATCGTCGGCGCCTATCCCGTGGACGGCGAGATCAGCCGCCGGCTGCTCGACGCGCTCCCGGTCGTGCTGAGCGTGGGCGCGGGCGGGGCCGGCGACGCCATCCTGGAACACCTCGCGACCGAGGTCGCCATCGACGCACCGGGCCAGCAGGTGGTGCTCGACCGACTGCTGGACTGGATGCTGGTCTGCACGCTGCGCGAGTACTTCGACCGGGCCGGCGGCGAGGCCCCTGCCTGGTACGCCGCCCAGCGCGACCCCGTGGTCGGTGACGCCCTGCGTCTCCTGCACGCCGAGCCGGCAGCCCCCTGGTCGGTCGCCACGCTGGCCGGCCGCACCGGCGTGTCGCGGTCCACGCTGGCCAAGCGGTTCGCGGACCTGGTCGGTGAACCGCCGCTGACCTACCTCACCCGCTGGCGCATGACGCTCGCCGCAGACCTGCTGACCGAGCGGGAGACAGCGACGATCGCCGAGGTCGCCCGGCTGGTTGGCTACTCCGACGCGTTCTCCTTCAGCGCGGCGTTCAAGCGGGTCCGCGGCGTCAGCCCAAGTGCGTTCCGGCGTACCGGAGCGCTCGCGCGGACCGCCTAGCCCGCAGGCGGCCGGCGGGCCCGGGAGGGCGACCCGTCACGCCGGTGCGTCCGGGATCCGCACCGCGAACCCCAGCAGCTCCCAGGCCCGCGACGCCCGCGACACCCGGTCGGCCACGCCGACGCCGGACAGCCCGCCGGCCACCATCGAGACGGCCAGCAGCAGGTCGTCCGACGTCGTCCCGGGCGGGACGTCGCCCGCCGCCACCGCGCCCTCCAGCCGGGTCCCCAGCGCGGTGGTGACCCGCTCGCCCAAGCCGTGGAGCCGCCCGTCGGGCACGCCCGACCTGACCAGGTCCACGAACCCCACCGAGTCGACGGCGTGCCGCGTGACCAGCCCGAGCAGGTCGGGCAGCCCGACGCCGGGGGCCTCCGCGAGCTCCTCGACGGCGACCACCTGCTCCTCGAAGACCGCCACCACGAGGTCCACCCGCTCCGGGAAGTGCCGGTAGAGGCTGCCCTGACCGACACCCGCACGCTTGGCGACGGCGCTCAGCGGCGCACCGGTCCCCTCGGACCCGAAGACCTCGCGAGCCGCGGCCAGCAGCGCGGCGCGATTGCCCGCCGCGGCCCGCGGGCCGCGGTTGGGCGCTCCCCCACGGCGCGCGGGGACGCGTGGGACGTCGCCACGTCTGGGGTCGCGAAGCACACCGGTCATGGGCCTATCCTAGATACCGGACAGTGTTGTCCGGTATCTATTCCGTCCGAGGAGCACACCATGGCACTGACCGTTCACTCCACCGTCGGCGAGTGGCTCGACCACCCCGTCGGTGGCCAGATCCTCGCCGGCGTCCTCGCCCAGGGCGGCGCGACCCCTGACTCGCTCGCGCCCGCCCGCAGCCTGCCGCTGGAGCAGCTGGTGGCACTGTCGGGGGGCAAGTTCCCGGCCGCGGCGCTCGACGCCCTGATCGCCGCCTACCGGGAGGCGGCTCCCGACGAGGCCGCCCAGGCGGACACCGAGGGCGTGCAGCCGACCGGCTGGGCGGAGCAGATCACACCGGGCCGCTTCACCGGCCAGACGGTCGTCGTCACCGGCGCCGCCTCCGGCATCGGCCGTGCCGTCGCGTCCCGGGTCGCACGCGAGGGCGGGCGGGTCATCGCCGCGGACATCTCCGCGGAGAAGCTGGACGAGCTCGCAGCCACGCTGACCGACCTGCCGGCCGGAGCCGAGATCGTCCCGGTCGCCGGCGACATCTCCGACCAGGCCGACGTCGAGCGCATGGTCCACGCCGCGGGCGACCGGGTGGACGCGCTGGCCAACGTCGCCGGCATCATGGACGACATGTCGGCGATCCACGAGGTCACCGACACCCTCTGGGAACGCGTGCTGCGCGTGAACCTCGAGGGCACGATGCGGCTCACCCGCGCCGTCGTCCCTGGCATGCTGGCGGCGAAGGAGGGCCGCATCGTCAACGTCGCCTCGGAGGCGGGCCTGCGCGGCTCGGCCGCCGGCGTCGCCTACACGGCCTCCAAGCACGCCGTGGTCGGCCTGACCAAGTCGAACGCCGTCATGTACGCGAAGCACGGCATCCGGACCAACGCCGTGGCACCCGGCGGCGTCGCCACCGGCATCCCCGTGCCGGGCCAGGCGGAGTTCGGCGCCCCCGTCCTGCGTCCCCACCAGATCAACATCCTGAGCCTCGCGACGGCGGAGGAGCTCGCCGCCTCCATCACCTTCCTCCTGTCGAAGGACTCCGTGAACCTCAACGGGGCGATCATCGCCTCGGACGGCGGCTGGGCCGCGGTCTGACGCACCTCAGGTGGCCGACGGCGGGGTCGCCGTCGGCCACTCGATCACGTCGGCCGCCCAGGTGTCCGGGAGGCCGACGCGCCACAGAGGCCGCACGAGGAACAGCGCGAGGAACAGGACGATCAGGGACGCGGCGAACACCCACATCGCGGCGGCGATGCCGAGCTCCGCGAGCAGCAGGCTGCCCGCGAGCGGGGCGACGGGTCCCGCCACCAGCCCGGTCAGCCCGAGGGTCGCGGACATGCGGCCCTGCATGCTGCCCGGTGTGATCGCCGTGACGTAGGAGAGCATCCCGGCGTTGAGCGCCGGGGCGAACAGCATCATCCCGGTCAGCGCGGCGACGAATCCCCAGTACGTCGGGAACACAGCCATCGCGATGACGGCGACCGCCGAAGCCCCGAGGGCCAGCGCGGTCAGGGCGCCCACTCGAACCCTCCGGATGAGGCGTCCGGCAAGGACCGAACCAGCCAGGACCCCCACGCCGACCGCCGTGTAGACGAGCCCCACGAGCGCCGGATCGGTACCGTCCCGCACGAGATGCAGGTTGATGGCGATCATCATGCCGTTGACCACCACGTTGACCAGGATGAACAGGCCGAGGACGCTGCGGAACAGCGGGACGCCGAACACGAATCGGAGCCCCTCGCGCAGGGACGTGAGCGGGTGCTCCGCCCGTGCCGACGCCAGATCGCCGTTGAGCGGCCGCCGCACCATGGAGGTGGTCACGACCACCACCAGCCGCCCCGCGGCCGAGACCAGGAACGGCAGCACGCTGCTGATGCCGTAGAGCAGCCCACCGACCGGTCCGGACAGCAGGGTCGCTGCCGCGTCCCGCCCCTGCGCCACGGCCATGGCCTGACCGAGCTGCTCCTTCGGCACCACGGCGTGCAGGGCGGCAGTCCCCGCCGGGTCCAGCAGCGAGCCCACCGCCGAGGACACGAAGAGCACCCCGGCCAGGTGCGGCCCGGTGACCGACAGACCGTCCACCAGCCCTGCGAGCACCACGCTGAGCCACGCTGCCGCCGCCACGGCAGCCCCGACGATGATGAGCCGACGCCGGTCCACCCGGTCCACGATCACACCGGCCGGCAGTGCCATGACCATCGACCCGAGCCGCCCCACAAAGGCGATCAGGCCCGCCTGCACCACGGAGCCGGTGACGGCATAGGCAAGCAGCGGAACAGCGAGCGCACCGATCGCGTCGCCGACGTCCTCGGCCGTCGCGCCGGTCAGGAGCAACCGGTACGGCCGGTTCCGCCAGAGGCTCGTCGGTGGCGCCGAGGCGCCGGCACCGCCCCCGGCAGCGCGCTCAGCCGCGCGGATCGCGTCCGCCGCCCGTTCCGTCGTCATCGCGTCAGGCTATGTTCCGCAATCATATGTGCGCAATCAAAGTTGCGCATTAGTCGGTGCGGGACCTTGTTAGCCTGACGCGATGGCCTCGAAGGAACCGCTCCACATCACCGACCCGGAGACCCTGCGCGCCATGGCGCACCCGCTGCGGCAACGGATCCTGGTGGAGCTCAACGTCCGCGAGCACGCGCGCGCCGCCGATCTCGCCAAGGCGCTCGGCGAGCCCGCGAACTCGATCAGCTTCCACCTGCGCGTGCTCGCCCGGCACCGCTTCATCGAGGAGGCACCAGAGCTCGCCCGCGACAAGCGCGACCGGGTGTGGCGGCCCGTGGTGGAGCAGTTCGTGATCGACCGCGACATCGCAGGTGCCGAGCGTGCGATCGCCCCGTACACGCGATGGTTGCGCGACATGTTCCTGCGTGACCGGAACGTCCCAGGAGAGAAGGAGAACTTCTACGAGGGGGCCGCCGGCGCGGCCTTCCTCACGCGCGACGAGGCCGAGCAGATGTCGGCCGAGCTCACGGCTGTGCTGGAGAAGTGGTGGGACAGGACCGGGGCAGCCAAGCGGGCCGACCCCGACGACCCGGAGCGGAAGTACTACCAGATCGTCCTCGCCGTCGGCCCGCGCGACCTGCAGGGCGACCCCGCCCCGGAGGGCTGAGCGCCGTCCGGAACCGCGACGAAGATCCGAACCGCTACGAACGGTTCTCGATATGTTCCGCCACCCGCTCCGCGAACCATTCGCGCTGCTTCTGCAACCGGACCTTCTGCTCCTTGAGGAGTGCCTTGGCCGTTGACACCGCCAGCAGGATCAGCACGACGCTGAACGGCAGCGCGAGCAGGATCGCCATCGTCTGCAAGGCGCTCAGCGGGTCGATGCCCGCGTCAGGATTGGCCGCTGCGGCCCGGGCGCCCACGACGAGCAGGACCGCCGCGACCGCACCCTCGACGGAGGCCCAGAAGGCGCGGCTCCACCGGGGCGGGTCAAGGTCGCCGCCCGAGGAGAGCATGTCCACGACGAACGACGCCGAGTCCGAGCTCGTGACGAAGAAGATGACGATCAGGGTGATCCCGAGAACGCTCAGGATCGTCGCGCCGGGAAGCGTGTCGAACAGCTGGAACAGCGCGGTGTTCGTGCTCACGGTTCCGTCGTCGGCGATCAGGCCGCCGTCACCGAAGACCTCCTGGTACAGGGCGCTCCCGCCCAGCACCGAGAACCAGAGGAAGGTCACCAGGGTGGGCACGAGGAGCACACCGGTCACGAACTGGCGGATCGTGCGGCCCTTGGAGATGCGGGCGATGAAGACACCGACGAAGGGCGCCCAGCTCATCCACCAGCCCCAGTAGAACGTGGTCCAGCTACCGAGCCACGCCGCGCCCTCCTCCTGGAACGGCCGGGCGTTGAAGGTGAGCATGAAGAAGTTCTGCAGGTACGAGCCGACCTGGGTGACGAAGTCGCTCAGGATGAACACGGTAGGGCCGGCGATCAGGACGAACACCAGGATCGCCGCGGCGAGGCCCATGTTGATGTTGGACAGCCACTTGATGCCCTTGTCCACACCCGTGACCACCGAGGTCACGGCCAGCGCCGTGATGACGATGATCAGGGCGACGAGCATCCACGTGGTGGGCTCGTCGATGACCTCGAGATAGCCGAGCCCCGCACCGATCTGGGTCACGCCCAGGCCGAGCGACGTCGCGACGCCGAACAGGGTGCCCAGCACCGCGATCACGTCGATGACGTCGCCCCAGAAACCCTGGACGCGGTCGCCGAGCAAGGGCTTGAGCGCCCAGCGGATCGAGACGGGATTGCCCAGGCGGTGCACCGAGTAGGCGATGGCAAGGCCGACGACCACGTAGATGGCCCAGGCGTGCAGGCCCCAGTGCAGGAACGTGACGTCCATGGCCGAGCGGGCCGCGGCCGCCGGTGTGCCGGCGCTGGCTCCCGGGGGCGTGACGCTGTAGTGGTTGAGCGGCTCGGCGACGCCCCAGAAGACCAGGCCGATGCCCATGCCGGCGGCGAACAGCATGGCGAACCACGAGCCGAGCTTGAACTCCGGCTCGTCGTTGGGGTCCTTGCCGAGCACGATGGTGCCCATCGGCGAGACCGCGATCCAGATGGCGAAGAAGACGCAGGCCGCGACCAGGCCGATGTAGTACCAGCCCAGGTCCTGCACCACGGTTTCGTTCGCCGTGGCGATCAGGTCGCCCATCTGCTCCGGGATGATCGCGGTGATCACCACGAACGCGAGCAGCAGGCCGGCCGCCGGGTAGAAGACCCCCGGCGCGGGGATCAGCTTGCGCCTGCCGGTCGCCCCGGGGGGAGCGTCCTTCGTGCTCGTGGTGTGCTCGTCCGACATGTGCTGCCCTTCGGTGGGAGTGCTTCTCACCCGATCGGAGTCATCACCGAAATGCGAATCTTCCGAGGATCGACCCGACCACCGTATCGAGCCGGTCGTCCGCGTGCTTCCCGAGCGTCACCGGCCGATCGAGGCCTTCCGACCCGCCACGTACAGGCCCTCACGGGCGATCCGGCCGACGGTCTCGACGAGCAGCGCGCGCTCGGCGACCTTGATCCGCTCGGTCAGGGCGGGCTCGTCGTCCCCGTCGAGGACCGGCACGGCCGTCTGCGCGATGATCGGCCCGGTGTCCACGCCGTCGTCGACCAGGTGCACGGTGCAGCCGGTGATCTTGACGCCGTGGGCGAGCGTGTCCCGCACGGGGTGCGCGCCGGGAAAGCTGGGCAGGAGGGCCGGGTGCGTGTTCATCATCCGGCCCTCGAACTTCCGCACGACGCTCGGGGCGAGGATGCGCATGAAGCCCGCCAGGATCAGGTAGTCCGGCTGGAAGACCGAGACCGCTTCGAGCACACCGTCGTTCCAGGCCGCGCGGTCGTCGAAGTCCTTCATCGCGACGACGGCGGAGGCCACGCCGGCGTCCCGCGCCAGGTCGAGCGCACCCGCCGTCGGCCGGTCCGACACGACGCCGACCACGCGTGCGCCGTACGACGCCTCCCCATGGGCGGCGAGCAGGGCGGCGAGGTTGGACCCACCACCCGAGGCGAGCACCACGAGGCGCTTGGCGGAACTGGACTCGACGGGGTGACCGGAGGGCGTCTGCACGGACCCCAGCCTACTTTCCCGGGCCGGTCCCGCTCGCCTTGCCGGCCGGCTCTCCGCTCGCCTCGCCGCTCGCTCCAGCGGTCGGCTCGCCGGTCGACCCGCCCGACGATCCGACGCCGGAGCCGTCCGTCGATGCGGCCTCGGCCGGCGCCGCGCCATCGGCGCGTTCCTCCGTGGCCAACCCGAGCTCGGCCGCCAGGTCGGCCACCTCCGGCGCCCGGCCGTCGGGTTCGTCGTCCGGCTGCGCCATGACCGGTGCGGTGGGCCGCAACCACGCGGTCAGGCCGTCACCGATCTCACCGCGCCGGGACACCACGTCCAGCTTGGCGCCGAGCAGCACGGCGGCCGCTCCCCCGCCGACCTCCGCGGCCACCAGGCCGCCGGTCACCAGCGGGTCGGCGCCGATGTCGGACAGCCGGCCCGGGCCGCCCGCACCCGCCGCCACCCACTGCCCGACCAGCAGGACGACGCCCGGGGCGAGGACGATCCCGCCGAGCACCCAGCCGACGTCGGACCAGCGGACCAGCGTCGGCTCGAGCCGGCGCCAGGCGAACAGGCCCGCCGCCACGCCGCACGCCACCACGAGCACCGGCGACCAGGCGCTGACGGGGTTGGCCCAGTCCTCGCCGGGCAGCGCCCCGAGCAGCGGGATCGCGGGCAACGGTCCGGAGATCGTGCCGAACGGCGTGAAGCTGGTCCCCTCGCCGACGGCGAAGCCCGGCCCCGCGAGCCAGGCGACCGCCCACAGCACGACATTGGGCAGCAGCGCGAGCTGTGCCACGGCGAACACGACCCCACCGGTCCAGCCGGGTTCGAGGGAGGTGATGATGTCCGACGAGGTGGCGCGCCCGGCCAGCGCCCACGCCGCCACCAGGAGTGCCGCGCCGCCGATCAGGAGCGCGACGACGACCGCCCCGGCCCGCAGCCCGAGCCGCAGCGTCGGGGGCACCAGGTCCAGGCCGGTGAGCCGGTGGGCCAGCACCTCGGCCCGCTCACCGATCTCGGCGGCGGTCGGCGCGTCCGGGCGGGCCAGGATGCCGAGCGCCATGCCGAGCCCGCCCACGACCAGGCCGGCCAGCGTCGCCACGGCGAGCGTCCAGCCCGGGGCGCTCCCCGCGATGGCGGCCACCGCCGTCGCGCAGAGGCCGTAGGTGACGGTGCCCGCGGCCCAGGCGGGCACGGAGGTCGTGGCGAAGCGCTTGGCCGAGACGTACGTGACGAACAGCGCGAGGGCCGCGACACCCAACGGCGCGAGGGTGACGGTGACGGCGTCAGCGGTGAGCGGGACGCCGTGGCCCAGCAGCCAGATGCCCATGGCGACGTCGACGGCCGAGCGGACCTGGGCGGCGTCGTCCGGGGCGTCGACGGCCGATGCCATGGTGGCCGTGCCCACGAGGTAGGCGACCACCGCCGGGAGGACCACGACGGCGAGCGACAGCACGAGAGCCTGACCGGCGGAGAGGACGCCGGAGACGATGTGGGACAGCGCGAACGGATCACGCTCGGCCGGGACCGGCTCCTCGACGAGCCGGCTGCGGCGGGCGGCCGGCCGGCTGGCCGGTCGGCTTGTCCGGGCGCCGGGTGTACGGGAGGCCGCGCTCGGGCGGGGTGGTGCGCTCACGACCCAATCTTCACCCGCTCGGTGCTGTCACACGGGGGACGTGCGTCGGCGTGGCCCGGGTGAACTTCGGGAAAAATCACGGCGAAGCATGGAGTTCGCGAGGGGTTCTGGTGTAGGAACGCACCTTTTGCGCACCACGGCCCGAGCCAGCCCTGGCGAGCAGAACCGTGGCGAGACAGAGCTGTGGCGAGGTAGTACCCCAGCATCAGCCGGAGTTCTACCTCGCCACAGCTCTGTCTCGCTCTCGCCCCAGTTCCTGTCTCGCCGGGGTCCTACCTCGCGGGAACGGGCGGAACGGGGTGGATCAGAGGGACTGCAGGATCTCGCGCATGAGGTCAGCGGTCTCGGACGGCGTCTTGCCGACCTTCACGCCGACGGCCTCGAGGGCCTCCTTCTTCGCCGCGGCGGTGCCGGACGACCCGGACACGATCGCACCGGCGTGACCCATCGTCTTGCCCTCGGGGGCGGTGAAGCCGGCGACGTAGCCGACGACCGGCTTCGTGACGTGCTCCTTGATGTAGGCCGCCGCACGCTCCTCGGCGTCGCCGCCGATCTCGCCGATCATGACGATCGCCTTGGTCTCCGGGTCGTTCTCGAAGGCCTCGAGCGCGTCGATGTGCGTGGTGCCGACGATCGGGTCGCCGCCGATGCCGATGGCGGTCGAGAAGCCGAAGTCCTTCAGCTCGTACATCATCTGGTAGGTCAGCGTGCCCGACTTCGACACGAGACCGATCGGGCCCTTGCCCGTGATGGTGTGCGGGGTGATGCCGGCCAGCGACTCGCCCGGGGTGATGATGCCGGGGCAGTTCGGCCCGATCATCCGGGTCTCCTTGCCCTGCAGGTACGCCCACACCTCGGCGGTGTCCTGCACGGGCACACCCTCGGTGATGACGACGAGCAGGCCGATGCCGGCGTCGATGGCCTCGATGGCCGCGTCCTTGGTGAAGGCCGGCGGCACGAAGACCACGGAGACGTCCGCGCCGGTCTCGGCCATGGCCTCCTTGACGGTGCCGAACACGGGCAGCGTCACGTCGTTGCCGTCGTGGTCCTTGTGCTGGACCGTGGTGCCTGCCTTGCGGGCGTTCACGCCGCCGACGATCGTCGCGCCGGAGTCGAGCATGAGGGCGGTGTGCTTGGCACCCATGCCGCCCGTGATGCCCTGGACGATGATCTTCGAGTCCTGGTTCAGGTAGATAGACATTGTCTCGTTGTCTCTGCTTTCGAAGTCTTCAGCGGGCGGTCAGGCGTTGGCCAGCTGGGCTGCCTTGTCGGCGCCGCCGTCCATGGTGTCGGCAAGGGTGACGAGCGGGTGGTTGCGCTCGGCGAGGATCTGGCGGCCCAGCTCGACGTTGTTGCCGTCGAGGCGGACGACCAGCGGCTTGGTGGCGTGGTCGCCCAGCAGGTCGAGGGCGCCGACGATGCCGTTCGCGACCTCGTCGCACGCGGTGATGCCGCCGAAGACGTTCACGAAGACTGCCTTGACCTGCTCGTCCCCGAGGATGACGTCGAGACCGTTCGCCATGACCTTGGCGTTCGCGCCGCCGCCGATGTCGAGGAAGTTGGCGGGCTTGACGCCACCGTGCTTCTCACCGGCGTACGCGACGACGTCCAGGGTCGACATGACCAGGCCCGCGCCGTTGCCGATGATGCCGACCTCGCCGTCGAGCTTGACGTAGTTGAGGTCGTTCTCCTTGGCCTTCGCCTCGAGCGGGTCGGCCGCGGCCGAGTCCTCGAGCTCCGCGTGGTCCGCGTGGCGGAAGCCGGCGTTCTCGTCGAGCGTCACCTTGCCGTCGAGGGCGACGATCTCGCCGTCCTCGGTCTTGACCAGCGGGTTCACCTCGACCAGCGTGGCGTCCTCGGCCTTGAACACGGTCCAGAGGCCACGGATGACCTCGGCGACCTTGCCCTTGATGTCGTCGGCGAAGCCGGCGGCGTCCACGATCTCCGCTGCCTTGGCCTCGTCGATGCCGACGGCCGGGTCGACGGCGATGCGCGCCAGTGCCTCAGGGCGCTCGACGGCCAGCTGCTCGATCTCCATACCACCCTCGACGGAGCACATCGCCAGGTAGTTGCGGTTCGACCGGTCCAGGAGCACGGAGAAGTAGAACTCCTCGGCGATCTTGGCGCCCTGGGCCACCATCACGCGGTGCACGGTGTGGCCCTTGATGTCCATGCCGAGGATCTCGCCGGCCTTCTCAGCGGTCTCCTCCGGCGAGTGGGCCAGCTTGACGCCGCCCGCCTTGCCGCGACCACCGGTCTTGACCTGGGCCTTCACGACGACAGTTCCGCCGCCCAGCTTCTCGGCGCCTTCGCGAGCCTCTTCGGGGGTCGTCGCGACAACCCCACCCAGCACGGGCACGCCGTGCTTCTCGAAGATATCGCGCGCCTGGTATTCGAACAGGTCCACCCTGCTGCGTCCTTCCATCGGGATGCGGCCCTCGGACGTCGTTGTCGCCCGGAGCCCGGCTGAAGCGATGTCTCGACGTCAAGACATCCCGGTACAGGGTAGCCCTGGATCGCCCGTGCTTCCGAACGAAGCGGCGTTATTCCGGGGCCGGCGGGAGGTGCAGTCGCGGCTCGGCAGCACGGGCGACGGGCGCGGTGCGATCACCTGCGGTAGTGGGTGAAGAACTCCCAGATCAGCTCGGTGGCGGAGACTTCCTGCGTGGCACTGCTGTCATTGCCCCCGGGCCAGCTGTGGGTGCCGCCCGTGACCTTGTAGAGCACCACGTCGGCACGCCCGCGGCATGTGGTGTACGTCTCCTTGGTGACGTGCTCGGTGACCGGCTCGACGCGCGGTCCGGTCGTGCAGCCGTTCATCCGTGCCCACGACTGCACGGCGAGCTGGGTCGTGTAACCCCAGCGCTTGTCGTTGTTGCCCTGGTAGGGGTTCACGGTGTCGGCGTCGCCGTGGAACGTGATGACGGGCACGCTGCGCCTCGGCGCGCACGACTGCAGCTCGACGGCCGACGGGTCGTCGGGCGACGGCCGGCCCGCACGCAGCCCGGCGACCGGCGCGATGGCCGCCACCTTGTCCGGCCGCGCGCACGCGTACGCCGACGCCATGCGGGCGCCACCGGAGTGCCCGGTGGCGTAGACCCGGTGCGGGTCGGCGCACCCGAGGCCCACCATCGTGTCGATCACAGCGGTGAGGAACTCGACGTCGTCACGCGTGTCCGGCGGCGGGTACTCACCGGCCGTCGTGGGCACGCCCGGCACGTTCCAGAACCAGACCTGGTCCGGGTTCGGGTCCGCCGCGGGGAGGACGCCGTTGGGCGCCACCGTGATGAAGCCCTCCGCGTCGGCGGTGAGATCGAGGTCGTTGTACGCGGAGATCGACTCCGCGTTGCCGTTGCTCGGGTGCAGGTTGAGCACCATCGGGAGGGCGGCGGCCCGGCCGTCGACGTCGGGTACGTGCACTCGGACGGGATAGGCGAGGCCGTCCAGCTCGACGTCGACCTGGCTCGTCCCCGTGGGCACCGTACAGTCCTTGCCCGCCCCGCCCGCGGCGGCCGGGCCGCGATCGGCCGCGGTGTCCGACGACGCGGTGCCGATGCTGCCGCTCCCCATCAGGTCGGCGGTCAGGTCGGCGCTGCCCGCCGTGGCCCCGTGGACCGGGCCGGCCGCTAGTGCAGTGAGTGCGGTGAGCGCGGCGATCCCGCGGCCCAGGATGCGAGTGCTGTGCATGACGACTCCCTTGTCGTGGTGCGTCCGCCGTCGGACGCCCGACGCCCCCTGGCATCGGCCGCGTCGAGATTACCCCCCGGTGACAGCGATGTCAGCAGCCTCACGACCCGAACCGCGCCAGAGGATGCGTCAACCATGGTTGACAGCCATTGAGGCGTCAACCATAGTTGACGCATGAGCCAGCAAGCACTCGTCGCATCCGCCGCCGGGGACGACCCCGCCGACGGGCTGCGCGCCGTCCGGGCCCTGCGTGAGCTGGCCGACCGCCTCGAGGCGCTCCAGGTGGAGCGTGCGCGGCGGCTCGGCTGGTCGTGGCAGGACATCGCCGGGGCGCTCGGCGTCTCGCGGCAGGCGGTCCACAAGAAGCACAACAGGAGGATCTGATGTTCGAGAGGTTCACGAAGGACGCACGCTTCGCCGTGGTCGGCGCGCAGGAGATCGCCATCGAGGCGCACAGCGGCCAGATCGACAGCCGGCACCTGCTCGTCGCTCTGGCCGAGGAGGACGGGCCGGCCCGGTCCGCCCTGACCGACAGCGGCCTCGACGTGGCCGAGCTCGTCCGGCAGGCCCGCGCGAACATCAACGCGGGCGACGCTCTCGACCCGGCCGCGCTGGCCGCCGTCGGCATCGACCTCGACGAGGTCACCCGCCGGACCGAGGCGACGTTCGGTGAGGGGGCACTGGCCCGCGCCGGGCGCATCCTGCGCGGGCGCCGCAAGCACATCCCGTTCACCCGCGACGCGAAGAAGTCGCTGGAGCTCGCGCTGCGCGAGGCGATCCGCCTGGGCTCCAAGGAGATCGACGGCGGTCACCTCCTGCTCGGGCTGACGCGTGCCGAGTCGCCGGCCCGGAGCGTCCTGTCCGGCGCCGGGGCCGACATCGAGCAGGTCCGCAACCTCGCGGAGGGCAAGAGCGCGGCGGCGTGACGCCGTCCCCCTCCGACTCCCGCAGCCCAGCGATCGGGCCCGAAAGGCCGCGGAGTCCGGGCGCAATCCCTGGGCTGCGGGGAACGCGTGCACGCAGCCACCCCCGGGGAGCGGACTTTCGCCCAGATGGTCCGTAATGCGCCGCTACGATCGTGCGCCATGAAGCACGCCCGCAATGACGGCCCCGATCTCGCGTTCCGGCTCGGCCGCCGCGTGGTCACCGCCGTCGCCGACGACATGTCCACGACGCAGCGCGTCGTGGCAGGTGTGGTCGCGGCGCTCGTCGCGGTCTCCCCGTTCGGGGCATGGAACGAGGTGGAGCCGCAGGCCGACCCGCTCACCGTCGGCACGCCGGTCGAGGTCGGGCCCTTCGAGGTCACCATCGAGAAGGCCGCCACCGCCGACGAGCTCGGCCACCTCGTGCCGGCTCCGGGCAACCACATGCTGGCGGTCGTTGCGAACGTCACCAACACGGGCGACGTACCCGAGATCGCCGGCACCCTCGGCAGCGCGGTCCCCGCACCCGAGAACGTGGGGATCGTCCCGCAGGAACCGATGGGAAGCCTGGGTGCCGAACCCGGGACGGACCCCGCCGACGACGGCGCCACCCCCTCGGCGGCCCCGTCGGCGAGTGCCGCTCCCGGAGACGAGGGCGGGTCCGCCGAACCCGAGCTGCCCTCCCCGTCCATCGTCAACATCAAGGACGGGGCCGACGTCAGAATTCTCAACCCGGGCCTGACGTATCGGGTCGCGCTGATCTGGGAGCAGAGCGGCGAGTTCTCCGGTGACGTGATCCCGCTCCGGATGGTGGAGCTGGAGTGGGTCGAGGAGGACCCGCTGGGCCTGGACGACGGGCACTGGTTCGCGAACGAGATCGCCTTCGAAGGGCAGATCCCGGTCGAGGCCGCGAAGCCGGCGCCGAGCACCGAGGCGGAGCAGCAGTGAGGCACGGTCGCCGTCGGATCACATGGAAAGGCACCGCGCTCGTCGTCGGGGCGGTGGCGGCGGGCTGCGCGCTCGTGACCTACGTGCCGCAGGTCCAAGGGGTGGACACGCCGTTCGTGGTCAAGGGCGCCGTCGGCGAGACACTCGACCTCACGTACGCGGAGCTCACGGTGACCGACGTGCGGGTCGCCGACACCGTGGCCGGCTTCTCCGATGCGGCCGCCGCGGGCGGGACCTTCGTCGTGATCGACGCGACGTGGCGCGCGACGCAGGGCGAGACGCACTTCAGCGGAGCGGAGATCACGGACAGGCAGGGGCGCAGGTTCTGGGCGACCAATGCGGCCGAGTGCTCCGCGACAGCCGCCGCTCAGCCTGGCTACGCCTGGCGCACCACCTACTGCTTCGACGTGCCGCGCGACGCGCTGGAGGGCGCGACGGTACGGCTCGCCCGGGGTGACGACGACGAGGATCACGCGGATCAGCGGCGCGACGCCGTCGCCGTGGTGGACCTCGGCATCACGGCGAGCGAGGCCGACCAGCTGTGGGAGACGACGGAGACCGTGTCGCCCGAGGCGCCGGGTTATGCCCCGGCGAGCGCAGGAGGTAGCGAGGGATGACGACTCTGGTGACCCCGGCGGTGCCAGGACCGGGCGAGATGCCGCAGGGCGCGCCCCCGAGCGTTCGGCCCGGGATGCTCCCTGGCATGCTCCCGCCCGACACACCGCCGCCGCCGCGCCGCCGGGGATGGTGGCGGCGCAACATCGTCTGGCTGGTGCTGCTGCCGGTCGCGGTCGCGGTCGCAGCGGGGGCGTCGTCGTTCCGGGTGTGGGCGTTCTGGTGGCCCGTCGGGCTGCATCTCGAGGTGGACCGGGTGGCCGTCGGCGAGCGGGCGCACCTCGAGGGCGAGTACTACGACACCTTCGGGCTCGACGTGCCGGAGCGGGCGCAGACCACGGTGCTGCGGAAGATCGACGCGACAGTGACGAGCGTCGAACAGGTAGACCAGCTGCCCGCGCCCGAGTACGGCGACCCGGCGGTGATCCCGGACGGCTCGGTCGCGTACGCGGTGCAGGTGCACTTCGCGGCCGAGCTGCAGACCGACCTGTCGCTGTGCCAGATCATGCTCGTGTCCGAGGAGGGCACGCGGTACGGGGAGTCCAGCACGGACGTGCTGGGCAGCTCCAACCGGTGCTCGCTGCCGGACGCCGAGGGTTTCGTCAGCGAGCAGCCCGAGTGGGACGTCACGACCTACGTGCTCGCCGACCCCGACGCCCGGATCACGCAGGTACGCCTGGGGTTCGGCGGTCCGGAGTACGTCACGTTCGACCTGCCGTAGCGGCCTCCTCCTCGCGGACCACGAGGCCACGCTCGACCAGCACCTCGACGGTCGCCGCGATCAGCGCGGCGGCCAGAGCCAGCGCGAGGGCGAGCCCGGCTGCCGACTCCATGGGGCTGAAGGCGAGCCAGGTGTCGGTCTCGACAGGGCCGGTCACGGCGCGCACCAGCCAGCCGAGGCCCTGCGGCACCCGCATCAGGACGAGGTAGCCCAGGCAGAAGACGAGCATGGGGCCGAGCCCGCCGTCCACGATCATCTTGACGCCGTTCCACAGGGCCGAGAAGCGGGCACGCAGGTCGTCGGTGAGCGACTCCAGGATCGAGCGCAGCCCACGCGGGAGCCAGGTCATGCGGTCGAGCCAGTGGTGCTCGGTCGACGGCGGCTCCATCAGCTTGTGCCCCAGCACGACGGCGCCGATCGCGAGCCAGGCCAGAGGCGCGACGAGGACGACGTCGAGCGACTCGAAGACGGTCACCACGCCGTCGGCGACAAAGGCGACGGCGTCGTTGCCCGTCTCCCCCACTGCCTCCTGCGCGACGCCGACGGTGCCGACGGCCGCCGCGACGAGCTGACGGTCCGTGGCCTCGTCCCAGAGACCCAGCTCGATGGCCTCGATCTGTCCGGCGACCTGGCTGGTCCAGTAGATCTCGAGGCAGCCGCCGAGCACGGCGAACCCGAGGAAGCGCAGCTTGCCCTCGAGCCTGCCGAGCAGCCAGCGCAGCAGGAAGGCGGCCAGCACGATCGCGACGAGCGTCCAGCCGTTCCAGACGCCGAGCCGGGAGGTCCAGTCGAGGCCGCCCGGGGCGAAGAGGTCGTTGAACAGCTCGTCGGCGGAGGCCTCGTTGATGAACCGGGCGCGGTCCGCGTCCATCAGGCCCTCTACCTCGTAGATCACCAGGAACGGCACCAGCACCGAGAGAGCGACGTCGATGAGGCGCCGCTCACGCCCTTCCGACGGCATGATCGGGGCGCCGCGGGTCGGCAGCATGCCGGGGACCTGGCCGACGCCCGCCGCGGCACCCGGTCGGGACGGGACGGCCTGCGCGCTCAGGTGCGGTAGCGACTGGCGGCAGACCCACAGCATCCCGATGACCGGCATCAGGTAGCCGAGCGGGCTCACGATCAGGAGCAGCTGTGCCACGAACGAGTTCCACTGGCTCAGCTCGACGGCGCCCCACATCGCGCCGTTGCGCACGGCGACGCCGAGCAGGCCGAGCGTCAGCAGCGCCGGCCAGTGCGCGGCGAACAGCCGACCGGTGGAGACCAGGATCCTCATGGCGACACATAGTGGCCTAAAGCCTGATGAATACGCCAAACCCGTTCAACCGTGCGCATCTTGATCGGGTGATCAGCCCTGCCGCACGAGGACCCCCTCGAGCACCAGGGTGACCAGCCGCTCAGCCTCCTCCGGTCCGGCCTGCTGCGCGGCGAGCGAGATCGCGTTGACCAGCGTGAGCAGATCCGCCGTCGCGACGTCGCCGCGCACCAACCCCGCCTCCACTGCCCGCCGGACGAGCGGCTCGCCCGCGGCGATGAGGTGCGCCTGGCACGTCCCGCTCTCCGCGGGTGGTCCGTTCAGGAGCGCCGCGGCGAGGCCCCGCGTCGTGGTCGCGTAGGCGGCCACCTCTCTCAGCCAGCGCACCAGGGCGTCGAGCGGTTCCGGTGCATCCCGCAGTTCCTCCGCACGGTCGATCAGGCAGCCGACGCGCTCGGCGAAGACGGCCTCCATGAGCGACCAGCGGGACGGGAAGTGTCGGTGCAGCGTGGCTGAGCCGACACCGGCGGAGCGGGCGATCGCCTCGAGCGACGCCTCGGCCCCGTCCTGGGCGATCGCCTCCGAGGCAGCGCTCACGATGCGGTCGTAGTTGCGTTGTGCGTCAGCTCTCATGGTCCGCCGATTGCCAAAGTGGGGTGGTCCCCCATATGTTAGCCGAGCCATCGAAATGGAGCACCACCCCACTTTACGTCGGAGGAACCATGTCGGTACTCGTCATCGGAGCGACAGGCAATCAGGGCGGGGCCACCGCACGGTCGCTGCTGGACCGGGGTGTCGCCGTGCGCGCGCTGGTCCGCGACCTGGGCTCGGACAAGGCGCGAACACTGCAGGAACGTGGCGCAGAACTGGTGACCGGAGACCTGGACGACCTGCCGTCGCTGGTCGCCGCGGCCGAGGGGATGGACGCCGTGTTCTCCATCCCTTACCCCGATGTGAACGACCTGGCCGGCGATGCCGAGGTGGTCCGGGGACACAATGTCGTCGAGGCCGCACGCACGGCGGGCGTCTCCCACCTGGTACACAGCAGCGTCTCCGGCGCGGGTGAGTTTCACCGCACACAGCCCGGCTGGGCCGAGGGCCGGTGGGACACGCACTACTGGGAGAGCAAGGCAGCCGTTGACGAGGCGGTGCGGGCCGGGGGCTTCGAGCACTGGACCGTGCTCAAGCCGGCGACCTTCATGGAGAACCTGCTGGGCTGGTCGTACCTCTTCGGCGACTGGTCGAGCAGCACGATCATCAGCGGGTTCGCGGCGGACACACTCATCCCGTGGACCGCCGTCGACGACATCGGCGAGGTTGCGGCGACAGCGCTCACGGAACCGGGCCGGCTGGACGGCATGGACGTGGAGCTGGCGAGCGAGAGGCTGACGATGACCCAGACCGCCGAGATCCTCAGCGAGGTCACCGGCCGGACCATCTCCGCGCCGGTGCTCACGCCGCAGCAGGCCGTCGAGCGAGGCATGCTGCCCGCCATGGTCAACGCCGTCGAGCAGATCAACGAGAACGGCGCACCGGCCCGCCCCGAAGACGTCCGGGCACTCGGCCTGCCCACCACCGACTTCCGCACCTGGGCACGCCGGACGCTCGCCTGACCCTCCGCACCCTCCGCGTGCCTCCGGACCGGCCGCCGGGGGCACGCGGTCTCAGAGCTTCGTGACCGCCGTGTACTTCAGCGCGATGCGCTTGGTCCCGTTGCTGCCGAAGTCGATCTTGACCACGGCGTTCGCCTCGACGTCCACGACGGTGCCGAGTCCGTAGGAGTCGTGCGTGACGCGGTCGCCGATCGCCAGGTCCGGGATGTTCTTCTGGACGTTGATCCCGCCGAACCCGCCCTTCGCGCCCGTCTTCTTCTCCGGGGCGAACGGCTTGCTCTGCCCGCTGCCCGACGACGTCCCGGCGCTGGTGCGCGAGGTCCCCGACCGGCCCGCGGACCAGGTGGAGCCCGTGCCCGACCCGCGCCCGCCGGAGCCGTAGCCGCCCGACCCGTATCCCCCGCTCCAGCCGCCCCGGCCCGCGCGGATCGCCGCCGTCGACGACTCCCGGCGCCGCCAGTCCCAGAGCTCCTCCGGGATCTCCTGCAGGAACCGGCTCTCGGGGAACTCGTTCGCCATGCCGAAGGCGGCCCGGACCGACGACCGCGTGATGTACAGCCGCTCGCGTGCCCGGGTGATGCCCACATAGGCGAGCCGGCGTTCCTCCGCGAGCTCGGAGTCGTCGTGCAGCGAGCGCATGTGCGGGAACGTGCCGTCCTCCATGCCCGTGAGGAAGACGACGGGGAACTCCAGGCCCTTCGCCGTGTGCAGGGTCATGAGGGTGACGACGCCCTGATCCTTCTTGGGCGCCTCCTCCGCCGCGCCGTCGGCCACGTCCTCGTCGGGGATCTGGTCGCTGTCGGCCACCAGCGAGACGCGCTCCAGGAAGTCCGCCAGCGAACCCTCGGGGTCGGTCTCACCGAAGTCGACGGCCACGGCGTGCAGCTCCGCAAGGTTCTCGACGCGTCCCTCGTCCTGCGGGTCGTCGCTCGCGCGCAGCTCCGCGAGGTAGCCGGTGCGGTCGAGCACCGCGCCCAGCACCTCGGCCGGCGGGGCGCCCTGGTCGACCAGGGCACGCAGCTCCCGCATCATGTCGCGGAAGGCCAGCAGCGGCTTGAGCGAGCGGTTGGTCATCCCGGGGATCTCGTCGGCGCGCTCCAGGGCGGCGCCGAACGAGATGCGCTCCCGGTCGGCGAACGACGCCACGAGGGACTCCGCACGGTCGCCGAGACCGCGCTTGGGCACGTTGAGGATGCGGCGCAGGTTCACGTCGTCGTCCTCGTTGGCCAGCGCTCGCAGGTAGGCGACGGCGTCCTTGACCTCGCGACGCTCGTAGAACCGCGTGCCGCCCACCACCTTGTACGGAAGGCCGACGCGGACCAGCACCTCCTCGAGCGCACGCGACTGCGCGTTGGTGCGGTAGAAGATGGCGACGTCGCCGGGCCGCACGCCGTCGGAGTCGCCCAGCTTGTCGATCTCGTCGGCGACGAACCGCGCTTCCTGGTGCTCGTCGTCGGCCACGTAGCCCACGATCTTGGACCCGGCGCCCGAGTCGGTCCACAGTCGCTTGGGGGTGCGGCCGGCGTTGCGGGAGATCACCGCGTTGGCCGCGCTCAGGATGTTCTGCGTGGAGCGGTAGTTCTGCTCCAGCAGGATCGTCGTGGCGTCCGGGTAATCCTTCTCGAACTCCAGGATGTTGCGGATCGTGGCGCCGCGGAACGCGTAGATGGACTGGTCGGAGTCACCCACGACGGTGAGCTCGGCCGGATCCAGCATCCCGGTGGTCGAGCCGGTCGAGACCTCCTCGGTACCGACCCCGGCCAGCTCCCGGACCAGCGTGTACTGGGCGTGGTTCGTGTCCTGGTACTCGTCGACCATGATGTGCCGGAACCGGCGCCGGTAGTGCTCCGCGACGTTCGGGAACGCCTGGAGCAGGTTCACCGTGGTCATGATGATGTCGTCGAAGTCCAGCGCGTTCGCCTGCGCGAGCCGCGCCTGGTACCGCGTGTAGACGTCGGCCAGGACCTGGTCGAACTTGGGCGCCGTCGTGTTGCGCTCGTCGGCCGACTGCCCGCCCCACGGCCTGCGGATGGCCCCCGCCTCCGCCGCCGCGGCCGCCGCGAGCGCCTCCTCCGTGGCGTTGGCGCCGGTCTGCCGCGCGTACGTCTCGGGGTCGATCAGCTCGTTCTTCAGGTCGCTGATCTTGTTGGACAGCCCGCGTGCCGGGTACTTCTTGGGGTCGAGGTTGAGCTCGCGCGTGACCAGCGTGATGAGGCGCTGGCTGTCCGCGGCGTCGTAGATGCTGAAGCTCGACCTCAGGCCCAGCGTCGTCGCCTCGCGGCGCAGGATCCGCACGCAGGCCGAGTGGAACGTCGAGACCCACATGCGGTTCGCGGCGGGGCCGACCAGACCCTCCACGCGCTCGCGCATCTCGGCCGCGGCCTTGTTGGTGAACGTGATCGCCAGGATCTCGCCGGCCCGCGCCCGGCCGGTGGCCAGGAGGTAGCCGATGCGGTGCGTGAGCACCCGCGTCTTGCCCGACCCGGCGCCCGCCACGATGAGCAGCTGCCCACCCTCGTGCACCACGGCGGCCCGCTGCTGCGTGTTGAGGCCGTCCAGCAGCGCGTCGGGATCGAGGTGCGAATAGGCGCCCCGGGCGCGCGGCGCCTCGGACTCGTGCGGCAGGCCCGCCAGCCAGTCGGGCTCGGCGGGCAGCGCCGACTCGCCCGGGTCGCCGGCGTCCGCACCGTCGTCGTCCCACTGCGGCGCCGTGCTCGGCAGGCGCGACAAGGTGCCGGGCGACGCGGGGTCGAGGCCGGGCAGGGAGAGGCTGTCGAAGAGGGAAGTCATCGTCCCTAAGCCTAGGCGGGCTCACCGACACTGCCGACGGGCCCCGCCGTCAGACCTTCTCCCAGACCGATACCTGCTTCGTGCTCTCGTGCTCGAACCGCGACCGGTCCCAGTCGGCCCACCGGTGCTTGAGCCGCATCCCGGCGATACGGGCCATGAGGTCCATCTCGGCGGACCACGCGTACCGGAACGGCACGACGCGGAACCGGCCGCCCTCCGGAGTCACCGTCACGTGGTTCGACGTGAACAGCTGCGTCGCGACGTCGTACCGGTCGAAACCGATGTACCCGCCCCCGTCGTCGGGTGCGACGGTGAACGGCACGGTGTCCTGACCGGGCGGCATTCGCCGCAGGTCGGGGATGCCCACCTCGACGAGGAAGAGGCCGCCGGGCCGCAGGTGCGCCGCGGCGTTCCGGAAGACGTCGACCTGCCCGTCCTGCGTGGTGACGTTCGCGATCGTGTTGAACACGAGGTAGACGAGGGAGAACTCGCCGGGCACCCGGGTGGAGGTCATGTCGCCGATCGTGACGTCGATGTGCTCGCCGCCCGGCTTGCCGCCGATCCGGGACGCCATCGCCTTGCTCAGCTCGATCCCGCTCACGCGGAGGCCACGCGCGGCCAGCGGCACGGCGATCCGGCCCGTGCCGATCGCGAGCTCCAGCACCGGGCCGCCGTCGGCCAGGTCGGCGAGCAGGTCGACCGCCGGGTTCACCACCTCGGGCGTGTTCGCGCCCTCGGGGTCGTCGTACGCGGCGGCCACGCTCTCGGGGAACCAGCCGTCGTCCGGGTCGTCGATCGCGTCGTCGCGCCTCGTGTCGCTCACACCCTCGACGTTAGGCGCGACGGCGGCGTCGGCACACTCCTTTTTCGCCCCGTGCCGGACTCCGGTAGCCGGGCACCGGCAGCGGACCGGCGACATATCTCCGTGACCCCTGGAGCAGGCCGTCGCTACGCTGACCGCATGCCCACCAGTGCGCAGCTCGTCGCCTTCCTCGCAGCGTCCGCGGTCTTCATCGCGCTGCCCGGACCGAGCGTCCTCTTCGCGATCGGACGCGCCCTGACGGTCGGCCGGCGGGACGCGCTCCTGTCGGTGACCGGTAACGCGCTGGGGCTGCTGGTCCAGGTCGCGTTCGTGGCGGTCGGGCTGGGTGCGCTGGTCGAGGCGTCCGCCACGGCCTACACCGTGCTCAAGCTCGTGGGCGCCGGGTACGTGATCTACCTGGGGATCCAGGCGATCCGGCATCGCGCCGACGCCCGGCTCGCCCTGGCCGCACCCGGCACCGTCGGCACGGCCAGCCCCTGGCGCGCGGTCTGGGCAGGGTTCGTCGTCGGCGCGACCAACCCGAAGACCATCGTCTTCTTCGCGGCGTTCCTCCCGCAGTTCATGAACGACGCCGCCCCCGCGACGCCGCAGCTGCTGCTCCTCGGGCTGCTGTTCGGCATCCTGGCCCTTGGCCAGGACTCGATCCTCGCGCTGGTCGCGAGCCAGGCCCGCACCTGGTTCTCCCGGAGCCCGAAGCGGCTCGACCACCTGAGCGTCACCGGCGGCGTCGCCATGGTGGGTCTGGGCACCGGTCTCGCGCTCGAGGGCACGGTCATCAAGGCCTAGCCCGGCGGCTCGAGATCATGGGCTCGAGATCAGTGGACGAGCCCGATGGCGGTCGCCACGAGGAGCAGCTTGAGCAGCCAGTCCCCCGCGTGGATGGCGGCGGTCTGCCACGGCACGCGCTCCCAGATGATCGAGCCCGTGAGCAGCACGACCGGGAAGGCCACCCACAGCACGAGCGCCAGCAGCAGCGAAGAAGGCAGCGCCAGCAGGTCGGCCTGTGCCGCGACCCAGGCGAACCCCGCCCCGACCACGGCGGTGCGCACCAGCTCGGTCACCACCTTCCACGGAGCCGGGCGCCCACGATCGAGAGCCCGCTCACCGAGCGCCCGCTGCTCGAGCGGCGTGGTGAGGACGTAGTACACAGAACTGAGGACGAACGCCGCCACGGCGGCGACAACGACACCCCATACGATCATGACGATCCTCCTTTTTAGTACTGGCTAGTACTGTAGCTCTCAGACTGAGTACCGTCCAGTACTATTTTCGCGTGACCTCACCAGACTCCCCGCCCCGGCGTCGTGGCCGACCCGGTGGCAGCAGCGGCTCCGACCTGCTCGCCGTCGCGCGCGACGTCTTCCTCTCACACCAGTACGCCGGCGCGACGATGGACGCCGTCGCCGCGGGAGCACGGGTCTCGAAGCAGACCCTCTACCGGCAGTACCCGTCCAAGGAGGTCCTGTTCGGGGCGGTCGTCCGGGACTGGGTCGACCGCGGTCGCGACGCGATGAGGCCGCACCTGGAGGAGCTGAGGCAGACGGAAGATGTCCGGCAAGGGCTGCTGCAGCTCTCCCGGATCCTCCACGCCGGGGTCCTGAGCCCTCCGGTGCTCCAGATGCGGACACTGATCGCCGCCGAGGCCGAACGGTTCCCCGAGGTGGCCGCCGACTACGTGCGCCGGAGCTGGGACCACAACCAGGCACTCCTCGCCGACGCCCTGCGGCACCTGAGCGCGCGCGGTCTGCTCCGTGTCGACAACCCGGCCGTCGCCGCCGAGCAGCTGACCTGGCTCATGCTGGCCGCACCCCTGAACCGGCTCACTCTCACCGCCGGCGCTGCCCGCTACACCCCCGACGAGCTCGACACCATCGCCCACGAGGCCGTCACCACGTTCCTGGAGCGCTACACCGGGTGAGAAACGCAGTTCACCCGTCCCGGACCCGCCGGGGCAGGACACGCCGGCCGTAACCTGAACAGGCCTGTCCCACCCATCTGCATCAAGATCGCTGGAGCCCCATGTCTGGTCTCGTCCGCGCCGCACCGGAAGGGACGGGACCCACGGCCAGCACCACCGGCGACCGGCCGAGCACCCGGCCGAGCACCCGGTCGGGCACCCGGCCGAGCACCCGGTCGGGCGACGCACGACGGCGCGCCGGGCGGGTCCCCTCCACCGTGGTCACGCTGGGTGTGGTGAGCTTCCTGACGGACGTCTCCTCCGAGGCCGTCATGGCGGTGCTCCCGCTGTACGTCACCGCGGCGCTCGGCATGTCGGTGATCGCGTACGGCGTGGTCGACGGGCTCGTCCAGGGCGCGGGCGCGCTGGTCCGGGTGGCGGGCGGCTGGGCGGCCGACCGCACCGACCGGCCCAAGTGGGTGGCGGCGGTGGGCTACGGCCTGTCGGCGCTGACCCGGGTGGGGCTGCTGTTCGCGGCCGGCCTGCCTGCCATCGCGAGCCTCGTCGTGGCGGACCGCATCGGCAAGGGCATCCGCACGGCGCCGCGCGACGCCCTGATCGCCGCCGCGGCGAACCCCCGCAACCTCGGGCGCTCGTTCGGGGTGCACCGGGCGCTCGACACGGCGGGCGCCACGCTGGGACCGCTGCTCGCGTTCGCGGTGCTCTGGGCCATCCCCGACGGGTGGACGACCATCTTCGTCATCTCGCTCGGCGCGGCGGTGCTCGGTGTGGGCGCTCTCGTCCTGCTCGTCCCGGACCTGCGGCCGCGCCGAGCGGCCTGGCTCAGGACCCACCGGACCCGCGAGGACCGTGGGCTGCCCAAGTGCAAGGGCTGCACGTGCGACGCGGCGGGTGGCCTCGAGACCACCGGCCGCCCTTTCTCCTGGAGCTTCCTGCGCGGTGGCGCTACCGTGCGGCTGCTGGTCGTCGCCGGGGTGCTCGGGCTGCTCACCGTCGGTGACGGGTTCATCTACCTCTCGCTGCAGGACCGCGACGGGTTCGCCACGCACTGGTTCCCGCTGCTCTACGTCGGGACGAACGCCACGTACATGTTGCTCGCGACGCCGATAGGCCGCCTCGCGGACCGTGTCGGCCGGGGCCGGATCCTGGTCTGGGGGCACACCCTGCTGGCCGCCGCCTACGTCTGCGCGGCCGTCCCGTTCCCCGGGGCGGTCACCACCGTCGCGGCGCTGGTGCTGCTCGGCACGTTCTACGCCATGACCGACGGCGTCCTCGCCGCGCTGACCAGCGCCCTGGTGCCCACCGCCGTCCGGGCCACCGCGATCGGCACCGCGCAGACGGTCACCGCGGTCACGCGCATGGCCGCGTCCGCCGGGTTCGGCGTGCTCTGGTACACGTTCGGCAGCGTCGACGCGCTGTGGTTCGCGGCCGCCGCGCTGGCGATCGCGGTTCCGGTCTGCGCCTACCTGATCCGGGGCGGCCGCCTGGAGCAGGACGCCGAAGCCGTCGAGCAGGTCCCGGCATGAGCGGGAACCCCGCCTTCCGCGGTCGGCTCATGTTCGCCGTGCTGACCCTCGTGGTGCTGGCCGGCACCGCCTGGTACGTCGCGGCCGACTTCCAGCGCGCACGTGCGGAGCGCAACGCGCCCACCCAGGTCGAGGTGGCCGAGGACGTGCTGGACGGCCCCCACGTCCTGTTCCGGGGCACGGCCCCGGGCGACCTGTACGGCAGGGTCGCCGCCGTCGCCCTGGACGACCTGTCCGGCCCGCGCGAGGTCACGCCCGTCGTGTGCGACCGGGTGTCCGGCCAGGGCTCGACGACGGTCTGCCTGCGCACCCGACGCGGCGTCGTCACGACCTACGAGGCCGAGGTGCTGGACGAGGCGTGGCGGACGACGGCCACGTGGCCGCTGCCCGGTGTCCCGAGCAGGACCCGGCTCTCGCCCGACGGGCTGGTGGCCACCACCGCGTTCGTGACGGGCCACTCCTACTCCCAGACGGGCTTCTCCACGGAGACGACGGTGCGCGACGTGGACGGCACGGAGGTGTCCGGGAACCTCGAGGACTTCACCCTGCTCGTCGACGGCGAGCGCGTGGCGCCGGTCGACCGGAACGTGTGGGGCGTGACCTTCGTGGACGACCGGAACTTCTACGCCACCGTCCGGTCGCAGTCCCTCGGCCACACCTGGCTCGTGCGCGGCGACCTCACCGAGCGCACCCTCGTCACCGTGCTCGACGGCGTCGAGTGCCCCTCGCTGTCCCCGGACGGCACCCGGCTGGCCTTCAAGCGCGACGTCGCGGAGAACGGGTCGGCGACCCCGCACTGGACCCCCGCCGTGCTCGACCTGGGAACCCTGGAGATCACGGTGCTCGACGCCGAGCAGCGCACCGTGGATGACCAGCTGACCTGGCTCGACGACGCGACACTCCTCTACGGTCTGCCCCGTGCCGACGAGCCGGGGACCACCGACGTCTGGTCGCTCCCCGCCGACGGCACGGGCACACCGGCCGTGGCGATCCCGCAGGCCTGGTCCCCGAGCGTCGTGGGCTGACGGACCCTCGGCCCTACCTGCTTGGCAGGCGGCGCCGCACCTACTTGGCGGACAGTGCCGCGAAGAGGGTGACGTCGCACCCGGCACGGCTACGCGAGGCGCCCAGCTGAACCGTGCCGTCGTCCCGGGCGAGATCAACGGTGGTGCGGCCCGGCCGCGTGGTCGTGTCCGTCTCGGTGAAGCCGCCGGTCGTGAACCAGGCGCGGTAGTCGAGGACGACGGCGTCGCAGGCGTCGTCCACCGTCGCGTCGAGCGTGACCTGGTAGCGGCGGTCCGTCCCCGTCACGGAGCTGGACGCCACCGCGGTGTCCGCCGGTACCAGCACGACGTCGTCGGGGAAGCCCGCCACGAGTCCCGCCGCGGTGCCGGTCCGCTGGTCGCGGGTCAGCCGGCCCGCCGCAGGGGCCGCCGAGTCGCCAAGGCTGTCGCCGCTCGGCCGGCCGGGCGCGGGCGGGGCGATCTCGCTGCCCTCGGCTCCGCTCTGGCCGCCGCTGCGTCCGTCCGGTGCCGGTGATCCGGCGGTCTCCGGTTCCTTTTCCTGCCCGTCGGTCCTGGGCTCGGCGTCCGTGCCGGAGGTGACGGCGCCCGCGTCACCGGGCGTGGAACCGGGCGTGCCGTCCGGAGCGGGGGCGGTGGTGCCGGTACCCGGCGCCGAGGTCGGTCCGGCGTCCGGTCCCGGATCCTGCGTGCTGGTGCACGAGGACAGCACCAGGGCCACCGCCAGCAGGGGCGCGGCAAGTCGGCCCCTGCCGGCCGGAGCGGCGAGCATCCCTCTGCGGCTCATGTCCGGTTGCCTGGTCACTGATCGGTGAACACCGGCTCCACCCAGTACCCGGTGCCCTGCCACGAGTACTGCGGGAAACCGCCGCCGTAGGCGTAGCGGCCGGCGTCCACCGGTGTCGTCAGCGGACCGATGGTCCGCGGCTGCGCGAAGTAGCCCGCGCCCGCCGCGTAACCGCCCTGCGGTGCGAGATAGGACACGACGTAGTTGGTTCCGGCGGTGATGGCCACCGGATCGGGCAGCGGAACCGTCTGCCAGCCCTCGCCCCCGCCCGAGGGCGCCTCCGCCGTGGCCAGCACTGCGCCGCCGTCCGACCACACGGTCACGGTGTGCGGCCCAGGGTTGTTCGGACCCCGGTAGAAGCGAACCGCTCCGACGGCGCCGTCGCGGTCCGCGGAGAACCGGGTGCCGAGCTCGACGGCCGCGCCGTCGTCCGCCGACGCCACCGGTGGCACGTCAGCACCGAAGATCAGGCACGGGCACCCGCCGGCCGCGGCCTGCGTGGTGAACGACCACGTGGTGGCCGCGATCGTGCCCCCGTCGGTGGTGGTCCCCGCGAACCGGGCCGTGTACGTGGTGCCGGGCAGGAGACTTGCCGTGGGGTCCAGGGTCGCCGTCGTACCGTTGATCGCGAGGCTGCCCGGTACTGCCTGGCCGCCAGGTCCGGCCAGCGTCAGCGTGGCCCCTGCCGCGAGCGGCCGTGCGGCCGTGACGGAGACGTCGGTGCTCGCCTGCACGTCGATCGCGCCGGCGGCCGGCGTGCGCGAGACGACGGTGGGGGCGACGGGAGCCGGCGTGAACGCCACGTCCACGAGATAGCTCGAGGAGGTCGCGGTCGCCGGGCGGCCCGAACCGTAGAGGTACACCCCGGCGTTCTGCGGCGTGCTCAGGTCCCCGACCGTCCGGGGAGCGGCGAGCGCACCGAGAGTCGCCGGGTAGCGGCCGGTCGGCGCCCGGTAGCCCACGGTGTACTCCTGCCCGGCGGTCACCGCCGCGGGGGCGTCGAACTCGACGTCCTGCCAGCCACGTGCGACGGGGTGCGTGACGGTCGCCTGGGCGACCAGCTGCCCGTTCTCGGCCCACAGGGAGGCCACGAACGGCCCCTGGATCTCGGCCGACTTCCAGAACTGCATACCGGTGACGTGGCCTGCCACGCGCGGCGAGAACCGCATGCCGAGCACGACGGCGTCGGTGTCGGCAGCGGCAGCGAGGTCCGGCACCGTCGTCTCGTCGTAGATGCCGCACGGGCACGTCGCGGACGGCGGGCGGACGGTCCGGAAGCTCCAGGTCTCGCCGGCGGACAGCGACGTCCCCTCAGCGGACCGGGCGGTGACCACCGCGGTGTGCTGGGCGAACCCGGCCAGCGGCGCGGACGGCGTGAAGGTGGCCGTCCGGGTGGGGCCGTCGTAGGAGACGCTGCCCGCCACGGGGTTGTCCGCCTCGTCGGTCACCGTGAAGCCGATGGTCGAGGGGACAGCGGGCTTGGAGAACGTGATGCGCACCCGGCCATCCAGGGGCACGCTGACCTCACCGGCGACAGGTGCGTGCGCGGTGGCGACGAGCGGGGAATCGTCGGTGAAGGTGAACACGGGGTCCACGTAGTAGGCGGCGTTGTCCCAGGACTGGGTCGGGACGGTGCCTGCCGCGCCGTACACGCCGGCCGGCGTGGCGCCGAACCCGCCCTGGACGGTGAGCGGCCCGGCGGCGCGCCCCTGGGCCTGGAACGCCCAGGACGTGGCGGTGTAGCCGCCGGACGGCGCGGTGTAGGACACCACGTACTCCTCCCCCGCGACGACCGGCACCGGGCGGACGAACGATGCCTTCTGCCATCCGGTCGCCGACTCACCCGTGAACTCCACGCGGGCCAGCGGCTCGCCGGCCGCACTCCACAGTGTCCCGCGGTGCACGCCGGTGTTCGCCGCGGCCTTGTGGAACCGGACGCCGCTGATGTAGCCGTCGGCCGCCGCCACGAACCGCATGCCCAGCTCGACCGGCGACGAGTCGTCGGCCGGCGCGCCCGGCGGAGCCGTGGTGCCGAACACCGTGCACGGGCAGGCCACCTGGACACCCACGGACGCCGCGGCCCCGATGTTCGCGGAGTCGTCGACCGCACGAGCGCGGATCCCCGCCGCTCCCGAGCCGAAGATCTGCCCGGTGTACTGCCAGCTCGCTCGACCCTCGGCGGGGTGCCAGGTCTGCCCGCCGTCGAGCGACACCTCCACGGCGGCCACCCGGCCCGCGGCGTCGGACGCCGTACCGGTGACCGTGACGGTCGATCCGCCCGCGAACGACTGCTGCGCGGCCGGGCTCTGGATCTGTGTGGTCGGCCCTGTGACGTCCGTCGTCCGCGTCGCCGGGGCGATACCGGACGCGAGGGTGTCCGGCTGGACGCCCATGTCCGCGAACAGGTTGACCGTCGCCTGGCGCATCCGGGAGTCGGCGGGGGCGCCGTTCCCGTCATGCTGCTGGTCCAGGCCCCAGGACCACTGCACCGTGCCGGCGGAGAACACCAGCGCGCCGCTCGCGGCCTTGTACATCGTGATGTTGTGCCGGGTGACGCCCGGCCCCACGGAGTTGCCGAAGTCCTGCAGGTACTCGGGCACGTCGCCCACGGTCGTCGACATCCGGATCAGGCCCGGGGGGCGGGAGCCGTTGTCGACGTCCTCGTTCGACTCGTAGCCGACCGTGTGCTGCGCGAGCGCCCGGGACGTCCCGGCGGGAAGAGCGGCCAGGGTCGTGCCGCGCCACATCCGCAGCTTGCCCTCCTCGGCAGTGACCGTCAGCGGCAGGTCCGAGTAGTTGACCATGTACTGGGTGCCGATGATCTCGTTCTCCGGACGCCCGCCCCCGGCCGCGGTGCTCGCGTACCGGGGATCGCGCCACGTCCCGGTCCACTCGCTGGACGGGTCGATCTTGGCGCGGCTCCAGGTCTCCTTGTACGACACGAGCGTGCGGTGGCTCGTCGACGGACCGGCCACCGACGGCTCCCAGCGCGTGCGCCAGTACATCTCGTTGCCGGCGAAGAAGGCCAGGTGCACCCCGGCGTCGCGGGCCTGTTCGACGGCGCTCCGCTGCGGGCCCGACCAGTACTCGTCGTGCCCGACGGACAGGAAGGTCTTGTGATTCAGCAGCCGGGCCCCGTCGCGGTGGGTGTCGGCCCCCGCGATGTAGGTGACGTCGTAGCCGTTCTGCTCCAGGAACCGCACCATCGCGTACTCGGCACTGAAGTAGAAGTCCCGGCCGCTCGCCAGACCACGAGTGTTGAACGGGCGGTTGTAGCTCAGCTTGTAGGCGCGCTGGTTGGCGCCCCCGGAGTAGAAGCTGGAGCCGCCGTAGGTGTTGTAGGCCTGCCAGGTGGTGTCCGCGGTCTGGAAGACCATGTCGGAGGTGGACCCGTCGTCGCGCACGATGAACGTGATGTGGCTCTGACCGCCGGTATCCGTCCGGGTCAGGTGCGCCACGTAGACGCCGGACACGGCGGTGGCCGGGACGTCCCAGCCCGCCGAGACCGCCCAGCTCCCGCAGTCGACCAGCTCGACGGGCTCCGACCATGCGCACTCGGGCTGCGTCTGCGGCAGCGTCACGCTCGGCGCGACCTGTGCGACCTTGCGCGCCCCCAGTCCCTGGTACCACCCGGTGCGGTAGATATCGATCGTGTAGGCCCGCGCGTCGGTGTCGATCTTGAACGCGACCCGGCTGCCCGTGTCGACGCTCATCTCGGTGGCGAACCCCTGGATGCTGGGGTCGCCGGCGCCCTCGATCTCCCAGACCTGCGGGTCCGTGCCCGGCTTCGAGTTCTCGCACACGACCGGGTTGCCCCCGGGGTCGCACGGAGCGGCCTCGGCAGTGGTCCCGGGGACCGCGGCCAGCAGACCCGACGACAGGGCGAGCACGGCCACAGCGAAGACCGCCGGAACACGAAGTACGCGACGGGACCGGAACGATGAACGTGCGACGGAGTAGCCCACGTTCGCCACTGTAGGAGCGCCGACCGCGGTCGGCGGTGCGGGCAGGGGTTCCTCACCCTCGGTTCACCCGATAGAACAGGAACGTATCAAGGAGAGTGCACGGACCGGAGGGGATGAAATATCGATGACGCTTCCACAGCCTTTTTTGCGCCGATCTGCACGGCATGGAAAATTGCAATCCCGGAGGCGGATGACTTCCGGGTGATCTTTGCCGGAAATTCTCGCTGACGACCAGCGGGTGAATACCCGTGTTCACCCCCTCCCCGGGTTTCTGCGAAGTGCCAGGGACGCAACACTTCCCTCATGCATTCCGCCGCTCCACACGTTCTGGTGATCATCCAGAACCTGCCGTTCCGGCTCGACCGCCGAGTGCGGTCCGAGTGCCGCGCCCTGACGGACGCCGGCTACCGGGTGAGCGTCATCTGCCCCCAGGAGAACCCGGACGAGCCCGCCCGGTTCCGGATCGACGAGACGGACGTCCACTCCTACGTGCCCCCGCCCGAGTCACGAGGACTCGCCGGCTACGTGCGCGAGTTCGCCGTCTGCTGGTGGCGCACCGCGCGCGCGTCGGCGCGCGTCCACCGGGACGCCCCGTTCCAGGTGATCCAGGCGTGCAACCCACCGGACACGTACTGGCTGCTCGCACTGCTCTGGCGCCTGCGGCGCGGCGTGCGGTTCGTCTACGACCAGCACGACCTGTGTCCGGAGGTGTACGTCGCGAAGTTCGGCCGGCGGGGTCCGCTGTACCGCGGGTTGCTCCTGCTGGAGCGTGCGACGTACCGCAGCGCGGACCACGTGATCTCCACCAACGGGTCGTACCAGGAGATCGCGCAGGGCCGCGGCCGGGTCGACCCGCTGCGCAGCTCCGTGGTGATGAGCACGCCCGACGCCGACCTCATGCGGCGCGGTGACCCGGAGCCCGGTGCCCGTGACCAGGCGAAACACCTCGTGGCCTACGTGGGCATCATGGGTTCGCAGGACGGCGTCGACCGCCTGCTGGCCGCCGTGGACCACGTGGTGAACCAGCGCGGCCGCACCGACGTGCGGTTCGCGCTCCTCGGGTTCGGGGACGCGCTGGAGAGCCTGCGCGCCGACTGCACGCGACGTGGCCTGGACCCCTGGGTGCACTTCACCGGGAGGGTGGACCACGCGGCGATCGGCCGCTGGCTGTCCAGCGCCGACCTGGGTGTCACGCCCGACCCACCCAGCGAGTTCAACGACCGCTCCACCATGAACAAGACCCTCGAGTACATGGCGCACGGGCTGCCCGTCGTCGCGTCGGACCTGACCGAGACCCGCCGCAGCGCGGGCGAGGCGGCCGTGTACGTCGCCGGCACCGACCCGGCGGCCTTCGGCGACGCGATCCTCGAGCTCCTCGACAACCCCGGGCGGGCCAGCGCCATGGGTGCGGTCGGCCGCGAGCGGATCGAGGGCGAGCTCTCCTGGCGCCGTCAGGCAGCCACCTACGTGGGGGTGTTCGACGGCCTGACCGGCCGCACCGGAACACCCGCCGAGGCGCACGCGTAAATACCGGCGCCCGCATTTTCTCGCCTCTTTGCATTTCACCCCGGGGTGAAACACGCCCGTGGGTGAATAAAGGGCGAGCGCAGGGTGATTTCGAATCACACCGGCCAGTGCAGCGCAGGGCCGGCACGTACATTGATCGGAGCCAGGAAGGCAACTATCCGGGCCGATCCGAGCTGATACCGGAAGAAGGCAGCATGGACCAAAAGATCTTGCGGGCGGCCGTCGTGGGCGCCGGCTACTGGGGCCCCAACCTGGCACGCAACTTCGCGGCATCAAACCGCTGGGAGCTGGCGGCGGTGTGCGACCTCGACGCGGACCGCGCCGCCCGCGTCGCGAACGCGCACGGCGGAGCCGAGGTCGAGACGTCGCTCACCACGCTGCTCGCCCGGGACGACATCGACGCCGTGGCCATCGCCACGCCCGCCGGGACGCATCACGCGATCGCCCTGGAGGCGCTGCGCGCCGGCAAGCACGTGGTCGTCGAGAAGCCGATCGCCGACCGTGCTTCGGCGGCCGCGGAGATGGTCGCCGAGGCACAGGCGCGAGGCCTCGTGCTCATGACCGACCACACCTACTGCTACACGCCGGCGGCCCGGAAGATCCGCGAGATGGTGGCTGACGGTGACCTGGGCGAGATCCTGTACATCGACTCGGTGCGGATCAACCTCGGCCTGGTCCAGCCCGACGTGGACGTGTTCTGGGACCTGGCGCCGCACGACCTGTCGATCATCGACTTCGTCCTGCCGGGCGGGCTGCAGCCGAAGTCGGTGGCAGCGCACGGCGCCGACCCGATCGGTGCGGGCAAGTCCTGCGTGGGCTACCTGGTGCTGCCCCTCCCGGGCGGCGCCGTGGCGAGCGTGCACGTGAACTGGCTCAGCCCCACCAAGGTTCGCCGGATGACGATCGGGGGGTCGCGCCGCACGCTCGTGTGGGACGACCTGAACCCGCAGCAGCGCATCAGCGTCTACGACCGGGGCGTCGACCTCGAGACCCAGGCGCTCGACAGCCTGGAGCGCCGGGCCGCCACCATCTCCTACCGCCTGGGCGACACCTGGTCCCCCGCGCTGGAGGAGCGCGAGGCCCTCGGATCCATGGTGAGCGAGCTCGCCGCGGCGATCCACGGGACGCGCCCGCCGCTGACGGACGGTGCGGCGGGACTCCGGGTGCTCGACGTCCTGGAGGCGGCCGACCGCAGCCTCGCCACCGGTGGAGGCGTATCGCTGGTCCGAGCGGGCACGGCTCCCGAGCCGGCGCTCACCGGCGAGCTCGTCGCAGGAGGTGCGGCATGAGCGCGCTGCACGGCACGAACATCCTGGTCACCGGCGGCGCGGGGTTCATCGGCAGCCACCTGGTCGACGAGCTCGTGCTGCGCCGGGGCGCGGCGTCGGTCACCGTCGTCGACTCACTGGTCAACGGGCGGCGGGAGAACCTGGAGCACCTGGCGGACGACCCGCGGCTGCGGCTCGTCACCGAGGACGTCCGGAGCGTGCAGGCCCTCGACCTGGTCGACGGGGCGGACGTCGTCTTCCACCTCGCCTGCCTCGGTGTGCGACACAGCCTGCACGACCCGCGGGAGAACCACGAGGTCAACGCGACGGCCACGCTGGAGCTGCTGGAGCGTGCGCGCTCGGCCGGCGTCCGGCGGTTCGTCCACGTGAGCTCCAGCGAGGTGTTCGGCACCGCGCAGTACGCCCCGATGGACGAGAAGCACCCCACCTGGCCGGAGACGGTCTACGGCGGCTCGAAGCTCGCGGGCGAGGCGTACGCACGCGCCGCGTTCCGCACCCACGACATGCCGGTCGTCGTCGTGCGGCCCTTCAACACCTTCGGGCCGCGCAGCCACTTCGAGGGCGACAGCGGCGAGGTCCTGCCCCGCACGATCGTGCGGGCGCTGTGCGGCCTGCCGGGGTTCGTCTACGGGGACGGCGAGCAGACGCGCGACTTCCTCCACGTCACGGACACCGCGCGAGCGCTGGCCGACATCGCGGGGTGCGACGCCGCCGTCGGACGCACCGTCAACGTCGGCTCGGGCGCCGAGCTCACGATCAACGACCTGGTGGCCACCGTGTCCCGGCTCGTCGGCCGACCGGACCTCGAGCCGGTCCGGCTGGAGGCCCGGCCTGGCGACGTCCGACGCCTCCTGGTGGACAACACGCTGGTCCACGAGCTGACCGGGTTCACGCCCCGCACCACCTTCGAGGAGGGCGTCGCCGAGCTCGTCGAGTGGTTCCGCGGCCGGCCGGAGAGCCCGGAGACGATGCTGAGCCGGATCGAGGACCGTAACTGGGTCGCCTCGGAGACCGTCGAGGTGACCGGATGACCGCGGCGGAAACGGGCCTCGCCCGGGTGGACGTCATGAAGCCGTGGCTCGGCGCGGAGGAGATCGCGGCGGTCACAGAGGTGATCGAGTCGGGCTGGGTCGCGCAGGGGCCTCGGGTCGCGGCGTTCGAGACCGCGTTCGCGAGCGCCATGGACGCACGAGCCGCCGTCGCGACATCGAGCTGCACGACGGCGCTGCACCTGGCCCTGGTCGTCGCGGGCATCGGCCAGGGCGACGACGTCGTGGTGCCGTCCTTCTCGTTCGTCGCCACGGCGAACGCACCCACCTACGTCGGAGCCCGGCCGGTGTTCGCCGACGTGGACGTGACGACGGGCAACGTCACCGCGGCGACCGTCGCGGCGGCGCTCACGCCGGCCACCCGCGCGGTGATCGCGGTGGACCAGGCCGGTATGCCGGTCGACCTCGCCCCGATCCGGGAGCTGTGCGACCCGCTCGGCATCGTGGTGATCGAGGACGCCGCATGCGGCGCCGGCTCGACCTACCAGGGCCGTCCGGTCGGGGCGGGCGCGGAGATCACCGCTTGGTCCTTCCACCCCCGCAAGATCCTCACCACCGGCGAGGGCGGCATGCTCACCACGAGCCGCCCGGAGTGGGCGGACCGCGCGCGGCGCCTCCGTGAGCACGCGATGAGCGTCTCCGCGGCGGACCGCCACGCGTCTCTCGTCTCGCCGCCGGAGGAGTACGAGGAGGTCGGGTTCAACTTCCGGATGACCGACCTCCAGGCCGCCGTCGGCCTGGTGCAGCTCGGCCGCCTTCCCGCCATCGTCGCCCGGCGGCGGCAGATCGCCGCCCGCTACCGGGACGAGCTCTCGGACGTAGCGGGCGTCCGGCTCGTCGACGACCCCACCTGGGGCACGAGCAACGTCCAGTCGCTGTGGCTGGAGGTCCTGCCTGGATATGGCACGGACCGCGAGGGGCTGCTCCTGTCCCTCGCCTCGGCGGGCGTCTCCGCACGGCGCGGCATCATGGCGGCACACCTGCACCCTGCGCACGCCGCACGGGAGCACGAGCCGCTGCCGGTGACCGAGCGGCTCACGGCGCGCACCCTGATCCTCCCGCTGTTCCACCAGATGACGGACTCCGACCTGGACCGCGTGGTCCACGTGGTCCGCAACCACGGGAGCCCGTGAGATGGCGGCGACCTGGGGCGGGCCGCTGCTGCTTGTGGGTGCGAGCGGGCTGGCTCGCGAGGTGATCCCTCTGGCGGCCGAGGCAGGTCGTCCCGTGCTCGGTGTCCTCGACGACCAGCACGCCGACCTGCCGCCCGACATCGGCGGCGTACCGGTGCTGGGCCCGGTCGCCTCCGCCGCGGCGTACCCCGAGGCGGACCTGCTGCTGTGCGTCGGGCCGAGCGCGTCCCGTGCGGCAGTGCACGCCCGGCTCGGGCCGGGGTCGCGGTACGCGACGGTCGTCGACCCGTCGGTACGGAATCCCGCCGGGTGCCCCGTCGGCGCCGGATCGGTCCTGCTGGCCGGTGTGGCCATCACCGCCGACGCCCGTCTCGGTGCCCACGTGATCGCGATGCCGGGGGTGACGGTGACCCACGACTGCGTCGTGGCGGACTTCGCCACGCTCGCCGCAGGCGTGTCGCTCGGTGGCGGGGTGCACGTCGGCCGGGCCGCCTATCTCGGCATGAACGCCGCCGTGCGACCCGGCGTGCGGATCGGCGCGGGAGCGGTGGTGGGCATGGGGTCCGTCGTGCTCGGCGACGTGCCGGACGGCGAGACGTGGGCCGGTGTGCCTGCCCGGGTCCTGGCCCCTCGTCCTCCCGTCGGGAGCCCGCGATGAAGATCGTCGTCTACGTGCACCACATGGAGATCGGCGGGAGCCAGCTCAACGCGCTGGAGCTCGCGCGCGAGACGGTGGCCCGCGGGCACGAGGTGGTCGTCCTCGCGCCCCCCGGCGGGGCGCTGTGGGACGTCGCCCGCGGGTTCGGTCTGGACCTGGAGACGCTACCGACACACCTGACCTGGCCGTCGCCCCGGAACATGGCGCACGCCGTCTCGGCGGTGCGCCGGCTGGGCGCCGACGTGGTGCACGCCTACGAGTGGGGCCCGGCGATCGACGTCGCCCTCGGGCCTCACCTGCTGCTCGGCACACCGGCCGTGGTCACCACCCTGTCGATGTACGTGTCGGGCTACATCCCCCGGCATGTCCCACTGATCGTGGGTACCCGCCGGCTCGCGCAGGAGGCCGCGGTACGGCATCGGGACGTGCGGCTCATGGAGCCGCCGATCGACACCGTGGCGAACGCGCCGGGGAGCGCCGGTGGCGCCACGGCGCGCGACCGCTGGGGGTTCGGTCCGGAGGACGTGGTGCTGTCCGTGGTGTGCCGGATGTCCGACGATCTGGACAAGACAGCCGGCGTGCTGGAGGCGATGTCCCTGGTCGAGCGCGCGGGCTGGTGCAGCGCGCTGACCCTGCTCGTGGTGGGCGACGGCCCGCGCTACGAGGACGTCGCCGCGCGGGCCCGACAGATCAACACGGCGGTCGGACGGCGCGCCGTCATCGTCACCGGTGCGCTGGACGACCCGCGCCCGGCGTACGACGCCGCCGACGTCGTGCTGGGGATGGGCAGCTCGGTGCTCAAGGGGATGGCGTTCAGCAAGCCGGTGGTGGTCCAGGGCGAACGCGGCTTCTGGCGTCGTCTCGACGAGCAGAGCCTCGAGATGTTCCTGGAACAGGGCTGGTACGGGTCCGGCGGCCGGGGAGCGTCCGCGCTGTCCGACGCGCTGGAGCCGCTGGTCCGCAAGCCCGTACGGCGCGCGACCCTCGGCACGTTCGGGCAGCGGATCGTCACGGAGCGCTTTTCCCTGGCCTCGTCGGCCGCTCGCCTGGAGCAGGTCTACCGCGACGCCCTGTCCGCGGGACGCCGCTCGGCACCCTCGCTCGCCCGGACGGCCGCCGTCGTCGCGCGCGACACCGCGCGCGGCCTCCTGCGCGAGAGGCCCGCACATGGCTGACGGACAGGCGTTGAGCGGCCGGGTCGGGCGGGCTCTGCGCTGGAGCACCACCGGCACGCTGGTCGTGCGCCTGGGCAACCTCGGCCTCGGGGTCGTCATCGCGCGGATCGTGTCGCCGGAGGAGTTCGGCCTGTACGCGATCGCCCTGACGGTGCAGAGCGTCGTCATGGCCCTCGCGGACCTCGGGCTGAGCGCCGACCTGGTCCGCAGCCCCGACTTCGCCCGGCGCACCGGCCCGGTAGCCGTGCTCGGGCTCGCGACCGGGACCGTCCTCGCCGTGGTCACCGCGCTGTCCGCGCCCGCACTCGCCAGCGCGATGGGCGGGCCCGGAGCGGCCGGGCCCATCGCCATCCTCGCGGGTACGTTCCTGCTCGCCGGTGTGGGCGTCGTGCCGTTCGCCACCCTCCAGCGCCGGCTCGACCAGCGCGGCCTGTTCCGGTCCAACGCCGTCGACTTCGGTGTCGGCGCGGCGGTGACGCTGGTGCTGGCGGCGTTCGGCCACGGCCTGGTCGGCCTGGCCGTGGGCCGGGTGGCCGGCCAGGCATGCGGCGTCGCCATGCAGTTCTGGCTCGCCCGGACCGGCCTGCGGCTCTCCTGGGACCGCGCGGTCGCGCGGTCCGTGCTGGCGTTCGGTCTGCCCGTCGCCGCGGCGAACCTGCTCTCCTGGGTGCTGCTCTCGGTCGACCGCGTCGTGCTCGGGAACGTCGCGGGCGCCGTCGAGCTCGGGTACTACGTGCTCGCCGCAAACATCTCGACCTGGCCCATGACCCTCGTGGGGCAGGCGCTGCGATCGGTGACGCTGCCCGCGTTCTCCCAGGTGCGGGAGCGTGCCCGCGCCGCACTCGTCCCGCTGCTCGCACCGGTGTGGTGGGCGGTCGCCGCCGCGGCGGCGATGCTCGCCTCGCTCGCCCACCCGGTGGTGGTGCTCGTGTACGGGGCCCGCTGGGAGCCGGCGGCCCAGATCCTGGTGCCGCTCGCCGTGGTCGGCGCCGTGCGCGTGGTCGCGGACGTCCTCGCCGGCTACCTGTACGCGCTCGGCCGCTCCCGCGGCGTGCTCGTGGTGCAGATCGTCTGGCTGGTCGCCCTGGTCCCGGCCGTCGTCGTGGGTGCCCGGCTCGGCGGGAGCCTCGGCGTCGGCGTCGCGCAGGCCGTCGTCGCCGTCACCGTGCTGGTGCCCGCCTACCTGGTGCTGCTACGCAGGTCCCGGGACGAGGTGGCCGCGCTCGCCCGCACGCTTGCCGTGCCGGGCGGCGCGGCCGTGTGCGCCGTCCTCGCGGGTGTGTTCGTCGCGGACCGGGTGGGCGACCCGCTGTGGGGCGGCCTGTTCGGCGGGGTGGCGACCCTCGGCGTCTACACGGCCACCACGCTCGCCTGGGTGCTCCCGCGCTGGCGGGCCGTCCGCGTCACCCTCGACGGCCCTGACACCCCTGACGGCCCCGACACCCCCGACGGTCCCGAACCGGACCCCGCTCTGCCTACCGAACCGCCGGAGACGGCCGGGGCACCTGTCGCCCCGTCCGGCCGACCGAGAGGAACGACCCCATGACCGAGACCCTGACCAGCACTCCCACCGCGCCACCTCGGCCGCCGGTGCCGTTCCTGGACCTCGGTGCCCAGACCGCCGAGGTCGAACCGGAGGTCCGCGAGCGCTGGGACCGGATCCTGCGCACGTCGGGGTTCGTCCTGGGGCCGGAGGTCGACCGCTTCGAGAGCGAGTTCGCCGCCTACTCGGGGGCGCGGCACGCCGTCGGCGTCGGCAACGGCACCGACGCACTCGAGATCGGCCTGCAGGCTGCGGGGATCGGCGCCGGCGACGAGGTGATCGTCCCGGCCAACACGTTCTTCGCCACGGCGGAGGCGGTGCTGCGCTGCGGCGCCACCCTCGTGCCCGCCGACGTCGACGACGACTACCTGCTGGATCCGCAGGACGTGGCCGAGCGCCTGACGCCCCGGACCCGTGCGGTCGTCGCCGTCCACCTCTACGGGCAGATGGCGCCGGTGGCGCGGCTGCGCGAGGTGGTGGGCCCGGACGTCCTCCTGGTCGAGGACGCCGCGCAGTCCCAGGGCGCCGGCCGTGACGGCCTGCGCTCGGGCGGCGCGGGTGACGTGGCGGCCACCAGCTTCTATCCCGGCAAGAACCTGGGCGCGTTCGGCGACGGGGGCGCCATCCTGACCTCGTCCGACGACATCGACCAGCGGGCACGCCGCCTGCGCAACCACGGTGGTGTCGACCGGTACGAGCACCTGGAGGTCGGGACCAACTCCCGGCTCGACGCCCTGCAGGCCGCCGTCCTGTCCGTGAAGCTCACCCGGTTGGACGCGTGGAACGCCCAGCGGTCGGCAGCGGCCGCCCGGTACGGGGCGCTGCTGGCCGAGGCGTTCGCGGACGTCCCGGAGCTCGTGGCGCCGCGCGAGCTGCCCGGCGCCACCCACGTGTGGCACCTGTACGTGGTGCAGGTGCCCGACCGCCCGGCCGTGTCGGCAGCGCTCTCCGCCGCGGGGATCGGGCACGGCATCCACTACCCGGCACCGGTCCACCTGCTGCCGGCCACGGCCCACCTCGGCCTCCGCCCGGGGATCGCGCCCCGTGCCGAGGCCCACGCCGCGCGGATCCTGTCGCTGCCCATGTTCCCCGGTATCACGGAGGCACAGCAGGAGCACGTCGTCCGGGCCCTCCGCACCGCGGTGGCGGGCGAGGCCGCACCCGCCGCGGTGATCCCGTGAGCAGCGGGGTGCTCGACGGAGCGGCCACGGCCTGGCGCGCCTGGGTGGACCGGCACGCCACGGGCGGGCCGACCGTCGGTGGCAGGCTGGTCCCGTGGCTCGCGGGCTGGGTCCGGTCGCCGCTGGCGCCCCGGGCGGTCCGGCGGCGGGCACCGTCGGCCCCGGTCGCCAGGCCACTGGTCTCGGTCGTGGTGCCGTGCTTCGGCTACGGCCGGTTCCTGCCGCAGACCGTCGAGAGCCTGGTCACCCAGGCGGATGTGGACGTCGAGGTGATCATCGTCGACGACGCCTCGACGGACGACAGCCTGGCGGTCGCCCGCGAGCTGGCGGAGCGGCACCCGGCGGTGCGCGTCGTCGCGAACAGGTACAACGTCGGTCAGGTCGCATCCTTCAACAAGGGCTGGGCGGTGAGCACCGGTGATCTCGTCGTGCGGCTGGACGCCGACGACATGCTGCCGCCCGGCGCGCTCGCCCGGGCGGCCGCCATCCTGGAGCGGTACCCCGAGGTGGGCCTGGTCTACGGCCATCCGCACCATTTCGACGACGGGACGGTTCCCGAGCCCGCGCTCGGCGAGCTGTCCTGGACGATCTGGAGCGGCCAGAAGTGGCTGGCCGAGCGGTGCCGCACGGGGGTCAGCTGCATCACGTCACCCGAGGTGGTCATGCGGTCCGCCCTGCTCAAGGAGATCGGGGCGCTGGACCCGGCGCTCCGCTTCACGATGGACGTGGAGATGTGGCTGCGGCTCGCCGCCGTCAGCGACGTGGCGTACGTGGGCGGAGCCGACCAGGCCCTGCACCGCGAGCACGCGGCCAGCCTGAGCGTCAACGAGGGGTCCGGGGCACTGCTGGACCTGCGCGCCCGCGCCGACGCGTACGACCGGCTGTTCGTCAACGTCGCGGACCTGCTGCCCGAACGGACCGGCCTGCACGACCGCGCGCGGGTGGCGCTGGCCCGGGACGCGCTGCGGTACGCGGCGGCGGCGGCCGACCGGCGCGAGCCGCCGGACGAGTACCTGGGCTTCGCGACCGACGTGTGGCCGACATCGAAGGCCTGGCGTTCGACCCGACGTGTCATGGACCGGGCCGAGCGTGCCGAGCGGCCCGGACGTTCCCCCGTACCGCGGGTCGGCGCCGCCGTGCGCCGCGTCGGCCGACGAGCGCGGACCGAGCTGATGTACCTGCGCTGGGCGACGTCCGGCCTGTGACCGAGGAGAGCTGCCGATGAACCGGCTGACCAGAACGACCGCCAAGATCCGCCGCCTGCGCCGCGCCGGCGTCGGTGGGCTGGCCCAGCGCGTCGCCGCGCGCGCCTACCGGGCCACGGACGCCCGGTCGCTCGGCTTCCAGCTCGAGACGGCTGACATCGCCGGGACGGTCCCCAGGTCGATGCCCGTCCCGGACCCCGTGCCGTCGGACCGGCCGCTCGTCGTCGGCTGGGTGACCTCGCCGCCCGCCGCGGGTTCGGGTGGGCACACCACCCTGTTCCGGATGGTCGAAGGGCTGGAGGCGCGCGGGCACCGGTGCGTCGTGTTCCTGTACGACCGGCACGGGCTGGACGTCGCCCAGCGGACCGCCGAGCTGCGGCAGGGCTGGCCGGGCGTGCGGGCCGAGGTGCGCGACGCGCGCGCGGGCTTCCGTGGCGTGGACGCGGTGGTGGCGTCCTCCTGGGAGTCGGCCCACGTGCTGCTCGCCTACCCCGACGAACCCGCGCACCGGCTGTACTTCATCCAGGACTACGAGCCGTACTTCTACCCTCGAGGCTCCGAGTACGAGCTGGCGGCCATGAGCTACCGGTTCCCGTTCCGGCGCATCGCGCTGGGCGAGATGGTGTCGGGCTGCCTCCGGTCCGAGCAGGACCTGGAGAGCGACGTCGTCCCGTTCGGGTGCGACACCGACGTCTACCACCTGCCGGAGCCGGAGCAGCCCCGCTCCGGCGTGGTCCTCTACGCCAAGCCGGACGTCGGACGCCGGGGCTACCTGCTCGCCCGGCTGGCGCTGGAACGTTTCCACCGGGCCCACCCGGACCAGGAGATCCACGTCTACGGGGCACGGCCCACTGGCCTGCCGTTCCCGGTGACCTTCCACGGACGGCTGACCCCGGCGGAGCTCAACCGGCTCTACGGCCGGGTCACGGCCGGGCTGGCGATGTCGTTCACCAACATCTCGCTGGTGGCCGAGGAGATGCTCGCGGCCGGTGTCGTGCCCGTCGTCAACGACTCGCCGCTGGCCCGGGCCGACCTGGCGAACCCGTACGTCGGGTGGGCGGAGCCGACGGCGGCGGGCATCGCCGCGGAGCTCTCGGCAGCGGTCGGGCGGCCGGACGCCGCTGCCTACGCCGCGAAGGCGGCGGCCAGCGTCATCGGACGGTCGTGGGCACCGGCACAGGCACACGTGGCGCGGATCGTGGAAGACGAGGTGCGGGGACATGGTCGCGCGTGACCGACCTGCGCCGCCGGGCCTCGACGAGGCCCAGGACGGCGCACGTGGCCGCCACCCCGAGCACACCGGTCATCGCGACGCTGCGGAGGGACGAGCCCTGCACGTGATGCACCACCGTCGACTCGGGCGCCACCGTCACCGTGATCTCGTTGACGGGCGCCACCCCGGCGCCGCGCTGGAGCTCGTGCAGCTCGTCAGCGATCCGGTCGAGGAGCACGGTCTGCTGCGCCTCGACCTCCTCGGCCGTCGCACCGACGACCTCGACGTACAGCACCTGCTGCGCGAAGTGGGTGGCCCACTGCCCGCCGGTGTCCGGCAGGCGCACCGACCAGCCGTCGCGCTGGCCCTCGCCGACCAGCGTCGCGTCGGGGGACGCGTACTTCGTCACCTTGTCGGCGCCTGTGACCGCCTTGGCCACGACGCCCGCCGTGATGATGATGTCCTCCGACGTGGTGCGCAGCGTGTTGGGGTAGGCGGCGCTCTGCGGAGCGAGGAAGACCACCTGCGTGCGGCTCCAGAAGACGCCGTCGTCCAGGGTGGTGCCGTACGCGGCCACGAGCGTCACCACCGCCCCGGCCACCACGAGCGGCCAGGAGCGCAGCGCCGCACGGATGAGCTCCCACAGAGCCATCTTTCCTCCGGCATTTCTCGGAGCGGGCGAAAAATGCACGCGGACACCGCAGCACGTTCCATTTCCAATGCTCAGCACGATACCTTTGCCGAACGTGACGCGAAACGGCCGGAAAGGGTGAAGACATGTCATTTCCCGACGTGATCCGGGCCCTGGGACGGCAGTGGGCCGTGACGCTCGCCGGCCTCCTCATGACCGGTGCCCTGATCTGGGGCGTGACGGTGGTGGCGCCGCCGGTGTACACGGCACGTGCCCTGGTGCTGCTCGTACCGTCCGAACAAGCGGTGGGCGAGGGTGGCAACCCGTTCCTGGCGCTCGGCGGGCTCGACCTGCCGGCCCGTGTCGTGGTCGCCTACTACGAGAGCGACGTCGCCGGCACCCGGTTCGCGTCCGCCTCGCCCGAGGGCGAGTTCGTCGTCACGATCGAGGAGTCCACCCGCGGCCCCGTGATCGCCGTCGACGTGACGGACGCGACGCCGCAGGACACGCTGGCGACGCTCGACCGGATCACCGAGTCCATCCCGGTCGAGCTGCGCCGGCTCCAGGAGGAGGTCGATGCCCCGCCGGAGTCCGTGGTCTCGACGCTGCTGCTGGCCAAGGACGAACGCGCCCAGACGGATGCCGGTGGCACCGTCCGCCTGCTGATCGCGGTCGGGGGCGGCGGCCTCGTGGCGACGGGTGTGCTCGCGGTGGCGATCGACGGCCTGGTGCGCGCCCGTCGCACCCGGTCCGCTGCGGCGGCCGCCGCGGCATCCGCTCCGGCGGCCCCGGCGCCGGCCCCGGCGTCACCTGCGACCCCGGGCACACCCCTGACGCAGGCCGCCGCCCTGCTCCAGACCGGCAAGGGCGCAGGTTCGTCGGCACCGCCCACCTCGCCGATGGGCATCCCCCGCCCGCTGCCGCGCCTGGTCAAGGAGACACCGCCGAGCGTGCCCCCGGCATGGCGCAACCCTCGGCCCGACGACGCGCAGGCGCGGTCCGGCACGGAGAAGAGGTGACCGAGGCCGGGGCCGTCCCACCGTCGTTGGCCGGGGGCGGGTCCGAACCGGCCGTCCCTGCGCGGCGCGGTATCCGCTTCGACGCGGTCACGTGGCTCACCGTCTACGTGGTCCTGCTCTTCGCCGTACCGTCGAGGCTCGTGATCGGCCCGCTGGGCAGTGCGGGAGCACCGTCGATGGTGTTCGGGCTCGGGGGCCTGCTGCTGTGGGTGCTCATGGTCGTGGCGACGGCCCGGGCAGCGCCGAGCCGGCCACGGCCGATCCGGATCGGGCTGGCCGCGTTCGCCGCGTCCGCGGGCGTCTCGTACGCGATCGCGATGTCGCGGCCGATCGTCTCGAACGAGGTCAGCCCGGCCGACGTCGCGCTCCTGGCCCTGCTCGCCTGGTCGGGCACCCTGCTCCTGGCACACGACGGGATCGCCTCGCAGGCGCGCCTCGACGTGCTCGTGTGGCGGCTGGCGCTGGCAGGCGGCGTCCTGGCGGTGCTGGGTATCGCACAGTTCGCGCTCGGCCAGCTCATCGTGGACCAGATCACCGTCCCCGGTCTGACGCTGACCGGCCCGTTCGAGTTCACGGAGCGCAACGGCAGGTACCGCCCCCCTGGCACCGCCACGCACCCGATCGAGTACGGCGTGCTCGTGGCGATGCTGCTGCCACCCGCCCTGCACGTCGCGTTCCAGCACGTCGAACGCTCCCGCCTCCTGCGCTGGGCACCGGCCCTGGCGCTGCTGGTGCTGGTCCCCCTGACCGGGTCCCGTTCCACCTACGTGGGGGTGGCGATCGGCGTCGTGGTGCTGGTCCTGGGCTGGCCCGGCCCGCGGCGCAAGGCGCTGCTCACCATCGGTGGGGTAGGTGCGGTCGCCGTGCTCGTCACCGCACCCGGCATCGCGACCTCGATCCTCGGCCTCTTCGCCGACGCCGACCAGGACCCGAGCGTCGCGTCCCGGACCAGCTCCTTCTCCGCCGCGGGCGAGTTCATCGCGCGCGACCCACTGTTCGGCCGCGGCCTGGGCACCTTCCTGCCGACCTACCGCATCTTCGACAACCAGTACCTCCTGCTGCTGGTGACGGTGGGCATCGTGGGCACCGTGCTGTTCGCCGGGCTCTGGTTGACCACGCTCCGCCGGCTCCTGCACGTGCGCTCGTCGAGCGCCGACGACCGGACCCGCAGCCTCGCGACCGCGCTGGCGGCGTCGGTCTCCGCGGGATTCGTCAGCCTCTCCTTCTTCGACGCCTTCGCGTTCCCGATGACCATGGGGACGCTCTTTTTGCTGATCGGTCTTTCGGGCGCCCTCCGCGACCCCCGGGAAGGAGATTCGAGACCGACCGGAGAATCACCCGGACAATCACCCGCGACGACATTCCCCGGCACCGCTTCGTCGTCGACCATGAACGAATGATCAATCTCTGCTTTCACGGCATCGGGACGCCCCCCGAGAGTGTTCCGTCCGAGGAGGCTGTCTACTGGATCACCGCGGACACGTTCCGCAGGGTCCTGGACGAGGTCGTCGACCAGCCGGACGTGCGGCTCAGCTTCGACGACGGCAACACGTCCGACGTCGACGTCGCCCTGCCCGAGCTGGTGGACCGGGGGATGACCGCCGACTTCTTCGTGATCGCCGACCGCATCGGGCGCTCCGGCTCGCTGTCCGCGGACGATATCCGCCGGCTCCGGCAGGCCGGGATGGGCATCGGGTCGCACGGGATGCGGCACCGGGTCTGGCGCGGTCTGAGCGCGGCGGAACAGCACGAGGAGCTGATCGACGCCCGCGACCGGATCGAGGAGGTCGTCGACGAGCCGGTGCACACCGCCGCGTGCCCCCTGGGTCGGTACGACCGCGGGACGCTGAGCGCGCTCAAGCGGCTGGGCTACTCCCGTGTCTACACCAGCGACCGGGCGCTGGCCCGCCCCGGCACCTGGCGGCAGGCCCGGTTCAGCCTCACGGCGGGCGACACCCCCGGCGACGTCGCCGGCTGGTTCCGGCACGGAGAGCGCTACACCGTGCGGGCCGCGGACGCGGCTCGGACCTTCGTCAAGGGCCTCCGCTGATGCCGGGCACGGACACCCGGCCCGGTCCGGAGAGCCGCCCGGCACCGAGCACGAGGGCGGACCGAACGCCCGAGGTCGCTGCCGTCGTCGTCACGTACAACAGCGCGGGCCACGTCGGGGACCTGCTGGACAGCCTGCCCGCTGCCTTCGGCGACGTCACCTACCGGACCGTCGTGGTCGACAACGGCTCGACCGACGAGACCGTTCGGCTGCTGCGGGAACGGAGCGACTGCCTCGTCGTCGAGAGCACGAACGACGGGTTCGGTGCCGGCATGAACCGCGCCGTGCGGCACGCTCCTCCGGCCGGGACCGTGCTGGTGCTCAACCCGGACGCGGTGCTGGACCCGGAGGCCGTGCCCCGGATGCTGCAGGTTCTGCGCCGTCCGGGGGTCGGCATCGTCGCACCCCGTACCCGTGAGGCCGACGGTCAGCTGTCGCCGACCCTGCGCCGCACCCCGACGGTGGCCCGGGTCGGGGGCCTGAGCTTCACCCGCATCCCCTGGTTCGCGGAACGCATCGACGATCCACGTGCCTACACCGCCGAACGGGCCGTCGACTGGGCGTGCGGAGCGATCTGGCTGCTGTCCCGGGAGTGCTTCGACGCGCTCGGCGGGTTCGACGAGTCCTACTTCCTGTACTCGGAGGAGACGGACTTCGCGCTCCGCGCCCGGGACGCGGGCTGGATCACGATGTACACACCGCAGGCAGGTGGGATGCACGTGGGCGGCGGGTCGGGCACGAGCAGCGCGACGCACACCATGCAGATGCTGAACCGCGTGCGGCTGGTCCGACGCCGGAACGGCACCGCCGCCGCCTGGGCGTACTTCGCGATGACGCTGCTCGTCGAGCTGCGACGCGGTGTGCTCGGGCATCGGGCCTCCTGGCCCACGCTGCGCGCGCTGGTGCGTCCCTCCCTCCGCCCGGCTGTCCTCGGCGCGAACGACGCGCTCCTGCCCCGATGAGCGCCCAGGAAACCGGTGGCGACGCCCGGCGTGCGGCCTGGACCGGCGCCCATGATCCGGACCGTGCCACCGTCGCGTCCGTGGTGATCCCCGCGCACGACGAGGAACGCACCCTCGGGCGCCTCCTGGACGCCCTGTGCGTCGTCCCGGGACAGCTGGAGGTCGTCGTGGCGTGCAACGGGTGCACGGACGGGACGGCGGACGTCGCCCGCCGCTACCCGGTGACGGTGCTCGACCTGCCGGAGCCGTCCAAGACGCTCGCGCTGCGCGCGGCCGACCGGGTGGCGCGCGCGTTCCCGCGCGTGTACCTCGACGCCGACGTGGAGATCACCGCCGACGGCATCGCGCGCCTCGCCGCCGCGGTGGGCGCGGGAGGCGCGGCCGTCGCCGCACCCCGGCGGGTCATGCCGCGCACCGGCGTGACGGTACTCACCCGCTGGTACTACGACGTCTGGGAGGCTCTGCCCACCGTGCGTTCGGGCCTCTTCGGGCGCGGTGTCCTCGCGGTGTCCCAGGACGGCGCGCGCCGGGTGGCTGCGCTGCCCGAGATGATGGCCGACGACCTGGTGCTCTCCGAGGCGTTCGTACGGGCGGAGCGCGCCGTCGTGCAGGACGTCACCGTCGTAGTGCACCCGGCCCGCACCCTGCGCGACCTCGTCCGCCGTCGCGCGCGGGTGACCACGGGCAACCTCCAGGCGGACCAGGCGGGACTGCGCGGGCCGGACGCGCGCACGACGCCCGGCGACCTCTGGCGTGTCGTGCGGGAGCGACCAGGGCTGGCGCTGCGGATCCCCGTGTTCCTCGCCGTCGTGCTCGCCGGCCGCGCCCGCGCCCGCTCGGCGGTGCGACGTGGTGACTTCACGACGTGGGAGCGGGACGCCAGCTCGCGGGTGTGAACGGGGGCGGTTCAGCCTCCCGCGCAGGGCGTGATCGGCTCGACCGGCGTCGTCCGCCCGTCGGACACGGTCACCACCGCCGCCTGCCGCACCGAGACGACGTCGCACCGCACGTCGACCGGACCGTAGCCCCAGCTGTCCTGGACCACCTGGAGGTGCCGCACGGCTCCGGTCGTGCCCGCACGGAACGGATAGCCGCCACCGCTCACGAGCAGCCCGTCGACGTCCACCGACGTGTTGCCCTGCTCCTCCGGGTAGAAGAAGGGCGCGTTGCCCGGGCAGTCGGCACGCTCCTTCAGGACGATGGTGGACGAGCGGACGACCAGCGGACCGCCGTTGTGCCCCTGGATGCCGTCCCCGTGCCAGTCCTCGCACACCTCGGGCGGGACGATACGGATGTAGCTGCTCTCGATGGTCACCCCGCCGCAGTGCTTCGAGCCCACCCGGATACCCTCCGGGGCGCCGTCGATCATGACGTCGCGGACGGTGAACCCACCGTTGCCGATGACGGGGACGTCGGCCTCGGTGCTCGGTGCCGTGCGCTCGAACGACGACCGCTCGATCAGCAGCCCGGATCCGCAGATGCCGTTCACGTCGTTGGCCACGGTGGTGTTGACCGCGTGCACGCGCCGCAGGGTCACGTTCTTCGCGGTGACGCGGACCGTACCGTTCGTGATCCGGAGGTCCTGCACGACCGTCCCGTCCTCGTCGATCAGGAGATCACCGTCGTGCGTCTGCCGCGGCGACCAGCCGGACGGGAGCCCTGCTTCGTCGCGGGTCGGGAACAGGGCGGGTGGCGGGGTCGAGGCGACGGTCACCGGCGTCACCGGTTCGAAGGACGCGGTCGGGACCGCCTGGGCGCCCACTGGTGTCGGGTCGGGCTGTGATGCGGCGAGAGTGCCGCCGACCACGAGGACACCGGCGACGACGAGCACGGCACGGCGGGGGAAATCCCACATTGTTATGCCTCCTGCGGCATCGTGACACGCCGCTTGTGGCCGGACAACCTGGCGGCGCGGTTCCGCCGGATGATCTTCGACGGTGGGCGCGTGTTCACCCTTTTCCTGTCGTGACCGGTACATCGACCCGGCGGGATACTCGCAGACGTGCCAACCGCTCAGAATGTCCGCACCGTCCCGGTCACCACGGACGACCTGCCGCGCGTGGGGGAATTCCTCAGCGCCCACCTGGACAACACCCTCACGTCCGAACAATGGGCACGGTCGCTTCGCCCCACGTGGCGCACGAGCCATCCCGACCACGGGTTCCTGCTCGAGTCCGACGGCCAGGTGGTCGGTGTGTACGCGGCGTTCTACTCCGAGACCACCCGCGCCGGCCGGCCGAGCGCCGTGTGCAACCTCGCCGCGTGGTGCGTGCTGGAGGAGTACCGCCGGCACTCGCTACGGCTGGTGCGCGCGATGCTCGGCCAGCGCGACCGCGAGCTGACCGACCTCTCCCCCAGCGGCACCGTGGTCCCGCTGAACGAGCGGCTGGGCTTCACGCACCTGGACACCTCGGGCGCGCTGGTCGTCAACCTTCCGCTGCCCGCGCGGCGGGGCGTGCGGCTGGTCTCCGGGCACGCCGAGATCGAGGCGGTCCTGACGGGAGCCGACCTGGCCGCCTACCGCGACCACGCGGACTCGGGCGCCGCCCGGCACCTCGTCGCCGTCGTGGACGGAAGGCCCTGCTGGGTGGTGTTCCGTGCGGTCCGCCGAAAGGGTCTCCGCCTCTTCGCGTCGGTGCTCCACGTCAGCGACCAGCATCTCTTCCGCACGGCCGCGCCCGCGGTGTACCGCCACCTCCTGGTCGCCCACGGGCTGCCCTTCGCACTCGTGCAGAACCGGGTCTGCGGTGCGCGGCCGTGGCACTCCGTGCCGCTGTCCGCGCAACGGCCGACGATGTACCTGAGCCGGACCGGGGAGCCCCCGGAGTCGGTCAGCTACCTCTACAGCGAGCTGACCCAGGTCCCGTGGTGAGATGCGGCAAAGAACGCCGCCGCGAGTTTCCATCCCGAATAATAACGCCAGCATTTAGCCCACTCGGTGGTGTATTTATCGAGCACTCACCGCACTTTAACCCCGGCAATTTAACCCCCGTTCGCAGAGCGCACAGAATTGCCGCGAACTATTCACCCTCTGGAATTCACCCAGCGCCCTGACCTGCGACGAGACCCGCCCTCTTCTTCACCCGCAGCCCTACCTCTATTCACCCCTGCACGCCCTCCGGAAAAGACTTCCAGCGCCGTACCGTGATCTTTGTGATCACCGCCTTACACCACCACGTGGAGCAACAGGCGCGCATTCGGCCCATGGCCGCGGCGCTGTCCTCCCGCGACGCGACCCTGACGTACGCGCAGCTGTGGCTCGCCGTACGACAGGCCGGCGCACAGCTCGCCGGGCTGGGTGTGGAACGGCACGACCGTGTGGCGGTCTACCTGGAGAAGCGGTTCGAGACGGTCGCGGCCCTGTGGGGCACGTCGCTGGTCGGTGGCGTCTTCGTCCCGGTCAACCCGCTGCTCAAGGGCAAGCAGGTCGCGCACGTCGTGCGCGACTCGGGCGCCCGGGTCCTGGTCACCTCGCCCGGCAGGCTCGCCGCCGTGCGCGACCAGCTCGACGGCACCGGCCTGACCACGGTGCTGCTGGTGGACCAGCCCGACAGCGGCACCGCCCCGGAGGATCTGCCGGGGGTCGCCGTGCACCGCTGGGCGTCCCCGCCGGGCGCCGAGGAGCACCTTCCCGTCGACGCGGAGCGCTCGCAGCCCGGGACCGACGTCGACATCGACGTCGACATCGCGGCGATCCTGTACACGTCCGGCAGCACGGGCTCGCCCAAGGGTGTCGTGCTGTCGCACCGCAACCTGCTCGTGGGCGCGACCAGCGTCTCCGGCTACCTGCACAACACCGCCGAGGATGTGCTCCTGGCGGTACTGCCCCTGAGCTTCGACGCGGGCCTCAGCCAGCTCACCACCGCGTTCGCCGTCGGCGCCCACGCGGTGCTGCTCGACTACCTCCGCCCGCGGGGCGTCGCCGTCGCCTGCGAGCGCTACGGCGTCACCGGCATCACCGGCGTGCCGCCCCTGTGGACCCAGCTCGCGACCGTCGACTGGCCGCCGCGAGCACGGCAGACGCTCCGGTACTTCGCCAACACGGGAGGGCGCATGCCCACCACCCTCCTGCGCGAGCTGCGCGGCCTGTTCCCCGCCGCCGCGCCGTACCTGATGTACGGGCTGACCGAGGCGTTCCGGTCCACCTATCTGGACCCCGCGCAGGTCGAGCTGCGCCCCGACTCGATCGGCCGGGCCATCCCCGACGCCGAGGTCCTGGTGCTGCGTCCGGACGGCACACCGTGCGCCGACGGCGAGCCGGGCGAGCTGGTGCACCGAGGCAGCCTGGTCGCCCTCGGCTACTGGAACGACCCCGAGCGCACGGCGGCACGCTTCCGCCCCGTGCCCGGATACGACGAGCCCTGGCGCGCCGCCCCGGAACCCGCGGTGTGGTCCGGCGACACCGTCGTACGGGACACCGAGGGGTACCTCTACTTCGTCGGCCGGGCCGACGAGATGATCAAGACCTCCGGGTACCGCGTCAGCCCCACCGAGGTGGAGGAAGCCGCCCTCGGCACCGGCCTGGCGCGTGAGGCGGTAGCCCTCGGTGTGCCCGACGACGGGCTGGGCCAGCGCGTCCTGCTCGTCGTGGCGGCACCCGCGGCGCTCGACGAGGACCGGCTGCTCAACGAGATGCGGCAGTCGCTCCCCACGTTCATGGTGCCCGCGGAGATCCGCCGGGTGGACACACTGCCCCGGAACCCCAACGGCAAGCTGGACCGCGCCGCGATCCGCACCCAGGTCGCCGCGGAGGTCTCCGCATGACCGCGCAGCCGCTCGTCGAGCCCGCCGATGCCCCGGCCCCTGAGGCCGGCCCGCTCACCGACGTCCGGCACCCGGCGGTCCGGACGGTGCCGGTATCGGGTGACGAGATCACGGTGGGCGGGGTGGCGCTGAGCCGGCTGGCCGAGCGCGTCGGGTCCACGCCGTTCTTCGCCTACGACCGGCAGCGCATCACCGACCGGGTCCGCGAGGTGCGGACAGCGGTCGGCGGCACGGTCCGCCTCGGCTACGCCGTCAAGGCCAACCCCATGCCCGCCGTCGTCCAGCACCTCGCGGGACTCGTCGACGCGCTCGACGTCGCCTCGGTCCGGGAGATGCACGGCGCGCTGGACACGGGCAAGGGCCCCCGGAACGTCAGCTTCGCCGGCCCCGGCAAGACGCCGGCGGAGATCCGGTCCGCAGTGGCGGCGGGCGTGCTCGTCGAGCTCGAGTCGGAGACCGAGGCGCGCCGCGTCGTCGCGGCGGGCGACGACCTCGGCGTCGTGCCGCGGGTCGCGGTCCGCGTCAACCCGGACTTCGCGGTGCGCGGCTCGGGGATGCGCATGTCCGGTGGCCCGCAGCAGTTCGGGGTCGACGCCGAGCAGGTTCCTGACCTGCTCCGCTACCTGACGCCCACCGGGGTGGACATGGCAGGGTTCCACATCTTCGCGGGGTCGCAGAACCTGGACGCGGAGCTCCTCGCCCATGCCCAGCGCGCCACCGCCGAGCTCGTCGTCTCGCTCGCCGACCACCTGCCCGGCCCGGTGCGCTACGTGAACCTGGGCGGCGGCCTGGGCATCCCCTACTTCCCGAAGGACCGTCCGGTCGACCTCGGCCGGGTCGGCGAGAACCTCGCGACCGTCGTCGCCGAGCTGATCGCGCCCGCGCTGCCGGAGGCCGATGTCCACATCGAGCTCGGGCGCTACCTCGTCGGGGAAGCGGGCTACTACGTGACCCGCGTGGTCGACCGCAAGATCTCCCGTGGCCGGACCTACCTGGTGGTCGACGGCGGGATGCACCACCAGCTCGCCGCGTCCGGCAACCTCGGGCAGGTGATCCGGCGCAACTACCCGGTGCTCGTCGGCAACCACATGGCGACCACGGACCGGGAGCAGGCCACCGTCGTCGGCTGCCTGTGCACGCCGCTCGACCTCCTGGCGGACGACGTCCCGCTACCTCCCGCCGAGCCCGGCGACCTGGTCGTGGTGCTCCAGGCGGGCGCCTACGGCCTCACCGCGAGCCCGACCGCATTCCTCAGCCACCCGGCACCCGCCGAAGTGCTGGTCTGACCGCCCCGACAGGAGAGAACACGATGAGCAGCGACACCCGAGACCGTCCGGCCGAAACCGTGACCAGCGACGAGGTATCCCTCGCCGACGTGCTGGACGTGGTCGGCACCACCCTCGGGATCGAGGAGCGGGTCAGCTCCTTCGATGCCGCCACCCCGCTCTTCGGCACCCTGCCGGAGCTGGACTCGCTGGCCGTCCTCGAGCTCGTGACCTCGCTGGAGGACAGGTTCGGGATCACGGTCGACGACGACGAGCTGACGGACGGGCTGCTGGAGACCGCGGGCAGCCTGCACTCGTTCGTCCGTGTCCGGGCCGGCCGAGCTCCGGACCGGTCATGACCGGCTCCGGCGACCGGGTGCGGGTCGAGCCGTCGGCGGACGTCGACGACGCTGCGACGCTCGGCGCCGGCACCACGGTCTGGCACCTCGCCCAGGTACGGGAGGACGCCGTCGTCGGCGCCGGCTGCACGGTGGGCCGGGGAGCCTACGTCGGGCCGGGTGTTCGCCTGGGCGACGGCTGCAAGCTGCAGAACTACGCCCTGGTCTACGAGCCGGCCGTGCTGGAGGACGGCGTCTTCGTCGGCCCCGCCGCCGTGCTGACCAACGACCTGTACCCGCGGGCGGTCAATCCGGACGGCACGGTCAAGACCGGCGACGACTGGCAGGCCGTGGGGGTCACCATCAGGACCGGCGCCGCCATCGGCGCCCGGGCGGTGTGCGTGGCACCCGTCACGGTGGGCCGCTGGGCCACCGTCGCCGCGGGCGCGGTGGTCACCACTGACGTACCGGACTTCGCACTCGTCGCGGGGGTACCCGCCCGGCGGATCCGCTGGGTGGGACGCGCCGGCGTCCCCCTGGAGCGCACCGGACCCGAGAGCTGGCGCTGCCCGACGACCGGCGACGAGTTCGTCGAGGACGGTGACACGTTACGGGAGGCCTCACCGGCCATCTCCGTTCCGGCATGAGTAATGTTCTAGTCATTTCTTTTCATTCGCGGACCATGACTCGCGCGGCGAAACGGCTTTCTATTTGTTAGCCCACTTTCAGCACGGGTGAAGCATGGGGTGAAGCCGCGAAGAAAGGGCTTACCAGGGACGACAGCACGCCAAAGCCCTTCTATTATCGGGAATAGAAAACACGTCGGGCCCCATCACGGGCCTTCGTCTGGATCGCGCCTCACCAGGTGCGATCACCTCCTGATGCATCTGACGGCGCTTTGTCGCGCCGCAATTCAGCGTGTTCAAGAACTCGTCGTCGGCCAGAGGGAAGAAGTGATTCATCGTGACGAGCCAGACGGTAGGCGGCGGTTCTGAGATTCGTCCTCGCACGGACGAGATAAGGGTGAACAGCCCTCTGTCACGCGGATTTCACGATATCCGGTCGACGCTCGCCCACCCCCAATGGCAGACCCGCTATCGCACACGCCTCAGACTCACGGACGCGGCGGTCGTCGTCACCTCCGGCATCGTGGCGTACGTGACCGACGCGACCCTGCTGTTCGGCGCCCCCGGGCACCCAGGGCCCCTGAGGTCCATCGCGATACCCGCCGTCGTGGCCCTGGTCTGGCTCGGCGCGCTGGCTGCGCGGAGCTCGTACGACCTTCGTGTCGTCGGCCGGGACCAGACGGAGTACCGGCGCATCGTCGGCGCCACGTGGACGGCGGTGAGCGTGCTCGTGCTCGCGGCGTGGCTGACCACGTTCGTCGAGGTGCGCGACGTGCTCGCCCAGACGGTCGCACTGCCGCTCGGGCTCACGGCGCTGGTCGGGTCGCGCTACTGGTGGCGCCAGTGGGTGGCGCGCACCCGGGAGCGAGGCGCGGGATGCATGACTCCCGTCCTCGTCGTCGGGCACCGCCAGCAGGCCGAGCGTCTGATCGGACGGCTGAACGGGTCACCGCAGCAGGGTTTCGTGGTCGTCGGCGCCTGCCTTCCGTCGGAGACTGCGGCCGGCGAGTCGCCGAGCGACCGGGTGCGGCCTCGAACCGGGTCGCCCGGGGACGAGGTGGGCGGCGTGCCCGTGCTCGGTGACCTCAGCCGCGTCGGCGAGGCGGCCGCCCTCGTCCGAGCGAGCGCCGTGGCGGTGAGCGCGTCGGACACCATCACGACCGAGGTGGTCCGCAGGCTCAGCTGGCAGCTCGAACGCGTCGGTGTCGACCTCATGATCGCGGCGGAGCTGGCCGACGTCGCTCCCGACCGCGTCAGCGTCCACCCCGCGTCGGGCGTCTCGCTGCTGCACGTGGCCGCGCCCCGCTTCGACGGCCCGAAGTATCATGTGAAACAGGTGATGGACTGGCTGCTCGCAGCCCTGCTGACGGTCCTCGTGTCGCCGGTGCTGCTCGGCGTGGGGCTCGCCGTGGCCCTGACGAGCAAGGGCGGTCTGTTCTACCTGTCCGAACGCGTGGGGCGCGGCGGCAAGATCTTCCGGATGTTCAAGTTCCGCACGATGTACGTCGGAGCTGACCGTGACGTGCCGGTGCTGGCCACGGTCAACGAAGCGGCGGGCCCGCTGTTCAAGATGCGCTCGGACCCGCGCATCACCCGTGTGGGTCGGGTCCTGCGCCGGTACTCGCTCGACGAGCTGCCCCAGCTCCTCAACGTGCTCAGCGGGCAGATGAGCCTCGTCGGCCCGCGGCCCGCGCTCCCGCACGAGGTCGCCGCCTACGAGGAGCGCATGCGGCGCCGGCTCCTGGTGAAGCCGGGCATGACGGGGATGTGGCAGGTCTCCGGCCGGTCCGACCTGCCGTGGGAGGAGTCGGTGCGGCTCGACGTCTACTACGCCGAGAACTGGACGCCTCTGCAGGACCTGGCGATCCTGGGGCAGACCGCCCGCGCCGTGGTCTCCGGCCGCGGAGCCTACTGACCCCTCGGGTGGGGTCAGCCCCGCACCAGCCGCATCGGCGTGTGCGGGATCCCGTCCTCCAGGAACTCCGCCCCGTCCTCGCCGAACCCGTGCTTGCCGTACCAGCGGGTCAGCGGCGACTGCGCGTCCAGCACGATGTCCCGGCCGTCGCCGGCCGCCTCGATGTGGCGCAGCGCCGCACGCATGAGCTCGTCGGACAGACCCTTGCCCCGTGCGCCCTTGACCAGGGCCACCCGGCCGATACGCCACTCCCCGCCGTCGTCCAGGACGCGGGCGGTACCGAGCACGCGGGTCCCGCCGTCGGACACCGAGTCGGGCGCCGCCTCGCCGAGCATCACCACGTGCACGGTGGTGGGCTCGAGGTCGCGCCCGTCGAGGTCCTCGTACGGGCAGTCCTGCTCGACGACGAAGACGTCCTGGCGCAGCTTCCAGACCCCATAGGCGATGGTGACGTCGAGCTGGGTGAGCGGAGCGGTAATGATCTGCACGGGGTCGATGCTCGCACGACTTCGGCGCCCGGAACATATCGTCGGCCGCCTTCCTGCCGTCCGGCGCGGTCGGCCGCCGCCCCGACCGGTGGGCAGCACACGCCAGGACCCGGATCTCCCTCGGACGAGGGATGGACTTCACCGCACGGAGGGATAGCCTCCGTGGCCGGCGCACGGAAAGGATCGGCCCATGACCGACATCACCGCCATCGCCTCGCCCGTTCCGCCCGAGGGCCTCACCGCACGACCTCGCCCGGCGCTCTTCCCGTCGGGTTCGACGAGCCTCCTCCCCCGCGTCCTGCGCAGCACCGCCCGGCTCCGGCCGTGGGGCCTGCCCGCGATCGCGGCCCTCGTCGTCGCCCTGGTGCTCGTGCCCACCGCGTTGACCGAGGTGTTCGCGCTGCCGGGCCTCGATCTGCATGCCACGGTCACCGAGGTCGGGACGATCAGCCTGTCGACGGCCCACCTCGTCTGGTTCGCCTCCTGCCTGGCCTCGCTCACGGGCGTGGTCCTGGCTCGCCACCGGCTCACGACCGCGACCTGGCTCCTCGCGGTCCCGTACGTGCTGATGCCGGCCGTAGGCATGATCGCGTGGGGGTGGTGGCTCGCGGCCGTCCTGGCTCTCGCCATCGCGGTGTACGACGGCGAACGGCGCCGTGCCGTGCCGCTGGCGGCCGGTGTGGGCGCCTACGTCGTCGTGGTCACCGTGCTCGACCTCCCGGCGCTGGCGCCGCTCGGGACCACCTACATGCCCGGACTGCTGTACGACGAGGGTCCGGTGGGTGCCGCGCTCAAGATGGCCGGGTTCCTGCTCGTGAACCTCGGTGCGGTCGGCCTGCTCCTCGTCGTCGCGGACCTGCTCGGGCGCCGGAACCGCACCGGGGCGGCGCTCGGGACCACCGGGCCCGTGGCGTCCACGGCCACGCCCGAGCCGGCCGCCGACGCCGCCCGGGTGGACCGGGCCACGGCGTCGGCGTCCGCCTCCGAGTCCGCGTCCGAGTCCCTGTCGGAGACCGCGTCCGAGTCCCTGTCCGAGTCCGCGTCCGACGGCGAGAGGGACGACGTCGCGTGGCTCGCCTCGCTGACGCCGCGCGAGACCGACGTCTTCCGGGCGCTGGTCCGCGGGCGGAGCAACGCCGAGGTCGCCGCCGAGCTCTTCGTGGGCGAGGAGACGGTGAAGACGCACGTCAAGGAGGTCCTGCGCAAGACGGGCTGCCGTGACCGGGTACACCTGGTGATCGCGGCCTACGAGGCAGGTCTGGCCCGGCCGCGGCGATGAACGTCCCGCGCGGACGTGTCACCCCACCGGCAGGTATCTCCTCCACCAGTCCAGGATCAGCTCGAAACGCTGCTGCCGGTGCCGCGGGCGACCGGAGCGTGACAGCTCGTGGTTCTCGCCGGGGAAGACCACCAGCTCCGTCTCCACGCCGTGCCGTTTGAGCGTCGAGTAGTAGCGCTCAGCCTGGGACAGCGGGCAGCGCAGGTCGAGCTCCGAGTGGAGCACGAGCGTGGGGGTGCGCACCTGCCCGGCGACCGCCTGCGGCGACTGCGCGGCCACCTGTTCCGGGGTTTCGCCCACGTACTCGAGGCCGAAGAACGAGCCGATGTCGCTGGTCCCGAAGAACGTCTCCGGGTCAAGGAACCCTCGCTCCACGATCGCGCCCGCGAACCGGTGGTCGTGCGCGATGGTCCACGCCGTGAGGTAACCCCCGTACGAACCGCCGAGCACGCCCACCCGGGAACCGTCCAGGCGCCCGTCCGCGGCCACGGCGCCGTCCAGGAAGTCCAGCACGTCGTGCAGGTCCACGGTGCCCATCGCCTGGCGGATCGCCCGGCCGTGGGCCTGCCCGTAGCCCGCGGAGCCGCGCGGGTTGCAGTAGACGACGGCGTACCCGGCGTCGACGAGCACCTGCGTCTCGTCGAACAGGTCGACGCCGTAGGAGGCGTAGGGGCCGCCGTGGATCATCAGCAGCGTGGGGTGGGTGCCGGTCCCCTCCGGGACGGCCACCCACCCGTGCACCGGGTACCCGTCGCGCCCGGTCACGGTCAGCTCCTTCGGCGTGACCAGGCCGGTCGCGCGGAGCGGCGCGGAGAAGTCCGTGCGAGGCCGGGGCGCGCCTCCCTCGGCACCGTCCAGGTCCACGACCCCCAGCTCGCCGTAGGTGCCGGGGTCGGCGTACGACACGGCCAGGGCCCCGCCCCCGACGGCGAACTCCGACACCACGACGTCGCCGCTGGTCAGCTGGATCATGGTGCCGTCGTCGGCGACGCGGACCACCTGCTGGGTGCCGCGGCTCGCGAGGGTGAGCAGCACGCCGCCGTCCGCCAGCGGCAGGGGTACGCCGCCGACCTCCTGCGTCTCGGGGTCGGTGAGGCGGCGCGGCACGGGGTCGGCCCACGCGGAGAGCACGTACAGCGCGGCGTTCCGGGCCACGAAGTCCTTGCCCTCCGCGCCCAGGTCCTGCGCGACGACGTACAGCTCGCCACCGGGACCGAACGCGATCGCCTGCGGGCCGAGCGTGCCGAGGTCGACGTCGGAGCCGCCACCGGTCGCCGGGACGCTCAGCGGCAGCACGCGCACGATCCCGGCGCCCACCTGTCCGGCGCCCTGCTCGCGCTCGGCGATCACGCCGATCGAGCCACCGTCCGGGGTGAAGGCGATGCCGCTGTGGTCGACGTCGTCGGTGGTCAGCCGCCGCGGCTCCGGCACCGTCGGGCACGGCTGGGGCTCGCCCTCCGCGGTTGGTGCCGGCTGTACCACGGGCTCGTCGGTGACGTCGGGCACGTCGACGAGGAACACGTGCTGCGGGCGGTCCCGGTGGTAGCCCAGGCCGTTGCGCGTCCAGCTCCACTCGGTGATGCGGCGCGGCGGCTCGGCTCCCGGCGCTATGCCCTCGACCGAGCCGTACCGGCCCGGCTGGGGCTCACGGCTCAGGAAGGCCAGCCGACGGCCGTCGGGCGACCAGCGGAAGTCGGTCACCCCGAGCTTGCGGTCCGTGACCTGCACGGCCTCGCCGCCGCCGGTCGGCAGCACCCACAGCTGGGGCGCCGACTGCGGCTGCGCGCGCAGGAAGGCGACCAGGGCGCCGTCGGGCGAGATGCGCGGGGCCGTGTCGCGGAAGCCCCGGGTGAGGCGGCGGGGCTCCTCGCCGGCGGCACCGTAGGTCGATCCGGCCGGGCCCGCACCGCCGGCCGGGCCCGTCGAGACCAGCGGCACCCGCCAGAGCTGCCCAACGGTGGCGTCGGCGTCGAGGTCGGGACGGGTTACCGAGACGACGGCCCAGGTGCCGTCGGGATGGACGGCGGGCCTGGAGACGGTACGGATCAGGGGAAGGTCGGCTGCCTGCATGACCCGGACATTACCCTTGCCCACATGTCCGAAACACAGCAGACAGACGCCCCCACGAGTGCTCACGAGGCCTGGGGCGAGCCGCGAACCCGCGAGCTCACCTGGTACGACCCGATGCAGATCGCGGCACAGGCGCCGCTGACCTCAGGCGTCGAGTTCCTGCGCCGGATGCGGGACGGCATCATCCCGCCGCCGCCGATCGCCGCGCACTTCGGCCTCGACATCGATGTCGTGGAGGAGGGGCGGGTCACGTTCCGGTGCTCGCCCGACGAGTCCGGCTACAACCCCATCGGTACGGTCCACGGGGGCGTGCTCTGCACCATCCTGGACACGGTGTGCGGCTGCGCGATCCAGTCGGTGCTGCCCCAGGGCAAGGGCTACACGTCGGTGGAGATCAAGGTCAGCTACGTCAAGGCCGTGCGCGGCAACAGCGGCCCCCTCACCGCGGAGGGCACGGTGGTCAAGGCCGGTTCCCGGGTCGGCTTCACCGAGGGCGTCGTCCGGGACGGGAGCGGTGCGGTGGTGGCGACGGCGTCGAGCACCCTCCTGATCTTCGACATCCCGCCCTCGCGCCCGTAACGGGCGGACAAGCGTGGTCGGTAGTACGTCAGGTGGTCGGCAACTCGGAATACCGACTACCTGACGTACTGCCGACCAGCCTCACCCCGCAATCTCATCCCGCAGTCGTGTGGATGATGATGAGGCCAACCACCCAGGCGCCCGACGCGACGAGGGCACCGATGAGCTGCACGCCGATGGTGATCAGCGTCGCCTGGACGGCCGTCTTCGTGGACCCCCACGCCGTCGACACGTTCCTGTGCCGCGCCCACTCCAGCAGGAAGATCGCGCCGACGAAGAAGATGAACAGGCCGATCACCGGCAGCACGAAGAAGCCGATGATGCCGGCGATTCCACCGACGGCGAGGGTCGGCCACGGCACCTTGGCCTTGCGCAGGTGCTTGCCCGCGATCACCCACTGGGCGATCTCAGCGGTGGCGATGGCGGCAGCGGCGATGCCGAAGACCACCCATGCCGCGACCCCGCCCGTCATGATCGCCCAGACGAGGATGCCGCCCAGCACCAGCACCGAGCCAGGCAACACCTGGACGACGATGCCGATCAGTCCCACCAGGATGGCCACGCCGACGAGTACTTCTCCCAGAACGCTCACGGCCGAAACCCTAGCGGTCCGACGACCCCACCTCGATCACACCCGGCCGATCGAGCAGCCCGGACATCAACCCGGACAGAGCGGGACATGTCTACCCTGCTCACCATGACGCACGCGGTGGCCGGCTACCTGGCCCGACTCGGCCTCGACGAGCGGCCTCCGGCGACGGTCGAGACCCTCTTCGAGCTCCATCAGCGGCACGCCGAGCGGATCCCGTACGAGAACCTGCACACCATGCTCGGCAGCCCGCCCGCCGTCGACGCGGGGGCGACGCTGGCCCGGGTCGCGGCGGGCGGCAACGCCGGTTACTGCTTCCACCACAACGGGGTCATGACGGTGGCCCTGCGCGCGCTCGGCTACGACGTCGTACCGGCGTGGGGTCACAACTGGGAGACCGAGGACGAGCGGCGGGACGTGCACGTCGGTCACCTGGCGCTCTACGTCCGCGGTCTGCCCACCGACAGCAATCCCGGTGGCGTCTGGTGGCCCGACGTCGGCTGCGGCGACGGCCTCCACTCCCCGCTCCCGATGATCGCGGGCCCGCACCGGCAGGGCCCGTTCACCTACCGGCTCGAGCTGCGCGACGGCGGCTGGACGTTCCACCACGATCCCGCGGGCAGCTTCAGCAGCGTGGACCTCTTCGACGAGGAGCTGACCCCGGAGCAGGAGGCGGCGGCGCACCGCCGCCTCACCGCGCCGGACGACGGGACCTACGCCCGCATGCTCGTGGTCCAGCGCCGCCTGCCCGACGCCGCGGAGACCCTGCGCGGCTGCCTGTTCTCCCGCACCGGGACCCAGACCGACTTCGCCGAGCTGACGACGTACGACGACTGGCGGGACGGCCTGGCCACGCTCGGCATCGCGCTGCAGGGCGTCGACGACGACGCGCTGCGCGGCCTGTTCGACCACAGCCTGACCACCCACCGGAAGTGGATGTCGACCTTGTAGCGGTCAGCCGATCAGTTCCAGAAGACCGCGACCAGGATGTTCACCAGGGTGAGCCCGAGAACCGAGCCCTTGAGGCCCTTGGAGACGTCCTCGCCCTTGCGGACGGCGAGCACGGCCAGCACTGCGACGGCGAGCGCGATGACCAGCTTGACGCCGATCTTCGCCATGGATGGGCCGCCGTCGTCCCAGAGGCCTCCCATCTCCGCGATGCCGACCATGATCACGCCCGCGACGACGGCTCCCATGGCACCGTGCGAGACACCCTTGTAGAGGGCCTTGGTCCGCATCGATGCGATAGCGCCACCGAACACCAGGGCCCAGCTCGCGAAGTGCACGAATACGAAGACGTTGTAGAGGAATTCCATGCCCGTCAGCCTATCTGCGGCGCGAGCCGCCAGGGCAGGAAAAACCGGGCTCTCCGCGCGGTAGTGACAAGTGCCACGAAACAACCCAGGACGGCCCGCTCCTGGCCCTCTCCCGGCCGACCCCGGTCTCCGGGCTGACGGACCGGCAACCAGAGTTCCCTACCATTTCGATAGGGAAATACATAGGCAACATCGATGCACCCGATAGACATCCACTATGTGGACGGGCCCTTCCGTGCTTCACCACCGGCGGTTAACGTCATCGCCATGACCAAGGCAGCGCGCATCTTCCTCGTGACCACCCGTCACGAGATGCCCATGTGTGCCATGCCGACCTGTGCCTGCGACTGCTGTCGCAGCTGTCAGCTCTGACGCGCCCCTTCGCCCCTGCAAGGTCAGCGCGCGCCGCCGGCCCGCAGCGCTGAGTCCCTGGTCAGACCCGGGAACCGGTCGCCTGCGCCCGTACGACGCGCACAACTCCCCCAGCCTCAGCTCGACGCCCGCGCGCCCCGCACGAACAGGACCCCACACATGGTCAACACGGCCCCTGCCCAGCCCCGAACGACCAAGCGACCCGCTCGCCCGAACGGCCAGTGGAAGATCGACGGCACCGCCCCCCTGAACCACAACGAGGAGTTCAAGGCGGAGTCCGACCCGCTGAAGGTCCGCGAGCGCATCGAGGAGGTCTACGCCAAGGAGGGCTTCGACTCCATCCCCGGCGACGACCTGCACGGACGGTTCCGCTGGTGGGGTCTGTACACGCAGCGCAAGCCCGGGATCGACGGCGGCAAGACCGCCACGCTCGAGCCGCACGAGCTCGAGGACAGGTACTTCATGCTGCGCGTCCGGATCGACGGCGGGGCGCTGACGACGGAGCAGCTGCGCGTCATCGCGGGCATCAGCACGGACTTCGGCCGCGGGTCCGCGGACATCACCGACCGGCAGAACCTGCAGCTGCACTGGATCGAGGTCGAGGCGATGCCGGAGATCTGGCGCCGTCTGGAGGCCGTGGGGCTGAGCACCACCGAGGCCTGCGGCGACGTGCCGCGGGTGATCCTCGGCAGCCCGGTCGCAGGCGTCGCGAAGGACGAGCTCATCGACCCGACGCCGGTGATCGAGGAGATCCAGGAGCGGTTCATCGGGGACCCGGCGCTGGCGAACCTGCCGCGCAAGTTCAAGTCGGCGATCACCGGCCACCCGAGCCTCGACGTGGTGCACCAGATCAACGACATCTCGTTGGTCGCCGTCGACCACCCGGAGCTGGGTATCGGGTACGACGTGTGGGTGGGCGGAGCGCTGTCGACGGCGCCGCGTCTCGCGGAGCGCCTGAACGCCTTCGTCTCCGCGGAGGAGGCGCCCGAGGTCTGGCACGGTGTGGTCCGCATCTTCCGCGACTACGGCTACCGCCGCCTGCGCAACAAGGCCCGCCTGAAGTTCCTGCTCGCGGACTGGGGCGTGGAGAAGTTCCGCCAGGTCCTGGAGGACGAGTACCTGGGCTACAAGCTCCGCGACAGCATCGAGCCGCCGTCGCCCGCGTCGCTGGGCCTCGACGAGCGGGGCGATCACGTGGGCATCCACGAGCAGCACGACGGCCGGTTCTACATCGGCGCGGCGCCGACGGTGGGCCGCGTCTCGGGCGAGATCCTCGCGCAGCTCGCGGACCTCGCCGAGGCGCACGGCAGCAGGCGGATCCGGCTCACCCCGCAGCAGAAGCTGCTGGTGCTCGACATCGCCAAGGACGAGGTGGAGCCCCTCGTCGCCGGCCTCGCCGAGCTCGGGCTGCAGGCGCGGCCGAGCATCTTCCGCCGGAACACGATCGCCTGCACCGGCATCGAGTACTGCAAGCTCGCGATCGTCGAGACCAAGGCGACCTCGGCCGAGGCGATCACCCAGCTCGAGGAGCGGCTGGGGGACCTGAACGATCTCAAGCCGCTGAGCCTGCACGTCAACGGCTGCCCCAACTCGTGCGCCCGCATCCAGACGGCTGACATCGGCCTCAAGGGCCAGCTCGTGATGGACGACGACGGCAACCAGGTGCCCGGCTTCCAGGTCCACCTCGGTGGCGGCCTGACGTCGCTGGACCGGGACGACGCCGGGCTCGGCCGCACGGTGCGCGGTCTCAAGGTGACCGCCGACGGGATCGGCGACTACGTGGAGCGCGTGGTGCGCCGGTACGACGCCGACCACGACGGTGAAGAGACGTTCGCGCAGTGGGCGCACCGTGCCGACGAGGAGGCCTTGCGATGACCGCAGTGGAGATAGCACCGACGTCCGCTCTCTCGCTCTCCGGGCGCGGTGCCGGCTCGAACGGTGCCGGCCTGAACCCGCGGCTCGCGCGGGTGCGCGCCCGTGCGGCGGCCCGCGAGAGCATCCGTGCGATGCGCCCGGCCGCCCGGGCCAAGCGCCGCCGTCGGACCCCGGAGGAGCTGCGGGCCGTGGTGGAGCGCGGGCAGGCGCAGCTGAACGCGAGCGGGGGCACGCCCGAGGCGGACGCCCAGGCGGTCATCGCGTGGGCGGTGCGCGAGTTCGGGCCGTACATGGCGGTGGCGTCCTCGATGCAGGACTCCGTGCTGTCGCACCTCGTGGCCGAGCAGTTCCCGTTCGTGGACGTCCTGTTCGGCGACACGGGCTACCACTTCGCCGAGACGCTCGGCACGCGCGGCGCCGTCGAGATCGAGCTGGACGTCAACGTCGTGGACGTGCGCCCCGAGCTGAGCGTGGCCGAGCAGGACACGAAGTACGGGCCGCGCCTGCACGAGCGCGACCCCGAGGCCTGCTGCGCCATGCGCAAGGTGGCGCCGATGAAGAAGGCGCTGGAGAACTACGAGGCGTGGGCCACCGGTGTGCGCCGCAGCGAGACCGCCGCACGCGCCAACGCGCCGCTCGTCAGCTGGGACGAGCGCAACGGCGTGGTCAAGATCAACCCGATCGCCGCGTGGACCGACGACCAGGTCTCCGAGTACGCCGACCGGCACGGCCTCGTCGTGAACCCGCTGCTCGCCGACGGCTACCCGTCGGTCGGCTGCGAGCCGTGCACCGCCCGGCCGCTGCCGGGCGAGGACGCGCGCTCCGGCCGGTGGGCCGGGCGCGACAAGGACGAGTGCGGTCTCCATGTCTGACGCCGCGCCGCTGCCCACCGCCGAGGCGCAGGATGGAGGGGTGGCGCACGAGATCTACCCCCTGGGGCTGAAGATCACCGGGCGGCTCGTCGTGGTGGTCGGCGGCGGGCCGGTCGCCGCGCGCCGTGCCCGGGCGCTCGTCGAGGCGGGCGCGCGGGTGCGCGTGGTCGCGCCCGACGTCTGCGAGGAGCTGGCGGTGCTGGCCCGCGTGTCGGCGCCCGGTGCGGTGGAGCTCGTCGCCCGTGCCTACCGGCCGGGCGACCTTGATGAGGCATGGCTCGTGCACACGGCGACAGGTTCGGCCGAGGTGGACCATCAGGTGTCCGACGACGCCGAGCGCGCCCGGGTCTTCTGCGTCACCGCGGGCGACGCCTCGGTGGGCAGCGCATGGGTCCCGGCAGTGGCCCGCACCACCCTGACCGACGACGCCGAGGTGACCGTCTCGGTGACCGCCGGCCGCGACCCACGGCGCGCGACGGCGATCCGGGACGCCGTGTCGGCGGCCCTGCAGTCCGGCGATCTGCCGCTGCGCCGGCGCCGTCCGACACCGCAGGCCCTCGGCCGGGTCTGGCTCGTCGGCGGCGGTCCCGGCGACACCGGCCTCGTCACGGCGCGCGGCCGCACGGTGCTCGCGCAGGCCGACATCGTGATCATCGACCGGCTCGGCCCACGCGCGCTGCTCCACGAGCTCTCGCCCGACGTCGAGGTCATCGATGTCGGCAAGACCAGCGGCAACCATCCGGTGCCGCAGCACGAGATCAACGCGCTGCTGATCCAGCACGCCCAGGCGGGACGCGACGTCGTGCGCCTCAAGGGCGGGGACCCGTACGTCTTCGGGCGCGGCGGGGAGGAGCTCGCGGCGTGCCGCGCGGCCGGCATCGAGGTCGAGGTGGTGCCGGGTGTGACCAGCGCCGTCTCCGTCCCCGCGGCGGTGGGCATCCCGGTCACGCACCGCGGGGTCGCCCGGGGCTTCAGCGTCCTGACCGGGCACGACGGCGCGGCCGAGGTGCCGGGCGGCGCCGACCACACGCTCGTGCTGCTCATGGGCGTCACCCGGCTGGCCGAGACCGCCGACGCGCTCGTGACCGCCGACCGCCCCGCCGCGACCCCGGCCGCCGTGATCGAGGACGGTTTCGGGGCCCGCCAGCGCGTCACCGTCGGCACGCTGGCGGACATCGCCGAGCGTGCCGCCGCCGTAGGCGTCCGACCGCCCGCGGTGGTCGTGGTGGGCAACGTGGTCCGCCTCTCGCCCGCCTGGGCGACACAAGCTCGTTGAGTGCTGGGTAGCTGCCGGCGCGAAGGCCATCAACCCGGCAGCTACCCAGCACTCAACGTAACTCCGCCGTTTTCGCCCGAATTCATTCTGTGGGTGAATTCGGCCGCCAAAGACAGAAAAGATTCCAACGCCCCTTTCGTCGCCGGTCGAGTTCCGGTAGGCATGCAGACGCCGCCATCTTCGCGGCCTTCTGCCGTGCCGTCACGCGACCAATGTTGACGGCCTGATCGGGGAGAACGCATGAGAACACAGAAACGACGTGCGCTGCGGTGCACGGTGGCCGCGATGCCTGCCATCGCGCTCGCCGTCGCCGGGCTCGCCGCGACCGGAGGAGCGACGACGGCGTCGGCCTCCGGCAGCAGCGCACCGGCCATCCAGCGCTCCGAGCACTACATCAACTATGCGGATGTCGCCGCACAACCCGAGATCGACGACGACGTCGAGATCACGCCCGGCGGCCGCACCATCGTCCACCAGGCCGAGGGCGAGACCGGCGTCGGCGTGGACGCCTCCGTCCAGGCCGCCTCCGACGAGGTCGACAAGAAGTTCGCCGGCGGCAACCCCGCGGCCGCACAGCAGCTGGCCGAGCTCGAGAACCAGGCGGTCGTCACCGGCTCCAGCCCCAAGAAGATCAAGGAGTCCCGGTACAAGCGGGCTCCGAAGACCCAGGAGGCCAAGCTCCTGACGATCCTGGTCGAGTTCAACGAGAACGCGAACGACGACTTCACCGACCAGATGGTGCCCACCTACTGGGGCTCGTCGGAATGCATGCCGGGCAACGTCCAGAACGGCCCGCTGCACAACAACATCCCGAACCCGGCCGACGCATCGCAGCCGGACAACAACACGATGTGGGTCGAGGACTTCTCGTCCGAGCACTTCGACGACATGCTCTTCACCGAGGAGGGCATCACCGAGCGCGTCCGCACGGACCTCACCGGGCCGGACGGCAAGCCGGGCTTCGACATCTCCGGCTACACCATGAAGAACATGTACGAGGAGATGTCCCGCGGCGCCTACACCGTCTCGGGCGAGGCCACGCCCTGGGTCACGGTGCCGCACTCCGAGGGCTACTACGGCGCTCAGCGCTGCTTCCAGAACGACGAGGGCGAGTGGGAGGCCGGGGCCTACCAGTCCATGAACGGCCACCCCGACAACCCCCTCGGACCGGGCCAGCTGCCCATCGACGCCGTGGCGGCGCTCGCCGAGATGCGGCCCGACTTCCCGTGGGCCGACTACGACATCGAGGACCAGGCCGACCGTGACAACGACGGCAACCTCCTCGAGCCGGACGGCGTGATCGACCACGTGGTGCTCGTCCACGCGGGCGAGGACAAGTCGGGGGGCGGCGGCGAACAGGGCACGTACGCCATCTGGGCCCACTCGTCGGCCGTCGCGGGTGGCGCCTCCATCCCGGGCACCGACCTGAAGCTGTCCAACTACATCGTGCAGCCGGAGGACTCCGGCGTGGGCGTGTTCGCCCACGAGTACGGCCACGACCTCGGCCTGCCCGACCTTTACGACACCGCCAGCGGCGGCGACTCCGACGTCGACTTCTGGGACCTGATGAGCTCCGGCTCGCACGCGGGCCCCATCTTCCAGTCGATGCCCACGCACATGGGCATCTGGGACAAGTGGGTGCTGGGCTGGGTGGACCCGGTCGAGGTGAACCCGGGAGACGACAGGACCGCCGTCAAGGTGGGCCAGGCCTCCCGCCCGCTGCGGGGCACCGAGGACGGCGTCAAGGTCAACCTGCCGGACAAGGAGATCACGCTGGGCACGCCGCACAGCGGCGAGAACATGTGGTACTCCGGTGCCGACCAGGACTGGGCCGACGCGCGCCTGTCACGCACCATCGACGTCCCGGTCGACGCGACGTTCTCCTTCTGGGCGGACTACGTGATCGAGGAGGACTGGGACTACGGCTTCGTCGAGGTCTCCACCGACGGTGGCGCCACCTGGGAGGAGCAGAAGGTCCTCGACGACACGGGCGCCGAGGTCACCACACCGGACGGGTACGCGGACCCGAACGGCCGCATGGCCGACTTCGGCCAGAAGAAGTACGGCCTGACCGGCACCACCGAGGGCTGGGCCCACCTGAACGTGGACCTGTCCGCGTTCGCCGGTACCACGGTGGACGTCCGGCTGCGCTACGCCACGGACGCGGCCTTCGTGGAGCGGGGCTGGTTCTCCGACGACTTCGAGCTCACGAGCGGTGACACGGTCGTGTGGAGCGACGACGTGGAGACGACCGACCCGGGCTGGACCGCGGAGACGACGACGTTCGTCGACACCACCGGTGCCGGCTGGCACACCACCTCGGGCTCGTCGGTCCAGGCGCAGTACTACCTGGTCGAATGGCGCAACCTGGACGGCTTCGACGAAGGACTGAAGTACGGGTACGACTCCACGTACGCGGCACCGCAGTCCGACGCGTGGAAGGTCGAGAAGATCGCGTACAACGCGCCCGGCATGCTCGTCTGGTACCGGGACACCACGTACGGCAACGCCAACCACGTGCTGAGCAACCTGTCGGCGCTCCCGAGCACCGGGCCGAAGGGCGGTCTGCTGCTGGTGGACAGCCACTTCGACCCGCTGCGCCGCGACGACTCGGCCACGCCGGACACGTCGGTGCTGAAGAACGTCCCGTCCCGTGCGCAGTCGTCGAACGTGGCGTTCGGCCTCCGGCCGACGTACCCGTTCACCGAGTGCATCACGGGTACGGACACCACGGAGGAGTTCTGCACGGACTTCGGGGCGCAGGCACCGGTGCGCACGTTCACGGACGATTCCGGCTGGTACCCCGGGCTCGAGCTGAACGACAACGGCGGTCTGTACTACCGCGACAACGACGCGTCCACCGTGGTGCCGTCCGTCGACAACTCGCCCTACACGGTGCGGATGGTCGACGAGCGCGGTCAGCTCCTGCCGGACGAGTTCGGGAACGACTACGGCATCGGTGCCATCACCGGCACCGGAGACCCGGAGGACGACGGGGTCGGCTACGGCACCGTGATCCATCTCAAGAAGGCGTTCAAGGGCAACACCTCGGCGCTGATCCAGATCACGCCGCCCCTCTCGGGGCAGTGATCCGCACCGCCGGGCAGGCAGCACCGCTGTCCGGACAGCAGTAGTCACGCACAGAGGGCGGGGCCACCAGCCAGGTGGTCCCGCCCTCCGCTGTGCTCAGCCTGCCTGTGCTCAGCCTGCCTGTGGCTCAGCCTGCCTGTGCTCAGGGGACCTCGTCCGCTCGCGCGAGGACGTACCGCAGCAGGTCGAGGTCAGCCGTCGGTACCGCGATGCTCCAGGCCCCGGACCGTGAGGCGCCTTCGAGCTGCGTGTACGCGGACCGGTCGAACCTCCCGCGCGCGGGCTGCTGCGTACCGAACACCCGGTGCGGCGCGGCGCCCAGCGCCGCCTCCAGGGACGCCACCGACACCGCGTCCAGCCCGACGCGGACCACCACCCGCCGGACCTTGCGCTCCATCAGGTACGCGACGACCAGCACGGCACCGCCGCCGGCGACCAGCGCCAGGTCCTGCGCCGGCACGCGACGGCGACCGAACACCGACAAGAGCTTGTCGACCACCGTTGCGGAGCCGGCGCTGCGCCGGACGGCGGACGCACGGCCGGGCGCGTACGCGGCGGCGCCCGGCGGCATCGACGTCGGCACCACCGGGTCGGGGCCTGGCGCTGCCGGTTGCGGGCCTGGCACCATCAGATCCGGGACCGGCGCGGCCGGTTGCCGGCCCGGCACCACCGGATCCAGACCTGATGCGGCCGGTTCAGAGAGGGGCACCACCGGCTCGTGGATCGGCTCCGCCGGTGTCGGGCCCTGCTCCGCCGGAGCCCCGTGCCGGGCCGCCTGCCTGCGAGGGCCACCCGCGTGGAGGCCCGTCGTCCGGCCGGAGCGGAGGCCCTCCCTGCGGCTCTCGCGGACGCTCAGCACGAGCCACTCCGCGGCGGCGGCTATCGTCACGGCCCCCGCCGCGATCCGCAGGACGAAGTTCAAGGGGTCCCAGGAGTTCGATGCGTTCGCGTAGGTGCTCACCATCCAGATGATGGCGGCGATCAGCGCGATCATGAGGCTGATGAGTCGACTCGTCCGCATGGAGGTTGGTTTCTTCGTCTCGAATCGGTCGGGTCAGCCGTCATCAGCTCGGCACGAGGAACAACCCCCGCCGATGCCCCCTCCGACAAACGCTCCCCCGCTGGGGCACAGCAGCGTATCAATGCGAACTAGCAGGTGGGACCGGTTCGACCATCTTCATCCGCTCGGCGACCCGCACGAGCGAGGTGGGCGGCTGTCACTCAGGTCAGAGCAGCCGGCGGGCCACCGCCCAGCGGGTCAGCTCGTAGCGGGACGAGAGCTGCAGCTTGCGGAGCACCGCGCTCACGTGGGTCTCCACGGTCTTGATCGAGATGAACAGCTCGCTCGCGACCTCGCGGTAGGAGTAGCCGCGCGCGATGAGGCGCATGACCTCCTGCTCCCGCTTCGAGAGCCGGTCGAGCTCGTCGTCCGCGACGGCGATGTCGTTCGCGGAGGCGCCGAACGCGTCCAGCACGAACCCGGCCAGCCGCGGCGAGAAGACGGCGTCGCCGCCGGCCACCTGTACCACCGCCGACGACAGCTCCGACGGAGCGATGTTCTTCGTGACGTAGCCTCGCGCACCGGCGCGGATGACGGAGACGACATCCTCCGCGGCGTCGGACACCGACAGCGCGAGGAACCGCACCCCCTCGGCCAGCAGGTCGGTGCAGCGCTGCACCACCTCGGCACCACCACCGCCGTTACCGCCGGGCAGGTGCACGTCGAGCAGCACGACGGGCGGACGGTGCTCGTGCACCTGGGCCACCGCGGAGTCGACGTCGGACGCCTCGCCCACGACGGTCACCCGGTCGTCCAGCGAGGCACGCACGCCCGTGCGGAACAGATGGTGGTCGTCCACGAGCACCACGGGCACCGGGAGCGGCACCAGCCCGCCGCCTGCCGCCGTCGCCTGGGTTGTCATCTCGTCGCACCTTCCGCCGTGGTGGGCGCAGCACCCGGGCCCGCCGTGGCCCGCGCCCTGCCGTTCTTCTCGTTCTTCTCGGTCTTCTTGTCGCCGTTCGCCGGCTTGTCCACCGGCATCCGGAGCCGCACCTCGGTACCCCAGCCGGGCCGGCTGACCACCTCGGCGGTGCCGCCCCGACGGCGGACCCGGCCGAGGATCGACTCCCGGACGCCGAACCGGTCCTGCGCGATCTCCTCGAGGTCGAAGCCGTCGCCGCGGTCGCGGACGAACACCTCGGCCACGGCGTCGGTGACCTCAAGGTATACGGACACGGGCGGCGCACCGTGCTTGAACGCGTTGAGCAGCGCCTCGCGAGCCGCCTGCAGCAGAGCCGAGGTGGCCTCGGTCGGCGGGCAGTCACCCACCACGACGGTCTCCACGGTGAGCGGCGCCACGGCGTCCTCGATCTCGGCGACGAGCTCCTTCAGCTCGGCGGCCACGGACGTGCCCGGCTCCTGCCGGTCGTCGTAGAGCCAGCCACGGAGCTCACGCTCCTGGGCGCGGGCCATGCGGGACACGGCCTCCGGGTCGGACGCCTGAGCGCGGATCAGGGCGAGGGTCTGGAGCACCGAGTCGTGCAGGTGGGCGGCGATGTCGGCGCGCTCGGCCTCGCGGGCGTGGGCGGCACGCTCGTCACCGAGCTGGCGCACCAGCCGGAACCACCAGGGCAGCGAGACGAGTGCGATGCCGGCCACCATCGCCACCGACGCGATGGTGGCCTGCATCAGCACGCTCGCGGGAGTGTCCTGCCCGACCAGCATCAGGACACCTAGCATGGTCAGCACGACGCCGCCGGCGAGCCGCAGCAGCGCCGTCCGCGACCGCAGGCCGGTGCTCGAGCCACCCACCCAGCGGTCCCGCTCGGTCGCGTCGACCTGGCTCCAGGCCAGCGCGACGCCGCCCAGGCCGATGAGCGCCGGCAGCACCCAGGATGCGACCGGGTCCCAGTCCGCGCGGAGCGCGATCATCAGCGCGGCGCTCGACAGCAGGACCACACCGATCCAGATGTCGCGGACCGCGAGCCGGGACACCGGCCCGGAGAGCCGCAGCCGGTCGACGAGGGATGCCGCACGGTCGGCGGCGCCGGCGTCGGCGTTCGCGTCGGTGGTCAGGCGCGGCGCGAGCCGGCGCCGGTCGACGGGGACCGTGTCGTCGGGCACCGTGGGGACCCCGGCGGGCACGGTGGCCCACCAGAAGACGTAGGCCACGAGGCCCGCGCCCGCGAACCACACGAGGACCAGGAACCCGAGCCGGACCAGCCACACGGGCACGCCCGTGTGCGCCGCCAGGCCCGCGGCGACGCCGGCCACCCAGCGGCCGCTGTATCCCGGTCCGGCCTTGCCCGGCCGGCGGAGGGTAAGTCTCTGGTTCACACCCTGATCGTCACATGTCCAGGCCCCCCTGAACACGGATGAGCCTCGATCTCAGGGTGCCGAGCAGGGGGAACCAGGGTTGGTTCAGGGCAGGTCCCGATGCCGGAGCGAGCGCCCGTCGACCAGCATGGAGGCATGAGCACCGACGAGACGCGTCCTGAGGGCGCCACGAACCAGCCGGGCGGTTCGGCCGACGCCAGACCGGTCGGCCCGGACACCAACTACGCCGGCCCGGCCTTCGAGCCGGCTGCCGATCCAGCGACCGACCCGACGGTCGATCCTGCACCCGCCACCTCCGGGCAGAAGCCCTACCCGGAGTCCGGCTTCTTCGCATCGATCCGCCGTGCTCTGTTCCCCCGCTCCGACCAGCGCTGGGTGGGCGGCGTCGCCGGCGGCGTCGCCGAGCGGATCGGCTGGGACCCGCTGCTGGTCCGCGGCATCCTGATCGTGAGCTTCTTCCTCGGCGGGCTCGGCCTCATCCTCTACGGCATCGGCTGGGCGCTGCTCCCCGAGCGCGACGGCCGCATCCACCTCCAGGAGGCGGCCCGCGGCGACTTCGACGTGGCGATGCTCGGCTCGGTGGCCGTGTTCCTGACCGGCTTCGCCTGGGGCGGCCCGGGCGGCTGGTGGGACGACGGCGGCTGGGAGTGGCTCGGCTTCTTCTTCTGGCTGGCCGTGCTGGGTGTGGTCTTCTACCTGATCGTGCAGGGTGTGCAGCGGCGCCGCGACACCTCCGCGGCCCGTCGCGGCCTGGTCCCCGGAGCACCGGGCGTACCCACACCCGGCATGCAGGCACCTGGGACGTTCGCCGCCGGTACGCCGGCTCCGGGAGCTCCTACCCCGGGTGCACCGACCCCCGGTACGCCGACCGGTCCCGCTGCGCCCCAGCGTCCCGGTGACCCCGGCGCCACCGCCCACTTCACGCCCGCACCGCCGGTGGACTACCGCAGGTCCGACGGCCTGGTCTACGCGACCGGCGCGAGCCCTGCCCCCTACCGCCCGGCGCAGGCGCCGTACCGGTCCGGGCCGACCCCGACGTCCCCGCCGCAGCCGACCTACACCCCGCCGCCGGCCCGTGCCCACCGTGGCCCGGGCGGCACCACCGTCGGGATCACGGTGGGTGTCATCCTGCTGACCGGCGCACTGCTCCTGGGCCTGCACCGGCTGAACGCCTCCGGCCTGCCGGACGACGCCGCCCAGGTCGCGGCGGTCTGGCTGGGTGTCGGGACCGTGACGCTCGGTATCGCGATCCTCGTCTCCGCCATGCGCGGTCGTACCAGCGGCATCCTCGGGTTCTTCGCGATCGTCGCCATGCTGTTCGGCTTCACCTACGTGATGGTCGCCGGGGCCGTCGGCCCGTACTGGGCGGACGACGCGATCTCGAGCGGTCGTGCGATCGAGGGCAGCATGTCGGGTCCCGACAACCCGGACGCGGTCACCATCACCGAGGGCACCGTCACGGTGCAGACCGTGCGGGAGGCGGAGAACGGCTTCTACGTCCAGTGGGGCGACCCGGTCATCGACCTCACGGAGCTCGACCTGGCCGAGGTCGAGCCGGGTGCGCCGGTGGTCGTGCCGATCCAGCTCGGCGCGGGCCAGACCGTCGTGATGGTGCCGGACGACGTGGCGGTGGAGGCGGACGCCTACGTCGCCGCGGGCACCGTCCAGTGGCGGGTCGACGACCAGGACCGCGCCGCCAGCGGCATGAACAGCAACAACTACTTCGCGAGCGACGAGGTCGGTGAGGACGGCGCGGTGCTCAGCCTCCAGATCGAGGCCGGCGCGGGCGAAGTCATCGTGAGCGAGACCAAGTGAGGGAGCGCGCCATGACCGAGCACACGAGCGACCACAAGAACCCGAGCAAGACCCCGAGCCGGCCCGAGGGCCAGGACACGAGCGAAACCATGGACAACAAGAACCCGCAGGACCCCGACACCACCGAGGTGCTGCCCGCGGCGGAGACCCCGCCCACGCAGGAGATCGCCCAGGCCACCCAGCAGCTCCCCCAGGGACCCGCACCCGAGGGCGAGGTGCACCCGGCCTACGGCGTCGCCGCGGCACGGGCACAGGAGCAGGAGGCGGCAGCGGCCGCCGTCCAGGACGCCCCGACCCACGACGACTCGGACCCGCTCGCCCCGCTGCGCGACCCCGCGCCCGAGGTGCCGGACACGCCCGAGGCGACCGCTCCGCCGTCGGGCACCGAGACCGGAACCGCACAGACCGCGCAGCCACGACCGGCACAGTCCCAGCCCGCCCAGGGGCAGGCCGTCCAGCAGGTCCAGCCCGCGCAGGCCTCCGTGCGGCGCGGCCCGCGGGTCGGGACGGCGGTGTGGGGGCTGATCGTGATCGCGGTCGGGCTCGGCATCCTCGCAGTCTCCGCGGGCGTGATGTTCGACCTGGGCGTCGCGCTGATCGTGCTGCTGGGCGCGGCGGGCGTGATCCTCGTCGTCGGTTCGGTGGTCTCCAGCCTCCGCCGGCGCTAGGGCGGCCCGGCCCGCCCGCGGTGCTCACCGGACCGCTCGCCGCCGCACCCCGCGGCCCCGAGCCGGACCCCGCAGGACGCAGATCCCGGACGCGACCACCGACGTGCCGAGCGACGCCCTCGCCGAGGGCCCGCTCGGCCAGGTGTCGCGGACGGGATCTTCCTGCGCCGGCTCCCGGTACGCCGCACCCGCGGACGCCCCGGGTGCGAGGATGACCAGCGTGCGTATCACTCACGTGTCGGACACCTATCTCCCGTTGCTCGGCGGGATCGAGGCCCAGGTGAGCCGCCTCGCCCGCCAGCAGGCGGCGGCCGGCCACGACGTGGAGGTCATCACCACCACGCCGGCCGCGCCCGGCGCGCACGGAGTGAGCACCACCGTCCAGGACGGCGTCACCGTCCACCGCATCGCCGCGCGCATCCCGGGCGGCTGGCCGATCCACCCCCGCTCCACCGCCCACCTGACCGCCCGCCTCCGGGCGGCGATCGCACGGGGCGAGCGGCCCGACGTCGTGCACCTGCACATGGGCGTGCTCGCACCGACCGTGCAGGCCGCGCTGCGACCCGTGACCCGGCTGGGGCTGCCCGCGGTGCTGACCGTGCACAGCGTGTGGGGCGGCGCCTGGCGCCTGTTCGCCGCGGCCGACGCCGTGGTCCGCTGGTCGCGCCTGCCCGTGCGGTGGTCGGCGGTGAGCGAGCTGACGGCGGCGCCGCTGCGGCGGCTCGTGCGCCGGGGCACCGGCGCGACGGGGGCAGGGACAGGAGCCGGCGGGACGAGGGCCGGCGGCGCCGACGTCGCGATCCTGCCCAACGGTCTCGACCTGGATGCCTGGCGGGTGCCGCGTACCGAGCGCCAGGCGCGGCCCGAGGGTTCAGGCGTGCACTTCGTGGCTGCTGCCCGGTTCGCCCCGCGCAAGCGGATGCTGCCGCTGCTCGCCGCGGTCGCCGACGTGGTGCCCCGGCTCCCCGACGGAGCACTGTTCGTGACGCTCGCCGGGGACGGCCCGGAGCGGGCGGCCGCACGCCGGTTCGTCGCGGAGCACGGGCTGCACGACGTCGTCTCCCTGCCCGGCCGTCTCAACAGCACGGAGCTCAAGCGGCTCTATGCGCGCGCCGACGTCTTCGTCGCACCCTCCCCGGCCGAGGCCTTCGGGATCGCCGCGCTCGAGGCGCAGGCCGCGGGGCTCGGCGTGATCGCCCACAGCGACTCGGGCGTGGCCGAGCGGGTGGTCGACGGCGCCACTGGCCTCCTCGTCCCCGACGACGCCGCACTCACCTCGGCACTCGTGCGGCTCGTGGCCGAGCCGGGCCTGCTCGACGGGCTGCTGGAGCGAGCCGCGATACCGCCGTCGGGCGTGGACTGGCCGGAGGTGCTGGTCGCGACGGAGCGGACCTACCAGGAGGCGGCGGCCCTGACAACAGCCCCCGGCCGAACGTAGGCCTGGTCGCACTCTCCGCCGTCATGCGACGATCACCCCTACGTTCGGCCCATCCCCTCGCCCGGTGTGGTGCGGGGCCGGACGGGCGCCGGTAGCCTCGGCCGGTGAGCCCCACCGAACCCCCCGCGACCAGCCCGGCCGCGCCCTTCGCCGTCCGGCTGTACCGGCGGGCCCGGGGCGAGGTGCTGCCGTACGCGGGAACCATCGCGGTGGTCGCCGCACTGGCCGTGGCCTGGGCGGTCTGGGCGAGCGGTCCGGGCTGGCTCACGCCCGCGTACGTCGTGCTGGCCGTCGTGGGCGCGGCGCTCGGCGTCATCGACGCGCGCACCCACCGGCTGCCGAACGCCCTGGTCTATCCCCTCACCTGGGCGATGGCGGCGCTGCTCGCCCTGGCAGCGCTCGGCACCGGCGACTGGGCTGCGCTCGGGCGGGCGGCGCTGGGCGGTCTGGCGTTCTTCGCCGTCTACCAGCTGCTGTACCACGTCGCGCCGCGCGGCGGCATCGGGTACGGGGACGTCAAGCTCGCCCTCAGCCTCGGCGTGGTCCTGACCTGGCATTCCTGGACCACGCTCCTGGTCGGCGTCTTCGCCGCGCACATCCTGGCCGGTGTCGTCGCGATCGTCCTGCTGCTCGGGCGGCGGGCGGGCTGGAAGACCGGCATCGCCTTCGGGCCGTACATGCTGCTGGGCGCCGTCGTCGGGCTGAGCTGGGCACGGCTCAGCGGCGGATGAGCCTCCGCACAGCACCGCGGCCCCGCCCCAGGAGAGGGACGGGGCCGCAGGAGATCACTCCCACTCGATGGTGCCCGGCGGCTTGCTCGTCACGTCGAGCACCACGCGGTTGACCTCACGCACCTCGTTGGTGATGCGCGTCGAGATCGTCGACAGCACGTCGTAGGGCAGGCGGGTCCAGTCCGCGGTCATCGCGTCCTCGGACGACACCGGGCGCAGCACGATCGGGTGACCGTACGTGCGGCCGTCACCCTGGACGCCGACGCTGCGCACGTCGGCGAGCAGCACCACGGGGCACTGCCAGATCTCCTTGTCCAGCCCGGCCTTGGTGAGCTCCTCACGCGCGATCGCGTCGGCCCGCCGCAGGATCTCGAGTCGCTCGGCGGTGATCTCGCCGACGATCCGGATGCCCAGGCCCGGACCGGGGAACGGTTGGCGGGAGACGATCTCCTCGGGCACGCCGAGCTCGCGGCCCACCGCGCGGACCTCGTCCTTGAACAGGGTCCGCAGGGGCTCGACGAGGTCGAAGTCCAGGTCGTCGGGCAGGCCACCCACGTTGTGGTGGCTCTTGATGTTGGCGGCACCCTCGCCGCCGCCGGACTCCACGACGTCCGGGTACAGGGTGCCCTGCACCAGGAACTTCACGTCCTCGCCGTGCTCGCCGGCCTCGGCGACGATGTCCCGCTGCGCGTCCTCGAAGACGCGGATGAACTCGCGGCCGATGATCTTGCGCTTGGTCTCCGGGTCGCTGACGCCCGCGAGCGCCGTCAGGAAGCGCTCCTTCTCGTCGCGGACGATGAGGCGCACGCCGGTCGAGGCGACGAAGTCGTTCTCGATCTGCTCGACCTCGCCGGCCCGCATGAGGCCGTGGTCGACGTGCACGCAGGTGAGCTGGTCGCCCACGGCCCGCTGCACGAGCGCCGCGGCCACCGCCGAGTCGACGCCGCCGGACAGCGCGCAGATGACGCGGGAGCTGCCGATCTGCGCCTTGATGGCGGCGACCTGGTCGGCGATGACGTTGCCGGGGGTCCAGTCGGGCCGCAGCCCGGCGCCCTCGTAGAGGAAGTGCTCGAGCACGGTCTGGCCGTGCGCCGAGTGCTTCACCTCGGGGTGCCACTGCACGCCGTACAGACGACGGCTGGTGTCCTCGAAGGCCGCGACGGGCGAGCCGCTCGACGTCGCGAGGACCTCGAACCCGACGGGGGCCTTGTGCACGGCGTCGCCGTGGCTCATCCACGCGGTCTGGTGCTCCGGTGTGTCGGCGAGCAGCACGCCGGAGGCGCAGACCTCGACCTCGGTGCCGCCGTACTCGCTCAGACCGGTCTGGGCCACCTCGCCGCCCAGTGCCTGCGCCATGGCCTGGAACCCGTAGCAGATGCCCATGACCGGCACGCCGGCCTCGAACAGCTTGGGGTCCACGAACGGGGCGCCCGCCGCGTACACGGAGGAGGGGCCGCCGGACAGGATGATGGCCGCCGGGTCCTTGGCGAGCATCTGCTCGACCGTGAACGTGTGCGGCACGATCTCCGAGTACACCTTCGCCTCGCGCACCCGGCGCGCGATGAGCTGGGCGTACTGCGCGCCGAAGTCGACGACGATGACCGGGCGGGGGGTCTGGGGCTGGCTCTCTGGCTGGCCTGAACCAGCGGTGGCGGGTGACGTCACCCGCCAAGTCTATGTGCCGGACGGCGGCCGGGCGCCCCGCACCTGTGTAATGTCCCGCACCTCCGAGGCCGCCCCGTCACCACTCGGCGAACGAGCCGTCGGCGTGCCGCCAGACGGGGTTGCGCCAGCGGTGCCCTTCCGCGGCGCGTTCGCGGACGTAGTCCTCGTTGACCTCGATGCCGAGGCCTGGCCCCTGCGGAATGGCCACGGAGCCTGCCTCGTAGGCGAAGACCGTCGGGTCGGCGATGTAGTCGAGCAGGTCGTTCGAGGTGTTGTAGTGGATCCCGAGGCTCTGCTCCTGGATCACCGCGTTGTAGGCGACGGCGTCGAGCTGGAGGCACGCGGCCAGGGCCACGGGGCCGAGCGGGCAGTGCGGGGCGACGGCGATGTCGTAGGCCTCGGCCATCGCCGCGATCTTGCGGACCTCGGTGATCCCGCCGGCATGGGAGAGGTCGGGCTGGATGATGTCGACCACGCCCGAGGTGATCACGTCCTTGAAGTCCCACCGCGAGTACAGCCGCTCCCCGAGTGCGATCGGCGTGGCCGAGCTCCGCAGCACGTCCGCGATGCCGTCGACGTGCTCGGACAGCACCGGCTCCTCGACGAACATGAGATGGAAGGGCTGGAGCGCGTCGAGCAGCACGCGCGCCATGGGGCGGTGCACGCGTCCGTGGAAGTCGACGCCGATGCCGATGTCGGGCCCCACCGCTTCGCGCACCGCCGCGACGTTGGCGACCACCTTCTCCACCTTGTCGCGCGAGTCGAGGTACTGGAGCTCCTCGGGACCGTTCATCTTGACCGCGGAGAAGCCCCGCTCGACGGCGTCCTTCGCGGCGGCCGCCGTCTCGGCGGGGCGGTCGCCGCCGATCCACGAGTAGACCTTGATGCGGTCGCGCACCCGGCCGCCGAGCAGGTCGTGCACGGGCACGCCGAGCGCCTTGCCCTTGATGTCCCAGAGCGCCTGGTCGATACCGGCGAGCGCGCTCATGTGGATGCCGCCGCCGCGGTAGAACCCGGCGCGGTACAGCACCGTCCAGTGCTCCTCGATCCGGCGGGGGTCCTTGCCGATCAGGTAGTCCGACAGCTCGTCGACGGCGGCGGCGACGCTGGCGGCCCGGCCCTCGAGAACCGGCTCTCCCCAGCCGACGATCCCTTCGTCGGTCTCGATCTTGAGGAAGAGCCACCGCGGCGGCAGGGCGAATGTCGTCATCGACGTGATCTTCACGGCGTGCCTCTCAGTCTGTTCAGGTGGTGCGGGTTCAGCGGTCGTGCCAGATCCGGACGAGCTCCGCGGCTCGCGCGCCGACCGTCGCCGGCGCGTCGCCCGGCCGGTAGAGGGAGGTACCGACCCCTGCGCCGGCCGCGCCCGCGGCCGCCCAGGCAGCGAGGTTGGTGGTGTCGACGCCACCGACGGGCACCAGCTCCGTCCCGGGCGGCAGCACGCTCGCCCAGGCCCGCATGCCGTCGATGCCGATGGTCGTGCTCGGGAACAGCTTCACGGCGCGCGCACCGGCGTCGAGCGCGGCGAACGCCTCGGTCGGCGTCGCCGCCCCGGGGTAGCTCCCCAGGCCGAGCCGCACGGTCTCCGCGACGACGTCCGCCCGGGTGTTGGGGGAGACGATGAGGGACGCGCCCGCGTCGGCGGCCCGGCGCACGTCGTCCGGGGTGAGGACGGTGCCCGCCCCCACGCGGCGGTCTGGCGGGCCGGCCGCCCGGATCCGCCGGATGGACTCGAGCGGCTCCGGGGAGTTGTACGGCACCTCGACGGCGTCGAAGCCGGCGTCGAGGACCGCCTCAGCCACGGCGACCGCGTCGTCGGGCGTCACGCCGCGAAGGATGGCCACGAGGCCGGTGGGCTGGGTGGTCATGCGGGCTGCTCCTCGGTGCTCGGGGTGGACAGGTTCGGGCCTGCCGGCGCCAGGCCGGCGTCCAGTGCGACGCGCCAGAGCCCGTGGGCGGCGGCGTCCTCCCCGACCGTGCGGACGGTCGCGCCGCCGCGCTCCAGCGCGCAGCGATAACGATGCTGGGTCGCCGGTGGCCCGCACAGCGCGACGACGCCGGACGAGGCGCCGCGCAGCGAGTGCCGGACCTCGGTGCCGATGAGCAGGCCGGAGACGTAGTCGGCCACCTCCGTGGGGTCCAGCCGGCCGGCGAGCACGAGCGGCCGCGCCGTGAAGAGCAGAGCGGTCAGCGCGCGTTCGTCCCCCTGCGCGGCCTCGGTGTCGAGCCCGCGGGTGAACGCGTCGGTGACCTCGGTGCCGGGCTCTCCCGTCGCGAGCCGCGCGAGGATGCTGTCCCGCATCAGCAGGGCGTAGAGCTCGCCGGTCATCGCGGTGGTGAAGCCGGTGACGCGGGAGCCGTCCAGGCGCACCCACTTGGAGTGCGTGCCCGGCAGCACCACCGTCTCCGGCCGGTCGGCCGTCACGGCGAGCGCGCCGGCGAGCTGGACCTCCTCGCCGCGCATGACGTCCGGGTCCGCGCCGGTGGCCCGCAGCCCGGGCACGATGTGGACCACCGAGTCCCCGGCCGGCACGACGGTCAGCCGCCCGGCGAGGTCGCCGAGCTCCGCAGGGACGTCGAGATACCCGGCCTCGGCCCAGCCGTGGTTCGAGCCGGCCATCCCAGCGCACAGCGCCGGCACGCCGGGGTGCTCGTCGAGCCAGGGGCGGCACAGGCGCGTGAAGGTCTCCTCGAACGCGGCGGCCCGGTCCTGGGGGGAGTCCGTCCGCCCCGAGACCGTGAGGGCGCCGTCGTCCGTCCGGACGCCGTCGAGCACCGACCCCGTGCCGTCCATGAGCCAGGCGCGGAACGAGGTGGTGCCCCAGTCGAGGGCGACCAGCGCGGCGTCGCGCGGCGGTGCGTCGTGAGCCATGTTCCGGACGTTAGGGCCAGCGTCCCGATTATTCGCACCGCGTCCCTATTATCGGGATAGCCTGACCCGATGGCCGTACTGTCCGACCCTCCTCCGGGTACGCAGACGCTCGCCCGCGGCATCGCCGTCGTCAACGCCGTCGCATGCGGCCGGACACGGCTGCGGGAGATCGCGGAGGAGACAGGGGTGAGCCGCAGCACCACCCACCGCCTGCTCCAGCTGCTCCTCGCGACGCGCTATCTCCGCCAGCTCGACGACGGCGCGTACGCGCTCGGTCCCGCCCTGATCGAGCTCGGCTACCAGGCCTTGCAGGAGAACCCGGTGACGGGGGTGGCCGCACCGGTCCTGCGCGCCCTCGCCGAGCGGGTGCACGACACGGTCCACCTCGCGATCGAGGACCGCGGACAGGTGCTCTACCTCGACAAGATCCCGGGGACGCGCGGGGCGGTGATGCGCTCCCAGATCGGGCATCGCATGCCGCTGACCCGCACCGGCATCGGCAAGGCGTTGCTCCTCGACAGCCCGGCACGGTGGCGCGCCCAGTTCGTCGCCGAACGTCCCGCCGGGGCGACGGCCGACGGCGGCGACGGCCTCGCGCGAGACGTGCTCACCGCCGACACGTTCGTCCGGGTCATGGAGATCTCGGCCGGACGAGACGTCACCTTCGACCTCGAGGAGAACGAGCCCGGGATCCTCTGCGTCGCTGCCCCGGTACGGGACGCGTCGGGTTCGATCGTCGCGGCCGTGAGCGTCACGGCGACCCGCCCGTACATGCCGCCCGAGCGGCTCGAGGCCCTCGTGCCCGTGGTGCGGGACGCCGCCGCCCGTATCTCCACGGGCCTCGGTCAGCCCGTGGGCGCGTCGTAGCTGATCTCGACCCGTCGGTTCTTGGCCCGCCCCACCGGGTTGTCCTTGCCGTCCACGATGTTCTCCGCGATGGGCCGCCCCTCGCCATGGCCCTTCACCGTCAGGCGCAGGTCGGGGCGGGCGGTGCGAAGAACGTCGGCGACGGCGTCGGCACGGCGTTCCGACAGCTCCTGGTTGAACCGGTCCTCACCGATCGAGTCGGTGTGACCGTCCACGGCGACCTTCGCGTCCTGGGGGATCTCGTCGAGCAGGTCACCGACAGCCGCGCCGGCGGTTCGCGTGATCTGGTGCTTGCCGAACTGGAAGAGGAGGTCGGACGTCAGGCGGACCGTCGTCGTCTCGTCCTCCTCGATCACCGTCTCGAGCGGGGTCGTGGAGTCGTCCGGACGCAGGTCCCAGGTGGCGTCCTCCGCCAGGAGATCCCAGGTGGCGTCCTCCTCCACCAGGTCGAGGGTCGCGGCGGCGCGCATCGCGTCCGTGACCGTCACCGACGAGAGCTCCTCGAGGTCCGCCTGCTGCCGCTCGGCGATCTCCGCCATGAGGGCCGGGTCGGCCGACGGCGTGGGTGCCGCCGTCCCGTCCGTCCCGGCCACGCCGAGGGCGAGCACCGCCGCCAGCGCGCCTGCCGCCAGGGTCACGAGTCACCGTCCAGGTAGGTCACCTCGGCCTGGGTGAATCCGGGCAGGCCCTCGATCGGCATCACGTCGACGGTCGCCGGACGACCCTCCGGCGCGGGCAGCGACGCCCACCCCTCGACCGTGCCGTGGTTCGGGAACTTGCTGCCCACCTCGTCACGTGCGGAGGCGAGCATCGAGGCCTTGCACCGGACGGCGTCGACCGCCTCGCCCTTCCATGTGCCGTCGGTGCAGAACGGCCGGTACGCCTTGAGGTTGGTCGGGTCGATCACGCTCACCGCCGTACCGAGGCCCATGTCGTAGTAGGACAGGGCCGCGTCCGGCTCGGCGTCGTCACCGTCCCACCGCAGCGCCCAGCGCACCGTCATGGTCTGCTCGGACACGTCGACCGCACGCAGGGTGAGGGTCAGCGTGCCGGGCATCCCCGCGTCGCCGGGCACGTCCGCCGTCGTCTCGGCCATGGATCCGGTCACGGTCCGTGCGGAGCCGGTCGCCTCGACAGGGGCCGCCGGCTCGCCGCCCGCTGAGCCGTCGCCCGCCGCGTCGTCCCCTGATCCGGTGGTGCACCCGCTCAGTGCGAACACCCCCGCCACCAGCAGCGCGACAACCCGACCCGACGTTCGCCTCATGCGACTCCCTCTCGTGAGATGCCGGCCCTGTGGCGGCCGACCGGGAGAAGGTTCCACATCCGGCGCCCCGACGCACGGAAACCGAGTGGGGACCTCTCCCCTGGACACCGCCGCGTCACTCGTGCTGCCAGCTGTGCCAGAGCTTCGCGTACTCGCCGCCTGCCGCGACCAGCTCGTCGTGCGGGCCGATCTCGGTGATGCGGCCACCGTCCAGCACCGCCACACGGTCGGCGTCGTGCGCCGTGTGCAGGCGGTGCGCGATGGCGACCACCGTGCGCCCCTCGAGCACCGCGTTGAGCGAACGCTCCAGGTGCCGGGCCGCGCGCGGGTCCAGCAACGAGGTGGCCTCGTCGAGCACGAGCGTGTGTGGGTCGAGCAGCACCAGGCGCGCGAGCGCGATCTGCTGCGCCTGCGCCGGAGTGAGCTTGTAGCCGCCCGAGCCGATCTCCGTCGCGAGGCCGTCGTCGAGCGACTCGACCCAGCCGTGCGCGTCGACCGCCCGCAGCGCACCCATCAGCTCGTCGTCATCCGCGTCGATCTTCGCGAGCCGCAGGTTCTCCGCCAGTGACCCGACGAACACGTGGTGCTCCTGGGTGACGAGCGCCACGTGCTTGCGCAGCTCCTCCAGCGGCAGGTCCACCAGCGGGACGCCACCGACCAGCACCTGCCCGCCGGTGGGCGGGTGGATGCCGGCCAGCATGCGGCCGAGGGTCGACTTTCCCGAGCCGGACGGCCCGACGATCGCCAGCCGCTCCCCCACCCTGAGGTCGAGGTCGATGCCGTGCAGCACGTCCGTGCCCTCGCGGTAGGCGTAGCGCACCCCGGTGCCCTGGACGTGCTCGTCGGTGGGCTGCGCGTCGCCGGCCGTCCGGTCGGCGGGCACCAGCCGGACGCCGATGATCCGCGACAGGGACGTCGCGGCCACCTGGATCTCGTCGAGCCAGAAGATGAGCTCCCAGATCGGGCCCTGCAGCTGGTAGGCGTACATGACGATCGTGGCGACCATGCCGATGGTCACCGTGCCCTCCGAGGCGAGGAACCCGCCCCACACGAGGACCGTGATGGGCGCGAGCATGAACGCGAAGTCCACACCCGGGAACAGCACGGTCCGCAGGTTGAGCGTGCCGATCTCCGCCTCGAACGCCTCCTGCAGGTCGTCGTCGCCGCGCGTGGTCCGCCGGCGGCCGATCCGCAGAGCGTCGATGGTGCGTGCGCCCTCGACGGACTCGGTGACGGTGCCGTCGAGCCGGGCGTACGCCGCGGACTCCCGCTGGTAGGCAGGCGTTGCTCGTTTGAGGTACCAGCGCGCCACCGCGACGAGCACCGGGACACCGACGAACATGCCCAGCGCCACCAGCGGTGACACGACCATGCTCATCACGACCGTCAGCACGAGGGTGACCACGGCGATCACCAGGCGCGGCACGCCGAAGCGCACCGCGTTCTGGATCCGGCTGATGTCGCGCGTGGTGCGGGCGATGAGGTCGCCGGTGCCCGCGGTCTCGACCGTGGACAGCGGCAGCGCGGTGACGGTCTCGACGAACTCCTCACGCATGTCGGCGAACACGGTCTCGCCGAACACCATGGCGCGCCGCTGCGCGAACCGGGTGATCAGCGCCTGCAGCACCACGGCCGCGACCGCGACGAGCACCAGGTTGCGCGCCACCTCGATCGTGGTCCCGCCGATGACCGCGTCGACGAGCTTGCCCAGCACCAGCGGGCCGACCAGGCCGGCCAGGGCAGCCACCGTGTTCGCCACGGTGATGATGATCAGGGGTGACTTGTGGCGCGCGAGCAGCGTGCGGGTGTACCGCCAGGTCTCGGCGGCATCGGCGATCGGCAGGATCTTTCCCGTGCTCATGCCGTGCCTCCTTCCTGTGCGTTGGCTGCGTCCAGCAGCTTGTCGAGCTCGGCGTCGAGGTCCTCGTCCAGCGACCGGCCCACGACGCGGCGGTAGCGGGCCGCTTCCTGCCCGCCCTCCGCCGTGGTGGGCAGGTCCAGCAGCTCGCGGTGCGTCCCGTGCGTGACGACGCTCCCGTCCTCCAGGAAGATGACGTCGTCGACATGGTCGAGCACCAGAGGGCTCGCCGTGACGATCAGGGTGGTCCTGCCACGACGCCACTCGGTGAGCCGCTGCGCGATACGCGCCTCGGTGTGGGCGTCGACCGCCGAGGTCGGCTCGATCAGCACCAGGATCTCGGGATCGGTGAGCAACGCCCGGGCCAGTGCCACCCGCTGCCGCTGGCCGCCGGACAGCGAGCGCCCCTTCTCCGGGATCTCGCCCTCGATGCCGTCGGGCAGCGAGTCCAGCACGTCGTGCGCGTCGGCGATGTGCATGGCCCGCAGCAGAGCCTCCCGGTCCGCGGAGTCCCGTACGTCGAGCTCGCCCGCGAGCCTGCCCGAGAACAGCGACGGCGTCGCGTCGGCGACGACGATGCGCTCCCGCAGCTCGTCCTTGTCGAGATCGGCCAGCCGCACGCCGCCCAGCGTGACCGGGGTACCGGCCTCCCCCTGGTCGTCGAAGCGGCCCATCCGGATCGCGACGTCCGCCGACTCGTCCGGGTCCGCGCTCACCAGGGCGACGATCCGACCGGCACGGAGCGTGACGCCGGTCGTCTCGTCGACCAGCGGGACGCCGGCCGGCGGCATGGGCGCCGTCGACCCGTCCGCGCCGGTGGCCGGCACGACCTGCAGCACCTTGACCACCTTGCCGGCCGCGACGTGCGCCTTGGTCACGACGTTGACCGACTGCACGAGGAGGTGCACCGGCCACGACAGGAACGACGCGTACCCGTAGAAGGCGACGAGCTGACCGGTGGTGATGCGCCCGGCGATGGCCTCGACCGCGCCGAGGTACACGACGAGCGCGATGAAGAGTCCCGGCAGCAGGATCTGCAGGGCGTCGAGCACCGACTGGGTGCCCGCCACGTCGACGCCGGCCTGGCGCACCTTCTGCGACTGCGTCCGGTACCGGCCCGTGAAGACCTTCTCGCCGCCGATGCCGCGCAGGATCCGCAGACCGGAGACCGTGTCCGCGCCGAGCGTGGTGAGCCGCCCCTGGGCGTCGCGCTGGTCCTTCTGCCGCTTCTGCAGCGGCTTGACCAGCAGGGCGAGGATGGCGGCGACCACCGGCAGGCCGAGCGCGATGACGAGCCCCAGGGTGAGCGACTGGTCGAGCATCAGCACCACGACGATGCCGTAGGTGGTGATGCTGCCGATCGTCTGCCCGGCGATGGCGAAGACCTCGCCGATGCGCATCGTGTCGTTGGCGACCGATGACACCACCTCGCCCGTGGGCAGCTCCTTGGTGATGTTGTGCCCCGACCGCGACACGGTGCGCGTCACCAGCTGGGACGTGCGGAACGCCGCCTGCATCCAGGCCGCGATGTCCCACCGGTGCCCTATCGCGTTGGACGCGATCCACACCAGGCCGACGCCGAGCATCACGCCGGCCCAGGTCCACGTGGTCCGGTCCAGCCCGGACGCGGAGGCGCTGTCGATGATCCGGCCCAGGAAGAACGGCTGGAAGGCGCTGCAGGTGAACCCCACCACGCCGAACAACATCGCCCCGAGCAGCACCCGCACCTGCTTCCGGGCAAGCCACAGGAGCAGGGTGAGTGGTCCGCGCAGCGGCGGGGTGCCGGGATCGGCGAAGGGGAGGGAGCGCACGAGCAACACCGTACGGAGGACCACTGACATCGATCCACGCTTTATCCACCGGCTTGTCCGCCGGCGGCAGGACCACCCTCGGGAAAGGCATATCCTCGATGGTTGTGAGTACCCCTCAGACCGCTCCCGAGATCTCCGCCGAGGCCGCCGCCGCCGCGATCCGCAAGGCGCGCGGCGCCATGGCGCGCTACCGCTTCATGGCGCTCGTCACCGGTGTCATGCTGCTGATCCTCTGCGTCGAGCTGGGCATCAAGTACGGACTGGGTGCGCTGACCGACGTCGAGGGCGTCATGCCGTTCATCGCCTGGGTGCCGTTCGCCCACGGCTGGATCTACGTGGCGTACCTGGTCACCGTCGCCGACCTGTGGTCGAAGATGCGCTGGGGCTTCGGCCGCCTCGTCACGATGGTGCTCGCCGGCGTGGTTCCGGTGATGTCGTTCGTGCTGGAGAAGAAGATCCACGGCGAGGCCGACGCGAAGCTCGTCGCGCTGGAGAAGCGCTACCTGGCCTGACGCCGTCGGCCGGGCCTGAGCCCGGCCGCGTCACGTCTCCCTGTGCCACGTCCTGTGTCGCTTCCCCCTGCCGTCACGCCTTCCGCTGCGCGGCCAGCTCCGCCCGCAGGCCGGGCCCGAGCAGACCGACGATCTCGGTGCCCGGCTCGTCCTCGTAGGGCAGCATCTCGACGAACGCCGTGGTGATGAGCCGGTCGACGTCGGGATCCGCCCCGAGCTCCGCCTCGAGGAGGTCGAGGACCGCCCGCACCTCCGCCGCGGGATCCGGGTCGTCGGACGTGAACAACCGGAGCGCCTCCGCCCGGTCCTCCTCGGACCAGTCGTCGTCGATCTCGAGGGACGCGCCGCCGGTGAGCAGCGCGATCTCGCGCTCGGCGACGTCGCCGAGGAACGGGTACGCCAGCACCTCGTCGTGGTAGCCGTAGCGTTCGGCGTCGGCGAGCGGCCGGAGCGCGGGCACCGCCTGGATCAGCCGCCCGAGGAACGCGGTGACCGCCGGCTCGTTCCGGTGGTCGCGGTCCTGGTCGAGCGCGGCCCGCACCCGCGGCCCCAGCCCGTCGGCGATCTCCCCGCCGCGCTGGCCGGGCGACGGGACATGGATGAGGTAGGCGCTGACGACGTCCTCGCTGACGACGGGCGGCCCGGCCTCCAGCTCCGTACCCAGCGTGACCATGGCCTCGCGAGCAGCGGCGTCCCCGGCCTGGACCCGCTCCATGAGCTCCGCCGAGACCAGCTCCATCACGAACCCGTCGGTCATCAGCGCGGCCTCGAGGCCGGCGTCGAGCCCGGCACGTACCTCGCTGTGCGCGACCTCTCCGGCGAGCGGCACCGCGCGCACCAGGTGCTCCCACCAGGCGGATCCGGTCCAGGGTCCGGCGTCAGTCATCGTCGTCCTCTCGGTTCAGGGCTTATCGCGGGTCACCGACCAGAACGGTCCGGCACGAGCCGAGGACCAGCGCCGACGGTGGTCGTCCGCCCATCCTTGCGCATCCCTGGACCCATGAACGGGAGCCGTGGCGCACCTGATTCAATGCGAAGGTGAACGCCCACGCTTTCGACTCCCTCACTGCCGACCGGCTCCGCGAGAACGGCAGCCTCAAGTGGACGGCCTTCCCCGGCAAGATCGGCGCCTGGGTCGCGGAGATGGACTTCCCCGTCGCGCCCCCGATCGCCGCCGCGCTGCACGACGCCGTGGACCGCAGCATGCTCGGCTACCTCCCGACGTCCCTGGTGGCCGGCATGGTCGACGCGTACGCGTCGTTCGCCGCGGACCGGTACGCCTGGAAGGTCGACCCGGAACGGGTGCGCCCGATGCCCGACGTGCTGACCGCGCTCGAGCACACCATCACGCACTTCTCCCGCCCGGGTTCGCCGGTCATCCTGCCCACTCCCGCGTACATGCCCTTCCTCACGCTGCCGGGCGAGATGCGCCGCGAGGTCATCCAGGTCCCGATGCTGCGCGACGCCGACGGCCGGTACGGCTACGACCTCGACGCGCTCGACGCCGCGTTCCGCGCGGGGGGCCACCTGCTGGTGCTGTGCAACCCGCACAACCCGATCGGCCGCGTGCTGGAGCCCGACGAGATGCTGGCCGTCGCCGAGGTGGTGGACCGCCACGGCGGGCGGGTCTTCTCCGACGAGATCCACGCCCCGCTCGTCTACCCGGGGCGTCGGCACGTCCCGTACGCGTCCCTGAACGAGACGACGGCGGGGCACACCGTCACGGCCACCTCCGCCTCGAAGGCGTGGAACCTGCCCGGTCTCAAGTGCGCGCAGATGGTCCTGTCCAACGAAGCGGACGCGAAAATCTGGCACGAGGTGGGCGAACGGGTCGAGGAGGGCGCGTCGACGCTGGGCGTCCTGGCGAACCGGGTCGCGTACGCCGAGGGCCGGGACTGGCTCGACGACACCATCGGCTACCTGTACGGCAACGTCACCCGGCTGGGCGAGCTGCTCGACGGGACGGGGATCGGCTACCGCGCCCCCGAGGGCACGTACCTGGCCTGGCTGGACTGCCGGGGCCTGGACCTCCCGGGCGGAGCCGACGGCATTGCCGGCTACTTCCGCGAGCACGCGGACGTCGTCCTGGTCGACGGCGGCCAGTGCGGCGGCGCGGGCCACGGCTTCGTCCGGCTCAACGCCGGGATGCCGCGTCCGATCCTGGAGCAGGCGGCCGCCCGGATGCTGGAGAGCCTGGACCGCTAGGCGGACGGCAGTCCGGCGATGCCCGTGTCGGCGTCGGTGGGTGCGCCGCCCCGGCGTCCGCCGGCCATCTCGTCGCGGACCAGGCGGATCCACAGGAGCACGGCGAACCCGCCGAACACCCACCACTGGAGCGCGTAGAACACGTTCTGCAGGTTGGCGCCCGAACCGCCGTCGATGGTGGGGCGGGGCAGGGCCGCGACTCCCCCGCTCTCGGGCGAGCCCGGCCCCTGGGTCGCCACGAGGTAGCCCGTGTAGATCGGGCCGCCCCACTCGTTGACGAGCGCGCTGAGGGCGATCTGCTCGGTCTGCCCGTCCACCACGGCCGCGCTGCCCGACGTCGACTCGCCCACCTGCAGCCAGCCCGTCAGCGTCACCTCGCCCTGCGGGTGGGCCAGCGCCGCGGCGTCGGCGGGGGTGGCCACCCAGCCCTGGACGACCGCGAGCACCGGCGCGCCGGACAGGTCGGCCCAGGACTCGCCGCCCGTGCCGTCGTCGGACACCCGGAAGGGGGTCAGGACGAGGTAGCCGGTGTGCCCGTCCAGGGCACGGCCGGGCACCAGCAGGGAGCCGGCGGCCTCGAACTCGCCGGCCACCCGGACCTCGCGTCCCACGAGCTCGCCGGGAAAGCTCTGCTGCGGCGCCAGCACGTCCCCCAGCCACGACGGGCCCGCAGCGGCGGCCTCGGCGGCCTCCTGCTGCGCGGCCAGCTCCGCACGCTCGTAGGCGCGGTCCAGCTGCCACGCGCCCAGCCGGCCGCACACGAACGCCGCCAGCACGAACACGAGCAGGAGGCCGATCATGCGGGGCTGCCGGGCGACCTGGAGGAAGGTGCGGCGCTCGGGGGGCGGATCGGTGTCGATCACCCTCGACTCGGGTGTGCTGGGGGCACTGACGGGCATAGCCTCAACGGTAACCGCCGGGGGCGTGTCCGGCGCACGGGTCGCCCGGGTGACTCCGGGTCAGACTCGTCACAGACCGCACGTCTCGCGTGCCCAGCCGTTCTGCGTTCGAATGAACTGGCAGCCAACCCGGCACAGATCCCGCACGTCACTCCCCGTAGGAGCGTGAGCGATGACCATGACCGCAGCCAACGACGCCCCGGCCACCGCATGGCGGGCCACCGGTGTCGCCGAGCTCGAACCTGCCGACCTGGAGCGCATCCATGCCTGGTGGCGGGCCGCGAACTACCTCTCGGTCGGCCAGATCTACCTGCTGGACAACCCCCTCCTGCGCGAGCCCCTCACCCGGGACCACGTGAAGCCGCGCCTGCTGGGCCACTGGGGCACGACGCCGGGCCTGAACTTCCTGTACGCGCACCTGAACCGGGCGATCAAGGAGCGGCAGCAGGAGACGGTCTACGTCACGGGCCCCGGCCACGGCGGTCCCGGCCTGGTCGCCTCGGCGTACCTGGACGGCACCTACTCCGAGGTCTACAGCGACATCACCGAGGACACCGAGGGTGTCAAGCGCCTCTTCCGGCAGTTCTCCTTCCCGGGCGGCATCCCCAGCCACGTCGCGCCGGAGACGCCGGGGTCGATCCACGAGGGCGGCGAGCTCGGCTACTCCCTCAGCCACGCCTACGGCGCGGCCTTCGACAACCCGGACCTGCTCGTCGCGGCGGTGGTGGGTGACGGCGAGGCCGAGACCGGTCCGCTCGCCACCTCCTGGCACTCGAACAAGTTCCTCAACCCGGCCCAGGACGGCGTCGTGCTGCCGATCCTGCACCTCAACGGCTACAAGATCGCCAACCCGACAGTCCTGGCGCGCATCCCGGAGCAGGAGCTCCGCGACCTCATGGTCGGTTACGGGCACAAGCCGTACTTCTTCGAGGGCGGGTACGACCAGGACGAGCCGCCGCTCGAGACGCACCGCCGGTTCGCGGCCCTGCTCGACGAGGTGCTCGACGAGATCGCCGCGATCAAGGCGCGCGCGGCGAAGGGCGACCTGAGCCGACCCGCCTGGCCGATGATCGTGTTCCGCACTCCCAAGGGCTGGAGCGGCCCGGAGGAGATCGACGGCAAGAAGACGACGGGGTCGTGGCGCGCGCACCAGGTGCCGCTCGCGAGCGCCCGCGACACCGACGAGCACCTGAAGGTCCTCGAGGCGTGGCTTCAGTCGTACCGCCCGGAGGAGCTGTTCGACGACGACGGCCGTGTGCTGCCCGAGATCACCGGGCTGGCGCCCGAGGGCGACCTGCGGATGAGCGCGACGCCGCACGCGAACGGCGGGCTGCTCCTCAAGGACCTGCGCCTGCCGGACTTCCGCGAGTACGCGGTGGACGTGCCGTCACCGGGCGGCTCGACGTCGGAGGCGCCGCGCGTGCTGGGCCAGTGGCTCACCGACGTGATCCGGCTGAACCCGAACAGCTTCCGCATCTTCGGCCCGGACGAGACGGCGTCGAACCGCCTGCAGGCCGTGTACGACGCGACGGACAAGCAATGGAACGCCGAGTACATCGGGCCGGAGGTGGACGAGCACATGGCCCGTGCGGGCCGGGTCATGGAGATGCTCAGCGAGCACCAGGTGCAGGGCTGGCTCGAGGGTTACCTGCTGACCGGCCGGCACGGGCTGCTGACGAGCTACGAGGCGTTCATCCACATCGTCGACTCGATGTTCAACCAGCACGCCAAGTGGCTCAAGGTCACCAACCACATCCCGTGGCGACGACCGATCGCCTCCCTGAACTATCTGCTCTCCAGCCACGTGTGGCGGCAGGACCACAACGGGTTCAGCCACCAGGACCCGGGGTTCATCGACCACGTGGTGAACAAGAAGGCGGAGATCGTGCGGGTCTACCTGCCGCCGGACGCCAACACCCTGCTCAGCACGTACGACCACTGCCTGCGCAGCCGCCAGTACGTGAACGTCGTGGTGGCGGGCAAGCAGCCGGCGCCCAACTTCCTCGACATGGAGTCCGCGATCGAGCACTGCACGCGCGGGCTCGGCATCTGGGAGTGGGCGGGCACCGAGAAGCCCGGTGAGAAGCCGGACGTCGTCCTGGGCTGCGCCGGTGACGTGCCGACGCTGGAGGTGCTCGCCGCGGCCGACCTCCTGCGCCGGGAGCTGCCCGGCCTGAAGGTGCGCGTGGTGAACGTCGTCGACCTGATGCGGCTGCAGGACGCCACCGAGCACCCGCACGGTCTCACCGACTCGCAGTTCGACGGCCTGTTCACCAACGACCGGCCGATCATCTTCGCCTACCACGGCTACCCGTGGCTCATCCATCGCCTCACCTACCGTCGCGCGGGCCACCCGAACCTCCACGTGCGCGGGTACAAGGAGGAGGGCACGACGACCACGCCGTTCGACATGGTCATGCTCAACGACCTCGACCGGTACCACCTTGTGATCGATGTCATCGACCGGGTCCCGTCGCTCGGGAGCGCCCAGGCCGGACTGCGTCAGCGCATGCAGGATGCGCGGCTCCGCGCGCGTGCCTGGACCCGTGAGCACGGCGACGACATCCCCGAGGTACGGGACTGGGTGTGGCCGGACGCCCAGGACCTGGCGGACGGCGGCCAGGTTGACGCTACGCTCGGCACCGGTGGAGACAACGAGTAGCAGCAAATATCGCCATGCGAGATCTGGCACAGTGAACACGGAGCAGCATGTGACCGGCGCAACCCGCAGCATCGTCATTGCATCCCCCGAGGGCGAGAGCGGGAAGTCGACGGTCGCCCTGGGCGTCCTCGACCTGCTGGTCCGCCAGGGCCAGCGGGTCGGGGTCTTCCGGCCCGTGTCGCGCGCCACCGAGGCCGAGGACACGAGCGGCCGGCGCGACCACGTCCTGGAGCTCCTCCTGGAGCACGACGGCGTCGACGTCGGGTACGACGAAGCCGTCGGAGTGACCTACGCCGACGTGCACGCCGACCCGGACGCCGCGCTGAGCCGCATCGTGTCCCGGTTCCACGACCTGGCCGCGCGGTGCGACTCGGTGGTGGTGCTCGGCACGGACTACACCGACGTCGCCGGGCCCACCGAGCTCTCGTTCAACGCGCGCATCGCGGCGAACCTCGGTGCGCCCGTGCTGCTCGTGGTCTCGGGCCGCGAGCGCACCCCCGAGAGCGTCCGTGCCCTGGCCGACGTGAGCCTCGCCGAGCTGGCGGCGCACCACGCCCAGGCGATCGGGCTGGTCGTCAACCGTGCGGAGACGCACAGCGCCCTGGAGGTGCGGACCCTGCTGGCGCAGGCCCAGCCCGACCTGCCCGTGTGGACCATCCCGGAGGAGCCGTTCCTGCAGGCCCCGACGGTGGGCCAGCTCCTGGAGGCCGTGGACGGCACGCTCGTGCTCGGCGACCCGGAGCTGCTCGGTCGTGAGGCGCTGGAGCTCCAGGTCGGTGCCATGAGCTTCGAGCACCTGCTCGAACGGCTGACCGACGGCGCCGTCGTCATCACCCCCGGCGACCGCATCGACCTCCTGATCGGCCTGCTCGCCACCCACATGACGCCGTCGTTCCCGTCGCTGGCCGGGATCATCCTCAACGGTGGGTTCTACCCCCAGGGCCGCCCCGCCGAGCTGCTCGAGGCGATGCGCCCCAGGCTGCCGATCATCACCACCGAGCTCGGGACGTACCGCGCCGCCCGCCAGGCGGCCACCACGCGCGGCCGGGTGGACAAGGGGTCCGTGCGCAAGGTCGAGACGGCTCGTGCGCTGTTCGAGCGCAACGTGGACTCGGCGGCGCTCGCCGCCCGGCTCGACCTGCCGCGGCCCCAGGTGGTCACACCGCTCATGTTCGGGTACCAGCTGATCGAGCGGGCGCGGGCCGACCGCCGCCACATCGTGCTGCCCGAGGGCTCCGACGACCGCATCCTGCGTGCCGCGTCGACGGTGCTCGCCCGCCACATCGCGGACCTCACGATCCTGGGGTCCGAGGAGCCGGTCCGTGCCCGCGCCGCGGAGCTGGGGCTCGACATCGAGGCCGCCCGCGTGCTGTCGCCGCACGACCCCGAGTACGTGGAGAAGTTCGCGGCGGAGTACACCCGGCTGCGCGCCCACAAGGGCATGACCGTCGAGCGGGCGCGGGAGATCGTCACCGACGTCTCCTACTTCGGCACGATGATGGTGCACCTCGGTCTCGCCGACGGCATGGTCTCCGGAGCCGCCCACTCGACGGCCCACACCATCCGGCCGTCGTTCGAGATCATCAAGACCAAGCCCGGCACGTCAGCCGTGTCCTCGGTGTTCTTCATGTGCCTCGAGGACCGGGTGCTGGTCTACGGCGACTGCGCCGTCATCGTCGATCCGACGTCGGACGAGCTCTCCGACATCGCGGTCTCCTCGGCCGCCACCGCCCGGCAGTTCGGCGTGGAACCGCGCATCGCGATGCTCTCCTACTCCACCGGCACGTCCGGCACGGGTGCCGACGTGGACAAGGTGCGCACCGCGACGGAGCTCGTCCGCGAGCGCACCCCCGAGCTCGACGTCGAGGGCCCCATCCAGTACGACGCCGCCGTCGACGCCTCGGTCGCGGCGTCCAAGCTGCCCGAGTCTGACGTCGCCGGGCGGGCCACCGTGTTCGTGTTCCCCGACCTGAACACGGGCAACAACACGTACAAGGCGGTGCAGCGGTCGGCGGGTGCCGTCGCCGTCGGGCCCGTGCTGCAGGGCCTGAACAAGCCGGTGAACGACCTGTCCCGCGGCGCGCTGGTCCAGGACATCGTGAACACGGTGGCGATCACCGCGATCCAGGCCCAGACCGCGTCGGAGGACGAGCCTGCCGCCCCGCCGGTCGCGCCTGTCGAGCCTGTCGAGCCTGTCGAGCCTGTCGAGACCAAGGAGTCCGCATGAGCACCGTCCTCGTCCTCAACTCCGGGTCCTCCTCGCTGAAGTACCAGCTCGTCGACCCCGCCTCCGGCGAGGCCCTCGCCGCTGGCATCGTCGAGCGCATCGGCGAGGCTTCCGGAACGGTCAAGCACGAGGCCAAGGGCGAGAAGCTGGTCCGCGACCTGCCGGTGCCCGATCACGGTGAGGCGCTCCGGATCGTCATCGGCCTGTTCGACGAGGTGGGCCCGTCCCTCGCCGAGGCGGGCATCGCCGCCGTCGGGCACCGGGTGGTGCACGGCGGCGAGGTGTTCAGCGCCCCCACCCTGATCGACGACGACGTCGCGGCCGGCGTGCGCGACCTGATCCCGCTGGCGCCGCTGCACAACCCGGCCAACGTGACCGGCATCGAGGTGGCCCGCGAGCTGCTGGACGTGCCGCACGTCGCCGTGTTCGACACTGCCTTCTTCACGACGCTCCCGCAGGCGGCCTCGACGTACGCGCTGGACCGCAAGGTCGCCGCCGAGCACGGCGTGCGCCGCTACGGGTTCCACGGCACGTCGCACCAGTTCGTGTCGTCGGCGGTGGCCGGGCACCCCGTCGTCGTCGAGAAGCTGGCGGCCGAGGGGCGCGGCCCCGAGACGCTGCGCCAGGTCGTGCTGCACCTGGGCAACGGCGCGTCGGCGTCGGCCGTGCTGGGCGGCGAGCCGGTCGACACCTCGATGGGCCTGACGCCGCTCGAGGGCCTCGTCATGGGTACCCGTTCCGGTGACCTGGACCCGGGCATCGTCTTCCACCTGGTGCGCGGCGGGATGTCCGGCGACGAGGTCGACACCCTGCTCAACAAGCGCTCCGGGCTGCTGGGCATGTCCGGGGTGGGCGACATGCGCGAGCTGCAGAAGCTCGTCGCGAGCGGCGACCCGGACGCGCGCCTCGCCCTGGACGTGTACCTGCACCGGCTGCGCAAGTACGTGGGCGCGTACGCGGCGGTGCTCGGCGGCATCGACGTGCTGACCTTCACCGCCGGTGTCGGTGAGAACGACCACCGCATCCGTTCGGGAGTGGTGCGGGGACTGAAGTTCCTCGGCCTGACGATCGACCCGGCGGCCAACGAGGCCCGGTCGGACGAGGCGCGCGTGATCTCGGCCGGGCACGGGGCGGAGGCGCCTCTCGTCATGGTCGTCCCGACCGACGAGGAGCTGGCGATCGCGCGCCAGGCGATGGCGCTCGTCGAGGGCTGAGCCCTCCGGGTCGCCAGAGGACGACGGCGGAGGCTTGACGTCCACGGCATCGCCGAGGAAGATCACCTAGATCCATGTTGACGTGAACAACGGCGCGCACGCGTGGTTGTTTACGTCAACATCCGGGCGGCACGTTGCCGACCGTCGCACCGACGCGAGAGGAGGGCTCAACGATGAGCTCGATCAGAAGGAACGCAGGACGGCGGCGTGCAGGCGTCGTCCTGACGGCGAGCGCGCTGCTGGCGGCCGGCATGCCCCCGGCGACCGCCGCCACGACCGCCCAGCCCGACACCGGCCCGGTCGCCGCCGCGTCGGTCGCCGCCGCACCGGGAGTGACCGTGCGCCCGGACCCGTCGTACGCGGGTGAGCCGTTCGAGGGCTGGGGAACGAGCCTCGTATGGTTCGCCAACGCGACCGGCGACTATCCGGACGAGGTCAGGAACGAGCTCGCCGACATGCTGTTCGGCGAGAACGGGATGAACCTCAACATCGCCCGGTACAACATCGGCGGCGGCAACGCCCCCGACGTGCCCGACTACCTGCGCGCGGGCGCCGACGTCGAGGGATGGTGGAAGGCGCCCGAGGGCACCACCCGCGAGGACGACGACTGGTGGGACCCGGAGAACCCCGAGCACTGGAACCCGGACGCCGACGCCACGCAGCGCTGGTGGGTGGACCGCATCAAGGACGACATCACCCACTGGGAGACCTTCAGCAACTCCCCGCCCTGGTTCCAGACCGTCAGCGGGTACGTCTCCGGCGGGTTCGACGCGAACGCCGACCAGCTCAGGCCCGAGAGCATCGAGGACTTCGCCGCCTACGTCGTCGGCGCGACCGAGCGGCTCGAGGACGCGCACGGCATCGACGTCGACACGATCGACCCGTTCAACGAGCCGAACACGAACTACTGGGGCACCCAGCTCGGCGCCGACGGCAACCCGACGGGCGGCCGCCAGGAGGGCGCCCACATGGGTCCGGACCTGCAGCAGCGGGTGATCCCGGCCCTCGCCGACGCCATCGGCGGCTCGACGACGGACGCCGCGATCTCTGCGATGGACGAGACGAACCCGGGCACGTTCGCGCGGAACTGGAACACGTACCCCGACGCGGTGCGTGACCAGGTCTCCCAGCTCAACGTGCACACCTACGGCACCGGGCAGCGCACCACCGTGCGCGACATCGCCAAGGGCGAGGACAAGCCCCTGTGGATGAGCGAGGTCGGCGGCTCCTGGTCCACCACCGGGCAGAACTTCGAGTCGATGGAGTCCGGCCTGGGCAGCGCGCACCAGATCGTGGACGACCTGCGCGAGCTCGAACCGTCCGCGTGGGTGTTCTGGCAGCCCGTCGAGGACTACGACAACATGGCGCCCGGTGGCGAGAGCCCCGAGGGCGGCAACTGGGGCGAGATCCAGATCCCGTTCTCGTGCACCGCTGAGGACACGCTGGAGACCTGCCCCATCTACACGAACACCAAGTACTGGGTCACCCAGAACTTCACGCACTACATCACGCCGGGTGACCGGCTGATCGGCGTGGACGACACCGACAGCACCGCGGCCGTGTCCGCCTCCGGTGACGCCGCGACCGTCGTGCACGTCAACGACACCACAGCGGACCGCGACGTCACCCTCGACCTCTCCGATTTCGGCGCCGTCGCCCCTGGCGCGACGGTCACCCCGGTCGTGACCAGCGTCGACGGGTACCTCGTCGAGGGTGAGCCCGTTGCGGTGCAGGACACCGCCGCGACGCTCACCGTGCCGGCGGAGTCGGTCACGACGTTCCTCGTGGACGGCGTGTCCGGTGTCGCGGACGACGCCCCGCTGGCGCAGGACAGCCACGTGTTCCGGATCGACGGCGTCCAGTCCGGCCTCTCGCTGGCCCCCGACGGCGACGGCGGCGTGCAGATCTCCACCGATGACCCCGCCGCCCCTGAGCAGCTGTGGACGCTCACCGACCTCGGCGCGCCCGAGGGCTCCGGCACGCACCGCACGCGCTACGCGGTGACGAACGTCGGCACCGGTGAGCAGCTCGCGGTCAGCGCGGACACGTCCGCGGTGCTCGCCGACGCCCCGGCCGACCCCGCCGAGACACCCGACGCCGCCCGCTGGGTGCTGTCCACCACGGGGGACGACACGTACACGCTGGTCAACGCGGTATCGCGCACCCTGCTCGAGGTCGGCGGCGAGGCGAGGGCCGACGGCTCGCCCGTCGGCACGTATCTGGCCAACTCCAACGCGAACCAGCGCTGGGCGATCGTCGACGAGACCGTGCTGGGCACCGAACCGGTCGATGTGTTCACCGTCCCGGGCACCACGCCCGAGCTGCCGCAGACCGTCACGCCGGTCTACCCGGCCGGGCCGCGCGGCGCACTGCCCGTGACCTGGGACCTGCCCGGCGACGATACGTGGGCGCGGGCCGGGGTCGTCGAGGTCACCGGCACCGTGGCGGTTCCGGCCGGTGGCACGGTCGAGGCCATCGCGACCGTCGTCGTCGACACCCTGGACCGGACCCTGCCCGCCCGGGGTGAGGCATACGTGGGTGGCTCGGCGGTGCTGCCGGCTGTGGTCACCGCTGTCGCGGCCGGCGGTGCGAAGGTGGAGCGTCCGGTCACGTGGGACGAGGCTCCCGACGGCGCCTTCGACGAGATCGGCGTGGTCGAGCTGACCGGGGCCGCCGACGCCGGGGACGGCACGACACTGCCCGCGACGGTTCGGGTGCTGGTCACCGAGCCGGGCGAGGCGAACGTGGCTCTTGCGGACGGCACCACGGCGTCAGCCACCTACACCGAGCCCGGCTATCCGGCCGAGCGAGTGATCAACGGCGACCTGAGCGACAAGGGCTGGTCCAACTGGCGCTCCGACGCCAAGAACACGCAGGACACGCTGACCGTGACCCTGCCCGCGGAACGCGACGTCACCCGCGTCGTCACCCGCTTCTTCCGGGACGGATCGCACCTGAGCTGGGCGAGCGCCGTGGCGCTCGAGGCCCGAGTCGGCGGCGAGTGGCAGTCCGTCGGGGAGTCCGTTCCGGTGACCTCCGACGGCGCTGCGCCCGTGGTCGACCTGCCCGCCGGGGTGCGCGCCGACGCCGTCCGGGTGGTCATGACCGCCCGGGACAACACGCACATGATCGTCAGTGAGATCGAGGTGCTGGCGAAGGTGCCGGGCGAGCCCGCGCCGGTCTGGGACGGGTCGGTGCGGTACCGCGCCGGTGACGAGGTGTTCCACGAGGACGCCTTCTACCGTGCGGTCCGGTCCACCCAGAAGGAGCCGGGCACGTCAGTGCGCGGCCCCTGGCAGGAGATCATCCGGTCCGGTGACGGCACGGCGGTCTGGACGGTGTCGCGGATCTTCGCGCGCGGCGACGTCGTGGTGCACGAAGGCGACCGGTACCGGGCGACGCGGGTCACCCGCGGCGAGGAGCCCGGGAGCCGGCACAGCCCGTGGCGGCTCGTCCAGCCGTGACCTGACCCGATCCCCATGAGCTCGCGCCGGGCTCGTGGTGAACGGCCCCGCCGGTTCTCCGGCGGGGCCGTTCCGTCGTTGGGAGGCGACTGGTCGGACCGCGCGTAGGCTCGCCCTCGTGACCGTCTTCATCGACCCGCCGGCCTGGCCCGCGCACGGGACTCTGTTCTCCCACCTGGTCTCCGACGGGTCGCTGCAGGAGCTCCGCCTCTTCGCCCGGGCCGCCGGCGTGCACGACCGCGCGTTCGACCTCGACCACTACGACGTCCCGGCGGAGCGGTACGACGAGCTGGTCGCGGCGGGCGCGGTAGGCGTCGAGGGCGGGGATCTGGCCCGGCGGCTGGCGGGCTCCGGCCTGCGGGTCTCCGGAGCCGAGCGGAACCGCGCCAAGCGAGCGGCCCTCCTGACTCGCTGGGACGGTCTGTGGGCCGATCCGGGCCTAGCCCGCAAGGCCGGCGAGAACCTGGTGGACCGTTGGCGCGAGCCGCACCGGGTCTACCACACGACCCTGCACCTGGCCGCCGCCCTGGACGCGCTCGACTCCATCGCGGTCGAGGCGCACGTCTCCGAGCGCTCGCTCTGGCGCGCCCGCCTCGCCCTGTGGTTCCACGACGCGGTGCACGACGGCGTCGCGCAGCAGGACGAGGAGCGGTCGGCCGAGCTGGTGGCGGAGCTCCTCGGGCCGCTGGCCGGGTCCGGCGTCGCGGGCGAGGACGTCAACGAGATCGTGCGCCTGGTCATGGTCACGGCGGACCACGATCCCGCGCCCGACGACGTCGTCGGCGGCCTGGTCAGCGACGCCGACCTGGCGGTGCTCGGCGGGAACCCCGCCGTCTACACGCGGTACACACGCCAGGTCCGCGCCGAGTACTGCGACGTGCCCGAACCCCTGTTCCGCTCCGGCCGTTCCCAGGTGCTGCACACGCTCCTGGACGGCGGCCCGCTGTTCCGCACCACACCCGGCGCCGCCCGCTGGCAGGCGAACGCGCAAGCAAACCTAGCCGCGGAACTGTCGGCTCTGGCGGCGTGACGCCCCGCATGGTGCCGTGTGGTCGACAAGGCGTCAGGTGGTCGGCAGTCCGAGCTGCCGACCTTGTGACGAACTGCCGACCACATGCCCCTGTCCGGACGCGGTAGCGTTCCCCGCGTGACTCCACTCAAGGTCGCGGCCGTCGTCGCGGGTGTGCTCGCCGTCGCCTTCGTCGTCCCGGTCGCCGTCGTGCAGGGCACCGGCCACGCCCGCGTGCGGCACGACGCGAACGAGGTCGAGAAGGCCGACGCCGTCATCGTGCTCGGGGCCGGGCTCCGCAGCGACGGCACACCCTCGACGTACCTGCGCCGCCGCGTCGAGGGCGGCGCCGAGCTGTACCGCGCCGGTATCGCGCCCACGGTCATCCTGAGCGGCGACGCGCACGACAACGCCGACGGCACGCGGTACGACGAGCCCGGCTCGATGCGCAGCTGGCTCCTGGACAACGACCTCGGTGTCCCCGACGACGCGATAGTGCTGGACCGCGAGGGCTTCAACACCACCGCCACGTGCCGCCGCGCCTACGACCTGTTCGGGGTGCGCACCGCCGTCGTCGTCACGCAGGACTACCACCTGCGCCGCACCCTCTACTCCTGTGTCGAGGCCGGCCTGGACGCCGTCGGCGTGGGGGTGAGCGCGGCGAGCGCGGTGCCCGTCCAGGCTGCCTGGTGGCACGTGCGGGAGCTGCCCGCGAGCTGGAAGGCGGCGGTCCGCTCCCTCGCCCGCCGCCGCGATCGCTGACCGCGCCAACTTCGCGGTCCCCGCGGCCCCGTCAGGACCGGGTCACTTCTTCTTCGGCGTGACCCACAGGTGGATGGTGCCCTCGACCACCACGGTCCCGTCGGCCAGGACGCCGCGCACCCGGACCGCCAGGTCCCGCTCGTCGCCGTCCCACTGGGCCTGGTCCGTCTCGGCGATGCAGGTGACGTCGCCGGTCGACTTCGCGAGGTAGGACACCTCCATGCCCTTCGGCAGCCAGCGCTTGTTGTCGGGCACGGTGGCCTCGGCGAGCGAGCCCATGGCCATCTCGAGCCCGTTGCAGACGGCGATCGCATGCACCGTGCCGATGTGGTTGCGGTTGCGCCACCGGTTGGGCACCACCACCTCGGCGTGGTTCGGCCGCATGTCGACCACGCGCGGGGCGAAGGTGCCGAAGTACGGCGCCTTGAAGGAGTAGACCAGGGAGAAGATCCGCTTGCCGAGCAGCCCGCCGATGACCGGTAGGGCGTTGGCGGACTTCCAGAGGGCATGGAGCTGCGTCGTCATGCGCGCGAGCGTACCCGGGCGCGGTGACGACCGTTCACATCACGGCATGCGCAGCCTGCGCATCGCCTCCAGGGCAGTGGTCAGCACGCGGCTCGGGGTGTCACCACCCAGGCCGTAGAGGCTGTCGAGCGTGGCACCGAACCGGGCACCCCGGGAGGTCACGACCGTCTGCTGGCGGGTGAGGCCGTCGATGGACGCGGTCCCGTGCCGGGCGCCGACACCGGAGGCCTTCCAGCCGCCGAGCGGCGCGGACACCGAGCCCCAGGTCATCGTGTACCCGTCGTTGATCGCCACCGATCCCGCCTCGATCCGCGCGGCGACCCGGCGAGCCCGGCCGACGTCGCGGGACCAGACGGCGGAGTGCAGGCCGTACTCGGTGTCGTTCATGACGGCGACGGCCTCCTCGTCGCAGTCAACGCGCGTGATCGTCACGACCGGCCCGAAGGTCTCCTCGCGGGCGACCACTGCCTGCGCCGGCACGTCGTCGAGCACCGTCGGGGCATAGAAGTACGGGCCGACGTCGGCGCGGTGCACACCGCCGGCGAGCACCCGTGCGCCCCGGGCGAGCGCGTCGTCCACGTGCGCCGTCACCTTGTCGAGCTGCGCGGCGGAGGTGAGCGAACCGACCTCCGCCGAGTAGTCCAGGGCAGGGCTGAGCCGGAGGTTCCGCACGGCGCGCACGAACTTCGCGACGAACTCCTCCGCGACCGCCTCGTGCACGACCAGACGCTCGACGGACACGCACAGCTGGCCGGCGTTCGAGAAGCAGGCCCGCACGATCCCCGGGACGGCCGCGTCGACGTCGACGTCGTCGGTCACGTAGAGCGCGTTCTTGCCGCCGAGCTCGAGCGTGGCGCCGATGAGGCGCTCGCCCGCCCGCGCGGCGACCTTGCGGCCCGTGGCGGTGGAGCCGGTGAACGAGATGTGGTCCACGTGCTCGATCAGTGCCTCGCCGACCTCGGGACCGCCCGCGACGACCTGGAAGAGGCCGGCAGGCAGGCCCGCGTCGTCCAGGGCCTCGGCGGCCCAGAGTGCGGTGAGGGTGGTCTGCGGGTCCGGCTTGAGCACCACCGCGTTGCCCGCGAGGAGCGCGGGCAGCGCCTCGGAGAGCGCCAGCACCAGCGGGTAGTTCCACGGCGCGATCGCGCCGACCACGCCGACCGGCCGGCGGTGCACCTGCGCTCCGACGAGGAGCGGGACCATGCCCGGGACCCGGCGCGAGGCGAGGTAGCGCGCACCCCGTACGGCATAGTGCCGGGCGACCTGCGCGATGTCCGCGATCTCCTCGAAGGCGGCACGGCGCGACTTGCCGGTCTCGAGCTGGATCAGGTCCAGCGCCTCGGACTGCCGCTCCAGGACGATCCGGCCGAGCCGCTGAAGGACTCCGGCCCGGTCACGCACCGACAGGCGTGCCCAACTTCGCTGCGCAACCCGCGCCCGGACGGCGCACGCGGCGACGTCCTCGGCGGAGGAGATCGGGAACGTCACGAGCGGAGCGCCCGTGAACGGGCACATGGACCGGTGCGTGCCCGATCCCTCTGAAGTCGCGATCCGAGCCACCAGCGGGGCCATCACCCCTGGCTCGAGGACGAATGTCCCCTGCGGGTGCTCCGGGTCGAGCACACCGCCGACCGCACCACTAGCCGCTGCGTCGGCTGCTGCGTCGTCGATCATGGCCGCCACCCTACGCGCAAAACCCTGCACCACGTATTGATAGGTGTGTGAAACTGACTTTCACGGCATGGGCCGCGCAGCGCGTTCACCTCGCACGACGCACCTCAGTCGGACTCGACCCAGCGCCCCAGAACAGCGCACTCCTGGTCGGTGTAGCCCAGCCGTCCGTAGAAGTCGAGCACCTCGGTGTTCGCGGTCCGCACCATGAGCTGGATCTTGCGCGCACCTCGTGCGACCAGCCACGCCTCGGCCGCGACCACCGCGGACCGGCCGAGGCCGGTGCCCCGCAGCTCGGGCGCGACCGCCACGTAGTAGAGCCAGCCGCGGTGGCCGTCATGCCCGGCCATCGCGGTGGCGGCCACCCGGCCGCCGGCTCGTGCGGCCAGGACCGTCGAGCCCTCACCGGCGAGAGCGTCGGCGATGTCGACGTACGGGTCGTTCCACGGCCGGGTCAGCCCGCAGGTCTTCCACAGCTCGACGACCTGCTCGATGTCGGCATCGGTGATCTCGACGAACTCGCCGTCGGCAGCAGGAGCCGCGGCCAGGACGGGGGCGAGCTGCTCGCCCTCGGACACCGCGCTCATCGCGGCTGGTACGGCGACACGACGACCTCGACCCGCTGGAACTCCTTGAGATCGGAGTAGCCGGTGGTGGCCATGGCGCGCCGCAGCGCGCCGACGAGGTTCAGGGTGCCGTCGGCCTGCTTGCCCGGCCCGAAGAGGATCTCCTCGAGCGTGCCGACCGTGCCCACCTCGACGCGCTCGCCGCGGGGCAGCTGCGGGTGGTGCGCCTCGGGACCCCAGTGGAAGCCCCGGCCCGGCGCCTCCGCCGCACGCGCGAGCGCGGCACCGAGCATCACGGCGTCGGCACCGCAGGCCACCGCCTTGACGATGTCGCCGGAGTGGCCCACGCCGCCGTCGGCGATGACGTGCACGTACCGGCCGCCGGACTCGTCGAGGTAGTCGCGCCGGGCCGCCGCGACATCGGCCACCGAGGTGGCCATGGGCGCGTGGATGCCGAGGCTGACGCGGGTGGTGTGGGCGGCGCCGCCGCCGAACCCGACGAGCACGCCCGCCGCGCCCGTGCGCATCAGGTGCAGTGCCGCGGTGTACGTCGAGGCGCCGCCCACGACGACCGGCACGTCGAGCTCGTAGATGAACCGCTTGAGGTTGAGCGGCTCGGCGTTGCCGGAGACGTGCTCGGCCGAGACGGTGGTGCCACGGATGATGAACAGGTCGACGCCGGCGTCGACCACCGTCTTGTAGAACTCCTGCGTGCGCTGCGGGGTCAGCGCACCGGCGACCGTGACACCGGCCGCCCGGATCTCCTTGAGGCGCTGCGTGATGAGCTCAGGCTTGATCGGCTCCGAGTAGATCGCCTGCATCCGGCGCGTCGCCTCGTCAGCCGGCAGGGCCGCGATCTCGGCGAGGAGCGTCTCGGGCGACTCGTAGCGGGTCCACAGGCCCTCGAGGTCGAGCACGCCGAGGCCGCCGAACCGGCCGAGCGCGACGGCGCTGTCCGGGGTCATCACGGAGTCCATCGGCGCCGCGAGGATCGGCAGGTCGAAGTGGTAGGCGTCGATCTGCCAGCCGACCGAGACGTCCTTCGGGTCACGCGTACGACGGGACGGCACCACCGCGATGTCGTCGAAGGAATAAGCGCGCCGCCCGCGCTTGCCGCGTCCGATCTCGATCTCGTTGCTCACCCGCCAAGCCTACCCATCCGACCTGATGAAGCGCGCCGCATCCCGTGATCTGCACCGGTGGGACGAACCACAGTGTCGGTGAGCGGTGGCAAGGTTCTCCATGGACGCACCGGGCGACCGGGAAGTGCTGGACGACACGGCCCGGAAAACCCGGACGAGCAGGGAGGACACCATGAACGAGACCTGGATCGACAGGCCGCTGCTGGGCTTCGACACCGAGACCACGGGGGTGGACGTCGCGGGCGACCGCATCGTCACGGCAGCCCTCGTGCTGCGCACACCGGGAGTAGCCACCGAGATCCGCACCTGGCTGATGGATCCGGGCGTGGAGATCCCGGAGGAGGCCGCGGCCATCCACGGGATCTCCACCGAGCACGCCCGCGCGCACGGCGTCCAGCCGCGGGAGGCGCTCGAGGAGATCGCCACCGAGCTCGCGAAGCATCTGGCGGAGGGCGTCCCCGTGGTCGCGTACAACGCCGCGTTCGACCTCTCCTTGCTCGACGCCGAGCTGTCGCGCCACGGGCTCAAGACCCTCCCGCAGCGGCTGGGCCACCCGGTCGAGCCGGTCGTCGACCCGCTCGTGATCGACCGCTGGTTGGACCGGTACCGCGTGGGCAAGCGACGCCTTGGCGACCTGTCCCAGTGGTACGGCGTCACCTCCGACGGCGACCTGCACACCGCCGAGGTCGACGTGCTCGCCACGCTCGACGTGCTGGAGGCGCTGGCCCGCCGGTTCCCGCAGCTGGCGCGCATGTCGCTGACCGACCTGCACCAGCAGCAGATCGGTGCGCACCGGCAGTGGGCGGTGAGCTTCAACGAATGGCGTCGCGAGCAGGGCCTCGGCGGGCCAGGCGCGTCGGGGGTGTGGCCGGTGCAGTACTCGGCCGGGTTCTGACCCCGGCGCACGGCGTCGGTCAGCGGGAGTACACGGCGTCGACCTCCACCTCGACGAGCCACCCGTCCACCGGCAGGTTCTCGACCTCCAGGGCGAACCTCGACGGACGAGCCTCGTTGACGACCATCGGCTCGGTCGTCGCCGATCCGAGCTGGACGTCGAGCGCCTCGCCGGTGGACAGGTTCGTGTTGGCGAAGAACTGGCGGTAGGCCCGGTTCCACCCGGCGAAGTCCATCTTCTCCTCGCCCTCGGGGTTCTGCAGGAACACGCGCATGGAGACGACGTCGTCGTAGGACAGGCCGGCCTTGTCCAGGTTCTCGCCGATCCGGGTGAGCGTGTTGATGCCCTGGGCCTCGGTCAGGGTCACGCCGTCGGGCAGCTCGCCGCCCGGGAAGACGTCCGTCGGGATGTAGCGCTCCTCCGCGGACGCGCCGGGTGCGGTGTTGCGAGCTGCCGGGCCGAGGCCCGAGGACTTGTACCAGGAGACGTTCTTGCCGATCGCCACGCCGTCGGCGATGAGCGGGGTGTCCCCGGTGACGAACGAGTGGGCGCGGCCCGGGTCGGGCCGGAAGACGTGCGTGGCGGCGACGGCGGTGCCGGGGACCGCTACCGCCGCGGTGAGAACGACTGCGGCGACGAGCTTCGTACGGTTCTTCATGGTGCTCCTCCATCTGGCCGGCCGGGCGCCCGACGGTGCCCGGAAGCGGTGGCCCGGTGGTCGGCACCGGGTGGCGCGTGACGCTAGCCACGAGGCGTTTCCGCGGCATGAACATCGCGGGTCGTACCGGGAACATGCCGGACGCCGTCGCCGGTATCGCCCCTGGACGGGCGCTGACCTGCGGGAAAGCCCGAAACAACATGGTTACCGCGGGCAATTGCACAGAAACGGCACAGACCCGTCCCGGTGATCTGCCCTCCCTAGCGTCCGTCGCGGTACTGACGGCGGTTCCTGGCTCCAGGCCGGGGACCGTAGCGCGTCAGGCCTGTCGATACGAGAGGTAGGGACCGTGGTCACCGAGAAGAGCACCTCCGGCGTCTCCCGCCGCAACTTCCTGCAGGCTGTCGGCGCGGGTTCCAGCGCCGGTGTCATGTTCGCGACCATGGGCGCGATGGGCCTGGCCCCCAGCGCCGCCGCCCAGCCGAGGGCCGAGTCCTGGGTTCCGCCGCGTGGCAGCGACTTCACGCTGACCGGCCGTTCCACGAGGAAGGTCGTCGTCGTCGGAGCGGGCCCGGCGGGCCTCGCGACCGCCTACGAGCTGCAGAAGGCCGGCTACCGGGTGACCGTGCTCGAGGCGCGCCACCGGCCCGGCGGGCGAACCCTGACGATCCGGGGCGGGGACTCCGAGACCGACATCGACGGCGTCACGCAGACCGCGAGGTTCGCCGACGGCGTCTACATGAACGCCGGCGCGGGCCGGATCGCCCAGTGGATGGTCACCATGGACTACCTCCGCGAGCTGGGTGTGCCGTACGAGGTCTTCACGAACGCCAACGCCGACGCCTACCTGTACAACGAGAAGTCCGGTGCGACACCCGGCCGCCCTGTCCGCTACCGCACCGCCAAGGCGGACGTCTTCGGGTACACCTCGGAACTGCTGCACCACGCCACCGACCAGGGCGCCCTCGACCAGCGGCTGACCGCCGAGGACAAGCAGCACCTGCGCTCCTTCCTGCGCAGCTGGGGATCGCTCAAGTCCGACGGCACGTACGCCGGCGGCAACAACCGCGGCTACGAGGTCTATCCGTCGGCATGGAACGAGCACGGCACGCCCCTGTCCGGACCCGGCACGGTCTCCGAGGTGCTGGCCTCGAAGGTCGGCCAGTACTTCCCGTTCGAGGTCAACTGGGAGCAGTCGATGCTCATGTTCCAGCCGAAGGGCGGCATGGACACGATCTGCCGCTACCTGGTCCGGGCCATCGGCAGCCAGAACGTCCACCTCAGCTCGCCGGTCACGGGTGTCGAGAACACCGGCAGCGGGGTGAAGGTCACCTACACCGCTCGGAACGGCCGAGAGCGTCAGATCGAGGCGGACTTCGCCGTCGTCTCGGCGCCGGCGGGGCTCATGCGGCGGTGGGACACCAACTGGGGCCCTGAGATCGACGCGGCTCTGGGCGAGTTCGCTGTGGGCTCCCCCGCCGGCAAGATCGGCCTGCAGTACCGGTCACGGTTCTGGGAGGACGACCACCGGATCTTCGGCGGGATCACCGAGACCGACATGGACCTCGCCCACGTGTGGTACCCGTCGTACGGGTACGGCGAGAGGAAGGGCCTGGTCGTCGGCTACTACAACACCGGCGCCAACGCCCGCGCCTACGGCGACCTGGCGCCGAGGCAGCGAGAGCTGCGTGCCGTCGAGCAGGGTGTGAAGATCCACGGGGAGAAGTACCGCACCGAGCTGGACAGCTCGTTCTCCATCGCCTGGCACAAGGTGCCCTACATCGAGGGCGCGTGGGCCTACCCGAACACCGCTTCCTCGGGCTTCAAGCGGTTGCAGCAGGGCACCGGCAACGTGTACTTCGCGGGCGACTGGATGTCGGAGATCTCCGCGTGGCAGCACGGCGCGTTCTGGTCGGCGCGCTATGCGGTCCAGTCCCTGCATCAGCGCGTCATGTCGAGCTGACGCCTTCCGGCGAACCGATCCGGCCGAACTTGTTCACGTTGTTCAACCATTGGTCGAGTTCAACCGTGGGTCGAGCTCGTCGAGAGCTGGTCTCGACGAGCTCGGCCCACGGGGAACGAGATCGGCCGGTACGGGACTCAGAAACCGCTGTAGTTCGGCGACTCGACGGTCATCTGCACGTCGTGCGGGTGGCTCTCCTTGAGCGACGCCGACGTGATGCGGATGAACCTGCCGTTGGCCTGCAGCTCCGGGACGGTCCGTGCGCCGGTGTAGAACATCGTCTGGTGCAGGCCGCCGATGAGCTGGTGGGCCACCGTGGACAGCGGGCCCTTGTAGGCGACCTGCCCCTCGATGCCCTCGGGCACGATCTTGTCGTCGCTCGTGACCTCGGCCTGGAAGTACCGGTCCTTGGAGTACGACTTCTTGCCGCGCGAGGACATGGCACCCATCGAGCCCATGCCGCGGTACGTCTTGAACTGCTTCCCGTTGACGAGAACCAGGTCACCCGGGGTCTCTTCACAGCCGGCGAAGAGTGAGCCGAGCATGACGCTGTCGGCGCCGGCCACGAGGGCCTTGCCGATCTCGCCGGAGTGCTTGAGCCCGCCGTCGGCGATGACGGGCACTCCAGCGGGCTTACAGGCGAGCGACGCCTCGTAGACGGCGGTGATCTGCGGGACGCCGACCCCGGTCACGACACGCGTGGTGCAGATCGAACCCGGTCCGACGCCGACCTTCACGGCGTCGGCACCCGCGTCGACGAACGCCTGAGCGCCCTGGCGGGTGGCGACGTTGCCGCCGATCACCTGCACGTCCTTGGTGGCCGGGTCGGTCTTGAGGCGCTTGACCATGTCGATGAGCATGCGGACGTTGCCGTGCGCGGTGTCGGCGACGAGCACGTCCACGCCGGCCTCGATCAGGGCCGTCGCGCGCTGCCACGCGTCACCGAAGTAACCGATCGCGGCGCCGACCATGAGCCGGCCCTGGCCGTCCTTGGACGAGTCGGGGAACTGCTCGGACTTCACGAAGTCCTTGACCGTGATCAGTCCGGTGATGCGGCCGTCGGGGTCGATCAGCGGCAGTCGCTCGAGCTTGTGCTTGCGCAGCAGCAGCGTGGCGTCGTCACGCGAGATGGTCGACGGACCGGTGATCAGCGGCTGCGGCGTCATCACCTCGTCCACCTTGGTGGTCCCCCACTCGGCGACGGGCGTGAAGCGCAGGTCGCGGTTGGTGACCATGCCGATGAGCTTGTTCTCGAGGTCGACCACCGGGAAGCCGGAGATCCGGAACTGCCCCGCGAGCGTGTCGAGCTCCTCGAGCGTGGCGTCCGGGCCGATGGTGACGGGATTCGTGATGATGCCGGTCTGCGTCCGCTTCACGAGGTCGACCTGGTAGGCCTGGTCCTCGATGGAGAGGTTGCGGTGCAGGACACCGAGGCCACCCTGGCGAGCCATGGCGATGGCCATCGCCGACTCGGTGACCGTGTCCATCGCCGCTGACAGCAGCGGAATCTTGAGCGAGATCTCGCGCGTCAGGCGAGAGGTCGTGTCGATGTCCGACGGCGCCAGGTCGGAGTAACCCGGCAGCAGCAGGACGTCGTCATAGGTGAGCCCGAGGAAACCGAACGGGTCGGCCGGCGAGGTCTGGTCCGTCATGCAGCAAGTCTACGGCCCGCACAGCAACAGATCCTGGGCGGGCGGGCCGGCCGGCCAGAGGCGTGCGTCACCTCGCCTTGATGACCGCGAGCACCTCGTGCAGCAGCCCCGTGAACGAGCGCACGCGCTGCACGGTCGGACCGAACGGCAGGTCGGTCGCCGCCGCGTCGGCCCGGAGGCCGACGAAGATCGGCAGCTCCGGATAGCTCTCGTTCACCGCGTGCACGACGTCGAGGTCCGGCTTGTTCTGGGTGGTGGCCAGGACCACGGCCGTCGGCCGGACCATCGTCACCAGCTCGACCGAGCGGTGCGTGCTCGCCGGGCCCGTGACGATCCGCGCCATCGAACCCTGGGCGGCCAGCGCCGCGGCGAGGGCGTGCGCCGACAGCGGCACCACCTCGTCGGGCGCCGCGAACACGAGGACGATCTTGCGCATCCGGCTCGGGTGGTTGGCCGGCGGGCCGCCCGCCTCGACCATCACCCGCTCGAACTCCTCGGTGTAGTGCCGCAGCGCGCGCAGCGCGGCGGTCGCCAGCACCACCTCGGGCATCTCGCCCGGCCCGGCGAGGACGGTGCGCTCGGAGAGGCGCAGCCAGGCGGGCTCGACCAGGTCGGTCCACCACGTCGCGGGGTCCCCCTCTGGGCCCAGCGCGAGCAGGTTGTCGCATGCGGTCCTGCTGTAGGCCAGGGCGGCGTCGACCAGGGCGGACACCCGGCCCGACGTCGGTGCGGGAGCCGCACCCGATGCGGGCCGGGGGCCGGCTGCGGCAGGTGTGTCACCACCCGTCGCACCGCCGGGGAGCGCCCGCAGGCGCGCCCGTCCGCGAGGCTCCTCCTTCGGATCCACCCCGTCCTTGCCGGCCGGCGGGTCCTCGGCGCCGGCCTCGGCGGGCGCCTCGACCGTGCCGAGGAACGTCTCGGCGAAGTCCGGCTCCGCACCGTCCTCCGACTCGTCCTCCACCTGCACGGCGGGCAGTGCGGCCGCGGTCCGGGTGGCCACCTCGAGCTCGGCCTCCCCCGCCTCGACCGCGGCCCGCGCGGCGTCCACCGGTGCGACACCCTCGAGCGTGAGGCGCCGCATCACGAGGAGGCGGGCCACGTCGTCCGGCGTGTAGCGGCGGTGCGATCCGGCGGTCCGGCCCGACGGGCCGAGCCCGTACCGGCGGTCCCACGTACGGAGGGTCGCCGGCGCGACCCCGAGGCGTCTGGCTACGGCGGCGACGGCCAGTCCGGGGCTGGACGCACGTGACCCGCCCGAGCTCTGGGCAGGCCGCGAAGATGTCATGGACTCGATTCTGCCGACCTGGGCCTCTCTGCGCCACTGCGAAACCCGGCGTGCCGCCGATCTCGGTGGAATCTGGTCGAGACCGGAACAAAACCGGTCAGCCCTGGCGCGGTTCCCCTGACCCGATTCGAGCCGGGTACGGACAAAACTGCCCCTTGAACAACTTCTGCACAACTTGTAGGTTGTTCGCCATGACGGAGATCTCGAGGCTTCCCGGTCCGGTGATGGAACTGTGGGAATGGCAGTACCAGGGGTCGTGCCGCGACGCGGACGACACCCTGTTCTTCCACCCCGAGGGTGAGCGCGGTTCGACGCGCCGCAGGCGCGCCGAGGCCGCCAAGGCGATCTGCCGCTCCTGCCCCGTGATGATGCAGTGCCGCGAGCAGTCGCTCCGCGTGCGCGAGCCGTACGGGGTGTGGGGCGGGCTCAGCGAGGACGAGCGGTCGGCCATCCTCGCCGGCAAGTCCGTCTCCGCCTGAACCACGCGTCACCTGAACCACTCGTCGTGCCGGAGTAGTCGTCCGGCGACGTAGTCACGCAGCACTGCCGCTGCTGGACTACTTCGCCGGACGACTACTTCGCCGGGCGAAGGCACTGCGCCGGGCACGGTCGCGTTCGACACCAGCGCCGGGCAAGGCAAAGGCCCCGCACCTCTCGGTGCGGGGCCTTCGTCTTCAGGCTGGCGTGAGCTGGGGTCAGCTCACGACCACGGCGAGGACGTCGCGGGCCGAGAGCACCAGGTACTCCTCACCCGCGTACTTGACCTCGGTGCCGCCGTACTTGGAGTAGATCACCTTGTCACCGACGGCGACGTCCAGCGGCACACGGTTGCCGTTGTCGTCGATGCGGCCCTGGCCAACGGCCAGAACCTCGCCCTCCTGGGGCTTCTCCTTGGCGGTGTCCGGGATGACCAGGCCGGAAGCGGTCGTGGTCTCGGCTTCGAGAGCCTTGACGACGATCCGGTCCTCGAGCGGCTTGATGGGGACCGACACGTCGGACCTCCTCTTTCGTGAGCGGATCGAGAGATCAGCTGCGTGATGGACTGAGTGGCTCGAACGTTCGACGGTCCGCCGTCGTCGCGGGTGCCGGCGGGCACGAACGTCTGGGTTCTCCCCCGCGGGCCCGAGAACCGGGATCCCGCGGCGGTGAACAACCCCAAATCTAGGTCGGCGCTAGCACTCGGTCAAGGCGAGTGCCAATCGGGTGGAGTGGATCACACCACGTCCGCCCGACGCGCCGCCGCCACACCGGAATCTCGCCATCTCCACGAAAAGGTTCCGTCGCGCCGCTCGTCACGACCAGGACAAACGTGGAAAGATCTTCCCATGGATGCGGCGATTCTGAGCAAACTGCTCAGCCCAGACGGCTGGGCCCTGCTTGGTGCCCTCCCGCCCTATGACGAGCGACACGCGATGAAGACCGTAACCACCCTGCGGGCCAAGGGAGTGGCCCCGGATCTGGCGGCCGCGGTGGTGACCCAGTCCAGGCTGCGCGCCCGGGCCCGGGCCAAGTTCGGTGACTTCGCCGACGGGATGCTCTTCACCGCCGACGGCCTGGAGCAGGCCACCCGGCTCCTCGTCGCGGCGCTGCACGCCCGACGCTACCTCTCCGCTGGCATCACCGGCATCGCGGACCTGACCTGCGGCATCGGTGCCGACTCGCTCGCCTTCGCCGGGACCGGCCTCCGCGTGGTGGCCACCGAGCTGGACGAGTGCACCGCCGCCATCGCGCAGTGGAACCTGCGCCACTTCCCCGAGGCGGACGTGCGGCACGCCGACGGCCTGTCCCTCGATCTGCGTGCCGAGGGCATCGAGGGTGTCTACGCCGACCCTGCCCGCCGTGTGAGCGGCGGATCGGGCGCACGCAGCCGCCGGATCTTCGACCCACGCGCCTATGAGCCCCCGCTCGACTCCGTCTGGGCGCTGCGCGGGACCGTGGCCGCCGTGGGCATCAAGGTCGGCCCCGGCATCCCGCACGACGGGCTCCCGGACGACGCCGAGACGCAGTGGGTCTCGGTCAACGGCGACGTGGTCGAGGCAGGGCTCTGGTTCGGCCCGCTCGCGCCCGACGGTCCAGGGCGGTCGGCGCTCGTGCTGCGCACCTTCACCGACGACGACGGCAAGGAGCACACCCTGAGCCGCACGGTTCGGGGCGACGACGTCGTGCCGGACGTCGGCGGCGTCGGACAGTACCTCTACGAACCCGACGGGGCCGTCATCCGCGCCGGGCTCGTCGGCCAGGCCGCCGCCGAGCTGGGCGGACGCCTCGTCGACCCGACCATCGCGTACGTCACCACGGACAGCCCCGCCGACCTTCCGCCCGCCCGGCCCGCCGACTCGGTCGGGGCCCGGGCACCGATCGCCACCGGCTACCGGGTGCTCGACACCATGCCGTTCGGCCTGAAGCGGCTCAAGGCGTACCTGCGTGACCGGAACGTCGGACGCATCACGATCAAGAAGCGCGGCACCGCCGTGGTGCCTGAACAACTTCGCAAGCAGCTCGTGCTCACCGGGACCGAGGAGGCGACGATCGTGCTCACACGCGTGGCAGGCAACCAACAGGTACTCCTCGTCGAACCACTGGGACCCGTATGAGCTCGCCGGCTCGACTCGGCTTCGGCGAATCTCCGCGCTCCACCGTCGGCCTGGAGTGGGAGATCGGGCTGGTCCGGTCCGATACCGCGGACCTCGCCCAGTCCGGACCCGAGGTGCTCGAGGCGCTCGCGCGGGACGCCGTCGGACCACCGGAGGGGGCGGCGGTCTATGCCCCGCACGTGGCCGGCGAGTTCATGAAGAACACGGTCGAGCTGGTGACCGGCGTCTGCCGCACCGTGACGGACGCGGGGACCGACCTCACGCACCTCTTCGAACGTGTGCGGGCGGTGACCGACCCGCTGGGGCTCGACCTGATGGGTGGCGGCACGCACCCGTTCGCGCAGGCCGCCGATCAGCTGGTCGGCGAGAAGGAGCGCTACACCCGCATCATGGAGCGCACTGGCGTGTGGGGCGCACAGCTGATCATCTGGGGGCTGCACGTCCACGTCGGGATCGAGCACCGTGACAAGGCGCTGCCGCTGATGCGCGCGATGCTCACCTACTTCCCGCACCTCCAGGCGTTGTCGGCCGGGTCGCCGTACTGGGCCGGCCAGCCCACGGGATACGCGTCCAACCGGTCGCTGCTGTTCCAGCAGATCCCGAGCTCCGGGCTACCGGTCCCGTTCGAGACCTGGCAGGAGCTCGAGTCGTACGCGGGCGACATGCTGCACGTCGGCGCGGTCGAGGCGTTCAACGAGGTCCACTGGGACGTGCGGCCCTCGCCGAAGTTCGGCACGCTCGAGGTGCGGGTCTGCGACGGCCCGACCAACCTGTCCGAGGCCCTCGTGCTGGCCGCGCTGGTGCACTGCCTCGTGGAGCACCTGTCGACCCAGCTGGACCAGGGCCGGACCCTGCCGGTCCTGCCGTCGTGGTTCGTGCAGGAGAACAAGTTCCGCTCGGCCCGCTACGGCCTCGACGCCACGGTGATCCTGGACGCCGACGGCAACCAGGGGCCGATCATCGACGCCATCGGCAAGCTGCTCGTCGAGCTGGAGCCGGTCGCGCACCGGCTCGGCTGCACGGCGGAGCTCGCCGGTGTCCGGGAGATCATCCGCTCGGGCGCCTCGTACCAGCGGCAGCAGGCGGTGGCCGCGGCGCACGACGGCGACCTGGTGCCGGTCGTGCGCTCGATGGTGGCGGAGATGCGGGCGGGCCACCCGCTGACCCCCTGACCGGCCTCACCGTTGGTCGAGCAAGACCAGTGGTCGAGCTTGTCGAGACCTGGTGAGGTCTCGACAGGCTCGGCCGACGGGAGCGACGTCGGGTCAGACGACCTGCGAGACCTCGTCGAACTCGAGGCGCGGAGCACGGGGCCGGCTGGTGTCGGCGCCCTCGGCCGAGCTGACGTTGACGACGAGGAAGCCCTTCCAGCCGTTCTCGCCGAAGAACTCCGCGTCGATACCGTCGTAGATGCCGTGCATCGGCCCGGCCGACAGGCCCGCGGCCCGCAGGCCCACGATCAGGTAGCCGGCCTGCAGCAGCGCGTTGGTCCGCGCGGCGGAGGCCCGCGCCTCGTCGTCGGCCGCGAACATGTCGCGGGCGCCCGGCATGTGCGGGACCAGTACGTCGAGGCGCTCGTGGAATTCGGGGTCGTACGCGAGCACGAGGGTGACAGGCGCGTTCGCCACGCGCTCCTGGTTGCCCTCGGGCATGTTCGCGACGAGGCGCCGACGCGCTTCCGGCGTGCGGACGACCAGCACCCGCAGGGGGCTGACGTTCATCGAGGTGGGGCCCCACTTGATGAGGTCGTAGACGGCAGCGAGCTGCTCGTCGGTCACGTCGGACTCGGCGAACGTCGTCACGGTGCGCGCCGTGCGGAACAGGCGGTCGGCGGTCGCGTCGTCGATGGCGAGGCCTGAAGCCTCAAGAGTCTCGGTCATGCCGGTGCCAACAAGGTTGCCCCTAGCGATAGTTCCGATTTCAACTATGAAGCCGGACACACGACAGGGCGGCACACCACCGAACCACCGCGACCAATTAGGCTGGAGCACATGGCAGAACCCCTGGTCCTCGGCATCGAGACCTCTTGCGACGAGACCGGTGTCGCTCTGGTCCGTGGAAACGAGCTGTTGGTCGACGCCGTCGCCAGCTCGATGGAAGAGCACGCCCGCTACGGCGGCATCATCCCCGAGGTCGCCAGCCGTGCCCACCTCGAGGCGATGATCCCGACCATCCAGAAGGCGCTCGGTGACGCTGACGTCGACCTGTCCGAGATCGACGCGGTCGCCGTCACGGCGGGACCCGGCCTCGTCGGGCCGCTCACCATCGGGGCGTCCGCCGCGAAGGCCCTCTCGATCGGCCTGAACAAGCCGCTGTACGGCGTCAACCACGTCATCGGGCACGCTTGCGTGGACCAGCTCGTCGACGGGCCGCTGCCGGAGCGGGCGATGGCACTCGTCGTGAGCGGCGGCCACAGCTCGCTGCTCATGGTGGACGACATCGCCACCGACGTCACGGAGCTCGGCTCCACCCTGGACGACGCCGCCGGCGAGGCCTTCGACAAGGTCGGCCGCCTGCTGGGGCTGCCCTACCCCGGCGGCCCGCACGTGGACCGGCTCGCACGCGAGGGCGACCCCACCGCGATCCGCTTCCCCCGGGGCCTCACCGCCGCGAAGGACCAGGCCAAGCACGCCTACGACTTCTCCTTCTCCGGCCTCAAGACGGCGGTCGCCCGCTGGGTCGAGGCGCGTACCGACGCAGGGCAGGCCATCCCCGTGCACGACGTCGCGGCGTCGTTCGCGGAGGCCGTCGCCGACGTCCTCACCGCCAAGACCATCGCCGCCTGCCACAAGCACGGTGTGGACACGCTGGTGATCGGCGGCGGGTTCTCGGCCAACAGCCAGCTGCGGGAGATGGCGGCCAAGCGCTGTGCCGAGGCCGGGATCGACCTGCGGATCCCTCCGATCCGCTACTGCACCGACAACGGCGCGATGATCGCGGCGCTGGGCTCCGCCGTCGTGCGCGCGGGGGTCGCGCCGAGCAGCCTGGACATCCCGGTGGACTCGTCGATGCCGCTCACGACCATCACCGTCTGAGCGCGCGGCGACCGCGGGTTGGGCCCGCCCGGAGTCGTCGGCTGAAATGTGCCCGCAGGGCACGCCGATGGCTCTACGCTGCGTCCCGTGCCCGACAGAACGCTGGAGAAGCTCGAGCCCGTCCCTGTCATCGAGACGGCTCGCCGCCTGCGCGACCGCATCGGCGCCCGGTTCCCTGAGCGGGGCATCCACCGGGTCGCTCAGGAGCTCGTCTCCCTGACCGAGCAGGTGGCGGACACGTCCGCCGGGTCCCGCCGGCGCAGCCGCCTCGTCCGCGCCGGGTCCCAGACGGTGATCGGCATCGTGGTGCTGGTCGCCCTGTTCGCCTTCGGCTTCGCGGTCGAATCGGCGTTCACCGACGCCCCGGACAACGGCCTCGACTGGCTCCCGCTCATCGAGAGCGCGGTGAACGACATCGTGTTCGTCGCCATCGCCGTCGTGCTGCTGCACTCGTTCCCGGAGCGCGTCCAGCGGTCCGACCTGCTGGCCAAGCTGCACCGGCTGCGCTCCCTGGCGCACATCATCGACATGCACCAGCTCACCAAGGAGCCGGAGAGCCTCCGGGACGCCTTCTTGGGCGGGACCGACGGCGCCGACGTCGGCCTCACGCCCGAGCAGATCGAGTACTACCTGGAGTACTGCACCGAGCTCCTGTCCCTCGTGAGCAAGGCCGCGGCACTGTGCGCCGAGGAGTCGCAGGACGACATCGTGCTGAACACGGTGTCGACCATCGAGACGCTCACCATGGGCATGTCGCGCAAGGTGTGGCAGAAGATCACGGTGCTCAGCGAGGAGCGCGCCGCGCGCTGAGCACCGGACCGGTCGCTACTCGCCGGTCGCGACCTCGCGCCCCGGGTCGTTCGACCACTGCGACCACGAGCCGGGGTACAGGGCCGCGTCCACGCCGGCGACGGCGAGCGCGGCCACCTGGTGCGCTGCCGTGACGCCGGAGCCGCAGTACACCCCGATGGGCCGGCCGGTCGAGGAGCCCGCGTCGTCGTCGCTGGACCCGCCTGATCCGCCGGTGCCGCCGGACCCGCTGGTCGAGCCCGCCCCACCGCTGGTCGAACCGGTCGAGACCCCCAGCCCGCCGAACCGCCGCTTCAGCTCCGCCGTCGACAGGAAGCGGCCGTCCTCGCGCAGGTTCTCGGTGGTCGGCGCGCTGGCCGCACCCGGGATGTGCCCGGCCTTCGGGTCCACGGGCTCCACCTCGCCGCGGAAGCGCTCGGCGGCACGGGCGTCCAGGAGCACGCCCTCGCCGCCGGCCAGGGCTGCTGCCTCGTCCGCGTCCAGGACGGGCATCCCGCCCGGCCGCACGACGACGTCGCCCGGCTCCGGCGTGACGTCACCCGGTTCGAGGGCGAGGCCCTCCGCGGTCCAGGCCGCGAGGCCACCGTCGAGGATGCGCACGTCGGGTACGCCGAAGTAGCGCAGGAGCCACCAGGCGCGGGCCGCGGAGGTGCCACCGACGGAGTCGTAGACGACGACGCGTGAACCCGCCGAGACGCCCCAGCGGCGCGCGGCCTGCTGGAACGCCGACGCCGAGGGCAGCGGGTGCCGCCCCGCGGCCGGCGACGCGTGCGCGGCGAGCTCGGTCTCCAGGTCCACGTACACGGCACCCGGGAGGTGGCCCGCACGGTACTGGTCGTGACCGTCGGTCATGCCGAGCGCCCACCGGACGTCGAGAACGACGGGGCGCCCCTCGACCGGGTCCGCCCCCGGGCCGATCTGCAGGTCGTCGGCCAGCGCGGCGGCGCCCACCAGAACTCGTTCCCTCATGCCGCGTCGCCCGGTGCGTCGCCCGGTGCGTCGTCAGGAGCGTCGACCGGGGCGCCCACCGGTGCGTCCGCCGTGTCGTCGGCGGCGACGGACAGGTCGAGGCGCATGGTGTACGCGTCCACGTTCTCCGGCTGGTAGTAGCGCTTGCGCACGCCGAGGATCTCGAACCCGAGCTCCCGGTACAGCTCGATGGCCGGCGTGTTGTCGACGCGCACCTCCAGCAGCACCGCCTCGGCCTTGACCTTGCGGGACCGTTCGAGCAGCGCGGCCATGAGCTGCCGGCCCACCCCGTGCCGCTGCGCGGCCGGGTCGACGCCGATGGTCATGATCTGCGTGACGTCGCCGTCGAACCACAGGCCCGCGTAGCCGACGACGGGCTGCTCCCCCGCCCGGTCGAGCCGCTCCGGCTCCGCCACGATGTACCAGCGGCCGAGGCCGGCGAGCTCGTCGGCGAGCATCCCGTAGGTCCAGGCCCCCCGGCCGAACAGCTGACGCTCCAGCTCCAGCACGCGGTCGAAGTCGGCGTTCCGCAGCGGTCGGAGCCGCACCTCGGTGATCATGCGACACCCCCGGCCGCACCGGTGGTCGCACCCGAACCGGTGGTCGCGCCCGTCGGGACCCGTCCCGGCTCGTGCACGTCCGGACGGCGCAGGTACAAGGGCTCAGCGGGCTGTTCCTCGTCCGCCTCGCGACGGACGAGCGCGAGCCGGGCCAGGACCGTCGCGTCGGGGACCAGGGGTGCGTCGTCGGCCACGGGGAGGAACTCCGGGTAGAGCATCGCCCCCTCGCCGACCACGACGGGCAGCTGCCCGTCCTCCGTGTCGGGTGCGGCGAGCTGCGCCTGCGCGACGAAACCCGCCCGGTCGACGTCCGGCCCTGCCAGTCGCTCCACCACCGGGACACCGTGCGGTCCCTCGTGCGAGATCACGCGGTACCGGGCCCAGTAGACCTCCTTGCGGCGCGCGTCGGAGGTCGCGAGGATCTCCGCGCCCGACCGCAGCCCGAGGTCGCTGACGGCCTGCACGGCCAGCGCGTCGAGGCTCGGCACACCCAGCACCGGGACGCCGATCGTGAGCGCGAGCGTCCGCGCCGTGACGAGCCCGACGCGCAGGCCCGTGAACGGGGCGGGTCCCGTGCCTGCGACGACGGCGGTCAGGCCGCTGGGCTCGACCCCTGCCTCGGCGAGAACCTCCTCGATCAAGGGTGCGAGCGACTCGGCGTGCCTGCGGCGCTCGTCCGAGGTGCGGGACGCGAGGCGCGCTCCGTCCTCGTCGACGAGGGAGACGGCGACGGCTGCTGAAGTATCGAGAGCGAGAACGGCCACGTGACCAGGGTATTACGCCGGTCGCGCGACGCGCCTCAGCCCAGCAGGGCGCCCAGATCGATGCCGGCCCAGCGCTGCCCGACGGCGCGGATCGTCGCGGTACGGGTCCCTGCCTCCGGGTCCTCCTCCATGGCGGCACCGGGGTCGAACGACGGCGCGCCCCGCGGGCGTTCCAGGTCGATCTCCAGCCGGTCGTCCGCGAGCGCCTCGGCCAGCCCGCGGCCCCACTCCACCACCGTCACGGTGTCCGCGAGGGACGAGTCCAGATCGAGCGCGTCGAGCTCGCTCAGCCCACCGAGGCGGTAGGCGTCGACGTGCACCAGGCCGGGGCCGCTGGTCCCGTCGGCACGCGGCAGCGGAGGGTGCTCCCGCGCCACGATGAAGGTCGGCGAGGCGACCTGGCCGCGCACGCGCAGCGTGGCACCGATGCCCTGGGTCAGGGTCGTCTTGCCGGCGCCGAGGTCGCCCGTGAGGATCACCAGGTCCCCGGCGCGGAGCTCGCCCGCGAGGGCCGCACCCAGCGCGCGCGTCGCCTCGGCGTCGGGCAGCTCCAGCGTCACCACCTCCGACGTCGTGATGTCGCCCTGTTCTCCTGTTGCCCCGCTCACGCGGTCTCCCTTCCTGCCGTGCCCGCGTACACGCGGGGCACGCGCGCCCCGAGGCGCGTCACGATCTCGTAGCTGATGGTGCCGGCGGCCTGCGCCCAGTCCTCGGCGTTGGGTGCGCCGGCGCGGGCCAGCCCGTCCGACGCCCCGAACAGCGTGACCACGTCACCGGCCTGTTCCGGAGCGTACGGGCCGAGGTCGAGGATCACCTGATCCATGCACACCCGGCCGGCGATGCGCAGCACGCGGGCGGTGCCGAGGCCGGCCCCGGCTGCCGCGACGTCGTCCACGGCCCCGCCCACCAGGACCGGGCCGCCGGGGCCGAGAGAGCCGCCGGACGCGTGCCGCGGGATCCCGTCTCCGTACCCGAGCGGGATCACACCGAGCACCGTGTCCTGCGTGGTGGTGTAGAAGTGGCCGTACGAGACGCCGTGCCCCGCCGGCACGCGCTTGACGGTGGCGAGCCGGGCCTCCAGCGTCATGGCCGGGCGCAGGCCGTAGTCGCCCGGCGCCCCCAGGTGCGGTACCGGCGACAGGCCGTAGACGGCGATGCCGGGGCGCACCAGGTCGTAGTGGGCGGACGGGTTGGTGAGGGTCGCCGCGGAGTTGGCGATGTGCCGCACCTCGAGGGGCATGCCGGCCGCCTCGACGGTGCGGATCGCGTCCTCGAAGACATGGGTCTGCATCTTCACCGACGGGTCGTCGGGCTCGTCCGCGAGGGCGAGGTGCGACATGAGTCCGACGACCGCGAGCGCGCCCTCGGCCTGCAGCGCGGCTGCCCGGTCGAGGACGGCCGGCAGGTCGTCCGGCATGATCCCGTTGCGGCCGAGCCCGGTGTCGACCTTGAGGTGCACGCGGGCGGTCCGGCCGGCGGCGCGGGCGCCGTCGGCCACCTCGTCGAGGGCCCAGGCGGCCGCGACCGCCACGTCGACGTCGTTGCGGATCAGGTCGGCGAACGGGGCGCCGGGCGCGTAGAGCCAGGTCAGGATCCGATGCCCGGGTCCGACGGCGGCACGGACCGCCAGCGCCTCCGCGCCGTGCGCCACGCCGATCCAGGTCGCGCCGCCCGCGAGCGCCGCCCGGGCCGCCGGGGCCAGCCCGTGTCCGTACGCGTCTGCCTTGACGACTGCCATGACCTGCGCGGTCGGGGCGGTCGCCCGCAGGGCGCGCACGTTGTCGCGGATCGCGTCGAGATCGACGACGGCGCGGGCTGGGTGATCGGGGGCGGTGCTCATCGCACCGATTCTCGCACCTGGCGCCCGTCCGGGGGTCCCCACTCGCTCAGGGTCCTGCGGGACTCGAAACGGCGGGGCCGTCCGGACAGCGGGTCGGTGAGCTCGAGGGACCGGGACAGGAGCTGCAGCGGGCGGTCGAAGTCGTCCGGATCACTGTCGCGGAGCGCCGGCCAGAACGGGTCGTGCAGGATCGGCAGTCCGAGCGACGCCATGTGCAGCCGGAGCTGGTGGGTCTTGCCGGTGTGCGGCTCGAGGCGGTAGAGGCCCAGGCCCCGCGCCTCGTCGGCCGCCGCGAGCGTGACGAGCGACTCGGCGTTCGGCTCGCCGGGCACCTCCTCGGCCCGGGTGACGCCGCGCCGCTTCACGATGCGGCTACGGAGCGTGACGGGTTCACCCTGGGCGACCCGGGCGGCGTCCGGCGGCGCACAGTCCGACAGCGTCAGCGGCGCCACCGCCTCGTAGACCTTGCGTACCTCGCGCCGGGCGAACGCCTCCTGGTACGCACCGCGCACCTCCGGCCGCACGGTGAGGACCAGCACGCCCGCCGTGCCGCGGTCGAGCCGGTGCGCCGGCGAGAGCTCGGGCAGGTCCAGGGCGACCCGGAGGCGGACCAGGGCGGTCTCCCGTACCCACCGCCCGCGTGGCATCGTCGCGAGGAAGTGCGGCTTGTCCACGACCAGCAGGTTCTCGTCGCGATGCAGCACCTCCGGCTCGAACGGGATCCTCTCCTCGTGCGCGGGCGGGTCGCGGTACAGGTAGAGGAAGCCGCGCGGCTCGTACGGCGTCGTCGGGGTGAGCGGCTCGCCGTGGCCCGTGACGATCTCGCCGAGGTCCAGCTTCTCGAGCAGGCGCGCCTCGTCGTCGCGGAAGCGGTCCAGGAGGTAGTCGAGCGCACGGGGGAACCGCGTGACCACCGCGGGGTCGTGGGGCAGCACGAGCCGGGTCGGGTTGAGCCCGTCCCGCACGGGCAGCGGCGGTCGGTGCTTGGCGGGGCCAGGCGTGCGCACACCATCAACCTATCCTCCCGAGCGCGCCCGCCGGTCCCGGAGGGTTCCGTCGACCCGGACAACGGGTAGAGGATGGGCGGGTGACCCTCTACGACATCCCCTTCCACACGATGGACGGCACCGAGATCTCGCTGGCCGAGCACAAGGACGAGGTGGTGCTCGTCGTCAACGTGGCCTCGCGGTGCGGCCTGGCGCCGCAGTACGAGACCCTGGAGAGGCTGCAGAAGAAGTACCAGGACCGGGGTTTCACCGTGCTGGGCTTCCCCAGCAACCAGTTCCTGCAGGAGCTGAGCTCGAACGAGAAGATCGCCGAGTTCTGCTCCATGACCTACGGCGTCACGTTCCCCGTGCTCGACAGGATCAGGCTGAACGGGCGGCACGCCCACCCGCTCTACGTCGAGCTCAAGAAGACCGAGGACGCCGGAGGACACTCGGGCAAGATCCGCTGGAACTTCGAGAAGTTCCTGGTCCTGCCCGGCGGCGGCGTACGTCGGTACTCGCCGAAGACCCTGCCGGACGACCCTGCGATCATCGAGGAGATCGAGGCACACCTGCCGCGCTGAGGTTCAGGCCGCTCCGGTGGTGGCCGCCTCGTCAGGCGTCACCCGGAGCCAGCGTGAGCCGCATGGCGACCGGCACAACGTCCGAGGCGTCGCCGAGCCAGCCGGTCCACACCCTCGTCAGGCCCAGCTCCCTCCCGGGGTCGGGGTCCTCCGCGATCAGCCTGTGCTTGCTCACCAGCGGCATGGCCGTGAGCTCGCTGACCGTCAGAATGTCGATGACCAGCACGTCCACCCGATCGAGGCCGAACGCGAGCCAGTCCTGACTCACTCGCAGCGAGAGCGTGTCGAGCGCCGTCAGGCGGGACATCACTGCACTGAATGCTGTATCTGTCATGCAGCCTTGACGCTCGAGGTGCCCGGAGGTCACAGCACTTCGTGGAAATGTTGCAGACTGATTTTCGACAGGTAGGCCGCCCGGCCGACGGCTGCGTCCGCAAATCTCGACGGTGGTGCTCACGGCACGGCCTGGGCCTACGCTGTTGAGCATGGAACCGACCCGATTTCGGCAGGCCACGCCCGAGGACGCGCAGGCGCTCCTCGACGTCGAGCGCGCCGCCGGCATCGCGGCGCTCGGCCATATCTTCCCGCCGGGCATGTACCCCTTCCCGGCCGACGAGGTCCGGGCCAAGTGGGAGGCCGCGCTCGCCGAGCCCGGAGTCCGCGTGCTCGTGCTGGACGACGACGTCGACAGCTCCCGCCTCGCCTGCTTCGTCGCTCATGACGAGCGGCTGCTGCGACACCTCGCCGTGCACCCGGCCCGCTGGGGCGCCGGCCTCGCACGGGCGGCGATGGACGCGGCGGTCGCCGGGATGAGCGACCCGCGCCTGTGGTGCCTCGCCGACAACGACCAGGCCATCGGCTTCTACGAGCACCTCGGCTGGCGCCGTACGGGCCGCACCCAGGCATCGGACTACCCGCCGTTCCCGGACGAGGTGGAGATGGTCCTCCCCCGGGACTGACGGGCCGGGAGCCCGGCTACAGGTCGACCAGGCCTGCCCGGTACCCGAGCACCACCGCCTGCGTGCGGTCCCTCGCCTGCAGCTTCGCGAGGACGGACGCAACGTGCGTGCGCACCGTCTCGACCCCGACCACGAGCGCCGTGGCGATCTCCGCGTTGGTCATGCCCTCCGCCACCAGGCTCAGCACCTCCCGCTCGCGCGGCGTCAGCACCGGCGCCCCGGTCTTGGCACGCGGCCGCGCCCGCACCAGGTCACGCACGGCCTGCGGATACAGCAGGCTCTGCCCGACGGCGACCGTCCGGACCGCCTGCACCATCTCGTCGGCCCCGGCGCGCTTGAGCAGAAAGCCGGACGCCCCGACCGTCAGCGCGTCGAGCACGTAGCCGTCGTGCTCGAACGTCGTCACCACGAGCACCCGGGGAGGATCGGGCAGGCGGAGCACGAGCTCCGTCGCGCGCAGTCCGTCCACGCCGGGCATCCGTACGTCCATGCAGACGACGTCGGGCCGCAGCGTGCGCGCGAGCTCGACCGCCTGCGCGCCGTCACCCGCCTCACCGACCACCTCGAGGTCGGGCTCGGCGTCGAGGATGAGGCGCAGGCCGCTGCGGACGAGCGGCTCGTCGTCGGCGACGAGCACCCGTACAGGGGTGTCAGGCATCTGGGTCCTTCCGGTCGGTCCTGCCAGGGGCACCCTCACGCCCGCCTCGCGGCATGGGTGTGCAGGGCAGCGTCGCACGAAGCACCCACGCGCCGCCGTCCGGTCCCGCCTCCACCGTGCCGCCGAACAGGGCGACGCGCTCCCGGATGCCGGACAGGCCACGTCCGCCGGAGGAACGCCGGCCCAGGCGCGAGCCGGGGCCCGAGCCGGAGCGGACCGGGTTCACCACCTCGATCCGCACCTCGTCGCCGGCGTGCCCCACGGTCAGGCGCACAGGACCGGGAGCACCGTGCCGGTGGGCGTTGGTCAGCGCCTCGGTGACGATCCGCTGCACGGTGCGGCTCAGCAGGGCGGGCAACCCGTCCGGCAGGTCGATCTGGGCACTCAGGTCGAGCCCGGCGCGGCGGTGCGCCGACACCACGTCGTCCAGGGCGGGTGCGAGCGCCACGGGTGCGGCGTCGTCCGCGTCGTCGCGGAGCACTGCCAGGAGCTGGTCGAGCTCTGCGAGCGCCGCCCGCGCCGTGTCCTCGATGGCCCCCAGGGCGTCGGCCGCCGCGTCAGGGTTGACCGCGACGACCCGCCGTCCGGCCGCGGCCTGGACACTGACGACGGTGAGCGCGTGGCCGATCCCGTCGTGCAGCTCGCGGGCGAGGCGGGTGTGCTCCGCCTCGCGGCGGGCTCGGGCGAGAGCCGTCTCCATCCGGTCGTGCGGGGTGGGGCCGAGCACCCGCCCGGCGAGTGCCGAGGCGGCTGCCCCGAGCGGCCAGGTCGCCACGAGGGACAGCAGCCCGAAGACCGTGCACGCGATCAGCCGCAGGACGAGCGACACCGGACCGGTCGGCAACGGCAGGCCGGTGTAGAACGAGTCCCCGGGACGGAACGACTCCCCGGCGATCGCCTCGACAGCGATCATCACCGCCAGCGGGATACCCGCGAACAGCCCGGCCGCGACGAGCAGGCCCGAGGCCAGGTGCCCGGCCACCCATGCGGCCGTCCGGATCCGGTGCGCGGGCCGGGGCCGGGCGGGGACCACGAGCTCGTCGTCCACGTCGAGCAGCGCCCGGGCCGCGGTGACCTCCAGCTCCCGTGCGCCGGGCACCAGCCCGAGGCCGATGGCGGCGGTGACCGTGGCCACCGCCACCAACCACGAGGGCGGCCCTTCGGACGTGATGTTCAGCAGGCTGAAGACGAGCAGGACCAGGGCAAGCCCGATCGCCCCGCCCAGCATCTGCCAGGCGAACCGCCGGGCGAGGTACCGCGTGAGATACCGCTTCGTCGCCTGCATGCGGTCATCCTCTCCGGTCGTCAGGGTCACCTGCCAGGTCACACGGTCGCCCACCCTGCCGGTCACGCCGCAGGGAGCCGGTCCAGGGACGTGTCGGCGGCATCGAGCGCGGCCGCTCGCTCCGACTGGAGCCGGTGGGCGACGTAGCCCCAGACCGCGAGCGCCAGTGCCGGACCCCAGTACCAGCAGGGGAAGGCGATGGCGCTGACGATCTGGTCGCTGACGCTGTGTTCGCTGGCCGTGACCAGCATGGGGATGGCGGAGAAGATGAGGGTCACCGCGATCAGCCCGCCGGGTACGGCGGCAGCCGTGATCGGCACGCGGCGTCCGGCCAGTCCCGGCATCCACCGGGGGAACACCTCACCCCAGGACCGGATCAGGCCGAGGGTCAGGAAGAAGCCGAGCCAGGCGGCACTGGACAGCGTGATCCCCCAGATCCGGGTGGACATGTCCATGTCGTACTCCCCGAGCTGGGGCCACGGTGTGAACCACGTGAGCCGGGCCAGCGCGTACGGGAGCGGTCCGGTGGCGGCCGCGATCGTGATCGCACGGCGGTGCCTGACCACCCAGGCGGTGGCCCGCTCCATGGCCGACACGCCGGAAAGCGCCTGGACGCCGACCATGGCCCACAGGGTGCCGAGCGCGAGGATGAGCAGCGTGATGAGGACCGTCACGCCATGGGACAAGAAGACGCCAAGGATTCCGGTCGCCAGCCCGGTGAGGGCGTCGCGTGCCAGGACCACGCCGACGACGAGAGCCACCAGGCCGGGCACTCCAATCGCCCAGCGGGCCACTGGGTACCGGCGCACCAGCTGGATGAGCATGACCACCACGGCGAGCGGCATCAGGAGCGCGACGAGGTAGCCCATCGTCGCCAGGGGGCCGGTGCCCTGCAGCAGCACTCCGAACACGATGAGCTGCAGTGCGCCGGTCCCGACACGGCCCCGTACGCCGAGGGCACCGGCGAGGCCGGCGATCCCTGCCGCGACGCCGGTCAGTGCGGTGACGACGTGCAGGGTGGTGGCGACGTCCGGCCCGGCGAGCCCGGTGAGGAGGACTGGCCCGGCGAACCCGGCCAGGGGCACCCCGGCGGGTCCGGCGTACGGGTTGGGCCAGAGCCCGAGCATCCAGGCGAGACCGAGCAGCGCGACCGCACCGCTCGCGATGGTGGCGCCGAGGAGAGTGGCGCGAGGGAGGCGTTCCATGACTGTTCCTTCCGGTCGGTCGTTCGGTATGCCCTCACACTCCCGCCGGGTGGGTGCTCGCCCCCTCCCCCGGCCGGGGGATATCGGCTGGTGACCGGGGGATCCGTGGGGATAGTTTCGTGCGCATGACGTTCGACGAGGAGATCGCCGAGGGGCTTGCCGTCCCCACCGACGGCTGGGACTTCTCCTGGTTCGCGGGCCGGGCTACCGAGGAACGCCCGGGCTGGGGATACGTGCGGCTGTGCGGCGAGCGCCTGGGCCAGGTCGGCTCGGTGCTCGACGTCGACACCGGTGGCGGCGAGGTCCTCGCGGAGGCGCTGGGACTGGCGGAACGGGTTCCCCGCACGGTGTGCGCGACCGAGGGGTGGGCGCCCAACTACGAGCTGGCCTCAGCCGCTCTGGAGCCGTTCGGTGGTGTCGTGACCCTGGTCGACGGCACCACGGCGCCGCTCCCCTTCGACGACCGGACGTTCGACCTGGTCACGAGCCGGCATCCGGTCTCGTTCCCGTACGCGGAGGCCGCACGCGTGCTGGCGCCGGGCGGCACGCTGCTGGTGCAGGAGGTCGGTGCGGGGTCCAACCGGGCGCTCTACGAGTTCCTGATGGGTCCGCAGGAGAACCGGGACGCCGAGTACCTGGACGTCCTGCGGGCGCAGGTGGCCGGCGTCGGCCTCGACATGGTGCGGCTCCAGGACGCGCTGACCCGTGTCGAGTTCTTCGACCTGGCATCAGTGGTGCACTTCCTGCGCAAGGTCCTGTGGACGGTGCCGGACTTCAGCGTGGAGAAGTACGACGACCGGCTGCGCGCACTGCGCGACCACATCGCGGAGCACGGTTCGTTCGTCTGCCACAGCCGGCGCACGCTCGTGGAGGCACGCAAGCCCTGAGCGTCACGGGGACGCTCGTGCGGCCGCCTCAGGGCAGCTCGGGCTTCCCGTTCACGTCCTCGCGGGCCGGCGGCGGGTCCACGCGCTGCGCCGTGAGGTCGCGCGGTGTCAGGGTGAAGCCCTGCCAGTGCATCTCCATGGGACTCTGGTCCTCGTCGCGGGCGACGTGGTGGAACCCGACGGCGACCCAGGTGACGACGTCGGACAGCTCCGCCTCGTCCTGCGCGAAGTCGAGCACGCCCGACCCGCACGTGCCCTCCTTGTTCGCCGTGGCGAACAGCTGGCAGTCGTCCGCCTCGGTGAACGCGATGGTGTAGCCGGCGACCTCGGCGTCGTCGTGGTGGTGGTCCTGGGTGAGCTCGAACGGGGTCGTCGCGCCGAGGTCGATCTGGTACGAGATCGGGTGCTCGTCCTCGTTGAGCACCTCGGGGTTCACCACGCGCCACCAGCGGCGGTCCGCCGCCTCTGCCGTGCCCTCGTGCGTGATCCGGGTGAGCTCGCCCGCGACGATCGGTGACCGCGGTCCCTCCTCACCCGTCGGTTCGGCGTCGTACTGCTCCACCAGCTGGCCACCCCGTCCGCCGAGCGCCCAGTGCACCCGCCACACCGCGTTGTGCGAGTGGCTGGTGGCGTAGTCCGTGTCCCCGGGGCCGACCGGCCAGCCGTGGGCGGGATCGTCGCCGTAGTCCTCCGGCGACAGGTCACCGGTGGCACCCAGGTCGGACCGGATGGTGCCGTCGCTGGCGAACGTGTACTGGCTGACGTACTCGTACCAGCCGACCTTCGAGATCGTCGCCAGCCGCAGGTCCGTGCGCCGCGCCACCTCGGTTCCGCTGCCGTCGCTGCTCCGGTACGCGATCCCGCCGTCGACGACCTCCTGGCACAGCACGGCACGCCGCTCGCCTCCGCCGCCCATCGAGCCGTCACCGATCTTCGGCACGTACGTCTCGAGCCGCTCGCCCAGGCACTCCGTCTCGGTGAGGGTCATCATCTGGCGGCCCCCGAAGCCCTGCGTGGTGATGTCCTCGGTGTTGCGCAGGCCGGTGTCGTACGGCACCTCCAGCTGCCCGATGGACAGTTCCGCCAGCACCTGCACGGGCTTCCGACCCGCGGGCGTGAAGTGCACGTCCTGGAGCACCAGCCCGCGGCTGGAGTCGACCCGCCAGCACATGGTCCATGTAGAACCGCTGGGCAGCTCCTCCGTGACCGGGTCGTTCTCCGGACACCTGAGGTCCGCACCGCCCGACGCCGTCGGCTCTTCTCCGCGCGGAGCCGGTGCGGCGGGTATCGCTTGCTCCACCACCAGGATCGCGGCCACGACGAGCGCGACGATGGCCGCCGCTGCGACGATCGCCGGAATCACTCCCCGTCTCGGCAACAGCTCGGGCACGACTCCCCCTTCGATCTCGAGCACCGGCCCGTCGCCGGGCCGGTGCCGTACGAAACCGGCCCGGTGCGACGACGTCGCACCGGGCCGGTCTTACTGCGTCAGACACTTGCTACTGCGTCAGAGCATCAGCTCATCAGACGGCAGGCTTGTCGCCCGACATCCGGCCCATCGCGGTGGCGAAGGCCTGGCTGATCTCGCGACGGCGCTTGATCATGACCGCACCGGCGCCGAGGAGCAGCACCATGGCGGCGATCAGGGCCGCCACGTTCGCACCCGTCGCGGCGAGGCCGCCGTCGGTGCCGTCGCCGGCACCCGCACCCGCGTCGTCGCCGTCACCCGCGCCGGCGTCGGGCGAACCCGCGACAACGGTGATCGGCGTCTGTGCGCCCTCGCTGCCGTCGTCCGGCTGAGCGTCGACGATGATGACACCCGGCGGGGTCCCCTCGGGAACCGTGATCGGGGTCGTGAAGCCGCAGTCTTCGTCAACCTCAACGGTGACCGGGTCACCGATGTTGTTGCCCTGCGTGTCCTTCAGCTGCACGGTGACGGTGGCGCCGGCCGGGAAGCCGGTACCGGTCACCATGACCTCGTCGCCGGCCTCGACCACGGTCGGGTCAGCAACGATCGTCGGGTCGGTGCACTCGTCGCCCGGCGGGTTGGTGCCGGGGGCGAGGATCTCGAGCGGTGCCTCGGCACCCTCGCTGCCGTCCTCGGGCAGGGCCTCGACGATGTGGTCGCCGGGCTCTGCGTCCTCAGGAACCGTCAGGTCCGTGATGAAGCCACAGGCCTCGTCCGGGGTGACCGTGACCGGGTCGCCGACCGCGTTGCCCTCGGCGTCGCGCAGCTGCACGACGACCGGGACACCGGCCGGGAAGCCCTGGCCGACGACCGAGACGGTGTCGCCCGGGTAGGCAGCACCCGGCTCGACGGTCAGGGTCGGGTCCATGGCGCAGATGTCGGAGCCGGCGACCACTGCCAGCGGGGCCTCAGCGGCCTCACCGGTGGTGTCGTCCGTACCCACGACCGGGTAGACGCCGAGCTCGGCGTCAGCCGGGACCGGCACCGCGACGGAGAACCCGCCGGTGGAGTCGGTGTCGACCGGGATGGCCTCGCCCACGGGGTTGCCGTCGGGGTCGGTCAGCTGGACGGTCGCCGTCGAGTCAGGGGTGTAGCCCGTGCCGGTCGCGATGGTCGACTGACCGGGAGCGACCGTGGCGGGGTCGACCGAGATCGAGGGGTTGATCTCGCCAGGTCCACCAGGTCCGCCGTCGCCGGGCGTGATGCGCACGGCAGCGTTGCCCAGGTTGATCCGGGCGACCTCGTTCGCCGGGAGGAGCGCGATGCTCAGCGCGTTCAGGTCGAACGACGTGACGACCTCAGCGGCCTCGGCCGCCGTGGAGGTCTGGGTGACCTCGGTGGTCTCCGACACCTGACGGTTGATCGTGATCGAGAGGACCTCGGAGAGGACGTCGAACACAGGCGAGAGCAGCTCGCGGATCGGAGCCGTGATGGCGTCCGTCTTGAGGTCGTTGATCAGCAGCTCGAAGATGTTGTCACCCTCGTCGCTGATCAGCAGGTCGTACACCGGGGCGAGGATCGGCGCGAGCGCCGGGCCGAGCGTGTTGATGGTGTTGACCAGGACCGCGGCGACCGGCGCCATGGTGCCCGTGCTGTTGTCCACGGCCTCGGGGAAGTCGCCGTTCACGGCGTCCGCCAGGGGCAGCGACCACGAGACGTCGAGGGTGCCCAGCGGGCCCTCCTCGTAGAAGGCGATGTTGATCGTGACCGAGTTCAGCGAGTCCTCGATCGCACCGATGAGGATGCGGGTGACTTCCTGCATCAGCTCGTGCACGGTCTCCGCGATCAGCGGGTAGGTCGTGTCGTCGATGAGCTCGTAGTTCGGGGGCAGCTCGTTGAGCCCGCCCTCGGACCCGTCGGGGTTGTCCACCAGCTTGTCGAGGTGGATCTGCAGCTCACCGGTCGACAGGTCGATCGTGATCAGCTGGTTCGCCGAGGTGATCGGCTCGCCCACGACGGACTGGAACAGGTTCTCCTGCATGTTGCTGTCGACGGTGATCGAGGGCGTCGGAACACCCGGGACCGCGTCGAACAGGCCGGTCAGCGCACTGTCGTCGAGGTTCTCGTTGACGAGGTCCTCGACGGTCGTGTCGATGGTGCCGCCGATGTCGTAGATCGACGAAGCGGCATCCTCGATGACCGGGGAGTGCAGGAACAGGTCCAGGTCGGCAACGCGGTACTGGCCGAGGCCACCCACGCCGTCCTGGTCCAGGATGACGCCGTTCTCAGCCTTGACCTCGGCCGCACCCGCGCCCACCTCGAGCAGGAGCTGGTCGACGATCTCGTCGGTCAGGCCGTCGACGCCCAGCAGGCGTGCGACCGACAGGACGTCCACGGACGCCTTGCCGAAGTCCTCGGTCTCGCCGTCCAGGGTGATGCCGCCGTCCGCGCCGAGCAGGCCGGACACCGCGTGGGCGTCGACCGGGGACGACGCCTCGCTCTTGCTGGCAAGCGCACCGAGCTGACCGAAGTCAAGGAACTCGTCGAGGGGAACCTCGACGTCACCGATGCGGACGAGCTCGGAGCCGAGCAGCTCGACGTTGAGGTTGCCCTCGTTCGGCCCGGGGTTGGACTCCGAGCCGGCGTCCGAGTAAGCAGCAGCCAGCAGCGCCTCCTGGAAGAGCGTCGAGTCGAGGACGCTCGCAGCGGCCTCGGACGGCTCGTCCGGGTAGTTGTCCACTGCGACCGCAGGCAGTCCGGTGGCCGTAACCACGACTGCGGTTGCCGCGGCCGTCGCCAGGGTCCGGCGCCACGGGACGCCGCCCTTCCGACGTCGGCCTGACGGTACTTGCGTTCGGTTCAAGAGAACTCACTCCTCAATAGACACGCTTCAAGAAAAGCGTCCGGATCGGTACGTGATCACGTCCGGATCGATTGGGGCGAGGCGTATGACACACCGGTGCCCGGGGTTCAGCGAACAGTGGTTCTCAGGGACCTGCCAGGTGGAACGGCAATCGTGCGCTGACGCAACGGAACGCAACTCGCGGTGCGTTGAGCGCGATCGGAGGCGCGACAAAGGCATCCGCACGCACATGAGCGGAGAGAAGCGAAGGTAGTCCGAAATGCCGGGTGAAAAGCGCGACCAATAGCGGGTGAAAAACCTGCGCTCGAGTTGCGCGTCAGCCGCCGGCGAGCCAAGCGGGAGGGCGCGTCTCGGCGAGGCGCACCAGGTCCCTGCGGTCCCGGATGCCGAGCGTGGCGTAGGCCCGGCGCAGCCGGTTCACCACAGTCCGCTCGGACACGAACGTCGCCTGGGCGATCTGCGAGTTGGTCGCGCCGTGCACCGCGAGCCGGACCATCTCGCGTTCGTGGCTGCCGAGCACCTCCCACTCGGGACCGGTGCCACCGCTCGCGTCGGCCTCCGCGATGAACACGTCGATACCGCGCAGCCAGCCCGCCATCCCGGCCAGGCGCACCAGCGTCCGGGCCTCGTCGAGCATCGCGTTGCCCGTCGTGCGGCCGCCGCGCGTCACGGCGTACCGGCCGTACGCCACGAGCATGCGCACGCGCTGCCAGGGCGACATCGGGGCGGACGGCGTGTGCAGCGCGGCCTCGAAGGCAGCCGACGGCGCTCCGTCGTCGGCCAGGAGCGCATCGAGCCGGGAGTAGGCGGCCGCGACGTCCGGCGCCGACCACTCCTCCGGCGCCACCGGCGGATCGAGCAGGCGCTGTGCCCGCGGGCCGACCTTGCCGGGCGGGGTGGAGGCCATGACCGCCTCCACGAGGTCGCACCGCACCTGCACGCGCCCCCGGTACGGCCAGGCGCAGTGCTCGAGCGCGATGGTCAGCAGCGCGACCGCACCCTCCGCTTGTCCGACGACGAGGTGCGCGGCACCCAGGTCCGCGGCGTACTCGCCGAGCACGCGGGCGGACCAGCTGCCCGCCTGCGCGGGCATCGTGCTCGCGGGAACCGTGCCGTCGACGACGGCGTCCGCCGAGGCACGCATGCCCCGGGCCGGCAGCCACTCCTCGACCGACGGCCGCAGTTCCGCGGCGTGCGCGAGATGCGTGCGGACGTCGGCGGCGCGGCCGTCGAACGCGGCCACCCGGGCCGCCGCGAGGTCACGTGCGACGATCTCCGCCACCGTCCGGCCCGGCGTCGCGCCGGAGTGGTCGGCGAGCAGGCCGCGTGCGCCGACGACGTCACCCAGCGTCAGGAGGGCGCACACCTGGATGCCGACGCCCACCCAGTTCTGGCCGGGCGTCGGGCCGATCAGGCGCAGGTCCGCGCGCAGCGCGATCGGATCCGGCAGGTCGCCGGTGTCCTCCAGGCACAGGAGGGCCTCGGCGACGCGGGCGCCGGCGGCGCGAGCGGCCTCGCCGACGTTCGCCGGGTCACGCCACCACAGGTGGTCGGTCCATCCCGGCCCCACCCCGTCCGGCACCAGCGGGCCGTCCAGGTGATCCCGCCAGGCGCGACCGGTCAGCAGCGACACCCCGACGGCCCGCGCGGCCAGACCCGGGTCCGGCACCGCCGCGACCACCGCCCAAGCACGCGACGGCAGCTCGTCCAGGTGCAGCCCGTCGAGGAGCGTCGCCACGGAACCGGGGCCGGCCACGCCCCGGTCCAGCGCGTGGGTCCGGCCGTCCGCGACGACCTCCGCGGCACCCTCCGCGGCGCATGCCTCGCGGCACAGCAGGGCCAGCAGCGGGTGCCCCACCGCCGAGCCGCCGTCCCGGTGGGCGCGCGGGGCGCCGCCGAGGGGCTCGGCCGCGAGTACCGCCATGGTCACGGGGTCGAGCCCGGCCAGCATCGCCCGGTACGCGCGGCGCGCCGCCGAACCCACGGTCTCGGGTCCGGCCCAGGAGACGTCACCGCGCAGCTCCGCGGCGCTCAGCGAGCCGGCGAGCTCGAGGGCGAGCCGCGGATTGCCCGCGCTCCACCAGCGCAGGCGCTCGACGACGTCGGCCGCGACCGGGTCGCTCAGCTCCGCCGCGAGCACGCGCCGCAGGGACATCCGGTCGAGCGGGCCGAGCTCGAGCACCTCGACGTCGTCGGAGAGCGGATCGGCGGCGATGCTCCGTACCGCGGCGATCACGCGCCAGTCCTGCCCGTACGCCTCGTCCGCCAGGTGCTGGAGCCAGCGTGCGCGCTCAGGGGTGAGCACCCCGACGTCATCGACGAACAGGACTCGCGGCCCGGAACCACCGTCGCCGGCCCAGACCGAGACCGCGCGCAGGAACCCTGCCGCGTCAAAGGCCGCGTCATGCTCCAGGTGTTCCGGTACGGACCAGGCGGAGAGGTCGATGCGCCGGTTGTTGTCCAGGTCGTGCGCCGACGGCCGCGACGAGCACGGCCGCACCACGCGGATCGCCGAGGAGCCCGCGCCGACCAGCTTCAGGGCGTGGAGCACGGTCGAGGTCTTGCCGATCCCGCTCAGTCCGCGCACGACCAGGACCGTCGGGTCCAGGTCGGTCGCGAAGTGCCCGATGACCCGCAGCTCTCGATCACGCCCGTGGACCACGAGGTCCCTCCCCCTGCTACCTGCCTGGCTCGCCCATGCCGCCGGCACCGCCGAAGGCACCGCCACAGAAGGCCCGTTGCTTGATGGCACGCACACCCCAATTCGCCACTTACATGAATATTTATCAGTAGCGCCTCAGGAGTCTATGACAACAGATGAATCGTGCAGGGCGAGAGTGTGGTACGGGATATTACGGCCCTACATGGCGGATCTCCGGCAAGTGCGATAAACGCCGACAGCCGGGAATGCGTACGGAATGTCGCATTCAGCGCCATGAGGCTCACGCCAGCGGGCCGAGCATTTCCTGTCGGTCCGCGTCGGGCCGCGAAGTGCTGTCGAGCACGTCGACCAGCTTCTTCTCCTCGTACCGGAAATGCGTCTCCATGACGGACTCGATGCCGTCGAGGTGCCGCAGCAGATCGTCCCGCCCGGCTCCGGACAGCGTGGCGCGCTCCAGCTCGCCCAGCAGGTGGTCGAGCATGGAGTGGTCCCGTTTCAGGTCGGCGACCACGGGCGCCAGCTCGGGCCGGTCCGCCAGCACGACGTCGAACAGCGTCGCGTCCTCGCCGCGGTGGTGCCCGGTCAGGGCGGCGCAGAAGCCGACGCAGTAGAGCCGCAGCTCCCGGGCCGTCGTCGGGCCTGAGTCGTCCTCCTCGACCGCGGACCGGGCCACGGCGAGCGCCTCGCGCAGTCGCCGATGGACCTCACGAAGCTCCTGCCCCCAGGCGACGACACGTTGACTCATCGCCGCCCACCCTAGTTCGGGTGGGCGGCGGACGTCAGGCGCCCAGCAGCTCGGCGACGACGGCAGGCACCGCCCTGGCGATCTCCAGCGCCGCCAGCGGGCCTCCCGCGGAAGCCCGCGCCGCCGCCCTGCCGTGTACGAGCACCGCCGCGGCCGCGAGGCGGGCCGCGAGCGTCTCGTCCGAGACGACATCGGCGGAACGGCCCGCGAGCAGCGTCCCGAGGATCCCCGCGAGCACGTCGCCGGCGCCGGCGGTGCTGGTCCACGCCGGTGCGTCAGCCTGTGTGTACACGTCACCCGGGCCCGCCACCACCGTGATCGCACCCTTCAGCAGCACCGTCGCGCCGGTCGCCTGGTGCGCCGTACGCACCCAGTGCAGCGGCTGCGCCTCGACCGCTGCCCGGTCGACGTCGTGCCCCAGGCCCTGCAGGAGGTCGGCCAGCTCGCCGGCGTGCGGGGTCAGGACCGCCCAGGCCGGGAGCCGGTGCTCCAGCATGGTGAGCGCACCGGCGTCGATGACAGCGGGCATCTTGCCGCCTGTCACGTCCTCGGACAGCACTCCGGTCACCGCCGCGAGCGCCCCGAAGATCCGGCGGGCCTGCCCGTCGTCGTCCGGGCCGTCCTCCGGGCCGATCGCGGGGACACCCGGCCCGAGGACCCAGGCCTGCACCCGGCCGCCCGCCACGACCACCTCGGGGCGGGCCAGCAGCACGCGCGTACCGACCGCCTCGGGGCCGAGGTAGCGCACCATGCCGGGTCCGGCCAGGACCGCGCCCGACGTCGCGAGGACGGCCGCGCCGGGGTACGTGCTCGTGCCGGCGATGACACCGACCACGCCCCGCGTGTACTTGTGGTCGTGGGGGCTCGGGACGGGCCAGAGCTCGGCCACGTCGGCCGGCTCCATCCGTCGCACCCGCCCGGAGGCCGGATCCGTCCCGCTCATCGCGTGCCGGCCTGGCGCAGCTCCCCACACCGCGCCGGACCATCCTTCGGATCCCGCGACGGTGGGGAAGCCGACGTCGACCAGCTCGACCTCGCCGGCGAGGTGGGCCGCCGGGGGCAGGATCAGGCCGGGCTTGAGCGCGCCGAACGTGACGGTACGGTCGGCGGCCAGGACCGGACCGGGCACCGCGCCGTCGTCCACGCCGATGCCGCTCGGGATGTCGACGGCGATGGTGAGGGGCCAGCGCTCCCCCGCCTTCTCACGGGCCTCCGCGAGCGTGCGGACCAGGCCGCCCGCGGGCGGCCGCAGCGCCCCGCGCGCGCCGACGCCGACCAGGCCGTCCAGCACGATGTCGGAGGCGAGCGCGGTCTGGACCACCGAGGGCACCCGGATGTCGGCGAGCGTCAGCACCTTCCCGCCCGCCGCCCGGAACGCGGCAAGGCCGTCCTCGTGCGCACGTGTCGACGCCAGGACTGCGGTGACCGACATCCCCCGGCGGACGAGGTGCGCACCGGCGAACAGGGTGTCGCCGCCGTTGTTGCCGGGGCCGACGAGCAGCAGCGCCCGAGCGCCGCGGACTTCACCCCTGATTCCCGCCGTTCGGGCGCGGCGGAGGCGGGCGGTGCCGGGTAGCCCGTCGGATCCGAGGCTGCCGCGCAGGCGGACGGCGGCCGGACGACCGGCCCGGTCCGGCGCACGCCCGGTCGTCGGACCTGCCGCCACCTCTCGGAGCACTGCCTGGGCCAGCGCATATGCCGCCCTGGCCATGAGCGGCTCGCCGGCAGCGATCATCGGCTCCTCGGCCTTGCGTACCTCGTCGGAACTCCACGCGTCTTTCACAGCACCTATAGTGCCGCTTCCGCCCTCGTCCGAGGTACCAAATCCCAGCAATGTGGACCGCGCCTCCCGTCGGCAACCCGGTCGGCATAGGGTCGGACCATGCGATTCGGACTCTTCATCCCGCAGGGCTGGCGCCTCGACCTCGTCGACATCGCGCCCGCCGACCAGTGGGCCTCCATGCTGTCCCTTGTCCACCGTGCGGAGAACCAGGCCGCTGGTGAGGCCGTCCCGGGCGGTGAGTTCGCCTGGGAGTCGGCGTGGGTCTACGACCACTTCCACACCGTCCCCCAGGTCACCACCGAGGCCACGCACGAGGCGTGGACCCTCATGTCCGCGTTCGCGGCGGCGACCCAGCGCATCCGCCTGGGCCAGATGTGCACGTGCATGGCGTACCGGAACCCGGCCTACCTGGCCAAGGTCGCCTCCACCATCGACACGATCTCGGGCGGCCGCGTCGAGATGGGCATCGGTGCCGGGTGGTACGAGCACGAGTGGCGCGCCTACGGCTACGGCTTCCCGTCCGCGGGCGAGCGCCTGCGTGCCCTCGACGAGGGGGTGCAGATCATGGCGAACATGTGGCGCACCGGGTCCTCGGGCAGTTTCGAGGGCAAGCACTACCAGGTCGACGGCGCGCTCTGCTACCCGCAGCCGCTGCAGCAGCTCCCGGTGGGCGACGGCGGCGTCGAGGTTCCGTCCATCCCGCTGTGGATCGCCGGGGGCGGCGAGAAGAAGACGCTGCGCATCGCCGCGCAGCACGCCCAGTACACGAACTTCGTCGGCACCCCCGAGGGCTTCGCACACAAGTCGAGCGTCCTCGAGGCGCACTGCAAGGACGTGGGCCGCGACTTCGGCGAGATCACCCGGTCCGCCAACTACAACGTGGTGATCGGCGAGACCGAGGCCGACGTCGCCGAGCGGCTCGCCTGGATCGAGGCCCACCTGCGCCGGTGGGCCCCGGAGAAGGCTGACCAGGAGATCAACACCTGGCGCACCGGGCTCCTGGTCGGGACACCCGAGCAGATCGTCGAGCGGCTGCAGGGCATGCGGGGCCTCGGGCTGGAGTACGCGATCACGTACTTCCAGGAGGCCGCCTACGACCAGACCGGTCTGGAGCTCTTCGAGAAGCAGGTGATCCCGGAGCTCCAGTAGCCCCGGGCGCAGCAGCGGCCCGGGCGATAGATCAGCCCTCCGCGATCACCATGGCCGACGCGATGCCCGCGTCGTGCGAGATCGTGATGTGCCAGGTGCGCACCCCGAGCTCGGCGGCGCGGGCGGCGACGGTGCCGCTCGCGTCGATCCGCGGCGGGCCACCCACGGTGCGGTGCACCGTGACGTCGTGCCAGCGGAGGTTCCCGGGAGCGCCGAGCGACTTCGCGATGGCCTCCTTCGCCGCGAACCGGGCGGCCAGGGACGCCGGTGGCAGCTCCCGCTCCGCCTCCGTGAACAACTTCTCGCGCAGCCGGGGCGTGCGATCGAGGGTCTCCATGAACCGGTTCACGTCGACCACGTCGATGCCCGTCCCGATGATCATGGGCTCAGCCTAAGGTCGCCGACGGCGGCTGCCGCCTCCCAGCCGTCCCCCGGCCCCGGCCCCGGCCCCACGGTTCCGCCCTTGCGCATGATGCCCGATTTAGCGCACCATGTCGCAGTAACGCTGAGGTAAAGATGGCGCCTGCATCGAACCGGCAGAGCGCCATCTTTCACGTGGAGGAGGTTGCCATGCCGGAGGACGACGACAAGCTGCCCTTCCCCCTGGTCATGGTCGCGGTGTTCGGCGTCCTGATCGCCGCCATCGTCACGCTGCTGGTGGTCGTCGCCGTGTCGGGCTGACGCCGCCGGCATGCCCGCGGGACCCGGGCTCAGGCCGGGTATGCCTCCTCGACGCGGTCCAGCCACTCGCCGACGAGCGCCTCCAGCAGCCCGGGCTGCTCCAGGTGCAGCGCGTGCCCGGCCCGGTCCAGCACCGCGAAGGACGCCCGCGGGTAGTGCTCGACGAGGCTCCAGGCGTCGCGGTAACCGGTGACCGAGTCCTGCCGCCCGACGACGATGAGTGCCGGCTTCTCGAACGGCGCCGGCTCGACGGGAAAGCTCCCGGCGTAGTGGGCCTCGACCCGTGCGACCACCTCCGGGTCGGCGGCTGCCAGCCCGGGGTCCACCTCCTGCCGCGAGCGCGCCCAGGTCTCCTCGGTCTGCACCACGAGGACGTCCTCCGCCGCTAGCGCCTCGGACCCGACTCGCTCCGCGAGCACCGGGTCCCTGCTCAGCACCTGGTACCGCGGCAGCTCACGCAGCTCGTGCCGCGGGTCGACCACGGTCACCGCGAGGGCCAGGCCGGTCACCCGCTCTGGGTCGGCCGCGGCGAGGCCGCGCGCCAGGTATCCCCCGTACGACTGTCCGACCACCGCGTAGTCGCCCACCGGCACCAGCGCCTGGACGGCGCCCCGCAGGATGCGGAAGACGTCGTCGGTGCTGGCGACGTCGGGCGCCGCCGTCCGGCCCATGCCGGGCAGGTCCACATAGAGGCGGCGCCAGCCCTGTCGGTCCGTGAAGACCGGCTCGAACGCGCCGATCATGAGCCGGTGGTCCACCGGGAACCCGTGGACCAGCACCACGGTGGGCACTCCCGGCCCTACCGGCCCGTGCTCCACGTAGTGCACCTGTACCCCGTCGACCTCTACGTACGCCATGCAGTCCTCTCTCGTCAGCCCCGTACCTGGACGGGGTCACCACCATCCCGGATGCCCGCGGTGTCCTCCGGCAGCACCAGGTGCCGCCACCGGAACCACTTGCGCTCCAGCTCCTCGGACAGGTCCACGTCGAACCGCCGGGCCACCAGCAACAGCTGCGCCAGCGCGTCCGCCACCTCGCCGCGGAACGCGGCACGCGTCTCGTCGTCGGACAGACCGCGGTCCCGCGAACGGCCGGACAGGTTCAGGAACGCCTGGGTGAGCTCGCCGACCTCTTCGTGAAGCTTCAGCATCAGCCAGTCGTCGGTGCGCTCCACGCCGTGCAGCCGAGCGTAGGCGCGGCTGATGATCTCGACGTCGTCGGAAAGTCTCGTGAGCTCCATAGCCGCCGAGCGTCCCACATGCCGACCGGCGGCTACTCCACCGTGACCGACTTCGCGAGGTTCCGCGGCTGGTCCACGTCGAGGCCCTTCGCGGTCGCCAGCGCCATCGCGAAGATCTGCAGCGGCACGACCGCCAGCAATGGCTGCAGCAGCGTCGGGGCCTGCGGGATCCAGAAGATCTCGTCGGCGTACGGACGCACCGCGTCGTCACCGTCCTCGGCGATCACGAGGGTGCGCGCGCCGCGGGCGCGGATCTCCTGGATGTTGGAGACGACCTTGGAGTGCAGGGAGTCACGGCCGCGCGGCGAGGGCACGACCACGAAGACGGGCTGCCCCTCGTCGATGAGGGCGATCGGCCCGTGCTTGAGCTCACCGGCGGCGAAGCCTTCCGCGTGGATGTACGCGAGCTCCTTGAGCTTCAGCGCACCCTCCAGGGCCACCGGGAACCCGACGTGCCGCCCCAGGAACAGCACCTTGTCGGACTTCTCCATGGAGCGGGCGGTCGCACGCACGTACTCGCCGCGCTCGATGACCGTCTGGATCTTGCGCGGCATGGCGCGCAGGTCGTCGAGCAGCATGGCGATCTCGTCGGGGAACTTGTTGCCGCGCAGCTGCGCCAGGTACAGCCCGAGCACGTAGGCGGCGGTGATCTGGGCGAGGAACGCCTTGGTGGAGGCGACGGCGATCTCGGGGCCGGCGTGGGTGTACAGCACGGCGTCGGACTCGCGGGGGATCGTCGAGCCGTGGGTGTTGACGATCGAGATCACCTTGGCGCCCTGCTCACGCGCGTGCCGCACGGCCATCAGGGTGTCCATGGTCTCGCCGGACTGCGTCACCGCCACGACCAGCGTGCGCTCGTCGACGATCGGGTCGCGGTAGCGGAACTCGTGCGCCAGCTCGACCTCGACGGGGATGCGGCACCAGTGCTCGATCGCGTACTTGGCCACGTGCCCGGAGTAGGCGGCGGTGCCGCAGGCCACGACGATGATCTTGTTCACCGCGCGCAGCACCGACTCGTCGATGCGCAGGTCGTCCAGCACGAGGGCGCCGGTGGCGTCCGTCCGGCCGAGCAGCGTGTCGGCGACGGCCTGCGGCTGGTCGTGGATCTCCTTGTCCATGAAGGAGTCGAAGCCGCCCTTCTCGGCGGCGGCCGAGTCCCAGTCCACCGTGTAGCGCGTGGCGTCGGCGGGCTTGCCGTCGAAGTCGGTGACGGCCACAGAGGTCGGCGTGATCGTCACGACCTGGTCCTGGCCCAGCTCGAGGGCCTCCTTCGTGTGCGCGATGAACGCGGCGACGTCGGAGCCGAGGAAGTTCTCACCCTCGCCGAGCCCGACCACGAGCGGGGAGTCGTGCCGCGCCCCGACGACCGTCTCCGGCGCGTCCGCGTGCACGGCGAGCAGCGTGAACGTGCCCTGCAGGCGACCGGCGACGGCGGTCATGGCCTCCGTCAGGTCACCCGTCTCGCGGTAGGCCTTCGCCACGAGGTGCGCGGCCACCTCGGTGTCGGTCTCCGATCGGAAGGTCACGCCGTCGGCCAGCAGCTCGGCCTTGAGCTGGGCGAAGTTCTCGACGATGCCGTTGTGGATCACGGCGAGCCGGTCGCCGTCGGCCAGGTGGGGGTGGGCGTTCGCGTCCGTGGGGCCGCCGTGCGTGGCCCAGCGTGTGTGGCCGATGGCGGCGGTGGCCTCCGGCAGCGGGTTCCGCTCCAGCTCCTCGATCAGGTTGGCGAGCTTGCCCGACTTCTTCGCCCAGGCGACACCGTCCACCCCGGGCCCGACGAGGGCGACGCCGGCCGAGTCGTAGCCGCGGTACTCCAGCCTGCGCAGCCCTTCGATGGCTACGTCGAGAGGTGTGGCCGACGGCGCGGCGGCACCTGCGGCGTCGCCGTTCGCACTAGTCGGAGCAGTTCCCGTGTAACCCACAATCCCACACATGCGGGCGAGTCTAGCGAGCGTTCGGGCCTGCCCCCATGACAGGGCTCACAGGGCACGAAGTCTCACCCGGAGCGCGGCCGGACGACGGACGACGGCCATACCACCCGCCAGGTGGTGCACAATGCTGCAGGTGGTTTCCCAGCATCCGACGACGGATCTCAGCGAGCACCTGCTGGCGCTCGCCCCGTCCTCGCCCTACGTGGATCTCGACCGTGCGGCCTGGAGCCGTCTGTCGGCCTCGACCCCGCTGCCGCTGACCGACGAGGACGTCGAGCGCCTGCGCGGCCTCGGCGACCCGATCGACCTGGCCGAGGTCGACGCGATCTACCGCCCCCTGTCGCGCCTGCTCAACCTGTACGTGCAGGCCACCGGTGGCCTGCACGACGCGACGTCGACCTTCCTGCACGAGGATCCGCCCCGCACCCCGTACGTCATCGGGGTGGCGGGCTCGGTGGCCGTCGGCAAGTCGACGACGGCGCGTGTGCTGCGCGAGATGCTCGCCCGCTGGCCGGAGACGCCGCGCGTCGAGCTCATCACGACCGACGGGTTCCTCTACCCCAACGCCGAGCTCGAACGACGTGGCCTGATGGAGCGGAAGGGCTTCCCCGAGTCGTACGACCGGCGCGCCCTGATCCGGTTCCTGTCCCGGATCAAGGCGGGGCAGGCCGAGGTTCGCGCACCGGTGTACTCGCACGTCATCTACGACATCGTGCCGGACCAGGAGGTGGTGGTGCGCAAGCCCGACGTGCTCATCGTCGAGGGCCTCAACGTGCTGCAGCCGGCCCGTCCCTCCACCGTCGACGAGTCGACGGTGGCCGTGAGCGACTTCTTCGACTTCTCGATCTACGTGGACGCCCGCACGAGGAACATCCGCCAGTGGTACGTGGAGCGGTTCCTCGAGCTGCGCCGGACGGCGTTCACCAAGCCGGACTCGTACTTCCGGCGGTACGCGTCGCTCTCGGACCAGGAGGCGACCGAGCGGGCCCTGTCGATCTGGGAGTCCATCAACGCGCCGAACCTCGAGCGGAACATCATCCCCACCCGGGGCCGCGCGACGCTCGTGCTCACCAAGGGATCGGACCACGCGGTGCAGCGGGTGCGTCTCCGCAAGCTCTGACCCGGTCGCCGTGAGCGTGATGGTCGCGCCTCGGTCGGGCAGTGGTCGCGACGGTCACGCGCACAGCGCTCAGCCGTCCGACGGCGGTACCGTCGCCCGCTCCGCGGCGGGCTCCGCCGCCTCGGCCTCCTTCTTGTCGAGATGCCGTTCGGAGAACCAGCCGACCACCTTGTCGACGACGAAGCCCATGGCGACGCCGAACACCACGCCGATGGCGATCGCCAGGAGCGGCTCGTGGCCGAGCCACTGCGCGGCGACCAGACCGATCCCCGCCGAGTAGAGCGCCCACATGACGGCAGCGATCGCCGCGATGCCCGCGAACCGACGCCGGGGGTAGCCGACGGCGCCGGCCGTCATGTTCACGGCCACCCGTCCGATCGGCACGTAGCGCGCCGCCAGGATGAAGGAGGCACCACGGCGGGTCAGCGCTCGCTCGGCCCAGGCCACCGCGCGGCGTCCGCGCGGTCCGCGCAGGAAAGGTACGCGTTCGGTGCCGATCATCCGCCCGATCTGGTAGGCGATCTGGTCGCCCACCCATGCTCCGGCCGCCGCGGTCAGGAGCACGAGCCACATCCATGGTGTGCCCGTGCTGTGTGCCGATACCGTCAGCGTGATCACGACGGACTCGCTCGGCAGCGGCGGGAAGAAGCCGTCGATGGTCGCGAACGCGAACATCGCGGGGTAGATCCACGGCGAGGCGGCCATCGCGAGGATCCAAGCCTCGGTGGCGCTCAGGACTGTGGAAATGAGTTCGAGCACGGGACCTCGAGAGTCTCGGTCGGGCGCTACCCTTCGACAGGCTCAGGGCGGCGCCCGGGGGGCGGGACAGCACTTCTTAGTGCCTACGAGCCAGCCTACGCAAGGGGTGCCCCTGAAAGGCATCAGGGGTCCCCCTGGTAGAACCCCGCTTCCCAAGGATTCACGGGGCGTTCACGCCGGCCTCGCCTGCCGCCGCGGCACGAGCCGCTACAGCGTGAGCCGCTCCCGCACGACGGCGGCCAGATCGTCGGCGACCTTGTCCGCTTCGTCCTGTGCCGGGGCCTCGACCATGACACGCACGAGCGGCTCCGTGCCGGACTGCCGCAGGAGCACCCGCCCGGTGTCCCCCAGGCGCGCCGTCGCGTCCGCCACGGCCGCCTGGACACCCTCGTCGGTACCTGCGCGGGACTTGTCCACACCCCGCACGTTGACGAGGGTCTGCGGCAGGCGCTCGATCTGGCCCGCCAGATCGGCCAGCGACTTGCCCGACGCCTTGACGCGCGCGGCGAGGTGCAGCGCCGCGAGGACGCCGTCCCCCGTGGTCGCGTGGTCGGCCAGGATGATGTGGCCGGACTGCTCGCCGCCCAGGCTGAAGCCCTTCGCGCGCATCTCCTCCAGCACGTACCGGTCACCGACGGCGGTCTGCACGGTGGTGATGCCGCGCTCCCGCATCGCCAGGATCAGGCCGAGGTTGCTCATCACGGTCACCACGAGGGTGTCGCCCGGCAGACGCTCCTCCTCCTTGAGGGCGGTCGCGAGGATCCCGAGGATCTGGTCGCCGTCCACGATGGCGCCCGTGTGGTCGACGGCGAGGCAACGGTCCGCGTCGCCGTCGAACGCGACCCCGAAGTCCGACTCGGACGCCACGACGACCGCCTGGAGCTGCTCCGGGTGCGTGGAGCCGCACTTCTCGTTGATGTTCCGGCCGTCCGGGCTGGCGTTCATCACGACGACGTCGGCGCCCGCGGCGCGCAGGGCATCCGGCCCCACCTCGCTCGCCGCACCGTTGGCGCAGTCGAGCGCGATGCGCAGGCCCTCGAGCGGCCGATGGTCGGGCGTGGTGCCCACGCTGTCGGTCAGGTGCCGCACGTAGCGCTCGGCCGCGGCCTGGCCGTCCGTGCGGATGCGTCCGACGTCGGCGCCCGTCGGGCGTTCCCAGTCGTCACCGAGCGTGGCCTGGATGGCGTCCTCGACGGCGTCGTCGAGCTTGAGCCCACCGCGGGCGAAGAACTTGATGCCGTTGTCGGGCATCGGGTTGTGCGAGGCGGAGACCATGACGCCCAGGTCGGCCTCCAGCTCCGTCACGAGGTAGGCCAGGGCCGGCGTGGGCAGCACGTTGAGCATCACCACGTCCACGCCCGCGGACGCGAGGCCCGCCGCGACGGCGCCCGCGAGGAACTCGCCGGAGGCGCGGGTGTCGCGCCCGACGACCGCGCGCGGACGCGGGCCCAGCAGCTCACCCTGTGCGGTCAGCACGCGAGCGGCGGCGGCGCCCAGCTCCAGCGCCAGCTCCGCCGTGATGTCCTTGTTGGCGAGGCCCCGAACTCCGTCGGTGCCGAACAGCCTGCCCATGCGGGTTCTCCTCAGATCGTTCAGATCCCACCGTAGTGGGCCACCGGCGCGGCCGACCGTACGGTCGGCCGCGCTTCAACTACCGGAACGCGGGGTCGGGACTCGTTCCCCGACCCCGCGTCCGGCTTTGTCGTCAGTCTGGCAGAAGCACAGATGGCCCCGCTGAACAGTGTCGACACTGTTCGGCGGGGCCATCCAGCCACGCGCTGGGATCAGCGCTTGCTGTACTGCGGAGCCTTGCGGGCCTTCTTGAGACCGGCCTTCTTGCGCTCGACCGTACGGTCGTCACGCCGGAGGAAGCCGGCCTTCTTGAGCTCGGCGCGGTTGGCGTCCCGGTCGATCTCGTTCAGCGCACGGGCGATGCCCAGGCGCAGAGCGCCGGCCTGGCCCGACGTGCCGCCACCCGTGATGCGGGCGATGACGTCGAACCGGCCCTCGACCTCGACCAGGTTCAGCGGGCTGTTGACCAGCTGCTGGTGCACCTTGTTCGGGAAGTACTCCTCGAGGGTGCGGCCGTTGATCTTCCAGGTGCCGGTGCCGGGGACGAGGCGCACGCGCGCCACGGCCTCCTTGCGGCGCCCGAGGGCCTGAGCCGGGGCAGTGATGGACGAGCCGCGCGTTGCGGGCGCAGTCGTCTCGGTGGTGTAGGTGCTGGGCGTCTCTGCGCCCTGCTCGATGTCGACGGTGGTCTCGGCCACTGTGGTGTCCTCGCGTCCTTCGCGTTGCGATCCGGCAGCGGCCTCAGGCCTGCTGCGAAACCTGGGTGATCTCGAACGGCTTGGCCTGCTGCGCCGTGTGCGGGTGCTCAGAGCCTGCGTAGACCTTCAGGTGGGTCATCTGCGTCCGACCGAGCGAGGTCTTGGGGATCATGCCGCGCACAGCCTTCTCGATGGCGCGTTCCGGCTTGGTGTCCAGGAACTCGCCGTACGGGGTGGCAGTGAGGCCGCCCGGGTAGCCCGAGTGGCGGTAAGCCATCTTGGTCTCGCGCTTGTTGCCGCTCAGCGCGACCTTGTCCGCGTTGATGATGATGACGAAGTCACCACCGTCGACGTGCGGGGCGAAAGTCGGCTTGTGCTTCCCGCGCAGCAGAATGGCGACCTGGCTTGCCAGGCGGCCCAGGACGACGTCGGTCGCGTCGACGACGTACCAGTCGCGCTGGACGTCGCCGGGCTTGGGGGTGTACGTACGCACGGTTCGTAACCTTTTCGTTTTCGGTGTCGTCGGGCGAGAAGCGGCGCCCGATGAGTCAGGTCGTTGTGCGCGGGGGTCAGCTTGACGTCCGGGCCGTTCGCCGGCATACGAGTGGGCTCGATGCTGACGCAGGAACGTCGTGACAAAGCACAACGACTCATTAGAGTACCTGGCTGCTTCCCCAGGGGTCAAAGCGAAGCGGGCCTCAGCGCACCGCTCCTGACATGAGGTTCGACACGTCCGCCTGTGGCGTCTGGGCTGATGTGGTGCCACGGTAGGAGCATGACCGAGGAAACCCCAGCCACGACGCCAGGACCGGACGGGCTCGCTGAGGGCGATACCGACCAGCTCCCCACCGAGGACACGCTGCTCAACCGGGGCACCAAGGATGCCCTGGACGAGGGCTACTCCCCGCCCGAGCGCCCCCGGAGCAACCACTGGGGCGAGACCTCGTGGGAGGAGCGCCACGGCGAGCCGATGGACCAGCGCCTCAACGAGGAAGAACCCGATGTCTGGGAGACGGACCCTCTGGACCGCGCCGACACGTCGCGCGCGGGACGGCTCGTGTCCGACCCCGACGCCGATCCCGGCAGCTACGCCGGCGAGGACGGCAGCCGCGAGAACGACGTGTACGGGACCGACGCGGGCATCGACGGTGCCGGCGCCAGCGCCGAGGAGGCGGCGGTCCACTGGGTCGAGGAGCCGTGACCGGAGTGCAGCGCAGGGTGCGGGCCGCAGCGGAGCAAGGCACGCGCCCGTAGCGGAACGCAGGTCACGGCGACCATGGGCACGAGCCGTGACCGGAGTGCAGCGCAGGGTGCGGGCCGCAGCGGAGCAAGGCACGCGCCCGTAGCGGAACGGGACGCCGCCGAGGTAGTCATCTGGCGAGCTGGTCGTCCCAGACGTCCTCCTCCATGCGCTTGGCGCGGACGGCGTCGGCGCGGACGGCCAGCTCGTCGTCCGGCGGGAAGGTGATCTCCTCGAGGCACAGGCCCTCCGGGGGCACGACGAAGACGCCCGCGTCCCGGCGGCGGCTCGCCAGGAGGTCCGCGGGCCAGCTCACGGGGCGCCGCCCCTCCCCCACGGCGATCGAGGCGCCGACCAGCGCGCGCACCATGTTGTGGCAGAACGCGTCGGCGACCACGTGCGCGATCGCGAGCCCGGCGTCCGGGCCGTCGGCAGGGCGCTCCCATGCGATGCGCTGCAGCTCGCGGATGGTCGTCGCACCCGGCCGCGGTTTGCAGTACGAGGCGAAGTCGCGGACCCCGACGAGGGGGCGGACCGCGTCGTCCATCGCGGCGACGTCGAGGGGCTTGCGGGACCACAGGACGTGCCGGCGCCGCAGCGGGTCCCGGAGACCCGGCTCGTCCGCGATCCGGTAGGTGTAGCGGCGGCGCAGGGCCGAGAAGCGCGCGTCGAAGCCCGGCGGTGCCGGCCTGGCGGCACGGACGACGACGTCGGTCGGGAGCACGCCTGTCAGGCGGGACACCAGAGCCTCCGCCGGGGTGCGGCTGGACCGCCCCGAACGGCCCGGCAGCGCCGCCCAGGCCTCCGCCTCGAGATCGACGTGCGCCACCTGACCTCGCGCATGGACGCCTGAGTCGGTACGTCCGGCGACCGTGAACCGCGGTGTCGGACGGCCGAGCTGCTCGCTGCGGAGCACTCGCGCCAGACCCTCCTCGAGGGCGCCCTCCACGGTGCGCAGGCCCGGCTGCCGTGCCCAGCCGGCGAAGTCGGTCCCGTCGTAGGCGAGGTCGAGCCGGACCCTGATGAACTCGTTCACACCAGCCATCTTCCCCGATGCACGCCCCAGGGTTCGTACAGTGACTCCATGGCAGACACCCTCACCCTCGCGGTCGACTGCGGTGGCGGCGGGATCAAGGCGGCAGTGCTCGACTCGTCCGGTACCGCCCACGCGGCACCGGTCCGTGTACCGACCCCCTACCCGCTGCCGCCCGAGCTGCTCGTCGACACGATCGCGAAGATCGCCACCGACCTGCCGACCGCCGCGCGGGTCACCGTCGGCATGCCCGGCATGATCCGCAGCGGCGTCGTCGTGCACACACCGCACTACATCACCCGGTCAGGGCCACGCTCCCGCGTGGTGCCGGCCCTGCTGGACGCGTGGCGCAGCTTCGACATGCGCGCGGCGGTCGCCCATCGGCTGGGCCTGCCCGCCCTCGTCCTGAACGACGCGGAGGTGCACGGCGCGGGTGTCGTCGCGGCGTCGGGCTTGGAGCTGGTCATCACGCTCGGCACCGGCCTGGGGACCGCCATGTTCCACGGCGGGCGCATCGCGCCGCACCTGGAGTGGTCGCACGCCCCGGTGCGGCGCAACCTCACGTACGACCAGTACATCGGTGAGCCCGAACGCCGCCGGCTCGGCGACGGCCTGTGGTCGCGCCGGGTGGTCACCGTCGTCGACGGGCTGCGGCCCGTCTTCCACTGGGACCGGCTCTACATCGGTGGCGGCAACTCGCGGTGCATCACGCCGTCGGCCCTGGCCCGGCTCGGGGACGACGTCGTCATCGTGCCGAACTCTGCCGCACTGGTGGGCGGCGCACGGGCCTGGGACCTGCCTCCGACGCAGTGACCCGCCGAGAACGACGACGCCGGGCCGCACCCTCCGTACGGAAGGTGCGGCCCGGCGTCGTGCAGGAGGGAAAGAGGCTCAGGCCTCCTTCTTCCCCTTCTTGGTGGCCTTCTTCTCAGCGGCGTCCTCGGCCGGAGCCTCAGCGGCGTCCTCGACCGGGGCGTCGGTGACGTCCTCGGCCGGAGCGTCCTCGACCGGGGCGTCCTCGACGGGCGCCTCGGTCACAGGGGCTGCCTTCTCGGCGGCCTTGGTGGCCTCCTTGACGACGGCCTGCTTGGGGCTCACGGGCTCGGTGACGAGCTCGATGACCGCCATCGGCGCGTTGTCGCCCTTGCGGGTGCCGATCTTGGTGATGCGCGTGTAGCCACCGTTGCGCTCGGCCATGGCCGGGGCGATCTCGGTGAAGAGCGTGTGCACCACGCCCTTGTCACGCACGACGGTGAGCACGCGGCGACGAGCGGACAGGTCGCCCTTCTTCGCGAACGTGATCAGGCGCTCAGCCAGGGGACGCAGGCGCTTGGCCTTGGTCTCCGTGGTCGTGATGCGGCCGTGCTCGAAGAGGGAGGTCGACAGGTTCGCGAGAATCAGGCGCTCGTGAGCCGGGCTACCGCCGAGCCGCGGACCCTTGGTGGGGGTAGGCATTACTTGTCTCCTTGGAAGTGGTTCCGCGCGTCCGGCCTAGGCCGGACGCGGGACGTCAGTACGACTGCTCGTCGCCGCTGTAGGCCGCGGAGTCGCCACCCTCGAAGTACGAAGCGCCGGCCGGATCGAAGTCCAGCGGCGAGTCCTTGAGGCTGAGGCCGAGCTCGGCCAGCTTCTCCTTGACCTCGGTGATCGACTTCGCACCGAAGTTGCGGATGTCGAGCAGGTCCGCCTCGCTGCGGGCAACAAGCTCGCCCACCTGGTGGATGCCCTCGCGCTTGAGGCAGTTGTACGAACGGATGGTGAGGTTGAGCTCCTCGATCGGCAGCGCCAGGTCCGCGGCCAGCGCGGTGTCCGTGGGCGACGGGCCGATCTCGATGCCCTCGGCCTCGACGTTCAGCTCACGTGCCAGGCCGAACAGCTCGACCAGGGTCTTGCCAGCCGATGCGAGCGCGTCGCGAGGCGTGATCGCCTGCTTCGTCTCGACGTCGACAATGAGCTTGTCGAAGTCGGTGCGCTGCTCGACTCGGGTGGCCTCGACCTTGTACGTGACCTTGAGGACCGGCGAATAGATCGAATCAACCGGGATGCGCCCGATCTCCGCGTCGAACTGCTTGTTCTGCGCGGCGGACACGTACCCACGGCCCCGCTCGACGGTCAGCTCGATCTCGAGCTTGCCCTTGTCGTTGAGGGTGGCGATGTGCAGGTCGGGGTTGTGGACCTCGACTCCCGCCGGCGGAACGATGTCCGCGGCGGTCACGATGCCGGCGCCCTGCTTGCGCAGGTACATCACGACGGGCTCGTCGTTCTCCGAGGAGACCACGAGGTTCTTGATGTTGAGGATGATCTCGGTGACGTCTTCCTTCACGCCCGACACGGTGCTGAACTCGTGCAGCACACCGTCGATACGGATGGACGTGACAGCCGCGCCCGGGATGGACGACAGCAGGGTGCGACGCATCGAGTTGCCGAGCGTGTAGCCGAAGCCAGGCTCGAGCGGCTCGATGGAGAAGCGGGAACGGCTCTCCGAGATGACCTCTTCGGTCAGCGTGGGGCGCTGTGCGATAAGCACTGTGGGTGTCCTTTCAGTGTGCGTCCGCTATATGACGCATCACGGCATGCGATCTCTCGCGGCCCGGGCGGATCTCTGTCACCGTCCGGGCGAAGTTGCTCACCGCAAGCGGTGAGCGAACGTCTCGATCGCGGTGCGGCCGCACGGCCCAGGGGCTGCGTGGCCGCACCGCGGCGCGACGGATATCAGACGCGGCGACGCTTCGGGGGGCGGCAGCCGTTGTGAGCCTGGGGCGTCACGTCCTGGATCGAGCCGACCTCGAGGCCGGTCGCCTGGAGCGAGCGGATGGCGGTCTCGCGACCGGAACCCGGGCCCTTCACGAAGACGTCGACCTTCTTGACGCCGTGCTCCTGCGCGCGGCGAGCGGCCGACTCGGCAGCCATCTGCGCGGCGTACGGGGTGGACTTGCGGGAGCCCTTGAAGCCGACGTGGCCTGCGGACGCCCACGACACCACGGCACCGGACGGGTCGGTGATCGAGATGATCGTGTTGTTGAACGTGGACTTGATGTGCGCCTGGCCGAGCGGGACGTTCTTCTTGTCCTTGCGGCGGGGCTTGCGGCCTGCGGCGGCGCGAGTCTTGGGAGGCATATGTGTTTTCGAATCTCCTGGTCTGATCGGACCGGGGCGGTCTCAGCTCGGTGAGCCGACCGCTCCACGGACTGCTATCAGCGGGCCTTCTTCTTGCCCGCGACGGTGCGCTTGGGACCCTTGCGGGTACGCGCGTTGGTCTTGGTGCGCTGACCACGCACCGGCAGGCCGCGACGGTGGCGCAGGCCCTGGTAGGTGCCGATCTCGACCTTGCGGCGGATGTCGGCCGCGACCTCACGGCGGAGGTCACCCTCGAGCTTGAAGTTGCCCTCGAGGTGGTCACGGAGCGCGACGAGCTCGGCGTCGCCGAGGTCCTTCACGCGGACGTCCGGGCTGATGCCCGTGGCGGCCAGGGTCTGCTTCGCGCGGGTACGACCCACACCGAAGATGTAAGTGAGCGCAACCTCAAGCCGCTTGTCGCGGGGGAGGTCGACGCCGATAAGACGTGCCATGTGCCTTCCGGCTCCTGTACTGCTCGTCGGAGGTCTGCCGCACCGCCATCCCGCGAGATCTCGCGGGCCCCGGCCTCCGGACCGAGGGTTCCCCTTGCTGCGCGGTTGCCCGCGTGGCGAGGTTCGAGGTGGTGCGCTGGTGGTGGCCTCAGCCACCGACCCGGGCGGTTGCCCGGGCTGTGATCAGCCCTGGCGCTGCTTGTGGCGCAGGTTGTCGCAGATCACCATGACGCGACCGTGCCGGCGAATCACCTTGCACTTGTCGCAGATCTTCTTGACGCTCGGCTTGACCTTCATCGGATTTTTCCTCCGCAACGAACGTCCGGTTTCCCGGTGCGCGCGCAGCAGTGTCGTGGGTGGTCGATCATGCGGCGACGTCACCTCCGGCCAGGCCGTGGTCGACGTAGCCCCGGATCGGGGACTGACTACTTGTAGCGGTAGACGATCCGGCCGCGGGACAGGTCGTACGGGCTGAGCTCCACCACCACGCGGTCCTCAGGAAGGATCCGGATGTAGTGCTGACGCATCTTGCCCGAGATGTGCGCGAGAACCTTGTGACCGTTCGACAGCTCCACGCGGAACATCGCGTTCGGCAGAGCCTCGATCACGCTGCCCTCGATCTCGATGACACCGTCCTTCTTTGCCATATCCTCCGCTAACTCTCGTCGTGACTGCTTCCACGCCCACGGCGCCGCAGGAGCCTGCGTTGCCGACAGTCGGGTGTGGATGTCGCGTGCGTCCGTGTACCGCCAACCTCGTGTGCCTCGGCCTGCGCCCCGCTCGCGCGGGGACCGGCAGGCGCCTCGGCACCCTTTGAAGAACTGGAGGCGTTGAACGGACTACACCCAGCGGTCTAGCCTACGTCACTTCGTAAAGCATTCAAAGCGCAGGGCGCCGGCGACGGGCACTCGGGCCGTGAGCCTCACCACGCGGGGCCGCTCAGAGGTCGTACTCGACCCCCGGGAGACCGATCATCGTGTGCGGCAGACTGTCGACGAAGAAGAACAGCATCGGGAGCCAGCCGAGCACGACGCCCAGGCCGAGCGCGATGAGCACGGACGTGCCCCGAGCCTTCCAGAGCCACACCCCGAGCAGCCACACCACGACACCGAGCAGCAGTACCGACTCCCACACGAGCAGCGAGGTGCCGAACCCGAGCACGGTGCCGGCCCACAGGAAAGGGCTGGGCGCGAGCCGGCGGCCCCACGTGGCGAGCCAGCGACCGAACCGCCGGAGAGCGCTGCCTGCCGCCGGAAGGACCCGTGCGTACCAGGACGTCCGGGCTGCGCCGGCATGTGCGGGCGCCGCACTGGTGGTGTCGCCGCGCGGCCCGGTATCCGCGCCCGGCCCCGAGGAGCTGGCGCTGCCGGACAGGATGTGCGCTTCATCGGTCACGGGGCCGATCGTAGCCAACTGACTCCGAGTTCAATAGACCCCGGGTGAAAGTCACCGGTACGAGCAGGGCTCAGTCGAGCGAGACCGGTTCGACGCCGAAGACGCCGAGGCGCTCCGCTCCCCCGTCGACCGCGGTGAGGACGATGATGCCGTCCTCCACGATCGCGGTGGAGTGCTCCCAGTGCGCCGCACGGGAACCGTCGACGGTGACCACCGTCCAGTCGTCCTCCAGGACGCTGGTCTCGGAACCGCCGCGCGTGATCATCGGCTCGATGGCCAGGCACATCCCGGACCGCAGCCGGGGACCGGACGCCGACGTCTTGTAGTTGTGCACGTCCGGCGGCTGGTGCATGGCGCTGCCGATGCCGTGCCCGACGTACTCCTCGACGATGCCGTACTCGACACCGTTGAACTCTCCGGCCATCTCGACGGCGGCCTCGACGGCCTCCCCGACGGCGTTCAGCCGCTTCGCGGATGCCAGGGCGGCGATACCCGCCCACATGGCGGCCTCCGTCGCCCGGACGAGCGCGATGTCGGCGAGGTCCGCGCCCGCGGCGACCAGGTCGCCGTCGGGCAGCTTGTGGTCCAGCGCCCCGTCGGGACCCAGGACGAACGAGATGGCCGAGTCCCCGTGCCAGCCCTCGACGATCGCGCCGCAGTCGACCGAGACGAGATCACCCGCCGCGAGCACCCGGCTGCCCGGGATCCCGTGGATGACCTCTTCGTTGACTGACGTGCAGATGACCCCCGAGAAGCCGTGGTAGCCCAGGAAGGAGGGCGCCGCGCCGGCGTCCTCGATGGACCGGGCCGCCACGGCGTCCAGGTCGGCCGTCGTCAGGCCGGGCCGGGTCGCAGCCCGGACCGCGGCCAGCGTGTCCGCGACCACCAGACCGGCACGCCGCATGAGGCGCACCTGGTCCGGCGTCTTGTACTCGACCCGCTCCCGCCCGAAGACCACGCCTCAGCCCAGCTGGGCCGCGAGAGCGGCGACGATACGGTCGGTGACCTCGGTGATCTCGCCGAGCCCGTCGACCTGGACGAGCAGGTTGCGCTCGGCGTACGCCGCCGTCAGCGGTGCTGTCTGCTCCGCGTAGATGTCGAGGCGGCGCGTGATCGCGTCCTCGGTGTCGTCGTCGCGCCCCTCGTCCTGAGCGCGCTTCGCGATGCGCGTCAGGAGCTCGTCGCGGTCCGCCGTCAGCTCGATGACGCCGTCCAGCTCCCAGCCGAGGTCGGCGAGGATCCGGTCGAGCTCCGTGACCTGGGCCGCGTTGCGCGGGTACCCGTCGAGGATGAAGCCCTCCTTGACGTCGGGCTCCGCGAGGCGGTCCCGGACCATCGCGTTGGTGACCTCGTCCGGGACGAGGTCACCCTTGTTCGTGTACTCCTGCGCAAGCTTGCCCAGCTCGGTCTCCCCCGCGATGTTCGCGCGGAAGATGTCGCCCGTCGAGATCGGGACGATCCCGAAGACCTCGGCGAGACGGGCCGCCTGCGTGCCCTTGCCCGCACCCTGCGGACCCATGATGACCAGGCGCGTGACCTGACCCTCCTGGTCCGGACGAGCATGCAGCTCGCGGCGGGAGGTGGTGGTGGGAGTCTGACTCAACGGAGAAATCCTTCGTAATGGCGCTGCTGCAGCTGTGAATCGATCTGCTTGACCGTATCCAGCCCGACACCGACCACGATCAGGATCGAGGCGCCACCGAAGGGCAGGTTGGTGCTGACGCCGAGGAAGACGAGCACCAGCGTCGGGATCAGCGCGATCAGCGCGAGGTACACGGAACCGGCGGAGGTGATCCGGGTGATCACGAAGTCGAGGTACTCCGCCGTGGGGCGGCCGGCGCGGATGCCCGGGATGAAGCCGCCGTACTTCTTCATGTTGTCCGCGACCTCGTCCGGGTTGAACGTGATCGAGGTGTAGAAGAAGCAGAAGAAGATGATCATCAGCGTGTAGACCGCGATGTACAGCGGCGACGACTGCTGGACCAGGTTGTTGGAGATCCAGATGACCCAGTCGGCGCTCTGGTCCCCGAACTGGGCGATCAGGCCCGGGATAGCGAGGATCGACGCCGCGAAGATCACGGGGATCACGCCGGACATGTTGATCTTGATCGGGATGTAGGTGCTGGTGCCGCCGTACATCCGGCGGCCCACCATGCGCTTCGCGTACTGCACCGGGATGCGGCGCTGCGACTGCTCGACGAACACCACGAGGCCGATCACCACGATGATGACCAACAGCATCACGGTGAAGTTGACGGCGCCGTTGGCGCCACCGGCGATCGACCAGAGCGACGTCGGGAAGCTCGCCGCGATCGACGTGAAGATCAGCAGGGACATGCCGTTGCCGACGCCGCGCTCGGTGATCAGCTCACCGATCCACATGACGAGGCCGGTACCGGCCGTCATGGTGATGACCATGAGGATCGAGGTCAGGATGCCGTCGTCGACGATGACGTTGAGGTCACAGTTCTGGAAGAGCACACCCTGGCGGGCCGTCGTGATGACGGTCGTGGACTGGAGGATCGCGAGGGCGATCGTCAGGTAGCGGGTGTACTGGGTCAGCTTGGTCTGACCCGACTGGCCCTCCTTCTGCAGCGCCTCGAAGCGTGGGATCACCACGCGAAGCAGCTGCACGATGATGCTCGCCGTGATGTACGGCATGATCCCGAGGGCGAAGATCGACAGCTGCAGCAGAGCGCCGCCGCTGAAGACGTTGATCAGACCGAGCAGGCTGTTGTCGCCCTCCGAGGCGATGCACTGCTGCACGTTCGCGTAGTCCACACCGGGGGTCGGGATGAACGACCCGAGCCGGAAGATCGCCATCATCGCGATCGTGAACAGCAGCTTGCGCCGCAGGTCTGGCGTCCGGAAAGCCCGGCCGAAAGCGCTGAGCACCCTATCCTCCTGGCCCGCCGTTGCGGGATCTAGTGTCGCCGGCTGGCACCGGCGAGGTGTGTCGAACGTGGGCCAGACCACAACGGTGCAGCCAGACCGTGTCGGATTCTACGTTGCTCACGGGGTCTCTCGGACCACGAGAGCCCCCCAGTTTTCTCAAGAGAGCACACAGGGCCGGCCGCGCATCATGCGCCGCCGGCCCTGCAGCAGTCTCAGGCCTCCGAGACCGTACCGCCGGCCGCCAGGATCTTCTCCTTGGCGGACGCCGAGACGCGGTCGACCGCGATCTCGAGCTTGACGGTGATCTCGCCGTTGCCCAGCACCTTCACGGGCTGGCCCTTGCGGACCGCACCCTTGGCGACGAGGTCCTCGACGGTGACGGAGCCACCCTCGGGGAACAGCGCGGAGAGCTTGTCCAGGTTCACGACCTGGAACTCCACGCGGAACGGGTTCTTGAACCCACGCAGCTTCGGGAGGCGCATGTGCAGAGGCATCTGCCCACCCTCGAAGCCAGCGGGGACCTGGTAACGAGCCTTCGTACCCTTGGTACCACGACCTGCCGTCTTACCCTTCGACGCCTCACCACGACCCACACGGGTCTTCGCGGTCTTGGCGCCGGGGGCCGGACGGAGGTGGTGCATCTTCAGCGGCTTGTTCTCCGCCATGATCACTCGACCTCCTCGACGGCGACGAGATGCGCCACCGTCTTGACCATGCCGCGAATCTCCGCACGGTCCTCCTTCACGGCGGTGTCGCCGATCCGCTTGAGGCCGAGGGTTCGCAGCGTGTCACGCTGGTTCTGCTTGCCGCCGATGGCGGACTTGGTCTGAGTCACCTTGAGTCGAGCCATCACGCACCCGCCTTTGCAGTCGACTCGGCACGACCAGCGGCCTGCGCACGAAGGAGTGCGGCCGGAGCCACGTCCTCGAGCGGGAGGCCACGACGAGCGGCAACAGCAGCCGGCTCCTCGAGGCCCTTCAGTGCCGCGACCGTGGCGTGCACGATGTTGATCGCGTTCGACGAACCGAGCGACTTGCTCAGCACGTCGTGGATGCCGGCGCACTCCAGCACGGCGCGCACCGGACCACCGGCGATCACACCGGTACCCGGCGACGCCGGACGCAGGAACACGACACCGGCGGCCTTCTCACCCTGGATGGGGTGAGGGATGGTGCCCTGGATACGAGGGACGCGGAAGAAGTTCTTCTTCGCCTCCTCGACACCCTTGGCGATCGCCGCGGGCACCTCCTTGGCCTTGCCGTAGCCGACGCCTACGGTGCCGTCACCATCGCCCACCACGACGAGCGCGGTGAAGCTGAAGCGACGTCCACCCTTGACGACCTTGGCGACGCGGTTGATGGAGACGACCTTCTCGACGAAGGCGCTCTTCTCCTCGCGTCCGCCGCGGCGGTCGTCCCGACGTCCGCCACCACGGCGGTCGTTTCGGTCCTTGTTCTCGGTGGCGGCACCCTGGGGGGCGCCGCTGCGCTGCCCTGCAGCCATCAGAGAGTCCTCTTCTTCCGTGCGTTGGTCATCACAGGGCCAGACCGCCCTCGCGGGCGCCGTCAGCCACTGCAGCGACGCGACCGTGGTACTTGTTGCCGCCGCGGTCGAACACGACGGTGTCGACGCCGACAGCCTTGGCACGCTCGGCGACAAGCTCGCCGATCTTGCGGGCCTTGGCCGTCTTGTCGCCGTCGAACGCACGCAGGTCGGCCTCGAGGGTCGACGCCGAGGCGACGGTCTTGCCCACGCTGTCGTCCACGACCTGCGCCACCATGTGGCGCGAGGAACGGGTGACAACCAGACGCGGACGAACGGCGGTGCCTGCGATCTTCTTGCGCAGGCGCAGGTGACGACGCTGACGAGCGACGGACTTGCCCTTGCCCAGGATCTTGATAGCCATCGTCACTTACCAGCCTTTCCGACCTTGCGGCGGACGTTCTCGCCGGCGTAACGCACGCCCTTGCCCTTGTAAGGCTCGGGCTTGCGGATCTTGCGAATGTTCGCTGCGACCTCGCCGACCTGCTGCTTGTCGATGCCCGAGACCGAGAACTTGGTGGGGCTCTCGACTGCGAACGTGACGCCCGCAGGCGGTTCGACGACAACGGGGTGGCTGAAGCCGAGCGCGAACTCGAGGTTCGAGCCCTTCGCCACGACACGGTAACCAGTACCGACGATCTCGAGCTTCTTCTCGTAGCCCTGCGTCACACCGGTGATCATGTTGGCGATCAGGGTGCGGGTCAGGCCGTGCAGCGCACGGGAGTTCCGCTCGTCGTCCGGGCGGGACACCACAAGCTGGGCGTCCTCCTGGGCGACATTGATGGGTGCGGGCACGTTGTGCTCGAGAGAACCCTTGGGGCCCTTCACGGTCACGAGCGCGCCGCTGACAGTGATGTCCACGCCGGCTGGGACCGGAACGGGAAGCTTGCCGATTCGAGACATTGGCGTTTTCTCCTTTCCGGATTACCAGACGTAGGCGAGGACTTCGCCGCCGACGCCCTTGGCCTGTGCCTGACGGTCGGTGAGGAGGCCGGAGGACGTGGACAGAATCGCCACGCCCAGGCCGCCGAGCACCTTGGGCAGATCGGTGGACTTGCGGTAGACACGCAGACCGGGCTTCGAGACGCGGCGCACGCCCGCCAGGGCGCGCTCCCGGTTCTGGCCGTACTTCAGCTCGAGCGTGAGGGTCTTGCCCACCTGGGCATCCTCCACGGACCAGCCGACGATGTAGCCCTCGGCCTGCAGGATCTCAGCAATGTGCGTCTTCAGCTTCGACGACGGCATGGAAACCGTGTCGTGGTGCGCCGAGTTCGCGTTACGCAGACGGGTCAGCATGTCTGCGATCGGGTCGGTCATAGTCATCGGGCTCTTGCCCTTCCTCGCCGGGGTATCCGAGCGGCCCCGAGGGACCGAACAGACCTACGGCGTAGTTGTGTTACCAGCTGCTCTTGGTGACGCCCGGGAGCTCGCCGCGGTGGGCCATCTCCCGAACGCAGATGCGGCACAGGCCGAACTTGCGGTAAACGGAGTGCGGGCGACCGCACTTCTGGCACCGGGTGTAGGCGCGAACCGCGAACTTCGGCTTGGCGGCCGCCTTGTTGATCAGGGCCTTCTTCGCCATGTCAGTTCTCCTTGAAGGGGAAGCCGAGACGGCGCAGCAGAGAGCGGCCCTCGTCGTCGGTCGTCGCCGTCGTCACGACCGTGATGTCCATACCGCGGACCCGGTCGATCTTGTCCTGGTCGATCTCGTGGAACATCGACTGCTCCGTGAGACCGAAGGTGTAGTTGCCGTGCCCGTCGAACTGCTTGGGCGACAGACCACGGAAGTCGCGGATACGCGGCAGGGCGGTCGCCAGCAGGCGGTCGAGGAACTCCCACATGCGGTCACCACGAAGCGTCACGTGCGCACCGATCGGCATGCCCTCGCGCAGCTTGAACTGAGCGATGGACTTACGAGCCTTGGTGACCTGCGGCTTCTGACCGGTGATCGCCGAGAGGTCGCGGATAGCGCCCTCGATGAGCTTCGAGTCCTTGGCCGCGTCGCCCACACCCATGTTCACGACGATCTTCGTGAGACCGCCGGCCTGGTGCAGGTTCTTGTGGCCGAACTCTTCGATCAGCGCCGGGAGGATCTCCTCGCGGTACTTCTGCTTGAGGCGCGGCTGGGCCGGGGCCTCGATGGTCGTCTCGGTCATCAGATGTCCTTCCCGGAGCGCTTCGCAACGCGGATCCGGACGGTCTTGGTACGACCGTCGCGCTCCACCTGCTCCTCGCGGTACCCGACGCGGGTGCCCTTCTTGGTCTCCGGGTCGACGATCATCACGTTGCTCACGTGGATCGGCGCCTCGACCGTCTCGATGCCACCGGTGCGGGCGCCGCGCTGCGACTGACCCACCTTGGTGTGCTTCGTGACACGCTGGACGCCCTCGACCACGAGGCGGTCGGAGTCCTTGAGGACCTCGAGCACCCGGCCGGTCTTGCCCTTGTCGCGACCCGAGATCACGATGACCTGGTCGCCCTTCTTGATCTTCGCCATGGTCAGAGCACCTCCGGAGCCAGCGAGATGATCTTCATGAACCGCTTGTCACGCAGCTCACGACCCACCGGGCCGAAGATGCGGGTGCCGCGAGGCTCACCGTCGCCCTTCAGGATGACGGCGGCGTTCTCGTCGAACTTGATGTAGGAACCGTCGGGACGGCGGCGCTCCTTGGCGGTCCGGACGACGACAGCCTTGATGACGTCGCCCTTCTTCACGTTGCCGCCCGGGATCGCGTCCTTGACGGTGGCGACGATGGTGTCGCCGATTCCGGCGTAGCGACGGCCCGAACCACCGAGAACGCGGATGCAGAGAATCTCCTTGGCACCCGTGTTGTCGGCGACCCGAAGTCGCGACTCCTGCTGGATCATTGAATGAACTCCTGTCGTCGAACTGGTTCTCGCGCGGACTGATTCCGGCGAGCCTGGTCGAACGGATAGTTGCTGTGCTGAGCCGGGACGGCACGCGTACGTGTGTCACGCACCGCCCCAGCCGAAATAGAAGTCCTTACTTGGCCTTCTCGAGGATCTCCACGAGCCGGAACCGCTTGGTAGCGGACAGCGGGCGGGTCTCCATGATGACGACCAGGTCGCCGACACCGGCGCTGTTCTGCTCGTCGTGCGCCTTGACCTTGGTCGTGCGACGGATGACCTTGGCGTAGAGCGGGTGCTTCACCCGGTCCTCGACCTCGATCACGATGGTCTTGTCCATCTTGTCGCTGACCACGTAGCCACGGCGCACCTTACGCGTCGGGCGCTGGGCCTCGGGGGCCGCAGACGTCGTGTTCTCGCTCATTGCCTCACTCACTCACGCTCGGAGCCGTACGGATGCCGAGCTCGCGCTCACGCAGGATCGTGTAGATCCGAGCGATGTCACGACGGACGGCCTTGAGACGACCGTGGCTCTCGAGCTGGCCGGTCGCCGACTGGAAGCGGAGGTTGAAAAGCTCCTCCTTGGCTTCCTTCAGCTTGGCGACGAGAGTCTCGTCATCCATGCCATCCAGATCGATGGGGGCAAGCCCCTGCGTACCGATAGCCATCAGACACCACCCTCGCGCACCACGAAACGGCACTTCATCGGGAGCTTGTGCATCGCGCGGCGCATGGCCTCGCGAGCAAGGGACTCGTCAACACCGGCCAGCTCGAAAAGAATCCGACCCGGCTTGACGTTGGCGACCCACCACTCCGGAGAACCCTTACCGGAACCCATGCGGGTCTCGGCAGGCTTCTTCGTCAGCGGACGGTCCGGGTAGATGTTGATCCACACCTTGCCGCCACGCTTGATGTGGCGAGTCATTGCGATACGCGCCGCCTCGATCTGGCGGTTGGTGACGTACGCCGGCTCCAGAGCCTGGATGCCGAAGTCGCCGAACGCGATCTGGGTGCCACCCTTTGCCGCACCGGAGCGCGACGGGTGGTGCTGCTTGCGGTGCTTGACCCTGCGCGGGATCAGCATGGTCAGGCCTCCGTTCCGGTCTCTGCGGCCGGAGCAGCGGCTGCCTCAGCCACGGGGGCTGCCTCAGCACTGCGCTCGGCCGGACGCTCGTTACGACGACCGCCACCGCGACGCTCGCCACCGCGCTCGCCACGCTCGGGGCGGTCGCCCCGGCCACGGCCCTGACGGGGAGCGGCGGTAGCCTGCTGAGCGGCGAACTCCTTCTCGGTGACCTCGCCCTTGTAGATCCACACCTTCACGCCGATGCGGCCGAAGGTGGTGCGGGCCTCGTAGAAGCCGTAGTCGATGTACGCACGGAGAGTGTGCAGGGGCACGCGGCCCTCGCGGTAGAACTCCGAACGGCTCATCTCGGCGCCGCCGAGGCGGCCGGCGACCTGCACGCGGATACCCTTCGCGCCGGCACGCTGGGCGGACTGCATGCCCTTGCGCATCGCGCGACGGAAGGAGACACGGCTGGCCAGCTGCTCGGCAATGCCCTGAGCAACGAGCTGCGCGTCGATCTCCGCGTTCTTGACCTCGAGGATGTTGAGCTGAACCTGCTTGCCCGTGAGCTTCTCGAGCTCGCCGCGGATGCGGTCGGCCTCAGCACCTCGACGGCCGATCACGATGCCCGGACGTGCCGTGTGGATGTCCACGCGGACACGGTCGCGGGTGCGCTCGATCTCAACCTTGGAGATACCGGCACGCTCGAGACCAGTGCTCATGAGCTTGCGGATCTGAACGTCCTCACGGACGTAGTCGCGGTACCGCTGACCAGGCTTGGTGCTGTCGGCGAACCAACGCGACCGGTGGTCAGTCGTAATACCCAGGCGGTACCCGTGCGGGTGAACCTTCTGTCCCACTATCGGGCCCCTTCCTTGTCGGCGAGCACCACGGTGATGTGGCTGGTGCGCTTAAGAATGCGCGTAGCACGTCCCTGAGCCCGCGGCCGGAAACGCTTGAGCGTCGGCCCCTCGTCCACGAACGCGGCGGAGACGACCAGGTCGCCCTCGTCGAAGCGCTCGCTCGCGCGGTCGGCCTTCACCCGAGCGTTCGCGATCGCGCTCTCCACGACCTTGCGGATCGGCTCACTGGCGGCCTGCGGTGCGAACTTCAGCACCGCGACGGCCTCAGAGGCCTGCTTGCCACGGATGAGGTCCACGACGCGCCGGGCCTTCTGGGGCGTGACACGGACGAACCGCGCCTGCGCCTTGGCTTCCATTGCTGTCCTGCTTCCTTTTCTCAGACAGTCCAGATCATCACTGCTGTGGTGGGGAGAACCCCACGCCTCAGCGGCGACGACCCTTCCTGTCGTCCTTCACGTGGCCGCGGAAGGTCCGCGTGGGAGCGAACTCGCCGAGCTTGTGGCCGACCATCGACTCGGTCACGAAGACCGGGACGTGCTTGCGACCGTCGTGCACGGCAAAGGTGTGACCGAGAAAGTCGGGCGTGACTACCGACCGACGGGACCAGGTCTTGATAACTGTCTTGGTCCCCTTCTCGTTCTGGACGTCCACCTTCTTCTGGAGGTGACCGTCTACGAAGGGGCCCTTCTTCAGGCTACGAGGCATGTTTCAGGCTCCTATCAGCGCTTCTTGCCGGTACGACGGCGACGGACGATCATCCGGTCGCTCGACTTGTTCGGACGGCGGGTACGACCCTCGGCCTGGCCCCAGGGGCTGACCGGGTGACGTCCGCCGGACGTCTTACCTTCACCACCACCGTGGGGGTGGTCCACCGGGTTCATGGCGACACCGCGGACGGTCGGGCGCTTGCCCTTCCAGCGCATGCGGCCGGCCTTGCCCCAGTTGATGTTCGACTGCTCGGCGTTGCCGACCTCGCCGACCGTTGCGCGGCAGCGGAGGTCGACCATCCGGATCTCGCCGGACGGCATGCGCAGCTGCGCATAGGGGCCGTCCTTGGCAACGAGCTGCACCGACGCACCAGCCGAACGAGCGATCTTCGCACCGCCACCGGGCCGAAGCTCGATGGCGTGGATGACCGTACCGGTCGGGATGTTGCGCAGCGGCAGGTTGTTGCCGGGCTTGATGTCGGCACCCGCACCGGCTTCGATGCGGTCGCCCTGCGACAGCTTGTTCGGCGCGATGATGTAGCGCTTCTCGCCGTCCGCGTAGTGCAGGAGCGCGATGCGCGCCGTGCGGTTGGGGTCGTACTCGATGTGAGCGACCTTCGCAGGCACGCCGTCCTTGTCGTGACGACGGAAGTCGATGACGCGGTAGGCGCGCTTGTGGCCGCCGCCCTTGTGACGCGTCGTGATGCGACCGGTGTTGTTGCGTCCACCGGTCTTGCTCAGCGGGCGGATCAGCGACTTCTCCGGCTGCGAGCGTGTGACCTCGACAAAGTCGGCAACGCTGGAGCCGCGGCGGCCGGGCGTCGTCGGCTTGTACTTACGGATTCCCATGGAAACCTGTCCTCAATCGTCTCTCGTCAGCTCAGCCGACCGGACCGCCGAAGATGTCGATCGTGCCCTCGCGGAGGGTGACGATCGCACGCTTCGTGTCCTTGCGCTTGCCGAGGCCAAAACGCGTGCGACGCGTCTTGCCCTTGCGGTTCATCGTGTTCACCGACGCGACCTTGACGCTGAAGACCTTCTCGATAGCGATCTTGATCTCGGTCTTGTTGGCGCTCGGGTCCACGATGAAGGTGTACTTGCCCTCGTCGAGAAGGTTGTAGCTCTTCTCGGAGACGACCGGCGCGAGCAGGATGTCGCGCGGGTCCTTCACGGTGACGGTCACTTGGCAGTCTCCTCAGCGGTCTCGGCCTCGGACTCCGTGGCGACAGCCTTCGCGCCCTTGGTCGGGCCCTCGAGGAACGCGGCAAGCGCACCCTCGGTGAAGATGACGTCGTCGGAGACGAGCACGTCGTAGGTGTTCAGCTGGTCAGCGACCAGGAGGTGCACCTCGGGAACGTTGCGCAGGGACTTGACCGTGGCCTCGTCATCGCGCTGCGTCACGACGAGCACGTGAGCGCGCGTCGTCAGCTTCGTGATGGTGGCAAGCGCCGTCTTGGTCGACGGGACACCCTCGATGCCGAAACCGGCAACGACGTGCACGCGACCGGAACGAGCGCGGTCCGAGAGGGCACCGCGCAGGGCGGCAGCCTTCATCTTCTTCGGGGTGCGCTGGTCGTAGCTGCGCGGCTGCGGGCCGTGGACGACGCCACCGCCGGCAAACTGCGGAGCACGCGTCGAACCCTGGCGGGCGCGGCCGGTGCCCTTCTGCTTGTACGGCTTGCGGCCACCACCGCGAACCTCGCCACGAGTCTTCGTGGACGCGGTCCCCTGGCGGGCGGCTGCGCGCTGCGCAACGACCACCTGGTGGATCAGCGGGATGTTCACGGCGACGTCGAACACCTCAGAAGGGAGCTCGGCGGTGCCGGACTTCTTGCCCTGGGCGTCCAGGACGTCGACAGTCAGAGCGGTCATCGGGTTCACGCTCCCTTCGCGGCGTTACGCACGAGGACGACGCCACCCTTGGGGCCGGGAACCGCGCCCTTGACGAGCAGCAGACCCTTCTCAGCGTCGACCGCGTGAACGGTCAGGTTCTGGGTGGTCTGACGGGCGTTACCCATCCGACCGGCCATCTTCATGCCCTTGAAGACTCGCGACGGCGTCGAAGCGCCACCGATCGAGCCGGGCTTGCGGTGGTTACGGTGCGCACCGTGCGATGCACCGACGCCGTGGAAGCCGTGACGCTTCATCACACCGGCGGTACCCTTGCCCTTGGTGGTGCCAACCACGTCGACCACGGCGCCGGCCTCGAAGGCGTCAGCAGTGATCTCCTGGCCGAGCGTGAACTCGGAGGCGTTCTCGGTACGGATCTCGGCCACGTGACGGCGCGGCGTGACGCCGGCCTTCTCGAAGTGGCCCTTGAGGGGCTTGGTGACCTTGCGCGGGTCGACCTGGCCGGTCGCGAGCTGAACAGCCGCATAACCGTCGGCGTCGACCGTGCGGACCTGGGTCACCACATTGGTGCCCACGGACACGACGGTCACCGGCACGAGGCGGCCTGCCTCGTCCCAGAGCTGCGTCATGCCGAGCTTGGTCCCGAGCAACGCGGTCACGTTCTTCTGCTGGTTGGTCATGATGTCCTCCAGCCTCAGAGCTTGATCTCGATGTTCACGTCCGCCGGCAGGTCGAGTCGCATGAGCGAGTCGACGGCCTTGGGCGTGGGATCGATGATGTCGATGAGCCGCTTGTGCGTACGCATCTCGAAGTGCTCGCGGCTGTCCTTGTACTTGTGAGGCGACCGGATCACAACGAAGACGTTCTTCTCCGTCGGCAGCGGCACCGGACCCACGACCGTCGCACCAGCGCGAGTGACCGTGTCGACGATCTTGCGCGCCGAACTGTCGATCACCTCGTGGTCGTAGGACTTGAGCCGGATGCGGATCTTCTGTCCCGCCATGGCGTCGTCTGACTCTCTCTCTCGAACCGCTACTGTCCGACCCACGCACTCGGGCGTGTCGCTTAAAGCGGCACAGCCGGGCGCATAACACCATGACTGGTGCCGGGGCCGTTGGGAAGTGATCTGGACCAGCTGTACAGCCGGACCGACCACGACGTTTGCCGAGCCTGCTCGGAACAGTGCCTCCGGCAGAACCGAAGGACGTGTGCTCCGCGGGGCGCCTCGTAGCATCGAATAGCAGGCGATAAACCCCGCGACCCCACACCCGGTTTCTCCCCGGGAGGGTGACCGCTCCAGCCTCTGCTGGCCCCGAACGATCCGGGACCAAGGACTGCGGTTCTGCACACTGTTCGACACTTGAAAGAGCGCGCCTGTGACAGGCAACTATGCAATCTTGCCATACGACTCCGCATGTACCAAACGGAGGATGGTGTGACGCCCACTACTTACGCGATGAGGCCCGGGTGCCGAAGCACCCGGGCCCCATCGTTCAGCTGACTTCCGTCAGATGAGTCTGTGCTCCAAGATCACTTGATGATCTTGGTGACACGGCCTGAACCGACCGTGCGGCCACCCTCGCGGATGGCGAAGCCCAGACCCTCCTCCATGGCGATCGGCTGGATGAGCTCGACCGACATCTCGGTGTTGTCGCCGGGCATGACCATCTCGGTGCCCTCGGGCAGCGTGATGACGCCGGTGACGTCCGTGGTGCGGAAGTAGAACTGCGGGCGGTAGTTCGAGTAGAACGGGTTGTGACGGCCACCCTCGTCCTTGCCCAGGATGTAGACCTGAGCCTCGAAGTTCGTGTGCGGGGTGATCGAACCCGGCTTCACGATGACCTGACCGCGCTCGACGTCCTCGCGCTTGATGCCACGCAGGAGCAGACCGGTGTTGTCGCCGGCCTGAGCCTGGTCCATCTGCTTGTGGAACGTCTCGATACCGGTGACCGTGGTCTTCTGCGGCTGGCGGATGCCGACGATCTCGACGTCCGAGTTGATGTCCAGCGTGCCACGCTCGACCTTGCCGGTGACGACGGTGCCACGACCGGTGATCGTGAAGACGTCCTCGATCGGCATGAGGAACGGCTTGTCGAGGTCGCGCTCCGGCTCCGGGACGTTCTCGTCCACGGCGTCCATCAGCTCGACGATCTTCTCGACCCACTCGGCGTCGCCCTCGAGGGCCTTGAGGCCGGAGACGCGCACGACGGGAGCGTTGTCGCCGTCGAACTCCTGCGAGGAGAGGAGCTCACGGACCTCCATCTCGACGAGCTCGAGGATCTCCTCGTCGTCGACCATGTCGGACTTGTTGAGCGCCACGAGCAGGTAGGGCACGCCGACCTGACGGGCGAGCAGCACGTGCTCACGCGTCTGGGCCATCGGGCCGTCGGTCGCGGCGACCACCAGGATCGCGCCGTCCATCTGGGCGGCACCGGTGATCATGTTCTTGATGTAGTCGGCGTGACCCGGAGCGTCGACGTGCGCGTAGTGGCGCTTCGGCGTCTCGTACTCGATGTGCGCGATGTTGATCGTGATACCGCGCTGCTTCTCCTCCGGCGCGGCGTCGATCTCGTCGAAGTTGCGCTGCGTGTTCGCCGGGAGCTCCGGGTACTTGTCCGCAAGCGTCTTCGAGATCGCGGCGGTCAGCGTCGTCTTACCGTGGTCGACGTGACCGATCGTGCCGATGTTGACGTGCGGCTTGGTCCGCTCGAACTTGGCCTTAGCCACTGGGGTCCTCCTGGGACTTGGGTAGATGTTCCGAACGTTGCAGATGTCCGGCCAAGAAGCCTACAACTGCGGGGCGTGCGGTTCTTCCTACAGGTTGGTTGTGCGGGTCGACCTGTGGGGACTCACTCGCCCCGGGTCTTCTTGATGATCTCTTCGGCAACTGCCTTGGGAACCTCGGCGTAGCTGTCGAACTGCATCGAGTACACCGCGCGACCCTGGGTCTTCGACCGGAGGTCACCGATGTAGCCGAACATCTCACTGAGCGGCACCTGGGCGCGAACGACCTTGACGCCGGTCGCGTCCTCCATGGACTGGATCATGCCACGTCGGGAGTTGATGTCGCCGATCACGTCGCCCATGTACTCCTCGGGCGTACGCACCTCGACGGCCATGACCGGCTCGAGCAGGACCGGGTCGGCGCGCTTGACGCCTTCCTTGAAGACCATCGAACCGGCAATCTTGAACGCCATCTCCGAGGAGTCGACGTCGTGGTACGCACCGTCGATCAGCGACGCCTTGACGCCGACGACCGGGAAGCCCGCCAGCACACCCTGCTGCATGGCCGACTGGATACCAGCGTCCACGGACGGGATGTACTCGCGCGGGATGCGGCCACCGGTGACGGCGTTCTCGAACTCGTAGAGCTCGCCCTCCGTCGTCTCCAGCGGCGCAAAGGTCACCTGGACCTTGGCGAACTGGCCGGAACCACCCGTCTGCTTCTTGTGCGTGTAGTCGACCTTCTCCGCAACGCGGCGAATGGTCTCGCGGTAGGCGACCTGCGGCTTACCGACGTTCGCCTCGACCTTGAACTCGCGACGCATACGGTCGACGAGGATGTCGAGGTGGAGCTCGCCCATGCCGCCGATGACGGTCTGGCCGGTCTCGTCGTCCAGCCGCACGCGGAAGGTCGGGTCCTCCTGCGCGAGCTTCTGGATGGCGGTCGACAGCTTCTCCTGGTCGGCCTTCGTCTTCGGCTCGATCGCCACGTCGATGACGGGCTCCGGGAAGCTCATCGACTCGAGGATGACCTGGTTCTGCGGGTCGCACAGGGTGTCACCGGTGGTGACGTCCTTGAGCCCGATGAACGCGTAGATGTGGCCGGCGTGCGCCTCTTCGACCGGGTTCTCCTTGTTGGAGTGCATCTGGAAGAGCTTCCCGATGCGCTCCTTCTTGCCCTTGGTCGAGTTCTGCACGGCGGCGCCCTGCGCGACCTTGCCCGAGTACACGCGGACGTAGGTCAGCTTGCCGAAGAACGGGTGCGTGGCGACCTTGAACGCCAGCGCCGAGAACGGCTCCGTCTCGTCCGGCCGACGCTCGATGATCTTCTCTGCGTCCTTGACGTCGACGCCCTGGACAGCCGGGACGTCGAGCGGAGTCGGCAGGTAGTCGATCACGGCGTCGAGCATGGGCTGGACGCCCTTGTTCTTGAACGCCGAGCCGCACAGGACCGGGAAGGCCGCGGACTTGATGACGAGCTTCCGGATGCCGGACTTGATCTCCGGAACCGTCAGCTCCTCGCCACCGAGGAACTTCTCGAGCAGCTCGTCGTCGGCCTCGGCGACAGCCTCGACCAGGTCGGCGCGGTACTGCTGCGCCTTCTCGAGCATGTCGGCCGGGATCTCCTCGACCTCGTACTCCTCACCCATCTTGGTGTCGCCGCGCCACGTGAGCGCCTTCATCTCGATGAGGTCGACAACGCCCTCGAAGTCGTTCTCAGCACCGATCGGGAGCTGGATGACGAGCGGCTTCGCCTTGAGGCGGTTGATGATGGTGTCGACGGTGAAGTAGAAGTCCGCACCGAGCTTGTCCATCTTGTTGACGAAGCAGATGCGCGGGACGTCGTACTTGTCCGCCTGCCGCCAGACCGTCTCCGACTGGGGCTCGACGCCCTCCTTGCCGTCGAACACGGCAACGGCACCGTCGAGCACGCGCAGCGAACGCTCCACCTCGACCGTGAAGTCGACGTGACCAGGCGTATCGATGATGTTGATCTGGTTGTTCTTCCAGTAGCAGGTCGTCGCGGCGGACGTGATCGTGATGCCGCGCTCCTGCTCCTGCTCCATCCAGTCCATCGTCGACGCACCGTCGTGCGTCTCACCGATCTTGTAGTTCACACCCGTGTAGAAAAGGATGCGCTCGGTCGTCGTGGTCTTGCCGGCATCGATGTGGGCCATGATGCCGATGTTGCGGACCTTGTTCAGGTCGGTCAGCACGTCGAGTGCCACGGTGTCTTACCCCTTGGTCTGAAGGTGGGCTGGGGGCCGGCGGTCAAGCATCCACCGACGGCCCCGGGGTGACCCGGGGCCGCTCGGAAGCTACTACCAGCGGTAGTGCGCGAAGGCCTTGTTGGAGTCGGCCATCTTGTGCATGTCCTCGCGGCGCTTGACCGCAGCACCGAGACCGTTCGACGCGTCGAGGATCTCGTTCATGAGACGCTCCGTCATCGTCTTCTCGCGACGAGCACGCGAGAAGTCGGTGAGCCAGCGCAGCGCGAGCGTGGTGGCACGCGTGGGGCGGACGTCGACCGGCACCTGGTACGTGGCACCGCCGACGCGGCGGGAGCGGACCTCGAGCGCAGGACGGACATTGTCCAGCGCACGCTTGAGCACGACGACCGGGTCGCCGTCGGTCTTGGCACGAACGCCCTCGAGAGCGCCGTAGACGATCGCCTCGGCGGTCGACTTCTTGCCGTCGAGCAGGACCTTGTTGATCAGCTGCGTGACGACCGGGGACCCGTACACCGGGTCAACGATGAGCGGCCGCTTCGGGGCCGGACCCTTGCGGGGCATCAGCTCTTCTCCTTCTTGGCGCCGTACTTGCTCCGACCCTGCTTGCGACCCTTGACACCCTGGGTGTCAAGCGCGCCGCGGACGATCTTGTACCGCACGCCCGGGAGGTCCTTCACACGGCCGCCACGCACGAGCACGATGGAGTGCTCCTGCAGGTTGTGGCCGACGCCGGGGATGTACGCGGTGACCTCGGTACCGGAGGAGAGCTTCACACGCGCAACCTTGCGGAGCGCGGAGTTCGGCTTCTTGGGGGTGGTGGTGTACACGCGAGTGCACACACCGCGCCGCTGAGGGGAGGCATGAAGGGCCGGCGTCTTGGACGCCGTAACCTTCGAGGTACGCCCCTTGCGGACGAGCTGCTGGATCGTAGGCACTACGTCTCCGTCGTCTTCTTGAGCTTCGGCGACGCCCTGCCGGCGTCCCCGTCGATGGTCTTGGCTTGTGCGTGCCGATTGCATGCGGCACCCACAGCCCTCACGGGGACTGCTGCGCCACTTACCACCGGCTCGATGGCCCGGCTCCACCATCAGGGCACGACGTGCCCCGGAGGATCTCGCCGGGATGCCCACGCGCTCACATCGGCCGCTTCCGAGGCCACCTTGCGGCGGCTTTCAAGAGATGCGGCCCGACGGCGCGGGCACGAATTCTAAGAATACCCACGTGTTTACGGGGGGTCAAAACGAATCGGGTGTGAGATGCACCCGAAGAGCCGCGAAGTAGAGCGCCTGTCCGGCTTCCGCACGGGACGAACCCGTGCGGAGCAGGACAGGCGCTCTACCTCGCGGTCAACGGATCGGGATCAGCGGAAGTCGCCGAGGTCCAGGTCCTCCAGCGGGATCGCCTCGCCCGAGCCCATGCCGAGCGTCGGGAAGTCGATCTCGTCGTAGCCGAAGCTCGGGTAGAGCTCGGCCTTGGCCTGCTCGGTGGGCTCGACCTCGACATTGCGGTAGCGGGGCAGACCCGTACCGGCCGGGATGAGCTTACCGATGATGACGTTCTCCTTGAGGCCCAGCAGCGGGTCACGGCGACCGCTCATCGACGCCTCGGTGAGCACTCGGGTGGTCTCCTGGAAGGAGGCCGCCGAGAGCCACGAGTCGGTGGCGAGCGAAGCCTTCGTGATACCCATCAGCTCCGGACGGCCGGCGGCCGGCTGGCCACCCTCCGACACGGCCTTGCGGTTCGCGTCCTCGAAGCGCATGCGCTCCGCGAGCTCACCAGGCAGCAGCTGCGAGTCACCCGAGTCGAGCACGGTCACGCGACGCAGCATCTGCCGCACGATGACCTCGATGTGCTTGTCGTGGATGTCCACGCCCTGGCTGCGGTAGGTCTCCTGGACCTGGTCCACCAGGTGCGTCTGCGTGGCACGCGGGCCGAGGATCCGCAGCACCTTCTTCGGGTCGACAGCACCCTGCACGAGCTGCGTGCCCACGGTGACGTGGTCGCCGTCCGCGATCTTCAGGCGTGCACGCTTCGTGACCGGGTACTTGATCTCCTCGCCACCGTCGTCCGGCGTCAGCACGAGGTGACGCGTCCGCTCGGTGTCCTCGATCGTCACGCGACCCGTGTACTCCGCGATCGGCGCCTCACCCTTGGGGGTACGGGCCTCGAAGAGCTCGGTGACACGCGGCAGACCCTGCGTGATGTCCTCAGCGGCAGCCACACCACCGGTGTGGAAGGTACGCATCGTCAGCTGCGTGCCCGGCTCACCGATCGACTGCGCCGCGATGATGCCGACGGCCTCGCCGATGTCCACGAGCAGGCCCGTGGCCAGGGAGCGGCCGTAGCACTTCGCGCAGGTACCCACGCGGGACTCGCACGTCAGGACCGAACGGACCTTGACGCTCTCGATGCCCGCGGCGATCACCTGGTCGATGATGACGTCGCCCGCGTCCGAACCGGCGGTCGCGATGACGTTGCCGTCGGCGTCCACCACGTCGGTCGCGAAGGTACGCGAGTAGATGCTGGTCTCGACACGGTCGTCCGGGACGAGCGAGCCGTCCGGGAGCTTCTCGGCGACCGGCAGCGTGAGGCCACGCTCGGTGCCGCAGTCGTCCTCGCGGATGATGACGTCCTGCGAGACGTCCACCAGACGACGGGTCAGGTAACCCGAGTCCGCCGTACGGAGAGCCGTGTCGGCCAGACCCTTACGGGCACCGTGCGTCGCGATGAAGTACTCGAGGACGGACAGGCCCTCACGGTAGTTGGACTTGATCGGACGAGGGATGATCTCGCCCTTCGGGTTCGCCACGAGGCCGCGCATACCGGCGATCTGACGGACCTGCATCCAGTTACCACGAGCACCCGAGCCCACCATGCGCATCACGGTGTTGCGCGCGTTGCTCTCGAGGTTGACCCGCATGGCCTGTGCGACCTTGTCGGTAGCCTGCGTCCAGATCTCGATGAGCTCCTGACGGCGCTCGTCGTCGGTGATCAGACCCTTGTCGAACTGCTGCTGGACCTTGAGGGCCCGAGCCTCGTGCTCGTCGAGGATCTCCGCCTTGGCGGTCGGCGCGGCGACGTCGGAGATGGCGATCGTGACACCGGAACGCGTGGCCCAGCGGTAGCCGGCGTCCTTCAGCGCGTCCAGCGCCGCGGCCACCTCCACCTTCGGGTAGCGCTCGGCGAGGTCGTTGACGATCGTCGACAGGCGCTTCTTGTCGGCCACACCGTTCTCGTACGGGTAGTCGACGGGCAGCGCCTCGTTGAACAGGTACCGGCCGAGGGTGGTGTCGAACAGGAGCTGCTGCCCCGGCTCCCAGCCCTCGGGCGCCTCGAAGTCCTTCAGCGGCGGCACCAGGTCCGACATCCGCAGCTTGATCTTGGCGTTGATGTCCAGTTCGCCCCGGTCGAAGGCCATGATGGCCTCGGCCACGGAACCGAACGCACGGCCCTCGCCCACGGCGCCCGGACGGTCGCTCGTGAGGTGGTGCAGACCGATGATCATGTCCTGCGAAGGCATGGTCACCGGACGGCCGTCCGACGGCTTCAGGATGTTGTTGCTCGAGAGCATGAGGATGCGGGCCTCGGCCTGCGCCTCGGCGCTCAGCGGCAGGTGCACCGCCATCTGGTCACCGTCGAAGTCGGCGTTGAACGCGCCGCACACGAGCGGGTGCAGGTGGATGGCCTTGCCCTCGACGAGCTGCGGCTCGAAGGCCTGGATACCCAGGCGGTGCAGCGTCGGTGCACGGTTCAGCAGCACCGGGTGCTCCGTGATGACCTCTTCGAGCACGTCCCAGACCACGGGACGGGTGCGCTCGACCATGCGCTTCGCGCTCTTGATGTTCTGCGCGTGGTTGAGCTCCACGAGCCGCTTCATGACGAACGGCTTGAACAGCTCGAGCGCCATCTGCTTGGGCAGACCGCACTGGTGCAGCTTGAGCTGCGGGCCGACCACGATGACCGAACGGCCCGAGTAGTCGACACGCTTACCGAGCAGGTTCTGACGGAATCGACCCTGCTTGCCCTTGAGCATGTCGGAGATCGACTTCAGCGGACGGTTGCCCGGACCCGTGACCGGACGACCGCGGCGACCGTTGTCGAACAGCGAGTCCACGGCCTCCTGGAGCATCCGCTTCTCGTTGTTGACGATGATCTCCGGCGCGCCCAGGTCCAGAAGCCGCTTGAGGCGGTTGTTCCGGTTGATGACGCGGCGGTACAGGTCGTTCAGGTCCGACGTCGCGAACCGGCCACCGTCGAGCTGCACCATCGGGCGCAGGTCCGGCGGGATGACCGGAACGGCGTCGAGCACCATCGCGGTCGGCGAGTTCGTGGTCGTGAGGAACGCGTTCACGACCTTGAGGCGCTTGAGGGCACGGGTCTTGCGCTGGCCCTTGCCCGAGCGGATCGTCTCGCGCAGCGACTCGGCCTCGGCCTCCAGGTCGAAGTTCTGGAGGCGCTGCTGGATCGCGTTCGCGCCCATGGCCCCCTCGAAGTAGGTGCCGTAGCGGTCCTGGAGCTGCCGGTAGAGCATCTCGTCGCCCTCGAGGTCAGCGACCTTGAGGTTCTTGAACCGGTCCCAGACCTGCTCGAGGCGGTCCAGCTCCTGGTCCGCACGCTTGCGGATCTGAGCCATCTCGCGCTCGGCGGAGTCACGCACCTTGCGGCGCGCGTCGGCCTTGGCACCCTCGGCCTCGAGCTCGGCCAGGTCGGCCTCGAGCTTCTGGGCGCGGGTGTTGATGTCGTTGTCCCGGCGGTCGGAGATCTCCTTCTTCTCGAGATCGATCTCGTTCTGCAGGTTCGGCAGGTCTTCCTGGCGGGCCTCGTCGTCGACCGACGTGATCATGTAGGCCGCGAAGTAGATGACCTTCTCGAGGTCCTTCGGGGCCAGGTCCAGCAGGTAGCCCAGGCGGGACGGCACACCCTTGAAGAACCAGATGTGCGTGACGGGTGCGGCGAGCTCGATGTGGCCCATGCGCTCACGGCGCACCTTGGAGCGCGTGACCTCTACGCCACACCGCTCGCAGATGATGCCCTTGAAGCGCACGCGCTTGTACTTGCCGCAGTAGCACTCCCAGTCGCGGGTCGGACCGAAGATCTTCTCGCAGAAGAGCCCGTCCTTCTCCGGCTTGAGGGTGCGGTAGTTGATGGTCTCTGGCTTCTTGACCTCACCGTGCGACCAGGCACGGATGTCCTCGGCCGTGGCGAGGCCGATACGCAGCTCGTCGAAGACGTTGACGTCGAGCAAGATGTCCTACTTCCTGAAGTTCTCGAAAACCCTCGTGGTGTCCGGGTCCGCGCCCGGTGTCCAGGTCCGCGCCCGGTGTACGGGCGCGGACCGGTGTCAGATCTCGTCGACGCTGGAGGCGGCGTTCGGCCGCCTCGAGAGGTCGATGCCGAGCTCCTCAGCAGCGCGGTACACCTCGTCGTCCGACTCCTTCATCTCGATGGAGACACCGTCGCTCGAGAGCACCTCGACGTTCAGGCACAGCGACTGCATCTCCTTGAGGAGGACCTTGAAGGACTCCGGGATGCCCGAGTCGGGGATGTTCTCGCCCTTGACGATCGCCTCGTAGACCTTGACACGGCCCGGGACGTCGTCGGACTTGATGGTGAGAAGCTCCTGGAGCGTGTACGCGGCGCCGTACGCCTCGAGTGCCCAGACCTCCATCTCACCGAACCGCTGACCACCGAACTGCGCCTTACCACCCAGCGGCTGCTGCGTGATCATCGAGTACGGGCCGGTCGAACGCGCGTGGATCTTGTCGTCGACCAGGTGGTGCAGCTTCAGGATGTACATGTAGCCGGTGGAGACGGCCTCCGGGAACGGCTCGCCGGAGCGACCGTCGAACAGCATCGCCTTGCCGTCCTGGTTGACCATGCGCTGGCCGTCCCGGTTCGGCAGGGTCGCCCCGAAGAGACCGCGCAGCGCGACCTCCTCCAGACCGTCGAACACCGGCGTGGCGACAGGGCGGCCCGGCTCGCTCGTGTGAGCGACGTCGGGGAGGCTCTGCAGCCACTCCCCGCCCTTGTCCTCCGCCAGCGAGACGTCCCAGCCCTGCTTGGCGATCCACCCGAGGTGGGTCTCCAGCACCTGGCCGACGTTCATTCGGCCCGGCACACCCAGCGGGTTCAGGATGACGTCGACAGGCGTGCCGTCCTCGAGGAACGGCATGTCCTCCTGCGGGAGGATCTTCGAGATGACGCCCTTGTTGCCGTGGCGGCCGGCCAGCTTGTCGCCGACCGTGATCTTGCGGCGCTGCGCGATGTAGACACGCACCAGCTGGTTCACGCCGGCGGGCAGCTCGTCGCCGTCCTCCCGGTTGAACTCGCGCACCGCGATGACCGTGCCCTGCTCGCCGTGGGGAACCTTGAGCGAGGTGTCGCGCACCTCGCGCGCCTTCTCGCCGAAGATCGCGCGCAGCAGGCGCTCCTCCGGGGTCAGCTCGGTCTCACCCTTCGGGGTGACCTTGCCGACCAGGATGTCGCCCGCGCCGACCTCGGCACCGATGCGGATCACGCCGCGCTCGTCGAGGTCCGCGAGGACCTCCTCGGAGACGTTCGGGATGTCCCGCGTGATCTCCTCCGGGCCGAGCTTGGTGTCGCGAGCGTCGACCTCGTGCTCCTCGATGTGGATCGAGGAGAGGACGTCGTCCTCCACGAGGCGCTGCGACAGGATGATCGCGTCCTCGTAGTTGTGGCCCTCCCACGACATGAACGCGACCAGCAGGTTGCGGCCGAGCGCGAGCTCGCCCTCGTCCGTGGCCGGGCCGTCAGCGAGCACGGAGCCGACCTCGACCCGCGCACCCTCGTCGACCAGCACGCGCTGGTTGTAGCTCGTGCCCTGGTTCGAGCGGACGAACTTGTGCACGCGGTACGAGCCCGTCGTGCCGTCGTCGTTCGCCACGAGCACCAGGTCGGCCGAGACCTCGGTGACCACACCGGGCTTGGTCGCCACGATGACGTCGCCGGCGTCGACCGCCGCACGGCGCTCCATGCCGGTACCGACCACGGGGGCCTCGGACCGGACGAGCGGCACCGCCTGGCGCTGCATGTTCGCACCCATGAGAGCGCGGTTGGCGTCGTCGTGCTCGAGGAACGGGATCAGGGCAGTCGCGACCGACACCATCTGGCGCGGCGAGATGTCCATGTAGTCGACCTCGGCACCCGGGATGTCGTTGGTCTCGCCACCCTTGGTGCGGACGAGCACGCGGTCGAGGACGAAGGTGCCGTCCTCGAGCAGCGGCGTGTTCGCCTGCGCGATGATGTAGCGGTCCTCGTCATCGGCCGTCAGGTACTCGATGTTGTCGGTGACCTTGCCGTTCTCGACCTTGCGGTACGGCGTCTCGATGAAGCCGAACGGGTTGATGCGACCGAACGACGCGAGCGAACCGATCAGACCGATGTTCGGACCCTCAGGGGTCTCGATCGGGCACATGCGGCCGTAGTGCGACGGGTGGACGTCACGGACCTCCATGCCGGCGCGGTCACGGGACAGACCACCCGGGCCCAGCGCGTTCAGGCGACGCTTGTGCGTCAGCCCGGCCAGGGGGTTGTTCTGGTCCATGAACTGCGACAGCTGCGACGTGCCGAAGAACTCACGGATCGACGCGACGACCGGACGGATGTTGATCAGCGTCTGCGGCGTGATGGCCTCGACGTCCTGCGTGGTCATGCGCTCACGAACGACGCGCTCCATGCGGGACAGCCCCGTGCGCACCTGGTTCTGGATGAGCTCACCCACGGCGCGGATACGGCGGTTGCCGAAGTGGTCGATGTCGTCGACCTCGACGCGCACCTCGACAGGCTCGCCGTTGCGCATCCCCGAGAGGATCTGCTTGTCGGCGTGCAGGGCGGCGAGGTACTTGATCGTGGCCACGACGTCGGTCAGCGACAGCGTGGACTCGGCCAGCTGTGCGTCGACACCGAGCTTCTTGTTCGCCTTGTAGCGGCCGACCTTCGCGAGGTCGTAACGCTTCGGGTTGAAGTAGAAGTTCTCGAGCAGCGCGCGACCGGCCTCGACCGTCGGCGGCTCACCCGGGCGGATCTTGCGGTACAGGTCCACAAGAGCCTCGTCCTCGGTGTGGACGTGGTCCTTCTCGAGGGTGTCCAGCACCGACGGGAACTCGGCGAACTCCTCGCGGATCTCCGCCTCGCTCATGCCGAGAGCCTTGAGCAGCACCGTGACGGACTGCTTGCGCTTGCGGTCGACGCGGACGCCGACGGCGTCGCGCTTGTCGATCTCGAACTCGAGCCAAGCACCGCGCGACGGGATGATCTTCGCGGAGAAGACGTCCTTGTCGCTGGTCTTGTCCGGGGTGCGCTCGAAGTAGACGCCCGGCGAACGCACCAGCTGGGAGACGACGACACGCTCGGTGCCGTTGATGATGAAGGTGCCGCGCGCCGTCATGAGCGGGAAGTCGCCCATGAAGACGGTCTGGCTCTTGATCTCACCGGTGGTGTAGTTGACGAACTCCGCGGTCACGAACAGCGGGGCCGCGTAGGTGAAGTCCTTCTCCTTGCACTCGTCCGCCGTGTACTTCGGCGGCTCGAAGCGGTGGTTCGAGAAGGAGAGAGACATCGAGGAGCCGAAGTCCTCGATCGGGGAGATCTCCTCGAAGATCTCCTCGAGGCCCGAAGTTTCCGGGACGTCATTACGGCCAGCCGCCTTGGCAGTTTCTACCCTGGCCTGCCAGGCTGGGTTACCAAGAAGCCAGTCGAAGCTCTCGGTCTGAAGGCCAAGCAGGTCGGGGACCTCGAGTGGCTCATAGATCTTTGCGAAAGAAACGCGACGGGAAGCGGTACGGTTCGCAATGGCTTCGGCGGACGGAGCTGAAGGGGTGCGCGAGGCAGCCAAGAGGGGTCCTTCCCTGCAGTTCGGGTGAACGCTGTACGCTCTGCGGTGCTGCAGGAAGCTCTGCCGGACTTCACCGGTCGCCGGAGGGCATCCCACAAGAGGGGATGCAACCAGGACTTTCGGGAAGCAGGGGGAGGCGTCGAGGGCACACGCGGGCGCAAAGCGCTAGCATACCTATCTCCCTTAAGTATGTCCAGTCGCCCTAGTACGTGCACGCCGAGAACGCAATACCCTTCGAATCGTTGCGTATCCGCACCGCGGTCGCACGTCGGCTGACCTGGGCGGACGCGAGAGGCCCGCACCCCGAGGGGTGCGGGCCTCTGCAGTCGGCGGACGGCGCCCGGGACGAGCCCGGGCCGCCGTCACACCAGCCCGAAGGCGGTGGAGCCTGAGGTCACTTGAGGGTGACGGTGGCGCCGGCGCCCTCCAGGGCGGCCTTCGCCTTCTCGGCGGCGTCCTTGTCGGCGCCCTCGAGAACCGGCTTCGGTGCGCCGTCGACCAGGTCCTTGGCCTCCTTGAGACCGAGGGACGTGAGCGCGCGCACCTCCTTGATGACCTGGATCTTCTTGTCGCCAGCAGCCTCGAGGATGACGTCGAACTCCGTCTTCTCCTCAGCGGCCTCGGCCGGCGCGCCACCCGCGGGGCCCGCGGCGACGGCTGCGACCGGAGCGGCAGCGGTGACGTCGAACTTCTCCTCGAAGGCCTTCACGAAGTCGGAGAGCTCGATGAGGGTGAGCTCCTCGAAGGCGGACAGGAGCTCGTCGGTGGAGAGCTTCGCCATGATGGCGTTCCTTTCAGTTGGCGCTTCGCGGACCGGTGCGGCCCGCGAGAAGCAGGGGGTTTTTGTTCTAGCGCTGTCGCCTGATCAGGCGGCAGCACCCTCCGACTCCTGCTTCTGACGCAGGGCATCGATAACGCGAGCGACCTGGGCGGGCTTGGCGGTGAAGGCGTAAGCAGCACGCGTCAGCGTGGCCTTCAGACCGCCGGCCACCTTGGCCAGCAGAACCTCGCGGGACTCGAGGTCCGCGAGCTTCGTGATCTCTGCCGTGGACATCGGGCGGCCGTCGAGCACGCCACCCTTGATGACCAGAGCAGGGTTCGCCTTGGCGAAGTCACGCAGTCCCTTCGCAGCCTCGACCGGGTCACCGGTCACGAATGCGATGGCGGACGGGCCCTTCAGGTCGGCGTCGAGACCCTCGACACCGGCCTCCTTGGCCGCGATCCCCGTCAGCGTGTTCTTCACCACGGCGTAGGTTGCGTTGCCGCTGAGCGACCGACGCAGCTCCTTGAGCTGCGCGACGGTGAGCCCGCGGTACTCGGTCAGCACGGCCGCGTTGGAGTCGCGGAACTTGCCCGCGATCTCTGCGACTGCGGCTGCCTTGTCCGGCCTCGCCATGGCAATCCTTCCGGTGGTGGTACCACCGTCCCCTGGGGCATACGCCCCGGGCGTGCCCCGGAAAATGAGAAAGAGCCCCGGCGCAGGTGCACGGGGCTCGGTTTGCGCGGCAGGGCCGCACTCGAGTTCGTCACCTGCGCAGGCCCCCGCTCTCAGCGGGACTTCGGTCTTCTTCTGCCCTGCAGGAGGGCAGCGTCCAACAACCGGCGGTCTTGGGTTACCTGAGAATCATACATGGCTACACGCGTGGTGCTACACGCGAGGGCGGTGGCCCGCGCCACACGCGGCCTGACGGCGGCAGCGCTCCGCCCCCACCGAACGTAGGCTCCGTCGCACTACCGGCCACCGAACGTAGGGTTGCTCGCCCCGTCAGAGCTCATCCAGCCACTACCCCTACGTTCGACACCCACGGGGCCAGGGCATCAGCGGGGCAGGCCCTCCAGGGAGCCGAAGCAGACCAGGGGGGCCGGATCCGGCTCGTCCGCGAGCGCCGCCGCCAGCGCCGCCTCCGGGTCGTCGGTCGCGCGGAGGTGGGCGTGGAACCGGGGCATCACGCGGGCGGCGACGGCGTCGGACAGCGGGGCGACCGCGGCGACGACGGCGCGGGCGCCGAGCCGCAGGAGGACGGCCGTCAGGCCCAGGACCTCGCCCCCGACGACCTGGGACGATCCGCCGACCTCGCATGCCGACAGGATCACGACCGAGCCGGGCAACCGGATGCCGTCGAGCTCGTGGGCGAACAGCGGGCCGTCGGCCAGGTCGATGGAGGCGAAGAGCGGGTTGTCGGCGTCGTGCCTGCCGTGGGTCGCCAGGTGCACGATGTCGTGCGTGGCGAGGGCCTCGCGCACCGCCGTCGTCGTGGCGGTGGAGCCGGTGAGAACGGTTGCGCCCGGCCACACCGTGCCCACGGCCCGGACCTCGCTCGCGCCGAGCGTCACGCCGCGCCCGTGTGCGGCGAGGAGCCGGTGTCCCTCCCCCGGCCGCGGGTGTGCCCGGCCGCGCGCCGCGTAGGAGCGCATGGTGGTGCGCTTGCCCCGGCGGGACGGGAGCGCGGTCCAGGGCACTCCGACGAGCGGGTCCCGGCCGATGACGTACAGCGGGCCGTCGGCCGCCAGGGGTACGGCGAGGACCTCGTCGAGCGCACGCAGGTTGCGGGTCAGGGAGCGCCGGGCGACGGCGCGCAGGGCGGTGGGTACGAGGTCGTTGGCGCACACCCCGAGATCGGCACGGGCGCGCAGCACCCGCTCGGCGACGTCGGCCCGGGTGCCCAGGTCCACGATTCGCTCGCCGTTCGCGTCGAGACGGACGCACCGCAGGACGCCGTCGATCACCAGGAAGTTGGCGACCACCGCTCCGTCGTCGCGGGCGGACAGGAGCGCGCGTACGTCCGCGACGGTGGCGGGACGTTCCTCGGCCGCGGCCTCGTCGGCGCCCGTACGGTGCCATGCGCGTTCACGGGCGGTCGCCAGGAGCCTGCCGGACCGCTCGAACAGGTACGCACGCTCGGCGGCGCTCTCCTGCTCCGTGAGGGTGCGGGCCCGGACGACGAGACCGCGGGCCTCCGTGACGAGCGCACGCACGGCGGGGTCGTCCGGCGCGGCGGCGCCGCCCACTCCGGCGAACGTGGCGCGGCCGCGTTCGAGCGCCTCGAACAGGGCATCAGGTCGGCCCGTCCGGACGGCGGCCTCGACGTCGGTCCGCTGGAGGTCGACCCCGTGCGCCGCGGCGGCCGTCACGGACTCCACCGAGCCGAGGCCCACGCGGTGGTCGGCGAGCAGGCTGAGTCCCGCGCGCACGGCGGCGATGCCCTTGTCCCGGTCCCCCGACGCGAACGCGATCTGGGCGAGCACGGTCTGCTGCTGGATCCGGGTGCTCAGCGGGGCGTCGGCCACGCGGTCCGGGAGGTTGTCGAGGACGGCACGGGCGGCCGCGACGTCGTCGGCCAGGACGTACCACTGCGCGGCGACGAAGCGCGCGGCCAGCCCGGGGTGCTGACCGAGGAGCGGGTCGACCTCGTCGCCGGCCTCCGCGGCCTGGAGCGCCTGCTCGGCGCGGTGGCGCGCGTCGTCCGGTACTGGCGCCTCGCCACGCCGGATCGGCAGGAGGATCGCCTCCAGCTCCGCGACGTGTGCGACCGCAGCCCGCTGCGGGTGGCCCACGCCGGCGTAGTGCCGCCGGGCGACGGCCGCACTGGCACGGCCCTCGTCCCATCGGTGCAACGCCATGAGGCAGCGCGCGCGGAAGTACTCGGCCTCGGCGCGGTGCGGCGCCCGGCCGGGGCCGGTCATGCGCGAGATGGCCTGGGTGAGCACGCGCTCGGCGTCCTCCAGCAGCCCGGCCTCGTAGAGGACGGCGCCGCGCCCGATCTCCAGGAGGCCGTCGTCCCGCTCCGGATCGACGGCGCGGGCCGCAGCCATGGCCCGCAGCGCCCCCGGCAGGTCGCCGAGCGCGTAACGCACGAAGCCGGTGTTGTGCAGGGCGAGGGAGGCGACGGCGGACAAGCCGGCCCGCATCGCCTTGTCGTGGCAGACGTCGAAGTCCCGGAGTGCCGAGTCGAGCCGGCCCAGCTCGATTGCGGTGGCACCCCGGTTGAGCAGCGCCGCCGCGAGGTCACGGGCGGGGAGCTGCGCCGGGTCCGCGAGCACCCTGTCGAAGGCGGCCATGGCGTCGAGCTGCCGGCCCGCACGCTGGAGAAGCAGTCCGCGCGTCCCCTCGATGACGGCCGCGAGGCGCGCCCGGACCGCCGGCGTAGTGGTCTCGGTGCGGGCATCGGCGTCCTCGAGGATCGCCAGCGGCTTGTCGAGCGTGTCTTCGACGGCCTGGACGGAAACTGCCTCGCCCGCCAGCGAACGGACCATGCCCTCGGTCCAACGCTCGTGGTCGGCGGCCTCGAAGGCGGTGGGGTCCATGACCCGGAGCCGGTCGAGCACCTGCCGGAACCGCGGCAGAGCATCACCCGGCCGCGAACGGGAGTTGAGCTCCCGCGCGGCCAGCAGCTCCGCCTCAATTTCCGGCCACATGTCGCCCCCGGTTGCCTTTTCCGCGCCCTCACGCGCGTCAGGCGGGACACGCTAGCGGGGTGCGTGGCCTGATGTCACCGCCCTTTCCGACGCCGCAGGTCAGGAGCTCGGGCCGGGCGAAGGTGTCGGCGATGATCGGGATTCACCCGTTCAACGTCATGCGGTGGCGAGGCCTTCGACCGAGCTGAAGCACACGAGCGGCACCGGCTCGGCGACGTCCTTGAGGGCTGCCGCGAGCGCAGCCTCCGGATCGTCGGACTCCCGCAGGTGGGCGTGCAGACGCGGCATGACGCGGGCGGCCAGCTCGTCGGAGAGCTTGGCGACCGACGCGATGACGGCGCGGGCGCCGAGGCGAAGGAGCACCGAGGTGAGGCCCAGGACCTCGCCGCCGAGCACCTGGGTGGAACCGCCGACCTCGCACGACGACAGGATCACCACCGATCCCGGCAGCGGTGTCCCGTCGAGCTCGTGGGCGAACAGCGGGCCGTCGGCGAGGTCGATGCTCGCGAAGAGCGGGTTGTCGGCGTCGTGCTGACCGTGGGTGGCGAGGTGCACGACGTCGTGCGTGGCAAGGGCGGTGCGGACGTGCTCGGTAACGGCGTGCTCCCCGGTCAGCACCGTTGCGCCCGCCCACTGCCGGCCGACGGCGTGGGCCTCCTCGGTGCCGTGCTTCACGCCGGGGCCGGCCGCTGCCAGGAGTCGGCGTTTGCCGCTGGGGCGGGCGTGGGTGCGGCCCCGGGCGACGTACGAGTTGACGGCGGTGCGGAGGCCGCTGCGCGAGGGAAGCGCGGTCCAGGGGACGCTGAGCAAGGGCTCCCGGGCTACGACGTAGAGGTCACCGTCGGCGCGAAGGGGCGCGAGCAGGATGTCGTCGAGGACCTTGAGGTTGCGGGCGAGGGAGGCGTTGGCGGCTGCGCGCAGGGGCGCCGGGATGAGGTCGTTGGCGGCCATGGCGAAGTCGGCGCCTAGGCGGCGGACGCGTTCGATTGCGTCTTCTGACGATCCGAACTCGATGGTCGTCACCACCCGAGCGTCCACTCGAACGCAGCGCAGGACGCCGTCGTGCACCAGGAAGTTGGCCACGACCGCGGCCTCGTCACCACGCTCAGAGAGGAGACTGCGCAGTTCATGGGCTGTCACAGGCCGCTGTACCCCGCCCGCGTTGCCCGCATGCCGCCAGGAACGCTCACGCACCTCGTTCTGGATCCGATGTGCGCGGCGGGTAAGGCGTTCACGCTCCTTGGCGCCATCCGCATCTACCTCACGAGCCTTGGCCAACAGACCCCGCGCTTCGGTAAGGAGTGCGGCGGCTTCCGGGTCATCCGGCGGGGTGACCCGGCCCGTGCCAGCAAACGTGGCACGACCTCGCTCCAGCGCGTCGAACAGAGCCGAAGCCCTTCCGGTGCGAGCGGCCGCTCCTACATCGATGCGCGTCAGGTCCACACCATGCGTTGCGGCGGCCGTCACCGACTCGACCGAACCCAACCTGCTGCGGTGGTCCGCAAGCAAGCCCAAGCCTGCCCGGACCGCACGGAGTCCTTTGGCCCGATTACCCGCCGCGAATGCCAACTCCGCGTGTGCGGTGTAGTGCTGGATCCGCATCGTCAACGGAGCACTCGACATGCCACGCGGCAGTTCTTGCAACGTGGCACGCGCGGAGTCGAGGTCCCCCGCGAGGAGAAACCACTGCGCGGCTACCAAGCGCGCGGCGTGACCAGGGTGTTGGCCGAGGACCGGTCCGGCCGCGTCGCCCTGACGAGCGGCGGCGAGCGCCTGGCCCGCTCGGCGTCGCGCCGCCCCTCGGGAGATCGGCCCAGCCCGCCGGGCAGGCGCGAGGGCGGCTTCGAGTTCTAGCACGCGCGCCAGCACTGCGCGGGGTGCATGGCCAGCTGCTTCGAAATGCCGGCGAGCCCGACCAGCCACACGCTGCGCCTCGTCAAAACGCTTCAACGCGAGCAAGCTTCGCGCCCAGTAGTGTTCGGCCTCGGCGCGCTCTGGGCGGAGCCTGGATTCTGCTAGCTCGGGCACTGTCCTACCGAGCATCGTCTCGGCATCCACGACCAGCCCCGCCTCGAAGAGCACCTCCGCGCGACCCAGGTTCTCGATCCCCCGCGCGCCGTCCGGGAGGAGGCTGCGCGACTCTTCCATAGCGGTCAAGGCACCCGGGAGGTCACCGAGAAGGTGGCGCACGTAGCCAATATTGTGCAAGGCCGATGCCTGGGTCACGCTGCTTCCGGCGAGCGCCGAGCGATCTCGCGCCACCTCGTAGTCTCGCAACGCATCATGAAGCCGGCCCGACTGCGACACCGCAAAGCCTCGGTTCAGGTGGTCGATAGCGAAGCTGCGATGGTCGTCCGGGGCATGGGACCTGATCGAGTCAGAGATGTGTTCGGCGGCCTCGGAGAATTTTCCCACTCGAAGCAGTAGCACCCCGCGCTGCCCTGAGACCAGTCCGACCAGGTTGGACCTCACTGTGTCCGGTGCACATGCCGCACTGGCCGCAGCTCGTTCAATGTGCATCGAAGCGGCATCGAGATCCCCTGAGATGCCGAACTCCGCGACGGCGAGTCCGAGCCAGCAGCGCGTCGTAAGACGCGAGTGTTCCTCCTGCGCTGCGCGATCCACGACGTCAGTGACTGGAAGGTCGGACAGCAGCGCACGAAACTCCTCGGCTGCCTTCGCCGGTTCGTATTGTGCGTTCCATCTTCTGGCGGCTTCATAACGCTCGCCCAGTGCTGCCAGTCTCGCGTCCACGGTGCGCCTCCAACACGACATGGCGACAGCGCGCCTAGCAGGTCACCCTGCCATGGCTGGCACCTCCACGTACAAGTCGCCGACCGCGGCCACCGCGTTCCATGCGGCCGCCACACGTGCCGAGATACCGTCGCTGGGCCCGTTGCCGCCTTCGGTGGTGGCCACCCGTGCAGCAAGCACGGCCCTGGCCAGCTCACCCGCGAGTGTAGGCGCCGCGAAAGACGTGCCGCTCCACGTGCCGAATCCACCCACAAAGTTGTCGGGATCAAGCGACTGTCGGAGGCCATCGCCGCTCCTCCACGGCTCCTGCGCGCCGTCGAAGGTCGTAGGCATCGAGCTCACGACGCGAACGCCGTTCCGCACAGCCGTCACCCATGGGCCGTCGTTGCTGAAGTCAGCGAGCGATCCATCCGGATTCATCGCTGTCACCGCCAGCAGTGGCGTGTAGTCGGGTCGGACATCCGCAGGATCCCGCGGTACGACTCTCCCCTCCGTACGGTGGACCTTCGGTGCCCACGCCGCCGGGTAGGTCGGCCTGGCGGAGCCATCGTTACCGGCTGAGAGCACGACCAGAACACCCACACGGCGCAGATCCCGCAGGCGCCCGCGCAACACACCGTCGTAGTCGTCATCGTCCTCTGGGTGCTCGGCATAGAACCCGGCGCTCAGCACGACGACATCGACGGGGTGGAATCCCTTCTGCCCAGCAATGCCGCGCAGGTGGTACTCGAGAAGCTTCTCAAGCGTACGTGCGAGGTCCCACTCGCTGACCCGCCCGTCCCCGCCGAATACCCGGACCGGCAGAATTGCAGCGTCGGGACATACCTGGTGCACGACGCCCGCGATGAACGTGCCGTGCCCTGCGTAGGTGTCAAGCTCGTCCGCACGGTCACGACGGCGGCCGCGTACCTCGCAGTCGTACAGTGGCTCGTCCTCAGCGCTCGTGCCGAGGGGCTCTCCGTCCACCATCGCGTCCCGGATCACGATGTTCCCGGCTTCCTCGAACCAGGGATGCGCGCCAATACCCGAGTCGAGGACCGCGACGACGGGCCGAGCAACCCCGGCCGCGGTGACGAAAGGTGTCGTGCCTTCCGCGTGTGCGCGCAGCGGCGCGGGGCCCAGGAAGCTTGCGGGTGAACGCGAGCTAGGAGGCCCGTGCGGCTCCCACTTCTGGTGCCCGACGACGAGGTGGTCCAGCGAAACCCGTGAGCGGTCGTCCTCCGCCAGTACCTCAGCGACCTCGTCCATGAGGTCCCACGCGTCCCCGTCTCCGACGCTGTCCTCGCCTGCCGCCACTTGGAACACAACGCCATGCCGGGAGTCGAGTGGGTTCTCCCCCTCCCGTGACGCCGCCAGTTGCAAAGCAACTTCCTCGATGGCCAGGCCGCGTGCCTGTGCGCGATCACGAACTGCGGCCATGACGGCGTCCTCGCCGTCAGACCGTCCACGAACGATCAGGCGGTCGGAAACATACTGGGTCGGCATCACGCGACCGCCACGACGCGACGTGACCTCCGCCGGGTCCAGGTCCCTCGCCGGGCGCCACGTCCCGAAATGGTCTCGGACGCGCAGCTCGGACTCGGGCATGGGCTCACTCACAGCAGTACCTCTCCATCGATAGGCGCACTCGGCTCACCCCGCCGCGCCCCCACAGCCGGGTCAGGTATCCAACAGGTCAGAAATTCAAAGTTCGATGACGGGGGTGCTCACGGCACCGCCACCGCCATCGGTGCGGCGCACCACCAGGCTCGCGCGGCCTCGTTCGACGGAGTCGAACGAGAACCGGCCGTCCTCGTCGGAGGCGACCGTGACGACGTCGGCCCCCGGTCGGTGCAGCTCCACGTCGAGGCCTGCCGCCGGAGCGGCCCAGCCGTCGATCCGTACCCGGCCGCCGGCGGACGGGGACAGGCTGATCATGACGGTCAGCGAGTCGTGCGTGAAGGTGATGGTCTTCGCCTCGGCGGGCGCTGTGTCGTCAGCACGCGCTGCCGCGGCGGCCCCCCGGACGCCGGCGAGCGGCGCGTCGAGGTAGACCGCCTCCATCAGGTCGGCCTCCAGGCCGGCCAGGGTGACCGCGAACAGAGACCGCTCGACGAGGTCGCTCGGCACCGGGTCCATCGCATCGACCAGCTGGGCAAGACGGGTCAGCACAGCCCCGTCGTCGGCGTCGAGCATGCCCTTCGGGTCGAACGAGAGGTCCCCCACGGCCTCTTCGTCCTTGTTGGGTTCCGGCGTCAGGTCCACGAGAAGTCCCCCTGCTCGTCGAGGATGGTGCGCAGCTTCGCCAAGCAGCGTCCACGAGTTGAGCCGATGGAGCCCATCGGCATTCCGATCGCCGCCGAGATGTACCGGTAGTCCGGCCGGTCGGCGAGCGAAACCAGACGCAGCAGCTCTTGGCAGCGTCCGGGAAGTTTCTGGAGCGACATCCACAGGAGGCGGTCGCGTTCCTCGCGCAGCACCTCGTCGTCCGGCAGCGGATCCTTCGCAGGAAGGGCCATCGGGTGCTCCGGGCTGTCGTCCGGGAGCTCGGTGCGGCGCTTCTCGTCGTCACGGTGCTTGCGCACGACCTCCCACGCGGCGCGCTTCGCCGTCACCAGGAGCCACTTCAGCACAGCCTTGGGCTCCGCGATCGAGTCGGCGTGACGGACGAGGGCCACCCAGGTGCTCTGCACCACGTCCTCGGCGGCGTCGTGATCGACGCCCTGCGCGCGGACCGTGTGCCAGAGCAGCGGCGTCGCCTCGCGGACCAGATCACCTAGTGCCTGGTGGTTGCCCTCGCGGTACTCGGTCAAGGCGATCGCAGCGCGATCGCCGAGCGTGAGCCCGGGCCCGTCGACATCGGGCAGGGCCTCCCTTGATCCTGTCATTGCACCACGGGATTCTCTGCTGGCGGATGTTTCCACGTTCGAAACCGGACGTGGACCACTTGGACCAGCCGAGTCTACGGCCGACACTGCAGATCCGGGGAGATAGAAGACTGTGCCCACCTGGCACTCCCCCTCTCCTCGACGCGTGTCGGCACGATGCCGCTCACCAGACAAGAGGGGCGAACACCAGGTTCGATACATACTGCTGAACCCAAATCAAAAAGGCCCGCACCCCTTGTCGGGATGCGGGCCTTCTCGCGCTCAGGAGCGCTCGGTTCAGGCCGAGACGTCTTCCAGGAGCTTGGTGGTCTTGCTCTGGTCCAGCGGGATGCCGGGGCCCATCGTCGTGGTCATGGTCGCCTTGCTGATGTAGCGACCCTTCGAGGACGACGGCTTGAGGCGCAGAACCTCGTCGAGCGCGGCCGCGTAGTTCTCCAGCAGCTGGACCTCCGAGAAGGAGGCCTTGCCGATGATGAAGTGCAGGTTCGCGTGCTTGTCGACGCGGAACTCGATCTTGCCGCCCTTGATGTCGGTGACAGCCTTGGTCACGTCCATCGTCACGGTGCCGGTCTTCGGGTTCGGCATAAGACCGCGGGGGCCCAGCACCTTACCGAGGCGACCGACCTTGCCCATGAGGTCCGGCGTGGCGACTGCCGCGTCGAAGTCGGTGTAGCCGGCGGCCACCTTCTCGATCAGCTCGTCGCCACCGACCTCGTCGGCACCGGCCGCGCGGGCCTCCTCCGCCTTGGCGGCGTTGGCGAACACGATGACCTTGGCGGTCTTACCCGTGCCGTTCGGCAGGTTGACCGTGCCGCGGACCATCTGGTCCGCCTTGCGCGGGTCGACGCTCAGCCGGAACGCGACCTCGACGGTCGCGTCGTACTTGACGGTGGCGGTCTCCTTGGCGAGACGAATCGCGTCCAGCGGCGCGTAGAGCGTGTCGCTGTCGATCTTCTCTGCGGCGGCGAGGTACGCCTTGCTGCGCTTTGCCATGTTTCTCTCTCCTTGTGGTCGTAGCGGGCCCGTTGGCCCTGCCACTGCTGGTGCCCGACGACGTCCGCCGGTCACCTTGCCCTGTCGGGCTTCGTCGTGAGCGCGATCTCTCGCGCCCGGTACAGGCGCAACGATCGCGCTCACGACAACGGGATCACTCCGAGACGGTGATGCCCATGGAGCGGGCGGTGCCCGCGATGATGAGCGAAGCGGCCTCGAGGTCGTTCGCGTTGAGGTCCGGCAGCTTGGTCGTGGCGATCTCGCGGACCTGGTCCTTGGTGATCGACGCGACCTTGACCGTGTGCGGCGTCGCGGAGCCCTTGGGCACGCCGGCGGCCTTCTTGATCAGCTCGGCGGCCGGCGGGGTCTTCGTGATGAAGGTGAACGAGCGGTCCTCGTACACCGTGATCTCGACCGGGATGACGTTGCCGCGCTGCGACTCGGTCGCCGCGTTGTACGCCTTGCAGAACTCCATGATGTTCACGCCGTGCTGACCCAGTGCGGGGCCGATCGGCGGAGCCGGCGTCGCTGCGCCGGCCTGGATCTGCAGCTTGATGAGGCCGGAGACCTTCTTCTTCGGGGGCATGCTTGTCTACCTTCTGTTCGGTTGGGCCGACGCCGTGGGCGATGACCCGGTTGCAATGCTGGGGCCGACTGCTCAGATCTTGGCGACCTGGTTGAACCCCAGCTCGACCGGGGTCTCCCGGCCGAAGATGGAAACGAGGACCTTGAGCTTCTGGGCCTCGACGTTGATCTCGGAGATCGAGGCGGGCAGCGTGTCGAACGGACCGTCGGTCACGGTCACCGACTCGCCGACCTCGAAGTCCACGTGGACCGGGGCCTTGCCACCGGTCGTCGCGCCGCCACCGGCGGCGGCAGGCTGGCCGCCCTGCGAGGGCTGCGGCAGCATCGACGGCGCGAGCATCGAGAAGATCTCGTCGAGGCTCAGCGGCACCGGCTGGTGCGTGTGCCCGACGAAGCCCGTGACGCCCGGCGTGTGCCGCACGGCGCCCCACGACTCGTCGGTCAGGTCCATGCGCACGAGGACGTAGCCGGGGATACGCACCCGGCTCACGATCTTCTTCTGCGCGTTCTTGATCTCGGCGACCTCTTCCATCGGAACCTCGACCTGGAAGATGTAGTCCTCCATGTTCAGGCTCTGGATGCGGTTCTCGAGGTTGGTCTTCACGCGCTTCTCGTAGCCGGCGTACGAGTGGATGACGTACCAGTCACCGGGCTGGCTGCGGAGGGTTCGCTTGAACTCCTCGACCTCGTCCACGATGACGTCGCCGTCGGCGTCGACGGTGCGCTCGTCGGTGGCTTCGCCCTCGACCTCGCTCTCGTCCGTGGTCTCGGCGTCGGTGTCGGTGTCGACCGGAGTCTCGGCGTCCGCAGGCACGTCAACGTTCTCGGCGTCCAGGGGCGCGTCAACGGCGGCCTCGTCACCGTCGGACGGCGAGACGTTCTCCGTCTGGTCCAGAGAGTCCTGGGACACGAAACGAACCTGCTTTCTCTTCGTGCGCCGGGGCTGCGCCCGGCACGGGTGTGCGTACCTCTACGAGCTGTGTTCGCCCATTGTCGCGCGAAAGTGCCGCGAAGGGACAATCAGCAACAGGCGAGAACGATCACAGCGAAGTACTGCGCAGCGTGCCCCATCTGCTTGTCCGGCGCACCCGGACCGACGCCGACCGTGGTCGGGGCCGTCTACGGCTGCGTCGACGTGCTGTCGCGGAAGAGCCGAATCAGGCGAAGACCCAGCCGGCGAGCATGCCGAACCCGTAGTCCAGCACCACCACGAAGAACATGACGACGACCAGGAAGACCAGCACCACGGTCGTGTACGTCATGAGCTCGGAACGCGTCGGCGAGACGACCTTCTTGAGCTCGGCCACCACTTGGCGCACGAAGAGCGCGATTCGGGCGAAGATGTTGCCGCCGCCCTTGTTCGGACGCTCCGCGGCGCTCTGGATCACCTCGGTGTCGCTCACTGCTACCCCACTCCTGTGGCCCGGCGCGCCGGTCGGCGCGGACTGGCATTCCAGGTCCACTCACGTGGGCCCGCTGCGCGCGGCCCCGCTGGGGTTCACGCTGGCAGGGTAGACAGGACTCGAACCTGCAACCTGCGGTTTTGGAGACCGCTGCGCTACCAATTGCGCCACTACCCTTTGTGTTTCGATGCCTCGTCACGTGTTGACACGAGCCCTTGGAGAGGCGCGCAACATTGGGCGAGGATCGATCACCGAGGCACAACTGTACGGTACCCAGCGCTGTAGGTCGAACTCGTTCCGGGCGACCCCGGCGCAGTCCCGGCAGGCCCGGGCGGTGAGCGCTGTCCATCGAACGGTGGACAGCAGGTGCAGCCGAACGGGCGTCCCGCCGCGCACCTCGACAGGAGCATGCTCGACGCATGCAGACATCCGATCCCCTGGCCGTTCGAGTACGCGGCCTCCGCAAGCGGTACGGCAGTACGCGCGCCGGTTTCAAGAACGCCGTCGCAGGTCTTGACCTCGACGTCGCCCACGGCGAGATCGTGGCCGTGCTCGGCCCCAACGGAGCGGGCAAGACCACCACCGTCGAGATCCTCGAGGGCTTCCGCGACCGGGACGACGGCGAGGTCGCGGTGCTCGGCGAGGACCCCCGGCACGCCGGCCGCGACTGGCGGGCGCGCATCGGCGTCGTCATGCAGGACTCCCGGGACATGAGCGAGCTCACGGTCCTCGAGAAGGTGCGGGCCGCAGCAGCGTCCTACCCCGACGCTCGCGACCCCGCGGAGGTCATCGCGGCCGTCGGGCTCGCGGAGAAGGCGAAGGCACGGACCCGCGGGCTGTCCGGCGGGCAGCGGCGACGGCTCGACGTGGCGCTCGGGATCGTCGGCAGGCCCGAGCTGCTGTTCCTGGACGAACCCACCACCGGGTTCGACCCGCAGGCCCGCCGGTCCTTCTGGGACCTCGTGACCGCGCTGCGCGACGACGGCACCACGATCCTGCTGACCACCCACTACCTGGACGAGGCGGCCCAGCTGGCCGACCGGGTGGTCGTCGTGCGCGACGGCGTGGTGGTCGCGTCGAGCACGCCCGAGACCCTGGGCGGCCGCGAGGCCCGTACCCCGGTGGTCGGGTGGGACGACGGCGGCGTCCGGCGCACCGAGCGGACGGACCGGCCCACCGCCGCCGTCGCGCGGCTGATCGCGAGCGCCGGGCCGGACGGCGAGGTGCCCGGCCTGTCCGTGACCCGCCCGACGCTCGAGGACGTGTACCTCTCCCTGATCGGCGAGACCTCCACCACCGACGTCGACGGCGTCGACGACAGCACCAGAAAGGCGGCGTGATGAGCACGACGAAGGAAACAGCGCTCGACAAGCTCGACCGACGGGCAGGTCTCGACGGGCGGTCGACCGGCGCCCAGCGGCTGCCCGGCACACTCCGCCTGGGACTGGTGCGTGGTGGCGTCGAGCTGCTGCAGTTCGTCCGCGAGCGGGACTCGGTCGTCTTCGGGTTCGCCTACCCGATCCTCATGCTCGCGATCTTCTCGTCGGTGTTCGGCGACGACGACCCGATCGTCGCGAACGGCGTACCGGTCAGCTTCGCGCAGTACTTCCTGCCCGGCATGGTGGCGACGGGCATCATGCTCTCCACCTACCAGACGCTCGCCCTGTCGATCGCGGTCGAGCGCGACGACGGGACGCTGAAGCGCCTCCGGGCCACGCCACTGCCGGCGACGTCGTACTTCCTGGGCAAGGTGTTCCTGTCGCTGGTCACCGTGCTGGCGCAGACCGCGCTGCTGCTCGCGGTCGCCGCGCTCGTCTTCGACGTCCCGCTGCCCGACGATGTCGGCCACTGGGTCACCTTCGCGTGGGTGTTCGTGCTCGGCACGGCGGCCGGCGCGGTGTGCGGTGTCGCGTACTCGTCGGTGCCGCGCTCCGGCCGGTCCGCGAGCGCCGTGGTGGTCACGCCGGTCCTGGTGCTGCAGTTCACGTCCGGTGTGTTCTTCCCGGTGACGGAGCTCCCGGGCTGGATGCTCGACCTGTCCTCGCTGTTCCCGCTCAAGTGGATCGCGCAGGGGATGCGTTCCGTGTTCCTTCCGGACGCTTTCGCTGCCGCCGAGCCGGCCGGGTCCTGGCAGCACGGGGCGACGGCTGCTGTACTGGCGGCATGGCTGGTTGTCGCGCTCGTGGTCGGTGCTCGGACGTTCCGGTGGCGGCGCCACGATGACGGCTGAGGAGGCCACGACCGACGAGCACGCCATCAGCCGCGTGTACGCGGGGTGGGACGAGCAGGTGCGGTGGTGGGACGCGGCGTTCGGCGTGATCGTCGGCCTGACCGCCGTGGCCCTCGCGCTGGAGGGGATGCGGGGCTCGCAGCTCGCGATCGCATACGCGGCGCTGGGTGCGATGGTCGTCGCGTACGTGCTGTGGGGTGCGAAGGCGGCGCGGAGCCGCGACCAGCGGCGAGCCCTGGCGTACCTGGTGGTGCTCGTCGTGGGTACGGGGGTGGCCGTCGCGCAGGGCAACGTGGCGCAGTTCCTGCTGTTCATCGCGTTCGGCCAGGTGTGGATGCTGCTGGAGTCGATCCGGCAGGGGGTGATCGGCTGCGTGGTGCTCGGTGTGGTCGTGTCCGTCGCGGTGGCGTCGGGGTACGACTTCGCCCCGGAGGTGATGCGTGAGGTGGCGCCGCAGATGGCGGCGACCCTGGTGTTCGCGATCGGGCTGGGGCTCTGGTTCCACCTCGCGATGAGACGCGCCGCGGAGCATGCACGCCTCCTGGTCGAGCTGCAGGCCGCACAGGCCCAGCTCGCGACGACCAACCATGAGGCCGGGGTCCTCGCCGAGCGGGAGCGCCTCGCCCGCGAGATCCACGACACGCTCGCCCAGGGGTTCACGAGCGTCGTCATGCAGTCGCAGGCCGCGACGGCGGCCCTCGACGTCGGGGACGACGCCGCCGTGCGCGAGCGCCTGCACGTCGTCGAGGAGACCGCACGCGACAACCTCGCCGAGGCCCGCGCCCTGGTGGCGGCGTTCGCGCCGGTCGCGCTGCAGGACGCCTCGCTCCCCCAGGCGCTGGGCCGGCTCGGGAGCCGGTTCGCGGAGGAGACCGGCCTCGCGATGACCGTCGAGACGGACCAGGTCGGCGCGTTGTCGCCGACGGTGGAGGTGGTGCTGCTGCGGGCCGCCCAGGAGGCGTTCGCGAACGTGCGGCGGCATGCGCAGGCGCGGTCCGTCGTCGTGCGGCTGGGGCAGGCGGAGGGCGAGGTGGCACTCACGGTGTCCGACGACGGTCGCGGGCTCGGCGCGGACGCCTCGTACGGCTTCGGGCTGGCGGGGATGCGGGACCGGGTGCGGTCGGCAGGTGGCACGCTGGTGGTCGGTCCGGGGGCCGACGGCGGCACCACCCTGTGCGCCCGGGTGCCGGTCGACGGACAGGTCGACGGGCAGGCCGGCGGGCAGGCCGGCGGGCAGGCCGGAGCGCCCGCGGCCCACGACGGAACTCAGGAGGTCGCCGGATGATCCGGGTGCTGGTGGTGGACGACCATCCGGTCGTGCGGTCGGGGCTTGCCGGCATGCTCACCGTGGAGGACGACCTCGAGGTGGTGGGCGAGGCCGCCGACGGGCAGGAGGCCGTGGCGCTGGCCGCGTCGCTGCGGCCCGACGTCGTGCTGATGGATCTGCGGATGCCGGTGCTCGACGGCGTGGCGGCGACCGCCGGCATCGTGGGTACCGGGCCTCGGGTGGTGGTGCTGACGACCTACGACACCGACGCCGACATCCTGCGCGCCGTCGAGGCCGGCGCGACGGGATACCTGCTCAAGGACACTCCCCGCGCCGCGCTGGTCGCAGGTGTCCGGGCAGCGGCCCGCGGCGAGACGGTGCTGGCCCCGAGCGTGGCGACCCGGCTGGTCAGCTCGGTACGCACCGCCGCGGAGCGTCCGTCCGCCCGGGAGGCCGAGGTGCTCGGGCTCGTGGCGCTCGGCCGGTCGAACGCGGAGGTCGGGCGGGAGCTGTCCATCACGGAGGCGACGGTCAAGACGCACCTCATCCGGGCGTTCGCCAAGCTGGGCGTCACCGACCGGACGGCGGCCGTGACCGTGGCCCGGGAGCGCGGCTGGATCGCCTGACCCTCCTGGTCGGGCGCCTCTCTCGGGCGTCCCTCCTGAGGTCCGGCGCCGTCCGGCAGCGGCCTAACGGCCTCCCGCCGCAGGGCCCGCCGACGGGTCGCCGCCCGCTTCCCCTCCGGTCGGCTCGCCCGTCGGCTCGACCGGCTCACCGGTCGGCTCGTCCGTGGGCTCGTCCGTGGGCTCGTCGGTCGGCTCGTCGGTCGGCTCGTCCGTGGGCGTCGGGGTGGGCGTCGGCGTCGGGGTGGGCGTCGGGGTGGGCGTCGGTTTGGGCGTCGGCGTCGGCGTGGGTGTCGGCGTCGGCGTGGGTGACGGCGTGAACTCGGGCTCCGGCGGCGGCACGTACTCTTCGGTCTCGCTCGGGGTGGGCGAGGACGAAGGCGTACGGGAGGGTTCCCGCGTCGACGGGCTGTCCGTCGGCGTGACCACCGGCGTTCCCTGGTCGTTGACGAGGTTCGCGATCACCAGGCCCGCGCCGCCGAACACGAGCAGCGCGAACACGACGATCGTGACCACGCGGCCGCGGCCGGTCGTCAGGGCGTGCCACCACTTGCGCTCCTCCTCGGGCGCCTCCACCGGGGAGGGCCCGATCGGCGGGGGACCGACAGGGGGCGGTACGGGAGCGGTGACCGGCTCCGTGCCGGCCGCGTCGTCGTCGGCGGCCGCGGCGGCCGCCCCCGCGACGCCGGCACCGACTGCCGCGGCACCCACCGCTCCGACCATCATGGTGCGGTCGTTGCCCTCGGAGACCTGGCCCAGCTTCATCGTGCCCGAGCCGGCACCCGCACCGGCGACCGGGTCGATCACCTCGGTGCCACCGGCGCCCACACCGAGCTGCATCGTCTCGCCGCTGGTGCCCAGCCGGCCGGCAGGGCCGCCGAGCAGGATCGTCACGGTCGCGCGCATCGCCTCGGCCGTGGGGAACCGCCGGCCCGGGTCCTTCGCCATCGCGCGCGAGACGAGGCGGTCCACGGACGCCGGGACCGCCGCGCGGCGCGCCGAGGCCGCCGGCACCGGCGCGTTGACGTGCGCCCGCAGCACGTCCTCCGCCTGCGCCCGCTCGTACGGCGCGTGCCCGGTCAGCGTGTAGTACGCGAGCGCGCCGACCGCATAGATGTCGCTGCGTGCGTCGAGAGGCTTGCCGCGCGCCTGCTCGGGCGACATCCCGATGACCGAACCGGCCACGGTCGCACCGTCGCCGTCGCCGCCGGCGGGTCGCGTGAGCCCGAGGTCCAGCAGCCCGACGGCGAACGTGCCGTCGGCCTGCTTGTCGACCATCACGTTGCGCGGTGCGACGTCGCGGTGCACCAGGCCCGCGGCGTGCACGGCCCCGAGCGCCTCCAGCAGCCCGTCGATGATCACCAGCGCGTCGCGCCAGGGCAGGCCGTGGTCCCCCGCGAAGTCGGACAGCGACATGCCGGGCATGCGGTTCATGACCGTCCAGGGGACGTTCGCCCCTGCGACGTCCTCCTCGCCGGAGTCCAGCACCTTCACGACACCCGGGTGGTCCACCAGCGCCGACGCCTCGACCTCACGGCGGAGGGAGTCGCGGGCGTTCTGGTCGTCGACCAGGTGGGGGTGCAGCACCTTGACGACCAGCGGCTGGTCGAGGGGGTCGGGCTCGTCCGACTCCTCGGGTGCGGCGATCTCCGCCGTCGCGTCGGGGTCGACGTCGGACCCGGCACCGGCGTCCGTACCGGCGTCCGTCGTCGTGCCGGAACCCGCGTCGTTGTCCGCGGCGGCACTCGTGTCGCCGTCGGCCGCCTTGTCGTCGGAGTCATCGGCGCCGGAGTCATCGCCGTCGGACTTCTCGCCGGACGCGGACTCGTCGCTCGTGCTCGCGTCGGCCTCGTCCGTGCCTGCCCCGTCGGCGGTCTCGTCGGCGGTCTCCGTGTCGCCGTCGACGCTCGCCGGGGGCTCCGGAACCGGAGGGGTCGCGATCCGCTGCGCCTCGTAGACGGTGAACGTTGCCCCAGTGCCCAGGACGTCGACGAGCTCGTACCTGCCACCGAGGACGGCGTGCACCGGAACGTCTGTCGCGTTGTCCTCGCTCGTGGTCTCGTCGTTCACTGGTTCACCGGTGTCCGTGGTTGCAAATAAGTCATTTCGGCTATCTGGGGCATGTTCTTCTCAGGATACGTAGCGGAGCGCGCACGCACCAAAGCTGGACGTCGGGATGTGTGAGTAGTGCGGAGTATCACGACCGCGGCTGCCGTCGGACCAGCGCTTTGCCAGACTACGCAGATGCGCGACCTCGCACTCCTTCCCAAGGCGCACCTCCACCTCCACTTCACCGGATCCATGCGGGTGCCGACCCTCGTCGACATGGCAGCCGCGTACAACGTGCGCCTGCCCGAGGCGCTCATCGACAACGACCCCCTGCGCCTGCCCGCCACCGAGCGGGGCTGGTTCCGGTTCCAGCGCCTGTACGACGCCGCTCGCGCGTGCGTGCGCTCGGAGGCCGACATGCGCCGCCTGGTCGACGAGGCCGCGGCCGACGACGCCGCCGAAGGCTCCGGCCGCCTGGAGATCCAGGTCGACCCGACCTCCTACGCCCCGTTCGTCGGCGGCATCACCCCGGCCGTCGAGATCGTCATCGACGCAGCCAAGACCGCGAGCGCGGCCCACGGGGTCGAGGTGGGAGTGATCATCGCGGCGTCGCGCATGCGGCACCCGCTCGACGCGCGCACGCTCGCCCGGCTCGCCGCCCGGTACGCGGGCGACGGCGTGGGCGAGGTGGTGGGGTTCGGGCTGTCGAACGACGAGCGCCGCGGGGACACGTCCCAGTTCGGGCACGCGTTCGACATCGCCCGCCGCGCCGGCCTGGCGGCGGTGCCGCACGGCGGCGAGCTGCTGGGCCCCGACCACATCAGCGAGGTCATGCGGGAACTCGTCCCCGACCGGCTCGGGCACGGCGTGCGCGCCGCCGAGGACGAGCGTGTCCTCGCGGACATCGTGGAGCGCGGTGTCGCCCTGGAGGTGAATCCCGGCTCGAACATCGGTCTCGGCGTGTACGGCGAGGCGAGCGAGGTCCCCCTGCGCACCCTGGTGGACGCCGGTGCCCTGGTCGCGCTCGGCGCCGACGACCCCCTGCTGTTCGGCACGCGGCTCGTCGACCAGTACGAGATGGCACGGAGCGCACACGGCTTCACGGACCGCGAGCTCGCCGCGCTGGCGGCGTCGTCCATCCGGGCGAGCCGGGCGTCGTCGGGCACGAAGGCCCGTCTCCTCGCCGAGGTCGACGCGTGGCTGCTCTCGCCGGACCCTGACGACAGGCTGGATGCCCTCCACCCGGGCGGTACAGTCACGATTGGGTGACGATCAACCGGCCCAACCGTACTGACCGCCCGCAGGTCAGTCAGAGATGAAGGACACTCGCGAGGGGACGACGTCGTCTCGTGTGTGGTGCCGCGCCACCCCAGAAGGCGCGGTCGAGGAGGAGTCACGATGCGGGTAATGCACGGTAGGCCGACCCACGGTGTGGGCAGGAACGTCGGCAGGAAGATCATGGGCACGCTCGGCGCGGTGGCGCTGGCCGCGGGCCTGCTGTCCGCCTGCGGTGACGGCCAGGAGCCCCCCGCGGACACGGCGGCGACCAGCTCACCCAGCCCGGAGGAGAGCACCCGGAGCCAGGATCCCGGAGCCGAGGAGCCGGAGGCCTCGCCGAGCGAGCCATCGGCCGAGGCGAGCGGTGACGGCGCCGACGAGGGCACCGGCGACGGCGCGAGCGATGACGCCGACGACGGAACGGCCGCGCCGGACGACGCCGAGGGTGATGCCGGTGATGCTGGTGATGTCGAAGGCAAGAACGACGGGAAGCGCGACGACGGCTCGTCCGAGGGGGACGACGGGGAGTCGGACGGCAAGGGCGAGAACGACGACAAGGGCTCGAAGGACGAGGAGCCCGAGAAGCCCGACTACATCGAGCTCGGCGAGGACAGCGACCGGGTGGGCAAGCTGCAGCAGCGGCTCAAGGACCTCGGCTACTTCGTGACCTCGGTCGACAACGCGTACGGGGCCGAGACGCAGCAGGCGGTCTTCGCGCTGCAGAAGGCCGGTGGCCTGTACCGCGACGGCGTGGTGGGCGACGCCACGCAGAAGGCCGCGGACGACGGCCTCGTGCCGCAGGCCCAGACGTCGTCCGGGAAGGTGCTCGAGATCGACATCGACCGGCAGCTCGTGCTGGCGGTCGAGAACGGCAAGGTCGTGAAGGTCATCAACGCATCGTCCGGCAACGGGGAGACCTACGAGGCGCAGGGCACCACCTACACGGCGTACACGCCGCGCGGTTCGTTCGCGGTGTACCGCGAGGTGAACGCGATGCACTCGTCGACGCTCGAGCTGGGCGACATGTGGCGGCCCAAGTTCTTCACCGGCGGCATCGCGGTGCACGGCTCGTCGTCGGTCCCCGCGTTCCCCGCCTCGCACGGGTGCGTGCGCGTCTCGAACAGCGCGATGGACTGGATCTGGGACACGTGGGGCGCCCCGTCGGGTACCCCCGTCGTCGTCTACTGACGGTCCGGTCCTCGGTGGTCGAGCCTGTCGGGACCGGTCTCGACAGGCTCGACCTGCGAGGGCTCGACCACCGGGGTCCCGAACACCAGGGTTGGGTCAGAGGGAGACGCCCACCAGGACGGTCTCCGGCACCAGCGTCACGCCGAACCGGTCGCGGACGCCGTCACGCACCGCGCGAGCGAGGGCCACGACGTCCTCCGCACGAGCGCCGCCGCGGTTGGTCATCGCGAGCGTGTGCTTGGTCGACAGCCGCGCCGGGCTGTGCTCCCCCGCCAGGCCGAAGCCCTTGCCGAAGCCGGCCCGTTCGATGAGCCAGGCGGCGCTGGTCTTCACGAACGCCGGGTCGATCGCGCCGAGACTCGGGCCTGTGCTGGTCTCCGGCGTCGACGAGCGGACGGGGTAGCGAGGGGCGTCCTCGGGCAGGTGCGCGAGGTGCTCGACGGGGATCACGGGGTTGGTGAAGAAGGAGCCCGAGTTCCAGCGGTCGTGGTCCGGCTCCGCACCGAAGGACGGACGGTCGAGCAGCATGCCCTTGCCGCCACGGAGGCCCAGCACCGTCTCGCGGACGTCCTTCATCGGGGCCCGCTGCCCCACCTCGACGCCCAGGCGGCGCGCCAGCTCCCCGTAGCCGACCGGCGCCGAGAGCGTGCCGAGCCGGAACTGGAACTGCACGTCCAGCACCACGTAGCGCGGCGACGGGTACCAGGGAGCACGCGGATCCTCGTCCCGGCCCTCGGTGTGCATCGAACGCTTCAGCAGCGACGTGCGGTACCCGAAGTCCAGCTGGCCCACCGAGAACGTGCGCACCCGCCGCTCGCCCCGGTCCCACGTGCGCACCAGCGACACGACGCCGGAGAGCTCCTGGCCGTACGCACCGATGTTCTGCACCGGGGCGGCGCCCACCGTGCCGGGGATGCCTGACAGCGACTCGACACCGACCCAGCCCTCGGAGACCGCGCGCTCCACGAGCTCGTCCCAGTTCTGACCCGCGGGGGCGCTCACCACGGCGCCACCGCAGGAATCATCCGACTCGACAGTGATGCCGCCGCGGGTGTCGCGCACGACGACGCCGTCAAAACCCTCGTCCGCCACCAGCAGGTTGGAGCCGCCACCCACGACCAGCAGTGGCACACCGTCGTCGTCGGCGGTGCTCACCGCCTCGATCAGAGCGGCCTCTTCCTCCGCCTCCACGAACGAGGCTGCCGGGCCACCCACGCGGAGTGTGGTGAGGTCGGCAAGGCTAGGGGCCACCGCTTGCGCCTGGACGGTGTCTGCCGGGTATGGGCTCACCCTGCAAGCCTATCTACCTGTCGCGTTGGATTTGTGGACATCTTCGACATGCCGTGGGTGATGTCTGCCATTTCTGGAACCTTCTGGTGTCGACAGACGTGTTCTGTGCTCGTCCTGACGGCCCAGCCTCTGGGCAGCGCGCGCCTCGTGCCCTGCACTACCTCTTCACACCGGCCGCCGTCGGCAGCGGCCGCAGGGATCGGGCCACGGCCAACCCCAGCGCCATGGGGATCAGCAGCACCAGCACGGCCAGGCGGTAGCCCGTCTCGTGGGCGACGAAGCCGATCAGCGGCGGCCCCACGAAGAACGCCGTGTAGGCGATGGTCGAGACAGCCGCCACCCGCATCGCGGCCCGCTTCGGTTCGTCGGACGCCGCGCTCATGCCCATCGGGAAGCCCATCGCCGCGCCGAGACCCCACAGGCCGACGCCGACCAGGGCCAGCCACAGGACCGGGACCAGGGCGAACGTCAGCACGCCCACGAGAGCCAGCCCCGCGGAGATCACGAGCACCGGCACGCGCCCGAACCGGTCGATGGCCCGTGTCCCGGCGAGCCGGGCGGTCGTCATGGCGGTGAGGAAGACGGCGAGACCCACGGCACCCATCCCGTCGGACGTCTCGAAACCGTCCACCACCGCGAGGCTCACCCAGTCGTTGGCCACCCCCTCGGTGAGGGCCGCCCCCAGCACCACCAGCCCGATCGCCAGGGTGCGCGGCTCGCGCCAGGCGGCGACCAGCCCTGCCACGCCCGACGTCGGCGGCGTCACCTCTCCCGGGTCGGCACCGTCCGCGCTGCCCGCCCCTGCGGTGGGCACACCGTGGGGCACGGCGTCCGCGACCACGCTCGGCGAGAAGTAGCGGACGGCGATCAGCACCGACAGCAGCGCGACGATCCCCGCCGACACGATGTGCCAGACCACGGGGACGCCCATGGTCGCCACCAGCGCGCCGATGCCGGCGCCGAGCACCGTGCCGAACGAGAAGCCGGCGTGGAAGACCGGCATGACGGCACGGCCGAGCCGCTGCTCCACCGCCGCGCCCTCGAGGTTCATCGCGGCGTCCCAGACGCCGGCGCCCACACCGAACAGGATCAGGCCGAGCCGCACCGCGAGATGCTCGTCCACCACGACGCCGTAGCCGGCCACCGCGAGCCCCGCCACCAGGACGCCCGCGAAGGTGACCACCGTCCGCGCGGTACCGAACCGCTCGGCGACCAGGCCCGAGAGCGGGATGGCCGCGACGGAGCCGATCGAGCCCGTGAGCAGCAGCAGGCCCATCTCCTGCTCGGAGAAGGACAGGCCGTCCCGGACTGCCGGAAGACGCGATGCCCAGCTCGCGAAGGCGAACCCACTGGCGGCGAAGACGACGAAGACCGCACGAGCGGCGGCGTGTGCAGTAGGCACGGAACTCCTTGGTGCGATTGAATCACCCGACCGTAAGCCACAATCTGGGATCAGCCCAGCAGATTCCTGGGTCCCGCACCACTGGTGCCCGATCGAGAGAAGGAACCCGCGATGAGCCGCCAGACCGTACGACCGACCCTCGCGAAGGTCGCCGAGCTGGCAGGTGTCTCCGTCTCCACCGCGTCGCTCGCTTTCTCCGGTGCGGGACCGATCACCCCCGAGACCCGGGAGAAGGTGCTGGCCGCCGCGCGCGAGCTCGAGTACTCCGGGCCCAACCCCCTGGGGCGTCAGCTCCGGTCGGGACGCTCCGGGATCGTGGGTGTGGTGATCGGCGACCAGCTGGGCCGGTCGTTCCGGGACCCTGTCTCCACCCAGGTGCTGCACGGCCTGGTCTCGGCGATCGGTGAGCAGGGGCTGGGCGTGCTCCTCGTGCCCGGCATGCCGCAGGGCGCCACGGCGCAGTCCGTCGGGCTGGCCGCGGAGGCGGGCCTGCCGCCCGCCGTCGACCCGTTGGTCGAGGCCGCGGCGATGGATGTCGCGGTGCTCGTGTGGGGCACCCTGAAGGACGACCCGAACCTCGCCGCGCTGCAGCGCCGGGGTGTGCCCGTCGTCATCGGCGAGGGGCACGAGGTGTCCGGCGTACCCGTCGTGAGCGTCGACGACCGCCGGGGAGCCGCCGAGGCGGTACGGCACCTGGTCGAGCTCGGGCACACGCGGATCGCCGAGATCACGCTGCCGTTCGGGCGGGACGAGCGGTCCGGGCTCGTCGACGCCGACCGGCTCGCCGCCGCCGAGCGCACGCCCACCCGCAACCGGCTGGCCGGTGTGCGGGACGTCGTCGAGCCCGTCATCTCGTGGGAGACGCCCGCCTCGCTCGTGGAGCACGGACGCGACGCCGCCACGGAGATCCTGTCCGAGTGGGCTCCCGCCAGGGACCGCCCGACGGCGATCATCGCCCACTCCGACCTGCTCGCCGCCGGCGCCGTGATCGCAGCCCGCGAGCTCGGGCTGCGGGTGCCCGAGGACGTGTCCGTGGCGGGGTTCGACGGACTCGACCTGCCGTGGCTCTCCCCCGACGTGCTCACCAGCGTGCACCAGCCGCTCGTCGAGAAGGGCCGGGCGCTCGGCCTGGCCGTCATCGCGCTGCTCGCCGGCGAGGAGCCCGAGTCGGTCGTGCTGCCCGTGAGCCTGGTCGAGGGCACGACAACAGGTCCGGTCCCTGACCTCACCTGACCACCCCTCGTTGAGTGCTGGATATTTGTGGGTTCAGCAGGCGCCGGCCCGCAAATATCCAGCACTCAACGGAGGGTCAGGGGCGGAGGGTCGGGGCCGGGAGGTAGACCTCGCCGCCCGCCTCGCGGAACTCCGCCGACTTCTGGGCCATACCCTCTGCGGCCGCCAGGCCCTCCGCCGCCGCGTCCGCGAGCGCCGCCTGGTTCTGCGCCCCGCCGAACTCGTCGCGGATGTCCTGCGAGATCCGCATCGAGCAGAACTTGGGGCCGCACATCGAGCAGAAGTGTGCGGTCTTGGCGGCCTCGGCCGGGAGGGTCTCGTCGTGGTAGGACTCGGCGAGCTCCGGGTCGAGCGACAGGTTGAACTGGTCGCGCCAGCGGAACTCGAAGCGGGCCTTGGACAGGGCGTCGTCCCGGTCGCGCGCGCCGGTGTGCCCCTTGGCGACGTCGGCGGCGTGCGCGGCGATCTTGTAGGTCACCACGCCGGTGCGCACGTCGTCGCGGTTCGGCAGGCCGAGGTGCTCCTTGGGCGTGACGTAGCAGAGCATCGCGGTGCCGTACCGGGCGATCTCCGTGGCGCCGATGGCGGAGGTGATGTGGTCGTAGCCGGGCGCGATGTCGGTCACGAGCGGGCCGAGCGTGTAGAACGGCGCGCCGTCGCAGAGCTCCTGCTGCCGTTCCACGTTCTCTCGGACCAGGTGGAACGGGATGTGGCCGGGCCCTTCCACCATGACCTGGACGTCGTGGGCCCAGGCCCGCTTCGTCAGCTCGGCGAGCGTGTCGAGCTCGGCGAACTGGGCGGCGTCGTTCGCGTCGGCGAGCGAGCCCGGGCGCAGACCGTCACCGAGGGAGAACGCCACGTCGTACCGCGCGAAGATCTCGCAGAGCTCGTCGAAGTGGGTGTAGAGGAAGTTCTCCTGGTGGTGTGCGAGGCACCAGCCGGCGAGGATCGACCCGCCGCGCGAGACGATGCCCGTGACCCGGTCGGCGGTGAGCGGCACGTACCGCAGCAGCACGCCGGCGTGCACGGTCATGTAGTCGACACCCTGCTCGCACTGCTCGATCACGGTGTCCCGGTAGACCTCCCAGGTCAGCGCGCTCGCGTCACCGTTGACCTTCTCGAGCGCCTGGTAGATCGGCACGGTGCCGATCGGTACCGGCGAGTTCCGCAGGAGCCACTCGCGGGTGGTGTGGATGTCGTCGCCCGTGGACAGGTCCATGACGGTGTCAGCGCCCCACTTGGTCGCCCACTCGAGCTTTTCCACCTCCTCCGCGATAGAGCTGTGGACGGCGGAGTTCCCGATGTTCGCGTTGACCTTCACGAGGAACGCCCGGCCGATGATCATCGGCTCCGACTCCGGGTGGTTCACGTTGTTCGGGATGATCGCCCGCCCGGCCGCTACCTCGCTGCGCACCAGCTCCACGTCGCAGCCCTCACGCACCGCGACGAAGCGCATCTCCGGCGTGATCACGCCCTGGCGCGCGTAGTGCATCTGGGTGACGGTCCGGCCGGGGAGCGCCCGGCGCGGCCGACGTCGTTCGCCCTGCCACTCCTGGGTCGCGGCGCCCCGGCGCAGTGCGCTGCGCCCGTCGTCGGCCAGGTCACGACGCCGGCCGTCGTACTCCTCGGTGTCTCCCCGCGCCACCACCCAGGGTTCCCGGGCCGGCGCGAGCCCGCGCACCGGGTCGGATCCGGGTCCCTGCGTGCGGTAGACCCGCACGGGCTCGTTCGGGGTGCCGTCAGGGGACGGCGCCAGCGTGATCTCGGTGACCGGCACCTGGAGGCCGGCGTCGTGCGGTGTGCTGTTCCCGCCGTCGTGGTCGTGCTCGTACTGGTACGCGAGCGTGCGGGACTGGGTGTTCTCCATCATGAGACTCCTGCTTCCTACGCCGGTGTTAACCGGACAGGTTCAACGGTCCCGGGCCGTCCAGCCCGATCTCAGCCCCTGCGTGAGGCACCCGTGGGATCGCCGCTGACGTTAGCATCCCCAGCCGGAGTTCACCGAGGCACTTTTTTGCAGCCAGGAGGCGCTCCACTCTGGTAGAGAAGCCCCATGGCTCGCTCCACCCTGAAGTGGGCCCAGGCCATGGAGGCAGGCATGTTGACTCGAGGAAAGCTGCGAACGAGGGCGTTCGCGCTGGCGGCGACGGGAGCGCTTGTGGTGCAGGCGGGGATCGTGGCGGGCGCGGCGGCAGCGGACGAGCCAGGACCGGCGGCGTCGGACAACCAGATCACCCTGACCGCGTGGGACGGCTACCGCGAGCTCCGCGCGGGCAAGACCACGAACCTGCGGCCGGGCGCCAAGGGCGGGCTGGTGCTGCGCGGCACGGGCGAGACCGTGGAGTACACGGACCCGTTCGGCGACGGCGAGCCGGTCACCTACGAGACCGGCCGGTGGACCTCGCCGGTCGTCGAGACCGGGTACCTGATCGACGAGTCCGTGAGCTCATGGAACGCGCACACCCCCACGGGCACCTGGGTCGAGATCGAGTTCCGTGGCCGCAAGGCCGACGGCACGTGGACCAAGTGGTTCGTGATGAGCCGCTGGGCGTCGGGCGCCGAGTTCGCTCCGGCCGACGGCAGCGTGGGCGACATCCACCGCACCTCCGTGAACGGCCAGACGGACGCGGACGCCTACCTGTTCACGGACACCTACGTCGCGAAGGGCGGTCACGAGCCGGAGGCCTTCCAGACCCGGGCCACGCTGTACCGGCCCGAGGGCACGCGGGTCTCCCCGCGGCTTGACTCGGTGAGCACGATGACCAACGAGTACCTGCCCGACGCGCACTACACCGGTACCAGCGACTTCACGCTCGGGCGTGAGCTGTCGCTCGACGTGCCGCAGTACAGCCAGAACATCCACCGCGGCGAGTACCCGGAGTTCGGGGGCGGCGGCCAGGTGTGGTGCTCGCCGACGTCGTCCACGATGGTGATCTACTCGTACGGCCTCGAGGTGCCGGAGTCGGAGCTGGAGGGCATCGTGGCGCCGAACGGCGACCCGCAGGTCGACTACGCCGCCATGCGCACGTGGGACTACACGTACGAGGGCGCGGGCAACTGGCCGTTCAACGCCGCCTACGCGAACACGTTCGGGCTGGAGTCGTTCGTGACCCGGCTGCGCTCCCTCGCGGAGGCCGAGAAGTTCATCGAGGCGGGCATCCCGCTGGTCTTCTCGATCAACTTCGAGGCGGAGGAGATGCCGGAGGCCGGGTACGAGACCAACGGGCACCTCGTCGTGCTCCGCGGGTTCACCGCCGACGGCGACCCCATCCTCAACGACCCGCACGGGGCGACCAACGACGCCGTCCGGGTCGTGTACACGCGGGAGAACTTCGAGCGCGTGTGGCAGACCTCCACCGACGGCATCACGTACATCTACCACCCGAAGGATGTGAAGCTGCCGCGCAACCTCCCGGGAGTCACTCCGAACTGGTGACCGGTCGGAGGAAGCACGTACGCACGCGGGGTGCGTTGCGCAGAGTAGACAAGGTCTACCGAGCGCAACGCACCCCGCGTGCGTGGTGTCGCCCCCGCGACCGCTCTACCGGCCCGGGACCTCCCGCGGTTCCGAGGTGTACGACGCCGACGTGTGCCCCTCCGCGGAGACCGTCACCCGGACCGAGATCTCGGCTCCCAGGTCGCGCCCCGTCACCAGGTACCAGGATGCGGTCGCCCGGCGCACCGGCTCGCCGTCACGCAGCCACTGGTAGCTGACGTCGACGTCGTCCGGGAGATACGTTCCGGCGTCGGCCGTCAGGACCTTGCCGGGCTTGGCCCGGCCCTCGATGCTCGGCCCCGTCACGTCGGCGACCACCGGGTCGTGCAGCTCGACGTCGGCGGCGTTGACGAACACGTGCCGGTGCGCCAGCCAGACCTGGTAGTACACGTCGTCGCCGCGGACCACCGTGCGGTCACCCGGCCCCGAGCCGTCGAACGTGGTGGCCCGGTAGTAGTCGGAGGCCACGTGGTCGTCGGCCACCGCGTATGTCTGCTCCGTGCCCACCTGGTACTCGATGGGCGTGACCGGCTGCACCGGGACGTCCGGGTGCTCCTCGTACGCTGCCGCCTCCGGATACGCCCTGCCGAAGACCGGCGCCGGTGCGTCGCCCGTGACGGTGATCGTCTTCGCGGTCGCCGGCACGACGACCGGCCGTTCGGCGGGGTTGTGCAGCCAGGCCAGCGAGCCGGCCCACCACACGCCCAGCCAGTCGCCCTCCACCCGGTCCACGACGAGCTTGTGCCCGGACTGCACGCGCGCGCTGACGTCGCTCGCGTAGGTCGTGCCGTCGGCACCGTCCGGCTTCCAGCCCGGGTCCTTCGCCAGCGGGGCATCGGCCGACGGCGCCTGCCGCAGGTACCGGAAGTTCGTCCCGGCGCCCTCGACGCAGGCGCCCGACCCCGGCGACGCCTGCTGGCAGCCCGTCACGGTGTTCGGGTTGTCGGCGTAGCCCGTGCGCACCTCGACGACGTCGCCCGGCGCGACGTTCGTCGTCGTCTCCAGGTCACCGCCGATCGGGGCGCCGAGCAGCTCGAAGTAGTGGTCCCAGTCCCAGTACGGGCCCGGGTCCCAGTGCACGTTCTTGGTGTACCCGGGCAGGATGCCCGGCACCTGGTCGTGCCCGATGACGTGCGCCCGGTCGAGCGGGATGTCGTGCTCCGCCGCCAGGTGCCGCACCAGCGCCGCCGACGACTGGTACATCGCCTCCGTGTACCAGGCCCCCGTACCGGCCCAGCCCTCGTGCTCCAGACCGATGGAGTGCATGTTCATGAACCAGTTGCCCGCGTGCCAGCCGACGTCGGCCGGGTCGAGGTGGTTCGCCACGTGCCCGTCCGAGGACCGCAGCGTGTAGTTCCACGCCAGGTAGGACGGGTCCTGCACCAGGTTGACCGTGGGCTGGTAGGCCGTCTCGGTGTCGTGGATCAGGATGTAGTCGAGGGATGGCCCGCCCGCGCCGGTGCGGTCAGCCTGGTCATGGTTGCCGTAGTCCCCGGTGTTGTCCGGGAGGTCCGGCGAGGCCTTCTCGTACGGAGCGGGCAGCCACTCGCAGCCCAGGTCCACGGGGCAGTCCGCCTCCGGGTCGCTCGTGCTCGCGGCCCGCGGCACGGCGACGTCCCGGTTACCCGTGAGGATCACCGCACCGTCGGCCGGGGTGGTCGTTCCGGCACCCTCTCGGAGGATTGTGTACACCTGTGTAGCGAAACCCTCGACGTCGCTCATGCGGGACACCGCGTTCTGCCACTCCCCCAGACCTTCCGACGTCGTTCCGCCCGGCTCGGCGTCGACCGCGCCGTCGCGCACCGCCTGGGCCTGGTAGGACGCGAGCAGCGCCGCTCCGCCGCACACGTTGGCCTGCGACCCGGCCTTGAGAGTCTCCTCGTCGAGACCGGTGAGCCGCGCCGCGCGGGTGAGCTCGGGGGTCCCCTCGTGGGCAGGACCCGCCTTGTCGTTCACCGCGGAGAGCGGCAGCCCGTCGCCGTGCGCGTGGCCGGCCGCCGTGCCGCCGTGGAGGTTGAACACCCCGTAGCCGCCGTCGGCGCTGACCTGGCCGGCGTGCTGGTCCCAGCGCGACTCCATGTACGACACCGCCTTGAGCAGGTCCTCCGGCACGCCGGTGGCCTCGGCGGCCGCCGTGAACGCCTCGTCGAGCGAACCTGCTGCGAGGACGGCGGTGCAGGTCACCCCTCCGCCGTCGGATCCCGTCGCCGTCGGGGCCGCGTTGGCCGCCGAGAGGGGTAGGAGTGGAAGTAGCAACCCGGCCGCCGTGGCCAGGGCCGTGCTGCGCCGTCGTGACGTCACGCGGAGATCCTCTCGTCAGCCCTACATGCTGGACGAGAGAATCACACCCGATCCACGGGCGCATGAGAAGACCTACGGGTTAAAAACCTGTGACCCGTAGGAACGCGGGAGCGTCAGAGGCGGACGAGCACCTGGGTGCGGCCCAGGACCTTTGCACCGTCGACGGTGACGGCGAGGTCGACGCGCACGGTTCCGGCGTCGGCGTCGATCACGCCGATCGTGGCCGTGACCTCGATCGAAGCGGTGCCCGGGTTGGGGACCTCGACGGGCTTGGTGAACCGCGTCTGGTAGTCGACGACGGCGCCCGGGTCGCCCGCCCACTCCGAGACCAGGCCCACGACGCTGCCCATGGTGAGCATGCCGTGCGCGATGACGCCGGGCAGGCCCGCACCCTCGGCGACCTTGTCGTTCCAGTGGATCGAGTTGAAGTCACCGCTGGCGCCCGCGTAACGGACGAGGTCCGCGCGGTCGAAGGTGACGGTGCGCGTTCCGATCACGTCGCCGACGGCGAGGGCGGCGATGTCGGGGCGGCTCATGCGTCCTCACCTCGGATGGCGAGCGTGGAGGTGACGGTGGCGACGTGCTCGCCCGGGGACTCGGCCTCGGGTGACGGCACCTCGACGCTCTCCGGCACCGCGTAGATCTCGCACCGCGTGGTCACCATGCTGATGGCCCCGCGGGAGACGATCCGGTCCACGTGCAGCACCGTCGTGAGCTCGTCGCCGGCGACGATCGGGCGGTGGTGCGTGAAGCGTTCGTCCGCGTGGACGACACGCGAGAAGTCGATATCGGCCGCGGGGTCGCTGATGTACTGCGACTCGGCGCGCTGCGCCACGATCACGGCAAAGGTCGGCGGAGCGACCAGGTCCAGATAGCCCAGACCCCGCGCTGCCACGAGATCGTGGTGCGCGGGGTGGGTGGCACCGACAGCTGTGGCGAACTCGCGGATCTTCTCGCGACCTACGGAGTAGGGGGCGTTGGCCGGGTAGACCCGGCCCTCGAAGTCAGCGTTCGCCACGTCGGTGTGAACCAGCTACCGAGACTCAGCGAGTCTCGCGGTGCGACGTGTGCTTGCCACAGCGCGGGCAGAACTTCGCCAGCTCCAGGCGGTCAGGGTCGTTCCGGCGGTTCTTCTTGGTGATGTAGTTCCGCTCCTTGCAGTCCACGCATGCGAGCGTGATCTTCGGGCGAACGTCCGCACTCTTGCTTGCCATGGCTCTCACCTCCGCGCCTCGAGAGGGAGGCGCCATGTGTCTTCTCGTCGTCCGGCAAGGGACGCCGAACGGATGTACTTGCTTGGTAGCGAGGGCGGGGCTCGAACCCGCGACCTCACGATTATGAGTCGTGCGCTCTGACCAGCTGAGCTACCCCGCCGCGCGTGACGGAACGCGAGGCCATCCGCCGTTGTTCCCCCACCGGCGAACCGGAAAGAAGGACGGACGACCCCGCGTCGATCACAGAGCCCCGAAAGGGAATCGAACCCTTGACCTTCTCCTTACCATGGAGACGCTCTGCCGACTGAGCTATCGGGGCGGCGAGGAAGACTCTACATGCCCTCCGGCCTCGCGTGAAATCGAATCGGGTGTGAAGTACGCCGCGTCGTTGATCGGTCGCTCACCGACCTACCGGGGGCGAGGGAGGACACGGCGCAGGCGCGGGGCCGTCACGGTCAAATCACCCGGTGAAACCGGCTTGGACGGTGGTGGAGTGCTGTAGCACAGTGCCATCCTTCGGCCATGCCGAGACACCATCGCCATGCCGCGAGCACCGCTGCGATCGCTCTGATCGCCGGAATGCTCGTGGCAACCGGCCAGCCCGCCGCAGCGGACGTCCGCCAAGGCACCGTCACCACCACCGCTGGTGACCACACCGTCACAGCGACCGTGTCCGTCGGCGATGCCTCGGTACCTCAGTGGGGCAAGTCCGTCACGATCTTCGTCGGCTATGCGAGCCCGACCGCCACCGTGACGGCCGAGGGTCACGGGAACACCGTGGTCGTGACACACCGAGCCAGCGGCGACAGCCAAACCTTGGCGCTGTACGGCTACAGCGCAGGTACCCGCGAGTACGCCACGTTCACCACGGGTGGAGCGGCGACGGGGACGTTCGACGTGTACCTGGGTGCGACCACGACGGTCGACGGTGCGACGGCGACCTTCGAGCACAACAAGGTCACGAGCTTCACGGTCACCCGCGAGACGCGTCCGTGGATCGAGGTGAAGCCCGGCATGCCGCTCAAGGGCAAGGCGTACCAGGTCAGCGGAGGCCTCGAATGGTTCGTCAGGGACAGCTATCACGCCGCGCGGGGTGCACAGATCGGCTTGTGGTTCACGCCGAAGGGCTCGACCAGCGCGGTCCGCAGGAAGACCCTCACGCTCGGTTCGACGGGCAAGTTCAGTACTTCGTTCGAGAACAACGGTCCCGGTACGTGGGAGATCCGGTTCGCCGGCGGTTCGCAGTACACACCGTCGTCGGCGAGCGTGACCATGTCGAACTTCTCGCGCGGCAAGCACGCTGCCACCTATACCCAGAAGGTGAGCGGGACGTCGTACTCCACAACGGTGACGGCGTCCGACATCGACATGACGCTCAGGGGCGCGACGATGCAGGTGGACGTACGGTTCCGGCACAACGGCAGGTCCGTCGTCTGGGACACGGGCGCGTTCCTCGAGAGCTGGAACGTCGCGCGGCGGGAGACATCGTTCGGGGATCTCCGCCAGGTGTCCGGCGGCCACTACACCGGGAAGGTTCATTTCCCCGCGTTCACGAGCGCGGGAATGCACACGATCGGGGCCGTGTCCGACGCCAAGGTGTACTACGGATCAGGCGGGAACGACTACGACTGGCACTTCATCGGACCGGTGGCGATGACCCCGTTCGTCGTCCGCCGGAGCACCATCCTCGATGCGAGGCTCTCCACGAGCACGCCGGCAAGGGGTCAGCAGTACGCGGTGCAGGGCAAGCTCCGGAAGATCTCGGTCGATCAGTCGAACCGAGCGTCCTACCAGCCCGCAGCGCGTACCAGTGTGCGTCTGTACTTCAACCCGGCCGGCCCCGCGCCGACACGTTACGTACGGTCCGTGAGGACCGACTGGGACGGCAAGTTCCGGACTCGCGTCGGGGCCACCTCGTCGGGGCTCTGGACCGCGAAGTATGCGGGAACCACCACGACGTACCTGGGCTCGACCGACACGGCGAGAGTGACCGTCCGCTGACGTGAACGAGGTGCCGCCTCACCGGGGCGGCACGGAACCCTCCACAGAGCCAGCCCATAACCGCAGTAGGGCCTGACCGGCGTTTCCGCTGGTCAGGCCCTACTTGTGAGTCACGTGGCTGGTGAGGGATTCGAACCCCCGAAGGCTGAGCCGTCTGATTTACAGTCAGATCCCTTTGGCCGCTCGGGCAACCAGCCGTGAACGAGCCCAACCATAGCGCCCTCCTGGCCCTCGCGAGAAATCGAAAACCGGCCCGGTCTGGTGACGAGCCCCACAGCGCCCGCCGTGATCGGGACCGACGCGCGAGACCTATCGTGACGGCGTGACACAACACCAAGATCGCTGGGGTCTGCCCCTTGGCATCGGGGCCTACCTGCTCTGGGGCGGGATGCCGCTGTTCTTCCCGCTGCTCCAGCCGGCGGGTGCCCTCGAGATCGTGGCCCACCGCATCGTGTGGAGCCTGCTCTTCTGCCTGATCGCGCTCGCCGCGCTGCGCCAGCTGGGCGTCTTCCTGACCGCCCTGCGTTCGCCGCGCATCCTGGGCACGTTCGTCGTCGCCGCGGCGCTGATCGTCGTCAACTGGGTCGTGTACGTGTACGCCGTGCTCAGCGACCGCGTGCTCGACGCCGCCCTGGGCTACTTCATCAACCCGATCGTCACCGTGCTGCTCGGCGTGCTCGTCCTGCGGGAACGGCTGCGGCCCGTGCAGTGGATCGCGATCGGCTTCGGCGCCGCATCGGTGGTCGTGCTGTCCACCGGGCTGGGCGGGCTGCCGTGGATCTCGCTGTGCCTCGCTGCCTCCTTCGGCCTCTACGGGCTCGTGAAGAACCGCGTGGGCCGTACCGTCCCGGCTCTGCCCGGCCTCGCCGTCGAGACGGTGGTCGCCGTCCCGTTCGCGCTCGCGTACCTCGTCTGGCTCGGCAGCGCCGGGACCTTCACGGGACACGGAACCGGACACGTGCTGCTGCTCATGTCGGCAGGCATCGTGACGGCGCTGCCGCTGCTGCTCTTCGGCGCCGCCGCGCGTCGGCTGCCGCTGTCCGTGATCGGCATGCTGCAGTACCTCGCTCCCGCGCTGCAGTTCCTCGTGGGGCTGCTCGTCTTCGGGGAGCACATGCCTGCAGCGCGCTGGGCAGGGTTCGCCCTGGTGTGGGTGGCGCTCGTACTGCTCACGATCGACGGGATCCGCCAGAGCCGCCGGGCTCCTCGGCCCCGTCTGGAGTGAGGCTGGTCGAGCCTGCCGGGACCGGGGTCTCGACACGCTCGACCAGCGGGACTACTCGGCCAGCGGGACTGCTCGACCAACGGTGGCTCGGCCGAGCGGTGTTTCAGCCGACCACGCCGGCGACCTGGCGGGTCGTCACGTTGAGGCGGTTGTAGACGTTGGTGACCCCGATGTAGAGCACCAGCGCCGCGAGCGCCTGCTCGTCGTAGTGCTCGGCGGCACGGTTCCAGATGGCGTCGGGCACGGGGTCCGAGCTGTCCGCGAGCCGCGTGACCGACTCGGCGAGCTCGATCGCCGCGCACTCGGCCTCCGAGAGGTACGGCGACTCACGCCATGCGGAGACCGAGCCGAGCCGGTCCTCCGACTCGCCTGCCTTGCGGGCCTGGCGCATCCCGTAGTCGATGCACCAGGCGCAGCCGTTGATCTGGCTGGTGCGAAGGTGCACCAGCTCCAGCGTGGTGGCCGGTACACCCTGCCCGTGGACGATCTGTCCCAGCGCGCTCAGGTGCTTCACCGCGCCCGGCACGAGCAGTGCCGGGTTCTGCATGCGGGGCGCCAGCGTTCGCAGGTGCGGGGTGGTGGACGCCTCGGGGGCGAAGTCGTGGGTGGTGGTCTCGGTGGTCATCGCGGTCCTCTCGTCGTGGCCGGACGTCGTGGCCGGACGTACCGGCCGGTCACATCGGCGCCCTGCGCGCCGTCACACTCCTGACGCCCCCGAGACCGAGGATGTGACCGATGAATCCCGACGAGCTCGCCACCGCCTTCGAGCAGCACCGCCCCCGCCTGCGTGCGGTGGCCTACCGGATGCTCGGCAACCCCGATGACGCCGACGACGCGCTGCAGGAGACCTGGCTGCGCCTCAATCGCACCGGCGACGCGGAGATCGAGAGTCTCGCCGCCTGGCTGACGACGGTCACCGGCCGGATCTGCCTCGACATGCTCCGCTCCCGGTCGACCCGCCGCGAGGCGCCCCTACCGACCGGCCTGCCGGACGACGTCGGGCCGGAGCTTCCGCACGACGACGTCCCTGACCCTGCCCAGGAGGCAGAGCTGGCCGATGTCGTCGGGCTGGCGATGCAGATCGTGCTGCAGAGCCTCGACCCTGCCGAACGTCTGGCGTTCGTGCTGCACGACCTGTTCGCCGTGCCCTACGAGCAGATCGCACCGGTGCTGGGCCGCTCGGTGGCCGCGTCGCGGCAGCTCGCGAGCCGCGGCCGGCGGCGGGTGCAGTCGGGGGCGGCCGCGCAGAACGGCGCGGCGTCCGGCGTCGGCTCCCGGACCGCCGCCGAGGCCCGGACCGACCGGCAGGTGGTCGAGGCGTTCCTCACGGCGTCCCGCACGGGAGACCTCGCGGGCCTGCTGGCCGTGCTCGCGCCCGAGGTGGTGCTGCGCGCCGACCAGTCGGCGGTCGAGACGGCGGCGGCGTCGGCCGACAAGGGCGCTCCCCTGCTGGCGCGCGAGGTGCGTGGCGCCGCGGCCGTCGCGGAGGCGTTCCGGGGCCGGGCGGGAGGTGCCGTGCCCGCGCTGGTCGGCGGCTCCGTCGGGTTCACGTGGGCGCCGGGCGGCACGCCGCGCGCCGTGTTCGCGGTGGTCGTGCACGACGGGCGGATCGCCAGCGTGGACCTGGTGGGCGACCCCGACGCCATCGCCGTGCTGGGTGTGGAGCTGCTCGGCTGACCGCCCGGGACGGTGTGGGTGTCGGGTGGCAGGGTGAGCGCATGAACGCTCCTCGCACCGTGGTGGCCGGGCCGGCCACGTGGAACACGATGGTCCGGCTCGACCACCTTCCCGAGCCCCGCCCGCACGCCGTGTTCGCGCGCGGCACGGTGCGCACACTGGGCGGCACGAGCGCCGGGAAGGTCCTGCACCTCGCGGATCTCGGGGCGGCCTGCACGCTCGTCGCCGACGTCGGCACGGACCCGGAGGGCGACCTCATCCTCGCGGCGCTGGACCGCGCGAAGGGCGTCGAGGTACTGGCCCGGCGGGCCCCCGGCCCGTCGGAGCAGCACCTGAACCTGATGACCGACGCCGGTGAGCGCCTGTCGATCTACCTCGCGACAACCACGGCCTCCCCCGGGCCCGACGCCGTCGCCGTCGCCCGGGTGGCCGACGCCGAGCACGTGGTGCTGGACCTCGGCGCCGCCGGGCTGAGCCTGCTCCCGGCCGCCGTCGCGAGCGGGGCGACGCTGTGGACCGACCTGCACGACTACGACGGTGTGGCGGAGTTCCACCGCCCGTTCGCCGAGGCGTGCTCGCACGTCTTCCTCAACGACGACGGCACCGACGACCATCGTGCCCTCATGTCCGACCTGCTGGACCGTGGTGCCCGGACCGTGGTGTGCACGCTCGGCGCCGACGGCGCTGTTGCGCGCACCGCGGAGGGCTGGTTCGAGTGCCCGGCGGAGCCCGTGGACGTGGTCGACACCAACGGCGCGGGCGACGCGTTCTTCGCCGGGTTCTTCACGGCGCACCTCGCGGGCGCGGGCACCGCGGACTGTCTCCGGGCGGGCGCACGCCAGGCGACCCGCGCCCTGACCACCGCGCATCTGTCCCCGATCCTCGACGAACACCCCTTGTCGTGAGCGTGATCGTCGCGGCGAGAACGGGCACGTCGACGCGACGATCGCTCACGACACAACCGGGGCCGCTCCCCGCAGAGCCAGGATTCCGCGGGGTCAGGAGTCCGCAGCCGCCCTGGCGGCGCTGCCCAGCAGCGCCGTGGCCAGCTCTTCGGCCACACCGTCGGCATCGTGGTGCCCGACGACCGCGTCGGCGCAGGCCAGCACCTCGCTGTGGGCGTTGGCCACGGCGATGCCCCGGCCGGCCCAGGTGAGCATCGGCAGGTCGTTGGGCATGTCGCCGAAGGCCCACACGTCGGAGGCGTCGACGCCGAGCCGCGCGCACCAGCGGGCCAGCGCGGCGGCCTTGTCGACGCCGGGCGGCATGAGCTCGGCCAGGCCGACGGCGCCCGAGTACGCCAGCTGGGCGTGCGGCCCGATGGCGCCGCGCACCGCGGCGAAGAACTGTTCCTGCGCGAGCCGGATCTCCTCGGGCGGGTCGACGACGATGCCCGGCGGCGGGATGTACGCGGGATCGAGCGCGAGGATCTTCGACACCGGCCCACGTGCGCGGTCCGCACCGAGCGTGTCCTCGACCGGGACGGACCAGAGACCCGGGTCCAGGGCCGGTTCCCGGTTGGGGTAGGTCGGGTCGAACACGACGCCGCCCGGCCGCTCGAAGGCGAGCGCGGCGTGCGGCAGCGCGGCGCGGATCCCGGTCACGACGGCGAGCGCCGCGTCGTCGTCGAACCCGCAGGTGTCGAGCGTCTCGCCGGAGGCGAGGTCGAGCACACAGGCCCCGCCGATGCAGATGACGCGGCCGTGGCCGCCGACGGCGTCCGTGAACCGGGTCAGCCAGCGCGGCGGTCGGGCGGTCACGAAGACCACCTCGACGCCTGCCGCGTCGAGGTCGGCGAGGACGTTCCGCGTGCGCTCCGAGACCTGGCCGCGGCTGTCGAGCAGCGTGCCGTCCAGGTCGGTGGCGACGACGCGGGGCAGGCGGGTCACCGCTCGCTCACCTCGTGCCTCAGCGCGCGCGACGTGACGACGCCCATCTCAGCCACCTCCGGTCCAGGTACGTACGCACACCCTAGACGCGGCGCTCGGCGCGACAAAGAGCCGCCGCATGTTCTACATGATTTACATGTTGTAACGTGTAGCTCAGACAGGAGCAGACACCCGAGCACGGGAGGCATGCGGTGGCCGACGACAAGAGTCCAGCGAAGTACGGTCCTGGAGGCCGCGGCTTCTACGGTTCGGTGACGGTGAGCGAGCGGGGGCAGATCGCGATCCCGGCCCAGGCCCGGCGCGACCTGGGGATCGAAGCGGGTGACAAGCTGCTGGTCCTCGCCGACCCTGAGCAGGGTCTCGCCCTGATGACCATCGACACGCTGATGCGCAACCTCCAGGGCTCGTCCACGCTGCTCGAGATGATCCAGCAACACGCCAAGGACGGCGCAGACGACACGGACGAGGCGGAGTAGCCGCATGGGCAACCCGGTCACGTCACCGTCGTCGGTCATGGTCACCCGGACGGCCCGCAGAGCGCCGGCACCGGACCTGGCGCGGGGTGGGATGCTGCTGTTCATCACGTTCGCGCACGCCCCGCTGTTCGTGTCCGCGATCGACCGTGGACCCGAGGTGGTCAACGAGATCACGAAGGTCTTCCATCTGCTCTTCGTGCACAACCACGCGCGGCCGCTGTTCGCGTTCCTCTTCGGTTACGCCCTCGTCCAGATGATGAACCGGCAGCAGGAGCGCGGCGCGAGCTGGACCGACGTCCGCACGCTGGTGCGACGACGAGGCTGGTGGCTCGTCGTCATCGGCGCAGTCCACGTACTGCTCTTCACGCCGCTCGACATCCTGGCGCCGTACGGGATCGCCGGGCTGCTGCTCGCCGGGCTGCTCCGGGCCAAGGACTCCACCCTGCTCTGGGTGAGCGGGCTGACGATGATCCCGGCGACGGCGGCGGCCGCCCTCGGGATGTGGCTCCCGTTGTCGCAGGGCATCTCGAGCTACACCGTCGGCAGCGTGGCCACGGGCGACCGGACCTGGACCGAGGCGTTCGTCGACCGGACCACGAGCTGGCCGTACGGCCTGGTCATCGGGGTCCTGCTCGTCATCCCCGGGGTCGTGCTCGGGATGTGGGTGGCGCGACGCCGAGTCCTGGACGAACCGGAGAACCACCGCGCGCTGCTCTGGCGCTTCTCGGTCGCTGCCACGGTGGCGTCGGTCCTCGGCGCGCTCCCTGCCGTACTGCTCGAGCTCGGGACGTGGTCGAACGAGAACCCGGTTGTCGTGCTGACCGCGGCAGTCGCCCAGCCGCTCACCGGCTATGTGGGCGGAATCGCTCTGGCGGGCTTCATCGCGCTGATCGCGTGCTCCGTGGCCGACCGCCCCGGCCGGCTGACGACCGCCGTTCAGGCACTGGGCCAGCGGTCGATGAGCATGTACCTGTTCCAGACCGTGGTGTGGGTCGCGGTCTTCACGCCCTTCGGCCTGGGGCTGGAGGACCGGATGGGGCTCGCGGGCGCCACCGCCGTCGCGATCGCCACCTGGGTGGTCTCGGTGATCATCGCCGACCTGATGCACAGGGCCGGTTACCGCGGGCCGGCGGAGATCCTGCTGCGCCGGCTGTCGTACACCCGGGCGAGATCGGCTGCCCGGTGAGCCGGGAATGCTTCGGGCAGGTCACGCGCTGAGCTCGGCCACCGACCGGTGCCGCTCGGGGACGAGCGGTCCGACCAGGACCGCGTCAGCCCATCAGCAGCGCCGCCACCGACACGAGGGCCGACACGACGAGCAGGCAGAGGACCACGCGCTCGTACCGCGAGCTGCCGAACGCGTGGAACGCCCGGGCGCCCACCAGCTGCCCCAGCAGCGCCGCGCCGACGAGCGGCAGCCAGTACTCGTACGTCTGCCACGTTCCCGCGATCACCAGTGACGCGACACTCAGCGGCAGGCGCACGAGCGAGACGGTGACGAGGGTGTCCCGCATCGCGTGCGGCGCCAGGTCACGGTGGACCAGGTAGTAGACGCTGGGCGGACCACCGAGGGAGGTCGAGGTGCTCAGCGCACCCGAGAGAAGACCGGCCGGCACGGCCCACACGGGCCGGACGACGACACCACGCTCCCGCGAGCGCAGCCGCAGCACCACCGCGCCGATCACCACGCAGGCGACGAAGATCTGGAGGCCGGACGCCGGCAACCAGGCCAGCAGCCAGGCGCCGACCAGCATGCCCGGCACGGACCAGCCGGCGAGCGCCCAGACCTCCCGGCCGACCGGCCGCGGCACGCTGCGCCGCATCGCCAGGATCGCCACATCGCAGACGGTGCCGGTGATGATGATCGTCGAGACCGCCTCGGCCCCGCCGATGGTCGCGGCGAGCAGCGGGGCGCTCAGCAGCGCGAACCCGAAACCCGACAGCGACTGCAGGATGGCGCTGACGAAGATCAGCGCGAAGAGGGCGCCGAGGAGGATCCCGCCGTCCAGGTCCACGGCGCTCAGGCGGCACGCAGCCCGACGGCGGGCAGGATGACCTCGTCGATGTTCGAGAGCAGGAACTCCCGGTCGACCGGCTTGCGCAGCAGGAGCACCCGGTACGCGACCAGCGCCGGGCCGATCATGCAGAGCTTCTCGACGTCGACGTCCGACGGGATCTCGCCCCGGTCGATCGCGCGCCGGAAGAAGATGCGGTTGACGGCGGCTCGCGGCTCGACCAGCGCCTCTTGCGCGGCGGCGGCCATCTCGGGGTTGCGGGCGATCATGGACACGATCCCGGCCATCACCTTGAGCTTCCGCTCACTGTCGCGGATGCTCGGCGGCTTGATCATCGCGACCAGGTCCCCGCGCAGCGTTCCCGTGTCGGGCAGGCTGTCGACGTCGAGGTCCCTGCCCTTCATGCAGGCGACGGCGTCGAGCACCAGGTCGGACTTGGACGGCCACCGGCGGTAGAGCGTCGCCTTGCCTGCCTTGGCGCGCGTCGCGACCATCTCGACCGTCATCCCGTCGTAGCCGGTCTCCGCCAGGACGTCGAGCGCGACGTCCAGGATCTCGGGGTCGCGAGTGTGGTCCCGTTTGCGCCCGAGCCGGGGCTTCACCGTGGCGTGCTCGATCTGCGCCATCGCAGCCGCCCTCCTTCCTGTCCGACTCGACCTTACCGTTGGGTTAATTATTGAACCAGCCATATCCGGAACTCCGCAGTACCGTATATGGTGGCGCGTATGTCCGATACCTCAACACTCGCCACCGACGGTCGGCGCTGGATCACGCTCGTCGTGGTCGGGCTCGCACAGCTCATGGTCGTGCTCGATGCGACTGTCGTGAACATCGCGCTCCCGTCCGCCCAGGCCGACCTCGGCTTCTCGGACGGTCAGCGCCAGTGGGTCATCACCGCCTACTCGCTCGCCTTCGCCAGCCTGCTCCTCCTCGGCGGACGCCTTTCCGACCTCGTCGGCCGGAAGCGGACGTTCGTCATCGGCCTCATCGGCTTCGCGATCGCCTCGGCCCTGGGCGGCGCGGCCGGCTCGTTCGAGCTGCTCGTCGCCGCACGTGCGCTGCAGGGCGTGTTCGGCGCCCTGCTGGCCCCCACCGCGCTCGCCGTGCTGACCACCACCTTCACCGTCCCGAAGGAGCGCGCCCGCGCGTTCGGCGTGTTCGGCGCGATAGCCGGCGCGGGTGGCGCCGTCGGGCTGCTGCTCGGTGGTGTCCTGACGGAGACTCTCGACTGGCGCTGGAACCTCTACATCAACGTCTTCATCGCCGCGTTCGCCCTCGTCGGCGCCTTCGTCTTCATCCCGCGGATCACCCGCACCGGTCCGCGGCCGAGCCTGGACGTGCCGGGCACGCTGCTCGTGTCGGGCGCGCTCTTCGGCCTCGTCTACGGCTTCTCGAACGCCGAGACCGGCGGCTGGGAGACGCCCCTGACCTGGGGCATGCTCGCGAGCGCCGTCGTGCTGCTCACCGCGTTCGTCGCCTGGCAGGCACGAGCGGCCCACCCGTTGCTGCCGCTCTCGATAGTCCTCGACCGCAACCGCGGCGCCGCCTACCTCTCGGTGCTGATCGCGGGTGCGGGGATGTTCGGCATCTTCCTCTTCGTCACCTACTACCTGCAGCTCACGCTCGGGTACTCACCGATCCAGACGGGTCTGTCGTTCCTGCCCATGATCGGGATGCTGGTGCTCGCCGCCCAGCTCGGCACCAACCTGTTCGTGCCCAGGTTCGGGCCCAAGCTCATGGTGCCGATCGGCATGACGCTCGGCGCGACCGGCATGTTCTTCCTGACGTTCCTGGACGCCTCGAGCTCCTACGCCGCGAACGTGCTGCCGCCGCTGATGATCGTCGGCTTCGCGATGGGCACGATCATGCCCGCGTCGATGCAGACCGCCACGCTCGGTGTCGACCGGCAGTTCGCAGGCGTCGCGTCGGCGATGGTGAACACGAGCCAGCAGGTCGGCGGCTCGATCGGCACCGCGCTGCTCAACACCCTTGCCGCCACGGCCGCTGCCGACTACCTCGCTGCCCACGCGCCGGTGACCGAGGCGGTCGGCGTGCAGGCAGCGATCACCAGCTACTCGACCACGTACTGGTGGGGCGCCGGGTTCTTCGCCCTGGGCGCGGTGCTGTCGGCGCTGCTGTTCCGCCGCCGCGGTGACGGGTTGTCGCTCGCGACCACGCCCCCGGCACAGGTACAGACCGAGCGCACCGCCGACCCTCTACTTGTCCCCTGATGCCGACTTGGACTCGACCTACCACGCAGCGGCCCTGGCCCATCGCCCTACATCACGTCGAAGAAGGTGTCCGGTCGTCCGAGGAACCTTTTCCACAGGTTGACCGATTCCAGCTCGGACCACGTGCGCTCCGCGATCCCGTGCTCCGTCATCTCCAGGATCTGGGCACCGGGCAGAGCTGCCACCAAGGGTGAGTGGGTCGCGTAGATGACCTGCGCCGCGTGGTCGGTCACCAGGTCCTGCAACCGGTACAGCAGCTGCAGCGTGGACTCGAACGACAGCGGCCCCTCGGCCTCGTCCAGGAGGTAGAGGCCGGGACCGCTGAACCTGCCGGCGATCGCCTGGAGGTACGACTCGCCATGGCTGACCTCCGTGGACAACCGGTCACCGTAGCCGGTGACTCCGGCCTCGGTCATGAACGCAAGCATCCCGAACGCGGTCTCCGCACGCAGGTAGAAACCCTTCGCGCTCTGGCGGGTCATGCGCGTCCCTGCGATGGTCCTGTCCAGGATGATCGCCTCACCCAAGGGACTCTTCTCCATGCCGCTGGCGTACTTGCGACCACCGTGCCCGCCGCGTACGTCGATCCCGTACGTCTCGGCGATGGCCTCCAGCACGGTGGACTTACCGGACCCGTTCGCACCCACCAGGATCACGATGCTGCTGGTCAACCGCATACCGTGCGCGGCGAGGTCAGCGACGGCCGGAATCGTCCACGGCCAGGCGCCCTCGTCGACATGGGCCGGCTTGACGCTCACTCGCTCGATCAGCACCGCCTCAGGCTAACGACACGACCTCGTCGTCCGGGCGGAGCGTCTGGAGTTGCACCTTCCGTAGCGGCATGTGGTCCTGTGGACTCACGTCCCGCCCCACTGAGGAAGGCCCTGCTCATGGATTCGACCTTCATCCCGCCGCGCCAGGTCAAGATCGGTGACGCGGCGGCCTTCGTCGGCGTCACACCGCGGACGATCCGTCACTACCACGAGATCGGCCTGCTCCCCGAGCCCGAACGGGGCAGCGACGACCGTCGCCGCTACGGCTACGACGACATCATCCGACTGCTGTGGATCCGCAAGATGGCCGACGCCGGGATCGCCCTGGACGACATCCGTGGCGCCTTCGCCGACACGCCTTCTGCCGATGTCGACGGCGACCGCGGCATCGCGGGCATCCTGGAACGGCTGGAGGAGACCCTCGTCGCCCAGGAAGCAGAGCTGCGGCGACAGCGGGCTGCCGTGCAGCGCATGCGCACCGAAGGCAGCAGGATGGGCCTGCTCTCCGACTTCGTCACCAGCCGCCTCAAGAACCTGCCCGAAGGTTCCCTGCGCCAGGCGGACCTGGACGACCTGCTGGTCAGCGAGCGGCTCCTCAGCCCGCTCGGCGCGGCCATCCGGGCCGCCCGTTTCATCGCCCTGGCCACCCACCCGGATCTGCGGGCGGAATCCGACCGTGTCGAGGCCGCCGAGGAGGCCCTCGATGACACGGTCGCTGTCGACGACCCCCGCGTGGCGCAGATGGCCGCCGACCGGTACGCCTTCGAAAGGGCGCTGGAAGCCGTCATGGAGGAGTCCAGCCTGGCCGAGAGCGACGATGCGATCATCGACTCCTGGGACGCCTTGCACCCCGCTGACGCTGATGAGGGCGCGGCCTGCAAGAGCCCTGGCAGGGAGCAAGGGTCCATGAGCGTGTTGGAAACCCTCAGACAGATGCCTTTGGACCTCTCCCCGGCCCGCCTGCGCTCCATGGAGCTGGTCGCGCAGACGATGTCTGATGCCGCGGAGACCTCCTGACGGACCGGGCGGACAGCCATCGGTGTTCCGGCAGCCACCGGTCAGCGGTAGTTCGTGGATCCGGGTTGCGTTGCTTGACCTCGCCCAAAGGGCAACGCCCATGCTGGGGACACCGATAGCCCGACAGCGCAGGAGACCCATGGAGAACGAGAAGAACGACCTGACCGCCGGCAACTTCCAGGAGATGACCGGCCTGACCGCCAAGGCGCTCCGCCTCTATGCCGAGCGAGGCATCCTGACGCCGGCATCGGTCGACCCGGACACCGGATACCGCCGCTACGCACGCGCGCAGCTCCAGCACGGGATGACCACCGACCTCCTGCGACGCGCCCAGGTCCCCTTGTCCGAGCTCGCCTCGGCGACCAGCTTCCCCTTCGACCGGTGGCGCGAGACGGTCCAGATGAGACGCCACCTCGAGGACTTCTATCTTGCCGTCGCCGAGCGAGTCACCGCGTTCGACCCGGCGGACTTCACCGCCCACGCCTCCGAGGCCCCGGCGCTCGACTGGGTCGGCGTCGTCCTCGACCTCGACGTCCCCGAGGACATCGAAGGCAGGATCGAGACGTTCACCGGTCTGGCGGTCGAGACACCCGCCGTCGGCAAGGCGTTCGGCGAGGCGCTCACCGACCTCGGCGTCGGACCCACCGACGTGTGCTGGACAGCGGCCCCCGACACGAGCACGAGGAGCGGGGGCGGGCAGCTTCTCCTGGCCCGCCCCGGTCCGGTCCATCTCGCTGAGGCTGATCGCGAGCACATCGCGGAGCGAGTGCGTTCCAGCACCGGACGGAGCGTCGTCCCGGCGACAGGGACACTCCCAGCACGCGTCGAGATCACGTTCACGGCCGCCGCCACCGATGATCCGACACCGGTCGAGGAGGCCGCCGCCGGATATCTGCACGTGCTCGCCTTCGAGGACTACGTCCGACGACACCGGCTCACCGCCGTCCTGCCCACCGCACGGCAGGTGATCCATGCGGCGACGTGGTTCCCGCTCGATGCTGTCGGTGAACCGACCAGCGTCTTCGACGTACTCCCAGCCGCACCCGCGGTCTGAGGGCCTGACCCGACGCCCCGCGACTCAGGCCGCGATGACCGCACCACTCCGGAAGAGGTATGCGCGCCTAGCTGGATGGCAGTGGCTCGCGGACAACCACACGGACCCTGTCCGGCTACTGCCTGGTCCGCGGCGACATCCACCGGCTCAACCTGCTCGTGCACGGCACCAGGTTCGTCTGACCGACTGGGCCTGGTCCCGGACCGGACCACCCTGGGTCGACGCCGCGCTACTGGTTCCCCGGCCTATCGGTGACGGACACGAGCCAGTCGAGGCCGAGCACTTCGTGTCCGGCACCTGGGGTATGCAGCACGCCAGCGCGATAGGGGACGCCATCACGGCGTTCGCCGCAGCCACATACGGCCAGTGGCGCCGTCTTGCAGTCGCCTACCCGAGTCCACATCTGGAATCGGCGGTTCGCGGCGCACGCCCAGTACCGGCTGCCCGTGAACTAGCCGCCCTCGGGAAACCTGGAGGGTTATCGGTCGATGCTCGGCGCGGTTCGTTTGATCGGGGGCGGGTTCAGGCTTCCGCGTAGGACCTCGCCTCTCGGCGAGTAGAGACGCAGCATCGGGGCGAACGACCCTGACGGGGCCGGTAGCCAGTTCGCTTCCTTGTCAGGGCTGGGAGGCGTGTGCTGAAGATAGAAATCGAGAGACCCGTCGGCGTTGTAGTTGAACTGGTCGCGGTCCCTGATCACAAAACGGTCGATGGGGTTGGCGACCTGGAAGCCGTCCCCGTCGTACATCGTCAGTGACCAGAAGGCGTCCACGGCAGGGAGCTCGTCCTCGTCGAAATGCAGCACGTAGTCGTGGGTGCCGGAAAATGGCTCCCCGTTGGCGTCGGCGAACGCATTGGGATAGATCGCGTCCTCGGGAAGGTTTGCTCCGAGGCCTCCGAACGTGACCAGTGCACGGAGCCGGTAAGACGTGCCGTACGTGCCGAGATTCTGGCCCCAGCTCCAGCCGTTCCTGATCGTGCCGAGACTGCCGTCGAGAAGCGTCCGACGGATGTCGTTATGTGCAACCTGAGGCGCAGCGTTGATCGCCTCGATGACGTCAGCGTCTAGCGCTTCCACTGCGAAGTCCTGGCCTGCTCGGAGGCCGAGTGCCTGCATCCGGTGCACGATCGGGTAGTCGTTCGGGTGCGGCGGGTGGATCTTGAGCAGGTCGGCCAGCCGGGTGAAGAACTCAACCCCACTCATCGCGTTGACCTGGTCGAACGGTGGGGTCGTATCGTCGATGTCCTGTGCGGTCGGCTCCTCGCTCGGCGGCACATACTCCTGACCCCAGGCGCTCAAGGGGGTGAGTCGGTAGCCGTCCTGGATACGGTGCACGTTCTGGTAGTCATCGGGACCGTTGGTCTGGGTGCGGCCGATGATCCATGCGACCGGGGTCGGTGATCGGATCAGCTCGACGTCATCGGGAAGCTCGCCCGCCCAGTCGGGGCAAACGAGCGCGAAGTCGCGTGCACGTCCGCCGGTCGTGCGGGTGCCGGGCACGGCGAAGATGTCGGTCCACATGTCGTAGATCGGGACGAGGCAGTATCGGTCGGTCTCGGGCAGGCTGAGCACGACGGGCTCGTGACGCAGGTCCAGCCATGCCATCGAATACAGCGTGTCGAAGTTGAAGCGGACCACTTCCCGGGACTCAGCCCGGGGAAAGGCACGTGCGTGGGCGAACTGATTGACCGGCGCCCGCATCGACACGCTGTGTGCATCCGGCACGTTTGTCATCTGCCTGCGGGTGAGTTCCATCGTCACCAATGGGTATGCGTACTGATATACGTCAATCGCCAAGGCGTTCAGATCGGGTCGCACGTCGTCAACCTCCGGGCCCTCGTTGGCAACGAAACACCACTCACAGTACGGTCTTCACGTGGTGACCGCGCGACCGCAGGAACGACTCCTAGAGCACGTCCGGTGAATCGCGGAACCAGAGAAAGATCGTGGCGACGGTGGGTCTCGTGCGAAGAGCACAAACTGCTTGAGTTGGTTGGATCACCAATCAGGGGTCAGGTAGGGCCTGCATGGCGCGCGCGTGAGCGTGCCATTCGATGAGTTCGGCACGTCGGTCGAGAGCTTCATAACGTCCCGTGCGAACTGCCGCCGGGCTTGTGGAACCACCCCGCGACCCGGCTCCGTCCGGTGGACGTGCGCATTGCTGCGCGCGTAACTCTTTCGTGCAGGACGGCAGCGATGTCGTCAGCGCCGTGCAGGCTCCTGGTGGCTGCGACCCGAGGTAGGAGGCCGTAGACATCGTGGCCGTCTGCTTCAGCCATATCGAGAAGTTCGCTCCGCGTGGTGACGAGCAGTGGATCTTCTGGAACCCCAACGGAGACGAGCGCGGACTCTGGAACCGCAACAGCGCGTCACGGGCGTGGCGAACGAGCCACCGTCAGGTGGGACTGGACGCCTACACGCTCCACGACCTGCGGCACTTCTTCGCGTCGGGCCTGATCGCCGACAACTACGACGTCGTCACCGTCCAGCGGGCTCTGGACCATTCCAGCCCGACCACCACGCTCAGCGCCTACGGCCATCTGTGGCCGAGCGCAGAGGACAAGACCCGGGCAGCGGCCACGTCGCTCATGCGAACCGTGCTGTCCGCACAGCCCGCGACCGAGGCCGCGAAGTCCTCCTGACAGACCAAACGGGCGGCCACCGGCATCCCGGCGACCACCCGTCAGTCCATGCTCAACGTCTGCTCCTGCGGACTGTGTGCGGACTGGCAGCCCAGAACAGTCTGCTGGCCTGCATGTTCAGCGGTAGTTCGTGAACTGCAGCGCGAAGTCCAGGTCCGAGCCCTTCAGCAGCGCCATGACCTCCTGCAGCTGGTCGCGGGACTTGCTGGTCACGCGCACCTCGTCACCGGTGATCTGCGTCTTCACGCCCTTGGGGCCCTCTTCGCGGATGATCTTGGTGACCTTCTTCGCGGACTCCCCCGCAAGACCCTCCTTGAGCGTCGCGGCCAGGCGGTACTCCTTGCCGGACGGCTTGGGCTCCCGCTCGCCGACGTCGATCGACTTGAGGGAGATGCCGCGCTTGACCAGCTTGGTCTCGAAGACGTCGAGGGCGGCGAGCACGCGCTCCGACGAGTTGGCGGCGATCGCGATGCTCTCGCCGCTCCACTCGATCGAGGCGCCGACGTTCTTGAAGTCGTACCGCTGCGAGATCTCCTTGGCTGCCTGGTTCAGCGCGTTGTCGACCTCCTGGCGGTCGACCTTGCTGACGATGTCGAACGACGAGTCGGCCATGTGGTGCTCCTTCTATGTCATACCCGGGCGCCCCTGCACGTCCGGTGGGAATCTGGACAACCGTATCCGCAGCCACGGAAGGCGACGAACGCATTCCGCGGCGGCGAACGGATGGTTTCAGAGCATCCCGGGTGGGGTGCCCCAGTCCGGACCCGACGTCGGCCCGCCGATCCCGCCCGTGCCGTAGCCGCCGGACGGGCCGCCGGCCATGGCCTCGAGGCGGCGGATACGGTCCGGCATCGGCGGGTGCGTCGCGAACAGACGGCCGATCCCGGCGCCGCGGAACGGGTTCGCGATCATCACGTGGGACACGTTGGTGAGCTCACGGTCCTGCGGCAGCGGCGCGCGCTGCGTGCCCTGCTCCAGCTTGGCCAGCGCGGAGGCCAGCGCCAGCGGGTCGCCGGTGAGCCGAGCACCGTCCTCGTCGGCGTCGTACTCCCGCGTGCGGGAGATCGCCATCTGGATGAGCATCGCCGCGATCGGCGCGAGCAGCGCCATGGCGAGAGCGGCGAGCGGGTTGCCCCCCTCCCGGCGGTCACCGCCACCGAAGAACAGCAGGAACTGCGCCAGCGCCGTGATGAGGCCGGCCAGGGCGGACGCGACCGACGCCGTGAGGATGTCGCGGTTGTAGACGTGCATGAGCTCGTGCCCCAGCACGCCACGCAGCTCGCGCTCGTTCAGCAGCTGCAGGATCCCCTCCGTGCAGCACACCGCGGCGTTCTTCGGGTTACGACCCGTGGCGAACGCGTTGGGCGCCTTGGTGGGCGATATGTACAGCCGGGGCATCGGCTGACGCGCCGCCGTCGACAGCTCCCGCACGATGCGGTGCATCTCCGGTGCCTGCAGCTCGGTGACGGGATACGCGCGCATCGCGCGGATCGCCAGCTTGTCGGAGTTCCAGTAGCTGTACGCCGTCGTGCCCAGCCCGATGAGCACGAAGATCCACAGCATGCCGCTGGAGCCGCGCGCGAAGAGCGCCCAGAGCCCGAGGATCACGGCCCACATCCCACCGAACAGCGCGGCGGTCTTCAGCCCGTTGTAGTGCCTGTGCATCGCACTCCTTTCCTCCCAGCCGAACGCGCCGCACCGGGCGGCGGTTCCCACAATGCCGTCCAAGGAGGGCTGTGGCGAGACAGAAGTGGGGCGGAGCGACCGATCGGTACGCTCCGCCCCAGTTCTATCTCGGCCCGGCCCTACTTCGAAAGGGTCCTGCTGATCGTGATCATCTCGTCGCGCGGCACGACCTTCACACGCTCGCGGCCCTGGGCCTCGCCGAGCGCGCGCTCGTGCGCGTCCAGGAGCTCCCAGCCGGCCCACTCGACGTACTCCACGCCCTTGCCGGCGAGGAACTCGGTGACGGCCTCCGGCTCGCCCTGCGGAGCGGTCCGGCCGCCGTCCAGGTCGCCGGGCGCCTCGCCGTCGGCCACACCGGTGACGTCCTCGACGAGGTGCCGCACCGTCTCCGAGGCGTCGGACTTGGTGTGGCCGATGAGGCCCACCGGGCCACGCTTGATCCAGCCGGTCGCGTAGACGCCGGGGACCTGGTTGCCGTCGATGTCGACGACCCGGCCCTCGCGGTTGGTGATGACACCCTTGACGTCGTCGTAGGGGATCTCCGGCAGCGACGAGCCGAAGTAGCCGACGGCGCGGTAGACCGCCTGGACGGGCCAGTCGACGAACTCGCCGGTGCCCTTGACCGTGCCGTCGCCCTGCAGCGCGGTGCGCTCGGTACGGAACCCGACGACCTTGCCGTTCTCGCCGAGCACCTCGGCGGGGGCGTGCAGGAAGTGCAGGTGCAGACGGCGGGACGCCGTGTTCTGCGCCGGGTCCTTCAGCGTCCAGTCCACCAGGGTCTTCACGACCTGCTTGGTCTGGTTCGACGAGTTGATGGCGGACTCGGAGCCCTCGTCGAAGTCGAAGTCCTCCGGGTACACGACGATGTCGACGTCGGGCACGTGGCCCAGCTCGCGCAGCTCCAGCGGCGAGAACTTGACCTGAGCCGGGCCACGGCGCGCGAACACGTGCACGTCGGTGACCGGGGAGGTCTTCAGGATCTCGTACACGTTGGCCGGGACCTCGGTGGGGAGCAGGTCGTCCGCGTGCTTGGCCAGGATCCGGGCCACGTCGAGGGCGACGTTGCCGGCGCCGATCACGGCGACCTGCTCCGCCTCCAGCGGCCAGGTGCGCGGCACGTCCGGGTGGCCGTCGTACCAGGACACGAAGTCGGCGGCACCGTAGGAGCCGTCCAGGTCGATACCCGGGATGTCCAGCTCGGCATCCTTGATGGAGCCGGTGGAGAAGATGACGGCGTCGTAGAACTGGCGCAGGTCTTCGAGCTTCACGTCCACGCCGTAGTCCACGTTCGCGAGCAGACGGATGTCTCCGCGGCTCAGCACCTTGTGGAGCGCGACGATGATCTGCTTGATGCGCGGGTGGTCCGGGGCCACGCCGTACCGCACCAGACCGAACGGCGCGGGAAGGCGCTCGAACAGGTCGATGCTCACGTCGAGGTCGGTCTTGGACAGGATGTCGCTCGCGTAGATGCCGGCAGGGCCGGCGCCGACGACGGCGACGCGCAGGGGTCGGGTGGTGCTCACGAAGGGGCGCCTTCCGGGTCGAGGTCAGGAGGGGAAGCGAAGGCCGGTCCTGATTCTACCGACAGGGTAAGGATCACCTCACCGGGCGTCTCATGTTTCACGCCGTCCGCCCGGGATCGTCACTGACTGGGCTGGCCGGCGCTGATCTCCGTGATAGCGCGCCGCAGGTCCTCCTTGCCGCTGCCGCCCATGGCGCGCAGAGCGTTGTACGCCGGAACGACGGTGGCCGACGTGCGGCCGTCGGACACCCTCAGGGCGTCGATCGTCCGGGACCCGTAGACAGCCTGCACCACCCCCGCGTCCGCCGGACGCTGCACGGTCCAGCTGGGCGCGGTGCTGCGGCGTCCGGCCCAGACCTCGACCTGGCCGGCGGTGACGACCAGAGCCATGGGGCTACCGCCCATGCCCATCAGGCCGGGCGGGGCGTGGGCGAACGAGCCGGCCTCGTCGGCCGCCTCCGCCGTCGAGTAGGCGGGAATGACGACGGCGTCGGGCCGTCCCTGCCGAGCGTGGGAGGCCACACGGCTCGACCGGCCGATCATCACGGCCACCGTGATACCGCAGATCACCAGGACGACGGCGAGCGCGATCCACAGGGTGGCGTCGCCCAGACCGTCGCGCTGGATGGTGAGGAAGAGCCGCAACGCCGCGGCCAGAGCGAAGACGACGAGAGCACCGATCCAGATCTTCTTGCGGGTGTTCGCATTCATGAGGCCTCCGAGGGCGACGGGTCGGACATCAGAAGGGCGGCTCCAGACCGATGCCTGGAGCCGCCCTTCCGCACAGATCGAGTGCAGGTGTCTCAGATGCCCGAGGCGAGCTGCGAGTCGGCGTCCTGCAGCGTCGTAGCAGCCTGCTCCAGGAACGAGGCCATACCCTCGATACCCTCGATGGCCTGCTTCGCGCCCGTCGTGAACTCCT
>NZ_JAJQMN010000007.1 GCF_028994775.1 Promicromonospora iranensis | reverse complement strand
GTGTCGGGGTCGGTGATCGTCGCGAACCGGCGCGCCACGACCCGGAACTGGTCCGCGTTGAGCAGGGATGCTTCGCGTAGGACCAGGCCTTCCCCGGTGACCAGTGTGCCGTCGGTGACGGCGTCCTCCAGCACCTGGGTGATGAGCTGGCGGGTGTGTTCACCGTCGGGGTCCTCGGCCGGGTCAGGGAAGTCAACGGCAACGGTCTGCACGAACTGCTCGGGGGTGGTGGTCTCACCGGTGCGGGTGTCGATCAGCCACGCCAACGCATCGGTGCGGGTCTCGCTGGTCGGCGCGACGTCGGTCATGACCTTCGCGTGGTCCACGCCCAGGGTTCCCGCGACCAACCGCTCCCGGGTCCCGGGTAGGGCGGTCGCGAGGCGGCGGGCGATCGTCATGTCCTTACCGGCCGTGGACGCGGAGATGCCTTCCCGGAGCCGGAGCCAGGTCGTGAACGCTCGCGCCATCCCGCCCGAGCGCCACGACCCGTCCGCCTCGATCCGGGGCAGCAGGGTGTATCGGACCCCGTCCAGGCGAGCGGTCAGCCGACGGATCCGGGAATGGGCCTCCGCCAACCGCGTGATACCCGGGGCGTTCCACCCGTCCAGCACCTCAGGATCGGTCAGGGCGGCCAGCTCACCGACCATGCTCTCGACCACGGCCAGTGCTTCCTCGATCGACTCAGCACCAGCGGGCAGGCCACCGGCCAGCGCCCCATTCGTCGACTGTTCCACCGACCCCCGCCCCCTCACCACCTCTAGTACTCACCTCTCGCGTACATCCATTCTCTCGAACAGCCGTACGCATCGCACGCCCAACATGAAATCTGTGGATAACTCGCCCGAGTGCCCGCTCGCCCACCTGGGGCCCAAGTCAAGGGCCCCGCTGGCACACGCTGCGCGACGTGCCCTCGCGCAGCGCCGCCGGTACGGCGAGGCTGTACCCATGGACGAGTTCACCGACTACATCGCGAGCCTGGACGGCTCAGTGCGGGACGCCGTCGAGCACGTCCGGGCGCGGGCGCTGCGGCTCGTTCCCGACGCCGAGGAGGGCAGCAGCTACGGCATGGCCGCTCTGCGCTACCGGGACAGTCCTCTGATCTCGGCCCGCGCCACGGCCAAGCACATCGGGCTGTACCCGTTCAGCCCGCCCGCGATCGAGGCGCTCGGCTCGGACCTGGCCGGTTTCTCGACGTCGAAGGGGACCATCCGGTTCACGCCCGAACGTCCCCTGCCCGACGACGTCCTGGACCGGTTGATCCTGTTCCGCCGTGACGAGATCGACACGATGCGCTCGCCCTGACCCTAGGCTGCCGACCAGATTCTCGGCCCGGAACCGAACGCCCGAGTTCACGCCCCTGCGTCTCCACCCGTCAGCCGCCAAGCCGGACGACGCAGCGTCCCGTCCCGCGTTCGGCCGCAGCCGGTCAGCGTCGCGGCAGTTTTCCTCCAGGGCCCTCGGCGCACCGGCGGTCGGTGCCAGTGCCGTGCGGTCCAGGACCCACTGGGCCGCGAGCGCCCTCTCTTCCGCGGGACGGCGCCGGGATCACGATCCGATCCTTCGGCGAGAGGAACGCGCCCCAGACCGCGATCACCACGACCGGGGCGGGAACGGCGAGCGGGAGACGCCGTCCGCCGTCGGTCAGTGCTCAACCCCTAGAAGGTCGCGCCGGTGATCGGGGCGAGCTCAAAGGAGAAGGCGCAGCAGGAGCGCGGTTGTTGTCACCAGCGCAGGTGAGTGAGGCAGGTGAGTGAGGCAGGTGAGCGGAGCACCGAGAGGTGCGGGCAGAGCAGGCGACGCAGGCGAGGCGCGAGCTGCTGTCACGTCTGGTGCGGGTATCTCGTCAGAGGGGTATGACGCGAGAGCATGTGCTCATGACGGATCCTGAGGCCCTGCACGACGGCGGTGCTCGGCTCGACGGCGCGGCCCTGGACCGGCTGCGCCCTCTGGCCTTCACCGTGGCCTACCGGATGCTCGGCAGCGTGGCTGAGGCGGAGGACGTGGTGCAGGAGGCGCTGATACGTCTCTCGCAGGCTGACGGGGTGCGTAACCCGGATGCGTTCGTGACCACGGTGACGACGCGGATCGCTATCGATGTGCTGCGTTCGGCCCGGGTGCGGCGCGAGTCCTACGTGGGTGAGTGGCTGCCGGAGCCGCTGGTCGGCCCGGTGCAGTCGAACCTTCCGGTCGCGATGGCGGCACAACCACCGGACGCCGCGGCGCACGCCGAGCTGGCCGACGATCTCTCGACGGCGTTCCTGGTGCTGCTGGAGACGCTCACCCCGACGGAGCGTGCGGCGTTCCTGCTGCATGACGTGCTCGGGCTCCCGCACAGCGACGCGGCCGACGTCATCGGCACGAGCGAGGTCGCCGCGCGTCAGCTGGCGTCGCGCGCCCGGCGGCGGATCGCGCGACAGCGCGGCGACGTCGGCACGCGCGGCAACATCGGCAAGCCCGAGCACGTCGTCCAGGACGGCAGCGACGGCGGTCCCGCGGTGTCCGCCCGACGCGCTGCGAGCACCGCCGACGCCGAGGCTCCCGCGAGCGCCGTGCCCGGTCGGGCGAGGCGGGCGCGTGCGGACGAGCTCGTGACGCGGTTCCTCGCCGCGTGCGAGGAGGGCGACGTGGACGCGTTCCTGGAGCTGCTTGCCGAGGACGTCGTGCTCACGGGCGACAGCGGTGGAAACGTGCCGAAGGGCATGTCGATCGCCCGGCCGGTGGAGGGGCGGGACGCGATCGCGCGGCTGCTGGCGGGCTTCATGCGCCGTGGGGCGCCCATCCACTTCGAGCGCGCTCTGGTGGGTGGGGAGCCGGGGCTGCTCATCATGGCGGACGACGTCGTGGGCGGCGGTCTGATCGGTACGTGGTCGTTCGAGATGTCGTTCGACGTGCCGGACGGGCAGCTCGCGGGGATCCGCGGCGTGATCAACCCGGAGAAGCTGCGGCACCTGGGGCCGCTGGCTGATCTCGACAGGCTCCAGGCGTGGCTGCGGGCCGCCCGGCGGCGCCGGCCTGCCCGTTAGGTACGCGCGCCGGCGACGGGCGCCTCCCGCACGAACCACATGAGCACGAGGCCGACGAGAACGACGGCGACGATGCCCAGGGTGCCCCAGATGGTCGCGCCGGTGGCGGCGATGGTGATGGTCCACAGCGCGCTGGACATCCAGGAGGCGGCACGGCCGGTCGTCGCGTAGAGGCCGAAGATCTCCGACTCCTTGCCTGCCGGCGTGACGCGGGCCAGGTAGGAACGCGACGCGGCCTGTGCGGGGCCGACACAGGCCGACAGGATCAGCCCGCCCACCCAGTAGACGACGGGGCCGAGGTCGCGCAGGAACACGACGGCGAGCCCGGCCACGACGATGACGCTGAGCGTGCTGAGGATGACGGAGCGGGGGCCGAAACGGTCGTCGGCGAAGCCCACGAGCACGGTGCTGATCCCGGCCACGAGGTTGGCGGCGATACCGAAGACGATGACCTGGTCGGCGGAGAACCCGAAGCTGACGCCGCCGATGATGGCGCCGAACGCGAAGACGCCGCTCAGCCCGTCCCGGAACACGGCGCTTGCGAGCAGGAACCAGAAGGTGCGGCGCGAGGTGTGCCACAGGCCGCGCACGTCGCGGAACAGCACGCCGTAGCTGGCGAAGAACCCGACCTTGGCGCGGCCCTTCGTGGGCGGCAGCTCGGGCACGAACGCCAGGATGGGCCACGCGAACGCGAGCGCCCACAGGGCGCAGCCGACGGCGATCACGCGGAAGGCGAGGCCGTTGTCGGTGGGCATGCCCCACCACTCCGCACCGTTGGCGATGACGACGAACAGCAGTGCGAGGATGCCGCCGACGTAGCCGAGCCCCCAGCCGAGGCCGGACACCTTGCCGACGGTCCGCGGCGTGGCGACCGAGACCATCATGGCGTTGTAGTTCACGCCCGCGATCTCGTTGAGCACGCTGCCCAGGCCGATCAGGGCGGCGCCGAGCACGAAGTACGCAGGGTCGGCCTCGACGAACCACAGCGCGAGCATGCACAGGACCATGCCTGCCGTGCCGCCCGCGAGCCAGACCTTACGCCGGCCGGTGGCGTCGGCGCGCTGGCCCAGCACGGGAGCGAGCACCAGGATGAGCAGGCCGGCGAGGGTGTTCCACAGGCCAACGCCGCTGGTCAGCTCGGCGAGCCCGCGTTCGTAGGCGGGATCGTTCTCGCCGAGGGCCGCGACGGCCGGGTCCAGGAAGGCCTCGGTGGTCAGGTACAGCGCCGTGAACACGAACGTGAGGATCACCGTGTTGAACGGCTGGGTACCCCAGTCCCAGAGTGCCCAGGAGTAGATCTGACGGCGCGGGATCCGCACGCCTTCCTGCAGCTCCAGGCCCATCGTCGGAGGCACAGCGGGAGGCACCGTGGGGGGCTGCGCCACCGGGTCTGCCGGCGAGTCGGGTCGGGGTGCGGCGTCGGTCATGGCGGCAGTCTGCCCGCGTCGAGTGAATCGTGGGTGCTGGGCCGGTCACGATCTCATACCGACCACGCAGGTCAGCACACAGGTGAGCACGCAGGTCGGCGGACAGGTCAGAGAGCTGAGTCAGGCGCCATGGTCAGGCGCCACGTCAGAGGGCCAGGTTGTGGCGCCCGACCTCCCCCGTTGCCGACACGCCCGCGAGCGCCATCGTGAGGTCCAGCTCGGCCAGGACGTGCTCGGCGACCGCGCGGACGCCGTCGGCTCCCGCGAGGGCCAGCCCGTAGACCCAGGGTCGGCCCAGGAGGACGGCGTCGGCACCGAGCGCGAGCGCGGTGAAGACGTCGGCGCCGGTGCGGACGCCCGAGTCGAACAGGACGGGGACCCGTTCCCCGGCGCCGGTGGGCGCGTGCGTACGGACGGCGTCGACCACGGGGGCCAGGGTGTCGAGGGAGGCGACGGCGTTGTCGATCTGCCGTCCGCCGTGGTTGGAGACGATGATGCCGTCGGCTCCGTGGTCGAGGGCCGCGCGGGCGTCGTCGGGGTGCTGGATGCCCTTGACGAGGACGGGGAGGGTGGTGCGCTCGCGGAGCCAGGCGAGGTCGGACCAGGTCAGGGTCGAGCGGGAGAACACGTCGAGAAAGGTCTCGACGGCGGCACGGGCGTAGGGCTGGGTCAGGTTGCGCCAGGTAGGTCCGGGGTGGTGGCGCGCCATCGACAGCAGGGAGCGGACGGCGGCGACGGTGGGCCGGGGCGACGTCGTCGCGGCCCCGGCCCTGTCAGAAGCGCCGGCACCAGACCCGGACGCAGCAGACCCGGACGCGCGGACCCTGGTCTCGACCAGCTCCTGGAAGACCGGGTCGCTCAGGTACTGGGCGATGCCCTCGGCGCGGGCGAACGGGAGGTAGCCGAGGTCGAGGTCGCGGGTGCGCCACCCGAGCACGTGGGTGTCGAGGGTGACGACGATCGCCTCGCAGCCGCTGGCCTCGGCGCGGCGGACGAACGACTCGACCAGGGCGTCGTCGGACGACCAGTAGAGCTGGAACCAGCGCGGGCTGTCCCCGAGGGTCGCGGCGGTGTCCTCCATGGGCGTCGACGCCTGGGAGGAGATCACGACGGGTAGGCCGAGGTCGCGGGCGGCGCGGGCGAGCTCGGGCTCCGCGTTGCGCGGTCCGGCGGCGCGACCGCCACCGAGCGGGTAGCCGCGCCGGTGCTGCACAGCGAGCTCGAGCGCCCCCACGGGTGCGAACAGCACCGGCGCGGGCAGCTCGCGCCCGAGCAGGGTGGTAGTCAGGGAGCGTTCGCCGACGTCGACCATCTGGCGGGGCACCGTCGGGTACCGGCCGAACGCCTCCCGGTTGGCGTCGACCGTGCGCTGCGCCCCCGCGCCCCCGGCGACGTAGGACCAGCCGGTGCGGGCCATCCGGCGTCGGGCCGCCTCGGCGAGCGCGTCCGGGTCCGTCGGTACCACCGGCCGGCGGCCGAACACGCCGTTGCGGTAGATCGACGACTGCACCGTTCGGCCGATATTGCGCATGCCGGACATCCTGCCACGCGGGCAGTGCCGGTCAGCGGCCGCGCGAGTCTGCCCCTACGGCTGCTCGCCGTGCGGGCCGACGGCTCCACGATCACCGGCGGGCCCCGAGCCGCCTGGACCGGAGCGCCCTCACCTGCGAGGACGGCGTCCGAAGGCATACCATCCGCGTGTGCCTGGTTCTCCGGATGAAGCGCTCGACTGGCGCACCGACCACCTGCTCGGCGAACCGTTCCAGGAGGCCCCGCTCGGGCCCGCCACACTGGTGCGGTACCCGCACCCGGACGACGCTCCCCCGCCCCGCGCGGCGGTGGTCCACGTGCACGGCTACAACGACTATTTCTTCCAGGAGCACCTGGCCCGCGCCTTCGCGACGGCCGGCTACGCGTTCTACGCCGTCGACCTGCGCGTGGCCGGGCGGTCGCTGCAACCCGACCAGATCCCGCACTTCGTGATGGACCTGCGCGAGCAGGCGAGCGACATCGCTGCCGCCGCCCGGGCGGTCCGCACGCTGGAGCCGGGGTTGCCGCTCGTGCTGCACGCCCACTCGACCGGCGGGCTCACGGGGGCGCTGTGGGCGCACGCCCACCGCAACGCCGCGGGGGCCGACGCCGGACCCGACATCCTGGTGCTCGACTCCCCGTTCCTGGACCTGTGGGCGCCCGACTGGCAGCGGGGCGTGGGCACACGGGTGCTGGACACCGTCGGCCGCCTCGCCGCCACGGCGATCGTCAAGGACGGGCCCTCCCGGTACGCCGAGCACCTGCTCGCGGCCAACGGCGGGAGGTGGGAGTTCGACACGACGCTCAAACGCCCCGGGGGGCTGGCCAGCCGGGTCGGGTGGTTCGTCGCGGTGCGGCGCGGGCAGGCGCGGGTCGCCGCAGGGCTGGAGATCGCGTGCCCCGTGCTGCTGGCGCGGTCCGACTCATCCGGCCCGGACACGCTCGACAACCCGCTCCTCGACGCGCAGGACACCGTCCTCGACGTCGAGCAGATGGCCGCGCTCGTGCCGCGCCTGGGTCACGACGTCACCGAGCTCGTCGTCCCCGGCGCGGTCCACGACCTGACACTGTCGGACACCGGGCCGCGTGAGGCGTACCTCAACGGCATGTTGAAATGGACGAACAGCCGGGTGGGCGACGTCGTCGGTGCCCGGGACGCGACGTAGGACCCTACGCCGCGCGGGCAGCACGCACACGCGAGACGCACGAGCAGCACGCAGGACCAAGACGCAGCACCAGACGCAGCACCAACACACGAGGGACAGCCAGTGACCTATTTCGAGGGGCCGTTCCACGCCCTCGCCCACCGCGGGTTCGCACACGCTTCGGCCGGTACCGAAGGGCTGGAGAACTCGCTGGCGGCGTTCGGCGCCGCCGTCGACCTCGGCTACCGCTACGTCGAGACGGACGCGCACGGCACGGCGGACGGCGTGGCCGTCGCGCTGCACGACGAGTCGCTCGACCGCACCACCGACGGGACCGGCCTCGTCGCCGAGCTGCCGTGGTCGGACGTCAGCGAGGCCCGCATCGGCGGCGTCGAGCCGGTGCCGCTGCTCGAGGACGTGCTGGGCGGCTGGCCGGGCCTGCGCGTGAACGTGGACGTCAAGCACGACTCCGGCATCGGGCCGGTCGCGCGGGCCATCGAGAAGACGTCGTCGTGGGACCGTGTGTGCGTCACGTCCTTCGACGCGGCGCGCCGCAGGGCGACGCTCGCCAAGCTGTCCCACCCGGTGGCCACCTCGGCCGGGCGCAGCGAGATCAGGGCCTTCCTCACCGGGGTGCGCCTGCGCACGCGCCCGCTCGTCCGCCGCTCCCTGCGCGACGTCGACGCTCTGCAGGTGCCGGTGCGCGAGAAGTCGGTCACGGTCGTCGACGACGCGACGATCCAGGCGGCGCACTCGCTCGACAAGAAGGTCCACGTCTGGACCATCAACGACCGCGACGAGATGGCGCGGCTGATCGACCTGGGCGTCGACGGCCTGGTCACCGACCGCGCCGACGTGCTCAAGGACCTCCTCGTCGAGCGAGGACTCTGGGACTGACCTACTCGCAGCCGACGCCGTCACCGTCCCGGTCCAGGTGCGAGCCGTAGCCGGGGTCGCCGGTGTAGACAGGGGCGGCGCCGTCCGCCCGGGCGGCGTCACAGTTGTCGTAGTACGCCGCGCCGCCCGTGTCCTCGGGTTCCTCGGCCGCCGGTTCCTCGGCCGCGGGGGCTTCCTCCGCTGTGCCACCTGCGGCTTCCGCGGTCTCGACCGCCGCCTCACGGTCTGCGACGTCGGACTCTCTCGCGTCGAGGTCAGTCTCGGCGGACTTGACCGCCTTCTCCCGGGACTTGACCTTGTCGGCCTTCTGCGTGATGTCGGCCGTCAACGTGGTGAGACTCTTCTGGTCCGAGGCGAGCTTCGCCTCGTCCGCCTCGAGCGATTCCTGCGCCACGGCGAGCGCCTCGGCGTCGGTCTGCGCCTCTGCACGCTCGGCGGCTGCGGCGGACGACGCGGCGGAAGCGGACGCTTCCGCCGCCGCGACAGCCCCTGCGCCCGATCCTCCGCCCGCGCCGACGCCGAAGAGGAAGACGACCACCGTCGCCGCCGCCCCACCCAGGATCAGCAGCGGCTTGCGCCGGGACTTCTTGCGCGTGTCCTCGTCCGGTACGTCCACGACGACGGCGCCCTCACCGATCAGTGCCGTGTCGGGCACGTCGACCCACAGCTGCCAGCCGTCGGGCTTCGACCACTCGGGATTGGGCTCCCACTGCAGGTCTGGCGTCCACTCCGAGCTGGGAGCGGGCCAACCTGGCGGCAAGTTGTAGACCTTACGCACGATGGTGCCTTCCGGTCGGCGTACGACCGGGGCCGCACGCGGGTTGCCCCCTGTGCGTCGGACGGTAGGCCTGTTCACCTCGCACTGCGCAGTGAGCGGGCAAGTTCACCCCGGATCACTCGCGGCAGCAACCGCACCGACGCCCGCCACCCGAGGCGCCGCACCGTGCCGGGGTCAGCCCAGCGTCAGCGTGACCGGCGTGCCGGGGCCCTTGGTCGGGGGCTCCTTCGAGACCTCCGCGTAGGCGGCGGCCAGGAGTGTCGGGTCGGGGCCCTCCAGGCGGACCGGCTTGCCGATGTCGTCCAGTACGACGAACCGCAGCAGGTCGCCGCGGGTCTTCTTGTCGCGCCGCATCGCGGCCAGCAGCTGGTCCCAGCGGTCGCCCCGGTAGTGCACGGGGAGGCCGAGCGAGGACAGGATGGCGCGGTGCCGGTCTGCGACATCGTCGGACAGCTTGCCCGCCACGCGCGCGAGCTCCGCCGCGAAGACCATGCCGACACTCACCGCGGCGCCGTGGCGCCACTGGTACCGCTCGGCGAGCTCGATCGCGTGCCCCAGCGTGTGCCCGTAGTTCAGGATCTCCCGCAGGCCGGCCTCCTTGAGGTCCTCACCCACCACCTGGGCCTTGACGCGGACCGACCGCTCGACGAGCTCGGCCACGACCGCCCAGGTCTCGTCGGTGGCTTCGGCACCCGCCCAGTTCCGCAGCTCGTCGACGTGGGCCTCGACGAGGTCGAGGATCACCGGGTCGGCGATGAAGCCGGTCTTGACGACCTCGGCCAGGCCCGCCACGAGGTCCCACTTGTCGAGCGAGCCGAGCGCCGCCAGGTCGCAGAGCACACCGGCCGGCGGGTGGAACGCGCCCACGAGGTTCTTGCCCTCGGTCGTGTTGATGCCGGTCTTGCCGCCCACGGCGGCGTCGACCATGGCGAGCAGCGTGGTCGGCACGTGCACCACGCGGATCCCGCGCAGCCAGGTCGCGGCCACGAAGCCCGCCAGGTCCGTGGTGGCTCCCCCGCCGACGCCGACGATCGCGTCCGACCGCGTGAAGTCCAGCTGGCCCAGCAGCCCCCAGAGGAACGCCGCGACCTGTGGTGTCTTGGCCGACTCCGCGTCGGGCACCTCGGCCACGAACGCCTCGTAGCCCGACGACTTCAGGTCCTCGGCGATCGTGTCGGCGGTCGCGGACAGCGCGGCCGGGTGGACGACCATGACCTTCCGGGCCGCGCCCACCAGCGACGGCAGCTCACCCAGCAGGTGGCGGCCGATGACGACGTCGTAGGGGGCGTCTCCCCGCACGGTGACCCGTGTGGGAGCACTCTCGGTGCTCACGTGGTGCTCTCCTTCGTACTTTCTGTGCTATCCGTGCCAGCCGTGCTGTCCGCCCGCTTCGGGTCCACCAGGTCGGGGACCTCCTCGGCCAGGCCCAGCGCCTCGATGATCTCCGCGGCCACCCGCTCGCCGGGCCGCTCGCTCGACACGATCGTCAGGGTCGCGAGCCGCTCGTACGTGGGCCGCCGCTCGGTCATCAGCTTCTGCCACTGCGCACGCGGGTTGCCCAGCAGCAGCGGACGGGCCTGGTTCATGCCGACCCGCTGGGCGGCGATGGCCAGCGGCACGTCCAGGAAGACGACGTGGCCGCCGTCCGCCGTGTACTTCTCGAGCGCCTCCTGCGTGGCGGCGTTCATCACGGCGCCGCCGCCGAGGGACAGGACGCCGTCGTGCTCGGCGAGGGCGGCGAGCACCGCCTCACGTTCGAGCTCCCGGAACCTGGGCTCGCCGTCGTCCACGAAGATCTCGCTCACGGGCTTTCCCGCGATCGCCTCGATGTCCGCGTCGGTGTCGCGGACGGTGACGCCCAGGCCCGCGGCGAGGATGCGCCCGACCTTCGACTTGCCGGAGCCGGGCGGCCCGATCATCACCGCGACCGGCCCGCTGCGAGCGGCGCCGCTCACTGCAGGAGCTCCGGGATGGCGGCGACGTAGGACTCCATGTTGCGACGCACCTCGGCCACGGAGTCGCCGCCGAACTTCTCGCACGCGGCCTCCGCCAGGGTCAGCGCGACCATCGCCTCCGCGACGACGGCGGCGGGCGGCACCGCGCAGACGTCGGACCGCTGGTGGTGCGCCGTGACGGGCTCACCGGTGGCGGTGTCCACGGTCGGCAGCGCACGCGGCACGGTCGAGATGGGCTTCATCGCGGCCCGCACGCGCACGACCTCACCGTTCGACATACCGCCCTCGATGCCGCCCGCGCGGTTGGTGGTACGGCGGATCCGGCCCGGCGCGGCGGCACCCTCCGGTCCGGTCCCGGCCTCGCGCACGATCTCGTCGTGAGCGGCCGTGCCGCGTCGACGCGCGGTGCGGAAGCCGTCACCGACCTCGACGCCCTTGATCGCCTGGATGCCCATGAGGGCGGCGGCGAGGCGTGCGTCGAGCCGGCGGTCGCCCTGCACGTAGGTGCCCAGGCCGGACGGCACACCGTAGGCGAGCACCTCGACGACACCGCCGAGTGTGTCGCCGTCCTTCTTGGCCAGGTCGATCTCCTCGACCATCAGCTTCGAGGAAGCGGCGTCGAAGCAGCGCACGGGGTCGGCGTCGAGCGCGGCGGTGTCGTCAGGGGTCGGCAGCACGGCGTCGTCGGGCACGTCGGCCGCACCGATGGCGACCACGTGCGACACCAGGCGGACGCCGAGCGCCTGCTCCAGGAACTTCGCGGCCGCGACGCCGAGCGCGACCCGCGCCGCCGTCTCGCGGGCGGAGGCACGCTCCAGCACGGGCCGGGCGTCCTCGAAGCCGTACTTGCGCATGCCGATCAGGTCGGCGTGCCCGGGACGCGGGCGCGTCAGCGGACGGTTGCGGGCCACCTCGCGTTCGTCGCCGGTGCCCGCGTCGACCATGAGCGCCTCCGGCGGCACCGGGTCCGCCGACATGACGTCGGTCCACTTCGGCCACTCGGTGTTCGCGATCTCGATGGCGAGCGGTCCACCCTGCGTGATCCCGTGCCGGAGCCCGCCGAGCACCCGCACCTCGTCCTGCTCGAACTTCATGCGCGCACCCCGGCCATAACCGAGGCGGCGGCGCGCGAGCGCACCCTGAATGTCCGACGTGGTCATCTCCACCCCGGCGGGCAGACCCTCCATCACGCCCACGAGAGCAGGACCGTGCGACTCACCCGATGTCAACCAACGCAGCATGGCGCGATTGTTTCACGCGTGTCACGCAGGCGGCGCCTCCGTCCGAAGGGCGGCGGGGTCAGCGGGCCCGGTCGGTGAGCGCCGCGCGGAGCGCGTGGTCCATGGCGTCCAGCGGCGCCGTGCGGCCGGTCATCAGGCGGACCTGGTCCGCGGCCTGGTGCAGGAGCATGCGCTCACCACCCACGGCGTCGGCCCCCAGGGCGGACCAGGCGGACTGCAGGGCGGTGGGGCGCGGGTCGTAGACGACGTCCAGGAGCACGCCACGAGGCTTCTCACCCGCGGTGGTCAGCAGTTCCGTCAGCAGCGGCGCCCACTGGTCGGCGGCATACTTCGGCGTGGTGGAGACGACGGCGTCCGCGGCCGCCAGGGCCGACGTCGTCGCGCGCTCGTCGAACACCTCGAACGACGGGCTCACGCCCATACGCGCCACGGCCTCGCGCAGCGGGCCGATCCGGTCCAGGGAGCGCACGAAGACCCGCGGCGAGACGCAACCGAGCTCCGCGACAGCAGCCAGGGCCGACGCCGCCGTCGCGCCCCCGCCCAGGATCACCGCCTCGGCCACGCCGCGGGCCCCGAGACCCTCGCGCAGCGCGGCGACGAGGCCGTGCACGTCGGTGTTCGTGCCGGTGGTGATGACCGCATCCCGGCCTGCGCTCCTGCCTGTGCCCCTGCCCGCACCCCCGACCGCGGAGAACAGCACGGTGTTGACGGCACCCACCGCCTCGGCGAGGGGATCCACGTGGTCCAGCAGCGGGATCACCACCTGCTTCAGCGGCATGGTCAGACTCAGTCCCGCCCAGCCGGCGTCGACGTCCCGCAGGAAGCCCTCCAGGGCTCCCTCCGTCACGTCGTGCATGCCGTACTCCCAGCCGTCGAGGCCCAGGGCACGGTAGGCCGCGGTGTGCAGCACCGGGGACAGGGAGTGCGCGACAGGGTGGCCGAGCACTGCGGCGCGACGCTGGTGAACATGCATACGGAGATCATGCCGCAGAACCGCGCGTGCTCACGCTGTCGGTCCAGGCACCGCCCGGTCTACCCGCCCCAGTTCGGGTTCTCCTCCATCCACGCGTGCAGCTCGGCCACGTTCTGGTCGTGCTCCTCCTGGGTGTTGGCGAACTTCGTCTCGCCGGTCTCGAGGTTCACGGTGCACCAGTAGAAGACGTCGGGGTCGTCAGCGGGGTTCATCACCGCCTCGATCGACTCGCGGCTCGGTGCCGCGATCGGCGTGGGCGGCAGGCCCTTGTTCCCGCGCACGCTCAGGTTGTACGGGTTGGATCCGTCCGCCAGCTCGGCGCTCGTGAGTCCACCGCTCGTCCGGCCCAGGCCGTAGAGCAACGACGCGTCGATGCCGAGCCACTCGTCGGCGGCCAGGCGGTTCTCGATGGCGGCCGCCATGATGGGACGGTCCTTGTCCAGCCGTGCCTCACGCTCGATCAGAGATGCCTTGATCAGCACCGTCTCACGCTGCTTGGCGGGAACCTTGAGCTCCTCCAGGATCCTCGTCGTCTCGTTGATCATCTGCGTGACGACCTCGGCTGCCGGTGTCTGGCCCGGCTTGACCTCGTAGCTGCTGGGGAACAGCCAGCCCTCGGGCTCACCGCCGGCCTCTGGCGGCAGCAGCGAGGCGATGTCCTGGAACGTCGCCTCAACCTCCGCCTGCGGCCACCCCTGGTCGATCAGGCTCTGCTTGATCTGGCTGATCGCGTACCCCTCGGGCACGGTGAAACCTGCGCGGTCGATCTTGTTCTCCGCGAGCAGCTCCACGGCCGACGCCGCGCTCATCCGCGCCTTCAGCGTGTGCGTGCCGGGCTGGATGGCGGCGGCGTCGGGGTTGGCGCCGTAGGCGTGGACGAACGCACCGACACTCGCCACCACGTCCTTCTCCGCGAGCTCAGCACCGATCGCCGCTCCGTTGGCACCCTGGGGCACCTCGACCGTGACCGGCTCGCCGCCCGTGCCCTCGTAGTCGGGGGCGGCAAGCGGGGTACGGATACCGAAGAGGTAGCCGTCGTTCACCACTGTCCATGCGCCCAGGCCACCGACGACCAGCAGGACGGCGACCACGACGACGACCAGCGGTCGCCTGGACCGCCGGGACCGCTTCGATCGCTTGGACCGCCCGTCCCCGCGCCTGTCCCGGCGGGTGGACGGCACGTCACGATCTCCTCGTCGGCCGCGAGAGCCGCTGGCGTGCCGCGGTGGCCCCGAATAATTCACTCCGGGAAGGGCCTCGGTCACGCTCGCTCCATCCTCTGCGCTGCCTGGATCTCTGCTGATCCACGCCTGGTCACACCACGGGCGCGCGACACCGTGATCGCATGTCACGATCGCATCACAGCCCGGGTGCCGCGAACGCTACCCCGATCGGTACATTCCCGGCCAACTCCCGGGATTCACCGCACGGAACCGTCAGGAGTGCCCGCGACCTGGGAATTCACCCGTTCGCGGCCTGCCACTCGCGCAGCTCCTGCACATTGCGCTGGTGCTCCTGGAAGTCCTCGGCGAACTTCGTCTCACCCGTGTCGAGGTTGACCGTCACCCAGAACTTCCAGTCGCCCGGTGCCGGGTTCAGGACCGCGTCGATCGACACCTCGCCCGGGTTGGCGATGGGACCCGGGGGCAGACCGGTGTGCTCGTAGGTGTTGTACCGGTTCTTCGCGTTGTTCAGGTCGGCTCGGGTGAGCTCGGTGCCCGGCTTGTCGGCCCCGTACGCGACCGCCGCGTCGATCTCGAGGAACGTCTTGTCGTCGAGCCGGTTCTCGATCGCTCGGGCGATCTTGGGCTTGTCCTCGGCGTGCATGCCCTCGCGCTCCACGAGCGATGCCTTGATCAGCACGGACTCCCACTGTCCGGCGGGCACCCCCTTCTCCTGGAGCAGGCCCTTGGTGCGGTCCACCATCCGCGTGAGCAGCCCCGCGGCCGTGTCGTCCGGCTTCACCATGTACGTGTCCGGGTACAACCAACCCTCGACCTTGCCGCCGGCCTGCTTCGGCACCCCGAGCTCGGCAGGGTCCTTCAGCGCGGCCCGGAAGTCCTTGGCGGGCAGGCCGGTGACCTGCACGGCACGCTCGACGATCTGGTCCGCCGTGTAGCCCTCCGGGATGGTGAGCTGCAGGTCGACGGTGTCGTTCTTGACGAGAAGCGCGACCGCGTCGCTCGCGGGCATCTCCTCGAGCATGGTGTGGGTGCCCGGCCGGATCAGCACCGAGTCCGGGTTCTCCTCGAACGCCTTGGTGAAGGCCGAGACGCTCGCGACGACGCCGGCGTCGTAGAGCGCCTCCCCCATGGCGGTGCCGGTGGCCCCCTCCGGGATCTCGACGTCGACCTGGTCTCCGCCGGGGCCCGGAAAGTCCTTGGACTCGAGCGGGTTCGTCAGGCCGGTCAGGGACTCGAGGTTGGACCACACCGCGTAGCCGGCTCCGCCGACCAGGACGAGGGCGACCAGGAGCACGACGAGGGAACGACCGTGTCGGTTCCGCCGTCGGCGGCGCTGCGCTCGCCTGGTCGATCTCGGTTCAGGGAACGCGGGGTCTGCCTGGCTGCGCGGGGGCGCTGTGAAGAGGTCCGTCACCGGAGACTCACTGTCCTTCGCTGGGGGGCCACTGGGTTATTCGTGCGTGTCGTGCACGGTCCGCGCCTCGACGAGCTCGCCGGCGCGCTCCCCCTTCGCCCGCTCCGCGTCGAGTGCAGATTGCAGAATGATAACGGCTGCGGCCTGATCGATCACGGACCTGTGCCGCTTAGTTTTGCGACCGGCCGCGTGGAGCGCCTGGTGCGCCGAAACGGTGGTCATCCGCTCGTCGACCAGACGGACCTCCGCGGCCTCCCCCGCCGCGGCGAGCGCGACGACCAGGCGGGCCGCAAAGGCCCGCGCGTCGGCCGTCGCCGCGCCCTCCTTGCCGGACAGGTGCCGGGGCAGCCCCACGTAGACGACGGCGGCGAAGCGTTCCACCGCCTCGGCGACGATCCGTGCGACGTCGGCAGTGGTGCCCTCGGCGCTCCGGACAGGCTGCTTGGCCGTACCCGACTGCTTGCCCGACGCCGAGCCGGCACCCGCCAGCACCCGCGGCACCGTCTCCACCGGGGTGGCGACGAGGCCGTCGGGATCGCTGGCGGCGAGCCCGATCCGGGCCATGCCGACGTCGATCCCGAGCCGGGCTCCACGCGGGAGGCCCGGCTCGGGGGTCTCGACGGGTTCGATCAACGGTGCCACCGTCAGGCGCCGACGGCAGCCAGGCGCACCGTCTCGGCGATGCCGGCCAGCGCCTCGCCCAGCTTGGCGGGGTCGGTGCCGCCACCCTGAGCCATGTCCGGCTTGCCGCCGCCACCGCCACCCAGCGTCTGGGCCGCCGTGCGGACCAGGTCGCCGGCCTTGTAGCCGGCCTCGCGCGCGGCGGCGTTCGTCACGACCACCACGACAGGGCGGCCCCCCGACACACCGCCGGCGGCGGCCACGACAGGCTCGGCCTCACCGAGGCGCGAGCGCACGTCGAGCACGAGGGCACGCAGGTCGTCGGCCTGGGCCTCCCCGGCGTCGTGGGCGATCACGCGGACGTCGCCCACGCGCGGGGCCTCGGCGGCGAGCTTGCCCGCCGTGGCCAGCAGCTGGCCCTGGCGCACGGCGGCCAGCTCCTTCTCGGCCTCCTTGAGGCGGGCCACCAGCGAGCCGACGCGGTCGGGCAGCTCCTCGGCACGGGTGTTGAGCAGCCCGGTGAGCTGGCCGACGAGGGCGTGCTCCTTGGCCTGGAACCCGTACGCGCCGTCGCCCACGAGGGCGTCGACCCGACGCACGCCCGAGCCGATCGACGACTCGCCCAGCAGCGTCACGCGGCCGAGCTGGCCCGTCTGCCTGACGTGCGTGCCGGCGCACAGCTCGCGTGACCAGTCGTCACCGATGGAGACCACGCGCACGACGTCGCCGTACTTCTCGCCGAACAGCGCCATGGCGCCGGCCTCGCGAGCCCGGGCGATCGGCATGAGCTCGTCGGTCACCTCGAGGTTGTCGGCGAGGCGCACGTTGACGCGCTCCTCGATCTCCGACAGGGCCGAGGCCGGGACGGCCGACGGCGAGCGGAAGTCGAAGCGGATACGGCTCGGGGCGTTCTCCGAGCCGGCCTGCGTGCGGTCCGGGCCCACGAGCTCGTGCAGCGCCTTGTGGATCATGTGCGTGGCGGAGTGGGCCCGGCTGATGGCCTTGCGACGCTCCGTGTCGATCTGCGCGGTGCCGGGGTCACCCAGCGCCACGGTGCCCTCGATCAGGCGGCCGCGGTGCACGCTCAGGCCCTTGATGGGGCGCTGCACGTCGTCGACCTCGATGGTGGCGCCGGCGTCGAGGACGATCGTGCCGTGGTCGGCGAGCTGGCCACCGGCCTCGGCGTAGAACGGGGTGCGGTCCAGGATCACCTCGACCTCGGCGGGGGCGGTCACGGCCGGGGCGGGCACGCCGCCGGACAGCAGGCCCGTCACGCGCACGGAGGCGTCCGTCTGCGTGTAGCCGAGGAACTCGACCGGGGCCGACAGCTCCTTCTCCAAGGCCTCGTACGCGGCGACGTCGGCCCCACCGGTGCGCTTGGCGAGGGCGTCGGCACGGGCGCGCGAACGCTGCTCCTGCATGAGCGAGCGGAAGGCCTGCTCGTCCACCTGGACGCCCTGCTCGGCGGCCATCTCGAGGGTGAGGTCGATCGGGAAGCCGTAGGTGTCGTGCAGCTGGAAAGCCGCCTCGCCCGGCAGGACGAGGGGCTTGCCGGCGTCGCCCCCGGTGCTCTTCTTGAGGTTCTCCACGGCCGTGTCCAGGATCGTGGTGCCCGAGACCAGCGTGCGCCGGAAGGCGTCCTCCTCGGCGTAGGCCACGGCGGAGATCTGCTCGAAGTTCGCGGCGAGCTCCGGGTAGGACGGGGCCATGGCGTCCTTGGAGACCGGTAGCAGCGAGGTCAGGGCGAGGCCGTCGACGCCGAGCAGGCGCATGGCGCGCACGGAGCGACGCAGCAGACGGCGCAGCACGTAGCCACGACCCTCGTTGGAGGGGCGCACGCCGTCGCCGATGATCATCAGGGCCGAGCGGACGTGGTCGGCGACGACACGCATGCGGACGTCGTCCTCGAGGTTCTCGCCGTACTTCTTGCCGCTGAGCTTCTCGGCGGCCTCGATGACGGGGAAGACCTCGTCGATCTCGTACATGTTGTCCTTGCCCTGCAGCAGGAAGGCAACACGCTCGAGACCCATGCCGGTGTCGATGTTCTTGTTCGCGAGCTCCCCGAGGACGCGGAAGTCCTCCTTGGACCGCACCTCGTCGATCTCGTACTGCATGAACACGAGGTTCCAGATCTCGACGAAGCGGTCACCGCCCTCGTCGATCAGCGGGCCGCCGTCCGGCCCGTACTGGGCACCACGGTCGTAGAAGATCTCCGAGCACGGGCCGGCCGGGCCGGGCTGGCCGGTGTGCCAGTAGTTGTCCTTCTTGCCGAGTCCCTGGATCCGCTCGTCGGGCAGGCCGACGATGTCCTTCCAGAGCTGCCGGGCCTCGTCGTCCTCGTGGTAGACGGTGACCCACAGCTTGTCGGGGTCGATGCCCAGCCTGCCGTCGTCCAGCGAGCCGGTCAGGAAGTCCCAGGCCATGCGGATGGCGTCGGCCTTGAAGTAGTCGCCGAACGAGAAATTGCCGTTCATCTGGAAGAACGTGCCGTGGCGCGTCGTCTTGCCGACGTCCTCGATGTCGAGGGTGCGCACGCACTTCTGCACGCTCGTGGCGCGCTTCCACGGCGGCGTCTGCTGCGCCGTCATGTACGGGATGAACGGGACCATGCCGGCGATGGTGAACAGCGTCGACGGGTCCGGCGAGATCAACGACGCAGACGGCACCACCGCGTGACCCTGAGCTTCGAAGTAGTCGAGCCAACGCTTGCGGATCTCGGCGGTGCGCATGAGGTCAGTGATCCTTCTTCTCGGTCGTGCGGAATCGTGTCGTGCGGAAAGGTCGTGCGGAATCTTGTCGTGCGGAACCGTGTCGTGCGGAACCGTGTCGTGCAAAAACGTAGTGAAACGCGGACGGGACGCGCGAGTCGCGTCCGGATCCGGACGCGACTCTATTCTGCCGCTGGTAGCGCCGCGGACGGAAACTGAATGATGCTCCGCCGATCCAGCGCCGGTCCTGTATCGCGGTCCTGTATCGCGGTCCTGTATCGCGGTCCTGCGCGACTGGCCCCGAGCGACTGGCCCTGCGCGAGAGCGGAGCGGCCGGCTAGCGCCGGTGGGCCGGCAGCTCGCCCCGGAGGGACGCCATCAGCTCAGCCTCGCGCTCGGCGCGCGCCGTCGTGAAGTCGGACCGGAAGGAGTGCGCCATCCGGTTCAGCCGGACGCCGGCCTCGTCCACGGCGGCCGCAGCGCGCTCGCTCACGGCCTCGGGCGTGTAGCGCGCGACCACCTGGCGGCCCTTGCGGATGACGACGACCGTGACGGTCACCCCGACGCCCACCCAGAACAGCCGGCGGATCATGCGCCGGCCCCGGTGGCGCCCGCGTCCGGACCGGCGTGCTTGCCGGACCGGCCCCTGGCCTGGCCGAAGGCCTGACGCACGCCGTAGGAGAAGGCCGCGACCTTGACGAGCGGCTTGCCCAGCGTGGCCGCGTACAGGCCCGTCAGCGCGGAGACGTTCTCGCTGACCGACGCCGCCGACGTGGTGATCGTGTCGACCTTGACGAGCTGCGTGTTCGCCGACGCGACGGTGCTCGCCGCCTCGTCGAGGATCGGCACGGAGTGCTCGGTGACGTCACGGACGCTCGATCGAGCCTCGTCGAGGAGTTTGCCCAGCTTCCACAGGGGGACGGCGAGAAAGCCCACCAGGAGCACGAACGCGATCGCCGCGATCAGTCCCGCCACGTCTCCGAGGTCGCCGAAGGTCATGCGCAAACTCCTACCTGAAGGTCCGCTGGTGGTCCGCTGCTGATCCACTGCTGATCAGCTGGTGTCCGGCCTGATGTGTCTGCACGGAACGTTCGTCACCCTATCCCGGACGCCGCCGCTGGCGCCGCCCGGCGCCAGCGTGCCGCGAATCTCGTGGGTCGCGCCGACACGGGACCGGGTACGGCGCCGGTACGGGCCGGTACGGGCCGGTACGGGCCGGTACGGAAGCGGCACGGACCGGAGCAGAGCCGGCGCAGGGTAGGCGCAGGGGCGGCACAGGGTAGGCAGAGCCCAGCACAGCAGAACGCCCCGCCCGCGCCGAAGCGCGGACAGGGCGTCCTTGATGTGCTGAGCAGACAGCGCTGAGCAGAAGTGCTGGCAGAAGGGGTCAGCGAGCGTAGAACTCGACGACCATCTGCACGTCGCAGGTCACGGGGACCTCGGCGCGCTTCGGCTTGCGGGTCATCGTGGCCGACAGCTTCTCGAGCTGCACGTCCAGGTAGCCCGGCAGGGCCGGAAGCACGTCGCGGTGCGCACCGGCGGCGGCGACCTGGAACGGCACGGTGGCCTGGCTCTTCGGCTTGACCTGGATGGTCTGGCCCGGCTTCACGCGGAACGACGGGCGGTCGACGATCTTGCCGTCCACGAGGATGTGGCGGTGCGTCACGTGCTGACGCGCCTGCAGGATCGTGCGGCCGAAGCCGGCACGCAGCACGACGGCGTCCAGGCGGGTCTCGAGGTCCTCGACCATGACCTCACCGGTCAGACCGGCCTGCTTGCGAGCGTTCTCGTACACCTTGAGCAGCTGCTTCTCGCGGAGCATGTACTGCGCGCGCAGACGCTGCTTCTCGCGCAGACGCACCGCGTAGTCCGACTCGGTGCGACGGCGGGCACGGCCGTGCTCACCGGGCGGGTAGGGGCGCTTCTCGAAGTGCTTGACAGCCTTGGGCGTGAGCGCGAGGCCCAGCTTTCGGCTCAGGCGCACCTGGCGGCGCGCACGGGTCACAGAAGTCACTGTGAATTCCTGTCCTGTAGTGAATGAAGGTCACACCCGCGCACAGCTCGCCCACGAAGGGAAACCGCACCGGGTGCGGGACCAGCCGATGGAACGGGGCGAGCGGATCAGTGATCCGACCATCACGTTCACGGGGCCGAGGTCCCAGGGAGTCGCCATAGGCAACCGGTACATCTTAGCGCACGTCAGGACTTCGGCCTGCCGTGGAGTCGGTCACTGTCAGCTGTCACTGCCGGGTGTCCTCGCTGCCGAGGATCCCCCGGATGCGCTCCAGCCGCTCCGACACCTGCCGCTCGTAGCCGCGGTCGCTCGGGTCGTAGTAGCGCGAGCCCGCCAGCACGTCCGGCAGGTACTGCTGCGGTGCGACGCCGTGCGGCCAGTCGTGCGCGTAGCGGTAGCCGTCACCGTGCCCCATCTGCTTCGCGCCCGCGTAGTGCGCGTCGCGCAGGTGCGGCGGCACCGTGCCCACCCGGCCGGCGCGAACGTCCGCGAGCGCCGCGTCCACCCCGAGGTAGGCGGCGTTCGACTTGGGTGCCGTGGCGAGGTGCACGACGGCCTCGGCGAGCACGATGCGCCCCTCGGGCATGCCGATGAGCTGCACGGCCTGCGCGGCGGCGACGGCGGTCTGCAGGGCGGAGGGGTCGGCCATGCCGACGTCCTCGGCGGCCGAGATGACCAGGCGCCGGGCGATGAAGCGGGGGTCCTCGCCCGCGGCCACCATGCGGGCGAGGTAGTGGAGGGCGGCGTCGACGTCGGACCCGCGGATGGACTTGATGAACGCGGAGATGACGTCGTAGTGCTGGTCGCCGTCGCGGTCGTAGCGGACGGCGGCGACGTCGACGGCGCGCTCGACGTCGGCCAGGCCGATGCGTGGCACGGCGGCCTCGCCCGTGGCGGTCTCCGGGACCTCGTCCGACAGGACCGCGCCCGCGGCGGCCTCGAGGATCGTCAGTGCCTTGCGGGCGTCGCCGCCGGAGAGCCGCAGGAGGTGCTCGGTGGCCTCGTCGTCGAGCTCGACGGCCCCGCCGAGGCCCCGCTCGTCGGTGACGGCGCGCAGGACGAGCTCGCGGACGTGCTCCGTCTCCAGCGGCCGGAGCGTGAGCAGCAGCGAGCGGGACAGGAGCGGCGAGTTCACGGAGAAGCTGGGGTTCTCGGTGGTCGCGGCGACGAGCGTGACCCAACGGTTCTCGACGCTGGGCAGGAGCGCGTCCTGCTGGGACTTGGAGAAGCGGTGGACCTCGTCCACGAACAGCACCGTCTCGTCACCGCCGGTGGCGAGCCGGCGCCGGGCGTCCTCGACCACCTGGCGCACGTCCTTGACGCCGGCGGTCACGGCGCTCAGCTCCACGAAGCGGCGCCCGGACACCGTGGCGACGAGGTACGCGAGCGTGGTCTTGCCGGTGCCCGGCGGTCCCCAGAGGATGACCGACGACGGTGCGGCGCGCCCGCCGGCCCCCGGCTCGATGAGCCGACGCAGCGGGGAGCCGGGCACCAGCAGGTGCTCCTGTCCGGCGATCTCGTCGACGGTGGCCGGTCGCATGCGCACGGCGAGGGGTGACGACGCCCGCGCGGCCGGGGTGCCGGCCGCGTCGGTCGTCGCTGCATCGAAGAGATCCACCATGCCCCCAGCCTACGGACGCTCACCGACATCCCCGTCCGCGCGGACTCCGTCGTCCGGCTCAGCTGACGCCGGGCAGGACCTGCGAGCCGATCCGCGAGCAGGGCGCGTCGGCGGGCCACGGCTCGTTGGGCTCCCTGGGGTCGTCCGCCAGGATGCTGCCGACCCAGGCGTCCCGTCGCACGCCGCGCTGCAGGGCGTGCTTGCGCAGCGTGCCCTCCACGCGCAGCCCGAGGCGCCATGCCACCCGGCGCGAGGCCCAGTTGCCGACGTACGCGACCCAGGTCACCACCGCCAGCCCGAGCCCGTCCGGATCCAGCGCCCAGTCGACGACGAGCCGGCTCGCCTCGGTGCACAGGCCGCTGCCGCGGGCGTCCGGTGCCATCCAGTAGCCCAGCTCACCGGAACGCTCCTCCCCCGGGCTGCCCTCGCACGTCAGGCCGACCATGCCGATCAGCGGCCCGTCGGCCTCGCCGGGGGCGCGCACCGCCCACGTGTAGACAGAGCCCTTCGCCCAGCCGTCCGCCACGTGGTAGCGCACGAACCCCTCGGCGTGCCGGCGCTCGTAGGGCACGGGCACCACCGTCCAGTCGGCGACCGCGGGGTCCTGGCAGGCCGCCGTGATCGCGTCGACGTCCGCGTACGTGGGGACGGACAGGCGGACGTGGTCAGAGGCCAGGACGAACGGTTCCATGGTTCGATGGTGCCACAGAAACAGGCTCCGACCTGCGGCTTTACCGCTGTGAGGAATGCTGCTCCGGCGACGGCCCGGCTTCGCCGCCGGGCGAGCCGTCGTCCGGCACGGCACTGTCAGGCACAGCGTCGTCAGGCACAGCGTCGTCAGGCACAGCGTCGTCAGGCGCAGGCACGCCGTCGTCCGGCTGCTTGCGCAGGGTGCTGTACACGGACCAGGCCACCGCGATGAGTGGGACGGCGACGATCGCTCCGAGGATGCCGCCCACCACCGTGCCGCACGTGACGCCGAGAGCCACCACCACCGGGTGCAGCGACACCTGCTTGCCCATGATGAGCGGCTGCAGCACGTGCCCCTCGAGCTGGCCGATGCCCGCGATGCCGAGCGTGACGACGAGCGCCGTCAGGAGCCCGTCCGCCGCGAGCGCCACCACCGCCGCGATGATCATGGCCAGGGGCGCGCCGATCAGCGGGATGAAGGTACCGATGAAGACGAGCACGGCGAGCGGTGCCGCCAGCGGCACACCGAGGATGGACAGGAAGATGCCGGCCAGGATGCCGTTGGAGATGGCGACGAGCACGATGCCGCGGGTGTAGCCGGAGAACGTGTACCAGCCGGCCCCGGCGACGTCGTGCCACCTCTGCCGGGTGCGGGCGGGCACCTGGGTCATGAACCAGCGCCACATCGCGGCGCCGGACGCGAGGAAGAAGACCGTGCAGAAGACCGCCAGCACCAGCACGGCGACGCCCTCGACGATCGATCCGGCGCTCTCGGCAGCCCGGCTGACGAGCGTCTGGGAGTTCTCCTGGATCCAGTCGGCGGCGTCGTCGATCCACTGGTCGCGTGTGTCCACCTCGACGGTCACCGGCAGCGAGTTGTTCTCGATCAGGTCGACGATCTGGTCGATGCCGGTGTTGAACTCCCCCGCGAGGCGTTCCCACTGCCCGGCGACCGACACCACGACGTACGTCAGCAGGCCGCCGATGACGAGCACGCCGGACAGGATGGCCGCGGCGGTCGCCAGGGCGCGCGGCATCACCCGGTGGTACAGGTCGGTCAGCGGGTTGAGGACCGCGGTGATGACCAGGGCCAGGAAGACGGCGACGAAGACGATCAGGACCTGGGTGACCGCCCAGAAGACCAGGGCGACACCAGCCACGAGCACGATGAGGCGCCACGACCAGCCGGCGGCGGTGCGCAGCCAGGGTGGCGGTGCGTTCTCGGAGGACGCGGGGCCGCCGGGCGTGGCGTTCGTGGATGGTGCGGGGTCAGGCACCGAGTCAGTCTGCCTCATGCGCGGGCGCCGCGCCCTGCGCTGCGGCCTGTGTCGGAGCGAGTGTCGGAGCGAGTGTCGGAGCGAGTGTCGGAGCGAGTGTCAGGGCCTTCTTGCGCAGCGTGCTGATCACCGCCCACGTCACCGCGGTGAGCGGCACCGCGACGACGGCACCGAGCAGGCCACCGAGCACCGAGCCCCCCGCGACGACGAGTGCCATCACCACCGGGTGCAGCGACACCTGCTTGCCGGTGATCAGCGGCTGGAGCACGTTCGCGTCGATCTGGGCCACCACGATCATGCCGATGAGCACGACCAGCGCCAGCACCGGTCCCTTGGCGGCCAGCGCGACGAGCGCGCTGATGACGATGGCGGCGACCGGGCCGATCATCGGGACGAACGCCCCCAGGAACACCACCACGGACAGCGGGAGCGCCAGCGGCACGCCCACGACGGACAGGAAGACGCCGGCCAGCACGCCGTCGGCCAGAGCCACGAAGAACATGCCGCGCGTGAACCCGGAGAACGCCGTCCAGCCCGCGCTCGCGGCCGCCTGCCAGCGGTCGTGCCGGTCGGCCGGGACCAGCGACAGCACCCACTGCCACATCCGGCCGCCCTGGGTCAGGAAGAAGACCGTGCAGAAGATCGCGAGCACGACGGCGGTCGCGCCCTCCGCGATGGATCCGGCGCTCTCGGCGGCGGTGCCGACGTAGTCGCCCGCGTTGGCCTGGAGCCAGGCGCCGCCGTCGGCGAGCCACTCGCTCGGCGTGCCGAGGCCTGCCAGCAGCGGGTTGCCGGTGAGGAGCTCGGCGAGGTCCGTGAGGCCGGTGCCGAACTCGGTGGCCAGCTCCTCCCACCGGCTCACCACGGACGACACCACGTACGTCACGAGACCGCCGACGGCGAGCACCGCGGTCAGCAGGGACGCCGCCATCGCCAGCCCGCGGGGCATCACCCGGTCGTACAGGTCCCCGAGGGGGAGCAGCACGGTGGTGAAGACGAGGGCCAGGAACAGCGCGACGAACACGAGCTGCACCAGGCTCACGACGTAGAGCGCGAGGGCCACGGCCAGGCCGATGCCGATCAGCTTCCATGCGAGGTCGCCGGTGGACCGGATCCACGGCGCCCCGAACTCCGCCCGCGGCGGGAGCTCCTGGACGGCTGGTCGCTGCGCGGTCTCCCGCGCGTCCTGCTCTCCCGCATCCTGCTGCGGGGTGGTCGGCGACTCCGCCGCTGTCGTCGGCGCTACCGTCGGCGCGTCAGCCGTCATCGCCATGCTCCCACTATTGTTTTGGGCGGATTGTCCAGGCGGACGTTAGCGGCAGCCCGTATCCCACGACAACTGCCACCACGACCGGCGGGACACCGAGCGGATCCTCGGGCCACGAGCCGGGCCGCGGGACCCGACGGGACCCGATGCGACATCTGCCCGAGCACCCACCCCACATGGCACTACCTGACGTGGGCCTACCTGACGTGGGCCTACCGGCCGGACACGTACTCACTCGCCAGGATGGCGTAGTTCAGCTCGGTGGCCCACGCGCCGTCGTCGGGCCGGATGTCACTCTCGACCAGACGCGCCTCCAGCCGCATGCCGAGGCGCTCGCACACCCGCGACGACGGCGTGTTCTCCTCGTCGATCCGTGCGAAGACCCGGTGGAATCCGTAGGCGTCGAACGCGAGACCGAGCGCCGCGCGCACAGCCTCGGTGGCGTAGCCAAGACCTGCTGCCTCGGGGCGGAACCCGTACCCCACCTCCGCCTGCCCGGTGCCGGGCGCCCACTTCAGGAGGACCTCGCCGATGACGGCCCGGCCCGCGCGGTCGACCACCGCCAGGACCAGCACGTCCCCCGGTATCGAGAACGGGGCGCCCGACCAGTCGATCAGCTTCCGCGCGGCGAGCTCGGGTGTCCAGGGCGGCTGGAACATGTAGCGCGCCACCTCCGGCCGTGAGCGCCAGGCGAGGAACGCGTCGGCGTCCGCTGGGGTGACCGGGCGCAGCTCGAGCCGTTCGGTGGTCAGGGGCCAGTGCGGGGTACTCACGTCTTGCGAGTCTGCCAGCCGGTCCTGGGTGGTCGCACGTACGGTGGCTGGATGAAGATTCTTGTGACCGGCGCCACAGGGAACATCGGCAGGATGGTCGTGGACCATCTGCTGGCCCGCGGCGCGGACGACGTCCGGGCGCTCACCACCAACCCGGCGCGGGCGCGGCTGCCCGACGGCGTGGAGGTCGCCGTCGGCTACCTGCGGGAGCCGGACACCCTGCCGGAGGCGTTCGCCGGCGTCGACCGGATGTACCTGGCGCCGGTCCTGGAGACGGTCACGGAGGTGGTGCGGCTGGCCCGGGAGGCGGGAGTGCGGCACATCGTCGACCTGTCGGGCGACGAGACCACCGACTGGCAGCCCGTCGCGCAGGCGGTCGAGGCGTCGGGCCTCGCGTGGACGCACCTGTACGCCGGGGAGTTCGTCGAGAACACGACCGTCTGGGCCGACCAGGTCCGGACCGCGAGCGAGGTCCGCGAGCCGTACCCGGACGCGGCGAACGCGCCGGTGGCCATGGACGACATCGCACGGGTCGCCGCCGCGGTGCTGCTCGGGGACGGTCACGAGGGGCGTGTCCACACCCTGACCGGCCCCGAGACGATGACGCGGGCCGAGCGGGCCCGCCGGCTCGGCGTCGTGCTCGGCCGGGAGGTGAGGTTCGCGCGCGTGCCGCTGGACGAGGCGGCCGCCGTGCTGGAGCCCGCGATGGGTGAGTACGCCAGGTGGTACCTCGAGGGGTTCGGGGCCATGGTCGACAGCCCGCAGGTCGCGACGACCACCGTCGCGGACGTGACCGGGGAACCGGCCACGACGTTCGAGCAGTGGGCGGCAGCGAACGCCGACGCGTTCCGCTGACCGGCCCGCGGGCGGACCCGACCCACGCGACCCAGGTCACACGCTTTTCGATTCGGAACCGACCCGAACTGCGTGCTATGTTTTTCCACGCACCGAGAAGGCGGAAACGCCGGGAACGGTCCACCTGTCCGGGTGGCGGAATGGCAGACGCGCTAGCTTGAGGTGCTAGTGCCCTTTATCGGGCGTGGGGGTTCAAGTCCCCCTCCGGACACTCGTTGAGACAGCGACGAAGAAGGCCCCTGACCCGCGGAGACGCAGGGTCGGGGGCCTTCTTTGTTTGTGCTGGCCGCCAGCCTTTCCCCACCGAATCATCCGGTTCGGGTGACGCGGGTGAAGGGCGCTGCCGAGAGGGTTGATCCGGGTTCGCCGCAGCGGCGAGCAGAACCGGAGAACCGAGATGAGCCGGCCGTCACCGATCGCCCGCATCCTTCGTCACCCCGTCGCGAGCACCGAGTCGCGTGAGTCGTCGGCGCTTCTCACCGGCGCCGGCGCCTTCGTGCTGGGCACGCTCGTGGGGCTCGTCGTGTTCTGGGGTCACGCTCTGCCGATCTCGGGCCGCGGCTCGATCGGTGACTTCGTCGCCATCGGTGGAGCGCTCGCCGCGATCGTCGCGTTCCTCCTCGGCTGCGTGCTGCGACGTGCCCAGCTGCGGAGCGACCCGTCCGGGAGCGCGGGCCTGCCGCGGCCGCACTGGTTCGACGTCGCGGCCTTGACGCTGGCGCACGCGGCCATCGCGATGCTGGGATGGATCGGGCTCGCATCCGTGGTGAGCGAGAGCTTCGTCGGCGCGACCGTGTACTCGACGTCCGCCGCACTGCTCGCCGGTGTCGCCCTGGCCGTGACCGCCTACCTGGCGTTTCTCTCCGCCGTGAACCTCACCCCGATGCTGCTCTCGCTCGTCCTGGCACTGTTTCTCACCGTCGGCGCCCTGACCAGCATGCTCAGCACCTCCGACCCGTCCTGGTGGAAGGAGAACCTCAGCGCGCTCGGGATCAGCGACGACCTGTCCGCGATGGCGTTCAACCTGACGCTCGTCGTCGCCGGCGTCATGGTCACGACGATCGCGCACTATGCGACCGCGTCCCTCCCGCGCTCGACCAGCTCGGAAGCGCGGAGCGAGCGCCTCGTCCGACTGGCGCTCGTGCTCATCGGCGTGCTCCTCGCCCGTGTGGGGGCCTTCCCTGCCGACGAGTTCCTGGGGGTGCACAACACCTCCGCCACCGGGATGGTGATCATCTACGTCGCGCTGGTCGTGAGCCTGCGCCGGCTGCTTCCGTCGGCGCCGAGGATCTTCGTCCTGCTCGGCTACGTGTACGTCGGCGTCATCGTGCTCCTGGCGGTCTTCTTCGTCACCGGGTACTACAACCTCACGGCTGTCGAGCTGGTCGCGGCGGTGCTCATCTTCAGCTGGATCATCGTGTTCCTGCGCAACACCGAGGCCGTCGTGGCGTCCCGCCCGGAGCAGGCGCCGCCTCCACGTCCTGGCCCGACGGCGACACGAGCAACCGCCACCTCGTGACCGGGACCGGCCTGACCGTCACAGATCGTGCTCGGCGAGCTCGCGGAACTCGTCGGGCACCGCGCCGCCGTCACGGAGCACGACCGGGAGGTAGCCGACCGCGTCGCCGCCGAACCTCGTCCGGATCGCGTCCATCGACGCGTCGACGGCGCTCCTCGCCGCCCCCTGTGCGGAGCCGGGACGCCACGGGTCGGTCGGCTCGAGGTCGAGCTCCAGCTGGATCGCCCGCTGGTCCGAGAGGTTCGAGACGGAGATGCCGAGCAGTGTGATCTCGCACGGGGCGGCGTCCTCGATCGCGGACCAGGCAAGCCGCTCGGCGATCTCGGTGAGCGTGAGCGTGGCCGCGACGGACACCGGCAGCGTGAGGGAACGCGTCACCCGGGTCATGCCCGCGAGACGCACGGCGACCGTCACGGTGCGTCCTGCGCGCCCCTTGGCGCGCAGGCGCCGCGACACCCGGTCGGACAGGTGCGCCAGGACCGCCCGGACGTCGTCCGGCTCGGGGCGGCGCCGGCTCAGGGCCGACTGCGCCCCCACGGAGCGTGCGCGGTGGGTGGTGACGACCCGGCGCGGGTCCTCGTCCTGCGCCATCGCGCTGAGCTTGTGACCGACGGCGTGCCCGAGGATGTGCTCGACCGCGGTCGACGGGGTCCGTGCCAGCTCACCGATCGTCCGGATGCCGAGGTCGGCGAGGCGTTGCTGGTTCACCGGGCCCACGCCCCAGATCAGCCCGACGGGGAGCGGGTCGAGGAAGGCCCGCTCGGCCCCTGGGGCGACGACGACCAGGCCGTCCGGCTTGGCCACCTGGGAGGCGATCTTCGCGAGATGCTTGGTCCGTGCGGCGCCGACCGAGATGGGGAGCCCCACCTCCGCGCGGACGCGCTCGCGGATCCGTGCCCCGATCGTCGCGGGCGGGCCGAACAGGTGCGTCGCACCGGACACGTCCAGGAACGCCTCGTCGATCGAGATCCGCTCGACCGTCGGCGTGACGTCCGTCAGGACGGCCATCACGGCGTCGCCCAGCCGCTGGTACTCGCGGAAGTGACCGCGGACGAACACGAGCTCCGGACAGAGCCGGGCCGCCCGCCACCCGGGCATCCCACCCTGCACCCCGTGCGCCTTGGCCTCGTAGGAGGCCGCGAGGACCACTCCCCCACGTGGCCCGCCGCCGACGGCGATCGGCCGTCCGCGCAGGGCAGGATCCAGCAGCTGCTCGACCGACGCGTAGAACGCGTCGAGGTCGGCGTGCAGGACGGTGGTGCCGGGCCCGGACATCACACCATGCTACTCGAACATGCGTTCTATACCCAGGTCCCCGTCGAGCCCGACGCCGAGCCGTTCAGGGATTGGCGAACATCTGCACGCCCACACGGTCGAAGCGCCGCACCTCGAGGTCCCGGCGGTTGATCGTCCAGTACAGGATCCCCATCGGCACCCCTACCCACTGCGCGAGCACCACCCAGTCCTCCGGGCGGGAGCAGTTCTCGCCGGGCTCCTGGTCCGCCGACTCACGGGCAGGGTCCCCCATGCCGTCGAAGTCGTAGGCGTAGCCTCCGAGCTGCCACTCGCCGCCCTCGTCGGACTGCTCGGACCAGACGGCCTGCAGCGTCTCCGCGTGCGGATGCGCGGCACGGGTCTCGGCGTCGAGCGGGCACGACGGCAGCGACACGCCGGGAACCAGGCGGAGGTCGTCGGTATGCCGCAGCGCCTCGTCCAGCTCCTCGGGAGAGTCGTAACCGTAGGTCTCGTAGTCGAGCGAGACCTCCCGCTCCTCGACCGGCGTTCCCGCCGGGACGTATACGGCAGTGCCCGACAGGCGCTCGTCCTCCAGCTCGACGTTCGAGAACAGGAGCACGTGTCCGTCGGGTGGCAGCGGCAGATCGGTGGCACCCGGCGGGATCGCCGCCAGATCGAGAGTCACGATCAGCTGGTACTCGGCGCGGTGGTCGGGCTCGAACACCGTGGCAGGGGTGGGCATGTCCGGCGGGAGCAGCAGCGGGCCGCCGAGCCGGCCGACGACCGGCCCGCCGCCGTCCGGCGCCGTACGCAGCGCCGGGCGCGCGAGCCCGAGCCACCGGTCGACGTCATCCTTCGGGACGCCCCGGTCGAGCGCCTGCTCCCGGAACCGGTCCAGCCACCACAGCGTCGACGCGGGCAAGGTCCGGACCGGCGCGGGCAGCACCCCGGCACCGAACTCCCATCCCGGCTCCGGTCCGACCACTCCCGGCTCACCCAGCTCCGTCAGCCACTCGGCGGCGGACGAGCGTGTCCTCGCGTCGCCGTCGGACAGCGCGGCCCTCGCCGCCGCCCGGGCACCCGGGTGGTCACCGAGCACCCGGCGGGCCGGCAGGCGGTGGCGGTTCGCGCCCAGCGCGAACGAGGTCAACCGCGGGACCAGCGGCTCAGGGGCCGCGGGGAACCGTTCGAGGATCGTCAGGATCATCGTCGTCGTGTCGACGGCGGCCTCGTCCCGGTGCCGCTTCCCGTCGCCGCCGTCGAGGTACTCGTCCGCGAGGTCGAGGCGTTCGGCGAACAGCGGCCACCAGCGCTCGGCGTCCTCGGGCGTCAGGGTGGCGCCGACCTTCCGGCCCCGGCCGTTCGTGCGGGTGACCAGGAGCTCGGCCACCCACCGGTCCGCGTCGGCCGACCCGGCGGCGCGACGCGCGTCACGCAGGGCGCGCACGTCGGGCAGCAGCGCCGACCGACCGCCGGCGACCTGCCAGGCGCGGTCCGCGTCCTGCCCGCTCCCTGGCGGCAAGGTGCGCAGGGTGCTCAGCTCCTCCGCGAGGCCCGCGCCCTGGGGCGCCAGGACGGGAGGCAGGGGGACGACCGCCTCGGCCGCACGCAGCACTCGCACGCGGAAGACGGCCCGGCGCAGCAACCGCTCTCGCACCGGGTCCAGCGGCCCGCCGTCGCCCGTGACGTCGCCGTCACCGCCGGCCAGGGCCTCCTCGATCGCCACGACGCCGCCGAGGTCGCCCAGGTGGGCGACGGCGTCGGACAGCCGGTTCGGCGGGGCGGTCCGCAGGTGCCGCCGCAGCGCGTCGACCTGCCTGCGCCCGTCGAGCTGGGACAGCGTGGCCAGCGCCTGCGCACGGACGCCGGCGTCCGCGTCGACAGCCAGCTCGGCAGCCAGGGTCGCGTGCGCTTCCGGGCTGCGCGCGCACTCGGCTGCCACGAAGCCTCGGACGTAGAACTCCAGCCCGGTGACGACCTCCGCGAGCACGTCGGTGTGGCGGGCGAGGAAGGCGATGCCCGCGTCGCTCCGCAGCATCTGGTGGCGGCTGCGCGCCCAGTGGTGGGAGTCCGCGTACAGCAGCGCCGAGAGCGTGGCGTGCACGGCCGACCGGCCGGGCGCGTCACCCGCCCTGGCCACCTCCGTGACAACGTCCGGGGTCCACCGCAGCCGCACATCCGCCGCATCGGCCGCGTCCGTGGCGGTGCTCGCCCGCCCCACGTCATGGGCGAGCATGAGCAGCCAGGACGGCTCACCGTGCTCCACGGCCCGGGAGGAGGCCGCGTGCAGCACCTGCCCGAACCGGGCGAGCACGTCGGCCGACGCGGTCCGGTAGACCGTGAGCCGTGCCGCCTCGGCCTCCTGCCGGGTCCATCCGGGGTGCAGGTCGGTGACGGCCGCCGTCAGGTCGGCCGGGTGGTAGCCGCCCGGCTCGGCGACCATCCCCGCGCCGCGTGGCAGCTCGCGGAGGCGCTCCAGGATGTCCGCTCCCGTGCCGTTCAGCACGTAGTCGACCACCGGCTCGGAGACCTGCGCCACCTTCAGCGGCGCGAGACACTCCCGCACCGCGGCGGCCACGCCGGACGGCCCGTCCATGCCGGCATCCAGAGCTGCCATTTCCCCATCAAATCTGTGCATATCGGGAGTTTACGGACGGGGTCTGACACGCCCGTGCGGCACCGCAGGCCGGACCTCACGCGAGGACGCCGGTGTCAGCGGTCCCTGGCACACTGGCGGCCATGACTCTTCCGGACGTCGCCGCACACCCGACCGCCACCGCGCTCGACGTACTGCGCGACGTCTTCGGCTACGACGCCTTCCGCGGGGAGCAGCAGGAGATCATCGACACCGTTGCCGACGGCGGCGACGCGCTCGTGCTCATGCCGACCGGCGGCGGGAAGTCGCTGTGCTACCAGATCCCGGCGCTCGTCCGGCGCGGCACAGGCGTGGTGATCTCGCCGCTGATCGCGCTCATGCAGGACCAGGTGGACGCGCTCGACGCGCTGGGCGTACGAGCCGGGTTCCTCAACTCGACGCAGGACCCGGACCAGCGTCGCGCGGTGGAACAGGCCTACCGCTCGGGCGAGCTCGACCTGCTGTACCTGGCCCCGGAACGGCTCGGCGTCGAGTCCACCGCGCGGCTGCTCGACCAGGGCACCATCGCCCTGTTCGCCATCGACGAGGCGCACTGCGTGTCCCAGTGGGGCCACGACTTCCGGCCCGACTACCTGCGGCTGAGCGAGCTGGCCGAGCGCTGGCCCGGTGTGCCGCGCATCGCCCTGACCGCCACCGCCACCCATCAGACCCGCCAGGAGATCGCCACCCGCCTCGGCCTGAACGAGGCCCGGCACTTCGTCGCCAGCTTCGACCGCCCCAACATCACCTACCGGGTCGTACCCAAGGACAACCCGGGCCGGCAGCTCCTGGACCTGCTGCGCACCGAGCACCCGGGTGACGCCGGCATCGTGTACTGCCTGTCGCGCGCGTCGGTGGAGAAGACCGCCCAGCAGCTGACCGACCAGGGCATCCGCGCCCTGCCGTACCACGCGGGCCTGCCCGCGCACGTACGGTCGGCGAACCAGTCGACGTTCCTGCGCGAGGACGGCGTGATCATGGTCGCGACCATCGCGTTCGGCATGGGCATCGACAAGCCCGACGTCCGGTTCGTCGCCCACCTCGACCTCCCCAAGTCGGTGGAGGGCTACTACCAGGAGACCGGGCGCGCGGGCCGCGACGGCCTGCCGTCGACGGCGTGGCTCGCGTACGGCCTGGCCGACGTCGTCCAGCAGCGCAAGATGATCGCCGAGTCCGACGGCGACCTGGCCCACCGCCGCAAGCTCTCGGCGCACCTCGACGCCATGCTCGCGCTGTGCGAGACGGTCGAGTGCCGCCGCGCCCAGCTGCTGCGCTACTTCGGCCAGGACCACGCCGGGAGCTGCGGCACGTGCGACACCTGTCAGAACCCGCCGGAGGCCTGGGACGGCACCGTTCCGGCGCAGAAGCTGCTGTCCGCGGTGTTCCGCCTGGACCGCGAGCGCAACCAGCGGTTCGGCGTGGGGCACGTGGTCGACATCCTGCGGGGGAAGTCCACGCCGAAGATCACGCAGTGGGGGCACGACAGCCTGACGGTGTTCGGCGTCGGCGAGGACCTGTCGGAGGCTGAGTGGCGGTCCGTGGCGCGCCAGCTCCTGGCCCTGGGGCTGCTGGAGGTCGACTCGAACCACGGGACGCTGATGCTCACCGAGGCCAGCGCGGAGGTGCTGGGCAGGCGGCGTGACGTCCGCCTGCGGCGTGATCCCCGCCCGGCGTCGGGCGGTTCGCGCAGGATTGCGCGCTCCGGCGGCACCCGGCCGGAAGCGGCGCCGCTGTCGGACGCCGACCAGCCGGTCTTCGAACGGTTGCGGGCCTGGCGGGCCGCGACGGCCAAGGAGCAGGGTGTGCCCGCCTACGTGGTGTTCCACGACGCGACGCTGCGTGCCGTGGCCACCGAGCAGCCGGCGGACCTCGATGCGCTGAGCGGGATCAGCGGCGTCGGCCAGGCCAAGCTCGAGCGCTACGGCGAGGGGATCCTGGCGGCGCTGCACGCGGAGGGGTAGCCGCCGCGGGGTAAGCGCCGCGGGGAAACCCCGGCGGGCGCCGCGCGCCTCGCCCGCCGGTTCCGACTGCGTCGGCACGAAACACCCTCGGGTCTCATATATGATGTACGACGTGCCGACGACGCCGCCCCTTCTGCCCCACCCGACCGCCCTGCCCTCCCGCACGGAGCACGCCCTCGCGACCATCAAGGAGGGCATCCTCAGCGGCTGCCTGGCCGCCGGACAGCCGCTGGTCGAGGCCGACCTCGCGCAGGAGCTCGCGATGTCGAAGACTCCGGTGCGCGAGGCGCTGAAGACCCTGGAGATGAGCGGGCTCGTCGTCGTGCGGCCCTACGTCGGGGTCCGTGTGCGCGAGCTCACGCAGGCGGACGCGGTGGCGATCTACGAGACCCGGCTCCTGCTGGAGCCCGAGGCCACGCGGCGCAGCGTGCTGGGCGGCGTGGACACCACGCCGGCGCGCGCCGCGCTGGAGCTCGCCGACGAGACGACCGAGCCCGCGCAGCGCAGCCTCGCGAACCGCGCGTTCCACGCGGCGCTGTGGGCGGCGGCGGACAACCCGATCCTCGTCGGCATCCTGGAGAGCCTGCGTGACCAGGCGGCGCTCGCCGCCGTCACCACCTGGGCGCGGCAGCCGAGCTGGCGCGACGAGGCGCAGGAGCACACCCAGATCCTGGCGGCCGCGGAGGCGTCCGACGCCGACCTCGCGGCCGACCTGACCCGCCGGCACATCGCCGGCTTCCTCGACCGGCTCCGGCAGGGAGGAGAACCCGTCTGACCCGCCGCACCTGATCAGCGAGGTACGGCCCGTTCACCGCCAAGTTCCCGGGCCGCACCTCTGAAGCGAGTGCTCCGAGACGGAGCACGCACGTCACTCGATGAACCACTCGATCAACCAATCGATCAACCAATCGATGAACAAGGAGCAACGATGCTCAATGGTACTCAGCAGCCCGCGCCCACCGCGGCGCGCGCCCGGCGAAGCCAGATGCGCTGGACGATCGTCGCGTTCTCCGCGCTCGGGCTCACCATCGCCTATCTCGACAGGGCGGCGCTCAGTGTCGCCCTGCCGTTCATCTCCGAGGACTTCCACATCAGCCCTGCTGTGCAGGGCGTGCTGCTGTCCTCGTTCTTCTGGACCTACGCGCTGTTCCAGGTGCCGTCCGGCTGGCTCCTGGACAAGTTCGGGCCGCGCGTCATCTACCCGATCGCCGTCGGCTGGTGGTCGCTGTGGACAGCCCTCACCGCCTTCGCGACCGGCGTCACCAGCCTGATCGTCTTCCGGCTCGGCCTCGGAATCGGCGAGGCACCCGTGCAGCCCGCGAACATCAAGGTGGTCTCCACCTGGTTCCCGCGCCGCGAGCGGGCGTTCGCCTCCAGCCTGTTCGACATGGGCCAGCAGATCGGCTCCGCCCTCTCGATCCCGATCGTCACGTGGATCGCGGTCTTCGCGGGCTGGCGATGGACCTTCGTCGCGATCGGCGCGGTCGGGATCCTGTGGATCGCCGGCTGGCTCGCGATCTACCGCGCCCCGCAGAACCACCGGCGTGTGAACGCCGCGGAGCTCGCCCACATCCGCTCCGACCAGGCCGAGATGGTGCGGCACTCCGGGGAGCCCGTGCGGTGGAGTGCGCTGCTGCGCGACAACCAGACGTGGGCGCTCATGCTCGGCTACGTGTTCCGGTCGCTCGCCGGCGCGTTCTTCCTCACCTGGTACCCCAGCTACCTGCTCAACGAGCGTGGGTTCACCGAGGCGGAGTTCGGGATGGTCGGGGCACTGCCCGCGGTCATCGCCATCGGGTCGACGGTGCTGGGCGGGATCGTCTCGGACCGGATGCTCGCGTCCGGCCTGTCCCCGAACGTCGCCCGCAAGGTGCCGATCATCTCGGGCCTCGTGCTCAGCGCGTGCATCGGCTTCAGCCCGTTCGTGGAGAGCAACGTCGTCCTCATGGTGGTCCTCACCGTCTCCAGCGCGGCGCACTCCTTCGCCGGGGCGGCGATCCTCAGCCTGCCCGCCGAGGTCTCCCCCAGCCCCGAGCGGGTCGGTTCCCTGGCCGGCTTCCAGAACTTCGGGTCGCAGGTCGGCAACCTCATCAGCCCCATCGCCATCGGCCTGGCACTGACGGCCTCCGGCGGCTCCTACCAGTGGCCCCTCGTGCTCGCGGCGGTCAGCTGCCTCGTGAGCGCCGCGATCTACGGCTTCTGGGTGCGCATCAAGCCGGTCCAGCAGCTCGACACCCGGCAGGACGCCGTCATCCCCTCGCAGAACGGAGAATCATGACCGGGCACACCCCTGGGCAGACCAGCGCCGGACACAGGAGCACCGGGCACAGCGACGTCGTCGCGCGGCTCGAGACGGTGGTCGGCATCCCCGTCGTCCCGTACGCGCCCGACGGCGACGTCGACCTCGCACTCACCGCCGAGCTCGCCGAACGGCTCATCGGGTCCGGGCTCGAGGCGATCACGCCCAACGGCAACACCGGTGAGTTCTACGCGCTGTCGCCACGAGAGCGTGCGGACGTCGCACGCACCGTGACCGACGTCGCCGGCGACCGCGCCGTGGTCATCGTGGGCGTGGGGCTCGACCCCGCGACGGCACGAGCGGAGGCCCGGCACGCCGCCGAGCTCGGCGCACACGCGATCATGGTGCACCAGCCGGTCCTCCCGTACATGTCCCGCCGGGGATGGGTCGAGTACACGGCAGCGGTCGCGAGCGCCGTGCCACGTCTCGCGGTCCTGCCGTACGTGAGCTCGCCGGCGATCCGGGGCGCAGACATCGCGGCGCTCACCCAGGAGGCACCCAACGTCGTCGGGGTGAAGTACTCGGTGCCCGATCCCGTCGCCTTCGCCGAGACGGTGCAGGCGACCGACGCCGACCTGCTCTGGATAGCGGGCCTGGCGGAGTCGTACGCGCCGTCGGCGTGGCAGGCGGGTGCGCGGGCGTTCACGTCCGGCCTGGTGAACGTGGCACCGGAGATCTCGTTCGGTCTCCTGGACGCGCTGCGGCAGGACGACACGACGCGTGCAGCGGCCGTGTGGCGCCGCATCCGCCAGTTCGAGCAGCTGCGGGCGCGGGACCGGTCGGCGGACAACGTCTCGGTGGTGAAGGAGGCCATGCACCAGCTGGGCCTGTGCGACCGGTCGGTCCGGCCCCCGAGCACGACGCTGCCGGACGCCGACCGGGCGGACGTCGCGCGCATCCTCGAGGACTGGAACAGCGAGGACCGGAACAGCAACGACCGGAACAGCGAGAGCTCAACCAGCAACGACCGGAAGGTTCGCGCATGAAGATCGACCGGCTCACCACCTACCTGCAGCGCGTCGGCGACCGTCCGCGTGTCCTGCTGCGGATCACCACCGACGACGGTATCGACGGCTGGGCGGAGATCTACAACCACGGCCCTGATCTGGCCTACCCGGCGATCATCGAGTTCATCGCCGACCAGATCGCGGGGATCGACGCGTCCCGCGTCGCCTTCGTGAACCAGCTGCTGCACCAGTCGGCGCGGTTCCCGCAGGGGGCGCTCGGCCTCGCCGCCATCGCCGCGGTGGACCACGCGCTCTGGGACATCGCGGCGAAGGCGGCAGGGGTGCCCGTGTACCAGCTGCTCGGCGGCCGGGTGCGGGACCGGGTCCGCGTCTACGCGGGCCTCTACTCCGCCCCCGACGTCGCCGAGCTGCGGGACCGCACCGCCGAGCTGCACGCGACGCTCGGCGTCGACGCCTTCAAGCTGAGCCCCTACCGGCGCGACCTGCACCGGTCTCGGTTCGGGCTCGTCGCGCGCGAGCTCGGCGACTGGTTCGGGGACATCCGCGAGGCGCATCCCGACGAGTGGGAGTTCGCGTTCGACGCGCACGGCTGCCTCTGGGAGCCACGGCAGGCGGTCGAGCTCGCCGCGGCGCTGGCGCCGAACGAGCCGATGTTCCTCGAGGAGCCGATCCGTCCCGAGTACCTCCCTGCGTGGGGACGGATCCGCGCGGAGATGACGGTCCCGTTCGCGACCGGGGAGTCGCTGTACTCGCCGAACGAGTTCCTCGGCCTGCTGAGCGTGCAGGGCGCCGACATCATCCAGCCCGACATCTGCGTCGTCGGCGGGCTGACGCAGATGCGCAAGATCGCCACCCTGGCCGAGGCGCACGACGTCCCCGTCGCCCCGCACAACCCGCTCGGCCCGCTCGCGACGGCGGCCAACGTGCACTTCGCCGCGGCGACGTGGAACTTCTCGGTGCTGGAGTACAAGCCCGACGAGGTGTCGTGGTGCCACGACCCCTACGTCCCCGTGGACGGGCATCTCGAGCTGCGGCCTGACAGACCCGGCTGGGGCATCGAGATCGACGAGGCGGCGCTGACCCAGGACGACTGGGTGCACTGGGAACGCAAGGTCCCCGTGCGAGCGGACGGGTCGACGGCATGGATGTGACCCGAAGCCCCGCACCGCGGGAGACCGGCCCGGACGACCTCGCGGCGCTCCTGCAGCACGCGGCAACGGCAGCGGACGTGCTCGCCGCCTGGCCGCGCGAGCGCCGTGCGGAGCTCCTGGAGGCGCTCGCCGACGCACTGGACGACGACCGGGAGGCACTCGTCGCGGAGGCCGACCGGGAGACCGCCCTCGGCCGGGAACGCCTCGGCGGGGAGCTCACCCGGACGGCGTTCCAGCTGCGCTTCTTCGCCGACGTCGTACGCGACGGCGGCTATCTCGAGGCGACCATCGACCACGCGGGCCCCACCCCGATGGGCCCCCGACCCGACCTGCGCCGGATGCTGGTGCCCATCGGACCCGTGGCCGTGTACGCGGCGAGCAACTTCCCGTTCGCGTTCTCGGTGCTCGGCGGTGACACGGCGTCGGCGCTCGCCGCCGGCAACCCCGTCGTCGTGAAGGCGCACCCGGGGCACCCGGCGACGTCGGAACGTGTCGCCCGGCTCGCGGAGCGGGCCGTCGCCCTCTGCGGCGCGCCGCGGGGCACCATCGCGCTCGTGCACGGTTTCGACGCGGGCCTGCTGCTCGTGTCCCATCCGGCGGTCCGGGCCGCGGGCTTCACGGGCTCGCTCGGCGGTGGGCGGGCGCTCGCCGACGCGGCGGCGGCGCGTCCCACGCCGATCCCGTTCTACGGGGAGCTCAGCAGCATCAACCCCGTGCTCGTCACGCCGAGCGCGGCGCGGACGAACGCCGACGGCTACGGCACGGGTCTCGCCGCCTCGGTGCTCCAGGGCGGCGGCCAGTTCTGCACCAAGCCAGGGCTCGTGCTCGTCCCGGCAGGCCAGGCAGGAGATCGGCTGGTGGCGGCTCTGGCCGAGGTGATCGAGCAGACCTCCGCCCGGCCCGCGCTGACCGCGGGCATGGCGTCGGCGTACGAGCAGGGCGTCACGGCCCGCACCTCGGAGGCCGCCGTCCGGGCCCGCGGGAGCAGCGCCGGCCCGGGAGCCACCCGGCCGGCTCTGCTGGAGGTCACCGCCGGATCGCTCACGCCACAGCTCGTCGAGGAGTGCTTCGGCCCGCTCGCCGTCGTCGTCCGGTACGACTCCGACGCCGAGGCGGTCACCGTCGTCGAGCAGGTGGAGGGGTCGCTCACCGCGAGCATCCTCACCGCCGGTGAGGACGACCGCGACCTGCCCGCGACACGGGCTGTGCTCACGGCGCGGGCCGGACGCGTGCTGTACGACGGCTACCCGACCGGCGTCGCCGTGAGCTGGGCGCAGCACCACGGCGGTCCGTGGCCGTCGACCAACACGCTGCACACCTCCGTGGGTGCCACGGCGATCCGTAGGTTCCTGCGGCCGCTCGCGTGGCAGCAGGCGCCCCACCACGCGCTCCCCCGGGAGCTGCGGGACGGTCCCCCGGTCGTCCCGGTGCGGATCGACGGCACGTTGGTCCTGCCCGGGGGTAGCTGACACCGCGACGCCGACCGGATCCGCGGGGCCGTCACGTAGCCGTGGCGGCCCCGCGGACCTACGCTGGACATGTCCCCAGCACTGCGACGACGACGTGGCGGTGACGCGTCATGACCTGGAACTTCCTACCGCGTGCGGCACGCGCGCCGGACCCGCTGGTGACGCTGCGCCTGCAGGTCCGGCTCGGCGAGCTCGCGGCGGAGCTGCGCCGCGTCGAGGAGGACCCCGACGTGTACGCGCGGGCCCATCACTGGTTCGCCGTCCAGAGCGCGTACGACGCGCTGCTGCGCGAGGCGTGCCGGCTCGCGGGCCTGCCGACGGGTCCGGCGCCGCTGCGTGCGGACGAGCGCGCCGCGGCGGGCGAACGGCTGCGGGAGGAGCTGGAGCTCAGCTCGCGCGGCTGGTCCTGGTGAGTGCGCCTAGGGTCGGGGCATGTTTCCCTGGCTCGAGATCGCCGGGTGGGTCGGCTCCGTCCTCGTCGTCCTGTCCCTGACGCAGGCACGCGTACTCCGCTTCCGCTGGCTCAACCTGATCGGCTCCCTCGTCGCGACCACCTACAACGCGCTCCTCGGGATCTGGCCGTTCGCCGCCATGAACGCCGCGATCAGCCTCATCAACATCTACTGGCTGTTGCGGCTCAACCGGGAGCGCCACGACGCCGCGGTGTACGAGGTCGTCGAGGTGGCGCCCGACGACGCCTACCTGCTGCACGTCCTGCGCACCCATGCCGCCGACATCGCGAGCGTCGCGCCGGAGTTCGTGGCCGTGCCGGAGCCCGGAGAGGAACGGTCGGCGTTCCTCGTGCAGCGCGGCGACGAGACGGTCGGCGTGGTCGAGGTGCGCGACGCCGGCGACGGAGTCGGCGTCGTCGAGCTCGACTGGGTGACGAAGCGGTTCCGCGACTTCACGCCCGGCGAGTTCGTGTACCGGCGCAGCGGGATCTTCGCGGGCAAGGGGTTCGACCGCGTCGTCGTGCCGCAGGCCGGACCCGGGGAGCTCGCGTACCTGCGGAGCGTCGGCTTCCGTCCGGAAGGCTCCGCCTGGGTGCGGGACGTCGTGGTGGGCAGCGGGTCCTGAGCCTTCCGGCGTCTCGACCACCCTGTCTCGACGCGTTGCTCGCCTGGTCTCCTGGTCGAACCTACCCGCGCGGACGACGCAGTAGGGTGCGGCTGGCCCGCGCGAACGACGTCAGGGCCCGAAAGGAAACGTCAGGATGTACGACCACGTCACACCGCGCCGCCGCCTGTCCGCCGGGATGCTCGTAGGGGCGCTCGCCGTGGTCCTGGCGCTCGCGGCGGTGATCGGCACGGTGTGGGTGCTGACGCGGGACGCCTCCGACCCACAGGGGGCGGCCGACGCGTCGGTGTCCCCGTCGACGTCCCCGTCGGCGTCCGCGAGCTCGCCGGCGCCGGGCCCGCGCGCCTCGGCGAGCCCGGACCCGTCACCCACCCCGAGCGCGACCCCACCCGCTCCGGCGGTGGTGACGCTCCAGGGCGTGGCGTCCGGCCGGTGCCTCGACATCCCCGGTGGCACGGCCACGGACGGCGCCGCGCTGCAGCTCTACGACTGCAACGACACCGCGAGCCAGCAGTGGACCGCGTCCCCCTCCGGGGAGCTGCGCGCCCTCGGCTCCATGTGCCTGGACGACCCGAGCGGCGGGACGTCCGGGGCCGCGGTGACGATCTGGACCTGCCACGGCGGCGCGAACCAGCAGTGGGCACCGCAGGCCGACGGCACGGTGCGCAACGCGGCCACGGGACTGTGCCTGGACGTCTCCGGCGCGGCCACCGACAACGAGACGCCGGTGATCGTGTACGACTGCCACGCCGGGGACAACCAGCGGTGGTCCGTCTCGGGGTGAGCCGAGACCAAGCCGAGCCCGAGCCGAGCCCGAGCCGAGCCCGAGCCGAGACGGACCACCGCGGGTCGGCGGTCGCCAGGTGTCACATATCAGGTGTCACATCTGGGGCGCCACCAGCTCACGCAGCGCCTCCACCACGAGAGCGTGGTCGTCCTGCTGCGCCAGGCCTGACACGGTGACGACGCCGACGATGCCGACGCCCGCGACGCGCACCGGGAAGGCCCCACCGTGCGCGGCGTACTCCTGGAACAGCAGGCCCTGGTCGGCGTTGAAGTCCTTCCCCTTCGCCCTGGCCCGCAGCCCCACCAGGTACGACGACGCCCCGAACCGGTAGACCACCCGCACCTTGCGCTTGATCCAGGAGTCGTTGTCCGGGGTCGTGCCGGGCCGCGCCGCGTGGAACACCTGCTGTGTGCCCTTGCGGATGTCCACGGCCACCGGCAGATCGCGCTCGGTCGCCAGCTCGACGAGCCGGGCGCCCAGGCGCCAGGCCTCCTCGTGCGTGAACGTGGTCAGGACCAGCTCGGCCTCCTGGGCCTCGACCTCGGCGATGGTGGAGGCGAGGTCCGTTTTGACATCTGATGAACTCATACCCCCATACTGCCGAATGCTGCCGAACGATGAGGCCCTGTCCGAATCGTCCGAAGCGCTCTATACTCAGGAACTCGGGAGTCATGAAGTGGCTCCAGGTCCGCAGGGGATCTGGGAGGTTCACATGTCATCCGTCAACCAGCCTCGTAGCACCTTCGCCGACGACGTCGGGGGTGGCTTCGGCTTCGACAGCGACCGTCCCGACCGGGTGGACGAGCTCGTCTCCCCTGCCCTTCTCGGCGAGGCGATGATCGAACGGGCCAAGAGCGTGGTCGTGGTGGCGCGTCGCTGCGACGAGGACCAGGCCGCCCAGATCCTGCTCGACGCCGCCGACAAGGCCCAGATCCCGGTGCGTGTGGCGGCCGACCAGGTCATGACCGCGCTGCAGGAGGAAGTCGACCACGGCGGCATCACGCAGCACACGCTGGCGCACGCGCTGGACTGCGTCCGGCCGCTGGAGCACCCGCAGGACGCCGGTCCGGGCGCGGGTCAGAACCTTGCCGAGGGCCCTGGCCGGGGCGCTGACGAAGGCCCCGAGCAGGCCGGCGAGCCCGTCACCGAGCCCCAGCCTGCCCTGTCCTCGGCCCACCAGGCGGCCTGACGGCTCGACGGCTTGAACAGCCGCGGCGGACCGCTCAGCCGCCCGCACGGAGGAACCCGGCGATGAGGTCGCCGAGCTCCCGGGGCCGCTCGGCGAGCATGCCGTGGCTCGCCTCCAGCTCCCTGACCTGGATGTGGTCCGGCAGCCCGGCGAGGTCGCGGCGGATACCCCGCCGGAACGCCTCCATCAGGTCCCCGCCCGGCATCCCGGGCGGGTCATGGGTCGGGATCACCACGAGGGTCGGGCAGGCGACCTGACGCAGCAGGGGGATCGTGTCCCGGAACTCGGGCGTGTACCGGACCTCCTCCAGGAGCCGTGCGGCGGGCCTGCCGTAGGTCTGCCCGTCCCGCTCGACCAGCGCCCGCTGCGGGAACATCGCCCGCAGCTCGGGCGGCAGTGGCCGGTCCATCGCCATGGCCTGGGCGTCGAAGGCGGCCTTCAGGTTCGCCAGCTCCTGGTCCCGCATGGCGGGATCCATCCCCGGATAGTTTTCCACGTCGCTCTCCGCGGACCTCAGCCCGTCCAGGTCCACGACGGCGGGGCAGTCCGGATGACGCAGGGCCCACTGCACGGCGAGCATGCCGCCGAGCGAGTGCCCGACGACCGCGGGGTCGCCCAGGCCAAGGCTCCGCACCACCGCCTCGACGTCGTCCAGGGCCCGCTCCCACTCCCAGGGTCCGTCACCGGACAGACCGTGGCCGCGCAGATCCATGGCCACGGTCCGGCACCCGCCGAGGTCCAGCTGCGTCCACGCCTCCAGCGTGCCGCCGAGACCGTGGAGCAGGAGGACGGGCCGGCCGTCCGTGCCGGAGTCCCGTACCGCGATCGGGATCTCGTGGTCAGTGACCGTCACGTCGTGCGACATGGAACCCCTTCGGCTGGTTGAGTCGCGCCTGGACCGACGCGGTGGTCACTCCGCCGTCGGGGTGGCGGGCGAGCTTCGCGCGCTTGACGAGGTCGTGCACCCCCTGCCGGGTGATGCCGAGCATCGCCCCCGCCACGGCGAACGACACCGCCGTCCGGCCCGGATGCCCGATCCGCTGGGCGACCACCCGGCCGAAGGCCGTGCTCCACCACTCGTCGGGCGGGTCGAACGGGCCGTCGGCGGGAAAGAGCGAGGCGATCAGCCGTGCCGCGGTGCGTCCCGCGAGCCGCTCGTCCCTCCCCAACAGCTGCGCGGCCCACACCTCGGCCTCGATGCGTGCTCGTTCCCTGACGGGCGCGACCACGTCGTTCACCCGGTGCGCACCGTCCGCACCATCCGGGTCGTCCGAGCCGAACAGGATCTCCAGCGGGTCGATGATCCGGCGCTCGACCAGGCTCAGCAGCTCGCCGGCCAGCGCTACGTGCTCCTCTGTGCTCACTTGACAGACGGTAGCAAGTACTTGCCACCGTCTGTCAAGTAGCCATCGCCTGTCCCGTGGCCGCCGCCCGTCCCGCGGCGACGGTCGTGGGTACCGACCGTTCGCCGGCCGGTCAGGACGTCCCGAACTGCGCCGACACGTGATAGACCCCGCCGCCCCAGCCGTCCTCGGGGAAGGCGTCGGTCACCCGGATGTAGACGGCCTTGTCCGGACCGAGGTGCGGCGTCAGGTCAAGGGTGTGGTCAGCCTTGTTGGAGCCGTCCCTGATCGGCTCGTCCTCGGCCAGCACGGTGGTCCAGGTCTCGCCGTCAGGACCGATCTCGACGACGTACTGGTTGTCGATGGTCAGGGTCGCCTCGGCGGAGGTGGCCTCGGCGGGGAACGGGAACTTGTAGACGAAATGGCTGGTGCCGTCGGCGAACCGGCTCCCGACATGGCTCAGGCCGGAGCCGCCCGCGTCCCAGAGCCACGCGAGCTCCTCCGTCGACCCGGCGTCGAAGTCGATGGTGCTCGCGACCTGGACCGTGACCCTCGTGGTGTAGCTGAGCCCCGGCTTCGCCGTGACCGTCACGGTCAGCGGATAGCTGCCGTCAGGGGTGTTCGCGGGCACCGTGACGTCGAGCGGGACGCTCGACCGGGCCGGATTGCCGTCGCCCGCCGGGGCCAGCCGGACCCGGCTCCGGGACGGGTCCACCGTCCAGCCCTCCGGACCGCTGACCCGCACGTCGGCTCGCACGGGCCGCCCGTCCGACGTCGCCGCCACCTCGACCGCGGTCCGCACCGCCGACGTCGCGCCAGGGCTGGGCATCACGACCAGCTGCGTCGGGGACATCGTCGCGGACAGTGACCGGCTCGGCGCGTCCTGGGGGACGTCGGCGATCAACGCGCTGAGGGCACTGGCCTGGGTACGCCAGTCGAAGACGTTCGGCGACGCCTCGGTGCTCGCACCCGCCCAGCGCAGGCCCAGCCGCTCCGCGGAGTCGCGGTCGTTCGCCCAGATCGACTCGGCCTGGCGGTCCACGAACTCCTCGTAGCGCGGGTCGCCCGTGGTGTCGGCCAGCTCCGTGAAGTACCGCATGAAGATGCCCTTGAACTGCTTCTGGTTGTCGTCGCACGTCCGCCCCAGCGGATCGCACGACTCCGTGAGCACCCCGCCGGTGACCAGCGCGTCAGATCCGAGCGCCGCGTCGGCCAGCTCCCGCGCGGCGCCGAGCAGCTCCGCGTCTCCCGTCGCCCGGTACAGCTCGAGCGCGGCACCGATGCCGAGGCCCTGGTTGTAGCTCCACACGGTGTCGCGATTGTTGGCGCAGTCGTCGGTCAGCCCGTCGTTGACCAGGCCCTCGGCGTTGATCATGCCGCTGGCGGTGTACCAGTCCCAGGCCTCCTCGGCCCGCTCCAGCCACGCCGTGTCACCCGGGATGCGGTTGTGCAGCTCGGCCGTCAGCCGGATCCACTGGCCGTTGGTGACGGCGTTCTTGTAGGTCCGTTCCTCGTTCCACCAGATCCCGCCGCCGCAGGTGCTCGGGTCCCAGAACCCGTGCATGAAGTCGGCGATGGTGCCCGCCATGTCGAGGTACTTCTGGTCGCCGGTCAGGTCGTAGGCGGTGACCCAGTTCAGCGCCCACCACCCGGCGTCGTCGATCGCGCGGCTCGTGAAGTTGCCGTAGATCTCGTCGGTCGACCGCTCGCCGGCCGGGAACGGGCCCTTGTTGGTCTCGAAGCTGTGGTCCAGCTCGTCGACGTAGCTCCGGTCGCCGGTGCGCAGCATGTAGTCGCCCATGGTCTGCAGCGCGACGGCGGAGTTCCACCAGCTCGACGGGAACCAGGCCTTCTGCTCGTCGTACGAGTCCAGCAGGACCTCGGTGGCGACGCGGGCGCGGGCGACCTCGGTCGAGCCGGAGGACGTCGGATCCCCCGGCGGTGTGGCGGCTTGCACCGCGACGACCGGCTGCAGACCGACGACGACGGCAAGGCTGATCAGGACAAGGCGGATGCGACGCAGCATCGACATCGATGAGCTCCTCCCCCGGGTGCAACGTTGCGTCCCGGATTCGTCTCAAAACCTATAGGAGGAAAGGGTTAAATGCACCCATCTGTTGACGTGGATCTGCCGATCCGGAACGGGCCTCAGCGCGTCGAGCTGCCCTGCACCAGCTCGGTCGGCAGCGTGACCTTCCTGACCTGCCCGGCGCCGCGGATCTGGCGAAGAACGAGGTCGACCGCCTCGTGCCCCATGCGGGACTCGTCCTGCCGGATATGCGTGAACCGGTAGCGAGCCTTGTCGTAGAAGGCGTCCGGGTGGTCGAAACAGACGATGCCGAGGTCACCGGGGACGGTCCGTCCGGCCCGCTGGGCGGCCTCGCGGAGCAGGACGGCGATGTTGTACTCCGTGGCGACCAGCCCTGTCAGACCGGGGTTGGTGGCGAGGAACTTCTCGAGCTCGGCGATGTCGTCGTCGGGCGAGACGCCACTGCCCGGAACCGTGGACCGGACCTGCCGGAACTGGTGGGCCGGGTCGAACGGGACGTGCCGGGTCGCGTGCGCGGCGACGACGCCGTCCAACCGGTCCTGCACCGTCGAGACGTTGCTGGCGGCCGACACCAGCCCGACGTGGTCGTAGCCCGCGGCGAACAGGACGTCGGCGGCCTGGCGTCCCGCCGAGACGTTGTCGGAGCAGACCGACGACACCGGGACACCGTCGAACACCCGGTCGAGGATGGCCACCGGGAACGACTGGGTGATCAGCTCCAGGACCGCCGGTGCCACGTACTGCGACGAGCTCGGTTCGAGGACCAGCCCCTGGACGCCGTCGGCCACGAGGCCCCGCACCATGTCGTCCTCCGCCTCACGGTTGCCCAGGCTGCGCTTGATCACGAGGTTCGCGACGGTGCTCGACGCGTCGAGCAGCCCGGCCAGCACCCGCGTGCCGAAGGTGTCGTCGAAGTCCGTCAGGACGCACCCGATCAACGGGGTGGGTCCGCTCCCGGTGCTGACGGCGTTCGTGGCGGTCTCGCTGACGACGACGGTGCCCAGCCGGGGCCGCCGGGTGATGTAGCCGTCGGCGCGCAGCAGGTCCATCGCGCGCTTGAGCGTGATGGCGCTGACCCCGAGCTGCTTGGTCAGCTCGGCCTCGGCGGGCATCCGGTCGCCGACACCGTAGGTGCCTGCATGGATCGCCTCGCGGAGCTTCTCGTACACCTCGAGGTAGAGCGGCTGGCTCACACGTGCCCCTTCACCGATCGGACGTGGCAGATGAATCTACCGTGCCCCACCGGGTGCGGCGGGTCATCGCCGCGCCTCGAGCGACGCACGCAGCTCGAGCGCCATGACGGCGCTCAGCTGGCTCGAGTAGAAGACCGGCGGCTCCGCGGGACGACGCCAGTCACCGCCCGCCAGCAGGTACCCGTCGCGTCGGCTCGTCTCCCACAGTCGGTCGGTGCTCGTGCGGACGAAGTCCACCAGCGGCGCGGCGTCGGACGACGTCGGGCCGATCCGGTCCAGGAGCGTGCCCAGGTACCGGTAGAGCACGCCCTTGAAGAGGCCCTCGTCGCCCCCGCCACCCTCGCTGCCGACGACTCCGTCGGGCGCCAGCTCGGCCAGCGCCGTCCTGGCGGTACGCAGCGCCCGGCCCACCAGCTCCGGCTCGTGCAGTACTCCGTCGAGGGCGACCGCGGCACCGATGTACAGGCCCTGGTTGTAGGTGAAGCGCCACTGGGTGTCGATGCGGCCGTCGCCCCCGCGGTTGATGCCGTCCTCGACGAACCCGTCAGGCCCCACCAGCGTGGCGGTGATCCAGTCGAACGCCACCGTGCCGTGGTCCAGGTACCTCGGGTCGGGATCGTGCCCGTGCAGGCGCGCGGACAGGATGGCGAACGGGCCGTTGGCCGGTGTGTTCTTGTAGTAGGGCTGCTGCTTGCGCCAGGCCACGCTCGCACCGTGGGTGTCGTTCCACCCGTGCTCGACGACGTGCTCCCAGATGGCGCGTGCGTCGTCCAGCGGCTCGTTCCGGCCCGTGGCACGCGCCAGTCGTTCCAGGGCCAGCGCGTACCAGAGCATGTCATCGAAGTAGTCGTTGAACAGCGACCCCTCGTTGCGGGCGCGCAGGTTGGTGCTCGTCGCCTCGGCCGCCGTCAGCCACTCCTGATCCCCTGTCCGGGCGAACGCGTCGAGGCGCGCATCGATGACGTGGGCCAGCCACCAGTAGTTGAACGTCGAGTTGTCCCCGACCGGGTAGGTGTTGTCGAGCAGCTGCGGCTCGGCCGTGCCGAAGAAGTGGTCCAGGCTGCGCTGGGCCAGGTCGGCGCGATCGGACCACGGGTTCGAGCGGCTACTCGGGTCCGCGGAGGTCTGGGCCGGGCTCGGGGTGGCGGAGTTCGGGTTGTCCATGGCTGTGTGGGGCGTCCTTACTGCGCGTGGCACGCGCTGGTGGTGGCGCGTGCCACGCGCCCGGGCGGGACGCGTGGCACGCGTGGTCACTGCAGGTGGTCACTGCAGGTGGTCGGTCACTGCGCGTTGTCCGCGAGGATCCGGTCGCCCAGCTCCTGCGCCTCGCCCAGCGCCGTCCGGGCGTCGATCTCGCCACCCAGGAACCGCTCCAGCGCGGGGATGAGCGCCTTGCCCTCGACGTCGGAGGCGCCCGGGATGTTGGAGCGCACCTCGGCGTACTCCATGGTCTCGATGAACGCCTGGTACCGGTCGTCCTTGGTGAAGTACGGGTCGTTGGCCGCCTCGACGTTCGCGGGGATCCAGCCGGAGATCTTCGCGAAGTCCACGCCGTTGGCCGGCTGGGTGGTCCACCACTTCATGAACTCCCAGGCGCCGTCCGGGTTCTCGGCGCCCTGCGGGATGACCAGGCCGAAGCCGCCCATGCCGGCACCCTGGTCGCCGTCGGGTCCGACGGGCGGCTGGACGATGCCGTAGTTGGTCTCTGCCTCGTCCAGCGCGGTCAGCGCCCACGGGCCGTCGTACTTGATCGCCAGCTTGTCCTCGGCGAACGAGTCGACGCCCTCGCCGAAGCCCGGCTCGTACACGCCGGCGTCGAGCAGGCTCTGCCAGAACTCGAGCACCTCCAGGCCCTCCGGGCTGTTGAACGCCGTGGCGGTACCGTCGTCGCTGAACATCTGGCCGCCCGCCTGCTTGAGCCAGATGTTGAACAGGCCCGGGTCGTCGAGGGCAAAGCCGGCGACGCTCAGCTTGCCGCCCTCCCGCACGGTGGTCGCCTCGGCGGCCGCCTTGAGCGTGTCCCAGTCCGTGGGCGGCTCGACGTCGGCCTCCTTCAGCAGGTCGGCGTTGTAGAAGAGGGACCGGTTGTCGACGAGCAGCGGCAGGCCGTAGGTCTCACCGTCGACGACGAGCTCGCCCATCGCCTGCTCGTAGAACTGTGCCGTGTCGACGCCGTCGGCCTCCAGGTACTCGTCGATCGGCGCGAGGGCGTTCTTGGGCACGTACAGCGGGGTGGCGTACCGGTCCCAGAGCACGACGTCGGGCACGCTGCCCGAGGCCAGCGCGGTGAGCAGCTTCTCCTCGACGAGCTCCTGCCCCACGTACTTGACCTCGTACTCGTCCTGCGCCGCGTTGAAGGCGTCAGCCTGCTTCTGGAGCTGCTTGGCCTGGGCACCGGACCAGGAACCCCAGAAGGTGACCTGCTCGGGGCCTCCTCCCGAGCCGCCGTCGGACCCGCCGCCGCAGGCGCTCAGGGTCCCTGCCAGGACCGCCGCCGCGGCGAGCGCCCCGGCGATTCGTGTAGCACGCTTCATGACTCTGCTCCTTTGCAGTTTCGTTTGCATCGTTCGTGAGTCGTCCGTCGAGCTGTCCGTCGACGCGACGTCGCTCACTTCGTTCCCGAGTGGGCGAAGTTCTCGATGATGTAGCGCTGGGCGAAGATGAAGACGATCAGTACCGGCAGGCTCGCCAGGATGGTGCCGGCCAGGAGCGGCCCGTACTCCGTCTGGTACTCGTTGACGTACCCGGCCAGGCCCACCTGGACGGTGAGCATCTCCGGGTCGTTCAGGGCGATGAGCGGCCACAGGAAGCTGTTCCAGCCGGCCTGGAACGTGAGCACGCCCAGCACCGCCAGGCCCGCTCGGGCCAGCGGCAGGTAGATGTTCCAGAAGATGCGGAACTCGCTCGCGCCGTCGATGCGCGCGGCGTCGCCCAGCTCGTCCGGCAGGGCCTGGAAGAACTGCCGCATGAAGAACACGGCGAACGGACCGGCGGCGAAGGGGATGAGCACGGCGCCGTAGCTGTTGATGAAGCCCGCGCCGCCCTCGCCGAAGAGGTCGTTCCCACCGACCAGCGGGAACCGGCGCAGCACCAGGAACGTCGGCACCATCGTGATGATGCCCGGCACCATCATGGAGCCGAGGAACAGCGAGAAGACGACGCCGCGGCCCCGGAAGCTGAGCTTGGCCAGGGCGTACCCGGCCAGCCCGCCGAAGAACAGGTTGGTGGCCACGCCGCCGAGCGCGATGATCGCCGAGTTGGCCAGGTAGCGCCCGAAGGGCCCGTCGGTGAAGAGGGCTGTGTAGTTCGCGAGAGTGGGGTTCTCGGGGACGAGCTGCAGGTAGGACGAGAGGATCTCGCCCTCCGGCTTGAGCGACGTCGACAACGTCCAGATCAGCGGCATCACGGTGGTGACGCTGATCAGCACGACGGCGAGCGTCCAGACGGTCCTGCCGAGCACCGCGCGGGCGGTCGGCGGCCGGGACTCGGTGCTCACGGTGGTGGGGGTAGGCGCCGGTGTGCCGACCGGGGCGGTGGCGAGGGTGCTCATCTGTCGTTCTCCCGTCCGGTGACCCGCGCGTTGGCGATCGAGAACACGAGGATCGCCAGGAACAGCACGAACGAGAGCGCCGAGGCGTAGCCCATCTCGAGGCGGCCGAACCCACGGTCGTAGATGTAGTAGACGAGGGTGAGCGTCGAGTTGCCGGGCCCGCCCTTGGTGAGCACGTACGCCTGGTCGAATACCTGGAACGCGGCGATCAGGAGCAGCGTGAGGATGAGGAAGGTGGCCCGGGAGATGGCCGGCAGGGTGACGTGCCAGAAGACGCGGAACGCTCCGGCGCCGTCGACCCGGGCAGCGTCCACGAGCTCTCCCGGCACGCCCTGCAGCGCGCCGAGGTAGATGATCATGTTGGCGCCGAACCCGGCCCAGACGCTCATCATGACGATGGCGATCATCGCCCAGCGGGACTCGTACAGCCAGGCCGGCCCGTTGATGCCGAACCAGCCGAGCACGGCGTTGAGCAGGCCGTACTGCGGGTTGAGCAGCCAGAACCAGATCGCGGCGGTGGCGACCGTCGAGGAGACGACCGGGATGTAGAACAGCGTGCGGAAGACACGCGAGACCCGGCTGCTGCGGTTGAGCAGCAGGGCGGTACCCAGCGACACGACGAGCCCGGCGGGCACGTAAAGGACGGTGTAGAGCGCGGTGTTGCGCACCGCCACCCAGAAGATGGGGTCGTCGACGATGCGCGCGTAGTTGTCCAGGCCCACCCACTCGAAGTCGCCGATGACGGCGTAGTCGGTGAGGCTCAGCCCGATCGCCATGAGCACCGGCAGCAGCAGGAACACCGCGAAGAGCGCCACCGGCACGGCCAGGAAGATCCACGCGCTGATGGTCTGCTGGCGCCGGGTGGCGCTCACGGCGGCGCTCATCGTGCGGCTCCGGGATCAGTGCCTGGCTCAGTGGCTGATTCGGTGCCTGGCTCAGTGGCTGATTCGGTGGCCGACTCAAGCGCCGGACGCCGGTAGGTCCGCAGCCCCGCGGTCTCGAGGGCGAGCTCGCAGAACATCGCGTTCGCCCAGGAGAACCACTCGCGGGTGTAGGTGCCCGGGTCGTCCACGTGGAAGGACTCGTGGACGGCACCCGTGCCCGCGTCGGTGGTCAGGATCAGGTCCAGCAGCCGACGGCGCTCGGCGCGATCGGTGCTGGTCAGGCCCTGGATCGCGAGCGCGATCGGCCAGACGTGCCCCTCGGGCGTGTGCGGGCTGCCGATGCCCGACGCCGCCGTGCCGGTGTAGTGGTACGGGTTGGCGTCGCTCAGGATCAGGTCCCGGGTGGCGGTGTAGAGCGGGTCGTCGGCGCGGCACCAACCCAGGAACGGCAGGGACAGCAGGCTGGGCGAGTTGGCGTCGTCGGCCAGGAGCACTCCCCCGCGACCGTCCACCTCGTACGCGTACACCGGCTCGCCCCGCGGCCCCTGGACGACGCCGTGCTCCCGGATGCCGCGCTCGAGGTCCGAGCGCAGCGCGGCGGCGTCGTCGGCCAGGGCGTCGTCGTGCAGCACCTCGGAGGCGAGACGGACGAGGTAGCCGAGCGCCACGACGGCGAACGCGTTGCCGGGCACGTTGTAGCCGTACCGGCAGGCGTCGTCGCTCGGCCGGAAACCCGCCCAGGTCATTCCCGTGAACGTGGTCTCGGATCCGCGCCCGTCCCGCACCAGGGTGTCGGACGGCGGGCAGTCGGTGCGTTCGAACGTGTACGGGGACGCCTCGTCGTGCCGCTGCTCGGTGCGCCAGAGGCCGATGATCGTCCGCGCCACCTGGCCGAGCTGCGTGAGGTGGTCGGTCCGGCCGGTGATCTGCCACAGGTCGTAGGCGAGCTGCACCGGGTACGCGAGGGAGTCGATCTCGTACTTGCGCTCCCACACCCACGGCGACTGGCCGGTCTCCGGATCGCCGGTCCGGTCCCGGTGCCCGTCGCCGGTGGGGCCGTCGTTGAACGCGTTGGCGTACGGGTCGTGCAGGATCGAGGCCTGCTGCCGCCGCGAGACGGCGGCGATCGTGTCCGCGAGCCGGGCGTCCGTGCCCGCGAGGTGCAGGAACGGCGCGAGCTGCGTGGTGGAGTCCCGCAGCCACATCGCCGGGATGTCGCCGGTGATCACGAACGCCGTGCCGTCCGGATGCCGCGTGATCGTCCGCGCGAGCGTGTCCGACATACAGCGCGCGACGGCGTCCGCCACCGCCTCGCCGAGCCGTTCGCGCACCGCGTCGACCAGACCGGCGAGGACCTCCGGGTCGTGCAGGGCGTCCGTGCCGGTCGTGCTGGGCGTGCTGGTCGTAGTTCTGCTGAGCTTCATTGCCCGAACCTCATTGTCCGTCTCCTCCTCGGTCTGCCGACGTTGGCCTGACCTGTCGAGGAGCGTACGAACAGATTACCCTCATGTCAACGTATCGGAATAGTGGTAATAAGAGCAGTCGCGTCGGGCAGGATGGGCGCATGGCAATGCCGCTTGAACCGACGCTTGAACCGACGCTTGAACTGGACGGCCGGACGGCCGTCGTCACCGGCGCAGCCCGAGGCATCGGCGCCGCCACCGCCCGGCGGCTCGCCGAGGAGGGCGCCCGGCTCTTCCTCGTCGACGTCTCGCCGACGGTGCTCGACCTGCGCGACGAGCTGCGCGACGCCGGGTTCCGCGCCGCGGCGTCGGTCATGGACGTCGCCGACGAGGCGGCCTGGGCCGAGGCCGCCACCAGCTGCCGGGACGAGCTGGGACCGCCGCACATCCTGGTGAACAACGCGTACGCCACCACCGTCGCGTCCCTCGAGGACACTCCGCTGACCAGCTGGGAGCACCAGATCCGGGTCTCCCTGACCGGCGCCTACCTCGGCACCCGCGCGCTGCTGACCGACCTGTCGGCGTCGGGCCGTGGCGCGGTCGTCATGGTCTCGTCGGTGCACGCCCGCTTCGGGCTGCCGGGCCGTGCGGCCTACGCCTCCGCGAAGGCGGGGATGACCGGGCTGGCCCGGCAGCTCGCCGCCGAGTACGCCCCCGCGGTGCGGGTCAACAGCGTGCTGCCCGGCCCCGTCCTCACGCCCCACTGGGACGGCGTCGGCGAGGCCGAGCGGGCGAGCGCCGCCGGGGCGACCGCCCTCGGACGCCTGGGCCAGGCGTCCGAGGTGGCCGATGCCATCACCTACCTCTGCTCGGACCGCGCGTCGTTCGTCACGGGTGTCGAGCTGCCGGTCGACGGCGGGTGGAGCATCACCAAGGACTCCGTCTAGACCCGCACGGTCCGGCGGGAGTTGAGCCCGTCGAGCGCCTCCTGCAGGCGGTCGACGGCGGCAGGCGGCAGGCGCACCAGCTCGTCCTCCAGGGTGCGCTGGTCGGTCCACTCCCGGAGCGAGCGCAGCGTGCCGTGCCACTCCTCGCCGAGGGCGTCGACGGCGGCCAGCACCGTCTCGTACGCCTCCGGGTCGTCGGCGATCTCGCCGAGCGTCCAGCCGAGCGTGACGGCGCGGGGCTCCGTCCGCCCGCGGGGGTCGGGCACCGTCCACTCGTGCCGGCCGGAGCCCACCACGATCCCGCCTGCGGGCTCGCCCGCTGTTGTGCCCGCAACTGTGCCCGCAACTGCGCCCGCTACGGTGCCCGGCAGCACCACCAGCGCCGTCGTGTTGGCCGGCACCACCGCGTGCACCACGATCTGGCCGTCCTGGGCCGTCCAGCCCGCCTCGGCGGTCCCGTAGGCCGTCTCGAACCGGGTGGCCGCCCGGTTCAGCCCGGCGATCGGGACCGGCGCGATCCGCAGCCTGCGGTAGCCGGGGGCGTCCGGGGCGAGGCCGGCCACCGTGCGGTGCAGCCAGTCGGCGACGGCGCCGAAGGCGTAGTGGTTGAACGACGTCATCTCGCCGGGGTTGATGCTGCCGTCGGGCAGCATGCTGTCCCACCGCTCCCAGACGGTGGTCGCGCCCATCGTCACGGCGTACAGCCAGGACGGCACCCCGGTCTGGAGCAGCAGGCGGGCGGCGACGTCGGCGTGGCCGGTCGAGGTGAGCGCGTCCTGGACGATCGGCGTGCCCACGAACCCGGTGCCGATGCGGTACCCGGCCCGGCGCACGAGCCAGGCGAGCCGGTCGCCCATGCGCGCCCGCGTCGCCTCGTCGACGAGGTCGAACATGATCGCCAGCGCGTACGCGGTCTGCGCGTCGGAGACCACCCGTCCCGCCGGCGTCGTGTACTCGCGCACCCACGCCTGCCGCGCTCGTTCGGCCAGGTCACCGTACGTGCCGGCCCCCTCGCCGTCGCCGAGCTCGCGCGCCGCCGCGGCGACGAGCCGCAGCGACCGCACCAGATAGGCGCTCGCCACGATGTCGGGGTCGGCCTTCGCACCCGCGGGGTCGTCCGGCGGCGCGTCGGGGTCGAGCCAGTCCCCGAACTGGAACATGCCCTCCCACAGCAGGCGGTCACCGGCGAGCGCCAGCAGGGCATCGGCCCAGGACCGCATGCTCGGGTACTGCTCGGCCAGCGCACGCCGGTCGGCGAACCGGTCCAGGAGGGTCGTCGGCACGACCGTGGCGGCGTCACCCCACGCGGCGGCTGGTTTGGCCCCGAACGGCAGCACCATCGGCACGACGATCGGGCAGACGCCGCCGCGGTCGGCCTGCTCGGCGGCGACGTCGCGCAGCCACGAGGCGAGGAACGCGTCACTGTCGAACAGATAGCTCGCCGTGGGGCCGAAGACCTGGATGTCGCCGGTCCACCCGAGGCGCTCGTCGCGCTGCGGGCAGTCGGTCGGCAGGGAGACGAAGTTGCCGCGCATCCCCCAGACCACGTTCTCGTGCAGCTGGTTGACCCGCTCGTCCGAGCACTCGAACCAGCCGGTGCGGCGCATGTCGCTGCTGATCACGACGGCGGTGACCGCTTCACGGGCGGTCGTGAGGTCCAGGTCCCCCGGCCAGCCGTCGACCTCCGCGTACCGGAAGCCGTGGAACGTGAACTCGGGCTCGAGCACGTCGTCGCCGCCCGACAGCACGAGGTGGTCGGTCGCCGCGGCGTGCCGCAACGGGCGGACGCCGAGCTCCCCGTGCTCCAGCACCTCGGCGTGCCGCAGTGTGATCACCTGGCCACGCTCCCCCGTGACACGCACCCGGAGCCGGCCGACGAGGTTCTGCCCGAAGTCCAGCACCGTACGCCCCGACGGGGTGGTGATCACGTCCCGGACCGTGAGCTCGTCCACGCGCCGCACCGGTTCCGCGATCGCGGGCTCGGGCACGGCGTCCAGCGCCTCCGGCGGCGTCTCCACCCGTACCGCGGGCCATGCCGAGTCGTCGAAACCGGGCCGGCTCCAGCCGGGCACCGCGCGGCCCGCGTCGACCCGCTCACCCGCATAGATGCCGCTTGCCACGACGGGCCCGGCCGCCGAACCCCGCCAGTCCGGCCCGGTGACCAGCGTGCGGACGGTCCCGTCGGTGAGCTCGACGTGCAGCTGCACCGCCACGGCGGGCTGCTCCCCGTAGAACGCCCGGGCGGTGCCGTGGAACCCGTACCGCTCGGTCCACCAGCCACCGGCCAGGCGGACGCCGACGGCGTTCGCGCCGGACCGGAGCAGCGCCGTCACGTCGGTCGCCTCGTGCACGAGCCGGTGCTGGTAGGCGGTCCAGCCGGGCTTGAGCACCGCGTCGTCGACGTCGTGGCCGTTGATCTCCACCTGGTAGACGCCGTGCGCCGACGCGTAGAGGGTGGCGCGGGCGACGTCACCGTCGAGGTCGAGATCTGTCCGGAGCAGGACGGGCGCCGCGGTCTCCGGCGGGTCGGCGATCCCGACGAACGGCGCCACCCACTCGCCGTCGGCCAGGAACACCGCCTGCACGGCGACCGGTTCGCTCCAGGGCGAGGTGCCGCCGTCGACGCCGGTGACCCGCACCTCCAGCGTGTGACGCGCGTGCGGCAGCAGCGGCTCGAACGGCCACGGCACGAACCGGGACTCGTCGGTGTCCAGGCGTGCCACCCGCTCGCCGGCCCGTCCGCCGTCGAGCCGCACCTCGGCGCCGGCCTGCCACCAGCCGGGCTGCGGGGACTCAACGGTCCAGCTCAGCCGCGGGGTCGGGGTGTCGGCGAAATTGCCGTCGGTACGGCGCTCGACGCGCACTCGGCTGACCGACATCGTGCTGACCGGCATCGTGCTCGGGGACTCGTTGTTCACAGGTGAACCTCTCTCAGCCCTTGACCGCGCCGGACGTCATGCCGGCGACGATCTGGCGGTTGAAGAAGATGTACATGACGAGCGGCGGGATGGTGATCAGCAGGATGTCCATGAACAGCAGGTTGAACTGGCTGACCATCTGGCTCTGGAAGTTGTAGAGCGTGAGCTGGACGGTGGCGTTCTCGTCCCCCGGCAGGAAGTACAGGGGGTTGGTGAAGTCGTTGAACACGGCCACCGCCTGCACCACGACGACGGTGATGATCACCGGTCGCAGCAGCGGCAGGACGACGGAGAAGAAGAGCCGCAGGGGCCCCGCGCCGTCGATGATGGCCGCCTCGTCCAGCTCGCGCGGGATGGTCGCGACGAACGCGCGGAACAGCAGGATGCAGAACGACAGCCCGAACGTCGCCTCGATGAGGATCAGGCCGGGCATGGTCTTGAACAGCCCGAGCCCCTGGAGCACCCAGATCGTCGGCACGACAGCCGGTGGCACGATGAGGCCCGCCAGCACGAGGAAGCTGACCAGCGGGTTGAGCCGGGAGCTGCGCCGCTGCAGCAGGTACCCGACCATGGCCGCGAGGATCACCATGATCACGACGCTGACGACGGTCAGCACCGTGCTGTTCACGAAGGCCCGGACGACCACGCCGTCGCGCGTGGCGAGCACCTCGGCGAGGTTCTCGGCGAACGCCCAGTCCTGCGGCCAGGAGAACTCGAGCCGGGACGCCTCCGACGCGTCCTTCGAGGCGGTGAGGAAGATGAACGCGAACGGGACGACGAAGACCACCACCGACGCGAGGATGGCCACGATGCCCGCGACCAGGGAGACGCCTCTGGACCCGGTGCGCGTCATCGGTCGACCTCCTTACGGTTCAGCAGGATCGAGATCGGCACCATGACCGCCGTGACGACCAGGAAGAGGATCACGTTGCCCGCGGTGGACAGCCCGTAGAAGCCCGCCTGGTACTGCTTGTAGATGACCGATCCGATGACGTCGCTGGTGAAGCCCGGTCCGCCGCCCGTGGTCGCCCAGATCAGGTCGAACGACCGCAGTCCTCCGATGAGCGACAGGATGATGACGGTCGCCGTCGCGGGCTGGACCAGCGGCAGCGTGATCGAGCGGAACTGCTGCCAGCGGCTCGCGCCGTCGACCCGTGCGGCCTCGTAGTACTCCTGCGGGATCGCGACGATGCCCGCTATGTAGATGAGCGTCGCGATCCCGAGCCCCTTCCAGACGTCGACGGCGGCGATCGTCAGCAGCGCCTGGGCCGGGTCGGTGAACCACCCCGGCCCGTCGATGCCGAACGCCGCCAGCATCGTGTTCACGACGCCGTCGAACGGGTCGAGCAGGGCCTTGAACGTGATGCCGACGCCGATCGTGGAGACCAGCACCGGGAAGAACACCACCGAACGCAGGTACCCGCGTCCTACGAGCTGCGACGTGAGCAGCACGGCGAGCGCGAGCCCGAGCACCACCTTGGCGCCCGACGTCACGAAGCCGTAGACCAGCGTGTTCACGAACCCGCGCGAGAGCTGTGGCTCCGAGAAGAACTGGACGTAGTTCTCCAGGCCGATGAACTCGGTGTCGAACAGCGTCCAGCGCGTGAGGCTGAAGTAGAACGACGCGAACGTCGGCACCGCGAAGAAGACCAGGTACAGCACCGCGGCGGGCAGGTAGAACCACGACGGATAGATGGTGCGCTGCGTGGCCGAGGTGGAGCCCGCCGCCCGACGGCGACGCCTGTTGGGCCGGACCTGGGGCGTGACGGTCGCCGTCATCCCGCGCCTACCATCCCTCGAGGCCGAGCTGCTTGGCCTGGTTCTCGACGTCCTGGTCGTAGAACGCGGCGGCGTCCTCCGCACTGCGGATGCCGGACCCGACCTCGACCGTGACCTTCTCCAGGTTCGGACCCTTGACCGGGCTGAGGAACTCCAGCGCGTTCGCCGTCCTGCCCTCGTCGAAGTACGCCTGGATGTCGGCGAGCAGTGGCGGGGCGTCCTCCGGCAGCTCGCACGTACCCGCGTACGGCCCTGCGGGCGGGAGCATCTCGTTCTGGATCTCGCACCCCGCGTCGCTGTTGACGAACGCGACGAACTCCTTCGCCGCCTCGAGCTCGGCGCCCTCGGTGGACCGCGGGACGTAGAGGGCGTTCGGCTGCCAGATGGTCGCCCGGGTGTTCCCGGCCTCCGCGGCGGGCAGCGCGAAGAACCCGATGTCGTCGACGGCTTCCGGCGTGTTCTGCACGATCGTCTGGACCACGCTGGAAAGCATCGGGTAGTGCGCGCCCTCGCCCTCGGCGACCATCCGGGCGCCGTCCGCGAACGTGGCGGACGGGAAGTCCTCGTTGAAGTAGCCGGCCTCCGCGACCTCCTGCTGGTGCTGGAACCCGAGAAGGGCGGGCTCCTCGGCGTAGGACCGCTGGTGCGCCGTGTACTGCTCGGCCCACTCGGGGTCGATCGCGAGCACGTTGGCGAAGTCGCCCAGCACGAAGAGCTGGCTCGTCCAGGTCTCGCCGTAGGTCTGGATGACCGGCGCGACGCCGTCACCCTCGGCGGCGATCTTCTCGTTGTTCGCCATGAACTCGTCCCAGGTCTCCGGGACGGTCAGCCCGAGCTCCTCGTAGACCGCCCGGTTGTAGACGACGCCGCCGGCGAAGGACGCACCCAGCGGCGCGCCGTACGTCCCGTTGTCGGTGCTCACGACGGGGACGAACTCCTCGGTGAGCGAGCCGACCCAGTCCTGGTCGCTCAGGTCGACGAGCGACGAGTCCGGGTTGAGCGCCTGCAGCAGGGAGCCCGAGTTGTAGTAGAAGACGTCAGCCATCTCCCCCGTGGACAGGCGGGTCTTGACCAGGTTGTCCCCCTCGGTGCCGCCCGGGCGGATCTCGACGGTCACCGAGACGTCGGGGTGCTCCGCCTCGAACGCCTCGGCCAGGGCCTCCGCCGTCTCCGGGTTCGGCGCGTCGTTGCTCGTGAGAAAGGTGATCTCGGTGGTTCCGTCGGCCGCACCGGTCGACGAGCATCCGGCGAGGACGAGCAGCGGGACCGCCGCGGCCGCGACTGCCGCACGACGGCGGATGCTTCGTTCACGCATTACGTGGGACATCTCTCTACCTCCTTGTAGAGCGAAAGGATCGTAGAGCGATCTACACTCCCGACGATGAATCCTTTCAGCGGCTTCACGCTAAGCGAGGGCCGGATAGAGTGTCAACCGGTCTACAGAATCGGGAACACAGCCGTGACCTCAGCAGAACCCCAGCCGGACGGCCCGTTGTCTCCGGTGTCGGCATCGGCATCGCGGTCGGCATCGGCACAGTCATCGGGCGCGAGCCCGCGCCCCTCGACGATCCAGGACGTCGCGCGTGAGGCCGGCGTCTCCCGGGCCGCCGTGTCCAAGGTGATCCGGAACGCGTACGGCGTCAGCGACAAGATGCGCGCGCAGGTGGAGGAGGCCATCGAACGCCTGGGCTACCGCCCCCGCGTCGCCGCCCGCGCCATGCGCGGGGCGAGCTTCACTCTCGGTTTCGAGATCCCCCAGGTCGGCAACGACTTCCTGACGATGATCGTCGACGGCGCCACCGAGGCCCTCGCCGAGACCCCGTACCAGATGATCATCGCGCCGCTGGGCCGGGACCAGAAGAGCGACGTGGCGATCAACAGCCTCGCGGACCGTCAGGTCGACGGCATCGTCGCCATCTCGCCCCGCGTCGACCCCGCCTGGCTCGAACGGATCGCCGAACGCACTCCCGTCGTGATGATCGGGCGGCACGACCGGTCCGACCGCTACGACACGATCACCGGCGACGACCGGTCCGGCGCCGAACAGGTCATGTCGCACCTCGTCGAGCAGGGCCACCGGCGGATCACCCACCTGACGATCCACCCGTCCCGGCCCGAGCCGCCCTGGGCCGGCCAGGCGGGCGACGAACCGCACGTCGTACGCACCGCCGTCTACCGGGACCGCATGCAGGCGCTGGGCCTGGAGCCGTCAGTGATCCACACGTTGTTCGACGGGTCGGAGGCGCACGCGACGACGCGGAAGCTCCTCGACTCCCCCGAGCCGCCGACGGCGATCTTCGCGGGCAACGACACGCTCGCGATCGGCGTGCTGAGCGCCATCGCTGAGGCGGGGCTCGACGAGCGCGACGTGTCGGTGGTCGGCTACGACGACATCCCGATCGCCCGGCACCCGCTCGTCTCGCTCACCAGCGTCGACCAGAGCGGTGTGCTGATGGGGCGCGAGGCGGCGCGCCTCCTGCTCGAACGGCTCGAGGGGCGCACGGAGGCGGTACAGCTCCAGATCGCCGCCACGCTCCGCGAGCGCCGGTCGAGCGCTCCGCCGCGGTGCTGAGCCGGGACAGCTCGGGGGCTCGTGGGACCGGGATCGCCGGGTACATGGAGGCGAGGACGGCGGTCGTCGTGGCGCTGGTCGTCACCATCGTCGCCATCTTCCGAAGACCGGCGCCCGCACCCGTCGCGGAGCCGTACAGGGCTGAGGGCGGACCGGCCGGAATGCGTCCGGCCGGGCGGCAGTTGGTGATGGACGTGAACCTCACGTCCGGAGATCTCGTATGACCATCACCAGCTCGGACATCGGCACCGGCCGCCCCGGGGCCGACGACACCGTGCTCGACGACACCGTGCTCGACGACCCTGTGCTCGACAACCCCGCGTGGTCAGCACTGGTCGGCGCGCACGCGCACCTGGCGGAGGGCGGCGACCTCGCCCGCCGGTACCCGGCCGACGTCTCACCCTTCGCCGCCGTGCGCAGCTGGGACGACCCCGGCGTCTGGGACGCGGTGATCGACCTGGTCGGATACGGCGCCGAGTTCCCCGCCCCGCCGGAGTCGGTGGCGCTGCCACCCGGCTGGGAGCGGGGAGAGCCCTTCGAAGGCGTCCAGCTCGTCGAGACCGAACGCCTGCAGGGCCGGCCGGACGACGAGGCGGTGGTGCTCGGCGCCGCCGACGTCCCCGAGATGCTGGACCTGGTGGCGCGGGCCCAGCCCGGCCCGTTCCTGCCCCGCACCTACGAGCTGGGCCGGTACGTCGGGATCCGCCGCGACGGCCACCTCGCGGCCATGGCCGGCGAGCGCCTGCGGCCCGCCGGCTGGACCGAGATCAGCGCCGTCGCCACCGACGAGCGGTACCGCGGGCAGGGCCTGGCCACGCGTCTCGTGCTGGACGTGGTCCACCACCTGCACCGGCGCGGCGCTCGCGCCATGCTGCACGCCTCGGCGGGCAACACGAACGCGATCCGGCTCTACGAGAGCCTGGGCTTCACGCTGCGCCGGCGCATGGCGTTCGGCTCGGTGCGCACGCCGGTCAGTGGCTGACCGACTCCTCCTCCTTCTTCTTCCGTGAGGGCAGGAGGTGCAGCACGGCCACGACGACGGCGCCCACGATCAGGCCGACGATCGCGGAGCACAGCGTGTTGAAGAGCCAGCCGAGGGTGCCGCCCAGCGCGCCGGCGCCGTCGTGGATCGCCACCTCGAGGTGGTGCACCCACTCGTACGGCGCCGGTATCCAGCCGGTGCCGTCCGCGCCGAGGTTGACGAGCAGGATGTGCCCGCCCACCCAGAGCATGGCGATCGTGCCGACCACCGAGATCACGGCGAGCACCCTCGGCATGGCCTTGACCAGGCCGCGGCCGAACGTCTTGGCGAACCCGGAGTCGTACTGGGCCATCCGCAGGCCGACGTCGTCCATCTTCACGATCGCCGCGACGATGCCGTAGACGATGACGGTGATGACGAACGCCACCACCACCAGGATCATGAGCCGTGACCAGAACGCCTCGCCGGCGACCTCGGCCAGCGCGATCACCATGATCTCGGCCGACAGGATGAGGTCGGTGCGCACGGCGCCCGCGATCATCTTCTTCTCGGCCTCAGGGCTGATCTCCGTGGCGGGCACCACGGCGTCGTGGTGGCCCGAGACCTTGTGCCAGATCTTCTCCGCGCCCTCGTAGGCCAGGTAGGTGCCGCCGATCATGAGGATGATCGGCAGCAGCCATGGCAGGAACTGGCTCAGCAGCAGCGCCGCCGGGAGGATGAAGAGCAGCTTGTTGCGGATCGAGCCCTTGGCGATCTTCCAGACGATCGGAAGCTCGCGCTTGGCCGCGACGCTGCGCAGGTACTGCGGTGTCACGGCGGTGTCGTCGACGACGACACCCGCCGCCTTCGCGGTCGCGCGGCCGGCCGCGGCCCCGACGTCGTCGATCGACGCCGCCGCCAGCTTCGCCAGCGCGGCGATATCGTCCAGCAGTCCCATCAGGCCACCCACGGCGCCGCCCCCGTCTCCGAGCGATGTGTCGTCATGACCCGAAGCCTATGCAACTCCGGCCGGTGACCTCGCACCTGACCGGCATCTGACGGCGACTGACCGCCATCTGACCGGCAGCACCGGCATCGGGACGCGGGTCAGCGCCGCACCGGGTCCAGCTGGACGTAGTCGAGGTTCCAGTTCTGGTAGGCGTCCTCGGGCAGGCTGATCCGGAGCGTGTGCGTGCCCCGGGTGAGCCGCTGGGTCACGCCGCTCGGCTGGAGCTCCTGCTTCGCGTGGCTCGTGGTGTTCCGGACGGCGACCGGGGCGCTCGGCGTGCCGTCGTCGAACGCCACCGTGTAGGCGCCGGCCGGCGAGTACGGCGACGAGGCCCGGACCGAGACCTCGTACGTGCCGGCCCGCGGGACCACCACCTCGTACGTGAGCCACTCACCACCGCGCATCCAGCCAAGGCTGACCGCCCCGTCCAGGTCCTGGATGTCCACGCCCTCACCAGGCCGCATCTGCAGGTTGCTCCGGTTCGCGGTGTCCAGGTCGTGGTACCCGACCCCCTCACCGGGCAGGAAGTCCTCCGCCTGGACGCGCACGCCACCACGCGGCAGCGGGTCGCCGACGCCGGTCGCGAGCCAGCGTTCGAGCTTCACCACGTCGTCGGTCTGGAAGATCGTGGTGCGGTAACCGCGCACCAGCGCCTCCCAGCCGCGCAGCGGGTCGATCAGCGACGCCTCGTCGGTCATCCGCTCCGACAGCCCGTTCCACATCGTGTTGCTCCACACGCGGCTCTTCCCGGCGATCCGGTCCAGGAACGGCCGGCGCGCGACGGCGTCCGCGGTGCTGTCGAAGTTGACCTCGTAGGCGACGGGCTGGTCGTCGCCGAACTGCTCCACGGGCGCCATGTTCGCGTCCGTCACCATGTGCATGTAGACGGCGTCCCGGTGCGTTGATCGGAACTCCTGGACCTGGTCGACCGGCGCGTCCGACTTGTAGATGCCGTTGCGGACGGTGCCGGTCTCGACGAGTACGTCCCAGATCTCCTCGCGGAACGGCCAGCCCTTGTCCAGGTTGACGAGGCCCCGGTCCTTCGCGAGCCGCATGGCGTCCTCGAGCGTGGGGACACGCTCGTCGGTGACCGCCGCCTGGCTCCCGCCGAGCCCCTCCCGCAGCCGAAGCCGCTCGATCTGCGCGAGCGTGAGGCTGTCGACGCGGCCGGTCCCGTCGGTGGTGCGGTCCACGGTCGTGTCGTGCATCAGGACGGGGACACCGTCGGCGGTGAGCCGGACGTCCAGCTCGACGATCTCGGCGCCGTCCTCGAACGCCGCCAGCACCGCAGGGACGCTGTTCTCCGGGGCGGCACGCCACTGCGCGCGATGCGCGGCCGTGAGGATCTTGGCCTTCGGACCATGGTCGAGCAGGTCGCGGTAGGCGCGCTCGGCAGGCGTGGCGCCACCGTGACCTTGGCCGCCGTGGACGGCGGCCTGCTGCGGGCTCGACTGCACAGGGCTCGACTGCACAGGGCTCGACTCCGCCGCGACGACGGAGACCACTGCACTGGACAGGACGAGCGCGGCCGCCGAGGCGACGGCTCCGGCGCGGATGCGTATGTTCATGCACCGACCCTCACCCCGGCGGCGGCCTTCGGGACGAAGCGAACGCGGCGCCCCGTTGAACACCTGCTGAACCCCTGGCGAGTCAGCCCTCCCCGCACACGACGCGGGCGTCCGCCCAGTCGGCGTGGTCGAAGTTCTTGCCGTCGCCGCCGTCGTCCGCCACCAGGCGCAGCCGGCGGACCCCGGTGACGTCGACGTCGAGCTCCACGGCTCCGTCGTCGTTGGTCAGCACCGGTGTCTCGGCCAGGAGGGCGCCGTCGCCGTACACCTGGAACCGGACCGAGCCGGTGCCCGACTCCCCCGGCGTCTCCAGCACCTCGTCGTCGATGCCGACCACCGACCGGAACGCCGTGCAGGTGCCGCCCAGCCAGGTGGTGAGCGAACCCGTGGCGTGCATGCCGATGCCCTTCGGGTAGGTGACCCCGGCGATCTTCAGCTGACGGCCGTCCCCGGCGCCGGCCTGCCCGTTGGACCGGTCGCGCTCGATCGGGCCGTAGCCGTTGGACTGCTCGAGCCAGTCGAGGTCGGACACGTGGTGCGTTCCGGTCAGCGCGGGCGGCGTCACCCACAGGGTGGCCTGGCTCGAGGCGACATACTCGCGGGTGCGCCCGTCTCCGTCAGGGTCGCCGGCCGCCCGGTAGGCGACGTCGACCGGCACCTCGAACGTGCCGGTGGCGCCGTCGGCGGGCACCTGGACCTGCCACGTGACCTCGGCGGCCTGCCCGGCGGCGAGTCGCGCGAAGCTCCGGGTCCCGTGGTCGGCCGTCCAGCCCGCCGGCAGGTCCGGCGTGAGCGTGACGCCGGTGACGGGGCGGTCGGCCACCACGAACGTGGCCCGCACCTCGACGGTGGCGCCTGGTTCGACGTCGGCCTCCGCCGGGGTGACGTCGAACGCGACGTCCGGCCGTGCCTCCACCGGCTCGAGGCACGAGGTGCGTCCACGCGTCGCCGCGCACACGACCGCGACGAAGCCGCCGTTGGTCGCGGTCGGGATCTCGAGCGTGTCCGCCGTCGTGGCCCGGACCGTGGTGTGGACGGTGGCTGACCCGGTCGGCGTGTCACCGCTCCCGGGAGCGTCGGTCAGGAGGTCGACGAGCACCTTGCGCCCGCTCGCCAGACCGGCCAGGGGAAGCCGGAGCGGCTCGCCCGAACCCGCACGGAGGCCACCCACGAACCACCGGTCGCCCGACCGGCGGGCCAGCACGGTGTCCTGACCGGGCGTGCCGCCGAGCAGCCGCACGTCGTCCCAGTCGGCCGGGATGTTCTGGAGGAACGGCATCGCGGCCGGCTCGGCGTCGTACCCCTCGGGCTTGTCCGAGATGTGCTGCCAGCCCGACTCGTACACCACGCTCATCGCCGCCTGCTGCGCCTTGGACGACTTGTCGTTGTCGCGGGAGAACACGACCGGCGTGAAGTCCATCGACCCCAGCACGTTGCGCGTGAACGGCACGATGGCGGCCCGTTCCGGGGACAGCCCGTTCTCGACGCCGCGCACCGCCTCGTAGCTCATGATGTGCGGCCAGGTGCGCTGCATACCGGTCGGCAGGGCCGAACCGTGGAAGTTGATCATCAGCTCGTACCGGGCGGTGTCCCGGGCGACGTCGTCGTACCACTGGTGGATCTCCTGCGAGTCGGAGTCCATGAAGTCGACCTTGATGCCGCTCACGCCCCAGGACTTCAGGCGCGGGAGCCACTCGTCACGCTGCTCCTGCGTGCGCAGGTCACGGCTGTGGAACCACGCGATCACGTCCACCCCACGAGTGTGGGCGTACCGGACGGTGCGCGGCAGCCAGCTCGCGTCCCAGCCCTCGTCGAGGAGCACGTACTCCCAGCCGTTGCGCGCGGCGAGGTCCACGAAGTCGCGCTGGCGCGCCTCGTCGCGCGGGCTGTCCCAGTCGGTCAGCCAGCTCCAGCTCGACCGGCCCGGCTTGATCCACTCCGCACGCGGGTCGAGCGCGCTGGGCGTGGCCAGGTCGTCCACCAGCGTGGAACCGACGACGCCGGGCAGGTCGCCGACGATCGCCACCCGCCACGGTGTCGACAGGTCGCCGGTCACGGTCACCGGCCGCCCCTCGAACAGCTCCACGTCGTAGCGCAGCGAGCCCGGCGTGTGCGTCAGGTGCGAGCCGGAGTAGTCGCCGTGCAGGTCAGCCTCCGCGACCAGCGCGTAGCGCTCACCCTGCTGGAAGAGCACGGGGAGGTTGACGCGGCTGGTCCTGTCGCCGCTCCCGCCGCTGTTGCCGTTGCCGGCCGCAGCGGTGGTGCTGATCCACTCCGCCTCGTAGTTGACCGCGTAGGACCGCTGCATCCACGCCGGCCCGTCCGCCGCCGGCTCCCACGCGCCGGACTCGTCGTCCACCCGGTGCTCACCAGGCCCGTCGAGGAGGTACCGGTAGGCGACGCCGTCGTCCGACACCCGGATCGCGATCTGGAGCTGCGCGCTGTCGCTGTCAGCGCCGGCGAACGTGAACACGGACTCCGTGTGCGTGAATGACCTGCGGTCCCGCTTGCCGGTGGTCATCGTGTACGAGTCCGAGACCGTCCGATCCTGACGGTCCACGAACGTCAGGCCCGTCGTGAGGTCCCCGTCGCTGCCCTGCAGGCCCAGCCGCGTGGCCGAGAGCACCCGCGCACCGTCGGCCACGACGTCGAGCGTGACCTCCCCCGACGCGTCCAGGCGCAGCACGCCGTCAATGTCGGAGCCGCGCGGCCCCTCCACCCGCCAGGTCGGCACGTCGCCCGCCGCTGACACCGCGCCGGTCGCGCCCGGCGACCCGGCCGCCTCTTTGTCGCGGACCGGGGCGGCGCTCGCGGCGCCACCTCCGAGCACCAGCCCGCTCGCGACGAGCGCCAGGGCTGACATCGCTGTCACGACAAGCAGGGCAGGACGGTTGGCGGCGAGCAGCTTCACGAGGTCTCCCTTGACTCCGACCGACTCAGACGGGCGCCCGGTGCGCCGTCGGCCACGCTAAGGAAGACACCAGACCGGGTCAATACCCTAATTGGAAGATTTTTATATATTCATAGATCCGTATCCTCGTCGGCCCACATCCTCGTCGAGCGTGACCCGTCGAGGTAGATCCCGGCTGGAGGAAGATCCCTGGCGCCACCCGCCCGCGGTGAGCGCGACCGTGCGACACGGTCGCACCCACAGCAGGGGACTACCTGCCCGGGCGGAGGTCCAGACGGCGCAGGAGCTGCGCGTTCAGCGCCACCACGACCGTGGAGAGCGACATCAGGACCGCGCCCACCGACATCGGCAGCACGAACCCGACCGGCGCCAGGACGCCCGCGGCGAGCGGCACCGAGATCAGGTTGTACCCGGCCGCCCACCACAGATTCTGCTTCATCTTGCGGTAGCTGGCCCGCGACAGCTCGATCACCGACAGCACCGACCGGGGGTCGTCGCTCGCGAGGATCACACCGGCGGACGCGATGGCCACGTCGGTGCCCGCACCGATGGCGATGCCGACATCGGCCTGTGCCAGCGCGGGGGCGTCGTTGACGCCGTCGCCGACCATCGCGACCTTCCGCCCCTCGCTCTGGAGCTGCTGGACCTTGGCCGACTTGTCCTCCGGCCGGACGCCGGCGAAGTAGCGGTCGACGCCGAGCTCGTCGGCCACCGACCGGGCCACCGCCTCGGCGTCGCCGGTGATCATGACCACCTGGACGTCCAGGTCGTGGAGGCGCCGGACGGCGTCCGCGGACTCCGCGCGCACCTCGTCCGCGAGCTTGATCCCGCCGATGACCGCTCCGTCCCGCAGGACGTGCAGGATGATCGCCCCGTCCCGGCGCCAGGCGTCGGCCACCGGCAGCTCGTCCTGCCCGCTCTCCTCGAGCAGGCGCGGCCCACCGACCCGGATCTCGTGGCCGTCGACGGTCGCCGTCACGCCCACCGCAGGCGACGAGGAGAACCCCGAGGCTCGCGGGACCGTGAGGCCCTGATCCCGTGCCGCGCGCACCATGGCCCTGGCCAGGGGGTGCTCGCTGTCCGACTCGGCGGCCGCCGCGAGCGCCAGCACCCTCTCGCGGTCAGGGCCGTCCACCGGGCCGTCCAGCGGACCGTCCATTGGGCCAGTGCCGGAGCCACCCGCCGACGAGACGTCGGCGACGGTGGGCTCGCCCTTGGTGAGGGTGCCGGTCTTGTCGAACAGCACGGTGTCCACGGTGCGCATGCTCTCGAGGGCGAGCCGGTCCTTGACCAGGACGCCGCCGCGGGCCGCCCGCTCCGTGGCGATCGAGACGACGAGCGGGATGGCCAGCCCGAGGGCGTGGGGGCAGGCGATCACGAGCACGGTGACGGTACGGACGACCGCGTCGTCCGGCAGGCCCGCGAACGACCAGACCACAGCCGTAACCGCCGCGGCGGCCAGCGCGAACCAGAACAGCCAGCCCGCCGCGACGTCCGCCAGGCGCTGTGCGCGCGAGGAGGAGCTTTGCGCCTCGGTCACGAGCCGCTGGATGCCCGCCAGGGCGGTGTCGTCACCGGTGGCGGTCACCTCGACCCGCAGGCCGGAGTCCGTGGCGACGGTGCCCGCGGTCACGCCGTCGCCGGCACCGCGTGAGACGGTGCGTGACTCCCCCGTCACCATGGACTCATCCATCTCGGCCCGCCCGTCGACCACGCGGCCGTCCGCGGGGATGCTCCCACCCGGCCGGACGACGACGACGTCGCCCACCTGGAGGTCTGCCGGGGCGACCAGGACCGTCCGGTCGCCCTCGACCCGCTCGGCCTCGTCCGGGAGCAACGCGGCGAGCGAGTCCAGGGCGGACGTCGTCTGCGCGAGCGAGCGCATCTCGATCCAGTGGCCGAGCAGCATGATCACGATCAGGAGCGCTAGCTCCCACCAGAAGTCGAGCTGGTGGTCCAGCAGGCCCAGGCTCGCGCCGAGCGAGGCGACGAAGGCGACGGTGATCGCCAGCCCGATCAGCAGCATCATGCCGGGCTTGCGTGAGCGGAGCTCGCTGACGGCGCCGGTGAGGAAGGGCCAGCCACCCCACACGTACATGACGGTGCCGAGCAGCGGCGATACCGCGTTCGCCAGCGGTGTGTCGGGCAGCGGGTAGCCCAGCAGCATCGCGAACATGTCGGAGAACCCGACCACCGGCACGGCCAGGACCAGCATGATCCAGAACAGGCGCCGGAACTGGCCGACATGGTCGCCGTGGCCGGCGTGGCCGCCGTGACCCGCATGACCTCCGTGCTCGCTGTGGCCGCCGTGCTCTCCGTGACCCGCGTGCTCTCCGTGACCCGCGTGCTCGGTGTGTCCCGCGTGCTCGGTGTGACCCGCGTGCTCGGTGTGACCCAGGTGCCCGCCATCCCCCGCAGCGCCTGCGTGGCCGGCGTGGTTGCGTGTTGCGCTCATGGTTCGTGTATACCCCTGAGGGGTATCTCCGTCAAGGGGAGTCATGGCAGCCGTCCCGGCAGGCGCACGTTCGGCAGGCGGGCTCGTCATCGGCATACGCCCCGGGAGTACCCGGGACGACGCGAATCCGGACCTCAGCGCCGTGCCGGCCACGAACATGGGCGAGGCCCGCAACACCATCCTGGTCTGGTCGGCCGACGCCGTGATCGTCGTCGGCGGTTCGTGGGGCACCCTGTCCGAGGTCGCACTGGCCAGATGGCGCGGCGCGCCGGTCATCACCCTCGGCGGCTGGCAGATCCTGGACGCGGAGGGCCACCCACTGCTGGATGCTCCCCGGTCCGCAGCCACTCCGCGGGACGCCGTCGACCTCGCTCTCTCAGCCGCTCCGAGCGACTGAGGACCCAGTGATCAGCGCGGCACACCGTTGTCGCACCACGTCTGCCCTGGTGAGTCCGGCTCGCACGCCGCTCCACGAGCCCCCCGCTACGCGGCTCGCCGCTACGCCCGCTCGCGGTCGAACTGCTCCCGATTGGTCCGCACGTCCTGCCCGTGGTTCTCCGTCCACTCCGCGAAGCCGCGCGCCAGGTCCATCAGCTTCCACCCCAGCTCGGTCAGCTCGTACTCGACTCTGGGCGGCGTCTCGGCATAGGCAGTGCGGGTGACCATCCCGTCCCGCAGCAGGCAGCGGAGGGTCTTGCTGAGCATCCGATGCGAGATGCCGGTCACCACCGCCTGAATGGACGAGAACCGCTGCGGCCCCTCGGACAGCACCCCGACCACCAGCAGCGTCCACCGGTCGGCCACCTGGCCGAGCAGCTCCTTGGTCAGCTCGTACGTCTCGGCGTCGCACAGCGCGGACGGACCCCCGGGCAACTGCGCCGCCAGGCCTTCAAGACGCGCATCGCGCGGTGTCGACGGCATGTCCGTAAAAGTTCCTCTCCGGTAACCGACGCACTCCGAAGTGCGTGATTGAAAACTGGATTACCCGCGCTCTCGCGCTGTTGTGACACCTGGACCAACCAGTTCGCCCCCGCGTTCGTTCCCTTGTGGAACACCCGCTTCCCGACCTGCGGGACGGCGCTCCAGGACGGGGCGGGCACCGGTCCTCGAACACCAGCACCACTCATGTCGCAGCACTACCGAAGACAGGGACCAGCAATGCTCAAGATCGGAATCATCCTCGGCAGCACCCGCCCCGGCCGGAACGGGGAGGCCGTCGCCAAGTGGGTCTACGAGATCGCCTCGCAGCGCAACGACGCGGAGTTCGAGCTCGTCGACCTCGCCGACTACCCCCTGCCCCACCTCGACGAGCCCCTGTCGCCAGCGATGGGCCAGTACTCGCACGACCACACCAAGGCGTGGGCCGCCAAGGTCGACGAGTTCGACGGCTACATCTTCGTGACGCCGGAGTACAACCACTCCACCTCGGGCGTACTGAAGAACGCCCTCGACTACGTCTACAACGAGTGGAACAACAAGGCCGCCGGGATCGTCTCCTACGGCGGCGTCGGTGGTGCCCGCGCGGCGGAGCACCTGCGTCTCATCCTCGCCGAGCTGCAGGTCGCCACGGTGCGGCAGCAGGTGGCGCTGTCGCTGATCACGGAGTTCGAGAACTACTCGGTGTTCAAGCCGGGCGAGCACCTGACGCCCGCCCTGGACACCCTGCTGGACCAGACCGTCGCGTGGGCCGGCGCGTTCCAGCCGCTGCACGCCTGAGCCCGAGCCTCCCGTGTCGGACGTCGGACGGGTAGCCCTCGCGCGAGGGCTACCCGTCCGACGTCATGCGTCGCGCGTCGAAGCTGGGGCGACAGGTCCGACCGGACAGGCGCGTCTAAGAACGCACCAGCCGCGCTATCGCGTCGGACGCTTCCTTGACCTTCGCGTCGGCCTCGGCCCCGCCCATCCGGGCGGCGTCCACCACGCAGTGCTTGAGGTGGTCGTCGAGCAGGCCGAGCGCGACGCTCTCCAGCGCCTTGGTCAGGGCGGACACCTGGGTGAGGATGTCGATGCAGTACTGCTCCTCGTCGACCATCCGATGGATCCCGCGCGCCTGCCCCTCGATGCGCTTGAGCCGGGCGAGGTAGTTGGCCTTGTCGGTGATGTAGCCGTGGGTGGCGTGCTCGTCACCCTCCCCGGGCACGTCGAGGTCGGGGGATCCTGGTTCGGTCATGGTTCCCATGGTGTCACCTCAGGTCAGACCGCCGCGGCGTACTTCGCGGGGTCGGCGTCGAACGGGGCCTCGCAGCCCGCGCAGCAGAACCAGTACCGCTGGCCCTCGTAGTCGCGGAACAGGCCCTTCGCCTCGGCGTCGGCCTTGACGACGGTGCTCCCGCGCATCACCGGGCACTCCGCGAGCTCCTCGGCCGACGGGCCCAGCAGGTTCGTGCCGTGAGGGCTCGTCGCGGTGGAGTGCGCGTGGCCACCACAGTGGGCGCCTTCCGCCTGCTCGCCGTGCTGATGGTCGCCGTGCTGATGGTCGCCGTGCGCGTGGTCGTGTCCCATGGATGGGTCCTCTCTTCGGTGGTGATCTGTGGTCGATGGATCGGTGGTCGATGGATCGGTGGTCGGATCTGTCAGCGGCTCGCGAACGAACGCAGGCGAAGGCTGTTCCCGACGACGAAGACGCTGGAGAACGCCATCGCCGCGCCGGCGAGCATGGGGTTGAGCAGCCCGAGCGCTGCCAGCGGGATCGCCGCGACGTTGTACCCGAAGGCCCAGAACAGGTTCGCCTTGATCGTGCCGAGGGTCCGGCGGGAGAGGCGGATGGCGTCGGCCGCCGAGGTGAGGTCGCCGCGGACCAGGGTGATGTCCGCAGCCTCGATCGCCGCGTCCGTGCCGGTGCCCATCGCGAGGCCCAGGTCGGCCTGGGCGAGGGCGGGGGCGTCGTTCACGCCGTCGCCGACCATCGCGACGACCTTGCCCTCGGCCTGCAGCCGGGCCACGACGTCGGCCTTGTCCTGCGGCATCACCTCGGCGATGACCGCTGTGATGCCCACCGCCGCCGCCACCTGCTCAGCCACCGCACGGTTGTCGCCCGTGAGGAGCACCGGCGTGAGCCCCAGCTCGACGAGCTGCGCGACGGCGGCCGCGCTGGTCGGCTTGACCTGGTCGGCGACCACGAGGATGCCGCGGGCCCGGCCGTCCCAGCCGACGGCCACGACGGTCTTACCCTCACCCTCTGCTTGAGCCTTAGCCTCGGCCAGGCGCGACGGCAGGTACTGCGACCAGTCGGCGAGCAGAGCCTCTCGGCCGACGACGACGGCGTGCCCGTCGACGACCCCCTGCACGCCCAGCCCCTGGACGCTCTCGAACGACTCCGGGACGGGCAGGTCGCCGATCTCCTGGGTGGCGCCCTTCGCGATGGCCTGCGCGACGGGGTGCTCGGAGGCGTCCTCCAGCGCACCGGCCAGGCGCAGCAGCTCCGCCCGGTCGGTGCCGGCGTCCAGGACGACGTCGAGGAGCGCCATCCGGCCGGTCGTCACGGTGCCCGTCTTGTCGAGCACCACGGTGTCGACCCTGCGGGTGGACTCCAGGACCTCCGGGCCCTTGATCAGGATGCCGAGCTGGGCTCCTCGTCCCGTGCCGACCAGGAGGGCGGTGGGCGTCGCCAGCCCGAGCGCGCAGGGGCAGGCGATGATCAGCACCGCGACGGCGGCGGTCAGCGCGGCGGTCGCGGGGAACCCGCCACCGAGCCAGACGCCGAGGGTGGCGACCGCGATCGCGATGACCACCGGGACGAAGATCCCGGAGACCCGGTCGGCGAGGCGCTGGACCTCCGCCTTGCCGGACTGCGCGTCCTCGACGAGCTGGGCGATGCGCGCGAGCTGCGTGCCGGAGCCCACCTGCGTGGCGCGGACCACGAGCCGTCCGCCCTCGTTCACGGTGGCACCGGCGACGGTGTCGCCGACCCCCACCTCGACCGGGACCGACTCCCCCGTCAGCATCGAGGCGTCGACCGCCGAGGAACCGGCGACGACGACGCCGTCGGTGGCGATCTTCTCGCCCGGCCGCACGACGAACTCGTCGCCGACGGCCAGGTCCCCGACCGGGACCCGGGTCTCGGTGCCGCCGCGCAGCACCGCGACGTCCTTCGCGCCCAGCTCGAGCAGCGCCCGCAGCGCCGCGCCGGCCTGGCGCTTGGACCGCTTCTCGAAGTAGCGCCCGGCGAGCACGAACATCGTGACGCCCGCCGCGACCTCGAGGTAGATGTTGGCCGCGCCGTCCGACGGCGCGATCGTCAGCTCGAACCCGTGCGTCATCCCCGGCTCCCCCGCCGTGCCGAGGAACAACGCGTACAGGGACCAGAGGAACGCGGACAGGACGCCGAGCGAGACCAGCGTGTCCATGGTCGCCGCCCCGTGGCGCAGGTTGGTCCACGCGGCCTTGTGGAACGGCCACGCCGCCCACAGGATCACCGGCGCCGCCAGCGTCAGCGATGCCCACTGCCAGTAGGTGAACTGCCATGCTGGGACCATCGCCAGCGCGATCACCGGGACGGCGAGCACCACCGAGGCGATCAGCCGGTCCCGCAGCGACAGCAGCTCCAGGTCACGCGCGTCGACGGCGGCGTCGTCGCCCTTGGGAGCCTCCTTCGGAGCCGGGAGGGTGGCCGTGTAGCCGGTCTTCTCCACCTCCGCGACGACGGCGCCGAGGTCGTACCCGGCCGGGGCCGTGACCTTGGCCTTCTCCGTGGCGTAGTTGACGGTGGCGCTCACCCCGTCGAGCCGGTTGAGCTTCTTCTCGATCCGCATGGCGCAGGACGCGCAGGTCATGCCACCGATGTCGAGGTCGACGGTGGTTACCGGCGCGTCCGTGCGGACCTCGGTGCCGGACGTGGTGCCGGACGTGGTGCCGGACGTGGTGTCGGACATGATGCTCCTTGTCAGTGGCCGTGGTCGGAGTCGCCGGCGCCGTGCTCGTCGGCGGGCTCGTCCGCGTCCGTATCGTCGGTGGGCCGGTCCGCAGGTTCCCCGGCAGCCGGGGCGCCGGCCGTGTCCAGGTCGCCCGTGTCCAGGACGAACCGCGCCGTGCGCACCTCCCCGTCGACCTTGAAGTCGAGGTACAGCAGGTACCGGCCGGGGGTGGGCGCCTCGGTCATGAACTCGACGTCGGGGCCCGACGTCGACCCGGGCGCCGGCTCGTCGCCCTCGGGGTGCACGTGCAGGTAGGCCAGGTCGCCGTCACGCAACGCGACCAGGTGCCCGTAGGCGCCGAGGTACGGCTCCAGGGCGGTGACCGGCTCGCCGTCCTTCGTGACGGTCGCGGTGAGCGTCGAGTCGCCGTTCGCGCTCAGGTCTCCCGTGAGCGTGGCGGTGTACCCGTCGACGGCGTCACTGGTGACGACCGCTGTGGCGGGCTCCGGCGAGACCGGCCCGGCGACGTCGAGGGTGCGGCCGAGGATCAGGTTCTCGCCCGTGGACCCGGGCACGAAGTCGGTGAACACGCGATAGCTGCCCGCCTCGTCCCAGGTCCACGGGACGGACCAGACCCCGTCCGCCGACATGGTCGGGTGGACGTGCCGGAACTGCGACCCGTCCGAGCGCACCACGATCAGGTGCAGCTTCTTGTCGTGCTCCGTCTCGAACTCGGTCACGGCTGCGCCGTCCGCCGTCGTGATCGAGAACGACAGCGTGCCCGGCTCGTCAACCTCGCCGGGCGCGCTCACGGGACTCAGGAGCAGGCCGTCCTGCTCGAGGGAGAGCCCGCGGACCGGAGCCTCGGCGGCAGCGTCAGCAGGGTCGGCCTCCTCGGCCGTGCCCGGCATGTTCATGGCGCCCGACTCCCCGTGCGTCTCCTGCATCGTCGACCGGCCCTGCGCCGGCGACGACCACGCCGCGACGACGCTCGACGGGACCACCGCGCCCGCTACGACGAAGGCGGCGACGAACAGGGTCACCAGGCCCGCCCCGTAGGCGCCCAGACGCTGGGGGGCGTTCATGACACACGCTCCGCCTCGTACCCGGCCTCGTCCACGGCGGCCAGGACCGCCGCATCGTCCAGCGCGTCGGCGCTGCGCACGACGAGCCGGCCGGTCGCGGAGCTGATGTCGATCTGCTCGACGCCGGGAAGCCGGCCCACCTCGCCCCGGACGGCGACCTCGCAGTGCCCGCAGGTCATTCCCGTCACCTGGTACTCGCTCGTCGTCATGATCGCTTCCTTTCCGCTCTGGACCCTACCCCTAGGGGGTAGGTGTATGTGACAGACCATATACCCCTGTGGGGTATCGAGGTCAAGTGAGCCCGGTCACGTGTGCCGTCGAGCACCGGGACGGCCGGCGCTAGGCTCGAACGCATGGCTCAGGGCAGGCCCGTGACGGTCTCGAGGGGCGACGTCGTCGCGTTTCGCCTGGGCGCCCACCACCTCGTGGAGCGCCAGCGCACGGACGCCCTGCTCGACGTCGCCGGGCGGTGCGCCGTGCAGGACAGCCCGCCCGGCTCCGCGCTGCAGGCCCTGCGCGCCCGGGTGCGCGACGTGACGCCGGAGCTGGCGGATCGGGCTGTCGCCGAACAGAAGAGCCTGCTGCAGACCTGGTCCATGCGCGGCGCCCCGTACTGGTTCCCGACCGCCGACGCGGCGGTCTTCACCGCGGGCGTGCTGCCCACCAGCGAGGGCGCGCGACGTCATCTCGTGCTCGGCGTCGAGCAGGCGCTGGAGACGCTCGGTCTGAGCCTGTCCGAGGCGGTCGAGCTGACCCGCGCCGAGATCCGCGGCGTCCTGTCCGGGCGCCGCCTGGCCATCAACGAGCTGGGCGCGGAGCTCGCCCGGCGGGTCGCCGACGCACTCCCCGCGGCACGCCGCGAGGCCTGGCGGAGCGAGGGCCCGTATGCGGCGAACCAACCGCTCGGCGAGGGCGTGGTGCACTTCTGCCTGCGCATCCTCACCCTGGAGGGTGTGGTCTGCTTCGCCCCACGCGCGGGGAACAAGGCGCCGTTCGTCCTCGTCGACGAGTGGCTCGGCCATCCGCTTCCCGAGACGGACCCGGAAGCCGCGCGCGCCGAGCTGCTGCACCGGTACCTGCGGTGCTACGGGCCGAGCACCCGCAAGGACTTCGCCGCGTGGCTGGGTGTCGCCGCCAGTGACGTGGACCCGTGGTGGCGCCTGGTCGAGGACGACCTCACCGAGGTCGACCTGGACGGACCGGCGTGGCTCCGCTCGGCGGATCTCGACACGCTGCGGTCGTCGGCGATGCCCACGGGGGTGCGCCTGCTCCCGCCCCGGGACCCGTACACCCAGCTGCGTGATCGCGAGACGCTGGTGGACAGGAAGTACCACCGCGAGGTGTGGAAGACGGCCGGCGACCCGGGAACGGTCCTGGTCGACGGCGAGATCGCCGGGACCTGGCGACCGCGCAAGAAGGGCCACGGGCTGATCCTGACCGTCACGACGTTCCGGCCCCTGCCCGCGGGCAGGAAGAAGCTGGTCCGGGACGAGGCCGAGCAGCTGGCACCGTTGCGCGGCGCGTCATCGGTCACCGTCGAGCTTGCGGACCACTGAGTAGGACCGCTGAGCTCCGGACCGCTGAGTTCCGGACCGCTACGGTGCCGTCATGTCCTCAGCCTTCTTCATCGTGCAGCTCGTCCCCGTCGCCGCCGTCGTCGTGCTCCTGGTGCTCCTGGTGGCGGTGAGCGGCACCGTGCGCACCACGGGCCGCGCCGTCGAACGTGTCGAGCGGAAGCTGGACCTGGTGCTGAAGCACCTCGACATCAACGTTCCCGCCGCCGCGGGGATCCCGCCGGAGACGCTCGCCGAGATCGACAGGTGCCTCTGGTCCGACCGGCGTGCCGAGGCCATCCGCCTGTATCGCGAGGCGACCGGGCACACCGCCGTCCAGGCGAAGGAATGGATCGAGCGGCGCGCGGCGTCGTACTGACCGCTGCCCGCACCCGACCCGGCGGTCTACAGCCATTGCGCCGGGCCGGAATTCGGCGACAGAGCGCCACCCGCGTCGATACACTTCCCCCGCTCCGCCAGTGACGTGACCAGGCGGGCGTTCCTGGCTGGGAGTGACCAAGGGGAGGACGCATGAGCCTGGTCTCACGCGTGTACGAGAATCACCGTTCCGCTGTGTCGGTGGGTGCGGTGACCCTTTTCGGTGCGGGGCTGGCCGCCTTCGCACTCCTCTACGAGGGTGAGGCGACGGCCGACGTCGAGCTGAACGACTCCGGTGTCTGGGTGACCCAGACGGCGTCGGGCAAGCTCGCGCGGTTCAACTACGAGGCCAAGGCCCTTGACGGCATCCTGCAGGCCAATGCCACCAGCTTCGACGTCGAGCAGGACGCACAGCGCGTGATCCTCGACAGGACGGGCGACTACTCGGCGAGCCCCGTCGACCCGGCACAGCTGGCCCTGCGGGGCACCATGAAGTTTCCCGCGGGCGCGCAGGTCTCCGCCGGTGAGGCCACCACCGCGGTGTACGACGGCGAGACGGGCCGGCTCTGGGTGCTGCCCTTCGACGGTGCGGTCGCGTTCGACGAGAACGAGCTCAAGCCGCAGCTCAAGGCCGGCCAGGGCGGGACGCTGACCGTGGGCGAGGAGGGCACGGTGTTCCTCGCCGTGCCGTCCGAGGGCAAGCTGTACACGGTCCCGACCAGCACGCAGGGTGTCGCGGAGGAGCCGGAGGAGTCCGACCTGCCGGTGGAGGCGGATGCCGAGGTCCAGGTCTCCGCGGTGGGTGACGAGCCGGTGGTGCTGGACGAGTCGACCGGGAACCTGGTGCTGCCGGGTGGTGACACGGTCGCGGTGGAGGACGGCGCGCAGGGCGCACTGCAGCAGCCGTCCGACGCGGCCGACAACGTGGTGCTGGCGACCACCCGAGGCCTCGTCTCCCAGCCGCTGGGTGGCGGCACCCCGACCACCCACACCACGGAGGGAGCGGCGTCCGGCATACCGGCCGCGCCGGTACAGCTCGGCGGGTGCACCTATGGCGCCTGGTCCGGCTCGGGACAGGTGCTGCGCAACTGCCCGGGAGTGGACAACGACGTCGACCTGGTGCTGGAGGGTGTCGACGACGCGGCGAACCTGGTCTACCGGGTGAACCGGAACATCATCGTCCTGAACGACGTCGCGGACGGGTCACTGTGGGCGGCCGCCGACGAGTACGAGAAGGTGGACGACTGGCGACTGAAGATGCCCGAGGATGCCAAGGGCGAGAAGTCCGAGTCCGAGGAGGCCACCCCGGAGCAGGTCGACCAGAAGGTGACCCCGCGCGACCAGACGAACCGCCCGCCGAAGCCCCAGCCCGACGAGTTCGGCGTGCGCCCGAGCCGCACGACGGTGCTGAACGTGCTGGGCAACGACACCGACCCCGACGGCGACGTCATGACGGCGAAGGTCAAGACCGAGCCGAAGGGCGACGTCGGCGTGGACCGCGTGCTGGACGGCGCGGCGCTGCAGGCCAACGTGCCGGCCGACGCCAAGGGCACCACCACCTTCGACTACGAGGTCGACGACGGCCGGGAGAACGGCACGGCCACCGAGTCGGTCACCGTCAAGGTGGTGCCGATGGAGGAGAACAACCCGCCGGTGCAGTCGGGTGAGCCGGTGCTGCAGGTGGGCCAGGAGGGCCTGGGCAGCATCAAGGTGCTGCCGTACTTCAAGGATCCCGACGGTGACGACCTGTTCCTGTCGAACGCGAGCACGGAGAACAAGCTCGACGAGGTCCGGTTCCGCCCGGACGGCACCATCGAGTTCCGCGACGGCGGCACCACGACGGGCCACAAGATCGTGGACGTCACGGTGTCTGACGCCGAGGGTCTGCCCGTGGAGGGCAAGCTCAAGGTCAACGTGGTGCCGAGCAACGTGCCGCCGCTCGCGGTGCAGGACCACGTGACGGTCCTCGCGGGCGACCCCGTGACGGTGAGCCCGCTGAAGAACGACTACGACCCGAACGGCGACGAGCTGCGCCTGACGCGGGTGGACGGGCCGAAGTCGGCGACGATCTCCCCGAACCAGACGGCGGCCACGTTCACGTTCGAGAGCGACGAGCCGGGCTCGTACGACATCACGTACCAGGTCACCGACGGGCCCAACCCGACCATGGGCCTCGTCCGCGTGGACGTCACCAACCCGCCCTCCGAGGCGGGGGCGCCCGTGGCGGTCTCGGACCAGGTGCTGCTGCCGACGGGCGGCACGGCGCTGGTCGACGTCCTGGCGAACGACACCGACCCCGCGGGCGGCGTGCTCGTGGTGCAGGGCGTGCGGGAGCCGGCCGGCTCACCGGTGAGCGTCTCGGTCCTGAACCATCACGTGCTCAAGATCTCCGAGGTCAAGCGCCTCGACGACCCGGTGGTCGTCGACTACACGGTGGCCAACGGGTCCGGGACCGTGACCGGCCAGGTACGTGTGGTGCCGATCCCGGCGTCGGAGCAGCTGCGGCCGCCCGAGGCGGGTCCGGACACCGCAAGGGTCCACGTGGGTGACGTGGTGACGATCCCGGTGCTCAGGAACGATTCCCACCCCGACGGCCTGACGATGACGCTCACGGACGAGCTCCAGGAGTCGCCGGCGGAGGGTGAGGCGTTCGTCTCCGAGGACACCGTGCGGTACCGCGCCGGGCAGGAGGCGGGCACCTTCCACGCGGTCTACGAGGTGGAGGACGCGAACGGGCAGAAGGACTCCGCGCAGATCACCATCAACGTGGTGGACGCACCGGAGAACGGCGCGCCCCAGCTGCCCGACATCGAGGCACGGGTGCTGAGCGACGGCATCGTCCGCATCCCGCTCCCGCTCGACGGCACCGACCCCGACGGGGACTACGTGACGCTGAGCTCGATCTCGGAGGCGCCGGCCAAGGGCACCGCGAAGATCGTGGACGGCTTCATCGACTACCAGGCGGGCCCGGAGTCGACGGGCCTCGACAGCTTCTCCTACCAGGTCCAGGACACCCGCGGAGCACCGGGCGAGGGCCTCGTCCGGGTCGGTATCGCGGCACCTCCGGCGAGCAACCAGGACCCGCACGCCGCCGACGACGAGACGACGGTCCGGCCGGGCCGTACGGTCGCGATCGCGGCCCTGGAGAACGACTCCGACCCCGACGGCAACCAGATCGGCCTGGTGGCCAAGGGCTTCGAGGGCACCAAGGACGTGAAGCCCCGGGCCGTGGACGACGACGTCGTCGCCGCCGCGCCCGACCAGGAGGGCGCCTACTCGTTCTTCTACGCCATCCAGGACAGCTTCAAGGCCCGCGCCACGGGTGCCATCACGGTGAACGTGGACGCGGACGCACCGCTGCTGCGGCCCATCGCGCACGACGACGTGGTGACCTCCGACGATGTCAAGGGCTCCGCCAGCGTCACGGTGAACGTCCTGGAGAACGACGTGGACCCGGACGGCGTCGCCGCCGACCTCGAGGTCTCGGTGGACGCGGACCTGGAGGGCGTGACGGTCACGGAGTCGGGTGCCGTCGAGGTGCAGCTCACCGAGAGCGCGCGCGTCATCACCTACACGGTGACCGACATGGACGATCTGGAGGCCAAGGCCTTCATCCGGGTGCCGGGCGACCAGTCACGCCCGCACCTGAAGCCAGGCCTGGACCCGCTGAAGGCCACGAGCGGCGAGCCGCTCACGATCGAGCTCGTGGACTACGTGGTGGTGCGGGAGGACCGCAGGCCGCGCATCACCACGGAGGACACCGTCAAGGCCGTCGAGGGCTCCGTCAGCGCGACCGACGAGTACACCGTCGTCTACACGTCCGTCGAGGACTACGCCGGTGCGGCGTCGGTCAGCTTCGAGGTGACCGACGGATCAGGGCCTGACGACGAGGAGGGCCTGACCTCCGTGCTGACCCTGCCGATCGACGTGACGCCCGGTGAGAACAAGCCGCCGAAGGTCCTGGACGCCCCGATGCTCGAGGTGGCGGCCGGTGAGGACGCCTCCGTCGACCTGTCGCGGTACGTCAAGGATCCGGACAAGGATCCTCTGACGTTCAAGGTGGTGGGCGGTGAGGGCATCGCGGCGTCGGTCTCCGGCGCCACGGTGACCGGCCAGGTCGATTTCTCCGTCCCGAAGGGCACCCGACGGGAGCTGCCCATGACGGTGTCCGACGGGCAGAACCCGCCTGTCGCTACCACGCTGACGATCGAGGTGGTGCCGTCGACCCGCACGCTGGCGCAGACCACCCAGGACCTGGTGCCGGACGCGCACCAGGGCCAGGCGGTCACGATCCCGGTGCTCGACAACGACGTCAGCCCGTTCCAGGGCGAGCCGCTGACGCTGGTGGGCGCGCCGACGGTCGACACCGGTGACGGTGACCCGTCGTACAGCGGGGACAAGCTGGTGGTGACGCCCGCCGCGGACTTCACCGGCACGATGATGGTGCGCTACCGGGTGCAGGACGCCACGAAGGACCCCGACCGCGAGGTCGACGGCATCGCGAAGCTCACGGTGCTCGGCAAGCCGGACGCCCCGCGGGCACCCCGGATCGAGGAGGTCCGCTCCGAGACGGTGGTGCTGAGCTGGGACCAGCCGAACAACAACGGCGCCGACATCACGGGCTACACGCTGAAGGCGAGCAACGGCCAGCAGCAGAAGTGCACCACCACCACGTGCACGTTCAGCGGGCTCAAGAACAACGTGAAGTACACGTTCACCGTGGTGGCGACCAACGAGGTCGACGACTCGGAGCCGTCACCGCCGTCGCGCGAGGCGCGCCCGGACGAGAAGCCGGACAAGCCGGCGCCGCCGACGCTCGAGTTCGGCGACAGCGAGCTCACCGTCAGCTGGAAGAACAAGGCCTACACGGACCGGTCGCCGATCGAGTGCGTCAACCTGGAGATCAGCCCGCCCCCGACCAACGGCGTGACCCAGAAGACGTGCCTGGAGAGCACCACGGTCACCTGGTCGGGCCTGGAGAACGGCACTGCCTACACCGTGCGGGTCCAGGCGAAGAACGACGCCGACGACCCGTCGGACTGGTCGGAACCGTCGGCGCCGGAGACCCCGGCCGCTCCCCCGGCGGCGCCGGCCGCGCCGACCGCCACCCGGGTGAACACCTTCAGCGGTGGCCAGATCACCGTGAAGTGGAACGCGCCGGCGAACAACGGCGACGCCATCGACAAGTACTGGCTCGGCGTCTACACGAACGGTGAGCTGGTCAGGTCGATCGACACCACGTCCCGGACGGAGACGGTGGAGGACCTCTCCACCGGTTCCTCGTACAAGTTCCGCGTACGGGCGACGAACAAGGCGGGCCATGGTGAGGCGAGCCCGTTCTCGAACGAGGTGGTGCCGCACGGCACACCGGACAAGCCGGGGACGCCCACGGCATCGCTCGGGTCGAACACGAGCGGCCAGGCCGACGTGCGGTGGGGAGCCTCCGGTGCGTTCCGCGGCACCGGGCCGCGCTACGAGGTGGAGGCCAGCGGCCTGGACGCGAGAAGCGCGGGCAACTCGACCTCGTACACGTACAAGGGCCTGAGCAACGGGCGGTCGTACACCTTCCGCGCGCGGGCCTGCAACCAGTACACGTGCTCCGACTGGTCGGCCCCGTCCAACGCCGTGACGCCGTACACCGTGCCCGGGTCTCCGGGGATCACGTACCACCGGTCCTCGGCGACCAAGGGGTACTTCACGGTGACCGGGCCGGGCAGCAACGGCGGCCGCAACGTCGACAAGATCGAGTACAAGGTCGCCGGCAACTCCGGTACACGGACGTCGTGGCCGTTCAACGTCAGCGTGGGCAACGACTACGACCAGAGCTTCACGCTGCAGGCGCGGGCCCACAACGCCGCGGGCTGGAGCGCGTGGTCCAGCGCGTCAGGCAAGACCGACCCGCGGCCGGCGCCGGTGTACCGCATCTCGTCGTCCGGGGTGAGCGCGGGGTGTGAGAACGAGCGCTGCGAGTACTGGCAGATCACCTGGGACAACCTGGGCGGCGGCAACCACCAGGTCGCCTGCTGGGCGGGCGACACGTCGTCCGACGGCGGGCCGTCCTACTGGCACGACATCAAGTCGCACGCGCAGACATGGAACGGCAGCGAGACCAAGGCGACGATCAGCGGCAACAGCGGCTCCAAGCGATTGTCCTGCTTCATGGGCAGGAGCTACAACGGCACTGCCATCGGCGTGAAGACCCCGGACAACCTCTACAAGGTGAGCACCTGGAACATCGGCTGACCACTTCTCACTTATTCCTTGACGCGAATATGCTCCACGGCGAATACTTGTCGCCATGGACACACTCCTCACCGCGCTCGCCGACCCGGCGCGCTGGCGCCTCGTCAGCCTGCTGGCCGAGCGGCCGCGCCCGGTCGGCGTGCTCGCCGAGCTCGCCGGCGCGCGGCAGCCGCAGACGACCAAGCATCTGCAGACCCTGGAGCGCGCCGGCGTCGTCACCTCGCAGCGCAGCGGTCAGCGCCGGGTCTACGCCCTGGAGCCCGGCCCGCTGCGCGACCTGGCGGCCGAGCTCAGCCGGCTCGCCGACAGCGCCGACGGGGCCGGCGGCACGCGTGAGACCTTCGACCGCTACGGACGGAGCCTGCACGCCGAGCGGCTCGCGGCCGAACGGCCGGGGTGGGCCGACGACCGCTCGTTCACGTTCCACCGGTCCCTGGCCGGCAACCCTCAGCAGGTCTGGCGCCACCTGACCGAGCCGTCCCTGCTCGCCACATGGTGGGCGCCCGACGACCTCCGTGTCACCGAGCTCGTCTTCGAGGCCCGGCCGGGCGGGCGGGTGGTCCTGGAGTACCGCGACATCGAGGACGCCGGCGGTGCGGACGTGGTCGTCGGCCGCGCCGAGGGCGTGGTCGACGTCGCGCGACCCGCCGAGCGGCTCACCTACCGCTCCGCTCCCCTGCTCCCCGACGGCGGTACCGCCTTCACCGCCCTCGTCGACCTCGCGCTCCGGCCCACCGTGCCCCCAGACGGCTCGGGCGCGGCCTCGGGCACCGAGCTCGACGTCCGCTACGCCATCACCGACAGCACCGTGGACTCCGCGGACTTCGTCGCGGGCATCGAGATCGGCTTCGGGCAGAGCCTGGACAAGCTCGCGGCGATCCTGGCGGCGGCGTCGGACCAGACGACGAGCACGAACAACAGCACCGACGACAGCACGAGGAGCACCCAGTGAACGAGCAGACCGGCGGCCGCAGGGTCGTCGCCAACATGAGCATCTCCCTCGACGGTCACTACGCCGCACCCGATCCGCTGGACATGAGCTGGGTGCTGCCGTACGCGGTCACCGACGTCGCACGTGACCACCTGACCAGCCTCTGGGAGCCCGCGACCACCGCCCTGCTCGGGCGGGTGAACGCCGAGGGCTTCCTCGGGTTCTGGCCCTCCGTCATCGGTCAGGAGGGCGCCGACCCGCGCGACGAGGCGTTCGCGCGGTGGCTGGTCGACGTCGACAAGGTGGTCCTCTCCTCGACGCTCGCCGCCGGCCCCACCTCCAGCCACGACGGCACGCCGTGGGAACGGACGACGATCGTCGACAAGCCGACCACCGAGGCGGTCGCAGACCTCCGGGCGACCGACGGCGGCGACATCGTCGTCTTCTCCAGCGCGAGCGTCATCAAGGACCTGCTGGTCGCCGACGAGGTCGACCGGCTGGCGCTCTGCGTCTTTCCCGTCTTCCTCGGCGGCGGGCCGCGTCTCTTCGACGACGGCCTGCCCGCCGGGAAGTGGAAGCTCGTCAGCCAGAGGGCGGGCGAGCACGGCACGCTGGCGCTCGTCTACGACAAGGTCCGCTGACCAGCGGCGGCGCCTACCGCGCGCCCGCCGCCAGCTCCTCGGCGACCCGTGCCGCCTGCGCGGCCTTGGCCTGCGCCTTCTCCGCCCGGCGGGCCGCCCGGGCGGCCCGCTTCGGGGAGCGGTCCTCGGTGCGCCGCTCGAACAGCGTGTAGATGACGGGCACCACGTACAGCGTGAGCAGCGTCGAGGACACGAGGCCGCCGATGACCACCAGCGCCAGCGGCTGCGAGATGAAGGCTCCGCCACCGGTCAGGCCGAACGCCATCGGCGTCAGCGCGAGGATCGTCGCGGCCGCCGTCATCACGATGGGCCGCAGGCGCTGGCGAGCGCCCTCCTTGACCGCCTCGTCGAGCGGCCGGCCGTCGGCCCGGTACTGGTTGATGAGGTCGATCAGCACGATCGCGTTCGACACCACGATGCCCACCAGCATCAGCAGGCCGATCAGGGCGGCGACGTCGAGCGGCGTGCCGGTGAGCAGCAGCGCGCCCAGCGCACCCGTCGCGGCGAACGGCACGGACACGAGCAGGATCAGCGGCTGCCCGATGCTCCGGAACGTCGCGACCATCACCAGGTAGACGATGAGGATGGCGGCCAGCAGCGCCAACCCCAGGTCCTCGAACGCCTCGGCCTGGTCGGACGCCACACCGCCCATGGTCACCTCGGCGCCGCTCGGCAGGTCGATGGTGTCGATCTCCTCGGTCAGGGCCACGGTCAGCGACCCCAGGTCCTGTCCGGCGGGGGTGACCGCCACGGTGGCGCTGCGCTCGCCGTCGACCCGCGTGACCGATGCCGGGGCCGACACCTCCTCGACCGTCACGAGGTCGCTCAGCGGGATCACACCGGCCGCCGTCGGCACGTCGATCTTCTCGATGTCGGCGGTCGTCTCCGGCATGTCGCCGGCCACGACCACGTCGAGCGACGTCCCGTCCAGGTCGACCGTGCCGATGCTCGACTCGTTCATCGCACCGGCCAGGAGGCCGGAGACCGTCGCCTCCGTGAGGCCGACCTCCGCCGCCGCGTCCCGGTCCACGGTCACCTGCACGCCCGTCTGCTCGGTGGCGAGGTTGTTCGTCACGTCCTCGACGCCGTCCACTGCCGTCACCGCATCCTCGACCGCACCGGCGGCGTCGGCCAGGCCCTCGGCGTCGGGTGCCGTGACCACCAGGTCCACGGTGGTGCTGGCGAAGCCGGAGTCGCCGGCGGCCACGGTGATCTCGCCGTCCGGGGCCGCTTCGTCGAGCGCGTCGTTCACCTCGTCCTGCACCGCCTCGCCGTCGGCGTCCTCGGCCAGCGTCATCGCGAACGACGCGCTGCTGCCGCCGGCGCCACCGCCGAAGGCGGCGGCCATCCCGTCCCCGGACCCGACGGTGGTCTGCACGGTCTCGACGCCGTCGACGTCCGCGAGGACGTCCTCGACCTCCTTCGCCGCCTTGTCCTGCGCAGCCAGCGACGTACCCGGCTCGAACTCCTGCGTCACCGAGAGCGTGTCCTGCCCGGCATCCCCGATGAAGTTGGTCTCCATGCGCGGCACCAGCGCGACAGTGCCGGCCAGCAGCACCACGGCGATGACGAGCGTGACGGCCGGGCGGCGCAGCGCGGCGGCGAGCGACGGCACGTAGGCGCGCTGCCAGGCGCCGCGGCGCTCCTTGAGCTCCGCGGCCTCGCGCATGGCGGCACCGCCGTCGGTGGAGGCCGGAACCTTGATGAACCAGTACGCCAGCACCGGCACGACGACGAGAGCCACCACCAGGGACGCGCCCATGGCGATCGCGACGGTGACTGCGAAGGGCTGGAACAGCTCGCCGGCCATGCCGCCCACCAGCGCGATCGGGGCGAAGACCGCCACCGTGCAGATCGTCGACGAGGTGATGGCGGTGCCCACCTCGCGGACGGCGGTGACGATCGCGTGCACCCGGTCCTCACCGTAGGACAGGTGCCGCTTGATGTTCTCGATCACGACGATCGAGTCGTCGACGATGCGCCCGATCGAGATCGTCATGGCGGCGAGCGTGAGGATGTTCAAGGTGTAGCCGGTCAGGTTCATGGCCGCGAACGTGACCGCCAGCGACAGCGGGATCGAGATCGCCGAGACCAGCGTGGCCCGCAGCGAGGCCAGGAACACCAGGATCACCAGGACGGCGAAGAGCAGGCCGAGGCCGCCCTCCGTCGTCAGGCCCTCGATCGACTCCTCGATGAACGGCGCCTGGTCGAACGTGACGGCGGTGCTCACGCCGGCGTCGTCCAGCTCGTCGTCGACGTCGGCCAGCACGTCGTGCACCGCGTGCGACACGTCCACCGTGTTGCCGTCCGGCGTCTTCGTCAGGGCGATGGCGAGCGACGGCTCACCGTCCAGGCGCGAGTAGGAGGTGGGCGCCACGTCCTGCACGCTCACGTCCGCGACGTCCCCGAGGCGGACGACGTCGGCGGGGCTCGGCGCGGCGCTCGGCGCGGGGGCCGACGGGCCGGCGGCGGGGACGACCGGCAGTTCCTCGAGCTCCTTGACGGAGTCGACGGACGTGCCCACCTGGACGCTGTTCGTCTCACCGTCCTGGGTGACGGCGCCCACCGGCGTCACCGTGCCGTTCTCCTCCAGCACCGACGTGAGCTGCGCGGTGCTGAGACCTGCCGCGGCGAGCTTCTGGTCGTCGGGCTCGATGACCACCTGCTGCTCGGTGGCGCCGGTGACCGTGACGTCCCGGACCTCCGCGATGCCCGACAGCTCCGGCACCAGGACGGAGTCGATGGCGTCCGTCAGCTCCTGCTCGCTGCCGTCGCCCGAGACCGCGAGCTGGATGACGGGCAGGTCGTCGAACGAGCCCGCCATGACCTGCGGCTCGGTGTCCTCCGGTAGGTCCTGGAGGCCGTTGACCGCCGAGGTGATCTCCTGCTCGACGGCGTCGACGTCCGTGCCGTACTCCAGCTCGACGGTCGTCATCGAGACGCCGGTGGAGACCGTCGACGTCACACCCGTGACCCCGTCGACGCTCTGGACCGCCGACTCGATCGGGTCGGTGACCCGTTCCGCGACGATCTCGGGCGAGGTGCCCGGGTCGGCGGCCGTGACCGCCACCATCGGCACGCTCATCGACGGGATGAGTTCCTGCCGGAGCTGCCCCATGCTGAAGATGCCGACGACGAAGACGGCAATCGTCGCGAGGGCGACGAGCGCACGGTTCGCGAGCGACATTCGGGCAAGACGAAACACACTGCCTCCAGATCTGGGGATACGCCGGGCCCACGACTCCTTCGGCGCAGTATTTTGCCTAACGCAAAGGATCCTGCCAGGGTTCCCGCCCTGCAACTCCGGTTCCGGCGACCGGCGCAGCGGGTGAAGTGCCGACTACAGTCAGCGCGTGACCGACCAGACCCGCGACCAGCTCATCGCCGAGCTCGCCGACCTGCACCGCCGGCTCGGCGAGGAGTTCTTCGCCTCCCGGCTGCGGCCCCTGCTGGAGACCGACCTGACGGTGCAGCAGCTGCGCGCCCTGGCGCTCGTCCAGGTGGACCGTGAGTCGACACCGCAACGGCTCGCCGAGGCGCTCGGCGTCTCCGCCGCCACGGTCTCCGGGATCCTGGACCGCCTGACCGCCGCCGGTATGACGGTCCGCACGCAGGACCCGGCCGACGGTCGCGTCCGCCGCGTGACCAGCACCGAGAAGGGGACCGAGGCGATCCGCCGCCTCGTCGCGCACGACGAGGAGCTGCCCCCGGACCTCCTGGCGCTGCTCTCCGTCGACGACCTGCACGCGCTCATCCGGGGCACCGGCGCCCTGCTGAGGGCCGCCCGGAAGCTGGCACCCTGACCAACCACCACCCGGACCATCACCGTCAGGTCCGGGCTAACCTCCCTGCCCGGCCAGGTGCGCGAGCACGGCCAGCACACGACGGTTCGTGTCGTCCGTCTGGGGCAGACGGAGCTTCACGAAGATGTTGCCCACATGCTTTCCCACGGTCGCCTCCGTGACGAACAGGCGCCGGGCGATCGAGCCGTTCGAGTGCCCCTCGGCGACCAGCCCGAGCACGTCGCGCTCGCGGGCCGAGAGAGCGGACAGCGGATCGTCCTGCCGCCGCACGAGCTGTCCGACCACCTGCGGGTCCACGGCGGTCCCTCCCGCGCAGACCCGGCGCAAGGAGTCGACGAACTCCTCCACGTCGACCACCCGGTCCTTGAGGAGGTAGCCGACGCCGCGGCCCTCACCGGTGCCGAACAGGTCCGCGGCGTAGGAGTGCTGCACGTACTGGCTCAGCACGACGACGGCCAGCCCCGGGTACGCGCCGCGCAGCTCGACCGCCGCCCGCAGGCCCTCGTCCGTGTGCGTGGGCGGCATCCGGATGTCGGTGATGACCAGGTCGGGATCGTGGCTCGCGACCGCCGCCCGCAGCGCGTCGGCGTCGTCGACCGCGGCGCGCACCTCGAACCCGAACCGCTCCAGCAGGCCGACCAGCCCCGCACGCAGCAGGACGCCGTCCTCGGCGACGACGACGCTGATCCCGGTCACAGAGCGCCCTCCGGGCCGCACGGCAGCTCGGCGCGCAGCGTCGTCGGCCCGCCGGGCGGGCTGGACAGGAACATCGTGCCGCCCATCACGGCGACGCGGTCGGCGAGCCCGGCCAGCCCGCTGCCGCGTGCGGGATCGGCTCCGCCGGGACCGTCGTCGGACACCTCGACCGTCACGGTTCCGGCCCGGGAGGCCCGACGCACGGTCACCCGCACGGTGCCGGCCGCGCCCACGTGCTTGGCGACGTTGGCCAGCGCCTCGGAGACGACGAAGTAGACCGTGTACTCGACCCTGGGCTCCGGACGGGAGTCGAGCTCGGCGTCGACCTCCACCGGTACCGGCGACCGGTCGGCGAGCTCCGCGAGCGCCGCCGGCAGCCCGAGATCCGTCAGAACCTGCGGCTGGATGCCGTGGATGAGCTCGCGCAGCTCGGTCATCAGTTCCTTGGCCTGGTCGTGCGCCGTCGCGAGGGACTGCCCGGCGCGGGAGTCGGGCGGGACGTCGAGCCGCGCCAGTCCCAGCTGCAGGGTCAGGCTGACGAGGCGCTGCTGGGCGCCGTCGTGCAGGTCCCGCTCGATCCGACGGCGCTCGGCGTCGAAGGCGTCGGCGAGTCGGGCACGCGAGCGCGACACCTCGACGAGCTCGGCCCGGATCTCGCTCTCGGCGCCGACCAGCAGGCGCCGCGCTGCCTCGGCTGCTCCCCCGGCCACCAGCGTCCAGACGTACCCGACCACGGGCAGCAGGACGATCCCGGCGATCGCGAACGGGACGGTCTCGGCGACGGTGGAGACCGACCAGAAGCCCAGGGCGACGGGCTGGTCGCCCGGCCGCTGCGCCAGCAGCACGAGCGGGCTGACCGCGTAGAGACCGACCAGCAGGCCGAACGTCAGAGCCGCGACCGCGGCGGCCGGTGCGGCGGTGGCCAGGACGAGCAGCCACGCCACCTCCCGCCAGGTCGCCGGGTCGGCATAGCGGGAGGGCATCGGGTCGGTCGTGGCGGACACGTCGTCGACCGGGCGCGGGCGTTCCGGTACGGGGCGGCCGTCGACCCAGCGCAGCCGGCGTCGTTCCGACCTGGCCAGCGCTGGCGCGAACCAGGGCCCGAGCCCGACCACGAGCAGCAGCTCGAGCACCACCAGGACCAGGGCGGTACTGACTTCGAGCGTGCCCGCGTCCCAGCGGGTGACCAGCACGACCACCGGGACCAGCGTGAGGGCAGCGGCGACGAGACCGAGCGGCAAGGTGCTCACCAGGTACACGAGGGAGCGCCACGGCCACCGGCTCACCAGCAGCCGGGGCCACGTGACGGCTTCCAGCGCCGTGAGCGGCCCGTTCTCTCGCACGCCGTCATGCTAATCGGCCGCCAGAGGTCGGGCGTGGCGGGTAGTGCTAGCCCTACCTCGGGTTCGCTTACTAGTGGTAATGACCTCCCACCTGCGCGGATGGTCCCATCGACGCATGGAACCAGTACTCGAGCTCGTGGACGTCGCCAAGCGGTACCGCGGGGGTCTGCACGCCGTCGACGCCGTCACCCTGCGACTGGGCCCCGGCCTGATCGGACTGCTCGGCCCCAACGGCGCCGGCAAGTCGTCGCTCATGCGGATCGCCGCCACAGTGACCCGGCCCAGCAGCGGGCAGGTGCTGTTCGACGGCGCCGACGCGGTGCGCCGGCCCGACGCCCTCCGCCGCCGACTGGGCTACCTGCCGCAGGACTTCGGCGTGTACCCGCACCTGAGCGCGTCGGAGTTCCTGTCGTACCTCGCCGCGGTCAAGGGTGTCGGGGCACGCGCCGCACGCGCTCGGATCGGCGAGCTGCTCGAGATCCTCGACCTCGCCGGAGCGGGACGGCGGCCGCTGGGTGCCTACTCGGGCGGCATGCTCCGCCGGGTCGGGATCGCCCAGGCGCTGTTGACCGATCCGCAGGTGCTCGTCGTCGACGAGCCGTCCGCCGGACTCGACCCCGAGCAGCGCGTCGTGCTGCGCAACCTGCTGAGCGACCTCGCCACCGACCGTGTGGTCGTGCTCTCCACCCACATCGCGTCCGACGTCGGGTCCGTCGCCTCGGACATCGCGATCATGTCCGGCGGCCGGCTCCGCGTGCGCGGCACGCCGGAGGAGGTGCTGCGCCTCGCCCAGGGGCAGGTCTGGGAAGTCACGGTCCCCGCCGAGACCCTGCAGATCCTCCGCCAGCGCCACGTGATCAGCAAGCAGGTGCGCACCCCGGCCGGGATGCGGGTGCGTGTCCTCGCGCCGTCGGCTCCGGTGGCGGACGCCGTCCCGGTCGCCCCGGACCTCGAGGACGCCTACCTCGCCGTGGTGCACGGCCACGCCGCGACCGCGGGCGTCGTCCGATGACCGCGCTCCTCGGGACGGCCCTCTGGGGCATAGCGGTCGCGGACTTCCGCGAGCGCACCCGCCGGCCCGCCTACCTGGTCACGCTCGCCGCGGCGGTCGGACTGGGCTGGCTCGCGGTCCCGCCCGCCGACTCGGTCTGGGTGATCCTGGACGCCGGGGGCTACCGCGGCCTGTACGACGGCGCCTGGGTCGGCACCGCGACGGCGCTCGCGGGCGGGTTGTGGCTCATGCTCGGGGGGTTCTACGTGGTGCGCGGCACGGTGACCCGGGACCGGCTGACCGGTGTGGGGCAGGTGCTCGCCGGGACGCCGATGTCCCGCACGACCTATCTCGCGGGGAAGTTCCTCAGCAATCTCCTCGTGCTGGCCTCGATGGCGGGAGTGCTGGCCCTGACGGCGCTCGGGCTCCAGATCGCGCGGGGCGAGTCGTACGCGATGGAGCCGGTGGCGCTGCTGGCCCCGTTCGTCCTGTTCACGGTGCCGGTGCTGGCGGTGACGTCGGCGGCGGCCGTCTTGTTCGAGACGATCCGGCCGCTGCGCGCCGGGCTGGGCAACATCGTCTGGTTCGTCGTGTGGATGTCGCTCCTGCTCGGCAGCAGCGGCGTGCCGTTCGGGGGCTTCGACGCGGTGGCCGCGTCGATGCAGTCGTCCGTCGTCGAGCAGGGGCTGACTCCGGCCGGCGAGTTCAGTCTCGGCCTGACCGAGGTGGGTGAGCCGCTGCGAGTGTTCGACTGGGACGGGTTGGTGCCGTCCGCAGGTCTCATGGTGGGCCGCCTCGTGGTGCTGCTCGCCGCCGTGCTCCTCGCCGTGCTCCCGGCGCTGTGGTTCGACCGGTTCGACGCGTCCAGGGCGGCGGGTTCTCCGGTATTCGCGGGTGGGGCGGGTGGCGCGGGTGGCGCCGAGCCGGTGCGCACCCCGGCTCCCGTGCCGGGTGGGCGCGCAGCCGGCACGGCCTCGGCTGTGTCGGTCGATTCGATGACGTCGGCGCGCACCGGCACCCGACCTGGCCTCGGCCGCATGGTCGCCGGCGAGCTGCGCGTCCTGACCTCCGACCTGCCCCGGTGGTGGTGGCTCGTCGCCCTGGGACTGAACGTCGCGGCCGTCGTCGTCGGCGAACCGGGTACCGCACTGCTGGCCGCGGCGTGGATCTGGCCGGTCCTCGTCTGGTCGCGGCTCGGTACGCAGCACCTCGAGCACGGGCTGGACACCCTGCTCGGTGCCTACCCCGGAACCCTGCACCGCGTCACCGCCCAGTGGGTGGCCGGGGTCGCGCTGACGGCGGTGACCGCCGTGGGGCCGCTGGCGAACATGCTGCTCGCGGGTGAGTCCGTGCGTGCGGCGCACTGGGCTGCCGGTGCGCTGGTGATCCCGTCGCTCGCGCTGCTGCTGGGCACCGTCACGCGCACCCCGCGCGTGTTCCAGGTGCTGTACCTGGTCGTCTGGTACATGGCGCTCAACGAGGTCGCCGGGTTCGACCTCATGGGCATCGTGCTCGACGGCGCGGGCCGCCCGGCGGGCCCGAGCGCCGTCGTCGTGAGCGGGGCGGCGCTCTGCATGACCGCCGCCGCGCTCGCCGTCCGGCGTGTCCAGCACCTGCGGCGGTGAGCCTGCCCACCGCTACCGGCCCGACGGCAGCCGCCGCCCGCCCGCCACCATGTGGTGGGCCCGGGTCGGCGACCACGTCCACGGCCGTGACAACGGCTGGTTCCGCCGCGCCCTGGTGAGCGGTACCGGGCACGTCCACGCCACGTACGACCGGCCCGGCCCCGCCATCATCAGCGCGGGGACCGGTGCGCGCGCCGTCGGCGAGACCCTCCGCCTGCGCCCCGCGACCTCGTAAGGTGAGGTCCGTGTCGGACACCCCTGCAGACCCCGAGCCGTTCGTCTCGCGGACGGCCCCCGAGGCGATCGACGACCTCCGCGCGCGGCTGCGGACGACCCGCTGGCCGGATGCCCCCGAGGACGCCGGCTGGTCGCTCGGCACCGACGTCGACTACCTCCGCGAGCTGGTCGCGTACTGGGCGGACGGGTTCGACTGGCCGGCGCAGGAGGCGGCGCTCGCCCGCCTCCCCCGCTTCCGCACGCAGGTCGGCGGGCTCGGGATCCACTTCGTGCACGCCCGAGCCGTCGCCCCCGCCGGGCCGGTGCTGCCCCTGGTCCTCAGTCACGGCTGGCCGGACTCGTTCTGGCGGTACTCCAAGGTCGTCCCGCTCCTGACCGACCCCGGTGCGCACGGCGGCGACCCCGCGGACGCGTTCGACGTCGTCGTCCCCGATATGCCCGGCTTCGGGTACTCGGACGGGCCGACCGGGCCGCCGCTGAGCTCCGTCGCCGTCGCCCAGCTGTGGGCAGAGCTCATGCGCACCGTCGGGTACGAGCGCTTCGGCGCGGCGGGCGGGGACATGGGCAGCCACGTGAGCCGCTACCTCGCGCTCGACCATCCCGACCGGGTGGTCGCAGTCCACCGGACCGACGGCGGGCTGCCCGTCTTCGCCGGTGATCCCGCGACCCTCACGCCCGGGGAACGTGCCTGGTTCGCCGAGGCCGCGACCTGGACCGCTGCCGAGGGGGCCTACGGCGCGATGCACCGCACAAAACCCCAGACCGTCGCCGCCGGGCTGAACGACTCCCCCGCAGGCCTCACCGCGTGGATCGTCGAGAAGCTCCACGGCTGGAGCGACGGCGGCGTCGGCCGCGCCTACACCCGTGACGAGATCCTCACCAACATCACCATCTACTGGCTCACGGGCACCATCGGGTCGTCCATGCGGATGTACCACGCGAACTCGAAGATCCCCGCCGAGCAGCTCACGCGCCGGGTGGAGGTGCCGTCCGGATTCTCGCTCTTCCGCGGCGACGTGGTGCGGCCGCCGCGCGCGTGGCTCGAACGCACCGCCAACGCGGTGCGCGTGACGGAGCCCGAGCGCGGCGGACACTTCGCGGCGTTCGAGGAGCCGGAGCTCTACGCGCAGGAGTTGCGCGACTTCTTCCGCCCGTACCGCAGCGGGGGCAGCGCTGCCTGACGTCTCCGGCTCGGGTGCGGGCTGCGAGCCGGCTGGGTCGGCCGGCTGGGTCGGCCGGCTTGCCGGTACTGCTCTGCCCGCGCCCTAGAAAGGTGGTTCATCGGGGAAGCGTCGTAGCCGCTGCTCGGTAGTTGGCCGTTCGACCTCAGCCTCTACGGTGGACGGCCTGTTGGCGGGCAACCCGTCGAAGGGCGACACGTCGGTGGGTCGTGTCGTGGTGCGCGCCTCGTCGATTGGTGGTTGTCCGAGACGTGCCCGGGTGTCGTCAGTCAGGCTCGTGATGTCGTTGCTCACCTGGCCGACTCGCATGTTCAGGCCGGCCTGGCTCGCCGGGTTCGGCGCGCTCTGGGTGGCGAGCCGGGTGTAGCTGTGTCCGGTGGGTGCGGTCCAGGTCGTGATTCCGGTGGCAGGGTCGCGTACCGGGGTCCAGCCGTGGTGGGTCTTAGCGAGGTGGTGCGCACGGCACAGGGGTTGGAGGTTGGTCGCACGGGTCTGTCCGGGGGCGCCCGGTGGCTGACCAGCTGGGTCGAGGTGGTGATCGAAGGGAGTGATGTGGTCCAGATCAGCCCACCGGGCTGGTCGGTCGCACTGTGGGAACGTGCAGGTCTCGTCCCGTGCGATGACAGCCTGGCGGAGGAGCTTGCCGGGCTGATAGGCGGTGGTGGAGTAGTCGGTCAGGATCCCGGTGACGGGGTCGGCCAGGAGTCGCTGCCAGGTCGCGTCGGTGGCGACCTGGGCGGCGATGTCGGCGGGGAGGGGGCCGTACGTGTCCAGGTGTCCGGGATTGTCGTCCAGGCCAAGGAGTGTGGTGGCAGCAACCGTGATCCGGATCTGCGGCTTGACCGGGATGACTCGTATCGTCGTGCCACCGCAGGTACAGCCCCCGCAGGTACAGCCGGTGGACGGAAGGGTCGTCCGGGGCAGGACCTCCTCGGGCGAGGCATCCACCGCGTCACCCTCCGCCGGCGCAGCAGCCTCCGTCGGCGCGACGCCCCTCGTCGCCACTACACGCCCTGGTGTCTTTGCGGTTCCCGTCTTTGCGGTTCCCGTCTTAGCGCTTCCCGCCTTTGCCGGATTGTCGGACCTTGCCGTTGCCGTCGCCGCCGCCGCCGGCGTCGGTGTCCGTGTCGCGACATTGGTCGTCGCGACGTCAGCGGTCGCGGTACCGACCGCGGCTGCGATGCTGGAGGGGCCGCACTCGGGATGGGGCGGGACGATGAGGCGACCGGTGGTGATCGCGACGAGTGCGTCGGCACGGGCCTGCGACAGGCTCCGGGTCGCTCCCGGTGCGCGGCGCAGGGCGTGGGCGGCCTGTTCGATCGCGTCCCACACGGCAGCGGCGTCGGTGGCGGGCAGGTTCGCACTGATCCATGCCATGGTGTTGTCGGCCGGGTCGAGATAGACGGCACGGCGAGACCTCGCATGCTTGGCGGCCGCCAAGGCGCCCTTGAGCTGGTTGGCGAACGCGTTTATCTTGTTGCGCAGCCATTCGCGAGTGCGATCGGGCGCCTGGGGCAGGTACCGGGTGATCGCTTCCTCGCGCTGCTCAAGCGGGAGGTTGCCGCTGCGCAGGAGGATGTCGGCCTTGGCGGTGTCGATCAGGCCGTCGTGCAGGGCGTTCATGACTTGAGGGTGCTCGGCCAGGCCCGCGCCACGAGCGAGATGCTTGTTGGCCTCGCGCTGCGGCACGCGCAGGCGGGCGCTGATCTCCGCGGCCGCGGCGTTGTGCTCCTCGGTCCACGACCTGCGCCGGGCGATCTCGCCCAGCGCGCGTGACTGCATCGCGGTTGCCCAGGAGATGACGTCCTGCCACCGTGCCGCGACGTCGAGCAGCACATCGTCCGCGAGATCAGCGACCTCGACATCCGCCAGCACACTCACCAGGCCTGCGCCCATCGGCATCCCATCCAGCCCGATCTGAGCACCACCAGCCACGTCGCCGGTACCTACGCCGGCCGTCACACCGGCCAGAGCCACAACCGGAGCGGCGGTACCAGCGACAGCGGTCGCTGCCGGGACGGCGGTGCCAGCGGCAGTGACGGTCGAGGTGGCGACGGACCGACCGTGGCCGGGCCAGGTCACAGTGGCCGACGGCAGAGCACCTTCATGGCCAAGGGCTACCGCACCCCAGCTCAGGATGGGTCCCGAGCTTGCACCATGCCTTACCGAAGAAGACTTGGCCGGCAGTTCCGCGACCAGCGGGCGCAGGGACCGTTCCGCGACCACATCGAGGCTGGTGTTTTCGCCCGAAAGCCACTTCTCCGCCTGGCCCATATGCGCCCCCTTTCCCTATACAGACCGCCTTACCGCCGCCTATCAGTCGAATATACGTTCGATTCTGGCGTACTGCATCTCCAGATCCGCTGATGTAGCCAGCCCGCGAACCCGGTGCGAGCGCGATCCGATCACGCCACGCCGCCGACCGTACGCGGCCTCACCGACACGGACCCGCGACGTCGGGCCGAGCATGTCAGTGGGGCCTGCCAGACTGCTGCTGCCGGCCGTGAAGCGGTACCGGGCGGCACCGTTCCACCCACGACAGAGGAGTCATCCATGCAGACAAGAACACTGGGATCCGGGACGAGCAGCCTCGAGGTCTCCGCCATCGGGCTGGGCTGCATGGGCATGAGTCAGGGCTACGGTCCCAACCCGGGAACCCGCGAGGAGATGATCGCGGTCCTGCGGGGCGCCGTCGACCGTGGGATCACCCTCTTCGACACCGCGGAGGTCTACGGCCCGTTCGTCAACGAGGAGCTGGTGGGCGAGGCACTCGCCCCGGTACGCGACCAGGTGGTCATCGCCACGAAGTTCGGCTTCAAGATCGACGAGGAGGGCCGCAGTGTCGGCACGGACAGCCGCCCCGAGCACATCCGGCAGGTGGCCGATGCCGCGCTGCGCCGCCTCGGCACGGACGTCATCGACCTCTTCTACCAGCACCGCGTCGACCCGCAGGTGCCCATCGAGGACGTCGCGGGCACCGTCGCCGAGCTGATCGAGGCCGGCAAGGTGCGCCGCTTCGGGCTCTCGGAGGCGGGCGCCGGGACGATCCGCCGCGCGCACGCGGTCCAGCCGGTCACGGCGCTGCAGAGCGAGTACTCGCTGTGGACCCGCGACCCGGAGCCCGAGATCCTCCCGACGCTCGAGGAGCTCGGCATCGGGTTCGTCCCCTTCAGCCCGCTCGGCAGGGGATTCCTCACGGGCGCCCTCGGCACCACGCTGGCCGACGACGACATGCGTGCCGGCCTGCCGCGCTTCACCGAGGAGAACCGCCAGGCCAACCTGGCCTTCGTCGAGCTGCTCGGCACGGTCGCCGCGCGCAAGGGCTGCACGACGGCGCAGGTAGCGCTCGCCTGGTTGCTCGCCCAGCAGCCGTGGATCGTCCCGATCCCCGGCACGCGCCGCCTCAGCCGTCTCGAGGACAACATCGGTGCGGCCGACGTCGACCTCGCCGCCGAGGACCTCGCCGAGATCGCGGCCGGCGCCGAACGGATCCAGGTCAGCGGCGAGCGCTACACCGAGGCGATGCTCCGCATGACGGGGCTGTAGCTCGACCGTGGTCAGATCGGCGCCCGGTCGCCGCCCTCGGGCGGGATCGACCGGGCGCTCGTGAACCCGGGTGCGGTCATCAGCCCAGCGACTCACCAGCCCAGTGACTCCCCCCGAGCGGCCACAGTTCGTGGCACGCCCCACGGGTTGTCGTCGCGCAAGGGCGGGGGCAGCAGCTCCTGCGGGGCGTCCTGGAAGGCGACCCCTCGCAGGAACCGGCCGATCGCCGCCGTCCCGACCGATGTCCCGTCGGTGGTCGTGGCAGGCCACGGTCCGCCGTGCTGCATCGCCGGCGTGACCGCCACGCCAGTGGGCCAGCCACCGAGCAGAACCCGCCCCGCGTGCCGGCCCAGGCGCGCCACGAGGGCGGCCTGCTCCTCGGCGGCCTCGCGCTCCCCCAGATGGAGCGTCAGGGTGAGGTTTCCGGGGAACAGCTCGGCGACGACGGCGGCCAGGTCCGTGCCATCGGGGTACTCCACGATCACGGAGAACGGCCCGAACACCTCGTCGAGCAGCGCCGCTCCCGCGCGGCGCAGCAGGTCGAGCGGGACGGCGACGAACGTCGGAGTCACCCAGGCCTGCCCGTCAGCGGCGCGCCGGAAGCCGCCCGCGTGCACGACGCGCACGCCGTCCACCCCCAGCACCTGCGCGACCCGGCGCTCGTACCCGTCCGCGATCGACGGGTTGAGCAGCCGGTGCTCCGGAACCTGCGCGGCGGCGTCGGCCACGGCGTCGTCGTACTCGGCGCCCTCGGGGACGAGGAGGAAGCCCGGCTTGGTGCAGAGCTGGCCGGCCGAGCCCGACACGCTCGCCACGTAGCCGCCGAGCAGCTCGCCGCCGCGCTCGTGCAGGGCGTGCGCCGAGACGAGCACCGGGTTGACGCTGCCCAGCTCGCCGAAGAACGGGATCGGGTCGGGCCGCGCGGCCGCCCGGGCGGCGAGCAGCTGCCCCACCCGTAGCGACCCGGTGAACGCCGCAGCCCGCACGGCGGGATGCTCGACCAGCGCGATCCCCGCGTCCTGGGAGGCGACCAGCTGCAGCGTGGCCTCCGGCAGGCCCGCCTCGGTCAGCGCAGCGGTGACGATCTCGGCCGTGCGCTCCGACAGCCGTGGGTGCCCCGGATGCGCCTTGACGATCACCGGGCAGCCCGCCGCGAGCGCTGCCGCCGTGTCCCCGCCGGCGACGGAGAACGCGAACGGGAAGTTGCTCGCCGCGAAGTTCAGCACGGGGCCGACCGGCCAGAGGCTGCGGCGCAGGTCGGGTCGAGGGCCGAGGACGAAGTCGGGGTCGGCCTCGTCGAGGCGGACGTCCAGGTAGGCGCCGTCGGACACGACATGCGCGAACAGGCGCAGCTGCACCTGCGTGCGCTTGAGCTCGCCGCGGAGCCGGGCCTCGGCCAGGCCGGTCTCCTCCTGGGCAAGGGTTACCAGTTCGTCCGCGTGGTCGGCGAGGGCGGCGGCCGCGCCGCGCAGGGCGGTGGCGCGCACGCCGGGGGCCGTGCGGGTCAGGCCGTCGAACGCGTGCTGGGCCCGGCGGGCCACGTCGTCGACGCTGCGGTCAAGGTGTTCAGGGGCCGCGGTGGCGGTCATGGGTTCGGCTCCTCAGCAGATGGCAGGTATGGCGAGCGACCCAGCAGTCGGGCCCAGCAGTCGGGCCCAGCAGTCGGGCCCAGCAGTCGGGCTCAGAAGACGAAGCCCGCGGGGAACGGGTCGCTGGGGTCGAGCAGGTAGTTGGCGGTGCCGGTCACCCAGGCGCGCCCGGTGATGGTCGGCACGACAGCGGGCACGCCCGCGACGGTGGTCTCGGCGACCAGGCGGCCGACGAACCGGCTGCCGATGAAGGACTCGTTGATGAAGTCGGTGTCCAGCGCGAGCTCGCCGCGGGTCCAGAGCTCGGCCATGCGGGCGGACGTCCCGGTGCCGCACGGTGATCTGTCGAACCAGCCCGGCCAGATCGCCATCGCGTGGCGGGAGTGGCGCGCGTCCGAGCCGGGGGCGATGAGCTCGACGTGGTGACAACCCGCCACGCCGTCGAGCGCCGGGTGCTTCGGCAGGGCGGTCTCGTTGATCGCGTCCATGATCGCGAGCCCGGCGGCGAGCAGGTCCTGCTGCCGGGTCCGCTCGAACGGCAGCCCGAGGTCGGCCAGGTCGACGAGCGCGTAGAAGTTCCCGCCGAACGCCATCGAGTACGGGACGGTGCCGTAGCCGGGAACCTCGACCTTCTGGTCGAGGGCGGTCACGAAGCTCGGTACGTTCTCGATGGTCACGGCGTCCGCGTGGCCGTCGCTGACGGCCACCTTCGCGACGACGAGCCCGGCCGGCGTGTCGAGCCGGATCTCGGTGACCGGCTCGACGACGTCGACCATGCCCGTCTCGACCAGGACCGTCGCCACGCCGATGGTGCCGTGCCCGCACATGGGCAGGCAGCCGGACACCTCGATGTAGACGACGCCCCAGTCGCAGTCGGGCCGCGACGGCGGCTGCAGGATGGCGCCGCTCATCGCGGCGTGCCCGCGCGGCTCGTTCATGAGGAACTGCCGCAGCTCGTCCATGTGCTCCATGAAGTACAGCCGCCGGTCGTTCATCGTGTCGCCCGGTATCCGCCCGACGCCGCCCGTGATCACACGCGTGGGCATGCCCTCGGTGTGCGAGTCGACGGCGGTGATGGTCCTGCTGCTACGCATGCTGTCTCCTTTCCCGTTGAGTGCTGGCTATTTGCGCTGTCGAATCCTTTCGAGGGCGCAAATAGCCAGCACTCAACGGGAGGCGATGTAGGTGAGCGCTGCTTCCGTGTCCTTGCGGACCTGGGCTTCGTGTTCTGCCGTCAGCGGGCCGCGCGGCGGGCGGGTCGGCCCACCGTAGCTCTGCCCGGCCATGTCGATCGAGAGCTTGATGGCCTGCACGAACTCGGTGCGGGAGTCCCAGCGGAACGCGGGCACGAGGTGCTTGTACAGCTCCCGGGCCTCGACGATCTTGCCCTCGGTGACCAGCGTGTAGATCTCGACGGCCTCGCGCGGGAACGCGTTCGGGTAGCCGGCGAACCAGCCGGTGGCGCCCGCCACCAGCGACTCGAACAGCAGGTCGTCGGCGCCGGCGATCACGTCGAGGTCCGGGGCCAGCTCCTTGATCTCCAGCACGCGCCGCACGTCGCCGGAGAACTCCTTCACGGCGACGACGTTCTCCAGCTCGGCGAGCTCGGCAAGGATGTCCGGCGTCAGGTCCACCTTCGTGTCGAACGGGTTGTTGTAGATCATGATCGGGATACCCACCTCGTTGACGCGCGTGTAGTGCTCGATCACCTCGGACCGGTTCGCGCGGTAGATGGTGGGCGGCAGCAGCAGGACGGCGTCCGCGCCGTCCTCCTTGGCGAGCTCCGCCCAGTACGTGGCCTGGTGCGACCCGACGCCGTGCACGCCGGCGACGACGAGCCCGCGGCCGCCGACCGTCGCGACGGCGGTCTGCACGACCTTGCGGCGCTCGTCGTCCGTCAGGGACGAGTACTCGCCGAGCGAGCCGTTCGGCCCGACGCCGCGGCAGCCGTTGTCGATGAGGAACTCGCAGTGCGCGGCGAACCGCTCGTAGTCGACGGCGAGGCCCGCGGGCGCGGCGGCGTCAGGCTTGAAGGCGAGGGTGGTGGCGACGATCACGCCGCCGAGGTCGAAACGCTGGTTCATGTCCGGTCTCCTCCGGGTTGGGATTCTGCTGCTGTCAGTGGGGAAGGTGAGCGCCGAGGGGCGGGCAGAGCCGCGAGGTCGCCGAGCCGGACCGGGACGACGAGCGGACGACGGTCCACGGTCGATGTCGTGCCACCCCCGGCACCTTCTGCATCGCCGCAGGCACCCGGACCGGCCAGGAGCTCCTGGAGCGTCCGGCCGCACATCCGTGCCTGGCACGGGCCGAGGCCCGCGCGGCTGGTCAGCTTCACGGACCGCGCCTCGCGCGACCCGGTCAGCTCGACGACCTCGCGCACGCGCCCGTAGGTGGTCTCCTCGCAGCGGCAGACGACCGTGTCGTCGCGCAGCCAGGCGGTCCACCCGGCGCGGATACCGTGCGCGGCCTCGATGCGCGCCGCGAAACCGCGCGCCCGGGACCTGGCCCGGCCGGCGGTGCGGGCGGCTCCGGAGCCGGTGTCTCCACCGGCCGCCGCCGTCCCGGCCACGGTGCCCTCCGCCAGGGCCGCGTCAGCGCCGCCGATGCCCGTGATCTCGCCGGCGGCCCACACCCCGGGCACCGAGGTGGCCTGGCGGTCGTCGACCCGCACGAACCGGCCCGGCGACAGGTCGCACCCGGCGGCGATCGCCAGCTCCAGCCGCGGCGTGAAGCCGTGGCTGACGCACACGGCGTCCGCCTCCACCAGTCGCTCCGTGCCCGCGACCGGTGCCCAGTTGTCGTCCAGGCGGGCGATGGTCACCGCCTCGACCTGTCCGACGCCGTGCGCGGCGACCACCGCCTCGCGGGGCCGCCACGGCACGCGGTGGCGCACCAGGTCGCTGACGTAGCCGGCCAGCTCGCCGGCCTTTCCGGTAGCGCCCGCGAGCTCCCAGGGCCGGTTCAGCCAGCCGCGGGCGAGGGAGCCCACCCGGCCCGCCTCGTGCACACCGACGACGGTGGCGCCGGTCTGCAGCAGCGACGACGCGACGGGCAGCAGGAACGGCCCGGCCCCTGCGACGACGACGCGCCGCCCGACCGCTACCCGCTCCCCCTTCGCCAGCGCCTGCGCCGCACCCGCGGAGTACACACCGGGCAGCTGCCAGCCGGGGAACGGCAGGGTGCGGTCGTGGGCGCCGGTGGCGAGCACCAGGGCGTCGGGGTCGAGCACCAGCGACTCGCGCCCCTCGCCGTCAGGCTCCCCCACCAGGACGTTGAGGCGGACGCCGCCGTCGTGCCGTTCGAGCGACCACACCTGGGCCGTGGGGAGCACGGTCACTGCCGGGTGCGCCCGCAGGGTGTCGGCGAGCTCGCCGAACACGGCCCACTTGTGGTGCAGCAGGCCCTCGCGACCGGCCGGACGCTCCGGCGGCAGGTGCCGCCAGTACTGGCCGCCGAGCCCGTCGGCCGCGTCGAGCAGCGTGACCCGCGCACCCGCCGACGCAGCCGCCAGCGCGGCGGCCAGCCCCGCGGGGCCCGCGCCGACGACGACCACGTCTCTCGTCGTGCCGCCTCTCGTCACCTCTCTCATGGGGTTCCGCCCTGTCGGGTCACGACGTCGCCCTCCTGGGCGCGGCGCAGGCATGCGCGCACGTCCCGGAGGCCGTTGACCTCGACGAGGCAGTCGAAGCACACGCCGATCCCGCAGAACACGCCGCGCGGTGCGCCGCCCGCCGCGGTCGTGCGCCACTCGCGCCGTCCGGCGCCCAGCAGCACCCCGGCGATCGTCTGCCCGGCGGTCCCGGCCACGGGCTCGCCGTCGACCACTATCGTCAGCGGGCGGTCGGCGGCCGGCCGGGCCGGGTCGCGTTCGGCCGGTACGCGGTACGAGGTCATGGCTGGGTCTCCAACGGGCGTGTCTCCAGGAGCGTCGGCCGGTCGACGGCGTACGGGCGGGGGTCCACCGGAGGCTCGAGGCCGAGCAGCTGCGCGGCGAGCAGGTCACCGGTCGCCGGAGCCAGCCCGACGCCCGCGCCCTCGTGGCCCGTGGCGAACCACAGCCCGGCACGGACGGGGTCGGGGCCGATCACCGGCAGGTGGTCGGGCATGTACGGACGAAAGCCCAGGTAGGACCGCATCACGTTGGTCCGCGCGAGGAACGGGAACACCGCCACCGCGCGCCGCGCCATCTCGGCGGGCACCTCGGCGCGGAAGCGCTCGTCGAACCCGACCTGCTCCCGGCTCGAACCGATCAGCACGGTGCCGCCCTGCGTCGACTCGATGACGGCGGACGTCTGCAGCTCCGCGCCCGCCGACTGCGTGGCGGCGAAGTAGTCACCGTCGTAGACCTTGTGCCGGATGCGCTGTGGCATGGGGGTGGTCACCAGCACCATGCCGCGGCGCGGCCGCACGGGGATCCAGGAGCCCAGCCGGTCGGCGACCTCCGCCGACCAGGGCCCCGCCGCCACGACGACGGCGTCCGCTGCCACCTCGCCCCGCGACGTGACGACGCCGGTGAGCCGGCCGCCGGCGCCGAGCAGCGGGCCGGTCACCTCCACACCGGTGCGGACCTCGGCACCGGCCCGGCGCGCCGAGGCGAGCAGCGCCTCGGTGGCCGCTACCGGCTGCACCTGGGCGTCCTGCGGGTAGTGGACGGCGCCCACGACGCCGGGCGCCAGGTCGGGCTCGAGCTCGCGTGCCTGCTCGGCGCTCATCTCGACCGCTTCGACGCCCGACGCCCGCTGCGCGTCGGCGAACCGGCGCAGCCCGGCCAGGCCCTCGGCGGAGGTGACGACCACGAGACCGCCCTTGGCCTCGTGCTCGACGGACGGGAACCGTGGACCCAGCTCGTCCGGCAGCTCGTCCGCGAGCGCGGCCCACCGGTGGAGGGACACCGTGGCGAGCTCCAGCTCGGGGCCCGGGCCCTTGTCGGAGACCAGCAGGTTGCCCTCGCCGTGGGCGCTGGTGCCGGCGGCGGCCGCCCCGCGGTCGAGCACCGTCACCCGGGCGCCCGCCCGGGCGAGGGAGCGCGCGCACGCCGCGCCGACGATCCCGGCGCCGACGATCACGACCTCCACTGCCACTTCCACCCCCTCGGTCTCTGGTCCACGTTCTCCGGCCTCGCCGGTCGGGCTTGCTGGTCGGCTCGCTCTTCGGGCTCAGTCCTCCGGCTTGCCCGCCCACGTACCGAGCGAGTGCCCGATGTGCCGCTCCATGAGCGCCTTGGCCCCCGAGCCGTCGCCGGCGGCCAGCAGGTCGAGCAGCTCGTGGTGCTCCTGGGCCGAGCTCGCGAGCGTTCCGCTGGCGACCATCGTCGACAGCCCGAGCAGACGTGCCCGGTCCCGCAGGTCGGACACGATCTCGCTCGCCACCGGGTTGCCCAGCAGCCCCATCAGCCGAAGGTGGAACGACTGATCCGCCTGCAGGTACGCGATCAGGTCACCGGTGCGCGCACCCTCGACGATCTCGTCGGCCAGCGCGCGGAACTCCGCGAGCTGCCCGACCGGGAACGACTTGGCCAGGCGCTCCATCCAGATCGGCTCGATCACCAGGCGGACGGCGGCGACGTGCCGCAGTGTCTGGTCGCTGACGCGCGTGACACGGAACCCCTTGTTGCGCACCGCCTCCAGGAACCCCCGGCGCTCCAGGTCCAGCACCGCCTCGCGCACCGGCGTCGCGGACACGTCGAACCGGGCGGCGAGGGTCGGCACGGAGACGAGCTCACCGGGCTCCAGCTCGCCGGCGACGATCGCCGCCACGAGGGCGCGGTGGACCTGCTCGCGCAGGCTCGCGACCGGTGGGAGACGACGGACCGACGGGGTCGGTGTTGCTGCGCTCATCATGCACTCCTGGGTGGTCAGGCAACGCTAGTAGTATATTACACGGGACGGGAATCCGATCGTCAACGCGCCCGAGGGTACCTGAGGCAGGTCCGCGCGGGCGGGTTGGCTGGCGCCGAGAACGGCCCAGGAACAAGGAAACACGTCGTTTACATTCACCCCATCGACACCGTCGTCGTCCATCAGTAAAATATCACGCATCACATATCGCGGACCGACTACTCGAAGGTGAGGGGACGATGCCGACCGACACGAGGACCGGGGCGCCGGAACCCGCGGCCCAGGACCGGACCGCCCCGGCCAAGACAGCCGGGCGACCGCTCGGCCTCGGCGACGTCGCGCTGACCGATGGTCTGCTGGGCCACTGGCAACGGCGCAACGCCGCCGCGACGCTGCCGCACGCCGTCGAGCAGGTGCGGGCAGCCGGCGTCCTCGACAACTTCCGCCGCGTGGCGGAACAGACCGAGGAGCCCTTCCGCGGCGGCTACCCGTTCGCGGACACGGACGCCTACAAGACACTCGAGGCGGCCGCGTACGAGCTGGCCCGCGGCGGTGAGCACGACAGCGGTGAGCACGACGCCGGCAGGGCAGCGGTGCGCGCCTTCTACGAGGAGGCGGTGCACCTCATCGAGGGTGCCCAGGGCGACGACGGGTACCTGTCCTCCTTCCACCAGGGCACCGACACCCCCGTCGAGCCGTGGGCGGACCTGGCCGGCGGGCACGAGCTGTACAACCTGGGCCACCTGATCCAGGGCGCGCTCGCCGCCGCACGCCGGCTGGGCGACGACCGGCTGCTGAACGTCGCCCGCCGGTTCGCGGACCTCGTGGTGGACCGGTTCGGTGAGGAGGGCCGCGCGGAGTACTGCGGCCACCCGCAGGTCGAGACGGCGCTCGTGGAGCTGTACCGCGAGACGGGTCACGAGCCCTACCTGCGCCAGGCGGAGCTGTTCGTCGAGCGGCGTGGCTCAGGCCTCTTCGCCGGGGCACCGTTCGGGCCGGCGTACTACGCCGACCACGCACCGCTGCGCGACCTCGACACGGTGACCGGGCATGCCGTCCGCATGGTCTACCTGGCCGCGGGCGCCACCGACGTCGCCATCGAGCGCGGCGACACCGCGCGGACCGACCACCTGCTGCGGCTGTGGGACGACATGGTGCGCACCAAGTCCTACGTCACGGGCGGCATCGGCTCGCGGCACTCGGACGAGGCGTTCGGCGACCGGTACGAGCTGCCGTCCGAGCGCGCCTACGCCGAGACCTGTGCCGCGATCGGCACCATGCAGTGGGGCTGGCGGCTGTTCCTGGCCACCGGCAGCGCCGCGGTGCTGGACCACGTGGAGCGCGTCCTCTACAACGGCTTCGCCGCAGGGGTCTCGCTCGAAGGCACCCGGTTCTTCTACGACAACCCGCTGCAGCGTCGCCCCGACCACACCGACGGGCGGCCGGCGGACCCCGCGGAGCCGCTGCGCCGCCGCTGGTTCGGCTGCGCATGCTGTCCGCCGAACGCGGCGCGCTGGATCAGCGGGCTGCAGGACCACGTGGCGCTCGAGACGCCGGACGGCCTGACCGTCGCTCTGCTCACCGCCTGCCGCATCCGGTCCGCCGCGCTCACCGTCGACGTCGTCACCGACTATCCCTGGGACGGGCGGGTCACGGTCCGCGTGCTCGCCGCCCGCGACGAGCCGGCGACGCTCACGCTCCGGGTCCCCGCCTGGGCGACGACGCCGCGTGTCACCGTCGACGGCGCGCCGATCGCCGGAGAACCGGGCGACAGCGAGATCTCGCACGGCTGGCTGCGGCTGACCCGCGCATGGCGACCCGGCCAGGAGGTGGTGCTCGACCTGCCGATGCGACCGACCCTCGTCGTCTCGCACCCCGCCGTCGACGCAACGCGCGGCGCCGTCGCCGTCGTCCGCGGGCCGGTCGTGCACTGCCTGGAGCGGGCCGACTCCCCCGCACCCCTCGACGAGCTGGTCGTGCACACCGTCGGTGCGGGCACCGTCAGCGAGCGCACCGCCGGCGGCGACTCGCCGTCGGACGACCCCGTGCTGCGCCACGCGGTGACCGCGCACGTGAGCCGGCGGCCCGCGCCGTCGGACGACCCGTACCCGGCCGCGGACCGGACAGACCCACCGACCCCGTCGACGACGACGCCGGTCGCGCTGGTGCCCTACCACCTCTGGGCGAACCGCGAACCCGGGGCGATGCGGGTCTGGCTCCGGCACACCTGACCGGACCGACCCGCCCGAGGACCAGCCCGACCTGGCCCTCGCGTCCTACCCGTACGACCCCTCGACGCGACCGCGTCACCGACCGAGAGGCCACATCGTGAAGCTCCATCGGATAACGACAGCTGTCATCGCTGCCGCCACGACCCTCGCTCTCGCCGCCTGCGGCGGCGGCGCCCAGGACGACTCCTCCGGGGGAGGCGGGTTCACTGCCGAGCCCGCCGAGGGCGGCACCGTCCACGTGCTGCAGAACGCCGACTTCTCGTACCTCGACCCGGCCCGCGGCTGGGACGGCGGCGTGAACAACTTCTACCGGCTGGTCTACCGCCAGCTCACGACGTCCGCTCCCGGCTCGGCCGAAGACCCGAACGAGATCGTCCCGGACCTCGCCGAGAGCCTGGGCGAGGTGTCCGACGACGGGCTGACCTGGACCTACACGCTCAAGGACGGCCTGACGTTCGAGAACGGCGACCCGATCACGTCCGCCGAGGTCAAGTTCGGCATCTCCCGGGCCTGGGACCCGCAGATCGGGATCGGCTCGCCGTACCTCAAGCAGGTCGTCGACGCTCCCGAGGACTACCAGGGTCCGTACGAGACGGGCGACCTGCCGACCATCGAGACGCCCGACGACAAGACGATCGTCTTCCACCTCAAGGAGCCGTTCCCGGAGTTCGACGCCGTGGTCTCCCAGGTGAACGCCACGCCGTTCCCCGAGGGCACCGGTGAGGGCGACGAGTTCATCCACGAGATCATCGCGTCCGGGCCCTACAAGCTGGCCGAGTACGTGCCGGGCAGCACCATCAAGCTCGAGCGCAACGAGAGCTGGGACCCGGCCACGGACGAGGTGCGCGCCGCCAAGCCGGACGGCTGGGAGTTCACCATCGGCCTCGACCCGGCCACCATCGACGAGCGGCTCATCGCCGGCCAGGGCGCGGACGTCAACGCCATCGCCGGCACCGTCCAGCCGGCCACGCTCCCCCGGCTGCAGACGCCTCAGCTGCAGGAGCGCATCCTCGAGCTCCCGGGCATCTGCACCACGTACATGAGCCTGAACACCACCAAGCAGCACCTGGACGACGTCCGCGTGCGGCAGGCGATCAGCTATGCGATCGACCGCAACGCCATCGTCAACGCGAGCGGCGGCACCCAGCTGGGCGAGCCGTCCACGACGATCCTCCCGTCCACGGTCGCCGGTCACAAGGACTTCGACCTGTACCCGTCGCAGGACGGGAGCGGCGACGTCGCGGCCGCACAGCAGCTGCTGGACGAGGCGGGCCTGTCCGACGGCTTCACCATGACGCTCGACATCCGTTCGCAGGAGTCCATGCAGGCGCAGGGCGAGGCGGTGCAGCAGGCGCTCGAGCGGATCGGCATCACGGTCGAGCTCAACCTGATCGACACCTCCACGTACTACGAGACCATCGGCACCCCGTCGCAGCAGAACGACGCGGCCATCACCGGCTGGTGCCCGGACTGGGCCTCGTCGGCGGCGACCTTCATCCCGCCGCTGTTCGACGGCCGCAACATCTACGAGAAGGGCAACGCCAACCTCGCCCAGATCAACGACCCGGAGATCAACGCCCGGATCGACGAGATCAAGGCGATGGCGGACATCGACGCGGCCAACGAGCAGTGGGGCGACCTCGACGAGCAGATCCTGGAGCAGGCGCCGATCGTGCCGCTGATGGTCGCCAAGACGGTCTCCCTCCCGGGTGAGAACGTCACCGGCCTCTTCTCCTCGGCGAACGCCGCGACCGGCGGCATCGACTACGTCGGCGTCGGTCTCAAGGATCCCGAGAAGGGCTGACCCATGACGTCACCCCAGACAGACCTCACGGCCGCCACGGCCGGCGGGGCCGGGGCCGACGACACCGCGGAGGCGCCGGCGGCCACCCAGGCTGCCGGCGCCGTCCAGGCCGGTGCCGGCGGGACCTGGCAGGCCCTGCGCCGCGACGTCGGCGCGATGCTCGGGCTCGGCTACATCGTCCTCGTGACCCTCGTGGCGATCTTCGCGCCCGTCCTGACCTCCATCAGCGGCTGGACGCCCTACGAGTTCGACCAGACCGCCATCGACCCCAACCTGGGCGGCATGCCGATCGGGCCGTGGGGCGGGATGGGCGCGGAGCACTGGCTCGGCGTCGAGCCCGGCAGCGGACGCGACATCTTCGCCCGGATCGTCTACGGCGCCCGGGTGTCCATGAGCATCGCACTGTCGGCGACGCTGCTGACCACCGTGCTCGGTGTCTCGCTCGGGCTCCTGGCGGGCTACTTCGGCGGGCGCGTCGATCTCGTCGTGTCGCGGGTCATGGACTTCCTCATGGCCTTCCCGGCGCTCATCTTCATGATCGCCGTCCTGTCCGCGCTGCCGGCGAGCAACCGGTCGACGCTGCTCGTGGTGGTGATCTCGGTCTTCGGCTGGCCCTACCTGGCCCGCGTCGTCCGGGGCCAGACCATGTCGCTGGCGCAGCGCGAGTTCGTCGAGGCGGCGCGGGCCGCCGGGGCGAGCGGGGCACGCATCGTGTTCCGCGAGATCCTGCCCAACCTGCGCTCGACGATCATCGTCATGTCGACGCTCGCCGTGCCCGGCTTCATCGGCACGGAGGCCGGACTGTCGTTCCTCGGTGTCGGCGTCGTCCCGCCCGCGCCGAGCTGGGGGCAGATGATCGCCGCCTCCGTGAAGTGGTACGCCGTCGACCCCGCGTACTTCCTCGTGCCCGGCATGTGCCTGTTCCTGCTCGTGCTCGCGTTCACCGTGCTCGGTGACCGGCTGCGTGCCGTCGTCGACGCCCAGGAAGGTCGCTGATGCCCCGGTTCCTCCTCACCCGTGTCTCGTCCGGGCTGATGGTCCTGCTGCTGGTGTGCCTGTTCACGTACCTGGTCTTCTTCGCGCTCTCGCCCGACCCGGCCGTACAGATCTGCGGCAAGAACTGCACCCCGGAGCTGATCGACCAGATTCGCGGCAACCTCGGGCTGGACCAGCCCTTCTGGACCCAGTTCTTCCTGTTCGTCGTCGGCATCTTCGCGGGCCGCACGTACGGCGACGGTGCGGGCGCCGTCGAGTGCGCGGCGCCGTGCCTCGGCTACTCGTTCCAGTCCAGCCAGGCGGTCTGGGACATGATCGTGCAGCGGCTCCCGGTCTCCGCGACCGTCGCGATCGGTGCCGCCGTGCTGTGGTTGCTGGCCGGCCTCGTCGGCGGGCTCCTCAGCGCCGTCAAGGAGGGCACCTTCCTCGACCGGTTCACCACGGGGCTGACGCTCACGAGCATGTCGATCCCCAACTACGTGCTCGCGCTGGTGCTGCAGTACGTGCTGGTCGTCCAGCTCCAGTGGCTGCCGTTCCCCCAGGCCGTCCGGTTCGCCGACGACCCGGTGCAGTGGTTCCTCAACTTCGTGATGCCGTGGATGGTGCTCGCGATCGGGTACGCGGCCGCCTACACGCGGCTCACCCGCGCCAACGTGCTCGACGTGCTGCGGGAGAACTACGTGCGGACCGCCTACGCGAAGGGGTTGCCGCAGTCGCTCGTGTGGCGGCGGCACGCCCTGCGCCCCGCCCTGACGCCGATCGTGACGATCTTCGGCATGGACTTCGCCGGCCTGCTCGGCGGGGCGCTCATCACCGAGACGGTCTTCGGGATCAACGGCGTCGGCAAGATGGCCGCCGACTCCATCGCCCGCAACGACCAGCCGGTGATCATGGGCGTCACGCTGCTCGCCGGTTTCCTCGTCGTCGTCGGCAACATGGTGGTCGACGTCGTCTACACCGCCATCGACCCGAGAGTGCGGGTGAACGCATGACGACCGATCCCATGCTGCTCGAGGTGCGCGACCTGACGGTCACCTTCCCCACGCCGCGCGGCCCGCTCGACGCGGTCAAGTCGCTGGACCTCGACCTGGAGCCCGGCGGGGCGCTCGGCATCGTCGGTGAGTCCGGCTCGGGCAAGTCGATGACCAGCCTCGCGATCATGGGCCTGCAGCCCCGGGCGGCGCGCCGCACCGGGAGCGTCCGGTTGCGCGGGCGTGAGCTCGTCGGCATGTCCGAGGCCGACCTGCGCCGTGTGCGCGGCGACCGCGTCGCCATGGTCTTCCAGGACCCGCTGTCCTCCCTGAACCCGTACTACACCGTCGGGCTCCAGATCGAGGAGGCGTACCGCGCCCACCGCCCCGGCGTGACCCGCCGGGCGGCGCGCAAGATCGCGATCGCGGCCCTGGAGCGGGTGCACATCCGCGACGCCGCGGTGCGAGTCAACCACTACCCGCACCAGTTCTCCGGCGGCATGCGCCAGCGCGTCATGATCGCGATGGCGCTGAGCACCGAGCCGGAGCTGCTGATCGCCGACGAGCCGACCACGGCGCTCGACGTCACGGTGCAGGCCCAGATCCTGGACCTGCTCCAGGAGATCCGACGCGAGACCGGCACCGGCCTCGTCCTGATCACGCACGACCTGGCGGTCGTCAGCGAGATCACCGACCACATCGTCGTCATGAAGGACGGTGTGTGCGTCGAACGGGGCGCCGTCGAGCAGATCTTCACCGACCCGCGGCACCCGTACACCCAGGCGCTGCTCGACGCCGTACCCCGCATCGACGACGAGATCGGCGAGCTGCGCGCCGTGGTGCCGGATGCTGCCACCACGAGCCCGGCCACCGAGAACACTGCCACCGAGAACGGAGGTCCCGCATGAGCGAGCCGCTCCTGAGAGCCACGAACCTGGTCAAGGAGTTCCCGGTCATGGGTACCGGCGGCCTGCTGCGCCGTCCGGCCACCTTCCGGGCGGTGGACGACGTGAGCTTCGAGATCCGCGCGGGCGAGACGCTCGCCCTGGTCGGCGAGTCCGGGTCGGGCAAGTCGACGACGGCGCGGCTCGCCGCACGCCTGCTGGACGTCACGTCCGGCACGGTCGAGCTCGACGGCGAGGACGTGACCGCGCTGAAGCGGTCCGCGCTGAACCGCTTCCGCAGCGAGGTGCAGGTCGTGTTCCAGGACCCGTTCTCCTCGCTCAACCCGCGGCACACCGTGGAGCGGATCGTCACCGCTCCCCTGCTCTACCAGCAGCGGCCGGTCCCGGGCGGCGCCCGCGCGTTCACCCGTTCCCTCATGGAGCGGGTGGGGCTCGACCCCGACCACTCGCAGAAGTACCCCGCGCAGTTCTCCGGCGGGCAGGCGCAGCGCATCGGGATCGCCCGCGCGCTGGCGGTGAGCCCGCGGGTCGTGGTGTGCGACGAGGCGGTCTCCGCGCTCGACGTGTCGGTCCAGGCGCAGGTCATCAACCTGCTCCGTGAACTGCAGCGCGAGGAGGGCCTGACGTACCTGTTCATCGCGCACGACCTGGCGGTGGTGCGGCAGATCGCCACCCGGGTGGCGGTGATGACGCAGGGGCAGGTCGTCGAGGAAGGTGCGCGCGACGCCGTCTTCGACGCGCCGCGGCACGAGTACACGCGCAAGCTGCTCGACGCCGTCCCGCGCATCCGCCCCGAATGGGAGCGGCAGCGGCGGGCGAACGCGGGCCGGTCCGCGGGGGCCACCTCATGAGCGCGGGCTGGACGTCCTACCTGCTCCGCGGCGTCGGCGTCCGCGAGCGCCGTCTCGCGGTGCCGCTGGACCGGTCGGGTCGCCTGTCCGGGGAGGTGGAGCTGCTCGTCCGTGAGCTGGTGGATCCGGCTGAGGACCGGGACGACCTGCCGCTGCTGGTGTACCTGCAGGGTGGTCCGGGCGGCGCGAACCCGCGCCCGCTGCGGCGGGACGGCTGGCTGGACGTGGCACTGCGCGACTACCGCGTGGTGCTGGTGGACCAGCGCGGGACGGGTGGCAGCACGCCGCTGGACGGTGCGGTGCTGGCGGGGCTGGGCGCGCGCGAGGGCGCGGACCTCCTGGCGTGCTTCCGGGCGGACTCGATCGTCGCGGACCTGGAGGAGGTCCGGGCGCGCGTGTACGGCGGGCGGACGTGGGCCACGCTCGCGCAGAGCTTCGGCGGCTGGATCACGCTGACCTACCTGTCGGTCGCGCCGGAGGCGCTGCGCGCGTGCTACGTCGCGGGCGGGGTGCCGGGTACGCCGCCGGACGCCGCGGAGGTGTACCGCCGGACGTTCGGCCGGGTGGCCGCGCGCACCGGCGAGTTCTACCGGCGTTACCCGGCCGACGACGGCGCGGTGGCGGCGGTCGCGGACCGGCTCGCCGAGGGCGACGTCCGGCTGCCGGACGGTGACGTGCTGACCGTGCACCGGTTCCAGTCCATGGGGATCGACCTGGGCATGAAGCCAGGGCCCGAGCGGCTGCACTGGTTGGTGGAGAAGGCGTTCGCCCGGCCCGGCCGGTTGTCGGCGGGGTTCCTGCAGGAGGCGATGGTGCGGACGTCGCAGGCGGACGGCCCGCTGTTCTGGACGCTGCAGGAGTCGATCTACGGGCACGGCGGCAACGGGCCGCTCGCATGGGCGGCGCAGGCGGAGCGGGACCGGCGGCCGGAGTTCGGCCCGGACCGCCGTCCGCTGCTGTTCACGGGCGAGATGGCGTTCCCGTGGATGTTCGAGGAGATCCGCCTGCTGCGGCCGTTCGCGCCCGCCGTGCACGAGCTGGCGGCGCGCCCGGACTGGCCGCCGTTGTACGACCTGGACCGCCTGGTTGCGAACGAGGTGCCGGTCGCCGCGGTGGTCTATCACGACGACATGTTCGTCGACTCCGGCCTGCAGCTCGCCACGCTCTCGCGGGTCGGGTCGTCGCAGGCGTGGGTGACCAACGAGTACGAGCACGACGGCATCGGCGACCCGCGGGTGTTCACCCGGCTGCGGGAGCTGGTCCGCGACCGAGGAGGAGAGATCCGATGAGCCATCACACCAACCCTGGCCGGCCCCCCTACGCAGGCACCCGCGCGCCCCGGCTGGTCGAGAGCGCGGCGTTCAACGCCCACATGGAGCAGGGCTGGGGCGCGCCCGACGTCGTCGTGCCGGTGACCCCCGGAGCTCCGGCGGCCGCCGCCGAGCACCGCCGCCGGCTGTCGGAGCGGATCGGCGCGAGCGACGTCGTGGTAGGTGCTGGACGCGCGAGCCTGCGCAACGGTGACGTGCAGTACGGGTTCCGCGCCGACAGCGACTTCGTCTGGCTCACGGGCGCGCAGGCCGAGGACGGCGTGCTCGTGCTCCGGGCGAGCGGCGGCGGACACGACGCGACGCTCTACCTGCCGCCGCCGGCCAAGCCGGGCGACAGTGCGTTCTTCGGCAACGCCGCCTACGGCGAGCTCTGGGTCGGCCCGTCGCCCGACCTGTCCGACTGGGCGGAGGCGTTCGGCATCGCCGTCGAGCCGCTGTCCGCGCTCGACACGGTGCTCGGGACGATGGACGGGGCGCTCGCGGCGCCGTCGGTCGACGACGCCCTGGTGCGCCGGTTCGGCCTGAAGCCGTCCGAGGACCTGGCCCGGGCCCTCTCGGACCTGAGGATGATCAAGGACGACTGGGAGATCGCCCAGCTGCGCGAGGCCGTCGACCACACGGTGAGCGGATTCGAGGCGGTGGTCGCCGAGCTGCCGCGCGCGATCGGCGGGCTGGGTGAGCGCTGGCTGCAGGGGACGTTCGACCGGCACGCCCGCACGTTCGGCAACGGGCCGGGGTACACGACCATCGTCGGCTCCGGGCCGCACGCGCCGACCCTGCACTGGGTGCGCTGCGACGGGCCGGTGCTGCCCGACATGCCGCTGCTGCTCGACATGGGGGTCGAGGCGAACTCCTTGTACACGGCGGACGTGACGCGGACGATCCCGCCGTCGGGCAGCTTCAGCCCGGTGCAGCGCGAGGTGCACGACCTGGTCGAGAAGGCGCACCGCGCGGGGATGGCGCAGATCCGCCCGGGGGTCGAGTACCTCGACTTCCACTTCGCGTCGATGGAGGTGATCGCCCAGGGGCTGCACGACTGGGACCTCCTGGACGTCTCCGTCGACGAGGCCCTCTCCCCCGGCGGGCAGCAGCACCGGCGCTGGCTCGTCTGCGGCATCGGCCACCACCTCGGGCTCGACGTGCACGACTGCGCCCACTCCGACTACCCGACCTACCAGGCGGCGCCCCTGGCGCCGGGCGTGGTCATGACCGTCGAGCCGGGCCTGTACTTCCACGCGCACGACGAGACCGTGCCACCCGAGCTGCGCGGCATCGGCGTCCGCCTGGAGGACGACCTGCTGGTCACGGCCGACGGCGCCGAGGTGCTGTCCGACGCCCTCCCCATCGACGCCGCCGGCATCGAGCGCTGGACCACGGAGCGGATCGGCGATGCCTGAGCCGATCACCGTCGCCGAGCAGTTCCCGCTCGGCGCCGTCACGCTGCACGACGGCATCTTCACGCGCGCCCGGGACCGGATGCTGCACCTGGCGCGCACCTACCCGGTCGACCGGATGCTCGCCGTCTTCCGGGCGAACGCCGGCCTGGACACACGCGGTGCGCTACCGCCCGGCGGCTGGGAGGACTTCGGCCACCCGGACGAGGAGCCCTGGGGCCCCGACGAGTACCCGGGACGCGCGGCGGCGCCCACCGCCAACCTGCTGCGCGGCCACTACGCGGGCCACTTCCTGTCCATGCTCGCCCTCGCCCACGGCGGTACGGGCGACGCCGTCGAGCAGGCCGAGCTGAAGGCCATCCTCAAGCAGAAGGTCGACCACATGGTCGAGGGCCTGCGGGAGGTCCAGGAGGCGCTCGCGGCGTCGGGCCGCTACAGCCATCCCGGGTTCCTCGCGGCCTACGGCGAGTGGCAGTTCTCCAGGCTGGAAGGGCTCGCCCCGTACGGCGAGATCTGGGCGCCGTACTACACGTGCCACAAGATCATGGCCGGGCTGCTCGACGCGTACCGGCACGCGGGGTCGCGGACGGCGCTGGACATCGCCGCCGACATGGGGCGGTGGGTGCACGGCCGGCTCTCGGTGCTGCCCGCGGAGCAGCGCCGGGACATGTGGTCCCTCTACATCGCGGGCGAGGCCGGCGGCATGAACGAGGTCCTGTGCGACCTCGCGGTGCTGACGGGCGACAGGAGCTTCGTCGAGACCGCTCGGCTCTTCGACCTGGACTCGCTGCTGGACGCCGCGGCGTCGGGCCGCGACGTGCTGGACGGCATGCACGCCAACCAGCACGCCGCGACACTGCTGGGCTATCTCGGCCTGCACGACCTGACGGGCGAGGCCCGCTACCTGGACGCTGTCGTCAATATCTGGGACATGCTCGTCCCGGGCCGCACGTTCGCGCACGGGGGTTCGGGCGAGAACGAGCTGTGGGGCCCGGCGGGCGCCGTCGCGGGCGACATCGGCAACCGGAACGCCGAGACCTGCGTGGCGTACAACATGCTCAAGCTCGCCCGTGCCCTGTTCGGGCGTACCGGCGATCCCCGGTACGCCGAGTACTACGAGCGGGCGGTCACCAACCAGGTCCTCGGCTCGCGGCGCGACGTCGACTCGGACGACTCCCCGGAGGTCACGTACATGTTCCCGGTGCACCCGGGGGCGCTGCGCGAGTACGACAACGTCGGTACCTGCTGCGGCGGCACGGGCCTGGAGAACCACGTCAAGTACCAGGACTCCGTCTACTTCCGGTCGGTGGCCGGCGCGGACCGCACCGTCTGGGTCAACCTCTACCTGGCCTCCGCCGTGCACTGGGCCGAGCAGGACGTCCGCCTCGTCCAGGAGACCGCCTACCCGCTGGAGGGCGGCAGCCGGATCCGTGTGGACGCCACCGGCGACCTGGACCTGCGGCTGCGGGTCCCGGGCTGGGTCACCAACGGGCCCGGAAGTGCCGTCACCGTGACCGTCGACGGTGAGCCGCAGCCCGTGGACGCCGTCCCCGGGCGGTACGTCTCGCTGCGGCGCGACTGGCGCCCGGGCACCGTGGTCGAGATCCGCATGCCGCTGACCCTCCGCGAGGTCCCGGCGCCCGACGACACCTCCCTGGTGACGCTGGAGCTCGGGCCGACGGTGCTGCTGGCACGCAGCGCCGCCACCACCTGGCTCCCGGTGGCCGCCGCGACCTGGCGGCGCCTCGACGGGACGCTCGACGCCCCGCTCACACCGGACGACGACGGGACGTGGCGGCTCGGTGACCTCGTGCTGGAGCCCGCATGGTCCGGGTCCGACGCCCGGTACCACATGTACCTGCGCCGGTCGGACGGCCGCATCGCGTTCGCGGGGCCGGGGGCCGACTCCGGCGTGCCGAACGTGGCCCGCCGGGACGGCAGCACGTTCCTCGACGTCCTCTGGTCGGACGGCGGCTTCCCCTCGCGGGCCGGGTTCCTCCGGGCGGTGCTGCGCACGGCCCACGAGTTCGTCGGGCTCGGGCTGCTGAGCGCGGCCGAGGCCGCCGACGTACTGCGGGCCGCCGCACGCTCCGGCGTCGGGCGGGACGCGGGCTACGGCGTCGGCGGGGCAGCGGGTGCGGCCGAGGCGGAGGCCGCGCGCGAGGAGGCCGCGCTCCTGGCCGAGGCACCCACCGCGGCGCGGGACGGCTCGGCGCCCCGCGTCGAGGTGGTCCCGGCCACGGCGCCCGGCGTCACGGGCTGGTACCACGGGCCGGCCGAGCTCACCGTCACGGGGCGGGCCGACGTCGGCGAGCCCACCGTCGAGGTCCGCGTCGGCGACGGCCCCTGGGTCGCGGCCGGACCGGAGCCGTTGCGCCTCGGCGACGGTGTGCACACGGTCACCGCGCGCGCCGTCGACCGCGACGGGCGCGAGCGGCACGTCGTCAGCGAGATCAGCGTCGACACCACGCCGCCCGTGACCACCGCCACCGCCCGGCGACTGGGCCCGCGGGGCGTCGAGATCAACCTCGCCGCCACGGACGACGTCTCCGGCGTGGACAGCATCCGGTGGAAGGGACCGGACACGTTCTGGGCGACCTTCCGCGAACCGTTCACGCGCGCCCTGGGCGACACGCCACAGGTCATCGAGTTCACCGCCACCGACCGGGCGGGCAACGAGGAGCCGGTACGGACCCTCGAGCTCCCGCCTGCCGGCTGACCGCACGAATCCGGGAACCGCACGAGTCCGGGAACCGCACGAGAGCTACAGCCGCACGAGCACGACAACGAAGGAGTTGGGAACCTCATGCACCAGCACGTCCAGCGCCGAACTCGCCCTCCTGTCCGCCAAACTGTCCGCCCTGCTGTCCGCGGCGCGGTGGCCGCCGGTCTGGCCCTGGGGCTGCTCGGGACCGCCGCGACAGTCGTCCCTGCGACAGCCCTCCCCGTGGCAGCACAGCCCGCCTCGGCGGCGGACTGCCAGCTGCCCGCCGCCGTCGACGGGCTCGGCTCCGGCTTCCCGGTCGACGAGCAGGCGCTCCCCGCGGTCGGCACGCTCAAGGCGGCGCAGCTCTTCGTCGACTTCGAGGACCATCCGGCGCCCGCCGGCTCGTTCGACGAGGCCGAGGCCAACCTCGCGTCGGGCATCGAGTACCTGGAACGGGTCTCGGGTGGCCGGCTCGAGGTCACCACCACGACGTCGGACGGCTGGGTACGCATGCCCGAGCCGTCCACCGCCTACCCGTTCGAACGAGGGCTGACGTACGAGGACCACGTGCGCTACATCGGCGACGCGATAGCGGCGGCCGACGACACCTTCGACTTCTCCGACGTGGACGTGGTCTGGGTGTCCGCCACGAAGCAGGCGCCGAACATCACCTACTCGCCGACGACGAACTTCCTGGACGTCACCGCCGACGGCAACCACCTCACGCACGCCGTCACGTTCGGGTACGACCAGTGGCGCTGGGGCGGGCTGGTCCTGGCGCACGAGACGGGGCACAGCCTCGGCCTGCCCGACCTGTACCTGTTCGAGGCGCCACCGGAGGACCCGGGGAACTGGCACGCGGCGGCCGGCGGCTGGGACCTGATGGGCCTGATCTCGGGGCAGGCTCCGGAGTACCTCGCCTGGCACCGGTGGCAGCTCGGCTGGCTCGACGACGAGCAGGTGGTCTGCGCGGTTCCCGAGCGAGCCACCCGCGCCCGGCTGAGCCCTGTCGCGGAGTCGGGCGACCCGCACCCGGGCCGCGACAGGATGCTGGTGTACCCGGTGTCGGCGACCCGCGCCGTCGTCGTCGAGAACCGGCAGGCCATCGGCTACGACCGGGACATCGCTGCGAGCGGCGCCCTCGTCTACACGGTCGACACCTCCGTGAGCTCGGGCGAGGGCCCGGTCCGGGTGATCGACTCGACGCCAGGATCGGCGGACGGCCTGGACGACGCACCGTTCGCCCCGGGCACGTCCTGGACCGAGCCGACGACGGGCGCCGTGCTCACCTTCCACAAGGCCCCGGCACACATGCTCACCGTCTCCCTGACCCCCTGACGGGCGGTGCGCGGTTCACCCGGCCAGCCTCTGGCCAGGGCGTTCCCCGGCCACGACGATGTGGGGCATGACCGACACGACTCAGCAGGCGACGACATGGCCGACGACGGCCCACCGGTCCGCCGGTCCGATCACTCTCGGTCTGGGCGGGCTGATCCTGGGGGCAGCGCTCATGATCTGGGGCCCCGCCGTCTCGGCGCCGGCCGTGATCGTCGGGCTCACGCTCTTCCTGGTCGGCCTCGTCATCTTCCTCGACGGGGTGCACAAGCTCGTGAAGAACATCGACGCCGCGACCCGGGCACTCCTCGAGCGAGCCGCACCACCGGCCCCGTAGGCAACGACCCTCCCGGGCAGCGGGTCCTCCCCGTCGATGTCAGTGGCTCGGCATAGCGTCGTCCTCATGAGCGAGCCGCCGACCAACCCGCGCCCCTTCACGGTCCACGTCCCCGACCCGGTCCTCGCCGATCTGCGCGAGCGTCTCGCCCGGAGCCGGATCCTGGACGACTCACCCCGGCGCCCGGCGTCGGGCATGACCGCGGGCTACCTGCGCGAGCTCGTCGACCACTGGATCAGCTGGGACTGGCGCGCACGCGAGGCCTGGCTGAACGAGCACCCGCAGTTCGTCGCCGAGATCGGCGACGTCGACCTGCACTTCGCCCATCTGCGCGCGGACCGGCCGGACGCCCCCGCACTCCTGGTGCTGCACGGCTGGCCGCACACGTTCGCGCTACAGCTCGACTTCGCCGACCTGCTGCCCGACTTCGACGTGGTGGTCGCGAGCCTGCCCGGGTTCGGCTTCTCCTCGCCGTACGCCTCCGGCCCGGTGTCGGAGAAGCGGCTGGCCGCCACCATGCACGCGCTGATGACGGACGTGCTGGGCTACGACCGGTACTTCACGTACGGCGAGGACGTCACAGCGAACGTCAGCGACCTCATCGCCGCCCGCTACCCCGAGCAGGTGGCGGGGATCGTGGCCACGCACGCCCACTTCCCCACCAGCGAGGAGCGCGCCGCCCTCGACGACCCCGAGGTCACGGAGTTCTTCGACGGCATCGCCGCGAAGCACCAGACCGACGGCGCCTACGGCCACGTGCAGGCCACCCGGCCCGACACCCTCGCGACGGCACTCAACGACTCGCCCGCAGGCCTGCTGGGGTGGCTCGCCGAGAAGCTGGTCGAGTGGAGCGACACGCCGCCGGGCGATCCGCGGGCGGTGGAGCGCCGCATCTCGCGCGACCGCATCCTCACGGAGGCGACGATCTACTGGGCCACCCAGACGATCGGCTCGTCGTTCCGGCCGTACTACGAGGGCGCCGACCAGCCGGACCCGATCCCGCCCACGACGGTGCCCGCGGCCGTGCTGATCCAGCGCCACGAGGCCACCTACCCCGAGGCGCTCGCACGCCGCCACTACCTCGACCTGCGCGTGTTCGACCGCCTGACGGAGGGCGGTCACTTCACGGTGGCCGAGGTGCCGGCCGAGATGGCGGCGCGCGTGCGGGAGTTCGTCCGCTCGGTCGGCTGAGGTCGGGCCCGACCGGACCGGACGGGCCGGTCCGACCGGACCGGAGGTCAGGCCTGGGGCTCGAGCCGGATGACCGGGAACTGGCGGTCCGTCTTCTTCTCGTACTCCTTGGCGTCCGGCCAGTACTCGGCCCAGATGCCGTAGAGGCGCTCCCAGTCGGGCTGCCCGGGCCGCACCACGGTGGTGGCCGCGCGAAGCGTCTGGTCCCCGACCTCGATGGTGGTCTCGCCGGGGCCGTCCTCGATGTTCGCCACCCAGGCCGGGTCGTCGGGCGCCCCGCCCAGGGACCCGACGACGAGGTAGGCGTCGCCGTCGGTCGCGGCCACGAGCGGGGTCACACGCTCCGTGCCGCTGACCCGGCCCACGTGGTGCAGCAGCACCAGGCGCTTCCCGGTGAAGTGCCCGCCCGCGACGTCGTCGCCCAACACTCCCGCGTTGGCCCGGAACGCCTCGATGACCTGCGTGTTCATGTCTGCCATCTCATCCTCCACAGTCTCGGTCGGCCGCACCGGTCGACTAACCGGACTTTACCCCGGTTACGCGATTCCCGATAGCATCCGGGAATGAGTACACCGCTGACGTGGGGCGCTCCGCCGCCCGAGCGCGCCGACGCGGCGCGCAACCGTCAGCGGCTGCTCGCCACTGCGCGCGAGCTCCTGGCCGAGGCGGGACCGGACAGCCTCACGATGGACCGTCTCGCCGAGCGCTCCGGGCTGGGCAAGGGCACGGTGTTCCGGCGGTTCGGGACCAGGGCGGGCATCTTCCAGGCGCTCCTAGACGACAACGAGCGTGCGCTGCAGCAGGAGATCCTCTCGGGCCCGCCGCCCCTCGGTCCCGGAGCTCCGCCGGTCGACCGCCTCATCGCCTACGGTTCCGCCCGCATCCGCTTCCTCGCGGAGAACCAGGCCATCGCGCGCGCCGCGACCGAGGGCCGTCGGGTGAGCGGCCGACGCCCGCCGCTGTCCCAGATCCACATCCACGTGCTCCTGCGCGAGCTCGACCTGCCGGACGCCGACGTCGACCTGCTCGCCGGCCAGCTCGCGTCCGCGCTGGAAGGTCCGCTCCTGCTCCAGATCTTCGACGCCCCCGAGCAGTACCGGACGGCGCGCACCGACCGCTTCGAGGCGGGCTGGCGCTACCTCGTCGAGCGTGTCTGCGGTCCGGCAGGCACGGCGGCGGACTGACCGGCGGCGCGGCGCGGCGCGGTGCGGTCCGGTCCGGTCCGATGCTGGTCCGACGTCGACCTGGGTCGGGCACCGTCAGGCGTGCGTCGGCGCCTCGTGCCGCGCGTGCTCGGCGGGCTCGAGCTGGAAGGTCGAGTGCTCCACGGACACGTCGAACTCGGTGGCGACGCACCGCTGGAGGGCGTCGAGGACCGGGGGCGCGTGCCCGTCGCGGAAGCAGGCGTCCCGCACCACGACGTGCGCGCTGATGGTCGGCACGCCGGTGGCGACGAGGGAGGCGTGCAGGTCGTGCACCGCCTCGACGTTCTCCACCTCGAGCAGCCGGGCCCTGACCTGTTCCAGGTCGATACCCGCGGGCGTGGACTCCAGCAGCACGTTCGCCGAGTCGACCAGCAGCTTGGCGGCGCGCGGCAGGATCAGGACGGCGATGACCAGGCCGGCGACGGCGTCGGCGCGCTGCCAGCCGGTGGTCGCGATCACGACGGCGGCCACGATCACCGCCACCGACCCGAGCGCGTCGTTCGCCACCTCCAGGAACGCGGCGCGCAGGTTCAGCGACGCCGACCTGCCGCCCGCCAGCACCAGCAGCGCCACGACGTTCCCGGCCAGGCCCACGATGCCGAACACCAGGAGACCCGGACCGGGCGCCTGCGCCGGGCCGACCAGGCGGCTCACTCCCTCGACCAGGGCGTAGACGCCGACGGCGAGCAGCACGGCAGCCTGGGCCAGCGCGGCCAGGACCTCCGCCCGCAGGAACCCCCACGTGCGGCGCGGCGACGGCGGCCGCAGCGCGAGCGACGCGGCGAACAGCGCGATGGCCAGGCCCGCGACGTCGGTCAGCATGTGCGCGGTGTCGACGAGGAGCGCGAGGCTGCCCGTGAGCACGGCCCCGACGGCCTGCGCCACGAAGACCACCGCCGTGATCCCGAACGCGACCGCCAGGCGGCGCCGGTTGCCCTCGCCGCCTGTCGTGCCGTGGGCGCCGTGGTGGTGCTGGTGGTCAGCCATCGACTGCGGCCTTCCCGTGGTCAGTGTCGTGGTCGTGCTTGGTGTCGTGCTCGTGATCATGGCCCTGGCTGTGGTCGTGCGCCAGTTCGCCCTCCCACGCCTCGCGGCCCTCGTGGATGGCGAACGCCGCGATCACGAACCCGGCCACGGCGTCCACCCAGCCGGCGCCGGTGAGCGCGAAGACGACGAGGCCGGTCAGCGTGGACACGGAGAGCAGCACGCAGATCCGGGTCTCGGCGGCGTCGGCCAGGATGAGCGGGTCGGCGAGCGCCACTCCGACACGCCTCTTGGCCTCGGCCAGGAGCGGCATGACGACGAGCGACGCGATCAGCAGCCCGACAGCGACGGGCGAGCTCTCCGGAGTCTCGCCGACCACGAGGCTGCGGACGCCCTCGACGGTGACGTAGCCCGCGAGCAGGAAGAATGTGATCGCGACGAGCCGCAGGGTGAGCCGCTCCTTGCGCTCGTCGGCCTCCCCGTGCCGCAGCCGGGCGGACAGACGCAGGCCCACCAGCACCGCCGAGATCGACTCGATCCCGGAGTCGATGCCGAACCCGATCACCGAGACCAGCCCGGCCACGACGCCCGCGGTGATCGCGACGGCACCCTCGACGACGTTGTAGGCGACGGTGAACTGGGCCAGCCGCAGGCCTCGTCGCGTCAGCCGCTCCGTCGTCTGCGGTTCCGGCTGCCTGGGGGGCGCCGGCTGCTTCTGCGAGCTCACGCCACCGCGGCTTCCGACTCCGACGGGTGCGCGGCAGAGCCGTCGACCCCGTAGACCGGGCAGAGCGCGACGGCGTCGCCGGTCAGCGCGAGCAGCCGCTCCGCGGACTCGAGCACCGCGAGCGTCGCCTCAGGGTGGGTCAGCGAGAACACGGACGCCCGGCCCTGCGGCCGGGAGTCGACCAGCCCACAGTCCCGCAGGCAGGACAGGTGCTTGGACACCGTCGACTGCGCGAGGCCCAGGTGCCCGGTCAGGTCGACGACGCGATGCTCGCCGAGGGCGAGGTGTCGCAGGATCGCGAGCCGCGACGGGTCCGAGAAGCCGTGGAACAGGCAGGCCGCCACCGCCATCGCCGCAGGGCCGTCCAGGGCATGATCGCCAGCAGTCTCTGTCATCGCCATATAGCGATGCTAACAGGAGCGCCTCACCACGGCAGTCCGCAGCCGCCCCGGTTCAGGACTGTGCGCGGGCGCGCCAGGCTCGGGCCGTCGGGTCCAGGATGGTGTCCCACGGCGTCGGCCGGATGCCCAGCACGTTGCTGGTCTCGGTGGCGTCCGCGACGAACGGCCTGTCGAACTGGTAGAGCACGCCCAGCGCCTCCCGCACCAACGGCGCGGCGAGACCACCGGCCCGCAGCGCGATGCGTGGCACCTGCCGCAGCCGCGGCTCCCCCGTGCCTGCCCGTGCGCCGAGCTCGCGCAGCACCTCGCGGACGGACACCGGCGGGTTCGACGGCACGAGCCACGGCTCGCCCCAGGCCCGGTCGTCGGCACCGAGCGCGATGAGGGTGGAGACCACGTCGTCGACGGCGGTCCAGGTGTGCGGCTGGTCCGGGTCCGCCATGACCGCCGCCGTCTTCCCGGCCAGCGTCGACGCCGCGTACCTGGGCAGCAGCCCGTGCGAGACGGGCACCGTCGGCCCGATGTAGTCGGAGGCGCGCGCCTCGGTGACACGCACGCGTCCGGCCTGGTGCGCCGCGAGCGCCTCCTGCCAGACCCGGGCCCGGACCTCGCCCAGGGCGCTCGACGGCGCGAGCGGCCGGTTGCGCGTCATCGGCCCGCCGACCGGCCCGTAGCCGTAGAGGTTCCCGAGGCTGACGAGCACCGCGCCGGAGGCCTCGGCCGCGTGCAGCACGGACGTCGCCAGCGGCGGCCAGCCGCGCTCCCACTCCGGGTACGGCCCGGGGTTCGCGCAGTTGTACACGACGCCGACGCCGCGGGCGGCCGCGGCGAGCGCCGACGCGTCGGTCGCGTCCAGTGCGAGCCGCTGGACGCGGGGAAGGTCGGGGCCGCCGCCGGAGCGGGTCACGACGCGGACGGTGCGTCCGGCCTGGGAGAGCCGGTGTGCGAGTGCGGCGCCGACCGGCCCGGCGCCGACGACGAGATGCGTGGTCATGGGCTCAGGGTGCCATCCATATTCGTCATACAGGTCTGCAACTTGTATGCTCACTCCGAACCTCGCCGCAAAGGAGCGCCATGACGTACCAGCCCGACGCCATCCGGACCGTGCAGCTCTCGACTGTCACGTTGCCGCTGGCCACCGCCATCTCCGACGCCAAGGTCTTCACGGGCCGCCAGAAGCCGATGACCGAGGTCGTCTTCCTGTTCGCGGAGATCACCACCGAGCAGGGGTTCGAAGGCCTCGGCTTCTCCTACTCCAAGCGCGCCGGCGGGCCCGCCCAGTACGCGCACGCCAAGGAGGTGGCGCAGACCGCCGTCGGCGAGGACCCCAACGACATCGCCAAGCTGTACACGAAGCTGTTGTGGGCAGGCGCGTCGGTGGGCCGCTCGGGTGTGGCGACCCAGGCGCTGGCTGCGATCGACATCGCGCTGTACGACCTCAAGGCAAAGCGCGCGGGCCTCCCGCTGGCCAAGCTGCTCGGCGCGCACCGCGACTCGGTGCGCACCTACAACACCTCCGGCGGGTTCCTGAACGCGAGCATCGAGGAGGTCAAGGAGCGCGCGAGCCGCTCGATCGCCGAGGGCATCGGCGGCATCAAGATCAAGGTCGGCCTCCCCGACGGCGCCACCGACCTGGCGCGCGTCGCGGCCGTCCGCGAGCACATCGGCGCGGACGTGCCGCTCATGGTCGACGCCAACCAGCAGTGGGACCGCACCACCGCGCTGCGCATGGGCCGCCGGCTGGAGCAGTTCGACCTGGACTGGATCGAGGAGCCGCTCGACGCCTACGACGCCGAGGGTCACGCCGCGCTCGCCGCCGCCCTGGACACCCCGATCGCCACCGGCGAGATGCTCGCGTCGGTGGCCGAGCACGAGCGCCTCATCGCGACGCGGGCGTGCGACATCATCCAGCCGGACGCGCCGCGCGTCGGCGGGATCACTCAGTTCCTGTGGCTGCTCACGCTCGCGGACCAGGCCGGGCTGGGCTTCGCGCCGCACTTCGCCATGGAGATCCACCTCCACCTGGCCGCGACCTACCCGCGCGAGCCGTGGGTGGAGCACTTCGACTGGCTCGACCCGCTCTTCAACGAGCGCCTGGAGACCTCCGGCGGCCGGATGCTGGTCCCGGACCGGCCGGGCCTGGGTGTCACGTTCAGCGAGCAGGCTCGCGCCTGGACCACGGACACCGCGACCTTCGGGCAACGCTGATGGAAGCATGAGCACATGGCCCAGACCCTGAGCAGCACCCTGGTGGAGGCGCTGCGCTCGCGCATCGTCAACGGCGACATCGCGCCGGGCGAGAAGCTCCCGAGCGAGCCGCGCCTGGCGGCCGAGCACCAGGTCAGCCGCACGGTCGTCCGCGAGGCGATCGCGCGCCTGAACCTGGAGGGCCTGGTCCACACCCGGCGGGGCAGCGGCAGCTACGCGCTCACTCCCCCGGCCGAGGACGCCGACGGCGGCGCACCGCTCGCCCGTTCCCTCGACGACCGGCTCGCCCTCGTCGAGTACCGCCTGGCGCTGGAGGCCGAGGCCGCCGCGCTCGCCGCCACCCGCCGCACGTCCGCCCAGCTCGCCGCGCTGGCCGACCGGCTCGACGCACTGGCGTCGTCCGACGGTCACCCGGCGACGGCGATGCAGCACGACTTCGCCTTCCACCGGCTCGTGGCCGAGGCCGCCGGCAACAGGTTCCTGCTGGAGGCCCTGGACCGGCTCGGTCCGCAGATGATCGCCATGCCGCGCGGCCGCCTGGACGGCGCCGGGCACGACGCCGGCCGCTTCACCGCCGTCGTGCAGGAGCACCGCGCCGTCCTCGCGGCGCTGGAGTCGCAGGACCCGCTCGCCGCCGCGGCGGCGATGCGGGTCCACCTGGCGGGCTCCCGCCGCCGGCTCCTCGAGGAGTCCGCGGCAGCCACCCCGAACAGCCCGCGTTGACCACAGCAGTTGCTGCCGAACGGACTGTTCATAGCAGCGACGGCTGTGGTCAACGTGGGCGACGGCCGAGGGCGGAGGGCGGTCGGCTAGCGCGCAGGCTTGACCGCCAGCACCGGGTGGTCGGCCTGGAGCAGGATGCGCTGGGCCACCGACCCCATGATGAACTTCCCCACCGTGCTGCGACGGCGTAGGCCGATCACGATGAGCGATGCGTCGTGCTTCTCGGCCAGGTCGAGGATCTCGTCGGTGAAGTCCTCACGGTGCGTGCCGCGCACCACCTCGGCCCGCACCCCGGCGTCGTCGGCCTGCGTGAGGATCCGCGAGAGGTCCTCCGTCGTCGCGACGGTGGTCTCCACCACCGCGCCCTCGCGCGCCGAGTTCACGACGAAGAGGTCCTCGTCCCGGAGCCGGGCCTCGGTGATCGCCGCCTGCACGGCGGCCTCCCCTGCGGGCGTGGGGACGTAGCCGACCACGATGCTCATACTGACTCTTCCTCTCGGTTCTGCGCGGAACGGTCCTGCGCGGAACGGTCCTGCGCGGAACGGTCCTGCGCGGGGTTCTGGGCCGCCCGCCGTTCACGGACGGACCGGACCAGCGGCAGCACGGCGACCACCACGAACACGACCAGCAGCGTCGCGGAGATGGGCCGGGTGAAGAAGCCGGCGGCAGACCCGTCGAACATCAGCAGCGAGCGCCGCAGGCTCGACTCGAGCAGGGAGCCGAGCACGAACGCCAGGACGAGCGGCCCGGGCTCGAAACCGAACTTCTTCATCAGGTAGCCGACGGCGCCGAAGACGACGACCAGGAGTACGTCGAACACGGAGTTGTTGATCGTGTACGCGCCGATCATGGTGATGAGCGCGGTGACGGGCGCGAGGATCGCCGCCCGCACCCGGAGGATGCGGACGAAGACGCCGACCAGCGGGATCGACATGATGAGCAGCAGCACGTTGCCGATGTACATCGAGTTGACGACGCCCCAGAACAGCTCGGGGTGCTCGGTCACGAGCTGCGGGCCCGGCGTGATGCCCTGGATGAGCAGCGCGCCGAACATGAGCGCCATGGTGGCGTTCGCGGGGATGCCGAGGGTGAGCAGCGGGATGAAGGAGCTGGTCGCGGCGGCGTTGTTCGCCGTCTCCGGGCCGGCGACACCCTCGATGGCGCCCTTGCCGAACCGGCTCGGGTCCTTGGCGCGCTTCTTCTCGGCGGCGTAGGCCGCCATGGAGGCGATGGTCGCGCCGCCGCCGGGCAGGATGCCCAGGAAGAACCCGAGCACGGACCCGCGGGTCACGGCGCCCGAGGACTCCTTGAGGTCCTTGCGCGACGGCCAGACGTTCGCGATCTTGCCGGGTGCGTGGACCGCCCGGTGCCGCTCCTCCAGGTTGTAGAGGATCTCGCCGAGACCGAACAGGCCCATGGCGACGGGTACGAAGTCGATGCCGTCGGCCATGCTGAGGTTGTCGAACGTGAACCGTTCGGCCCCGGTGAAGGCGTCGCGGCCGATGGTGGCGAGCAGCAGGCCGATCGCGGCGGCGATCAGGGCCTTGACCCGGGCACCGGACGCGATGGTCGAGACCAGCAGGATGCCCAGCAGGGCGAGGGCCGTGTACTCGGGCGGCCCGAAGTCGAGGGCGAAGCCCGCTACCAGCGGCGCGAGGAAGGTCAGCCCGATGATCGCGACCGTGCCACCCACGAACGAGCCGACCGCGGCGACACCGAGCGCCGTGCCCGCCCGGCCCTGCCGGGCGAGCGCGTGCCCGTCCAGGACGGTGACGACGGAGCTGGCCTCACCGGGCAGGCGGAGCAGCACGGAGGTGATGGTGCCGCCGTACTGGGCGCCGTAGAAGATCCCGGCGAGCATGATGATGGCCGTGACGGGCTCGACGCCGTAGGTCAGCGGGAGCAGGATGGCGATGGTCGCCGCCGGGCCGAGGCCCGGCAGCACGCCGATGAGCATGCCGATGACCACCCCGACCAGGCAGTACAGGAGGTTCGTCGGTTCCAGCACGACGGCGAACCCGGCGAGGACGTTCTGCAGCGATTCCACGTGATTCCCTCGGAGATTCCCTTAGAAGAGGTGCGGGACGTTCGTACCGAGCGCCCCGACGAAGACGGCGTAGAGGGCGCCGACGACGAGCACCGAGTACAGGACGGCGGAGCGCCAGGACTCGCCGCCGAGGAACTTCATCCACACGAGGCTCAGCAGCAGGGCGGGGATCTCGAAGCCGATCACCGGCAGCAGGGCCACCAGCCCGAGGAGCGTCGCGAGGCCGGCCAGCGAGAGCCACGAGTAGCGGGAGAACTTCTCGCCGTCCCCGCCCCGGCGTCCGACCACCGCCTGGGTGAGGGACAGCACGACCACGGCGACGCTGACCGCGAGGGGCCAGAGCCCTGCGCCCGGCTGTGCCGGCGTGCCCAGGCCCAGGCCCACCGCCGCCACCGCGCCTGCCCCGCCGACGCCGGCGGTCACCAGGCACGCAGCCAGGTTGGCCACCGGGCCGGCGGCGGGCGGGGCGTCGTCGGCCAGGGCCTCGACCGGCTCCGAGCCGGTGGGCTCCGGCTCGGTGGGCTCCGGCTCGACCGGCTCGGTGGTCCGCACGGCTGCGCTCTCCACGCCGGTCAGCCTTCCGCGAGGCTGATGTCGTACTCGTCGGTGAGCGCCTGGTACTTCTCGGCGAGCTCCGTCCACTCCGCGGTGACCTCTTCGCCGGAGATCTCGTGCGGCGTGAGCAGGTTGTTCTCGTTGAACGACCGGTAGGTCTCCGTCGCGATCGCGGCGTCGATCGACTCCACGAGCCGGGTCCTGACGTCCTCGGGCAGACCCTTCGGTGCGGCGACGGCGCGGTACTGGGAGACGGGCACGTCGTAGCCCTCCTCGACGGCGGTCGGCACGTCCGGGAGGAACTGGTTGCGCTCGGCCGAGAAGGCGAGCAGCGGCACCACGTTCCCGGCGTCGATCTGCGACTTGGCCTCGCCCAGCTGCACGGTGGCCACCTGGACCTGGTCGCCGACGACGGCGGTGAGCGCGGGCGAGCCCGAGTCGAACGGGACGGCGGTGCCCTCGACCTCGGCCTGCGCGAACAGGACCGCCTGTGCCAGCTGGGAGCCGGTCCCCACGCCGGTGGTGCCGTACGTGACGTCTCCGGACGCCTGCTTCAGGTCGTCGAAGGTCTCGAAGCCGGAGTCGGCGCTGGCGAGCAGCACGTAGTCGTCCTGGGACAGGCCGGCCAACACCTCGAGGTCGTCCAGGCTCACCGCCTCGTCGTCGGACACCGCCAGCGGGGTGATCGTGATGAGGGAGGCGTTGAGCAGGATCAGCTCGTGGCCGTCGGCGGGCTTGGCGGCGACCTCCTCGGTCGCGAGCGCGCCGTTGGCGCCGGCGCGGTTGACCACCGGTACGGACACGCCGAGGTCCTCGGCCATGCCGTCGGCCACGGCGCGGGCGATGAGGTCGGTCGAGCCGCCGGCATCCTGGCCCACGGTGATGGTCACGGGGCCCGTCGGGAAGTCGGCACCCGCGGCGTCCGCCCCGCCGGCCACGTTTCCGCCGCACGCGGCAAGGGTCAGGGCGGCAAAGGCGGCACCGGCGCCGAGCAAGACCCTGCGGGTACGCAAGGTCCTGGGGGCAAGAGTTGTCATCACGGCTCTCCTCGTTGAGATCGGGTCATTGAGTTCGGATCACTGCGATCGGGCAAGAATCGAGGTCTGGGAGCGGTTCGAGGACCGCACATGACAGACGGAAAGGCATATCCCGGTCGGGCGTTGAGCATAGGAACCACTTACGATGCCTGTCTAAGCCTCTTACTGCATTGCTTGATTCTCGGAAGGTATCGTGTACACCCTCGATCAGGTCCGCTGCTTCCTGGCCGTCGCGGAGGAGCTCCACTTCGGCCGCGCCGCCGAGCGGCTCAACATGACCCAGCCGCCCCTGAGCCGCCAGGTTCAGAAGCTGGAGCGCGCCGTAGGGGTCCCGCTCCTCGAGCGGGACAACCGCCATGTCGAGCTGACGACGGCGGGCGCCGTGTTCCTGGAGGAGGCCCGCCGCCTGCTCACCGCCGCCGACGCCGCCCCCGCCCTGGCCCGGAGGATCGCGGCGGGCCGGGCCGGGGTGCTGCGCCTCGGGTTCACCGCCGCGTCCGGGTTCAGCCTGCTGGGCACCCTCGTCCAGGAGATCGCCGAGTTCATGCCCGACGTCGACCTCGACCTCCAGGAACTCGTCACCGTCGAGCAGATCGAGGCGATCCGGCGCGGCGAACTCGACCTCGCACTCGGCCGTCCGCCGTTCGACCAGGACAGCTTCGACTCCCGGCTGCTCCTGTCGGAGGACCTGGTCCTCGCCGTGCCGCACGGGCACCCGCTGACCCTCCTGGACCGGCCGGTCGCGGCCACCGACCTGCGCGAGCAGCCGGTGATCGGGCACCACCCCACCAAGGCCCGGTACTTCTACGACATGGTGGTGCGGTACATCGCCGTCGAGCACTCGAACGTCGTGCACGTCGTCAGCCAGATCCTCACCATGTGCTCCCTGGTCGCCGCGGGGCGCGGCGTCGCGTTCGTCCCCGAGTCGGCGCGGCTCCTGGGGCTGCCCGGCGTGACGTTCGTGGAACTGGGCGACGTCCCGCACGGCGTCGTAGAGCTGCACGCCATCTGGGACCGGACGTCGAAGAACCCGGCCCTCCACAGCTTCCTGACCTCCCTCCACCCACCCCACGACTAACCCCTCGTTGAGTGCTGGGTATTTGCGCTGTCGAACCGTTCCGATGCCACAAATAGCCAGCACTCAACGGGTGAGGGCAGGCCAGCGATGTTGTTGGGGTATCAGCCGATGCACGATCGGGCTTGGACAGGCATCGTTCGAGGTTCCTAGGTTGGCGCCAGCACGCCATCGCCGACGTCTGTCACAGGAGGGGCCACAGTGGCCACGTATGCACCCCAGGAGCTCGCCGCCGCCCTCAAGGACGGGCTGCTCTCGTTCCCCGTCACCCCGTTCGCCGGGGACGGGGAGATCGACGAGAAGCTGTACCGCGAGCACATCGACTGGCAGTCGAGCTTCCCGATCGGCGGCCTCTTCGCCGCGGGCGGCACGGGGGAAGGCTTCAGCCTGACCCCCGAGGAGTCCGCCCGTGTGGTGCGGCTCGCCGTCGAGACCTCCGCCGGACGCACCCCGGTGCTCGGCAGCGCCGGCGGCAACACCGCCCAGGCGATCCAGAACGCGCGGGCCGCCGAGGCCGCCGGAGCGGAAGGACTCCTGCTCCTGCCCCCCTACCTCACCGAGTGCGACCAGGCGGGGCTGCTGGAGCACGCCTCCGCCGTGTGCGCCTCCACGAGCCTCGGGGTGATCGTCTACAACCGCGGCAACGCCGTGTACTCCGCGCAGACCGTGGCGCGCCTCGCCGAACGGCACGCCAACTTCATCGGGTTCAAGGACGCCATCGGCGACATCGAGCAGCTCACCCGCGTCTACGCCACGAACGGCGACCGGCTCTTCTACCTCGGCGGGCTGCCCACCGCGGAGACGTTCGCCCTGCCGCTGCTGCAGCTCGGCATGAGCACCTACTCGTCGGCCATGTACAACTTCGTGCCCGAGTTCGCCCTGGCGTTCTACCGCGACGTGCGGGCCCAGGACCACGCGGCGGTCACCGAGAAGCTGCGCCGGTTCGTGCTGCCCTACCTCGACATCCGTGACCGCACCAAGGGGTACGGGGTGTCCATCGTCAAGGCCGGCCTCAAGGTGGTGGGCCGGGACCTGGGCAGCGTCCGCGCGCCCCTGCAGGACCTGACCGAGCAGGACCTCGCGGACCTCGGCGCCCTGGTCGACGCCGCCGGTGTGCGCCCCGCCGACGTCCGCCCCGCCGACAAAGCCGCGCTGGCCGGCTGACCGGTGCTCAGCGAGACGATCAGCGAGACGAACAGCGACCGCCCAGAAGGAGACAGCATGACCACGCAGGCCACCACAGCCCTCACGACAGAGCTCACCGGCCACTCGATAGTCGCCGGCGCTCCCCTCGCGGGTACCGCAGGCACCGTCGCCGGGCAGGACCCGGCCACTGCCGAGGCCCTCGAACCTGCCTACTCCCTGCTCGACGAGGCCCAGGTCGCCCGGGCGACCGCCGCCGCACAGGAGGCCTTCGCCTCCTTCTCCGCGCTCGAACCCGAACCGCACGCGCGGCTCCTGGAGCAGATCGCGGACAACATCGAAACCCTCGGGCCCGACGTCGTCGCGCGGGCCATGCGCGAGACCGGCCTCCCCGCGGCACGCCTGACGGGCGAGGTCGCCCGCACCACCGGCCAGCTGCGCCTGTTCGCGCAGGTGGTCCGCCAGGGTGACCACCGCGGCGTGCGCATCGACCCCGCCCGGCCCGACCGCACTCCCCTGCCCCGCGTCGACATCCGGCAGCGCAAGGTGCCGCTCGGCCCCGTCGCCGTGTTCGGCGCGAGCAACTTCCCGCTCGCCTTCTCCACCGCGGGCGGTGACACCGCCTCGGCGCTCGCCGCGGGCTGCCCGGTCGTCGTCAAGGCGCACAACGCGCACCCGGGCACGGCGGAGCTCGTCGGCCGCGCCGTCGCCGACGCCGTCACGCGGTGCGGGCTGCACCCCGGCGTCTTCTCCCTCGTGTACGGGCCGGGGAAGGTGGTGGGCCAGGCGCTCGTGAGCGATCCCGCGATCCGGGCGGTCGGGTTCACCGGCTCCCGCGCGGGCGGCCTCGCGCTGGTCGCAGCGGCCGCCGCGCGCCCCGTACCGATCCCCGTGTACGCGGAGATGAGCTCGATCAACCCGACGGTCCTGCTCGACGGCGCCCTGGCCGGCGACGTCGACGCGCTCGCCGCCGCGTACCTCACCTCGGTGACCGGCTCGTCCGGCCAGCTCTGCACCGCGCCCGGCCTCGTGTTCGTCCCGGCCGGCCCTCGCGGCGACGCGTTCGTGGCGGCCGCCGGGCGCGCCGCGGCCGCCGCGGCCGGACAGACCATGCTCACCGGCGGCATCGCGGAGGCCTGGCAGCAGGGCGTGGACACGCTGGCCGCGCAGGACGGCGTCGAGCAGGTGGGTACCGGCACGCCGGGCACGACCCGCAACGCCCCCGCGCCCACGGTGTTCGCGAGCGACGTGACCACCCTGCTCGACAACCCGGTGCTGCAGGCCGAGATCTTCGGCGCCGCGTCGCTCGTGGTCCGGTACGCGGACGCCGACGAGCTGCTGTCCGCGATCGAGCGGCTGGAAGGGCAGCTCACCGTCACGCTGCACCTGACCGAGGCCGACCGGGAGACCGCCACCTGGCTCCTGCCGGTCCTCGAGCGCACCGCCGGCCGCATCCTCGCGAACGGCTGGCCCACCGGCGTCGAGGTGGGGCACGCGATGGTGCACGGCGGGCCCTTCCCCGCGACGTCGGACAGCCGCACCACCTCGGTGGGGACGCTCGCCATCGAGCGCTTCCTGCGCCCCGTCGCCTACCAGAACCTGCCGGAGTACCTGCTGCCCGAGCCGGTCCGGTCGGACAACCCGTGGCACCTGACGCGCCGGGTCGACGGCGTGCTCGACGTCGTCCTCGGTGCGGACGAGGCGAGCGAGGCCGCTGAGTGAGCGGCCACCCGACGATCACTCGCGTCGAGGTGGTGCCCGTCGCCGGGCACGACTCGATGCTGCTCAACCTCTCCGGCGCGCACGGCCCGTTCTTCACGCGGAACATCGCGGTGGTCACCGACTCCGACGGCCGCACCGGCCTCGGCGAGGTGCCCGGCGGGGAGAAGATCCGCACCACGATCGAGGAGGCGGGAAGACTCGTCGTCGGACAGCCGGTCGCCTGGTACCGGAGCCTGCTGCGCTCCGTGTCCACCACGTTCGCCGACCGCGACGCGGGCGGTCGCGGCCTGCAGACCTTCGACCTGCGCACCACGGTGCACGCGGTCACGGCCCTGGAGTCCGCGCTGCTGGACCTGCACGGCCAGGACCTGGGCGTGCCCGTGGCCGAGCTGCTCGGCGACGGCGTCCAGCGCGCGAGCGTGCCGATGCTCGGCTACCTGTTCTACGTGGGCGACCCGGACGCGACCGACCTGCCCTACCTGCGCGGGGACGACGAGTCCGACGCGTGGGGCCGGCTGCGTCGCGAGCAGGCCATGACGCCCGACGCCGTCGTGCGGCTGGCCGAGGCCGCCCAGGAGCGCTACGGGTTCGGCGACTTCAAGCTCAAGGGCGGCGTGCAGTCCGGCGACCTGGAGGTGGACACCGTCGTCGCGCTCAAGGAGCGGTTCCCCGACGCGCGGATCACGCTCGACCCGAACGGCGGCTGGCCGCTGGCGGAGGCGATCCGCCTCGGGCACCGCATGCGCGGCGTCGTCGCCTACGCCGAGGACCCGTGCGGCGCGGAGGGCCGGTTCTCGGGCCGGGAGGCCATGGCGGAGTTCCGGCGGGCGACCGGCCTGCCGACCGCCACCAACATGGTCGCGACGGACTGGCGCGAGATGGCGCACGCCGTGCGCGCGGGCGCCGTCGACATCCCGCTGGCCGACCCGCACTTCTGGACCATGGCCGGCTCCGTGCGTGTCGCGCAGCTCTGCCACGAGTTCGGGCTGACCTGGGGTTCGCACTCCAACAACCACTTCGACATCTCGCTGGCGATGTTCACGCACGTCGGGGCGGCGGCACCCGGCGCCATCACCGCGCTGGACACCCACTGGATCTGGCAGGACGGACAGGGCCTGACGACGGCGCCGCCCCAGATCCGCGACGGCGCGATCCAGGTGCCGACGACGCCGGGGCTCGGGGTCGAGCTGGACCGCGAGCGCCTGGCCGCCGCGCACGAGCTGTACCTGGCGCACGGGCTCGGGGCGCGGGACGACGCGGTGGCCATGCAGTACCTGGTGGAGGGGTGGACGTTCGACCCGAAACGCCCGTGCCTCGTCCGTTGAGTGCTGGGTATTTGTGGGTCAAACGGCCGTCTGGCCCACAAATATCCAGCACTCACGCGGGCTGGTGGCGCTGGCGACCGGGCAGAACGTCTTCCTGGTCGCGCTGCTGCTGGGCTGAGCGAGCCCTGGCCGAACGCGCCCCGGGGCCGGATCCGCTACGGGACCGCTATGCCGTTCAGGAGGTTGTCCACCAGGGCCTCGACGAAGGCGTCCGTGAGGGGCTCGTCCGGGATCAGGAGGCGGTGGTAGACGGCGCCCCAGAGCTGGTCGACGACCACCTGCACGTCGACGTCGGCCCGGAGCTGGCCCTGCTCCTGCGCCTTCGTGAGCCGCTCCCCCGCCAGCGCGCGGCGCCCGGACGAGTACAGGGTCCGGTAGGCGATCGCGAGGTCCTTGTCCGTCTGGGACTCGCCGACGAGCTCCGCGAGGATGCGGCCCCCCGGCGTGGTGGTCATCAGGCGGACGAACGCGTGCAGCTGGTCGAGCAGGTCCGTACGGATGTCGCCGGTGTCGGGGAACGCCAGCGTCTCCTGGACCGCGTGGAAGTAGCCGTCGAGAGCCAGCGCGCCCTTGGAGGGCCACCACTTGTACAGCGTGGTCTTGCTGACGCCGGACAGCCGCGCGACCCGCTCGAACGTCAGGTCGGCGATGCCCTCGTCGAGCAGCAGCTCCCCCACGGTGCGCAGCACGTCGCCGCGCACCTCCTCGGCCGGACGCCGCCCTCGCCCTCGGCCGCGGGTCCCGGACGCCTCGACGGCGGAGGCCGTCACCTCGTTCTCCACGTGTCCTCCTCCAGGTTCGTCGACCGCCGCGTGACGGGCAGCCAGGTCGTGGGCAGCGCGCGCCAGTCTAGGTCGGGCACCCACTACGGGTGCGCTCCGGCCTCGACCGTGAGCAGGTCGCCCAGGCCGACCCGGGCGAGGAACTCGCCGCGGGTGCGGTCGGCGAGGTCGGAGACCGCCTCCGAGCCGTCGTCGGCCGGGTCGATGTGCACGCGGTACGGCCGCTGCCCGACGGGCAGGGCGACGATGCGGGCGATCTCGTCCGAGACCAGCGAGGCGTCGGCACCCTCGGGCGCCAGCGCCGCGAGCTTCTCGGCGACCTGGTCCATCAGCCCGGCGTACCGGGTCTCGTACGCGGCCTCGACGTCGGCGTCGGCGGGGTGGCCGGCGTGCGCGAAGTGGTTGGTGCCGCTGGTGAACGAGCCGGGCACCACTATCGACGTCTCGACGCCCCAGCGGGCCAGCTCGCCCGCGTACGACACCGCGAGCGAGTCCATGCCCGCCTTGGCGGCGAAGTACGGGGCGAGGTAGGGCGGGGTGCCGCCCTTGACGCTGGAGCTGGACACCCAGATCACGAGGCCCTCGCCGCGGTCGCGCATGCCGGGAAGGACCGCCCGGTTCACCCGCTGGGTGGACAGCACGTTGATGTCGTACAGCTCCGCGAGCTGCTCGGGCGTGAACGCCTCGGTGGGCCCTACGACCATGTGCCCCGCGTTGTGGATCAGCACGTCGATGCGGCCGTGCTCGGCCTGGACCTGGGCGATCGCACTGTCGACCGACTCCTGGGAGTTGACGTCGAGCTCGATGGCACGCAGGTCGGCTCCGTGCTCCTGCGACCAGGCCTCGGCGGCCTCGACCTGCGGCGCGTTGCGGCCGGTGGTCTGGCGCATGCCCGCGTAGACGGTGTCTCCCGCGGAGGCCAGGGCGCGAGCCGTGAGGGCTCCGAAGCCGGACGAGGCCCCCGTGATCACGATGACGTTGCTCATGACTGCTCCTTCTGATGGTGTTGCTGCCGGTGGCGTTGCTGCTGGTGCGTGCGGTGGCCTGCGACGGGTCAGGCGATGCCGCCGTTGACGTAGACGGTCTGCCCGTTGACCCAGCGCGCGGGTCCGGCCAGGAACGCGACGGTCTCGGCGACGTCGTCCGGGGTGCCGAGGCGCTCCAGGGGGGCGAGCCCGGCGAGGGTCTTGATGGTCTGCTCGTCCTTGCCGTCGAGGAACAGCGGCGTCGCCGTCGGCCCGGGGGCGACGGCGTTGACGGTGACGTCCTTGCCCCGCAGCTCGCGTGCGAGCACCAGGGTCAGCGCCTCGACGGCTGCCTTGGAGGCGGCGTAGGGCGCGTACGTCGGGTGCTGCAGTCGGGTCTGGCTCGTCGAGAAACCGATGATCGCGCCGCCCGCCCGGACCCGGCGGGCCGCCTGCTGGGCGACGACGAACGCGCCGCGGACGTTGGTGCGGTGCATGCGGTCGAGGTCGGCCAGGTCGAAGCTCGCGACCGGGCCGAGGATCATGATCCCCGCCGTGTTCACCACGACGTCGATCCCGCCGAACGCGGCCTCCGTCGCGTCGAACGCGGCGGCCATGGCTTCCTCGTCCGCGACGTCCCCGGCGACGGCGATCGCCTGACCGCCCGAGGCCGTGACGCTCGCGACGATCTCCTCGGCCCGGGCCTGGTTGCCCGCGTAGTGGACGGCGACGGCGAAGCCGTCGGCTGCGAGCCGCTCGACGACGGTGCGGCCGATACCGCCGGACCCGCCCGTGACGAGGGCGACCCGGATGCTGCTGGTGCTGGTGCTGGTGCTGGTGCTCACGACATCCTCCTGAGGTTCCGATGTGGACTGTGCGTTCATATAACCACAGATGTGTACGCCGCGTCCATATCTATGCGCACATGATCTCTCGGTGTGGCGCAGTCCACAGGCGCCCCGGAGGTTCAGCCGCCGAAGGCCTCGACGGCCACGGCCGTGACCTCCGCCAGGAGGGCGTCGTCAGGCTCCGCCTCGCGGTCCTTGGCCTGGGTGAGGACCGCCAGCACCACCGGCTCGCCGTCGGGCGGCCAGAGCAGACCGATGTCGTTGCGGCCGCCGTTCCCCGAGGTGCCGGTCTTGCTGCCCACCACCCAGCCGTCCGGCACGCCGGCGCGGATGGTCTCGGTGCCGGTGACGCTGCCGCGCAGCGCCTCGACGAGGGTCTCTCTGGCGTAGTCGTCGAGCACGTCTCCCAGGCCGTAGGCGCGCAGGTCGTGGGCGAGCGCCCGGGCGGTGCTGGTGTCCCGCTCGTCCCCGGGGGCCACGTCGTTGAGCTCGGGCTCGTAGCGCGCCGCCATCGTGGTCTCGTCGCCGATCTCGCGCAGCGCGGCTTGCAGACCGGCCGGACCGTCCAGCGCCTCGAGCAGCAGGTTGCCCGCCGTGTTGTCGCTCTCCTGCACGGCGGCGTCGATGATCTGGTACATCGTCATGCCCTCGTCGACGTGCCGCTCGGCCACCGGCGAGTACTCCTGGAGGTCGCCGGCGTCGTAGGTGACGACCTGCGCCAGCTCGTCCGGGCTGCTGCGCTCCAGGACCGCGGCTGCCGCCAGCGCCTTGAACGTCGAGGCGTACGCGAACCGGCGGTCCGCGCGGTGGGCCACCTCCGTCCCTGTGCCGGTGTCCACCGCGTACAGCCCCACCACGGCGTCGTACCTCTCCTCGAGGCGGCCGATCTCCGCGGTGACGTCGACCGCCGGCGACGGCGGGGTGGTCGCCCTCCCGCTCGCCATCGGGTCCGAGGCGGCCGGCCCGGAGGACGACCCGGAGGACGACGGAGCCGAGATCGTCGTGCTCGGCGCGGGCTCGGCGGCGCCGGGCGTGCAGGCGGTCAGGACGAGTGCGGCCGAGGCGAACAGGGTCGCCGGCCGTCGCAGGTTCCGATGCATGCGACCAGTCTGCTGCCCGAACCCGGCTGCCGCCGTCGGGCGCTGGAACGGGGCCACAGGAACGACGGCGGTCCGGACACCCCCAGAGTGTCCGGACCGCCGCCCGTCAGGTCCGCGGTCCTCAGACCGCGGCCGGCTCGACCACCCTCTCCCGGGAGCCGGTGTTCTGCCCGTCGGCGCGACGGCCGTCGGAGTCGTCGTCGGCCGGAGCGCCGTGCGGGTCGTCCATCGCGCTCTCGTCGAACGGGAGGCCGCCCGAGAGGACGTCGTTCACCCGGTCGCGGTCGATCTCCTTGGTCCACGTGCCGATGACCACCGTCGCGACCGCGTTGCCGGTGAAGTTGGTCAGGGCGCGCGCCTCGGACATGAAGCGGTCGATGCCCACGATGATCCCGACGCCGTCGACCAGGTCGGGGCGGTAGGTCTGCAGGCCGCCCGCGAGGGTGGCCAGGCCCGCGCCGGTCACACCGGCAGCGCCCTTGGACGCGATGATCATGAAGGCCAGCATGCCGATCTGCTCGGGCACCGTCAGCGGGGTCCCCATGGCGGAGGCGATGAACAGCGACGCCATGGTGAGGTAGATGGCGGTGCCGTCCAGGTTGAACGAGTACCCGGTCGGCACCGTGATGCCGACCACCGGCTTGGACACGCCCAGGTGCTCCATCTTCGAGATCAGGCGCGGCAGGGCGGCCTCGGACGAGGACGTGCTGACGATCAGCAGGTACTCCCGCGCCAGGTACTTCATGAGCAGGAAGATGTTCACGCCGGACACGAGCTTCAGCACGGTGCCGAGCACGAGCACGATGAACAGGACGCACGTCACGTAGAACCCGAGCATCAGCGTGCCCAGCTGGACGACGGCGCCCCAGCCGGTCTCGCCGACGACCGCGGCGATGGCGCCGAACGCACCGACCGGTGCGACCCACAGGATCATCGTCAGGACGCGGAAGACGATCGCCTGGACCAGCCGAATGGCGTCGAGGGCGGCCTTGCCGCGAGCGCCGAGCTGCTGGATGGCGAACCCGACGAGCAGCGCCACGAACAGGGTCTGCAGCACGGACTCACCGGTGAGCGGCGAGACGAGGGTGGTGGGGATGATCCCGAGCACGAAGTCCACCAGGGACGACGCCTCGCCCTCTGCCTCGTAGGTGGTGCCGGTGATGGACAGGCCCTCGCCGGGGTGCAGCAGGTTGCCGACGACCAGGCCGATCACGAGGGCGAACGTGGACATGACGAGGAAGTAGAGCAGCGCGAGGCCACCCACCCGGCCGACCGTCGCCGCCTTCGCGATGGACCCGATGCCGAGCACGATGGTGCAGAAGATCACCGGCGAGATCATCATCTTGATCAGGTCGACGAACCCCTCACCGAGCGGCTTCAGCGCCACTCCGGTGGCGGGGGACGCCAGGCCGACGATGACGCCGGCGACGACGGCGACGATCACCGCGATGTACAGGTAGTGACTCTTGTCGAGCCGGCGGCGCGGGGTGGTCCCGGTGCCGGCGGGCTTCGTTACCGCCATGGTTTTTCCTCTCACAACGCTGTGTGGTCTTCCGGCAAGGGTGCTGGCGGTCACGGTCGGACCCGGCATTGCGTACATTGTGTTCTCGGGCTGTGTTCTCGGGCTGTGTTCTCGGGCTGTGTTCTCGGGCTGTGTTCTCGGGCTGTGTTCTCGGGCCGTTCGCCCGGGCGGTCGGCGGGGACGTGGGCACGCGCCACAATGGGTCGGTGACGCAGCGGCGAGGGGCGAGCATCGCGAGGTGGTTCCTCGCCGTGCACACGGCGCTGCTGTTCGCCGGCGCCGTCATCGTGTTCGGGCTGCTGGCGCTCGATGCCCGGTCCTCGGCCGAGGCGCACGCCGCCGAGGAGAGCACCGACCTCGCGGCCACCGTCGCGGCGGAGTCGCTGGTGATCGACACGGTGGCCCGGGCGCACGACGCCGCGGCGACGGATCGTGCGGGCTCGGTCGCCGACGCGTCGAGCGAGCTGCAGCCGTACGCCGAGCGGGTCATGGCAGCGACCGGCATCGACTACCTGACCGTCATGGACACGGACCGGACGCGCTACACGCACCGCAACGACTGGCAGATCGGCCGCCCGTTCGTCGGCACCACCGCCCCCGCACTGCGGGGTGAGACGTTCACCGAGGTCTACGACGGCACGCTCGGCCCGTCCGTGCGCGCGGTGGTCCCCGTGGTGGCCGACGACGGCGAGGTGGTCGGCCTGGTGTCCGCCGGGGTGACCCTCGACCGGCTGTGGGACAGTATCGTGCGCCGCCTGGTCATCGTCGGGTTCGGCACGCTCCTGGCGTTCGGGACGGGCGCGGTCGCCGCGACGTTGCTGGCGCGCCGGCTGGACCGGATCACCGAGAGCAAGGGGCCGGAGGAGCTCGCGCACCTGTTCACCGCGCACGAGGCGGTGCTGCACTCGGTCGAGGAGGGCATGCTGCTGGTCGAGGACGGCACGGTGGTGCTGGCCAACGACGAGGCACTGCGCCTGCTCGACGTCCCGGACCTCGCGGCGCCGTTCGCGGTGGCCGACCCGCGCCTGTCCCCCGCCGTCCGGTACGTGCTCGGCGGCGCCACACCCGAGGGGCCGGTACGCGTGGGCGACCGGGTGCTGCTCGTGGGCCGTGACACCGCCGCCGCGGCCGGGCGGAACGTGGGCGAGATCATCTCCCTGCGGGACCGGACCGAGCTGCAGCGGATCACCGGCGAGCTGTCGTCGGTGCGCACCATCTCGGAGGCGCTGCGGGCCCAGACCCACGACTTCAGCAACCGGCTGCACACCATCGCCACCCTCATCGAGCTGGGCCGCAGCGACGAGGCGCTGCGCTTCGTCGCGAGCGAGCGGGACCTGGGGCAGCGGCTCACGGACCGCGTGGTGCAGGCGATCGAGGAGCCCGTCATCGCGGCCCTGGTGCTCGGCAAGGCGGCGCAGGCGCGCGAGCGCGCCGTGGAGATGCACTTCGAGACGCATCTCGCGCCCGGCACGCACTGGCTGGAGCCCGTGGACGTCGTGACGGTCCTGGGCAACCTGATCGACAACGCGATCGACGCGGCGGCGGCCCGCGCCCTGGAGGGCGCGCCGGACGAGGCGTGGGTGGAGGTCTACCTCGCCAACGGCGATGACGGCTCGCTGGTGTTCCAGGTCTCCGACAGCGGGTCCGGTATCGCCGACGCCGACCGCGAGCGCATCTTCGACCACGGCTGGAGCACCAAGGACGCGGCTGCCGGCGGGCGCGGCTACGGGCTGGCGCTCGTGCGCCAGGTGGTGGAGAGCCTCGGCGGCGCCATCGAGGTGTCCGACGGCGTCGGGGCGGTCTTCACGGTCACGCTGCCGCGCCCGCCCGCCGTCGAACAGCCGGGACAGCCGGGACAGCCGGAGACCACCGCGGTGGCGGCCGCGCCGCCGGCCGGTGTGACCGGGCCGGTGCGCCCATGATCCGGGTCCTGGTGGTGGAGGACGACCACCGCACGGCCGAGGCGCACGGCGAGTTCGTGCGCCGGGTGGAGGGCTTCGAGCTGGCCGGGGTGGTGCACACGGCGAGCGAGACCGTGCGCGCGCTGCGCGACGCCCAGGCCGCGGGCGAGGAGGTGCACCTGCTCCTGCTGGACATGAACCTGCCTGACCGGCACGGCCTGGTGCTGTGCCGTCAGCTGCGCGCGGCCGGCCTCGTGGTGGACGTCATCGCGGTGACCGCGGCGCGCGAGCTCGAGACGGTGCGCGAGGCGGTGGCGATCGGCGTCGTGCAGTACCTGATCAAGCCCTTCGTGTTCGGGCTGTTCGCCGAGAAGCTCGGCGCGTACCGCAAGTACTTCGAGCAGATGCGGTCGCCGGTCTCCACGCTCAGTCAGCGTGAGGTGGACACGGCGTTCGCGGCGCTGCGGACGTCCAACGCAGCCGGGCTCCCGAAGGGTCTGTCCCAGGACACCCTCGATGCGGTGTCCGACCTGCTGGCCCGGCAGGCCGGCGCACTGTCGGCCAGCGAGGTCGCGGACGAGCTCCACCTCGCGCGGATCACCGCACGCCGCTATCTGGAGTTCCTCGCGGACCACGGGGTCGCCTCGCGGGCACCTCGCTACGGGGCACGCGGCAGGCCGGAGCTGGAGTATGCCCGGGCGCGGCAGGCCGGAGCGCGACAGGCCCGGGAATGACGGACGTGCCCGTGACCGGTTCGTGATGTGGCTATCCTTATGGGCGTCATGCGCCTGATGATCCTGTTCCGCTCGCTGCCCGCCGTTCGCCGGCGTGGTTCCGCGCGCGTCCTGGTGATCATGATGCTGGCGGTCGGCGTCATGCTCGTGCACGCCACGAGTGGCAGCTCGGACGTGCACAGCACGCCCGTGGTCGCCGTGGCCGACCACCATCTGACGGCCGACCCGAGCAGCACGCACACCCACGCCGGCGCGGCCCCGCACGACCACCCGCGGGACGCCGGCGGGTGCTCGGACGGAGGCTGCGGTGACCACCACAACGCCGCCACGCTGTGCCTGCTGGCGCTGGTCGTGCTGCTCGCCCTGACCGCCCCGAACCGGTCGGTGGCCATGCGCCTGGTACCGGTCTGGGCGCTGCTCGCCCGCTGGGCGCTCCCCACGACGACGGCAGGGACCGCCCCGTCGTTGCACGCGCTCGGGATCTCTCGGACGTAGAACACCGCACGCATCCGGCGCCCTCCCCGGCGTCGGTCGTTCGCGCGCGCCCACCCAGGGGCCAGCGCGTGTGGTTCTACCCGAGCAGAAAGGTCAATTCCCTCCATGGAGCGCAACACCGTTCCCGCGCCGTCCCGCACGGCGTACCCCACGACCGTCCGGACGGTCACCCCGGCGGTCTCCGTCGCACCCTCCCCCGCCCCGGCCCCCACGGGCCGTGGCCGCCACCGGGCCGCCCGTCGGGCGGCCCTCGCGCCGTTCGCCCTGACCGCCACCGCCCAGCTGGCGGTCGTCGCACGGCGCGGCGCCGTGGCCGCTGCGGGCTCCGGCCTGCTGATGTCCCTGGTCGGCACCCCGGCGCAGGCCGCGCCGAGCACCGACGTCGTCTCGGCGAAGCTCGACGTCGCCCACCTCGACGCGCTGACCGCGCAGGCCCGGGAGGCGGTCGCCGCCGCGCCGATGGTCACCGTCGCCGCGGACGCCCGGCTGAAGACCGAGTCGGCGGCGGTGTCCGTCGTCTCGGCCGCCGAGAACGAGGAGTACCAGGCCGAGCTCGCCGCCGAGGCGGAGGCCGAGGCGGCAGCAGAGGCCGAGGCGGCGGCCGCCGCGATCCCCGAGTCCGCGGCGGGCTCCGCCGTGGTGTCCATCGCGATGCGGTACCTCGGCGTGCCGTACCTGTGGGCGGGCAGCACGCCCTCGGGCTTCGACTGCTCCGGGTTCACGTCGTACGTGTTCGCGCAGCTCGGCATCGACCTGCCGCGCACGTCCTCGGAGCAGCGGTACGCCGGGACGGCCGTCCCGTGGTCCGAGGCGCAGCCGGGCGACCTGATCTGGAGCCCCGGGCACATCGCCATCTACGCGGGCGACGGCATGCAGGTCGAGGCCCCCGTACCGGGGCAGAGCGTCCGGTACTCGTCCATCTGGCAGTCCAACCCGACGTTTATCCGCGTCGGCTGACCGCCACCTCCGACCCGCGTCCGGGGCAGGGCCAGCCCCCTGCCCCGGGCGCGTCACCGGTGGCTCAGCCGCCGATCGCCGCCGTGAGCCGGTCGAGGTAGTCCCGCTCGCCCTCGCTGACCGCCACCCGCTTGCTGAAGAAGCCGCCCTCCTTGGAGCTGGTGGCCCTGGCGACCTCCGTCGCGATCCGGAGCAGCCACTCGCCGTACGCGTCCAGGTCCTTCGGGGCCGCCCGCTCGCGCAGCACGGCGATCGCGGCGGCCGTCAGCGCCACGGCCTTCGCCGTGTCGCGCTCCGGGTCCGGGCGCGGGTCCTCCGGCACGGCCACCCCTTCCGGCGTGCCGACCTTCGCGGCCGGGGACGCCTCGGCCGCTTCCTGCTCCTTGAGCCTGTCCCGCAGCGCGACCGCCACCGACCGGATGAAGTCGTTCTCGTGCTCCTGGGCCTCCCGGAACACCTTGGCACCACTCGCGGTCTCCCGGATGAACCGGATCGCCCCGGGCCTGCCGTCGGCGAGGGTGGCACCCTTCAGCACCGCTCCGGGGGCGTCCAGGATCTGGGTGAGCTCGTCCTCGCTGAAGTCGGACAGGTTCGTCATGCGCACGCTCTCTGTTGTGCCGTCTGGGTCTCGGTGTGTGTCGGGGTGTGTGTCGAGGGCATGCCTGTGCTGCCCGTTCTGCCTGCTGTGTCTCCGGGGAGACGCGCACAACCTACTGCGTGGCGGTGACGTCCGGCACCGCCGCCCCGTACCGGGTGGCCAGCACCTGGACCGCCTCGACCAGCTCGGGCGGACCCACCGCCTCGAAGGGCACGTCGAAGGCACCGAACCGGCCGGCCAGGCCGCCCCACGACCACGAGCCCAGCACCACCCGGCACCGGGGCTCGCCGTCGACGTCCGGCAGCGGCTCGCACAGGCCCTGGGCCCCGACCCAGGGCGCGACATGCTCGGCCCGCGCATGGAGCACGACCTCGCCACGCACCGGTGACGGCGACCCGCTGATCCGGGAACCGACGAAGCCTGCGACGTCCCCGCCGGGCACCTCCCGGAACGTGAACCGAGGGCCGGTCCCGGTGCGCAGCCTGATCCGGTCCACCCGGAAGAGGCGCCAGTCGTCGCGGTCGAGGTCGAACGCGACGAGGTACCACCGCCCGTCCGAGGTCACGAGGTGGTGCGGCTCGACCCGCCGCGGCGGCCGGAACGCGTTCTCGCCCTCGCCGATGGCGGCCATCGTGCCGCCCTCGTAGTCGAACCGCACGACCTCGCGGGCCTGGCACGCGGAACCGAGCGCGAGGAGCACGTCGGGATCCACGACCGGCTCCGCGGCGCCCGCCGTCCCGGTCCGACGTCGCACGGTGGTCACCTCGAGCGCGTCCAGCCGCGCCCGCAGCCGAGCCGGCATGACCTGCCGGATGGTGGCCAGCGCGCGCAGCGCGCCTTCCTCGGCGCCGGGGATGGTCCCGGTGCGCAGCGCGACGGCGACGGCGACCGCCTGCTCGTCGTCGAAGAGCAGCGGCGGAAGCTCGGCGCCCGCATCGAGGCGGTAGCCGCCGTCGGGCCCCTTGGTGGCGTTGACGGGGTAGCCGAGCTCGCGCAGGCGGTCGACGTCGCGCCGCACCGTGCGAGGGCTCACGCCCAGCCGGTCGGCGAGGAGTGCGCCCGGCCAGTCGCGGCGCGCCTGGAGGAGCGAGAGGAGAGCGAGGAGGCGTCCGGAGGTCTCGAGCATGAATTCAGGATCGCATGTGGTAGAGGCCAGGAGCTGACCGCTACTACCGCGAGAGTGGGACCCGTAGCCAGGCAGAAGCCAGCAGGAACCAGCAGACGATCCAGACCGCAAGAAGGAGACACCGTGATCCGCACCCAAGCGCTCACCAAGGACTTCGTGGTGAGCCGCAGCCGCACAGTGCATGCCGTGCGTGGCATCTCGCTCGACGTCGAGCCCGGCGAGCTGGTGGCCGTCCTCGGCCCCAACGGAGCCGGGAAGACCACCACCCTGCGCATGCTGACCACGCTCATCCCGCCGACGTCGGGCACCGCGGAGGTCGCCGGGTACGACGTCGTCACCCACCCGGACCGGGTCCGCGCGGCCATCGGCTACGTGGGCCAGGGCGGCGCCGGCGGCGCCTCCCAGCGGGTGCGCGACGAGCTGGTCACCCAGGGCGAGATCTACGGTCTCGACCGGCGCACCGCCAGGAGCCGCGCCGGGGAGCTGACCGAGGCCCTGGACCTGACCGAGCAGGCCGACCGCAAGATCGAGAGCCTGTCGGGCGGGCAGAAGCGCCGCCTCGACGTGGCCGTCGGGCTGGTCCACGAGCCGTCTCTCCTGTTCCTCGACGAGCCCTCCACGGGCCTGGACCCGCACAACCGCGCCAACCTGTGGCAGCACATCCTCCGGATGCGGACCGCCGCGGCCGAGCCCATGACGATCGTGCTCACCACGCACTACCTGGACGAGGCGGACACCTTCGCCGAGCGCGTGATCGTGGTGGACCACGGGCAGGTCATCGCGGACGACACCGCCGACGCCCTGAAGGCCGAGCTGGCGGGCGACCTCGTGACGCTCCGGGTACCGCCCGAGCACGCGGCGCCGCTGGCCGGCATCGCCGAACGCGCGTCCGGCACGCGGTCGGTCCGGGTCCTGAGGGCGGGCGGGGTGAGCACCGTCGAGATCCGCACCGCGGACGGTCCGGGTGCCGCTCCCGGGCTGCTCCGCGCCGCGGACGCCGCCGGCGTCCCGGTGAGCCGCGTGGACGTCACGCGGCCCACGCTCGACGACGTGTTCCTGGGCCTCACCGGCCGCAGCCTGCGGGAGACGGCGGTCGTCGACGCGCCGGACGGCGGGCAGGGCACGGTCGCGACCGGCTCGACCGGCGGCGGCTCGACGAACTTGACCAACAACAGCTCGACCAACAACAGCTCGGACAGCGACAGCTCGGACAAGAAGGAGGTCCTGGCATGAGCGCCGCGACCCTGACCCCCGGCACCACCACCCGGCCCTCGGCCCGACCGCTCCCCCGCCGCAGCTTCCTGCGGGACACCCGGATCGTCCTGGTCCGCGAGCTCCAGCCCGTGGTGCGCGACCCGTTCTCGCTCGTCTTCGGCCTGGTGCAGCCGCTGGTGTTCCTCGGACTGTTCGGCCCGCTGCTGGCCGGCTCGGCGGGCGAGGCGCTCGGCGGCGACGTCTGGCTGTGGTTCGTCCCCGCCGTGCTGGCGATGACCACGCTGTTCGGCACGTCGGTGACGGGTTCCAACCTGCAGCTCGACCTCTCCTCGGGCGTGCACGAGCGGATGCTCGTCACCCCGCTGTCCCGGCCCGCGCAGCTCGTGGGCCGGGCGCTCAAGGAGATGGTGCCGATCGTCGTCCAGTCGGCGATCGTGGTCCTGGTCATGCTGCCGTTCGGCCTGCGTCCGGACCCCATCGGGACGGTGCTCACGCTGCTGCAGCTCGCGGTGCTCGGCATCGGCGTCGGCTCGCTGTCGTACGCGCTGGCGCTGGCGGTGCGCAAGCAGGAGTGGATGTTCTGGGTGGTGCAGCAGACCTTCCTGTTCCCGGTCATGATGCTCTCCGGGATGCTGCTGCCCCTGGAGAACGGCCCGGCGTGGATGCAGGCGGCGTCGTCCGTGAACCCGCTGCGCTATGTCGTCGACTCGGGTCGGGCGGCCTTCGCCGGTGACCTGATGTCCTCGGCGGTGGCCTGGGGCTGGGTGGCCGCCGTGGCCACGGCGGTGCTCGGCCTCGTGGTGGGCGTACGTGCGATGGTCCGCTCGGCAGACTGACCGAGGGCCGCGCGGCCCGTCGCCCCCCTGCCCCTCCCCTCCCCTCCCGCCCCCTCCCTCTCCCCGCCCCCGCCCCACCTCGCCGATCCGCGTACCCAGCGATTGGGCCCGAAACCTGCACGGTTTCGGGCCCAATCGCTGGGTACGCGAAAAAGTGCTGGGTACCAGCTCCGGATGGCCCGGCCGTCATCCTGGTCGGCACATGCCTGCGGGCGGGATGATGAGCACCATGTTCACCAGCACAGAAGCCGGGCTCGACCTGCGGGTCGCCGCCTACGCCGTGATCACCGACGACCAGGGCCGCATGCTGCTGCCCCACTGGAACGAGCCCCCGCACCGTGGCTGGACGATGCCCGGCGGCGGGGTCGACCCCGGCGAGCACCCGGACGACGCCGCCGTCCGCGAGGTCTTCGAGGAGACGGGCTATCACGTCGAGCTGGACGGCGTGCTCGGCGTCGACAGCTTCGTGATCCCCGGTGCGGAACGCGTGCACGAGTCGGGCCGCCCGATGCAGGCGCTACGGATCGTGTACCGCGCGCACGTCACCGGCGGGGACCTGCGCGTCGAGGAGGACGGCACCACCGACGGCGTCGCCTGGCACACACCCGCTGAGGTCGACGCGCTGGAACGGGTGTCGCTCGTGGACCTGTCCCGCCGCTGGGCGGGCCTCATCGCGTAGCGCGGCCGCTCAGGGGTACGCCGAGGGTGGGAAGCCCGTCCAGCGCAGGTCCTGCGGCAGGTGCCCCATGTCGTTGAACAGCACGACGGTCGGCGGCAGGCCGTCGCGGTACTCGATCACCGTCAGCGCCGCGTTGCCGCTGTTCAGGCCCAGCCAGCGGGCGGGCGGCGCGTCCAGCGCGTGCCGCAGCAGCCAGGCGACCTGGAACGCGTGGGTCACCAGGACCTCGTGCGTCTCGGTCGCGCCGGGCTTCGCGAACCGGTCGACCAGTGCCCCGGCGAGCCGCTCGCCCGGGGCGCGCTCGGCGTCGTCGTACCCGTCGAAGAACCCCGCCCAGGCCGGCGGCATGTCGGCAGCGGCGGGGAGGTACGGCACGTGGTCGACGAGCTCGGCGGCCTCGGCGACGGGAACACCCGGGAGGCGCTCACCGATCACGCGTGCGCTCGCCGCCGCACGCGGCAGCGGGGAGTGCCAGACGGCGTCGACCGGCAGCCCGGCGAGCCGCTCGCCCAGGAGCCCCGCCTGCTGGCGGCCGACGTCGGTCAGCTCGCCGAACGCGTCCGCCGCGCCGTGCCGGGCAAGGTAAAGGTGTCTGGTCGCCATGCCCCCGAACCTACTGCGGTCACGCGCCCCGCTGGATACCGAGGGTCGAGATCAGATCCTCGTGCAGCTCCATCCACACGGTGTGGCAGGACCCGATGCCCGTCCCGGCCACCCACTCGCCGCGCCCGGACCGAGCATGGCCGAGCGCCGTGGAGAAACGTTCGTCGTACCCCTCGAACCGCGCGAGCTGCGCGGACAGCTCACCGACGAGCGGCGCCAGCTCGTCGTCCAGCGTCTCGAGCTCCGCGAGCACCGCCGCGTCCCAGTCCGGGTCCGTGTGGGTGTTCGGGGCCAGTCGGTCGCCGTCCTCCGGGCGCAGCTGCCAGTCGGTGCACACCTGCAGCAGCCGCGCGTTCAGCGGTCCGAACGCCTCGTGGACCTGCTCGACGACGGGCCGGGCGCCCGCGTCGGCCAGCTCCTCGGCCAGCCGCCGGTCGTCCTCGGCGCGGCCACGGTCGGTCATGGACCAGCCCGCCGTGCTGCCGAACGCCGCCTGCCTGATCCAGCCGTAGGCCTCGTTGTCGAGCAGGAGCTCGCGGGTGTCCGCCTCGTCCAGACCGAACCGCACGGCGACGGCGTCGTCGTCCGCCATGCCCTGGATCCGGACCGAGTGGAGCACGAGCAGCTCGGGCTGAGAGGATCGGCCGAGCACCGGGTTATGCGTCATATTTCGCACCGTGCATCGTCCCGGTGGCCGATGTCAACGCAGGTGGGTACGCCCAGGGAGGAAGAGATGTCGGACAGCTCAGCCGCCGCGAGCATCGCGGGGACACCCGGCAGCCCGGGCCGCACGTCCGGACCGGCCCGGGTGGTGCACGGCCCGGACGACTTCGGGCGGGTCCAGCCCGGCGACGTGCTCGTGTGCCGGTTCACCGAACCTGCCTGGACGGCCCTGTTCGGCGTCGTGGCCGCCGTCGTCACCGAGACCGGCGGCGTGCTCTCGCACGCCGCGATCGTGGCGCGCGAGTACGGCATCCCCGCGGTGCTCGCGGTCCCCGGCGCCATGACCGCGCTGCGCGACGGCGAGACCGTCACGGTGGACGGCTCCGCCGGGCGGGTCACGGCGTGAGCTCCAGCCTCCGCCGGAGGAGCGCCAGGACGGACCGGTAGGAGACCGGCAGCGGGTCGACAGCATCCGGACCCGTCGCTGTCCAGGGGCAGCACTGCCCATGGGCACCGCATACCGGTCGTGCCAGCCTTCCAGCGTCAGACCAAGAGTCGGACCACCTGGATGGAGAGCACCAATGTCAGTCATCTCCCCGTTCCGCAGAAGAACCACCACGTACTGGGCGCTCGCGGCCATGGCCGCCCTCACCCTCGTCGCGGCACCGGCCGCATCGGCGGCACCGTCCGCCCTCGCCTCGGACACCACCTCGGTCACGGCGTCGGACGACGTCGGCGTGCTGGCGACCGCACACAGGTCGCCGTTCAACTGCAGCAAGACCTTCTACGCGAACAACTGGAGCGGCGGCCACAGCCCCAACGGCTCCATCGACTGGCAGAGCTACGGCAGCGACGCCATCAACGGCGAGACCGTCCGGGCCACCGCCGCGGGCACCGCCACCTTCGACAACGAGGGGAGCACCAGCTACGGCCAGTGGGTGCAGATCGTGCACAGCGACGGCAGCCGTACCCGCTACGCCCACCTGGCCACCATGGTGCGGGCTCCCGGTCAGACCATGTCGGTCAGCCAGGGCACCGTCATCGGGACCGTCGGATCCACCGGCGGCTCGACGGCACCGCACCTGCACTACGAGCAGCGCAGCTCGTCCGGCGTCGTCGACACCTCCCCGACGGTGGAGGGCGTGACGGTGTCGGTGGGCCAGAAGAAGGCGGTCACCAGCACCAACGGCTGTAGCGGCTCGAGCAACCCGTACACCCCCACCGAGGTCTGCGGCAGCGGCTTCTCGGTGATCGACCAGGCAGCGCTCGGCACAGTGGGCCGGACCTACCTCCTGTACAACTCAGGCACCGGCGCGAACTGCGTCGTCACGCTGAAGTCCACGAACCTCGGCACGCCGAGCGCGGTATCGGCCTTCCTGGAGCCTCAGGGTTCCACCCGCACGACCGACTCCGGCAGCTACTCGTACTACGCCGGCCCGGTCAAGCGGTCCGCACCCGCCACCTGCGTCAAGTGGGGCGGCTCGGTGGGCAGCGCTACCTACACCAGCCCGTTCGAGCACTGCGGCTGACCCCACCCCGAACGAGGTCCCTTCCAGCCGGCGGTCGCGCATGCCCTCCGATGCGAGAGCATGCGCGACCGCTTCCTCCGAGCGGACCTCTCATCACCCCTGCCGTTGCTCAGCGCGACGGGCCACGCCGTCAGGCCTGGGCCGGCGGCTGGATCAGGTCCCACGGCATGCCGTAGAGGTCCTCGAAGACCGCCACCGTCCCGTAGGGCTCGTGGCGGGGCTCCTCACGGAACCGCACGCCGGCCGCCGTCATCCGCGCGTGCTGCGCGGCGAAGTCGTCGGTCTCCAGGAAGAACGCGACCTTGCCACCGGCCTGCTGCCCGACGGCGCCCGCGGTATCAGGCCCGCCGGACAGCGCGAGCACGAGACCGGTTCCGCCGTCAGCCGGACCCACCACCACCCGGCGCCGGCCGGACTCCCTGGTCTCGTCGTGCCGGACGACGAACCCGAGGGCGTCGACGAAGAACGCGATCGCCTCGTCGTGGTCGAGGACGAGGTAGGTGACATCGGAGAGTCGAAGCATCCCGCGATCGTAGGCCGAGAGAGGCCTTGCCTCAGACCCGGCCTGCCGCGGCCACCACGCTCGGACTCACATCTATAGTCGCTCCTGTCGTGGACATCACGATCCATCCGTCTCCGGAAGGCACAGCGCCATGAGCTTCAGCCACCCCACAGGCACGCGCGGCGCCAAGCAGCCGGGCCGCATGTTCCGCTGGATGAACCGGCTGATCATGGGCCGTGCCCGGCGCGCCGGCGGAACGACCATGGGAATGAACCTCCTGGTCCTGACCACCGTCGGCCGCAAGAGCGGGCAGCCTCGCCAGACGCCGCTCGCGTGGTTCCCCGGCCCGGACGACAGCTGGCTGGTCGTGGCGTCCGCGGGTGGCGCCCCCGCCAACCCCGCCTGGTACCTCAACCTGGCCGCCCACCCGGACCAGGTCTCCGTCGAACACGGCGGCCGCAGGGTCGCCGTGACCGCCGAGGAGCTGCACGGCGCCGAGCGCGAGCGAGCCTGGCAGCAGATCGTCACCACGACCGCACAGTTCGGCAAGTACCAGGAGACGACCGACCGGGAGATCCCCGTCATCAGGCTGACACCCACCACCTGAACCGTGTCCGGCGTCCACGAGCTGTTCGAGCGCCGGTCACCACCGCGGTCGGTAGTGTCGGACGCATGACGCACGCCGCCACCACCTCGCCGGTCACCACAGCCCTGCAGACCGCCGACTGGCGGCGGCGCGTCTTCGCGCTGTACGCGGGCGTCCGGGTCCGCGCGGCCGAGGACCCGGCCGCCGCGCACGCCTACTGGACGATGACCCGCGACGAGCTCTTCGCCACCCACCCGGCCTCGCCCGTCCTCCCTGAGGACAAGCCCGGCTTCACGGGGCTGTCAGTCGCCCCGTACGACCCGGCGTGGCGCCTGACGGCCCCGGTGGTGCCCGCCGAACCCGGGTCCGACGGCGCCCCGCGCCGCCTCGACGTCCCTACCGGCACCGACGGCGTCGTGCCGTTCGAGCTGCTCGGCAAGGTGGTCCTGCCCGGGCTGGGCACGCTCGACATCTGGCGTCTCGCCTCCTATGGCGGCGGCCTGTTCGTGCCGATCAAGGACGCGCTCGCCGGTGCCCCCGGCGGCACCTACGGCGGCGGCCGCTACCTCCTCGACACCATCAAGGGCGCCTGGCTGGGCCACGAGAGCAGCACGGACGGCCACGCGAGCGGCTACGACGCCGGCGTCGGCGACCTGGTTCTCGACCTCAACTTCGCGTACAACCCGTCCTGCGCCTACGACCCGGCATGGACGTGCCCGCTCGCACAGCCCGGCAACACGCTCGACGTCGAGGTTCCGGTGGGCGAGCGCACCCCGGCCAAGAGCGCATAGCCCATGGCCGCCGAACCGTCTGAGCGGGACATCCCCGGTGCCGGGCGCCCTGGCACCGGGCTCCCTGGCACGGGCCGTCCTGGCGCCAGCCGATCCGCCGGGCACGCCGGCGAACCGCACGCCGAAGGACTCGCCGAGCGAATGAACTGGCTGCGCGCCGGCGTCCTGGGCGCGAACGACGGGATCGTGTCGGTCGCCGCGGTCACCGTCGGCGTCGCGGCGGCGACCGCCCAGACCGCCCCCATCCTCACCGCGGGGCTCGCCGCCCTCGTGGGCGGCGCGATCTCGATGGCGCTGGGCGAGTACGTCTCCGTCTCCAGCCAGTCCGACACGCAGAAGGCGCTCATCGCCAAGGAGAGGACCGAGCTCGCGGAGATGCCCGAGGAGGAGCTCGCCGAGCTGGCCGAGCTCTACGAGGCCAAGGGCCTCTCCCCCACCACCGCCCGCCAGGTCGCCGTCGAGCTCACCGAGCACGACGCCCTCTCGGCGCACCTGGAGGCCGAGCTCAACATCGACGAGGACGAGGTGGTGAGCCCGTGGAACGCCGCGCTCGCGTCGGCGGTGGCCTTCACCCTGGGCGCAGCGCTTCCGCTCGCCGCGGTGCTCCTCATCCCCGAGCCGTGGCGGGTCGGCACCACCTTCGCCGTCGTGCTGGTGGCGCTCGCCGGGACGGGCTGGATCGCCGCCTGGATCGGTGCGGCACCGCGGGTGCGCGCCACGGCGCGCGTGGTCGTCGGCGGGGCGCTCGCTCTCGGCGCGACCTTCGCGGTCGGCTCCCTGCTCGGCACGACGGCGGCGGGATGAGTACCGTTAGCGCCCGATGAACACCATCGACATCACACCGCCCCCCGCCGACGCACCCTCGTCGGCCTATGGCGTCCATTCCGAGGTCGGCCGCCTGCGCAAGGTCCTGGTCTGCGCGCCGGGCCTGGCACACCAGCGCCTCACCCCGTCCAACTCGGCCGACCTGCTGTTCGACGACGTCCTGTGGGTGGAACGCGCCCAGCAGGACCACGCCGACTTCGTGGCCGAGCTGCGCAGCCGCGACGTCGACGTCGTCGAGCTGCACGCCCTGCTGGCGGAGACGCTCCGCGTGCCCGGCGCGCGGGACTGGCTCCTGGACCGCAAGATCGTGCCGGAGATCGTGGGCAACGGCCTGGTCGAGGCGACGCGCGAGTACCTGGAGTCGCTGCCCGAGCACGAGCTGGCCCGGTACCTGATCGGCGGCCTCGCGGTCGCCGACGTACCCGAGCTGCCGCCGGGCTTCCGCGCTCTGGCGGACATGAGCCCGGACGCCCGTGAGTACCTCATGCCGCCGCTGCCGAACACGCTCTTCACGCGGGACACCACCTGCTGGATCTACGGCGGCCTCACGCTGAACCCGCTGTACTGGCAGGCGCGCCGCGACGAGACCCTGCTCATGAAGGCGGTCTACGCGTTCCATCCCGACTTCGTGGGCAGCCGCGTGTGGTGGGGCGACCCGGAGGCGAGCCACGGTGAGGCGACCTTCGAGGGCGGCGACATCATGCCGATCGGCAACGGCACCGTCCTGATGGGCATGAGCGAGCGCACATCGCGCCAGGCGATCACCCAGGTGGCGGCGTCCCTGTTCGAGCAGGGCGCGGCCGAGCAGATCGTGGTGGCCGGCATGCCGCGACTGCGCGCGGCCATGCACCTGGACACGATCATGACCTTCGTCGACGTCGACACCGTCACCGTGTACCCGCGGATCGTGGACCGTGTGCACCCGTTCGTGCTGCGCCCGGACTCGGGCCCGCTCGGCGTCTCGGTGACCGACGCCGGCGGCTCCTCCTTCCTCGACGTCGTGGGGCGGACCTCCGGGCTGGGCGAGCTGCGGGTCATCGAGACCGGCGGCGACGTCTACGAGTCCGAGCGCCAGCAGTGGGACAGCGGAAACAACTCGGTGGCGGTCGAGCCCGGCGTGGTGTTCACCTACGACCGCAACACCACGACCAACGACCTGCTGCGCAAGGCCGGCGTCGAGGTGATCGAGATCGCAGGCGGCGAGCTGGGCCGCGGCAGAGGCGGCGGGCACTGCATGACCTGCCCGATCATCAGGGACCCCGTCAGCTGGTAGAGGTCGTCACGGCCGTTACCCTGCATCCCGGACAAAAACCCTGAAAGGAGTCCGGATGTCGGTCGGTGGCGGGACGGTGCGCGAACGCTTGCGCAGGTTGGTCGAGCACCGCTGGTTCCAGCGGGCGGTGCTCGGCGTGATCATCGCCAACGCCGTCGTCCTCGGGCTGGAGACCGCGTTCGTCGCCGGACCCGCCGACCAGGTGCTCCAGGTCGTCGACGACGCCATGCTGTGGTTCTTCGTCGCCGAGATCCTGCTGCGCCTGGTCGCCCACGGTCCGCGGTTCTTCCGCGACCCCTGGAGCGTCTTCGACCTGGTCGTGGTCGGGATCGCCCTGATCCCGGCGACGGGCCCGATGTCCGTGCTGCGCGCCCTGCGGATCCTGCGCGTACTGCGGCTGGCGGACTCCGTGCCGTCAATGAAGCGGGTCGTCAACGGCCTGGTCGCCGCGGTGCCGGGCATGGGATCCGTCGGAGCACTCCTGGTGCTGGTGATGTACGTGTCCGTGGTGATCGCGACCAACCTCTACGGGGCGGTCGCACCCGACCACTTCGGCGACCTCGGCACCACGGCGTTCACGCTCTTCCAGGTCATGACGGGCGAGGCCTGGCCCGAGATCGCGGAGGACGTCATGCGACAGGAGCCGTCGGCGTGGCTCTTCTTCGTCGTCTTCATCCTGGTGGTCTCGTTCGCCGTGCTGAACCTCTTCATCGCGGTGGTCGTGAGCGGCATGGAGAGCATCGACGAGCTCGCCGAGCACGAGGAGAGGTCCGACGCCGAGGTCATGAACGAGCTGCGCGCCATCCGGGCGCAGCTCGTGACCCTCCAGGCCGAGCTCGCCGCCTCACGGGCCGAACGCCCGGAGCCCGAGGCGTCGCCGGTCGCGGTAGCGCCATGAGCAACGTCGCTGAGCGCCGCTGAACGGTATCTAGGTACCCCGCGCCGCTCGGCCGGCCCGCACGATGCCGTGCTGGTAGGCGAGGATCACGAGGTGCACCCGGTCGCGAGCGCCGAGCTTGGCGAGGATGCGGTTGACGTGGGTCTTGATCGTGGGCAGCGCGAGGGTGAGCTCGGCGGCGATCTCAGGGTTGGACAGCCCTCGCGCGATACCGAGGAAGACGTCGTACTCCCGCGGTGAGAGCAGGGTCCGGAGCCGCGGGCCGGCGGCGGCACGGCCCAGGGTCTCGACGTGGGCCTCGATGAGGCGTCCGGTGTCCCGGGCGCCGGGGACGGCGTCCCCGGCCGCGACGGTACGGATCGTTGCGGTGAGCGCGCCGGGTGTGGCGCTCTTCAGGAGGAACGCGCTGGCGCCGGCCCGCATGCTCTCGAACGCGTAGACGTCGAGGTCGAACGTGGTGAGCACGACGACCTTCGTCCCGGGCACGGCGCTGGTGACGAGACGGGTGGCCTCGATGCCGCCGATCCCGGGCATCCGCACGTCCATGAGCACCACGTCCGGCCGGAGGGCGCGAGCAAGGGCGACGGCATCCTCCCCGGTGCCGGCCTCGCCGGCGACGGTGATGTCGTCGGTCGCGGCGAGCACCAGCGAGTTGCCGGTGCGGATGAGGGCGTGGTCGTCGACGAGGAGCACGCGGATCGGCGGGCGGGACTCAGTCGTCGACACGGTCGCGCCCCTCGAGCCGCTTCTCGCCGGCGGCACGCGCCCCGCCCGTGCCCAGGACGACGCGGGTGCGCCACCCTCCGCCCGGCCGGGGCCCGGACTCGGCGTCACCCCCGTGGGCCGCGGCACGCTCCCGGATGCCGACCAGCCCGTGCCCGGGCGGTCCCGGCAGGGTCACCGGCCCACCGTCGTCCGTGATGGTGAGGACGACGGCGCCGTCGCCATGGTCGATCACCACAGTCGCCTCGGAAGGACCGTGCGCATGGCGGAGCGTGTTGGTCAGGGACTCCTGGGCGATGCGGTAGACGGCCTGCCGGAGAGCGGCGTCGGCCGGGAGGGCGGGCCCGGTGCGCGTCAGCGTGACGGGTAGCCCTGCGAGCCGGCACCCTTCGGCCAGCTCCTCCAGGGTCGGGAGGTTGTCGCCGGAGCGGTGGAGGTTGGCGTCGAGCCCGGTGTCGGCGTCGCGAAGCAGCGCCAGGGTGCGGTGCATGTCGCCGAGCGCGTCGCGGCCGACCGCGGCGATCTGTTCCACGGCAGCGCGCGACCGCTCGGGGTGCTTCTCCGCGGCGCTGCTCGCGCCGTTCGCGAGGGTGACGATGACGGTGAGCGAGTGGGCGACGAGATCGTGCATCTCGGCCGCGATGCGGGTGCGTTCGGTCAGGGCGGCGTTCTCGATCCGCTGGTTCACGGTCTCGGTGAGCCAGCGCGTGTGGTCGCGGCGGCTCTTGACCACGATCCCGGTGACGAAGGCCAGCAACGAGAGGGGATCCGTCAGCGAGACCGCGTCCGGGCGGATGCCCTGGAGCGACTCGGGGACCGTCGCGAGCATGGTCACGGCCACCGCCGCGCCATAGCCGACCAGCGCCCGGATCGTGCTCTCGCGGGAGGCGACCGTGTACAGGGCGAAGGCGAACGAGAACGTCGGGACCGGTACGCCTGGGAGGGTCAGCTCGCTGAGGGCACACGTGACGGCGACCACGAGCAGTACCGTGAGCGGCCGCCGGCGGCGCGCCAGCAGGGCCCCGGCCGCCGCCACGAGCAGCAGGTAGCCCCACCAGGCAACCGCTCCGGACCAGAGCAGCAGCACGAGCAGGTGCGGCACACCCGCGGTGACCACGACGATGACGTCCACCACGACCGGGTGCCGGCGCAGCCAGGTCGCCGCGCTCGACGGCGGGCGCCTCAGGTCCGCGGCGTCGACCCGCAGGCTCCCCGTCGTCATCGTCCCCGCCCTCCCGGCCTGCGCCGCTTCATGTCCCGGTCCATTCTGCGCGACGCCGCGCGTCAGACGTCGCTGACAACGGATGCCGCCGGCATCAGGCGTCGCGGCATCAGGCGTCGCGGGCACGGAGCGCGAGGCCCGCGACGACCAGCGCTACGACCGCCCACCCGACCAGGACGGCGTACCCGGTCCACGGACCGAGCTCCGCGAAGGTCGGGAAGTCGGAGATGAGCCGGCGCCCCGCGTAGGTCGGGGTGTAGTCGGCGGCCTCTCGGATGCCGGCGATCGAGGACAGCAGTGGCGGCGCAACGATCATCAGCCCGAGGACGGCGACGAGCGCGGCGACCACGTGGCGCAGCGCGGCGGCCACACCCATGGCCAGTACCGCGACGGCCGCGAGGTACGCACCGGAGCGGAGCGCGAGCGAGACGGTCTCGCCGGGCTCAGGCGTGTACACGACCGCAGAACCCGAGAGGATCAGGACCGAGAGACCGAGGCTGATCGCCGCGCCCGTCATGCCGATCACGAATCCGAGCGCGCCCAGCACGACGGCCTTGGCCGCGAGCCAGGGCAGCCGTGTCGGCAGCGCCAGCAGCGACAGCTTGGCCTGTCCCGACGTGTACTCACCGGTGACCGCGAGGACGGCGATCACGGCGACGACGATCTGCGCCCACAGCACGCTGTCCACGAGCTGCATCGGTTCGGCGGTGGTCGCCTGCCCGGCGAACCGGGGATCGGTGCTCCGGGACCGCAGGCTGAGCGAGAACAGCGCACCGCTGCCGCTGATGACGAGCAGGGCGACAGCGGCGAGAACCTGGTTGGATCGCAGCGTCCACAGCTTCACGGTCTCCGACGCGAGTGCGCCGATCAGTGTCGGGCGGATCTGGAAAGCGGTGCTAGGCCCGTTCATCGGGTCCCTCCTGGGTGGTGGAGCGGGTCAGACATCTCGTGTGCGCAGGGTGAGGACGGCGCCGGCGAGCGCTGCCGCCGCCCAGGCGAGCAGGACGGCGTAGCCGCCCCATGGCGTGAGCCCGACGGCGGGGTTGTCGGGCGTGATGAGCAGCACGCCCGCGGAAGTGGGCAGGTAGAGCGTCAGCTCCTGCACCTCCGGCACCGGGACCATGGCTGCGGCGAACGGCATGATCCACAGGAGGCCGATCACGGTGAGGATCGAACCCACGAGGTTGCGAACGATCGCACCGAGACCGAGCGCGAGCACCGCGATGGTGCCCAGATACAGTCCGGTGCCGACGACGAGCCGGATCACGAGCGCCGGGTCCCCGCCGACGTCGACCCCCGTGGTGGCTCCCATGACGAGGGCTCCGGCGGCTCCTGCGGCCCCGGCGACGAAGGTGGCGACGCCCACGACCGCGACCTTGCCGGCCAGGACCGGCCACCGGGTCGGTACGGCCAGGAACGTGACCTTGCTCGTGCCCGAGGCCCACTCCGAGCAGATCATCACGACGCCGAGCACCGCAGGCACGAACTGGGCCCACGACACCCCGGCCAGCAGCTCGGTCGTCGCGGGGACCCTGCCCTCGCCGGCCAAGGCTGCCAGGAGCACGCCGGCGAGCCCGATGATCGTGACGAACGTGATGGTCATGGTGACCAGGTTCGACGGGAGCGTGCGGAACTTCGTCCACTCGGCGCGCACCGCGCGTGCCGCGGACAACGAGCCGTTGCCCGGAGCCGCGTACCTCGCGGCACCTGCCGCAGCGGCGCTCATGGCCTGCCCCCGTCCGCATCGCCGGCGCGATACTCGACGGCGTCCCGGGTCAGCTCGGTGTACGCCTCCTCGAGCGTCCGGTGGATCGGCGTGACCTCCAGCAGCACGATCCCGACCTCCGCCGCACGCCGGGCGACGGCCTCGACCGGCAGGCCGGTGATCTCCACGGTGCCGTTGTCCAGCGAGGCCGTGGTCACCCCCTCGGCCGAGACCAGTCGGACCAGCGCGTCGACCTCCTCGGTGCGCACCCGCACCCGCTCGGCGTCGGCGGTCAGCGTGTCGATCGGAGAATCGGCGATCAGCTCGCCCCGCCCGATCACGATCACGTGCTCCGCGACGAGTGCCAGCTCGCTGAGGAGGTGCGACGAGAGGAAGACCGTGCGGCCCTCGGCGGCGAGCGAGCCCAGCAGCCGCCGGATCCACGTCACGCCCTCCGGGTCCAACCCGTTGACCGGCTCGTCGAGGATCAGCGTGTGCGGGTCACCCAGCAGCGCGACGGCGATTCCCAGCCGCTGCCCCATCCCGAGGGAGAACTGCCCTGCCCTGCGGTGGGCCACGCTCTCCAGCCCCGCCAGCCCGATCACCTCGTCGACCCGCCTCCTCGGGAACCCGTGCGTCGCCGCGACGGTCCGCAGGTGGTCGACGGCGCGGCGGGACCGGTGCGCGGACCTCGCGTCCAGTACCGTCCCGACCTCTCGCAGAGGGGCGCGCAGCCGTGCGTACCGCACGCCGTCGATCAGCGCCGTACCCGTGGTGGGGCGGTCGAGCCCGACGATCGAGCGCATCGTCGTGGACTTGCCCGCCCCGTTCGGCCCGAGGAACCCGGTCACCTTCCCCGGTTGCACCTCGAACGTCAGATCACGGACAGCCCACGTGCGTCCGTACTGCTTGCCCAGCGACTGCACCTGAATACCCATCGACAACCTCCGGTCCACGGACTAGTTGCATCGACGCTACGGAGCGGCCGAGGGCCGGCGATGCCACCCCTGGGTTGAACTTCGATGTTCCCTTCGGGTTCCCTGCCGGGACACTGTCGCGACACGCCGTCGTGCCACGCCACGCCAGGAACTTGATGCATCCTTGGGTTGCAGTTCCGGAAAAGCCATAGACGACGCCAAGTCCTCGTTGTACCTTTCTTCACACACGGACTCGCGCCGTGGCGGCAGGTTGTGTGCCTGTGATCCCTGCCGGAGCACGATATTGAGACGCATTCATGCAGTCAGAGAACACAGTCAGACCAGCTAGTCAGATCAGTCGGCCAGATCAGAACGAGACGGAAGGACGAGAACCACGATGGTCCGCACCAGCGTTGCGCTCCAGGCGTCAGACCTGTGCAAGGTCAGTGCTGCCACCGCTTCGTCCTACCCGACCACTGCCATGCACCTGCGGGACGGCCGTGAGGCCATACGAGGCGCCATACGCCGCTGATCCGGTTCTGCCGGACCAGTGAACGTGAGCCGCCTCGGGATGCCTTTCCCGGGCGGCTCTTGTCGTCTCGGGAGCAGTTCGGACCGTCCGGCACGACGGCGGCGGAGCACGACCCAGCACCACCCAGAACAGCCACACCGAGAGATCACGAGAAGAACGAGAACGACAAGCTCACCGGAAGGAGCAGGCCCGTGGCCGACGTCCTAGTCCTCAATGCCGGCTACGAGCCGCTGCACCGGGTATCGGTCCGGCACGCCATCCACATGCTCGTGCGCGAGGTAGCGGTTGTGGAGGAGGCGGTCGACGGCCGCTCCTTCGGACCGTTCCCCTTACCGCGCGTGCTGCGGCTGGTCCGGTACGTCACGATGCGGTGGCTCTACAAGTCGGGCGGGGCGCCCGCATGCACCAAGCAGGGCGTGAAGCGGCGCGACGGCTTGTGCGCGTACTGCGGCGGCCCCGCCGAGACCGTGGACCACATCCTGCCGCGGTCGCGCGGGGGCCCCTCGACGTGGATGAACCTCGTGGCCGCCTGCTACGAGTGCAACTCGCTCAAGGCGAACCGCACGCCGGCCGAGGCCGGCATGGTGCTCCACGTGACGCCACACGTCCCGCGAGCGGAGTACGCGCGCGCCATCCGGCACCGGGCGGCTCGAGCGGCGTAGCCCGGGCACGGTGAGGTCGGCAAAGGGTCAGGTGATCGGCAACTCGAGTGCCGATCACCTGACCCTCTCTCAGCTGCCGGTGCCCGGCAGGTCGTACAGCTCAGCCGTTCAGCTCAGCCGTTCAGCTCAGCCGCCAGGAGCTCCAGGGTCTGCGTCCGGCCCGGTGTCGCGTCCAGGGGCTCGTCGGCAGGCGAACCGGCGACCGGTACGAGCATGACCTCCTCGACGCCGTGCCGGTCGGCCAGGCCACGCACCTCGGCGGCCACGTGCCCGGCGTCGCCGATCAGCCAGCGTGTCCGCATGCCCTCGATCGACTGGGCGAGCAGGCCGTCGGCCGGCTCGTCGGCGGTCGCGCGCACCGCGTCCTCGACGGTCTCGAGCGGGCCGAGCCTCTGACCCGAGCGCAGCTTGGCCATCTGCCGCAGCTGCGGCAGGGCGCGGTCGTGCGCCTCGTCCGCCGTCGGCGCGACCACCGCGTTGGCCGTGAGGAAGGTGCGCGGCTCCGGGTGCTCCTCCGACGGGCGGTAGCCGTCCCGGTACAGCGCGAGGATCTGGTCCATGCCCTGGCCGGAGAAGTGGTTGGCGAACACGTACGGCAGGCCGAGCTCCGCGGCGAGGCGCGCGGAGTAGTCGCTGGAGCCGAGCAGCCACACGGTCGGCACGCTCGCGGCGGCGGGCGTGGCCCGCACGTCGTAGATCTCGCCGGAGACGAGCCGCAGACGAGCGCCGTCGGGTCCCATGAGGCTCAGGATGTCGGTGACGTGCTGCGGGAACCGGTCCACGTCCGCCGTCGGACCGGTGGCCCGCAGGAGGGACGTGACCACGGGGTCGCTGCCGGGCGCACGGCCGATGCCCAGGTCGATCCGGCCGGGCGCGACGGCCTCCAGCGCCGCGAACTGCTCCGCGACCACGAGCGGAGCGTGGTTCGGCAGCATCACACCGCCGGACCCGACCCGGATGCGAGACGTGCGCGCGGCGGCGGCGGCGATCATGACCGGCGGCGACGACGCCGCGACGGCGGCCATGTTGTGGTGCTCGGCGAACCAGTAGCGCTCGAAGCCGAGGCGGTCGGCGAGCGCCACCAGCTCGAGCGAGGCCGACAGGGCCTGGGCGCTGGTCTGGCCCGAACGGACGGGCACGAGGTCAAGGACGGACAAGCGTGGCTGGGTATTCATCGCCTCTGTCAACCGTTCCGGGGTCCGGCGTGTTCCGAGGTGGGCTCGCGGGTCGCACGCGCTTACCACCCGCGGGACGGTGGCGTTATCGCCGAAGGCCATGGCGCGGACCCCCTCGGGCCTGACATGATCGCGAGGTGTCTGTTGATGTGCGTCCCGCGACCGACGACGATGTCGACGCCGTGGTCGACCTGTTCCGTCAGTACCTCAGGTTCTACGACCAGGAGGTGCCCGACGCCGAAGCGCGCGATTATCTGACCGCCCGCCGCGACGCGGGCGACAGCCTGCTGCTGGTGGCAGTGCTCCGACCGGAGGGCGCCGAGCCCTCGGGTTCGGGCGCCGGCCAGGAGGTGGTCGGCTTCGCCCAGAGCTACCCCACCTGGTCGTCCGTGAGTCTGAGCCGGTCGTGGGTCCTCAACGATCTGTTCGTCGCGCCCGCCGCGCGCGGGACGGGCGCGGCGCGTGCGCTCGTTCAGGACACGTGCCGTCGGGCCAAGGACGCCGGGGCCATCCGGGTGTCGCTGGCCACCGCGTGGGACAACGTCGCGGCGCAGGGGCTGTACGAGTCGGAGGGCTTCGTGCGCGACCAGCACTTCCACCACTACGCGTACGTGACGGGCGCCTGACCGCACCCCTCGTCGACCGGTGAGAGCCGGCCTGTCAGACCCTCAGGACACTCCGGTGGCCTGGGGGTCTGTCGCGTGAGCGGGGAGCGCGTCCGGCCTGCTCAGGGCGCTGCTGCGGCAGTACCAGGCCTGTGCGCGAACCGTGCCCGGACGACTGGGCGCGCCGTCGCCGTGGGTGTCGGTCCCCCGCGCTAGGGTTTCCTCCGGCCGGGGACAAACCCGGTCAGACGGGCACGCCCACCGCACCTCCGGCAGGACGCCGGAACGCCGTCGGCCGGGCCGCCGAACCACGTCGGGGAGACCCGGGAACTGGAGCGCACACCACCATGATGGGAGGCCACCACGCCGCGTCGGGAGCCGCGGCCTGGGTCGCAGTCACGGCATCGACGCCGATCGCCTTCGGCTGGTACCCGGTATCGGACGCGAGCGTGTTCACCGGGGCCCTGGTCTGTGCGGGTGCGGCGCTGCTGCCCGACGCCGACCACCACTCGGGCACCATCGCGAACTCGCTGAAGCCGGTCTCGAACGTGGTGGTGAAGGGCATCGAGGCGGTCTCGGGCGGGCACCGCAAGGGCACGCACTCGATCCTCGGCATCGCGGTGTTCACGGCGATCGCCTGGGCGCTCAGCTTCCTGAGCATCGACACCGGCACCGAGGAGTTCGGCGCGATCCTGATCGGCCCGGGCATCATGTGCGTGCTGCTCGTCGCGTTCGCCCTCAAGGCGCTCAAGATCACGCGGGACACGAAGATCTTCCCATGGACGATGTCCGTCACCCTGGCGGTCCTCATCGCCATCTTCGCGCCCGAGGAGTGGTACTGGATGCCGTTCAGCGTGGCGCTCGGCTGCATCGTGCACGTCATCGGCGACCTGATCACGACCGCCGGGGTGCCGCTGCTGTGGCCGCTGAAGTTCCGGTCCCCCTACTGGATGCGGAACAAGCGAGGCATCGAGCTCGACTGGATGTGGCGCACCGGTGGCAACCTCTCGGTCCCGATCATCGGCGACGCCGGCTCCGTGCGTGAGTGGATCCTGCTCGTCCCGATCTCGCTCTACGCGATCGTCGGCATCGTGTGGGCGCTCCTGAACCAGATGGGCTACGACACCATGGCGGTCTGGTACCAGGTACTGGCGTTCTTCCCCGGCTAGCTACAGCAGCCGGCCGCCTGTCACCCCGATGCGGTCGCCGGTGATGTAGCTCGACTCCTGGGAGGCGAAGAACACGTACGCCGGCGCCAGCTCGGCGGGCTGGCCGGCGCGGCCCAACGGCGTGTCGGCGCCGAACTGCTCCACCTTGCTGTCAGGCAGCGTGGCAGGGATGAGCGGTGTCCAGATCGGTCCAGGCGCCACCGCGTTGACACGGATGCCTTCGGGTGCCAGCTGTTGCGCCAGCCCCTTCGTGAAGTTGAGGATCGCGGCCTTCGTCGTGGCGTAGTCGAGCAGCTGGGGACTCGGTTCGAACGCCTGGACGGACGTCGTGTTGATGATCGTCCCGCCCTCCGGCAGGTGGTCCAGCGCCGCCCTGGTGATCCAGAACAGCGCGTAGACGTTGGTCTTCAGCACCCGGTCGAGCTGGTCGGTCGTGATGCCGCGCAGCCCGTCGTCCTGGGACATCTGGTACGCGGCGTTGTTCACGAGGATGTCCAGGCCCCCGAGGCCGTCCACCGCGTCGGCGACGAGCCGTCCGCAGAACTCCTCGTCCCGGATGTCACCGGGGAGCAGCACTGCCTTACGGCCCGCGTCCTCGACCCAGCGCGCCGTCGTCCGCGCATCCGGTTCCTCCTCGGGCAGGTAGGAGATCGCGACGTCGGCGCCCTCGCGCGCGAAGGCGATCGCGACGGCACGCCCGATCCCGGAGTCGCCGCCCGTGATCAGCGCCCGCTTACCGTCCAGCCGGCCGGACCCCTCATAGGTGGATTCTCCGTGGTCGGGCTCCTGCGACATGTCACCCGTGCGGCCCGGCGGCTGCAGGTCGTCGGCCGGCTGCTCCGGTTGCGGCTGCTGGGTGGTGGGGTCCTGTGGCGTGGTCTGGTCCGACATGTGCAACTCCCTGTCGACGTCGATCGGCACGTCCAGCATCCGACGAATGGCACCCACTCGCACAGGAACCGCGACGTCGGTCGGTCACAGGCCGCCGGCCACCGCAGCCCCCGCCTTGAGCCAGGCCCGCCGGGTGTCCGTGCGCAGCGCGCCGTACCGCAGGTGACCGTCGACCATCGCGGGGTCGAACGGGATGGTGACCACCTCACGGGCCAGCGACCGGTACCCGTCGGCGACCTTCTCCAGCTCGCTCGCGGGCTCCTTCTGGTCGGCCTGACTCACCACCACGACCGCCTGCTGCGCCAGGTACGCCGACCGGCCGTCCCGGGTCGAGAGTGCCTCCAGGAGCAGCGCACCAGCCTCCGCGTGGTCGTCGCGCGTCGTGGTGGCCACCACGAGCTGGTCGGTCAGGTCGATCATGCGCTGCCACATGGGATCGGACTCGTCGTTGCCGGAGTCGATCAGGATCATCCGGTAGTACTTCGACAGCACGGAGTGGATGGCGTCCACGTCCCGCGGCTCGATCCGCTGCTCGTTCGCCATGGCGATCGGCTTGGACCGCAGCACGTCGAACCGGTCGCGAGTCTGGTGGTGCACGTACCGTGCCAGGTCGGCGGCCTGCGCCGACGGGCCCAGGAGGCGGTCCGCCTGCGGCAGCAGGTCCAGCAGCGTGGCCTCGTGCGGCCCCTGCTCCGTGCGCCAGCCCAGCGTGCCGCGCGTCTGGTTGTTGTCCCACGTCACGACGCCCGCACCACCGAACTGCGCGAAGACCGCCGCGAGCAGCACCGTCGACGGCGTCTTTCCGGCGCCGCCCTTGCCGTTCACGATCGAGATGGTGCGTGGCCCGGGCCAGTGCTGGCTGACGGCGCGCTCGTCGGCGCGCTCGGCCCGTTCCGACTCGCTCGGCCCCACCCGGATACCGACCTTGGTGAGCATCCCGCGGAAACCACGCGTGGCCGGGTCCTCGTCCTGCTGGTGCGTCAGGAACGACTGACGCGCCTCACGCCGGGAGCGCGGTGCGTCCCCGTCGGTCACCGGCGTCGGGTCCGACGGCGGCGCGGACAGACCGCCGCCGCTGTATCCAGCGGTCGGCACCGCGTCGACCGGTCCGGACACGGGGGTCGCCAGGCCGCCCGGCGCGCCGCTCATGGTGCTGCCCGGCGTACCGATCGGCATGCCGCCGGGCTCGCCTGCCGCCGGCCGGATCCGGGTGTCGTCCGACGCGTTCTCGCGCACCCAGTCGGCGACCGGGGAGCCGCCGTCGGCCTCGGGCGTGGCACCGTTCGGCGCGTAGGCGGTCGCGGATCCGGACGAGGTGTACCCGAGTGTCGCTGAGCCGGTCGTCGCAGGACCGGGTGTGGCGGAGTCGCGCGTCGCGGAGTCGGGTGTTGCGGAGCCCGGTTCCCCGGCGTCCGGCGCCGCGGGCGTTCGCGGCACGCGCCGCACCGTGTCCTCCGGGTCGATCTCGACCGCGGACGCGAGCGGGTCGGAGCCCGCACCCGCGCCACCGGTGCTGCCTGGCGCTCCGTTCGTGCCTGGCACTCCGGTCGTGCCGGCCGGATGCGTCGTGTCGAGCGGGTCCGCCGAACCGAACGGGTCGGCCTGCTCACTGCGGGGAGGCAGGTCCACCACCGGCGTGCCTTCGAACACCGGTCCCGGTGCCGACGTCGGGCTCGATGTCGCACCCGGCGTGGCCTCCGGCGCTCCGCCGGGCATCCCGCCGTGCGTCGTGGCCGGTGCGGAGCCGGGCACCGCGTCGGGCGTCTGCGGCGTCGGGGTCGACGGCGGCGCGAGCTCGTCCTCCTCCGGCACCACCGTCCCGTCCGGGTGCACGATCAGGTTCCACAGTCCCTCCGGCCCGGTCGCGGACGCGCGCACGGGCCGGCCGACCTTCGCGGCGTTCTCCGTCACCCGGCGCAGCACCTCCACCCGCGCCTCTTCCAGGCTGCCCGTGGTGATGGGATGGAACGTCCCGTCGATCGTCACCTCGCCGGAACCGTCTTCCCGGACGATCGCGTCGATCCGAGGCCAGCGGGGCACGGTGTCAGAGCTCATGCGTTTCCTCCGAAGTTCCTGGGTAGGCGGCATCGCGTGGTTCGCCCCCGAAGCAAGGGTCGGACATGTTCGCCCGCCTGGCCAGCCCAACGGGGCATTCACCCCACCTGGTAGGTTCACGCGCAAACAGGTGTCGAAACCGGGACCACAACCGAGGAGCCTCCGCGTGTCCGACGAGCCCACCCGCCGAATTCCTCCGGCGGACGACCCCACGCAGGTCCAGCGGCCGCCCGCTCGCCCGGGTCGCCCGGGTACGCAGCCGGGCGCTCCGTCATCGTATGCCTCCACGCAGCGGATGGACGCGGTCCAGGACGACCAGGTTCCCGGGCAGGGCGGGCAGGCGGGCCGTCCAGGACAGACAGGATGGCCTGGTCAGGGCGGCGCGGGCTCCGGCGACCGGACGCAGATGATGCCCCCGGCCGGCACACCCCAGGGCAACACGGGGTACGGGGACCACACGCAGGTCATGCCGCCGTCGGGCGCACCCCTGGGCGGCGCTCCGCAGGGCAACGCGGGGTACGGCGACCAGACACAGGTGCTGCCGCCGTCGGGAGTGCCCCAGCAGGGCGCCGACCCGGGGCGGGACTACCGGGCCGCCACGCCGCCACCCGCCCGGCCGTACCGCCCGTACGAGACCGCACAGCCCACGCAGGCGCATGCGCCGGGCGCGTTCCCGGGCGATCCGGGCTACGGGCAGGGGCAGGGCCAGGCCGCCTACGGACAGCCGACGCAGGCTCCCTACGGCCAGCAGCCTGGCTACGGCCAGCAGCCCAGCTACGGCCAGCCTGGCTACGGTCAGCCGGGTCAGCACCAGCCGGGGCAGCTGCCGGGTAGCCAGGCACCCTTCGACCAGGGCTACGGCGCCCAGGCACCCCAGCCGCCGGCGCCGCGCCGGGAGCGGGGCCGGGACGCCGACTCCCCCGGTGGTGGCTCGGCAGCGGGCGCGATCCTGGCGTGGATCCCCCGGATCCTGCTCGCGCTGAGCGTCTATCAGCTCGTCCGGCTGATCCCCGGGTTCGACGTCATGCCCGACGTCTCGCAGTTCCCGCTGTTCCGCGGCATCGGCGACGGTGTGCTCGGCATGCTCAACCTCAACCCCGAGTGGTCCGACCAGGCAGCCAACCTGACGATCCCGGCGCTCGGTATCGCGCTCGCCGGGATCCTCAACACGATCCGTTCGCTGAACACGTCGCTCGCGGTCTGGCCCTACGGGCTCGCGATCATCGCCTGGATCGTGGTGTTCGCCGTCGGCGGCATCGTCGGGTACGCCCAGGACGCGACCGCGAACATCCAGCAGGACGTCCAGAACTCGGTGGACGAGAGCGTCGAGGACGCGAAGCAGGACGCCCGGGAATCGGTCGAGAAGGAGGTCGAGCAGGGCGTGGAGGACGCCAGGCAGAACGCGACCGAGCAGCTCGAGGACGCCCTGCCCGGCGGGAACGGCTAACACGTCACAGCTTGGGCTCCTTGCGGAACGGCGCGGCGGGTCGCTGATAGATTTTCTCTGGTCCAGCCGGTAGTTCCGGCGCCCTGCTGAGGAGTCCTTGCTTGTCCGACGAGACCACCCGCACGACGGCCGCACACCCCGCCGGCCCACCGGCCCGGGGTGGCGATCACACCGCTTCCGTCCCTCCGCCGCCGGCGCCCACGCGGATGACGCCGCCGCACGCCGCGCCGACGATGATGGCGCCACCGCCGACGGCGCCGACGCAGGTCGTGCAGCCCTCGGGAGCTGGTCACACAGCCGGGTCGCACGCCGTCGGGTCACCCTCGGCCGGATCTGGCGCTGCTGGTTCCCGTACGGGGCAGGGCACCGCCGGGCAGGGTTCCGGGCACGCAGGTGCCGGGCACGGGACCGCCCAGCGCATCCCGGCCACCGGTGAGGTCCTCGGCCCGTTCCAGCTCGTCGGCTCGCTCGGCCACGGCGGCTTCGCGCACGTCTACCGGGCCATGGGCCCGGGCGGCGAGGTGGCCCTCAAGGTGCTCACCAACTCCGAGTCCGGCTCGCTGGACCGGTTCGTCGGCGAGGCAGCGCTGCTGGAGCGGCTGGGCGGACGCGGGTTCCCCCGGCTCGTCACGGCCGACCTGCAGTCGCCGACGCCGTGGTTCGCCATGGAGCTCGTACCAGGTCCCACCCTGGCCCAGCGGGTGGCCACGGACGGGCCGCTGCCGTTGCGGGACGTGCTGCGGGTGGCCGACGACGTGCTCGACGCCCTCGCGGTGCTCCAGGAGGAGCACTTCCTGCACCGGGACGTGAAGCCGGCCAACATCATCGCCGCACCCGACCGGTACGTACTCATCGACCTCGGCATCGCCAAGGGGCACGGCACCACCACCTCGACGCACGCCGCCGGCACCATCTCGTACATGGCGCCCGAGCTGTTCGTGCGCAAGCCGCACGCCCGCTCCGACGTCTACAGCCTCGGCCTGCTGCTGATCTTCCTCGCCACGGGCGTGCTGCCCAACGACCTCAACTTCGCGGGGCGCGACCTGACCGCGGCCGACGTCGGACCGGTCGACCAGCGGCTGCTCCCGCTCGTCCTGGCCATGACCCGGCACCAGCCCGAGGACCGCCCGCCGCTGCACAACCTGTCCCGCACCGTGGCCCAGCTCGCGACCGACAGCGCCGCACTGGACCCTGCGCTGCTCGCCGCCGCGGGCGTCACGACCATCGAGCGCGGCCTCGTCACCGAGGTGCTCACCGGCAGCGGGGCCGCCGCGGCCACCGTCGCACCGACCAGCGTGCTCGTGAGCAACCCCGTGCGACAGGGCGAGCCCATCACCAACCTGGTCTACGACCAGCAGCTCATGGGCCGCCTGCACCAGGTGCACGCCGACGGGTTCGACGGGGCCGCGGAAGAGGTCATCTCCACGTACCTGGCCGCCGTCGGACCGCAGCGGGCCGGTGGGCGCGCGCCCGCCGAGATCAAGGACTACCTGTGGGCGGCGATGCGCTGGGCTCCCGCGTTCACTCCCGAGGGCTACCAGGACACCTTCGACGGCTGGATCGCCTACCGCCAGCGCCACGGCCTGCCGCTCCCGGGCAGCCCGACGGCGACTCCCCCGCCCCGGCGACAGTCGAGCCACCCCGCCCAGCGCATGGCACCCGTGACGAACCAGCAGGCCACGCAGGTGGCACCCGCGTTCCGCCCGGGCCCAGCGCCCGGCACACGCGTCGCGCCGGTGCCCACCCCTGCCCCGGCGCAGCGGCCGACGTCTCCCACGGGCACGCAGCCGATCGCCCCGCAGTCGCCCGCACAGCCCCCGGCCCAGCCTGCCGGGCCGACACCTCGGCGCGACGACGGTGCCGGCCGCAACGACACCGGCCGGGGCAGCAAGAGCCAGGACGGGGACCAACGCGGCTCCGGCGGTGGCCTGGGCGTCGTGGCGACGATCATCGGCTGGGTCCCGCGCGTGCTGCTCGCCCTCGCGCTCTACCAGCTGGTGCGTCTCGTCCCCGGCTTCGACGCGATGCCCAGCGCGGCCGGGCTGCCGCTGTTCGCGGCGCTCGGTGGCCTCGCGGTGTCGACGCTCAGCCTCGACCCGGTCTGGCTGCCACGCATGGCCGAGCTGTCGATCCCGCTGCTCGGCATCGTGACCTCTGCCTTCGTGAACCTCTTCCGGGCGGTTCGGACGCGCCGTGGTGGACGTACGTGGCCGTTCTGGCTCGTCGTCGTGGTGTGGGTGATCGTGATCGCCGTGCAGGGCGCTGTCGGCTACGCCCAGCAGATGACGCAGAACGCGCGCGACTCGTTCGAGCAGCAGCGGGAGCAGATCCAGGACGATCTCGAGCAGGGCGTCCAGGACACCACCGAGGACGTGCGCGACTCGGTCTGGGAGTCGATAGAGAACGCTCTGCCCTGGAGCTGACCAGAGCTGGCGGAAAAAACAGGTGCGGTCCGCCGCGCGGCCGTGCCATGCTCGTCGCACGGTCACCGAGCCTGCACTTCGAGGCGGCTTGATGACCGGCCAACACAGGTAACAGGACCCCGGTCGACACGGTCGGGGCCGGGCACTCGGGGAGTGCGGACAGGAAAGGAGGCAGTCATGGACGACGTCGTTCGCGCAGCTGCCTCCGCGGCAGCAGACGCCACTGCCATCAGGAGCACCCGGAACTGACCCGGTAGTGCTCCAGCATCAAGGAGCACTGTCTTGCCCCGTTTTCCCGAAGCACCGAAGCGCCTCCTGGTCCACGCCCCGAACAGGAGCACCAAGCAGTACAGCACCCGCCCGCCCGCTGACGAGCTGCGCGCGGACCGACGCGCCCGGGTCCGCCGTGAGGACCTGGAGGGACCGCACCCGAGCACGCTCGGGGCAGACGCCGTCGACAGCGGTCTCGCGCACGCCGATCCCGGCCGGTCTGGCTCCGACCCGTCTGACTCCACCCAGGTCGACCCCAAGCCCGGACCGGGGCAGCGCTGGTCCACCTGGCGATCCGTCGCCAAGGGCCAGCGTGGGCCCGATCCCGTCCCCGGGTGGGTGGTCACCCGGGACGCCGCGCTCGACACCGAGCTCGGCATCCTCAAGACCGGCAAGGAAGCGGACGCGTACCTGCTGGAACGTGCGGTACCGCCGGGCGCGGTCCTGCCGTCCGAGGGCGGGCCCGGCAGCGGCCCCTCTGCTGGCGACGCGCCGGCGGAGCACGCCGAGCGCTGTCTCCTGGTGGCCAAGCGGTACCGCAGCCTCGAGCACGGGCAGTTCCACCGCGGCACGGAGTACACCGAGGGGCGCCGGACGCGCCGCACCCGTGACCAGCGCGCCATGGAGGACCGCAAGTCCGCGTGGGGTCGCGCGGTCTCGGCCACCCAGTGGGCCGACGCCGAGTTCGTCGCCCTGCGCGATCTCTGGTCGGCCGGTGCACCGGTGCCCTATCCGGTGCAGATCGACGGCACCGAGGTTCTGATGGAGTTCATCGGTACCGAGGTGGCCGACGAGGCCGGCCGTGTCCAGGCCGTCGCCGCACCGCGACTGACCCGGGAACGCCCGTCGGGCGATCTGCTCGAGTCGTACTGGGAGCAGCTGACGGACGGGATGGGCGTGCTGGCTCGGCTCGGCTTCGCGCACGGCGACCTGTCGCCGTACAACATCCTGGCCGACGGCGAGCGGCTGGTCATCATCGATCTTCCGCAGGTCGTGGACCTGGCGTCCAACCCGTTCGCGAGCGAGGTGCTGCTGCGGGACTGCCGCACCGTGTGTGACTGGTTCACGGCCCGCGGCCTGGACGTCGACGCGGACGCGCTGTTCGCCGACCTGCTGGCGCAGGCCTTCTGACGCCGACTCCCACCCCACCTGGGAACCCCCTTCGAGGTCTAAGTTTCTCCGCTCTGAAGCGATTCAGAGCGGAGAAACTTAGACCTCAAAGTGGTAGGCGCTTCGCCGTCGGCTGATCGCCTCCGGCCGCCCTCGGCCGACCGCCTCCGCCTGCGCGGCCCCGACCCGGCGCGCCGGGTCGGTCACTCCGCGGGGGTGACCGGGCCGCAGGTCCAGGAGGAGAACACGAGGTCGGTCTGCACGCGGCCCACCTCGCCACGAGCCGTGAGGTCGAGGACCAGGCGCTGCAGCTCGTCGGTGTCGACACAGGCCACGTGGATCAGGAAGTCGTCGGGACCGGACACGTGGTGCACTGCTCGCGTCTGCGGGAGCCGTCGGATCCACTCGACGAACGGGCCCAGCAGCGGCCGGGAGTGGGTCGTGAGCCGCACCATCAGCATGGCCTGCAGCCCGCGGCCGACGGCGGCCGGGTCGATCTCGGCGCGGTACCCGCGGATCACCCCGGTGTTCTGCAGCCGCTGCGTCCGGGCCAGGCAGGTCGACGGCGCGACGCCCACCCGCTGCGCGAGCGCCTTGTTGGAGAGGCGCCCGTCCTTCTGCAGCTCGTCCAGCAGTGCACGATCTACCGAATCCAGGATCACGTTCTGGCCCATAGGCCGAATTTCTAGCACGCCAGACCGGTACAGGCCCTCTCGGGTGCCGATAGTCCTCCATGACCATGCATTCAGGGAGCACGCACTCCCGGAACACGCACTCCTGGAACACGCGCGCCGTCCACGCCGGCAAGGACGACCTGGCCGCCCTGGGCCTGCACGCCCCGCCCATCGACCTGTCCACCACCTACCCGTCGTACGACGTGGTCGGCGAGGCCGAGCGCCTGGACGAGTTCGCGGCCGGGCACGACGACGGCGGCCCACCCGTCTACGGCCGCGTCGCGAACCCCACGGTGCGCCGCTTCGAGACCGCGCTCGCCGAGCTCGAGGGCGCGGAGTCCGCCGTCGCGTTCGCGAGCGGCATGGCCGCCCTGTCGGCCGCCCTGCTGGCTCAGGTCGCGGCGGGCAAGCCGGAGGTGGTCGGAGTCCGACCGCTGTACGGCACCACGGATCACCTGCTCGAGTCCGGCCTGCTCGGCAACTCGGTGACGTGGGCGACGCCCGACGAAGCGGCGTCGGCCATCACTGACCGGACCGGGCTGGTCGTCGTCGAGAGCCCGGCCAACCCCACACTCACCGAGGTGGACCTGCGCACGCTGGCCGACGCCTGCGGCCCGGTGCCGCTCCTGGTGGACAACACGTTCGCCACACCGGTGCTGCAGCGACCGCTGACGCTCGGGGCGAGCCTGGTGCTGCACAGCGCCACCAAGTACCTGGGCGGGCACGGCGACGTGATGGGCGGCGTCATCGCCTGCGACGAGGAGTTCGCCCGGCGGCTGCGGCAGGTCCGGTTCGTCACCGGTGGGATGCTGCACCCGATGGCGGGCTACGAGCTCTTGCGAGGACTGGCGACGCTTCCGGTACGAGTGCGCGCGGCGTCGGCCACGGCATCGGAGCTGGCACGCCGCCTGGCCGAGCACCCCCGGGTGACGCGGGTGCACTACCCGAGCCTGGGCGGGGCGATGGTCTCGTTCGAGACGTCCGCGGACCCGGTGGCCCTGGTCTCCGCCGTCCGCCTGATCACCCCCGCGGTGAGCCTGGGCAGCGTGGACAGCCTCATCCAGCACCCGGCCTCCCTGACGCACCGGATCATGGACGAGGTCGCCCGCAAGGACGCGGGCATCTCCCCCGACCTCGTTCGCCTGTCGGTAGGCCTGGAGGACGTCGAGGACCTCTGGACCGACCTGTCCGAGGCGCTCGTGCACTCCTCGCGCTGAGACCGTGTCGGGCGCAGGCAGGTCGGCGACCGGCCGCCGTGCGCCCGGCACGCGACGACGTGGCTCGACGACGTGGCTCGACGACGTGGCTCGACGACGTGGCATGGTGCGGAGCGTGGTGTCCGCCTACGGTGAAGGCATGCCCAGTACTCCGTACGACCAGGACGACCTGGTCACGTTCTTCGTCGACTACGGTGTCGCGCTCGGGTCGGGCGACCTGGAGACCGTGACCGAGAGCCTCGCGTACCCGTCGGTGGTGGTGGAGGCTGAACGGTCCCTCGTCGTGCCCGACGCCGAGGCGGCGCGCGAGGCGCTCGGCAGCATGCTCGCCGCCTACCGGGAGCAGGGACTGGTCGCCGCCGTGCCGGACGTGCGCGCCGTCGAGCAGGTCGGCGACGCGTTGCTGTGGGTCGACGTGCGCTGGAGCTACAAGGACGAGAACGCAGCGGAGGAGACTGCGGAGCGCGTGCGGTACCTGCTCCGCCGTGGCCGCGAGACGTTCGAGCTGTGCGTGGTCGTACCGGTCGAGGAGTAGGACCCGCCGCGTACGCGGCGATCAGCTGAGCGTGAGCTCCCGCCGCATGTGCCAGCGGGGCAGTCGGCCGCTCGTGGCGCCCGTGGGCGCCAGCCGGTCGAACCCCGCCCGCTCGAACATGCCGACGGTACCGACGAAGGCGGCGCTCACCGGCACCCGGTGACCGGGCTCGGTTTCGACCGGGAACGCGTCGAGCGCCGTCGCCCCGTGGCCGGCGGCGTAGTCGACCCCGGCGCCGAGCAGGGCCTGGGCGATCCCCTGCCGGCGGAAGCCCGCGCGCACCGTCACGCACATGAACACCCAGGTGGTCGACCAGGTCTCCGGATCGCCCGCGGGCAGCACACGGGACCGCTGCAGCGATCTGGCGTCCGACCGGCGCGAGAAACCGAGCCAGCCCGCCACCTCCGCGCCGGATCCCACGGCACCGGATCCCACAGCACCGGAATCCGGCATGCCGGAGCGCCCTGTGTCCGAGCCTTCCAGGTACGCGAGCATCCCCGGGGCCGGCTCCCGCTCGGTCAGCTCGCGCAGCCGGGCCCCGCGCGTCGTGATGTCCTCCTTGGCGGGGGCCCGCCAGTGCATGCACCAGCACGCCTGCTCACGCCCGGTCGGGTTGATGACGCGGGCGATGTCGTCGAACCGGTCGGCAGTCGCGGGGACCACGGCGATCTGGGCCATGTTCGGAACCTACTCCGCCTCACTGACACTCGTACGCCAGGCCGCTTGGCACACTTTTTATGTGGTGCCTCACTGCCCGTTCCGGCCCGTCCCAGGGCCCGTGCCGCCGGTTGCCTCCGACCCAGACTTATGGCATAACATAAGTAGTCACTTATAGAAGGAGAGAACATGGCCCCCGTGATCGACCCAGCCACCACCGCCGGCCTCGTGACCCGCGAGGTCCGCGACAGCAGTCGCGACGGCGTCCCGACCAAGATCGCCGTCGCCCGCCGCACCTATGCCGCCGAGCGCGCCGACCTCTGGGACGCCCTTACCTCCGCCGACCGCCTCCCCCGCTGGTTCCTGCCGGTCAGCGGCGATCTCACCGTCGGCGGCCGCTACCAGCTCGAGGGCAACGCGGGCGGCATCGTCGAGCGCTGCGCCGCACCCGAGGAGTTCGCGGTCACCTGGGAGTTCGGCGAGACGGTCTCGTGGCTCACCGTCCACCTCACCCCGGCCGACGACGGCACCACGCTCGAGCTGGTCCACGAGGCTCCGGTCGACCCCGACTTCTGGACGCAGTACGGCCCGGGTGCCACCGGTGTCGGCTGGGACCTCAGCCTCATGGGGCTCGGCCTGCACCTCGCCAGTGGTGCCGGTCTGAACCCCGCGGAGGTCGAGTCGTGGTCGACCTCCCCGGAGGGTGTCGAGTTCGCGCGGCTCGCCAGCACGGGCTGGGCCGACGCCGCCGTCGCCGCCGGGGAGGACGCCGACCAGGCGCGGGCCGCGGGCGAACGAACCCTGGCCTTTTACACGACACCGCCGGAGTCCTGAGTGCCGGCGGTACCCGACGCGCCGGATGCGCTTACGGCACCGAACACGTCGGCAGTGCCGGGTGACAGCACCCTCGACTCCGCACGTGCCGGCGTGTTCGAGGCGCTCGGCGACCCGGTGCGGCGTCGGCTGCTGGAGCTCCTGGCCCCGGGCGAGCAGCCGGCAGGCGCCCTGGTCACCGCGCTGCAGGCCCGCGTGCGCATCACCCAGCCCGCGGTCTCGCAGCACCTCAAGGTGCTGCGAGAGGCGGGGCTGGTGCGGGTGCGCGCCGAGGGCACCCGCCGCCTCTACGCCGTGGACGACGCCGGGACGGCTGCCGCCGGTGCGTGGCTCGCCCGCTTCGAGGACACCTTCGCCCAGCCGCTCGACGCCCTGGCGACGGAGCTGGTCCGCGGACGCCGGGAACGCCGTCGGGCAGCGCCAGAGGAGCGGACCGCGCGCGACGAGGCAGCGGGCTGACTCCCGAGGCCGGATGATCGGCAATAGGTCAGAAGATCGGCGACTTGGGTTGCCGATCTCCTGACCTATTGCCGATCACACGGCGCGCGCTGCTCCACGCCGCCGCCGGTCAGTAGCGCTTGGGGAGCTTCAGGTGGCGTTCCGCCATGACCGCGCGCAGCAGGTCCGGGCGGTCGGTGATCAGGCCGTCCACGCCCATGTCCATCAAGGACTCGATGGTGGCGCGGTCGTCGATGGTCCACGGGATGACGGCGAGGCCGGCGTCGTGCGCGGCGTCGACCAGCTCGGGCGTGGTGAACGGGACGTAGCCGGGGTCGGTCACGCCGCCGCCCTGGGGGTCACCGTGCACGGGCGACACGGCGTCGGCCCCGAACGAGGCGCTGGCCGCGACGAACTTCTCCTGGATCGAGCCCGGGAAGTCGTCGATGTCGAGCCCGCCGAGCCACGGTGAAGCGCCAGGCGCGCCGACCTGGAGGAACTGCTGGCCGTTGGTCAACGCCACCAGCGGGAACCGCGGCTCGACCTCGCTCATACGCATGAGCGCGCCCCAGTCGAAGCTCTGGATCGTGACCTGGTCGACGAGGCGGGCCTTGCGGACCTCGCGGGCGACGACCTGCACGAACTGCTCGCGGGGCGCCGTCTGCTCGGGGGCGCCGGCCTCGACCTTGGTCTCGATGTTGAGCGTGACCTGGTGCGCCCGGTGGCGGTTCACGAGGTTCAGCACCTCGGACAGCAGCGGCATGCGCTCGCCCGGGTGCAGCTCCTGCCCGGGGAACTGGGGCTGCCGCAGCGAGCCGCAGTCGATGGTGCGGACCTGCGCGAGCGTGAGGTCCTTGATGTACGTCTTGTTGGGGACATACGGGAACTCGGGGTCGCCCGGGAACGCGGGCTCGGTGTCGACGCACTTGGCCGGGTTGGGGTCGCGGTCGTGCGTGACGACGGCGTACCCGTCCTGCGTGATCTGCACGTCGAGCTCGAGCGTGCTGACTCCCAGCGCGAGGGCGTTGTCGAAGGCAGGGAGCGTGTTCTCGACGGTGAGCGCGACGCCGCCACGGTGTGCCTGCAGGTCGAAGGCGCGGGGGTGGCCCTCGGGTCCGGCGGACGCCGGCAACGCGGACGCCGGTACGGCTCCCAGGGCCAGCGCGCCGGCAAGGGTCACGGCGAGTGCTGCGGTGGTGCGACGTGGGGTGGTCCTCATGCGACCGAGCCTGGTCACGTCCGGTGGCCGCGGCGTGGCGCCACGCCGTCGGCCGGTCGACGCCCACGTGAACGGGCGTCGACCGTCCCCGGCGCCGCCTCTCGGCACGGTCTCCCGACGCCGCCCCGGACGCGGAACCTGGTGAGCCCTCACGTGGGAGTACGGTTCTCAGGTGGCTCATCTGGACTGGGAGATCAAGGCAAGCCTGCTGATGTACGTGATGGGAGCGCCGGGCGGCCGCATCGTGCAGGACGACGCCGTCGGCGGCACCGGCGCCGCGTTCCACTTCCCGCTCGACCCGGGACGCAGCCCGGACCCGGCGCCCGATTCCGGGCTGTTCGCGTTCACGGGTTCCGTGGTCTTCATCGGGCACTTCGGCTCGTTCGTCGGCGAGGTCGCCGACATCGAGGTCACCGCGCCCGCCGACGGCGACCTCGACTGGGCCATGTCCATCCGGGACCGCGACGCCGACGTGCGCACCGCCGCGTTCCGGCTGGCGGGCGCCCCCGAGCGGTCCGACGACGGCACGCGGCTCACCTGGCAGCAGGTCGAGCTGACCGACGACGGTGCGAAGCTCTGGGGCGGCAGCTACCCGACAGGCACCCCCTTCGAGCCGGTGACGATCAACCTCTCCTGACCCCCCTCGTTGAGTGCTGGGTATTTGTGGTCTCGGAACGTTCCGACACCACAAATACCCAGCACTCAACGATCAGGTGGCGGGCGGGGCGACGTCGACACCGTCCAGGCGCTCCAGCAGCTCTGGCGGAAGCTCCAGCCCCACGCCCGCGATGGCGGCGTCGAGCTGGTGCACCTTGCTGCCGCCGAGCATCGGGCGGATCCCACGGGCGACGAGCCAGGCGAGCACCACCTGGCCGCGCGACGCCCCGACCTGCGCCGCGACGTCGTCGAGCGCCGCGAGACGCCGGGTGTTGCCCGGGTGGTCGAAGACCTCGGGAATCTGCTTGTCCGGGTTGTCGTACGCCCCGGACAGCAGCGGCGTGTACGCCCAGACGTCCAGGCCTTCGACGGCGGCGAGGTCGGCCAGCTCGTCACTCAGCCAGCCGAACCGGTGATTCCCGCCGCGCGCGCCGGGGCGGGGCTGGAGGTAGGTGTAGGCGTGCTGGAGCACGCTGAACGGCTCCGCTCCCTGCGCGACGGCGTGGCGGCGTGCCCGATCGACCCGCCACGCCGGGTGGTTGGAGAGGCCGATGCGGGCCGCGACGCCGTCGGACACGAGGGCCGCGCAGGCGTCGGCGGTCTCCTCGACGGGAACCGAGCGGTCCTCCATGTGCCCCCAGACGAGGTCCACGTGGTCGGTGCCGAGGCGGCGCAGGCTGCCGGTGATCTGCTCGCGGATCGCCTCGGGTGACAGGCCGGTACGGGACGCGGGCCAGTCGGCGGCGTCGCGCGGCTCGGCCCCGAACTTGGTGGCGAGCAGGATCCGGTCGCGGACGCCCGGACGTGCGGCGAACCAGCGGCCGAGCAGTTCCTCGCTCTGCCCGCCGTAGCCGGACTCGCTCGCCCAGAAGGCGTAGCAGTCGGCGGTGTCGATCCATCGGCCGCCCGCCTCGACGAAGCGGTCCAGGACCGAGAACGAGGTGGCCTCGTCCACCGCGGTGCCGAACATCATGGCGCCGAGGACCAGGCGTTCGGCGGGTGGGGTCGTCGGCTTCTCGGGCTGCGTGCTCGTGGTCTGCGATGTGGTCATGGGACGAGCGAAAACCCTGGAGCGCGCTCCAGGTCAAGGGCAGGATCTGTCCATGGCCACTTATTCGCCCGCGCAGGCTGCCGAGGTGTCGGGCTTCAGCATCGACACCCTGCGGTACTACGAGCGGGAGGGCATCCTGCGCCCGATCGCGCGCACGTCGAGCGGGCACCGCGCCTACACCGACGCCGACCTGGGCTGGCTCGACCTCGTCCACTGCCTGCGGGACACCGGTATGCCGATCGCCGATCTCAAGCGCTACGCCGAGCTGTCGCTCGACGAGGCGACCCTGGCCGCACGGGTCGCCCTGCTCGAGGAGCACGACCGACGCGTGCAGGAGTCGATCGACGCGCTCCGCCGCCAGCAGGAGCGGCTGCGGGAGAAGATCGCGTGGTACCGGGAGCAGGGTGTCTGAGGCACTGCGCGCGGTGGCGCCGAACACAAGGCTCAACCTCAGGTTGAGGTCCAGGTTCAAGTCGAGGTCGAAGGTTTGGCTGGTACCGCCGGGCTTGTGCCCTCACGAGGCAAAGAGTCGGATACCGGCCACCGCTGACAGAAATTCCCGTCGGCGACAGGCTGGGACTTTTCTGGGACCGGCACGGACGCGCTGGTAGGTTGCCCGGTATGACGTCACCAGCGACAGGCGTCGGCGAGGTCGCGCCAGCGACCGTCGGCCCCGGTCCGGTCCCGTTACCCGATCCTGAGCCCGCAGCCACCGCCGCGCCCACCTCAGTTCTGGACCCCGAACCGGCCGGCTCCCGGACAGCTGCGGAGCCCTCGCCGGCTCCGCCGGTCGACCAGGCCCCGGCAGCCGAAGAACCTGCCCCGTCGTCCGAGCAGGCCCCCGTGCCCGACGAGTCGGCCCCGCCGTCGGTCGACGTCCCGGCGCCCCACCCGGTCCCGGTCAGCGATGAGGCTCCGGTGCCCGTCCCGGTCCCGCCGCCCGTTCCGGCCCCGCCGTCCGACCCGGTTTCGGCGTCCGACCCGGTTTCGGCGTCCGACCCGGTTCCCGCGACCGACGATGCCCCGCCTCCTGCACCCGAGCCGGCACCCGAGCCGGCACCCCAGCCGGCACCCGTCCGGCGTTCCCCGCTGGCGGCGGCACTCCCCGTCCGCCCTGTCCGGCGTATCCCCGCCAGCGGGGAACGCATGGGCCGGTTCACCCTCGCCGAGGCACTGGGCCACGGCGGCTTCGCACACGTGTACCGCGCGGTGGCCGACGACGACACCGAGGTGGCCCTCAAGGTCCTGACCGGCCTGCACGACGACGCCAAGGATCGGTTCGCCCAGGAGGCGCATCTCCTGGAGCGCCTGGACGGCCGGGGCTTCCCACGCTTCGTGGAGGCCGGCCTGGACGCGGACCAGCCCTGGTTCGCGATGGAGCTCGTTCCCGGCACGACGCTGCGGGACCGGGTGCGCGAGGAGGGACCGCTGTCCGGGCGCGAGGCGCTGGGCCTCGCCGAGCAGCTGGTCGACGCGCTGCTCGTGCTGCAGGAGGAGCGCGTCCTGCACCGCGACCTCAAGCCCGCGAACATCATGGTCGACGGCGACCGCGCGGTGCTCATCGACCTGGGCATCGCCAAGGTCTTCGACGCCGCGACGTCGACGCAGCCGGCCGGGACCGTCTCCTACATGGCGCCGGAGCTCTTCGGACGCCGGGTGCACCCACGCTCCGACGTGTACAGCCTCGGGCTGCTGCTCCTGTACGCGAACACGGGCACGCTGCCGCTCGACCTGAACTTCCTGGGCCGCGACCTGGTGCCCACGGACCTGGTCGACGAGGAGCCGGCCCATGTCGTCCCGGACGACGATCCCTTGCCCGAGCCGCCCGTCGTCGACCGGCACCTGCAGTCGCTGATCCTCGCCATGACGCGGTACCAGCCGAACCACCGCCCGCCGTTGGAGAACATCGCGAGCGTGGTGCGGGCCCGCCTCGCGAGCACGACACCCGACCCGACGCTGACGCTCACCTCGCAGCTGCTCAGCGACGGCGTGACGGCCGCCGAGGTGGCAGCCCTCCCGGCGACCGACGTGCTGCCAGGGCGGGGCCACACCAAGCTGTTCCAGCGGGACCCGGACCCGTCGGACTCCCCCACGCCCTCACGTGTCACGGAACCCTGGCACGCCCTCGTGTACGACCGTGCGCTCATGAGCGTCCTGGCAGAGGTGCACGCGGACGGGTTCGACGGGGCGGCGGAACAGGTGGTCGCGGACCACGTCGCGGAGATCGGCGCGCACGTCGCCGACGGTCGTACCCCCGCCGAGATCAAGGACTGGATCTGGCAGGCGATGCGCTGGCAGACCGCCTCTCCTCCCGACGGCCTCGCGGACACGCTCCGTGGCTGGCGGGCGTTCCGCAGCCCCGAGCCCGTCCCGGCGAGCGAGCAGGTTCCCGCCCGGAACAGGCCGGAGTCCGTGCCCCCGGCTGTCGTGCCCGGATCCGCAACGCCCGCGTCGGCCGCGGCGACCCAGGTCGTGCGGAAGCTGGCCCCGGCGCCGCGGTCGTTCGAACCGCGCAAGAGCCCGGTCAAGCATCTCGGCCCCGCCCCGAAACCGGCCGGACCGAAGCAGTCCGCGCACGCCACCCGTCCGATGCCCGTGACACCGCCTGCCGCACAGCAGGCGCCCGCGAGCCGCCCGCCGAGCGTGCAGCCAGGCGCCCGGCAGGCCATCCAGCAGGGCATCCCGCAGGGCATCCCGCAGAGCGCCCCGCAGAGCGCCCCGCCGAGCACCCAGCAGAGCATCCAGCAGGGCATCCGGCAGCGCATCCGGCAGGGTGTCCAGCCTGCGGCACAGCCTCGCGTCCAGCCTGTCGCGCAACCACGGGTGCAGCCGGGGGCGCGACCAGGTGCGCAGGTCAGGCCGACCGCTCAGGCGGCGGCTGTGCCCCGCAGGAGGCCGTGGCCGCTGCGTCTGCTCGGAGCCCTGCTGCGCTGGGTTCCCCGACTGCTGCTCCTGGGTGCCGTGTATTTGCTGGTCACCCGGGATCCGCAGGCGGGCAACCCGTTGCTCGCCGCACCGGCACTTGCTGTCGCCGCGCTCGGGCTGGCGGCGCTCCTCCGTATCTGCCGGCACGCCATGCGGATCTGGTTCTACGTGGTCTCGACGCTGCTCGTCGGCGTGGGTTCTGCGGTGCTGTGGGCGACCGACTCGACCATGCTGCAGCTGGGCTACTGAGGGCCTGGGCCGACGGGGCCCGCAGGGGCCCGCAGCCGGCGTCCGAAGTCAGCGCCGGACCCGCGCCCGGGAGCGCGCGACGCCGGCGAGCGTGGCCCGTACGGGCGTCCCGAGATAGATCCCCAGCGACGCGCCCGCCGCCAGCCCGACCCCGACGGACGCCGCGAGGACGAGGGAGCTGGCCCCGCCCCCGGCTCCCAGGGCCGATGACGGGTCGGCGTGCACCATGCCGAGCAGCCCGTAGAAGACCGCACCGCCGGGTACGAGCGGCACGATGGCCGCCGTCGTCACGGCGACGGACGGTACGTGCAGGTTGTGGGCGATCAGGACGCCGACGAAGCTGGCCAGCAGCGCCGCGATGCCGCTGGCAGCCGCCTCGTGCAGGCCCGACGCCTGTCCGACGGCGTGGCCCAGCGCCGCGACCGCTCCCAGCACGGCGCTGACGGCGAGGATGCGTGCGCCGGCGCCGTTGAACAGCGCCACCGCGACGGCGACGATGATCGCTCCACCGACCTGGTTCGGCAGCGGGCCGAGCGGTGGCGGCCCCTCCGGCAGCGCCATCCGGAACCCGAGCACGCTGCCGAGCTCCAGACCGGCGAGGATTCCCACCACCAGGCCGAGCGTCTGCAGCGTGAGGTCGAGGATGCGCCCCGCCGCCGTCAGCGCGAACCCGTCGATCGCGTCCTGTGCCGCGCCTACCACCGTGAGGCCGGAGAGCATGAGGATGATCCCGGCCGCCACGATGATGGAGGGCCGCACCCCGGTGAACGGTTCGACCCCGGCGGTGGCGAGGGCTGACACGGCGACCGCGACGATCGTGATGACGAAGGCACCCGCGATCTGGCTGAAGAACGACGGCACGCGCAGCCGGGCGAGCCCGGACTGGGTCGCCGCGGCGCCCAGCGCCGCGATGAACGTGAGCGCCACCGCCAGCACGCTTCCTCCGGCGAGGATGCCCGCTCCGACCGCGAGCAGCGCTCGCGCCGCGACCACCACCGGCTGGCGGTACCGGAACGGCACGCGGCGGATCGCACGGAACCTGGTCCGCGCCTCGTCGAGGTCCAGGCCGTCGTCGATCTCGACCAGCAGCGCCTGCAGCCGCTGGAGCTTCATGTGGTCGGGCGCCGCGACGCGCACCACCCGGAGCAGCGTGTGCGGCCAGCCCTCGCCGCTGCGCTGGTACGACAGGGCGATCGACGTGTAGGTCACGTCCACGTGCACCCCCTGGAGCTGGTAGGCGCCGGCCACGCGCGTGACCGCCAGGGTGACCTCGTGGGCGGACGCCCCGACGGCGAACATCGACTCACCGATACGCATCGCCAGGTCCAGTGCACGGATCACCATCGTGTCGTCGACGGCGGGCTGGACCTCGGTCTCGGGACCCTCCGACGGATCGGTGCGCAGGACCTTGCGCACCGTCGAGTACAGGCTTCGGCGATCTGGTTGGGGCATGCACCCCATTGTGGTGAGGGACGCCGCCACCGGCACCTGCCGGGACGGCGCCCGTGCCGCCGTGCGGGCGAGGTCGACCGACGGCTCATCTCTCCCGACCCGTTAATCGTTTAGGTCCGCGCAATCCTTTGACACCGGGCAAACGCTTACCGTACCGTCGTCCGCACCGATTTGAACGATTCAATTCGGTGTTCGATGACATCGTGGCGATGGAGCCCGTTTGCCGTCGTCGCGCCTCGCCAGACCCTCGGCCGTTCCCCGACGGCCGAGCCAGCTCAAAGAGGAGCGAAACAATGTCAACGCGAAGAAGAGGAAGAACAAGGGTGGCGCTGGTGGCCGGGCTCTCCGGTCTCGCCGTCGTCGCATCCAGCGTCGTGGCGCTGAACACCGCCTCCGCCGACTCGATCCGCCACGAGGCCGAGAGCGCGCCGGCCGTCTGCAACGGCGTGGTCGAGTCCAACCACGCGGGGCACTCGGGCAGCGGGTTCTGCAACACCGACAATGCCGTCGGCGCTGCGCTCGAGTTCAGGGTCGATGCCGCCGCGGCGGGCCCGGCGACCCTGGCGTTCGGCTATGCCAACGGCGGAACGGACAGCAGGCCGGGCGAGGTCGTCGTGAACGGCACCTCGGTGCGGACCGCGCAGTTCGGTGCCACCGGTGCCTGGACGAGCTGGGTGACCGAGACCGTCACCGCTCAGCTCAGCCCGGGGGTCAACACCGTCCGCCTGCGGGCCACCGGTGCGGCCGGTCTGGCGAACATCGACTACCTGGACGTCACGACCGGCGACACCGGAGGCCCCGGCGGCGACGGCGCCTACGAGGTCGAGGCGCTCACCCGAGGCGTGACCGTCGTGCCTTCGGGGAGCGGCAACCTTGTCAGCTGGCGACTGCTGGGCACCGACGACCAGAACGTGGCCTTCAACGTCTACCGCGACGGGCAGAAGCTCAACTCGTCGCCGATCACCGGCGCCACGAACTACCTCGACAGCAGCGGCAGCGGGACCTACACGGTCGCGGCCGTCACCGGCGGCTCCGAGGGGACGCGCTCGGGTGCCGAGGCCAGGTTCGGCTCCGGCGGCTACCTCGACGTCCCGATCAGCCGGCCCACGAGCAGTCACGAGGCCAACGACACCAGCGTCGCCGACCTGGACGGCGACGGTGACTACGAGTACGTCGTCAAGTGGTACCCCGCCAACGCCAAGGACAACGCGCAGGCCGGCGTCACCGACAACACCTTCATCGACGCCTACACGCTCCAGGGAACCCGCCTGTGGCGGATCGACCTGGGGCGCAACATCCGGTCGGGGGCGCACTACACCCAGTTCCAGGTGTACGACTACGACGGTGACGGCGACGCGGAGATCGCCATGAAGACCGCCGACGGCACGCGCGACGGCCGGGGCGTCGTCATCGGCAATGCCAGTGCCGACCACCGCAACGGCGACGGCTACATCCTGACGGGACCCGAGTACCTGACCATCTTCGACGGTCGCACCGGCGGCGCGATCGACACGGTCAACTACCAGCCCCCGCGCGGCAACGTGTCGAGCTGGGGCGACAGCTACGGCAACCGGGTCGACCGCTTCCTGGCCGGCACCGCCTACCTGGACGGTGCCACGCCGTCGATGATCTTCGCGCGCGGCTACTACACGCGCTCGGTGATCTGGGCCGTGGACTTCGACGGTCAGAACCTCTCGACCCGGTGGATCTTCGACTCCGACGTCAAGGGTTCGCAGTATCGCGGCCAGGGCGCGCACAGCCTGTCCATCGCCGACCTGAACGGCGACGGACGCCAGGACGTCGTCTACGGGGCGATGGTGGTCGGTTCGGACGGCAACGCGCTGTGGAACTCCCGGATGGGCCACGGCGACGCGCTCCACGTCTCGGACTTCGTGCCCAGCCGTGCGGGTCAGGAGGTGTTCATGGTGCACGAGAGCAGCAGCGACCCGTCGTCCAGCCTCATCGGGTCCAACGGCACGGTCCTGTTCCAGACCAGCCCCAGCGGTGACAACGGCCGTGGCGTCGCCGCGAACGTCACGACCACCAATCCCGGGGGCGAGTTCTGGTCCTCGAACGTGTCGGACCTGCGGAACGCCGCAGGAAGCTCCATCGGCGCCAAGCCTGCCTCGGCGAACTTCCTGGCCTGGTGGGACGGCGACGGCGAGCGCGAGCTGCTCGACGGCACCCGGATCACCGACTACCCCTCCGGGACGGCGTTGACCGGGTCGGGCGTGGCGTCGAACAACGGCACCAAGTCGACCCCGGCGCTCTCGGCCGACCTGTTCGGCGACTGGCGCGAAGAGGTGGTCTGGCGGACCAGTGACTCCTCCGCGCTGCGCATCTATGCCACACCGCACAGGACGAACCTGCGCATCGCGACACTGATGCACGACGTGCAGTACCGCGTGGCGATCGCCTGGCAGAACACCGGCTACAACCAGCCGCCGCACCCGAGCTTCCACATCGGCAGCGAGGTCACCAGCTACCCCTGGCCCGACATCCACACCCCGTAACCAGTCACGTAACCAGGCACGGCTCCAGATCCGGGGCGGGCGGACCGTGTGGTCCGCCCGCCTCGGCAGTCTGCGCAGACTGCGCAGTCTGCCAGGCGTTCCTCGCACCTACTGGAAGTCCCGCGACCGTGCCGGGACGGTCAGGCCCAGCGTGGACAGGTGCTCCGCCACGAGATTCACGGCGCCGTCGGCCGCCTCGATCCGGCCCCGCACCACCATGGCCTGCGCCGACCGCGCGACCTTCCGGAACCGCTGCCACAGCCCGACGCTGCAGATCACGTTGAGCAGTCCCGTCTCGTCCTCCAGGGACAGGAAGGTCACTCCCCCGGCGGTACCCGGCCGCTGCCGGTGCGTCACCACCCCGCCGACGGCGATCCGCCGCCCCGGCTCGGTAGCGATCGCCTGTGCCACGGTGAGCACCCCTGCCGCCTCCAGCCCGGGCCGGACGTGCTGCGTCGGGTACGAGTCGGGTGTGACGCCGGTGGCCCACGCGTCGGCCTGGGTCAGCTCGATCTCGGACATCCCCGGCAGCATCGGGGCCTCGACGCCGACGCTGACGCCGGGCAGCGTCGTCGGCCCCTCCTGGCCCAGCGCGCCCGCTGCCCACAGGCCCTCCCGTCGATCGATCCCGAGCGATTCGAGCGCACCTGCCGTGGCGAGCGCCTCGAGCTGTGCCGTCGAGAGCTCGACGCGCCGGACGAGGTCCCGCAGGTCCCGGAAACCGGCGGTCGAGCCATCGGTGGCCGAGCCTGTCGAGACCCGTGCCGCGACGATCTCCTCCGCCTTGTCCTTCCCGATGCCGCGCACGGACTCCAGGCCCATGCGGACCGCGAGCGCCGGGTCGGCCCGGACGAGCTCTGCCACGGACGGGACGGACTCGTCGGGTTGCCGGGTCTCGACAGGTTCGACCGGCGGGGATGCGGGCTCGACCGGCGGGGAGGGCACCCGCTCGACCGACGAGAGTACCCGCGACCGCGTCACCGAGGGCCGCAGCACGCGCACGCCGTGCCGGCGGGCGTCGGCGGCCAGGGACTGCGGCGAGTAGAACCCCATGGGCTGCGCCGCGAGCAGCCCGGCGTAGAACGCCGCAGGGTGGTGCACCTTGAGCCACGAGCTCGTGTACACGAGGTACGCGAAGGAGTAGGCGTGCGACTCGGGGAAGCCGAAGTCGGCGAAGGCCCTGAGCTTCTCGAAGATCTTCTCCTGTGCCGTGGGCGGGATCTTGTTCTTCGTCATCCCCGCGTAGAGGCGGTCACGCAGCGCCTCCATGCGCTCCTGGGACCGCTTGGACCCCATGGCGCGCCGCAGCTCGTCGGACTCCTTGGGCGTGAACCCCGCGACGTCGATCGCCATCTGCATGAGCTGTTCCTGGAACAGCGGCACGCCCTTGGTGCGGCTCAGGGACTTCTCGAGCAGCGGGTGCAGGTATTCCACCTTCTGCCGCCCGCGGGCCCGCTCGATGTACGGGTGCACCGACCCGCCCTGGATGGGGCCGGGCCGGATGAGCGCTACCTCCACGACGATGTCGTAGAACTCCCGCGGCTGCAGGCGCGGCAGCGTCGCCATCTGGGCACGGGACTCCACCTGGAACACGCCGACGGTGTCGGCGGCGCACAGCAGGTCGTACACGAGCGGATCGTCCTCCGGCAGGCTGTGCAGCTCGAACCGTTCCCCGGTGTGCTCCTCGATGAACTCGAACGCGTACCGGATGGCGGTCAGCATGCCCAGGCCCAGCAGGTCGAACTTCACCAGCCCGGCGTCCGCGCAGTCCTCCTTGTCCCACTGCAGCACGGTGCGGCCCTCCATACGGGCCCACTCCACGGGGCAGACCTCGATCACCGGGCGGTCGCACATGACCATGCCGCCCGAGTGGATGCCCAGGTGGCGGGGCAGGCGGAGCATCCGGTCGGCGAGGTCGAGCACGTCGTCGGGGATCTCCCCCTCCTCCGCGGCCGACGGCGGCGTGCGGAACGGCACGACGTCGTGGGTGTCGTCGGCCCGGGTCGGGCGGGGCTCACCCGGCGCCCGCGGCTCCTCGCCGAGCACGTCGACGAAGACGCCGGGGCTCCCGACCGGCCCGGCATGGTCGACGTGCGGTCGCGCTTCCCGCGGTCCCCACAGCGCTGCGACCTGGGCGTCCTTGGCCGCGGTCTTGTTCTGCGGCACGTCCGGTGGCACGTCCGGCACGTCCGACGGCGCCGAGGCCGCCTTCGGCTTGAGCGCTCCCCAGCGCTCGATGGACTTGGACCACGCGTCCTGCTGCCCGATGTCGTAGCCGAGCGCGCGGGCTGCGTCACGCACCGCGGAGCGTGGCCGGTAGGAGATGACGTTCGCGACCTGTGCCGCGTGCGTGCGCCCGAACTTCTCGTAGACGTGCTGGATCACCTCCTCGCGGCGTACCGACTCGATGTCGACGTCGATGTCCGGGGGCCCGTCCCGCTCGGGCGCGAGGAACCGCTCGAACAGCAGCCCGTGCTTGACGGCGTCGACCGCCGTGATGCCCAGCGCGTAGCAGACTGCCGAGTTGGCGGCGCTACCGCGTCCCTGCGCGAGGATCCCGTTGCGCCGGCAGAAGTCCACCAGGTCGTAGACCACCAGGAAGTACCCGGGAAAGTTCAGATCGGTGATGACCTTCAGCTCGTGGTCGATCTGCCGCCAGGCCTTCCTGTTGCCCTCCCGCGGGCCGTAACGCCGTTCGGCGCCCTGGTAGGTGAGCTCGCGCAGCCAGGTCGTCTCGTCGTGCCCGTCCGGAACCTCGTAGGGCGGCAGCTCAGGGGCGATGAGCTTGAGGTCGAACGCGCACTCCTCCCCCAGCGCGGCCGCCGTCGGCACGGCCTGCGGGTGCCTGTGGTGCAGGCGCGCCATCTCTGTCCCGCTGCGCAGGTGGGCGGTGGGGGCGCCGGGCAGCCAGCCGTCCAGGTCGTCCAGGCTCGACCGGGCCCGGACGGCGGCGAGGGCGCCCGCCAGGTCGGCGTCCCGGGGGCGCGCGTAGTGCGCCGCGGTGGTGGCGACCAGCGGCAGTCGCGCGTCGGCGGCCAGCAGGGCGAGCGCGTCGTGCAGGTCGGCGTCGCGCGGGTCACCGGTGGCGGTGATCTCGACGGCGACGTTGTCCCGCCCAAAAACATCAACCAGCCGCTCAACCTCGTACCGCGCGCCGGCGAGCCGATCCGTACGATTCCCCCCGCCCCGTTGAGTGCTGGGTATTTGTGCTGTCGAAACGTTTTGAGGGCGCAAATACCCAGCACTCAACGAGGGTTGGAGGGCCTGGCGGACGGCGCCCTTGCGGCAGCCCGTCAGGACCAGCCACTCGCCGCCCGACTCCTCGCCGAGTCCTTCCAGGGTGTAGCTCGCGGCGCCCTTGACCCCCGCGTCGAGGTGCGCGGCGCCGATAGCCCTCGACAGGTTGCGGTAACCGTGCTCGCCGCGCGCGAGCACGAGCAGGTGCGTGGCGCGGGGGTCGGGGGTCCCGGTGGGCGGGTCGAGCACGGGCGCGCCCCTCCCGTCGGTCGAGCCCACCGGCAGGTGCAGCTCCGCCCCGAACGAGGTCTTCAGGCCGACCTTCTTCGCCGCCTCGGAGAACCGCACCACCCCGTACAGCCCGTCGTGGTCGGTGATCGCGAGCGACGTCAGCCCGAGACGCGCGCCCTCGGCCGCGAGCTCCTCGGGGTGCGAGGCCCCGTCCAGGAAGCTGAACGCGGAGTGGGCGTGCAGCTCGGAGTACGGCACGCTAGTCATAGAGCGCCTCCAGCGACCATTCCCCCGCCGACGACGACAGCAGCAGGCCCAGCGCGGGGGCCGCCACGCCGTCCGCCACCACCTGCAGGAAGACGCGGCGCTTGCCCTGGGGCGTCCACCACCGCTCGGCGACCGGCCACGGCCCCGCCCAGTCGACGACGGCGGCGTCGAGCCCGCTCCACGTCCCCTCCCCGGGCACGACGACGCGCGCCGGGTCACCGCTCACCCCCAGCCGGACGTCGACGACCACGGGGCGGCCTTCGCCGTCGAGCACGTGCGCGGGGACTGGCTCCGGCAGCACGACGGACGGCGCCGGGGGCGGCAGGGCGCCCGGCCAGGGCCGGTCGGGGTCACGCTCCGGCGGGACCTGCTCGCCGAAGGGGACGAGCTGGACACGGTCTCGAGGGTCACGGCCGCCCTGGAGCCGGACGGTGAGCACGGCGTCGCCGCCGAGCAGGGCCTGCACGCGCTCGACGGCACGGTGAGCGCGCAGGTCCTCGCCCGCGCCCGGTCCCCACAGGCGCGGCTGCAGCGCCCCGGCGGGTGCCACCTCCTCCGCGGCCAGAGCCAGGCCCGCGATCGGGGCCGGTGCGACACCCTCCCCGAGGGACGACGCCGTGAGCCAGCCCTCGAGCTGCCAGCGCACCCGGTCGGTGATCCGGGCGGCCGACAGCCCGCCGAGCGTGTCGTCGGTGCGCCACAGGCGCTCCAGCGTGCGGGCCTCGCCGGTGACCGGGTCCACGGCGCGCGCGGTGATCCGCAGCCGCCCGCAGGCCAGGCCGCGCCGGCTCAGGTCGTCGTGCAGCCGTTCGGCCAGGCGGCGGGCGGCGAAGGTCGCGACGTCGACCCGGTGTGCCGGCGGGTCCAGCTCCTCGGCGACGGTCAGGTCCTCCTCGAGCCGACGCCGGGCGGGAGGCCGCACGTCCTGCCCCCTGGCGAGGCGCTGCGCCCAGACACCGAGGTCGCCGAAGCGGGCGGCGACGGCGGCGTCGGGCAGGGCGGCGAGCTCGGCCAGGGTGTGCACGCCGAGGCGACGCCACAGGTCGACCAGCTCGGTCAGTGCCCGGTCCCCTGGCCGGGCGTGCACGAGCACGGCCGCCGGGCGGGACGCGAGGTAGTCCCGCGAGGCGCCCGGCGGCACGACGGCGTCCTCGCGGGCGGCGAGCACCGCGGCCAGGAACCCATCGGCTACCCCGACCTGGCACTCGTGACCGGTGCGGACGGCGACCTGCTCGGTCAGCTCACGGGCCAGGTCGCGCTCGGAGCCGTGGTACCGCGCCGCACCACCCGACGGCAGCAGGAGCACGCCGGGGCGGGCGATCTCCAGCCCGGAGACCACGGTCTCGGCGGCCATCGCGACCGGCTCGAACTCACGGGCGTCGCGGGCGTCGTCGGCGGGCCAGAGCTGCAGGTCGGGGCAGCGCCCCTGCGCCTCGCGACGACGCATGCCGCGGCGCACCCCGGCACTGCGGGCGGGGGCCGACACCGCGATGATCCGGCCGCCGGGCCCGCCCGTCACGGCCGCGGGCGTCTCCGGGCCCAGACCGGCAACGACGAGGGCCGCGACGACCGGCCAGTCGGGCACCCAGAGGCAGGCGGTGCGGGTCGCCTCTCCTGCCGTCGCAGGGCCGGAACGGTCGGTCATCCGACAAGCTCCAGCTGCGGACGGCTCGCGGAGCCCTCGCCCGGCGCCCTCGTCCCGGAGCTCTGCTCGCCGGACAGCTCAAATCCTTCTCCGTCCGCGCCTGCGCCGACCACTTCTCTGCCGGCCGCCTCTCCGCCGACCCGGCACACCGGCACCTCGACGTTCAGGTGCAGGGGTCGCGCCGCGCTCCCCCGCCCGGTACGCCGCACCCACAGGGTCCGACGCCGCAGCCAGCCCGCCCCGTGATCGGTCCCCGCCCAGGCCCCCTCGGTCACCTCCAGCACCACGTGCGCCCCGGCCCAGCCGGCATCCCCCGTCTCTCGCCGAACGCTCGATGAACCAGCACTCGACACAGGGGTGGGTAGAGCCGCTACCAGCACGGTTCCCCGGTCGCGGGCGCGGATCGTCAGACGGCGGCGGTCCTGCTCCAGCAGCGCGACCTCCGGTCCGATCACCACCACGTCCATGCCGTCGATCAACGCAGCGAGCACAGCGGGCGCGTCCACACCCGAGCTGGCCGGCAGCGGCACCACCAGGGTGCGCGTCAGGTCGCACCCGGCGTCGGCAGCCGCGGCCATCCCGGCGGCCGGGTATCCGACCAGCACCGTCCAGGCCCCGTCGCGGGAAGCCTCGGCGAGCAGGGTGAGCAGGAGCGACGTCGAGCCCCGGACCCCGACGGTGGTGCCGGTGCGCAGGCCGCCGTCAGGCAGGAGGGCTGCGAGGTGCGGGACCACGGGCAGGACACGAGGGCCCTCGCCCGGGCCGCCGGCCACGGACCCGCCAGTCGTGGGGCTGCCAGCAGCGAGGCTGCCCCGAGCAGAGACCGTCGTGGGCTCAGCCGTGGGAGTCGTGGGCTCAGTCGTAGGTTGGGCCCTCGAGCCGGTCGCGAGCCCGCCCCGCAGTGCCCGGACCTGCAGCCGGGGCTGCCCGTGGGACGGTCCGGCAAAGGACCCGCCGGACGACCCCGCGGACGACCCGCCGGACGACCCGCCGGACGGTCCGGCAAAGGACCCGGCGGACGACCCCGCGGACGACTCAACGGACGACTCAGCGGACAACCGGGCAGATGACCCAGCGGACGACCCGGTGGCCTGCCTGCGCACACCGGTGCGCACCTCGGCGGACCGTAGTGCCGCGAGCGCCCGCGCATGCCGAGTGTCTGTGCTGTCGACGTCAGCGCCGGTGTTGGTCTTCGAGGAGACTGTTACAACGGTCATGACCCTCCAGCGATGGTGTCTGCCGGTGGTGACCGGATGGTCGAGCACCTCATCGAACGCCTGTTCGATAGAACACCAGTACACATCTCGCGAGGCGCGCCTGTCAAACCATCGACCTCGCAACACTGCGACCTGGCCCGCCACCCGGACCCCCGAAGAGGGCACCCCCCAACCTCTTCGAGGTCTAAGTTTCTCCGTTCTGAATCGGTTCAGAGCGGAGAAACTTAGACCTCGAAAAGACGGCTGGGATGGCCTCCGGGACCCCGCTCAGCCCTCCGGGACGTAGAGCGACAGCGTGTGCGCGACCAGCGCCGGCTTCTCGGCGCCCTCGATCTCCACGGTGACCTTCGAGGCGAGACGCACGCCGTTCGACGTCGGCTCTGCGGAGAGGATCTCGGTGACGGCCCGCACGCGCGAGCCCGCCGGCACCGGGGACAGGAACCGCAGCCGGTCCAGGCCGTAGTTCATCACCATCGCGATGCCGCCGACCGAGACGAGCGAGGCCGCGAGGTGGGGCAGCAGCGACAGGGTGAGGTACCCGTGCGCCACCGTGGAACCGAACGGTCCGGCGGCCGCCTTCTCGGCGTCGAGGTGGATCCACTGGTGGTCCTCGGTGGCATCGGCGAACGCGGCGATCCGCTCCTGGGTGACCTCGAACCACTCGCCGGTGGCCGTCCGGCCCACGGCGTCCGCGAGGGCTGCCGGCGACTCGACGGTGATGACGTCGCTCATGCCTTCGGCCCGCCTGCCACGTACAGCACCTGGCCCGACACGAACCCGGACTGCTCCGAGCAGAAGAACGACACGGCGCCCGCGATGTCCTCGGGCTGGCCCACGCGCCCCACGGGGACGTCCTTGGCGGCCAGGCCGAGGTAGTCGGCCAGCGGCATGCCGATGCGCTCGGCGGTCTCGCGGATCATGTCGGTCTCGATCACGCCGGGGGCGACGGCGTTCGCGGTGACACCGAACTTGCCGAGCTCGATCGCCAGCGTCTTGGTGAAGCCCTGCATGCCCGCCTTGGCGGCCGAGTAGTTGGCCTGGCCCCGGTTGCCGAGGGCGGAGGTCGAGGAGAGGTTCACGATGCGGCCGAACTTGGCCTCCACCATGTGCGCCTGCACGGCCCGGGTCATCAGGAACGCTCCCCGCAGGTGCACGTTCAGCACGGCGTCCCAGTCGCTGACGGACATCTTGAACAGCAGGTTGTCGCGCAGGATGCCGGCGTTGTTCACCAGCACGGTGGGCGCGCCCAGCTCCGCGGTGACGCGCGCGACGGCGGCGGCTACCGACTCCTCGTCGGCGACGTCGACGCCCACGGCGAGCGCGCGGCCGCCGTCGGCCACGATGGCCTCGGCGGTGGCCTTGGCCTGGTCCTCCAGGAGGTCCAGGACGGCGACGGCGTAGCCGTCCCGCGCCAGCCGGCGGGCGGTGGCGGCGCCGATGCCGCGGGCAGCTCCGGTGACGATGGCAGTGCGGGTCATGAGGTGTTTCCTCTCGTTGCGAATGAGAACGTCAAGTCAGAAGGTCACGAGCTGCCGCAGCGCCGCGCCGGAGGCGAGGCGGTCGAGCGCGGCGGGCAGATCGTCCAGGGTGATGCGGTCGGAGACGAGCCGGTCCAGGGGCAGCCGCCCGGCCCGCCACAGCTCCACGTAGCGCGGGATGTCGCGGCTCGGCACAGCCGACCCGAGGTAGGAGCCCACCACCGTGCGCGCCTCCGCGGTGAGGCTGAGCGGCGAGATGCTCGCCCGGGCGTCGGGGTGGGGCAGCCCCACGGTGACGGTGGTGCCGCCCGGTGCGGTGATCCCGTACGCCGTCTCGAAGGCACGGGCCGAGCCAGCCGCCTCGACCACGACGGGCGCGCGCAGCCCCTGCTCGGCAGCCTCCTGCGGCCCGACGGCGGTCGCCGCGCCCAGCTCGCGAGCCAGCTCCAGCTTGGCGGGCACCGCGTCGACGCCGATCACCTCGTGCCCGAGCGCGACGGCCACCAGGAGCGCCGCCATGCCGACGCCACCCAGGCCCACGACGGCCACACGGTCACCCGGTGCGGGTCGCCCCGCGTTGACGACGGCTCCGCCGCCGGTCAGGACGGCACAGCCGAGCAGGGCGGCGATGTCGGGCGGGACGTCGTCGTCCACGGGTACCACGGAGGTCTCGGACACCACGGCGTGGCTCGCGAACGCGCTCACCCCGAGGTGGTGGTGCACGTCCTGGACCTCGCCGGACGGAGCAGCGCCGGACGGAGCAGCGCCGGACGGAGCAGCACGCGACAGCCGCCGTCCGCCGCCCACGAGCGTCCCCGCCCCGTTGGCCGCCGACCCCACCGAGCAGGGCAGGCGCCCGTCGGTGGCGCACTCGGCGCACTGCCCACAGCGCGGCAGGAACGTCATCACCACGCGCTGCCCGACGGCGAGCCGCGCACCCGGGCCGGCGACCTCGACGATGCCGGCCGCCTCGTGGCCGAGCAGCATCGGCACCGGCCGCACACGGTTGCCGTCCACCACCGACAGGTCGGAGTGGCACAGCCCCGCCGCCTCGATCCGGACCAGGACCTCACCCGCCTCCGGTGGCCCGAGCTCCAGCGTCCCGACCGTGACCGGCCGGGACTCCACGTAGGGCGCGGGCGCGCCGCAGCGCTCCAGCACCGCACCGGTGATCCGCACGAATGCTCCTCTCAGGTCTCGCGAGCCTGCGCCCGCACGGGTCAGAGCTTCTCCAGCACCATGGCCATGCCCTGGCCGCCACCCACGCACATCGTCTCCAGACCGTACTGGCCTCCGGTGTCCGCGAGCCCGTTGATGAGGGTCGAGGTGATGCGCGCCCCGGTCATCCCGAACGGGTGCCCGACGGCGATCGCACCGCCGTTGACGTTCAGCCTCTCCTCGTCGATGCCGAGCTCGCGCGCCGAGGGGATCACCTGGGCCGCGAAGGCCTCGTTGATCTCCACGAGGTCCATGTCGTCGACCGTCAGGCCGGCACGGCGCAGCGCCTGCCGGCTGGCGTCGACGGGGCCGAGACCCATGACCTCGGGCGACAGGCCGCTGACACCCGTGGACACGATGCGGGCGAGCGGCTGCAGGCCCAGCTCGTCCACGACCCGGCCGGAGACGATCACGAGCGCGGCGGCGCCGTCGTTCAGGGGGCAGGCGTTGCCCGCCGTGACCGTGCCGTCGGGGCGGAACACCGGCTCGAGCGTGGCGAGCGTCTCCACGGTGGTGCCGGCGCGCGGGCCGTCGTCGGCGGAGACGACGGTGCCGTCCGCGAGGGTGACCGGCGTGATGTCCTTGGCCCAGAAGCCCGCCGCGATGGCGGCCTCCGCGCGCTGCTGGCTGCGGGCGGCGAACTCGTCCTGGTCCGCGCGGGTGATGTTGCGCAGGGCCACCACGTTCTCCGCCGTCTGACCCATGCTGATGTACGGGTCGGGCAGCACGCCCTCCAGGCGCGGGTCGGTCCACAGCCCGGCTCCGGCTCCGGCCCGCTTCTCGGTGCGCGCCAGGGCGTCGGCGAAGACGGGGTTGTTCAGGTCGACGCCCGGGATGTAGTCGCTCGAGCCGGTGGCCATCGAGCTCACCGACTCCACGCCCGCGGACACGAAGACGTCGCCCTCGCCCGCCTTGATGGCGTGGAACGCCATGCGGGTGGTCTGCAGGCTGGAGCTGCAGTAGCGCGTGACGGTGGCGCCGGGCACGGTGTCCCAGCCGCACAGCACGGCCACGATGCGCGCCATGTTCATGCCCTGCTTGCCGCCGGGCAGCCCGCAACCCAGCAGCAGGTCGTCGATCCGTGCCGGGTCCAGGCCCGGCACCTGCTCGACGGCCGCGGCGACCATCATGGCGGCGAGGTCGTCGGGGCGGACGTCCTTCAGCGACCCTTTGTGGGCGCGTCCGATGGGCGATCGTGCGGTCGCGACGATGTAGGCCTCGGTCATGTGCTCCTCCTTGAGCTCTGGTGCGACGGTGCTGCGATGCGACGGTGCTGCGATGCGACGGTGCTGCGATACGACCGTAGAACGGTCCGGGCTCAGACGAACGCGGCGTGGCCGGTGATCGCACGGCCCACGATGAGCTGGTTCATGTCCTTGGTGCCCTCGAACGTGTACACGGCCTCGGCGTCGGCGAAGAACCGGGCCACGCCGTGGTCGAGCGTGATGCCGTTGCCACCGCACGCCTCGCGGCACAGCGCGACGGTCTCCCGCATGCGCGTGGTGACGAACGCCTTGGCCATCGCGGCGTGGGCGTCGGTCTGGATGCCCTTGTCCTGGAGCTGGGCCACGCGCACGCACATGGCGAAACCCGCGGTCACGTTGGCGTACGCGGTGGCCAGCTTGTCCTGGATCAGCTGATAGCTGGCGATGGGGTTGCCGAACTGCTCGCGCTGCTTGGTGTACGCCACGGCGGCCTCGTACGCGCCGACCATGGTGCCCAGCGCCTGCCAGGAGACGCCGTCGCGGGTGATCCGCAGCACCTTGGCCAGGTCGCGGAAGCTGTTGATGTGCTGCAGCCGGTCGGCCTCGTGCACGCGCACGTCCTCGAGCACGATGTCCGCGTTCTGCACGATGCGCAGGGACTGCTTGCGCTCGATCTTGGTGGCGGTGAAGCCCGGTGTGCCCTTGCGCACCAGGAAGCCCTTGACCTGGTCGTCGGCCGTGTCCTTGGCCCAGACCACCACGACGTCGGCGAACGTGGCGTTGCCGATCCAGCGCTTGGCGCCGTTGAGCACCCAGGTGTCGCCGGTGCGGGTGGCGGTGGTGCGCAGGCCCTTGGCGGTGTCGGAGCCGGCCAGCGGCTCGGTGAGCGCGAACGCGCCGATGAGGTCACCGCTCGCCATGGGCGGCAGCCACTTCGCGCGCTGCTCGGCCGTTCCGCCGACACCGATCGACGTCATCGCCAGGCCGCCCGAGACACCGATGAAGGTGCAGAAGGACGAGTCGACGCGCGCCGTCTCCATGCCGATCCAGCCGCGGAACACGGCGGAGGTCTCCTCGCCCTGCGTCTCGGCCCAGCCCGAGCCGATGGTGCCGAGCTGTGCGTAGGGCTTGAACAGGTGCACCGGGCACTCGGCGCGCTCCCAGTAGTCGTCGGCGATGGGGCGCACCTCGCGCTCCATGAACTCGCGGACAGCCAGTGCCTTCTTCTGCTCGGCCGGGGTGAGCAGGTCCTGGAACGAGTAGAAGTCAGCCTCCAGCGTGTCCGTCTGGGGCGACTCGGGTGCGAGCGTCATCGGTCCTCCGATCGTCGTCGATCTGGTTGGTCGGTACTTGTCGATCCGGTGCTGGCGGTCGGCACCGACCGACCAGTCGGTGTCCAGTATGCATCAATCTCGAATATGTTGCACCCCTCCCCCTGAGCCGGGCTACGCTGCGGTTCAGCGACCCCCGATCTCGAAGGAGAGACCTCTCGATGGGCTATCGACACCCCTTCCCGCTGCGCTGGAACGACAACGACCAGTACGGGCACATGAACAACACCGTCTACTACGAGGCGATGGACACGGCGGTGAACATGTGGCTCATCCGGCACACCGGCATGGACCCGGCGGGCGACGTGATCGGACTCGCGCGAGCCTCCTCGTGCGAGTTCCTCGCCCCGGTGTCGTTCCCGGACGAGATCGAGGTGGACGTCGCCGTCGGACGCCTCGGGCGGACGTCGCTGACCTGGGACCTTGCGATCCTGCGGTCGGGCGCGCCCGACCGCGACGAGCCGTACGCCACGGGCAGCTTCACGCACGTGTTCGTGGACCAGGCCTCCCGCCGCCCGGTGCCGGTCCCGGACCAGGTCCGGAAGGCGGTCGAGGAGCACCTGGGCCTGCCCGGGTCCTGAGCGGCCGGGTCCCGCCGCGCTCCTCCGGCAGCCCAGTGATTGGGCCCGAAAACCGCACATCTTCGGGCCCAATCACTGGGCTGCCGCGGGCCGGTGCATCCCGCTATACCGGCGACGTCGAGTGGCGGGCCGTCAGCTCGCGCTTGAGCACCTTTCCGCTCGGACCGAGCGGCAGGTCCGCCGACACGTGCACCACGCGGGGGTACTTGTAGGCCGCCACGTGCTCCTTCATGTAGGCGACCACAGCGTCCGGGTCGATCTCGACCCCGTAGGACGGTACGACGGCGGCGTGCACCTCCTGCCCGCGCTTCTCGTCGGGCACCCCGAACACCGCTGCCATCACGACGCCGGGGTACCGGGCCAGCACCGCCTCGACCTCCGTGGGATACACGTTGTAGCCGTTGCGGATGATCATGTCCTTCTTGCGGTCCACGATCGTGACGATGCCGTCCGCGTCCACGGTCCCGAGGTCGCCGGTGCGGAACCAGCCGTCCACGACGGCGGCCGCCGAGGCGTCCGGCCGGCCCAGGTACCCCTTCATCAGGTTGTGCCCGCGCACGACGATCTCGCCGAGCCCGCTCGACAGCAGCTCCACCCGGTCCTCGATCTCGGCGATGGCCACCGCGACGTCGACGCCCCACATGGAGCGGCCGACGGTCCCGGGCCGGATGGGCTCGGACGTCACGTTGAACGTGCACGACGGCGAGGTCTCGGTCAGGCCGTACCCCTCGTGCACCTGCGCGCCGTACGCCTCCTCGAACGCCTCGAGCAGGGCGACCGGCAGGGCCGCCCCGCCGGACACCGCGTACCGCAGCGGTGGGCGGGCGGACGAGCGCCGAGCGGCCTCGACCATCCCGGCGAAGTTGGTCGGCACCGCCGTGAACACCGTGGCGCCGTGGGCCACCAGGAGCTCGAGGGCCTCGTCGGGGTCGAACTTGGGCAGCAGGATGATGGACGCGCCACGGCGGAAGGCGATGTTCAGCACCGCCATCTGGCCGAACGAGTGGAAGAACGGCAGGCCGCCGTAGACCACGTCGTCGGGCCGCAGGTCGAACGAGTCGATCAGGGAGCAGTGCACCTGCTCGACCATCGCCAGGTGGGACCCCACCGCGCCCTTCGGGGTGCCGGTGGTGCCGCTCGTGTACAGGATCGTGGCGGCGGCCAGCGGGCTGACGCCCGCCTGCCGCTCGATCGGCGTCGCGCCGGCCGCCTCGTCCTCCAGCCGCGCGATGTCCGTCCCCTGCGTGGCCATCTGGCGCGCGACGGCGTCGGGCACCAGCACCGTGACCATCGGCACGCCCGCCTTGGCGGCCGCGGGCGCGGCCTCCGCCAGCATCGGCGCGGCGACCACCACGAGGTCGGCCCCGGCATCCTGCAGGACGAACTCGATCTCGTCGCTGCGGAACAGCAGGTGCACGGGGATCACGACGGCGCCCAGCGCGAGCGTCGCGTAGTAGACGCGCGCGAAGTCGGGCACGTTCGGCACGATCATCGCCACGCGCGAGCCGGGCCCGATCCCGCGGGCCGCGAGCGCCCCCGCGTAGGCGCGGGTCTGGTCCCAGAGGTCGCCGTAGGTGGTGCTCTGCCCCATGAACCAGAGGGCGGTGCGCTCGGGGAACCGGCGGGCGGTCTCGGCGAGGATGCTCGCGATCGAGAGGGTGCCGTAACCGGGCCCGTCGACGGCCGGGTCGGGCGTGTGGGTCATGTCGGGTCTCCTTCCAGAGGGGTGGATGGTGCGGGACGCGCGGGGCCGGGCCGGTCCAGGAACGGTGTGCGGCGACGGAGCTCGGCCCGGCCGAGGGAGGCCAGGTGCACCTCGTCGGGGCCGTCGGCGAGGCGCAGGGTGCGGACGCCCGCGAACAGCTCGGCCAGGGGATGGTCGCCGGACACCCCGGCGGCGCCGAAGACCTGGACGGCACGGTCCAGGATCTGCCCGACGGCGCGGGGTACGGCGATCTTGATGGCCTGGATCTCGGTCATGGCGGCCTTGTTGCCCACGGTGTCCATGAGCCAGGCGGTCTTGAGCACGAGCAGGCGCAGGGACTCGATCTCGATGCGCGCGGTGGCGAGCCACTCGCGGACAACACCCTGGTCGGCGAGGGGGCCGCCGAACGCGACGCGCTCGGCGGCACGTTCGCGCACGAGGTCCATGGCGCGCTCCGCCGTGCCGAGCGCGCGCATGCAGTGGTGGATGCGGCCGGGTCCGAGGCGGGCCTGCGCCATGGCGAAACCCTCGCCCTCGCCGCCGAGCAAGTTGGCGGCCGGGACGCGGACGTCGTCGAAGACGATCTCGGCGTGCCCGCCGTGGTCCCGGTCGTCGTAGCCGAAGACGCTCAGACCGCGCACGACGGTGACGCCGGGGGTGTCGCGGGGTACCAGCACCATGGACTGCTGCCGGTGCCGGGGCGCCTCGGGGTCGGTCTTGCCCATGACGATCAGCAGGCCGCAGTCGGGGTTCATCGCCCCGGTGGCGAACCACTTGCGGCCGCTGATCACGTACTCGTCGCCGTCGCGCACCAGCCGGGTGGCGATGTTCGTGGCGTCCGACGACGCGACGGCGGGCTCGGTCATGCAGAACGCCGATCGCTGCGCGCCGTCCAGCAGCGGGTCGAGCCAGCGTTCCCGCTGCTCGGGGGTGGCGAAGTGCGCGAGCAGCTCCATGTTGCCGGTGTCGGGGGCGGCGCAGTTCATGGCGACGGGCGCGAGCTTGGGGCTGTATCCGGTGAGCTCGGCGACGGGGGCGTACTGCAGGTTGGTCAGGCCGCCGCCGCGCGCGCCGACCGGCGCGCCGGGCGGCAGGAACAGGTTCCACAGGCCACGCTCGCGTGCCGTGGCCTGCAGGTGGCGGACCACGGGCCGGAAGGACCAGACGCCGGGGGTGGCGGCGAGCTGCTCGGCGAGCACCGGCTCGGCGGGCAGCACCTCGCTCTGCACGAAGTCCCGGACCTGGTCGGTGATCTGCCGTGTGGTCGCGTCGGGTGCGAAGTCCATCAGGCTCCTCCTGCTGTGTCTGGTCCGGATGCTGCCCCTGGGCGGGATTGGGATGCTGTCTCTGGTCGGGATGCTGTCCCTGGTCCGGACGGCGAGCCGGCGAACCCGGCCAGCCCCTCGGCGGCCAGCGGCTCCACGAGCGCGCCGATCGTGTCGAACCCGTCACCGACCGTCTGGCCGCCGGTGTACCGGTAGTGGATGCCCTCGAGGATGACCGCGAGCTTGTAGCAGGCGAACGCGCGGTACCAGGAGAGGTCGGGCACGGCGATCCCGGCGCGGGCGGCGTAGGCGTCGACGACCTCGTCGAAGTCCGGGTAGCCGGCGCCGGGCACGATCGCGCCGGCGACGACGTCGACGCCCGCGTCGGTGGACAGGCCGCTGATGTGCCAGTACATGCCGAGCATGCCCAGGTCCACGAGCGGGTCGCCGAGCGTGGCCATCTCCCAGTCCAGCACCGCCGCGACGCGCGGGGCGTCGGGCGGGCCGGCCACCAGCACGTTGTCGAGCCGGTAGTCGCCGTGCACTATCCCCGTGCGGACGCCGTCGTCGGGCACCGCGGCCTCCAGCCGCTCCTGGAGCGAGTCCAGGACCGGCTGGGGCCGCGACCGGGAGGCGTCGTACTGGCGCCGCCAGGTCTTGACCTGGCGGGCCAGGTACCCGGCGGGGCGGCCGAAGTCGGCGAGCCCCACCGTCGAGGGGTCGGTGGTGTGGAGGTCAGCGAGGACCTCGGCCAGCTCGATGCCGAGCCGGCCCAGCCCGTCGCGGGTCCAGGCCGCGTTGTGCTCGGGGCGGGCCAGGATCCGGCCCGCCACGTGCTCCATGACGAAGAACACGGTGCCCGTCACCTCGGCGGCGCTCGTGTCGTCCACCACCGCGACGGTGCGCGGCACCGGGATCGTCCCCGCCAGGGCGGTGATGACCCGGTGCTCGCGCCGCATGTCGTGCGCGCTGGACAGCACGTGCCCCAGCGGCGGGCGCCGCACCACCAGCGGCCGGACGGCGCCGTCGACCCGGTAGGTGAGGTTGCTGCGCCCGCCGGTGATGAGGCTCGCCGTCAGGTCCGGGGCCGCGGACGGACCCGCGTCGGACCGGACGTGCCCGACCAGCTCCGGATGCTCCCGGGCCAGCCACCTGGCCAGGCCCGCGACCTCCAGGCCGGGCAGTTCGTGCGTCATGGTTCCCCCTTCGTGCTGTGTTTCAGGTCGGGCCGGGTCACTCCGTGGCCGGGATGCCCTCGTTCTCGAGCGGAGCCTGCTCCGGCTCCACGGGGGCGGCGCCGCTCTCGGACACCTCGTAGGCGGTGTCCGTGAAGTCCTGCATGCCGTCGGCCACGACGGCGATCCGGACGGTGCGGTGGGCGAAGTGGTCGTCCGCGGAGAAGGTCAGCGGCGCGATGCCGTTGCCCACGAGCTCACCGGACTCCACCGCCGCCACGATCGACTCCCTCGTCGGGTTCTCGCCCGCCGCGGCCAGCGCCTCGGCGAACTGGTAACCCACACTCATGCCGTACGTGGTGTTGCCCGTGTAGGGCGCGCCGTCGTTGTACTCCTCGTTGATCTCCGAGAAGAGCTCGTACCACTCGGACGACGGGCTGTTGGGCAGGTAGTTCACCGAGACCAGGCCCTCCAGGGCCGGCGTGCCCTCCTCGCCGAGGTACTCGACGAGCGTCGGGTAGTCCGCGCCCGACGACGAGACGTGCCACTTCGGGAACCACTCCATCTGCGCGGCGGTGCCCACGGCCAGCGCCGTGAAGCCGTTGATGGTGCCGAGCACGTTGTGCGTGCAGCCGGCCTCCTTCATGGCGCCCAGCTGCGCGGTGACGTCCTGGTCCGCGGTGGAGTAGGTCTGGTTGGTCGCGACCTCACCGTCACCCACCACCAGCTCGACACCCTGCAGGATGCCCTCGCCGAAGTCGTCGTCCTGACCCAGCACGCAGACGACGGCGTCCGGGTCGGTGTCCACCGCGTGCTGCGCCAGGGCCGCACCCTCGGTCACGTAGTCGGCGTTGAAGCCGAACGTGTTCGGGTACTTGTCCGGCTGGTTCCACGTCAGGGAGCCGGAGGCGACGAACAGGTCGGGCACACCGTTCTGGTCCAGGTAGTCGAGCACGCTGGAGTGCGTGGGTGTGCCCAGGCCGTTGACGATCGCGAAGACCTCCTCCTCCTGGACCAGCTCACGGACCACCGTCTGGGTGTTGGCCGGGTTGTAGCCGTCGTCCTTGACGACGTACTCGATCTGGCGGCCGTGGATGCCGCCGTTCGCGTTGACGTGCTCGAAGTAGGCGGCGGTCGCCGCCGAGATCGACGCGAAGCCGGCCGCGGCCGGGCCGGTGAGCGGCTGGTGGGTGCCGATGACCACCTTGTCGTCGGTGACGCCCGGCACCTCGGCGGCCGCCGGGGTGGAGCAGGCCGACAGCGCCGTGGCGGCAGCCAGGCCGAGGACGGCCACCGTGCTCATGGATCGTGTGGTGCGCATTCCGATCACCTCTCTGTGTTCTGGAAAAGCTTCGTGTTCCGGAAGAACTTCGTGGTCTGCAAAAGCCGGGAGAGCCCGCCCGGCCAGAGGATCGTGACGACGATGACGACCACGCCGAACAGGACGATCTCGAGGTTTCCCTGCAGGCGGTGGCTGAGATCGGCGGGCAGCCCCGCGGTGGCCTGGTCGACCACCCAGGGCAGCACCGTCACGAGCACCGCGCCGATGGCGGCGCCGCCGAGCGAGCCGAGCCCGCCCACCACCGCCGCCACGACGAGCAGTAGCGAGAACCCGAGGCCGTACGCCCCGGGGCTGACCTGCTGCGTGACGATCGCGAGCACGACGCCGCCCAGGCCCGCGGCGAGCGAGCTGATCACGAACGCCCCGGTCTTGACCCGGCCGGGGTCGACGCCGGCGAGCCGGGACGCCGTCTCGTCGTCGTGCACCGCGCGCATGCGCAGGCCCGCACGCCCCGAACGCAGGGCGACCAGGGGCGTCACCGCGCACGCGGTCACCAGGATCGCGAGCCACGCGTGCCACTGCTCCACCGCGATGAGGGCGGACAGGGCGTCGGGCACGGGGACGAACGGGGCGCTGACGCCCTGCGCCCCCGACAGCGCGGGGATGGTGCTGGCCACCGACGGCAGCGCGATCACCAGGGCGAGCGTCAGGCCCGCCAGGTACGGACCACGCAGCCTGGCCGCCGCGAGCCCGAGGAGCAGGCCGAGCACCCCCGCCGTGACCAGCGCCCCGGCCACCCCGGCGAGCAGGGGCAGCAGCCAGCCGACGACGCCGTCGGCCACCTCTCCGTCGGCGCCCGCCAGCGTGCCGGCCACCCAGGTGGCGGTCAGGGCGTACCCGTACCCGCCGGCGGCCATCAGCACCGCGTGCCCGAGGGAGAGCTGCCCGGTGAGGCCCACCAGCAGGGTGAGGCCGGCGACGGCGGCGAACACCCCGGCAGAGGTCGCGAGCTGGTAGTTGCGGTAGGGGTCGAGCAGGAAGGTGGCGCCCAGGGCCAGCACCGTGAGCAGGCCGGCTCGCAGCAGCAGCTTCGTCCCTCGGGTCTTCGGACCGGTCCTCAGGTCACGGGTCCTCAGGCGGGTCTTCAGGTCATGGGCGCTCATGCGGTCCGCGCCTCCCTCGCCGCGAAGAGCCCGTGCGGTCGCACGAGCAGCACGACCGTGAGCAGGGCGAGCACCGCCAGCGGCGCCGTGGCGGCTGACGCGTACCCCGTCACGAGGCTCGCGAGCACGCCCACCACCAGGCCGGCGACCAGCGCCCCGACCGGCGAGTCGAGCCCGCCGATGACGGCGGCGGCGAAGGCGTTGACGAACAGCACGTCGGCGGCGTGCGGGTCCAGGCCGAGGCCCGTGGGGACCAGCAGCAGGGCCGCGAGCGCCGCCGTGGCGATGGAGAGCATCCAGCCGAGGGTGACCATGCGGGGCACGCGGACGCCCAGCAGCCGGGAGGTCTCGGGGGCGAAGGCGGCGGCGCGCAGCTGGAGGCCGATGGTGGTGCGGTTGAACAGGATCGCGAGAGCGCCCATGACGACGGCGGCCACGACCAGCACGAACAGGTCGTACGGGCTGAGCACGCCCACACCGGCGATCTCGAAGGGTCGCTGCGAGAAGGGTGCGTGCACGGGCCGGTGGTCGGGTCCGAAGGCGATGGCGAGCCCGGCCTGGAGCACCATGACCAGGCCGATGGCCACGATGATCCCGGGCAGCGGGTTGTCCTGGGGCACCAGGCGCAGGAGCCACCGTTCGACGACGGCGCCCAGCAGCGCGCCGACCACCAGCGCGGATGCCAGCCCGAACCAGTACGAGCCGCTGGCGGCGGTGACCGCGAACGCGACGTACACGGGCACGATCGCCATGGCGGCCTGGGCGAAGTTCACCGCCCGCGCGGCCCGGTAGACGATCACGAGCGACAGGGCGAAGAGCGCCAGCACGGCGCCGCGCGCCAGCCCGGTCGACAGGAGGAACACGAGTCTTTCCATGGCGGGACCTATCTCAGAAGCCATCTCGGAAGCCATCTCGGAAGCCATCTCAGAAGCCCAGGTAGGCATGACGGAGGGCGGGGTCGGCGGCCAGCTCGGCGGCCGGGCGGTCGGCGACGACCTCCCCGAGGGACAGGACGACGCCGCGGTCGGCGACCGACAGCGCGCCGGTGACGTTCTGCTCGGCCAGGAGCACGGTGAGGCCGGTGGCCGCCGCCTGGTCGCGCAGCACGCCGAGCAGCTGGGCGACCACGAGGGGCGCGAGCCCGAGGGAGGGCTCGTCGAGCAGGAGCACGTCGGGCTCGCCGACCAGGGCGCGGGCCAGCGCGAGCATCTGCCGCTCGCCGCCGGACAGGGTGTGGCCGGCGGCGTCGCGGCGCCTGGCCAGCGGTTCGAACAGCTCGTACATCTGCCCGACGGCGGCCTCGCGCGCCGGCCCCTTGTTCTTCCGCCCCTTCTTCCAGAGGGCGCCGAGCCGGAGGTTCTCCGCGACGGTCAGCTCGACCACGACGCTGCGACCCTCCGGCACCAGGCCCAGGCCGCGCCGCACCCGGTCCTCGGTGCTCAGGTCCGTCAGGTCGGCGCCGTCGAGCAGCACGCGCCCGTCGCGGGCGGGCACCAGGCCCATCAGGGAGCGCAGCAGGGTCGTCTTGCCCGCGCCGTTGGCCCCGAGCAGGGCGACGACGGCGCCGTCGGGCACCTCGAGCTCCAGGCCGTCCAGGACGGGGGCGCCGTCGCCGTAGCCGACGGTGAGCTTCTCGATCGTCAGGGTGCTCACGAGCGCTCCTCCCGTCCGAGCGCCCCGCCGGCCGAGACCGGCACCCCCAGGTACGCCTCCTCGACGGCCGGGTCCCGGCGGACCTCGTCGGGCGTCCCGCACGCGATGACGTGCCCGAAGTCGAGCACCACCACGCGGTCGGCCACGTCCATCACGAAGTCGACGTGGTGCTCCACGAGCAGCACGGCGCACCCGCCGTCGGACACCGTGCGCACGGTCTGTGCGAGCTGGTCGATATCGGTGGCCCCGAGCCCGCCCGCCGGCTCGTCCAGCAGCAGGAGCCGCGGCCGGGTGACCAGGGCGCGGGCCAGCGCCACACGCTTGCGCTCGGGGTAGGGCAGCGTCCCGGCGGGGACGGCAGCCAGGGCGCTCAGGCCGAGGGCGCCGAGCACCTCCTGGGCGGTGTCCACGCTCGTGCTCGTGCTCGCGCCGACGCTGGTGAGCGGCACCAGCACGTTCTCCAGCACGGTCAGGTGCTCGAACAGCCCCAGACCCTGCAGGGTCCGGGACACCCCGGCCCCCAGCAGCCCCGTGGTCGACGACGGCGCGGGCACGCCACCCACCCGGACCTCGCCCCGCCGGGTGCGGACCAGGCCGCACACGGCGTTGAAGACGGTGGTCTTGCCGGCGCCGTTGGGGCCGATGAGCGCGACGATCTCGCCGTCGGCCACGGTGAAGGACACGTCGTCCAGGGCGGTGAGGCCGCCGAACGTCACGGTCAGCCCCGACACCTCCAGCCGGGGCGGGCTGTCTGCTGTGTTGCTGGACGCTGTCTCGCTGGTCGTCGTTGTCATCGGCACCTCTTCGTGTCGGACGGTTGCGGCACTGCAACGTGCCAGAACTCTATCTGAAAAACCGACCGGCCGGTATGTTCCTTGCCCGGGGCACCGGCCTGCTGATCCACCCGCCTCCTTACCCGCCTACCCGCCGCCTGCCCGCCACCGCTTGCCCGCCCCACTACCTGCCCACTGTGTCCCGCCGGTCAGCCGCGGTGCGGGATCCCGCTCGTCATGCCGCCGTCCACCACGATCTCCTGACCGGAGATCCACGCCGACGCCTCGCTCGCGAGGAACAGGATCGTCCCGGCGAGATCGGCGGGTACGCCGGGCCGGCCGAGCGGGATCACCAGCGCGTCGGGGTCGATCTTCACGCTCATCTCGGTGAGGACCAGGCCGGGGTGCACCGAGTTCACCCGGATCCCGTCCTTGCCCAGCTCGACCGCGAGCGACTTGGTCAGGCCACGCACCGCGAACTTGGAGGCGGTGTACCCGTGCAGGCTCCAGCTGCCCCGTAGGCCCTCGACCGAGGAGATGTTGATGATCGAGCCGCGTCCGGCGGCCTTCATCGTGGGCACCACCGCCCGGCAGCCCAGGAACACGCCGGTCGCGTTGACCGCCATCACCGCGTTCCACTTGGCGAGCGTGAAGTGCTCGATCGGGGCCGCGTTCGCGATGCCCGCGTTGTTGACCAGGACGTCCACGCGGCCCAGCTCGTCGACCACCTGGCCGACCACGCGGTCCCACGCCTCCTCGTCGGTCACGTCCAGGTGCACGAACCGGGCCCGCTCCCCCAGCGCGTCGGCCAGCGCCTGACCCTCCGCGTCCAGGACGTCGGTGATCACCACGCTCGCCCCGGCGTCGTGCAGGATGCGCACGTATGCCTCGCCGATACCGCGGGCGGCACCCGTCACCAGTGCCACCTGCCCGGTCAGGTCGTGCATCGCGGTGACGCTCGGCCCGGTCATGCCGCCACCTCCTCGGCCACCGCGTCGTCGGCCACCTTGACCACGAGCCGGCCCGTCGTCGCGCCGCCGGCCAGCCGCGCCACCGCGGCGGGCGCCTGGTCGAACCCGACCACGTCGCTCAGCACCGGGCGCACCGCGCCGGACGCGGCCAGCTTGTCCAGCTCGGCGTGGGCGGCGTCCACGAGGTCGGGCCGCCGCTTCTGGTACAGCGCCCAGTGCAGGCCGAGCACGCCGTAGTTCTTCACGAGCGCCAGGTCGGCCCGCACCTTCGGCATCTGCCCGCTCGCGAACCCGACCACCACGATCCGGCCCTCGAACGCGATGCACCGGGTCGAACGCTCGAACGAGTCGCCGCCCACCGGATCGAACACCACGTCGACGCCGGGCTTGCGCAGCTCGGCGACCCAGTCGTCGTCGCGCAGGAACACCTGGTCGGCACCCGCGGCGCGGGCTGCCTCCACCTTCGCCTCGCTGCCCACCACCCCGACCACCCGGGCTCCCGCAGCCCGGCCGAGCTGGCACGCGGCGGTACCCACGCCGCCCGCAGCGGCATGCACCAGCAGCGTCTGGCCGGCCCGCAGCCCGCCCCGCTGGTGCAGCCCGAACCATGCGGTCTGATACGCGATGGTCAGGGCAGCGGCCTGTGCGTCGTCCAGGGAGGACGGCGCCGGGTGCACCGCCTCGACCGGCACCGTCGCGTACTGCGCCAGCACCCCGATCTTCGAGCCGACGACGCGGTCGCCGACCCGCACCCGCTCGCCCTCGGTCACGCCGTCGCCCAGCGCGACGACGTCGCCGCACAGCTCGATACCCGGCACGAAGGGCAGCTCGGGCCGCTCCTGGTACTCACCGCGGGCCAGCAGGACGTCGGGGAAGTTCACCGCCACCGCCCGCACCCGCAGCAGCACCTCGCCCGGACCCGGCTCGGGCACCGGAACGTCGTGCAGCTCCATCACCTGCTCGGGCTCCCCGTGGGAGACCACCCGCCACGCCTTCATCGCCGTGGGTACGCTCACGTGTCGTTCCTCTCTGAGTTCTGTGCCGGTGCTCATGTCACTGCTCATGTCGTCGCCCGGATGCCGCGCAGGAACAGCTCGGTGATCTGTTCCGCCACCTGGCCCGCTGTCGCGGGCCCGGTGGGCGAGTACCACTGGGACAGGTAGTGCACGTCGGAGAAGAAGTGCGCGATGAGCATCGCCGTGGGCACGTCGTCGCGGAACAGGCCCTCCTGGATGCCCCGCCGGAGCAGCGCCTCGAACTCCTCGTGGTACTCGCGCCGACGCCGCTTGACCTCCTTCTGGCGCTCGGGCGTGAGCATGTGCTGGCTGCGCGTGAACACCGTGCCCTCGGGCAGGAACTCGATCGACGTCGAGATCACGTCCTCGCAGACCGCGCGCAGCACCTCCTCGACACCGTCGCCCCGCTCGGCACCCGCGGCGACGATCTCTTCGAGGCGCGCCTTCTGCAGGGACAGCAGCCGGTCGTAGATCGCGAACAGCAGGTCGTCCTTGGAGGCGAAGTAGTGGTACATCGCCCCCTTGGTGACGCCGGCGGCAGCGACGATCTCCTGGACGCTCGTGGTCGCGTACCCCTGCGTGGAGAAGAGGTCGAGAGCGGCTCGCAGGACCTGGTCCTGGACGTTCGTGGTGCGCATGGGCACATCCTTCACCGTCGCCACCGCATTCACCGGACGGCTCACCACGCGGCACGCACGCTGGCGCCGCCGTCGACCAGCAGCGTCTGGCCGGTCACCCAGGCGGCGTCGTCGGACAGGAGGAACGCGGCGGGGCCGGCGACGTCGTCCGGGACCCCGAGCCGGCGCAGCGGGTAGGCGGCGGACGCCTCCTCCTCGCGACCCTCGTAGAGGGCACGCGCCAGCCGCGTCCTGATCACCGCGGGCGCGAGCGCGTTGACGCGGATGGCCGGGGCGAGCTCGTCGGCGAGCTGGACGGTCAGGTTGATCAGGGCCGCCTTGGAGACGCCGTAGAAGGCGATGTTCGGGCCGGCCGCCGTCCCCGCGATCGACGCCATGTTCACGATCGAGCGCAGCGGCACGCCGGTCGCGGTCGCAGCGCTGTCTGCGGACGCCGCCCCTGCGGCCGCAGCGACCGCCTCCCGGGTCCACTCCAGTGCCGCGATCACGTTCACCTCGAGGATCTTGCGGGCCACGCCGGCCTCCAGCTGCGCGAGCGGCCCGTAGGCGGGATTGATCCCGGCGTTGTTCACGAGGTGGTCCAGGCGCCCGAAGCGGTCGATCGTCTGCGCGATGGCGTCCGCGCGGTGCCCGGCGTCGTCCGCCTTGCCCGCGATGCCCAGGGCACGGTCCGGGCCGAGCTCGGCGACCGCCTCCTTCAGGGTGTCGGCGGAGCGCCCGGTGACCACCACCCGGCCACCCTCCGCCACGATGCGGTGGGCGATGGCGAGGCCTATCCCCCGGCTCGCACCCGTGATCAGCGCGACCCTGCCCTCGAACCTGCGCTCGAACCTGCGCCCGGGCCCGTTCTCGGCCTCACCGGCGACGACGTTGTCAGCCACGCATACCTCCGTACCGTCTGGTCGGTTTGTGTGGAGCACCGTAGCACGTCGCCTTTCCGCGGGATAGAGTGCGCATCTTCCGCGGATGTCCCGTATGCATCATTTCGCATATTGTTGCACCGGAGCCCCGGTCGCGGTTGGATAGCCGCCATGACAACGACGTCGATCGCGACCGTCGGACTGGAAGCCGCGCCGAGCCGCCTCTCCGCTCGACTGGCCACCCGCCCCGAGGCACAGCGCGTGCTGGACCTCGCCCGCGACACCTTCATCGAGGGCTACCGCATCGACATGGGCCCGCTGGCCGCGCAGCTCGGTGTGGACCGTACGTCGGTGTTCCGCTGGGTCGGCAACCGGGACGCGCTGCTCAGCGAGGTGCTGTGGTCGCTCGCCGTGCCGACGCTCGTGCAGGCCGAGCGCGCGAACGAGCACCTGACCGGCGCCGAACGGCTGGCGGGGCTGCTGACCACCTTCGCGCACGACCTCATCGTCGCCGACTACTTCCGCGCGTTCCTGCGCAGGGAGCCGGCCCGCTCCCTGCGGCTGCTCACGACCGCGGACAGTCCCATCCAGCAACGGTTCGTCGCCACCGTCGAGTGGCTCGTGGTGCGCGACCTGGGCGAGAAGCCGTTCGGCGGCACCATCACCCCCGAGGAGCTCGCCTACCTGCTGGTCCGGGTGTCCGAGTCGCTCACGTACGCGGACCTCATCACGGGCGACGAGCCGAGCCCGGAGCGTGCCCGGACGGCGTTCCGCCACCTGCTGCGGGTGGACTGACCGGCCCCGAACGGCTGTGAGGGTCGCGGCCCGGTGAGATCGGTCCGTTGCACCGAGCTGCTCGTCGAGATCGGTCCCCTGCACCGGGCCGCTCGTCGAGATCGGTCCCCTGCACCGGGCCGCTCGTCGAGATCGGTCCGTTGCTCTGAGATCGGTCGGTTGATTGACCGATCTCAGAGCAACGGACCGAAGTCAGTGAGTTCGGTCAATTGCTCGGCCGGACCTACCGGCCGGCGCCGTCAGCCGTCGAGGAACTCCGTCAGCGCAGTGGAACTGCCGGTTCGCCCGGCTCGTCGACCTTGCGGCGGCGAGTCCGCCAGCGACCTGCCGGCGGCCAGGGACCACTTCCCGGCGTGTGGCGTCGTCACTCGCCCGCCAGACGCTTCACGTAGCGGCGCACCGGAACCGGAACCGGGCCCGCTGTGGTCTCCGCCTGGTAGTCGAGCGGTCCGGCGTCCGACCAGCCCTGGCGTTCGTAGAACCGTCGCGCCCGCCCGTTGCCTGCCACGACGGCGAGCCAGGCCTCTGCGTGCCCCGCCGCGGCGACCCGGTCCTCGCCGTCGGACAGGAGGTACGCGGCGAGGCCGGAGCCGCGGTGTGTCGCCGAGACGAACACCTGCTCGACCTCGTCGTCGTGGACGGTGACGAAGCCGACGACACCGCCGTCGGCCGGTCCTCCGTCCGCAGGCTGCGCGTCGGCCACGGCCACCGTCGTGCTCGGCACCCGGCTCGCCGCCCGCGGCCCGAACGACTCGCGCGTGCGGACCGCTTCGAGCGTCGGCGGCACGAGGCCGTGGTGCCCGTCGCCCCAGGCGGCGTGCCAGACGTCGGCGATGCCGGGAGCGTCGTCCGGCCCCGCCTGCCGGAGCTCGACGTGCCGCACGCGCAGCGGCGCGACCAGGAAGCGGTCCTCGTCCTCCAGCACGACCGGCTCGGTACGCCAGCCCGGACCGGCGAATCCGACGAGCGCCGCGGTGTCCCGCCAGCGGCTCACGTAGGTCAGGGTGTCCGGTCCGACGACGATCTCGTCGCCGAGGAAACCGTCGAACGTCGCGAACACCGTGCTGCCGGCCTCGACGAAGCCGCGGAACTCGTCGAGCATGCCCGGCCGCACCAGCGCGGCGGAGGACCTGATGATCATGCGCCGATCATGCTGCACCGATCCGGGCCGGGGCCAGCACCACCGGCTCGGCCAGGTCGGGGTCAGGACCGCAGTCGCTGGCACCCGGACCGGCGATTCGGCAGAGTGGGGTCATGGACTTCACTCGCCCCTACCCGCCGGACCCCTACACGCTGCTGCCCGCTCCCGCGTCCTTCTCGCTGACGAGCAGCAACCTGACCGACGGCGAGCGCATGCCGGACGCGCACGCCGCGCACGACCAGAACATCTCCCCCGCGCTGGAGTGGAGCGGCTTCCCCGAGGGCACCAAGTCGTTCGTCGTGACCTGCTACGACCCCGACGCGCCGACGCCGATGGGCTACCACCACTGGACCGTCGTGGACATCCCGGCCGACGTGACGTCACTCGACACGGGCGCCGGCACTCCTGACGGCTCGGGCCTGCCCGCCGGGGCGTTCCACACGTACAGCGACGGTCACACCCCGGGCTTCGAGGGCGCCGGCCCGCCGCCCGGCGACCACCCGCACCGGTACATCTTCGCCGTGCACGCTCTCGACGTGGAGCCGGGCGAGCTGGGGCTGGGCCCGGACAACACCAACGCGCAGGTGGCGTTCAACGTGTACTTCCACCTGCTGGGGCGCGCCACGCTGACGGCGACATACAGCCGATGAGCGAGAACGCCACCCTGCCCACGCTGGGCGACCTCGCCTGGGCACCGGCGCTCGAGCACCCGGAGCTCCTCGCGGAGCCGGTGCTCGCGGCCCTGACCACCTGGGCCGACGCCGACCCGCGGGTCGCGAGCCAGGTCGCCGTCACGGAGATCGATCCCGAGCACGCCGAGACGGCCACGCTCAACGAGCTGCACGGCCTGCCCCCGGAGGCGTCGGCCAACTGCGTGCTCGTGGCCGGCAAGCGGGGCGAGGACGAGCGCGTCGCGGCGTGCGTCGTGCCGGCCAGCACGTTCGCCGACGTCAACAAGCGGGTACGCAAGCTGCTCGACGTGCGCAAGGCCTCGTTCCTGCCGATGGACCGCGCCGTGGCCGAGTCGAGCATGGAGTACGGCGGCATCACGCCCGTCGGCCTCCCCGAGGGGTACCGCGTGCTCGTCGACTCCCGGTTCGCCGAGGCGGGCACGACGGCGCTCATGGGCTCCGGCATCCGCAGGTCCAAGCTCCTCATGCCGGGGCCGCTGCTGTGCTCGATGCCGGGCGTCGAGGTGATCGAGGACCTCGGCGTGGAGCGCTGACAGCACCGTCCCGCGCCGGGCTCGCCGAGCGGCCTACGGGGCGGTCGACGCGAGCGCCGGCGCCAGGCGGCCGATCGTGTCGCTCCAGCCCGCGCGGATGCCGAGGTCGAACCACTTCGCCACGTCGGCGTCGGGCACCGTGTCGGCGAAGCCGAAGCTCGTGGTCATGACCGTGCCGTCCGCGCCGTCGGCCAGCTCGATCGTGACCACGGGCACGTCGTCGACCCGCGACGGGTCGAGCTCGGGCCAGCCACCGGCGGCACCCCACGCGAACACGAGGCGCTCGTTCGGCACGATCTCCTGGTAGATGCCGCCGGTGAAGTAGTCCTCGCCGTCGGGCTGGTACAGGTGCACACGCCATGCGCCGCCGACCCGCAGGTCGACGCTCGGCTCGAAGTCGACGCCCGGCTCGACACCGGCGAACCAGCGCAGCCTCTCGGGCTCCGTCCATGCCGCCCAGACGGCGTCGCGCGACGCGGGCAGGACGCGGGTCATCGTGAACCCGCGGGACTGGGCGGGCTGGCCGGCGAACTGGCTGGTGGACTGGCCTCCGGACTGGTTGGTGGCTTCCATGGTCACGCTTCCTCCGTGTGCTCCGCGCGGCGCTCGGCCAGCTGCGCTGCCAGCCGGTCGTACCGCTCCTCGAAGAACGCCCGGTATCCCTTCACCCACTCGTCGACCTCGCGCAAGGGCGCCGCGTCGAGCCGGCACGGGCGCCACTGCGCGTCCCGCCCCTTGTTCACGAGCCCGGCCCGCTCCAGCACCTTCAGGTGCCGCGACACGGCGGGCAGGCTCATCGCGAACGGCTCGGCGAGCTGCGTCACCGTCGCCTCCCCCTGCCGCAGCCGTGCCAGCAGGGCTCGCCGCGTGGGGTCGGCGAGCGCCGCGAAGGTGGCGCTGAGCGTGTCGACGTCGGACAAGGTGTTGAGCCTTCCGGTTATTTGTGCATCCTGTTAATTGCCCAGTGTGTTAAGTGCAGCATCGGCGCGGACGCTCGTCAAGACCTGGTTCCCGCGCGTCAGGTCAGCGCACCAGATCAGCCCGACCCGACCTTGCCGTCCATCGCGGCCTCCATACGCTCGGCGAACCGCGCGCCGTCGAACGGCACCTCGCCACCTGCGGCCGAGCCCGCCGGCGACAGAGCCGCCCGGACGTGCCGGCGGAACTCCTCGCTGAGCTCCACGTAGTGCTGCAGACGAGGGCGGGGCGACGCACCGTCCATCGCCAGCCGCAACGCGTCGTTGGCCTTGCGCTCCGGGTCGTTGGTGCCTTCGGCCCCCTTCCCCGTCGCGTAGTCCACGAGTGAGGCGGAGAGCCCGTCCGTCGCCGGCTCCAGCGCCCAGGGCGCCTCGGGGTCGCGGTACGGCGCCTCGCGGCTCGCGGCGAACCCCCCGCGCTCGAAGATGAGCTGGTGGCTGCGCTCGTCGGTGAGGAACTCGACGAGGCGCCGCGCCGCCACCGGGTACCGGGAGGCCGCCGCCACGGCGAGGCTCTGCCCGCCGAGCACGCCTCCGCCCGGTACGGGCATGAACCCGACCCGGAACGGCGCGGCGTCACTCCCTCGCAGCAGGCGCAGCGCCCGCGGCCAGTGCCGCAGGAAGACGGCGCGTCCCGCGGCGAAGGCGGCCAGCGAGCCCTGCTCGTCGAACGCGAGCGACGCCGCGGTCCCGCTCGGCCCGTCCGCCGACGCACGCAGCCGCCGTGCCAGGCCGTCGACCGTGTCGCCGATCATGTCGACATCCTGGAAGACCGGTCGCCCTGTCGCGTCCACCGAGACGGCGCCCGTGCCCAGCAGGATCTCCCAGAGGTTGACCGTGAAGCCCTCGTAGTCGGCCAGCTGGAGAGCGATCGCCGTGTCGACCGGTGGTCGGCTCAGCCCTTCGGCGTCACCGCCGACCTCGGCGAAGACCTCGTGCGCGAACGTCTCCAGGCCGGCCCAGCCGTGGTGCAGGGGGATCGGGTCGGTCGCCGGTACCTCCTGCTCGTAGTACTCGGCGATCAGGTCGAGGTTGCAGTACAGCAGCCCGACGTCGGAGTTGAAGGGAAGCGCGTACGTACCGCCGTCCCAGGTGCCGGCCGCCCACGGCTCGCCGAGGAACCCGCCGCGCGTCGCGCCGTCGAGCTCCCGGAGGTAGCCGCTCTGCGCGAACTGCGGCACCCACGGGATGTCCAGGTTGTAGACGTCGTAGCGCGGCTCGCGGGCCTGCGCGGCCGACAGCATCGTGCTGTAGGCGAGGTCGGCGTTGCTCGACACCTCGACGATCTGCGCGGGGTGCCGCTCGTGCACCCGGTTCCAGAGCTCCACGAGCAGCCGGCGCTGCCCGCCGTCGGTCTGGTCGCGGCCGCTGAGGATGGTGAGGTGGTCGCCCTGGGAGAACGTCTCCAGGTCGGCGGCACCACCGAACAGCCGCTCGAGGCCCAGCGGGAGCCCCGCCCCGGCCAGGAGCCCGACCGCGCCGCCCACGATGAAACCCCTGCGGGTGATCACGCCGTGCGCCCCGTTGCCATGCCCGTTCCCATGCCCGTTCCCATGCCCGTTCCCATGCCCGTTGCCCGCCGCACCACCGGTCACGTCACCGACCTCCCAGCTGTCCGAACAGGCTGGCCAGCGTGTCCTCCAGCTCGCCGAACGAGGAGTCCCAGCACTCGCCGTCCCACTCCGCCGCGATCTGTCGCAGGTCGCTCACCTGGCACGACGCCTCCCCCACCGCCACGATGTAGACCCGCACGCCCGACGCCGCCTCCGTGCGGGCGGAGCGGATCAGGTCGGCCGCCGAGAGCTCCGCGCCCGCTCCCTCCCCCGGCAGGTTCTCCCCGTCGGTCAGGACGACCACCGCGGTGAGGTGCTTGCGGGACGCGCCGTCCGGGTCCCGCCGGACCAGCTCGGACGTCGTGGCGTCGATCGCGTCGTAGAGGGGCGTGCGGCCGTCGGGCCGCAGCTCCTCCCGCAGCAGCTCCGGCGCCTCGCGCTCGGCCACGTCGCTCGCGGTCATGCCGAGGATGGGCCGGGGGCTCGACCCGGCGTCCCCGGAGAAGGACCAGATCCCCACCTGGTCGGACCCGCTGAGGTGGCCGAGCGCGCCGAGCACGCCGCGTTCGGCGACGTGGATGCGCAGCCGGTCACCGTCCGCCGGGCGGCCCATGGACGCCGACGCGTCCACCAGGACCAGCACCCGGGCCGGGCGACGGGCCGCGCGGTACTGCTCCTCCGCCGACGTCACGCGCGTGTGCGCGACGACCCCCTTGCCGGGCTCGACCACCGGCGCGTCCTGCAGGCCGGGCAAGGGGCCGTCGTCGCCCGACGGCCGCTGTCCGCCCAGGCGTCGCACGCCCACGAGCCGGTCGAGCGCGACCTGCCCGTCGCTCGTCCCGAGCCACTCGACGAAGGCCGACGCCGCGTCGGCCCTGCGCCCGGACGGCTCCGCGTCGGACCAGGTCAGCCGCAGGGCCTGGTAGTCGAGGCCGACGGCGGAGTGGGGGTAGAACGGGACCAGGGCGGCGTCGCTGCCGCCGGCGGCCGAGGCCGGGCAGGCCGCGCCGCGGTCGACCATCGCACGTTCGCTGGTCAGGACCGCCACCGGGGGCGGTTCGACCCGGGACAGCTCGTCGAGCCGGCACAGCAGCGCACCGTCGGTCCCGAGCGGCAGGCCTGCCCGTTCGAGGGCGTGCCCCAGGTCGAGCTCCAGCGCTTCCCGCTCCCCGGTCTCGGTCTCGGCGTAGAGCCGTTCGGTGTGCAGCGCGGCGGCGAAGGACGCGTCCGGGCTGGCCCGGACGACGTCGAGCCCCGCCGCCTCCGCGGCCGCCATCAGCTTCTGGGCCGTGTCGCCCTCTTTCGTCGTCGCCCCCAAGGCCTCCGCGTACGGCTCCGGCACGGCGAGGACCAGCGGCGAGCCGGCCACGAGCGCCGGGCCGGAGACCGTGAAGCCGTTACCCGCCCCGCGCGGGGCCACGATGTCCGCCTGCGCCCGGGACTCCGCCAGCCACACGTCCGGCCGGGGACCGAGGTCCAGCGAGGCGGCACCGTCCTGGCCGGCCGCCGCTCCCCAGCCCGACTCGAACGCGGTGCGGAGCGCGGGCCAGCCCATGCCGAAGGTGGTCACGTGGTACCGGGGACAGGAGAACGGGGTGACCGAGTCCCGCTCGAAGGCGTCCGCCACCGCGGTGAAGCCGGCAGCGCCGTCCTCCGGGACCATGACCGCCACCTCCGTGGGGTCCTCGCAGGACCGGGCCGACTGCAACCCGAACGCCACACCTGTCGAGGCGACCAGCACGGCGACGGTGACCACGACGACGACGATCCGGTGTCCCCGTGCCCACTTCCACGCCGCCGCGAACCAGCGCGTGTACGTCGACACCCTGACGAGACCCGCCAGGCCGGCCAGGAAGAGGCCGATGGAGACGACCAGGAGCACGATCTGGGTGCTCCGGTCGACGACGCCCATCGCGGCAGTGCAGATCCCGGCCACCGTGCCGAACACCGCGAACACCGTCGTCCGGTGATCCCCCCACCACGGCCGGGAGCCCTCCCGGCGCTCGGTCTTCTGTGCAGGCTGCCTCGTCGCACCCATACGTCCTCCCGAACGTCAGGGTCCGATATTTACCACACTGACCTCGGCTCTTGGGGGCCAACGCGATATCGGGCACCTGCGCGCGGGAGGAAACGTATGAGGAGAGGCACGGGGGCGACGGAGGGAATGCGGGTATCGGTAGCCGCCGAGGTCAGTTCTCCGCGCGGCCCTTGCGCCAGTAGCCCATGAAGGCCACGGACTTGCGGTCCACCTGGCACTCGCTCACGAGGTATCGGCGCAGCGTCTTGATGACGCCCGCCTCGCCCGCGAGCCACGCGTACAGCACGGTGTCCTGCGCCAGGGGGCGGCCCGCCTCGTCGACCGGCACCTCCCAGAGGATCCCGGTGTCGATGTCGACGTCGTCCACCTCGCCCGACAGGTCCACGCCCGCAGCGGTCAGCGCGGGAGCCGTGTCCGACGACGGCCGCACACCCATGGCGAGCAGCCGGTCCGCGGCGTCCTGTACGGCGGGGATCAGCACATCGCCGTGCTCGCGCCCGTCGCGAGCCAGCCAGTGCACGCGCACGCCCTCAGGAGCGGCGAGCGTCCAGCCGTCCTCGGGGTGGGGCACCTCCAGGAAGACCTCGCCCACGGCATCGGCGGGCAGCGACTCGCAGATGGCGGCGATGGCGGGCACGGCGGTCTCGTCACCGGCCAGCAGCAGCGCGTGGCTGGACAACGGCGGAGCGAACTCGACGCCACCGTGGACGCCCTCGTACTCGGCGTTGGGGCCCATGATGACCAGCGGGTCGCCCGCGACCGCATTGAGCGCCCAGCGCGACGCCGGCCCGGTGTCGCCGTGCATGACGACGTCGACGTCGACCTCGCGCATGTCCTGGCGCACCGTGCGGACCGTGTAGGTGCGCATCGGGTTGCGCTGCTCGTCCGGGAGCGAGCGCCACGCGGCGTACCAGTCGGGGTCGTCGCGGCGCAGGCCGTCCCAGCCGCCACGGGCTGACGGGAGGAGCAGCTTGATGCGCTGGTCGCGGCCGTTGTCCGCGAACTTGTCCAGGTCCGGCCCGCGGAACGTGATGCGGACGAAGGAGGGGCAGAGGCGCGTCACGCGCGCTACCTCGACGTCGAACATTCGCGAGGGCTTGACTGCCAGCCCTTCGGTCTTGGTGGTCACGACGGTGAGCCTAACCTAACTTTGTGCGCCCTGTGCCACCCCTTCCATGCGTCGGACGTCACCTTGACGAGGTAGCCGAAGCCCTCTATCACGAAGAGGCAGCGGGCGGGAAACAGGACCTTGGGGTTCAGGAAAGATCACCCCAGCCATCGCGAAGTTAACCCTGTACAAAGAGTGCATCTCACCCCACTGACCTCTTTACTTGGTAGCGATCGGCCTGGGCAACGGTCTGGCCACCCCCGCCGTCGTCGCCCACCGTCCACGGCAGGCCGCACGCTTCCCTCGTACTCGCTGGAGAGCCTCACCATGATCGACCACTTCGCGCTGGGCTGGGTCACGCCCATCCTCTCGTTCCTGCTCTCGTGCGCCGGGTGCGCCGTCGGCCTGACCTGCACCGCGCGGGCGCGGGTCTCCCACGGCCTCGCGAGCACCGGCTGGCTCGCCCTCGGCGCCGTCTCGATCGGGGGCACCGGCATCTGGGTGATGCACTTCGTCGCCATGCTCGGGTTCCACATCCGGGGCACCGAGACCCGCTTCGACGTCCCCCTCACGATCGCCAGCGGCCTGCTCGCCATCGCGGTGGTGGGCCTCGGCCTGTTCATCATCCGCACAGCGGGCGTCGGGCCGTTCGCGCTCGTCGCCGGCGGCACCGTCACCGGCCTGGGTATCTCGGCGATGCACTACCTCGGTATGCGCGCGCTGCACGTGGGTGTCGAGGTCACCTACGACCTGCCCACCGTGGTCATGTCGGTGCTCATCGGTATCGTCGCCGCCACCGCGGGACTCTGGCTCTCGGCGAAGGTGCACAACTTCGTCGCCGGGACCGGCGCCACGCTCATCATGGGCATCGCCGTCTCCGGCATGCACTACACGGGCATGGCCGCCATGCGCGCCGAGGTCGTCACCGGCACCGTCATCGTCCCGGACGGCGGCGTGTCCGTCGCCGCGCTGCTCGGCCCGCTGATCATCGGCGTCACCATCAGCACGATCCTGCTGCTCCTCGTGGTCGGCCTGGCGCCGAGCGCCGCCGAGCTCGAGGCACAGGAGAAGTTCAGGGGCTGGCACGAGCGCCAGGAGGAGATCAAGCGCGAGGCCGCGGAGCCCCGCCGTCGGTCCCAGCTGCTCTGAACCCAGCTGCTCTGAACCCAGCTCAGGCGCGCGCCGCCCGGGCGCCGACCAAGGACGCCACTGCCACCACGGCGCTCGGACGGACGGTCCCGGCCCGTAGAGGTCGGGACCGTCCGGGACCGGATCAGGCGACGTCGGTGCAGATGACCTTCTTGTGCGGCAGCCGGCCGGTGGTCAGGAACCTCACCGTCGCCTCGTCCACGCACGCGGAGCCCTGGCCGTAGACGTAGTGCCCGCCGTTGTCCGCGCCGACGAACGCCGCTCGCCTGCCGAGGACCTCGTACAGCCCGAGGCCGTCCTCCCACGGAGTGGCGTTGTCCCTGCGGTTCTGCAGGATCAGCGTGTTGCGCGGTCCCTTGTCGGTCACGCGGACGGGTGCCTCGATCGGCTTCGGCCAGAACGCGCACGCCCAGATGTTGGCGGGCATCCCCGCGGTGAGCGGCCAGGCCGCGCGGTCCTCGGCGGTGCGGCGGGCGTACTCGCCGACGTCGGCCGGCCAGGATGCGTCACCACAGGTCAGTGCGAGGAACATGGTCGCCTGGTTGTCAGCGGGCACGCCCGGGGTCGGCGGCGGTGCCGTGAACACCTGCTGCAGCACCTGGCCGTCCGCCTCGGTGAGCGTGCCGTCGGCCAGCCCGGCGGCCGCCTTCCAGAACTGGGCGAGCACCGGGAGAGTCGCGTTGTCCAGCAGGAGGCTGTAGGTGACGGTGCGCAGCATCGAACCCGTCAGGGCCTGTGGGGTGCCGGGGACGGGCGCGGAAGTGCGGTCCAGGCGCTCGGCGAGTGCGAGGTAGGTCTGGGTCACCTCGTCGACGGTGCCGCCCAGACCGAGCGTGGCGTCCTGAGCCGCGGCGACCCGCGCCGCGTCGGGGAAGCGTTCCGACATGGCCTTGCCCCAGTTGTCCTTCGCGTCGGCCCAGACCTTCGTGGGATCGACGTTGCCCTCGAGGACCACCCGGTCGGCACGCTTCGGGAACAGTGACTCGTAGACGACGCCGAGGTACGTGCCGTAGGACTGGCCCCAGTAGGAGATCTTCTTCTCACCGAGCGCCGCGCGGATACGGTCCATGTCGCGGGCCGTGTTGGCGGTGGTGAAGTACCGGAGCTTCTCGCCGGCGTTCGTCGCACACAGCTCGGCGTCGGCGCGGGCGTGGTCGACGTTCGTGGTGATCGAACCGTCCGCGGCTGGGTACGGGAAGAGGCCGGCGAGAGACGGGTCGTCGAAGCCGCAGCTCTGCGGGGTGCTGTGCCCGACCCCACGGGGGTCGAAACCGATCAGGTCGTAGGCCGCGAGGACCGACGGCGGCAAGGTCAGCGCCACGGCACCCGGTGTGTCGAGGCCGGGCGACGCCGGGCCGCCCGGGTTCAGCAGCAGCACACCGCGGCGGTCGCGGGACTTCGCCGCCGGCAGCTTCGAGACGGCCACCTCGATCTTCTCCCCACCGGGGTTGCGGTAGTCGAGCGGAACCCGCACCGTTCCGCAGGTGAGCCGGGGGTCACGGCTCGGGGCACCCTCCGCCAGCGGCGGGCACTTTCCCCAGGTGATGCGCGGCGTGGCGGCCGCCTCGGCGACGACCAGTGGTGCGTCCGCAACCGCCGTGCCTACGCCCGGGGCCGTGCCACAGGCCGCCAGCGCGGCGACGGTGAGCGCCCCCGCGATCATCATCCTGGTAAGTCTCCGGCGGGTACCGGCTCCCGCTGACCGTCGCATCGTCTTCAACGTCGTGCCTTCCAGTTCGGCGTGCCACGACGCACTCACGCCGTTGCCAGAAACCTATGGAAGACCGCCGCGCGGCGGGTCCCCGCGGTGGGGACACTTCTCCGTAGTCCGCACGGGGGACAACCGCCTGCGGGGACCACGGACGTCACCAGATCATCAGGAGCACGGCAACGATCGTGAGGTCCGCGAGGACATGTGCCACCCACGGAAGCAGCAGCCCGTGCGAGACATGACGCAACGCACTCAGGACCAGCCCGTACCCTGCCGCGAGGAAGACCCCCCACCAGCCGCTCGGGAACCCGTACCAGTGGGACGCGCCGAACATCACGGCAGCGAGGACGACGGCGACCACGCCGCGCATGTCGCGACCGAACGCCCGCTGTGCGACCCCGTTGTACGCGCACTCCTCGGCAGCGGCATTGACGAACGAGAACGCGAGCGCCCCCAGCACGACGACGACGGGACCCTGGTCGGCGAGGAGCTGGCGGTACGAGTCATGCCCACTGCCGTCCTCGCCCACCGCCCAGGACCACACCACAAGAGCCAGCGCCGAGACCGGCACGATCGCGGCGGTCAACCACAGTCCCGACCTGTTCATCGTGCCCCGGCGGAACCAGTCGTCCACGAGTCCCAGTGCTCGTACCCGGCTCGCCAGCACGTACAGCCCGACGGCACCGACGAGCGGGATCGGCCACAGCGCCACCGAGGTCGCACCGGCCACCCCCACAGCCTCGAGCGCCACTCCGGCGCCCCGCAGCATCCATATCGCCGCCACGAGGCACACCGCGAGTGCGGCGCCGCTCGGAGCACCAGACGGCGGGCGACCACGCCGCCCGAAGAGCCCGGCACCCTGCACGACAACCAGAACGACAACCAGAACGACAGAGACTCCGGCGACGACCGGGCCGGCGACAGGATGCCCGCCGACCACAACTGCTGCGACCAGGCACCCCGCCGCCGCCAGCCCGGGCAGCCAGGCCCACTGCGCACGCGTCGACCGCAGTGCCGGACCGCTCTCGTTGCCCACGTGACCCACCTCCGGACGGCTCAGCTGTTGCCGGTCGGCACGCGCGTGGCCCAGGCGGCGACCGCCACGGCCGACGCGACGTTCAGGGAGTCGACTCACCGGGTCACGATATCGACCCCGGGCTGCACCGTTGTCGCCACCCAGGTCCTCTCGAAGGCATGGCCGCCGGCGATCACACCGAACGATCACTCTTCCTGGACCACGGCCGAGAAATCGCCGAACTGCGTCGCAGACTCCTCAGTCAGAGGATCAAGGCCGGTCTGCAAGCGGCGCGCGAACGTGGTGATGTTGGCGGCCGACCAACAGTGGTCAACGGCGACAGGCGCGCCGGAATCCTGTCGCTTCGCGAGCAGGGCGAGCCGATCCGCACCATCGCACGATCGATCGGCATCTCGGTAGGAACGGTGCACAATGTCCTCACTGGGAGGAGCTCGGACAGCAAGAGCCCTCTCTCGTCGATGACGAAGCTGGGCCTTGCACGGCCGGTCCCTCGAACGACCGAGATATTCGGATCCGGCCGCTGACGCCGCCGGCTCGACGAGATGACCATGGTGTCTGCGCTCTACGCTCTCGGGGACCAACGCCGCTGTCGTCCAGGATCTGATCGACGGCCGGTGGCAGGCCATGCGGGCCGCGCGTGCCATGCGGGCCGCGCGTGAGGACGGCGCCACCTGGGAGCAGATCTGCCGGGCCTGCGGATCACCAAGCGCTCAGGATTTCTACACGCGCGGGAAAGCTGACCGGGACGCGCCGCCTGCCGAGCCCGATCACGACTGACTGCCGACGAGCGCACAGCCGCGAAGCGGCCGCACGAGATCGAGGCAACCAACGACGGTGATCGGGCGAACTAGGGACTGGGCGCGGACTCTTCGCGGCGTGGTTCCTACCGGCCCGCGTCACTGGTTACCGGAGACATCACCGTGCAGCGGATACGTGTCACCGCCTACGAGTGGGACGACACCCGGAGCCCCTCTTATGTCCCTACTCTCCGGCTGCTCTCGTCGACGACAGGAGGCGCCGTTCGAGAGGTGCTCATCTGACAGCGCCTCGACACGACGACTCTCCATCAGGACCGACGTGGCCTCGACCACGCCCATGTGATCGCTGTCCGCGTCCTGGACTTCTCCCTTAAACGGCCGACCTCCAGATAGCGGCGCATTGTCCTGCCCGAGTTTGATCGGATGCTCCGGTTGAGAGTCTGGCCGAAGCTCGGCTTCTGGACGTACACGATCCGTACAAACAAACAATGCCCTCCGGTTCGCCGGAGGGCGTTGTCGTCAGTGATCGTTGACTCAGGATGCCAGCGGACTCGCCAGAGCCCCCGTGCCTACTGTCCAGATCGTTACCAGCATGGACTGCGAGAAACTACCTAGGGATCGGCGGATTTGCTGCAACCTTGATGAGGTTTCACCTGTCATATTCTTCCTCCTTGCTGAGCGCTTTCGCGCCCGGGCTTCGCTCAACATGTGGGCAAAGGCAAAGGGGATGACGGCCGCGAGCGTCCCTATCAGGGTAAGGGTTTCGAACCCACCACCGCTGGCTAGCTCAACCAACGATCGCTGTTCAATTATTGCGGTAAACACACCGCCCGTACAGACCCACCCCGAATTACACGACCCGGGTGTGCGTACTGCAACCACCCACTCAACGCCCGGCACCTCGAGGATATTCCCGATGCGACGACGGGATGTGTCGCCCGCCGACAAAGGAGATGCACTGGCCCGCAATCGAACTCGAAGCAGGGCGAGTTTCCGTTCTACTGCTCGATCTGCACTGATGAGCTGGCTACCAAGATCAAGCCACCTAGTCAGTGCGGCGTGTTGGACGTCGGAGGGACCACGTTCACCCTCGGTTGCCCGTGCTCCGGCTCATGATTTGTAGCGTGGTGATCGCATCGAGGAGTCTCCGACGCAGGGTGTCGTCCTCCCAGACGAGACTGTCCCAGCTGCCGGAGGTCACGACGCGGGTGTCCCGCTCCGCAAGCGCGCGCAGTCCGGGAATGGCGTCGGCGTCGCCCATCTCAGCGAGCAGGTCCACGCCGTCGAAGCTGCCCCACGGGCCCGCGATCTCCTCAAGGAGCAGCGGAACAAGACCAGCTGTAGCAGCGCCGGCCCGCCAGAGCGCGCGGGCCGCCGGAACCCGCGCAGCGCCGTGGAAGGGCTCAGTGCGTTCTACGAGATCGCGCAACACTGGGACAAACGCTCCGAGGAGTTCAGACGGAAGCTCCGCCAACAACTCAGCCGCTCGGGCCGCGGACCTCTCCCCCGCTCGCAGCACCGCGTCCAGAGTCGGGGCCACGACGTCGATGCCCCCGACTGCGCGCCAGACCACGCGAGCAGCAGCGACCTGGAGCTCACGGTCCGGGTAGGTCTCGGCAGCGCGTCCCGTCAGGTATGTGCGCAGGCGGGGGACCAGCGACGCCGCGTCAGGTCCGGCCTCGGCGACCAAGTTCAGATCCCAGTCGGTGAACCGATGGCCGCTGTCCAGGAGCCCTGCCGCCACCGCAACGAGCGGCGCCGGATCCTGACACAGCTGGCGCAAGGCGTCGGCAGCCCGCAGCGCGGGAAGCCCGTCGACATCGGCCGCCGCACGGAGCGGAGCCTCTGCGTCACGGGCAGCTGGGCCGATCGCAGCCAGTGCGATGGGAACGGCATGCGGAGCCACGGGGAGCGCGTCGACGAGGACGTCGAGGGCGGGCGCCGCAGCCGGCCCCCAGCCCCCGAGGACCGCGATAAGCGGAGCAGGACCGTCCGGCCAGCCTGTGGGAGTTGCCCACTGGTCGCGCTCGCTCGCCGAGGCATCAAGTACGGTCGCCAGCCGGTCGCGGATAACGGTCAGCAAGTCGGGGTCGAAGGACGGGATGTTGTCGCCGAGCAGCCGCAGCGCGTCCGGCGACTGACCGCGTTCCCATGCAGCGCTCAGCGCTGGAATGACGCGGTCGTCCCGGAGCCGAGTCAGGACAGCGATCGCCATGTTCGCAGGACCGCGGTGGTCAGCGACATCGCCGAGTGCCAGGTGCGCCAGTTCCGGCGCCAGGCTCGACACCGCGTGACCAGCATCGGCAGCTGCAGCGACAGCAGCCGCCACGACGCCCGTGTCGTCGTCGGCCAGAAGCTCGCGGAGGTGCCCAACAGACTCCCGCGCGGCCGACCGGCTAGCACGCGAGCGGCGGGCAAGGTTCTCCGCCTGACGGACACGACTCTGCGCAGAGCCAGTCCCCATCATCGTGACAACAGTCCGCGCGGCAACAGCGTCGAGGCGTTCGATCACACCGTCGAACCGCGTGAAGGACTCCGTCCAGGCGCCGCTCCACTCCGCTTCCCGCCCGATCGCGGCCGCGAGGTGTTCCAGCGCCTCGCCAGGCACCGCGCGCCCGGCGTCGAGGAGCGCGTGGGCCGCAGCGAGCGGAACCGGGAACGGATCTTGCACCGCGGCCTCGGCCACTGGGAGCCCGACAGCAGGCTCGACAGCGCACAGGCTCAGCACAATGCCCGCCTGGACCCGCGGGTCGTCCTCTACCTCCCGCCGCGCGACCAGAGCCGACGCAGCTTTGTCACCGCCACCCGAGTGGGCGACTACGTAGGTGGCAGCCTCACGGACAGCCTCTTCGGGGTCCTCCAGCAGCGGCAGGAGCGAGTCCGAGTGGGCTCGCAAGGCCGCCCGCACCGCGGGCAGGGCGCTGCCGTCGCTCATGTTCGGATCTCCGAACGCGCCCAATGCGAAGCACAGAGCATCCCGGTGGTGAACAGCACGACCCGCGGCCAGTTCCACGATGAATGGCACCGCGACCGCGGTCACGGGATAGACCGTTCCCTGGTGCCAGATCGAGGAAAAGAACTCATCGAGCGCCTCACCCGCGACCCCCTTGTCGGGCGAAGCAAGCCGTCGCAAGATCTCGGCCGCGTCGCCCGCGGGCCCGTAGGCGCCGCGCAAACCTTCCCAGTTGATGGCGTCCAGTTCCTTGAGCACTGCGCGAGCCTATCCGCCGACGATGGCCACGGTAGCCGTTCAGCTATCGCTGTCCGGCACCCGCGTCGCCCAGGCGGCGACCGCCACGGCCGACGCGACGTTCAGGGAGTCGACTCCCCCGGTCATCGGGATGCGGACCGTCATGTCGCACTCCGCGATCGTGCGAGCCTTCAGACCGTCTCCCTCGGTACCGAGCACCAGCGCGATCTTGTCGGGCGGGTCGGCCACCAGGTCGTCCAACGAGATCGAGTCGTCCTCCAGCGCGAGCGCCGCCACCTTGAAGCCGTGCTCGTGCAAGGCCTGGATGCCGCCGGGCCAGGGGTCGATCCGCGTCCACGGGACCTGGAACACGGTGCCCATGGAGACCCGGACAGCCCGCCGGTACAGGGGGTCCGCGCAGCTCGGGGTGAACAGCACGACATCGACACCGAGGGCCGCGCACGCACGCATGCCGGCACCGACGTTCGTGTGGTCCACGATGTCCTCGAGGATCACGACGCGGCGTGCCCCCGCTCCCCCGCGAGCGCCCGCCAGGAGCTCGTGCACGCCGGGCAGCGGCGGCCGGTGCATCGCCGCGAGAGCCCCGCGGTGCAGGTGGAAGCCCGTGATCTCCTTGAGCAGCGGTTCCTCGGCGACGTAGACGGGCGCGCCGGTCTCCGCGATCAGGTCGCTCATCGAGTCCAGCCACTTCGGCGCCATGAGGAACGAGCGCGGCCGGTGTCCGGCGGCCAGCGCACGCCGGATCACCGTCGAGCTCTCGGCGATGTAGAGGCCCTTGGCCGGCTCGTGCTTGGAGCGCAGCACCACGTCGGTGAGGCTGTTGTAGTCGGCGAGGCGCTCGTCGGCGGGGTCGTCCACGCGGACGACGTCGAGGGTGGTCACCCGAGCATTCTCCCTGACCGGTGAACCGATGTCGGGCAGGGTCGGATCCGCCGGTCAGATCCGTCCGCGGACGGGCGTGCGCTCGGTCGTGTCGCCGCCGTCGGGCATGACCATCTCCGCGCGCACGCCGAGCAGACGCACCTCGCGACCGGGCTCCATCCCCGCCGCGAGGGCAAGAACGGCGGTGGTCATCTCGCCGAGCGACCGCGTCGGGGCCGGGAGCTTCTTCGACCAGGTCTGCGTGAAGAAGGGTGCGTAGCGCACCTTGAGCCCCATGCGGAGGACCGGCCGGTCCTCCGCCTCGGTGTCGGCGTGCACCTGCGTGACGAGGTCCCGCAGGGCCGCCTCCACCTGCTCGGGTGTGGTGAGGTTCTGCTGATAGGTGGTCTCGCGGCTGTGCCCCCGTGCCACCCAGGGCGCGTCGTCGACGACGGCGGAGCCGTGCCCGCGGCCCAGGTCGCCGTACCAGGCGCCCATGCGGGGTCCGAACTCGCCGACGAGCACCTCGCCGTCGGCCGCGGCGAGGTGCGCCACGGTGAGGATGCCGTGGGCGGCGAGGCGTTTGGACACCTTGGTGCCCACGCCCCACAGGTCGATCGTGGGCCGGGCCCCCATCACCTCGAACCAGTTCTCCTCGGTGAGGCGGAAGACACCCGACGGCTTGCCGAACCCGGTGGCGATCTTCGCGCGGATCTTGTTGTCGCCGATGCCGACCGAGCAGTGCAGCTCCGTGGCGGTGAGGACCGCCTCCTGCACGCGGTGGGCGACCGCCTCCGGGTCGTCCGCGTCGCAGCCCAGGAACGCCTCGTCCCAGCCGAGCACCTCCACCACCATGCCGAGCCCGCGGAGGGTGTCCATCACGTGCCCGGACGCCTCGAGGTAGGCCTCGTGGTCGACGGGCAGGATGATTGCGTCCGGGACCTTGCGTGCCGCGACACGCAGCGGCATGCCCGACCCGACACCGGACGCACGCGCCTCGTAGGACGCGGTCGAGACCACCGCCCGCTCGGTCGGGTCGCCGCGCCCGCCCACGATCACCGGCTTCCCGGCGAGCTCCGGGCGCCGCAGCACCTCGACCGCGACGAGGAACTGGTCGAGGTCGACGTGCAACACCCAGCGGAACGCGCGCGGGCCCATGGCACGAGTGTCCCGGGACGGCCCCATGCTTGTCATGTGGACCCCGTGCGGACCCGTGGTCGGAACCGGGTTGCCGTGCGACTGGAACCCGGGTTCCGCGCGGAACCGCGCTGGCACGCCGTTATCGTCCCGTTATCTCTCACAGCGAAATCCTCCATGCTTCCCCCCGGCCCCAAGACTCCATATGCTCCGGGCAAGGAAAGTTCGTCCCGCTCGTGAGGAGAGTTGCGATGAGAACTACCCGAAATTCCCGGTCGTCCCGCGCGCGCCGCAGCAAGGAACACAGTCCGCACCCCGCGTTGCCCCCGTCCTACGCTGCGATGATCGAGCGCACGCCGTCCCTGGACGACGCGCAGCTCGAGTCCCTCCTCGAGCGCGCGATCGCCGGAGCGGACGCCGCACGCACCCTCCACTCCACTGCGGTCTCCCCCAGCTTCCGCGTGCGGCTCGAAGCTCAGGTCAAGGACGGGCAATACGCAAAGGAGCGTCTTGTCCTCGCCCACCTCCGTCTCGTACCGGCCGTCGCGAGCACCTACTCCGGCCGCCTGCCGTTCATGGACCTCGTCCAGGAGGGCAATGTCGGTCTCGTGCGCGCCGCGGACTCGTACGACCCCGCGCACGGCACGTTCGCCGCCTACGCCACCCGCTGGGTGCGCCGCTCGATCGTTCGCGCGGTCGCCGCCGCCGAGCACGCCGAGGCAGCGAACCAGAACGGCCCCACGCCCGAGCAGACGATGCTGCGCCGCCGTGTCCGGCAGGCCCTGCGGCACCTCGACGCCGTGGAGGCCCGGGTCCTGGAGATGCGCTTCGGCCTCCTGGACGGCACCACGCGGACCCTCGACGAGATCGGCCGCCGCCTGGGCGTGACCAAGGAGCGCGTGGCTCAGATCCTCGAGACGGCACTGGCCCGGCTGCGCGACGTCGTCAGCCCGGCTCCCCTCGCCGCGTGACCGCCGGCTGGGCACCCGACGGCCCAGCCGGCGCCAGCCGAGAGACCACCTCGTCCAGCGCCACGTGGTACGCCCACGACGTCTGGTATCCCGAGTGGGCCGCCACGGCGAAGAGATAGGCCGACCGGTCCATCTCCTCCGCACCGCGGTCCACGTCGTTCAGCCCGTAGCCCACCACCGGGAAGCCCATGAAGTCGGTGCGCCGCCACAGGTTCACCCACGCGGGCTTCGTACCGCAGGTCAGCAGTGACATCAGCGTGGCCTGTACCCCCGAGCCGGGCTCGGGGCGCTCCGGCGTCAACGGCGCCGCCTGGGCCGCCCCGGGTCCGGAACCACCAGCGGTCTGCCCGCCCCACGGGTCCGCCGACCAGGCAGGTCCGGCGCACGGCGGCGTGCCGGTCGTCGTCGGGCCCATGAGGTCCGGGAAGAACCGGCCGAAGAACGGGCGCAGCTGCGTGCCGTAGGTCAGGAGGCCGACCCGTCCGTCGACGGTGTCGGGCACCGGGTTGCCCGCGCGGATCAGGACCACCGCCGCGGCCAGCGCGGCGCCGATCGAGTGCGCCGACAGCACGACGCGCCGGGTCGGGGCCACCCGCTCGCGCTCGGCGTCGTCGGCGATGTCGGCGCCGGTCAGCCAGGCGTCGACCCGTGAGCGCACCTCGGGCACCGCACGCTCGGCGTAGCTCGGCGGGCCGAACGGGTGGGCGCTGCGGGGCAGGAAGCACAAGAGGTCCCACACCAGACCCCACGGACGCGACGGACCGCCCCTGGTGGTGCCCGCCAGGGCGCTCGCCACCAGGGTCGCCGCGAGCACACCGAGAGCCGGCACCGCCAGGCCGGATAGCCACGACGGCACCTGGAAGTCACCCGTGTCGCTGTGCTGGGCGATCAGCGGGACGTGCGCGACCAGCGCGGCGACGTAGGCCGCCGCCGCGAGCGCACCCCCGGCGAGCTCCGCCCGGTGCGACATCGCGGCGACCTGTCGGCCGCGCAGGACCCGCTCCAGCACGGGGTTCGGGCCACCGTCGGGGTCCGGGGCGTCGGCGACCGCCCGCCAGGCCGGCACTGCCGGACCGTAGGGCGGACCGACCGTGCGAGGCGCCTTGGGGATCCACAGCCCTCGCGAGCGGACGGCGTCCATCACGTACGGGCCGGCCATCGCCACCCCCAGCAGCACCACGAACACCAGCGCGATCACGACGGACGCGGTACCGAACTCGGTGTAGACGGGCGGCACCCGCACGAGGTCCGGGTCGGGCACACCACGCCCGATACCGACCATGCCGTCGCCGAGCTGGCGGGGCTCCACGCCCTTCCCGTGGCGCAGGAACCACTGGACGCCCAGCACGAGCAGGCTCGAGTAGATCGCCGCGGCCGCTGCGGACACCAGCAGGAACACACCGGGGCCCGCGCCGTTCCAGCCCTCGTACACGCGGCGCCGCAGCAGCGTCGCCGCCGCCACCACCGCGAGCGGGCTCAGGACGGCGAGCACCGCCACGCCGACGAGCAGATGGCGCAGCGGGGCGTCCGGCTCGGCCACCAGCACCACCGCCACGCAGGCGGTGGCGATCACGGGTACCAGGGTCCAGGCGGCGACGCCCCGCGTGCTGCGCGTGGTGCGCCAGGCCAGGCCGGTCGCCGCGATCCCCGTGAGCCCGACGCCGAGCAGCGCGGGCACGAGGTCGATGCCGATGAGCGCTGGCATGGTCTTCGGCTGCGGTCCGGCGAGGCAGGCGTAACAAGCGACCAGCCACACCAGCAGGCCGGCCGCGAACACCCCGAGCCCGGCGCGGCCCTTCCTGCGGGACACGACGGCCTGGACGCCGTCGTCGTCCGTGCGCAGGGCGACGAACACGCACGCGGCCAGGATCACCACCAGGGCGACCACGGGCAGACCGGGCATCGGGAGCCCGGCGTCGGCGTACCGCGTCCAGGTGAGGAACTGCCCCGTCAGGGCGAGGGCCGCGCCCAGGTGCGCCCACAGCAGGCCCGAGCCGGTGCGCTGGGACCAGAACCCGGCCCGGTGCAGCGGCGGGCCCGACGGCGGCACCGTACGCCCGGCGCGCATCACCGAGAACTTCGACTCGAACCGGACCTGGCCGCTGTGCGCCACCAGCACCAGCACCGTGACCAGGAGCACCGGCACGAGCGACAGGAGGGCCAGGCGGTCGCCGACGTCCAGCCGCGCCAGGCCGTGGAGCAGGTCGGGGACGCGCGCGCAGACAGGGGTCACGCCGTCGGGCTCCACCGGCGCCAGGCCCATGCAGCGCGTGCCGATCACGGACAGCGCGACGGTCGCCACCGCCGAGACGAACAGAAGCGTCAGCCCGAGGGCGAACACCCGGGTCAGGGCGGCGGTCGCCTCGGGCCGCAGGCTGCCGGCCGCCCGGCGCCCGGTGCCGCGCTCGTGCGCCTGCCCGTGCCCGTGCGCGCCGGGTTCCGGGGCCGGTATGCGGCGTGCCCAGTACGCGGCGTTCGCCAGGCCGAACGGGATCATCGCCGCCCACAGCAGGCGCGCCACCAGCGTCCCGAGGACGCCGAGCACTCCGGCGAACGGAAGGCCGGCGAGCCGCGCCATCGCGCCCCAGGAGTAGGCCTCGCGGCGCACGTCGGGCCGGATGGCGTGGACGTGGCCCGGCGGGAGCGCCTTGTCCCGTGCCTCGACATCCGGTCTCGGGGTCCAGAAGCTGCCCAGGCCGTCGCCGTCCGACTGGACCACCTCGCCACGGGGCAGGTCGAGCGCTCCGTACGGCAGCGCGTTGGCGATGCCGTGGATCCGTAGCTCGAGGATGTGGGGCTGCGGGCTGGTCGGGATGCCGGGCGGCGCGCTCTCCATAGCGCCCAAAAATAGGGGGCCCCGGTGGCGACACGCGCGCCGCCACGCGCTGCCCGCGTACATCGTGCGCTCATCCCCGCGATCGAGCAGGCCCGCGACACTCGGGCAAGTGCCTCGACGTGCCGGCCTCGTCGACGGCGAACAGCACCCGGCTGAAGCAGTACCCGTGCAACGGCGGGGCCAACCAGCGCTGGACCCTGTGAGCGTTTCCCGCTTCCCCGCTGGGCGGCGACCCGCCGCCTCGACACCGCGGCGTCCCGGCGTCGCGCACCCTGTCGAGGCGCCGGGGCGTCCGGGGAGACACATGTAGTGCGGGCTGTGTTGCTGGGAGTGGACCCTGTCTACTCCCAGGTCTACTCCCAGCAACACAGCCCGTTCGCATGGACCTTCCCCCGGCAGCTGCGCGGCGCCACCCGGGGTCTCGGTCAGGTCAGGACCCGATCGTCGAGGCGAGCACCGCCGCGGCCAGCAGCAGGTCGTAGACGATGCAGGTCTCGGCGTACCAGCGCCAGACCACCGCGTTCGCCCGGTGGTGGAACACGTCCCACACGCCGTGTCCCACGAGCCCGGCCGCGAGCACGTACGCCCCGGTCTCCTGCCCGACGAAGGCGCCGGCCAGCAGGCTGATGCCCGCGAACACCGCGAGCCCCGTCGCCTGCAGCAGCACCATGGAGCGACCCCGGATCCGGTTCCGCAGGACGCCCACCACCGGGTACACCAGCGCTATCGCCAGGATCAGCCACGCCGGCAGGTCGCCCGTACCGCCGGTGATCGTGCCGGCGAGCAGCGCCAGCCCGATCAGCACCGGCCACCGGCGTCGCAGCCAGACCAGGTCGAACCCGTGGACGTGCTCCGTGTACTCCGCCGGCCGCAGCAGCATCGCACCCGCCATCGCCGGGACCATCAGCACGTGGCCCCACAGCATCATGTCGCCGGCGCTGGTGGCGCCCGCCCAGAACAGCACCAGCAGCACCGCGAACGGCGCCGCCATCGCCGCGTTCATCTCCCAGATCGCGGACCAGCCGTGCCGCCGCACCCGCATCCACACGGTCATCGCGGCCACCATGTCCAGGACCATCACCACCGCGGCGACGTCGGGCCGGGCCAGCGCGGCCTCGACCCCGATCGCCGCCCCCGCCCAGTCCCACGCCGGTGCGAGGAGCATCATCCCGAGGACCATCACGACGACCATCTCGGCCAGGTGCGCGAGGAACCGCAGCACCTTGCGCCCGGGGGTCGCTGCCGCGTGAGCCGCCGGGTGAGCGTGCCCCTCGTGCGCCACACCCACGCCGGCCAGCCCAGCTGGGTCCGCCGTCGTCGCTGTCGTCGCTGTCGTCGCCGTCGTCATCTCCGCCATGTCTCCGTCTCCCTCGGTCCGTGCGGCGTCCCTCGCCGCGCTGGTCTCCACGCTGTCCGACGGCGACCGCGGCCAGTAGTGCCTTACCGCACCTGAGCGCGGGCGGATGTCACGAGGTCATATGACAGATGTCATCGAGCGCACGCGGGCCACCCCGCCGCGCCGTCGGCGCTGGCAGGATGTCGCCATGGGCAGCGCACCGGCCGTCGTGGGCGACGACGACAGCAGCGGCCTCGCGGGCTTCCGCCGCAACGTCTGGTGGGGTCTCGCGGGGACGGTCGCCTGCGTGCTGGGCTTCGCCGTCGGCGACTGGGTGCTGGACCCGGACGTCCCCGCGGGACTGCGCGCCCTCACGGGCCTGTCGACGGCGGCGACGATCGTCGCGTGCGGCGTCCTGCTGGGCCGGCGGATCCGGAACGAGGCGCCGTCGACCGGCTGGCTCGTGACCGCCTGCTGCGTGACGGCGGTCGCCGCGGCGGTGCCGCTCGCCCTGGGCAACTTCGGGATCTGGTCGATCGCGCCGGCCGCCACGCTCTCGGTGCTCGTCATGTTCCTGCCCGCTCGGCGGGCGTGGGCGGCCCTGGGCGCGGCCCTGGTCGTCCTGCCGGCGGTCGGTCTGGTCACCGCCCTGTCCACGGGCGAGCCCGACGTCGGCCACGCGGTCTGGATGCCCGCGCTGATGGTGCTGGCGTTCGGCCCGGCCATGCTCGGCATGCTCCGCGGCTGGCAGGTCGCCGCCCACCTCGACGACGCCCGGCAGCTCGCCGGACAGCTCGCCGTGGCCGACGAGCGCCTCCGGTTCGCCGCCGACCTGCACGACATCCAGGGCCACCACCTCCAGGTGATCGCCCTGAAGAGCGAGCTCGCGGCGCGGCTCGCGGAGGCCGACCCCGCACAGGCGGCCGAGCAGATGCGCGAGGTGCAGCAGCTCGCCGGGGACGCCCTTCGCGAGACCCGCGCCCTGGTGCAGGGCTACCGGCGCACCACGCTGGACGCCGAGATCGCCAACGCGTCCAAGGTCCTGACGGCGGCGGGCGTGGAGGTCCGGACCGACGTCGACGCCGAGCTCGCCGCGGCCCTCCCCGAGGCGCCGCGCAGCCTCCTCGGCCTGGTGGTGCGCGAGGCCACGACCAACCTCCTGCGGCACAGCAGAGCCACCCGCGCCACGATCGTCCTGGTGCCCGAGGGCGCCGGGGCCCGCCTCGTCCTCGACAACGACGGCGCGCGTGCGGCCGAGCCGAACGAGACGGCCGAGCCGAACGATTCAGCCAGGGCCGGCGACGGGACGGGGCTGGTGTCCCTCGCGGAACGGCTCGACACGATCGGCGGGCACCTGTCCTGGTGCGGCGACGGCGACCGGTTCGTGGTCACGGCTACGGTGGCCGGATGATCCGCCTGCTGCTGGCCGACGACGAGGAGCTGCTGCGCGGGGCGCTCTGCTCCCTTCTCGACCTCGAGGACGACCTGCGGGTCGTGGCCCAGGCCGCCACCACCACGGACACCGTGCGGCTCGCCGCGCAGCACCGGCCCGACGTCGCCGTGCTCGACCTGGAGATGCCGCCCACCGACGGGCTGCACGCGGCCGCGCAGATCCTCGCCGCGGCCGACGGCACGCCGCCGCGCATCATCATCGTGACCCGGCACGCCCGCCCCGCCGTCCTGCGCCGGGCCCTCGCCGCGGGCGTGAGCGGGTTCGTCCCCAAGTCCACGCCGGCGGCCCGGCTGGCGCAGATCGTGCGCGACGTCGCCGTCGGGCACCGATACGTGGACCCGGAGATCGCCGCGTCCGCGCTCACCGAGAACGAGTGCCCGCTCTCGGACCGCGAGCTGGAGGTTCTGCGGGCAGCGCGTACCGGGGCCCAGGTCTCGGAGATCGCGGCCGCGGTGCACCTCGCGCCCGGCACCGTGCGCAACTACCTGTCGTCGGCGATGGCCAAGCTCGGGGTCGCGACCCGCCACGCGGCGGCGCACCGCGCCTGGGAAGAGGGCTGGATCTAGGGCACTCGGGCGTGCGGCTCGGGTGCTGCTCCCCCGCCGACCCAGCACCGACTCAGAACCGGCATCCCACCGGCCCGGCACCGGTCCCTCTCGCCTTAACGATCGCGGGCCTCGCGAGCGCCGTCCACGTAGTACCAGCGGCCACCCTCGCGCACGAAGCGGCTGGTCTCGTGGAGGCTGCCGCGCTCGCCCGTGGCCGGGTACCGGTAGAAGGCGGTGAACTCCACGACCCCGGTGGAGTCGAACGGGCCGCCGCGCTCCGTGCGGTGGACGTCCAGGCGCCGCCACTGCTCGTCGCCGGTCTCGATGGCGGCCAGCCGCGTGTGCGGGGCCCACGTCGCCAGCAGGTACGCGTCGTTCCCGGTCGCGAACGCGGAGTACCGCGAGCGCATGAGGGCCTCGGCCGTCGGGGCGGCGGCGGCTCCGGAGTGGTAGCGCCCGCAGCAGGCGCCGTAGGTGTCACCGGAGAGGCAGGGGCAGCGGTCGTTGTCGTGCACGGGACGATCCTCGCACTACAGCCCTACGCGAACGTCTCGTGCCCCAGCACCGCCAGCAGGCGGATCTTCTCCTCCGCCTCGCTGCCCGGCTCGGGAGTCAGCACCAGGAGCGCCTGCGACTGGTCCTCGGTGAAGAGCGCCTGGCAGGCCACGTCGATGCGGCCGAGCTCGGGGTGCACCAGCGTCTTGTGGTCCTCGAAGCGCCGCGACACCTCGTGCAGCTCCCACAGGCGGACGAACTCCGGACTCTCGCGGAGCAGCACGCGCAGCATCTCGTCGGCGGGCGAGCCCGGGCCCGCCGCGGCGTGGGCGGCCCGCAGGGAGGCGACCTGGCTACGGCCCTGCCGCTCGTGGTCCTCGGGCGGGTAGACGTTCCTGGAACCGGGTTCCATGAACCAGCGGTAGACGGAGCTGCGGGCCAGGCCCGTGGCCGGCGGGGTGCCGAAGATCGCCTCGGCGAGGCGGTTCTGCACCAGCGGCTCCCCGAGCCCCGACAGGATCAGCGCCGGGGTGTCCTCCAGCCGGTCGAGCACCCGCAGCAGGGCGGGCGCCACATGGGAGTCGAGCGGAACGCGCCGCGGCACCCCGTGCCCGGCGAGCCGGAACAGGTAGTCCCGCTCCTCGACGGTCAGGCGCAGTGCGCGCGCGAGGGCGGCGAGCATCTGCTCCGACGGCTGCGGCCCGCGCTGCTGCTCGAGGCGCGCGTAGTAGTCCACGGACATCCCGGTCAGGGCCGCGACCTCCTCCCGGCGCAGTCCCGGTGCCCGCCGACGCGGCCCCGGCACGAGCCCGACGTCGGACGGGCGCAGGGCCTCCCGGTGTCGGCGGAGGAAGTCGGCGAGGGCTGCACGGTTCATGTGCCTATCGTGCGCCGCGCCCCCGACGGGTGCCAGGGACCGTGGGTCCCTGGTTCGCCAGGTCTCTCCCGCCGTCGGCGCGGGCGGCGCACGGTAGCGACATGAACATCACCGGTAACACCATCTTCCTTCCCGGCGGGACCCGCGGTATCGGCCTCGCCCTCGCACTGCGTCTTCAGGCCAGGGGCAACACCGTGATCGTCGGCGGGCGGAGCACCGCGGCGCTGGAGGCTCTGGCCGCCGACCACGGCCTCGCCGGCGTCCGCATCGACACGACCGACCCCGACTCGATCCGGACCGCCTCCGCCGAGGTCATCGAGCGGTTCCCCGACGTCAACGTGCTGGTACCGATGGCCGGGATCATGCGTTTCGAGGACTGGCGCACGCCGGGCTTCCTGGCCGACGCCGAAGCGGTCGTCACGACGAACCTGCTGGGCCCGATCCGCCTGATCGCCGCGTTCACCGAGCACCTGGCATCCCGGCCGGACGCGACGATCCTCACGGTGTCCTCGGGCCTGGCGCACGCCCCGCTCCGGCCGACGCCGACGTACAACGCGACGAAGTCGGCGATCCACATGCTCTCGGAGACGATCCGTCTGCAGTTCGCGGGCACCACCGTCTCCGTCACGGAGCTGGTGCCGCCGTCCGTGCGGACCGCGATCATGCCCGGTCAGGAGACGAGCGAGCACGGGATGCCGCTGGACGAGTTCGCCGACGAGGTGATGTCGCTTCTGGAGGCCCACCCGGACGCGCACGAGATCCAGGTCGAGCGGGTCAGGTTCCTGCGCTACGGCGAGGTCCGCGGCGACTACGACCAGGTGGTCGCGACGCTGAACGCCACGGACCCGCACGCGGCCGCCGCCGCGCGCTGAGCCACCGGGTCGAGCCTCGCTGGTCGAGCCTGCCCGGACCTCCGTCCTGACAAGACGGGTCTCGACAGGCTCGACCGACGGAACCTCGGTGGTCGAGCCTGGCCATGGCTGATCGAGCCTTGTCGAGACCTACCCCCGCGAGAGCTCGGCAGACACGTCGAGGGCGCCCGGCACCTCCAGCGTCACCTCGGCCGCACCCGCTTCGCCGTCGGCCGCCTCGATCCGGTAGTCCCCGAGGAACCCGCCGAACCGCACACGGCCCTCGGCGTCGGTGCGCAGCGCCGTCGGTGGCAGCCACCACTCGCCCTTGACCAGCTCCCGCAACCGGTCGAACGCGGGCTTGCGCGAGCCGTCCTCCCGGAGCAGCCCGCCCGGGGCGTTCAGCCACATCCCGCGGTCGGACAGGCCCCAGTAGGTCATCGCCTCCACGCTCGGGTGCGACAGCAGGGTGCGGTAGTGGCGCTCCACCTCGTCGGCCTGGCGCTCCTCCCCCTCCGGCGTCGACGGCCACGACTCGACCTGCCAGTCGTTGAGGTCCTCGATGTGCGCGGGCATCACGTCGCCCGACATGAGCGTGGTCTCCGTGAAGTGGATCGGGATGTTGTACCGGGAGAACCGGTCCAGGACCGCCAGGGTCTTCTCCTCGCCCCAGTAGCCCTGGTGCATGTGGCTCTGCAGGCCGAGCCGGTCGATGCGGATCCCGGCCTCCAGCACCGCCTCGATGAGGCACTCGTACGCCGTGGACATGTCGAAGTCGTTGAGCAGCAGCGTCGCGCCCGGGTTCTCGGCACGCGCCTCCTCGAACGCCATCCGGATCATCTCGACGCGGCCCTTACGGCGCGCGAGAGGCGTGATCGCGTTCTCCTCCGCGGTGAACACGGGCATGATCACCACCTCGTTGATCGCGTCCCACGTGTCGATCACGCCGCGGAACGCCCCGACGTCGCGCCGGATGCGCTCCCGCTGCAGGCGCTCCACCTCGGCGTCGGGCAGGTCGCGGAGCCAGCGCGGCTGGACCGTGTGCCACACCAGCGGGTGTCCCTTGACCACGACGCCGCGCTCCGCGAACCAGCGTGCCGCGCCGAGCAGGCGCTCCGTCTGCGGTGCCCCACGCTCGGGCTCGAACGTGCCCCAGTAGAAGGGGAGCGTCGTCTGGTTGAAGACGTCGAACCATGCGTCGGCGAGCCGGCCGTCGTACTCCGGGTCCTGCGACGTGCCGTTGGCGAGGTCCACCAGGTCGAATCCGATACAGCCGAACAGGAACGCGTGCCGCGTCTGCCGTACGACGACGTCGTGGCCGGCCAGCGGCACACCGTCCGGTCCGCGCAGGGTCACCGTGGCGTCGGCGCGGCGGTGCGCCAGGCTGGGGTCGGGCGTGCGTCCTTCGTCGGGCGCGGTGAAGAGAGAGGTCACGCGCCGACCCTAGCCGGGCCTCACTGCCATGGAGTCACTGCCATGGAGTCACTGCCGTGGCGTCACCACGAGCAGGTCACCCACCTCGCACTGGAGGACGTCGCAGATCGCCGTCAGAGTGGAGAACCGGATCGCCCGGGCGCGGTCGTTCTTGAGCACCGACAGGTTCACCACCGTGACCCCGACCAGCTCCGCCAGCCGCGCCAGCGTCATACCGCGCTCCGCGAGCAGCTCGTCGAGCCGGCAGTGGACGCGGCCGTCGTCCTCGGTCGGCATCAGACGAGGCCCTCGGTGTCCCGCTCCAGGCGAGCGCCACGCCGGAACGCATACCAGACGGTGCCGAGGAGTATGCCCGCTGCGAACAGCACCCAGTCGGTGCCCATCCTCTGGCCGAAGTGGACGCCGACACTCGCCAGGGCGCTGTTCGCGGCCATCACCTGCAGGGTCGGGATCACCACGGAGCCGAACACGAGCGTGATCGACGTGACCTTCATCGCCCGCAGGCCGCCCGGCGCGAAGAAGTCGCCGCTCGCGAACGACCTGCCGAGCACGGCGAAGCACACGGCCACCAGCATCAGCACCAGCGTCGGCAGCAGCGCAGCGGTGAGCACGGCCGTGTACGGCACCGGTCCCAGCTCGGACACCCGGATCACCGCCTCCGTCGCCTGCGCTGCGGCAGTGCCACCCAGCAGCACCTCGTGTGGCACGTCCGCAAGATCTACAGGGACCGGGACGTCCCGGTTGGGCAGTATCCGCACCAGGTCACGAACGATGAACCCGAGGCCGGCGAGGACCCCCAGGCCGCCCGCGAGCGCCATCACCTCGAAGTTCTGTCGGTAGTCGTTGAGTCGCTTGATCATCGTCGTCGTCACCCCGTCCTCGTCACCATATCGTTTCTCGATATTATCGAAACACGATATGGCCTCGCGGTCAACGAAATGCCCCACGGCCGACGAAACGGTGGACACCACGCCCCGGGGAGGACGTACGTCTGCGGGGTGGGTTGCTCCGAGTAGACGATGTCTACCCAGAGCTACCCACCCCGCAGACCCAGGGTCACCCCCTGGGCTCAAGCAGCCGGGCACCGGTCACGGCATCGTCGGCTCCTCCACGACCGGGGCCGCGAACTGGCTCGCGTACAGCCGCGCGTAAGCGCCGTCGGCCGCGAGCAGGTCCTCGTGCGAGCCCTGCTCCACGATGTCGCCGTGCTCCATCACGAGGATCACGTCGGCGTCGCGGATCGTGGAGAGGCGGTGCGCGATGACGAACGACGTCCGGTCCTTGCGCAAGCGGTTCATCGCCTCCTGCACGAGCACCTCGGTGCGGGTGTCCACCGACGAGGTCGCCTCGTCGAGCACCAGGATCGCCGGGTCGGCGAGGAAGGCCCGCGCGAGCGTGAGCAGCTGCTTCTCGCCGGCCGAGACCGACGAGCCCTCCTCGTCCACGACGGTGTCGTAGCCGTCGGGCAGGGTCCGCACGAACGGGTCCACGTGGGTGGCCCGGGTGGCGGCGAGGAACTCCTCCTCACCCACGGTCACACCATCGGGCACGCCGTAGCGCAGGTTCTCCTCGATGGTGCCCTTGAAGAGCCAGGTGTCCTGCAGCACCATCCCGACCGACGAGCGCAGGTCGTCGCGCGACATGTCGCGCGTGTCGACACCGTCCAGCGTGATGCGCCCGCCGTCCACCTCGTAGAACCGCATCAGGAGGTTGACCAGCGTCGTCTTGCCGGCGCCCGTGGGGCCGACGATGGCGATGGTCTGGCCCGGCTCCGCGACCAGGTTGAGCCCGGTGATGAGCTGCTGGTCGGGCGTGTACGAGAACGTGACGTCCTCGAACGCGACCCGCCCGCGCACCGGCTCCACCTTCTGCGACTCCTCCGGGTCGGCCGACTGCTCGGGCGCGTCCAGGAGGTCGAACACCCGCTCCGCGGAGGCGACGCCGGACTGCAGCAGGTTCATCATCGAGGCGACCTGTGTGAGTGGCTGCGTGAACTGGCGTGAGTACTGGATGAACGCCTGCACGTCACCCAGCGACAGCGTGCCCGACGCCACGCGGAGCCCCCCGATCACCGCGACGATCACGTAGTTCAGGTTCGCGAGGAAGCCCATGGCGGGCTGGATGGTGCCCGAGATGAACTGCGCCTTGAAGCTCGCCCCGTACAGCGCCGCGTTCTCCTTGGCGAACGCCTCGGCGGTGGTCTCCTGGTGCCCGTAGACCTTCACGAGCGCGTGGCCGGTGAACGACTCCTCGATGTGCGCGTTGAGCCGTCCGGTGGCCGCCCACTGCTCGATGAACTGCGGCTGGCTGCGCTTGGCGATCTGCATGGTCATGATCACGGACAGCGGCACCGTCACCAGCGCCACGAGCGCCAGCACCGGCGAGATCCAGAACATCATGCCCAGCACGCCGACCACGGTGAGCGCGGCCGTCACCAGCTGCGCGAGGGTCTGTGTGGTCGTCTGGGCCACGTTGTCGATGTCGTTGGTGACGCGCGACAGGATCTCGCCGCGCTGCTTGGCATCGACGTAGGACAGGGGGATGCGGTGCAGCTTCGCCTCCACCTCGTCGCGCAGGTTCCGCATGGTCCGCTGCACGACGCCGGTGGTGATACGCGCCTGCAGCCACCCGAACAGGAACGCTCCGACGTAGGCCGCCACGACCCAGCTGAGGGTCTGCATGAGCAGCGTGAAATCGATGCCCTGCCCGGGCACCACGCCCGGCACGCCGGAGAGCAGGTCGGCCATCTGATCCTGACCCTGCGCGCGGAGCGCCTCGATCGCCTGCTCGGTGGTCCCGCCCGACGGCAGCTGTGCGCCCACGAAGCCCGCGAAGATCACGTTCGTCGCGTCACCGAGCAGCTTTGGCCCCAGCACGGTGAGCGCCACCGAGCCGATGCCCAGCACCATGAGGATCACGACGTTCAGCCGCTCGGGCCGCAGCGAGCCGGCGAACCGGCGCAGCGAGCCCTTGAAGTCCATCGGCTTCTCCACGGGCATGCCCATGCCACCCATCGGCCCCGGACCACGGCCGGGCCCGCCGGCCGGACCGCGGGGCGGCGCCGCCGGCGCGGTGGCCGGACCGGCCGTGCCCGCCGGCGCCGCGCCACCCGTCGCACCCGTTGTCGCGCCCTCGGGCTTGTCCTGCGCGCTCACGCTGCCTCCTCCTGTGTCATGCGGGACACCCGCACCCGGTCGGCCCGCACGATCGAGGCTCCGCCATCGTCGATCATGCGGCCTCCTCCAGGCTCATCTGGGACGTCACGATCTCCTGGTACGTCGGGTTCTCGGCCAGCAGCTCCGCGTGCGTGCCCCGGCCGACGATGCGGCCCTGGTCGAGCACCAGGATCTGCTCGGCGTCGCGGATGGTCGCCACCCGCTGCGCGACGACGATCACCGTCGCGTCACGGGTCTGTGGCCGCAGGGCCGCCCGCAGCCGCGCGTCGGTGGCGTAGTCGAGCGCGGAGAAGCTGTCGTCGAACAGGTAGATCCGCGGCTTGCGGATCACCGCCCGGGCGATGGCCAGCCGTTGCCGCTGTCCGCCGGAGAACGTGGCGCCGCCCTGCGCGACCACCGCCTCCAGGCCCTCCGGCAGCGCCTCGACGAAGTCGCGCGCCTGCGCCACCTCGAGCGCCGCCCACATCTCCTCCTCGGAGGCGTCGGGCTTGCCGTACCGGAGGTTGTCCGCGACCGTCCCGCTGAACAGGAACGCCTTCTGCGGCACCAGCCCCATGAGCGAGCCCAGGTCGCGCTGCGTCACGTCGCGCACGTCGATCCCGTCGATGCGGACCGTGCCGGCTGTCGCGTCGAACAGCCGCGGCACCAGGTTGAGCAGCGTCGACTTGCCGGACCCCGTGGAGCCGATGATGGCGGTGATCTGGCCCGGCTCGGCCGCGAACGTCAGGTCGTGCAGCACCGGCGCCTCCGCGCCCGGGTAACCGAACTCGACGTCCTCGAAGGTGACCCGACCGCGCGGGCCTCCTCCGTCGGTCGAGCTTGTCGAGACACCCGACAGCTCCACGGGCGACTCCGGGTCGACGACCGACGACGTGGTCTCCAGGACCTCCCCGATCCGCTCGGCCGCGACGGCGGCACGCGGGATCATCATGAAGATCATCGTCGACATCATCACGGCCATGAGGATGTACATGAGGTAGCTGAGGAACGCAGTCAGGGAGCCGATCTGCAGGCCGCCCGCCTCGATCTCACGCGCCCCGAACCACAGCACCGCCACCGACGACATGTTCATGATGAGCATGACCACGGGGAACGTGAGCGCCATCAGGCGCCCGGCGCGCAGCGAGGTGTCGAACAGCTCCTCGTTCACCGTGCCGAAGCGCTCCTTCTCGCGGTGCTCGCGCACGAACGCTCGGACCACCCGCAGGCCGGTGATCTGCTCGCGGAGCACGCTGTTGATGGCGTCGATGCGCTTCTGCATGCGCCGGAAGTGCGGCACCATGCGCCACACGATGACGCCCGCCGTGGCCGCCAGCACCGGCACGATGACCAGCAGGAGGCCGGACATCGTGACGTCCTCGGCCAGCGCCAGGATCACGCCGCCCACCAGCATGATCGGCGCCATCACCATGATGGTGAACGTCATGAGCACCGTCATCTGGACCTGCTGCACGTCGTTGGTGCCGCGCGTGATCAGGGTCGGCGCTCCGAACTGCGCCATCTCCCGCGCCGAGTACGTCTGCACGGTGTGGAACAGGTCACGGCGGATGTCCCGGCCGAAGGCCGTGGCGACCTGCGCGCCGAAGTAGACGGCGACCACGGAGGCGGCGACCTGGCCCAGCGACACGACGAGCATCCAGCCGCCGGTGCGCCAGATGTGGCCGATGTCGCCGGCCACCACGCCGTCGTCGATGATGTCCGCGTTCAGACTGGGCAGGTAGAGCGCCGCGAGCGTCTGCACCAGCTGCAGGACGAGCACCGCGACCACCGCCCAGCGGTACGGGCCCAAGTATTTCCGGGCAAGCGTGACAAGCATTACAGGGAGTTCCCTTCGGGGCGGGGGGTTGGAGAACCAGGGGTTGGTGCGCTGGGCGCCGCGGTACTGGAGGTTGCAGCATCCGGACGGTCGGGGCCAGGCTTTTTCCCGGTGCCGTCGATCTCGTGGCCGGCGATCTCGTCCACCAGGGTGTTGGCGAGGTCGTCCGTGAGGGTGTTGGCCAGCCCGTTCACGAGGGCGTCGGCCAGCACGTCGGCGGGGACCGCCGGGAACAGGTCGTCGAACCGGGAGTGCGTGCCCGCGATCGCTGACTCCACGAGCGAGATCGCGACCTCGACGGGCACCCGCAGGCGGTGCAGGTCGGGCGCCAGTACCGCGGTGATGCCCTCGACGGTGGCCTCGTGCTGGCTCGCGCGCTGGGCCATGAGCTCGTCGCGGAACGCGCTCATGCGCTCTCGCGTCGCGTCGTCGTCCACCGGGGGCATGGCGACGCGCAGGTGCCGCAGCACCGACATCCACCGCATGACCTCCGCCATCCGGTCGCGGCCGGCCTCGATCACGAGGGCCAGCCGCCGCTCCAGCGGGAGGTCCGGGTCGATCGCCGTGAGCTCGGCCAGCGTCTGCTCCGGCCCGGCCGCGCGGTGCAGCCCTTCGACCGCTACGGCCCCGACCAGCGCCGTCTTGTCGCCGAACGCCCGGAACAGGGTGCCCTCCGCGACACCGGCGGCCTGCGCCAGCTCGCGCGAGGTGACGTCGTTCCCCCGCTCCCCGACCAGTGGGAGCACCGAGTCGATGATTGCCGCCTTGCGGTCCTCCGGCGCCATCGGCGCTGCCCGCCGTCGTGCGATGTCCATACCGCGACCGTAAATGAGTGAGCACTCACTCCGCAACTTCTTATCCGCAGAGCGGATTCCCGAGAAGACCAGGGCACAACAGAACGAGGGTCGGAGCACCGATCAGTGCTCCGACCCTCGTTCTATCTCGCTGCGGTTCTACCTCGCCCTGGTGCTACGGCGGGCGGCCGGCTCAGCCGGCCGGCGGTGCCGGGGGCACCGGCGGGGGCGGCGTCGAGCCACCGCCCGGCCGCTGCCCGCGCTCGTGGCCCGGGTCGAACGGCTCGCCCGACCGGGTGCCCGCGCTCGTCGCGTCGGCCACGGCGGCCTCCGCCTGGCGCTGCGCCTCGGCGAGAGCCTCGCCCGGGTCCTGCAGCAGCGGCTTGTCGAGGACCGACGTGCGCGGTCCGCCGCTCGAGGGGCCGTCGTCGTGCGGGCTGTCGTCCGGGATGCCCGGCGTGCCGGGCGTGCCGCCGAAGCCCTTGGCGATGCTGCCCAGTGCGGCGGTGAACTCCGTGGGGATGACCCACGTCGTGTTCGAGTCGCCCTTCGCGATCTGCGGCAGCATCTGCAGGTACTGGTAGGCCAGCAGCTTCGAGTCGGCGTTGCCGCGGTGGATGGCCTCGAAGACCTGGATGATCGCGCGCGACTCACCCTCGGCCCGCAGGATCTGTGACTGCGCGTCACCCTCGGCCGTCAGGATCGCCGACTGCTTCTCACCCTCGGCGGTGAGGATCGCGGACTGCTTGATGCCCTCCGCGGTCAGGATCGCGGCACGGCGGTCACGCTCGGCGCGCATCTGCTGCTCCATCGCGCCCTGGATGGAGGGCGGCGGCTCGATCGACTTGAGCTCGACACGGTTGACGCGGATGCCCCAGCGCCCGGTGGCCTCGTCCAGCACACCACGGAGCTGGCCGTTGATCTGGTCACGGCTGGTGAGCGTCTGCTCCAGGTCCATCGAACCGATGACGTTACGCAGAGTCGTGACGGTCAGCTGCTCGATCGCCGTGATGTAGTTGGCGATCTCGTAGACGGCGGACTTGGCGTCCGTCACCTGGAAGTAGATGACGGTGTCGATCTCGACCACCAGGTTGTCGCTGGTGATCACCGGCTGCGGCGGGAACGACACGACCTGCTCACGCAGGTCCACACCGGCTCGGACCCGGTCGACGAACGGCACCAGCACGTGCAGGCCGGGGTCGAGCGTCTTCGAGTACCGACCGAGGCGCTCGACGACGAGCGCCACCGACTGAGGGACGATCCGCACCGCGCGGATCACCGCGACGATGCCGACGATCACGACCAGGGCAATGATCAGATAGAGCAGGACTTGCCCGAATGACTCCACGACGTCTCCTTACGCGGGCACCTTGGCCCGCACGGACGAATTCAAGCTTCTGACTGGGACTGCTTCACGCCGGGACTGCTCCACGAGTCACGCCCAGGCGCCAGGCTGCTATGCCGGTTCGACGACGGCGGTCGCGCCGTCGATCTGGACCACACGAACGCTAGTGCCGGCGGGCAGCAGAGGCGAGCCGGGTACGGCCCGTGCGCTCCACACCTCTCCGCTCAGCTTGATCAGCCCCGACGCGGTGCTGACCTCCTGGACCACCGACGCCGTACGCCCCACGTTCGCCTCGGCGTTGGTGGGCGCCTTCGGCGTGTTGTTGCGCAGATGGCGGATGAGCGTGGGTCGCAGCGTCACCAGCAGCACCACGGATGCCACCACGAAGACGATCGCCTGAACCCACAACGGGGCGCCGGCTGCGTTCGCCACGCCTGCGGCCAGCGCGCCACCCGCAAACATGATGAAGACGAAATCCAGTGACAGCAGTTCGATCAACGCGAATATCAGCGCTGCGCCTACCCACCACAACCAGGCCATGGGTGCTCCCTCCGAGCGTCCACTCCGGCTGGCGACCGGTCGCCGACGGAACCTCTCCGTCGACGGGTCCTCGCGGTGAATCTACCGCCACCTCGGACCTTTGCCCGGACTTTACCAAGGTCCACTGACACTGCGGTAGCGAGATCGGTGTTTCAACTTGGTCTCTTTAATGTGCCGCGTATTTCAGGTTCGGCAACGTGCGCGCATGTTGCCGGCGCGCCGATGGACGTCGGGTCAGCGGGCGGCGCGAGCGAGCCAGCGCCCGCCGCCGTGCGCCACGATGAGCGGGATACCGAATGCTGCCGAGAGGTTGTCCGCGGTGAGGACCTCCTCGATCGGTCCGGCGGCCTGGATGCCCGCCTGCTTCATCAGCAGCAGGTGCGTGAAGCCCGGCGGGATCTCCTCGACGTGGTGCGTCACGTGCACCAGGACCGGCGAGGCGGGGTCGTTCGCGAGCCCGGACAGCGCCGCGACCAGCTCCTCGCGGCCGCCCAGGTCGAGGCCCGCACCCGGCTCGTCGAGCAGCAGCAGCTCCGGGTCGGTCATGAGGGCGCGGGCGATCTGCACGCGCTTGCGCTCGCCCTCGGAGAGGGTGCCGTAGGTGCGGTCGGCGAGGTGGTCGACGTCGAAGGCCGCCAGCAGATCCTTGGCGCGCTGCTCGTCGAGCTCGTCGTAGGTCTCGCGCCAGCGGCCGGTGACGCCGTAGGCGGCGGTCAGCACGACGTCGCGCACCGTCTCCGCCGTCGGCAGGCGCTCGGCGAGCGCCGCGCTCGAGAGGCCGATCCGGGGACGCAGCTCGAACACGTCGACCTTGCCGAGGGTCGAGTCGAGCACGGTGGCCGTGCCCGACGTCGGGTGGAGGCGTGCTGCGACAATCTGGAGGAGAGTTGTCTTGCCGGCGCCGTTGGGGCCGAGCACGATCCACCGTTCTCCCTCGTTCACCTGCCAGTCCACGGAATCGAGGATGGTCGAGGTGCCGCGTCGGACGGTGACGCCCGCAAGGTGGAGAACGGAACTCATGGGACCCGACACTACCCGAGGAGGAGTCATTTACAGTGCTGCGGTGGACACCGATCAGGACCTCCCACGGAGCGTGCTGCTCGCCCTGTGGCTGCAGGGCATAGGCGACACCTCGGACGCTGTGAAGTCCGTGGTGGGCGACGACGAGCCGCACACCGTGGAGGGGTTGCCCGGCTTTGCCGACGGAACCGACCTCGGCACCCTCTTCACGGCCTGGACGACGGGGCCGCGCGAGGTGTGCGCGCTCCTGCCCGCGCCGGGTGATCCGGCGGGGGTGCCGGCGGCCGCCAACCTCGAGGCCACGGAGGCGGGCGAGTGCGTGGTGGTCACGACGCCCGCCGGGAGCTGGGCGGCGGTCCCACGGGTCCAGGCCTTCGGCAGCCACATCGAACCCGGGCACATGGTGTCGTGGCGGGTGCTCGAGGTGCCCGCGTGGACGACGCTGGTGCTCGGCGCCATCGGCTCGGTCGCCGACGCCGAGCGCGAGCTCCGCACGAGCCTGATGACCGCCACCGACGCCCTGGACCAGCTCGACGTCGCCCGCTGGCGCGACGACGCCGCCGACGCCATCGAGCGCATCCGGTCCGCCAGCACGTCGTCCTGGCCGGTGCCGCACCTGGACGGCCGCCGCGCCCGCGTGCTGGACCTGGCCAACCGCCTGCGGGCGATCGTGGCACTCGGCACCGTGGACGACGGCGGCGCGGTGAACGTCTTCCAGGTCGACCAGCGGTCGACGGCACTGCGCGAGGTGGACCGCACGGCCCGGCACGCGATGAGCGCGGCGACCTACGGCGAGGTGCGCTGACGCCGTGCAGCGGGTGTGGGTGGTCGGCACGTCGGGGTCGGGCAAGACGACGCTCGCCCGCGAGCTCGCCCGACGGCTCGGCCTGCCGCACACCGAGCTCGACGCGCTCTACTGGGGCCCCGGCTGGACGCCGCGCGAGGAGTTCCTGGCCGACGTCGGGTCCGCCGTCGGCCAGGACGCCTGGGTGATCGACGGGAACTACTCGGGGGTGGGCGCCGCCGACCTGATCCGGGAGCGGGCCGACACGTTCGTCTTCGTGGACCCGTCGCGTGCGACCGTGATGCGCCGCCTCGTGACGCGGACGATCCGCCGGACGGCGAGCCGGGTGGAGCTGTGGAACGGGAACCGCGAGCCCTGGGACGCGCTCTTCGCGCACGACTCCGTGATCCGCTGGGCCTGGACCACGTACGAGGACAAGCGCGTCAGGTACGCGGCGGCGGCGTCGGACCCGGAGTACGCGCACCTGGCGTACCACCGCCTCCGGACCCGAGCGGACCGGAGGGCGTTCCTGGCCGCCCTCTGATGCCAGGCCGCCCTCCCCTGGCCGCCAGGCCGACCAGACCTGTCAGGCGAGGTCCACCACGGCCCTCAGGCCTGCGCGAGCACCTGCCGGTAGACCTCCATCGTGCGGTCGCCGATCGCCGCCCAGGTGAAGCGCTCCTCGGCCCGACGCCGCCCCGCGGCACCCATCGCGGCTGCGCCCTCCGGGTCGGTCGCTACCCGGGTCAGCGCGGCCGCCAGGTCGGCGACGAACCGGTCCGGGTCCAGCGGCGTGCCCGTCCCGTCGTCGGCCTGCTCGATGGGGACCAGCAGGCCCGTCACGCCGTCGTCGACCACCTCGGGGATGCCACCGGTGGCCGTGCCGACCACGGGCAGGCCCACGGCCATGGCCTCGAGGTTCACGATGCCGAGCGGCTCGTAGACGCTCGGGCAGACGAAGACCGTGCAGGCCGCGAGGACTGCCACGAGGTCGGGCCGCGGGAGCATCTCCTCGATCCAGACGACGCCGGTCCGGGACTCGCGCAGGCGCTCCGTGAGGGCCACCACCTCGGCCATGATCTCCGGCGTGTCCGGCACACCGGCGCACAGCACGAGCTGCACCTCCGGCGGCAGCTCGGCGGCCGCCCGCAGCAGGTACGGCAGGCCCTTCTGCCGGGTGATCCGGCCGACGAACACGACCGCCGGCCGGTCCGGGTCGATCCCGTACCGGCGTACGGTGGCGGCCGCCGCGGCCTGCGCCGCCGCGTCGTCGGGGTCGGGGCGCCGCCAGCCCGACAGGTCGATGCCGTTGTGCACCACGTGCACGCGCTCCGGGTCGAGCTCGGGGTAGACACGCAGGATGTCCGCCCGCATGCCCGCCGACACCGCGATGACGCCGGCCGCGCCGAGGTAGGCGGTGCGTTCGGCCCACGACGACAGCGCGTACCCGCCGCCGAGCTGCTCCGCCTTCCAGGGCCGCAACGGCTCCAGGGAGTGTGCGGTGACCACGTGCGGCACGCCGTGGAGCAGCCCGCCCAGGTGGCCGGCCATGTTGGCGTACCAGGTGTGCGAGTGGACCAGGTCGGCGCCCGCGACGTCGTCGGCCATGACGAGGTCCGTGCCCAGGGTGGCCAGCGCGGCGTTCGCGCCCGCGAGCGCCTTCGGGGTGACGTAGCCGGTGACGCCGGACGCCTCCGTCGCGGCGTCCCGGGGACCGTCGAAGCAGCGCACCCGCACGTCGGCGTGCTGCGCCAGGACTGCGGCCAGCTCGGCGACGTGGACGCCCGCACCGCCGTAGACGTGGGGCGGGAACTCGCGGGCCAGCAGGTCGACCCGGAGGCCGCCGTCGGGTCGACCTCCGGTACGGGGCGCGGGAGCGGGAAGTGAGCGGGGGGCAAAGCCTGGGGCTGCGGCGACGTCGGGCACCCTGCCAACCTAGCGTGCGTGAACTCACCGCGCGTCACCTGACGGACCAGGCCAAAAGGGCTTAATGTCACCCGTATGGCTTCCGCCCCCCGCGTCCTTGCGATCGTCCTCGCCGGCGGCGAGGGAAAGCGGCTGATGCCGCTGACCGCCGCCCGCGCCAAGCCCGCAGTGCCCTTCGGCGGCATCTACCGCCTGGTGGATTTCGCTCTGTCCAACATCGTCAACTCGCGCTATCTGCACGTCGTCGTGCTGACGCAGTACAAGTCCCACTCGCTGGACCGTCACATCTCCAAGACATGGCGCATGTCGCCCCTGCTGGGCAACTTCGTGGCGCCCGTCCCCGCGCAGCAGCGCGTGGGCAAGCACTGGTATCTCGGCAGCGCCGACGCGATCTACCAGTGCCTCAACATCATCGACGACGAGCGGCCCGACATCGTCGTCGTGGTCGGCGCCGACCACGTCTACCGCATGGACTTCTCCCAGATGGTGGACGCGCACATCGACTCGGGTGCGCGGGCGACGGTCGCCGCGATCCGGCAGCCGATCGGCATGGCCGACCAGTTCGGCGTCATCGACGTCGACCCCGCTGACCCGACGAAGATCCGCGAGTTCCTGGAGAAGCCCACGGAGCCCACGGGCCTGCCCGACTCCCCCGGCGAGATCCTCGCCTCGATGGGCAACTACGTGTTCGACGCCGACGCGCTGGTCGAGGCCGTCACCAAGGACGCTGCCAACCCCGACTCGCGGCACGACATGGGCGGCGACATCATCCCGGCCTTCGTGGCCGACGGCGAGGCCGGCGTGTACGACTTCATCCGCAACGACGTGCCGGGCTCGACCGAGCGCGACCGCGGGTACTGGCGCGACGTCGGGACGATCGACTCGTTCTACGACGCGCACACCGACCTCATCGCCGTGCACCCGATCTTCAACCTCTACAACTACGACTGGCCGCTGTACACGGGCTACACGGGGCTGCCCCCGGCGAAGTTCGTGCACGCCGGCCCCGGGCGCATGGGGCACGCGGCGGAGTCGATCGTGTCGCCGGGCGTGCTCATCTCGGGCGCGCAGGCCGCCGGATCCGTGCTCTCCCCGGGTGTGCACCTGCACTCGTGGTCGAACGTGTCCAACTCCGTGCTCATGGATGACGTCCAGGTGCACCGGTACGCGCACGTGCACCGGGCGATCGTCGACAAGAACGTGATCATCAACGAGCGGGCCCGCATCGGCGTGGACCCGGACGAGGACCGGGCGCGCGGCTTCACGGTCACGGAGTCGGGGCTGACGGTGGTCCCGAAGGGCACGATCGTCGACTGACGTCCCGCCGCACGGGGCGCCGAACGTAGGGGTAGCCGCACTCTGAGCGCTCAGAGTGCGGCTATCCCTACGTTCGGCCATCTCGGCGGCCGCGGTGCCGGTCGTGCGCAGCACGTGGACGGCACGGCGGAACAGCGCGCCGCTCCGGCACACTGGTCCCGTGAAGCGACTCATCGTGACCGACGTGGACTCGACCTTCTTCCGCCAGGAGGTCATCGAGCTCATCGCCGAACATGCCGGCACCCGGGACGAGGTCGCGGCGGTGACCGAGCGGGCGATGCGGGGCGAGCTCGACTTCGCCGCGTCCCTGCGCGAGCGTGTCGCGACCCTGGCCGGCGTGCCCGTCGCCGCGCTGGACAAGGTGCGCGCCGCCGTCGAGCTCACGCCGGGCGCCCGTGAGCTGGTCGCCGAGTGTCAGGCCCGGGGCTGGGCGTTCGGGCTGGTGTCCGGTGGTTTCGCCGAGATCGTCGAACCGGTCGCCCAGGAGCTCGGGATCAACCTGCTCCGCGCCAACCGCCTGGAGGTCGCGGACGGCGTGCTGACCGGCCGCACCGTGGGCCCCGTCATCGACCGTGCGGCCAAGGCCGCGACGCTGCGCGAGTGGGCCGCGTCCCTGGACATCCCGCTGGAGCACACCGTCGCCGTGGGCGACGGCGCGAACGACCTCGGCATGATCGAGATCGCCGGCGTCGGCGTGGCGTTCAACGCCAAGCCCGTGGTGCGCGAGCAGGCGCCCCACTCGATCGAGGGCCGCCTGGACGGAGTCCTGGCACTCCTCTGACACGTTGAGTGCGGGCTATCTGCGGTCCGGAGACGTCTCCGGCCACAGATAGCCCGCACTCAACGGGGCAGGCTTGACGAGGTTTCGGTCAGGCGGGGCGGGTCACCTCGGTGAGGCGGGCCGTCCTGCGGTCCCAGTTCGCCCAGTCCTCGTCGGCCTCCAGCACCGAGTACGTCGCCGTCGGGACGCCGACGCGCACCTGGGCGAGCGCGCCGTCCTCCGACCCCGGTCCGGCCAGCAGCTCGGCGGTGCCCGCCATGGCGGGCTCGTGACCGATCACCAGCACGGTCCGGGTGGCGGGGTCCAGCTCGCGCACCAGCGCCAGGACTCCGCGCGGCATCGCTCCCAGCAGGTCGTCGGTGAACGCCACCGGCGGCTCTCCCAGGTGCTTGCGTGCGAGGTCCCACGTCTGACGGGTGCGCACCGCCCCGGAGACGAGGACGGCGTCGGGGACGAGGCCGGACGCGACCAGCGCCGCACCGACCTTCACCGCCTGGTCCCGGCCACGCAACGCGAGCGGGCGCTGCTCGTCGGGAAGTTCCGACGGCGGCTCCGCCTTCGCGTGCCGGAGCAGCACCAGCCGCCGCACCGGCGACGTGGTGGGCTCCGTGCCCGACGCTCTGCCCATCAAAGCCTCCTGCCCATCTATTGACCCATGTCGTCTATTGACCCATGGCGTGCACGCCGCCGTCGACGTGCACGATCTCGCCGGTGGTCGCCGGGAACCAGTCCGACAGGAGCGCGCACACGGCACGTGCCGCCGGCTCCGCGGTCGTCTGGTCCCAGCCGAGCGGGGCTCGGGTCGGCCAGGCGTCCTCCATCGTCGCGAAGCCCGGTATGGACTTGGCGGCGGTGGTCCGGATCGGCCCTGCCGAGACGAGGTTGCAGCGGATTCCTTCGGGGCCGAGGTCGCGCGCCAGGTAACGGTTCGCGGACTCCAGACCGGCCTTGGCCACGCCCATCCAGTCGTAGACGGGCCAGGCGAACTGCGCGTCGAACGTCAGTCCGACGACGGCGCCGCCATCCGTCATCAGCTCCCTCGCCGCCACGGCGATCGACTTGTACGAGAACGTGGAGACGTGCAGCGCGGTGGCGACGTCCTCCCAGGTGCCCGTGAGGAAGTTGCCGCCCATGACGGACTGCGGGGCGAACCCGATCGAGTGCACCACGCCGTCGAGCCGGTCGAAGCCCTCCGCGCGGATCGCGTCGGCCAGACCGTCGAGGTTCTCCTGGCTGGTCGCGTCCAGCTCGACCACCGGTGCCTCGACCGGCAGCCGCTTGGCGAAGGCCTGCGTGAGCTTCATCTGCCGCCCGAAGGACGAGAGAACCACCTCGGCGCCCTCGTCCTGAGCGAGCCGGGCTGCGTGGAATGCGATCGACGAGTCCGTCAGCACGCCCGTGACGAGCAGCTTCTTACCTTCGAGGAGACCCATGTTGTCCTTCCGATCGGGCGCAGGCGTGCCGAAGCAACCCCTGCGCTGGGTGCGAGCGTAATGCGGATTGCGGCGTGGTACGAAACTCCGCGCCGTGCTTCATGTCCAGAATGTTGGATATATTCGGGCAAAACCGCAGGTAGCGGCGCCAGAGTACGGCTCAGTGCCCCATCCCGAGACCACCGTCGACGGGGATGACCGCACCCGTGACGTAGCCCGCGGCGTCGGACGCGACGAACGAGACCACTGCCGCGACCTCGTCCGGCGAGGCGAATCGGCCGGCCGGGATGTTCTTGAGGTAGAACTTGCGCACGTCCTCGGACAGCGCGGCCGTCATGTCGGTCTCGACGTAGCCGGGCGCGACGACGTTCGCGGTGATCCCACGGGTGCCGAGCTCACGGCTGATCGAGCGGGCCATGCCCACCAGGGCGGCCTTCGACGAGGCGTAGTTGACCTGGCCGGCACCGCCGAACAGGCCGACGATCGAGCCGATCAGCACGATGCGCCCCTTCCGAGCCCGGATCATGCCCTTGGACGCGCGGCGCACGCAGCGGAACGTCCCCGTGAGGTTCACGTCGACGACCGACTCGAACTCCTCGTCGCTCATGCGCATGAGGAGCTGGTCCTTGGTCACGCCGGCGCTGGCGACGAGCACCTCGACGGGGCCCATGTCGGCCTCGATCGCGGTGAACGCGGCGTCGACGGCCGCGGTGTCGGTGATGTCCGCCACATAGGCCTCGACACCCTTGGGCAGGTCGCCCCCGCGGTAGATGGTGGCGACGCGGTCGCCGTCCGCGACGAAACGCTCGGCGATCGCGCGGCCGATGCCACGGGCGGCGCCCGTCACGACGACTACCCTGCCGGTCGGGCCTGCAGAAATGCTCTCAGTGGGCATGGTGGTCACCTGAACTCCTCGATGCTGTGATGGTGCTGTTCGCATGGAGGCCGCGCGAGGCTGGGGGCAGCGGCCGGTACCGGGCTCGATCCGGGTCCGCTGCGACGCTACCCCGCGCGTCGAGCGGACGCCGCGCGCGGCGGGCCACAGGGATCCAGCGGTCCTTGTCGGTTTCCTACAACAACCTGTGACGCACGCCGCCCGCGCGGACGGCGGAGCGCGTTACGGCGGGGACGTCACGGACGTAGACTGACGGGATGAGCGAGCCGGTTCCGTCCATCACCTCGGCCCACGTGCCGCTGGCAGTGGACCAGGCACGCCGCACACGCAGCTACCTGATCCAGATGTCCATCCGCGTGGTGTGCATCATCGGCGCGGTGCTGGTCGACGGCTGGGTCCGCTGGGCGCTCGTCGCCGCCGCCGTGGTGCTGCCGTACTCGGCGGTGCTCATCGCGAACTCCGGGCGGGACCAGGTCACGCACGACACCTCGCCCGTGACGCCCGCGGCGGCGCCGGCGCTCACCGAGCTGCCCGACGTCGACGCCTCCCCCGACATCCCGGCTGCCCGGGCACCGGGTGCGGGGCGCGTCATCGACCACGTGGACGACTGAGGGAACTTCCGATGGACCTCCTCGGCCTCTCCGGCCCCGCACCCGACCCCGTGCCCGACGGCGAGCTGATCTGCAGCGCCAAGGGCTGCCGCGAGCAGGCGGCGTGGGGCCTCCTGTGGAACAACCCGAAGCTGCACACACCCGAGCGCCGCAAGGTATGGCTCGCGTGCGACCAGCACCGTGAGCACCTCGAGCAGTTCCTCGCGTCGCGGTCGTTCTGGAAGCAGACCGTGGCGGTGGACGAGCTGGACCGGGTGTCGTGAGCGACGGCGCCACGGCCGGCCGTCCTGGCGTCATGAGCGACGGCGTCGCGAGCACCGGGGCCGACGAGTCCCGTGGCCCGCGCACGACGCGCCAGTGGGTGATCCTGGCGGTCGCAGCCGTGGTCCTCGCGGCCCTGTGCCTGGTGGCGGGTCGCTGGCAGTGGGAGCGGGCCGAGTCCCGCAACGCAGAGATCGACCTCGTCAACGCCAACTGGTCGGCGCCGGTCGTGCCGGTGGGCGAGATCCTGGCCGGTCCGGGCGCCGTCGTGCCGGACGACGAGATCTGGCAGCGCGTCGAGCTCGAGGGCGAGTACGTCACGGACGCGACGGTGCTGCTGCGCAACCGGCCCGTCGCCGGGCGCAACGGCTATCACGTGCTGGTGCCGTTCGAGGCCCGGGTCGACGGGCAGGACATCGTGATCGTCATCAACCGTGGCACCGTCCCGCTCGGTCGCGATGCGGCCGGCCCGGACGCGGTACCCGCGCCGCCGTCGGGCAACGTGCGGATCGTGGCGTCGCTGCGGGCGGACGAGCCGCCGTCGGCCCGGGGCGCGCTCCCCGGGCAGGTGCAGGCGATCTCGACCGAGCAGGTGCTCGCTGCCGGGCCGGACGGCGCCGAGTGGGCCGAGGGCCGCACCGTCGGCGCGTACGGGGCGCTGCGGACCGAGGACCCGGCACCCGAGACCGCACTCGCCGCCCTCCCCAAGCCGGACACCGACCCGGGTTCCCACCTGTCGTACGCGTTCCAGTGGTGCATCTTCGCGATCGGCGCGATCGCGGGCTACATCTTGCTGTGGCGCCGGGAGCGCGGGGCGCTGCGCGGCGAGACCGTGTCGGCGGGCGACCTGCTCCTCGCCTCCGACGACCAGACCGACGCCGACGGCGTACGGGGGCGCCGACCGGCCCGTGACCGCCGGCAGACCGCCGAGGACGAGGAAGACGCCCTCATCGAGGCCCAGCTGCACTGACCCGTCGGCCACCGCCACTGGTCGAACCGTCCGTTGGTCGTCGTGTTGCCCTGAGTAGACGGTGTCTACGGACGGCAACCCATCCCGCAGACCTGCAGTCACCGCCGACCCCGCTCGAACCTCATGCCGGTCGAGAATGGCGTCAGGCCAGCGACACCAGTTCCGCGTACTCGTCGCTCCAGAGATCCTCGTCGCCGTCGGGCAGCAGCAGCACGCGCTCGGGCTCCAGCGCATCCACGGCGCCGTCGTCGTGCGTCACCATCACGACCGCGCCCTCGTACGTCTTGAGCGCACCGAGGATCTCGGCACGCGACGCCGGGTCGAGGTTGTTGGTGGGCTCGTCGAGGAGCAGCACGTTCGCGCCGGACACGACGATCGTCGCCAGCGCGAGCCGCGTCTTCTCGCCGCCGGACAGCACGCTGGTGGGCTTCTCGGCGTCGTCGCCGCTGAACAGGAACGAGCCGAGCACCGAGCGGACCTGGGTGTCCGTGAGGTCCGGCGCGGCGTGCCGCAGGTTCTCCACGACCGTCACGTTCATGTCGAGCGTGTCGTGCTCCTGGGCGTAGTAGCCGAGCTTGAGCCCGTGCCCGGGCACGACCTCGCCCGTGTCGGGCGCCTCCACACCGGCGAGGATCCGCAGCAGCGTCGTCTTGCCCGCACCGTTGAAGCCGAGGATGACGACCCGTGACCCGCGGTCGATCGCCAGGTCCACCCCGGCGAACACCTCCTGGGAGCCGTACGCCTTCGACAGCCCGTTCGCCGTCAGCGGCGTGCGTCCGCAGGGTGCCGGCGTCGGGAAGCGCAGCTTGGCCACGCGGTCCGAGGCACGCTCGGCCTCCAGCCCCGACATCATCTTCTCGGCGCGCTTGATCATGTTCTGCGCGGCGGTGGCCTTGGTCGCCTTGGCGCGCATCTTCTCGGCCTGGGCGAGCAGCGTGCCCGCCTTCTTCTCGGCGTTCGCCCGCTCTCGCCGACGACGCCGCTCGTCCGTCTCGCGCTGCTCCAGGTACGCGTCCCAGCCCAGGTTGTACTGGTCGAGCTCGCCCCGGTTGGCGTCCAGGTGGAACACCTTGTTCACGGTGGCGCGCAGCAGGTCGACGTCGTGGCTGATCACGATGAACCCGCCGTTGTACGCCCGCAGGTAGTCGCGCAGCCACATGATGGAGTCCGCGTCGAGGTGGTTCGTGGGCTCGTCCAGCAGCAGCGTCTCGACGCCGCTGAACAGGATGCGCGCCAGCTCGATCCGGCGTCGCTGTCCACCGGAGAGCGTGCCGAGCGGCTGCGCCAGGACACGCTCGTCCAGGCCCAGGTTCGCGGTGATGATCTGCGCCTCCGACTCGGCGGCGTAACCGCCGGCGGCCAGGAAGCGCGCCTCGAGCTTGGGGTAGCGCTCCATCGCGGCGGCCTGCGTCGCCGCGTCGGCCGACGCCATGTCACCCTCGGCCCGCCGCATCTGCGCGATGACGTGGTCCAGCCCGCGCGCGGACAGCACACGGTCCATCGCGAGGACCTCGAGGTCGCCGGTACGCGGGTCCTGCGGCAGGTAGCCGATGTCGGTACCGCGCACGATCTGCCCGCCCGTCGGCTGGGTCTCCCCCGCGAGGGTCTTCGTCAGCGTGGTCTTGCCGGCACCGTTACGACCGACCAGGCCGATCCGGTCGCCCGAGGCGACCCGGAAGTTCGCCTCGCTCAGCAGCACGCGCGCGCCGACGCGCAGCTCGACGCCATGGGCAGTGATCACGCAGATGGTCCTCACAGTTAGGGGTGGTGGTTGATCGTTCAGCCCACAGCGACGGGGGCCGAACCAGTCTAGTGCCCATCGTCCAGGGATTACGGTGCGTTGCCTCACGTCCGTCCCGCGTCAGCCCTGGACGGAACCGGCCGGCCGACGGTACCTTCACGCCTGGTACTACGTTGTATCAAAATCCGTCGCAAGGAAGCCACGGCCGCGTCACCGACGACGCGGTGCGACCTCCCGAAGGGATGAGACCCATGGAGATACGGTTCGTCGCCGTGCTCGCCTCGCTCGCGCTGGCCCTGGGCGCCACGACCCTGCCCGACGGCGGCGCCACCGCTCCGGCGGCGGCCACGCCACCGCCGTCGAACAGCGCGCAGCCGCCCGCCACCACGTTTACCAACCCGATCACCGAACCGTTCGCCGACACCTACGCCGACCCGGCGGTGATCCGCGGCAAGGACGGCTGGTGGTACCTCTACGCGACGAGCGACCCGCTCGTCTCGGGCGGGCCGTTCGGCAACATGCACGTCGCGAAGTCCCGGGACCTGGAGTCGTGGGACTACGTGGGCACGATCTTCGACGAGGAGAACCGGCCGTCCTGGGCCGCGAGCGCCTCGTACTTCTGGGCGCCGGACATCCGGTACGTGGACGGCCAGTACGTCATGTACTACACCGTGACGGACACGGCGGCGAACCCTGACCCGTGGGACTACACGATCGGCGTGGCGACGGCGCCGACACCGACCGGGCCGTGGACGGACTCGGGCGGGCCGGTGCTGGACCCGCGTCCCGCGGCGGGCGACGGCTACCTCAACACGATCGACCCGGCCCTGTTCGCGGACGACGACGGGTCGCGCTACCTCTACTTCGGCGGCTTCAACGGTGGCATCTGGGTCACCGAGCTGGACGAGACCGGCACGCGCGCGGTGGGTGAGCCCACGCGGGTGACCGTCGCGGACCGGTACGAGGGCGCGTTCGTGGTGAAGCGGGACGGCTGGTACTACCTCATGGGGTCGTCGGCCAACTGCTGTGCGGGCCCGGTGACGGGGTACAGCGTGTACACGGGCCGGTCGCGTTCGCCGCTGGGCCCGTTCACCGATCACGAGGGCGTGCGCCTGGACGAGTCGCGGGTGGGCGGCACGCAGGTGGTGGCGCAGAACGGGAACCGGTGGATCGGCGTCGGGCACCACGCGGTGCTGACCGACGTGTCGGGGCAGGACTGGATGCTCTACCACGCGATCGACAAGGACGACGCGTGGCTCGAGGAGCCGGGCGGCGTGAACCGTCGGCCCACGCTGATCGACCGGATGGACTGGATCGACGGGTGGCCGGTGGTCAACGCGGGTGCGGGGCCGAGCGAGGGTCCGCAGCCGGGGCCGGTGTCCGCGAGCGGGCTCGGCATCGTGAGCGACGACCCGGCGTCCGGGTCCGGGCTCCGGCGGGTGGCGGGGACGCTCGCCCGGGGTTCCGACGGCTCGGGCGACGCCGGGGCGATCGCGCGCCTGGTGCCGAGTCGGCGGGACGCCGCCGTGGCCCGGACGGCCCCGGCTCCGCGGGACGTCCGGGTCGAGGCCGACGTGCGGCTGCCGGACGCCGACGGGTCGTTCACGACGACGCTCGGCGGGCGAGGTCCGGCCGCGGTGTCCGTGCGGTTGGACGCGGGGGCGCATGAGCTCGTCGTCGGGCAGGGGAAGCGGCAGCTGCGGGCCGCGGTGCCCGCGAACGTGGACCTGCGCGACTGGCACGTCCTGAGCGTCGAGGCGCGGGACGGTGCGGTCGCCGCGCGGCTGTCGTCGAGCGGTCTGGGCGACGTGGACGCCGAGGTGCGGTTCGAGCCGCGTGGCCCGCTCCCCCGGCGGGCCGCGGTGAGCCTGGCGGCCGACGGCGGTGAGACGCAGCTCGACAACCTGACGGTGGTCGCCGCGCACGACCCGGTGACCCGGCGGGTGGCCGAGCCCCGGGCCGGCGCCGTCACGTTCGCCGAGGAGTTCGACGGCGCGCTGGACCCGGGCTGGCGCTGGCTGCACGAGCCGGCTGCGGCCGACATCGAGGACGGCGCGCTCTCCTGGCCGCTGACCGGCCACGACCTGGTCGGCTCGGCGAACGACGCCCCCGCGCTGCTGCGCGACGCCCCGGACGGCGACTACGTGCTGGAGGCCACCGTCACCCTGCCCCTGGGCGAGAACACCGTGCGCAACTACCAGCAGGCGGGCCTGCTGGTGCACGCGGGCGACGACGACTTCCTGCGGCTGGCGCCGGTGTCGATCTGGCAGACGCGCCAGGTCGAGTTCGGCAAGGAGCTCACCGCCGACGGCCGTACCTGGTTCGGCGGTCACGTCTCCGGACCGGTCGCGGACACCATGCACCTGCGCCTGTTCCACACGACCGACCCGGCGACCGGCGAGCACGAGTACCGGGCGGCCAGCTCACGCGACGGCAGGAGCTGGCGGTTCGGCGCCACGTGGACGCTCCCGGCCGGCACCGACCCGGCGGTCGGCATCTACGCCGGCGGCGGGGCGTCCCCGGCGACGACGGCACTCTTCGACTCGGTCCGTCTCCGCGCTCTGGACTGACCCACAGTCCGTTGAGTGCTGGGTATTTGTGCCGTCGGAACGTTTCGACAGCACAAATACCCAGCACTCAACGGGGCTGGGAGGGTGTCAGGATGGGGAGCATGTTTGCATCCCGACGGACAGCCGTGAACTGGCAGCCACAGGGGGTTCGGGAGGCCGGGGGCGGGCTCTTCGCCCTGGCGCTCGCGACGTTCGTCGCCATCACCACCGAGCTGGTCCCGGTGGGCCTGCTCCCCCTGATCAGCGACGACCTCGAGGTCTCCGAGGGCGTCGCGGGCCTGCTGGTCACCGCCTACGCGTTCATGGTCGCGGTGCTCGCCGTGCCCCTGACGACGGCGACACGCAGGCTGCCGCGCAAGACCCTCCTGCTCACCGCCCTCGGCGTCTACGTCCTGAGCAACGTGATCGTCGCGGTCGCGCCCACGTTCGCGCTGGTCGCCGTGGCCCGGGCGCTGGGCGGCGCGTCCCACGCCGTCTTCTTCTCGGTGAGCATCGGGTACGCGTCCCGCCTCGTGCGCCCGCACCTCGCGGGGCGTGCCCTGGCCCTGGTCACGCTGGGCGCGTCGGCCGGGTTCGTGCTGGGCGTGCCGCTGACGACGTCGCTCGGCACCGCCCTCGGCTGGCGCGCCGCGTTCGTGGTCCTGGCCGGGGCGTGCACGCTCGCCGGTGTGCTCACGGCGCTGCTGCTGCCGTCCGTCGCCGGCGGTGGCGCTCCCCCGGCCGACGCCGCCCGGGGCGCCCGCCGCACCGCGCTGGCCCAGGTCACATCAGCGAACGCGCTCGCCTACCTCGGCCACTACACCGTCTACACCTACGTCTCCGTGCTGCTGCTGGCGACCGGCCTCGCGACGGCGGCCCTCGGCCCCGCCCTCCTGCTGATCGGCGCGCTCGGCCTCATCGGCGCCGCGTACGCCGCCGCCCGGCTCGACGTCCGGCTCCGGCAGACCACCGTCGTGACCCTCGTGGTCGTCGCGGGCGGCATCCTGGCGCTCGGGTTCGCCTTCCCCGGCACGGTCGGCACGCTCGCCGCCGCGGCCGTGTGGAGCATCGGCTTCGGCGCGGTCGCCGCCGTCTTCCAGACGGCGGCCATCCGCACCCGGGGCGCCTCGCCCGACGTCGTCGGCGCCCTGGTCAACTCGACCGCCAACATCGGGATCGGCGGCGGGGCGGCGCTCGGGGCGCTCGTGCTCGACGGCGTCGGGTTCACCGCCGTGCCCTACACCGGGGCGGCGCTCGTCATGACGGCGCTGGTGGTGGTGCTGGTGGCCCGCCGCGCGTTCCCCGCGGCCTGACCGTGGTGGTCGGTAGTTCGTCAGGTAGTCGGCATTCCGAGCTACCGATCATGTGACGGACTGCCGACCGCGCACCATCGGGCCCGGCCGGGTGCGCGACGGGCGGGGTAGCGGGTGATCCGAGCCACGTTTTACCGCCAGAACGCGCGGCTCCAGGCTGTCGGACGTACCGTCCGATCATGGGCACCGACTCCCCCAGCGTTCCCGTCACCATCGCCGACGCACTACCCAATCTCCGCACCGGCCGCCTGGCCCGCGGGGATGACCTGAGCAACAACCGGCCGGCCAAGCACCTCATCGACGAACGTCGCGCCTACTCCCGGGAGCATGCCTCCGCGATCCTGCGGGGCCGGCTCAGCGGACAGCCCGACGAGCGGCACCGCGCCCTGAGCCGTCGGATCGCCGGCGCGAGGGCCGTCGCCCAGGAGCTCTGGGAGCTCGTGGCCCACCGGCCCGTCTGGCGCGTCCTCCACTCGATCCGTATGGAGCCCTTGACCGACTCAGGGCTGCGCCCTCCGACGGGCTCGCTGCAGCGCCCGACGACGGGCTCCCTGCAGCGGCCTTCGCCGGGCTGGATGCAGCGCACGGACGCCGTCGAGCTCGACCAGCTCGTGATCGGCCCCTCCGGCGTCTACACCATCCAGAGCGTGTACCGTCCGGGCCACGACATCACCGCCGACACCGCCCTGTACGCCGCTGCCCGCACCCAGCAGATCCTGGACCGCGCGACACGCGTACCGGTCACCGTGCAGCCGCTGATCGTGTTCGTCCGGACCGACCAGCCCCGCGTGGAAGGGCCGCGCGACGGCGTCGAGGTGCTCACAGCCGACGAGCTGGTGCCGTGGCTCGAGAGCCGTCAGCCGATGCTCACGGAGCGCGAGCTGGAGATCGTCCACCTGGCGGCTCGGGACCACCGCACCTGGGCCGCCTGAGCCCGACCCACCGCAGGTCGAACCTGTCGAGACCAACCGCTCACCACACGACGCGCGCCGAACGCCGCCGAGCCGCCTCCGCAAGCCTGTCCCCCAGCGCGGAGAGCGGTACGGAGGTCTTCACGCCCGACCCGGGATCGGTCACCGCGAGCACCCCCGCCTCGATCTCGCGTGGCCCGAGCACGCCCAGCAGCGCGTCCCGGCTCTTCCGGGCCAGGCGGATCCGGTTGCCGAGCGACCCCTCCCGCTCGACACGCACGCGCAGACCCCGGGCGCGCAGGTCGGCGGCCAGCTCGTCGACCCTGTCGACCACCAAGCTACCGACGCCCTGCCCGTCACCCTGCCCCTCACCCTGCCCTGCAGCTGCCGGCCGGTCGGCCACCGGCAGCAGACAGACCTGCACGGGCGCGAGCCAGAACGGCAGCCGTCCGGCATGCCGCTCCAGGAGGAACGCGACCATGCGCTCCATCGCTCCGACGGTGCCGCGGTGGATCATCACCACGCGCTCCCGCGCGCCGGAGGCCGCGACGTAGGTCAGGTCGAACCGCTCGGGCTGGTTGAAGTCGAGCTGCACGGTCGCGAGGGTCTCCTCGTGCCCGCGCGCGTCGAGCACCTGGACGTCGATCTTGGGCCCGTAGAAGGCGGCCTCGCCCGGTTCGGCGTGCCAGTCCAGCCCGGCGGGCGCCGCCAGCTCGGCCAGCACCGCCCGGAGCGCCTCCTCCGCCGCGGCCCACTGCTCGGGCGCGCCGAGCCACCTGCCCGAGTCGTCCCGGCCCGACAGCCGCAGGTACAACACCTCGATGCCCAGGGTGTCGAGCACCTCCAGGACGGCGGACAACGCGACACGCACCTCGTCGGCCACCTGGTCGGGACGGCAGAACACGTGCGCGTCGTCGAGGTTGATCTGCCGCACGCGGCTCAGCCCGGACAGCACGCCGGACCGTTCCGCACGGAACATCGGCGCCAGCTCGGAGTACCGCACGGGCAGGTCCCGGTACGAGCGCGGCTCGGACGCGTAGATCTGCGCGTGGTGCGGGCAGTTGGCGGGGCGGAGCACGAGCGGGTCGGCGTCGGGCCCGGCGCCGTCGATGACCATGGGTGGGAACATGTCGTCCGCGAACTTGGCCCAGTGGCCCGACCGCTCGAACAGCGACCGCTTGCCGAGCACCGGCGAGTACACGGGTTCGCAGCCGGTGCGCAGCGCCACCTCGCGGGCGTACTGCTCCAGCTCGTAGCGCACCGCCGCGCCGGCAGGCAGCCACAGCGGCAGGCCGGGACCGACGAGCGGGCTCGACTCGAAGATCCGCATGTCGCGGCCGAGCTCGCGGTGATCAAGGGTGACAGCGTCGTTCATGGTTGCTCCTTCGATGGAGGAGCCGCCCCGGTGCCGGGCAAGACAAAGGCCCCGGAGCGAGCTCCGGGGCCTGGGTTGCTGAGTGCAGTGTCAGCGCGCGCCGGAGGGGTCCGGCGTCGTCGTGCGTGCGCTGAGGTGCATGCGCCAACCGTATGTCTACAGCGACGACGCGTCCAGCGCGTTGCAGTCCTGGATGGTGCCGCCGTTGTAGCCGATGCCGAACCACTTGACGCGCTGCTCGCTCGATCCGTGCGAGAACGCCTCGGGGTTCACGTCGCCGCCCGACCTCCGCTGGATGTTGTCGTCACCGACGGCCGCCGCTGCCGAGAGCGCCTGCTCCAGCTCGGGCCGCGTGATCGGTTCGAGGAACGGGACGCCCGTGTCCGGGTCCTCGGTCGTGGCGGCTGTGCCCGCCCACATGCCCGCGAGGCAGTCGGCCATCAGCTCGATGCGCACCGAGTCGGACTCGGGGCCGGTGCCCGAGCGGTCCGCCCGCTCGAACAGCCCGAGCTGGTTCTCGATGTGGTGTCCGAACTCGTGCGCCGTCACGTACATCTCGGCGAGCGGCCCGCCCTTGGCGCCGAACTGGCTGGACAGCTGGTCGTAGAACGCGAGGTCCTCGTAGACGGTCATGTCGGCCGGGCAGTAGAACGGCCCCGTGGCCGACGTCGCCGAGCCGCAGCCCGTGTCGACGGCGTCAGTGAAGCTCACGACCTCCGGCAGCTGGTACTCGACCCCGCCCTGCTCCGGGAGGGTGGTCTCCCAGTAGGCGTCGAGCGACTGCACGGCGGCGTTCAGGCGGCACTCCGGGCCGCTGTTGGCCTCCTCGGCCGTGCACTCCCCGATGTAACCCGTCTCGCCGGTTCCCTGGCCGCCCGACGTCGTGCCGCCGAGGATGTCCGTCGGGCTGTTGCCCGTCACCAGCATGTAGACCAGCGCGATGACGATCGCGACGCCGCCTCCGCCACCCACGGCGACGGCGCCGCGGCGTCCGCCGCCCTTGCGGACCCGGCCACCCTCGAACTGACCGCCCTCGTTGAAAGTCACCTGGTTACGCTACCGCGACGGCGGCGCACTCACCCGAAGACCTTGGCTGTGGTCGAGCCGAACCGTGACCATCTGCCGTGACTTCGTCGCCCGGCCGACGGCCGGGCCGGTCGTCAGAACCGCCAGCGGGTGGCCGTGAGCCCGTCGGAGCCGTAGCCGAAGGCGCGGATCGGGGTCACCCTGTAGAAGCCGTACTCGGGCGAGCCAGGAAGACCGCTATCGTACACGTTGCCGTCGCGGACCGTGAACTCCCAGCCGTACTTGGCCATGAAAGCTGCCGCCACACGGCGCAGCTCGGACTCCGCCCGCACTTGCGTGACCTCACCTTCGACCACGAGATCGAGGGTGTCGTCGGAGACCGTGATGACGCAGTGGTGGTTGCGGGCCAGGTTCTTCGCCTTGCGGGACGTCGGGCGCGTGGCGAAGACCGGCGCGTCGTCCACCCAGACCGGCATCAGCGGCATGGCGTGGGCACGTCCGTCCGGCCGCACCGTCGAGAGCCACGCCTTGGGCGCCGACTCCAGGCATGCGCGTGCCTCGTGCCACGGTTTCACCGTCGCCTCGTCCGTGCTCATCGGTGTCGCGTCCCGCTCGTCGAACAGCAGCTCGGCGGTGGGGCTCCCGCCGGTCACTGCGCGCCTCCTCGTGCTGGTGCGGCCTCGTACTCGTCGTGCAGGCGCCACCACTCGTACGGCGCGGTCCGGGGCCGGCCCTCCGGCGAGTCCTCCCAGTCCTCCTGTCTGCCGAAGGGAGTCAGGTCGAGGAAGCTCCAGCTGCTGCCGAGCTGTTCGACGCCCCTGCCGGTGGTGGCATAGGTGCGGTACACGGTGCCGCCGTCGCGCAGGAAGACGTTCAGCGCGAATCCGTCGCCTGCATCCATGTCGTCGTTGAAGTCGCTGCCGAGCGACGAGACCCACGGGATGTTCCAGCCCATCCGTTCCTTGAACGGGAGGATCTCGCCGAGCGGGCCGCGGGAGACCAGCGCCAGCGAGGTGTCCCGCGCATGCAGGTGTGCCAGGTGCCCGATGTTGTCGGTGAACATCGAGCATCCCGAGCAGACGTCGTCGGGGTCGTGCCACATGAAGCAGTAGGTGATGAGCTGGTTCCGTCCTTCGAAGAGGTCGACCAGGCTCACCTGGCCGTCCGGCCCTTCGAAGCTGTACTCCTTGTCGATCCTGACCATCGGCATCCGGCGCCGCTGAGCGGCCAGCGCGTCCCCCGCCCTGGTGTGCGCCTTCTCCCGCGCCCGCAATGCGTCCAGCGCGGTCCTCCACTCCGACGGCGAGACAGTTCGGGGTTGGTTCACGGCTATCTCCCTCACGCATGGTCTCTTGAAGGAACTAACCAGTTCAGGCTAGGTCGAGTGAGTTCCTTGAGGCAACTCAATTGCGTAGGCTGGCGCCATGCAGCGAACCCGTTTTGGCGACATGGCCTGCTCGATCGCCCGGACGTTGGACGTCATCGGGGAGCCCTGGTCGCCACTGATCCTGCGGGACGTCTACGTCGGCATCACCCGGTTCGACGCGCTCCAGCAAGACCTGGGCATCTCCCGCAAGGTGCTGGCCGAACGGCTGAAGTGGCTGGTCGAGAAGGGCGTGCTGGCACGGCAGCAGTACTCGAGCCGACCACCGCGTCACGAGTACACGCTCACCACGAAGGGCGAGGAACTCTGCGACCTGCTGCTGGTGATGGTGGGCTGGGGCGACCGGTGGACTGCCGGCGAGGCAGGCCCGCCCGCACTCCACCGGCACCACGCCTGCGGCGAGTTCAGTCACGTCGAGCTGCACTGCTCCGTGTGCGGGCAGCCGATGCACGCCACCGACGTCGACGTCTTGCCCGGCCCCGGCGCGGCGGCCGGATAACTGCTCGCCTACGCCGGGAGCCGGTTCTCCCCGCGTTCCGGCCGACGAACGCGCCGGGATGCGCCTACCGGCTGAGCACGCGCGCCCGGAACTCCTCGACCGGCCACGCCGTCATCGCACCGAGCCGGACGGCGACGATCGCACCGTCGGCGTCCCGCTCGACCTGGACCGGCTCGCCGACCGTGCCGAAACCGGCGACGGACTCCTGCGCGAGGCGTCCGTCCGACAGCAGGAACCGCTGCGCGACCTCGACCGGCTGCGGGGAGCGCGGGTTGATCGTGTGCACGATCCCGCCGAGGTCCACGACGTCGACCACGCCCCAGAGGTTGGCGAAGCGCCCGAAGGGCGCGTCCGTCGGGACGGGCGGCAACGGGTCCCCACCCGTGCCCGCCAGGCCGGACGCCGCGACCTCCTCCGCGGCCGCGAGCGCCAGGTTGATGATCTGGATGACGCCGCCCGCGATCTGGGTGGCGATGCCGTCGACGGCGTTGGTCAGGGCGGAGACGACGAGCCCGTCGACGGGGTCGATCCAGGTGCGGGTGATGTGGCCGGGGTAGCCGCCCGAGTGTCCGACGAGCTCGCGGTCGCCGACCTTGCCGAGCTCGATGCCGACGCCGTACCTGCCGAGCTCCTTGCCGCGGACCGTGACGGTGGACTCCTGGCGCTGCACGAGGCGCTTGCTCCTGTCGGTGAGCAGCGTCGTGTCACCGAACACGTGTGTGGTGCCGTAGCGCACCATCTCGAGCGCGGTGGAGTACCAGCCGGTGGCGGCGGCCATGGCGCGCGTGTCGACGTGCGGGATGACACGGCGGGTGTCGCCGTGCACGATCCGGCCGGTGTGGCCGGCCGCGTACTCGGCGGCGCGCTCGGGATCGAGCTCGGTCCCGGTGCGGGTCAGGCTCAGGGGTTCGATCACGGCGGCACGCGCCACCTCGTCGTACGTCTTGCCGGTGACCTGCTCGATGATGATGCCGAGCAGGCTGTAGCCGATGTTCGTGTACTTGAAGTGCTCGTTCGGCTCGAACACGATGCCCTCGGTGCGCACGCACTCCAGCACCTGCTCGCGGTCGAGGAAGGGCCGCTGGTGCTGCCAGAAGTCGCCGTCGGACGAGTCGCGGATGATGCCCGCCTGGTGGCCGAGCAGCTCCCGGACGGTGATCGCGGCGGCGCCCGAGCCGTCGAGCTCCGGGACGAGCGCGCCGACGGTGTCGTCGAGGCGCAGCTCTCCGCGCTCGACGAGCTGCATCACCATGACGGTGGTGAACGTCTTGGAGTGGGACGCGACGCGGAACAGGTGGTCGCTGGTGAGGTCCTCCCCCGTCTCGAGGTTCGCCTTGCCCCAGGCGAGGTCGACGAAGATCTCGCCGCGGCGGCCCACGGCCAGCTGCAGGCCGGGCATGCCGTGGTAGTCGGCCTGGAACGCGGCCCAGTCGGCCAGGTAGGGGGCGATCGAGCGGAGGGTCTGTGCGGTGCGGTCGTCGGTCACGGGGACGACTCTGTCAGGTCGGCGGCCGGGACGTCACCGTGTTACCCGGCCTGCCCGCCTACCCGACCTGTGCGCCGGCCTGCCCGAGCGCGCGCTCCCCGAAGTAGATCGAGGAGTGGAGGGCACACCGCGGGTTGAACGCGGCCGCGCAGGACGGGCATCGCCCGGCACCCCGGTACTCCCCGATGGTCAGCTCCGTCCAGCACACTCCGCACAGCACCGCCCGCTCGTCGTCCGCTCCGGCCGGCCAGGGCCGCGACGGATGGTCAGCGGTCTGCTCGTGGCACAGATGGCACGGGTAGTACCGGCCGCAGCACGCGAACCGGATCGCGATGACGTCCAGCGGCGTCCGGTAGTGGACGCACCTGGTCTGCTCGTCGACCGTGGGGCCGAGCACCACCGGCCTCATCGCACTCCGCGCGCGACGAGGGCCTCACCGAGCTGGTCGGCGTGCTTGAGCGCCATGACCAGGAACGGCATCGCGAAGTGTCGAAGACTTCGTCCTCCGCCACGGGCACGCTGCGCCTCGCGCACGTCACGGGCCAGACCGGCGAGCACCGGCAGCGTGCTCAGTGTCACGGACAGCGTCAGGGCCGCACGCTGCGGGTCGATGCGCAGCAACGCGAGCGGCTGCATCGCCCGCTCGATCGTCTCCAGCAGCTCGGTCGCCGGGGTCGTCAGCGCGAGCAGCGCGGCGAGCGCGCAGGCGACGGCGACGCGCGCGGTGTTCGCCGCGGCGCTCTCCGGGCCGAGGAAGACCAGCTGGCCGGCAAGGGTCAGGCCGACGATCCAGCGGACCGTCACGAGCTGGCGGCCGAGCTCACGCAGCCCCGCCCCCGGGAGCGCGTAGCACGCGAGGCAGACGGCGGCCATGACCGCGGCGGCCCACCAGGTCGCCGGGAGCAGGCACACGCCGAGCACGACCAGCAGGAGGAGGGCCGTCTTCGGTCCCGCCGGCAGCCGGTGCCACGGGCCGTTCCCGGGCCGGTACAGAGTCACCATCGAGTCACCATCGAGTCACCATCGCGTCACCATCGAGTCACCATCGGATTCCCGCCTCGTACGTGGCGATCACCTGCGCGGGGTCCCCGACCTGCGTCACCGTACCGTCCTGGACGAGCACCGCCGTCTCGCAGCGCTGCGCGAGCCGCAGGTCGTGCGTGACCAGCACCAGCCGGTGCGAGGCGTCCGCGAGCAGGTGGTCGGCGACCCGGCGGGCGTTGCGCGCGTCCAGGTACGCGGTCGGCTCGTCGGCGACCACCAGGTCCGGCCGCCGGACGAAGGCGCCGCACAGGGCGAGCAGCTGCTTCTGGCCGCCGGACAGGTCGTGCGACGACCGGTCGGCGAGCTCGGCCAGGCCGAACCGGTCGAGCGCGGCGGCCACCCGTTCGGCCTTCTCGGCGCGCGGCAGCTTCTCGGTGCGCAGCGAGAACGCGACGTCCTCCGCAACCGTAGGCATGACGATCTGCGCGTCCGGGTTGCTGAAGATGACCGCGACTCGGCGGCGCAGCTCCGCGGCCTGACGTACCGGGTCCAGACCGAGGACGCGCACGGTGCCGTCACCCGCGGCGACCAGGCCGCTGAGCAGGCGTGCGAGCGTCGACTTGCCCGAACCGTTCTCCCCGACGACGGCGATCGTCCGCGCCTCCAGCGAGAGCGTGACGTCGCGCAGCACGTCCGTGTCGCCCAGGCGCACGTGGACGCCCTGGAGCGCGATACCGGGCGCGGTACCGGGCGCGACACCGGGTGCGACACCGCTCATCGGACCACCTCGAAGACGGCCGCGACGCCCATCCCGCCGCCCACGGACGCCGCCGCGACACCGAGCGTCCCGGCGGGGGCGCCCGCGCGGACGAGCCGCGCGAACAGTCGCACCACGCTGACCGCGCCGCTCGCGCCCCACGGGTGGCCCAGGGCCAGGGCCCCGCCGTCGGCGCACACGCGCGGGTCGTCGTCGTCGATGCCGAGGCGGCCGAGCACGGCCAGCGACTGGGCCGCGAACGCCTCCACGATCTCGAACGCCGCGACGTCGCGCAGGTCGATCCCCGCGGCGTCGACGGCGGCTCGTACGGCCGGCGCGGCCCCGACCCCGGGCAGCGCGGGGTCGCAGCCGACCACCGCATGCCCCCGCATCGTGAGGCCCGGTGCGTGGCCCACGAGCCGGCGCGGCACGACGGCGACCGCCGCGGCACCGTCGCTGATGCGCGTGGACGTCCCGGCGGTCAGGGTGCCGCCGTCGAACAGGACGGGTAGCCGGGACAGCACCCGCTCGGCGACCCCGACGGAGTCGTCCGCGGTCAGTCCTGCCACCGGGACGAGCTCGGCGGCGAACCGTCCGGCGTCGCGGGCGTCGCGCGCCCGGCGATGACTGCGCGCGGCGTGCGCGTCCTGCCGTTCCTTGCTGATGCCGTCGGCCGCGGCCAGGTCCTCCGCGGCCCGGACCATGTCCGGGTCGGGCCATCCCTGCGGGGTGAACGGGGCGCGGTCGTAGCGCACGCCGTCCACGGACCGGACCGGAGCCGTCGACGCGCTCTCGACGCCGCCGGCGAGCCGCGGGCGATCGTCCCCGGCCCGGATCGCCGCCGCGGCGTCGAGCACCGCGGCAAGGCCGCTGCCGCACTGCCGGTCCACGGTCGCGCCGGGCACCTCGACACCCAGCCCGGCGGCCAGGGCGGCGACCCGCGCCGGGTTGCCGCCCGGGCCCATGCAGTTGCCGAGCACGACGTCGGCGATCGCGAGCCGGCGTCCGGCCACGGCCTCCGCGTCGGCGCGCACGGCGCGCAGGACCGGTGCGGCGAGCTGCCCGACGTCCACGGACGCGAGGGCGCGCCCGCGGGTACCGATCGGCGTCCGGCGGGCGGCGACGATGACTGCCTCATCCGACAACCCTGCTCACCTCCCCGGCGAGCGCGCGGCGGACGATCTCGGCACGAGCCGGCTTACCCGACGTGTTGCGCGGCAGCTCACCGGTGAACCAGATCCGGGGTCGGTGCGCCGGCCCCAGCCGGGATGCCGTACTGCTGCGCAGCGAGTTCGCGGTGATCGCGGGGGAACCGGGAGCCGGTTCGACCATCGCGGCGACGAGCGCTCCGACACCTCCTGCGGGGACCCCGAAGACGACGGCGTCCGCGATCGCGGGAACCTGACGGAGCTCGGCCTCGACCTCCTCGGGTATCACGGTCGCGGAAGCGGTGATGATCGCGCCGTCCGCGCGGCCGCGGAGCCGGAGCGTCCCGGTCCCGGCATCCCCATCGAGCTCGGCGAGATCGCCGACTGTCGCCCAGGCCCCGTCGGTGCGAAGCGGTCCGCCGGTACCGAGATAGCCGAGTGCCACGAACGGGGATCGCACCCACAGCTCGCCGTCACGCACGTCGACGTCCACACCGGGAAAGGGGCGCAGGCCGGTGCCGTCGTCGACGGCCACGAACGAGAGCTCCGCCGCGCCGTAGTAGGAGATCACCCGGATACCCAGGGACTCGGCGTCCGCACGCAGACCCTGGTCCAGGTGGGAGCCGCCGACGAGCGCGGTCCGCAGTCGCGGGAGCCTTCCGCCGTCGAGCAGCGCGCGCAGGGTCTGCGGCGTCCCGTGGAAGGCGGTGGCCTCCGCGAGGTCGCCGTCCGGGCCCTGTCCCGGGAAGACGGGGCGCGGGCCGCCGCCCAGCGCGTGCGCCAGGGAGAACAGGGTGAGCGAGGACGACGGCGGCGCGGGCAGGGCGACCACCCGTTCGGACCGCGGCACGGCGGCGTCGTGGAGGAGCGCGGAGACGGCGGGAAACGACTCCGCCCAGGACGCGGCGGTGCGCACGACGACGCGTGGTGCGCCGCTGCTCCCGGAGGTGAGCGCCGCCCAGGCCGCGCCCGACGGCAACCGCACGTCCCGCACCAGAGCGTGCACGGCTTCCCGGTGCGCCTCCGGCAGGCGTCCGTCGGTGACGAGCGGGACGTCGCCCGCGGCCCGCACCGCGCGCAGGCGCTCGACCAGCGCGTCCGTGGCGCCGTCCAGCACGACGATGCGCGGTGTCATGTGGCCTGTCACGCGGCCGGCGGAACCGTGCCCGCGGCTTCCTCGCGCGCCTTCGAGCGCCAGTTCCGCCGGAACGCGCGGGGGTAGGCGCGCAGGAGCGTGCTGACGGTGACCGTCGCCAGCGCGGCCTTCACCAGGTCGCCGGGTACGAAGACCAGGCTGGCCAGCGCCGTCTGCGCGAGGGACAGCCGGGTGACCAGGCTCTGGACGGGGAGGCCGAAGGCGTAGACCACGAGGATGCCTCCGACGAGCATCGCGAGCGCCGTCCGCCACGCCGTCGGCTTGCGGGCGGCCGAGTGCACGATCAGGCCGACGACGAACGCCCCGGCGATCCAGCCGACCAGGTAGCCGGCGGACGGTCCGACGAAGACACTGAGGCCGCCGCGCCCGCCGGCCAGCAGGGGAAGCCCGGCCGCGGTGAGCGCGAGCAGCGCGAGGACGGCGAGCGCCCCGAGCCGCGGTCCGAGGATCGCTCCGGCGAGCATGACGCCGAAGGTCTGCGCCGTGATCGGCACACCACCGAAGACACTGAAGCTGCCCGGCAGGCCCAGGGCCGCGATGAGGGCGGCGAAGACGGCGACGCGGGCGAGATCGCTCGCGTCGAGGACGCTTCGCCGTGATCCGTGGTCGTTGTGCACTGAGCCCTCGCTTCATCCTGAACGGTGTTCACCTGAACGGCGTTCTGCACCATACTGTGCTGATGAGCGGATCACCAAGGCACAGCCGCGACGACGTGTCCGAGATGGCCCTCCGCCTCCTGGACGAGTACGGGCTGCCCGACCTCACCATGCGGCACATCGCCGCGGCTCTCGAGGTGCGGGCCAGTGCTCTGTACTGGCACTTCCCGAACAAGCAGGCGCTGCTCGCCTCGGTCAGCGCGCGGATCCTCGCCCCGATGGAGCACGTGCGGGTCGAGGACATGACCGTGTCCGAGGCCGTGCGCCGGCTGGGCGCACGGCTGCGTGAGTGCCTTCTCGCCTACCGCGACGCCGCCGAGCTCGTGTCGAGCTCGCTGGCGCTCGGGCTCGTCGACTCACCGGTCCGGCCGCAGCTGATGGCGGTCACCCGGCGCGACGGCGTGCCGGACTCGCTGTCGCGGGTCGCCGCGGAGGCCGTCATGCACTTCGTCGTCGGGTACACGTTCCACGAGCAGCAGCGCCTGACCGCGGACTCGTTCGGGCTCCTGCCGGAGGCCGCGTCCTCGCTGAACCCGGACAACGCGAGCGCCCGGCCGGCGGACGGCGGGGACTTCGAGGAGGCCCTGAAGATGATCGCCGACGGCCTCGAGGTGTCGGCGCGTCAGCACACGGAGACGTCGGCGGGCTGACCCAGCCGGTCAGCGCTCTCGCACGTGCCGGTCAGCGCTCTCGCACGTGCCGGGGCGTGTCCTGGTCCCGGCGTCCGCGCAGCACCTTCACGAGCCACCAGACGACCAGCAGCACGGCCACCACGATGACGACCTTCTGGAACACGCCGACACTCTGCTCGACGACGTGCCACTGGTCCCCCAGCAGGTAGCCGGCGCCCACGAGCAGGGTGTTCCAGACGCCGGAGCCGAGCGTCGTGAAGGCGAGGAAGCGCCCCAGCGACATGCGCTCCACGCCCGCGGGGATGGAGATCAGGCTGCGCACGATGGGGATGAGCCGGCCGATGAGCACCGCCCAGTCGCCGTGCCGGATGAACCAGGCCTCGGCCTTGTCGACGTCCTCCAGCGACACGAGCGGCATGCGGTCGACGATCGCGCGGAGGCGGTCGCGGCCCAGCCACGCTCCCAGCCCGTACAGGAGGACGGCGCCGACCACGGAGCCCGCCGTCGTCCAGATCAGGACGTGCCACAGGACGAGGGAACCCTGCGAGGCCGTGAAGCCGGCCAGCGGCAGGATCACCTCGCTCGGCAGCGGAGGGAACAGGTTCTCCAGGGCGATCGCAACGCCCGCACCGGGTGCGCCGAGCGTCTCCATGAGTCCGATGGCCCAGTCGGCGACCGTCGAGGCGAAGCTGTGTGTCGTCATGTCCCTACGCTATTTGACCGGGCGGGGGTCGGCGGACTGCGGTCCTCCCCCTGGTCAGGCGGGTGCGCCTCAGCACGAGGTGTGGTTTACCGCAGTCCGCGGGGCCGGCGTCGTCCCTATCCTGGCGAGGTGGACCCCGCCCCCGCCGTCTGGCGCAGCACCCCTGCCCGCATGCTGTGGGGCGCCGCCCTCGGCACGGTGACCTGGCCGCTCGACCTGGTCTGCGCGGTGGCCGTGCTGCTCCGCCGTCCGGCGCCGCCCGGCCCGGTGGGCACCCTGGTCGCCTGGCACCGCCGTCGCACCGTGCGTTTTCTCGGCTGGTCCGACGACGGCGCCGCGCTCACCTCTCCCCGTGCCGCCCGGTATCTCGCGGCGCGGGTCGGCGTCGGCCTGATCGGCACGTTCGTGCTGGGGCTGTTCGCGTACGGGCTGTTCGCGGTCGTCGCGGCGCTGGCGTCGTGGCTGTTCGACATGCGGCTCACCGTCGACAAGGCATTCCAGGGCGACGGGCTGTCGACGCCTGAGCTGCTCGGGATGATCCCGGTCGGCGCGATCCTGCTGTACCTCGACCTGATGGGGCTGATCGGCGTGGCTCTCCTGGATCGGTCGGCCGCCGCGCGGTGGCTGGCGCCGAGCCGGAGCGAGCGGCTGGAGGCGGAGGTCGAGTCGCTGACCGTGAGCCGGGCTGATCTCCTGGCGGCCCTGGACGCGGAGCGCGGGCGGATCGAGCGGGACCTGCACGACGGCGTGCAGCAGCGGGCCGTGGCACTGGGGCTGCTGGTGAACCGCGCGCGGCGGGCCGTCGGCGCGTCGTCCTCGGGTTCGTTGTTGCTGGAGCAGGCTGCGCGGGAGGCGGAGCTGCTGGTCACGGACCTGCGGGACGTCGCGTGGCGGGTGCGGCCGACGACGCTGGACACGCACGGGCTGGCGCCGGTCCTGGCGGAGCTCGTGTCGCGGGCCGAGCCGCCCACGGTGCTGGAGTGGGAGTCACCCGAGCGGCTGCCGCCCGGGGTGGAGACGACGATCTACTACGTGGTGGCGGAGGCGCTGACGAACGTGGCGAAGCACTCGGGGGCTGATGAGGCGCGGGTGCTTGTCTCTGTTGGTCGAGCTCGTCGAGACCTCCCGGCCCCGGAGGCCCACGTCACCATCACCGACAACGGCCTCGGCGGCGCTGTGCTCTCGCCCGGCCACGGGCTGGCCGGACTGGCCGGGCGTGTGGCCGCCGCGGGCGGCACGCTGGCCGTGGACAGCCCCGCCGGCGGGCCGACCCGGATCGAGGTGAACCTCCCGTGCGCGTGATGCTCGCCGAGGACTCCGCCCTGCTCCGCGAGGGCATCCGCAGCCTCCTGACCGACGAGGGCCACGACGTCGTCGCCGCGTACGGCTCCGCGGAAGGGCTGCTCTCGCGGCTCGAGGCCGAGCGGCCCGACGTCGTCGTGCTGGACGTGCGCATGCCGCCCACCCACACCGACGAGGGCGTGCGGGCGGCGGTGCAGATCCGGGAGCGCTGGCCGGAGGTCGGGATCCTCGTGCTGTCCCAGTACGTCGAGCGCGAGTTCACGCAGGTGCTGCTGGGCGACGACGCGCGCGCCGTCGGCTACCTGCTCAAGGACCGGGTGATGGGCGTGGACGACTTTCTCGACGCGCTGGACCGCGTGCACGCCGGCGGGCTGGTGCTGGACCCGGACGTGGTGCGGCAGCTGTTCCGGGACACGTCGCATGCGCTGGGTGGGCTGACGGAGCGGGAGCGGGAGGTCCTCTCGTTGATGGCCGAGGGGCGGACCAACGCGGGGATCGCTGCGGCGTTGTTCGTGTCTACGTCGGCGGTGGAGAAGCACTCGAACGCGATCTTCGACAAGCTGGGGCTGCTGGCCGAGGACGGGTACAACCGGCGGGTGCAGGCGATTCTGCGGTATCTGGAGTCGTGATGCTCTGGGTGCGGATAAGAGCCCGGACAGTCGATCCCGACGGTCCGGGCCCTTCGCTTCATTCGTTCACCACAGGCCGCCGCCCTTGCGGCGCTTGGTGCTGCTACCGCCGCCCCACAGCCTCTTGAACAGGCTCTTGCTGCGGCCCTTTGTGGTTTCACTTCCCCATGTGCCTCGCTTCAAGCTCTTCGCGCGAGACTTCTTACCCCATAGACCAGCCATCAACGACCTCCTCGGGTACGGACAGGCTTCAAGGCTACGTAGGCCCGCTGGCCAGGTGAATTACACGTCGTACGGTTGACATTCCCGGAGCGCAGCCCGGGACGCAGGCTTGAGCGATTGGCTTTGCCCCGGGACGTGGCCCATTCATAGGGTGAGCCGGTGCGCATCTTCCTTGCCGGGGCGACCGGCGTGATCGGGTCCCGACTGCTGCCACTGCTCGTCGCCGCGGGCCATGACGTCACGGGGACGACGCGCTCGCCCGAGCGCGCGGGCGTGATCGAGAAGGCCGGCGGCACCCCGGTCGTCGTGGACGTGTATGACGTCGAGGCACTCACGACCGCCGTCGTCGGCTCGCAGCCCGACCTGGTGATGCACCAGCTCACGGATCTCCCTGACGATGCCGCGGAAATCCCGGCGCGGGCTGCCGCGAACTCGCGGATGCGGACCGAGGGGACGGCCAATCTCCTGGCGGCCGCGTCGGCGGCGGGCGGGGCGCGGGTGCTGGCGCAGTCGATCGCGTGGACGCCGCCCGGGCGGGGCGACGCCGTCGCGTGGCACGAGGGCGCGGTGCTGGATGCGGGTGGGGTCGTCGTTCGTTACGGGCAGCTCTACGGGCCCGGGACCTATTACGTGGCGGAGCCGCCTGCGCACCCGCGGATCCATGTGAGCGATGCTGCTCGGCGGACGGTTCCGTTGGTGGAGGCGCCTCCTGGGGTTGTGGTGCTGGCCGATCCGGAGCACTGACAGGAGTGTCCGAATCCGTCTCCGCGCCGACGTGCGCAGCATGATCGTAGAGCGGCCTCATGCCCTGCGGAAACTACGTTCCTGACCAACTACCCCGCGGCCTAGACGTGTGGAAAACCTGCTTCCATTCGCGCCCGAGCCGCAATGGCGTCCATATGCTCGGGTGATGTCCACGACCCGAGTGTTCGACATGTCCCTGCCCGCCGGATCAGTTGTTGCCTTCGACAATGTCCGGCCACTGATCATGACCATGCCTGCCTACTGGGCAGACGGGTCGGAGCTTCGCTGGACCGAGCACGCCTGGGGCGTCCTGGAGTCCGAAGGTCTGACCACCTTCCACGATCCTGTCGAAGAGGTCCAGGTGCTCTGCCGGCTGCTCACCCTCGCCGCGGCTGGCCGAGCATTCTCGGATCTCGCGAGCGGCGCGCACGTCGACTGGAAGGACGCCTTGGGCACGGGACCGGAGACGATCGCCGCAACTCTGGACCAGATCGCCCTGGGACGCCTGGCCGAACGGTTCGACCTGTACAGCAGATTCGACGCGCGGGAGACAGCAGCGGGCCTGGCCGCAGTGGTCGCCCGTCAGGAGTGGGAGGAAGTGACCGGAGCCCTTCGCCACGTGCTGGGCGACACAAGACTCTTCGCGAGCCTGTGGGCGATCAGGTCGTCCGAAACTACATACCCGCTCGACGACCGCGTTCTCGAAGATATCGCGGGCAAGGGCAGTGGCGACAAGGCAAAGGCGTTCGAGTGGATCTCTGAGGGCATGCCTCTTTGAGAGCCTGGACTGCAGGACGGACTCGGATGTCGATGAGCTCACACATGGGCCCAGGATGACCGCCGGGGCCCTGCCTGCTCACAGATACCGCGGGAAGACTTCCGCGAACTTGTCGGCAGTGCTGACCAGCCACTGAGCGAGCAGCGGTGCCTGAGCGTCGTCGCGCCAATCTCCCTCTTTACGAAGGATGACCTGGCTCGACTTGTTCTCGGGTACGTCGCGCCATTCGAGTGTGTCGCCGACGACGGCCTCGATCTCCTCACGGTGGGCAAGCAGGTGGGCGAAGAGGGCCTTGTCGTGCCGGATGTAGAAGGTGCAGAAGACAGCGGCGGGCTCGCGGGACGCGAGCGACAGGGCGATCAAGACTCCCGGGAGTCCCAGGCTGATGTCGAGCGCGTATTTCGTCGAGGCGCTCGGCCAGGAGGCGATCGTCGTCGAGCCAGCCTCACCAAGGTCCCGGACGGTCTGGAAGAACTCCCTGCGCTGCGCAAGGAGAGGTCTCGATCCGCTTGGCCGCCAGGCAGGACTGTCCTCGTTGACGTCCAGGCCGACCAGCGTCGCGAGCTCCTGGGCGTCGATGAACTGATCGGGGTGGGCGTGGCCATCGCCGTCGAACTCGAGGCCCTCGGACTCCAGGTACTCACGAGGGTCTTCGGTCCTGGCAGGGTCGCTCCAGCGGAAACCGGGCGAGATCTTGCCGCCGGTCTGCAGCACCCGCCACGCACCCTGCATCGGGTTGCTGGTGATGATCGCCGCGATCGGCTGAGGATACGAGCCGGCGACCAGCGCGACCTCGCCGTAGGACGTCCACCGGCCGGCCGGGACCTCGGCGACGATGGATGCGACCAGGATCCGCATCGCCGATGGTTCTTCGCTGGCTGGCACGACGACGCTCTCGTCCGGTCCCGGCCACAGCGCGATGATCTTGTCGGCGAGGACAGCACCACGGGCTGCGATCTGCTCGGCGCCCCACGCCTCGTGCTTGGCGATCTCCTGGTTCATCCGCAGGCCGCTGGACGCGAGCATCGGCCGCTTCTCGTCGAAGCCCTTGTTGCTCAGCTCGGAGTTGTACCCGCTGAGGGTCAGGTTGCCGAGCGTATGCACGATCCGCTCGTGCTCGTAGGTAACGTCCGCGCCTTCCGGCAGGCCCGCAGCGAATATCTCGCGCACGGCCTCAGTCAGAGTCTGCGGCAGGACGTGCTCGATCGTCAGGTTCTTGGGGTCGATTGCTTCCTTCGAGCCGTACGACTCCTCCAGCCACTGCAGGATGAGCTTCTTCTGCGCTGCGCGGCCCTGCCAGTAGAACGGGACGGTCCTGGCGGCGTCCCGCACCTGCTTGTCGGTGGCGAAGTACTTGCGTCCGCGCGACAGGAAGTCGCGCAGGGCAACGTCGACCTGTTCGGCGTCCGTGATCGCTGCGACCGCCTGCAGCAGTGTCCTGTTAAGACCGGCTGTCGCGCGTCCGATCGCGATGCGGCGCACGAAGTAGGACTCCAGGTACGTGAACGCGGAGGCGGCTTGCTCGGCGGTGGCAGTCCCGGCGGCGCGCCGGTCGAGGATGCGCATCACCAACGGATACGCCGTCGTCGATCCCCATGCCTTGATCCGTGTGAGCCGCCGGCGGATCTCGTCATCCGGTTCGCGCTGCGGATCCAGGATCGTTGCGAGCACGTCGCCGAGCTTCGCGATACGAACGACCTCGGCCTCGATCTCCGCGGGCGTCGTGAGCTTCTCCAGACGCTTCTGCTGCCCGACGTAGGTGTCGGACTGCTTGGCGCGCTCATCGGTCTGCACCAGGTCCAGCCAGAACAGCAGCTCGAGGCTGTCGGCGCTGAGCTTCTTCTCCAACGGCAGCCACGTGCTGTCGTAGACGAGGTCAGCACGTCCGCCGAGGCGCATGAACAGGTAGTTCTTGAGCAGGTCGGACTGGTTGAGCTGCAACCCGGTGTTGTTGAGCGACTCGAAGATACGGTGCGCATTGTCGCCAGGCTCTGCGGTCACGACGACGATGGCGAGACCACGGACAACAGCGTTCTCGATCTCTTCGAGGTCGTGCGGGTCGTCAGGATCGTCGGCCGCGGCGATCTTCGAGCGGAAGTGGTTGTACGCCTCACCGACCGTGTCACTACCGCCGGCATCCGGAGCAGAACGAACAACGGCCAAGTACGCCGGGCGGTCGGCCTGCGTCGGGAGCACCTTGGCGGGCTTGCCCTTGTCATACACGTTCACGAGGTACTGGGCGTGGATGCCCTCGGCGCGCTCAGGGTCCCCGGTCTCGATGAGGTGGTCGCGCAGTGCCGCGAGCAGGAGGGTCAGCGTGGTCAGCCGCTGCTGGCCGTCGACGACCAGCAGCTTGGATACGCCGACGACGGAAAAGTCCGGGCTCGTGGCCAGGACGAGCGAGCCGATGAAGTGCGTTGCACCGGGTTCCTCGCGAAGCGTCTGGCTCAGCTCGACGACGTCGTCCCACATCTGGTCGAGTTGCTTCTTGCCCCACGAGTAGGTGCGCTGGTATAGCGGCACCTGGTACTGCTTCTTGCCCTCCAGCACGCCAGCGAGGTTCGTCTCAGTCGCCTTGACCACGTGCGCTCCTGCCTCTCACCTGCACAACTACCTGGCCCTTACGGTACTGCGCAGCCAGTGGAGCAGAGTGCCCCCGCGCGCTGGGAGGGTCTACCTCAGTCCAGAGCTGCCTCAGCAACCTTCGACGCCTGCCAATGCGTGGAGCGCGGAATGCCGTCCACACGAGACGCGTAGCGGCGCGCCACGCACACGTGTTCGGATCGACGGGCGCCACATGGCAGGATCAGCGACATGGCAGTGGCACCGGTTGACGAGGTCGAGTACGGCGAGGTCTTCACCAGGCGATGGGTCGTAGAAACCATCCTAGACCTGGTCGGATACACCGCCGACGCCGACGTCTCGAGTAAGACTTTGGTCGAACCGAGCGTTGGCTCAGGCGCATTTCTTGTTCCGATTATTGAGCGTCTGGTCGCAAGTGCTGCACTGCACGGTGTGCCCCTGGCCACACTCACCAGCGCAGTGCGCGGATATGACCTACAAGCAGACCACGTGAAGACCAGCAGAGAACGAATCGCATCGGTGCTTGAGTCAGCAGGTGCGAGTCGAGATGTGGCCGATGAGCTCGCCAAGACTTGGATCCACCACGCGGACTACCTACTCGATGAGTCGGGACTTCAGGCGGACTTCGTTGTCGGCAATCCGCCATATATCCGAACTGAAGACCTAGACGACGACCAAGAAGCAACATATCGGGATCGCTGGAAGACGATGAAGGGCCGGGCCGACATCTTCGTGGGGTTCTACGAGCGCTCGCTAACCATCCTTCGACCAGGCGGAAGACTGGGATTCATTTGCGCCGACCGCTGGATGCGAAACCAATATGGAAGCGCATTGCGCGCGCTTATTGGAGATCGCTTCGCGGTGGAGACGCTGTGGCAGATGCACGATGTCGACGCGTTCGAAGCAGAGGTTAGTGCATACCCAGCAATCACTGTCCTTTCGAACTCGCAACAAGGCCACGTGACTGTTCTCGAGACCAACTCGACCTTTGACCGTTCGGACGCCATCGAGGCGATCAAGTTCGTACAGTCAGAGGACGCTCAGAATTCGGGTGACGGGTGGAGCGGTGCGCGGCTTAGTAATTGGTTCAAAGGGCCAGAGCTCTGGCCCGCAGGTGGCCCCGAAAGGATCCGGCTGCTCGAGAAGCTAGCGGAGCGCTTTCCGACACTCGAAGAAACAGGGGGTGACACGAAGATCGCGATTGGCCTCGCAACAGGAGCTGACGCGGCCTATATTGTAGATGCCGATGGCGATACGGACGTTGAGCCAGATCGACTGCTACCCCTAGTGATGTCGGACGACGTCCGCTCGGGCCGCCTATCGAACCCTGCGAAGGCTCTGATCAACCCTTGGGATGCGCAAGGAAACCTTGTTGAACTCTCGCGTTACCCACGGATGGAGAAGGCACTTCTCGCACACCCTGCCGTCTTAAGCCGCTACGTTGCGCGCAAGAACCCCAAGGCCTGGCACCGGACGATCGACAAAGTCAACCCCGGCGTCGCCCAGAAGCCGAAACTGCTGCTACAGGACATGAAGGCTCAGATCACGCCGGTCCTTGAGCCGGGCGGATACTACCCACATCACAATCTCTACTACGTCACGTCGACCGGTTGGGACCTTGAGGTTCTCGGTGGACTCCTGCTGTCGAGGATCGCACAAGCGTTTATCGAGTCGTACGGCGTGCGGATGAGGGGCGGAACTCTGCGGTTTCAAGCGCAGTACCTGCGAAAGATCCGAGTGCCAGCTCCGGAATCAATCAAGCCAGAGATCGCCAGTCGACTTAAGGAAGCTTTTCGCTCGCGGGATCGCGACGCCGCCACCGTCGCAGCGGAGATGGCATACGAATTGCACGAGAGTTCTCTCGTGGAGCCGCCCCCGCAACTTCTGCTCATGCCGGAAGATCGATCGCATCCTTACGGCGCGCGCGCGCCTCGGAGTGCATATTGACGGGAGTGACGTCAAGAACCCGCGAGACCATCGCAGCAAGGAATCGTTCTGGCGCGAGGTTTTCCGGAGTGGCGTCGCGCCGAATGGCGACTGCGGGCAAATTCGCAAGAACGTGCTCGATCTCTTCCTGCTCGACCGCAGAGAGCTCAAGCTCCTCTTCCGAGGGCTCATCCTCTTCATCGCTATCAATGCCGGCAGCAGCGAGACGGTCCTCAGTGTCCGTGCCGTCGTCTTCGGGAACCGCGGCGTCGGCGCCATACTCGATCAACACCAAGCATGTCGCGTGGTAAGCGTCGTCCTCACGCCCGAGTTTGGCAAGCAGATCCATAAGCCACTCAGCAACGTCGGGCGCGGACTGGAGAATATCCGAACGCAGCCCGAACACGAACCCCAAGGCCGCCATCGGGTGACGGAGCCGGAGGTTCTTGGCATCACCATAGGACTCCTCGACCCGGTTCGCTGCGTTATTCCCATATGAGGAATCCATGCGCTTGGTAGAAATCAGCAGTTCAGGGCCCGTGTGCCAGTCCGTCATGACGACGTCGACCTGCTTGCGATAGTTCTTTCCCAGGATGCTCGCACTCGCCGCTGTTACGCCCTTGACGGAGCCCTTCTTCGAGATCCACTCTTCGAGCGGCTTTGCAATTCTTCCCGGCACGGAATCGAGCAAATTGGAGATCGTTACCGGCAGGATGCGTGGCGCCATGGGCCTGGGCCAGACCACATCTCGGCGGAAGCCCGAACGACGTAGCTCGTAACTCAGCCAGACGTCCAGCGCCAGTGCAGGAACACCTGACTGGGTCGATGCGCCAAGGTGTAGCGGCACACCGAGCAGCCGCGCAAGCGTGTCAAAGTCAGGCTCATACGTGGCTTGCCCATCAGCACCCCGCACCCATGGATTCGTGTGGACGCCTTCGGGCGCGGCGTCGCCCACGATCCGATCGAAGAGCACCCATGCCTCTGTCTTGAGATTCCTCTTGGCAGCCAACTGACCCCTTCAGTGTCCGAGCGCCGAGCACGCGACCTGCGTCGTAGCACGCTACTGGCCTGGGGCTGCCAGTGCGAACTCGTCGGATGTCCCTGGGTCTCGGAGTGCTACGTTCGCATCATCTGAGGGGCGCCATTCCGCATCAAGGTCCCGAATGCTCACACAGACAGACGACGTCGGCCAACTGGCTGCTGATAGCGGATGCGTTCAAGAACTTGTGGGATCTGGAGCGGCCGCCGTCGGCTACCGACGTCACTAGAGCCTTCGGTGACGAGACGACTGAGCTCAGCAGTAACGAAGGGCGCCAACCGTGACCGGCACCCACCATGCTGGGATCGTATCGACCATCCACGCGAGTGATTCGCGCAATCAGGACACCGAGTGCGACGGAGGGAAGCGATCGTCGTTCCTCGTGATCTTCGCGTGTGCCGCCTGAATCAGATCCACGCCGCAGACATCGGCAAGTTGGATCAGGTAGAGGAAGACGTCGGCGAACTCTTCCTCGACCTCGTTCCGGGTGTCGGGGTCGGCCAACTTCTCATAGACCTGTTCGTCCGTGAGCCACTGCATCTCGGCAAGTAGCTCGCCAACCTCTCCCGCGAGCGCCATCGCGAGGTTCTTGGGCTTGTGGAACTGGCCCCAGTCCCGCGCGGCGGCGAAGCCTCGGAGCCGGTCGCGTAAGGACTCGATCGTGGCGTCGTCGTTCATGCGGCTGATTGTGCCCGGGCTGCGCATGGTCGCGTGCAGAACCGCGAAGAGCTCCGAAGACGCCGCTGCCGGCCATGGGGCTCCCAGCGTCAACGAGGCACGAACGCTCCGTTAACGCGCTGGAGCGAGACGAAGCTGCCGTCAGTGATGCGTCGCCGAGTCTCCTGCCACTCGCGGATCACACGCCGCCGCCCGTCGAGATGCTCAGGCCAGATGTCCCTCGTGATGGGAACACCCGAGTAGATCGGCTCGTAGCTCAGCCCGTGCAATGGCTCGGCTTTCGAACACACGGAGGCGAGAATCTGGATCGCGCGACGGTGGTACCACTTGGACACCGCCGTGACGGGTAGGCCGAGCTGGACGGCCTCATCGAGGAACGTGGCTGAGTTCTGAACGTTCTGCCAGGTGTCTGCCGACTCGGCCTCGACGCGAATCACGTCCTCGGGGACACCGCGCTCGATGAGCAGGTCGCGCAGCACGTGCCCTTCGACGATCCCGTTGTGCCGGTTGATCCCACCGGTCACGATGATCAGCGGAGCCAGACCCTGCTGGTGGCGGTCGGCAACAAGGTCTGCGGGCAGCGTCTGATTGGTTCCGAACACGAAGTAGGCCGCAGGGCCGGTCGGCGGCGCCTCAATGTCGACGAACGCCGTGATCTCCGGGACCTGTTCGAGGCCGATGTCGGCGACGCTGAAGTCGATGCCGGCGTACACCGAACCGTCGCCACCGAGCTCTGACGCTTCCCCTTGGTTGGTCACGTCCTGCTCCCTGCTGCTGCGAGAAGTTGCTGGGGGCTATGGGCGAGCACCGTGCTCCAAGTACACCGTGCCGCCGCGTGTGCCTGCCGGACCCGGCGCTCCAGCCGTGGGATCACGTAGTCCCCCAGTTTGGCGAGGCTGACCCACTCGTAGGCGTCGAGCTCCGTGCCATCCAGCCGAATCCGCGGCTCGTCGTCGCCCAGGGGACCACAGTCGAACAGGTAGAGGATCTTGTCCACTTCGCGATCGTTCGGCGTCCAGTCGCTGGCCAGCAGCCGCCGCACGGTCCGGTCCAGGCCGAGTTCCTCACGAACCTCTCGCTCGCATGCCGCCGCGGGGGACTCCCGATGTCGACGTAACCGCCCGGAAGGTCCCAGCCGTTGCTGTAGGCCTTGTGCACCAGGAGCACGCCGTCGGCGGTCGCGAACAGCGCCCCGGCCGCTACCCGAGGTGTCGCGAACCGGGAGGCCGGATCGGCGGTCACACGGCCACTCTCACCGCGCATGCGAGCCGGGTCAGCTCGACCCCTGGGCGTCTGGCGGCGGTCTCGACGAGAGAGTTCACAACGTCCTTCGTGATGCGGCGGTGGCGTACCTGGGAAGGTGCCGATGCCTCGGCCCGCACGAGCGTAGCCAGTGCATCCTCCCTGTCTCCCACAGCGAGGCTTGCACGCGCGATATGCACCTGGAAGCGCTGCGCGCGACGGGAATGACCGTCACGACCGCGGGGCCGGACTGGCTCGACTGACCGGCCCTGGTGTCTCGAAGGCCACGACGCTCGAGCGGCTTCGGACCAAGCTCGGGGTCGCTATCGAGCACACCGTCGCGATCGGCGACGGGGCCAACGACATCGAAGCTTTGGCCTGGGCCGGCCGCGGCGTAGCGATACGTCACGCTGCCGAGGCTGTGCGCGAGGCCGTCGGGGAGGTTACCGGCACCATCGACGAGGATGACGCCGCGACGGTGCTGGCGTCTCTGCTGCGGTCAACGGCCGGCAGCCTGCCGAGCAACCAACAGAGCGCTCAGCCTCACGCCACCCGATGATGGAGATCGCGAGTCGGAAGGAGGCGACCCCCTTGTCTGAGCTGTCACAGAAGATGGGCGTGTCCTTCGCTGTCGAAGGCACGGCCGCGGACGACGTCGTCCAACTGAACACCACGATCGCGGGCTCCTTCGGTTCCCAAGTCAGGTTCGGCCAGGACGGGAACAGCCGGCCACATGTGACGGTCGCACTGGGCGAGGTGGGTCAGAACGCGCTTGCCCACGCGATCGCGCTTGTAGAGCGGAGTACCCGCACAGCGGAGCCATTCCTGATGACCTTCGGCCCCGTCGCACGAGAATCCGTCACCGGCCGGTACGTCTTGGCCGACGTCTACCTACCGGAACCGATCCGCCAATGGCGGAGCGCTCTGCACACGAGGATCACCGACCACTTGAGCGGGCTGGGGCGCACGACCGACGAGCCCCATCTGACGGTCGCCGTCGTCGAAGAGCACGGCACCGCAGTCGACGAACTGTTGGCCCGAACAGACCAGCGGATCGCTGGCTGCCGAGTCACCCACATCGACGTCGCTCAGGCCGGCCCTCGCGGCGCGAAGGGCACCATCATCCGGAGGTTCACGCTCCGCGACGCCTGACATCGCCGATCTGCGTGGCGGGGTGCGTACTGACGGTCACGGCCCAGACCTGCCACGATGTCGATGCAGCCCGTCGACCTGGGAAAGCACATGCCGTCGGAGTCCACGATCACGTTTATCTCGCTCGTCGGCCTGCACCTGGTCGGGGACCTGACCATCCCTAGCTCGCCCACGGATCTCGGCGTCGTGCAAGTCCACGGCGGCGGCGTCACTCGGCAAGAGGCAGGGTTCTTCGACCGCGAGGCGGCCGGCCTCGCAGCGGCTGGCGTGGCAACTCTCCGATTCGATCTGCGAGGCCACGGCGAGTCAGGCGGCAAGCAGAAGACCTCACCCTGGCCGGTGTCCTGAACGACATCCAGGTAGCGCTCGAGGAGCTCCGCGCCCGAACCGGCGTCACTCGCACATCCCTGGTCGGGCAGAGCTTCGGCGGCCGAATCTGCGCCTATTACGCGGCCAAGCGGCCCGACGATGTCGAACGCCTCGTGCTCCTGTGCCCCCAGCTCGACCACAAGAAGCGCACCATTGACTCCTGCGCGTACTGGGCCGGCGGTCGCCTGTCATCCGACAAGGCCAGGGTGCTGAGAGAACAGGGGTTCATCCAGCACTCCCCCACCTTCCGGCACGGACGCGCGATCTACAACGAGGTGTTCTGGCTCCGGCCCCACACCATCCTGGACGAGATCCAGGCACCCACGCTCATCGTGCACGGCACCGCCGACACCCTAGTCCCGATCGACACCTCTCTGGCCGCGATGGACGTGCTCAACAACCGTTCACGGCTGGAGCAGATCGACGGCGACCAGCACGGCTTCGCCGTCGACGGCGACCCGACCTACGCTCACCCGCAGTCCCAGGTGTGGCAGGCACACGTCATCCACCAGGTCGCCGACTGGATCACGGCCGAGAACTGACGGCAGCCTCCAGGTCCGCCACGATCGGGTTGTTGCTCCAGCGCCGCAATGCGGTGAGCGTCTCACGCACGATGACCCCGGTCCTGGCCGACCCGATCTCCCGGGCTGCGCCGAGCGCCTCGATCGCCTGTGCTGCCGACGGCTCCGGCTGACCCGCCCGCGCGAGTGCCGCGGACCGGCGAGCCGTGAAGACCCGACGTCCCGGCGGGACAGCTCTCCGCCGGACAGGACGCTCGCATACAGGTCAGCGGCTCGGTCGGGTTCGCTAGCCTCCAACCACGCTGTCGCGACCCGCGGATCCAGCATCCGTTCTCGTTCCGCGGCCAGCGCGTAACGCCTGATCCGTCACCGCACCCAGCTGCACCGGCTGCCCGTCATGGCCTGCCCCTTGGCCGCCTGAAGCAACGCCTCTGCCCGCAACCACGGGGCGAGCTTCCACGGTCCGTCCAATGCGGTACGGGCGAGTAGGAGAACCCGGCGACCGTCGCGAACGTCATACGCCATCTGAGACTTGCGGATGACAGCCGGCCGTGACGTAGCGATGGGCCACGCTGCCGAGGCTGTGCGCGACGCCACCGACGAGGTCACCAGCACCATTGACGAGGAGCGTGCCGACGCCGTGCTGGCTTCACTGGTGCAACCAGTACCCGAGCAGTCAGCCTGACAGAGCGTCCACCCACGCCGTCGCGAGTTCCTCGTTCGAGGCAACGAGCCTGATCAACGCAGGGAAACGCCGATCGGCATGGGCATCGATTGCGTCGACCATGACTGCGGCGGCATCAACATACGGCATACCGCCGGTCCCCGTGCCCATCCCTGGAAACGCCACGGTCACCACTCCGTGCTCGTCGCACTGAATCAGCGCAGCTTCCATCGCACGCCGAACATTCGCCTCCGTTGCCTCGGCGACCGGGTTACGCATCGTCGGTGCGTGGAGGACCCACTCTGCGGGCAGGGTGCCGGCAGTCGTGAGTATGGCATTCCCCAGTGGAATGGGAGACCTGCGAACAGCTTCGGTCTCGATCTCTCGCCCGCCCCCACGAGCAATTGCCGCGGCAACACCGCCGCCCATCGTTCCGTAGCTGTTCGCCGGGCAGACGATCGCGTCGGCATCGACCTGGGTCAGGTCGCCCAGTATGACCTCGACGCGACGGTTCGCTCGAGAACGGGTGTCCAAGAGGCTGCCCGCGGCGTCATTCATCGAAGGTCACCGACTGCACCTGGATCGACGCTCCTGCCAGCTCAGAACGAAAGCCTTCGATTGCGTCTGTGAGTCGGTCCGTGACGTCTTCCAGGTTGCTCCCCCGGCTTGAGATGGTCGCCTGCATCCGAACGTCCTTGCCGAAGCGTTTCGCCCGAGACTTGAGATATACGTTCGAGTCCCCATACTTCTCATCAAATGCAGCCAGCGAGGCCGATAGTTCGGACTCATCGTTCGTGGACGTCACGATCGTCGCGGAACGAAAATACCCCGTACCCAGCACGCGCTGGAGATGCGGCCCAGCCCCATTGCCGAAAATGTACTTCAGCTCCGACGGCACGCCCGGAAGGTTGAGGATCGACAGGTCCTCCTTGGCGTCGAACCACACGCCTGGAGCCGCCCCCACCTGATTGTCGAGGGCAATTGCACCCTTCGGCAGGAGCGCCATCTTGGCCCGTGCCTGGAGCGCCCCCGCGCTCGATGTGTCCCTGACTCGCCCTTCCGCGGCCAGAGCGGAATATCGCTCGTTGACAATCCGCACGCCGTCAGCATCCTCCTCCGTCTGCGCCCCGAAATAGTCCGCGACGGCCCCAACGGTGAGGTCATCACGCGTCGGACCGAGACCACCTAGCGTGATGACGAGACGAGGCTCCAATTGCAGCAGGAACTCCAGCCCATGGGCGATCTCACGCGGGTCGTCGGGCACGACTGCGGTTCGGACCACGCTCGCCCCTCGGCCCGAGATCTGTCGGCAGACCCAACCGCTGTTGCTGTCCGTTGTCGAACCGTCCAGGATCTCGTTTCCAACTACCAACAGAGCAACTTTCATGTGTTCCGTCCCCTCACAACGCTGTCATGATCGCGACGACCGCGACGGCCAATGACGCAATGGCGAGCCCGAGCGACATCCACTGCATCGTCTTCAGCTTCTCCTGGATCCTGATGTCATACGACAGACTCGCGAGCTCAAGAATCGTGGTCGAGTGCTCCCCGATCTCGTCAACTCCCTCGCGCATGGCACCCAGGGCAGTTTCCAACGGTCCGAGGTAGTAGTCGTCGAAATGGCGGTCTAGGTAGGCGTACAGGCCGGCGTGGCGTGGACTGCTTCCCGCGCCGCCCAGGGACGTGCGTCGAAAGTCGACGAGAATCCGCTTGCGGGCTTCATTTCGCACCAGGTCGCGCCGCAACGAAGCCAGCCGATGGGTCCCTTCGAGCGCTTCAGCGAAGGTCAGCTTGTCGTCCGCGCGGCGATCGAGCGAGCCGAGGTCCGCCAGGGCGGAGACCGCATCTGGGACGGTGTCACGGACATTGGCCAGGACATCTTGGGCGCCCATGCACGCGACCGAGTGCAAGTAGAACTCGTCGATCGGGTTGTCGACGCCGGAACATCCGTTGTCGCCACTGATCAGGACCGGCACGACCCCGTCGTACAGGTAGAGGCACGGAGTCTCGCCACATCTCGCAAGCTCTCGCAGCTTGGAGTCACTCCCCGACGCGACGACAGCCGGCTCCGCATATCGAACGGCCGCGCCCACCGGCTCGAGCCCCAGATCGATGACCTGACTGCGGAAGTCCTGAATGAGTTCTTCGACGTGTTCCGGAGTGACATCGGTCGGCGGCGTCTCGATGCCCGCGACTAGGTCGAAATGGAGCGCGGACCCATCGCGAATCGTGATGCGTGGCCGTGACGCGCCACTCCCCCGAACAACAGCCACATCCGTGAGGTGTCGGCGAAGGCCTGCGGCCCGCTCGACGTCCAGGAAGTCCGTGTTCATCAACGTTGACCGGACTGAACCGCTGCCGTGGGTACCTGGCCGGAGTCGCCACTGGCTCGAGGCCTCAAGGCGCTCGATCAGGTCCTGCGTTGTATGCGAGTTGTCGAGCCTGCCCCAGATCCTGAACTGCTCGCGCAACCCGACCCCCGTCTTCGCGATGTGCCCCTTTGCGATGGTAGCGAGTATGCAACGGCCCTGGTAGGTGCCCATGCTGATCAGACGACTCTCGACTCCCGTCCGCGGAATTGCCCGGTACTGTGCCCACCGTGCCCGACATCTTCGGTGACGTGACGAAGCTCGCGAACCAGCACCTCGACGCAGCAACCGCAGAGGCCTGGCTGCGTCTGGTACGCCCGGCCGCGGCACTGGTCGAGGCCACACCGGACGACGACGCCGTCGCCAGGCTGGGCGGACAGCCACGGCTACCTGCCGGGACGCCATGGCCGCGATGGGACGCGATCACTCCCCTGTCGTACGTCGGCGAGCTGGATCTTGCAGCCCTGGCCGCAGCCGGCTACGACCCGGGAGTTCCCCTGCCCTCTGACGGCCGGCTCGCGTTCTTCGTGCTGGACGACAGCGATGGCCAAGGTTTCGCCGACGGATCCGACCTGGACAGCTACCGCGTGCTGCACCTGCCGGACGGCGGCACCACAACGCCCCCGCCGGTAGGCGCCCACACCTACGCTGAGCAGACGCTGTCGGCCCGGCAGGTGGTCACTGCCCCCGACGCCTTCGACCGGGCCCTGCCTGCGGCCCTTGGTATCGACGCTGACGCCGACTACCGAGCCTGGCTCGACCACCCCGTCCGAGCGCCGGAGTTCTTCGATGCGTTCGAGGCATCGCGCGGCACCCTCCCGCGGCACCAGGTCGGCGGGTGGGCGTCAGCGGTACAGGGTCCCGTCGAGGTCGAAGCGGCACACGCGGAGGCGCGGCGCCGTTCGCTCAGCAATGAATCGAGCGGATCGTCCGATCTCAGGACCGGAGAAGTCGCGGACATGACGGACCGGTGGGTACTGCTCTTTCAGGTGGATTCCTACGACAGCGTCATGTGGGGCGACGTCGGCACCCTGTACTGGCTTGCCCGCGCAGAAGACCTCTCCCGCGGTGACCTGTCCAACATCCGATTCGTCATGCAGTGCTGCTGAGCCGGGCCGCCTGGCTGCCACGCCGGGCCAGGCGGAGCCGTCGGTGTACCACCCCACCCCGCCCTAGGCTCAACCCGATGCCCAGCCCGACGCCCACCCCAGAGCGACCACCCCGGGAAACCCTCCAAACCCGCCTGGTCGACTCCTCCCTCATCGCCGTAGCCGTCGCCCTGGCTCTGATCTCGCTCCAGATCCAGAGCAACGAACCCGAGCAGCTACCCGCCTGGCTCCTCACCGCAGACCGCCTCACGGGCCTCCTCGGCTGCGTCGCACTCTGGTGGCGCCGCAAGTTCCCGGTGCAGATCGGTATCGCTCTGGCCGCCGCGAGCGCCTTCTCCGAGACCGTCACCGGGGCGGCGATCGTCGCCCTGTTCACCGTCGCGATTCACCGCTCCACCCGCGCCACGGTCGGAGTGTGCGCAGTCAGCCTCGCGGCGCTCAGCATCTACCAGCTCCTGTGGCCGGACCAGACCGCCCCGCCGGTCACCGTCTTCACCGTCATCGGGCTGGGGCACGCCGCCACCGTGGCGTGGGGGCTGTCGGTGCGGCACCGTCGGGCGCTCGTCGCGTCGCTGCGCGACCGCGCGGAAGCGGCGGAGGTCGAGGCACAGCTGCGGGCCGAGCGCTCCGAGCGCGAGGCGCGGCAGGCCCTCGCGCGGGAGATGCACGACGTGCTGGGTCATCGCCTCTCGCTGCTCAGTGTTCATGCCGGCGCGCTGGCCTATGCACGCACTGCGCCGCCCGACGACGTCGGCCGGGCCGCGGAGGTCGTCCGGGAGAACGCGCACCGCGCGCTCCAGGATCTGCGCGAGGTGGTCGGGGTGCTCCGGGCTCCCGTGGGCGAGCTGCCGCTGCCAGACGCCGAGGACGTGCTGGAGCTGGTCGACGAGGCGCGCGCGGCCGGGACGTCGGTCGAGCTGCACGACGGCGCTGGGGTGACGACCGGCGAACGCGTCCTCCCGGACCTGCAGGGCCGCACGCTCTCCCGCATGGTCCAGGAGTCCCTGACCAACGCACGCAAGCACGCCCCGGGCGCGCCGGTCACCGTCCGGATCACGGGTCGGCCCGGTGACCATGTCGCCGTCGAGGTGGCCAACGCGCCTCCGGCAGCCGGAGCAGCAGTCCAGACGGCAGCCCGGACAGCAACGCAACCAACCGGCTCCGGGACCGGCCTCCGCGGACTGCAGGAACGCGCCCGGCTCGTGGCCGGGCGTCTCGACCACGGACCGACGGACTCGGGCGGCTGGCAGGTCCGGCTCCGCCTACCCTGGCCGACGTGACTCCTCCCGCCCCGGGCGACGAACCAGCCATCGAGGAACCGGCCATCGACGTGCTCATCGCCGACGACGACCCGGTGGTCCGCTTCGGGCTCCGGATGATGCTGAGCGGTGCCCCCGACCTGCGCGTGGTGGCCGAGGCCGCCGACGGCGCGGAGGCCGTGGAGCTGGCCCGCCACCACCACCCCGACGTCGTGCTGATGGACATCCGGATGCCGGGCACGGACGGGCTCACGGCGACCGAGACCCTGCGCAGCGACCCGAGAGCCCCGCAGGTCTTGGTGCTGACCACCTTCGACGCCGACGCCCACGTGCTGCGCGCGCTGCGGGCCGGGGCTGCTGGGTTCCTCCTCAAGGACACCCCGCCTGACGAGCTCGTCGTCGCGATCCGGCACGCGGCACAAGGGCGTCCGGTGCTCTCGCCCGAGGTGACCCGGCGGCTCATCGCCAAGGTCGCGGAGTCGGACGAGGACGCTCGCCGCGCCACGGCTCGCGAGCGCCTCGGCGTGCTCGGGGAGCGGGAGCGCGAGGTCGCCGTCGAGATCGGGGCCGGTCGGTCCAACGCGGAGATCGCTGCGCGCCACTTCCTGGGCCTGACCACGGTGAAGACCCATGTGTCGGCCGTTCTCACCAAGCTCGGTCTGAACAACCGGGTCCAGGTGGCCCTGCTGGTACAGGAGGCGGGGCTCGGCCCCTCCGACCGACCGGAGTGATGACCAGGGGTCCCCAGGTCTCCGGTTTCGGACCCTTCGGTCAGCAGGCTCGGACCCTTCGGTCGGCCGGTTCGGACCCTTCGGCCGATGCGCGGGTCTGAAGGCCTTCCTAGGGTCGATCGCATGCCTCCATCAACTCGACGAACCCGCCCACCGCACGCCGTTCTACGGATCGCCGGAGTGCTCGCCGTCGTCTCCTTGGCCGTCACCGGGTGCGCCGACGGGGCCGGTGCGGCGCTGACAGCCTCGGCGAACGACGTCACGCCCACCTCGCCAACCCCGACCGCCGACGCACCAGCCCCGGACCCGATCGACTGGAGCGAGTGCGGGCCGGGCCTGGACTGCGCCACCGTCGAGGTCCCGCTGGAGTACACGAATCCCGAGGGTGAACAGATCTCGCTCGCGGTGATGCGTCATCGGGCGACCGATCCCGAACAGCGCATCGGGAGCCTGTTCATCAACGCCGGTGGTCCGGGCGTGCCCGCGTCCGACCTGATCAAGTACATCGACCCAGGCAGCGAGACCAGCACATTCTCGCCCGACGTCGTGGCGCGCTTCGACGTCGTCGGCATGGACCCGCGCGGTGTCGGTGAGTCGGACGCCGTCCGGTGCCTCACCGACGAACAGCGGGCCGAGCAGGCAGCCGAGAACCGCGACCCGAGCATTCCCGGCGGCAAGCCGCTCGGGCGTCTGCTCCAGGACGCCCGGACGTTCACCCAGGGGTGTGTGACGCACCAGGACCGCGCGTTCCTGGCGAGCCTGTCCACCGACAACGTCGCCCGCGACCTGGACCAGGTCCGTGCCGCGATCGGCGAGGAGCAGATCACCTTCTACGGTGCCTCCTACGGCACGGTGGTCGGTCCCATGTACGCCACGCTGTTCCCGGAACGGGTGCGCCAGATGGTGATCGACGCGCCGGTCGACACCGACCTGTGGCAGAACGACCCGCTCCAGCTGCTCGACGAGGTCGCCCGCTCCAACGAGGAGACCCTCGATCTCTGGTTCGAGACCTGCCGCGCGGAGGGCGTGGAGGCATGTCCCTTCGGGGACGGCGACCCCGAGGCCGCGTTCGACACCCTGATCGCCGACCTGGAGGCCGAGCCGCTCCAGGTCCCGCCGGCCGAAGGACTCACCCCCGGCGGTGTACTCGACGGAGCCATGGCACTGGAGGCGGTACGTGCCGCGGCCGGTGCCCGCGCGCTCTGGCCCTCCCTCACCACGGGCCTGCTCGACGCCCAGCAGGGCGACGGGACCTTCCTCCACTTCCTGCTCACGCACGTCACGGTCGCGCCGTTCGGTGGTCCGTTCGCCACCCTCCAGGAGCCGCACACCGCCGTCCGCTGCGTCGACTGGCCCGCACTGAGGAACCTGGGCGAGCACCACGCGGCCGCACGCGAGATCACCGCACGCGGCGAGCGCCTGGGCAGCCGGGCCGCGTACAGCGCGCTCAACTGCGCGCGCTGGCCGGCGGAGAACAAGGACCGGTTCACCGACGAGCTGACCGGCGCCGGCGCCCCGCCGATCCTGGTGGTGGGCGGCCGCGTGGACAACGTGTCCCCGTACCACTGGGCCGAGGCCATGACCGAACGGCTGGAGGACGCCGTCCTGCTCACCCGGACCGGGGTCGGCCACACCTCCTACCGCATGAGCGGGCCGTGCATCGACGAGGCGGTCGACGCCGCGCTGATCGACGGCGTGCTGCCCGCCGATGGCACCGTCTGCGACGCCGTGCCGGCGGGTACGACCAGGCCGCCGGCGGCGCCCGCAGGCAAATAACCGAGCAGCGGAGCGACGGGCCGACGTCGAACGATCAGTCGAGCGTCCCCCTGCCGGCGTCGGCAACCCTGCCGGCGTCGGCACCGTCGACGACTGGGGAGAAACCCGGCACCTTCGGGAAAGAGTCCTGACCGCGAACCCGTCACGACGACCCCGCCAGATAGCGTCAGCCGGGACATGAACCGTCCGCCAAAGGGGATCCGATGAAGGCCGACCACTACGACGAGTTCGCAGCCAGCTATGACGCCGAGAACGCCGGGAGCCTGCTCAACGCCTGGTACGAACGACCGGCCATGGTCCGCCTCGCGGGCGACGTACGCGGCCGCAAGGTCCTCGACGCGGGCTGCGGCTCCGGACCACTGTCCGCCGAGCTGCGCGACCGCGGCGCCGACATGACCGGGTTCGACGGCAGCCCCGCGATGATCGAGCTTGCTCGCCGCCGGCTCGGCGACGACGTCCCGCTGACCGTCGCGGACCTCACGCAGCCGCTGCCCTACGCGGACGACACCTTCGACGACGTCGTCTCCTCCCTCGTCCTGCACTACTTCGAGGACTGGCACGCGCCCCTCACCGAGCTGCACCGGGTCCTCAAGCCCGGCGGCCGCCTCATCCTCTCGGTCAACCACCCGCTCGTGCGCCCCTTCTTCTTCCCGGAGGAGGACTACTTCGCTTTCCGCCAGTACTCGGAGGAGTACGAGTTCGCGGGCCGGCCCGGGACGCTGACGTTCTGGCACCGCCCCCTGCACGCCATGACCGACGCCTTCGCCGCCGCAAACTTCCACATCGCGTCGATCGTCGAACCTCCGCCGTCCCCGGACACACCGGCCGAGCTCCTCCCGCCACGGATCGCGAGCGGAGAGCGGACCGCCTTCGTGTGCTTCCTCTTCTTCGTCCTCGAGGCCCGGTGAGACACCAGACCCACAGCGGTGAACACCCGTCGCCATCGTGGCTCCGCCGGTAGCGTGATCCACGGCGCACCCGAGCCACCACCGAGCGACGGAGGCACATGCATTCCCATCTTCCCGGACCAGCCCGCCGCACCCCGATCAGCACCTACCGCCTCCAGCTCGGCCCCGACCTGACGTGCGCGGACGCCGAGAAGGTCCTCCCCTATCTCGACACCCTGGGGATCACCGACCTCTACCTCTCGCCCGTCCTGCAGGCCGCGCCCGGTTCCACGCACGGGTACGACGTCGTCGACCACACCCGCATCAGCGACACGATCGGCGGCCGAGAGGGGCTCGAACGGCTCGCCGCCGCGGCGCACGCGCGCGGGATGGGCGTCGTCGTCGACGTCGTCCCGAACCACATGGCCGTCCCGACCCCGGCCTGGCACAACCGCGCCCTGTGGTCCGTGCTGAAGCACGGGCCCGAGACCCCGTACGCGAACTGGTTCGACGTCGAGCTCACCGAGGGCGAGGGCCTGCTCATGCCGGTGCTGGGCGCGCGGATCGGCACGGTGCTCGCCGCGGGCGAGCTCGTCCTGGACCACGCCGTCGTACCCGGCGACGGCGGCGCGGACGCCGGCACCGAACAGCCCGTCCTGCGCTACTACGACCACCTCTTCCCCGTCCGGCCCGAGACGGAGGACCTGCCGCTCGCCGAGCTGGTCGGCCGCCAGCACTACCGGCTCGCCTACTGGCGTGTGGCCGACGAGGAGCTCAACTACCGCCGCTTCTTCGACGTCGGCACGCTCGCGGGCATCCGCGTGGAGGACGCGGAGGTCTTCGACGCCACGCACGCGCTGCTGCTCGACCTCTTCCATGCCGGAGTGATCGACGCCTTCCGCATCGACCACCCCGACGGGCTGGCCGACCCCCGCGGCTACCTGCGCCGGCTCCATGAGGCGACCGGCGGGGCGTGGGTGGCGGCCGAGAAGATCCTCGAGGTGGACGAGGCACTGCCCGACGACTGGCCCGTCGCGGGGACCACCGGCTACGACACGGCCTGGCGGCTGCACGCCCTGCAGGTCGACGACGACGGCGCGGCCCCGCTCGCCGGCCTCCTGCACGAGGTGACGGGCGAGCAGACCACCCTCGACGAGGTGATCGAGCAGGCCAAACGCCAGATCGTCGAGACCTCGCTGCACGCGGAGATCCACCTCCTGACCACGATGCTTGCCGACATCTGCCGCGGCGACGTGCGGCTGCGCGACCACACCTTCCGCTCCCTGCAGGACTGCGTCGTCGAGCTCGTCGTCGCGTTCGGCCGGTACCGCGCCTACGTCGTGCCCGGGGAGGCTGCGCCGCCCGAGGCCGAACGCGTCGTGCACGAGGCGGCCGACGTCGCTCGCTCCCGCCTCGACCCTGACCGGCACGACACCCTGGACCTCGTCGTCGACCTGGTGCTCGGACGGGAGGCCGGCTCCGCGGGCCGCCAGGGCGAGGAGCGGCGAGCCGAGTTCGTCGTCCGGTTCCAGCAGGTGTGCGGCGCCGTCATGGCCAAGGGCGTCGAGGACACCGCGTACTACCGCTGGACCCACCTGGTGAGCCTGTGCGAGGTGGGCGGGTCGCCCGACCGCTTCGGCGTCGGGCCCGACGAGCTCCACGAGCACGCGCGACGCACCGCCGAGTCGTGGCCCGCGACCATGACCGCGGGCTCGACGCACGACACCAAGCGCGGCGAGGACGTGCGTTCGCGCATCGGTGCCATCGCCGCGCACCCCGACGAGTGGTCAGCGCTCGTGCGGCACCTGCGCGAGGCCACGGCCGGCCTGCGCCCCGCCGATCTCGACGGCCGCACCGAGAACCTGCTGTGGCAGACGCTCGCCGGCACCTGGACCGAGGCCGGACCGATCGAGCCCGAGCGGCTTGCCGCCTACCTGGTCAAGGCGTCGCGCGAGCAGAAGGCGTGGACCACCTGGACCGCACCCGACAAGACCCGTGAGGAGGGCCTGGTGCGCTACGCGACCGACCTGCTCGAGCACCCCGAGGTCGTCGCCGGGTTCAGCGGCTGGGTCGAGCAGGCAGCCCTCACCGTGCGGCGCTCGGTGCTCGCGACCAAGCTGCTCCAGCTCACCGTGCCCGGCGTCGCCGACGTCTACCAGGACACCGAGGTCACGGGGACCTCGCTGGTCGACCCCGACAACCGGCGACCCGTCGACCTGGAGGCGCTCGCCTCCACACTCGCCGCGCTCGACGCCGGCCGGACACCGTCCGGTCTCGCCGAGGAGAAGCTGGCGGTGACCGCCGCGGCGCTGCGCGTCCGGCGAGAGCACCCCGGTGCGTTCGTCGGCGAGGACGCGGGCTACGAGCCGTTGCCCGTGACCACGGGCCGCGCCGTGGGCTTTGTCCGGCGCGACGCCGCAGGGCCGCGCGTCGCCGTCGTCGCGACACGGCTCGGTGACGCGCCGGGTCTGGCGGACGCATCCGTCGTCCTACCCGAACCGCTCCCGGACGAGGCGTGGCGGTCGGTACTCACGGGCTCGCCCGCCCACGCCGGCGCCGCCCGCCTCAGCGACGTGCTGGGCGCCTGGCCCGTCGCCCTGCTCGTGGCGGAGCCTGCCAGTCCCGCTGAAACCGCAACACCCACCGGACCGACGGACGGGGCGACCGCATGACCGCTCCCCTGCGCGTCTGGGCGCCGCATGCGTCCCGCGTCGACCTCGTGCTCCCGGCGACCGGCTCCACAGAGCCCCTGACCACACCCATGACCGCCGACGCCGGCGGCTGGTGGCGCGCCGAACGCCCCCTCCCGCCCAGCACCGACTACGCGTTCTCGCTCGACGGCGGCCCGCCGCGCCCCGACCCGCGCAGCCCCTGGCAGCCCGCCGGCGTGCACGGCCCGTCGCGCACGTTCGACGCCGGAGCGCACCCGTGGACCGACGCCGCCTGGCCCGGCCGCGACATGCTCGGCGCCGTCACCTACGAGCTCCACGTCGGCACGTTCACGCCCGAGGGCACGCTCGACGCCGCCGTCGGACGCCTCGACCACCTCGTCGACCTCGGCGTCGACGTCGTCGAGCTCATGCCGCCGGCCGGGTTCGGCGGGCACCACGGCTGGGGTTACGACGGCGTCGCCCTCTGGGCGGTCCACGAGCCGTACGGCGGCCCGGCCGCACTGCAGCGCTTCGTCGACGCCGCGCACACGCACGGGCTCGCGCTCTGCCTGGACGTCGTCGACAACCACCTCGGCCCGTCGGGAAACTACCTCGCCGAGTTCGGCCCCTACTTCACCGACCGGCACCACACGCCCTGGGGCGCGGCCGTCAACCTCGACGGCGACGGCGCGGCCGAGGTACGCGCCTTCGTCATCGAGAAGGCGCTGCGCTGGTTCCGCGACTTCCACATCGACGCCCTGCGCCTCGACGCCGTCCACGCGCTCGCCGACGACTCACCCCGGCACCTGCTCGCCGAGCTGTCCGACGCCGTCGCGGCGCTCGCCGCAGAGGTCGGGCGGCCGCTCTCGCTGGTGGCCGAGTCCGACGCCAACGACTCCCGCACCGTCACGCCCACCGATGAGGACTTCCAAGGCCGTGCCGGATACGGCATGACCGCCCAGTGGGCCGACGACGTCCACCATGCCCTGCACGCCCTCCTCACCGGAGAACGGCACGGCTACTACGTCGACTTCGGCGCGCCCGAGACGCTCGCCAAGGCCCTCACCGAGGTCTTCGTGCACGACGGCGGCTGGTCCACCTTCCGCGACAAGCGCTGGGGCGCCCCGGTGCCGCCCGACCTGGACGGACGCCGCTTCGTCGTCTGCTCCCAGAACCACGACCAGGTGGGCAACCGGGCGCTCGGCGACCGGCCGTCCCGCGTGCTGTCGCCCGGCGGGCTCGCGGTCAGCGCCGCGGTCGTGCTGCTCGGGCCATTCACTCCCCTGCTGTTCATGGGCGAGGAGTGGGGCGCGACCACGCCGTTCCTGTACTTCTCGGACCACGAGGAGCCGGAGCTCGCCGAGGCGGTCTCGCGCGGCCGGGCGGCGGAGTTCGGCGGCCATGGCTGGGCCGAGCTGTACGGGGCCGACGTCGAGGTACCTGACCCCCAGGCACGCTCGACCTTCGAGAGCTCTCGGCTGGACTGGGCGGAGGCCCGCTCCGACGGCGGACGCCGGATGCTCGACCTGTACCGGGCACTGATCCGGCTCCGGCGCACCGAGCCGGCGATCGCGTCCGGGGACCGGCGGTCCACGACGGTGCGGGTCGAGGACGGGGCTGTAGTGCTGACACGCGGCGCCGTCGACGGCGGTGGCCGCATCGACGTCGTGTTGGCGCTGGACGAGGGGCCGGTATCCGTGGCCGTCTCGCACGAGGATGAGGCACCACGGCTGGTGCTCGACTCCGGCGTGGTGCTCGGGGGCGGCCCGGCGGAGATGGAGGGCGGGCCAGGTGCGACGACCGTGACGGTGGAAGGTCCGGGCGTGGTGGTGCTGCGGGCGAGAGACAGATCATCGTTAACATGACCGCATGGCACGATGGCGGCTGCCCTGGCGCTTGACTGGATTCTCGACGCCCGTAGTCGGGGTGCAATGGGAGCAGCATGATGGCGACCACGAAGTAGTGCGCCGAGTGCTGAACGCGCTCGAGGATCGACGCATACTCTTCGCGCAGTACGGCGCCGAGTCACCCGACCGCTGCATAGCGTCGGCGGTCCAGGTCCGTCACATCCTGACTGATGCGATGAACACACGTGGAATCAGCGACGGCCTGGAGCTGGCGTTGAAGGATCTCCGGGCGGTGTTCACAGCCTTCGTGGATGCGATGCAGAGCGGTGACGCGCAGCGCCATGGAGTGAACCACTTCGGGTTCACCGCGGCACTGGCCACCCTGCGGTCGCTCGTGGGCGAACGCCTGGCACCGCTGTGCGCTGAGTACGAGATCGAGATCGTGGGAAGACTTCAGCTGATCGTTCCCGACAGCTCGAACTGGTTCTTCCTCAACTTCAGCCACGGCCATGACGACTATGGGTTCGTCAGAGAGCCGTGACCAAGCGCGTCGCAAACTACCTAGTTCTGACCAGCCCGATCGCCCGCTCCGGATAATTCGTCGTCACCAGCCATGCAGCACCCGGCGCCAGCCAGTACGCGAGCGCGTCCGGCTCGTCCACGGTCCACACCAGCAGCGGCAGCTTTCGCCGTCGGGCAAAGCGCGCCACCGTATACCGGGCGATCCTCTGGTGGCAGACGACGAGGTTCGCGCGCGAGCCTCCGATGCGCGCGCCGGGGAAGAACTCCGAGAACCGCGTCCGCACGGCCTCCACCACCGACATCTCCGCCGTGTCCCGCCCGAGGGACAGCCCGACGAGCAGGTCGAGCCCGACGCCGTCGGCCCAGTCGCGCACCGCTCGCACCGACTGGTCCTCGAGGGTCGTGATGATGAACTCGCCCTCCCCGAGAATCTCCAGTGCCTGCTTGGTCGCGGCCACCTCGTACGTGCTCTCGGGGTCGGCGTAGGCGGACGCGGGCGAGACGAACTTGAGGTCGATGTGCGCGTGCTTCACGCCCTTGAGCGCGGCGAGCACGTCGTCGTACCGCATGAAGTGGTCCGCCATGCCAGAGAACTGCTCGAACGTGAGCTCGGCCATCGGGATGGACCGGCCGTCGAGCTCCACGAAGTCGTCGTGGAACAGCACGAAGGTGCCATCGCCGAGCCGCTGAACGTCGAACTCGACGTAGTCGACGTCGAGGGTGAGCGCCCTGTCGAGCGCGGCCTTGGTGTTCTCCAGCTCCAGGTCGCTCCCGGCCCCGCACCGATGCGCACTGATCATCGCCATGTCGTGCTGTCCCCGTTTCTCGTGCGGAAGTACTGCCTGAGCGTCATCGCGGCGATAGCCACCGCGGAGGCGACCGCCAGCGCCCACACCAGACCGTAGACGGTGAGGTCGTAGATCGACCGCTCAGCGGGAATCGTGGCCTCGCTGGACACGCCGAAGTACGACAACAGCAGCGCTACCGGGATCGCGATCCCTGACGCCATACCGACCCCGAGCTGCCACCTGCGCTCCCGGGTGTCGGCGAGCTTGGCCGCACGCAGCTGGATATCAGCGAGGCTGGAACCGATCACGTCGCTGAGCGCGTCCATGAGACCGACCGTCGAGTCGGTGAGCTCCCTGAGCCGGAGCGCCTCGGCGAAACTGGTGCGGAAGCTGTCGATCACCAGCTCAGGCATGAACAGCCCGTCGGCATAACCCTGTACGTCGAGCGCCATGACGGTGCGCTGCCTCCGGACCTCCCGGGCGACCTCGCTCAGCCGTTCCGCGTCGTCCCAGATTCCGGCGGCCTCGTCTCGGGTGCGTGATCCCTGGAGCAGGTTCTCGATCTTGGCTCGCGCATGCCGTGCCCGCCCGACGGCGAACAGCAGCTCGCAAGCAGTGAGCCGCACTGTCGCCGCCGTCGCCGCACTCTGCCCGCCGAGGACGACGACACCGCGACCGTGAGCGGCGAACGCACCCACGAGGGAGTTGAGCGCCGCCGGCATGTGGGCCGGGACGCCGGCGTCAGGCAGCCGTTCGGCGGTGCGGTAGATCATGGCGACGGCGTCGTTGCTGGGATCTCCCTTGTCGGTGACCAGACCCGTGGCGTCGTCGAGCTCGACGAACTGCAGCACGTCCTGATCCAGCCGGGGTACCCGGTCCAGGCCGGCCTTGCCGACGAGCCAGTCGACCAGCGGCACGCCGTCGAATGCCAGCGACGTACGTTCGTGGCAGAAGACCGCCAGATGGTTCGCAACCTCGTGCGGGGACGAGTCGTTGAACTCGTACGACAGGTGCAGCTGTGCGAGGGACGCCTCGTCCGACCACAGGCGTGCCGTGACGTCGAGCGGCGCCAAGGTGGACTGGTCGGTGGTGACCCGCACGTCGGCGTGCCGGCCGAGGTTCGTGACCCGCAAGGTGTCGCCGGGGCGGTTCACCAGGTGCGGAGTGAACCGCCCGAAGTCATAGGCCTCGGTCAGCGGCACACCGTCGGGAACACTCGGAAAAGCACGGAACGTGAAGATGTGCACGATGCGGGCCATACGCGGCATCGTGCCACGTGAGCGGCCTGCGTGGGCTCTCTTCAGCGCCCCACGTCCCGTACCCACGCAGCGATCACGGCCAGGTCCGCGGCGGTGACCCCGACCGCCGAGTCCACCTTGTGCAGCAGCGCCGCCCCCGGGTGCTCGGCCTCGACCCACGCCCGGTCCGCCTGCCCGATCACGTCGTCGATCCACACGAACGGCCGCCCGTCCGCGATGCGCACGAGGGTTTTCGTCTTCCACTGCAGGTGGTCATTGCCGATGTCGCCGGCGTAGACAGGCAGGTCGGCCACCGGCAGTCGCGGCAGACCGAGCAGCGGCCCGATCACCTCGTTGGCGTCGTCCATCCATGCCGTCGCCCACACCAGGTGGCAGTCCAGCCCCGCCAGCAGCGGGCCGAGCGTCCTGTCGACCCAGCCCAGATAGGGGTTCGTCGACGCCGTCCACACCTCCGGCGAGCCCGGGACCGCCGGCATGCCGGAACCGCCGAACGGCAGGAGCGTTCCGTCGACGTCGAGGAACAGGATCGGGCGCGATGCACCTGTCATCCCGGCACGATAGCGGGGGTACGCATCGCCGTCACGACCCTTTCTTGGTGGAGTCTGTTGCACAGTATTTCGGTCCTGCCGAAGAACTTTTGTGGTCGCATTCGTACCGGGTGAGTGCTCTCGCAGCGTCGTTGTCGTTGCTGCTCAGGGGTGGGGTACGCATGAGGCCGTCTGATTGGTCGCCGGTGGGGTTGGACTCGGATCCGACTCCTGGGGATCCGGTGTTGGTGCTCTCCGGTGGGCAGGAGTATCTGGAGGTCGCGTCCTCGATCGACAACGCCGCTTCAGCGATGTCGCGGTTGGATGTGGACGGGACGGTCTCGCAGGCGGTGGATGCGTTGATGGAGCGCAAGGAAGACACCATCGGCGAGATCCGCAAGGCCCACGGCCGCTACCTCGCCGCCGGAGAGGCACTGGTCGGGTACGCCTCCTCCCTGGAGCGGGTGCAGTCCGAGACGCTCACCGCGTTGGACCAGGCCCGGGACGCGCAGGACCAGGTCCAGGCCGCATCAGGGTCGAAGGACCGGTGGCAGGACCTGGCCGACAGCGCGAAGGATGAGACGGAGAAGGCGGAGTACGAGCAGAAAGCCCGCCAGGCTGATGGTGAGGCAGACCAGGCCGCCGGGATCATCAGCTCGGCGAAGTCGACCATCGACTCCGCCGTCTCCGACCGGAACCGCGCCGCGGAGCATGCGATCGACCGCATCGAGGAGATCACTTCTTCCGATGATCTGAATGATGGGTGGTGGGACAACTGGGGTTCCAAGCTCGTCGCCGCGATCGCGGACATCGCCGACATGATCTCCACCATCGCGGGCATCCTCGCGATCATCGTCGCTTTCATCCCGGTTGTCGGCACCGCGTTGGCCGGAGTCCTCATAGTGATCGCCGCGGTGGCGGCCATAGTGAGTGCGGTCGCGAACATCACGCTCGCCGCGACCGGTGAACGCTCCTGGGCCGAAGCAGGTCTCGCGATCGCTGGTGCCGCGCTCTCCCTCATTGGTCTGGGTGCTGCGGCGAAGGCCGCGACCGGGCTGGCCAAGGGCATCAGCAAGGGTGCTCTGCGGTCGGGCAAGTCGTGCAAGTTCGGGTTCGGCAAGTGCTTCGTGGCCGGCACCCTGATCCATACCCCGGACGGACCGCGGCCGATCGAGGAGATCCGGGTCGGGGACAAGGTCTGGGCGCGTAACCTCGAGACCGGCCTGGACGAGCTGCAAGTCGTGCAGCAGACATTCGTCCGCACCACGACCGAGCTCTTCCACCTCACCATCGCAGGTGTCGTGGTCTCGACCACGGCGGAGCACCCGTTCATGGTCCACGGCCGGGGCTGGTTGGACGCCGCTTTCCTCAAGGTTGGCGACCTGCTGGTCACCCCCGAGGGCGCCACGGTCCGGGTCGAGGCGATCGAGACCGAGCAGCGGGCTGAGGACGCGGAGACGGTCTACAACTTCCACGTCGAGACCCATCACAACTACTACGTCTATGCGGGCGACACATGCGTCCTCGTCCACAACGCCAACCACGGCGACGGCTCGTGGTTCCCGAAGCGGTCGTTGCCACGAGATAGTCACGGTAGGAACATCCCTGATTCGGAGTTTCCGCATACTCAGCTCGGACAAGGCAGGAAGGGCACCTACCCCGCCGCGCGTGAGTTCGGCAACGATGGCGAGGTGATCCGTGATATCCATTGGACCGATCACGGTCGAGCGGCGCAACACACCAACCCTCACCAGCACCGCTATACCGATAACCCGACCGGCGGAGACAAAAAGCGCGGCCCGGCGGAGCCCTTGGAGGAATGATGTCCTTGGAATGGAACGATCTGGACCTGCAGGGAAACTACGTCGAGCAGCTGTTCAAGGTGATCGATCAGGATCGGGCCAGCAGACTTTTCTGGTACCTCCGAGACCTCGAGATCATAGGTAACGGACTGCGGGGCCTATCTGTCCCTGACCTTGAGGATCAGGTTGATGACTCCCTTCACGGCTTCCGACTCACCTGGGAAGAGCTGGTGCAGCTCATGAGAGAAGCGGCAGATATTCACGACCTCGTAGCAACGGCTCACACCACCGAGGTAACCGCAGATCTCCCGAGCCTTGAGGCATCTGGATATTCCGGATGTACTGTCGTGATTGAGATTTTCGATAGCGGCACATACAAGGTCGGCGGTGCGGCAGAACTGGTTCACGATCCAGCGGGACCGTGATGCTGTCGGACGCCCAACCGTATGTGATCGAGTGACCAGAGAGACAGCGGGGCGGATATGTCGTTGCCGGCGACCAAGCGCTCCTTGCCGATCTGACCGAGTTGTTGCCCGACTCGCTGCCGAGCCCCGGCAGAAGTCACGTGGCAGGACGCCGTCGACCGAGCGGGCAGTCTGGCGCTCCAACCCGCAGCGCAAACGGCCTCGGCGCGGTTCCAGGCGAAGAGGGGAACGTGATCCGGGCCGCTCGCAGCAAGATCGGCTCCACGCGAACGGCGGAGATCGTGCCGCCGTTTCTCATCGATGCCGACACGGAAGATCATCTCAGGCTCGCCGAGCTGGCAGCCCAGACGGAGCCGTGGCAAGCACTGGGCGTTCCCCAGGCTCGATGAACCGGTGAGGAGTCGGCCGTCGACCCGAGCTTCGCAGGGAATCCCGTGGGTGATTGGCGGCCGCCGTCCCACGTGGTCAAGATCCTGACCGTGTCCCCGCTCGCACTGTTCCTGCTTCTGGTCGTGACTCCGGTCGTCGCGGGCTTCGCCGCAACCTCTCCGTGCGGTGCGAAGAACAGGAACGGCACCCGGTGCATCCGCGGTCGGAAGGGCCCGATGGAACGTTGCCAGGACCACACCCGCCAAGGCACGACGCCGTCCGACTGGTTCTGGCTCGCCGGCTGCGCTGTGGGAGCCGCGATGTTCTACCTGTGGCAGTTGCTCCACCCAGGGCCGTTCATCGAGACGCTACTCGCCTGACAGCCGGACAGGTAGCGCGAACCGCCGCCACCGGGACCGGCCAAATTCACCCAGCGATCAACAGAAAGCCGGGTCCGGTTCACGCGTGATCGCCAGAGTTGCGACCTGTCGGCCATACAGGTCGGCGACGCTACATCGAGGAGATCCTTTTGAATCCGGTGTCTGGATCACGCACCCGTACCCCACGTTCGGCGCGGTGGGGCGTCGGCGCACTCGTCGTCACTCTCTCCGGCGCTCTGTTGGCACCGATGGCCAGCAGCGCCGCACCCGCAGACGGCACGGCTCACGGAGCGACGTCGGCCGCCGCCGACTGGAACGAGACGGCCTACCGCGGCGGCGTCGACGTCGTCGAGGGATCCGGCGTGGACCGCGAGACCGTCACGGGCACCGTCTTCGTGGACCGGAACCGTAACTCGGCGCAGGACCGGAACGAGCGCGGGCTGGCCGGCGTCTCGGTGTCCAACGGCCGCGTGGTGACCACCACCGACAGCAAGGGCCGTTACGAGCTGCCGGTCGAGGACAACATGACGGTCTTCGTCACGCAGCCCCGCGGCTACCAGGTGCCGGTCGACGACGACAACGTCGCCCAGTTCCACTACCACCACCTGCCCACCGGCTCCCCCGAGCTGCGCTACGGCGGCCTGGAGCCCACCGGCCCGGTGCCGGACGAGCTGAACTTTCCGCTCACCGCGAGCACGGAGACGCGCTCGCCCGAGCAGCACTGCGCGATCGGCGCCGACGTGCAGACCTACAACGCGAAGGAGGCCGAGTACGCCAGGGCGGGCGCCTTCGCGGACCTGGCCGAGCGGAGCGACTACACCGGCTGCGGCGTCCTGTTCCTCGGCGACGTGGTGGGCGACGACCTGTCGATGTTCGACGAGACGAGGGACCTGACGCGGACCCTCAACGGTCCGGCCCGGTTCCTCCCCGGCAACCATGACCTCGACTTCGACTCCCCCGCACGGGACCACAACTTCGACACGTTCCGCGCCCAGCTCGGCCCGGAGTACTTCTCCTTCGACGCCGGCAAGGCCCACGTCGTGGCGCTGAGCACCATCGAGTACCCCGGCACCACGAGCCAGTACACCTACGGCCTCGGCGAGCGTCAGCTGGAGTGGCTGCGCAACGACATCGCAGCCGTGCCCGAGGACCGCGCCATCGTGCTGGCCGGGCACAGCCCGCTGCTGGAGTTCTGGTACAGCGACTCGCACCGCACCAAGCAGCTGCGGGAGATCTACGACATCCTCGAGGGCCGTGAGGTCATCTCCCTGGGTGGGCACACCCACATGTCGGAGAACCTGCGCGAGGGTGACCTGATGGCGGGGTGGAAGGACCTGGTGGGCGAGGACGGGCTCCCGTTCACCCATCTGACCGTCGGGGCGGTCTCGGGTCACTGGTACGCGGGCCGGCAGCTCGATGCCGGCTACCCCACCGCCGTCCAGCGGGACGGGACACCTCCCGGGGTGCTGACGCTGGACATCAAGAACACGAGGATCACCGAGCGGTACACCGTCCGCGGCGACGACGGCTCCCAGCAGCTGGCGCTCGGGCTCAACACTCCCCGGTACCGCGACTGGTTCGCCGCGAACAGGAGCAAGGTCGGGTCCGCGCCGGAGCTGGCCGAGCCGCTCTCCGTGTCCAGGGACGAGCTTGCCGGTACCTGGCTCACCACCAACTTCTGGATGGGTTCCACCGGGTCGACGGTGCAGGTCCGGATCGACGGCGGCGGGTCCGTCGAGGCCGGGCGCACCCAGCAGCTGCAGGGCGAGGGCGTGCGGATCGGCGCCGAGTGGTCCGACCCGGCGGCCAACCTCGAGACGCTGCCCCACGGCGGCGGGCTCGTGGAGCGGACCTCGCACCTGTGGCGCCTGGAGCTGCCCGCCGACCTCGCCGTCGGTGAGCACACCGCCGAGGTGACCGCCACGGACGTGCACGGCCGGGAGCTCACCGAGTCGTTGACCTTCGAGGTCACCGAGTAACGGTCGCTCCCCGGTCCTAGCGGTTTGCAGTGCTGACGCCCCCTGGCCTTCCTGGCCAGGGGGCGTCAGCGCACGGCCCACCCCACCGAAGCCGAGCGCTACGGTCAGGTGGGCGGAAAGCACCACTACGACTACCCAGGGGGAAACTGACCGATGTCCAGCACCATCGAGAACATTGACCGGTCGGGGCTCACCCGGTTGGGACAGTCCGGCACACCGGACGACGTCCAATCAGCATGGAAGGCCTTCTCCTCCGTACATGCCGAACCCGTGGTGCGGATCTCCGACGCCCTGGAGGAGACCTCGCTTGTCGCGCTGGAACAGACCTGGAGCACGATGGCCGCATCGCTGGGCGTGGTCTCGGACCGCGGGGAGTTTCTCTTGACGGTCAGTGGCGAAGGAACGTTCGGCCTGCCCTGGTTCCACGTCCGCGCCAACAACAAGCAGTTCTCCATCCGCGACCTGGGGATGGAGTCCGACGAGCCGGACTTCATCGCGTCCAGCCTGGACCGCTCGGTCAGCATCGCCGTCAGCACCGAAGAGTCGGAATTCTGGATCCTGGTCGCACGGAACCCGGCAGCATGAGAACGGGAGGGCGTGATCGTCGCTGCCGCACGAATTCACAGCCGCAACGATCACGCCCTCACCCAGCGAGCAGTCCGAGGGCTCAGACTCCCCGCTCCCCCACCGCCCCGCCCGGCGCGATCTCCTCGATCCGCGCCAGGTCGTCGTCGGTCAGGGTGATGGCGGCCGCCGCGACGTTCTGCGCCACGCGCTGCGGGTTGCGCGACCCCGGGATCGGCACGACGTAGTCCTTCTGCGCCAGCAGCCAGGCCAGCGCCAGCTGCGACAGCGTGACGCCCTTGCCCGCGGCGAGCTCGCGGAGCCGGCTCGCGATCTCGACGTTGGCGTCGAAGTTCTCGGGCGCCCACCAGCCGATCATCTGGCGCACGTCGTCGGCGTCGTACTGATCGCGCGGCTTGACCGCGCCGCTCAGGAACCCGCGTGCCAGCGGGGAGTACGCGACGAGTCCGATGCCGAGCTCCTCGAGCACCGGCAGCAGCACCTCGCTCTCGCGGGCGAAGATCGAGTACTCCTCCTGGACCATCGAGATCGGGTGCACCGCGTGGGCGCGCCGGACCGTGTCCTCGTCCGCGTTGGAGAGGCCGAGGTACTTGACCTTGCCCGCGTCCACGTACTCCTTCATCACGCCGACGACGTCCTCGATCGGGACGTTCGGGTCCGGGACGTGCTGGTACAGCACGTCGATGGTGTCGACGTCCAGGTTCCGCAGGCTGTTGTCGACCACCTCGCGGATGTGCCCGGGTCGGGAATCGGAGCCGAAGGTCTCGGTGAAGCCGAACTTCGTGGCGATCACCACCTCGTCGCGGATCGGCGCGAGCGCGTGCCCGAGCAGCTTCTCCCCCACACCCCAGCCGTACAGCTCGGCGGTGTCGAAGAACGTCACGCCCTCGTCGTGCGCGCGGCGGATCGCGGCGATCGACTCGGTGTCGTCGGTGGGCCCGTAGAACGCGGCCGTGCCCATCGCGCCGTAACCCAGTGCCGAGACGGTCAGACCCTGCTGACCCAGTGTGCGCATCTCCATGGTGAGACTCCTTAGCTGTGAGGCGTTACGTGTCAGCGTACGCCATATCTGTCAGTCTCTGACACGCAAAGCATCGACGGTAGTCTGAGGCCATGCCCAGCACCACGAGCAGCGGGCCGAGCCTGCGCGAGATCAGCCGTGATGCCGTGCGCGCACGCATCACCGAGGTCGCGCTCGACCTGTTCGCGGAGCACGGGTTCGACCAGGTCACCGTCGACCAGATCGCCGCCGCCGCAGGCATGTCGGGGCGCACGTTCCACCGCTACTTCCCCGCCAAGGAGGACGTCGTCGTCGGCGAGCCCGAGCGCTGGGGCGAGTTCGTGCGCGACGCCTTCGCCGCCCGTCCTGACGACGAACCTGTGTGGGATTCCCTCCGGGCCTCCTTCGAGGCCTTCATCGGCTTCCTGGAGCAGGACGGGCGCGTCCAGCGCGGCAAGGTGGCCATGCGGATACTCGTCAGCACCGCGTCCCTGCGCGCCCGCAACCTCGAGAAGCATCAGCTGTGGGGACGCATGCTCCTCCCCCTCGTCGCAGCCCGGCTGCCCGACGACGACACCGCACTACGCGCCGAGATCATCGTCCAGGCGGCGTTCGCGTGCCTCGACGTCACGTTCACCACCTGGGCGAACGTCGACGATGACACCACGCTCTCCGAGCTGCTCGAACGCAGCTTCACGATGCTCCAGCCGACGACCTGAGGCCGACGCCCGATCCGTCCCAGCACGTCGGTGCCGGTCAGGACTCCGGGTCGAACATGATCTCCCGGACCTCCTGAGCACACCGGCACGCGACGGCGATCCGGGCGGCCCAGGCCTTGGCCTCGTCGAGAGAGGGCACCTCGATGATCGAGAAGCCGCCGAGCCGCGCGGTGCTCTGCGGGGGCACTCCGTCGGTCACCACGCCGTCCGTGGCCACGACGCTCACCTCGTGGACGTTCAGCCCGGCGCCGAAGATCCACACCCCGGCGTCCTTGGCCTCCTGGACCACCTCGTGCGAGGCCCGGGAGACTTCGGGCAGGTCCTCCTCCGGGAAGGCCATCGCGCCGTCCTCGAACGAGATCAGGTACCGCCGCATCTCATGACTCCCTTGTCCTGAAACATCCTCCGGCCGGGTCTCAGCCTACGCGAACAGCCTCGCTGATCAGCCCTCTGCCACGACGCGGAACCGCACGAAATCAACCATGTCGTCGTCGACGATCCCGGGGTAGTAGTAGGTCCGAAGTGCCGCACGCAGCTCGTCGGCGGTGCAGTCCTCCAGGGCCGCCTGGGCATCGGTGATGTCGGCGAACCGGACACTCTCGACAGACTCGACCGCTCCCGGCAGCGACCGGTACCCGTCGTCGAGCTCGAACAGGAGCGTGGCCGGTCCGGGAGCAGCCGGGTCGTCGAAGCGGGTGGTGGCGGTCTTGACGCCGTCGACCACGCTGTCCCAGTGCTGTGGGCTGAACCGCAGCAGGCGCGGCGGGTTCGCGTCCGGGTGCGGGGACGGATACGGAAGCAGTTTCCGGGCCGGGACCGAGCTCACGTCGTCGCCGTCGGGAACGATGACGCGGCAGTCCGGCTGCTGGTCCAGCAGCACCTGCCGGCACCGGCCGCACGGCGGCATGACGCCGCGGTCATCGTCGCCTACCGCGACGATCAGCGAGATCGGGTCGGCCCCTGCGGCCGCCGCTACCCCGAGTGCGACGAGCTCCGCGCACGGGCCGCCCGTGAAGTGACCGACGTTCACGCCGGTGTAGATGTCGCCGTGGATGTCCATCACGGCGGACGCGACGGTGTTCACGTACGTGCCGTCGGCCGGAAGGCGGGAAGCGGTAGTGAGCGCCGCGTCGAGAAGGCGTTGCTCGATAGCGATCAGCATGGGACGACCCTGACACGGCGAACCAGCTTGGATCGAGGTCATTTCAAGAGCTCGGCGCGCTTCGAGTGCTCGTCAGCGCTGACCGGGCGTACCGGAGCGCCATCGGCTCCAGGATTCTGGACTGGCCTTGACAGACATATATCACCCGACAAGACTCTTTTGTGCGCCGCGCGTCAAAAGTCCTGCCGCGGTGACTACCGACAACGACGTCAGGAGCACGATGCGGAACTCACTCCCCCGCTCACGACACCGTCGACAGCTGCACGCCACCGCGCTCGCCGCGGCCATGGCCCTCGGAACCCTCGCGGCCGCTCCGGCCGCGACGGCGGCATCACCGGACCAGGGAACGGCGGGCTGCGGCTCCGGCCGCGGCATCCCCGACTCGCAGATCTCCATCCAGCTCTTCACGCACGTCAGCGAGCTCGGGTTCGAGCAGCCCACCACCGAGCAGCTGGACCGGGTGTTCGGTGAGGTGGCCAAGGCCGGGTTCCGCAACGTCGAGCTGTACAACCAGCCCTACGACATGCCGGTCGAGGACCTCGAGGCGCTGCTCGACGAGCACGGGCTGCACGCGGCGTCGAGCCACGGCAGCACGGACTGGGACACCTGGCCGGAGACGGTCGCGTACGCGGCGGAGCTCGGCCAGCGGTACATCGGCGCCGGCGGGATACCGGGAAGCACCGCCACGTACGAGGACACGCTCGAGACGGCGGCCTACCTCGACCAGCTCGGCGAGTACGCCCACCACCACGGCGTGAAGAAGGTGCTGCTGCACAACCACTCCGACGTCTTCGAGAAGACGTTCACGCACCCCGAGACGGGCGAGACCGTCACCGCCTGGGAGGTCATGGTGGAGAACACCGACCCGCGGTACGTCACGTTCGAGCTGGACCTCGGCTGGGCCGCCGACGCCGGGATGGACGTCGCGGGCCTCGTCGAGGAGCACAGCGACCGCATGGAGCTGCTGCACGTGAAGGACGCCGTGAACATCGGCGCCCCGGAGGGGCTCACCCAGGTCGGGCTCGGCGAGGGCGAGATGGACTTCGCCCCGATCTTCCGGGCCGCCAAGGGCGACGTGAAGTACTACACGTACGAGTGGGACTTCGCGCCGTCGTTCGAGTCTTCGGCGAAGTCGTACAGGTTCCTGGACTGCTTCACCTTCTGACCCGGGACACGCGTCCGACCGGTGCTGGCAGCTCGGCTGACCAAGCCGCGCTGCCAGCACCGAGACCGCGAACATGTGTTCATGAAACCTCACCGCCGTCCGGTGCGAACTCCCCCGAGAGACGGCGAACGCCACGAACAGACCGCCCGGGAAGATTCGCACCCAGAGTGCTCCACTGCGCAGCCGGACCGCCGCTATCGTCGAACCGTGCCGATGCTCAGTACCCGCTCCCCCGACGAGCCATACCTGATCGAGCGCAACGCCGGCTACTTCGAGTACCAGCTGCCGGTCTCGCTCAAGGCGGTCATCCGCTGGAACGGCCGCCTGCCGCTCCTGCGCAACGAGCGCGACGAGTGGGAGCTCCCGGGCGGCAAGCTCGACCCTGACGAGGAACCCGCGGAGTGCCTCGCCCGCGAGATCCGGGAGGAGCTCGGCTGGGACGCCGCCGTCGGCGAGCCGTTCCACACCTGGGTGTACCGGGTGTTCCCGGACCGCCACGTGTTCGTCCTGACGTTCCTCGCCACGTACGACGGCGACTTCGCACCCGTCTACAGCCATGAGCACAAGGAACTGGTGCTCGTCACGCCGGACGACGCCGTCTCGCTGGACATGCCGGAGGGCTATCGGACGGCGATCCGCCAGGCTGTCGAGCAGGGCCATTTCGATGGCCGCTGATACAGACCGCGCCGCGGACGGTCCGACCTCAGAGCCTCATCGGCCCGTGCGGCGCTAACGCCACCGCACGTTGAATCCGCCGATGTCGTCCCAGGCGGTCACCACTTGACCGGGTAGTACGGCGTCAGCGACGTCGTGCATCAACTCAAGGTTCATCTCTCGCGAAACCGTCCAGGACGCGTAGACGTTCGGCATCGGATCGAACTTACCCCCCGATTCCGTCTCGAATTTCGCCGCATACCAGTTAATCAGTTCTGGGCTGATGTCCACTTCCACGTAGCATTCCGACCCATTACCGAAGGGCACGCGAAAATCGAGAGACGCTCCGGAAACAAGAGTCCTGACGTCTTGGACTCCGAACTCCTCTGTCAGCCGACGAACTCGATCTTCGTCAACGCACTCGGCAGCGTTGGCGGAAGCAGTCAGTGTAACGATCCGGTATGCCATCGTTCCTCACATGTTGTCTAGCTGATCCAGCACGTACGTAATGCTTAGCCCGTTGTTGTCCCGGAGCCAGTCGTCCTTCATGACCTGCCTCGGGTCCAATCCAGCCATACCCGACTTGGTCTCGACCACGCCAAGAAAATTGCCTGCACTGTCCCACGTGGAGATATCGAAGATCCTATCGCCCAGCGGGGTCTTGTAGGTATTGAGCGCTACATCATCTGCGTCGGTAATAGCTTTCAGGCCCCGCTGCCGGAGGAAATCGGCCACGTGATCGCGGTACGCGTCACCGACCAGCTTGTTCATCTGAGGCCCGGACGGCAGGCCCCCACTGTGTGCGTTGTGGACGAGGACGGGTGTGTTGCCGGCGTGGACGTAGTAGTTGAGGTTGTTCTCGACGTGGAAGTTGTAGACCGTGACGATGTCCGCCAGGTCGCGTTCCTCGGCCTCGACAGCTTCCAGGACGGTGGTGCCGTCCGGGGTGATCAGGACGTCGCCGGGGCGGAGGTTGCCGGCCATCTGCCAGCCCTTGTCCTGGACCATGAACGGGTGCTCCGCCGTGGTGGAGACCCGCTCGCCGTTGATGGTCAGGTGATACAGAGCGACGGTCTGGTGCACGAACGTCTCGGCGACCAGCTGCAGCTCGTCCAGCCCCGTTGCGAGGTTGCGGGTCCAGACCTTGTCGCCGACGGTGATGTCCTCGATCGGCTTGGTGCCGTCCGCGGTGCTGACCAGGGTGCCGGCCACGAAGCAGGTGCTGAACCCGAGCCTGCAGTTCTTGCCGGACTGCAGGCCCTGCTTGACCGCGGTCTTGCTGATGCCCTTCGCGATCCCGGTCGCGGCCTTCGCCGCGGCACCCAGACCGATCAGGGAGAGCGCTGCACCGGCGATCGCGAGACCCGCCTCCGCCCACGACCGCTCACCCGTCGCGGCCAGGGTGATGTTCGCGACCGCACTGACTATGGCGGCGACCGCCGCGATCACTATGAGGACTCCGGCCAGGGCGGTGCCGACAACCGGGATGAACGCGACGATGATCGCGAGGATCCCGGCGATGGTGGAGATCATGTCGGCGATGTCCGCGATCGCGGCGACGAGCTTGGACCCCCAGTTGTCCCACCACCCGTCATTCAGGTCGTCGGAGGAGGTGATCTCTTCGATGCGGTCGATCGCATGCTCGGCGGCGCGGTTGCGGTCCGAGACCGCGGAGTCGATGGTCGACTTCGCCGAGCTGATGATCCCGGCGGCTTGGTCGGCCTCGCCGTCGGCCTGGCGGGCTTTCTGCTCGTACTCCGCCTTCTCCGTCTCGTCCTTCGCGCTGTCGGCCAGGTCCTGCCACCGGTCCTTCGACCCCGACGCGGCCTGCACCTGGTCCTGCGCATCCCGGGCCTGGTCCAACGCGGTGAGCGTCTCGGACTGGACGCGTTCCAGGGAGGAGGCGTACCCGACCAGTGCCTCTCCGGCGGCGAGGTACCGGCCGTGGGCCTTGCGGATCTCGCCGATGGTGTCTTCCTTGCGCTCCATCAACGCATCCACGGCCTGCGAGACCGTCCCGTCCACATCCAACCGCGACATCGCTGAAGCGGCGTTGTCGATCGAGGACGCGACCTCCAGATACTCCTGCCCACCGGAGAGCACCAACACCGGATCCCCAGGAGTCGGATCCGAGTCCAACCCCACCGGCGACCAATCAGACGGCCTCATCACGCGTCCCCCCTGCATGCCAGACATGAACGGCATTTCCTGGCACAAAGGTAGGCGCGGCCCACTTCCTGAACAACGAAAATAGCGGGGCCTTGCCGGTCGAGCCCGCACGGACCGGGGCCAGCCACATCACCCGTTCCCGGAAGGACGCATCCACGCCAGAACAGCCGACGACGACGCGTCCGGTGTCAGATACCTTGAGCCCCGTGCCCGACCTCATGATCGCCCCGCGCCACGCCGCCCACCTCGACCGGGTGGCAGAGGCGCTGCGGCTGGTCCATGAGCACGACGGCTACCCGATGGTCTGGCCGGAGGACCCGACCACCTGGCTCACACCTCCCGGCACGATCGACGGCTGGGTGGCCCTGGCCGACGGCGAGATCGTCGGCCACGTCATGCTCATCGACGGCGGCAAGGTCGAGTTCGCCGCGGAGCTCGCGGAGGCCGCAGGCGTCCCCGTAACCGGGCTCGCGGGCGTGAGCCGCCTGTTCGTCACGCCCGCAGCACGCGGCAGGCGGGTGGCCGCCACCCTCCTGGAGCGCGTCGAGGACATGCCGGCCCGGCGCGGTCGCCGCCTCGTGCTCGACGTCGTGGACGACGGCGGCCCCGCGATCCGCCTGTACGAACGGCTCGGCTGGACGCGCGTGGCCACGGGCCCGGCAAGCTGGACCCGGCCCGACGGCGTCCGCCCGCAGGCTGCGGCCTACCTCTGCCCCCGCTGACCCGTTGAGTGCTGGGTATTTGTGCCTGCGACGCGGTCTGAGGCGCAAATACCCAGCACTCAACGAGGGAATCAGACGGTGCGCGCCCCCAGCCAGGGCGCCAGGTGGTCCTCGCGCCACAGCCACTCGACGCCGGCGGCCACCTCCTCGGGCGTGCACAGCGCCGCGTGGAACGCCTCGCGCAGACGCTGTCGGTCGTCCTGAGAGCCCGCACCGGCGCCCCGGTCGTCGGCCACGCCGACCACCACGATCCGGGTGTGCGGCGCCGTCCCGGCGCACACCTCCGACCACGGGCCCAGATCTGCGAAGGCCAGCTGCCCGCCCGCGCCGTCCCACAGGCAGGCGAGCCCGGGCCGGTCGGCGACGTGGAACACGCCACGGGCACGTAGGCCGCCCACGCTCAGCTCCTCGATCTGGTCCAGCAGCCGCTCGGGGTGGAACGGCAGCGCCGAGCGCAGCTCGAGCGTCCAGCTCCGGTCACCGGGCACGCCGCCCGGGCCAGTCACCACCACCGCGCCCAGCGGGTGCGCCCGGCGCTCCGCACGGGCCGGGGAGTGCCTGGCGGCGGCAAGGTCGGCCGCCGACAGCGCGTGCAGCCCGTCGACGCGCCGCGTCCCCGCGCCGCGCAGGCGGTCGAGCAGGCCGGACGACGTCGGCGACGGCGACGGCGAGCTCGTCACGACGAGGTCCGCCTGCTCGATCTGGGCCGCGAGCGCCTCCCCGACCGAGCGTTCGTCGTCGGCGGTGAGCTCGAGGCCGCGTTCGACGAGGGTGTCGTCGCCGAAGAGGTCCTGCTGGAGCGTGTCGATGTCGACGACGGTGAAGGAGGTGGCGATCCGGGTGTGGTCGAGGGCGCCGCCGGGTCGGGTCTCATTCGCGAGGGCGCGGGCGGCGGGGAGGGGCTCGGCGCTGACGGGCAGGGCGAGCAGGACGTGGGTCCAGCGGCCGTCCCGGGCGAGGCGGGCGATGGTGGGAACGGCGTCCTCGCGGACGGCGCAGGAGAGGCAGGCGTGCTCGAGCGGCACGATCACGTCCTCGAGCACGCCGGTGGCGTCCAGGACGACGCGCCGGAGGTGGTCGGTGTGGATGTCGTGCCGCACGGCGACGACGGCGGGCGCGTCCATGAGGAGGCCGAACAGCGCGGAGTCACGCAGCACCTGATCAGTGGTGGCCAGGACGCTCACCGGGATGTTTCCGCGGTTCTTGCCGGTTCCGTACATGCTGCCTCCTCACCCGGCCCAGCCGGGAATTATTGATAACCGTTCTCAGTTCTGGTTCACTGTAGCGCGTCATGAGAATCGTTCTCACATGCAGCGGCCACGCCGCCGCCGCAACAGCAGGAGGTCATGTGTCAGCCAGATGCCAGGTGCTGGGCACCGTGCCGGGGTTCGGTCACTCGGTCTCGCACTCCCACGTGCGCACCAAGCGCCGGTTCAACCCGAACATCCAGAAGAAGCGCTACTGGGTTCCGTCGCTCGGCCGCAACGTCACGCTGCGCGTGAGTGCCAAGGGCATCAAGACCATCGATCGCCGGGGCATCGACGTCGTCGTGGCCCAGATCCTCGCCCGAGGGGAGAAGGTCTGATGGCCAAGAAGTCCAAGATCGCCGCCGACGCCCGACGCCGCGAGGTGGTCGCCCGGTACGCCGAGCGACGTGCCGAGCTGCGCGGCATCATCCGAAACCTGGAGCTGGACCCCGTGGTGCGGGCCGCCGCCGTCAGCGAGCTGGCCAAGCAGCCGCGCGACGCCAGCCCGACCAGGCTGCGCAACCGCGACGTCGTCGACGGCCGCCCGCGCGCCTACTCGCGCAAGTTCGGCCTGTCCCGTATCCGGCTGCGCGACATGGCGCACCGGGGCGAGCTGCCCGGCGTGACGAAGTCGAGCTGGTGACCCACCAGCGCGTGAGTCGTCCGGACCCAGGTTCACATCGAAGGAGTGGCACATGAAGGTTCGCGCATCCCTGCGTTCCCTGAAGAACAAGCCCGGCGCGAAGGTCGTGCGCCGGCACGGCAAGACGTTCGTGATCAACAAGCTCAACCCGCGCTGGAAGGCGCGCCAGGGCTGAGCGGAAGGAGCCAGTCATGAAGAACATCCACCCCACCTACGGCCCCGTCGTCTTCCGCGACACGAGCGCCGGCTTCACGTTCCTCACCCGCTCCACCATCGCGGGCGACACGGACGCCGGCCCTGGCCGCCCCCGCGCGACCATCGAGTGGTCCGACGGCAACACCTACCCCGTGGTCGACGTCGAGATCAGCAGCGCGAGCCACCCGTTCTGGACCGGCTCGGCCCGCGTGGTCGACACCGCCGGACGCGTCGAGAAGTTCCGGCAGCGCTACGCCAAGCACGGCAACAGCAACACCGACGAGAGCAAGGGTGGCAACTGATGGCATCGCGCGTAGACCTCCGACCGGTCATCAAGCTGCGCTCGACGGCGGGCACCGGTTTCACCTACGTGACCCGCAAGAACCGGCGCAACGACCCCGACCGGCTCATCCTGCGCAAGTTCGACCCCGTGGTCCGCACACACGTGGACTTCCGCGAGGAGCGCTGACGCCGAGCTCGGCAGGCGCCTAGAGAGAGGAGGCCGCCATGGCGGTCCCCAAGCGAAAGATGTCCCGGTCGAACACGCGAGCCCGGCGCTCGCAGTGGAAGGCCCAGGTCCCCGAGCTGGTGCCGGTGACCACGGTGGACGGGCGTCAGGTCAAGGTCCCGGCCCGGCTGGCCCCCGCCGTCCGGCGCGGCCTGGTCGTCCCGGACTGACACCGCCCGCACGACGCCCCGGCGCTCAGCGCCGGGGCGTTTGCTGTGGGTGCGGTCAGGAGGTGAGGACTCGCGCGTCGATCCGCACGTCCAGGCCGGCCACGATCTCGTCGGCCCAGGCCTTCGCCTCGTGCCCCGACGGGTCCGCGACCAGGACGTGCCCGATCCGTTCGTTGTTGTCGCCCGGCCGCACCTCACGCCCGGCCGACGGCGTCGCGTGGCTGCGCACGCGGTCGTCCTCGGCCAGGCGCTCCGCGCCCCGCACCTCCCGCACCACGCCGTCCGACGGCGGCAGCAGGAACGCCACAGCGGCGCTCCTCGCGGTCGGCACGCCGGGCACCGGCTCCCGGCCGAGCGAGAGGTCCACCAGCACCTGCAACGGGTTGAAGCCGGTCACCAGCCGCACCAGCTCGAAGATGTAGCCGCCGCCCTGGCGCGGGTTGAGCTCGATGAGCCGCGGCCCGGCGGCAGTGACCCGCACCTCCGTGTGGCTGATCCCGTGCGTGAGCCCGACGGCGTCCAGCACCGCCACGACGTGCCGCTCGATCGCATCGCGACCCTCGGGCGCGAGCGGGGCCGGGAACAGGTGCCCCGACTCGACGAACCCGGAGCCCGCCTCGGCATCCGGCTCCGCCACCGACTTCGCGGTGATGCCCAGCACCCTGGTGATGCCGTCGCGGGTCACCGACTCCACGCTGTACTCGGGGCCCTCCAGGACACGCTCGAGCAGCGCGAGCCGCTCCAGCGGCTGGTCACGGGTGTTGCGCTCGGGCGCCGTCGCCTCGGCGAAGGCCACGGCCAGCCCGGCCTCGTCCAGCACCTTGCGCACGCCCGTACCGGAGTTCATGTCGACCGGCTTGACCACCAGCGGGTAGCCGAGGTCCGCCGCCGCCTTGTGCGCCTGCTCCCAGGAGCCCGCCACCGCGTACGGCACGTCCGGCACTCCCCTGGCCGCCAGGACCTGACGCACCAGGTGCTTGCGCGTGGCGGTACGCAGCACGTCGGCCGGCGCACCCGGCAGGCCGAGCCGCTCGGCCACGAGGGCCACCGCGGGCAGGTAGTAGTCGCAGGTCGTCAGCACGCCGTCGATGTGCCGCCGGGCCGCCACCTTCCGCGCCGAGGCGACGAGCGCGGCGTCGTCGTTGGTCTCGGCGACCACCACCTCGTCGGCGAGCGCCAGGACGGGATGGGGCGCGCCGTCGGGCAGGCGGTACAGGTCGGGGTCCCGGGTGACGAGCACGTAGCGGTGACCGCCGTCGCGCAGCAGGGGCGGGAGCATCAGGCCGGTGGACTGCAGCCAGCTCTCGATCATCAGCAGGTCGGCCACGTCAGCACGCTCCGTGGAGGCGGGCGCGAACGAGAGTCGTTCTCAACATGGCGCCCAGCCTGCCACGGATCGCGTGGAGGTTCTTGTCCACGCGGGGGCGCCGCGTGGTGGACGTGGCCCCGCGCTACAGGACCCCGTCCGGCAACGAGGGCCGCTCGTCCTCCGCGAGCCTCGGCCGCGGGATGAGCAGCGCGAGGACCGTGCACACGAGCGCCGCGAGGAGGCCCAGCAGCAACGCCGTCCGGAACGCGTCGTCGGACGGCACCGGCACCCCGTCCAGCTCGGCACCTCCCGCGGCGAGCACGCCGCCCACGACGGCGGCGGCCGACGTCGTGCCGAGGGACCGCATGAGGGTGTTGAGCCCGTTGGCCGCTCCCGTCTCGCGCGCGGGCACGACCTGCATGATCAGTGCGGGCATGGCCGCGAACCCCAGGCCGATGCCGATGCCGAGCACGGTGTTGACCACCAGGACGTGCCACACCTCCAGGTCGACGGCGACGGCGATCACGTAGGAGAGCGCGATGATGGCCGACCCCGCCGCGAGCAAGGGCTTGGGGCCGAAGCGGTGCTCGAGCCGGCCCGCGACCGGCGACATCGCGAGCATCGCCAGACCCGCGGGCATGAGGATCAGGCTCGCCTGCATCAGGCTGAGCCCCAGCCCGCCCGCCTCGGCCGGCAGCTCGAGCAGCTGCGGGAACACGACCTGCGACGCGAACAGGGCGAAGCCCATCGCTATCGAGGCGAGGTTGGTGAACAGCACGGTGCCGCGCGCCGTGACCCGCAGATCCACGAGCGGAGCATCGATCCGCAGCTCGTACCAGCCCCACACGAGGAGCACGACCAGGCCGCCGAGCAGCAGCCCGAGCGTGCGGGGCGACCCCCACCCCCAGTCGTTCCCGCGGGAGACCGCCAGCAGCACCCCGGTCAGTCCGACGGCCAGGCCGATCACGCCGACCACGTCGAGCTTCCCGCCCGCCCGCATCGTGCTGACCGGCACGATCCGGGCCACCAGCACCAGCGCGAGCAGACCGATCCCTGCCGCCACCCAGAACATCACGTGCCAGTCGTAGTGCTCGGTCACGAACGCGCTGATCGGCAGGCCGAGGGCACCGCCGACGCCGAGCGTCGCACTGACCATCGCGATGCCCGACCCGAGCCGTTCCTTGTGCAGCACGTCGCGCAGGATCGAGATGCCGAGCGGGATCACGCCCATGCCCATGCCCTGCAGGCCGCGGCCGACGATCAGGAGCACCACGGACGACGACAGCGCGGCGACGACCGAGCCGAGCACGAGCAGGCCGAGCAGGGCGAGCGCGACGGTCTTCTTGCCGTACATGTCACCGAGCCGCCCCGATATGGGTGTACAGATCGCCGCGACCAGCAGCGTCACCGTGATGGCCCAGGCGGTGACGTCTCGGGACTCCCCCAGCAGGAGCGGCAGCTCCGACTGGATCGGCAGCAGGATCGTCTGCATGAACGACGCCCCCATACCTGCGAACGCGAGCACCGCGATCACCAGGCCCGGCCTGGGCACGTACGTGAGCCGGGACCGATCCTGACCGCCGGGCGGGAAGCTGAATCTCATGGGTGACAGACGTTCCTTCGATGCGGTGGCGCCCCGTCGCGCGCGGAGGTCCGCAGCACGGGCACTGCCAGGGGCGGGGATGTCTGCACCCTACATAGTTGCCCGCGCGAACGATGTCGCACGGCCGAGCTGCCCGACTTTCATATATGCACAGTCTCATATATGTGCTGTAGGGTATCGGACATGGCACTCAACGCCCTGATCCTCGGCCTCCTCGACCTGAAGCCCATGACCGGCTACGACCTCAAGAAGACGTTCGACGGCACCGTCGCGCACTTCTGGTCGGCCGATCAGGCCCAGATCTACCGCACGCTTGCCCAGCTCGAACGCGACGGTCTCGTCGACGTCCGGGTCATCCCGCAGCCGGGCAAGCCCGACCGCCGCGAGCACCGGCTCACCGACGAGGGCCGGGCCTCGCTGGCGGCCTGGCTCCGCTCCCCGCTGCCAGACGACCGGCCGAGGGAGCCGTTCCTCGGCAGGCTCTTCCTCGTCGGCCGGGAGAACGACCCCGAGCTGGTCCGCGCGCTCCTCGCGGAGCGCCGGGACGCGGCCCTCCGCCTGCTCGCCACACTGGAGAGCATCCCGGTCCACGATGGCGACCTGGCCACCCGGCTCCGGTCAGCGACGCTGCGCAACGGCATCCGCGAGGTCAAGGCCGAGCTCGCCTGGCTCGACGAGCTGGAGGACGCACTGTGAGCTCCGCGACGAACCGCCCCACGGGCATCTACCTTGCCGAGCAGCGCCCCGACGCCGGCGAGTCGGTCCTGTTCCTGCACGGCGGGAACGTCGCCGGCTGGTCGTGGTCCGAGCAGGCCAAGGCGCTCACCGACCACCACGCCCTCATCCCGGACCTGCCTGGGTTCGGCGCCTCGGCACAGCACCCGTGGACCGACCTCTCGACGACGGTCGACGAGCTGGCGGACCTCGTCCGCGAGCGGGCCCACGACGGGCGGGCCCACGTGGTCGGGATGTCGCTCGGCGGCGTCGTCGGGACGGCCCTCGCGGCGCGCCACCCGGACGTGATCCGGAGCGTCTTCGTGACCGGGGCGATCTTGCGCGGCGTGCAAGGGTTCACCCGCTGGGCGGGGCTGGCGCAGATCCGCTTCTTCGGCAGCCCCTGGTACTGGAGGACGACCGCCCGGATGTACCGCCTGCCACCGGACGCGATCGACCTGTTCGTCACGACCGGGCTGGGGATCGATCGCGACTCGGTCCGCCGCATGGTCCCGCAGCTCTACGACGGCGTGCCGGCCCGCGACCTCGACGGGCTCCGCCGGCTGACCGCCCCGATTCTCGCGATCGTCGGCGAGAAGGAATCCCGGACCTTCCGTGACGCGCTGGACGAGGTGACCTCCCGCGTGCCCCATGCCGTAGCGCGGCTCGCCCCAGGCATGCACCATGTCTGGGACGTCGAGGACCCGGACCTGTTCCACACCACGCTCGCCCACTGGCTGGCGACGGGTGAACCGTCCCCCGCCCTGCTCCCGGTCGGGACGCGGCGACGAGGGACACCGGAGGCAGCGCTGTGAACCTGCACGTGGCCGAGCTGCACCCCGACGCCTCCGAGACCGTGCTCTACCTGCACGGCGGGAACGTCGCGGGCTGGATGTGGACCGAGCAGGCCGCAGCACTCGCGGACCACCACGCGCTGGTCCCGGACCTGCCTGGCTTCGGCGCATCGGCGGGCCGCCCCTGGACCGATCTCATGGCGGTGACCGACGACCTGGCCGACCTCGTCCGCAACCGGGCCCACGACGGACGCGCGCACGTGGTCGGGCTGTCCCTCGGCGGTGTCCTCGGGACACTGCTCGCCGCCCGCCATCCCGACCTGGTCCGCAGCGCGTTCGTGACGGGCGCCGCGCTGCGCGGCGTCGGGCGACTCACCCGCTGGAGCGGGCTGGCACAGGTGTCGTTCTGGTCGAGCCCCGGGTACTGGAACGGTCTCGCCCGAGCGTTCCGCCTGCCTGCTGACTCCGTCGACGCGTTCGTCTCGACGGGCCTCGGCATCGACCGCGACTCCGCCCGCCGGATGATGACCCAGGTCTACGACGGTGTCCCGGCCGCCGACCTCGAGGGCCTCCGCGACCTCCGGGCGCCGATGCTCGCGATCGCCGGCGAGAAGGAGCCGCAAACCGTGCGCCGGGCGCTCGACGACATCGTCTCCCGCGTGCCCCGCGCCGTCGCCCGGCTGGCGCCCGGCATGCACCATGTCTGGAGCGCCGAGGACCCCGAGCTGTTCCACGACGTCCTGGCCCACTGGCTGACGACGGCCGAACCGTCCCCCGCCCTGCTCCCGGTCGAACCGGCACCGCGACAAGAAGCCAGGGACGCCGGCGTCTGAGTCAGACGCCAGTATCAGACGCCAGTGTCAGACGGCGCAGGTCCCACTCGGGAGCACCACGGCGTCCTCGCACGCGGGGCGATCAGCCCCGCGCCCGCGCCGTAGAAGCCCGCACCATGAGCTGCTGCTCCGCGGTCCGACGCCGGGGCCGGGCGGCCCGCGGCAGCAGCGCGAGCTCGAGCGCCTGGCGTCCCATCTCCTTCATCGGCAGGCGCACCGTCGTCAGCGCGGGCGACAGGTGGCCGGCCACGCTGACGTCGTCGAACCCGGTGACCGACACCTCGCCGGGAACCGCGATGCCCCGCTCCCCCAGCACCGACAGCACGCCGACGGCCATGTCGTCGTTGAGCGCGAGGACCGCCGTGACGTCCGGGTGCTCGTCGAGGATGCGGCGGGCGGCCTCCTTGCCGCCCTCGAGCGTGAACTCCGCCTCGACCACGGGCAGGTCACGCAGCGTCAGGCCGTACGCGCCGAGCGCCTGCTCGACGCCGGCGAGCCGGTCTGCCATCGTCGCCAGCCCCCGCGCCCCGGCCGTGACGCCGATGCGGCGGTGCCCGAGCTGGAGCAGGTGCTCGGCGATCGCGCGGCCGCCCTCGACGTTCGCGGGGACCACTGCGTCGACCCCGAGCTGGGGATGGCGCCCGATCACGGCGACGCGCCCGCCGACCGCCTCGAAGCCCTGCACCTCGGCCTTCATCCGGGCCTGGATGTCGCGGTCCAGGTGTCCGGAACCGGCCACGACGATGATCCCGACACGGGCGTTCACGAGCGCCCGCAGCTGCGCCACCTCGGTGAACGGGTCCCGGCCGGTGTGACAGATCTGGACCATGCGCCCGTGCGTGCTCGCGACCTCCAGCACGCCGCTGGCGATCTCGGCGAAGTACGGGTCGCCGATCTCGTGCACCACCAGTCCCACCCCCGGGCTGGCGCCGCTGGCGAGCGACCGTGCGTGCACGTTCGCCACGTAGCCCAGGTCCGCGGCCACTGTGCGCACGCGTTCGGCCAGCGCCTCGGACACCCCGGCCGCCCCGGAGAGCGCGCGTGAGGCGGTGGCGATCGACACGCCTGCCTGGTCGGCGACATCGATCAGGCGCAGCCCGGCGGTGTGCTTCGGCATGAGGCCTCCTCGCCACGGATGGTTCACCGAACGTCATGGATCGGGCCAAGACCCTTGTCACCAAGGGTCCCAGTTCCTAGAGTGCCGTAAGCGGTTACGGAAGCGCTTGCCACAAAGGAGTGGACCATGAGAGCAACCCGACGGCTGACGGTAGCGGCTATCGCCGCGACCACGGCTCTGACCCTGTCCGCCTGCTTGGCGAGCCCCGACGAAGGCAACACACAGGACGGAGGGTCCGCCGGCCCGGACGACCCGATAGTCATCGGGGTATCGCTCCCCCTGACCGGCGACTTCGCCGAGCCCGGCAAGGGCGTCCAGCGCGGCTACGAGGCCTGGGCGGCGCACGTCAACGCCAACGGCGGGCTCCTGGGCCGCCAGGTCGAGCTGATCATCGTCGACGACCAGTCGAACGCCGACCGGGTCGCCTCGGACTACGAGCGACTGATCAACCAGGACGGCGTCGACCTGGTCTTCGGGCCGTTCTCGACCCGGCTCGTCGTGCCCGCCGCGCAGGTCGCGCAGGACTACGGCTTCCTCTTCGTCGAGCCCGCCGGTGCCGCTGCCGAGGTCTTCGAGCAGGGGTTCGACAACCTCTTCTACGCGGCGCCGGCCATCGCCGACGACCACTACGACCACCTCGCGGAGTACGTCCTCGCGCTGCCCGAGGACGAGCGGCCCAAGACGGTGGCCGTCGCCTCGATGGACGACCCGTTCGCCCAGGGCACCGCGTACGGCCTGCGCGACAAGCTCGCCGACGCGGGGATCGAGGTGGTGGAGGACGAGGTCTACCCGCCCAACACCACCGACTTCAGCGGCATCGCGGCGAAGATCGCGGACTCGGACGCCGACCTGCTGATCGTCGGCTCCCAGTACCAGGACGGCGTCAACCTCGTCGTCGCGCTGCAGCAGCAGGGCTACCAGCCCGACATGGCGGCGATCTCCGGCGCCCCCACCAACGCCGAGTTCCCGGCCGCCATCGGCGACAAGACCGAGGGCATCCTCGCCCCGACGGGCTACACGCCCACCGCCCCGTACCCGTCCAACGAGGAGTTCGTGGAGGCCTACACGGCCGAGCACGGCACCCCGCCGGCCGAGGACGAGGCCAACGCCTGGACCACCGGCCAGGTCGTCGCCGCGGCGGTCGAGGCCGTCGGCTGTGCCGACCCGTCACCGGAGTGCCAGCAGCAGCTCGTCGACTGGCTCCACGAGAACGAGGTGGAGACGGTGGTCGGCACGCTCAGCTGGGACGCCCAGGGCCGCCCGCAGAGCGCCCACCTGATCCAGCAGTACGTCGACGGCGAGATCACGATCGTGCTGCCGGAGGACGTCAAGGAAGCCGACATCATCCACCCGAAGCCCGAGTGGTGATCGCATGACCGGTGCCCTGTTCGCGCAGAGCCTGGTGCTGGGCATCCTGCTGGGCGGGCTCTACGCCCTCCTGGCGGCGGGCCTGACGCTGTACTTCGGCGTCATGCGGGTGGTCATGATCGCCCACTCCGCGTTCCTGATCCTCGCGGCCTACCTGGCCTGGTTCTTCCACGAGCGCTCCGGGCTCGACCCGCTCCTCTCGCTGGTCATCACGGTGCCGCTGTTCTTCGTGGTCGGGTACGGGATGCAGCGGTTCCTCGTGTCCCGGCTGCGGCCCATCAGTCTCACGACCATGTCGGTGCTGCTGACGTTCGCGGTGGCCCTGACCATCGAGGGTCTGCTCGGGTTCGTGTGGACGGGGACGCAGCGGCGTGTCCAGCTCCCGTACTCCGGCACGAGCCTCGAGGTGTTCGGGGTGAGCATCGCCGTCGTGAAGCTCATCGCGTTCGCCCTGGCCGCGCTGTCGCTGGGGGCGCTGTACCTGATCCTGCGCAAGACCTCCTTCGGCAGGGCGCTGCGCGCCACGACCCAGCACCCGGAGGCCGCGCGGCTCGTCGGCATCGACACCGACCGCGTGGCCGGGCTCGGCTTCGGGCTGGGGCTGGCGACGGCCGCGATCGGCGGCACGGCGCTCGCGCTCGACTACACGATCTACCCGTCGCTGCACTGGCACTGGATCGGGCCGCTGATGGCGATCATCGTCGTCGGCGGACTGGGCAGCATCCCCGGCGCCGCGATCGCAGCCATGCTGCTCGGCGTCGCCGCGAGCCTGCTGCAGGTACCGCTCGGCACCACCTGGGCACAGACCGTGTTCTACCTGGCCCTGTTCGTGACCCTCATGATCCGCCCGCAGGGATTCTTCGGAGGTCGCCTTGCCCAACGCTTCTAGCCCCACGGGGGCCGCAAGGCCGGCAGCGTCCAGTCCCACGGGTGCCCGGCCGACGGCGGTCCGGGTGGCCCGGACCGCCGGCCTGCTCGCCCTCGTGGCGGTGGTGCTCCTCTTCCCGTCCCTCGCCGCCGACCCGTTCATCCTGTCCGTCGGCGTGGTGATCCTCAGCTACGCCGTGCTCGCGACGTCCTGGAACCTGGTCGGCGGATTCACCGGATACATCTCGCTGGGCCACGCCGCCTACTCAGGGCTCGGCGGGTACGCCACCGCGCTGCTCATCCTCCGCACCGGCATGAACCCGTGGCTCGCGCTGCTCGCCGGCGGCCTGATCGTCGCCGCCGTCGCGATCCCCGTGGGCATCGCGTCGCTGCGCGTGCGGGGCGCTTCGTTCGTGATCACGTCGATCGCACTGGTGCTGATCCTGCAGCTCACCTTCCAGAGCTGGCACACGTTCACCGGCGGCTCGAACGGGCTGCGCGTACCGCGGCCGTTCGGCACCGAGGTGCTGCGTCCCGAGCAGCACGAACGCTTCTTCTACCTGCACGCCGGGCTGCTCGCGCTCGCGCTGCTGACCTGGTGGCTCATCGAGCGGTCCCGGCTCGGCGCCGGGCTCAAGGCCATCCGCGAGGACGAGGACAAGGCGCAGGCGCTGGGAGTGCCCACCTTCGCCTACAAGCTCACGGCGCTCGTGGTCAGCGCCTTCTTCACCGCGCTCGGCGGCGGCCTGTACGCGCTCTGGTTCGGCTACCTCGACCCGATCTTCCAGTTCTCGATCCTGGTCGGCACCTACATGGTGCTCATGTCGCTGCTCGGCGGGGTGCGCAGCCTGTTCGGCCCGCTGCTGGGCGCCGTCGTCGTCGGCTACGCGGTCGAGGTGTTCAAGTCCCAGTACGGCGACACGCAGCTCCACCTGGTCGCCACGGGCGTCCTGCTCGGCCTGGTCGTCCTGTTCATGCCCGACGGCGTCATCCCGGCCCTGACCTCGTTCGTGAACCGACGGCGCGGGGCGGCGTCGATCCGTGAGGTCAGCGCCGAGGAGCTGGCGCAGCAGCGTGAGGAGGCGGCCCGATGAGTACCCCGACACATCACTCCACGACACATTCTCTGAGCACCACAGGCCTGACCAAGTCGTTCGGCGGCGTCCGTGCGGTCGACGACGCCTCCGTGACCTTCCACGAGGGCGAGATCAACGCCCTGATCGGGCCCAACGGCTCCGGCAAGACGACGTTCTTCAACTGCGTCACCGGAATGATCCGGCCCGACTCCGGCACCGTCAGCTACCAGGGCCGGGACGTGACGGGGCTGCCGCCGCACCGGATCGCCCGGTCCGGGATCGGCCGGAGCTTCCAGCTCTGCCGCATCTTCCCCCGGCTCACCGTGCTGGAGAACGTGCTGGTCGCGGTGCAGCCGCACGGTCTGCTGCAGCGGCTGCGGGGATCACGCAACGCCGCCGACGTCGGGCGGGCGCGCGAGCTGCTGGCGCGCGTCGGCATCGACCACCTGGAGCACGCCGAGGCGCGCGACATCTCCTACGGCCAGCAGAAGCTGCTCGAGCTCGCCGGTGTGCTCATGGGCGACCCGCACACGATCATGCTCGACGAGCCGGCCGGCGGGGTGAACCCGGCGCTGGTGGACCGGATCGCCGACCTCGTCCGGGAGCTCAACGCCGAGGGCCGCACCTTCATCATCGTGGAGCACAACATGGAGCTCGTCATGGGCCTGAGCGACCACGTCGTCGTGTTCGACAGGGGCCGACCGATCGCGCAGGGCACACCCGCCGTCGTGCAGGACGACCCCCTGGTCCTGGAGGCATACCTTGGCGTCTGAACCGGAACCCGCGCCGGCGGCCGCGCCGTCGCCCGCGGCCGAACCCCTGCTCCGCCTGACCGACGTCCAGGCCGGCTACGGCAGGGCCGCTCTCGTGCTGCGCGGCCTGTCGGTGACCGTCGCGCCGTCGAGCGTGGTCTGCCTCGTCGGCCCGAACGGCGCCGGCAAGTCGACGGTGCTGAAGGTCGCGAGCGGGATGCTCAAGCCGCGCTCCGGGCAGGTCGTGGTCGACGGCGTCGACGTCACCGGGCGGACACCGCAGCAGCTCCTGGCCTCCGGGCTGTCCCACGTGCCGCAGGGACACAGCGTCTTCCCCGAGATGACCGTGGCCGAGAACGTGCTGCTCGGCGCCTACAGCGTGCGCGACAGGTCGCTGATCGCCGAGCGCACCGATTTCGTCACCAGCCTGTTCCCGCTGGTCGGCGAGCGCTGGAACGCGCTGGCCGGTGCGCTGTCAGGCGGACAGCAGAAGCAGGTCGAGTTCGCCCGGTCGCTCATGGTGCGGCCCAAGGTGGTGCTGCTCGACGAGCCGTCCATGGGGCTCGACCCCAAGGCGACGGCGATCGTGTTCGAGCAGGTGCAGCGCATGCGCGACGCCGGCACGGCGGTGCTCCTCGTGGAGCAGAACGCGCGGCGTGCGCTGGAGGCGGCCGACGTCGGCTGCGTGCTGGACCTGGGCCGCGTGCACATCACCGGCCCCGCCCCGGACCTCCTCGCCGACCCGAGACTGGCCCAGCTCTACCTGGGCGGCCGCCCCAAGGAGGTGCCCTGACCCACCTCCGTTGAGTGCTGGGTATTTGTTGGTCCGCGCGGCGTAGAACAACAAATACCCAGCACTCAACGAGACACGACTGACTGCTGGCTGTTCAAAGGAGAACCGTCATGTCGCTCAGAACCATGCTCGGAACATCGCTCGGCGGCGCGGGACAGGTGGTGCTCGGCCTCGCCATCCTCGCCGCGCTCCTGGCCGGCCTGCACCGTACGGCGCCGACGCCGACACCGCCGTCACCGCCGACAGCGGCAGACGGCCGGGCCGGCTCCCCCTACCAGGACAAGCTCGCCGACTACGGCGTCTGCCGGGGCACCGACCCGGCCTGCTACAACGACTGGGACCTGCCGCGGGACGACGACGGCGTCGTGCGCGTGCTGGTCTTCACCGCGACGGGCAGCTCCCGGCACGCGCACCTCGGGCCGCTGCTGCCTGCCGGCAAGAACCCGCCGCTCACCTCCGCGCACGTGGCGCAGAACGCGGTGATCCGCTGGGGCCAGGAGCACGGCTTCGCGGTGGACTGGACCGAGGACGTGCGCCAGCTCGACGCGCCGTCGCGGCTCGCGCCGTACGACGCCGTCGTGTTCCTCAGCAACTCCCGCACCATGCTCGACGACGCCTCCCAGACGGCGCTGCTGCAGTACGTCCGGTCGGGCGGCGGCTTCGTGGCGGTCCACAACACCCTCGGCGCGATGTACCACTGGCCGTGGTTCCAGGGCCTGCTCGGCGGGGCCAACTTCTACGATCACGGGCCGCACCGCGACGGGCAGGTGGTGACGACCGACCGGCGTGACACCTCGACCCGGGACCTGCCTCGACGGTGGGACTTCCGCGACGAGTGGTACAACCTCGAGCCGTTCCCCACGGGCGTGCGGTTCCTCGCCGAGGTGGACACCGCGACGATCGGTGACCACGCCGGCTTCAACGGGCACCCCGGGCACACGGGCGACCATCCCGTGTCGTGGTGCCAGTACTACGACGGCGGCCGCGCGTGGGTCACCACGCTCGGCCACGACCCGGCCGCCTGGACGGAGGACTCGGCGCTCGCCGGCGCCGGGTCGTTCGAGACGCACGTGGTGGGCGGGATCCTCAGCGCGGCCGGGGCGCGGCCGTTCTGCCGGTGACCGCACCGGTGACGACGCCGGTGGTCGAGCCTGTCGAGACCAGGCTCGACCGACGAGGTCTCGACAAGCTCGACCAACGGGAAACAGACGCACTCCGCAATGACGACGACGACATTCAGGAGGCACCATGAACAAGCGACGATGGCGATCGGCGGTCGCCGCGGTGGCGGTCACTGCCGCCGCACTGGTCCCGTTGACCACGGCGATGACCACGACCACGGCCATGTCCACGACCACGACCACGACCACGGCCACGGCCACGGCCGGATCCGGCCCGATCACCGATCCCGCGCCGGAGGAGATCCAGTCCACGCTGGGTCTGGTCCTGGAGGAGTACGCCCAGTTCCCGAAGACGGAGCCGATCCCGGCACCCACCGACCGCCGGCTGATGCGGCACGCCCGCATCAACGGGCTCGGCGAGCTGCCCGACGGCTCCGGCCGCAGATACGTGCCGGACCTCAACGGCCCGCTCTACCTCGTCGAGGACGGCGAGCCGCGGGTCTACCTGGACGTGGCCGCCGAGTTCGCGCCGGAGTTCTTCTCGGGGCGCGGCATGGGCAGCGGCTTCGGGTTCGCCGCGTTCCATCCGGACTTCGCGGACAACGGCAGGTTCTACACGGTGCACACCGAGCGGCCGGGCAACGCGGGCCCGCCGCCCGACCCCACGACGTATCCACCCCAGACCCCGACGTTCCTGCACTCGGTCGTGACGGAGTGGGTGGCGAACGACCCCACCGCCGACGTCTTCTCCGGGACGAGCCGCGAGGTGCTACGCCTCGGTTTCGCCGGGCAGATCCACGCGATCCAGCAGATCGACTTCAACCCGACGGCGCGGCCGGGCAGCGAGGACCACGGCCTGCTCTACCTCGCCGTGGGCGACGGCGGACGCGGCGTGGGCACCGGTATCCCGCAGGACATGGGCACGCCGGCGGGCAAGATCCTGCGCATCGACCCGGCCGGGACGAACGGGCCGGGCGGGGCGTACGGGATCCCGCCGTCGAACCCCTTCGTGGGGACGGCCGGCGCGCTGGGCGAGATCTACGCCGTCGGTATGCGCGACCCGCACCGGTTCAGCTGGGACAAGCAGGGCCGGAGCGGTGAGCCGCGCATGTTCCTCGGCCACATCGGTGAGCACGCGATCGAGGCCGTCTACGACGTGCGGGCCGGAGACAACTTCGGCTGGGGCGACCGGGAGGGCAGGTACGTCTTCGACCCGGCCGACCGGTGCAACCTCTACCCGCTCCCGGAGAACGACGCCGAGCTCGGCTTCACCTACCCGGTCGTCGCGTACGACCACGACCCGCCGCCCGGCTGGCCCTGCACGTCGGACAGCGGCTACGCGATCAGCGGTGGTTTCGTCTACCGCGGGCACGACCTGCCGGCCCTGGACGGCAAGTACCTGTTCACGGACCTGGTCGAGGGGCGGGTGTTCTACGCCCACGAGTCGCAGATGCGGCGCGGCGGCCGGGAGGCGCAGATGTACGAGCTCGCGCTCTACGACACCGACGGCACCCGCAAGCGAATGCCCGACTTCACGGGCGACGAGCGGGCCGACCTGCGGATGGGCCGCGACCGCGCGGGCGACCTGTACCTGATCGCCAAGGCGAACGGGAAGATCTGGAAGGTCGTCGACACGGTGCGCGCGCCGGTGCCGCAGGAGGTCCCCCGCTCGCTGCGGGACAACGTCGTGAGTTTCTACGACTTCGAGCACCCGTTCCAGCAGGACGGCGCGGTGGAGATCGACCGCGGCGCGTCCCGCACGTACCTCAACCTGGTCAACGGCGGCGAGGACATGCGCGTGGCGGAGGGCGCCTACCCGGGCAGCAACAACTCGATCCAGCTCGGGCAGGTGAACCCGCTGGCGGCGGGCAACGACGACTGGAAGGCGGGCATCTACAACGCCGCGGGAGTGAGCACGCTGTCCGCTCTGGGCGGTGTCGACGGGATGACGGTGATGGGCTGGGTCAAGATGACCGGCCAGAACCCGAGCCCGAACACCACTACCGCCAACCCGGACGACTACTACAACGCCGTCGGCCTGGCGGGCGTGCTCAGCGGCGACTCGGACGGGCACGGCGTCCGCGCGCTGCTCGAGATCATCCAGGTGGACGGCGAGCTGCGGCTCGTCGCGCTCGGCCGGCGGATCGACGGCGGGGCGTCGCAGACCTTCGCCGCGCACGAGGACTGGCGCACCCTGCTGCCGCAGGACGAGTGGGTGCACCTGGCGGCGACGTTCGACTACACGACCGGCCGGATGGCGCTGTACCGCAACGGTGAGCCCGTGCCCGGCTTCTACGTGGTGGACGGCGACCCGTGGCAGGTGGACGGTTCGGGCGCCTCGGCGACGACACCGCGCGGGATCAAGATCGGCGGCAGCTTCCCGCAGGACACGCAGGAGCGGAACCCCTGCAACTGCAGCATGGACACCATCCAGCTGCTCGACCGGGCAGCCACGGCGAAGGAGGTGGCGCAGCAGTACCGCCTGATGACCCGCTAGCCCTCGCCGGTCGGAGCGCCCGCTGATCGACCGGCGGGCGCTCCGACCGGTGGCCGATCAGCGGCAGATCAGCTCCTCCTGTCGCGCACGTCCTTCCCCTGCTCGGCGAACGCCTTGAAGTCCTGCATGTGCTGCTGCGACTGCTTGTGAAAGGCGCCGGGCATGAGGAGCGCCATCAGCCGCATCAGCAGGTTGCTGAACCGGTACTCGCTCTCGCTCTCCCAGAGCGTCGTCTCCGGATCGACCTCGGTCAGCCGATCGCGCACGGCGCTCCACATGCCCGTGCCGACCATCTCCCGGTCGAAGTGGACGACGACCTCGTGAGGGATCTCGTGCAGGTCTACAGGATCCCGGCGGGTGACCGTCTCGATGAGCTCGAATGTCCGCTTCCCCGACTGCATCACGACGCGCGACCTGGTACCGAGCTGCCCGTGCATCCCGCTCAGCGGCTCGTGCAGGACGACGTCGCGCACCCACCTCGGGATGTGGGCCGGGTCGGCCAGCAGCTGCGCCACCCGCTTCCGCGGCAGGGCGATCTCGATCGAGTTGGTGTACCTCATGGCGCGCGGATCCCGTCCAGTCGTGTGAGCACCGTGTCGAGCGTCGGCCACGGAGCGCCCTCGCGCAGCACGCGCAGGAGCGCCTCGCCGAATCGTCTCCCGTGCGGAAACTGGTCGTCGACGTCCCACCGCCAGGCGGCGACCATCGCGAGGACGAGCTCCCGGCACTCGTCCAGCAGCCCCTGGTCGACATCCGGGTAGTGCTCGCAGACGGCCTCCGGAACATGGGCGAGGTCGAACTCGACGGGCCCGCGGCAGCACGTCTCGAGATCGATGAACAACGGCCCGTTCACGGTGCTGAGCACATTGCCCGGATGCGGCTCGCCGTGGATCAGCTGCTCCGCGGCGCCGCGGTCGGCGATCGCACGTCGCAGGCTTGCCAGCCTGCCGCCGAGGAACCCGCGGTCGACGTCGGCGAGCTTCGGCGAGCGATCCGGGTCGGCGACGATCTCTTCCGCCTCCGTGATCCGGTCCGTGAACCTCGGGCTGGGCATGTCGACGGTGCGCAGGCCGGCATGCAGCTGCTCCAGCGCCCTGGCGAAGTCGACCGGCGAGGTGCGCGGTGCCGCGGGCTCGTAGTAGGTCCACAGCGTCACCGCGAAGCCGTCGCGCAGGTACACCCGCGGGCCCGCCCGAGGCTCCAGCCGGCCCGCCGGGGACCCGGCTCTGGCAAGCCGCTGAGCGAGCTCGACCTCGAAGCGCGCGACCTCTTGTCCCACGGGCGCTACCCGGGCGACCACGTCGCACGGCGTCAGCCGCAGGGCCAGCTTGTTCGAGTTGTGCAGGACGATCGCGTCGTCGGCGGGCAGGCCGAGCGATGCGGCGACCGAGGTCGCAGCAGCGATCGCACGCGTGACGTCGCTCGTCTCCACCGTCGCATCCTGGCACAGACAGGCCTGGGCCCGTCCCCCGCTCCGCCCCGTACCGGCATAGCATGGGCGCATGGCTGCCGAGAAAGCGCTTACCTCCACCGTCCGGATCGACAGCTCCCGCCCCGCCCGGTCAGTCCTGCGCCTGCTCGCCCGGCGCCCCGGGCGCATGTCGGTGGCGATCGGGGCGTTCACGCTCAAAGAGATCCCGATGTGGTTCCTGCCGGTCGTCACGGCGGCCGTCATCGACATCGTCGCCACGGGTGGCCCGGTGCGCGACGTGCTCGTCTGGTTCGCGATCGCCGCGGCCCTGCTGCTGCAGAACTTCCCGAACCACCTGGTCTACACGCGCAACTTCATGACGGTGGTGCGCGACACCGGCGCCGGCCTGCGCAACGCGCTGGCCGCACGCCTGCAGAGCCTGTCGATCGGTTACCACACGCGCGCCAGCTCGTCGGTGGTGCAGTCCAAGGTGGTGCGCGACGTCGAGAACATCGAGGTCATGCTCCAGCAGGTCACCCACCCGTTGCTGTCGTCCGTCATGGTGCTCGTCGGCGCCGTCACGATGACGGCGGTCAAGGTCCCCGAGTTCCTGCCCGTGTACCTGCTGGCGGTGCCGCTCGCGCTCGGCATGCGCTGGTCGACGGCCCGCCGCTCCCGCGACCGCAACGAGCACTTCCGCCGCGAGGTCGAGGGCTTCGCCTCCCGCGTGGGCGAGATGGCCTCGCTCATCCCCATCACGCGCGCGCACGGCCTGGAGCAGACGGCGGTCAACCGCCTGGCCGACGGCGCCGACGGCGTCCGCCGCGCCGGCCTGCACCTCGACATGCTCAACGGGCGCGTCGCGTCCCTGTCGTGGGTGATCATGCAGCTGCTCGGCGTCACCTGCCTCGCGCTCGCCGCGATCTTCTCGCTCACGGGACTCCTGCCCGTCACGCCCGGCGAGGTGGTGCTGCTGTCGAGCTACTTCGCGCTGCTCACCCAGGGGCTCACGCAGCTGCTCATGCTGATCCCGGTCACGGCGCGCGGCATGGAGTCCGTCCGCTCGATCGCCGAGGTGCTCGAGGAGCCCGACCTGGAGGAGAACGCGGGCCGCCGCACGGTCGACGCCGTCGGGGGCGAGCTGGCGCTGGAGCACGTCTCCCACCGTTACCGGGGCTCCGACGACGACGCCCTGCACGACGTCACGCTCACCATCCCCGCGGGCGAGACCGTGGCGTTCGTCGGCTCGTCCGGGTCGGGCAAGTCGACGCTGCTCAACCTGGTGCTCGGCTTCATCCGCCCGACGTCGGGCCGGGTGCTCGTCGACGGCGTCGACGCGCAGGAGCTGGACCTGCGCACCGTGCGCCGGCACGTCTCCGTGGTGCCGCAGGAGTCGGTGCTGTTCGAGGGCACCATCCGCGAGAACGTCGCGTACGGCCTCCCGGACGCGCCCGACGACGTCGTCCGCGCCGCACTGCGGGACGCCAACGCGCTGGACTTCGTCGAGGCGCAGCCCCACGGCTGGGACACCGTCGTCGGGGAGCGCGGCGCACGGCTGTCCGGCGGGCAGCGACAGCGCATCGCGATCGCCCGCGCCCTGGTGCGCGACCCGCGCATCCTGCTGCTGGACGAGGCGACCAGCGCCCTGGACACGGAGTCCGAGACGCTCGTGAAGGAGGCGCTCGGCCGCCTGATGCGCGGGAGGACGACGCTCGTGGTCGCCCACCGCCTGTCGACGATCCGGCAGGCCGACCGCATCGTCGTGCTGGAGCACGGCCGGATCGTCGAGCAGGGCACGCACGACCTCCTGCTCGCGCGCGGCGGCCGCTACGCGCGCCTGCACGCCTCCCAGGCGAGCTGACCCGGAACGTCGGCCTCAACCAGCCGCGGCGAGTGCGCCCGGCCCCGGCACCACGGTGACATCCTCGGGTGCGAGCTCCCGCCCGTCGTCGGCCAGGAAGGCGATGCGCACGGGTTCCTCGGTGGCACGGTCGACGTAGACCGTGGCGGGCCCGAAGCCTGAGGGGCGGTGCACGTCACCCCACGCGACGAAGGCCGCCAGGACGGACTTGAGCTCCGTCCCGGCCTCGGTGAGCACGTACTCCTCGCGCTGCCGCTGCCCCTCGTCGCGGTACGGGCGGCGCTCCAGCACGCCACCCTCGACCAGCGTCTCCAGCCGAGCGGTGAGCACGTCCGGGGCGACCCCCAGCCGTGCGCGGAAGTCCGCGAACCGGGTGACACCGAAGAAGGCCTCACGGACGACCAGCAGGGCCCACTTCTCCCCCAGCACCTCCAGGCTGCGCGCGACGGAGCAGCGGGCGTTGCGTTCGCGGGGCGTCGTGCTCATACCCACATCCTAGCCGGCTGGGTTGTTGTTTCCAATCCAGGCTTGCTAAGTTGGCGATACCAACCCAGACCTGGTTCAGGTCCGGCCGGTCCTCATGGAAGCGAGCCCGTCCTCATGACTACCCTCAAGAACGCAGTGGTCCTGGTCACCGGCGCCAACGGCGGCCTCGGCCGTGCGTTCGTCGCCGAGGCCCTCCAGCGCGGCGCGGCCAAGGTGTACGCCACCGCCCGCACGCCGCGGGAGTGGGACGACCCGCGCATCGTGCCGCTGCCGCTGGACATCGGCTCCCCCGACTCGACAGCGGCGGCGGCCGAGCAGGCCTCCGACACGACGGTGCTGATCAACAACGCGGGCATCGGTGACTCCGGGCGGCCGGTCCTGAGCACCCCGCTGGACGCCGTCCGATCCGTGTTCGAGACCAACGTGTTCGCGCAGCTCGCGGTCACCCAGGCGTTCGCGCCGGTCCTGGCCCGCAACGGCGGTGGCAGCATCATCAACGTGCACTCCGCCCTCAGCTGGCTCGCCACCGGCACCTACTCGGCGACCAAGGCCGCCTTCTGGTCGTTCAGCAACGCGCTGCGCGTGGAGCTGCTGGAGCAGCGGACGCACCTGCTGGGCGCGCACCTCGGCTACACGGACACGCCGATGATCGCCGCCCTCGACGTGCCGAAGGAGGACCCGCGCGACATGGTGGCGGCGATCTACGACGGCCTGGACGCGGGCGAGCCCGAGGTCCTCGCGGACGAGACGAGCCGCCAGGTCAAGCAGGCGCTGTCCGGACCGCTGTCGGCGCTGTACCCGCAGCTCCAGGCTGCCGGATAGGCCCGTGCCCGGCAGGGTTGGCCGGCCGCGCGCTCGAAGGACCACGCGGTCGGCCGATCACACCCGGCATATCGCGGGCGTATCGAAAAACCCATACGACGCGGCAACAAGCCATGCGCTTCACTGGGCGCATGAACCCCGACACGTCACCGGGCGCGCCACCGGACGCCGGGCCCGCTGCGGCCCCGGCGCGCACCGCACGCCGGGCCGTGCTCATCGGACTCACGGTCCTCGGCCTCACGATCGCCGTCTTCCTCCCGGGCAGGATGGTGCTGAGGATGCTGTCCGTGCCGTTGGGCACGTCCGACTGGCACGTGTGGGTCACCACGTTCAACGGCATCGCCCTCATCACGCTCGCCGCGCTGCCCGTGGCGGCGCTGACGACCTGGGCCCTCGCCCACCGTCGCCGGCGCGCCCTCGGCACGGCGGCGGCGTGGCGGACGTCGCTCGCCGAGGTCGGCATGGTCTACGGGACGGTGCCGTGGGTCTGGATCACCGTGCTGCCGGGCAGCGGGGCAGGCGTCGTCCCCGGCCGGCTGAGCCTGGTCCCGCTCCAGGACCTGGCCACCATGGGCGCCGGCGGGATCGTCGGCAACCTGCTCGTGTTCGCGGCCGTCGGAGCGCTCGCCCCGCTGCGGTTCGCGGCACTGCGGTCGGTGCCGCGCGTCCTGGCGCTCGCGGCGGGCTGCTCGATCGTGATCGAGGTTGCCCAGCTCGTCCTGCGGCTGGACCGGGTCACCTCCGTGGACGACGTGCTGCTGAACTCCGTCGGCGCCGGGCTGGCCGCGCTGGTGTCCCGTCCGTGGTGGCACTCCTTGTCCCCGGCGACGGTCGCCCGGCGGCGCGCCGCGCTCACGACCTAGGCTGCCGGTATGCGCGTGCTGATCGTGGAGGACGAGCCCTACCTGGCCGAAGCCGTCCGGGACGGCCTTCGGCTGGAGGCCATCGCCGCCGACATCGCCGGCGACGGCGACTCCGCCCTGGAGCTCCTCAGCATCAACTCCTACGATCTCGCGGTCCTCGACCGCGACATCCCCGGTCCGTCCGGGGACGAGGTCGCCCGGCGCATCGTCGCCTCCGGGAGCGGCATCCCCATCCTCATGCTGACCGCCGCCGACCGGATCGACGACAAGGCCTCCGGGTTCGAGCTCGGCGCCGACGACTACCTCACCAAGCCGTTCGAGCTCCGCGAGCTCGTGCTGCGCCTGCGGGCGCTCGACCGCAGGCGTGCGGTGGCCCGGCCCCCGGTCAGCGAGATCGCGGGTGTCCGGCTGGACCCTTTCCGACGAGAGGTCTACCGGGACGGCCGCTACGTCGCGCTCACCAGGAAGCAGTTCGCCGTGCTCGAGGTCCTCGTCGCCGCCGGGGGCGGCGTCGTCAGCGCCGAGGAGCTGCTGGAGCGTGCCTGGGACGAGAACGCGGACCCGTTCACCAACGCCGTGCGGATCACGGTCTCGGCGCTGCGCAAGCGGCTCGGCGAACCCTGGATCATCGCGACGGTGCCCGGCGTCGGCTACCGCATCGACACCGGCTCGAGCGGCGGGGCCGGCGATATCTCGGGCGACAGAGCAGGCACGGGACGTGAGGGCGCCGACCGTGGATAGCTGGGCCACGCACAACCGGGCCATGGCGAGGGCGCCCGGGATGAGCGTCCGGCTCAAGCTCACTCTCAGCTACGCCGGGTTCCTCATGATCGCCAGCGTCCTGCTGCTCGCGGTGGTGTGGGTGTTCCTGCTGCGGTACGTGCCCGAGGAGATCTACACCCCCGGCGGGCCGGTGCCCGGCGACGGCCTCGGTTCGGTGTTCATCCCCGATCAGGAGGACCTGACGCGGGCCTTCTTCCCACGGGCGCTGGTCGCGCTGGCGTTCCTGCTGGTGTTCGGGCTCCTGGGCGGGTGGGTCCTCGCCGGTCGCATGCTCAGCCCGCTGCGGCGCATCACCCATGCCGCACGCCTCGCCACGGACGGGTCGCTGTCCCACCGGATCCAGCTGGAGGGCCGCAAGGACGAGTTCCGCGAGCTGGCCGACACGTTCGACGGCATGCTCGCGCGGCTCGAGGACCACATCGCCGAGCAGCAGCGATTCGCCGCCAACGCCTCCCACGAGCTGCGCACGCCCCTGGCGATCACCCAGACCCTGCTCGAGGTCGCGCGCAGCGATCCCAGCCGCGACACCGGCGAGCTGGTCGAGCGCCTCCGGTACGTCAACACCCGCGCGATCGACCTCACCGAGGCTCTGCTCGTGCTCAGCCGCGCCGACCAGCGGTCGTTCACCCGGGAGCACGTCGACCTGTCCCTCATCGCGGAAGAGGCCACCGAGACGCTCCTCCCCCTGGCGGAGAAACGCGGGCTCACCATCGAGACCTCCGGCGACGTCGCCCCCGCCGTCGGCTCGTACGCGCTCCTGCTGCAGATGACCACCAACCTCGTCCACAACGCGATAGTCCACAACCGTCCCGAGGGAGGCAGCGTGCGGGTCACGACCGGAGTCGGCCCCACGACCGTGGCGCTCACCGTCGAGAACACCGGCGAACCGCTCACGCCGCACCTCGTCTCGACGCTCACCGAGCCGTTCCAGCGCGGCACCGGACGCGTCAGCGGCGACCACGCGGGTGTCGGCCTCGGCCTGGCGATCGTCCGGAGCATCGTCACCGCTCACAACGGCACGCTCACCCTCACCCCGCGGCCCGACGGCGGACTCCGCGTCACGGTGCTGCTCCCGCCGGCGCACGCCTGACGTCCGCGCACACCTGACCAACGGGCGCGCCGGCATATCGCGGCCGTATCGAAAAACGCAGACACCGTGGCAACGCCGCCCCCGGTGGGCTATGGGCATGGTTCGACAGCAGCTCACCCAGCCCCCGGCCCACGTCAGCGCCCCGCGCGCACCCTGGAGGGACCGGCGCCCGATGGCGGTCGCCATCGTCGGCGTGACCGTCCTCGCCGCCGTCTTCGGCGTCTATCCCCTGCTCGACCGCGCCGACTCACCGGTCATCCAGGCCGTCGACGACGCGCTGGACCCCGGCGCCTCGTCGTCCGGCGCGACCGGCGTCGAGGGCGGCGAGATACCCGACGGCGTGGCGACGCTCGACGACGACCTCCCCGCGATCACGGGCCTCGACCCGGCGCTCGCCGACGCCGTCCGCCAGGCCGCCGCCGACGCGGCGGCCGACGACATCGACTTCTGGATCACCAGCGGCTGGCGCAGCGCCGCCTACCAGCAGCAGCTGCTCGACGCGGCGGTCCGGAAGCACGGCAGCCTGGAGGCGGCCCGCCGCGTCGTCGCCACACCGGAGACCTCCCGGCACATCGGCGGCAAGGCCGTCGACATCGGGCCGACCGAAGCCGACTACTGGCTGATCCAGCACGGCGCCGAGTACGGACTGTGCCAGGTGTACGCGAACGAGATCTGGCACTTCGAGCTCCTGACCGAGCCCGGGGGCACCTGCCCGCCGATGCTCGAGGACAGCGCGGGGTGACGCGCCGGGTTGACGCGCCGGTCCCGTCGTCAGGCCGGCTCTGCCGGGATCTCGATGCCTGCCACCGCCTTCGTCCGGGACCGGCCGGAGGCGTCCTTGAGCACGATGTACTTCATGTCGACGTGCGGCTCGAGGGCGCTGTACTTGTCGTTCGGCGCCCCGATGACGAGCTGGAAGCCCAGGCCGCGCCACGCGCCGACGGCCCGGCCCGTGAACCTCGCGTCGGCCTTGATGAGGGCCTCGTCCAGGAACACCGGCGCGTAGCGTGGGCGCTCGGCCCCGGCGTCACCCAGCTGGTACCGCAGGGCCGCGCCGACGATGAAGGCGACCAGCTCCTGGGACTCACCGCCCGACTTCTCGCCGATACCGTCGTAGTGGGCCACGTGGTTGCCGTCGAGGTCCACCTTCTCGGCGCTGAGCCGCACGTGCCGCCGCACGTCCACGAGGTCGGCGAAGTCCGGCGCGGTCCGGCGGATCCGGTCGATCACCCGGGCCATCCGCAGGTAGCGGCGCTCACGCTCGGCGTCGGTGGCCTCCTGGCCCGTCGCATCACGGGACAGCGAGTCGCGCAGGGTGCGCAGCTCCTTGCGGAACGCCCCGACGACGGCAGACTGGTTGTCCCGCGCGTCGATCCGGAGCCGGTGCCGGTCGTCGGCGAACGGCAGGTCCGCCAGGATGTCGTTGACCGGGCCGATCCGCTCCTTGATCTCGCGGACGGAGCCCGCCAAGGCGCTGTGCAGGTCCGCGAGGTCGTTCCCGGACAGCCGCAGGAGGCTGTTGCGCCAGTCGGCCTCGAGCTCGTGGAGGCCGTTCGTCTCCAGGTCCGTCAGGATCCGGTCGTAGTCGCCGAACGACGCCTCCGGGTCGGTCCCCAGGTTGGGGTCCTGCCAGCGCTCCTTGAAGTTCTCGAACGTCCTGCGCAGCGCTTCCCGGGCCGTGCCGAGCGCGGTCTGCGCGGCCTCCCGGTCGGCCTTGAGCCGCTCGGTGGCCTGCCGCAGCGCACCGTCGAAGCCGGCCAGCGCCGCGGCCGCCCCGCCGTCCGTGGTGTCGGCGTCGGTGGCGCGGAACAGGCTGTCGAGGTAGTCGTGCTGGTCCGGCCCGACGACGACGCCCGCCTGCTCGGCGTCGTCCAGGGCCTGCTGGGCGACGTCGACCTCGTCGGTGATCTCCGCCCAGCGGTCCTTGAGCGCCCCCACCTGGGCGTTGGTCTTGCCCAGGTCCTGGTTGAGGCCGTCGATCAGCCTCTCGAGCGTGCCGGCCTGCTCGCGCAGGCGGGAGATCTCGGGGTTGCCGGCGGTGACCTCCTCGATCGCCTTGGCCCAGCGTGCCTGCTCGGCCTCGACCGCGACGACGTCCACCTGGTCCCAGGTCAGCCCGGTGACGGTGCGGTACGCGTCGAGCTCGTCGTCGTGCCGGTTGAGCTGCGCGTCGGCGTCGGCCACGCGCTGCTCGACGTCCGCGAGGTGCTGCCGGGCCTGGCCGATCTGCTCGTCGAGGTCGGCCAGCAGCCGGCCGTTGGTGAAGCCCAGGACGTTCCCGCGCAGGTTGCCGCCGTGCGCTCCGCGGTGTCCTTCGGACTGCTGGCCGGAGCGGGTGAGCGCCATCTTGTGCTGGGCAAGCTGCCCGGGGGTGTCCACGCAGACGTAGGCGAAGCGCTGCGCCAGCTCGTGCTTGAGCCAGCCTGCGAAGGGTCCGCTCCGTACGTCGAGTCGGCCCGGGAGGGTCCGGGAGTCGAGCCGGACGTCGTCGCGTACTCCGGTGGGAACGCCCTCGAACCGGACCCGGGTGGACGTCGGGACGCTGTCGATGGCCTTGCGGAACGCCTGGATGCGGGCGGTGTCGATGAGCATCTTGGTCGCGAAGCCGCCGAGCGCCAGGTTGAAGGCACCGCGCCAGGGCTCGAACTCGGTGCGGACCTCCAGGAGCTCGCCGACGAAGGGCAGGTCCTCGGGGGTGAGCCCGGCGGCGTCGGCCAGCGCGGCGCGGGCGCGATGGAGGTGGTCGGGGATGTTGCCCCGCCGCTCGGCGGCCGCCGTCCGCTCCGCCTCGAGCTCGGTCAGGCGAGCGCGGGCGGCGTTGCGCGCCGACATCGCCTCGCCGAACGCGTCCCGTGCTGCCTTCTTCGCACCGGCGTCGTCCAGGGCGGCCCTGGCGCGGGCGGAGACGGCGGAGAACTCGGCCTCCGTGGAGACGGACGTGTCCAGCACGCCCAGGGCGCGGTCCAGGCGGCCGCGGGCGCGCACGACGTCGGCGAGCCGCGCGTCGACGCCCTTCAGCTCGCGCTGCGCGGTGGCGAGCCGGTCCCCGCCCGAGGCACGGAGCGTCTCCTGCACGCCGTCCAGCTCCGACTTCGCCGCGGTGATCCGGGCGCCGGTCTCCTCCGCGAGCGCCAGCGCCTCGCGCTGTGCGGCCTGGAGGTCGTGCTCGACGGCGCGCAGCAGGCCGAGGCGCCGCTCGTGCCGCCAGAGCGCGGCGGGTGACGCGGCGTCGGCGAAGGAGCCGATCTCGTCGATGACCCGGAGTCGCTCGCTCGCTCCGCCGATGGCCCTGTGGTGCTCGCGGATGGACGAGAGCGCGCCCACCTGCTGCCGGGCGGTGATCATCTGCTCGCGGGTGCCGGCGAGCTCGTCGAAGTGCTCGACGACCTCGTCGGCCTTGGCCAGGGTGTCGGGTTCCTCCAGGACCATGGCCTTGTACAGGGCGTCGACGGTCGTGATCTGCTGGCCGGCCTGGATGCGGCCGAGCAGTGCGACCGCCTTGTTGCCGTCGCCCGAGGCGCCGATGCCGAGCGTCGAGTGCAGGCGGGCGGTGAACTCCCGGTCGGTGTCGAAGGAGGCCAGTCCGGCGTGCGTGACGGCGGTCCGGGCGAGTCGCTGCGCCGCTGCCGGTTCGAGGTCGCGCAGGTCGAAGTCCCCCTCGCACGTGGCGCGCAGGGCGGTGACCTCCTCGAGCGTGCGGGCGGCGGCGGGGATGTACCAGGCGCGGACGGCGGTGAATCGGGTGCCGGACTGGTCCGCCCAGGTCATCGCGATCGCGGACCACGTGTCACGCCCGTCGCCGCGCAGCACGCGGTGGCGGGTGCCGTCGTCGGTCCGCGACTCGTCGATCTTGCCGCGCGCGTACGACAGGATGTTGCGCTGGTCCTTGCCACGCGGGCGGCCGACGACGCTGCCGTTCGAGGCGCCGTTGAACGGGGTGGTGTGCGGCATGAGGAGCGCGATGTAGGCGTCCATCAGCGTCGACTTGCCCGAGCCCGAGCCACCGGAGAGCAGGGTCGCCGTGGGGGCGAGGCGTACCCGGTGGTGGCCGTCGTAGCCGCCCCAGTTGACGAGCTGGAGGTCGCGCGCCACCCACTGCTGCCCGGTCGAGGTGGCAGGGATCATCCCGAACAGGGTGTCGATCATGGTCATCGCTGGTCCTCCTCGTTCTGGCGGCGCAGCCAGTCCCGCAGCTCGACGAGACGTTCGTTGCTGAGCACTATCTCGACCAGCGGTGTGACGCGGTACCGGCCCTCGGACTCCTCCTCGATGAGCCCTTCCTTCTCCAGCCGGCGCACGGCGTTGCGGATCTCCGTCTGCCGGGCGGCCAGGTTCTTGTCGTCGGGGTCGAAGAAGGTCAGCACCGTCTGCTCGACCTCCTCGACGTCCACCCGGACCGACGCCTCCCCGGCTCCCCGCTCCCGCTGGAAGACGGTGCGCAGGTGGACGAGCACCAGCGTCTCGGCCCGGCTGTACGGGTCGTCCTTCAGCAGGATCGGGACGTCGAGCTCGGCCGACCGCACCTGCTTCTTGTACGCGATGCCGCGGTCGTGGTCGACGACGAGGTGCACGAACAGGTCGTGGAGCCGCGACTCGATCACCTGCTGGTTCTCCAGGAGCGTGCGCCACTGCGACGGGTTCCGGTCGGCGACCAGGAACCTGCGCTGCAGCAGCCGGACCAGTACCCGCCGCACCGCCGCGTCGAGGGTTCCGGAGTCGCCCGCGAACAGCTGGGCGGGATCCTCCTCCATCGGCACCGGGTCGATGAACCCGCCGCCGGCCTCCTCAGCGGGTGGTTGCTGCTCGACGGTGGTCTCAGTCATCTGTGTCTTCCCTGGTCTCTTGCCCGGTGTCTTCCGTGGCCCGTACCGTGACGCCGCCGAACGCGAACCTCCGGCGCGACCCGTCGGGCCGGACTGCCTCGACGAGCGCTACCTGGTCGGTCTCGGTCATGCCGTTGTGGTGCGCGATCTCCAGCAGCCCGAGCAGGTCGACGGGCCGGCGGATGTGCTGCGGTGCCGCCGTGAACACCGCTGCGAGGTCCACGCCGTCGTTGCCATCCTTGCCGCCGTCGCCCTGACCGGCGTCGGCGAACGACGCGAGGTGGTCACGCAGCTCCGCGTAGTGCGGGCCACCCCACTCGCGGGCCCCGTCCTCCATGCCGGTGTCGCCGTCGTCGTCCTGCGCCTGGAGCGGGACGGGCGGCTGGGGCGGGCTCAGGTCGCTCGTCGACTGGCGCAGGTGCGCGACGTCGGCCACCGGCAGCCGCCGCACCGGGTCGACGTCCTGGCTCCGGCGGGTCGACGGCATCCACGCCTGGAAGCCGATCATGACCTCGCGCAGCAGCTCGTCGACCTGCCGGTCGCGCAGCGGGTCGTGGTTGCGCACCTGGGTCGTGATGACGTGGGACGCCTGGCGCTGAGCCTTGATCACCTCCGCGACCCCCTGCTCGATGCGGCGGGCCACGTCCCGCAGCTCGGCACGCTGGTGCCCGGGCAGGCTTCCCGTGAAGCGGTGCCGCAGCACCGTGTCGAGCTGCACCGACAGCTCGTCGATGCGTTCCGGGTCGCCGATCAGCCGCAGCGCGCCCGCGAACGCCCGACCCTCGGGCGTCGCGTTCATCACCTGCTCGCCCCGCTCCAGGTACTCGCGCAGGACGTCGCCCGACGGCCGCTCGTCCTGTCGCAGCGCCGTCACCACGTCCCGCTGCATCGCGCGGATCGACTCCGCCACACGCGCGAAGTCCGCGGGCAGCTCGCGCACCAGGTGCAGGACGTTCTCCGCCTCCTCCAGCAGGATCTCGTCGTCCACCTCGTCGACCTCGCCAGTGCGCTGGATCCGGTCGAGCTCCTCCTGGAGCCGCTTGATCTGGGTGTCCAGCCGGGACATCCGGACCAGCACGTCCGGGTCGGCATCCTGGGCCAGCCGCTCGACGGCGTCCAGGAGGGTACGGACCCGCGACTCCGAGACCCGCGCCCGTGTGCCGCCGGCCCGTCCGGCGACCTCCAGCGCCCCGACGGCGTGCGCCGAGAGCTGGTAGACCTCGACGTCCCCGTCGACGATCTGGCGTTTCAGCCAGCCGACGTCGGACCACTGCCGGCACAGCTCCCGGGCGCTGCCGAGCGGGATGGCACGGGTGCCGTCCGCGTTGAGCTCGTACCCCTGCGCGCGCAGCTGGTCCAGCGCGTCACCGATCTCGGTGTGCGCCTCCGCCACCGGCACCGTCGGACGCTCGGGCGTGAACACGAGAGACAGCAGCGACACGACCAGCGGCGCATACCTCCGGTGAAGGAGGTCCAGCATCGGCTCCTGGAAAGCCCGGAGCGCGCCCAGGTACGCACCCTCTGCACGAGTAATCATCGCCGGTCAGGGTACGTCGGACCAGCGACATTCACCGCGCCGTCGTCCACAGGCCCTCAGCCGCTGGCGGCCAGCCGGGTCCGCACGCCGGGGTCGGTGAGCGTCCCGACGTCGTCCACCCACTGCTCGACTCCCCCGCGGTGCGACAGCGCCCGCACCTCCGGATCGGTGATCGCCCCGCGCAGCACCCCCGGCACGTCACGCAGCCCGGTGAAGGGACGGTCGAAGAACGGCTCGCAGGCCGTCCCGTCCAGCGCCGGCAGCCCGGCGGCGCGCTGCCGGTCGTGCAGCGCCTCGCACGCCGAGCGCAGGGCCGCGTCGCGCTCCTGCCAGGTCGGTGCGGCCAGCGCGTCCACCAGGTGCCCGCCCGCCGACGCGGCCACGGGCAGCCGCCCGAACAAGGTCCCCGCCCACTTGGGGTACGGCGGCCAGCGCCGCTCCAGCAGGAAGCCGAGCCGGACCAGCGCCGTGATCAGCCGCGCGGCGATCAGCCGGGAGCCGAGGTCGTCACCCCGCTGCCCCGTACGGCCGACGAACGGCAGCTCCTGCTCGATCCGGTTCCAGTCGGCCGCCAGGACGTGCAGCCACACGTCGTGCGGGTACCAGGCCAGCAGGTCGCGCAGGGCGGTGAGCTCGCCGGACGTGTCCTCGAACACCGGACCGGCCGTGATCTCCAGCACGGACTGCCCGGTGAAGGACAGCCAGTCGGTGACGCTCAGGGCGGCGGTGCCGAGAGCGGTGCCTCTGGCGAGTCCGGTGCGCGACCGCACCAGCTCCGCCGTCGTCGTCACCTCGACCCGGTGCCGGACGCTCGGGTCCCAGGTCAGCGGGAACGCCGTCGGCAGTCCCTGATGCGAGGTGGGGAGCGACGCGGTCAGGACGTCGTCGACCTCCGCGGCCCGGTCAGCAGGGACCAGCACCGTCAGACGCAGCCCCCAGTCGTGGTCTCGGGACGTGGCGTCGTCGAGGCCCAGCACGTCCGAACCGGTGCCGAGCCGGCCGGCCGCCCTCGGCACGTCGGGCAGCTTCCGGTCCAGGATCGGACGGACGACGTCGGCCCAGTAGGCGCGGGCGAGCTCGATTCCGGACATGGCGCCAACCTAGGAGCCGACCCGGGAACGGTCCAGATGAAATCCGCCCCACCATCCGGCCCACCATCCGGCCCGCCTGCAGCCGACAGCCGCCCGACAGGCCCGGCATGGTCGTGCGGTGGGTGCCAGGTGGGCTGAACTACGTTCGGCCCGGGCAGGTGTTTGTCGCGTGAGCTGAACTGTTCAGCTCACGCGAACTATGAGGGCCCAGGGCGAACGAACTTCAGCAGACCTGGCGCCCTCTCCCAGGGTCTACCTTGCGCAGAGGCTGCCTCGTTCAGAGCCCTCTCGTCCAGAGCCCGCCTCGTCCTCACCTACCGGCGACCCGATCGGCCGTGGGTCGCACGTTCGCGGTGACGGCACGTGCCGTCAGGCAGGTCCAGCCGCCGACGTAGATGCGGTCGCCGTCGGCCAGCCAGCGCCGCTCCCCGGACCGCAACGGCTCCGCCGGGACCGCCTCGCCACGCGCCGCGACGTAGGTGCCGTTGGCCGACCCGAGGTCGATGACGCTCCAGCCGCCCTCCACCCAGGCGAGCTCACAGTGTCGGCGGGAGACGCCGGTGTCCTCGCAGACGATGTCGGGCACGACGCCGCGGCTGCGCGACGCACGGCCCACCACCAGGCGCTCGCCCGTCAGCGGCACGACGGCGGCAGTGGGAGCCGTCGGCCCGTCGACGTCCTCCAGCAGCTGGTCGGCCGACCACTCGAAGTCCGAACGGATCTCGACGGCCCACGCCGTGGGCTCGCTCTCCACCCGCATCGGCCGGACGACCGGGAGCACCACGCGCGGCATGGTGATGGAGTCGTCCAGCCAGTCCGCCGCACCGATCCGGACCGCCAGCAGGGGAACGTGCTCCCGGACCACCGCCGGGTGGGCGGCCAGCATCCTGGCCAGGCTCAGCGCGCCGTCGAGCGGCAGTCCGGCACTGGGCTGCACCCGCACGTCGTCGCGCTTCTCCAGGAGGTGCTGGAGCACCATCGACCGGAACGACGGCGCGTGCATCAGGAGCTTGCCCGTGGTGACCGCGACCGGCTCGACGCCCGGATGGCTCAGCACGGCGCACAGCCCGTCCGCGAGCGACCGGGCCGCCTCGTCGAGGATCTCGCGGCATGCGACATCCCCCCGGCTCGCCGCGCTGATGACCTGTGGCGCGAACCCGGCGAACAGGGACACGTCGGTGACGTCCGTCCACCGCTCCCGCCGTCCGAAGTGCCGCTCGGCCGCCTGGACCAGGATCGGCGACGCACCCATGCGCCGGCCGTCCATCGACCGGGCCGCCGCGTCAAGCCCGCGGCGGCCGATCCACGCGCCACCGCCGTTGTCACCGACGTGCGGACCCATCCCGTCCGCGAGGTGCCACCGACCGACGTCGTCGCACGCCACGGCCACGGCGCCGGTCCCGACGGCGAGGGTGGCACCCGGCCCGGGGCCGAGGGCGCCCAGGTGCGCCGTGACGGCGTCGCTCGACACGGCGGTCGCGGTGGTGCGCAGCTCCTCCGCGAGGATGTCGTGCACGCGGTTCGGGTCGAGGCTCCCGGCCTGGGTCTGCGAGCGGAACCCGCGCATGCCGACGGCTGCCGCCGCGACCCGGGGACGCCCGCCGAACTGCGCGGCGAAGCCGCGGCACAGGTCGCGCACCACGTCCGGTACCGTCGAGCGCCCGGCGACGACGCCGGCCGGTGGACCCGTGAGCTCGTAGATCCCGCCGGGCCGGCCGGTGTCGACCCGCAGGCGCGATCCCGTCCCCCCGACGTCGACACCAGCTACCCCGGCATCCGCTCCGGGGATCTCTGCTTTGTGTTGTTGACCAGTGACCGTCGGCACCGGGTCATACTCCCTCGATATCACCCGGTCCGCTATGCGTGGAGTGTCATATGCACTCACCGGGCGTGGGCGTTCGGCTCGCGTAGCGAGCGGACCGGGGTCACGACAGGCTGGAGGAGCAAGCCGAGGAGGTGCCCCGTGCCACGAGCCGGAACTGCCCGAACCAAGCCCGCCCGACCGGGCGCCCAGGAGTGGGTGCCCGCGAGCGCCGACGTCGGAACGCTTGCCCGGGCGGTGCACGACTGCCGGGGCTGCGAGCTGTGGGGCCCGGCGACCCAGGCGGTCTTCTCGGCCGGGCCGGACGACGCGGCGCTGGCCCTGGTCGGTGAGCAGCCGGGTGACCGCGAGGACCAGGAGGGCGAGCCGTTCGTCGGCCCCGCCGGCCGGGTGCTGGCCGACGCGCTGCACGCCGCCGGCATGGCTCCCGACGAGGTGTACGTGACCAACGCCGTCAAGCACTTCCGGTTCACCGAGCGGGGCAAGCGGCGGCTGCACAAGAAGCCCGACGTCGCGCACATCCGGGCGTGCCTCCCGTGGCTGGAGGCGGAGCTGACGGCGGTGCGGCCGCGCGTGGTGGTCGCACTGGGCGCGACGGCGGCCCGGGCGGTGCTGGGCCGTGCGGTGCGGATCGGCGCCGAGCGCGGCCAGGTGCTCGACGGCGAGACGCACGACGTGCTGATCACCACGCACCCGTCCGCGCTGCTGCGGCTGCGCGACCGCGCCGAGTTCGGCGCGACGTTCGACGCCTTCGTCGCCGACCTGCGGACCGCGGCGGAGGCGGCCGCCTGAAGAGCTCGCTGCCAGACGGCCTGGCTCAGGCCGCGGGGTCGAGCACCACCTTCACGCAGCCGTCCTCCTTGCGCTGGAACATGGCGTACGCCTCCGGCGCGCGTTCGAGCGGCCAGCGGTGCGTCTCGAGGTCGAGCACACCGAGCGGGTCCGCCGGGTCGGCCACGAGCCGGAGCAGATCATCGGTCCAGCGCCGCACGTTGGCCTGTCCCTGCCGGATCGTCACCTGCTTGTCGAACAGCCGCAGCATCGGCAGCGGGTCGCGCACGCCGCCGTACACGCCGGAGAGGGAGATGACGCCGCCGCGGCGCACCAGCTCGATCGCCGTGTAGAGCGCGGCGAGACGATCCGTACCCGCCTTCTTCATCAGCGGCCGGCCGACGGCGTCGGGCAGGAGCCCCGCGGCCTTCTGCATGGCCTCGGCGAGCGGGGAACCGTGCGCCTCCATGCCGACGGCGTCGATCACCGCGTCGGCCCCGCGCCCCCCGGTGAGGTCCCGGACGGCGCCGAGGATGTCCTCCCGCTGGGAATTGAGCACGGTGGCACCGTGGTTCGCCGCCATCGTGAGCCGCGTGGGCACCAGGTCCACGCCGATCACGAGCCCGGCTCCGCGGTGGGCGGCCACCCGGGCCGCCATCTGGCCGATCGGGCCGAGGCCGAGCACGACCACCGACCCGCCGTCGGGCACCTGCGCGTACTCGACCGCCTGCCACGCCGTGGGCAGCACGTCCGAGAGGTACAGGTAGCGCTCGTCGGGCTCGCCGTCGTCGGGCACGACGACGGGGCCGTACTGCGCCTGCGGCACCCGGAGGTACTCCGCCTGGCCGCCGGGCACCTGCCCGTAGAGCTTGGTGTAGCCGAACAGCGCCGCGCCGCTGTCCTCGGCGGTGACCTGCGTGGTCTCGCACTGGGACTGCAGGCCGTGCCGGCACATCCAGCAGTGCCCGCAGGCGATCCCGAACGGCACGACGACGCGGTCGCCGACGCGGAGGTCGCCGGCCTCCGGGCCGACCTCCTCGACCACGCCCATCGCCTCGTGCCCGAGCACGTCGCCGCTGTCGAGGAACGCGCCCAGCACGCTGTACAGGTGCAGGTCGGACCCGCAGATCGCCGTCGAGGTCACGCGGACGATCGCGTCGTTCGGCTCCACGATCCGCGGATCGGGGACCGTCTCGACGCTGACGTGCTCCCGGCCCTGCCACGTGAGTGCTCTCATCGTCGGGTCCTCCTGCCGTGTCGTAGGGACGCGCTGTAGGGATGCGCTGGACGCGCCGTAGGGACGCGCCGTTGGGATGGTCGGCGACACGTCCACGCTGGCACCGGGCTCGCCCACCCGCATCTCTGCTAGATCGCCGACAGCATCAGGGAGACCGCGAAGCCGACTGCCACCAGCGAGCCGGTGGCCACCCCCTCCTCCCGGTACGACTCGGGGAGCAGGGTGTTCGACACCATCGCGAGCAGCGCCCCCGCGGCGAAGCCCTGGGCGAGCGCCCCGGTCCGGCTGCCGGCCGGGTCGAGCAGGAGGTAGCCGAGAGCGGCGCTCACCGCCGCCACGAGGATGACCACCGACCACATCCACAGCACGCGCGAGCGCGTCCAGCCTGCCGCCCGCAGGCCGCTCGACGAGGACAGCCCCTCGGGGAAGTTGCTGAGGACGACGCCCGCGAGCAGCGCGACGCTGACGTTGCCCTCGAGTACCGTCAGCCCCAGGACGAACGACTCCGGGATGCCGTCGAGCACGGACCCGAAGACGATCGCGAGCGGAGCCCCGGCAGCCTGGGCCCCGCTCGCGTCCTTGCGCTCGCCGCCGCCACGGCGGGACAGCCACCAGTCACCGACCGTGAAGGTGGCCGCCCCCAGCAGCGTCAGGAGCCCCACGAGAGCCACGGAAGCGGTCTTGACCGCCTCGTCGACCAGCTCGAAGGCGACCGACCCGATGAGCAGCCCCGCGCCGAGCGCCATGACCACGGCGATGAACCGGCGGCTCGGCGCCCCCGCATAGGCGACGAGGGCACCGACCAGCAGTGCCGCCGCGCCGACCGCCCCCCACAGGAACGCTACGAGCATGAGCCCAGCCGCTCAGGCGAGCGCCTTCGCCTTGAGCCGCTCGTACTCCCCCGGCGTGACGGTGCCGGCGTCCAGGAGGGCCTTGGCGCTCGCGATCTGGTCGGCGGGCGCCGTGGTGGCCACCTCGCGGATGTAGTTCTCCGTCTCGGAACGTGCCTGGACGACCAGCTCGCTCTGTCGCCGCGCCATTCCCCTGCCGCGCGCGATCAGGTAGACGAACGCGGTGAGGACGGGCAGGAAGATCAGGAAGACCATCCACAGTGCCTTCCACCACCCCGAGAGCTCCTTGTCGCGAAAGAGGTCGGCGATGACCTGGAAGAGCACCATGAGGTAGGCCAGAAAGAAGAAGCTGTAGACCATCAGCCAGAAGAAGTCCCAGAAGTCCATGATCAGTCCTACTTTCGACGTCCTCCATGAGGCTCGACCCCCGATGTGCCGGTCGGCACGGACCGAGAGCCCGAAAGTAACCGCGCGGCAGGCTCCCGACCTCGTAGGAAACGGGTGAGCCGTACCGCCGGCGGGTCAGCCGCCCAGGTCACGAGGGTGACCTGGGCGGCTGCCGCCCTCACTCGTACCGCAGCGACGAGATCGGGTCCTGGCGCGCGGCCCGCAGCGCGGGCAGCGTGCCGGCGAGGAACGCGATGGCCATGACGCCGAGCACCACCGTGGCGACGCCGACCGGGTCGAAGGCGATGAGGGTCAGGCCGGGAAGGTCCGCCAGCAGGTCCCCGGAGACGCCGTTCACGAGCTGCCCGGCACCGACCGCCCCGAGCACGCCCAGCGCGCTGCCGACCAGCCCGATCACCACCGCCTCGATGCTGAACAGGGAGAAGACGCGGCCGCTCGAGAGGCCCATGGCCTTCATGAGCCCGACCTCACGGGTCCGCTCCTGGACCGCCATGAAGAGCGTGTTGACGATGCCGATGCCGGCCGCGACCAGCGCGATCACCGCAAACCCGTTGAGCACGAGCACGATGCCGTCGATGACGGCCGTGATCGTGCCGAGCTGGTCCTCCAGCGTGCTGCCGGTGAAACCGGCGTCGGCCAGGCGATCCTGCAGGGCCTCGGTCTGCGTCGCGCCGCCGCTCGTGTCGAACGAGACCGAGGCCTCCGCGTAGCGGGTGGTCTCCGCCTCGGGCGCCCCCGTGGTCTGCAGGTCGTAGAGCTCTGCCGCGAGGACGTCGTTCGGGACCGCGCCGCCCATGGTGAGCACGCCGGGTTCGGCGACTCCGACGACGGTCGCCTCGGTCGTCACCTGCTCGCCGGTGGCGTCGGTGACGGCGAGCACGACGGTCTGCCCGACGGCGTCGGCCGCGGAACCCAGGTCCAGCGGCTCGACATAGCTCTCGGGCAGCACCAGCTCGGGATCGGACGCGTCGAGGTCCACCTGCTCGCCGGACACCAGCTCGATCCTCATCCCGGGCACGAACTCCGCGACGGACAGCTGGTACCTCGTCCCGTCGTCGTGCCGGACGTAGTCGACCATGACGCTCTTGCTCGGCTCGACGCTCTCCACGCCGTCGATACCGGCGATGGTGTCGATGTCGTCGTCGGTCAGGGCGGTGGCCGTCGCGCCGGGCGCTCCGTCCGCTGCGATCTGGTTCGGGTCGTACTCGGCCGGGCCGTCGGTGGGCTCCTCCTCGCTCGCCTTGGTGACGGTCATGACGTCGTCGACCCCGACGGAGGCGACCGTGTCGTCGATGTACTGGTTGATGCCGGTGCCCAGACCGTTGGTCAGGGACAGCGTGAAGGCGCCGATGAAGATCGCGAGGACCGTCAGGCTGGTACGCAGCCTGGACCGGAAGGCGTTCTTGAAGGCGGTGCTGAGAACGTCGACGCCTCTCATGCCGCCACCGCCTCGCGCGCGGCGATCAGACCGTCGCGGATGTAGATCCTCCGGTCGCAGCGGGAGGCCAGCTCCTCGTCATGCGTGACGACCACCAGGTTGATCCCCCTCCGGCGGTTGAGGTCGAAGAGGATGTCCTCGACGACGGCGCCAGTGGCGGTGTCCAGGTTCCCGGTCGGCTCGTCGGCGAAGATCACCCGCGGCTGGTTGATCAGCGCGCGGGCGATGACCACGCGCTGCTTCTGGCCGCCGGACAGGTCGTTGGCCCGGTTGCCCGCCTTGTCGTCGATCTCGAGCTGGGCCAGGGCGGCGATCCCCTGGGCGGTGCGCTCGCGGCGTCCGACCCCGGCGATCTTCAGCGGGAGCGTCACGTTGTCGAGCACGCTGGCCTGGGCGTTGAGGAAGAACTGCTGGAAGACGAACCCGAAGGCACTGTTGCGCGTCTGGTTGAGCTGCTTGGCCGAGAGCCTGGACGTGTCGGTCCCGTCCAGCATGATGGACCCGGACGTCGGCCGGTCGAGGAGCGCGAGCAGGTGCATGAGGGTCGACTTGCCCGACCCGCTCTTGCCGATGATCGCTATGGACTCGCCCTCGGCGATGTCCAGGTCGAGGCCCTTGAGCGCTTCGAAGGCGCTGGGGCCGGAGCCGTAGGTCTTGTGCAGATTGCTGACGGAGAGCAGTGGGGAGACCACGTCGGCCGCCTCTCTCGTGTTGCCGGAGGTGATGACGTGACCAACTCTCGGCGACATCGCTCCCCCACGAATCGGCCCAGCGATGACTCCCGTGTACCGCCGTGGTGGTACAGCCGGATACCACCTGAGCGGGACGCGTCGGGGTACGGCGTGCGGGATGCTTGGCACGGCGCCGCCGGACCGGTGGCACCACCGGACGGAGGACGAGATGCTTCGAGGCGACAGGTTGCCGTTCGGCCCCGCGCACCGGGCACATGCCTGGGTCAGCCACGCGGTCGCCGCGGCCGCCGTCGTCTGCGCGAGCCCGCTCCCCGTCCGGGAGGACCTGTCCCCGGACTGGCAGAGCCGGCTCGTGATCAGCGCCGCGGCCGCGGCAGCGCTGCTCCTGCTGCGCCGGCGGCTGCCCGTCACGACGGTCGCGGCGACGGTGCTCGTCGTCTGGCTCAGCGTGCCTCTCGGACTCTTCAATCCCGGCGTCGTGCTGGCCGTCGCGATCGCCGCGTTCACGGCGAGCCGCACGCTGACCCGGCGGCAGGCCCTGTGGCTGACCCTTCCCGCCGGCGTCCTCGTCGCGGTCGCCGGAGCCCTGGCCGCAGGCCGGGGGGCCATGCAGTACCTGCTCCTCGTCCTGCTGTTCGGCGCGCTGGGCGACCTGGTCCGCGTGCAGCGCGAGCAGTTCCTGGCGGTCACGGAGCGTGCCGAGCGTGCGGAGGCGACCCGTGAGGCGCTGGCCAACCAGCGCGTGGCGGAGGACCGGCTCGCGATCGCCCGCGACCTGCACGACGCCGTCGCGCACCAGATCGCCGTCATCAACCTGCACGCCGGTGTCGCCGGCTCCGCGCTGCGCGAGCGGCCCGACGACGCCGAGCACTCGCTCGCCGTCATCCGCCAGGCCTCGCGGACCGTGCTCACGCAGATCGGCGACCTGCTCGCCACGCTGCGCCACCCCGATTCGCCGGGCGCCGGACCCGTCGGCCTGGCCCAGCTCGACGACATCCTGGCGCAGTTCCGCGCCCACGGCCTCGACGTCACCGTCCGCCGGCTGGGCGAGGCACGCGACCTGCCCGCCGCGGTCGACGTCGTCGCACTGCGGGTCATCCAGGAGGCGCTCACCAACGCCCACAAGCACGGTGCCGAGCACCGTGCGCACATCGTGCTCGAGTACTACCCCGACCGGCTGCATGTCACGGTGACCAATCCGGTTTCGGCGGGTGCGGGTGCGGGGCCGGGTGCGGGTGCGGGGCAGGGTGCGGGGCACGGCGGCGGGCACGGCCTGGTCGGGGCGCGCGAGCGTGTGGAGTCGGTGCGCGGCACGCTCACCCACGGCCGGCGCGGCGTCAGCTCCTGGGAGCTGGACGCGGACCTGCCCACACCCACCTCTAGGCCCGCGCCCGCGCCAGCGTCCACGCCAGGGAGCCGCCCATGATCTCCGTCCTCATCGCCGATGACCAGGCGCTGATCCGCTCGGCGGTCGCCGACCTCATCACCCACAGCGACGGGCTGACCATCGCCGGCGAGGCGGCGGACGGGCACCAGGCGGTCGCGCTCGCCCGCGAGCGACGTCCGGACCTGGTGCTGATGGACATCCGGATGCCAGGCCTGGACGGCATCGCCGCGACGCGCGAGATCTGCGCGGACCCGGACCTCGCGGCGGTCCGGGTCCTGGTGCTGACCACGTTCGAGGAGGACGAGTACATCGTCGGCGCCCTGCGCGCCGGCGCGAGCGGCTTCATCGGCAAGGGCGCGGAGCGGGACGACATCGCCGCCGCGATCCGGGCGGTCCACCGGGGTGATGCCCTGCTGTCCCCCGTCGCCACCCGGACGCTGATCGACCGCTACGTGCGGTCCGAACGACTGCGCACGAGCGAGCCGTCACGTGCGCTGCACGAGCTGACGGAGCGCGAGTCGGAGGTCCTGGCGCTGGTCGGTACGGGCCGCTCCAACACCGATATCGCCGCGCTGCTGGACATCTCCCCACACACGGCCAAGACGCACGTGAACCGTGTCATGGTGAAGCTGGGCGCCCATGACCGCGCACAGCTCGTCATCGCCGCGTACGAGAACGGGCTCGTTGAGCCGGGCGGCTACGCGGGGACGGGCCCCTGACCTGCAACTTCATTCGTGTGACACCATCCGGCGTCGCCTTGGTGTCATAGGTGGCGTCATGGGTCTTGCACTGACACCACGAGTGGTGTCATAGTGGGGTCATGGACCTGACGAGATATGTCGACGAGCTGCAGCACCAGCTCTCCACCGCGGCCGCCGCGGGCGGGGACGAGGCCCGCGAGATCGCCGGCCGCCTGACCGCCCCGCTCGACGCCGCCGCGCGGCTCGTCCTGCTCGAGGCCCTGTCCGCCGCGGCGGGCGAGATCTCCGCGGAGCTCGCACCCGGATCCGTCGACGTTCGGCTGCGCGGCGGGGAGCCGGAGTTCGTCGTCGCCGCGCCTGCCGCCGTCGCCGCACCGGCCGCACCGGCCGCGGCAACCGCACCCGCACCCGCGCAGCCGTTCGCCGGACCGGCGATCGCCGACGCGGACGCGGGCGCCACCACGCGCACCACCCTGCGCCTGCCCGATCACCTCAAGACGCAGGCGGAGGCCGCCGCCGCCCGCGAGGGCGTCTCGGTCAACACCTGGCTCGTGCGGGCGGTCGCCGCGGCGCTCGACCAGCCCGCCGGTCGGCCCGAGCCGCAGACCGGCGCCGGGCTGCCGAGCGGGAACCGTCTCACCGGCTGGGTGCGATGACCGCCCGCCGCGACACCACGTAGACACCGCAGCGCCACTCGGCGCCGCCGCACCGCCGCTCCGCACAGCCACTCCGCACCGCCCTTCGCCCTCACCTGGAGTCGTCATGCCCACTTTCCCCACCTCCTCCCCCGTCCCGGTCATCGTGGACGTGCCCTTCGGCAACCTGCACGTCATCGCCGGCGAGCGCGACGACGTCGTCGTCACGGTCCTGCCCGCCGACCCGTCGAAGTCGGGCTCCGTGCGCGCCGCCGAGGAGACCCGCGTCCAGCGCGACGGCGACGCCGTCACGATCATCTACCCGTCCTCCTGGAAGCAGTACGTCCTGCCCTTCACGGCCGGCGGCGCGCTGGTCAACATCGAGCTGCCGACCGGATCGCACCTCAGCGGCAAGGCCGGCTCGCTCTATGCGGAGGGCCGGCTCGGCACCGTCGACCTCACGCTCAACGGCGGCGACGCCCGGGTCGACGAGGCCGCCCGCCTCGACCTCAAGATCTCGGCCGGGTCCGTCATCGTCGGCCGGGCCACGGGTCCCACGACCGTGAAGGCGAGCTCCGGCGCCGTCCGGATCAACGAGTTCTCCGGCGAGGGCACCGTCCGGGCCAGCAACGGGACCACGACGGTCGGGGCAGTGACGGGAACGCTGGACATCGTCGGCGCGCACGCCGAGATCACGGTGGGCCGCGTGCACGGCACCCTGTGCGTGAAGTCGGCCCACGCCGGCATCCGCGTCGACCGCGTCGAGTCCGGAAGCGTCACGCTCACCACGTCCTACGGCTCGATCGAGGCCAACGTGCCCGAGGGCACCGCCGCCTGGCTCGACGTCGCCTCGGAGCACGGCACCGTCCGCAACCAGCTGACCCCCACGGAGGGCCCCGTCGAGAACGAGGCCACCGCCGAGATCCACGCCAGCACGGGCTGGGGCGACATCATCGTCCGCCGCCCCTGAGCTCTGAGGCCTGTCCGGCCTGAGCCCGGGCCGGCGCCGTCGGCCCGAAAAACACCTGAACCACCTTCCTGGCTACCCCCTACCCAAAAACCGTTCAGAACCACCCCTGGTCAGAACCATCCCGCACCAGACCACCCCCAGAAAGGGAAAGCACATGAGCACGCACACCGAGCGGAGCCGCGAGCCCGCGATCCGAGTGCAGAACATCGAGAAGTCGTACAAGGACCTGCATGTCCTGAAGGGCGTGGAGTTCGAGGTGGCGCGGGGCAGCATCTTCGCGCTGCTGGGCTCCAACGGAGCCGGCAAGACCACCGTGGTCAAGATCCTGTCCACGCTGCTCAAGGCCGACGCCGGCCGTGCGAGCGTGAACGGCTTCGACGTCGCGTCGCAGCCCGGTGACGTGCGGGAGTCGATCAGCCTGACCGGGCAGTTCGCCGCCGTCGACGAGGTCCTGACCGGGCGGGAGAACCTCGTCCTGGTCGCCAAGCTGCGCCACCTGAACAACCCCGGCCGCATCGCGGACGACCTGCTCGCCCGGTTCTCCCTGACGGAGGCCGGCGGCCGCAAGGCCGCCACGTACTCCGGTGGGATGCGGCGACGTCTGGACATCGCGATGAGCCTGATCGGGAACCCGCCGGTCATCTTCCTGGACGAGCCGACCACCGGGCTGGACCCGGAGGCGCGGATCGAGGTGTGGGACGCGGTCAAGGAGCTCGCCCAGGGCGGCACGACGGTGCTGCTGACCACGCAGTACCTGGACGAAGCGGAGCAGCTCGCCGACCGGATCGCGATCCTGCACCAGGGAACGATCATCGTCAACGGCACGCTGGCCGAGCTCAAGGCCCTCCTTCCGCCCGCCGAGGTCGAGTACGTCGAGAAGCAGCCGTCGCTGGAGGACGTGTTCTTCGCGGTCGTCGGCGGCGACGGCGCGGTCGGCACCTCCCGCACCACCAACGGCGTCGGACCGAGCAACACCACCAGCAACGACCCCGCCAGCGCGGACAAGTGAGGAACGAGACCATGAGCAAGCACTTCTTCGGTGACACCGCCGTCCTGACAGGACGGTCCCTGACCCACATCCTGCGCAGCCCCGACACCATCATCACCACCGCGCTGACCCCCATCGCGATGATGCTGATGTTCGTCTACGTCTTCGGCGGCGCGATCAACACCGGCAACAGCAGCTACGTCAACTACCTGCTGCCCGGCATCCTGCTGATCACCATCGCCTCCGGCATCGCCTACACCGCCTACCGGCTGTTCCTGGACATGCAGGGCGGCATCTTCGAACGCTTCCAGTCCATGCCGATCGCCCGTTCCTCCGTGCTGTGGGGACACGTGCTCACCTCACTGGTCGCCAACCTCGTCTCACTCACGATCGTCGTGCTCGTCGCGCTCCTGATGGGCTTCCGCTCCGGAGCCGGAGTACTGGCCTGGCTCGCGGTCGCCGGCATCCTGATCCTGTTCACCCTCGCCCTGACCTGGCTCGCCGTCATCGCCGGCCTGTCCGCCAAGACCGTCGACGGCGCCAGCGCGTTCTCCTACCCGCTGATCTTCCTGCCCTTCATCAGCTCGGCCTTCGTGCCCACCGAGACCATGCCCGGTCCCGTGCGCTGGTTCGCCGAGAACCAGCCCGTGACCTCCATCGTCGACGCCATCCGCAGCCTGCTCGCCCAGCAGCCCGTCGGTACCGACATCTGGGTAGCCCTGGCCTGGTGCATCGGCATCCTCGCCATCGCCTTCGGCTTCGCGATGACCACCTACCGCCGCAAGATCGCCTGACAACGCCCACACGACCAGTACCGACACGACGCTCGACCGCGGTCCCCGGTCGCACACCGCTGGGTGTGCGACCGGGGACCGCGGCATGCCGGCGCACGATCGTCCGACGTTCGCCAGCGGCCGGGGTCCGGTCGGATTTCTGGTCCGGCCAGCAGTGGCGTCGCGGCGACCGGGAGGTCGCGACGAGGTCGTGAAGGGTTATCCACAGATTTGATTTTGGCGATGCGGTGCGTACGCGCGTTCGAGATAATGGATGCAGTGAGGAAGTCAGAACTAGAGGCGCCTGAGGGGGTGGGACCGGTGGAGCAGTCGAAGTCAACGGATGGCGCCCCGGGCCCCGGTCTGCCTCCTGCTGAGTCGATCGAGGAAGCACTGGCCCGGTTCGAAAGCGCGATGGATGACCTGGGAGCGCTGACCGACCCTGAGGTGCTGGACGGATGGAACGCCCCAGCCGTTAGCCGCCTGGCGGAGGCCCATTCCCGGATTCGTCGGCTGACCGCTCGCCTGGACGGGGTCCGATACACGTTGCTGCCCCGGATCGAAGCGGACGGGTTTTGGCGCTCAGGAGGGATGGCGCGCGCGTTCACGACCTGGCTCCGGCTCCGGGAAGGCATCTCCGCGTCCACGGCAGGTAAGGACATGACGATCGCCCGCCGCCTCGCGACCGCCCTACCCGGGACCCGGGAGCGGTTGGTCGCGGGAACCCTGGGCGCGGACCACGCGAAGGTCATGACCGACGTCGCGCCGACCAGCGAGACCCGCACCGATGCGTTGGCGTGGCTGATCGACACCCGCACCGGTGAGACCACCACCCCCGAGCAGTTCGTGCAGACCGTGCCGGTCGACTTCCCTGACCCGGCCGAGGACCCCGACGGTGAACACACCCGCCAGCTCATCACCCAGGTGCTGGAGGACGCAGTCACCGACGGCACACTGGTCACCGGGGAAGGCCTGGTCCTACGCGAAGCATCCCTGCTCAACGCGGACCAGTTCCGGGTCGTGGCGCGCCGGTTCGCGACGATCACCGACCCCGACAC
>NZ_JAJQMN010000006.1 GCF_028994775.1 Promicromonospora iranensis | reverse complement strand
GTGGACACGATGCGGACCATCTTCTCCAGCGCTCGGCTGGTGGCTTCCTCGGCGTCGATCCCGGGGACGCGGGCAGCGACCGAACGCACGACGTTGGGCCGATGCACGACCCAGTCGTCGGCGTCCTGGCCCCCGATGGTGGTCACGCGGCCCTCCCTCCCTCTGTTGCGCACGCTTGCGTGCTTTCCTTCTGGAGATCACCCGAAGAGCCGTGGCCAGGAGACGTGGCCGTCCGGGCATAAAGGACATAGGCATCTATTGCCCGCGCGGCATTTATCCGGATTGCCCCTGAATGCAATCCTGTGCGCCTGACACGGCGTGCTCAGCATACGAAAGAGCGGTACGTGCTCCCACTCTCAGCGCGAGGAGGTGGCCCGGGCTCGCCCGTGATATTGCGCGGGACGCCGGCGCAGGCGGGTCCGAACAGGTCCGAGGGCCCACTCGCCTTGGGTGCACAGTTGGGTCGCTGGGCCGTCGTGGCCTGCGGCGTCGCTCTCTAGGTTGGCTGGGTGACCAGCATCGACCCCCGGACCCGCCGTCGCGGCACGTTGACGCCGCGCTCTGCCCGGCCGCGCCGTGACGGCGAGGCCGGGCAGGCGATGACCGAGTACGTGGCCGTCATCGGTCTGCTCCTGCTCGTGGTCGGCGTCGTGTTCGCCGCGGCGACGCCGGTCGCGGCGGACGTCAGGGACCAGCTGCTGTGCGCGGTCGACCCCATCATCAAGGAGGAGGGGGCGATGCCCTGCGGCGAGGTGGTTGGCGCGCCCGACGGCCCCGGTGGTGGCGACACGCCGGGTGACGGGTTCAGCCCGCCGTCGGGCGACTGCAAGACCGACGTCACCTTCGACGTGGTGGACAACCCCGACTCGGACTCGGACACCTCCGTGGTGCAGATCAACTGCGTCTGGTACCCCGGCCCGACCAACTGCTTCACGGAGAACCTGCCTGAGGGCCACGCCGAGCGTGGTGCCGGCAACCAGGTGTACCGGGGGAGCGAGATCCAGGACTTCGTCGACTGCGTGCTCGACGGCCGCGGCGGGCCGAAGGACGACCCGAACGACAAGAGCTGCGCCAACGCCATGCCGACCAGCGGGGAGTTCGACGAGGACGCACCGCCCAAGGTGCAGGTGGGCTGCCGCGAGCTGCCCGTGCCCAAGGGCTGCGAGAAGGAGTGGAAGGCCTACGAGGACGCCGCGCCCGGCAAGGAGCGCGCGGCCCGCTCGGGCGAGCTGGCCAACTGCATCACCACGCGCTACACCAGCATGGAGCCGCCGTGCGTGGTTGAGGCGACTGGTCACGTGGAGAGCGAGAACATCCAGTTCCTCTTCTTCCGATGGGGCAACAACAACGGCACCCTGATCGAGAAGCTCGGCGACGGGCGCATCCGCATCCACGTCCTGCGCGGTGTCGAGATGGGGGCCGGGGTCAGCGGGAGCGACGTGGGCGGCACGCCCGTGGCGTTCGACATCGCCGGCATCACGGGCTACTCGAAGGACAAGACCTACGAGTTCACGGACATGCAGAAGGCCCAGGACTGGATCGACTGGTACAAGAAGTACGACGACGTCAACGGCAAGATGAACAGCTGCTCCGGAGCGATGCAGCAGTGGACCGGCGGCTGTGGCAAGAACCCCTACTTTGAGCAGGCCGAGGAGCTCCGGGGCCAGGAGCCCGAGCACCACGAGCTGGCCGAGGCCGACAGCGACATCAGGAAGGTGAAGCTCAAGGGCGGTCTGAAATGGGGTCCGCAGACCGGCGCTACCTCGCTGAAGGGGCAGGTCGAGGGCGGCTACGAGGGCGAGGTCCAGATCGAGGACAGGCGGTGGTCCGACGGCAGCCGGCAGGCGACCTACACGTCGTCGGACATCGGCGGGTTCCTGATCGGCGCCGAGCTGTCCGGCAAGCAGCCGTTCACCAAGAACAGCAACGGCGCGGGCAAGGGTAAGGGGCAGGTCGGCGCCGAGTGGAGGGGCACCACCAGCACCTCGGTGCTGTGGAACAAGGACGGCGAGCTGTCCCGCCTCATCATCGCCATGGACGACCAGGTGCTGAAGACCCTCTACAAGGCCGGCGTCGACGTCGACGTCGTGCTGCCCTACGGCTTCAAGCTCACCGGCGGGTACAGCAACCAGGGGGAGGAGGGCACGGCCTCCAGGCGCGAGCTGATCATCGACTTCAACCAGTACCCGGAGCTTCGCGAAAAGCTCGGCTCCAAGATCGACCGGATGTTCCCCCGCGACCGCGAGGGCAACCTCATCAAGGGTGACGTCGAGATCAACGGCGAGGACGAGGCGGGCGGCGAGCTGTACGAGGTCGCCGAGGACTACGCCAACGTCCGCGAGCTCACCTATGACGTGGACCGGGTCACCGCGAGCGGCGGGGCCGGCCTCAAGTGGCAGGGCCTGGACCTGTTCAAGGTCGACTGGACGACGGTCGACGAGAACCGCACGCTGTCGGAGTCGTCGTTCGAGGTGACCGACGTCGACGGCAACAGGCAGACCACGTCCCCCGCTCCGCAGTGCCGGGCGAAGGACTTCAAGATGCCCGACGGCTACTACAGCAACTCCTTCTCCGACCCGCCCACCAGCCGCGTCGACTCCCGGCATGACACCGGTGCGCAGTACGTGGACAACGAGTCGCCGATGTACACCGAGGGCACCTACCCCGGCACCGACTACGGCGGCGACGTGCCCGGCGACCGTGCCGAGCGGGTGCGCTCCCTGCTGGACGAGTACGGCAAGGCGTTCCCTGACAAGAACATCCTGGTCGTCAAGGACTTCGAGAAGTTCTCCTTCAGCAACCTGTTCGGGTTCGTGCACCTGGCCACCGTCGACGGCATGGACGTGATCGCCATGAACTCCGGCACGGTCAAGAACAAGGGCGACGGCGGCTGGATCAACTGGGGCTTCAGCGGCAGCTACGACTACGACCCCGAGACCAAGGTCGTGAAGTTCAAGCAGAAGTGAGGTGCGGGCGCCGCACAGCGGACGAGATGATGCGGCGATGGGCCCGGGGGCCTACCCGTTCTGGGCGCACAGTTGGGTCGCCGGACCGTCGTGACCTGCGGTTCTGCTCCCTAGGTTGGCCTGGTGACCAGTCCCGGGGCCCGCAGTCGCCGTAGCGCCGCGTCGCCGCGGCGACGCGGGGCGCGGCGACGGGGTGCCATGACCCGGCCGGCGCGCTACTCCTGGACCAGGGCGACCTGGCTGTCCGGCCGCAGCCCCCAGCGGGCGAAGCTCCCGGCCGGCGCCTCCAGCACCTGGGCGACCCCTCTGCGGGGCGCGGTCATGCCCCACGGGCGCAGCACCTGCGTGTGCACGACCCGCAGGTCCGCGGAGAGCAGGGCGACGTCGAGCGGTACCCGCATCCACGCGCCGTGCACCGATGTGCACGGCCGCAGCAGCAGGGCCTCCGGCAGCACGCGTCGGAACAGCAGCCCGCGCGCTCGGGTGAGGACGGTGTCGGCGACGACGGCCTCGGCGACGGGACGTTCGTCCACCACGAGCCTGACCTGCTGCACGGTGATGCTCCCCTCGGTGGTGGCTACCGGCCTGGAAACGAGTTTCACCCGCCTTGGTGAACGGCTTGGGAACTCTTCCCCAAGCCATGGCCAATATGAGGTGATTTGCGCCATTCGGGTGTGAGGATCGCGGCAGCGAGTTGCTCGTGGCTGCTTTCGGGCCGTTCGAGGAGAGGAACGTCTTTGCAGGTCATCGCGATCGGTGGGCCGGAGGGTGTGCACCCGGCCGTACATCGGACGGACCGCGCGCTGGGTGCAGTCGTCGACGCCGTGGCCGAGCTCCCGGCCGACGACGTGGTGCTCGCCACGCGGGACGAGCAGGCCCGGAAGGTCGCCCGGGCCGCCCGCCTGGTGCTCGGGGCGGAACGGGTGGGGGTGCTGCACGTCGACGCCCCCTGCACGGCGTGGGCCGTGATGCTGGCGGGCATCTCGGCGTCGGGCCTGACCGCGTCGTCCGCCCGCGCGGTGGCCGACGAGGTGCTCGCCCGCACCACGACGCGAGCCCTCGTGTCGAGCGTCGCCTCGCTGCACCGCCCCGCGCCCACCTTCCGCCAGCACGCGGGCAGCTACCTGCCCGGAACGGCGTTCGTGGTCGACGTCGGCAGGGGCACGGTCAGCCGGTTCCGCGGGAGCTTCGGGGTGCCGGACGGCGGCGACACGCTCGTCGTCGCCCGCTCCGCCCGGCCAGTGGTGCGGGTGGAGGACGGCGAGCTGCTGCCCCGTACGCCGGACACCCAGCTGACCGGCGTCGGAGACGGCTGGCCCGCGGCGCGCTGGCTGGAAGCGTCGACGATCGACGGCTCGCTGGGCGCGGCGGTCACGACCGCCCTGTCCCGCTCGTACCTGTGGGGCGCGTGCGACGCCTGCGGCCGCGCCGTCACCGCGGCCTGCATCTTCTGCGACATCGGGGAGCGCCGTCCCCGAGCGGTGCGAACCGACCGGGGCGACCTGTCCCGTGCGGGACGGCCCGCCATCCAGCCCGACACCCTGCCCGACACCCAGCCCGACCCCCAGGGAGCGATCAGTTGAACCCGCGTCAGCGCCGGGGAGTGTTCTTCCTCGTCGTCACCTCGATCCTCGCGGTCGCCGTCTTCGTCGGCGTCCTCTCCTACGTCAGGACCGTGAGCTCCCAGGTGGGGCCCATGGTGACCGTGCTCCAGCTCAACCGGTCGGTGGATGCCCTGGAGTCCATCGACGGGTCCATGCTGGACCGGGTGACGGTCCCGGAGCGCTGGGTGCCGCGGAGCGCGTTGCGGGACGTGGCGGACGTCGACGACCTGGTGGCGGCGACCGACTACGAGAAGGGCTCGTTGCTGCAGGACGGCATGCTGGTCGAGCGGCCGGGCGTGCAACCAGGGTTCCGCGAGGTGGCGATCATCGTGGACGCCGAGACGGGCGTGGCCGGCAAGGTGGCGCCCGGCGACCACGTCGACATCATCGCCACCATGGGTGGCACCGGTGACGTGAAGCCGGTCTCCCGGGTGTGGGTCTCGAACGTGCTGGTCCTCGAGGTCGGCCTGCCGCGGACGCTGGAGGACCCGGACGACCTGTCCACCAGCAGCGGCCTGCCGGTGACGTTCGCGCTGAGCACCGAGGACGCGCTGACGCTCGCGTACGTCGAGTCCTTCTCGGTGAAGCTGCGCCTCGCCCTGCGGGGTGCGGGTGACGAGGACATGCTCCCGGCCGAGCAGCGCGTCTACGACGGATCGACCCCGAAGGGACAGGGCTGAGCATGGCGACCAAGGTGCTGCTCGCGACGCCGTCGCTCGAGGTCAGGGACCACCTCGGCCACGTGTTCGCCGAGTCCGACGACTTCGAGCTCGCCGCGGCGGTGTCCGACGGCGCGGGCGTGCTGACCGCGCTGGACCGGCAGCCGGACATCGGGATCGTGGTCGTCGACGAGGCCGCCGACGACGGGCACGGGCACGCGGTGGCCCGCGCCGTCGGTCTGGCCACGCCGCTCACCGGCATCGTCATGGTCGTGGACGCCCATGGCCCGGCCGAGATGAGCCGGGCCATGGCCGCCGCGATGGAGGTCGGGGCGCGCTCGGTGATCGCCCGGAACGCGGGGCTGGAGGAGGTGCTGACCCGCCTCGAGGCCGTGGCGTCGTGGTCCGCCATGGCCCGCGCCTCGATCGCCGCGGAGCGCAACGGCGGCCGCAGTGGCCAGGTCGTGGCGATCGCCGGGGCGAAGGGCGGCGTCGGCACGTCGGTGCTGGCCCTGCTGCTCGCCCGGGCGGGGCGCGCCGGCGACACCGTGCTCGTGGACCTCGACCTCGGCGCGGGCGACCTCACCGCCTACACGGGGGTCCGTACCCGCCGCTCGGTGGTGGACCTCGCCGCGGTGGAGGGCGAGATCACCGGGCGCATGCTGCGGGAGACCACGTACGAGGTGCCCGGAGGCCTGCGGCTGCTGCCCGCCCCGAGCGAGGGCGAGCGCGGCGAGGAGATGACGGCGGCGGCGGCCAGGTCCGTCGTGAGCGCCCTGCGGTTCGAGTCCGGCCTCGCGGTGATCGACGTGGGCACCCACCTGGACGAGCCGCGGGCCACGGCCCTGGAGTTCGCGGACCGGGTGCTGCTGGTCACCACGCCGGACCTCCCGGCGCTGCGGGCCGCACGCCGCAGCCTGGCGCAGTGGGACAGGCTGGCGATCCGGCGCCCGTCGGCGGTGGAGCTGGTGCTCAACCGCCGCACCTCGCGCGACGAGGTGACGCCCGCGCTGGTGGAGCGGATCGTGGAGCGCCCGGTCGCGTTCACCGTGCCCGACGGCGGTCCCGCGTTCTCCGGCGCGGTCAACACCGCGACGCTGCTGGAGACGCCGACCGCCGTGCACACGGCGGTGGCCAAGGTCGGCGTCGCCGCGCTCCGGACGGAGCAGAGCTCCACCCAGGCGGGCGGTGCTGACGGTCCCACGGAAGTGGAGTCTCTGGTCACCGGGTCGTCCCGCCGGAAGGGCCGGCGCAAGGGCGCTGACCCCGAGGCGGGCCAGTCCACCGTCGAGCTGCCCGTGGTGATCTTGCTGGTGCTCATGGCGCTCATGCTCTGCGTGCAGGGCATCGGGTGGGCGTCAGGCCTGCTGGCGGCACGGGCCGCGGCGCAGGAGGGCGCGCGGACGGTCGGGGTCATGGGGTACTACGACGACGGCGGCCGGCCCCGCGACGGCGTCGTCGACCAAGTGCGGGACGACGTGCGCGAGCGCCTGCCGGACGCCTTCCGTTCCGCCGTCGCCCCGTCCGACATCGAGGTGTCGCCCGAGACCGTGAGCGTGCGGGTGACGGTCTCGACGATCCTGCCCGGCGTCGACCTGTCGGCGTCCTCCTCGGCCGTCGTGTTCCGGGAGGGTTGAGGTGCCCGGGCAGTCCCGCCGTGAGTGCGGGCAGGCGTCCGTCGAGCTGGTCGGCCTGGTGTTCGCGATGCTGCTCGTGGCGCTCCTGGCGATCCAGGGCATCACCGTGGCGCAGACCGCGTCGATCGCGCAGGAGGCTGCCCGCAACGGGGCCCGCGCCCTGAGCCTGGGCCAGGACTGGGAGGCGGCCGTGGAGCTGACGATCCCCGACGGGCTGAACCTGGTGGACAAGACCCCCGACGTCGACGACGGGACCGCACGCGTGCGGGTCGAGGTGTCGGCGCCGCTGGGCCTCGCGGGCATGGAGATCGTCGACGTCGCACTGACCCGGACCGCCGCGTTCCCGGTGGAGGACTGATCTTGGTGGAGGACCGACATGGCGCTACGTGACCGGCTGGCCGCCGACCAGCGGCACGACGAGGACAACGACCTCGCGAAGGTGTACCGCGAGCGGCTGCTGGAAGAGATCGACGTCGACGAGCTCGCCCGGCTCTCGCCGTCCCAGCGGCGCGTGCGGCTGGAGCGGGTCCTGTCCCGGATCCTCTCCGTCGACGGACCTGTGCTGTCGGCGCGCGAGCGCAGCGCGCTGGTGCAGCGGATCACCGACGACGCACTCGGGCTGGGTGTGCTGGAACCGCTGCTCGCCGACGAGTCCGTCACCGAGATCATGGTGAACGGGCCGCAGGACGTGTTCGTCGAGCGCTACGGCAAGGTCGAGCGGGTCCACGCGCGGTTCGCGTCCGTCGAGCAGCTGTACCAGACGATCGACCGCATCGTCTCGCAGGTCAACCGCCGCGTGGACGAGTCCTCGCCGATGGTGGACGCGCGGCTGCCCAGCGGCGAGCGCGTGAACGTGATCATCCCGCCGCTGGCCCTGGACGGGCCCACCCTGACGATCCGCCGGTTCCCGACGCCGTTCCGGATGGGCGAGCTGGTGGACCGCGGCACGCTGGACCTGACCACGGCGAGCCTGCTGGGCGCGTGCGTGCGGGCGCGGCTGAACATCGTGGTGTCCGGCGGGACGGGCTCCGGCAAGACGACGTTCCTGAACGCGCTGTCCGGCCTCATCCCGGACCACGAGCGGATCGTCACGATCGAGGACGCCGCCGAGCTGTCCCTCCAGCAGGGGCACGTGGTGCGGCTGGAGTCCCGTCCGGCGAACGTGGAGGGCCGGGGCGCCGTCGCCATTCGTGACCTGGTGCGCAACGCGCTGCGCATGCGCCCCGACCGCATCATCGTGGGCGAGGTACGCGGCGGCGAGACGCTGGACATGCTGCAGGCGATGAACACCGGCCACGACGGCTCGGTGGCCACCGTGCACGCGAACACGGCGCGGGACGCGCTGGGCCGGCTGGAGACGCTCGCGTCGATGAGCGAGCTCGACCTGCCCGCGGCGACCCTGCGCGACCAGATCAACTCGGCGATCGACCTGGTGGTGCACCTGGAGCGGGCGCAGGACGGGTCCCGCCGGGTCACCGAGGTGCAGGCGGTCACCTCGCAGCGGCGCGAGGAGTACGCGCTGACCCCGCTGATGGAGTTCGTCCCCGACCTCATCGGCCCCGACCGCTCCGTGACGGGCCGGTTCGTCGCCGCCGCCCCGCCGCCGGAGCTGCTGGACCGGCTGCACCGGGCGGGCGAGACGGCACCCACGGTGGCCTCGGCCCCGATGGCCGTGCCGGACGAGACCAGTGGTGAGGTCAGATGACGTTCCTGCTCATCGCGTTCGGCCTGCTCCTGACCCTGCTGATGGCCGCCGCCACGGTGGCGACCATGGTCAGCAACGCCGAGACCGAACGCCGCATGGTCGAGACCGCCGACCTGGACCAGCCGCCCGGCGTGCCCGTCTTCGCCCGGCTCGACGAACGGCTGGTCCGCGTCCGGTGGGGGCAGCGCCTCGTGGCGCTCCTGGCCGGGGCCGGCCTGCCGGCATGGTCGCCCTCCCTGTTCCTCAGCGGGTCGTGCGCCGCGGCGGTCGCGGCGGGTCTGGTCGTCCTGCCGCTCTTCGGCTGGGCGACGGCGGCGCTCGCGGTGCTGATCGTTGCGGTGGGCGCCCGGCGCTGGCTGGACCGACGGCGCAAGCAGCGCGTGGACAGGTTCGTGGCGCAGCTGCCGGAGCTGGCCCGGCTGCTGGCCAACGGCGCGTCGGCGGGCCTCGCGGTGCGCCGGTCGCTGGAGATGGCGGCGGAGGAGATGACCGAGCCCGCGGCGTCCGAGGTGGCACAGATCGGCGCCGAGATGGCGGTGGGCCGGTCCCTCCAGGACGCCCTGGCGAGCCTCACCGAACGGCTGCCCTCCCGGGAGCTGTCGGTGCTGGTGCAGACCCTGGCGATCCAAGGGCGCTCGGGTGGTGAGCTGGTGACGGCCCTGGCGGGGATCGGGCAGACGCTGGAGGAGCGGCGGCGGCTGCGGCGGGAGGTGGTGACGTCGACGATGGGGGCCCAGTTCTCGGGGTACACGGTGATCTTCCTGGCGTTCGGCGCGGTGGCGCTGATGAACGCCTTCAGCCCCGGCGTGGTGGACGAGATGATCACCAACTTCGCCGGCCAGGTGGTCCTGCTCGTCGCGACCGGGCTGTTCACCATCGGGTACCTGCTGGTCCGCCGGCTGTCGAGGGTGGAGGTGTGACGTGCTGGAGCTGCTGATCGCGGCGGGCGCCGCGCTGCTGGCGGTGCTGGGGATGGTCGCCGGGCGGCTGCTGACCAGCACCGGCCTGGAGGACGTCGAGGCGGAGTACGCGCCGGAGGAGGAGCCGCGGCAGCGCGGGTTCGTCGCCGTGCTCGACAGCGTGGGCGCGCCGCTGCTCCCGCTGGCGGTGCGGCTGCACGGGCGGCAGCGGCTGCAGCGGCTCGACACCGTCATCCGCCGCGCGGGTCGTCCCGAGGGCGTCACCCTGACGATGTTCGTGCGGCGCGAGGCAGGGCTCGTGGTGTTCGGCGTGGTCTTCGGACTGCTGTTCACGCTGCAGGACCTCTGGACGGTCGGCGTGCCGATGGCCGTGGTGCTGTGCGGGTGGATGCGCCTGTGGCTGTACACCGAGGCCGGCAAGCGGCGGCGGCAGATCGACGCCGAGCTGCCCGACTTCCTCGACGTGCTCGCCGTGACCGTGACGGCCGGGCTGGGCTTCCGCCAGGCCCTGGAGCGGGTGTGCGAGTTCCACGGCGGTGCGCTGGCCGCCGAGATGCGCACCGCGCTGCAGGAGATGAACGTCGGCGCGTCCCGGCGGCAGACCTTCGTGGCGCTGCGCGAGCGCAGCCGGTCCGCCGCGGTCGGCACGTTCGTGACGGCGCTGCTGCAGGCCGAGGAGCTCGGCGTGCCGCTGGCGGACGCCCTGACGGGCATCGCGTCGGACGTGCGCCGCGAGCACGCCGAGAACGTGCGTCAGCGTGCGGCGCGCGCGGTGCCCATGGTGTCGCTCGCGGTGACGATGACGATCCTGCCGGGTGCGCTGATCCTGATCGTGTCGGCTGTGCTCGTCGCGAACGCGGGGGTGCTCGGTGGGCTTTTCTGAGCGGCTGAGCCCGCCCCGCGCGATGGACGCGCTGACGCAGCGCGCCATCGGGCCCGCGGTGCGTCTGCTGTGCCAGGTTCGGCTGGTGATCCTGGCGTTCGCGCTGGTGCTGGCCCTGCTCGACGGCGCGGGCTGGCTCGGCGTGTTCCTGGTGGTGCTCGCGGCGCCGTTCTCGTTCGTGCCCGCGCTGAACTGGGACACCCGGGGCCGGTTCTACGCCCGCAACGGGATCCTGCTGGCGGGCGACACCGCCGTCGCCGTGATCGCGCTGCTGCCGCTGGCCGGGTCGCCGCTCATGGCGGTGTACGCCGCTGCCACCGCCGCACTGTGGGGCCTGTTCGCCGGCCTGCGGCTCGCGCTCCTGATGGCGGTGCCCCTGTGCCTGTACCAGCTCACCGCGTACAGCGACGGCTGGCGCGGCCTGATCACCGGCGCGGCCGGTGCGGCGCTCACCGTCATCATGGCCTGGACCGGCACCCACCTGGGCCGCCGGCTGCGCCGCCAGGCCGTCCAGTCGGCCCAGCTCGCGGCCGCCCGCGCCGACCAGGCCGCCCTGGCCGAACGGCTGAGCCTGGCCCGCGACCTGCACGACACGGTGGCGGGCGACCTGGCGGGGCTCGCCCTGGCCACGCGCGGTCTGGCCGACCGGCTGGAACGGGAGGGCGCGGCGCCGGGCACGGTCGGGCTGGCGCGCGACCTGGGCGCCGCCGTCCGGACGACGCACGACCACACCCGCCGCGCCCTCGGCGAGCTGCGCGACGACCCCGACGGTGTGGCGGCCCTGGTGACCGAGGTCGCCCGGCGGTGGACCGAGCGCACGGGGATCCCTACCGCCGTCGACATCGCTCCCGAGGTCGACCGGGTGGCCGGAGGGGGCCGTGCCCGGCACGTCCGGGCCATGGTGACCGAGCTGCTGGAGAACGTGCGCAAGCACGCGCACGCCTCCCGGGTGGGGCTGGTCGTGTCGGCGGCGGACGACATCGTCGAGCTGGTGGTCTCCGACGACGGCACGGGGCTCGGTCCCGCGGTGCCCGGCAGCGGCCGGTACGGGATGCGTGGCGTCCGCGAACGCGCGGAGCTGTGCGGCGGCGAGGCCACGTGGACCCCAGGACCGGACGGCGGGACCACCGTCCGGGTCGTGCTGCCCACGGAGCCGTCCGGCGAGGCCGCGCGGGAGCGGCGCGGCGTACGCGGTGGTGGGACCGCCGCCGCGCCATCGGACCAGGCCGGGCTCGCCCGCCGGGCGCGGCCCCCCGGAAGGGCACGGACCGAGGGCCGCCGCGCGACGACAGCTGAGGTGGCCTGATGCGGATACTCGCCGTGGACGACAACCCCATCATCCGGATGGGTCTGAGGACGCTGCTGGACGGGACACCTGGTGTCACGTCCGTGATCGACACGGGCGACCCCGACGAGGCGGTGGCGTGCGTGTGCGCCGGCCAGGTCGACGTCGTGCTGCTGGACGTCCGGATGCCCCGCATGAGCGGGCTGGAGCTGCTGCCCCGGCTGTCCGGCGCCACGGTCGTGATGCTGACCCACACCGACGACCCGGCGACCGTGTCCGAGGCGATGGCCGCCGGCGCGGCCGGCTACCTCGTGCACGGTGCGCTGGAGCCGGCGGCGATGGTCGACGCCATCCGGCTCTGCCGGAACGGTAGCCAGGTCGTCTCCGGGGTCGCCGTGGCCCCCGCCGTGCGCGACCGGGGACCGTCCGTGCGCGAGCTCCTGTCGCGGCGCGAGGCCGAGGTGATGGACCTCGTGGCCGAGGGCCTCTCGAACGGCGAGGTCGCGGCGCGGTTGTTCATCTCCGAGAAGACCGTGAAGAACCACGTGAACAGCCTCTTCGCCAAGCTCGGCGTGACCACGCGGAGCCAGGCCATCGTGCGCTGGCTCCACGGGGGCCCGGACCACGGTAGTGCCAAGGGCCCAGGCGGAAAGGGGCCTGCACCGGGTCCCCGCGCCCTGGGACCGGCCACCCCGGCTCCGTAGGTTTGCAGGCGTGGTCGAGGTCCGCAGGGCCCACGGCCGGCACCCGGACACCAACGTGGAGGTCACCATGAACAAGCTGATGCACAAGGCAGTCGCGGCCAGGACCGCGCTCGTGGACACCGTCGAGCGTGCGGCACGTCAGGCACACGACGACGAGCGCGGACAGGGCACCGTGGAGTACGTCGGCGCCGTCCTGCTGGTGGTCGCCGTCGTCGGTATCGTCATCGCCGCCGCGAGCGACGTCGGCGACGCGATCGTCACGCAGCTCACCGAGGCCGTCAACGACATCGCCGGCGCAGGTGGTGGCGGCGGCGAGTAAGGGCCACGGCCCACCTGAACCACGACGGAGGAACTGGATGCGTCAGGCACACCGGGCGGCGCTCGCCGTCGGTCTCGTCGGCCTGCTGGCCGGCTGCGGGCTCACCGGGCCCGACCGGACCGACGCGGTGACGTCGTCCCCGCCCGACGCGTCGGCATCTTCCACCTCGTCCGGAGGCACCACGCCTCCGGACGAGGTCGTCTCCGTGGAGCGGGAGTGGCACGAGGCGCGGGTGCGCTTCGACCTGCGCCCGGTCGAGGTCGACGGCGACCTGGCCGTGCTGCGGTACGAGTTCACCGCGGAGCCGGCCGGCGACGACCCGCTGCGCTTCTCGACGGTCACGCTCAGCCTGGGCGGGCTCGGCAACTCGGTCACCGACGGTCGCGGCGTCCGTCTCGTCGACACCGCCGCCGGCGTCGTGCACCCCGTGGCGACGGCGGACGACGGCTCCGCCGCCGCGCTGATCGAGCAGGTCGGGCGCGGGTCCGGTGACGAGACGCTGCGCGGCTCCGCCGTCGCCGTCTTCGCGGCGCCGGCCGGTGACTCGGTGGACGTGCTGCTGCCCGGGTACGGCGTCGTCACGCTGCCCGTCGCCGCGGCAGGTGACGACTTCGCCGACGCCGTCGAGCAGGTCGGCGGTGTCGAGCAGGCGTCGACGAAGCCGCTGCGCGCCTTCACCCAGGGGTACGACGCCTCCTCGGCGACGTCCGCCGAGGAGGAGGACGTGACCGTCACGCTGGCCTCCGACGTGCTGTTCGCGAGCGACGAGCACACGATGTCGCGCGCCGCGCGGGGCGTGGTCGAACGGGCCGCCGCGTCGATCGTCGAGCAGGCCGACGCCGGCGAGGTGCACGTCGTGGGGCACACCGACGACGTCGACACCGACGCGTACAACCAGGCCCTGTCCGAGCGCCGGGCCCGGTCCGTCGCCGAGCGCCTGCGCGCCGATCTGGGCGACGGGTTCACGGTGACCGAGGAGGGTCGCGGCGAGTCGGAGCCCGTCGCGGAGGGGAGGAGCGACGAGGCGCGGGCCGCCAACCGGCGCGTCGAGATCCACTTCGAGGGGCACCTCGTGGTCGAGTCCGAGGCCGGGGACGATCTCCCGGGGACCGACGCCCCGACGGCGCGGAACGCCGCCGTCACCATCGCGACGGACCGCGGTGAGTACACGGTCGAGGTCGAGTCCATGGTGCGTCGCCCCGGGGCGATCGTCGGCACGCTCGTCGCGGAGCGGGCCACGGGCACCGCCGTCGACCCGGCCTGGTTCCTCCCCGCCCACCTCAACCTGTTCGGCGACCGGAAGTTCGGCACCCTGGCTGAGGTGGCCGGGCCGCACAACCTCTCCCTGCTCGCCCCGCAGGAGCGGGTGCTGCCGTTCGACTACGTGGCCGAGAAGAGGTCGGGCGGGTTCGTGCTGCGCCGGCTGGCCGGGGACGAGGAGATCCAGACCCTGGACCGGGGCCAGTCGACGGCGATCACCGTGGTGTGGCCGGACACCGGGCAGGACACCGTGACCGTCGACGGACCGGACCGGTTCCGCATCACCGACGTGCCCGTCACCGACCAGGCGGGGGAGTGACCATGACACGCCGACCGGCCGAGACTCACCGACCGGCCGAGACGCGGCCGACGGCCGACGACCGGGAGCGCGGCTCGATGCACGTGATGACGATCCCGATCGCCGTCGGCATGCTGTCCGTCGCGGTGCTGGTCGTCACGATGCTGGGCTCGGCGACCAACGACCGCCGCCAGGCCGGGACGGCCGCCGACGCCGCGGCGCTCGCCGCCGCCCAGGAGTGGAACGAGCACCTGGGCGTGCTGCACGGGCTGCACCTCGGGATCTCCGAGCCGGAGGGGTTCTGGGGGATCGCCGAGCAGGCCCTGCTCGGCCCGGACCTCCAGGAGGAGATGAACGAGGCGGCCCGGGCGTACGCCGAGCGCAACGGGGCGGAGCTGCTGGGGGAGGTCGCCATCGATCCGGAACTTCTTCAGGTGACCGCCCAGGTGCGGCACGACGAGAGCGTGCCGGGCACCGAGATCCGCTCGGAGGCGACGGCGACGGCGGGCATCACGCTGCGCGGTGGGCTGTGCCTGGGCGTCGACGGCCTGGGCTGGCTGATCGACGGGCTGTGCCGTACCGAGCCGGAGCCGGAGGACCCGCGGGACGGTGGCGTGCCGGGCGGCGAGGAGGGCGGCGAGGACCCCGGCAGCGATCCGGGAGAGGGCGAGGACGGGGGCGAGGACGGGGAGGACGACGAGGACGACGAGCCAGCCTGGACGCCGCCCGACGTCGACGGTTACTCCAGCGCCGTCGTGCTGGTGGACTGACGCCCCGGCGCGCTGCCGCTCGTCACTCGTCACTCGTCACTCGTCGAGGAATCGCAGCAGCTCCGTGGTGACGAACTCGGGATTCTCCTCGACGAGCCAGTGCCCGGCGTGCGGTACGTCCACGGCCCGCACGATGTTGGTCATGCGTGGCGCGGCCGTGCCCCGGATCGCGTCGATCTGGCCCTCGGCGGACATGAGCAGGGTCGGGGCGTCCACCGGGTCCGCCGCCGTGGTGTCGAGCACGTCCTGGTCCAGGGCTCGGTAGAGCTCGAAGCCGCCGGCCAGGGCGTCGGGCCTGCTGTACGTCCGCGCGTACTCGTCGACCTCGGCGTCGGTGAACGGGGTGCGGTCCGAGGTGCCCCCGAACGCCGTCCCGCCGAACGCGACCTGGGGGTAGAACAGCTCCAGGTACTCGCGGACGTCGTCACCGACCAGCGTCTCGGGGACCTCTGGCTGCGAGTGGAGGGCGATGTGCCAGCTCAGCGAGCGATAGGTGGGCGCGTCCAGGGCGGGTCCTGGGAGCGGCAGGTCGAGGTAGCCGAGGCGTGCGGTGTCCTCGGGGAACTGGGCGGCGTACTGGAACGCCACGGCCGCGCCCAGATCGTGCCCGACGACCTGGGCGTCGTGCACCCCGAGCCGGCCGGCGACCAGGCCGTGCACGTATCGTGCGAGCGTCGCCTTGTCGTACCCGTCGGGAATCCCGGTGCTGTCTCCCAGCCCGGGCAGGTCGACGGCGTAGACCGTGTGCCGCTCGGCGAGCTCCGGCATGATCGACCACCAGCTGAACCAGGTCTGCGGCCAGCCGTGGAGCAGGACCACCGGCGTGCCGCTCCCGCCGGTCACGTAGTGCATCCGGACGCCGTCGACGGTCGCGAACTCGTGCCGGAATCCGTCCTGGAACTCGGGATCGTCCTGCGTCGCGGCGGCATGCGCCGGAGGGTCGTCGGCGTACGAGGCGTCGGCTTGCGGAGTGCAGGCGGCGAGCCCGACGGCCAGGAGCAGGGAAAGCGTGGCGGCCGCCACAGCGGCTGGACGTCGGGCAGCGTGGCGTGCGGCGCGTGCTGGTGCGGAGGTCATGGGATTCCTGTCCTGGCGAGGTGGTGTCGGCGCCCGGTCGTGGCGTCCGGCCCCGTAAGGCCTTGCGGGCAGGGCCCAGCCTGTGACTTCATGTCGACATGAAGTCAACCCTCGTGCCCGGAGACCAGTCGGCCTGGTCGGTCGGCGACCTCGCCGCGCGGTTCGGCCTGGAGACGCATGTGCTGCGCCACTGGGAGGCCATGGGCCTGCTCAGCCCGGCCCGCGACGGCGCCGGCCGCCGCCGGTACGACGCCGACGACGCCTTCCGTGTCGCCACGATCATGCGCAGCAAGGCGGCGGGCATGAGCCTGGAGCAGATCCGGGTGCTGCTCGACGGGGGCGCGTACGACCGGCACGTGATCCTCGAGGCGCACATCGCGGACCTGGAGCGGCGCATGGCCGAGATGGAGCTGTCCCGCGAGATGACGCGCCATGCGCTCGAGTGCCGCGCCCACGACATCACCGCCTGCCCGGGCTTCCGCTCGCACGTCCAGGACATCGTCGACGGGAAGCCTGCTCAGGGGGCGGTCCTGGCGGAAGCGCTGCGCAGCGGCCACAGGCAGCCGTTCTGAGCGTGGGATCCACCGGACGCAGCTGCTCGGCGGAACTTCCGACGATCAGTCGGTGAGCCGCTCCAGCTCCGTGACGAGGAGCCCGCTCTCGGCGTCCCGTCGTGCTGCCGCGCCGAGCGCCTCTGCCGCCCGTGCATAGGCCGGATCCTCCACGACCTGCCGGACGGCGCGTGCGACCGCCGAGGACGGCGCCGTGCGGCGCACGGCGACGCCCGCACCCCTGGTGGTCACGCGGATCGCGTTGTCCGCCTGGTCACGCCCGTGGTGCAACACGACGGCAGGGAGCCCGGCCGCGAACGCCTTGATGAGGGTGCCGTGGCCGCCGTGGGTCACGACGAGAGCGGCCTGACGCATCACGTCGCGGTGCGGCGCGGAGGCGACGACGGTCACGTTCGACGGTGCGCGCAGCACGGCCGGCGAGAGCGCCGGTCCGGTCGTGACCAGCCCGCGGACCGGGAGGCTGCCGAGAGCGTCGATGATGCGCTGCAGGCATGCGGCCTGGTCCTGAAAGGTCGACGAGAGCGCGACGAGGACCAGGGGAGCGTCGCCGGGCGGTGCGGACCAGGTGGTGTCGACGGCCCAGGCCGGGTCGTCGAGCACGGGGCCGACGTACCGTGCGTTCGCGGGGAGCTCGGCCGGGAAGTCGAACTCCTGGCTGGTCAGGAGCAGCAGACGCCGAGCTCGGCGCACCTGGTCCCAGGTGTGGTCCACCGGCGCCAGCCCGTACTCATCGCGCACGGCATTGAGCCGGGGGAGCACGTACTTGTCGACGAGACGCGTGCTGGCACCGTTCACCAGCTGGTCCCGGAGCCTGCCCGGGCGCCCGGTGGCCGGTCGCAACCCCATGCCCATCGGCGGCATCCCCGGGGCGGGCATGGTGTAGATGTTGGGCAGCAGCACGTCGAACGAGATGCCCTCCGCCTCGGCGGCGAGCATCGCGCCCAGCGCGACGAACGACGTGACGACCAGATCGGGCCGCTCCCGCTCGACGGCCGCCGTCACGTCGAGGGCCTGGCCCGCCGCGGGGCCGACCAGCATGTGGTCGGCCATCCCGCGGGCCTGAGCGAGCGGGCTCCTGATCTCCCAGTCACGGTAGGACGTGCCGTCCGGGCTTCGGTCGGTCCGGTTGGGAGCGGCTTGCCAGGGTGTGAACGCAGCACCGGCGGCGGCGACCTCCGGGGCCATGGAGTCCTCGCCCAGGACCGTCACGCGATGCCCCCGCTCGACCAGCCGTCGCGCCGCACCGAGCTCAGGAGGGACCGTCCCGCCCCCGTCGGTCAGGGCGAAGAGATAGGAGTGCGTCATCGGGCCAGGCTAGGGGAACGGACAGGTCCGGACGAGCGTTTTCGCTGGACAGGGGTTCGTTCAGGGATCTCCCTGGCTCGTCCCTGGAACTGCCCGAGAACCCTTGGCCTGCGGGTCGGCGCCGTGAAATAACCCAGACATGAAGACACGTAGACGCATGGTTCCGACAGCACTCGTCGCCACGGCACTCATGGCCTGCGCGGCGGTCGCCGCACCGAGCGCGTCGGCCGGCCCGACGTCGGGCACCGTGCCGTCCGCCGACGCCGTCCCGACCCTCTCGCTGCCCGAGCCGACCGGCCCGTTCCCCGTCGGCATGAAGCCGATCCACCTTGTCGACGCCGATCGGGCCGACCCGTGGCGCCCCGAGGAACGTCGCGAGCTCATGGTGTCCGTCTGGTACCCGGCGGTGCCGTACGGCGAACCCGCGGCGTACACGTCGGAGACGGTCTCGGCGGCGATCGTCGAGAGCGCGAACCTGCCGGTGCCGCGCGACATCCTGACGACGGTCGAGACCTACTCCTACGACCGGGCCCCGGCGTTGCCGGGCCGGCGGCCGCTCGTGGTGCTGTCGCCCGGCGCCGGCCTCAGCCGCGAGTCGCTGACGTCGCTCGCCGAGGACCTCGCCTCCCGCGGGTACGTGGTAGCCGGCGTCGACCACACGTACGAGGCCCGCGCCGTGGAGCTCCCCGACGGCAGCGTCGCCGGCTGCCTGCTCTGCGAGCGCGAGAACAGCGCAGAGGTCGGCGCCTGGGTCACGCGAGGGCGAGCCCTCGACATCAGCTTCATCCTGGACGAGCTGACGCACGGCAGGCTCTGGCGGCACGGCCCGGCCGTCGACGCACGGCACATCGCCGTTGTCGGACACTCGCTCGGTGGCTCGGCCGCCGCGGCGGCGATCGTCGACGACCGGCGCGTGGACGCCGGGGTCAACATGGACGGCACGTTCCAGGTGGACTTTCCAGAGACAGGGACGGGCCGGCCGTTCCTCATGCTGGGCAGTTCGTCGCACGAGCCGGGCGCCAGTGACGGGACCGACTGGCCGGACAACCGGGCGCGCCTGGGAGTGACCGGCTTGTGGCTCCAGGTCCCGACCGCCAACCACGGATCGTTCACCGACCAGCTGATGTTCCTCGACCAGCTCGGCGTGCCGCTGCCCGGGGACACCGTTGCCGGTGTCCGAGGCGTCACGATCACCAACGCCTACGTGGGCGCGTTCCTGGACCGCCACCTGCGCGGTCAGGACGCACCGCTGCTTGACGGTCCGTCGGGCGCGTACCCGGAGGTCGAGTTCCAGGACGTGCCGTGACCGCGCCGCTCCGGAGCGCCGGCGGGACGCCGACGGCGGTGGGTCCGGCGGTCTGATGCTCCGCCGGCCGTTCGCGGTCAACCTACGTCGGTGAGATGTGTTGCTGCGAGTGGACATTGTCGACTCGCAGCAACACACCCCCCGGACTACCTGTCCACCCCAGGGCCGTGGCGCGACCGGCGACTCGTCCCGCCAGGTCCGACAAGGCCACGACCTAGCGAGTTCCCGTCACGGTCAGGCGGATCGACAGCAGCATGTTCGTTGCCGTCACGTACAGGACGTTCCGCTTGGGTCCGCCGAAGGTGAGGTTCGAGCAGACCTCGGGCAGCAGCAGCTTGCCGAGCAGGGTGCCGTCCGGGTGCCAGCAGTGCAGTCCGTCGTGCGCGGCCACCCAGAGCCTGCCGCCGTCGTCGAGCCGGACGCCGTCGTAGCCGCCGGCGTCGGACGTGCCGAGCACCTCCCCGCCGGACAGCGACAGGTCTGGCCCCACGTCGAAGCGGCGCAGGTGCCGGTGGTGGGTGTCGACGATGTAGAGGGTCCGCTCGTCGGCGGAGAAGGCGAGTCCGTTGGGGCGTTCGAAGTCGTCGGCGACCCGCGTGACCGTGCCGTCCAGGTCGAGGCGGTAGACGTGGCAGCCGTCGATCTCCGGCGTGGCGCGGTGGCCCTCGTAGTCGTTGAGGATCCCGTACGGCGGGTCGGTGAACCACACCGTGCCGTCGCTGCGCTCGACCACGTCGTTGGGACTGTTGAACCGCTTGCCCTGCCACCGGTCGGCCAGCACGGTCACCGTGCCGTCCGGCTCGGTCCGGGTCACCGCACGCGTGCCCTGCTCGCACTGGATCATCCGGCCGGACCGGTCGATGGTGCGGCCGTTGGCGTATCCGCCGGGGCTGCGCCAGACGCCGACCTGGCCGGTCGCCTCGTCCAGCGCGAGGACCCGGTCGTCGGGGATGTCGCTGAACAGCAGCGTGCGCCAGGCGGGCGAGTAGGCGGGTCCCTCGAGCCAGCTGCCCTCGTCGAAGAGCACCTTGACGTGCTCGTCCCCGTTGACCGCCGCGAATCGCTCGTCGTGGCGCTCCCACTGGGCGCGGATCCTGCTGAGGGTCATGGTCAGCTCCTGGGTGCTCGGGCACGTCGTCCACGTGGACGCGACGAGAACATCATGGAGCCTCCAGCGTCGCTGCGCTAAATGCGCAACTAGTTGCTTGATTTGCGCAGCAAGGTCGGGCAGACTCGCGTCGTTCGATCACATCGCGGCGTCAACGACGACGTCGTCCCGGTCCAAGGAAGGACTGTCGTGGATCTCCAACTCTTGCTCGCGCTCCTGCTCGGCATCGTCACGATCATCGTCGTGGTGCTGCGTACCCGCCTGGACGCGTTCGTCGCTCTCCTCCTCGCCTCCGTCGTCACGGGGGCAGTCGCCGGGCAGCCGCTGCTCGACACCGTCACGTCCATCACCACCGGGTTCGGCAACACGCTCGCCTCGATCGGCATCGTCATCGGTCTCGGCGTGGGGATCGGCAAGATCCTCGAGGTCTCCGGCGCCGCCGACAGCCTGGCCCGTGCGTTCCTCCGCGCCTTCGGCAAGGGGCGTGAGGAGTGGGCCATGGGGAGCGTCGGCGCCCTCGTGTCCATCCCTGTGTTCTGCGACTCGGGCTACGTCATCATGAACCCGCTCGCCCGCTCCATCGCCCGGGTCAAGCGCGGCGGCTACGTCGCCCTGGCGCTCGCGCTCGGCTGCGGCATGACGCTCACCCACCACCTGGTCCCGCCGACGCCCGGCCCGCTCGCCGTCTCCGGCCTGCTCGGTGCCGACCTCGGCCTGGTGATCATGACGGGCCTGATCTTCACCGTGATCCTGCTGCCCGTCGTCATCCTGTACGCGCGCTGGGTCGGGCCGCAGCTCGAGGACCGGATCGTCCCCGCGGTCCGGGAGGCCGTCTACGGGCGGACGGCGGTCGTAGCAGGCGGCGCCGGGGGTGCCGGGTCTGTCGACGAGCCGGAGGGTCTCGACGAGCTCGACCAGCGGGAGCAGGATCAGCGCGGGCTCGGTGAGCCGCCCGCCGGGCAGCCGCCGCACAAGGTCGGGGCGTTCGTCGGTTCGCTGCCGCTCCTCGTGCCGCTGCTGCTCATCATCGCCAACACGGTCACCGCGGCCATCGACCGCAGCCGGCAGGGCGCGCTGAGCGGCGACTACGAGGTGTCGTCGTGGACGGTCCCGTTCGCTTTCGCCGGCAACCCGGTCATCGCGCTGGTCATCGGCATCCTGATCGCGGTCTACGTGCTGCTGCCGCGCTGGACGCCGCGCAGCACCGTGCACACCTGGTTCGCCGAGGCCGCGGCGTCGGCCGGGCTCATCCTGCTCATCACCGGGGCGGGCGGCGGATTCGGCCTGGTGCTGCGCGACTCGGGCGTGGGCGACGCCCTCGCGGAGGCCATCGCGTCGCTGAGCCTGCCGGTCTTCCTGGTCCCGTTCCTGATCGCCACGCTGGTGCGCATCGCGCAGGGCTCCGGCACGGTCGCCATGGTCACCGCCGCCTCGGTCACGGCGCCCCTGCTGGAGCCGCTCGGCATCGACCCGCTGCTCGCCGCGATGGCCTGCACCGCCGGCTCCATGGTGTTCAGCTACTTCAACGACTCCTACTTCTGGGTGGTCACGCGGTTCACCGGGCTCGAGGGCACGGCGGCGCTGAAGGGCTGGTCGGGTATCACCACCGCCGTCTGGCTGGGCTCGATCCCGCTGCTCTTCGTCCTGAGCCTGGTCGTGGGCTGACATGGCGGACATCCTCGTCGTCGCCGACGACCTGACCGGTGCCAACGCCGCGGCGGCCGGGTTCGCCCGCGCCGGACGGCGGGCCGTGACGGTCAGCCGGTCCGAGCACTGGGAGGCCGTCGCCGAGTTCCACGGCCGGTTCGACGTCATCGTCGCCACGACGGACACCCGGCACGCGGAGCCGGGGGACGCGGCCGACGTCGCCTCCCGGGTGGTGCGTGCCGGATGGCCGGTGCGCCTGGTGAGCTCGCGGATCGACACGACCCTGCGCGGCAACGTCGGGCCGGCCACCGAGGCGGTGCTGGCCACGACGCGTGAGCTGTCCGGACGGCGGGTCGTCGGCCTCTGCCTGCCCGCGCACCCCGCGGCAGGACGGCACACCGTCGAGGGCAACCAGCTCCTCGACGGTGTGCGGCTGGAGGAGACGGAGCTCGCGCGCGACGCCCGGTCGCCGGTGCGCTCTTCCTCCGTCGCCGACGCCCTGAGCCGTGGAACCGGTCTGACGACGGCGCTCGTCCCCCTGTCGGTGGTCACCGGCAGCGAGGAGCAGCTGGAGGCGGCCGTGCGCGAGGCCGCACGGGCCGACGTCGTCATCGGCGACGCGCTCACCACCGACCACCTCGACCGGGTCGCGCGGGCCGCCGCCGCGGTGGCCGCCACGGACCCGGACCTGATGTGGGTCGGCGTCGACCCGGGGCCGGGTTCGCTCGCGCTCGCCCGGGCGCTGCTGCCCGCGGCGGAGACGTCCGGCGCGCCGCTGCTCGCCGTCTCGGGCTCGGCCACCGAGCTCACCCGCGCCCAGCTGGCCCGCCTGGTCGCCGAGCGTGACGTCGTCGTCGTGCGGCCCGACGGCGGATCCGTGCCCGACGTGGACGTCACGGCACGCCACCTCGTCGACGCGCTCCAGGGCGCCGGCGCCGGGACCACGGTGCTGCTCGCCACGGCGCTCGCCGAGCAGGATGTCGACCCGCTGAGCCCCGCCGAGTCGGCGGCCCTGGCGCCCGCGCTCGGCCGGATCACCCGGCGCGCGCTCGAGTCCTGCGTCGTCGACGGCCTTTACACGACCGGCGGCGACGTCACCGCGGCGGTGCTCGCGGCCCTCGGCGGGCGGGGCATCGCCGTCGAGGACGAGGTGGTCCCGCTGGCCGTGGCGGGCGAGGTGGTCGGCGGGCCCTGGGACGGGCTGCCGATCGCCACCAAGGGCGGGCTCGTCGGCGGTCCCGACGCGGCGGTCCGCTGTCTCGACCATCTCGCGCAGGCTGCTGCGCTGCGCGCCCGCTGGGTGCGGACCGCCGTCCCACAGATGAGGATCCGATGAACACGCAAGGAGAGAACACCATGACTCGACCCGTCCTCGCACTCACCGTCGGCGACCCCGTCGGTATCGGCCCGGAGATCACGCTCGCCACGCTGGCGCAGCACGCCGGGGACCCGGCGCACCACGGGATCGCCGTCGGCGACCTGGCCGCGCTCGACCGGGCGCGCACTGCCCTCGGGCTCGACGTCGAGCTGCGGGCCGTGAGCTCCTGGGACACCGAGCCCGCGGGGACCGGCGTCGTCGATGTCTTCGACATCGGGGTGCTCGGCGCCGACCTGCCCGCCTGGGGCCAGGTGGACGCACGGGCGGGCCGGGCCGCCGTCGTCGCCATCGAGACCGCCACCCAGGCCGCGCTCGACGGCGCGATCAGCGGCGTCGTCACCGGTCCCATCAACAAGGAGGCGATCTGGGCGGCCGGCAGCGAGCACCTCGGCCACACCGAGATGCTCGGCGCGCTGACGGGTGCGACCGAGCAGGACACCATGTTCGTGGTGCGCAACACGCACCAGCCCGGGCACCACCTGCGGATCTTCTTCGCCACGCGGCACCTGTCGCTCCGCAAGGCCCTCGACAAGATCACGCGCGAGACCCAGCTCGGCTCCATCCGGCGGGCCGCGCAGGCCCTGGAGATCTTCGGCGTCCCGTCGCCGCGGCTCGCCGTCGCGGCGATCAACCCGCACGGCGGCGAGAACGGTGCGTTCGGTGACGAGGAGATCGTCCACCTCGCACCCGCCGTGGCCGACGCGCAGGGCCTCGGGCTCGACGTGTCCGGGCCCATCCCCGCCGACTCGGTGTTCCACCACGGACTCACCGGCCGGTACGACGGCGTCCTGTCGCAGTACCACGACCAGGGGCACATCGCGGCCAAGACCTTCGACTTCGACGGGACCATCTCCGTCACGGTCGGCCTGCCCATCCTGCGCACCTCCGTGGACCACGGCACCGCCTTCGACATCGCGGGCAAGGGCGTCGCCGACGCCGGGACCATGCGGTCCGCCTACCTCGCCGCCGTCGAGTACGCCCCGTTCGTCGACGGCATCCGCGCGGCCTACCAGCCGGACAACGCGTGAGCGTGCCGTCGGGGTCGGGGTCGGGGTTGGGGACGGGGACGGAGTCGCTGCGGCGCAGCACCCGCGCGCGCCACGACGAGCTGCTGTCGCTCATCCGGAGCGGGACCACCCGGGTCGAGGACCTGGCCGAGGCGCTCGCGATCTCCGAGTCGACGGTGCGCCGCGACCTCGCCCGACTGGGCGCCGAGGGACTCGTCACCCGCACCTACGGCGGCGCCACCCCGGAGTCGAGCTTCCACGAGCGGGCGCTGGCCGAGCGGATGCGCGTCCAGATGCCGGCCAAGGTCGCGATCGGTCGGCGGGCGGCCGAGCTGGTGCCCGACGAGGGGACGATCTTCGTCGACGCAGGGTCGACGACGGGCCAGCTCGCCGAACACCTGCGCGGGCGGGACGGGCTCACGGTGCTGACCCGGGGGCTGGAGATCGCGCTCCTGCTCGCGGGCTCGCCGGGCCTCGACGTCGTGGTGATCGGGGGCAGCGTCACGACCAAGAGCCACGGCCTGGTCGGCCCGCTGACGACGGCGGCGCTCGAGCGGTTCATGGTCGACGTCGCGTTCCTCGGCGTCGACGCCCTGGACCCCGCGGACGGCGTGGGCGAGGCCACCGCGCTGGAGGCCCAGGTCAAGGAGGTCGCCGCCCGGCGCGCGCGGCGCACCGTGGTGCTGGCCGACTCCACCAAGCTCGACCGGGGCGCGGTGCCCGCGTGGGCGCCGCTGCCGGCCGGCTGGACGCTCGTCACCGACGAACAGGACGAGGAGGTCCTGGGGCGGTACCAGGATGCGGGAGTCGTCGTGGAGGCGGTCGAGGCGCCGCAGGACTAGCGCCTCGGTCGAGAAGCCGCCGGGACTGGTGCCTCGGTCGCGGCGCCGCCGGACTGGCGCCGATCTCGGGCGGCGCCGCGTCGTTGGGTGCACTCGTTCGGCAGGTGCCAGCTCTGGTTGATCTCGTTCGGCGTTGCCCTGCCAAGTTCACGTCAGCTGAACTGTTCAGCACAGCCCGCATGTGAGGGCCACAGCCGAACGAAATTCAGCTCACCTGGCACGTGCCGAAAAGGCACTGTGCGCCCCGCCAGACCTCTTCGAGCCGCGCCGCGCCCCGCGGTGCCCGGCTCAGCGGACCGCGAGCACCTCGGCGGCCGTCGTCACCTCGATGAGCGGCGCGTACAGGCGCATGACCTCCAGCGCCCGCTCGTGGTTCTCCGGGGTCGAGCCCGCGCAGGCGTCCGCGACCACGAGCACCCGCCGGCCCGCGTCGGCGGCGGCGAGCGCCGTCGAGATGACGCAGCAGTCGGTGGCGACGCCGGCGAGCACGAGCTCGCCGGCGGAGCGGGTGGCGGCCTCGAGCTCGGGGCCCCACTTGCCGAAGGTCGTGCGGGTGACGACGGGCGCCCCGGACGCGACGACGTCGGCCAGGTCGGTGATCTCGTAGAGCGGGTCGTCCTCGGGGACGAGCGCGAACGGCCACTGGTCGAAGTAGGCGCGCCAGGCGCCGTCGGGCACCGCGGGGGCGATGTACCGGGTGAGGACGGTGCGGCCCGCGAACGCGGGGAGCAGGCGGCGGGTCCCGTCGAGGGCTGGCGGGTAGTCGGGGGAGGCCCAGGGGCTGGGTGGACGTGCGAAGACATCCTGCATGTCGATGACGACCAGGGCAGCGTCCGGGCCGGGCGGTGCGACGGGAGCTGCCCCGCCGTCGGGCGCCGTCATCGCCCTTCCTGGCGGCGTACCGTGCGGGCGCTCAGCAGGAGCGTGCCCACGAACCCGATGGCCAGCGCGACGAGCACACCGAGGTTGGCCCAGGCCCAGTTGCCCTCGACACCGCCGAGGGGGCCGAGCAGGTACCCCTGCCAGGCGAGCCACGGGGCGTAGGTGTTGGTCACCAGGCCCCAGCCGACGGCGGTGCCGGCCAGCACGAGGAGCACGGCCGCCCAGTTCACGGATCCGTACCGGCCGGTGGCGTCGTACAGGTCGGCGTCGGTGTAGTCGCGCCGACGCAGCAGGATGTCGGCGAGGAGCACGCCGCACCATGCTGCGACGGGGACGCCCAGCGTGATGAGGAAGCCCTGGAAGGGGCCGATGAACGAGTCGGCGATGAACACGACGTAGACCGCGCCGACGACCATGAGCCCGCCGTCGATGGCGGCGGCGACCCAGCGTGGCGCCGGCAGCCCTAGGGAGAGCAGCGCGAGGCCGGAGGAGTAGATGTCGAGGGCGGCGCCGCCGATGAGGCCGGCGAGGGCGACCACGACGAACGGGATGAGGAACCAGGTGGGCAGGAGCGTGGACAGGGCGCCGATCGGGTCGGCGCCGATCGCCGCGTTCAGGTCGGGGTCGGAGCCGGCGAGCAGCAGACCGAACACGAGCAGGACCACGGGGGCCAGCGAGGCGCCGAGGGTGGTCCAGCCCACGATCCGCGGGCCGGAGGCGGAGCGGGGCAGGTAGCGCGAGTAGTCGGCGGCCATGTTGACCCAGCCCAGGCCGAACCCGGTCATCATGAACACGAGCCCGCCGATCACCTGCGGCGCGCCGCCTGCGGGGATCGCGGCGACGGTCGCCCAGTCGACGTGGTCGGCCACCAGGATGATGTAGACGACGGTCAGCACGGCGGTGAGCACGGTGATGATCACCTGCAGCCGCATCACGAGGTCGAAGCCGAAGACGCCCGCGGCCACGACGATGCCCGCGACGACCACGAGGGCCACGACCTTGGTGACCGTCCCGCCGCCCCAGCCGAGCGCCCCGAGCACGGTCGAGGTCGCGAGCGTGGCCAACGCCACCAGCACGGTCTCCCAGCCGACGGTGAGGATCCACGACAGGAGCGAGGGCAGCTTGTTGCCGCGCACACCGAACGCGGCGCGCGAGAGCACCATCGTCGGTGCCGACCCGCGCTTGCCGGCCAGGGAGATGAACCCGCAGAACAGGAACGACACGACGATGCCGACCACGCCGATCACGGTCGCCTGCCAGAACGACACGCCGAACCCGAGGAGGTACGAGCCGTAACCCAGGCCGAGGACCGACACGTTGGCCCCGAACCAGGGCCAGAACAGGTCGCGCGGCGTGCCGCGCCGCTCGGACTCGTCGATGGTGTTCAGGGCGTTGGTCTCGACCGCCGTGGGGACGCTCATGGCCGTGATCATGCCACCCGGCCGGGAAACGCACGAGGACCCGCACCGTGTCGGTGCGGGTCCTCGTGGTCAGGCGTGACGGCTGTGAGTCAGCCGCTGTCAGCCGACGCGGATGAAGGTCGGGCTGTTCTGCCAGATCTCCGTGTAACGCACGGTCTGGCCGGGGACCGGCGCCTCGACCTGCATGCCGTCGCCGGCGTAGATGGCGATGTGGCCGGGCGACCAGATGAGGTCGCCGGGCTGGGCCTCGGCCGCGGAGACCGCGGTGCCCGCGTAGCGCTGCTCCGAGGAGGTGCGCGGCAGGTCGATGCCGACCTGGGCGTAGACGTACGAGGTGAACCCGGAGCAGTCGAACCCGGCGGGCGTCGCGCCGGCCCAGACGTACGGCACACCGAGGTACTGCATGGCGATCGAGACGATCTCCGACCCCGCGGCGGCGGCCGGGACGGCCTCCTCCACGGCTTCCTCGACGGGCGCCTCCGCGACCGGCGCGGCGGTCTCGACGACCTCCTCGACGACGGGCTCCGGCTCCGGCTCCGGCTCGGGAACGGGCTCCGGCTCGGGGGCCGGGGTCACCTTGATGGTGCCCGACTCCAGCGTGAACTTGCTGTCGGCCGCGACCTGCACGGCGGGGGCGGTGGTGACGGCCTGCGCTGCGGCGGCCTGGGAGACCGAGCCACGCGACGTCTCGGTCAGGATGTCGAGCTCTGCCGTGGACGGTCCGTGGTCGGCCACCGGTGCGGCGTCGGCGGGGACGCTGAACAGGGAGACGACCAGGCCCGAGCCGGCGGCGACGAGCGCGCCGCGGCGTGCGGCGCCGGAGATGCCCCGCGCCGCGGCACGGGAGATGGGGGTCAGCGGGGTGATGGGTTTGCAGGCAGCACGATGGCGCCCAGGCGTGCGAGTGGTCAAGAGGTTCTCCTGACGCCTACGAGGTGAGCTGTCGGATTCGGATCGGAGAATGACCCGGCCGCGTACTACCTGTGCGGCTTCACCCCAAGGACACCGTCGGTGCCCACTTACGTGGTTCCCCCGTCCCTGTCTTTTCGGTCTGTGCAGATCTTGGGGCGGTGACAGGGCTCGGCGTCCGCCTCAAGTGCCCGCGGCCTTCCCGCGAACCGGAGCGACGGTAACCCTGATCGGCCCCAAAGTCACAATCGCGTTACGGCTTCCGGGTCAGCCGGTGTACCGCTTGACCGTAATGTCCGACATGAGATAAGTCACTCGACCGCCGGCGACACGTTGTGGTTGCCGGCGAACAGGTTGCTCGGGTCGTACCGCCGCTTGACCGCCGCGAGCCGCTCGTAGGTCGCCGCCGGGTAGACGGCCGCCACGTCGTCGGCGGTGGTCGTCCCGAGGAAGTTCGAGTAGGCGCCGTCGACGTGCGGGGCCAGCCTCGCCCAGAGCGCGGCCAGCCCCGGGCGGGCCGCCTCGATCACGGGCTTCGGACCCCCGGCGACCGTCGCGACCAGCAGCTCCGCCCGACGGTGCGCGTACGCGGTGGCGTCCTCGGCGACCCGGGACACCGCGCCACCCACGCTCCGGACAGCTATCGACGGCGACCCCGCCGACGTGCCGACCTCCGCGAGGATTCGCAGGGCTTCCGGTACCGACTCGCGGTCGACGAATCCGCTGTGGCCGAGCAGCTCCAGGCCCGGCGGCAGGGCGGCGCCCTCCACGAGGATGTCGGTGTACGCGTGCAGCGCGACGTCGTCCTCGAGCACCGTGCCGAGCCGGCGGATCGGGTCGATCGCACGGGCCGCGAGCTCCGGGTCGTCGCCGTCGAAGGCCACATGGATCTCGAGCGGCGCCCCGGGGCCGCCCGCGAACGGGTTGGCGAGGTTCGCGATCGAGGTCAGCTCCTCCGGCGCGGTGCGGAGATGGTCCGCCCAGCCCTGGAGCACGACGGCGGTCTCCGCCACGGGGAACGTGATCCTGCCGAAGAAGACCTCCGTCGTCGGGTGCGCCGCGAACTCGAACGCGGTGACGATGCCCAGGTTGCCGCCGCCCCCGCGGATCGCCCAGAACAGCTCGGGGTTCTCCTGCGCGCTCGCGGGAACCACCGCGCCGTCGGCGGTGACCAGCTCCGCGGCCACCAGGTGGTCCAGGGTCAGGCCGTGCTTGCGGACCTTCCACCCGATGCCGCCGCTCAGGGTCAGCCCGCCGACGCCGACGCTCCTGGTGTCGCCGGAGGAGATCGCCAGGCCGTGCGGGTCCAGTGCCTCGGCGACCTGGCCCCAGGTCGCACCGCCGCCGACCCGCACGAGATGACGGTCGTCGTCGACCACCTCGATGTCGGCGAGCTCACCGAGGTCGATCACCACGCCGCCGTCGTTGGTGCCGAAGCCGGGAAAGCTGTGGCCGCCGCCTCGCACGGCGAGCGCCAGTCCCGAGCCGACGGCGAAGCGGACCGCCGCCTGCACGTCGCCGACGGACCTGGGACGCAGGACGAGGGCCGGGCTGCCCGCGACCAGCTTTGAGCGGCTCACCGCCTCGTACGCGGCCGCGCCGGGCTCGATGACGTCGCCGCCGAAGTCGTGGCGCAGGGTCTCGATCGCTGAGGTCATGGGGTTCCTTCCACAGGGGGTGCGTGGTGCACCCGGTGTGGAGGAGACGCTCCGGCTCCGAGCGATGTGACCGCGTCCCGATGTGACCCCGGACACACCGGGACGGGTCAGCGTGCGCCCGCCAGCACCGCCTCGGCCACCACCAGGTCCTCCCACGACATCCCGGTGCTCTTGAAGACCAGCGGCCGGGCCGGGTCGGGTCGGACGGCGCCGGTGACGACGTCGCGCATCAGGACCAGGTCGTCGGCGCGGAGCGCGCCGTCGGCGATGGCCAGGACGACGTCACCCGCCTCGCGCAGGGAGACGCCGCGGTCCTCGACGACGACGGTGGACCGGCCGAGCAGTCCGGCGGGCAGCTCCCGGGCGTCCGGCTCGTGCGAGCCCACCGCGACGACCACCGCGGTCTCGCCGATCAGGTCCGCGTCGAACAGCGGCTCGCGCGCCGACGTCGCACAGACGACGAGGTCGGCGGCCCGCAGCGCATCGTCCGACTCCGGGGCGCCGAGTCGCACGACCCGGGCCCCGCGAACCTTCGCCGCCCGGTCCGGATCCCGCACGAGCTGCGTCACCGAGGCGATCTCCCGGCGTCCGGCCAGGGTGCCGGCGAGCGTGTCGACGTGCCCGTGCGCCTGAGGCCCCGAGCCGAGGACGGTCACGTGCAGCGGGCCCGCACCCTCGAGGAGCCGGCCCTGGACCGCCGCCACGGACACGGCCGGCGTGCGGAGCGTGGTCAGGGCCGTGCCGTCCAGCACGGCGACGACGCCCAGCGTCGCGGCGTCGAGCAGCAGGAACGAGCCCTGGACGCGGGGGAGGCCGAGCGCCCGGTTGCCGGGCGCGATCGTGGCGACCTTGATGCCGACGTACGCGCGGCCGCCGCCGCCGTCGGACGGCATGAGCAGGAACTGCCCCGCCTCCAGCGGGACCGCCTGGCGGGGGAGATCGACGGCGGGATCCAGCCCGTGGTCCAGCGCGGCGGTGAGGGCGGCGACGGCGTCGGCGGGCGGGCAGGCGGCGGCGACTGCCGCGGCGTCCAGGACGAGGGGCGCGCTCATCGCAGCACGAACCCGGGAACGAGGGGGTCGGCGCCGTCGACCACGAACCGGTGCTCGCCCGTGCGGTACGCCATCCCCGTGACCAGGGGAACTACCGCCGGCAGGCCGCCGACCACCGTCGTGCCGACGACGGTGCCCGTGAACGTCGAGCCGACTATCGACTCGTGGTGCAGGGTCGGGCCGCCGACGCCGACCCGGCCGTCGGCGGCCAGGATCGCCAGCCGGGCCGCGGTGCCGGAGCCGCAGGGGGAGCGGTCGACCTGGCCGTCGGCGAACACCGTGACGTTGCGCTGCCGCACCTGGCCGGCGGCTGTGCCGGTGTCCGTGCCGGCGGCGGCCGGGGCACCCAGTTCCTCGTGCAGGATCGTCCCGTACACCCCGCTGAGGCGGGGGTCGGTCGGGTGGACCGCGAGCCCGTCCGCGTCCAGTGCGCGCTTGATCTCACGGCCCACCCCGATGAGGTCGCCGTAGCTCGCCGGGTCCACGGACAGCCCGAGGCTCGTCGCGTCCACGCTCGCGTAGATCGCGCCGCCGTAGGCGAGGGTCACGGACGCGGTACCCCGCGAGGTGGGCACCGTCAGACCGCGGGCCAGCACGTAGCTCGGGACGTTCACGAAGTCCACGGCGACCGTGCGCCCGCCCTCCCGGTGCACGCGCGCGGTGACCCGCCCGGAGGGCACGTCGACGACGACGTCCACCGCGCCGTCGTCAGGCGCAGGGACCAGGCCCGTGTCCACCGCCCAGGCGCCCAGCGCGATGGTGCCGTGCCCGCAGGCCGTCGAGAACCCGTCCTTGTGCCAGAAGAGCACGCCGAGGTGGGCGCCGTCGTCGTCCGGCGGGACGAGGAACCCGCCGTACATGTCCGCGTGGCCACGCGGCTCCGAGCACAGGGTGCGCCGCAGTTCCTGGGCGTCGGGGCTCGTCAGGGCGCGGACCCGCCGGTCGGCGACCGAGGCGCCCGGCAGCGGCACCGGAACGTCCGTGACGATCCGGAACGGTTCACCCGCGGTGTGGTAGTCGGTGGTCGCGATGGTCTGCGTGGTCACGCCGCCATCCTGTGCCATGGGCTCGACGCCGTCCATCGGCGCTGGACGGACGGAGGACGTCGGACGGCCCCGCCTCCACCAAAGGTCGTAGGCGAAGTGGGCACTCGTGCCCGATGTGGCGGAGCGGGCCGCCCGACAGGCTGGTCTCGTCCGGAAGAAAGCCTCCGGACCAGCCCGAACACCCGCCGAGCGCGAGGAGCGCGACGATGTTCCCGTCTTACGACCTACCCACAGAGCGGCCCGACGGCCGCCCGCGCGGCCCCCGCCGCGCAGCCGCGGCGTTCGCCGCCCTGGGCATCCTGACGATCAGCCTGGCGGCAGCCGTGCCGGCCTCCGCCGCGGCCACCGAGCCCACCCCGCCTCCGCCGATCTCTGCCCCGGCGGGCGGGCACTCCCTCGAGCAGGCCGACGTCGACGCCTGGCTCGACGGCCTGCTGCCGGCCGCGCTGGAGAGTGCGGGCATCGCAGGCGGCGTCGTCACCGTGGTCGACGACGGCGAGATCGTCACCACGCGGGGCTACGGCTACGCCGACACCGGGACGACGGGCGGCGAGGCCCTGCCGGTCGACGCCGAGCGGACGCTGTTCCGGCCGGGTTCGGTGTCCAAGCTCTTCACGGCCACCGCCGCCATGCAGCTGGTCGAGAGCGGCGACGTCGACCTCGACACCGACATCGCCGAGTACCTCGACTTCGAGGTCCCGCGCTCGTTCGACGGGCCGATCACGCTCCGTCACCTGCTCACCCACACCGCGGGCTTCGAGGAGCGGATCGGCGGGCTCATCGGTGCGGGCGACACGTCACCCGTGCTCCGCGACGAGCTCGCCGAGGACCCGCCGGAGCAGGTCTACGAGCCGGGCACCGTCCCCGCCTACTCGAACTACGGCAACTCGCTGGTCGGGTACATCGTCGAACGCGTGAGCGGCGTGCCGTTCGAGGAGTACGTGCAGCGCGACATCCTCACGCCCGCCGGGATGACGTCGTCGACCTTCGAGCAGCCGCTGCCCGACGCGTTGCGCGACCGGATGTCCCAGGGCTACGACACGTCGGCCGACGCCCCCGGCCCGTTCGAGATCGTCGGGACGCCGCCCGCCGGGGCATTGACCGCCTCCGCGCCGGACATGGCGCGCTTCATGCTGGCCCAGCTCGGCGAGCCCGGTACCGGTTCGATCCTGGAGCCGGAGACGCTCGACCTGATGCACGCCCCGGCGCTCGACGAGAGCTCGCTGGGCAACCTCGCCGCGGCCTCGCAGATGACGCTCGGGTTCTTCGACGAGAGCCGCAACGGACACCGGATCATCGGCCACGGCGGCGACACCAACTACTTCCACTCCCACCTGCAGCTCTACCCGCAGGAGCGCACCGGCATCTTCGTCTCGCTGAACAGCACCGGCAGCAGCGACCTCAGCACCCTGGAGCTGCGCGACGCGGTGCTGCACGGCTTCACCGACCGGTACTTCCCGGCTGACGGCGCCCCCGCGCCCAGCACCGTCGACGACGCGACCGCCACGGAGCACGCGGCGATCGCCGAGGGCAGCTACGTCGCCGCACGTGGCATGCAGAGCACCTTCCTGGCCTCGCTGGAAGCCTTCAGCGCCACGCAGATCACCGCGCGGGAGGACGGCCGCCTACTGATCACACCGGGCCCGCTCAGCGACTCGCCCGCCCTGTACGAGGAGGTCGAGCCGTGGGTCTGGCGTGAGGTCGACGGCCAGCGCACCATCACCATGCGGGTCGACGGCGACCAGGTCGAGGCGATCGGGGTCGAGGGCGCCTTCACCATGCTGCCCGCCCAGGAGGAACGCGCCGCCGACCTGGTGCTCCCCGTGCTCGGCCTGTCCGCGCTGATCCTGCTCGTGACGGCGATCGCCTGGCCCGTCGGCGCGATCGTGCGCCGGATCCGGCACCGGTCCCTTCCCGAGGGAGCCCGAGGCCTGACCAGGATCCTCACCAAGGTCGCCGCCGTCTGCGCGGTGCTCGCCCTCGGCGGCTGGACTGCCACCGTCATGACCGTGATGGGGCTGGAGGAGGTCTCGCAGTTCTCCCTGCGCCAGCTGCAGGTGGTCCAGGCGGTCGGCGTGCTGGGGATCGTCCCCGCGGTGCTCCAGGTCGTCAGCGCCGTCCGCCACCGCCTCGGCTGGCGCCGGATCCTCGGCACGGTGCTCGTGGTCCTCGCTCTGGCCGGAATCGCCTGGTTCGCGGTCGAGTTCCGCCTGCTCGCGCCGTCTGTATCGTACTGACGATGCCCACGACCGACGGTTCCACCGTGCTCGACGACGTCCGCGTCCCGCCACGGGTCAGCAGGCTCGACACGATGCTCACCCGGCTCGGCGTGACGAGCGTGCCGGCCCGGGACAGCCTCCTCGCGGCCGCCGTCCTGCTCCTGACGGTCGGCTTGCTGGTGGTGCTCTTCGAGTACGTGCTCGGTGCCGAGGGCCTGACGGTAGGTCCGGTGCAGGCCTGGGTGCTCATGGTCGCCGTGTGCGTCCAGGCGCTGCCCCTCGCCCTGCGCCGGACCCGGCCGGTCCTCTGCCTCGGCCTAGTCCTGGCCTGCCAGGTGGTCATCATCGCGACCTCGCCGGACGACCTCTCGCTCGGTGGCATACCGCAGGTCGTCGCCGGCTACACCGTCGGCACCCTGCTGCCTGCCCGCCGGGCACTGGCGGTGACGGGTGCGGCGGTGCCGGTGGCGGCGCTCGCGGCGACGGTGACGGCTCTCGTCTCGGGGAACGGCCTGCTGGTGCCGGTCGCCAACCACGTCCTCTCGGCCATCGGGACGTACGTGCTCAGTGCGCTCGTCGGCGGCGCGGTCGCGACGCGCCGCCGCTACGTCGAGCTGCTCCGTCTCCGGGCCGGCGAGCTGCTCCGGACCCAGCAGGCGAACACCCAGGCGGCCATCGTCGCCGAGCGGTCCCGTATGGCGCGCGAGCTGCACGACGTCGCGGCTCACCACCTGTCGGGCCTGGTCGTGCAGGCCGCCGCCGTCGAGCGGCAGATCGACAGCGACCCGGAGGCCGCGAAGAAGGGCACGGCGTGGATCCGGGCGCAGGGCAAGGAGACGCTCGACAGCCTCCGGCTCATCGTCGGCGTGCTCCGTGAGCGCCCGGGCGCCGACGGGCGCGGCGCGGACGGGCACGACGCCCCACCGCCCGGGCTGGGGGCGCTCGACGGGCTCGTGCAGACGGCGCGCCTGCTGGGCTCCACCGTCGAGCTGGTCCGGGAGGGCCGGCCGCGCGAGCTGGCCCCCATCGCGGACGCCGCGTTCTACCGCGTGGCGCAGGAATCGCTCTCGAACGCCCGCCAGCACGCTCCCGGCGCGCCGGTGCGGATGACCGTGCGGTTCGACGAGCGGGCGGTCTCGCTCGAGGTGGTCAACGGGCCGGTCGCGGGCGGCGCCTCGCAGGGCGCGGTCCGCGACCCGGCTCGGCAGGGCATGGGGCTGATCGGCATGGGGGAGCGGGCGCAGCTCGTGGGCGCGACCCTCACCGCCGAGTCGACGCCGTCCGGGGGCTGGCGGGTGCTGCTGACGCTCCCGCTGCACCATGAGCACGAGCAGCACGAGCAGCACGAGCAGCACGGGCAGGACGCGCAGCGCGCGAGCCAGGAGAACCAGGCGCCCGCGGAGTCCGCGGCGCTCGTCGAAGGAGGACGGGAATGATCAGGGTCTTGCTCGTCGACGACCAGGCGGTGGTCCGGGCAGGTTTCCGGTTCCTCCTGGAGCAGGCCGACGACATCGAGGTGGTCGCCGAGGCCTCGAACGGTCCGATGGCGGTCGAGCTCGCGCGCCGGCACAGTCCCGACGTCGTCTGCATGGACGTGCGGATGCCGGGTGGTGACGGCCTCGCCGCCACGCGGGAGATCGTCGCGAGCGGCGGCCCCGACGGTGCGACGCCCCCGGCGGTGCTCGTCGTGACGACCTTCGACCTGGACGAGTACGTCTTCGGCGCCCTGGAGGCCGGCGCCGGCGGCTTCATCCTCAAGGACTGCGAGCCCGAGGAGCTGATCGACGCCGTCCGGCGGCTCGCCGACGGGCACGGCCTCATCGACCAGGCCGTCACGCGCCGTGTGATCGCCGAGTTCGCCCGCCGTAAGGCGCCGCCGGAGCCGACGTCGGACATCGCGCCGCAGCTCACGGCCCGCGAGGCCGAGATCGTGCGGCAGCTGGCCCGCGGGCTGTCGAACGCGGAGATCGCCCGCGAGCTGGTCGTGGAGACGAGCACCGTGAAGTCCCACCTCGGTCGTGCGATGGCGAAGGTAGGGACGCGCGACCGCCTGCAGACGGTGGTCTGGGCCTATCAGAACGGGCTCGCGCCGCACTGAGCACCCATCAGGGTGTACCTCGCCTCCGGGTCGCTCGTTGCTCGCCGTTCATGGCGGAGGAGCACCCACGGCCGCGCCGTCGCGGGCGAACGGGGCGGGGTCGAAGACGCCGAACCGTTCGCGGTACTCGGCCGCGCGGCCGGGCCACAGGAGCGTGAGCCGGCCCGAGCGCTCATCGACGTACCAGCTGCGGCACCCGCCGCGCAGCCACACCGTCCCGGCGGCGCGCTCGTCGATCTCCCGCGTGTACGCGGCCTCGGCCGCCGCGGACACCTCCAGCGGGCAGCCCGTCTCGTCCTGGTGGTCGAGCGCGCCGAGCACGTAGCCGATCTGCGCCTCGATCACCTCCAGGGCGGAGTGGTGGCCCAGCCCGGCATTGGGGCCGTCCAGCACGAACAGGTTCGGGAAGCCGTGCACCACGGTGGAGGCGTGGCTCGTCATGCCGTCGGCCCAGTGCTCGGCGAGCCTCTGCCCACCGCGGCCCGCCACCAGGTGGGCGAACGGCGGCCGGGTCGTCTCGAACCCTGTGGCCAGCACGAGCACGTCCACCTCGTACCGCGCGCCGGAAGCCGCGACCAGCGTCGATCCCTCGACCGCTACCGGCGGGCCCGGCTCCAGCGTCACGTGTGGCTGCTGCAGCGCCGGGTACCAGTCGTCGCTGAACAGCGCACGCTTGCAGCCCACCGCGTAGTCCGGGGTGAGCAGCTGGCGCAGCGCGGGGTCCGGCACCTGGGCGCGCAGGTGTGCCTCCGCGCGTTCGCGCAGCTCGGCCTCCGCCGTCGTGCCGGCCACGCGCGCCTCGAACAGCCGGTCGGCCTCCTCGGCGAGCGCGGCCCGGTCCGGCCGTGCCTCGCCGGGCGCGTAGGCACGGTCACCGCGCGGGAGCACCCAGGGCGGGGTGCGCTGCAGCACGACGACGGACTCCGCCCGGCGTGCCAGCTCGGGGACGAGCTGCACGGCGCTCGCGCCGGTGCCGACCACACCGACCCGCAGCCCGGCCGGCAGGTCGCGGTCCCAGCGGGCGGAGTGGAACACCCGGCCAGGGAACGTGCCGAGCCCCGGGAGGTCGGGCACGCGCGGCTCGCTGAGCCGGCCGACCGCCGTCACCAGCACGCGTGCGGTCAGCGGGCCCCGGGACGTGGTCAGCTGCCATGCCGCCTCGTCCTCGTCCCAGCGTGCGCCCGTGAGCTCCGTGCCGAGGCGTAGGTGCGGGGCCAGCCCCTCGGACTGCGCGACGTCCCGGACGTACTCGTGGATCTCGGCGCCCGGCGCGAACACGCGCGACCAGGCGGGCTGAGGAAGGAAGGAGTACGAGTACAGAGCGCTCGGGATGTCGCACGCGACGCCCGGGTACACGTTGTCGCGCCAGGTCCCGCCGACGTCGTCGGCCCGTTCCAGGATCGTGAAACCGGTGCGTCCGGCGCGGCGCAGCCGGGCGCCGAGGCCCACCCCGGCGAGCCCCGCGCCGACGACCGCCACGTCCACGGCTGTGCCAGGTCCCGGCCCCGTGCCGCGGCCGGAGTCCGAGCCCTGGCGTGCGGCCCGGTGCGCTCCCGTCACCCCACCTGCCCGTACGTGGTCGTGCGCTGCCGGACCGGACGGCCCAGCTCGCCGGCGAGCCGGGTCACGTCGGCGACGGTCAGCTCCCGGCCCTGCTCGGGGCCGGCGTCCGGGTCCAGCACGCCGTCGAGCAGCACGCCGCCCAGGTCGTCGGCGCCGCCCGCGAGCACGCGCTGCGCGCCCCGCATCCCGAGCTTGGTCCACGCGGCCTGCACGTGGTCGATCCGCCCGGCGAGCATGAGCCGCGCCACCGCGTGCAGGGCGCGGCTCTCGCGAAGGGTTGCCGTACGTGCGCCGGGCACCGGAACCGGTGACTCCGTGGGTAGCCAGGGCATCGGGATCAGCTCCGTGAAACCGCCCGTCGCGTCCTGGATGTCGGCCAGCCTCCGCAGGTGCAGCACCTGGTCGCGCGCCGACTCGACGTGTCCGTACACGATCGTCGCCGTCGACCGCAGGCCTGCCGTGTGCGCGGCGCTGACCAGCTCGACCCACCGCTCGGCGGGGATGTCGGTGCCGCCGGTGAGCAGGTCCCGGACCCGGTCGTCGAGGATCCGCGCGCCGGTGCCCGGCACGGTGTCGACGCCGGCGTCGCGCAGCGCCGTCAGCCAGTCCGCCAGGGGGAGCCCGGCACGGGCGGCGCCGTCGGCCAGCTCCGCCGGGCGGAAGGCGTGCAGGTGCAGGTCTGGCCCACCCCGTCGGACGGCACGCACCAGGTCGAGGTAGCCGTCCGCACCCGCCGACGTCGGCGGCACGCCCTGCGCGCACACCTCCGTGGCACCGAGCTCGACGGCCTCCCTCGCGAGGCCCTCGACCTGCTCCGGCGACAGGCCCAGCGACGCGTCGATGTTCCGGTTCACCGCATACGTCACGGCGTCGCCGGTCCGCGCACGGCGCACCTGGTCGGCGAGCGCCGTGAGGTCCTCGAGGTCGGCGCCGTCCGCGCCGAGCAGCTCGACCCAGGCGGCGTCGTCCGCTCCCGCGGGCTCGACAGCGACGTCGGCGAGAAGCCGCCCAAACCCCCCACCCCTCCCGTTGAGTGCTGGGTATTTGCGCACTGCGGGGTCGAAATCGCGCAGATATCCCGCACTCAACGAGGTGGAGGCGGGGGACTCGCCCTGGAGGGCGTCGTGGCGGGCCAGGCCGTAGTCGTCGGCCAGGGCCAGCACACGGTCGCGGAGTCGGTCGTCGAGCCACTCGGCTCCAGCGCGCGCCTCGCGCAGGTAGTGGGGGTGCGCGGTGAGGCGCTCGCGCAGCGTGTAGCCGCCCTCACCGGTGAGCCGGGCCAGGTCCTCGATCTGCGGCCAGGGCCGCTCGGGGTTCACGTGGTCGGGGGTGAGCGGGCTGACGCCGCCCCAGTCGTCGATGCCGGCACGCACGAGCAGCTGGAGCTCGGCGGCGTCGGTCAGGTTGGGCGGCGCCTGGACGCGCATGCCCGGGCCGAGCAGCACCCGCGCCACGGCGACGGCGGCCGCGTACTCCTGGGTCTCCAGGTCCGCGGCACCCATCATGGCCGTGGCCGACTTGGCGCGGAAGTTCTGGACGATCACCTCCTGCACGTGGCCGTGCCGGGCATGCGCGTCGCGCAGCGCCAGCACCGAGTCAACGCGTTCGGCGTAGTTCTCGCCGATGCCGAGCAGCACACCGGTGGTGAACGGGATACGGGACCTGCCGGCGTCGTCGATCACGCGCAGCCGCAGGGCCGGGTCCTTGTCGGGGGAGCCGAAGTGCGCCTCGCCCTTCTCGGTCCACAACCGCGAGGACGTGGTCTCCAGCATCATGCCCATCGACGGGCCCACCGGCTTGAGCCGCTGCATCTCGGCCCACGACATCACGCCGGGGTTCAGGTGCGGGAGCAGGCCGGTCTCGTCCAGGATCAGCTGCGCCATGTGACCCACGTACTCGAGGGTCGAGGAGTAGCCGTGGTCGTCGAGCCACCGGCGGGCGACCGGCCAGCGGTTCTCGGGGCGGTCGCCGAGCGTCAGCAGGGCCTCCTTGCAGCCCAGCGCCGCGCCCTGCGACGCGACCTCCAGGACGGCGTCGGCCTCCATGTACGGCGAGATGCCGGCCTTGGCGAGCTTCCCCGGCGACTGGACGAAGATGCAGTAGTGGCACCGGTCCTGGCACAGGTGCGTCAGCGGCACGAAGACCTTGCGCGAGTACGTGATGACGCCCGGCCGCCCGGCCTCCTGCAGGCCGATGTCGCGCATCGTGCCCGCGACCGCGAGCAGGCGGTCGAGGTCGGCGCCGCGGGCGTGCAGCAGCACCTCGGCGTCCGCCCGGTCGGGCGATGTGCCGCCGCCGTCCTCCAGCCGGTCGAGCGCCGCGTCCAGGACCGCGCGGTCCGGGGCTTGCGGCTGGTCGGCGCCGCGCGAGGGCATGCGCAGGATCAAGGGAACAGTCATGAGCCCACCTCGGGTGCGGGAACCGGATCGGGATGGTCCGGAGGGGACGGGCCGACACTATGTCATGTGGGAATCCCGCATTTCACCCGACGGCGACCGTTGCTAGCGTCGTGGCGACCAGCAGGGCGGCAGCGCAGCCGCCTTCTGCCCCGGCTTCGCACACGAACTGAGGTGGTCCCATCATGGTTTCCCGCCGCGCTCCCATCATCGTCGCAGCCGTCACGGCCGCGCTGCTGGCGACAGGAACGGCCGTCGCTTCCGGCCTCCCGGCCGTGCCGGCGGCTCCCGCTGTCGAACGGGGGGACGTCGCGGCGGAGCCGCCCGGTGCTGCCGCTCCCGCCGCCGTCACCCCGGTCGAGGCGAACGGCCAGCTCACCGTGTGCGGCGTCGGCCTGTGCAACGAGCACGGCAAGCAGATCCAGCTGCGGGGGATGAGTACGCACGGCACCCAGTGGTACTCGCAGTGCGTGACCGACGGTTCGCTCGACACTCTCGCGTCCGACTGGAACGCCGACGTCGTGCGCATCTCCACCTATGTGCAGGAGGGCGGCTACGAGACCGATCCGGCGCGCTTCACCGCGCTGGTGAACCGCTACATCGACATGCTGACGGCGCGCGGCATGTACGCGATCGTCGACTGGCACATGCTCGAGCCGGGCGACCCGAACTTCAACCTGGAGCGCGCCAAGACGTTCTTCACGGCCATCGCCGAGCGGAACAGCGGCAACAACAACATCATCTACGAGGTCGCGAACGAGCCCCACGGCGTGTCGTGGCAGACGATCAAGGGCTACCACGAGCAGATCATCCCGGTGATCCGTGCGAAGGACCCGGACGCCGTCGTCCTGCTGGGCACACGGGCGTGGTCCTCGCTGGGCGTCTCGGAGGGCTCCAACGAGTCCGAGGTGGTCAACAACCCGGTCGACGCCTCGAACGTGATGTACACGTTCCACTTCTACGCCGCGTCGCACGGGCAGGAGTACCTGGACGCGCTCTCGCGGGCCGCGGACCGGATACCCATGTTCATCACGGAGTTCGGCACCCAGGACTACGCGGGCGAGGGAGGCAACGACTTCGCGATGTCGCAGCGGTACCTGGACCTGGCGGCGTCGAAGAAGATCAGCTGGGTCAACTGGAACTTCTCCGACGACCACCGGTCGGGCGCGGTCCTCACCGAGGGCAGCTGCGCGAGCGGCTCCTTCGGGACGGGGAACCTCAAGGAGTCGGGGCGATGGATCCGTGACCGGATCCGGACGGCGGACGACTTCTAGGTCCTGCGGTCCTGCGGCCCGGCCTGGCGCGGCCTGGCGCGGCCCGGCCCGGTCCGGTCGGGGGCAGGCTAGACCTGACGGGGACGTGCCAGGTCCGGTGAAATTCGTTCGGCTCGGCCCTGCCTGATTCACCTCAGCTGAACTGTTCGGCTGAGGTGAATCATGCGGGCCCAGGGTGAACGAAGTTCAGCCCACCTGGCACCTACCGCACGGCACCACTACCGCACGGCACCACCGACTTTGTCGGCGCCCCCAATAGGGTCGCCGGGCTGCCCGTTCAGGCCGTCCCGAGATACGCCTGGACCACGTCGTCGTCGGCCAGGAGCTCGGCCGCCGGGCCGGAGCGCACGACCTCGCCGGTGCGCAGGACGTACCCGTGGTCGGCCGCGCGCAGGGCCCGGCGGGCGTTCTGCTCCACGAGCACCACGGTGGTCCCGGCCTCGCGGATCTGCGCCACGACGTCGAACACCTCGTTCACCACGAGCGGCGCGAGACCCATGGACGGCTCGTCCAGGAGCAGCAGGACAGGCTCGGCCACCAGGGCCCGGGCGATCGCGAGCATCTGCTGCTCGCCGCCCGACAGCGTGCCTGCGGGCAGGTCTCGCCGCTCGCCGAGCACCCCGAACCGCTGGTACATCTCGTCGATGGCGCGGGCCGCGGCGCGGCCCCGGTGCCAGCCGCCCATCGCGAGGTTCTCGGCGACGGTCAGCGTGGCGAGGATCTGCCGGCCCTCCGGCACCTGGACCAGGCCCCGCGCCACCAGCTTGTGCGCGGGCGTCCGGGTGATGTCGGTCCCGCGGAACCGGACGCGCCCGCCGTGCGGGCGCACGATGCCGGACACCGCGTTGATGATCGTCGACTTGCCGGCTCCGTTCGCGCCCACCAGCGTGACCAGCGAGCCTTCCGCCACGCTGAACGAGACGTCGCGCACGGCCTCGACCCGGCCGTAGCGCACGGAGAGGTGCTCGACCTCGAGTGCGGGCTGCGTCATGTCAGGCCTCCGTCCCGAGATACGCCTCGACCACTCGTGGGTCGGCGGCGACGGCGGAGGGCGCACCCGACGCGATGATCTCGCCGAAGTCCAGCACCACCACTCGGTCGCAGACCTGACGCACCAGACCCACGTTGTGCTCGATGAGCAGCACGGCCAGGCCGTCGTCGGCCAGGGACCGGATCAGGCGAGCGAGCTCGCCGGCCTCCACCTGGTTCATGCCGGCGGCCGGCTCGTCCAGGATGAGCAGGCTCGGATCGGCCGCGAGCGCCCGAGCGATCTCGAGCCGCCGCTGGTCACCGTACGAGAGGGCGTTCGCGCGCGTGCTCGCCGCGTCGAGCATGCCGACGCGGTCGAGGCACCGGGCCGCGTGGGTGAGCGCGGCCCGTTCGTCGCGGCGCGCCGACGGCAGCCAGAGGAGCCTGCGAACCAGGGTCGGCCTCGTCACGAGGTGGCCGCCCACCAGCACGTTCTCCAACGCGGAGAGGCGGCCGAACAGCTTCGAGTGCTGGAACGTGCGGCTCACACCGGCGGCCGCCACACGGTGCACGGGGGTGCGTCCGGCCGCGACGCCGAGCACGCGTGCCTCGCCCGACGACGGCGCCACGAGCCCGCTGATCATGTTCACGAGCGTCGTCTTGCCCGCGCCGTTGGGTCCGATCAGGCCGAGCAGCTCACCGCTGTGGATCTCCAGGTCGACGTCGCGCACCGCGTGCACGCCGCCGTAGTCCTTGCTCAGCCCGGTCAGCCGCGCCACGACGTCGCCCCGCGGGGCGCGCTCCCGGGCACCAACCGCGCCGCCCTCACCATCCGCCCCGTCGAGCTCCGGCACCCGGAGCCGCCGGGGGATCCGCCCGGCGAGGCCGCCCGGCAGGAACAGGATGACGACGAGCAGCAGCAGGCCCGCGACGAACGGCCGGATCCAGCCGGCCTCGACGCCCAGGGCACGCTGGATCTCGGGGATCATCGTGAGGAACGTGCTGCCGACCACGGGCCCGATGAAGACCGTCGTGCCGCCCACCATGGCCGTGACCAGGCCGTCGATGGCGGCTGTGAACCCGAAGTCGGCGGGTCCGACGAGGCGCACCGTGTACGCCCACAGGACGCCGTAGAGCCCGGCGACGGCGCCGGCGGTGGCGAACGCTCCCAGGCGGTGCCGCCCGACGTCGATCCCCATGGCGCCGGCGGCGAGCTCGTCCTCGCGGATCGCCTCCAGGGCGCGGCCGTACCGGGTGGGCGCGGACCGCCAGAACCAGTAGGCGACCACGGCCAGCACCGCCCAGGCTATGGCGGGGGTCACCACCTTGGGCACGGTCATGCCTTGCGCGCCGCCGGTCCACTCGGCGTTGAGCAGGAAGATCCGCACCGCCTCGGCGAATCCGAGGGTCGCGATGGCGAGGAACACGCCGCGGAGGTGCATGGTCGGCAGCCCGAGCACGACGGCGGCCACGGTGCCCGCCGTCGTGCCGATGACCAGGGCCGCCAGGAGGGCGGGAAGGTCGCCCACGACGTCGGGGTCCGGGGCGAGCAGCACGGACGTGTAGGCCGCCACCGACGCGAAGCCTGCCTGGCCCAGGCTGAGCTGGCCGGCGTTGAGCACCGCGTAGAAGGAGAAGGCGAAGATCGCGCCGAGCGCGATGAACGTGACCGTCGACTCGGTGAACATCAGACCTGCCGCGCCCGACGTCCGCCGAACAGGCCCTGCGGCCGCAGCAGCAGGATCCCGAACAGGAGGGCGAACGCGATCAGGTCGCGCCACGCCGAGCCCAGGTACTGCACGGCGAACACCTCGGCCACACCGAGCAGGAGCCCGCCGACCAGCGCACCGGGCAGCGAGCCCATGCCGCCCACCACGATGACCGCCAGACCCTTGAGCTCGATCGCCGACCCCATGCCGAGCTGCGCGGAGTTCACGTTCATGGCGAACAGCGCCCCGGCGACCGCACCCAGCGCCGCGGAGATCGCGAACGTCGTGGCGGTGACCCGGTCGACGTCCACGCCCAGCACGCGTGCCGCCGTCGGATTCTCCGCCACGGCCCGCATGCCCCGCCCGAGCCTGCTGCGGGCGACCAGCCAGGTGAGTCCCACCACGAGGGTCACGCAGACCGCGACGATCACCACCTGCAGCAGCGTGACCTGCGCGCCGAGCACGTCGAACCGCGTGGCGGGGAACGTGTCCGCGGGGAACCGGCGGGTCTCGGCGCCGTACCGCCACTGGAGCAGCGCGATCAGCATGCCGGCCACGGCGATCGAGGAGATGAGGCCGGCGAAGTGCGCGTCGGCCCGCCCCTTGAGCGGCCGGAACGCCACCCGTTCCACGATCAGGCCCAGGAGCGCACCCACCACGGCCACCGCGGGCAGAGCCGCCCAGAAGGGCAGCCCGCCCACGGTCACCAGCTCGATACCGATGAAGGCCGACGCCGCGAACACCGCCGGGTGAGCGAGGTTCAGCCGGTCCAGGATGCCGAAGACGAGCGCGAACCCGACGGCGAAGAGCGCGTAGATCGACCCGATGAAGAGCCCGTTGAGCAGCTGTTGCATGGCGGCGCGCGATCAGTCGAGCACGGCGAACTCGCCGCCGTCGACCACCTGCACCACAGCCTCGTGCTCGGCGTCCCGTTCGTCGTTGATGGTGAGCTCGCCCAGTACGGTCGGCACGCCCTCGATGCCCGCGAGGCCCTCCTTGATCGCGTCGCGCTCGCCGGAGCACGACGCCCGGACGGCGGTGTCGATCAGCATCAGGCCGGTGTAGGCCTGGGCGGCGAACTGGTCGGGCCGGGTCCCGTGCATCTCCTCGAAGTCGGCGAGGAACGCGGTGTTCTCGGGGGTGTCCGACCCCGAGTTCCAGGCCGCGCCGACCACGACGCCCTCGGCGGCGTCCCCGGCGTCGGCCATCAGCTTCGGGTTGTTGAAGCCGTTGCCGCCGATGATCGGGACGTCCAGGCCGAGCTCGCGTGCCTGCGTGACCAGCGGGATGGCCGCCTCGATCAGGCTCGAGACCACGAGCGCGTCCGGCTCGGCGGCCTTCGCCTCGGTGAGCAGAGCCCGGAAGTCGGTGTCGGCCACCGAGAAGGCGAGCGTGTCGGCCACCTCGATGCCCTCGGCGTCCAGCGCCCCGGTGAACACCTCGCCGCCGGCCTCGGCGAGCGCGTCGTCGTTGGCGTACATGAGCACGACCTTCTCCAGGCCGTACTCGGCCGTCGCGGCCGCCACCGTCTGCGGGATCACCTGCGACTCGGTGAGCGAGTCGCGGAAGATGTAGTCGCCCTGCGCCGTGATGCCGTCCACGGTGTTGGAGATCGCGAGCACCGGCACGCCCTCCTCCTGAGCGATCGGCTGCGCCTGGAACGCTCCCGTGGACAGGGTCGGCCCGATGATCACGCTCGCGCCGTCGTCCGCCGTCAGCTGTTCGAACACGGCGATGCCCTGCCTCGGGTCCGTCTGGTCGTCCTCGACGGTCAGCTCGTACTCGACGCCGCCCTTGGCGTTCAGCTGCTCGAGGGCGAGCTCCAGGCCCTTCTGCTGCGACTCCCCGTAGCTGCCGGCCGCGCCGGTGAGGCTCAGCGCCGCACCCACCGGTACGGGCGAGCCGATGGTGCAGTCGTCGCCGGTGCCCTCGCCCTCGAGCCCGCCGTCGGCCGTCCCACCACCCTCCGACGTGCAGGCCGTGAGCGAGACGGTCAGGGCGGTCGCGGCGAACAGGGCGAGTGCACGGTGCTGCATGCGGTTCTCCAGAGTCTGACGAAGGCGTCGTTGCTTCGGAAGAGATAGCCGTACAAGCCGGTAGCGGGGGAAATTCTGGCACGGATGTGGTCTCGATCACACCCATTTCCGATCAGGACACGACGTATCGATTCGGCGCAAATGCTTGACACTCCGTCTCCGGACCGGAAACGTCCGGCGCATGAACCGCCGAACCACCCTCGCAGGAGTGACCACAGCCGTCGTGGCACTGACGCTCGCGGCCTGCGCGCCGACGTCGGGCAGCCCGGAGCCCGGTACCGCAGCGGGGGAGGGGTGCGACGGCGAGCCGGTGGCGCTCGACGTGTGGTCCTGGCGCACCGAGGACGTCAAGACGTACGAGCAGATCTTCGACGTGTTCGAGCAGGCCAACCCGTGCATCACGGTGAACTTCCAGGCCCACCTCAACACCGAGTACGACCAGATCCTGCGCACGGGGCTGACCGGTTCCGACGGGCCCGACGTCGCGCAGGTGCGGTCCTACGGCCTGCTCCAGCCGCTCGTCGAGGGCGGCAACCTCGAGCCGCTCGAAGACCTCGTCCCGGCGCTCGGCGACTTCGACGACGCCATCCTCGACGGCGCTCGCGGACGGGAGGACGGGGCGGTCTACGGCGTGCCGCTGGCCTCCCAGACCATCCAGGTCTACTACAACACGGCGATCTTCGAGGAGAACGGCCTGGAGGAGCCCGAGACCTGGGACGACTTCATGGCGATCAACGACAAGCTTCTCGGGGCGGACGTGACGCCCCTCGCCGTCGGCGCCCGCGACGGCTGGTTCGTGCCGACCGTGCACGATGCCCTGACGGCCGCCCAGTACGGCGGCGCGGACTTCCAGCAGGCGCTGCGCGACGGCGACACCGACTTCACCGACCCGGGCTACGTCGACTCGATCCAGACGCTCAAGGACCTGCAGAAGTACATGCCCGAGGACGTGACCGGCGTGGCGTACACGGACGCGCAGGTGCTGTTCACGTCCGAGCAGGCGGCGATGTTCGCCGGCGGCTCGTACGAGCTGGCGTTCTTCCAGGAGGCCAACCCGGACCTCGACCTCGGTGTGTTCCAGGTGCCCCCGCCGCCCGGGTCGGCCCTCGACCACCCGGTCACCGCCGGGTACGCGGACGGCAGCTGGGGCCTCTCGGCCACCACCGAGCACCCCCAGGAGGCGGAGACCCTGCTGAACTGGCTGGCCACGCCGGAGTTCGGGCAGCTGGTCGCCGACGAGCTCAAGCAGTTCTCGCCGATCCCCGGCGTCGAGTACTCCGACCCGCTCCAGCAGGAGATGTGGGACCTGTACCAGGAGAACCCCGCGCCGTACCTGCTGCTCGTCGACTACCGCTACGGCGACCCCGTGGGCACGGACCTGATGGGTGAGGCGGGCCAGAAGCTGTTCCTCGGCGACGTCGACGCCGAAGGTGCCGCGCAGATCGTCCAGGACGGCCTGTCGGCCTGGTGGACACCGGGCGAGTGAGCGGCCGTCGCACAGCGGCGCTGCCCACCCCCGTAGCACTGCTCTTCCTGCTGCCCGCGGCAGCGCTGTTCGGCATCTTCGTGCTCTACCCCATGGCGACGGCGCTGACGTACTCCCTGTTCTCCTGGCGCGGCACCGCGCAGGAGGCCTTCGTCGGGCTGGACAACTTCGTCGCGCTGTTCACCACCGAGCCGTACCGCAGCCAGCTGCCGCGGGCGTTCGCGCACAACGCGCTCCTGTTCGCCGGCGCGATGGTCGTGCAGAACTCCGTGGGCCTGCTGCTGGCGTACGTGCTGCACCGGCGGGAACGCGTACGCCGGCTCTTCCAGGTGCTGTACACGATGCCGTACCTCGTCTCACCCCTGGTCGTCGGGTACCTGTGGTCGCTGCTGCTCTCGCCGCTGTTCGGCCCGGTGAACGCCGCCCTGCGCGCCCTCGGCCTCGGGTCCGTCGCCCAGCCGTGGCTGGGCGACCCCGACACGGCCCTCTGGGTGGTCGTCCTGGTCACCGCCTGGCAGTGGGTGGGGTTCCCGCTCCTGATCTACGGCGCCGCGCTCGGGTCGCTGGACCCCACCATGGAGGAGGCCGCGATGCTCGACGGCGCCACCTCCCGCCAACGGTTCTGGCACGTCACCCTGCCCATGCTGCTGCCGGTGATCGGCACCGTGAGCGTGCTGACGTTCATCTTCTCCATGGAGGCGTTCCCGATCCCGTACGCCCTGGGCGGGTCCAACGGCAGCCCGGCGGGCGCCACCGACGTCATGTCGCTCCTCTTCTACCGCACGGCGTTCAACTCGGGCGCCTCCAACGCGATAGGTATCTCGTCAGCGGTGGCGATCGTCCTGTTCGTCGTGATCGTCGGGGTGTCGGTGCTGTTCACGCGCTGGTTCCGCAAGGTCGAGCGGGGCCTGACGTGAAGCGCGCCGCCGTGCACGTCGTGCTGTGGGGCTACGCGGCCGTCGCGCTGCTGCCCCTGCTGATCATGGTCTGGAACTCGTTCCGGTCGGACCAGGAGCTGGTGGCCGAGCCGCTCGGACTGCCCGTGAGCCCGTCGTTCGACGCCTACCAGGAGGCCTGGGTGGAGGCGTCGTTCTCGACGTACTTCCTCAACTCGGTCCTCGTCACCACGGCCTCGGTGGTCCTGTCCACTGCTGTGTCCCTGCTGGCGGCATACGCGCTGGCCCGCTCGCGCTCGCGGCTCATGGGCGTGATCGAGCAGGTCTTCGTCTCGGGCCTGATGATGCCCGTGTTCCTCATGATCGTGCCGATCTTCTACCTGCTCGATCGTGTAGGGCTCGCGTCCACCCGGACCGGCCTGATCCTGGTCTACGCGGCGGTCTCCATCCCGTTCTCGGTCTTCGTGCTGTCGACGTTCCTGCGGCAGCTGCCGGTCGAGCTGGAGGACGCCGCCCGGATCGACGGCGCGGGGCCGCTGCGCACCTTCTGGTCGGTGCTGCTCCCGCTCGTGCGGCCCGCCGTCGCGACCGTGGTGGTGTTCCGCTTCGTGCCGATCTGGAATGACTTCTTCTATCCGCTGATCCTCGTGCGCGACCGCGCCCAGTACACGCTGCCGGTCGGCCTGACCACGTTCTTCGGCGAGTACCAGACGTCGTGGTCCACGCTGTTCGCCGGCCTCGTCATTGCTACGCTCCCGTTGGTGCTCCTCTTCCTGGTTGCCACCCGGCAGATCGTCGCCGGGCTCACGGCAGGGATGGGACGCTGACGGTGTGCGGCACGACACCAGGTTGCATTCGGCGCCTGTGGTCGTGGGGCGTACCATTGACGGGTTGCCCGTGCGCCTGGCGCACATCGCTTTCAGCGAGCAGCCGCAACTGAGTTGAGCATCCCCGCGCCACCCCGGGACGCAGTACGCCGGCGTGCGCGCACCCCCGACATTCTGGAGACCATCGAAGTGAAGAGCGCCGTCGAGACCTTGGAGCCCACCAAGGTCAAGCTGACCGTCGAGGTGGACTACGACGAGCTCAAGCCGAGCATCGATCACGCCTACGAGCACATCGCGGAGCAGGTGAACATCCCCGGCTTCCGCAAGGGCAAGGTGCCCCCGCGCATCATCGACCAGCGGGTCGGCTGGGGCGCCGTGATCGAGCACGCCGTGAACGACGGCCTCTCCGGTTTCTACCGTGACGCGCTCGGCGAGACCGACCTTCGTCCGCTCGCCCAGCCGGAGATCGACGTCACCGACATCCCGGCCAAGGCCGGCGAGGGCCAGCTGAAGTTCACGGCCGAGGTCGAGGTGCGCCCGGAGATCGAGCTGCCCGACCTGTCCGCCGTCGACCTGACCGTCGAGTCCACGCAGGTCACGGACGAGGACGTCACCGAGCGCATGGACGCCCTGCGGGAGCGCTTCGGCACCCTGGTGGGCGTGGACCGCCCGGCCGTCGAGGGCGACTACATCGTCATCGACCTGAAGGCCGTCATCGGTGACGAGGAGGTCGACTCCGTGTCGGGCGTCTCGTACCAGATCGGCTCCGGCAACATGCTCGAGGGCCTGGACGAGGCCCTGACCGGCCTGTCCGCCGGCGAGACCACCACCTTCAAGGCGCCGCTGGCCGGCGGCGACCACGAGGGCAAGGAGGCGGACGTCACCGTCACCGCCACCTCGGTCAAGCAGCGCGACCTCCCCGAGGTGGACGACGACTTCGCCCAGCTCGCCTCGGAGTTCGACACGCTGGACGAGCTCAAGGAGGACCTGAGGACCCAGGTCGCCGGCATCAAGACCTCCAACCAGGCCGTCACCGCCCGTGACGCCCTCATGGAGAAGCTGCTGGAGACCGTCGAGGTCCCCGTGCCCACCGGTGTGGTCCAGGCCGAGGTGCACCGCCACCTCGAGTCCGAGAGCCGCCTGGAGGACGACGAGCACCGCGCCGAGGTCACCGAGGACGCGACCAAGGCGATCAAGAACCAGATCCTGCTCGACACCCTCGCCGAGAAGCTCAAGGTGCAGGTGAGCCAGGGCGAGCTCGTCGAGTACCTGGTGAGCGCCTCGCAGCAGTACGGCATGGAGCCGAGCGAGTTCATCCAGACCCTCGAGCAGGGCGGTCAGATCCCCGCCATGGTCGGCGAGGTCGCGCGCTCGAAGGCCCTCGCGGTCGCGCTGCGCCAGATCGAGGTCAAGGACTCCGACGGCAACGTCGTCGACCTGAGCGAGTTCATCGGCTCGGAAGATGCCGATGAGGCCCAGGCCGCGCTCAACGACGCGATGGCACAGGCCCAGGAGGCCGCTGACGACGAGGCGTCCGAGACGCCCGCGGAGGGCTCCGAGCCGGAGTCGTCGGAGCCCGCCAAGGCCTGACGCACACCCGGCCCGACAGGGCTGAAGCATGACGCCGGACGGCGGTCCGCACCCTCGGCGTGAGGGTGCGGACCGCCGTCGGCGTTCCCCCTGACTTCGCCGTGGGCAGCACCGATGCGCTGTAGGCGAAACGGCCGCCGGATCGGGAGTTCAGGCGGGCAGGGGCACGTTAGGGTCGAGCGACACGACGTCGTAGGACGTGGTCCAAAGACGAGAGTCAGAACCGAGGAGATGGACGTGAACGATCTGCTGCGGATGGATGCTGGGCCGGTAGCGCGGACGGAGGGTGCTGGCTTCGGGCTCAACGACTCCATCTACAACCGGCTGCTCAAGGAGCGCATCATCTGGCTGGGGTCGGAGGTGCGCGATGAGAACGCGAACGCGATCAGCGCGCAGATGATGCTTCTCGCGGCCGAGGACCCCGACAAGGACATCTGGCTGTACATCAACTCGCCCGGCGGCTCCATCACGGCCGGCATGGCGATCTACGACACCATGCAGTTCATCAAGCCGGACGTGGCGACCGTCGCGATGGGGATGGCTGCATCCATGGGACAGTTCCTGCTGTCCTCCGGCACGAAGGGCAAGCGGTACATCACGCCCCACGCCCGCGTGCTGATGCACCAGCCGTCGGGTGGCGTCGGCGGAACCGCGACCGACGTACGCATCGGTGCGCAGCTCATCATGCACATGAAGAAGGTGCTCGCCGAGCTGACGTCCGAGCAGACCGGGCAGCCGATCGAGAAGATCATCAAGGACAACGACCGGGACAACTGGTTCACGGCCTCCGAGGCGCTGGAGTACGGCTTCGTCGATCACGTCGTCGAGACCGCCGCGCTGGCCGGCGGCGGCGGCATGGCCAGCTGACCGCCCGGAAACGCATACTTACCTTTATTGCGAGGAGACCATCGTGAGTCCTGAAGCCCAGTTCATCGCAGCCGCAGAGCGCCTTGCCGGTGCACGCGCCCACTCGGGCATGGGGCTGCCTTATGCCACCGCCGGCGCCACGCCGTCCGCGCGCTACGTGCTTCCGCAGTTCGAGGAGCGCACCGCGTACGGCTTCAAGCGCCAGGACCCGTACACCAAGCTGTTCGAGGACCGCATCATCTTCCTGGGTGTCCAGGTCGACGACGCGTCCGCCGACGACGTCATGGCCCAGCTGCTGGTCCTGGAGACCCAGGACCCGGACCGTGACATCTCGATCTACATCAACTCCCCGGGTGGCTCGTTCACGGCCATGACTGCGCTGTACGACACCATGCAGTTCATCAAGCCGCAGATCCAGACCACCTGCCTGGGCCAGGCGGCGTCGGCCGCGGCCGTCCTGCTGGCCGCCGGCCAGCCGGGCAAGCGTCTGGCGCTCCCGAACTCCCGTGTGCTGATCCACCAGCCCGCGATGGAGGGTGGCGGCTACGCGCAGGCCTCGGACATCGAGATCCACGCGAACGAGCTCATCCGCATGCGCGAGTGGCTCGAGCTGACGCTGTCGACGCACAGTGGCAAGCCGCTGGCCCAGGTGCGGGACGACATCGAGCGGGACAAGATCCTGACCGCCGCACAGGCCAAGGAGTACGGCCTGGTCGACGAGGTGCTCGAGTCGCGCAAGCCCGTCGCAGTAGTGACGAACTGATCTCTCGGTCTCGTCGAGTCCGCTTCCTGACGCCGGGGCGCGCCACCAATACCGGTGGACGACACGCCCCGGCGTCGGGCATGGTGGGACACGCTGCACAGAACATGACAAAATTGTCATGATGTGGTGAATATCGGTCGTGCGACCCGCCGGGCCGCCGGGCTGACAACAGGCCACCGGTGGTGTGGAATGGATGTAAGACCGCTCGACGTTGCGGATCTGCTGGGTCAACCGGCCTGTGCGGGACTCCGTGAGGGTGCACAAGGCGAGGAGACAGGTAGTGGTGCGAATCGGTGACGGCGCGGAACTGCTGAAGTGCAACTTCTGCGGCAAGTCGCAGAAGCAGGTGAAGAAGCTGATCGCCGGGCCGGGCGTGTACATCTGCGACGAGTGCATCGAGCTGTGCAACGAGATCATCGAGGAAGAGCTCGGTGAGGCAGCCGAGCTCGGGCTGACAGAGCTGCCCAAGCCTCGCGAGATCTTCGACTTCCTCGAGCAGTACATCATCGGCCAGGACCCCGCCAAGCGCGCCCTGGCCGTCGCGGTCTACAACCACTACAAGCGTATCCAGGCCGGCGAGGCCGGCCGGTCGATCAGCCCGGACGATCAGGACCCGGTGGAGATCGCCAAGTCCAACATCCTGCTCATCGGCCCCACGGGCACGGGTAAGACCTATCTGGCGCAGACGCTGGCCAAGATGCTCAACGTGCCGTTCGCGATCGCCGACGCGACCGCTCTCACCGAGGCCGGCTACGTGGGCGAGGACGTCGAGAACATCCTGCTCAAGCTGATCCAGGCCGCGGACTACGACGTCAAGAAGGCCGAGACGGGCATCATCTACATCGACGAGGTCGACAAGGTGGCCCGCAAGGCGGAGAACCCGTCGATCACGCGCGACGTGTCCGGCGAGGGCGTCCAGCAGGCGCTTCTGAAGATCATCGAGGGCACCACCGCATCGGTGCCGCCGCAGGGCGGGCGCAAGCACCCGCACCAGGAGTTCATCCAGATCGACACGACGAACGTGCTGTTCATCGTGGCGGGCGCCTTCGCAGGGCTGGACGACATCGTCGCCGCCCGGTCCCGCAAGCGCGGCATCGGGTTCAGCGCCCCCATGGAGTCGATCGCGGTCGACGAGGACCTCTTCGCCGAGGTCCGGCCCGAGGACCTGCAGAAGTACGGCCTGATCCCCGAGTTCATCGGCCGGCTGCCCGTCATCGCGTCCGTCTCGCCGCTCGACCGGGACGCCCTGGTACGGATCCTCACGGAGCCCAAGAACGCCCTCGTGAAGCAGTACAAGCGCATGTTCGAGATCGACGGTGTGGAGCTCGAGTTCGACGAGCCCGCCGTCGGCGCCATCGCGGAGCAGGCCCTGCTCCGCGGGACCGGCGCACGTGGCTTGCGGGCGATCCTCGAAGAGGTGCTCCAGCAGGTCATGTTCGACGTGCCGAGCCGCGACGACATCGAGCGTGTGGTCATCACCCGCGACGTGGTGCTCGACAACGTGAACCCGACGGTGGTGCCGCGCAAGAACCCCGTGCGAGGCCGTCAGCCGCGCGAGAAGAGCGCGTAGCGGACCGAAGGGCCGGGCACACAGCAAGAACGCCTGCCGGGTCTCGACAGGCTCGACCTCGTGGTCGAGCTGGTCGGGACCGGGCAGGCGTTCTTGCGTGATGCGTCAGGGCGGGTCGGGCCCGGACCGTCAGCGCGCGGCGGTGGCCCTGGTCTGCGGCACCGGCGCGTACAGGGCGTCGATGGTGCTCGCGAAGTCGGCGATCACCTTGGAGCGCTTCACCTTGATGGACGGCGTGAGGTACCCGTTGGCCTCGGTGAAGTCGATGTCGAGCACCGTGATCCTGCGGATCGACTCGGCCTTGGACACCGCCTCGTTCGCGTGGGCGACCGCCTTGTCGAGCTCGGCCAGCACCTTCGGGTGCACGCGGGCCTCCGCCACGGACAGCTTGGGCAGGCCGTTCGCCGCGCACCAGCCGGGCAGCATCTCGGCGTCGAGCGTGACGAGGGCGCCGATGAAGGGACGCTGGTCGCCGACCACGACCACCTGGCTGACGATCGGGTGGGCGCGCATGCGGTCCTCGAGGACGGCCGGGGCGACGTTCTTGCCGCCGGCCGTCACGATGATCTCCTTCTTGCGGCCCGTGATGTGCAGGTGGCCGTGCTCGTCGAGGCGGCCGAGGTCACCGGTGCGGAACCAGCCGCCCGCGAACGCCTCGTCGGTCAGCTGCGGCTCGTTGCGGTAGCCGCGGAAGATGTGCGGCCCACGCAGCAGCACCTCGCCGTCGTCCGCGATGCTGATGTCCGTGCCGAAGAAGGCCGGGCCCACCGAGCCGATCACGATCTGTCCGGGGCGGTTGACCGCGGTCGGGGCGGTGGTCTCGGTGAGGCCGTACCCCTCGAGGATGGTCACGCACGCGCCGCGGAAGAAGTGGCCGAGGCGTTCGCCGAGGGGCGCGCCGCCGGAGACCGCCCACTTCAGCTGGCCGCCCATGGTGGCCTTGAGCTTGCTGTAGACGAGCTTGTCGGCGATCGCGTGCTTCGTCCGGAGCGCGCGTCCGGGGCCGTCCGGGGCGTCCATGGCCCGGGACCAGTCCTCGGCGACCCGGGCGGACCAGGTGAAGATCTTGGCCTTGAGGCCCGACGACGCCTTCTGCTCGGCGCTGTTGTAGACCTTCTCGAACACGCGCGGCACGGCGAGCAGGTAGGTCGGGCGGAAGGTGCCCAGGTCGGCCACGAGGTTCTTGATGTCCGGGGCGTGGCCCAGCACGGCGCTGCCAGCGATCGTCGCGACCTCGACGAAGCGCGCGAACACGTGCGCGAGGGGGAGGAACAGGAGCGTGCGGGCGTTCTCGGCCTGCAGCAGCTCCGGGATGCCGACGGCTGCATTCATCGAGAGGTGCGCGAAGTTGCCGTGCGTGAGCTCGACACCCTTGGGTCGGCCGGTGGAGCCGGAGGTGTAGATGATGGTCGCCAGGTCGTCGCGGCGGACGGCGTCGCGGCGTTCGGCGACGATGCCGGCGGAGAGGTTGGTGCCACCCTTGCGCAGGTCGAGGACGGCGTCGTCGTCGATGAGGAGGATGTCCTCGAGCGTGGGCAGGCTGGCGCGCACGCTGCGGACCGTCTCGGCGTGCGCACGGGACTCGACGACGATCAGGCGCACGTCCGCGTCGGACAGGATCCACTGGACCTGCTCTGCCGAGGACGTCTCGTAGACCGGCACGGCCACGGCGCCGGCGGCCCAGATGGCGAAGTCGATCAGGGTCCACTCGTAGCGGGTGCGCGACATGATCGCCACGCGGTCGCCAGGTCCGACGCCGCGGGCCACCAGGCCGCGGGCGACGGCGAGGACCTCGTCCTCGAACTGACGGGCCGACACCGCGGTCCACGGGCCGTTCGGGGTCTCACGCCGCTCGATGAGCGCCTCGTCTCCGGAGCGTGCCACGCGGTCCGCGAGGATCGTGTTGATGCTGGTGCCTTCTGGCACCTCCACCAAGGCCGGCGACGTGGCGAGTGTCATCTGCTGCTCTCCGTTGAAGTCTTGAAGAGGTGAAGCCAGAGTTCTGGGCCTTCACCAAGTTGCGTGCCTGCTCGCCAGACTGTAGCCGATCCACGTTGCAGGTCGGAACAGCCTTCGCCGGTGATCCCCCCGGGCGGGTTAGCCTCTTCCTGTGTCTGACAACGAACCGACCAGTGCTCCGGTGCCGTCCGAGATCATCCGGCTCCGCGGGAGCATCGACAACATCGACGCGGCGCTCGTCCACCTGCTCGCCGAGCGGTTCAAGATGACGCGGAGGGTCGGAGAGCTGAAGGCGGTGGGTGGCCTTCCGCCGGCGGACCCGTCGCGCGATCAGCAGCAGATCGCCCGGCTCACGGCGATCGCCGAGGAGTCGGGCCTCGACCCCGAGTTCGCCGTGCAGTTCCGCCAGTTCATCGTGAGCGAGGTGATCCGCCACCACGAGGTGATCGCAGCGCGGCACAAGGGCGACAACCTCCCTGAGGTCGACACATACGCTTGAAGGGGTTAGCACTTGTCGTCGCTTGACCCTTTGCGGGTCGTTGATCGACGTCGGGTGGCAGAAACTTGGTGCTCCGGTCACAGGTAATTCCCGCCTGGGGGTGGCGTGTGCCCGCGATCCGTCGTTTCCTGGAGGGAACGCCGGGGCGAGGTCGTGCGGTAGGGCATCACTTCGACCTCGGCGGGAGACGCGGAGGTTCGAATGAAGATCGACTGGCTCAAACCCCTCCTCGGCCACCCGGGCCCCTTTGCGACACTGCACCTGGACGCGACGCCGTCCGAGCAGGCCGCCGACCGCGACGTCGAAGGTCGTTGGAACGCGGCGCGCAAGGATCTGGCGCAGCAAGGGGCGCCGAACGCCGTGCTCGACGCGATCCAAGAGGTGGTGTTGCGGCCCACGAGGGTCCCGGGGCCGCACGGCCGTGTGGTCATAGCGGACGACACGGGTGTGCTGGTGGACCGCGTGGTGAACAACCCGCCGACCGCGACGACGAGCTCATGGGCAGCGGTGCCGGCGCTGCTGCAGGCGGCGCTGGCCGCCGACGAGTCCGTGGAGCTGCTCAAGGTGGCGGTGGACCGGCAGGGTGCCGACTTCCTGCGGGCGGGGCCGGGCGGCAAGGAGCACAGCACCTTCCAGGCGCCGCACGACGAGATCGAGAAGTCCGGGTCCAACGAGGTCAAGCGTGCGCGCATCGAGTCCCGTGCCGAGGACTCGTGGGAGCGCAACGCGGCCGCCGTGGCTACCGAGATCGAACGTCGGGTCGCCGAGTCCAGGCCGGAGCTGGTGCTGCTGACGGGGGACGTGCGGGCTGTCGCCCTGGTCCGTGCGGCGCTGACGGCGCCGACCACGGAGAAGGTGGTCGAGGTCTCGGGCGGCGGCCGCAGCGGCGGCGGTGTCCACGAGGGCGCGTTCGCCGAACGCGTCGGTGAGGCCCTCGACTCGTACCGGGAGCGCCGCAGAGAGCGCGTCCTGGCGGAGCTGCGGCAGGAGCTCGGCCGTGAGTCGAACGCGGTGACCTCGGTGGGCGACGTCGTCTCGGTGCTCGCCCGAGGACAGGTCAAGGAACTCGTCCTGGCCGAGGAGTACGGCACGGGCGGCTCGCCCATGAACGGCCGCAAGCTCTGGATCGGGCCGGACCCGATGCACATCGCGTCGTCCCGGTCCGAGCTCGAGGCGCTGGGCGTGACGGAGCAGCTGGAGGAGCTGCCGGCCTCGGTGGCGCTCGTGCGCGCCGCGGTGGGGCAGGACGCCGGCCTGACGTTCGCGCCGGAGGGATCGGTCGAGCTCATGGACGGGGTCGCGGCGACGCTGCGCTGGCGTGACGAAGGCACGCCAACGGAGGCGCTCGCGAGCATGTCGGGGGATGATCGAAGGTTGCACTGACCGCGCACGTGAATTCGGTGTGAATTCTGATGCCCGTTCTGGGGGACTAAAGACCCCAGAACGGGCATCAGTTCGTATGGAATTTCCGTTTTACCGTGTATGGGAAAATGTTGCATCGAAATGTGTCCGTTTTGCCCATACACACGGAAACGCATTATCGGTACGGTCACGGGCCATGGGGATGATTCATTGTGAGTACGCGCGGCTTGCCGCCGACGACTTCGACAAGGCACGGACCGATCCGACCTGGGCGCTGGAGCACATCGACGAGCTCGCGGGCGAATGGGTCCAGATGGACCTCCCGGCACAGGAGGCGAGGTACTTCAGCATCGGTACCGTCTGGGGTCCGCTGCACAACGTGCTGCGGGTCCACGGCGAGATGCCCGTCGACCCGGTGCAGGGCGGTGCCGCGCTCGGGGCTGCCGAGGGAATCACGCCGGTGCGCTACCTGGGCCCCGAGGATGTGGAGAAGGCCGCCGCGTTCCTGGTCGGCACGTCGTTCGACACCCTGGCACCGCTCGCCGACGCCACCCGGCTGTGCGACGAGGACGTCTGCCCGGACCCGAGCGAGCACGCCGCCGAGACGGACGCCGAGCGCCTGGCGCAGGCGTACGGCGAGCTGGCCGCGTTCTACGGTGCGGCTGCCGAGGCCGGCGACGCAGTGGTGCTGATGCTCAACTGACGTACCGGGCCGGTGCGCCACGCGTGTGGCGCACCGTGCCTCCGACCGATCTCTGGCAGCACGGAGACAAAAGACCGGGGCGGTGGTGCTGCTCAGCACCACCGCCCCGGTTCTGTCTTGCCCCGGTCTGGCTCGCCCCGTCTGGCTCGGCACGGTCCGCGCCGATGGGCGAAAAGTCAGCCCTTGTTGCGGGGCGGGGCCTCGCCCAGCTCGCTCGACGTCACGACCATCCCGCCCTGTACCGCCTGGTCACCCTGGCCCTCGGCAGCCGCGACCAGGTCGAGCGCACCGGTGACGCGGCCCGCGGCCTTGATGTCCTCGACGGCCGTCCGGACGGCCGTCAGGGACGCTGCCGGCACCGCCAGTGACGCCGCCAGGATCGGTGTCCGCATCGATGCCTTGGCCTCGGACTTCACCTTGCGCAGTGCCGCCAGGGCGTGCCCAGCCGCCGCGAGGTCGGCAGGGTCGGCGTCACCGGACGCCGCACGCAGCGGCTCCGCGTCGGGCCACTCCGCACGGTGCACCGAACCCTCGCGCCACCAGGACCAGACCTCTTCCGTGGCGAACGGCAGGTAGGGCGCCAGGAGCCGCAGCATGGTGTCGAGCGCGATCGCCAGGGTGGTGCGGGCCGACGTCGTCTCGGGGGAGACGTCCGCCGAGTCGGCACCGGCGCCGTAGGCACGGTCCTTGACGAGCTCGAGGTAGTCGTCGCAGAACGCCCAGAAGAACGTCTCCGTGAGCTCGAGCGCGCGCGTGTGGTCGTAGGACTCCAGCGCCGCGGTGGCCTGCTCGACGACGCCTCCCAGGCCGGCGAGCATCGACCGGTCGAGAGCGACGGTCACGGCCGCCGGGTCGAGCGCGATCTCGCTGCCCGCGCCGCCGCCGAACGACAGCGCGAACTTCGAGGCGTTGAGGACCTTGATCGCCAGGCGGCGACCGATCTTCATCTGCCCCACCTCGAACGCTGCGTCCGTGCCCAGGCGGGCCGACGCCGCCCAGTACCGCACCGCGTCCGAGCCGTGCTCCACGAGCAGGTCCATGGGCGTGACGACGTTGCCCTTGGACTTCGACATCTTCTTGCGGTCCGGGTCGAGGATCCAGCCGCTGATCGTGGCGTTCTTCCACGGCAGCACCCGGTTCTCCAGGTGCGAGCGCACGACGGTGGAGAACAGCCACGTGCGGATGATGTCCTGACCCTGGGGGCGCAGGTCCATCGGGTAGACGCGGTCGAAGAGGTCCTGGTCCCGCTCCCAGCCGGCGACGATCTGCGGGGTCAGGGAGGAGGTGGCCCAGGTGTCCATGACGTCGGCGTCGCCGACGAAACCGCCGGCCTGGCCGCGCTGGTCCTCCGTGTAGCCGGCGGGCGCCTGCGAGGTCGGGTCGATCGGCAGCGACTCCTCGGCCGGGACGATCGGGTGGTCGTAGTCGACCTCGCCGTTCGCGTCGACCGGGTACCACAGCGGGATCGCGACACCGAAGAAGCGCTGCCGGCTCACGAGCCAGTCGCCGTTGAGGCCGTTGACCCAGTTCTCGTACCGCACCCGCATGAAGTCCGGGTGGAAGTCGAGCTCCTTGCCGCGGGCCAGCAGCTCCTCGCGCAGCTCCTTGTCGCGACCGCCGTTGCGGATGTACCACTGGCGCGAGGTCACGATCTCGAGGGGCTTGTCGCCCTTCTCGAAGAAGTTCGCCTTGCGCTGCGTGGCCACCGGCTCGGTCGGCATGTCGCCCGACGCGGTGAGCGCGTCGACGATCGCCTTGCGGGCGCTGAACGTCGTCTTGCCCGCGACCTCCGCCTCGAACAGCTCGGCGCCCGGGCCGCCCGCGAGCCACTCCGGCACCTCACGCGTGATGCGGCCGTCGCGGTTGATGATCGAGCGGGTCGGCAGCTGCAGCTCGCGCCACCACTGCACGTCGGTGAGGTCACCGAAGGTGCAGCACATCGCGATGCCCGCGCCCTTGTCCGGCTCGGCCAGGTGGTGGGCAAGCACGGGGACCTCGACACCGAACAGCGGCGACTTCACGGTCGTGCCGAACAGGTGCTGGTAGCGCTCGTCGTCCGGGTGTGCGATGAGCGCGACGACGGCGGGGATCAGCTCCGGGCGGGTGGTCTCGATGTAGACCGGCTCGCCGTCGGCCTGGTGGAACGCGACCTTGTGGAAGTGGCCGGGGTAGTCCCGGGCCTCCAGCTCGGCCTGCGCGACGGCGGTCTGGAACGTGACGTCCCACAGGCCCGGCGCCTCGGCCTGGTAGGCCTCACCGCGCTGCAGGTTGCGCACGAAGGCACGCTGCGCCGTGGCGCGCGAGCTGTCGCCGATGGTCTGATACGTCTGTGCCCAGTCCACCGAGATGCCGAGGCGGCGCCACAGCTCCTCGAACTGCTTCTCGTCCTCGGCGGTCAGACGCTCGCACAGCTCGACGAAGTTGCGGCGGCTGATCGGGACCTGGTCGGCGGCCTTGACGCTCTTGCCGGTGCCCTCGAACGGCGGGGTGAAGTCCGGGTCGTAGGGCAGCGACAGGTCGACGCGCACGCCGTAGTAGTTCTGGACGCGGCGCTCGGTGGGCAGGCCGTTGTCGTCCCAGCCCATGGGGTAGAAGACCTCGAGGCCGCGCATGCGCTTGAAGCGCGCCACGATGTCCGTGTGCGTGTAGCTGAACACGTGTCCCACGTGCAGCGATCCCGACGCGGTCGGCGGCGGCGTGTCGATCGAGTAGATCTCGTCGCGCGTCTTGGTGCGGTCGAACGCGAAGGTCTTCTCGGCGGTCCAGCGCTCGTCGAACTTCGTCTCGAGCCCGTCCGTGCTGACCTTGTCCGGTACCTCCTTGACCACCGCGCGTACGACGTCGGCGCCGGTGACCTCGGCGGTCGAGGAGTCGAGGGCTGGTGTGGTCGCGGCCGGGTCCGTCGGCCCGGAGGAGGCAGGGATGCTCATGCGCACCAGTGTCCCAGATTCGAGCAAGCCGAAGTGCACGCTTTCCACAGGCAGCGGCCGTGTCGCCGGCGATGTGCTGCAGGTGGGTCGAGACCGTCGCGGCCGACGCCTCGGCCGGCGAGCCGGCGGCCCGTCACCCGGCGAGGTGGGACCAGCGCGGTTCCAGGTCACGCCAGTGCCCGACGGCGGCGACGCGCCCGTGCTCGAGCACGAGCACCCGGTCGGCGGCGGCCAGGGTCGCCGCGCGGGACGTCGTGCCGAGCACGGTGGCGCCGGCGGCCCGCAGCCCTGACCACACCTCCGCCTCGGTGACCGCGTCGAGGGCGGAGGAGACGTCGTCCACGAGGATCAGGTCGGACCCCGTGGCCAACGCCCGGGCCAGCCCCAGACGTTGCACCTGACCGCCCGAGAGGCGCAGGCCACGGTGCCCCACCAGGGTGGCGGTGCCGCCCGCCTCGGCGACGTCACGGGCCAGCCCGGCGGCGTCGACCGGGCCGGTGAGGGGGCGGTCGTGGTCGAGCCGCACGTTGTCGGCGAGGGTTCCCGACACGACGTGCGGCACCTGCGCGACGTGCGCCACGCGGGGCGGGCGCAGGAACGTCTCCGGATCGGTGACGTCGGCGCCGTTCCAGGTCAGCCGCCCGCCGACGTCGACGAGACCCGACAGCGCCCCGAGCAGCGACGACTTGCCCGACCCGACCCGGCCCACCACCAGGACGAGCTCGCCGCGCCGCACGGTGAGGTCCACGCCCGCGACGCCCACCGTGCCGTCGTCGTGCGTCGCGCTCACGCCGTCGAGCCGCAGCTCCCGCAGCTCGCCCGACACCCCGGGTGCCGGCGCCGGAGGGTTGGCCGTACCGGCGAACAGGTCCAGGTCGTCGGGCACGTCGGCGAGCCGTTCGGTGCCGGCGTACCGGGACGTCACCTCGACCCAGCGGCGGGCGGACGCCCCGCTGGTGACGAGCTCACCCAGCCCGTACCCGATCCAGCTGAACGTGCCGATCGAGGTGCTGACCAGCAGGGTGGTCGCCAGCGACCAGGTGCCGTTCAGGTGCAGCGCCCACGCCAGGACCGCCGCGATCCTGCTGAGCACGGAGGGCGCCAGTCCGACGAGAAAGTCGGTGCGCTCCTCGCGCAGGGAAGCCTGCACGCGTCGACCGTCCACCCGGGCCACCTGAGCGAGGACGCCGCCGGTCGCGGCCCCGAGCTTGACGGTGCGTACGGCGTCGAGCGCCGACCCGAGCAGGCGGCCCAGCTCCGCCGCGGCGTCACCCGCGCGGCGTGCGGCGGCCGCGACGGACCGGCTGCCCAGCACCTGCGCCGCGAACATCACCGCCGCCATGGCCAGCCCGATCGCGCCGGCGAGCAGGCTGCCGCTCAGCACCACGAGCAGCGCCAGGGTGAACGGTCCGGTGAGGACCTCGCGCCAGGCCTGGGTGTGACCGGTGAGCCGGTACTCCTCCTGGGCGCGCGCGGCGATCTCGCCGGGCGCGTCGCGCACGGTGCGGCGCTGCGCCGTCTGCCCGCGCAGGACGGCGAGCCGGAGACGTAACCGAGAGTCGGCCCACCAGCGGGCGCTCGTCAGCCGGACCGTGAACGGCAGCAGCGTGTTCGTCACCACCGCCGCCAGGATCGCGCACACCAGCAGCCAGGGCGCCGAGCCCTGCTCCAGGTCGACGACGAGCGACGCCCACAGCCACCCGACGATCAGGCCGGTCGAGGTGAGGTAGTCCGCGAGCTCCCACACGACCGCCGGGAGTAGCAGGCCGAGCGGGCGGGCGCGCAGCGTGCTCCACACGGCACGCACCATCGACGTGCGGGGCGGCGGTGCGGGATCGTGGCTCGGTCCGGACGCGGCGGCGCTCGCCGCACGGTCGGCACGGTCGGCACGGTCAGCACGGTCAGCACAGACGGCACCGGAGACACCCGCGGCGCCGACGGCACCGGACGTGGCCTGCGCCGACAGGTTCGCGGCGGGATCGGCGGCGCCGGCCACCTCCCCGGAAGCCTGCGGGGTCGTCCGCCCGCCGTCCGCGTACCCGAGGCCTGCGGCGGCGACGAGCTGGGCGAAGTGTCCGTCGGACGCCGCCAGCCGGTCCCAGGGGCCGTGCTCCACCAGGCGCCCGCCGTCGAGCACCGCCACGGTGTCGGCGTGCCGTGCGGTGGGCAGCCGGTGCGCGACGACCAGCGCCGTGCGGCCCGCCAGGAGCGCCCGGGCGGCGAGGGTGACCCGTTCCGCCGTGGCCGGGTCCATCCGGGCCGTCGCCTCGTCGAGCACGACCACCTCGACATCGCGCACCAGGAGCCGCGCGAAGGCGACGAGCTGCTCCTCCCCGGCTGACAGGGTCACGCCGTCGGACCCGAGGCGGGTGTCCAGGCCCTGCGGGAGCGATTCGACCCAGGCCCGCAGGCCGAGCGCGTCCACCGCCCGCTCCACGCGTTCCGCCGGCACGGGCGCCCAGAGCGTGATGTTGTCGGCGAGCGTCGCGGCGAGGATCTCGGTGCGCTGCCCCACGACGCCGACCCGCGTGCGCAGCTCGTGCAGGTCAAGCCCGGTGATGTCCCGGCCGTCCAGGAAGACGCTGCCGACGGGTGTGTCGACCGCACGGGACAGCATCTTGGTCAGCGTCGTCTTGCCCGAGCCCGTGCGTCCCACCAGCGCGCAGGTGCTGCCCGCCGAGATGGTGAGCGACAGCGGGCCCAGGGTGAAGCCGCCGCCGTACCCGAAGGTCAGGTCGCGCAGCTCGACGTCGACCCCGGCGTCCCGCGCGGGGAAGGCCGCGCCGCCGACGGGTTCCTGGGGAACGGCCAGCAGCTCGCGTACGCGCTGGAACGTGCCGATCGCCTCCTCGACCCGGGGCAGGAGGCGGCCCAGGACGTCCACCCGGCCGACGAACCCCGTGACGAGCAGCCACAGCGTGACCAGCCGAGCGACGTCGAGCGTGCCGCCCGTGACGGCCCACACCCCGCCGACGAGCACGGCCCCGACGAGCGCGTCCAGCGGCAGCTCCGTGCGCAGCCGCACCCGGGAGAACACGACGGACCACTCCTCCCGGAGCCGGATCTGGCGCGCCGCCAGCTCGGCGTACCGCCGAAGCACGTACCGCTGACCCTGGGCGGTGCGTAGGTCGTCCCGGGCCGCGACCGCCTCCTCGAGCTGCGCCATGTGGTCCGAGACCGCCTCGGAGCTGCGCCTGCTGAGGTCGCGCAAGGGCCGCGCCGACCGCCGTGCGAACAGGAGCACCACCGCGGCCACCAGCGGGAACGCCATCCAGGCCGGCCACCACACCAGGCCGGCGGCGACCCACCCCACCACCAGGCTGATCGCCGCCTGCCCCAGCGTGATGCCGATGCCGCTGATCGCGCGGGTGAGCCGTTCGGGATCACCGTTGACGCGGTCCAGGAGCTCGCCCACCGCCTGCTCCTCGAGCGCGGGCAGCGGCTGGCCCAGGGCCGCGGCGGCGAGGTCGCACCGGAGCGTGGCCTCCGCCCGGGCCACGGCGCGCTGCACGACCAGCCACGTCACGGCGTCCAGCACCACCACCGCCGCGCTCACCGCCGCGAGCACGATCAGCGTGTCGCGGGCCGGGTCGGCGGCCATGCGGCCCGTGACCACCGCGGCGTACGACGAGGCCCCGGCCGCCAGCAGTGCGGCCGGGACCGCGACGGCGGCCACCCGCAGCGCACGGCGGCGCCACGGGGTGCGGCGCTGGTCGCGGGACGGGTCGGGTCGACGGCTCGGCCGAGCCGGGGTGTGGGGCACGACATGACTCTGCCACCGGTCACTGACACTCGACCCGCACCTGGACGCCGCCCGGCCGGGCGCGTCGCGGGGAGCCGGTGCGGCCCGTGCTCCGGCACGAGGGTGAGTGTCAGAGGGTCCACGTAGCGTGGTTCACGTGACCTACCGTGAGCTCGCGCCGCCCACCGGCCTCCTGCCGGTGGTCGCCTGCCTGTGGGAGCACGACGTGCCGCCCGGCTGCGAGCAGCGGATCATCCCCGACGGCTGCGTGGACCTGGTGCGGCTCGACGGCGAGCTGGTGGTCGTCGGCGCCGACACGGGGCCGGTCGTGTCCCGGTCCGCCGCCACGCCGTCGGACCGGACCAGCGGCATCCGGCTGCGGCCCGGCGCGGCGGGTGCGGTCCTCGGGCTTCCGGCGTCGGAGGTCCGCGACCAGCGCGTGCCGCTGGCCGACGTGTGGCCCGCCGTCGGCCCTGCGCTCGCCGACGCGCTCGGCACGGCGGACCCGGCAGGGCGGCTGGACCTGCTCGCCCGCGCGGTGCTGCGGCGCAGGGTGGAGCGTGACCAGCTCGTCGCGGCCGCTGCCCGGCGGCTCGGGGTGCCGGGCTCACGGATCTCCGGCGTCGCGCAGGAGCTCGGGGTGAGCGAGCGGCACCTGCATCGCCGCACCGTGGACGCCGTCGGCTACGGGCCCAAGATGCTGGGGCGGGTGGCTCGGCTGCGACGGCTGATCGGTCTGTCCACCGGTCAGGCACCGCCACCGCTCGCGGAACGTGCGGCGACGGCCGGGTACGCGAGCCAGGCGCACATGTCCGACGAGGTGCGCCGCCTGACCGGCCTCACGCCCGTCCGTTTTCTGGAAGACGCCGCCCTGACCGCTGCCTAGTGTCGGAGCCATGAGCACAAGGACGAGGATCGACATCCGAGCCGCACATCGGTTCATCTACGACGACGCCCGCCTGCTGGAGCGGCACCGCCTCGCGGTGTGGTCCGGCGACGCACCGGCCGGCCGGGTCCTGGACGCCCTGCGTCCGTACCGGAACGACGACGGCGGGTGGGGTCATGCCCTGGAGCCCGATCTGCGCGGACCCGACAGCCAGGTCTCGGGTGCGCTGTCGGCGCTCGAGGTGCTCGCCGAGCTGGGCGCCGACGCCGACCCGGACGTCATGCGGCTGGCCACCGAGACCGCCGACTGGCTGGCCTCGGTCGCCCTGACGGACGGCCGGGTGCCGCACGTGCTGCCGACCGCCGCCGACTACCCGGCAGCGCCCTGGATGCAGCCGAACGACGACGGGTTCCTCACGTTCGTGATTGCCGCGCGGCTGTGGGAGCTGGAGGTGCGCCACGAGTGGCTCGACGCCGCGACCACATGGTGCTGGGCCCGGCTCGACGGTGAGACCCCCGTGGGCGGGTACACCGTCATGTTCGCGCTGAGCTTCCTCGACGCGGTGCCGGAGCCGGACCGGGTGGCCCAGGCCGTCGAGCGGCTGCGGCCTGCTCTGGGCGACGACGGGACCATCGGCGTCGAGGGCGGGCAGGACGACGAGAAGCTCAGGCCCCTGGATATGTCGCCCCGGCCCGGCGCACCGAGCCGGGCGCTGTTCTCCGAGGCCCAGATCTCCGCGGAGCTCGACCGGCTGGAGCAGGAGCGGCTGGAGGACGGCGGCTGGGACTTCGACTTCCTGCACTGGTCGCCGGGGCAGACGGTCGAGTGGCGTGGCATCGTCACGCTCGGCGCGTTGCGGACGCTCCGGCTGCACGGCCGGCTCTGAGCCCACGCGGGCGCGGCGTCTAGGCTGTCGGCGTGGTGACCATCGGCTATGCCGCGATGCTCGAACAGTTCGCACCCCGCACGGCGGTGGAGCTGGCGGCGCTCGCCGAGACGCACGGCTTCTCCGGCGTCATGGCGGCGGACCATTTCCAGCCCTGGACCCCGCACCAGGGCCAGGCGGGCTTCGTCTGGAACGTGCTCGCGGCAGCCGCTGAGCACACGACGGGCGACCTGGGGCCGGTGACGGCGCCGACGTTCCGGTGGCATCCGGCGGTGGTGGCCCAGGCGTCGGCGACCCTCGCGGCGATGAACCCGGGCCGGCACTGGCTGGGCGTCGGCTCGGGGGAGGCGCTCAACGAGCACGTGGTGGGCGGCTACTGGCCGGAGGCCGCCGAGCGGATCAACCGCATGTTCGAGGCGGTCGAGATCATCAAGAAGCTCTTCGCCGCGTCGCTGGCCGGACGCGACGTGAAGCATTCGGGCACGTACTTCAAGCTGGAGTCGACCCGCTTGTGGACCATGCCGGAGGTGGCCCCCGAGATCCTGGTCGCGACGGCCGGCCCGGTCACCGCCCGTCGCGCGGGGCGTACGGCGGACGGGCTGATCACACAGGCGGCACCCCTTGACCGGATGGCCTCGCTGCTGACCAGGTTCGCCGACGGCGCCCGCGAGTCCGGTCGCGACCCGGGACAGCTGCCCAAGGCGTTGCAGCTCCACCTCTCCTGGGCACCCACCCACGAGGAAGCGGTGACCAACGCCCTGACCGAGTGGCCGGTGGGCGGCATGCGGTTCCCCCGGTCGGACATCCGCTCGCCGCACGACTTCGCGCAGCTGGCGCGGATGGTGCGGCCCGAGGACTTCGAGGGGCGCGTGCTGATCTCCGCCGACCTGGACGAGCACCGATCGTCGATCCAGCGGTATCTGGACCTCGGGTTCGACCGTATCTACCTGCACAACGTGGGCCGCAACCAGCGCGAGTGGATCGAGACGTTCGGCCGCGAGGTGCTGCCCCAGCTGGTGCGGTGACGCGTCGGCCGGCTCAGGGCGTGACGGCCCAGTACGAGCCGTAGCCGTTCTTGTGCTCGACGAGCACGGCGGCCAACGGCCCGACGTCCGGCAGGGTGACGGTGGTGGTCACCGCCGCGGGGTCCGGGAGGTTCCCCTGGGTCCAGAACGTGTCCTGCGCCGTCGCGTCCGCGCGGTCGCTCTGCCGGACGGTCCCGTCCTGCCCGACGGCGAACACGCCCAGCCACCGGTTCGGCGTCGGGGTCTCGTAGAGGCTGGTCCCTGCCTGGTCGCACGAGAGTGTCAGGGTGGCGAGTCGCCCCTGCACCTGGTCGACGCTCGCGATCCAGCACGATGCGCTGTCGAGCTTGTGCTCGCTCCCCAACGCCCACGGCTGCTCCTGGGTGCCGTCGGCGACCGGCGACGGGACCCGCTCCGGGCGGTCCTCCGGCGGCGCGCCCGTCTGCGTCGGCGTCTGGGTCTGCGTCTGGCTCGGCGTCTGGGTCTGGGTCTGCGGCAGTGTCTGCGGTGCGCCGCCGCCGAGCTCGTCGTCGCCGCTCAGCAGGTCGAGGACGCCGAACGTGGTCCCGGCGAGCACCGCTGCTCCGACGGCCGCCCCCGCGATGATCCGGACGCGACGTCGGGGACGCGGTGTGCGCGGCGCGGAGCCCGTCATGTGCCCAGATGCGTGCGTACCGACCTGAGCTCGTGCGCGAACCTGGGCTCGCGTGCGGAGCAGAGCCACGGGGAGGGTGGCGGCGCCAGGGTCGGGAACGCCGAGGGAGCGCAGGATGGCGTCGGTCGACGGCCTGCCGTCCGGGTCCCGGACCAGGCACGCGTCGAGAAACGGGCGCAGGTACGTGGGGCAGTCGTCGTAGGCGGGCTCCTCCGCCGAGACCCGGTACAGCACCACCGCCGGGTGGTCACCGTCGAAGAGCCGGTTGCCGGTGGCGGCGTAGTAGGCCAGCGCACCCAGCGCCCAGACGTCGGCGGCCGACGTCGCCCGGCTGCCCGAGGCCTGCTCGGGGGCCATGTACACCGGCGTGCCGACCGGCTGTCCGGTCAGGGTCAGGCGGGTCGCGTCGATCGTGCCGACGACGCCCAGGTCGATCAGGCGCGGCCCGTCCGGTCCGAGGATCACGTTGGCCGGCTTGACGTCCCGGTGGACGAGGCCGGCTCGATGCATCTCGTGCAGCGCCTCCGCGACCCCCGCCACCAAGCGCAGCACCTCCGCCTCCGGCAGCGGGCCCTGTGCGGCCAGTGCCTGCGCGAGGGTGGGGCCCGGCACGTACTCGGTGGCGAGCCAGGGGAGCTCCGCGTCGGGATCGGCGTCGATCAGGTTGGCGATGAACCGGCTGCGCACCTTGGCCGCGGCACGCACCTCACGGCGGAATCGCGCGCGGAACTCGTCGTCGTCGAGCTGCGCCCCCCGGATCAGCTTGATGGCCATCTGCTGCCCGCGCCGCGAGGTACCGAGGTAGACGTCGCCCATGCCGCCGCTACCCAGCCGGCTACGGACTCGGAACGGCCCGATCGTGCGTGGTTCACCCGGCCGCAGAGCGGCGGGTTCCGGTACGGGAACCGTCCTCTGGGCGGGCGGGTCGTGCAACACCGGAAGCTTCCCCCTGCTGATCACCGCACGAACCAGACATACGTGACGTGGACGCGTGGCAGGTTACCGCACCGAGGTGGGCCCGCGCGGGTGTGAGGATGGTCCGGTGGAGAGACTCAGCATCTGGGCCCCTGACGGGCTGCCCGAGATCAGCCCCGGCGACGACCTCGGCGAGCTCGTCGCCGACCTCCTGGCCGGTCTGGACGAGCCGGACCGGCCGCGGGACGGTGACGTCGTCGTCGTCACCTCGAAGATCGTGTCCAAGGCGGAGGGGCGTGTGGTGGCCGCCGACGACCGCGAGCAGGCCATCACCGACGAGACGGTCCGTGTCGTCGCCCTGCGGGAACGCCCCGGTCTGCCGCCGCTGCGGATCGTCGAGAACAAGCTCGGCCTGGTGATGGCCGCCGCGGGGGTGGACGCCAGCAACACCCCGGAGGGCACGGTCCTGCTGCTGCCGGTGGACCCGGACGTCTCGGCCCGCACGATCCGCGCCTCCCTCACCCAGCGGCTGGGCCTGGGCCGCATCGGCGTAGTCGTCACGGACACGGCAGGCCGCCCCTGGCGCGACGCGCTGGTCGACATCGCGATCGGCTGCGCGGGGATAGCGCCCACCGACGACCTGCGCGGCAGCACGGACGCCCACGGCCGCCCGCTCAACGTGACGGTCACCGCCGTCGTCGACGAGATCGCCGCGGCCTCCGAGCTGGTCCGGGGCAAGTCGAGCGGGCGGGCGGTCGCCGTCGTGCGCGGCATGGGCCACCACGTCACCGCCGACGACGGCCCGGGCGCTCGCGTCCTCGTGCGGAACAGCGCCGACGACCTGTTCCGCGAGGGCTCCGCGGAGGCCTACGCCCGGGGCCTCGCGGACGGTCGCGCGGCCCCGGGCGCTGACGGCTCCTAGAGCGACGGGCGGCGCGAGGTCATCCGCGCGACCGGTGACGCGTCGCCCCGGTCCTCGGGGGTGACGGTCACCGACCAGTCCAGGTCCGGCTCGTCGGGGTCGTCCACGCCGTCCGCGCCTCGCGTTCCACCCGGGCCTGCGGTGTCCGACGCCGGAGCCTGCTCCGGGGCGGGCGGCGGCGGCGGAGAAACGGCGGGGAAGCCGCGTGGCGGTGTCGCGGTGCCGGCCTCGGCGCCCGTCTCGGAAACGTCGGAGGCACCGGCCGGCGCGGCAGCGGCGTGCGCACCGCCGGTCGGCCGGAGCGCCGGTGCGGTCGCCGCGGCCGGTGTGGTCGCCGCAGTCGGTGCGGCCAGCGCGGTCGGTGCGGCCGGTGCGGTCGGCGCGGCCAGCGCGGTCGGTGCGGCCGGTGCGGTCGACGCGCCCCCGCCCGTGCCGCCCCGGATCGCGGAGGGGACCGGGTCGACGTCGGGCAACGGGGACTCCAGCAGGACCACGTCCACGCGCGACTCCCGCATCTCCCGGCAGGTGGCGAGGCCGATGCCGCCCACGTAGTCCTCGAGGGTCTGCAGCAGCTTGAGCGGCGTGGCCAGGATCATGTGGAACCCGAACGCCGCGAACGTGTCCATCGCGGTGCGGGTGAACGCCGTGTCCGCCTTGTCGAAGGCCTCGTCCAGCAGGATGGAACCGAAGGCGGGCGTCGCGGAGTCCGAGGCGCCGGCGAGCTGGTACCGCAGGGCGGCCGCCAGGCAGAAGACGACGAGCTTCTGCCGCTGTCCGCCGGACAGCCCGGCCGAGGAGTCGTGCACGGCCAGGGAGATGCCGCCCGCCGTGACCTCGACGCCCGTGAAGTGCACGTGCCGCCGGGTGTCCAGGCAGAGGGAGCGCCAGGCGCGGTCGGCCGGGTCGCTCGACCCGAGGCGGCGTACCAGCCGCTCCAGCACCTCGTACTCCGGCTCGGTGTCGCCGGTGAGCGCGTCGAGGGTCGCGAGGAACTCCTCGACGGCCGCGGGGCGACGCTCCTTGACGCGGATCTCGAGGAACCGGTCCGTGTCGAAGGGGGAGCGGCGCAGGGACGTGTTGACCCCGACGATCCGCTCGCGGATGGCCGCGGGCGCCTGCCGGATCTCGGCGGCGAGCTTGCGCAGGGCCCGGCGCGCCTGGTCGGTGAGGAGGTCGGAGAACCGCGCCTCCTGCTCCGGCAGCCGCGACGTACGGATGCGCTCCAGCACCTCGAGGTACCGCGACCGGTCGCCCACCTGCGCCGTCAGGTCGCGGGTGATGGCAGGCCAGCGCCGTCGGAACTCGGCCAGCAGCCCGACGATCTCCCGCTCGGCCGCGCCCGAGGTGCGCAGCCCGGCCTCCCGCTCCGCGTCGAGCGTGCGGGACACGGTGAGCGAGACGTCGTCGATCACCTCGTGCGTCACCGTCGTGCGCACGGCGGCGTAGCGCTTCTCCAGCTCCTCGCGGTGCGCGGGCGGGATGGAGTGGGTCGGGGCGTCGCCGAGCTCGGCGACCACGCGCTCCAGCGAGCGGCGGTGAGCGCGTGCCTCGGCCAGGGTGTCGGCGGCCACCGCCGCGGCCGCCCGCGCCTGGTCCAGCCGCGTCTCGGCCGCCGCGACGTCCTGCGACGCCTGCAGCAGGTCCATCGTGCCGTCGAGCAGCCGGTCGAACGACGCCTGGGCGTCCGTCAGGTCCGCCTCGGCGGTCTCGATGTCGACCTCGCGCCACTCGCGGCGCGCCACGTGACGCAGCGTCAGCTGCCTGCGCACCGCCTCGCGCTGCTCGGCGACGGCGTCGGCCACCGCGGCGTCAGCCTCCGCGAGGCGCGCCTGCGTCTCGCGCGCGAGCTCCAGGAGCTGGTCGAGGCGGTCGTCGGCGTCCCAGCCGAGCGCCCAGTCCTCGACGCCGGGCAGCACCGGCTGCTCGATCTCCTCGGGCCCGTGCTTGACCAGCCCTTCCCGGGTCACCGCGCGTTCGTGCCGGTCCAGCCCGGAGGGGTCGTCCACGCACAGGTAGTCGTACTGCTCGGACAGGCGCCGGTGCAGCCAGCCCGACATCGGGCCGTCCTTCACCTCCACCTTGTGCACGAGCGACGCGTCGTCGGCCGAGCGGGGCGCGTCGTTGCGCACGCCGACCACGCGGTAGCGCAGGCCGGGACCGGCCTCGACGGCGCTCGCGACGGCGGCGCGGTGCGCGGGGGCCACGAGCACGAGCGTGGCCAACGGCCGAAGGACGCCCTCGATCACCGGACGCCACCCGGCGTCCTCCTCGCGGACCCGCAGCAGCTCCGCCGCGAACGGCAGCACCGAGATGTCCAGCCCCGCGGCCTCGGCCACGGCCCGGCGGGCCTCGGCGAGCTCGGCGGGCACGTTCGTCTGGGTCTGCCGGACCGCCTGGATCCGCGTGGCGAGAGCCTCGTGCCGCAGCCCGACGGCGGAGCGGGCCGCCAGCGCCTCCCGGATGTTCGCGTCGAACGTCTCGGGTGCGCGCGACCGCCCGACGGTGGCGACGGCACCGGTGGCGACCGAGGGTAGCGCACCCGTCGAGACCCCCGCCGCCGACGGGACGGCGCCCGAGACCGCAGGCACCTGCCCCGTCGCGTGCGCCGGGACGTGACTCGTCGAGTGCGCCGGCGAGACGGCGGGCAGGGCGCCCGTCAGGGTCGGGACCGAGCCGGTCGCCAGGGGCTTCGCCCCGCCGAGCTCCCACCGGGCCTTCTCCTTGAGCGCCGCGAACTCCGCGAAGGTCTCGGGCATGTTCATGCCGACCGACTGCAGGTCGGTGGCGAGCTCACCACGCCGCGTGCGGACCAGCGCCGCGATCTCGCCGGCCCGCTGGAGGCGGTCGGCCTGCGTGGCGAGCGCCTGTCCGCCCCGCGCGCCGAGCACGTTCACGGCCTGCTGATGCGTGTTCGCCGCGACGTCGACCTCGGTGTCGGCCGCCTGCCGGTGGTGCTGTGCGCGCTCCTCGGCCGCCCGCGCCTCCGCCAGCGCGCCGTGGGCGAGGTCGAGCTTCCACGCGTCCTTGAACGTCTCCAGCGACCCGCGCAGGGTCGCCGCGCGCACGCCCGCCGCCGAGCCCTCGTCGTACGCCTTCGTGAGGGTCGCGAGGCGGCTCAGGTGCTCGATCTGCTGGCGCGACGTCTCGATGTCGGCGTAGGCGCGCGCGACGTCGGCGAACTGCTCCACCGCCTGGGTGGCCAGCAGATACGTGTTCGGCTCGTCCAGCATGTGCCCGCGGAACAGGTCGTCCAGGCTGCCCAGGTTCTTCGCCGACTGCGTGCGGTGCAGCAGCACCAGCGCCTGCTCCGAGCCGATCCCCAGCGCCTGCGTGAACGCCGCGGCGAACGGGCCGTGCCGCTCGCTCACCGTCGCCGTGGGCCAGGCGGCGGTCACGCCCGCGACGTCCGGACCGGACCGGACGTAGCGCTCGAGGTCCAGCAGCCCCACGTCGTCGGGCAGCACCACGTGCAGCGTCGACGGCGTCGACGAGCCCCGCGTGAGGTGGAACAGCCGCACCAGCGTCACGGTGCCGTCAGGAGCGTCGGTGCCGTTCGAGTACTGCAGCAGCACGCCCGACCAGGTGGCGCCCGGACGCAGGTGGTCGGCCACCACCTCGCCGGTGCTCTCGTCGGTGCGGTGCCGCCACGCGCCGCGCACGTACGAGACGACGTCACGGTCGCCCGCCTCACGCTCGGTCGCACCCGTGCCGGCGGCCGCCACGTTGAACCGCAGGTGCTCCGGCGGCGTCAGGACCGCCGCGACGGCGTCGACCAGCGACGACTTGCCCGAGCCCGAGTGGCCGGTGAGCAGGAAGCCCTCACGTGGCACGGGCACCACGTGGTGCCCGGAGAACGTGCCCCAGTTGACCAGCTCGACGCGCGCGAGGCGCCACTGTCCGGGGTGGGGCGTGTTCATGCGCTCTCCTTCGCCAGTCGTGCGTACTCGGCGCTCAGCGCCGCTACCTGGTCCGCACCGAACACGGTCCGCAGCACGGGCGAGACCACGCACCGGTCCCCGCTGAGCGGCTCCAGCATGCCCGACTCGATCAGCCGGGCCCATGTCGCGTCCAGCTGCCGCGTGAAGTCCATGGGCGAACCGCCGCCGCGCCGCCGGTACATGCCGAGATGGTCGGCCGCCTCGTCGCGGCTGATCGCCACCCGGCCGTCCGCCGAGTCCAGCAGCAGGGCACGCAGGTGCAGCAGCAGAGCCGTGTCCAGGAACGTCAGGTTCAGCTCGCGCACCACCTGGGGCGCGTCCGCGGCCGGTACGTCGCGCACGAACGCGACCTGCGCGTCCGCGTCGACCACCAGGTCCAGGTACTGGTCGCAGAGGCGCTCGCGAACCACGTCCTCATGGGTCAGCAGCGCGCGCCAGACGTCCGGGTCGGCGTCGGCGGCCAGGTACGGGCCGCGCACGAGGCGGGCCAGGGCGAGGCGGGCGGCAGCGGGCAGCGTGCCGTGGTCGCCCGGCCAGAGGTGGGCGCCCGCGCCGGCGTCACCGCCGGTCTCCTGGCCGCCGCGTCCGGTCGCCGACGGCGTGGCGCCGCCGCCCGCGGGCCTCCCGGGACGGGCGCTACGGAGGTCTGTGGTGCCGGGCCTTGCCGGGCCGGGCCTGCTCACGTCGGGTTCGGTCACGGGACATGCTCCTCGAACTGGTGCTGGGGTAGTACGGCCCGCCGCGCGACGCCGCGCGAGGACCGCCAGTTCACGTCTTCGTCCTTGCCGGTGGCCACACCGTTCTGCTCCGCGAGCGTCAGCAGACCGACCACGCTCGCGGCGCCCTGGGTGGCGGGGTGCGCGGCGAGCACCGACGCGACGGTGGCGCGGCCCACGGCCCCGACCCGCTCGTTCACGTGCCCGCGCAGCTCGTCCACGTCGATCTCGGAGTCGCGGGCCATGGCCCGCAGCGCCGTGAGCGAGACGGCCCGCGGGGGTGCCGCCGGCGCGGCGGGTGGCGCCTCGGCGTCCTCCCTGCCCGGGTTGTGCGGCACGAAGCCGCCCACTGACCGAGGCGCGACGGTCCCGAGGGGCAGCCGGAGACGCATCTCGGCGCCCGGCGTGACCTCGGGGGCCGCCGCGAGGGCGGCGTCCTGCGCCTCGCCGAGCAGACGGCGCAGGGCGCGCTCGGCCGGCAGCTCGCCGGACCGGACCATGCGCTGCAGCGCACGGCGCAGGGTGGCCATGGTGTCGGTGAGCTCGTCGGCGGCGTCCTGCAGCGTGGGCAGGAGGCGGCGCAGGGCGGACGCCTCCGCGGGCGTCAGGTGGACGGTGTCGAGCACGCGGCCGACGTCGTCCTGCGCCGTGTGCTCCGCCTGCCGCAGCAGGTCGCGGAACGCGACCAGGCCTCGTCCTGCCTCGGACTCGGCGAGGTGGTCCACGCCGCGGTAGATGTCGTCGAGGAATGTGTCGCGCGAGCCGTCGGACTCCAGGAGCCGGCGGCGCAGCTCGCGGTCCGTGCGCTCCAGCTCGGTGCGTACGCGGGCCAGGTCGGCGGGGATGTCACCGGCGAGGGCGAGGATCTCGCGGGCCCGCTCGGCGGCGGCGTCCGGCGGCAGGGCCTCGTCGTCGCCCCGGCGGGCACGCTCGATCCTGGCGTCGAGGGCGGCGCGCTGCTCCAGCAGGGACGCGAGCCGCGCCTCGGGGTCGGGGTCGGCCTCGTCGGCGAGCGTGTGCAGGCCGTCGAGCACCGTGCCGAGCCGGGACGGCGTCACGGCCGGGTGGGGCCTGCTCAGCCGGGAGACGAAGCGGATGGCGAGGAGGGCGCCGTCGGACAGCTCGACGGTCTCGGCGCCCTGCTCGCCCGCAGCCTGTGGGGCGCGACGGCGCACGAGCACGCCGTCGTCGATCCACTCCGAGACGTAGAAGTAGCCGGAGTAGGGCAGCTCGAAGCCCGCGCGGCGCAGCTCGGGGAGGTCGTCGTCGATCCGGTCGGCGAGCTGCTCCACGGGCAGCCTGCGGCGGGCGCCGAGGTTGCGGTCCAGCAGCACGACGGCGGCCGCGGCGTTCCGCGAACGCAGCAGCACCCACGCGGGGTGCTCCTGGAGAAGGGCGCGCACGCCGCGCGCCGCCTGGCCGCGACGGCCTGACCCGTGCCCGGCGGCCTGCCGGGACACGGCGGCGTCACCCGGTGAGCTCGCTGTACCCATGGGGGCTGAGAGTAGTAGGCCAACGTGTCGGTGCGGCACCCCGGGAGGAAACACGGGGCACATGCACTGTCGGTGAGCCGCGACGGCCATAGACGTATAGAGTCTGGGGCACAGGGCTTGCCGGAAAAAAGATCTTCACTTTCCGGGGAGCCCTGTCGTGCGTCACGGCACGTACTTGATGGCCGAGAGTCGACGGGAGGGTGCCTTGCTCACCACCGCAGCCCAGATCGTTGTCAGGATCCGTGCCGAGCGAGGGCTCAGCATGAGTTCACTGGCAGTGCTCGCCGGTGTGCCCACATCGACGATCAGCCGTATCGAGTCGGGCCAGGTCGAGCCCACGCTCGGCATGATCCGGCGCATCGCGCTCGGGGCCGGCTACCACCTGCACCTGCAGTACTACGACCTGTTCTCGGGCAAGCTGGAGGAGCACGTCGTCGGGGTCTCGGCGGCCGAGCGGACGAGCGAGGCCGACGACGGGGACGATTCCGACCGATAGGGCGATCTCGCCGGCGTCCGTTACCTTGTGTACCCATGGGGTGTCTGCGTGGGGGGCGCGAGAACCGAGGCGGACGGCGTTGTCCGCGTGTTCTCGCCAGTTGTGACATAGCGCGCAATTACCGCGGAATCGCGGTGCGTACCCACACTCAGGTTGTGCCGGTCATTCCTCTGAGCAATATGGTCGTCATATGCCGAACGTCATGATCCCCGCCGAAGTGCGGGAGGACGTACAGACACTGTGGGCGTTCCACGACCTGAAGCACGAGCCGCGACCGGTCGACGTCTGCATCGGCCTGGGTGGTCACGACCTGGGTGTGGCGGACTACACGGCCGACCTCTACCTCGACGGGCTGTTCCAGCAGATCGTCTTCACGGGCGCCAACGCCCCCACCACCATCGACGTCTTCCCGGAGGGTGAGGCGTTCGGCTACCGCGACCACGCCATCGCGCGAGGTGTGCCCGGCTCTGCCGTGCTCGTCGAGCCGGCTGCCACCAATACCAGCGAGAACCTGGAGTACAGCCGCAAGCTCCTCGCGGAGCACCAGATCGAGCCGTCCTCCGTGCTGCTCGTCTCCCACCCGTACCAGCAGCGACGCGCGTTCGCGACGTGCCGGGTCGTGTGGCCCGACGTCGACGTGTGGTGCGTCTCCCGCCCGTTGCCGCTCGACGCGTACCTCCGGACGATCGGCGACGCCGACCGGGTGATCGACATGCTCGTGGGCGAGACGCAGCGCCTCACCCTGTACGCGGAGCTCGGCTTCATCGCCCACGAGGAGGACGTGCCGGACGACGTGGTCGTGGCCTTCGACCGCCTCGTGGCCGCCGGGTACACCTCGCGGCTCGTGGAGGACCGGCGCCCGATCGACGTCTGACCGGCGTCGTCACCGCGGCCGAGGTCGGGTGACTTTCGTGGTGCGTGCCACTTTGCGCGGATAACTTCGGCGCAGGTCGCGCCCGGACCGGGTGCGCTTGACGGAGAGGCACCACATGCGCCGCGTCGCTGTTGCCGCACTGTCCGCACTGCTCCTGGGAGGGTTGCCCGCCGCGGCACTCACCCCGTCCGCCGAGAGTCCACCGGGTTCGCCCGGCTCGGGATCCGGTGCCTTCACCACCGCGCAGGCCACCGCGACCGCCCCGGAGACGCACAGCGTCACGCTGATCACCGGCGACCGGGTGGCAGTGCGCGGATCGGGAGACGCCCGTGCGTTCACCCCGATCGCCGCGCCCCGGCCCGACGGGCGCACCGTGACCTTCCACTCCGTCCGGCAGGGCGACGCGCACTACGTGTTCCCCTCGGACATCGCGCCCCTGGTCGGGGACGCCCTCGACCTCGCGCTGTTCGACGTCGCCGGCCTGGTCGAGGCCGGCTACGACGACGCGACGCTCGCCGCCGCGGGCCGCAGCTCGCTGCCCGTCATCGTGCAGTCCACGCCATCCAGGGCCCGGTCCGCCGGCGCGGCGGACTGGGCGGACCTCGGCCTCAGCCGCGAACGGACGCTGCAGTCCATCGGCGCGGTCGCGGGCACCGTCGACGTCGCGACGGGCGACGGCGACCGGCCCGCCAAGGCGTGGGGCCTGCTGCGCGCGGTGGGCGCCGGCTTCGCAGCGGACGGAGCGCGGGCCAAGACCAGGTCGGGTGTCACCAAGGTGTGGCTCGACGGGCGGGTCGAGGCGCTCGACGCCGACTCGACGCCCCAGGTGGGCGCCCCCGAGGCCTGGGCCGACGGGTACACCGGGGAGGGCGTGACCATCGCCGTCGTCGACACGGGCGTCGACACGACGCACCCCGACCTGGACGAGAACGTCGTCGCGGAGCGTGACTTCACGGGTGGCGACAACCCGTCCGACGGGTTCGGGCACGGCACCCACGTCGCCTCGATCGCCGCGGGCACCGGTGACGCCGACCCGGACATGATCGGCGTGGCGCCGGGCGCCGACATCATCAACGCCAAGGTCCTGGACGACCAGGGCTTCGGCGAGTGGTCGTGGATCATCGACGGCATGGAGTGGGCCGCAGGGGAGGGCGCCCAGGTGCTCAACCTGAGCCTGGGGGAGCCGGGCAGCTTCACCGACGGCACCGACCCCGCGTCCCAGGCGGTGAACGCGCTCACCGAGCAGTACGGGGTGCTCGTGGTCGCGGCGGCCGGGAACGACGGGCCGCGCGCGGGGACCGTCTCACCGCCCGCGGTGGCGGACTCCGCTCTCGCCGTCGCCGCCGTGGACGACGACGACGCGCAGGCGGACTTCTCCAGCGCCGGCCCCCGGGCGGGGGACGGCGCCCTGAAGCCCGAGATCGCCGGCCCGGGTGTCGACATCGTCGCGGCCCGGGCAGCCGGGACCGAGATGGGCGAGCCCGTCGGCGACTCGTACGTCACCGCCAGCGGCACGTCGATGGCTGCGCCGCACGTCGCGGGTGCCGCCGCGGTGCTGCTCTCTGCCGACCCTGACCTGACCTGGCAGCAGATCAGGTCGACGCTCATGGCCTCGGCCCAGCCGGGCGGAAACTCGGTCTGGCAGGAGGGTTCCGGCCGGGTCTGGATCCCGGGCGCGATCGAGCAGCAGGTGACGGCGAGCCCGGCATCGGTCTCCCTCGGTGGCTTCGAGTTCCCGCAGGACGACCTGGAGCCGGTCACGAAGACCCTCACGTACACGAGCACGGCGGACACGGACGAGACGCTCGACCTGACCGTCGACATCACGTCGGACGGCGAGCCCGCCGCCGGCGCGGTCACCCTGAGCGCCGACAGCGTGACCGTCCCCGCCGGGGGCAGCGCGACCGTCGACGTCACCGCGCACCCGGCCGACCATGGCGTCGGTGACTTCGGCGGCGTGATCACGGCGACCGGTGCCGGCGGGACGGTGCGCACGGCCGTCGGCTTCGTCAACCAGCCTGAGCTGTTCGACCTGACGATCAGCGCCACGGACCTCGACGGCAGCCCCGCGGAGGAGGACGACTTCTTCGTGGTCCAGGGGATCGACGACCCGGACTACTTCACCTTCGCGGAGTTCGGCGAGGACGGCACCTCCACGTCCCGCGTACCGGCGGGCAGGTACACGGTCAGCGGCTTCACCTCCGTGTCCGACGAGGCGTTCGGTCTGCTGAGCACCACGTCGGCGGCATTCCCGCTCGTCGACGTCACCGAGGACACCGCGCTGACGGTCGACGGCGAGGCGGCGCAGCCCGTCACGATCGACACGCCCCGCGAGACCGGCGTCGGCACGACCTCCGTGGACCTCATCTTCGAGACGGACGAGATGGGGATGTTCAACGGGTTCTTCGGCGACCTCGGCGACCTGTACGCCCTGCCCGTCCCGGAACCCGCGGACGGCCACTTCCAGCAGACGTGGACCTCCTTGCTGGACGAGAAGACCCTCGACGTGCGGGCGGACGATCTCGGTCTGGACCTGGACCTCGTCCTGCTGGCCCTCACCGAGCCGGTGACCGGCACCTCCGAGGTGCCGCTGGTGGACGCAGGCCTCGGCGGCGACTTCTCCGGCGCCGAAGGCTCGTGGGCGTTCGTGGACCACGCAGGACCGGACACGCTGCAGGGTGTGGCCGACGCCGCGGCGGCGGCAGGCGTCGAGGCGCTCCTGGTCGCGGGCAGCGAGACGGGCAACGTGCTCGACTGGGTGGAGTCCGCCCAGCTCCCGGTCTTCGGGGTGCCCTCCGCGCAGGCGGAGTCGTTGCGGACGGCGCTCGCTGCCGGACCGGTGACGCTCTCGGTGGCCGGCAAGGCCGCGCCGTCGTACTCGTACGCGCTGGCCTTCGGCAGGGACGGCTCGGTCCCTGACGAGCCCATCTCGTACGTCGCCGACCGGTCCACCACCGGGTCGGTGCGGGTCTCCGTGACGGCCCCCGCGCCGGGAGCCTCCCCGTACGTGGGCGGCTCGGTGTCGATGTGGGGCATCGGCGTGGGCATGTTCAGCCGGGCCCCGGCGCCGCACACCCGCACCGTGTTCGTGTCGGCGGACGAGGACGTGACCTACGCGCCCGCCGCCTCGGTCACCGAGGAAGATCCGTTCGACGGGATGTTCGAGGGGCCCGGGCGCAGCCTCGCGCCGGGGGAGAAGACCTCCGACCGGCTGCTCGCGCCGGTGTTCCACGGCGGAATCAGCGGCGGGGCCGCGCTGCGGGCGGGCGACGCCATGGAGGTGTACCTGTCGGCCTACGTGGACGACGCCGGCCACAGCATCTGGGGCCTGCCGGGCGAGGACGCGCAGACCCGCCTGCGGCTGTGGTCGGGCAAGGAGCTCGTCGCCGACTCCGACGGTTCGACCTACGTGTCCGCAGAGGGCCTGCCGGCCGAACGGACGCCGTACCGGCTGCGCCTGGACACCGCCTTCTCGGGAGACTGGTGGAGCACGTCCACCGACGTCACCACCGACTGGCGGTTCCGGTCCGCCGCCACGGACAGCGGTGACGAGTTCGCGTCGATCCCCCTGCTCCAGGTCGACTACGGCGTGCCGGCGGCGCTCGACGGGACGGTGCCCCGCACGGCGAGGCTCACCCTGTCGGCCGACCACCAGCCGGGCACCGAGGGTGGGGACGTCACGGGCATGCGCCTGTGGGCCTCGTCCGACGACGGGAAGAGCTGGCGGGAGGTCGCCGTGCGGCGCGGCAAGGGCGACACGTTCCGGGCAGTGGTCCGGGCCGCGCGTGGTGCCGAGTTCGTGTCGCTCAAGGCGCAGGCCGTGGCCGACGACGGCGGGCGGGTCACCGAGACGGTCGTGCGGGCGTACCGGGTCGAGTGAGGCCCGGCAAACCGCTCGAATGAGGTAGACGTCACGAACCGGGCGACTCGAACATCCCTGGCGAGTCGCCCGGTTCTCCGTTACGTTCCGGGCATGGGCGAGGAAAAGAAGCGCGGCAAGGATCCCAGGAAGTTCACCTGGCAGGAGATCCTGACGTTCATCGCGGGTGCCGGCTACGTGGCCAGCCCGATCGACTTCATGTCCGAAGCCTTTCTCGGTCCGCTCGGCCTCGGCGACGACGCCATAGCGGTCATCATCGCCGGCGTCACCCTCTTCAAGGCGCTGCAGCGGTTCCGGCAGCACCGGCCGGGGAAGGGCACCACCGGGGACACCACGCCGGGCAGCACGGGCGCCGGTACCTCCACGCCGGGCGGTACGACGCCAGGGGCCGCGCCGTCGGACAGTGCCAAGCCGGGCAGGTACGCGACGGACAAGACGATCCCCGGCACCGCCGAGGACGTGACCTCGGACCGCAGGTCCCAGCGCTGACCCCGGCGCCTGCCCTGGCTCGTCGGCCGCAGCCGGTCTAGGGTCGAGCACGTGGCCGGAGACGACGCACCGCGGATCCTCGTCGTGGGTGGCGGTCCCACCGGTGCCGCGACGGCGATCGCGCTGCGGCGGGAGCTGCCCGGCGCGCACGTGACGCTGGTCGACAAGGCGACGTTCCCGCGCGACAAGACGTGCGGCGACGGCCTGGGCCCCGGTGCCAGGAGGGTGCTCGACGGGCTCGGCCTGGCGGACCTGCTGGAGCGGTTCCACATGCCGATGTCGGTGGCGATCAGTGGCCCGGGCGGGGTCGAGGCGGTCGCGCACGGACCGATCGTTGACGGCCGTGACCTCGCCGGGTACGTGACGCCCCGGCTCGCCCTGGACGCTCTGCTCCTCACCGCGGCGCGGGAGCGCGGAGCGGAGGTTCGCGAGGGTGTCGCGTTCCAGGACATGACGCCGGTGCCCGGCGGCGAACGCGTCACCCTGTCCGATCGCGAGGCCACGTTCGACCTGGTGATCGGCGCGGACGGGGCCTATTCCGGCGTCCGGCGGACGATCGGCGTCGAACGGCCCGCGATGCGGCACACCCACATCGCCATGCGCGCGTACGGCACGGTGACCCACCCGGACAAGCCGGTGAGCGACACGCTCCGGTTCGACTTCCTGGAGACGCTCCTGCCGGTCTACGGCTGGGTCTTCCCCCTGCCGGACGACGGCGCGAACCTCGGCGTCGGCATCCCGGTGGACCACCTCAAGCGGCAGACCGCGCAGCACGGACGCAAGCTGCGCGACTTCTTCGACATGTACGTCGAGGACCTGGGACGGCGGGGTTTCGCCGTGTCCGGGCTGGAGCAGGTCGCCGCACACCAGCTCCCGCACGCCGCGGCCCGCACCCCGATGACGGCGCGCGGGCGGTCGGCGGTCCTGCTGGGCGACGCCGCGGCGACGATCAACCCGCTGAGCGGCGAGGGCATCTTCTACGGCATGGCCGCCGGGGTGCAGCTCGCGGAGCACCTCGGGGCGCTGGACCGGGCGGGCGAGGCCTGGCGGGGCGACGGGCTCGCCGCCGCGCTGGCCGGGTTCGAGGCGGCGCACCGGCGCCGGTTCGGGCGGCACTACCGGGAGTGCTACCTGGCGCAGCAGCTCATGCGGTCCCGGTTCTGGGCGGGCATCGCCACCCGCGCCGTCGCGGCCTCCGACGACGCGATGGCCCACGTGGCGCTCATGCTGTTCGACGAGCAGTCGGCGGGATCGCGGGGCCTGGTGCGCCTCGCGGCGAACAGCCTGCGCCCGCTCCTGCCCGGCCGGGAACGGGCGGTCCGGGCGGGGCGTTGAGCGTGCGCGGGATCTGTCAGAATTGGGATTCTGCGCTTTTCCTGAGGTTTCACCCGATCGATCTTTGACTCGAGGACGAATGTCACGCACCATCCGCCGGGCCGTCGCACGACTGATCTGGGCCGTCACCGGCTACCGGATGCGCTCGGAACCCGCCCCGACCCGGCCCACGGTGTTCATCGGTGCGCCGCACACGTCCAACACGGACTTCTTCCTCATGCTGGCCATCGCGTTCGAGATGGACCTCAAGATCCGGTTCCTCATCAAGGACTCCTGGTTCAAGGGCCCCATGGCGGGTCTCATGCGGTCGCTGGGCGGCATCCCTGTCGACCGGAACGACCCGGCGAGCATCGTCGAGGAGATCCTCGGCGCCGTCGAACGGGGCGAGGAGTTCCACCTCGTCGTGACGCCGGAGGGGACGCGCGGCGCGGGTTCGGGTTACTGGAAGTCGGGCTTCTACCGCATCGCGCTGGGGTCCGGGTTCCCCGTGACGCTCGGGTATGTGGACGGCGTGGCCAAGGTCGCGGGCCTCGGTCCGAGTGTCCAGCTCACCGGCGACATCCGGGCCGACATGGACGTGATCCGCGCGTTCTACGCGGACAAGTCCGGGGTCAAGCCGGCCAACCGCACGGAACCCCGCCTCCGCTCGGAGGACCAGGACAGCTGAGTGCTGGATATCTGTGGGGTTTGAGCCGAAAACCCCACAGATATCCAGCACTCAACGGCGGGTCACATGGTGAGCGAGGCGACCTCGTCCGGAACCTTCATCGGGTCCATCGGGCCCTGGTGCGTGACCTCGCCGTGGTCGTCGATCAGCACGACGTCGCCGTCCGCCATCACGCCGAAGTGCGAGGCGAGATCGCCCATGCCGTCCTCGAGCTGGGTGACGCCGCTGACGTCGGCCATCGGGTCGTCCATGGGGTCGCTGTCCTTGCCGGCGACCGAGAGCAGCTCCACGCCCTCGACGTCGGCGAGAGCGGCGGCCGTGTCGGCGCACGTGTCGCACATCTCGGACCAGAAGAAGACGACGGCGGGGCTGCCCGCGAGGTCGGCACCCTCGAAGGTGTCGCCGCTCACGGTGGTGGCGGTGAAGTCGAGGGCGTCGGACATCATCTCGTCTTCGGCCATGTCGTCCTCCATCGGGGACTCCGACATGTCGTCGTCCATGGGGGACTCCGACATGTCGTCCATCGGGCTCTCCGACGTCATGTCGTCGGACGCCTCGCTGCCGCCCGGCTCCTCTGCGGAGCCGCACGCAGCGAGGGTGAAGGCGCAGGTCAGGGCGATGGCGGCGACGGCGCCGCGGCGTAGTGTTCTCATGGCGTCGACGCTAGGCGCGCCGCGGGGCGAACAACCCTTACGGCCTGGTTACCGGCTCCTTACGCGCCCGGCCCGTCGGCGGCCTGACCCAGCGAGTCGAGCACGCGGGCCAGCCCGAACTCCCAGGCGTGGGCCGGGCTGGAGGCCGCGTTCATCTCCTGGCCGGCCGCGCCGCCGACCCGCTGGGCGAGCGGATAGTCGTCGCCGAGGTACGCCGCGAGCCGGCCGGCCCACCGGGCCCAGATCTGCGGCATCTCGTCGGCCCGGGGGTCGCGACGGCGCGCACGGGCGGCGGCCCGCACGAAGTCGAGCACGAAGGTGAGCGCGGCATCGCGGGCTACGTCGTCCAGGGGCAGCGGGTCCAGGGCGTGCAGCTCGTGGTCGTACTTGGCGATGGTGCCGGGGCCGAACGCCGTGCGGTCGTCCGTGATCTCCAGCAGCCAGGGGTGCTCGAGGTGGAGTGCCAGGTTCGTGTCCGCGACCCGGCGTATGCGGGTGCGCCAGCCCGCCGTCCCGTGGGCGGGGCGCGGCATGCGCGCGTAGACGGCGTCGGCCATCAGGACGAGCAGGTCGTCGCGGCCGTTCACGTGCGTGTAGACGGACATCGTCGAGATGCCCAGGGCATCGCCGAGACGCCGGACCGTGACGGCGGCGAGGCCCTCGGCGTCGGCCAGCGCGCACGCGGCGTCGACGACGGCGCCCGTCGTCACGCGTGACCGCGGGCCGCGTGTGCCGCCCTGCGGGGCGGACGGGTGATCGCGCCAGAGCAGGTCGATCAGCTCGCGGGGCATGGGTCTCCAGAATCGGGGTAACAGGCCGGGAACATTCTGCAATCATCCTACGTTGTACGCCGTACGAAGTTAATCCTGACGCGAGGAGTCCCCCTTGAAGATCACCGAGACCGCCCTGTCCCTCAACGTTCCCGACGTCGCCGCGTCGGCAGAGTTCGCCAAGCAGCACTTCGGGTTCACCGAGAGCATGTCCGCTGACGGGTTCGTGTCGCTCGGTCATCCCACGGCCGGCGTCAGCATCGTGTTCCTCAGTGTCGGCCTGGGCACGTTCAAGCCCGAGCGCATCGCGGGCCCGGCAGGACAGGGCCTGCTCGTCGCGTTCGTCGTGGAGGACGTCGACACCGAGTTCGCCCGCATCTCCGCCGCCGGGGCGGAGGTCATCACGCCGCCCGAGACCGAGCCCTGGGGTGAGCGCTACTGCCAGTTCGCCGACCCGAACGGGATCGTCTGGCAGCTCGTCCACTGGGCGTGACGAGCGGGCCCTTCCCTTCGAGGTCAACCCTGCTCCCTTCTGAAGCGTTTCAGAGCGGAGAAACATTGACCTCGAAGGGGACGGGCACGCCCCGTGAGAGCGGCGGCTACCCGTGCGCCCAGCCGGACCACCTGGTCACCCGCACCCGGACCAGCGGGCCGTCCGGGCGGTGCTCGCGGTACTGCGGGTACCGCGCGGCGAGCGCGTCGAGTGCCGCCGCGCGGGCCGGGCCCCCGTGCTCGACGGTCGCCAGCCCGTCGGCGCGCACCCACCACAGCCGGGCCCAGTCGTCGTCGTACCGGTCCGCGAGGAACGCGACCCGCGGGTTCTCCGTGAGGTTGCGCAGGCGCTTCAGGTCGCCCGTGGTCTTGGGCTTGTGGTCGACGGCGACCACCACCTCGTCACCCGACGGCGCTCCGGCTCCGGTATCGGCCGCTTCGCCGCCCGCAGGGCCGTCCGCGGCGCTGAGCAGCACGAACGTCACCGGTACGAGGTGCGGCACACCGTCGGCGTCGGCGGTGGCGAGGTAGGCGTGCCGGGCCGCGGCGAAGCGGGAGCGGCAGGCGGCGACATCGAGGCGCACCTTGCCATTGTGCCGATCACCGATGCTGTAGCCATGGGAGACAACGGACAGCGCCCTCGCCGGGCGCGTGATCTCGGCATCGTCGTGGGCCCGCTGCCCACCGGACCGCACAACGCCCTCACGGATGTGCCCGGCGTGCGCGTGGGGCACACCACCGTCGTGGACGCGCCTCGCCTCCACACCGGGGTGACGGCGATCGTCCCCGACGCCCTCGGCCCCGACCGGCGCAGCCTCCCGTGCGGGCTGTTCGTGGGCAACGGGTTCGGCAAGCTCATCGGTGCCACGCAGGTCGCCGAGCTCGGCGCGATCGAGACGCCGATCCTGCTGACGGCGACGCTCAGCGCCTTCCGTGTGGCGGACGCGCTGGTGACGTACATGCTCGCGCGGCCGGGCCATGAGGAGACCCGCACCCTCAACCCCGTCGTCGGCGAGACCAACGACGGCCGCCTCAGTGACATCCGCGCCCGGCCCGTCACGGAGGCGCATGTGCTCGCCGCGCTCGACGGCGCGACGTCCGGCCCGCCCGACGAGGGCTGCGTCGGCGCCGGGACGGGGACCATGGCCCTCGGGTTCAAGGGCGGGATCGGGACCTCGTCGCGCAGGGTCGACGGCTGGACGGTGGGTGCCCTGGTGCAGGCCAACTTCTCGGGCACGCTGACCGTGCGGGGTGTCGCGATCCCGGCCGACGGCGCTGGCGCGGCGCCGGCCTCCAGACCGACGCCGGCCTCCGGCCAGCAGCCGCCCTCCGCCGAGGAGCTCGAGGGCAACTCCTGCATGATCGTCGTCGCCACGGACGCGCCGCTGGACGCGCGGCAGCTCGGCCGGGTGGCTCGTCGGGCGGTGTTCGCGATGGCGCGCGTGGGCTCGGACTTCGCAGGCGGCAGCGGCGACTACGCCCTCGCGTTCAGCACGCCGGGCGCACCGCCGTCGGGCAGCGCCGCAGCCGGCGACAGCCTGGCGGAACGCGACCTGGAACCGATCTTCGCCGCGGCCATGGACGCCGTGGAGGAGGCCCTGCTCAACGCCCTGCTGACCGCCACCACCACCGTGGGGCACCGTGGCACGGCGACCGCTGTACCCCACGACCTGGTGCTGAGCCGCCTGCGTGCGGCCGGCGTGCTGCCTCAGCCCTCGGCGCCGACGCCCGCCTCGTAGTCGGCGGACAGCGTGATCTCGACGTCGATGTCCCGGGGCTGGAGCTCGACGTGCGCGCCGCCGTCGGTGTCTGCCATGGAGGCCGCGCGCATGGCGTACACCGGGCCGTTCCCGCCGCCGTTCCCGCCACCGCGCAGACCCGCCTCGTAGATGGCGACGGGCGCCACCGGGCCGAGGCCCAGGGCGTCCGCGTACGACTGCGCGCGCACCACCGTCTCCTCGGCGGCCTCGATCCGGGCCTCGGCCTGGAGCGCCTTGCGGGTGTCGTCGGTCAGGTCCCACGTGATCCGGTCGATCTCGACGCCGTCGACGTCCATGACGTCGGCGAGCCAGGTCGACAGCGCCTCGAAGTCGCGGAACGTGACCGACAGCCGTGCCGACGCACGGAAACGCCGCACCCGCTGCTTGCCGCCGGCGTGTGAGCTCTTGACCCGGTCGTCGTAGACGTACGAGTGCACCGAGTCCGCGTCCCACCGCTCGGCGGCACCCGCCAAGACGTGCTCCTTGACCTGCTCCACGAGGATGGTGTGGGTCCTGGCCACCTGGTCCACCACGTCGTTCCGGAGCGTGCCGGAGAACGCGACGTGCAGGTTGACGGTGCCTCGCTCCGCGGGATGCGAGCGCGTGGCCTGGCCTTCGACGGCGATGCGAGTCATGTGCGGAGTCTGCCGACTATGCCTTGACCTGCGCTACCCCGGCCGCCCGTTCCCGACGTACCCGCTCCCGCGCGTCCGGTCGGAGGACGGGCGGCCGTCAGCCGATCGTGCCCTCGGCCACGGGGCCGCGGGTCAGGGTCGGCTCGAGCCCGCAGAACTCCCCGTAGCGACCGGCCTCGGCCTCGATCGCCGCCCACACCCTGGGGCTGGGCTCCTCGGTGAGCTCGACGGTGATGTCGACGCTCTGCGCCTTGAGGACCCGGGACCAGCCTCCGGCGATCATCCCGTCCACCGTCACGAGTCCCGTGTACAGCCAGCGGCTCGGCATCGCGTCCCCGGTCAGCGAGGGCCAGCCCTTGAAGTCGTGGCAGAAGAGCTCGTCGTACACCGACAGCAGCCGGACGGTGCCCTCCGGAGAGGGTTCGGGCAGGTCGCCGTCGGTCCAGAGGGTCAGGCCGGCCAGCTCGTGGCGCGTGAGCCCGGCGTCGGCCACCGCAGCGCGCGCCGCGGTCTTGGTGAGGGTGCCCCACCAGGCGGCGTCCTCGGCGCGGCACGGGCCGTGGCCCCGCACGTACGCACGCACCAGATGGATGCGCGCCTCGTCCTCGTCCCACGCCTTCTGCTCCGGCAGCAGCCGGTAGGTGGCCTGCTTGCCTCGTATCGGCCCGCTCGCGACCAGTAGGTCAAGCTCCGCGTGCATCATGACCTGGCCCAGGTGCCAGGTGTCGAGCGGCGTGCCCTCCGCCTCGGCGAGCGCCACCCCGATCTCCTTGCGGGTGAGCGGGCCGCCCTTCAGGGCCTCGGCGATCACCGCGTGCCGCCGGGGGAGGAGCGAGTGGTCGAAGCCGCGTGGTCGCTCCGCCGAGAGCATCGCCCGGCGCACCCGGGCCGCGGTGGCCGTCATCAGGGGCGCGAGGTCCTCGGGCACCACGTAGTGCCAGGTGGGTCGAAGGATATGGGTCCGCACCATCGAGCCCTCGGCGAGCGCGGCCTGCACCTCGGCGAGCGTGGCGGGGGCGGCCAGGCGCTGCGCCACGCCCCACGCGGAGGAGTGGAGCTCCTGCGACTGGACGGCGCCCAGCCGAGCGACGACGCCGGGGACGCCGTCGTCGGCAGGACGCAGCGCGCCCAGGCCCACCGAGGTGAGCCGGGCGCGCTGGATCGCGCGGATGTCAGACGTAGTAGGCATCTTCGCCGCCGTGGCCCGCCGCCCGGGCGCGGCGGTGCTTCACCAGGCTCCGGATCAGCATGATCACACCGATCACGAACAGGATCATCACGGGGATGATCGCGAGCGGGGCGAGCACGGACAGGAAGCCGAGGCCGATGCTGGTGACGTCCTCCGCGGCGCTGACCACCGGGGCCGCGGTGCCGCCGGAGACGGTGTTGGCGACGACACGACCGCCGGCCTTGGCGGCGTGCGTGCCGAGCGCGAGGACGATGCCCGAGACGATCGGGATCCACTGGCCGGACTGGACGAACGTGCTCGGGTCGGTGACCGTCGTCGTCTCCGACATCGAGCCCGCGCCGAAGGCGATGCCGCCCGCGGTGGGCCGGATGACCGTCTGCACCACGTCGTTGACGGAGTCGAGCACGGGGATCTTGTCCGCCGCGAACTCGAGCACCAGGAGGACGGTCAGGATAGCGAGCACCCAGCCGTTCTCCAGCCACGCCCACGTGCCCGGCAGCTGCACCAGGTCCGTGAAGCGCGACAGCACGCCGAGGAAGATGAGCGGGATCCATGCGTTGAGGCCCGCTGACAACGCGAGTCCGGTTCCGGTGGCAATTTCGAGCATGGCTCGAAGTGTTCCACGGCATACCGACACTCTGGGGTTCGAAAGTGTCCGGTGTGCCCGATCTGTTATCTGAGTGCCGCGTATGGCTTGCGCCCGGCCGAGGTGCGTTCCGGGACTGTCCGTAACACCTGGAACATGCGGACCCCTCGTGCAAGAGTTGCTCCAGTTCACCGCACGGGTGTGCTCATGGGGAGGCAGTTGATGGTCTGGACGATCTTCGCGGTGGCATCGGTGGTGCTGCTGGGGGTCTCGGCGGGTGTGTTCTACGGGTTCTCGTCGTTCATCATGAGCGGCCTCGCCCGTGCCTCCGACGACGCTGCCGGCTCGGCGATGAGCGGCATCAACGAGACGGCACTGCTGCCGCCGTTCATGAGCGTCTTCTTCGGCGCGCTCCTCGTGCCCGCCGGGACCGGTATCTGGGGCCTCGTCGAGGGGCGCGACGGCGGAGCGTGGGTTCTCGCGGCCGCCGCCGTGTACCTGGTGGGCACCTTCGGCGTGACCGCGGCCCTGAATGTGCCCCTCAACAACCGGCTCCTCGGGGCCCACGACAAGGGTGCCGGCTGGCGCGCCTTCTGGCGGCCGTGGACGGTGTGGAACCACGTGCGCACGGTCGCCGCCGTCCTGGCGACGGTGCTCGCGGCGGTCGGCCTGCTCTGACGGGTCGGCCTCCGGTGCCGGTGTCGGGGACAATCGACCACATGCCCGCCATCGACTTTCACCGCAGCCTGCCCGGATACCGGCCCACCCCGTTGCGGGACGTGCCCCAGCTCGCGGCGGAGCTCGGCGTCGGGCGCGTGCTCGTGAAGGAGGAGTCGAGCCGGCTGGGGCTGCCCGCGTTCAAGGTGCTCGGCGCTTCCTACGCGACGGCGCGCGCCCTGGCGGAGCGGTTCGGGCTGCCCGCGGCGACGCTGGACGCGGTGCGCGCCGCCGTCCGCGGCAGTGCCGTCCGGCTGTACGCGGCGACCGACGGCAACCACGGCCGCGCCGTCGCGCACGTGGCCGCCATGATCGGGGCGAGCGCGACGATCTACTACCCGCCGGGCATCACGGAGGCCGCCAAGAAGGCCATCGTCACGGAGGGCGCGCGGGCGGTCGAGGTCGACGGCGACTACGACGACGTCGTGGCCCGTGCCGCCGCCGACGCGGCCGCCGACCCGCAGGCGGTCCTGGTGCAGGACACCTCCTGGACCGGGTACATGGACGTCCCGCAGTGGATCGTCGAGGGGTACTCGACGCTGTGCCTGGAGGTCGACGACCAGCTCGCCGCCCTCGGCGTCGCCGGGCCCGACCTGGTCGTCGTACCGGTGGGCGTCGGCTCGTTCGCCCAGGCGGTGGTGGCTCACTACCGCGGATCGGGGGCCGACAGCTGCACACTGCTCGCCGTCGAGCCCGACCGCGCCGCCGGGCTGGTCGCGTCGCTGCGCGCGGGCCGGCCGGTCACGGCCCCGACCGGTGACACGATCATGACGGGGCTCAACTGCGGCACCGTCTCCGAGCTCGCGTGGCCGGTGCTGCGGGACGGGCTGGACGGAGCCGTCACCGTCTCCGACGACCAGGCGGCCGCGGCCGTCGAGGACCTGGCGCGAGTCGGCGTGGACTCCGGGCCGTGCGGCGCGGCGACCCTGGCGGCGGCCCGCTTGGTGCTGGGGCAGGCCGGGTGGCGCGATGCCATCGGTCTGCGTCCCGACGCCGTCGTGCTGCTCCTGTCGACCGAGGGCCGGGCGGCGAACCCGGTCCCGGAGGACCGGGTCTGACCCCGGCCCTCCCCCGAAACCGCTGCCAGGAGTGTGCTCGTGCCCGTCCCCCTTCCTGCCGCCCTCGACCCGATCCTGCCGCTGCTGCGCTGCCCGTCCTGCGGCGAAGGGCTGTCGGCCGGCGACGGCGCGCTGCGCTGCCCGCGACGGCACAGCTTCGACCTCGCCCGGCACGGGTACGTCGGCCTGCTGACCGGTGCCCGGGCGACCAGCGGGGACGACGGGCCGATGGCCCGCGCCCGCCGGGACTTCCTGGCCGCCGGTCGTTATGCGCCCGTCCGGGACGCGGTGGCGGAGCTCGCTGCCGAGGCGGAGCTCTCCGCCGGTTCCGGTGGCGCTGCGGGGCCCGGTCGGGCGGCACGGCCGGCCACCGTGGTCGACGTCGGCTGCGGCACCGGCTACTACCTCGCGGGAGTGCTCGACGCGCTGCCCGGTGCCGTCGGCCTGGGCCTGGACACCTCGGCGCACGCCCTGCGCGTGGCGGCCAAGGCGCATGCACGCGCAGCGGCCGCGACGTGGGACGTGTTCCGGCCGTTCCCGATCGCGTCCGGGCAGGTGGACGTGGTGCTCGACGTGTTCGCCCCCCGCAACCCTGCCGAGTTCCACCGGGTGCTCCGCCCGGACGGCGTCCTGGTCGTGGTGCGGCCCTACGGCGGGCACCTGGCTGAACTGCGCAGTCAGGTCACGCAGATGGTGACCGTGGACCCGGACAAGGAGCGGCGCCTGCACCAGGCCCTGGACCCGTACTTCGAGGCCGCGCGCGCGGTCGAGGTCGAGTACACGACGCCGCTGACCCGGCAGGAGGCCGTCGACCTGGTGCTGATGACGCCGAGCGCGCGCCATGTCACGGAGGCGGAGCTGGCCGACGGCGGCGGCCTGCCCGAGCAGGTCACGGTGTCGGTGCTTGCCACGGCCTACCGGCGGCGGTAGCGGCCAACGTCATTCTGTAGCAAGAGATTCCTACTTCAAGTAGGATCAGAGCATGTCTGCTGCAGCTGGTATCGAGAAGCACTCTGTCTCCATGCCTGTGACCACCTCGGAGGGCGTTCGCGCCCGCGCTGGGTCGCGTGGCTTTTCCGCTTACGTCGCTGGGGCGGTTGCCCGACAGCTCGAGCGAGACGCTCTTGACGACGTGCTGCAGAGCATGGAGGCCGAGCATGGTGCGGTTGATGAGGACGAGGTAGCGGCGATCATGGCCAGGCTCGCGCGGTGATCGTCGGGCCGCACTCGATCCTGCTGGACTCTGAGGCTCTCTCCGCACTGGCTGACGACGGGCGCCAGATGCAAGCGTGGGCAACCGTCGCGCGTCGCACGGACTCAACGCTGCACACTTCTGCGGTGACCCTCGCGGAGGTCACTGACGGTACCGCGCGCGACGCCCGGGTGCGGCGCGCTGCCAAGGCATTGCGCGTGGAAGACGTCACCACGGAGATCGGCTACAGCGCAGGTCGACTGCGTGCGGGCGCGGCGTCCTCGCGTCGCAAGGCTCGTGACATGACGGTCGACGCTGTGGTCGCGGCCACAGCGCTGGCCCTCCACGGGCCGGTGGTGGTGCTGACCGCGGATGACGGTGATCTGGACCTTCTCCTTGCCGACACCCCTGTGAAGGTCGAGAGGGTCGGCAAGAGATAGGCGAGGTAGGGCCCTCACGCAGTCAGGACTCCTTCGCCGCGGCCTTCTGCGCCTTCTTGAACGCGCGGACCTCCAGCAGCGCCTCGGCGCTGGTCACGTCCGCGATCGAGCGGTGCGAACCCTCCTCGCCGAACTCGCCCGCCGCCTCGCGCCAGCCCTCCGGCTGGACGTCGCGCTGCTTGCCGAGCAGGGCGAGGAAGATCTTGGCCTTGCGCTCCCCGTAGCCGGGCAGGGCGTTGAGCCGCTTGAGCACCGCGCGCCCGGTCGGGGCGCCGCCGTCGGCTCCGGGCGCGGTCCAGACCTTGGCGGCGTCGCCGTCGTACTCCTCGACGATCGTGCGCGCGAGCTCCTGCACCCGCCCCGCCATGGACCGGCCGTACCGGTGGATCGCCGGAGGAGTGGTCGCCATGGTCGTGAACTCGTCCGGGTCGGCCTCCGCGATGGCGTGCACGTCGAAGCCGCCCATGCGGTCACGGATCTTGGCCGGTCCGGCGAACGCATGCTCCATGGGGAACTGCTGGTCCAACAACATGCCAGTAAGGAGCGCGAAAGGGTCCTCGCTCAGGAGTCTGTCCGTGTCGGGGTCGCCGGTGATCCAGAGCTGGGTAGCCATAGCTCCATCTTGACGGCCATCAGTCACCCAGGCCAACTGCGAGAGCCGCCTCGTGGATGTCGGCAACTCGTCCAGCAGCGCATCGCACGTTCTGAGAGGGCCCGTTGTCATGTGGAAGGTGCTTACCGGGAGAACGCGGACAGCGCGCGGGCGGTATCTATGTATTCTCTCGCTCTGACGACCTTTCCACCCGTGAGTTCGAACGCGAAATGATATACCTGGTTCAAGGTATTTCCGTTGGCGAGGAGGGCGTTCGACGTCGCCTCCACGGACGCGTTGCTTTCATCTGCGATGACTCGGGTCACTGACACGTGTATGCCGTCGGGGAGTGATTCGTGGAACCCCCTCATGTGTGCAATGAATGCGGGTCTGGACATGTCGCCGGAGACCGGGAAGGTGTTGGCGTCCGCCATGACGGTCCATACTGCATCTTCGTGAAGAACGTCGAAGGCGCTAGAGCTGCCATTCGTTCCTAGCCCCTCGACCAATTTCTTGACGGCAGCCTTGTTCTGATCTGAGGTCATTCTTCTGCACTCAATCTGCTGGAGTGGCACGAGAGTGCGTGCCCAAACGCCGTGAGTCTACGGTCACGGCCCCACGTGCCGGTTCATGAGCGGTTGGCTGACCGGGTAGCCGCGCTCCGTGCATGACGGCTCGAACTGGCACTCAGGGAATCAGCCGGTCCGCGAGCTCCAGCGTGTCCGCGGTGAAGTGCCCGTCGTCGCGCACCACGAGCGTGCCACCGAGCCGGTCGAACAGGGCCCGGCCCTGCGCGGCGTCGCAGCCGAACTCGTCGGTCACGGAGTTGAGGAACACCAGCTCCCGGGCGTGCGACCGGATCGCGTCCCAGTCGTAGGCATCCTGCAGCACCGGCTCGGGCTGGTCGTTCGGCAGCGTCGAGTAGCCGGCGACGAGCACCGCCTGCGCCACGGTGACCTCGAGGTGCTCCAGCAGCGCCAGCAGCAGGGCGGCCCCTCCCGAGTGGCCCACCAGCACGGTGTCCTCGGTGAACGTGTGCGCGGCCAGCACCTTCGGCAGGAGCTCGGCGACCGGCTCGACGTTCGTGCCCGGGTGGTGCGGCGTCTCGACGTCGTACCCGCGCGTGCGCAGCCGGTCCGCGAGCCACGGGTACCAGATCCAGCCGGGTTGCGCGCCGGTCCCGTGGAAGATGATCGCCCGGCGTCCCATCAGTCCTGCCTCACCGCGGGAGCCGGACCGGGGGGCGCCACCGGCTCCACGACCAGGTTGATCTGGTCCAGCACCGGTTCGAACCCGATCGCGGCGTACACCCGGTTCGAGACCGGGTTGTTCCGGTCCGTGTAGAGGCAGACCCGGTCGCCGGCGTCGAGCACCCGCTGGGCCACCTCGGCGACCAGCGCCCGGGCGTAACCGTGCCCGCGGTGCTCGGCGGGCGTGTAGACCGGGCCGATCCGGACCACGCCGAACGCCGGCGGCCGCACGCCCGTCAGCTGCACCACCTCGCCGTCGACGTCCCACAGCCAGACGCTGCCCTCCTCGATCCAGCGCGGGGCGCCCTCGATCCGCAGGGGCTCGTCCTCCGGCGGGCGGCCCGCCTGGGCGTCAGCCTCGGCGTGGAACACGGCGAACCACTCGCTGACCAGGTCGAGGTCGGCGAGCGTCGCCTGGCGTGCGTGACCCGACGGCGCCGGGTCCGGCCGCTTGATGCGCGTCGCCTCCCAGAGCCGGTCGGGACGGTCCTCGCGCACGGTGCCGCACGTGGTCCGCAGCACCTCGTCGGTGAACGCCCGGACGGCGGCTATGGGTCCGTTCGCCGAGGTCAGCGGCGGGTCGCCGGCCCGGGCGGTGTGCTCGAGGGCGGTCCGGGCGAGCAGGCGCGCGGCGTCGTCGGGCATGGCCGGCACCCAGACCGTGTGCGGCGCGTGCGGCATCGTCCGCATCGACACGGCGACGACGACGCCGGCCGGGTCCCGCACGACCGCCCACCACATCGGGTGCTCCGGACGAGAGCCGCCGGGGATGAACGTCCGCGCGGCGTAGTGCGTCACGGACGAGACGACGCTCGAGAGCACCGGCTCGGCGGCCAGCAGGTCGCCCGCAACGGCGAGGACGGCCGCCGGATCATCGAGGAGCTCGACGGTGTGTGCGGTGGTCATGCGGAAGATCCTGGCATGCGGCGCGGGGCTGATCGACCTGTTTCGCGAGTGAGCGGAGTGGTCGGTTGTAGGTCAGGTGATCGGCACCTCGGACTGCCGATCACCTGACGTACTACCGACCACGAAACTCGCCCGGAAGCTTCAGCGGACCAGGCGGACCTCGAGGACTCCCGTGTCCGGGTCCGTCGCCGTGACGCCGTCGGGCAGGAAGCCGGCGCGCTGGAAGAACTTGCGGGCGCGCGGGTTGGAGGCGAAGGTCCAGAGCTGGGCGGACGTGCCGGGCGGGAGGATGTTCTCCAGCAGCGCGTGGCCGACGTTGGTGCCGTGGAAGTTCGGGTCGGCGTACAGCTCGTGCAGCTCGATGGCGCGAGCCGGCGGATGGCCCAGGTGCGGACCGGACGGGTTCTTCATCGCGAACCCGACGATCTTGTCGCCGACCTCGGCGACGAGCGCCTTGTTGCCGGCGGCGAGGATGCGCATCCAGCCCTCGGTGCGGGTGCCGAGCGTCTCGGTTTTCCAGTGCTCGGGCGGCAGGAGCTCGCCGAAGATCGCGCGCCGCGTGGTCCAGTGCACCGCGGCGATGCCGACGGCGTCGTCCGGGGTCGAGGCGCGGATGTGGAAGTCAGACATGAGTGGAACGGTAACCCGACTACCTGACCATCCGTACCTCGGCGAGGTCGGCGGTGGTCGCGTCGACGATCCGCGTGCCCTCCATGACGAACCCGTTGCGCTCGTAGAAGCGGCGGGCGCGCGGGTTGTCCTCCGCGACCCACAGCTGAGCACCCGAACCGGCCGGCACGACGGCGTCCAGCAGCGCCTGTCCGATGCCGGTCCCGTGGTACGCCGCGAGGACGTACAGCAGGTACAGCTGCCGCCCGCGCACCGGCAGGACATCGTCCTGTTCGACGGCGTCGCCGGACATCGCGATGCCGACCACCTCACCGCTCACCTCGGCGACGACCGGCGCGGCGCCGTTCGCCAGCCACCGCTCCCACGTCGTGGTGCGGCGCTCGAGCGTCGCGGTGGCCCAGAACTCGGGCGGGAGGATGTCCCCGTAAGTGGTGACCCAGGTCGTGTGGTGCACCCGGGCGACGGCGGCGGCGTCGGACAGCGTTGCTGTGCGCAAGTTCACGACGCGAAACATACTCCCGCGCAGGGCCGGTCGATGACACGCGACCGCCCCCCAGGTGATCAACGGGGGACCCGGCGGGGATCAGGCCGGGTGCAGGGTCCCGACCAGGCAGTCCTCGACGCCCACCGCCGACAGGAGCGTCGACGGCACCGAGGCGAGCCACCCGACCGCCTCGTACGCCGGCACGAGCCGCACGTCCTTGACAACGAACTCCTTGCCGCCGCGTGTCACCCGCACCGTTCCCGCACTCATCGTGTTGCGGGCCCAGTCGGTGCCGGAGCCCCACGGCAGCGGCAGCACGGCGACGATCTCCTGCTCGGGCCGGGCAGCGAACGCGACCAGCGGTGTGCGGTACGCCTTGCCGGACCTGCGTCCCACATGGTGCAGCACGACCCACGGCGGGACGCGCTCAGCGACGCGAACCATCCACGGGTTGACGATCTTTCCTGCCTTGACGACGAGATCCGGAGCAGCCATGGCTCCCATCATGGTTCAGGTACGCGGATCCGCCAGCCCGGGCGGCGGCCCTGAGGCGGCGCGGGCGGCGGCCTTGCGGGCTCCGGGAGCCCGGCCGGCACCTCAGCTCCGTTCGAACGAGAGCACCGGCCGCCCCGTCCGCGGGTGGGTGAGCACGTCGACCCGCACTCCGTACACCGGCTCCAGCACCGCCGGGACCAGCACCTCGCCGACCGGTCCCGCCGCGACGACCTGGCCACCGTCCAGCAGGACCAGGTGGTCGCAGGTCGAGGCGGCGAGGTTCAGGTCGTGCAGCGCGGCGACGACGGTCACGCCGTCCGCCGCGAGGTCGCGCAGCACCCGCATGGCGTGCAGCTGGGCCGCGATGTCGAGGTGGTTGGTCGGCTCGTCGAGCAGGATCAGGCGCGGCTGCTGGGCCAGGGCGCGCGCCATGTGCACCCGCTGCCGCTCACCGCCCGACAGCGTGCCGACCTCGCGGTCCGCCAGCTCCTGGGCGCCCGCGGCGACCAGGGCCGTGCGCGCGGCCGCGCGGTCGGCGTCCGAGTCGCCGGCCAGCAGGGAGCGGTGCGGGATCCGGCCCAGGAGCACCGCGTCCAGCACGGACAGCGGCAGGTCGGTGCCGGCGTCCTGCTCCACGAGAGCGAGCACCCGGGCGCGCTCGCGGCGGGGCAGCGCGCGCAGGTCGGCGCCGTCGAACGTCGTCGCCGGGCCCGGGGCGGGCTGTGCCGCCGGGCCGGACGGCGACGCGGCCTGCCCGGCCTGCTGCACCCCGGCCAGCACCCGCAACAGCGTCGACTTGCCCGACCCATTGGGTCCGAGCAAGCCGGTGACCGCCCCGGGGGGAGCGAGCACGCTGACGTCGTCCAGGATCAGCCGCCCGTCGATGTCCCACGACACGCGTTCGGCCGCCAGCCCGTGGTGAGTGCTGGCTATCTGCGCGGTAGGGGGTGTCCGGACCGACGAATATCCCGCACTCAACGGTGGTTTCCTCTCCAGAGCAGGAACGCGAACACCGGGGCGCCGATCGCTGCCGTGACGATGCCCACCGGGAGCTCGCGCGGTTCGAAAACCGTGCGGGCCAGGGTGTCGGCCCAGACCAGGAACGAGGCGCCGGCCAGCGCCGACAGCGGCAGCAGCAGCCGGTGGCGTGCCCCGGTGAACAGCCGCACCGCGTGCGGCAGGATCAGCCCGACGAAGCCGATGGACCCGCTCTGCGACACGAGGGCACCGGTCAGCAGCGCGACGCCGATCAGCAGGATCCACCGCGCCCGGTTCACGGGTACCCCGAGCGCCGCGGCCGCCGTGTCGCCGAACGTGAACGCGTCCAGCACGGAGCCTGTCAGGGCCAGCAGGGTGCCGAGGACCAGGACGGCGCCCCCGGCGATCGCCACCGACGTCCACGTCGCCGACGCGACGGAGCCCATGAGCCACGAGAGCACCTCACGGAACGCGTCGCCCTTGGCCGACCAGAAGATGACGAACGACACGGCGGCGGCGCAGAGCTGGCTGATCGCCAGGCCTGCCAGCACGGTGCGGGTGGGCGTGATCGTCCCGAGCGCGCCCGCCAGGGAGAGCGCGAGGGCGAGCGCGCCGACCGCGCCGACGAACGCCGCGACCGGCAGCAGCAGGGGTACGCCCGCGAGCAGCACGAGCACCGCACCGAGCGACGCGCCGGACGAGAGACCCAGCAGGTACGGGTCGGCGAGCGGGTTGCGCGTGAGCGACTGCATGACGGCGCCACACACCGCCAGACCTGCGCCGACGGCGGCCGCCGTGAGGATCCGGGGCATGCGCAGCTGCCACACCATGCCGTCGCGCAGGGCGGACAGCGGCTCCAGGCCGAGCGCGCCGCCGAACCCGAGGTGCGTCGCCACCGACCGGCCGACCTCGGACAGGGCGAGGTCGGCCGGTCCGATGGTCACCGCCACGCCGACGCTCACCACGAGGACGAGCGCCGCGACGGGCAGGGCGAGCCACGGTCTCGACAGGCTCGACCCGCAGGACGGCAGGGTCGACCCGCGGATGGCCGGCTTCACAGGTCGAGGTCCGCCAGCTGCTCCACCACCGAGGCGACGGCGTCGACGTTCCGGACGCCGGCCTCGGTGGCCGGGAACGGCACCACCACGTAGCGCTCCTCCTTGACCGCCGTCATCTCACGGGTGGCGGGGCTGGACTCCAGCGTCTCGATCTTCGCGTCCGCGGGGTTCCACGCGGCGTCGACCAGCACCAGGACGTCCGGGTCGGCCTCGACGACGTTCTCCCAGCCGAGCGAGGTCCAGGTGTCGTGGACGTCGGCCGCGACGTTGGTCAGCCCGGCCGCCTCCATGATCATCTGCGGGGCGCCGATGCCGGCGCCGACGTACGGGGTGTCGTCGCCCGAGGACCACCACAGCGCGGTGAGGCCACGGTCGTCGGGCTCTATCGCGTCGAGCGCCGCGCGCTGCTCGTCCACGAGCCTCGCGGCGGCGTCCTCCGCGCCGAACAGGGAGCCCACCTCCGCGATCTCGTCGAACACCGTGTCGAAGGTGAGCGGGTCAGGCATGTACCCCTCCTCCTTGCAGGCGGCGGGGGAGACGTACGTGGCGACGCCGAGCTGGGCGAGCGTCTCGCGGTCGCCCGCGGTCTCCGCCGTGAGGTTGGACTCCCAGCCCGCGTAGACCAGGTCGGGCTCGAGCTCGAGCGTGGCCTCGGAGCCGGGCGCCTCTGCGGCGAACGGCTCCTCGACGGCGGGCACGGTCTCCAGGGAGTCCGGAACCGGCCCGTCGAGGAACGCCGAGCCGACGATCCGGTCGCCCAGGCCGAGCGCCAGCAGCATCTCCGTGGTCGACGACTTGATGGTCACGACGCGCTCCGGCGGCGCCTCGACCTCGGTCTCGAACCCGCAGTTGTCGAGGCTGACGGGAAAGCTGCCCGACGGCGGCGTCGCGCCCTCGGCGTCGGTCTCGCCCGAGGCGGTGGGTGTGCAGGCGGCGAGAACGAGCGCCGCGACGGCGACGGCGGCGGGCAGGAGGAACGCACGAGCAGGACGGACGCGGTGGGGGTGCACGCGAGGGCTCCAGGGGTCGACGAACAGCCCACGGCCAGGGACGGCCACGGGGTGAGCAGCGACGCGCCATCTCGCGTCCAGACGGGAAGCGGCTCACAGTGAGAGCCGCATCAGCGGGCCAAAGCAGGGCCCGCGACCCGTCGCCACGATACACCGGCGGTCTCGGCCGGCCCCCGTGGATTTCGCTCTCGGCGTCGCTGTCGGCCCCGCTGTCAGCCCCGCCGTCGTGGCCTCGGTCCATGCCACCCCGCGTCGGCCGGAAGCATCCGTCGCGCGACTGGAGAGCGGCGTGCCTACGGTGGAGATGACCCCAGGCCAGGCAGACAGGGCAGGGAGATTCACGATGACGAACGATCCCGAGAACCAGGCGGCGTACAACCCGGACCCCGAGCCGGACGGCCGCACGATGCCCCTCAGCGGCAACCTCCAGCCCGGCGAGACCCCACCCGAGTCCTCCCAGGTCAGCGCACCGCAGGGCCATGAGGAGCACGGCCCGCCGCGCTGGGTGCCGTGGGTGTGGATCGTCGCGATCCTGGTCGTGGCAGGGCTGGTCGTCGCACTCTTCGGCGGCTACGCGGCCGGCCTGCTCCGCTGAGGGAGCAAGCACTACAGTGCGGCCATGAGCGACAGCACCGCCCCTGGTACCAGCCCTGAGACAATGCCTGAGACAATGCCGAACCGCCGCGCCCTGGTGACCGGGGCGTCGTCGGGCATCGGTGCCGCCACCGTGCGCCGGCTGCGCACCGACGGCTGGGACGTCGTGGCCGCCGCCCGCCGCGCCGACCGCCTGGAGGCGCTCGCCGCGGAGACCGGCTGCGAGGTCTACGCCATCGACCTCACCGACGACGACGCCGTGTCCGCCCTCGCGGCCCACCTCACCGCGACCGGCGGGCTCGACGCGGTCGTGAACAACGCGGGCGGTGCGCTCGGCCTGGACCGCGTGGAGGACGCCGACGTCGACGGCTGGCGCCAGATGTACGAGATCAACGTGCTCGGCACGTTGCGCGTCACCAAGGCGGTGCTGCCCCTGCTGCGTGAGGCGGGCGCGTCGAAGGGCGTCGCCGACGTCGTGAACGTGACCTCGACCGCCGCCCAGGGCGCCTACGAGGGCGGCGCCGGTTACACCGGCGCCAAACACGCCGAGCACATGCTGTCCCAGACGCTGCGCTGGGAGATCGCCGGTGAGCCCGTGCGCGTCATCGAGGTCGCCCCGGGCGCCGTGGCCACCGAGGAGTTCTCCCTGGTCCGATTCGGCGGCGACGCCGAGAAGGCCGCCGCCGTCTACGACGGATACACGCCCCTGGTCGCCGCCGACATCGCCGACACCATCGCCTGGACCCTGTCCCGCCCGGACCACGTCAACATCGACCTGGTGACGATCCGGCCCCGTGCCCAGGCGCACAACTCGAAGATCGTGCGCGGCACGGGGGTCTGAGCGCCCTGCACCCCGCTGGCCGCTCGACCGGCAGGGGCAGGGTGTCGGGACCGGCAGGGTGTCGCGACCGGCAGGGTGGTGCGACCGGAAGGGTGGCTCGACCGGCGGGGAGGCTCGACCGGCGGGGAGGCTAGACGTGGGTCGCCTGGTCGCGTTGCGGGGGTGAGCGCCTCGGGGAGCTGCGCCGGGATCGAGGCGGTGAGTTCGGTCCTTTGATGGCGAGTTTGCTGACTTCGGTCGGTTGGGTCGAGATCGGTCAGTCAACCGACCGATCTCGACCCAACCGACCGAAGTCGCGTGTGGGGTGGGTGCGACTGACCGAAGTCGGGTGTGGGGTGGGTGCGACTGACCGAAGTCGGGTGTGGGGTGGGTGCGACCGACCGAAGTCGGGTACGGGGTCGGTGCATCCGACCGAAGTCGGGTATGGAACAGGTGCAACCGACCGAAGTCGCCGATCGTGTCCTTACAGGCTCATGACGGTGCGCCCCCGGACCCCGGCGAACTGGCCTCCGCGTGCCAGGCTGAGCGTTATGACCCAGGCAACTGAGAGCCCCGCGCCCCCGCGGGCACACGGCGCACCGCACGACGCAGGCTGGGCCGCACTGGCGGGCGTCGTCGCGGGTGCGGCGGGGCTGGCGATCGCGGAGCTCGTCGCCGCGGTCGTCGCACCCGGCGCGAGCACCCTGTTCGCGGGCGGCGCCGCCGTCATCGACGTCGTGCCGCCGTGGCTCAAGGACTTCGCCGTGGAGGCGTTCGGCACCAACGACAAGGCGGTGCTCCTCGGCTCGATGGGCCTGGTGCTGGCGCTGGGCGCGGCGCTCGCGGGGTGGCTGGAGCTGCGTCGCCCGCCCTCGGGCGCGCTGCTGATCGGCGCGGTCGGCGTCGTCGGGGCGATCGTCGCCGTGCTGCGCCCGGACGCGACGCCGCTGTGGGCGCTGCCCAGCGTCGTCGGGATCGGCGGCGCGGTGCTCCTGCTGCGGTCGGCGATCGCCAGGCTGCGGCCGGCGGCGGACCTGCGGGCCGAGACGGGCACCGTGGTGGACCGGCGCGGCTTCCTCGCGGTCACCGGGATCGCCGCGGGTGTGGCCGTGCTCGCGCTGGCGGGCTCGCGGGTGCTGTCGGCGGGCTCGGCGGCCGTGAACGTCGTGCGCGAGAAGATCCGCCTGCCCGCCGCACGCGAGACGGCGCCGCCGGTCCCCGCGGGCGCCGACCTGGAGCTCGCCGGCCTGGCGCCGTACGTCACGCCGAATTCTGACTTCTACCGCATCGACACGGCGCTTCGGGTGCCGCAGCTGGACCCGGCGGATTGGTCGCTGGAGGTCCATGGCATGGTGGACGAGCCGTTCACGATCACCTGGGACGAGCTGCTCGCCCTGCCGCTCGAGGAGCACCACGTGACGCTCGCGTGCGTCAGCAACTCCGTCGGCGGTGATCTCATCGGCAACGCGCTGTGGCTGGGCTACCCGATCCGGGCGCTGCTGGAGCGCGCCAAGCCGCAGGCGGGCGCGGACATGGTGCTGTCCCGCAGCGACGACGGGTTCACCGCCGGGACGCCGCTCGACGTGCTGCAGGACCCGGACCGGGCCAGCCTGCTCGCGATCGGCATGAACGGGGAGCCGCTCCCGGTGGACCACGGCTTCCCCGCACGGCTCGTGGTGCCCGGCCTGTACGGGTACGTGTCGGCCACCAAGTGGGTCACCTCGCTCAAGGTCACCACCTTCGACGCCGACCAGGGCTACTGGACCCCGCGCGGCTGGTCGGCGCTGGGCCCGATCAAGGTCCAGTCGCGGATCGACGTGCCGCGCGAGTCGGTGGCGGCCGGCGCCGTGACGGTGGCAGGCGTGGCGTGGGCCCAGCACACGGGCATCGGCAGGGTGGAGGTCCGGGCCGACGACGGCGACTGGGTCACCGCCGAGCTCGCCGAGACCGTGGGCTCCGACACGTGGCGCCAGTGGCGGGTGTCCCTCGACCTGGAGGCCGGCGACCACACCCTCGCGGTCCGGGCCACCGACACCGAGGGCCTGGTCCAGACCGAGGCCGAGGCACCGCCGGCACCCGACGGCGCGACGGGCTGGCACACGGTCGACGTGTCGGTGGGCTGACCGTCAGGCGCGTGTCGCTGTGAGCAGCAGGTAGTCCCAGCCCATGGCGCCGTCGGCGTCCTGGAACCTGGCGGCGAGGTCCAACAGCGCCTGGTCGAGGACGGCGGTGCGCCCGGCGTCGTCGGCCACGTTGCGGTAGACCGCGATGGTGGGGCCGTAGACGGCCTTGAAGAACTCGCGGAACTCCACGCCGGAGGCGAACCGGGAGACCGGCAGCGAACGTACCTCCGCTCGTACGTCCGTGACGCCGTCGCCGAGCAGGGCGCGCACGTGCGCCTCGTCGCCCCACCGGGGCGGCGGCTCGGCGCCGGGCGGCGGGGCCGGAGCGAACGGCTTCATGGCGGCGAACATCTGGCCGATGAACCCTGTGGGCGTCCAGGCGATGAGCCCGATGGTCCCGCCGGGCCGGGTGACGCGCAGCAGCTCGTCGGCGGCGACCTGGTGGAACGGGGCGAACATGACCCCGACGCAGGACAGGACCCGGTCGAATGCCGCGTCGTCGAACGGGAGGGAGTGGGCGTCGGCCTCAGCCCACGTGATCTCGGTGCCGCTGGTAGCGGCGGCGGCCCGGCCGGCGTCGAACAGCTCGGGCGTGAGGTCCGAGGCGATCACGTGCGCGCCGGCGATTGCGGCAGGGATGGCGGCGTTGCCGGAGCCCGCCGCGACGTCGAGCACGTGATCGCCCGGCCGCACGCCGGCTGCCTCGACCAGGATCGGGCCCAGTGCCGGGATCACCTCGGTGGCGACCGCCGGGTAGTCGCCGAGCGCCCACAGGGCGCGGTGCTTGGTGCGGACGGCGGTCAGGACGTCGGGTGGGACGACGGCGGTGTCGCTCATGGGACTGCTCCTTGCCTGGAAGGTCTGGGAGTCTCACTGTCCGCCCGGCCGGCGCCCGTCCGCCAGTGCTTGATCTGTACCGGGTGAGGTTCACGATCTGTACTGGTGTGGCGACCCAGCGGGGCGTTGACTTGGGGGTGCGGGGGCCCGGCGAGGAGGCGTCATGACGACGTACGGTCAGTTCTGCCCCGTGGCCAAGGCCATGGAGGTGCTCGACGAGCGGTGGACCCTCCTGGTGGTCCGTGAGCTGCTGGCGGGCAGCACCCGGTTCAACGAGCTGCGGCGCGGCGTCCCGAAGATGTCCCCGGCCCTGCTGGCCAAACGGCTCCGCTCCCTGGAGCGTGCCGGTGTGGTGCGGCGTTACGAGGCGGACGACCATCCCGGCTACCGGCTCACCCAGGCGGGCGAGGAGCTGCGACCGCTCGTGGAGAGCCTCGGCGCCTGGGGCACGCGCTGGGTCGGTGGCCTCGGTGAGGCTGACCTGGACCCGCACCTGCTGATGTGGGACATGCGGCGCACGGTGCCCGTGAACGCCTGGCCGCGTGAGCGCACGGTGGTCGCGTTCCGGTTCGACGGCGTCTCCGCACCTGTCGCGCACTGGTGGCTGGTGGTGCGCGACGGGGAGGTGGACATCTGCGACTACGACCCCGGGTACGAGGCGACGGTGACGGTGTCGGCCGCGCTGCGCACGCTCGTCCGGGTGTGGCGCGGGGACCTGTCGTGGCAGATGGCACTGCGCGGAGAGGCGGTGAGCCTGGACGGGCCCGCCGAGGCCCGCCGTGACCTGCCGGTATGGCTGGGCCAGTCGCCCCTGGCGGTGGTACCGCGCCCGTGACCCGTGCTCCCGACCAGACGGCGGGATTTTCCGGTTGCCGTCGCCCGGTACGATTGCCCCACAGGCATCGACCCGGCCATCACCGGTGAGCCTCCGGAAGAACAGGTCCCCCTGCCGCGCCGCCCCGAGCACGTCGAAGGGTCAGGCAGCGGGACCCCAGTAGAACCGGACGGGTAGGCCCGTCACAGCCGTCAACGAGCGGCCGTACGCGTGAGCGAGCGGCAAGCGGGGTGGTACCGCGGCGCACCCAGGTGCGGCGTCCTCGCAGCAGAAGCACCACAGAAGTCCACCTGCTGCCGAACCGCTGAACCGCCAGGAGCCAGAAGAACAATGGCCTATCCGCTGCACCGTCCTAGCGACGCCGCCACCCCCGTGCCCGCGTCGCCCAGCCTGCCCGACCTCGAGCGCGACGTCCTCGAGTACTGGGAGAAGGACGACACCTTCCGCGCGTCCGTCGAGGCCCGACCGGCCGGCGAGAACGGCAGCAACGAGTTCGTCTTCTACGACGGCCCGCCGTTCGCGAACGGCCTGCCGCACTACGGTCACCTGCTGACCGGGTACGCGAAGGACGTGGTGCCGCGCTACCGGACCATGAAGGGGCAGCGCGTCGAGCGGCGCTTCGGCTGGGACACGCACGGCCTGCCGGCGGAGCTGGAGGCGATGAGCCAGCTCGGGATCAAGACCAAGGACGAGATCGTCGAGCTCGGCATCGACAAGTTCAACCAGGCCTGCCGCTCCAGCGTGCTCAAGTACACCGACGAGTGGCGCACGTACGTGACGCGTCAGGCCCGCTGGGTGGACTTCGACAACGACTACAAGACCCTGAACCCGACGTTCATGGAGTCGGTGCTCTGGGCCTTCAAGTCGCTGTTCGACAAGGGCCTCATCTACGAGGGCTTCCGTGTGCTGCCCTACTGCTGGAACGACCAGACGCCGCTGAGCAACCACGAGCTGCGCATGGACGACGACGTCTACCAGCAGCGGCAGGACCCCGCGGTGACCGTCGGGTTCGCGGTGACGGAGGCCCCGGCGAGCTCGGCCACAGGAGACGACGCGCTCCGCGTCGGCGACCACCTGCTGATCTGGACCACCACGCCGTGGACCCTGCCCTCCAACCTGCTCGTCATGGTGGGGCCGGACGTCGACTACGCGATCGTCGAGTCCTCCTTCACCGGCTCCCCGCAGCGGTACGTCCTCGCGGAGGCCCGCGTGGACTCCTACGCGCGGGAGCTGACGGACGACGGCGCCGAGGCGCCGAACGTCGTCGGACGGCTCAAGGGCAGCGATCTCCTGGGCGCCGCCTACGCTCCGCCGTTCTCGTACTTCGCGGGCCACGAGGGTGCGCACCGTGTGGTCGAGGCCGACTTCGTCACGACCACCGACGGTACCGGCCTGGTGCACAACGCCGGCGCCTTCGGTGAGGAGGACAAGCAGGTCAGCGACCGCGAGGGTGTCGAGCCGGTCATCCCCGTAGGCGCCGACGGGCGGTTCACCTTCCCCGTCGAGGAGTACGTGGGGCTGCAGGTCTTCGATGCGAACGCGTCGATCATCGACCACCTCAAGGCCCGTACGCGGGGTGCGGAAGGCACCGAGGCGGGTCGGACGTCGTCGGGCACGGTGCTGCTGCGGCGCGAGCAGTACGCGCACTCCTACCCGCACTGCTGGCGCTGCCGGCAGCCGCTCATCTACATGGGCGTGTCGTCGTGGTTCGTCGAGGTGTCGAAGTTCAAGGACCGCATGGTCGAGCTGAACGACCAGATCACCTGGGTGCCCGACCACATCAAGCAGGGCCAGTTCGGCAAGTGGCTGGAGAACGCGCGCGACTGGTCGATCACCCGGAACCGCTTCTGGGGCTCGCCCGTGCCGGTCTGGAAGTCGGACAACCCCGCCTACCCCCGCATCGACGTGTACGGGTCGTTCGCGGAGATCGAGCGTGACTTCGGGCGGCTGCCGCAGGACAAGGACGGCAACCCGGACCTGCACCGCCCGTTCATCGACGACCTGACCCGGCCCAACCCGGACGACCCGTCGGGGCAGTCCACCATGCGCCGCGTCGAGGACGTGCTGGACGTCTGGTTCGACTCCGGCTCGATGCCGTACGCCCAGGTGCACTACCCGTTCGAGAACGCAGACTGGTTCGAGCACCACTACCCGGGCGACTTCATCGTCGAGTACATCGGGCAGACGCGCGGCTGGTTCTACACGCTGCACGTGCTGGCCACGGCCCTGTTCGACCGCCCGTCCTTCCAGACGGCGCTCTCGCACGGCATCGTGCTGGGTTCCGACGGCCGCAAGATGTCGAAGTCGCTGAAGAACTACCCGGACGTGAACGAGGTCTTCGACCGTGACGGGTCGGACGCGATGCGCTGGTTCCTCATGGCCTCGCCGATCCTGCGCGGCGGCAACCTCGTGGTCACCGAGGAGGGCATCCGCGACGCCGTCCGCCAGGTGCTGCTGCCGCTGTGGAGCACGTACTACTTCTTCACCCTGTACGCCAACACCGCCGACGACGGTACCGGCTACTCCGCGCAGCCCCTGACCGCCGAGCGGGTGGCCGGGCTGCCCGTCATGGACCGCTACCTGCTCGCGCGCACGCGGAAGCTGGTCTCGGACACGACAGAGCAGCTCGACACCTACGACATCGCGGGTGCCTGCGACTCCGTGCGCCAGTACCTCGACGCCCTGACCAACTGGTACGTGCGCACGCAGCGCGACCGGTTCTGGGCCGAGGACGCCGACGCGTTCGACACCTTGTCGACGGCGCTCGAGGTGCTGTGCCGCGTGATGGCGCCCCTGGCGCCGCTGCTCAGCGAGGAGGTCTGGCGCGGTCTGACCGGCGGGCGCTCCGTGCACCTGGCGGACTGGCCGTCGCTGGACGGCACCGCCCCGGCCGAGCCTGTCCAGAGCGCGGGGTACGTCGGTGACGTGCTCGTGGCCGACGACGCGCTCGTGGCTGCCGTCGAGTCCGCGCGCGCCGTGGTGTCGCAGACGCTCGCGCTGCGCAAGGCGAACAAGCTGCGTGTGCGGCAGCCGCTGCGCTCCCTGGTCGTGGCCGTCGCGGACCCGGATGGCGTCGCGCCATTCACCGGGCTGCTGGAGACGGAGCTGAACGTCAAGGAGGTGCGGCTCGTCGCGTTCTCCCCGGAGGTCGCCACCGAGTACGGCATCTCCGAGCGCCTCGCGGTCAACGCCCGTGCCGCCGGCCCGCGCCTCGGGCGCGGTGTGCAGGCAGTGATCAAGGCCGCGAAGTCCGGCGCCTGGTCCAAGACCGACGCCGGTGCTGTGGTCGTCGCGACGGACGGGGGCGACGTCGAGCTGCTCGAGACCGAGTACGAGCTGACGACGGTGGTCGCTCCCCAGGAAGCCCAGGACCCGTCAGCCGCGGGCGCCGACCCCGCTGAGACGGCCGCGGCGGTCCTGACCGGTGGCGGTTTCGTCGTGCTCGACCTCGCGCTCGACGACGCGCTGCGCGCCGAGGGTTACGCCCGCGACGTCGTGCGCGACGTGCAGGACGCCCGTAAGGCCGCCGGCCTGCAGGTCGCCGACCGCATCGCGCTCGAGCTGACGGTGCCGGCCGAGTGGGTCGCCGCCGTCGAGGAGCACCGCGAGCTGGTGACGCGCGAGACGCTGGCGACGTCGCTGGCCGTGACGGCCGGGGTCGAGCGGACGGTGTCCGTGACGAAGGCCTGAGCCTTCGCCGGTCCGTCGGTCCGTCGGTCGAGCTTGTCGAGACCTGGTCCCGGCAAGCTCGACCGGCGCCCGCGGGTCAGCTGTAGATGCGCGCGTTCCAGGCGTCGAGGATGTCCACCATCGGGATGCCGTACACGTACGAGAAGCACTGTGTGGGCACCGACGTCCGGCCGCAGCTGCGGCGGTTCGAGCCGCCGTCGATCATCCCGCGCGCGTAGGCCCGCCCGCCGATGACCGCGTAGATCGGTCCGCCGCTGTCCCCGCCACCGACCACGACGCCTCCGTCACTGCGGCTGGCCCGGAACCCGTGGCAGGTGCGGTCGCCGCAGCTCCATGCCACGTTGGTGGCCTGGATGCGGGCGCCGCAGTGCTCGCCGGTGACGGCTCCGGAGGTGCAGACGACCTGTCCGACGGCGGGCCGCTGCACCCCGGCGACCTCGAACCGGTAGCGCGGGTCGGAGGGCGACGCGTTCCACGGACCGCCGAACACGGCATGGGTCGTCCGCGGGGCGTCGAACGGCGCGATGGCCTGCGCGTCGAGGGACGGCGAGCGGTGCGTGACCTTGCCCAGCGGCTGGCCCGCGCCGTCGCGGACGATCGACCCGACGCCGCGGTTGCAGTGTGCGGCGCTGATGACCCGGTGCTTCCCCGCGGCGGTGATGATCGAGAAGCCCGTCGTGCAGTAGTCGGTCCCGTCCCGTGTCGCCATCGCTCCGCCGGCGTTCCACGGCGCGTCGTCGTTGCGACGCGTGGTGGCGGTGGGCTGCACCTCGGTGTCGACGACCTCCACCCGGACGGGGACCCCGGCGGCCTGCTCCAGCTCGTCGGCGAGACCGGTCGTCCGCGCGGCGGCCGAGTCGTGGCTGACCTCGGCGACGAGGCCGGCGTAATCCTCGGCGGGGAGTGCGGCGACCACGGCGCCGGAACCGTGCAGCGCCCGCTGGCTGTCCATCAGCCGGGTGCTCGCCGTGCGCAGGTCGGCCTCGCTGAGCGCGGCCCGCTCGACGTCGACGGTCACGCCGTCGGGTACCTGCGCCGCCAGGGCGCCGACAGCGGGCGGCGCCTCGCCCTTCCAGGAGACGGTCACCTTCCCGGCGGCGTAGTCGACGGCGACCCCGGCAAAGCCTGGAACGAGCGCGAGCTCGGTCGCAGCCCCGGCCGCATGATCCACGGCGGACTCGACCGCTGTGTGGAATTCCGGGGAGATCTGCTCGGGATTGTTCGCCAGGAGCGGGCTGACGGCGGTCGTGTCTGCCGTCGCCGGCACGGCGAGCGCGGCGGTCAAAGCCATCGTTCCGATGAGCATCGCGCGCTTGACCGTGCTGTTTCGCCACATACCGCGGTTTCCCCCTGGTAGACCGGAGCACCGCCGGCCGACGATGCGCTGTCATCGTTCTTCACCGGGTGAAATGCTGCAACACGTCCCGTGATGTGCGCGGGCCGCAACGGGTTCTCCCAGGAACGGCCGCTGCCTGCAGAACATCGAGCGTTCCCGCAGCTCCGGGGAGGGCTCGGACGGGAACCTGTCGATCCATGAGCTCGTGGAGATCGCCAGGTGCTCGGCGTTCTGGTGACGTCGCTCCTCCCGCAGGACGTGCCTCTGGCCGAGTACCGGGCGGCAGCAAAGCCGCTGTAGGACCGGCTCAAGACCGCACTGGAGCCCGCGGTCCTGATGCGTCCGCTGCCACACCAGGCTCGATCGATCCCTCGGGTGGGCTCTTGACGTGCGTGATATCACCGGCTCGATATCACGTGGAGGTGGTCATCATGGAACAGATACTCATCCGCAATCTCCCGGACGGGACCAAGGCTGGCCTGACCGAGCGCGCTGCCTGGCACCACCGGTCGATGGAGGCCGAGGCTCGCGCCATCATGCAGCACGCCCTCGTCGGTGAGCCAACGAGCCTCGTCGACTACCTCGCCATGCCCGAGAGCGGCGACATCGACTTCGAGCCCGAGCGCCTGGGGCTGACCGCCCGCACGGCTGAGCTCTGATGTATGTCCTGGACACCGACGTCGTCTCTGCGCTGCGGCGACCGGACCGTGAGCCGGCGGTCGCCGACCGGGCGCGCGCCATCCCGCTTGCCGACCAGTACGTGACGGCACTGACCGTCGCGGAGATCGAGCGCGGTGTCGTCCGCAAGGAGCAGTCCGACCCCGCCCAGGGTGCGGTCCTGCGACGCTGGCTCGCGGAGCGGGTCCTACCCGGCTTCGCCGGCCGTGTTCTCCCGTTCGACCTGTCCGCCGCGCGGATCCTCGCGCGCTACGCCGTCCCGGAGCATGCCCCGTACGACGACGCTCTGATCGCGGCGGTCGCCGAGGCGCACGGGATGACAGTGGTTACCCGCAACGTCCGTCACTTCATGCCCCTGGGTGTTCGGGTGCTCTGCCCGTGGGAGGCGTCGCCAGGTGCGTAGGGTCCAGCGACAGCTCGTGGCCGGTGCCGATGGTGCCGCCGCCGGCGAACGGGTCCTGGCTGGACGCGCAGATGCCTGATCCGGCGCCCGATTTCTGAGTCAGGGCTCGACGCTCGCATATAGATCCGCCGCGTCAACCAGCACAAGGCCTTCGTCCGTCTCTGCACGCTCCCTAAGCTCCGGAGTGAACCCAGCCGCGCTGACGCACAGCAGGCGTGCGGTCTCGGCGCCGGGCTTCCCCTGCGCGCTGAGCAGCCAACGGACATGGGTGAGCCGATCGACGTGCCCTCGACCCATCACGTCACCCCACTTGACCTCACCGATCGCCAGGAGCGGCCGGGAACCGTCCCTGTCGTTGTGCCCGAACGCGGCCACATCGATCTCATGGCTGGTGCGACCCGCAGGGTCGTTGACGACGCCTGCCCCGACGAGGTTCGGCAGGTCGCTCAGCAGGTCTTCGGGCGCGAGGTGCCTGACCCAGTGACGCACGACGTGCTCGAAGTGAGGTCCGAGCACATTGCCGGTGAAGCGGCGTTGCGCCGCACGCCACAGGCGCGAGGCATCGCGAGTGTGTTCCAGGTCGGACCAGATGGGACGCATCACGGCGTGATGGAAGGTGATGAGGGGTTCGGCAATCCGGAAGTTCGTTCGGTTGCTGCGGAACGCGTCGGGCTCGTGGACGATGAGTCCGCAGTCTTCGAGGACCGTCAGGGGGTGGGCGAGATCCCCGGACTTGCGTCCGAGGTAGGACGCGATGTGGCCTCGTGTCGTGTTCCCGGAGGCTATGGCCGCCAGCACCGAGTGATAGAGGGCGGTGTCGCGCAGGTCGGGTTCATCGGCCAGGAGGTAGCGGGCCTCGCGGAAGAGCGGACTCGTCGGCGAGAGGACGGTGCGCACCACCCATGGGTCGAAGTCCTCGGGTCCCTGCGGCGTGTCGTCACGAGCGAACTCTCGCCGGTAGGCAGGAGTTCCTCCGACGATCGCGTTCACCTTCAGGGCCGTCACGGGGTCTTCCACGTCCCAGAACTGGGCGGCGAGCTGGTGGTCGAGCGTCGGCACGACCAGCTCGAGGGCGGCTCGGCCGCGGAGGGGCGCGCCGCCGCTGAGCAGCTTGCCCATGAACGACATTGCTGAACCGCAGAGGAGGAGCCGCGTGCGGCTCTCGTCGCGCTCCGTCCGCAGTGGCGCCAGCGCGTTCTGGATGATCGACGGCAGGCGCGGGTTGGCGCGCACCAGGTAGGGGAACTCGTCGATCACGACAGGCGTCGGACCGTCTTTGCCCAGCGTGAGCAGCACGTCGACCACTTCGCTCCAGTCGCGGAACGTCAACGGGGCAGGAGCACCGAGGTGGTCTGCCAGCGCCGCGCCGATGAGCTGCAGGGACTCGACGTCCGTGGCTTCCTCGGCCGCGAAGTAGAACCCGCCTGTCGCCTGGCACAGCGCGCGCAGCAGGAAGGTCTTGCCCTGTCGTCGCCGGCCGGACACGATGCCGAGCGATGCACCGCGGGTCGAGTCCTGGACGAACGCGCTCAGGGCGGCCCACTCGCGGTCACGGTCGAACATCTCGGCGGGTCGGCGTAGGTCTGACATGGTAGCCTCTTTCATAGGTGTACTTATCATAACTGTACTTATGAAAGTCCGACGACGTGTCGACCCTGGAAGTGCGGCCCCCAGCGTGCTCAGGCCGACGGCGGAACGAACGCCGTCTCGGTCTCGACGTCCAGTAGGTCCAACGCGATCCCCACGTAGGACTGGGTGCCGATCATCAGACATCCGCCGCCCTGTGAGCGGGCGGTCTCGAAGCCCAGCGCGAGCGCCGTCCGCGCGTCCAACACCTTGTCGTGCAACGTCTCGGCCTTGGTGAACGTCAGGTAGTCGTCCGCCCGCGCGGGAATCACCCGCTCAAAGCCGCGCAGCTCCGCGAAGCACGCTGCGACGTCCTTGGTGTCCGGGAAACTGGCCACCACGGTGTCCAGGCGCCCGTGCCACCGGAGGTAGTCAGCCACGGTGGCAGCGAGGCCCTCGGGCGAGATCGCGCCGTCGACCATCACGGGCACGTCGCCGAGCGTGTGGCGACTCAGCCGGCCCGGGACCTGCACGCTCGCCAGCGCGGCCGCGGCGCGGGCATCACCGATGCGCCAGCCGAGAGCGGAGGCCACCGCTCGGGCCGCAGTCTCCCCGGCCGCGGCATTCAGCCGGGTGATCGGCGCAAGACCTGCCGGCGCTGACGTCGGCGAGTCCGCGGTCACGGTCACCAGCTCGGCATCGAACCGCGCGGCCGTCTCCTTGACGATCGCCGTCACCGCGGCGTCCTGCGCCACCGTCACGATCGTCCGCGTCGCGGGGCCAACGACGCCGAGCAGGTCGCGCGCCACGTCGTCGAGGGTGGGGCCTAGCAGCTCGCCGTGCTCGTAGAAGACTTTCGTCACGGCGACCACGAGGGGGTCGAACAGGCTGACCTCGTCAGATCGTCCGCCGAGCCCCTCCTCCAGCACGAGTACGTCAGCGCCTCGCGCGGCGGCCCATGCGGCGCCCGTGATCGTGAACGACCCGGTGGGCGAGAGATATCCATCGTCGGACGGCGGGACTGACTCCCGAGCCCGGGCCAGTGCTTGGGACACCCGCTCGTACTCGTCGGGTGAGATGGCCTGTCCGTCGAACCGCATCCGTTCGCGGTTGTTCCGCAGACCCGGCGAGGAGACCAGCCCCACGTGGGCCTGACGGCTGTCCTCGACCAAAGTCGCGGAGAGCGTCGCGGCTGCGTGCACCGCCGTCGTTCCCTTGCCCTTCGAACCCACGACCGCGAGCACCGGCGGCGTGTCGTCCCACGTGCCGATGGCCTGGCCCACCGCCCGTGCGCGGGCCAGGGACCGGCGTGTGCCGGGTCGCTTGGCGCTCCACTCCTGGAAGAAGGGTGCGTCTCCGGGAAGGTGCTGGGCGGTCACCCGCCTACCTTCTCACCACCTCGACCGGCTCCAGAACCATGTGCTTCGACAGGGCCTGGCATCTGGTCGACCCAGGTCTTGTCCACTCGTGCCCGGCTCCGCGGTTGCGGGATGCGCAGGCGGGCGAGCGCGAATACCGACATCAGGGCTGTGCCGAGCCCCAGGGCGGGCCAGTGCGGATCGGGCAGGGCGGCTCCCGCGAGCACCAGGCTCGCCAGCGGGACGACCAGCGAGTTGAGGTTCTGGACGAGCACCGGCCGCATGCGCCGCCGCACCGTGACGACGGTGGCCACCGGTGCGCCGAGCTGCTCCCGAAGGCGTGTCGACAAGCGAACTGTGACGTGGGGTGATATCCCCTCCGGTAGGTCCGGCCAGAGCCGGTTGACCCGCTGCACCTTCTTCATCGACGGGGTCGGTGAACCAGAGATCGGCGGGTCGTGGTCCGCGACAGCGAGCGCCACCACCTCGCGGCCGCCCCACCGGACGAGGACCTGCTGACCGGACTGGATACCGATGCGGTCGAACACGGCGGTGTGGAGGGTGACGATCGACGCGCCGTCGTCACCCGCGTGCGCCTGGACCACTCGCGCAGAGAACTCAGGGGCGCGGAAGAGAGCTCGCCACAGGCCCTCCATGGTGCGGTCGACGGCCTCGCTCGCCCGAACGGCCCGGCGTGTCGGAGAGGTGTGCTCGACCATCTCGGGCGGGGCTGCGACGAGAGCCACCTGCGGGTTGTCCGTCGCGCCGTCGGAGGCCGTCAGGAGCCGCAGATGGTAGGCGAGCCGGACGGTACCCCGGCGGACGTGGTCGCGGGGGACCGCCCGCACCCATGCTGTGACCCCGTCCTGCACCAAGAGGTACGAACCGGGGCGGACGTCCTTCGGGTTGACCTGTACCTCGTCCGCGCTCGGCATGTCGTCGACGAGCGCTGAAAGGGTTCGCAGCGTCACGATCGGGGGTACCCGCAGCGTGACCGAGGGCGCATTGCCCACGGCAGCGCGCAGCCGACGGCTCATGCCGACCTGGCCGGGGGAGAGCTGGCGGGCCGACCCGGGGATCCCGTCAGCCGCCGCGCTCCAAGCCCATGCCACGGTCGTTCGAGCGCCCGCGCCGACCCTGACCGGAACAGGGCCGTCCGTCCCGCGCAGCATGTCAGGGTGCACGACGGCGGTCGGCAGCCCTGACGCGATCTTGACGGGCACGGCAGCCATGCCGGACGGTGTCGTCAGCGCCGGCTGCTCGATCGCTGCCACCAGGGCCATCACGAGGCGAACGAGCTCCGGAGCGTCACCCGTCGGCGGTCGCAGGTGCGCCCCGATCTCGACCTGCACCGCGGAGATGCCGAGCGACTGCGCGAAGGACGTCACGGTCGTCGGCCGCATGGCGTCGAAGACCTCGTTCGTCGTGACGCGCAGCTCGCTCGCGTCCAGTGCGGCAACGACGCCCGACGGGACCGATCCCGTACCGGTACCGAGGTCGACGTCGGACTCCGGACGGCTCCGCATACCGTGCAGATCGATGACGATCGTCGGCCGCAGCTCGGCCAGGCGCGTCTTGAGGGGGTGCTCCTCGTCGTAGTTGGCATCACCGGAGGTGCCCAGCGCGACCAGGGCGGTGCAGCCGGTCACCTCGGCGAGGAGGGCGGCGAGCCCTCCCGTGCCGCGGTCCGCGACCTTGCCCGCCCCGGCCCGCTCGTGATTGGTCGCGTGCGGAGCGGTTACCACGACGTGCGGACGCGTTGCTCCGTTGATCTCGACCAGCCCCGGTGTCGGCTCCGACACACTCGGCGCCATCGCTGTGGGCCACGTCGGCTGCCCGCCGTCGTAGCCGTCCTGGCTGAAGATCTGCTCGAAGCCCAGCCACCGGGCCGCGAGGTCGTCCGGCACGTTCGACGTCTGCTGCTCGTCCGACACCTGCTGAGCCCCCGCACGAGATCGGCAACGTTGATTCCGGAACCCTATCCTCGTCACGTGGACGAAGCCTTTGAAGCAGTACGCCGCGAGATCGCGGCACGTGCCCCCGAATTCGACATCGACCCCACCATGGCCCGCGTCGAGCGCGTCCTGGAGCTCCTCGGTGACCCGCACCGCGCCTACCGGACAGTCCACGTCACCGGGACCAACGGCAAGTCCTCCACGGCGCGCATGGTCGAGCGCCTCGTGCGGGAGCACGGACTGCGCACCGGCCGGTTCACCTCCCCGCACCTGACCAGCGTCACCGAGCGCATCGCCGTCGACGGCGAGCCGCTCACCCAGGAGCGCTTCGTCGAGGTGTTCGAGGACGTGGCGCCCTACATCGGCGTCGCCGACCGCGAGTCCCAGGAGCAGGGCGGGCCGCCCCTGAGCTTCTTCGAGGTGCTCACCGTCATGGCGTTCGCCGCGTTCGCGGACGCGCCCGTCGACGTCGCCATCATCGAGGTCGGCATGGGCGGAAGGTGGGACTCCACCAACGTGGTCGACGGCGAGGTCGCCATCATCACGCCCATCGCCATGGACCACGAGCGCTGGCTCGGCTCCACCCTCGAGGAGATCGCAGAAGAGAAGGCCGGCATCATCAAGGACGGCGCGGTCGCCGTGATCGCGGACCAGCGCGACGCCGCCTACGAGCCCCTCCTCGCGCGCGCCCAGAGCGTGAACGCCCACCTCATCCGTGAGGGAGTGGACCTCGAGGTGGTGGACCGCCGGGTCGCCGTCGGCGGACAGCTCGTCGACCTGCGCACGCCCGCCGGCGTCTACACCGAGATCTTCCTGCCTCTCCACGGTGCCCACCAGGCGCACAACGCCCTGCTGGCGCTCGCGGCCACCGAGGCGCTGATGAGCGGCGGACGCGCGCTCGGTGCCGAGATCGTCGAGGCGGCGTTCGGCGACGTCGACGCTCCGGGCCGGCTCGAGGTCGTCCGGACCAGCCCCACCGTGGTGGTCGACGTCGCGCACAACCCGGCCGGTGCGGAAGCCCTGGTGGACGCGCTGGAAGAGTCGTTCAACCTGGAACACATCGTCGCCGTCGTCGCCGTCATGGCGGACAAGGACGCCGAAGGTCTCCTCTCCGTCCTGGAGCCGACGGTCGCGGAGATCGTGGTGACCCGGAACTCCTCGGAGCGGTCGGCGAACCCGGAGGACCTCGCGGTCGTGGCCCGCGAGGTGTTCGGGGAGGAGCGCGTGCACCTGGCCAACCGTCTCGACGAGGCGCTGCAGCTCGCGGCCGACCTCGTCGAGGCCAACGACAAGCACGGCGGCGGCGTGGGCACCGGCGTGCTCGTCACCGGCTCCGTGGTCACGGTCGCGGACACGCGCATCCTGGTCGGCCGCGGCTGACCGCCGTCCCGGACGACCCGGCACAACCGCGGAGGGCGGCGCTGTACGCACGGCGGCGTTCTGGTGTTACATGAACCTCAGGGACTCGTGTGCGGGCCCGGCGCCGGCGCCGGGTCGAACAGCCCCGCAAGGAGGTCGTTGTGAAGAAGTTGCTGAACGATCCAGCCGATGCCGTCGCCGACTCCTTGGCCGGCTTCGCGCTCGCCCACGCCGACCTGGTCCGGCTCAGTCCGGCGCCCGTGTTCGTCGTCCGCGCGGGTGGTGCGGTGACCGGCAAGGTGGGCCTGGTCAGTGGTGGCGGTTCGGGGCACGAACCGCTGCACGCCGGGTTCGTGGGTGACGGCATGCTCGACGCCGCGGTGCCGGGCGCCGTGTTCACCTCGCCGACGCCGGACCAGATCCTGCCCGCGATCCAGGCGGCCGACGGCGGTGCCGGTGTCCTGACCATCGTCAAGAACTACACGGGCGACGTGCTCAACTTCGAGACCGCGGTGGAGCTCGCGGTGGAGGAGGGCGTCGAGGTCGCGTCGGTGCTCGTGAACGACGATGTCGCCGTCGAGGACTCGCTCTACACCGCCGGCCGGCGCGGGGTCGCCGGGACGCTCGCCGTCGAGAAGGTCGCGGGAGCTGCCGCCGACCGGGGTGCCGACCTCGCCGGGGTGGCCGCCGTCGCCGAGCGGGTCATCGCGAACGTGCGGTCGATGGGCGTGGCACTGGCCGCGCCGAGAGTGCCGCACGTGGGCCGCCCGAGCTTCGACCTGGCCGACGACGAGATCGAGGTGGGCATCGGCATCCACGGCGAGCCGGGCCGCCGTCGTGTCCCCGCCGCCGATGCCGACGCGGTCACGGAGATGCTCCTGACACCCGTCGCGGACGACCTGGCTCTGGCCCGCGGCGAGCGAGTGTTGCTGTTCGTCAACGGTATGGGCGGCACACCGCTGTCCGAGCTCTACGTGGTCTATGGTCGAGCGCGGCGCCTTCTTGAGGAGCGCGGTGTGACGGTCTCCCGTTCGCTGGTGGGCAACTACGTGACGTCCCTCGAGATGCAGGGGGCATCGGTCACCGTCCTCCGTCTGGACGACGAGCTGGAAGCCCTCTGGGATGCGCCTGTGAACACTGCAGCTCTCCGGTGGTAGCTCGCCGGCGATGAGACGAGAAGGGTTCCGGACATGGCGTTGGACGCGGACTGGGCGGAGCGATGGGTGCGCCGTACGGCGGACGCGATCGCGGACGCGAAGGACGAGCTCACGGAGCTCGACCGGCAGATCGGCGACGGCGACCACGGCGAGAACCTGGACCGGGGTTTCAAGGCGGTGGTCGCACGGCTCGATGACGCGGCCACCGAGTCGGGGCCGGACGAGCGCACCGTCGGTGACGTCCTGAAGCTCGTCGCCACCACGCTGATGTCCACGGTGGGCGGCGCGTCCGGTCCCCTGTACGGCACGGCGTACCTGCGGGCGGCCAAGGTGTCCGGGCGGCCGCAGATCGATCCGCCCGCGGTCGTTGCAGTGCTCGAGGCCGCGCTCGAGGGTGTGTCCTCGCGCGGCAAGGCGACGGTGGGGGAGAAGACGATGGTCGACGCGTGGCACGCGGCGGTCGAGGCGGCCGAGGCTGCCGCAAATGACGGTGGTTCCGAGGTGGACGTCCTGCGGGCGGCGGCGGCGGCCGCCGATACGGCGGCGACGGGCACGATCCCGCTGGTCGCGACCAAGGGTCGCGCCTCGTATCTCGGCGAACGCAGCGCCGGGCACGAGGATCCGGGGGCGCGGTCCACCGCGCTGGTGCTGGGTGCGGCGATGGCCGCGGCCCTGTCGGGACCGACGCCGGCCGACCCCAGCAGCGCGGCATGACGGCGCGCGTGGCCCTGGTCCTCGTCTCGCACTCCGCCGAGCTGGCCCGCGGGACCGCGGAGCTCGCGGCGCAGATGGCGCCCGACGTCCTCGTCCGCGGTGTGGGCGGCGGGCCCGACGGCGGTCTCGGCACCTCGCTCGACGCGGTCCAGAAGGTCCTCGGGGAGGTCCTGACGGCGCTGGCCGACATCGCGTCCGTCGAGGGCGGCCTCCGCGAGAGCGACGGCGGCAGTGACGACGACCGCAGTGACGACGGCCGCAGTGACGACGGCGGTGTCGTGGTGCTCGGGGATCTCGGGTCGTCGGTGCTCACGGTCGAGGCGGTGCTGGAGCTCGACGAGTCCCTGGCCGAGCACGTGGTGCTGGCGCGAGCGCCGTTCGTCGAGGGTGCCGTCGCCGCGGCGGTGACCGCGCACGGCGGCGCGGACCTGACCACCGTGCTGGAGTCGGCGAACGCGTCGATCCGGATGTTCGCCGCGATCGAGGCGGCCCAGTCGCCCGCGGCGAGCGGGACGGCGTCGGACGACGGACCGGACGGTGGCCCGGACGACGGACCGGACGGCGAGAGCGGGAGCTCGCGGACCGTGACGGTGCGCAACCCCCTCGGCCTGCACGCGCGCCCGGCGGCGCTGGTCTCGCGCAAGGTGGCCGAGCTGGGTGCCACGGTGACCATCGACGGCGTCGACGCCTCCAGCGTGCTGCAGCTCATGGCCCTCGGCGCCACGCAGGGCCGCGAGCTCCGCGTGGAGGCGACGGGGGAGCGGGCCGCGGAGGCGGTGGCCACGGTGGTGGAGATGATCGACGGCGGCTTCGGCGAGGTGTGAGCGCCGTCTCATCTTATTGCAGTTGATGAAATTTTGCGTGGGGTGCAAGAATTGAGGCATGGTCCCCACCTCTTCGCGCGCCACAGCTGCGCCCGCTGACGCCGAACCCCGCCCGGACCTGGCGGAGCTCGCCGCGGCGCTCGAGGGGACACCGGCGGAGCAGGGCCTGCGCGAGCGGAAGAAGCGTGCCCGGCGCGCCGCCCTGATCGACGCGGCGCAGATGCTCGTCGCGGAGCACGGCCTGGACGCCGTGACCGTCGAGATGATCAGCGCCGAGGCAGGCGTCTCGGCCCGCACCTTCTTCAACTACTTCGAGTCCAAGGACGACGCGGTGCTCGGAGCGGAGGACTCCGGCCTGTCCGAGGACGTCGTCCTGACGTTCGTCGGGGGCGGCCCCACCGGCCGGCTGCTGTCGGACCTGGAGGTCCTGGTCGCCTCCCTGCTCAGGCCGCACGCGGAGGCCCACGACCGGGTGGTGCGGGCCATGGACCTCATGCAGCAGGAGCCGCGCCTGCTCCAGCGCCACGTGATCTGGATGGACCGCCACAAGAGCCGGCTCGTCGAGCTCTTCGAGGCGCGCCGGGCCGCCGTGCCCTTCAGCACGGACAACGAGCTGCTCACGATGCTCGTCCTGCTGCTGATCCGCACGGCGCTCGTCGCCTGGGAGCACGCCGGCTACAGCGGCGACCCGGCCGACCACCTGCCTGCCGCCGTGGCGCAGCTGGTCGACGTCGTCGCACACGACCTCGACTCCTGACCTCTCCCCACCACATCTTTCCGCTCTACCTGATCCCCAGAAAGGCACCATCCATGAGCCACGCCGTGACCACGGCGCCGGACAAGCCGTTGGTCGTTCTCAACCAGCGCACGATCTGGCTGATCTTCGGGGCCCTGATGGCCTCGATGTTCCTGTCCTCCCTGGACCAGACCATCGTCGGTACCGCCATGCCCACCATCGTGGGCGAGCTCCACGGCGTGGAGCACCAGGGCTGGGTCATCACCGCCTACATCCTGGCGATCGCCATCGCGATGCCGCTCTACGGCAAGTTCGGTGACCTCTACGGACGGCGCTGGCCGTTCCTGGTGGCGGTCGGTCTGTTCGTCGTCGCCTCCGTCGGTGGCGGCATGGCCCAGACGTTCGAGTCCCTGGTGGCCTGGCGCGCCGTGCAGGGCCTCGGCGGCGGTGGCCTGATGATCCTGTCGCAGGCGATCATCGCCGACATCATCCCGGCGTCCGACCGCGGGAAGTACATGGGCCCCATGGGTGCCCTGTTCGGCATCTCGGCCGTCGCCGGGCCGCTGCTCGGCGGCTGGCTCACCGACGGCCCCGGCTGGCGCTGGACCTTCTGGATCAACGTGCCGATCGGCATCGCCGCGTGGTTCATCGCGTACTTCGCGCTCAAGCTGCCCTCGCACCGGTCCAGCAAGCCCACCGACTGGGGCGGCATCCTCACCATGGCGCTGGGCACCACCGGCATCGTGCTGCTCACCAGCTGGGAGTCGCTCGGCAACGACGGCTACGACTGGTCCGACCCGATGCTGCTCGCCCTGCTGGTCGGCACCGCGGTGATGGTCGGCCTGTTCGTGCTGATCGAGAACCGGGTGTCCGAGCCGCTCATCCCGCTCCGGCTCTTCAAGAACCGCACGTTCACCATCACCACGCTCATCGGCCTGGTGCTCGGCATGGGGATGTTCTCGGCCATGGCGATGCTGCCGACCTTCCTGCAGATGTCGGCCGGTGCCGGGGTCACGGAGTCCGGCCTGCTGATGCTCCCGATGATGGCCGGTGTGATGCTGACGTCGATCGCGTCCGGTTTCGCGATCTCCAAGTCCGGGCGCTACAAGATGTACCCGGTGGTGGGCCTGGCGATCACCATCGCCGGGATGATCTGGCTCACGCGGCTCGAGGCCGGCATGTCCCTGTGGCTGTTCGGCGCGATGATCTTCGTCCTCGGCGCCGGCATGGGCCTCATCATGCAGACCATCGTGCTCGCCGTGCAGAACTCGGTGGACCCGCACGAGCTGGGCACGGCGACGTCGTCGAACAACTTCTTCCGCGAGATCGGCGCCGCCGTCGGCACCGCGGCGTTCACCACGGTGTTCACCTCGCGGCTGAGCGAGAACCTGCAGGGTGTCTTCGCGGACCTCCCGGCGGGGACGGCTCCCGCGGGCGGCGGTTCGGGCCTGACCCCGGCGCTCGTCGAGCAGCTGCCCGAGCCGCTCCGCAGCGGCGTGGTCGACGCGTTCGCGGACTCGCTCGCCCCGGCGTTCTGGTACCTCGTGCCGCTGGTCGCGATCGGCCTCGTGCTCGCGCTCTTCCTCAAGGAGGTCAAGCTGTCCAACGAGGCAGGCATGGTCGCTCGCGGTGAGGCGGTCGTGGAGGAGCCCGCCGGTTCCCGGGAGACGGATACCCTGGTCCGGTGAGCAAGGACCGACCCGCCCCCGGCGACCCCATCAAGCCCAAGAAGTCCGCGCTGGTGCAGTTCACGTCGACCACGCTGCTGCTCGAGGTCTTCCTCGTGATCTTCGCGACCCTGGCGGTGTGGGGGCTGCGCGACTCGGAGTTCGGCCGCGGGCCGCTCCGGATCGAGTCGAGCACGGCGATCTGGGTGCTGGGCGGAGTCCTGGCGCTGGTGCTCGTGATCCTGTCCCGGGCCCAGGGCTCGGCCGCCGGCCGGGCGGCGGGCACCGTGGCGCAGATCCCGGTGCTCGCCATGGGTCTGCTGGTGCCGATGATGTTCCTGGTCGGCGGAATCTTCGTGGTGCTGTGGATCTACGCCCTCCGCCTCGGCGCCCGCGTGGACCGGGAGCGGGCGGAGTACGACGCGGCCCACCCGGAGACCGCCCCCAACGCCGGCTGAGCCGCGCGGCGCAGGCCGTCTGCGTCATCGGCCTGTCTCCAGCCCGGATAGGGTTTGCCCCATGACCGACGTCGCAGAGAAGACCCTGCCCACGGAGGCCTCGACGCAGCCCGTGGCCGAGCGCACCCTCGTCCTCGTCAAGCCGGACGGCGTCCGCCGCGGCCTGTCCGGCGAGATCTTGCGCCGCATCGAGGCCAAGGGCTACACGCTGCGGGCCGTGGAGCTGAAGAACGCCACCACCGACCTCCTCGCCGCGCACTACGCCGAGCACGAGGGCAAGCCGTTCTACGCACCGCTGGTCGAGTTCATGATGTCGGGCCCGGTCCTGGCCGTCGTGGCCGAGGGCGAGGGAGTCATCCCCGGTTTCCGTTCGCTGGCGGGCGCCACCAACCCGACCGAGGCCGCCCCCGGCACGATCCGCGGTGACCTGGGCCGCGACTGGGGCACCAAGGTGCAGCAGAACCTCGTGCACGGCTCGGACTCGGCGGAGTCCGCGGGGCGCGAGATCGCGCTGTGGTTCCCCGAGCTCGGCTGACCTGCCCCCACCCCTGCTGAAGCAGAACTGTGGCGAGGAGGTCTCGACAAGCTTGACCACCGCTGGTCGAGCTTGTCGAGACCGCCTCGCCACAGTTCTGTCTCGCTGCAGTTCTACTTCGGCGTTACCCGCCGTACGTCCGACGTTCGGCGCCCAGACACAGTTAGGCTCACCGCGTGCACCTCAAGACGCTCACGCTCCGGGGATTCAAGTCCTTCGCGTCGGCGACCACCCTCGAGCTGGAGCCGGGCATCACCTGCGTGGTGGGCCCCAACGGTTCCGGCAAGTCGAACGTGGTCGACGCGCTCTCGTGGGTGATGGGTGAGCAGGGTGCCAAGTCGCTCCGCGGCGGCAAGATGGACGACGTCATCTTCGCCGGCACGTCGGGCCGCGCCCCGCTGGGTCGCGCGGAGGTGGCGCTGACGATCGACAACACCGACGGCGCGCTGCCCATCGACTACACCGAGGTCACGATCTCCCGCACGCTGTTCCGCAGCGGCGGTTCCGAGTACGCGATCAACGGCAACAGCTGTCGCCTGCTGGACATCCAGGAGCTCCTGAGCGACTCCGGCATCGGGCGCGAGATGCACGTGGTGGTCGGGCAGGGCCAGCTCGACGCCGTCCTGCGTGCGACTCCGGAGGAGCGGCGCGGCTTCATCGAGGAGGCCGCGGGTGTCCTCAAGCACCGCAAGCGCAAGGAGAAGGCGCTCCGCAAGCTCGACGCGATGCAGGGCAACCTCGCGCGCCTGGGCGACCTGACCGCCGAGCTGCGCCGCCAGCTCGGCCCGCTGGGCCGGCAGGCCGAGGCCGCCCGCAAGGCGCAGACCGTCCAGCGCGACCTGCGCGACGCGAAGTCCCGCCTGCTCGCCGACGACCTCGCGCAGCTCACCGCCCAGCTCGAGCAGGAACGGGCCGACGAACGGTCGCTCAAGGAGCGCCAGGCCGAGACCGAGGCCGCCCTGACGGAGGCCCGCGGCATGCTGGCCCGTCTCGAAGCGGCGATGTCGGCGGAGTCGCAGCAGGTCAACCAGGCAGGCGACACCGTCTTCGCCCTGTCCCAGACGCGGGAGCGGCTGCGCAGCCTCCAGTCCCTGGCGGCGGAGCGTGCCCGCCTGCTGGGTACCGCGGAACCGGCCCGCCAGGGACAGGACCCCGACGACCTCGAGGCACAGGCCGCCCGGGCACGCGCGAGCGAGGAAGAGCTGGTCACCGAGGTCGAGATGGCCCAAGAGGTGGTCGAGACCGCCGTCGACGCCCGGGCCGAGGCGGAGGCCGCCGCACAGGCCGCCGAGCGTTCGCACGCCGCGCTGCTGCGTGCCGCCGCGGACCGGCGCGAGGGCCTCGCCCGCCTGGCCGGCCAGGTCGCCGCACGCCGTAGCCGCGTCGAGGCGGCACAGTCCGAGCTGGACCGGCTGCGCGAGGCGCTGCTGGAGGCGGAGCAGCGTGTGGAGAGCACGTCGCGCGAGCTCGGCGCGCTCGAGTCCGAGGTCGGCGGGGGTGGCGAGGACGGCGCGGAAGGGCTCGAGGTCGCGCACGAGGCGGCGTCGGAGGTGCTCGAGCTGGCGAAGGCCGAGGTGCGGCACCTCCAGGAGCAGGTGACCACCGCGCAGCGGGACCGCAGCTCCGCGGCCGCGAAGGTCGAGGCGCTGGAGCTGAGCCTGGACCGCAAGGACGGCGCAGGCACGCTCCTGGCGGCCGACCAGGCGGGAGTCCTGGGCTCGGTGGCGGCGCTGCTGGGTATCGAGGCGGGCTTCGAGGACGCGGTCGCCGCCGCGCTCGGCCCGGTGGCGGACGCCGTAGCGGTGGCAGGCGTCGACGAGGCCGTGGACGCGTTGCGCCTCCTCCGCGACGAGGACGCCGGCCGCGCCAGCCTGGTCGTCGGCTCGGACGGTCCGGCGCCCGCCGTCGGCACCGACCGCCCGGCGGTCGACCTCCCCGCCGGAGCCCGGTGGGCCACCGACGTGGTGCAGGTCGCGGGCCCGGCGTCGGCCGCGCTGCGCACGATCCTGCGCGACGTGGTCGTCGTCGACGACCTCGCACGGGCCCGCGCCGTGGTCCGCGACCAGCCGGTGGTAGCGGTGACCCGGGCCGGCGACCTGCTCGGCGCCACCCGCGCCTGGGGCGGTTCGGCCGCGGCACCCAGCGTGCTGCACCTGCAGTCGGCGCTGGACGAGGCGAAGGCCGCCCGCGACGAGGCGGCGGCCCGGGAGGCCGACGGGACGGCGCACCTGGAGCGCGCCCGGGCGGAACGGGTAGCGGCCCAGGAACGGTACGACGAGACGCTCGCCCGGCTCGGGGAGGCCGACGCCGCACGCGCCGCGGCCGCCGAGCAGCTCGGCTCGCTCGGCGCGGCCGCACGTGCCGCCCAGGCCGAGGCGGACCGGCACCGCGCCGCGCTGGAGCAGGCTCAGGCGCGCCGTGCGGAGGACGAGATCGAGCTCGAGGCGCTCGTCGAGCGCATGGCGATCGCCGAGGAGGAGGAGCCCGAGGAGGGCGAGGGCTCGATCGACGACGTGCAGGCCCAGCGGGACGCCGCTGCCGCGGCCGCCACCGCTGCCCGCGCGCGCGAGACGGAGGCCCGGCTGGCGCTGCGGACCGCTGAGGAGCGGGCCCGCGCCGTGTCGGGTCGCGCGCAGGCGCTGGCGGCCGCCGCCGAGCAGGAACGGGAGGCCCGGGCCCGTGCCGCCGAGCGCGAGGAGCTGCGACGGCGCGACGCGACGCGCGCGACGCTGGTGCAGCAGGCGGTGGCCGTCGCGCTCGAGGCGATCGCACGGTCGCTGGACCGGGCGGTGGCCGAGAAGGCTGCCGCGGAGGAGGCCCGGGCCGCAGGGTCGGAGCAGCTGGTCGCCGTCCGCGGAACCGTCGAGTCGCTGACCGGTGAGTTGCGCGAGCTCACCGACGTCGCCCACCGGGACGAGGTCGCCCGGGCGCAGCAGGTGCTGCGCCTGGAGCAGCTCCAGTCCCGCGCCACCGACGAGCTGGGCATGGACCCGGACGTGCTCGTGGAGGAGTTCGGCCCCCACCAGATGGTCCCGGTGTACGAGGGCGACGCCGCAGTCCGCGGGCGCAGGCGCCGCGCGGTGGTGGAGCGGGACGAGGAGGGCAACCCCATCAGGTACGAGGGCGACCCCGCGCTGCCGCGCGGCGCCGCGGCGCGCGAGGACGCGCTCATCGCGCGGACACGTGCCCTGCACGAGGCGGGTCTTCGGCCGGACGACCCCGCCGCGACCGCGGTGGTCGTCGCGGCCGCCGGCGCCGAGCCGGAGGAAGGCCCCGTCGAGGGCGAGGCCGCCCGGGACGAGGACCAGGCACCCGGTGAGCCGCAGCCCGACCGGCTGGTCCCGTACGTCCGCGAGGAGCAGGAGGCACGGCTGGCGAAGGCCGAGCGCGCCCTGTCCCGGATCGGCGCGGTGAACCCGCTGGCACTGGAGGAGTTCGCCGCCCTCGAGGAGCGGCACCAGTTCCTCGTGGACCAGCTCGCCGACCTGAAGAAGTCACGCGAGGACCTGCTGCAGATCGTCGACGACATCGACGAGCGGGTGCAGCAGGTGTTCGCCGAGGCGTTCCAGGACACGGCGGCGAAGTTCCTCGAGATCTTCCCCCGGCTCTTCCCCGGCGGCGAGGGCAAGCTGACGCTCACCGAGCCGGAGAACCTGCTCACGACCGGCATCGAGGTCGAGGCGCGCCCTGCCGGCAAGAAGGTCAAGCGGCTGTCGCTGCTGTCGGGCGGTGAGCGTTCGCTGGCCGCGGTGGCGTTCCTCGTGGCGATCTTCAAGGCCCGGCCCAGCCCGTTCTACATCATGGACGAGGTCGAGGCGGCGCTCGACGACGTCAACCTCGGCCGCCTCATCGAGATCTTCAAGGAGCTGCAGAAGGACAGCCAGCTCATCGTGATCACGCACCAGAAGCGCACGATGGAGGTCGCGGACGCCCTCTACGGTGTGACGATGCGTGGCGACGGCGTCACGACGCTGATCAGCCAGCGCATGGGCGACCGCGAGACGGTCACCGCTTGAGGCTGAAGCTGAGTTGAGCTGAGCCGGCGCGCGCGAAGCACGTACCCAGGGTGAATTTCGGCGCCTCGCGGCCGGGAAGTTCCGGGTGTGAGGGATTTCTCCTGCTGAAACCGCGCGTGTTGCGCGGCGTGTCGCGGCGCTCTGCGCGGCAGGACCGGACAAGACACGACACAATAGGGCCATGTGGTGGTCGGTCATTCTGCTCGTGGTGTGCCTGGTGCTGGCGGTCGGCGTCTTCGTCGTCGCCAGCCAGATGGACGCGCCGTCGAACAAGACTGAGGAGTTCTCGTTCGTCCAGTGGTTCCGGTCCGGCATCGCACATCTTCGGGGTGACGCCAAGCGGCGCGAGGACGGCCGCCGGCGCGGTGCCTCCGCCGTCGCGACGCACGCGGTCGGCGCTCCGTCCGTGTGGGTCGGCAAGCCGCCGGTGGTCAAGCCGGACACCAAGCCCGTGGACATGGGCATGTCCGAGTTCTTCGCCGCGACCATCGAGTCCAAGCCCGGCTACGTCGACGCCGAGGAGCTGACCGACGTGCTGAACCGGGCACGCGACCAGGCGCAGAAGACCCTCCACGTGCCGCTCGGCACGGTGCCGCTCAAGCCCAACACCCTCGTGCCCGGCCAGCTCCGGGCGGTTCGTCCGGTGCGGACGGTGCGTCCCGTGCGGCCGGTCACGCAGGAGCCGCCCGCGGAGGAAGGCCCGGCCCAGGCCGCGAGCTAGTTCTGGGCCGACTGCCCGCACCGCCGTCCGCGGGATGGAAGAATCTGGGGCGTGAACGAGCTTCCCTGGATCGAGATCATCTCTGCCGTCGTCGTCCTCGCGGGTGGCGGCGGTGTCGCCGGCCTCCTTGTGGCCCGACGCCGGAGGCGCACCCAGGACCAGGGTGGCGGTCAGGCGACGGTCGAGCGCGAGCGGACGACGTGGCCGGAGGCTGAGGCCGCACCGGAGGCGGCGGTCGAGCCCGGACCGGTCGCCGAACCGGTCGAGACCCGCGCGCCGACCGTGGAGACCCCAGCGCCCACCGCCGGTCGTCTGGTGCGGCTCCGTGATCGCCTCGCGCGCTCCGGCTCGCCGCTGGGGGCCCGGCTGCTGTCCGTCCTGTCCCGCGACTCGCTCACCGAGGACGACTGGGACGAGATCGAGGAGGAGCTGCTCCTCGCGGACGTCGGGGCAGGCCCCACCACCGAGCTGCTGGAGGCGCTCCGCACGAAGGTGCGCGTGCTGGGCGTGCGCGAGCCCGCCGCGGTGCGCGAGCTCCTGCGCTCCGAGCTCGTGGCACTCCTGGACCCGGCGCTGGACCGCACCCTGAGGACGGAGCCGACCACCGCTGAGGACGGCACCCACCTGCCCGCCGTGACGCTCGTGGTGGGCGTGAACGGCACGGGCAAGACGACGACGGTCGGCAAGCTCGCCCGGGTGCTGGTGGCGGACGGCCGCAGCGTCGTCCTCGGCGCCGCCGACACCTTCCGTGCCGCCGCGGCGGACCAGCTCACGACGTGGGGCAACCGTGTGGGCGTGCCGACGGTGCGTTCCGACCGCGAGGGCGCCGACCCGGCGTCGGTGGCGTTCGAGGCGGTCGCGCGCGGTCGCGACGAGAAGATCGACGTCGTGCTCGTGGACACCGCGGGGCGCCTGCAGAACAAGGCGGGCCTCATGGACGAGCTCGGCAAGATCGTCCGGGTCTCGAGCAAGGTCGCCGCGCCCAGCGAGGTGCTGCTCGTGCTGGACGCGACCACCGGGCAGAACGGCCTCTCGCAGGCGCGTGTCTTCGCGGAGGTCGCCGGCGTCACGGGCATCGTGCTGACCAAGCTCGACGGCACCGCCAAGGGCGGCATCGTCGTGCAGGTGCAGCGCGAGCTCGGGGTGCCGGTCAAGCTGATCGGTCTCGGCGAGGGGCCGGACGACCTGGCGCCGTTCGACGTCGACGAGTTCGTGGACGGAATTCTCGGCTGAGAGCGGGTTGTTTTCGCCCGTTGACGCCACCCCGGTCCAGGTGTGAAACGAGACGTTAACCCTCCTCCGGTCTGCTTCACGTTCCCGTAACGCCAGGGTGTGCCCGGTGAAACGGTCCTTCGCGACTGTGTTGCGAGCCCAGCACTCCGAGCTGGCAAGAGAGGATCGTCATATGGAACTGGACACCGGAGCCACAGCGTGGATGCTGACGTCAGCGTCACTCGTGCTCCTGATGACTCCCGGCCTCGCCCTCTTCTACGGTGGGATGGTCCGGGGCAAGTCCGTGCTGAACATGATGATGATGTCGTTCGGTGCCATCGCCGTGACCGGTGTCGTCTATGTGCTGTGGGGCTGGTCGATGTCGTACGGCGCCGACGTGGCGGGCATCTTCGGCAACCCCTTCGACCAGTTCGGGCTCGCCGGCGCGATCTACGACGGCGCGGGTGAGTTCCTCATCGACGACTTCGGGGTACCCGCGATCGTCGGCATCGGTTTCCAGGCGACGTTCGCCATCATCACCGTGGCCCTGATCTCCGGAGCGATCGCCGACCGCGTGAAGTTCGGCGCCTGGCTCGTGTTCGTCGCGCTGTGGGTCACGCTCGCGTACTTCCCGATGGCGCACATGGTCTGGGGCGGCGGGCTCCTCTCGCCCGACGGCCCGTTCGCGAGCATCGCGACGCCGATCGACTTCGCCGGCGGCACGGTCGTCCACATCAACGCCGGTGCGGCGGCGCTCGTGCTCGCGCTGGTCATCGGCAAGCGGAAGGGCTTCGGGTCGGAGCCCATGCGCCCCCACAACCTGCCGCTCGTCATGCTGGGCGCCGCCCTCCTGTGGTTCGGCTGGTTCGGCTTCAACGGTGGCTCCGCCTTCACCGCCGACGGGTTCGCCGGTCTCGCCTGGGTGAACACCACCGCCGCCACCTCGGCCGCGATCCTCGGCTGGCTCGTCGTCGAGAAGCTGCGTGACGGTGCCGCCACCTCGCTCGGTGCCGCCTCCGGCGTGGTCGCCGGTCTCGTCGCCATCACTCCGGCTGCCGGCTCGGTGAGCCCCGTCGGATCGGTCGTGATCGGTGTGATCGCGGGTGCCCTGTGCGCCTTCGCGGTGAGCCTGAAGTACCGGTTCGGTTTCGACGACTCGCTCGACGTCGTGGGCGTGCACCTGGTCGCCGGTCTCTGGGGCACCGTCGCCATCGGCTTCTTCGCCACGGAGAGCGGCCTGTTCTACGGGGGCGGCGTCAGCCAGCTCGCCGTCCAGGTGATCATCGCGGTCATCGCCGTCGTCTTCTCCGGTGTCATCACGCTGGTCCTTGCCCTCGCGATCAAGCCGTTCGGCTGGCGGATCACCGAAGAGGCCGAGGTCAGCGGTATCGACGCGACGGTCCACGGCGAGACGGCGTACGAGAACTTCGGCTCTACCATCACCGAGGTGCGCTGACCGTGACCGCGGGACAGCAACCGACTCTCAAGGAGGTACGCGCATGAAGCTTGTCACGGGGATCGTCCAGCCCCACCGGCTCGACGACGTGAAGACGGCGTTGGAGAGTGCCGGTGTACGCGGGATGACAGTGAGTGAGGCCAGCGGCTACGGCCGGCAGAAGGGGCACACCGAGGTCTACCGCGGTGCCGAGTACACCGTCGACCTCGTGCCGAAGGTGCGCGTGGAGGTGCTGGTGTCCGACGCCGACGTCACCGCGGTGACGGACGCTATGGTGGGCGCGGCTCAGACCGGCAAGATCGGTGACGGCAAGGTCTGGGTCGTGCCGGTCGACGACGTCGCCCGCGTGCGTACCGGCGAGCACGGCGACGCAGCCCTCTGACCGGGAGCGATCTACGACGCATGACAGGTGACCCGGTGTCCGAGGACGCCAGGGAGCAGGCGCAGGCCCCTCACCCCGTGGACGGGGTGAGGGGCCTGCGCGAGCAGCTCCTCACGATCGCCGCGGACCTCACCGGCCCCGGTCGGTCGGGCCAGGCCAGGCGGTCCGCCGTCGGGCAGCGGGTCACCGACCTCCTCGGCGGGCTGTTCGCGGAGGCGACCAGGGACGTGGTGCCGACCGGTATCGCCCTGGCGGCGGTCGGCAGCCTCGCGCGCGACGAGCTCGGGCCGCTGAGCGACCTCGACCTCGTGCTGGTGCACGACGGACGCACGCACGGCGCCGAGGAGCTCCAGCGGGTGGCCGAGCGGCTCTGGTACCCGCTGTGGGACTCCGGGGTGGACCTCGACCACGCGGTGCGGTCGCTGAACCAGTGCCGTCAGGTGGCGGCCAGCGACCTGCCGGCGGTGATCGGCTGGCTCAGTGTGCGTGCCGTCGCGGGTGATCCCTCCGTCGTGCACCGGGCGGCGTCGGTGGTGCTGAAGGACTGGCGCGCCGCGGCCCGCCGTCGGATGCCCGAGCTCATCTCCTCCGCGCGCGAGCGCGCGCAGCGCGCCGGAGAGCTCGCGTACCTCATCGAGCCGGACCTCAAGGAGGCACGCGGCGGCATCCGGGACGCGGTGCTGCTGTCCGCGCTGGCTGCGACCTGGCTCACCGACCGCCCGCACGGTGCGGTGGACGCAGCCGCCACGCACCTGCTCGACGTGCGCGACGCCCTGCAGGTCGTCACCCGACGGCGCACCAGCCGCCTGCTCCTCGCGGACCTGGAAGAGGTGGCGGAGCACACGGGCTACGACGACGGGGACGACCTGTTGGCCGGGCTGGCCGAGTCGGGGCGGACGGTCTCGTACGCGCTCGACATGACGATCCGTCGGGCCCGGCAGGCACTGACGCGTCCCGTGGGCGTCGGCAAGCCGCTCATGGTGCGCGGCCGGCGTACGCCGCCGCGGCTGCGGGTCGTGGGGGAGGGCCTGGTGGAGCACGACGGCGAGCTGGTGCTGGCCGTGGGCGCCCAGCCGGCGTCGGACCCGCTCCTGCCCCTGCGGGCGGCCGCGACGGCGGCCCGGACGGGGCTCGTGCTCTCGCCCGTGACGATCGGAAGCCTCGAGCAGTGCCCGCCGCTGCCCGAGCCGTGGCCGCCGCCCGCACGCAAGAGCCTGCTCTCCCTGCTGGCCGCCGGGCAGGCACAGGTACCGGTGTGGGAGGCGCTCGACCTCGCGGGCGTCGTCACCACGTGGATCCCCGAGTGGGCGGACGTGCGCAACCGACCACAGCGAGCGGCGATCCACCGGCACACGGTGGACCGGCATCTCGTGGAGACGGCGGCCGAGGCAGCCCGGCTGCGTCGGGGGCTGCCCGGCGCGCCGACGGGATCCGGGCAGCGCACCGGCGCGGCTCCTGGTGACCTCCTGCTGCTCTCCGCGCTCCTGCACGACATCGGCAAGGTCCGCGGCGCTCCGGACCACTCGGTGGAGGGGGCCCGGCGGGTCCCGCAGATCCTGGGCCGCGCGGGCTTCGCGCGCCCGGTGGTCGACGACGTCGTGCGGCTCGTGCGTCACCACCTCACCCTCGCGGACCTCGCCGTACGGGCCGATCCCGACGACCCGGAGACGGTGACCACCTTGCTCGACGCGGTGGACCACCGCAGCGACCTGCTCCAGGTCCTGCGTGCCCTGACCGAGGCGGACACCACGTCCCTCGGGCCGAAGGCGTGGACGGGCTGGCGCGCGCAGCTCGTCAACGGGCTCGCGGAGCGAGGGCTCGCGCGGCTGTCCGGATGAACGTGTGACGACTGGTCTCGATTAGGCTGTGTCCGTGTTCAATTCCCTGTCCGACCGGCTTACCTCGACGTTCAAGAACCTGCGCACGCGGGGCCGTCTCTCCGAGGCGGACATCGACGCGACCGTGCGGGAGATCCGCCGCGCCCTCCTCGACGCCGACGTCGCGGTCACTGTGGTGCGCGAGTTCACCGCGGCGGTGCGCGAGCGCGCGCTGTCGTCGGAGGTCTCGGGTGCGCTGAACCCGGCCCAGCAGGTCGTCAAGATCGTCAACGAGGAGCTCGTCGGCATCCTCGGCGGGGCCACGCGCCCGCTCACGCTGGCCAAGACGCCGCCCACCGTGATCATGCTCGCGGGTCTGCAGGGTGCCGGTAAGACCACCCTCGCGGGCAAGCTCGCGCACGCGCTGAAGGGGCAGGGCCATACGCCGGTGCTGGTCGCCGCCGACCTGCAGCGCCCGAACGCCGTGACCCAGCTGTCGGTGGTGGCCGAGCGCGCCGGCGTGCCGGTGTTCGCGCCGCACCCCGGCAACACGTCGGAGGCCGACGACCCGGCAGCGGACGCACCCTTGATCGGCGACCCGGTCGGCGTCGCCCGGGACGGCGTCGCCTACGCCAAGGAGCGCCAGCACGACGTCGTGATCGTGGACACCGCCGGCCGCCTCGGCATCGACGAGGTGCTGATGCAGCAGGCCTCGGACATCCGCGCCGCGGTGAACCCGGACGAGGTCCTCTTCGTCATCGACGCCATGATCGGCCAGGACGCGGTGAACACCGCCAAGGCCTTCGCCGACGGCGTCGACTTCACCGGCGTGGTGCTCTCGAAGCTGGACGGTGACGCCCGCGGTGGTGCCGCCCTGTCGGTCGCCAAGGTGACCGGCCGGCCCATCATGTTCGCGTCCACGGGCGAGAAGCTCACCGACTTCGAGGTCTTCCACCCCGACCGCATGGCGAGCCGCATCCTCGACATGGGTGACGTCCTCACCCTGATCGAGCAGGCCGAGAAGGCGTTCGACGCCGGCGAGGCCGAGAAGATGGCGGCCAAGGTCGCCAGCGGGCAGGACTTCACGCTCGCGGACTTCCTGGTGCAGATTCAGCAGCTGAAGAACATGGGCTCGATGAAGAAGATGCTCGGCATGCTGCCGGGCATGGCCCAGATGCGCGACCAGCTCGACCAGTTCGACGAGCGCGAGGTGGGCCGCATCGAGGCGATCATCCACTCGATGACGCCCGCCGAGCGCGAGAACCCGAAGATCATCAACGGCTCACGCCGCGCCCGGATCGCCAAGGGCTCCGGCACCACGACGACGGCCATCAACCAGCTGCTGGAGCGGTTCGAGAACGCTCAGAAGATGATGCGGCAGATGTCCAAGGGCGGCGGCATGGGCCCGGGCGGCATGCCCGCGATGCCCGGCGGACCCGGCATGGGCATGGGCAAGAAGTCGCGCGGTAAGACGCCGCCGCCGAAGAAGGGCAAGAAGGGCAAGTCCGGGAACCCGGCCAAGCGCGCCCAGCAGGAGAAGGAAGCCATGCAGCGCGCGCTCGGCGGCGGTCCCGCGAGCGCGCCGTCGGCCCCGGCCGGGTCCTCCTTCGGCGTCGCCCCGAAGAAGGACGAGGCGCCCGACCTGAGCAACATCGAGCTGCCGCCGGGCCTGGAGAAGTTCCTGGGTCGGTAACGGCCGGTGGTTCCGGCGGGTGACCCACGCGGGTGGCCCGCGGGTGGAGTGCTCGACCGGCACGGTAGGCCGGCGGCGGTGCGGGGGCAGGGCTTTTCCACAGGGTGAGTCGGGGAGAACGAAGGAGCCGGATGTCTGCGCTGGAAGGTCCTACCGCGACGATCCGCGGACGCATCCTGCTGGGTGACGACCGCGAGGCCGAGGAGATCTGGGTCCGCGGGGGCCGCGTCAGCCTGACGCGCCCGTCGGCGCAGGGCACCAACATGCAGGTCCTGGAGGGCTGGGCGGTGCCCGGTCTGGTGGACGTGCACTGCCACATCGGGCTCGCCGCCGACGGTGCCGTACCGGTGGAGGAGGCCGAGAAGCAGGCGGTGGCCGACCGCGACGCGGGGGTCCTGCTGATCCGTGACGCGGGCTCACCGCTGGACACCGCCTGGGTGCACGACCGCAGCGATCTGCCGCACCTGCTGCGCTCCGGCATGCACCTGGCGCTGCCCAAGCGCTACCTGCGCAACTACGGGCTCGAGCTCGAGTCACCTGAGCTGCTCCCCGAGGCCGTGCGGACGCAGGCCCGCCGCGGCGACGGCTGGGTCAAGCTCGTGGGCGACTGGATCGACCGCACGCTCGGGGCGGACGGCGACCTGCGCCCGCTGTGGCCGGAGGACGTGCTCACGGAGGCGGTCGCGGTCGCGCACGCGGAGGCGGCGCGCGTCACCGTGCACGCCTTCGCCACGGAGACCATCGACGGGCTGCTTGCCGCGGGGGTCGACTGCATCGAGCACGGCACCGGTATGACCGCCGAGCACATGGCGGTGGCCGCCGAGCGCGGCATAGCCGTCACGCCCACCCTGCTGCAGATCGGCCAGTTCGACGGCATCGCGGCGCAGGCCGACGGCAAGTACCCCGTGTACGCGGCGCGGATGCGCGCGATGTACGCGAACCGCTACCAGCAGGTGCGCGATCTGCACGAGGCAGGCGTGCGGCTCCTGGTCGGCACCGACGCCGGCGGGACGATCTCGCACGGGCGCATCGCCGACGAGTGCGCAGAGCTGGTGGCCGCGGGCATCCCGGCGGCGGAGGTCGTGGCGATGGCGTCCTGGCGAGCCCGTGACTACCTGGGCTTCGGCGCGGTCGTCGAGGGGTCCAGCGCGGATCTCGTGGTGTACCCGGCAGACCCGCGCGAGGACATCGAGGTGCTGCGGCACCCCACGGCAGTGGTGCTCCGCGGCGTCGTCTACCCGACCCACCGCTGACTCCTCCGTTGGCCGAGCCTGTCGAGACCGGTCACCGGATCTCGACAGGCTCGATCGCCGTGCGGGTGTGACGCAGACGCGGTTGGTGAGCACTCCCGCCGTCTGGCACAATATGCAGGTACTCGGCGTGCCCGGGCCCCTCTCACCCGGCCAGGCTGCGTCTCGGTCCCACCCACTGCTTCACCCCACGTCGCGGTGTTCGGGACCACCCCATCAGAAACCAGGAGAGACCACTTCGTGGCTGTCAAGATTCGTCTCAAGCGCCTCGGCAAGATCCGGGCCCCGTACTACCGTGTCGTCGTCATGGACTCGCGCGTCAAGCGCGACGGCCGTGCGATCGAGGAGATCGGCAAGTACCACCCGACCGAGGAGCCGTCGCTCATCGAGATCAAGTCGGAGCGCGCACAGTACTGGCTCGGTGTCGGCGCACAGCCGACCGAGCAGGTCGCCGCACTGCTCAAGGTGACCGGTGACTGGCAGAAGTTCAAGGGCCTGCCGGGTGCCGAGGGCACCCTGCGGGTTAAGGGCGAGAAGGCCGACGCGACTGCCGCGATCGAGGCCGTCAACGCCGACGCCGAGAAGGCCAAGGCCAAGGCCGCCGAGAAGGCTGCCGCCGCCAAGGCTGAGGCTCCGGCTGAGCCGGCCGAGGGCGACGAGGCCTGATGCTCTCGGAGGCCCTCGAGCACCTGGTGCGCGGCATCGTGGACAACCCGGAGGACGTTCGCGTCTCCGCGAAGACGCTGCGCCGTGGTGACCTGCTCGAGGTCCGCGTGCACCCCGACGACCTCGGCCGAGTCATCGGCCGGGGCGGTCGCACGGCTCGCGCGCTGCGCACCGTGATCGGTGCGCTTGCCGCAGAGGGCCCGGTGCGGGTCGACGTCGTGGACGTCGACCGGCGCTGAGCGCACGCCCGCTCTGCACGACGACGAGGCCCGGTCCGAACGTGGACCGGGCCTTGCTCGTTCCCGGTGGTCGCCGGGTGCCGCTGGTCGCCCGGCGCAGATCGGGCCGTATCGCTGGTCGGGCTGGATCGCAGGTCGGGCCGTACCTCTGGTCGAGCTTGTCGAGACCCCAACTTCATTCTTCGAGGAGACACATGCAGCTGACCGTCGCCCGCGTCAGCAAGGCGCACGGGCTCAAGGGCGAGGTAGCCCTCGACCTGCGCACGGACGATCCGGAGACCCGGCTCGCCATCGGTGAGCGGCTCGAGACGGTGCCGCCCGAAGCCGGTCCGCTGACCGTCACGCACTCGCGTGAGCACCAGGGCCGGTGGCTGGTCACCTTCGCCGAGATCACCGGCCGGACCGCTGCCGAGAAGCTGCGCGGCACCGAGCTCGTCGTCGAGGTGGACGTCTCCGACGAGGAGGACGCCTGGTACCCGCACGAGCTCGCGGGCCTGCGGGTCGAGCTCGAGGACGGCACCGTCATCGGCAAAGTCGTCTCCCTGGAGTACATGCCCGCGCACGAGGCGCTCCTCATCGAGGAGACCCTGCCCGACGGCGGTACCACCCGCACGCTGGTCCCGTTCGTCCTGGCGATCGTGCCGGTCGTCGACGTCGAGGGCGGTCGCGTCGTACTGACCCCGCCCGGCGGCCTGCTGGCGCGCGACGCCGACGCCGCGATCGTCGACCGTGCTGATGATGTCGACGCGGTCGACCGTGCTGATGATGTCGACGCCGTCGACCGTGCTGATGATGTCGACGCCGTCGACCGTGAAGACGGCTGACGTGCGCGTCGACGTCATCTCGATCTTTCCCGACTACCTGGCGGCGCTCGACCTGTCCCTCGTGGGCAAGGCGCGCCAGCGCGGCCTGCTCGACCTGCGGGTCCATGACCTGCGCGACTGGACCACCGACCGGCACCGCACGGTGGACGACACCCCGTTCGGCGGGGGAGCGGGCATGGTCATGCGCCCCGACGTGTGGGGCACCGCCCTCGACGAGGTCCTGGACGCCGGCACGGCGGACACGCACCTGATCGTGCCGACGCCGTCGGGCGAGGTGTTCACCCAGCGGCACGCCGAGAGGCTGGCGACCGCCGAGCAGCTCGTCTTCGCGTGCGGGCGGTACGAGGGCATCGATGCCCGTGTGGCCCAGCACTACCGGGACGCGGGCGTCACGGTGCACGAGCTGTCGATCGGCGACTACGTGCTCAACGGTGGTGAGGTCGCCTCGCTGGTCATGATCGAGGCGGTGGCGCGGCTGATCCCCGGCATGGTCGGTAACCCGGACTCGCTGGTGGAGGAGTCGCACGGGGCGGCCGGCCTGCTGGAGTACCCGGTGTACACGAAGCCGCCGTCCTGGGCGGACCTGGAGATCCCCGAGGTGCTCCTGTCGGGGCACCACGCGAAGATCGAGCGCTGGCGCCGGGACCGCGCGCTGGAGCGGACGGCGCGCCTGCGGCCGGACATGATCGCCGCTCTCGACGTGACGGGCCTGGACAAGCACGACCTGGCGCTGCTCGAAGAGCTCGGCTGGGCGCCCGACCCGGACGACGACGGGAAGCTGGCGCGCGGCTGAGCCCGCTCCGGGCCGGCACTGGGCCCGCGGCTGACGTCACACCTGCTCGGGGCGTCGGTCCCGGCGCTCGTGTGGCAGAATGAGCCGTCGGTGCGTCGCCGGTCAGGTCTCTGCCACAGGGGACGGCCGGGGCGGGCAACCGCCCCTGACCGGGTAATGCCGCACCTACCATCCTCACCCTTCCGGGACCCGCCGGCCAGCAGGCCGCGGCGGGGCCCACGATATTCGCGCCTGACCTGTGGCAGGCCCGGAGAGAACAATGCAGAAGCTCGACATGATCGACGCAGCCTCGCTGCGATCCGACATCCCGGAGTTCCGCGCCGGTGACACGGTCAAGGTCAACGTCAAGGTCGTCGAGGGCAACCGCTCTCGTATCCAGGCGTTCCAGGGCGTCGTGATCTCCCGCCACGGCGGCGGGATCGGCGAGACGTTCGCTGTCCGCAAGGTCAGCTTCGGTGTCGGCGTGGAGCGCAAGTTCCCGCTGCACGCGCCGTCGATCGAGTCCATCGAGGTCGTCAGCCGTGGCATCGTCCGCCGCGCGAAGCTCTACTACCTGCGCGACCTGCGCGGCAAGAAGGCGAAGATCCGCGAGAAGCGCGACAGCTGACGCGTCCAGCGCTTCAGCACGCACCAGGCACCGGCCGTCATCCTCAGCACCGAGGGTGGCGGCCGATGCCGTACGTGACCTGCGCCTGTGGGGATATCAGACGGGGGTCGTGTGCGCCCGCGAGACCATTTCGCCGCGGGCGCTCCGAGGTGACAGAGTTACCCTCGTGACGAGTTTTGACCGGGTGGCGCCGCCCACCCCTATCGATGGGACGCCCTTGAGCGCAGCAGAACCGTGGGGAAACAGCGGGGCGCATCGTCAGGGCGGAGCCGCGCACGGTCGTGAACCGCGCAAGCAGCAGTCCGGTTTTCTCGCGATGCTCCGGGAGATCGGGATCATCGTCGTCAGCGCGCTGATCCTGTCGTGGCTCATCAAGACGCTGCTGGTGCAGCCGTTCTACATTCCCAGCGCGTCCATGGAGGACACGCTGACGGAGGGCGACCGGGTGATGGCCTCCCGTCTGACGCCTGGCCCGTTCGACCTGGAGCACGGGGACATCGTCGTCTTCGTCGATCCGGGTGACTGGTTGCCGCCGTACCCGACGCCGGACCGCGGACCCGTGGGCAACGCGGCCGTGTCGTTCCTGACGACCGTGGGTCTCCTGCCGCAGGACACCGGTGACCATCTCATCAAGCGACTGGTCGGGCTGCCCGGTGACACCGTCGTGTGCTGCGACGCCGAGGGGCGCGTGTCGGTGAACGGCGCGCCCATCGAGGAGACGTACATCAAGCCCGGCTCGGAACCGAGCCAGGACCCGTTCGAGGTCACAGTGCCCGACGGCATGTTGTGGGTCATGGGTGACAACCGCCAGAACTCGCAGGACTCGCGTTACAACCGCGGCAAGCCGGGCGGTGGGTTCGTGCCCGTCGACAACGTCGTCGGTACCGCTTTCGCCACCGTGTGGCCCCTGGACCGTCTGGACTGGCACAGCAACCCGAGCGACGTCTTCGCCGGCGTCCCGGACGCGCCTCCCGCGGAGCAGTAGGTGGTCCGCACGGTGCCCACGCTGCGACACGAGAGGGCGCTCCTCGCCTCCGGCGCCCGCCTCGTCGCGGGCATGGACGAGGTGGGACGTGGGGCCCTGGCGGGCCCGGTCAGCGTGGGTGTCGTGGTGGTCGACGCCGCCACCCGCACCGGGCCGAAGGGCGTCGCCGACTCGAAGCTGCTGACGCCGGCCGCCCGTGAGGCCATCGCGCCCGCGGTGCGGCGCTGGGCGGTGGCCTGGGGAGTCGGCCACGCGGGGCCGGCCGAGATCGACGAGGTCGGGATCATCGCGGCGCTCCGGCTGGCCGGCCGGCGCGCGCTCGCCCAGGTGCGCCTGATGTGCGGCGACGTCGACGTCGTCGTCCTGGACGGCAAGCACGACTGGCTCTCCACACCGTTGCTCGACCTGTTCGCGGCGGCGGACGCGCCGGACGACGGCGTCCCCGACCCCGCGGTGCGGACGCTGATCAAGGCCGACATGACCTGCACGTCGGTGGCGGCCGCCAGCGTGCTGGCCAAGGTGGAGCGTGACGCGATCCTGGTCGAGCTGGCGCAGCGGCATCCGGAGTACGCCTGGGACCAGAACAAGGGCTACAGCGCGAAGGCCCACATGGACGCTCTCGGGCTCCACGGACCGACGCCGCAGCACCGCAGATCCTGGAACCTGCCCGGAACTGCGGCGTCGGTGGGATGATGTCGTCGTGAGCGCCGAAGACCTCGAGAACTACGAGACGGAGATGGAGCTCGCGCTCTATCGCGAGTACCGCGACGTGGTGGGCCTGTTCTCCTACGTGGTGGAGACCGAACGACGGTTCTACCTGGCCAACCAGGTGGACCTGCAGGTGCGGTCCGCAGCGGGCGAGGTGTACTTCGAGCTGCGGCTCGCCGATGCCTGGGTGTGGGACGTCTACCGCTCGGCACGCTTCGTGAAGTCGGTGCGCGTCGTGACGTTCAAGGACGTGAACGTCGAGGAGCTGTCGAAGGCGGAGCTCGCTCTCTGACGTCGTCCGTCTGACCCGTTCCCGCCCGGGTAAGGGATTCACCCACCATCCGGCTGATGCCTTGACGGTGCGCTCCCGGAGCGGGCAGCCTCGCAATTGGTAAATCTTGGTTACCAATGGAGGTAGAGATGCGTATCCCGGCGATCCTTGCGACGACGTCAGTAGCGGCCGTGCTGGTTGCCGGGACGGTGGTCCCGGCGGACGCCGCACCGACGGCGGAACTGTTCGACGACTTCAGCTACAGCGGTCCCGGCGACCCGCTCCTCGCCCAGCGCGGCTGGTACGTCCGTACCGGCGGTGGCGGCCCGGGTGTGCCGGGCGCGGTGTGGTCGAGGGACCACGTCTCGTTCCCCGCGGCCGACGGCGGCCAGGTGCTGGAGCTCAAGGCATCCACCGAAGGTGCCGCCGGCGCCACCGTGCAGTCGGAGGTCTCCCACCAGCGCAAGTTCGCCGAGGGCACCTATGCCGCCCGGGTACGTTTCGGGGATGCCCCGGTCAGCGGTCCGGACGGCGACGAGACCGTCCAGAGCTTCTTCACGATCACGCCGCTGGACGCGCCGATGGACCCGGACTACGGCGAGCTCGACTTCGAGTACCTGCCGAACGGCGGTTGGGGTGCGTCCGGCCCGACGCTGTTCATGACCACCTGGGAGACCTACCAGCCCGACCCGTGGGTCTCGGACAACGTCCATGACACGGTCTCGGCGAGCCTGGCCGGCTGGCACGACCTGGTGATCCAGGTCGCCGGCGGCCGGGTGACCTACTACCTGGACGGCACCGAGGTCGCCGACCACGGTGACAAGTACTACCCGGAGACGGCGATGGCGATCAGCTTCAACCACTGGTTCATCGCCGGTGGCCTGGTCGCGGACCCGACGCGACGCGACTACGTCGAGCAGGTCGACTACGTCTACTTCGCCGAGGACGAGGTCGTCCCGCCGGTCGAGGTGACCGCCCGGGTCCAGCAGTTCCGGGCCGAGTCGGTGAGCTGGACGGACACCGTTCCGGCCGGCTGAGCTGATCGAGGGCTCTGGGCCCCGCGCACGGGCGCGCCGAAAGTCGTCCCGGTTCGGCACCTACCCTCGTGGCGAGATCCCAAAGGTCGGAGCGCTACGCCGGACCTGTGGATCGTCGATCTGTGCACAGATGGGCCGCGGACGCTGTCGGACGGTCCACCTCCGTGACCAAGGTTGATCACGGAGGTGGACGCGATGGCGAAGAAGGACGGCGTGGGCCGGTACGGCGAGCGGGTAGCGCTGCAGCACGTGAGGGCACGCGGCTGGGAGGTGCTCGACACCAACTGGCGGGGCAAGGACGGGGAGCTCGACATCGTCGCGCTCGACGGCGACGTGCTCGTCGTGATCGAGGTCAAGACGCGGTCGGGCCACGGGTTCGGGCATCCTGCGGAGGCGGTCACACCGCGCAAGCTCGCACGGATCAAACGGCTGACGGGGCAGTGGCTCACCGTGTTCCGGGAGCGGCTCGCCGCGGCGCGGCTGCAGGAGGAGGCGCCCGAGGAGGCCGGGCAGGGCAGTGCGGTGCCGGTGCTGCCGGACGTGCGCACGCGCTTCGGTGCGGTCCGGATCGACGTGGTGGCGGTGACGCTGCAGCCCCAGGGGCGTGCGGTCGTCGAGCACCTCGAGTCGGTGGCCTGATGGGGACGGCGACCACGCGGGCTGTGTCGCTCGTGGGCCTGCAGGGGCACGTGGTGGAGGTGCAGGCCCACCTCGCGGCATCGGTCCCCGGGTTCACGCTGGTGGGGCTGCCCGACGCCGCCCTGAGCGAGTCCCGCGACCGGGTGCGGGCGGCGGTGACCAGCACGGGCCTGCAGTGGCCCGTCAAGAAGATCACCGTCAACCTGTCGCCGGCGTCGCTGCGCAAGCAGGGCAGCTCGTACGACCTGGCGATCGCGGTGGCGATCCTGGCCGGCGCCGAGGGGCCGTCGTCCGCCGGCCTGCGGCGGGAGGGTCTGGACCGGGTGGTCCACCTGGGCGAGCTGGGGCTCGACGGTCGGCTGCAGCCGGTGCGCGGGGTGCTGCCGGCCGTCGCGGCGGCGGTGGACGCGGGATACCGGGACGTCGTCGTGGCGGCCGGAGATCTCGACGAGGCGCGGCTGGTGCCGGGTGCGCGGGTGGTGGGCGCGGCGAGCCTGGCCGAGGTGGTGGCGCTCCACGGGGGATCGCCCGAGCTGGTGCGGGAGGTGGTGGTCGTGCAGCCGACCCGGCCGGCGCTGTCCCCGCGGCTGCCGGGCGACCTGGCGGACGTGCTGGGGCAGGAGCGGCCGCGCGCGGCCCTCGAGGTGGCTGCCGCGGGTGGTCACCATCTACTGCTCGTCGGGCCGCCAGGGGCAGGCAAAACGATGCTGGCGTCCCGCCTGCCGGGGATCCTCCCGGACCTCACCGACCGCGAGGCGGTCGAGGTCACGGCCGTGCACTCCGTGGCCGGCACGTTCGACCCGGGTGGCGGGCTGATCCGCCGCCCACCGTTCGAGGACCCGCACCACACGGCCACCGCGGCCGCCGTGGTGGGCGGTGGGTCCGGCATCCCGCGCCCCGGCGCGGTGTCGCGGGCGCACCGCGGGATCCTGTTCCTGGACGAGGCCCCGGAGTTCGGCGCGCGAGTCCTGGAGACGCTGCGGCAGCCGCTGGAGCAGGGCGAGCTCGTCATCCACCGGTCGGGCGGCGCGGCGCGCTACCCGGCCCGGTTCCAGCTCGTGCTGGCGGCCAACCCCTGCCCCTGCGGGCTCGCCGTGGGCAAGGGGCTGGAGTGCAGCTGCTCGCCCACGGTGCGGCGCCGCTATTTCGCCAGGCTGTCCGGTCCGCTGCTGGACCGCGTGGACGTGCAGGTCGAGGTGCAACCCGTCGACCGGGTCGAGCGGATGGAGGGTGGCTCCGAGCCGACGTCGGTGGTGGCTGCCCGGGTGCTCGCCGCACGGGAGGCAGCACGGGCCCGGCTGGCCGACACGCCGTGGTCCACCAACGCGGAGATGCCGGGGCGGTTCCTCCGTGACCTGCTCCGGCCGCATCCCGGCCTGCTCGGCCCGATCGAACGCGCGATGACCGACGGGCGGCTCAGCCTGCGCGGGGTCGACCGGGTGCTGCGGATGGCCTGGACCATCGCGGACCTCGCGGGGCGCACCGCGCCCACGGTGCCCGACGTCGGGAACGCGCTGCTGCTGCGCACCGGAGGCGACCATGGGTGAGTCGCTCTTCGACCTGCCTCGTTCGGGCCTCGGGTTCGACGTGGACGACCCGGTGCTGGCACGGGCCGCGTGGAGCCGGATCGCCGAGCCGGGGGACCCGGTGGCCGGTGCTCTGGTGGGCAACCTCGGCCCGGTCGGCGCGTTGGGCTGGCTGGTGGAGGCCGCCCGGTCCCCGGAGCGGGCGGGGGCGGCGCTCCGGCGGATCGGCGGTGGCCGGGCGCTGGACGACGTGCCGGGCCGCGGGCCGGCGACCGGCACCGGCAGCCGAGCCGATGCCCCCGGACGTCTCCTCGGGCCTGCTGCCCAGCGACCCGCCGCTGGGGCTCCTTCGGTCGGGGGGCCTGCCGCCGGAGGAGGGACGTCGGGCGCGCGAGCGGCAGGGCTCGTCGTGGCCGCTGTACGGCGCTGGGCGCCGCGCCTCGAACGGCTCGACCCCGAGGGTGAGCTCGCGGTGCTCGGCCGGTACGGCGGAACGTTCCTGGCCCCCGACGACCCGCGCTGGCCGGCGGCATTCGCCGACCTGGGTGCCGGCGCACCGCTGGCCCTGTGGGTGCGGGGCGATCCGGACCTGACCCGGTTGGCGGCGCGCTCGGTGTCGCTGGTCGGCTCCCGCGCCTGCACCGACTACGGCATCCGCGTGACGCGGACGCTGGCGTGCGGCCTGGCCGATCGCGGGTTCACCGTGGTCTCGGGCGGCGCCAGCGGCATCGACGCTGAGGCCCACCGGGGCGCGCTGGTGTCGGGGTCGCCGACCGTGGCCTTTCTCGCGGGCGGTGTCGACCGCCTCTACCCCGCGAGCAACACCGACCTGCTGCGGCGCACCATGGAGCGGGGCGCCGTGGTGAGCGAGGTGCCGCCGGGATCGGTGCCGGGCAAGCAGCGGTTCCTCAAGCGCAACCGGCTGATCGCATCACTCACGTCGGGCACGGTGGTGGTCGAGGCGTCCGTCCGGTCCGGCGCACTGTCCACGGCCAACCACGCGACCAACCTGCTGCGGCCGTTGGGTGCGGTGCCCGGTCCGGTCACCTCGATGGCGTCCGCCGGATGCCACGAGCTGCTGCGGCGCGGTGCCGCCGTGTGCGTCACCGACGCCGCGGAGGCTGCCGAACTGGTGGGCGACCTGGGCGAGAGCGCACCGGAACGCCGGGGTGAGAGCCGGCCCGGTGACGACCTCGATGCCGCGGGCAAGGCGGTGCTCGACGCGCTACCCGTACGGAAGGCGGCGCACGAACGCTCGATCGCCCGCGCGGCAGGACTTGCGCTCGGCGACACGACGGGCGCGCTGGGGCTGCTCGAACTCATGGGTCTCGCCGAGCAGAAGGACGGAGGCTGGCGCAGACGCTGATCGGTCAGCGCGTCGGGTCGAGCAGGAGCTTGCCGACGGTGCCGCGCGAGCGCAGTGCCTCGTGGGCGGCGCGCGCGTCGGACAGCGCGTACTCGCCGCCCGCGACGGCGCGGAGCTCGCCGGATTGCGTGAGGTCGAACAGCTCGGCCAGCGCGGTGCCGTAGAGGTCCCCGGGCAGCCGGAACACGTGGGGCAGCCACATGCCGGCGACGGTGGTGCTGTGGCCGAGGAGGTTGCGCAGGTCGACGGGCTTGGGCGGCTTGCGCCCCGCCATGCCGTAGAAGACCAGCCGGCCGAAGGGCGCGAGCGCCGCGACGCTCTGGTCGGTGGTGGTGCCGCCGACCATGTCGAGCACGATGTCGACGCGGCGCCCGTTGGCGTCGATCAGGGTCGCGGTCATGTCGTCCGCGCGGGAGTCGACAGCGACGTCCGCGCCGAGCTCGAGGGCCAGGGCGCGCTTCTCGTCGGTGCTCGCCGTCGCGATGACGCGGCCGGCGCCCCAGGCCTTGGCCAGCTGCACGGCTATCGTGCCGACACCGCCGGCCGCGGCGTGCACGACCACCGACTCACCGGGCTCGAGGTGGGCGTTCTTGCGCAGCAGGATCCAGGCGGTGGTGCCCTGCACCAGCATGGAGAGCGCGGTGAGGTCGTCGACGCCGTCGGGTACGGGGAAGGTCATGGCCTCGTCGGCGACGGCGCGCTCGGCGTATCCGCCGCCGCCGGTCAGCAGGGCGACGACCCGTCGGCCGTCCTGCGTGCGTCCCACGACCTCGCCGCCCGGGATGAACGGCAGCGTGGTCGGCGTCTGGTAGGAGTTCTCCACCTGGTGCGTATCGGCGTAGTTCAGGCCGATCCGCGCCACGTCGATCAGCACCTGTCCGGGCCCCGGTGTCGGTTCCGGCACCTCGACCCCCTTCAGCACCTCGGGCCCGCCGAACTCGGTCACCTGTACAGCACGCATCTTTGACGTCCTCCCTGTACTCGTCCGACCGTCATACTGGCAGAACCCGGTGGTTGCGGGCGAAAAATGGCGGCGCGCCTTCTTCGTCGTGCGGCGGGGGAGTTGCACACTGGCAAACGTGGACCTTACCGACCTGTCCGGCTTGCCTCGGCTGCCCGAGCAGATGTCTGATGCCGTGTCCCGGTTCGGCAGCTACCTCGACGCGCAGCGCGGCCACTCCGCCCACACGCGGCGCGCCTACGTGGCCGACGTGACCGACCTTCTCCGGTACGCGATGCGACACGGCACCACGCGGCTCGACGCCATCGATCTCACGCTGCTGCGCGGCTGGCTCGCGTCGCAGTCCGACCGCGGGCTCGCCCGCTCCACGCTGGCCCGCCGAGGCGCCTCGGCCCGCGCGTTCCTGCGCTGGGCGCACCGTTCGGGACTGGTGCCCGTCGACCCGTCGGCCCGCCTCGCGAGCCCGAAGGTGCCGCGCACCCTGCCCACCGTGCTCGACGTGGACGCGGCAGGCCGCCTGCTCGACAGCGCCCGGTCCGCGGCCGAGGAGGCGGACGAGGCGAACCAGCCGGCGGCCCTGCGCTCGTGGGTCGCCGCGGAACTGCTGTACGGCGCGGGTATCCGGGTGGGCGAGCTGGTGTCGGTCGACGTCGGGCACGTGGACTCCAGGGACCGGCTCGTACGGGTGCTCGGCAAGGGCGGCAAGGAGCGTGTGGTGCCGTTCGGCATCCCGGCGGCGCGTGCGGTGGAGGCCTGGCTGGCCGACGGCCGGCCGGTGCTGGCGACTGCTACGACCGGCGACGCCCTGCTCGTGGGCGAGCGCGGCGGCCGCTGGGGCCAGCGGCAGGTGCGCGAGGCCGTCCACCGCCTCGCGGCCCAGGCCGGGGTCGAGGACGTGGCGCCGCACGCGCTCCGGCACTCGGCCGCCACCCACCTGCTGCAGGGTGGGTCGGACCTGCGTGCCGTGCAGGAGGTGCTGGGCCACGCGAACCTCGCGACGACCCAGCGCTACACGCACGTGGACGCGGAGCGGCTACGCAGCGTCTACGCCCAGGCGTTCCCTCGCGCATGACGTACCCGTGCTGGGCGGCTCAGCGGTCGGGCAGGAGCACTATCGGCGGGCGGTCCAGGAGCGACAGCGGGTCGATGTAGCGTTCTCCCCGCCGTACGCCCCAGTGCACGCAGGACCGCGGAGCGCAGTGGTTCGGTGGCGTGCCGCCGCCCGAACCCCCGCCGGAACCGCTGCCCTCGACGACGCCGATCCTGGCCCCGGCGACCACGGCGGTCCCGACCGGCACCGTGGCGGACACCGGCTCCAGGCTGGTGCGCAGGCCGTCCGGGTGCGTGACCACCACGACGCCGCGCCGTGCCACCTGCCCGGCGAAGGTCACGACACCCGCCCCAGGGGACAGGACCTTGGAGCCGGCCGCGGCGATCAGGTCCACGCCGCGGTGCCCGGGCCCCCATTCCTGCTCGGGCGGATCGAACAGGCGCTCCACGCCCGCCGGCGGGTCCACCCCGGCGACGGGCGGCACGTACCCGGTGGGGTCCGGCGGGGAGCCGGGGCCGACATCCGCCCGGAGTGCGACGCCGAGTCCGGTCCGCAGCGCGACGTCCGGCACCGCCCGCAGAGTGGGGTCAGGCTCGGAACGCAGCGCGACGTCCGGCCCCGAGCGCAGCGCGGTGGCGGGTGCCGCCGCGGAGAGGGCCACCAGGGCGATCGCGAGCAACACGGCCAGGAGCGTCGTCGTGAGCCGCCCGCGGACGCGGCGGCGCAGGGGTACGGGAAGAGGTCTCATGCCGCGAGCATCACGCGGCGCCGGCGGCTCCGGGTGCCGTGGGTCCGCCCGCTGTGCACGGGCGCGTGCGGGCCTCGCCTGTGGTCGCGCTCGCCGCCTTCCGCCGCCGTCGCGAGGGGCTGCACGCCGCCCGCGGGAGCTTCCCGGACCAGGCCAGGACAGGGCTGCGGGGGGAGCGGGCGACGTCACAGTCGCCGGAGTCCGGCCGGGTCCTCGTTGCAAGGGCAGGTCGGGTAAACTTCCACCCGCGACCGGCATGCACTCCCGAACCGGCAGACGGACAGCCTGGCTGACCGTTGGCCAGGCAGGGTGAGCACCCGATCGACAACGCGCGTCACATCAAGTCACGTCCGGCAGCGGTCCGGCCCTCTGGGTCGGCGTCGGGCACGACGTGGCGCCAGGGGCACCGAAGCAATGCGGTGCCGATCCAACCCAACCGCGGCCCGGGCTGTCAGCCTTGGTGCCGCCTGAAATGCGTGCGGAGGACCCGAGTTGATCTCGGGCCGCACCGAAAGGACGTGTCATGGCCGTCGTGTCCATGCGCCAGCTCCTCGAGAGCGGTGTCCACTTCGGACACCAGACCCGCCGTTGGAACCCGAAGATGAAGCGGTTCATCTTCACGGAGCGCAACGGCATCTACATCGTCGACCTGCAGCAGTCGCTGCACTTCATCGACAACGCCTACGACTTCGTCAAGGAGACGGTCGCCCACGGCGGTTCGATCCTCTTCGTCGGCACCAAGAAGCAGGCCCAGGAGCCGGTTGCCGAGCAGGCCGCCCGCGTCGGGATGCCCTACGTGAACCACCGCTGGCTCGGTGGCATGCTCACGAACTTCACCACCGTGCACAAGCGCCTTCAGCGGATGAAGGAGCTCGAGGAGATCGACTTCGACGACGTGGCCGCCTCCGGCCTCACGAAGAAGGAGCTCCTGGTCCTGCGCCGCGAGAAGGACAAGCTCGCGCGCACGCTCGGCGGTATCCGTGACATGGCCAAGGTTCCCTCGGCCGTCTGGATCGTCGACACGAACAAGGAGCACCTCGCGGTGGACGAGGCCCGCAAGCTGGGCATCCCCGTCGTCGCGATCCTCGACACCAACTGCGACCCCGACATGGTCGACTACGCGATCCCGGGCAACGACGACGCGATCCGTTCCGTCACGCTGCTCACCCGCGTGATCGCGGACGCCGTCGCCGAGGGCCTCATGCAGCGCCACTCCGGTGGCAGCAAGACCGGTGCCGAGACCGAGGTCGCCGCTGAGCCCCTGGCCGAGTGGGAGCGCGAGCTCCTGGCCGGTTCCGAGGGCACCGTCGAGGCTCCGGCCGAGACGAGCGAGGGCACCGTCGCCGCGGCGTCCGCCGAGGCTGCTGAGGCCGCCACCCCGGCCGCTCCCGCCGAGGTCGTCGAGGCCGCAGAGGCAGTCGAGGCTGCTCCGGCCGCTGCTCCCGAGGTCACCGCACCCGCCGACGAGGCTCCGGCCGCCGCCCCCGAGGCGACCGAGGCCGCTGCCGCGGTTGCTCCCGAGGCCGCTGAGGCCGAGACCGAGAAGTGACGTGCGGCGCTGACCGGGTCCGGTTCGCCCGGACCCGGTCAGCGCGCCGTTCCTCGGGTCGTACGACCTCCCACGAACAACACGACTGCACGGAGGACCAGAACAATGGCGAACTACACCGCCGCTGACATCAAGGCGCTGCGTGAGCGGACCGGCGCCGGCATGCTCGACGTCAAGAAGGCACTGGACGCCGCCGACGGCGACGCCGAGAAGGCCATCGAGATCATCCGCACCAAGGGCCTCGCCCGCGCTGCCAAGCGTGAGGGCAACACCGCCTCCGAGGGCCTCGTGGCCGTCAAGGTCGAGGACACCGCGGCCGGCCAGGTGGCCACGATGATCGAGCTGAACGCCGAGACCGACTTCGTCGTGAAGAACGAGAAGTTCATCTCGCTGGCCGAGGCCGTCCTCGAGGCAGCGGCCGCCGCCGGTGCCTCGGACGAGGTTGCGGCCACCGCCGCCCCGTCCGCGGAGGGCACCGTCGCCGACCTCATCGCCGCTCAGGGCGCCACGCTGGGCGAGAAGATCGTCCTGCGCCGCGTCGCGCGGGTCGAGGGCCCCAAGGTCACGACGTACCTGCACAAGACGGCCAAGGACCTGCCGCCGTCGATCGGTGTCCTCGTCGTCACCGACGAGGCGGGCGCCTCGGTCGCCAAGGACATCGCGCAGCACGTCGCGGCGATGGCCCCGAAGTACCTCACGCGTGAGGACGTCCCGGCGGACGTCGTCGAGAAGGAGCGTGCGATCGCTCTGGAGACCTCGAAGAACGAGGGCAAGCCGGAGGCCGCACTGCCCAAGATTGTCGAGGGTCGCCTGAACGGCTTCTTCAAGGAGGTCGTGCTCGTCGACCAGCCGCTGGCCAAAGACCCGAAGACCACGGTCGGCAAGCACGTCGCCGCCGCGAACGGCTCCCTGACCGCGTTCGTGCGTTTCCGCGTCGGTTCCTGACGCAGTGTGGTCGGCCCGGTCCGCGCTTCGGCGCGGGCCGGGCCGACGCATACGCGGGTCGGCTCCCTCCACGGGCCGGCTCGCACACCGGGCTCCATCAGGAGCGCGGTGGGACTTCGATGCTTCTGATGCGGACTGGAGCCACACGGGCTCGAGAACGCGCCAGGGGTCTTGAGGTCGGCCCGGACCTCTGCCGCGCGCAGAGGTGTGTTGCCCGCGAGTCGGGCAGTATTCCGGGAGAGCCAGTTTCCCGGTAGTGACGACTGAAGGGTGACGGACCAGTGAGCGACGAGGCGACCCAGAACTTCGCGGTGGACATGGAGGGCAAGCCCGCCCGGCGTGTGCTCCTGAAGCTGTCGGGCGAGGCGTTCGGCGGCGGCAGTGTCGGGCTCGATGCCGACGTGGTCCGGCGCATCGCGAAGGAGATCGGCGTGGCGGTGCGCGACGGCGTGCAGGTCGCCATCGTCGTCGGCGGCGGGAACTTCTTCCGTGGCGCCGAGCTGAGCGTGGCCGGCATGGACCGGGCCCGTGCGGACTACATGGGCATGCTCGGCACGGTCATGAACTGCCTGGCCCTCCAGGACTTCCTGGAGCAGGCAGGCGTCAAGACCCGCGTGCAGACCGCCATCACCATGGGCCAGGTCGCCGAGCCGTACATCCCGCTGCGCGCGATCCGGCACATGGAGAAGGGTCGCGTCGTCATCTTCGGCGCCGGCGCCGGCATGCCGTACTTCTCCACCGACACCGTCTCGGTGCAGCGCGCGCTGGAGACGCACTGCGAGCAGGTGGTCATGGGGAAGAACGGCGTCGACGGCGTCTACGACTCCGACCCCCGCCGCAACCCCGACGCGAAGAAGCTCGACCACCTCACGTACACCGACGCTCTCGTGAACCGCCTGGGCGTCATGGACGACACGGCGCTGGCCATGTGCCGCGACAACAACGTCCAGATGCGCGTGTTCGGCATGGAGGGTGAGGGCAACGTCACCCGTGCGCTGGCCGGCGAGCCGATCGGCACTCTGATCACGTCACGCTGATCACCGCACGCCGAGCAGTGTGCGACCCGGCGAGTCCCGGTGAACGCGCGAACCTTTCGGTAGCCGGGCAAAGTGTCCGTAGAGTGGCCCCGGCACCACCCGTAGACGAATGAAGGAGCAGTGGTGATCGACGAGACCCTCCTCGAAGCCGAGGAAAAGATGGAGAAGGCGATCGAGGTCGCCAAGGAAGACTTCGCGGGTATCCGTACCGGTCGCGCCAACGCGGGGATGTTCAGCAAGATCACCGTCGACTACTACGGTGCGCCGACGCCGCTGCAGCAGCTGGCGTCGTTCAACATCCCGGATGCGCGCACCGTGATGGTCGCCCCGTTCGACAAGAGCTCGCTGCCGGCCGTCGAGAAGGCGCTGCGCGACTCCGACCTGGGCGTGAACCCCGCGACCGACGGCAACGTCGTCCGCGTCGTGCTGCCCTCCCTCACGCAGGAGCGTCGTCGCGACTACGTGAAGCTCGCCAAGACCAAGGCCGAGGAGGCGCGCGTCTCGGTGCGCAACATCCGACGCAAGGCCAAGGACGAGCTGGACCGCGTGGTCAAGGACGGCGAGGCCGGCGAGGACGAGGTCGCCCGCGCGGAGAAGGAGCTGGACAAGCTCACCAAGAGCCACGTCGAGGTCATCGACCAGCTGCTCTCCAGCAAGGAGAGCGAGCTGCTCGAGGTCTGATGTCCGCACCGCCTCGAGACAGAACAGAGCGAGACAATGCGCACACCGCCGTGAGCCCTGAGTCCGAGCCCGTACCGGCCCCGAAGCAGTCGCGTGCAGGCCGTAACCTTCCTGCCGCGATCCTGGTCGGCGTCGGCCTGCTCGGCGTCGTCGGTGCGTCGTTGTACTGGCGGCCGGAGCCGTTCGTCCTCTTCGTGGTCCTGCTGCTGTGGGCAGGGCTGTGGGAGCTGCGCCAGGCGTTCGCGCGCCGTGCCCTGCGCCTGCCGATGGTGCCCCTGTTCGTGGGGACCGCCGGCATGGTCGTCTCCGCGTACCGGGGCGGCGCGGAGGCGTTGTTCGTCGCCTTCATCCTGACGGTGGCGGCGGCGGTGGTCTGGCGTGCGCTCGACGGCTCCGGGCTCAGTGCCGTACGTGATTCCGCGGCGGCGGTCTTCGCGGCCGCCTACGTCCCGTTCCTGGCCGGTTTCGTCGTGCTCATGCTGGCGCAGCCCGACGGCGAGATCCGCGTGGTGCTGTTCGTCCTCCTGGCGGTCGCCAACGACACGGGCGGCTACATCGCGGGAGTCATGCTGGGCCGGCACCCGCTCGCGCCCACCGTGAGCCCGAAGAAGTCCTGGGAGGGCCTGGCCGGCTCGATCGTGCTCGCCACGGCGGTGGGCGTGCTCGGGGCGGTCTACGGGCTGGGCGAGAGCCCGCTCCTCGGGATCGCGCTCGGCGTCATGACCGCAATCACTGCGACTGTGGGCGATCTCGCGGAATCGCTGCTCAAGCGTGACCTAGAATTGAAGGACATGGGCTCATTGCTCCCGGGGCACGGGGGCGTGCTGGATCGCCTCGATTCGATGATTATCACAGCGCCCTTCGTCTATCTTGTGCTCTCGGTGGTTGCCTGATGAAAACTCCCCTCGCCCAGCCGACCGTCCGGCCTTCGGACGAGACCCCTGCTATTCCGCTCCAGATGGCGCCGAAGCGCCGCGGCAAGCCGCCGAAGCACTTCGCCGACCTCACTCCCGAGGAACGGGTCGCCTCCGTCGTCGAGGCGGGGGAGCCGGCGTTCCGGGCCAAGCAGCTCGCGACGCACTACTTCACGCACTACACGAGCGACCCGGCGAAGATGACCGACCTCCCGGCGAAGTCCCGGGACGCGCTCGCGACGACCATGTTCCCCGAGCTGATGCGGCCGACGCGCAAGCTCGAGGCGGACGGCGGCACCACGGTCAAGACGCTGTGGCACCTGTTCGACGAGGCCAAGGTCGAGTCGGTCCTGATGCGCTACCCGCAGCGCACCACGCTCTGCGTCTCGAGCCAGGCGGGCTGCGGCATGGCCTGCCCGTTCTGCGCCACGGGCCAGCTCGGCCTGACGCGCAACCTCTCGACGGCGGAGATCCTGGAGCAGGTCCGCGCGGCGTTCCGCTCGCTGGCCGAGGGCGAGATCCCCGGCGGCGTCACCCGGCTGAACAACCTGGTGTTCATGGGCATGGGTGAGCCGCTCGCGAACTACAAGGCAGTGATCGAGACGGTGCGGGCGCTGGTGGCGCCCCAGCCCGAGGGCTTCGGCATGTCGGCCCGCAACATCACCGTCTCGACGGTGGGCCTGGTCCCGGCGATGCAGAAGCTCACCAAGGAGGGCATCCCGGTGACGCTCGCGCTCTCGCTGCACGCGCCCGACGACGACCTGCGCTCCGAGCTGGTGCCGATCAACACGCGGTGGAGCGTCGACGAGACCCTCGACACCGCGCGGAACTACTTCGAGGTGACCGGCCGTCGCGTGTCCATCGAGTACGCGCTGATCAAGGACATGAACGACCACGGCTGGCGGGCCGACCTGCTGGGCGAGAAGCTCAACGCGCGCGGGCGCGGCTGGGTGCACGTGAACCCGATCCCGCTCAATCCGACGCCGGGCTCGATCTGGACCGCGAGCGACCGCGAGGTCGAGGACGAGTTTGTGGCACGATTGCGCGGTCACGGGATCCCGACCACGATCCGTGATACCCGCGGGAGCGATATCGACGGGGCCTGCGGGCAGCTTGCGGCTGAGGAGGACGACGAGTGAGTGGGATGTTCAACAGCGTTCCCGCGCTGCGTACCGGGTACGACAAGGACGAGGTCGACGAGTTCTTCGAGCACGCGCGGCAGGCGTACGAGGGACGCACCGCGGATCGGCTGACCAGTGCCGACATCCAGGCGTCCACGTTCGACCTGACCCGTGGTGGGTACAACACCCACGAGGTCGACGCGGCGCTCGACCGGCTCGAAGCAGCGTTCATCGCCCGGCAGCGCGCGGAGTACGCGGCGGCGCACGGCCAGCAGGCCTGGATGAACGCGCTCGCCGAGCGTGCGCGCTCGCTGTACGGGCGGCTGGGCCGGCCCGACGGCGAGAAGTTCGCGCCTGCCGACCGCGGCTCACAGGGTTACGACAAGGACGACGTCGACGACCTGTGCGACCGGCTCATCGGGTACTTCGACCGTCAGGAGCCGCTGACGGCCGGCGACATCCGGTCCGCCACCTTCGGGCGCGCCCGCGGCGCGGACGCCTACGATGAGGCCTCGGTGGACGCGTTCCTGAGCCGCGCGGTGGAGGTCCTGCTCGGCGTCGAGTGACCCCACGCCGAGGTAGGACCGTGGCGAGGTAGAACAGTGGCGAGATACAACTGTGGCCGAGGTGCTGATCAGCACCTCGGCCACAGTTCTGCTCCGGCATGGCTGCTCCGGCATGGCTGCTCCGGCATGGAAGACGGGGCGGGTCAGACGGCGACCGCGGGCTCTTCTGCCTCACGCAGCAGCACCTCGTGCTGCGTCGCCGTCAGGAAGTCGCGGATCGAGTCCCGGCTCCGGGTGAGGCAGTCGATGCGCGCCTGGACGCCGACCAGCTCTGTCGCGAGCTGTTCGGCCACCTCGCGGGGGCATGTCGGTTCGTCCCGGGCCGCGGAGTCCTCCGTGTCGAGCAGCACCTTGACCAGTCGCGTCGGGATGCCGGCCTGGACCAGGCCCGCCACGCGGGACACGCGCTCGACGTGGGCCTCGGTGTAGGTCCGGTAGCCGTTGGGCGCACGGTCCGCCTCGAGCAGGTCCTGCTGCTCGTAGTAGCGGATCAGGCGGGGTGTGACACCGGTTCGCGCGGCCAGCTCACCGATCTTCATGGGTGCCTCCGAGCAGGTCTTGACATTGACATCAGTGTCAAACTCTAGCGTTGCCGACATGGAGACAACAGGCATTACCCCAGCCCAGCCGGTCGCCGTCGAACCGCCGCGGAGCGGGCACCCCTCGGCGCCGGCCGCCGACGTGCTGCCCTGGCCCTCCCTGCTCGTGCTGGGAGCCGGGACGCTTCTCATGGTCACCGCCGAGATGCTGCCGACGGCGGTGCTCGAGCAGATGAGCACCGGCCTGGGCGTCGCCGAGTCGAGCACCGGCATGCTGGTCTCGCTGTGGGCCGCGGTGGTCGTGGTGCTCAGCTTCCCGCTGGTCCGGCTGACACGTGGCCGCGACCGCCGTGCGGTGATCGCCGGTGGGCTGGCCGTCCTCGCCCTCTCGTCGGCCCTCACGGCCCTCGCCCCGACGTTCCAGCTCGCCGTGGGCGCGCGGATCCTCGGCGCGTCCGCCGTCGGGCTGCTGTGGGCCACCACCAACGCGCACGTCGCCGACCTGGTCCCCGACCGTCTGCTCGGACGCGCTGTCGCCGTGGTGCTGGGCGGGGCGACGCTGGGGATGGTGGTGGGCACGCCGCTGGCCCGGCTGATCGCCGACGCCGCGGGGTGGCGGGCCGCCTTCTGGGCCCTCGCGGTCCTCGGCGTGCTGGGTGCCGTCGCGGTGCGGCTGGTCGTCGCCCGTGCGGCAGCTCCGGCAGCCCCGGCACCCGGGGCGGCTGCGGACGCCTCGACGGGAGGAGGCCCGACGGCGGGCGGTTCGGCGTCGGCGTCGGGCGGCCCGACGAGCGTGAACCGGCGTGGCATGGGGCTGCTGCTGACGGTGACGGCGCTCGTGGCGCTGGTCCTGGTGGGCCACTACGGGGCGTACACCTACATCACCCGCCTCACGGAGGTACCTGCCGACGCGCTGCCGGGCGGGATGAGCGCGCTGCTGCTGGTGTTCGGGCTGGCCTCCGCGGTGGGCGTCGCGCTGGCCGGCAGGCTCAGCGACCGGACCGGGCCCGCGCTCGTCGTCAGCGTGGCCGCCACCGCGCTCACCGTGCTCGCACTCGGCGTCGTCGACACCAACCCTGCGGTGGGGATCGCTGTGGTCGTGGCGTGGGGCGTCGTATCGGGCGGCATGCCGCCCTTCGCCCAGACACTCATCCTGCGGCTGGCCGGGCCCGAGCGGCGCTCGTTCGCGGGTGCGCTGATCCCGGTGCTGTTCAACGGCGGTATCGCCGTCGGCGCCGCGTTGGCGTCGTGGGTCGTGGCCGGCGCGGGCGTGACGGCGCTGCCGCTGCTCGGTGCGGTGGTGGTCGGTGTGGCCGCGGCAGGGCTGGCGCTGTCGCTCCGCCGCGCGCCGTGACGTGGACGGGGTGGTGCTCCGGCGCGACGTGCGCGGGAGCACCACCCCGTTCCCTGCGTCCCCGGGTCAGCAGGCGGGGGCCACCGGGCCGGACGAGCCGGTGTTGACGTAGGCGTCCGAGATCCAGTTGCCCGGCCCGATCCGGTTCCACAGGTCGGTGGTGCCGTAGGTCCCGGTCACCGTCGTACCGCGTGCGGTGCACTCGATCACCACGTTCGCGTGGTTGCCTGCCTGCCCGACGGCGGCCCTACCGGTGCCGGGACCGGAACGCACGGTGAGCGGACCGCCGCTGGTGCGGACGATCCCCTTCGGGCCGGAGCCGGTCCAGAGGTAGGTCACGGTGGTCCAGGCGTTGTCGGTCAGCCCGACGCCGTCCCAGAAGGTGCCGTCCCCGAGGTCGATCCCGGCGGGGTTGGCGACCCGGCGGCCGAACCCGTCGAGCCCACCGTTGTAGCTGTCCTGGTAGGCGGCCTGCGCCTGCGGGCGGCCCTGGGGCAGGTCGGCCCAGGACTGGCGCGTCGCGGGGTCGTTCCAGTAGTCGTCGGTGGTGTTCCACGGCCCGACGTCCCAGACCGGGGCGTACGCGCAGCGGCCGGTGCTCTCGGCGCAGACCCGCACCGAGTAGCTCCCCGAGTTGTTCGAGGACAGTCCGCGCCGGGACGGCAGCGCGACGAAGTGGTCCCGGGGCGTGATGACGTGCCCGTTGGCGGTGGTGCCGCCCACCAGCCCTTCGCGGGTGGCGAAGACGCGGTGGGTGTCGGCGGCGGCCGTCGGCGCCGCCTCCACCTCCGCCTCCTGCAGCGACCGCGACCGGGCGGCCTGGGGCGTGAGTGTCACCTCCCGCACGGCCGGGCTCGTGCTGTCCTCGCCGACGAGCGTGACGCGTGCCTGGACCGTCTCGGACGGCGCGGGGAGCGGGGAACCGGCGGGCACCCACTCCGTCCACGAGTCGGGGCCCTGGACGGCGAGGCGGCCGCGGACGTCGACCAGCACGAAGGTGCCGGCCGGTGCGGTGGCGTCGACGTCGGCGGCGACGACGCTCGCGGGGGAGCCGAGGTCGGTCGGCTCGGCGACCAGCTGGCCGGACGCCTCCTGGTGCACGCCGGAGGCGGTGCCCGCGCCGCTGCCCCCGTCGTCCACCGTGGAGCTGCCGCCGGTACCGGCGGGGTCCAGGCGGAGCGCGCCGTCGACGTGACGCACCCCGGCGTCGTCGGCGGTGCGGGCGGCGAGGTCGACGGACCAGACCTGCGTGACGGGGCCGGCCCCCGGCCCGGTGCTGGGAGCTACCGCCGCGACCGCGGTGCCCGAGGCGATCACGAGGGCGCAGGTCGTGGCGGCGAGCAGCGCGGCACGATGCCGGGTCTTGCGTACCTGGGTCAGCATGTGCTGAATCTATGCGTCGTGCTATTTCACCCGCGAGGGGAAGAGGGTGAAATCTCAGGACTCCGTTGCTCGGCAGGGTGCTCGGGCAGCACGCCTCGTGGTGCATGATCAGGGAGCACCCCAGCCGCTGTGACGAGCAAGGAGAACCACGTGTCCGAGTTCCTGGCCGACAAGCCCGGCAAGTACGACCTCGACGGCGACGGCATCGCCGACGTCGAGGTGGCAGACACCGACGGCGACGGCGTGGTGGACGCCCAGTTCGAGGACTACGACGCCGACGGCGTCCCCGACGTCGAGCTGCACGACACCAACGGTGACGGGCGGCCCGACGTCGTCGTGGAGACCGCCGGTGGCACGCGGACGATCTCCGTGGACACCGACGGTGACGGCGAGGACGACGCCGTGGACTCGTTCCCGGCCTGAGCCTGCGGGCCGGCCCACGGCTTGAGCCTGCGGGCCGGCCCACGGCTTGAGCCTGCGGGCCGGCCCGCGGCCCCTACCGCGGGCTAAGCCTTGACCGGTGCCTGCGCCGGCCGGCCGTAGACGAGCCGGCGCAGCAGCACCTCGGCCGGGCCGCGCCGCCCCGTGCGCTCCTGCCAGACGGCGAACACCACGGTGAGCCCCCACACGACCACCGCGAACAGCAGCATGCTCCACGAGGTGAGGTGCTCCCCGAGCCCGAACCCCCAGGCGGCGAGGATCGGCGCGCACAGCACCGACTGCAGCAGGTAGGACGTCAGCGACCGCTTGCCGACCGCCTGGACCGCGCCGACGAAGGGGCCGTCCGTGTCGAGCAGGTTCCGCGACGGCGCACCCGTGCGGCGCTGCGCGACCCGGTGGCCCAGCAGGCCGAACAGGGCGACGTAGCCGAGTCCGCCGAAGAAGCCGGTCAGGAACTGCACCGGGTAGAAGACCCATGCGGCATGGTCCGGTACGTCGATGAAGCCGACGTGGTCGAACGCGGACGGCAGCGGCCCCAGCCAGCCGATCGTGATGCCGACCACGGCGACCCGCCGCAGCAGCGGCAGGTGCTCGCCCGGGTTCTCCAGGATGCGGCGCCGGCCGGCCCAGAACGCGAGCAGGAGCATCATCGGGACCACCAGGACGAGCAGCCCCTGGAGCACCGTGCCGAGCGACCAGTAGCCGAGGCGTTCGACGATCGAGTCGAGGTAGGACGTCTGCGCCATGGACGCGGTGTCGGGGGCGAAGCCGGCCGCGATGTTCTGCGCCTCCGGGTGGTCCGCGGGCAGCTGGGCCAGGAACCACGCGCCGACCACCGCGAACGCCGTGCCGATCGCCAGCAGGCCGCCGAACACCCACGTCCAGACGATGAGGGTGACGTCCTTGGCCCGGAAGAAGAGCCACACCATGATCAGGCCGGCGAGCCCGTAGGCACCCAGCACGTCGCCCATCCAGAGCAGCGCGGCGTGCACGAACCCGAAGACGAGCAGCCAGACGTTCCGCTTCTGCAGGAGCCTGCGGGCCGCCTTCTCGGAGGTGCCGGAGGACACCTGCCGGTTGTAGAGCTGCATCATGCCGTAGCCGAACAGGAACGCGAACATCGGGTAGGTCCGCAGGTCCACGACGGTGATGATGAGAAAGTCGGCCACCTTGTCGACGACCGAGCCGTCGATCGGGTGCGACGCACCGGGGTTCATCTCCCGGCCCCACAGGTAGTAGGGCGTGTTCGCGATGGCGATCAGCAGCAGCATGAAGCCGCGCGCGAGGTCGGGCGCGGGCGAACGCTCGGAGGCCTGGACAGGACCCCTGGTCAGGGCGGTGGTGGGCATGGGTCCATCTCAGCAGGCCGAGGGCCCGACCGCGAGCAAAAGGGCGTGCTCCGGACTATGCGGCCGGCTCGGTGAGCCGGGCGCGCTCCTCCTCGACGATGCGCCGCGCGAGCTCGGCGTCTGCGACGTCGGTGGCGCCCGGCGCCACGGCCACCGTCGAGCGGCCGGCGTACTCGGCGAAAAGCTCCGCCTTGGTGCCGAGGATCTCCAGGAGGCGCTCGTCCACGCTGTTCTCGATGAGCAGCCGGTGCACCTGCACGGTGCGCACCTGGCCCATCCGGTGCGCCCTGGCGATGGCCTGTGCCTCGACGGTCGGCTTGACCTGCGGCTCGCACAGGATCACCACGGAGGCCGCCTGGATGTTCAGCCCGACGCCGCCGGCCTCGATCTGGCTCACCAGCACCTTCGGCTCCGGTGCCGCGGTGAACTCGTCGACCAGCTCCTGCCGCCGTCGGGCGGGGACCGAACCGGTGATGGGGCCGATCGCCAGCGGGCCCAGCTCGGCCAGCACCGTCTCGATCACGTCGCGGAAGAACGAGAAGACGACCACCTTGCGGTTGTTGTCCATCGCCTCGGCGACGATCTCGCGCAGCCGCACCAGCTTCGCCGTCGGCTCCGGGGCCTGGACGAACGCCGCCCGGCGCATGTCCGCGAACGAACGCTTCAGCACGGCCCGCCGGTAGGCGGCGCCGTCGTGCTTGCCGAACCGCTCCCACTCGTCCACCTGCACCAGCTCGGGCAGTTCCGTGAGCACGTCCTCCTGGTTGCGCCGCAGGTACACGGTGGCCACCGAGCGGCGGAACGCCGCCGCACCCGCGAGGCCCGCCGCCGGGTCGACCGAGTCGGCGACGTCGGGCTTGAGGTAGCGCACGAGGCTGCGGAACTCGTCCACCGTGTTCTCCATCGGGGTGCCCGACATGAACAGCACGCGTTCCGCGGTCCGGGCCCACGCCGCCGTGCGCTCCGAGCGCTGGGCGGCCGGGTTCTTCACGTAGTGCGCCTCGTCCACCACGAGCAGCGCGGGCCGGGGCATCCCCTCGGCACGCAGGTGACCGAGCTGCGGGAAGGTGACGATGCCGACGCCGCCGTCGGCGACCCAGGCGCGGATGCCGGCGTCGCGCTCGTCGCCCTGCAGCACCCGGACCGCCAGGCGGGAGTGAGCGGCGACCTCACGGGCCCAGTTCGAGGCCACGCTCGCCGGGCAGATCACGAGGAAGTGCCGCCGTCCGCGCGCCGCGAGGTGCGCCATCGCGGCGATGGCCTGGACGGTCTTGCCGAGCCCCATCTCGTCGCCGAGGATGGTGCGGCGCTGCACCAGCGCGTAGCGGGCCCCGAACGCCTGGTAGCCCCGCAGGGAGACGGTCAGGAGCGAGGTGTCCAGGTCCTGGGCCGAGACCTGGTCGACGACGTCCTCGGGCAGGTAGCCCTCCGCCGCCTCCACGTCGACGCCGAGGTCGACGAGCTCGCTCAGCGCCGTGTAGTAGGCGGCGGCACGGGCCTCGTAGTCCTGCCACACCTCCGTGTCCGACGCTCCGGTCAGCGTGCCGTCCAGCCGCCGCAGGGCATCGGTGACGCCCGAGGCGTCCAGGCCGTCGACGGCCGCACGGAGCGCGGTCAGGGCGGAGTCGGCCGCCGCCGTGCGCTCGCGGCCGGCGAAGAGCCGCTTGACGAGGGTGCTGCGCAGGGCGCCCACCTCGGCCAGGCGGGCCAGCTGCGGGACGTCGACGTCGAGCCGCTCGCCCCACGCGTCGAAGAACCGGGCGACCTGCTCGTGGGTGTGCAGCGCGCGCACCAGGTCGGTGACGAGGGGGTCGGCCGGGTCGGGCTCGATCCGGAAGGTGAGCGCGTCGTCGACGGCGTCGTAGATCTGCCGGGCGGCCTCCCGCAGGAGGCGCGCGGTCTTGGGTCCGACGCCGCCGATCGCGTCGAGCTCCGCGGAGGTGGCCCCCAGCACCTGGGCCACCGTGCGGAACCCGGCGGCCTCGACGGGCCCGACCCGCACCCGGCCGGTGCTGACCTCGCGGATCCGGTCGACGGGCACCTCTGCCAGCTCTGCCAGCACGCGGGCGTCGCGGACGGCACGGTAGGCGACACGTACGCGCTCGGGCGCGGCGCCGCGCTCGGTCAGTGCGTCCGTACCCAGGGTGTGCCGGATACGGGCCTCCGCGAGGAGGTCGCGGGAAGCGCCGCGGGACCAGGTCTTCATGGCGGCTGACGGTACTGGGTGTGCGCCACGACGAGGTACCCGCACACGCCGTCGGACCTCACCGTGCCACATACCGGACTGAACGCCCGTTCTGGTAGTTTCGTCGCACCGTGGACAGGAGGAACGAGTGAGCACGGACGCACTGCCGCAGGAGGCACAGGCGGCGCAGGTCACCGCAGCAGGGGAGACGACGCCCGAGGTGACGCCGCACGCGGCACCGGTCGCCGTCGAGCACGACGCAGGCCCGGAGCAGGTGACGGGCCCGGAGCAGGTGACGGGTACCGAGCAGGTGACGGATCCCGAGCAGGACCGAACGCCGGAGCAGGCCGAGGCGCCGGAGCGCGAGGACAACCTCGAGACGCGTACCGCCGCGAGGCTGCACGAGCTGGTGGTCTCGGGTGCGGAGAAGCTGCCCGGCGAGACCGGGAGCACCGTGTCGAAGCTGGCGGTGGCGCTGCTGTCGTTCGGCAGCCAGGCCGCGGCGAAGGAGCAGGACAAGCCGACGACCAAGCTCGTCGGCGAGGCCGTCCAGCTGTACAAGAGCCTGGACGACGACGACCCGACCAAGCAGCGCGAGGTGCTCGAGCACGCGCTGGAGACGTTCACGACGTCGGCGATCGGTGGCAAGGAGCGCTCGCAGGTGCTCGAGGTCGCCGAGGAGGCGATGAACCTGTGGGGCAAGCTCCGCGGGACGTCGTCGGACCTCGTGAAGTCCGACGCCGCCGCCTCGATGCGCTCGCTCACCAGCGTGCTGCGCAAGGAGGGCCGCGACGAGGAGGCGGACGAGACGGAGAACGAGGCCAAGCGCCTCGAGTCCTGACCCTCCGCTTTCGTTGAGTGCTGGGTATCTGTTGGATCGTGCGGTGCAGACCAACAGATACCCAGCACTCAACGAGAACCGGCGCCAGGGCTGACAGGATGTGCACCATGCGAAGCGTCACCCTCCTCGGCTCCACCGGCTCCATCGGCACGCAGGCCATCGACGTCATCGGGCGCAACCCCGAGCGGTTCCGGGTGGACGCCCTGTCCGCCGGCGGATCCGACCTGCCTGCCCTCGCGCGGCAGGCCGCTGACCTCGGTGTCCGCGCCGTCGCGGTGGCCGACGCCGCCGCGCGCCCCGCGCTCACCGCCCTTCTCGACGAGGCCGGCGCCCACGGCGTCGAGGTGCTCGCCGGCCCCGAGGCGGCGACCGAGCTGGCCGGCCGGGGGAGCGACGTCGTGCTCAACGGCATCACCGGGTCGGTGGGCCTGCGGCCGACGCTCGCGGCGCTCGCCGCCGGGTCGACTCTGGCGCTCGCGAACAAGGAGTCCCTGGTCGTCGGCGGCGCCCTCGTGAAGGCCGCCGTGCGGCACGAGGGGCAGATCGTGCCCGTCGACTCGGAGCACTCCGCCATCGCGCAGTCGCTGCGCTCGGGCGCGTCGTCGGAGGTCCGCAAGCTGGTGGTGACCGCCAGCGGCGGGCCGTTCCGCGGCCGTTCACGAGCCGAGCTGCGGGACGTGACGCCCGCGCAGGCGCTGCGCCACCCCAACTTCTCGATGGGGCGCGTCGTGACGACCAACTCGGCGACCCTGGTGAACAAGGGGCTCGAGGTGATCGAGGCGCACCTGCTGTTCGACCTGCCGTTCAGCGCGATCGACGTCGTGGTCCACCCGCAGCAGATGATCCACTCGATGGTCGAGTTCGCCGACGGCTCCACCATCGCTCAGGCCGGTCCGCCGCGGATGCTCGTGCCGATCGCGCTCGGCCTGTCCTGGCCGGACCGCCTCCCGGACGTCGACGTACCGATCGACTGGACCAAGGCCGCCACCTGGGAGTTCGCACCCCTGGACGACGACGCCTTCCCCGCCGTCCGCCTCGCCCGGCAGGTCGGTGAGGCCGGGGGGACCCATCCGGCCGTCTACAACGCGGCGAACGAGGTGTGCGTGGACGCGTTCCACGACGGGGCCATCGGCTTCCTCGACATCGTCGACACGGTGGCCGCCGTCGTCGAGGCGCACGCGACGACCGGCGCGGGCGACGCCGGGTCGGTCGAGGGTGTTCTGGAGGCCGACGCCTGGGCCCGCGCCCGCGCGGCGGACATCCTCAAGGGCGCCTGACGCCGCCCTGCCCGTTCACTCTCCTTCGAGGTCTAAGTTTCTCGCCTCTGAGACGTTTCAGAGCGGAGAAACTTAGACCTCGAAGGGAGGCGCGGTGATCAGCCGAAGGTGCGGGTCGCGTAGCCGTGGTGGACCGGGCCGTGGCCGTGCCACGGGCCCGGCGCGGTGCCGGTGCCGCCGATGACCAGGTCGTCGGCCGCCCGGAGCGTCGCGGTCAGGTAGTCCTTCGCGGCGCGTACCGCGGGCTCCCACCCGTCGTGCAGCGGCCGAAGGACGGCGCACGCGGAGCTGAGCGTGCAGCCCGTGCCGTGGGTGTTCCGCGTGGGGACCCGCGGGGCGGTCAGAGCGACGACGCCGTCCGGTCCCGCACCCCACGCCGCGCCCTCGCCGGGCCCCGGACCCCCCGGACCCCCCGGACCCGCGAGGTGGTCGACCGACTCCGCCGAGTCGAGGTGCCCGCCCTTGACCAGGGCGAACCGCGTCCCGAGCTGCAGCAGCGCACGGGCCTGGTCGGCGGCCTCGGCGTCGTCCCCAGCCTGCTCGACGCCGAGCAGGACGGCGGCCTCGGGCAGGTTCGGCGTGACGAGGTCGGCGAGCGGCAGCAGCTCGTCGCGCAGCACCGCCTCGGCGTCGGCCGCCAGGAGGCGGTGGCCCGACGTCGAGACCATCACCGGGTCGAGCACCACGTACGGGGCGCGGCCGGCCGACCGTAGCTCGCGCAGGACGGCGGCGATCGCCCGGGCGATCGCGGCGTCCGTCGTCATGCCGATCTTCACGGCGTCCACCGCGACGTCGGCGAACAACGTCTCGAGCTGGGCGGTCACCATGTCGGCGGGCACCGGCATGACCCTGGTCACGCCGGTCGTGGACTGTGCGGTGAGCCCGGTGAGCACCGCGCAGCCGTAGCCGCCGAGCGTCGAGAAGGTCTTCAGGTCCGCCTGGATCCCGGCGCCCCCGGAGGGGTCGGATCCGGCGATCGTCAGCGCGACCGTGGGGTGCCCGGGAGGCCGGGTGCGCGCGACGGTGTCGGGCAGGAGCGAGCCCATGAGGCGTTCCCTTCGCTAGAACTACCTAGATCAGGTTCCACGGGTGCCTCTCAGCCGGGCTGCTGCCCGGCGCCCCGCGCCATGTGGGCCCACCTTAGACGGGTCAGGCCCCGTGCTGAAGCCCGTCGACCAGCAGGTCCAGCATGCGGCGCCCGTGCTCCGGCTCCTCGTCGCCCATGGGCAGGCTCAGCTTGGACACGGCGTACAGGAGGTCCTTGGGGCTCGCGACGGCGCGGATCTCGCCGGCCTCGACAGCGGCGTCGAGCAGGGAGCCGAGCGCCGGGCCCAGACGGCCGAGGAAGTAGCTCGGCAGCGCGTCGAACGCCGGGTCGCCGGAGTGGAGGGCTGACGCGAGCCCGCGCTTCGTCGCGAGGAACTCCGTGTACCGGTGGAGCCACTTCTCGAGCGCCATGACGGGGTCGTGCTGCTCCGCGAGCAGGGGGGCGGCGTCGGCGGTGGCGTCGACCTCGTGCTGGAAGACGGCCTTGACCAGGTCCGAGCGCTTGGGGAAGTGCCGGTACAGCGTGCCGACCCCGACGCCGGCCAGGTCGGCGATCTCCTTCGCGGGCGCGTCCACGCCGGACGTCGCGAAGACGCTCTTGGCGGCGTCGAGCAGCGAGTCGATGTTGCGCTGGGCGTCGGCGCGCAGCGGCCGCGGCGCTGTGTTCTGGGTCACGTCACTCCATCCCTTGCTATCCGGAACGTCTTTCCATATAGTTCTGGAAGAGCGTTCCGCTTAGTTCCAGAGTACGGCATCCCCGGGGCGCTCACCAGACCTCTCGACCCCAGGAGGGCCCCATGCAGTACCGCAACCTCGGCCGGACCGGCATCAAGGTCAGCCCCTACGCGCTCGGCGCGATGATGTTCGGAGCGGTCGGGAACGCCGACCACGACGAGTCGGTCAAGATCATCCACAAGGCCCTCGACGCCGGGATCAACTTCATCGACACCGCCGACGCGTACTCGCACGGCGAGTCCGAGGAGATCGTGGGCAAGGCCCTCAAGGGGCGGCGCGACGACGTCGTGCTCGCCACCAAGGTGCACCTGCCCATGAGCGACGACCCGAACCACCGCGGCAACTCCCGCCGCTGGATCATCGCCGAGGTCGAGAACTCCCTGCGCCGCCTGGGCACCGACTACATCGACCTCTACCAGATCCACCGACCCGACCCCGAGACCGACGTCGAGGACACGCTCGCGGCGCTGACCTACCTCATCAACTCCGGCAAGGTGCGGGCGATCGGCTCGTCGACGATGCCCGCCGCCGACATCGTGCAGGCCCAGTGGGTCGCCGAGCGGCGCGGCCTCGAACGCTTCCGGGTCGAGCAGCCGCCGTACTCGATCCTGAACCGCGGGATCGAGCGCGACGTCCTGCCGATCGCCCAGCAGTACGGCATGGGCACCCTCGTCTGGAGCCCGCTGGCGGGCGGGCTGCTCACCGGCCGGTACCGCAAGGGCCAGGGCAACGACACCCACCGGTCTCAGTTCGGGTTCGCGCACCTGCGCGACGAGCAGCGGCTCGACGTGGTCGAGCAGCTGGTCCCCGTCGCCCGGGACGCCGGCGTCCCGCTGAACCACCTGGCGATGGCGTTCGCCATCGCGCACCCGGGAGTCACCTCCGCGATCATCGGCCCGCGCACCATGGAGCACCTCGACAGCGCGCTCGCCGGCGTCGAGGTGGCGCTCACGGACGAGGTCCTCGACCGGATCGACGCGATCGTGCCGCCGGGGACGGACATCGGCCGCCTCGACATGGCCTACGACCCGCCGGCCATCCAGCAGCCGCTCCTGCGCCGTCGGCCCGCCGAGCAGCGCGCGGCCGCCTGAGCCTCCGCGCTCCCGCAGTTTCCCGCACGTTCCCGCACGGAAGGAACCGTCATGACCCATCAGCAGCACCCCATCGGGACGGGTTTCACTGCCGCGTCCACGGTCGACGACGTCCTGGCGGGCATCGACCTGACCGGCAGGAACGTCGTCGTCACCGGCGGCCACTCCGGCCTCGGCCTGGTCGCGACCCGTGCGCTGTCCGAGGCCGGTGCCTCGGTCACCGTCGGTTCCCGGGACACGGACCGCGCCGCGGCCGCGGTGGCCGGGATCGAGCGGGTCGAGGTGAGCCGGCTCGACCTCATGGACCCCGCCTCGGTCGACGCCTTCGTGGCGCGCTACCTCGAGTCCGCCCGCCCGCTGCACATCCTGATCAACAACGCGGGCTACCTGCCGAGCGCCGAGGTCGTACGGGACGCCCGCGGGTACGAGCCACAGTTCGCGACCAACCACCTGGGCCACTTCCAGCTCACGCTGGGTCTGCACCCCGCCCTGCGCGCGGCCGACGGCGCCCGCGTGGTCACCACGACGTCCGGCGCCCAGCGCTTCTCCGACATCCGGTGGGACGACCCGAACTTCACCACGGGCGCCTACGACCCGGGTCTGGCGTACGCCCAGTCCAAGGCGGCGAACGTGCTCTTCACCGTAGAGCTGGACCGGCGGTGGGCGCCCGAGGGCATCCGCGCCTTCGCCGCGCACCCTGGCGTCGTCGCCACGACGTCGTTCAACAGCTCGGTCGGGGTGGAGTCGCAGCGTGCTCAGGGCCTGATCGACGACGCCGGACGGCCGATCATCGACCCCGAGCGCGGCAAGAAGACGGAGGGGCAGGGCGCCGCCACCATCGTGTTCGGGGCCACCAGCCCGCTGCTCGACGGCCTCGGCGGTCTCTATCTTCTCGACAACGACGTCTCGCGGGTGAACGACGAGGACCTGCCGCTCACCGCGGACTCGGTCCCGGCCGAGGTCGTCTCGCACTCGATCGACCCGAGATCGGCCGAGCGGCTGTGGGAGCTGAGCGAGCGGCTGCTCACCGACCCCGCGTCCAGTTGAACACCGCCAGGCCCGTCACCAGGGCTCCCACCGTGACCAGGGCGGTGGCCGTGACGGCCTCGGGTCCGCCGATCATCTTGGCGTCCAGGGCGACCTGGACGGTGCCGATCAGCGCGTAGACGCCCGCGAACACGGTGATCGCCGACAACGTGCCGTCCATCAGCCGACGCCGCCCGCGCTCGCGCCTCGCCTCGGCGGCCCGCTCCCGGTCGCCGTGCAGGCGTTCGAGGGCGGCCAGCCGTGCGGCGATCGGCTCCTGGAGCAGCTCGCGCAGCCGCCCCAGGACCACCGCCGCCTGCTGCTCGAAGTGCGCCGCCTGGAGCAGCTGGTTCAGCATCCGGGACTCCAGCGCGGAGGCGAGGAACGTGGGCGAGGTGATGGTCGTCAGCGTGGTGCGGACCTCGGAGGCGAACTCGTGCAGGCGCAGCTGTTCCCGCGTGAGGCGTTCCTTGCGTTCGGCGAGGTCGGCACCGTTGTTGACGTCGTGGTCGGCGAGCATCGCCGCGACGATCCGCAGGTGGTCCGCGAGCGTGGCGTTCCAGGCGCTGAACAGCCCGTTGAGGCTGGCGACGAACTCGGCGAGCGAGCCGTACTGGGAGATCTTGAAGTGCGCGGTGCCGACCAGGGCGACGGTCGTGGAGTTGGTGGCCACCGCCACGACGTCGCCCAGGTGGCGCACGCCCTCCAGCAGCACCGGGTTGCGCTGGCGCAGCGTCCAGTCGCAGAGCGTGGCGGTGCCGTAGGAGACCGGCTGGAGCAGCACCTGCGAGCCGAACGCGGCGAGCAGCTCGTCACCCATGTTGACCGGCGTGCGCTCCGCCCGGGGCGCGGCCGGCCCGTGTCCGTGGCTCGCCTCGTAGACCGTGGTGACCACGTGCGCGCGCCCCTGGGCGATCTCGGTGCCCTCGCGGACCAGGTCGGTGGTCGCGCGCTGCAGCAGGTCGGCGAGATCGAACAGCCGCTCGGGCGGCGGGCTGTCGCCGTGGTCGACGTCGACGGGCGCGCCGTCCGGCCCGATCCACCGCACCCGGATGTCGGCGTGCAGGTTGGACAGGCGGAACCGGGCGTCCCGGACCTGCTGCGGCGACTGCTCGCGCGCGGAGTAGCGGAACCGCACGTAGTGGTTGCCGAACTCGGTGAACCGCACGTCGCAGGAGAGCTCGGCGATGAACGACCCGTCAGGCTGCTCCAGGCGCACGTTCGGCATCGACAGGGACACCCCGCCGTATGGCCGGGCCGCGCGGTCGACGCTCGCCCAGACATCGTCCATCTTGAGGCGGCCCCGCACGGCGAACGCCTGCACGCCGAGCAGCTGGGGCCGTTCGTCGCGGTCGGCGAGGTTCCGGATGGCCGTCACCGCCGCGATGGGGCTGACGTCCCGCAGGCCGAACGGGTAGATGTACACGGTCCGCAGCCGGTCGAGCGTGAGCCAGGTGGAGCCGAGGTTGCGGTGCAGCTCCGTCAGGTGCATCCGGTAGGAGCGCAGCTCGCTGGCCAGGATGTAGTTGAGGTGCCGGTCGGTCTCGGCGGCCCGCAGCCCGTCGAGCGCCGGGCCGAGCCGGGCCGGGCGGCCGGCCATCGCGTCGTCGGCCGCCCCGGCGGCCTCCGACAGCGCGCGGAAGTACCTGATGCGCGTGACGGCCTGCGGCACCAGCGCGCGGCGGAACGGGGACGACGGGTCCGGGATGGCGCGGGCCGCCCGGAGCAGGTCCTCGCACCGCTCGCCGGCCTGCGCCGCGGCGTCGGCCACCCGTGCGAGGCTGCCCGCACTGCGGGCGGCCGAGGTGTGCATCTGGGTGATCAGGGTGCGCAGCAGCACCGCGACGGCGTCGCCCTCGGCCCGGCAGACGTCGTCGGGCGCGCTGTCCCGGCGTGCCGCCCAGGTCTCGACGAAGGCGCGGAGCGGGACGATGATCCGGCCGTGCCGGAAGGTGTACTGCAGGGCATCGCTCGCCTGTGACCACAGGTAGACGCCGAGCAGGGCGGCCGCCCGGGGTTGCGCGACGACCGCGCTCAGCGCCGCGGCGGTCTGCGGGCCGCGCGGGTCGCCCGGCAGCGGGTGGCGGCGGTTCGGCGCCTCGCCGTCCTCGCCCATGTTCCAGCGCGATGCGGCCCAGATCGCGCTGACGTCGACACCGATCTCACGGAGCTGCCGGGCGACCCGTGAGTCGCCGTCCGCGGCCGGCCAGGCCTCCGTCTGGAACATCGACGTGAGGCTCTCGGTGAGGGACGCGGGGCCGTGCCCGTGTAGTTCCCGGGACTCAGGGATGGACGAAACCGACATGCCGTCAGGTTAATGATCAGTAACCGATGTTTCAACGAAACACCATGGATTCGAAAGGAAGTGAATGTCAGGTGGCTGTCCCGGGGGAGACGTGCGCTGCCTTTCGACGGTGTCAAGAGGTGCCGTAGTCTCGGTCCGTGAGCATCGTTCCGCACATCGTTGGTGTGCTCGTCCTCCTCCTGGGCGTCATCGTCTCCGTCGGGCTGCACGAGCTGGGGCACATGATCCCGGCCAAGAAGTTCGGCGTGCGGGTGAGTCAGTACTTCGTGGGGTTCGGGCCCACCCTCTGGTCGCGGACCAAGGGCGAGACGGAGTACGGCATCAAGGCGATCCCGCTGGGCGGGTTCGTCCGGCTCATCGGCATGATGCCGCCGGCCCCGGCCGGCACGCGGCGCGGCACCGGGTTCTGGAACGAGCTCGTCGCCGACGCCCGTGACGCGTCCGTCGCCGAGGTACGTCCCGGCGAGGAGCACCGGGCGTTCTACAACCTCTCCACGCCCAAGAAGCTGATCGTGATGTTCGGCGGGCCGTTCATGAACCTTGTGATCGCCACCGTCCTGATCGGCGTGGTCCTGGTGGGCTACGGCACGATGACCGTCTCCACGACTGTCGCCCAGCTCTCCGAGTGCGTGCCCGCGTCCGTCACGTCCACCGCGTCGGGCGACGACTGCGAGGGGCAGCCCGCCGCGCCCGCCGCCGCAGCCGGTCTGGAGCCCGGTGACGAGATCGTCGCGTTCGGCGGCGCCGAGGTGCACAGCTGGCAGCAGCTGGTCGGTCTCATCAACGAGTCCGCCGGGCGCACGTCGGAGGTCGCGGTGCTGCGCGACGGCGAGCGGGTCACCCTCCAGGTGACCCCGGCCAGGGCCGACCGGCCCGTCGTGGACGAGCAGGGCGCCGCGGTCGTCGGGGACGACGGCGAGCCCGTCGTCAGGCCCGGCGGCTTCGTGGGCTTCTCGCCGCTCCAGGTGCGCGAGCCCCAGCCGTTGTCCAGCGTCCTGCCCGCGGTGGGCGACCAGACCTGGCAGACGGCGACCATGGTCGCCACGCTGCCCGTCCGAGTGGCCGACGCCGCGACCCAGGCCTTCACCGCCGAGGAGCGCGCGCAGGACTCCGTGCAGTCGGTGGTCGGCGTCGCGCGGATCAGCGGCGAGATCATGGCGCTCGACGAGGCGATCCTCGACCGGGTGATGATCTACCTGAGCCTGCTGGCGAGCCTCAACATCGCACTGTTCGTCTTCAACATGATCCCGTTCCTGCCGCTCGACGGCGGGCACCTGGTCAACGCCCTCTACGAGGGCGGCAAGCGCACGCTGGCCCGGGTGCGCGGGGCTGCGGTCCTGCCCGGCCCGGCCGACGTCGCGCGCATGACGCCGGTGGCCTATGTGGTCTTCCTCATCCTGCTCGGGGTGGGCGGCGTCCTCATCGTGGCGGACCTGGTGGATCCGGTGCGGATCACGTGATGCCAGACACGATGTACGTTTCGCACCTTCTCAAGCAGGGATACTGATCTCGTGAGCGCAATCAGCCTCGGCATGCCGGCAGCACCCCCGCCGGTACTCGCCCCCCGCCGCAAGACTCGAAAGATCAAGGTCGGCAAGGTGGAGGTGGGTGGTGACGCACCCGTGAGCGTGCAGTCCATGACCACCACGCCCACCACCGACATCAACGCGACCCTCCAGCAGATCGCGGAGCTGACGACGGCAGGCTGTGACATCGTGCGTGTCGCCGTCCCGACCTCCGACGACGCCGAGGCGCTGCCGATCATCGCGAAGAAGTCGCAGATCCCGGTGATCGCGGACATCCACTTCCAGCCGAAGTACGTCTTCCAGGCCATCGACGCCGGCTGTGCCGCCGTCCGCGTGAACCCGGGCAACATCCGTAAGTTCGACGACCAGGTGGGGGAGATCGCGCGCGCCGCCAAGGATGCCGGGGTCTCGCTCCGCATCGGCGTCAACGCGGGCTCGCTCGACAAGCGTCTGCTGGCCAAGTACGGCAAGGCGACGCCCGAGGCCCTGGTGGAGTCCGCGGTCTGGGAGGCGAGCCTCTTCGAGGAGCACGACTTCCACGACTTCAAGATCTCGGTCAAGCACAACGACCCGGTGATCATGGTCCGCGCCTACGAGCTGCTCTCCGAGCGCGGCGACTGGCCCCTGCACCTCGGCGTCACCGAGGCGGGCCCGGCGTTCCAGGGCACCATCAAGTCGGCCACCGCGTTCGGCGCGTTGCTCAGCAAGGGCATCGGCGACACGATCCGCGTCTCCCTCTCGGCCCCGCCGGTCGAGGAGGTCAAGGTCGGCAACCAGATCCTGCAGTCGCTCAACCTGCGCCCCCGCAAGCTCGAGATCGTGTCCTGCCCGTCGTGCGGTCGCGCCCAGGTGGACGTGTACACGCTCGCCGAGAAGGTCACCGCCGGCCTCGAGGGTATGACCGTCCCGCTGCGCGTCGCCGTCATGGGCTGCGTGGTGAACGGCCCGGGTGAGGCCCGCGAGGCCGACCTGGGTGTGGCCTCCGGCAACGGCAAGGGCCAGATCTTCGTCCGGGGCGAGGTCATCAAGACCGTCCCGGAGGCGATGATCGTCGAGACGCTCATCGAAGAGGCGATGCGGATCGCGGATGAGATGCCTTCGCCGGAGAATGATGTGCAGGCCGGTCCGCCGGTCGTCTCGGTCGGCTGAGAATCTGAGTTCGAACGGAGCAGAGCATGGCTCGCTGGCGCACCCCGGTTCCCGCCGGGGCGCGCCCCGACGGGCAAGCGCAACCGGGCGAACGCGACATTCTGCCGCGTCGTGACCGGCCGGACGTCGCGCGTGCGCTGACCCGTGCGGACCTGGCGCAGGCTCTCGCGGTCTGCGCCGTCGACCCGGTCTCGTCGGTGCTCGCCACGGCCCGGCTGGAGATCGCGGCGCGCGCGGGGTTCGGTGCCGCCGCGGGCCAGGCCTGGGGTTTTCCCGACGTCGGACCGCTCGAGGCCGTGTGCTGGGCCGGTGCGAACCTGGTGCCGGTGATCCCGCTCACCGATCCGGAGCGGCGCGCCCAGGCGGTCGCCGCCTTCGCCGAGGTGGCGCGCGTGCACGGACGGCGGTCGTCGTCGATCGTGGGGGAGCAGTGGGCGGCGCTGGCGCTCTGGGAGCACCTGTCGCCGCACTGGCCCCCGGCCCGCGACGTGCGCGCCGACCAGCCCTCCATGGCCATCGGGACGGCGCCCGCGCTGGCTCCCGAGCCCACCGTCCGCCGCTCGGTGCCCGCCGAGCTCGGCCTCGTGCTGCCCGCGTGCGTGCGGATGTTCACCGAGGAGGTCGGCTACTCACCGGTCGCGACGGGCGGGTCCGCCTACGCGGAGCGGGTGCGGGCGCTGATCACCGAGGGCCGCTCGTTCGTCCGCGTGGTGCCCGACGGCGGTGGGCAGCCCGCCGTGGCGTTCAAGGCCGAGCTCGGCGCGGTGGCCGGCGGCGTCGCCCAGGTCCAGGGCGTCTGGGTCGAGCCGGCGTTCCGCGGCCGTGGCTGGTCCGAGTCGGGTATGGCGGCGGTCGTCGCGGCGACGCGCGCATCCATCGCCCCGGTGGTGTCGCTGTACGTGAACGCCTACAACGAGCGGGCGGTGGCCGCCTACCGCCGGGTGGGCTTCGAGCAGGTGGGCACGTTCGCGACGGTCCTCTTCTGAGCTGCTGACTGGCTAGCTGGCTAGCTGGCTAGCTGCCTGCCCGCTGCCCGCTGCCCGCTCCCGCTGCCCGCCTCGCCTGTCCTCTTCGGGGTCTAGGTTTCTCCGTTATGAAACGATTCAAGACGGAGAAACTTAGACCTCGAAGGGGGTGAGGTGGCGGGGCGTGGGGTCGAGAGTGCGCGTTCAGCGGAGCAGCTTGGACATCCGGCGGTCCGCGAGCGGCTTGCCGCCCGTCTGGCACGTGGGGCAGTACTGCATGCTGCGGTCGGCGAACGACACCTCGTGCACGACGTCACCGCACGGCGTCCCGTCCCACCCCGGGCACGGCAGACCGGCGCGCCCGTGCACGCGCATCCCGGCACGCTTGGCGTCCTTGAGCTCCTTGGCCGGCTTGCCCGACGCCGCCGTGATCGCCTCCGCGAGCACGTCACCGATCGCGGCGTGCAGCCGCGCCGTCTCCTCCGGGCTGAACGACCGGGTCAGCTTGTAGGGGCTGAACCGGCCCGCGTGCAGAATCTCGTCGCTGTAGGCGTTGCCGATGCCCGCGATGGCGCGCTGGTCGCGGAGCAGCCCCTTGACCTGCTGGTTCTTCGTCGAGAGCAGGTCGGCCAGAACCTCGGTGGTGAACTCAGGGGCGAGGGGTTCCACGCCCAGGGACGCGATCATCTCGATCTCCGCGGGGTCGCGGACCACGTGCACCGCCAGGCGCTTGCGGGTCCCCGCCTCGGTCAGGTCGAACCCGGAACCGTCGTCGAGCCGCACGCGCAGCGCGAGGACCGCACCCCGGCCCGAACCGCCGAGGGACGGTCGTACCGGCTTGGTGGACAGCGCGTCCGACCAGCGCACCCACCCACCCCGCGAGAGGTGGAAGACCAGGTGGAGCGGGGCGCCGTCGGGCACAGGGGTGGTAGGGGCGGGGGAGACCACGACGTCCAGCCACTTGCCGTGCCGCGCGACGCCCGTCACCACGCCCCCGGTCAGCGCGTCGGTCGGCGGGTCGAACGTCTTGAGCGCGGCGATCGAGCCGACCTCCACGCCGGCGACCGTGTGCCCGGACGCCCGCGTGCGCAGGAAGTCGGCGAGTGCGGCGACCTCGGGCAGCTCCGGCATGCGCCAATCCTCCGAGACTTCCCGACCCTCGGCAAGGCCTCGGGCACATGGCCCACGTCCAGGCTCCCGGCACATGGCCCCACCTCGAGGCCTCCGGCCCATCGCCCCCGTTCGAAACCTCCGGTCCCGGTGCCGAATTTCCGGCGAGCCGCAGCGGCGCACGCGGATAGGCTGTGCCCCATGTCTTCCGCACGCCTCATCCAGGGCGACGTGCTCCGCATGTCGTCCCTCTTCGTCCGTACCCTGCGCGAGGACCCGGCCGAGGCCGAGGTCGCCAGCCACAAGCTCCTCGTGCGGGCCGGGTACATCCGCCGCGCCGCCCCGGGCATCTACTCGTGGCTGCCGCTCGGTCTGCGTGTGCTGGCCAAGATCGAGGCGATCGTCCGCGAGGAGATGGTCGCCATCGGCGGCCAGGAGGTGCACTTCCCGGCGCTGCTGCCGCGGGAGCCCTACGAGGCCACCGGCCGCTGGGAGGAGTACGGCGCTGGCCTGTTCCGCCTCAAGGACCGCAAGGGCGGTGACTACCTCCTCGCGCCGACGCACGAGGAGATGTTCGCGCTCCTGGTCAAGGACCTGTACTCCTCGTACAAGGACCTGCCCGTCACGCTGTTCCAGATCCAGACCAAGTACCGCGACGAGGCCCGCCCCCGCGCGGGCCTGATCCGCGGGCGCGAGTTCATCATGAAGGACTCGTACTCGTTCGACGTCAAGGACGAGGGCCTGGAGGTCAGCTACCAGAAGCACCGCGAGGCGTACGAGAAGATCTTCCAGCGCCTCGGCCTGGAGTACGTGATCGTCTCCGCGATGTCGGGCGCCATGGGTGGCTCGCGCTCCGAGGAGTTCCTGAGCCCCTCCGCGATCGGTGAGGACACCTACGTGCGCTCGCCCGGCGGCTACGCCGCCAACGTCGAGGCAGTGGTCACGCCCGTCCCCGAGGCGATCCCCTACGACGACGCCCCTGCGGCGCACGTCGAGGACACGCCCGACACCCCGACCATCGCCACCCTGGTCGCGCTCGCGAACGAGAAGTTCCCGCGTCCCGACCGGCCCTGGACCGCCGCCGACACCCTGAAGAACGTCGTGCTCGCCCTGGTCCAGCCCGACGGCACCCGCGAGCTCGTGGTGGTCGGCCTGCCCGGTGACCGCGAGGTCGACCTCAAGCGCATCGAGGCCGCGGTCAACCCCGCCGAGCCCGAGGCCGCGACCGAGGAGGACTTCAAGAAGTTTCCCCAGCTGGTCAAGGGCTACATCGGCCCGCAGGCGCTCGGCCCCCAGGGCGAGCAGGTCGAGGGTCCGGACGGCGAGAAGGTTCCCGCGATCCGCTACCTGCTGGACCCCCGCGTGGTGCCCGGCACCCGGTGGATCACCGGCGCCAACGAGCCCGGCAAGCACGTGTTCGACCTGGTGGCCGGTCGTGACTTCACCGCGGACGGCACGATCGAGGCCGCCGAGGTGCGCGCCGGCGACCCTGCTCCCGACGGCTCCGGCCCCCTGGAGCTCGCCCGCGGCATCGAGATGGGCCACATCTTCCAGCTCGGCCGCAAGTACGCCGAGGCGCTGGGCCTGGTCGTGCTCGACGAGAACGGCAAGCAGGCGGTCGTCACCATGGGCTCCTACGGTGTCGGCGTCACGCGCGCGCTCGCGGCGCTCGCGGAGGCCAACCACGACGAGCGCGGCCTGGCGTGGCCCGCACACGTGGCCCCGGTGCACGTGCACCTGGTCGCGGCGGGCAAGGGCGCCGAGGTCTTCGAGGCCGCCGAGTCGATCGCGGCCGACCTCGCCGCCCGTGGCGTCGAGGTGCTCTACGACGACCGGGCCGGCAAGACGTCGCCCGGCGTGAAGTTCAAGGACGCCGAGCTGCTCGGCGCACCGCTCGTGGTCGTGGTCGGCAAGGGCCTGGCTGACGGCGTGGTCGAGGTCCGGCCGCGGGCCGGCGAGGCGGAGCAGCTCCCCGTGGCCGGCGTCGCGGCAGCGGTCGCCGACCGGGTGGCGGCCCTCCTCGCCTGACCCCCGAGGTCGGTCAGGCGACCGACGTCGGTCAGGCGCGCTCCGGCAGGCCCGGGAACGGAACTGCCGGGGCGCCCCACTGGGCGCCGGCCAGAGTGGCGTCGGTCAGGAGCGCGACCAGGACGGCGCGGGTTCCCGGTTCCGCCACCCCGACCAGCGTCGCGTAGTTCTGCGCGAGGTCGCCCTCGAGCTCGCGGGCCAGGTCCGGCGTCGCCGTGCCCGGTCCGGGTACCGCGTAGGCGACCCTGCGCGGGTCCTGGTCGGTCTCCTCGATGCCGGCCACGACGGCCCAGGCCTGGGCCCGCGCACGGTGCAGGCGGGCTCGGTCGTAGGCCCGGGTGCGGACCTCGCCGTCGGCCTGCGCCGCACGTACCTCGAGCGCGTAGGCGGCAGTGTCCTCGGCCAGGACGAGGGCGCTGAGCTCCTCGGCCGACAGGCCGGTGGGGACGGCGGGCGGTCCTTCCGCGGCGGACGCCGGAGCCGCCGGCACCTTCTCGGCCTCGCTCGGCTCGGCGCTGGACTCGGTGGGCTCGGGGATCTGGGTCGGGGGGAGCACGGGCCCGCGCGCACCCGTCACCCGGGCGAGGTCCCGGGCGTACCGGGTCTGCGCGGCGGAGATCGAGCCGAGCAGCCGACCGAGGGGCCCGACCTGCGCCTGGTCGGCTGCGGCACGGGTCCGCGTGGCGGCGTCGCGCAGGGAGGTGAGGACCGCCTGCGGCGTCTGCTCGGGGGTGGTCGCCGAGGGGGAGGCCCCGGACCGTTCGGCGACGATGTCGCCCAGGCCGGAGTCGTACTCGCCTCCGAGCTGCTCCGCCTGCAGGGTCGTGGCCTCGGCGATCGTCGTCAGCTCGGCGGCGACGTCGGGCCGGACGCCCTCGGCCGCCGCGGCGGCGTCGGCCTGGTCGGCGACGAGCAGCGCGTCGGCGACGGCGGTGCGGCGTACCACCTCCGCCGCGTCGGGCACCGGCTCGGTGGGTGGCGGCGTCTCGAGCCGCACGCCGCAACCTGAGAGAATGATCGCGCAGGTCAGGGCCAGCGCGGTCAGGACTGACCGGCTTCGGGTGCGGGCCCTCGGGCCGTTGGGGTTCATCGAGGCCGATGATGCCATGTTCCAGAAGCCGATTCGTGACCGGACCGATTGCGGTCGGGTCACGGACATCACGTTCTACGCGAAGTGCCGAGGCCTGGCGCTTCGTTACGCTTGACGCAGACAACAACAGCACATCGGTCGAACCGTTCCGGCTCGAACCGTGCCCCCGCGCACGTGGGGGAGCCGACGGGAGGCAGTCGATGACACAGCAGGCGGATGCGGTCCGCAAGGTGGTAGCCCCGGTGATCGAGGCCGCAGGGCTGGACCTCGAGGCGGTAAGCGTCTCCCAGGCGGGCAGTAAGTCGGTGGTGCGGATCACCATCGACCTGCCGGAGGACGCCCTGGGCAGCCTGGACTCCGACTCGCTCGGAGACGCGTCCCGCGCGATCTCCGCGGCGCTCGACGCCGACGACGTCGTCGCCGGCGCCTACACGCTCGAGATCTCGACGCCGGGGACCTCCCGGCCGCTGACCGAGCTGCGGCACTTCAAGCGTGCCCGGACCCGGCTGGTCACGCTGAAGATGATGGACGGCAGCCGCGTCGAGGGCCGGTTGACGGACGTGCTCACGGACGGCGGTGACGTGCTCGTGCTCGACGGCGACCGCCGGATCCCGCTGGGTGACGTGCGCCGCGGCAAGGTGGAGGTCGAGCTCAAGAAGCTCGACGAGGTCCAGGATGCCGAGGCATCGGAACTGGGCGAGAGTGCAGGTGAAGACACCGACGACGACTCGGACGGTGCAGGTTCGGACAACGCGACCGAGGGTCACCCCGGCCGCAACGAGGAAGGCTGACATGGACATCGACATGACGACCCTGCGGATGCTGGAGCGCGAGAGGGACCTCAGCCTGGACATCCTCGTCGCGGCCATCGAGCAGGCGCTCCTCTCGGCCTACCACCGGACCCCGGACGCGTACAACCGCGCCCGCGTCGAGGTGGACCGCGCCTCGGGCCACGTGACGGTCTGGGCCCGTGAGGAGCTGCCCGTGCCGGTCGACCCGGAGGACCCCGACGCGCGCCCCACCGTGGAGTACGGGCCCGAGTTCGACGACACCCCGCAGGACTTCGGCCGCATCGCCACCGCGACGGCCCGCCAGGTGATCGTGCAGCGGCTGCGGGACGCGGAGGACGACCAGGTGCTGGGCACCTTCCGCGGCAAGGAGGGCGAGGTCCTGGCCGGTGTCATCCAGCAGGGCCGCGACCCGCGCATGGTGCTGGTGGACGTGGGCGGCACCGAGGCGATCCTGCCGCCGCACGAGCAGGTGCCGACCGAGGAGTACGTGCACGGCGAGCGCCTGCGCGCCTACGTGGTCGAGGTCAGCCGCGGAATGAAGGGCCCCCAGATCACGTTGAGCCGCACGCACCCGAACCTCGTGCGGAAGCTCTTCGAGCTCGAGGTCCCGGAGATCGCCGACGGCTCGGTGGAGATCACCGCCATCGCCCGCGAGGCGGGCCACCGCACCAAGATGGCCGTCCGTACGCGGGTGGCCGGGCTCAACGCCAAGGGCGCCTGCATCGGCCCGATGGGTGCCCGGGTCCGTGCGGTGATGGCCGAGCTGCACGGTGAGAAGATCGACATCGTCGACCACAGCGACGATCCGGCGGCCTTCGTGGCGAGCGCTCTGTCGCCCGCCCGTGTGTCGTCGGTCACAGTGGTCGACGCCGATGCGCGCGCCGCGCGTGCCGTCGTGCCGGACTACCAGCTGTCCCTCGCGATCGGCAAGGAGGGGCAGAACGCCCGTCTCGCCGCGAAGCTGACGGGCTGGCGCATCGACATCCGTTCTGACGAGGCCGCCGACGCCGACGCAGGTGGCGCGGCTGCCGACGCGCCGGGCGGCCGGTAACGCCCGGTGGGTCGGCACGGTAGACTGTCCGAGTCTGGGCCACATACCCGTCCTTCGACATACCCCGTTCCGCCCGTCAAGGGTCCGGTACGCACATGTGTCGGATGCCGGGGGCGTGACCAGCGGTCTGCACTCCTGCGTCTGGTGCTGGACGACTCGATGCATGGTGACGCCGTGGCAGGTTCGCGGCACATCGTGGTCGACGTCCGGGCCTGCCTGCCGGGTCGCGGTGCCTGGGTTCATCCGGAGCCGCGGTGCCTGGAGCTCGCTGAGCGTCGCAGGGCCGTACCACGCGCACTGCGTGTGGACGGGCCTCTCGACCTCGGTGAGGTACGAGCACACCTCGGCCAGTGAGTGCAGCAACCGCAGGACTGTTCCGACCGGACGCAACCGTGCGTCGGGCCGAATTATGCGATTCGTCGACAAGGAAGCGGGTCAGACGCCGATGGGCACCCGATGAGCCCCCAGCGATGAGTACTCAGTACTAACGGTGGTCCTCCCTGTCTTGGGATGGACCGAGACAGGAGAGTTGTGGCTAAAGTCCGCGTCTACGAGCTCGCAAAAGAGCTCGGAGTGGAAAGCAAGACCCTGCTTGGCGAGCTGAAGTCGGCAGGCGAATACGTTCGCTCGGCGTCTTCGACGCTCGAGCCGCCCGTCGTGCGGCGCATGCGCGACAAGTTCCCCGCCGGTGGCAGTGGCGGCCCGTCCGACAAGGGCGAGACCGCCAAGCCTGCTGCGAGCTCACCCAAGCCGGCCGCCGCGAAGCCCGCGGCACAGAAGCCTGCCGAGTCGACCCCGACTCCGGCTCCCGCTCCGGCACCGAGCAAGCCCCAGGCCGAGGCCACGCCGACCCCGGCGCCCGCCCCGGCTCCCAACCCGACTCCGGCTCCGAGCCCCGCGCCGGCGGCACCCGCCCCGGCTCCGGCAGCCAACGAGACCCAGGCGGCGCCCGCGGCGTCCGCCCGGCCCGCGGCGGGTCCCAAGCCTGGTGCGCCGAAGCCCGCAGCTGCGCCCAAGCCCGGTGCGCCGAAGCCGGCTGCCGCGCCCTCGAGCGCGCGTCCGGGTCGCGACGGCGGCCGTGACGGCGGCCGTGGTGGCCGTCCCGGTGGCGGCAACCCGCGTCCGGGCAACAACCCGTTCGCGACCAGCCAGGGCATGCCCCGTCCCGGTGGCGGCCGCGGTCGCCCGGGTGCAGCGGGCCCCGGGAGCAGCGGCGGTAACGACCGTCCTGCGGCCGGCGGCAACCCGCGTCCGGGCAACAACCCGTTCGCGCCCAGCCAGGGCATGCCGCGTCCGGGGCAGCGCCCCGAGCGCACCGAGGCTCCCAGCGGTGAGCGCTCCGGCGGTCCCCGTCCGGGTGGTCCCCGTCCTTCGGCACCTCGTCCCGGTGGTACCGGTGGCGGCGGTCCGCGCCCGAACCCCGGCATGATGCCGGGCAAGACCTCCATGCCGCGTCCGGGCGACCGCCCGGCTCCGGGTGGCGGTCGTGGCCGCCCTGGTGGCGGCGGTGGCCGTCCCGGCGGAGCCGGTGGCGGCGCTGCCGGCGCAGGCGCACCGGGTCGTCCCGGTGGCGGTGGCGGCTTCGGTGGCCCGCGTCGCGGTGCCGGTGGTCGCGGTGCGACACAGGGTGCCTTCGGGCGCGCCGGTGGCAAGCCGGTCCGCGGGCGTAAGTCGAGGCGCGCGAAGCGCCAGGAGTTCGAGGCGATGCAGGCCCCGTCACTCGGTGGCGTGCAGGTCCCTCGCGGCAACGGCACCACCGTCGTCCGGCTGCGCCACGGTGCGTCGCTGAACGACTTCGCGGACAAGATCGACGCGAATCCCGCGGCGCTCGTGACCGTGCTGTTCCACCTGGGCGAGATGGCCACGGCCACGCAGTCGCTCGACGAGGACACGTTCGGCACGCTGGCCACCGAGCTCGGCTACCAGATCGAGATGGTCTCGGCCGAGGAGGAGGACCGCGAGCTGCTCGGGGCCTTCGACATCGACCTGCAGGCCGAGGAGGCCGACGAGTCCGACGAGGACCTCGCCGTCCGTCCGCCGGTCGTGACCGTCATGGGTCACGTCGACCACGGTAAGACCAAGCTGCTCGACGCGATCCGCAAGTCGGACGTCGTGGCGGGCGAGCACGGCGGGATCACGCAGCACATCGGTGCGTACCAGATCACGCACGAGCACGAGGGCACCGACCGTGCCATCACGTTCATCGACACCCCGGGCCACGAGGCGTTCACCGCCATGCGTGCCCGTGGTGCACAGGTCACCGACATCGCGATCCTCGTGGTCGCGGCCGACGACGGCGTGATGCCGCAGACGGTCGAGGCGGTGAACCACGCGCAGGCAGCAGGTGTGCCGATCGTGGTCGCGGTCAACAAGATCGACGTCGAGGGTGCGAACCCGGCGAAGGTGCGTCAGCAGCTCACCGAGTACAACCTGGTGGCCGAGGAGTACGGCGGCGACACCATGTTCGTCGACGTCGCGGCGAAGCCGGGCATCGGTATCGACAGCCTGATCGACGCCGTCCTGCTGACCGCGGACGCGTCGCTCGACCTGCGGGCGAACCCGACCAAGGACGCACGCGGTGTGGCCATCGAGGCGAACCTCGACAAGGGTCGCGGCCCGGTGGCGACGGTGCTGGTCCAGGCCGGCACGCTGCACGTCGGTGACGCGATCGTCGCGGGCACGGCCTACGGCCGGGTCCGTGCGATGTTCGACGAGCACGGCAACGCGGTCGAGGCGGCCACCCCGGCCCGCCCCGTCCAGGTGCTGGGTCTGACCAGCGTCCCGGGCGCCGGCGACACGTTCCTCGTGGCGCCCGACGACCGGACCGCTCGCCAGATCGCCGAGAAGCGCCAGGCGGCCGAGCGCGCGGCGACGCTGGCCAAGCGTCGCAAGCGGATCAGCCTCGAGGACTTCGACGTCGAGCTCAAGAAGGGCAAGGTCGAGAGCCTCAACCTCATCCTCAAGGGCGACGTGTCCGGTGCCGTCGAGGCACTGGAGGACGCGCTGCTCAAGATCGATGTGGGCGAGGAGGTCGAGCTGCGCGTCATCCACCGTGGTGTGGGTGCGATCACGCAGAACGACGTCAACCTCGCGACCGTCGACAGCGCCGTGATCATCGGCTTCAACGTGAAGTACGGCGAGCGCGTCGAGGAGCTGGCGGAGCGCGAAGGCGTCGACGTCAAGTTCTACTCGGTCATCTACCAGGCGATCGAGGACGTCGAGGCGGCCCTCAAGGGCATGCTCAAGCCGGAGTACGAGGAGGTCCAGCTCGGGACCGCGGAGATCCGCCAGGTCTTCCGTTCCTCGAAGTTCGGCAACATCGCCGGTTCCGTGGTCCGCTCGGGCAGCATCCGCCGCAACTCCAAGGCGCGTGTGCTGCGCAACGGCACGGTCGTGGGCGACAACCTCACCATCGAGTCGCTGCGTCGTGAGAAGGACGACGTCACCGAGGTCCGCGAGGGCTTCGAGTGCGGTATCGGTCTCGGGTCGTTCAACGACGTCAACGAGGGCGACACCATCGAGACCTTCGAGATGCGCGAGAAGCCGCGCGCCTGACGCTGATGGCTCATTGAGTGCGGGGTGTTCGCCCGGCCGGCTCGTCCGGACGGGGCGAACGCCCCGCACTCACGCTGAAAGGACTATTCATGGTCGACAATCCGCGGGCTCGTAAGCTCGCCGACCGCATCAAGGTGATCGTCGCGGAGATGATCGATACACGGATCAAGGATCCGCGGCTCGGTTTCATGACGGTCACGGACGTCCGGGTGACCGGTGACCTGCAGAACGCCTCGGTGTTCTACACCGTCTACGGCTCGGACGAGGACCGGGAGGGTACGGCCGCGGCGCTGAAGAGCGCTACCGGCCTGATCCGCTCGGAGGTGGGCAAGCAGACCGGTATCCGGCTGACGCCCACGCTCGAGTTCCACCTGGACTCCGTCCCGGACACCGCCGCCAACCTCGACGCCGCCCTGATCGAGGCTCGTAAGCGCGACGCCGAGCTGGAGGCGTTGCGTGCCGGTGCCCGGTACGCGGGTGACGAGGACCCCTACAAGAAGCCGCGCGAGGACGACGACGAGGTCGAATGACCTCCTCCGACCGCACGCTCGCGCGTGACATCGACGCCGCCTGCCGCCTGACCGGGACGTTCACGCTCCGGTCAGGGCAGGCGGCGTCGGAGTACTTCGACAAGTACCTCTTCGAGACCGATCCGGCGTTGCTCGCCCGGGTCGCGCGCCAGATGGTGCCCCTCGTACCGGAGCGCGCCGACCTGCTGGGCGGGCTCGAGCTCGGCGGCGTGCCGATCGTGACGGTGCTCAGCGGGCTGACCGGCACCGGCGCGCTGTTCGTGCGCAAGCAGGCCAAGGCGTACGGCACGTCGAAGCTCGCCGAGGGTCCGCCCGTCGAGGGCCGCAGGGTGGTACTGATCGAGGACGTGATCACGACCGGCGGCGCCGTCCGGGACGCGACGCGTGCCCTGCGTGCCGCCGGGGCCGTCGTGGACACCGTGGTCTGCGCGATCGACCGGAGTGCTGCGGGCAGCACACCCCTTGCCGACATCGGCCTCGAGGTCCGTGCTGTCCTGACCAAGACGGAGCTGGACGCCGAGCGCACCGGCTGAACCGCGAGAGACTGGACCTCATGATCTCCCCGACCCCTCAGGCGCCCGTGCGCCGGCCGACCGCCGCCGACGGGTTCGTCGTCGTCGACAAGCCGCAGGGCTGGACCAGCCACGACGTCGTCGGGCGCATGCGGCGCCTGGCCGGGACGCGCAAGGTCGGCCATGCCGGAACGCTCGACCCCATGGCGACCGGCGTCCTCGTGCTGGGTATCGGCAAGGCGACCCGCCTGCTCACGTACGTGGTGGGCGCCGACAAGGACTACGACGCCACGATCCGGCTGGGCATCACCACCACCACTGACGACGCCGAGGGCGACGTCATGTCCGTGGCCGGCCCCGGCACCGTCGAGCAGGTCGACCGGGCTGCGCTGGACGCCGCCGTCGCCGACCTCACGGGGGACATCCTGCAGGTGCCGACGTCGGTGTCCGCGATCAAGGTGGACGGCAAGCGTGCCTACGCGCGGGTCCGGGCGGGGGAGGAGGTCGCGCTACAGGCGCGGCCCGTCACCGTGTCCCGGTTCGACGTCCTGGACGTGCGGACGGCCACTGCCGCCGTGCCCGACGTCGACCCGGCCGGCACCTACGTCGAGGACCCTGCCGGCGGGCATCCCGACGCGGAACCGGGAGTCGCGCCCACGCTCGCCGAACCGGGTGATCACCCGACCCGGGACGTGCCGGCGGTCGACGTCGACGTACGCGTCACCGTCTCCTCCGGGACGTACGTGCGCGCCCTGGCCCGCGACCTGGGTGCCGCCCTCGGAACCGGCGGGCACCTGACGATGCTCCGCCGCACCCGGGTGGGCGGTTATGACCTGGCCGGTGCCCGCACGCTCGAGCAGCTGGAGGCGCAGGCTGACGCCGACGGCACGCTGGCCACCCTGCCGATGGCCGAGGCCGCCCGGGGCACCTTCCCGGTGCGTGAGCTCGACGAGGTGGAGGTGCGCGCGCTCGGTTACGGCCAGTGGGTGGAGCCGTCGGGGCGGCCCGAGGTGGTGGCGGCGCTGTCGCCGTCGGGCACGCTGGTGGCGCTGCTCGAGGACACCCGACGGCGGGGAGAGGACCTCGCCAAGCCCGTCCTGGTGCTCGCGCCGGCCGGCTGAGCCGGGCGCGAGTACGGGGCAGCAAGCCCTGGTGCGGCCCCCATACCGACCGCCCCACCGGTGGTCGGCGGTCCGTCGTGACCACGCGGGCACACGACCTCCGAAACACGCCGTAGGCTTTTGGCGATCGGTGCGGGTCGCGGCGTGCGCGGCTCCCGCGCCAGCGCCACCCGATTCATGAGGAGCAACCCGCGTGCAGCTGTGGACGGACCTGGAACAGGTTCCCCCGGGATTCGGGCCATCAGTAGTGACGATCGGCAACTTCGACGGCGTCCACCGCGGCCATCAGGCGGTGCTCGACCGCATCCTTCGGCTCGCCCGGAGCGACGCGGCCAGCGCTGTCGCGGTGACGTTCGAGCCGCACCCGTCGGCCGTGCACCGGCCTGAGTCGGCCCCGGAGCTGATCACCGGCCTGGAGGACCGCCTGGCGCTCATGGAGCGCACTGGCCTGGACGCGACGTTGCTCGTGAACTACACGCTGGACTTCGCCGCCCAGACGCCCGAGGAGTTCGTCTCCCGGTACCTGGTGGACGGCCTCGGTGCCCGCACGGTGGTGGTGGGACACGACGTGCGCTTCGGCAAGCAGAACGCCGGCACGCTGGCCACGATGGTCGAGCTCGGCGGCCAGCACGGCTTCGAGGTGGTCGCCATCGACGACGTCGGCGACTTCGCGCAGCCCGAGGGCGACGGACATCAGCGCTGGTCGTCGACGGCGGTGCGTGCGCTGCTCGCGGAGGGCGACGTCGACCAGGCCGCCGACGTGCTGGGCCGGCCGCACCTGGTGCGCGGCACGGTGGTGCACGGCGACGCCCGCGGCCGGGAGATGGGCTTCCCGACCGCCAACCTCGGTGACATCACCGGGCTCGTCCCCGCCGACGGCGTCTACGCCGGCTGGCTGCGCCGCGGCACGGCCGCCACCTGCGCGAGCCTCGCCGGGCCGGAGGGTGACCGGGCCGCCGTGTCCGGCACGGGGATGGGGCAGGAGGAGATCCTGCCCGCCGCGATCTCCGTCGGCACCAACCCCACGTTCGACGGCGTCGAACGCCGCGTCGAGGCGTACGTGCTCGACCGCACCGACCTCGACCTGTACGACCAGACGGTGGCGCTCGAGTTCGTGGCGCACCTGCGGCCCACGCTGCGGTTCGACGGCATGGAGCCGCTCATCGCCCAGATGAACGACGACGTGGCGCGCGCCCGGAAGATCCTGCGGGCCTGAGCGGCCCGGACGGGTGACGAGGCGTGCGGTGACGGGGCCGAGAGCGATTCCCCGCAAGAGACATGGCGCGGCGGGCGTGGCGGCGGTGATCGGCGTCGTGGCCGTCGCGGTCGCCGGCTGCGGGCCGAGCGAGCCGGTCGTGCACGGCGACGACCGGAAGCATCCGCTGCGCGTGCTGGCCGGGGGCGGCGGCAGCAACCTGGACATCCCGGACGGAGTCCGTCCGGGTCAGCCGTGGACCGCGTCGTTCGGGCAGTACACGCCATGCGTCACGACGGGTGAAGGGCCGCTGACGATCACCGACGTGACGTGGGCGGCGGACCCCGGGCTCGAGCCGACGTCGGTCGAGGCGTACGTGGTCACCTTCGACGGCGGGGCGTTCGCGCCTTCTCCGGCGATTATCGGCACGCCCTTGGACCCGCATTCTCCGGACTCGTGGGGGGAGGTCGGCCTCCTGGAAGCTCGCGAGGGGATCGTGGGATACGAGGCGACGATCCCGTGTGCCCGGTTCGGCCATCGGACGGATCCGGTCGACGAGCTCTACGTCACGCTGACCACGGACGGCGGTGGAGTGATGGTGCGCGACCTCCGTTTCCACTACGAGACGCCGGAGGGCGAGAAGTTCGTCCTGCAGGCCGCGTGGGACATGGGCATGTGCGGTCCTGAGATGCCGGAGGAGGAATGTCCCTCGTGAAGCCGGAAGCCGCTGTCGGCACCACGCGATGCTCCGACGAACCACTGTCGAGTCATCGGAAGCTCCGATCGTGGTCGAGATGCGGATGTGGTCCGGCGGACACAACTCGCACCTACCCGGGAGAACGAGACCCCGTTCGTGCGTTGAGGTGGGCATGACGCTCCTTGAACTGTCCGACCTGTCGGTCGGGTACGGCGGCAACGCCGTCTGTCCGCCGGTATCGCTCACGCTGGCACCCGGGGACGTCGTCGCCGTGATCGGCACCAACGGCACCGGCAAGTCCACCCTGCTGCGCACGGTGCTCGGCCTGCAGGACCCGCTGTCCGGGACGGTCCGAGCGTTCGGCCGTGCCGTGGACGAGCGGGAGCGGCACTTCCGCGCCCGCGTCGCGGGTGTGCTGGACGACGACGCGTTCTTCCCCGGCGTGACCGTCCGCGAGCATCTCGTGCTCACCGCGCGCGGGCACGGCGTGCCCGACGCCGGAGCGGTCACCGACCAGGTGCTCGACCACGTGGGCATCACCGGGCACGGCGGCGCCATGCCGCACACCCTGTCGTCCGGGCAGCGCCGCCGCTTTCTCCTGGCGAGCGCCCTGGTGCGGCCACGGGACCTGCTCGTGCTCGACGAGCCCGAGCAGCGCCTGGACACCGCCATGCGGGGCCGGCTCTCCGGCATGCTGCGGGCCGAGGCGGACGCCGGCACCGCCGTCCTGTTCGCCACCCACGACGACCGGCTCCTCGCGGACACGGGCGCGAGCGCGCTGTACCTGTCCGACGACGGCGCCGTGCTGCTGCCTGCGGACGAGGCACCGGGCGTGCTGGCGGGCTTCCGATGACCGGCGGGACGGCCGACACCGCCGTCGAACCCGTGCTACCGCGGGTCGTCGGGGACGAGGAGGAGCGCCTCACCGGCGCCGAGCTACGCCGGCTGACCGCGCGGGTGCGCGCCCACAACCTGCCCGCCCAGGCAGGCCGGGTGGCGATGGACGTCGGCGAGGTGGTGATCTCGCTCGCGATCGTCGCGCTGTACCTGTGGGGGTTCGGCGCACCCCTGCGGGAGCTGCTGGAGTCCGACGCCACCCGGTTCGGGCTCGGCCCCGGCCTCGTCCAGGCGCTGGTCCTCGGGTTGGCGACCCTCGCGGGAACCGTGCTCGCACTCCGGCTGGGCCCGGCCGGCCTGCCGGCCGCCGGGGTGCGCTGGTGGGTACCCACCCCGGCCGACCGGACCGGCCTGGCCTCGCCGTCGGTGGTGCGGTCGGTGCTGATCGGCGTCGGCGCGGGACTGGTCGTGGGCGGCGTGCCCGCCGCGTTCGTGGGCGTCAGCGTCCCCGGGATCCTCGCCGACGCCGGACTCGGCGCCACGCTCGGCCTCCTCGTCGTCGCGGGCACCGGCGTGCTGCAGGTGACCGGGGCGGCGTCGGGCCCGCTGCCGGGGCGGGTGCTCAACATCCTGCTCGCCGCCGTCCCGCTGGCCGGGCTCGCCCTGGCTCTCTGGGCACCCGAGTGGACCGCCTGGGCCGCGCCGTGGCCCCTCCCGGTCCTGCTCACGGTGCTGGGCGGCGCCGCGCTCGCCCTCTGGGCCACCCGCCTCGAGCGGCTCCGCGCCGGAGAGCTGCGCGCCCGCGCGTCTGCGGCGATGCAGGCGTCGGTCGCCCTGCTCTCGCTCGACAGCGGCGGCATGAGCCGCGCGCTCGGCGGAGGGCCGACCGCGTTACGCGTCCTGCCGTGGCTGCCCGGCACGGCCCGTGGCCCCGCAGGCGCCCTGCTCGCCGCTGACGCCACGCTGCTCGCGCGGTCCCCCTCGGCGCTCGCCGGGCTGGTAGCCCTCGCCGCGACCGGGGCGTTCGTCGTGCAGGTGCCCGTGCTGGCCGGAGGGATAGGACTCTGGGCGGTGCTCGTCGGAGCGGGGTACGCGGGGGCGATCGCCGGCGCGGTCGGCCCGCGGTCGGCGGGAGAGAACCCGCGTCTGGACTCCCTGGTGCCGCTGGGCGCCCGGACCACCCGTGCGGTGCGCACGGTGTGGCCGGTCCTGGCCGCCGCGGTGGTGCTGCTGGCGGCCGCCCTCGCGGTCGGCGGCGGGCAGTGGCTCGTCACGGGGGCGCTCGCCACCGTCGCGCTCGGGGCCGCTGCCGTCCGGACCGCTTACCGCGGGCCGGTGCCGTGGGACGTCCCGATGATCGCCACTCCGGCGGGTGCGCTGCCGACGGGGCTCGTGCTGCACCAGATGAAAGGGCTGGACCTGGCGGTACTCGGCACGCTTCCGCTCGCGTGGGCGGTGGTCTCCGGATCGGCAGGGCCGGCGGTGATCGGGCTGCAGGCGGTGTTTTCCCTCGGTGCGGTGCTGTGGGCAGCGCACGTCAAGCGATCCGCCTGACCGGCCGGACCTGCAGGTCGACCACGTGACCTGAAGGTCCGACCGGATCACCTGTGATTCGGGCCTCGCCGAATCGGTCACCACGCGGCGCCCGGGACTCTCCCACTGGAGGAAGGCCTTCACCCCCAGCGAAGGAGAGACGATGGTCCAGATCACGCAGGCGCCACCCCAGGGCGACGCGAACCACTCGCCCCACGAGGCGGTCGACCTGGCGCAGACACCGGCCGGCCGCACGGTATGGCGGATCGGGCACGGCGGTGTGTTCGTCCCGTCCGACGGCGCCGACGCCGCCGACCCGCAGCAGAGCACCGCGACGCTCCTGCCGCGCACCGAGGCGGCGGTGCGGCGCGACCTGCGCGAGCACCGGTTCGACGCGACGACGTCGTTCGCCTACCTGTTCCGTGGGCCGGCCGCGCGCTACCCGCAGGCCCACCTGCCGGCGGGTGAGCACCTGGAGGACACCCGGGCCGCCCTGCTGCGGCTCGGCACCGCCATGATCGAGCCCGCGGCCGTGCCCGTCCCGCGCGACTCGACGATCCCGTCCGTCTACACGTACTGGGGTCAGTTCATCGACCACGACATCACGCTCAACACGAACGGCCCCGACGACGGCTCCGGCCCGGGAGGTGACCGGGCGCTGGGGGACGTCGTCAGCGACCCGTTCCGCACGTTCCCGCCGGACGTCGTCGTGCGCAGCCTGCACAACGGGCGTATCCCGCTCCTCGACCTCGACAGCCTGTACGGCTCAGGCCCTCGGTTCGAGGGCGAGCCGGACTTCGGCTCCACCCGGAGCGAGGCGGCGTACGTGCCGGGCTCCGCCAAGCTGCGGCTGGGCAGGGTCTCCACCGACGCCATACCCGGGTTCGAGCTCGTGGCGCCCGGCGACGACCCGCAGCGCGACCTGCCGCGCAGCACCGAGCCGGGCAGCGAGCGCATGCCGCTGATCCCGGACGGACGTAACGACGAGAACCTGGTCCTGGCACAGTTCCACGTGGCGATGATCCGGTTCCACAACGCGACCGTCGACTGGGTGGCCCGGAACGAGCCGTGGTCGGCGACCACGCAGCGGGAACTGTTCGGCCGGGCACAGCAGCTCGTCCGGTACCACTACCAGTGGCTCGTGGTGCACGACTACCTGCGCACCCTGACCAAGCCCGGCGTGGTGGACGCGGTCCTCGCGACCGGCCCGTCGCTGTTCCGGCCCGCGCGCCGCGTGGCGATGCCGCTGGAGTTCGCGGTGGCGGCCTTCCGGTTCGGCCACTCGATGGTGCGCGGTGCCTACGACTTCAACGTGAACTTCACGCGGAACGGCCCCGGCGGGGTGGCCTCGTTGAACCAGCTGTTCCAGTTCACGGGCGCCGGCGGGCTGTCGCCCGACCTCGCGAACCCGTTTCCGGCACTGCCGTCGAACTGGCCGGTCGACTGGTCCCGGCTGACCGACAAGGGCGACCCCGCGGCGTTCCGCATGGCCCGCAAGATCGACCCGTTCCTCGCCGACGGCCTGGGCGACCTCCTGAACGAGGGCGGTGCGGCCTCGGGAGCGGTGCGGGCGCTGCTCAAGCACCTCGCCCAGCGCAACCTGCTGCGCGGCTACATGCTGGCGATCCCGACCGGCGAGGCGGTCGCCGCCGAGCTCGGGGTGCGTCCGCTCACGCCCGGACAGCTGCGGCAGAACGCGTCGCCCGAGCTGGTGGCGGCGCTCGACGACCTCGACGGCACGCCGCTCTGGTACTACGTGCTCAAGGAGGCCGAGGTCCAGGGCAACGGCAACTTCCTCGGCGAGGTCGGCAGCCGCATCCTCGTGGAGACGTTCGTCTACCTGCTGCGCCTGGACGACGAGTCGTACCTGCGCCGCCCCGGCCGGGACTGGACGCCCGCCCACGGCGTGCGGTTCGACGACCGGCGTCTCATCACGACGCTCCCGGACCTGCTGGCGTTCGCCGGCGTCCTCCCGGTGGGGCAGGACGAGGCCGGGGCTCCGGTCTTCCGGCGCGCGGGCACGGGCTACGCGGGCCACGACGGGGCGTAGCTCCCGCGTCGGTGCCGTGTGCCGACGGCGTGGTCGGCGATTTGTGCCGACCACCCAGGTTCTGGGCGTCAGGTCGAGAGCGGGACATGGTCGCGATCGGAGACCAGGGTCATACGTGGACCGGCCTTCGCCGTCGGGCAGAGAGGCCTGGCACTGGTAATGTTGTACTGCCGTCTGAACGGCCGCGGATCGAGAGCGCCCCGGTGAACAAGTCCCGGAGCACCGCGCAACGACACTGAAGGAGAGCCATGCCGCTCGACACTGCCACGAAGCAGCAGATCATTTCCGAGTACGGAACCAAGCCGGGCGACTCGGGCTCGCCGGAGGTGCAGATCGCGCTCCTCACGCAGCGCATCAAGGACCTCACCGAGCACCTCAAGGAGCACAAGCACGACCACCACAGCCGTCGTGGTCTGCTGCTCCTCGTGGGCCAGCGCCGTCGTCTCCAGGGTTACCTCAAGGGGATCGACATCGAGCGCTACCGCGCCCTCGTCGACAAGCTCGGCCTGCGCCGCTGACATGACGCCCACCAGCCCGGCCCCCGCTGCGGGGGCCGGGCTGGTCTGGTGAGATGCTGTAGTACGACAAGCGCCGCCCGTGACCTCGTCCGGTCCTCGGTAGTGGCTTCCCGAATCCCTCGCCCCTGGCGAGCGGTGGTTCGGTAGGCCTCGATCGATGACCGTCGGGCACGGGGGCGTTCCAAGAGAACACCAACAGAAGGAGGGCACCCGTGGAGGGTCCCGAGATCCAGTTCGCCGAGGCCGTTATCGACAACGGTCGCTTCGGCACCCGTACCGTCCGGTTCGAGACCGGACGGCTCGCCAAGCAGGCCGCCGGCGCAGTCGCCGCCTACCTCGACGGTGAGACCATGCTGCTGTCGACCACCGCTGCCGGCAAGCACCCGAAGGAGCAGTTCGACTTCTTCCCCCTGACGGTGGACGTCGAGGAGCGGATGTACGCCGCCGGCCGTATCCCCGGCTCGTTCTTCCGCCGCGAGGGTCGTCCGTCGACCGAGGCGATCCTGACCTGCCGCCTGACCGACCGCCCGCTGCGCCCCCTGTTCGTCAAGGGCCTGCGCAACGAGGTCCAGGTCGTCATCACCGTCATGGCGCTGCACCCGGACGACGCGTACGACACCCTGGCCATCAACGCCGCGTCGGCGTCGACCCAGATCTCCGGTCTGCCGTTCGACGGCCCGGTCGGTGCGGTCCGCATCGCGCTGGTCGACGGCCAGTGGGTCGCGTTCCCCAAGTACTCCGACAAGGAGCGCGCGGTCTTCGACATGGTCGTGGCCGGCCGTGTCGTCGGTGACGACGTGGCGGTCGCCATGATCGAGGCCGAGGCCACCGACAATGCGTGGAACCTCATCAAGAACGAGGGCGTCGCGGCACCGACCGAGACGGTCGTCGCCGAGGGCATCGAGGCGGCCAAGCCGTTCATCAAGGCCCTGTGCGACGCGCAGGCTGCGCTCGCCGCGCAGTCCGCCAAGGAGACCAAGACCTTCCCGCTGTTCCCGGACTACCAGGACGACGCGTACGCCGCTGTCGAGGCCTCGGTGACCGAGCCGCTGCGCGAGGCCCTGGCCGTCGCGGACAAGCAGGAGCGCGAGAACCGTCTCGACGAGATCAAGGACCGCATGCTGGGCGACCTGCAGGCGGGCTTCGACGGGCGCGAGAAGGAGCTGTCGGCGGCGTACCGCTCGCTGCAGAAGCACCTCGTGCGTCAGCGTGTCCTCACCGAGGGCGTCCGCATCGACGGCCGTGGCCTCGCGGACATCCGCACCCTCTCGGCCGAGGTCGAGGTGCTGCCGCGCGTGCACGGCTCGGCGATCTTCGAGCGCGGCGAGACCCAGATCCTGGGTGTCACCACGCTGAACATGCTCCGCATGGAGCAGCAGATCGACTCGCTCGGTCCGGAGACGCGCAAGCGCTACATGCACAACTACAACTTCCCGCCGTACTCGACCGGTGAGACGGGCCGCGTGGGCAGCCCCAAGCGCCGCGAGATCGGCCACGGTGCGCTCGCCGAGCGTGCCCTGGTGCCGGTGCTGCCGAGCCGCGAGGAGTTCCCGTACGCGATCCGCCAGGTGTCCGAGGCTCTCGGCTCCAACGGTTCGACGTCGATGGGTTCGGTGTGCGCGAGCACGCTGTCGCTGCTGAACGCCGGTGTGCCGCTGCGTGCCGCCGTCGCCGGTATCGCGATGGGCCTCGTGTCCGACACCGTGGACGGCGAGACCCGCTACGCCGCGATGACCGACATCCTGGGCGCCGAGGACGCGTTCGGCGACATGGACTTCAAGGTCGCCGGTACCAAGGAGTTCGTCACGGCGATCCAGCTCGACACCAAGCTCGACGGCATCCCCACCTCGGTGCTGGGTGCGGCGCTCGGCCAGGCTCGTGACGCCCGCCTGACCATCCTCGAGGTGCTCGACGAGGCGATCGACACGCCGGACGAGATGTCCCCGAACGCCCCGCGCGTCATCACGGTGAAGGTCCCCGTCGACAAGATCGGCGAGGTCATCGGCCCGAAGGGCAAGATGATCAACCAGATCCAGGAGGAGACGGGCGCGGACATCTCCATCGAGGACGACGGCACCGTGTACATCGGTGCCACCGACGGCCCGTCGGCCGAGGCCGCCCGCGCGGCGATCAACGCGATCGCCAACCCGCACGTCCCCGAGGTGGGCGAGCGGTTCGTCGGAACGGTCGTCAAGACGACGTCGTTCGGCGCCTTCATCTCGCTGTCCCCGGGCAAGGACGGTCTGCTGCACATCAGCCAGATCCGCAAGCTCGTGGGTGGCAAGCGCGTCGAGAACGTCGACGACGTGCTGTCGATCGGCCAGAAGGTCCAGGTCGAGATCGGCGAGATCGACCCGCGCGGCAAGCTGTCGCTGGTCGCCGTGACCGACGAGGACGAGTCGGCCCCGGCCGACGCCGCCGAGCCGGCCACCGAGGCCACCGCATCCGCGGACGCCTGACATGGCGTGGCACCTGCCGCTCGTCCCGACGGGCGAGCCCGGTGCCGAGCTGACCGCCGGGCAGGACGGAGCGACCATTCGTCGCTCCGTCCTGCCCGGCGGTGTCCGTGTACTCACCGAGCACATGCCGGGCCAGCGCTCGGCGACGGTGGGTGCGTGGATCGGCGTCGGCTCGCGGGACGAGACCGACGGCCACTTCGGCTCGACGCACTTCCTGGAGCACCTGCTCTTCAAGGGGACCGCCCGGCGGTCCGCCATGGACATCGCCGAGGCGTTCGACGCCGTCGGCGGTGAGGCGAACGCGGCCACCGGCAAGGAGCACACCTGCTACTACGCGCGGGTGCTGGACTCCGACCTGCCGATGGCGGTCGACGTCATCTCCGACATGGTCACCTCCGCGCGCCTGGACACCGACGAGCTCGAGACCGAGCGCGGCGTCATCCTCGAAGAGCTCGCGATGAACGACGACGACCCCACCGACGTCGTGCACGAGCAGTTCTCCGCCGTCGTCCTGGGCGACCACGCGCTGGGCCGCCCCATCGGCGGCACGCCCGAGACGATCAACGCCGTCCCGCGGGACGCCGTCTGGGACCACTACCGCTGGAACTACCGGCCGGAGACCCTCGTTGTCACGGCCGCGGGCGGGATCGACCACGACAAGCTCGTGCAACAGGTCACCCAGGCGTTGTCCGACGGCGGGTGGGACCTCGACGTCGCCACCGCGCCGTGCGACCGTCGGGTCACGACCGAGGACCGCACCGGGGTGCCGGACGCGGGTGCGGAGCTGACCGTCACGCGGCAGGTCGAGCAGGCGAACATCATCGTGGGCTCCACGGGCATCGCGGCGACGGACGACCGGCGCTTCGCGCTGTCCGTGCTGAACGCGGTGCTGGGCGGCGGCATGTCGTCCAGGCTGTTCCAGGAGATCCGCGAGAAGCGGGGCCTGGCGTACTCGACGTACTCGTTCGCCTCCGCCCACGGCGGGCTCGGCACCTTCGGCCTGTACGCGGGCTGCGCGGCCGCCAAGGCGGACCAGGTCACCGACCTGCTCGTCGAGGAGCTCGAGAAGCTGGCGAACGACGGGATCACCGAGTCCGAGCTCAAGCGGTCCGTGGGCCAGCTCTCCGGCGGTACGGTGCTCGGGCTGGAGGACTCCGGGTCGCGAATGAGCCGACTCGGAAAGGCCGAGCTCGTGTACGGCGACCTGCTGTCGCTGGCCGAGTCCCTCGAGCGCATCCAGGCGGTCACGGTGTCGGACGTCCAGGCGCTGGCGCAGGACCTGGCCGCCCGCCCGCGTTCGATCGTCCGCGTAGGCCCGTTCGACAACTGAACCTCCCGTTGAGTGCTGGGTATTTGTCGAATGAGGTCGCTTGAACCCACAAATATCCAGCACTCAACGAAGAACAAGGGTGGTAGATCGTGAGTGACATCAAGGTGGCGGTGCTCGGTGCGGCCGGACGCATGGGTACCCAGACGTGTGCGGCGGTCGAGGCCGCGGACGGCCTCGAGCTGGTCGCCAGGCTGGACCACGGCGACACCGTCTCCGGCGAGACGCTCGCCGGGGCCGACGTCGCCGTCGACTTCACCGTCCCGGCCGCCACCGAGGCCAACGTGCACGCGGTGCTCGACGCCGGCGCGCACGCCGTGGTCGGCACCACCGGCTGGGACGACGACTCGCGGGCGCGGGTGGCGGCCCACCTCGCCGAGCTGTCGCCCCGGGGGACCGGTGGCACGGGATCCCTCGGCGTGCTGATCGCCCCGAACTTCGGCCTGTCCGCGGTGCTCGCGATGACGTTCGCCGCGAAGGCCGCGCGCTACTTCGAGTCCGCGGAGGTCATCGAGCTGCACCACCCGAACAAGGTGGACGCGCCGTCGGGCACCGCGCGGCACACGGCCGCGGCGATCGCCACGGCCCGTGCCGAGGCCGGCCTCGGGCCGTCGCCCGACGCGACGGAGTCGGGCTGGGAGGCACGCGGCGCTGACGTCGACGGGGTGCGCGTGCACGCCGTGCGACTGCGTGGCCTCGTGGCGCACGAGGAGATCCTCTTCGGCAACGAGGGGGAACAGCTCGTCATCCGGCAGGACTCGTTCGACCGGGCCTCGTTCATGCCGGGCGTGCTGCTCGCGATCCGGTCCGTGGTGTCCCGTCCCGGGCTGACCGTCGGCCTCGAGCACGTGCTGGACCTGTCGTGAGTGGTTCCCAGGCCGACGGCCAGGGCGACCGCTCCGCCGAGCGTCCGGCGTCGGGCCGGAGGCTGCCCAAGGGGCTGGCCGGCACGCTCGCGGTGACCGCTCTCCTCGCACTGTACGTCTGGCAGATCGCGGGGCGAGGCATCGCGATGGTCCGCAGCGGCGAGCCCGTGCTGATCGGCATCGGGCTGGGTGTGCTTGTCATACCCCTGCTGGTCATCGGGCTGATCGTGCGCGAGTACCGGCTCGCGGCGAAGGTGCAGACCATGGCCGACACGCTGTTCGCCGAGGGCGACCTGCCCGTGGACGACCTGCCGCGCTCACCCGGCGGCCGCATCGACCGATCGGCGGCGGACGAGGCCTTCGAGCCGCGCCGTGCGGCCGTCGAGGCCGCGCCCGAGGACTGGCGGGCCTGGTACCACCTTGCTTTCGCCTACGACGCGGCGGGCGACCGCCGCCGGGCGCGGGAGTCGCTGCGCAAGGCGGCCGGCTTCTACCGGGCGCCGTAGCGCGCGACCATCGTGGCGACGGCGTCGTCGACGGCTCGTGCCGTCTCGGCGCCAGTAGGGTTCCAGCCGGCGACGATCAGGCGGGGCCAGAACGTGAAGTTCGAGATCATCCCCAGGAACTGGGTGGTGGCGGCCACCGGGTCCTCGACGCGTGCGGCCCCGGCGTCGTGCTCGGCGGCGAGATACCGGCGCACCGAGTCGAAGAACGGCATCTTGCCGACGTCGAAGTGGGTCTCGGCAAGCCCCGGGAAGCGCGGCATCTCGGCGATGACGATGCGGTACAGGCCCACCATCTCAGGCCGGGACATCAGGGCGGCGTATCGGCGCCCGTACTCGGCCAGCCCTCGGCCGAGGTCGCCGGACGCCGGCTCGGGACGATCGTCGTCGTCGGGGTTCCAGTGCTCCTTGACCATCGACTCGAACAGGCGAGCCTTGGTGGGGAACTGCTTGAACAGCGTGGCCTTGGACACCTCCGCGGCCTCGGCCACCCGGGCCAGCGACGTGCCGGCGTAGCCGTTGTCCAGGAACAGGGTGGTGGCCGCGGCGATGATCGCCGCGCGCTTCTGCTCCGCGAGCTGCTGGTGGTACGTCCCGCTGCCGGTCGCCATGGGCCCATCATGCCCCAGGTTGTGAGGTGAGTCGCTTGACTCACTTCTGCGCCCTGCCTACTCTGATCAAGAGGTGAGTCAAGCGGCTCACAACTATCGAGGGGTTGACCCGTGGAGCGATTCAAGAACAAGGCAGTGCTGGACGACGCCGTACGGCGGGCCATCGAGATCACCCCGGCCGCCTCGACCCGGCAGCGAATCATCGACATCACCACGACGGGCCGGCGCACCGGTCTGCCCCGCCGGATCGAGATCTTCTTCTACCACGTGGCCGGACGCACCTACCTCTGCAGCGGCACGGTCGACCGGCCGAGCTGGTACGTCAACCTGGTGGCCGAGCCGGCCTTCACCTTCCACCTCAAGCACGGTGTGCGGGCGGACCTGCGTGCCACGGCGCGGCCGGTCACCGACGAGCAGGAGCGGCGCGCGGTGCTGTCCGAGATCGTCGCCGACCTGAATCAGCCCGCCAACCCGGGCCATCTCGCCCAGCCGGTGGACCTGGAGGACTGGGCGGGCCGGAGCCGGCTGGTCGAGGTGACGTTCCTGGACTGACCGGCGCCCGCACCGCCGGGCGGACCTGTTCGCGAGGCGATCGGCAGCAACCCCCTGGACGGCAGCGAGTGCCTTAGAGCGCCCGGACGCGCTCCAGCAGCGGCCCGGCCGCCTCGGCGAGGAACCGATCCTGGTTGTGGTCGCCGATCTGGACGAACGCGAGATCGGTGAAGCCGGCGTCCAGGAACGGGCGTGCGCTCTCGGCGAGCTTGTCGAGGTCCGGCCCGCAGGCGATCGACGACGCGACGTCCTCCGGCCGCACGAACTGCGTGGCGCCCGCGAAGCCCGCCGGTGTGGGCAGGTCCGCGTTCACGGACCATCCGCCGCCGAACCAGCGGAACTCGGAGTGGGCCCGCTCGACCGCCTTCTGCTCGTCCGGGTCCCAGCAGATCGGCACCTGCCCGAACACCCGGGACCCACCGGGGTGCTTGTCGTTCCAGCCCTGCACCACGTCACCGTCGGGCATGGCCTGGACGAGGTGGTCCGCGAGCGGGGCGAACCGCTTGATGCCCTGGTCGCCGGAGAGGGCGACGCCGACCTGGACCCCGGCGTCCGGCACGTCCCAGAGCCGCGCGGAGTCGACCCGGAAGTGCTGGCCCTCCCACGTGACGAGCTCGCCCGTGAGGAGCTCGCGGATGATGTGCATCGCCTCCTCGAGCATGTCGTGCCGCATGTCGATGCTCGGCCAGCCCTCACCGATCACGTGCTCGTTGAGGTTCTCGCCGGAGCCAAGACCCAGGGTGAAGCGGCCGTCGGCGAGGAGCTGGAGCGTCGCGGCCTGCTGAGCCACCACCGCCGGGTGGTAGCGCATCGTCGGACAGGTCACGAACGTCATCAGCTCGACCCGGCTCGTGGCCTGTGCGACCGCTCCCAGGAGCACCCAGGCGTTGGGCGCGTGTCCCTGCTCCGTGAGCCAGGGGCTGTAGTGGTCGCTGGAGAGCTCGAAGTCGAACCCGGCCTCCTCGGCCGCCACGGCGTACCGCAGCAGCTCTCGCGGCCCGCTCTGCTCGGTCATGAGGGTGTACCCGATGTGCATGGTGTGCTCCTTCCCGCGTCTCCTCCCGACGATAGGCAGGGGTGGCGGCAGCTCGCCCCTCGGGTCCGCCGGCCGATGCCGGACGAATTCACCCGGCGTGCGAAAGTCGGAGAACCGCGCGAGCATTCGAGCGTGACCAGCCGCCCGAATCGCCAGCCGTCCCGGCCGGCCGTCGTGTTGACCGTGGTGGTGGCCCTGACCTGCGGACTCGCCGCATGCGCGCCGGCGGCCACCCGGGCGGACGACGCGGGCGCCCTCGACAGCGTCTCCGACCACCTCGACGACTCGAGCTCCGCGGTCGCGTCGGCGGAGCTCGCCGTGCGGGCGCGGGCCGCGGGCCGCCTGCCGGCGGTGACCGCCGACGTGGCCGTCGGCGACGCCGTCGAGACGGCCACCGGGGCGGTGCACGGCATCGGCACGCTGGTGGTCGCCACCGGCGACGCCGACCGGGTGCGGGACGACGCGCTCGACGCCGCGTCGGCCGCCGTCGGCCCGGTAGCCGCCGCCCGCACCTGGCTGGGGCGGCCGCCGTCCCCTGCCGACGACGTGCTGCGAGCCCTCGACGACGCCTCCAGCACGCTCGACGACGCCAGCGGGACGGTCGACGAGGCGCTGGCCAGGCGGGTGACGCCATGAAGAGCCGCCTGCTGACCGTCGCCCTCGGCATCCTCACCGCCATCGGCGGCTTCCTCGACGCCGGGGACCTGGTCACCAACGCCGTCGTCGGCTCACGGTTCGGGCTGTCCCTCGCGTGGGTGGTCGTGGTCGGTGTGGTCGGCATCTGCGTGTTCGCGCACATGTCCGGCAAGGTCGCGGCGGTGTCCGGGCGGGCGACGTTCGAGATCATCCGCGAGCGCCTCGGCCCGACGACGGCGGGGCTGAACCTGGCGGCGAGCCTCGCGGTCACGGTGCTGACCCTCATCGCGGAGGTGGGGGGCATCGCGCTGGCGCTGCAGCTCGCGAGCAGCGTGGACCACCGGCTCTGGGTGCCCGTCGCGGCGCTCGCGGTGTGGCTCGTGCTGTGGCGGGTGAAGTTCAACCTCATGGAGAACGTCACCGGTCTGCTGGGTCTGGCGCTGGTGGGGTTCGCGGTGGCGGTGTTCCTGCTCGGTCCGGACTGGGGTGACCTCGCCGCCCAGCTGGTCCCGCAGGTGCCCGTGCAGGAGAGCGCGGCCGTGTACTGGTACTTCGCCGTGGCGCTGTTCGGTGCGGCCATGACGCCCTACGAGGTCTTCTTCTTCTCGTCCGGTGGTGTCGAGGACCGCTGGACGGTGAAGGATCTCGCGACGTCCCGCCTCAACGTGCTGGTCGGGTTCCCGCTCGGTGGCCTGCTCTCGATCTCGATCGCAGCGTGCGCCGCCATCGTGCTGCTGCCCGCCGGGATCCAGGTCGACTCGATGTCCCAGCTCACTCTGCCGATCGCGGAGGCCGGCGGGACGCTGCTGGTCGCGGTGGTGATCGTCGGCCTGGTGGCGGCGACGTTCGGTGCCGCGCTGGAGACCGCGCTGTCCACGGGATACACGCTCTCGCAGTACCTGGGCTGGTCGTGGGGCAAGTTCCGGCGGCCGGTGCACGCGCCCCGCTTCCACCTGGCGATGATCCTGGCGCTCGTCGTCGCGGTCGGCGTCCTGATGACCAACGTCGACCCGATCGCCGTCACCGAGTACTCCGTGGTCTTCTCCGCGGTGGCGCTGCCCCTGACCTATCTGCCCATCCTGGTCGTCGCGAACGATCCCGAGTACATGGGCGAGCACGTCAACGGGCGGGTCATGAACCTGCTGGGCACGGTGTACCTGGTCATCCTCGTCGTGGCGGCCCTGGCCGCCATCCCCTTGATGATCGCGACGGAGGCGGGCGGATGAGACGTAGGAGAACGGGCTCCCGTGACGTCCCCCGGGGGCCGGAACCGCGGCAGCCGGGCCGGGTGCTGGACGCCCGTCTGCACCTCCTGGACCGTCAGGTGCTCGACGTCGACGGCATGCCGGTGTGCACCCTGGACGACCTCGAGCTCGAGGCCGTCGACGGCAGGTCCGCACCGGACGAGCCGATCGACGGCAGCGTCCCCGTGGTGGTCGCCGCCCTGCTCACGGGTCCCGTGCTCGGCACCAGGGTGTTCGGCGGGCGTCCCCCCGCCTCGCGCTGGCACCGCCTGTCGTGGGCGCACGTGGTGGACATCGGCACGGCGGTGCGCCTGAGCGTGCGCAGCGATGACCTCGACGCGACCTGGCTCGAGCGCTGGACCCACGACCACATCATCGGCCGCATCCCCGGCGGCCATCACGACCCGGAGAGCTCGTGATGGGGAGGCCACGATGATCGCCTCGGACCTGCTCGACGTCCCCGTGCACGACGACGCCGGGGCCCAGCTGGGCTGGGTGGTCGACCTGCGTTTCGTGCTCGACGGGGCGCCCGACGCGTACCTTGCCCGCGCACGGCTGCACGGCCTCGTCGTCTCCCCGCGCACCCGCACGTCGTTCATGGGGTTCGAGCGGTCGAGCGTGCGGCACCCGTGGCCGGTCGCCCCGATCCTGCGGTGGTGGCACCGTGGTGCGTTCCTCGTGCACTGGCCCGACGTCGCGCGGGTGCCCCACCCCGACGAGGGTGCGGGGCCGGGGGACGACGCCGCCGTCGTGCTCCGCGCGGGGTACACGGCCTACGAGCCGGGGCTCTGACGACGTGCGCGCCGCAGCGACCCGTCCGTACGCCCTGCGAGTCGACGCCGCAGGTGCCAGCCTCTAGTCATGACGACGAGCCAGGCCGACCCGGAGACCCGTCTTTCTCGCGCCGTCAGCGGACGGCTGCTGTACCTGTTCATCCTCGGTGACGTGCTCGGAGCAGGTGTCTACGCCCTGGTGGGCGAGATGGCCGGCGTGGTGGGCGGCCCGGTGTGGCTGCCGCTGCTGGTAGCGCTCGGCCTCGCCCTGCTCACCGCAGGCTCCTACGCCGAGCTGGTCACGAAGTACCCGCGGGCCGGGGGAGCCGCCGTGTTCGCCGAACGCGCGTTCCGGCAGCCGGTGATCTCGTTCCTCGTCGGGTTCTCGATGCTCGCGGCCGGCGTCACCAGCGCGGCAGGGCTCTCCCTGGCGTTCGCCGGTGACTACTTCGGCACCTTCGTCGACGCGCCCGAGCGCCTCGTGGCCGTGCTGTTCCTGCTTGCCGTCGCCGCGCTCAACGCCCGGGGGATCCGCGAGTCGCTCGGCGCGAACGTCGCCATGACGGTCATCGAGGTGAGCGGTCTCGTCGTCATCGTGGTCCTCGCGCTCGTGGTGCTCGGCCGCGGGGACGGCGACCTCGGGCGCGTCACCCAGTTCCCCGACGGCACCACCCCCGCGCTCGCGGTCCTGTCGGGGGCGATCCTCGCGTACTACTCGTTCGTGGGCTTCGAGACGTCGGCGAACGTGGTCGAGGAGGTCCGCGACGTGCGGCGGGTCTACCCACGGGCCCTGTTCGGTGCCCTGCTGACGGCCGGCGCCGTCTACGTAGCGGTGGGCATCGCGGCTGTCGCGGTCGTGGAGCCCGAAACGCTCGCCGGCTCCAGCGGCCCCCTGCTCGAGGTGGTCAACCGGGCCGGCGCGGTACCCATGTGGCTGTTCTCGCTGGTCGCCCTGATCGCCGTGGCGAACGGCGCGCTCCTGACCATGATCATGTCGAGCCGACTGGCGTACGGCATGGCCGAGCAGCGGCTCCTGCCTGCCACGCTCGGCCGCGTGCTTCCGCACCGCCGCACGCCCTGGGTCGCGATCCTGGTCACCACGGTCGTCGCCGTAGGGCTGGTCTTCACGGGCGACCTCGCGTCGCTGGCGGAGACCGTGGTGCTGCTCCTCCTCCTGGTGTTCATCAGCACGAACGTGGCGGTGCTGGTGCTGCGCCGCGACCATGTGGAGCAGCCGCACTTCCGGGTGGCGACGGTGGTGCCGTGGCTCGGCGTCGGAAGCTGCGTGCTGCTGCTGACCCAGCAGTCGGGGGAGACGTGGCTGCGGGCGGGCGCGCTGCTGCTGCTCGGCCTGCTGCTCTACGTCGCGATGCGGGTCCTACGGAGCCGGGACGGGGACACGGGTTCGGCGGAGGACTCCTCGGACGACGGCTGACCGCCGCCGCGGCCCGTGCGGCCGCCCGCACCAGAGACGGCGGTCACCTGCGACCTTGGTCACGAAGGGCCACCGGGGGTAGAGCGCACCCGGAGCCGGTTGTTTGAATTGTCGCCGCTGCGATCGGCGGCAGTCGCCGGCGGCGTCCCCCTCCACTGAAAGCTCTCGTGTTTCTCCCTGCCTTTTTCCGGGCCCTCTTCCGTGTGCCCGTGCGCGCTCTGCGCCCGAAGTCCGTACCGTCCAGCCCTGCTCCAGGCCGCTCCCCATGGCGTGCGCTGCGCCATCCGGCGATGCGCTGGTGGACCGGCGCCAACCTCGTCTCGAGTGCCGGCACGTGGATGCAGATGACCGTCCAGAATCTCCTCGTCCTCCAGATCACCGGCTCCCCGGCCGCGACCGGGCTCTCGCTCGCCGTCCAGGCCGCGCCCGGCCTGCTCTTCGGGGTCGCCGGCGGTGCGGTCGTGGACCGGTGGCCCCGCAAGGTGGTGGTCGCCGTGAGCCAGGCGGTGCTCGGCGCGATCGCCCTCGTGACCGCCCTGCTCGTCGGGCTCGACGCGCTCAACCTCCCGCTCCTGCTCGCCCTGTCGGCCGTCACCGGCCTGGTGGCCGCCGTGGACGGCCCCGCGACCTCGCTGCTCGGCAACGACCTCGTCCCGCCCGACGACGTGCCGTCCGCTATCGGGCTGGGCTCCGTGACGAACAGCGTGGGCCGGCTGGCCGGCGTCGGTATCGCCGGTGGCCTGCTCGCGTTCGCGGGACCCGCTGCCGCGTACCTCGGCAACGGCATCTCGTTCCTCGCCGTGGCGGCCCTGGTCCCGTTCCTGCGGCTGTACACGCGCCGCCGTGACCGCGTGCTGGAGGTGGCGCCCGTGCCGCCCGCCGACCTGGTGGCGCAGGCCGCACCCGTGCCGCAGGTCGAGCCGGTGGCGGCAGCGGAGCCGACGGCGGCAGCGGAGCCGGCCGAGCCCGGACAGCCGGCCGCACCCCGCGCAGGGCGGTCGAGCTCGCTCGACGGCATCCGGTACTTCTGCAGCCGCCCGCGGCTGGTCGCCCTGCTGGCCGTCACCGCGGTCAGCGCGGTCTTCGGCCGCAACTACTCGCTCACGCTCGCGGTGCTCGTCACGGGCGCGCTCGCCGGCACCACGCAGGACTTCGCGACGGTCGCCTCGGTGCTGGCCGTCGGGGGAATCGTCGGGGCGTTCCTCGCCGGCCGCCTGCGCCGACCCTCGGTGCGGATCGTCGCGGCGCTCGCGGCGGGTGGGGCGCTGCTCCAGGTGCTCGCGGGTCTGTCGCCCACGTTCGCCCTCCTGCTGGTGGTCGTAGCGCCGATGGCAGTGCTGGAGTCGTTCTCCGACACGGCCGGAGCCACGGTGCTGCAGACGGACCCGCCGGCCGCCATGCGCGGCCGGGTCCTGGGCGTCTGGCGCAGCGCGAGCACCGCGTGGGGCCTGGCCGGCCCGCCGCTCCTGGGTCTGCTCATGGAGCTGATCGGCGTGCGCGCCGCCCTCGTCGCCGGTGGGCTGTTCGTCCTCGCCACGATCGTGGCGGGCGCCGTCCGCAACCAGGTCCGCACGGCGCGGCTCGCGCCTGCGAGGCCGGCGCGTTCGTGCCACCGGCCGACGACGGCGAGGCCGAGCCTCGCGCACGGTCCTGGCGCGGCCGCGCGCGACCCCCGGACGGCGAGCGCCGTGGTGCTGACGCCGCCCTCATCCGCATGGGTCGGCGGGGTGTCGGTCAGCGCTGACGCGGTGCCGTGGCCGCGCGGCGCCGGGACGGTCCGCGGCCGTTCGATCCGCGGCCGTTCGATCCGCGGCCGGTCCGCCGCGGGCGGGACGCGGGAGCTGGTCGGCACGTCGCCGCGGTGAGGCAGGGGCCGGTCCTGCGCCGGGCCGGCCCCGTGTCAGGACGGGTCGGACGTCAGGGCGGCCTCCGCCTCCGGGTGCGTCGGCACCCAGCGCACCAGCACCACCACGAGCCCGACGACGAGCAGCACCGACGTGAGCACGAACGGGTAGGTGCGGTCGAGTCCGGACAGCCAACCCGAGATCCAACCGAACGGGGCCGCGGCGAGCATGATGCACGTGCGCTGGAGCGCCATCACCCGCGAGCGCTCGGCCTCGTCCACGTGCAGCGCGACGAGCGACTCCGAGAGCATGAACAACATGCCCGCACCGAAGCTGTCCAGCAGCAGGCACAGGCCGAGGAACGCGTAGGTCGACGCCGTCGCGGTGCCGGCGGACGCGGGGATCGCGACCAGCACGAGCTGCCCGGCGAGGTGGACCCCGAACCCCCACAGGGCGGCGCGCCTGAGGTCGACGGCGGTGGTCAGGAGCGGGATGAGCGTGAAGAAGAAGAGCACGGACAGGACCGAGCGGACCATCGGGAAGAAGGGCAGCAGCGCGTCCGGCACGTGCAGGTGCTGGCTGACCACCACCTGCCAGAACGTGCCGTTGACGAGTGTGACCGCGGCGGTCAGTGCGGCCACGGCGAGCGCGAGGAGCGAGCCGCGCGAGCGCAGCAGCAGCCCGAGCGCACCCCGGTACCCGGCCAGCAGCCGCCACACGCTCTGCCCGCGGGTGGCGGCCCTGCGGACACGGCCCTGTCGGGTCTCCCTCGACCACAGGTAGAGCCAGATGATCTTCGCGGTCATCACCACCGCCGCGTTGATGTACAGGATGCGGACCGCGGGCTCGAGCCCGAGCTGGGCGACCAGGACGGCGGCCAGCGGCGCGAACAGCGCGGAACAGTCGGACGCGACCTTGACCAGCGAGTAGATCCGGGTGATCTGGCCGCGCTCGGCGTCCTCGACCATGAGGCAGTCCCACGAGTTCTGGGTGACCTGCAGGGCGCCGTTCACGAGTGACGCCGCGAGGAAGAACCAGAAGTTCTCCGCGAACGCCCAGAGCAGGCACGGGATCACCCAGGCGATCACGTCGAACCACGCCGTCGTGGCGCGCCTGCCGAGCCGGTCGGTGATGATCCCGCCGGCCAGCCCGAAGACGACCTGCGAGAGCATGGCGACGGTCGCCAGGAAGCCGATCTGCTCGTCGTGCAGTCCCAGAGCCAGCATGAACACCGACGCGTACGGCAGCACCAGGGCCATGGACAGCCCCCACAGCGGCTCGGTCCACACGCAGGCGCGCGGGTTGCCACGGAGCTCGACAAGGGTCCGCCAGAGCGGGTTGCGGGTGCGTGTCACCGGGAGATTGAAGCACCCCTGCGGCCCTGCACGCGCCACCATTTCAGCCGGTGCACATCAGCCGACGGCGCGCTCCAGGCACACCAGGTCGTCCCGCTCGTCCCAGGAGTCGACGATCGTGAAGCCGAGCTTCTGGTACAGGCCGATCGCGCCCGTGCGCCAGCTCCAGACCGAGAGCGCGACGGCGCCCACGCTGCCCGCGCGCGCCTGGGTCAGCGCCGTCGCGATCAGCATCGACGCGATCCCGTGGCCGCGGGCCTCCGGCGCGGTCCAGAGCCGCTTGATCTCCGAGCGGCCGGACACCGGTGCGGTCAGCACGAGACAGCCCGCCGAGACGCCGCCGCGGCGCGCGACGAGCACGACGTCCTCGGCGAACGCGGCACGCGGATCCGTCGTCTCCGCCCGGTAGCGGGCGGGCAGCGCGTCAGCGTCCGCGACGGGTACGCCCTTCTCGGCCTCGGTCTGCAGGTGGTAGGCGGTCAGGAGCGCGCTCAGCCCGAGGTCGGCCGGGCAGTCCCGGCCGAGCCGGCGGACGACCTCCGGTCCGGCCCGCTCGGCGCGGGGCGCGGCAGCAGTGCTCATTCGGTGAGGCTGGTCCAGCAGTAGAGCCCGTGTCCCAGGTCGGCCGCCCGCGCGGCGAGTGCCGCGAGCGGCAGCAGCGCGGCCGCGAGCTGACGCGGCGGGACGGCGGGCGGCGCGGTGGCGGACCACTCGCGGGCCGCCCGGACCAGGCGGGCGGGGGCGGCGGAAGCGAGGTCGTCCGCGAGAGTCTGGGCGACGGTCACGACCCAGGGCCCCTCGGCACCTCCGCTGCAGACGAGCGTCCCGTGCCGCGGGTGCGCGGTGACCTCGCCGTACGGGCGTCCGGACAGCACACCCGCGAGCCCGCCGAGCATGATGAACGGGTCCATCGACGGCACCGCGACGGCGTCGAAGCGTGGCAGGTCGGTGCGTTGGTCCGGGTCGGCCGGCCCGCCGGGTGTGCGGAGCGCCGTCGCCGCCACCTCATCGGATGGTGCGGCGAAGTACTCCGTGCGAATCCCCATGAGGTCGATGGTCGCAAGGCCGTGTCACGGGACTGTCACATCGGCGTGAATCCTGGGGTTCGTGTGGCGGGCGCTCCCGGCCGTTGCCGGGACACGCGGGTGTCAGATCGCGGCGGACCAGCGGTGCTCGATGACCTCGCGGACCCCTGTCGCCAGGGTGCGGCTACGGCCGTCCTCGCCGAGTCCGCTGGCCTCCAGGAACGCGGCACGCGCCGTGTCGTCCACGAGCGACCAGGTGGTCACGGTCTCGGAGCCGTCGGCACGGAGCCGGTCGACGGCGGCAGCGAGCAGGCGGGACCCGTGCCCGGCGCGCTGCGCCTCGGGCAGGACCTCGAGCGACAGCACCTGGCCGGGGGAGACGGCGGCGAACCCCACGACGTCAGGCCCGTCGAGCGCGACGAACACCGCGAAGCCCGGGCCGGGCGGCGACGTGATGGCCGACGACCAGCGCTCCCGCATGGCCGGGACGTCGAGGGCGGCGATCACCCCCTCGCCCAGCACCCCCGTGGCGCGCCACGCGGCCACCTGCACGTCGGTCACGGCGGACTCGTCGCCGGCGATCGCTGGGCGGACGGACACATCGGCGGTCTCGCGAAACAGTGCCACCGCACCACCCTAACCGCCGCCGGTGCCCAACCGTCCCGCCCCCGACAGTGGTCAGCCGCGTCGGGTCGAGGGTTGGTGGCGGCGGGTCAGCCCCAGCCCAGGGCGCGAAGGGCCGCCGCCGTGCCTGCCGCGAGCACCACCACGAGGATGAAGGGCGCGCGCAGGGCGAGGGCCAGCGCGGCGACCGCGAGCGCAGGGACGCGCGCGTCCACGGTCAGGGCGAGCCCGTCGGCGAAACCCTGGACCACCACGAGGGACACGAGCAGCGCCACGGTCACGAGGGTGGTGATGCGGGAGACCCGCTCGGACGCGAGCCAGGACCGGGGGACCAGGTGGCCGCCGAGCTTGAGGGCGTAGCAGGCCAGGGACGCGACCAGCACGGTGACCCAGAGCGTTGTGGTGGTCATCGGACGGACTCCTTCTCGGCGGCCCCGCCGGGCCCGTTCCCGGACGCGGCGTCCGGGTCGTTCGGCGAGACGAGCCCGACGACCACGGCTACCGCAGCCGCGGCGAGCACGGGGATCCCGGGCGGCACGAACGGGATCAGGGCGGCGGTCGCCACGACGGCGAGCCCGGCGACGAGCTGGGCGCGGCGGGGCGCGAGCCGGGGCCAGACCAGCGCGAGGAAGGCGGCGGCCGCAGCGGCGTCGAGCCCCCAGGCGCGCGGGTCGCCGAGCGCGTCGCCGGCGAGCGCCCCGAGGAGCACGAACGCGTTCCAGAGCACGAAGACGCCGACTCCCGTGACCCAGAACCCGATGCGGGACGCCGCGGGTTCGGGCTGGGCGACGGCGACCGCCGTCGACTCGTCGATGGTGACGTGCGCCGCGGCGAGGCGGCGCCAGCCGCGCACCTGGAGCAGCGGTGAGACCACCGCGCCGTACAGGGTGTTGCGGAGGCCGAGCAGCGTCGCCGTGGCGATCGCCGCGACGGGTGTGCCCGCGGCGCCGATGACGCCGATGAGGGCGAACTGCGAGCCGCCGGAGAACATGAGCAGGCTGAGGGCCATTGTCGGGCCGAGACCGACACCGGCGGCGACCGACAGGGCACCGAACGAGATGCCGTACAGCCCGGTCGCCACCGAGACACTCACGCCCTGGCGGACGGCGGCGCGGGCCACCGGATCACTGGGGAGGACGTTCACGCACCGAGGCTACGTCGTCGCCGGGCGTATCCGGGACACGCCCGTACGCCGGACAGGGACCTGCCGCGGGACCTGCCGCGAGACCTGCCGCGAGACCTACAGAGCCACGTACACGGTCTCCTGGTACTCCTCCATGCCCGCCTCGCCGCCCTCGCGTCCCAGGCCGGAGGCCTTGACGCCGCCGAACGGCGCGCTGGCGTCGGACACCAGGCCGCGGTTGATGCCGATCATTCCCGCCTCGATCTCGTCCATCGCACGCCGGGCACGGGCCAGCGACGTCGTGTACGCGTACGCCGCCAGGCCGAACGGGGTGCCGTTGGCCAGCTCGAACGCCTCGTCGTCGGACCCGAAGGCGACGATCGGGGCGACCGGCCCGAAGATCTCCTCGGTCACGACCCGCGCGTCGGCGTCGACCCCGGTGAGCACGGTCGGCTCGAAGAAGTGGCCGGGGCCGGCCAGCCGCGAGCCTCCCGTGAGCACCTGGGCGCCGTGCGCGACGGCGTCGTCGACCAGGCCGGTCACCTTCTCCACCGCCGCCTCGTCGATGAGCGGACCCACCTCGGCGCCGGGGCGCGTGCCCGGTGCGGTCACCTTCGCGCCCACCGCCGCGGAGAACCTGTCGGCGAAGGTGCGCGCGACGGCGTCGTGCACGAGGAAGCGGTTGGCGGCCACGCAGGACTGCCCGGAGTTGCGCAGCTTCGCGACCAGCGCGCCCTCGACGGCGGCGTCGACGTCGGCGTCCTCGAACACGACGAAGGGCGCGTTGCCGCCCAGCTCCATCGAGCTGCGCAGCACGTTCTTCGAGGCCTGGGCCAGCAACGTCTGACCCACGCGGGTGGAGCCGGTGAACGAGACCTTGCGCAGCCGGGGATCCTCGAACAGCGGTTCGGTGACCGGGCCGGCCTGCGTGGTCGGGACCACGTTGACGATGCCCGGGGGCAGGCCGCGTGCCTCCGCCTCGGAGCGGATGATCTCCGCGACCAGGAGTGTGGTCATCGGGGCGAGCGAGGCGGGCTTGACCACCACCGTGCACCCGGCCGCGAGCGCCGGGGCGATCTTGCGGGTCGCCATCGCGATCGGGAAGTTCCAGGGCGTGATGAGCAGGGACGGTCCCACGGGCCGACGGCTCACGTACTGCGTGTTGCCGCCCGACGGCGCCGTGCGCACCAGCCCGTCGGCGCGCACCGCTTGCTCGGCGAACCAGCGCAGGAACTCGGCGCCGTAGAGGACCTCCGCGCGTGCCTCGGCCAGCGGCTTGCCGGCCTCCGCGGTGATCAGGGCGGCGACGTCGTCGGCGCGTGCGACGAGGCGGCCGAACACGGCGCGCAGCAGCTCGGAGCGTTCGCGTGGCGGCACGGCACGCCACGCGGGGGCGGCGGCGTGCGCGGCGTCGAGGGCGCGCACCGCGTCGGCGGGGGTGGCGTCGGAGACGTCGAAGATGGGCTCGGCGGTCGCCGGGTCGGTGACCTCGAACGTCGCGCCGCCCTCGGCGGGGCCCCAGTGCCCGCCGACGAGGATGCCGGTGGGCAGGTGCGCCACGAAGGCGGGGGAGAGCGTCGTCGCCGTCATATCTTGAGTATCCACGTCGGCGCGCCGCTCGCCCGGGCAGGGCGGGCGAGCACGCGGAAGCCGGTCGGGCCGCCAGGTATGGTCTCGCGCAACGCCACCGGACGAGAGGACCACCATGACCGCCACGGCCGACCTGTACGACGAGCACGGCGAGGCGCTGGCCTCGCTCTCCGTCCAGCTGCGGGACCTCGGCGGCGTCCGTGCCTTCTCCGGACCCGTGCGGACCGTGCGGTGCTACGAGGACAACGGCCTGGTCAAGGCGGTGACGCAGACGCCGGGCGAGGGCGCCGTCCTGGTCGTCGACGGCGGCGGCTCGCTGCGCAGCGCCCTGATGGGCGACCTCATCGCGGCCACGGCGGTCGAGAACGGCTGGGCCGGCGCGATCATCCACGGCGCGGTCCGCGACTCGGTGGCGCTCGGCGGGCTGCGCCTTGGCGTCAAGGCGCTCGGCACCAACCCGCGCAAGTCGTCGAAGACGGGCGCGGGCGTGCTGGACGAGGCGGTGGAGATCGGCGGCGTCGTGTTCCGGCCGGGCGCCACCGTGTACGCCGACGAGGACGGCGTGCTGGTCGAGCGGTGACCCGGGACGACGTACGACTGATCCTGCTCAACGGGCTACCGGGCGTGGGCAAGTCCGCCGTCGCGGCGGCCTGGTCGGCGCGGCACCCGGGCACGCTCGACCTGGACATCGACGTCGTCCGGACGCTGATCAGCGGCGACGTCCGGGACACCGCGGAGCCGGCTCGGGCCCTCGGCCTCGCCATGGCGGTCGAGCACCTGCGCGGCGGGCACGACGTCGTCGTGCCGCAGCTCGTGGCGCGGACCGACCAGGTGCGGCGCTTCGCGGACGCCGCCGCCCGCGCCGGAGCGCGGCTCGTCCACGTCGTCGTGGAGGCGCCCGAGGACGTCGTCGCGGACCGGGTCGCCGCGGACGCCGCGCCCCACCGCCGTGACCTCCGCCCGACGGCGCTCGCCGCCTACGCGGGGGGCCTGCACGAGGTGGCCCGGGAGCCCGGCGTGGTCCGGCTGGCCAACGACGAGATCGCGCCCGCCGTCGAGCGCCTGGAGGAGCTGCTCGGAGGGGGGTGATCGGGGCGGTAAACGGTACGGTAGACCCATGGTTCTTCCCACAGACTCCGCGCGCCCGTTCGGCGCGGTCCTGACCGCCATGGTCACCCCGATGACGCCCGACGGCGCCGTGGACCTGAAGGCAGCGGTCAAGCTGGCGAAGAAGCTGGTGGACGACGGCAACGACGGCCTCGTCCTCTCCGGCACCACCGGCGAGTCGCCGGTGACCCACACACCCGAGAAGGAAGAGCTCGTCGCCGCGGTCGTCGAGGCCGTCGGCGACCGCGCGGCCGTCGTGGCCGGTGCGGGCTCGAACGACACCGTGCACGCGATCCGCATGGCCGAGCAGGCCGCGGAGGCCGGCGCGGACGCCCTCCTCGTCGTCTCGCCGTACTACTCGCGGCCCAGCCAGGAGGGCCTGTACCAGCACTTCACGGCGGTCGCGGACTCGACCGACCTGCCGGTGATGCTGTACGACGTCCCCGGGCGCACCGTGGTGCGCATCGCGCCCGAGACCTACCGCCGCCTGGCCCAGCACCCGCGGATCGTCGCGAACAAGGACGCCACGGGCGACGTCTACGCGGCCACCAAGCTCATCGCGGAGACCGGCCTGGCCTGGTACTGCGGCGACGACGGTCTGCTCCTGCCGTTCCTGAGCATCGGTGGCGCGGGCATCGTGTCGGTGTCGGCCCACGTGGTCGGCGCGCACTTCGCGGAGACGATCCGCCGGTTCGACGCCGGCGACCTCGCCGGAGCGATCGAGGTCTTCCGCACGACGACCGGCGTCATCGACGCGCTGAACGGTGCGGGCGCCCAGGCTGTCATGGCCAAGGCGGCGATCGAGGCCCTCGGTGTCACGGACAACCGGTTCCTCCGCCTGCCGAACGTCGCCGCGTCGGACGACGAGGTGGTCGCCCTGCGCGCGGTCCTGGCCGACGCCGGCCTGCTGCGCGACGCCGGCGCCGCGCACCAGCCCGAGGTGAGCGAGCTCGCGGAGGCGAGCCCCGCCGTCGCGCACTGAACTTTCTGTTGGAACGAGGCCTTGGAGGCCACGTGAGTCACCCTCACCCCGAACTGTCCCTGCCCCCTGCGCTGCCTGAAGGTGGCCTGCGTGTGGTCGCCCTCGGCGGCCTGGGCGAGGTGGGACGCAACATGGCGGTCCTGGAGCATGCCGGAAAGCTGCTCGTCATCGACTGCGGCGTGCTGTTCCCCGAGGACAACCAGCCCGGCGTGGACCTGATCCTGCCGGACTTCGACTACATCAAGGACCGTCTCGACGACATCGAGGCGATCGTGCTGACGCACGGTCACGAGGACCACATCGGTGCCGTGCCGTACCTGCTGCGGCTGCGCAAGGACATCCCGCTCGTCGGCTCGCGCCTGACGCTCGCGTTCATCGAGGCGAAGCTCAAGGAGCACCGCATCAAGCCCTACACCCTCGAGGTGAAGGAAGGGCAGCGCGAGCAGTTCGGCGTCTTCGACTGCGAGTTCGTCGCGGTCAACCACTCCATCCCGGACGCGCTCGCCGTGGCGGTCACCACCGCTGCGGGCACCGTGCTGCACACCGGCGACTTCAAGATGGACCAGCTGCCCCTCGACGGCCGCATCACCGACCTGCGCGCCTTCGCGCGCCTCGGCGAGAAGGGCGTCGACCTCTTCATGGTGGACTCCACCAACGCGGAGGTGCCCGGCTTCGTGACACCCGAGGCCGAGATCGGCCCGGTGCTCGACGACGTCTTCGCCCACGCGGACAAGCGGATCATCGTCGCGTCGTTCTCGTCGCACGTGCACCGCGTGCAGCAGGTCCTCAACGCCGCGCACGCCCACGGCCGGCGCGTGGCCCTCGTCGGCCGCTCCATGGTGCGCAACATGGGCATCGCCGCCGATCTCGGCTACCTCGACGTGCCGCCGGGCGTGCTCATCGACCTGAAGAAGGCCGACTCGCTGCCCGACGACCGGATCGTCTACATGTCCACCGGCTCGCAGGGTGAGCCGATGGCGGCGCTCTCGCGCATGGCCAACGGCGACCACAAGGTGCAGGTCGAGTTCGGCGACACGGTGATCCTGGCGTCGTCGCTCATCCCGGGCAACGAGAACGCGGTGTTCCGCATCATCAACGGCCTGACCCGGCTCGGCGCGCGCGTCGTGCACGGCGGCAACGCGAAGGTGCACGTCTCCGGGCACGCGTCCGCCGGCGAGCTCATGTACTGCTACAACATCCTCAAGCCCAAGAACGTCATGCCGGTGCACGGCGAGGTGCGCCACCTCGTGGCCAACGGGGCGCTCGCGGTCAAGACCGGCGTGCCGGCCGACCGCGTGGTGCTCGCCGAGGACGGCGTCGTCGTGGACCTCGTGGACGGCAAGGCCTCCGTGGTCGGCGCCGTTCCGTGCGGGTACGTGTACGTCGACGGCTCGTCGGTCGGCGAGATCACCGAGGCCGAGCTCAAGGACCGCGTCATCCTGGGCGAGGAGGGCTTCGTGTCCGTCTTCGCCGTCATCGACACCGCCACGGGCAAGGTGCTCGCGCCGCCACAGGTGCTCGCGCGGGGTATGGCCGAGGATGCCTCGGTGTTCGACAAGGTGATGCCGGAGGTCACCGCGGCGCTGGAAAATGCGATCGCGGGCGGGGCCACGGACACGCACCAGCTGCAGCAGATCATGCGCCGCACCATCGGGCGCTACGTGGCGACGCGGCTGCGCCGCAAGCCCATGATCGTCCCGGTGGTCCTGGAGGCCTGACCGGACCGGGTCGGCCGGGCGGACCTGCGCGAGAACGGGGCCATGGGCCTGACCTGTGGGTCAGGCCCATGGCCCCGTCTCTCGTGGCCCTGGACAGCGACGTCCTTCCCGCCGGGGCAGGACGGGGCGACGACGATGAGCGCCTCCGGTGTTCTGCACTTCGCCTTCGGCGGCATCGGGTTCATCGCGTTCGCGGTGGCGGCCTTCCTGTTCGGCGGGTGGCTCGCCCGGCACGGCGAGCGCGGTCGCGCGGCCTGGTCGAGGGTGGCCGGTGCCGTGATCCTGGTGGGCTTCGTCGGTGGGGCCGCACTCGGCCCAGCCGGGATAGGCGGGCTGTGGTTGGCCGTGGTCGTCGGCTTCGCCTGGCTGCTGCTCGCGTCGCTGCGCCACCACCGGGCTGTGCCCCACCCGGTGGTGGCGCGCCGCTGACCCGTGAAGCGCCGCTGAGGCGGGCGCACTGCCGGACCGGGGCGCACTGCCGGACCGGGGCGCACCGCCGGACCGGGGCCCCGGCCGGGCGGTGCGCCGCACTCAGGCGGTGACCTGCTCGCGGATCCAGCCGGCGTGGCCGCCGAAGCCGCTGAGCTCGTCGACGCCCTGGATCCTCGACTCCACCTGCGCGACGAGCTCCAGGCCGCGGGCGGTTCCCCCGGTCTCGACCGCCAGCTCTGCGGCCAGGAGGGCGCTGCGGCACCAGCGAGCGACGTCGTCGGACTCCCGCAGGAGCGACTCGGCCCGGCCCGCCAGCTCGGCTGCCTCGCCCAGGGCGCCCTCGTAGAGACCCTCGAACCGGGAGGTCACCTCGTTCTCGTCGGCGATCGCCCGGGCATGCTGTTCGAGCGTCTCGGGAAGCTCCACCCGCAGCTCGGCCAGCTCGTCCGGATCGGTCGCGTCGGCGAGCGCCGCCTCGCACACCCGCATCGCCCCGGTCATGATGCGGCTCGCCTCCGTGACGTCGCGGTCCCGGACGGCCCAGGCCCACGCCCGGGTGGCCCGGATCTGCCGCATCGCGTCGCCGACCTCGGCCCACAGGTCCGCGGCGCGTTCGTATGCCAGCTCGGCCGACAGCTTTTCGCCCGCCTTGTCCAGGGCCTCCGCGGCGAGGTTCGCGAGCACCGCGTGGTCCTCCTGCTCCGGCCAGTGCTGTGCGATCTGCGCGGCGGCGAGCCAGTGCCGGGCGGCCTCCGCGTGCTCGTACCTGGCCGCCGCGCAGTCGCCGAGCCACCAGCGGACCTGCACCAGGGTCCCGTCGCCGTGCACCTCGGGGGAGGGGTCCAAGTCGGGCAGGGCCTGCTCCAGCACGGGCGCGGCCTCGTCGAAGCGGCCACCGGACATCAGGTACCCGCCCAGCCGGACCCGGGCGACGACGGCGGTGGGTCGGTCGACCAGGTCCGCCCAGGCCACCGCCTCCAACCCGTGGTGGACGGCGCCGGCCGGGTCGCCGTCGGCGGCGAGCACCTCGGCGAGCTGCAGGTGTGCCGCCAGGAGCCACTCGGGCGCGGCGGCGTCGCCCGCGCGGTCGATCGCGTCCGCCATGCCCGACCGCATGCCCGCCAGGTCCTGCTTCTCTCGGGCCGCGTTGTACCGGTCGACGGCCTCCCGGACGTCGGCGGGCATAATCGTGGCGTCGCTGTCGCCGTCGGTTCCGTGCTCGACGCCGGGGGTGTTTGCCGGCTCGGCGGCCTGGTCGGCGTCGGCAGCTGCCGGGGCCGCATCGGCGAGGGTGTTCACTTCGGCGGGGCCCACGACCGACGGCAGCACCGCACGCAGCCCGAGCGGCAGCCGGTCCAGCAGCGGCGTCGCGTCCAGCCGGGCCCGTACCTCCTCGCCGACCGCCGTCGTACCGTTGCGCTCGTCGAACGCGGCGGCCAGGCCGAGCGCCTCGGTCCGAGCATGTCCGGCCAGCTCGTCGGCCGTCCAGGTGCGGCCGGCGGGGCCGGCGACCGGCAGGTCGCCGCGGCCGAGGGCGACCAGGCGGTCCATGAGCAGCGCGGTCACGGCGTAGAAGCCCATCCGCGGCTCGGGCTCGCCGTCAGCCTGGAAGTAGGCGGGGGTGTCGGCCAGGAGCTCCAGCCCGCGCGCCTCGTTGCCGGTCAGCGCGCAGAACTCGATGTGCTTGGCCACCGAGCGCATCAGGCTCTCCGAGCCCTTGACCATGGGGTACCCACGCAGGTGGTTGGCCCGGGCGTCGTCCAGGCGGCCGAGGCGGACCAGGGGAAGGAGCGAATGTGCGAGCGTCCGGTGCGGCTCCTCGGCGCAGGTCTGTTCCCCGCCGAGGACCGGCCCCCAGTGCTCCACCGCCCGGGCGTCGTCGCCCGACCTGGCGTAGTACCCGCCCTGCGCCGCTGTCTCGCAGGCGTGGCAGTCCGCCATGTCGCCGCGTGGGGCGGCGAGCCAGCCGTCGAACGCCCGGCGCGCGCGCTCGGCATCGCCCACGTGATCGGCCACGTAGAACTCCGACATCCGCACGGCACGGTCGGTGTGCCCCGCGATCCGATAGCGCCGGTCCATGTCCGTGAGGGTGCCCTCGATGGCGGCCAGCGAGACCTGCGGCAGGTCGAGCAGGCCGGAGGTCATCCACTTGAACATCCAGAACAGCGAGTGGGTGTCGTACGACTCGAAGAGGCTCGGGTCCTGGTCCCACAGGCGCAGCGCCTTGGCGAACGGCACGACCATCTTGTGCCGGTCCGCGCTGAACTCGTAGGCGTTGACCAGGTGCAGCAATGCCTTGACCTCGGCCTTCGGGCCGAGCCGCACTGCCTGGTCGAGCAGGCCCTCTGCCGCCACCGCCTGCGCGGTGCCGTGAGGGCGTTGCCGGTTCGCCCAGAGCGCCTGCTCAAGTGTCGCCAGGTCGGTGATCTCGGTCATCGGTTCGTCTCCTGGGAGTCGTCAGCCTGGTCGCCACGCGTCGTCGGCTGGGCCGGTGTCGCCCATTCGAGCAGCTCGCCGAACGCACGGTTCACGAGTGCCTGGTCGACGGGCCGCAAGGGGCGCCGGGCCTGGAGCAGCGACTGCCCGTAGAGGGCTTCGGTCGCGACGCCGGCGAGGTCGGCGTCGGGCAGCGCGGCGATGCGCCGCACCAGCGGGTTGAGGTGGTTGAGCACGAGCCGGGCGCGCGGCGCCTCGTCGCGCAGGGAGCCGAGGATCCCGGCCCAGAGGTCGTCGGCCTGGCCCTCGGCCTCGGCCCGGGCACGTTCGTGGCGGACGGACCGGTCGTCCAGGTGGACGGCGGCCAGGGCCGCCGGGTGGAACGTGCGCACGACGACGTCGCAGTCCAGCGGGTCGAGCCGGGCCCGGGCGGTGGCGAGGAACGGCGCCAGCGCGAGCTCGGCCCCGGGATCGAGGTGGTCCAGGTGCGCCGTCACGACCGACGCGTCCAGCTCCTCCACGGCGACGCCCGGCCGGGCGAGCGGTAGCGCCTCGACCAGCGCCGCGTCGTAGGTGTACCCGCCGTTGACGACGGCCATGCCCTGCGCCGCCGCGATCGCGGACACCTGCCGGAACTCGTCCACCGTGCGGGTGAAGTGCACGGTCCGGTGCCGGCGCGCGAGGTCGTCGAGCGTGAGCTCACCCTCGGACGTCTCGAAGGGCAGCCACGGCAGCATGGTGCGCAGCACGTCGGCGTCGTGCAGCGCGAGCGCCTTGACGCCCAGGTGGTGCACGGCGAGGAAGCGCCGCAGGCGCTCCGGCGAGGTGGTCGCGAGCTGCGCGAGCCAGCCGCGGACCCTCTCGCCGAGCGCATCCCGTACCGCGGCCAGCGTCTCGTCCTCGTAGAGCTGCTCGCGGCTGGCCGTGGGGCGCAGCGAGTCGGTGTCGAGCACGCAGCGCACGAAGAACGCCCAGTCGGGCAGCAGGGTCTCCGCGCGGTCGGTGAGCAGCATCCCCTTGAGGTGCACGCGGTGCCCGCCGCGCTGTGCCGGGCTGACGACGCCGGGCAGCACGTAGGCGACGCCCCGGATGCCGACCAGCGGCAGGTCGAGCTCGATGGAGTCCAGCGGCGCGAAGCCGAACGTGTCCTGGCAGTACGCCGACAGTGCCGCGGCTCGCGCCGTGGGGCCGGCGTGCTCGGCCTCCCACGGCGGACGCCGACCGGTGATCGGCTCGTCGCCCACCCGGACGTCGTAGGGCAGCAGTGCCCCGAAGTCCGCCGCGAGGCCAGCCACCGTGGCCGCCTCGAACCACTGCTCGCTCCCGCGGCGGGCCACCAGGTTCACCGTCGTACCGGGTTCGGGGTGCTCGGACGCCGCGAGCGTACGGACCGTGTACGAGCCGTCGCCGCGGGCGACCCACTCCACGGGCAGCGCGTCCGGGGTGCGCGCCGAGCGGCTCACCACCCGGATGGTCTCGGCCACGACGAAGCAGGCCAGAAGGCCGATGCCGAACTGGCCGAGGAACTCCTTGCGCGCCTCCCGGAGGGTGTCCCGCTTGGAGCTGCGCCCGATCGTGGCCAGCAGCTCGTGCACCTCGGGTTCGGTCAGGCCGACGCCCGAGTCGGTGATCCGCAGCGCCGACCCGGTCGCCTCGATCCGCACCGTGCCGGGTGCGTCCGGATCGAGGGCGCGCCGCGCGGTGATGGCGTCGACGCCGTTCTGCAGCAGTTCGCGCACGTACACCCGCGGGCTGGCGTACAGGTGCTGGGACAGCAGATCGACCAGCCCACGGAGGTCTACCTGGAAAGTGTGCGGTGATTCCGCAGGGGTATCGTGCATCGTCATGGTGGGCGAAATGGTAGTGGCGCCCTCTGACAGACCCCAGGAAAGTCCCTCTCCGCGCACGTATCCCGGCCTGGTCGACGCGGGTTCACCCCCATATGGTGAGTACCGGACATAGCGGTGTGAGTACGGTGGCGGGAACACACCGGAGGCCATTGATGTCCGATCCGCGAATTCCCCACCAGAACCGAGCGGCCCGCTGGGCCGAGCCCGGCTCGCAACAGGGTCGCCAGCCCTACCCGGAGCAGCTGGGCAGCCCTGCGCACCCCCAGTCCCCGTACACCGAGCCGCAGTACCCCGAGCACTATGCCGGTGCGAGCACCGGGCAGCACGCCGCGCAGCACACGCCCGTCGCCGGGCAGCCGCGAGTGCCCGTCGACCAGGCGTACCCGCCGGCGCGCCGACAGGCCCCGAGCAAGCCCTTGCCCGAGCCTCCCGCCGGCCTGGCGGTCGGGACGATCGTCGCGGCGTGCTGCATGCTCTTCGTCGAGCTGGCCGGCCTGGCGATCCTGCTCGTCACCGGCGACCGGGGCGGGGCGGCCGGCATCGAGATCGGCCTCGGCCTCCGGGTGGACCCCAACGGCGGCACCGTGACCGTCCTGTTCGGCCTGGCCGCATACGTCGCCGCCTGCTGCTGGCTGCAGGCCAGCCGGACGTTCGCCGAGGCCGCAAACCCCGCAGCGCGGTTCGCGCACGGGCGCGGCTGGACCTGGTTCGGCTGGCTGGTGCCCATCGCGTTCCTCTGGATCCCCTACCAGGTGGTCCGTGACATCCGCGGCGCAGTGGTGCCCGACGGGCAGCGCCGGGTCGCCCTGGGCCTGTGGTGGCCCTTCTGGCTGGTGTCCGGGGTGCACGTCCTCACCTCGATCTGGGTCGACGCGGAGATCGCAGCTCGCTCCGTCGCGGCGGCCGCGCTGATCATCGCGTTCGTCTACTGGGTCCGGATCGTCCGTGAGACCACGAGGGCCCAGGAGAAGCTCGCCGGGTTCTGACGGGGCTCCGACCGGGCTCCGACCGGGTTCTGACCGGGTTCTGACGGGTTCGGCGGCGGGAGATAACCTCCCTGGCATGGCCTCTCCCGCACCGTCGACACGGCCGCCTCGTGCCGAGCTGCACGTACACATCGAGGGCACGCTGGAACCGGACCTGGCGTTCGAGCTGGCGGCCCGCAACGGCGTCGGGCTGCCGTATGCCGACCCGGCGAGCCTGCGGGCCGCCTACCAGTTCGAGAACCTGCAGTCGTTCCTCGACCTGTACTCGGCGGCCATGTCGGTGCTGCGCACCGAGGCCGACTTCGCCGACCTGACCAGCGCCTACCTGACGCGTGCTGCCCGGGCCGGGGTGCGCCACGCGGAGATCAGCTTCGACCCGCAGGCGCACCTCGTGCGCGGCGTGCCGCTGGAGACCGTCGTGGGCGGCGTCGCCGGCGCCCTGCGGCGCAGCGAGGCCGAGCACGGCCTGAGCACCCTGCTCATCGCCGCGTTCCACCGCGACCGCGACAGCGCCGAGGCGCTCGACATCCTGGAGCGGCTGCTCGCGATGGACGCGCCGATCGTCGGCGTGGGGCTGGACAACGCGGAGATCGGCTACCCGCCCGGACCGTTCCAGGGCCTCTATGCGCGTGCGAAGGAGGCCGGGCTGCGGCGCACCGCGCACGCGGGGGAGGAGGGGCCGGCGCAGAACGTCCGCGACGCGCTCGACCTCCTGCACGCCGAGCGGATCGACCACGGCGTCGCCGTCGTCCAGGACCCGGAGCTCGTCGCGCGCGTCGTGGCGGAGCAGGTCCCCTTCACCGTGTGCCCCGTCTCCAACGTGCGGCTGGGAGCCGTCCCTGCCCTGGCCGACCACCCGCTGCCCGCGATGATCGAGGCGGGCATGCTCGTCAGCATCAACTCCGACGACCCGCCGTACTTCGGCGCCTACGTGGACGACGTCGACGACGCCGTCACCGCCGCCTTCGGCCTGTCCCGGGATCAGCGGGCGGCGCTCGCCGCGGCGTCGTTCCGCGGGTCGTTCCTGCCCCCGGACCGGGTAGCGGCTTACCTGGCCGACGTCGAGGCCTGGCGGCAGGCGGACGGCTGACCCGCCGCTCGCGGGGCGCCGCGCGGTGTCAGGGCGCGAGCAGTGCGGGCCCTACCGCCCCGGCCGCCTGGTCGAACGCCGCCTCGCGCGCCCTCTCGTCGCCGGGCAGCAGCCCCGCGAGCTCCAGCGACACCAGCCCGTGCACCAGCCCCCACAGGCCGACGGCGGCACTCAGCACGCGCTCGGGCGGCGCGCCGGCGAGCACACTGCCGACGGCGTCGTGCAGGACCCGGAACGTGGGGCGGTCGACGGCGGACACCAGCTCGCCGTCGGCCGGTGACACCGCGCGGTAGAACATGACGCGGTAGAAGTGCGGGTCCGCGAGGGCGAACTTCCGGTACGCGCCGCCGAGGGCGCGCAGGTCCGCCGCGGGGTCGTGACCCTGGCTCACGGCGGCGAGGTGCTCTGCGAACCGCCGGAACCCCTCGTCGCCGACTGCCTCGACCAGCGCCTCGCGCGAGCCGAACAGGGCATAGACCGCGGACGCGCTGGTGCCCGCCGCGGCGGCGACCTTGCGGACGGTGACGGCGCTCTCGCCGTCCGACGAGATCACCTGCGACGTGACCTCGAGGAGCTGGGTGCGCAGGGCGTCGTCGTGCAGCCGTGGTCGAGCCATGCCGTGAGTCTAGAAGCCTTGACGCCAGTTTACGAACGATGTTTGATAACAGTGTTACAAAACAGTGCACCATCTAGTCCTGGAGGACGTCGTGCTCGAGCTCTCGGATCCGGCCCGCATCACAGCGGGCATCGTGCTGCTGACCGTCGTGGCGGTCGAGTCGGGCGGGTTCTTCCTGCTCAAGGTCTTCGGCGGCCGGCTGGTCACCACCGACCTGCAGAAGAGCTTCTACCGGGCGGGCCACGCCCACGCGGGCGTCCTGGTGATCCTCGGGCTGCTCTGCGTGCTCCTGGCGGAGGCGACGAGCCTGACCGGGTTCGCGCACTGGCTGGCTGCCACCGGCGTCCTGTGGGCGGCGATCCTGATGCCGGCCGGGTTCTTCTTCTCCGCGATGGGAGACGGGCGGACGACGCCCAACCGCGCCGTCGTCCTGCTTCCGGTCGGGGCGGTGGCGCTGGCCGCCGGAGTCGTGATGCTGGCGGTGGGGCTGCTCCTGGGCTGAGCTCTCTCGGGCTCGCCGACCGGGCCTGCCGATTCGGCCTCCCGCGGCCAGGACGCGGGGGAGAGCGCGACAAACCGGACAGCGGCCCGGTCCGGGACACACCGCGAGGCTTCCTGGGCGGGGCCGTCGTCGCCCGTTACGGTGGCGACATCATGGCGACCCGCACGTCGGCCCGGCGAAGTTCCGGGAAGGGATCCGGGCAGGGCGCGAAGAGCGCCAGGCCCAAGGCCGCAGCGTCGAAGCGATCGACACAGCGCCGGGGGGCTACCCGCCCGGCGTCCAAGGCTGCGTCCGCGCCGTCCGGCCCGCCGTGGCCGGTCCGCGCTCTGCGCGGGCTGTGGATGGGCATGGCGCACGCCGTGGGCGGCGCCACCCGCGCCGCCGGACCCCGGACGGCGCAGGATGCGTTCGACCAGGGCGCGCAGAAGGCACATCAGCAGGGAGGCCAGGAACTGGAACCGGACCACCGGCGCGACGGCGTCGGCTTCGCGCTGCTCGCGGTGGCGGTGATCGTCGCCGCGCGCGAGTGGTGGGGCATCGACGGTGCCTTCGGCGACGGCGTGCACGCCGTGGTCGCGGGCACGTTCGGCATCGCCGGCGTCGCCCTGCCCGTGCTGCTCGTGTGGCTCGCGTTCCGCGTCATGCGTCATCCCGAACGCACCCAGCAGAACGGCCGGGTGGCGATCGGGCTCAGCTTCCTGGTGGTCGCCACCTGCTCCCTCGTGCACATCAGCGCCGACCTGCCCTCGCCTGCCGAGGGCTTCACCCCGGTGCAGGACGCCGGCGGCGTGATCGGGTTCCTCTTCGCGACACCGGTGGTCACCGGGCTGACGCAGTGGTTCGCGATCCCGCTGTACATCCTGGCCGGATTCTTCGGCGTCCTGATCGTGACGGCGACGCCGGTGCACCGGATCCCGGCACGCCTGCGCGGCCTCTACGACCGGCTCACCGGCAACCACCGTGAGCCGGCCCTGACCGACGAGGACGGGCTCGCGCTGGCCGAGGGCGTCTCGCCGCACGACGGCGCCGCCGCCGGTACCAAGCGCCGCAAGCGCCGCACCAAGCAGGAGATCGCCGCCGAGAAGGAGCGCCTGGCCGGGTTCGTGGGCGACGAGGCCTTCGAGAAGGCCGCGGAGGTCGAGGCCGCCGAGCGGGCGGCCAAGGCGGGCAAGCTCATGACGCAGCGCATCCCGACCAGCGAGTCGGCGGGCAAGAGCACCGGTGCGCCCGCCATCGGCCCCGGCGTCCTGAGGTCGGACGGCGAGCCGGGCAAGGCATCCGACGGCCCCAAGCCTCCGCAGGGCGGCGAGCCGATGCCGCGTGGCGTGCAGCCCATGCTGGAGGGCGACACCGTCTACCTGCTGCCCGACGAGGACCTGCTGGTGCAGGGACCGCCGCACAAGGCGCGGTCGGCCGCCAACGACCGGGTGGTCGAGTCGCTCACGGGCGTGTTCGAGCAGTTCGGCGTCGACGCCAAGGTCACCGGCTTCAGCCGCGGCCCGACGGTCACCCGCTACGAGGTCGAGGTCGGTGCCAAGACCAAGGTCGAGCGCATCACGTCGCTGTCCAACAACATCGCGTACGCGGTGGCGAGCGCGGACGTGCGCATCCTGTCGCCCATCCCCGGCAAGTCCGCCATCGGTATCGAGATCCCGAACACCGACCGCGAGACCGTGGTGCTGGGCGACGTGCTCCGCTCGGGGGCCGCACGGCGTACCGAGCACTCCATGGTGATGGGCGTCGGCAAGGACGTCGAGGGCGGTTACGTCGTCGCGAACCTCGCGAAGATGCCGCACATCCTCGTGGCGGGTGCCACCGGTGCCGGTAAGTCGAGCTTCATCAACTCGATGATCACCTCGATCCTGATGCGTGCCACCCCCGAGCAGGTGCGCCTCATCCTGGTGGACCCCAAGCGCGTCGAGCTCACGATCTACGAGGGCATCCCCCACCTCATCACGCCGATCATCACCAGTCCCAAGAAGGCCGCGGAGGCTCTCGACTGGGTGGTGCGGGAGATGGACTCCCGGTACGACGACCTGGCGGCGTTCGGCTTCAAGCACATCGACGACTTCAACACGGCGGTGCGGGCCGGCAAGGTCAAGCCTCCGCCGGGCTCCGAGCGCAAGATCGCGCCCTACCCGTACCTCCTGGTGGTCGTCGACGAGCTCGCCGACCTCATGATGGTGGCCCCGCGCGACGTCGAGGCCTCGATCCAGCGCATCACGCAGCTGGCCCGCGCCGCCGGCATCCACCTCGTGCTGGCCACACAGCGCCCGTCCGTCGACGTGGTCACGGGGCTCATCAAGGCGAACGTGCCGTCGCGGCTCGCGTTCGCGACGTCGTCGGTCACGGACTCGCGCGTGGTGCTCGACCAGCCCGGCGCGGAGAAGCTCATCGGCCAGGGTGACGCGCTGTTCCTGCCCATGGGGGCCGCCAAGCCGATGCGTGTCCAGGGCGCCTGGGTCACCGAGTCCGAGGTGCACCAGGTCGTCGAGCACGTCAAGAGCCAGCTCAAGCCGGTGTACCGCGAGGACGTCGCAGCGCCCGCCGCGGCGAAGAAGCAGGTCGACGAGGACATCGGCGACGACCTGGACCTGTTGCTGCAGGCCACGGAGCTCGTGGTCACCACGCAGTTCGGCTCGACGTCCATGTTGCAGCGCAAGCTCCGTGTGGGCTTCGCCAAGGCCGGGCGGCTCATGGACCTCCTGGAGTCCCGGGAGATCGTGGGACCCTCGGAGGGGTCCAAGGCGCGCGACGTGCTCGTGTCCGCGGACGAGCTGCCCTCGGCGCTCGCTCTCATCCGTGGCGAGCAGCCCTCGCAGGTCTTCGACCAGGCGGAGCCCGACCGGGGCGCCGACGAGGCCGGTCGCGCCTCCGGAGACCAGTACGCGGAGGGGACGGACGGCCACATGCCGCCCGTCGCCACCGACTACCACGACGACGCCGAGGCGCTGCGCTGACAGGTCAGCGGGCGCGGGGGACCACCCGCGGCGCCTTGCCCGAGGGGTGCTTGGGCGGCAGGCGCTGCTCACGTGCGGAGGTCCCGGCCGAGGTCTGCGCGATTCGCAGGCGCTCCCTGAGCTCGCCGGCACCGAGCTGCCCCTCTTCGGGGTGGGCCAGGGCATCGCGCGTGGCGCGCAGCCGGTGCCCGGCGGTGCGGTCGACCGTGGTCGCGGCCCAGCGGGCGTCCGTGACCCGGGCCGGGGCGCCCGGCGGCTGGACGATGTCCGCCACCAGCAGCAGCCCGACGGCGGACGCCGCCACGCAGCACTCCTCGCCCTGGTTGGACAGCAGGTTGCCGAGGCCGTAGGCCACCCACATCCCGTCGCCGCCCGGTCCACCGCGCAGGTGCGCCACCGGCTGCGGCACGTGCGCGTGGTGCCCGATCACCAGGTCCACCTGACGGGAGCGTGCCAGCGCCTTGACCGTCTCCTTCTGGTGGTCGGTCGGCTCCGAGATGTACTCGGTGCCGTCGTGCAGGCTCACCAGGACCAGGTCCGCACCGGCGGCCCGGGCAGCCCGGGCCTGCTCGACGATCCGGTCGGCGTCGATGAGGTCCACCGACCAGGGACCGCTGGGCGGCTCCGAGCCGTTCAGCCCGTAGGTCGCGGCCAGGTGGGCGACCGTGACGGTCCGGCCGTCCCTGCGCAGCTGGTAGAGCTGGGGGCTGAGCGACTCACGCTTGTCGCGGGCCGTACCGACATGGCCCATCCCGGCGTGGTCGAGCGCGTCGAGGGTCGCTGCGATGCCGTCGTAGCCCGAGTCGGCCGAGTGGTTGGACGCCGTCGAGCAGCCGTCCCAGCCCTGCTCGCCCAAGTCGCGGACGATCTCGCGCGGTGCGCGGAACACGGGGTAGCCCGACGGCTGCGTACCAGGCGGGGCGACCGGAACCTCCAGATGGCACAGTGCCAGGTCCGCGCGGTCGACCCAGGAATCGATGCCCGCCAGCAGCGGTGAGTAGTCGATGCCGTCCGGCCCGGTCGCGGAGTCGTTCACCGGCGAGTGGGTGAGGACGTCGCCCGCGGCGAGCAACGTGAGCTCGATGTCCTGTGGTGTGGGCTCCGGTGAGGGTGGGGGCGCTGACGGCGAGGCCACGGGGGACGTCGTCGTCCCCGGGGCACCGGAGCCGGTGGACGCCGGTGTCGAACCGGGGCCGGGAAGGGGCGTGCAGCCCGCGGCCGTGATGACGAGCGCGCAGGTCACGGTTGCGGACGCGAGGAGCCGCAGGACGCCGGCGTTGGCCACCTCCGGATGCTATGGCAGGCCGGGCAGGGCAGCGAGCGGACGCGTGGTGCTGGGATGGTGACTGGGGTGCGGCAGTTGCCCGCGCGGCCCGGTGCGGTCCGGGCGCGAGTGAACCGCAGTTAGGCTTGAGCAATGGTCAACGACGCTCCGTCGCCCTGGAATATTGCGAACTTCGTCACGATGATTCGCATCGCCATGGTCCCGTTCTTCGCCTGGGCACTTCTCGTCGAAGGTGGGGACGACACCACGTGGCGGCTCGTGGCGACAGCGATCTTCGTGGTCGCGGCGGTGTCGGACAAGGTGGACGGCTACCTCGCCCGGTCGCGCGGCCTCATCACCGACCTGGGCAAGCTGCTCGACCCGATCGCGGACAAGCTGCTCATCGGTGCCGCGCTGATCCTGCTCTGGATACCGCTCGGCGAGGTGCCGTGGTGGATCCCGGTGGTGATCCTGGTGCGTGAGCTCGGCATCACGTTCATGCGCATGGGTATGCTCAAGTACGAGGTGATGCCGGCGTCGCGGGGCGGCAAGCTCAAGACCGTGCTGCAGGCCGTGGCGATCTCGATGTTCCTGCTGCCGCGTGACGGCTTCGAGTGGTTCACGGTGCTCGCCTGGATCGTGCTGATGGCCGCGTTCGTGCTGACCGTCGTGACGGGTGTCGAGTACGTGTACCAGGGCTGGAAGATCCGCCGCGACGCACGGGCCAGGACGCGCAGCGTATGACCGCGCCCCGCCTGCTGGCAGAAGCGGCCGCACGGGGCTGGACCATCGGCGTGGCCGAGTCGCTCACGGGCGGCCTCGTCACGGCCGCGCTCGTCTCGGTCCCCGGTGCGTCACGGGTCCTGCGCGGCGGCGTCGTCGCCTATGCCACGGACCTGAAGGCCGGGCTCCTCGGGGTGGATGCCGACCTGCTCGCCGAGCGAGGCGCCGTCGACGAGGCGGTGGCCGCTCAGATGGCGGCCGGGGTGCGCACCGTCACGGGGGCTGACGTGGGCCTCGCGACGACCGGCGTGGCCGGACCCGACCCGCAGGACGGTCAAGAGCCAGGTGTGGTTTTCGTCGCAGTGAGCACCCCGGTAGTGTCCGAGGTGCACCGCCTGGACCTCGACGGCGATCGGTCCCAGGTGATAGCCGACGCCGCGCGTGGGGTGCTCGACCTGGCATGGACACTCGTCAGCGAGGCACCGGGTGAAAATCGCGACACACCCGCCGAGAACTCTCCTGAAGTTACAGACAAGTGAAACTTCTTGGTTTAATCTTGCACAGGACTTGACGCGGACGCCGTTCGGGAACAAGGCTCATATCCACGACGTTGTCCCGGTGTGATCACGAACAGGCCGACCACCCGGAGCCGGCGCAAGAACTCCACGAGCGCGGGGTACGGTAGAACGAACTCCACGCTCGGAGCACGTACCACACGCAAGACGCGTCCGGTCCAGGCAGGGCAGGGCGTGAGTTCAGGGACAGGCACTGAGAGGGGGCGCGAGATGGTCGTACTACGGCGAGAAATCGGAGACGTGCTGCGTGACACGCGGCAGCGTCAGGGGCGCACCCTGCGCGAGGTTTCGTCGGCGGCGCGAGTGTCGCTGGGTTACCTCAGTGAGGTGGAGCGAGGGCAGAAGGAGGCGTCGTCCGAGCTTCTTGGCTCCATCTGCGAGGCGCTCGACGTGCCGCTGTCCTTGGTCCTGCGTGAGGTGAGCGACCGCGTAGCGGTGGCCGAAGGATTCCAGATCCCCGACACCATCCCGGCGGACTTCGTCGCCGGACTCCTCGCCAGGGGAGGCGACCGGACCGCAGCGCGGCGGGACGTCGCGCCGTCGGACCTGGCACCGGTCGGCTGATCAGCCGGCGGGCACGGCAAGAACGACTACAGCCGGGGCGGGACATCACGTACCTGATGTCCCGCCCCGGTCCTGTCTCGTTACAGGTCTGTCTGCCTCTTCCGCGGTCGTGCCCGGCCGCTCCAACGTGTCTAGCGTGCGGTAGGCGCCTGGCAGGTCGGGCACCAGAACACCGGACGCTCGTAGGGCTTCTCGTTCGCCGAACCGACGGCGACCGGGGTGCCGCACCGGTGGCACGGCCGGCCCGCCCTGCCGTGGACGTGCATCTCCACGGCGCCCAGGCCACGCGCCCTGCCCACGGCCACGCTGCGCTCCATGAGCCTGCGGGCGGTGCGGAGCAGGTCGTCGCGCTCCTCCTCGGCCAGGGCCACGGCAGGCGTCCACGGGAACAGCCGCCGCGCGAACAGTGACTCAGCCATCCAGATGGTGCCGATACCCGCGACGGTGCGCTGGTCCAGCAGGGCGGCGCACAACGGCCGGTCGGGCTCTCTGACGAGCCGCCCCGCGGCCTCGGGCAAGCCTGTGGTGGGAAAGTCGGCGCCCAGCACGTCCGGGCCCAGCCCGTTGAGGATCCGCTGCTCGTCGTGCGTGCGCAGCAGGTCGAGCATCCCGAGGTGCCACCCAGTCGCGGTCCAGGCGTCGGTGGCGAGCACCGCGCGGATGGCGGGATTGCGTGCGGACGCGTCGCGCGAGCCCGTGCGGTGAACCTTCCACGTCCCCTCCATGCGCAAGTGCGTGTGGAGGGTGCGTCCGTCGTCGAGCCGGGTCAGCAGGTGCTTGCCGTAGGCGCTGGTCTCCAGCGCGGTGGCGCCCGTCAGGTCCGCCGCCCCGGCGCTGGGCCAGCGCAGCTCGGCACGCACGAGGGGGAGACCGCGGAGCGCGGCGGTGAGGCGCTCGGCGGTGAGGCGTAGCACATCGCCTTCTGGCACGTATGCTCCCCTCGTCGTCGGGCTTCAGCGTAGTGTGCGCCAGGGCCGAGGTACGCCGCGCAACCGGCATATCACCCACCCGACACGGCCTGGTCCGGCTTCCGCCCGGACGGTCGTCCATGCCGTATCAGGGATCGCCCGCAGAAAGATCAGGGCGCGATCAGGGGTAAAACTGATGGTTTCCGTGCGTCCGCTCCAGGACCCTAGTCTCATGACCGTCGCAGCTGCTGACCTGGAGAGACACCTTGACGTGCCGCCCGCACCCGGAGATCCCCGCAGCACGCGGACCGTCGGCTGGTTCGGCGCGACGGCCCTGCTGCCGATGGTCGCCGCGCACGTCGTGGGCGCGTCGGTCGTCGACCCGGTCCTCGACCCGATCAGCTGGTACGCCTTCGTGCCCGGCGGCGGCGAGCTGATCCTGGCCGGCGGTCTGGTCCTGGCGGCGCTCGGCCTGATCCTCACCGTCCGGATGTATCGCTCCGGCCTGGCGGTCGGTCCGGTCCCCGCCGTCGCGATGATCCTCTTCGCCGTGGCGATGGTCCTGGTCGGCGCGTTCCCGACCGACCCGCCCGGGACACCGGCGACGTTCTCCGCCACGGTGCACCGCGTCAGCGCGGCGGCGGCGTTCTGTGTGCTGCCGATCGTCGGGCTGAGTCTTGAGCGGTCGATCCGGCAGCCCCGGTCGGCGCTCCCGCGAGGCCTGCGCTCGGCGGCCACCGCCCTGGGCGTGGTGGTAGCGCTGTTCCTCGTGGTGCACCTCTCGCTGGTCTTCTTCGCGGACTCCGGGGTCATGGCGTTCGGGCTCATCGAACGCATCGGGTTCGTGATCATGATCGGCTTCCTGTTCCTGCTCGCCGCCACGATCGACCGGGAGAGCCCCACCGCGGAGCCCGAGATCGCCGCGTACCCGGCGGACGAGCCGGCCTTCCTGCTCAGCGGATCGAGATCCGCAGACCTCGTGGGGTGACCGCGAAGCCCGCCTCCACGAGCGCGCGTGCCACCGGCTGGTGCCGCGCGGCCTCCAGGGCGGGAATGCCGTCGACCCGCTGGACCACGAGGCGGCCCAGCCTGCCGTCGCGGACCGTACGGGCCAGCGCGGCGGCAGCGACCGCGAGCCGCGCGGGGTTCCGGGTGAAGGACAGCACCGTGCGCCCGCCCCGTTCCACGAACAGCGTGAGGTCGCCGTGGGTGAGCACGACGACGGCGCCCGCCTTGCGGCCGGGCCGGTGCGCCGTGACGTGCCTGTTCCCGGGACTGCCGTCCGACGCCGCGCCTTCGTCCGCCGGCTGGTCGAGGACGAGCCCGTTGCCACCGCCGGCCGCAGTTCCCCGCGAGCTCCCGGACGGGCCGCCGGCCGTACCGGAAGCGGTCTCGTCCGGTGCCGGGACTGCGGGCCAGGCGAGAGCCGCCCCGTACGGGTTGGCAGGGTCCATCGCGGCCAGGACCACCGCGCCGCTCGCGCTGCCGGCACCCGTGCCGGTCGCCACGGCCGCCGTCCGCTCGGCGACCTCCAGCTCGGCCTCGACGATCCGGGCGCGGTCCTGCGCGTCGACCCGCAGCCGGTCGACGGCGCCGGGCAGCGCGAACTGCGAGCCGCCCAGGTGCTCGACGAAGTACCCGCGGCGCACCGCCCCGCGTTCCTCCAGGCCGGCCAGCACGCGATACACGTCGCGGTAGCCCGCGCCGACCCCTTCGGCTGCCGCACCGGGGCGCGTCAGGACGCCGTGTCGTTCGAGCAGCACCTGGGTCAGCGCGTGGGCCCGCACCGTGGGATCGGCCTCTCTGGTCGGGAGCGCCGCCCAGCGGCCTCCGCCGCCCGGGACGGACGTGCTGGCCCGCAGGGCCGAGGCCGGACGGCCAGGCGACACGGCGAACCGTGACCGTCGTACCGGCCGGGCACGCGCGGCCGTCCGGGGTGCGCGATGGGCGCCGGCGCCGCTGACCCGTTCCCGGAGGGCGCCCAGCCCGTCGTTGGTGACCTGTCCGGCCCAGACGAGGTCCCACAGCACCTCGAGCACGGCGTCCGGCTCGGCGCCGGTGAGCTCGGCGACACGGGGGAGGAAGAAGCCGCCGGAGCCGGTCAGCAGATCCAGCACCGCCCGGTGCAGCTCGGAGTCGATCGGTCCCTCCTCCTCGACCGGTTCGAGTGAGGGCAGGGTGAGCGGGGCACCGTCGGCCAGGTGGAGCGAGACCAGGCCGTCCCCGCCGCCGGACCCGGGCAGGCGAGAGTGTCCCGCCCACAGGACCTCCCCGGCGACCGTCAGCTCGTCGAGGAGCGCGGGCGAGTAGTCGGTCACGCGGGCGGGCAGCACCAGGGTCTCCAGGGCCGACGCGGGGACAGCCGCGCCCGCGAGCTGCTCGATCGCCTGAACGAGCCCGTCCGCGCCGCGCAGCAAGCCGGTGGAGACGTTCTGCCAGCGGGGCAGGAAGGCGCCGAGAGCCTCCTGCTCGACGGGCTCCACCTCGGCCCGCAGCACCGCCAGCGACCGCCGTCGAAGCAGGCGGAGCACCCCGGGGTCGCACCACTCGTCACCGGTGCCACCGAGCGAGCCGGGCCGCAGGCTCCCGCGTGCGAGCACGCCGTCGGCCTCCAGCCGGGCCAGCCCGTGCGCGACGATCGCGACGCCCAGCCCGAACCGCTGCGCCACCGCACCGGCGCCGAACGGTCCGTGCGTGCGGGCATGCCGGCGCAGGAGGTCGCCGAGCGGGTCGGGCACGGGTTCGGTGAACGTCTCGGGGATGCCCACCGGAAGGGCCACGCCGAGCGCGTCGCGCAGGCGCCCTGCGTCCTCGGCGACCGCCCACTGCTCCACGCCGGCGAACCGGACGCGGATGACACGACGGGTGGCCTCCAGCTCGTCGAGCCAGTGCACCACCGCATGCCTGGCCTCCTCGCGGGTGCGGGCCTCCAGGGCGTCGAGCGGGTGCGGCCCGGTACGCCGGAGCAGGTCCCACAGCCCTTCGGCGTCCCGGGCCTGCCGGTCCGGCGCGAGCCCAGCCAGCTCGGCCTCGGTGCGCTCCACGGCGCCGGGGTCCAGGAGGTCCGCGAGGTCGGCCGAACCCTGCTCACCGAGCAGCTCGGCGAGGAGCTCCGGGTCGAGCGACAGGGCGGCGGCACGGCGCTCGGCCAGCGGGGCGTCGCCGTCGTACAGGAACTGGGCCGTGTAGCCGAACAGGAGCGACTGGGCGAACGGCGACGGGGTCGGTGTCGTGACCTCCACGACCCGGACGCCGCCGCCGGCGATATCGCGCATGAGGTCGGCCAGGGCGGAGACGTCGAAGTCGTCCTGCAGGCACTCGCGGGCGGCTTCCAGCACGATCGGGAAGTCGGGGAACTGGCTGGCCACCTCCAGCAGCTGCGCCGACCGCTGCCGCTGCTGCCACAGGGGCAGCCGCTTGTCGGGTCGGCGACGGGGGAGCAGGAGCGCCCGCGCCGCCGCCTCGCGGAACCGTGCCGCGAACATCACCGACGAGCCCAGCTCGTCGCGGACCGCACCGAGGACCTCGTCCGGGTCGAGGAGCAGGTCCTCGAGCGTGACCCGGCCGGGGGTGTGCTCGGCCTGCGCACCGGAGCCGTCGTCCTCGGCGCCGGCCGCGCCTGCGCCCCAGGGGTCGCCCTCCCAGCCGCCACCGGAGTCGGGCAGCCGCAGCACTATGCCGTCGTCCGAGTGCATGGCGGCGACGTCGAGACCGAACCGGGCCCTGAGGCGGGCGGAGATCACGAGGGCCCACGGCGCGTGCACCCGCGCGCCGAGCGGCGAGTGGATCACCACGCGCCAGTCGCCGAGCTCGTCGCGGAACCGTTCCACGACGATTGTGCGGTCGTCAGGCACGCGCCCGGTACCCAGTCGCTGCTCGGTGAGGTAGGCGGCGAGGTTGTCCGCCGCCCAGGCGTCGAGCCCGGCCTCGCGGAGGTGCTTGCGCCCCGCGTCCGGGTCGGCGGCCAGGGCGGCGTCGGCCTGGCGGACGAACGCACCCACCGCCCGTCCCAGCTCGGCGGGCCGGCCCTGTGCGTCGCCCTTCCAGAACGGCAGACGTCCGGGCAGCCCGGGGGCCGGGGTGACCAGCACGCGGTCGGTGGTGATCTCCTGGATGCGCCAGGTGCTCGACCCGAGCGTGAAGGTGTCGCCCACCCGGGACTCGTAGACCATCTCCTCGTCGAGCTCACCGACCCGCTTGCCGCCGCGCATGCGGGCGGACCCACCGGTCACGGCGTCGGTGAGGGCGTCGCCGGGTGCGCCGCCGTCGGGCGCGTCGGTGGCGAGGAAGACGCCATAGGCGCCCTTGTCCGGGATGGTGCCGCCGCTCGTGGCCGCCAGGCGCAGCGCGCCGGGCCGTCCGCGCAGCATGCCCGTGGCACGGTCCCAGGTGATGCGGGCCCGCAGCTCCGCGAAGTCCTCGCTGGGGTAGCGGCCGGCGAGCATGTCGAGCACAGCGCGCCAGGTGGCGTCGCCGAGGTTCGCGAACGGCGCGGCCCGGCGGACGAGGGCCAGCAGGTCGTCCTCGGCCCAGTCGTCGACCGCGAGGGCTGCCACGATCTGCTGGGCCAGGACGTCGAGGGGATTGGCGGGGACGTGCATGTGCTCGATCTCGCCGGCGCGCATGCGCTGGGCGATGACGGTGGCCGGCACCAGGTCCCCACGGAACAGCGGGAAGACGATGCCCTTGGACACCGCACCCACCTGATGCCCGGCACGGCCGATGCGCTGCAGCCCGCTCGCCACGGACGGCGGCGCCCCGACCTGGACCACGAGGTCCACCGCGCCCATGTCGATGCCGAGCTCCAGGGACGACGTGGCCACCACCGCGGGCAGCCTGCCCTCCTTGAGCTCCGTCTCGGTGCGCGTGCGCTCCGCACGGCTCATCGAACCGTGGTGGGCGCGCGCCAGGATCGTCTCGCCCTGACCGGTGACGTCCCGGCCGGGCACCGCCTCGGGCATGCCGCGCTGTCCGGCCGCGGGTCGGGGGAGGCCCGCGCTGGTGCCCGACTGGCCGGGGACCAGCGCGGCCCAGGTGCTTGCCGGGTCGGCGATCTCCAGCCCTTGGCGCTGTGCCCACACCTCGTTCATGCGGGCCGTCAGACGTTCGGCCCCCCGCCGGTTGTTGGTGAAGACGATGGTGGAGGTGTGGTCGGCCACGAGGTCGACCACCCGCTCCTCGACGTGCGGCCAGACCGAGGCCCGGCGCAGCGGACGCGTGGCCTCGCCCGAGAGGTCGATCTCGTCGTCGCCCGACGTGGGCGCGGCGTCCGACGGGCCGGTGGCAGGCGCGCTGTCGAGGTCCGCGAGATCGGGGACCGGCACGACGACGTCGATCGCCCACTCCTTGTGCGACGGCGGCTGCACGACGGCCACCTCACGTGCCGAGCTGTCGGCCCGGCCACCGCCGAGGAACCGCGAGACGGCGTCCACCGGGCGCACCGTGGCGGACAGCCCGATGCGCTGCGCGGGCCGGTCGAGGAGCGCGTCGAGGCGTTCCAGGCTCAGTGCCAGGTGGGCGCCGCGCTTGGTGCCCGCGACGGCATGGATCTCGTCGAGCACCACGGTCTCCACCCCGGCGAGCCCGGCGCGGGCCGACGAGGTGAGGATGAGGAAGAGCGACTCCGGTGTCGTGACGAGGATGTCCGGCGGGCGGGTGGCGAACGAGCGGCGCTCGTTGGCGGGTGTGTCCCCGGTGCGGATGCCGACCGTGACGTCCGGGACCTCCACGCCGTCCCGGGCCGCCGCCTGCCGGATGCCGGTGAGCGGTGAGCGCAGGTTGCGCTGCACGTCGGCGGCGAGAGCCTTGAGGGGTGACACGTACAGCACCCGGCAGCGACGGGCGCGGTCCTCGGGAGGGGGAGCAGACATGATCCGGTCGATCGACCAGAGGAATGCCGCGAGCGTCTTTCCCGACCCGGTCGGTGCGACCACGAGCGCGTGCTGATCGCGCGCGACGGCGTCCCACGCCCCGGCCTGGGCGGCGGTGGGCTGCGCGAACGCCCCGGTGAACCAGGCGCGCGTGGCGGGTCCGAACCGGGAGAGGGGGTCGTCGGGCGTGGGCATGGACCCATTCTGTCCCTGACCACTGACATGGGCTGGTTGTCGGGGCGGGTCAGTGGCGACGTAGGGTTGACGGGTGCGCGAACGGGATTTCTGGCAGCTGATCGACGAGGTGTTCGGACCTGCCTACGGGCGTGCCCTGGCACGCGAGCAGGTGCTGCCCGCGCTCGACGGTCGGACCCCGGCCGTCGCGCTGGACGAGGGCGACGAGCCGCGTGACGTGTGGCACGCGCTGTGCGACGCGCTGGACGTGCCGGACTCCGAGCGGTGGGGCAAGGACAAGCACCGGCAGGCACCGCCGCCTCGTCGCTGAACCTGTGCGGCACTGGACGTGAGGGTCCCGGGCTGACCGTCGCCGTACCGGTGAGATGTCCTGCGACACACCGATGTGTCGTGCCTTGCCTCGAACACGCGTTCGGCTAGACTTTGACCACAGACACGGATTTCGGAACGTCGTCCACAGGCGGCGGCCGGAGAAGGCGTTCGTGTCAGTGGCTCCGCGTACGGTCGGCAACGACGTACAGAGCCATCCACGCCGGCGCACAGAGCGCCCTGAAACCGAAGGTGTTGCACATGCCCGCACCAGCAGATCGCGACAAGGCCCTCGAAGCGGCCCTCGCCCAGATCGACCGCAGCTTTGGCAAGGGCTCGGTCATGCGCCTCGGCGACGAGATCCGCGCACCCATCGAGGTGATTCCGACCGGCTCGATCGCCCTCGACGTGGCGCTCGGTATCGGTGGTCTGCCCCGTGGCCGCGTGGTCGAGGTATACGGGCCCGAGTCCTCGGGTAAGACGACCATCGCGCTGCACGCGGTGGCCAGCGCGCAGCGCCAGGGCGGCATCGCGGCGTTCATCGACGCCGAGCACGCGCTGGACCCGGACTACGCCAAGAAGCTCGGTGTCGACACCGACGCGCTCCTGGTCTCGCAGCCGGACACCGGTGAGCAGGCGCTGGAGATCACCGACATGCTGATCCGGTCCGGCGCCCTCGACATCATCGTGATCGACTCCGTCGCCGCGCTGACGCCCAAGGCCGAGATCGAGGGCGAGATGGGCGACAGCCACGTGGGTCTGCAGGCCCGCCTCATGTCGCAGGCCCTCCGCAAGATCACGGGCGCCCTGAGCTCGTCCGGCACCACCGCCATCTTCATCAACCAGCTGCGCGAGAAGATCGGCGTGTTCTTCGGCTCGCCCGAGACCACCACCGGTGGCAAGGCGCTGAAGTTCTACGCGTCGATCCGCCTCGACATCCGCCGCATCGAGACCCTCAAGGAGGGTACGGACGCCGTCGGTAACCGCACCCGTGTGAAGGTCGTCAAGAACAAGATGGCGCCGCCGTTCAAGCAGGCGGAGTTCGACATCCTGTACGGCCACGGCATCTCCCGTGAGGGCGGCCTGATCGACATGGGCGTGGAGCACGGCTTCGTGCGCAAGTCGGGCTCGTGGTTCACGTACGAGGGCGACCAGCTCGGCCAGGGCAAGGAGAACGCGCGAGCGTTCCTCCGAGACAACCCCGACCTCGCCAACGACATCGAGAAGCGCGTCAAGGAGAAGCTGGGCGTGGGCCCGAAGGTCGACGCACCGGCGGTCGAGGGCGCGGGTGCCGCCGCGGCGACATCCGCCGCAGAGACCGCACCGGCCGCAGGTGCCGTCGCAGCGGCAAGCTCGTCCTCGCGGACGACCGCCACGGCGAAGGCGACCAAGTCGACCAGCGCACGTTCGAAGGCCACCAAGCCGGCGGTGTCGAAGACCGCCGAGAAGGCGGAAGCGGCCGCCGAGAAGGCGCCGTTCTGACGTGCAGTACGGTGATCCAGCGGATGGTCCCGGCGTGGGGAAGCGTCGGGGCCATCCGGCCGCTCGGGACGGTGGCTGGACGAGCAGCCGCGGAGGGCGCAGCAGCGCCGACCGTGCACCACGCAAGTCCATCGTGGAGCGCCTGGAGTCCGGCGAGATCAGCCGGGACGAGGCCGTCGAGAAGGCCCGTGAGGTAGTCCTGAAGACCCTGACCGCGGCACAGCGGTCCCGGCGCGAGCTGGAGCAGTCGCTGGCCCGCAAGGGCTACCCGGAGGACGTCGTCGTCCAGGTGCTCGACAGGTTCGACGAGGTGGGTCTGGTGGACGACGCGAGCTACGCCGAGACCATCGTCCGTACCCGCCACGCCGAGCGGGGTCTCGCGCGCCGCGGCATTGCCGCGGAGCTGCGCAGGCGCGGCATCGACGAGGACACGGCCACCGAGGCCCTGGACCAGCTCGACCCCGACGACGAACGTGTCGCGGGCGCGAGGCTGGCCACCAAGCTCATCACCCGCACGCGCAGCCTGGACCGCCAGGTGCGGGTCCGTCGTGCTGTCGGCTCGCTCGCTCGCAAGGGCTACGCGCCCGGCCTGGCCTTCGAGCTGGTGCGGGAGGCGCTCGCCGCGGAGGGCGAGGACACGGACGACCTCGACTACGCCGGGGACTGACGGAATGGCGGGGTGCCCCGGCCCCGGAGCGGCAGTCGGTAGAACGTCAGGTGGTCGGTAGCTCGAGCTACCGACCACCTGACGTTCTACCGACCTACCGTCATCGCCTGGCGTCGCCAGGGCGCATGCCGGTCACACCTTTGTCCCTCCGGCGACCGCCGTCGGGTTGCCGATGCCGGTTCCCTCGAGCGGTGTGGCGGCCGTCCGGCTGGACAGCAGCTTGGACAGGCGGTGCGCCAGCACCGTGAGGAGCACGTTGAGGAGGATGAAGACCACAGCCACGGCCGTGAGCACCTGCAGCGGGTTGCCGTCGCTGGAGTAGACGATCTGCCCGGTGCGAAGCAGCTCCTGGTACCCGATGATCTGGCCGAGCGCGGAGTCCTTCAGCACCACGACGATCTGCGACACCATGGCGGGCAGCATGGCGACGAGAGCCTGTGGGAGCTGGATCGACCGAAGGGTCTGGCCCTCCGTCAGGCCGACCACCAGACCGGCTTCGCGCTGACCACGGGGCAGGTTTCCCACGCCGGACCGCACCAGCTCGGCGATGACCGACCCGTTGTACAGGATGAGGGCGACGACCACGGCGAGGAACGCCTTGTCCGCCACACCGGGCAGCAGCACACCGAACAGCCCGTAGAAGAACACCATCATGAGCAGCACGGGTACGGCACGCAGGAACTCGACGAACACACCGCACACCCAGCGCACCGGAGCGAGCTGGGACAGTCGGCCCATGCCGAACAGGAGCCCGAACACGAGGGAGCCGACGATCGCGAAGGCCGCAGCGCGCAGCGTGTTCACCAGGCCGGGGAGCAGGTAGTACTGCCACGTGCGGGTGGAGAACACCGGTCCCCACAGGTCCCAGGAGAGCTGGCCCTTGGCGTCGAGCTGGAGCAGCACCCAGACGGCGACACCGATCACGAGGATGGCGCCGAGTATGTTTCCGGCGAGCGTCCAGGCACGCGTCCTGGGTCCCGGCGCGTCGAAGAGGACTGATGCGCTCATCGCTGCACCGCCAGACGCTGGGACAGCCAGGTGGTCAGCACGCCGATCGGGATCACCAGGATCACGTAGCCGAGGGCGAACATCGCGAAGATCCCCCAGAGGAAGTTGGGATTGAACTCGATCATCGTCTTCATCGTCGAGGCGGTCTCCCAGGAGACGCTCGCCGCGGCGGCGACGGTGGAGTTCTTCAGCAGCGCGATCAGCGTGTTGCCGAGCGGCGCGATCGCGCCGCGGAACGCCTGCGGCAGGATGATCAGACGCGCAGCGGGCAGGAACGACAGCCCGATCGCGCGTGCCGCCTCCGCCTGCCCGAGCGGAACGGTGTTCACGCCGGAGCGGATCGACTCGCACACGAACGCCGCGTGATAGACGGCCAGGCCGACGACGGCCAGGCGGAAGAAGGTGCTCTCGAACGTGTCGGCCACGTGGATCTGGAGTGCGGTCCACACGCCCATCACCATGAAGGTCATGATGATCGTCAGCGGGGTGTTACGGAGGATGTTCACGTACGCGGCACCGACCCACCGTAGCGACGCGATGGGGGAGATGCGCATCAGCGCGAGCGCGGTGCCAAGCACCAGGGCGATCAGCGCGCCCCAGAACGTCAGCTGGATGTTGGTCCAGAACGCCCCGAGCACGTCGTACCGCACCAGGAGCGAGCCGAGCCCGGACAGATAGTCGTTCACGGGTCACCTTTCGGGTGAGGTGCGCCCTTGGCAGGCGCACCCCGGTCGGTCAGGTCTCGGACGGCGGGAGTGCCGCCCCCGTAGCGAACGGGATCGCGCCTCGCACGGCAGGCGCGATCCCGTTCACGACGAGTGGAGACGTCAGGCGCAGGCCTCCGGCGTCGGCGGGTTGAGGTCCGCGTTCGGGGTGTAGTCAGCGCCCTCGGTGTTCGCGGCAACTGCCTCTTCCCACGCACCCTCGTCGATCATCTTGGTGATCGCCTCGTTGATGGCCTCGCACTGGTCGTCGCCCTTGGGCAGGCCGACACCGTACTTCTCCTCCGAGAACGGGTTGCCGACGACCTTGAGGTTGCCGTCACCGTTGGCCGCCGCGAGACCGGCGAGGATGATGTCGTCGGTCGTGACGGCGTCGACCTGGCCGGCGGAGAGAGCCGTCACGCACTCGGCGTAGCCCGGACGCTCCAGGAGCTGGACGCCCTCGGCGTACTCGGTCTTGATCTTCTCTGCCGACGTCGAGCCGGTGACCGAGCAGAGGTTCTTGCCCTCGAGGTCCTGCGGGCCGGTGATGTCGGTGTTGTCGGCTGCGACGAGGAGGTCCTGCCCGGCGACGAAGTACGGGCCGGCGAAGTCGATGACCTCCTTGCGCTCGTCAGTGATCGAGTAGGTCGCGAAGATCATGTCGACGTCACCGTTCTGGAGCATCGCCTCGCGGTTGGCCGACGGCGTCTCCTTGAAGGTGATCTGGTCCTCGCTGTAGCCGAGCTCGTTCGCGACGTACGTGGCGACGTCGACGTCAAAGCCCGTGTACTCGGCACCGTCCTGCAGGCCGAGGCCCGGCTGGTCGTACTTGATGCCGATGGTGATGCCTTCGCCGCCAGCGGCGCTCTCCTCGCCCTCGGGCTCGCCGCCGACCTCGGCACCGCCACAGGCGGAGAGTGTGAGAGTGGTCGCTGCCGCCATTGCCAGCAGCCCCATGGTGTGCTTACGCATGATTCCCCTTCGGTAAGTGCGGGATCCGGTCCGGAACCCTTGGCTCAGTCAGTGAAAGATCAGTGGGTGAGGATCTTCGAGAGGAAGTCGCGGGCCCGCTCGCTCTTGGGAGCGGTGAAGAACTCCTCGGGGGGAGCCTCCTCGACGATCTGGCCGTCCGCCATGAAAACGACGCGGTGGGCAGCCTTGCGGGCGAAGCCCATCTCGTGCGTGACCACGATCATGGTCATGCCCTCCTCGGCGAGGGCGACCATGACGTCGAGCACCTCGTTGACCATCTCGGGGTCGAGAGCCGACGTCGGCTCGTCGAACAGCATCACCTTGGGCTGCATCGCGAGTGCCCGTGCGATCGCCACGCGCTGCTGCTGGCCGCCTGAGAGCTGCGCGGGCATCTTGCCCGCCTGGTTGCCGACGCCCACCCGGTCGAGGAGGGTGCGTGCCTGCTCCTCGGCGTCCTTCTTGCTCATGCCGCGGACCTTGCGCGGCCCGAGGGTCACGTTGTCGAGCACGGTCTTGTGCGCGAACAGGTTGAACGACTGGAAGACCATGCCGACCTCGGCCCGCAGCTGGGCGAGCGCCTTGCCCTCCTCGGGAAGGGTCTTGCCGTCCACGGCGATGCTGCCGTCGTCGATCGTCTCGAGGCGGTTGATCGCGCGGCACAGCGTCGACTTGCCGGACCCGGACGGGCCGATCACGACGAGTACCTCGCCCTTGTGGACGGTGAGGTTGATGTCCTGCAAGACGTGCAGCTCACCGAAGTGCTTGTTGACGTGGTTCAGCTCTACGAGGGGCGCCCCGAGGACGCGGTCCGACGTCGGAGCGTCCACGGTCTCGTCGGCCGCCGGTTGGCCGGTGGTCGGGGTGCTCTGGTCCATCCCTTGAACCTAACGATCCGATGTTTCAAGGACCAAGTCGACGGGTCATCGGGGCACAACGTTTCGGTAACAGATGCCCGCTATGGCCTGCTGTCGTGGTGAAAGTCCGTGGTTCGGCATGCCTCGACAGGGGTCGTAAAATCGACGGGATGTCCACGACCGCCCTCACCCCAGCCCTGCCCGACGCCGACGCGACCGACCGCTCGACCGGTCCAGCCCTCCGCGACGAGGCTCCGGAGCAGCCGCAGCGCACCTACATGGTGCGCACGCTGGGCTGCCAGATGAACGTCCACGACTCGGAGCACATGGCCGGGATGCTCGAGCAGGCGGGCTACACGCGTGCGTCCAGCCAGGACGAGGCGGCCAGCTCCGCCGACGTCGTCGTGATCAACACGTGCGCCGTGCGCGAGAACGCCGCCAACAAGCTGTACGGCAACCTGGGCCAGCTCGCCAGCATCAAGGCGGCCCGGCCGGGTATGCAGATCGCCGTCGGCGGGTGCCTGGCACAGAAGGACCGCGGGGACATCGTGGCGAAGGCGCCATGGGTCGACGTCGTCTTCGGCACGCACAACCTCGACGCCCTGCCGGTGCTCCTGGAACGTGCTCGGCACAACGAGGCGGCGCAGGTCGAGATCGCGGAGTCGCTGCAGGTCTTCCCGTCCACGCTGCCGACCAAGCGCGAGTCCGTCTACGCGGGCTGGGTCAGCATCTCGGTGGGCTGCAACAACACGTGCACCTTCTGCATCGTGCCGCACCTGCGCGGCAAGGAGCGTGACCGCCGTCCGGGGGAGATCCTCGCCGAGGTCGAGGCGCTGGTCGCCGCCGGCGCCATCGAGGTGACCCTGCTCGGCCAGAACGTGAACAGCTACGGCGTCGAGTTCGGCGACCGGGGGGCGTTCGCCAAGCTCCTGCGGGCCTGCGGCCGGATCGAGGGCCTGGAGCGGGTGCGGTTCACGTCCCCGCACCCCGCCGCGTTCACGGACGACGTCATCGCCGCCATGGCCGAGACGCCCAACGTGATGCCGCAGCTGCACATGCCGCTGCAGTCCGGCTCCGACCGGATCCTGCGCGCGATGCGTCGCTCGTACCGCTCGGAGAAGTTCCTGGGGATCCTCGACCGTGTGCGGGCCGCGATGCCTGACGCCTCGATCACCACCGACATCATCGTCGGCTTCCCGGGCGAGACCGAGGAGGACTTCGCCGAGACGCTGCGCGTCGTCGAGGCCTCCCGGTTCAGCTCGGCCTTCAGCTTCCAGTACTCACCGCGGCCCGGGACGCCCGCCGCGACGATGGCCGACCAGCTGCCCAAGGCCGTGGTGCAGGAGCGCTTCGAGCGCCTGCTGGCCCTGCAGGAGCGCATCGGCGCCGAGGAGGCCGGCAAGCAGGTCGGGCGCACGCTCGAGGTGCTCGTGTCAGAGGGCTCCGGCAGGAAGGATGGCGCAATGCACCGCCTCTCGGGCCGAGCCGAGGACAACCGGCTGGTGCACTTCGGCCTGCCCGACCCGACGCTCGAGCTCACCGGCACCCCGTCGAGCCTCGACGACCCGCGCCTGACCGCCGTCGTGCCCGAAGGGCTGCCCAGGCCGGGCGACATGGTGACCGTCACCGTCACGAAGGCCGCCCCGCACCATCTGATCGCGGACCCCGTGTCCGCGGGACCCCTCGCGGTGCGGCGCACCCGTTCGGGTGCCGCGTGGGCGGAGCGCGAGAAGGTGCGTCTCGGTGGTGGGGAGGACACCCACTCCCACGGCACGCCGGCGCCGTCGGGCCCGGTCTCGCTGGGCCTGCCGGTCCTCCGCGGGAAGTAGGACCGCGGGCAGCGGGATCAAGCCTGGCTGCGGGTCCTACTTCGCGGTGTCGTCCGGGTCCGAGCCCGTGCCCGGTTCGGTGTCCGACGGCGGGGCGAGCGAGGCGACCGTCGAGAAGAACTGGCTGGCCGTGACCAGGCCGCACGAGACGGTCTGAGCGAGCTGCTCGTCGGTGGCGCCGTGCTCGAAGTCCACCGAGACCTCGGCGTACAGGGCGAGCCCTGCCGCTTCCTCACGGGTGTAGACCTTGGGCCAGATGCGCTCGCGGTTCCAGTCGTTGGCAGCCTGCAGCACGGCGAGGCGCGCCCCGGCGGGCAGCGTGCCCGCCCAGCGTCCGCGCACCTGGAGGATCTCGTCGTGCTCACCGAGCAGCAGGAACCAGAACCGGTTGCCGTCCCAGGTGCCGGTGACATCGCCGTCGTCGTCGATGCGGAACCGGTAGCCGCGCCGCGAGAGGTCGTCGCCGACACGCTGCGTGCTCAGCGGCCGGGGCTTCTCGACCTGGACGTTGGCGATGGTCCGGGTCTGCATGCCCGGGGACCGCCGCGCTGCCGGCGGACGCGGGTTCAGCAGTCGTGCGAGCCAGCGGCTGGCGCCGCCCCCGCCCTGTGCCCGGCTCATGGCGCGGACCTCAGCGGGTCGGGGAACGTCTCGTCGAGGTGCTCGAAGAACATGGAGCCGGTCGTCAGCCCGCACTGCAGCAGCTGGTCCAGCTGGTCCTCGGTGACGCCGTGCTCCAGGTCGACGGTGACCTCGGTGTAGACGAGCACCGCCCCGTTGTCCCGGACCCGGACGTACGTCTTGGGCCAGATGCGCTCGGCGTTCCACTCGTTGCAGAGCTCGAGGATCTCCTCGAGCCGCTCGATGGTGAGGTCGCGGTGCCACTGCCCGCGTACCTGGAGCACCTCGGAGCTCTCGCCGACCATCAGGAAGTAGAACAGCCAGCCGTGCCACAGCCCGCCGACGTCGCCCTCCGAGTCCACGAAATAGCTGAACCCGTTCTCGCCCAGCCATTCGACCACGCGGTCGCGCGTCAACGGCTCAGGGATGGAGGAAGGATCGTCGAGACCGCCCGTCAGCTCTCGAAGCAGAACGCCTTCGACCTGTGCCCGCAGCTCGTCATCGTCGAGTTCCCTGGGCTCGGGCTGTTGCGGGCTGGTGGCCGCACGGTCGCCGTCGCCCGCCGTGTTCCGGCGTCGTGACCCGAAGAACCTCACCTGCCCACAGTACCCGCCAGACCCCTGACCGCGCTGCGTCGATCGCGTGAGAATGGGGTGGAATCTGCCCGGAACGGCTTGAGGCCGGGCCTCCTGCTAGTTTCATGGATCGTGCGCGCCGTCATCCTGCCTGCGACCCCCCTGCTCCTCGACGGGGTAGCCCCTGGCCTGCGGCGGGACCCGTTGACGCCGGTTCGTGCCGCGGTCCGGGCCGCCCTGGTCGAGCTCACCGTCGGCGGCGGGCTGCCCCTCGTCGTCGCCCACGGCCCTGCCCTGCGGCACGGTCGGCTGCGCCCCTCACTGGCGGGATCCGGCATCAGCGACCGCTGGCTGCCGGACCCTTCGGCGGAACAGCTCCTCGCGGTGGACCCACCGGTGCCCGACGGCGGTCTGCCGTCCGCCGGGACCGGCGCGTCGGTGGCCCTCCTCGCGCTCGCGGGGGTGCTGGGCCCGCGTGCCGCCGACGTCGAGACGCTGGAGGTGCCGCCGGACGGTGCGTCGCTGGACGACCAGACCGCCGACCTGCTCCGTCGCTGCGACGGCCTGGTCGTCGCCGGCGGGGGAGCGCCCGGCGGGCTGGACGGCAGCCCCGGCGCGCTGACGGACGGCCTGCGGGCGGCACTGCGCGCGGCAGGTGCGGACGGGTGGACCGCGGACGTCCAGGTCTTCGAGCTGTCGCACGATCACCTGCCGCCGGAGTACCGGGTGACGACCCTGTCGTGACGCCGAAGGGTGCCGGTGCCCCGGACCGCGAGGAGACCACGGCAGGTGACCCGTAAAGTGGCCGCGTGATAGTCGTCGCCGTCGTGGGTCCCACCGCCACCGGGAAGTCGGACCTCGCGCTCGACCTCGCCCAGGCGCTGGGCGCCGCAGAGATCGTCAACGCGGACGCCTTCCAGCTCTACCGCGGCATGGACGTCGGTACGGCCAAGGTGCCACCGGCCGAGCGGCGGGGGATCACGCACCACCAGCTCGACGTGCTGGACCCGTCCCAGGACGCCTCCGTGGCCCGCTACCAGGAGTCCGGGCGCGCCGACCTGGACGCGATCGCCGGGCGGGGGGCACGCGCCGTCGTCGTGGGCGGGTCCGGGCTGTACGTGCGGGCCCTGCTCGACGCCATGGACTTCCCGGGCACCGACCCGGAGATCCGGGCACGGCTCGAGGCGCGCGCCGAGGCCGAGGGCCGCCGCGCCCTGCACGCGGAGCTGTCCGGACTGGACCCGCAGGCCGCGACAAGCATCGGGCCGCACAACACCCGTCGCATCGTGCGGGCGCTCGAGGTCATCGAGATCACCGGCCGCCCCTACACGGCCAACCTGCCCCGGCAGGAGTACGTACGGCCCGCCGTACAGATCGGGCTCGACTGCTCGCGAGAGGTGCTGGACGCGCGCGTCGCGTCGCGCGTGGACCGCATGTGGGACGCCGGCCTGGTCGACGAGGTGCGCTCCCTGGCCAGCCCCGAGCAGGGCGGGACGGGGTCCGGGCTGGGTGTCACCGCGGCCCGCGCGGTCGGCTACGCGGAGGTGCTCGCCTGGTGGCGCGGCGAGATCACCGAGGCGGAGGCACGGGAGGCCGTCACCGCGAACACCCGGCGCCTGGCGCGCAAGCAGATGGGCTGGTTCGGGCGCGACCCGCGCGTGCACTGGCTGGACGCGGCCTCACCCGAGCTGCTCGACGAGGCCCTCGCGATCGTCGCGGCCGCCGACGCCGGCACCCTGCCGGTTGCCGGGACCGATCCCGTGCGCCGTAGCCTGGGGTCATGACGCAGCCCGCGACCAGCCCTGTGCCCTCCGTCCCGACGCCCGGCACTCTTGCCTTCACGAAGGGGCACGGCACACAGAACGACTTCGTGCTGATCGCGGACCCCGCGGGAGTGCTCGAGCTCGAGCCGCGGGACGTGCGCAGACTGACCGACCGGCGCAGCGGCGTCGGCGGCGACGGCGTGATCCGGCTCGCGCCGACCGCGGCGCTCGCCCGCGCCGGCGAGCAGGCAGCCCAGGACGCCCTCACCGCGGACCCGACGGCGGAGTGGTTCATGGACTACCGCAACTCCGACGGCTCCGTGGCCGAGATGTGTGGCAACGGCGTGCGGGTCTTCGCGGCCTTCGCCGAGCAGGAAGGGCTCGCCGACCTCTCCGTGGGCCCCCTCAGCGTCGGCACGCGCGCCGGCGTCAAGCGCGTCACCAAGGAGCCCGGTGGCTGGTACGCCGTCGACATGGGGCCCTGGTTCCTGCCCGGCGGCGAGTCCGCCGCGGCCGACGGGTACGACGCCGCTGTCGCGGTCCACGGGTGGACCGCACCCCGTCCCGCCCTGAGCGTGGACCTCGGCAACCCCCACACGGTCGTCGCCCTCGCGAGCCTCGACGAGCTGGAGTCGCTCGAGCTCTTCCACGCCCCTGAGGTAGCGCCCCCGCCCCCGCACGGCACCAACGTCGAGCTCGTGGTGCCGCTCGGTGAGGAGGAGGGCCCGGACGGCGTCGTCGGCCGCCTCCGCATGCGGGTGCACGAGCGCGGCGTGGGCGAGACGCCGTCGTGCGGCACCGGCGCGTGCGCCGCGGCGCTCGCGGTACGGACCTGGCAGGCAGGGTCGTCCGGCGACGGGGCCCCCGACACGTGGATCGTCGAGGTGCCCGGCGGCGAGGTGCGGGTGCGGGTCCTGCCCAGCGGAAACGTCGAGCTCGCGGGGCCCGCGGAGCTGGTCTACTCCGGGCAGGTCGCGCGCTAGGGAACGGCGCAGCGCCGAGCGGGCCGCTCGGCCGGGGGCGAGACGCGGCCGACGTGCGGCGTCAGCCCGCCACGCGCAGGATGCGGAATCCCTTGGACGACGCCTCCCGGTCCACCGGGAGACCGAGCGTGTCGGTGATCCAGCGCGCCAGCGAGTCGGACCCCAGGTTCTTCTGCACCACGAGCCAGGCCTCGGCGCCGTCCGCGAGCCGGGGGAGCCAGCGCGTGAGGAGGTCGTGCAGCGCCTGCTTGCCCACTCGGATCGGAGGGTTGGACCAGCACACGTCGAACTCGAGGTCCGCGGGCACCTCGTCCGGCAGGGTTGCCCTGACGTTGTCCAGGCCGAGACGTTCGGCATTGCGGCGCACCAGGTCGAGGGCCCGCTCGTTGACGTCGACGGCCCACACGGTGGCGTGCGGCGCCTCCAGCGCGAGGGAGATCGTGATGGGCCCCCAGCCGCACCCCAGATCGAGCAGGTTGCCCGACGGCGGGGGCGTGGGCACCCCGCTCAGCAGCACCGCTGTGCCCTTGTCGACCCCGCCGGGTGAGAAGACTCCCGGTGCCACCTCGACCTCCAGCTCCCGACCGGCGAGGTGGACGGTGCGGATGCGGCGCTCGTCGTCCGAGGCGGGCTGCGCGGTGAAGTAGTGGTCGGTGGACACCGGACGATCCTAGGCGCTTGCCGGGCAGGATGACCGGTGCCAGCCTTCCGTCATGGAGATCGTGCCGGCGACCCCGGACCGGTGGGACGACGTGTAGGTGGTGTTCGGCACACGCGGCGGCGCCCACCACTGCCAGTGCCAGCGTATCCGGCTGGGCGACGGCGCCTGGTGGCACCTGTCGGTCGAGGAGCGCACTCACCACCTGCGCGACCAGCTCGACGCCGGTCCGGACGCGCCGACGTCGGGCGCCCTGGTCGGGTACGTCGACGGTGAGCCCGCCGGCTGGGTGGCGGTGGCGCCCCGCACCGAGTTCGTCCGCTACCGCGGCAGCCAGGTCCCGTGGGCGGGCCGGCACGAGGACAAGGACGACGACGGCGTGTGGGCCGTCACGTGCTTCGCGATCCGCGCGGGCTACCGCAAGCAGGGCTTGATGTACGACCTGGCGGCGGCCGCCGTCGAGCACGCGCGGGAGCGGGGCGCCCAGGCCGTCGAGGGATATCCGATAGTGCCCGACCCGGGGCGGGAGATCTCCTGGGGCGAGGTCAACGTTGGCACGGCCGGCCCGTTCGAGGCAGCCGGGCTGACGGAGGTCAGCCGGCCGACGAAACGGCGCCGGGTGCTGCGGCTGGACTTCTGACCGGCGGTGGGCCGGCCGCAGGCGTCGGCGGCAGGCGTCGCTACCACGGGCCGTCCGCCCAGGCGTACGGGTTCCGGTGCACCGTGAGGCCCACGGCCTTCGACCAGCGATGAACCTGCTCGTCCAGGTCGCGGAATCCCGTGAGCTCCCGGTGGGTGGCCAGGTACGACTCGTGAGACTGCCCGACCCGGTCCGCGAGCCCGCGCTGCTTCACCTCGGCGACAAGACGGCCGCGCAGGTCGGCCGTGGCGACGCGGTCGTCGAGCAGGACGCTGTGCGCGACGGTCACCAGGTCGTCGTCCGCCAGGCCGGCGAGGCCCTCACGGACGATCGCGGGCGGGTTGACCACCGGGCGCGGCGGCAGCGTCAGGAGCATCTGTCCCTGCCAGTCGTAGTCGGGGTCGCGCAGGTGTTCGCGGAGCGCAAGGACCACGCGGTCGTTCGGGCAGGACCGGTGCTCCAGCGGCAGCATCCGCCGCAGGCGGGCCACCACCGACGTGCTGGACCGCCGGACCCCGTCCGCGACTGCGTCCAGGTCCGCCCCGCTGCGCACCAGCGCCACCACCTGCTCGTTCTCTTCCTCGGTCCAGGTCGTGCCGGTCCGTGACTGCCTCTGCTGTGGTTGTTCCTCGAGCATCTCCGGCCCCCTGATCGGCGTGGTGAGGTTGCCCGTCAAGTCTGGCAGCGGCCGCGGTCGGCCAGGGGTGGTTATCCACAGCCAGCGGGTCGACGGCGGTCGGTGCGGGAAAGACATAGCCGCGGGACTTTCGGCCGTGGGATCCTTGTTGTACTGAGCACGAACAACCGAGAGTTAGGTAATACATGACCCACACCCCGACAGAGCCCGAGCTCCCCGCAGAGGAGACGCCCGAACTCCGCGCAGTCCAGGCAGATGCCCAGGCGATCGCGAACGATGTCGTGGCACGGGTTCTCGCTCGGGCGGGGACCGCACGTGCCGACGGCGACACGGTGCACACCGTGGCTGACGGTGACCAGCTGGAGCTCGAGGAGCGCACGGCGCTGCGTCGCGTAGCCGGTCTGTCGACCGAGCTCGAGGACGTCACCGAGGTCGAGTACCGGCAGCTCCGCCTGGAGAAGGTGGTGCTCGTCGGCCTGTACTCGGGAGGCGAGCGCGCGGCCCGTGACGCGGAGATCTCGCTGCGCGAGCTCGCCGCTCTGGCAGAGACGGCCGGCTCCCAGGTGCTGGACGGCATGCTGCAACGTCGGCAGAAGCCCGACCCGGGCACGTACCTGGGTTCCGGCAAGGCGCTGGAGCTGGCCCAGGTGGTCCTGGCGACGGGCGCCGACACGGTGATCGTCGACAGCGAGCTCGCACCCTCCCAGCGCCGTGCGCTGGAGGACGTGGTCAAGGTGAAGGTCGTCGACAGGACGGCTCTGATCCTCGACATCTTCGCTCAGCACGCCAAGTCCCGGGAGGGCAAGGCCCAGGTCGAGCTCGCCCAGCTCGAGTACCTCCTGCCGCGCCTGCGCGGCTGGGGCGACTCGATGTCCCGCCAGGCCGGTGGCCAGGTGGGCGGCGCGGGTGCCGGCATGGGCTCGCGTGGTCCCGGTGAGACCAAGATCGAGCTGGACCGGCGGCGCATCCGCGACCGGATGGCCAAGCTGCGGCGCGAGATCGTCGCGATGAAGCCGGCCCGCGAGACCAAGCGGCTGAGCCGCAAGCGCAACGCGATCCCGGCGGTCGCCATCGCGGGCTACACGAACGCGGGCAAGTCCTCGCTGCTCAACGCGCTGACCGGCGCGGGCGTCCTGGTCCAGAACGCGCTGTTCGCCACGCTGGACCCGACGGTGCGCCGTACCAAGACCGAGGACGGCCGCGTCTACACCTTCACGGACACGGTCGGGTTCGTGCGGCACCTGCCGCACCAGCTCATCGAGGCGTTCCGGTCCACGCTGGAGGAGGTCGGCGACGCCGACATCCTGCTGCACGTGGTCGATGCGTCCCACCCGGACCCGGAGGGCCAGATCGCCGCTGTCCGGGAGGTGCTGTCCGAGATCCCGGCGTTCGAGGACGTCCACGAGATCGTGGTGCTGAACAAGGCCGACATCGCCGACCCGACGGTCGTCGGTCGTATCCAGCGGCGCGAGCGGCACACCGCCGTGGTCTCGGCGCACTCGGGAGAGGGCATCGCCGAGCTCCGGGCCCGGATCGCCGCCGAGCTGCCTCGCCCGGGCATCCAGATCGACCTCGTGGTGCCGTACGAGCGCGGCGACCTGGTGCACCGCGTGCACGAGCACGGGGACATCGACCTGACCGAGCACGTCGCGACGGGTACGCACCTGCGTGGCCGCGTGGACGAGCAGCTCGCCACCGAGCTGGAGCGGGTCGCCGTCGTGTCCTGATGCACGGTCGGCGTCCGACGTCGGCAACGCAAACCGCTTGCAGGAGTATGAAACCCCTGCAAGCGGTTTGCGTTGTCCGTGACTAGGATCGACGTCATGTCGAGACGGTTAGCGGATGTGGCGAAGAAGGTAGGGGTCAGCGAGGCGACGGTCAGCCGTGTCCTCAACGGGAAGCCCGGGGTGTCCCAGGGCACCCGGGACGCGGTGCTCACGGCCCTCGACGTGCTGGGCTACGAGCGGCCCACCAAGCTGCGGGGCAGTCGCGGCAAGCTCGTCGGGCTGGTCCTGCCGGAGCTGGTGAACCCGATCTTTCCCGCGTTCGCGGAGGTGATCGGCGGCGCGCTCGCCCAGCAGGGGTACACGCCGGTGCTCTGCACGCGCACCGCCGGCGGCGTCACCGAGGCCGAGTACATCGACCTCATGCTGCAGCAGCAGGTCTCCGGCGTGATCTTCGCGGGTGGCTTCTACGCGGAGCGAGAGGCCGACCACTCCCACTACCGGCGGCTGGAGGACCTTGGACTGCCCGTCGTGCTCATGAACGCGTCGATCGAGGACCTGGACTTCCCACGCGTCGCCACCGACGACCTCGTGGCGATCGAGCAGGCGATGGGCCACGTCGCGTCGCTGGGTCATCAGCGGATCGGCCTGCTGCTGGGCCCGGCCGATCATGTCCCGTCGGAGCGCAAGCTTGACGCCGCCCACCGGTTCGCGAAGCGGCACGGCCTCGCGCTCGACGCCGACCTGGTGGTGCACTCGCAGTACTCCCTGGAGAGCGGCCAGGCGGCGGCCAACCGCCTGATCGAGCGGGGCGCCACCGCGATCGTCTGCGCCAGCGACCCGCTCGCGCTCGGTGCGATCCGCGCGGTGCGGCGCGTCGGGCTGTCGTGCCCGGCGGACGTGTCGGTGGTCGGCTTCGACGACTCGGCGCTGATGAACTCCACCGATCCGGCCCTGACGACCGTGCGCCAGCCGATCGAGCCGATGGGCCGCGCCGCCGTCGACCTGCTCGCCGCGCTCATCGACGGCAGCGACGTGCCGCGCGACGAGCTGCTCTTCGAGCCGGAGCTCGTGGTCCGCGCCTCCACCGCCGCGGCGAAGGTTGTCACGAATCAATAAGGTTCCTGTCGAGTTCTTGCGCGTTCGTTGTCACGTGACTTACGGTTCACTGCATGACGACGACGTCCGAGCCTGCAGCAGCACAGCGCCCCGCCGGGCACGACTGGTGGCGCAGTGCGGTGATCTACCAGGTCTACCCCCGCAGCTTCGCGGACGGGAACGGCGACGGCACCGGTGACCTCGCCGGTGTCCGTTCCCGGCTGGGTTACCTGCGTGACCTGGGGGTGGACGCCATCTGGTACACGCCCTGGTACGCCTCGCCCCTGGCGGACGGCGGCTACGACGTGCGGGACTACCGTCGGATCGACCCGGCGTTCGGCACCCTGGACGACGCCGAGGCGCTGATCGCCGAGGCCCGCGAGCTGGGCATCCGGACCATCGTCGACGTGGTCCCCAACCACATATCGGCGGAGCACGAATGGTTCCGCGCGGCTCTGGCGGCCGGCCCCGGCTCGCCGGAGCGCGAGCGATTCTGGTTCCACGACGGCGGGGGGCCGGACGGGGCGCAGATCCCGACCGGCTGGGTGTCGAGCTTCCAGGGGCAGACCTGGACCCGCACGACGAACCCGGACGGCACACCCGGGCAGTGGTATCTGCACCTGTTCACACCGGAACAGCCAGACCTGAACTGGAACCACCCCGACGTCCGGCAGGAGCACGAGGACGTCCTGCGGTTCTGGTTCGACCGGGGCGCGGCAGGCATCCGGATCGACTCGGCGGCCCTGATCGTCAAGGATCCCGCGCTGCCAGAGGTGCCGGAGACGGTGGGCCCGGGGGAGCATCCGCACCTGGACCGCGACGAGATCCATGACATCTACCGCGGCTGGCGGCGCGTCGCCGACTCCTACGCCGAGCCGCGGGTGCTCGTCGGTGAGGTGTGGCTCGCGGATCACGAACGCTTCGCCCAGTACCTGCGCCCCGACGAGATGCACACGGCGTTCAACTTCGACTTCATGGCCCGCCCCTGGGACGCCAAGGAGCTGCGCGAGTCGATCCGGATGACCCTCGAGGCGCACGCCCCCGTGGGAGCGCCCGCCACCTGGGTGCTGTCGAACCACGACGTCACCCGGCCCGTGACCAGGTACGGACGTGAGGACTCGTCCTTCGACTTCGCGGCCAAGCGGTTCGGCACGCCGTCCGACCTGGAGCTCGGCACCCGCCGGGCGCGGGCCGCCGCGCTGCTGGTCGCGGCGCTGCCGGGCGCCCTGTACGTCTACCAGGGAGACGAGCTCGGCCTGCCCGAGGCGGACGTGCCGCGCGAGCTCATCCAGGACCCCATGCACTTCCGGTCGGAGGGTGTCGACCCCGGCCGGGACGGCTGCCGCGTGCCGCTCCCGTGGACCCGTACCGGCCCGAGCCTCGGGTTCGGGCCCGACGGCGGCGGCGCGCCCTGGCTACCCCAGCCCGCCGACTGGCCGGACTACTCGGTGGCGAGCCAGGACGGCGACCCGGACTCGATGCTGAGTCTCTACCGTCGGGCGCTGCACCTGCGGCGCGACCTCCCCGCGCTGCGTTCCGAGGAGCTCGCGTGGCTCGACCTCGACCTCGACCTGGACGACGAGGGCGACAACGTCGTCGCGTTCGCCCGCGGCGCTCGCTTCGCGTGCGTCGTCAACCTCGGGACGGCTCCCGTCCCGCTCCCCGCCGGAGCCACGGTGCTCCTGGCGAGCGGTCCCGTCGACGGCGACGTCGGGCCGGACACAGCTGTCTGGCTCGACCTGCCGTCCTGATTCCCCGCCTTCCCCCTGCTCAACGGCTTTCCCAGCAGTGCTTACCCCAGAGATGCCGCCCCAGCGGCACACGACCAAGGAGTGACAATGAAGTCAGCACAGAAGCGCGCGGCGATCGCCCTGGTGGGCGTCCTGTCCGTCGCGGTAACCCTCACGGCCTGTGGCTCGTCCGAAGAGCCTGCCGCCGAGCCCACCGGGCCGGTCACCATCGAGGTCGCCATCGACGCCGGCCTGGAGCCGGAGGCGATCAGTGCTTTCGAGGAGCGCATCCTGCAGTTCGAGGAGGTGAACCCGGACATCCAGGTCGCGACCAAGGAGTTCACCTGGTCCGGCACGACGTTCGCCGCCGAGCTCGCCGGCGGCACGCTGCCCGACGTCTTCCCGATCCCGTTCACCGACGGTCGCGCCCTCATCGAGCGTGAGCAGATCGCCGACATCAGCGAGCTCGTCGCGGAGCTGCCCTACGCGGACCAGTTCAACCCCACCATCGCCGAGGCGGGCCAGGACACCGACGGCGGCATGTGGGCCGTCCCGATCTCCGCCTACAACCAGGGACTGCACTACAACCGCGCGCTCTTCGAGGAGGCCGGGCTCGACCCGGACAACCCGCCCGCGACGTGGGACGAGGTGCGTGAGGCCGCCAAGGTCATCGCGGACAAGACCGGCCAGGCCGGGTACGCCCACATGACACAGAGCAACACGGGCGGCTGGATCCTCACCACCGAGACCTACGCGCTCGGCGGCCGCGTCGTCGAGGGCGAGGGCGAGGAGGCGACCGCCACCGTGGACAACGACGCCACGGCCCAGGCTCTCGAGATGCTGCGGGAGATGCGCTGGGAGGACAACTCCATGGGCGCGAGCTTCCTGTACGACTGGAGCACCATCAACCAGGACTTCGCCGCCGGCAAGATCGGCATGTACGTCTCGGGCGGGGCGAACTACCCCAACCTGTTCACCCAGAACCAGATGAACCCCGACGAGTACGGCGTGACGGTGCTGCCGCTGGAAGGCGACGACGCCGGCACGCTCGGCGGCGGCACGCTCGCCGCGGTCAGCTCGGCGGCGTCCGAGGCGGAACAGGCGGCAGCGGTGAAGTGGATCGACTTCTACTACATCTCCAAGCTGACCGACCAGGAGGCGGCCGTCGCCGAGGCCGAGATCGCCGCCAGGACCGACCAGCCCGTCGGCGCGCCGGCCCTGCCGATCTTCGACCAGGCGACCTACGAGCAGCAGCAGAGCTGGATCAAGGATCTCGTCAACGTCCCGCTGGAGAACTTCGCGCCCATGACGGAGCAGATGTTCGACCAGCCGGTCATCCCCGAGCCCTCCGTCGCCACCCAGGAGGTGTACGCGGCGCTCGACCCGGTGGTCCAGGCGGTGCTGACGGACGAGGACGCGGACATCGACGCGCTCCTCGCTGATGCGCAGACCCAGGTCCAGGGCCTGCTCGACCGCAGCTGACCTCCCGTTGGCCGAGCTCGCCCGTCGGGGCGGGCTCGGCCACCGAAGCGAAGGATCCACGATGACGACCATCTCCAGCCCGCTGCGAGCCACGGCTCCGGCACCACCCCCGCCGTCACCCACGAGGCCCCGCCGTGCCCGGCGCGGCACGCCCCGGCAATGGCTGCGCGACGGCGGCCTGAGCACCCTGGTCATCGCGCTGCCGATGATCCTCGTGTTCGGCGTCTTCTCCTGGTTCCCGATCGGACGCGCGCTGGTCATGAGCGTCCAGGAGACCAACCTCGTCACGGCCCCCGTGTTCGTGGGGCTCGACAACTTCGTGTTCGTGCTGCAGGACCCGCTACTGGGCAAGGCCGTGCGGAACACGCTGTGGTTCGCCCTGCTCGCGCTGGTCTTCGGGTACCCGCTGCCGCTGGCCGCCGCGGTCCTGATGAGCGAGGTGCGCAAGATGCGGGGCCTGTTCTCCGCGCTGGCGTACCTGCCCGTCGTCGTGCCGCCCGTCGTGGCGGTGCTGCTCTGGAAGTTCTTCTACGACGCCTCGGACACCGGCGTCTTCAACACCATCGCGGGCTGGGTCGGGCTCGGCCCGTACCCGTGGCTCCAGGACGCCACCAGCGCCATGCCGTCCCTGGTTCTCGAAGCGACCTGGGCGGCGGCCGGCGGAACCGTCATCATCTACCTCGCCGCCCTCGTCGGGGTGCGCACCGAGCTCTACGAGGCGGCGGAGGTCGACGGCGCCGGCGTGTGGCGCAAGATCTGGCACGTGACGCTGCCCCAGCTGCGCGGCGTCCTCTTCATCACGCTCATCCTGCAGGTGATCGGCACCGCGCAGGTGTTCCTCGAGCCATTCCTCTTCACCGGGGGCGGGCCCAACAACGCCACCCTCACGGTCCTGATGCTGATCTACGACTACGCGTTCGGGAGCAGCCTCGGCGGCAACTACGGGGCCGCGACCGCCCTGAGCCTGATGCTCGCCGGCGTCCTGGCCGTCCTCTCCGCGGTGTACTTCCGCGTGACCCGACCCTGGAGCAGCTGACATGGCAGCGAACACCCGGACCCCGGCCCTCGCCCGCCGGCGCGCCACCCGGCCCGAGCGGCCCGAACGGGGCATCGTCTCCTCCCACGACCGGCGCCGGCCGAGCGTACGAGGCTCCCTCGGGGTACTGCAGGGCGGCCTGCTGGTCACCCTGGTCGTCGTCGGGCTCGGGCCGATCCTCTGGCTCGCGAAGGCCGCCGTCACCCCGACCCAGGAGACCCTGCGCGACCCCCTCGGGCTGTTCCCCACCGGGATCGACTGGGCGAACCTCGCCACCGCGTGGACCCGGGCCGAGATCGACCACTACTTCGTCAACACGCTGATCATCGCGGTCGGGGCCTGGTTCTTCCAGATCCTGGTCGCCACCACCGGCGGCTACGTGCTGTCCGTGCTCCGGCCCAGGTACGGCAACGTGATCTTCGGGCTCGTCCTGGCGACGCTCTTCGTGCCGTCCGTCGTGCTCCTCGTGCCGCTGTACCTGACCATCCTCGACCTGCCGATCGTCCACGTCAGCCTGCTCAACACGTTCTGGGCCGTCTGGCTGCCCATGGGCGCCAGCGCGTTCAACGTGCTCCTCGTCAAACGGTTCTTCGACGGCCTCCCGCGCGAGATCTTCGAGGCCGCCCGCGTCGACGGCGCCGGACCCTTCCGGCTGCTGTGGAGCATCGTCCTCCCGATGTCCAGGCCCATCCTCGGCGTCGTCTCCGTGTTCGCCGTCATCGCCGCGTGGAAGGACTACCTCTGGCCGCTGCTGGTGCTTCCCGACCCGGCCCACCAGCCCCTGTCCGTCCGGCTGCCGGCCATCGCGCCCTACCTGGAGCTCGATGTCTTCCTCGCGGCGCTCGCGATCTCCACGGTGCTGCCGATCGCCCTCTTCCTCGCCTTCCAGCGCCTGTTCCTCAGCGGAGCCGGCCTGGGTGGGGCGGTCAAGGGGTAGCCCTCCCGCCGACCGCCCGCCGCCCGCAGATACCTGTGGACGACGTGGGGTGCATGTCGGTGGTCCGGCCTAGGATCGAACGTGTGACCAGCCTTCCCGACGCCCCTACCGCAACCAGTGCCGCCGAGCGGATTCCCGAGGTCGAGGAGCTTCTCGACCTCGCCGTCGGCGAGCTGGGCGGTGGGCGCCGGGACGGTCAGCACCGCATGGCGGTAGCGGTCGGCGAGGCCATCGAGAAGGGCGAGCACCTGCTCGTCCAGGCGGGTACCGGTACCGGCAAGTCGCTCGGCTACCTGGTGCCCGCCGTCCGGCACGCGGTCGCGTCCGGCAGCAAGGTCATCATCTCGACGGCCACCCTGGCCCTGCAGCGCCAGGTCATCACGCGCGACCTCCCGCTCGTCGCCAAGGCCGTGACGCCCCAGCTCCCGCGCGAACCGCGGATCGCTCTCCTCAAGGGCTGGCACAACTACCTCTGCGTGCACAAGGTCGGCGGCGGGTATCCCGCCGACGAGCCCACCCTGTTCGACCTGCCCGGCGGCGAGGACCACCCCCGCACCGAGGAGCCCGCGGTCCCCGGTGGTGCTCGCGGCCGGCGCAAGGACGACGGGGCGACGCTCGCCGACCACGTCCGGCGCCTGCACGAGTGGGCCGGGGAGACGGAGTCGGGGGACCGCGACGACCTCGTGCCGGGCGTGCCGGACCGGGCCTGGCGGCAGGTCTCGGTCACCGCCATGGAGTGCCTGGGTGGCAAGTGCCCCATGCTCGCCGAGTGCTTCCCGGACAAGGCGCGCACCACCTCCCGGGAGGCGGACGTGGTGGTGACGAACCACGCGATGCTCGGCATCGCGGCCACGGGCAGCCCGGGCATCCTCCCGGAGCACGACGTCGTGGTCGTGGACGAGGCGCACGAGCTCACGGACCGGGTCACGTCGTCGGCCACGGTGGACCTGTCGATGGCCTCGGTGGAGAGCGCCGCCCGCCTGGCCCGGCGGCACGCCGGAACGAACACCGACGCCCTCGACCAGGCGGCGCAAGCCCTCGGGACCCTGCTGGTGACAGCGCCCGCCGAGCGGTTCCCGAACGGTCTGCCGGACGAGCTGCGTGCGGCGGTCGGCGCGGTACGTGACGCCGCCCGCGAGGTGCTGAGCACGCTGAAGCCGGAGGCCGGGGGCGGCAAGGGGCAGCCCGCCGGCCAGCCGGAGCCGGGACTGAAGATGGCGCAGGGTGCCATGCTCCAGCTGTTCGAGACGGCGGAGCGCATGGCGTTCAAGGACACGACCGCCGACGTGCTGTGGTGCTCGCGCCCGGACAACGGCTGGGGCGGCTTCGGTGACAACGTGACACGCCTGCACGCGGCGCCGCTGCACGTGGCCGGGCTGATCCGGACCCACCTGCTGGGCGAGGCGACCGGCGTGTTCACGTCGGCGACGCTTGCGCTGGGTGGCACGTTCGAGCCGGTGGCGGCCACGATCGGTCTCAAGGGCGAGGACGCCCCGCCGTGGCAGGGCCTCGACGCCGGCAGCCCGTTCGACTACCCGCGCCAGGGCATCCTCTACGTGGCGCGGCACCTGCCGGCCCCCGGTCGCGAGCCGACGACAGAGGCGCAGCTCGACGAGATCGCCGAGCTCATCACCTCCGCCGGCGGGCGCACGCTCGGCCTGTTCTCGTCCCGGCGTGCGGCCAACGCGGCGGCGGAGGCCATGCGCGAGCGACTGGACTTCCCGATCCTGGCGCAGGGTGACGACCAGCTGCCCACACTGGTGCGTCAGTTCGCCGAGGACCCGGCCACCTGCCTGTTCGGCACGCTGTCCCTGTGGCAGGGCGTCGACGTCCCGGGGCCGTCGTGCCAGCTCGTGCTCATCGACCGCATCCCGTTCCCGCGTCCGGACGACCCGGTCAAGGCGGCGCGCGCCCGCGCGGTCGAGCAGGCGGGCGGCAACGGGTTCATGGCGGTCTCCGCGCAGCACGCGGCCCTGCTGCTCGCGCAGGGTGCCGGGCGTCTGGTGCGGAGCATGGACGACCGGGGGGTGGTGGCGGTCCTGGACCCCCGGCTCGCGACCGCCCGCTACGCGTCGTTCCTGACCCGTTCGATGCCCGGGTTCTGGCCCACCACGGACTCGTCGCTGGTCCGCGCCGCGTTGGCGAGGCTGGACACATAGCCTGGAGGCATGGCAGCCCTTTCGGACATCCCGGCCACCCCGTCATCCGGCTCCCGTACCACCAAGCTCGCCGTGGTGGGGGCGGGTGCCGTGGGGTCCACGCTGGCCTTCGCGGCGCTCGCGCGCGGATCGGCGCGGACCATCGCCCTGCACGACATCAACCGGTCGAAGGTCGAGGCCGAGGTGCTCGACCTGCAGCACGGCCTGATGTTCACCTCCCAGGCGCAGGTGATCGGCTCGGACGACGTCGCCGTGTGCGCGGGTGCCGACGTCGTCGTCGTGACCGCGGGTGCCAAGCAGAAGCCCGGGCAGTCCCGGATCGACCTCGCCGAGGGAACCATCGGGCTGATGCGCGAGATCCTGCCCGGACTCGTCGACGTCGCCCCGGACGCCACTTATCTGATCGTGACCAACCCCGTGGACGTCGTGACCTACGCGGCGCTCCAGATCTCCGGGCTGCCGCGCGAGCGGATGTTCGGCAGCGGCACCGTCCTGGACTCGTCCCGGCTGCGTGTGGTGCTCGCCGAGCGTTGCGGTGTGGCGGTCGGGAACGTGCACGCCTACATCGCCGGCGAGCACGGCGACTCGGAGATCGCCCTGTGGAGCTCCGCATCGATCGGCGGCGTCCCGCTCCTCGACTGGGAGCCGCTGGGCGACAACCCGCCGCTCGACGACGCGGTGCGCGCGGAGGTGCACCACGAGGTGGTCGAGTCCGCGTACCGGATCATCGCGGGAAAGGGCGCGACCAACTATGCGGTCGGCCTGGCCGGGACCCGCATCATCGAGGCGGTGCTCAAGGACGAGCGGCGCATCATGCCGGTGTCGTCGCTGCTGGACGACTACTACGGCATCGGCGACGTGTGCCTCTCCGTGCCGTCGCTCGTGGACCGGCGCGGTGTGACGGACAATGTGCGCGTGCCGATGTCCGACGACGAGCTTGCCGGTCTGCGCGCGTCCGCGGACAGTGTGCGGGCGGTGCAGAAGCGCTTCGGCTTCTAGATCGCTTCGGCGCTAGAAGGAGCGGGAAACAAGAAGGTCTCGACGAGCGCGATCGACGATGGCCGTGGCCATCCTTCGATCGGGCTCGTCGAGACCTGTCCGTCGCTGGTCGGGACCCCTACAGGCTGCGCAGCACCGCGACCACACGGCCCAGGATCTGGGCCTCGTCGCCCGGGATGGGCTCGTAGGCCGGGTTCTGCGGCAGCAGCAGCACGTGGCCGTCGGCCTGCTTGAACGTCTTGACCGTGGCCTCGCCGTCGATCATGGCGGCGACGATCTCGCCCTGCTCGGCAACGTTCTGGCGCCGTACGACGACCCAGTCCCCGTCGCAGATCGCGGCGTCGACCATCGAGTCGCCGGCGACCTTGAGGAGGAACAGCTCGCCGTCGCCCACCAGCTGGCGGGGGAGCGGGAACACGTCCTCGACGACCTGCTCGGCAAGGATCGGGCCACCGGCCGCGATGCGGCCGACGAGCGGGACGTACGACGGCGGAGGAGTGCTGGCGTCGTCCGGCACCGAACCGCCCCAGTGGACCTGGCCGCTACGGCGCGGCTCGGGCCAGTGGATCTCACCCCGGGTCGGCTTGTCGACCTGCTCGGCCAACGGCTCCACGAGCTCCATGGCGCGCGGCCGGTTGGGGTCGCGGCGCAGGAAGCCCTTCTTCTCGAGCATCTGGAGCTGGTGCTTGACGCTCGACGGGCTGGCCAGCCCGACGGCCTCACCGATCTCACGCATCGACGGCGGGTAGCCCCGCGTCTCGAACGACTGCCGAATCGTGTCCAGCACGAGGCGCTGACGCTCGGTGAGGCGGTCTGTCGGAGAGATCGCGTGCACGTCAGCGACCGCCTTGTCGCTTGGTGCGTCCAGCGTGGCGACGCCGGAGAGTGCCGTGTCGACGGCTCTCGTGTCGCTGGTCCCGTCCCGTCCCGTCATGCCCGTGCCCCTCCCGTTCCGACAAATGTTCTCCCATGCGTGACCCACTCTAGATCACAAACTCGCTCGGCTCAAACGAATGTTCGAGCGTGTCTCGACATCGACGGTGTCCCGTGCTACACAATGGTACGGGCGTTCGACGAACGCTTGTATGAACGACAAGAGCTCAGTCACTCTTCGAGGAGGGGCCATGGGGGACGTGATCCCGCTGCGGCAGTACACCCCGACGTATGGGCAGGCGTACGGGCAGGCATACGCGCCGGCATACGGCAGGGCGTACGCACCAGCGGCCCGACCGGTCGCGAGCCCGGCGCACGGCCCCGCGGAGGAGCGGACGCTGGCCGGCAGGCTCGGCCTGGCCGGCCTGCGGCTCACGCGGCGGGGCCGCGTGGTCCTGGTCCTCCTGGCCATGCTGGTTCTCGCACCCATGGTCACATGGGGCGCGACCGCGGTCGCCAGTTCTCCGGGTGAACCCACGGAGGTCCGGGTGCACGCGGTGCAGCCGGGGGAGACGCTCTGGGGCTTTGCCCAGGAGATCGCGAAACCTGGCGAGGACGTGCGGCACGCGGTCGGCAGGCTGCAGGATCTGAACGAGATGTCGACCGGTACGCTCCGGGTCGGGGAGCTGTTGCTCCTTCCCAAGGAGTGATGAGAGGCCTCGATTCGTCGTCAAATGTTGCGGCGATGTTGCATGGGGGTGGTTTGCCCGCTTACGGTCGGGGCGCGACCGGAGGCCTCCGGTCGGTGGTCGACCACGCAGGAGTGAGCATGCACTGCCCGTTCTGTCGCCACGCCGACTCGCGCGTGGTGGACTCGCGGACCGCCGACGACGGCCTGTCGATCCGGCGCCGACGGCAGTGCCCGAACTGCAACCGACGGTTCACCACCGTGGAGACCGCGAGCCTGTCCGTGGTCAAGCGGTCCGGTGCCACCGAGCCCTTCAGCCGCGACAAGGTCGCCGCGGGTGTGCGCAAGGCGTGCCAGGGGCGTCCGGTGAGCGACGACGACCTCGCGATCCTGGCCCAGCGCGTCGAGGAGACCCTGCGCAGCAACGGCAGCGCGGAGATCGACGCCTACGAGGTGGGTCTCGCGATCCTGGGCCCGCTGCGCGAGCTCGACGAGGTGGCCTACCTGCGGTTCGCGAGCGTCTACCAGTCGTTCGACTCGCTCGAGGACTTCGAGAGCGCCATCACCTCGCTGCGCGCGGAGCGTGCCGAGCGGGAGGCGGCCCAGGCGTAGGTCCGCCGTGACGGCCCGGTCGCGACGCGATGTCGTGCCTGACGCCAGGCGGTGACCAAAAATGTTGGCACCCGGCTGTGCCGTGGTGCAGGCTGGGCCCGACGACGGACCCGATCGAGGGACCCCCGAAACAAGAGGAGGTGATCGGTGTGACGGACGAGAAGCCCAATGCCGAGGTGGCCGAGACCCAGGGCGCTGAAGAGCCCAAGGTTGCGACAGCGCCGAGCACGGACGCGAAGGCGAAGTTCAGGGAAGCACTGGACCGCAAGAACGCGGCTCGGAGCCGGACCTCCGCCGGCGATGTGAACACCGGTGCGGTGCACGGCTCGGAGACGACCGGCCCCGTGCAGAAGATGTTCCGCCGCAAGAGCGGCTGAGACTGTCGACCGAGGCCGTCGACCAGGTATCTGACCTGGTCGACGGCCTTTGCCGTCTCGCGAGGCGCCCAGAAAAGGCCAGAGGCTACCCCTGATCCTGTATGCCTCCGCGTGGCGCAGGTTCACGCGTGGGTGCTCACTCGCGGTCCGGTCGCCATCCCGGCGATCTGGCCCAGACGCGCCGAGTACGGGACCTGGTACGTGACGCACGCACGAGGGGTCACCCAGTCCGGGTGACTCCTCGCCAGCGATCGGGGCCTAGCGTCGGGCCTGCGGGTCGCCAGGCGTGTTCAAGCGGAGGTGTTCGGTATGGGCGCAGCAATAGGTCAGTCGCTACCCGTGGCAGTGGGTGTTCTCATCAGTCCTTTGCCGATCGTCGCGGTGGTGCTGATGCTCGTCAGCGCCCGGGCGCGCACGAACGCGCTGGCTTTCGTGATCGGCTGGTTCCTGGCAGTTCTCGTCCTGGTTGGTGCTGTCGCGCTGGCAGCTGGGGCCGCCGCGCCCGGCGACGGTCCGGCCGAGTGGACAGGCTGGTTGAAGATCGGCCTTGGTGTCCTGCTGGTGTTCCTCAGTGTGCGCCAGTGGCTGGGCCGGCCACGGGGCGACACCGAGCCGCCGGCGCCGAAGTGGATGGCAGCCATCGAGCAGTTCACCCCGGTGAAGTCCGCCGGGCTGGCGGTCCTGCTTGGCGCGGTGAACCCGAAGAACCTGCTCCTGGTCGTGTCCGGTGGTGCGGCCATCGCGGCCACCCAGCCGGTGGACACCGTCACGACCGTCGTAGCCGCGCTCGTGTTCGCGGTGGTGGCCAGCATCGGAGTGGTCACGCCCGTCGTCCTCTATTTCGCCATGGGAGCACGAGCCGCCCGGACTCTCGATGAGCTGAAGACGTGGATGATCCGCAACAACGCGGCGATCATGGCTGTCCTGCTGCTGGTCATCGGCGCAAAGATGCTCGGTGACGGTGTCTCTGTCCTGTGACGAACACCGCGCCGCCACCCGTGCCGGACGCACCAGACCACTGACAGCTCGAGCGCCGGCGCGAGGAAGAAAGCGGTGAGCACGGAGAAGCACCATGCCAACATGGCCGGTACGCAGCGCCAGGTCCGGCCTCTGCTCCACGTGAGACCTACGTAGCGCTCCCTGCAGCGCGTGCAGGCCTCCTCCGCGCGCGGAAGCGAGTCGCGCGGCGATCCGCGCGGCGCCGACGCTGCGGCCGACGACTCACCAGGTCCCTCGAGGTGGGGGTCTGGTGTCCTCCGGAATGTCGCGGGATTCGCTGGAAATAGATACCGGACTGGAAGGAGTGAACCAGCTCCCGCAGATGTGGCAAGGTGCGCCCCGTCATCTCTTCAGAATGTCCCGACCTTGCCTTGCTCGAGACGCGGCATTGGGCCAGTGGGAGTCGGCCGCGTAAGCGACGCCTCTATTACCTTTCATGAGAAACCGATTCGCTCACACACGGTCCGGGCCGAAGGTTGGTGAAGGTGAGCTCGGGTAGGTCCTCGCCGAAAGCGTCTCGGATTTCGTCCACGACGGCGCCCGGTGACACGACGAAGAGTGCTGACGTCCCCGGCCGGATCCCTTCCTGGACCCGCGCGATGAAGCGGTAGTCGATCCCCTGTTCCGTGAGGGCGTGGCTCAGCGTGCGGTTGATTTCGTCGCGAGGTGGGACAAGGAAGAGGAGGTCGAATAGACGTCCCCAGAAGTCGGTGCCGGGGGCGCGCACGTCGGTGATCGGGTAGAGCTGGGACGCCGCGGGCCTTGTGGCGTCCTTCTCCCACTCCACGATCGCCGTGTCGTAGACGACGGCCAGGCTCTCGCGGGCGAGCTTGCGGAGCGTCTGCGCCGCGAAATCTGCTGTGTGCGCGCGCTGGAACTTCCAGGCGGTCAGGGTGATGCTCATCGAAGGCTACCCTCTCCATTGGAAAAACTGCATCACGCAACATTCGCGGACGAAAGAAGATGCTTGTGCAGGGAAATGGTGAAGCGGGTTCGCGACGACGTCTGTGCTCTCGATACTAGGCAGCAGGTGAATAAATGCTCGTCCTGAACAGGCGTGTGTTTCTCCATCCTGAATTCGCCCGCCGGTTGTGTCCATGAGCTCAGCCCTTGATGAAGCGGCTGGCCATGTATCGGCGGACCGGAGGAAGGGTGGCCAGCCTCAGGGGGAGCAGGCTCAGCCACAGCAGCACGGGGTTGGCCGGAGCGTAGACGCCCTTGACCCGGCGTCCGAGCCTCTGCTTGCGTTCGGCTTCGGGCCGGATGGCTGCCTCCCACGCGTTCAGCGCGCGGAGGATGTCGCCAGGGTGGGCGGCCAGCTCGGTGCCGAGCCGGTCGGCGCCGCCAACGGCCAGCGCTGAGCCGTAGCCGGCGAACAGGGTGACGCACCAGGCCGCGTCGCCGAGCAGCACCACTCGGCCGCTGCTCCAGGACGGTGCCACGACCTGGCTGATGGTATCGAAATAGACCGAATCGGCCCCCTCAAGCCCGGCGAGGGCTTCGGGGATGACCCAGCCGAGGTCGCCGTAGACGCGGTTCAGCTGGGTGGTGACGTCCTCGTCCGGACGGGCGTGGCCGGCGCGGTAGCCGAAGAAGGCGACGTTGCGGCCGTCCCCGGCGCTGATGACCGCCGCGGTACGCCCACGCGATGACAGGGTGCCGGTCGCGCCGGGCGCGATGCCTGCCGGCCGCCGCTCGAGCATGAAGACGGCGACCCTGTGATCCAGGTCGAGCAGGAAGTCCTCCTCCGGGCCGAACAGCAGGGCACGGGTGGCCGAGTGCAGGCCGTCGGCGCCGATCAGCAGGTCGGCGGTCTCGACGGTGCCGTCGCTCAGGGTGACGCGGACGGCATGCTCGTCCTGGTCGATGGCGGTGAGGGTGGTGCCGAAGCGGATCGTGGTGTGGTCGCGGACCTTGTCGTACAGGACGGACTCGAGGTCGCCGCGCAGAATGGTGATCGAGCGCGCGCCGGTGGTGGCAGCGATGGTGGCGCGGTCCAGGGCGAAGCGGCGGGAGCCGTCGCTCTTGTGGTAGACGAGCTCGGTGGTCTCGAAGGACCTGGCTCGCAGGCCGGGCAGGATGCCCATGCGTTCGGCGGCGTCGTAGCCGATGCCGCCGAAGGTGACGGCGTAGCCGCCGCCGCGGCGGCCGGGCGCGCGTTCGACGATGAGGGTGTCCCAGCCGATCTGGTGCAGGCGCAGGGCGGTGGCCAGGCCGGCGATGCCGGCTCCGATGATGATGGCGCGCATGGCGGGTGGTCCTTTCCTCAGCGTGAGAGCTGGTCGAGCAGCAGCTGTTCGGCGGCGGCATCCATCCAGGTGTCGGGGGAAGGCGCATCGGCGCGGGGGACCGGGTCGCCTTCGGCCTGCAGCCAGGCCCAGGTGTCGGCAAGAGTCTGGCTCAGCGGGCGCGTGGTGAGCCCTTCGGCCAGGGCAGCGCTGATATCGGCGTCGTGCATGCCGCTCGGCGCGCTGCCGTCAGGCATGCGTATCCCGAACTCCATGCCGAGCGGCAGGCCATGCTCCAGGAGCTGCTCCGGCGGCGCCCACACCAGTTCGGTGTCGAAGCCGGTGACTTCCAGAGCCGTGGAGAGCAGGTCGCCGAGGGTGATCGCGCCGGGTGGGCCGGTCACGGTGAAGGCGCCGCTCAGGCCGCGTTCGGCGGACCGGAGCATCCAGCCGGCCAGGTCCCGCACATCGAGGTACTGCAGCGGTGTGTCGGCAGGGGCAGCGGCCAGGACCCGGCCACCCTTCTCCAGGCGGCGCAGCCACCACGGTATGCGGCCGACGTCCTCGTACGGGCCGAGGATCATCCCGGCCCTGGCCAGCAGCGCCCGCTCGTCGAAGGACTCCAGGACGGCGAGCTCGCCGCCGCGCTTGGCCGCGCCGTAGTCGGTGTCGTCCGTGCTGCCGGGGTCTCCGTCGACCAAGGGCGCCTGCTCGTCGGCGCCCGCTCGCCAGGGCCAGCGATGCACGCCGCGGCTGGAGACGTACCCGTAGTGTCCTGCGCGGTCGGCCAGCAGGCGCGCACTGTCGCGCACCACCCTGGGCGCCCAGGCCCAGGTGTCGATGACCGTGTCCCACTCCTCGTCACCCACTGCCCGCCGCACCGACTCGGTGTCGGTGCGGTCGGCGAGCAGCGCCCGCACGCCGGGGGCGGGGTCGCGGCTGAGGCCGCGGTTGAGCGTGCTCACGTCGTCGCCGCGTTCCAGTGCGGTCTCCACGATGGCACGGCCCACGTGGTGGGTGCCGCCGAGAACAAGCAACTTCATGATGCTCCTGGAGAGAGGGGCAGCCCGACGGCTGACGGATGCTGGTGATCGAAGCTCTGGCGAGAGGTTCGATATGAGCAACGTACCGTACGTTCAGAAATTACTGAAGGCTCCGCATGTCCGGTACTCTGTCCCGATGAGGAGGCGTAGATGACTGACAGGCACGAACAGTGGCTCGCGGCCGAACGGCTGGCCCTGACCCTGACGGAGGGCGGTATGCAGCGCATGGCCGCGCGTACGCTGGCGGTCTTCCTGTTCACCGACCAGGAGAGCGTCACGGCCGGCGAGATCATCGACCGGCTGGAGGCCAGTGCAGGCTCGGTCTCCAGCGCGATCAAGTCCCTGCTTTCGGTCGGCCTGATCGAACGCCTCCCTGCCCCTGGCAGCCGGCGCGAGCACTACCAGCTCCGCGACAACGCCTGGGCCACTCTGTTCACCAGCCAGAACGCCGTCATCCAGGCGATGCTCCAGGCCGCCGCCGCCGGGATCGCCACCACCGCGAGCGGCGATCCCGCCCATCGGCGCCTGACGGAGATGCACGACTTCTACGAGTTCCTGCTCGGCGAGATCCCCACCCTGCTGGACCGCTGGCGTCAGCAGTCCGGCTGACCTCATCCGGCCGGCGCGCCCCTCTGCCCACTGCCCTGCTGCTCGCCCTCACGGGCTGCGGAATGGATGCGGAATGGATGCGGCATGGATGCGGCATGGATCGGGGACACGTGGCCTCTTATTCGGCGGGCTGGACGTCCCCGCTCGTCCTGTAGGCGGCTCGTACTCCGGCGAGACTCCCGGGCATGCCTGGGTAATGGGCTCCGGGTAGGCGTCCGTCCGCCGAAGTCGCCGCTTCGGACGCCGCCGCGTCGAGCGCGAGGCGCGACACGATGCGATAGCGGTCCCCGCGGTAGATCGAGTGGACGTACTCGACCGGGCGCGCGTCCGTGTCCAGGGTGATTCGCTCGAAGACGAGCGCCGCGGAGAACGGTGCCACGCCCATGATCGATGCTTCCTGCTCGCTCGTCACGGTCGCTTCCATCGACTGCGTCGCTCGGCTGACCCGGACCCCGTAGCGCTCGCGCAGGAGGTCGTAGAGGTCGCCGGACTCGACGTCGCGCGCGACCAGCCCCGGCACGACGCTTGCCGGGAAGTACAGATACTCGATCGCGATCGGCTCGTTGTCCACCAGTACCAGGCGGGCGACGTGCGTCACGGGCGCCGACGGCGAGAGTGTGAGTCTCCGCCCGACGCGCGGGCCCGCGGCGATCGTCGTCAGGTCCAGGACGCGACTCGACCAGGCGCCGCTCGCCCGGGGGACCTCGGCGACAGCCTCGTTGGAGACGAGCTCTTGCGTGACCTTCTCACGGGCGACGAACATCCCGCGGCCGTGCTCGCGGATGACCACGCCGGCGGCCACCAGCTCGTCCACCGCGGAGCGCAGCGTGGGGCGCGAGACGCCGAGCTGCTTGCTCAGGTCCCGCTCCGAGGGCAACGGATGACCCACCGGGCTCGACTCGACGAGCTCGAGGATCCGGTCGCGCACCTGCTCGCGCTTGCGTGTCGGACCCAAACGGATCTCCTCCACCGTGCCTCCTTCAATACCGTCGATGCTTACCACTGGTTCACACCGCATCCTAGGCTCGCGGGCGGCGTTGGGCCATGACCGCCCGGCATGGCGGCCGCCGCGGACTCAGGAAACGGCGGCGTGGCGCGCGGAATGCGGTGACCGTTGCCGGCGGATCGTTGGCAACGCGAACCTCTTGACGGCATGACTGGTCTATGCCATGTTGTCCACGGTTGACCACTTGAAGTGACCACCGGTACCAGCACCGACGCTCCACCGCATGTCACCTCGCTCCGCACCCGGCGTTTCGCCCCGTTCGGTGCGCCCGGAACCCACGAACGGAGTTCACCGTGTTCACCCTGCCCAGACACCGCGCCGCGAGGCGCCGCGCCGCCGTGGCGGCCGCCGGGCTCGTCGCCCTGTTGCTCGTGACCCCCGCAGCCGTCGCGGCACCGCCAGCCGGCACAGCCCCGCCAGCCGGCACAGCCCCGCCAGCCGGCACGGACGACGTGCCGGACATCGTCGTCGAGTACCGGACGAGCGCCACCTCTCCGACCACGGACCAGGTGGAACCCTGGCTCAAGGTCCGGAACGTCGGCACCTCGTCCGTCGCGCTCGCCGACCTCACTGTCCGCTACTACTTCTCCGCGGACCCCGGCGTTCGCCAGTACCGGTTCGCCTGCTCATGGGCCGTCCGCGGCTGTGCGAACGTGACGGGAACGTTCGGGGAGATCGCGGATCCGGAAGCCGCCGCAGACCGGTACCTGGAGGTCGGGTTCCGCCCGGGTGCCGGCACGCTGGCTCCGGGCGAGAGCTCGGGCGACCTGCAGCTGCGGTTCCACCGCGCGGACTGGCAGCGCATCGACCAGAGCGACGACTACTCGTTCGGCGCGACCCGCACGTCGTACGCCGCGTGGGACAGGATGACTGCCCGGGTGCGCGGCGAGGTCGTCTGGGGCACGGTTCCCGGGGACGAGGACCCGGGCGGCGGCCCGGTCGACCCCCCGGAACCCGGCCCCGTGCTCTTCGACGACTTCAGCTACACGGGGCACAACGATCCGCGACTGACCCAGCGCGGCTGGACGGTGAAGTCCGGCGCCGGCGGGCCGGGAGCTCCCGGCGTGGTCTGGGCGCCCGAGAACGTCACGTTCGCGCAGGAGAGCGGAAACGCCGTGATGAACCTCGAGACCAGCACGGACGGGACGCCGTCGGGCACGCGCCAGTCGGAGCTCTACCACCAGCAGAAGTTCACCGCGGGCACCTACGCCGCCCGGGTCTGGTTCAGCGACGCTCCGCGCTCCGGCCCTGACGGTGACCACATGGTGCAGACGTTCTTCACCATCACCCCGCTCGACGCACCGATGGACCCGGACTACGGCGAGCTCGACTTCGAGTACCTGCCCAACGGCGGCTGGGGAGAGCCCGCGAACATCCTCTACGCGACGTCGTGGGAGACCTATCGGCCCGATCCGTGGGAGGCGGTCAACATCCACACCGAGGAGCGGACGAGCTTTGCCGGCTGGCACGACCTGGTGGTCACCGTCGACCAGGAACTCATCCGGTACTACGTGGACGGCCGGCTCTTCGCCACCCACGGTCAGCCGTACCTGCCCGAGACGCCGATGTCGATCAACTTCAACCACTGGATCATCTCCGGCGGCCTGGTCGACAGCAGTACGCCCCGGGCGTACGACCAGAAGGTCGACTACGTGTACTTCGCGCAGGGCCAGGTGCTGGCCCCCGCACAGGTCCAGGAAGCGGTGAACGGGTACCGCGCGGACTCGGTGACACACCTCGACACGGTGCCCTCCACAGTGCCCTGACGGCGTCTGCCGGCGGCGGGCCGGGACGGGCACAGCTGCCCGCCCCGGCCCAGCCCGCCGGCCGGAGCCGGGGCCAAGTTCCCGACATGCAGACCCTTACCAGTGGTCCACTGGTAACCAAGACCTATGAGGTGAACGTGAGGAAGAACCGATTCGCTGCCAGCGCCCTGGCGGCAGGACTCGCCGCGTCGCTCGCGGCGTGCTCGTCCGGAACGAGTGAGGACCCCTCCGGGGAAGCAACGACCATCGACGTGTGGCTCATGCGCGACAGCGTGACCGACGCCTTCCTCGACGAGTTCGTCGCCGACTTCGAGGCGGACAACCCCAACACCGACGTGAACGTGCAGATCCAGGAATGGGACGGGATCGGCCAGCGCGTCGTGTCCGCGATCGCGAGCAACGACGCTCCGGACGTGATCGAGGTCGGTAACACGCAGGTCGCGCAGTACGCCGCGAGCGGCGGCCTGACCGACCTCGGCGACAAGGTCTCCGAGCTCGGCGGCGCGGACTGGATCCCGGGGCTCGCCGAACCGGGCCGCATCGGCGACGCGCAGTACGGCATCCCGTACTACGCCGCCAACCGCGTCGTCGTCTACAACACCGAGCTCTTCGAGGCCGCGGGCATCACCGGACCTCCGACGACTCGTGACGAATGGATCGCAGCGACGACGACCCTGAACTCGGGGGATGTCCAGGGCATCTACCTGCCTGGCCAGAACTGGTATGCCCTCGCCGGGTTCGTCTGGGACGAGGGCGGCGACCTTGCCGTCCAGGACGGGGAAACCTGGAAGGGCGCGCTCGACACGCCCGAGGCGCTCGCCGGGATGGACTTCTACGCGCAGCTCCAGGCACTGGGCAAGGGGCCGAAGGACTCCGACGAGGCCAACCCTCCTCAGGTCGACGTGTTCTCCGCCGGAGACGTCGCGCAGATCATCGCCACCCCGGGGGCGGGGCGCCAGATCGTCGAGGCGAACCCCGAGCTCGAGGGCAAGATCGGCTACTTCCCGGTCCCGGGCAAGACCGCCGACGAGCCGGGAGCCGTCTTCACCGGCGGGTCCAACCTCGTCATCCCGGTCGCCACGTCGCACCCCGACGAGGCGTACACGTTCGTCGCGGCGCTCGCCGGGGACGAGTGGCAGGAGAAGCTCGCCGTCGCGATGAGCTACGTGCCGAACAAGACCACCCTCGCCGACGTGCTCGCGGACGACCCCGGGGCCGCCGCGATGGCCATCGGCGCGCACAACGGCCACGCGACCCCGAACTCGCCCGAATGGGCGGCCGTCGAGGCGAACAACCCGATCAAGAACTACATGACCCAGGTCCTCACCGGAGCCGATCCGAACGAGGCTGCGACCACAGCCTCGGAGGCCATCACGTCCGCGCTCAGCGGCGGCTGACCCCGCGACAACCGGTGGGAGCGCCGGCCAAGACCGGCCGGCGCTCCCATCGTCAGCTCTGTCAGCGCCCCCCACGGGCTGCACCTCCCACACACCGGCACCAACCGGTCCCGCCACTCTGCCCCCAGGAGGCCACGTGACCGTCCCGAGCGAAGTCGCCGCGAGGACGACGCCGCACACCGTGAAGCGCGGGGCCTCCTCACCCCGCGACCGACATCGCACGCGAACAAACGCACCCCGGGGCCGGACCTCGTTCTGGCCCTACCTGCTCGTCGCTCCGACGGTCCTGCTCATCGGAGCGGTGCTCGGCTACCCCGTGGTGCGCAACGTCGTCATGTCGTTCCAGGAGTTCGGACTGCGCGAGCTCGTCCAGGGCGCGCCGGCCTTCGTGGGTCTCGCGAACTACCGCGAGCTGTTCGCCGACCACGTGTTCTGGGAGGTCGTGGTGCGCACGCTCGCGTTCACGGCCGTGAACGTCGTCCTCATCATGGTCCTCTCCACGCTCGTCGCGCTCATGCTCGCCCGCCTCGGCCGGGTCCTGCGCGTCGCGGTGATGACCGGGCTCGTGGTCGTGTGGGCGATGCCGGTCATCGCGGCCACGACCGTGTGGCAGTGGCTCTTCCAGTCGCGGTTCGGGGTCGTCAACTGGGTCCTCGTCCAGCTCGGTCTCGACCAGTTCCAGGACTACTCGTGGCTCGCGAACGGCAGTGCGACGTTCGCGCTGATCGTCGTGCTCGTCGTCTGGCAGTCGGTCCCGTTCGCCGCGCTCACTCTCTACGCAGGCCTGACGACGGTTCCCGCCGAGCTGTTCGAGGCCGCGCGGATCGACGGGGCAGCGGGGTGGGCGCTGTTCCGGCGCATCACGTTCCCCGTCCTGCGGTCGCTGTTCGGCCTGATCGCGTCGCTCGAGGTGATCTGGGTCTTCAAGTGCTTCGTACAGATCTGGGCGATCAGCGAGGGCGGCCCGAACGACGCCACCACCACGCTGCCGGTCTACGCGTACCAGGTCGCCCAGACGCTCAACCGCTACGACCTCGCCGGCGCGGTCTCGGTGATCACCGTCGTCGTCCTCACCATCCTGCTCCTCGTGTACTTCCGCCAGTCGCTGCGTCAGGAGACCAACCGATGACCCCGCGCCCGTGGACCCGCACCGTTCTCGGTGTCGCGGCCGTGATCACGCTCCTCATGTCGGTCTTCCCCGTCTACTGGATGGTGACGACGGCTCTCAAGCCCACCCCGGACATCCAGTCCGAGACCCCGCAGCTGTGGCCCAGCACCCTGACTCTCGACCACTTCGCCACAGCCTTCGCAGCGGACGGTTTCTGGACCTTCTGGCGCAACAGCCTGCTCGTGACGATCGGGGCAGTCCTCATCGCGCTCGTCGTCGCGGCGCTCGCGGCGTTCGCCGTCGCGCGGCTGCGCTGGACAGGTCGCCGCGCGTTCGTGCTCGTCGTGTTCGCGGCGCAGATGGCGCCGTGGGAGGCCCTGCTCATCCCGATGTACGTCGTGATGCGCGACGCGGGGGCGCTCGACCACCTCGCGACTCTCCTGGTCGTCTACGTCGTCATCACCCTGCCGTTCACGGTGCTCACCCTCCGCGGATTCCTCGAAGCCATCCCGGTCGAGCTCGAGGAGGCCGCGCGCGTCGACGGGTGCTCGCACCTGACGGCGTTCCGGCGCATCGTCTTCCCGCTGCTCGCGCCCGGGCTGCTGTCCACGTCGCTCTTCGGTTTCATCACGGCATGGAACGAGTTCGCTTTCGCGAACACGCTCCTCATCAAGCACCAGGACCAGCGCACCCTGCCCGTGTGGCTGTCGTCGTTCGGCAACACCTTCGGCACCGACTGGGGAGCGACCATGGCGGCCTCGACACTCTTCATGCTCCCCGTGCTCCTCGTGTTCGCGGTCCTGCAGAACCGGGTGACCGGCGGGCTCACGGCCGGGGCGGTGAAGGGATGAGCGGCACACCGGATGGTGCAGCGCCTCCGCTCCTTCCTCGGCCCGGACGATGGGAAGGCGCGAAGGGCGTACTTCACCTGGACGCGGCCTCGACGATGGGTGCGCCGGACTCGCTGCGGCGTGTGGCCGACTGGTTTCGGTCGGAGCTGAGCATGGCGTGCGGGCTCGGGCTGCACCCGGCACCGCTCGCCGGGTCGACGATCCGGCTCGGTCTCGACCCCGCGCTCCCCGCGGAGGGCTTCGTCCTCGAGATCATGACGACCCACCTCTCCGTACGGGGCGGCGACCCCTCCGGCGTGTTCTACGGGCTGCAGGCCGTGCGCCAGCTGCTGCCGTCGTCGGCCTTCGCCCGTGCCCAGGTGGGCGACGGGCCCTGGGACCTGCCGTGCGGCGTCGTCCAGGACGCGCCGCGCTTCGCGTGGCGCGGCGTCCTGCTCGACGTCGCGCGCCACTTCCTGCCGCTGGACGACGTGCTGCGGTTCGTGGACCTGCTCGCGATGCACCGCATCAACACGCTCCATCTCCACCTCACCGACGACCAGGGATGGCGCGTCGAGATCGCCGGCTACCCCCGGCTCACCGACGTGGGCGGCTGGCGCCGTGAGTCGCAGGTCGGAGCCGGCGACGACGCGCCGGGAGACGGTCGCCCGCACGGTGGTTGGTACACGCGCGCGGACATCGCGCAGATCGTGGCGTACGCCGCCGACCGGTTCGTGACCATCGTTCCGGAGATCGAGCTCCCCGGTCACGTGCAGGCGCTCGTCGCGGCCTACCCGGCGCTCGGAGCGGGTCTCGACGTCGGACCGGACGGGCGGCCGCTCGCACCCGAGGTCTGGACGCGCTGGGGGATCTCCGACCATGTGCTCAGCGTGGACGACGCCACGGTCGCCGTCCTGTGCGACGTCCTGGACGAGATCGTGGACATGTTCCCGTCGCCGGTCGTATGCCTGGGCGGCGACGAGTCGCCCAAGAGGCGCTGGCAGGACGACTCCCGCGTCGCCGCGCGGCGCGCCGAGCTCGGCGGGGCCACCGACCCCGAGCTGCACAACTGGCTGGTGGCCCGCCTCGCCGAGCACCTCGGCCGTGGTGGTCGCCGTGCCATGGTCTGGGACGAGGTGCTCGAGGGTCCCGACGTGCCGGGTGTGGTCGTCGCGTCCTGGCGCGGGGAGCACGGGGTACGCGTGGGGACCCGGCGTGGGTACGACGTCGTCTCCTCTCCCGCGGACCGCGTCTACCTGGACTACCGGCAGTCCGACGACCCGGACGAGCCCATACCGACCGGGGCGGTGACGACCCTGCTCGACATCTACGGCTTCGACCCCGCCGCGGCGTCCGGTGCTGCGTCCGGTGCGGCCGGGCCGGACGCCGGCACGACAGGGGTGCTGCTCGGTGCCCAGGCGAATCTCTGGACGGAGCACATCGACTCGAGGCAGGTGCTGGAGTACATGACGTTCCCGCGCGTCGCGGCGCTCGCCGAGGCGCTGTGGTCGGCAGGCGAGAGAGACGGCAAGGAGTTCCTCGAGCGGCTTGTCGTCCACCTCGGGCGCCTGGACGCGCGCGGCGTCGCCTACCGGAACCTCGATGGCCCCAAGCCGTGGCAGAAGCGGCCGGGCGTGCTCGGGGACGTGCGTGCGCCGCACGAGCTGGAGGCGGAGATAGCCCGTATGGTCGCGGCCTTCGACGAGTAGCCCTGACGTCACCGTGCGCGTCGAGGACAAATCGCTAGCCTGCGATGTATCTTCATCGCGATATTCTAGCGACCACAGGTTCTTCGCCCTGATCACCGGGGCGGGAACCGCACGACTCGGCACCAAGAGGACCCGCGTGAACGACACACCTGCACCCGATCAGACTCCGGTGGAGAGCGACATCGAGAGGGCGCTCGGTGGCGGTGCCAGGCCGCCGGTCGGGCGTTTCCGGCTCGACCTGGCGACAGGTGAGTGGGCGTGGACCGACGAGGTGTACGTGATGCACGGCTTCGAGCCGGGCGAGGTGGTGCCGACGACTCCGCTGATGCTGTCGCACAAGCACCCCGATGACCGGGGAAGGGTCGACGGGGTGCTGCGACATGCGGCGGAGACGGGACAGACGTTCAGCTCCGTGCATCGCATCGTGGACGCGGCAGGCAGAACTCGTACCCTGGCCGTGACAGGCCAGGGGCGACGCGACCCCGCTTCCGGCCGGGTGACCGAACTCTTCGGCTACTTCATCGACGTCACCAAGGCGCACCGCGAAGCCGCAGCACGGGAGGCGTCGGCCTCGATCCAGGCGTCGTCGGAGCGGCGGTCGGTCATCGAGCAGGCCAAGGGCGTGCTCATGGTCATTCACGGCGTCGACGAGGAAGCGGCGTTCGACCAGCTGCGCGAGGCGTCCAACCAGTCGAACATCGCCGTCCGGGACATCGCCTACTCACTGGTGCAGCTGTTCTCCGGGCCGGACGTGACCGAGTTCCCCACGCGTGAGGCCATCGACAAGTTCCTCGCCGACCCGATCCGCCCCGACGACCTCTGACGTCCGGGGTGTCGCCACTGAGCAAGCACCGCGACGGCACCGATGACCGCGGGGATCAGGAGCAGAGCTCCGCAGAACACCAGCACCACACCGACGAAGAAGGACGCCGCGACGGCGTTCCCGCGCTTGCGTCCGCGCAGCAGTCGGACACCGGTGAGAGTGCCCGTGAGGGTGACCGCGGCGAGCAGCGCGGACGTGGTGCGGACCAGCTCGTCAAGCGTGACGACACCGCCGACGACCGGGACGGCGACGAGGAAGCAGCAGGCGGCGAGGAACGCCAGGCTGCGGCGCGGCTCGCGGTCCGGCGTCGTCCGGCCGACGAGCCAGCGGGGCAGGGAGCGATCCCGGCCGAGCGCCGCGCCCAGCCGCGCTCCGCTGGCCAGGTAGGCGTTGACGGCGCCGAAGGTCAGGAGCACGGCGGCGGCGGTGGCGAGCGCGGTGCCAGTCGGGCCGAACGCACGCTCGAGGAGGGTGAGCAGCGGCGCCGGGTCACGCCCGGCGTCCGGGCCCAGGACGCCGATCGTGACGACCGCCAGCCCCAGGTAGAGCACGACCACGAGGCAGAGCGTGAGCACCGTGGCACGGCGCAGACCCCGGACGGGGTCGGCGAAGTCTGCCGAGAGGTGCGTGGCCGCCTCCCAGCCGGCGAACGCGAAGAACAGCACGGTGGCGGCGGTGCCCACGCTGCCCCAGCCGTGGGGCGCGAACGGTACGAACTCCTCGGAGCGCACGCCGCCGAGCGATACCGTGATCGCGACGGCCAGGAGAGTCACCATGACGGCGGCGGTCAGGACCTGGACCCGTCCGGTCGCGCGGAGGCCAACGGCGTTCAGCGTGAACGACGCCACGAGCAGGCCGAAGCCGACCCCCATGGCGAACCCGGGATCCCGACCGAGGGCAGCCGCGATGTAGTGCCCTCCCATCAGCGCGGCGGCCGTGACGCCGAGCGGCACCGCCGCCAGGAACCACCAGCTGACCGCCGCGGCGATCCGTCTGCCGAAGGCGATCGCCGCGAAGTGCGCGACGCCGCCGCCGTCAGGAAACGTGCCCCCGAGCGCCGCGAAGGTCGCCGCGACGGGAATGCTGGCGACGAGCAGCAGCGCCCACGCCAGCAGGGACGCGGGCCCGGCGGCATCGGCGGCCAGCGTGGGCAGGGCCAGGGCCCCTGGCCCGAGGACGGCGCCGAGCAGCATGACCGCACCCGTCGGGACGCCGAGCCCTCGACCGCGCTGCGTGCCCCGACCCACGTTCTCTCTCATGTTCCGTCCTTTGCCATACGTCCAATGTCGAGACGTGAGAGTAGGCACAGGAACGCTGCAGCAGGAGAGATCCCGAACGTTGTTCGGCACGCTTGCTATGGTCCCGACCATGGACGAACTTGATTCGGCGATCGTGCAGGAACTCCAGCGTGATGCGCGGCAGACGAACCGAGACCTGGCCCGTCACCTCGGTATCGCGCCCTCCACCTGCCTGGAGCGTGTGCGACTCCTCCGCGCACGGGGCGTCATCCGCGGATATCACGCCGAGATCGACCCGGCAGCACTCAACCGCCGGGTGGAGGCGTTCATCTCCACGCGGCTACGGCCCCTCAAGCGCGAGGTGATCGACTCCTTCAAGGCCGCCCTGATCAAGCTGCCCGAGGTCATGGCGGTCTACGTCGTCGCAGGTGACGAGGACTTCCTTGTCCACGTCACCGCCCAGGACCTCGACCACCTCCACGCGTTCCTCATCGACCGTCTCAGCCAGCGGCGCGAGGTGCTCACCTTCCGGAGCCAGATCGTCTACCAGAGCGCGCAGAAGCGGGCATACGAGCAGCTGCCCGAGGCGTGATCTGTCCCGCGGTCGGACCACCTCCGACGGGCGGACGGGTCACAGGCTGCAGCGCGTGCCGACGGGCGGCGACTCGAGGCCGAGGAGGTAGGCGTCGACCACGCGGTCGACGCACCTGCTGCCCCCGAGAAGGTAGGCGCCGTGCTGCTTGCCGTCGACGGTGAGCAGGCTTCCGCCCAGAGCGTCAGCCATCGCGATACCGCCCTCGTGCGGCGTCGCAGGATCTCCGGTGACCGATACGACGAGGGTCTCGGGAAGGTCCTCGACATCGGGGAGCCAGGGCTGGTCGCCCGTGGGCGGCGCGGGCCACGCCTCGCACTCGTCGTGGTGGTCGTGTGCCGTGAAGACATCGAGGTCGAACATGGGCGCTGCTTCACCGATCCTGCGTGCCAGCGCGGTGGTCTCCTCGGGAGTCAGGCGGGGCCAGTCCATGCAGCGCACGGCGATGTTCGTGTCGAGGCCGAGTCCGTAGGCGCCGTCCGCGGTGCGGCCGTAGAACGAGTCCCGTAGGGCGAGCATCTCGTCGGCCCGCCCTGCCTCGAGGGCGGTGAGCGCGGAGACGACGTCGGGCCAGCTGGCCTGCGAGTACAACCCGCCGGAGATGCCGAGGTAGACATCCCAGATGCTCACGTCCCTGCCGTCGGCGGTCGGCGGTGTCCCGATGAGTGGCCGGACGATCTCGTGCAGGCGGTCGTTCGCGGCCGCGGGGTCGGTGCCGAGTACGCAGTCGGAGGACTCGGCGCAGAACGCGGCCAGGTCGTCGAACCGCGCCTGCAGGCCGGCGAACTGGGAGACGCGGAACTCCTGCGCCGTCAGGTCGGGTGCGACCGCCCCGTCGAGCACGATCGCACGGACCTTCTCGGGGTAGGTCGTGGCGTACATGGCGCCGAGCTGGGAACCGTAGCTGTAGCCGAGGTAGGTCAGCTGGTCGTCGCCGAGCACCTCTCGCACGATGTCCATGTCACGCACGACGTTCGTCGATCCGGCGTTCACCAGGTTCGCGACGCCGGAGCCCTCGGTGCACCGTTCCGCGAGCTCGGCCGCCTGCTCGGCGCTCGTGATGTCGTACACGACGCCGAACCGTAGCGCCGAGCCTGCGTCGTACTCCTCGTCGGTGTAGCAGTCGAGTGCCGGGGTGGAGGACCCGATCCCGCGCGGGTCGAAGCCGACGATGTCGAAGCGTTCGGCGACGGGGCCGGCCTGCCACAGGGCCGCGGTCAACGCGACGAAGTTCGTGCCGGAGCCTCCGGGACCGCCCGGGTCGACCAGCACGGACCCTTCGGCCTTGCCCGTGGCGGGTAGGCGCAGGAGCGCGATGTGCGCCGTGTCGCCGTCCGGCGCGTCGTAGTCGAGCGGCACCTCGACCGAGGCGCACTCCAGCGCCGGGTTCGCGAACAGCTCGGCGTCCGCAGTGTTGGTCGCGGTGTCCTCGCAGCCGCTCCAGTCGAGCTCTTGCCTGAGGTAGGAGCCGAGGTCCGCCTCCGCGCCGGAGTTCGCTTCGGCGCCGGGATCCGGTGGGGAAGCCGCCGGTGTGCAACCGGCGAGCAGGAGGACCGTCGCCGCGGTGGCGGCGGACCCGGCGCCGAGATGGCGAGATCGGCGCGCGGATCGAGGATGTGTTCGCATGCGTTCTCCTTGGTTGGACCGCAGTGGTGCATGAGGCGCGGCGGGGTGTGGTTGACGTGTCTTGGTGGGTGCACGAGACGTTCGATCACCGAGGGGCCTTGTCCGGCTGACGTCAGCCCGCCAGCCCGTCCGTCTCGGCGTCCAGGAGGCGGTGGTGGCGAAAGGTGAGTGCTCGCTCGATCCCGGCGAGGGCCGCGGCGATGGTCAGGGCCGTGTTCACCGATGCCGGTAGGTCGATGGGCGAGACGAACGGCACGAGGCGATCCGCCCAGAGCGGCAGGTGGGTGACCACCTCGAGCAGCTGTGGCGCGAGCAGGATCAGGTTGACCGCCAGCACGAGCACGGCACCGGCAGCCAGGGCACGCCCCGTTCCCGGGTGCCGCCGGGAGAGCTGAGCGCGCCAGTGCTCCGGCGTCCCGGGCGCGGGGTCGAGACGTCGCTGGCTACCGTTCGCGCCGACCAGGTGAATCCGCTGCATGCCGTACCTGCTCGCGGCGACCTCGATGCTGTCCGGTCCGAGCGGGAACCGGACCGGCATGTCGGCGCTCCGGACGTGGCGGTCGTCCCGGTAGAGCGACGCCCGGCCCGATATGTGATCGACGTCTACCGTCGCCGTCGACGCATCGGGCAGGTCGACGGAGAACCGTGTGCGCTCGAGCGAGAGGGAAGGGCGGAACGGCGGCAACGGTGAACCCGGCTCCGGAGAGGGCGTCGACCATGTCCCCGAATCGCCGTCGAAGTCGTCGAGCCCGTGGAGATCGTCGAGGCCGCCGAAGCCGTCAGGGTCCTCGCCCGTCGAGCCCGCCCGGGGGTCGGCCCAGCCCGTCATGTCCTGCCCTGTCTGGAGCCGGGGCGGGAACGAAGGGCGCCTCTCGGCGTTTCTAGCACGTCCATGCCAAAAAAGTTAGCATGACGATGCTACGAATTGCTACGATGGGGTCATGCCCAGACGAGTCGACCCGGATGTGCGCCGGGAGCAGGTCGCCGATGCCGTGATCGAGGAGATCGCCGCGCACGGGCTGCGCTCGGTGACCCTTGCCCGGATCTCCGAACGCACCGGCCTGGCCATCGGCAGCATCCGGCACTACTTCGGCGACACCCTCCGCGAGGTCATGCGCTTCACGTTGAACGTGCTCACGCAGCGCATCGGGCGACGCGCGACGACGATGTCCGACGACCCGGTGGCACGGATCACCGACGTCATCGCCTTCGCCGCGCCGACCAGCGATCAGGAACGCCGGGAGCACATCGCCCTCGTCGAGTACCGCGTCATGGCACGCACCGACCCGGAGTTCGCGGCCGACATCGCGGCGACCTCGCTCCAGGGCGCAGAGGTGGTCCGCTCGCTGCTGCGCGACGCGCTGGCCGACCGCGCGATCGACGAGGAGGCGCTGCGCCGCGAAGCGCTCCTGCTCTTCACCCTGGTCGAGGGATTCTCGTTCGGTTCGGCGATGCTCTCCTCCCCGCTGCGCGAGACGGACGTCCGTGACGTCGTGACGGCGACCGTGCACCGTCTGCGTGGCGCCTATCCGCCCGTCGAAGAGGTCGCCGAGGACGCGCTGAGCTAGTGCGGACGCTGCGGGACACGTGACCTCGCCCGTGCCCCGCAGCCTCCGGTGTCCGTCTCGGGGAGCCGCCGGCGCCAGCTGGGTTCACTCGACGGTGAGGACCACCTTGGCTGTGTCGACGCCCCTACCGGAGCCTCACCCAGCGGATCGCCGCGACGCCGAGAGCCACGCAGGCGGCGGCGAGTCCGAGCGCGGTGAGCAGGATCGGGAGGACGTCATCAGGGGTGAGGCTTCCGGAGCCGGTGAGCGCGGTGGAACCGAGGTTGAGCGCGCGCGTGTTGATCGCCTGCGGCAGCACGTAGCTCAGCGGCCTGAGACCGACGGACGTGACCGAGGCGACGCCGAGCACGCAGCCGGCGAGGCACACGGCGACCGGTGCGGCGAAGGACTTGAGCAGCATCGACAGGAGCGACTGCACGACCACGAGCGGGAGCGCAGCGACGATGGAGATCGCTCCGACGAGCACGAGCTGCCAGGGCACTCCGCCGTCGAGCCGCAGCACGAAGGCCCCGGAGACCAGAGTTCCCACGACGAGTACCGCCTGCATGAAAGCGACCGACACGGCGGTGGCGGCGACCTTGGCCAGCACGAGGGTGACGGGCCGCCTGGAGGTCGTGAGCAGCAGGTTCCAGTTCGTGCCCCGGTGCTCGGCCCGCCACGACGTCGCAGCGAGCAGCCCGATGCCGAGGGAGAAGAACAGCAGCCCGTAGAACATGACGACCTGCGAGTTGAAGGCGGCCCAGCCGCCGGCCAGCATGTCGGCGTTGTTGGCGTAGTTGATGGTGCCGGTGGTGACCGCCAGCAGCGGCAGCGCCAGCGCGATCGGCCAGATGGCGGATCGCCGGAGCTTGATGAGTTCGGCGCGGAGCACGGTTCTACCTCTCGATCCGGTCCAGCCGGCGCGTGACGAAGGCATACACGGCGCCGACAAGTATCAGGAAGCCTGCGATCCAGGCGTAGGGCGGGGTCTGATAGGTGACGACGTCGCCGTCCTGCGCGGCATGCGCGATGACCGCGTAGTACCCCCACGGGATCAGCCGCGAGACGGCGCTCGGTATCAGCAGGGTGAAGGCGGCGAGGAACGCACCGAGCATCCCGATCCCGACGCTGACGAGCTGGTTCTCCACTGTGGCGGCGAGCCAGACGTGCAGGGCCAGGAAGGCGACGTCGAGCAGGAACAGCAGGGTCGTGTAGCCGATCCAGGGTCCGGCATCGAGCGGCGCGCGGATGCCGGCCACCGCTCCCGCACCGATGACCAGCAGGCTCTGCAGGGCGACCGCGGGCAGCAGCACGAGGCTGAGAGCCACCACCTTGGCGCGGCACAGGACGCCTGGTGTGTACCCGGCCGTGGCCGCGAGGGTCCAGCCGGCGCCCGCGTGCTCGATGTCGGTCTGGCGGCTGGCCAGCACCGCCGTGAGGATGGGCGAGGTCATCGCGGCCATCATCGTGTAGGTCAGCAGCAGCGCCGCCCACGGTGCGGCGGTCGGGTCGTCGAAGGTCTCGCGGGTGCCTCCAGAGAACTGCGACGCGCTGCTGAGCGCGGCGACCGCGAGCACGAGGAGCACCACGATCGGCCCCGTGCGCAGCCGCCGCATCTTCCGGAGCTCCAGGACGACGGCGCGGGTCACAGCAGGCCTCCGCGCCCGGTGAGGTCCATGAACACGTCCTCGAGGCTCTGCCGCACCCGGCGGACCTCGTGGATCGGGACTCCGGCGACGGCGAGGCGGCGGACCACCTCGGCGGTCCGCTCCTTGGTGATGCCGCTGATGCGAAGGCCCTCCGAGACCGGTGTCGCGGTGATGCCGAGCGCGAGCGCGGCCCCCGGGTCGGGAGTCTCGATGACCAGGTCCGGGGTGGAGTGCTCGAAGAGCTCGTCCCGTGTGCCCTGGAAGATCAGCTTCCCGCCGGAGAGGATGCCGAGGACGTCGGCCATCCGGTCGATCTCGTCCAGGAGGTGGCTGGAGACCATCACCGTGATGCCCTCGCTCGCCAGCTCGACCAGGAGCGTCCGGATCTCCTCGATGCCGGCGGGGTCGAGCCCGTTCGTCGGCTCGTCCAGCACCAGCAGAGCAGGATCCCGGGCCAGCGCCATGGCCACGCCGAGGCGCTGCTTCATCCCCAGGGAGTAGTTGCGGACCAGCTTGTCCCGGTGCGCGGTCAGGCGGACCGTGGCCAGGGCCTTGTCGATCTGGGCGTCGGCGAGGTCGAGCATGTGCTGGACGATCCGCATGTTCTCCAGCCCGGTGAGGTGGCCGTAGCCGGGCGGGGCCTCGATCATCGAGCCGATCGACCGCAGCAGGTCGATGCGCGACGCCGGTGTGAGGGGCCGGCCGAACAGCGTGATCCCGCCGCTGGTCGGCCGGGTCAGACCGAGCAGCATCTTCATGGTGGTCGACTTGCCCGAGCCGTTCGGCCCGAGGAAGCCGTAGACGACACCCTGGGGGACGCGCAGGTCGAGGGAGTCGACGGCGGTGTGGTTCCGGAAGGCCCTGGTCAGGCCCTGCGTGGTGATGACGGCGCTCATGGGCGCCTCGTCGTGCGGTTCATGCCCACCACGATCCCGAGCGGCCGGCCGCCTCGGATCATGCCTGGGTATCGACGACAAGTCATCCCACGGCATGAGGACGCGCCGGGACCGCCGACCTACGCTTGCCCGGTATGGACCTCCGATCAGCCGCACCTGCCGCCGGCAGCTCGCTGACCGGCGGCGCCCGGCGCCTCCTTGCCGATGTCGCCCTCGCTGCGGCCGTGGTGCTGATCGGGCAGCTCGGTCAGCCGGCCGTCTCGTCACCGTCGGACCGGGCCTGGTACTGGGTGGTCGTCGCCGGCTGCGGCCTCGCCATGCTGGTCCGGAGCCGCATGCCGCACGTCTGCCTCACCGCCCTGGCCGGGTTCCTGCTGCTCCACCTGGTCCTGACCCGGGAGCTGAGTGTGTTCGCCGCCGCGGTGTGCCTGATCGCCGCGTACATCTCCCAGACGCTGGGGCCCCCGGCGCGCTGGGTCTACCTCGCCCTGACCTACCTCGGTGCGGTGGTCGCGATCCTGGCTCCCGGCCCGGTGCAGGGCGAGCCCTGGTGGGGTCGCTGGGCCCTCGCCGCGTTCGCCTGCGCGATGATCACGGTGGCGGCGCTCGCGGGCGCGCTTCGTCGTCGCGGCCGTGAGCGCGTCGAGCTGGCGCTCGACCGGGTGGCGATCCTCAAGGCCCAGCAGGAGTCCGAACGGCGTCTCGCGACCATGGAGGAACGGACTCGCATCGCCCGGGAGGTGCACGACATCCTCGGTCACTCGCTCGGTGCGATAGCGGTCCAGGCCGAAGGCGCCCGGTACGTGCTCGCCACCGATGCGGCGGCGGCCGACCGCGCGCTCGCCGACATCGGGCGCCTCAGCCGCGGCGCGGTCGCGGAGGTCCAGGAGCTCGTCGACGTGCTCCGCGCGGACGACGAGCCCGCGGCGCTCCGTCCGACCCCGACGCTGAGCGACCTTCCCGAGCTCGTCGGCACGTTCCAGCATCCCGGAGCGAGCATCCGGCTGCTGCTCGACGGCGAGGCCGGGGGCGTCCCGGCGCACGTGGGGGTCGCGGCGTACCGGATCGTGCAGGAGGCGCTGACCAACGTGCTCAAGCACGCCGGGCGGGTGCCGGTCCTGATCCGGGTGCGGGTCGCGGAACGTCGCACCGACCTGCTGGTGGTCAACGGCGGACCGACGCGACCGCTTGGCGCGGCGTCCGACCTGGGGCACGGCCTGACCGGGATGAAGGAGCGGGTACGGGCGCTCGGCGGCACGTTCGACGCCGGACCCGATGCTGCGACCGGCGGCTGGCGGGTCGCCGCGACCCTGCCCTGGGAGCGCTCATGATCACCGTCGGGCTCGCCGACGACGACCCGCTGTTCACGGCGGGCCTGTCGATGATCCTCGACGCGCAGCCCGGGCTCCGGGTCAGCTGGCAGGCCGGTGACGGCGCCGAGGCCGTGCGGCGGCACGACGTCGACCCCGTCGACGTGCTGCTCCTGGACATCCAGATGCCGGGCACCGACGGGCTGACGGCGACGAGGCGGCTGGTCACGAGCCAGGCGCCCGGCAAGGTCGTCATCGTGACGACGTTCGACACGGACGACTACGTGCTGACCGCCATCGAAGCCGGAGCGGCCGGGTTCCTCCTGAAGAACACACCGCCCGACGAGCTCGTCGCCGCCGTGCGCACGGTCCACCGTGGCGACGCGGTCATCTCGCCCGGGCCCACCCGGAGGCTCGTCCAGCGCGTCAGGGCGCACCCCGCTCCCGCCGTCCCGGCCCAGGTGCTCACCGCGGCCGAACGGCGGGCCGTGGACACGTTGACCGAGCGGGAGCGTCAGGTCCTGACCCTGATCACGCAGGGACTGACCAACCAGGAGATCTGCGACCGTCTGTGGCTGTCCATGCCGACCGTGAAGACCCACGTCGGGAACCTCATCGCGAAGACGCACGCCCGGGACCGGGTCCAGCTCGTCCTGTTCGCGCTGCGCACGGGTCTGGTCGGCGTCGGGGACGCGCTCCAGCACGCCGGCCGGTGACCTGGGCCGGTCCTGCGGCTCACACCTCGGTGTAGGCCTCCGCGTACTCGGCGGTGGGCGGGATCGGCTGGATGACGTCGAGCAGCACGCCGTCCGGCGCGGCCACGATGAAGTGGCGCTGGCCGAAGTCCTCGTCGCGCAGCGGCAGGAGCGGCTCCAGCCCGGTCCGGCCGGTCAGGCGGGCATGGACGTCGTCGACGTCGTCGACCTCGAGGTTGACGATCACTCCCTGCGGCAGGGCGCGATGGCTCGCCGGGATCGTGGCGTGGTCGTGGGCGACCAGCCCGAGCTCGAACGCGCCGAGCCGCAGGCTCACGTACCAGTCGGAGTCGTAGGTCGTCTCGAAGCCGAGCCCTTCGCGGTAGAAGGCGGCCGCGGCGGCGACGTCTCGCGACATGAGGACCGGGTAGAGGCTGGTGACGGCCATGACGAGCTCCTTTAAGTACAGTGCGTATGTAAGATCCAGGTTACATACACTCCGTACGTAAAGGAAGTGCTCGTGCCCCGCGCCTCAGCGGCTGACGCCGCCCGGACCGCCCAGGACATCCTCGTCTCGGCCACCGGCCTGCTCTCCACGCGCGGCTTCGCCGCGGTCTCCCTCGACGACGTCGCCGGCGCGGCCGGGGTCACGCGGGGCGCGGTCTACCACCACTACCGGAGCAAGACGGGACTCTTCCGCGCCGTCGCGTCGAAGCTCCAGTCGGACGTCGCCGAGGCCGTCGTCGTGGCCGCCGAGGACGCCGGTGCCGATCCGCGGGAGCAGCTGCGGGCGGGCTGTCACGCGTTCCTGGACGCCATCACGGCGGCCCCCGCGGTGCGGGTCCTGCTCATCGATGCCCCGGCCGTGTTCGGCTGGGAGCAGTGGCGCCGGCTCGACGCCGAGCACTCGGTGGTGCACCTGCGCGCGGCGCTGGCCGACGTCGGCGTCCCGGACGACCTGCTCGACGCGACGACCGCCCAGCTCTCCGGAGCCATGAACGAGGCAGCGCTCTGGATCGCCCAGCAGTCGCGAGGACCCGAGGCTCGGGACGCCGCGCACCGGGTGCTCGACCGTGTGCTGGCGTCCGCCGTCGCCTAGCTCGTGGTGCGGCCCGGGAGGGACCCGCGCACCGCGTGTGCGGCTCCCTCGGCCACCTGGCAAAACGCTCGTCGACAGCCCTCCCGGACCGACGCCGTCCGCCCTGCTAGTGTCGTGGCGATCTTGTGAAGTAGCACTGACCGCGAGGAGACGGTAATGACCGAGATAGAGCCGGTCTACGGGGCGGGCACCCTGCTCCTGATAGCGGCGGCCGCGGTCGCCCTGCTCCTGTTCCTGATCATCCGGCTCAAGCTCCACGCGTTCGTCGCGCTCGTGCTCGTCAGCCTGCTCACGGCGGTCGCCGCCGGGATCCCGATCGCGGACATCCCCGACGCGCTGCTGACCGGGTTCAGCGGGACGTTGGGCTCGGTGGCCCTGCTCGTGGGCTTCGGTGTGATGCTCGGCCGGCTGCTGGAGACCACCGGCGGTGCGCAGGTGCTCGCCGACACGCTCATCGCCCGGTTCGGGGAGAAGCACGCGCCGCTCGCGCTGGGGGTCGCCGCCCTGATTTTCGGCTTCCCGATCTTCTTCGACGCCGGCCTCGTGGTGTTCCTGCCGATCATCTTCACCGTGGCGCGCCGGTTCGGCGGCGGCATCCTCCGCTACGGCCTGCCGACGGCCGGGGCGTTCGCCGTCATGCACGCGGTGGTCCCGCCGCACCCCGGACCGGTCGCCGCCGCCGATCTGATGGGCGGGAACATCGGCCTCACGCTTGTCGTGGGCCTACCGGTGGCGGTCATCGCATGGTTCCTCGGCGTCCACCTCGTGGCCCGCTACCTGAGCGCGCGCTACGTCATCGACGTCCCGACCGCGGTGTTCGGTCGCATGAACGGTGGCCGCGACCAGGATGGCGCCGATGGCGGCACGAACGACGGGGGCACCGGAGCGGGCGGCGCGTCGACGGCCACCGCCACCCAGGCCCCTCCGCGGTTCGGCACCGTCCTGTCCCTCCTGCTCCTGCCGCTGGTGCTGATCTCGCTCAACACGGTGGTCAGCACTCTGGTCACGGCACGCGTCATCGCTGAGGACCAGGTCTGGGCCAACACCCTGATCCTGATCGGGCAGACCCCGATCGCCCTGCTCATCACCGTGCTCGTGGCGCTCGCCGTGCTGTCCCGTGGCCGGTTCACGATGGGTCAGGCCACCGGCATGCTGGACGACGCCCTCGGCCCCATCTGCTCGATCATCCTCATCACCGGGGCCGGCGGCATGTTCGGCGGGGTGCTGCGCGCCAGCGGCATCGGCTCGGCGCTCACCGACGCGCTGTCCGACCTCGGCATGCCGATCCTCCTGCAGGCCTTCGTGATCGCGACGGTGCTGCGCGTCGCGCAGGGCTCCGCGACCGTCGCGCTGACGACGACGGCCGGGCTGATCTCGGCACAGGTGGCGGCGGAGGGCCTGAGCGACATCAAGATCACGCTCCTGGTCTTCGCGGTGGCCGCAGGCGCCACCGTCCTGTCGCACGTCAACGACTCCGGGTTCTGGCTCGTGAGCAGGTTCTTCGGCATGGACGTCAAGACGACGCTCAAGACGTGGACGGTGCTGGAGACGACCCTGGGTCTCTCCGTCTTCCTGATCGCCGCGCTGCTCTGGCTCGTGACCGGATGAGCGCGCCGCGCCACATCGTCGTCATGGGCGTCACCGCGACCGGCAAGACGACGGTCGGCCGCGCGCTCGCGGAGGCGCTCGGCGGTGTGTTCGTCGAGGGCGACACGTTCCACCCGCCCGCCAACATCGCGAAGATGTCGGCGGGGATCCCGCTCGACGACGACGACCGGCGTCCCTGGCTGCGCTCGCTGGCCACCGAGATCGCCCGCCTCGACGGCGCCGGCGAGATCTCCGTGACCGCCTGCTCTGCCCTGCGCCGGGTGTATCGGGACTGGCTCCGGGAGGGACATCCCGGCCTGTTCTTCGTCCACCTCGACTCGACGTTCGACGTGCTGCTCGCACGGATGAAGCTCCGGACCCACTTCATGCCGCCGTCGCTGCTGCAGTCCCAGCTCGACACCCTGGAACCGCTGGAGCCGGACGAGGCGGGCGTCGTCATCGACGACACGCCGCCGGCCGACGTCGTGATCGCCACCAGCCTCGACGCCGTCCGGGCGGCGTGACGGGGGAGACTGCCGCGGCAGGGCCTACTGCGCGAACTCCTGCGCGCCGGGCGGCCACGCGCCGGGCGCGGGCTGCTGGAGCGGGGACGGGAACGTCACCGGCAGCCGGGCCGGGAAACGCATCCACGGGCTGGTCGCCCACTCGACCTTGTCGGGGTCACCGACGAGGGTGACCTGCAGACGCTGCAGCAGCTCGGCGACCGCGATGCGAGCGATGACCCGCCCGAGGCGGGGCGCGGGACACCGGTGCGGACCCGCGCCGAACGACAGGTAGGCACGGTTGCCCACGGTGTCCCACGGGTCGGCCGACTGGATGAGCGGGTCGTGGTTGGCCGCGTGCACGCCGACGATCACCGCCGCCCCGCGCTCGATCAGCTTGCCGCCGATCGTCACCTCACGGGTGGCGAACCGGGGCATGAGGTTGGGGTTCGTCGTCGAACGCCACAGCACCTCGTCGAGCGCGTCGTCGATGTGCAGCCGGCCCCCGGAGACCCGGTGGGAGAACCGCGGGTCGCTCAGGACCAGGGCGAGCGTCTGCGCGATCCAGGCCAGCAGCGCCTCGTTGGCCGCGAGCGTGATGGCGGTGAGGGTCTGTGCCCGCTCCAGGTCGCTCTCGAAGTTGTCGTGCACGGCCAGGACCCCTGCGATGTCACGGGTGCCCAGCGCCCTGCTGTGGGCGATGTGCTCGGTGACGATCTCCAGCAGCTCGACCGTTCGCTCGCGTGCCGCGGCACCGGACTCGAAGATCGCCCGGGTGATCTCCTGCAGACGCTGCGCCTGTCCCGGCTCCAGCCCGTCCAGCTCGGACAGGACGAGGAACGGGACGACGGCCGCGTACTCGGCGACCAGGTCGGCGCGGCCGCGGTCCTCGAACCGGTCGATGAGCATGCCGCACAGCCGGCGCGTGATCGCACCCGCGCGGGCCTCGTCCACCTGTGACAGCGCGTCGTCGACCGGCGGCCGCATCCGGGCGTGCTTGGCGCCGTCGGCGTCGGCGAGGGTGGGCTTCGGGGCGCGGGGGAGCACGAGGTGGAGAGCCGACTGCGGACCGAGCAGGTTCTCGGCGTGCCCGTGCCAGATCGACGGGTCCTTGATGAAGGTGCGGTCGTCCCGCAGCACGCCCACCGCCTCGTTGTGGCCGAGCACCAGCCACGCCGGCACACCGGGCTCGAGGTCCACCGGCGCGACCGGACCCCACTCGTGCCGCAGCCGTTCGTAGACCTCGTTCACGTCAGCGGCCGCGGTGGTCTCCACGAGGAGCGTGCGGTCGGTGACGTCGCGTAGCCGCACCGGCGGGTCCGACGGCGGTCGTGCGGTCACGGTTCCCCTCTCGTCGACAGCCTGGCCCGACGATGTGACGCCGCGCACAAGCACTCGCTCCGGATGTTAGTGGACGAACGCTCCGGATTGGCGAAAGTGCTGCTCACATTCCGTACGGGAGCCTCCGGTGGCTTGTCGCCGCCCGCCGGTATGGGCAGGATGTGCGCCATGCCCCAGGCCACACCGCTGCTCCGACTCCTCAACGTGCTGCTCGCACCCGGCACGCGCACCCGCAAGGACCCCGACGCCGTCTACGAGCGCCTGCTCCAGGAGGTGCAGCGCGGGCGTGTCCCGCTCGGCGCCGACGACCTCGCCGCGCTCGACGGCCTGCGCCTGCTCCTCGCCGACCACGCCGCCAACCCCGACCTGAGCGCCTTCGGGTGGATGAGCACCCAGCAGCAGATCCGGGAGCGGCTGGACAACCGCGCCGTCGTCCGCGACATCCAGGCGAACCACCCCGGGGTGCGTGACGAGCCGGTGACCGCGCCCGTGTTCGTCGTCGGCCTGCCGCGTACCGGGACGACGGTGACGTACAACCTGATCGCGCGCAGCCCCGGCAACCGCGGCCCCAAGCTGTGGGAGATGACCAACCTGGGCCTCCCGCGGCCGGCCGCCGAGCGCGAGCGGCTGATCGCCCAGGCCCGCAAGCGGTTCGCGACCGTGGCGAAGCTGAGCCCCGCGTGGGCCCACCTGCACCCGCTGATCGCCGACAGCGAGGAGGAGGACTTCATGCTGCGCGCCCACACGGAGATGTACGCGACGTGGGGACCCGCGCCGCGCTACCTGGACTACGTGGCGGGTGCCGACCTCACCGACGACTTCCTGTTCCTGCGCGACGCGCTGCAGGTCATCGCGGCGGGCGAGGCGCCGGAGCGCTGGGTGCTCAAGCACCCCATGGACCTGTGGCGGCTGCCGGAGATCCTGCGCGCGTTCCCGGACGCGCGGTTCGTCTGGACGCACCGCGCCCCCGGGGCCGCCGTCGCCTCGGGCTGCTCGATGGCCGAGGCGACGCACATGATGTACATCAAGCCGGGCCGGATCGACCTGGACCGGATCGGCCAGGAGTGGCTGGGGATCTCCGCCGGTGGGGTCGAGCGCGCGACCCGGCTGCGCGAACAGCTCCCCGACGACGCGGTGATCGACGTCGTCTACGACGACCTGCTCGCGGACCCGGCCACGGTGCTGCGCGGGGTCTTCGACCGCCTGGACCTGACCTGGGGCGCGACGGACGACGCCAACCTCGCCCAGGCCCTCGACCGGAGCGGCCACCGCCCGCACGTGTACTCGCTGGAGCGGTACGGGCTGGACGAGGCCCAGGTCGCCGAGGCATTCCGGTCGTACAAGATCCCGGCCTCGTCCCTGACCTGACCACGGACAACTGAGTGCGTGATATTTGCGCCGATCACACGGTCGACGGCGCAAATATCACGCACTCAACGAGGGGTCAGCGGGCGGCCGGTCCCGGCGGGAACTCGGGGCGCTCGAAGGCGTCGCGGATGCGGAGGCGGATCGTGCTGTCCAGCGCCTGGAGCTTCTTGGACGCGCCGCGCTCGGTCACGTCCGAGATGTCCGTGACCACGTAGCCGATGTCGCCGCGGGTCGCGAGCATCTGGCCCTCGATGTTGGCGCCGTGGTCGGCGAAGATCTGGTTCACGGTGGCCAGCACGCCGGGCACGTTGCGGTGCAGCAGCTTGATGCGGCCCACGCCGGTGTGCTCCAGTTGGAGGTTCGGCAGGTTGACGCTGAGCATCGTCGAGCCGGTGGTCACGTAGTCGCTGAGCTTCTTGGCCACGAACTGGCCGATCGCCTCCTGCGCCTCCTCGGTGGAGCCACCCACGTGGGGGGTGAGGATCACGTTGGGCAGGCCGCGCAGCACCGACTCGAAGGCGTCGCCGCGCTTCTTGGGCTCCGCGGGGAAGACGTCGACGGCGGCCCCCGACAGGTGCCCCGACCGGATGTGCTCCGCCAGCGAGTCGACGTCGACGACAAAACCGCGGCACAGGTTGAGGAAGATCGCGCCCTGCTTCATGCGGGCGAACTGCTTCGCGCCGAAGAGGCCCGCGTTCCCGGAGCGGCCGTCGACGTGCAGCGTCACGATGTCGGCGGTCTCGAGGAGCTCGTCGAGCGTCTCGGCACGGCGGGCGTTGCCGAGGGCCAGCTTCTCGGCGGTGTCGAAGAAGATCACCGACATGCCGAGGTTCTCGGCGAGCACGGAGAGCTGCGAGCCGATGTTCCCGTAGCCGATGATGCCCAGCGTGCGGCCGCGCACCTCGTGCGAGCCCTCCGCGGACTTGTCCCAGACGCCGTCGTGCAGGGCGCGGTCGCGCTCCGTCATCCGGCGCGTCAGGGAGATGATCTCGGCGATGGCCAGCTCCACCACGGACCGGGTGTTGGAGAACGGCGCGTTGAACACCGCGACGCCACGGTTGGCGGCTGCGGTCAGGTTGATCTGGTTCGTGCCGATGCTGAAGGCGCCCACGCCGACGAGGCTCGTCGCCTCGGACAGCACGCGCGCCGTCACCTCGGTCTTGGACCGGATGCCCAGCAGCTGGACGCCGTCGAGCGCGGCGATCAGTTCGTCCTCGTCGAGGGCTCCCTTGCGGTAGTCGACCTCGTACCCGGCCGATTCCAGGATCGGGACGGAGGTGGGGTGGACGTTCTCGAGGAGAAGGGCTCGCTGCACGCACCCATGGTGCGCCAGGTGAGGCGGAAGCAACAAACGGATGGGGTCCACGTCCCGCCTGCTGGGACGTCCACGCGCCGCAACCGCCGCACCCGCAGCTAGAAGCCCTCGGGCAGGTCCCGGCTGTGGAGGACGACGAGGCGCTGCGTCGGCCGGGTCATCGCCACGTAGAGGTCACTGGTCCCGCCGGCGCCCTCCGCGATCGCCGCGGGCTCGACGAGCACGACGGCATCGAACTCCAGGCCCTTGGTCTGACGCGGGGCGAGCACCGTCACCTGGGCGTCCTCCGGGCGCTGCGCCGAGAGCCGGGCGGCCTCCGCCGCGCCGACCGCACCGGGCAGCGCCGCGGTCAGCGCGGCGACCAGCCGCGGGACCCCGGCTCCCGGCGCCACGATCGCCACACGTCCGGCGTCGGGCCCCACCAGCTCCTTGACGAGGCCGAGCGCCTCGGCGACCACCGTATCGTCGTCCGGCAGGCCCTCCGGGCCGGGCGTGGTGCGCACCGCGGTGAGGGAGCCCTCGACGTCGCGCGCCGCGCGCAGCTCCGAGACGGGCAGGCCCGCGGCCCGCGCCACCGCCTGGGCGGTGTCGGCGACCGTGGACGGCGTGCGGTAGGAGACGGTCAGCTCGGCGAGCCGCCACCCGTCGTGCAGCAGCGGCGTGAGCATCCGGTCCCAGTTGCGCGCACCGGCCGCGGACGACGTCTGCGCGACATCGCCGACGATGGTCATCGACCGGGTGGGCACCCGGCGCACCAGCGACCGCCAGGCCATGGGGGAGAGCTCCTGCGCCTCGTCGACCACCACGTGGCCGTAGGTCCAGGCGCGGTCGCCGGCGGCGCGCTCGGCGGTCGTCAGGGACGGTCCGCTCGCCGCGAAGCGGGCCGCGAGCGTCTCGGCGTCCACCAGGCCGTCGCCGGCACCCGTCGAGGACAGCACGCTGCGGGCGTACTCGATCTCCCGCGCCTGCTCGGCCTCGCGGTTGCGCGCCTCGGCGAGAGCCACCGAGTCGTCCTCGCCGAGGAGCTCGTACGCCTCGTCGAGGATCGGCACGTCGGACTCCGTCCACGGTGCACCGGGCTCCCGCAGCAGGAGACGGCGCTCGCGCGCGGTGAGCTCCGGCGCGGCCTCGGCCAGCCGGTGCGGCTTGGCGTACAGGTCGCTGACCAGCTTCTCGGGGGAGATCGGCAGCCACGCGATGTTGAGCGCCACGCGGACGTCGCGGTCCGAGCGAAGGTCCTCGAACACCGACGCGCGGTCCTCGCCGGACAGGGGCGCGCCCGTGAAGTCGCGGTACTGGTCGGTGAGGCGGTCGAGCATGTCGCGCACGAACGCCGCGCGCGCCAGGTTGTGCGGCTTGTGCGTGCGACGGGCACGGGCGATCGCGTCGCTGATGTCCCGGGGACGGATCACGAAGTCGTGCCCCTCGACCCGTACCGGGACCTCCCGCTCCGGCACGCGCTCGCGCGCCCGCACTGCCCGGCGGATGATCTTGCGCCACAGGAGCAGACCCTTGAGCCGGGCCACCTGCCCCTCGTCGACGGCGGTCGCCCGGATACCCGGGATGAGGTCGCCGACCGTCGTGGAGACCACGCCGGTCTCACCGAGCGAGGGCAGCACCTGGTCGATGTAGCGCAAGAACGCGCTGGACGGGCCGACGACGAGCACGCCGGAGCGTTCCAGCAGCCGCCGGTGGGCGTACAGGAGGTAGGCGGCACGGTGCAGCGCCACCGCCGTCTTGCCCGTTCCCGGGCCGCCCTGGACCACGAGCGCACCCGAGAGGTCGGACCGGATGATGCGGTCCTGCTCTGCCTGGATGGTCGCCACGATGTCCGACATCCGGCCCGTGCGGCCCTGGGCCATCGCCGCCAGCAGCGCCCCCTCGCCGGACAGCGCGTCGGGGTCGATCTCGGTGTCGAGGTCCAGCACCTCGTCCTCGAGGCCGGTCACCGAGCGGCCCTTCGTCACCAGGTGCCGACGCCGTCGCACGTCGCCCGGGTGCAGCGCCGTGGCCCGGTAGAAAGCCTCGGCTGCCGGAGCGCGCCAGTCGGTCAGCATCGAGCGGTGCTCGACGTCGGTCAGGCCGATCCGCCCGACGTACCGTGTCACCGTGCCGTCGGCAGACCCGTCCGAGAGGTCGAGGCGCCCGAAGACCAGCCGGTCCTCGACGGCGTCGAGCTGCGCGGCCCGGTCCTCGTAGAGCGTGGCGAACGCGTCCCGCTCGCTGCGGTTCTGGTGCGTGCCGCTGGCGCCCGCCAGGCGGACGTCCCGCAGGCGGTCCGCCGTGGTGCCCCGAAGGGTGTCCAGACGGACGTACATCGTGTCGACGACTGCCTGCTCGTGGGCGAGCTCGCCCGCGATTCCCGTCACGCCATACCTCCGTGGTTCACCAGCGAAAAAACCTCGGTCAGAATCAACCGGCCGACCATTATCGCGCACCTGTCGGCCTGTCCGCTGACACGGCGTCATCTCGCTGGATAGGATCGCCGCCATGGCACTGGGCGGGGCAGGTACTGCGGGGCCCGGGAGCGGGCACGGACCCGAGGCGCGCCCGGCCTGGATCGACGGCCCCATCTCGGTCCTCCTCGTCGAGGACGACGACGCCGACGCGTTCCTCGTGAGCGAGCTGCTCGCCGACGCCGACGTGGAGGCGGACCTCCGGGCCGACCTGCACCGGGCCCGGTCCGTCGACGAGGCGCTCGGGGTCCTGTCGATGGTGGCCGTGGACTGCCTGCTCCTCGACCTGGGCCTGCCCGACGCCGAGGGGCTGGGCGCCCTCCGCCGCATCATCGACGGCATCGACGTGCTGCCGGTCCAGCCCGCCGTCGTGGTGCTGACGGGGAACACGGCGCACGACCTGGGCGCCGCCGCCGTCGCCAACGGCGCCGACGACTACCTGGTCAAGGGCGAGGTGGACGGCGACGCGCTCGCCCGCTGCCTGCGGTACGCGACGCTCCGGCGCCGGTCCGCCGCTCAGCAGATCGCCCTGTACCGCAGCGAGGTGCGGGCCGCCGAGACCACCCGGCTGGAGCGCGCGCTGCTGCCCAAGGAGCTGGTCACCGACGAGCGGGTCTCCGTGATGGTGGGCTACCTGCCCGGCGGGAACGGCCTGCTCGGCGGCGACTTCTTCGACACGGTGGAGCGTCCCGACGGCACGCTCGTCACGGTCATCGGTGACGTCGCCGGGCACGGCCCGGACGAGGCGGCGCTCGGTGCCGCCATGCGCACCGCGTGGCGCACGCTCGTGCTGGCGGACACGCCCGCCGACGACGTGCTGCCGCTCCTGGAACGGGTGCTCCTCGCGGAACGCGGCCGTCCTGAGGTGTTCGTCACGATCTGCCAGGCGGTGATCTCGCCGGACCGCACCCGCATGGACGTCTACCTCGCCGGGCACCTGCCGCCGCTGCTCGTGGTGCCCCAGAGCTCGACGGACACCACGGCGCCGGTCGCGCACCACTGCGAGGAGCTGTCGTCGGCACTAAGGGGCCGCGCCTTGGGGATCCCCGTGGACGGCGGCTGGTCGGCGCACACCGTCGAGCTGCCGGAGGTGTGGACCGCCGTGCTCTACACCGACGGCCTCGTGGAGGCGGCCGTCGGGGCCGACCCGAAGGGGACCCCCGTCCTGCCGCCCAGCGCGCACGGACGGATGCCCCGCCTCGGGGCGCACGGGCTGCGCAGCGTCGTGGAGCACGAGATGGACCAGGGCACCGACGAGGTGGTGACCCGCGTGCTGCGCCGCGTGCGCGAGCTGCACGGCGGCCCCCTGGTCGACGACGCCGCCCTGCTCTTCGTCGGCTGGGCCGGCGCCGGCGCGACCGGCCCTGCCGAGCGGACCTCGACGCTCGCCGACTCGGTGGAGTGGTCGCGGGCATGACACTGGCGCCCGACGAGCACCGGTTCTCCGGTGTGTCCATGCGTCGCCGGCTCGCGCGGCTCCTGGGCGCGGTGGCGGCGATGCTCGTCATCGCCCTCGCGGTGGCCGTGCTCGCCCTGGTCCAGTCGCGCAGCCTCGACGCCCGGGCCGACGGCCCGTACTACCGGGCGCTGGTCGACGGCGAGCGTGCGTCCCTGGCGCTGGGCGACGCCGAGGCCTCGCTGCGCGCCTACCGGGCGACGTGCGACGACGCGGCGCTGGAGCCCTGGACGCGGGCGGTGGGGTCCAGCGGCCGCATCATGCTCCTGGCCGACGTCGAACGGCGCGAGCTGGCCTCCGACGCCGAGGTCGCGCAGGCCTACGAGGAGGCGATGCGCCGCACCGACGCGTGGTTCGACGAGTACGCCGAGCCCGTGGTGGCCGCGGTCGAGGCGGCGCCCGCGGGCCAGATGGCGTGCCGCATGGAGCTCCTCGGCACCGCGCCGTCGTCCGCCGAGGGCGACGAGCTGTACGAGAGCGCGCGCACCGCCGTCGTGCAGTACCTGGCTCAGCTGAGCGCGCAGCGCGACGAGATCGTGGCGACCCGGGCGGTGTGGGAACAGCTGCTGCTGGGCGCGGTGGTCACGCTGGTGCTCGTCGTCGTGCTCATGGGCACGATGATGTGGCTGGCCCTGGAGACGTGGGTGATCCGGCCCCTGACCGCGCTGACCGCCGCCGTGCGGGTGGTGAGCAGCGGTGTGCTCGGCCGCGAGATCCGTCCGGTGGGCGCGGGCGAGGTGGCCCTGCTCGCCATGCACGTGGAGACGATGCGCCGCGAGCTGGTGCACCAGGTGGAGGAGATCCGGCTGTCGCACCAGGAGGTCGAGAACGCGCACGGCCTGCTCAGCGAGCAGGCGCGTGAGCTGGAGCGGTCCAACCGCGACCTGGAGCAGTTCGCCTACGTGGCCTCGCACGACCTGCAGGAGCCGCTGCGCAAGGTCGCGAGCTTCACCCAGCTCCTGCAGAAGCGGTACGGCGGCTCGCTCGACGAACGGGCCGACCAGTACATCGACTTCGCCGTGGACGGAGCCAAGCGCATGCAGCGGCTCATCCAGGACCTGCTGAGCTTCTCGCGTGTGGGCCGGACGGGCGTGCCGCGAGAGGACGTCGAGCTCGAGGGTGTGCTGACGGCGGCGCTGTCCGAGCTGTCCGAACGGATCGAGGAGACGGGCGCCGAGATCGTCCACGACCCGATGCCGGTGGTCCACGGCGAGCGGGCACTGCTGCAGCAGCTGTTCGTGAACCTGGTGGGCAACTCGCTGAAGTTCCGGGACCCCGAACGGGCGCCCCAGGTGCGCATCGAGGTACGGAGCATGCGCGCGCACTGGGAGATCTCCGTGGTGGACAACGGCATCGGCATCGACGCGCAGTACGCGGAGCGGGTGTTCGTCATCTTCCAGAGGCTGCACCCGCGTGAGCAGTACCCGGGCACCGGCATCGGTCTCTCTCTGGTCAAACGCATCGTGGAGTACCACAAGGGCCGCATCTGGATCGAGCCGGCGGCGGGCGGCGGCACCATCGTGCGGTTCACCCTCGCGCGGCGGCAGGGGCAGCCCGGCGGGGGGCGGCTTTCGACCGAACGAGCGCAGTCGACTACGCTCGGATGAGTCGGCCTGACCAGGGCCGACGGCGGGTCGCGACGACGGGACCCGTTGCTGCTGAAACCAGGGGACAGGTACGGGCGTGAGCGGTCACAAGGTGATGGAGATCCTCCTGGTGGAGGATGACCCGGGCGACGTCCTGATGACCCGGGAGGCGTTCGAGGACCACCGCGTACCCAACAACGTCTCGGTCGTCGGCGACGGCGTCAGCGCGCTCGAGTTCCTGCGCAAGCAGGGGCAGTACGCGAAGGTGCCGACGCCGGACCTGGTGCTGCTGGACCTCAACCTGCCGAAGATGGACGGCATGGAGGTGCTCGCCGTGGCGAAGGGCGATCCCATGCTGCGGCACATCCCGGTGGTCGTGCTGACCACGTCGGACGCGCAGGAGGACGTGGTGGGTTCGTACTCGCTGCACGCCAACGCGTACGTGACCAAGCCCGTGGACTTCGACCGCTTCATCGACGTGGTCCGGCAGATCGACGACTTCTTCGTCTCCGTGGTGCGTCTTCCCGGTCGATGAGGTGCTCCCGACGCTGAGGGCGTAACGGGAAGACACCGGGCCGTCGTGGCGTTGGACCTGAGCAGACACCGCAGTACCGGGTGATCGCCAACCACTCCGACGAGCGAGGGAGCGCACGTGCTTGACCCCCAGGGCATCTACGACGTCGACGAGACAGCGGTCGGGCGCACGCTGGGTCGCAGCGTGCCCGGAAGCACCGACGGACCTGTTCTGCTGCATGCCGTCCGCGGGTTCGTGGACGCAGGCAGTGCGGGAGATCTCGCCGTCGAGCACCTCATCGACGAGTTCCGTGTCGAGCGTCTCGTGACGTTCGACGTCGACCAGCTGCTCGACTACCGCTCCAAGCGAGCGACCATGACCTTCGACTCCGACCGCTGGGCGGACTACCAGGCGCCCTATCTCGCGATCGACCACGTGACCGACGCCGAGGGCACCGGATTCCTGCTGCTGCACGGCGCCGAGCCGGACCTGCAGTGGGAGCGGGTGGTGGCCGCCGTGATCCAGCTGGTCGAGCGGTTCGCCGTGAGCCTCGTGGTCGGTGTCCAGGGCATCCCGATGGGCCTGCCGCACACCCGTCCGCTGTCCCTGACGGCGCACGCGACGCGGCCCGGGCTCGTCGACGACTACACGTCGTGGTTCGGCAGCGTGAAGGTGCCGGGTTCCCTGGCCGCGCTGCTGGAGTACCGGCTGGGCGAGGCGGGCCACGACGCCATGGGCTTCACGGTCCACGTGCCGCACTACCTCTCGCAGTCGCAGTACCCGCCGGCGACGGTGGTCGCGCTGCAGCACACCGAGCGGGCCACGGGTCTCGACCTGGCCATCCCCGCTCTGGAGGAGGCGGCCACCGACGCGAAGATCGAGGTGGAGAAGCAGGTCGCCGACTCGGCGGAGATCGCAGCCGTGGTGAAGGCGCTGGAGGAGCAGTACGACGCCTTCGCGCGTTCCGTGGGCCGTCCGAGCCTGCTCGCCGAGACCACCCCGATCCCGAGCGCCGACGAGCTCGGCGCGGAGTTCGAGCGGTTCCTCGCTCAGCAGAACGGCGACTGAACCGGGACACCGCGTGGCGCGCGCCCGGGGAACGGAGCGCGCGCCGCACGCGGCAACCGCAGGCCTGAGCCGTACAGCGACCGCCCGAGCCGGAGGCTGAGGCGCACACCAGCGCCCCCGGAACCGGGCATCGAGGGCCCGGTGTGTCATATCTGCGGCAGAAATGTGCCTGTTCCGTGGCACATTTGAGTGGTCCGTGCCACACTGGCGCACGTTGCAGTGACGTACCAAGGCCACGTCCGCCGTGTCGTGTGCAAGCGGGGAAAGCATTGCGGCACGGGGGCGGGCAACGGGCCCGCCGTCGGATCCCGGACGGAAGGTCGAAGGACAGCATGGCGCAGGGTTCTGTGAAGTGGTTCAACGCGGAAAAGGGCTTCGGGTTCATCGCCCAGGACGGCGGCGGCGCCGACGTCTTCGTCCACTACTCCGCGATCCAGTCAAACGGGTACCGGTCTCTCGAGGAGGCCCAGCGGGTCGAGTTCGAGATCACCCAGGGTCCCAAGGGTCCGCAGGCGGAAGCAGTCGTCCCGCTCTGACGCACCCGTGAGAGAGGTCGTCGCCCCTGGGGGCGGCGGCCTCTCGCATGTCCGGGCCGCGTTGCCGGGCCGCGTTGTCTGGCTGTGCTGCCCGGCCGCGCGTCCACCGTGCGCGCGACCGGCCCGGCTGCCGCCGACCGGTCAGGCCGCAGGCGTCTCCAGCGGCGCCGCCGTGCCCGCGAACGCCGTGGCGTCGTCGCCCACGAGCAGCGTGGCAGGCACCGCCAGCGTCCGCAGGGCGCGCCCCAGGCGGGCGTCCCGCAGGTCCGGCCGCACGACGTCGTCGGCTGGCCCTGTCGGGGCCTGGACGGCCTCCTGGGCAGCTCCGGGGGTGGTGCCGTGCGGCTCCTCCCCGGGCCGTCCCGCCGACGGGTCCTCGGGCAGCTCGCGGACGGCCGCGAGGACCAGGTTGCCGTAGCGGCGCCCCTTGAGGATCGCGGGCTCGGCGACCGCGGCGAGCCGGCCCGAGGCCGCGGCGTCCGGACCGAAGGCGCGGGCAAGGCTCGCGACCTCGCGGCGGGCCGTGGTCAGGGGCGGCTTGTCGGCACAGTTCACCAGCAGGATGCCGCCCGGCCGGAGCACGCGGTGGGCCTCGGCGGCGAACCCGGTGCCCACGAGGTGAGCGGGCGTGCGGTCCCCCGCGAAGACGTCGCGCACCACCACGTCGTAGGACTCGTCACGGGCGGACGCGAGCGTGCGCCCGGCGTCGTCGGCGCGCAGGCGGAGCAGCGGCGAGCGCGGCAGGGCGAACCACTCCCGGACGAGCTCGAGCAGCCGGGCATCGAGATCGACGCCGAGCTGACGGGAGCCGGGACGCTCGTGCTCGACGTGCCGGGCGAAGGCGCTGCCGGCCGCGCCGAGGTGCAGCACCCGGAGCGGGCCCGGCGGGAGCAGCGCCACGAAGGCGGCCATCTGCTGCATGTACTCGAAGTCGAGGAAACCCGGGTCCGCGAGGTCGAGGCTGGAGCTGGGCACGCCGTTGACGTGCAGCGTCACCCGCTGCGGAAAGTCGGGGTCGCGGATCACCTCGGCGGTGCCGGTGTCGATCGGCACGGGGCCGTCGGGCAGCTCGGCGGGGAGTGTCAGTGGTGCGGAGGAGGATGGGCGGCGTCGGGTGGAGCGGCGGGCCATGGGGACAGTGTCTCCCGGGTTCGCGCGGCGCTTGACAGGATAGAACGTATGTTCGATAGTGTCGCACAAGGGGTTCGATCGGAGGTTCGGGATGGGCACCATGCACTCTCAGGGCGCGCGGGACGTTGTCTCCGCGCGAATGCTCGTGCCGCGCGCGGTTCCGCCGGGCGTCAGCGCTCTGCTGCGCAAGGCGGACGCGGAGCTGGCCGAGGCAGCGCGTTCGGCCGACCCGGGGGACCGGTTCGTCCACGCGCACCTCGCGGCGATCCGCTCGGCCGCCGCGGTCGTGGCGCTCCGTGGGCGTCCGTCGGCGCGCTCCGGCGCACGGACGGTGTGGGACATGCTCGCGCACGCCGAACCGGATCTGGCAGCCTGGTCCGGCTACTTCGCGTCGGGGGCGCCCCTGCGGGCGGCTGTCGACGCGGGCCGCCCGGAGCAGGTCGAGCCCGCCCGTGCGGACGAGCTGCTGGCGTGCGCCGAGGACTTCCGGGACGAGGTGGCGATGCTCGTTGACCCGCAGGCCGGGTTCTCTGCGCAGCGCCTGACCCTGGTGCCCGAGGCGTCCTAGCAGAATGTGCGCGGCGGGGCGGTCGCGTCCCGTCCGGGTGACACCCGGAGCACCGAGCAACAGCAAGAACGGAGCACGTTCGTGAGCAAGGGGCCGCGGTCAGCGGCGGCGAGACGTCACTGGGGTTCGGACGAGTCCGGCTGCTCGGTGCTGCACCTGGACATGGACGCGTTCTTCGCGTCCTGCGAGCTGGCCCGGCGGCCGGAGCTGCGCGGGCTGCCGGTGATCGTCGGCGGGCAGGATCGTGGGGTGGTGCTGGCCGCCACCTACGAGGCCCGCGCGTACGGTGTGCGGTCCGCGATGCCGATGACGCGGGCGCGTCTGCTGTGCCCGCAGGCCACGGTGATCCCGCCCGACCAGACCCTGTACCACGACGTGTCCCGGTCGGTCATGGGCCTGCTCCAGGAGGTCACGCCGCTCGTGGAACAGATCAGCGTGGACGAGGCGTTCCTCGACGTGAGCGGCGCCCGACGGCGGCTCGGGCCGCCCACTGTGATCGGAGCCGAGCTGCGCCGTCGCATCGAGGCGGAGCACGGCGTGACGGCGTCGGTGGGCATCGCCCGGAACAAGTTCGTGGCAAAGCTCGCCTCGACGCACTCCAAGCCCGACGGGCTGATGCTCGTGCCCGCGTCGGCCACGGTGGACTTCCTGCACACGCTGCCCGTCGGCGCCCTGTGGGGCGTCGGGGAGAAGACCGAGAAGGCCCTCGCCGCGTGGGGCATCACCACCGTGCAGGAGCTGGCGCACACGGACCTGGCGAGTCTGCAGACCGCCGTCGGCCGGGTGAGCGGTGCACACCTGCACGACCTGTCGTGGGGGCGCGATCCTCGCCCTGTCGTGCCCGAGCACCGTGAGCACAGCATCGGTGCCGAGACCACCTTCGGCACCGACCAGGACGACACGGTCGCGGTGAGCCGGCGGGTGCTGGAGCTGTCCGACCGGGTTGCCGCTCGCATGCGGCACCAGGGTGTGATGGCGCGCACGGTGTCCGTGAAGGTCCGTTCGAGCGACTTCGCGACATTCACCCGATCGCGAACACTGGACGGCCCTACCGACGTCGCCCGAGAGATCTACCTGGTCGCGCGGGAGCTCGTCGCGGGGGTGGATCTGGGTGGTCTGCCGGTGCGGCTGGTCGGCGTACGGGGTGAGAATCTCCAGCAAAGAGACGGATCCGTGCAGCAGCCGACGCTCGAGGAGTCGGTCGATCCACGCTCCGGAGCCCAGCGCGAAGCCGAGCTCGCGCTCGACGCGGTGCGTGAGAAGTTTGGAAAAACTGCGATCGACCTGGGTGTACATCACAAGAACGGCACGCATCGATACTGATCTGGCCCTATAGTCGCTGGTATGCCCGGGATGTCGACTACCAACGACGGCCGGGTCGTCCTATCCTGGAAGGGACACTGTTCCTTTGCGAGATCCGGGGGTCTCGATGCCTCTGTCCGAGTACGAGCAGCGGGTGCTGGAGCAGATGGAGCGTGCTCTGACGTCAGACGACCCGCGGCTTGCAAATACGCTTCAGTCCACAGGTCGGGGTAACGCGCTGCGCTATGTGCTGTCCGGGGCCGGCGTTGTCGTCGGCCTGCTTCTTCTTGTTGTCGGTGCGGCAACGTCACAGACCTGGCTCGGTGCCATCGGCTTCGTGCTGATGTTCGCTGGTGTGGTCTTCGCGTTCCTCGGACCGCGCAAGAAGCAGCAGGACGGTCCGGTCGGCGTCGTCGGCGAAGACGGCACGGTCCAGCCGCCGCCAGGGGGAGCTCGTAAGCCCCGAAAGCGGCAGGGTGGCCGCTCAGGCGGCTTCCTGGCCAGCCTCGAAGAACGCTGGGAGAACCGGCGTAATGAGGGCGGTCGCTAGCCGACCGACCGATGTCGGTGGTCCGGTACCGGACCACCGACCCATGTGCGCGTCAGGCACAGCGCTACGTGCCTGACGGGCCACATGAACAGGAGCCGGGCCCCGCTGGGGCCCGGCTCCTGTTTGTTCGCACCCGTCTCGTGTGACCGGCACCCGTCGCACCTGACCAGCACGAGCTGGTCAGGGCTTGCTGCGCGCCAGGACCTCGGTCAGCTCCGTCGTCACGGTCGTGGTGAGCTCCTCGAGCTCCTCGGCCGTGGGCGGCGTCGAGTGCCGGGCGTAGCGCTCCTCCTCCGCGGCGTCGGCCAGCGCGGTGAGACGCTCCGCGACGTCGTCGGGCAGGGGCGCGCCCGTGCGGGTGCGGACCTCGTCCGCGATAGCGGCCGGCGCCCTCCGCAGCGTGATCGACGGGCCGAGCCGGACGTCCTGCTCCGCGAGCAGCGCCAGGACGCGGGACCACGCCCGTTCTGGGTCGAGCACCTCCGCCTCGGTACGTCGGCGCAGCAGCAGCCAGGCGGCGCCGGCGAGTACGCCGAGCGCGATGATCACTGCGACCGCCCAGGCCCAGCCGGGCAGCGTCTGGTCGGACACGTTGTCGGTCGTGGCGCCGGGCGTGGCTGCCGGTTCCGACTGCTCGGCGTTCTGCGTCGGCTGCTGCGTCGGCACCTCGTTGGCGCGCGTGGGTGTGGGGGCGGCGCTGGGTGCGTTGTCGACGCCCGGGTTCGCGTACGCGGGGAGCGGGCCGGTCTGGACCTGCGGTGTCGGCTCGAACCGGACCCATCCGACCGTCGGGAAGTAGATCTCGGGCCAGGCGTGCGAGTCCTGGCCCGTGACCCGGTACCCGCCCTGGCCGTCAGGCCGGCCGGGCAGCCATCCGATGCCGATCCGCGCGGGGATGTCGAGGCTGCGCGCCATCACCATCATGGACAGGGCGTACTGCGTGCAGTAGCCCTCCTTGTTCTGCAGGAAGTCCCAGACGGTGTCGGACGAGCCCCGGTAGTCGGCGTCCGGGTCGTACACGAACCCGGCGCCGGACCGCAGGTGGTTCTGCAGCGCGACCGCCGCGTCGAACCGGGTGGGCGCGTCGCCGGCGACGTCCTGGGCGTAGGCGGCGATCTGGTCCCGATGCTCGGTGTCGGGCACCTCCGTGTAGCCGGCGGACCGCGGATCCCCGGACATCGGCGCGCTGCGCAGTCGCTCCGGTGTGAGCTGGCGGTCGAGGATCTCCATCGTGTACGGAGCTCCGGCCTCCGCACCGTCGGAACCGCGAACCTCGTCGCGGAGCGCGTCGTAGGCCCAGTCACCGCTGACGTCGACGGTGCGGGGCTCGAGCGGCAACGGCAGCTCGGCGCCGGTGAGCTGGCCGATCCGGACGTCCATCCGCCGGCGGTCGCCCACCGCGCTCTCGCCCTCGGGCGCGAGGACGGTGGTCGGGTCGAACTCGGCCATGCCGCCGTCGGGTACCGAGCGGCGCGTCTGGACGCCGTCGAACGCTGTGAGGGTCATGACCCGCAGCGGACCCGCCGGGTCGTCGTCGGCCATCGTGTACGTGAGCACGGTGCTGGTGGAGCGAGCGCTCAGGGGCTGACGCATGTCGAGCTCGGAGGACAGCTCGACGGTGTCGGACGGCGTGGAGATCAGCTGGCTCCACGTCCCGGCCAGCGCGGGGAGCGCGGCCATGCTGGTGGCGACGCCGAGCGACGTGGCCGCGACCGCCGCGGCCGTGACGGCGGTGATCCAGGAACGGAACCGCTGCGCGCGGCGGACCGCCGCGGAGTCGGACTCGCTGTGCCGGCCGGGGGTCACGCCCACCGGGTCGACGGTGAGCAGGAGGAGCATCGCCGTCACGCTGATGACGAAGACCTGCCACGGCACCTCGCCGATCAGCGTGAGGGGAGGGGTCCACAGGAGCAGCAGGGGCACACCGGCGAAGCCGGGCATGCGGGCGCCGGCGAGCGAGTCCACCACGAGCAGCACCAGCAGCGTGCCGCCCACGGCGACCATGCTGATGGCCTCGTCCGGACCGACCGGAGCGACCTCTGTGCTCATGGTCTCGGTCGCCTGGCGGAACCGTTCGAGGACCTGGTCCAGGGCGTCGGGACCGACGAACGGCTCGAACCGCTGGCCGGGACCGCCGTAGCGGGCCAGCACGTACCAGATGGCGACGACCACGCCGGCGGCCGTCGCGACGAACGAGGCGCTGCCTGATGCGCGGTCGGCGGCCCGGTCGGCGCTCGGCCCCTGGCCGGCGGCCCGCCGGACGGCGGCGCGGTCCACGGCCGCCCGGAGCAGGAGATACCGCACCACACAGCTGGTGGTCGACACGAGGATGACGCCGGTGGTGCCCGCGGTGAGCCAGGGCCCGGGGTCGACGACCAGGGTGAGCGCGTGCATCGACGCGATGACGGCGATGGCGACCAGGACACCGGAGGCGACGGTGCGGACCAGCGGTCCGCGGTGTGCGGGGATCACAGCGCACGCTCCGCGAGCAGGGCCCAGGCGCGTTCCGGGTCGGTCCGGGCCTCGGACGTGCTGACGTGCCAGCCCGACGTGCGCAGCTCGGCGGCGGTCTCGTCCATCTCGTGCTGGAACCGGGCTCCCCGGGGGGCGACCAGGAGCGCCCAGCACGTGCCCTCGGCGCCCAGGGCCGCGAGGTTGTGGCGGGCGTCGGGGTCGTGCGGGCCGAGCACCGCTATGACGATCTCGCCGGGTGTCCGGGCGAGCCGGAGCGCACGCGCGGTGGTGCTCGTCGCCTGGTGTCCCTCGGCGGCCCCGCGGTGCCCGCGGATGTCGACGCACGCGTCGAGCAGGGCGCCCCGGCTCGCGCGCGTCGTCGCGAACCGCTCACTCTCGAGCCGGGGAGCCACGGAGGTCGTCAGGAGGCGCGTCGGGTGACCGGCGTCGAGGAACGACGTGGCGATCGAGGCGGCGAGCTCCACGGCCCACTCGCCGTCGTCCACCGCCGCGGGGCGTCGCATGCTCCCGGACTCCTGCGAGTGCGGCAGCAGCGAGCGGTCGAGCAGGATCGTGACCGGGCGCACCCCTGCGCTCTCGTCGGCCCGGACCATGAGCTGGCCGCGGCGAGCGGCACTCGCCCAGTGGACGCGGCGGGGGTCGTCGCCCGCCACGTACTCGCGCAGCACCGAGTCGTCGGAGGACTGGAGGCGGGCGCCGGTGGCCGAGTGGTCGACGTCGCCCACCGACCGGGTGCGTACCGCGAGCTCGACGGTGCGCGGCCACACGGGCACGTGCGTCGCACTGCCGAGCGGCTGGGTCGCGCGGACCAGGCCGAACACGTCGGTGCGGGTGGTCAGCAACGGGCCGAGCGACCAGCGCCCGCGCCGCGTGGGGGTCAACGAGTAGTGCACGGAGATCCGGTCGGCGCGGGCCGACACGCGGGCGCGGATGCCCTGGTGGCCCGCGAGCTCGTGCGCCGCCTGCTCGGAGAGCCGCAGCCGGGACAGCCGCTCGTACGCGGCGCCGCTGGCCTGCTGCGCGGCGACCAGCAGGCTCACGTCCGCCGTCCGGTCGCGGACGACCGGGTTCGGGGACACCGAACGGGTCACGTGCAGGGCACCGCGCCCGGACTCGAGCCGCTGGGTCCCGATCGCCACCCAGGCCACCGCCACGGCGAGCAGCGCGGCGGCGCCGAGCCCGACGACGTCGGGCAGCGTGAGCACCAGGCCGAGAGGGACCAGCGCACCGCCCAGGCAGGCCGCTCCGATGCCCCGGGGGGTCAGCCGGACCCGGCTGATCCGGACGAACGTGTCGCGCCACCTCATGTGCTTGCCGTCCTGGCCGGTCAGAACGTGCGCCGGTCGGCGGGCTCGAGCGCCGGCACGGGTGTGCGCTGCACGAGCTCGTCCACGAGCGTCTCCGGTGTCACACCGCTGAGGCGTGCCTCGGTGGTGAGGATGAGCCGGTGCGCCAGGACGGGCCGGGCGAGCCGCTGGATGTCGTCGGGCAGCACGTGGTCGCGACCCGCCATGGCGGCGATCGCCTTGGCAGCGCGCAGCAGCTGGAGCGACGCACGGGGCGAGGCGCCGAGGCGCAGCCCCGGGTGCTCGCGGGTCGCCCCGACCAGGGCGACCACGTACCGCTTCACCGACGGCGACGCGTAGAGGGACCGGGCGAGCTGGGAGAACCGCAGCATCGAGCGACCGTCGGTGACGGCCTGCAGGTGCGCCAGCGGGGAGCTGGCCTCCTGCCGGTCGAGCATGCGGATCTCGGCGTCGGCGTCGGGGTAGCCGACGGTGATGCGGGCCATGAACCGGTCCCGCTGCGCCTCGGGCAGCGGATAGGTGCCCTCCATCTCCACGGGGTTCTGCGTGGCGACCACGAGGAACGGCCGCGGGAGCTGGTGGGTGGTGCCGTCCACGGTGGTCTGGCCCTCCTCCATGCACTCCAGCAGCGCCGACTGCGTCTTCGGAGAGGCCCGGTTGATCTCGTCGCCGATCACGATGTTGCTGAACACCGGGCCGGGCCGGAACTCGAACTCGTGGCTGCCGGTGCGGAAGATGTTGACGCCGGTCAGGTCGCTCGGCAGCAGGTCGGGCGTGAACTGGATGCGGCCCACATGACAGTCGATGCTGCGGGCGATCGCCTTGGCGAGGGTCGTCTTGCCGACGCCGGGCACGTCCTCGACCAGCAGGTGACCTTCGGCCAGGAGGACGGCGAGGGTGATGTCGGCGAGCCCTGGCCGGCCCGTCACGACCGACTCGACCGCTCCGCGGACGCGAGCCATGGTTTCCACCAGCTCGTCGAGCGCACCCGGCCCGGGCGCCGCCTGCGGGGCGGCCCCGCCGCTGTAGTGAGTATCCGCGAGGCCGGGCGCGGCGGGTTCCGTGTGCACAGGTGGAGACCTCCATCAGGGCCGAGCTAACAGGCCGGGGTTTCTGGCGCATGGACGCGCCGAGACGGGAGCCGGGCGGCTGGCGCTGGCCGGCTGGTCCAGCCTAGTAGAGATGTAAAGCACTCTGTTGTATGCATCACGCGGTCTTCACAGAACCCAGAAACTGGTTTTCCCTGCCGGATCGGCCCTCTACCGGGCCTGAGGACCGTTGCGGGAGCACGGATCGACGTCGGCTACTCCGACATTCCACGCCACGCCGGACATGAATTCCCTCCACTTGCTCTTTACCTCTTTGACCTGCGCATTGAGGGCCTGTGGGTAGTTCTCCCCATCGTTTTTCCGAGTGGGGTGGTGGAAAGTGGAGTAGCGTGGAGCGTGCGGGAGCGAGAGGAGGTGCTGGCCCATGACTGCGATGGCAGAAGGTTTCGCGGGTCTGGGCCTGCTCCTCGGTACGTACACCCCGAAGCTGGACGAGAAGGGCCGGTTGATCCTTCCCGCCAAGTTCCGGGGGCGTCTGTCCAGCGGTCTGGTCATGACCAAAGGGCAGGAGCGGTGCCTCTTCCTTCTCCCGATGGACGAGTTCCAGCAGATCTATACCCAGATCCGGCAGGCGCCGGTGACGAGCAAGGCTGCACGGGACTACACGCGAAACTTCCTGGCGGGAGCGAGCGACGAAGTACCGGACAAGCAGGGCCGGGTCTCCATCCCGACACACCTGCGTGAGTACGCCGGCCTGGACCGCGAAGTGGTCGTGATCGGGGTCGGTAGCCGCGTGGAGGTGTGGGACGCACAGGCCTGGTCGACATATCAGGAGCAGACCGAACCCGACTACATCGATCAGGCCGAGGAGATCTTCCCCGGGCTGAGCTTTTAGAGGGGCTTCCAGGGCAGGGCGAGGCGGTAGGCCGTACGGCCAGGCCTCCTCCCGCAGGATCCGGCGCACTTCCCCGCCGCCGGAACCGTGCGGAGGGAGACCTGACCGGACGGCCCTCTCCCGTAGGACCGGCCGGTTCAGCGGTACGGCAGGTGCAGGGCCACAGCAGGGAACGACGCACGAAAGGAGACACCGATGAACGCGACCGACGACCGTCCAGGTACTCACAGCGACGCCGCCGACCGACACCTCCCGGTGCTGCTCCAGCGGTGCGTCGACCTGCTCGCGCCGGCGCTCGCCGAGCCCGGCTCGGTGCTCGTCGACTGCACGCTCGGCATGGGGGGCCACACCGAGGCCGTCCTGGAGCAGGTCCCGACGGCCCGCGTGATCGGCATCGACCGCGACCCGCAGGCGCTCGCCCTCGCGGGCAAGCGGCTGGCCCGGTTCGGCGAGCGGTTCACTCCGGTGCACGCGGTGTACGACGAGATCGTCGAGGTGGTCGACGAGCACGCCGGTGGTGCCGTGCAGGGCGTGCTCATGGACCTCGGCGTCTCCTCGCTGCAGCTCGACGAGGCCGAGCGGGGCTTCGCGTACGCGCAGGACGCACCGCTCGACATGCGGATGGACTCCACCCAGGAGCTGACGGCGGCGGACGTGCTCAACACGTACGACGAGCGCGACCTCGCGCGGATCCTGCGGGAGTACGGCGAGGAGCGGTTCGCCGGCCGGATCGCGAAGGGCATCGTCCGGCGTCGGGCGGAGCGGCCGTGGGACCGCAGCGCCGAGCTCGTCGACCTGCTGCGGGCCAGCATCCCCGCGGCCACGCGCAAGACGGGTGGCCACCCGGCCAAGCGCACGTTCCAGGCACTTCGGATCGAGGTGAACGGCGAGCTCGAGGTGCTCGAGCGCGCTGTGCCCGCCGCGATCGAGGCGCTCGCCGTGGACGGCCGGATCGTCGTGGAGTCGTACCAGTCCCTGGAGGACCGGATCGTCAAGCGTGCCATCGCGCAGGGCACGACGTCGTCCGCGCCGTCAGGGTTGCCCGTGGAGCCGGAGACGCACCGGCCCTACCTCGAGGCGCTGACCCGGGGTGCGGAGGAAGCCGACGCCGAGGAGCTGGAGCGCAACCCGCGTTCCGCGTCGGTCCGGCTCCGCGCCGCCCGGCGTCTGCGCCCCACGCCTGACCACCTGCGAAACCGCACCACCAAGCACCACACCGCGAAGGAGGACCGCCGATGAGTGCCACGACCGCTGCGACGGCCCGCGCCGCCCGTCCCGCCGAGCTGCCCCGTACCCGCCGCGCCCCGCTGACCGCCATCTCGGGGGGTGCCGGCCAGCGCGGCCGCCGCCTCGATGCCGTCCGCGCGCCGCTGCACGCGAAGAGCCGCGTGCCCTTCCTCGTGCTGTGCGCCACCCTGATGATCGTCTCGCTCGTGGCGGTGCTGGTCCTGAACACGACGCTCGCCCGGGGTTCCTACGAGATGTCCCAGCTGCAGGGTGAGGTCGCGCAGACGGCACAGGACGTGCAGGGCCTCCAGGAGGACCTGAGCGCGGCCGAGACGGACCTGCCGGAGAAGGCCCGCAGCCTCGGCATGGTCCCGGCGGAGAACCCGACGATGGTCAGTCTCCGAACCGGCAAGGTGGTGAAGGGAGCGGGTCAGTGACCCGGCAGACGCCGGGTCCGGACCGGCAGCGCACCCCGAGCGGGCGCGCTGCCGGACCCCGTTCCGCTCAGCCGCGCGCTGCGCAGCCGCGGTCCGCCCAGCCCGCTCGCGGCGACGGCAAGTCCCGCCAGGGCGCGGCTCCGCAGCGCAAGCAGGGCGCGACCGCCCAGCCGCAGAAGGCCCGGGCCGGCCAGGCCCGGCCCAAGAAGGCCCAGCCCAAGACCCAGCCGAAGAAGACCCAGCCGAAGAAGACCCAGGCGCGTGCGACCAGCACGCGGCTGGGCTTTCAGGCGCCCGAGGGCGGCCGCAAGGGCGCCGGCCAGAACCGCCCTGCCCCGGCCCCCGCCCGCTCCCGGGTGGCCCGCCCGCTGCCGCCGCGGCCCGGCCGGCCGGAGATCCGGCAGCGCTGGCTCGTCGGCATCGCGGCGGTGGTGGTGGTGATCTTCCTGGTGCGTCTCTTCCACGTGCAGCTCATCGAGGGGCCGAGCCTCGCCGCGGAGGCCGAGGCGGCCCGCACCGCCACCGCCGTGACCCCGGCGCACCGCGGTGACATCACCGATGCCAACGGCGTGGTGCTCGCGACGTCGGTGGACCGGTACACGGTGATCGGCGACCCGGTGGCGATCAAGGACTTCCGCGGCTCGTCGCGCGGGGTGGAGGACGGTGCGCTCGGCATCGCCCAGCAGCTCTCGCCCATCCTCGACATCCCGAAGAACGAGCTCGCGGCCAAGCTCGTCGGCGAGTCCCGCTACAAGGTGCTCGCCAAGAACGTGGTGCCCGAGGTGCAGCGGGCCATCGCCGACCTGGAGATCCGTGCGTACGTCCGGACCGACCTCACCTCGCGGCGCACCTATCCGTCAGGCACGGTGGCGGGCTCGCTCGTCGGCTTCGTGGACGACGAGCAGACCGGCCAGGGCGGTATCGAGAAGGCGTACGACGACCTGCTGGCCGGCACCGCGGGCTCGGACACGTACGAGCGCAGCCTCGACGGCCTGCGGATCCCAGCAGCCGGGCAGGAGTCCGTCCCCGCGGTGCCGGGCAAGGACGTCCAGCTCACCCTGGTGCACGACATCCAGTGGAAGGCGCAGGACGCCATCGACGAGGCGAAGCGGAGCAGCGGCGCCGAGTACGGCATGGCGATCGTGCAGGACGTGCGCACGGGTGAGATCGTGGCGCTCGCCGACTCGGGCGCGGTGAACCCGAACGACCGGTCGACGTCGGCGGTCGCGGGTGGCTCGCGCGCGGTCAAGGACGTCTTCGACCCGGGCTCGACGGGCAAGGTGATCACCATGGCGGCCGCCCTTGAGGGTGGCTACTGGACCCCGAACAGCCGGTTCACCGTGCCGGACAGGTACACGGCGCCGAACGGCCAGACCTTCCGCGACTCGCACGACCACCCGGTGCAGCGGCTCACGCTGACGGGGGTCCTGGCGCAGTCGTCGAACACCGGGACCGTCCAGGCGGGGGAGAAGATCCCCCTGGAGGAGCGGCAGGAGTACCTGGAGAAGTTCGGCTTCGGTCAGCCGACCGGCCTGGGCCTGCCGGGCGAGTCGGTGGGCCTCATGCCGCCGGACGACGTCGCCGACTGGGACGGCCGCACGCAGTACGCGGTGCTGTTCGGGCAGGGCCTGTCCGTGAACGCCATGCAGGCCACCAGCGTGTTCTCGACGGTGGCGAACGGTGGCGTGCGGATGAAGCCGACACTGTTCGCGGGCTCCATGAGCCCGGACGGCACGGTCACGCCGGCCGAGCGCGAGCCGGGGGAGCGCGTCGTCTCGGAGGAGACCGCGGACACCGTCGTCGAGATGATGGAGGCGGTGACCGAGGACGGCGGGACCGGGACGAACGCCAACGTCCCGGGTTACCGGGTGGCCGGCAAGACCGGTACCGCGCAGATGCCGACGGGGAGCGGTTGGACCTACATGGCGTCGTTCATCGGCGTCGCGCCGGCCGACGACCCCCGGTACACCGTCGCCGTCTTCCTCAAGAGCCCGAAGAGCTCCATCTTCGGTGGCGACGTCGCGGCCCCGGTGTTCAGCGACGTCATGGGGTTCACCCTCCAGAAGATGGACGTGCCGCCCAGCGAGCGGGACACGCGGCGCCTCAAGACCGAGTGGTGACCCGGACGGTCACGCGCTCGTGATCTCCACGGTGCTGCCCAGCGTGGCCGTCAGGATCGACTCGATGGAGAACCTGGTGGCCTCCGCGAGGTCGACCGCGTCCGGGTCGAGCAGCCACTGCAGCTGAAGACCGTCCATGACGGCGATGACGGCGTTGGCCGCGCGCTCGGCCTCGCCGTCGGGCAGCTGTACGTCGCGCTCGGTGGCCAGTGCGAGCACCGCCTGCGAGATCTCGCCGCGCAGCACCGAGAACCGGTGCGCCACCCAGGTGGACGCCGGGTGACCGTCGGTCACCGACTCGCCCGTGAGCACGGCGTACGCCTGCACGATGCCGCGCCGGTCGGCGTTCAGGCGTGCGGTGGTGACCAGGTGCCGGAACAGGTCCATGCCACCGGGGATGTGCTTGCCCTCGAGGTGCTGCACGTCCACGCGGTCGCGGTACTCGAGCACCTCCCACAGCAGCTTGTCCTTGCTGCCGAAGTGGTGCAGCACCCCGGCGTGGGTGATGCCGACCTGCGCGGCGACGTCCACGAGCGAGCCCTGGTGGTAGCCCTTCGAGCCGAACACCCGCGTGGCGGCGGCGAGTATCTCCTCCCGCCGGTGGGCGCGGGTGGGTCGCTTGGCCTTCGGGGCAGCCTGCTCGATCGCTTCGGACATGCCCCTACGATACGGGTGAACGGGCTTACTAACCAGTAAGTAAGTGTGGTTGAATGCGTGGCAGCCGTCCGACGCTGAACGGAGAACACGTTGTCATCGCAGGCCATTACGCCGCAGGTCATCGCCATGCAGACCATCGCCCCGGAGCCCGAGCTGCTCCGCATCCTCGACGAACTGTCCGCCGAGGAGAAGGTGTCGCTCGTCGTGGGCGCCTCCATGTGGGCGACCACCGCAGTGCCACGCCTCGGGCTGGAGCCGGTGGTGATGTCCGACGGCCCGGTCGGCGTGCGCGGCCCGGACGGTGGGACCTCGGCGATGTTCCCCGCGCCGTCCGCGCTGGCGGCCACCTGGGACCTGGACCTCGCGCGCCGGTCGGGTGCCCTGTTCGCCGCCGAGGCGAAGCGGCACGGTGTCGACGTCGTGCTGGCCCCGCAGGTGAACCTGCAGCGCACGCCCGTGGGCGGCAGGCACTTCGAGTGCTACTCCGAGGACCCGCACCTGACCGCCGAGATCGCGGTGGCGCTCGTGGGCGCCGCGCAGGAGCGAGGCGTCGGGATGTGCGTCAAGCACTACGTCGCGAACGACTCGGAGACCGAGCGCACGCGCTACCTCGCGCGCCTCGACGAGCGCACGCTGCGCGAGGCCTACCTGGCTCCCTTCGAGCGGCTCGTGCGCGACGTCGTCCCGTGGTGCGTGATGGGTGCGTACAACGGCGCCGAGACGGGCGGGGTAGCCGCCCGTCTGCTGGAGCACCGCCCCCTGGTGGTCGACCTCCTCAAGGAGGAGTGGGGCTACGACGGCCTGTTCATCAGCGACTGGGTGGCCACCCAGTCCGTGGCACCCGCCGTCCGCGGCGGTCTCGACCTGCAGATGCCCGGGCCCGACGGCGCGTGGGGCGACGGCCTGCTCGACGCCGTCCGCTCCGGCGAGGTCGCGGAGTCCGACCTCGACGACAAGGTGCTGCGCCTCCTGCGGCTCGCCCGCCGCACGGGCCGGCTCACGCTGCCCGACGGCGGCGCGGGCGACGGCACGGGAGACGCCGCGGCGGGAGTCCACGCCGCGATCGACCTCGCCGCCGCGACCGTCGTCGCCGAGCCCTCCGCCGCGCAGCTCCTGCGTGAGCTGGCCGCGCGCTCCGTCGTCGTGCTCAAGGACGACGCGGGGCTGGTGCCGTTCACGCTCGACGGGGCCCGGCCCCTGCGCGTCGCGCTGCTCGGCCCCGCGGCCGTGGAGCCGTTCTTCCAGGGCGGCGGCTCGTCGTTCGTCCACCCCGACCGTCTCACCTACCCCGCCGACGAGCTGCGGGCCGCACTGCCGCAGGGGTCCGAGGTGACGCTGCTGGCCGGCGCCCGCGCCCTGCGCAACCCGCCGGAGCTCGACGTCGACCGGTGCACCGACCCGGAGACCGGCGAGGTGGGTCTGCGCCTGACGGTGCTCGCGGCCGACGGCAGCACCCTCGAGGAGTACACGGCCCACGAGTGGACCGGCTGGCTGCACGACGTCCGCCCCGACGCCGACGCCGTCCGCCTGCGGGCGCAGGTTCGCCTCGACGAGCCGGGCGAGCACCAGCTGGGTGTCGGCACCGTCGGCGTGCACCGGGTGCACGTCGATGGCGCCCGGGTCGCCCAGGGCGACGTCCGCGTGGACGAGGACATCGTGCTCTCCTCGGGGCACAACCACCCGATCGCCGAGGTCGCCACGGCGACCGGCACCGCCGTCCTGGACGCGACGCTCCAGGTGGTGCACGCGGTGGGCTACGGACACTTCGTACGTGCCGCCCTGGTGCACCGGCTGCCCGGCCCGTCCGTGGAGGACGAGCTGGCCGGTGCGGTCGCCGCGGCCGCGGCCGCCGACGTCGCCGTCGTCCTGGTCGGCACCACCGCCGAGGTCGAGTCCGAGGGTTACGACCGCCCCGACCTGGACCTGCCGGGCAACCAGGACGAGCTGGTGCGCCGTGTCGCCGCGGCCAACCCGCGCACCGTGGTCGTCGTCAATGCCGGCGCGCCGGTGCTGCTGCCCTGGCTCTCCGACGTGCCGACGGTGCTGTGGGGCTGGCTGCCGGGCCAGGAGGCGGGCACCGCGCTCGCCGACGTGCTGACCGGTGTCACCGAGCCGTCCGGGCGCCTGCCCTGGACCCTTCCCGCGCGTTTCGAGGACGTCCCGGTGCCGCACGCGCGGCCCGTGGACGGGGTCGTCGACTACGCCGAGGGCACCGACATCGGCTACCGGGCCTGGGAGCGCCGGCTGGAGCCCGGGGCCGACGGCGCCGTGCCGGCCGCGCCGTTCGGGCACGGCCTGGGCTGGACCACCTGGGAGTACGAGGACGCCGTCCTCGCCTGGGGCGAGGCCCACGACGCGCCCGCGACCCTGACCGTCTACGTGACGGTCCGGAACACCGGCCGTCGCGCGGGCCGCGAGGTGGTCCAGGTGTACGTCGAGGCACCCGAGGGCGGCCCGAGCCGCCCCGTGCGGTGGCTCGGCGGCTTCGCGGTGGCCGACGTACCCGCCATGGGGAGCGCCACCGTCCGTGTACCCGTCCCGGCCCGGGCACTGCAGGTCTGGGACCCGCAGGCCAAGGGCTGGGCAACGCCGCCGGGCACCTACCGGCTGCGTACCGGCAGGTCCGTCGCGGACCTGCGACTGACCAACGAGCTGACAGTCCGGCCCGGGGAAGATCCCGGCGCCGGAGCCAGGTGATCACACACCATCCGTCCCGCACACGCGGGAGGAGTGCAAGGAGGCACACCGTGAGGATTCACAAGCACGTCGCCGCGGCCGCAGCCGCGGCAGCCATCGCGCTGCTGGCCACGGCCTGCGGCGGTGGTGGCGGCGGAGGCACCACCGAGACCGAGGGCGGCGGGGAGACCCTGACCGTCGGCATGCCGAACGGCGTCCAGACGGAGAACCACAGCCCGTTCGCCACCGGCTCGTCCGCGCTCTCGCTCGGCTACGCGTTCGTCATCTACGAGCCCCTGATGATGCGCAACCAGGCGCGCCCGTCGGAGGAGCCGTCCCCCTGGCTCGCCGAGAGCGTCGAGTGGAACGAGGACTTCACCGAGGCCGTCATCACGCCCCGCGAGGGTGTGACCTGGTCGGACGGCGAGGAGTTCACCGCCGACGACATCGCCTTCTCGATCCAGCTGCGCATGGACTTCGAGGCGCTGAACGCCGCCGCTCTGCCCTACGACACGGTCGAGACCGACGGCGTCGCCGTCACCGTCTCGTTCACGACCGGGCAGTACGTCAACCAGTCCAAGCTGTACGACCTCGTGATGGTGCCGGAGCACATCTGGGCCGACGTCGAGGACCCGACCACGGACACCAACGCCGACCCGGTCGGCACCGGTCCGTACACCCTGAAGTCCTGGACGCCGCAGGCCGCGACCGTCGTGGCCCGGGACGACTACTGGGGCGGCGAGCCGGCCGTCCCCGAGATCCGCTACTCGTCGTACAACGACAACAACGCCCTGACCACGGCTCTGACCACCGGCGAGGCGCAGTGGGGCTGGACGTTCATCGCCGACTTCGAGAACGTCTACATCGCCCAGGACCCCGAGCACTACCACCAGTACGCGGCCGGCGGCCTCGGTATCGACGTCCTCTACCTGAACAACGAGACCAAGCCGTTCGACGACAAGGCGTTCCGGCAGGCGCTCAACATGGTGATCGACCGCCAGGAGCTCGTCGACGTCGCGACGTCCGGCGTGAACCCCGCGCTGACCAGCGTCACCGGCCTGCCCCTGCCCGCGGGTGAGGAGTTCCTCGCGGCCGAGTACGCCGACCAGGAGTACGAGGTCGACGTCGAGGGTGCCCGCGCCCTGCTCGAGGACGCCGGGTACACCTGGGAGGGCGAGAAGCTCGTCGACCCCGACGGCGAGGAGGTGACGTTCGAGCTGGTGAACCCGGCCGGCTGGAACGACTACCTGACCGCCCTGGACCTCATCAAGAACTCGGCCGCCGAGCTCGGCGCCACCGCGACGGTCAACCCCGTCAACCAGGACGGCTGGTTCGCCGACATCATCCCCGGCGGTGACTTCCAGGCGACCCTCCACTGGACCGACGGCGGCGCCACCCCCTGGGACATGTACGCCGACATCATGGACGGCGCCCAGTACAAGAAGCTCGGTGAGCCGGCCACCTGGAACTTCGGCCGGTTCCAGAACGACGACGCCACACAGGCGCTCGCCGACTACGCCGCGGCGACCGACGACGGCGCGCGTACCGAGGCGCTCGCCACCATCCAGAAGGTCTTCGTCGAGGAGGTGCCGGGCATCGCGATCTGGACCCGCCCGGCCACCGCGCAGTACTCGACGCAGAACTACGTGGGCTGGCCCTCCGAGGAGGACCCGTACAACCAGCCGCAGCCCACCGGGGTGCAGGCCGCCCAGATCCTGATGAACCTCGAGCCTGCGGACGGCTGATGAGTCAGAGCACACCGGTGCTGGCCGCGCACGGCCTCACCAAGCACTTCCGGGCGGGTGGACGCCGCATCGCCGGCCGTCCGCCCGCCCGGGCGATACACGCCGTGGACGGCGTGGACCTCGAGCTCCACCGCGGCCAGGTGCTGGCCGTGGTGGGGGAGTCGGGCTCCGGCAAGTCCACCGTCGCCCGCCTGCTGGCGGGCCTGATCCCGATCACGGACGGCCAGGTCCTGCTGGACGGCGCCGAGGCCCGCGTGCGCGGCCGGCGGGCGTTCCGCGCGTACGTGCGACGCGTGCAGATGATCTTCCAGGACCCCTTCGCGTCCATCAACCCCGTGCACCCCGTGCGCTACACGCTGACCCGCGCGCTGCGCCTGCACCGCCACCAGTCGACGGGGGGCAAGCTGCGGGGCGCCGAGCTGGAGGCGGCCCTGACCGAGCTGCTGGAGCGCGTGCACCTCACGCCCGCCGAGCGGTACGTCGACAAGTACCCGCACGAGCTGTCCGGGGGGCAGCGCCAACGCATCGCCATCGCGCGGGCGCTCGCCGCCGAGCCGGAGGTGCTGCTCGCCGACGAGCCCGTCTCGATGCTCGACGTCTCGATCCGGCTCGGCATCCTCAACCTCCTGGCCGACCTGCGCGACCGGCTCGGCATCGCCGTCCTGTACATCACGCACGACATCGCGTCGGCGCGCTACTTCGCCGACCGGACCACCGTGCTGTACGCGGGACAGGTCATGGAGACCGGGGACAGCGAGTCGGTCACCCAGGAGCCGCTGCACCCGTACACCCGGCTGCTCGTGGCGTCCGCGCCCGACCCGGACGACCTCGCCGGTGCCGGCGCGGCCGCCGTGCGGGACCAGGGGACCGGCGGCGAGCCGCCGAGCCTCGTCGACCCGCCGCCCGGCTGCCGCTTCGCGCCGCGGTGCCCGTACGCGACGGACCTGTGCCGACGCGAGACGCCGGCGCTGCTCGAGGTGGCGCCCGGGCGGGCGGCGGCCTGCTGGGGGTACAGCGAGCGGGAGGACCGGCCAGAGGTGGGGCGGGTCTCCACGAGTTCGGCCAGCGGCGGGGAGGCGGGCGCATGAGGTTCCTGCTGCGCAGGGTCGCGTTCTACGCGCTGACCGCGTGGGCCGCGATCACCATCAACTTCTTCATCCCGCGCATGCTGCCCGGTGACCCGGTCACGGCCCTCCTCGGCCGCATGCAGGGCCGCATCGACTCCCGCGCCGAGCACTCGCTGCGGGTCCTGTTCGGTCTCGACCAGGACACCAGCCTGTGGCAGCAGTACGTCGACTACTGGGGTCTGCTCCTCCGGGGTGACCTGGGCCTGTCGTTCACGCACTTCCCGACGCCGGTCGCGGACATCGTGAGCCAGTCGCTGCCGTGGACGGTGGGGCTTGTCGGCGTGGCGACGGTGATCGCGTTCGTGATCGGCTCGCTCATCGGCACGTTCCTCGGGTGGCGCCGCGGCACGTGGGCCGACGGTCTGCTGCCCGTGGCGACGTTCTTCCAGGCCGTGCCGTACTTCTGGCTGGGCCTGATCACCATCGCGGTGTTCTCGGTGAACCTGGGCTGGTTCCCCTCGAGCGGTAGCTACGACCGCGGCATGGTGCCCGCGTTCACCGGTGAGTTCATCGGCTCGGTGATCTACTACGGGTTCCTGCCCGCGCTGACCGTGGTGCTGTCGTCGGTCGCGGGCTGGGTCCTCGGGATGCGCAACATGATGGTGACCGTCTCCTCGGAGGACTACGTCACCGTGGCGCACGCCAAGGGCCTGCCGGAGCGCCAGGTCATGTTCGGCTACGCGGCGCGTAACGCGGTGCTGCCGCAGGTCTCCAGCTTCGCCCTGTCCCTCGGGTTCGTGGTCGGCGGCACGCTGATCATGGAGATGGTCTTCTCCTACCAGGGCATCGGCTACACGCTCTACCAGGCGGTCTCGACCCACGACTACCCGCTGATGCAGGGCTGCTTCCTGGTCATCACGCTGTCCGTCCTCGTGGCGAACATGGTGGCCGACCTCGCCTACGCCCTGCTCGACCCCCGCACCCGGACGGAGGACCGATGAACAACCGGCTGATGTTCCTGCGCAACGGCAAGGTGATCACGGGCCTGGTCATCCTCGGCTTCTTCACGTTGCTGGCGCTGCTCGGCCCGTGGATCGCGCCGTACGACCCGAACCAGGTGAGCGATGCGCTGCTCAGCCCGCCGTCGGCAGCGCACTGGCTCGGGACCGACCACACGGGCCGCGACATCCTGTCGCAGCTCGTGGTCGGCACCCGCGGTGTGCTCGTCGTCGGCCTCGTCGCCGGGGTGAGCGCCACCGTGGTGGGCGTGCTCGTGGGTGTGACCGCCGGGTTCGTCGGCGGCGTCGGTGACGAGTCGCTGTCCGCGCTGTCGAACATGTTCCTCGTGATCCCGCAGCTGCCGCTGATCATCCTGATCGCCGCGCAGCTGCCCTCCGCGGGCGGGCTCACGGTGGCCCTCGTCATCGGCGCCACCGGCTGGGCGTGGGGCGCGCGCGTGCTGCGGGCCCAGACGCTGTCGCTGCGCAAGCGCGACTTCGTGGAGGCGGCCCGGGCCAACGGGGAGCGCACGTGGCGCCTCGTCCTCGTCGAGGTGATGCCCAATCTGACGGCGGTGATCGCCTCCGGCTTCGTCGGCACCGTGACGTTCGCGGTGCTGTCCCAGGTCACCCTGTCGTTCATCGGTATCACGCCGGTCAGCGAGTGGAACTGGGGCACCATCCTGTTCTGGGCGCAGAACAACCTCGCGCTGCAGCGTGGCGCGTGGTGGTGGTTCGTGCCGGCCGGTGCCTGCATCGCCCTGCTGGGCATGGCCCTGACGCTGGTCAACTTCGGTATCGACGAGATCGTCAACCCCCGCCTGCGGTCCACCGGCCTGCACGCGCGTTCGCTGCGTCGCCGGGGCATCCGGCCGCGTGTGGGGTTCACTCCGGTGGTGCGGGAGGCACGGTCATGAGCCAGACGGACACGAGCACGCAGGACGGCACGACGACCACGGAGGCCGGCACGCCGGTGGCGCCGGAGTCGTCGGACCCGGTGCTGGAGATCCGGAACCTGAGCGTCGACTACGGGTTCGGCGACGACCCCACGCACGTGCTGCGGGAGGTCTCGCTCACCCTGAACCGCGGCGAGGTGCTGGGGCTGGCGGGGGAGTCGGGCTGCGGTAAGTCGACCCTCGCCTACGCCGCCACCCGGCTGCTGTCGCCGCCGGGCCTCATCACGGGCGGCGAGGTGTGGCTCACGGGTCGCGACGGCCAGCGCGCGGACCTGCTCTCCCTGTCCGACGCCGAGCTCCGGGCCGCCCGCTGGCGCGACATCGCCATCGTGTTCCAGGGCGCGATGAGCTCGCTCAACCCGGTGTTCCGGGTCGAGCGGCAGCTCATCGACGGCATCCTGGCGCACCGGCCCGGCATGCGGCGGGCCGAGGCCCGGGAGCGGGCGGCGGAGCTGCTGCGGCTGGTCGGCATCTCGGCGGACCGGCTGCGGTCCTACCCGCACCAGCTCTCCGGCGGCATGCGGCAGCGCGTCATGATCGCGATGGCGCTCGCCCTGGAGCCGCAGGTGCTCATCATGGACGAGCCCACCACGGCGCTCGACGTGGTGATGCAGCGCCAGATCCTGGAGCAGGTGATGGAGCTGCGCGAGCGGCTGGGCTTCTCGGTCGTGCTCATCACGCACGACGTGTCCCTGCTGGTCGAGGTCGCCGACCGCATCGCCGTCATGTACGCGGGCGAGATCGTGGAGACGGCGGTCGCGCGGGACGTCTACGCGAAGCCCCGGCACCCGTACTCGGCCGGTCTGCTCGGCTCGTTCCCTCCGCTGCACGGGCCGCGGCGGGAGCTGACCGGCATCCCCGGCGCGCCACCCGACCTCTCGAAGCGCCCGCCGGGCTGCCCGTTCGCGCCCCGGTGCGCGCACGCCATGGACGTGTGCCGGACGGAGCTGCCCGTGCTGGGGCGGACGGCGCAGTCCGAGGAGGGGCGGCTGGTGGCGTGCCACCTGCACACCTCCGGGCTCGTGAACGGTGAGCTGCCGGACCTGCTAGCCCGGTAGCGAGCTGTGGCCGCAGAGACCGACCGGCGGAAGGTGTAGGTCCGCGGGGTGTGTTGCCGTGAGTAGACCTCGTCTACTCACGGCAACACACCCCGCGTGCGTAAACAGTGCCGCCCGCCGACAGCCTGCCGCTAGCCTGACGTGGCTGCTGATTCCGTTGGGCTCGCTGTACACAGGCAGCGTCGGACGGAAAACAGATCAGGACGGAACGTGATGCGCATGGAACAGGCGTTACTTGGCCGACGGTCCGGCGCTTATTCGACTCTCTGCGATGGTGAGCGGGCGTGGTGCGACCCGAGCTGATTCTGATCGGCTACTGGGCAGGTGAGCGGGCTGCGGGTTGGCCATCGCCGGGTGATTTCTTCGACGAGACATGGGACTCTGATACGCGCGACCAGGTGGCGGACTACTTGCGGCGAGGGTTCGTGGTGAGGGCCTATATGGGTTACTCGCCATGCCGGATCTGCGGTTGCAACAACGGAGATCTGGAGTTGAGTGACGGGACGTTCGTGTGGCCTGACGGACTGGTCCACTACGTGACGGATCACGCCGTCCGACTTCCGGACAAGTTCGTGACGCACGTACTCAGCGAGATTGCGTCTTACGAGACCGCTGGTCGGGAGGAATCCTGGTGGCATGGGATCGCAGGGCCAGCTCCGGCCAGGCCCCCGGTTGTACCCGGACCACCCCACAACCACCACCCAAGACCCACAGACAGGACAGGCCCCTACCCTCGGACGCGGTAGGTTCTACTCCGTGACATCCCCGTTCGACCGGATCCGTCCGGCGGCCACCACCGCGCGCCAGGTCTCCGACCTCGCCGTCGCGTTCGGCCTCACCATCGCCCCAGGTCATCCCGCCGATGCCGCGGTCACCTGCGTGGCCTCGGACAACCGGGTCGCCAGGCCGGGAGACCTCTTCGTGGCCGTCCCCGGCGCCCGTGCGCACGGTGCGCAGTTCGCCGCCGACGCCGTCGCGCGCGGTGCCACCGCGGTCCTCACGGACGCGCGCGGGGCCGACCTGATCGCCGCCGACAGCACGGTGCCCGTCCTCGTCGCCGACGAGGATCCCCGCGCCATCCTCGGCCAGGTCGCCGCCTGGGTGCTGGGCAACCCTGCCGAGGAGCTGATGACGTTCGGCGTCACGGGCACCAACGGCAAGACCACCACGACCTACCAGCTGGACCACCTGCTGCGCTCCCTGGGGTGGAAGGGCGGCCTCATCGGCACCGTCGAGACCCGCTCCGGCGACCGCGTCATCCCGAGCGTCCTGACCACGCCCGAGGCCGCGGACCTGCAGGCCCTCCTCGCCGCGATGCGCGAGGACCACGTGCGCACGCTCGCCATGGAGGTCTCCTCCCACGCCCTCGCGCAGCACCGCGTCGACGGCGTCGTGTTCGGCGTGGCCGGGTTCACCAACCTGACCCAGGACCACCTCGACTTCCACGGCGACTTCGAGTCGTACTTCGCCACCAAGGCCGACCTGTTCACGCCCGCCCGCGCCCGCCGGGGAGTCATCACCGTCGACGACAGCTGGGGGGAGCGCATGGCCGAGGTCGCGCAGATCCCCGTCGCGACCCTCACCACGCTCCCGGGCAAGGACGCCGACTGGACCGTGACCGACGTCGCGCCGTCGGGCACCGGGTCCGCCTTCACCCTGTCCCACCGCGACGGGCGCACCCTGCGCACCTCTACCTCGCTGCCCGGCGGCTACAACGTGGCCAACGCGGCGCTCGCGGTGACGATGGTGCTGGAGGGCGGCTCCGACATCCGGGACGTGACCGACGCGCTGGCGGCCGGCCACGGCCTGAGCGCCACGGTCCCGGGCCGCATGGAGGTGCTCGCCACCGCGCCGCGCGTGGTCGTGGACTTCGCGCACAACACCGAGGCGCTCGAGCTCAGCCTCGCCGCCCTGCGGCCGACGACGACCGGCCGTCTCGCCGTCGTGTTCGGCGCCACGGGTGACCGCGACCCCGGAAAGCGGCCGTTCATGGGTGCTGCGGCCGTCCGCGGCGCGGACGTGGTCTACGTGACGGACGACGACCCCCACGACGAGGACCCCGCGAAGGTGCGGGCCGAGGTCCTCGCCGGCACCGGGCCGAACGGCACGCCCGGGCGCACCGTCGATGCGGCGGACGGCGGCGGCTCGCGTACCGTGGAGGTCCGCGAGGTCGCCCCGCGCGCGGACGCCATCCGCGCGGCGATCCTCGCCGCCGGCCCGGACGACACCGTGCTGGTCGCGGGCCGCGGGCACGAGACCGTCCAGGAGATCGCCGGCGTGGACCACCAGCTCGACGACCGTGTCGAGGCGCGTGCAGCGCTGGCCGCCCGGACGGGGCAGCCTCAGCAGAACGTGTAGGGCCGGCAGCACTCCGTGCGACGCCAGCGGTACGTGTAACCCGAGCAGGACCCCGAGCAGGACCCCATGCAGGAGAGGACACCACAGGCATGATCGAGCTGACTGCGGCACAGGTCGCCGCAGCCACCGGCGGGCGGCTGCACGCCGACCCGGACGTGACGGTCACAGGGGCGGTGATCGTCGACTCGCGTGACGCCGGACCTGGTGCCCTCTTCGTGGCCCTGCCGGGCGAGCGGGTGGACGGCCACGACTTCGCGGCCACCGCGGTGGCCGCGGGTGCCGCGCTGGTACTGGCGTCCCGCGAGCTGGACGGCCTGCCGACCGTCGTGGTGGACGACCCGCAGGCTGCCCTCGGCGAGCTCGCGCGGTACGTCCTGGCGACGGTGCGCAGCGGGTCCGACGGCGGCGTCGTGCCCCAGGTCGTGGCCGTGACCGGCTCGGTCGGCAAGACGACCACGAAGGACCTGCTCGGCCAGCTGCTGACCCCGGCCGCGGGCGGCGAGGACGCGATCATCGTCCCCAAGGGCTCGTTCAACAACGAGATCGGCCTGCCGCTCACCGTCCTCCGGGTCACCGCGGCCACGCGCTACCTGGTGCTCGAGATGGGCGCCGACCGCGTCGGCAACATCGCCTACCTCACGCGCATCGCGCCGCCCGACGTCGGCGTCGTGCTCGCGGTCGGCGTCGCGCACGTCGGCCACTTCGGCAGCGTCGAGGCCATCGCGCAGACCAAGGGCGAGATGGTCGAGGGCGTCGTCGAGGGGGGCTCGGTGGTGCTCAACGCCGACGACCTGCGCGTCGTCGCCATGGCGAACCGCGCCGCCCCCGGCACCACCGTGCAGACCTTCGGCACCATCCCGTCCGCCGACGTCCGCGCCGAGGACGTCACCGTGGACCCGATGGGCCGGGCGAGCTTCACGCTCCGCGTCACCCGCGCCGGCGAGACCGACGAGCAGCGCGCCGACGTCGCGCTGCAGCTCGTCGGTGCGCACCACGTGAGCAACGCCCTCGCCGCCGCGACGGTGGCGCTGCGCCTCGGCGTGACGGTGCCCGACGTCGCGAAGCGGCTCTCCGAGGCCACCGCCCTGAGCCCGCACCGCATGGCCGTCACCGAGCGGCCCGACGGCGTCACCGTGATCGACGACGCGTACAACGCGAACCCGGACTCGATGAAGGCGGCGCTGCGCACCCTCGCGGTGGTGTCCGGCCGGACCCGCCGTTCGGTCGCGGTGCTCGGCGAGATGCTCGAGCTCGGCGACGGCGCCCGCGCGGCGCACGACGAGATCGGCCGGCTCGTGGTCCGGCTGAACATCAAGCAGCTCATCGTGGTCGGCGAGGGTGCCTACCACATCCACGAGGGCGCGATGCAGGAGGGGTCCTGGGGCTCGGAGTCGATCTTCGTCCCGGACATCGCCGCCGCCCGCTCGATGCTGGACGAGTCGCTGGAGCCCGGCGACGTCGTGCTCGTGAAGTCGTCCCTCGGTGCCGGGCTGACCGAGCTCGGGGACCACCTGTCGATTGCTCGGACCACAGAGGACAACAACAAGTGATCGCGATCCTGGTCAGCGCCGCAGTGGCGCTGCTCATCGCCCTGCTGGGCACCCCGGTCTTCATCCGGTTCCTGGTCCACAAGAACTACGGCCAGTTCGTCCGCGAGGACGGCCCCACGGGGCACTTCACCAAGCGTGGTACGCCCCAGATGGGCGGCGTCGTCATCATCGCCGCGACCGTGCTCGGGGTCGCGGCCTCGATGCTGGTGTCCGGCCGGCTGCCGAGCGTGTCGGCGCTGCTGGCGCTCTACCTCATGGCGGGCCTGGGCCTGATCGGGTTCCTCGACGACTTCACCAAGATCCGCAAGCAGCGCTCCCTCGGCCTGACCCCGCGCGCCAAGCTGATCGGGCAGGGCGTGGTCGGCGTCTCCTTCGCGGTGCTCGCGCTGCAGTTCCCCAACGAGAACTCGCGCACCCCGGCGTCGACCAAGATCTCGTTCCTGCGCGACACGGAGTTCGACCTGGCGTTCGCCGGCGCCACCGTCGGTCTCATCCTCTTCGTGATCTGGGCCAACCTGCTGGTGTCCGCCTGGTCCAACGCGGTGAACGTGACCGACGGACTGGACGGCCTGGCCACGGGCGTCTCGATCATCACGTTCGGCGCCTACGTGCTGGTCGGCATCTGGCAGCTCAACCAGTCGTGCCAGTTCCTTGCCACCGCGGGACCACGCTGCTACGAGGTGCGTGACCCGCAGGACCTGGCGATCGTGGCCGCCGCCGTCACGGGCGCCTGCGTCGGGTTCCTGTGGTGGAACGCCAACCCCGCCAAGATCTTCATGGGCGACACCGGCTCGCTCGCCCTGGGTGGCGCGCTGGCCGGCCTGTCGATCCTGTCGCGGACCGAGCTCCTCGCGGTGATCATCGGCGGCCTGTTCGTGCTCATCGTCTCCTCTGTCGTGATCCAGGTCGGATACTTCAAGATGACGGGCAAGCGCGTGTTCAAGATGGCGCCGCTGCAGCACCACTTCGAGCTGTCGGGGTGGGGCGAGGTCACGATCGTCATCCGGTTCTGGCTCATCGCAGGCCTGCTCGCGGGCCTGGGCATGGGCATCTTCTACGCCGAGTGGGTCGCCTCGTGACCGGTTCGCCCACCGGTCTGCCCGACGACGTGCCCGACCCGTACGGCGCCGTCGAACCGAGCGTCCCGCTGGCCGAGGCCCGTGTCGTCCTGGCGGGGCTGGGCGTCACCGGACGCTCGCTCCAGCGGGTCCTGACGCCGCGTGTCGCGTCCCTGGTCACCGTGGACGACAAGGCCGACGACGCGGACCACAGCAGTCTGGACGCCGACGGCGCTGCGGCCGTGCTGGCCGAGGCGGACCTGCTGGTCGCCTCGCCGGGCTTCGCGCCGCACCACCCGGTCGTCGCCGCCGCGCTGGGAGCGGGCGTGCCCGTGTGGAGCGAGGTCGAGCTGGCGTGGCGCCTGCGGGTCGACCGTCTGGGCTCCGACCAGCCCGCGGAGTGGCTCGGCATCACCGGGTCCAACGGCAAGACGACCACGGTCGAGATGCTGGTGGCGATCCTGCGCGCGGCGGGCCTGCGCACCGCCGCCGTCGGCAACGTGGGCCGGTCCCTCGTGGAGGCGGCCCTCGACCCCACGCTCGACGTCGTCGCCGTGGAGCTCTCCAGCTTCCAGCTCCACTTCACGCACACGATGTCCCTGGAGGCCGGCGCGGTCCTCAACGTCTCGCCCGACCACCTCGACTGGCACGGCTCCATCGACGCCTACACGCGCGACAAGGGCCGCATCTACGAAGGCGTCCGGACCGCCTGCGTCTACAACGTCGCCGACCGGACGACCGAGGACCTGGTGCGCGAGGCGGACGTCGTCGAGGGCGCGCGCGCCGTCGGCTTCGTGGTGGGCACGCCCGGCCCGGGTGACCTCGGCCTGGTCGACGACGTCCTCGTGGACCGTGCCTTCCACACCGCGACCGACGACCCCGACCGCCGCAAGAGCGCCGCGGAGCTCGGCACCCTGGCCGACCTGAAGCAGCTGGGTGACCAGGGCGGCGTCGTGCCGACGCACATCGTGGCCGACGCCCTGGCCGCCGCCGCTCTGGCGCGTGCGCACGGTGTGCCGGCGTCCGCCGTCCGCGACGGTCTGCGGTCCTTCGGGCCGAGCGAGCACCGCATCCAGCGGGTCGCGGAGGCGGACGGCGTCACGTACGTGAACGACTCGAAGGCGACGAACGCGCACTCCGCGGCCGCCTCGCTGGCCGGCTTCGCCCACGGCACCGTCGTGTGGATCGCCGGCGGGCTGTCCAAGGGCGCGACGTTCGACGAGCTCGTCTCGTCCCGTGCCGACCGCATGCGCGCCGCCGTGGTGATCGGGGCGGACCCCGGTCCGCTGGCCGACACGCTGGCCCGACACGCGCCGAATATCCCGGTGGTGGTGATCGATCCCGGTGACACTGGGACGGTGATGCGCCGGGCGGTAGCCGCAGCGCGGGACCTGGCCCAGCCGGGGGACACCGTGCTGCTGGCCCCGGCGGGTGCGTCGCAGGACCAGTTCGCCTCGTACGCCCAGCGCGGCGAGGAGTTCGCACGCGTGGTGCGTGAGCTCACCTCCTGAGCTACGGGCTCGGGGGCTGACGGCGCTGCTCGCGCACGGGGGTAGGAGGGGACAGGGATGGCCACGACGGCAACGAGCCGCGGCGCTCCTGCGCGTTCCTGGCTGGGCCAGTGGAACTCCAACGTCTCCAGCTACTACCTCCTGGTGGGCACCACCGGTCTGCTGACCGTGATCGGTCTGATCATGGTGCTGTCCAGCTCGACGGTGACGTCGATCGCCGCGGACCAGTCGCCGTACGCGGCCTTCCTGGTCCAGGCGCAGTACGCCCTGATGGGCCTGCCCGTGCTCCTGGTCGCCGCGCACCTGCCGGTCCGCTGGTACAAGCGGCTCGCGCTGCCCGGTCTCGCGATCGCGATGGTGCTGCTCGTCCTGGTGATCTTCATGGGGGAGATCACCAACGGCCAGCAGAACTGGCTGGTGTTCGGGCCGGTGCGGTTCCAGCCGTCGGAGCTCGCCAAGCTCGCCCTCGCCATCTGGCTCGGTACGGTGCTCGGTCGCAAGCAGGCCCTGCTGGGCAGCTGGTCGCACGCGATCCTGCCGGCCGTGCCGGGCGCGGTGGTGGTCCTCGGCCTCGTGCTCGGCGGAGGCGACCTCGGTACGGCGCTCGTGATGGGCCTCCTGGTGGCCGGCGCCTTCTTCGTGGCCGGCGTGCCCATGTCCCTCATGACGCTCGGGAGTGTGCTCGCGGCATTCGTCGTGGGATACGTGTTCATCCTCCAGCAGGACGGCGGCGACCGGCTCCGGCGCATCGTGGCCACCTACGGCGCCGAGTGCGACGCTGCTTCCGACTGCTACCAGTCCCTGCACGGCCTCTTCGGGCTGGGCACGGGCGGGCTGTGGGGAGTGGGGCTGGGCGGGAGCCGCGAGAAGTGGAACTACCTGCCCGAGGCGCACAACGACTTCATCTTCGCCGTGATCGGCGAGGAGCTCGGACTGTTCGGCACGGTGCTGGTGCTGGCACTGTTCGCCGTGCTCGGGATCGCGATGAGCCGCGTGATCCGGCGGCACACCGACCCGTTCGTCAAGGTCGCGACCGCCGCCGTCGCCTGCTGGATCGTGGGTCAGGCCTTCGTGAACATCGGCGTGGTGATCGGCGTCCTGCCGGTGATCGGTGTGCCGCTCCCGCTGGTGTCCGCGGGCGGTTCCGCGCTCATCACCACGATGGCGGCGCTGGGAATGGTGATCTCTTTCGCCCGGACCGAGCCAGGGGCTGCCAAGGCACTGGCTGCACGCGGTAGCGTCGTGCGCAAGTCACTGGCTGTGCTGGGCGGCGCGGTTCGTAGACGGTAGAAATGTGCACGGTGGCTTCAGCTGTGAACGAGTTCCGGCACCTCGGATCTCGCACGGTGGGGCGCCGCGCACCGATCCGCCCGGGCCGTTCGTCCGGGCGACGACGAGAAGGTGATGATGAGCTCAGCAGTTGTGTCGGTGGTGCTCGCCGGTGGCGGTAGCGCGGGACACGTCAACCCCCTGCTCGCGGTGGCGGACGAGGTCCGGCGTCGGGAGCCCGGTGCGCGCGTGCTCGCGCTCGGTACCACGACGGGCCTGGAGGCCGAGCTCGTGCCGGCCCGCGGCTACGAGCTGCGGCCCATCCCGCGCGTGCCGCTGCCGCGGCGCCCCAGCCCCGACCTGCTGCGGCTGCCGGGCAGGCTGACGGCCGCGGTGCGGGCCGCGGAGGAGGCCATCGACGAGATCGACGCGCAGGCGGTGATCGGGTTCGGCGGGTACGTGGCGACGCCGGCGTACCTGGCGGCCCGGCGCAAGGGCGTGCCGATCGTGATCCACGAGCAGAACGCGCGGCCCGGCCTGGCCAACCGCCTGGGCGCCCGGTGGGCCGCCCGCGTGGGCCTCACCTTCCCCGGCACGCCGTTGCGTGGGGGCGTCCTCACGGGCCTGCCGCTGCGGCAGGCGATCGCGGCGCTCGTGCAGGAGCGCGAGGCCGACGCCGCGGGCGCCCGCGCCCGCGCCGCCGCCGAGCTGGGCCTCGACCCGGCGCTGCCGACCCTCGTCGTCACCGGCGGTTCCCTGGGCGCGGTGAACCTGAACCGCGGGGTGTCCGGCGTCGCCGCCCAGATCCTCGCCGCCGGGGCGCAGGTGCTGCACCTGACCGGCAAGGGCAAGAGCGACGAGGTGCGCGAGACGCTGGCGGCCGTCCCCGCCCTCGACGACCGGCGCTACCAGGTGCGTGAGTACCTGGAGCAGATGGAGCTCGCCTACGCGATCGCCGACCTGGTGGTCTGCCGCTCCGGCGCGGGCTCCGTGGCCGAGCAGGCCGCGCTCGGCATCCCCGCGGTCTACGTGCCGCTGCCCATCGGTAACGGCGAGCAGCGGCTGAACGCCGCGCCGCTGGTGGAGGCGGGCGGAGGCCTGCTGGTGGACGACGCGGACCTGACACCCGACTGGGTGTCCCGAGAAGTTCCCACGCTGCTCGCGGACCGCGAGCGGCTCGGTGTCATGGCGAAGGCCGCACGGTCGGCCGGCACCACCGACGGCGCCGCACGTGTCGTCGATCTCGTCGAGCAAGCCGTACGGTCAGCAGGTACCGACACCACGGAGGTCAGGTCATGAGCACCACGGTCACGGATCAGATGACGGATCAGGTCGCGAAGCTCGGACGCGTCCACATGATCGGCATAGGCGGGGCCGGCATGTCCGTCGTGGCCCGTCTGCTCGCCGGGCGCGGCGTGCCCGTGCAGGGCTCGGACGCCGCCGACTCGGAGACGTTGGAGGCCCTGCGGGCCGAGGGTGTCCAGGTGTGGGTCGGTCACGATCCGGCCCACCTGACGGGGGTGGACACCGTGGTGATCTCGAGCGCCGTGCACGAGGACAACCCGGAGCTCGCCGCTGCCCGCGCCCGTCGCCTGAACGTGCTGCACCGCTCACAGGCGCTGGCCGCGCTGATGGAGGGGCGGCGCGGCATCGCCGTCGCCGGCGCGCACGGCAAGACGACGACGTCGGCCATGATCGCGACGATCCTGCGCGAGGCGGGCCTCGACCCGTCGTACGCGATCGGCAGCACCGTCCGTACCGCGAACGGGTCGACGCCGGGCGGCCACCTGGGTACGTCCGACGTGCTCGTGGCCGAGGCCGACGAGTCGGACGGCTCGTTCCTGAACTACACGCCGACCATCGCGGTCGTGACGAACGTCGAGGCGGACCACCTCGACCACTACGGCACCCCGGAGGCGTTCAACGGCGCCTTCATCCGGTTCGCCCGCCGCCTGGTGTCCGACGGCTGGCTGATCGCCTGCGCCGATGACGAGGGCTCGCTCTCGGTGGGCGCCACGATCTGCGCCACGGGCGGCCACGTCATCACCTACGGCACGAACGACACGGCCCGCGTGCGCGTCACCGACATCTCGACGACGCCGGAGGGCACCACCGCCGTGCTGCGCGGCGACATCCTGGGCACCAACGAGCAGGTGGCCGACGGAGCCGGCGTGTCCGGCAACGTGCCGGGCATCCCGATGCGGCTCGCCGTCCCGGGCAAGCACAACGTGCTCAACGCGACCGCCGCGGTGATCGCCGCCGTGAAGCTGGGCGTGTCGCCCGAGCAGGCTGTCGCCGGCGTCGGCGCGTTCGTCGGCACGGGCCGCCGCTTCGAGGAGAAGGGCACCGCCGACGGCGTCCGCGTGGTCGACGACTACGCCCACCACCCCACAGAGGTCCGGGCGGTCCTGACGGCGGCGCGCGAGATCGCAGACGGCGGGAGGGTGCTGGTCCTGTTCCAGCCGCACCTGTACTCGCGCACGAAGTTCTTCGCCGACAAGTTCGCGCACGAGCTGTCGGCCGCCGACGAGGTGGTGGTCACGGACATCTACGGGGCCCGCGAGGAGCGCGACCCGTCGATCACGGCGAACACGATCGTCGACCTGATGGCCGACCACGGCGCCGTCTACGCGGTGCCGGACCGGCTGGACGCCGCGCACGCGATCGCCGACCTCGCCCGGCCGGGCGACGTGGTGCTCACGGTCGGCGCCGGTGACGTGACGCAGCTCGGGCCCGCCGTCCTGGCACGCCTGAACGGCCGCGTCGCCACGGGTTCGGCCGCTGCACCGGGGCTGGGCGAGGACTGATGCGACCGCCCGCGCGTCCTCGCGCCGCGGGCACGGCACGGCCGCGCCCCGCAGGCGAGGGTTCGGCACAGCAGGGAACGAACGACCAGGAGGCCCCGGGCGTGACCGCCCGGGGCACCACGGGTCAGGGTCCGGCGCAGGAGTCCGCTCAGCGGGCCGCCGCGCCGGCCCGGCCCGGCCGCAGGACGTCCGGCGCGCAGGCGCCGGGCAGACGCCCGCCGGCGTCGCAGCAGGTGTCACAGCGCACGGCACCCCCGAGGACCCCGGCGAGCCGCCCGGACATGGCACGCACGTCGCCGTCGGGCACCCGGCACGACGTGGTGTCGGACCAGCTGGCCGACCGTCTCGCCGAGCGCACGGCGATGGCCCGCTACCGCGTGTGGCGCCGGATCGGCTGGACCGCCCTGGCCCTGGCGGTCACCACAGGACTGGTCTGGGCGACGTTCTTCTCGCCGCTGCTCGCGCTCGACCCGGAGCAGGTCCGGGTCTCCGGGCAGGGCACCACCGTCGACGTCGGCCAGGTGCGGGAGACGGTGACGGACCAGGCGGGCGTGCCGTTGCCGCGGATCGACACGGTCGGCCTGCGCGAGGAGATCCTCGCGATGAACGCCGTCAAGGACGTGGAGATCACGCGCGCTTGGCCCGACGGCCTGGCGGTGCGGCTCACCTCCCGCGAACCGGTCGCGGCCGTCCCGCAGCAGGGGGATGTGCACGCCCTGATGGACGCGGAGGGCGTGCGGGTCGGCACCGCGAAGGAAGTGCCCGACAACCTGCCGTCGATCGTCGTCTCGCTGGCCAACGGCGAGGCCGGCCGGCGGGCCATGAACGCGGCTCTCGAGGTGCTGGGCGCGCTGCCGCGGAACCTCGCGGGCGACATCCAGACGGTCAGCGCGGCGACACAGGACGACGTGCGGACCACGTTGAAGGACGGGCGCGTGATCCGGTGGGGGAGCGGGGCCCAGGTCGAGCTCAAGACCAAGGTGGCGCAGACGCTGCTGCGTGCGGAGCCGTCGGCGACGACGATCGACGTCTCGTCACCCGCTCTGCCGGTCACGCGCTGACCGTCGCGTGCCGGTTTCACCCTCGGTGGGCGAAAACCCGGGAGGTCGATCCGGTGATGTCGCAGGTCGGGCGGGTGAGAGGGCCGGGCGAACTGGTCGTCGCCCGAATGACATCCGTGTGATTTCTCGCGTGCATCGTTGCGCGACACGCGCAACGATGTCTTCGACACAGTTCGACGACGCACTTACCGTCGAACACAGCAGCAACCTGACATAACTCTAACCCTCTACCTCAACCTGAGACTTTGGGAGGGATGAGAGTCGGGACTCGGGACCCGATCGAAAGGCGACGACGTGGCAACTCCGCAGAACTACCTGGCAGTAATCAAGGTGGTCGGTATCGGCGGCGGTGGTGTGAACGCCGTCAACCGCATGATCGAGGTCGGCCTCAAGGGCGTCGAGTTCATCGCGATCAACACAGACGCACAGGCACTCCTGATGTCGGACGCCGACGTCAAGCTCGACGTCGGACGTGAGCTCACGCGCGGCCTGGGTGCCGGCGCGGACCCTGAGGTCGGCAAGAAGGCGGCCGAGGACCACGCCGAGGAGATCGAGGACGTCCTGCGCGGCGCCGACATGGTCTTCGTCACGGCGGGTGAGGGCGGCGGTACCGGCACCGGCGGCGCTCCTGTCGTGGCACGTATCGCGCGCTCGCTCGGCGCGCTGACGGTCGGCGTCGTGACGCGGCCGTTCACGTTCGAGGGCCGGCGCCGCGCGGTGCAGGCCGAGAGCGGCATCGAGAACCTCCGCGACGAGGTCGACACGCTGATCGTGATCCCGAACGACCGGCTCCTGTCGATGTCGGACCGGAACGTGTCGGCGATCGCGGCGTTCCACTCGGCCGACCAGGTGCTGCACTCCGGTGTGCAGGGCATCACCGATCTCATCACCACGCCCGGCCTGATCAACCTCGACTTCGCGGACGTGAAGTCGGTCATGCAGGGCGCGGGCTCCGCGCTCATGGGTATCGGCTCGGCACGGGGCGAGGACCGCGCGGTGCAGGCCGCCGAGCTGGCGATCTCGTCGCCGCTGCTCGAGGCCTCGATCGACGGCGCGCACGGCGTGCTGCTGTCGATCCAGGGCGGCAGCGACCTCGGTCTCTTCGAGGTGCACGAGGCCGCGCGCCTGGTGCAGGAGGCCGCGCACCCGGAGGCGAACATCATCTTCGGTACGGTCATCGACGACGCGCTCGGCGACGAGGTGCGGGTCACCGTCATCGCCGCGGGCTTCGACGGCGGCCTGCCCAAGGAGCGCAAGGACAACCGTGCGCTCGGCCAGGTGGCCGGAGCGGTGGCGACCCCCGCGGCGACGCGGAGCCCCGCGACGGCGCCCGTGCCGCTGCCCGACGTCTCCGACGCGGCGCGCCGCGCACCGGAGCACCACAGCGGGAGCGGCATGCCCCCGTCGGTCCCGCCGGCGCAGCAGCAGCCGTCACCGGTGTCGACGCTGCCCCGCGTGATCGACGACGAGGGTTCGTCGGACGACGTGCCGCGCACGCTGGACGAGCCGGCCGTCGTGGTGCAGGGCTCGTTCAACCGGCAGGACGTCTCGCGCGAGCAGGGCGAGCGCGTGGAGGTTCCGCCGCTGTACGAGGAGAACCCGCGCCGGACCTCCGAGGACCTGGACGTCCCCGACTTCCTGAAGTGACCGGACCCGCGATCGTCCGCCGGGTACTCTCGCACACGTGAGCGACACCCGGACTCTTGCAGGCATGTACCCCGTCGACATGGGCGACGGGGTACATGCCTTTTTTACAGCCGGCACGGGCGGCGTCTCGCCCGCCCCCTGGTCGACGTCGGACGGCGGCGGGCTCAACCTCGGACTCAACGTGTCCGACGACGCGACGCGGGTCGCGGTCAACCGTTCGCTGGTCGCCGAACGGCTCGGTGCGCCGGTGGCCTTCGCGACACAGGTGCACGGCGACGCGGTGCTGGAGCTCGGCCCGGCCGAGCGCGTCGCGTGGGCCGCGCACCGGCCACCCGCTTCGGCGGGGGAGGGCGACGCGCTGGTCACCGCGGAACGGGGACTGGGGCTCGGTGTCCTGGTGGCCGACTGCGTGCCCGTCCTGCTGGCCGACCCGGAAACGCGCGTCGTCGCGGTCGCGCACGCGGGGCGCAAGGGCGTGCTGACCGGCGTGGTGCACCGGACCCTCGACGCGCTGGTCGCGCGCGGTGCCGACCCGGCGCGCGTACGCGCCGCCGTCGGGCCGGCGGTGTGCGGGCGGTGCTACGAGGTGCCCGCCGCGATGCGTGACGAGGTGTCCGCCGCGGTGCCCGAGACCTATGCGACGACCCGCGAGGGCACACCGGGCCTCGACCTGCCGTCGGGAGTGGTCGCGCAGCTCGCCGCGCGTGGTGTCACGGCGACCCGCGTCGAGCGGTGCACGCTCGAGGACGCGGGGCTGTTCTCGCACCGCCGGGCCAGCGGCGCCGGTACCACAACAGGTCGCCAAGCCGGAATCATCGCGCTCATTTGACGTCAGCGCCCGTATCGCCCTTCCGCGACACGCCGACAGCAACGCGCTGACCTGCGAAATCACACGGATGTCGTTTTTAGCGAGCAATTGCTGAACAACTTTGGCAAAGTTGTTCGTGGCACGGCGTGTCGCACTTCCGGGTCGGATTGCGCCGGGCTACTTTTGTCAAGGCGACCTCGATCAGGGGTCAAGGTCGGACCTGTTGTACGGGCCCGCTGGACACCGAGACAGAAGGACGCACAGCAGGCGACGAACGGAGAATGAGCGATGGCCGGAGCGCTTCGCAAGACCATGCTGTATCTGGGCCTCGCCGACGATCAGGGCGAGCAGGAGTACCTCGACGACTACGACGAGGGCCTGGAGGAAAACGTGGAGGATCACCGGCACGCACAGGTCACGCCGCTGCACCGCGATGGTGTGCCGCGTGAGGCCCTGTCCTCCTCGGACCTGCGCCGCATCACCACGGTGCACCCCCGGTCGTACAACGACGCACGGAACATCGGCGAGGCTTTCCGCGCCGGTACTCCCGTCATCATGAATCTCTCCGACATGGACGACGCCGACGCCAAGCGCCTGGTCGACTTCTCCGCCGGCTTGATCTTCGGTCTGCACGGCTCGATCGAGCGGGTGACCAACAAGGTCTTCCTGCTCTCGCCCGAGCACGTGGAGATCGCTGCTGAGGAGCAGGTCGCCACCGAGAAGCCGAACGGACGCGGCGGCTTCTACAACCAGAGCTGAGTCCTGCACATCGGGACGACGCAACACCAGGACGATGTATGAGGGGCGGTCGCTACGGCGGCCGCCCCTCACGCCTGCCCGGTCGGTCACGCCCGTCCGCCTGTTCTTGACCGGACTCGCGCGGCACCCACACCAGGCACCTCCCGGTCTACCCCGCCGGAACAGGTTAGGTTGTCCCTTGTGATCTGGGACTTCATCGGCTTCGTGCTGTGGCTCTTCCTGCTGTTCCTCATCGGACGGCTCATCTTCGACTGGGTGCAGTTCTTTGCCCGGGACTGGCGGCCCCGTGGTGTGCTGCTCGTGATCGCCGAGGCGATCTACACCGTGACGGACCCGCCCCTACGGTTCCTGCGTCGCCTGATCCCGCCGTTGCGGCTGGGCCAGGTGCAGCTGGATCTCGCGTTCATCGTGCTGTTCTTCGGGGTCTCGCTGCTCTCGTCGCTCATCGGAAGCATCGGGTAGGCGCGTCTGCCTCGTGGTGAACCTGTGCTGGTTCGAGGCGGCCCGGTCGGCATCGGGTCCCAGGGCCCGCGGAAACATTGACCGGAGCATGGATGGAGCCTGGGGTGACACGGCACACTCTGTGAGGAAATCGTGCCCGGGGGCCCTCCCGGTGTCCCACGCCGATGTCGTCCGCTACCGTGGGCTTCGACGGAGGGCGCGCGGCTGGGCAGCGCCGACGTCCGAGTTCTGCGTTCCTACGTTCTAACTTTCGAGGTGACACGATGGCACTGCTTACTGCAGAGGACATCCTCAACAAGAAGTTCTCCGCGACGAAGTTCCGCGAGGGCTACGACGTCGAGGAGGTCGACGACTTCCTCGACGAGGTCGTGCGGACCCTGACCAACGTCCAGGAGGAGAACGAGGGCCTCCGGCAGAAGGTCGCCGCCGCCGAGCGGCGTATCGCCGAGCTCTCGCGCAGCGAGGCCGCCGGCCCCGCCCGCGCCCAGGCCGCTCCGGTCGCTGCCCCGGTCATGCCGACCGGTCCCGCCGCCGGCCCCAAGGGCAACGGCCCCGAGCCGGAATCGGCGACCGGGATGCTCCAGCTGGCCCAGAAGCTGCACGACGACTACGTGCGCTCCGGCCAGGAAGAGGGCGACCGGCTCATCAGCGAGGCCAAGACCGAAGGTGCGCGTATCGTGCGCGACGCCGAGGAGACCTCTCACCGCACGCTCTCCCAGCTCGAGCAGGAGCGCTCGCTGCTGGAGCGCAAGATCGACGAGCTGCGCCTCTTCGAGCGTGACTACCGCACGCGTCTGAAGAGCTTCCTGCAGAACCTGCTCGGTGACCTCGACGCGCGGGGCTCTGCCCTGCCGCCGCGCAACAACCAGCAGTCCGGCCGCCCGGCCGAGATGGCCCAGGGCATCTGACAGCAGCACTCGTCGAGCACGGCGGCCGGGCGTCCCCACCTCACGCCCGGTCGCCGCGCGCGACACGCCAGACGCACCCATGATTGGGGCACGCCACATCGGCGTGCCCCGTTGTGCGTCCGGCCGCTTGTGCTTACGCTTCGTGGACTTGACCACCGGGGGCGACCGTGAAGGGGAACCCATGACCAAGATCTCGACTGCGACGCGAGCCGCGATCAAGCAAGAGTTCCCGAACCTGACGCGCGACGTGAAGAAGTTCCCCGTCCGCGAAGGTGAAGAACCCTGGACCGTACGTGAGGCCGAAGAACTGGCCGCGCTGCTCCTTGAGGACAAGGAGCGGCTGGAGGGGGAGCTGGAGGCTGCCGACCGCGAGCTGTCGGACCTCCTGCGGAACTCGGGGGACGGGGCGGGCGACGACCAGGCCGACTACGGCTCGAGCGCCCTGGAACGCGAACAGGAGCTCACGCTCGTCAACAACATGCGTGACCTCCTGGACCAGACGAACCATGCGCTCGACCGCATCCGCAAGGGCACGTATGCCACGTGCGAGCTCACCGACCTGCCGATCGGCAAGGCGCGGCTCCAGGCCTTTCCGAGGGCGACGCTGTCGGTCGAGGCCAAGGCGCGCGAGGAGCGTCGCGGGGCCTGACCGGCAGGTGGCCGGAAGGTGACGTGCTGGGCACCGAAGCCCGCGGCTGAGCGCCTCGGAAATCCGATATCAAGGCTGTGATGTCTGGGTTACGGGTATTCCTGGCGTAATGCCGCGGGGTTCGGTCCGGGAATGTCGCTTTTTCTTCCCTCGGCGCCCCGTCACGTTCGAATTGACAGGGTGAAATTTCCGCCGGATGCTCATCGAGATGAATCACACGTGTGTGGTTCATCGCTATTTCGTCTGAGCTATTCGAGGGGGAAACACAATGATCCGAGGATTCCGTGCAACCTGCCGTGCAGGGGCAGCCGTGGTCATGTCGGCCGGTCTGGTCGTCGCCGCGGCAACGGGTGCGAGCGCACTGACGATGGGCGACGAGCCGATCAGCGCACCTGCCGCCGGCAGCGCGACGGAGGTGGCCGACGGCGCTGCCGCCGCGGCCGACGTGCTCGGCACCGCGAGCCCGCTGGGCGTCGTGGGCGCCGACGGTGCGCTGGACGTGCTCGAGGGCTACGGCACCTCGGAGCTGCCCGCGGGCGTCGACGGTGTGATGGTCCCCGAGGAGGTCGCCACCACCGGTGAGGTCGTCGAGATCGAGAGCGACGGCAGCTTCAACGCGCTGAACGACGTCTGTGTCGCTCCCTGGTACTGGGAGGGTCCGGGCAACGTGGGCAACACCGCCAACGTGACCGACTACCAGGCCTGCAACGACGGCGACTACGAGCTCGGTGGCGACGGTTCGGTCAACATCCTGAACAACGTGTGCGTCGCGCCGTGGCACTGGGACGGCCCGCTGAACCTGTTCAGCACGGGTAACTTCACGAAGTACGCGGCCTGCAACTGACGCTTGCGTCAATTGACTGCCATCGTGCGGTGACGCGACGGTAGTGCTGCACCAGGCGAGGCCCTTTCCCTGATATCGGGAAAGGGCCTCGCTGCATTTGTCGGACCGGACCGCCTTTTGATGATGAATCAATTGCGGCACACCGCCGAGGAATGCGGAGGAGCTGCGAAACGGCACGTCTGCGGCGCGGTGCCGGCGCGGCATCGGTGCGGTGGTGGTGCGCTGGCAGCGGGGCGACGTGCGGCAGACGTCCGGCCTCCGGCCGTGCGGGCACGGGAGCGTCCGGGGCATGGGAGACTTTGCCTGATGTCTACTCCCGCTGAACCCTCCGCCGTGGCCGGCGGCGAGACGGATCCCGCAGCAGCCACGCCCCCGTCGTCGGGCAGCCGTGTGCTGGTCGTCTGGACCGTCGTCCTCGCGGCCTTCGTCCTGGCCGCCGACCAGCTGACCAAGTGGTGGGCCGAGTCCGCACTGGTCGCGAATGCGCCCACCATCCCTGTCGTGGGCGATCTGCTCGGGATCCGGCTGATCTACAACCCGGGCGCGGCGCTCTCTATCGCCTCGGGCTACACCTGGATCCTGACCATCGTCGTAACGGTCGTCGTGGTGTTCATCATCCGGGCGATCGGGCGCCTCGGTTCACGTGGCTGGGCTGCGGCGCTCGGCCTGCTGCTCGGTGGCGCCGTCGGCAACCTCGTGGACCGCCTGGTGCGTGAGCCCGGGTTCGCGCGGGGCCACGTCGTGGACTTCATCGACTACGCGGGCTTCTTCGTCGGCAACGTCGCCGACATCGCCGTCGTCTCGGCAGCCGTGCTGATCGCGCTGCTGTCCCTGCGGGGTATCGGCCTGGACGGCAAGCGCCACACGGACGACGAGCCCGGCGAGCAGGTCGGCGACGAGTCCGGCGACCAGCTCGACGACGGGCCCGGCGACAAGCCCGGTGACTGGCCGGCCGGCCAGGGCGACCCCGCCTGATGGCGCTGCGCACGCTGCCGGTCCCCGACGGGCTGGCAGGCGACCGCGTCGACGCCGCGCTGGCGCGCATGCTCGGGCTCTCGCGGACCCGCGCGGCGGAGCTCGCCGAGGCGGGTGCCGTGCGCCTCGACGGGCGCCCGGTACGCAAGTCCGACCGGGTGCTGCCCGGCGGCTGGATCGAGGTGGACCTGCCCGAGGAGCGGCCCGCAGTGGAGGTGGTGGCGGAGCCCGTGCCGGGCATGGGCATCGTGTACGACGACGACGACCTGGTGGTCATCGACAAGCCGATCGGCGTGGCGGCGCACCCGTCGCCGGGCTGGACCGGGCCCACGGTGGTCGGGGCGCTCGTCGCGGCGGGCTACCGCGTGTCGACGTCGGGCGCGGCGGAGCGGCAGGGCATCGTGCACCGGCTCGACGTCGGTACGTCGGGCCTGATGGTGGTCGCGAAGTCCGAGCTCGCGTACACCGGCCTCAAGCGCGCCTTCAAGGAGCGCACCGTCGACAAGATCTACCACGCCCTGGCGCAGGGCCACCCGGACCCGACGTCGGGCACGATCGACGCCCCCATCGGGCGCCACCCCAGCTCGGACTGGAAGTTCGCCGTGACCGCCGAGGGCAAGCCGTCGGTGACGCACTACGAGACGCTCGAGATGCTGTCGGCGGCGTCGCTGCTGGAGGTGCGTCTGGAGACCGGGCGCACCCACCAGATCCGCGTGCACCTCGCCGCGCTGCGCCATCCGCTGGTGGGCGACCTGACCTACGGGGCGGACCCTGTGCTGGCCTCCAAGGTCGGTCTGACACGCCAGTGGTTGCATGCGCACCGGCTCGGGTTCGAGCACCCGACGACCGGGCGCCGGGTCGAGGTGGAGTCGCAGTATCCGGCGGATCTCGCGGCCGCTCTGGACGTGGTGCGGGGCGCCTACAAGTGATGTGAGGTTCCGCTCGGCGTTGCCCGTGGCCGGGTGTCAGTGGGGCGATCTAAACTCGCCGCATGCCCTCCGCCACCGCCTCGAAGAGCGACGACTTCGTCCACCTCCACGTCCACACCGAGTTCTCGATGCTGGACGGCGCGGCGAGGATCGGCGACCTCATGGAGGAGGTCGGGCGGCAGGGGCAGCGCGCCATCGCGACGACGGACCACGGCTACCTGTTCGGGGCGCACGAGTTCTGGGCGCAGGCGCAGAAGGCCGGCATCAAGCCGATCATCGGTGTCGAGGCGTACGTCACGCCGGGCACCAGCCGGTTCGACCAGACCCGGGTGCGCTACGGCGAGGCGGGCCAGGAGTCCGACGACGTCTCGGCACGTGGTGCGTACACCCACATGACGCTGCTGAGCAAGAACAACACCGGCATGCACAACCTGTTCCGGGCGTCGTCCCTGGCCTCCCTGGAGGGCCAGATGGGCAAGTGGCCCCGCATGGACCGGGATCTGCTGGAGAAGTACTCCGACGGTCTCATCGCGACCACGGGCTGCCCGTCGGGCGAGGTCCAGACCCGGCTGCGGCTGGGCCAGTGGGACGAGGCGGTCCGGCAGGCCGGGGAGCTGCAGGACATCTTCGGCAAGGAGAACTACTACGTCGAGCTGATGGACCACGGTCTCGATATCGAGACCCGGGTGACCAAGCAGCTGCTCGAGCTGAGCAAGACGATCGGCGCGCCGTTGGTGGCCACCAACGACCTCCACTACGTCCGCGAGGAGGACTCGACCAGCCAGGAGGCGCTGCTGGCGATCAACTCCGGTTCCACGCTGGACGACCCGAACCGCTTCAAGTTCGACGGCACCGGCTACTACGTGAAGTCCGCCGCCGAGATGCGCAAGGTCTTCAAGGAGCTGCCTGAGGCGTGCGACAACACGCTGCTCATCGCCGAGCAGTGCGAGGTCTCGTTCAACACCTCGGCCAACTACATGCCGCGGTTCCCCGTCCCCGATGGGGAGGACGAGATCTCGTGGTTCATCAAGGAGGTCGAGGCGGGACTGCTCCGCCGGTATCCGAACGGGTACTCGGACGCGGTGCGCAAGCAGGCCGACTACGAGGTCGAGGTCATCATCCAGATGGGCTTCCCGGGGTACTTCCTCGTGGTCGCCGACTTCATCAACTGGTCCAAGAAGCAGGGCATCCGCGTGGGCCCCGGGCGTGGCTCGGCCGCGGGCTCGATGGTGTCCTACCTCATGGGCATCACCGAGCTGGACCCGCTGGAGCACGGCCTGATCTTCGAGCGCTTCCTGAACCCGGAGCGCGTCTCCATGCCCGACGTCGACGTCGACTTCGACGAGCGCCGGCGCGGTGAGGCCATCCGGTACGTCACGGAGAAGTACGGCGACGACCGCGTCGCGATGATCGTCACCTACGGCACCATCAAGGCCAAGCAGGCGGTCAAGGACTCCGCACGGCTGCTCGGGTTCCCGTTCGCGATGGGGGAGAAGCTCACCAAGGCGATGCCGCCCGCCGTCATGGGCAAGGACATCCCCCTGTCGGGCATCTTCGACCCGAAGCACCCCCGGTACTCGGAGGCCGGCGAGTTCCGCCAGGTGCACGACACCGATCCCGAGGCGCAACGTGTCGTCGAGCTCGCGCGCGGTATCGAGGGCCTGAAGCGGCAGTGGGGCGTGCACGCCGCCGGCGTGATCATGTCGAGCGAGCCGCTGATCGACATCATCCCGATCATGAAGCGCCCGCAGGACGGCGCGATCATCACGCAGTTCGACTACCCGACGTCCGAGGGCCTCGGCCTGATCAAGATGGACTTCCTGGGTCTGCGCAACCTCACGATCCTCGACGACGCGCTCGAGAACATCGTGATGAACGGCAAGGACCCGGTCGAGATCGAGACCGTGCCGCTGGACGACAAGGCCACCTACGAGCTGCTTGCCAGCGGCAACACGCTCGGCGTCTTCCAGCTCGACGGCGGACCCATGCGTTCGCTGCTGCGGCAGATGCGGCCCGACAACTTCGAGGACGTCTCCGCCGTCATCGCCCTGTACCGGCCCGGGCCGATGGGCATGAACTCGCACATCAACTACGCGCTGCGCAAGAACGGGCAGCAGCAGATCGAGGCGATCCACCCGGATGTCGCGGAACCGTTCGCGGAGATCCTCGACGAGACGTACGGTCTCATCGTCTACCAGGAGCAGGTCCAGCGCGCCGCCCAGATCATGGCCGGCTACACGCTCGGCCAGGCCGACCTGCTGCGTCGCGCCATGGGCAAGAAGAAGCCCGAGGTGCTGGCCAAGGAGTACGTCAACTTCGAGAAGGGCGCCAAGGACAAGGGATACAAGCCCGCCGCGATCAAGGCGGTCTGGGACACCCTGGTTCCCTTCGCCGGGTACGCGTTCAACAAGGCGCACTCCGCCGGCTACGGCCTCGTCGCCTACTGGACCGCCTACCTCAAGGCGAACTACCCGGCCGAGTACATGGCCGGCCTGCTCCAGTCGGTGGGTGACAACAAGGACAAGATGGCGCTCTACCTCAACGAGTGCCGCCGCATGGGCATCACCGTGCTCCCGCCGGACGTCAACGACTCCGCCGCCAAGTTCACCGCCGTCAAGGGCGACATCCGCTTCGGGCTCACCGGCGTGCGGAACGTGGGTCGCAACGTCGTGGACGCCATCGTGGAGAGCCGCGAGGAGAAGGGCGCGTTCACGTCCTTCCAGGACTTCCTCGACAAGGTTCCCGCGCCGGTCTGCAACAAGCGGACCATCGAGTCGCTCATCAAGGCAGGGGCCTTCGACTCGCTCGGGCACACGCGGCGCTCGCTGCTCGTCGTGCACGAGCAGGCCGTCGACTCCGTGATCAGCGTCAAGCGCAAGGAGGCGGAGGGCCAGTTCGACCTCTTCGCCGACTTCGGCGGCGGTGGCGACGACGAAGCCGGCATGGGCTTCTCCATCGAGGTGCCGGACCTGCCGGACTGGGAGAAGAAGCAGAAGCTGCAGTTCGAGCGGGAGATGCTCGGCCTGTACGTGAGCGACCACCCGCTGTCCGGGCTGGAGCATGTGCTCCAGCGGGCCGCCGACACGTCGATCGCCTCGCTGATCGCCGATGAGCACCGGCCGGACAACTCGGTGGTGACCGTCGCGGGCCTGCTCACCTCGGTGCAGCGCAAGATGAGCAAGAACGGCAACCCGTGGGCCGCGGTGACCGTCGAGGACCTGGAGGGCGCCGTCGAGGTCATGTTCTTCGGCGAGACCTACCTCGCGTACTCGACGATGCTCGCTGAGGACCAGGTGGTGGTGCTCCGCGGCAAGGTGCGGCGCCGCGACGAGTCGATGTCGCTCCAGGCCATGGAGGTCGCACTGCCCGACATCACCGTCGGTTCGGACTCACCGCTGGCCGTCACCGTGCCGCACAGCCGGGCCGTCGAGCCCGTCATCGTGCGGCTGCGAGAGGTGCTGGCGACGCACCCGGGATCGGCGGAGGTGCACGTCGTGGTGGCGGAGCCGGGCAAGAAGACGCTGGTGCGGGCCTCCGACAGCCTGCGGGTGGAGAAGTCGCCCGCCCTCTTCGGTGATCTCAAGGCGCTGCTCGGACAGGGCTGCCTCTCGTGACCGAGGCCAGGGACGTCGGGACCGACCGCTACCGTGAGGCCGATCACGACCGTTTCGCCCTCGTGCCCGCCGCCTACGTCTTCTTCCGGCGGGAGGGCCAGGTGCTGCTCCAGCTACGGCAGGGCACGGGCTACCGCGACGGGTACTGGGCGTGCGCGGCCGCCGGCCACGTGGAGGAGGGCGAGTCGGTGATCGACGCCGCGGTGCGCGAGGCCCACGAGGAGCTCGGCGTGGTCGTGGGGCCGGAGGACGTGCGGCCGCTGACCGTCCTGCACCGCGGCGAGCCGGGCGGACCCGCCATCGAGCAGCGCGTCGACTTCATGTTCGAGGTCACCCGATGGACCGGGACGCCGTCGATCCAGGAACCCGAGAAGGCCGCTGACCTGGCGTGGTTCCCGTTCGTGGCGCTCCCGGAACCGCTCGTCCCGCACGAGGCGGTGGTGCTGCGAGCAGTGCACGACGCCGGCCGGCACGGCACCGAGATGCCGCGCATCCTCGGCTACGGGTTCTGACGCGCTGTCCTCGCGAGGCGCGACCGAGGTCGCGTCGCCGCGCGACCTAGGGCGGATGTGGGGGCGGGCGGTCGCGCACGACGCTGTAGCCATGACGCGGACACCGATCACCTCGGCACCCCAGACATCTCACGCAGCTCAGACACCTCAGGCACGGTCCCGGCCCGGCACGAGCCTCGCGACGAGCGGTACCGCCGTCGCAGTCGTCGCCGTCCTCGTCGTCCTGGCCTCCACGACCGCGCTGGTCCTCGGCCCGACCGAGGAGTACGCGCGGATCTTCCCTCCGCCCTGGGTCGCCCTGGTCGCCGTCGGGCTCCTGCTCTGCGCGGTGCCGGCCGCCCGCACCGCGCCCGCCGGCCGTCTCACGGCGGTCCTCGGATGGGCGGCCGCCGTCTTCTTCCTCGGCGGGTCCGGAGGCGTCGTCCTTGACGCGTTCCGCGCTTTCTTCTGGGTCACCGGCATTCCCGCGGGAGACTTCGACCGCGTCGACTGGCCGGGCGCCGTCGCGCGGACCGTGAGCCTGCTCGCCGCGCTGGTCACGGTCCACCACACGTGGCGCAGGGGCCTGGGCACGCCGCGGGCGGCCGACGTGGGGACGAGCGTGCGGACGCGCAGGGTGCTGGCCTGGGCGGCGGTCGTCCTGGTTGTCCCGTATCCGTCGCTGAAGCTCGTGTGGTGGGGACAGGCGCTCGCCGACCCGGCGTCGGCGGAGCAGGGCATGTTCCCCGGGATGGAGCTGCTTGCGTTCGGGGCGGCGCTGGTCCTGGTGCTCCTGATGGTTTCGTCACGCACGCCGTCCGTGCTCGGCCGCGCGCTGCTCATCGGCGGCTGGGCCGCCTCGATGACCCTGCTCAGCATGGGTTTCCTCATGGTGTTCGGGATGCTCGCGCAGCTGACCGGTGTCGCGGCGAGCAACGTCACCTTCTCGTCCGACGGAGCGGCGCTGATGGTGTTGTGCGTCTACGGCACCTGGCTCATGCTCGGGGTGGTCGTGCTGGCCGCGACGCTCCAGCTCATGGACCGGCGCAGGAGGGCAGTGTGAGCACGAGACCGAGGAGAGCGGATGTCCTGATCGCGGGCGTTGCCGCCGTCACGCTGTTCCCGCTCACCGTCCTGGTGGCGACCGCCTCGCTCCCCGGACCGCAGTCGTGGATCGTGTCCGGGCTCGCGTTCGTGGCGCACGGCGCCTTGGCGTGGAGGCGCTCCAGGCCCGTGGCCTCGTTGCTGACCGTGAGCGCTGCTGTCGGCGGGGAGATCGCGGCGACGGGCCTGTTCTACCTGCTGCCCTCCACCCTCGTGCTTCCGATGAGCCTCTATGCCGCCGCTGCCTACTCGGGCCGCTCGGGGCGGTGGCTGCCTCTCACGCTCGGTCTCGTCGGTTCGGTGGTCGCGGCCGGGCGGCACGCGGTCGACCCGAGCGTCGTCGGCTCAGGGTTCGGGCCGGCGTCGTGGCTGCTCGCCCTCCTGTTCGCCGCCGTGGTGATCTGCTCAGGGGTGATGGGCCGCCTGCGTCGTGCCCAGCTCGTGGCCGTCCAGCTCGCCGAGGAGCGTGCGGAGGCGGAGCGGCACGACCGGGAGCGGGGCGAGGAGCTCGCCGCAGCCCAGGAGCGTGCCCGCATCTCCCGCGACATGCACGACGTGCTCGCCCACTCGCTGTCCGCCATCATCGGGCAGGCCAGGGTGGCGCGGTTCGACGACTCCCGGACCGCACCGGCGCTCGCGACGATCGAGGAGACGGCGCGTGAGTCGCTCCACGAGATCCGAGGCATCCTGCGGCTGCTCCGAGCGGGCGACACGGAGGCCCGGCCGCAGCCCGGTCTGGCCGACCTCTCGGAGCTCGTCGACCGGGCACGATCGCTCGGCTGTGCCGTCACGCAGACGGCGGACGGCGCGCCGCTGTCCGTCAGCGGCGCCGGGCAGCTCGCCGTCTACCGATTCGTCCAGGAGGCGATCACCAACGTGACCAAGCATGCGTATCCCGGGGCGGCGGTGGACCTGGCGTTGCGGTGGGGCGACGACCAGCTCACGGTGACCGTCGCGAACGATCACGTCCGGACCGGGACCCAGCCGGAGGCCGCGACCGGGATGGGGCTGAGAGGAATGCGCGAGCGGCTGCTGGCGGTCGGCGGGAGCCTGGCCACGGCCGGCGCGGACGGTGCCGGTCCCGGACGGTTCGCCGTGACCGCCGTCGTCCCCGCACGGGCAGAGGCCGGAGCATGATCCGCGTGCTCGTGGTCGACGACCAGGACCTCGTACGAGCGGGCGCTGTGGCGAGCGTCGGTGCGCAGCCGGACATGGAGGTGGTCGGTGAGGCCGCCACCGGTGTCGACGCCGTGCGGGAGGCGATGCTCCGCGTACCGGACGTCGTGCTGATGGACATCCGGATGCCGCAGCTCGACGGCATCGACGCCACCCGTCAGATCCTCGACCGCCATCCGGAGGCGCGCGTCCTCGTGCTGACGACGTTCGACGTCGACGAGTACGTCTTCGCCGCGCTGCGGGCGGGGGCGTCCGGGTTCCTGCTCAAGGACGCCTCCGTCGAGGAGCTGGCCGCGGCGATCCGCGCGGTGCACCGGGGCGACTCGGTCCTCTCCCCGTCGACGACCGGCCGTCTCGTCGAGCTCATGCTTCCGGTGGTGCCCGACCCGGGGCGGCGGGCCGCCGCGGAAGCGGCCCTCACCGACCGCGAGCTCACGATCGTGCGACTGGTCGCCCGTGGCCTGAGCAACGCCGAGATCGGCGGCACGGTCTTCCTGGCCGAGGCGACGGTGAAGACGCACGTGGGCCGGGTCCTCACCAAGCTCGGCGTGCGCGACCGGGTGCAGGTAGTGATCTGGGCCTACCAGAACGGGCTCGTCGGCTTGTCGGGCTGACATCGAGGCTCCGGAGGGATCCGCCCGGGTGGACGGACAGGCCTGTCACAGATCCGGGTCGTTCCCGGTCATCACGGGTACAGGATGTCTACCGAGAGGCGCAGCACGATGACAGTGTCAGAGAACCACGCAGCACACGTGCACGGGGACGGCGAGGACGGCGGGGCTCCGGCGGGCTGGAAGACCGCGGCCACGATGCTGCAGGACGCAGCGCCCTTCACGGTCCCGGACGGCGCCTCGGCCATGACCGTCCATGTCGAGTGGGAGCCCGGCGACCCGGGGACCCCGCCGCACCGTCACTCCGGTCCCGCCTTCGGCTACGTCGTCAAGGGCGCGGTCCGGTTCGAGATCGAGGGCGAGGCCGAGCGCGTCGTCGAGGCCGGTGGGACGTTCTGGGAGCCGGGCGGCGACGTCATCCACTACCAGGACGGCAACGCGCTGACGGACGCCCGGACGGAGTTCGTGGTGGTCATGCTGTGCGCGCCGGGCAAGCCCATGCTCGAGCTGGTCGACGAGGCGGAGCTGGCCGAGCGCGCCCACCTGCGCGCCCCGCGCCCCACGGCCTGAGCCTGGTCGTCTGCCGGCGTAAGTTTCTCCCTTCTGAAACGCTTCAGAACGGAGCTGCTTAGACCTCGAAGGGGTGGGCTCCGAAGGGTGGGCGACCTCAGGAGGAGACAGCCGGGTTCCGTGGGTCAGTGGAACCGGCCCCGGACCGCCTCGCCGTGCGCCGGTAGGTCCTCGTCGTTCGCGATGGCGACGATACGGTCGGCGAGCTCCTCGAGGGCGTCCCGTGTGTACTCGACCTGCTGCACCGACTTCAGGAAGCTGTGCACGCCCAAGCCGCTCGCGAAGTGCGCGGTGCCACCGGTCGGCAGCACGTGGTTGGACCCGGCCATGTAGTCGCCCAGCGACACCGGCGACCACGGCCCGACGAAGATCGCACCGGCGCTGTGCACGCGCGAGGCGACCCGGGCGGCGTCCGCGGTCTGGATCTCCAGGTGCTCCGCGCCGTAGGCGTTGACGACGGCCACACCGGCGTCGATGTCGTCCACCAGGACCACCGCGGACTGCGGGCCGTCGAGGGCGCGCGCCACGCGGGTGGAGTGCTTGGTGGCCGACGCGAGGTCCAGGACCCGCGCCTCGACCGCGGACGCGAGCTCGGCCGAGTCGGTGACCAGCACGGAGGCGGCCATCGGGTCGTGCTCGGCCTGGCTGATCAGGTCGAGGGCCACGTGCCCGGGGTCGGCGCTGTTGTCGGCGAGGACCGCGATCTCGGTGGGGCCTGCCTCGGCGTCGATCCCGACGATGCCCCGCACGAGCCGCTTCGCCGCGGCGACGTACACGTTGCCGGGGCCGGTGATGACGTCGACGGGCTCGCACAGCGTCTCGCCGTCCTGCGGCTCGCTCCCGGGAACGCCGTACGCGAACATCGCGACCGCCTGCGCGCCGCCGACCGCGTAGACCTCGTCCACGCCCAGCAGCGCGCACGCGGCGAGGATGGTCGGGTGCGGCAGGCCGCCGTTGTCCTTCTGCGGTGGTGAGGCGACGGCGAGGCCGGGCACGCCCGCCTCCTGCGCGGCGACGACGTTCATCACGACCGACGACGGGTACACCGCCAGCCCGCCTGGCGCGTACAGGCCGACCCGCTGGACCGGGATCCAGCGCTGCCGCACGACGGCGCCCGGCGCGAGGTCGGTCACGTGGTCGGCGGGAAGCTGCTCGGCGTGCGTCCGGCGGACACGGCGGATCGATTCCTCCAGGGCCCGGCGCACCAGCGGCGTCAGGCTGTCGAGGGCGTCCGTCAGGGCGGTGGTGGGCACCCGCAGGTGCTCGGGCGCGATCCCGTCGAACCGCAGACCGATCTCACGCAGCGCGGCCGCGCCGCCCTCGCGGACCTGGCGCAGCAACGGCTCGACCGCATGGACGGCCTCGTCCACTCCGGCCTCGGCACGGGGTAGGACGTCGAGGAGGGCGCGCCGGCCGAGAGGCCGGCCGCGCAGATCGATGCGTTGGATCACCCGGCCAGTCTATGGCGGCGAGCGGGAGACAATGCTGTGGTGTCCAACTCTGCATCCCACCCAGCATCCGATTCCGGCTCCGTGCCCGAGGTCCCGATCCGGGACGATGTCATCCGCCTGGGCCAGTTCCTGAAGCTCGCCGACCTTGCCGAGGACGGCGCGCAGGCGCGCGACCTCATCGCCGACGGCGAGGTGCGGGTCAACGGCGAGGTCGAGACCCGCCGCGGCCGGCAGCTCGTACGCGGCGACGTGGTCAGCGTGGCGCTGGCGACGGGCGACGAGTCGGCGAAGGTCGGCTGACCACCTGGTTGGGGCGTGATCGCTCTGCCTCAACTGGCGGGTAGGCGCAACGATCACGCCCACAACCAATGTGGGGTCAGGACGCCATGTACGTCGACGCCATCACCTTGTCGACGGTCACGCGCAGCACGATCCGGTCCGGGTTCGGCCCCAGCTGGCGGTAGCGGCGCGCGTACCGTGCGACGGCGTCGGCGATCTCGGCCTCGTCCTCGCTGACGGCGATGGTGCCCTCGAGCGTGATCCAACGGCCGCCGGCGACCTGGCAGAGCGCGGCGCGCGGGTCTCCGCCGTCGGGCAACGGGGTGGCGTTGCGCGCCTTGAAGGAGGTGCGGTTCGTCGTGATCCGCGCGACCCCGGCGTCGGCGTCCCAGGTGAAGGCGACGGGGACCACGTGCGGGGTCCCGTCAGGGCGCAGGGTGGTGAGGGTCGCGAGGTGGCGCTCGGTGACGAAGACGAGCTGCTCGGGGTTGAGTCGGATCACGACGCGAGTCTAGGTCGGGGCGGGCGGGCGCTGGTCGTCGACCGGTGCCCAGGGTGTGGGTTCCCCGTATTCCCCGGTACGCCGCATTTGGCTAGCGTTCCTCACAAATGCCCCATCCGGCCTGGACCCGAGGAGTGCCATGAGACGGCGTACATCGTTCCTGGCGGCGGGCATCGCCGCCGTGCTGGTCAGCGGTCTCGCGATACCGGCCCTCGCGGCGCAGGCCGGGCCGTTCGCGGCGCCGGCCGTCGTGGACTGCGCCGCGGCGACATGGGCCGAGGGCAGCACGTACGCCACCGGCGACCGGGTGACCCACCTCGGTCGCGGGTATACCGCGCGGGTGGGGCACACCGCGCACGTCGGCGCCGGCTGGACGCCGGGCACCACGCCCAGCCTCTGGGCCGACGACGGCGCGTGCGCGACCCAGCCCGACCCGGACCCGACCGACCCGACGCCCGACCCGGACCCGGACCCCACCGATCCGACGCCCGACCCGGACCCGGACCCCACCGATCCGACACCGGACCCGGAGCCCACGCCCACGGACTGCGGCCAGCGTCCGCGCCCGTCGGGCAAGGTGCTGCAGGGCTACTGGGAGAACTGGGACGGCGCGAGCAACGGCGTGCACCCCGGCCTCGGCTGGATCCCCGTCACCGACTCGCGCATCACGCAGCACGGCTACAACGTGGCGACCCTCGCGTTCCCCGTGATCCGTTCCGACGGCACGGTCCTGTGGGAGGACGGCATGGACTCCGGCGTGCGGGTCCCGACGCCCGAGGAGATGTGCGCGGCGAAGGAGAGCGGGCTGACGATCCTCATGTCGATCGGCGGTGCCACCGCCGGGATCGACCTGTCCTCCCAGGCGGTGGCCGACCGGTTCGTCGAGACGATCGTGCCGATCCTGCGCGAGTACAACTTCGACGGGATCGACATCGACATCGAGACGGGCCTGACCGGCAGCGGCTCGATCACGCAGCTCTCGACGACGCAGGCCAACCTGATCAGGATCATCGACGGCGTGCTCGCCGGTATGCCGGCCGGGTTCGGGCTCACCATGGCGCCCGAGACGGCGTACGTCACCGGGGGCAGCGTCGTCTACGGCTCGATCTGGGGTTCGTACCTGCCGATCATCAAGAAGTACGCCGACAACGGGCGCCTGTGGTGGCTCAACATGCAGTACTACAACGGGTCGATGTACGACTGCTCGGGCAACTCCTACGCGGCGGGCACCGTCGAGGGCTTCCGGGCACAGACCGACTGCCTGAACGCGGGGCTCACCATCCAGGGGACGACGATCCGCGTGCCCTACGACAAGCAGGTCCCAGGCCTGCCGGCCCAGCAGGGCGCGGGCGGCGGCTACATGGTGCCGTCCCTGGTGAGTCAGGCGTACGGCTCGTACAACGGGGCGCTCAAGGGCCTCATGACCTGGTCGATCAACTGGGACGGGTCGCGCGGCTGGACCTTCGGCGACAACGTGAAGGCGTTGCAGGGTCGGTAGCCGCCCGGCGTCAGGCGCCCGGGCCGTCCGCGCGCACCACCGCGTACTGATAGCGATGGCTGCTGCCCGGACGGCTCGGCCGTGTCCACCAGGACTCGACCTCACCGTGCTCTCCGAGGCGTTCGCGGACCAGCGCATCGGTGCGGCGGTGGAAGTAGCGGGGCGGACCGTAGTCCTGGTCGGGCTCTGCCGACGGGCCGACGGTCAGCTCCGCCGCGCCCCACATGCCGACCGCGAACAACCCGCCCGGCACCAGTACCCGGGTGATCTCGGACAGTGCCGCCTCCAGCTCGTCGTCGTCGAGATGCATCAGGGTGCTCATGGACCAGACGGCGTCGAAGGCGTGGTCGTCGAACGGCAGGTCGGTCGCCGGCGCGACGTGTGCGTCCAGGTCCGCCGCGCGGGCGACCTCGACCATGCCGGGGGAGAGGTCGGCTCCCGTGTACACGAAGCCGGCGGCGGTGAACGCCGCACCGTCCAGGCCCGGGCCGCAGCCGATCTCCAGCACCGTGCGCGACCGCTCCTCCGTGAGCCGGGCCAGGAACTCCTCCCGTGCGGCGGTGCGCCACGGCGGGATCGGCCGCAGCGCCCGGTCCGCGGCCTCTGCGTCGTAGTAGGCCAGGAAGTCCGCGCGGCGTGCTTCCCGGTCCGCCGGCGGCTCGGACGTGCTCGTGGTGGAGGTCACGGCGGTGATTCTAGGTACCGCGGACGTGGTCGGTGTGGATAACCCGCTCGCGGTGTCGGTGGCTGCTCTTAGGATCGATGACGTGACCAGAGACCCCTTCGCAGATCTGCCCTTCAACGTGGAGGAGCCGCCGGACGACGCAGCGTTCCTGACCGAGGTCGGTGACCCGGCGCCTCCGCCGTCCGCCCGGAACACGCCGGAGGCGCAGGCCGCCAAGCTGCAGATGCTGCGCGGGCTGCTGGACGAGGACGCGGCCGCAGCGGCGGCCGCCCCGCCGCTGCGCAGGCGCAAGCCCGAGCCGACGCCGGAGCCGGTGCTGGAACCGGCGCCGGAGGCCGAACCCGACGTCGCCGAGCCGGCAGCCCTTCCGGTCGCCACGGCCACGCCGGGCGCGTCCCTGCGCGAGGAGGCAGAGGCCGCGCTCCGCGAGCTCGTCGGCCGCGACGAGGCACGCCTGCGCGACGACCAGTGGACCGCCATCGAGGCGCTCGCCGCGTTCCACCGCCGGGCGCTCGTGGTGCAGCGCACCGGGTGGGGCAAGTCCGCCGTGTACTTCGTCGCGACCAAGCTCCTCCGGGCGCGAGGCGCCGGCCCGACCGTGATCGTGTCGCCGCTGCTGGCGCTCATGCGTGACCAGATCTCGGCCGCCTCCCGTGCGGGCATCCGTGCGGTGACCATCAACTCGGCCAACATGACCGAGTGGGACGAGGTGCACGCCTCCATCTCGCGCGGCGAGGTCGACGTGCTGCTGTGCTCGCCGGAGCGGCTGAACAACCCGGGCTTCCGGGACGAGGTGCTCCCGCGTCTGGCGGCCGACGCCGGGCTCGTGGTCATCGACGAGGCGCACTGCATCTCCGACTGGGGGCACGACTTCCGCCCGGACTACCGGCGTATCCGCACGCTGCTGGCCGACCTCCCCACGGGGATCCCCGTGCTCGCCACGACGGCCACCGCGAACGAGCGCGTCACGCAGGACGTCGCCGAGCAGCTCGCGGTGCACGCGGACGGCGCGAGCGACGAGGAGGTGCTGGTGCTGCGCGGCGGGCTCGACCGCGAGTCGCTGCACCTGGCGGTGCTGGAGCTCGGCGACCAGCCCACCCGCGTGGCGTGGCTCGCCGAGGCGCTGCAGGACATCGACGGTTCCGGCATCGTCTACTGCCTCACCGTTTCGGCGGCGGAGCAGGTCGCCGAGCAGCTGCGCGGGTACGGCCTCGCGGTCGCCGCGTACACGGGCCGGACCGAGCCCGCGCAGCGCGAGCAGCTGGAGGCGGACCTCAAGAACAACGAGGTCAAGGCGCTGGTCGCGACGTCAGCGCTGGGCATGGGCTTCGACAAGCCGGACCTGGCGTTCGTGGTGCACCTCGGTGCGCCGTCGTCGCCGATCGCGTACTACCAGCAGGTCGGTCGTGCCGGACGTGGCGTCGACCAGGCGCTCGTCGTCCTGCTCCCGGGTGTGGAGGACAAGGCGATCTGGGACTGGTTCGGCGAGCAGGCGTTCCCCGCCGAGAACCAGGTACGCGCGACGCTCGACGCGCTGCGCGGCGGCGGCACCATGTCGACGGCCGTGCTGGAGACGCAGGTTGACCTGCGTCGCTCCCGCCTGGAGACCATGCTCAAGGTGCTCGACGTCGACGGCGCCGTGCGGCGGGTCCGCGGCGGGTGGGAGTCCACCGGCCAGGAGTGGTCGTACGACGCCGAGCGGTACGCGAGGGTCTCCGCCAGCCGCGCCGCGGAGCAGCAGGCGATGGTGGACTACGTCAATACCCAGGGCTGCCGCATGGCGTACCTGCGCGCCCAGCTCGACGACCCGGAGCTGGCACCCGGCTGGCGCTGCGGCCGCTGCGACCGGTGCGGCGGGATGGCGCTGCCGGAGCCGCCCGACGCCGAGGCGGTCGCCGCGGCGCGTGCCGAGATGGACCGTCCGGGCGTCGAGGTCGAGACCCGCAAGATGTGGCCCACCGGCCTGGCCTCGATCGGCCTGGACCTCAAGGGCAAGATCCCGCCTGCCGAGCTCGCCGAACCGGGCCGGGCGGTCGCCCGGCTCGACGGCCTGGGCTGGTCCGGTCCGTTGCGTGACCTGCTCGCCCCGACGGCGGGCGACGGCGAGCTCCCGGTGCCGCTGCGCCGGGCCGCTGCGCGCGTGCTCGACGAGTGGAGCGCACTCCGCCCGGTGGCCGACGCCGCCGATCCCGTCGAGGCGGGCGCCGGTGAGGCCGGTGAGCCGGACGGTACGGGCGAGGCGGAGCCCGGCCCGCTCGTGATCGAGGCGGTGGTGGCGGTCCGGTCCATCACGCGGCCGCAGCTGTCGTACCACCTGGCCACCGGACTGGCGAAGTACCTCGGCGTGCCGATGATCGGCGCCATCGGTCCGGTCGCCGGGCAGGAGCAGCCCGGCCGCCACGACGTGAACTCGGCGATGCGGCTCGCGGGAGTGGCCCGGCGTCTGCAGCTGCAGCTCGGTGAGGGAGCGCTGCGCGGCCTGCCGGGCCGCACCGTGCTGCTGGTGGACGACTACACCGACTCGGGCTGGACGCTCACGGTCGCCGCCCGGCTGCTCCGCCAGGCCGGTGCGGCAGCCGTGTACCCGTTCGTGCTGGGTGTGCGGTGAGCGCGGGGTGACGTTGCCCACGCGCCCGGTGGGCGGACTCACACCGGGTCGGTGCCGCACGGTTCGTAGACTGGTCCGGTGATGACCCACGCCGTCGACCAGCACAGCGCGGAGGACAGCGCGCCCTCGGTGCGGCTGCCGCTGCGCCCGGAGCTGGCGAACGAGAAGCCGTACGGCGCGCCGCAGCTCGACGTCCCGGTGCTGCTGAACGTCAACGAGAACCCGTACCCGCCCGGCGAGGAGGTGGTCGCCACCATCGCCGAGGAGGTGGCGCGCGCCGCTCGCGGGATGAACCGCTACCCGGACCGCGAAGCGACGGTCCTCCGCCAGGACCTCGCGGACTACCTCGCGGTGGAGACCGGCGTCGACCTGGAGCACCTGGACGTGTGGGCGGCTAACGGGTCCAACGAGGTGATGCAGCACGTGCTGCAGGCCTTCGGCGGGCCCGGCCGCACAGCCCTGTCGTTCGCGCCCACGTACTCGATGTACCCGGAGTACGCGCGCGACACGCACACGGCCTGGGTGGTGGGCCGCCGCCAGGAGGACTTCACGCTCGACCCGGCCTATGCCGCCGAGACCATCCGTGAGGTGCGTCCGTCGGTCATCCTGCTGGCCAGCCCCAACAACCCGACCGGGACCGCGATGCCGTCGGCCACCGTCGAGGCGGTCTGCGAGGCCGCCCTGACCGTCGACCTCGACGGCGCGCACCCTGTCGTCGTGGTGGACGAGGCCTATGCGGAGTTCCGGCGTCCCGGCACGCCGTCCGCCGTGGCGCTGCTGGCGCGGTACCCGAACCTGGCGGTCACGCGCACCATGTCCAAGGCGTTCGCCGCGGCCGGTGCCCGGCTCGGCTACCTGGTCGCGTCCGGTGACTTCGTCGACGCGCTCCGGATCGTACGACTGCCCTACCACCTGAGCGCCATCACGCAGGCCGCGGCAGGCGCCGCGCTGCGTCACCGCGAGTCCCTCATGGCTCAGGTCGCCACGCTGCGCGCCGAGCGCGACGCGTGCGTCGACTGGCTGCGCGCGCAGCGGCTCCCGAGCGGCCTCCCGTTCGAGGTCGCCGACACCGACGCCAACTTCGTCCTGTTCGGCAGGTTCAGCGATCGGCACGCCGTGTGGCAGGGTCTCCTGGACCGCGGTGTCCTGATCCGCGAGACCGGCCCCGAGGGCTGGCTGCGGGTGTCGATCGGCACGTCCGCCGAGATGGCCGCGTTCCGCGCGGCGCTCACCGAGGTCCTGCGGCAGCAGGGAGAGGAACAGTCATGAGCAGGACAGCACGCGTCGAGCGCGCCACCTCCGAGTCGAAGGTGCTGGTCGAGCTCGACCTGGACGGCACCGGGCGGACCGAGATCAGCACGAGCGTGCCGTTCTACGACCACATGCTCACCGCGCTCGGCAAGCACTCGCTGATCGACCTCACCGTGCAGGCGACCGGTGACACCCACATCGACGCCCACCACACGGTGGAGGACGTCGCCATCAGCATCGGCGAGGCGCTGCGTGAGGCGCTCGGCGACAAGGCGGGCATCTCCCGGTTCGGTGACGCCCTCGTGCCGCTCGACGAGGCGCTCGCCCAGGCCGTGGTGGACGTGTCGGGCAGGCCCTACCTGGTGCACGAGGGGGAGCCCGCCGGCCAGGAGTACCACCTCATCGGCGGCCACTTCACCGGCTCGCTGACGCGGCACGTGCTGGAGTCGATAGCCCACCACGCGGGTATCTGCCTGCACGTGCGGGTGCTCGCAGGCCGGGACCCGCACCACATCGTCGAAGCTCAGTTCAAGGCGCTGGCGCGTGCGCTGCGCGCCGCCGTCGCCGTCGACCCGCGGGTCGACGGCATCCCGTCCACGAAGGGTGCGCTCTAGCAGCCATGTCCGACAGCACCAGGCCCGAGAACGACGGGTCCAGCAGCAGCAGCACGCCGGCCGGCGACGACCTGCCCGACTTCGACCTCGACAACCTCGAGATCCCGGACGACCTGTCGTCCCTGACCGGTGGCGGCCAGCCCGAGTTCGCTGCGGTCATCACGCAGATCGCCGGCGCCGAACCGCTCGCGGCGGCCAGCTCCCTGGCACAGCTCGACCTCGACGCGGTACCCACGTCGATCGGCGCGGTCGCGGTCCTCAAGGACCTCGCCGGCGACGCCCCGGAACAGGCCGCCGCGGCGATCTCGCAGCTCGTGCGGGGTGTCCCGCTCGTCCTCGTGACCCGCACCGGCGAGCAGATGACCGCCGTCCGGTTCGCCGACGGCGTCCGCGGCGACGAGCTCGCCCCGGGCCTCGTGCTGGGCGGCGCCCCCGACAACGTGGTCGACCTGCTGACGGGTGCCACCAGCGTGGCCGACCTGGACGGCGTGGTCGGCTCCACGTCGATCAGCAAGTTCAAGGCGGTGTGGATGCTGACGTCCGCGGCCCGCAAGGCCCGCAAGGGCATGGGCAAGGGCGAGCCCGGCTCGGGCAGCACGGACGGGGCCTGAGCATGGGCGCAAGGGTCGTCGTCCTCGACTACGGCTTCGGCAACGTCCGGTCTGCCGTCCGCTCCCTGGAGCGGGTCGGCGCGGACGTGACGCTGACCGCCGACCGGGCGGCCGCGCAGGAGGCCGACGGCCTCGTGGTCCCGGGCGTCGGCGCGTTCGCAGCGTGCATGGCGGGCCTGAAGGTCGTCCGCGGGCACGAGGTGGTGGGCCGCAGGCTGGCCGGCAACCGTCCGGTCCTCGGTATCTGCGTGGGCATGCAGGTGATGTTCGACGCCGGGGTGGAGCACGGTGAGCGGGCCGAGGGCATGGGGGAGTGGCCCGGCGTCGTCGAGCGGCTGGGAGCCCCCGTCGTACCGCACATGGGCTGGTCGCCCGTGGAGGTGCCCGCTGGTTCGACCCTGTTCGAGGGAATCGCCGACGAACGCTTCTACTTCGTGCACTCCTACGCCGCGCAGACGTTCGCCAAGGGGCACGACGAGAACGCGGTGGGGGTCTTCTCGCCGCCGAAGGTGACCTGGGCCGACCACGGCGGGCGCTTCGTCGCAGCGGTGGAGGACGGCCCCCTGGCGGCGACCCAGTTCCACCCCGAGAAGTCGGGCGACGCCGGGGCGCGGCTCCTGGAGAACTGGGTCCGCTCGCTCGCCTGACCGCACCACTGCACGACCACACCACCGCACCACCCGCTGAGTGCTGGATATCTGTCGGCCTACGAGGGCCGATGCAACAGATACCCAGCACTCAGCTCCGACAGACACAGACCTTGGAGAGACATGACCGACCGCCTCGTGCTCCTGCCCGCCGTCGACGTCGCCGACGGCCAGGCCGTCCGCCTCGTCCAGGGCGAGGCCGGCTCGGAGACCTCGTACGGCGACCCCCTGACCGCTGCCCTGGACTGGCAGTCCGGCGGCGCCGAGTGGGTCCACCTCGTGGACCTGGACGCCGCCTTCGGGCGCGGTTCCAACGCCGAGCTGCTCGCGCGGGTCGTCGGTGAGCTGGACGTGCAGGTCGAGCTGTCGGGCGGTATCCGCGACGACGAGTCGCTGGAGCGCGCGCTCGCGACCGGCGCGCGGCGCGTCAACCTGGGCACCGCGGCGCTCGAGGACCCGGCCTGGACGGCCAAGGTCATCGCCCAGCACGGTGACCGCGTGGCCGTGGGGCTCGACGTGCGCGGCACGACGCTCGCCGCCCGCGGCTGGACCAAGGAGGGCGGCGACCTCTGGGAGGTCCTCGCCCGCCTGGACGAGGCGGGCTGCGCCCGCTACGTCGTCACCGACGTGACCAAGGACGGCACGCTGCGCGGCCCCAACCTCGAGCTCCTGTCCGACGTCGCCGCGCGCACCACCGCGCACGTCGTCGCCTCGGGCGGCATCTCCTCGCTCGACGACCTGACCGCCCTGCGCGCGCTCGGCACCATCGAGGGCGCGGTCGTCGGCAAGGCGCTGTACGCCGGGGCGTTCACCCTGCCCGAGGCGCTCGACGTCGCCGGCCGCCCGGCCGCCGAGGTCGGAGAGTGAAGTCGATCCAGCCGTCCAGCCAGTTCGCGGACGACGACGGCTCGGCCGACGATGAGCTGACCCGGCTGCTCGCCGGCTACACGACCGGGACCACTCCGCTGCGCGACGTCGTCCTGCGGCTGGCCGAGACCCGGGTGCTCGTGCCGGTCCTGGCCGAGCTCGGCGTCGCCGAGCAGAACCCGGACGGGCTCACCGTCGACAAGGAGGCGTCGTCCGGCGTCGTGGCGCTGGAGGCCCCGGACGGCCGCCGGGCACTGCCCGTGTTCACGTCGGTGGCGGCCATGCAGGCGTGGCGGGCCGACGCGCGGCCCGTGCCGGTCGAGGCGTCGCGTGCGGCGCTGTCGGCGGTCAACGAGAACTGGGCGCTGATCGTCGTCGACCCCGCCGGTCCGTCGACGGCGCTCGTACCCCGGCCCGCCGTATGGGCGCTGGCGCAGGGCAAGGAGTGGCGGCCGGCGCTGGTGCCGCACGAGGACGGCCTGGCGGTGGACCCGGAGGTCGCCGCGGAGGTGGCCGTCGCCGCCGCCCCGGTGCAGCACGTGGTGCGGGCGCACGCCGAGCCCGGCCGCAAGGCGGAGGTCGCGGTGGTGCTCGGCCTGAACCCGGGCCTGGACCGGGCCGGCCTCGATGCGGTGCTGGCCCAGGTCAACGCCCGGCTCGCGGCGTCAGAGGTGATCTCGTCGCGGGTGGACTCGCTGGAGCTGCGGATCGGCGCGGCCCGCTGACCGCCCGGACGGGTCCAGGCGCTCAGCAGCCCTTTGCCGGGGTGAATGCCGTGTCGTCGGCCAGCATGTCCTGGAGCGTCGACAGCGGCACGAGCAGGCTGTTGTCGTCCGCGGTCTTCGCATAGACGACGCCGATCACCCGCCCCTTGTCGTCCAGGGCCGCGGACCCCGACGAGCCGGGCTCGACGGGAGCGTCGGTGAGCAGCACCTCGCCGAGGTTCGCGTTGAGCGGGTCCCGCGTGGTGCCCATGACCTCGCCCTCCGTCACGGTGAGCTCGCCGCCTGCCGGGTAGCCCACCACGGTGACGGGGTCGCCGGGTTTCGGGTCGGACCCGGCGAGCTCCGGGTGCGACGGCAGGGGATCGGTGGTCCGGACGACGGCGAGGTCCGCGAGACCTGCCGTCGAGGTGGCACCGACCGTGATGTCATGCCCGTCGTACGTGCTGACCTCGAGATCCTTCGAGTCGGCGACCACATGCTTGTTCGTGATCAGCGTGTGCTCGTCGATCGCGAAGCCGGAGCCCGTGGACAGCTCCTCGCAGCCCACGTTGCGGATCCGGACCGCCATGCGCTCGACGGCGTCGAAGCCGTCGGGGCTCAGGGCGTCGCCGCCGGCAGCGGGGGAGAGCCCGACGGGGGTGGACGGGACGATGTCGCTCGGGACCGGCTCCGGCATCGGCGGCAGCACACCGCAGCCGCCCAGCGCACCGGTCAGGAAGAGCGTCCCGACGACGAGGGCGCGGCGCGCGAGCGAGCGCGGCCCCGACCTCACGGGCGCAGCTCCCGCTGCAGCGCCTGGTTCGCCTGCTCGGCGTCCTCGCACAGCGCGCCGACCTGACGCTCGTAGCGGCCCAGGTCGGCTGCCTCGTACTGGTCGGCGTCCTTGAGGTAGCCGACCAGCTGCTCCTGGCCCGACACGCACTGCCCGAGCGCCGAGGCCACGGTGGCCGCTGCCGCGCTGACCTGGGTCTGGTAGTCGAGGTACTGCTGCGACGCCACGTTCTCGTCACCGAGCTGGGCCTTCTCGTTCGCCAGGTCCGTGATCCGCGCCGTCGCGGTGGACAGCTGGTCGCGGGCGGCCTGCAGCTCGGTGTTGGCACCGTCGAGCTGCATCCGCAACGACGCCACCTCCTCGGCGTACTCGTGCGCCTTGCCCTCCCACTCGGCGGAGCTGCGCTGCCAGCGGACGGTCGTCACCCACAGGTAGGCGCCGACGGCGATCGTGGCGACCAGCAGTACGGCGAGCCAGCGTGAACCACGGCGCGGCCCCGGTGCCCGAGCAGGGCCGGGGGCCGCCACGACGGGGGCCTCGGTCATCAGACGACGGAACCCGTGTACTTCTCGCCCGGCCCCTCGCCCGGCGCGTCGGGGATGACCGACGCCTCACGGAACGCGAGCTGGAGGCTGCGCAGGCCGTCACGCAGCGAGCGGGCGTGCTGGTTGCCGATGTCGGGCGCGCTCGCGACCACCAGCGCGGCGAGCGCGGTGATCAGCTTGCGGGCCTCGTCGAGGTCTTTGAGCTCCTCGGCGTCGTCGCCCTCGGCCAGGCCGCACTTCACGGCGGCGGCACTCATGAGGTGCACGGCGGCGGTCGTGATGACCTCGACGGCCGCGACCTCGGCGATATCGCGTGTTGCCTGGTCAGGGCCTACCGGAGCCTGGAAGTCGGCAGGGGTCTCGTCGATGGAGCTCATGGAGACCATCTTTCCATCCCGACAGGGGTGCGGGTGAACATCTCTTCTGGGCTAGCCTGCCACCGTTCAACGGTGACACAGGGGAGGCCCTTCGATGCATGACGACATCACACTGACCACCGGGCGCGTACAACGCGTGCTGACGGAGCGCATCTGGCCGGCGGTCCACGGGACGTCCGTCCCGCTCGGCGTCGAGTGGCACGTGCTTCCGGGGGAACCGGTCCCCCCGCAGGAGGGCCTGGCCCTCGCCATGGAGCCCTACGAGGTGGGTACGCCGTGGGGCAGGGCCTGGGGCACCACCTGGTTCCGGCTGACCGGATCGGTGCCTGCCGAGTGGGCGGGCCGCGCCGTCGAGGCGGTGGTCGACCTCGGCTTCGACGCGAGCATGCCGGGCTTCCAGGCCGAGGCGCTGGTCTACCGGCCGGACGGCACCACGGTGAAGTCGATCAACCCGCGCAACCAGTACATCCCGGTGGTGGACGCCGCGGTGGGCGGCGAGCAGGTCGAGCTGCTCCTGGAGGCGGCCTCGAACCCGGTGCTGCTCGGGCACGACATGTTCCGGCAGACCCAGGAGGGCGACACCAGGACGTCCTCGCCGCGTCCCCTGTACACGACGCGGCGCATGGACCTCGTGATCTTCGAGGCAGAGGTGCACGGTCTCGCGCTCGACGTCGAGGTGCTGCTCGAGCTGCAGGCCGAGCTGCCCACGGGCCGGCGCCGCATGCGGATCCTGCAGGCCCTCGACGACGCCCTCGACGTGCTCGACCTGCAGCGCATCCCCGAGACGGCGGCGGCCGCCCGGACGGCGCTCGTGGACGTGCTCGCCAGCCCCGCGGAGGCGAGCGCTCACGAGATCTCGGCGGTCGGGCACGCGCACATCGACTCCGCGTGGCTGTGGCCGGTGCGGGAGACGATCCGCAAGGTCGCGCGGACCACGTCGTCCATGGCGGACCTCATCGACCGCACCGACGACTTCGTCTACGGCATGTCGTCGGCGCAGCAGTACGCGTGGGTCAAGGAGCACCGGCCCGAGGTATGGGCCCGGGTCAAGGAGGCGGTGGCGTCCGGGCGGTTCCTGCCGCTGGGCGGCATGTGGGTGGAGTCCGACACCGTGATGCCGTCGGGCGAGGCGCTCGCGCGCCAGTTCTCCCAGGGGCAGCGGTTCTTCGAGCGCGAGTTCGGCCTGCGGTCGCACGGCGTCTGGCTGCCGGACTCGTTCGGCTACTCGCCGGCTCTGCCGCAGCTCGTGCGCCGCGCCGGGTTCGACTGGTTCTTCACGCAGAAGATCTCGTGGAACCAGGTCAACAAGTTCCCGCACCACACGTTCTGGTGGGAGGGCATCGACGGCTCGCGGGTGCTGACCCACTTCCCGCCCATGGACACCTACAACTCGCAGCTCTCGGGCGAGGAGGTCGCCCGGGCGACACGCCAGTTCAACGAGTCCCGGCACGCCACCGGCTCGATCGCACCGGTCGGCTATGGCGACGGCGGTGGCGGCACCACCCGCGAGATGACCGGCAAGGCCGAGCGGCTCGCCGATCTCGAGGGCAGCGCGAAGGTCCGCTGGGAGCACCCGGACGCGTTCTTCGAGCGTGCTCGCGAGGAGCTGGCCGCGCACGCGACCAGTGACAGCGCTGTCTGGGTGGGCGAGCTCTACCTGGAGCTGCACCGGGCGACGCTGACCTCGCAGCACAAGACCAAGCAGGGCAACCGCCGCAACGAGCAGCTGCTGGTCGAGGCGGAGGTGTGGGCGGCGACGGCGTCCGCCCGGACCGGTGCGGACTACCCGTACGACGAGCTCGACGCGCTGTGGCAGCAGGTGCTGCTGCTGCAGTTCCACGACATCCTGCCCGGGACGTCGGTCGCGTGGGTGCACCGGGAGGCCATGGAGCAGCACGCGGCGATCACGGCGGGTGCGCAGGAGATCATCGAGCGCTCCCTGCGGACGCTGGTGGGCGAGGGCGACACCGCCCTGCGGGCGAACCCCGCGGTGTTCGCGCAGGCGGGGGTGCCGGCCCTGGGCGTGGCCCCGGCGTCGGGCCCGGCCGCCGCGGCCAGCACCCTGACCGAGCTGCCCGACGGCGGCTACGTGCTGGCGAACGACCTCGTCCGGGTCACCCTGGACGGGGCCGGGCACGTGACGTCCGCGATCGACCTGGCCACCGGCCGCGACGCCGTCGCGCCCGGCCGCGAGGCGAACGTGCTCCAGCTCCACCAGGACTTCCCGAACAAGTGGGACGCCTGGGACGTCGACCGGTTCTACCGCAACTCGGTGACGGACCTGCGTGCGGCCGAGAAGGTCACCGCCACCGTCGACGAGGGTGTGGCGGTCGTGACCGTGCGCCGGACGTTCTCCTCCTCCACCCTCGAGCAGGTGATCACCCTCGCGCCGGGCAGCCGGACCCTCGAGGTCGCGCTGGAGACCGACTGGCACGAGGCCGAGAAGTTCCTCAAGGTCGCGTTCCCGCTCGACGTGCGCGCCGAGCACATGGCGGCGGAGACCCAGTTCGGGTTCCACAAGCGGGTGACCCACACCAACACCAGCTGGGAGGCGGCCAAGTTCGAGACCTCCATGCACCGGTGGGTGCTCGCCGAGGAGCCAGGCTTCGGCGTCGGCCTGGTCAATGACTCGGTCTACGGGTACGACGTGACCCGTGAGGTGTCCGACGACGGGGTGGCGCCTGCGCCGGGCGTCCCCGAGGTGACGACCACCGTGCGCCTGTCGCTGCTGCGCGCGCCGCGGTTCCCCGACCCCGAGACGGACCAGGGGATCCAGACCCACCGGTACGGCCTCGTGGTCGGTGTGGACACCGCGGCGGCGACCGAGGCGGGTGCGACGTTCGGCGCGCGGCCGCGGGAACTGCGCGGTGGTGCCGGCGTCGAGCCTCTGGTCAGCGTGTCGGGCGGCGTGACGCTGTCGGCCGTCAAGCTCGCCGACGACCGGTCGGGCGATCTCGTGGTCCGCGTCTACGAGGCGCTGGGCCGTCGCGCGTCGGGCACCGTCACGGTGGCCGCACCGGTGTCCGGTGCACGCACCGTGAGCCTGATCGAGGACGACATCGAGGGCGGCGCCGCGGACCTGACGTCGGACGGCGCGGTCGCCGTGGAGCTCAGCCCGTTCGAGGTCCGCACCCTCCGCTTCACGCGGGCGTAGCGGGGCCCGGGGCCGGCGGCAGGTGGTCGGTAATTCGTCAGGTGGTCGGCAGTCCGAGCTGCCGACCACCTGACGGACTGCCGACCACTCCGACGGTCCCACGCGCCACCTGCCTTGACAGCAGGTGGGGAGCGCGGGACGCTGATCCGGCTAAAGCGCTTTAGTCGGGCGTCACGCACACGGCATGTCCCCCAGGACGCGACGAGGCATCTGCTGGAAGGAACTGTCATGACGATCACGAGGATCGGGGCCGCGGGAGCGGCCCTGACCGTGCTGGCCGCGATGGGCGGCTGCACCCTCGACGGCGCCGGCGGCACCGCGGGCGAACCCGCCGCGGACGCCGCCGCCACGGCGGCCGACGTGACCGGGGAGGTCACGCTCCAGACCTGGGCGCTCAAGCCGCACTTCACCGGATACGTCGAGGGAGTCATCGCCGACTTCGAGACGACGTACCCCGGTACCTCGGTGACCTGGCTCGACCAGCCGGGCGACGGCTACTCGGAGAACGTGCTCTCGCAGGCGGCCGCCGGCGAGCTGCCCGACGTCACGAACCTGCCGCCCGACTTCGCGTTCTCGCTGGCGCGCGAGGACCTCCTCACGGACCTCACCACCGTCGACGACGCGCTCGGTGACACCTACGTCCCCGGTGCGCTGGAGGCCTACGAGTACGCAGGCATCGAGGGCACGTTCGGGTACCCCTGGTACCTGACCACCGACCTGAACTACTGGAACACCGAGATGTTCGAGGACGCGGGTCTCGACCCGGCGACGCCGCCCACGACCCTCGCGGAGCTCATCGAGCAGGCACGTACGATGAAGGACGTCACCGGCGGCTACCTCATGAGCCGCAAGCCGGGCCTCGGCGACTTCGCGGCAGAGGGCATCCCGGTGCTGTCCGAGGACGGCACGAGGTTCACGTTCAACACGCCAGAGGCCGCCGAGCTGCTCGACGCCTACCGCGACGCGTACGCCGACGGCCTCATGCCCGACGACGTGCTCACCGACGCCTACCTCGGCAACAGCCAGCTGTTCATCGAGGGCAAGGTGGCCTGGTCGACCGGTGGCGGCAACTTCATCGACACCGTGCTCGAGAACACCCCGTCGCTCGAGGGCAAGATCACGTCGTCGCCGTACATGGGCGCCACGCCGCTGTACGTGCAGGGGCTGTCGGTGTCGAACCAGTCGGCCAACCTGCCGACCGCGGTGGCGCTGGCGCAGTTCATCACGAACGCCGCCAACCAGGAGGCGTTCGCGGCGGAGGTGCCCGGCGTCTTTCCGTCGACCACTGTGTCGCTGGAGAAGCCGGAGCTGGCCGAGAGCGACGGAACCCCGCAGGGCGCGGCCAAGCAGATCGCGTTCACCAGCCTCACCACCGCGGGGGTGCTGCAGCCGGTCGAGGTCAGCGAGGCGATGACCACCATCATCAACCAGCAGCTCGCGGCGGCGATCGCGGGGGACACGACGTCGCAGGAAGCCCTGGACGCGGCGGTCGAAGAGTGCAACAAGCTGCTTGCCGACCAGTGACGTCCGTCGAGCGCCCGGGCCGCAGGCCTACCATCGCCGACATCGCCGCGCAGGCGGGTGTCTCCCCGACGGCGGTGTCCTTCGCGCTGAACGACCGCCCGGGGATCAGCGAACAGACCAGGACCCGCATCCTGGCCGCCGTGGCGGAGCTCGGGTGGCGGCCGAACGTGGCCGCCCGCGCCCTGGGCGGCCGGCGGGCCGACACGGTGGGCCTGGTCGTCGCGCGCCCCGCGCGGACGCTGGGCGTCGAGCCGTTCTTCGCCCAGCTCGTCTCGGGGCTGCAGGCGCGGCTGTCGGCCGACCGGGTGGCCCTGCAGCTGCTCGTCGTGGAGGACGTCTCCGCAGAGCTCGACGTGTACCGCCGCTGGGCCGCCGAACGGCGTACGGACGGGGTGGTGGTGCTCGACCTGAAGCAGGACGACCCGCGACCCGAGGAGCTGGCGCGGGCGGGCCTGCCGGCCGTGCTGGTGGGCGGTGACGGCACGCCGGGCCCCGTCCCGGCGGTCTTCGCGGACGACCACGCCGCCATGATCGTGCTCGCGGAGCACCTGGCCGCACTGGGACACGTGCACGTCGGCCACGTCGGCGGCATCCCCGCCTCCATCCACTCCGCGCGCCGGGTCGCCGCGCTGCACGACACCGGGGCGCGCCTCGGCCTGACCATCACGACCGTGCCGACGGACTTCTCGCAGGACGAGGCCGCGGCAGCCACCCGGGCCCTCCTGGCCCACGACGAAAGGCCTACTGCAATCGTCTACGACTCCGACGTCGCCGCGCTCGCGGGCGTCACTGTACTGGCCGAGGCCGGACTCAGCGTCCCCGGGGACATCTCGGTGGCCTCTTTCGACGACTCCGCGCTCGTGCGTCTCGCGCACCCACCGCTCACCGCCATGACGACGGACACCTTCGAGCTCGGCGAGCTCGTGGGCCAGACCGTGCTCTCGCTGGTCCGGGGCCAGGCGGTACCCGACGTCGTCGGCGCTCCGCCACCGCGGCTGACGGTGCGGGGCAGCACGGGCCGCGTGCCGGAGGTGGTCGCATGACCGGCCCCGCACACGTCCCGGCCGGCCTGCCCGGTGTTGGGCTGACCAGCGAGGACGCACGACGGATCGACCACAGCGGCGAAGGCCGCACGGTGGTGCTCGACGGTCTGGACGTGCCGGTCGAGGCAGGCACCGAGCTGCGCTGGACGCTCCTGCCGGTGCTCGACCAGGAGCTCACCTACCGCTCGACCTACGTGGCGGTCGACCTGCTGCTCGACGACGGGACCTGGCTCTCGCAGACCGAGCCCGGCCGCGCGCTCACCGACCAGCACGGCATGCTCGCGACCGCCGTCGGGCAGGGCGAGGCCCGGATCCTGGTACCCGACCACTGGAACGTCGTCCGCGTCGACCTGGACGACGTGGCCGAGCGGCTGCCCGGCCGCCGCGTGCGCGCCGCCGCCGTCGTGACCGCGCCGCCGGACGGCGGGGACACCGAGGTGTGGCTCGACGCCGTGACGGTCGGGCCACGTCCGGAGCGGACCGTGTCCGGCCGCACCGACCTCGTCGACACCCGCCGCGGCACGCACTCCTCGGGCGCATACTCGCGCGGCAACAACGTGCCGGCGGCGGCCGTGCCGAACGGCTTCACCATGTGGGTGCCGCTGACCGACGCGTCCTCGGCGAGCTGGCTCTACTCCTGGGCCGCGCACAACGGGCCCGGCAACCGGCCGCGCCTGCAGGGCATCGGCATCTCGCACGAGCCGAGCCCGTGGATGGGGGACCGCAACCAGCTCGCGTTCCATCTCGTCCCGGCCCTGCCGGACGGGGACGGCGTGCCCGACGCGGGCCTGGAGGCCCGCGCCGTCGGCTTCTCCCACGACGACGAGACCGCCCGCCCGCACCGGTACACCGTCGACCTGGACGGCGGTGCGCGAGTCGACGTCGCCGCGGCCGACCACGGTGGCGTGCTCCGGTTCACGTTCCCGCCCGGGGCCACCACGGGCCACCTGATCGTCGACGCCGTGAGCGACGCCGGCGCCGCCGGCCCGCCCGTGGCCGTCACCGTGCACGACGACGGCACGCTCACCGGCTGGAGCGACCACGGCAGCCCGCTGTCGGTGGGCCGCAGCCGCATGTACGTGGTGGGCCAGGTCTCCCGGCCGGTCCTGCGCACGGGCCGGGCCCACGGCCGGGCGCACGCCACGTACGCGACGGTGGCGCTGGACCCGGCGGCCGCACCCGGCGACCAGCCGGACCGCACGGTAGAGGTGCGCGTGGCGACGTCGTACATCAGCGAGGACCTCGCCTGGCGCGCCCTGGACCGGGAGGTGAGCGGGTCCTTCGACGACGTGGCCGAGCGCGCCCGCGCCCAGTGGGAGGAACGCCTCGGCGTGCTCGACGTCGAGGGCGCGTCGCCGGAACAGCAGGTGACGCTCTACTCCAACCTCTACCGCCTCAACCTCTACCCCTCCTCGTACACCGAGGTCGGGACCGACGGCCAGCTCGTGCACGCCTCGCCGGTGCTCGACGGCGCACCCGTGGTACCCGGTGAGATGTTCGTCAACCACGGCTTCTGGGACACCTACCGCACCTGCTGGCCTGCCTACGCACTGCTCTATCCGGAGGTCGCCGCCCGGCTCGCCGACGGGTTCGTGCAGCAGTACCGCGAGGGCGGCTGGGTCGCGCGATGGTCGTCACCGGGCTACGCGGACCTGATGACGGGTACGTCGTCCGACGTCGCCTTCGCCGACCTCCACCTGCGCGGCGTCGACCTGCCCGACCCGCTCGGCACCTACGACGCGGGCCTGCGTAACGCGACGGCCCTGCCCACCCGGTCCGGGGTGGGCCGCAAGGGCCAGGAGTTCGCGCTCACCCACGGCTGGGTGCCGCGCGACGTCGACGAGTCGGTGTCCTGGAGCCTCGAGGGCTACATCAACGACGCCGGCCTGGCGCGCATGGCCGAGGTGCTCGCGGACGCGCCGGGCACTCCCGACGACCGCCGGCGCGCCCTGCGCGACGAGGCCGCCTATCTGCGGCAGAGCTCCCTCGGGTACGCGCACCTGTTCGACCCGGGGACGGGGTTCTTCCGCGGACGCGGCCGGGACGGGACGTTCGGCTCCGAGCCGTTCGACCCCGACGTGTGGGGCGGCGACTACACCGAGTCGGACGCGTGGAACTTCCTGTTCCACCCGGTGCACGACGGCGCGGGCCTGGCTGCCCTGCACGGCGGTCGCGACGGGCTGGAGCGGCTGCTGGAGCGGTTCTTCGCCACACCGGAGCGGGCGGACAAGCCCGGGTCCTACGGGTTCGTGATCCATGAGATGGCCGAGGCGCGCGACGTGCGCCTCGGACAGCTCGGCCAGTCCAACCAGGTGTCGCACCACATCCCGTACGTGTGGCTGTACGCCGGGCGCCCGGACCGCACGCAGGAGACGGTGCGCGAGATCCTGGCCCGGCTGTGGACCGGCAGCGAGATCGGGCAGGGCTACCACGGCGACGAGGACAACGGTGAGATGTCCGCCTGGTACATCCTCTCGGCGCTGGGGCTGTACCCGCTGGAGATCGGCTCCGCCCGCTGGGCCGTGGGCTCGCCGCTCTTCGAGCGGGCGGTGGTGCACCGGCCAGGCGGCGACCTGGTGGTCGAGGCCCCGGGCGCTGCGGACCGCTGGTACGTGGCGGGCCTGGAGGTGTCCGACGGCGCCGGTGCGGCCCGGGCGATCACGTCGCCGTCGGTGGAGCACGGCGAGCTGGCCGGGGGAGCGACCCTGCGGTTCGCCCTCTCCGAGACGCCGACCCGCTGGGGCGTGACTGCGCCGCCGGACGACCACGCGGGCGGGCCGTGGCAGCGGGCCGACGGCGGCTGGCACGGCACCGGGGGCTCTGTGCCGGGCCTGACCGACGGCGACCTGACGACCGCCGTCGAGGTGGCGGGGACGCTCGAGTGGCGGCCGTCCGGAGAGATGCCGGAGGGTGTCGTGCTCCGCGCCTACACGCTGACGTCGTCGGCCCGGGCGGAGGGAGCTGCCCGACCTGCCGGAGCGGGCGGAAGGCCGCCGTCCGCGTGGCGACTGGTCGCGGACGACGGCCGAGTGCTGGACGAGCGGTCCGGGCAGGAGTGGCGCTGGCCGGGCCAGCTGCGACCGTTCGTGCTGACAGAGCCTGTGGCGCTGACCGGCCTCCGGCTGGAGCTCCGCGACGGCGGGGTGCTGGCTCAGGTGGAGCTGCTCGTCGACTGAGCCCGAACCGCTCGGACAGGGTTGGTCCGGGGACTGTGTTGCCGAGAGTAGACATCGTCCACTCTCGGCAACATGGTCGCCTCGCCTGTACGAGCGCGAGGGCTGGCGCTGGACCGACCCCTGCCCGCCCAACCCGGCGCGATCGGGCGTCTGCGTCGAGAGACCGTTGTGACCCACGGAGTACCGTCAGCCCGGTGAACCCGGACGCGTGGCGACGCATCGCCGCTTGGCTCGTCGACTGGCTCTGCTTCCTCGTGTGGCTCGGGCTGCTCGCGGCGGTCGGGATCCCGCTGTACCTCTCCGGCGTGACGGGGCAGTGGTCCGCGACGGCGACGAACGTCGTCGCCGCGCTCGTCACGGCGGTGCCCCTGACGGTCTTCCTCGCCGTCCTGGAGTCGGGTGCCGGTCAGGCGACGGTCGGCAAGCGCATGCTCAGGCTCAGAGTGGTGGGGGCCAGGGACGGCGAGCGGCTCTCGTTCACCGCCGCCCTGACCCGGAACGCGCTCAAGATCGCCGTGCCCTGGACGATCGGCCATGCGGCGGCGATCGGCCTCGTCGGGGCGCCTGAGATCGGCCCCGGCCTCGCGGTCCTCACGGCTGCGGCGTACGTGCTCCCGATCGTGTACGTGATCACGCTGTTCGCCGGCGGGGGCCGCACCCCGTACGACCGGGCCGGGGGAGCCAGGGTCGTCCGCGCCTGACGACCACCCGGACCTGGCCCTCAGGAGCCGACGACGTCCGCCACGTGCGCGAACCAGCTCTCGCGTCCACCTCCGGCGTACCCGACGGAGTTGAAGTACTCCCAGCCGAACACCCCGCCGAAGTCCGGGTGCTCCGCGACCAGGGAACCGACCGTGGCGTCGAAGGTCGGCCAGTCCACGTACCCGCTGCAGTTGGCCGGGTTGGTGACGGTGCCCGCCACCACGCGGTCGGGCGTGAACCCGTTGGCGAGGATCTGGTCGTACACGGTGGTGGACCGCAGGTCGCCCCAGCCGCAGTAGAACTGGGTGTTGTACCAGTCGATCCGGTCGCCGGCCCGGCGCTCGAGCTCGGCGTAGGAGAAGCCGCCCGAGAAGCTCGTCCGCCCGGCCATGTCGGTGGCCACGGGCGTCAGCGTGATCACGAAGTCAGGGCCGAAGTCGGCGCGCAGCGTGTCGACCAGGCGGATCGTGTCCGCCAGCGAGAACGTCTCCTCGATGTCGAGGTCCACGCCGTCGAGCCCGTAGGCGCGCAGGAAGTCCCGCAGGACCGGGTAGAACCGGTCGAAGTCCTCGCGCAGGTACCGGTAGGTGCCGGGCGCCGCCCCGCCGAGGAACGCGCTGACCGTCACGCCCTGGTCCTGCATGGCGCCCAGGTCGTCCCACATGACGTCGAGCTCGGGGTGGTCCGCCGGGATGTCGTTGACCGTGAGGGACGCGTCGGCGTTGAGGTGGATGGCGCCGACGTTGACGTCCGTGACCGAGCCGAGGAGCGGCTTCGGGTCGACGTAGCGGCGGACGCCGTCGGAGCCGGTCTCGTAGATGGTCTGGTAGAAGGCCAGGACACGGTGGGAGGCGGAGGCGGGCTCCTGCTTCGGGTCCTGCTCCGGTGCGGAGGCGGCCGGGCCGGCTGCCGCCGTCAGCGCCAGCAGACCGGCCGCGAGAGCGGCGCCGATCCGGGTGAGCGAGCGAGACATCGTTGACTCCCTTGTTCTCGTTGCGGTGCGGTGAGCATCCCCACGGCGCTGATGCGCTGACGCGTTCGGACCGTAGCGGCAGCTGCCGTCGCCGGGCAACGGTGGCCTCGGAACCGTAGGGATATCCCTGATGCGAGCCACGCTCACGCGGGCCGCCCCCACGTCGCCCGGCGTAGGAACGGCCGAGGCCGGGCCCCCGACGGGGACCCGGCCTCGGCCGCAGCAGGTGGATCAGGCGGAGACGGCCGCGCGCAGCTTGGCGCCCAGCTCCTGGTCCACGTTGGTCCAGTACTGGAAGAAGCGCTCACGGATCTCGTCGATCGTGATCGCCTGGCCCTGACCGGTCAGGGTCTCCAGCAGACGGGCCTTCGCGCCGTCGTCGTAGACCTCACGGTAGAGCGTGCCCGGCTGGCCGAAGTCGCTGTCCTCGCTGTGCAGCGTGGCAGCGGTGCGCACCAGCTCGCCGTCCGACTCCCAGGCGCCGTCCTGGCCACGGGCCGGGTCGGCGACGGGGCCACCGAACGAGTTGGGCGCGTAGTTCGGGACGCCGACCTCGTTGAAGTGGTGGCGCTGCGAGCCGTCCTGCGAGTAGTTGTGCACCGGTGCGGCGTGCGGCTGGTTGACCGGGACCGACTGGTAGTTGGTGCCCACGCGGTAGCGCTGCGCGTCCGGGTACGAGAACACGCGGGCCATCAGCATCTTGTCGGGCGAGATGTCGGTGCCCGGGACCTGGTTGGCCGGGGACAGCGCGATCTGCTCGATCTCAGCGAAGTGGTTCTTCGGGTTGCGGTTCAGCGTGAAGTTGCCGAAGTGGATCAGCGGGTAGTCCGCGTGCGGCCAGACCTTGGTCAGGTCGAACGGGTTGAACCGGTAGGTCTTCGCGTCGTCGTACGGCATGACCTGGACCTTGATGTCCCACACCGGGTTGTCCCCGCGCTCGATCGCCTCGTACAGGTCGCGACGGTAGTAGTCGGCGTCCTGGCCGGCGATCCGTGCCGCCTCGTCGTTGTCGAGGAACTTCACGCCCTGGCGGGAGATGAAGTGGTACTTGACCCAGAACTTCTCGCCCTGGGCGTTGGTCCACATGTAGGTGTGCGAGCCGTAGCCGTTCAGCTCACGCCACGACGACGGCAGGCCGCGGTCGCCCATGAGGTAGGTGACCTGGTGCGCGGACTCCGGCGACAGGGTCCAGAAGTCCCACTGCATGTCGGCGTCGCGCAGGCCCGACCACGGGAGGCGCTTCTGCGAGTGGATGAAGTCCGGGAACTTGATCGCGTCGCGGATGAAGAACACCGGGGTGTTGTTGCCGACGATGTCGAGGTTGCCCTCGGTCGTGTAGAAGCGCAGGGCGAAGCCGCGCACGTCGCGCCAGGTGTCGGGGGAACCCATCTCACCGGCGACGGACGAGAAGCGCAGGGCCACCTCGCCCTTGGCGCCCGGCTGGAAGGCCGCGGCACGCGTGTACTGCGACACGTCTCCGGTGATCTCCCACTCACCGAAGGCGCCACCGCCCTTGGCGTGCACGATCCGCTCCGGGATGCGCTCGCGGTTGAACTGCGCGAGCTTCTCGACCAGGTAGCGGTCGTGGAGGACCGTGGCGCCGTCGGCGCCCACGGTCAGCGAGTGTGCGTCGCTGACGACCGGCGTGCCGGTCTGGGTGGTGGTGTAAGGAGTTGTCATCTGTGGACGTGCCTTCCTCTGCTGCTTGCGGGGGGTTCTTGGGGTTCGGCGTGGTCGGCGAAGTCGTGGTGCCCGGCTCTCCGGGCGAGCTTCACGCGCTGCAGTCGGGACACAGTCCCCAGTAGGTGACCTCGGCGGTCTCGACCACGAACCCGCGGTCGTCGCTCGGGGTCAGGCAGGGGGCATGGCCGACCGAGCAGTCCACGTCGCCGATGGCACCGCACTCGCGGCAGACGACGTGGTGGTGGTTGTCGCCCGTGCGGCGCTCGTAGCGCGCGGGGTGGCCGGCGGGCTCGATGCGGCGCAGGAGGTCGGCGTCGGTCAGCGCGTGCAGGACGTCGTAGACCGCCTGGACCGATACCGTGCCGAGCTCTGCGCGGACCGAGCTCAGGACATCGTCGGCTGTGGCGTGCTGGCTGTCGCCCACCGCGCGCAGAGCCGCCACGCGGGGGGCGGTCACGCGCAGGCCGACGCCGCGGAGGAGATCCTCCGGCGTGGCGGCTGTGGGGGCGGTCGACGTCATGTCAACGAGCCTAGCCCGTAAACTGGAATGATTCCAGTTGAGGTCGCCCAACGGTCTGCCCGACGGCGGGGCTCAGCCGGGCGGTCGACCTCACACCGGCCGGTATGGCGAGCGGTGTCGGCATGCTGCTATCGTTGAGCCACGACCGACCCGGTGTGAGCCGGGTGCACAAAGTGGATCACCATCCCACCCGAGTCACGACAGAGCGCCGCAAGGTGCCGACAGAGTCCGGGTCCTAGGTCGGGTGCAGAGGTTGGGCGCTGTTTCTCGCCGAACCCGTGCACCCTTTCCTTGTGATGGCTTCCACCTGTGTTCAGGGCGGGAGCCATTTCTCGTTCCTGGTGGTCAATCAACGACTTCTGAGGAGCATCACCATCACCGAGCCTCGCATCAACGACCGGATCCGTGTCCCCGAGGTCCGACTCATCGGTCCTGGCGGGGAGCAGGTCGGCGTGGTTGCCACGGCGGTCGCCCTGAAGCTCGCCCAGGACGCTGACCTCGACCTCGTCGAGGTTGCCCCGGACGCCCGCCCGCCTGTCACCAAGCTCATGGACTTCGGCAAGTTCAAGTACGAGTCCGACATGAAGGCGCGGGAAGCGCGGCGCAACCAGGCGAACACGGTTCTCAAGGAGATCCGGTTCCGTCTGAAGATCGACCCGCACGACTACGAGACCAAGAAGGGCCACGTCGTCCGCTTCCTCTCGGCAGGCGACAAGGTCAAGGTCATGATCATGTTCCGCGGTCGTGAGCAGTCGCGCCCCGAGATGGGACGTCGCCTGCTCGAGCGTCTGGCGGAGGACGTCGCCGAGCTCGGCTTCGTCGAGTCGATGCCGAAGCAGGACGGCCGCAACATGACCATGGTCCTCGGGCCGGTCAAGAAGAAGGCTGACGCGAAGGTCGAGCAGCGCAAGCGCGCCACCGAGATCAACGCGGGCCGGATGACCAAGTCCGAGGCCAAGGCGCAGGCACGTGCGTCCGACGAGCCCGAGACCTCGGAGCCGGAGGAGGACCAGGTCGACGAGACGGTCGAGACCACGGTCGAGGAGCCTGCCGCCGCGCCGGCTCCTGAGCCCGTCGTCGCGGAGGCCGAGCCCGTCGTGGAGGCAGAGCCCGTCGCGGAGCCCGAGCCGGAGCCCGTCGTCGAGCCCGAGCCTGTCGTCGAGCCCGAGCCTGTCGCCGAGGCCGAGCCGGAGCCCGTCGTCGAGACGCCCGCTCCGGAAGAGCCGAAGCCGGCCACCAAGCCTGCGGCCAAGACTGCCTCGAAGCCGGCAGCGAAGCCGGCCACCAAGGCGGCTCCGAAGCCTGTCTCGGCCCCCAAGCCGGCGCCGAAGCCCGTGGCCCCCAAGCCGCGTGCACCGCGCAAGGCCGGCTGAGGCCACGGTCCCCAAGACCACTACGACACCGGGCCGGCCTACCGGCCCAGGTACAACGTCGCCGCTCCAGCAGCGGTCGACCGACACGAGGAGATACGGCAGTCATGCCGAAGAACAAGACGCACTCCGGCTCGAAGAAGCGGTTCAAGGTCACCGGTAGCGGCAAGGTCATGCGCGAGCAGACCAACGGTCGCCACTACCTCGAGCACAAGTCCAGCCGTCGCACGCGTCGTCTGGCCATGGACCAGGCCGTTGCGCCGGCCGACGTCAAGAAGGTCAAGAAGCTGCTCGGTAAGTGACCTTTATGGCGCACGCCTGACGGGCGTCGCCAAGAACCCTTTCAGCCCCGAAGTACAAGGAGTCTCACGTGGCACGCGTGAAGCGGGCAGTAAATGCCCAGAAGAAGCGCCGTACAACCCTCGAGCGCGCCGCCGGTTACCGCGGCCAGCGCTCGCGCCTCTACCGCAAGGCGAAGGAGCAGGTCACCCACTCGCTCGTCTACGCCTACCGTGACCGGAAGGCGCGCAAGGGTGACTTCCGCAAGCTGTGGATCCAGCGCATCAACGCTGCGTCCCGCGCGCAGGGTCTGACCTACAACCGCCTCATCCAGGGCCTCAAGGCCGCTGGTATCGAGGTCGACCGCCGCATGCTCGCGGAGCTTGCGGTCAACGACGTCGCGGCGTTCAACGCCCTCGTCCAGGTCGCCAAGGACGCGCTGCCGGCGGATGTTAACGCCCCGGCCGCTGCCTGAGGTTGAGCAGTTCACCGGACGCCCGGCCAGTTTCCTCTTCGGAGGCCCGACCAGTGCTTGATGTGACGCTCGCGAATCCGCGAGCCGACCGGATCAAGCAGGTACGGGCACTGGCCGGGCGTTCGGCGCGCTCCCGGCACGGGCTGTACCTGGTCGAAGGGCCGCAGGGTGTGCGCGAGGCGGTCCGGCACGCGCCGTCGTCCGTCCGCGACGTCTACCTGACGCCCGCGGCCGCCTCCCGGTACGCGGAGATCGTCGACGACGCCCGCTCGGCCGGGTTGTTCCTGCATGTCGGCACCCCGGAGGTGCTCGAGGCGATGAGCGCCGACGCCCAGGGCGTGCTCGCCGTCGTGCGGTCCTCCGCGCCGTCGCTGCCTGAGGCCCTGGACGCTCGCGACCCGGAGCGTGCCGGGCGGCCCCTGCTGGCCGCCGTGCTCGCCACCGTCCGCGACCCCGGGAACGCGGGTACCGTCATCCGGGCCGCCGACGCGGCCGGGGCCGACCTCGTGGTCCTCGCGGGGGAGAGCGTCGACGTGCACAACCCCAAGGTGGTGCGCTCCACCGCCGGGTCGCTGTTCCACCTGCCGGTCGTCACCGGTCTCTCGCTGGAGGCCACGGTGACCGAGCTGCGTGCCGTGGGCTGCCACGTCCTCGCGGCGGACGGCACCGGACCGCTCGATCTGGACGACCTCCTGGACTCCGCGGGGTCCGGCGCGACTCCCGACCTGGCCGGCCCGACGGCCTGGGTGTTCGGCAACGAGGCCTGGGGCCTGCCCGAGGCGGACCGCGCACTGGCCGACGCCGTGGTGCGGGTGCCGATCCGCGGCAAGGCCGAGTCGCTCAACCTGGCCACGGCCGCGACCGTCTGCCTCTACGCGAGCAGCCGGGCCCAGCGCTGAGCGGGCGGCGGAGCGGCGGATGACGGCCGGCGTCTGGGGGGAGTGGGGCCACGTGCTGCGTCCCGCGGTGCTCGGTCTCCTCGCCGCGGGAGCGGCGATCCGGCTGCTCGTACGGCTACGGACCTTGCGCGGGGTCCCGAGGCGGCAGGCCTGGCGGCATTCCGTCGCCGAGGTCGGCATGGTCGCGGGAACCACCCCGTGGGTCTGGATGATCCTCACGCCCAAGCCTCGTGACAGCTCGCTCTCGCTCGTCCCGTTCCGGGACCTCGCGGACCAGCTCGGCGGCCCGGTCGCCGAGCTGGTGGTCCAGGTGGGTGGCAACCTCCTGGCCCTCGCCGCTCTCGGCTTCTTCCTGCCGATCCGGTTCCGCCTCGCGCCCGATGCCCGCCGGCGCACCGCGGCGGTCCTCGCTCGGGTCGCCGTGGTCGCCGCGGCCGTCTCCGCGGCCGTGGAGGTCCTGCAGTACGTGCTCGACCTGGGCCGCGTGAGCTCGGTGGACGACGTCCTCGTGAATACCGCGGGCGCCGTGCTGGCGGCTCTGTGCTCGCGCAGGTGGTGGGCCTAGTGGAGGCCCGGCCCACCACCGCTCCGGGCACCCGCCCGCTGGCTACCTGAAATCGCTTCGGTTGCCGGAGTCGACCGCATACGATCGGGTGGTGCGGCTCTTCACGGCGATCATTCCGCCCGCGAACGTCAAGGACCATCTCGGACTCGCCGTCGACGGCGTCCCGGCTTCTCCGCGCTGGGTGCCGCGGGAGAACCTGCACATCACTCTCGCGTTCTACGCGGACCTCCCCGAGGGGACGGTCCCGGAGCTGTGCGAGGAGCTCTCCGACGTGGCGCGCAAGCACGGGCCCGTCGACCTGCGCCTCCGAGGCGCCGGGTCGTTCGGGGCCCGCGTCCTGTGGATCGGCGTCGACGGCGAGACGGGCGCGCTGAAGGACCTGGCGTCCGACTGCCTGGCCGCCTCGCCCCGCGAGGTGCCGGAGGACGTCAAGCCGCACCGGGCGCACGTCACCGTCGCCCACGCGCGGGCCGGGCAGGTGCGTCCGCCGCGGGGGCGCGACCGGTGGGGCAAGCGCACGGTGGGAGAGCCCCGGTCGGCACTCGAGCCCGCCGCCCAGGCGCTGTCCGTCTATGCCGGACCCGACTGGACGGCGGACTCGTTCGCGCTCGTCGAGTCACGCCCCGGCGAGGGCGCGCAGGGCGGTCCCCGGTACGAGATCGTGGAGACCTGGGCCCTGGAGGGCTGACCGGCGGACGATCACCGGTCCGCGAGCAGGACGATCTTCCCGCGCACGCCGCCGGACTCCACGTACCTGGTCAGCTCCTCGATCTGGGCGCGCCGGGACGGCGACGCTCTACCGCCACTTCCCGACCGAGCGCGACGTCGTCACGGCGCTGACCGGGGACACGCCGGCCCGGCGCGTCGGCGGGCACTTCCTGCGCTCGTTCGGAACGGCGTAGCGCACGAGGTCGTCTCCACGGCCGGGACCAGGGCCGCCCCGGCCGTGAAGACGTGAGCGACGCTACGCGGACCCTCTGACATCAGAAAAAGTGTGCCAAGCGCGCCTGGCCCGACGAGGGAATCGACATTGCTCCGGCTCGCCCCGGCATGGAATGATGAGGCCATGCAGCCATTGACCCGTCGATTTATGCGGCCCGCTAGGGGCCGTGCGGCGAGCGCTGCGCGCGGGCACTGAGCAGCCCTGTGGACAACGCGTCCTGAGCCCTGGCGGGCACCTAGACTTCATCTGCCGGCACCGGTTCCCAGGCAGGGGACCGCGCCGGCTCCCGAATCCGCCAGGAAGGCAAGCATGTCCACGCCCGATGAGAAGGCACCCATCGATCCGCTCGACGAGGCGGCGCTCGACGCCGCGGTCAAGGCCGCCCTCGACGACATCGCCCAGGCCGGCGACCTCGACGCGCTGAAGGCCGTCCGTACCCAGCACACCGGGGACCGCAGCTCGCTGGCCCTCGCCAACCGGGGTATCGGCGCGCTGCCCGGCCCGGACAAGGCGAAGGCCGGCAAGCTCGTGGGTCCGCGTCGCGGTCGGATCAACCAGGCGATCGCGGCCCGGCAGTCGGAGCTCGAGGCCGAGCGTGACGCGCGCGTGCTCGCGGAGGAGACGGTGGACGTCACCCTCCCGGTCCAGCGCACGACGGCGGGAGCACGTCACCCGATCGAGCTGGTCCAGGAGCGCATCGCCGACTTCTTCGTCGGCCTCGGCTGGGAGATCGCCGACGGCCCCGAGGTCGAGGCCGAGTGGTTCAACTTCGACGCGCTGAACTTCGGACCGGACCACCCTGCCCGCCAGATGCAGGACACGTTCTACGTCGCCGGCGACGGTGAGAGTGGCGGCGAGTCGAACCTCGTGCTGCGCACGCACACGTCCCCGGTCCAGGCTCGCTCCCTGCTCGAGCGCGGCGTGCCCCTGTACATCGCCTGCCCCGGCCGGACGTTCCGCACCGACGCGCTGGACCAGACCCATACCCCGGTGTTCCACCAGGTCGAGGGCCTCGCGGTCGACAAGGGCCTGACGATGGCGAACCTCGTGGGCACGCTGGACGCGTTCGCGAAGGCGATGTTCGGACCGGAGGCCAGGACGCGCCTGCGCCCGGCGTTCTTCCCGTTCACGGAGCCGTCCGCCGAGATGGACCTGTGGTTCCCGCAGAAGAAGGGCGGTGCGGGCTGGATCGAGTGGGGTGGCTGCGGCATGGTCAACCCGAACGTGCTGCGCGCCGCGGGAGTGGACCCGGAGGAGTACACGGGCTTCGCGTTCGGCATGGGCATCGAGCGCACGCTCATGCTGCGCCACTCGATCGCGGACATGCACGACATCGTGGAGGGCGACGTGCGCTTCTCCACTCAGTTCGGGACGGAGATCTGAAGTGCCCCTCATCGTGAAGGACTGGCTCGCTGACCACGTAGAGGTGCCCGCGGACCTCACCGCCGAGCAGCTCGCGGCCGACCTCGTCAAGATTGGCCTGGAAGAAGAGGCGATCCACGGGGCGGCCGTGACCGGCCCCCTCGTGGTCGGCCGGGTGCTCGAGATGACGCCCGAGCCGCAGAAGAACGGCAAGACGATCAACTGGTGCCGTGTCGACGTCGGCCCCGAGCACAACGACGCCGAAGGCGCGCGCGGCATCGTCTGCGGCGCGCACAACTTCGCGCCCGGTGACCTCGTGGCCGTGGCACTGCCCGGCACCGTGCTGCCCGGACCGTTCCCGATCGCCGCCCGCAAGACCTACGGGCACGTGTCCGACGGCATGATCTGCTCGGTCCGGGAGCTCGGGATCGGGGAGGACCACGACGGCATCCTGGTGCTGACCCGGCACGGGTTCGCCGAGGAGGACCTCACCCCCGGCCAGGACGCGATCGCGCTCCTCGGCCTCGGCGAGGAGGTCCTGGAGATCAACGTGACGCCGGACCGTGGGTACGCGTTCAGCTACCGCGGCGTGGCGCGCGAGTACGCACACTCCACGGGTGCCAAGTTCACGGATCGTGGCCTGCCCACGGGTGCCGAGCCGGCCCCGACGGCCGACGGCTTCGAGGTCCAGGTGCGGGACGACGCGCCGATCAACGGCGTGGTGGGCTGCGACCGGTTCGTGACGCGCATCGTGCGTGGCATCGACCCGGCCGCGCCCACGCCCGCGTGGATGAAGCACCGGCTCGAGGGTTCCGGCATGCGGTCGATCTCCCTGGCGGTCGACATCACGAACTACGTGATGCTCGACCTCGGGCAGCCGCTGCACGCCTACGACCTCGCCAAGGTCTCGGCCCCTATCGTGGTCCGTCGTGCCACCCCGGGCGAGCGCCTCACCACCCTGGACGACGCTGACCGCGCGCTGGACGGTGAGGACCTCCTGATCACCGACTCGCCCGCCGGAGCGGGCAGCCGGGTGCTCGGCCTTGCCGGAGTGATGGGTGGTGCCTCGTCGGAGGTCAGCGAGACGACGACGGACGTGCTGGTCGAGGCGGCCCACTTCGACCAGATCACGGTCGCGCGTACCGCGCGCCGGCACAAGCTGTCGAGCGAGGCCGCCAAGCGGTTCGAGCGTGGGGTCGACCCGTTGCTGCCCCCTGTCGCGGCGCAGCGCGTGGTCGACCTGCTGGTCGAGCTGGGCGGCGGGACCGCCGACGCCGCAGTGAGCGACCTCGACAACACCGGGGCGACCCCGCAGAAGCAGATCGCGCTCAAGGTCACCGAGCCGACCCGGCTCTCGGGCGTCGAGTACACGCCGGAGCAGGTACGCAGCACCCTCGAAGAGATCGGCGCCACGGTGGCCGACGCCTCCGCGGCGGTCGAGCCTGTCGAGACTCTCCTCGTCACCCCGCCGTCCTGGCGCCCCGACCTCACCGGCCCGGCCGACCTGGTCGAGGAGGTCGTGCGCATCCAGGGCTACGACCAGGTGCCGTCGGTGCTCCCGGCCGCACCGGGTGGCCGCGGGCTCACTGCCGAGCAGCGCACGCGCCGTTCGGTCGCCCGCGCTCTGGCGGAGGCGGGCTTCGTCGAGACGCTCAGCTACCCGTTCGTCGGTACCCCCGAGTACGACGCGCTCGGCCTGCCCGCCGACGACCCGCGCCGTGTCTCGCTCCGGCTCGTCAACCCGATGGCCGACGACAAGCCGCTGATGCGGTCGAACCTGCTCGTGACGCTGCTCGACACCGTGCGCCGCAACGTCTCGCGCGGACTGACGGACCTCGCGGTGTACGAGATCGGCCTCGTCACGCGCCCGACGCAGGGCGCCCCCGCGGCGCCCACGCTGCCCGGCGGTGTGCGGCCCAGCGACGAGCAGCTCGCGGCGCTCGCCGCGGCGGTACCTGAGCAGCCGCGTCGGGTCGCCGGTGTGCTGACCGGCAGGCGGGAGCTCGCCGGCTGGTGGGGCGAGGGCCGCACGGCCGGCTGGGAGGACGCCCTGGCGGCGGCCCGGCTGGTGGCCGAGCGTGCCCGGGCCGACGTGGTGGTCGTCCCCGACGCCGAGCACATGCCGTGGCACCCGGGTCGTTGCGCACGCCTCGAGCTCACGGACGGCACGCTCGTCGGCCACGCCGGTGAGCTGCACCCCAAGGTCGTCGAGACGCTGGGGCTGCCTGCCCGTGCCGCGGCGTTCGAGGTCGACCTGAGCGTGCTGGTCGGTGCGGCGTCGGGCGAGCCCGTCGCGGCAGTGCCCGTGTCGGCGTTTCCCGCGGCCAAGGAGGACTTCGCCTTCGTGGTCGACGGCAGCGTGCCGGCCGAGGCCGTTCGGTCGGCGATCGTGGCGGGCGCCGGCGAGCTGCTCGAGGACGTCGCCCTGTTCGACGTCTTCACGGGGGAGCAGGTGGGCGAGGGCAAGAAGTCGCTCGCGTACTCCCTCCGCCTGCGTGCGGCGGACCGCACGCTCTCCGCCAAGGAGGTGCGCGCGGTGCGCGACGCAGTCGTGGAGGCGGCGGGGGAGAAGGTCGGGGCGGTTCTGCGTGGCTGACCCGCACCAGGCGGCCGGATCCGCCGCGACCCCGCCGTCGCGCACGGCGCTCGTCACGGGTGCCTCGCGCGGGATCGGCCGGGAGATCGCGCTCGGGCTCGCGCGAGCAGGGCTGGACGTCGCCCTGCTCGCGCGGGACGCGGGACGGCTCGCTGCCGTGGCCACGGAGATCCGGGCCGCGGGGGTGACGGTGGTCGAGCTGACCGCCGATGTGTCCGACCCGGTGGCGGTGCGTGCCGCCGTCGGACGGGCCGAGGAAGCGCTGGGATCGATCGACCTGCTGGTGAACAATGCCGGCGCGATCGAGTCGGAGCATCCCTTGTGGGAGGCCGACCCCGACGAGTGGTGGTCCGTGTTCGAGACCAACGTGCGTGCGCCTTTCCTGTTCAACCGGTACATCGTGCCGGGCATGATCGAGCGCGGTGGCGGCCGGGTCATCGACCTGGCCTCCGGTGCGAGCTCGCACGAGATGGCCGGCGGCTACTCCGCGTACAACGCGAGCAAGACCGCGCTGATGCGGATGGGGACCAACCTCCACGGTGACGGCTTCCGGCACGGGATCCGTGTCTTCGAGCTCGCTCCCGGGGTCGTGCGGACCGACATGTCGACGGGCATGACCCTGCACGAGGACCGCACCGACTGGACCCCGGTCGAGCGGGTCACCGACGTCGTGAACGCGATAGCGGCCGGCGAGCTCGACGCCTGCTCGGGCTGGTTCCTGCGCGTCACCGACGACACCCCCGAATCGCTGAAGGCGCTGGCGGCGGGTGTCGCGGAGCAGGGCGTCGAGGCGACGGCCCGCAGGTTGCGGGTGCTCCCCGCGGGGGACGACGACCCCCTGGCGGACACCCTCACGAAGCGCTGACCGGCGGCCATCGGACGTTCACCCGGCGGTACTGGTGTGAGGGGACGGGCACTCCCTACGGTGTGCAAGCAACCGTCCCCTCACGCAAGGAGACCACCATGCGTCATCGTCGTCGCCCCGCGCTCGCCGTCGCGAGCCTGGGACTGTGTGTCCTGCTCGGCTCCGCGGGCCAGGCGGTCGCAACGGAGACCGCGAGCGAAGCGGCCGGGCCGTCGGTAGCGGCCGCCGCGACACCGCTCACGGCGAGCAACTTCCGCTACACGCTGTCCGAGACGTCGTCGTCCCTGGTGGGAGCCCTCGACGCGGCACTGCCGAACGTGACCATGGGAGCGGTGGCCGACGACGCGAACCGCACCCCGAGCTGCGGCAGCGCACCGTCGGTCACGCACCGCACCGCGTACTACTGCTGGAACGACGGCGACCAGGACACCACCGCGTGGTACCCGCAGGGCATCACCACGAGCTCCGACGCGTACGGGGCGGGCACGTACGACGGCAAGCGCATCAACCTGGTGAGCTGGTACGACCACGCCGAGGACGGCATCGACAAGGGCGTGCGCATCAGCGTGTCCAACCTGTCCGCGAGCGCCTCGGCGCCTCCGTACCGGCACATCCTGCTGGTCGAGCCGAGCGGTACCGCGAGTGCGCCGTCGTACCGGCCGGTCAACATCCATGCGGGCGGCATCATGTGGTACGGCAACCTGCTGTACGTGGCGGACACGAGCGGTGGGTTCCGGGTGTTCGACCTGGATCACCTGTGGCAGGTCTCGACGGGTCGATCGTCTGCGGTCGGGCGCCAGGCGGACGGCTCGTACCACGCGTTCGACTACAAGTACGTGCTGCCGCAGACGGCGAAGTTCACCGACTCGACCGCCGGCGGGTATGCGCAGCTGCAGCACTCGTCGGTCGCGCTCGACCGGACGAGCTCGCCGGACTCGGTGATCGTGAGCGAGTACCGGAGTCCGGCGGACGTCGATGCGGGTGCGCAGGTCCGGACGATACGGGTCCCGATCGACTACACGAACCGGTACCTGAAGCCTGCGTCGGACGGCGTCATCAAGGCGACGGAGGCTTATCGGACCGACCTGGAGAGCGTGCAGGGCTCGACCGCCATCAACGGTGAGTTCTTCTTCTCGCAGAGTGACGGCTCGAACCACTCGGACCCGAACTCGGACGGTGACCTGCACACGTTTGCCGCGCCGTCGGGGCCGATCGTGCGGCACGGCAACGCGCTGACCGTGGGTGCGGAGGACCTGTCGTACGACCCGACCCGCGACTACCTGTGGTCGCTCGGTGAGTACCCGGGCTACCGCTGGGTGTACGCGGCGGACGCCTCGTCGTTCTGATCCGTCGGGCGTGCGACCGTCGGGGTTGTCGCCTGGTGGGCAGGGCCGCCAGAACCTAGGCTGAGGCACGATGACGCTCCGAATCGAAGATTACGGAATTGTCGGGGACCTCCATTCGGCAGCGCTGATCGGTCGGGACGGCTCGGTCGACTGGATGTGCATGCCGCGGTTCGACTCCCCGGCGTGCTTCGCCGCCCTGCTGGGGGACGACCAGCACGGGTCGTGGCGCCTGGGGCCGACCGCCGGTGGCCTGTGTACCAGCCGGCGGTACCGGGAGGGCACCCTGATCCTGGAGACGGAGTGGGAGCTTCCCGAGGGCAAGGTCCGCCTGATCGACCTGATGCCGCCGCGTGGTAACCATGCCGATCTGGTCCGTATCGTCGAGGGCATCAGCGGCGCCGTCCCGATGACCACCGAGCTGCGGCTCCGGTTCGACTACGGCAACGTCGTGCCCTGGGTGACGGAGGAGGGCGCTGCGCTGCGTGCGGTGGCGGGCCCGGACTCCGTCCGGATCGACACGGGCGTCGAGATGACGCACGACGGCGTCGCCGACGGTTCGGTCCTGCGTGCCCACTTCACCGTCAGGCCGGGGGACCGGGTGCCGTTCGTCCTGACGCACCACGCGTCCCACCTGCCCATGAAGGAGTCGGTGGAACCGGAGGCGGCGCTCCGGGACACCGAGGAGTTCTGGCGGTCCTGGATCGCGCACTCCACGTACACCGGCCCGTGGGCCGAGGCCGTGCACCGGTCGCTGATCACGCTGAAGGCCCTGACCTACGCTCCGACCGGCGCCATCGCGGCCGCCGCGACGACGTCACTCCCCGAGGAGCTCGGCGGGGCCCGGAACTGGGACTACCGGTACTGCTGGCTGCGGGACGCCGCCTTCACGCTGCAGGCTCTGGTCGGCACCGGGTTCATCGACGAAGCACGTGAGTGGCGAGCGTGGCTCCTGCGCGCCGTCGCCGGCGACCCGGCGGACCTGCAGATCATGTACGGGCTGGACGGGCGGCGTCGGCTGCCGGAGTACACGATCGACTGGCTGCCCGGGTACGAGGGTTCGAGCCCGGTACGGATCGGCAACGGTGCGGTAGGCCAGCTGCAGCTCGACGTCTGGGGCGAGACCCTGGACGGGCTGCACCTCGCACGCGAGGCGGGCCTCGAGACCGACCCCGAGGCCTGGCGCCTGCAGCTGGCGCTCCTGAACTACCTGGAGGAGCACTGGGACAAGCTCGACAACGGGCTCTGGGAGGTGCGCGGCCCGCGTCGTGCGTTCGTGCACTCCCGGGTCATGGCGTGGGCCGGCTTCGACCGGGCGGTGCGCGCGGTCGAGGAGCTGGGACTGGTCGGGCCCGTCGAACGGTGGCGTACCGTCCGCGACCGGATCCACGACGAGGTGTGCACCTACGGGTTCGACCCGGAACGGAACACGTTCACGCAGTTCTACGGCTCCGAAGGCCTCGACGCGGCCCTGCTGCTGATCGGGCAGGTCGGGTTCCTGCCCTGGGACGACCCGCGGGTGATCGGCACCGTGGACGCCGTGCAGCGCGAGCTGAGCCAGGACGGCCTCCTGCTGCGTTACCACACGCACGCCGACGACCGGGTGGACGGCCTTCCGGGCAGCGAGGCGACGTTCCTGGTCTGCAGCTTCTGGCTCGTGGACGCACTGCACGGCATCGGACGGCGCGACGAGGCGGTCGCCCTGTTCGAGCGCCTGCTCACCCTGCGCAACGACCTCGGGCTCCTGAGCGAGGAGTACGACGTGCACACGGGGCGCCACCTCGGCAACACCCCACAGGCCTTCAGCCATCTCGGCCTGGTCAACAGCGCGCTGCGGCTCGGCCGCGAGGTGACTCCCCGCGACGTCGAGTCGGGCGTGACCGACGAGGTGGCCGTCCCGTCCCCAGCGTCCGCAGCGTCCGCGGCGAAGGAGAACGTCTGATGCGCGCGCTGACCGTGGTTCCGCAGACGCCCGGCACGCTGGCCGTCACCGACGTGGACGAACCGGTCCCCGCGGACGGTGAGCTCCTGGTCGACGGCCTGGCCGTCGGCGTGTGCGCCACGGACCGCGAGATCGCGGCGGGTGAGTACGGCTGGGCGCCGCCCGGGCGCGAGCGGCTGGTGCTCGGGCACGAGTCGCTCGGCCGGGTCCGTTCGGCGCCGGACGGCTCCGGCTTCGCGCCCGGCGACCTGGTGGTGGGCGTGGTCCGCCGTCCGGACCCGGAACCCTGCGGGGCGTGCGCGCGGGGCCAGTTCGACATGTGCCGCAACGGCCGGTACACGGAGCGGGGCATCAAGGCGATCGACGGGTTCGCTTCCGAGCGGTGGACCGTCGAGGCCGACTACGCCGTCCGCCTCGACCCGGCGCTCGCCGACGTCGGCATGCTGCTCGAGCCGACCACCGTCGTCGCCAAGGCCTGGGAGCAGATCGAGCTGGTCGGGCAGCGCGCCTGGTTCGAGCCCAAGGTCGCGCTCGTGACCGGTGCGGGCCCGATCGGTCTGCTGGCCGCACTGCTCGGGGTCCAGCGTGGCCTCGAGGTGCACGTGCTCGACCGTGTCACCGACGGTCCGAAGCCCGAGCTCGTCGCCGACCTGGGCGCCGACTACCACACCGACTCCGTCAGCGACGTCGCCCACGCGTTGCGCCCGGACGTGGTCATCGAGGCCACCGGTGCGACCCAGGTGGTGGTCGACGCGCTCTCCGCGAGCGGGACCTACGGCGTCACCTGCCTCACGGGCGTCACCTCCGCGGGTCGCAAGCTCTTGTTCGACGTCGGCGCGCTCAACCGCGAGATCGTGCTGGAGAACGACGCGATCATCGGTTCGGTGAACGCGAACCTGACCCACTACCGGGCAGGTGCCGAGGCGCTGGCCCAGGCCGACGTCGACTGGCTGCGCCGCATCGTGACCCGCCGGGTGCCGCTCGAGGACGCGGTGGAGGCGTTCGCGAGCGACCCCGGCGGGATCAAGACGGTGCTGGAGCTGTAGCACCGGCCCGGTCGCTGGCCCGGTCGCTGGCCCGGCGCGAGCTCAGCGGCGCTCGTCGCGCCAGTCGACCCAGGACTGGACGGTGCTCAGGTCGTAGTCCGGCCCGCTCGAGCCGATGGTGAGCAGGGTCGCCCCGGCCGCCACCAGAGCCTCGCCGGTCGCCTCCGGCGGGCCGCTGACCCCCACCGACCGCTCGACCAGCGCGGCGGTGTCCCGGCCGACGGCAGCCCCGTGCTCGTCAAGGATCGCGGACTTGGTCCGCAGGACGTCGACGTCGCCGAAGCTGTGCCAGACGTCGGCGTGCTCGGCCACGATGCGCAGCGTCTTCTTGACACCGCCGCCACCGATCAGGATGGGGATCTTCCGCTCGGGTGCCGGGTTGCCGGCGGCGAGGCGGGACTTGATCCGCGGCATGGCGTCGGCCAGGCTCGCGATACGGGACCCGGCGGTACCGAACTCGTAGCCGAACTGGTCGTAGTCCTTCTCGAACCAGCCCGCGCCCAGGCCCAGGATCAGGCGCCCGCCGGAGATGTGGTCGACGGTGCGTGCCATGTCGGCCAGCAGGTCCGGGTTCCGGTAGCCGATCCCGGTCACCAGCGCGCCGATCTCGACCCGATCGGTCTGCTCGGCCCAGGCGCCGAGCATGGTCCAGGCCTCGAAGTGCTTGCCGTCCGGGTCACCCGTGAGCGGGTAGAAGTGGTCCCAGTTGAAGATGACGTCGACCCCGATGTCCTCGGCGCGAAGCACCGCGTCGCGGAGGGCGGAGTAGTCGGCGTGCTGCGGCTGCAGCTGCAGCGCAATGCGGATGGGGCGATCGGTCATATCCGCAGCCTATGACGACGCCGAGCCTGTCGCGCTCGGCGGAGCCGGCCGGCCCCGGAGGCGTGTCGGTCACCCCGCGCGAGATGCCATGGGGCCGAGACTATGGGTGTGCCGCCGGTCGGCGACAACCGGAGATGACAGGAGCACGCATGCCGAACTACAGCACGTCCGCAGAGATCGACGCCTCGCCGGAGGCCGTATGGGCTGTCCTGTCCGACGTCGAGCACATGCCTGACTGGACGTCGTCCATGACGTCGGTGTCGATCATCGACGGGCCGAACCCGCCCGACGTCGGCACGCAGGTGCGGATCGAGCAGCCGAAGATGCCCCTCGCGGTCTGGCTGATCGACGAGTGGGACCCGCCCCGCCACTTCGCGTGGATCAGCGAGGCGCCCGGTGTGACCACGCAGGCGGAGCACCTGGTGGAGCGGCTGCCCGACGGCCGTTCCCGGGTGACGCTCGCGATCACGCAGACCGGTGGTCTCGCGTGGCTGATCGGCAAGCTGGCCATGGGGCGCACGCGTCAGTACGTCGACACCGAGCTCGCCGGACTCCGGGCCAGGTTGAGCTCGTAACCGGCCTCCCCAGGCCCCGGAGCTCGCCCGGAACGGGCTCGACCCGGGCAGGCTCGGGCAGGCTCGGGCGGAGCCAGGGCTCAGGCCCGGGTTGCCACCGCGAAGACCCGGCGGAACGTCAGCGGCGTGCCATAGCTGTGCTCCGGGTAGGCCTCCCGCAGCGCCGCGCCGAACTCGTCCTCGAACCGGGCGCGCAGGGCCGGGTCCATGACCTCCAGCGCTCGCAGCGTGGGCTGGGCACCGGTCGCCGAGATCCAACGCAGCACGGGGTCCGGCCCGTGCAGCAGGTGCGTGTAGGTGGTCTCCCACGTGTCGACCGTCCATCCCGGGCGCGCGAGGCGGTCCAGGTACTCGGCGGGGTCGGCGGTGGCCCGCCGTTCGACCGGCCCGACGACGCCGGCGTACGGGTCCCGCGCGGCGACCTCGCGCAGCAGGACGTGGCTGGGCGCATCGTGGTTCCCCGGGACCTGGAAGGCGAACGTCTGTGCCGCCCGGTCGGCGAGCGTCGTGAGCAGGTCGCGGTGCCCGGGCACCCACTGCAGCGCCGCGTTGCTGATGACGAGGTCGGCGGTGTGGTCGTCGGTGCTGAGGTCGCCCAGCACGTACTCGGTGCCGGGATCCGCGGCGCGGGCCCGCTCGATCATGGCGGGGGAGGCGTCGACGCCGGTCACGTGAGCGTCGGGCCAGCGCGCGCGGAGCACTGCCGTCAGGTGCCCCGGCCCGCACCCGAGGTCGACGATCGTGGCGGGTGTCCCGGGAACCCTGGCGACCAGCTCGGTGAACGGACGGGACCGCTCGTCCGTGTACTGCAGGTATGCGCTGGGGTCCCAGTCGGCCATGATCACTCCTCGTCGTCGAGTATCTTGACGTCAAGATACATGATGCGGGCGGGCCGGGGAACGCAGACGTGCCGCAGCCCAGCGATTGCGTCCGGAACGTTGGGCTGTTCCGGGCACAATCGCTGGGCTGCGGCGTCCGCGGCGTCCGCGGCGTCCGCGGCGTCCGCGGACGTCGGGACCGCTCGGTTGGTCGTGGTTATGCGACCTCGAGGTAGTCGATCTCCGCGAATGCCGTTCCCTTGCCGAGGCGGATGGTGTTCCAGCCCGCCTGGAGGGTCACGTCCTTCGTCGCCTGGCGCCAGGTGTCCCAACCGGTCACCGGATAGCTGATCGACCCGGCCGCCGTCCCGTTCACCGCGACCGTGTGTGAGGCGGTCCCGGCCGAGCCGTTGGCATAGCCGACGTGCAGCGAGTAGCTGCCGGTGGTGGGTACGTAGATCGAGCCGACGTCGACGGAGCTGTCGGCGTGGTCGATGTACGCGACGACCTTGCCGTCCGAGGCGCCGGCGGCGTTCGAGCGGACGGAGCAGTTGTTCAGCGTCCCGCGCTCGGCCTCGTAGCGGACGCGGCTGCCCCGCACCACGGGGTAGCCGTTGGCCCAGCCGAGGTCGGCGACGTACATGCCCCGACCACCCGCCGCGCGGTGCCCGTGGAAGACGAGCTTGTCGCCCCCGGCATCACGCAGCACGTCGGCGCCGCCAGGCCCGCCCACCGCGCCGTCGAGCGAGTCGGTGGTCATCAGGAAGCGGAACGCCTTGGTGTAGGGCCCCGTGATCGAGCTCGACACCGCATAGTTCGTGCCGTACTGGTTGGTCGTGTACGGGCCGGCCGAGTAGAACAGCACGTACTGGCTGCCCACCTTGGTGATGACCGGCGCCTCGATGATGCCCGCCTCGTCGGCCCGGTCGTTGCGCAGCACCTGGGTGGCGTTGCCCTGGAAGGTGATGCCGTCCGCCGCCACCCGCTGCACATGGATCCATGTCGTCGCGCCGATGGCGTTGCCGTCGTTCTTCCAGATCAGGTACCGCGTCCCGTCGCTGTCGACGAAGCTGGACGCATCGATCGCGCCGCCCGCGCCCAGCGGGCAGACGAGCGGCTGGGTGCCGACCGGCGCGAAGGGTCCGCCGGGGGAGTCGGAGAGGGCGGCACCGATGCACTGCCGTCCGGACGCCGCGTGCCAGGCCGTGTAGTAGAGCAGGTAGCGGCCGTCGGCGCGGCGGGAGACGTCGGGCGCCCACGTGCGACCCTCCTGCGCCCACGCGCCGAGGTCCGGCAGCGCGTCGGTGGACCGGTAGGTCCACGGTCCGTCCGGGTCGGGCGCGGTGGCCCAGGGCAGGTTCTTGCCCTCGTTCGTCGCGTACGCGTAGTAGATGTCCCCGAACTTCGACACGTCGGGGTCAGGGAAGTCGCGGTCGAGCACCAGGCTCGGGCGCACGGCCGCCTGGGCGGAGAGGTCGTCACCCGCGATGGCGGCGGTTCCGGACCGGGCGGGGGTGTTGGTGCCGCCTGCGGGAGCTGCTGCTGCGGAGCTGGTCGTGAGGAGCCCGAAGGCCAGAGCGGCGACGGCGGTGCCGGCGACAAGAGCACGGGAGAAGCGAGGAAGTACCACGTTGAACCTCCGGGCGAGAGAAAACTCGACGGGTGAATTGTCGCGACTGGGCAATTCGCTGTAAAGGCCCAGGGCGCGCTGAACTCGCCCGCCGGAAGATTCGCTCCAACGTTAGACCCGGTGATGGGGCACGTGGGCGCTGAGATCGGTCGCCTGCATCAGCCGTTCCCCGACTTCGGTCCGTTGCTCTGAGATCGGTCAATCAACCGACCGATCTCAGAGCAACGGACCGAAGTCACGGAGTCCGCACCGAGTCAGAGCAACGGACCGAAGTCATGGCGTCCGCGTCGAGAGGGCTCGGCTCACGGGACGAGCAGCACCTTGCCCGTCGTGCCCCGCCCCTCCAGCGCCGCGTGCGCCGCACCGGCGTCGGCCAGCGGGAGGGTGGAGCCGATGTGGACCTTCAGGTCACCCGACGCCGCGGACCCGAGCACCTCGGACGTACGCCACTCGAGCTCGCTGCGGCTGAGCGCGTAGTGGGCGATCGTCGGCCGGGTGAGGAACAGGGAGCCGGCCTTGTTGAGCCGCTGCGGATCGAAGGGCGGCACCTGGCCCGACGCCCCGCCGAACAGCACGAGCATCCCGCGCGGGCGCAGGGAGGCGAGCGAAGCCTCGAAGGTGGCCCGGCCCACGCCGTCGTACACGACGTGCACGCCCTGGCCGTCGGTGAGCTCGCGCACGCGGGCCGGAAGCTCCGCCGTGAGGTCGTCCATCGCCGCGTAGTCGATGGTGTGCGCAGCGCCCGCCGACGCCGACAGCTCTGCCTTCTCCGCGGTCGAGACGGTGGTGATGACCCGCCCGCCGCGCGCGACGGCGAGCTGGGTGGCCAGCAGGCCGACGCCGCCCGCGCCCGCCGTCAGCAGGACGTCGTGCTCCGGACCCACCTCGAACGTGGACCGTACGAGGTAGTGCGCGGTGATGCCCTGCAGGGGCAGCGCGGCAGCGGTCGTGAGGTCCAGCCCGTCGGGTACCGGCACGACGCCCGCGGCGTCCACGGCCACCAGCTCCGCGTAGGAGCCGTGCCCGTCGTGCCAGGCCACGCGGTCACCGACCGCGAAGCCCGTGACGTCGTCGCCGAGCGCCTCCACGGTTCCGGCGCCCTCGACGCCCGCCACGTGCGGGTACTCCATGGGGTAGACGCCGGAACGTCGGTAGGTGTCGATGAAGTTCACGCCGGCTGCTGCGACGCGGACCAGGAGCTGCCCCGGACCCGGCGTCGGATCGGGGAGCTCTGTGTAGGACAGGACCTCGGGGCCGCCCGCCTCACGGGCTACGACTGCATGCATGAGCCGAGCCTATGTCGCAGGGTGAGGAGAGCGTCGGGGGTCAGGTTTCGCCGGGCTGCATAACTATGTATAGTGCGGAATATGTCCAGCAGCCAGCTCATCCGAGTCGCCGTCGCCGGCGCGTCCGGGTACGCGGGAGGGGAGGTTCTGCGCCTCCTCGCGGCCCACCCCTTCGTCGAGATCGGCACGCTCACCGCGCACACCAGTGCGGGGTCGAGCCTCGGCGAGGTCCAGCCGCACCTGCGCGGCCTCGCGCACCGCATCCTCGAGCCCACCACGCCTGACGCGCTGCGCGGGCACGACGTGGTGGTGCTGGGCCTCCCGCACGGCGCGTCGGGACAGGTGGCCGCCCAGCTCCCGGACGACGTCCTCGTCGTGGACCTCGGGGCCGACCACCGGCTGGAGTCGGCGAGCGACTGGGAGCAGTTCTACGGGTCCACGCACGCGGGCACCTGGCCCTACGGCCTGCCCGAGCTGATCCATGCCGAGACATCCGGCGCCGACCTCACGACCGCCGCCCGCCAGCGCGACAAGCTGGCCGGCGCGCGCCGTATCGCGGTGCCCGGCTGCAACGTCACGGCCGTCACCCTCGGGCTGCAGCCCGGCGTCGCGGCGGGCGTGGTGGAGCCGACCGACATCGTGGCGGTGCTGGCCAACGGGTACTCCGGGGCGGGCAAGGCCCTCAAGCCGCACCTCCTCGCGAGCGAGGCGTTCGGCGCCGCGCAGCCGTACGCCGTGGGCGGCACCCACCGGCACATCCCGGAGATCCGGCAGAACCTGCGGGCCGCCGGCGCGCCGGAGGTGAGCATCAGCTTCACGCCCACCCTCGTGCCGATGGCGCGCGGCATCCTCGCCACGGCGACCGCCCCGCTCGCCAAGGGCGTCGACCCGGAGCAGGTTCGCGCCGCGTGGGAGACCGCGTACGCCGACGAGCCGTTCGTGCACCTGCTCCCCGAGGGCCAGTGGCCCAGCACCGCGATGACGCTGGGCGCCAACACGGCGTGCGTGCAGGTCGCGGTCGACGCCGCGGCGCGCCGCGTGGTCACGATCACCGCCATCGACAACCTCGTCAAGGGGACCGCCGGCGCCGCCGTCCAGTCCATGAACCTCGCCCTCGGCCTGCGGGAGACCGCCGGCCTCATCACCGAAGGAGTCGCACCATGACCGGGGGAGCACAGTGAGCGTCACCGCAGCACAAGGGTTCCGGGCGGCAGGGGTCACGGCCGGCCTCAAGGCGTCCGGTACACCGGACCTGGCACTCGTCGTCAACGACGGCCCCGAGCACACCGCCGCCGCGGTGTTCACGAGCAACCGCGTGGTCGGTGCGCCCGTGATGTGGTCGCGTCAGGCGGTCAAGGACGGCGTCGCCCGCGCGGTGGTGCTCAACTCCGGCGGCGCCAACGTGTGCACCGGCCCGGGCGGGTTCCAGGACGCGCACGCCACCGCGGAGAAGGTCGCCGAGGAGCTCGGGATCGGCGCCATCGACGTGCTGGTGGCGTCGACCGGGCTGATCGGCGTGCGGCTGGCCGCCGACAAGCTCCTGGCGGGCATCCCCGTCGCCGTCGGCACCCTCGCGTCCGACGACGCAGCGGGCACGGCCGCCGCCACCGCCATCATGACCACCGACACGGTCGCGAAGACGGCGGTCCGCACCGTCGAGACCCCGCAGGGCACCTTCACGGTGGGCGGCATGGCCAAGGGCGCCGGCATGCTCGCGCCCGCCCTCGCGACGATGCTGTGCGTGGTGACCACCGACGCCGTCGTCGACGCCGCGGACGCCGACGCCGCCCTGCGCGCCGCGACCCGGGTCACCTTCGACCGCGTCGACTCCGACGGCGCCATGTCCACCTCCGACACCGTGGTCCTGATGGCCTCGGGCGCCACGGGCGTGCTGCCGGACCTGGACGTGCTCACCGAGGCCGTCACGGCGATCTGCGCCGACCTCGCGCGCCAGCTCGTGGCCGACGCCGAGGGTGCCTCCCACGACATCGCCATCACCGTCACGAACGCCACCACCGAGGACGCGGCGCTCGCCGTCGCCCGCGCCGTGAGCCGGTCCAACCTGGTCAAGGCAGCGGTCTTCGGCAACGACCCCAACTGGGGCCGCATCCTGTCCCAGGTCGGCACCGTGCCGGAGGAGGTCGCGCCGTTCGACCCGGCCGAGCTCGACGTGAGCATCAACGGCGTGCTCGTCTGCAAGGCGGGCGGCGCCCACGAACCGCCGGAGAAGGTCGACATGGCCGCGGCGCGCGACGTCACGTTCACCATCGACCTGCATGCCGGCGACGCCGAGATCACACTCTGGACCAACGACCTCACGCACGACTACGTCCACGAGAACAGCGCGTACAGCTCATGAGCAGCGACATCGTCAACGGGCTGCGGCCCGACCAGAAGGCCGAGGTCCTCATCGAGGCCCTGCCCTGGCTGCGCGAGTTCTCCGGCGCGCTCGTCGTCGTCAAGTACGGCGGCAACGCGATGCTCGACGCCGGGCTCAAGGCCGCCTTCGCCCAGGACATGGTGTTCCTGCGGCAGGTGGGGCTGCGGCCCGTCGTCGTGCACGGCGGGGGACCGCAGATCAACGCGATGCTCGACCGTCTCGGCATCGCCTCCGAGTTCAAGGGCGGACTGCGCGTCACCACACCCGAGGCCATGGAAGTGGTCCGCATGGTCCTGACCGGCCAGGTCAGCCGCGAGCTGGTCGGCCTGATCAACGCCCACGGCCCGGTCGCCGTCGGCCTGTCCGGCGAGGACGGCGGCCTGCTCGGCGCCGAGCGCCGCCACGCCGTCGTGGACGGCGAGCCCGTCGACGTCGGCCTCGTGGGCGACGTCGTCCAGGTCGACCCGCGCGCCGTGGAGGACCTGCTGCAGGCCGGCCGTATCCCCGTGGTGTCCACCATCGCCCCCGACAAGGACGACCCCACCCAGGTGCTGAACGTCAACGCGGACACCGCGGCCTCGGCGCTCGCGGTGGCCCTGGGCGCCAAGAAGCTCATCGTGCTGACGGACGTCGAGGGGCTGTACACCTCGTGGCCCGACAGGGGCTCGCTGGTGGAGCGGATCACGGCGCCCGAGCTGTCCGAGCTGCTGCCCAGCCTGGAGTCCGGGATGGTGCCGAAGATGGAGGCGTGCCTGCGCGCGGTCGAGGGCGGCGTGGCCGCCGCGACGGTCATCGACGGCCGGCAGCCGCACAGCGTGCTGCTCGAGGTCTTCACCACGCGGGGCAACGGCACGATGGTCGTCCCGGCCGCACCACAGGTCGAGCCTGTCGGGACCCTGGAGAGGGGCAGCAACGCATGAGCACGGTGATCCCCCAGGACGCCTCGGCTCTGTCCGCCAACGGCTCGGTCGCCGCGTGGACCGAGCGGTACACGGGCGCGGTGATGGACACGTTCGGCCCGCCGCAGCGGGTGCTGGTGCGTGGTGAGGGCGCGTACGTGTGGGACGCGGACGGCAAGCGGTACCTCGACCTGCTCGGCGGCATCGCGGTGAACTCGCTGGGCCACGCCCACCCGACCCTCACCGCGGCGATCAGCGCCCAGCTGGGCACGCTCGGGCACGTCTCGAACTTCTTCGGCACCCCCGCCCAGATCGCGCTCGCCGAGACGCTGCTGCGCGCGGCCGAGGCGCCGGACGGGTCGCGGGTGTTCCTGACGAACTCGGGCACCGAGGCGGTCGAGGCGGCGTTCAAGATGACGCGCCGGGTCGCGTCGTCGTCCGGGGTGGGGACCCGCACGCGGGTGCTCGCGCTGGAGGGCGCCTTCCACGGACGGACGATGGGCGCCCTCGCGCTGACCGCGAAGCCTGCCTACCGGGAGCCCTTCGAGCCGCTGCCCGGCGGTGTCGAGCACCTGCCGTTCGGTGATCTCGCCGCCCTGGACGCGGCGTTCTCGCCGCAGGCGATCGCCGAGCGCGGCGAGGTGGCGGCACTGGTCGTCGAGCCCGTGCAGGGTGAGGCCGGCGTGCGGTCCCTGCCGCCGGGCTACCTCGCGGCCGCCCGCCGGCTCACCACCACGCACGGCGCGCTGCTCGTGCTGGACGAGGTCCAGACCGGCATGGGCCGGTGCGGCTCCTGGTTCGCCTACCAGCAGCCCGAGATCGGCGGGGGCATAGTGCCCGACGTCGTCACGGTCGCCAAGGGTCTCGGCGGCGGCTTCCCCGTCGGCGCGGTGATCGCGTACGGCGCCGCCGCGAACCTGCTCGGACGTGGGCAGCACGGCAGCACGTTCGGCGGCAACCCCGTGGCCGCGGCGGCAGCGCTCACGACCATCGGCGTGATCGAGCGGGACGGCCTGCTGGCCAACGTGCGCGAGGTCGGGGCGCTGCTGCGCCAGGAGATCGAGATGTGCGGAAGCCCGCTCGTGAAGGAGGTCCGCGGGCGTGGTCTGCTGCTCGCGATCGTGCTCCACGAGCCCGTGGCGCCGCAGGTGGCCAGGGCGGCCCTGGAGGCCGGGTTCATCGTGAACGCCGTGGCCCCCGACGCCATCCGGCTCGCGCCGCCCCTGATCCTGACCGCCGAGCAGGCGATGGACGCCGCGCGCTTCTTCGCGACCCTGGCGGTCGAGCCTGTTCCTCCGGTGGTCGAGCCTGTCGAGACCCCTTCCGACCAGTCCGAGGAGGACGACGCATGACCCGCCACTTCCTGCGCGACGACGACCTGACGCCGGCCGAGCAGAAGGCCGTCCTGGAGCTCGGCCTCGCCCTGCGCGAGGACAGGTACCTGAGCCTGTCGAAGGACGGCCGGCGCCCCCTGGAGGGTCCGCGCGCCGTCGCGTTCATCACGGACAAGCCGACGCTGCGCACCCAGGTGTCGTTCGCGGCGGGTATCGCCGAGCTCGGGGGATTCCCGCTTGTCGTGGACGGCAACCTCGCCAGGATCGGTGTGCGCGAGTCCATCGCCGACACCACACGGGTCCTCGACCGGCAGGTCTCCGCCATCGTGTGGCGCACGTTCGGCCAGGACCGCATCGAGGAGATGGCCGCCGTCTCGCGTGTGCCGATCATCAACGCCCTGACCGACGACTTCCACCCGTGCCAGATCCTCGCGGACCTGCTCACGGTGGCGCAGCACCGCGGGCTCGACGCGCTCCCGGGCAGCACGTTCGCCTACGTGGGCGACGCCGCCAACAACATGGCGAACTCGTACCTGCTGGGCGGCGCGACGGCCGGCATGCACGTGCGGGTGGCCGGCCCGGATGGCTTCCTGCCCGACGCCGCGATGGTCGCCCGGGCGCGTGAGATCGCCGGCGAGACGGGCGGGTCGGTGACCGTGACGACGTCGGCCAAGGAGGCGGTCGCGGGGGCCGACGTCGTGGCCACCGACACCTGGGTGTCGATGGGTGACGAGGACGAGGCCGAGGAGCGCGCCAAGCCGTTCTGGGACTACCAGCTGAACGCAAAGCTGCTCGCGAGCGCCGCCCCGCACGCCCTGGTGCTGCACTGCCTGCCCGCCTACCGCGGCAAGGAGATCACCGCCGACGTGATCGACGGCCCGCAGTCGGTGGTCTGGGACGAGGCCGAGAACCGCCTGCACGCGCAGAAGGCGCTGCTGGCCTGGCTGCTGGAGCAGGGCTGATGGTCACACGACAGACGGCGACCACCGCGACCACGAAGGCCGCCCGGCACGCCCGCATCATCGAGATCGTGCTCCGCAACGCCATCCATTCCCAGGCGGAGCTGGCCGACGCGCTGGCGGCCGACGGCGTGAGCGTCACGCAGGGCACGCTCTCGCGTGATCTCATCGAGCTGCAGGCCGAGAAGGTGCGCGGCTCGGACGGCGCGCTCGTCTACGCGGTTCCCGGTGAGGGCGGGGACCGCAGCACACAGTCGGACGCGAGCGAGGAGTACTTGTCCGCGCGACTGGCCCGGCTGGCCAAGGAGCTGCTGGTCTCGGCCGAGTCGTCGGGCAACCTCGTGGTGCTCCGAACCCCGCCGGGGGCAGCGAACCTGCTGGCCTCGGCGATCGACCACTCGGTGTTCCCGGGGATGCTCGGCACCATCGCGGGCGACGACACGATCCTCGTCATAGCGCGGGACGCCGACGGCGCCGCGCTGGCGGGACGCTTCCTCGCGCTCAGCACCTGAAGATTGTCTGCAGGCAGACAAGCATCGTAATGACACCACCACCGGAAAGAGATCGTCAATCATGACTGAACGCGTCGTGCTCGCCTACTCGGGCGGCCTGGACACCTCCGTCGCCATCGGCTGGATCGCCGAGGCCACAGGGGCCGAGGTGGTCGCCGTGGCCGTCGACGTCGGCCAGGGCGGCGAGGACATGAACGTCATCCGCCAGCGCGCGCTGGACTGCGGCGCCGTCGAGGCGTACATCGCCGACGCGCGCGACGAGTTCGCTGCGGAGTACTGCATGCCCGCCCTGCGGGCCAACGGCATGTACCTCGACCGCTACCCGCTGGTCTCCGCCATCTCCCGGCCGGTCATCGTGAAGCACATGGTGCGCGCGGCCCGCCAGTTCGGCGCCTCGACCGTGGCGCACGGCTGCACCGGCAAGGGCAACGACCAGGTCCGGTTCGAGGTGGCCACCACCTCGCTCGCGCCCGACCTGAAGTCGATCGCCCCGGTGCGCGACCTCGCGCTGACCCGCGAGAAGGCCATCGACTACGCGGAGAAGCACGACCTGCCCATCGCGACGACGAAGAAGAACCCCTTCTCCATCGACCAGAACGTGTGGGGCCGCGCCGTCGAGACGGGCTTCCTCGAGGACATCTGGAACGAGCCCACCAAGGACGTCTACTCCTACACGGACGACCCGACCTTCCCGCCGGTGGCGGACGAGGTCATCCTCACCTTCGAGCAGGGCGTCCCCGTGGCGATCGACGGCGTCGCCGTCACGCCGCTGCAGGCGATCCAGGAGATGAACCGCCGCGCCGGCGCGCAGGGTGTCGGCCGCATCGACATCGTCGAGGACCGGCTCGTGGGCATCAAGTCCCGCGAGGTCTACGAGGCTCCCGGTGCGATCGCGCTGATCGCCGCGCACCAGGAGCTGGAGAACGTGACGATCGAGCGCGAGCAGGCGCGCTTCAAGCGGCAGGTGGAGCAGCGCTGGAGCGAGCTCGTGTACGACGGCATGTGGTTCTCGCCGCTGAAGAAGTCGCTCGACGTCTTCATCGACGACACCCAGAAGTACGTCTCCGGGGAGATCCGCATGGTGCTGCACGGCGGCCGGGCCACCGTGACCGGACGCCGCTCGGAGCAGTCGCTGTACGACTTCAACCTCGCGACCTACGACGAGGGCGACGCGTTCGACCAGTCGCAGGCCCGCGGGTTCATCGAGATCTACGGTCTCACCGCGAAGCTCGCCGCTGCGCGGGACGAGAAGTTCGGCAACGGCGTGGACCTGGGGGTCGGGGCACTGTGACGGAGCACGACGGCACAGGGCAGGACGGCGCCGGTAACGACGGCGCAGGCAAGGACGTCGAGCAGTCGGCGTCCGGCACCGTCGGCGCGCACTCCGGCGAGAAGGTCGCCCTCTGGGGCGGCCGGTTCGCCGGCGGGCCGGCGCCGGAGCTGGCCGCGCTCTCCCAGTCGACGCACTTCGACTGGAAGCTCGCGCCCTACGACATCGCCGGCTCGAAGGCGCACGCCCGGGTCCTGGCGGGCGCCGACCTGCTCACGGGGCCGGAGCTCGCCCGGATGATCGACGCCCTGGACATGCTGGAGCAGGACGTCGCCTCGGGCGCGTTCCTCCCGGTGCTCGACGACGAGGATGTGCACACCGCCCTCGAGCGCGGCCTGCTGGAGCGCGCGGGGGACGAGCTGGGCGGCAAGCTCCGCGCCGGCCGGTCCCGCAACGACCAGATCGCCACGCTGGTGCGGCTCTACCTGCGCGACCAGGCGAGGGTCATCGCCGCGCAGGTGCTGGACCTGGTGGACGAGCTGATCACCCAGGCGGACGCCGCGGGCGACGCACCCATGCCGGGCCGCACCCACCTGCAGCACGCCCAGCCCGTGCTGCTGGCGCACCACCTGCTGGCGCACGCCTGGCCGCTGCTGCGTGACGTCGACCGGTTCATCGACTGGGACGTGCGGGCCTCGAAGTCGCCCTACGGCTCTGGTGCGCTCGCAGGCTCGTCCCTCGGCCTGGACCCGGCGGCGGTGGCCGCTGACCTGGGCCTGGAGGGCGGCCCCGTCGAGAACTCCATCGACGGCACGGCATCGCGTGACGTGGCGGCGGAGTTCGCGTTCGTCGCGGCGATGATCGCCGTCGACCTGTCGCGGATCGCGGAGGAGGTGATCCTCTGGAACACGAAGGAGTTCGGGTTCGTCCGCCTGGACGACGCGTACTCGACGGGCTCGTCGATCATGCCGCAGAAGAAGAACCCGGACATCGCCGAGCTCGCTCGTGGCAAGGCCGGCCGGGTGATCGGCGACCTCGTGGGGCTGCTCACCACGCTCAAGGGCCTCCCGCTCGCGTACAACCGCGACCTGCAGGAGGACAAGGAGCCCGTGTTCGACCAGGTCGCGACGCTCACGACGGTGCTGCCCGCCTTCTCGGGCATGGTGCGGACGATGGTCTTCGACACGGACCGCATGGCGGAGCTCGCCCCGCAGGGCTTCTCGCTCGCCACCGACATCGCCGAATGGCTCGTCCGGCAGGGCGTCCCGTTCCGGGTCGCCCACGAGGTCGCGGGCGCGTGCGTGCAGGAGTGCGAGGCGCGCGGCATCGAGCTCTGGGACCTGTCCGACGAGGACCTTGCCACGATCTCGGCGCACCTCACGCCCGAGGTGCGCGGCGTGCTGTCCGTCGAGGGCTCGCTCGCCTCGCGCGACGGCGTGGGTGGCACCGCGCCGGTGCGCGTCCGGGAGCAGATCGAGGCGGCGAAGGAACGCTCGACGGAGTACCGCTTCTGGGCCCAGCCGTAGTAGTCCTGTCCGCTTCGCTGTCCGTTTCGCTGCCAGCCCAGCGTTTGTGCCCGGAACCCACGTGGGTTCCGGGCACAAACGCTGGGCTGGCGGATCAACCCGGTGGGGAGTCGTGTGATGAGTGTTTCGCCTGGGGTGCTTGGAGGGCTGCTGGACCGGATCCGGTCCGCCGACGCGCGGCTCGTGTGCGTCGACGGACCAGCCGGTTCCGGCAAGACGACGCTGGCCGCCCAGCTGGCCGACGCGTTGGAAGCCCCTGTGATCCACATGGACGACCTCTACGAGGGCTGGGCCGGTGGGCCCGACGCCGGGGCTGCGAACCTCCGCCGGTGGGTCCTGGACCCGCTGGCGGAGGGGGAGCCTGTCCGGTATCAGCGGTACGACTGGTACGCGGACGACTGGGCCGAGTGGCACGACGTCCCGCGGTCGGCCCACCTGGTGGTGGAGGGCTGCGGCGCGGCCGCGCGCCAGGTGGACGCGCTGGGCGCGCTGCGCATCTGGGTGGAGGCCGACGACGCCGAACGGCTGCGCCGGGGTCTGGAGCGGGACGGTGAGGATGCGCGCGACCACTGGCTGCGCTGGATGACCGACGAGGCCGGCCACTACGAGCGGGAGGACACCCGGGAGCGCGCTGACGTGCGGCTGGACGGGTTCGGCGAGCCGCTCGACGAGGCGTAGATCCGATACATAGATCTGCTAGGCCTAGATCTGCTAGGGTTTCAACCCTAGAAGATCTAGGCATAGGAGTGCTGTGCACATCGACAAAGATCTGGTCGCGGCGTCGGCCACACCGCTCGTCCTCGGCATCCTGGCCGACGGCGAGTCGTACGGTTACGCGATCGTCAAGCGCGTCAACGAGCTCTCCGGCGGCCGCATGCAGTGGACCGACGGCATGCTCTACCCCCTCCTGCACCGTCTCGAGCGGCTCGGGTACGTGGAGGCGAGCTGGGGCACGTCCGAGGCCGGCCGCCGCCGCAAGCACTACGCGATCACGCAGGCCGGCAGGGAGACCCTCGCCGACCGGCAGCAGCAGTGGTCAGTGGTCGCCGACGCCCTGAAGCAGGTGTGGCAGGACGTCCAGCGCCCGCCCACCGTCGCCGAAGGGTGGGCATGATGAGCACCAACCCCGAGCTCGAGGCACAGATCGACCAGTGGCGCGGCTACGTCCAGCGCCGTCGGGCCATCTCGGCGAGCGACGTCGAGGAGATGGAGGACCACCTGCGTGAACAGGTGACCGACCTGACCCGCACCGGGCTCGACGACGACGAGGCGTTCCTGGTCTCGGTCAAGCGCATGGGCAACCTCGACGAAGTCTCCCGTGAGTTCGCCCGCGAGCACTCCGACCGGCTGTGGAAGCAGCTCGTGCTCGTCCCCGAACCGTCCGACGGCGGTGCGCGGTCCTGGCGCGAGCTCGGCGTCGTCCTGGCACTCGCCCTCGGAGCGGGTGCCGCGGTCAAGATCGGGGTCGAGCTGTTCGCGGACGAGATGGTCGTCCTGCGCAACATCGGGCTGCTCGTGCTCCCGTTCCTCGCCGGCTACTTCGCCTGGAAGCGCAAGCTGACCTGGAGGGTCGGCGCGGCGCTCCTTCTCCCGTTCGCCCTGCTCGCGGTGGTCCTGAACGTCTACCCGTTCGAACCGGACGGCTCGACCCTGTTCCTCGCCGCCAGCCACTCGATCGTCGCCCTGTGGGCGCTGATCTCGGTCGCGTACGCGGGCGGCCGATGGCGGTCGGACGCGCGCCGGATGGACTACGTCCGCTTCACCGGCGAGCTCGCGATCTACTTCGTGCTGATCGCGCTCGGCGGGGGAGTGCTGATCGGGCTCACGCTCGGCACCCTCTCTCTGGTCGGCGTCGACTTCGAACCGGTCCTCGAGTCCTGGATCCTGCCGTTCTGCGTGCCCGGCGCCCTCATCGTCGCGGCCTGGCTCGTCGAGGCCAAGCAGAACGTGGTCGAGAACATCGCGCCTGTCCTGACCCGCGTCTTCACGCCGCTGACCATCGTGATGCTGCTGGTCTTCCTCGGCGTCTTCGCGACGACCGGCGGTCTGCTCGACGTCGACCGCGAGCTGCTCATCCTCATGGACATGGTGCTCGTGCTGGTCCTGTGCCTCCTGCTCTACTCGATCTCCGCCCGTGACTCGCTCGCACCGCCCGGGCTGTTCGACGTGCTGCAGCTGGTGCTCGTGGTCGCGGCGCTCGCCGTCGACGCGGTCACCCTGAGCGCCATGCTGACCCGGATCGCCGAGTTCGGGTTCAGCGCCAACAAGGCTGCGGCCCTGGGGCTGAACCTGGTGCTGCTGGTGCACCTGGCCTGGTCGGCCTGGCTATCGGTCGGGTTCCTGCGGGGCAAGCGCCCGTTCGACCCGATCGAGCGGTGGCAGACCCGGTACCTGCCCGCGTACGCCGGGTGGGCGCTGGTGGTGGTCGTGATCTTCCCGCCGGTCTTCGCGTTCGCGTAGCGGGTCCGTGCATGATCGGAGCATGAGCTCTTCCGACGGCGCCCCCGGCAGTGTTCCCGGTAGGGACTGGTACGCGCGGCCAGTCCTCGACGTCGCCCGGGACCTGCTGGGGGCCACGCTCACCCGGCGCACCGCCGACGGCGTCGTCTCCCTGCGCCTCACCGAGGTCGAGGCGTACGACGGCGCCACCGACCCGGGCTCGCACGCCTATCGCGGCCGCACCCGGCGCAACGCGACGATGTTCGGCGAGCCCGGTCGGCTGTACGTGTACCGCCACCTGGGCCTGCACCACTGCGTCAACGTCGTGTGCGGGCCGGACGGGGAGGCGTCGGCGGTGCTGCTGCGGGCGGGAGAGGTCGTCGACGGCGCAGACCTGGCCCGCTCGCGCCGCCTCGCCTCCGGCGTCGCGCGGACCGACCGCGACCTCGCGCGCGGCCCGGCCCGCCTGGCGGTCGCCCTGGCCCTCGACCTGTCCGACGACGGCGCCGACGTCACCGCACCCGACGGTGCGGTGGTGCTCAGCCGCCCGCCGGCCGAGCCCCGCTCGCCGGCAGAGTCCGACCCGCTTGCCGAGCGTGACCCGCTTGCCGAGCCCGGTCCGCTGGTCGAGCCTGTCGAGACCCCCGCCGTCCGAACGGGCCCGCGCGTCGGCGTGAGCGGCGACGGAGGCCGTGCCGACCTGTTCCCCTGGCGCCTCTGGCTGGACGGCGAGCCGACGGTGTCCGTCTACCGCCGCGCACCCCTGCGCGTCTGAGCGGCGTGGGCGGTCATGGGCCGGCATCCGTAAGGCGTACCTGCTGAACGCCGGACTCGTGCGCCGGGAGCGCCGCATCGTCCTGCCGGTCCTGGCACGCGATGAACAGGAACAGGACCACAAGTGCGACAACCAGGAGGCCCATGCCGCTACCACCGCCGGGTGGGCGGAAGCCGCCACCTCCGGGGCCTCGATCGTTGTTGCCGCCGCCGTAGCCCTGCGGGGGACCGTAGCCCCCGCCGTCGTGGTCGCTCATGCCGCTGGCCTCATCCGGTTGTCGTGGCGCGGAGAAGAAGTGAACGGTCTCGCCCAGGCAGATCAGGTAGAACGACGAACAGGGCACCCAGCGTACCGAGTGCCCTGCGACGGTCTTGGCGTTGGGAAGTGCCCGCGCCGGTCGGGGCTCCCGACGTGCGGGAGCCCTCTATCTCACCGGCTGCCGGGGTACGTCTCCTGCAGCACGCGGGCGAGGTGTCGCACGATCTCGCGAGGGCCCGACCGTGCGGTGCCCTGCTCGACGTCGCTGTTGTAGTTCGTGTTGGTGTTCACGTCGTACGTCAGGACGCGGCCGTCGGCGGTCCGGATGTTCTCGATGCCGGCGATCTCGATGCCGTGCCGCTCCGTGAACTCGAGGTACCTGGCCACCACAGGGTCGTCGTAGCCCTCGCGCTCGGAGAACAGGCCCCATTCCTCGTCGGGTGCCATGGAGATGGTCGCGCCGACCGGCGGGATCGGACGGCCGGTCTCCGGGTCGATGGCACAGGCGTCTGCCGGGCAGAGCTGAAAACCGCCACGCTCGGTGTCGCCGCGGACGGCGTAGACCATCTCGCCGCCCACGATCTCCACGCGGGTGATGCCGCCGTCGGCCGCGACGACGTACTCCTGGATCAACGTGATGCCGTCCACCGGCTCCTCGTACTCGTCGGACCCGACGTGGTCGGCGAGGTCGTCGAACGAGTCGAACTTCCGCACCCCGAGGCCCTTGCCGCCCTGGTTGTGCTTGGTGACGAACGGGGTGGGGAAGCCCTGCGCGGCCTTCAGCACCTGGTCCCGCCCGACGGCGGCCACCGTGCGGGGCGTGTCGATCCCGGCGGCACGCAGCGCCGTGAGCTGGTCCACCTTGCTGACCTCGAGCTCGAGCACGCGGCGGCCGTTGACCGTGCGGCGGCCGTACGCCTCCAGCCAGGACAGCACCGCGCGCGAGTAGTCCTTGGTGAGGCCGTGGTCCCGCGTGTGGCTGCTCGCCGAGATGCGGGACCAGAAGATGCCCTCCGGCGGTGCCTCATCGAGGTCGAGCACCCCGTCGGTCAGCACCCACTCCTCGTACTCGACACCTTCGGCCGCGAACGCCTCGGCGAACGGCGGGAACCACTCGGGGTTCTCGTGCAGGGCATAGATCTTGGGGGTGCTCACAGGAACCTTCCGAACGCACGGCTGCCGGCTATGGAACACATCAATACTGGCATGCGGTCCGCGCCGGTCGGCTGTGTCCTGCGGCACACGAGCCGTGGACGGTGCCGGACCGCGGACCGCCTCGGCGGTCCTCCGGATCCGGCACCGTCCGCGTGCCGCTCGGGCTACCGGCGCTCGGGTCCTGGCGCCGCGGTGGCGTCGACCGTCTCGCCGACGGTCTCCGCGACCGTGTCGCCGATCGGCCCCCCGGTCGCGTCACCGTCCGCCCCGGTCTCCGCGGCGGTCTCGCCGGCCGGTTCCGGCGCCGTGTCGACCTGCGCGAGGGAGCGCCGGGCCGCAGGCAGCGCCAGGATCGCACCCAGCACGACGACCAGCAGGATGCCCGCGAGGACCAGGAGCGTCTGCACGGAGTACCGGTCGGCCAGCGGCCCGAACACGACCATGGACAGCGGCATCGCCACCGTCATGACGATCCCGACGAAGCCGAACACCCGGCCCTGCATCTCGGGCTCGACCCGCTCCTGGATGATCGTGAACGCCGGGGTGTTGAGCGCGGAGAACATGATGCCGATCAGCAGACCGAGCCCGAAGAACACCCACATGTTCGTGGACACACCCAGGCCGGCGACCAGCACACCTGTCAGGAGCACGGCGCCGACCATGAGGCGCACGCGGCGCTTGATCCGCGGTCCGAAGCTGGCCATGAGCAGCCCGCCCAGCAGCATGCCGCCGCCCCAGAACAGCTCGTTGGCGGTCAGCTTCCACACCTCGTCGCCGAAGGTGCGGGTGACCATCAGCGGCGTCAGATAGCTCGGCGCCCCGACCAGGAACATGACCAGCGCGAACAGCGCGACCAGCCACTTCACCGGGGCGTTCGAGCCGATGTACCGCACGCCCGCCACGAGGTCACCGAAGTAGCTGACCGGACCGTTCTCGGCGTCGGACCGGACAAGCCGCGGCACGGTGACCATCGCGAGCATGCCCACGCCGATCAAAGCGGTCGCGGCGTCGACGAAGAACACCGCGACGATGTCGAAGGACGCGTAGACCACCGCGGCGAGGGCCGGCGCGAGCAGCATCATCCCGGACTGGATGGACTGGAACATGCCGTTGACGCGCATCAGCTGGTCGGCCGGTGTGATCTGGGGGATCATCGCGCCCACCGCCGGCGTCTGGATGCCGGCGAACACGGATCGTACGGCGAGCGCCAGGTAGATGACCCACAGGTCGTCGACGCCGCTGAGCATGAGCAGCGCCAGCCCGAGGGTCACGACGGCGATCGTCGTGTCGGCGCCCATGATCAGGAGCTTGCGCGAGTGCCGGTCGGCCCACACTCCGCCGAAGATCGACATGAACGCCTGCGGCAGCATGCCGAACACGATGCTCATCATGAGCACCGCGCCGGACCGGGTCTCGATGGTCAGGTGCCACATGACCGCGAACATCACGAGCATCGACCCGAGGAGGGAGACGGTCTGTCCGGTCAGGAACAGCGCGACGTTCCGCTTCCAGTGGGGCATGTCGATGTCGCTCATGGCTCAACTCTGCCTGACGTGATGGCCGGAGGAAGAGGCTTTTTCAGGTTCATGCAACGTCCGACGACGGGGCGTGCCAGAACTCATCGGGTAGGGAATACCCCGGGTGTGCCGGGGCGGGCCTGTTCTCATGCCCCTACCCTTGTTCCTCAACTTTGGTTGAGGTCAAGACTCGCGCCTGGCGCGCCCTGCGCACGTCGTCGGGCAGACTATGACTCACGGCCTGTCCTGGCCGCGAGACACGATCAAGGAGCAACCACGGTGACCGACATCCTCGACGAGCTGCAATGGCGAGGCCTGGTGGCACAGTCCACCGACGAGGCCGCGCTGCGTTCTGCACTGTCGGAGGGCACCGTGGACTATTACGTGGGCTTCGACCCCACCGCGCCGTCCCTGCACATCGGCAACCTGGTCCAGATCCTGACCGCGCGCCGGTTGCAGGACGCGGGGCACCGCCCCACCGCGCTGGTCGGCGGCGCGACCGGGCTCATCGGCGACCCCAAGATGGCCGGCGAGCGCACGCTCAACGATCCTGAGGTCGTCGCCGGATGGGTGGAGCGGATCCGCAAGCAGATCGAGCCGCTCCTCATCTGGGACGGGCCGAACGCGGCCAAGATGGTGAACAACCTCGACTGGACCTCGGGCCTGTCGGCGATCGCGTTCCTGCGCGACATCGGCAAGCACTTCCGGATGAGCACCATGCTGGCCAAGGACACGGTGGCACGGCGCCTGGGTTCGGACGAGGGCATCAGCTTCACCGAGTTCAGCTACCAGGTGCTGCAGGGCATGGACTTCCTGGAGCTGTACCGGCGGCACGGGGTGACCATGCAGACGGGCGGCAACGACCAGTGGGGCAACCTGCTGGCTGGGGTCGAGCTGATCCGCAAGGCGGAGGGGGTGAGCGCGCACGCGCTCACGACACCGCTGATCACCAAGGCGGACGGCACCAAGTTCGGCAAGACCGAGGGCGGCGCCGTCTGGCTCGACCCGGACATGACGAGTCCGTACGCGTTCTACCAGTTCTGGCTCAACCAGGCCGACGCCGACGTCGTGAGCTACCTCAAGGTGTTCACGTTCCGGTCGCGCGAGGAGATCGCGGAACTCGAACGCGAGGTGGCTGAGCGGCCCTTCGCCCGCGAGGCCCAGAAGGCGCTCGCGGGCGACGTCACCACACTGGTGCACGGCGCCGATGCCACGGAGGCGGTCATCGCGGCGAGCCAGGCGCTGTTCGGCCGCGGTTCGCTCGAGGACCTCGACGCCCGCACCCTCGACGGTGCGGTGTCCGAGCTGCCGCGCGTGACGGCCAAGGCCGGTGACCTGATCGTCGACCTGCTCGCGGGCTCGGGGATCGTCGCCTCCAAGGGCGAGGCGCGCCGTGCGGTCAAGGAGGGCGGCGCCTACGTGAACAACGTCAAGGTCACCGCCGAGGACCAGGCCCTGACGGCGGAGGACCTGCTCCACGGCAGGCACGCCGTGCTGCGCCGGGGCAAGAAGACCCTGGCGGTCGCGACGTCGGAGTGACGTCCTCCGACCGGGGGTGCCGGTAGCGCGACGGCGGTCGCTCGCTGACAAGCGGGCGGCCGCCGTTCGCATGTCCGGAGACTGTGTTGAGCCTATTCTTGCCCGATTCCGGGCAAGAAATTGCTATTGGCGATCCGGATGGGTCAGGCTCGTCGGCATGAGGACGTCTTCCGACCTCGTCGCCCACGTGGCGGCGACCACAGCACTCACACCCGCCGAAGCGGCGAGGGTGATCGGCGACGTCGTCGCGTACTACGCCACGCCGGTCGAGGACGTCGTCCGCCGGCGGCATGCCGAGCTGAAGACCCACGGCGCCAAGAACCCCGAAATCTTCGCGCGCATCGCCGCCGAGCTCGAGCACCGCGTCGTCGCGGCACCCCAGCTCAGCGAGCGGCAGCTGCGCCGGATGATCTACGGCTGAGCCGGCTCGGACGAACACACCCCCGAAGGAGCAACAGCATGTGCGGAATAGTTGGTTACGTCGGCGGCCAGAACGCGGCCCCGCTGCTCGTCGAGGCGCTCGGGCGGTTGGAGCACCGAGGGTACGACTCGGCGGGCGTCGCCGTCGTCGGATCCAGGACACGGGTGGCCAAGCGGGCGGGGCGGGTCCGCGACCTCGCCGAGGTCCTGCCCAAGCGGATGTCCGGTCAGGTGGGCATCGGCCACACCCGCTGGGCGACGCACGGCCCCGCGACCGACGTCAACGCCCACCCGCACACCGACGAGAGCGGCGCGGTGGCGGTGGTGCACAACGGCATCGTCGACAACGCCGCCGCACTCCGCGCACGCCTCGTCGACCAGGGTGTGACGCTCGCGAGCGACACCGACTCGGAGGTGTTCGCCCATCTCGTCGCGCTGTCCACCGCCGACACGCTGGAGGGCAAGGTCGTCGACGCCCTGGACGCGGTGGAGGGGACCTACGGCCTGGCGGTGGTGCACGCGGACTTCCCGGACCGGGTGGTCGTGGCCCGGAACGGGAGCCCGCTGCTGGTCGGGGTGGGGGACAAGGAGATGTTCGTGGCCTCCGACCTGGCGGCGCTCGTTCGCCACACCACGACGGTGGCCCACCTGACCGACGGCGAGCTGGCGACCGTCACGGCGTCAGGCTTCACGACGTTCCGCCGCGACCTGACGCGGACGCAGACGACGGCGCGCGAGGTGGACGTCGACCCCAGCGCCTACGAGCACGGGCTGGTCGACGGCCGCCCGCGCATGTACACGGAGATGCTCGAGCAGCCGGCCAGCGTGGAGCGCGCGCTGCGCGGGCGGCTCGACGAGCGGTTCGCCACCGCCCACCTGGGCGGTCTCGAGATGGACGCCCGCGAGCTGCGCGCCGTCCGACGGGTCAAGATCCTGGGCTGCGGGTCCGCGTACTACGTGGGACAGATGGGCGCCTCGCTGATCGAGGAGCTCGCCCGCATCCCCGCCGACGCCGAGGCCGCCAGCGAGTTCCGGTACCGCAGCCCGGTGATCGAGCCGGACACCCTGTACGTGGCGGTGAGCCAGTCGGGCGAGACCATCGACACGCTCCTGGCCGTGGAGGAGATCCGGCGCAAGGGCGGCCGGGTCATCGGCCTCGTCAACGTGGTCGGGTCCGCGATCGCCCGCGCCTGTGACGGGGGGATCTACCTCCACGCCGGCCCGGAGATCGCCGTCGCCTCCACCAAGGCGCTCACCACGATGTTCGTGGGCTTCGCCCTGCTGGCCCTGCAGCTCGGGCGGGTGCGGGACCTGTCCGTCGCGGACGGACGCCGTCTGGTGGCCGGCCTGCAGAACCTGCCGGCCCAGATCGAGCAGGTGCTCGAGGGTGAGGAGCGGATCGCGCAGGCAGCCAAGGCGCTCGCGACGGCGGAGAGCCTGTTCTTCGTGGGCCGGGTGCGCGGATACCCGGTCGCGCGCGAGGGCGCGCAGAAGTTCAAGGAGATCAGCTACCGGCACGCCGAGGCGTACCAGATGTCGGAGCTCAAGCACGGGCCGCTCGCGCTCATCTCGCCCGAGGTGCCCACGGTCGCCATCGTTCCTGACGACGAGCTGACCGACCGCAACGTGGCGGCCCTGCACGAGATCGCCGCCCGCGGCGGCCCGCTGGTCGTCGTGACGCATCCCGGCGTCGACCTGGGTGAGCTGCAGGCCGAGCGGATCGACGTGCCCCGCAACGAGCGGGAGCTCGACCCCCTGCTCCTCACGGTGCCGCTGCAGCTGCTGGCGTACCACGCGGCCCTGACCCTCGGGCACGACGTCGACAAGCCGCGGAACCTGGCCAAGTCCGTCACCGTGGAGTGACGGGTGGGCCCGCTGCGGCATGGCTGGTCCGTGCCGCGGCGGGCCATGCCGTGCCGTGCTGTGCCCGGACAAGGGACACCAGTGTGGGACCACGGTGGTGCACTGGCACTGGCACTGGCACTGGCACTGGCACTGGCATGCCGGCGACCCGCGCGAGGGGCGCTCCAGGCCGTTCTCCGGCGGTTCCTGGGGCGGCGCAGAGCCCCAGGAAGAGCCGATTTGGCGCGAGGGCTGGTTGCTGTGTACTGTTCCGGTTGTTCGCCCGACAGGGAGGCACGGACAGGAAGCGCGAACAGCGCAACTGGCCGGTCCCGGGGTGGAAACCAACCCAGATCTCGTAGTAGCCTTGTGCGCTCCGGAACTGGGCGGGGGCTTGTCAGATCGCCTCCCAGACTCGGATCCTGATCGGGATCCTTGCGGCGGGGAACGTGATAGGGTAAGTTACACAGGTTGCCTCCGAACGGCAGATCGAGCGGCTAGCGCCGCGAACTGCTGGGAGGCGTCCCTACCTCGCCAGATCGTCGAAGCTAACGCTTCGCACGGTGGCTAAAATGGGTACCGGAATTCATTCGGAAGATCGAAGAATTCCCTCGGCCAGCAGGCCGGCGGGGATTTGGAAAAGTCCGAATGAGCCTGGTAAGTTAGAGGAACTGCCCCGGACAGGGAAGCGATCGGAAAGATTGCGACTTTGACGGTGTGCGTCGGTTGTTTGAGAACTCAACAGTGTGCTTGATAGTCAATGCCAAATGTTTTAACCCTTGTCGGGTGTGGCTTTGCTGACCGTCCGGTTGGTGGGGTTGCATTGTCGCGAGGGGTTGTTTGGACGGACACAAATCATCAGATTTGTATCTGGCCGGTATCATTGTTCATGCTCGCCTTTTGGGTGGGTGTGGATGTTTCTCTTTTACGGAGAGTTTGATCCTGGCTC
>NZ_JAJQMN010000005.1 GCF_028994775.1 Promicromonospora iranensis | reverse complement strand
GAACACGGCCTCCTGGTCACTGCTGCGATCAACGCGATCATCGGCGCCCCCGCCGCAGAAGACCCCCGCACGTCGACCCAGCGTCGCGCGCAGGGCCTGGCCGACCTCGCCCGGATCGTGCTGGACACCAACCAGGCCTCACCCGGCGCCGCGATCCCACCCCACCTGAACGTCACGGTGTCCTGGACCGAGCTGATCGCCCAGGCCACCCGCACCCGCGAGGGCCTGTGCCTGACCTGCGGACAAGCCACACCAGGCCCCGCCACACCAGGCCGTTCACCAGGACGTGTACCAGGACGTCCCACCGGCGCCGGCGCACCAGGCACAAGCACGGGTGCAGGTACAGCGGTTACGGGCACGAGTACGAGCGCGGGCGTGGGCGTGGCCGGCACACTGTCGATGTCTGGGTTGTTGTCCGGTGGTGGGCCGGTGTTCTCCGAGACCGGTGACCGTGCACCACGAGCACTGCTACGCCGGTTGGCGTGTGACAGTGCGGTCACCCGGGTTGTGTTCGGACCTGATGGTGCGGTCCTGGACGTCGGACGCGCTCAACGCACCGTTACCGGGCAGATGCGGCGAGCCGTGATCGCTCGGGACCGGCACTGCGTCTTCCCCGGATGCGACCAACCACCCTCACGGTGCGAGGTCCACCACGCGATCACTCACTGGGCCCACGGCGGGAACACGTCGGTGAGCAACAGTGCCCTGTTGTGCTGGTACCACCACCAACTCGTCGACACCCAAGGCATCACCATGCACTGGACAGGCAAACCCCTAACCGGCACCACCGGCGACGGCACCACCACCGGCGCTGCCGTCCCGGGCACCCTGCTGGAGACCGGGTGGGCCTTCACCGACGCCCGAGGACACCGCATCACCCTGCCCGAACCCATCGAAACCCCACCCGAATCCGAAGCCGCCTAACCCCGCCGAGGGACTCGACCAACCAGAACCGCCGGGCGCCAACCTGACCACGGGCCCGCAGACCCGGCCGCGGTTTGCGACCTGCCGACCACCGGGCTACTGCCGGCCGAGGGCACCTGACCCCGTGGCCGTGGGCGGCCTGATCTGTCACGCCAGGTCGCCCCACGGCTCTCGGTCAGTCCTCTACAAGCCTGGTCCGGTCCGCCAGCAGTACGGTCGCAATCGCCAGCAGCCCGGTGAGCCCGAGCACCGCCGCATACGCGGGCAGGCCTACGACGTCGTGCAGGGTCCACAGGAGCGCACCGGTCGCAGTGGACGCGACGGCGGCGGCTACGGCGTCCGCCACCTGAAGTGCCGACGAGGCCGATCCCTGTTCGTGCGGCGCCGCCAACTCGAGCGTGAGGACGGACAGAGTGGGGTAGACGAGACCCATCCCGCTGCCGGACAGCACCCAGAACGCCATCCCGACCCAGGCCGGCACGTCCGGGAGCACCAGGACTGCAGCGCCGATCATCCCGAGGGTGAGAAGGCTTCCGCCGAGCCGTACGTAGCTGGCATGGCCCAGATGCAGCAGGTCGCGGCCACGAACCCAGGACGCTCCGGACCAGCCGAGGGCTCCGACCGTGAGGATGAGGCCTGCGCCGCCAGGGCTCAGGTGCCGCTCGTGCACCAGGAGCAGGGGCAGCAGCACCTCGGAACCCACGAACGCCGCCGACACCAGGGCCCGCACCGACACGACGGCCGGCAGGCCGCGCCCGGCCCGGAGCACGGCCAGGGCAAGCCGCAGCGCGTGCAGCGGGGGAGCTGCCGGCTGGCCGCCCGCGGCGTCTGGCACGGCAGTGTCAGGCGCCCCAGTGTCAGGCGCTCCAGCGTCATCCGGGCGCGTCGCCGCTACGGGCCGGTCCTCGTGGGCGGCCGTCAGGCCGGGCCGCATCAGAAGTGCCGCTGGGACGGTCAGTACGGCGGCGCCGAGGAACACCCAGCGCCAGCCCACGTGGTCCACGACGAGTCCGGCGAGCCCTGGCCCGACGATCGCGGGCACCACCCACGCCGCGGCGAACGCGGAGAACACGGTGGCATGCCGCTCGGTGGCGAACACGCGGGCGACCAGGACGTACAGCGCGACACCGAAGAGCCCGTTGCCGACGCCCTGCACCGCACGTCCCGCGACGAGGGCGCCCATGCCGGTCGCCGTGCCCGCCACGAGGAGGCCGACGACGAAGAGTGCCACGCCGGTCCACATGGCCGGCGCGGGGCCGCTGCGATCGCACCAGCGTCCGGCCGTGAGCATCCCGACGACGCTGGTCGCGAACGCCACCGCGAACGCCAGCGTGTAGTACCGCAGCCCGTCCAGCTCGACGGCGACCGTCGGCATCGCCGTCGACACGGCGAGGGACTCGAACGCCCCGAGCGAGCAGAGCGCGACCATCCCGGCGAGGACGAGGCGCTGCCCGCCCCGGCTCAGCCGACCCGACGGTGGAGGCGCGGGTGATGCGGACTGCGGGGGTGGCGCGGACTGCGGGGGTGGCGCGGATGGCGCGGGTGGTGCGGAAACCGACGAGGACGTCGGCACAGTGGCGGTCACACCAGCACCACCTTTCCGGTGGTGCGGCGCTCCTCCAGCTCGCGGTGGGCCCGGGCGGCCTCGGCGAACGGCACGCGGTGCGTGGCCACCCGCCACCGGCCCGCCGCCGCACGGGCCAGGGCGCGCTCCTGGTAGGGCCGTTGGTCGGGCATCGGGGGAGCGTCGGGCCCTACGGCGTAGCGAACCTCGAACGGCGGCTCGACGTGGTCGGCGTCCGCCCAGGACGTGTAGCGGTTCGGCGCACCGGATGCCCAGCCGTAGGCGACGAGCCGTGCGGGCGGCGAGACGCTCCTGCTGACGGTGTCACCGGCAGCACCGGCGCCACCAGCACCAGCAGCACCAGCAGCACCAGCACGACCCTGCCCCACCAGCAGCGCGGTCGCGGCGGTGCCCAGGTCTCCGCCGACGCCGTCGAACACGAGCGTCGCGCGGGCGCCTCCCAGGGCGGCCCGGGCGGTGTCCGTCCAGTCGGGGGCGGAGTAGTCGACCAGGGCGAGGCGGCCGAAGCGGTTGCCGTCCTCCGCGCCCTCCAGGCCCACCAGATCCTCCAGGACCTTGAGTCTGGACAGGCTGCTCGCCAGGGCGACGACGCGGGCGCCGGTGTTCAACGCCTCTTGCACAAAAAGTGTGCCAAGCCCGCCTGCGGCACCTGTCACCACGACGACGTCGGCGGCGGTCACGGCCGCGATGTCGAGGGTGTAGACCGCCATCCGTCCGGTCCCGATCATCGCTATCGCGTCGGACGGATCGAGCGGAGCGCCGTCCGGGCCATCGGGAATCACGTGCAGCTTGTCGGTGCCGACGACGACGCGCCGGGCGTACCCGCCGCCGTCCGTCACGCGGCCCAGGTGTGCCGCCACCGGTCGTCCGATCCACGCGGCGTCGACGCCGGGGCCGACGTCGGAGACGGTGCCCGCGATCTCGCGGCCCGGGATGGTCGGGAGGCTCGGCAGGGCGAGCGGCGGGCCATCCTCGCCGCGGCGGAGGCTCGTGTCGAGGAGGTGCACGCCGTGTGCCACGGCGTCGACGAGCACCTCCCCGGGACCCGGTGTGGGATCGGGGACCTGCTCGAGCGTGAGGACCTCGGGCGGCCCGAAGGAGTGGTGTCTGATGGCGTCCATGCCGTCATCCTTTAACCTGAACCAAACTTGAGGTCAACCGTGACCTGTGCCGGCTCGGCGCCGCCGCTCCCGGCCCGCCGTCCGGAGTTGTCGAGAGCCGTAGGAGGCCGCCTGTGGAAGCACCCAACCCCGCCGTCCCGTGGGACCGTGACGAGCTCACTGTCGGCGACCTCGCCGCGCGGAGCGGCGTCTCCGTGTCCGCTTTGCACTTCTACGAGCGCAAGGGGCTGATCGCGAGCCGGCGGACGTCGGGCAACCAGCGACGTTACCCGCGCGAGACGCTGCGGCGGGTGGCGTTCATCCGGGTGTCGCAGCGCGTCGGCATCCCGCTCGCCGATATCGGCGCAGCGCTGGCCACGCTCCCCGGCGACCGCACTCCGACTGCGAAGGACTGGCGGCGGATCTCGCAGGCCTGGCACGACGACCTCGACGCGCGGATCGAGCAGCTCTCCCGGCTGCGGGACCACCTCACCGACTGCATCGGTTGCGGGTGTCTCTCGCTGCGTCGCTGTGCGCTGACCAACCCGCACGACGAGCTCGCCGAGGCCGGCCCGGGTCCGCGGACGCTCCTGGTGGAAGGGCTGGAGCCGGACGGGGCGTGACGGTGTTGGTGCTGGTGGAGGGCGACTTTGCGGGCGGTCCCGTCGAAGGCTCTGGTAGAAAGCCGCACGGTGGTACCTGGTGGAGAGCGGCACCGATGCCGAGCCGGGTGTCGAGGCGGATGCCGAACTGACCGAGCGCGCCGACCGGACGCGCCGAATGAGGGAGAGCTGTGGGTACGTACTACGAGTGGGTCGCTGACCTGGACGTGACCGAGGACGACGCGCCCGAGGTCGGGCGACGGGTGGTGGAGGCCCTGGTCGCGCGCGGGGTGATCCTTCCGGAACTGTCTCCGGACGCGGCCCTCGGGGGCGACGGTCATCCGGCGGGACCCGCGTGGGCCGACACCGTGGAGACGTCGGTCTCGGGAGAGACACCGTGGGGTGTCCAGGTCCGGGTCGGCCGTGAGGTGCAGGACGGCGGGCAGTTCGACGTCGGCTCGGTGACGTGCCCGCGCTGCTCGGCCACAAGAGAGTTCTTCGGGCCGCCGGAGGAGTTCGGCCCGACCTGCTCGGACGAGGAGGGCCTGCGGCAGTTCTACGATGCGGCGGCGGCCTGGAGCGAGGGGGACTCCGGGAGCGAGGCGGACCTGGGGTGCCGGACGTGCGGCGTCGCCACGCCGGTCGTCGAGTGGCGGGCCGGCGGCGCGGCGCTCACCTGCCTGGCCGTCATCTTCTGGAGCTGGGACGAGCTTCGCCCCGAGGCGGTGCGCTGGGTCGCCGACGCGATGGGCGGGCACCGGATCGCGCACGGGAGCGGCAAGATCTGACGCCCAGCGGAACGGTCTGACGCCTAGAAGCAGGGTCTAGTGCCGCTGTGCCCACTAGGCTCGCGACCATGGCTTCTGCACTGCCCCGCGTCCTCGTGCTCAACGGTCCTAATCTCGGCCGGCTCGGTGTCCGCGAGCCCGAGATCTACGGCCACGCCTCGATGGCCGATCTCACGATCGCCGCCGCGAAATGGGGCGAGGAGCTCGGGCTGGACGTCGAGGTGCGGCAGACCGACGGTGAGTCGGAGATCGTCGGCTGGCTCCACGAGGCGGTCGACGCCGGCGCCCACGTGGTGCTGAACCCGGCGGCGTTCACGCACTACTCGTACGCGCTGCGTGACGCCGCCGCCCAGGTCACGACAGCGGGCCTGCTGCTCGTCGAGGTGCACCTGTCCAACCCGGCCACGCGCGAGTCGTTCCGGCACTACTCGGTGGTGGCCGGGATCGCCACCGGCACCGTCGCCGGGTTCGGCTTCGACTCCTACCGGCTGGCGCTGTCGGCGATCGCGTGGCGGCTGGCGGGCTAGAAGCCAGGGCCCTGGCTCGGTCGTAGGACGCGGGCCACATCACAGGGCGAGGCATGCGGCGGGCACGGCGATATCTGCAAGAACTGGCAAGACGACAGCAGTCAAGTCGATAAGCTTGAGGTCTTCTGTTTAAGCCCCCAGGCTTGAGGACTTCTCCTGAAGGGTCTAGGCTTGAGTGCATGATCGTCCTCACCGTCGACCAGCGAGGCTCGACCTACGCCGCCGACCGGGTTCCCGAGGTCCTTGCCGAGCTCGAGGACCTGACGCGCGGGCGCGATGGGGTGGTGGTGCCGTTCGAGCGCACGGTGGGCGACGAGGTGCAGGGCATCCTCGCGGTCGGGCGGGACGGTGCCGAGCTCGCGATAGACATCGCGCTGCACCTCCTGCGTGATCAGGGCTGGAGCGTGGGTATCGGCGTCGGCCCGGTCGAGGGCCCGTTGCCCACCGTGTCGCGCGAGGCGCGCGGATTCGCGTTCTACCGCGCCCGCGACGCCGTCGAGCGGGCCAAGACCCGCGGCAGGGGTACCTCGATCGCCGTCGAGGGGCCCGCACCGGGCCCAACCCAGCCGGACCTGGCCGCCGAGGTCGAGGCCCTGCTTCGTCTTCTCGCCGCGATTCGCGCGCGCAGGACTCCCCACGGGTGGGAGGTCGCCGATACGCTCGCCACGCTCGAGGACAAACCGGGACGACAGCGGATCGTCGCCCAGTCCCTGAAGGTCAGCGAGCAGGCGGTGAGCCAGCGGGTCCGTGCGGCGCTCTGGCAGGAAGAAGAAGCGGTGCGTCCGGTGGCGGTGCGGCTGCTCGCCGAGCTGAGCAGCTCGACGGGCGAAGAGGCGGACGTCGCGGGCGGAGCTGCCGCTGGGACGGGAAACCGCAGGGCAAGGACGACGCATGCCGAGACCGAGCGTGCGCAGAGCTGAGGGGGACGTGGCACCGTGACCTGGGAAATGCTGGAGACCATCGACGGGTGGCAGTGGGTGGTGGCGGTGGCGATCTGGCTCGTCACGCTGTTCTTGAGCGTCATCGTGGGTTCGTGGGTGGTGCCCTGGGTGCTGCGCAAGGCCAGCGGGGGCGACCTGCCCTGGGCGCGTTACGAGCCGTACGAGCCGCCCGTCGTGCCGCAGGCGCTCGAAGCGGGTGACGACGAGCCGCGCGGCACTCCGAAGAGCGGACAGGCCGGCGACGGCGACGAACCGCCGACCGGCACCATGAACCCGGAAGCCATGGACATCCTGCGGGGCGGTGCCTGGCTCGGCGTGCTGGAGCGCCTGGCGATCACCGGCGCCCTCCTGGCCGGCTACCCCTACGGCATCGCGATAGTGGTCGCGATCAAGGGGCTCGGCCGCTACGCCGAGCTGCGTGACCAGCCGGTGGCGTCGGAGCGGTTCGTCGTGGGCACGCTCGCCTCGTTGATCTGGTCGGTGGCGATGGGGCTCCTGGGCCTCGCCGCGATGAACGCGCTGGTGGTCTGATGGTTCGTCGGGCCGTCCGCTCGAACTGTCCCGTCAGATCCCACGGTCCGTTAGACTTGACCGCTGCTGCTTGACACCTGCTTGATCACTCAGCTTGATCACCCCAGCCGCCGGCCTGTTGTCGGCGTGCCCTGGGTACACCTTCACCGACACAGGAAGACGAACGTGGCTACCTCCAACGACATCAAGAACGGCACCGTGCTCCGTATCGACGGGAACCTCTGGTCCGTCATCGAGTTCCAGCATGTCAAGCCGGGCAAGGGTGGAGCGTTCGTCCGAACGAAGATGAAGAACGTGCTGTCGGGCAAGGTCGTCGACAAGACGTTCAACGCCGGCATCAAGGTCGAGACGGCCAACGTGGACCGCCGCGACTTCCAGTACCTGTACATGGACGGCGAGGACTTCGTCTTCATGGACACCGACACGTACGACCAGGTGACCGTGCCCGCGGCGACCGTCGGTGACGCGAAGGACTACATGCTCGAGGGCATGAGCGTCATGCTCGCCTCGAACGACGGCACGCCGCTGTACATCGAGCTGCCGACGTCCGTCGTCCTGGAGATCACCTACACCGAGCCGGGCCTGCAGGGCGACCGGTCCACGGGCGGCACCAAGCCGGCGACCCTCGAGACGGGTGCCGAGATCCAGGTCCCGCTGTTCCTCGAGCAGGGTGTCAAGGTCAAGGTCGACACGCGCACGGGCGACTACCTCGGTCGCGTCACGGAGTGACGCGGGGCTGAGGCTCCACAGCCCACCAGCAGGTTTCGTAGCACAGCTTCAGTAGTGACCTTCCGTAGCAGAGAGAGACCATGGGCGCACGCACCAAGGCGCGCAAGCGCGCCGCCGACATCCTCTTCGAGGCGGAGCAGCGGGGCATCGACCCGCTGAAGCTCCTCGCCGACCGCGTGGCCGTGCCGCACACCGAGGCGGCCGTGCCGCAGTACACGGTCGACATCGTCGAGGGTGTGGTCGCGCACCGCGACCGCATCGACGAGGTGCTGGAGACGTACTCGCAGGGCTGGACTCTCCAGCGCATGCCCGCGGTCGACCGCGCACTGCTGCGGATCGGCTCCTGGGAGGTCCTCTTCAACGACGAGGTGCCCGACGCCGTCGCACTGGACGAGGCGGTCGACCTCGCGGGCGACCTGTCCACCGACGACTCCCCGGCCTTCGTGAACGGACTGCTCGGCCGGGTCAAGGATCTGAAGCCGACCCTGCTGGCGTGAGTTCCGGCAGGATCGCCGGTGCAAGCCGGCAGCACGCGTGAGCACCGGTCCCGGCGCTGAACGGTTCGACGAGCGACGTCTGCTCGTCGCCCTGTTCGGTGCTGGGACCGCTGCGTTCGCGCAGCTCTACGCCCCGCAGTCGGTCCTGCCGGACGCCGCCCGCGACCTCGCGACGTCGGCCTCCGCGACAGCGTTGCTCGTCTCCGCCGCCACGCTCGGCCTGGCCGCGGGCGTCCTGCCCTGGGCCTGGGTGGCCGACCGCGTGGGACGGGTGCGGGCGATGACCATCGCGATGCTCGGCGCGACAGCGGTCGGGCTGGCGGTCCCGTTCGCGCCGACGTTCGGCCTGATCATCGCCGGCCGGGCCGTCGAAGGGCTGCTCGTCGCGGGCGTGCCCGCCGTCGCCATGGCGTACCTGACCGAGATGCTGACCGACGCCGGCGCCGCGTCGGCCGTGCCACGCGCGGCGGGGACCTACGTGGCGGGCACCTCGATGGGCGGGCTCGTGGGCCGGCTGGTGTCGGGCGGCGTCGCGGAGCTCTTCGGCTGGCGCGCCGGCGTGGGCGCCGTCGCCGTCGCATGCCTGGTCGCGACGGGCGTGTTCGTCTGGCTGGCGCCGCGGGACCTGCCGGGGGAGCCGGCACGGGGCCGATCGTCGGACGGCGGTGGCGGCGACGGTGGCGGTGGCGGTGGCGGCGACGGTGACAGCTCCAGCCGCGACAGGTCCAGACGGCTCCGGGTGCTGTTCAGCCCGCGGCTGCTCGCGCTCGACGCCCAGGGCCTGCTGCTCATGGGCGGCTTCGTGGCGGTCTACAACTACCTCGGCTTCCGCCTGGCCGACGAGCCGTTCGGGCTGTCTTCCGGCGTGGTGAGCCTCGTGTTCCTCGCCTACCTGGCCGGGACGTGGTCGTCGGCGCGGACCGGCCGACTGGTCGTGCGGCACGGGCGGCGCCGGGTGCTGATCGCCTCGAGCGGAGTCATGGCGCTCGGCGTGCTGGTGACGCTGTCGGCCTGGTTGCCGCTGCTCCTGGCAGGCCTGGTCGTGCTGACCGCCGGGTTCTTCGGGGCGCACGCCGTGGCCAGCGGGTGGACACCGGTCGCCGCGCCGCGGGCCCGGACCCAGGCGGCGGCTGTCTACAACCTGGCGTACTACGCGGGTTCCAGCGTGTTCGGATGGCTCGGCGGCGTCGGGTTCGCCCTGGCCGGTTGGCCGGGCACCGTCGGCATGGTGCTCGGGCTCGTGGCCGTCGCGGTGGGGCTGGCGGCGTCGGTGCTCCGCGACTGACAGCACTGGCGGCACTGCCGCGCAGGGTTCCGACAGCACAGGGTTCCGACAGCACAGGGTTCCGACAGCACCGGCAGCGGGGTCCGTCGAGGCTGCGAGGTTATGTGCAACCTAAGGGTTGCGCATCTGCGCGCCATGCGACATCCTGGATGTGCAACCACCAGGTTGCACGGTGACGAGTGGCAGCGGGTAGGTCACACAGCGGCGGAAGCCGCAGGCCGCCTGACCGGAACCGTGCTCGAACGATCTCGGAGGAACTCATGACCACCACGCAGCCCCGCACGTCCGTTGACCTCGACGCGCGCTCCGTGACCCGTACCGTGCGGGTCGCCGCCAAGCCCGATGCCGTCTGGCGGGCCATCTCGGAGCCCGAGCACGTCGCCGGCTGGTTCGGGGACGGCTGCGAGACCGACGGCGGCGGCCCGCTCGGCCCGGGCACGCGCGGCCGCCTGCACTTCCCGGGCGAGGGCTGGTTCGCCTTCGAGGTGACCCGGGTGGAGCCGGGCCGGTTGCTCGCCTACCGGTGGGGTCAGTCGCAGGACGACCCCGACCGAATGACCGAGGCAGAGTTCACCCTGCGGGAGGACGGCGACGGCACCTCTCTCACGGTCTATGAGACCGGTTTCAGCGGCGACACGGACGACGCTTTGCGCGCAGCCCTCGACGGCAACCGCGAGGGCTGGGACATCGAGCTGGACGAGCTCGTCGAGTACGTCGAGTCGCGCACGTGGTGACCGGGCCGGGCGCGGCGGCCTCCGGGTCGCCCGTCACGGCGTTCGCGGCCCTCGCCGACGAGACCCGCTGGGCGGTGCTGGAGGCGCTGGCGGGTGACGACGGCGCGGCGGGCCTGACGGCGTCGGTCCTGGCCGAAGGGCTGCCGGTGACCCGGCAGGCGATCGCCAAGCACCTGGCGGTGCTGGAGGGCGCCGGGCTCGTCGAGTCGCGGATGGTCGGCCGCGAGCGCCGGTACCGCGCCCTCGGTGCCGAGCTGACGGCGCTGGGGCGGCGGCTGGAGCGCATCGGGGACGCGTGGGAGACGCGGCTGGGTCGCATCGCGCGCATCGCCGAGGGCATCGCGTCGGACACGGCGTCGGACACGGCGTCCGGCACGGCGTCCGGCACGGCGTCCGGCACAGGGTCGGACACCCCGCGCGGGGTGTGAGCAACACCGCTCCGGCGGGCGGCTGCCCCGGCATCCGGCACATGTCCGGCGGGTTAAGGTGGTGGCTGTCAGACTCCCTTTAATCCCGTCCCGTGAGGCGGAGAAGGAGGTCGCCAGATGAATCCTGGCAGCCGCATGCCCGAATCCAGCCCCCCATCGAGCACGGACCCCAGCGCGGACCCCAGCATCCTCGCAGCGCGGACGGTGCTCGGCGAGGCCGACATCGCTCGGGCCCTGACCCGCATCGCGCACGAGATCGTGGAGCGGAACAAGGGGGCCGCCGACCTCCTTCTGCTCGGTATCCCGACGCGTGGTGTGCAGCTCGCCCGCCGGCTGGCGGAACGCCTGGCGGAGATCGAGCCCGCCTTCAACGGCGAGTACGGCACCCTCGACGTCACCATGTACCGCGACGACCTCCGCCGGCAGCCCACGCGCGCCGTCGGGCAGACGGTCCTGCCGGGCAGTCTCGACGGCACCATCGACGACAAGGTCGTGGTCCTGGTGGACGACGTCCTCTTCTCGGGCCGCACCATCCGCGCGGCGCTCGACGCGCTGAACGACCTGGGCCGCCCCCGGGTGGTGCAGCTCGCGGCCCTGGTGGACCGCGGGCACCGCGAGCTCCCGATCCGGGCGGACTACGTGGGCAAGAACCTCCCCACGTCACGTAGCGAACGTGTGCGGGTCCGGCTCGCCGACGTCGACGGCGGCGTCGACGCCGTGGTGATCAGCGCAGCCTCGACGACCCCAGCCTCGATGACCCCGGCCTCGACGGGCGAGAGCGGGGGTGCGCGATGAAGCACCTCCTGACCACCCAGGGCCTGTCGAAGGGCGACGCGATCCTGCTGCTGGACACCTCCGCGCAGATGGCCGCCACCCAGTCGCGGGAGAACAAGAAGCTGCCGACGCTGCGCGGGCGCACCGTGGTGAACCTGTTCTACGAGGACTCCACGCGCACCCGGATCTCGTTCGAGACCGCGGCCAAGCGGTTGTCCGCCGACGTCATCAACTTCTCGGCCAAGGGGTCGAGCGTGTCCAAGGGCGAGTCCCTGAAGGACACCGCGCTCACCCTGCACGCCATGGGGGCCGACGCCGTGGTCGTGCGCCACTCGGCCTCGGGCGCCGCCCACCAGCTGGCGCACGCGGGCTGGCTCGACGCCGGCGTGCTCAACGCGGGTGACGGCATGCACCAGCACCCGACCCAGGCCCTGCTGGACGCGTTCACGATCCGCCGGCACCTGGTGGGCAACGTCGGTGAGGACGGTCGCGGGACCGACACCTCCGCGGGTGCGGACCTGTCCGGGCTGCGCGTGGCGATCGTGGGGGACGTGCTGCACTCGCGCGTCGCCCGCTCGAACGTGTACCTGCTGCACACCCTCGGCGCCGAGGTGACGCTGGTCGCGCCGCCGACCCTGGTCCCGGTGGGCGTGGAGACATGGCCGTGCCGCGTGTCCTACCACCTGGACGAGACGCTCGAGCAGTGGCAGCCGGATGCGGTCATGATGCTGCGGGTGCAGCGTGAGCGGATGTCGGGCGGTTCTGGCTCGTTCTTCCCGAGCCCCATGGAGTACAGCCGCAAGTTCGGGTTCGACGCGCGTCGCCTCGCGGTGCTGCCCGACCATTCGATAGTGATGCACCCCGGTCCGATGAACCGCGGCCTGGAGATCTCCGCGGCCGCGGCCGACCACCCGCGCTCCGTGATCGTGGAGCAGGTGGCGAACGGCGTGGCCGTCCGGATGGCCGCCCTGTACCTGCTGCTGGCTGGGACCGACGCAGCCGGCACCGACGAGAGGAACACCCTGTGAGCACACCGACGTCCGCGACCTACGTTCTGCGTGGGGTACGTCCCTACGGCACGGACCCGGTCGACGTCGTGCTGGCCGACGGCGTGATCGCGGCGATCGGCGCGTCCGGGACCGTCGAGGTACCCGAGGCCGTGACCGGTGACGTGACCGGTGACGTGATCGAGGTCCGGGCCGAGGGGCACGTGCTGCTGCCGGGTCTCGTCGACCTGCACACCCACCTGCGTGAACCCGGCCGGGAGGACGCGGAGACCGTGTTCTCCGGGACCCGTGCGGCGGCGGCCGGCGGCTTCACCGCCGTGCACGCCATGGCGAACACGACGCCGACGCAGGACACCGCGGGCGTCGTCGAGCAGGTGTACCGCCTGGGCCAGGAGGCAGGCTGGGTGGATGTGCACCCCGTCGGTGCGGTGACCGTGGGGCTGGGCGGCGAGAAGCTCGCCGAGCTGGGCGCCATGGCCGACTCCGCGGCCCGCGTCCGTGTCTTCTCGGACGACGGCAAGTGCGTGCACGACCCGGTCCTGATGCGCCGCGCGCTCGAGTACGTCAAGGCGTTCGACGGTGTCGTGGCCCAGCACGCGCAGGAGCCGCGCCTCACCGAGGGCGCGCAGATGAACGAGGGCGTCGTCTCCGCGCAGATCGGCCTGACGGGCTGGCCCGCGGTCGCCGAGGAGTCGATCATCGCCCGCGACGTGCTGCTGGCCGAGCACGTCGGCTCGCGGCTGCACGTGTGCCACCTGTCCACCGCCGGCTCGGTGGAGATCATCCGTTGGGCCAAGGGCCGCGGCATCGACGTCACCGCCGAGGTGACGCCGCACCACCTGGTCCTCACCGACGACCTGGCCCGCGACTACGACCCGGTGTTCAAGGTGAACCCGCCGCTGCGTACCGCCAAGGACGTCGAGGCCGTCCGCGCGGGCCTCGCCGACGGCACCATCGACATCGTCGCGACCGACCACGCGCCGCACCCGGTCGAGGACAAGGACTGCGAGTGGTCGTCCGCCGCGTTCGGCATGACCGGCCTGGAGACGGCGCTGTCCGTCGTGCAGCAGACCATGGTCGACACCGGCCGCATGACCTGGGCCGACGTCGCCCGCGTGCTGTCGGAGAACCCAGCGCGCATCGGCCGGATCACCGAGAGCCAGGGCCGGCCCATCGCCGTCGGCGAGCCGGCCAACCTGACGCTGGTCGACCCGTCCGCCGCCCGGACGATCGACGGCCGCAGCCAGGTCACCGCGAGCGACAACACGCCGTTCGCCGGGATGGAGCTGCCGGGCCGCGTGGTCGCGACGTTCCTGCGCGGCCGCGCGACGGTGCTCGACGGCGCTGTGGTCGACGGCGCTGTGGTCGACGGCGCTGCAACTGACGGTAAGACCCTTGAAGGAGTCACGCGATGAGGATCCTGTCTGTCGTACTGCTGGTCGCCCTTGCGATCTTCCTGGTGCTGTTCGTGACGCTCATCGGACGACGCCGGCTCGCGCAGCGCACCACCACGCTCGTGCCGGTGCCGCCGGTGGTGCCGGGCCCGGACAGCGTCGGTCCAGTGCGGTTCGGCCCGCTGGAGGCGGTCTACGTCTCCACGACGCTGCACGGCGACTGGCTCGCCCGGGTCGGCGCGCACGGGCTGGGCGACCGGTCGAACGCCCTCGTCTCCGTGCACGACGGCGGAGTCCTGGTCGAGCGGGAGGGCGCCGACGACCTCTGGGCGCCCGTCCACGCCATCCGCAGCGCGGGGCTCGCCCCAGGCATGGCCGGCAAGTACGTCGGCGCCGACGGCCTCGTCATCCTGACCTGGGCGGTCCCCGAGGCCGACGGCGTCGGGGCAGCCCTGGTCGACTCCGGCCTGCGCACCCGGCGCGCCGAGGACCGGGGCGCGCTCGTCGACGCCGTCCGGTACCTCCTGGCCGCCCAGCAGCCGCAGCAGCCGCAGCAGCCACAGCAGCCGGAGCAGACCCAGCAGCTCCCCGAGCAGTACCCGCACCAGCAGTACCCGCACCAGCAGTACCCGCACCAGCAGGAGGCCCGGTGACCATCCCGATGACATCCCCCGCAACATCCGCAGCACTGGTCCTCGAGGACGGCACCACCTATCGCGGCCGCGCGTACGGCGCGACGGGCACCACGTTCGGCGAGATCGTCTTCTCCACCGGCATGACCGGGTACCAGGAGACGCTGACGGACCCGTCCTACCACCGGCAGATCGTCGTCATGACGGCGCCGCACATCGGCAACACCGGGGTCAACGACGAGGATCCGGAGTCCGGCCAGATCTGGGTCTCCGGCTACGTGGTCCGTGACCCCGCACGCCGCGTGTCGAGCTGGCGCGCGCAGCACTCGCTCGGCGAAGAGCTCGCCGAGCAGGGCATCGTCGGCATCTCCGACGTCGACACCCGCGCCCTGACCCGCCGGCTGCGTGAGGAAGGCGTGATGCGCGCCGGCATCTTCTCCGGCGAGGACCTGGTCCGCGGCGGGTACCCGCGCCCCGTTGAGGAGCTCGTCGCGCAGGTGCAGGCCTCCCCGCAGATGGCGGGCGCCGACCTGGCCCGCGAGGTGTCCACGACGGAGGCCTACACCGTCGAGCCGACGGGCGAGTTCGAGGGCCGTGCCCCCGTCGCGACGGTCGTCGCCGTCGACCTCGGCATCAAGACCATGACGCCGGTGCGCCTCGCGGAGCGGGGCGTGCGCGTCGTCGTCGTACCGCAGTCCTCGTCGATCGTGGACATCGAGGCCGCCCTGCCCGGCGACGGCACGCCCCACGGCGTGTTCTTCTCCAACGGCCCCGGTGACCCGAGCGCGTCGAGCCACGAGGTCGAGCTGCTGCGCGCCGTCCTGGACCGCAAGATCCCGTTCTTCGGCATCTGCTTCGGCAACCAGCTCCTGGGCCGGGCTCTCGGCTACGGCACCTACAAGCTCGGGTACGGGCACCGCGGCATCAACCAGCCGGTGCTGGACCGCACCACCGCCAAGGTGGAGGTGACCGCGCACAACCACGGCTTCGCCGTCGACGCCCCGCTCGACGAGGCAGGCTCGACCGCCCCCCATGACGGCGGCCGCTACGGCCGTGTCGTCGTCTCCCATGTCGGCCTGAACGACCGGGTGGTCGAGGGCCTGACATGCCTGGACCTGCCCGCGTTCTCGGTGCAGTACCACCCCGAGGCGGCCGCCGGCCCGCACGACGCCGCCTACCTGTTCGACCGGTTCGTCGGCCTCATGACGGACCCGTCGGCCTGGCCGCCCGCCGTCAAGACCGCTACCACCACCGCACAGCTCAACACCGAGGAGAACCACTGATGCCTCGCCGTTCCGACATCTCCTCGGTCCTTGTCATCGGGTCCGGCCCGATCGTCATCGGCCAGGCCTGCGAGTTCGACTACTCCGGCACCCAGGCGTGCCGGGTGCTCCGCGAGGAGGGCCTGCGGGTCATCCTGGTCAACTCGAACCCGGCCACGATCATGACCGACCCCGAGTTCGCGGACGCCACCTACGTGGAGCCCATCACCACCGAGGTCCTCACCACGATCATCGCCAAGGAGCGCCCCGACGCCCTCCTGCCCACGCTGGGCGGCCAGACGGCGCTCAACGCCGCCATCGCGCTCGACGAGGCGGGGGTGCTCGAGAAGTACGGCGTCGAGCTGATCGGCGCCAACATCCCCGCCATCCAGAAGGGCGAGGACCGCCAGCAGTTCAAGGACGTCGTCGAGAAGTGCGGCGGCGAGTCCGCGCGCTCCGAGATCGTGCACTCCATCGAGGAGGCGCTGAAGGCGGCCGAGGTCCTCGGCTACCCGATGGTCGTGCGCCCGTCCTTCACCATGGGCGGCCTCGGCTCCGGCCTGGCCTACGACGAGGCGGACCTGCACCGCATCGTCGGGCAGGGTCTGCACTACTCGCCCACCACGGAGGTGCTCCTGGAGGAGTCCATCCTGGGGTGGAAGGAGTATGAGCTGGAGCTCATGCGCGACCGGGACGACAACGTCGTGGTGGTCTGCTCCATCGAGAACGTCGACCCCGTGGGCGTGCACACCGGCGACTCCGTGACCGTGGCCCCCGCGATGACCCTGACCGACCGCGAGTACCAGAGGCTGCGCGACATCGGCATCGCCGTGATCCGTGAGGTCGGCGTCGACACCGGCGGCTGCAACATCCAGTTCGCCATCGACCCGGTCGACGGCCGGATCATCGTCATCGAGATGAACCCCCGCGTGTCCCGCTCCTCGGCGCTGGCCTCCAAGGCGACGGGCTTCCCGATCGCGAAGATCGCGGCCAAGCTCGCCGTCGGCTACACGCTCGACGAGATCCCGAACGACATCACCAAGGTGACCCCCGCGAGCTTCGAGCCCACGCTCGACTACGTGGTGGTCAAGGTCCCGCGGTTCGCCTTCGAGAAGTTCCCCGCCGCCGACGACACCCTCACCACGACCATGAAGTCCGTGGGCGAGGCCATGGCACTGGGCCGCAACTTCACCGAGGCGCTCGGCAAGGCCCTGCGCTCCATCGACAAGGGCGGCGTGCAGTTTCACTGGGACGGCGACGCCCCGTCGGGCGAGGAGCTGGCCACCCTCCTCAAGGAGATCCAGCGCCCCACCGAGGGCCGCATGGTCGGGGTCCAGCAGGCGCTGCGCGCGGTCGCCACCGGCGAGACCACCCTCGAGCAGGTCTTCGACGCCACCAAGATCGACCCCTGGTTCCTGGACCAGATCCAGCTCGTCAACGAGGTGGCCGCCGAGGTCGCGGCGTCGCCCACGCTCACCGAGGACGTGCTGCGCCACGCCAAGCGGCACGGGCTGTCCGACGCCCAGATCGCACGCCTGCGCGGCATGAGCTCCTCGGGCGAGGTCACGGTGCGCGAGATCCGTTACGCGCTGGGCGTCCGCCCGGTCTACAAGACCGTGGACACCTGCGCCGCCGAGTTCGCCGCCAAGACGCCGTACCACTACTCGAGCTACGACACCGAGACCGAGGTGGCACCCCGTGAGCGCGAGGCGGTGATCATCCTGGGCTCCGGCCCCAACCGCATCGGGCAGGGCATCGAGTTCGACTACTCCTGCGTGCACGCGACGCTGGCGCTGAAGGACAAGTACGAGACCGTCATGGTCAACTGCAACCCGGAGACGGTCTCCACGGACTACGACACGTCCGACCGCCTCTACTTCGAGCCGCTGACCTTCGAGGACGTGCTGGAGGTCTACCAGGCCGAGCTCGCGGCCGGGCCGGTCAAGGGCATCATCGTGCAGCTCGGCGGCCAGACGCCGCTGGGTCTCGCGCGGCGCCTGGCCGAGGCCGGGCTGCCGATCCTGGGCACCAGCCCGGAGGCCATCGACGCCGCCGAGGACCGCGGCATCTTCGGGCAGGTCCTGCTCGACGCGGGTCTCCCGGCCCCGGCCTTCGGCACGGCACGGTCCCTCCCGCAGGCTCGCGAGATCGCGGACCGCATCGGCTACCCCGTGCTGGTGCGTCCGTCGTACGTACTGGGTGGCCGCGGCATGGAGATCGTCTACAGCGAGGACCAGCTGACCGGGTACGTGGAGCGCGCCCTGGAGGCGGCCGCCGTCTCGCACGCCGACTCCGGAGCGCACGGCACGCTGGCCGCGCCGCTGCTCATCGACCGCTTCCTCGACGACGCGATGGAGATCGACGTCGACGCCCTGTTCGACGGTGAGGAGATGTTCCTCGGCGGCGTCATGGAGCACATCGAGGAGGCCGGCATCCACTCGGGCGACTCGGCCTGCGTGCTGCCCCCCGTCTCGCTGAGCGAGACCGAGATCGCGCGCATCCGCCGCTCCACCGAGGCCATCGCCCGGGGTGTCGGGGTGCGGGGCCTGCTCAACGTCCAGTACGCGCTCGTGAGCGACGTGCTGTACGTCCTGGAGGCCAACCCTCGCGCGTCGCGCACCGTGCCGTTCGTCTCCAAGGCGACGGGTACGCCGCTCGCCAAGGCGGCCGCCCGGGTGATGGTCGGGGACTCGATCGCCGACCTGCGGGCCGAGGGGATGCTCCCGGAGCACGACGGCGCGACGCTCGACCTGGGCGCCCCGCTGGCGGTCAAGGAGGCGGTGCTGCCGTTCAAGCGGTTCCGTACGCGGGAGGGTCTGGTCGTCGACTCGGTGCTCGGCCCGGAGATGCGCTCCACCGGCGAGGTCATGGGCTTCGACAAGGACTTCCCGCACGCCTTCGCGAAGTCGCAGGCCGCGGCGTTCGGCGGGCTGCCGACGTCGGGCACGGTGTTCGTGTCGGTGGCGGACAGCGACAAGCGGCACGTCGTCTTCCCCGTGAAGCGCCTGGTGGAGCTCGGGTTCAAGGTCCTGGCGACAGAGGGCACCGCCACCGTGCTGCGCCGCAACGGCATCGAGGCGACGGTGGTGCGCAAGCACACAGAGGGTCGGGGCCCGGACGGTGAGCTCACGGTCGTGGGCCTCATCACCGAGGGCATGATCGACCTCGTCGTGAACTCGCCCTCCGGCCAGGGCGCCCGCGCCGACGGCTACGAGATCCGCGCGGCCACGACGGCGGCCGACAAGCCGATCGCGACCACCGTGGACCAGCTCGCGGCGGCCGTGCAGGGCATCGAGGCGGTGCTCGCCGGACCGTTCGAGGTGGCGAGCCTCCAGGAGCACCAGGCCGCGACGGTGGCGCGGCTGGCGGCGGCCAAGTCAGCGGTGAGCACGGCGGGAGTCGGTGCGTGAGCGGCACCCAGCCGTCGTCGGTCGAGCCTGCCGTGACCCGTCCCGAGCCCTTCGGCGCCCGCCTGGCGGCCGCGATGGACGAGCAAGGCCCGTTGTGCGTGGGCATCGACCCGCACGCGTCGCTCCTGCAGGCCTGGGGCCTGCGGGACGACGTCGACGGGCTGCGCGAGTTCTCGCTGCGGGTGGTGGACGCGCTCGGCGGCAAGGTCGCGGCGTTCAAGCCGCAGGCGGCGTTCTTCGAGCGGCACGGCTCACGCGGGCTGGCGGTCCTGGAGGAGGTCATCGCCGCGGCCCGTGCGGCGGGCTCCGGCACCCTGACGATCGTCGACGCCAAGCGGGGCGACATCGGCTCGACGATGGGTGCCTACGCGGAGGCGTTCCTCGCGGAGGGCTCGCCGCTGGCCGGGGACGCCCTCACGGTGTCGCCGTACCTCGGGTTCGGCTCGCTGGCGCCGGCCGTGGACCTGGCCGCGGCCACGGGCCGCGGGCTGTTCGTGCTGTGCCTCACCTCCAACAAGGAGGGCTTCGAGGTGCAGCACGCCCGCACCGAGGGACCGGAGGCCGCGCTGGGTGGCACGGTGGCGGCGCTCATGGCCGCGCGGGCGGCGGTGCTCAACGCGGGCGCGCAGCCCATGGGATCCGTGGGCCTCGTGGTGGGCGCGACGATCGGTGACGCCGTCGGCGCCACGGGGACCGACCTGGTGGCCGTGAACGGCCCCCTGCTGGCTCCCGGTGTGGGCGCTCAGGGCGCGGGGGAGCGGGAGCTCGCCACGACCTTCGGGGACGCCCGGCGGAACGTGCTGGCGTCGTCGTCGAGGGCTGTGCTCGCCGCCGGACCGGACCTGGACGCGCTGGTGAGGGCCGCACGAACGGCCGCGCGGGAGGCGAAGACCGCGCTGCGGGACTGAAACTCGCGCCTCGGACAAAGCGCCCTCGATCCCTATGGATCGGGGGCGCTTTGTTGTGGAATGTACCAAATGCGTAAAAGCGCATGTGCATGAGTTTTCACGAAGTAGCGTTCTGCGATTGCCGACCGCTGGGGCGGTGGCTACTTTCGATGCAGCAGTTCACACCAGACCGGTCGCGGACCAGGTCACGGACTTGGGCTACAAGCCTGAGCGAGGGACCGGACGTCCGAGCCAGGAGGCCGGTCGAGACACGAGTAGGTGACTTGCGTGGCACTACCTCCCCTCACACCCGAGCAGCGTTCGGCAGCGCTCGAGAAGGCCGCCGAGGCGCGACGCGCTCGGGCAGAGATCAAGAACAAGCTGAAGTACTCGCAGGGCTCCCTCAAGGAGGTCATCGAGCAGGGCCAGCAGGACGACGTCGTCGGCAAGCTCAAGGTCGTCCAGTTGCTCGAGTCGCTGCCTGGGGTCGGTAAGGTTAAGGCCAGGGCGATCATGGAAGAGATCGGGATCGCCGAGACCCGCCGCGTCCGAGGCCTCGGACCGCACCAGACGGCGGCGCTCATCGAAAGGTTTGGCTGAGATCAGTACGACACAACCCGCACGGCTGACCGTGCTCGCAGGCCCCACCGCGGTGGGCAAGGGCACGGTTTCCGCCGATGTGCGGGATCGTTATCCGCAGGTCTGGCTCTCCGTGTCGGCGACCACCCGGTCGCCGCGCCCGGGCGAGGTGGACGGAGTGCACTACCTGTTCGTGTCACCGGAGGAGTTCGACCGTATGGTCGACGCCGGCGAGATGCTCGAGTGGGCAGTGGTGCACGGCCACAACCGTTACGGGACACCACGGCGGCCGGTAGAGCAGAAGCTCGCCGCCGGGGTGCCCGTCCTCCTGGAGATCGACCTCCAGGGCGCGCGCCAGGTGCGCGACGCGGTGACGGCCTCAGGCCTGGAGGCCCGGTTCGTCTTCCTCGCTCCGCCGAGCTTCGACGAGCTGGTCCGCCGGCTCGTCGGACGAGGTACCGAGGACTCCGAGGAGCGCGAGCGCCGGCTCGCCACCGCGCGGGTCGAGCTCGCCGCGGAGAAGGAGTTCGACGTCACCATCGTGAACGACGACGTGCACCGCGCCACGGACGAGCTCGTCTCCGTCATGGGTGTGGGTTCCACCACACCTGTCGCCGGCTAGCGCGCAGTACGTACGCCCGTCCCGCGACGGGCGTTTCGCGCTGCCCCCTCCGAGCGATGGACCAGGTAGACTCATCCCTCGGACTTTCCCCCTGTACCTCAGACTTCTGGAGCTTCACCATGGCCGGAACCGTCGCCGCCCCCGAGGGCATCACCGACCCGCCGATCGACGAGCTGCTCGAGCGTATCGACTCGAAGTACGGCCTCGTGCTGTACGCGTCCATGCGCGCCCGTCAGATCAACGCCTACTACTCGCAGCTCAACGAGGGCCTCCTGGAGAACGTGGGCCCGCTCGTCGAGACCCGCAACCAGGAGAAGCCGCTCTCCATCGCGATGCGCGAGATCACCCAGGGCCTCCTCACGATCGAGGAGGTCGACCCGGCGGAGGTTCAGGCGCAGGCCGACGCCGCCGCGGCAGCCAAGGCTGAGCAGCCGCTGCCCGAGTTCCCGGCCTGACCGGCCGCTCCGCGCGGTTCCGGACCTTCCTGATGGCTTTGTGATGAGCCTGTCGTCGAGCGTGCCGAAGGGTGACCACCGATGAGGATCCTCCTCGGCGTGACCGGGGGGATCGCCGCGTACAAGGCGGTGCTCCTGCTGCGCCTCCTGCGCGAGCAGGGGCACGCCGTGCGGGTGGTCCCCACTCGTGCCGCGCTCGAGTTCGTGGGTGCACCGACCTTCGAGGCGCTGTCGGGCGAGCCCGTCAGCACCGAGGTGTTCGACGACGTGCCCGGCGTGCAGCACGTGGCGCTGGGCAAGGGCGCCGACCTCGTGATCGTCGCCCCGGCGACCGCCGACTTCATGGCGCGGGCCGTCGCCGGCCTTGCCGACGACCTGCTGACCACGACGCTGCTGGCAGCCCGCTGCCCTGTGGTGTTCGCTCCCGCGATGCACACCGAGATGTGGGACCACCCCGCGACGCGGTCGAACGTGGCGACGCTGCGCGAGCGCGGCGTGCACGTGATCGAGCCCGCATCGGGCCGGCTCACCGGCGTGGACACCGGCCCTGGCCGGCTGCCCGAGCCCGAGGACATCGCGCGCGAGGCGCTCTCCCTGGTCGACGCCTCGCTGGTCGGCTCCACCCCGCAGGACCAGTCACAGGACCAGTCACAGGGCCAGCCACAGGACCAGTCCCAGGACCAGTCCCAGGACCTGCCGCAGGACCTGGCCGGGCGTCGTGTCGTCGTCTCCGCGGGGGGCACGCGGGAACCCATCGACCCCGTGCGGTTCATCGGCAACCGGTCCAGCGGACGCCAGGGTGTCGCTCTGGCGCAGGCGGCCGCGGCGCGCGGCGCCGACGTGACGCTGGTGGCGGCGAACCTCGCCCAGGACGTGACCGACCAGGTCGATGCCGCCCGCGGTGCGTCAGACCGGCTCGCCTGCTCCGTCGTGCGGGTCGAGTCCACCGCCGAGCTGCGCTCCGCCGTACGCGCCGCGGGCGTTGAGGCGGACGTCGTGGTGATGGCCGCGGCGGTCGCCGACTTCCGGCCCGCCGCCACGCCGGACGCCAAGATCAAGAAGGTGCCCGGCCAGGGTCCCGCGCCGATCGAGCTGGTGGAGAACCCGGACATCCTGGCGGAGCTGGCACACGAACGCCTGCGCCCCGACCAGGTGGTGGTGGGCTTCGCGGCCGAGACCGGCGACGCGTCCGGCAGCGTGCTGGACCACGGCCGTACCAAGGCGCGCCGCAAGGGTGCGGACCTGATCGCGGTCAACGCCGTCGGCTCCGGACGCGGTTTCGGCACCGACAGCAACGAGGTCACCCTCCTGGACGGTGCTGGCGACGTCGTCGGGCAGGCTTCCGGGACCAAGCGCGAGGTCGCCGACGCCGTCTGGGATGCTGTCGTCAAGCTCCTGCCGTGAGCTGGTCTGCTGATCGGTCGTCGGTGGTGACCGCCGTCTCACCTTTCAGGATCGACTGTTCGCTGTGCGAGACAGTAGGCTGGGGCGCATGAGCGAGCTGCGTCTGTTCACGTCCGAGTCCGTGACCGAGGGTCACCCGGACAAGGTCTGCGATCAGATCAGTGATGCGATCCTCGACGCCCTCCTCGAGCAGGACCCGGCGTCGCGCGTGGCGGTGGAGACCATGGTCACCACCGGCCTGGTGCACGTCGCGGGGGAGGTCACCACCGAGGCTTACGTCGAGATCCCGCAGATCGTGCGTGAGGTGGTGCGGGGAATCGGCTACACGTCCTCCACCATCGGGTTCGACGCCGACTCGTGCGGCGTCTCCGTGTCGATCGGCCAGCAGTCGCCCGACATCGCGCAGGGCGTGGACAAGGCCCTCGAGATGCGGGACGACACGAGCGACCTCGATCCCATGGACGCCCAGGGTGCGGGGGACCAGGGGCTCATGTTCGGCTACGCGTCGGACGAGACGCCCTCCCTGATGCCCGTGGCCGGCTGGCTGGCGCACCGCCTCTCGGAGCGGCTGGCCGCCGTCCGGAAGTCGGGCGAGGTGCTGGGCCTGCGCCCGGACGGCAAGACCCAGGTCACGGTCGGGTACGACGGCGACCGCCCCGTGGCCGTCGACACGGTGGTGCTCTCCACGCAGCACGACGCCGACGTCCAGCAGGAGAAGCTGCACGTCGAGGTGGCCGAGCACGTGATCGCCCCCGTGCTGGCGACCGCCGGCCTCGAATGGTCGGGCGCCAAGCAGTTCGTGAACCCGACCGGCAAGTTCGTCATCGGCGGGCCGCAGGGCGACGCCGGCCTGACGGGCCGCAAGATCATCGTCGACACCTACGGCGGCATGGCGCGGCACGGTGGCGGGGCGTTCTCGGGCAAGGACCCCTCGAAGGTGGACCGGTCCGCCGCGTACGCCATGCGCTGGGTGGCCAAGAACGTGGTCGCCGCGGGGCTCGCGCGGCGCTGCGAGGCTCAGGTCGCCTACGCGATCGGCAAGGCGCACCCCGTCGGCCTCTACGTCGAGACGTTCGGTACCGAGACGGTGCCGGTCGAGCGGATCACCGCTGCCATCCGTGAGGTGTTCGACCTCCGTCCGGCCGCCATCGTGCGCGACCTCGACCTGCTGCGGCCCATCTACCGTGCGACGTCGACCTACGGCCACTTCGGGCGCGACCTGCCGAACTTCACGTGGGAGCGCACGGACCGCGTCGAGGACCTCCTGAGCCTGTTCTGACAGCTGCCGAGCGTGCGCCGGGAGATGTCGGTGGCGCGTGGTGGGATAGGGGCGTGAACGGGGACGCGGAGCAGGACACGCTGCCGGACGGCGCGCTGCTGGGGCTGGACGAGGTGGGTGCGGCGCCGGCCCCTGCACGCGGCAAGGGCGGCAAGGGTGGTGAGACCGGGTCCCGGAACCCGCTCGACCAGGCCGAGACCAACGGGATCCCGATCACGGAGACGCTGCCGGTGGCGCGCGTCGTGCTCGACCTGCAGCCCGCACACCTCGACCAGGCGTACGACTACCTCGTCCCGGTCACCATGGCCGACGACGCCCAGCCCGGCGTCCGCGTCAAGGCCCGGTTCGGCAGGCAGGACGTCGCCGGGTACGTCGTGGCCCGCCAGGAGACCTCCGACCACGACGGCCGCCTCGTACCGCTGCGCAAGGTGGTGTCCGGCGAGCGGGTGCTCACCCCACAGGTGCTGGAGCTGTGCCGGGCCGTCGCGAACCGGTACGCGGGAACGCTCGCGGACGTGCTGCGCCTGGCCCTGCCGCCCCGGCACGCGCGTGTGGAGAAGGAACCGGCGCCGGCTGCTGACCTGCCGGCTGACCCGACGGCCCGGCCGTCGGTCGAGCCTGTCGAGACCTCCGGAGCCACCTCCCCGCCGCCGGGGTCCTCCGCCTGGGCGCCGTACCGCGGGGGCGAGGCCTATCTGCGCCGGATCCTGGCCGGCGAGGCGCCACGGGCCGTGTGGTCCGCCCTGCCCGGCGTGGGCAGGGATGCCGGCACCGGCACCGGAGCTGGCGTGGGAGCTGGCACGCCGCACTGGGCGGCCGCCGTCGCACAGGCGGTGCGGGCGTGTGTCGCGGGTGGCCGGGGGGCGCTCGTCGTCGTGCCGGACGCCCGGGACGCGGCACGGGTCACCACGGCGCTGGAGGTCGCCGGGCTCGGGTCGGACGACGTCGTGCGGCTCCTCGCGGACGACGGTCCCGCACCCCGCTACCGGGCATTCCTGCGTGCTCTGCGGGGCGCCGCGCGGGTGGTGGTCGGTACCCGGGCGGCGATGTTCGCGCCGGTCGCCGACCTCGGCCTGGTGGTCCTGTGGGGCGACGGCGAGGACACCCTGGCGGAGCCGCACTCCCCGTACCCGCACGCCCGCGACGTGCTGGCGCTGCGGGCGGAGCGGGAGGACGCGGCGTTCCTGCTGGGTTCGCCGGGGCGCACGGTGCAGGCGCAGGCTCTGCTGGCGTCCGGCTGGGCACGTGAGCTCGCGGCACCCCGGGACGTGGTGCGGTCCCGTGCGCCGCGTGTGCGGGCGCTGACGTCCGTCGAGCTGGCGCGGGACGGTGCCGCCGCCGCGGCCCGGCTGCCGTCCGCCGCGTGGCGGGCCGCACGGGAGGCCCTTGAGCACGGCCCGGTGCTGGTGCAGGTGCCGCGTTCGGGTTACCTGCCGGTCGTGGCGTGCTCGCGCTGCCGCGTGGCGGCCCGCTGCGGCCACTGTCACGGTCCGCTGGGTCTGCCGCACGCCGACGGCGCGCCTCAGTGCACGTGGTGCGGCCGGCTGGCCGGCGGGTGGCGCTGTGAGGAGTGCGGCTGGACGGGTCTGCGGTCGGTCCGTGTCGGTTCGGCGCGCACGGCCGAGGAGCTGGGGCGTGCGTTCACGGGGGTGCCGGTGCGACTCTCGTCGGCCTCGGCCCCGGGCGGAGTGATCGACGCCGTCCCCGCGACACCCGCGCTCGTCGTCGCGACGCCCGGCGCCGAGCCGGTGGCGGAGTCCGGGTACCGGACCGCCCTGCTGCTCGACGCCGCCGTGATGACGGGCGGCACCGGGCTCGCGGCGGGCACGGAGGCACTGCACCGCTGGCTGGCCGCCGCGTCGCTGGTCCAGCCGGACGGGCAGGTGCTGCTCGTCGGTGACGGCGCACCCGGCCCGACGCAGGGCCTCGTGCGCTGGGACCCCGCCGGCTTCGCGGCCCGCGAGCTCGACGAGCGGGCCGAGCTGCACCTCCCGCCGGCGGTGCGGGTAGCCGCGGTGACGGGTGACCGGACGGCGGTCGAAGCCGTCGTCGCGCGGGTCGGCCTGCGCGAGGACCCCGGGACGGGCTCGGGCGTGCTGGGACCGGTCGAGGTCGATCCGGACGTCACCGGGCGCGGGCCGGCCGGCCGGGGCACGGGAGCGCCGTCGGGCGGTCGGGGCGGAGCGGGCGGGGTGCAGGCCCTGGACCTGCCCGTGCGGACCGTGCTGCGCGTCCCGCTCGCTCAGGGCGACGAGCTGGCCCGTAGGCTCAAGGCCAGCCTTGCCGTCCGCTCCGCTCGCCGCGAGGGCGGGACGGTCCGTGTCCAGCTCGACCCGAAGGAGATGCTGTGAGTTCTGCCGACCGCGCGGCCACGCCGGACGACACCCCCATGACCCGCCCAGGGACCGGCCCAGAGACCGGCCCAGCGCCCGGCTCGGCGTCTGGCCCAGGGCACGGCATCGACACGGTCGTCTACGACTTCGGGAACGTCCTCGTGGGCTGGGACCCCTACGGCCCGTACGAGGGGCGGCCTCGGGCTGAGATCGAGGCGTTCTTCGAGGCGGTGGACTTCAACACGATCAACCACGCGGCCGACGCCGGCACGCCGTACTCCGTGCTGCTCGAACGTGTGGGGCGCACCCGTCCGGACCTCGTCGAGGACCTGCGCCGGTACGTCGAGCATTATGAGCTGTCGCTCACGGGACCGATCGAGGGTTCGGCGGAGCTGGTGGCCGAGCTGAAGGGCCTCGGGCTGCGGCTGTTCGGGCTGACGAACTGGCAGGCCGAGACGTTCCACAGCGCCGAGCCCGCCGCGCCGGCGATCGGGCTGATGGAGGATGTCATCGTGTCCGGCCGCGAGGGCATGGCCAAGCCGGACCGGCGCATCTTCGAGCTGGTCGTCGAACGCTTCGGTGTCGATCCGTCCCGCACGGTGTTCGTGGACGACAAGGACGTGAACGTGGACGCGGCCCGCAACGTCGGGTTCCACGGCGTGGTGTTCACGACCACGGAGGCGCTCCGCAAGGACCTGCGCGCGCTGGGCCTCCCGGTCGCCGAGTAGCGCGAGCACCCTGAGCGGTACACGGGGACGTCGGTGCACGGAGACGTCAGGACGTCGAGATGTCGACGGTGCGTTCCTTTGTCGCCGCTGCCCTGAGCTCGTCCAGCGTGGCCGCGTCGGCCTCCGGGTAGGCGTCAGCAGGGTTGTGCGCCCTGATCGCGTCGGCGACGGGCCAGGCGACCGTTCCGTCGTCCCGCACGTCGCCCAGGAAGGCGCCGCCGTAGACGTTTTCCCACTCCGGCGGCGGCCAGGACTCGGGACCCACGTGGTTCAGGAACAGCACCACATCGTCCAGCTCGACGAGCTCGTCGGCCACGCGGCCGACGTCCGCGCACGCGTTGACGCCGACGTGGACCCTGACGGCTGTGCTTTCGAGCCCGGCCAGGTCACCCAGGGCATCGACGACCTCGTCCACCTCGAACGTCAGGGTGATCATCCGGACCGTCTCATACTCCTGTTCACCCTCCTCCCAACCGGTGAACCTGCCGACGGCGGCCAGCTCGGAGGCGTGCGCTTCCTCTACACCGCCCCCGGCGTACGTGACCGACGGCAGAGCGGCGGTCACCGTCTCGGGGTACCAGGCATAGTCGGCGGTCGGTGCGGACAGAGCAAGCACCTCGGCGAAGCCGGCTTCGCCCGCGCGTGCCCCTGTGCCGGTGCCGCAGCCGGCGGCGCTGTCGGGACCCGCGGCGCAACCAACGAGCAAGCCACCGGTGAGCAATCCACCGGTGAGCAAGCCACCGGTGAGCAGAGCGACCGCCCGGGGGACGAGCACGGTTCGACGCATCATGGTCCTCCGACCGGTCAGGGTGCTACTGCGTCTCTGTGCCGAAGGACACGGTGCTTGCAACCTGCTCGTGGAGCAGGGGCTGATCATCCTCCAGACCGCTCATCCTCCGGACCGCCCACGACGGCGCTCGCGGTCCCCGTCGCCGCGGGGCGGGTGGTGCTCGTCGCACGACGGCGAGCATCGACCGCCGGATCGTCCGCCGAGGGTGACCCATCCGACGTCGGGCAGCCGGAGGCCGAGGCGGCCCCGCCGAGGACGCACACCTAAACTGACCAGGTGCGTCTTCTCTTCGCAGGAACCCCCGAACCCGCCGTCGCCTCCCTGGAGGCCCTGATCGGCTCGCGCCATGACGTGGTGGCCGTCCTGACCCGCGCCGACGCGCCGTCGGGCCGCGGCCGCAAGCTCACGCCGAGCCCGGTGCGGTCCCGCGCCGAGGAGGCCGGGATCCCCGTCATCACGGACGTCCCGCGCGGCGACGAGTTCGTCGAGCGGCTGCGCGGCCTGGAGATCGACGCCGCACCGGTCGTCGCCTACGGGCACATCCTGCGCCCGGCCGTCCTGGCGGTGCCCCGCCTCGGCTGGATCAACCTGCACTTCTCGGTGCTGCCCGCCTGGCGCGGCGCCGCGCCGGTCCAGCGCGCCGTGATCGCCGGCGACGAGGTCACGGGCGCCACCACCTTCCTGCTCGACGAGGGCATGGACACCGGCCCCGTGCTCGGCACGGCCACCGAGACCATCCGCCCCACCGACACCTCCGGCGACCTCCTCGGCCGGCTCGCGACCTCCGGCGCCGAGCTTCTCGTCGCCACCCTCGACGCACTCGAGGACGGCACCCTCCAGCCCCAGCCGCAGCCCGCCGACGGCGTCTCCGTCGCCCCCAAGCTCACCACCGACGACGCACGCGTGACGTGGACCGACCCGGCGCTCGCCGTCGACCGCCTGGTGCGGGGCTGCACGCCTGCGCCTGGCGCGTGGACCGTGCTGCCGGACGGTACCCGGCTGGGCCTCGGGCCCGTCTCACCGCACCCCGAGGTCACCGACCTGCGGCCGGGCGAGGTACGGGCGCTGAAGCACGAGGTGCTGGTCGGCACGGCCACGCACGCCGTCGCCCTCGGCGACGTGCGGCCCGTCGGGAAGAAGGCGATGCCCGCGCCAGACTGGGCGCGCGGCGGCGGACGCCCGCTCGTCGAGGCGGGTCTTGTGCTGGGCGCTGCCACGGCCGGCGCGACGGGGGTCTCCGCATGAGCGGCTTCGAGGGTGGCTCGCGCGAGGGCGGTTCGCGCGACGGCGGAGCCCGCGAGGGCGGCCGGAGCTTCGACGACGACCGGCGCAACTCAGCGGGACGGCAGCGGTCGGCGTCGCGGTCCCGGGGCGGCGACCGGTCGCGCACGTCGCAGGCGCCGTCGGAGCGTCGCAAGCGCACCGACCCGGCCCGCATGGCCGCTTTCGACGTGCTGCGCGAGGTCGACGAGTCGGACGCGTACGCGAACCTCGTGCTGCCCCCTCTCCTGCGTGAGCGCCACATCCGCGGGCGTGACGCCGGCTTCGCGACCGAGCTCACCTACGGCACGCTGCGTCTGCGCGGCCGGTACGACGCGATTCTGGCGACCTGTGTGGATCGCCCGCTGCCCGGACTGGACCCGGCCCTGCTCGACGTCCTGCGCCTCGGCGCCCACCAGGTCCTCGGCATGCGGGTGCCCGTGCACGCCGCCGTCTCCGAGACGGTCGGGCTCGCCCGCAACCGCGTGGGCGCGGGGCCCGCGCAGATGGTGAACGCGGTGCTGCGCCGGGTGTCGGAACGTTCGCTCGACGAGTGGCTGTCGGTGCTCACCCAGGAGGCTCCCGACACCCTGGCGGGCCTCGCGGCGACCGAGTCGCACCCGATGTGGATCGTTCGGGCCATGCGTGAGGCACTGGCCGGCAACGGGCGCGACGTCGGCGAGATCGCCGACCTGCTGGCCGCCGACAACGTGTCGCCGCGCGTCACCCTGGTGGCGCGGCCGGGCCTGGTCGACGTCTCCGACGAGACCGCGTGGGGCGACGCCGAGCTGGTCGCCGGCCGCTGGGCGCCGACCGCGCTCCGCCTGGAGGGTTCGGACCCGGGCGGGGTGCCCGCGGTCCGGGAGGGCCTCGCCGGCGTGCAGGACGAGGGCTCGCAGCTGGTGACCCTCGCCCTCGCCGACGCGCCCCTGGACGGGCGGGACGAGCGCTGGCTCGACCTGTGCGCCGGACCGGGCGGCAAGGCGGCGCTGCTCGCCGCGCTGGCCGCCCGGCGCGGCGCGACGCTGGTCGCCAACGAGGTGGCGCCCCACCGCGCCCGCCTCGTCGCGGGCGCCCTGGCGGCCATCCCGGAGGGCACGGTCGAGGAGGTGCGGACCGGCGACGGACGGGACGTCGGGGCCGACGAGCCCGGCGTCTACGACCGTGTGCTCGTCGACGCGCCGTGCACCGGGCTGGGCGCGCTGCGCCGTCGGCCCGAGAGCCGGTGGCGGCGGACGCCGTCCGACCTTGCCGCGCTCACCGGGTTGCAGCGCGAGCTGCTCGCCTCCGCGCTGGACGCCGTCCGGCCCGGGGGAGTGGTGGCCTACGTGACCTGCTCGCCGCACATCGCCGAGACGCAGCTGGTGGTGTCCGACGTGCTGAAGAAGCGCGACGACGTCGAGCGGCTCGACACGCCCGCGGCCGTGCGGTCCGTGGTCAGCGCCGGAGGCGTCACCGAGGAGATCCCCCTGGCGGACCGGGACGACGTGCAGCTGTGGCCGCACGTGCACGGGACGGACGCGATGCACCTGACGCTGCTGCGCCGCACGGTGTAGCTCGTCCGGACCGGGTAGCTCGTCCGGACGAAACATCCACGCCGTCTGGGTCGGGTGACGGTTGGGTGGCGCGGAGAATCGCGCTCTACGCTGGCATCATGGCAGCCCTCATCGCCCCGAGCATCCTGTCCGCCGACTTCGCGAACCTGGAGCGCGACCTCGGCCGGATCGCCGACGCCGACTACGCGCACGTCGACGTCATGGACAACCATTTCGTGCCCAATCTGACGCTGGGCCTGCCGATCTTCGAGCGGCTCGCGAAGGTGTCGCCGATCCCGCTCGACGCCCACCTCATGATCGAGAACCCGGACCGGTGGGCACCCGCGTTCGCCGAGGCGGGGGCGGCGTCCGTCACCTTCCACGCGGAGGCGGCGCAGGCACCGGTGCGCCTGGCACGGGAGCTGCGGAAGCTCGGGTCGCGGGCGGGCGTGGCGCTCCGCCCGGCGACGCCGGTGGAGCCCTACCTCGACCTGCTCGCGGAGGTCGACATGATCCTCGTGATGACCGTGGAGCCCGGGTTCGGCGGCCAGTCGTTCATCGAGGGCACGCTGCCGAAGATCCGGCGTGCCCGCGAGGCCGTGAGCGAGTCCGGTCTCGACGTGTGGATTCAGGTCGACGGGGGAGTGTCCCGGGAGACCATCGAACGGGCGGCCGACGCCGGGGCGAACGTCTTCGTGGCGGGTTCGGCAGTGTACGGGGCCGAGGACATCCCGGCCGAGATCGCGACGCTCCGCGCGCTGGCGAGCAAGCACACCCACTGAGGGGTCGGCTTCGATCAAGGAGTCCGGTCCGCACCCAGGGCGGCACCATCCGGGATCGCTGGATCGGAGCCGACCGCTGCGATGTTCCGTCGCCTCTTCGCTGCTAAAAAAGTGTGCCAAGCGCGTCACCCTCCATTCCTGGCTCCGGCATCACCCGCACCACAGGCCTGGAAAGGGGAGCCCGGCTCGTACTTTCGCCTGATCCGGCGGAGTCCCTGGCCCTCGTAGCATGAGCCCGTGTCCGTCATCCGATCGGTCTGGGACGAACCGCGGCCCGTCGATCCGCCCGTGCGGGTGTGGCGGGACTGGGTGCTCGTCGCCGTCGTCGTGTCCGGGGCGGTGATCGAGGGGATCACGCGGTCGGACGTGTCGGGCCGCTGGCTGGAGCTCGCCACCGTCGTCGTGCTCGCGCCGACGCTGCTGTGGCGCCGGACGCACCCGCTGCCGGTGGTCGCCGTCGCGTTCGGGGCCTCTGCGGTGCCGGAGCTGGTGCTCGGGCGCGAGCTGGACTTCGTCTCGAACGTCTTCATGCTCGTGCTGGCGTACGCGCTGTTCCGGTGGGGGAGCGGGCGGGCGATGGTGCTCGGCGGGGCGGTCGTCCTCGCGAAGATGGGGTGGAACGCGGCGCTCGGCTTCCTCACGCTCGCTGACGTGGGCCTCGGCTGCCTGATCCTCGGCTCGATGTTCGCGCTCGGCCTGGCGCTCCGGTACCGGTCCGGCGCGCGACGGCGCGAACGCGAGCGCATGGTGCTGCTCGAGCGGGAGCGGTTGGCCAGGGACCTGCACGACGTCGTCGGGCACCACATCTCGGCCGTCGCGGTGCGGGCCCAGGCCGGGCTCGCCGTGTCGCAGACCGATCCAGGTGCCGCGGCTGACGCCCTGCGGGTGATCGAGGAGCAGGCCTCCCGTGCGCTGGCCGAGATGCGCACGCTGGTCCGCGTCCTGCGGTCGGACGAGCTCCGCCCCGAGCAGCGCGACGGGCGTGCCGACCAGCATGCCGCCGACACCGACGACCTCGCGCCCGGCCCTTCCCTGGCCGACGTCGAACGTCTCGCTGACCCCACCACCCCACGTGTCGAGGTCGACGTGGAGGGCGACCCCGCGCGGGTGTCGGCGGCCGTGGGCGGCGCGGTGCAGCGCATCGCGCAGGAGTCGGTCACGAACGCGCGTCGGCACGCCAGGGGCGCCACCCGGATCGCGGTCCGCGTCACGGTCGAGGAGGCTTCGGTCCGGCTCCGGGTGTCCGACGACGGCGGCGCGCCCGTGCCGCCCAGCCGTGACGGGTACGGGCTGGCCGGGATGCGCGAGCGTGCGGCGCTGCTGGGCGGCACGCTCGCGGCCGGGCCCGGCGCCCGCGGCTGGACGGTCGAGGCGGTGCTCCCGCTGTCGGGCGGCATGACGGGCGGCATGACGGGCGGCATGACGGGCAGCGCAGCATGACGACCGGGGACATCAGGATCCTCGTGGCCGACGACCAGGAGATCGTCCGCACGGGCCTCACCATGATCCTGAACGCCCAGGAGGGCATCGAGGTCGTGGGGCAGGCCGCCGACGGCCGCGCCGCCGTCGAGCTCGCACGGCGGCTGCGCCCCGACGTCAGCCTGCTCGACATCCGCATGCCGGACGTCGACGGCATCGAGGCCACCCGGCTGCTCGCGGGCCCCGACGTGGCCGACCCGCTCGCCGTCGTCGTGATCACCACGTTCGACCTGGACGAGTACGTGTACGCCGCCCTGCGGGCCGGTGCTCGCGGCTTCCTGCTCAAGGACGCCGGTCCGGCGCTCCTGGCCCAGGCGATCCGGGCCGCCGCGTCCGGAGACGCCCTGATCGCCCCGAGCGTCACCACGCGGCTCCTGCGCGCGTTCGCCGACGCCGGTCCGCTCGACGTCGCCGCCCAGCCGCTGGACCCGCTCACCGCACGTGAGGAGGAGGTCCTGCTGGCGGTGGCCGGCGGGCGCACCAACACCGAGATCGCGCGCGAGCTGTTCGTCACGCTCAGCACGGTGAAGTCGCACGTCGCGAACCTGATGACCAAGCTGGGTGCGCGCAACCGCGTGGAGGTGGCCCTCTGGGCGTACGACACCGGGCGCGTCCGCCCCGGGCGGTCCGCCCGGCGGCCCTGACGCCTCGTACTTTCGGCCAGGGCGAGACCGGTCCGCAGGCCCATGACCTGCAGGTGGCCGGCAAAGCAGGCTCTCACCATGACGACATCCCAGGTGACGACATCCCAGGTGACGACCAAGCCCACCAGCCGCCGCGAGTGGCTGGTCCCCGCGGGGCTCCTCCTGCTGGCCATCATCCCGGCACTCGGCGGCGCCGTCCGCGTCTCCGAGCTGGCCGCCGACCCGGCGCTCACCCCGGAGAACGCCCGCTTCGTGACCCAGCCGATCCCGGTGCTGGTGCACATCGTCTGCGTGACGGTCTACAGCATGCTCGGTGCGTTCCAGTTCGTCCCGAGCCTGCGGAGGCGCAGCTGGCACCGGCTGGCGGGTCGCGTCCTGTTCCCCGCCGGCCTCGGTACCGCGCTGACCGGGCTCTGGATGACCGCGTTCTACGACCTGCCCGCCAAGGACACCGTGGTGGTCAACGGAGTTCGCTACGTGGTCGGCGTCGTGATGGTGGCGGCACTGGTCCTGGGGGTGCGTGCTGCGCTGCGACGCGACTTCGTGGCGCACCGGGCGTGGATGGTGCGGGCGTACGCGCTGGCCATGGGCGCCGGGACGCAGGCGCTGCTGCTCGGTCCGTACGTCGTGGTCGCGGGCACGCCGGATCTGGTCACGAACACGGTGCTCATGACAGCTGCCTGGGTGATCAACGCGGCATTCGCCGAGTGGGTGATCCGTCGGCGCCGGATGACGGGCCGGATGACGGGCCGGGCGTCGGGCCGGGCGTCGGGCCGGGTGTGACGCAAGCCATGTCGACGGCTTCGTGACTTGTGGCATGCTGGCAAGCAGCAGTACGCACACACGTGCTCCGGGGTCGGTGTAATTCCGAGCCGGCGGTGACAGTCCGCGACCCGCGTCCTCCGCAAGGAGGACCGGTTGATCTGGTGAAACTCCAGGACCGACGGTGAAAGTCCGGATGGGAGGAAGCACGTGCGGCGGCGCCGTCCCCTGGGACGTGCGACGCCGTGACGTCGTGCGCGCGGGCAGGGCCGGTCGGCCTCGTCCGCGTTCCCGTCGTCCACCCCGGAGCGCCGAAGCTCGGGGGAGGAATGCATGACCCAGGCACCACAGGGCCGCGCCGCGGCACACGCGACCACACCCGTGGAAACGCACGTCGAGACCGCCATGCGCCGCGCGCTCGCGCTGGCCGCCCAGGGCCCCCCGTACGGCCCGAACCCGCGCGTCGGCTGCGTCCTCCTGGACCCGGGCGGTCGTACGGTCGCCCAGGGCTTCCACCGGGGCGCGGGCACCCCGCACGCGGAGGCGGCGGCACTCGCCGACGCTCGCTCCCGCGGCATCGACCCGCGCGGCACGACGGCGGTCGTCACGCTCGAACCGTGCGCCCACCACGGCCGCACGGGGCCGTGCGCCGATGCCCTGATCGAGGCCGGTGTCGCCGCGGTGCACGTCGCGGTCGCCGATCCCAACCCCGTCGCGACGGGCGGTGCCGACCGGCTCCGTGCCGCCGGGATCGAGGTGACGACCGGGATCCTCGCCGACCAGGGGGAGGAGCTGCTCCGGACGTGGCTGCACGCGGTCCGGACCGGTCGCCCCTACGTGACCCTCAAGCTCGCCACCAGCCTCGACGGTCGCGTCGCCGCCCAGGACGGGACGAGCCGCTGGATCACCGGCCCGCAGGCGCGTGCCCACGCCCACACGATCCGTGCGCAGGTCGACGCGATAGCGGTCGGTTCGGGGACCGCGCTTGCCGACGACCCGACCCTCACGGCGAGGACCGTTGACGGCAGCCTGTTCGAGCACCAGCCGCTGCGGGTGGTGGTCGGCCGCCGCCCGGTGCCCGACGACGCCCGCCTGCGCGGGCCAGGCGGGGAGCTGCTCCACCTGCCGGAGCACGACGTCGAGATCGTGCTCCGGCAGCTCGCCGAGCGCGAGGTGCGCCACCTCCTCGTGGAGGGTGGTCCCACGCTGGCGACCGCCTTCCTCGCCACCGACGCGGTCGACGAGCTCCACACGTACGTCGCGCCGGTGCTGCTCGGGGCGGGCGTGTCCGCCGTCGGCGACCTCGGCGTGACCACCATCGACGACGCCGCACGCTTCACCACCCAGGACGTGACCCGGCTGGGCGACGACATGCTCATGGTCGCGCGTCGTGCCGAGGGCACCCAGCCCACTCTGCCCGGCCGGCTCAGCCGGCACACCAAGGAGGAGATCTGATGTTCACCGGAATCATCGAGGAGCTTGGCTCCGTCGTCGCGCTCGACCGCCCGGGCGCGGAGACCAGTGCCGACGTTCGAGCCGACGTAGCGGCCGAGACCGCAGGCGACGCCGTCCTGACGATCGCGGGCCCGCTCGCCACGTCGGACGCCCGCCCCGGCGACTCGATCGCCGTCGACGGGGTGTGCCTCACGGTCACCTCCGTGCTGGACGGCGTGTTCGTCGCCGAGGTGATGCCGGAGACCCTGCGCCGCAGCTCGCTCGGCGGTCTCGTCCCGGGCGCCGTGGTCAACCTGGAGCGTGCCCTGCCCGCGAACGGCCGGCTGGGCGGGCACGTGGTCCAGGGGCACGTCGACGGCGTCGCGACGCTGATGCGCCGCACGCCGGGCCCGCGCTGGGACGACCTCGAGTTCGCCGCCCCCGCCACCGTGACCCGGTACGTGGCGGAGAAGGGCTCCGTGGCCCTGTCCGGTGTCTCGCTCACCATCACCTGGGTGTCGGACGAGGGCTTCGGTGTGTCGCTCATCCCGACCACCCTCGCTGCCACCACCCTCGGCCGGCTGGTCCCGGGTGACGTGGTCAACGTCGAGGTGGACGTGCTCGCGAAGTACGTCGAACGTCTCATGACGGCCGGCGTGTCGGTAGCGGGTACACCGGGGGCGGCCGTCGTCGGCGACCTGACCGGGGCGGCACGATGAGCGCGGGCGGCACGGTGCGCGCCATGCACGCGGCGGCCGCGGGCGCGAGCCCGGCAGAGGGCCTGGTGGACACAGGCGCGGTGGACACAGGCCTGGTGGAGCGGGCACTGGCCGAGCTCGCGGCCGGTCGCCCCGTCCTCGTCGCGGACGACGAGGGGCGCGAGAACGAGGTGGACGTGGTGCTCGCCGCGAGCACCGCGACCGCCGAGTGGGTGGGCTGGACGGTGCGGCACTCGTCGGGTTATCTGTGCGCACCGATGCCCGCGCACCGCGCGGACGCGCTGGAGCTGCCGCTGATGGTGGAGCGGAGCGAGGACCCGAGAGGGACGGCCTACACGGTGTCGGTGGACGCCGCCGCGGGTGTGACGACGGGGATCTCCGGGGCCGACCGGGCGCGGACGCTGCGCGTGCTGGGCGACCCGGCCGCGGGCCCGCGGGACCTGATCAGGCCCGGGCACGTACTGCCCCTGCGTGCGCGGGCCGGCGGCGTCCTGGAGCGCCCGGGCCACACGGAAGCGGCAGTGGACCTGGTGCGGCTCGCGGGCGGTGCCGGACAGGACCTGGGCGAGGTGGGCGCGATCGCCGAGCTCGTCCGGGACGACGGCGCCGTCATGCACCTCACCGAGGCGCGTGCGCTGGCGCTGGAGACGGGGCTCGTGGTGCTGACGGTCGCGGACCTCGTGGCGTGGCGTCAGGCGCACGATCCTGCACCGGTGCCCGGCAGCCAGACCGGCACCGGGACGGGGAGCGAGGCCGCGGCCGACACGCTGCCGGCCGACCGGGTACACCGGGTGGCGGAGGCGTCGCTGCCGACGCGGTACGGGGACTTCCGGGTGGTGGCCTACCGCGACCTCCGTTCTGGCGCGGAGCACCTGGCGCTGACGCCCGTGGCGTCGTCCGGCCCTCGGGGCGATGGCCGGGGCGTAGTACGCGGGGCGCGGCGTGCGAACTCCGTGCACGGCTCTCTGGTCCGGGTGCACTCCGAGTGCCTCACCGGTGACGCGCTCGGCTCGCTGCGGTGCGACTGCGGCCCTCAGCTGGAGGCCTCGCTGGCGGCGGTCGCCGCGGAGGGCGGTGTCGTGGTGTACCTGCGGGGACACGAGGGCCGGGGCATCGGCCTGGCGGCGAAGATCCAGGCGTACGCGCTGCAGGACGGCGGCCGGGACACGGTGGAGGCGAACGTCGATCTCGGGCTGCCGGTGGACGCTCGGGAGTACGGCGCCGCGTCGGCGATCCTGGCGGACCTCGGGCTCGACGGCGTGACGCTGCTGACGAACAACCCGGAGAAGGTGTCGGGTCTGCGTGGGGCGGGTACCGACGTCGTCGGGCGCCGGGCGCTCGTGGTGGGGCACGGTGTGCACAACCACCGGTACCTGGAGACGAAGCGGGTGGTGATGGGGCACCGCATCGAGAAGCTGGAGCCCGTCGAGCTGGGCCTGGTGGGAGCCGGCGTGGCAAGCGTGGGTCTGACAGAGGTGGGCCTGGCAGAGGTGGACGCGGACCTGCGGGATATCGACCGAAGCATCAACGAGGACGAAGGAGCATGCGCATGAGCGGCGCTGGAGCACCGAAGGTGACAGTGGACGGCAGGGGCCTGCGCGTCGTGGTGGTCGCGGCGAGCTGGCACGAACAGGTGATGGGCGGGCTGCTCGCCGGCGCGCGTCGGGCACTGGGGGAGTCGGGCGCGGACTGGACGGAGGTCCGGGTGCCTGGTTCGTTCGAGCTGCCGGTCGCGGCGGCACGTGCGGCTGCCGGGGGAGCGGACGCCGTCGTGGCGCTCGGTGTGGTGATCCGGGGCGGGACGCCGCACTTCGAGTACGTGTGCTCCGCCGCGACGAACGGTCTGACGGACGTCAGCGTCCGCACCGGCGTCCCGGTCGGTTTCGGCGTGCTGACCTGCGACGACGAGGCGCAGGCGCTGGACCGGGCGGGTCTGGAGGGGTCGACCGAGGACAAGGGGGCGGAGGCGGTGGAGGCTGCTGTCGCGACGGCGGTGACGCTGCGGGACCTCCTGCCCGCAGTTCCCTGACCAGTTCTCTCGTACAGCATTAATAGTGTGCCAAGCGTAGAAAAACAACCCCACACCCGGGCGCATACGACACCCATAGCCGCAAGAAGCGGGGCCGGCGGCACACAAGCCGGGTATGACGACCTCAAGGGCTCGGCGGGTGGCCGCGATCTCGGTGGTACTGCTGGCGGCCGCGCTGTCCGGTGGCCTCACCGGGTGCGGCGCGGCCGACCCGCTGACCCCGAGCGGTGAGACGGGCAGGGGGGCGAACACCGGGACCAGCACCGAGACCAGCACCGAGACCAGCACCGGGACCAGCACCGGGACGAGCGAGGCGTGCGTCGACTGGGTGCATTTCCGGACGCCGGACGAGGCGGCGGCCGATGCCGGCGTCGTGCTGCGGGGGAGTGTCGTCGAGCGGGACGGGACGGCGCCCATGTTCGGTGCCGAGGCCAACCGCTGGCTGTTCGACGTCGAGAAGGTGCTGGCGCGGCCCGAGCCGAGCGGCGGTGTGGAGCCCCCGCCCGAGGTCGAGGTCTCGCCCGGGGATCGGATCGCCGTGGTCTCGACGCCGGAGACGTGCAGGGCGGCGAAGGAGACCTCCACCTGATCACGCCGTTCCAGGGGGTCCTCGTCCCCGGGGCGGGCGGCACGTTGCCGGGCGAGTGGCCAGCGCCATAACCGGAACATGGCCAGAACGTGGGACGGCGGCGGGTAGTGCCCCTCAGGCCGGACTAGGCTGAGCCCGTGAAGACCTTCGAGACCCTGTTCGCCGAGCTGACCGAGAAGGCCGAGACCCGTCCGGCGGGTTCCGGCACCGTGGCCCAGCTGGACGCCGGTGTCCATGCGATCGGCAAGAAGGTCGTGGAGGAGGCCGCCGAGGTGTGGATGGCAGCCGAGTACCAGTCGGACAGCGAGACCGCGGAGGAGATCTCCCAGCTCCTGTACCACCTGCAGGTTCTGATGGTCGCCAAGGGACTGACCCTCGAGGACGTGTACACGCATCTGTAGCGGGGCCTCCGGGCAGTGATCCGGACCCCGCACTCAGCTCCGTCGTACACCCAGAGAGGAAAGAACCACATGCTGCGCATCGCCGTCCCCAACAAGGGTGCCCTGTCGGGCCCCGCCTCCGAGATGCTGCGCGAGGCGGGCTACCGCCAGCGCCGCGACACCCGTGAGCTCGTGCTCGCCGACCCCGAGAACGACGTCGAGTTCTTCTTCCTGCGTCCGCGTGACGTCGCGGTCTACGTCGGGACGGGCACCGTCGACGTCGGGATCACCGGCCGCGACCTGATGCTCGACTCGGGCGCCGACGCCGTCGAGCACCTCGGTCTCGGGTTCGCCCGGTCCACGTTCCGGTACGCGGCGCCCGCCGGTCCTGGCGAGGCCGACCCGGTGACCGAGGTGAGCCAGATCGCGGGGCGGCGTGTGGCGTCGTCGTACACGACGCTCGTGGCACAGCACCTGGCGAAGCAGGGCATCGAACCCGCCGCGATCGTGCACCTGGACGGTGCCGTGGAGTCGAGCGTGCGGCTCGGCGTCGCGGACGTCATCGCCGATGTCGTGGAGACCGGCACCACCCTGCGGGCCGCGGGCCTCGAGGTGTTCGGCGACCCGATCCTGCGCTCCGAGGCGGTGCTGATCCGGCAGTCGGATGCCGAGCCGCCGGCTGGTCTGGACATCCTGACCCGCCGTCTGGAGGGCGTGATCACCGCCCGGGAGTATGTCCTCATGGACTACGTGGTCCCCGCGTCACGGTTGGAACAGGCGGTCGCGATCACGCCGGGCAAGGAGTCCCCGACCGTCTCGGCACAGCACCACAGCGACGCCTGCGCCGTCCGCGTCATGGTCCCGCGCCGGGAGACCAACCGGATCATGGACGCGCTGTACGACGTCGGGGCGCGCGCCATCATCGTGACCTCGATCCACGCCTCGCGGCTGTAGGCCCCATGGGTGCGGGAACGGGCACAGGCCAGGGGACGGCGGGCGGCGGCGCCCCCGGCCACGACCGTGACCGCTTCCGCACCTTCCGCGGACGGTTCGGCACACCGACGGCCTACGGGCTGGCCCTGCTGTCCGCCGGCGGGTGCACGTTCGTGGCGTTGGCCGCGAACACCGCCGACACGGCCAACCGGGTGGCGATGATCGTCTTCGGGGTGCTGGGTGCCCTGATCGCCTGGCGGTTCGGCGCCGTGCGGGCGATGCCGGACCCCGCCGGGCTCACCGTGGTGAACTACGCCAAGAGCCGCCGGCTGGCCTGGGCCGAGATCGTCACGGTGCGCTTCGGGCCGAACGACCCGTGGGTACACCTCGACCTGGCCGACGGCGACGTGCTCGCCGTGATGGGCATCCAGCGAGCGGACGGCGAGCACGGCATGGCCGAGGCACGCCGTCTGGTGGCGCTCGTCGCCGAGCTGGGCGAGGCCACGGAACCCGGCCGGGGCACGCCCGACCAGGCGTAGGCCCGACCGGAAAGTAGCGGGACAGCCAGACGTAGCGGGACAGCAGAAACGGCGGTCGAGCTCCCCGAGATCAGGTCTCGGGGAGCTCGACCGCCGTCGTCATGCGACTGCTCGTCGAGCGTCAGCCGGGGTCAGCGGCTGGTGCGCGCGTCCCAGTGGGGCGTGGTGCGGGCGCGGGGTCCACGCTCGCCGTCCGGACGGCGGTGGTCGCCACCGCTCCGGGGTGCACGGTCGCGGTCGCCGCCGGTGCGCGCCGCGGGACCACGGTCGAGCGTGATACGCAGCGGCTTGCCGGCCACGCGGGCACGGGCCAGACGGTCGAGCGCCTCGGTGTCCAGCGGCGCGATGATGTCGACCAGCGAGAAGCTGCCGAAGATGTCGATCTTGCCGACGTCGGCACCGGTGATGCCACCCTCGCCGGTCAGCGCGCCGACGATCCCGCCCGGCTGCACGCCGTGCGTGTGCCCGACGGCGATGCGGTAGCGGGTGCCCCGGGCGGGACGGCGGATGCCGCGGTCGCCCTCGGACCGGGTGCGCGGCGAACGGTCACCCGACCGGTCGTGGCGGTCGCCGTCGCGGGAGGTGCGACGTGCCGCTGCCGACTTGGCCTCGGTCCGCTCGCGCTCGTACTCCTCCTGCTCGGCACGGGCACGGGGGCCGTCGTCGCCGACCGCGAGCGCCGCCATGGCGGCTGCGATCTCGACGGGGTCGGTGCCGCTCTCCTCGGCGTAGGTGCGGATCATCTCGGTGTACATGTCGAGGCGTCCGGCTTCGCGGCGGGCCGCGACCTTGCCGAGTGCGCGCTTGACCTGGTGGGCCGAGACGTCGCGGGGGGAGGGGATCTCTACCTCTTCGAGCGAGGCGCGGATGGTGCGCTCGATGCTGCGGAGCTTGCCGCGCTCGTGGGGGGTGACGAAGGTGAGTGCTTCGCCGGTGCGTCCAGCGCGGCCGGTGCGGCCGATGCGGTGGACGTAGGCCTCGGGCTCGCCGGGGACGTCGAAGTTGACGACGAGTCCGATGCGGTCGACGTCGAGGCCGCGGGCGGCGACGTCGGTGGCGACGAGGACGTCGAGGGCGCCGGAGCGGAGTCGCTCGACGATCTTCTCGCGTTCCTTCTGGGCGACGTCGCCGGAGATGGTGGCGGCGGAGATGCCCTTCTCGATGAGGGCGGAGCCGACGTCTTCCGCTGCGCCGCGGGTGCGGGTGAAGACGATGGCTGCGTCGGCGTCGGAGGTGGCGAGGACGCGGGCGAGGGAGCCGACCTTGTGGCGGAAGGGCACGACGGCGTAGGTCTGACGCACCGCGGTGACGGTGGAGGCCTGCCGGGTGACGGCGATCTGCACGGGGTCGGTCATGTGGTGGTCGGCGACCTTGCGGATGGCCGGGGGCATGGTCGCGGAGAAGAGGGCGACCTGGCGCTTGGCGGGTGCCTGGCCGAAGATCTCCTCGACGTCCTCGGCGAAGCCCATGCGGAGCATCTCGTCGGCCTCGTCGAGGACGAGGAAGCGGATGTCGTCGAGCTTGAGGGCGCCGCGGTCGAGGTGGTCCTTGATGCGGCCGGGGGTGCCGACGACGACGTGGACGCCGTCGCGCAGGGCGCGCTGCTGGGGGATGTAGGGGGCGCCGCCGTAGACGGGCAGGACGCGGACGTCGTCGAGCTCGGTCGCGAAGGACTCGATGGCGTCGGCGACCTGCATGGCGAGCTCACGGGTGGGGGCCAGGACGAGGGCCTGGACCTTGCGGAGCTTGGGGTCGATGGCGGCGAGCAGGGGGAGGCCGAAGGCGGCGGTCTTGCCGGTGCCTGTCTGGGCGACGCCGGTGATGTCGCGGCCGGAGAGCAGCTCGGGGATGGCGCGGGCCTGGATGGCGGAGGGCGTGACGAAGCCGAGCTTGTCGACGGCTGCCATCAGCTGCGCGGGGAGGCCGAGGCTTGCGAAGGTCGGGCCGGTGGGCTCGGGCTGAGCGGCGGGCTCCGGGGTGGAGTCCTTGGCGGAGTCCTGGCTGGCGTCCTGGGCAGTCACTGCCGGGGCGGTCGCCTCGGTGGTCGTGTCCTCAGGGGTACTGCTCTCGGAGGTGGTGTCCTCGGAGATGGTGACGGCCTCGGGGGTCGTCTGGTCGCCGGTGTCGGCGATGGCCTGCTCGGTTGCCTGCTCAGCAGGCGCGATCAGGTCATGGGTGTCGATAGACATGCAGTGATGCACCGTTCGTCGTCGGAAGGGGAGTCAGGGCCGAGGTGAGGACCCTCGCGTCGCTTGCTCCCGAAACACCTTCCCCGCAACCGAGGCTGCGGGCCTGTCTCGCACGTTGTGTGCACACACGGGATGACGACGAACTCCAAGGGGATGTGGCACCACCCTATCGGCTGCTGGGGCGTTCGGCACAGGCCTGGGCGGCGTGACGTGCAGCACGCGGGGTGATGTTGTCGGTGGTGAGAGGCGTTGCGTGGCGGTCGGACGGCGCGCCAGTGCGGATACGCAACGCCCGCCCCGTAGTATTGCGACGAGACGAAACCGGCGTGAGCAAGGGCGGTGTGCGTGTCCACTGGGGCGGAGATGAGCTCCCGGGTCCTGACCGTGCCCAACATCATCAGCCTGGTGCGGCTGGCGCTCGTGCCGGTCTTCGCCGTGCTGATCGTCGTGGGCGAGGACGGCTGGGCCCTGCTGGTCCTTGCGGTCTCGGGCGCCACGGACTGGCTCGACGGTGTGCTGGCACGTCGTCTGAACCAGGTCACCCGGCTGGGGCAGATCCTGGATCCCTTCGCCGACCGGCTCTTCATCTTCGTGACCCTGATCGGCCTGGCGTGGCGCGAGGTGGTGCCGCCGTGGCTGGTCATCGCGATCATCGCGCGTGACGTGCTGCTCGCGCTGACGGTGCCGGTTCTGGCCCGCCTGGGGTACGGCACGCTGAACGTGACGCTGGTCGGCAAGATTGCGACGTTCGCCCTGCTGTACGCCTTCCCGCTCCTGCTGCTCGCGGAGGTACCCGGCTGGATAGGGGCCGCCGCGCACGTGGTGGGCTGGGCCTTCACCTGGTGGGGTGTCGGCCTGTACTGGCTGGCGGGACTCCAGTACGTGGCCCAGGTGCGACGCCTGGCGGCCGGGGCATGACCGGTCCGGGTACCACGGTGGATCGGACGCCGGGCACTGCGGAGGATGGCGCGCGTCGGCGCCCGGACGAGTCGATGACGCTGCTGCGCGAGGTCACCGAGCGCCCTCTGGACCCGGGGTACGCGCAGATGGCGCAGCGGCGCGCGGCGGGCGAGACGACGTCGCGCCGCGGCGGGGTGGGCCTGGTCGGTCTGCTGCTCGTCGCGGTCCTGCTCGGCGCAGCGACGACCGTCGCGGTCATCGACCTGCGAGCGCCGCAGCCGTTGGTCGCGAAGGGGCGGACGGTGCTCATGGAGCAGATCCAGGAGCGTAGCGCCGAGGTGGAGGCGCTGTCGGAGCGTTCTGCGGCGCTGAGCGCGGAGGTCGACAGCCTGCAGAGCGGTGGGTTGCTGCCGTCCGCGTTGGTGGAGATCAACGACCTGGACCGGTGGGTGAACGGTGCGGTGCCGGTGCGGGGTCCTGGCATGGTGGTGCGGCTGACGGACGGTGCGGGTGGTGGGCTGGTGGATCCGGGGGACGCGCCCGCGGAGTCGCGGGTGCGGGACGCGGACGTGCAGTTCGTCGTCAACGAGCTGTGGGCGGCGGGTGCGGAGGCGGTGGCGGTGAACGACGAGCGTTTGACGTCGTTGTCGGCGATCCGGAACGCGGGTGACGCGATCCTGGTGGATCTGCAGCCGTTGAACGGGCCGACGTACACGATCGAGGCGGTGGGGGATCCGGAGGACATGCAGGTCGAGTTCGCGCGGTCGGCGGGGATGGGGTTCCTGCAGCTGCTGAGTGCGGAGTACGGCATCGAGAACGAGGTGACCACGAGCGAGGGGATGTACCTGCCGGGTGCGGGTTCTCCGACGCTGCGGTACACGCACGTTCCGCGCTCCGGGGACGCGGGCACAACAGAGGACCGATCCGAGGAGGACAACGGATGATCGCGATCGTCGGGCTCGTGGTCGGGGTGGTCGCCGGCCTGGTGCTGCAGCCGACCGTCCCGCTGATACTGCAGCCGTATCTGCCGATCGCGGTGGTGGCGGCGCTGGATGCCCTGTTCGGAGGGCTGCGGGCGATGCTCGATGGTTTGTTCGACGACAAGGTCTTCCTGGTGTCGTTCCTGTCGAACGTGGTGGTGGCTGCGTTCATCGTGTTCCTGGGTGACCAGCTCGGCGTGGGCGGGCAGCTCTCGACGGCAGTGGTGGTGGTGCTCGGCATCCGGATCTTCTCGAACGCCGCCTCGATCCGCCGGCACATCTTCAAGGCGTGAGCATGGGCGACGAGCGCGACAGGGCTGCGGACGGGACCGAGGACCAGGTCGAGGACCGCACCGACGACCAGACCGACAACCAGACCGACAACCAGACCGACAACCAGACCGACAACCAGACCGACAACCAGACCGACAACCAGGCGGAGCCCGAGCCCGTGGAGCGGGAACCGGCGTCGGGCTGGAAGCGCGTGGCGCAGCTGCTGCGGCCGCGTGGCACCCGCTCGGAGCTGCTCACCGGCCTGCTGTGCCTGGCGCTGGGCTTCGCCCTGGCGGTCCAGGTGGGGCAGTCGACGGGGGACCAGCTCAGCAGCCTGCGCCAGGACGAGCTGGTGCGGCTCCTGGACGAGGTGACGCAGCGTGCGGAACAGCTCGACGCGGAGGTCGGCGACCTGGAGGAGATCCGGGACGACCTGCGGTCGGAGGACGGGCGCGACCAGGCGGCGCGCGACCTCGCCCGGCAGCGCGCCGAGCAGGAGGGCATCCTCTCCGGCCGGCTCCCCGCCCACGGTCCGGGCGTGCGGATCCACGTGGCCGACGGCGACCGGCCGCTGGAGGCGCAGGTCCTGTTCAACCTTCTCGAGGAGCTGCGCAACGCGGGGGCCGAGGCGATCCAGGTCAACGGGATGCGGCTGGTCACCACCAGCTACTTCATCGACTCCGGCGGCGGCGTCGTGCTCGACGGCGTGGCCATCGCGTCCCCGTACGAGTGGACGGCGATCGGCAACCCCGAGACGATCGACCGCGCGCTCGAGATCCCCGGCGGCGCGCTGCCCCGGATCCGCGAGGAGGGCGGCGAAGCGACCACGACCGTCTCCGACCAGGTCAGCGTCGACGCCGTGCGCATCCCGGGCGAACCGGAGCATGCCGAACCGGCCGACGAGGAGTGACCCCCACCACGTTCGCCCGCCTTCTCGGCCTGATCCCGGGGCCGGGGACCGGACTCAGGACCGGACTCAGGACCGGGCTGTGAAAACTGGCATGCGGAACCGTCGTGACGTGGGTAGTTTTATCCGGGTTGGTTCCCGTCTTTGGTTCCCGCGTCCATCCCGATCGGGGTAGGTTGAGTGGAACCCGGACGCGGTCCCAGCCGTTGTCCCCGGTAGGAACCCACCTCATCATCACCGCAGTTCATCACCGCAGTCACCACGAAGATCACCATCGCACCCGAGGAGACCTGATGACGGACCCCAGCGCCCATCCGGTCGGGCCCGATACCACGGCCAACCTGGGTCGCATCGCGTTCCCGACCTCCGACGAGCAGGCGCCCCGCACGGCGCTCAGCCCGGAGGAAGCCGCCGCCGTCGCCGCACTGCCGCGACACTCCGCGCTGCTGATCGTGCAGCGAGGGCCAGGGTTCGGCGCACGCTTCCTCCTGGACACCGGCCGCAGCGTCGCCGGCCGCAGCGAGCAGGCCGACATCTTCCTCGACGATGTCACCGTGTCCCGCAAGCACGCCGAGTTCGTGCGCGAGGGCGACTCGTTCGTCGTACGCGACATCGGCTCCCTGAACGGCACCTACGTCAACCGTGGCCGCATCGACGCGGCCACGCTGGTCACCGGCGACGAGGTCCAGATCGGCAAGTTCCGCCTCACCTTCCACGCCAGCCCGCAGTCGCCGGCGCAGTGGGGCGCGGGGACGCCCGCCCCGTGACCGCAGGCGCCGCACGCGACCATCGTGGGGTCCACGGCGGCACCGACCCACGCCACGACCGGGCCCACGAGCGCGTCCAGGACGACGAGCACGGCCACGCCGACGACGGCGTCGACGCGCCCTGGCCCCGCGGGATCTCCCGCCAGGCCACCATGCGCATCAGCGACGTCCTGCGCGCCCTGGGCCAGGAGTTCCCGTCCGTCTCGCACTCCAAGCTCCGCTTCCTCGAGGAGCAGGGCCTGATCGAGCCGGTGCGCACACCCTCGGGCTACCGCCAGTACAGCCAGGCCGACGTCGAGCGCCTGCGCTTCGTCCTCACCGAGCAGCGCGACAGCTACATGCCGCTGAAGGTGATCAAGGAACGCCTCGCCGCGATGGACGCCGACCCCGACTCGGCCGAGCACCCGGCACCCCGCCTGGCCGGCACCGGCTCACCCGCCCGCCGCCGCTGGACCGCACAGTCCGTCGCCGACGCCGCCGGCGTCACCGAGGAGTTCGTGCAGGACCTCGCTCAGGCAGGGCTCCTGCCGTCGTCGGCCGGCACGTTCGGCTCGGGCGCCGTCGATGTCGCCCGGATCGCGGGCGCCCTGGCCGAGTTCGGCATCGAACCGCGCCACCTGCGCTCGTTCCGCACCGCCGCCGACCGGCAGGTCGCGCTCGTGGACCAGGTCGTCGCACCCCTGCGCAGCCAGCACGCCAGCGCGGCCCGCGGCCGCGCCGCCAGCATGGCGAGCGACATGGGCGAGCTGTTCACCCGCCTGCACGCCGCCTGGGTCCGGCAGGGCATCGACGACCTCGGCTGAGGCCGAACCCCACGTCACACGCACCCGACGGCGCTCCGGCACGCCCCGTCCACCACTCTGCGCACCAAGAATTCACCCATCTTTGCCGCCCGGCGACCGGTCCGTGACCAGGAATTTGTCCCGAGCGCGCGACGAGCGACCGCCGGAAGCCGTACGGTGAAAGCGTGAGGCCGGACGACGTGCCGATGGTCCCCGTGGAGATCCTCGGCGTGCGACAGCAGCAGCGCGATCAGGAGATCGTGGTGCTGCTGCTCGACAGCGCCGCCGACCTGGCCATCCCGATCGTCATCGGAGCACGTGAGGCGAGCGCCATCGCCATGGCGCAGGCGGGCCTGGCCACGCCCCGGCCCATGACGCACGACCTGCTGCGCGACGTGCTCAGCGCCGTCGGCGTCACGCTCGAACGGGTGGACATCGTCGCCCTCGAAGGCGGCATCTACTTCGCCGAGCTCGTCCTGAGCAACGGCGTGCACCTCGACTCGCGGGCCTCCGACGCGATAGCGCTGGCCGTGCGCACCGGCAGCCCGGTCCTGTGCTCCGCCGAGATCGTCGCCCTGGCCGGCGTCGAGATCGTCGACGTCGACCAGCAGGCCGAGGTCGAGCGGTTCCGCGACTTCCTGGATCACGTCACACCCGAAGACTTCCTCGGGCCTCCCGGCAGCGGCAACCAGGGTGGGGGCAGAACCGGCTGAAAGTGGACCAACTCGCGACACGCCGAGGCTTTCACGGCGCACATCTTTGAAATCACCTTCGACGCGCCATAGCGTGGCCACGACACCCCAGGAGGCACAGTGAACACCAGCGGTGAGAGAGCCACACGCGCTACGGTCCCGCACGGCGCGCAGGGTCTCCTCTTCGGTGAGGACCTGACGGAGCAGGACGCCACGACGGGCTATCGCGGCACCACGGCCTGCCACATTGCCGGCATCACGTACCGTCAGCTCGACTACTGGGCCCGTACCGGCCTCGTGGAGCCGAGCATCAAGCCGGCCACAGGATCCGGGACACACCGGTTGTACAGCTTCCGCGACATCCTCGTGCTCAAGGTGGTCAAGCGACTCCTCGACACAGGCGTCTCCCTGCAACAGATCCGCACCGCCGTCACCGCGCTGCGCGAGCGCGGCGTCGACGACCTGGCACAGATCACCCTCATGTCCGACGGCGCGAGCGTGTACGAGTGCACCTCGCCCGACGAGGTGGTCGATCTCGTCGCCGGCGGGCAGGGTGTGTTCGGCATCGCCGTCGGCCGGGTCTGGCGCGAGATCGAGGGCACCCTGGCCCAGATGCCCACCGAGACCCTCGACCAGGGGGAGACCGCCGACGTGCCCGCCGTCGAGGGCGACGAGCTCGCCCAACGCAGGGCGGCCCGGTCAGCCGTCTGACCGGACCACCACCACGCTTCACTCAGCCGTCTGGAACGGGGCTGCACCGCACCCCGGCCAGGCGGTCTGCTGTCTCCGGCCGGCAGGCGTAACCTGCCGGCATGCAGCTCACCTTCCACGGTCACGCATGCGTCTCCCTCCAGCTGCCCCACGGCGGCGGCACCCTCGTGATCGACCCTGGCACCTTCAGCGACGCCGCCTCCGCCCTCACCGGCGCCGCGGCGGTGCTGCTCACCCACGACCACGTCGACCACGTCGACGTACCCACCCTTGTCTCCCACCTCGGTGCGGCCCTCGACCTCCACGTGTGGGCCACCGGCCCCGCGGCGGACGCCCTGCGCGAGGGCGGCGCGCCCGCCGGGCGGGTGCACGAGGTGGAGCCGGGCCAGGTGCTGGACGTGGCCGGTGCCCGGGTCACGGTCGGTGGTGGCGACCACGCGCTGATCCACCCGGAGGTACCGCGTGCGGTGAACGCGACGTACCTGGTCGAGACCGGTGGCACGAGCGTCTACCACCCGGGCGACTCGTACGTGGTGCCGGTCGCGGTGCCCGAGGGCGGCCTGGACGTCCTCCTGGTCCCGGTGTCGGGGCCGTGGATGAAGCTGGCCGAGGCGATCGACTTCGCGCGGGCGGTTCCCGCGAGGGCTGTCGTGCCGGTCCACGACGCGCTGCTGTCCGAGGTGGGACACACCCTGACCGGGCGGTGGCTGGACACGGCGCGGCTCGGCGGGCAGTACACGTACTCGCGGCTGGCGCCGGGGGAGTCGCTGACCGTCTGACGCCCGCCCGTCCGACCCGGGGGTGCGGATGAAATCGGCCCCCGAAATGCCGTGTCCGGGTTGTGGAGTTTGCGGCGTGTGGTCGGCGTGGGCGACCCTGTGCCCGTGGCTGAGGAAGAGATCGAACAGGCAACCAACCTCGCCGTCACCCTGGGGTGGGTGGTGCTCGCCGTCACGGCGGCGTTCTTCACGGTGATGCTGGTCTCGAGGCTGGTGCGGTTCGCGGCCCGCGGCAACGGCACCGTCCGGGAGATCGCCCTGCGGCTGCGCAAGCCCGCGCACGCCACCTTCATGGTGCTCGGGATGTGGATCGCCGTGTGGTCGACCGCGAACCGGGGCGACCACTGGCTGCCCGTGCTCCAGCACGTGGTGCTCGTGTCGGTGATCGTCAGCTCGGCCTGGATGGTCGCCACCATCGCCCTCGTCATCGAGGACCGGGCCCTGCACCGGGTGGGCAACCGCATGTCGGGGCGGCATGCGCGTCGGCTGCGTACCCAGATCATGGTCGTGCGCCGCCTGACCATCGGTCTGGTGTCCGTGGTGGCCTGTGCTGCCGTCCTGTTCACGTTCCCCGAGGCGCGGGCGGCGAGCGCCAGCCTGCTGGCCTCGGCGGGCGTGCTCTCCGTGGTGGCGGCGCTGGCGGCGCAGTCGGCGCTGGGGAACGTGTTCGCGGGGCTGCAGATCGCGTTCAGCGACGCGGTGCGGGTGGGTGACGTGGTGGTCGTCGAGGGCGAGTGGGGCACCATCGAGGACATCACGCTGGCCTATGTGGTGGTGGGTATCTGGGACGAGCGCAAGCTGATCCTGCCGTGTACCTACTTCACGTCGACGCCGTACGAGAACTGGACGCGGAAGTCCTCTGAGGTGCTGGGCACCGTGGAGATCGACGTCGATTTCCGGGTGCCGCTGGACGCCATGCGGGCGGAGCTGCGACGGCTGGTGACCCAGTCCCCGTTGTGGGACGGGCGGGTGGTGAACCTGCAGGTCACCTCGGCGGTGTCGGGTGTGGTGCGGACCCGGGCGCTGGTCAGCGGCGCTGACAGCTCGGCGCTGTGGGACCTGCGGTGCCTGGTGCGCGAGGGTCTGGTGACCTGGCTGCAGCGGGAGGCGCCGGACGCGCTGCCGCGGACGCGATGGGAGGACGGCGCGAGGGGCACGGTGGTGCGTGGTTCTGCCGACGCGGCGGCGGCCGCTACAGCAGGGGCCGGAGCGGGATGAGGAGGGACTCGGCGATCTTGGCGAGCGTGCCGCGCTCCTCCCACTGCGCGAGTGTGAGCTCCTGCGCGTTGGACAGGTCCATGGCGAAGATGTCCTCCATCCGGCCGGCCAGCCCGGGGTCGACGATCTCGAGGTTGATCTCGTAGTTGCCGGTGAGGCTGAGCCGGTCGATGTTGGCGGTGCCGATGGTGGTCCAGCGGCGGTCGATGGTGGCGGTCTTGGCGTGCACCATGGCGCCCTGGTACAGGAAGATCCGCACGCCGCCGCGCAGCAGGGACGCGTACTGGCCGCGGGCGAGCCAGTCGGCCACCACATGGTTGGAGCGGTGCGGTACCAGCACGCGGACGTCGACGCCGCGTGCGGCGGCGGCCAGCAGCCCGGCGTGGATGTCGTGGTCGGGGATGAAGTAGGCCTGTGTGATGTAGACGTGGCTGATGGCCCGGTCGATGGCGTCGAGGTAGATCCCGCGGATGGGGAACACGAGCTCGGACGGCGCGTTGCGCGCGGCCTTGAGGTGGGGAAGCCAGGTGCCGGAACCGGCGTCGGCCAGGATGGGGTGGCGCTGCTTGCGGTGCCGGTTCCAGAAGTCGACGAACGCGTTGCGCAGCTCCCACGCGGAAGGGCCTTGGAGGCGCACGTGGGTGTCGCGCCAGTGTGTGGCGTACAGGGAGCCGATGTTGTACCCGCCGACGAATCCGGTCTCGTCGTCGACCACGAGGATCTTGCGGTGGTCACGGCCGGAGGTGCGGATGTTGAGGTACGCCATGCCGGGCCGTAGCACGGGGAAGCGCAGCACGTGCACGGAGGGCGGGAAGCGGAAGAACGAGTACGGGACGACCAGGTTGGCGAAGCCGTCGACGATGACGTAGACGTCCACGCCGCGCGCGGCGGCGTCGATCAGCGCCTGCTTGAACCGTTGCCCCATCTGGTCGTTCTTCCAGATGTACGACTCCAGCATCACGGTCTTGCGTGCGCCGGCGATGGCCTCGAGCATGGCCTCGAACAGGTCGGCGCCATAGGTGTAGACGGTGGTGGCGGTCTGGTCGATGTGCTCGGTGAGCGGCTTCTCCGTGGGGAAGTTCGACGTGAGCGGGTGCAGGCGCCGTCGGATCTTGTCCGTGACGGTGAGTGCGATCGCTGCCCCGACGGGTACGGCCGCCGCGATGATCGCGGCCCGGGTCGTGAGCGTGCGGGCACGTTGCATGAAGCCGGAGGGGAGGTCCAGCGTGAGCTTGGGAAGGTTGCGAGGGACCTTGCGAGACGCCACGCGCTCACGGTACCCGGTCGCACGTCCAGGTTCGCGGAACCCGGCCGACCGGCCGGGTCAGCGGGCCGACCGGCCGGGTCAGCGGGCCGACCGGCCGGGTCAGTGGAACGTCGTCGCGTAGTACGTCTGCTGGTCCACGCGCTCGACCGTCACGTCCTGCGTGCGCTCGAGATGGCGGCGCAGGTTGTCGGCGAAGCGCAAGGAGTCGTCGTTGAACCGGGAGACGTCGTAGGCGCACACCACGCGGTGCTCGGCGAGGTGTGCGACCAGGGCGTCGATCATGTCCATGAAGGTTCGCGTGGAGCGCCGGCCCGGATGTGCGAGCGTGAACCCGATGTACCAGACCGCTCCGCGGGCTGCCTGCTCGGGGTATCGCTCGGCGAAGAACTCGGGGCTCACCCACGGCACCGCGGCGAGGTCCGTCGCGAGCGTGGTCAGCCCGACCGCCGCACCCTGCTCGTCGTGAGCGAGGATCTTGGTCACGCGCTGGTCGGCCATCTCCGCGTCGAACTCCTCGCGGAGCAGCACGTGCCGGGCCGCCGCACGGGTGCGCAACGGTGCGAAGGCCTCGAGGTACAGCTCCCAGAAGCGTTGGGCCACCTCGCCGTCGACGGCCGGCTCGAAGGTGATGTCAGCGGCCACCGCCGACCTCCTCCTCGCCCGTGTACCAGCCCGTGCGGCGGAAGGTCGCCACGACCACCGCGCAGACGGGCAGCGTGGTACAGGTGAGGCCCGTGACCAGCCGACCCGCCGGCTGGTACGCCCCTCCGCGCGTGGCCGACAGGTCCTCCAGGCTGTGCGTGAGATCCGTGGACACCTGCTCGCGCGAGGGGCCCTCGTGCTCGACGAAGAGGCCGGCGCCGCTGTTGTCGTCCCGCAGCGACCAGGCGATGCCGGCCCAGGCCTCGTGCCCCGGGAGCGCCGCGTGCTCCCGTGCGTAGACGCAGTGCAGGACGTCTCCGTGCTCGCCGCGCAGCTGGTCGCGGCCGTCGACCTCGAGCACCCGGCTGCCGGGCGGGACGATCGAGCTCAGGCGGACGAGGTTGAAGTCGCTGACGCCCGCGTCGGCGAGCGCGGCGTCAAAAGCGGCGAGCGTGGTCCGACCGGTTCCGGTTCCGGCACTCACGCGGATCGTCAGGGCATCGGTCATGAGGTCCTCACTGGTCGGAGCTGTCCGGTGGGTCGCCGGCGCGGCCGGCGACGGCGTCCAGGAGGTCGAGCACGGAGCCCAGGACGCCGTCCGGCACGGTGCGACCCTTGGTCAGGTAGACGGTGCGGCCCAGGCGAAGGTCCGTGCGCTCCCGGGCGCTGATCTCGGCACCCGTGAAGACGACGAGCGGGACCTGGCGCAGGCGGCCGTCGCGACGCAGGTCGGCCACCAGCTCCTGTCCGCTGCCGCCGGGGAGCGTGAGGTCCAGCACGACGAGGTCGGGCGCCGCGCCCCCGGCCAGCGCTTCGCGCGCCTCGGCCACCGAGCGCGCCTGCGTGACCGCCAGCCCTGCGCGCTCCAGGACGGCCGACGCCACCGTGCGCAGGTCGTCGTCGTCCTCGACGACCAGGACCCGGTCGTGGTGCGGTCGCCGTCGGACGACGTCCTGCACGGTCTCGACCAGACGTGCGGGGTCCACCGGCTTGACGAGCCAGGCGTCGGCCAGCGCCGCGGTCCCCACGGCATCGCCCGGTGGCGTCACGGACACCACCACCACCGGGATCTCGGAGGTCGCGGCGGACTGCCGCAGCCGGCTCAGTACCTCCGCCCCGCTCGTGCCAGGCATCGCGAGGTCGAGCATGATCGCGTCGGGCGGCTCCTCCTGGATGACCGCGAGCGCCGCCTGGCCGTCGGTGACGCCGATGGCGTCGTAGCCTCGTTCCTCCAGCACGGTGCGGAACACGTCGACGACGTCGGGGTCGTCGTCCACGATGACCACCCGTGTCGCGGTGATGGTGTCCTCGTGTGCGTGGTTCGTGGTGCCGGCGGGGCGTGGGGGGACGCGGCGGAGCGTGAAGCGGAAGCTTGATCCCTGGTTCTCGCCCTCGCTGATCGCCCAGAGGCGGCCGCCGTGTCGCTCGACGATGCTGCGTGCGATGGCCAGGCCGAGCCCGCTGCCGCCCTTTTCGCGTGTGTCGGAGGCGTCGACCTGCTCGAAGCGGCGGAAGACGGCTTCGAGCTTGTCGGCTGGGATACCACGGCCCTCGTCATCGACGCGCAGCTCGACGGACTCGCCGGCAGGCCGTGCCGTCACGTGGACGGAGCTGCCGCGTGGGGAGAACCGTACGGCGTTGCCCAGGAGGTTCGTCAGGGTCTGCACGATGCGTTCGCCGTCCGCCCGGACGACCTCGGGGGTGGCGACCGGTCGGAGGTCGACCCCGGCCTTGTTCGCCTGGACGGAGACCTGTTCGACGGCTGCGGCCACCAGGTCGTCGACGCGGTGCTCCTCGAGGTCGAACCGGGTGGTGCTGGCGCTGAGTCGCTCGGTGTCGAGGATGTCGTCGACGAGCCGACCGAGCCTTTCGCTGCTGGTGAGCGCGATGCGGACCATGCGGGCCGCCTGCTCGGGGCGACTGTCGAGGACTCTGCTCTCGAGGAGGCCGAGCGCGCCGCGGATCGCCGTCAGGGGTGTGCGCAGCTCGTGGCTGACCACGGACACGAACTCGTCCTTGATGCGTTCCATCTCGCGCCGTTCGGTGACGTCGCGGAACGCGACGACAGCGCCGCGGATCCTGCCGTCGTCGCGCAGAGGGCTGGCGGTGACCTCGACGGGGACGTCGGTGCCGTCGAGGCACCGGTAGACGTCCTGTTCGGCGGTGGCCGTGATGCCGTCGCGGATCGCCTCGGTGACGTAGCAGTTCTCGACCGGGTGCGGGGTGCCGTCCCCGGCGGGGGCGTGGAACGTGGCGTGGGCCTCGCGTCCCACCAGGTCGGCCGCGGAAGCGCGGAGCGTGTGTGCCGCGGCCGCGTTGACGAAGGTCACCCGGCCCCGGGCGTCCACCCCGTAGATGCCGTCGGCCACGGACTCCAGGGTCCGTTCGCGTTCGCTCGCCAGGGAGCGCAGCTGGCCGGTGCGTTCGAGGACGCGTTGTTCGAGACCGTGGCGCAGGGACTCGTTGTCCACGACGACGAGGATCTGACGGGAGACGACGGCGACGAGCACGGCGACCCAGAGTGCGTTCGCCACCCAGGGCAGCCCCTGGCCCGTCTGGACGACGCGGACCAGGGCCGCTGCCAGGAAGAGGCAGAAGGTCACGACCGTGCGGAGCACCGGTGTCCCGCCTCTGGACGGGGCGACGCCTCTGGACGGTGTGTGGGTGGGTCCGCCGGATGCGGCGGGGTGGCGAGCCGCGAGCGCGATGGCGACGTAGCCGCCGACCCAGCCCGCGTCGAGGGGGCTGCCGAACGTGAAGCCGTCGGACGCGGACAGGAGCGCGAAGGCCACGTCGGACACGGCGTACAGGACGAATCCGCCGCCGACGAGCACGAGCGGTACGCGCTCGGCGGCGTTCGAGCGGGTCATGACGAGGACCGCGAGGGTGGCGAGCAGGGCGTCGACGAGCGGCAGAGCGTAGGCGGTGGGTGCCACCTGCGATTCCGCGGTGTCCGCGTCCAGGAAGACGGCGAACACCGCGATGTACAGGACGGAGCCGCCGACCACGACGCTGTCCAGCAGCATGCGCACGAGCTCCTGGCCGCGCGGGCGGACCGCCGGGAAGAGCGAGAGGCCGACGACGCCGAGCAGGAGGGCGGCGATGTAGGCGGCGTCTCCCGTCTCCGGGTCGCCGACGAGTCCTGCGTATACGTTGCCGGTCAGCCCGACGACCCCACCGAGGCTGAGGATTCCCCATGCCCGGCGGCGGCGGCCTGTCGATCGGGACGCGCGCCATCCGCAGCTCACTGCCGCGACGACACCCGCTATGGCGATCGCGGTCATCGAGATCGTCTCGCGAGTGGCCTGGTCGAAGGGGCCGGCGAGGATCAGGGCGAGTGCGAGGACGGCGACGGCGGCGGTCCAGGACCAGCGTACGAAGCCGTCCCCCGACCGCTCGGCAGCGCTCTGCGACCCCATGTCCCTCAAGGTATGGCACTGTCGTCGGCCTCGCTGATCGGGGCGGACGGGGTCGATCAGCGAGGCAGGGCTGGTTGGACGAGCTGGTTGGACGAGCTGGTTGGACGAGCTGGTTGGACGAGCCGGTTGGACGAGCCGGTTGGACGAGCCGGCCGGGGCGGATCGGGCGCGGGCTACCGGTGCCAGCCGAGGAGGTCGGCGATCTCGTCGGGAAGGGCGAGGGGGTCGAACGGCTTGGCGAGCACGCCGGCGACCGTGAGATCCTCGTACCGGCGGCGTTCCGCGGGCTGCACCTTGGCGGTCAGCAGGATCACGGGGATGCCGCGGGTGCGCGGGTCGTCCTGGAGCCTGGCGAACGTGGTCGGTCCGTCCATCGCGGGCATCATGACGTCCAGGAGGACAGCGTCCGGGGGGTCCGCGCGGCACAGGGTGATCGCCTGGTCGCCGCTGGGGGCGACGTCCACCGTCCACGAGGTGACCGCCTCCAGGCCGATGCGGATGACGTCCCGGATCGCCTCCTCGTCGTCCACCACGAGCAGGCGGCGGCTCATCGGGCCGTTCCCGGTCGTGCCGTGTCCAGTAGCTTCAGCATGCGCTGACCTACCTCCTCGCCGTCGGTGCGGGCCCCTGCCCGGCGTCAGGTCGTCCGCCGCGCGGCACGAGGGCTGCCGCCCGTTCATGGTGCCACGGCCGGGAGTGTCGCTGCCCGACGACGGGCGGCGGGCGGCATTCGTGCATACCGTCGAGGTAGCGGGACGACCGGGGGCGAGGCCGTCCCGTGAGCACGAAGGGGACCGATGACAGACGACGTCGCCACTTCTCGGTCCGCGCACACGCAGGACGACCTGGCCGGTGTCGTCGGGCACGAGCTGCGGTCGCCCCTGACCTCGGTGCTCGGGTACGCCCAGCTCCTGGGCGCGGAGGAGACACTGACCGACGAGCAACGCCGCTACGTGGCTGTCGTCGAGCGCAACGGGCGCCGCCTGCTGCGCCTGATCGACGAGGTCCTGGTCAGCGCGCAGCTCTCGGCCGGAGGGTTCAGCGTCGCCCAGCGCGACGTGGACCTGGCCGGCGTCGCGCGCACCTGCGGCGACGAGCTCGGCCCGGCGGCCCGGGGCGCCGGGGTGTCCCTCACGGTGACGGCTCCCGGCCCCGCCCACGTGTCAGGAGACCGGGAGCTGCTGGCACAGCTGGTCACGAGCCTGCTGGACGGCGCGCTCAAGCGTACGCAGCGCGGCGGCGAGGTGACGGTGCGGGTGACGCCGGCTGTGACGCCGGATGCGACACCGGCTGTGTCGCAGGAGGTGGTGTCGCAGGAGGTGGTGATCGAGGTCGCAGACACGGGGGCGGGCCTGGCGCCGGAGGAGCTCGACAGGCTCGGCGTGCGGCTCTACCGGTCGCGCGGCGCGGAGGGGGCCGCCGGTGGGGCGCTCGGGATCGGGGTTGGGCTGCCCGTCGTGCGGGCCATCACGGACGCACACGGGGGCACGCTGCGTGTCGACAGCACGAACGGTGCCGGAACCACGGTCACGGTGACGCTGGCGGCGTGCCCGGCGCGGGACTCGTCGTCGGGTCCGGCGACGAGGGACGGGCCCACACCTCGTTGAGCGCGCCCCAGGGGTGGTCGTTGTCATTCGATCGCGGCCGCCAGGGGGTGGGACCGGATGGCCGCGGCGAGCTCGCCCTCGATCCGGTCGAGGTAGACACCGGTGGTGGCGATCGAGGCGTGCCCGAGGAGCTCGGCGACGACCTTGACGTCCCAGCCGTCCGCCACGAGCAGGGTCGCCGTGGTGTGCCGCAGCGCGTGCGGGGTGGCCTCACGCTGGTAGGGAGCCGGCATACGGCGCACGGCCCGGGACAGCAGCGCCCGGATCGCCTGGGTGTCGATACGGCGCCCCCGCCAGGACAGCAGGAGAGCACGCTGGGCATCGGCGTCCTGGGGGCGCTTGGCGGCCAGGGTGGGGCGCAGGTGGGTGAGGTAGTCGTCCAGGGCCCGGGCCAGGGGCGGGGAGAGCGTCACCGTGCGCGTGTTGCCACCCTTGCCCCGGATACGCCAGGTGGTCCGCTCGGGCTCCCGGGCGACGTCGTCCACGTCCGTGCGGGCGAGCTCCGAGACACGCGGGCCGAGGACCAGCAGGAGCGCGACCACCAGGCGGTCACGCAGGGCGAGGTCCTGGTCGGTACGCGCCGGCGTGTCCGACGGCGGGGTCGTCAGCAGGCTGCGCGCCGCACCCGCCGACAGCGCCGTGCGGGCCGTGCGCAGGGTGCCGCGCACCTTGGCCGGCGGGGCGGCCCACTGCATCGGGTCGGCCTGCACCCAGCACTCCCGAGCGGCGTACGCGAAGAACCGGGTCACGGACTGCCGGAACCGGTTGACCGTCGCGGTGCTGCGCCCGGGACCGGGTTTACGGTCCGGGTCCGTGTACCGCGCGTCCGGCGCGGACTGGTACCGCACCAGGACCGTGTCGACGTCGGACCCCGTGACGTCGTCCAGGATGCGCTCGCGGCCTGTCAGACGACCGAACTCGGTGACGTCGCGCGTGTAGCTGCGTGCCGTGGCGGGCGACAGGACACCACGGATCGTCTCGACCTCGACCGCCGCGAGGTAGCGACGGGTGGCTTCGGCGACGGTGATGCGCTCGAGGCGCGGGGGAGCGACCATGACCGTCACCCTAGGCGGGACCACTGACACTCCCGATATGCCGGAATATGGGCCTGACCTGCGGCGCGACCCGCACCTCTCGACAGGTCGTCGTCATCACCGGCGCTCTCAGCCGGCCTGGTCACCTGGTCTTCGGGATGAGGGCGCGCAGGAGCGTCGTGAGGCCGGCCGCGGCGGCGTCCGACCCCGGCGGGGTGCCAGGGAAGGCAAGCCGGTGCACCACGAGACCGTCCAGGTGTGCCATGACCAGTGCCGTATGTGCGTCCGGGTCGCTGGAGCCGGCCGCCGTCAGCCATTCGCGCCCGATGGCGGCTACGCGCTGCGCGCCGCGTCCCATCTCGGCCTGCAGCGACTCGTCACGCGCCGCCTCCATGAACAGCGAATACCGCGCGACCGTCAGCGTGCGCAACGAACCCGTGAGGGTCTCCACCATGGTCCCGAGCGTCGCGGCCAGCGCGTCCGGCGTGGTCGGGGCCGCCGCACCAGCCAGACGGTTCCAGCCCTCGACCTCGGTGTCGATCATGCGTACCACCATGGCCCGCAGCAGTGCCTCCCGGGTACGGAACAGGTTGGATGCCGAACCGGTGGGCAACCCGGCCGCGGCATCGACCGCACGGTGGGTGAGGGCACGCATGCCCTCGGTCCCGACCACACGGATCGCGGCGTCGAGCAAGGTCTGCGAACGGGTGGGCGCAGGGCTCGTCGGCGGACGGCCGGTAGGCAGAGGACTGGCGGGCACCTTCACACACTACGGCTGTAGTCAACTGCACTACATCTGTAGTACCGTCGCCGGCATGCCCCACGCCACCATCATCGGAGCCGGGATCGCAGGCACCGCCACCGCGATCGGCCTCACCCGCGCCGGCTGGCACGTCACCGTCCACGAACGCGCCGCCCACCCCGAGACCAGCGGAGCAGCCCTCGGCATCTGGCCGACGGCGCTCGCGGCCCTGGACGAGCTCGGCGTGGGGGACGCGCTGCGTGCGGTCGCCACACCCCAGACGGCCGGCAGCATCCGGCGGCCCGACGGCGTGGTGCTCGCCGCCCTCAGCACCGAACGGGTCACGCGCCGCCCCGGCGACCGGGTGCACCTGATCGCCCGCCGCGACCTCGCCGGGGTGCTCGCGGCAGCCCTGCCCGCCGGCGCCGTCCGGTACGGCTCCCAGGTCCATCCGACGGGAGAGGGGCTCGACAGCCTGAGCGCTCTGGAGGGCCTGGCGGGCTCAGCGCGGGCCGACGTCGTCGTCGTGGCGGACGGCGTCTTCAGTGCGTACCGCACGGCGCTGCTCGGGGAGCGGTACCGCGCCCGTCATACAGGCCAGAGCGGCCTGCGCGGGCGGGTGGCGGTCACCACGCACGAGGCGACAGAGACCTGGGGGCCGGGCCGCCGCTTCGGCGTCACGCCCTACCTCGACGGCACCACCAACTGGTACGCGTCGCTCGACGCACCACCCGGGCAGCGTTCCGCCGGGGGAGAGGTGGCGATGCTGCGTGAGCTGTTCGCCGGCTGGCACGACCCGATCGGGCGGGTACTGGAGGCGATCACCGAGGACGACGTCATGCGCCACGACATGTACGACGTCCACCCGCACCTGCCCCGCTACGTCGTGACCGGGGGAGACCGTAACGCCGTCCTGGTCGGTGACGCCGCACACGGCATGACACCGGACCTCGGCCGCGGCGCATGCGAGGCGCTGGTCGACGCCGTCACGCTGGCCCGCTGCCTGGCACCCGGTCGGGTCGCCGAAGGGCTTGTCCGCTACGACCACCTGCGCCGCCGCCCCACCCAGCGCCTCCAGACGCTCGCCCGGAACGTGGGGCGGATCGCGCACGCGCGGCGTCTGACAGGGGCGCGCGACCTCCTGCTGCGTGCGGCGCGCTGACAGGCCGCCGTGATTCAATCCGCTCGTGCGTGCCATCGTCTTCGACCAGTTCCAGGGGCCTCTCGACGTCCGGGAGGTGGCTGACCCGAGCGCTCCTGACGGCGGTGTGGTCGTGCGGGTGCACGCGACCGGTCTGTGCCTGAGCGACTGGCACGCCTGGGCCGGGCACGACGACGACATCACCACCCTGCCGCACGTCCCCGGCCACGAGCTCGCGGGCACCATCGCCGAGGTCGGCGCCGGCGTCACGAAGTGGCAGGTGGGTGACCGGGTGACCGTTCCGTTCGTCAGCGGCTGCGGCACCTGCGAGTGGTGCCTCGCCGGGCAGGCGCAGGTCTGCCCCGACCAGACCCAGCCCGGCTTCACGCACCGGGGCTCGTACGCCGAGCTGGTCACGCTGTACTCGGCCGACGCCAACCTGGTCGCCGTCCCGGACGGCGTCTCCTTCGAGACCGCGGCGAGCCTCGGCTGCCGGTTCGCCACCGCCTACCGCGCGGTGGCCGGCCGGGCGCAGGTTCGGGCAGGGGAGTGGGTGGTGGTGGTCGGCGCGGGCGGCGTCGGTCTCAGCGCGGTCATGATCGCCGTGGCTCGCGGGGCACGCGTCGTCGCGATCGACCGGTCGGCCGCCGCCCTGGACGCGGCCCGCCGCGCCGGCGCCGAGCGCACCGTGCTCGCCGACGGCCTCGACGTGCCCGCCATGGTCCAGCAGCTGACCGACGGCGGTGCGCACGTCGCGGTGGACGCCGTCGGGAGCGAGCAGACGTGCGCCGACGCGATCGGCAGCCTGCGCCGCCAGGGACGCCACGTCCAGGTAGGCCTGTTCGCGCCCGTCGACGGCGGTCCCCGCGTGCCGATGGGCCGGGTGATCGCCTGGGAGATCGACGTGCTCGGCAGCCACGGCATGGCGGCCGCCGACTACCCCGAGATGCTGGAGCTCGTCGCCTCCGGCGTGCTGCGCCCCCAGGACCTGCTCGACCGCGTGGTCGGCATGGCGGAAGCGGCAGCGCTCGTGCCGACCATGGACACGGCGCCGCGTGCGGGGATGGTGGTGCTGGACCCGCGCCGGGCCTGATCTGCCGGCGCGGGGTCCGTGTCGCTCGGGGGCGCTGCTCAGGTGGCCCAGCGCAGCACGGCGTCCAGCGGGGCCGGTACCCGGTCCAGGGGCAAGGCCTCCGCCAGGCGACGCCCGTAGCGCTCCTTGCGCCCGCCCTTGGACCCGATGAAGCGGTGCAGCTGCTGCGTCGTGGTGCGTTCGCGCTGAGCCGGCTGTCCCTGCAGCCGCTCGAAGCTGCGCAGCTCGCCCTCGGCATCGATCAGGGCGAGGAACCCGTCGACGCCGACCGCCCGGATGAGCTCGTCCTCGAGGTCCCGGTCGCAGCGGAAGAAACCGAGGTCGGTCAGGGGAGTGGTCGCCGCGAACGGGCGCAGGCCCACCCGGTCGAGGCCCTTGATGACGAAGCGTTCCTCCGCGGCGTCGTAGAGACAGCCCAGGCGAACGCTCTGCTCACCGAGCGCGACGAGATGGTGCCCGATGTTGGTGATCCCGCCCATAGCGAGGACCTGCACCCCGAGGTCGGCGAGGGGGAGACCCAGCCGTGCGGCGAGCGTCTCGACCGCCGCACGGTCGCTCTCGCCTTCCACGAGCAGCACGGTGCTCGTGGAGGCGGCGAGGACTCCTGCGAGGTTCATGGTCTCCGGATGATAAGCCTTCGGCCCGGGGAGGAGCCGCAGCATTTCCGGCGGTGCTACGGTGTTGATCTTCTTTGCTGTTGTTAGACCGCTGTGTTGCGCTATACACAATGCTTTAGACGTCTTGCTGTTCGGTGTTGTGGGGGGACCGGGAGGTTGCATGGGGAGCGGGTTAGAGCGCGCCGACGAGCGGGCAATCGCTGGGCCGCTTGAGTGGCAACTTGCCGGCCTGCTTGAGCGTCGCCGGGAGCGTGTCGCTGGTCCGTGAGATCGGTCCTTGAGATCGGTCCGTTGCACAGGGTGGCAGATGACTTCGGTCGGTTGCTCTGAGATCGGTCATTCAACCGACCGATCTCAGAGCAACCGACCGAAGTCAGGAATGGCAGCCGGCAAGCGACCGAAGTCAGCGGCCTTCGCGTCAGGGGGCGTCGCGTCAGCGGGCTTCGTCGAGGGTGATTGCGCCTCGGGCGTGAAGAGGGTGAGTGCCCTCGGGCTTGAGGTGAGTGCAGTACGACGAGCACGGGACGCAGTTCCACGGACCACGGACGCACGGACGGACCCACGACGGGGCGGTAGTTCCGGAGCTTCTTCCGCGCCGTAATGACATAATGTGCATTATCAGTTGTAGCCAGATCTGGCTGTACGGGCCGGTCATGAAGCGAATGTGGCGCCGTAGCGTGCCAGACTGCGGCCGTGGCTCAGCACACGTCGCACACGTCCTCGCCCTACGAACCGGCGTCCCGGCCGGCGCCCGAACTGGTGCCTGAACCCACGCCTGGAGCGCCGGCCTCCACCCTGTCACCCGAGCCGTCACCCGAGCCGGCGTCCCCTGACTCGTCGTCCGGGCGAGAGTCGTCAGGACCGGCCGAGCTCGTCGAGCGCCTGACGCGTTGGGCCTGCGAGACGCCGTGGGTCGAGTGGCTCGAGCTCGCCGGCTCGCTGGGACGAGGCGCCGGTGACGAGCTCTCCGACGTCGACGCAGGCGTCGGGCTGCTGGACGGCGGTGACCTCGACGCCGTCGCGGACGCCGTGACCGGATTCGCGCCCACCGCCGCGGTGCTGCGCCAGCCCTTCGGACCGGACACGACCCACCTCGTGAGCATCTACCAGGACGGCCGACAGCTCTCGCTCGTCGTCATGCCGTGCGCCACTCGCACCGGCCTGGCACCCGAAGCCATCGCCCTGGTGGACAAATCGGGCAGGCTTGCGTCCCCACTGGACCGGACGACGTGGGACCCGGACGCCGCACGACGCCGTGAATGGGCGTTCCTCGCGTGCATCGCCGCAGGTGACGCGCTCAAGCACGCCCGCAGGGGCACGTACTGGAGAGCACTGCGCAGCCTGACCGAGGCTCGTGACCTGTATCTGCAGCTGATCGCCGCGCAGGAGGGCGTGGTCTTTCCGCAGTTCGGGGCCGTCAGCCTGGAGAACGCGGGCCGGCCCGTACCCGACGAGCTCGCCGCCACCCTCGTCGGCTCCCCCGGCCTGCAGTCGATCGTCGACGCCGTCAACGTGCTCGTGTCACTCCTGGCCCCGTTCGTCAGGGAGCACGACCTCGAGGGCCTCTGCGACGCGCTTCGCCTGGACGTCCCGCGATGAGCGCCGAGCCCGAGACCGCGGGCCTGGCCGAAGCGCTCCGCACCAGTCCGACAGTCCGCCTCGGGGACGACGTCGAACCCGGCTGGCGGGATGCGATCACCACCTGGGCGCTCTCACGGGACCTGGAGATCACGGGGCCCGAGGTCGTCGGTCGAGCCGCGACGCTCGCGATCACGACCAAACCCGGCAACGCGGTAGGCGCGGCCTGGGTGCACTCCCCCTACGCGGGCGTCGAGGATCTTGCGCCGGCGCTGCCCGGTCACGTGCTCCTGACCCGCACGACCGGGACGATGCCGCAGCGCATCGCCGAGTACGTGCTCGCCTGGGTTCTGGCCGAACGCTGGCATACGGCGCGTTACATCGCCGACTCGGCGTCAGCCACCTGGGACCCGTCGGACCCGCCGGCACCACCGGCGCGCGACGGGGCGGTCGTCGTCGGCACGGGTGCCATGGGCACGGCGATCGCCCGGACGCTGGCCACCATCGGGCACCACGTCACGGGCCTCAGCAGGAGCGGCCGCCCCGACGAAGCCTTCGACGCCGTGCTCCCCCTCGCCGGGGCGCTGAGCACTACCGCTCTAGACGGGCCAGGAGTCGACGTCCTGGTACTCGCACTCCCCCACACCCCGCAGACCGCCGGCCTGATCACACCTGGCCTGCTACGGGCGTTCGACGGCGTGCACCTGATCAACATCGGCCGTGGATCCGCGGTCCGCACCGACACGCTCCTGGGCGCGATCACCACGGGCCACGTGCGGCACGCCACGCTCGACGTCACCGAGGAGGAGCCACTTGCCCCCTCCTCTCCCCTGTGGCGGCGCCCCGAGATCACCGTCACGCCCCACGTCTCGGGTCTCACGCTGCCGTCCGACGTCGTGGCCGGGCTCGACGCGGCGCTCTCGGAGATCCGTGCCGGCCGCCGCCCGACGTCGGCGGTCGCACTGGACCGCGGCTACTGACGCACGCTGAGCCGGCCCTTGTGAGCCGGCCCTCGTCGGCCAGCCGTGTGTCAGCCGTCCGTGCCGTTGGTTCGACAGAGACGTTCGTCGCTGCGGATCCAGGGCTGGACCGTCGTGCGGTCGGTCATGTCTCGAGGTTGGCCAGGTGCTCCGGTGCGGGCTGGGGTCCGGGCCGGTCGACCTGCGCGGCGAGGTTCTGGGGTGCCTGGATGCAGTAGGAGTCGGTGAGGAGCTCGGTGAGCTCGTCCCAGTCGGTGTGCTGATCGAGGATCATGCCGACGACGTTGGTGCCCCAGCTGGCTTTGAAGTACTGAGGACCGAGGTGCTGAAAGGCCTCTACCTCGTCCGGTTCGGCACGGAAGGTGATGCGGACCAGGCCGTCCTCTCCCCCGAAGACGTGGCCTACCGTCGCGTCCCGGACCTTCCAGGCGACGCCGGTCCAGGCGTCGTGCTCGTTGCACTCCGGCAGACGTTCCAGGAGGGCGGCGAGGCGCTGGACGGTCTGGGCCGGGACGGGGGCTCTTTCGCTCACGGCAGGAGTCTTGCACCAGCCACTGACATGACCTCAGACGAGGCCGAGCTCTCGTGCGCGTACGCCGGCCTGGAAGCGTGACTCGGCGCCCAGGGCGTCCATCAGCTCGGCCACGCGGCGCCGGTAGGTGCGGACGCCGAGGCCGAGGGACCGGGCGGCGGCCTCGTCCTTGACGCCCTGGCTGAGGAGGTCGAGCACCTGGGGCGCGAGCTGCCGGATCTCGGCTGTCTGGGCGTCGTAGACGTCGAGGTCGGTGGCTGAGCGCCAGGCGGCGTCGAACAGGGAGGTGACGCCCTGTACGGCCTCGCGCTGGGTGATGACGCTGTAGCTGCGTACACCGGCGGAGACGTCGCCGGCCAGGATCACCAGGCGGCGGTCGAGGATGATCGTCTCGTTGATCTCGTCGCTGGTGATGCGGACCTGTGCGCCGTGCTGGTCGCGGATTTCGGCGACGGCGCGGGTACTGACGGGGTCGAGCATGATGCCGGACCGGTAGACCTTGCGGATGCGGGCCTGGCCGCGTAACCGGGCGCGGTACGTCTCGTTGATCTCGTCGGTCTGTGCCCGGGACCAGGTGAAGAGGTCGTTCGCGGCGCATGCGACGTCGGTCGCGGACGCGAACAGGTGCGCAGTGCGTTCCGTGAGCTCCTGCTCGCCGCGCACGATGGTGACGGTCTCGCCGGTCTGCATGGTCTCGATCCTGCCCGACGCCGTTCGCGGGCGCCAGGCTCGGCAACAAGCTGCCATCGCCGTGGGGCGAGGCGCGGGCCGCGTGATGCTGGCTGCATGACGACAGACCTGAACACGACAGCAGCCGACCACGACACCACGAGCCCCCACCTCACGAGCCCTGACACGACAGGTCCCGGGTCGGGCGGCCCGGAAGCGGCGGCCTCCGGGACCTGGCAGCTCGGTGACCGCACGGTCAACCGGGTGGGACTCGGCGCGATGCGGCTGGTGGGCATGCCCTGGGACGAGAGGCCGCGCGGCCGGGACGGGTCGCTCGCGGTCCTGCGGCGCGCCGTCGAGCTCGGCGTGAACCACATCGACACCGCCGCCTTCTACTTCATGCCGCTCCGTTCGGCCAACGAGCTGATCAGCACCGCTCTCCAGCCCTACGGCGACGATCTGACGATCACCACGAAGGTCGGGCCGGCCCGTTCTCGCGACGGTGGGTTCGAGGAGATGGCACGCCCCGACCAGCTCCGCGCCCAGGTCGAGGAGAACATCCGCCAGCTCGGCCGCGACCATCTCGACGTGGTCAACCTGCGCTGGGGCACACGCATGGCCGGCGAGGGGCGTGAGCCCGAGTCGGTGGCCGAGCACTTCGGTGCGCTGGCGGAGCTGCGTGAGGCGGGGCTGGTCCGGAACCTCGGCATCTCGAACATCCTGCCGGAGCAGCTGGTCGAGGCGATGAAGGTCGCACCGGTGGTCTGCGTGCAGAACCAGTACGGCCTGACCAGCAGGGAGGACGACGCCCTGGTCACCCTCTGCGGTGAGCACGGCATCGCGTTCGTGCCGTTCTTCTCCGTCGGCGCCGCTGTGCCGGGTGCCTCGCCGCAGGGTGGCGCCGACGAGACCGGTCAGGCGCAGGTCGCCGCCGTCGCTGCCGCGCACGGCGCCACACCGGCGCAGGTCCGGCTGGCCTGGACCCTGCACCGGGGCCCGCACGTCCTGGCCATCCCTGGTACCGGCAGCGTGGCGCACCTGGAGGAGAACGTCGCCGCGGGCGGCCTGCGCCTGACCGACGACGAGCTCGCGCTGCTGGACGGGATCGCCGGACGGGATCGCTGACAGCGACGGCTGCCCGGGAAACGGACGCCACGGCTGCCCGGTAGCCTGGCCGCCGTGAGGATCGCGGTCACCGGTTCGACCGGCACGCTCGGGAGCCAGGTCGTCGACCTGCTCGCCAGGGACGCAGCCACCCCAGAGGGCGGCACAGAAGGCGGCCCGCTGGAGGTGCTGGCACTTGCGCGCCGTCCTGCCGCGGTACTCGGCGCTCTCAGCCCTGCCGCGAGCGCCTCGGGTGTCGTGGTGCCGGTGTTCGCGGACTATGACGACGTGGGTTCGTTGCGGTCGGCGCTGCGTGGGGTGGACGTGCTGGTGTTCGTGTCCGGTGACGGCGAGGCCGCGCGGATGTTGGTCCAGCACGAGAACGTGGTGCGGGCGGCGGCCGCGGGTGGTGTGGGGCACGTGGTGTACCTGAGTGGTGTGGACGCGGACCTGGCGTCGCCGTTCTGCTACGCGTTCACCAACGGGTACACGGAGCGGCTTCTGGTGGGCAGCGGGTGCGGGTTCTCGTTCGCGCGGGCTTCGCTGTTCACACAGTTCGTCGCGGCGTTCCTGAGGCCGGCGCTGGTGTCGGGCGAGCTGCGGGTGCCGGCTGGTGGCGGGCGGGTCGCGCTGGTGTCCCGGTCCGACGTCGGACGGTGCCTGGCGGCGCTCGCGTTGTTGCCGCCGAGCGGGCGGCATCATGATCTGACCGGTCCTGCGGCGTTCACCTTCGAGGGCCTGGCGGGTGTGCTTACCGGGATCGGGGGTGCTGCGGTGCGCTACACCGAGGTCGCGCCGGGGGTCCATGTCGAGGAGCTCGCCAGGGCCGGTGAGGATCCGTGGTGGACGTACGCGTACTCCACGATGTTCGCATCTGTCCGGGAGGACCGTTGGAGCACGGTGTCGGGCGAGGTGCTCCGGCTGACGGGGCGGGCGCCGTTGTCGGTCGCCGACGTCATGGGCTCGGGTAGCGGCGACAGCGGCATCCGCCGTGACGTGACTGACGCCTGACCATGACCGGCGGATGCCGGCGGTGGTCAGGCGTCAGTGGCTCCGGGTGTGTCCGGAGCGGTGGCTAGCGGTACTGCGCGACGATCGGGCAATCCATGGGGTTGGCCTCGCCGAGCCCGACGCGGTTGAGGTAGGCGGTGATGATGCCGTACGACTCGAACAGTCCGGTCTCGGTGTACGGGATGTCGCGCTCGGCGCAGAACGCCCGCACGAGGGGGCGTGCCTGCTTGAGGTGGACGCTGGCCATGCGCGGGAAGATGTGGTGCTCGATCTGGTAGTTCAGGCCGCCCATGGCGAGGTCGATGAACCAGCCACCGCGGATGTTGCGGGAGGTGAGGACCTGGCGGCGCAGGAAGTCGATCTTGAGGTCCTTGGGCAGCAGTGGCATGCCCTTGTGGTTCGGCGCGAACGTGGCGCCCATGTAGAGGCCGAACGTCGCGAGCTGCACGGCCATGAACGCGGCGCCGAGCGCCGGGCCGAGCGTGAGGAAGACGAGGGTCGGGAACCCGATGAGTCGCAGGCTCAGGAGCCAGATCTCCGCGCCGCGGTGCTTGATCGCGGGCGTGGTGGCGAGGGTCTGGACCGCGTTGGCGTGCAGGACCGGGCCGAACAGCATCAGCATGGGGAAGAACAGGTAGCCCTGGTGGCGGGTCACCCAGCCCATGAATCCGGTACGGCCCACTTCTTCGCCCGGTACGAACACGAGCGCGCCGGTGGCGATGTCGCCGTCCTTGCCGATGACGTTGGGGTTGCCGTGGTGCTTGTTGTGCTTGCGCGCCCACCAGCCGTGGCTGAGGCCGACGACGAGGTTGGCGATGATCCGCGCGAACCACTCGTTGCGGCGCCCGGAGCGGAAGATCTGCAGGTGTCCGGCGTCGTGGCCGAGGAACGCGCCCTGCGTGAACACGATGCCGAACAGGACGGCCACCGCGAGCTGCCACCAGGTGTCGCCCAGCGTCAGCAGCAGCGTGAACGCGAGCGCCAGGCCTGCCGCGAGTGCGGCGGTGCGGGCGGCGTACCAGCCGACGCGACGCTCCATCAGGCCGGCGGCGTTGGCGCGCTCGGCGAGATCGAAGTAGTCGTTGGTCTGCTTGTTGCGGGCGGTGCGTGCTGCGCGGGGTTGGCGGGCCGAGCGAGGCGGCGCGTCGGTCGTGATCGTCATAGCGTCAACCTAAGAACCGGGTAGTGGTCCGCGCGTCCCCCACGGGAGCCAACCTCACCCCCTACGTGAGTAGTGGGTGCTCGTCCTCGCCGACGGGGAGGGTGGCGGTCAGGGTGAAGCCGCCGTCGGGCGTGGGGCCGGCGGTGACGGTCCCGCCGATGGCGGCGACGCGTTCGCGGATGCCCGCCAGGCCTAGCTGGGCGCCCGGTGTGGGTTCGTCGCTACGGGCGGGGGCGGTGTTGCTGACGCTGACCCGCAGGTCGTGCCCGTCGTCGGTGACGGTGACGGTGATCGCGGAGCCAGGGGCGTGCCGCAGGGCGTTGCTGAGGGCCTCCTGGACGACGCGGAAGCCGGTGAGGCCGACGGCGTCGGGGACCTCCGCGTCGGTGCCGTCGTACGCGATCTCGGCGCCCGACGCACGGGTGGACCTGAGGAGCTCGTCGATGTCGGCGAGGGTGGGCATCGGCGCGGTGGGTGCGGTGTCGTGGCCGCGCAGGATGCCGAGCAGGCCGCGCATCTCGCTCAGCGCACGGCGGGAGGAGGCGGCGATCTCCTCGAACTCCTGCTGGATCACGTCGTCGAGGCCGGGCTGCCGGTAGCGGGCGGTCGAGGCCTGCACGGTGATGACGGACATGCTGTGCGCGACGACGTCGTGCAGCTCTCTGGCGATCCTGTTGCGCTCCTCGAGCTCGCGGCGGCGGCCGGCCTCGGCGGCGCTGACCCGTTCGGCCTGTTCCATGCGGACGACGCTGAGGATCCACAGCCGCACGAGCACGCCGACCAGGGCGATCCCGCCACTGAGGGAGACCAGCACCACGCCGTTCGGGCCGGCGGACGCGTGCGGGTCGCCGACGATCAGCGCGGGTGCGAGGACTGTCAGCATGGCGCCCGCAAGCCAGAGGGACGCGGCCCAGTACCAGGAGTGGCGCAGGGCGAGCACGAACACCGTCAGGCAGTGCGTGAGCAGCACGGTGACCGGCCACGGCCACGGCCACTCGGGCGCCGCGTTGGCGGTCACGATCATCAGTCCCAGGGCAGCCGGGATGGAGGCGCCGAGCCCGGCCCAGGCCCAGCGCACCGCCATGATCGCGGCGGCGCAGTGCACGATCGTCAGGGTCATGGCGGCCACGGGGTGGGCGCCGTACCCGGACGCGGTCACCGGCCAGCCGACGGCGACGAGCGCCACCGCGGCGACGGAGACCACGGTCCACATCCAGACGACCTCGCGCCGGGCGATCGAGAACGTGCTGAGGTCCAGCCGGGTCAGCGAACGCAGCCGCCAGTACCGGGTGCCACGACCGGGAGCGGCGGCAGCGCCCGATACCTGCGAAGCAGCATGTGGGTGGTCCATTCTCTGCAGGTTATGCGGCGCACGGGTGTCGCGCGTCACCCGCGAGAGGGAACCGGCGTCATACTTTCGGGTTTCCTTCCGGACGTCGGTTACGTTGGTCCCATGCCCCCAGCTCCCGATGGTGCCGATAGCGCGATCCGGGTGCTGATCGTCGACGACCAGTCGATGATCCGGGCCGGGTTCGCCGCCCTCCTGAACGCGCACGATGGGATCACGGTGGTGGGCACGGCCGAGGACGGCGCGGGAATCAGCGACGTCGTGCGCCACACGCAGCCCGACGTCGTGCTGATGGACATCCGCATGCCGAAGGTCAACGGGCTGGACGCCACCCGCGCGATCATGGCGATGCCCGGCACCCCGCCGAAGGTGATCATGCTGACCACCTTCGACGCCGACGAGTACGTGTTCTCGGCGCTGCGCGCGGGGGCCAGCGGGTTCCTGCTGAAGGACTCACCTCCCGAGGAGCTCACCCAGGCGGTACGTGTGGTGGCGGACGGCGAGGCGCTCCTGTCCCCCAAGATCACGCGGGCGCTGATCGCCGACTACGCGGCGCGTCCGGAGCGGCCAGCCTCGGCGGACGCCCGGCTGTCCTCGCTGACCGACCGCGAGCTCGACGTCATGAAGCTGGTCGCCGCGGGCCAGTCGAACGCCGAGATCGCCACCGAGCTGTACCTGGCGGAGCAGACCGTCAAGACGCACGTCTCGCGCGTCCTGAACAAGCTGGAGCTGCGCGACAGGACGCAGATGGTGGTCTGCGCGTACGAGTCGGGACTGGTGCGGGCGGGGCACTGAGCCGACCGCCCGCGGTCACTCCCCACGTACTACTCCCCCATCCGCTACTCCCCCATCTGCTGGTCCCCCATCACCTGCTAGTCCCCCACGTACTGCGCCAGGTGCTCGCCGGTCAGTGTCGCCCGGCCCGTCCGCGCCCTGGCCACGAGATCGGCCGGCGTGCCCTCGAAGACGATGCGGCCGCCGTCGTGCCCCGCGCCAGGACCGAGGTCGATGATCCAGTCCGCGTGCGCCATCACCGCCTGGTGATGCTCGATCACGATGACCGACTTGCCTGACTCGACGAGGCGGTCGAGGAGCCCGAGCAGGTTCTCCACGTCGGCCAGGTGCAGGCCAGTCGTGGGCTCGTCGAGCACGTAGACGCCGCCCTCGCGGGCCATCTCGACGGCGAGCTTGAGCCGCTGCCGCTCTCCCCCGGACAGCGTGGTCAGCGGCTGGCCGATCCCGAGGTAGCCCAGCCCGACGTCGGACAGGCGCTCCAGGATCTTGTGCGCCGCGGGGACGGGAGCGGGGCCGTCCTTGGCGAAGAACGCGGCAGCCTCGGCCACCGGCATCGCGAGCACCTCGCTGATGTCCTTCGCGTTCTCGCCCCCGCCGTTCGCACCGCCGCCGAGCGTGTACACCAGCGCCGACGCGTCGAACCTCTTGCCGCCGCAGTCCTCGCACGTCGTGGCCACGGTGTCCATGAACCCGAGCTCCGTGTAGATCACGCCGGCGCCCTTGCAGGTGGGGCAGGCGCCCTCGGAGTTGGCGCTGAACAGTGCGGGCTTGACGCCGTTGGCCTTCGCGAACGCCTTGCGGATCGGCTCGAGCAGGCCCGTGTACGTCGCGGGGTTGGACCGGCGCGAACCCTTGATCGCGCCCTGGTCGACCGTCACGACGCCCGCATCACCCGGGAGCGACCCGTGGATCAGCGAGCTCTTCCCCGACCCGGCGACACCGGTGACGACGGTCAGCACACCGAGGGGCACGTCGACGTCGACGTCGCGCAGGTTGTGCGTGCCGGCCCCGCGGATCTCCAGCTTCCCCGACGCCTGACGCACGGTGTCCTTGAGCCGCGAGCGGTACCCGAGGTGCCGGCCGGTGAGGGTGTCGCTGTCCCGCAGCTCGTCGACGGTGCCCTCGAACTGGATGGTCCCACCCGCCGAACCCGCGCCCGGCCCGAGGTCGACCACGTGGTCGGCGATCGCGATGGCCTCCGGCTTGTGCTCGACGACGAGCACCGTGTTGCCCTTGTCCCGCAGCTCGGCCAGCAGGCGGTTCATCCGCTGGATGTCGTGCGGGTGCAGCCCGATGGTGGGCTCGTCGAACACGTACGTGACATCGGTCAGCGCCGAGCCGAGGTGGCGGATCAGCTTGGTGCGCTGCGCCTCTCCCCCGGACAGGGTGCCCGAGGGGCGGTCGAGCGAGAGGTAGCCCAGACCGATCTCGGTGAACTTGTCGAGCTGGAGCTGCAGACCCGTCAGGAGCGGAGCGACGGCCGCGCCGTCCTCGGTGGTGGCGAGCTTGCGCACCCAGGCGGCCAGGTCGCTGATCTGCATGGCGCACGCGTCGGCGATGCTGACGCCGTCGATCTTCGACGACCGCGCCGCCTCGGCCAGCCGGGTCCCGTCGCACTCCGGACAGCTCACGAACGTGACCGCCTGCTCCACCCACGCGCGGATGTGCGGCTGGAGGGACTCGGTGTCCTTGCTGAGCATCGACTTGCGAACCTTCGGGATCAGGCCCTCGTACGTGAGGTTCATGCCCTTGGCCTTGATCTTCGTCGGCTCCCTGTGCAGGAAGTCCGCCAGCTCCTGCTCGCTGTAGTCACGGATCGCCTTGTCCGGGTCCAGGAACCCCGACTCGCTGTACGTGGCGACCATCCAACCGTCAGCGGTGTAACCGGGGATCTTGATCGCCCCCTCGTTCAACGACCTCGAGTCGTCGAACAACTGCGTCAGGTCCAGGTCGGAGACCCGACCCCGACCCTCGCACCGCGGGCACATGCCCCCGTGGTAGACCTGCTCCCGCACTATCGTCTTCTCGCCCGTCGACGACGTCATCACCCCGCTCGCCTTGCGCGCCGGGACGTTGAACGAGAACGCGATGGGCGGCCCGATCTGCGGCTGCCCCAGCCGGCTGAACAGGATGCGCAGCAGTGCGTTGGTGTCCGTGACGGTGCCGAGGGTGGAACGCGGGTTGGACCCGAGACGCTCCTGGTCGACGACGATCGCGGTGGTCAGCCCTTCGAGCTGGTCCACCTCCGGCCGGTCCAGCGACGGCATGAACCCCTGCACGAACGCGCTGTACGTCTCGTTGATCATCCGCTGCGACTCCGCGGCGATCGTCGCGAACACCAGCGAGCTCTTGCCCGACCCGGAGACGCCCGTGAACACCGTCAGCCGCCGCTTGGGGATGTCGAGGCTGATGTCCTTGAGGTTGTTCTCGCGGGCGCCCTGGACACGGATGACGTCGTGGCTGTCCGCCGGGTGCGGGGTGGCTGCGTGCGTCAAGTTGATGCTCGCGTTGATGCTCGCGTTGATGCTCGGGTTCATGCTCGGCCCTCCATGACGGTCATGCGGGACGCGGACCGGGCTTCTCTGACGTCGGCCGCCGGCTCCTGCGGGGCGACGGCATCCACCGGACGGTCGGCGGGTGCCGCGGGGCGAGGTGCGGGCCGGGCAGCCGCCCGTACGGACGTGGAGGCAGCCGGCGTCAGCCCTGGGATACACATGGTGTCGCTCAGAGCTGCTTGATGCGAACGGTGTTGCCGGCGGGGTCGCGGAACGCGCAGTCGCGGAAGCCGTACGGCTGGTCGACCGGCTCCTGCATCACCTCGGCGCCGCTGGCCTGGACCCGCTCGAACGTCGCGTCCAGGTCCTTGGCACCGAGGATGACGGCGGCGTAGGTGCCCTTGGCCATCATCTCGGCGACGGTCTGCCGCTCGGCGTCGGTCACCCCCGGGTCGGCGGCCGGGGGCGTCAGGACGATGGACGTCCCAGCCTGCCCGGCCGGCCCGACGGTGATCCAGCGCATGGTGCCCTCGCCGACGTCGAGCTGCACCTCGAACCCGAGGGCGTCACGGTAGAACGCGAGAGACGCCTCGGGGTCGGTGTGCGGGAGAAAGGTCTGGTGGATGGTGAGGTCGGTGCTCTCGTGTGTGCTCATGGCTGCCACGCTAGGTCCCGGCCGCCGGTGTGCGCTTCTCGATTCCTGACCTGCCGGGGGTGATCCGCACCGGCCGGGTCACCTGTTTCGCGATGCAGGCAGGCAGCCCGGCCAGGTCGATCGACCGGGCGGCCAGCTGCGGGTCGCTGCGGTACACGCTCGGCGGCACCCCCACGAGCTCGGTGAACCGGGTGCTGAACGTACCCAGCGATGAGCAGCCGACCGCGAAGCAGACCTCGGTCACGCTCAGGTCGCCGCGCCGCAGCAGCATCATGGCGCGCTCGATCCGGCGCGTCATCAGATAGCTGTACGGAGACTCGCCGTACGCGGCCTTGAACTGGCGCGACAGGTGCCCCGCCGACATGTGCACACCCGCCGCGAGCGCAGCGACGTCGAGGGGCTGGGTGTACTCGCGGTCCATGCGGTCGCGTACGCGGCGCAGGAGCGTGAGGTCGCGCAGCCGCTGGGTGTCGGCGTCGCTGCCGACGGCGGTCGCGGCGGCGACGTTGCCTGCGTCGAGGGTGTTGCTGCTCACCTGTCAGATCGTGTCATGGAGCGTGGGCCGTGTCCCGGAGGGTGGCGGCTTGCTGTGGGTGAGATCAGTCCTGCGCGAGGAACTCCCCGGTGAGGATCAGCTCCGAGCCCTGGTGGCCGTGCACGACGATGTGGTCCTCCTCGAACGTCACGTCGATCTCCTCGGCGGTGTGGTGCTCGAGGTCGGTGAACGGGCTGGCGACGTAGCTGATGCGGGGGCCGAGGTCCGGGTCCTTGCGCGCGACCCACAGCACGCCGCCCGGTGTCCCGTCGTCGCGCAGCTGGACGCACAGCGGTGCCGGGCCGGTGCCGGCGCCCGGTTCGCAGACCTCCTGGACGAGGCTGGGCCTGAGGTGGTCGGTGACCGCGGACCAGGCACCGACGCCGAGCAGGGCGACCACGGCTCCCGACAAGGCACCGAGCAGGAAGCGTCTCATGCGGCTGAACCCTAGTGGGGAGGACGGCGACCGGTGCTCTGACCAGCCATGATTCTGTCCGCATCCGGGAACAAACGTGACCGTTTCATCCGTTCTACGGGCGGAATGAGTATCTGAACGAGCATCTGACCGACGTCGTGAGCAGGGTCTCCGGACCTCGCGGACGGCGTCACGGCCCGCTCCGGACCGGTCACCCGTACAGCACCCTCTCAGGGGGCTCCCGGCGTCTCCGGATCGGCTCGCGCGATGCTGCTCACCCGGCCCCCTACGTATGGAGGACCACGTGACGACACCCGCTGCACTGCCCCGACCGCGCCCGTTGCGCGACGTTCGGCGCGAGAGCCCCGGCCCGCTGATGATCGTCGTGGGAGGCGTCCCCGGAGCCGGCAAGAGCACCCTCCTGGCCAGGGTCGCCGACGACGTGCCCCGCACCGTCGTGCTCGACCCCGACCGCCACCGGCGCCGGATCGCCGCGCGGCTGCCGTCCTGGGTGCCGTACGGGACCTACCGGTGGGCCGTCCACACGCTGCACGCCGTCGAGACCCTGGCCCGGCTGGCCCGCGGTCCGCGCTCGACCGCCCCGCTCCTGGTGCACGACACCGCGACCCGGGTACGGAGACGAGAGGCTCTCGGCCTGATCGCCCGGCTGCGCGGCTGGGACCCCGTGCTGGTGGCCGTGGACGTCTCCCTCGCCGAGGCGCTCGACGGGCAGCTGGACCGCGGCCGGATGGTGCAGCCGGAGGAGTTCGTGCGGCACTGGGGGCGGTGGACGGCGCAGCGCTCGGCGCTCGCGGCGGTCGACGGCGGTCCGCGTGGCCCGTGGTCGAGCGTGTACCTGACGGCGCGTTGTGACGCGTACCGGCGGGTGCGTGAGCTGGCGAGGCAGCGTTCGCTGGTGCTGGCGGCCGGCCAGGCCACGGCGGACGAGGCCACGGCGGGCCGGACCGCGTCCAGGACGGGGACCGTCGGCCGCCCGTGCGCCGCCTAGCGCCGTAGATCTCGCGGGCGGCCCGGTTGCCCGCGTGGTCTACGGTGCGGTCAGGTCACCGCCAGCCGAGGGCCGGCGCCACGTGCCGCAGGATGTTCTCGATGATGTGCGCATTGTAGTCCACGCCCAGCTGGTTGGGCACCGTCAGCAGGAGGGTGTCCGCGGCCTGGACTGCCTCGTCGCCCCGCAGGTCCTCGACCAGCTCGTCGGGTTCGCCCGCGTACGTCTTGCCGAACCGGGCGGGACCGGTGTCGAGGCGGCCGACCTGGTCCTCGCTGAAGACCTCCATACCGAAGTACCGCCGGTCACGCTCGTCGGTGATGGGGAAGATGCTGCGGCTGACCGACACCCGCGGCTCGAAGTCGTGCCCGGCCTCGGCCCAGGCGTCCCGGAAGCGCTGGATCTGCTCGGCCTGCAGGCGGTGGAACGGCACACCCGTGTCCTCGGTCAGCAGCGTGGACGACATCAGGTTCATGCCCTGGGCCGCCGTCCACTCCGCGGTGGCCCGCGAGCCCGCGCCCCACCAGATCCGGCGGCGCAGGCCCTCGGAGTGCGGCTCGATCCGCAGCAGGCCGGGCGGGTTGGGGAACATGGGCCGCGGGCTGGGCTCGGCGAACCCCTCGCCGTCGAGCACCTCGAGGAACCGGGCCGTGTGCTCGCGGGCCAGGTCGGCGGCCCCGGCATCCTTCGGCGCGGGCTCGTACCCGAAGTGCCGGTACCCCTCGACGACCTGCTCGGGTGACCCCCGGCTGATGCCGAGCTGCAGCCGCCCGCCGGAGATGAGGTCCGCCGCCCCGGCGTCCTCCGCCATGTACAGCGGGTTCTCGTACCTCATGTCGATCACGCCCGTGCCGATCTCGATGCGGCTCGTCCGTGCGCCGACCGCAGCGAGCAGCGGGAACGGCGAGGCGAGCTGGCGCGCGAAGTGGTGCACCCGGAAGTAGGCGCCGTCGGCACCCAGCTCCTCGGCGGCCACGGCGAGGTCGATCGACTGCAGCAGCGCGTCCGACGCCGAGCGGGTGCCCGACTGCGGATGCGGCGTCCAGTGACCGAAGGACAGGAACCCGATGTTCTTCACGCTGACCTCAACTCCTCGGGGGCACGGGCCCCGTCCCGGGTCCGCAGGAACGTTCCCGAACCGTTACCCGAACCCGGGCATCGTTTCCGCCTCGCCAGGCGTCTCTACCAGTGTGAGCAACAGTGTGAACAACAACGACGCATTCCTCGACCGCACCATCAACCGTCCCGCCGGCGGGTTCGCTCAGCGAACCGCGCAGCCGGAGCCCGTTCGCTGGTGGATCCCCCTCGTGGCCTCCACCGGCGCGCTGCTCGTCCTGGTCCTCGGCACCGCCGCGGTGGTCAGCAGCCTGGTCAACTCCACCATCAGCAACATCGGCTGATCCCCGGGCGTCCCGCTGGTGCCCCTGCTCGCCGGCACCGCTGGGACGCCCGGCGTTCAGGGCCGGCTCAGGCCTGCCTGCGGACTGCTTCCGCCACGGCTTCGGCCACCCGGTGGTCGAACACGCCCGGGATGATGTAGGCGCTGTTCAGCTCGTCCGGTGCGACGACCTCCGCGATCGCCACCGCCGCCACCCGCAGGAGCTCCGTGGTGATGTCCTTGGCCCCCGTGTCCAGCAGGCCGCGGAACAGGCCCGGGAAGGCGAGCACGTTGTTGATCTGGTTCGGGTAGTCGCTGCGCCCGGTGGCCACCACCGCGGCCGTCTCGGAGGCCTCCAGCGGGTCCACCTCGGGGGTCGGGTTCGCCAGCGCGAACACCACCGCGCCCTCGGCCATCTGGGCCACGTCGGCGCCCGAGAGGATGCCGGCGGCCGAGACGCCGATGAACACGTCGGCGCCCTTGAGCCCTTCCTGCAGCGTGCCGGCGAAACCGTCCACGTTCGTGTTGTCCACGATCCAGCGCCGGTGCGGATCGTCGGTCACCACACCCGGGTGCAGGGCGCCGTCACGCCCGAACGCCACGATGTGCCGGGCCCCCTGCGCCTTGAGCAGCCGGATGATGGCGTTGCCCGCGGCGCCGACGCCCGACACCACGATCCGCACGTCCTCGAGCTTCTTGTCGACCACCTTGAGCGCGTTGATCATGGCCGCGAGCACCACGATCGCCGTGCCGTGCTGGTCGTCGTGGAACACGGGGATGTCGAGCTCCTCGCGCAGCCGCGCCTCGATCTCGAAGCAGCGCGGCGCCGCGATGTCCTCCAGGTTCACGCCCCCGTAGACCGGCGCCATCGCCTTGACGATCCGCACGATCTCGTCGGTGTCGGTCGTGTCGAGGCACACGGGCCACGCGTCCACCCCGCCGAACTCCTTGAACAGCGCCGCCTTGCCCTCCATCACCGGCAGCGCGGCGGCCGGGCCGATGTCACCCAGGCCCAGCACCGCCGTGCCGTCCGTGACCACCGCGACCGTGTTCCGCTTGATCGTCAGCCGGCGCGCGTCCTCCGGGTTCTCCGCGATCGCCAGGCACACCCGCGCCACACCCGGTGTGTACGCGCGCGACAGGTCACGGCGCGTCTTGAGCGGCACCTTGTTCGTGACCTCGATCTTGCCGCCCAGGTGCATCAGGAACGTCGAGTCGCTCGACTTGAGCACCTCCGCGCCCTCGATGGCGTTCACCGCCGCGACGACCCGCTCACCGTGCTCCGCGTCGATCGTGTCGCACGTGACGTCCACGACCAGGCCGTGCGACGTCGAGTGCGCGATGTCGACGCCCATCACCGCACCCCCGGCGTCCGCTACCGCCGCTACCACCGTGCTCGTGGCACGCTGCGACGCTGCCACCTCCACGCGCAGGGTGATCGTGTAGCTCGGGCTGGGCAACGACATCGTTGTTCTCCTCGGTGATCCGGGTCCTCCCGGGCGCGGCAGTCCGCACGAGGAGATTCCTACCGCCACAGGGTGACGTGCGCCACACGGGCCCGCCATACGGACGGCCACGCCCGGCCGCTCGCCGAAGATGGTGCCGTGCACATCGCCACCGACTCCCCCGCTCGCGACGACATCCGTCGGCTCCTGGACGAGCACCTCACCGACATGTTCGCCACCTCCCCCGCCGAGAGCGTGCACGCGCTGGACCACTCAGCGCTCCTCGCCCCGGCGATCACCTTCTGGACCGCACGCGACGACGACGCCACCCTGCTCGGGTGCGGCGCGCTGAAGGAGCTGGAACCGGGCGCGGAGCCGGGTCAGGGCGCGCGCCGGAGTGAAGCCCACCGTGAGATCCACGGCGAGATCAAGTCGATGCGCACCGCCGCGCACGCGCGGGGCAGGGGCGTCGCCTCCGCACTGCTGACCGCCGTGCTCGCCGAGGCACGGCGCCGCCGCTGGGCCCGCGTGAGCCTGGAGACCGGGTCACAGGACTACTTCGCTCCCGCTCGCCGCCTGTACGCCCGCCACGGTTTCACCGAGTGCGGCCCGTTCGGGGACTACACGCCCGACCCGCACAGCGTCTTCATGACGCTGGAGCTCACCGCACCTCGGACGGCGCAGGGCGACCCTCTCCACGACCTGCCTGCCCAGGACCTGCCTGCTCACGACCTGACCCGGTAGCCGGACGCCGCAACCGGTCCCGCAGGTTCGCGACCCGGGGCTCGTCCAGCCCGGCGTACCGGAGGTAGGCGGCCGGGTCCAGGTCGGCGAGCCACTCCAGCAGGGCGGCGCGGCGCTCGCCGACCCGCTGGTCGATCTGCTGGGCGGTCCAGCTCTCGCCCGGGTGCTGCACCCAGGCCCCCTGCTCGACGTCGTAGGCGATGCCGGCCCGGCGCGTGGTGCCGCGGAACGCCTGCTCGTAGTCCTCGGCGATCGCCTCGTGCTCCACGCCGGCCAGCGCCAGCAGGATCGCGGTGATCATCCCCGTGCGGTCGCGCCCCGCGGAACAGTGCACCAGCACCGTCCCCGGAGCATCCGCGATCGCCCGGAAGACCGCCCCGAACAGGTGCGGGTACATCGCCGTGTTGGGCGCGTACGAGCGCGGGTGGTCCAGCCACGGCCCGCAGGCCTCCAGGAAGTGGGGGTCGCCCGGGTCCTCGGTGGGCGTCCTGCGCGTGACGATCCCGGCCGGGCGGACGGCGTCGGGCAGCAGGTCGTGCGCCTGGACGATCTCCGCCGGGTTGCGCAGGTCGACGACGGTGGTCAGCCCCGCCGCGAGCGCCTGCGCCCAGCCGGTGGTGGTGATCGTCTCGGGTGCGCCGGAGCGCCAGATCCGTCCGGGGGCGGTGCTTCCGCCGTCGTCGAGCGGGAGGCCGCCGAGGTCGCGGAGGTTGAGGGCGCCGTCCCAGGCCCGGGGGTTTGCCGGTTTGCTCATGGGTCGCATGGTGGTTCCCGGTTCGGGACGTGGTCAACGGGGAGAACTGCCCCTGGACGTGTCGTCGTCCGGTTGGGGTCGAGGAGGCCGTCGGTGCGCCCCTCATCGGCGGCGGGGCACCGGGATCCGGTCCAGGTCGGCGGCGACGGTGAGCTCGCCGTCGAACACGGTGCGGGCCTCCTTCTCGAACTCGGCGGGGTCGGTGTACCGCTGCGAGAAGTGAGTGAGGACGAGGCTGCGTACGCCGCTGCGGGCGGCCACGGTCGCGGCCTGGAGGGCGGTCAGGTGCCCGTGGTCGCGCGCGAGGTCGCGGTCGCGGTCCAGGAAGGTCGACTCGATGACGAGCAGGTCGACGCCGTCGGCGAGGTCCCACACCGCGTCGCACATGCGGGTGTCCATCACGAACGCGAACGACTGGCCAGGGCGTGGGTCGCTGACGTCCTCGACCCGCACGGTGCCGTGCGGGGTGTGCAGCGTGCCCTCCCGGGCCAGCCGGCCGACGTCGGGTCCGGCGATGCCGGCGGCGGCGAGCCGCTCGGGGTCCATGCGGCGACCGTCCGGCTCGTCGAGCCGGTACCCGTACGCCTCCAGGGAATGGTCCAGCCGGGCTGCCCGGAGCACCGCGGGGCCGTGCAGCTCGCCGGGCACGCGGGGTACGGCGCCGTCGTGCGACAGGCCCTGCAGTGCGATGTGCTCCTGGTGGTAGTAGGCCGTCGAGTCGCAGAGCGCCTCGACCCAGCGCCTGCCGGACGCAGGGAACGTGATCGGCACGGTCTGCGGTACACCGTCCAGGCTGATGCGCTGCACGACGCCGGCCAGCCCGAGGCTGTGGTCGCCGTGCAGGTGCGTGATCGCGATCCGCGTCAGTGCGGTCGCGGAGATGCCGGCGTACAGCAACTGGCGCTGGGTTCCCTCACCGGGATCGAACAGGATGACCTCGTCGTCCCAGAACAGCGCGTAGCCGTTGTGGTTTCGGGTCCTGGTGGGCACCTGGCTCGCGGTGCCGAGGGCGACGAGCTCACGGCTGGAGAGCCGGTGGTTGGCGGGGCGCTGGAACACGTTCGCATTGTGTCCCGAACGCCCGGGAACCGTCACGGGAAAACGGCATCAAGGAGGGCGCCGAGGAGCGGTGACACCTCGTTTTCAAAAGATCACCCGCAGCCGGGAAGCACGTTCAGCGGGTCACAGCCATACTGCGCCTGTGCCAGGACGAGCACGGCCCAGCCGAAGCCGAGGAGCATGGCTCCGCCGACAAGGATGTTGAGGACCGGGTAGTTTCCGTCCTGCAGGACGGGGGCCAGCGCCAGGGCGGCTCCGGCGAGGAGGCAACCTAGTGTCACAATGGTGATTGGGCTGGTCAGGGCGCCAGAGGCGGACAGCTCGAGCCAGCCGAACCGATCCCCGAGTAGCACCAGAGCGGCGTACGGTAGAGCGAATCCCAGCGCAGCGATCGCGCGCCAGTCCATCACCGAGAGCTTCGACAGCACCATGACCTCCCCTTTTGACCTGCCCCAGACAGTGGCCAAACACCCTCTGTAAGTGTTAATAATCGGGGGGCGCTCCGCTATCTTTGGTAGTGATTTTCACAGAATCCGACATATTCGTACGATCTCCACTTTCAGGACTCTCGCGCTGGTGACACCCTGTGGCTCGTCGTAGCGCCACCGGCGGCACGGCTGTCGAGGAAGGACGCGCATGGCGAGGGACGAACGCGTAGGAAAGCCCGCGTACGCGGCGGTGTCGACACGGATCACCGGCATCCGGGTGGCTCGTGCGCGCTTGCGGGAGATCGCCGTCGTGCGGGTCGACGAGCGTGGCGCCGTCGTCGACGAGTGGTCGGCGGTGCTGCACCCGGACGGCGCATGGATCGCGCTCGCCGACGTCGCCTCGACCCTGCGCGAACGCCTGTCGCAGATGGCGATCGTGACGCACAACGGCAGGCTCGGCATCGAGGTGCTGCGCGCGGAGCTGGCCCACCTGGGGTGGCAGCTGCCCGCGTTCGCCCAGCTGACGACCATCGATGCGAGCTATCACTACCTGCCAGCCCTGGTGCACCGCCGCCTGTCGGACTGCTGCACCGCCGCAGGGGTCCCGTTCGAGGGCGGCGGCGTCCCGCCGAACACCAGCCCGGTCAACGAGGCCCGGGCGACCGCCGGCCTGCTGAGCAGGTTCCTGCAGAGCGGGAACGGGGTGCGTGACCTGCCGGAGCTGCTGCAGGTCACGCTGCGGGCCTGGGTCTACCCCTGGCCCGACGGGCCCAGCCGGATGGCCGAGCCGCCGCGCCCGTGGCCGGGGCGACGGGGACCGGGCATCCTCACCACGCTGGCCGGACAACCGCTCGCCGACGCGATCGCCGCCGTCGCGGACGTCCACACGCACGGCTACCTGGCGCTCATCGCCGAGACGCTCCACGACGGCCGGCTCACCCCGGAGACGTCCGGCGGGCTCGCGGACGCCGAACCGCTCTACCGGCTGACACCCGAGGCCGCTGCCGACATCCGCAGGAAGTTCTTCGACGCCCTGGTGCGCCAGGCGATCGCGGCCGACCGGTACCACCTGGAGGTCCGGCAGGAGCTGTGGCGGGTCGCGGACACGCTCGGCTGCCCCCGGGACGCGGTGATCGAGCCGATCGTCGAGGCGACGCCCGTCGAGTTCCCCAAGCTGGACGACGACACCGGCGCCAAGAAGCCCACCGACGGCCGCAGCGTGGCGACGCCGGCCCAGATGCGGGCCTGGGCCATCGCCAACGGGTTCGACGTCGAGGGCTACATCCGGCTTCCCTGGTCGATCGTGCGGGCCTTCGAGGAGGCGCACGCCGAGCCCGTCGACCGCACCCCCCGCCCGACGGCGGCATACGACCAGCGCCACGCCAGTCCCTCGGCGCACGAGGAGCCACGGGCAGGCCTGGACCCCGGCCCTCGACCCGCTCCGCGCCCGGCACCCGGTGCCGTCCCCCGGCCGATTCTGCGTCCCAACCCCCGCCCGGACCCGCGCCCCGCACGCCGCAGGGACCTCGAGCTGGACCCCGACGACGGGGTGCCTCAGCTCGAGTTCGACCGGCTGGAGACCCCGCCCATCGGCAATCCGGTGGTCTGAACCGGTCCCGGGCTCATGCGGCCACGAACCGGTACCCCAGCCCTCGGACCGTGTGGATGAAGCGCGGGCTCGTGGGGCTGTCGCCGAGCTTGCGGCGGACGTTGGCCACGTGCACCTCGACCGTACGGTGGTCCGCCCCCGTGACCCGACCTCCATAGCGGTACTGGTCAGGCCACAGCAGGGCCGCCAGGTCGCCTTTGGCCACGGTCCGGCCGCGTGCACCGTGGAGGGCGGCGAGGAGATCGAACTCCGTGCGGGTGAGCTGGACGAGCTCACCCGCCAGGCGGACCGTGCGGCGTGCGGTGTCGAGCTCGAGGTCCCCGGTAGCCACACCGGGCGCGGACACGGCGGGCTGTTCCGGGGCCGATGTCGCGATCCGGCCGGAACGGCGCAGGAGCGCGTCGACACGCGCCCGGAGCTCACGGGGCCGGAACGGCTTGGTGACGTACTCGTCGGCGCCCGCCTCAAGACCCATGAGGGTGTCGGGTTCGTCGGCCCGGCCGGTGAGCATGACGACGACCGTGTCGGAGAAGGTCCGCAGCCGCCGCACGACCTCGAACCCATCGATGTCGGGCAGGGAGACGTCGACGGTCGTCACGACGGGCTCGTGGATCCTGACCAGCGCCACACCCTGCGCTCCGGTGGACGCGGTATGAACGGTGAACCCGGCCTGCTGCAGCGTGACCTCGATGAGTGCGCGGACATCCTCGTCGTCCTCGACGACCACCACGATGCCTCGGCCCCAGGTCTCCTCCATCTGTCGAACGTAACAACGACACCGCCGCGCCGCCGTCCCAAGGCGGCGGACGCGGCGGCGTCGGTGAGTCATGCTTCCCTGCGAGGTACGACCCGTCGAACGGCCACTCCGGCTGCGATCAGCGCGAAGGACGCCAGTGCGAGCCACAGCAGGTTCTCCGGTCCGGTGGCGGCCAGGGCTGCCGCGCCCCCACCTCCGAGTGTGCTCAGTGCTGCTCCGTTATACATGTCACCATCTCCTTTCTCGGTTCGTTGCAGAGTCCAGGTATGCCTTTCCATGGCACACCTGAAGAAATATGTCGAACGGCAGCTCGTAAAGGGTGGCTGCCATCATCTGTCTGGCCATTCCTCGGTCTCGCAGAGTGATGATGCGTTCTACGACAAAAACGCCGGTCAGTGCCATCCAGAACGGCTGGATGTTGAGTGTCCCCAGCGCAACGAGTGACCAGATGATCGTCACGAGGTACGCCACGGTCACCAGGATTCCGAGCATGGTCACCAGCTGTCGGGCCCAGTAGGGCGCGGTGACACGGGTGAGTCCGTACTGGACACAGTTCTCGATCGCACCGCGCTTCCAGCGGAGGCGTTGGTTCCAGAGCTCCCGCCAGGTCGGCATCACCTCCGTCGTCAGGGTGCACCCCTTGGGTGACAGGATCTTGTAGCCGAGGTGCATCAGGGCGAACGAGATCTCGTTGTCCTCCGTCAGCACCGTGGTGTCGTAGATGCCGCCGCGCCCGTCGCCGACGGGGATCTCGTGCGACATCCTCGCGGAGGACACATGCCGCAGCGTCGAGGCGCGGAACACCGCAGCGGTGCCGGTCACGACCAGGCACTTCCCCTTGAGGCGTCGCACGTCCCGGGCGTATCGCGCGTACTCGTTGCGCTGCAGATGACCGATGAACCCTCCGCCGTCCTGTCCACGAAACACGCCCCCGACGGCACCGAGCCGCTCGTCCGCGGCGAGGTGCGAGAGCGCGCTCTCGATGAACCCGGGGTCCAGCACGCTGTCGGCGTCCTGGACCAGCACGAAGTCGTCGTCCTGAAGTCGGGGAAGCACCGCGGACAGGGCCTGGTTGAGGGCTCCGGCCTTCTTGTACTCGTTCCCGACCGTCTCCGTGACGTCGGCGCCGGCTCCCTCGGCGAGGTCGGCCGTGTCGTCGCTCGAGTTGTCGGAGACGACAATGATCTCGTCGGGCAGCCGCGTCTGGCGGCTCAGTGCCGTGACGGTCTCGGTAATTCCTTCCGACTCATTGTGTGCCGGGATCAGGACCACGACGCGGTGACCGGTCGAAATACTCACCGAGGCATTGGCGACCACGGCCGAATCGTGCGCGGCACCGTATTCGCCGGAACGCTTCTCGGAGCGTTGTCTCTCCGCCATGGCGCTGCCTCTCGTGAGTGTCTGAATGACCACTTCCAGCGTGTGGTCCAGAACTCAACGCTCAGCAGAAGATCCTCAAGGAGTCCTCAAGATCGCCCTTCGGGATCTTGAGGTTCTTGAGGATCTTGAGGTTCTGCAGATAAAGCTGTCGATCGCTTTTACGGCCGAGAGATATTCATGACACCGGAACGAGCCGCAGCGGCACCGCAGCGGCTCGTTCCGGTCGTCTCCCCGCGGAGAGACCCGGGTCAGGCGTCCGGGAATCCCTGGGGGTTCTTGGACTGCCAGCGCCAGGTGTCGGCGCACATGTCGTCGATCGTCTTCGTCGCGCGCCAGCCCAGCTCCGTGTTGGCCCGCGACGGGTCGGCCCAGAACGCGGGCAGGTCACCGGCACGGCGCGGCCCGATCTCGTAGGGCAGCTCGCGGCCGACCGCCCGCTCGAACGCCTTCAGCAGCTCCAGCACCGACGTGCCGGTCCCCGTGCCCAGGTTGAACGCACGCGCCGGCTCGGCCATGTCGTCCAGGTGCTCCAGCGCCGCCACGTGCCCGGCCGCGAGGTCGGTGACGTGCAGGTAGTCACGCTCCGCGGTGCCGTCCGCCGTCGGGTAGTCGTTGCCGAACACGGTGAGCTTGTCCCGACGCCCCACGGCCACCTGCGCGATGAACGGCATCAGGTTGTTCGGGACGCCCTGCGGGTCCTCGCCGATCTCGCCGCTCTCGTGCGCACCCACCGGGTTGAAGTAACGCAGCAGCGCCACCTTCCAGCCCTCGGAGATCTGCGCGATGTCCGACAGGACCCGCTCGATCATCACCTTTGTCTGCCCGTACGGCGACGACGAGGACAGGTACTCGTAGTCCTCCCGGTACGGCACCGGAGCCTTCTCGCCGTACACGGTGGCCGACGACGAGAACACCAGCTTCGTCACGCCGTACTTCATCATCGACGTCGCCAGCGCGAACGTGGAGTCCAGGTTGTTGCGGTAGTACTCCAGCGGCTTCGACACCGACTCCCCCACCGCCTTGTACCCGGCGAAGTGGATCACGGCGTCGATCTGCTCGTGCGCGAAGAGCGCCTCGGTCTTGTCGACGTCGGTCAGGTTGAACGCATGGATCGGGATCGACCGGCCGGCGAGCGCCTCCAGGCGCCCTTGCACCGAGGGCTTCGAGTTGGAGAAGTCGTCGACCACCAGGACGTCGTGACCAGCGGCTACCAGGGCGAGCACGGTGTGCGAGCCGATGTAGCCGGCTCCACCCGAGACGAGAACGCGCATGGTCTCAAACTACCGGGTGGCCGCTGCCCGTTGACCACTCCTGTCGTCACCGTCCCGTCGTCACCATCCCGGTCGGCAGCGGTAGCCTCCCGCGCATGACTGTGCCCGAGGCCATGCTCCTGTTCGCCCTTGTCGCGATCCCCCTGACGATCATGCCCGGCCTGGACAGCGCGCTCGTGCTGCGCACCGCCGTCGTCCACGGCAACCGGCACGCCTACGCGACGGCCCTCGGCATCAACGCGGGCGTCCTCGCCTGGGGCGTGGCCGCCGCCGTCGGCGCGACGGCCGTGCTCGCGGCCTCCGAGACCGCCTACCGTGCGCTCACGCTGGCCGGTGCCGCCTACCTCGTGTGGCTCGGCGCTCGCATGCTGTGGTCGAGCTTCCGCCCGGGCCGCTACGACGCGCTGCCCGCCGCCGCCCTGCGGCGCGAGGCGCGGTCCGGCGCCGACATCCCTGGTGACGACCAGGCCGCGTCGCGGTCCGCGTGGCGCTCGTTCGCGGTAGGTGCCACGACGAACCTGCTCAACCCGAAGGTGGGCGTCTTCTACCTCGCGACCATCCCTCAGTTCCTGCCCGACGACGTGCCGCACCTACTCATGGGCCTGCTGCTCGCGATCGAGCACGACGTCCTCGGGTTCGTGTGGCTGGCTCTGCTGATCAACGTAGCCGCTCTGGCGAAGCGTTGGCTGTCCGGGCGCGCGATCGCGCGGGTCACCGACCGGGTGACGGGGGTGGTGCTGCTCGCGTTCGGTGGACGGCTCGGGTGGAACGTCCTGACCGGACAGGCTCGCGTGATCTGACGACGCGAGGCGATAGCCGGCCCTGGCCGTACTCAGCCGCGCCGGGCCGGGGTGCTCTCGGACACGAGTGCGGCGAGCATCTCCTCGACGGAACCTGCCGGATCCGTCACTGGTGACTGCACGCGGCGCACCGTGCCGTCGGGCGCGATCAGCAGCGTGGTCCGTTTGAGCCGGTCCGTGCCGCCGGCTCGGAACACCGGCAGGCGCAGGGCGGACGCGGCCAGGCCGTCCTGGTCGGAGGCCAGCCGGTAGGGGAGCTCGGCGTGCGCGGCGAAGGCGGCGAGCTGGTCGGGCCGCTGCGTGGAGACCCCGAGCACGCGCGCGCCGGCGTCGGCGAGTGCCGCGCTGCTGGCGGCGTAGGTACGGCACTCGAGCGTGCAGCCGCGCGTACCGGGTATGTCGCCCCAGCCGTCGGGGTAGCCGTTCGTCTCGGGGGCGTAGGCGCCGGGGAAGAAGAACAGCACGGTCCACCGGTCGGGGTCGGCGAGGGTGACCGTGCTCCCGTCGTGCGCCGTCAGCGCCACGTCCGGCACGCCCGTACCGAGCAGGCCGTGCACGCGGCGTGCCTCGGCGTCACCAACGGCCCCTGAGACGGTGCCGTCGCCCATCACGAAGCGTGTCCCCCACTCCTGCAACGCGACGAGCACCGGGACGAGGCCCTCGCCGCGCCGGGTGAGCCGGTAGTCGAACCGGGGTGGGTGCTCGGAGTACTGCACCCGCTCCAGGACCCCGTCCTCGACCAGCCGGCCCAGCCGCTCCGTCAGGGCGCGTCTGCTGAGCCCGAGCTCGTGCGTGAACGCCTCGAAGCGTGAGACGCCGGCGGCCGCCTCACGCACGATCAGCAGGCTCTGCCAGTCGCCCACGATGCCGAGCGACTGCGCGATGCCGCAGTCGGCGTCAGCCAGGTCTTCCTTGCGCATGCGGTCATCCTCTCGTACGCCGGTGCTCCGCCGCGTTGCTCCCGCGCCCCGTCGTCTGCCACTCTACCGCCAGTCAGTTCCAGTCTGGAACTGACTATTCCCGTGGAGGCACACCATGACGACGACGGCCCCGACCGCGACCCGCAGCTTCTGGACCTACTGGGCGGCCACGACCACCAGCAACATGGGTTCGGCGGTCACCACGATCGCCCTGCCCCTGACCGCCGTGCTCGTGCTCGACGCCGGACCGTTCGAGACCGGCCTCCTGGCCGCGGCCTCCTACCTGGCCTGGACAGTCATCGGGCTACCGGCCGGCGCCATCGTGCAGCGCTGGCCGCTGCGCGCCACCCAGGTCGTCACCGACCTCGTGCGGGCCGCGGCGATCCTGTCCGTCCCGCTGACGTGGTGGGCCGGACACCTGACCCTGGCGCAGCTGTTCCTGGTGGCCTTGACGCTGAACTTCGCCGAGGTGATCTTCTTCAGCGCCAACACGACGTTCATCACCTCCGTGGTGCCCCGCGACCAGCTCACCGGCCGCAACTCCCTCATGTCAGGGACCCACGCCGTCACCGAGCTCGGCGGCCCTTCGCTCGGCGGGCTGGTGGTCCAGCTCGCCGGCGCCGTGCCCGCACTGCTGCTCGACGCGGTGTCCTACGTCGCCTCCGCCGCCCTGCTGCGCACCCTGCCCGAACGGAGCCAGCCGGGCGCGGACGATCCGACACCCGTGCACCGCAGGATCGCCGAGGGCTGGCGGTTCGTCACCGCGCACCCCGTCATGGCGCCGTGCACCTGGTGGGCATGCGTCGTCAACACCGTCTGCGGCGCGCAGCACGCCCTCTTCGCGATCTACCTGGTCCGAGAGCTGCACGCGCCGGCAGCCGTCGTCGGGCTGCTGCTGGCGACGAGTGGGCTCGGCGCACTGCTCGCCGCCGGCGCCACACCCTGGCTCGTCCGGCGCGTCGGCTCCGCCCGAGTCGTGCTGCACGTGGGGTTCCTCGGATTCGCGGGAGCGCTGCTCCTGCCCGCAGGTACCGGCCACTGGGGCTGGGCCTGCTTCGCTGTCGGCAACGCCGTCTTCGCGGCCAGCGTGGTCCCAGGCAGTGTGGTCACCCGGACCTACCGGCAGGTGGCGAGCCCGCCCGAGCTCCTGTCCCGCGTCATGGGCACCGTGCGGTTCGTGTCCTGGGGCTGTATCCCGCTCGGCGGCCTGCTGGCCGGTGCGCTCGCCGAGGCCGCGGGAACCCGCGCCGTGCTCCTGGGCTCCGCCTTCGTGCTGCTCGCCGCCCCCGCGATCCTCATGGCCGGTCCCGTCCGACGGCTGCGGAACCTGGAGGACCACGACCTGGACGACCACACGGCAGCGCGGCAGCCGTGACCGCACCGGACGCCGCCACTACGCTTCCCCTGTGGCCTACACCGAGCAGCGCACCGACTCCCAGGGCCGCACCGGCTACGTCGGCCGCTTCCGGGTCGACGGACGCCTGCGCAGCACCCGCCGCTTCACCGTCAAGCGGGAGGCGCTCGCGGAGGCGCGGCGCCAGGAGGAGGCCGGCAAGCACGCCGAGTGGGTGGACCCCGCCGCGGGCCGGGCCACGGTCGCCGAGTGGTTCACGATCTGGCAGGAGTCTCGCGTCGATCGAGCGCCCCGCACCCTCGAGGCGGAGCGCGAGCGCTTCCGCTCCCTGGTCGCCCCCGCGTTCGGCGACCGGCCGCTGCGGCAGGTCAGCCATGAGGACGTCGCGCGCTGGGCCGCCACCATGACCTCCCCCACCACCGGGCAGACCGCCTCACCGGCCCGGCGCAGGGACGCCGCGCGCCTGCTGGTGGCCCTGCTCGACGCCGCCGTCGACGCCCGGCGCCTGCGCACCAACCCCGCACGGACGCCGTCGGGCAAGGTGCCCGCCCTACCGCGCGCGCCGAAGACCAAGCCGCACCGCTACCTCTCCCACGAGCAGCTGCGCCGGGTGGCGGACGCCGCCCGGTCGCCCCAGACCCGTACGCTCGTCCTGCTGACCGCCCTGACCGGGCTGCGGTGGGGCGAGGTCAGTGCCCTCACGGTGGGCGACGTCGACCCGCTGCGCCGCCGCGTGCACGTCACCAAGGCGTACACCCGCCTCGACGACGGCACCCTCCTGCTCGGCGACACCAAGACCCACGCCCGGCGCGAGGTCCCCCTGCCCGCGACCCTCGTCGAGGCCGTCGCCGCACAGGCCGCCGGCCGGGCGCCCACCGACCTGCTGTTCACCGGGACGCGCGGCGGTCCACTGCGCCGGGAGAGCTTCGACCGGTCGGCGTTCCGGCCCGCGGTCCTGGCGGCCGGGCGCGCCGTCCGCACGCTGCGTGAGGCCCTGGACCTGCCGGTCTCCGGGCTGTACGACGACGGCGTGGCCGCCGCGGTCCGACGCGCTCAGTCCGCCGGCGGGCTGGAGCCCACCGGCGTCTGCCACCCGGCGACCTGGACCCTCGTGGTCGCCGCCGACCGGGCACGCCGGGACGGGCACACGGACGGCACGACGCGCGGCGAGAAGGTGAGCCGCACCAGGCTGCTCACGGCGCTGTCGAACACGACTCTCGGGCCTGGTGCGGAGGACTTCGACACGCTCACCCTGCACGACCTGCGCCACACCGCCGCGTCGCTCGCCATCTCCGGCGGGGCCACGGTCAAGGCGGTGCAGCGCATGCTGGGGCACGAGTCGCCGGTGCTCACGCTCTCGACGTACGCGGGCCTGTTCGAGGACGACCTCGACGCGTTGGGCGACACGATGAGCGCGGCGTTCCAGGCGACCGCCGTCGTGCCCGAAACGCGCGCGGACACGGGCACCCCGGACGTCACCCCGATCGGGGTGGCGCGGGCACGGGCGGCCGGCTGACCTGGCACCGTTCTCGTGAACAGTTCCCGCGCATCCGGGATGCTGATGTCGAGAACACGCGGACGGCTCCGTCCCAGGGTCGAGGGCGCCCACCGCGCCCCCGACCGCACGGGTCCGGCGACGGGCCCATGACCAGGGAGAGAACCATGGCGAAGTACCTGCTGCTCAAGCACTACCGGCACAACGGCCCCAAGCCCGTGCCCGGTACCGAGGTGATGATGGACCAGTGGACGCCCGAGGAGATCACGGCGCACATCGATTACATGAGCCAGTTCGCCGAGAGGCTGAGGGAACGTGGCGAGTTCGTCAGCGAGGGCGCGCTCTCGCCGGAGGGCACGTTCGTCCGGTACGACGGCGAGGGCCGTCCGCCGGTGACGGACGGCCCGTTCGCGGAGACCAAGGACCTCATCGCGGGCTTCATGATCATCGACGTCGAGTCCCAGGAGCGGGCCTACGAGGCCGCCGCGGAGCTCTCCGCGGCGCCCGGCCAGGGCGGGCGTCCGATCTACGAGTGGCTCGAGGTGCGGCCGTTCTTCGCCGAGCTGCAGGGCACGACCGAGTAGATCAGGACACCAGCATGCACGAGGACCAGGTGAACGAGCTGATCCGTACGCTGGCGCCGCAGGTCCTGGGCGTCCTCGTCCGTCGCGGAGCAGACTTCGCGACGGCCGAGGACGCCGTGCAGGAGGCGCTGATCGAGGCGGTGCGCCACTGGCCCGACAGCCCTCCGGACGAGCCGAAGGCGTGGCTCCTGCGGGTCGCCGGCCGCAAGCTGATCGACGCGCAGCGCGCCGAGGCGGCCCGACGACGGCGCGAGGAACGGGTCCACGACGAACCCCCGCCCGGGCCCACCGAACAGGCGGACGACACGCTGCTCCTGCTGAGCCGGTGCTGCCATCCGGCCCTCAGCCCGGCGTCCGCCATCGCGCTGACGCTCCGGGCCGTCGGCGGGCTCACGACCGCGCAGATCGGGCGCGCCTTCATGGTGCCCGAGTCCACCATGGCGCAACGCATCTCCCGCGCCAAGCGCACGATCACCGGTGAGCGGTTCGACACGCCGGGTGACGTCCGCGCGGTGCTGCACGTTCTGTACCTGATCTTCAACGAGGGGTTCACCGGCGAGATCTCCCTCGCCGACGAGGCGATCCGGCTGACGCGCCAGCTCGCCGCGGCGACCACGCCACGCGCCGGCACGGAGACCGCAGGTGCCAGGTCTGTCTCCCCGGAGCCCGCAGGCTCAGGGGATCCGGAGATCGCCGGCCTGCTCGCCCTGATGCTGCTGCACCACGCCCGGCGGGACGCCCGGTACACCGCCTCGAACGAGCTGGTGCCCCTGGACGAGCAGGACCGCTCGCGGTGGGACACGTCGATGATCAGCGAGGGTGTCGAGGTCCTGCAGGCGGCGCTCGCCCGCGACGTGCTGGGGCAGTACCAGGCGCAGGCTGCGATCGCCGCGCTCCACGACGACGCACCCACCGCCGAGGAGACCGACTGGCCGCAGATCCTCGAGTGGTACGACGAGCTGACCCGGCTCACGGACAGCCCCGTCGTCGCGCTCAACCGCGCGGTCGCCGTCGGCCAGGTGGACGGTCCGCGAGCGGGTCTCGCCGTCCTGGCCGACCTCGACCCCAAGCTCGCGCGGTGGGACGCCGTGGCGGCCCACCTGTACGAGCGCGCCGGCGACGTCGCCCTGGCGATCGAGCACTACACGACGGCTGCGGGCCGGGCCACGAGCCTGCCGGAGCACACCCACCTCATCAAGCAGGCGGCACGGCTGCGGGCGGCTGCTCAGGCCTGAACGGGTTGCTGAGCGGATGCCCGACCGGATGCCCGACCGGCGACCGTCCCCGGCCGGTGCCGACGGCAGGTCTGCCGGGTCGCCCGCAGGTACAGGGCGGTGAGCGGGGCGAGGGACAGCCCCCACACGATGAAGCCGACATAGACCAGGGTGAAGATCCAGGGTGCGATCTCGCCGCCCGACGCCGGGGGCGCGACCACCATCATCACCACGCCGACCACGCTGACGGGCAGCAGCATGAGGGAGCCGATCGTCCCGAACGTCGCGCTGACCAGGTGCAGCACCTTCTGCCCGGCGGTCCTTGGCATGACGCCGGCGCCCATCACCACCGAGACGAAGACGGCCAAGGCACCCAGCAGCACCGTGTCGCCGTACCCGGGAGTGGCGAGCGTGACGCCGTCGAACGAGTCGCCGACCGCACCGATCCGGGAGCCGAGGCCCCAGGCGAGCTTCAGCGCGGTGTACGGCAGGGCTGCCGCGACGGCGACGACCGCCAGCCAGCGCAGTGCCCGCCGGGTCCGGACGCCGACGGCGGGTGGCTCGGCGTCCAGCCGCCCGCACCACGCGCACCGTCCGAGACGCACCCGGTGCTGCACCACTGCCCAGAGAGCCAGCAGGATCCCGGTGGCGGTGACCGCCAGGTGTGTGGCCACGGCGGCCCACGGGATCTCCGTCTCGAAGCCGCCCTCGGCCCCGGTCACCTGGCTGAGGGCGGTGACCACGAGCATCAGCACGGAGTGCGGGACGGCGGGCAGGCTCGCGCTCAGCATCCCGGCCCCCGTCACGGCGGCCACGGTCGTGCGCCGGCGCGAGGCAGGCCGTCCGGTGGGCAGCGTGAGTACCGCCGTGACAAGTGCCAGCACGGCGGCGAACCAGCGCGGCGCGACGGGGACCTCGACAGGGTCGGGGACGTCGGCGAGCCCGATGGCGGCCAGGGCGCCGCCGGCCAGGAGGCAGGCAGCGGGCAGAGCCCAGCGCAGCAGCGCGGACGTCGGCGGGTTCTCGGTCTGGTCCCGCGCCGGGGCGTGCTGGTGGAGGCTCGATCTCATGTCCATGTCAGCGAGCCTGACGCGCGGCCCACGTATGTTGCTCCCGTGCGCGGGGGAATCCGGTCCCCCGCGCGGGGGAGATCGTGCTGAGCCGTACCATGCTGTGCATGTGCTGCGCTCCCGCCGTCGCGACCGTGAGCCGATGACCCGCGAGCCGATGAACCAGGAGACCCGCCCCGAAGAGCTGCCGGCCGAGGTCCTGCGCGACGTGGCCAAGGTGGTCGGCGCGGAGGTCACTCATCTCGACCGCTTACCCGGAGGCGTCAACGGGGGTGCCGTGCGCGTCCAGCTGGACGGAAGGGCAGACGCGGTGCTCAAGGTGGCGCCCCGGGCACACCGCGGGCATCTGGACGAGACGTTGCGAGCTCAGCGCGTGGTCGAGCACATGCGTGGGCGCGGCTATCCCACTCCGGCCTGGCTCGGGGTGGGGGCCACCGCCGCTCACGTATGGCACCTCATGGACCTCGTCGACGCGGCTCCCGCCGCAGAGCTGACGCCGTCCCTCGTCGAGCAGCTGATGGAGATCATCGAGCTCCAGGCCGGCCAGGCCTCGGAGCCCTACGACCACTGGTCGTACGCCTGGCGGGTCGCCACCGGTCGGGAATCGGCCGTCGGCGGGCCGGACCCCGACGAGACACCGGAGCAGGCGCTCCTCCGCCAGTCCGTGGCGAGGCTCCCGGGGTACTCCTGTGACGTGTCGGCCCTGGTCGAGCGCCTGCGGCTCATGTGTGCCGACATCCCGCCGCCACCGGAGGCGCCGGACATGGTCCATGCCGATCTCGCGACCCCCGGCAACATCCTGGTCCGTGACGGAGCGGTGGTGGCGGTCGTGGACATCGGGAACGCGGGGAGCGGCACGCGGGCGACCGATCTCACCAACCTCCTGTGGTACGCCTTCCGGGACCCGCTGCTGGACGACGTCCGAGGGCGGCTGTGGACGAGGATCCTCGACCTGGTCGGCTGGGAAGGGGCGGCGGTGCTCGTAGCGGCGCACATCCTCCACATGCTCGAGATCCCCGTCCGTGACGGGCGGCACGATGCCGTTCCTGAGGTGGTCAGGCGCGGTGATCGCGCCCTCGACGAGCTGAACGCGCTTCGCCCGGGCGCACACATCTAGGAGACTCGGCCCTGGTCCCGGGCGCGGAGGTACATCTCCAGCGCGCCGGCGCCGGCCAGCATCGCCCGTCCGCGGGCCGCCAACCTGCCGTGCCAGTCGCGCAGCGTGGCCTCGAGGGGTTCCACTCCCCCGGCCGAGCGCACCTGAGCGATCAGCGGGGCGATCTGCTCCAGCAGGTAGCCGCCACGCCGGAGCTGGTGGGCGAGCTTCGCGTCGCGCACGGCCGCCTCGTCGTAGACGCGGTAGCCCGTCTGTGCGTCCCGGCGCGGACGCACGATCCCGGCACGCTCCCAGGCCCGCAGCGTCGCGGGCCGGATGCCGAGCTTCGCTGCGAGCGGCCCGATGAACGTGTCGGCGGGCGCGGACCTGCGGGGCGCGGACCCAGGATCGGGTGCGGGTTCGAGGCCGCGGAGCGCTGCCTCCACCGCATGGAGGGTGCGGCGGTCCTCGAGGAGCTGGGCGTGGCTCTCGTCGATGAGGCGGTAGGCGTCGGCCTCGGCGTCGTCGTGCAGTGCCCGCATGATCGCTGTCGCCGTCTGGTGGCCGTGGCCGGGTATCAGGGCGAGGAACGCGCGCAGGGCGCGCGCATGCGTCGTGCCGTACACGCGGTAGCCGTGCGGTGTCCGTGCCGCTGCCGGGAGGATGCCCGCGTCCTCGTAGTTCCGGACCGCCTGGGTGGACAGACCGTGCTCGCGCGCCAGATCGACCGGTCGTAGCCGCGTCCTGGTTTGAGGCTCTGGATCCATCTGTGCACCCATCTCAACAGCAAGTTTCAACCGGGCCTTCAACGATACCTTTGAGGGAATGGCGACAGGCATCCAGGAGATCAGGTATCCCGTCGACTCCGCGGCGGTCATGCGACTGCTGCCCACCCGGCCGCGCATTCTCGGGCTGGGTGAGCCGACCCACGGCGAGGAGACCCTGCTCGCGGTGCGCAACGAGCTGTTCCAGCAGCTCGTCGAGCAGGAGGGCTATCGGACGATCGCCCTCGAGAGCAGCTGTCTGGCGGGCCTGCTCGTGGACGACTACGTCGCCACGGGCGAGGGTGACCTCGACGAGGTCATGACGCACGGCTTCAGTCACGAGTGGGGCGCGTTCCCCGGCAACCGCGAGCTGGTGCGCTGGATGCGCGGCTACAACGAGGGCCGGCCGGCGTCCGACCGGCTCCGGTTCGCCGGCATCGACGGACCGCTGGAGATCACGGGTGCGGCAAGCCCCCGGGAGGCTCTCCTCGGGCTGCACGGCTACCTGGCGGCCCGGGTGGACAAGGATCTGCTCCCCTGCACCGGCGACGTCCTCGAGAGCTTGATCGGCGCCGACGACCGGTGGACCGAGCCCGCCGCGATGATGGATCCGAGCCGGTCCGTCGGGCAGTCCGCCGAGGCCAGGGAGCTGCGGCTGCTCGCCGGCGACCTCGTGGCACTGCTCGGCGCGCGGGCGCCCCAGCTGGTCGCGGAGTCCTCAACCACGGACTGGGAGCGGGCACGGTTGTACGGGCGCACCGCTACCGGGCTGCTGCGGTACCACTTCTGGATGGCCGACCCGGGTCCGGGCCGCATGACCTGGCTGCTCGGGGTGCGGGACGCGATGATGGCGGCCAACCTGCTCGCGGCCGCCGAGCGGGGCACGGTGCTGGTGAACGCCCACAACAGCCACCTGCAGCGGGGCCTGAGCACCATGCGCATGTGGGACCATCCGAGGCTGGAGTGGTGGGGCGCCGGGGCTCTTGTCGACGCCGAGCTCGGTGCGCAGTATGCGGTCGTGGCCACGGCGGTCGGCACCATCCGACACCAGGGGGTCGACACGCCGCCGTCGGACACCGTCGAAGGCATGCTGTACGCACTCCCCGGAGATCACCACCTCGTCGACGCCGGACGGCTGGCGTGCGCACTCGGGGAAGCCCGGCCGGAGGCCCGTGTGTCCCCCTGGTTCGGTTACGCCCCGCTCGACCCGGCACACCTCGCACGCACTGACGGCATCGTCTTCGTCAAGGATGCGGAGCAGCCGTAGCGGGGGGGTGTCGCGCGGCGTCGGCCGTCGTGGCTGGCGGCGTCACCAGCGCTCACTATCTGCTCACTGACGGAATGAGTAGTGCTACTCAGAGGCGGTCGGATCGGCGATATCTAGCGGCTCAGCCGGTGTGAAAGCAGTCGTGCGCACCCGCTTCAGGAAAGCGGGTGCGTACTTTGTGGGAGGCGAGTAGGAGTAGTATTGCCAAACTACTCGTACTACTACGGGTGGGCGCTACGGACGAATGATCGGGGAACGACGTGCGGGACAGGGAACGGGTCTTCCAGGCTGCCGAGGCACTGACTGCCGACGGCGTGGCGGTCACGGTGACGAACGTGCGCGAGCGCGCCGGCTGCTCCAACGCCGCGGCGACGAAGTACCTGCGGGAGTGGCGGGACACGAAGGCCGCGGAGGACGAGGCTCGTCAGGCGCTCCCTGACCTGCCCCCCGCGGTCACGGCGCTGGTGGACCGTGGGCTCGACGCCCTGTGGGGCGCTGCGGTCGAGGTGGCGCGCTCCGAGCACGAGGCGGCGGCCGCCGCACAGGACGAGGCCCTGACCGCCGTCGTCGGCGAGGCGGACGCCCTGGCCGCCCGTGTCGACGAGGCCGATGCGGAGCTCGCCCAGTTCCGTGCGGTCCTGGAGTCGGCCCGCGAGTACGCGCGGTCCGCCGAGGAGGAACGCGCCACCGCGGAGAAAGAGCGGGCGGACGCCGTGGCGGCATCCGCCCGGCTGGAGGGTGACCTGTCCACCGTGCGTCAGGCGCTCGACGCCGCGCGGGACGAGCTCGTGCGGGAGCGGTCCGCGACGGTGGCTGCCGAACGCGCCCGGTCCGACGCCGAGGCCGCCCGTGCGCAGGCGGAGGGCGCCGCCGTAGGACTGCGGGAGTCGCTGGCCGATGTTCGCGCGGCGCTCGAGGCCGCCCGGTCCGACGCCGCCCAGGCTCACCGGGATCGTGGGGCGGCAGAGGCCGCCCGCTCGGCCGCGGAAGCGTCGGTCGCCCGGCTCGAGGGCGAGCTCTCGGCGTCCCGGGAGGCGCTGGAGTCGGCGCGCGGGCAGGCCGCCGAGGCCGAGCAGGCCCGGATGGCGGCCATCGCCGCCCAGTCACGGGCCGAGGGCACGGCCGCGGGGCTGCGGGAGGCGCTGGAGTCGGCGGCTGCCGGTGCACGTGCGGGCTCCTCGGACGCCGGGGAGCACGCAGAGGTGTCGAGCCGCTGAGCGCTCGACCACCAGCCGGTTGCCGGCCGCGCGCCGCGGTGTCAGTGGCAGGTGCTGTGATGGCCTGATGAACCTTCGCGGATTTGCCACCATCAGCTACTGGGCCGACGACGTCGCGGCGGCCGCCGCCTGGTACACGCAGCTGCTCGGCGTCGAGCCGTACTTCGAGCGGTCCGGGCCGGACGGTGTGCTCGCCTACGCGGAGTTCCGGATCGGTGACAAGCAGGCCGAGCTCGGGATCGTGAGCCGCGCCTACGCACCGCCGGGCTTCCCCGCGGAGCCAGGCGGTGCGGTCATGTACTGGCACGTCGACGACCTGGAGGGCACGCTGGTGCGGCTCCATGAGCTGGGCGCCACCGAGTACCAGCCCGTCACGCCCCGTGAGGCGGGGTTCGTCACCGCGTCCGTCGTGGACCCGTTCGGGAACGTCCTCGGCGTCATGTACAACCCGCACTACATGGAGCAGCACCCGGCCGCCGGCTGACCACCCGCGACCGGACCAACCCCGGGACAACCGCGGCGCACTGCCGCTAGGTTGCCTGCGTGACTTCCGCACCGCCGACCTCCACGCCAGAGATCATCAACGCCCTGCTGGACCTGACCGCCTGGGCCGTCTTCGACGTCGACCCGGAGGGCCGTATCCTCGCCGGGAACGACGAGTCAGGCAGCATGCAGCTCGTCGAGATCGCACCGGACGGCAGCCGGACACAGCTCACCGCGCTGCCGTCCCGCTGCTCCGGCCGCTACGTCCCCGGCACGCGTCGCGTGGTGGTGCAGCACGACAACGGCGGCGACGAGAAGACCCAGCTCAGCCTGCTCGACCTGGCGCCCTGGGACGCATCGGCCGCCGCCCTGCCCGCCGGGCCGTCCCTGCCCGAGTCCAGGCCCGCGGCCGCCGCCCTCCCCAAGCACCTGCCCGCGACGCTGGAGACGCTCGCACCCCTGGTGCACGACCCCGAGCACAAGCACGACCTCGCCGACATCTCGGCCGACTCCGTGGTGTTCCTGACCAACCGTCGCGACGGCGTCGACTTCGACCTCGTCGTCCACGACCTGGCGACCGGCACCGAGACCACCCTGTATGACGGCGGCGGGTACCTCGCGGCCGCGGTCGCCTCCCATGACCGCCGCTCCGTGGCGATCACGGTGCTCAGCAGCCAGCCCCGGTCCACGCAGATCCTCCTCGCACGGGACGCCGGCACGGGAGACGGCGCAGCCCCGCGGACCATCGCTCTCACCGCACCCGACGAGCACGCCCACCACTCGCAGGTCGCCTGGACCGCCGACGACACCGGCCTCGTCATGGCGTCGGACCACGACCGGGAGTTCGCCGCCGTCGTCCGGGTGCGCCCCGCCACCCCCGGCACCCCCACCGGACCCAGCACACCGACCAACCCCAGCCACACCGACTGGCAGACGCTCGTCGAGGCCGACGACCACGACCTCGAGGTGGTCCTCTCCCCCGACGGCACAGCGATGGTCGTCGGCCACCACCAGGACGGCGTCACCACCCTCGCCGTGCACGAACCCGACGGCACCCACCGCTGCGACGTCACCCTGCCCGACGCCGGAGTCCCCACCGTCGTCTGGGCACCGGACTCCTCACGCTTCGCCGTGCACCTCACCACCTCCGGCGACCCCGGCTCCGTCCACCTCGTCGACGCCGCCACCGGCGCCGCCACCACAGTGGTCGACGGACGCGCCCAGATCCCCGCCGGCCTACCCGTCTCGCTGCCCACCGTGCACCGCGTCCCCACCCCGGACGGCGAACAGGTGCCCTGCTTCGTGCACCGCCCCGTGCCCGGCCCCACCACCCCAGGCACGCACACCGCCCTCACCGGCGCCTCCGTGCTCGTCATCCACGGCGGCCCCGAGGGCGAGGCCACCCGCCTCTTCTCCCCCGTCATCCAGGCACTCGCCGCCACCGGCTTCACCGTCCTCGTCCCCAACGTCCGCGGCTCCGCCGGCTACGGCAAACGCTGGGTCAGCCTCGACGACGTCCACAAGCGCCTCGACTCCGTCGCCGACCTCGCCGCCCTGCGCGCCTGGCTCCCCGAGCTCGGCCTCGACCCCGAACGCAGCGCCCTCTGGGGCGGCTCCTACGGCGGCTACATGGTCCTGGCCGGCACCACCATGCAACCCGACCTGTGGGCCGCCGGCGTCGACATCGTCGGTATGTCGTCCCTCGTCACCTTCCTCGAGAACACCTCCGAGTACCGCCGCGCCGCCCGCGAACGCGAGTACGGCAGCCTCGAGCACGACCGCGACTTCCTCGCCACCGCCTCCCCCATCACCTACCTCCACCAGCTCCGCGCACCACTCTTCGTCATCCACGGCGCCAACGACCCCCGCGTCCCGCTCTCCGAGGCCGAACAGATCGCCGCGGCGCTCGCGGACCGCGGTGTCCGGCACGAGCTGCGGGTGTACGACGACGAGGGGCACGGGCTCGCCAAGCGCGCGAACCGCAAGGACGCCTATCCGGCGGCGATCGAGTTCCTCACCGAGATCTTGGGCCGTACCGAGACCGGCAGCACCGAGAACTTCAGCACCGAGAACTTCAGCAGCACAGGGATCGCGGGAGACGACGAATGACCCGCGAGGAGCGCCGCCTGCGGCTGTCGATCGACGACCAGATCGAGAATCGGTACCTCGAGGTGCCGTTCGAGATACCCACCGGACGCGCTCCCCGCGCCCTGGAGGTCACCCTCGCGTACGACAAGGACGCCGCGGTGATCGACCTGGGCTGCCGTGACCCGGAACGCTGGCGCGGATGGTCGGGCGGCGCCCGGTCCCGCTTCGCGATCACGCCGGACGCCGCGACCCCCGGGTACGAACCCGGTGAGCTCGTCCCGGGCCGGTGGGCGGTGGTCCTCGGTCTGCACGGGATGCCTGCCGAGCCCGTCGACGTCACCGTCACGATCACCACGGGGGTGGACGCCGGCGGGGTCGAGGACGAGCCGCCCGCCCCGCCCCCGCCGTCGGGCACCGGGAGCGGACCGGGGCGTACCCGGCTGGGGCGGGACCTGCCCGCGCCGGACGGCCTGACCTGGTACGCGGGCGACCTGCACGCCCACACCACGCACTCGGACGGGACACTGAGCATCGCCCAGCTCACGGCCGCCGCCGCGGGCCGGGGCCTGGACTTCCTCGCCGTGACCGACCACAACACCGTCTCGCACCACGCGCACCTGCCGGACGTGGGCACCGCGTACGACACGTGTCTCCTGCCCGGGCAGGAGGTGACGACGCACGCCGGCCACGCCAACGCGTTCGGCGACATCGGCTGGGTGGACTTCCGGCGCCCGGCGGCGCAGTGGCTGTCGGACGTCGAGGAGCGGGGCGGGATCCTGTCCGTGAACCACCCGATCCAGGACGACTGCGCGTGGCTGTACCCGGTGCGGACCGGGTTCCTCGAGCTCTGGCACATCTCGTGGTTCCTGGACCTGACGGCTACCGGACCGTGGGCCTACCTGCGCGGCTTCGACGGGTCAGGCACCGATGGCACGGAGAGCGCCCCGGCCAACCGGCCCGTGTTCCTGGGCGGCAGCGACTTCCACACGCCCGACCAGGGCTTCCCGCCCGGCACGCCCACCACCTGGGTCGCCGCCGAGGACCGCACGCCCGAGGCGATCCTTGACGCCGTCCGCCACGGGAGAACCGCCATCAGCCGCTTCCCAGGTCCGGGCGAACCCGCTCTGGTGCGCGTGGGCGACGACCTGGTCGCCGTCGACGCGGACGGCACGACCCTGGTCGAGGGCGTACCGTCCGGCGGCACCGACCGCAGGCGGCGCGTCCGTGGGGACCGCGTGACGTTCTCCGCGCCGCCCGAGCGCGGGCCGTACCGGCTGGAGGCGGCCGACCGGACGCTGCTCGCGATCAGCGCGTGACCGGTCCGGTGCCGGACCCGGCGGTCGGACCAGGACGCGGACCTGGATCCGGATCCGTGTCGGGATCTGTGTCCGGACCTGCATCCGGACCTGCATCCGGACCTGTGTCCGGACCGTACGGCGAGCCCGCCTCCTGCGGCGCCGCGGGAAGCCTGATGAACCGCGAGACGGCCGTGCCGACCAGGAGCAGCGCGAACGGGTACAGGGACAGGTAGACACGGAACGCCTGCCCGGGGTCCGGGCCGGGGTCGGCGCCCGAGCGGTAGCCGAACCAGAGCGCGAGCGACGCCAGCGCCGCGGCCGTCACCAGGCCGTTGAGCCGGCCCAGCACGCCGAACGCCGCCAGGAAGAGCCCGCTGCGGTGGGTGCCGTGGCGGGCGGCGTCGGCGTCGAGCACGCGGGCGATGACCAGGTCGTTCGTGGCGAGCACGCCGGAGTAGCCGACGGCGACGGCGAGCCCGGCGAGGATCCCCGTGACCAGGTCCGTCGCGAAGTACATCGGCACGAACCCGACGGCTGCGACCGGTAGCGCGAGCCGCCACGTCCACGCGGCGCCCTTGCGCCGCACGACGGCGGCCCACACGCTCAGCATCCCGATCGCCACGAGGATCACGACCAGCTGCAGGATGCTCGCGTCCAGCGCCGAACCGCCCAGCGTGTGGTGCACGTAGAGCTGCAGACCGCCCAGGACCAGCGCCATCGCCGACCCGTAGCAGGCGTTGACGACGCCGACGGTCCAGAACTGGGACGTCGACAGGATCTGTCCGACCGACCGGAAGAACAGCGGTTTGGGCTCCGCGTCGAGTGCCGGGTCCTCGCGGACCCCGAACGCCGTCCACAGGATCACCGCGGCCGCGACCACCGCGAAGATCACCGCGAGGCGCCCGTACCCGACGGTCGACCCCTCGGTGCCCAGCACGTTCCGCGCCAGGACAGGCGTCAGTGCCAGCGCGATCACCAGCGCGATGAGCTGGGCTCCCTGCCGCACGGCGTTCGCCGTCGCGCGGCGCCGCTCGTGCGTGAACAGCTCGGGCAGCAGCGCGCCGTAGCTGGCGTTGATCAGCGAGTCGGCCATCTCGGTGGTGATGGCGAACACCGCGAACCACACGGCGAGCCCCACCGCGGAGTCGGCCACCGGTCCGGGCACCGAGAACAGGGCGATCGTCGTGCAGGCCAGCACCAGCGCACCGGTCACCAGATACGGCCGACGCCGCCCCCAGCGCGAGCGTGTGCGGTCCGACAGGTGCCCGAAGACGGGGTTGTCCAGCGCGTCGAGCACCCCGTACACCGCATAGACGGTCGCGTAGACGACGGCGTCCAGGCCGAGCAGCTCGACGTACACGTAGAGCATCGAGCCCTTGACGAGGTTGATCGGCAGCGAGGTGCCGAACATGCCGACGCCGTAGCGCATCGGTGACGTGCTCGGGTGCGCCGGCGTGTCCGTGCGTGATGACGTTGCCGGGGGCTCGCTCGCCGGCGCGCCCGGTGCCGCATGCTCGGCGTCCACGTCGGCGAGCCTACTCACCACCTGCCGACGAGGTCGATGCCCTGCCGCTCGATCTCGCGGGTGAAGACCGGATCACCGAGCAGCCGCAGCTCCCAGGTCCGCTTGCGCCACCACCCCGCCGACAGCTCCCGCAGACGTGCCGTGTCCGGCGCCGGGTGCAGGAAGATCTCGCTCGTCCCCTCGGGCAGCCGGTCCAGGAGGCGCAGGTAGCGGTCTCGCAGGGTCGCGTAGTCCCGTGCCTCGGCGTCGCCGCCGCGGTGGGTGGCGATGACCCGTGGCAGGCGCACCCCTGCGTCGTCCGCCGCCGCTACCGCGCTCGCGTGCCGCGCCCGCACGTCGGGCGTCGTGAGCAGCGGGTCGTCGTCCCCGTACAGCTCCAGGCCGCGAGGGAGGCGGAACGCCAGGCCACGCCGGGCGCACACCGAGATCGCCTCGCCCAGGTAGGAGCGCCCCGACAGCCCGTAGAGCGTGCCCTGGTGGGAGTCCAGGCGGTCCGGTGGGGGTGAGCCGACGGCGGCCGTGGCCCGAGCCAGTGCGTCGATCTGGGCGGTGACCCGGTCGACGACGTCGTCGAAGCCGCCGGGCGGCGCAGGGTTCGGGAGCACCACGTGCACACCGGGCGCGACGTCCGGCGCGGCGCGGGCGACGAGCTCGACGGCCCGGAGGGCGCCAGAGGCCTGCTCGCTGTCCTCGCCGTCGAGGTGTGCGGTGATGACGCCGACCGCCGTCAGCGGCGAGCCGGCCAGCAGGGCGGCGATCTCGCGGTCGGCGTCGGGGTCGGTGCCGGCGTCGTCAGCGGTGAGAACGAGACTGCGCGTCATGCATCCAGTCTGTCCGAGTCAGTCTGCCCCGGTCAGTCTGTCCCGGTCAGTCGCTGCCGATCACGCTCGTGCCGAGGGATTCCGCCGCCTTGCCCAGCTGCACCTCGAGGTCCCACGGCGTGGTCACGTGCGGGATCGCCGCGGGGACGCAGTGCAGCATCGCGGTGTGGAGGGTCAGGCTGGTCCCCAGCGTGTCGGCCCGCCAGACGCCCGGCCCGACCACCTCGAACTCGCCCGCCTCCGTGCGATGCAGGACGACCACGTACTCCCGGCCGGCCCGCAGGACGGCGGGCAGCCCGCCTCCGGCCGGGGACGACGCGGACCCGACCTGGGTCACCGCGAGGCTCGCGTTCTTCGCCACGGCACCCAGCAGCACCTTGCGCAGCTGAAGCTCGGTGCGGGTGTAGGGCACGCCGTCGACGACGTCGACCGCCGCGTCACCGGCCTCCACCAGGGCGACGACGTCGGCGTCGGCGACCAGCTGCTCGACGGTCCCGTAGTCCTCGGGCGCCGGGAAGTCGGCGGCCCCCGCATCGGCCATGCAGCCGCCGAGGAGCGCGAACGTGCCTATCGCACTGATCATGCTGAGGACGGCCCTCGCCTGCGGTCGCATCGCCGCTCCGTCCTCCTGGTCGCCAGGCTGCCTCGTTCGGTGCCCCACTGAGAGAGAGGGCAGGACGTGACGTCTGGTGCGTTCGGCGCACGAGCCCCATGTCGTGTGCTCGTCCGTGCCACGAATGTTCCTCGGCCGCCTGAAGGTAGGGCAAGGGCCGGCGAGGGCGAACCATGGCCGACCGGGCCGGCGAGTTTGCCGCGATGCGGAATTCCTGCGCGCCGCAAGGCGCGGTGGATCCAGGCACCGGCGCCCGGGTGGAGGGCGTCCGAGGACAGGGCGGGCGGCCGCAGAGCGTCCGGTCGGATGCCGAGCGGGTCGAGCTCGGTCAGGCGGCGTGCGCGCTGCCGATCGCGCGCACGAGGCCCGACGTGGAGATCGAGCCCTTGCGGTAGCGCTCCACCGCGGCGACGAGCGCCTCGCTGACGTCGCGCGGTACGCGCGCGGACCGCGCCACGGGGTGCCAGATCTCGCGCTCGAACACGGCTGTCCGCTTCGCCGGTCCGCGGTACAGGCGCCCGGCGAGTCCCGGAGGCGCGGGGACCGGCCCCGGGCCGGGAGGTGGCGGTGGCACGGCACCCTGGGCCGCGGCAGGAGGCTGCGGTACGGGGGCGTGGACGGGCGGTCCCGCCGTCGGCGCCGGAATGGGGGGCTGATGTGCGGCCGGCACGAGGGTACCGGGCTGCTGCGGCGACGGATAGCTCGCGAGCCGTGACGCCCGGTAGCGGGCGCCCGGGTTCCAGCGCAGGCTCGGCACGACGGGCTTGGTCGGCCGCACGCCGGTGGTCTCGCGGCGGGGCGCAGGCGCGTCGGGCAGCTCGGCGGTGTCCGTGACCGCATCCGTGACCGCACCCGCCGCCGGGGCAGCCATGGCGGGCTCGTCAGCACGGGCGGAACCGCGAGATTCGGAACCAGGGTCAGCGGTGGGCGGGGGCGGTGGAACCGGAGCGGTGGCCGCAGCAGTCGCAGCGGTGGCCGCTACCTGTTCCGCGTGTGCCTTCCGGAGGGCCGCCACGATGCGGGCGACACGTCCGGTGTCGGCGTCCAGGTAGTGCGCGTGGGAGCTCTGCGGGCTGTCAGCGCTCGAACCGTCCGAGGCCTGACTCTCCGTACCGTCCGCCATGACTGCTCCCTCACCCGTCGTCCCGCCATCGTGCGGCCACGACCAGCGCCGACCGCTGTCCCATATGTTCCCTGCCCGGCCCGGGGCGTGCAAGCCCCGGGCGTGACTCGCCGACCAGGGCTTCTGCCCCGTCCGGCCCGGGCTCAGTCCCCGCCGAGCATGTCCAGGAAGCTCGGGGTGCTCGAGAACGGGTCGGCCGGCTTGGCGTGCTCACCGCGTGCGAACACGAGGGCGGCCAGGGAACGGCCGGCTCGTTCGATCCGCTGCGGCAGGGATCCGCCCCCGTCACCGTGCCCGTTGCCCGCGGCTTGTGCCCAGTCGTCGGTGGCGGCGAACACCGAGGTGGTGACGACGTCGGCCCGGAGGTAGGTGAACAGCGGGCGCAGCGAGTACTCGAGCGCGAGCGAGTGGCGGGGTGTGCCGCCGGTCGCGCCGAGCAGGACGGGCATGCCGGTGAGGGCTTCCTTGTCGAGGATGTCGACGAAGGACTTGAACAGCCCTGAGTAGGTGGTGGTGAACAGCGGGGTGACGGCGATGACGGCGTCCGCCCGGGTGATCGTCTCGATGGCGTCGGCGAGGTCACCGGTGGGGAACCCGGTGAGCATGGCGTCGATGATCGCGTGCCCGTGGTCGCGCAGCTCGATCACCTCGACGGTCACGTCGTGGCCGAGCGCCTCCAGCTCGCGCACGGTGGCACCGGCGAGCCGGTCGGCCAGCAGGCGGGTCGAGGAGGGCTGTCCCAGCCCGGCGTGCACGACGGCGATCGTGCGCTCGGTGGTGGTGCGCTCCGTGGTGGTGCGCTCGGTGGAGTCGGTCATGACAGCACTTCCTCTGCGCGCTTGCCGGTGTACTCGTCCCCGCCGTCACCGACGTGCGTGGCGCCGGCCTTGCCCTTGGCCTGGGCGGCGGCGACGCGTTCGGTGTGGGTGGGCGGGTTGGCGGGCACGTCGGCGGGGCGCTTGGTCTCGGCGATCTTGCGCAGCTCGGGCACGACGTCCGACGCCAGCAGGTCGATCTGTTCCAGCACGGTCTTCAGCGGCAGGCCGGCGTGGTCGATCAGGAACAGCTGACGCTGGTAGTAGCCGACGTCGTCGATGAAGGACCCGTACCGGTCGATGACCTGCTGGGGTGAGCCGACGGTCAGCGGCGTGTCCCGGGTGAAGTCCTCCATGGACGGGCCGTGCCCGTAGACGGGCGCGTTGTCGAAGTAGGGGCGGAACTCGTCCCACGCGGCCTGGCTGTTCTTCCGGATGAACGCCTGCCCGCCCAGGCCCACGATCGCCTGGTCGGCGCGGCCGTGGCCGTAGTGCTCGAACCGTTGCCGGTAGAACGCGATCATCTGCTTGGTGTGGCTGATGGGCCAGAAGATGTTGTTGTGCAGGAACCCGTCACCGTAGTAGGCGGCCTGCTCGGCGATCTCGGGGCTGCGGATCGAGCCGTGCCACACGAACGGCGGCACACCGTCCAGCGGGCGCGGGGTGGCGGTGAAGCCCTGCAGCGGGGTGCGGAACTTGCCCTCCCAGTCCACGACGTCCTCGGTCCAGAGCCTGCGCACCAGGGCGTAGTTCTCGATCGCGAGCGGGATGCCCTGCCGGATGTCCTGCCCGAACCACGGGTACACCGGGCCGGTGTTGCCGCGGCCCATCATCAGGTCCATGCGACCGTCCGAGATGACCTGCAGCATCGCGTACTCCTCCGCGATCCGTACCGGGTCGTTCGTGGTGATCAGGGTGGTCGCGGTGGACAGGGTGATGTTCTTGGTGACGCCGGCCAGGTAGCCGAGCATCGTCGTGGGGCTGGAGGCCACGAACGGCGGGTTGTGGTGCTCACCCGTGGCGAACACGTCCAGGCCGGCCTCGTCCGCGTGCTTGGCGATGGTGAGCATCGCCCGGACGCGTTCGGTGTCGTCCGGGGTGTGCCCCGTCGTCGGGTCCGTCGTCACGTCGCTGACACTGAAGATCCCGAACTGCATGATGCCGCGCTCCCCATGATCGTGTTCCTGCTGAAGCTCTTCTTGTCGAGCTATCCATGCAGATGCATGAACACTGCTCACAACCTGCTGCTAGTGTCGATTGTTCCCACCGGGTCCGCTCTCACCTGCCGCTACACACGTGAGATCGCGCACATCCACGCCCAGTTTGCCCGGAGTGCGCTTGCGAGCGCACATCTGACGCGTAGCCTGATCAGACGGCTGGAACATAGACGGCTGGAACGGCTGGAACATCGCAGAGGGTCCCCGCGTTGGCACTACGGACCTTTTTCCGCCACCTATCCCGACAACCCTCTGGAGGACATCGTGCCCGACCGGTCCCTGCGCGGTATGAGCATCGGTAGTAAGAGCATGGAGTCCGACGAGGGCGTGGACTTCGCCCCTCGGTTCCAGGCCTACTACGACTGCCCCAACGGCCACACCATCATCCTGCCCTTCGCCACCGACGCGGACGTACCCCCGATCTGGGAGTGCCGCTGCGGCGAGGAGGCCCTGCTGCGCGACGCAGAGAAGCCGGAGCCCAAGGCGACAAAGCCCCAGCGCACCCACTGGGACATGCTGCTGGAGCGCCGCACGGTCAAGGAGCTCGAGGACCTGCTCGACGAGCGCCTCGAGCTGCTGCGAGCAGGCAAGCTCCGCCGCTCCGCCTGACAGCCCGCACCGACGGTCCCCGTGACCGTCAGCAGCGACTGACAGCGAGAGAAAGACCGTCGGGTCCGGGCCATGTGGCCCGGACCCGACGGTCTTTCTCTGCGCCGGCTGGTTTCTGTGGCCGCTGGTCGTACCGAACGGCTCGGGCTACCGGCTCCGGCTCTCGGCGCCATCCACCACAGGCGCGGCCTGCGCACGCACCCGCCTGCGCGTACCCAACCCGCCCACGACACCCGTCACCACGAGGACCACCGCGAGACCACCGACCACCCAGCCCGGCCAGTACCCCAGAGCCACGGCCGGCGTGATCGAGGACCGCAACGGCAGGTTCGCCACGAACTCGTCATCCGTGAACAGCCCCGTCCGGCGCACGACCGTGCCGTCCGGCGTGATCACACCCGACACCCCCACCGTCGAGATCTGCACCGCAGCCCGACCCGTCGTCATCGCCTGCATCCGCGACATCGCCAGCTGCTGCGTCGACTCCGCCGTGAACCCGAACGACGCGTTGTTCGTCGGGATCACCAGCACCTGCGCACCCTTCAGGACCGCGTCCCGGATGATCTCGTCGTACGCCACCTCGAAACAGATGATCGTGCCCATCCGGTAGTCACCCTGGCCGAGGCGGCTCGGCACGTCCACGTACGGCGGGTTCACCCCCGGAATCATGTCCGTCGTCACCCGGTCCACCTGGTCCGACAGCAGCCGCAGGAAAGGCCGCATCGGGATGTACTCACCGAACGGCGCCGGATGCTGCTTCGCATACCGGCCGATCACGCCGTCGCCCGCCTGCCACAGCAACGACACGTTGTACCGCCCACCCGACTCCGGGAACTCCTGCGCCCCCACCAGGATCGGCGCCCCCACGGCAGCCGCCGCCTCGTCCAGCCCTCGCGCGACATCCGGCGTCGTCTGCGGGTCCAGGTCGCTCCCGTTCTCCGGCCACAGCACCACGTCCAGCTCGCCCGCGTAGTCCTCGGCCAGCGTGTACGTACCCTCCAGGTGGTTGTTCAGCACCTCGGCCCGGTTCGCGAACGCACCAAGGCCCGGCTCCCCCACGTTGCCCTGGACCGCGCCCGCCCACAGCGTTCCGTCCTCGGCCAGATCACTTCCCGCGTCGTACACCTCGTTGCCCTCCGGCGTCTCGACGGCGCCGGCGCTCGCGGACGTGGCCAGCGGCAGCACCAGCGGCACGACGGCGACCGCGACCGCCAGGGCGAGGGCCGCAGCGGCGCGGCGTGCCTCGCGTCCGGGTGTGGAGTGCCGGGGGCCGCCGCCCGCCGGTGCGACGGCGTCGCCGTTCGCCCGGGTGTCGCTGTTCGACCGGAGGGTGCGGAGCTGGGCCGCGCGGACGAGACCGGCCACGGCCAGGGCCAGCAGCACGCCGGCGAACGCGACCAGCAGGCTCACCGCGACGGTGCCACCGAGCCAGGCGGCGCGCCCGGTCGGGGCGTCGACCATCGCCCAGGCGAGGCGGCCCCAGGGGAACCCGCCGAACGGGATCTCGGCGCGCCACTGCTCCACCGCCACGAACAGGACGGCGAACGCGGCGGCGAGCCGCCATCCGCGGCGGCGCAGGAACCGTGCCCGGCGTACCCAGGTCCATCCGGCGCCGAACACGGCGAGGAACAGGGCCTCGACCGCCGACATGGCGATCCATGGCGCGGCCTCGGTCGACTCGTGCGCCCACCACAGGTGGGGCAGGAAGAAGGTGAGGCCGAACAGGAACCCGACGAGGAAGTTCCACCAGGCACCGTCACGGCCGAGCGCCCAGTACAGGACGGCGACGGCGACGAAGGCGGCGGGCCACACTCCGGCGTCGGGGAACGCGGACCAGAGGAGGAGGCCACCGGCCACCGCGAGGAACAGGGACAGCAGCCGGGACGGCTCAGGCAGGCGCACGACCGCAGCCTACCGGCGCGAACCGGGCCTCCCGCGCCACCTCCGCTCGCCCCGGGTCGTGGGCGTGATCATTGCGTCCCTGTCGGGCAGGTTTGTCGCAGCGGTCGCGCTCACGACCACGTGGGGTCGGGGGTTTCAGAACGTGTCGTGCAGGATGACGCCGTCACGCATCGTGTGGAGGCACTCGGGCTCGACGGCGTCGGGTGACAGGTCGGGCAGCAGGGGTGTGCCGGCGCGGGCCTCCTCGCTCCAGGAGCTGAGGCGGCCGGGCGCCGCCTGCACGCCGAGCTGTTCGGCGCGCCAGACGGCCAGGTGCGCGGGCGCGCCGACCCGCAGCTGCCCGGCGCCGGTGTGGTCGAGCCCGGCCAGGCGCCAGCCGCCGCGGGTGTGGGCCCGGAACGCGGCGCCCGCGGAGATGCGCTGGTCGGGGTCCTCGTGGCTGGTGGCCGCGCGCACGCCCTGCCAGGGGTCCACGGGGGTGACCGGGGTGTCGGACCCGAAGGCGAGCGGTACGCCGGCCTGGGCGAGGTCGGCGAACGGCATGAGCGAGCCGGCGCGCATGGCGCCGAGGCGGGAGGCGTAGACGCCCTTGCTGCCGCCGAAGGCCGAGTCGAACGCCGGCTGGACCGACAGCCCGACGCCCTGCACGAGCAGCGCGGCGAGCGTGGTCGCGTCCACGAACAGTCCGTGCTCGATGCGGTGGTGACCGGCGCGTACGGTGCTCTCGCCGGTCAGCTGGGCGGCGATCTGGAGCCCGAGCACCATCGTGTCCATGGCGCGGTCCCCGATGACGTGGAACGCGCCCTGGACGCCCGCGCCCTGCACGGCGGCCAGGTGGTGGGCGATCTGCTCGGCGGACAGGTACAGGTTGCCGGTCCACGGGGTGCCGTCGGCGTTGGTGAGGGCGCCGGCGAAGGAACCGGACGACGGGTCCAGAGGCAGGTCGGAGTACGGGCTGCGCAGGGCGGCGGTACGGGAGCCGATGGAGCCGTCCACGTTGAGGTCGCCACCGATCCCGGTGAGGAACGGCAGCTCGGCGAGCAGCGCGCGGGCCTCGTCGACGGTGGTGCACAGCTCGCCGCGGTAGGCGGCGAGGTGGGGCAGGGCGGGCACGGCCGGGTCGGCGACGGCCTCCGCGATCACGGAGTGCGTCGTCATGGCGTACAGCTCGGCGAGGCCGGCCCGGGTGTCGAGGTGCGCGCCGCTCATCTCGTGCACGGACACGACGCCACGTGCGGCCCATGCGGCGAGAGTCTCGCGGTAGAGGCGGGTGCGCCGTTCGGGCGACAGCGCGTGGGCGACGTCGCGCACCGTGTGGTGCAGGTCGGCGGTGACCAGGCCGGTGTCGGCGGGGGCGTCGGACCAGCCGGAGCCGGACAGTCCCATGCCGGTCCAGGCGGGGTCGCGCTCGATGCCGGCGCGGGCGGCCATCGTGGTGGAGACGACGGCGGAGTGCACGTCGACGCGGGCGGCGTACACGGGGCGGCCACCGCAGGCGTCGTCGAGCTCCTGCCGGGTGAACGTGCGCTGCTCCGGCCAGGCCTGCTCGTCCCAGCCGAAGGCCAGCAGCACCTGGTCTCCGGACGGGTCAGCGGCCGCGAGCCGCCGGGCGCCCTCGTGGAGTACGGCCAGCGCGTCGGCGAGGGAGTGCACTCCCCCGGCGGGCGTGAGGTCCACCGCGTCGCTCGACAGACCCGTCTCCAGCACGTGGGCGTGCGCGTCGACGAAGCCGGGTGTCACCAGGGCGCCGTCGAGGTCGATGACCCGGTCGGCGCGCGCCGCGAGGCCGGCTGCGGTGTCGTCGGCACCGAGCCACGCCACCACGCCGTCGTCGACGAGGATCGCCTCGGCGAAGGGGTCCGCCGAGGAATGGATGACACCGTTGCGGTACAGGATGGATCGGACAGGCTGGCTCACGTGGGAACTGTATGCGATCCCCTGGCCCGGCGCCGCTGCCGGGGCGCCGCTGTCAGGGCACAGCGGTCAGGGCACAGCGGTCAGGCACGGCGGCCGGGCGGGTCAGAGGCTCGAGTACGCGACCACTCCTCGCAGCACCGCGTCCTGGGCCTTGCGCGCGGTGGTGCGCAGCTTGTCCGACGGTGCGGCACCGCCGAGCTGGTCGAGCACGTCGATGACCTGCTTGCACCAGCGCACGAAGTCGCCGGCGGCGAGGTCGGAGCCGCGCAGCACGCTGTCCAGCCCCTTGCCGGACGCCCACCGGTACATCGCGCCGACCAGGCCGAGGTCGAGCGGACCGGTGGCCTCGATGCCGTGCGCCTCCTCGAGGTCGTCGACCTCGGACCACACGCGCTGCGTGTCGTCCAGGACGCCCGCGAGGCGTCCGGTCGGGCCGCCGGGGATGTAGGGGTCGGGGGCGTCGTCGCGGCGCCCCTGGTACACCACCGTCGAGACGACGGCGGCCAGGCCTGCCGCGTCGAGCCCGTCCCACACGCCGCGGCGCAGGCACTCGGCGAGCAGCAGGTCGTTCTCCGCGTACAGGCGGCGCAACCAGCGGCCGTCGTCGGTCACGCGGGTCCTGCCAGGACCCTGTACCGCGCCGTCGGGCGCTCCTGCGTCTCGTCCCGCGCCGTCCGGCCCGGTCCGCTGCAGGTAGCCGAGGGTGAGCAGCACGTCGAGGGTGCGGTCGAAGGTGCGGGCGATCGACCCGGTGCGGCCCTCGACGCGCCGCACGAGCTGGTCGTGCTCCCGCTTGAGCTTGTTCCAGCGCTCGGCCCAGCGGGCGTGGTCGTCACGCTCGGGGCAGGCGTGGCACGGGTGGGCCTTGAGCGCCTTGCGCAGCCGGGCGAGCTCGGCGTCGGTCGAGGCGTCGGAGCGGCGTCCGGCCAGGGACTTGCCGCCGCGTGCGGCGCTCCCTGCCCGCCGGCCGGCGGGGGTGCTGGTGGAGTGGGCCGAGGGGACGTCGTCGGCCAGGGCGCCCAGCGCGTTGCGCATGGACGAGACGAGGTCGCGGCGGGCGTCGGGCTTGCGGGGGTTGAACGCCTTGGGGATCTTGACGGTGGTGACGGTCTCGAGGCCGGCGGGCGCGTCGGCGAGGGTCAGCTTCTTGACCTGGCGTTCCTGGGTGAGCACGGTGGGGCGAGGCCCGTCGAACCCGCCGGGCTCGCCCGGGTCGAGCACGAGGACGTACCCGCGTCGTCGCCCGGTCGGCACCTCGACGACGTCGCCGCGGCGCAGCCGCTCCAGGGAGGCTACGATCTCGGCCCGTTCGGCGCCGGAGGCGGCGCGGGACAGCTCCTTCTCGCGGTCCTTGATGGCGCGGCGCAGGTCCATGTACTGGCCGAAGTCGCCTTCGGTGCAGGACATGGCCTTGGCGTACCCGTCGAGGGCCTCGGCGTGAGCCTGGGCCTGCTTGGCGAGGCCGACGACGCCGCGGTCGGCCTGGAACTGCGCGAAGGAGGTCTCCAGGACCTCGCGGGCGCGGTCGCGGCCCACCTGGGCGACGAGGTTGACGGCCATGTTGTACGTGGGCCGGAAGCTGGACTTGAGCGGGTACAGGCGCTTGGACGCGAGGCCGGCCAGCGCCACGGGGTCCAGGGCAGGGTGGTCGACGACGACGGCGTGGCCCTCGATGTCGATGCCGCGGCGGCCGGCGCGGCCCGTGAGCTGCGTGAACTCGCCGGGGGTGACGGGGACGTGGCTGGTGCCGTCCCACTTGACGAGCTTGTCCAGGACGACGGACCGGGCGGGCATGTTGATGCCGAGCGCGAGGGTCTCGGTGGCGAACACGACCTTGACGAGACCGCGCGAGAACAGGTCCTCGACGGTCTCCTTGAACACGGGGAGCATGCCTGCGTGGTGGGCTGCGACACCGCGGGCCAGGGCCTGGGACCAGGACCAGTAGCCGAGCACGTCGAGGTCCTCGGGCGGGATGGCGGCGGTGCGCTCCTCCACGACGGACCGGATGGTCGCTTCCTCCTGGGGGCTGGTCAGCCGCAGCCCGGCCTTGAGGCACTGGTCGACGGCGGCCTCGCAGCCGGCGCGGGAGAACACGAAGTAGATCGCGGGCAGCAGGGCGTCGGCGTTCAGGGCGTCGATGACGATGAACCGCGGCGGGGTGCGCCGGCTCGGGCCGATGCCTCCTGCGCTGTCGTCGCTGCGGCGCCCGCCCGCGCCGCGGTATCCGCGGTCCCCGCGACCGCGGCCGGCGCCGCGTCCGCGCCGTCCGCCGTAGTCGCCGGGGCGGTTGCCGCCGCGCCCGGACCGGAACGCGGCGGACAGGTCGGGGTTGATGGGCGGGCTGGTGCCGGGGTCGGTCGGGTCGACGTGCCCGGCGTACAGGTCCAGGAGGCGCGGCTTGCCTCGCGGCTCGGGCGAGGACATCAGGACGTGCTGCCACAGCGGCACGGGCCGCCGTTCGGAGACGACGACGGCGGTGTCGCCCCGCACCATCTCGAGCCAGTCGCCGAACTCCTCCGCGTTGGACACGGTCGCGCTGAGGGAGACGAGCTGCACGTCGTCGGAGAGGTGGATGATGACCTCTTCCCACACGGGGCCGCGGAACCGGTCGGCGAGGTAGTGCACCTCGTCCATGACGACGTAGGCCAGCCCGTCGAGGGTCGAGGAGCCCGCGTAGAGCATGTTGCGCAGCACCTCGGTGGTCATGACCACCACGGGCGCGTCGCCGTTGATGGTGGTGTCACCGGTGAGCAGGCCGACGTTGTCGGGCCCGTACCGGCGCACGAGGTCGGCGTACTTCTGGTTGGAGAGCGCCTTGATGGGGGTCGTGTAGAACGCCTTGCGGCCCGAGGCGAGCGCCAGGTGCACGGCGAACTCGCCCACGACGGTCTTGCCTGCCCCGGTGGGGGCCGCCACGAGCACGGCGCGGCCTTGTTCGAGGGCCTCGCAGGCCTGCACCTGGAAGTCGTCGAGCTCGAACCCGATGACCTCCCGGAACCGGGTCAGCTCGGGGTGCTCGGCCGCTGAACGGCTCTGTGACCGGAAGGCCGTGTACCGCTCGGCGGGGCTCAGGTCGCTCATGGGCACAGCCTACGGTCACTCTCCGACAGCCCGGGTGCGACAGGCCCACGCCCGCTCACCACGACCTCCGCTCATGAGGTGAACGTGACTGTGCACGTGACAGTGCGCGCTCGTGGCGGCGCCCGGCCCTCGCCCTGTGCGGGGCGGGGGCCGGGCGGAGGGCCGGTCAGATCTCGGCGGCCGCGAGCCGTTTCTCGACCCGTCGGTCGTGCAGCACCGACACGCCGACGGCGCCGAAGTACAGCACGCAGATCGGCAGCGCGACCAGGATCATCGTCAGGGCGTCCGGCGTAGGGGTCACGATCGCGGCGAACGTGAACGCGATGAGGATGGCCCACCGCCAGCCGGCGAGCAGCGCCTTGGCGGACATCAGTCCCGCGAAGTTCAGGCCCACCAGGAGCACCGGTGACACGAACGCGACACCGAACGCCAGCAGCAGCCGCATCACCAGGTCCAGGTACATCTGGGCGTCGGTGAAGTTCGTGGCGTTGTCCGGCAGGAACCCCGTGAGGATCTGCACGGCGTGCGGGATGACGATCCACGCCATGTAGGCCCCGCCGAGGAACAGCGGCACGGACGCGCCGACGAACCCGTACGCGTAGTACTTCTCCCGCTTGTTCAGCCCTGGGGTGACGAACGCCCAGACCTGGAACAGCCACCACGGGCACGACAGGAACACGGCCAGGAACAGCGCGGCCCTGATCCGCAGATCCAGCGCCGACGCCGGCCCCGTGAAGTTCAGCGTGACGTCGTTGCCGGTGACGTCCGCGGCGTACTGCAGCGGCCGCTGCAGCATGACCAGCAGCGGGTCGTACAGGAACCATCCCGCGATCGCTCCGAGCACCAGCCCCGCCGCGATCAGGACAAAGCGCTTCCGGAGCTCGAGAAGGTGCTCGAGCAGAGGCATACGGCCGTCGGACGGCCGCCTCGTACGTGCCACCGGTTCAGGCCTTGGGGATGTCGCGGTCCCTGTTGTTGATCAAGCCCGGTACCGAGTCGGTACCAGAGCTCGCGCCCGGTCCCGTCGTCGAGCTGGGGCCCGTGGTGGTGGTGCCGCCCGGCGCGTCGTCGGCCGTGTTGCTGTTCGCGTTCCCGGAACCGTCCTCGCGCAGGTCCCTGACCTCCTTCTTGAAGATCTTCATCGACTGGCCCACGCTCTTGGCCAGGCCCGGCAGGCGGGAGGACCCGAAGAGCAGCAGGACGACGACGAGCAGGACGATCCAGTGCCACGGCTGCATTGCGCCCATGGTGACTCCTTACGGTGCGGTGCTGTTACGCGGTGCGGTGCGGATATGACCGATCCTACGCGGACGTGGGGGGCACAAAGGTAGCCCTCCGGTGGACGGAAGGTGGTCCGCCCCGTGAACGACCGCGGGAGCCGCGCAGTTCCGGGCCTGCGCGACGACGGAGGACCGGCTCAGTCGTTGAAGTGCTTCCACTTCTGCCACGTCACCACGTGCCGCGCCCGGCGTGCGTCCTTGCGCCCGGCCCGGGCGGCGCGCTGCGCGTTGACACGCTGGTAGTGGATCGTCACGTCGTCGAACAGGCTCGGGCCGGCGTGCTGTGTGCTCGCCGCCTCCCGTGCCCGGTCGGACAGTTCCTGCAACCGGTCGCTCGACTCGCCGATCCGGCGCGACGCTCGCCCCAGCTCTTCCATCAGGCCCTCTGCCGACCGCCAGAGATAACGGGCCAGAAAGAACGCTCCGACGAGGCTGCCCAGGATCAGCAGGGTCCACACCCAGAACCACATGGTCGCCAAGCCTAGTGCCGATTCGGCGATGTGGCTGCGTCTCGCGTCTGTGGATCTGTCACCTGCCCGGACGCAGACCCGGGCCGATGCCCTGCGTCGTACAGGGCGAGGGCCTCCGCGGCGGCCCCTGCCACGTCGTCGGCCAGGGCCGCGGGGGCGACGGAGCGCACGTACGGGGCGAGCTGGATCAGGGTGCTGCGCAGCCAGCCGGGGTTGGTGACACGCAGCGTGACCTCGAAGTCGCCGTCGGGCAGGTTGCGGACCGACTCGACGGGGACCTCCTCGGCGAACCAGCGCGCCCGGGGCGCGAACCGGATGGTCGCCAGCGGTGAGGACCCGCCGGCGAACAGGGCGGCGAAGTCGATCTCGGCCGCCCGCTCCCCCACCCCGGGGTGGTCCTGCACGGGTACGTCGGTCTCGGTGGCCTCCAGGATGCGGTCGACCCGGAAGGTGCGCGGCGCTGCGGCGCGGTAGCACCAGGCGGCGAGGTAGGCGTACTCGTCCTGCGTGTGCAGGCGCACGGGGTCCACGTCCCGTTCGCTGACGACGTCGGAGGAGGTCACGTACCGGATCCGGAGCCGGTGGCGCGTGGTCAGGGCCGAGGAGATCGCCGAGACGACCTGCCGGTCGCCGCCCGGTGCGAGACGCACGTCGACGGCGTTCGCGGCCTCGCCGGTGGCATCGGTGAGCTTGCGCAGTGCCGACTCGACGACGGCGGACCGCGCCGGGTCCGCCTGGACCGCACCGGTGGCCTTCATGGCCCGCAACGCCGCGACCAGCGCCACCGCCTCCCGGGTGCCGAGCCGCAGCGGCCTGGTCATGCCGCGCGCCTCGGTCAGGTGCACCACGCCGCGGTCGATGGACGCGGCGTCGAAGTCGATGAGGTCGTCGGGCCAGTACCCGGGGGTGCCCGAGACCCAGAGCGCGTCGACGTCCTTCTGGATCTGCGCGGGCGTGGTCCCGAACCTCCGGGCCAGGTCGGCCACGGACACCGGTCCGGCGCCGTCGAGGTAGGCGACGATGCCCAGCAGGCGCAGGAGCCTGTCGTCCGCGCGCTCAGCCACGGGGCGCCCCCGCCTGCGCGCCGGTCCCGAAGCCCAGCGCCGCCGCGGCGGTGAGCCGGCGCAGCGTCTCGGCCCGGACCGCTTCGGGCTCGAGCACGACGAGCGCGGCCCCGTACCCGGCGGCCTCCGACGCCATGCCGGACAGGGACCGGTAGGGCACCTCGAGGATGTCCCAGCCGGCCTGATCGCCGGCACGGCCACCCGCCGACGCGTCGGACAGGTCGGGCAGGCGCTCGCTGTAGGCCTCGCGTTCGCCGTCGGGCACGGGTTTGGCACGGGCGCGCAGCGCTCCGGCACGTTCGGGGCGGACGGCGACCACCGCCTGCCGGATCTCACCGTGCGCCTTGCCGAGCATGACGTCGGTCTCGAAGTCGGGGATGTCGTAGGCGCCGGCGGGGCCGGTGATGCGCACGCGGGACTCGATGCGGGACATGCGGAACACGCGAGGGGCCTGCCGGTCGCGGTCGAAGCACATGAGGTACCAGCCCCCGTCGCGGGCAGCGATGCGCCACGGTTCGACGTGCCGGGTCAGGACCGCCCCGTTGTACGCGGCGCGGTAGCTGAACGTGACCGCACGGCGGGCCTCGATCGCCTCCATGAGGGGCCCGTAGGCGTCGCCCACGGCGCGTACGGACGGCGCGAGGCCGGCCAGGGCGTCCGCGGACGGGTCTCCGGCCCCGGCAGCGCGCAGCTTGACCATCGCGCGGTTGATGTCGGTCTGCAGGGTCTTGTCCTGCCAGAACTGGGCGGCGAGCGACAGCACACCGAGCTCGGCGGGGGTGAGGTCGATCGACGGCAGGGCGTAGGCGTCCTGGTCGATCCGGTAACCCAGCTCGTCGGTGTGCCCCCCGGTCCCGACCGTCACGACGGGGATGCCCAGGGCCCGCAGCATGTCCTTGTCCCGCTCGAACATCCGCTCGAACGCCTCGTCGCTGGGCGCGTCGGCGTACCCGGCCACGGCGGTGCGGACCTGTTGCTTGGTCATCGCCGCATTCGTGTTCACGAGGGCGATGACGAGGTTCAGGAGCCGCTCGGCGGGGTTCAGGCCGGGTGCCTGGGCGGAGGGCGGCGCGGACTGCGCGCTGGGAGGCGGATCGATGGGCATCAGGACAACCGTAGCGTTCGGTAGCCTCCACCCTGTGATGACGTGGCGGATCGGGACCGTGATTTCCACAGGCAGGTCGTGGCGGGGGGCGTGCGAGCTCGAGGTGGCGCTGGACCGGCCCCTGCCGGGACGCGACGCCCAGGCAGGTGAGGCAGGCGGCACGGTGCGCGCGCTCGCGTACACCGACCTGGTCGGGGAGCCCGGGCCGGGCGACTCCGTGCTGCTCAACGTGTCCGCGCTCGCCCGCGGCCTCGGCACCGGCGGGTACGCCCTGGTGGTCGGGCCCGCCGCGGCCGGCACCCGCCTCCCACCCGACCCCGCCCCCGGTCCCGGACACCTCGTCAAGGCCCGCTACACCCCCCTGCAGACCATGGTGCTCGGCGTCGACGAGCAGGAGTCGCCGCACCACGCGACCCTGGCCGACGCCGACAGCCTCGACGGCATGCCGGTCGTCGTCGCGGACCTGCACTCCGCGCTGCCCGCCGTCGTCGCCGGCCTGCGGCACGCCGCGGCCCTCACCACTACGGGCACCAATGCCGCCGGCCTGAAGATCGCCTACGTCATGACCGACGGCGGCGCACTGCCCGCCGCGTTCTCCCGCACCGTCGCCGCCCTGCGCGACGCCGGCTGGCTGGAAACCTGCGTCACCGTCGGCCAGGCCTTCGGCGGCGACCTCGAGGCCGTCACCGTGCACACCGGCCTCCTGGCAGCCCGCCACGTCGCCGGGTGCGACGTCGCCGTCGTCACCCAGGGACCCGGCAACCTCGGCACCGGGACCCGCTGGGGCTACTCCGGCGTCGCCGCCGGCGAAGCCGTCAACGCCGCCGCCACCCTCCACGGCCGCCCCGTCGCATCCCTGCGCGTGTCCGGCGCCGACCCCCGCGACCGCCACCTCGGCATCTCCCACCACTCCCTGACCGCCTACACCAGGGTCGCCCTCGCCCCCGCCGACATCCCCGTCCCCGTCCCCGCCGCCGAGCTGGAGAACCTGCCCACCTGGGGCACCCCGCTCACCCACCGCATCCGCGCGCAGGCACAGACGCTCGCCACCCCCGGCGGGACCGGCACCACCGCGCACACCCTCGTCGACGTCCCCACCGACACCACCCTCCTCGACACCCTGCGCACCGCGCCCGGCGGACTACGCACCATGGGCCGCGACCTCGACGCCGACCCCGCGTCCTTCGTCGCCGCAGCCGCCGCAGGCATCCACGCCCACCGGCTCACCCAGCCCGACACCCAGCCCGCATGAGACCCACCACCCGCCTGACCATCACCGCCCTCCTCATCACCGTCGTGGTGCTCGGCGCCGCCACCGCCACCCCCTGGCGCTTCAACCCGCCCCACCTGCCCACCCCGGAGCTCTCCATGCCCGCCCAGCCACCACCGAGCCCCGACACCAGCCGAAGCCCCATGGACCAGCCCGTCGACGCCGGCGCCGAGAACCCCTGGATCGGACTCGTCATCGCCATCCTCATCGGACTCCTGGTCCTCGCCCTCCTCACCGCCGTCGCCCGCAGACTCCTCGCCCTCCGCCGGCAACGCACCGACATCACACCCGACAACCTCACCGGCGGCACCGCCACCGGCAATCCCGGCGACGCCGTCGACCTCCCCGAGCTCCAGGACGCCGTCACCCGCGCCCTCGCCCACCTCGACGGGCACGCCCGCCCCCGCGACGCCGTCGTCGCCGCCTGGGTAGCCCTCGAAGAAGCCGCAGCCCGCGCAGGCGCCCACCGCGACCCCGCCCAGACCCCCACCGAGTTCGCCGGCACCGTCCTCGCCGCCACCCCCGCACCACCCCCCGCCGTCGCCCGCCTACGCACCCTCTACCAACGCGCCCGCTTCACCGACCGGCCCATCGACCGCACCGCCGTCGCACAAGCCCGCGAGGCGCTCGCGGACATCGCCCGCAGCCTCGACATCGACGAGCCCACGCCGGACACCGACGGGGACCTCACGCAGCGTCCCGCCGAACGCCCGGCGCCCGGTTCCGGGCCGGGCGCCGGACCCGGGACCGGACGAGGCCCCGCATGAGGTCCGGCATGAGGTACTGGAACTGGCGGCGCGTCGCCGCCATCACCGTCGTGACAGCCCTGGCCGCCACCGGGCTGGCCTACTGGAACGTCATCGACCCGGCACACGCCTTCGCCGCCACCGCGCTCGCCTGCGCGCTGGGCATCCTGTGGTCAGCCACCGACGCCACCACCGACGACCCCGAATGGCCCCGACCCCCCGTCGAGGCCCGCGCCGGCGGACGCCACGACGTGTCCGACCTCGGCTGGTCCGTCTTCGGCCGCGACGGCTACGTCACCGACCGCATCGTCCGCCGCATCCGCGCCCTCGCCGCCGACCGGCTCCGCGCACACGGCGTCGACCCCTCCGACCCCGCCGCCGAGCCCGACGCCGAACGGCTCCTCGGCGCTCGCGTCCTGCGCCAGCTCAAGTCCAGGCAACCCCCCACGGCGCGCACCGTCCAGACCTGGCTCGACGCGATAGAACGCCTCGGTGCCGCACCCACCACCGAGGAGAACCGTGCCTGACCGCACCACCCCGCAGACCAGCCCGGCGACGACCCCGGTCACCAGCCCCCTGCCCGTCGCCGACGTCGCAGCGCTCGGCGAACGAGTCCTCGCCGAGGTCGGGACCGCCGTCGTCGGCATGCGCGACGCGCTCGAGACAGCCCTCGCCACCATCCTCGCCGGAGGACACGTCCTCTTCGAGGACGTACCCGGCCTCGGCAAGACCCTCGCCGCGCGCTCGCTGGCCGCCGCCCTCGGCCTCGACTTCGCCCGCCTCCAGTGCACCCCGGACCTGCTGCCCGCGGACATCACCGGATCGTCCGTCTTCGACCCCGCCACCCGTACCTTCGAGTTCCGCCCCGGACCTGTCTTCACCGGCCTCTTCCTCGCCGACGAGATCAACCGCACCGCCCCGAAGACCCAGTCGGCGCTCCTCGAGGCCATGGCCGAACGACAGGTCTCCATCGAAGGGACCAGCCGCCCCCTGCCCAACCCCTTCCACGTGCTGGCCACCTCCAACCCCGTCGAGTACGAGGGCACCTACCCCCTGCCCGAGGCCCAGCTCGACCGCTTCATGGTCCGCCTCGCCGTCGGCTACCCCGACCGCACCCAGGAGACCGAGGTCCTCACCCGGCGCCTGGCCCGCAAGCAGGAAGCCACCACCGTCAACCAGGTCGTCGACCCCGCCACCGTCCGCGCCATGCAGGCCGGGACGGAACAGGTCACCGTCGACCCCGACGTCGTCCGCTACTGCGTCGACCTCACCGCCGCCACCCGCGGCCACCAGGCCCTCGAGGTCGGCGCCTCCCCCCGCGGCTCACAGAACCTCGTCCTCCTCGCCCGCGCCATCGCCGTCCTCGACGGACGCGACTACGTCCTCCCCGAGGACGTCAAGCGCGTCGCCGTCCCCGTCCTCGCCCACCGCATCACCCTCACCCCCACCGCCTGGGCGTCGGCCACCCGGCCCGAGACCATCGTCGCCGACCTCCTGCACACCGTCCCCACCCCCGCCACGGTCCCCACCCGATGACCGTCGGCGGCATCATCGTCGCCCGCGGACGAACATCCCAGGGCGCACCAGCAGGCAGCCACCACGGCTGGCGACCCACCTCCGCGTACACCGCCGCCATCGCCACCGGCATCCTCCTGCTCACCACCAGCCTCCTCGCCGGCCGCGCCGACATCGCCCTCATCGGCATACCCAGCCTCCTCGCCGCCACCTGGGCGCACACCACCCGCCCCACCACACCCCTGCGCGCCACCCTCCACGAACCACCCGGCACCACCACCCCCGGCGAGCTCACCGCCACGCTCCACCTCACCACCGCACCCGGCACCACCCCGGACCCCCGCGCCCACCACCCCGCCGACATCGCCCACCTCCGCATCACCGCCACCGGACACCGCGACACCCACCTCGCACTCGCCGCACGGACCACACCCAGGGACGCCGGACGCCAGATCCCGCTCCGCCTCTCGACCGTCCGCACCGGCCCCCAGGAGACGTTCACCGTCGACCTGCGCGGATCCCGGCACCGCACCTGGGAGGAAGAGCCCACCCAGGTCCGCGGCGCGACCCGCCTCGTCCTCCCCGGCGCCGCCCCGCTCGGCAGACTCCCCCTGCCCCGACGACTCCGCGGCCTCACCGGACCACACTCCTCCCGCCGACTCGGCGACGGCGCAGAGCTCCGCGACATCCACGCCTTCACCCCCGGCGACCGCCTCCGCCGGATCGACTGGCGCACCACCGCCCGCCGCTCCCCCGAGCTCGACACCCTCTACGTCCGCCGCACCTACGCCACCGCCGAAGCCACCGCCGTGCTCGTCGTCGACTCCCGCGACGAGGTAGGACCCGACATCCGCACCTGGCGCGGCTACGGCACCATCCGCGTCGACGAGCCCACATCGCTCGACCTCGCCCGCCACGCCGCAGCCTCCGTCGCCACCGCCCTCGTCGACGCAGGCGACCGCGTCGGCCTCGAAGACCTCGCCCGCCGACGCCGCCCCCTGCCACCCGCAGCCGGACGACGCCACCTCCGCCGCCTCATCCACGGCCTCGCACTGGCCCACCCGAAAGACGCCGCCTCCCTGCACCGCGTACGCCCACCACAGCTCCCGGCCGACGCCATCGTCTACCTCTTCACCACCCTGCTCGACGACGAACCACTGCACCTCGTCCGCACCTGGCGCACCACCGGCCACCCCGTCGTCGTCATCGACACCCTCCCCGACATCCACCACGTCCTCGAACGACACCTCGCCATCGCCTGGCGCATCGCCCGCCTCGAACGCGAGAACCGCATCGCCACCCTCGACGGCGAACACGTCCCCGTCATCAGCTGGGCCGGCTCCCGACGCGACCAGGCCACCGTCCGCTTCGAAGCCCTCGCCCGCGCAGACCAACGCCACGTACCCGGACGCGTCCCATGACCCCCAGCCCCCTCACCACCCTCGCCCGCCGCATCACGCTCCACCTCGCCGACCCCGCACGCAGACCCCTGCCCACGATCACCGTCGAGACCGGACCCACCCTCCGCGGCTGGACCTTCCGCGCCGCCCTCCTCGCCCTCGTCCCGCTCCTGCTCTTCACCGCCGCGGCACGCACACCCGAGATCCCCCACGGCGTCACCCTCACCATCGCCGCCCTCGCCACCGGCCTCCTGGTCGTCCACCCCACCCCCACCACAGCAGGCGGCACCATCGCCGTCGCCGCAGTGCTTTTCTGGGGCTTCACCACCGAACCCTTCGACCCCTGGGCCCTGGTCCTCGCCCTCCTCGCCTACCTCATCGCCCGCACCACCTGGTGGGCCGCCCACGTACCACCCCGAGGACACGCCGAGATCGCAGCACTCCTCTCCGACTGGCGACGCGACCTCACCGTCCTCGCCGCCACCGCCCTCCTCGGCGCCCTCGCGATGCTCGCCTCCGGAACCACCATCCAGGGCGCCATCCTGCTCGCGGCGCTCGCCGTGGTCGGCCTCGTGCTCGTCGCACTGGCGACCGACGGCTCCTCGCGTGACGATGGACGGAGCTGACGACCCAGGTCGTCCGAGGAGCGGCCGCACGAGCGGCCCGAAGCATCGCCGGAAGAGAGGACCGACATGTCCCCGAAGCTGCCCCGCTACACCGTCCCGTCCCTGACACCCGAGGAGGGGGCCAAGGTCGCGGAGATCCTCCAGGAGCGGCTGCACGCGCTGAACGACCTGCACCTCACCCTCAAGCACGTGCACTGGAACGTGGTGGGACCGCACTTCATCGGCGTCCACGAGATGCTCGACCCGCAGGTCGACGCCGTGCGCGCGATGGTCGACCAGATCGCCGAGCGCATCGCCACCCTCGGCAGCGTGCCGGTGGGTACGCCCGGTGCTCTCGTCGCCGCCCGCAGCTGGGAGGACTACAAGCTGGGCCGGGCCCCCGCGATCGAGCACCTGGCGGCGCTCGACGACGTCTACGACTCGGTGATCACGTTCCACCGCAAGGCCGCCGACGACACCGCCGGCGTCGACGACGTGACGAACGACCTGCTCATCGGCCACCTGCACGAGCTCGAGCAGTTCCACTGGTTCGTCCGTGCGCACCTGGAGTCGGCGTCCGGGGCGATCCCCGAGACGTGATCCCGGCCGGCGCCACGACGACACGGCACACCCAGCACGGCTCATGACGGAAGCCCCAGGTCAACCGGTGACCTGGGGCTTCCGTGCGGGCGAGCCCTGTGCGTCCGGAGTCAGCCGACCGGAGTGAAGTCCCGGGTCCCGAGGAAGGTCGGGCGGGGCGCATCCGCCGCGAACGGCTCGACCGCCGTGTTCTCCACGCTGTTGTAGACGAGGAAGATGTTCGACCTCGGGTACGGCGAGATGTTGCCGTTCGAGCCGTGCATGCAGTTGCAGTCGAACATGATCGCGCTGCCGGCCTTGCCCGCGAGCACGTCGATGCCGTGCTCGTCGGCCATCCGCGTGAGGATGTCCTCGTCAGGGGTGCCGGCGTTCTGCATCACCAGGGACGACTTGTAGTTGTCGTTCGGCGTCCGGCCGGTGCAGGACACGTACGTCTTGTGCGTCCCCGGCATGATCATCAGCGGACCGTTGAACGAGTAGTTGTCGGTCAGCGAGATCGAGATGCTGACCGTCCGCATCCGCGGCAGGCCGTCCTCGGCGTGCCAGGTCTCGAAGTCCGAGTGCCAGGCGAAGTCGCCCCCGCCGAAACCGGGCTTCAGGTTCACGCGGCTCTGGTGGATGTACACGTCCGAGCCGAGGATCTGACGCGCCCTGCCCACCACCCGCGGGTCGTTCGCGATGCGCGCGAAGACGTCGCTCGACCTGTGCACCTCGAAGATCGTGCGCACCTGCTGCGACGTGCCCTCGATGATCGTGCGCTCGTCCGCGCGGACCACCGGGTCGGTGGACAGCCGCTGGAGCTCCGCCCGGAACTCCTCGACCTCCGACGGCGTCACCAGGTCCTCGAGCACGAGGTACCCGTCCCGGTCGAAGCCGTCCAGGAGCTCCTGCTCCATCGGGCCGTCGGCCGCGCTGCCCCAGACCACCTTGTCCTGGCGCGGGATCTCGGATGCCGGTCCCTCCACCCGCGTGGGGTACAGGTCGTCCGGCTGGGTGACGGTCTCCTGGGTCGTGCTGATCGCGTCCGTCGTCATACAGCGGCCTCCTCTTCCTTGATCAACGGGTACACGCCGTTCTCGTCATGCACCTCCCGCCCCGTGACCGGCGGGTTGAAGGTGCAGATCAGCCGCAGGTCCGTCGTGGGACGCATCGTGTGCTTCTCGTTGCCGTCGAGCAGGTACATCGTGCCGTCCGAGATCTCGTGGATCTCGCCGGTCTCGCGGTTCTCGAGCAGCCCGGTACCGCCGACGCAGTACACGGCCTCGAAGTGGTTGGCGTACCACATCTCCGTCTCGGTGCCGGCGTACATGGTGGTCTCGTGGAACGAGAAACCGACGCCCTCCTTGGCGAGCACGAGCCTGCGGCTGCGCCAGTTCTCCGACCTGACATCGCGGTCGGTACCGTCGAGATCGGCCAGTCGAGTGACTATCACCTGGTGTTCCTTTCCTCGGGGGCTGTTCCCGCCCTGGGGTTCCGGGCCCGCGCGAAGGCGGCCCGGCGTCGCGACGGCCCCGGGTGGCAGGGATCTGCACCGCGGGGCCGTCGCGGCGGCTCTACTTCGCGGACGCGAGGTTCGCGACGGGTGCGCCGAGCACCTCGTCGGCCGCGGCCGCGATGATGTCCACGCCGGACCGCAGCTCGTCGGACGTGATCGTCAGGGCCGGCATGGTCTTGAGCACCTCGTCCTCGGGGCCGGACGTCTCGACCAGCAGGCCGCGCTCGTACGACGCGGCGGCGATCCTGGACGCGGCGGAGGGGTCCGGGAACTTGATGCCCGCGAGGAAGCCGCGCCCCTTGACGACGGCGCCCTCGTACCCGCCGGCGATCCGCGCCAGGCCGTCGTGCAGCTCGTCGCCGCGCTCCTTGACCGTCTGCGAGAACGTGTCGTCGGACCAGAACTCGTTCAGCGCCGCGGTACCCGTGACGAACGACGTGTTCTGACCGCGGAACGTGCCGTTGTGCTCGCCCGGCTCCCACTGGTCCAGGTCGGGCCGGATCAGCGTGAGCGCCATCGACAGCCCGAAGCCGGAGATCGACTTCGAGAGGCAGACGATGTCCGGGGTGATCCCGGCCTCCTCGAAGCTGAAGAAGTCACCGGTGCGGCCGCAGCCGGCCTGCACGTCGTCGAGGATCAGCAGGATCTCGTGCGCGCGGCAGAGCTCGGACAGGGCGCGCAGCCACTCGGGCCGCGCGGCGCTGAGACCGCCCTCGCCCTGGACGGACTCCACGATGATCGCGGCGGGCTTGTCGACGCCGGACCCGCTGTCGCTGAGCACGCGTTCGAGCCACAGGAAGTCCTCCGTGGCGCCGGAGAAGTAGTCGTCGTACGGGATCTTCGAGCTGTTCGTGAGCGGCAGGCCGGCGCCGTTGCGCTTCATGGAGTTCCCCGTCACCGACAGGGCGCCCAGCGTCATGCCGTGGAACGCGTTGGTGAACGAGAGGATGTGCTGGCGACCGGTGACCTTGCGGGCCAGCTTGAGCGCGCTCTCGACGGAGTTCGTCCCGGTCGGGCCAGGGAACATGACCTTGTAGTCCAGGCCGCGCGGCGCCAGGATCCGGTCCCGGAACGTCGTGAGGAACTCGCGTTTGGGTGCGGTGTGCATGTCGAGCGAGTGCACGATCCCGCCGCTTCGCAGGTAGTCGATCAGCGCCTCGAGCAGTACCGGGTGGTTGTGCCCGTAGTTGAGCGCACCAGCCCCGGCGAAGAAGTCGAGGTAGCTTCGGCCGTCCTCGGCCTGCAGCGTGCTGCCGGCGGCGGTCGTGAACGTCGTGGGCCAGTTCCGGCAGTAGCTGCGGACCTGGGACTCGAGCTCGTCGAAGATGCTGTTCGAGGGCATGCCTGTAGGCATAGCGGTGTTCGGGCGCATGGCTCCTTCCACGGTCCGGTCCCGTTGACCGGACTCGGCTGTGGTAGATCGGTTCTTCTGCGGTCTTCTGGGGTTTGATTCTTCGGGGATCGACCTGGACGAGGTCAGGAGAGCGGGCCGATGCGGAACACCAGCTCCGCGTCGTGGCCGTCCGGGAACGCTTCCGCGGGGAAGACGGTCCGCACGTCGACGGGCGCACCCTGTGCCGACGCGAAGGACATGAACAGGGCGATCGACGCCGTGTTGTCCGAGGTGATGGTCGTCTCCACGTGGGTGCACTCGGGGTGCCGCTCGGCGAGGTGCGCGAGCATCCGGGAGGCCAGCCGCTGTCCACGGTAGGCGTGGTCCACGGCTACCTGCCAGACCATCAGGGTGGTCGGCTCGTCGGGCCGGATGTAGCCCGTGACGAACCCACCGGGTTCGCCGTCGACGCTCACGATCACCGAGGTCCGGGCGAAGTCTCGCGCCCAGAGGAGATACGCGTAGGACGAGTTCAGGTCCAGCGTCTTGGAGTCGCGCGCGAGGCGCCACATCGCTGCTCCGTCTGCGACGGTGGGCTCCCTCAACGCCACCGTGGTCTCGGTCGGATGGATGTGCTTGAGTTCCTCTTCGAGGTTCTGCATGACAAAACGACCGTAACGAACTTGCGCGACGATTGCACATTGCGATCCTGTGACGATCCCGTTACTGGCATCCTCGCGGGGCAAATACGCAGTAACGGCGGAGGGTCGGATCTGCCACTGACCAGCGCCAACATGCGGCTCGTACGGGGTCCGGCAACGAGCGCGCCGACGTCATGTCACAGCACGGTCACAGTCTGGGACGGCAAGCTAGTGTGCCGGTGTGACCGAGCCATTCATCCGCCCCTACCGCGCCGACGACCGTGCCGACGTCGCGGACATCTGCGTCCGCACCGCCGCGGCCGGCGGTGACGCACGAGGCATCTATTCGTCCGACCTGCTCATGCCCGACGTCTACGCGCTGCCCTACGTGGAGCACTCCCCCGACCTCGCGTGGGTGGTCGAGCACGAGGGCCGTGCGGCCGGGTACATCATCGGCGTCGCCGACACCCAGGCTTTCGTCGAGTGGTGGGCACGGGAGTGGACGCCGGGCTTCGCCGCCCGGCACCCAGCGCCCGGCCCGGCGACCGGGCGCAACCCCGCCTACACCGAGGCCCAGCTGCTGCACGACGGCACCGACCCGGAGCGCATGGTCCGGGGGCTGCGGCACGGCGAGCTCACGACCCACCCGGCCCACCTGCACATCGACCTGCTGCCCGTGCTCCAGCGGCGAGGCCTCGGCTCGCGTCTCATCGACACGCTCCGTGGCGCCCTCGCCGAGCGTGGCGTGCCGGGCGTGCACCTGGGCTACGCGGCCGAGAACACCGCCGCCCGGCTGTTCTACGACCGGTACGGGTTCACAGAGCTGCCGTCGTCGACCCCGCAGTCCCCGCTCCTGGGCATCCCCACAACCTGACCGTTGAGTGCTGGATATCTGCGCTCTCGATGCTCCCGGAAGCGCAAATATCCAGCACTCAACGAGGCGGGTGGGTGAGGCTGGGTCAGTCCTCCATCGACGCCTCCACCCACGCCCGCCGCACCTGCTCGAACCGGGTCGGCAGCGGTGGGCGCAGCGCGCCGTAGCGCGCGTTGGTCCGATGCACGAACCGCCGCCACGACAGCACCAGTCCCTGCCGCGTGATCGGCAGGCCGGACGCGACCGTGGTGCCGTTGTCGTGCGTGTGGTGCACCGTGAGCAGCAGCGCCCTCGGTACCGAGCCCTCCAGCTCGGCCGCCAGCTCCTCGCGCACGACCATCCAGTGCCTCAGGAGCACCACCAGATCGGCCGGCAACAGGTGGCGCCGCGGCGTGCGGTGCTTGCCGTGCCGCACCAGCACGCTGCCCTCCGTCGCCCGCGCCCGTGCGGGACCGAGGTCGATGTCCTCGACACGCACCCGCAGCAGGTCGCCGTACCGTGCGCCCGTCGCACGCACCAGGCCGGTGATCACCGCGAGCCGCACCGCCTCCGGCTTCGCGCCCGGTCGCATCGCCTCGGTGGAGAGCTCGCGCCAGACCCATTCGGCCTCTTCGAGGCTCACGGGCGGCCGCGGGTAGCGGGCGAGCTCCCCGCTCCGTGCTTCTGGCGACGTGGCGTCGGTACTGGTCATGGCTGTCAATCTACGCTTGGCACACTATTAATCAAGGGTAGTTTCTCGCGTGTCGGCGATCCGGTGAGATCCGCTCGGCGCTGCTCGGCACGGTGCGGGTCTCGGCAGGAGCCGGGCCGGCTCCACCCCTGGCACCGCCACGTACGCTCGTCCGGTGGACCTCCCCAGCACCATCGCACGGCCCGTCGACCACGAGGTGGTCATCAAGAAATCCCGGTTCCTGGCCCACCTCTCCCCTGCCGCCGACGTCGCGGAGGCCGACGCCGTCGTCGCGCGCCGGCGCAAGGAGCTGTGGGACGCCCGCCACCACTGCGTGGCCATGGTGCTCGGGACGCACGCCGACGGCGCGAGCCAGACAGCCCGCTCCTCCGACGACGGCGAGCCGAGCGGCACGGCCGGCGTCCCCATGCTGGAGGTGCTGCGCCACCGCGACGTCACGGACCTGGTCGCCGTCGTCACCCGCTACTTCGGCGGGGTGAAGCTCGGGGCCGGCGGGCTCGTCCGGGCCTACTCGGGAGCGGTGGCCGCCGCGCTCGACGTCGCGTCCGCCGCCGGGGCGATGCTCCGCCGTGAGCTGCTGTACGAGGTCGAGGTGCCCGTTCCCCACGGGGATGCCGGGCGGATCGACAACGTGCTGCGCGACTGGGCGTCGTCCCACGGCTCCGTGATGGAACCGCCCGCCTACGACGCCGTCGCGCACCTGCGGCTGCTGGTGCCCAAACAGCAGCTGGACGCCCTGTTCGCCGACCTCGCCGCCGCCTCTGCCGGTGCCCTCTCCCCCGTCGTCGGCGACGCCCGGGTGGTCGACGTGCCGGTGCCGGCCACCCGTCGCTGACGACCCCGACACACTGCGCCCCGTGTCGTGTGTCGCGTGCAGTGTGTCGGGGTCACTCGTTTGGAGCCCCGCAGCGGACCCGGTCGGCGGCGAGCACGGGTCCTCCCGCGCGTCAGCCTTGACTGACCCGGCGTGCGGGTGAAGTCTCTGGGACACCCGCACCGGCACCAGCACCGAAGAGGGACCAATGCACCGTCGCATCCGCTCGTCCGCCGTCGTCGTCGCACTGACCGCCGTCGCCACCCTCCTCGCCGCCTGCGGCCCGAGTGCCGAGCAGGAGGGGCAGGCCGAATCCATCACCTTCTGGACGCCACAGTCCACACCGGAGCGTGTGGCCGCGCAGGAAGCGGTCGCCGAACGGTTCACCGAGGAGACCGGCATCGCGGTCGACGTCGTCCCGCTCGCGGCGGCCGACCAGGACCAGGCGCTGGTCACGGGCGCCGCGTCGGGCGAGGTGCCCGATGTCGTCCTCGCCGGCGCCTCGCAGATCACGTCCTGGCAGTCCCAGGGGCTGCTCGACACCGACGTCGTGCAGGAAGCGATGGACACGCTGGACCCCGCCACCTTCAACGAGAACGCGCTCAGCGCGGTCACCGTCCAGGAGGACGGCGCTGAGACGATCGCCGCCGTGCCGAGCGACGGCTGGGTGCATCTCATCGCCTACCGCACCGACCTGCTCGAGGAGGCCGGTGCCGAGGTGCCGACCACCGTCGCCGAGCTCGCCGAGGCCGCGACCACCGTCAAGGACGAGCTCGGCATCACGGGCATCGCGCTCGGCACCCAGTCGGGCACCGCCTCGGGCACGGAGGGCATCGAGTCGATCTTCCAGTCGGCGGGCTGCGAGCTCGTGACGAGCGGCGAGGTCACCATCGACTCGCCCGAGTGCACGGAGGCGGCCGGGTTCTTCAAGGAGCTGCGCGACTCGTCGGTCGCCGGCGACTACGACGTCGAGTCCGCACGGGCCGCGTACATGGCGGGAGACGCCGCGATGCTGCTCTTCTCCACGCACATCCTCGACGAGCTGGCGAATCTTGACGAGGCGGTGCCGCCGTCGTGCAAGGAGTGCGCCGACGACCCGGCGTTCCTCGCTGAGAGCTCAGGCTTCATCACGGTGCTGGAACCGCCCGCCGGCTCGGCGCAGGAGCCCGCGCAGTTCGGCGCCACCCTCGCCTACGCGGTCCCGGCGCGCGCGGACACCGACGAGGCGCGTCAGTACATCGAGTTCGTCATGGGCGAGGGGTACGCCGACACGCTCGCCGTCGCCACGGAGGGCCGCCTCCCGCTGCGCACGGGGACCCCCGCGAGCCCGACCGAATACCTCGACGCGTGGGGCGGTCTGGGCTTCGGGCCGAAGGTCGAGTCCTCGGTCGGAGAGGTGTACGGCGACGACCTGGTCACCGCGATGGGCGAGGGCATGGCCGCCGTCTCCCGCTGGGGCCAGGGCACGCCCGACGCCACCCTCGCCGGCCTGGTCGCCACGCAGGGCACCCTCGCGCAGCAGCTCGACCCGTTGTACCGGGGATCTGACCCCGCGGAGGTGACCCAGCAGATGGCCGCCGACGTGACGGCGCTGCAGCAGGACCTGTGACGGCCGGTCCGACGCAGGTTCGTCCCGGAAGGGCCCGCCGAGCGGCGGTCACCCGTCCGACGACGGCGGCCCAGCGCGCGAACCGCTCGGGGTGGCTGCTCGTCTCGCCGTCGCTGGCGGTGGTCGCCCTGGTCGTCCTGCTGCCGTTCGTCCTGGTGGTGGTGTTCGGGTTCTCCGAGATCCGGCTCGTCGACATCCCGTTCCTCGGGACCGAGCCCGTGGAGTGGACGCTGGACAACTTCCGCCAGGCCGCGGCGTCGCAGGCGTTCTGGGGCGCGCTCTGGACCACCGTGCTCTACGCGGGCCTGACGGCGGTGGGGTCGCTGGCCGTGGGCCTCGTGCTCGCGCTCGCGCTGCGACGGCCGTTCGCCGGGCGCGGCCTGGTGCGCGCCCTGCTGCTCGTGCCGTACGTGCTGCCGGTGGTCGCCGCCGCCACGATCTGGAAGACGGCGCTCAACCCGCAGTACGGCGTGGTCAACGCGTTCGGCCGTGCGTACCTCGGCTGGGACACGCCCGTGGGCTTCCTCAGCACCACCTCTGCGGAGGTCTGGGGCATCCCGGTGCCGGTCGCGCTGCTCGTGGTCGTGCTGTTCGACATCTGGAAGTCGGCGCCGCTCGCGTTCCTGTTCCTCACCGCGCGGCTCCAGTCGGTACCCGGTGAGATCGAGGAGGCCGCGGCGCTCGACGGTGCGAACCGTCGGCAGGTCCTGCGGTTCATCCTGCTTCCGCAGCTGCGAGCGGTGGCCCTGCTGCTCCTGCTCCTGCGCTTCATCTGGTCGTTCCAGACCTTCGACGACGTCTACCTGCTCACCGAGGGCGCCGGGAGCACGCAAGTCATGGCCATCCAGGTGTACACCGAGCTCGTCACCAAGGCCGACATCGGCAGCGCCGCCGCGTTCGGGCTGCTCATGAGCCTCATCCTGTGTGTGCTCCTCGCGGGGTACGTGCTGCTGTCCCGGCGGACCGACGAATCATGAGGGAAGCATGAGGGGAGAGTCATGACGCGGCTGAGGAGCGGACCGCAGCGGGGAGCCATGGGCGGTGTCCGGTCCACGCGGGCGTCGCGGGCCGGCCGCGCCGTGGTGGTCGCCGTCGCGCTCCTGTGGTCGCTGGGGCCGGTGGTGTACGGCGTCGTGCTGTCCGTACGGCCGTACGCGGAGGTGACCCGCGACCCGCTCGGGCTGCCGACCGAGCTGGACCTGTCGGCCTTCGCCACGGCGATGCGGGACGAGGCCGACGGCGGGTTCGGACTCGGCCGGTTCGTGCTCAACTCGCTGGGCGTCGCCGTGGGGACCGTCATCCTGAGCATCCTGGTCTGCGTGCTCGGCGCCTACGCGGCCGCCCGCGTGCGGTACCGCGGCCGGGCCGTCACCAACGGCATCATCCTGGCGGTCTATCTGTTCCCCGGGATCGTCCTGGCGGTCCCGAAGTTCGTCATCCTGTCCCGGCTCGGCCTGACGAGCACCCTGGTGGGGCTGCTGATCGTCTACGTCGCGGCCACGGTTCCGGTCGCCCTGTACATGATGCGGAACTTCTTCCTCGCGCTGCCGCAGAGCGTCGAGGAGGCGGCGATCATGGACGGCTGCTCGCTCGGGCAGCTGCTGGTCCGGGTGGTGCTGCCCATCGCGATCCCCGGGGTGGTGGCCACCGCCATCTACGTGTTCATGATCGCCTGGAACGAGTACTTCTACGCCCTGCTGTTCCTGGTGCAGCACCGCGGCCTCTGGACGGCGCCGCTCGGGATCGCACAGCTCGGAGACTTCCAGGTGCCCGTCACGGTGCTCCTGGCCGGCTCGATAGCGGTGACGGTCCCCGTGGTGATCGTCTTCTTCCTCGCGCAGCGATACATCGTGTCGGGCCTGGTGCAGGGAGCGGAACGATGACCGGAACGACGACGACGCCCGTCCGCCTGGCCGTCCTCGGCGCCGGCGGGCGCGGCGCCGACGCCTACGGCCGCTGGGTCCGGGCGCATCCGGACCGCGCCCGGATCGTTGCCGTCGCCGACCCCGACCACGCCCGGCTGGATGCCCTGGCCGGCACAACGGCCGCCCGGTACCCCGGCTGGGAGGACCTGGTCGCGGACCTCGGCCGACTGCGGCCCGACGCCGTGATCGTCGCGCTCCCCGACGCCCTCCACGTCGCCGCCGCCACCGCGGTCGCCGGGGCCGGGCTGCCGATGCTGCTGGAGAAGCCCGCCGCGCCGTCGCTGACCGACCTCGCCGAGCTGGCGCGCGTGGTGCGGCGGACGGACGCCCGCATCGCCGTCGGGCACGTGCTGCGGTTCGCGCCGTTCTGGCGTGCCGTGCGGGCCGTCGTCGAGGCGGGCGCACTCGGCGACCTCGCGACGATCGAGGTACGCGAGAACATCGGGTTCTGGCACTTCGCGCACTCGTTCGTGCGGGGCAACTGGCGCAACACCGCCGAGTCGAGCCCGATGGTGCTCGCCAAGACCTGCCACGACCTCGACCTGATCCGCTGGCTCGCCGGCGCGGCTCCCCGGACGGTGGTGAGCGAGGGATCGTTGCTGCACTTCCGCCCCGAGAACGCGCCCGTCGGCGCCCCGGCCCGCTGCACCGACGGCTGTCCGGCCGCCGCGGACTGCCCCTTCTTCGCGCCGCGCTACTACCTGGACGCCCTGCGCGACCACACGGGCCATCCGGTCACGATGCTCGGCGACGACCTGTCCCCCGCCGGCCGCCTCGCCGCCCTGCGACGAGGGCCGTACGGACGCTGCGTCTATCACTCGGACAACGACGTGGCCGACCACCAGCAGACGCTCCTGCGGTTCCCGTCCGGCCTGACCGCCACGCTCACGGCCAGCGCGTTCACCGCCGAGAACACGCGGCACCTGGCGATCACCGGGACGCGTGGGCAGTTGCACGGGCACATGGAGTCGGGCGAGATCCGCGTCGACCTGTTCTCGCCGTCCGGCCGGCTGCCGGAAGCCGTGCCCGGCGCGAGGCTGGTCGAGTCCGGCACGGACGGGCCGCTCGGCCATGCCACCCACACGCTCCTGGCCCAGCCGGTCCCGGACCCGGGCTCAGGCCTCGTACCCGGCGCGGCGGACGGCGCCACACCCGGTGCCACACCCGGTGCCATGGCCGACGGCGGACCGAGCGGTCGCGGCGGTCATGCCGGCGGCGACGACGGCCTCATGGACGCGTTCTGCCGGGCGGTGGCCGACGACGCCGTCGGCCGGGGCGAGCTGTCGTTCGCCACGGCGCTGGACAGCCACCTCATGGCGTTCGCCGCGGAGGAGTCGCGGGCGGGGGCGGGCGTGGTGGACTTCGGGTCGTGGTCCGGTGCGGCGCTGAGCTTCCTGGGCCGTAGTTCCAGCCGGGGCAGCGTCGGACCGGGCAGCTTGGGACCGGGCAGCGTCGGAGGGGGTGCGCGGTGAGCGCGTGGGCCGACGCCGTGCGCGGCGTCGCCGAGCGGGCGGGCCTGGACCCGCGGCAGATCACCGTCGAGCCCATGCCAGAGTTCGCGCTGCACGCCGCACCGCACGACACAGCGGACTACCGGGCCGAGGACGGCCGGCTGACGATCCGGGCGACCAGCCCGGTCGCCGCGTCGGTCGCGCTGGCCCGGTACGTCCGCGAGACGCTCGGGACACGGCTGACCTGGCAGCGGCCCCGCGTGAACGGTGGCGTGCGCGCGCTGCCCGATGCGTCACGCGCCGTCGTCTCGTCGCCGCACGAGATCCGGTACTACCTGAACGTCGTGACCTTCGGGTACTCGACGCCGTTCTGGGGCTGGGACCGCTGGGAGCGCGAGATCGACTGGATGGCCCTGCACGGTGTCACGCACCCGCTCATGCTGGTGGCACACGAGGCGGTGCTGGCCGAGACGTTCCGCCGGGCCGGGCTGTCCGACGCCGAGACCGCCGAGTGGCTGGGCGGCGCGGCGCACTTCCCCTGGACGTTCATGGGCGGCATGCACTCGTTCGGCGGACCGCTCCCTGCCCGGTGGGCCGAGCGGCGCGTCGACCTGGCCCGGCGGGTCCTGGCCCGGATGCGCGAGCTCGGCATGACGCCGGTGCTCCCCGCGTTCGGCGGACACGTCCCGCCGGCTCTCGCGGGGCCCGGCCCGGACGACGTCCACTCCACGGCCGAACACCCCGCCGGCGAGATCGAGTGGCAGGGCTGGCGGATTCCCCTCCTGCACCCCGAGTCGTCGCGGTTCCAGGAGCTGTTCGCGACGTCCGCGCAGGTCCAGCGGGAGCTGCTCGGCCCGGGATCCGGGTACTACGCCGTCGACCCGTACATCGAGTCGGTGCCGCCGTCGGACGACGTCGGGTACCTGCGCGCCGCCGGCCGCGGCACCTACCGTGCCCTGGCCGCCGCGGACCCCGGCGCCGTCTGGGTGCTCCAGGGCTGGCCCTTCCACTACAAGGGCGCGTTCTGGACGCCCGACCGTGTGGCCGCCTACCTGCGCGACGTCCCTGCCGACCGCACGCTCGTCCTGGACCTCTGGGGCGAGCACGCGCCCCTGCACACCGCCCTCCTGGCCGACGGTGCCCCGCTCGCCGGGCGCCCCTGGGTCTGGTGCGCGCTGCACAACTTCGGGGGCCGGCCGGCACTGTTCGGCGACCTGCGCGGCCTGGTCCGGGACGTGCGCGCCCTGCCCGACGGCGTCCCGCACCTGCGCGGCATCGGCCTCGCCCCCGAGGCCATCGAGAACAACGAGGTCTTCTACGAGCTCGCGACCGACCTCGCGTGGGACGACGCGCCACGCTCCCCCGACGACCTCGACGGCTGGCTCGAACAGTTCGTCCTGGACCGGTACGGCTTGTCGGACCGGCATCCTGCTCCGGGCGGCCCATCAGGGCTGGATGGTGAGCAGCGCGCGAACCTGGCACGGCTGGCGCTACGCGCTTGGCACACTATTTATTCGACACTCTATGCGGACGGCCGCACCCGCTCCATCCCGACGCCCGTCATCGCTCGCCCCTGGACCGCGGGGCTCCCGTTCCCCGCCCAGCGCAGCGCGGGCGAGGCCATCAGCGGCGGGACCACGGCGGGCGGTGGGGCGGATGCGGGCGTCGGGACGACGCCGGACGACGGCGCGGCCGCGGAGACCGAGCCGCCCACGCCGTCGTCCAACGTGGATGCCGAGAATGATCCCGCGATCGCCGCCGCACTCCCCCGGCTGGCCGAGGCGGTGCGGGAACTCACGGAGGTCCGCGACAACCTGGCAGGCACGACGGCGGGCGCGAGAGCGGGGACGGCACCGGGCACGAGGTCGGAGAGGACGCCAAGCACCGGGTCCGGCCCCGTACCTGACGCTGCTCGGGAGGTGCTGAGCGCCGACATCGCCGAGCTCACCGGTCACGTCCTCGCGCAGGGTACGCGGGTGCACGTGCGCGACATCCTGGCGGCGGCGCGGGCGGGCGACCCGGACGGCGTCCGCGCCCACATGAGCAGACTGCGCGCGGACCTGCAGGAGCTCGACGACCTGGCCGGTGCCCGCCCCGAGACCCGGGTCGCCACCTGGATCGACGCCGCCCGCGCCTGGGGCGACACGACCGCCGAGCGGGACGCCATGGAACGCGAGGCGCGGAGCATCGTCAGCGTCTGGGGCGGGCAGCACAACGGCCTGCACGACTACTCGGGCAGGCACTGGCAGGGCCTGGTCCGGGACCTCTACCTACCGCGCTGGCAGGCCTGGGCGGACTGGCTGGCCGACGCCGCGGTGCGGGGTCCGGTCCCGCCGGACAGTGATCCCACCGCACTACGCGAACGCATCGTCGCCCTCGAGGAGACGTGGCGCGGCGCGCGGCAACCCGGCACCGCATGACCGGCGTGGCTCGGCAGCCGGCGCGGCCCGGCGGCCGGCAGAGGTCGGTGTGCCACGCGGCGCGGGGATCAGCGGTGGTAGGCGTGGTCGGCAAAAGGTCGGGTGGTCGGCAGAACGTCAGGTAGTCGGTATTCCGAGGTACCGACTACCTGACGTTCTGCCGACCACCCGACGTTCTACCGACCACGCTGGGCCCGGCGCGCCGCGCCGGCGACCACCGCCCGCACCCACGCACCCACGGCGCCCGCGCCCGTCAGATGCCGTCCGGACCCACCGTCGCGCCGTCGGGCACCGTGCCACCCTCGCCGGCGAGCTGCGCCTTGCCCTCGGCCCGCACGCCCGACCCGAAGGTCCAGTCGCCGCGGACGGTCAGGGAGTCGGCGTCCCGCAGCGACGGCGCACCCGCGGCGAACCGCTGGGTGAAGCCGTCGATGAGCTTGTAGTAGTCCTTGTCGAGGTCCACGAGCGGCGCGAGGGCCTGCGCCTCGAGCCGGTAGTCCGGCGTCAGGTCGTAGACGTCCGAGCGCAGCACGAGCAGGTCGTTGGTCGTCTTCACGGGCAGGAACCGCGACCGCTCCACCTCGATCGCCGTCGCGCCCTCGAAGACGGCGACCGCCGCGCCCATCGCGGACTCGATCTGCACCACCTTGGGCGACGACGGGTCGGAGGGGTCGACGGTCTTGTCGTTGCGGATCAGCGGCAGCTCCAGCACACCCGAGGTCCGCTCCAGCTCGGCGGCCAGCGCCTCGAGGTCGAACCAGAGGTTGTTCGTGTGGAAGAACGGGTGGCGCGTCGCGTCGAGGGAGACGGCGACGTCGTCGGGGTGGGTCTGCGCCGTCTCGCGCTGGACGATGCGGCCGTCGCTCTTGCGGACCACGAGCTGGCCGCCCTTGACGTCGGCCGGCGTCTTGCGGCAGAGCTCGGCGGCGTACGGGGCGCCGGACGCTGCGAACCAGCCGGCGATCGTGGCGTCCGGCGTGGCACCCAGGTTGTCGGAGTTGGAGACGCACATGTACCGGAAGCCGGCCTCCAGCAGCGCGACGACGACGCCCGACGCGTGCAGCGCCGGGTACAGGTCGCCGTGCCCGGGCGGGCACCACTCGAGGTCAGGGTCCTTCTCCCAGGTGACGGGCGTCAGGTCGTCGGCGAGGAGCTTGGGTTCGCGGTTCTGCAGGAAGTCGACGGGCAGCCCGTCGACCGCGATGTCCGGGTAGCGCTCCAGCGCCGCAAGGGAGTCCTCGCGCGTGCGGAAGGAGTTCATGAACAGCAGCGGGAGACGGGCTCCGGTGGCCTGCCGGGCCGCCCGGACCTGACCGACGATGATGTCGAGGAACGTGAGCATCTCGGGCTCACCGCCGACCGGACCCGCGCCGTCAGCCGCGCCCGGCGCGACCCGGACCGGCAGCAGCGACTTCGCCTGGTCCATGCCCATGGACGTGCCGAGCCCGCCGTTGAGCTTGAGCATCGCGGTCCTCGCCAAGGCGTCTGCCGCGGCGTCGTCGCTGATCGTCAGCTCCGCGCGGTTCGGGATGTCGACGAGCGGGTCGACGTCGTCCTCGCGGATCAGGCCGCTCTCACCCGACTGCAGCAGGTGGTAGAACCGCGTGAACGTCTCGATGGCGGCAGGTGCTACGCCGGCTTCGGTCATCTTGGTGCGGGCCTGCTCGAGCCCGGTGGGGTCCGTCATGAGGCCCAGGTTATTCGAAGCGCGAGGGGTCGCCGGCACCGACGCGGACGACGTCGGGGAACCCGTCGGACCAGTCGACGACGGTGGTCGGCTCGGTCCCGGCGTCCCCGCCGTCGACGACGGCGTCGAGCACGTGGTCGAGCTCTTCCTTGATGGTCCAGCCATCGGTCAGCGGCTCGGCCTGGTCCGGCAGGATCAGCGTCGAGGACAGCAGCGGCTCCCCCAGCTCGCGCAGCAGCGCCTGCGTGACGGCAGAGTCCGGGATGCGCACGCCCACCGTCTTCTTCTTGGGGTGGGCAAGCCTGCGGGGCACCTCGGCGGTGGCCGGGAGGATGAACGTGTACGCCCCTGGCGTGGCGGACTTGATGGCCCGGAACGCCGAGTTGTCGAGCTTCACGAGCTGGCCCAGCTGAGCGAAGTCCGAGCACACCAGCGTGAAGTGGTGCTTGTCGTCGAGCTTGCGGATGCTGCGGATGCGGTCCGCGCCGGCGTGGTAGTCCATGCGGCAGCCCAGCGCGTAGGAGGAGTCGGTCGGGTAGGCGACCAGGGCGTCGTCGCGGAGCATGGCGACGACCTGCGCGATCGTGCGCGGCTGGGGGTCGACGGGGTGGACGTCGAAGTAGCGGGCCATGCCACCGAGCCTAGTGCGGCACGCGGGTCCGCGCGCAGTACTCAGCCGGCAGAGAGGGCGCGCCGCAGCTCGTCACCGCTGGCGTTCCCGCCGGTGCACACGACGCCGACACGGCGGCCCGCGAAGCGACCCGGATCGGCCAGGACGGCCGCGAGCGCCGCCGCTCCGGCACCTTCGGCGACGGTGTGCGCGCCGGTGAGGTAGAGGTGCTGGGCGGCGGTGATCTGGTCGTCGGTGACGAGGACGAAGTCGGTGAGGTGGTCGCGCATGAGCGCCTGGGTGACCTCGAACCCGCAGCCGACGGCGAGGCCTTCGGCGCGGGTGGTGTTGGCGCGCTGGGCGAGCGTTCCGGTGTGCCAGGAGTCGTGGGCGGCGGGTGACGCGGCGGACTGGACGCCGATCACGGCAGTGCCGGGGGCGACGGCGGTTGCCACGAGGCCGGCCGCGGCGGCGCCGGACCCGCCGCCGACGGGCACGACGAGGACGTCGAGGCCCGGTGCCTGCTGGAACAGCTCGAGGTAGAGGGTGCCGACGCCGGCGATGATGTCGGGCTCGTTGGCGGCGCCGACGAGGCGGGCGCCCGACTCCTGGGCGAGCTCGGTGGCCCGGGCGCGGGCGTCGTCGAAGGTGGCGCCGTGCAGGAGCACGTCGGCGCCCTGGTCGAGGACGGCGCGCAGCTTGACGGGGTTGGGGTCGTCGGGCATGACGATGGTGCAGGCGGTGTCGGTGAGCCGGGCGGCGTAGGCGACCCCTTGGGCGTGGTTGCCGGTGGAGTAGGCGACGACGCCGTGGGCGCGTTCGGTCTCCGTCATGGAGAGCAGGAGGTTGCCGGCGCCGCGGGCCTTGAAGGCTCCGGTGCGCTGCTGGTTCTCGTGCTTGACGACGATCGCGGCGTCGGCGGCCCGGTCGAGCTCCGCGTACTGGCCGACGGGGGTGCGCACCACGGTGCCCTCCAGGCGGGCCTGGGCGGCGAGGATGTCGGCGATGGTGGGGAGGGCCGCTGGCGAGTGGCGGGGCGGCAGGGTCGCGAGCGTCATGGATCCAGCGTGACCCGGACATGACCCATAGGTCTAATACCTGTTACGAAGACTTTCGATCGATGTCACCTATCTTTCTGCGTTAGCCTGGGGACATGACCGCAGAGCTCGACCTCACCCGGCTGCGCGTCCTCGCGGCGGTGGCCCGTACCGGTTCCGTCACGGCGGCAGCGAAGGAGCTGCACTACGCGCAGCCCTCGGTGAGCCATCACCTGTCCCGCCTGGAGGCCGACGCCGGGATCCCGCTGCTGCAGCGGCACGGCCGCGGCGTCCGCCTCACGGAGGCCGGCCGCCTGCTCGCGACCCGGGCCGAGGAGATCCTCGGCCGGGTCGAGGGCGCCCGCCGTGAGCTCGACGCGCTGGCCGGCCTGCGTGCGGGCCGCGCCCGCCTCGCGGCGTTCCCCTCCGCCCTGGCCACCGTCGTGCCCGACGCCGTCGCGCGACTCCAGCAGGAGCACCCGGGCCTCTCCGTCGGCCTGGTGGAGCACGAGCCGCCGGACGCCGTCGACGCCCTGCAGTCGGGCGCCGTCGACGTCGCGCTGGTGTTCGAGCACACCGACGTGCGGCACGCCCGCTCCATGGAGGACCTGTCGCGCTACGAGGCGACGACGATCCTCGACGACCCGGTCAACCTCGTGACCGCGATCGATCTCGACGCGGCTCCCGTGCCCGGCTTCGTACCCGACCTGAAGCTGCTCGACGACGCGGAGTGGATCGCCGGCTGCGAACGGTGCCGGGCGGACATGGTCGCCCGCTGCGCCGCCGTGGGATTCGCCCCGCGGATCGCGTTCGAGACCGACGACTACGTGGCGGTCCAGGCCCTGGTCGCCGCCGGTGCGGGCGTGAGCCTGCTGCCCGGGCTCACGCTCCGCGCCCACCGGAACCCCGGGATCGCCTTCGCTCCGCTGCAGGGCGCCGTCCGCCGGGTCATGGCCCTCACCGTGGGCCCGCCCGCTCCCCCGGCGGCGGCGCTGATTCGGCAGCTCGTCGCCGCAGGCGCTAACGTCCCCCTGTGATCCAGGCCACCCACGCGTGCCCGGCCGGCTGAGGACGGACGACGGCCCCGATGCTCCTGCTGTCCACCTTCTTCTACTCCGCGGGCGCCGCCGTCGCGGCGTTCCTGGCGCTCGAGGCGTACCTGGTGGTCGCCGCCACCGACAACACCTACCCGAGCATGGTGCTGGCCGCCGTGGCCGCCACCGGCCAGGTCGCCGGCAAGCTGCTCTGGTACTGGGCCGGCGCCGGGACCACCCGCCTGCCGTGGCTGCGCCACAAGCTGGAGTCCCCGAAGCCGGCCGCCGCGATGGCCCGCTGGCGCGACCGCACCGACGGCCGCCCCGTCTACATGGGCGTCGTGCTGCTCGCCTCGGCGTTCGCCGGTCTGCCGCCGTTCATGGTGATGTCGGTGGTCGCGGGCGTGCTGCGCGTGCGGCTGTGGCTGTTCATCGGCACCGGGCTGGTCGGGCGGTTCTTCCGGTTCTGGATAGTGCTCGAGGCCGCCGACTACGCCTGGCTCCTGCTCTAGGGTCTCCGGCCCGAGGCACGCCGAGCCGCTCGGAGGTCGGTGGCGCTCAGAGGTCGGTGGCGCCGTCCAGCGCCTCCCGCAGCAGGTCGGCGTGCCCCGCGTGCCGGGAGTACTCCTCCACCATGTGCACGAGGATCCAGCGCAGGGAGATGTAGCCGCTGCGCCCCGGGCGCACGGTGGTCCGGTCCAGGACTCCCGCGCCGTCCGGCGGCGTCTCGCCAAGCACCTCGTCGAGGATCCGGTCGGAGGCCGCGACGGCGTCGTCGAACACGGCGGTGAGCTGCTCGGGTGTGTCCTCGAGGGCGCTGTGCCAGTCCCAGTCGGCGTCGGCCGCCCAGTCGACCGTGTCCCACGGCGGGGCCGGCTCGTTGCCCGCCAGCCGCACGTTGAACCAGACGTCCTCGACGTAGGCCAGGTGCTTGAGCATCCCGGCCAGCGTCATGGTCGACGGCGGGAGCGGCGTGCGCAGCTGCTCCGCCGTCAGGCCCTCGCACTGACGGCGGATCGTGGCGCGGTAGAAGGTGATGAACGACCGCAGCATCGTCACCTCGTCGGCGGCGAGCGGCGGGTCGGTCCGGGGGACGACGCTGCCGCCGGCGTCGGGCACGGTCGGCTGCGTGCTCGGCTGCGTGCTGGGCTGCGTAGTGGGCTGGGAGCTCATGCACTGACCGTACCGATCGCCAGAACGTGCTGGCTCATGTCGGTGACCCCCGGCGTCGTCGACAGCGCGCGGGCGATCGTGAGCGCGGCGCCGATCAGCTCCGGCGCCTCGGGGGCGTCGAGCCGGACCCGTTCCAGGGCGCCGCCGGCGGGCCCCTCGACGCCGTGCACGACGACGTCGGACAGGCCGGCCTCTGTCGCCTCCGCGGCGAGCTCGGCCGCGTCGTGGAAGTGGGCTGCGGGGAACACGATGTCGTCCGGGGCCTGACCGTGCTCCAGGACCGCCTGCCAGGCCGGCGGGCCGAACGTCGCGTAGCCGCCGCCGACGAGCGCCGCGAGCCGGGTGATCCCGGCCGCGACCACCGTGCCGCCCGGACGCGTCACCCGCACCGCCTCGCGCAGGGCGAGCAGCCGGTCGGCCCGGGTCGCGAGGTGGTAGAGCGGACCGAGGAGCAGCACGGCGTCGAAGTCGTCGTCGCCGAGGCCCAGCCCCGCTCCGGCCAGGTCCCGGGCATCCCCGACCCGCGCCTCGAAGGTGCCGTGCGCAGCGGCGCGTGCGACCTGGGCGGCGACCGGGTCGACCAGCACGACGTCGTAGCCGTCGTCCGCCAGCGGCGCCGCGTGCACCCCGGTGGCGCCGCCGACGTCGAGCACCCGTGCGCCGGGCGCGAGCCGCTGCCGGATCAGCTCCTGGGTCCGGGTGTGCTCCACCGGGCCCTGCGCCGAGCCGACCGTCAGGCGCGCGTGCTCGTCCCAGCCCGTCCGCCCGGAGTAGTACTCCTGGACCCGGGCGTCGACACTGCTCTGCTCGGTGGCATACCGCCCGGTCCCGCCGCTGTCCCGCTGGTCGCTCCCCATGGCGGGACCGTAGCGGCGCCGTCGAAGGGGCCGCCACATGTTTCCGGGAGGAAAACACTTGAGCAATTCACCCGCGCCGAATCGTTACGTGTCCGGTTCGCCTCTTTTGCTCGGAGTGTGAGCATGGCAACATGCGCAAGGTGCACCTGATCCGAGAATTCGCACCTGACGCCTATGATTTCGCGCTGTCGTCCTGGTCGTGGATCGGGACCGGTGACAAGACCCCGCGCTTCGCGTCCTGCTTCGGCGACATGTTCCTCGAGTCCGCCGACGGCTGGTGGTTCCTCGACAGCGTGGAGGGCACGCTCGATCGCTGCTGGGACTCCATGGAGGGCATGTTCGCCGACCTCGAGGGCCCCGACGGGCGCGCCGAGTACCTGCTCGAGGAGACCCTGAACGCCGCGCTCGGACAAGGGCTGAGCCTGGGCGAGGACGAGGTCTTCGCCTTCCTGCCGCCCCCGGCCGTCACGGGCACCATGTCCGTCAGCTCTCTCGCGCCGCTGCGCTTCGCCATCGCCGCGAACCTCGCCGGACGCATCCACGGTGAGCTGAACGGTGTGCAGCCCGACGCCGGCGCGTCCGCGCTCTTCGCCGCCCAGCGGTACGCGGCCCAGCAGGCCGCGGCGCAGGAGGCGGCGGCACGCGAAGCGGCGGCAGGGCAGACGGCAGCCCAGCAGACAGCGGCTCAGCAGGCCGTGGCCAGGCAGGCGGCAGCCCGGCGGGCGGCAGCGCAGGAAGCGGCAGCCCAGCAAGCAGCACGCTTGGCGGCCTCGCCCGTCGCGACGTCGCAGCGGGTCGCCGCGGCGTCCACGTTCGACGCACCGAACCCCCAGACCGACCGGTGGCAGCCTGCCGCGCAGCAGGCAGGTTACGAGCCCCAGTACGCGGCGGGCTCGGAGCTGGACTACGGGTCCGGTCAGACCTCGGCCTACGACACGGGTGGCTACGCCCCGGTGCCCGCCGCGGCCGGGTATGCGGCCGGGTATGGGGCGCCTGTGGCGGAAGCCCACGCGGCACCGGCCGGGGTCGGCACCTACGACTACGTGGACACCGCGCACACCGCCGACTCCGGCCAGTTCAGCCAGTACATCGCCGACCAGTACAACACCGGTCAGATCGCCGCCGTCGACCACGGTGCCGCAGCCCCGGCGCGGCCGGGACCGCAGCAGGGCGGACGCTGGTCGTTCGCCTGACGCCGGCCAGGCCCGTACCTATTCCTCCAGGCCCGCCACGGCGGCCAGGATCAGCGCGGACCCGACGATCCCAACCGGGCCGAGCCGCTCCCCCAGCACGACGGCCGCCGCGACCGCCGCCGTCACCGGCTCCAGCAGGGTCGCGACGACCGCCGCGCCGCTGCGCGTGGTCCGCAGGCCCGCGTAGAACAGGCCGTACGCCAGCGCCATCGTGAAGATCCCGAGATAGGCGAGGGTGGCGAGCGTCGTCGGGTCGCTCGTGACGAACGGTCCGCCGCCCGCCAGCGCCACGGGAACCAGGCCGACGGCGCCCGCCGTCGTCGCCACCGTCGTCAGGGCGAGCGGGTCCACGCCGTCCGACGCGAGCAGCGTGCCGCCGAGCGCCGTCGTCGCCGCGTAGACGGAACCCGAAGCGATCGCGAGCAGCAGGCCGAGCAGGGGCCGCGGGCCGACGGCGCTCGCACCGGACGACGCACTCACCAGCACGAGGCCGGACAGCGCTGCGCCGACGACCAGCGTCAGGCGGACGGTGCTGCGGGCCGCCGTCCGGCGTCGTGCCCGCACGAGGTCGACGACGGCGAGCAGGACCGGCGCCAGCCCCAGGCTGACCACCGTGGCGACCGTGACACCGGCGGTGGCCACGGAGCCGAAGTACAACGCCTGATAGGCACCGGTCCCCAGGCCGACGACGGCGGCGCGGACCGGATGAGCCCGCACGAGAGCCACGAGCCGTGGTCCCCTGCGCAGGACGAGCGAGGCCGCGACCAGCGCGACGGCCGCGATGGCCATGCGGTAGGCGCTGACCGTGAGGACGGACATCGACGAGTGGTCGCGGAGGATCTCGAGGGCGAGGCCGCCGGTGCCCCAGAGGATTCCGGCGAGGCTGACGAAGAGCAGCCCGATACGAGTCGATGAGATACGAGTTGATGACATGTGTGCTCCTGGCCGGTCCCGAAGGCTCCGGCCCGTTCCGAGGGACGGGGAATCGTCGTGGAGCACGCCCCGGCGCCGGCCCGCGCGGGCCGGTCGTGGTGCCGCTCCGGTCAGACGACCGGGGGCGGCAGGACGGAACGAAGAGGAGTCACGACCGGGATGCTAGCAGCGCCCGTCGGGATGTCGGTGGGGTGCGCCCGTCCGCGTCCGTCCGGACCCTTCTTCCCCCTTTCGAGACGAAGGGCCGACGGCGAGTCCGCGGACGGCGGGTCAGGCCTGGCCGAGCTCCCTCACGCGGCGGAGCACGTGCTCCGGCACCACCTCGGACACGTAGTCCTCGGTCACGGGCGCCGACGCGACCCGGCGCACGGGCACGTGCCCGGCCCAGCCGGCGAGCTCCAGGTCGCCCGGCTCCAGGGAGGCGCCGCCCGCGCGCTGCTTCATCGAGGCCTCGGCCAGCGGCAGCGCGATCACGGCCGTCGCCGCGAGCTCCTTGCGCGTCGCCGGGGGCAACGCCGCCGCCCGCCCGGGCATCATGTGGTCGACGACGAGGTCGAGCGCCCGCCGCCGTTCGTCCGGGTCCGTGACCTGGCGCGGTCGCCCGATCACCACCGCCGACCGGTAGTTCATCGAGTGGTGGAAGCCGGTGCGCGCCAGGACCAGGCCGTCCAGCTCCGTCACGGTGACGCAGACGTCCTGCTCCAGCGCCGGCGCGAGCCAGCCCGCGGCGACCGACCCGTGCAGGTAGAGCGTGCCGCCGGCGTCGGGTCCGGACTCGTCCACGGCGAAGGCCGTGGGCAGCACCACCGGATGCGTTCCCGCGACCACACCCAGGTGCGCCACGAGCGCGTCGGAGAGCAGCGCCATGAGCCGACGCCGGTCCTCGACCTGGCGGTTCCGGCCGCGGGTCGGGGTGGTGCGGGGGGTCGGTGAGAGATGCTGCGTCGTCATGCCGCTAGCCTGGCCCGAAAGTGGCCGGTGGACACGAGCCAGTTCGCCACGATTCGAACAGGCCACTTGCCCGCCTCCGCGATCACCCCACCCGAGAGAGGCTCATGCTCCCCGTACGTCTCGACCGCGCCCGCCCCACGCCGCTTCCCGCGCAGCTCGCGGCCGCCGTCCGGGGGCTCGTGACCGACGGCACGCTCACGACGGGCGACCGCCTGCCCTCGAGCCGCGCCCTGGCGGCCGACCTAGGTGTGGCGCGCGCCGTCGTCGAGCAGGCGTACGACCAGCTCCTGGCCGAGTCCTGGGTCGAGACGCGCCGGGGTTCAGGCACGTTCGTGGCGTCCGGCGAGGTTCTTCCCACGGCCGCTCCCCCACCGTGGCCCGCGACGCGCGAACCGCAGTACGTGCGCCTCGACGCGGGCACCCCGTGGATCGACCCGCGCCACCTCGCAGGCTGGCGGCGGGCCTGGCGCGAGGTCTCCGCCGCGGTCCCGCCGCGGGGCTACCCCGACCCGCGCGGGCTGCCCGACCTGCGGGAGGCCCTGGCCGAACGGCTCGCCCGCACCCGCGGGCTGACCGTGGAGCCCGACGAGATCCTGGTCACCGCCGGCACGACGGACGGACTGCGGCAACTTTTGGGCGCGCTGGGCCCCGGGGGCGTCCTCGTCGAGGACCCCGGCTACCGCGCGGCCGTCGAGACGGTCCGGTCGGCAGGACGTGCCGTCGTCGACCATCCCGCGCTCCTGCCCGTCACGGACCTGGCCGGCTGCGCCGCCGCGTACGTCACGCCCGCCCACCAGCACCCGCTGGGCCGGGTCATGCCCGCGGCCGACCGGCTCGCACTCCTGGCGGCCGCCCGGGACGCGGGCGCCGTCGTGGTCGAGGACGACTACGACTCCGAGTTCCGGTACGACGTCGCGCCCGTACCCGCCCTCGCCGCGCTCGACCGGTCGCGGGTCGCGTACCTGGGCACCGCCTCGAAGTCGGTGAGCCCGAGCCTGCGGCTGGGCTGGCTGGTCGCGCCGCCGTCGCTCAACGAGGACCTCGTCCGGCGCCGCGCGGTCACGCACGACACACCACCGTGGCCCAGCCAGCACGCCCTGCTGACCCTGCTGCGCGACGGCTGGGTCGACAAGGTGGTGCGCACGGCCCGGCGCGTCTACGCGGACCGGGCACCACGGGTGGCGGCCGCGCTGGCGCCGCACGCCCAGCCGGCGGGTCCGCTCGCCGGGATGTACTCGACATGGCTCACCGACCCCGCGTCGGCCGAGCGGGCGCGCGCGGCCGGGCACGCCGCCGGCTTCGACGTGCCGCTCCTTGCCGACTACTGCCGCAGAGCGGACCGGACCGGCCTCGTCGTGGGCTTCGGCGGGGTGACCGATGTCGAGCTCGCCCGCGCGCTCGACGCGATCGTCGGCGGGCTGGCCGAGGGCTGATCCGGCAAACCGCGGCCGCAAACCTCGGCGGCGGGCTCGCCCGTGGCCCGCACACCTGCCGCCGCGTGTACGCGATCTTGTGCGGCGTGTCGGAAACCGGTTGCTCGCACCCCTTTTCGCCCCGCCATGTGAGCGCTAACATCGCGATGCCGGGCAGAGCCGCCCGGCCCTCCCGCAACGACGCCAAGGAGCCCGCCATGCGAACGCCACGCCATCACGAGCACGCCCCACCTGCTGGGTCAGGAGCCACCGGACCAGGTATCACCGGACCAGGTATCAACAGGTTAGGAACCACCGGATCAGGCCCGCGGCCGGCCTCAGCCGCTCAGCTGCCGCCGACGCTGCCCCGGCCCCGAGCACCCCACCGGCCACCCGCGGCGCGGCGGACTCGGGTCGGTGCGCTCTTCGCGGGTGCGCTCGTCCTGGTCACCGCGGCGACCGGCCTGTCCGCCCAGGCCGTGCCGACCACCCAGGTCCCTCCCCCGCCCGAGACCACACGGCAGGAGGCGGCACAGGCCGCGGCCACACGCTCCGAGTCCGCGCGACCCGAGACCGACCAGCCCGAGACCGACCAGCCCGGCATCGAGGCTGCCGCCGACCCTGCGGTCCAGGCCCAGGCCCAGGCCGCTGACCTCACCAACCCCATCCGGTCCAACGGCGCCGACCCGTGGCTCGAGTACTGGGACGGTTACTACTACCTGTCGACCACGACGTGGGACTCCACGGTGATCATGCGGCGCGCCACGACGCTGGCGGGCCTGAAGACCGCCTCGGACACGGTGGTCTGGAACGACGCCGGGGTCGCCAACCGGTGCTGCTCCCACTGGGCGCCCGAGTTCCACCGGATCGGCGGCACCTGGTACCTCATGTACACGTCGGGCAACAGCCAGACCAACCTGGACGGGCAGAAGCTGCGCGTGCTGCGCTCCACCGGCCCCACCCCGATGGGCCCGTACGAGTTCATGGGCACGCCGCTGCCGAACCAGTGGAACATCGACGGCACCTACCTCGAGCTCGACGGGCGCCTGTACCTCGTCTGGTCGGAGTGGAACGGGCCGAACCAGACGGTCCGGATCGCGCGCATGTCGAACCCCTGGACGGTGTCCACGAACGGCTACACGATCGCCCAGCCGAGCCATGCCTGGGAGACCATCGGCAGCCGGGTCAACGAGGCGCCGGCCGTGCTGCAGCGAAATGGCCGCACGTTCATGACCTATTCGGCCTCCAGCTGCAACACGCCTGACTACAAGCTCGGGCTGCTCACGCTGACCGGCAGCGACCCGCTGCGGGCCGCCTCGTGGACCAAGAGCTCCCAGCCCGTGCTCCAGCGAGGCAACGGCGTGTACGGGCCGGGCCACAACGGGTTCTTCACGTCGCCGGACGGTACCGAGGACTGGCTCGTCTACCACGGCAACACGACCGCGAGCCAGGGCTGCGGCAACACACGCCAGACCCGCGTGCAGCGCATCACCTGGAACAGCGACGGCACGCCGCGCTTCGGTGCTCCGGTGCCGAGCGGCCAGGTGCTGACGCCGCCGTCGGGCGAGTAGCCGACCCGGGCGACCCAACTCTCCTTCGAGGTCTAAGCTTCTCCGTACTGAAACGTCTCAGAGCGGAGAAACTTAGGCCTCGAAGGAGAGGGCCGACGCCGGGAGCGGGCTCAGCCGCACCGGCCGACGCGGTCAGACCAGCGAGTCCAGCCAGGCCTCGTGCAGGCGTGCGTACTGCCCGTCCCCGGCGATGAGCTCCGCGGGCGTGCCGTCCTCGACGATCCGCCCGTGCTCCATCACCAGCACCCGGTCGGCGATCGCCACCGTGGACAGGCGGTGGGCGATGATGATCGCCGTCCGGTCCGCGAGCAGCGTCTGCAGCCCGCGCTGCACGAGCCGCTCGCCGGGCATGTCGAGCGAGGACGTCGCCTCGTCGAGGACGAGCACCGCCGGGTCGGCGAGGAACGCCCGGGCGAACGACAGCAGCTGCCGCTGCCCGGCCGACACACGCCCGCCGCGCTTGTTCACGTCGGTGTCGTACCCGTCGGGCATGTCGAGCACGAACTCGTGCGCCCCGACCGCCCGGGCCGCCGCCTCGATCTCCTCCTGGGTGGCGTCCGGGCGGCCGAGCGCGATGTTCTCGCGCACGGACCCGCTGAACAGGTACGCCTCCTGGGTCACCATGACGACGGCGCGGCGCAGGTCGCTCGACGACAGGTCACGCACGTCGACGCCGTCCAGGCGCACCGCGCCCTCCGACGCGTCGTAGAACCGGGTCACCAGCTTGGCCACCGTCGACTTGCCGGCGCCGGTGGTGCCCACGACGGCCACGGTCTGCCCCGCGGGGATCGAGAGGTCCAGGTCGGGCAGCACCACGGGTCCGTCCCCGTACTGGAACCGCACGTGGTCCAGTCGCAACTCGCCGCGGGCCCGGCCGCCGTCGCCCAGCGGCAGGGACGTCGGGTTCGCGGGCTCCGTGACGGTGGGCTCCTCGGAGAGCAGGCCCGACACCTTCTCCAGCGCCGCGGTGGCCGACTGGAAGGAGTTGTAGAACATGCCGAGCTGCTGCACCGGCTGGAAGAACCGCTTGCAGTAGAGCAGCACGGCCGCCAGGACGCCCACGTCCATCGTGCCGTCCAGGACACGCCAGCCGCCGACCGCCAGCGCGGCCACCACCGTCATGTTGCCGATGAGGATGAGCCCCGGCTGGAACCGGCCGTTGACGCCGAAGATCTGCAGGTTGGCGTCGCGGTAGTCCTCGCCCAGCTTGCGGTAGTCGGCCTCGGTGGTGGGCTCGCGGCGGAACGCCTGCACGGCGCGCATGCCGGTCATGGTCTCGACGAACTTCACGATGAGCCGGGCCGACGCCGTCCGCTGCTCCCGGTAGAACACCTGCGACATGCGCTGGAACCAGCGGGTGAGCAGCCACGCCGGGAGGAACGCCACGGCGAGCACCAGGCCGGACCGCCAGTCGATGAGCAGCAGGCTCACGAACGTGAACACCATGAGCAGCAGCGACGAGACGACGCCGGTCAGGCCGCCGTCGAGCAGCTCGCGCAGCGCCTCCAGGTCGGAGGTCTGCCGGGAGATGATCCGGCCCGACGTGTACGACTCGTGGAACTCCAGCGACAGCCGCTGGGTCTGGCGGAACACGCGGCGGCGCAGGTCCAGCAGCACCGCCTGGGCGATACGCGCGGCGGCCCGCACGTACGCGCCGGCGGCCACCCCGCCGAGCACGGCGGCCGCGAGGTACCCGGCGCCGCTCAGGACGAGCGGCGTGACCGACCCGTCCTGCAGGGCCGGCACCGCCCGGTCGATGGCGACCGCCACGAGCCACGGGCCCGCGACCTGGCCGAGGGTGGACGCGACCACCAGCACGGCGGCCCAGGCCAGCGCCTTCTTGTGCGGGCGCAGCAGGTCTCCCAGCAGGCGCATGGACCGGCGGCGGACGCTGCGCGAGGCCTCCTTGCCGAGGCTCGTCTCGTCGTCCGCCGCGGCGTCGGTGGGCCGACGGCGGTCGGCCGGCCCGGTCGTGGGCTGGGTGGTTGCCGTCATGAGAGCGCCCCCTCGTTCTGCTTGTCCCGCTCGTCCGGACCGTGCTCACGGTCGTGCTCGTGCTCGTGCTCGTGCGCCTCGTAGTCGTCCTCGAGGCTCGAGATGATGTAGCGGTAGTGCGGGTCGCTCGCCAGCAGGTCGTGGTGGGTCCCGACGGCGGTGATCCGGCCGCCCTGGAGCACGGCCACCCGGTCCGCGAGGGCGACCGTGGACGGCCGGTGCGCGATGACCAGCGTGGTCGTGGCCACGAGCACGTCGCGCAGGCGGGCCGTGACGGCTTCCTCGGTGGTGACGTCGAGCGCGGACAGCGGGTCGTCGAGCACGAGGACCCGGGGCCGGGCGGCGATGGCGCGGGCCAGCGCGAGGCGCTGTCGCTGCCCGCCGGACAGCGACATGCCCTCCTCGCCGATGCGGGTGTCGACGCCGTCGGGCAGGCCGGCGACGAACTGTGCCTGCGCGATCTCCAGGGCCTGGGTCAGGAGCGCCTCGCGCTCGGCCCCCGGGAGGGTGTCGGAGACGCCGAGCAGCACGTTGTCGCGCACGGAGGCGGAGAACAGCGTCGGGTCCTCGAAGGCGACGGCCACCCGTTCGCGCACCTGGGCGCGCGTCATGTCGCGGACGTCGACGCCGTCGACCTCGACCACGCCCTCGGTCACGTCGAAGAGGCGGGGCGGGAGCATCGCGAGCGTCGACTTGCCGGAGCCGGTCAGGCCGACCAGCGCGGTGGTGGTGCCGGGCGGCAGCTCCAGGTCTACGTGGTCGAGCACGGGGCGGGCGGCGTCGTCGTACCGGAAGGTGACGTCGCGGAAGGCGACGTGCCCGCCGGCCTGCGCGGCCTGGCCCGGGGTGACCGCCGGGACGTCGGCGGGTGTCGCCGGGTCGGTCAGCGGGTTGACCGTGTCCGTGACCTCGAAGAACCGGTCAACGGCGGTGCGCGCGTTCAGCGTCATCGAGAGCGTCATGCCGAGGTCGACGACCGGGCCGTTGATGACCTGGGCGGTGGCGAAGAACGCGACGAGCGTGCCGAGCGTCATGTCCCCGGACGCGACCAGGTAGGTACCCACGACCAGCGCGATCCCCTGGGTGACCTCGGGGATGACGCGCAGGGCGGTGGTCAGGCCGGCGTCGGTCGTGGCCTTGCGGAGCTCGGTCTCGCGCAACCCCTCGGCCTGGTCGGTGAACTGGTCGAGCGCGTCCGGGCCGCGGCCGAACGCCTTGAGGACGCGGATGCCGTGCACCGACTCCTCGACGGTGGTGGCGAGGTCGCCCGACTGGTCCTGGGAGAGCCGCGAGATCTTGCGGTACTTGCTGGAGAACCGGAACGCCAGGATCGTCACCGGGATCGACCCGCACAGGAAGATGATGCCGAGCCAGCCGCCCGTGGCGACGAGCAGGCCGACGCCCACGACGATCGTCACGAAGCTGACCACGAGCTGCAGGACGCCGAACACGAGCCAGCGGCGCAGCAGGCCGAGGTCGCCCATGATGCGGCTCAGCAGCTGTCCGCCGGGCCAGCGGTCGTGGAACGCCACGGGCAGGTCCTGCAGGTGGCGGAACAGGGCCATGCGCATCCCGGCCTCGACGCGCGTGCCGGGGAACATCACGAGGGTGCGGCGCAGCAGGATGAGGCCCGCCTCCCCCGCACCAAGCACGGCGACGAGGACGACGGACCAGATCAGGCCCGACCAGTCGTGGTCGCGGGCACCCTGGGTGAGCGGGCCGTCGGTGACCCACCGCAGCACGGCGGGGATGGAGAGCGCCATGAGGCTGGCGCCGAGCGACGCGACCAGCCCGCCGATCAGGCGGGGCAGGGCGGTGCGGACGTAGGGGTGGAGACGACGGATCGAGGCGAGAGTGCTGCGCTCGGACGAAGGATCAGATCGATTCGAACTGTCGGCTGTTTGAGGCATCAGGTCCATTATCCCGCCGCCCGCAACTTGTTAGTTTGGGTAAGCACCTTGTTTGGGTGTGACGTGGGCCACACCACCTGGCGGGTCTGGAGCGACGGCTCGGAGCCCGCTCAGCGCACCCGCACCGACAGGCACGTGACGCAGCCCTCGAGCTTCTCGAACTCGGTGACGGGCGTGGTGAGCACGGTCAGCCCGCGGCCCCGGAGCAGGTCGGCGGTACCGGGAGCGGCCGCGGACATCAGCACCGTCGTCCGGTCCAGCACGACGACGGCGCTGCCCTCCGCCTCGGGGACAGGCAGGAACGCGTCGAAAGCTCCGGTGTCCTCCACCAAGGGCTCGTACCCGATGACCGTGCCGTCGGGCAGGGCGGTCACTGCCGACTTCAGGTGCAGCGCCCGGGTCATGGGCACCTCGACGACGCGCCACCCGCGCGGCTCGAGCAGCACCCGGAGCTGGGCGGCGCCGTCGGCATTCGTGCGCGCCGTGCGCCCGACGTAGACGGTGCGGCCCACCTTGAGGACGTCGCCGCCCTCGAGCGTGCCCGGTTCGATGATCTCGGCGAGCTCGTGCACCGCTCCCTCGACCACCGGCCGCACCGACTCGACCTCGCCGCGCCGGGACAGGGCACCCGGCCGGGTCAGGACGGCCAGGCCGTCGAAGACGACCACCGCGTCCTCGACGAACACCCCGTCGGGGTACGCCTCGGCGGCCGGCACCGCGCGCACGTCCCAGCCGTAGCCGCGGAACACCTCCACGTACCGCTGCCACTGCTGCGCGGCCAGGTCGGCGTCGACCGGCACGCGCTCCAGGTGGGTGAGCTCGCCGTCGGCCAGGCGTACCGACGGCGGGCGGACGAGCAGGGTGGGCCGGGCCCGCCCTGCGGCCGGCTCAGCGGCCGGCTCAGCGGCCGGCTCGGTGCTCGGCTCGGTGGTCGATGCAGTCGTCGATGCAGTGGTCGGTTCGGTCGCCATCCCGCGACGTTAGCGGACCACCCCGCCGACGGCCGCCTGCTCGCGCGTCAGGTAGGCCATCCGGGCCACCTTGGGACCCTGCGGCGACTCGTACGACACCCGCTCGCCGGCGGTGAACCCCATGACCGCCATCCGGTGCAGGGCCTTCTTGTTGTTCGCGTCGGGCTCACCGACCAGCCGGCGGGTTCCCGGCCCGGCGAAGAGGAACTCGCGCGTCGCCGGCCCGAGCACCTTCCACGGGTCGTCGGGCGAGCCGTGCCGGGCGACCGGGCCGCGGCTGCCGAGGAAGAAGTGCATGCCGAGATCGCCCGGCCGCACCTCGTAGGCGGTGGCGACCGGGTCGTGCTCGGGGTGGTACGCCTGGAGCAGCACGACGGGCTCGCCGTCCCACCGCACCAGGTACGCATGGTGCGTCGGCAGGGACTCGACGAACGCGTAGGTGTCGCGCACCTCGTCGCGCGTGTGGTCGCCCATCCCCCAGAACGCGGCGCGGGGCTGGATGAACCAGCCGTGCAGGACGTCGGCATCGGCGTCCGGGTCGAGCATGTGCACGGTGACGAGGCCGTCCGCACCGAAGTCGCGGCGCCACACCTCCTCGCCGCGAGCGCCGTTCAGCAGCCGGAGGGTGGTGTCCGCGGGGTGCAGGAGGTCCCAGTCGGTGACGACGGGTGTGGTGGCGGCGTCGGCCCAGGTGGCGTGCTGGTCGTCGAAGTGGGCGCTGCCGGGCCGGCCGTCGGCGCCGAAGGGGACGCCCCAGCGGCTGCCCGCGCGGTCGGCCAGGTCCCAGACGTAGCGGGCGACGGAGCCGCGGTAGGCGGTGGGCGCGACGCCGGGTGACCCGCCGGTGCAGCGCACGGTCTCGTTGTTGCCGGAGACGGGGGCGAGGGCCACGCTGTCCGTCGGCTCGCCGGGGCCCGGTACCGGGGGCAGGGGGTCGGGGACGTGCAGCTCGCCCCACGTGGGCTCGCTCTGCCCGACGGCGCCTCCGGCGCTCCGTCCGACAGCACCTCCGGCGCTCTGCCCGACGGCGGCACCCGCCACCTCGGCCAGCGCCGCGCTCGCCTCGGCGGCGGAGTCGATGCGCAGCCAGTCGGCGGCGAGGATCCGGGTGAGCCCGGCGCCGACCGCCGTCGGCACGTCGAGCACGCCGCCGAGCACCGGGGCGAAGGCCGGGTCCTGTCCGTGCGGCTCGTGCAGGGCGGCGAACACGGGGTGCGCGGCGAGGCGGCGGGTCAACGCGTCCCGCCACCGCATGTACAGGGCGGCGTCGGACGAGCCGGCGTCGACGTGGGCGCCGTCCGCCACCCAGGCGCGCAGGCGCACGGCGGCGGCCGAGGTGTCGGCCGCGAGGTGCTCGACGAGGCCGGGCGCGCCCAGGTCGCGGGTGTCGCCGTGGATGCGCCCCTGCGTCTCCGGCGACTCAGGGACGGTCGCCGCGGCGAGCAGCTGCCGGATCCGATCCGCACGGTGCGGCGCGTAGGACCAGCCCAGGTCGTGGGCCTCGCGGCCGGGCCTGGTGTCGCGGGGGCCGAGGCCGGGGCGGCCGTCCAGCTCGGCGGGCGCCTGGGTCCGCGGCCGCTCGTTCGCGTCGACGGCGACCTGGGTCACCGGGACGGGTGCGGGGAGGTCCACGTAGCCGTCCGCTGGCTTGGCGGCGGGCAGGGCGCGGTCGGCCGCCGCGGGGACCTTGCCCGCGGTCATGCTGAGCACCTCGCCGGTGCTGTCTGCGGTCAGGACCCGGTTGACCGGGTCCACCCACCGGCTGAACGCGTCGGCGACGTCGCGCGCGGTGCGGGCGTGCAGCAGGGCGCGCCAGGACGCGACGCCGACGTCGGACAGCTCCCGGGCCGGCCAGTGCAGGTGCCAGCCACCGGGGCCGGCGCCGTCCGCACCGTCGGTGACCACCTCGACGTGGTGCGCGGCGGCGTTGGTGATACCCCAGGCGACGGAGCCCGCGTGCCCGAAGTGCGGGATGCCGGGCACCCCGGGGAAGGCGAACCCGAGCACGTCGTAGGGGCCGTCCGGGTCGGTGCAGACCAGCCGGACCTGCTGGTAGGGACCGGGCAGCTCGAGCGTGCGGTGCGGGTCCCCCGCGACCAGCGGGCTGCCGGACTCCGTGAACGAACCGTGCACCGCCCACGCGTTCGAGCCGGAGCTCGGGCCGGCGTCGGCGGCGAACAGGCCCAGGACCTGCTCCAGGGGCACCCCGGGCACGTGCAGGTGCCTGGCCACGTGCGCGCGCCACAGGATGCTCGGGAACCCGTTGAACAGCACGTGCGCCGCGAGGAACACCCCGATGGGCGTCCACGGCCGCCACGGCCGGTGCGGTACCACGGCCAGCTCGGGCACGTCCCGCCCGCCGGCGAGCAGCCCCGCGGTGACGCCGTCGGCGTACGCGGCGAGCCACTCCTGCTCCGGCCGGTCCAGCGCGTCATGGATGCGCCGGGCCGTGGCGGCGAGGCGCTCCCGGGCGGCGAACCGGTCCCAGGCCGCGCCCGCCGCGCCGGCGACCTCCGCGTAGCGCTCCTCGGCCCGCATCCGGTCGGCCTCGATCTGCAGGCCCCGGTCCTGTGCGGTCACCCAGCCCTGGCCATAGGCCAGTGCGGCCTCCGAGGCGGCCCGCACGTGCGGGATACCGAGGTCGTCACGGAACAGGTCAAAGTCCACGTTACTCATCATCCCTTGATCGTCCGTGAGTTCTTCGGCCGGCCGGGTTGGCGAGGGTGCCGGCGTAGATCAGCGACTCCGACTGGTTGGTCAGGTCGACCATCTGCAGGGTGTTGCGCAGCTGGAGGCGGTTGAGGCACGAGTGGGCGAAACGCGCGGCCCGCAGGTCGATGCCGGGCCTGCCCCCGCGGGCGGCCGTGTCCGGATGCTCCACGGCGTGCCGGTCGATGGTCTCCGCGACGAGCGCCCAGAAGCGCTCCTCACCCAGCACGCCGTCCTCGGCGAGGATGCCGGACAGGTGCCGCAGCACGCCGTCGAACACGTCGGTGAAGACCGCGAGCGCCTTCTCCTCGTCGTCGACGACCGAGCGGATGCGCTCGATCCGGTCGGGCAGGGGCTGCTCGCCGAGCACCGCGACCTCCTCGCCGATGTCCTTCATGACGGCGCGGCGGACCACGCCGTCGCGCAGCACGAGGATGAGGTTCTCGCCGTGCGGCATGAACGCGAGCTCGTAGGTCATCAGGCAGTGCACCAGCGGGTACAGGTAGGCGTCGAGGTAGGCGCGGAGCCACTCCTCGGGCGCGATGCCGGACTCGCGCACGAGGGCGGTGGCGAACGACCGCCCGCCGGCGTCGCGGTGCAGCAGGCTCGCCATGGTCACGAGGCGTTCGCCGTCGGCGAGGCCGGGTACCGGCGACTCGCGCCAGAGCGCGGCGAGCATCTTGCGGTGCGCGTTGGGCTGGGGCGTGCGGTGGTAGACGTCGCCCGTGTAGCCGATCGAGGCGACCTCGCGCAGCACGCTGAACCCGGCGCCCCGCAGGGTGGGGTCGTTCGCCACCAGGTCGGCCACCCAGTCGTTGATCTGGGGGGTGGCGCGCATGTAGGCGGGCGACAGGCCGCGCAGGAAGCCCATGTTCTGGATGGCGAGCGCCACCTTGACGTAGTGCCGTTCGGGACGGGTGCGGTTGAACATGGTGCGGATCGACTGCTGGGGCTGGTACTCGTCCGACCCGGGACCGAGCGGCACGAGGTCGCCGCGGGCGACGTCGGCGGCGAAGGTGATCGCGACGCGGTGCTCCCACTGCCAGGGGTGCACGGGCAGGTACAGGTAGTCCGCGCTGTCGTGGCCGCGGGCGGCGAGCCGGTCGGCGAAGGCCGCCCGTTCGGCGTCGGACAGCTCGCCGGGCAGACCGGGGGCCCCGTAGTGGCCGGCCTCGGTCTGGTCGGCGGAGAGCGCGAGGTGGGTGTGCTCCCGGCGGGCGGCGAGCCACAGCATGCGCAGACGCGCGCCGCGCTCGGGCGCGTAGGCGCGGTAGTCGCTCAGGGAGAAGCCGATGCGGCCGTTGTTCGCGAGGAAGCCGGGGTGGCCCTCGGACATGGCCGCCTCGACCTGCTGGAAGCTCTCGGCGACGGCGCGTGTGCCGGACGCCGTGCGCATCGCCTCGAGCAGACCGCTCACCGACGGCGTGTACCCGTCGATCTCGCGCTCGCGCTTCGCGGCGGCGCTGGCCAGGGTGGAGGACAGCTCTTCGAGGTAGGTCGCGAGCAGGGCGTCGGGCACCTGGAGCAGGGGCTGCAGCTCGGCGACCAGCTCGAGCGCGTCCACGGGGAGCACGACGTCGCCGCGCATCCCGGCGGTCGCCGTGCGCCGGACGGACGCCGGGTCGACCACCCAGTGCTCCAGGGCGTACCGGCGGGCGGTGAACCGGTAGGTGACGCCGTCCAGGGCGAGGCGGTAGCCGTCCGACGGTGCGCCCGGCGTGTCGTCGGGCTCCGGGTGGAACAGGCGCTCGTGGGCGAGCTCCGCGAGCGCCTTGGCCACGAGGTGCCGGTGGGCATGCTCCATGTGGTCGGCGGTCAGGTGCGTGGCGACCATGCCGGGGCCGGACCCGTCAGAGCCGGCCAGGTCGGAGCCGGCCAGGTCGGAGCCGGCCAGGTCGGAGCCGGCCAGAGCGCCGTCGCCGAGGGCGGAGAGCGCGAAGTCGGCACGGGTGGCGACGCTCAAAGCGGCCCGCTTGGCGTGGGCGCCGCGGCCCAGGTCCACCTCGCGCAGCACGCGGAACCCCGCGGCGGCGTTCTTGGCGGCGATCTTCCGGTTGCCGACGTCGGGCTCGACGACGACGCGGGTGGCGCCCCGGCCCGCGCCGGAGCTGCGCGGCGAGTCGCCGTCGGCCCGGTCGCCGGAGAGGCAGAACCGCATGACCGCCGTCATGACGGCGTCGGTCAGGCCGTGCCGCGGGGTGACGGGCGGAGCGACGAGCAGGTGCATGCCGAGGTCGCCGGGCAGGGCGTCGTGGACGTCGGTCAGCACCACGTGGGCCGGGTCGTAGGTCTCGGTCATGAAGACGGGCTCGCCGTCGAGGCGGCCGAGCCAGGCGGCCTCGTGGGGGCCGGCCTGGACGCCGGCGAGGTACTCGCGCACCTCGTCGACGCGCAGGTGACCCATCTGCCAGTACGAGGCCGCGGGGTGGGAGAGCCAGCCCTGGACCAGGTCGGCGTCCCGCGCCGGGGCCACCGGCTCGATGGTGACCTCGCCGAGACGGGTGGTCGTCGTGAACGTGTGCACGGTCGTCGGGGCGCTCACCGAGCGGCCTCCATCTCGTCGTCGGGCCGGCTGTCCGTGGTCTCGACGGGCTCGACCCGTGGGGCGGGCCCGGCCTGCGACGTCGGCAGGCCGAACTGCTGGAACGCGATCCGACGCTCCGTCGGGTACGGATCGCGGCCCGTGACGCCGGCAAGGATCACGGAGTTGCGCCAGGCCCCGAAGCCGAGGTCGGGCGCGGTGACGCCGTGGGTGTGCTCCTCGCCGTTCACCACGTGGATGCGCCGGTCGTCGTCGACGGTGTAGTCGCGGGTGACGGCGTACCGGCCGCGGTGGTCGAGGTTGACCAGACCCGGCGCCAGGAAGCCCGGCACGGTGGCGGCGTAGCCCGTGGCGGCGACCAGGGCGCGGGTGCGGTGCTCCGCCGTCGTGCCGAGCTGGGCGTGGCGCAGGGTCAGGACGTACTCGCCCGCCCCGCCCGCGCCGTCGGCGTCGAACCGGGCGGCGGACACCTCGGTGTCGGACAGCAGCGTGGTCGGCACGTGCGCGCCCAGCGCGGACTTGCGGTAGAGGGTGTCGTAGATGTCGTCGACGAGGTCGCCGCTGATGCCCTTGTAGAGGTTGCGCTGCTCGCGCCCCAGGACGTCGCGCTGCTCGATCGGCAGGGACACGTAGTGGTCGGTGTACTCGGGCGACGTCATCTCGAGCGTCAGCTTCGTGTACTCCATCGGGAAGAACCGCGGCGAGCGGGTCACCCAGTCCAGCCGGTGCTCCCCCGGACCCGTGCCACAGCCGTCCAGCAGGTCACGGTAGACCTCGGCGGCCGACTGCCCGCTGCCGACGACCGTCACCGAGCCGGAGGCCGCGAGCGCCGCCCGGTGCGGCAGGTAGTCGCTGGTGTGCACGACGGGGCCCGCGCCCTCGAGGCCCTGGAGGTGGGCGGGCAGGCGGGGCTGCGTGCCGGTGCCGAGCACGAGGTGCTTGGCACAGTATTTCTCTACGCCGTGGGCGGTCTGAGCGGTCACCTCGAACACGTAGTCGCCACCGGCGCCGTCCGCCGCCGGGTCGGCGACCCGCACGACGCTCGTCACGCGCCGCCCCCAGCGCAGCGTCGGCAGCTGGCCGGCCACCCAGCGGCAGTACTCGTCGTACTCCGCGCGCAGCGGGTAGAACGACTCACGGATGTAGAACTGGTACAGCCGGCCGGTCGCCTTGAGCCACGCCAGGAACGAGTAGCGCGACGTCGGGTCGGCCATCGTCACCAGGTCGGCCAGGAACGGGACCTGCAGCGTGGTGCCCTCAATGAGCATCCCGGCGTGCCAGGAGAACCCGTCGCGCTGGTCGAGGAACACCGCGGTGACGTCGTCCAGGGGCTCCGCGAGCGCCGCGAGGCCGAGGTCGAACGGGCCGATCCCGATACCGAGCAGATCATGGGCAGGGGGCGGTGCGGCGCTCATCGGGTCTCTCCGTCGGTCTCCGGGCCGGTGCTCTGCTCGGCGCGGGCCAGCCGCGGGTGCACGTCGCGGCACGGCGGCTCGTCCGTGTCGAGCAGGGCCTCCCCCGCGAGCAGGCCGTGCGCGGCGGAGCGCACGAGCTCGAGCACGCCCCGGATGTCGGCGAGCGTGGCGTCGGGGTTCAGCAGCGTGAGCTTGAGGCAGGGGCGGCCGTCGATCACGGTCTTGGCGACCAGGGCGCGGCCCGAGTCGAACAGCACGCGCCGCACCTGCGGGACGAGGGCGTCCGCGCGGGCGGCGTCCAGCCCCTCGGGCTGGTAGCGGAACAGGACCGTGGACAGGTCGGTGGTCCCCACGAGCCGGAAGTCGCGGTCCGTGGCGAGGTCCTGGTGCACGGCGGCGGCCAGGTCGCAGACGGCGTCCACCATCGCGCCGACGCCGTCCGCGCCGAGCGCGCGCAGCGTGACCCAGAGCTTGAGCGCGTCGAACCGCCGCGTGGTCTGCAGGGACTTGTCGACCTGGTTGGGCTCGGCGTTCTCCTCGGGGTTGAGGTAGTCGGCGTGCCAGGCGACGGGCGCGAGGTCCGCCCGCTCCCGCACGACCAGCGCGCTGGACGACACGGGCTGGAAGAACGACTTGTGGAAGTCCACGGTGACGCTCCGGGCCCGCTCGATGCCGTCCAGCAGGTGCCGGCGGCGCGGGCTCACCAGCAGCCCGCAGCCGTACGCGGCGTCGACGTGCAACCAGGTGCCGACGGCGTCGCACAGGTCGGCGATCGGGCCGAGCGGGTCGATGCAGCCGCGGTCGGTGGTCCCGGCGGTCGCGACGACGGCGATCACCGTGTCGCCGGTGCGCTCGATGTCGACGAGGGCCTGGGCCAGGGCGTCCGGGCTCATGCGACCGTCGGCGTCGGTGCCGACGGTGACCACGGCGCCGTCCGGCAGGCCCAGCAGCAGCGCGGACTTGGCGATGCTGAAGTGGCTCACCGCCGTGGCGAGGATGCGCATGGACTCCAGGCCGGTGCCCGCGCGGCGGGCCTTCTCGCGCGCCAGGAACAGCGCCTGGAAGTTGGACTGGGTCCCACCGGAGGTGAAGATGCCGTCGGCACCGGCGACATCGCCCTCCTCGCCGACCGCGAACCCGATACGGCCCGCCGTCCACTCGACCAGACGGCGCTCCATGAAGGTCGCGACGGTGGACTGGTCGTACGTGTCGACCGAGGTGTTGATCGCGGCGAGCATCGTCTCCGCGCCCACGGCGGGCAGGGCGACCGGGCAGTTCAGGTGTGCCGTGTAGGTCGGCTCGTGGAACCAGATGGCGTGCTTCGCGTACAGGTCGCCTGCCTCGCGCAGCGCCTCCCGCGTGCCCGACGGCGGGCCGTCGAGGTCCACGGCGTCCACCAGGGAGCGCAGCTCGGAGCGGCTGGCGCCGGAGAACGGCTGTGTGACCGCCACGAGGCGGGCGGCGACGTCGTCGGCGACCTCGCGGACCGTGTCCGCATAGACGCGCGCGGTGGCCCCGCGCAACAGCGCGGTCGTGTCGTGGCTCGCACCCGGCGAGGGTGCCGTGGTCACTGGCTGCGTCACTGCGGGCAGGCGTGAGGGCATGCGAAAGGCTCCTCTGAGGAGGGTTGCGGGAAGGGCGAAGTACGCCGTCCGCACCTGAGGGCGAAGGGCGCTACTTAGGTTTGCCTGACCTAACTTAATCGTTCGGGAAGCCGCGTCAAGCCATGGCTGTGACCCGAAACGTGGCAAGGGTCACTCCGGACGCCCGTCCGACCGCCTCGGCCCACTACCTCAGCCCGCTGGGTCAGCCCGCTGGGTCAGCCCGCCGCGTCAGCCCGTCACCGTGGTGACGACGGAGTAGATCCCGAGACCCATGATCGCCACGGCGCTGACGATCAGCGCGACGCGGATGAAGCCCCCTCCGCGCAGGTCCGGCTCGACGAGGCCGCGCAGGTAGAGCGCGGCCACCGCCACGGCGGCCAGGAAGATGCCTCCCGCGATACCGCCGACCATGATCATCACCAGCGGCGAGCTGATCCAGAGGAAGGTCAGCAGCCACACGATCGGCAGGACGACGATGAAGACCCGCATCCACCGGTTGCGTGCCCGGCTGTCGGCCCAGTCGAAGACGCCGACGATGGACAAGGCGTTGGCCCAGGACCGCGACCACGACGGGATCGCCGCCCAGATCGTCGACCCCAGGGCCGCCAGCGCGCCGATCAGGAAGACGACCCGGCCCGCCTCACCGAAGACGCCGGAGAAGGTCTCGGACAGCGTCTGGATCATCTCGTTGCCCTCCGGGACCAGCCCCTGCGGGTGCAGGACCGCGGCCCCGAGGACGTAGAACGCCGCCGTGGAGACCGTGTAGACCACCCAGGAGACGATCGCGTCCTTCTGCATGACAGCTATCCAGCCGCGCGCACGCCGCCGGTACGCCTCCGTGCCGTCGTTCGGCCCGGACCACCGGGCGTACCCCTTCTCGAGGCACCAGTAGGTGTAGGCCGTGATCTCCTCGGACGCGACGCCGGTCAGGCCGAACATCGTCAGCGCGATCCCGAGCGCCCCGACGGGCAGCTGGAAGCTGAGCCCGGAACCCAGGTCGGCACCCGAGTACGCGAACTCACTGAACGGCAGCGCGATCACCACGAGAACCGTGACGACGACGAACGCCATGGTCAGGAAGGTGGCGACGTTCTCGATGAGCCCGTACCGGTTCGCGATCAGGGTGGCGATCGCGACGGCCGTCACGACGACCGCCCAGATCGCCATGGCGCCCGGCGAGAGCGGCCCGAGACCGAGGGGCATCAGGATCGACAGGGCCGCGGCCATGCCGCCGATCAGGCCTCCGGTCTGGATCAGCTTGCTGATCGCCATCAGGCCCCACATCAGCAGGACCCAGCTGATCCGCCCCATCCGCGGCGGGACGCGGTTGTAGCCCTCCATGCCGCCCTCGCCGGTGACGATGGCGTACCGCGCCATCTCCACCTGGACGGCCACCTTGACGATGGTCGAGACGAACACCAGCCAGAGCAGCACGAAACCCGCCTGGGCACCGAGCGAGGTCGCGGTGATGAGCTCGCCCGCACCGACGACGGACGCGGAGACGATCAGGCCGGGCCCGAAGAACTTCGACGACGCCCGCCAGCCGACGGGCGGCTCCTTCACCGCCGCGGGGTCCAGGGCGTACGGGTCGCCCTGGACGAACCGCTCCGGGGGTGTGTTCTCGACGTCGGAGGAAGGTGTGGGTGCGGTCAACGGTGACTCCTGGTCGTGACGGGGCCCCCGGGTGAGCCGGGAGTGCCCAGCACCTTACCCCCGGATTTCACCCGCGAAGGTGCGGTTTCACGGAGCGACCCGCAGGCCCCGTCCGCCGCCATCGCGCCGTGCGCACCGTGATGAGCACGACGCCGATCACCCCCGCGACGAGCAGGAGCGTCGTCGCCGCCGGCCACAGCCCGAACGCGTCCACCGGCGTGGCCGGGTTGTCCCGGCCCGCCGTCAGACCGAGAAAGAGGATCCCTGCCAGAACCGGCATCACGGCCTGCGGAAGCTGCCGCAGCACGAACCGCCACACCGGGAAGCCCGCCCGCGCGTCGGCCCACCGCCGACTGCGCAGGACGCCACGAACCCCGAGCACGAGCACGAGCACGGTGAGCCCCGCCAGGACCAGGTCGATGATCATCGCGGTCGGAGCGCCCGGGTCGGCCACCCGCCCCTCGGTGAGCTCGATGAGACCCGTGCTGATCTCGAACGGGTGCTGGAAGGTCGGCGTGTAGCTGTCGAGCAGGACCACCACCCCGTACCCGCTCGACGGCACGAGATCGACGCGTGCGCTCCACCGGGTCAGGGAACCGTCGTGCCCCACCCGCGCAGGCTCGGCGGTGGACGTGTGCTGCCACCCGAGGCCGTACGTCCCGGCGTTCGGCTGCGCGGTGCGGGACTCCTCCACGAGATCGGCCGAGAGCAGCCGTTCGCCGTCCGCCGTGGTGCCGCCCCGTTGCTGCATCGCCAGCCAGCTGGTCATGTCGCGCGCGGTGCTGACCACTCCCCCGGAGCCTGCCATGGCGCCGGCCATCTCGGGGAGCCGGAGGCTCGAGCCGTAGGCCGTCACGTGGCCCTCGTCGAAGACGTCCGAGCCGCCGGGAGTGAAGAACGAGCGGGTGTCGTGCATGCCGAGCGGGGCGAACACCTCGTCGTGCAGGTAGACGTCGAACGCCTGCCCTGAGACGACCTCGACCAGGTACGCGAGGGTCCAGTAGTTCAGGTTGCTGTACCGGTACGAGCTGCCCGGGGTCGATGCGACCGTCAGGTGAGCGATGTGCCCCACGTCGTCGGCCAGGTCACCGGTCGCGGGCACGATCATCGGGTTCGGCAGGCCGGAGGTGTGGTCGAGCAGCGTCCGCACGGTGATGTCAGCAGGGTCGGTCCCGCCCACGGAGAACGACGGCAGGTAGTCCGTGACGGGTCCGTCCAGCTCCACCAGGCCGCGGTCCACGAGCTGGAGAACCGCGAAGGCGGTGATGGACTTGGACACTGAGGCCACGGGCATCAGGGTGTCGGCCGAGACCCCGCCCGCGCCGCCGACCGTCACGGTCTCACCATCCAGGACCACCGCGTAGGCGGCGCCGGGCAACCCGTGGCGCTGGACGTAGTCGCTGACGTACGCGGCCGCCTCCTCATCGAGCGCGGAGACCTGGACAGCGCTCGCCCGAGCGGGCACGGACCAGGCCGTGACCAGCAGGGCGACCCCGAGCACGGCGAGCAGACGACGGACCCGGGGCGGTGAGACGAGAGGCACCCGGCCAACCTACTGTGTCCAGCCCAGGAGACCACGGCCGGCTGCGCCGAGCGGCCGACACGAGACTGGGTGTCTGTCATCGTCACCTCAGATGACGGGCGCGCGAGCCGCCATCTATCCAGCAGACTGCGGGCGATTCCCCACGGCCCGCGCGATGCGGTCCAGATCAGCTCCGAGGCGCGCCCAATCGAGGTCGCCGACCGTGGCCTCCAGGTCCGCGACCCAATCGCGGTGGGCGCGCTGGATCGCCTCTAGCGCACTCTTTCCGGCTGCTGTCGTGACGAGAAACCGCGACCGCCGATGACGCGGGTTGTCCTCGTAGCGCGCCAGGCCCGCCTCGACCAGATCGTCGGCGACACGCTGGACGCTCTGTCGCTGGAGCCCGAGCCGGCGAGCGATGTCCGGGACGGTGGCGCGATCACCGGCGGCCTGGAGGACCATGCGCCGGGAATGCGTCTGACCCGCCGCTGCGGACACTCGCTCCCCGGCGTCACGCAGGAGACGGTTCACCTCGAAGACGGCATGCAGAGCTCCGTCGGCATCGGCGTTCACGAAAACCTCCTTTGACAGCAACCTGTCATTCTTCTACAGTGGCAATGTGACAGCATGCTACCAACTTGTGGTGGGTTCGCTCGGGTCTCTCGACGCGTACTGGCTGACCGCGAGTGCAGGAAGCGGCATGCGGATCTACTCGATGAATGCCCCTGGCCTGGACCCGCACGACGGCGGCGGCCACGTCGCCTCGCTGGATTCGCCCGCCGAGCTCATCGACGACCTGACCGACTTCATCAACCGCGTAGGAGCAGACACATGACAGCGAACAGCCCCATCGTCCTCATCGGAGGTGGCGGACTGGGCCCCTGGGCCTGGGAACGTGTCGCACCAATCCTGAACGACCACGGCCTGCACACGATGACGCCACAGCTGCGCACCACGGGTGACGACGCGACGTCTGCGGCCGGCGTCGGGCTGGACGACTGGGTCGAAGACGTCAGCGGAGCCCTCACCGGCCATCGGGACGCCACGCTCGTCGCCCACTCGTTCGCCGGCTACGTCGCGGCAGCGGTGCTCGAGAGGCGACCGCACAGCATCCGCCAGCTCGTTCTCATCGATGCCGTTCTGCCGCGGCCAGGCAAGTCGTGGTTCGACGTCATGGGTTCCGACGTCGCCACGTTCATGACGAGCCTGGCCCACGAAGGGTCGATCCCGTGGTTCTCCCGGGAGCAGCTCGACCAGCTCTACCCGGACAACAGCATCGGCGACGCCGACTTCGCCTGGATGCAGCAGCACCTGACCGCGCAGCCGATCGGCACCTACACCCAACCTGCGATCAACAAGCCCTTGAGCGCGACGGACGCGTCCGTGGCCTACGTGCGCTGCCTCCGGACCAGCCCTCCGGCCGCTGACGTGTCGGCGGAACAGCTCGGCTGGCGCTACCGCACACTCGACGCCGGCCACTGGCCGATGATCACCCATCCGGCCGAGACGGCGCACGTCATCATGGATCTGGCCGCGTGATGACACGTGTACACGTTCCACGCCCGGGGCACAGCCGGTATACCCGAGCGAGCAACCCTTCGGACGGCCCGGCTCAGCCCCGCAACCGCGCCGCCAGGCCCGTCGCCCGCCGCGCCCGCCGGCCGACGGCGGCGCGCACCGCCTCCGGGGTGCCGACCACACGCACACGCCGGCGCGCACGCGTGACCGCCGTGTAGAACAGCTCGCGCGTCAGCAGCGGTGACGTGACGTCCGGCAGCAGCAGCGTCACCGCGTCGGCCTGACTGCCCTGGCTCTTGTGCACGGTCATGGCGTGCAGCGTGTCGACGTCGCCGAGCCGGGAGACGGCGAACGACGCGCCGCCGTCGATATGGGCGCGCAGGTTCTCACCGTCGGCGACCACGACGCCGGTGTCGCCGTTGAACAGCCCCAGACCGTAGTCGTTGGCGGTGATCAGCACGGGCCGCCCCGGGTACCACCGAGCGCCGACCGCGGCGCCGAGCGAGGCACCCGACGCCTCGCCGAGCCGGCGTTCGACCTGCTGGTTCCAGTGCTCGACACCCCACGGCCCCTCGCGGTGGGCGCACAGCAGCCGGTGCCGCCCGGCGGCGGCCAGCGCCCCGGCCGCGTCACCGGCGAGCGCCAGGCCGCGCACGTCGAGGGCGTGCCGCGTCAGCTCGTCCTGGAGGAGGCCGAGCCCGGCCGCGTCGTCGGGGTGCACGAGCTCCACGGCGCCCTCGCCCTCCGCCAGGACCGCGAGCACCGCTTCCGGGTCACCGCCTTGGATCGCCGCGGCGAGCCGCGTGATGGCGGTGCTCTCGGACCGGTGGTCGGTGACCAGGGCCGCCACGGCGTCGGCGTCGCGCTCCCCGAGCCCGGTGACGAGGTCCGCGAGGACGGCACCGGCCTCGACGGACGCGAGCTGGTCGGGGTCGCCCACGAGCACGAGCCGCGCGTCGGGACGCACGGCCTCCAGGAGCCGGGCCATGAGCGTGAGCGAGACCATCGACGTCTCGTCGACGACGACGACGTCGTGCGGCAGGCGGTTGGAGCGGTCGTGCCGGAACCGGGTGCTCGAGCCGGGCCGCCGGCCGAGCAGCCGGTGCAAGGTGCCCGCCCGGAGCCCGGTGAGCCGGCGCCGGTCGTCCCCGGTCAGCTCGGGACCGCCGGCCTCCGGCGGGGCGCCGAGCGCGTCGGCCACCGCCTGCTGCAGGCGTGCGGCGGCCTTCCCGGTGGGCGCGGCGAGCGCGATGCGCAGGCGCCGCCCGGCGGTGTGCTCCGCCTGCTCCGCGAGCAGCGCGAGCAGGCCGGTCACGGTCGTCGTCTTGCCACGCCCGGGCCCGCCGGTGAGCACCGTGGTGCGGCGGCGCGCGATCGACAGCGCCGCTGCGCGCTGCTCGGCGTACGCGTCGCCGGGGAACAGCCGCGCGGCACTCTGCTCCAGCAGCAGCTCGTCGACGTCGGGCGCCGGGAGCGCCAGCCGCGTGACGACGTCGTCCCGTACCTGCTGCTCCTCACGCCAGTACCGGTCGAGGTAGAGCAGGCCGAGGTCGGCCCGCACCACCGAACGTGCGGCGAGCGGGCTGGCCGCGACGCGCTCCAGCCAGCCCTCGGCCACGGGCCAGGGCAGCGGATCTGGCTCGGTGCCGGACCCGCCCTGGACGGCGGGGGCAGCGGCCGGGACGACGGCGGGGGTAGCGGCTGCGTCCGACGCGCCCGCGCCGAACGAGCCCAGGTCCACGCAGACCGACCCCTGCCGCACAGCGCGTACCGCGAGCGCGACCGCGAGGCGCACGGTCTCGTCGTCCTCGCCCACGACGTCGGCGGTGCGGCGTGCGACATGGACGTCGGCGGCCGTGAGCACCCCCGCGTCGTTGAAGGTGCGCAGCAGCCCCGTCGCGCCGAGGGCCAGGCGGGCGTCGTGGGGGTCGTCGCCGGTCCAGCGCTTGATCGCCGGGCTCATGCGGCCCCCCGACCCGGCGCACCGTCGGCACCAGCGACGCCGGCGGCACCGCCGGCCCCGGCGACGCCGTCGAGCAGGTCCGACAGCGCCAGCACGAGCGACGACGGCGTCCGCCACGAGAACACACCCGCGGGGCTGCCGTCGGCGTCGGGGGTGTCCGGACCCGCCATGCCGCGCACGAACAGGTAGAGCGCCCCGCCCAGGTGGGCGTCGGGGTCGTAGCCGCGAAGCCGCCAGCGCAGGTAGCGGTGCAGCACCGCGCCGTACAGCAGCGCCTGCAGCGGGTAGTGCGAGTGGAGCATGGCCTCGGCCATGCGGGGCCGCGAGTAGTCGGCCACGGCGGGGCCGAGGAAGTTCGTCTTGTAGTCGACGACGAGGAACCGCCCGGTCGGCAGCCGCAGGACCGCGTCGATCGAGCCGGTGAGGTAGCCCCGCAGCGGCTGGTCCCCCAGGACCGGCTGCTCGAGGTGCTCCGCGTAGGCGGCGAGCGGGTCGTCGGCGGGCAGGTGGGCGCGCACCAGCGGGGCGAGGTCGCCCAGCCGCGCCTCGCCCGGGCCGGGGCCAGGGCCGGGGCCCCGCAGGTCTCCCCCGCTCAGCGGTAGCTCGAAGGTCAGCTCGCGCAGCCGGTCCGGCAGGCCGATCTCGCCGAGCGTGCGGCCGTCGGCCAGTGGTCCGAGCGGCGTGCGGTGCAGCGGGACGAGCGCGTCCGCGAGCGCCACGGGGTCCGCCGGCACGGGCCACCAGCGCAGCTGGTCGACGACGTGCTCGAGCAGCTCGGCGCGGAGGTCCGGCGCGTGCGGGTCGGCGTGCTCCAGCACCGCGTGCACGAGCGAACCGAAGGCGGCGCCCCGGGGCAGGTCGGCCATGGGTGACGCCGCGGCGGGCGCGACCGTTTCCTCGAGGCCGGGCCCAGGTACGGCGGGCTCGTCGTCGGTTCCGCCGGTCTCGGGCTCGCTGCCCACGGAGGGAGCGTCGGCGGCGGTCTGGACGAGGCCGCTGTAGGACGTGCGCCGCCACGCGGTGTCGACCGTACGGTGGAGCTCGCGCACCCCGAACGGCGGGTGCGGATCCGCCGGTGCCGGTGCGGACGCCGCCGCCGGGACCGCGAGCTCGGCCGCCGGTCCGCCCAGCGCCTGGAGCTTGCGCAGCACGTCGGTGACGTAGTCGTCGTCCTTGACCGGCTGCGTGCCCGGCACCTCGCGCGTACCGGGCACGCGGCCGAACACGAGCCGGTGCAGGCCGCTGGTCGGCGTGCTCGACGTCGGCGCCCACCAGGCCACGACCTGCGACTGCGCGCGGGTCAGGGCCACGTAGAGCTTGCGCAGCTCCTCGCCGTCCGCCTCCGCGCGGTGCGCGGCGCAGTGGGCGTCCCAGTGCGCGCCGGAGCCGGAGACGTCGATGGTCCGTGCGCCGCGCTCGTCGTGGAACAGGGCCGTGTCGACCGGTCGCGCGTAGTTGTCGTAGGCGAACGGCAGGTACACCACGGGGTACTGCAGGCCCTTGCTGCCGTGCACGGTGACGATCTGCACGGCCGCGGCGTCGGAGTCGAGGCGGCGGGGCCGCTCGGTGGCGCCGCTGCGGCGCCGCTCGTCGCGGAACCAGGCGACCAGGGCGGTCAGCCCGAGCGACTCGGTGACGCTCAGCTCGTGCAGCAGCTGGCCGAGGTGGCGGACGTCGGTCAGCAGGCGTTCGCCCTCCGCCCTGGCGAGCAGGCGGCCGCTGAGGCCCCGCTCCTCCGCTACCTCCAGGAGCGCGGCGATGCCCCGGTGGCGCGCCAGGAGCGCCCAGCCGTGCAGGGTGTCGGCGTCGCGCGCGGTCACGTCCTCGCCGCCGGCGTCGAGGTCGGCGGGGGTGCGTCCGAGGAAGCACGTCAGCGCCGCGGCGCGCACCAGGCCGGACCGGTGAGGTGACTCCAGCGCCTCCAGCAGGGTCAGCCACTCGTCGGCGGCGGGCGTGGCGAACACGTCCCCGCCCGCCATGACCGCCGCGACGCCGCGCTGGGCGAGCGCGTCCTGCACCAGGCGGCCGTGCGCCCGGATCGAGACGAGGACGGCGACGTCGCCCGCCGCCAGGGGGCGCCCGTCCCACGTCGCGCCGGAGGCGAGCAGGCCCGCGACGTCGGCCGCGAGGTCGGCCGCCACGTGCTCGCGGGCCGGCGCGGCCTTGACGAGGCCCTTGTACTGGGGCAGTCCGTCGCGCAGCACCTGCCGCAGGCGCACCGGCGCGGGGTGCGGCGCACCCGCCAGCCGGCTGCCCGCACGCTCGGCGGTCACCGGGTGCACCACGATCTCCTCGTGACCGAGCGCCGCGTTGCGCAGGACCACGCCGAGCGTGTCGACCAGCGGGGCGTCGGAACGCCAGTTGGTGCCGAGCGTCGCACGCGTGGTCGCGCCCCGGGCGGCGTCGAGGTAGGCGACGACGTCGCCGCCGCGGAACGCGTAGATCGCCTGCTTGGGGTCACCGACGAGCACCAGGGCCTGGGCCCCGCCCGCACCGAAGGCCCGCTCCAGCACCTGCCACTGCACGGGGTCGGTGTCCTGGAACTCGTCGACCAGCACGACCTTCCAGCTCTCCCGCATGCGCGCGCCGACGGCGGTGCCGCCGTCGGCCGAGGCCGGGTCGAGCGTGTCGGCGAGGCGGGCGAGCAGGTCGTCGTAGGACAGGATCCCGAGCCGCCGCTTGCGGCGCTCCATCTCGGCGCGCACCTCCCGGGCGAAGGCCACCCGCGCCGAGCCGACGGCGTCGTCCGGGTCGGCGTCGGCGAGCGCGGCGCGCGGGTCCTCGACGGCGTCGCGGGCGACCTCGAGGGCGCCCGCCCGGTCGAACGGGGGCGGGTGCTCGGCGTTCCCGTACCGGCGCAGGTACAGGTCGTCGACGACCTCGACGGTGAGCTCCGCCAGGGAGTCGACCAGCTCGGCGCCCGGCTCGGTGTCCCCCGCGACACCCAGCGAGCGCAGCACCAGCTGGCAGAACTGGTGGATCGTGGCGATGGTGGCGTGGTCGAACGTGGCCAGGGCGTCGGCCAGCCGCCGGTGCCGGGCGACCCGCTCGGCGTCGTCGACGTCGAGCAGCGCCGCGAGGACGGCGTCCACCGGGCCGGTCTCGCGGCCCGCGAGGGCGGCGGCGAACGTGCGCTCGGCCCGCAGCAGTGCGCCACGCACCCGGTCGCGCAGCTCCTGGGTCGCGGCCCGGCCGAAGGTCACGACGAGCATCTCGTCGAGCGGCACGACACCCTCGGCGACGTACCTGGTCACGAGCGCGCCGATCGCGAAGGTCTTGCCGGTCCCCGCGCTCGCCTCCAGCAGGGCGGTCCCCCGCGGCAGAGGCCCGGTCAGGTCGAAGACATCCATCAGTCGCTGAACCTCTCGTTCTGCAGCAGCGGGCTCCACATGCGCATCGCCAGGGCGCCGAGGCGGGTCGTCTCCCCGGGGTGCTCCTCGCCCGGCCGCGGCTCCTGCCCGGTCGCCGGCAGCGGAGCGTCCGCCCCGTGGACCCGCACGTGCTCGGGTTCCGCGGCCTCGCCCTGCGGGCGCCCGTCGGACCCCTTCTGACCCCATCTCTGCCCGACCCACTGCTGCTCCGCCCGGAACCGCGCGTCACCGGGGTCGGCGCCGGTCCGGCGCGCCTCGGCGTAGGCCAGCGACGCCTTGACCGGCAGCGGCAAGGGCTCGGTCAGCCCGCGGTCGCGCAGCGCGACCAGGTCACGCAGCAGGTCGACGGCCGTGTGGTCGAGCGGCCCCTGCCGCGACCCCTGCCACGTCCCGCGCGACCGGGGGTTCGCGGGCCGGCCGAGCGTGTAGCCGACCCAGGGGCGGTCGTCGTCCGACGCCGCGAGCGCCAGCAGCCGGACCCACGACTGCAGGCGGTGCCTTCCGCTGAGCCTGCTGTACGCCACCGCGACCAGGCGGTCGCCGTGCACGCCCGGCACCGTGCCGCGCAGGCTGCGTCCGTCGGCCAGGTCCACGTCGACGTCCACGGCTCGCGCGGGGCTCGCCCGCAGTCCTCCGGCAGCCTCGGCGAGCGGCCCCACCTCGTCGGCGATGCCCCGCAGGAGGCGCCAGCCCAGGCGTCCCGGCGGCAGCTGCCCGCGCCGCCACTCCTTCTGGACGGCGTCGGCGAGCACGGCGCCGGACAGGACGTCCCGCAGCACGCGCTCGCCGACCGCCCAGCGGCCGATCCCGTCGAGCTCGACGGGCAGGCCGTCGTCGAGCGGGTCCTCCGCCCAGGCGCTGCCGACGTCGAGGCGCTGGGTGAGGAACCCGCGCGCCGGCGAGCGGTAGAACGCGAGCAGGTCGTCGAGCGCGACGACGCCGTCGTCCGGAGGTGCGGGCTCCGGGAGCGGCGCTGCCAGGAACGGCGCCGACGGCGCTCGCGTGCCGGCCGCCGCGCGGGCACCCGTGAGGGCCGCGCGGTCGAACGTGAAGGCGGACCCGGGTACGAGGGCTCCCGGCTCGACGTTCCGCCGGTCGAAGGGCTGCAGCGGGTGCCGGACGGTCACGGCGTCCGACACCGGGCGCCCATCGGGCGTGCGTGCCGTCTCGTCGAGCGCGTCGAGCAGCTCGCCGAGCGGCACGGCCGGGGGCCGCTCCTGGCCCGAGTACTCGTCGGCACCGCTGTACGTCACCACGAGGGTCTCGGTGGCGGCGAGGATGGCGTCGAGGAACAGCTGCCGGTCCTCGCTGCGGGGATCGCGCTCGCCCGTCCTCGGGTCGCGCGCCAGCACGTCGTCGCCGTCGGTGACGCCGACACGCGGGAACACGCCGTCGTCGAGGCCCAGCAGGGCGACCACGCGGTGCGGCACGGACCGCATCGGCACGAGCGTGGCGACCGTCAGCGTGCCGGTGCGGAAGTTCGCGCGGGTCGGGCGGCCCGCCACCCGGTCGGCGAGCAGCGCCCGCATGTCCGGCAGCCGCAGGACCACCGCCGGGTCGGCCGCGTCGTCGCGCACCCGGGCGAGCTCGCGCCGCACCTGGGCGAGCTGCCACGTGTCGGTGGCCGGCACGGCGGTGAGCGCCGCGACGCCGTCCTCGAGCACGGTGAGCCAGTGCCCGAGCGGATGCTCGCCGACGAGCGCGTCGGTGACGTCGCGCAGCCGCTCCACGAGCTCGGTCAGCCGGCCGACGAGCTCGGCCTGCCCGCTGCCGACGTCGTCCAGCGGCAGGGTGCGGTCCAGCCAGGTGCCCGTGTCGTCCGACATCGCGACCCCGGCCAGCAGCCGGTCGACGCCCGCCTGCCAGGTGCCCGACCCGTAGTCGGACAGGCCGAACTCGGCGCGGTGCTCGGCGTCGAATCCCCACCGCGCGCCGGTCTCGCGCGCCCACCGGGCGAGCTGGTCCAGGTCGTCGTCGCGGAACCCGAAGCGGCGGCGCACGGGTTCCGCGTGGGCGAGGTCCAGGACGTCGCGCACCCCCGCCCGCCCGCCGGCGAGGTCCAGGAGGCGCGCCAGCACGGCGAGCAGCGGGTTGGTCCGGTCCAGCGCCCGGTCCGCGAGCCGCACGCGCAGGCCGTGCGCGGGATGGCCGTGCGGCCCGACGACGTCGGCCAGCCCGAAGGCTGCGGCGACCAGGGGCGCGTAGGTCTCGATGTCGGGGCACATGACGAGGACGTCGCGCGGTTCGAGCGAGGGGTCGTCGGCCAGCAGGCCGACCAGCACGTCGCGCAGCACCTCGACCTGTCGCGCCGGGCCGTGGCAGGCGTGCACCTGGACCGAGCGGTCGGCGGGGTCCAGCAGGCGTGCGCTCGCCTCGCCGACGGCGTCGGCCCGCAGGTCGTGCTGCAGCATCCCCAGGAGGTTCGTGGGCGCCGTGCCGCCGTCGCCGCCGACCGGCTGGTCGCGCAGGTCGACGGCGGACTGGTCGACGGCGGACGGGCCGAGGGCGGAGAGCGTGCGCTGGAGCTCCCGCGTGTCGCGGCCGAGCGTGGCCAGGAGCCGGTGCCCGACCCGTTCGTGGGAGCGGTCGGCCGCCCGGTCGACGGGCCCTCCGAGGTCCGCGAGCGCCGACCAGAGCCGGGCCGACGGGTGCGGCAGCCACAGGTGCACGTCGCGGTGCCCGCCGAGCGCACCGACCAGCTCCACCTCGCTCGCGGCGAGGCGTGTGTGGCCGAACAGGGAAAGGCGTCCCGGGAGGTCGAACGCGTCCGGTTCGGTGCGCAGCCGCTCGACGACGGCGGCCTGCCGCACGTGCGGCGGTTCGGCGTCGACCCGCTCGGCCGTCGCCCGCCACAACGGCGGCTGCCACGCGAGGTCCGCGGGTACCGGGCGCCCGCACCCGTCGGTGTCCCGGCCCGCGACCCAGTCGGCGACGAGAGCCGGCCGCTGGGTGGCGTAGCCGGCGAAGAGCCGGGCCAGGCGGCGCGCGACGGCGAACCGCCGCCCGCGGCGCAGGTCGCCCTCCTCCCCCGGCATACCGTGTCCCAGGTGCTGGGCGAGCAGTGCCGCCCACGGCTCGTCGAGGTACGCGTCGATCGCCGACAGCAGCGGCCAGGTCAGGGCGTCCGGCGCCCACGGGTCGTCGTCCCTGGTGCCCGTGACGTCGGCGAACAACGACGCCGGCGAGCGCAGGTCGACGCCGGCGCACACCCCGTCGTCGCGCCCGGGGGCGGCACCGAGCCGGTGGCTGAGCCGCTGCGCGAGCCAGCGTTCGACGCCGCGCGCCGGCACGACGACGACCTCGGTGGCGAACGGATCGTCCAGGGGCGCCGCCAGCAGGTCCCCCAGCCCTCGTACGAGCAGGTCCGTGCGCGACGCACGATGGAGGACGACGGCCATGGCGCCAACGTATCGCCACAATGGTGGCCATGCCGCAGAACAAGTACCTGACCGCTCTCGCCACGTTCGTCATCGCCGCCCTGACGACGGCGACCTGGTGGACCCTCGGCCGCGACACGACCCGTGAGGTCGATGCCGCGACCGGGAACGTCTCCGGGCCCTACGAGGCGCCTCAGGTGATCGCGTGCGTCGTCGTGCTCGTCGGGCTGGTGGTGGTCGGTTCCGTGGTGCTCCCGGCCTGGCTCGCGGTGCTCGCCGTCAGCATGCCCTTCACGGCGGCCTGGACCCTCCACGCCGCGTCGACCGACGACTCCGGGCTGTGGGCGGTCGGGGCGATCCTCGTGCTGGTCGGCACGCTGGTGGGGGCCACGATCGTCGTCGCGGTCACGCGTGCCCTGGTACGCAACCGGTGACGACCCCGTCCTGAGACGGTCGCCTCAGACCAGGTCGCGAGCGATCCGTCGCTGCCAGTTCTGCGAGTAGACGCGCGGGTCTCCCTGTGCCTCGTCCAGCTCGTACGCGTCGAGCTGCGCGTTGATCAGGAAGTCGGTCGCCGTGCATGTCAGGACGGTGCGCGTGACCACCTCCACGCGCCAGTCGTCGCCGTTCTCCAGCCGGCGGACGGTACGGGTCTCGCCCCGTACGGAGGTCACGTCGTTCCACCGGAAGCTGTACCACTCGCGGGTGTCGCGATGGATCACCGTGCCGGTGTCCTCGAGCCGGAAGGTGCCCTGGTCGTTGACGATCTCCAGTGTCGAGACGTCCGTGGCGAGGTCTCTCGTCACACGCCACGAGTGCTCGCCGGTGGCGAGCACCGTGGTCGCGTCCTCCTCGGCGGCCTCCGGCTCCCCGAAGGGGCGGAGGTCCTCGTCGTCGGGACGGGGGCGGCGGACCGGCAGGTGCAGGGCGCTGCTGCCGGTGGTGATCGTCACGGTCGCCGGCTCGGGGGCCGGCCAGACCAGCGGCCAGTACGACGTGGAGATCGAGACCCGCAGCCGGTGCCCGGCGGGCAGGGACTGGGCGATGCCGTTGAGCTGGACCGTCACCGGATAGATGCGGCCGGGCTCCAGCGGCTCGGGGTGCTCGCTGCCGTCGCGGTGCGTCAGGTTCAGCACCCCGTACGTCACGCGGGTCGCCTCCCCGTCCGGGGAGACGTCGGACAGCCGGACGGCGAGCTGTGCCACCGGACGGTCCGCGGAGACCTCGAGCGCGACGCACGGCAGCCCGAGGAGCTCCAGGGGCTCCGCGAGCGGCTCCGTCTCGAACACGAGGGCGCCGCCGTCCTCCTCCCGCTGGTCGTACGGCAGGTCCGGCACCGCCGAGTAGGAGGCCCACTTGCCGGCGAACATCCCGACGCTGAGGGGCGAGCGCAGGCTCACCTGCTGCTCGCCCGACCCGTCACCCTCCAGCGCCACGTGCGCGCCGCCCACCGGCGACAGGTGGTGGGGCGTGAAGCGGTACTCCCGGTCCTCGACCCCGGGCGCCGGCCAGCTCGGTTCGGCCACCCAGCGGCCGGGCCGGTCCTCGTAGGACGCGCTGGGCGGGACGCTGTCCTGCATCCACGCGCGCAGCATCGGCTCGTCCTCGAGACCGGTGTCGATCCCCTTGAGCCAGTGGTCCCACCAGCGCACCATCTCCTGGAGGAAGCCGATGGCCGGTCCCGGCACGCCGAGGTGCGGATAGCGGTGCCCCCAGGGGCCGATCAGCCCCTTGCGGGGGACGTCGAGGTTCTCCAGGAGCCGGAAGATGGCGTTGGTGTAGCCGTCCGCCCAGCCGCCGACGGCCATCACCGGGCACCGCACCCGCGAGTAGTCCTCGCAGACCGACGCCGGCTTCCAGTAGTCGTCCCGTCGTTGGTGCCGCAACCAGGTGTCCAGCCACAGCCCGCTGCCCTCGAGCCGTTCGTGCCACATCTCGCGCCAACGGTCGCCGACCACGGCGGGGTCGGGCGGCAGGCTGTTGAACGCGAACATCACCGTCGCCTCCGACAGGTTGTCCGCCAGCAGGCAGCCGCCCATGTAGTGCATGTTGTCGACGTACAGGTCGTCGGTGGCCGACGCGCTGACGACCGCCTTGAGCGCCGGCGGTGCCCCGGCGGCCACCTGGAGGCTGTTGAATCCACCCCACGAGATGCCCATCATCCCGACGTTGCCGTCGCACCACGGCTGCTCCGCGAGCCAGGCGATCACGTCCTCGGCGTCATGGAGCTCCTGGTCGCGGTACTCGTCCACCAGCACGCCGTCGGAGTCTCCGCTGCCGCGGAGGTCGACCCGCACGCAGGCGTACCCGTGCCCGGCGATGTACGGGTGGTTGTACGCGTCCCGGCCGCGCGTCGCGTCCCGCTTGCGATAGGGGATGTACTCCACGACCGCGGGGACGGGACGCGTCGCGGCGTCGACCGGTGCCCACATCCGCGCGGCCACGTGCTGGCCGTCGCGCACCGGGATGAACACGTTCTCGACGGTCTCGACCTCGTGCGGCAGGTCGGTGGCTGTTCTCATCCGGTGGCCTCCTCGGTGACGGGTTCGAGCTCGAAGGGCAACAGGTCCACCGCCTGGCGGAACCGGGCGGCGAGCTGGTCGTGGTCGTCGGCCCCCAAGTAGACGCTGCCCAGCTTGAACCGGTAGCTGTCCTGGTGGGGCAGGTCGGAGAGCCGGTCGCCGGGTGACACCTGCAGGGTGACCTTCGTGCCCGGCAGGGCGCGTTCGAGGGCGGCCAGCTCCTTCTCCCCGGGGACGCCGCGCACCACCGCGTCGGCGTCGTGGAAGATGTGCCACTGGCCGGCGACGGCGAACGGTCCCTCCCCGTGCGGCATCTCGGGCGCCTCGCCCAGCGCGACGTCGATGGCGACCTCGTGGTTGGACGTGCCGTCGACCTTGAGGAAGAGCTCGGTGTGGGACTGCGAGATACGCGTGTTCACCTCGATGAGCCGCAGGAGGTCCGTCTCCGGGTCCCACATGTACTCGACGTTGAAGGCGCCGTTGTCGTACCCGATGTGCCGCAGGAACCGCTCCGCCGTGTCGACCATGCGCTGCTGCACCTCGGCCGGGACGGTCACCGCCGGGTAGTCCAGGTGGTCGATGCTGTGCCCGGAAGGGTCCTTGTGCATGTCGACGATGCCGTGCACGCTGAACCGGCCCTGCGCGACCACACCCTCAGGGGCGACCTGGATGCCCGTGATGATCTCCTCGGCGAGGCAGGTGTTCCCGTCCGCCCCGCGGAGGCTCTCCGGGAGGTCCACCCGGCTCAGCACCTGGTTGAACGCGTCACCGACGTCGGTGATCTCCGCCCGGATCTCCTCCAGGGCCGCCTCGAACTCCTTCTTGTCGTGGATCTCGAAACCCAGGTTCGACGAGTGCGCCTTGACCGGCTTCACCCAGAACGGGTACGGGAGACCCACCTGGTCCAGGGCGTCGTCCGCGAACGGGTCGAACGCGGCGAAGCCGGGGACCACCTCGGGGACCGACCGCTGCTGCTCCAGCCGGCTCCAGTACTTGTGCTCGCACTGGAGCATGCTGGCCACGGACGGAGCGGGAATGCCGTGCTCGTGCGACAGCACGGGCGCCAGCAGCGAGCTCGGGAAGTCCCAGTGGCACACGATGGCGTCGACCGGCCCGGAGAACTCGGCGAGCTGGGCGCGGGCCTGATCGAGCAGGGCGTCGAAGTCGTAGTTCGTGTCGCGGACGAGCGTCTCGTAGTCGAGCAGCGAGTGGAACCGGTAGCGCGCGGCGTTCCGCATGCTCTGCAGCTCCTCCCGCTGCAGGTCGGTCATGCCGAGCACGAAGACGTTATGGGACTGGCCGTCGGATTTGCTCATATTGTCGAGGCAACCACGGGCCCCTTGTGCTCGCAACGACGCCTCCCGGTGCCGGCCGCACGGCTGTCCGGGTGGGCTCAGCTCGGTTCGCTCAGGCGGTGTCCTCCGCGGCGAGCGCGTCGGTGAGCAGGCCGACAAGGGCGTCGAGCTGGACGTCCGTGGACGACGCGGTGTCCTCCTCGCCTGCCCCGTCCAGCGCCCTCGCGGCCAGAGAGGACTTGCTGTCGATCAGCTCGGCGATCTTGGAGTCGATGGTCTGCGCCGCGATGACCCGCCAGGCGGTGACGGGCTCGGCCTGGCCGATCCGGTGGATCCGGTCGATGGCCTGGGTCTGCTCGGCGTAGGTCCAGGACAGCTCGGCCAGGACCAGGTTGGAGGCCACCTGGAGGTTCAGCCCGACTCCGGCCGCCGTCAGGGAGCACACCACGATCGTCACGTCGGGGTCGTCCGTGAACGCGGCGATGCTCTTCTCGCGCGCCTTGGGCGTCTGGTCGCCGCGGATCGAGGTGTAGCCGATGCCGCGGTCGGCAAAGGTCTGCTCGGCCTGATCCATGACGTCGACGTGCTTGGCGAAGAACACGACCTTGCCGACGTTGCGGGCCAGCTGTGCGGCGTAGTCGGCGGCCAGCCCCGCCTTGGCCTGGCCGATCCGGCGGACCATGGTGAACACGTTCTCGCCCTTGGCCTTCGAGCTCGAGTCCTTCAGCTCGGCCGCCGCCACCCGGCGCGCGAGGTCGAGGTCCACCCCGTCCGTGACGACGTCGTCCACCACGGAGCTCTCGGCACGCGCCTGCACGGCGGACCGATAGCGGTCCACCAGACGGCGGGCGAGCGCCGCCTCGGCGGCACGGATCGAGCGGCCGGCGGCGCCGTCGAGCTCGACCGGCAGGTCCGCCACCCGGCGGGCCGGGATGTCGGCGACGACGTCGGCCTTGCGGCGGCGCACGATGCCCATGTCGATCACGCTGCTGCGGGCGGCAGGGTAGAACCCGGGATCGGCCGGGGTGAGCCCGGTGTCCTCGAGGGCGGCCAGCAGCGGACCGAGCGGCTTCTCGTCGTCGATCCAGCCGAGGAACTGCCAGATCGCCCGGAAGTCCTCGATGTCGTTGATCAACGGGGTGCCGGTGAGCGCCATCAGGAGCGGCCGGGCGGCTCGGTCCCGGATCCGCTCGGAGACGGCGAGCACGTGCCGGGAACGCTGGGAGCCCTTGTTCTTGATGAAGTGCGCCTCGTCGACGATCATGCCGCGGAAGCCGAGGTCACCGAGCCACCCGACGTGCCGGTCCAGGACCTCGTAGTTGACGATCACGACGTCCGCGAACCCGTCGACCCGCTCACCGTCACCGTGGACGACCGTCGGACGTCGGTTCGGCGTCCACATCCCGACCTCCCGCGCCCAGTTCGTCTTGACCACGTTGGGCGCGACGACCAGCAGAGGGTAGGCGTCCGCCGCCTGGGCGGCGAGCAGCGCCTGGGCGGTCTTGCCGAGCCCCGGCTCGTCGGCGAGCAGGAAGGTGCGGTGCCCGCGGGCCGTGGCCTCGACGACCTCGGCCTGGTGGGGCATCAGCTTTCGGCCGCGGGGAGCCGACACCGACCGCGCACCAGGCAGCGGCATGCAGGCGGGCGCGCCGGGGCCGGCGTGCTCGAAGGAACGGAAGAGCGGCTCGAGCAGCTCCCAGCCGGCCAGCCGGCGGACACGCGGAGTCTGCCGCTCGGCGGCGGCCTCGAAGTCCGGGGCGAGGAACGGGTTAGCCAGCTGGCGCGAGATCACCGAGCGGGGCACCACGCGCTTCTCGGCACCGGGCGCCGGGGCGGCCGGCGGGGCCGGCGGCGGCTCCTCGGGCGGCTCCAGCCCAGCGGCGCGCATCATGGTCGCCTTGAAGGTGCGCGCGGCGTCGGAGACCTTGGCGTCCTCGGCGAGCAGCTCGAGCAGGGAGGTGTCCCGGGCAGCGATCCGCGCCAGCAGCGTCCCCACCCCGTCCAGCCGCTTGAGCTGCTGAGCCCGCTGGGACTCGGACAGCTCGCCGTCGGCCCGCACCCGGTCCCGCTCCTCGCGCATGAGGAGCGCGACGACCTGGAACTTCGTCCGCACCGCCGGGCGCGTCGGCGGTCGGCGCACCGCGTCGTCGACCTCGCGCGCGACCTCCGCGAGCACCGGGATGATCCCCTGCTCGGCGGGCCGCGGGGCGCGACGGCGCTGGCCGCCGGACCCCGTCCGTGCGCGACCGGGCCGGCGTTGTCCTGCTCGGGCCACATCTCCTCCTTCGCTGCGTGCGTACGCGCCTGCGGCGCTACGCACCGTTCCCACACCCGCGCCCGGGACCGTCCGGACGTCGAGCAACCGGCCCGGGAGGCAGGCAGCCCCCGGCCAGGGCGCCCGATCGGCCGCCGAGACACCGCGCGGTTCACCCGCGGGCACCGCCCCGCCCCGCGCACACGCCGATGGTGACACGCCGCCGGACGCTTCCGTGAACACAGGCGAGATCCGGCCCGGCGTCGGCTCCGGCAGGCGAGGCCTGCGGGTGCGCAGCCTTGGCGGGCCGAGTCGTTCCGGTTCCCGGCCGGTTCCCGAGCTGGCGGGCAAGGCAACCGATGTGGCCGGACTCCGACTCTACCTGGCCGCGACGCAGAACACGGCAGAGCGATCCGTTGCCGTCAGCGCCGGACCCGGCGGTCCACGGCGATCCAGTTCGTCTCCCACGTCGTACCGCCGTCGGCCGAGAACGCCTGCTCGAACCGCGCCTCGTCCTTGCTCACGCGGACGACGAGGAACCGCACCTTGATCGGACGGTCACCGAGCCGGTCGTCGCCGTAGAACTCGCCGACGCCGTCGCGGAACCCGCCGTACACCGCGGGCGTGAGCAGGCCGTCGCGCAGGTTGACGAAGGTCAGGCTCCACCGCTGCGCCTGCGGCTCGTACAGCCTCAGGTTGAGCGCCTCGATACGGCCGTCCGGCCCCGACACGTCGAGCTCGACGACGTTGGCCCGCCGGTCCGCGAGCGGCCGCACCGTGCTGGTGCCGGTGAACCGGAGCCACTCGTCCGGGGACTCCGAGAGCGGGTCGGCGAGGACCCGCACGCTGGTGCGCCAGGTGCCGATCTCCCAGTCGAAGTCCCGTTGGCCGTCGACGGTCGTGGACGACGCGGGGGGTGGTGCGGCGCCGCCCGATGCCGCCGTCGCGAACAGCGGGAGAGCGGAAAGGCTTGCGGTCAGGATCTTTCGGTATGGAATGGTCATGACCCGACTATCGAGCGGGGCACGACAGTGAACAAGAAGGCACCTGCGGGTAACCCCTCTCGTCCCAATCCGCTGCCGGGCTGCCCGATGGCGGCGGCGTTCACCGCGATCGGCGGGAAGTGGAAGCTGACCCTGCTCTACTGGCTCGCCCACGGGGAGTCCCACTTCGCCGGCCTGCGCCGCAGAGGGGTGCCCATCACGGCCAAGGTGCTGGCCGAACAGCTCCGCGAGCTCGAGGCCGACGGGCTCGTCGAACGTGTGGTGACCGGACCGGTCCCCGCGCCCGTCATCTACCGGCTCACCCCGTACGGGGCCACCGTGCTGCCCGTCGTCGAGGGAGTGCGGGTGTGGGGTGAGGCGCACCTGCGGCGCACCGGTGGTGCTGCCCCGTCCGACACGGCGATGGGCTGCGCCGGCGCGATCGCGTAGGCCGTCCGGCATGCGTCCGGCATGCTGTACCCATGCCGAAGACCTTGCCCTCGGGCCCCACGGTGATCACCGACGACAGCGAAGTGCGTTTCGTTTCCGGGACCGACCAGTTCGCGATCCGTCTCAAGGACGGGCACGTGCACGTGCGCGCCATCGACACCGGCGGCAGCGAGGCCCAGCTCGCCGTGATCCCGACGTCGCGCAGCACCGTCAACCTGCAGATCGAGCACCGCGGGGCACCCGGGCCGGTGGCGGTGGAAGGGCCGACGCTGCGCTGAGAGTCATGGGCATCCCGGTCGTGGGAGACGGGCCGGCCGCCCTCCTCGAGTCCCGGGAGGGCGGCCCTGCCGTCGCTGCTACCGGGCCGGGATGCCTGCCGACTCGCCGCCGTCGGCGATGAACTCGCCTCCGGTGGAGAAGGCGGAGTCGTCGCTCGCCAGGAAGAGCACGAGGGGCGAGATCTCCGTGTCCTCCGCCTGGCGGTGCAGGGCGACGTTGGCGGTGTTGTCGCCGAGCTCCTCGGTCATGGGCGTCCGCACGAATCCGGGGTGCACCGTGTTGGCGCGGATGCCGAACCCGCCGAGGTCGAGCGCCGTCGCCTTGGTGAGGCCGCGCAGCGCCCACTTGGACGCCGAGTACGCGGGCAGGTACGCGTAGCCGGTGATGCCCGCCGTCGACGAGACGTTGATGATGGAACCACCGCCGGCCTCGCGCATGGCGTCGATGACGGCCTTGGTCCCGTTCCACACGCCGGTCAGGTTGACGCCGATGACCTCGTCCCACATCTCGTGGCTGTGCGTCTCGATCGGCTCACGGCGGAAGATCCCGGCGTTGTTGACCAGGATGTCGACGCGGCCGAACTCGCGCACGGCGGTGTCGACCACCACCGTCCACCGGTCCCGGTCACGCACGTCCAGCTCGACGAAGCGTGCGGCGTCACCGAGCTCCTTGGCGACCTGCTCGCCCTGCTCGGTGAGCACGTCGGCGAGCACCACCTTGGCACCCTCCGCCACGAAGAGTCGTGCGTGCGCCGCGCCCATCCCACGAGCGGCTCCGGTGATGATGGCGACCTTTCCGTCCAGCTTTCCCATGAGGGTGTTCCTCTCTGTGTCGCGACTTCTTTCTCGGGTCACGGAGCGGTTCGCCGCTCCGTAGGTCAGTGGTCAGGCGGTCAGTGGTCAGGCGGTCAGGTGCCGGGTGAGCTCGGCGAGCCTGTCCTGGGTGGTCGTGTCGAGCGCGTCGTCGCTCGCGGCGACGACGTCGCCGTCGTCGATGTAGGTACCGGAGGGGACGTCGGCGAGCACCGCCTCGCGGATGCGCTGCGCCCCGTGGGCCACCGGTGCTCCACCGCCGCCGAACATGGCGTGCAGCAGGCCGGTGCTGATGACGCCGGGGCTGATCGCGACGACGCTGATGCCGCGCGGCAGCCGGCCGGCGAGCCAGGCCGAGTAGGTGACGATCGCGAGCTTGGACTGCGCGTACGCCCGCACCGGGTCGTACCCGCGCCGCAGGTTGATGTCGTCCAGCGCGAGGGAGGTCATCCGGTGCGTCGTCGAGCCGACGTTGACGATGCGTCCGCCGTCGTTCATGCCGGGGACCAGAAGGTCCGACCAGAGGGCGAGGGCCAGGTAGTTGACCTGGATCGTCCTCTCGTTGCCGTCGGCCGTGAGCTGCCGGCCCATGCTGCCCGGCACGCCGGCGTTGTTGATCAGCACGTCGATCCCCTCCGCCGTCCCGAGCACCTGCCGCGCGGCCTTGCGGACCTCCGCGAACGACGCGAAGTCCGCGCTCACGTACTCCACGCGTGCCCGGCCCGCGGCGCGCAGCTCCCGCAGTAGCGGCGCGACGTCAGTCTCGGGCTCCGGACCCTGCACGACCAGGAGGTCCGCCTCCTGTGCGAGTCGGCAGGCCGCCGCCGCGCCGATCCCGCTGGTCGCGCCGGTGAGCACGACGGTCCTGCCCTCGATCTCCATCTCTCGTCTCCCTCCTGTGTCTTCCTGCTCGTGTCTTCCTCCGCCGGGCGGCGCGGGCGCACCCGCGCCGCCTCGGTCGTCAGTCGTGGGTCAGCGCTTCCCACTTCGTCATGCGCGCCCGCAGGTCGATCCGCTCGCCGTTCGCGGAGAACGTGCCGTCGCCGCGGTGATGGATCTCCGCACCGGCAGGTGCGGCCGGATCGATCCAGGCCCGCTCGATCCGGAGCAGCCACAGGCTGTAGTCGTCCACGAGGCGGTCGTCCGCGACGGTGCACTCCACGTTGGCGAAGCACTCCGCCACGAGCGGGGCCCGCACCGTCGCCGCGGGCGCCGGGGTCAGGCCGTAGCGGTCCCACTTGTCGACGTCGGCGCCCGACACGTTGCCGATGTCGACGACCGTCTCGAGGAGCTCACGGCCCGGGATGCCGATGACGCACTCGCCGGTCTCACGCAGCGCCGTGTACGAGTGGTCCCACGGCCCGACGACCAGGGCGAGCGTCGCCGAGTGCCGCACCGGCATGTTGAACCCGTTGGTCATCAGGTTCGCGCGCCGCCCCTCCGAGGTGGAGACCAGCACGACGGGTCCCGGCTCGAAGAGCCGGTGGACCTTGTCCAGCGGGTACTGCGCGAACCGGTCGGTGGATCGATCGGTCATGACGGCCCTCAGATGATCTGCTGCGTCGGCAGGATCGTGATCTCGGTGAGGTTCACGTGCCTCGGCAGGCCGGCGACGAACGAGACCGTCTCGGCGACGTCGCGCGACTGGAGCACGTCGATCTGCTCGATCAGGTCGGCCATGAGCTTGCTCGCGTCCGGATCGGTCACGTGGTCGGGCAGCTCGGTGTCGACCATGCCCGGCTCGACGGTCGAGACGCGGACGTTCTTGCGGCCGAGCTCGGTGCGCAGCAGGCGGGTGATGTGGCTGACGTACGCCTTGGTGCCCGAGTAGACCTGGAACTTCTCCAGGACCCGCGTGGCGGCGATCGACGACGTGGTGACGAGGTCCGCCGTCCGGCCCGCGGCAGCGGCGGACTCCAGGGCGGGCAGGAAGCCCTGGATCGTGTTCATGACGCCCTTGACGTTGAGGTCGATCTGGGCGTCCCAGTCCTCGACCTTCAGGTCGCTGATCGAGGCGATGAGCTGGACGCCCGCGTTGGCGAACACCAGGTCCACCTCGCCGAGCTCGTCCGCGATGCGGCCTGCTGCGGCCAGCACCTGCGCGCGGTCCGTGACGTCCGTCGGGACCGCGAGCGCCGTGCCGCCGTTCTCGCGGATGCGTGCCACGACGGCGTCGAGGCGGTCGGCGCGGCGGGCGAGCAGGGCGACCTTGGCGCCGAGGGCCGCGAACATCTCCGCGGTCGCCTCGCCGATGCCGCTCGACGCTCCCGTGACGACAGCCACGCGTCCGTCGAGGGCACCAGGGGTGATGATTCCGGTCATGGTCGTGACTCCTTCTACTGGGTGGTTTGTGCCCCTCGTCCGGGGGCACAACCAGAGTCACGTGCGGCGAGCGGGTGAACCAGGCCGTCGGTTTCCTAGCCGTGACGCAACCAGGCAACGGGCCTGGACGGGCGCACGGCGGCGAACGTAGGGGTGGTCGCCTGATGAGCGCCCATGGAGCGACCGCTCCTACGTTCGACGGATCAAAGGTGCGGGGTGGCGGCGAGGTCTCAGGCCGGCAGGTGGTCGAGCAGGGGGAGCAGCCGCGACGTCGCGGGCCGCGGCGTCGCGACGCGCAGCAGGAGGCCGTCGCGACGGAAGGTCCGGCGGTCGAAGGTCAGCACACCGAGGTCGGGGTGGCGTACCGCGTACGTGTCGAGGAGCTTGAGGCGCAGACGACGTCCGCCCCACAGGCTCTCGAAGCGGGGACTCTCCTCCCGGAGCCGGCGGACGGCGGCTCGTGCCGCCTGCCGGGTGTGCTCGTCGTCGACGGCGTCCAGCAGGGCTGCCACCACGTCGTGCTCCTCGTGTCGGCGGTCGACGAAGAACGACGCGGCGGCAGGGTCGCGGAACACCATCCTGCCTACGTCGGACAGGTCGGCGAAGGGCACGTGCAGGGTGCGCCACCGCCGGTTCGCCTCGACCACGAGCAGCCCGCCGTCGAGCACGACGGCGGGCTCGCGCTCGGGGAGCGCGAGAGCCTGCGGGACGGTCGTGCCGGGCACGACCGCACGCTAGTCCCGTCGTGCCCGGCGAGCCTGGCCCTGTTCCTCCCAGGAACGCGCGGCGGCTCAGGCGGCGATCAGGTCGTCCGGGCCACGGGTACCGAGTCCGCCACGGGCACCGGCTCCGTCACCGGCGTCGATCCCTGTGCGAGCGTACGGAACGCCTGTTCTCCGGTGCTCGCCGGCTCGGCCCGGTACACGACGAGCTGGTGCCCGGGCATGGCGGAGACCTCGAAGGCGTCGAATGTGATGGTGAGCTCACCGACGTCGGGGTGCCGCAGCACCTTCTCGTCGTGTGTCTTCGGCTCCACCTCGTGCGCCGCCCAGAGCTCGGCGAAGTCCGGGCTGCCGGTGGTGAGCCGGTCGAGGAGCTCCTCGCGGCGGGCGGTGCCGGCGTAGAGCCCGGAGGTGGCACGCAGGTTGGCCACGCATCCCGCGGCCGCGCGTTCCCAGTCGGCGTAGAACCTGCGGCCCTCGGGGTCGAGGAACACCATCTCGACAAGGTTCCGCGTGGCGGTGAACGGCCGGAACAGGGCGGTCGCGAGCTGGTTGGCCGCCACGACGTCGAGCAGGGGGTCGAGGACGAAGCAGGCCGCGCCGGGCCAGCCGTCCATGAGGCGCGCGAGGGTCGCGTCGACCGGCTGCGCCGTCTCCGCGAGCTCGGGGACCCACGCGATCTGCGCGAGGCCGTAGGCGTAGCGCCGCTCGTGGACGTTCAGGTCCAGGGCGTGGGCGAGCGCGTCCAGCACCTGCGCCGAGGGGCTCTGCTCGCGGCCCTGCTCCAGGCGGGTGTAGTAGTCCACGCTCACACCCGCGAGCATCGCGACCTCGTCCCTGCGGAGCCCTGGGACGCGTCGCCGTCCCGAGGAGGGAAAGGGCAGGGACTCGACCGAGGCCGCAGCCCGCTTGGCCCGGAGAAAGTCGCCCAGCTCGCTCACTATCGCTCCCGTCGGCAGTGCGACCACCGCGGCGTCCTGTCGACCTCCGCGGAAAGGCTGTCGCAAGGGTGGTTCATGGCTGCGGGCACGATCTTAACCAGGCCGTGACCCGGGCCGCGGTCAGCCGGACGGTGAGAGGGCTGGTCACTCCCCGGAGGCTGCCGCAGGCCGTAGGGTTGCCGCGCGCTTCCTGGGTGCGCGGCGACCTGGTTCGGCGGTGGAGCGGCCGCCAAGGATGGGGGCATTCCACAGACCGGAAGGACACCCCCATGAACTCCCCCGCCAACGCCCGCGCCGTCTCGGACCACGTCCTGCGGAGCGCCGCCGACGACCACCGCCGGATCCTCGTCAAGGGCGCCTACGTCGTCACGATGGATCCCGCGCTCCCCGACCTGCCGCGAGGCGACGTGCTCATCGCGGGCAGCCGGATCGCCGCGGTGGCACCGGACCTGTCCGCCCAGGGAGCCGAGAACGACGCCGTCGTCATCGACGCCGAGGGCTCGATCGTCGCACCCGGTCTGGTGGACACGCACCGCCACGCCTGGGAGGCGACGCTGCGGCGCAGCATCCCCGACGTGAACGACCTCGGGGAGTATGTCGTCTCCACGCTCAGCGGCGTCGCCCCCGTGCTGACCCCCGAGGACGTGTACGTCGGGACACGTCTGGCCGCCCTGACCGCGCTCGACAGCGGCATCACCTGCATGCTCGACTTCGCGCACAACTCCCGGACAGCGGAGCACTCGGACCGCGCCATCGCCGCCCTGACCGACTCGGGGATCCGCGGGGTGCACGCCTCGATGGGCCCGCACTTCGGCGACTGGGACCACCAGTGGCCGGCTGACCTCACCCGGCTGCGCTCCACCTACTTCCCCACCGACGACCAGCTGCTCACCCTGCGCGTCGCGGCCCTGGCCACGGACGAGATCGCCGGGCCGGAGATCGCGTACGGGCCCCGGCTCGCGCAGGTCGCGCGGGAGCTCGGCATCGGCGTGAGCGTCGACGCCGTCTTCGGCGAGCCGTCCTCCCGCGCGGTGCTGGAGTGGGCACGCCAGGGCATCCTCGGCCCGAGCACCACACTGATCCACAGCACCGGCCTGACGGCGGACGCCTGGAAGGCCATGGGCGACACGGGCGCCACCGTCTCTCTCGCCCCCACCTCCGATGCGCAGATCGGGCTCGAGACCGCGGTCCCCGCCGTCGACGAGTCGCTTGCCGCGGGCATCCGTCCCGGGCTCAGCATCGACGTCGAGGTCGCGCTCGTGAGCGACATGTTCACCCAGATGCGTGCGCTGCTGGCGATCCAGCGGATGCGGGCGGTCAACGCCGCCTACGGCACGGACGCCGACGTGCGGCGCATCACCGCGCGCGACGTCCTCGACTTCGCGACCCTCCAGGGCGCCCGGACCAACGGGCTCGGCCACGTGACCGGCTCGGTCACCCCGGGCAAGCAGGCCGACCTGGTCCTTGTCGACGCCGAGGCGGTGAACAACATGCCCCTGAACGACGCCGTCGGCACCCTCGTGCTCGGCACCGACCCGCGCAACGTCCGCGGCGTGTTCGTCGGGGGGCGCGTGCGCAAGTGGGACGGCGAGCTCGTCGGAGTCGACGTCGCCGAGCTGCGGCGCAGCGTGCACGCCTCCCGCGACGGGATCCTCACGCGGGCAGGCGACGGCGCGGCAGCGCTGTCCGTTCCCGGACGCCACTGAGGGGCGGACTGAGCGGCGAACGCGCTCACGGCCTGCCGCTCAGCGGCCGCGAGCGCGTCCAGCACCTCCTCCGCCGGACCTACCTCTGTGCGCCTACCTCCCCGGGATCGGGACCTGCGACCAGTCGGTGTCGGACGCCAGGTAGAAGCCCGGGTGCGCGGGCTGGTTGTAGGTGGTCTGCTGCCTGGCCACCTCGACGCGGTACTGCGGATCGTGCAGCAGGGTGTACATCTTGATGTCGCTCACCTCGGTGGAGAGGTACAACCGGAGCGCCGACGAGTCCTCGGTGCGCACCAGCATCTCCTCGCGCCAGTCGCCGAGCACGTCCGCCACCAGCGAGGGGTTGCCCTTCCAGTAGTTGTTGGTGCGCGTGCCCTCGGCGGTCAGCACGGTGCCGCGTGACCAGTCCTCGATGGTCGGCGTCTCCTCGCGGTCACCGCTCACCACCTGTGTCGTGCCGTCGCCGGCCCAGCGGATGCTCTGGTTGAGGCCCGGGCCGGACTCCTCGAGCGATCGGCCCGTCGCGCTGAGCAGCCCGGCCGCCTGCGGCCGGTCGTCGCCCGCCTGACGGCTGTACCAGACCTCGAGCCCGGGCACGTCGGGGCGCACGTCGCCGATCATCGAGCGTCCGGTGTCGACGCCGGTGTACGCGCCGAACAGCACCTCGCCCGTGGCGGCGTCCCGCATGGCCGCGCCGTAGGGGACTCCGGCTCCTCCCTCGTGGCACGTCCAGATCTCCAGCCCGGGGCGCCCGGGGTCGATGTCGGAGACATGCATGGCGTCCCCGTGCCCCAGGTTCGCCACCGTGCCGGGAGCGGACGAGCCCTCGGGCAGCGTGTCGGAGGACGAGTACATCAGCGTGCCGTCGTCGTCGAGCGTGGCCGAGCCGTAGACGATCTCCTGCCTGCCGTCGGCGTCGACGTCCGCGGCGGACAGCGAGTGGAAGCCCTGGCCCCACAGCTGCGTGAGCTCGTTGTCAGGGTCGGGCCGTACGCCCTTGTTGGCACTGTCGTCGAACGGGTTGCTCATCGGTTTGAACCCGGAGTCCGCGGTCCACCGGGTCGTGATCCGCCGGCCGTCCCACTCGTGGGCGACGATCGCGGCGCGCGTGTAGTAGCCGCGGGCGAAGATCGCCGAGGGGTGCTCGCCGTCCAGGTAGGCGACACCCGACAGGAACCGGTCCACCCGGTTGCCGGGTTCGATCCGCGACCACTCGTAGTCGCCCCACCGCAGGCCGTCGTCCGTGCGGCCGGGCTCGTAGTCCACCGTGTCCAGCGGGCGGCCGGAGCCGCCGTCGAAGACGGTGAGGTACTCGGGTCCGGTCAGGACGAAGCCTTCGAACGTGCGCAGGTCGTTGCGGTTCGACCGGGCCGGCGCCCACTCGTCGATGTAGTAGTCCGCCAGCGCTCGGGCGTCGTCCTCGGAGAGCGGGTAGTCGTACCGCGGCTCGATGCCGAACGCCGCCTCGAGCGTGGCGGGCCACTGGCCGCTGCGGACCTCCGGTTCATCGCTCCAGCCCTGGAACGTGCCCACCAGGTGGTCGGCGTAGTCGGCCGCGCTCCAGCGGTAGTCGTCCTGGTTCGTGACGCCGGCCCTGCGGTCGCGCTTCGAGATCGGGACGTACCGCTCGGCGGCCGGTCTCCCGTTCCGGTACGTCGTCACCGTGGTGCCGGGGGCGGTCTTCACCATGAGCTCGGCCTGGCCGTCCCCGTCGAAGTCGTACACGGGGAACTGGGTGTAGTGCGCGCCGGAGCGGATGTTGACGCCCATGTCGATACGCCACAGCTGGGTGCCGTCGAGCTCGTAGGCGTCCAGGTAGGTGTTGCCGGTGTAGCCCTTCTGCGACACGTCCTTGGAGTTCGAGGGATCCCACTTGAGCACGATCTCGAGCTCGCCGTCGCCGTCCAGGTCCGCGACCGAGGCGTCGTTCGCGGAGTAGGTGTAGCTCTCCCCCGCCGGTGTGACGCCGTCGGCGGGCTTGTTCAGCGGGATGTCGAGGTGTCCGTCGGCCCACGCGGTGACGGGCGCGCTGGGCCGGCCGGCCCGGCCGTCGATCACGGGCGCGACGGTGTAGCGGGCGTCGGCGGCGTCGGCCGCGGCGGCGGTGTCCAGGTAGTTCGTCGAGTCCGTGACGGTGGCAATCCGCTTCCCGTTCCGGTGGACGGCGAAGTCCGGGCCGGCCATCCCGGTATCCGTGTGACCTGTGACCTCAGCACGGAGCAGGCGCCAGGACAGGAACACGCCCTCGCTGGTGCGTGCGGCCACGAGCCCGCGGCCCAGATCCTCCAGCTGTGCACCACCGGATGCCGGGGCGCTCTTCGGCTCGACGGCGGTCGCCGTCGAGCCCGTGGCGGCCAGCAGCCCTGCCATCACGGCAGCCACCGCGCAGGTTGTCGCTCTGTTCTTTCCCGTTCGGTTGGTTCTCATTCGCTCGTTCCCTCCATGCGCCATCGCACGTGCGGTCGTTCGCGAGGCGTCGCCCGGTCGAGCCACGCCGAGACGGCCGGGCGAGCAAGCGAGATGTGGCGCACCCTCGTTGGTGCGTGGCATCTCGGCAGTCCGGCGCCCACCGACTGAATCGATAAAACACGAATCGGTAAGCGTTGTCCACCCCCGACCGTGCGGCTCACCGCAGCTGGTCGTACTGCTCGCGCGCGTCGAGGACCTCCGTGATGTGCGCCTCCGCCCACTGTCCGAGTGCGCTCAGCGGCGCGTGCAGCGTCCGCCCCAGGTCGGACAGCTCGTACTCGACACGAGGCGGAACCTCGGCGTAGACCGACCGGTTGACCAGCCCGTCGCGCTCCAGGTCCCGCAGCGTCTCGGTCAGGACTTTCCCGCTGATGCCTTCGACGGCGCCCTTCAAGTCCCGGAACCGCGTCGGCCCTCGACCCAGGACGATCACGATCATCGCGGTCCACTTGTTGGCGATCCGCGCCAGCGACGTGCGCGAAGGACAGGTGGCGGTGAGCACGTTCCAGTCAGGTTCGTATGACATGGGTCACGAGGCTCCATCGGTTACGTTGAGGTGACTGGTTTCGAATAGTGACTATAGGCGAACAAGGAAGCCACGCACCAAGGAGAGTCAGATGAGCGAGTCAGTCAACACCGCAGCGGTGGCCCAGCGGTACTACGCGGCGATGTCCTCCGGCGACATCCCGGCGGGAACAGCCCTCTTCGCCGACGACATCCAGTGGCACCAGCCCGGCGCCAACCAGTTCTCCGGTGACCACGACGGCGCCGCGTCCGTGGCCGCGATGCTCGGCGGCATGATGGCGGCATCGGAGGGAACGTTCGCACTGACGTTCACCGGCGCGCCGATGGTCAACGGCGCACTGGCGACGATCCCGGCGCACTTCGCCGGAAGGCGCGAGGGCGCCGAGATGTCGATGGACGGCGTGGACGTGCTGCGCGTCGACGGCGACAAGATCGTCGAGATGTGGCTGTTCTCGGCCGACCAGGACGCCGAGGACGCCTTCTGGGGCAAGGGCTGAGCCCATTACCCCCGGCCGCCCGTCCGGCGTGGGGTGGGCGCCGCGGCGAATATGATCGCGGCGCTTTCCCTTCGCGGTTCAAGGCGTTTCCAGGACGGGCGCCTTCACCCTTCTCGACCCTTCGCGCGTCCCTTGACACCATGGGATGCATTGTCCAACCCAGAGCGGGCGCCGCGATCGCGAAACGCACCAGCCGAAAATTTCACCCTCGGCTTCGGCGGCGATCAAAATGACCTGAGATGTCGCATAATCTACCGGCAGGAAAAACACTTTCCCGAGGCATCTGATCTCGCGCGGCGATATCCCCGAGCCACATTCTCGCAGGTCAATCTCGATTGTGATGGCAACACGCAAGACGATACACGCGACCCCTGGGACCACTGCCGCGATTTCCAGTCCGAAACGCCACGTTGCCCAGAATCGGCGAGACCACCCTCAGCGAGCAAAATGATCCTGAATTGACACCGTTCCGGGCGCGCAATCATCCACCTCTGCGTAGTGTCCAACGCATCCACAATGCGCGATTGCGTCTCCGTGGTTCAGAGGACCGGAAGGGGTTTTCATGAGAAAGCATAAAGTCCAGCGCGGAGAGGCGACCACACGGCCACGTTCGCCCCGACGCGCTGCCATGGGTACGGCCCTTGCACTGGGCGGCTCACTCACACTTGTGCTCGCGACGCAGCAGGCGTGGGCGATCGGCACGCCCGTCGACCTCGGCACCGCCGGCACGTACTCGGTGCTCGGTGGCCAGACCGTCACCAACACCGGGCCTTCGGTCCTTTCCCACAATGTCGGCGTGAGCCCGGGTACGGCGATCACAGGGTTCCCACCCGGCCTCGCCCTGGGCGACACACACGCCGCGGATGCCCACGCGCTCCAGGCGCAGAGCGACCTCGTCACCGCGTACAACGACGCCGCGGGCCAGGCGCCCGACGCCAGCATCTCCGGCGATCTGGGCGGGCTCACCCTTGAGCCGGGGGTCTACAACGCCTCCAGCTCGATCGGGCTCACCGGGACGCTCACCCTCGACGCCGAGGGCGACCCGGACGCAGTGTTCATATTCCAGGTCGGATCCACCTTGACGACCGCGAGCGACAGCACCGTCGCGCTCCTGAACGACGCGCAGGCCTGCAACGTGTTCTGGCAGATCGGGAGCTCGGCCACGCTGGGCACGGACACCACATTCGTAGGCACCATCATGGCGCTGACATCGATCAGCGTCACCACCGGCACCACCGTGGACGGGCGCGCCCTGGCTCGCAACGGGTCGGTGACCCTGGACACCAACGTCTTCAGGCGGAGCGGCTGTGAGACCACTCCGCCGTCCTCGCCGCCGCCGACAGGCAGCCCTTCGCCCACGGACAACCCGACGGGGCCACCGACAGATGGTCCCACCACACCGCCGACCGACGGCCCGACCGGACCCCCCACCCCGACTCCGCCCGGAGACGGCGGTCCCGGCGATGACAACGGGACCCCCGGCGGTCCGGGCGACGGGAACGGGAACGGGAACGGGAACGGCAACGGCAACGGGAACGGAACTGGCGAAGGCGACCGGAGTCCGGACACTCTCGCCGCGACCGGGCCGTCCGTCAATGCGCCCCTGCTCGCCGTGTCACTCGCTGCGATCGCAGCCGGAGTTGGCCTCATCGCAACCAGCCTCCGGATACACCGTCGCAGGCCCTGACACGCGCGCGGTCGTGGTGGCCTTGACCGAACCACCACGACCGCCCCGCAGGCGCACGCCGGACTTCCCGGTGTCGCAGCACGGGACATGAGATTGCGAGTGCATGGCCATCTGTTTAGCCTCGCACGGTGAACAGCCGCCCTCATGCCAAGCCGCTGCCGACACGAAGGACGAGAGCCATGCCCACTCGCTCCGCTCGAACGCCGACGACGCCCCAGAGGACGACCGCACCTGGTCACCGGTACGTGGAAGCATTTCGACAGCTGACGGCCGAGGCCCACGATGCGGGCCTGGTGCGGCGCCGATACGGCTTCTACTGGACCATGATGCTGTTCTGGACACTGTTCACGGTGGCGATCCTGGTCGGTGTGACCATGCTGGGTGACACCTGGTACCAGCTGCTCCTGGCAGCCCTGCTCGGCCTGGCGATGGCGCAGTTCGCGTTCCTCGGGCACGAAGCGGCCCACCGGCAGATCTTCGCTTCGCGCGGCTGGAACGAATGGACAGGCCGTGTCATCTCCGGTCTGTTCACCGGACTCAGCTACGGCTGGTGGGTGGACAAGCACAACCGCCATCACGCGAACCCGAACAAGGACCGCGTGGATCCCGACGTCAGGGCCGGGGTGATGTCCTTCACGCCGGACGTGACCGACGAGCGCACCGGCCTCGCCGCGCGGCTGAGCCGGTACCAGGGCTACTACTTCCTGCCGCTGCTGCTCTTCGAGGGCTTCTCCCTGCACGTCAGCTCGTTCCGGGCCATCTTCGCGGGCAGGGGCGTCGCGCACCGGTGGACCGAGATCCTCTTCGTCGGGATCCGGGTGCTCGGCTACCTCGCGTTGCTGTTCCTCGTCCTCCCGCCCGGGATGGCGGTCGCCTTCGTCGTCGTGCAGGTCGCCGTGTTCGGGTTCCTGCTGGGCGGTGCCTTCTCCCCCAACCACATCGGCATGCCCACCGTCCCGCACGACGCCGACATCGACTTCCTGCGCCGGCAGATCTACATGTCCCGCAACGTCCGCGGCGGACCGCTCGTGCACTTCTTCATGGGCGGCCTGGAGTACCAGGTCGAGCACCACCTGTTCCCCCGGGCACCCCGTCCGAACCTGCCCGCCCTGCGACAGATCGTGCGCCGGTACTGCGCCGAGAACGACATCCCGTATACCGAGACCTCGCTCGGTGGAGCGTTCCGCACGATCATCGCCTACCTGAACCAGGTGGGACTCAAGAACCGCGACCCCTACACCTGCCCGCTCGTGCGCCGGTTCCGGGGCTGAAGCGACGCGAGCCCAGGTCCGCAAGCGGGTTCACGCCGCCATCCCTCGCCACACCACGCCGAACGCGGCCTGCAGACGATCGCGGGTGGCCGGGTCGTCGAACCGGTCACCGCGCACGACCACCTGGTAGCAGGCAGCACCGGCTTCTGGAGGGCACGGTCCGTACTGCGCACAGAACGCCCGGTGAACAGGCAGTGGCTCACCCGACCAAGGGCGTCGTCAGGCACTTCCCTTGCGACGGCCGGCCAGGCTCTCGGCCACGCCGATCAGGAGAACGGCCGCGATCACCGCCACGATGAAGCCCAGGACGTTCAGCTCGAAGATGTCGCCGGTGCCGAGCAGATTGGCGATGACGCCACCGATCACCGACCCCGCCAGCCCGAGCAGGAGCGTGGCCACCAGCCCCAGATTCTGCTTGCCCGGCTTGAAGAGGCGCGCCAGGGCGCCGATGACCAGACCTGCGACGATGAAACCGATCATGGGTATCAGTCCTCCGTTCGTCAGCCGTGTTGACTGCAACTCACACTTGCAGGGCCGGTCACCCTTCGCCACCCGGAACGGATCTGCACGGCCGACGAGAACCGCTTGACCTTGACCTGAGGTCAAGGTGGACGCTCGTCGTATGAGCAACCACCACACGAACCCGACCGACGCGACCAGCTCGACCTGGACCGGCATGGTCCCTGTCGACGACACGGCCCTGGCCGTCACGGACACCGGCGGCACCGGCGTCCCCGTCGTCTACCTCAACGGCTCGTACGCCTCCCAGCGGCACTGGAAGCGCGTGATCGCCGATCTCGGGAGCGGCTACCGTCACATCAGCTTCGACGAGCGCGCCCGTGGCGGGTCGGGGCAGTCGGCGGACTACTCGTTCGAGGCCTGCCTCCGCGACATCGACGCGATCCTCGCTGCCCGGGGTGTCGACCGGGCGCTGCTGGTCGGCTGGTCGTACGGTGCACTGCTGGGGGTGCACTGGGCGAACCGTCACCCGGAACGCACCCTGGGCGTGGTCGGCGTCGACGGCCCCTACCCCGTCGGCTGGACCACCGACGCCGAGCACGAGGAGATCCGGAAGGTGTTCCGCAGGATGAGGCTGATGCTGCCGCTCGCCCGCCGACTGGGGATGGCCGCGCGCTTCTCCGGCGAGCAGCACGTGGAGGTCGCCATCGAGGCCCACCTGCTGCACGCCGCCCTCACGCCGATCCTCGAGACAGTGCCGGTCCCGGTCCGGTACGTTGTGGCCTCCGGCGAGGCAGTGGGCAGCCGTGACGACCTGCAGGAGCAGATGCGCAAGACCCTCGAACCGCTGCTGATCCGTAACCCGAACCTGAAGGTGGGCGCGAAGGTGGCCAGCAACCACGGGAGCATCCTGCGCAAGGACTCCCCCGCCGTCGCCACCGTCGTGCGCGAGCTGGCCGCCACCGAGAGCGCGCAGGGTCGGCCCGGGCGATGAACAGGTCGGCGGGAGGCATCACCATCGGCCAGGCGGCGGCGTTCGCCGGCGTCACCATCAAGACCGTGCGGCACTATCACAAGCTCGGTCTGGTCGAGGAGCCGGAACGGGACAGTTCCGGGTACCGCCGGTACGGGTCGGACGACCTGCTGCGCCTGGTGCAGGTCCGGACCCTCGCCGCCGCCGGCGTCCAGCTCGCCGACATCGGCACGCTGCTCGACGCCGACGCCGAACGGTTCGCCGCGGCGCTCTCCGACGTCGAGCAGCGCCTCACCGACCGGATCGACGACCTGGTCGCCCGCCGCGACACGCTGCACCGGCTCTCCGACGACCGGGCGCTGCTCCCCGACCGTGCCTGCGCGGTCCTGGACCGGATGCCCGGCCTCGGCTTCGACCCCGACTACGTCGCGGGCCAGCGGGAGGCGCTGGTGCTGTTCCGGGCGCTGGTCCCGGAGGGCTTCGACAGCTTCGTGACCCAGCTGGAGCACCGGCTCGACGATCCCGAGTTCGTCGACCTGACCCAGCGCAGCTGGGACGCGCTGTCCTGGGAGCCGGACGACCCTCGGATCGCGGAGCTCGCCTCCGCGCTGGCCGACAACCTGCTGGCCAAGCCCGAGCTGCTGGCGATGCCCGCGGAGTTCCGGTCCCAGCCCGACACGGCTGCGCGGTACGGGATGGTCAACACCCACGGCCAGGAGGAGTGGCCGACGTCGGCCCGGCTGACCGCGCTCGTCGAGGACAAGCTCCGCGCCGCCGGCGTGCCGGTCCCTCGTCAGTAACGACGGTTCACCTCGGGCGGGCGGGAAGGAAGTAGCGATCGCTCGTCGCGCGCAGCTGCCGTTGCGCGTCGACGTCGTACGAGACCGGCGGGGTGCGGGTGTCGACGTCGCGCAGGAAGTAGCGCCCGGTCACGCCCGCGAGCGCCGGGTCGATGGCCAGGCGGAGCGCAGCCGAGGCGCCCTGTTCAGGGGTGAGCAGGAATCGGCGGATCAGCCCGCGGAACGGTCGCAGGGCGGGCGGCACGAGATCGTCGACGATGTTGGTCGCGGCGATTCCCGGGTGTACCGCGTTGACGGTGACGCCTTGGTGCTGGAGCGTGCGCCCAAGGTCGTACCCCGCCATGACAGTCAGCAGCTTGGCCCGCGCGTAGGCGTGGAAGGGCACGAAGCCGTCGGCGGGGTTGAGCCGGGTGAGGTCGCTGAGCTGGTCCGCGCTGATGGTGGCGGGGCGCGGGCGGCCGAGCAGCTTCACCTGCCGGGTATCGCGCACCGTGTCCGAGACGACGTTCACCACGCGCGCCCTGCCGCGCTCCAGCGCCTCCCGGAGCAGGAGGGTCAGCCCGTGAGCGGCGAGGTAGTCGACGGCGATGTGCCGCTCCACGCCGTCCGGGGAGAGCCGGTGCTCGCTGAAGTGCGCCCCGGCATTGTTCACCAGGACGTGTACAGCTGACCACCGGGCGAGGACCGCGGCGGCGGCATCGATCACCCCGTCCCGGCGCGAGAGGTCGCCGGGCACCACGTCGAGACGGCCGGTGCCCACCTCCCGCTCGATCTGCTCGCGGAGAGAGTCGGCCCTGCGCGGCTCTCGGGCGACCGTGATCACGTGCATCCCGGAACGGGCGAGCTCCAGTGCGATCACCCGGCCCATCCCGCCGGTCGCACCGGTGACCACGGCCACCTGTGGCACCGGTGCCGGCTGCGCGGTCACCGGTGGATCCTCGGGAGAGCGCGGACGAACCGGGCGGTCTCCGCCTCGTGGACGAGGAATGCGGCAAGGTCTGCCCTGCTGACGGAGCTCCACAGCCGGATCGGCAGCGAAGTCCCGACCCGGTACGCGCCGTCGGCCGCGGCGTCCGTCAGGTTCGGCGGGCGCACGATCGTCCACTCCAGCCCCGAGCCGGTGATGAGCGGCTCCATGGACTCCTTGTCCTTCAGCTTCTCGCCGACGCCGGCCCACGCCGCGCGGGAGTACAGCGACCGGTCATGGGTCTCGAGGACGCCGTGAGCGCTCACGACGATCAGTCGCGACACGCGCGCCGCGTCCATGGCGGCCACGGCTGTGCGGGTGCCTTCCGTGCACACCGTGGTCGGGCCCTTGCTCGCACCACCGAGCGCACTGATCACGACGTCGGCCCCGGCGAAGGCACTGGTCAGCGTGTCGGCGTCGGAGAGATCGTCCCAGACCTCCTCGAGAAGCCGGGGTCCAGGCTCGAACGAGCCTGCCCGACGGGTCAGGGCGATCACCTCGTGGCCACGTTCCACGGCGGTGGTCACGACATGGCGGCCCGTGCCGCCGGTTGCCCCGAGGACCGCGATCCTCAGAACTTTCGATACAACTTGTCTCATAGCTACACCGTGGCACCGACGTGGACTGTGAGTCAAGACGTCTCATAGGCTGGCTCCATGGCATCCCAGACCGATCCGCGGTACCTACGCAGCAGGGCGGCGATCCTCGACGCCGCGCGCGAGCTGCTCCTGGAGCACGGACCCACCGCGGTCACGCACGCACAGGTCTCCGAACGAGCAAAAGTCGGCCGCGCCACCGTCTACCGGCACTGGCCCCGCAGCGACCAGCTCCTCAGCGAGGCCATGACCACGGTCCCCATGTCCTTCTTCGGCGCCCCGACCGCCCCCACCCGGGACTGGATGCGCACCGAGCTCACGACGATGGCGCGCCAGCTCGAGCACGACGCCGTGCGTGCCGTGGCCACCACCCTCGCGAACACCGCACTGTGGGACGCGAACATGGACGCCCGGCGGGAACGGTTCGCGTCCGCACTCACCGAGCGCCTCGCAGCCGCCCTCGACGACGCCGAGAAGCGAGGCGAGGTCACGTTGAGGACCGACCCCCGGTCCGCCGCCGCGCTCGCCATCGGCCCCCTCCACTACCGCAGCACCATCGAGCACGGCGCGGTCGACCCCGAACTCGTCGAGGCCGCCGTCAACGCCGTCGGGACATGGAGGTGACCCTCTCGACAACTCGTAGCATCCCGACGAGCCGGGGTAGAGGTCGAAGCCGCGCCGTGGCCAGGGACGGTCCACGTTGCAGAGCGACGTCTCCTAGGCCCGACCCGCCCCGTGTCCCGAACGCCGGGGTGCGTCCCACTCGAGCCGCAGCACGCACGCGTCGTCGTGCTCGTTGAGGTCCCCGCCCAGCAGGGACGAGACCAGGTCCTCGTCGGCAGCCCCCGGAGCGCCCGCGGCCGCCTGGGCGAACACCTCCAGGCCCCGGTGCAGGCTGCGGTCACGCCGCTCCACCATCCCGTCGGTGTAGAACCACAGCACGTCACCGCTGGACAGCTCGAGCTCACCTGCCTCGGGCTCCGTCGACAGCGGGGCCCCGGCCTGCCGCCCGGACCGGACCGCCGCGGCCGACGTCCGCTCTGCCTGGGCCGCGACGAGGGTGGCCACCCCCAGAGGAGGCCAGCGCCCTTGCCACAGGAACCCCGCACCCCCGCCAGGCCGGGTCACGAGCGGCGGAAGGTGACCGGCGCACGCGAAGACGAGCCGACCAGTCGTGACGTCGAGCTCGGCGTAGACGAGCGTGGTCCCGAAACCCACGCCACGCCGACGGACGAATCGGTCGACATGCCCGAGCACTCCGGCCGGGCCGACACCGCTCTCCGCGCAGCTGCGCACGACCGTCCGCAGCTGTCCCATCGCGGTCGCGGACTGCAACCCGTGCCCGACGACGTCGCCCACCGCCAGTGCGAGAGTCACGTCGTCCACCCAGAACGCGTCGTACCAGTCGCCGCCGATCTCCAGCGAGCGCTCCGCGGGCCGGTAGTCCGTGCTGATGCGGGCACGGTCCGGCTGCGGCAGCTCGTCGGTGAGCATCGCGCGCTGCAGCTCGTGCGCCACGGAGATGCTCTGCTCGTGCAGCACCGCGCGATCGAGTGCGACGCCACCCTGCTGACCGGTGGCGGCAAGAGCACCGAGGTCCAGCGTGTCGTCACCTGCTCGCAGCCGCGGTTCGAGGACCAGGACGCCGTGGAAGGCGTCCGCGCCGGACAGCGGCACCACGACGTGGCCGTCGGGCAGCTCGACCACGTCGCCGGTCGCGTCGCCGGTCGCGTCTCCGGTCGCGTCTCCGGTCGCGTCTCCGGTCGCGTCTCCGCTCGCGTCTCCGTCCGCGGCGGCGCCCAGGTCCGGGTCCACGCCGAGACCGCCGGCCGTGCCACCGGCATGGGCGGCGTCCGCCAGATCCGTCAGGAGCGTCGTGGACGGCTCGTCGAAAGGACCGTCCCCCCGTTGCGCCCGCAGCCTCGGCTTCCCCTCACTTTCGACGAGCCAGACCGCCGCGGCCCCCGCACGGAACTCACGGACCGCCGCATGTACGAGCGCCTCGCAGACCCCTTCGACTCCCGCGGCCCGGGCGAGTGCGGTGGTCGTGACCAGGAGCGTGTGGACACTCGCCGCGAACCGCTCCGCCTCGGCGCGGGACGCGACCAGCTCACGCTCGAACCGTGACCGCTCCCGGGCGTCGAACAGGGCGACGTCGATGAGCGTGTCGCCGTCGCCCTCCCCGTGGCCGCCGTGCAGCTCCGCGGAGAGCAGGACCGGGCGCGGTGTGCCGCCCGCGCGGAGCTCGACGGCGATCTCCTCGACCCGGCCCTGCAGGCGCAGCAGCGGGGCGAGGTGCGTCTCCCAGTAGATCCGTCCACCCACGGACAGGAGCGCGCTCAGCCGCGTGCCCAGCAGGTCGCGCGCGGTGCCGTCGTCGAGCCAGCCGCGGAACGTGTCGTTGGCGTCGAGGATCGCTCCCGCGCCGTCGAGACGGAGCAGGGCGACGGGAGCGGAGGCCCACGAGCGGGCACGACCCAGCGGCGTCACCGCGAGAGGTACTCGCGCATCGCGGTGATCAGCGCCCGGGGTGCGCTGAGGTTGGGACAGTGGCCGACGGCGTCGATCAGCACGAACTCGCTGTCGCCGAGGTGCTCGTGGACGTACCGACCCACCTCGACCGGGGCGATGGCGTCCTCGCGGCACTGGACCACGAGGCTCGGCGTACGGACAGCGGCGAGGTCGGCGCGGTTGTCGGAGAGGAACGTCGCACGGGCGAACCGCTTGGCGATGGCCGGGTCGGTACGGCAGAAGGAGTTGGTCAGCTCCTCGCCCAGCTGCGGCCGGTCCGGGTTGCCCATGATCACCGGGGCGATGAACTCGGACCAGCCGAGATAGTTGACGTCCATGGTCTCGAGAAGCTCCTCGATCTCCTCGGCCGTGAACCCTCCGCGGTAGCCGTCGTCGTCGATGTAGCGAGGGCTGGGGCCGACCAGCACGAGGCGGTCGAAGAGCTCCGGCCGCCGAGAGGCGGCGAGCAGCGCGATCGTGGCGCTCACCGAGTGGCCCACGAACACGACCGGGCCGAGTTCCAGCTCCTCCAGCAGCTCGACCACGTCTTCCGCGTAACCGTCGAGGGACGCATGCCGGTCGGTGTCGTACGCACCGGGGTCCGAACGGCCGGCACCGACATGGTCGAACAGGACGACCCGGTGGTCCGCCTCGAACGCCGGGGCGACGAGCCGCCACATGGACTGGTCGCAGCCGAAGCCGTGCGCGAACACCATGGCCGGGGCACCCTCCGGCGCGCCGGAGATCTGCGCGTTGTGGCGGGCGGTGACGATCATCCGGCAAGTCTAGGCACGGCCGGCGACCCGATTTTTCGCCCGCGCGCTCCCACGAGAGCGCGGGTAGGTCGCGCCCCAGGTCAACGACCCGGGCTCGTCGTGACCGCGCCCGTGATCCGGTTCAGCTGCGGCGGGCGGGCAGGGGCCGAGGGCGTGGCCGTCCCCGTGCGTCGTCATCCCGGGCGGCCACTCGGAACCTCCTGCGTATCGTCGTCTCGCTGGTGGCCTCGGCGGGCGTCGCGGTCGAAGATGCCGATGGTCTCGCACGGGCCACCCTCGGCACCGATCGCGTGCGGGAGCATCGTGGGGAACTCGGCGGCCTGGTTGGTCTCGAGACGGAAGCGCCGGTTGCCGAGCATGAGGATCGCCGTACCGGACAGGACGACGAGCCACTCACGTCCCGGGTGGGCGCGCATGTGCGCCGGATTCTGCGGTGGAGGCTCGGTCATGCGCTGGCGTACCACGCTCATGCCGGGGTCCGACTTGATGGTCCAGTGCATCCGGCCACGCGTGCTGTCGACCGTCGGGTTGCTGACCACGTCGTCCGTGGCCGTCTCGACGAGTTGGTCCAGCGTGGTGTCCAGCGCCCGGGCGAGCGTGACCAGCTGGTCCAGTGCGAGACGCCGCTGGCCGTTCTCGATGCGGCTCAGCGACGACTGGCTGAGGTGGGCGCGTCCGGCCAGCTCCTCCAGCGAGAGGCCTTGTGCCACACGCAGGGCGCGGATGCGTTTGCGTACCAGGCTGTCCAGCTCACCATCTTCTTGCGTCATAGGCGAGATCTTATGCTGCGTGGGCAACAGGTGGATAGCATCCGGGTGTCGAGCTCACCACCATCGACGGCGCCGCGGAGGTTCGGGCACTGGCCAACCGTCGTCGGCGGCTCGAAGGTCGGTCAGGAATTCGTTCCAACCGTCGGCATCAACCGCATAGGTCTCGTAACGCGAGCGAGGAAGCTTCGGGAACTCCGCAAGGAGCGCAGCCCTACGGTCCTCCAGCACCGTGATTCTGACGCGCTGCAGAAGGACCGCATTTGGTCCGCCATGCGAGAGGTAGTAGCCACTCTTCCGCAGGGTGGAAAGTGACTCCCAGCCCTCGAACAAGGCGACCCACGCCGAGTAGCCGAAAGTCGAGGGCACCACGTACTCACCGGCCGGATCGGTCCAGCTGGGTAACCAGTACAGGTACCGCCACGGGTCGCGCTCGTTGGCGTCGATCTGCCCCGGCGCCACGAAAGATGGCGTGCCGTAACGGTCGCCGATGAAGACGAAGCGCTTGAGGCGCCGGCTTCGTCGCCGTTGCTCCTTGTCGAAAACCCGCAGCCACTCCCGGGTCCGCTCCATCGGTTCGACGAGAATCTCTCGAATCTCAGACTCCTTGCGCAGCCTTTCCGAGTACTCCGTGGGCATTGCCCCCCCGCTCCGGGCCGGATCTTGCTCGACGTTTGCCTGAGGGTATCGAGCCTGGCGAGCGACTCGCCAGAGTGCCACTCGAAAGCCCGACGACTCAGCCCACCTCCTGCAGTTTTCGCCCGTCGCGCCCTCTCCCCGAGCTTCGTCCGGGTTCAAGCGATGACAGGCCCTGCGCCGCGGGCAGAAGCCCGAACCATGTCCGGCCCGGTGTACCGAGCGCGCCAGCTTGTCACCTTGCCCGCCTTGAAGCACCGGCACAGGTAAACGCCGCGCCCGCCGAGGTAGTCGACCTGGAACGGGCAGAGCACCTTTGCCCATGAACGCGCTGCACCGCGCTGACCTGGTGCCACGCCTGGACGAACGCCGGATCGGGCACCAGTGGTGGTGCGGCCGACGGGGTGAACCCGCCGACCGCACCATGTTCGGCGCCCAGCGGCGTTATGCGTCGGCGCCCTCCGTGAACAGCCGGGGAAGGAAGTCGATGAGCGACTTCTGCCAGACGTCCCAGCTGTGCGGGCCCGCGATGATGGGCGCGAACTCGTGGTTCACCCCGCGGCCCTCCATGGCGGCGATCAGCTGCAACGTCGCGCCGTAGGTGAAGTCCTGCACGTCTCCCGAGTAGACGCGCAGCAGCTTCGTACCCTCGTTGATGGCCTCGACGTCCGCGTTGGCAGGCGGCGCACCGAACGCGGACATTGCGCCGATGTAGCCGAACTCGCCCGGGTGTGCCCAGAGCGTGCTGAGCGTGTGGCCTGAGCCCATCGAGAGGCCCGCCAGAGCGCGCTGGTCACCCTGGGAGCTGATGTTGAACTGCTCCTCGGCGGCCGGCACGATCCGCGTCGTGATCTCCGTGGGGAAGTCCACGCCGTTTCCGTTGGCCATGACGACCACCATCGGCACGATGTCGCCCCGCAGGTAGTGGTTGTCCAGGATGCGCTGGACATACCCCACCTCGACCCAGTCGGTCCACGTCTGCCCCCCACCGTGCTGCAGGTAGAAGACCGGGTACTCGTCGGCGCGTTCTGCGTCATAGTCCGGGGGCGTCCACACGTACGCCGAGCGCTGCTGGCCGCCGCCCGCGGTGCTCGTGTAGCTCATGACGCTGACCTCGCCGCGCGCGCCGGCCGGCACCTCTGCGGTGTACTGACCGCGGATCGTGTCGCCCTTGACGGTGAAGGTGCTCCACGTCGGCTCCGAGAACACCTTCGTGGGGTTGCCGGCGTCCTTGAGGTCGACGCCGTCAACCACGAACTTGTAGTAGTAGGAGCCGCCCTCGAGGGCCAGCGAGAGCCGCCACGAACCGTCAGCCTGCTTGACCATGTGGGTGCGCGGCCAGCTTCCGGCCGGACCGAAGTTGCCCCAGACGGTGATGTTGTTCGCGTCGGCGAACTCGGGGCCGAGCTCGAAGGTGGCGACGCCGTTCTCATCGATCCACGGTGTCGGGGTCGTGCCCGCCGCCGGCAGCTCATGCTTCACGAACGGCAGGTGGCCCTCGCTCGGGCCCTCGTCATCGACCTCCTGGAAGATGCGCCCGGCGAAGTCGTGCAGGTTCTTCTGCCACGTGTCCCACGTGCCGCCCGTCGTGGGGTCCGACCCGTCGGACTGGAACTCCACACCCGCGTTCGCCAGCCTGTCGGCCAACGCGACCGTGTCGTTGTACGCGGCGTCGGTGACGTTGCCCGCGTACAGGCGGACGATGTCGGTCGAGAGGTTGATCTGCTTGGCCTTGCCCCGGGAGATCGCCTTGTCGTAGCCGCCCGAGAACGAGCCGACGCCCGTGAACTCTCGCGGCTTGGCGACCACGGCGCTCAGGGCCAGCTCTCCACCGCGGCCGATTCCGGCGATCGCGCGGCCCGATCCGTCGTCGGAGACGTTGAACGCACGCTCGACGGCGGGCAACAGCTCCTTGGTCACGCCGGCGGGACCCGGCACGTCGGTGTCGCCCATGACGACCACCATCGGCTCGGCGTCCCCGTCGAGCGTGAGGTTGTCCATGATCTGGCCGAGCCGTCCCAGCTCCACCCACTCGCGGTAGCTCTGCCCCTCGTCCTGGAGCAGGTACAGCACCGGGTACCGCTCCGCGCGATCCGCGTCGTAGCCCGGGGGTGTCCACACGAGCGCTTCCTTCTGGCGGTTCGGCCCCTTGCCGTACTCGAGCGTCTCGAGCTCGCCGCCGCCGGCCACGTCGTCGAGCCACTCGGCACCTGGTCCGGGGACGAACATGGTGCTGTAGGTGGGCCTCGACGTCACCTCCTGGGGAGTGCCGGGGTTGCGGAAGGCGACCGCGTCCTGGTTCGCAGCGGGACGAGCGGCGTACTGGTAGTAGTACAGGCCAGGTTCGAGGGGGCCGAGCGTGGCGGTCAGGTTCGACCCGCTGGTCCCCATGTTGAGGTCGGTCCACGCCTTACCCGGGCCGAAGTTCCCCTGCACCGCGACCGGGCCGTCCCCGATTCCGGTCGCGTCGGTCACCGCCGCGCGGGGCACGGTGAACCGGTAGACGTCCGAGATCGGGTTGTTCGGCACCTCGCTCACCCACGGGTCGGCGCTCACCGCTTGCGCGGCAGCGGACGGCGCGGCGAGCATCGCCCCCGCCACCACCGCGGCTGCGGCTGCGGCCGCGAGCGTTTGTCGTCCTCGTCGGGTCGGGTGGGCGGGCCTTGCCTGAGATTCCATCGCCATTGATTTGCCTCTCGTACGGACTTCGAGGTTTCCGGGCACGAGGACCGGCACCATGCCGCGCCTCTCGCTTGACCGGTGACCGTGCGGGTACCTGCCACGTTGGTGTTGCGGCCGGACGGTGTTCGGCCCCGGACCGGCTTGGGTGGCTCCGGCTCCTGGCTCGAGTCCTGCCGGCCATCCCGCTCGCCTACTTGTTCTGCCAGTAGCCGACGTCGTAGATGACCCGCTCCCCCGATCTCGACGAGGCTTGCATCCGCGTGGCCACGGGGTCTCCGGTGTCCAGCTGGACGACGGTGTCGAGCGTTCGAGCCACCTGCGTGCTCCCTTGCACCAGTACGGTCCGGTCGAGCCGGACTTTATCGTTAAATACGCGCCGTCGACAAGCCCGTCCATCGTCAGAGGCGAGCGATTCCCGTCCATCGAGGCTCGCCACCCACACCATTGGCACCCGCGCCGAAGCCCTCCACTTTATCGATCCATATCGCGGCCGGTGGTGGACCGCTCGAGGAAGAGGGGCCGTGGCGGGTCGACGACTGCCCGGGCATGCGAGCGAGCTTCCCAGGGTGCGCCGACGGGCTCGGGCGCCGTGGCGAGTGGTGACGCCTGGCGCCCTGCCGCTCAGCAACTTTCCCGCACATCACGCGACGAAACGCCCGCGATGCCTTGTATGGGGCTTCCGTCCTCGGTACTGTATCGGTAAATCTATCGCTGCACCGGCCCTCGTCGCGACAAGGATGTTAGCGCTCACACCCCGGTGCAGGCGGCTCCCGATGAGCCGCGGCGCTGATCACGCCGCAGGTAGGGCACCACTCCGCACCCGGGCACAGCCGCCCCAGGTCGTGCCCCCGACAGAACCAGGAGCGAAGGATGACGAAGTCCATCGCACGTCTCGCACTCGGGCTGGCCGCAGCGCTGGCACTGGCCGGCGCCACCGTGCTGCCGACCGCCGAGGCTCCTCCCGCCGCGGCGGCGAGCAGCAACCTGCTCACGAACGGTGACATGGAGAACGGCACCACCGGCTGGTCGGTGTTCGGCGCCGGAACGCTGGCGTCCACCACCAGTCCCGTACACGGCGGCAGCCGCGCCCTCTCCCGGACCGGCCGCACGGCCTCGTGGCACGGCCCCGCCCAGGTCGTGACCTCGGCACTGACGAACAACACCAGCTACACGGCGAGCGTGTGGGTGCGCTCCCACAGCGGGACGCCGACCGGCCGGGTCACGTTGGCGGTGACCGCGGGTGGCACGACGAACTACGTCAACCTGGCTCAGGGAACGGTGAGCTCCTCGGGTTGGACGCAGCTGACCGGCACCGCGACCGTGTCCTGGACCGGGACGCTCTCGTCCGCGTCGTTCTACGTGGAGACGGCCGCGGGTACCGACAGCCTCTACATCGACGACGCCTCACTCGTCGGAAGCACGTCGACGTCGTGCGACCTGCCGTCCACCTACCACTGGTCGTCCACGGGCGCCCTGGCGAACCCGAGGTCCGGCTGGGTCTCGCTCAAGGACTTCACCGTGGCTCCGTACAACGGTCAGCAGCTCGTCTACGCCACGACCCACGATTTCGGTACGTCCTGGGGCTCGATGAACTTCAGCCTCTTCTCCAGCTATTCGCAGATGGGGAGCGCCTCGCAGAACGCCATGTCCTCCGGCACGGTGGCACCCTCGCTCTTCTACTTCGCCCCGAAGAACATCTGGGTGCTCACCTACCAGTGGGGCCCGTCGCCGTTCATGTACCGGACCTCCAGTGACCCCACGAACCCGAACGGCTGGTCGGCCGCGAGCCCGCTGTTCACCGGGACGATCTCCGGCTCCAACACCGGACCTATCGACCAGACGATCATCGGCGACGGCACGAACATGTACCTGTTCTTCGCCGGGGACAACGGCAAGATCTACCGCGCCAGCATGCCGATCGGGAACTTCCCGGGGAACTTCGGCAGCTCGTACCAGACCATCATGAGCGACACCACGAACAACCTGTTCGAGGCTCCCCAGGTCTACAAGCTCAAGGACCAGAACAAGTACCTGATGATCGTCGAGGCCATCGGCGCCAACGGACGGTACTTCCGGTCGTTCACGGCAACCAGCCTCTCCGGGTCCTGGACGCCGCAGGCCGCCACGGAGAGCAACCCGTTCGCCGGCAAGGCCAACAGCGGGGCCACCTGGACCAACGACATCAGCCACGGTGAGCTTCTGCGCACCACGGCCGACCAGACCATGACCGTCGACCCCTGCAACCTGCAGCTGCTGTACCAGGGCCGCTCGCCCAGCTCGGACGGCGTGGACTACGGCCTGCTCCCGTACCGGCCGGGCCTGCTGACGCTCCAGCGATAGTCCCGGGACGGCCCGGCGTCACGCGGCCCCTCGCGCGCGTGACGCCGGGCCGTCGTCGATCGCGTCGGGGCACGCTCCGCCTCGCCGCTCTATCGACAACTGCGGTGCCAACCGGACGGTGCCGCCCTTGACGCTCCCGCCAGATCTCACCCGCCCTCGGTCACACCTGGAGCGTTGACACTCTCACCGATCGCACCTACTTTATCGATAAACATCACGGCCAGTGATGGGCTACTCGAGGAAGAGAAGCTGTGACCGATCGACGATTACCCGGGCATGTGAACGAGCGTCGACTCGCGCACCACGATCCGGGCCGACATCACCGACTCCACCACGTCGCCCACGTCCGACGCACCGGCCTCGACCCGGCGCAGGAGCAGCTCCATGACCCGCTCGGCCATCAAGTCGTTGTCCGGGTCCATGGTGGTCAGCCGCGGGACGAGGTACTCGCTCTCGGCGTCGTTGTCGAAGCCGACCACCTGGACGTCCTCCGGGACGCGCAGGCCGATATCGACCAGAGCCCGCAGGGCGCCCATCGCCGCGGCGTCGGTCAGGGCGAAGGCGCCGTCGAACGAGACGCCGTCGCGATGAAGTCGCATCACCGCCTCGTAGCCGTCCTTCGTGGTGAACGAGGCGGCATCGACGACGAGCCGCTCATCGACCGGCACTCCGGCCTTCGCGTGCGCGCCACGGTAGCCACGGCTGCGCAGGGTCGCCATGCTGTCGACACCGGTCTCCGGCCGCCCACCGATCAGGGCGATGCGCCGCGCGCCGCGTTCGAGCAGGTACGACGTGGCGAGCTCCGCGCCACCGACGTTGTCCATCATCACGTGGTCGAACTCGCCGGACAGCCGCCGCTCGCCGAGCAGGACGACCGGAACCTCGATCCCGGCGCGGCGCACGTCCGCGGAGTCGATCTGGACGGGGCTGAACACCACGCCGTCGTAGGGCCTTACCCGCTCGGCGGAGATCGCGGCGAGCTCTCCCTCCCGGCTCGCCCCGGTGCGCTCGATGATGACGTGGTAGCCCCGCGACTGCGCCAGGGTGTCCAGGCGAGCCGCGAGGTGGGAGTAGTAGGGCCCGTCCAGGTGCGGGACCAGCAGGCCGATCGCGCCGCTGCGACCGGCCCGGAGCTGGCGCGCCGTCGCGTTCACCTGATAACCGAGCCGTGCCACCGCCTCGAGCACACGCGCGCGCGTGTCCTCGCTCGCACCGGGCCGCCCGTTGATGACGTTCGAGACGGTCATCTTCGAGACACCGGCTTCGAGGGCCACATCGCTCATCTTCACCACGCCGCCCATCATGACACCTCGCCGTCGACGACCACGTCCCGTCACGCCGGTGTCACCCATGGCTCTGATCGAGGAGGATCCAGAACGCCGTGAAGCAGCTCCTGTACTCCAAGAGGCTCGCGCCCTACCTGTTCATCCTGCCGTTCCTGGTAACTCTCGCGGTCTTCTGGATCGTTCCGCTGGGCCGGTCGTTCGTGATGAGCACCCAGGAGGTGCTCTACGGGCAGGCGACGTTCATCGGGCTCGACAACTACGAACGGCTCTGGCGCGACCGCATCTTCTGGCAGGCGCTGTACAACAGCCTGCGCTACACGGTCCTGACCCTGGTGCTCCTCATCCCCATCCCGCTCGCCCTGGCGGCACTGATCAACTCGAACATCGGCAGCGCTCGCATCAAGGCATTCTTCAAGGCCTCGATGTTCGTTCCCGCGCTGACCTCCGTGGTGGTCGCGGGCATCGTCTTCCGCCTCATCTTCGCGGAGTCCGACGTCGCGATCATGAACCAGGTGGCGGACTTCCTCGGGTTCGGCCCCGTGCGCTGGCTGCGTGGCGACGCCACCGGGCTCGTGGCCCTGCTGGCCATCGCGCTCTGGCGGTGGACCGGGGTCAACACGATGTATTTCCTGGCCGGCATGCAGGCAATCCCGACCGAGTACTACGAGGCGGCATCGATCGACGGCGCCAGCAAGGTCCGGCAGTTCATCCACATCACGATCCCGAACATCCGGCCGACCATCGTCTACGTCGTCACGATCAGCGTCTACGGCGGTCTCTCGATGTTCCTCGAGAGCTTCATGCTCTACGCCGGCAACAACTCCCCCAACAACCAGGGCCTCACGGTCGTGGGCTACCTCTACCGCAAGGGCATCGAGGAGAACGACCTCGGCTTCGCTTCGGCCGTCGGCGTGGTGCTGCTCGCCGTCATCATGGCGATCAACATCTCCTACCTCGTCGCCAGCGGCACCTTCAAGAAGGAGGCCGCATGATGGCCGCGCTCCAGGAAAATGTACAGACGGCAACCGCTCGTGCCACCCCGGCCGAACGCCGTACGAGACCGTCCACCGGGGCGTGGGTCCAGAGCGTCCTCCTCCTCGTGATGGCTCTGATCTCCCTGGTCCCGCTCATCGCGATCTTCGTGGGCACGTTCCAGGACGGCAACGAGGTGATCCGACGCGGGGTGTCGTTCGACGTCGACCTCGGCTCGCTCAGCCTGGACAACTACGTCCTGCTGTTCACGGACTCGGGGCCCTACTTCCGGTGGTTCGCCAACACCCTTCTCCTGACGGTCGGGCAGGTCGTCGGCACGCTCCTGGTGAGCTCGTTCGTGGCCTACGGGTTCGCGATGTACGAGTTCAGGACCAAGACCCTGTGGTTCATCATGGTGCTGCTCGTCATGACGGTGCCGTTCGAGATGCTCATGCTCCCCCTGTACGTCCAGGTCAACGACATGGGTCTGGCGGACACCTACACCGTGATCGCGCTCCCCTTCCTCGCGTCGGCCGTGACGATCTTCTTCTTCCGCCAGTACTTCCTGGGGATACCGAAAGAGATCCTCGAGGCCGGGCGGGTCGACGGCGTGAGCGAGTTCGGCATCTTCTTCCGCTTGGTCCTGCCCATCACCAGACCAGCGATGGCGGCCATGGCGATCCTCAACGGGATGCTGTGCTGGAACAACTTTCTCTGGCCGCTGCTGGTGCTGCGCAGCCCCGAGAAGTTCACGCTCCCGATCGGGCTCAACACGCTGCTCACGCCATACGGCAACAACTACGAGCTGCTCATCATCGGCGCATTCTTCTCGCTGATCCCGGTCCTCATTCTTTTCCTCGCATTCCAGCGGTTCTTCATCGAAGGAATCACCGCGGGAGCGGTCAAGGGCTGACCTCTCCCCAGATCGAACGGAGAAATTCATGACAAGGCTACGGACGAGGGTGTCCATGGTGGTCGCCGCGCTCGCGGTGACGGCGCTGACCGCGTGCGGCGGCGGCCAGCAGGAAGCACCCGCCAAGAACGCCGACGGGTCCACGACGCTCGACATGTGGACGTTCGCCGACGTGCACGCCACGTACTACGAGGAGATGGCCGAGCGGTGGAACGAGGCCAACCCCGACAACGAGATCAAGCTCGAGGTCACCGTCTACCCCTACGACGACATGCACAACAAGCTGCAGCTCGCGGTGAACTCCGGTGAGGGCCTGCCGGACGTCGTCGACATCGAGGTCAACAAGTTTGCCAACTTCGTCAAGGGCGAGCACCCACCCCTGGTCGACCTGACCGAGGCGGCTGCCCCGTACAAGGATGACATCGTCCAGGCCCGCCTCGACCTGTACAGCAAGGACGGGAAGGTCTACGGGTTCCCGACCCACGTGGGCGCGTTCACCACGTTCTACAACACGGAGGCGCTCGAGGGTGCGGGCATCGACTACACGACCATCAAGACCTGGGACGACTTCAAGGAGGCCGGGGTCAGGTACAACGAGGAGACCGGCAAGGCGTTCGGTGTCGCCAGCACCAGCGTCATGTTCCTCGAGCCGCTCATCACGGCGCAGCTCGGCGGTCAGTTCTTCGACGCCGACGGCAACGTGCAGGTGAACAGCCCCGAGGTCGTCGAGACCCTCGCCATGATGAAGGACATGCAGGACGCCGGCGCGATCTCCACCATCCCCGGCGGGAGCCCCGACTCCGAGGAGGCGTACGGCGCGATCAACGACGGCGACTACGCCGCGATCGTCTACCCGGCGTGGTACACGTCCCGGTTCGTCGACTACATGCCCGACCTCGCAGGCAAGGTGGCCATCGCTCCGGCACCGGTCACCGACGACGCAGTGGTGCAGACCATCGGCGGTGGCGGCACCGGTGCGTCGGTCCCCGCCGTCTCGCCGAACAAGGACCTCGCTGCGGAGTGGCTGGCGTTCGCGAAGCTCTCCCCCGAGGCGAACGTCGCCGTGTGGCAGGTGCTGGGCTTCGACCCCGTAAACATGGCGGTCTGGGAGGACGAGGACGTCACCAAGGACCCGGAGAACAAGTTCAACGAGTACTTCCAGACCAACCTGTTCGACGTGCTGGGCGAGGTGAAGGACGGGATCGGGCACTTCGAGTCGTTCAGCGACCCGAACTGGCCCACCGTCGACGACACGTTCCGCACGGTCACGCTCAACGAGATCTACGAGAACGGCACGTCGGCCCAGGAGGCCTTGGACCAGACGCAGGCCGACCTGCAGAACCAGCTGGGGCAGTAAGCCCTGGCCCCCGTGAGCGCGCAGGAGGGGCGGCCGCGGCCACTGCCACGGCGGCCGCCCCTCCTGCGCGCGCCCTCCCCCACGAACCAACCACCGCACGAACCCTCGAGGAGTACATCGCTCATGCTGTCCGCTTCCGTCACCATCGACCCGGCGTTCGTCGTCGGACCCGTGCGCCCCCGCACGTTCGGCTCGTTCGTCGAGCACCTGGGCCGCAGCGTGTACACGGGTCTGCACGATCCCGGCCATCCGACCGCCGACGCCGACGGCTTCCGAGGCGACGTCGTCGAGCTCACGCGCGAGCTCGGCGTCTCGACGGTGCGCTATCCGGGCGGCAACTTCGTCTCGGGGTACCGCTGGGAGGACGGGATCGGGCCGGTCGGCCGGCGGCCCCGGCGCCTGGACCTCGCATGGCACTCGACCGACCCGAACCTCGTGGGCGTCGACGAGTTCGTGCGCTGGTGCGCTCGGGCCGGCGTCGAACCCATGATGGCCGTGAACCTCGGTACGCGGGGCGTGCAGGAGGCCCTGGACCTGCTCGAGTACTGCAACGTCCCCAGCGGCACGGAATGGAGTGACCGCCGCCGGGCGAACGGCGCGGAGGAGCCGTACCGGATCAAGATGTGGTGCCTGGGCAACGAGATGGACGGCCCGTGGCAGATCGGCCACAAGACCGCGCACGAGTACGGGCGGCTCGCGGCCGAGACCGCCCGCGCCATGCGCATGATCGACCCGGACATCGAGCTGGTGGCATGCGGCTCCTCGGGGTCCCAGATGCCCACGTTCGGCGAGTGGGAGCACACGGTCCTCACCGAGGCGTACGAGCACGTCGACCACATCTCGGCGCACGCCTACTACTGGGAGGAGGACGGCGACCTGGCGTCATTTCTCGCGTCCGCGGTGAACATGGACCACTTCGTCGACTCGGTGTCCGCCACGGCCGACGCCGTGCGGGCGGCGGGCAAGCACACCAAGCGGATCCACGTCTCGTTCGACGAGTGGAACGTCTGGTACCAGAAGCGCGCCGAGTCCCGTCCGCCGTCCGGCGACGACTGGCCCGTGGCGCCCGTGCTGCTGGAGGACCGCTACAACGTCGCCGACGCCGTGGTCGTCGGCAACCTGCTCATCTCGCTGCTGCGGCACACCGACCGCGTGCACGCCGCGTCGCTCGCGCAGCTCGTCAACGTGATCGCGCCGATCATGACCGAGCCGGGCGGACGGTCCTGGCGGCAGACGACGTTCCACCCCTTCGCCCTGACCGCCCGGCACGCCGCGGGCGAGGTGCTGCGCCTGGCCGTCGACGCGCCGGTCCAGGAGACGGCGAAGTTCGGCCCGGTGCCGGTCATCGACGCCGTCGCCACCCACGACACGGAGACGGGCGGCGTCGTGGTGCTCGCGGTGAACCGGTCGCTCACGGATGACGTGGCGCTCGCAGTGGACCTGCGCGGCTTCCCGGGACTCCGGGTGGCCGAGGCGCTCACGCTGTCCAACCCCGACCACACCTGGTCCGCGACCGCCGACGACGCCACCTCCGTGCTGCCGCGTACCAACACGACCGCCAAGGTCGCCGACGACCACGCGCACGTCGAGCTGCCGCCGGTGTCCTGGTCGATCCTCCGCCTGGAACGCATCTGACCACCTGCGGACCGGCGCCGTGGCAGACCGACCGGTCGGCCACGGCGCCGTCGTAGGAGCGTGCAGCCCTCGCCGGGATCAGTCGTCCAACGGCGACGGACCCAGCTCGTCCAGGAGCTGCTGCATCTTCGCGTACGCCTTGTTGCGGTAGGCAACCAGCTCCGCCGTCCGCTCCGGGTCGATCTCCCGGAAGCCGCCGCCGCTCTTGGTGCCCAGCTGCCCGGCATCGATCCGCTCCTGCAGGATCGGCGGCGTCGCGAACCGCTCGGGGAACGTCGTCTGCAGCGAGCGGTAGCAGAACGCGTACACGTCGAGCCCCGCCATGTCGGCGATCGCGAACGGCCCGAAGAACGGGAGCCGGAACCCGAACGTGGTCCGCGCGATCATGTCGATGTCCTCCACCGAGGCGACGCCCTCGTCCACGAGCTTCGTCGCCTCGTGGAACAGGGCGTACTGCAGGCGGTTGAGCACGAACCCGGTGGCGTCCGTCAGCCGTGCGCTGCGCTTACCCACCTGCGCCAGCAGGGCCTCGACCGGTTCGAGCACCGCCGGGTCGGTCCCCGCGTGCGGGATCAGCTCGACGCCCGGGATGAACGGCGCCGGGTTGCTGAAGTGCACACCGAGGAACCGTTCCGGTGCGCCGACCTGCTCGGCGAGCCGGGTGATCGAGATGGTCGAGGTGTTGCTGCCGATGATCGCCGTCGGGTTGGCCGCGCTGATCCGGGCGAGAGTCGCATGCTTGAGCTCCAGGATCTCCGGCACCGCCTCCTCGACGAACCGGGCACCTGCCACCGCCTCCTCGACGGAGGGCGAAGCACTCAGGTTGGCACGGACGGTCTCGGTGGCGCCCTCCGGGAACAGCCCGGCGGCCTCGAACTCCTCGGTCTCGCGCAGGATCCGGTCCAGGTTGCCCCGCGCCACCTCTGCCGACACGTCGGCCAGCCGCACCTCGTTGCCCGCCAGCGCGAGCACCTGGCCGATCCCGCCACCCATGTAGCCCGACCCCACGATCGCGACGTGCTCGCTCATGCGCTCTCCTCCGTGCTCACTGATGCTTCCCGGCTGGTGCCCGACCGGTTCTCGGCCCGGTCGTACGTGCTGATCGACGCGACCTTCTGGGCCGACGGCGACGCCTCGTCGAAGCGGTAGCCGAGCCACTCGCCGACGAGCCGCTTGGCGAGCTCCAGCCCGATCACGCGCTGCCCCATGGCGAGCACCTGGGCGTTGTTGCTCAGGACGGCGCGCTCCACCGAGTAGCTGTCGTGCGCGGTCACCGCCCGGATGCCCGGCACCTTGTTCGCCGCGATGGCGACGCCGAGTCCCGTGCCGCAGAACAGCAGGGCCCGGTCGGCCTCGCCCGCCGCGACCCGTCGCGCGGCGTCGACCGCCACGTGCGGGTAGTCGGTGTGCTCCTCGCCGGTCACCCCGACGTCGGTCACCGACTCCACCCGCGGGTCGGCCAGCAGCTGCGCCTTCAGCACGTCCTTGTACTCGAGCCCTGCGTCGTCGCTACCGACGACGAGGCGTAACCGGTCGGTCATGGGTTCCGTCCTTCTTCTGCGCGAGCGAGGGTGGACAGCACCAGCGCCAGCGAGGTGGCGCCGGCGTCCGGATGGCCGAGACTGCGCTCGGCGAGCGGCCGGGCCCGGCCGAGCGCGGGCCGCAGCGCGGACGTCGCCCGGGCCGCCGCCATGGCGTCCTCGGCCGCGACCGCGAGCGCCTCGGCAAGGGTCAGCCCGGCCCGGGCGGCGGCCTCGAGCCGCTCCACGTACGGCACGAGTGCGTCGACCATGGTCTTGTCACCTACCTTCGCCCGACCGAGCCGGACCACCGTGTCCAGGGCGGCGCGCGCCGCGACCGCCCACTGCGCCACGGTCAGGTCGTCCCGGTCGAGCGACGGCGCGAGCGAGGCCAGCGCGGCGCCCCACAGTGCGCCCGACGTACCGCCGGCCACCTCGCTCCAGCCCTCGCCGGCGGCCCGGAGCACGGAGGCCAGGCCGGCGGCCCGCGCGGCCGTGCCCGCGTCGAGCGCGGCGTCCACGCCGCGGCGCATGCCGACGCCGTGGTCGCCGTCGCCGGCTATCGCGTCGATGCGGCCCAGTTCCTCCTCGTGCTCGTGGAGCGTGGCGCGCACCGCGGTCAGCAGCTCCAGCGCGCGGTCGGCCCGCTTCACGGATGCGGTGGACACGTTCTCGGCCCGGCGGGCGACGGCGGGCCCGCGCACCGGGTCGGCGACGGCGTACACATCGTCGGACACGCCCGTGGCGGCGGGGCGCTCCCCCCGCCCCTTGCGGTACGCGGGCGTGTACGCGGGAGCCCGCCAGAGCTCCTCGAGCTCCTCGGTGAGCCAGAACAGCGTGACCGACACGCCTGCCATGTCCAGGCTGGTGACCAGCTCGCCGCACTCGGGCTCGACGACGTTCAGGCCGGCGGCCCCGAGCCGGGCGGCGACCTGGCCGTAGAGCACGAAGAGCTCCTCGTACTTGACGGTGCCGAGCCCGTTGACGACCACCGCCACCCGGTCGCCACGGTCCTCCGGCGTGTCCCCCAGCAGCTCGGCGACCAGGATCTCCGCGATCTCGTCGGCCGATCCCATCGGCACGTCGCGGATGCCCGGCTCACCGTGGATCCCCAGCCCCACCGACATCGTGCCGTCGGGCACCGTGAAGAGCGGTCCGTCCGCTCCGGGGAACGTGCAGCCGCCGAACGCGACACCCAGGGTGCGGGTGCGGTGGTTGGCCGCGATCGCGAGCCGCTCCACCTCGTCGAGCGGGTCGCCGCGCTCCGCCGCCGCGCCGGCCACCTTGAACACCACGAAGTCGCCGGCGATCCCGCGCCGGTCCTCGATCCGGTCCCGCGGGGCGCTCGCGATGTCGTCCGTCACCAGCACGGTGCGCGCGTCGATGCCCACGGCGCGCAGCCGCTCCTGCGCCGCGCCGAAGTGCAGCACGTCGCCCGCGTAGTTGCCGTAGCTGAACAGCACGCCCCCGCCGGCGTCCGCCGCCGCGGCCACCCGGTACGCCTGCCCGGCCGACGGCGACGTGAAGATGTTGCCGCAGACCGCGCCGGCGGCCAGCCCGGCACCGACCACGCCGGCGAAGGCTGGGTAGTGCCCCGACCCGCCGCCCACCACGACCGCCACCCGGCCGGGCGGCAGCGGGTCGGCACGCACCACGCCGCCGTCGACCCTCCGGACCAGGTCGCCGTGCACGGCGGTGAAGCCCGCGAGGGCGTCCTGGACGAAGTCATCGGCGGTGTCGAGCAGCCGCGTCATCGGAGGGCTCCGGTCAGCTGGTGCTGGCGCACCCGGCTGGTGCCGAGCGCGTACCCGTGCCGCTTGGGCAGCACGTGCGCGCGCAGGTAGTCGCGGTTGGCCGCGCACACGCTGAGCCCGTCGCCGCCGTAGTTCTCGGTGCAGATCACACCCTGGAAGCCGCTGGCGAGTGCCGTGCGGAACGCGGCCCGGTAGTCGATCAGGCCGAACTGCATGGGGGCGGGCACGGAGAAGTAGGCGTCGCGTTCCGGGTCCTCGTCGCGCGCGTAGTTCTTGACGTGCCAGAAGTTCGTGTACGGGAGCGTCTTCTCGACCAGCTCCTGCCACGGCTCGACCGGCCGGTGCAGGCGGACCAGGTTGGCGATGTCCGGGTTGAGACCCACCTCCGGCAGACCGATCTCCTCGACCAGGCGGACCGCGGAGTCGGCGGTGCCCAGGAACGTGTCCTCGTACATCTCCAGCGACAGCAGCACGCCCACCTCGGCGGCGTGCCGGCCCAGCTCCTGGAAGCGGGCCACGGCCAGGGGGCGGTCGGCCGGGTCGTCCCGGTGCCCGGGAGCGGTCCAGAACCACAGCCGTTGCTTCTGCTGCGCCGTCAGGGCCTGGTGCAGGCCGACCGACACGACGCCGATGCCGAGCGCGGCCGCGGCGTCGATCGTGCGATGGCTGTACGCGAGGTTGGCCGCCCCGTCCTTCGCGTCGATCACGCTGCGCCGGATCGCCGACACCGAGGCCAGGCCGAGCCCGAGGTCGCGCGCCGTGGTGGCGAACCGGTCGAGCGCCGGACCGTCCAGGTCGCCCGGCCGGAGCCAGGAGTCCGTGAGGTCGACGTGGTCGAAACCGGCGTCGACGATCTCGGCGAGCACCTCGTGCCACACCGTCGGGTCGTCCTGCGCGGCCCGGCCGTCCGGCGTCACCGCGGGGAACGGCAGCGTGCTGGCCGCGATCGGCCAGTCGGCCGCCAGGAGGCGCGCGTCCGTCGCGCCGCCCGGAGGCGTCGGGTCAGGCGTGGTGGTCCCGGTCGTCTGTTCCGTGGTCAACTCTGACCTCCGTCCTGAGCACGCGACGGTCTCCGGTGAGCCGTGTCGTGCCCTCGATGGTGAACGTCGCGGTCGCGGGCGTGTCAGCGCTCGACAGCCCCGCCGCGAGATCTATGCGTCCCGGCTCCACGACCCGTGCGAGGTCGCGTCCCGTGAAGGAGAACCGGTCGGCGTGCAACCCGAACCGCACGGTCGCGGTCTGCCCGGCTGCCAGGGCCACGCGGGCGAAGCCCACGAGCTGTCGTACCGGCCGGGTCACGGACGCCACGGGGTCGCTCGCGTAGAGCTGGACCACGGTGGCGCCGTCCCTGTCGCCGGTGTTGGTGACGTCGACGGTCGCCTCGATACGGCCATCGGTCGGTATGCGCTCGCGGTCCAGCCCGAGCGCCCCGGTCTCGAACGTCGTGTACGACAGTCCGTGGCCGAACGGGAAGGCCGGGGCGATGCGGACGGCGCTGATGCGGTCGCCGTCCTGCCCGAGCGGGGGCGCGAGATAGGTATGGGGCAGTGCCGCGCCCGTCATGGGCACCTGCACGGGCAGGTGCCCGCTCGGGTTCACCCGGCCGCCGAGCACGCCAGCGATGGCGGCCGCCGCCTCCTCGCCCGGGAAGAACGCCTGGACGATCGCCGCGACCCGCCCGACGTACGGGCCGAGCGCGTAAGGCCGTCCGGACAGCACCACGAGGACGACGGGCGTGCCCGTGTCCAGCAGCGCCTCGACCAGGTCCCCCTGGGCCCCAGGCAGGTCGAGGTCCGGCGCGTCCGAACCCTCCCCGGAGGTACCACGCCCGAACATCCCGGCCCGGTCCCCCACGACGGCGACGACGACGTCGGCGTCGCGCGCCGCCCGTACCGCGTCCGGGATGCCGGACCGGTCGGGCTCCACCAGGGGGACACCTGCGTATGCGGTGACGGCCGTGCCGGGCAGCTCCGCGCGCAGCGCGTCGGACAGCGTCGGGACGGCGACACCGAGGCCCAGGTGCGGATGGCGCGGCAGCACGTGCACCGGGTAGGAGTAGCAGCCGAGAAACGCGCGGGGGTCGTCGGCGCAGGGGCCCACCAGGGCGACCGTCGTCGGCTGCGCCAGGGGCAGGGCCCCGCGGTCGTTCGCGAGGAGCACCACCGAGCGCTCCGCGAGCTCGCGGGCGATCCCGCGGTTGCGTGGGCTGTCCAGGTCCACGCCGTCCGCATCGACGTCGGGGCTCCATCGCGGATCGAGCAGGCCGAGCTCCACCTTCTGCTGCAGCACACGCCGGACCGCCCGGTCGACGTCGGCCTCGGCGAGCTCGCCCGTCTCGATGAGCGGGGCGAGCAGCCCGTACCCGCCGGTGTCGGGCAGCTCGACGTCGAGGCCCGCGCGCAGCGCGAGCGCGCCGGCCTCCGCCACGGTCCCGGCCAGGCCGTGCTTCGAGCGCAGGAAGGGCACGGACCAGTAGTCCGACACCACGGTGCCGGTGAACCCCCAGCGATCCCGGAGCAGCTCGGTGAGCAGGCCACGGTCGGCCGCCGCCGGCAGCCCGTCGATCTCGGCGTAGGAGTTCATCACCGAGCGCGCGCCCGCCTCGCGCACCGCCATCTCGAACGGCGGCAGGAAGACGTCGGCCACCTCGCGGGGGCCCGCGGCGACCGGGGCGTGGTTGCGGCCGCCACGTGAGGCCGAGTAGCCCGCGAAGTGCTTGAGGGTCGCGACGACGCCTGCCGACTCCAGGCCACGCACGTACGCGGAACCGATCTCGGCCACCTCGTACGGGTCCTCGCCGACCGTCTCCTCGACCCGGCCCCACCGGTAGTCGCGCACCACGTCCAACACGGGGGCCAGGCCCTGGTGCACGCCGACGGAACGCAGGTCGGTGCCGATGGCGTGGGCCATCCGCTCGACGAGCTCGACGTCGAAGGAGGCGCCCCAGGCGAGCGGCGCGGGGTAGACGGTGGCGCCGAGGGTGGTGAAGCCGGTGAGGCACTCCTCGTGGGCGACGGCGGGGATGCCGAAGCGGCTGGCGGCCTGCACCGCGCGCTGTGCCGTGGCCAGACGCCGTGCGCCCTCCCCCGCGGGTGCGGGGTGCGTCCCGAGCGTCCTGGTGAGCTGGCCGATTCCGTGCGCTATGGCTTGGTCGAACGTGGGCCGGCCCGCAGAGAACACGTCCTGCATCGGTGCGATGACCTCGTCGCTGCCACGCTTGTCGTCCCAGTAGCTGCCCAGCTGCGCCAGCTTCTCCACCAGGGTGAGCCGGGCGAGCAGGTCCTCGACGCGTTCCGCCGAGGGCAGGCTCGGATCCTGCCACGCCGTCGTGGCGACGGGCTCCGTGGTGGTCACGCGCGGCCCTCGCCCGTGCTTGTCCCCGACTCGCGCGGCGGCCGGGTGGACCCGCGGACCACCAGCTCGGTCGCGAGCTCGATGTGGCGGGAGACCGGCTCCCTGCCTGCGGCGAGGGCCAGGACGCTGTCCAGCGCGACGCGCCCCATCTCCCACAACGGCTGGCGCACGACGGTGAGCGGCGGGGTGGACCATGCGGCGATGTAGGTGTCGTCGTAGCCGACGACGCTCAGGTCGCCGGGTACGTCCAGCCCGTGCTGCCGAGCGGCCTCGAGCACGCCGAGGGCCTGGGTGTCGCTGGCGGCGAAGATCGCGGTGGGACGCAGGCCGGACCGGAACCAGCGGTCGGCGACGGCGAAGCCGGAGTCGTAGTCGAAGCCCGCGAACTCCACGAGCTCCTCGTCGACCGGCACGCCCGCCGAGGCGAGGGCGGCCCGGAAGCCATGGACGCGCGCCGTCGCGGCGACCGACTGACGCCGCCCGCCGAGCGCGGCGATCCGCCGGTGGCCGAGACCGAGCAGGTGCTCCGTGGCCGACATGCCGCCGGTGAAGTTTGTCGAACCCACGCTCGGCACGTCCGGGTTGGTCAGGTCGAGCGGATCGATGACCACGACGGGCAGATGCGCCTGGCTCAGCCCGGCGACGTGCTCGGGGCTGAGGTCCGCGGTGAGGATGATCGCCCCGGTGCGGCCGGCGCCCGACAGGCGGCGCGCCCAGTCTCCTGGTGCCAGCCAGCCGGCGTCGGGCGCGGCCCGGTGGAAGCGGCTGACGACGATGTCGGCGTCGGCGGCCTCGGCGGCGTCGGTCACACCGCGCAGCACCTCCATCGCGTACGGCGTGGCGAGCTGGTCCGCCATCACCTCGATGCTGCGCTGCGCGAGCGGGCCACGGGTGCCACGACGGACGTAGCCGAGCTCCTCGATCGCGGCCTTGACCCGCCGCCGGGTCTCCGTGGCGACGTCGGGGTGCCCGTTGAGCACCTTGGAGACGGTCGGCATCGACACGGCCGCGGTCCCGGCAACGTCGGCGAGAGTCGGCCTCTTGCCCGCAGTTCTTTCGAAATATTTCGCTGGCACATCTTCGACTCTAGTGCCGCTCGAATCACGGATGCAACGTTTTCGACGAGGGATTTCACCGGACTGTCGATGGCGTTCTGAGCTGTTCGCGCTTCGAAATATTTCGGAGCTGCGACGGGGTGTCCTCCGGCGTCATCACCACGGGAGCTCCACACCGTTCCAGAGCGTGAAGGTGCCGGTCGGACCGTCCGGCCCCAGGCGTGCGACACGCACGACCTCGCGACACGCGTCCTCGACCGACTCCGTCCCCTCGAAGTTGACCAGGGCGGTGTTCGCGAACCCGGGTGAGACGAGGTTGACCTTGATGTCGGTCCCCTCCAGCTCGATCATCATGGACAGCGTCACCGCGTTGAGCGCTGCCTTCGACGCCGAGTAGACCGGCTCGAACGTCTTGTGGAACGGGAACGCCGGATCGGCCATCGTCGTCAGCGAGCCCTGCGCGCTCGTGACGTTCACGATGCGCGGGTCCGACGACCTGCCCAGCAGCGGCAGCATCGCCTGGTACACCGCCATGGCTCCGAAGACGTTCACCTCCCAGACCGCCCGTACCTCGTCGAGCGAGACGACGCTCGGCTGCCCCGAGGCACGGAGCTCCTCCATGTCACGGACGTCGGTGCGAGTGGTGGAGATGGCGGCGTTGTTGACAAGCAGATCGAGCCGGCCCACCTCCTCCCGGATACGCTCGGCGGCCCTCGCGATCGACGCCGCGTCGGTCACGTCGAGCTGAAGAGCGGTGGCGCCTTCGCCGATCTCTGCGGCCGCCTTCTCACCACGGTCCAGGTCCCGGGCTCCCAGGAACACGGCGACCCCGTCGGAGACGAGCTCCTTCACGACCTGCTTGCCCATGCCCTGGTTGGCTCCGGTGACGAGTGCTATGCGGTTCGCGGGCACGAGGCCCTCCCTCTGTCTGATGTGGCTTGTCCGATGCGGTTGTCCACGACCACTGTGCGGGACCTCCCGGCAACCGAGGAAGGCCCGCTCGAACGTGGTACTGCCAGGACCACCCGGCGGACTCGCAGGCATAATGGGGCTCATGCCGACGGGGATCAGGCCGGACTTCGGGACGTACCTCCGCAGCCGGCGAGCCATGGTGGAAGCCCCCGAGCAGCCGGCCGGGATGCGGCCGTCACGACGACGGGTCGCGGGCCTGCGACGGCAGGAGCTGGCCGAGGCCGCCGGCATATCGGTCGAGTACTACATCCGTCTCGAACAGGGACGTGCGCCGCGTCCATCGCGGGAGGTCCTCAACGCGCTGGCTCGGGCCACGGCTCTCACGACCACCGAACGGGACCACTTGTTCCGCCTCGCGGGCGAACTGCCGCCCGAGCCGTCCGCGCCCGCCAGCGCTGTCCGGCCAGGGCTCCTGCGGCTGCTGAACGGCCTGGACGACGCGGTCCCCGTCACCGTCCACGACGGGCGGCTGGACGTGATCGCACGCAATGCGGCCGCCACCGATCTCCTCGGACCGATCTCCGGCACCGGCCGGTACCGGCACAACATCGTGCAGCACGGCTTCTCGCCCACGGCGCACCAGCTCCTCGGTGACGAGGGAGCCCACCGGTACGCCCGGTGGGCCACCGCCGAGCTCCGCTCCGCGATCGGCCGCTACCCCGACGACGAACATCTCCGGTCCCTCGTCCGCGAGCTCTCGACGACCAGCGCGGCCTTCAGGGACCACTGGTCGCAGGGTGAGGTCTCGCTGGGACGGTCCGGCGAGAAACGCCTGCACCACCCGACCCGGGGATGGCTGGCCTTCCAGAGTGAGATGCTGCACGACGCCGAACGGGACCACTGGATAGTGATCTACGCGCCCGCGCCGTGAACCGCAGGCACCGGCCCGGTGGCGTGGAATCCGTCACGGCGACGGGTCAACCGGGAAACACGATCGACGCAGGCAGTGTCGAGTCTCAGGACAACCCGGACACCTGTCTCAAGGCATCGGACGGGATGGACTCCGGCGGGGGCACAGAAGCTGCGTCACCGGGCGGATGTGCGGCCGTGAGCGGCTGTGCGAGGTTCTGGAGACGCGCCTGGGGCGACGGGAGACGATGGATGACGCAACACGCCGTAGGTACCCGTGACCAGTGGATCTCACTGGCTGACCTGTTCGGAGGCCGATCATGAACGACCAAGCCGAAAGGACACGACCGAACACGGCGCTGGTCGCCTACACCGTCGGCACCGACTTCAAGCCCGGCTCGCGTACGGACACCCAGGACTTCACGCACTGGCACCGCTGGTAACGAGAGGCGCACCGGCGCGGGCGCGCGGCTCAGGCCTGGCGCGCCCGCGCGGCTTCGCGCGTCTTCTCGTAGTGCCGGGCCGCCCGCACACGATTCCCGCAGGCCACTGAGCACCATTCGCGTCGCGGGTGGGCCTTGACGAAGTAGAGGACACACCCGGGCGCGTAGCAGGCGCGCAGTCTGGCCGCACCGCTACTGCCGAGCAGCGCGATCGATTCCCCGGCCACGCGCGCCAGGCCGGCGGTCACGGCCGAGCCGTCGATCGCGACACCCTCACGGACCGCCTCCCCGTTGATCTCGAGACGGGGTGCGGGAAGGCGCGCCGCCGCTGCGTTGACGCACCGCACAGCCACGCCGACATCGGGGACCGGGGCGATCGCGGCCTGGCGGTCGTCACCCGTCACCTGTGCCGCGAGGAACCGCACCGCGTCGCGCAGGGCCCGGGCTGATACCAGCTCGTCCGCGCCCGTACGAGCGCCGTGCCTGTCGACACCCACGGCGTCGAGCCACGCGTCCACGTCGCTGGGCTCACGCAAGTCGTCATGGAGGCCCTCGGCGTCGGCCCAGATGGTCGACATCAGGCGGATGGGCAGCGACTCATCGGGAAGCATCCAGGCCCGGGGAGCATCTCGATCGGCCATGGTCCCAAGATTATCACGGATGAACTTGGTTGCATCCGTGAGAAGAAAGGTGCGAGACTTGTAACGGATGCAAGAGCGTCCACCCGTTAGAAATGGAGTCGAGTCATGGGCATGACCATTACCCCGATCCAGCCGGAGTCCGCGGCCGGAGCCGCCAAGGAGCTGTTGGACCAGGTTCAGGAGGGTCTCGGCCGGGTGCCGAACATGGCGAAGTCCATGGCCAACAGCCCGGCCCTCCTCAAGAGCTCACTCGCGCTCTCGGGCGCGTGACCCAGCGATAACCGCCGCGGCAGGAAAGGGCACGATCGTGATCAAGCCGTACATCCAGCTCCGGCTGCTCACCCTGGACGAGCCCGACCCCTCCGCGACGAAGGACGTCCGTCGCGGCACCGAGCTGTCACCGGACGACATCGCCCTGATCCGGTCCGCCGACACCTTCTTCCTCGGCACCGTCAACCCGGAACGAGGAGCAGACGCCTCACACCGCGGCGGGCCACCCGGCTTCGTCCGGGTCGACGCCCGCGGGTTGTGGTGGCCCGACTACAAGGGGAACAACCTCTTCAACAGCTTCGGCAACCTCGCCATCGACCCGGAAGCCGCGCTCCTGTACTTCGACTTCCCGAGCGGCCGCACCCTGCACCTGTCGGGCACCACCCAGATCGAGTGGGGCGTGGTGGGCCGCGCCGGCGACGACGGCGGCACCGGCCGCATCGCCCGCTTCTACCTCGACAGGCTCGTCGCCGGGCGCCTGCTCGGCGCACACGAGACCAGGCACCTCCCCTACTCGCGAAACCCCGCACTGACCGACTGAAAGGACATCTGATGATCAGCTCGCGACCGCCGCTTCCCCCGTTCAGCACGGAGACCGCACGGCAGAAGGTCCAGGCCGCCGAAGACGGCTGGAACAGCCGCGACCCCCAGCGGGTAGCCCTCGCCTACACACCCGACTCCATCTGGCGCAACCGCGACATCCACCTCGTCGGCCGCCCGGCGATCGCCGACTTCCTCGCCGCCAAGTGGGAGCGCGAGCTGGACTACGCCCTGCGCAAGAACCTGTGGAGCTTCCACGAGAACCGCATCGCCGTGCGCTTCCAGTACGAGTGGCACGACGCCGAGGGCACGTGGTGGCGCAGCTTCGGCAACGAGCTCTGGGAGTTCGCACCGGACGGACTCATGAGCCGACGGGAGGCCTCCATCAACGACCACCGGATCGCGGAGTCCGAGCGGCGCATCTTCGGCGCACGACCCGCGGCCGAGCACGGTCCCGACCTCCCCGTCTGGTGACCAGGATCCGATCAGGCACCCTTCGCACCCTTCGCAGCGCTCAACTGATCGCATCGCTGTGTGCTCACGTCCAGCACTACCTTCAAGGAGAATCACCATGACTACGTCACCGCCAGTTCCCGTCGTCGAGCACAAGGTCGAGAACTTCGACGGCATCGACATCTTCTACCGCGAGGCCGGCCCGCGGGACGCACCCGCCGTGCTGCTGCTGCACGGCTTTCCCACCTCGTCGCACATGTTCCGCAACCTGATCCCCTACCTCGCCGATCGCTTCCGCGTGATAGCGCCCGACCTGCCGGGCTACGGTCAGAGCTCGGCCCCGGACCACACCGAGTTCGCGTACACGTTCGACAACGCGGCCGACCACGTGCAGAAGCTCCTGGACCGTCTGGGCATCACCCGCTACGCGGTGAACGTCTTCGACTACGGCGCACCTACCGCGTGGCGTCTCGCACTCGCACACCCCGACGCCATCACCGCGCTGATCGTGCAGAACGGCAACGCCTACGACGAGGGACTGGACAACGACTTCTGGGTACCCATCAAGCGCTACTGGGCCGATCAGTCCGACGAGAACCGTGACGCCCTGCGCTACCTGCTCACCATCGAGACGACGACCTTCCAGTACACCGACGCCATGGCGAACCCCTCGCGCATCTCACCGGACAACTGGGTCATCGACCAGGCGCTGATGGACCGGCCCGGCAACGACCAGATCCAGCTCGACTACTTCCTCGACTACGGCACCAACCCGGGCCTCTACCCCGACGTGCAGGGATGGCTGCGCGACAGGCAGCCGCCGACACTCATCGTCTGGGGCGCGAACGATGTCATCTTCCCCGAGGCCGGCGCCCACCCCTACAAGCGCGACCTGACGGACGTCGAGTTCCACCTGTTCGACAGCGGACACTTCCTGCTCGAGGACCGCCCCGACGAGGTGTTCCCCCTCATCCACGAATTCCTTCAGCGCAAGATCGGCTGAGGTCGAGCACGGCGCTACCGAGTGCGGGCCCTGCGGGGTCCGCACTCGGGCTGACCGCTGCGGTCGGCGGCGCGCACGCTCGCCGACCCGATCTCCGGCTGCAGTATCAAGGCGTGTTGGAAAAGCCCGAGGATGGCGGGCATGTTCGGATAATCTTCGCGACCATGAGCGTTTCGGACGTCGTGATCCTCACTGGTCCTCCTGGCGCAGGGAAATCGACAACGGCTCGTGCCCTCGGGACCTCGTGCTCTCGGTCGGTGCATCTCCATATGGATGACTTCTGGCACTACATCATCTCTGGTGCGGTGCTCGGGATGGGTGGAATCGAGCCGGGTCTGCCCATATCCACGCAGGTCGAGGGCAACCGGATGGCACTCGAGCCCCTTACCCATGATCATCGCGACGTGCGCCGGGCGCTCCGGCCGCCGCGGCGAGGTATACGCATCTACTGCGGCAAGCTTTGTCAGGACGGGACAGACATGGCGATCGAACCAGTGGCCGAGTGCGAAGTGGTGGCGCGCTTCAGCTGCCGCGTGCCCGGGTGGTCCCTGCGAGGCCGGGCAGCGTGCTGGACTACCCCTCGGCCGGGGCGTCGCCGACGATCGCGGCGTGCGCTGCGATGACCTTCCACCCTGCCCGGTCGTCGAGTGTCCAGGTCCGGGTGTAGCGCATCCGGGCAGCCAGACGCTCGCCACCGAAGGTGCCCTCCAGAGTGCCGAGGAACAACGTGACCCCAGTTCCGGCAGTCACCAGCACTCTGAGGTCCTCTTCCTCGACGCGACTCATCACCTGATAGCCGGATGCGTGCGCCTGCAGGTCGTCCCGCTTGGACAGGACGCTCCCGTCCGGGCCAGTGAACAGAGCCGTGTCCTCGATCAGGTCATCCAGGGCGTCGACGTCGGACGCGAGCTGGGCGGCCTGCAGCCGCCTCTCGGCTTCACGGAGGCTCTCAGTGTGGTCGGCGATCATCATGGACACAGCGTGCCGAGAAGACATGCCCCACACCAGGAGATCTGCTCACGGCAGACGGCACGGTCGCGGACACCCCGGTCGCGCTTCGCAGGTATCAATCGGCCGAGACGAGCGGTTTTCGCCGTTGGTTCCATGCGCACCTGGTGCCTGGCCTACTCCATGGCCGCCGAAAACATCCGCCTACGCAGGCGAGCGCCGTCCCCGAACCACGGCTACGCCGATGCCGCGCGTGTGGGGGAACCATGGGAGATCAGGGCGACCCGAGCTCGGGCCTCGCACCGCGCACTCGACATCGCACCCGTCGGGCCGCCGCGACACTCGCACCGGAACCTCCATCAGTACCTGATGAGCGGATTGCCTGGTGCGACCGGGTGGGCGTGTGCCCGCCCGGCCGCGGGGGGGTGCGTCGGAGCCGGCCTCCCGGGTCGGTCGTCTCCTCCGCACGTTCGCTACGCGGTCCGGCCGTAGGTCTCCAAGAGCCGGAGCCAGATCTCGCTGACGGTGGGGTAGGCGGGGACGGCGTGCCACAGCCGGTCAATTGGCACCTCCGCGGTGATCGCGACCGTCCCGGCGTGGAGCAGCTCGGCGACGTCGGGGCCGACCGCGGTGAAGCCGACGATCACCTTGCGGTCCTCGTCGACGATCATGCCGGCACGGCCGGTGTACCCGTCGGCGTGCAGGCTGGCGCCGGCGACGGCGCCGAGGTCGTACTCGACCGCGCGCACGCGGAGCCCGGCCGCCTCGGCGGAGGCGACGGTGTGGCCGACGGACGCGATCTCCGGGTCGGTGAAGACCACCTGCGAAACGGCGCGGTCGTCGGCGGTGGCCGCGTGCCGGCCCCAGGGCGCGAGGTCGACAGGCTTTCCGGTGGCGCGTGCGACGAGCGTCTCACCCAGTGCCCTGGCCTGGTACTTGCCCTGGTGGGTCAGCAGCGCGCGGTGGTTGACGTCGCCCGCGGCGTAGAGCCAGCCGTCGCCGACTGGCGTGCCATCGCTGCCGATCACACGCAGGGAGCCGTCCACGCGCAGCCAGTCGCCGGGCGTCAGGCCGACCTGGTCCAGGCCGATGGTGGTCGTGTTCGGGGTGCGGCCCGTGGCGACCAATACCTCGTCGACGTCGAACGTCGTGCCGTCGGCCAGGCGGACGTGCACGGTCCCGGCCTCGTCGCGATGGACGTCCTCGGGCTCGGTCCGCAGGTGCAGCGTCACGCCCTGCGCCTTAAGCCGCTCGGCCACCAGGTCGCTCGCGAACGACTCCACGGTGGGCAGCAGCCCGTCCCGGGCGATCATCGTGACCTGCGACCCGAGGGCCGCGTAGGCGGTGGCCATCTCGGCGCCCACCACGCCGCCGCCGATGATCGCGAGCCTCCCAGGCACGGCCTGGGCGGACGCGGCCTCCCGGCTGGTCCAGGGCGCAGCGTCGGCAAGACCGGGGACGTGCGGGATGCGGGCACTGCTGCCGGTCGCGACGACCACCGCGTGCCGGGCGGTCAGGACCGTGGTGTGTCCGTCGGCACCGGCGACCTCGACAGTACGCGTCGCGCTGATCCGGCCGACGCCACGCACCAGGACGATGCCGGCACTGTGCAGCCAGGCGACCTGGCCGTCGTCGCGCCAGTGGGAGGCGAAGCCATCACGGCGGGCGAGCACCGCGGCCGGGTCCAGCTCGCCGGTCACGGCAGCGTTCGCCCCCGGGAGGTCACGGACCGCGCGCAGCGCGGCGGCTTCGCGCAGGAGGGCCTTGGTGGGCATGCAGGCCCAGTAGGAGCACTCCCCGCCAACCAGCTCGCTCTCCACGATCGCGACGGTGAGGCCGCCCTTGACCACTCCGTCGGCGACGTTCTCGCCGACGGGGCCCGCGCCGATGACGACGACGTCGTAAGTGCTCTGGGTCATGTCAGCTGTCCTTCTTGGCGACGCGGTGCAGGCGCAGTGCGGAGACGAGGAAGAAGATGCCGCCGAGCGTGGCGTAACCCGCCAGCGAGGTCAGCATCGCGTTCGGGCCGCCGGCCATCAGGAAGAACCCGGTGCCGGCGAAGACGGAGATGCCGCCGCTGAGGATCATGGCCCACTGGCCGCCGAGGCGGTAGCGGCGGATCGCGACGACGAGCTGGACGATGCCGGCGGTGATGGCCCAGACGCCCCAGACGCGCAGGACGGCGGGGATGCCCGAGGCAACGGCGACGGCGAGGCCGATGGCGGTCAGCAGGCTCAGGGCCATGTTGAGGTACAGACCGACCGTGGGCCGAGCGGTCTTCGAGGACCGGAAGTCGACGACGGCGGCGACCACGTCGAACAGCGGATAGAGCACCAGCAGGCCGATCGTGACCGTGCCCAGGCTCTTGCCGACGGCGAACATCAGCACCGCCCAGACGATGGCGAAGCCGAACCGGACGAAGTACAGGTTCCGCAGCGAGGCGGCGGTGGCGGGCGAGCCCGTAGTGGTTGACATGAGGTCCCTTGTGGTCGAGGCCGTGGCTGTGGGAGCGGCTGCACCCTTCTCCGCGGCGATACGTCTAGGTAGAATGACTAGTAACTCCACCTGTTTGGACAGTACACATCCACGCCCGCTGGGCGCAAGGGAGCGAGAAGGAGGTGCCACGTATGATCGCGACCGTGCAAGGGTCCATGCGAGAACGACTGATCGAGGCCGCCAGCGAGCTGTTCTACGCGCAAGGGCTCCGCGCCGTGAGCGTCGACAAGGTCATCGACCGTGCGGGCACGACGAAGGTGACGTTCTACCGCCACTTCCAGAGCAAGGACGACCTGATCGTCGCCTACCTGGAGTCCCGCGCGGAGCAGGAGCGCAACGGCGTCGACGCGGCGATCGCCCACGGGGATGGCGACGTCGACGCGTCGTTGCGCCTGATGGCGGAACACACCGGGAAGGCGGCGTGCGAGCCCGGATTCCGCGGGTGCCCGTTCATCAACGCGGCGGCCGAGTACCCCGACCCGGACAGCCCCGTCCGTAAGGTCGTCGACGCGCACCGCGCGTGGTGGACCAGCGCGTTCGAGCGGCTCGTCGCGCCACTGGGACTGGCCGATCCCACCGCGATCGCCGACGACCTGATGCTGCTGCGCGACGGCATCATGGTGGCCGGCTACCTGGGGGACCCCTCCAACGTCGCGGCCTCGTTCCTCCGTAGCTGTCAGGCCGTGCTCCACTGCGCGGCCCGGGCGGACGCCCGGTGACTGTAGGCGACTCCTGCAGAGCGCTGCTCGTGCGGGGCGGGTGGTCCGCCGCCGTCGTACCGTCGCGATGGTCGCGGCCGGTGACGCCTCGGCGGTGGTCAGCGTGGTGCTCATCAGGTCCTCCCGACGCCGAACGCGCGGGTGCCGATGCGGCCCAGTACGAAGTCGATGACGAACATGACGACGCCGGCCGCGGCGGCGTAGCCGAGCTCCTGGCGCTGGAAACCCGCCCGGTAGACGAACATCGAGACCGACAGGGTGGCCTCACCGGGCCCGCCCTGCGTGAGGAGGAATGGCTCCTCGAAGATCTGCGCCGTATCATCCGGCGCGGCTCTTGAAGCCTCGGCACAGGTAGACGCCGCGCCCGCCGAGGTAGTCGACCTAGAACGGGCAGAGCAGTACCTTTTGCCCATGAGCAGCGACAGCGACGCACCTCCGAGCGAGGGCGGCGAGAAGACCGAGCGGATGGACCGCCTCCGGGCTCTGTTGACCAAGCCCATCAAGATTCCCGAGTCCGCGTCGAGCGACAACGAGGACGCCGACTACGCCGCACCCGTGGCAGCCGCCGCGGTGCCTAAGGGGGCCAAGACACCGATGACACCCCAGGCCAAGGGCGCCAAGGCCCCTGTCGAGACCCCACCCGCGGTCAAGGCGGCAGCCGAAGCCCTCGATCGCCTCAGCGACGAGGAGAAGGAGGCCGTCGTCGACGGCGCCGCGCAGTCCGGCAGGCCGAGCAGGTCGCGTCGCACCTGGGCGGACGCCTACCTCGCGAAGCCGGACAAGCCCTTGACCCCCGAGGAGGTCCGCGCCGAGCTGACCGTCAACCTCAAGGATCAGGCCACCGAGCTGCGCGAGCTCGTCGCCAAGGAAGTGGCCGCGCAGGCGAAGGCGCAGGAACAGGCGCTCGCCCAGGCCATCGAGCAGGCCCGGGAAACGGGCGCCGCCGAGCTCGCCACCGCGACCGAACAGACCGCGGCCGCCGCTCGCGAGGAGGCCGCGCGGCTGCAGGAGCGGATCGACGAGCTCGTCGCGACCACCGGCACGCTGCGCACCGACCTGGATGCGGCGCGCTCCGTCGCCTCAGCCGGCCAGGCCGCTGCGGACTCAGCCGCGGCATCGGCAGCCACTGCCCGCGAGACGGCCGACGCCGCCACCAAGAAGGCGGCTACCGCGACCACGTTCGCCTGGGTCGGCATCGCCCTGGCCCTGGTCGCCGCAGTGGTCGCCGTCGTGGTGTAGCTCAGTGCGGGTCGTCGAGATCGGTACCGGCGCGCAGCACGAAGCGCCGGTGCCGTCGTCGTCCCTGGGAGTGGCCCCCGTAATAGGTGGGCGACTCCCGGACCGGCGCATACGTGACCCGCGGGCCGGTGAACAGCTCGTCGAGGAGCGCCGCGAACGCCGCGTCGACGGGCGAACCCACAGCCTGCGCGCCTGGAGGCGGGCCGGACACCTGACCTTCCGTTGATTCGTACATGTGTTCGACTCTACCCGTCGCCCGCACTGGAGTCCACCGAATGCGTTGGTCAGTCCCGCGCCGTCACCGGTACCTTCGGCGGATGATTCTCAGCCACGACTCCACGGGTTCCGGGCCGGCGGTACTGCTCCTGCACGCCGGCGTCGCCGACTCCCGGATGTGGGATCCCCAGCGGGCACCGATCGCCCGGCACCACCGTGTGATCCGGTGCGACCTGCGTGGCTACGGCGACACTCCCCTCACCAACGCGCGGTATGACAACGCGAGCGACGTGAAGGCTCTGCTCAGCTCCCTGGGCGAACGCCCGGTGGCGATCGTCGGGGCGTCGGCGGGCGGGCACGTGGCGCTCCAGGTGGCCTCCGAGTGGCCCGACCTCGTGTCCCACCTGGTCCTGCTGAACTCGGCCTTCGCCCTGCCCGCCACCCGCTCGCTCCAGCGGTTCGCGCGGCGCGAGGACGCGCTCATCGAGGCCGGCGACATCGACGGCGCCACCGAGCTCAACGTCGCTACCTGGCTCGGGCCGGACGCCGACGACGAGGCCCGCGCGCTGGTGCGCACCATGCAGCGCCACGCGTTCCAGGTCCAGCTCGGCGCCGGCGAGGACATCCATCAGGAGGCCGGACCGGACATCGACCTGGAGGCCATCAGCGCCCACACCCTGATCGTGTCCGGCGGCCAGGACCTCGACCACTTCCGCGCCGTCGCGAACCACCTCGCCGGACGCATCCCCGGCGCCAAGCACACCCAGCTCGGCTGGGCCGGCCACCTGCCGAACCTGGAGCGCCCTGACGAGGTGACGGCACTCATCACCGACTTCCTGGACGAGTTCCCGCGCTGAGCCTCGTCCGGCCACAGCTCGGCAGCGGGTCAGCCCCGGGCGGTGGTCAGGTAGCCGCGGGTCACGCGGTCCTGCACACGGTGCGCGATCCGCGGCAGGATCCGGGAGCCCCAGAAGTCGTGCCGGGCCACGGCGTGGATCTCGAAGACGAGCCGGTCGCCGTCGCGCAGCACGCGGAACGACTCGACACCTGTCTCCGGGTGGTGCGGCAGCGTCGCGTAGGTGAAGCCGGCCTCATCGGGCGTCCGGACGACGTCGACCACCCGGCACGGCGCGGCGAACCAGAGCGGACCCGCCCGGACGGCCTGCACCACCGTCACGCCGACGTCGGCCGGTCCGGTCGGCAGGATGACGAGCCCGGCGCCGCGGTGGACACGCCAGCCGAACAGCGCCTCGGCGGTGGTGGCGACGGACGCGTCCGGTCGGAGCACCACCCGCTCCCGCAGCACCCGGGCACGCGACGGCGGCTCGTCCAGCCAGCCGAGCTCCGCGGTCGGCTGCCGGTCGATTGATCGGTCGAGGATCCGCGCGAGGTCGGGCCGGGTCAGCTGCACCCGGAAACCCTATCTGCCGGCTATCTGCCGGTTATCTGCCGGCTATTGTCGGGCCCGCGGGCGGGGGCGCTTGGCCGGCCGAGGCGAGAAGTCACCCTCCCCGCAGCGATGAGTTCGCGCCCCGACCGACGTCGGGCCTCGTATGACCGAGACCCTGCTCGACGTATCGGGCGCACAGCTGTGCGCCGAGACCTTCGGCGACCCGGCCGACCCGGCGATCCTCCTGATCGGTGGAGCGGCGTCGGCGATGGACTGGTGGCACGAGGACTTCTGCCGCGCGCTGGCCGACGGCACCGCGGATCCGGCTCGGCCCCCCGGGTCAACCGGCCGCTTCGTGATCCGCTACGACCACCGGGACACCGGGCGGTCCCGGACCGACCCGCCCGGGGCGCCGTCGTACAGCGGGGACGACCTGGCGCTGGACCCGGTCCGGGTGCTCGACGCGCTCGGGATCGGCCGCGCGCACCTGGTCGGGGTGTCGATGGGCGCCGGAATCGCGCAGCAGGTGGCGATCGAGGACCCGGACCGGGTGGCGTCGCTGACCCTGATGTCGACGAGCCCGCTCACGCCCGGCGCCCCCGGGGAGGGCGCGGACGCCGCAGAGGTAGCGGCCCTGCCCGGCCCCTCCGCGGCGGTCCGGGCGATGTTCGACAGCCCGCCGCCGGATCCCGACTGGGGCGACCCGGACGCCGTCGTGCGGTATCTCGTGGAGGCCGAGCGCATCTTCGCCGGGCCCGGCTACGACGACGTGGCCACGCTCGCGACGGCCCGGCGGGTGGTGGAGCGGTCCATCGACCCGGCCGCGGCGTCGAACCACCACCTGGTCGCGGGCCGCCCCGTGCGCGGCACGCTCGCCGACGTCGACGTGCCCACCCTGGTGCTGCACGGTGAGGCCGACCCGCTGTTCCCGCCGGAGCACGGCGTCGCGCTCGCCGCGGCGGTGCGGGGCGCTCGGCTGGTGCTGCTGTCCGGCGTCGGGCACCAGTACCCGCCGCGCATCGCGTGGGGTGTGGTCGTACCCGAGATCCTCGCGGTCACCGCGCCGGGCGCTGCGCCTCGAAGCGGACCGGAAGCTCCCGCGGCACCGACGACCACAGCGTCCCCGTAGCGCGGAGCGTCTCGGGCGGCACGGTCAGCGTGACGCCGCCGAGTCGGCGCAGCGCCGCCCCGACCGCCACCTGGGCGATCACGGTGGCCGGACGGCGCGCGGGGCAGGCGTGCGGGCCCGCTCCCCACGTCAGGTAGGAGAGGTGGCCGGACTCGAGCCAGATGTCGTCGCCGGAGGCGCGCGACTCCGCGCTCGCGCCCAGGATTCCCGGCACCACCGCGTCGCCCGCCCGGATCTTGCGGCCGCCGAGCGTCGTGTCGGCCAGCGCGAAGCGTGGTCCGGTGTTGGTGGCGGGAGGTGTCGAGCCGAGGGCAGCCGCCAGGGTGTCCGACGCCGAGAGCCTGCCGCCCGCCCGCCCGTCGAACCGGGGGTCGGTGAGACGCAGGCGCAGGGCCTGCGTGATCCACGCGACCTCGAACTCGCTGCCGAGGATGAGCGTCGCCGAGACCGCGCTCTGCGCGTCCAGGTCGGTAGGCGCGCTGGAGTGGCGCAGGATCGCGGAGGTCAGGTCGTCCGACGGCTCCGCGCGGCGGCTCGCGATCAGGTCCGCGATGAGGGCACGCTGCGCGTCGAGCGCCGCGCCGCCCGAGGGCCCCTTCCCCTGGAAGACCCGCTGGGCGTGCCCGAGCATCGCGCGGGACTGCTCGGCGTCGAGCCCGAACATCGTGGACATCACGAGGAGCGGGACGGCCCGGGCGTAGTCGTTGACGAGGTCGGCCTCGCCCTTGGCCAGCAGCCGGTCCAGCGCGATGGCGCACCACTGCTCGACGATCGCGGCGAGCCGGTGCTCGTCGATGCCCTCGAACGCGTCGTCGATGAGACGGCGCAGGTGCCGGTGCCGCACGCCGTCCACGTAGTAGATCCCGTCGCGCGGGGCGAGGATCCCGCCGACGCCGCTGTCCGGGCGGACCGTGCCGTCGACGAGCAGTCCCCAGTTGCGCGAGTCCCGCGCGAAGAGGCTCTCGTTGCGCAGCACGGTGACCAGCTCGCGATGCCCCAGCACCAGCCAGGCGGGGACCCCGGGTTCCAGGAGCACCGGCGCGACGTTGCCCCACCGCGCACGCAGCCGTTCGTACACCGCCCCGGGATCGGCGCTGGTCGTGGTCTCGATGAGCGGTGTCAGGTCGTCCAGATCGATCAGGCGCTCCGACTGGGTGGTCGTCGTGACTGTCATGGCTCCCCGGGGTTCTGGGCACGACTGCGTCGCACTCGAACGTCATTTATGCGGAATGTACCGCATGTCCGATGCGGGCTCGTGAACCGGCCGGCATCCGCCCCTGCTCAGGCGCGGCCGGCAGGCGCCTCGAACCGCACCGGGAGCTGCCAGGGCATGGACGACCACAGACTTCCCGTGGCAGGCAGCGAGTCCACCGGAACCGTGAGCGTCACCCCGCCGAGCCGACGGAGCGCCACCTCGACCGCCACCTGCGCGATCACCCGGGCCGGGCGGCGCACCGGGCAGGCGTGCGGGCCTGCGCCCCAGGTGAGGTAGGCCAGGTTGCCGGGCTCCAGCCAGAGGTCGTCTCCCGACGCGCGCGACTCCGCGCTCGCGCCGAGGATGCCCGGTACGAGGGCATCACCCGCCTCGATCCTGCGGCCGGCCAGCGTCGTGTCCGCCAGCGCGAAGCGGGGCCCGGTGTTGCTCGCGGGCGGGATGGAGCCGAGCACTGCCTCCAGCGTGTCGGACGCCGACAGCATGCCTCCCGAACGCCCGTCGAACCGTGGGTCCGTCAACCTCATCCGCAGCGACTGCGTGATCCACGCAACCTCGAACTCGCTGCCCAGCACGAGCATCGTGGAGACCGCGCTCTGCACGTCCTCGTCGGTGGGCAGGCTCGGGTGGCGCAGGATCGCCGACGTCATGTCGTCCGACGGCCGCACCCGGCGCCTGGCGACCAGTTCCACGATGAGGCTCTTCTGCGCGGCGAGCGCCTCGGCGCCCTCCGCTCCCCTGGCCCGGAAGATCCGGCGCGCGTGGCCGAGCATGGCCCGCGCCTCCTCCGGACCGAGCCCGAACATCGTGGACATCGCCAGCAGCGGGATCGCCCACGCGTACTCGCTGACGAGGTCGGCCTCGCCCTTGCCCACCACCCGGTCCAGCGTGCTCTCGCACCACTGCCGGACGGTCACGGCGAGACGGTGCTCGTCGAACCCGTCGAACGCGTCGTCGATGAGGCGTCGCAGGTGCCGGTGCCGCGTCCCGTCGACGTAGTAGACGCTGTCTCGCGGGGAGAGGATCGCGCCGACGCCACTGCCCGGGTCCAGGCCGCCGGCCGCGACCAGGCTCCAGTTGCGCGAGTCGCGCGAGAACAGGCTCTCGTTGCGCAGCACCGTGGCCAGCTCCCGGTGCCCGAGCACGAGCCAGGCCCGCACGTCGTCCTCCAGGAGCACGGGCGCCACGTTGCCCCACCGGGCGCGCAGCCGCTCGTACACCGCCGCGGGATCGGAGCTCCTCGTGGTCTCCGTGAGCGGGGTCAGGCCGTCCAGGTCGGTCAGGCGTTCCGACAGGGTGGTCGTCGTGCGTGTCATGGTTCCTCGTTCTCAGCGCGCTCGGGGCGGGGGCGCCACCTCGACCGATCGGATCGGAACGTATCGCAAAGCCGTCGCGCTGTAACGGAAAGTCCGACGGGCCGGGCAGGACAAGCGTCCCCCGAAGCGGACAAATGGTCATCCGTCTGCCACACAGAGGTCGCCCGTTGGTCATGCGGTGGGTGAAGTCTCTCCCTCGACGATCCACCTGCCAGAACGACGGGACGAGGGAAAACATGCCTGGACCTGCACGAACATCGAGGATCGCCTGGGGCACGACGGCGGCCGTGGTCGCCCTGGGCGTCGCGGCGGCGGGATCCGCGACGGCGGGATCCGCGACTGTGGGGCCGGCAACGGCCGCCCTGGCCGCATCAGCGGCGAGCCACGCCGACCTGGCTCAGCGCTGGGCACCCATCCACTACCAGGACGTCGACCAGACCGGCACCAATGCGCTGGGCGGACGTTCGGACTACATCGCGGCCTACGACTTCGACGGCGACCTGGACGGGCGCAACAACTGGGACAACACCGGCAACCACCCGCTGGCCGCCACCGCGTACTACTCGGTCCAGGAGACCGGCAGCCACTGGTTCGTCACCTACATGTTCTTCCACCCGCGCGACTGGTCGGACTCGATCTTCGACACGGAGCACGAGAACGACGCCGAGGGCGTCATGGTCGCCGTGCAGAAGGACGGCTCGACGTTCGGCGTGCTGCGCGGTGCGGTCACGGTGGCCCACAGCGACTTCTTCTCGTACACGCCGGCAGGCAGCACGTGGGGCGCCGGCGCCGAGAACCTCGACGGCACCCTGCAGCTGGCGACCAGCCCGCACGACGGCCTGGCCCATCCGGTCACCGCCCAGGAGGCCAAGGGGCACGGCCTCAAGGCACGGCCGGGCTACGACATCAGGGGCGACGGCGTCGTCTACTACCCCGCGGGCCGCGCCGAGGTGCCCGAGCACCCGGACGACCGCGACGTGTCCTACCGGCTCGTGGACGTTCACACGCCGGGCGGGCTGTGGGCGCAGCGCGCGAACGGCCAGCTGTTCGCGAGCCACGGCACGTTCGCCGGCGACAGGTCCGGCAGCTGCGGCGACGGCGGGATCTCCTGCTCCCAGAACTCGGCGAACGCGCCGTGGGGCTGGGACGACGGTGACGACGGCCCCGGCCGCGGCGCCCTGGCCACGGACCCGGCCGGCCTGTCGGCGAGCTACTTCCGCATCCCGGAGCACCTGGACCGCACCTACGTGAACAACCCGTACTGACGCGAGCTCCGACGTCGACCACAGCAGCTTCTGCCCCGAGATGGCCTCTCTGGGCAGAAGCTGCTGTGGTCGACACCTGGGCGCGCCGGGCCTGCGCTCAGGTTCAAGGTGAGGTCGAGAGTTTCGGAAGGTTCAACCTCAGGTAGAGGGTCAGAGCGCCGGGGTCGAGGCCCGTCGCCGGGCGCCGGAGACGGTCAGGCCAGCCGCGCGCTGACCACGAGCTCCTGGCCGACGTCGAGCCGCACGTCGGCCAGCCGGACCCCGTCGGGCAGCTTCTCGGCGAGGTCGATGTCCCGGCTCGTCGCGGCCTCCACCCTGCTCTTGATCGTGCCCAGCAGCGCCGCCACGAGCGGGTTGCCGCTGCCGAGCTGCACGTCGCGGATGGCGAGAACCATGTTCTCGTCCACGCTGACGGACGCGGTGGCCTGCACCCGGGCGGACAGGAACATGCCCTTCTTGATGGCCGCGTCGGCCCGGAGCGTCGCGGCGCGCGGGCCCCGCGACACCAGGTCGACGTCCAGCCCGGTCAGGGTGATGCCCTGCTGCTGCAGCACCACGCTCAGCAGGCCGCGGGCCGTCGCGACCAGGCCCGCCTTGTCGACGGCGACGCGTGCGTGGCCGGAGACCGGGTGCGCCTCGCTGGGCTCCACCGGCAGGATGCCGACGCGGCCGTCCGAGCCCTCCACCCACTCGAACCGCAGGCCCTCGAGCTCAGCGGTGACGTCGACGGGCAGGTCCACCGCGACGAGCCGGTGCGCGTCCACGCGGAGGCGGCGCAGCGTCCCCGGCTCCCGCCGGACTACCTCGGGCTGCCACCGCTTCGAGCCGGCGGCTCCGGCCTGCCCGGGCGCACCGTCGCCGCGGACGACGACGCCGGTGAGGTCGATGTCCGCCGACACGATGTCGGCGCCGTCCAGGACCGCGTCGATCGACGCCCGCTCGAGCCCGGCCGTCCGGCCGCCGAGCTCCTCCGCGAGCGCCGTCCGGACCCGGGTGGCCAGGTCGGTGCCGTCGACGGGCCGGGGCGTGGTGCCCAGCGGGATCGGGTCCGGGGCGGAGGTGCGGTCGGCATGCTGTGCGGCGTCACTCATGGACGCGAGACTACGGCGTATTTCGCAATGGGTGCGGTCCGGCGGTGGATGGCTGGCCCGTGCCGGTTCATAGAACAGGTGTGCGAGATCGTCGGGGGTGGGTGGCAGGATGCCGTGCGTGGCAAGGCATACGTCGTTCCGGTTTCGTCTCGACCCGTCGGTCGAGCAGGAACGTGTGCTGTCCCGGCATGTCGGTGCGGCTCGGTTCGCGTTCAACCAGGCGTTACGCCTGCACAAGGGCGCGCGGGCCCAGGCAGGGAGCGAGCGAAGTTCGGGTGCGGTGTCGGACGGCGATGTCGTTGGCCCCGGCATCGAGGACTCGCGGGACGGGTCCGGGGTGCCATGGTCGGGCTTCGATCTGATCAACGCGTTCAATCGGTGGAAAGTGTCGGCGGCCGCGGGGCACCGGTTCGTCGTCGCCGCGGACGGGACCGCGGAGGTGGAGGTCACGGGGCTGGTCTGGCGGGAGCAGGTCCTGGCGCAGGTGTTCGAGGAAGGCGTGGTCGATCTCGGACGTGCGTTGAAAGCATGCGGCGACTCCCGCACGGGTGTCCGGAAGGGGCCGCGGGTCGGGTTCCCCCGGTTCAAGAAGAAGAACCGGGCGGGTGGGTCGTTCCGGATCCGGAACAAGACCGCCCGGGGCCGGTCGAGTATCCGCGTGGGCGACAGTGATTGTCCGGTCAGGACCGGTGCCCGGTCGGTGAGCCTGCCGAAGATCGGGACGCTGAAAGTGCGGGAGGACACGCGGAGGTTGCGTCGGACATCCGACGGAGTCGAGGTCCTGCGGGTGGCCAACCCCCGTGCCTTCCGGCGCGGCCTGAAACGCTTGCGCCGCCTGTCCAAGGCCGTCTCCCGGAAGAAGACGGGATCCAAGAACCGCAAGAAGGCCGTCCTGCGTCTCTCCCGGCAGCATGCCCGGATCCGGGACCGTCGCCATCACTATCTGCATCAGGTCTCCAACCAGCTCGTCAAAACCCACGACAAGCTGGTCCTGGAAGACCTGAACATCACCGGCATGCGATCCAACCGCAGGCTCTCCCGTGCCATCAGTGATGCGGCGTGGGGCGAGCTCGCTCGGCAGATCACCTACAAGCAGGCGTGGCGTGGAGGTCAGGTCGTACTGGCGGACCGGTGGTTCCCGTCGACCAAGACCTGCTCATCCTGCGGCACAGTCCGCACGGACCTGACCCTCAAGGACCGCACCTTCCAGTGCCGCTCGTGTGGGCATGTCATGGATCGGGATCTGAATGCCGCCGTCAATCTCGCCGCCTGGGCCGAGAACCACACCCCCGCCGCTGATGACGGTGCGGGGTGTGGTGTTGCCCGGGTCGGGGACCGTCAAGCAGCCGGCCCCGTCACCACCGCCCACCGACAGGACACCCCCACCCGCTCCGACCATCGCGGCCGTAGCGGCAAGGGACTGAACGACGTGGGAACCAGAGTCCAGGCCGCACCTGCGGCCTGACCCTGGACGCCCGAGACGGGCGGTGTATCAAAGCCTCAGGACTTCTGAAACACGCCGAAGCTGCGAACGCGCCGCGATGGTCGAGCGGGTCCGACCTCCGGTGTGCGCTCCTGCCCTGCGGGTTGCGTCAGACCCGCCCGTCGTTCAGGCGCCGCTGGAGGGCCATGACTGCCCGCGACTCCCGGGAGATCACGCCGTCGACCGGGGTGCCGAGGTAGCCCTGGAGGGCGCGGATCGTCCGGGGGCCGATCTTGCCGTCGCGCTGCCCGCTGTCCATGCCGATCCGACGCTGCAGTGCGGCGATCACGCGGGAGCCCTGGGCGTCGGCGACCCACTGCCAGCCGGTGGTCAGGCCGGGGTTGCTGTCGCGCCAGGCGACGCTCTGCGACGAGACGACGCCGTCGACGGTGGTGCCGAGCTCTTGCTGCAGCCGACGGGTCGTGGCGGTGCCCCAGAAGCCGTCGACGGCGACGCGGCCGGGTTCGCCGGGGCTCGGCGGGGTGGATCCCGAGCCGGTGCGGATGTCGTCGATGCGCGCGTACAGGTACCGGCCGGGGCACGCGGTCTGCGAGACGTCGCGGTGACCGGCCAGCGGTGCGCTCCGTGTCCACCAGCGGCCCTTGCCGGCGCCGAAGATGGCGGCGGCCGTGGAGATCTGGGCGGCGGTCGGCTGGTTCACCTCGTAGTTGCCCGCGAAGCAGATGGACCGCGAGGTGCTGTTGCGGCCGCCGGTGTGCGTGCCGCGACGGTTCCAGCTCACGCCCTGGTACGCCCGGCCGGAGGGGAAGATGACCACGTTGTAGGAGATGCCGGTGCCGAACCGGGACTGCCCGACGCTCTCCAGCGCCCGCATCTGCTCGGCCTCGGCGGCGATGCTGGCGTCCGGGGAAAGCTGTGCGGTGACGGAGTGGTGCACGAAGACCTCGACGGCCGGGCCGCTCAGCGTCAGGTCGCCGTTCGGGTACCGGGCGCCCCACGAGGCCCGCGACGCGATGCTCGGTGCCGCCTGGGGCACGACGTCGGGTGCGTCGGTGGGCTCTGCGGGCTCCTCGACGACCCCGGTGTCCGGCTGGGTGTCCGGCTCGGTGTCGGATGGCGTCTCGCCCGCTGTCACGCCGCCGCCGTCGCCGGCCGGCTCGTCGTCCGGCCCGAGCACCTCCAGCACGATCCCCTCGTCGTCCTTGATCTCGTACAGTTCAGCCACGGTGCCCCCCATGATCCAGAAATGTCCTACATGTCTACCACCCGAAGGTCGGCTGAGGCGACCCCTGCCAAGCCCTGCGTCACCGACCCGGGCGCTTGTACTGTGGTTGCCGTGATCAGCATCGACGCCGACTCCCCCGTCCCGCCGTTCGAGCAGGTGCGCACGACGCTGGCCCAGCAGATGGCCGACCGGACGCTCCCGGTCGGCACCCGGCTGCCGACGGTGCGCGCTCTGGCGGCGGAGCTCGGCATCGCGGTCAACACCGTCGCCCGCGCGTACCGCGAGCTGGAAGCGGCGGGCCTGGTCGAGACCCGCGGCCGCGCCGGCACGTTCGTGAGCGCGGCCGGCGACCAGCGCCTCTCCCTCGCTCAGGGCGCGGCGGCCGCATACGCGGACACGGTCCGCGCGCTCGGCATCGGCCGGGCGGAAGCGCTGGAGATCGTCTCGGCGGCGCTGCGGTAGCAGCCGGCCAAGCCCTGTCGATTCTCGTGGGGACCGTTCGTCGTAGTGGTGAGCTTGCGACCGATGACCTTTTGTCCTGCCGGTCGTCAGCACTCCTGGAAGAGCTGCGATCGAACGAGGAGAGCACCATGACCACCACGCACGAGAGCCACACCGAGCCGGCGGGCACCGCCGAGCCGTCCGCCGCCGTCCCGCCCGTCGTCAGCAAGGAGGCGTGGCAGGCCGCCCGCGACGAGCTGCTGGTACGCGAGAAGGCGCACACCCACGAGGGCGACGCGATCGCGGCGGCCCGGCGTCGGCTGCCGATGACCGAGGTCGACGCCGGGGCCACCGTCGTCGGACCGGACGGGCCGACCACGCTGCTCGACCTGTTCGAGGGCCGCGAGGAGCTGATCGTCTACAAGCACATGTGGCACCTGGGTGAGCCGTTCGAGAACCAGTGCGAGGGCTGCACCCTCACCTACTGGGCGGTGCAGAACCCGGCGTACCTGACGGCGCGCGGCGTGTCGTTCGCGGTGTTCGCGAAGGCGCCCTCCGCGGAGCTCGCGCCGTTCGTCGAGTTCATGGGCTACCCGCAGCACTGGTACTCGGTCTTCGAGTCGGAGGACGAGGTCGTGGGTGGCGGCGAGTTCGGCACCTGGCTGTGCTTCCTGCGCGCACGCGACCGGGTGTTCCTCACCAACTCCGTGACCGGCCGCGGCGCGGAGGCGACGATGCCGGCGCTCGCGCTGCTCGACATGACGGCGCGGGGCCGCAAGGAGGCCTGGCAGGACTACCCGGAGGGCTGGCCGGAGGGCAAGGCACCGGGCTGGTTCTGGCGGACGGGCGAGGACGGCGTCGGCAACAGCTGGACCGGCGGTCGCCCGGCGATCCAGTGGACCCGCCCCGGTGTGACGCCGGTCGCGGGCGGCGAGCACCACCACCACTGAGTCCGCCCGGGCGGGCCGGCGTTCGAGCCGGTCGAGAAGCCGGACCACCACGTGCCGCCGGGGCCAGGCGGTCAGGCCGCCGCGGCATCCGAACGCCTGGCCCCGTCCAGGCTCAGGCGTACCCGCGGCTGGAGCATCGTGACGACGCCGGCCACCACGAACGCGATGTGCAGCACCCGGATCGCGGGCATCGCGGCGGACGTGTCACCGCCCAGCGTGTAGTACCAGCTCCCGCCGGCGGCGAGGTCTGCGGCCATCGGCAGCACCATCGACGCCAGGCCGAGCACGCCGAGCCCCGCGAGGAGGGCCCACCACGCCCACCGGTGCCCTCGTGCGAGGAACCACGCGCACGCGAGCGCCGCGGCGAAGATGACGCCGCGGAACGCCATCTGGGCGCCGAGGGCGGCGTCGATGCCCTGCTCGGTCTGGATGGCCGCGACGGACACGACGCCCTCGGCGATCCCGGCGAGGACGGCGAGCGCGAAGGCGGTCGCGGACAGTGTTCGGAGCTTGGTATCGGTCATACGTCCATGCTGGTCAGCGGACAGTTCGGCGGGTACCCGGCTGTCCTCCGTCCTGAGCGGTGGGTTGTCCCGACCCTGTCACGCGTCGTCCGGGAGACGCAGCGGGCCGACGGCGATGCGGGCCAGCTCCCCGATCGCCGCGTCCACACCCGGCAGGTACCGCTCGGGCCGCGCCGCCCTGGTCAGCACGACGACGCCCACCGGGTGCTCGTGCGGGAACCCCACCACTGCCGCCTCGTGCCGCAGCCTGCCGAGGGTGCCGGTCTTGCCGAGCAGCGCGACGTCGTCGTGCGGGAACCCGCTGCCGACCCGGTGCCGCCACGCCTGGTGCGCGAGCGCGTCCCGGACCAGGTCGTACGGCGGGCCCCTGTGGGCCCACAGGACGCGCAGCACCCGGCCGAGGTCGGCCGCGGTGGCAGCGCTCGCGAGCGCCGGGTCGTACTGCGACGTCTCGGCGGCGTGGTCCGGATCGGCGAGAGCACGCTGCGCGGCGGCCCAGGTCGCAGCACCGGTGTCCCGAAGGATCGCGCGTGTCTCGTCGGCGGATCCCTGCCGCACCAGGGTCGCCGGCAGGCCGAGCGCCCCGAGCCGCTCGTGCACGCGCTCGCGCCCCACGAGCGCCAGCAGCGCGTCGCCGCAGGCGTTGTCGGACACGGCGAGCATCAGGCGCACGACGTCGCGCGCGGTGAGCACCACGTCGTCGAGCAGCATCGCGACTCCCGTCGGCCCGGGCATACGGGAGGCGGCCGGCAGCCGCACCGGCTCGTCGGCGGCGAGGTCGCCGGCCGTCACGAGGTCCGCCCACACGAGAGCCAGCGGCAGCTTGTACAGCGAGGCGATGGCGACCGGTTCGGCGTCGTCGAGGGCCACCGTCCCTGGCGGGCCCGCCAGGCGCGTCGCGTGGACGCGGGCCGTGAGGCCGGCGTCCCGGGCGACCGCCCGGAGCGCGGCGGTCACCGCCGGGTCGTCAGGGCTCATCCGGCGGTCCCTTGCGACGGGCGGGCCACCGGGTCCGGTTCCGGGCTCAGGGCCGAGCTGATCGCCCGCGCCACCGCCTCGTGGTCGATCTCCGGCCGCCGTTGCGCCAGGAGCGGCAGGGCCACCCGGAGCCGTAGCGGCGGGCCCGCGGGACCGGCCGCCGGGTCGCCCGGAGCCGCGGGGGCGCCCGGAAGCACCGGCACGAGGCCTACCGCCGCGCCCGCCGCGACCAGGGCTCGGCGCTGAGCCGCGTCCCGCGCCTCGACCACGTCACCGCCGTGCCCCGCGCGCCGCAGCGCGTCGACCAGCTGGTCGTGCGCCGGCGGCTGGTGGTGCCGGGGCGGGACGGCGACCGGCAGCGGCACGTCCGCCAGTGCCGGCTGTCGGCCGGAGGCGTCCCGGCCCCTGACGTCGAGGCCACCCACCAGCCGGGTCGGCACAACGAGCACCGGGCCCGCCGTCAGCCCGTCCAGCACACCGGGATGCCGCACGACGCCGACGTCGAGCAGCCCGTCCCGCAGCAGGTCGACCACCTCGACGCTGCCCGCGACGGTGGGTGCCACCGGGGTTGCGGACGCCCGGGAGGTCTCGACGAGCTCGACCGACGGCGCCGTGGCCAGGTCTGCGGCGAGCGACCGGAGCAGGTACGGCACGCCGTCCTCGAGGTCGGCGGCGACGCCGAGCCGGACCTGCTCGGGCAGGGCGAGGTCGCGAGCGGTGGACACGAGGTCGGCGGCGGCGTCGAGCAGATCGCGTGTCGCGGGCAGGAGGCGCCGCCCGGCAGCGGTGATCCGCACGCCGCGCGCGTCCCGGTCGAAGAGCCGCACCCCGAGGTGCCGTTCCAGACGGCGGATGCCCTGGGACAGCGGCGGCTGGGTCATGCCCAGGTCGGAGGCGGCGTTGCCGAAGTGCCGCACGTCGGCGACTGCCCGGAAGAAGCCCAGGTGCTTCAGGAGGTCCACGCCGGGAGCCTAGCCGCGGGCCATATCAAAAACGTCTCAGGTCACGTCCGTAAGACTCTTTGACTCTTGTCCGCGGGCTCCCGGAGGGTGTGCCGCATGACGACCAGTACCTCGAAGCGCGCGCTCAGCCGCCGCACCCTGATGACCGGCGCCGGGACCGCGGCCCTCGGCGTGCTCGGCGGTGTCACCGGCGCCCGCGCCTTCGCCGACCGGGCGGCTCCCCCGGCGTCCGGCGCCGCCGCCCGGGAGACTCCGGCTCCTGCCGGGTTCGCCTCGTTCGCGTGGCTCGGGACCGCGGGCTGGCGGATCCGGACGCCCACCACCACGGTGCTGCTCGACCCCTACGTGACGCGCTTCGACACCGGGCTCGCCACCGGGAGGTTCAGCGCGACGACGCGTCTGAGCGTCGACCCCGCCGCACTCGACGCGGCCCTCGGCGCACCCGGGACTCCCGACGGCGCCGTCGACTCGATACTGGTGACGCACACGCACTGGGACCACTTCGCCGACGTGCCCCACCTGGCCCGTACCCGCGGCGCCACCGTGTTCACGACCCTCACCGGGTATCACCTCGCCCTGGCCATGGGAGTACCGCGGGAGCAGCTCGCGGTGGTCCGCGGCGGCGAGGAGATGCACCTCGGGGACCTGGTCGTGCGCGTGGTGCCGGCCCTGCACAGCCGCACCGCCTCGGGCGGGCTCCTCTTCCCCGGACTGCACACGACGGTGCCCGCCAAGCCCCGCACGATCGCCGACCTGCCCGAGGGTGACACGCTGTCGTACCTGCTCCGTTCGCCGCAGGGCCGGTCCGTCCTGCTGCTCGGAGGCAGCGACTACGACGACCAGGCGCTGCGCGGGCTGCGTGTCGACACGGTGGCGCTGCCGGTGCCGAGCACCGACGTCACCGCCGACTACGCGGGCCGCCTCCTGACCGCACTGGACCGACCCGGCCGGATCGTCCTCGTGCACTGGGACGACTTCGAGTCGCCGCTCAGCAACCCGCCGCTCGCCGCCGAGAGCACGGAGACGCGGATGGTCGGCCTCGTCGAGGAGATCCGGCGGCTGTCGCCGCGCACCGAGGTGGTCGTCCCGGAGTACCGCACACCGCTGCAGCTGCTGTGACCGTGCACGCGGATGCGAGACTTCCTCCCATGCACGACGACGAGTGGTCCCGGCAGCGCGCCGAGGCGGTCCGGCTGCAGGCCGAACGCCTGCAGGCGCGCCAGGACGCCGAGCACACCCGGGCCGAGGCCCTGCTGCGCGAGTTCGTGGTCGCCGCCCGGGCCGCCGGGCTCCCGCCGGAGCCGCTGGTGGTGCAGGGGTACGGCGGCCGCGGCAGTGCGCGCACCCCGCTGCAGGGCTGGTATCTGCGCGTCGACCGCACCGCCGGCATCAGCGCCGACGGCGAGTTCTACGTGCTCACCGCGCCCATCGGCCTGCTCGACCGAGTGCGCGGGGTGCGGCCGGAGCCCCGCCGCCCGCCGTTGCTGCTGGGTGCCGGGGGCAAGGACGGCGACTCCATCTCGCTGGCCGACGCCCTGGAACGCCTCCTGCCGGGGTGGCGCACCACCTCGGCCGGCTGACCTGACCAACAGGTCCGGCCGGTCCGGCCGACTGAGCCGGCCCGAGCAGTCCACCCAGCCGTCCTCAGGCCCCGGTCAGCAGCCGCTCCCGCTGCTCGCCGAGCTCCGCGAGCCGTGCCTCCAGTGCCGCCGCACGCTCGGCCGCACCCTGGTGCACCTGACCGACGGCGCCCAGCGCCGCACGCACCCGGTCACGCGCCTCGCCGATCCGGTTCATGACCGACCAGTCGCTGAAGATGTTGTCGAACCAGACGTCGAACATGTCCTCGAGACTGTCGGAGGCGATGCCGCCGACACCCTCTTGGCCGAGGTCCCCGAGCTCGCGGGTGAGAGCGCGCAGCGCCTCATCGGCGTCCCGCATGAGCACGACGGCCTGGTCCATCTTCTCGCGCTTCATCATGTCCGAGAGGAATCCGCCACCGCCGAACGTGTCGTACGCCGCCCAGTTGCTGGCGCCGTCCAGATGGCTCACGGCACCCGTCAGCGCCTGCTCGGCCCGCTCCGCCGCACGGACGACCTCGTGCAGCTCCGCCAGCTCACCTCGCGACGTACCGACCTCCGTCGCGAGGCGGCCCAGCTCGGCCGCGCCGTCGGCACCGGCCGCGACCACCCAGGCCTCCTTGGCCGCCAGCGCCGCGGTCCGCCGGGCGGCGACGTCGCCCAGCGCGCCCAGGGCGGCACGGACCTCGGTACGCTCCCGCTCGGCGTTGCGCACCAAGGCTTGCGCGGTAGCCGCCCGGTACCCGGACGGTACGAAACCGGGCAGGGCCGGGACGGTGCTCGCGTCGGGCGGACCGGCCGTGTCGCCGGGCGGCGCTGGCGCTAGGCTCGCGCCATGCCCGTGGACGACGACGACACCCGGCCCCTGACCCGGCGCGAACGGCTCCGGCGGCAGACCGTCGACGAGATCGTCCAGGCGGCGCTGGAGCTCGTCGACACCGGTGGCGCGCACGGGCTGTCGCTCGCCTCGGTCGGCAAGGCGATGGGCATGACGCCCCCTGCGCTCTACCACTACTTCGCGTCCCGCGAGGCGTTGCTCGACGCACTGGTCCTGGCCGGCTACACCGACCTCGGCACCGCCGTCGAGTCCGCGGCCCGGCAGGCGTGGGACCGGCCGGCAACGGAACGCCTGGCCGCCATCGCCCATGCCTGGCGACGCTGGGCCCTGGACCACCCGCGCCGGTACTCGATGCTCTTCACCGGCAGCCGGCGCGAGTCGGTGGACCCGCTGGAGAGCGTCAGCACGATCAGCCAGAGCATGCTCGCCCTGGTCACAGCGATCCAGGAGGTCGCGGCCGACGCCGTCACCCCCGGGGCCGGGGCGGCCGCCACCGACCGGTCGCAGCTCGGGCACGACCTGTCCCGATGGGGCGCGTCCCTCGGTGCCCCGGCGGACGCGTCGCCGGCGTCGCTCCGGCTGGCGCTGTCCACCTGGTACCGCGTGCACGGGCTCGTGTCCCTGGAGATCGTGGGCGCGTTCGACACCATGGGGCTCGACGGCGAGCGCCTTCTGGCCGCGGAGCTGGAGGGCCTGGTCCGCGAGGCCGCCCGGGGCTGAGCCCGGCTCGGCGCGCGGCCGCCGCCGAGTCGCTGTCCGGTCCTGTACGGGCCCGCCTGAGCAGAGTGCACCTGGCCAGCGGGTGCCAGGTCTCGTCACCTGCGTTCGCCTCAGCCATGCGAAGTTCAGCCCAGCTGAACTGTTCAGCTCAGCCCGCATCACCGGGGCCGAGCTGAACGTGGTTCAGCCCACCTGGCACCTGCCGTACAGGTGCGCCTCGGCCGGCGAGACCGTGTCCCACGGTCGACGACGACACCGTGCAGTCAACCGTGGAGTCAACCGTGGAGTCAGTGTGCAGTCGCGAAGTCAGTCACGGTCGAGCAGCGCTGCCGCCACGGCGACCGAGGCGGGGGCCAGGGCGGTCGCACCGTCCTCGACGTCCCACAGCGCGTTCTGCAGCAGCCTGCCGAGCGTCCAGCCCGTCGCTCGCACGCGGTCGAGCCCGAGAACCTCGGTGAGCAGGTCGAACCGTCTCCGCACCACGCGACGTGGGTCTCCGTCCGCGACGACGACGTCGGCCCAGCGGCTGTCGAGCGCCGGCCACAGGTCGAAGCCAGGGTCGCCGGCGAGCGGCTCCGGGTCGATCGCGAGCCATGGCTCGCGCTCTCCCGCGAGCACGTTGTCGTAGTGCAGGTCCCAGTGCAGCAGCTGGTCGCCGGGCTCGGCGACCAGCTCGGCCACGACCGCCGCCCATCCCTGCAGCACCTGCCGGTCGGCAGGATCGGCCAGCGACCCGACGGCTCGCGGAACCTCTTCGAGCATTGCGGCAGCGACATCGCCGAGGCTCGTCAGCCCGGGCGGGGCCGACACGGAGACCAGCCGGGCGTGCAGCTCGGCGAGCTGTTGGATCGCCGTGTCGTCGTCCTCGAGCGAGGCGAGCGTGTGCCTGTGGTCCAGCCGTTCCAGGAGCATGGCGCTGCTGCCGGGGTCGTGGTCGAGCAGCCGCACGGCCCCGGCGCCGTTCCAGGTCCGCAGCCCGATGATCGCAGCCTCGGTCTCCGCACGGCGCAGCTGCAGCTTGAGGACCGAGCGCGTGGCGTCCGGCCCGCGCACCGGCAGCACCAGGGACGCTTCGCCTGCCGTGGCCTCACCGTCCCGTTCAAGAGCCCACCGGTCCAGCAGGTCGGCGACGAGTGCCGGCAGATCCGCGATCCATGAGCGCCCCTCCTCGCCGAAGGCCTTGGCATACGAGGAGACCAGGGAGCGCGGTATCTCGATCAGCTCCGGGTTGCTCATGACGCGAGCGTACGTGCGCGCCGGCATGCGGGTTGCCGGATCGAACAACGTCTCGTCACGGCACCAGGACCACCTTGCCGCCGGTGTGGCCGTCGTCGACCAGGCCGGCCGCCCGGGCCGCCTCCGCGAGCGGCAGCACCTTCGCGACCGGCACGGACACCTCGCCCCGCGCGACCAGGCCGATCACTGGCGCGAGGGTCTCGGTGGAGTGCTCCGACCGCTCGGAGAACTCGACACCCAGCCCCGAGGCCGCCGGGTCGGCGAGGGTCAGCACACGGTCGGTGCCGCCCCGCAGCTCGATGCTGTCCGGCAGGACGCCGCTGCCCGCGGCGTCCAGCACCGCGTCCACCGTCGGCGCGAGCGCGCGGACGCGCTCGACGAGCCCCTCGCCGTAGGTCGTGGGCGTCGCCCCGTAGGCCGCGACGCGGTCCTGGTTGGCCGGCGAGGCGGTGCCGATCACGCGCACGCCCGCCGCGACGGCGAGCTGGGTCGCGAGCCCGCCGACACCGCCGCTCGCGCCGTGCACCAGCAGGGTCTCCCCCGGCCTCGGGGCGAGGATGCGCAGCGCGCGCCGGGCCGTCTCGGCGACCACGGGCAGCGCCGCCGCCTGCGTCGGGTCCATTCCGTCGGGAACCGGTGCCCACACCGTCAGGACGGCGAGCTCCGCGGCGCCGCGAGCCGCCGGACCAGTGACCCGGTCACCCAGGGCGACCCCGGCGACGTCGGGCCCCACCTGGTCCACGACACCCGCTACCTCCAGGCCGGGGACCGCTGGGAGCGGCGTACGGAACGCGGCCTCCATGGCCCCCGACCGGACCTTCCCGTCGAAGGCGTTGAGGCCCACGGCCTCGACCCGGACCCGCACCTGACCGGGTCCGGCCGCCGGCTCCGGCACCTCCCCCAGGTGCAGGACCTCCGGGCCACCGAACTCGTCAAAGACCACTGCTCGCATCGTGCACCCCTTCAGTTCATTCACGTTTGCTGTTCGAGACAGGTAACTGCGTCCTACCATGGAGCGCATGGCACCTGCCTCGGACAGTGAAGTCAACCCGGACGTCACCGGGCCGCTCAGTCTCGCCATCTTCTCGCTCGCGCGGGCGCACCGGGCGCTCGCCGCGGACCTGCTGCGCCCCCTCGGCCTCCGTCCCGGCCAGGAGCTGCTGCTCATGTTCCTGTGGGAGCACGGGCCGCAGCGACAGACCGACCTCGCCCAGCACGTCGCCACGGACTCGGCGTCGATGACCCGGACCGTCCAGCGGCTCGAGCGGTCCGGTTTCGTCCGCCGCCGGCCGAGTGCCGACGACCGGCGCGTCACCCTGGTGGAGCCCACGCCCGCGAGCCTGGCACTCCGGCCGCGGGTCAGCGAGGTCTGGGCCCAGCTCGAACGGGCGACGGCGGGCGACCTCAGCCCCGCCCTGTGTGAGGAGGCGACCACCCTGCTGCGCACCCTGGAGCAGAACGTGGGCGACACCGCCGTGCCCGCTACGGCGCCGCCGTCCCGGAAGGGGGCGCCGATGCCCACGCCTCGGAGACGGGAGCCATCAGCTCCGGGTCGGAGGCCGGCTCGGGCCTCGGCGAGCCCTCGGCGGCCGGACCCGGGACGGTGAGCGTCGCGATCGCGGTGGTGACCGGGATGGCGAGCACGAGCCCGATCGAGCCCACCAGCGTGCGGACCACCTCCTCGGCGATCTCGCCCGAGGTCAGCGCGGTGGCCGGCGACTGGTCCACGAGCCAGACCATCATCAGCAGCGGCAGTGAGGCGCCCACGTAGGCGAAGGCGATCGTGTACACGGTCGAGGCGATGTGGTCGCGCCCGATCCGCATGGCGCGCGCGAACAGCTCGGCGCGCGACGCCATCGGCGCGACGCCGCGCAGCTCCCACACGGCCGACGCCTGGGTGATCGTCACGTCGTTCAGCACGCCCATCCCGGCCAGCACGATGCCGCACAGCGCGATCCCGCGCAGGTCCGCCCCCGGCGCGCTGGACGGCAGGAACGCCGACATCTCGTCGTTCGTACCCGTGATCTGCGCGGCCCCGGAGGCCCAGGCGGCGAGCAGGGCGGTCAGACCGAGGCCGACCAGCGTGCCCAGCAGCGCCGTCGACGTGCGGGCCGACAACCCGTGCGCCAGGTACAGCGTCACGAACATCACCAGGGACGACGTCACCAGCGCCACCCCGATGGCGGACTGTCCCGCGAGCAGCGCGGGCATGGTGAAGCCCAGGAGCACCACGAACGCGAGCCCGAGCCCGGCCATCGCGGCCAGGCCGCGCCAGCGCGCGACGAGCAGCACGACGAGGGCGTAGACGACCGCCAGCAGCGCGATCGGCAGCTCACGCTGGAAGTCCATGAACACCAGCGGGTCGACGCCGGGCTGCGACACCCCGGAGATGTCGACGGCGGTGATCCGGTCGCCGTCGGCCAGCGGGACCGACGGGCCGGGCGACTGCATCCGGGACGCCTCGCCGCTCGGGAGCTCGACGGGGATGCTGCCGGTGTCCGGGTCGGCCGGCCCGGTGACCGTGACGTCGACGAACGACGTGCCCTCGGCTCTGGCCGGCACCCGGTCGGGCACGTCGCCCGCGCTCGGCCAGAGGAGCCACAACCCGGCCAGCGTCAGCAGCAGGGCGGAGACCAGGATCACGACCAGCAGAAACGTCGTACGCGGCTCGGCCGGGCCGGCTGAGCCGTGCGAGTGAGCGTGCGCCATGCGCACATCCTGACCCACGGGTGCGCCGGGGGCGCGGCGAGCGGAAAGGTGCCCGAAAAGCCGTCTTACGACGTGCCGGCCGGACCCCGGAGGCAGCCGGCCACGCCGGACGGCGCGCCCGTCAGCGCTCCGGCGGCCCCATCGGGAGCCGGGGCGGCACCCACCGCCAGGTCGGGTTGCCGTCCGGCTCGAGACCCTTGCGCCACAGTGCTGCCGGCATGAGCCGGACCAGTGTCGCCAGGGCCGGGGATCCGAGACGGGAGCTGGTCATGGCGCCGTCGATCCTGGCCCCGCGGGCGGTGGCACGGTCGCGCGGACGCCGTTCCGCGTCGTAGCGCGCCAGTGCGTGCTCGACGCCGGGCTCGGCGCTCAGGGCGTGCGCGAGGACCACCGCGTCCTCGAGGGTGTGCCCCGCTCCCTGGCCCCGGTCCGGGCTCATGGCGTGCGCGGCGTCACCGAGCAGCGCGACCCGACCGCGCACGTAGCTCGCCGGCGGCGGCAGCTCCCGGATGTCGGTGCGGATCACCGCCCGGTCCGGGGTCGCGCGGACCAGCTGCGGTACGGGATCGTGCCAGCCACCGACCCGGTCCAGCGCGGCCGCCCTCTCGTCGTCGTACCGCACCCCGGACACGCGCTCGCGCGTGAGCAGGGCCCAGTACGCGCGACCGCGCGACACCGGGTGGATCAGGAACAGGCCGTCCCGGCCCATGGTGACGCTGCCGCTCAGGTCGCCGGGCAGTCCTGCGACGTCGGCGACGCCGAGCCAGGCCGTCCGACCGAGATGGCGGGGCGCCCGCGCCTCGGGCCAGATGCGGGCCCGGACCGCGCTGCGGATGCCGTCGGCGCCGATCACCAGGTCGCCCCGGTAGTCGCTGCCGCCCGCGGTGACGGTCACGCCGTCGCCGGCCTGCCGCACGTCGGTGACCTCGGCGGCGGTGTGCAGCCAGCCGGCCGGGACGGCGTCGAGCAGTACGCCGTGCAGGTCGGCACGGTGGAACGCGAGCAGCGGCGTCGGGTCGCCGGGCAGAGCGCGCTGGAGGTAACGGCCGTCGGGTGTGCGGAGGTTGCCCGCCGAGTACGTCGGTACGCCGACGGCGCGCGCCTCGGCCTCCACGCCGAGCTCTGCCAGGGCGCGCAGGGCATTGGGCGCCTGCGACATCCCCGCGCCGACCTCGCCCAGCTCGGGCGCGCGCTCCAGCACCGTGGCGCGCCACCCGATCCGGCGCAGGGCGAGCACGGTCGCCAGACCGCCGATACCACCGCCGACCACTATCGCGTGCCCGCTCATCGCGGCTTCTCCTCGCCTTGGTGCGCGTCCGTGGTGGCCGCACCCGCGTCCATGTTCACGTCCGAGCCCGTGGCCGTGGCAGGCGGCGGGCCGTCGGCGAGCGCCGCGGCCATCCACTCGAAAGTCCGGTGCGCCTGCCGGACCCGACCGGAGCCCTCGGGACCGGTCAGGGCCATCCCGTCCCGACTGAGCTCGAGGAACGACGCGATGCCCTCGATCTGGCGGCGCACCACGACCGCCCACGCGTCGTCGGCCATGCGGTAGTAGGTGGTGCGGTTGCCGGGCCTGGTCCGCGAGTCCAGGAAGCCCATGGCGGTCAGGAGCCGGAGGTTCGAGGTGAGGGACGCGCGGCTGGCGCCGATCGCGTCGCTGATCTGTGCGGCCGACTGCTCGGGCGGGTCGCACACCATCAGCCAGCCGAGCACCCGCCCGGCGATCGGCGGGACACCGTCGCGGGCCAGGTACATCGAGACGCGTTCGACCCATTCGAGGACGGGGCCCGTGGTGCTCATGGGAACTCCAATGTCAGTTGTTTCACTATCAACTGAAATTGGTGCCACGTCAAGGTCACGCCCGCCGCGCACGCCGGGCACGCCGGGCAGGTCACTGCCAGAAGGTGACCGCGGCGAACGTGAGCGCCGCCACCGCAACGGCGACGCCGACCATGAGCAGCGGTCCTGCCCAGGACGACGCGCGCCGGCCCTCGCGCCGCGTCGGCCCGGCGGCGTTCGAGGACCGGGGCAGCACGGAGACCGGCTGGGCACCGTCGAAGGCCGCGTCAAGCTTCTTCGTCGGCGCCGGCTCGGCGTCCGCACCGGCCGGCAGCGGCGCCGTCGGCTCCGCGGGCAGGGCGGGCGCCAGGGGGGCGGACCTGCCCCGGCCGAGCACCGCCCACTGCCTGAACTCGTCCGCCAGGCCGGCGGGCACGTCCCAGGACGCGGTGCCTCCAGCAGCCAGCCGCCGGCCCACCGCCGCCAGGGTGGGCCGCTCTCCCGCGCCGGCCCGGACGCACGCGGCGACCAGGCTCCGGAGGTCGTCGGGCACTCCCGCGAGGTCGGGGTCGTCGTCCCGCATCCGGCCGACCAGCTCCGCGGACGCTCCGGTGCCGAACGGGCCGTGGCCCGTCGCGGCGTACGTCACGACCGCACCGAGGCCGAAGACGTCCGCCGGCGAACCGGGCTCGTAGCCGTCCGCCACCTCCGGCGGCAGGTACGCGACCGCGTCCGGCACGAGGCGCGGCAGCGTCACGGTGGCCACCTCGAGCGCACGCGCCTGTCCGACCCCGGTCACGCGCGGGCCGTCCGGCGTCAGGATCACCGCCGAGGGGTCGAGGGCGCGATGCACCTCACCTGCCGCATGGATGGCGCCCAGCGCCTGCGCGAGCCCTGCGGCCAGGCTCCGGACGGCGACGGGGGGAAGCGGCCCGTACGCCTCGACGGCGTCGCGCAGCGACGGGCCGGGCAGGAACTCACCGGCGAGCCACGGCGTGCGCGACCGCAGGTCCGCGTCGCGGACCCGCTGCACGCCTGCCGCCCGGAGCCGCCGGGCGGCATCGACGCCCTCGGACAGCAGGGCCAGGACCTTCGGGTCCCACGCGAGCTGCGGGTTCACCACCGTCACCTCGGCGAACAGGCCGTCCGGCGACCGGCCGAGACAGACGGTGCCCAGGCGGCCGGTCCGCAACCGGCCACGCAGGTGGTAGCGGCCCGCCTCGCGGGGATCGCCGTCGGTCAGCGGTTCCAGCTCCATGCCCTGTGTCCTCTCCATCGCTCAGAACAGCCCGTCCAGGGCCGTCGCCATGTCGACCGGCACCGCGCACGTCGAGGTGTAGGAGTCGGTCCCCTCCGCGGCGAGCTCGCCATCGAGGGAGATCCGGCAGGTGATGTTCTCCACGGAGCCCTGCGCCGTCACGGCCAGGGAGAGCAGCTCTGCCTCGACGGGGATGGTGCCGGTCCACGGCGTGCGCACGGTGAACCCGTCACCGTTGCCGACCTGCCCCTCCTGGGTACCGCCGTCGGTGGTGGTCCTCGCCTGGCCGCGGTAGTCGACGGTCACCACCTCGCCCTCCTCCGGCGTCACGATCTCGACCCGCACGGTGTGCGGCGCGTCCACCGGGGCGTCCCCCAGCGGCTCGCCGGCCAGGCTGTACGCGCCGCTGGCGACGGCGTCGACGGGTTCCTGCTCGGCTCCCAGCACCCGCACCAGCCAGACGGTCGCCACGGTCACGACGGCCACGCCGACGCCCACGGCCCACCACACCAGTGGACGACGACGCCACGCGCGCGCGGGCTGGCGCTTCACGCCGGGGTCCCACCCGATCTCCGCGTTCCTGGCGCCGCCAGGACCAGCGCCGTCAGGACCAGCACCGTCAGGACCAGCACCGTCAGGACCAGCACCGTCAGGACCAGCACCGTCAGGATCGGGCCGAACGATCTCCGTCACCGCGGGGAGTTCCCGCGCCTGGAGGTCCCTGAGCTCCTCCGCGCGCTCCGCGATCATGCGGCCGACGCCGTCGGGCAGCCGCCAGCGCGCCACCTCGCCCGGCCCTGGACGCAGCTCGTCGAGCACGTGCGCCAGCGTGGGCCGCGCGGCGGCCTCCTTGTCGAGACAGTCGCCGACCGGACCGCGCAGCTCCTCCGGCACGTCGGCCAGGTCCACCTCCCCGTGCACGACGCGGTAGACGATCGCCTCGGTCGGCCCGCTGCCGAACGGCGAGCGCCCGGTGGCTGCGAAGTACAGGACGCAGCCCAGGGCGAAAACGTCCGACGGCGGCCCGGCCTCCTCGCCACGCACCTGCTCCGGTGACATGTAGGCGGCGGTCCCGAGCCTGTCGCCCGACGTCGTGACCGACGTCGCGTCCATCGCGCGCGCGATACCGAAGTCGATGACGCGCGGACCGTCGACGGTCAGCAGCACGTTCGCCGGCTTGAGGTCGCGGTGCACCAGGCCGGCGGTATGGATCGCCTCCAGGCCGCCGACGAGCCCCGCGCCGAGCGCCCGGACCGCCTCCGCCCCCAGCACCCCGTTGCGCGAGACGGCCTCGTGCAACGACGGGCCGGGCACGTACGCCGTGGCCATCCATGGCGCGCCGGCGTAGGCGTCGGCGTCGACGACCTCGGCCGTGTGATAGCCGCCCACCCGGCGGGCTGCTTCCACCTCCCGGGCGAACCGGACCCGGAACTCGTGGCCGCCGGCCAGGCCGGGGTGGATCACCTTGACCGCCACGACACGTCCGCCGCGGGACCGTCCGACGAACACCTGGCCCATGCCGCCGGCGGCCAGCCGTCCCAGCAGCCGGTAGGGGCCGGACTCGGCGGGGTCGCCGGTCCGCAGCGGCTCGATCACAGGCGCGCTCCAGGGCGGCGCATCAGCTGTCGCCGCCGTCCGGCGCGGCCTTGTCCAGCATGTTCTGCAGCCACTCCTCGTACTCGGGCGAGCCAGGTTCGCCCACCTGCTCCTCCCAGTCCTTCTGCCACTCCTCCTGGCTCTTGGCGGCCGCCTCCTCGCTCTTCCTCCGCATCTCGTCCATCTGCTTCTGGAGCTCCTCGGGCAGCAGCATGCAGCCGACGTTGACCTGGCCGGCTTCCTCGACGACGACCTTGCCGTCGATCAGGATCCGGCACGAGACCGCGATGTCGACGTCGCCGACGATCATCGCGGTCCGGTCGCGCCAGCCGGCCTCGGCCGACAGGCTGATGTCCGCCCCCTCCACGGTGCCCTGAGCCGTGATCGTCGTGGTCCACGGCAGGTCGATCTCCGTGTACATCTTCGCGGGGTCCATCTCGAGCCGGTCCTCCTGGCTGCGGAACGAGTCGCCGACGCCGAGCGGCCCCAGGCTCCCGTCGTACCGCACGCCGACGGCGGTCGAGCCGGCGTCCTTACCGGTGGCGGTGACCTCCAGCGTGACCTCGTGCGTCTCGTCCGGCACCGCAAACATGTTCTCGGCGCCCGAGCCGGCCGTCGGCCCAGGGCTCGCGCCCGCCGCCTCGGCGCCCTCCTCCGGCGAGAGGACACCCGCCACCGCCAAGGCGGCGACGACCCCGGCCGCCACCCCGGCGACGCCGACACCGAGCCAGCGGGTCCGCCGGGACCGCCACCAGACGGGCGAGGGCTCGTCACGCGCAGGATCGCCGGCTGAGCTGCCGGCCGGGTAGCCGGGCACGCCACCGGCCACCTTCCTCGTACCCGGGTCCGTGACCCGCTCGGTGGCGTCCGGGTCGTGCCGGGATACCGGGACGACGCCGGCCTCGGACCCGCCCACCTCGGCGCTGCGGTCCGCGATCATCGCCACGACCCCGACGGGCAGCTCCCAGCCGCCCCTGGTGGTGGCGGCGAGCCGGTCCACCACGTCCGACGGCGCAGGGCGCTCCCCCGGCTCCTTGGCGAGGCAGGACCTGACGAGCTCCAGGAGGCCCGCCGGGACACCCTGCAGGTCCGGCTCGTCCTCGACGACCCGCCGCGCGACCACCTCGGGCGCGCCGCTGCCGAACGGGCTCCGGCCCGTGCACGCGAAGACCAGCACCGACCCGAGTGAGAAGACGTCGGAGGCGGCGGTGACGTCCTGGCCACGCACCTGCTCGGGAGACATGTAGGGCGCCGTGCCGATCGCCCCGCCGCGGGTCAGCGACGTCGCGTCCCGCTCGAGCGCGATGCCGAAGTCGACCACGCGGGGCCCGTCGTCGGCCAGGAGGATGTTGGACGGCTTCAGGTCGCGGTGCACCAGGTCCTGCACGTGGATCGCGGCGAGCCCCTCGGCGAGGGTCGCGCCCAGCCTTCGGACCACGGATGCCGGGAGCGCGCCCTCCTGTCCCACGGCCTCCTGCAGGGAGGGGCCGGCCACGTAGGCGGTGGCCATCCACGGTCGCTCGGCCTCGGCGTCGGCGTCGACCACCTGGGCCGCCCAGAAGCCGCCGACCCGGCGCGCCGCGGCGACCTCGCGCCGGAAGCGCGCGCGGAACTCGGTGTCGTCCGCGAGGTCGGGCCGCACCACCTTGACCGCGACCGGCCTGCCGCTGACCGCGCGCCCGAGGTAGACCGTGCCCATACCCCCGCCGCCGAGCCTCGCCTCGATCCGGTACGGACCGACCTGGCCCGGGTCCGTCTCGCTGATCGCCTCTGTCGGCACCGTCCCGACCCCCTCACCGAACGCCTCGTCCGGCGTCGTCGCCGGGTCCTGTGCGCCGATGGTAGAGGGTCTAACTCAACCGTTCAATCGGTGTGGTGGTACGACCACGGGCCGTCCAGGCAGGTCAGGAAGTCGGGAGCCGGAGGGCGTCGAAGAGCGCCGTCGCGGCGCCGTCCTCGTCGACCGTCGCCGTGACCCGCCCCGCGACGGCGCGGACCACTTCCGGTGCGTGCCCCATGGCGATGGACACCGCCGCCCACCGAAGCATTTCGAGATCGTTTTCGCCATCACCGACGGCGACCGTGCGGGTGGGCGCGACCCCCAGTTCGGCGCGGATGTTCTCGAGCGCCGTCGCCTTGGTGATCCCGGGGGCGGTGACGTCCACCCAGTCCACGCGGTCGGGGATCGCGGTGACGCCCGAGGCGCGCAGCGCCGGGGCGAGGCGCAGGGCCCACTGCCCGTACACCACCACGCGCGGCGTCGGTCGCGCCCAGACGCCCTCCAGCGCATGGAGCACCTCCTGGTGCCCGGCGAGCTGTCGCTCGGGGAACCGCCTGGTGACGCGGTACCCGGTGCCGACCACCTCGGCAGCGAGCCCCAGGTCCGGGCGCGTCCGGGCGACAAGCCGGCAGACGGGCTCCGCGTCCAGGGGCACCACGTCGACGATCGAGTACCCGTCCGCCCGCACCCGCGCGGTCACCGCGCCGTTCGCCGCGACCACCCAGCCGTCATGGATGCCGAGCTGCCGGGCCACCTGCACGGCCCCGGACAGCGACCCGCCCGTGGTGACCACCAGGTGGTGCCCGGCGGCCCGGACGGCCGCTATCGCGTCGAGCACGACCGGCGTCGGTCTGCGACCGGCGCGCACGAGCGTCCCCTCGACGTCGCAGGCGACGAGAGCGGGTGTGGACGTGGGCACGTCCGGGAGAGCTGCGGCCCCGGAGGTGGTCGCGGTCACGATATTCCCCTGGTGATAGGTGGCGGGAACATCATCGCCCATACTGGGACATTTTGGAACCAACGTCTCACCGGGTCGAGCCATCAACCCTCCCCACGCGCAGCCCCTGCCTGCCTGCCGCCGCAGGGGCCGCAGGGGCAGCAGGGGCCGTCCAGCGGGCTACAGGTTGAAGCCGCCCGAGACCTCGATGTCCTGTGCCGTGATCCAGCGCCCGCCGTCGGACAGGAGGAAGGCGATCACCGAGCCGACGTCGTCGGGCTCGCCCAACCGTCCCAGCGCGGTGCGTCCGACCATCTGCGCGGTCATCTCGGGGAACTCCTCGAACGCACCCCCGGCGAACGGCGTGCGGGTCGGGCCCGGGGACACCGAGTTCACCCGGATACCGCGACCGCCCAGCTCCTTGGCGAGGTAGCGGGTCAGCACGATGACGGCACCCTTCAGCGAACCGTACGCCGAGTACCCCTCCGACAGCCCGGACGGCAGCGCTGAGTTGCTCGACGTGTTGACGATCGCCGCGCCGTCGTCGAGCAGCGGGAGCAACGCCTGGGTCACCAGGTACGGCCCCTTGAAGATCACGCGGTAGAAGCGGTCGAGCTCCTCCTCCGTGGTGTCCGCGAACATGGTGCCGCCGCCGAACCCGGCGTTGTTGACCAGGCCGGTGACCTTCCGCTCCCCCCAGGTCTCGGCCAGCGCCTGCTCGACGGCGGCGCGGAACGCGGGGAAGGTCGCGCTGTCGCCGACGTCGAGCGGAAGGGCGACCGCCGTACCCCCCAGATCCTGGATCCGGGAGACGGTCTCGGCCGCGCCGTCCTTGTTCGAGTTGTAGGTGACGATGACGCCCGACCCGCCCTCCGCCGCACGAACAGCGGCTGCCTGCCCGATGCCGGAGCTGGCCCCGACGACGATGGTGATCGACATGTTGTGCCTCGTGTTCTTGTTGTCGAATAATGCTTGTGTCCGATGACCCCGAGGCGAGCGGGGTACCGCCCGCCTCATGGACAAGTCAAGGCGATGGAGGGGCACGATGGTGATAGCGTTCCTCCCGCGTTCTTGCCTGATCCTGCTCGGACGGCGATCCGGACCGACGAGAGAGGAAGGTGGACGTCGTGCACCTCGACGAGCTGCGTACCCTCATCGACGCCGCCGCCCCCACCGGTACGAGCGAACCCTTGCCTGGGGTGTTCCTCTCCCGGCAGACCCGGCCCGGCACACCCGAGGCATCCACCACGGGCACCACGTTCGCGCTCATCGCCCAGGGGGCGAAGGAGCTCCGCCTGGGCGACGAGACTCTCTCGTACGGGCCCGGGGACTACCTGGTCACCTCGATCGACCTGCCCGTCATCGGACGGTTCACCGAGGCGAGCCCGGAGGTCCCCGCCCTGGGCTTCGGTCTGACCCTCACCGCGGCAGCCATCGCCGAGCTGCTGCTGTCCACGGACGGACCACCCGGCGGCCGGAACCGGTCTCGGCACGACCCCGCACCGGCCCCTGCCCCGACCTCACGCCCCGCGCCGACCGGCTCCGCCACGCGGGCGCTCGCGACCTGCCCGGCGCCCGCCGAGCTGATCGACGCCGTCGGGCGCCTGATCCGCCTGCTGGACCGACCGCGGGACCTGCCCGTGCTCGGCCCGATGGTGCAGCGGGAGATTCTCTGGCTGCTGATCACGGGACCGCAGGGCCACATGGTTCGCCAGCTCGGCCTGGCCGACAGCAAGCTCACCCGCGTGGGCCAGGTGGTGCAGTGGATGCGGCAGCACGCCGCCGAGCCCTTCCGCGTCGAGGACCTTGCCCGGCGTTCGGGCCTGAGCGTCTCCGCCTTTCATCGGACGTTCCGCGCCGTGACCGGATCGAGTCCGCTCCAGTTCCAGAAACAGCTGCGGCTGGTGACCGCGCGACAGATCCTCTCGGCGCAGAGCTCGAGCGTCACGCAGACCGCGTTCGCCGTGGGCTACGAGAGCGCCGCGCAGTTCAACCGGGAGTACCGCCGCCTCTTCGGGGCGCCGCCCGGACGAGACCGGACAAGGCTCGCCGAAGAGGCCGCGGCCGGCTGAGGCCTGGCGACCCCGCGGCCGGTAGTGTCCTCGCGGTATGGAGCTCCCGATGGCCACTGGTCTGCTCACCGCGGCACTGACCGCGCTCGAGCTCGTCCGCACCGGGGACGCCCCGTCCGCCGAGGCGAGGTCCGGCGCGGGGATCCACCGGGTGCGCACCCCCGCCGGGGAGCTCGGATACCTCAAGGTCACCCCGGCCACGCTGGGCGAGAAGGCGGTCGCCGACGCGGAGCGCGAGCTGCGGTTCTACCGCCAGGTCGCGCCCACCGTTCCGGTGGCGACCCCTGCGCTGCTCGGCTCCCTGTCCTCGCGGGAAGGCATCGCCCTCCTGCTGTCCGACGCCGGGACGGAGCGCCCGCCATCCGCCTGGACCGGCCAGGACTGGTCCCGGCTCGGCCGCGATCTCGCGAGGATCCACGCCACACCGGTGCCGACCGGCGCGTGGGCCCGGCCGGATCCGCTGGCCGCTGCCCTCCGCGCACCGGACCTCGACCAGATCCGGGCCTTCTGGACGTCGACCCTGCCGGCCCTCGAGTCGTTGCTGGCGAACTGGGACGAGATCCTCGCCCGGCTCGGCGAGCAGCCGGAGGTCTTCGTGCACGGCGACTGCCACACGGGCAACGTCGTGCACGCCGACCGCGGGCCGGCCTTCTGCGACTGGCAGTCCGCGGGACTCGGCAGGGCTTCCGCGGATCTCGCCTTCCTCAGCGTCCGGGCCACGCCCGGCGGTGTCCGGATCCCGCCGGAGCTGGTCCGTCACTACCTCGCCCACCGGGCGGCCGACCATGACCCCGCCGCGCTCCAGATGGCGATCCTGGTGGAGGAGCTGGCCGTCTACGTCTTCGAGTGGCCACCGTTTGCCGCCTACAACGACTCGGCGGGAGCAGCCCGGGTGCGGCGGCGCGCACGAGCCCTGGCCGACCGCCTCGGTGGCGCCGGGATCGGAGCCGGACCGGGCTGAGCACGCCGGGTGCGCCGCTCAGCCGCGAGACGTCGTACCGCGCGGCGCCCTCCGGCCGACCCGTTCCTGCCGGGTCCAGCCCGACCAGCCGCGTTCCTCCAGCAGCGCCTCCAGTCGACGTCCTCCGGGCACGGCGTCGAGGGCGATCGAGTCGAACAGCTCGACCAGCCCTGCCTCCATCCCGTCCGCGGAGCCGCCGGTCCAGTCGGCGTGGTGGTCGAGCAGGGTGGCGATCTGGTCCGCAAGGCCGGGCAGGCGCGGGTCGTCGGCCGCCCACTCGCGGTCGACCGCCTCGCCGATCGCTCTCAGGACGCCGACGAACTCCGGATCGTCGAGCAGCCGGCTCTTGGCCGTCATCGCCCACGCCACCTGCTCCGGCGACAGCACGGCAAGGCTGAGGATCCAGCTGTCCCGCTCGATCTGGACGATCCGCTCGGAGATGCCGAGCGCACGCCACCGGTCGAGGTAGGCGGCGCCCTCCGGCGGCAGGGCGAGGCTGTCACCGGCGGCGAGCCGCGCGATCCGTTGCCGGTGCCGTTCCCGGTCCTCGATCTCCGCGCGGAGCCGCGCGTCGATCTCGGCGACGGCGGCCGCGAACTCCTCCTGGCCGGCGCCCAGCAGTTCCTGGACCCGGGCCAGCGGCACGCCGGCCTCCGCCAGGATCTTGATCCGGATCAGGTCGACGGCGGCCTGGGCGTCGTACCGCCGGTAGCCCGAATGGTCCCGCTCGGGCTCCGGCAGCAGGCCCTTGGCGTGGTAGTGCCGCACGGCGCGCGTCGTCACTCCCGCGTAGGACGCGAGCTGGCTGATCGTCAGCATGGGCCCAGTTTCCCCTCTCGTCCTCGGTCTACCGCACCGGGACCTTCCCGAGCTGACGTCGCGCCCACAGGTACCCGGCCAGGCCGATCGCCACGCACCACCCGACCGCGAGCCATCCGTCCGACCCGACCGGTGTGCCGGCCGTGAGTGCCCGGAGCGTCTCGATGATCGGCGTGAACGGCTGGTGCTCCGCGAAGTGCCGCAGCCCCGCGGGCATCTGCTCCGTCGGCACGAAGCCGCTGCTCACGAACGGCAGCACCATCAGCACGAGCGGGGTGTTGCTCGCCGTCTCGACGCTGCCCGCCGCCAGGCCCATCGCGACCGTCAGCCAGGTGAACGAGAACGCGAGGAGCAGCACCAGGCCCGCGGCGCCGAGCCAGCCGGCAGGCCCGGCGTCGGACCGGAAGCCGAGGGCCACCGCGAAGAGGATCATCACCGACAGGCCCAGCACCGTGCGGGTCACGGCGCCGAGCACGTGCCCGGTCAGCACCGAGACCCGGGCGATGTCCATGGTGCGGAACCGGGCGAACATTCCGCCGGTCTGGTCGATGGCGACCGAGACGGCGGTGCCGTTCGCCACGCTGGCGATCGTCATGACCCAGATGCCGGGCACGATGTAGGTCAGGTAGTCCGCCCGTGTGCCCCCGCCTGCGACGGGGAGCCCCGCGCCGAGCGTGCCACCGAGCACGTAGACGAACATCAGCAGGAAGACGACCGGGATGGCGATCAGCATGAGTGCCATCGACGGGTAGCGGCTGAGGTGCCGCAGGTTGCGGCGAAGCATGGTCATCGAGTCGCGGACTACATAGGGGGCGCTCATCGTGCGGTCATCTCCTGGGTCGTGTCGGTGCTGGGGTCGGCTGCGGCGGGGTCGGTGGCGGCCACGGTGTGGCCGGTGAGCGCCAGGAACACGTCGTCGAGGTTGGTGCTCTCGCCGGGCACCTGCGCCTTGAGCTCTGCGGGAGTGCCCTCCGCGACGAGCCTCCCGGCGTCGAGCACGCCGACCCGGTCGGCCAGGGCGTCGGCCTCCTCGAGGTACTGGGTGGTGAGGAGCACGGTGACGCCGTCAGCCACCTGCTCGCGGACCACCCGCCACACCTCCCGCCGGCTGCGTGGGTCGAGCCCGGTCGTCGGCTCGTCGAGGAAGATCAGCCGGGGTCGGGTGATGAGGGTCATCGCCAGGTCCAGACGGCGCTGCATGCCGCCGGACCACGTCAGGGTGCGGCGGTCGGCGGCGTCGGCCAGGTCGAACCGGTCGAGCAGCGCCGTCACGTCACGGGCAGCCGTGGCCCGGTCGAGATGGGTCAGGTCGGCCATGAGCCGGAGGTTCTCCCGTCCGGTCAGGAACATGTCGATCGCCGAGAACTGGCCGGTCACACCGATCGCGGCCCGGACCCGGGAGGACTCGCGGCGCAGGTCGTGGCCGGCCACGCGCAGTTCTCCGGCGTCGGCGGTCAGGAGCGTCGAGAGGATGTTGACCATGGTGGTCTTGCCCGCGCCGTTCGGCCCGAGGAGCGCGTAGACGGTGCCCGCGGGGACGGCGAGGTCGACACCGTCGAGGACGTGGTGGGCGCCGAAGGACTTGTGCAGCCCGGTGACCTCGATCGCCGGAGCGGTGAGCCTGCCGGGAGCGGCTGCTCCGGGTGTGTGCGCTGTGGTCATGACCGCAGCGTGCAAGGTTGCCGCAGGGGCAAGGTCAAGTCCGTCCCCCACCGACGGCGCCGGCTGACGCGGGCGGCCTGAGGCGGTCGGCCCGAGGCGGTCGGCCCCGGAACCTCGGACCGGCTCGGGCCACGGGCCGAGTAGGATCCCGGCGTGCTCCGCCCCGCCACCTCCGCCGACCTCGACGACCTTGCCGCGTTCCTCCGTTCCGCCGACCTGACGGTCGCCGCCCTCGCGGAGCCTGCCGTCCACCTGTGGCTCGAGCGCGACGAGGCAGGCGCCGTGCGCGCCACCACCGGGTTCGAGCTGGGGGCGGCCGGCGAGCACGCGCTGGTGCGCAGCGTCGCCGTCCGGCCGGACCTGCGGGGCGCCGGGGACGGGCTGCGCCTGGCACGCTTCGCCCTGGACCGGGCCGCCGACGCCGGCGCGCGCCAGGCCTGGCTGTTCTCCCGCCGCTCCGGCGGTTTCTGGCAGAAGCTCGGCTTCGCGGCGACGACGACGAGCGACCTCGCCGCGGCGCTGCCCGACGCCCACCAGGTGCGGCTGTTCCGATCGACCGGCCAGCTCGACCACGAGGTCGCCTGGCACCGGCCGCTGCCGGTGCGCGACAACGTCGTCGTCTAGTCCCGGCGCCCGGCCCCGGCGTCTGGCGCCCCGTGCCGCCGCCTGGTACCGCCGCCCGAGCCGCCCGTATAGTCTCGGCCCATGAGGTCTCCAGAAGCATCCAGGTTCGGGCTGCCGGTACTCCGGTAGCCCGAGATGCCCCTGTAGAGACCGTCGAGGCTCCGCCTCGTCCACCCGTTCCGCCGTGACGTCCGGCGAGCGGGACGTCGTCCGCGCATCCGAAGGGCCCCCGTAGTGCCGCTCAGGCCTACCCGTTCCCCCTTCTCGTCGGAGGCGCTCATGCCTGTCCTGCTCTACGTGCTCGCCGTCGCGGTCTTCGCGCAAGGCACGTCTGAATTCGTCCTCGCCGGGCTCGTGCCCGGCATCTCCACCGACCTCGACATCTCGATAGCCCAGGCGGGCTACCTGACCTCGGGCTTTGCCGTCGGCATGGTGGTGGGCGCACCGCTGACGGCCGCGCTCGGCCGCCGCCTGCCACCCCGCTGGACCCTGTCCGTCTGCCTCCTCGTCTTCGTGGGCGCACACATGGCCGGTGCGCTCACCGACCAGTTCGCCGTCCTGCTCGGTACCCGGTTCGTGGCCGCCGTGGCCAACGCCGGCTTCCTCGCCGTCGCTCTCACCACCGTGACGAGGTTCGTCCCGCCGGGCAGGCAGGCCCGGGCGCTCGCCGCGATCCTCAGCGGCACGACGCTCGCCCTGATCGCCGGTGTGCCCGCCGGCGCGTTCCTCGGCGAGCTCTGGGGCTGGCGCTCGGCGCTGTGGGCGATCGCCGGGGTGTCGGCGCTCGCGCTGGTCGCCGTCGCCACCCTGACGCCGAGCAGGCTCGGCCCGCAGGAGCCGCACGCACGGGTGGACCTGCGCGCCGAGCTCGGCGCCCTCCGCTCGCCCGACCTGCTGTGTCACCTCGCGCTGGGCGTGCTCGTGAACGGTGCGACGTTCTGCGCGTTCACCTTCCTGGCGCCGCTCGTGACGGACGCCGCCGGGCTCGGCACCGCGCTGGTGCCGGTGGTCCTGGCACTGTTCGGGCTGGGCGCCTTCGCCGGCGTCTCGGCGGCGGGCCGCCTCGCCGGCGCGCACACGCGCCTCGTGCTCGGCCTCGGCATGCCCGCCCTCGTGGCCGGATGGGCGCTGTGGGCGGTGCTCGCGTCGAACGCGCCCGCGGTGTGGGCGCTCGCGCCCGTGCAGGGCGCGCTGTCGTTCGCCGTCGGTGGCACGCTCATCGCCCGAAGCATGGCAGCCGCCCACGGCGCGCCGACGATGGGCGGCGCCTACTCGACGGTCGCCCTGAACCTGGGCGCCCTGGTCGGGCCGGTGCTCGGCGGCCTGGCGATCGGGCCGCTCGGGCTCACGGGACCGGTGCTGGTCAGCGCCGCGCTGGCCGCTGCCGCCGTCGTGCTCTGGTGCGCGGCGGGCCGACGTCGGGCGGCCGCTCCCCTGGGCTGACCAAAGCTGGGCTTACCGAACCTGGGCTGACCGAGACCCCCGCGCTTGGCAGACTTTTCTGACCATGCACCTGCTGCCAGGACGAAACCCCTCCTGGCAGCAGGTGCATGGTCGCCCGCCGCCCCATCGGGGGTGGCCAACGGTGCCCGTCGGGTGCCGAGCGGGTCAGCCCTGCCGGGTGGGGCGCACCACGATCTCGCCGATCTCGACGTCCCGCGGCTGCTCGACGGCGAACGCGACGGCCCGCGCCACGGCGTCCGGCGCGATGCCCAGGTCGGCCATGTTCCGCCGCACCTCCTCCCTGACCTCCGGGGGCATGTCCATCGAGTCGACCAGCTCGGTGCGCACGTAGCCGGGCGAGACCGCGGTGGTGCGCAGCACGCCGTCCGTCGACTCCTGGCGCAGCCCTTCCAGCAGGGTGCGTACCGCGTTCTTGGTGGCCGCATAGAGGGCCTGGGTGGGCACGATCTTCAGGCCCGACGTCGAGACGGTGGTCACCAGGTGCCCCTCGCCCTGTCGGCGGAACACGGGCAGCGCGGCCGCTATCCCGTTCAGGACGCCGTTCAGGTTGACGTCGATCATGGCCTGCCAGCCGTCGACGTCGAGGTCCGCGATCGGGCTGAGCCTGCTGATGCCGGCGTTGCCGACCAGCACGTCGAGCCGGCCGAACTCGTCGACGGCACTCCGGACCAGTGCGTCCAGATCCTCGCGTCGTGTCACGTCGACCGCCTGGGCCACGGCCGCGCCGCCGTCCTTCCGGATCCTGCGCACCACGTCGTCCAGCCGGTCGGTCCGCCGCGCGCCCAGGACGACGCGTGCCCCCCGCTCCGCGAGCAGGACGGCGGTGGCCTCGCCGATGCCGCTGCTGGCGCCCGTGACGGCGACGACCTTGCCCTGGATCCCTCCCCCGATCCCTGGCCGGATCCCGGTCCCGCTCCCTGCTGTGCGCTCCGTCATGTGTCTGCTCCTCGACGATATAGTGGACACGTGTCCGCTTCTTCGAAGTTACCGGACACGTGTCCGTTTGTCGAGCAGCTGGGGAGCACATGGTCAGGAACGCCCGCAAGGACGCGCTGGAGAACCGCGCCCGGATCGTCGAGGCGGCCCGCCAGGAGATCGCGTCGTCGAACACGACGGAGCTCCGGCTGAACGCGATAGCCAGGGAGGCCGGCGTGGGGCAGGGCACGCTCTACCGGCACTTTCCCACGCGCGAGGCGCTGCTCGTCGAGGTCTACCGGCAGGAGGTCGACGAGCTCGTCGAGCTCGCACCCCGGCTGCTGGAGGGCGCCGAGCCCGTGGACGCCCTCGCACGCTGGTTCGACCGGGTGGCCGAGTACGCCCGCGTGAAGCGGGGCGTGCTGGCCGCCGTCGAGGCGTCGGTGTCGCGGGACCTCACGACGCACAGCCTGGGCCCGATCGGCGACGCCCTCACGGTACTGCTCCACGCGGGCAAGACCGCCGGACAGGTGCGCGACGACGTGGACGCCGGCGACGTGATCATCCTGATCGGCTACCTCTCCCGGCTCGACGAGGACGAGTGGGACCGGCGCGCGCACCGGCTGCTGCGCGTCATCCTCGACGGCCTGCGCCACCGCTGACCCACGCCCGCTTTCCGACCGCACAGGGTGCCATCCCGGTTGCGCGACGCGCGGGCACAGCCCGCGAGGTTCAGACCGCCAGCCCTCTGGCCAGCAGTCTCAGCGCCGACTCCGAGCCCGACCCGCGCGCGGCGGTGTGTGTCAGGAGCCGCTGCCCGTGGGTGTCGGGCAGGTGCAGCGCCTCGAAGTCCAGCTGGAGGTCACCGACCACCGGGTGGTGCAGGTGCTTGGTGCCGCTCGAGCACTGGCGCACGTCGTGCCGCGCCCACAGCCGCGCGAACTCGGGGCTGTGCATGCTCAGCTCGCCGATCAGCTCGGCGAGCGCCCGGTCGTCATGATGCTGCACGGCGGTGTACCGGAGCGAGGCGACGGCGAGCGCCGCCTCGTCGTCCCAACGTCGGTAGAGCTCCCGCGTGTGCGGGTCCAGGAACAGCAGCCGCATCTGGTTGGGACGACCGGCGGGGGCCGACGGCGCTGCCACGTCGAGGTGCGACGCGAGCAGGGCGTGCCCCAGCGGGTTCCAGGCGAGGATGTCGTTGCGCCGGCCGAGCAGCAGAGCCGGCACGTCGGGCATGGAGTCGAGCAGACGCACCGCTCCCGTGCTGGGACGCTCGGCCGGTGCGGCACGGCGGCGTCGGGCAGGGGCGGGACGAGCGAGCGCGAACAGGTGCGCCTGCTCGTCGTCGTCGAGGCGGAGCGCACGGGCGAGCGACTCGACGATCGAGTCCCCCGCGTTCACCGACTGCCCCTGCTCCAGGCGCGTGTAGTAGTTGACGGAGATGCCGGCCAGCTGCGCCAGCTCTTCCCGGCGCAGGCCCGGCACCCGGCGGTCGCCCCAGGCGGTCAGGCCGACGTCGGCCGGGGTGACCGCGTCCCGCCGTGTCCGCAGGAAGTCGCCGAGCTCATTGGTTCCCGGGCTGGCAGCCTGCCGGGCGCCCGACCGCTGCCCTGCGGGCGGCGCCGGTCGCTCCGTCGGCCGTCCCACGTGTCGTTCCGCTCGGCTCGGCATGGTCCCAGTGTCGCTCGTCCCGCGGCCGGCAGGGTGCCCCTGCCAGGGGTACGCAGCGCCGGGGAATGGTTGCGTCGCCCGGGCGCGGCGATCGTCGTCGGCATGAGCACCTCTCCGGCCGGTCCGGCACCGGCACACCAGCCCGCCACCGCCACGACACGACCTGGCGCACCCCGCCGCGAACGCCTCGCCCTCGCGGTCCTGCTCACGGCCAGCTTCACCCTGGCCGTGGACTTCTCGATCCTGAACGTCGCACTCCCTCAGATCGGGGCCGACGTCGGCTTCGCACTGCCCGACCTGCAGTGGATCGCCACCTCGTTCGCCGTCTGCGCCGCGGGACTCACGCTGTTCTTCGGCCGCACGGCCGACCTGTTCGGCCGGCGCCGGCAGTTCCTCGCGGGCATCGCGCTGCTGGGCGTGGCGTCGCTGGTGGGCGGACTCGCGGACGTGCCGTGGCTGCTGCTCGCCGCCCGTGTCGCGCAAGGGGTCGCCACCGCCGCCGTCACCCCGGCGGCACTGTCCCTGATCACCACCTCGTTCGCGGAGGGTCCGCTGCGGGACCGGGCGCTGGGCCTCAACGGTGCGCTGATGGCGGCGGGATTCACGTCGGGCGCCGTCCTGGGCGGGCTGTTCGCGGGCCTGGTCAGCTGGCGGTGGGCGTTCTTCGTGAACGTGGCCGTCGCGCTAGCGGTACTCGTCGTGGGGCCGCTCGTGCTGCGCGAGACGCGGGAACCCCGGCGGGCCCCGCTCGACGCACCCGGGGCGGTCACCGTCACGCTCGCGCTCGCGGCAGGTGTCTACGGGCTGACGCAGGCCGCGGAGCACTCGTGGTCAGCACCCGGCAGCTGGGGCGCCCTGTCGCTCGCGGCGGCGCTGGTCGCAGTGTTCGTCGCGATCGAGCGCCGGGTCGCACACCCGCTGGTCCCGCTGGGCATCCTGGCACGCCGGAACGTGGGCTGGGGCAACGCCGCGGGGCTCGTGGCATTCGCGACGGAGACGTCCCTCGTCTTCCTGCTCACGCTCTACCTCCAGGAGGTCCGGGGGTTCGGCCCGTTGCATACCGGGTTCGTCTTCGCGGTGCTCGGAGCCGGAACCGTGCTGGGCGGGATGGTGGGCCCCCGGGTGATCGGTGCCCTCGGCGGGCGACGGGCGATGGTGCTGGGTCTGGTGGTGCAGGCCGCGGCCACGGTCCCGCTCGCGTTCCTGTCGGCGGTCCCGGGGTGGCTCGCGATCCTGCTGGCCCTGGCGTTCGTGGGCGGGGTGGCGAACCTCGTCGCGATCGTGGGGTTCATGGTGACGGCGACCGCCGGGCTCCCCGATCGCGACCAGGGTCTCGCGACCGGCCTGACCACGATGAGCCAGCAGGTCGGCATCGCGCTGGGGACCCCGGTGATGTCCGCCGTCGTCACGGCCGTGGCTCACGACGGCGGGACGCCGCTCGGCCTGAGCGTGGCGATCACCGTCAACGCCGGGCTGGCCCTGGTCGCAGGCCTCGTCCTCGTGGCTGCCCTGCGGTTGTCCGGCCGGCCGACCGATGCGTGAGTGCGCACAATTGGCACGCTTTTTCGGCGAGGCAACTGCTGCTCCACGAGCCATCGTCCCAAGTAGTGGACGGTTTTTCGACCACATCGCGGGCATGCCTACGATCCAGGCTAATCATCCAGAGCGGTCGAGAGTCCTGGCTCAACGACACCGCAGCAACCTGCCTCCGGATCGCCACTGCCGGGCAAGGTGCTAACGCCAGGTCCGATGGAGCTGATACGCATGGCAGTCACGCACACGCACCTTTCCCCCGCCACGATCCTGGGCTACCCGCGCATCGGCCGACGCCGCGAGCTCAAGCGGGCCGTCGAGGCCTTCTGGGCCGGGCGCACCACCGGCGACGAGCTGGAGGCCACCGCCCGAGACCTACGCCTGACCACCGCACGTCATCTCGCCGACCTGGGCCTGGCCGCCGACGGCGGCGCCGTCCCCGGCTCGTTCTCGTTCTACGACCAGGTGCTCGACACCGTGGCCCTGCTGGGCGCGGTGCCGGAGCGGTTCCGGGACCTGGTGCCCGGGGTCTCGACGGGTTCGACCGGGTCGACCGGCGCGGGCGCGCTCTCCCTGGCGGGCTACTTCACGCTGGCCCGCGGTGAGGGTGACAAGCCGCCGCTCGAGATGACCAAGTGGTTCGACACCAACTACCACTACCTGGTCCCGGAGATCGGGCCGGACACCCCGATCGGGTTCGTGGACGACCGAGCGGTGCGCCAGTTCACCGAGCTCGCCCGCCCGGCCGACGGCGGGCAGGCCGTCGTGACCCGCCCGGTCCTCGTCGGCCCGGTGACGTTCCTGCTGCTCAGCAAGCCGGCCGAGACCGCCCCCGACGGGTTCCGCCCGCTGGACCGGCTCGACGACGTCGTCGCCGCCTACGCCGAGCTGCTGCGTGCGCTCGCCGCCGCGGGCGCGCCCTGGGTGCAGCTGGACGAGCCCGCCCTGGTGACCGACCTGCTGGACGTCCCCTTCGACGAGGTGGCCGACGCCGTCCGCCGGGCCTACACGCGGCTCGCGACCGACCTCTCCCCCGCGTCCAGCTCGGACGGTGCGGGCGGCGCGGGCGCCGCGGAGCGTCCCGCGATCCTGGTCACCGCGCCGTACGGCGACCTGCGCAGCGCGGACGGCGACGGCCTCGCGCTGCTCGCCGGCACCGACGTCGAGGCCATCGCGGTCGACCTCGTCAAGGGCGCCGTACCCGACGGCCCGGTCCCCGGCCTGGCGTCCAAGACGCTGGTCGCGGGCGTCATCGACGGGCACAACATCTGGGGTGCGGACCTCGACGTGCGGCTCACCACGCTGGAGAGCCTGTCCGCCCTCGGCGCGGGCGCCGTCGCCGTCGGGACCTCGACGTCGCTGCTGCACGTGCCGCACGACGTCGGCGACGAGCCCCGCCTCGACGCGGACCTGAAGTCGTGGCTCGCGTTCGCCGACCAGAAGGTCGCCGAGGTCGTCACGCTGGCGACCGGCCTGACCCAGGGCCGGTCGGCGGTCGCCGACACCCTGGCGCAGTCCGTCGCGGCGGTGCGGTCGCGGTCCCAGGCGCCCGGCGTCGTCGTGCCGGAGGTCCGGGACCGGACCGCGGCCCTGACCCCCGCCGACGCCGAGCGCGCGCCGTACGCCGAGCGCGCCGCGGCCCAGCAGGCGCGGCTCGACCTGCCGCCGCTGCCGACCACGACGATCGGCTCGTTCCCGCAGACGGCGGAGATCCGCCGCACGCGCGCCGCCTGGGTCCGCGGGGAGCTGTCCGACGCCGAGTACACCGCAGCCATGCGCGCGGAGATCGCCAGCACGGTCGCGCTCCAGGAGGAGCTGGGCCTCGACGTCCTGGTGCACGGCGAGCCCGAGCGCAACGACATGGTGCAGTACTTCGCCGAGCAGCTCGACGGCTTCGCGACCACGGTGCACGGCTGGGTGCAGTCGTACGGCTCGCGCTGCGTGCGGCCGCCGATCCTGTGGGGCGACGTGTCGCGGCCCGCACCGCTGACCGTGGACTGGACCGCGTACGCGGCGTCGCTCACCAGCAAGCCCGTCAAGGGCATGCTCACGGGTCCCGTGACGATCCTGGCATGGTCGTTCGTGCGCGACGACCTACCGCTGGGCGACACCGCCGACCAGGTCGCGCTGGCGCTGCGCGACGAGGTGACAGACCTGGAGGAGGCGGGGATCGGCGTCGTGCAGGTGGACGAGCCCGCGCTGCGTGAGCTGCTGCCCCTGCGCCGGTCCGCGCACGCCGACTACCTGGACTGGTCGGTGCGTTCGTTCCGCCTGTCCACCGCCGGCGCAGGTACCGCCACCCAGGTGCACACGCACCTGTGCTACTCGGAGTTCGGGCAGGTCATCGGCGCGATCGACGGCCTCGACGCCGACGTGACCTCGGTCGAGGCGGCGCGGTCTCGCATGGAGATCGTGCCCGAGCTGGCCGACGCGGGGTACGGGCGCGGCATCGGGCCGGGCGTCTACGACATCCACAGCCCGCGCGTGCCGTCCGTCGCAGAGGTGACCGAGCTCGTGACGCTCGCCGCCAAGGCGATCGACCCGCGGCTGGTCTGGGTCAACCCCGACTGCGGGCTCAAGACCCGCGGGTACGCCGAGACCACGGAGTCGCTCCGCAACCTGGTGACGGCGACGCGCGAGGTCCGCGCCAGCCTCTGACCCCGCTGCCGCTGACCCCGCTTCCTCTGACCCCGCTGCGGGCCGTCGGGGACGGTCGAGGTCAGCGCGGGCCGCCGAACCCCTGCACTTCGAGGCCTAAGCTTCTCCGCTCTGAAGCGTTTCAGAAGCGAGAAACTTAGGCCTCGAAGAGGGTGCGGGTGGGAGTGCGGGACGGCGGGACCGGGTGCGGTCAGGGTTTTCTTGGGGTCAGCCCACGCGCCACTTCTGGGCCGCCGTGCCGTTGCAGGTCCAGATCTGCAGCTGGGTGCCGTTCGCGGTATTGCCGTTGGGGGCGTCCACGCACTTGTTCGCGAGGATCGAGACCAGGTCCCCGGCACCGCTGAGCGTGAACCGCTGGGCCGCGTTGCCGCTGCAGTTCGCGAGCTGCACGGCTGTGCCGTCGGCGGTGTTCGCACCGGCGACGTCCATGCACTTGCCCCCGGCGCGCAGGGTGCCGTCGGAGTGGAAGGTCCAGCGCTGCGCCGCCGTGCCGTTGCAGGTCCAGAGCTGCAGGCGCTTACCGTCCGTGAACTCGGAGTTCGGCACGTCGATGCACTTGCCGCCGGGTCCGATGAGCGCCTGTCCCCCGCCGCCGGACGTCGTCGTGAGCTGCAGTCCGTAGGTACTCAGGATCGGGTTCAGGGGCTGGTAGATGAACCGGCCGCCCGAGGAGCAGTCGCCGATCCGGCCGGAGGTCACGCCCTGCGCCTGGTCCCCGGAGAGCACCGAGCCGCCCGAGTCGCCGCCCTCGGCGCACGCCGAGCCGGTGGCCATGCCGGGGATGTCGCCGTTGCCGTAGTTGATGGTGACGTTCTTCTCCTGGATGACGCCGCAGCGCCAGCCGGTCGTGCGGCCCGACCGGCACACCGCCGCGCCGATCCCCTGCTCGGCGGAACCGGCGACCGCGGCGGTCCCGCCCGCGTAGTTGTTCACCCGCGGGGTGGGCGTCCAGTTGCTGTTGGTCGCCACCCACGCCCAGTCGCGGCCCGGGAAGACCGACGCGCGGTAAGTGCCGAGCGCCGCGCCGTCGGGCGCGTTCACGGGGTTGCCGGCCGCGCCGCAGTGCCCGGCGGTCACGAACCCGCCCTGCACGGCGAAGCCGATCGAGCACAGGGTGACGAACCCGTCGCCGGTCGGCCGGTGGAACTCGTCACCACCGCGGATGTCGCGCGCGAGCTCCGGCGCGACCTTGGACCTCTCGACCCGCACGACGTCGGCCGGCAGGTCCGCCTCGGCGATCATCGCCCTGGCCGCGGCGACGTCGGCGGCCTGGACGACCACCTCGTTCGTGGTGGGGTCCGCGTACCAGGAGTGCACGGTGTCCGGCGCGCCCACCTCGTCGAGCGCCTCCTTCCACGAGGTGAGCGCCTCGAGGCTGTGGTCGACGACGACGGCGTCGGCGCCCGCGCGCTCCGCCACCTTGGCTGCGGCGTCGCTGGTGACGGCGACGCGCGGGGCATCAGCGCCTTCGGGCAGCCAGGTCCCCGCGTAGGTGTCGCCGAGCCGGGCGGTGAGGTGGGCCTCGACGATCGCGGCCTCGGCGTCGAGCGCCAGCCGACCGGGGATCTCGGCCCGCGTGAGCCCGAGGTCGCGCACCATCGCACGGACCTGGGCGTCGGGCAGCTTGCTGTCGGACTGCTGTGTGGTGCCGGACTGCTGTGTGGTGCCGGACTGCTGGGTGGCGGGCGTCTCCGGGGGCTGCGCTGCCCCCGCGGCGCCGGCGCCGGTGAGCGCCGTGCCGACCATCAGCGCCGCCGCTGACAGCGCTATCAAGGAACGGGACGTTCTCAAGGTTCGTGACATGGTGTGCTCCTCGTTCAGGCCTGGGGAACCTCGTGTGCCTGGGAGCGTATTGACGCCGCGTCACCACCAGAACGGGTGGGACGGCGTCGTGTGGAAAGTACCTATCAGTCCCCTATGCCCGGCTGTGCCTCCGCCAGCTGCGCACCGGGCCCGCACGAGCGGCCCCTGACGCGCGGGCGGCCCACCTGGCGGCCCTGGGCGTGGGGGGTGTCACCCCGGGGCGAACCCCACCTCCACGGCCGGTGTCAACGGGGCCGCCGCTCCCCGCTTCCCCTCGGCACCACCCGGGTCGGCAGCACCACGAGCTCCACCGGCCGGTCGGGGTCGGCGGACCGCGCGACGGCCAGCTCGGCGGCCCGGCGGCCCATCTCGACGGCGTCGTACGCCACGACGGTGATGCCCAGCAGGTCGGCCAGCTCGAAGTCGTCGAAGCCCACCACGGCCACCTGGTCGCCGCCCGGCGCGTCCCGCAGCGCCTGGAGCGTCCCGACGGTCGCCCGGTTGTTGGCGGCGAGCACCGCCGTGGGCGGCTCCGGTGCCGCGAGCAGGTCGACGACGAGGTCGCGGGCCGCCGCGGCGTCGTGCGCGCCCGAACGGAGCCACCGCTCGGCGTCGGGCACTCCGGCGTCGCGCATGGTCGCGAGGAACTCGGCGCTGCGCTCCTGGTAGGTCCACAGGTGGGGCGCGTCGCCGACGAAGGCGATGCGGCGGTGCCCGTGCTCCAGCAGGTGCCGGGCGGCCGCGCGCGTGCCGCCGCGGTTGTCGATGACCACGGTGTCCACGTCCATCCCGGCCGCGGGCCGGTCCACCACGACGACGGTCAGGCCCGCGGCGATCTCGCCCCGCAGCGCCGAGTGGTCGGCGCCCGCCGGCGTGACGATGAGCGCCCCGACGCGCCGTTCGAGCAGCTCGCCCGTCAGCGACCCCTCCCGCTCGGGGTCCTCGTCGGACGACGCCGTGAGCAGCTGCAGCCCGTGCTCCCGCAGCTCCCGCTCGATGCCGCTGGCCAGCGCGGAGTAGAACTCGTTGGCGAGGTCCCCGGTGATGAACCCGACGAGGCGTGAGAAGCCGCCACGCGCGAGGTCGGCGGCCACCGCGTTGCGCCGGAAGCCCAGCGAGGTCGCGGCGTCCAGCACGCGCTCACGCGTGGCGTCCGCCACGTTGGGCTCGCGGTTGAGCACCCGGGACGCGGTCTTCAGGCTCACTCCCGCGGCCTCGGCGACCACTGCCAGCGTCGGACGACGATTCATGTCAGGCCTCCCGGCGCTTGCGCATCAGCATGTCGATGATGATCGCCAGCAGCAGCACGGCCCCGGTCACCATGTACCGCGCCGCCTGGTCGACGTTCATCAGCGTGAGCCCGTTGGCGATGGACTGGATGACGAGCACCCCGAGCACCGCGGACCAGGCGCTGCCGCGCCCGCCGAACAGGCTGGTGCCGCCGATGACCGCCGCGGCGATCGCCACGAGGTAGGTGTCGGCGCCGCCGGTCCCCTGGTTGGCGGCGCCCAGGCGGCCGGCGGCGAGCACGCCACCGAGCGCGGCGAGCGTCGAGCAGGCGACGAAGCACAGGACCACCGTGCGCCGCACCGGCACGCCGGCGAGCATCGCGGCGCGCCGGTCGCCGCCGACCGCCCGCACCGACCGGCCCCACCGGGTGCGGCGCAGCAGCACGTCGGTGATCACGACCAGAGCTGCGAAGAGCGCCACCGACCAGCCGATCCCGCGCGCCGAGCCGAGGTACAGGTAGGCCACGATCGCGGACAGCACCACTGCCAGGACGACGGTGCGCACGATGATCTGCGGCACGCTCGCGCAGGCGAGGTCCGCGCGCCGCCGTCGTGCCCGGGCTACGACCTGGATCCCCGCGGACGCCGCCACCGTCACGCCCACGACGGCCCAGGCGACCCCGGCGGGCAGGAACCCCTGCTGCACCGACCGGACGAACCATGACTCGAACGGCAGGTTGATCGAGCCGAGCGGGCCGAGCACCCGCAGCTGCACCCCGGCCAGGAACAGCAGGCCGGCCAGCGTGAACACGAAGCTGGGCAGGCCGAGCCGGGTCGAGAGCGCCCCGTAGCCCAGGCCGACGACCGCGCCGCAGGCCAGTGCGGCGGCGATCGCGAGCGCCACCGGCCATCCGAGGGTCACGGATCCGACGGCGACCACCGCCGCAGCGAGACCGCTCAGCGACCCGACGGACAGGTCGATCTGGCCCACCAGGAGCACGAGGACCACGCCGAGGGCTATGACGCCGACGGGGGCACTCTGCAGCGTGAGGTTGACGAGGTTCTCCGGGGCGAGGAAGGCGGGGTTGACCGCGCCGAGGATCAGCCAGATGGCGACGAGCGCCGCGACGATCGGCAGCAGGCTGCTGCCGCCGCGCACCCGCTGCCAGACCGCGCCGGACAGGGCGCCGCCCGTGGGCAGCCCGGAGCCCGTCGTGCTCGTCTGCGCGCTCATCGGCGCACCGCCCGGTTCGTGCTCGGGTGCTTGGCGCCGGGCCGCACCGCGCCGGTCATGGCGGCGAGCAGGTCCTCGTAGGACGCGTCGCCGTCGAACACGTCGTGCACGCGGCCGAGCCGCAGCACCAGGATGCGGTCGGCCACCGCCTGCAGGTCGCCGGCCTGGTGGCTGACCAGGACGACGGCGTGGCCGCGCTCACGCAGGCGGACGATCAGGTTGAGCACCTCGGCCGTCTGGCGCACGCCGAGGGACGCCGTCGGCTCGTCGAGGACGACGACGCGCGGCGAGCCGAGCAGTGCCCTGGCCACCGCGACGACCTGGCGCTGGCCGCCGGACAGGGTGCGGACCGGTTCGCGCACGGTGGGCACGCTGGCGGCGAGCTGGTCGAGCAGGCGCCATGCCTCGCGTTCCATGGCGACCTCGTCGAGCAGGGGCCCGCGGCGGGTCTCGTGGCCGAGGAACAGGTTCTCGACGACGTCCAGGTCGTCCACGAGCGCCAGCTCCTGGAAGACTGCGGCGATGCCGAGGGACCGGGCCGCGGCGGGCGAGCCCAGCACCACGGGCCGCCCGTCGAGCAGCACCTCGCCCGCGTCGGGCCGGTGGGCGCCGGCCAGCACACCCGCGAGCGTGGACTTGCCCGCACCGTTGTCGCCGATGACGGCGAGGACCTCGTGCTCGTGGACGTCGGCGTCGACGTCGACCAGGGCGCGGACGCCGCCGAACCGCTTGGACACCCCGCGCAGGGAGAGGATCGGGTCGCTCATGACGCCTCCTGCCCGATGAGGCCCGCGCGTTCGCACGCGGCCTCGTACGCGGGCACGCAGATCTGCTCGGTGGAGTACACCCGTCCGTCGACGATCACGTGCTCGACGTCGGCGGCGGCCACCGCGCGGGGCGCCAGCAGCATCGTGGGCACGCCCTTGATGACCACCGCCGCACGGGGGTCCTCGCCGCGCAGCACGCGCACGGCGAGCTCGGCGGCGGTCTGGGCCTGCTGGTCGGTCGCCTTGTAGACGGTCATGTACTGGTCGCCCGCGAGGATGCGCTGCACGGCGGCGAGCTCGCCGTCCTGTCCGGTGGTCACGGGCACGGGGTCGAGGCCCGCGGCCTTCGCCGCGGCGATCGCGCCGCCCGCTATGCCGTCGTTGGCGGCGAGGATGCCGTCGACCTGGCCCGGGTACCGGGTGAGCATGGCCTCGGTCCACTCCGTCGCCTTGTCCGGGCTCCAGTCGGGCGTGTAGTGCTCGGCGAGCACGTCGATGTCCTCTCCCTCGAGGGCGCGGCGGGTGCCGGCCGCGATCGCGAGCGCGTTGGGCTCGGTCGCCGAGCCGTGCACCAGCAGTACTCCTGGCCGTTCGCTGTCGGCCTCGTCATCAGGTCCGTCGTCGGCTCCGTCCTCGGAGCCGCCGCCGGAACCGCCGTCGGCCCCGGCATCGGGTCCGCCGTCGGCGCGGGCCGCGACCCTCTCGTTGACCGCACCGACGAGCGCCGAGCCGAGCAGGAAGCCGATGAACTCGTAGTCGTACGACACGTAGTAGTCCGCGCCGTCCACGAACCGATCGTAGGCGATGACCTGTGCACCCAGCCGCTTGGCCTGGACCACGATGCCGGCCGCCGCGACGGTGTCCACGGCGTCGAGGACGAGCACGTCGGCGCCCTGCGCGAGCATCGACTCGGCCTGCTGCAGCTGCGCGGCGGCGTCCTGCCCCGCGTTGGCGTACAGGACCGTGCAGCCCGGGCAGCGACGGTCCACGACGGAGACGAAGGTCGGGCGGTCGGACGCCTCGTAGCGAGCGGTCTGCGCCTCGGGCAGGAGCAGGCCGATGGTGCCCTCGGGCGCGGCGCCCTCGGCGCCCGTCCCGTCCGCCGCCCCCATACCGGTGCACCCGCTCACCCCGAGCAGGACCGCGACCGCCACCGCCCACCCCACCCGCCGTTGAGTGCTGGCTATTTGTGCCCTCGAAACGGTTCGAGACCACAAATAGCCAGCACTCAACGGGGTGCGGAGCGGGCGGGTCATGAGCCCACTCCCAGCGAGCCGAACATCCGGGCCTGGTCCAGGGCGGCCGCCAGGGCGCCCCGGACGCCGGCGTCGGCGCCGAGCGCCGAGGGGACCACCTCGACCGGGCCACGGGAGGTCGCGACGACGCGCTGGCCGAGCGAGGTGCGCAGCGGTTCGAGCAGCACCTCGCCGGCCTCGGCGAGCGTGCCGCCGATGACCACGACGTCGGGGTCCACGAGGTTGCACAGGTTGGCCAGAGCGATGCCGAGGTGGCGTCCGGCGTCGAACACGACGCGGCGGCTGCCGGCGTCGCCGTCGAGCGCCCGGGCCACGAGGTCCGCCAGCGTGAGGTGGCCCGCCTCGCGCGGGAGCATCGACAGGAGGCTGGTGGCACCGATCAGCATCTCGAGGCAGCCGCGGTTGCCGCAGCGGCAGATGGGCCCGTGCTCGTCGACGGACACGTGCCCGATCTCGCCGGCCACCCCGGACCGGCCGTGCACGGCCCGCCCGCCGAGGACGAGGCCGCCACCCACGCCGTGGGACACCCGGACGTAGGCGACGGAGTCGTAGCCCGCACCCGCGCCGAACCGGGCCTCCGCGATCGCGGCGAGCGTCGAGTCGTTGTCGGCGGTCACGGGGACGTCGAGTTCGGCGCCCAGGATCTCGTCGACGTGCACGCCGTCCCAGCCGCGCATCATGCCGACGGTCACGACCTGGCCGGTGCGGATGTCGACGGGAGCGGGCACCCCGACGCCGACGGCGAGCAGCTCTGACGGGGCGGCGTCCACGGACTCCATCATCTCCCTCACCAGCATCGCGACGCGCTGCAGACCGGCGTCGGCGCGGTGGTCGGGGGCGAGCGGCATGCGCTGCTCGGCCAGGACCCGCATGGACGCGTCGGAGAGCGCGACGCTGAGCGAGCGCATGCCGAACCGGATGCCGGCCACCAGCCCGAGGTTGCGGGCGAGGGTGACCTGGAGCGCGCGGCGGCCGTTCCGCGTGGACTGCGCGGTGTGGAGCACGCCGGCGGTGGTGAGCTCCTTGACGATGTTCGAGATAGTGGCTGGGGACAGCCCTGTGACGCCGGCCAGCTCGATCTGCGTGAGGGAGCCACGCTGCTGGACGGCGCTCACGATCCGGGCTCGGTTCGCCTCACGCAGTGAGGTCTGCGAGCCCGGGGTCACCCGATCCGCGCGCACAGCGCTTAGGGTAACCGCCTTCCAGGCGGAATGACGGGTTTGAATACACGACCTGAACGTTCAGGTCACGATCGGGCGACGCTTGCGTTCAATTCTTGACACCAAAGGCGCCCGGCCGTTCGATAGGACCCGGGTTCACGGGCGTACAGGCGCGCCCGGCCGGTCATCGGGAACGACGTGGTCCTGGGCGCGGAGTGACTTCACCTCCGGCGCGCACGACGACGACGGCCCGGGTCGGTGCTCCAGCGACCGAGGAAGGTTGAGGGACCCCAGATGCGTTTGAACCGGAGGATGACCGCGACGGTGGCGACAGCCGCTGTTCTCGGTCTCACGCTGGCCGCGTGCGGCGGCGGCAACACGGATGGCGACACCGGCGGCGAGGGCGGCGGCAACCAGGTCGAGGTGTTCACCTGGTGGGCGGCAGGCTCCGAGAAGGCAGGCCTCGACGCCCTGGTCGGCGAGTTCGAGACCCAGCACCCCGACATCGAGTTCGTCAACGGCGCCGTCGCCGGTGGTGCGGGCTCCGCGGCGAAGGACCTGCTGCAGACCCGCCTGCAGGCACAGGACCCGCCGGACACGTTCCAGGCCCACGCCGGCATGGAGCTGCAGGACTACATCGACGCCGCGCAGATCGAGGACGTCTCCGACCTCTACGACGAGTTCGGGCTCACGGACGCCTTCCCGGCCGACCTGGTCGACCGGCTCTCGTCGGACGACGGCGCGATCTACTCGATCCCGTCGAACATCCACCGCGCGAACGTCGTCTGGGCCAACCCGACGGTGCTCGAGGAGAACGACATCGACCCCGAGGCCGAGTACGCGGACCTCGACGCGTGGATCGCCGATCTCGAGAAGCTCGACGCGGCCGGCGTCACGCCGCTGTCGGTGGGCACCACCTGGACCCAGGTGCACCTGCTCGAGACCGTGCTGCTCGCCAGCCTGGGCGCCGAGGCGTACAACGGGCTGTGGGACGGGAGCACCGACTGGGAGGGTGCTGAGGTCATCGCCGCGCTCGAGAGCTTCGAGACCCTCATGGGCTTCACCAACGACGACCGCGACGGGCTCGACTGGCCCGAGGCCACCCAGATGGTGATCGACGGCAGCGCCGCGTTCAACGTCATGGGCGACTGGGCGGTCGCCGCGTTCGAGGAGCAGGACAAGGCGCTCGGTACGGACTTCACGGCCGCCCCGGTACCCGGCACCGACGGGACGTTCGACTTCCTGGCCGACTCGTTCACCCTGCCGGTCGGCGCCCCCCACCCGGACGGCGCCAAGGCCTGGCTCGAGACCGTCGGCTCGCTCGAGGGCCAGGTCGCGTTCAACCAGGCGAAGGGCTCCATCCCGGCCCGTACCGACGCCGACCCCGCGGACTTCTCGGAGTACCAGCAGACCGCCATCGAGTCGTTCTCGAACGACACGATCGTGTCCTCGCTGGCACACGGCGCGGCGACCCCGGTCGCGACGCTCAACGCGATCTCCGACGCGACGAGCAAGTTCACGACCGGCGCGTCCGACCTGGCCGGGTTCCAGTCCGAGCTGGCGGCCGCCGCTCAGGGCTGACGCCCGGGCGCTGACCGCTCCAGCGGAAAGCACACCGCCGTACGTCGCGCGCCGTCGGGGCCACCCGACGGCGCGCGGCTGCGCCCACCATCTCGCCCATCCATCTGGGGTACCTACATGCTCAACAAACTGCGGCGACTCGGGCCACCGCTCCTCCTGCTCGCCCCGTCGCTGATCCTCGTCGGCGTCTTCGTCTACGGGCTGATAGCGGCCAACTTCACGACGTCGCTGACGGACAACCACACCGCCGCGCAGGCGACCGGGCAGGAGCCCGCCGTCTTCGTGTGGTTCACGAACTACCTCGACCTCCTGGCCAGCGAGGACTTCCAGCACTCGCTGATGAACCTCGTCCTGTACACGGTCGTGTTCCTGGCCGGGACCATGGTCATGGGCTTCCTGTGGGCCTGGATGCTCGACAAGCCGGTCAAGGGTGAGGGTCTGTTCCGCTCGGTCTACCTGTTCCCGATGGCGGTCTCGTTCGTCGCCTCCGGTGTGGTGTGGCGCTGGCTGCTCAACTCCAACCAGGACGAGCAGGCCTCCGGCCTGAACCGCCTGTTCCAGATGGTCGGGCTCGACGCCCTGCAGAACAACTGGTGGAACAACGTCACGTTCGGCATCATCGCCATCGCGATCCCCGCGATCTGGCAGCTGTCCGGCTACGTGATGGCACTGTTCCTCGCCGGGTTCCGCGGTATCCCGAACGAGCTGCGCGAGGCCGCCCGGATGGACGGCGCCAGCGAGTGGAAGCTGTACCGGTACGTCCTGTTCCCGCAGCTGTCCCCGGTCGCACTGTCCGCGCTGATCATCATCGGCCACATGTCGCTCAAGGCGTTCGACCTCATCATGTCGATCTCGAAGCCGGCCAACTACCAGACCAAGGTCCCGGCCGTCGACATGTTCGTGTTCAAGTCGAGCTTCGACTACGCGAACGCCGCCGCCGTCGGCTCGATCCTGCTGATCATCGTCGCGCTCGTCATCGTGCCGTACCTGATCCGCACGAACCGCGAGGAGAAGCGATGACCGCCGCCACCGACCAGCTCGCGGCGCCCCGGGTCCGGATGGACCCGCCGCGGCCCCCGAGCAAGAACCGGTACGCCCTGTTCCGCACCCTGAAGTACGCGGGCCTGATCTTCTTCCTGGTCGTCGTCCTCATTCCGGTGTACGTGCTGCTGGTGACCAGCTTCAAGGGCACCGGCGACGCCGACCCGAGCCGCGCCTGGGCCTTCCCCCAGATCTGGACCCTCGACAACTGGGTCACGGCCTGGACCGCACTGTCCCCCGCGATCCTGCGCAGCGTCGCCGTGGTGGTGCCGAGCGCGATCATCGCGGCGTTCCTGGGCTCCCTGAACGGGTTCGTGCTGGCCCGGTGGAGCTTCCGGGGCGCCGACCTGGTCTTCACGCTGATCCTGTTCGGGATGTTCATCCCCTACCAGGCGGTGATGATCCCGCTGAACCAGCTGATCCTGGACCTCGGCATCCCGACCGGCGTGCCGACGCTGATCATGCTGCACGTGGTCTACGGCATCCCGATCACCACGCTGATCTTCCGCAACTACTACATGACCGTGCCGCACGAGCTCATCGAGGCCGGGCGCGTCGACGGCGCGGGCATGCTGCGCACCTACTGGTCGATCGTCCTGCCGATCTCGGTCCCGAGCTTCGTCGTGGTGCTCATCTGGCAGTTCACCTCGGCGTGGAACGACTTCCTGTTCGCGGTCTTCTTCTCCTCGTCGCAGAACGGCCCGGTCACCGTGGCGCTGAACAACCTCGCCAACGGTGCGCTGCTGCAGAACTACGGCGTCTCCATGGCGGGCGCGCTGTTCGCGTCGCTGCCGACGCTGCTGGTCTACATCGTGCTGGGCAGGTACTTCGTGGGCGGTCTGATGTCGGGCTCGGTCAAGGGCTGATCCCGGGTTTTCGGGTGGTCGGCAGAAGGTCAGGTGGTCGGTAGCTCGAACTGCCGACCACCTGACCTTCTGCCGACCACCCACCCGGCCCGGCCCGACGCCGACCAGGCGGTGGCGATGGGCCGGATCATCGGCGACGGCGGCTGGTACTTCCACATCGCCGATATCGCCACCCTGCCGGAGTTCCAGCGGCAAGGGCTCGGCCGGACGGTGATGAACCGCCTGCTCGACGAGATCCGTGCCAAGGCCCCCGCCGACCCGTACGTGACCCTCGTCGCGGACCCGCCCGGACGCCGGCTCTACGAGAGCCTCGGCTTCGCCGACGTCGCGCCCAGCCTCGGGATGCGGCTGAGCCTGTAGCACCGGCGGAAGCGGCGGAGACAGGGCTGCCGCGACCGGCTCAGCCCTCGGCCTGGGCCACCCAGCCCGGCGCGTCCGCCCGCACGGCGTCGTCCCCCACGAGCTCCCTCAGCCGGGACTCGAGCGCCGCGAGCTCCGCGGAGCCGATCCGCCGCGCCCAGCTCGCCCGCAGCTCGTCGAAGATCGTCTCCCCCTGCCGCAGCACGTCGAAGCCGAGCGGCGTCACCTGCAACCGCTTGCGCCGCGCGTCACCTGGATCAGGTTCGCGCGCCACGTACCCCCGCTCGACCAGCACAGCGATCGTCTTCGCGGCCGCCTGTTTCGAGACAGACGTGCGCCGGCCCAGCTCGGAGGCGCTGTCGGCACCGGCGGCGATCGCCCGCATCGCGAAGTCGTGGACGGGACGGAAGTCGTCGTACCCGCGCTCGGCCAGCTCGACCTGCGCGGCCTCGACGAGCGTGCGGTAGCCGCCCAACAGAAGGAGTGCGAGGTCGGCTCCGGATCTGGACATGTGCCCAGCCTAGAGCCGCCCGCCCCGACGGGCCTGGACATGGACAACCTGGTTGTCTATGGTTGGACAACCGAGTTGTCCATCTAAGGAGCCCCAGCATGATCGTCACGACGCCGAGCCCGTCCGTCCCTGGAGTCACGCACCACACCGCGCAGGTCGAGGGCGCCGAGCTCCACTACGTGTCCGCCGGGGCGGCGGGATCCCCGATCCTGCTGGTCCACGGGTTCCCCGAGACCTGGTGGGCGTTCCACCTGCTCATCCCCCTGCTGGCCGAGCGGCACCGCGTGTTCGCGGTGGACCTGCGCGGCTTCGGGGACTCGAGTGTCGCGACCGCGGACCACGACAGCACGACGGCGGCTGCGGACCTGCACGGCTTGGTGCAGCACCTCGACGTCGGCCCGGTGCACCTCACCGGCCAGGACATCAGCGGAGCGACAGTCTTCCGGCTCGCCGCCACGCACCCCGAGGACGTGCGCAGCCTCACCGCCGTCGAGATGGGCCTACCCGGGTTCGGCCTCGAGAAGCTGGCCGACGTCACGCACGGCGGGTCATGGCACATCGGCGTCCTGGCGGAGCCAGGCATCCCCGAGCTGGTGCTCGCCGGCCGCGAGCGCGAGCTTCTCGGCGGGTGGGCCTTCCCCGCCATGACCGCCGACCCGGGCTCGGTCACCGACGCAGACGTCGACGAGCTCGCCCGCACGTACGGGCGACCCGGCGGCTGGCGCGGGGCCACCGGCCTCTATCGGTCGATGCTCACCGAGGGCGACGCCGTCCGGGACCTCGCGGAGTCGAGCCCGCTGACCATGCCCGTCCTCGCCGTCGGCGCGGGCGGCGGTGCGTTCACCGAGCAGACCGTGCGCCAGATCGCGGCCGGCCCCGTGCGGGCGGTACAGCTCGACGGCGTCGGCCACTACGCCGCACTGGAGGCGCCGGCCGCGCTGGCCGCCGCGATCCTCGGCTTCGTCGCGGACGTCGACGGTGCGTGACACGTCCAACCACGCACTGGGTCCACGCCCGCGCAGCCGCGTCCGGCCGTGGCATGGTGGGGCATGACAGCTCCCGCGGCACCAGGCATCGACGTCGAGGCTGTCCTCGCGCCGTTGGGCTCGATGCGCCAGAACCTCCACGCGACCTACGTCGACCTCCACGCCCATCCCGAGCTGTCCTTCGAGGAGCACCGCACGGCCGCCCTGGCCGCCGAGCGGCTCGCCGCCCTCGGCTTCGTGGTGCACGCGGGGGTGGGCGGGACCGGCGTCGCGGGAGTGCTCGTCAACGGCGACGGCCCGTGCGTGCTGCTGCGCGCTGACATGGACGCCCTGCCGGTCACCGAGGACACCGGCCTGCCGTACGCCAGCACCGTACGGACCACCACCACGGACGGCGTCGAGTCGGGTGTCATGCACGCCTGCGGGCACGACGTGCACGTCACCGCCCTGCTCGGCGCCGCCGACCTGCTGGGCCGGGGGCGGTCGGCCTGGTCGGGCACGCTCGTCGTCGTCCTGCAGCCTGCCGAGGAGCTGGGTCAGGGTGCCCGCGCCATGGTGGACGACGGCCTGTACGACCGGGTGCCGCGCCCGGACATCGTGCTGGGGCAGCACGTCGCACCCGTGGCGGCGGGACTGCTCGGCGTCCACGGCGGACCGGCGTTCGCCGGCACCGACACCGTGGACATCCGTCTGGTCGGACGAGGCGGCCACGGATCCCGGCCGGAAGCCACCGTCGACCCCGTGGTGCTGGCGGCGTCGACCGTGATGCGGCTGCAGACCATCGTCTCGCGGGAGGTGGCGGCGGGCGACGCCGCCGTCGTGACGGTGGGGACCCTGCACGCGGGGACCAAGGAGAACATCATCCCGGACGAGGCAAGGCTCGGCGTGAACGTCCGATCGTTCGACGAGGCGGTCCGCGGCCGCGTCCTGGCGGCCATCGAACGCATCGCGCGGGGCGAGGCCGCCGCCGCGGGCACGCCGCAGCCACCCGAGATCACCACTCGCGACGCGTTCCCGCCGGTGATCAACGACCCCACCGAGACCGAGCGCACCCGGGGCGTGCTGGCGGCCCGCTTCGGCGCCGAGCGGGTCATCGATCCCGGCCCGGTCTCGGGCAGCGAGGACGTCGGCATACTCGCCACCGCCGCCGGCGTTCCGATCGTGTACTGGCTGCTCGGCGGCTGGGACCCCGAGGCCTTCCGGGCGGCGGTCGAGGCCGGCACGGTGGACCAGGACATCCCGTCCAACCACTCCCCCCGGTTCGCGCCGGTGCCGCACCCGACCCTGGAGACCGGCGTCGAGGCCCTGGTCGTCGCCGCCCTGGACCGCCTCGCGCCGGCGGCCCCGGCCTGAGCCGCCGGCGCGACATCGTCGTTCCCCGGCCGCCCGGCCGCCCCGGCCGGCCCGGGTCAGGCCCTGGCCCTCACGCCGCGGGCCGCGGCAGGAGCACGTTCGCCAGGTCGGTGGGGTCCACCAACGGGTCGTCGAGGTCGACGGTGATGCGAGAGTGCGCGATGAGCCGGGCGCGGCCGGTGATCGTCGAGTGCAGGGCCGCGTAGTCGCCCACCCGGGCATTGTTGAGCACGGTGCCGACGAACCGGCTGCCGCGCGGCGAGATCGTCTCCAGCGACTCGCCCTCGCGGATCTCGCCCCGACGGGACATCAGCGCCAGCCGCGCCGAGGTGCCCGTCCCGGTGGGACTCCGGCAGAGCACGCCCGGGTGGACATAGGTCGCCGACGGCGACTCCATCCGCCCCGCCTCGAGGGTGCGGACCGGTCCCATGAAGTGGGCGAACGGCAGCGGGCCGACGTCGCCCAGCTCCGGGTGCACCTGCCGCAGCCCGGGCCGGGCCGCGCGCACGAAGGCGTCCCCGAAAGCGGTCAGCGCTATCTGTTCCTCGGCGGTGATGGCGAAGCCGTGCCGGGACGCGTCGATCATGGCGTAGTACGCGCCGCTCCACACCAGGTCGAACGCCACGGTGCCGTAGTGGGGCACCTCCACGCTCAGGCCTTCGTCAGCCACGTACGCGGGCTCACCCTGCGTGGTGATCGAGTCCACCCGGCCGTCGGCGACCCGCGCGGTGATCAGCGCCAGGCCCGCAGGCGACTCGAGCACGACGTTCTGCAGGCCCTCCTGCATGGGGATCGCTCCGCTCTGCAGCAGCGCCGTGGCGGTGCAGATGGTGTTGGACCCCGAGTACAGCGGGTAGCCCATCGCCTCCATGATGATGTACCCGGCCTGGGCTCCGGGGCGGCTCGGCTCGACGATCAGGTCGATGGACATCGCCGGGTCGCCGTACGGCTCGGACAGGAGCAGACGCCGCAGCCCGTCCCCCTCGTTCTGCAGGTACCGCGCCTTCTCGAGCACCGTCGCGCCCGGCAGCGGCTCGACGCCGGCGACGACGATGCGGCTGACGTCACCGCCGGACTGGGTGTCGATCAGCTCCAGCGTGCACTCACGGTGCTGCATGCGGCGCTCCGATCTCTGCCCAGTGCCGGTCGGGGACGACCACGAGCTTGCCGATGTAGGCCTTGCTCATGAACGCGGTCTGCGCCGCGTGGAAGTCCGAGAGCCGGTAGGTCCGGTCGAGCAGCGGCCGGACGGCGCCGGCCTCGATGTAGCGCACCAGCCGGCGGAACGCGGTCCGGGTGCCCTGGGACGACCCGTGCAGCTCCAGCTGCTTGAGGTACATCGTGCGGAGGTCGAGGTTCACCACCGGGCCGCCGATGGCGCCCGCCGTCGTGTACCGGCCCTCCGGCCGGAGGATGCGCAGCAGGTCGTTGAACATCGGGCCGGCGACCAGGTCGGCCACCACGTCGACCGGGCCGTCGACCACGCGCTCGGCCTCGGCCACCAGGTCGGCGGCGTTCCGCAGGATGACGTCCTCGGCGCCGATCTCCCGCAGGGCGTCCTCCTTGCCGGGGCTCGTGACGGCGTACGGCACCGCCCCGCGCACCCGGGCCAGCTGGATGATCGCCGACCCCACCCCACCGGAGGCGCCGGTCACCAGGATCCGCTCGTCCTTGGCCAACCGCGCGCGGTCGAGCATCTGCTCGGCGGTCAGGTACGCGCAGCAGAACGTCGCCAGCTCGGCGTCGCCGATGGCGGAGGTGATCTCGTAGGCGTTCTCGGCCGGGACCACCGTGTACTCGGCGTACCCGCCGTCGCGCCCGTGGCCGATGTAGTCGATGTCCGCCAGGCTGTCGTCACCCTCGGGGCGGTTGTAGATGCTGAAGTCCACCATCACGCGCTCGCCGATCCGCTCGCTCGGCACTCCCTCGCCCACGTTGACGATGCGGCCCACCGTGTCGGTGCCCTGGATCCGGGGAAACGTCAGGGTGGACCGGCCCCGCCGCCACGTCGACACCTCGGCGGCGTCGGTCTCGGTGCCGTAGGCACCCTCCCGGACCCACACGTCGGTGTTGTTCATGCCGCAGGCATGCACCTCGATGAGCACCTCGCCGGCATCCGGCACCGGCGTCGGCACGTCGTCCCGATGGACCAGCTGGTCGAGACCACCGTGCCCGACGAGCTGTACGGCCTTCATCACCTCAGGGATCGCTGCCATTTTTTGAGTCTAGGGGCGCCCGTTCCGACGTCGCATGCGTGGGCCGGGGATCTCGAGGACGACACGACATGGTTGGCTTCCGCTCATGGAAATCATCGTCACCAGCATCGTCGCCGTCGTCGGAACGCTGCTCGGCTCGCTGGCGACGCACTACTTCCAGCGGAGGAACCGGGCGGACGCCGAGCGGTTCGAACGCAACGAGCGCCTGCGCCAGGAGCGGGTCAGCGCGTACACGACGTACGGCGGCGCGCTCGTCAGCCTGCGCCGAGCACAGATCGACCGCTGGTACGCGGCTCACGAGGAGCGCCAGAGCGCCGACCCCGACGCGATCCGCTACGAGACCTACCGGCTGCGGACGGCCGCGCTCGAGGCGATGTTCCGGGTCCAGCTCGTCACGGAGTCCCCGCAGCTGATCGGGCTCGCGCAGCAGGCCATCGACAGCGTCGACCTGCTCACCCTGCGCACCCCTGCTGAGGACTTCAAGGACGCGCGCGACGTGTCCCGGCAGGCCATCTTCGACTTCGTGGAAGCGGCACGGACGCACGTCGAAGTGGCGTAGGCACGTCAGTCCCGCGGCCCGACGGCGGCCATGGCACGGTCGACGAGCAGCGCCATCGACTCCGTGGCGCCTCCGGCGAGCCACGCGTGCTCGGCAGCCAGGACGCAGCCCAGCGCGGCCGCGACGACGGCGCGCGGCGTGGGGTCGTCGGCGGCCCAGGGTTTCCCCGCCGCGTCCGCCCGCTCGCGCACGACCAGCTCCGCCATGGCCTCGACCCGCTCGAACTTCTCCAGGTAGCGCGCCCGCAGGCCCGGCGTCTCGAGGATGATGCGCTGCATGGGCACCGCTAGACCGGAGCTCGCGGCGGCGTCGAGGTGCGCGATCATCCCGTCGAACGAGTGCCTCAGGGAGACCCAGACAGGTTCCCCGGCGGGCCGCGCACGCAGCGCGACGAGCACCTCGTCGGTCACGACGTCGAGCTTCCCGAGCACCACGTCCTCCCGGGTCGAGAAGTACCGGTAGAGCGTGCGGCGCGACATCCCGACGGCCTCGGCGATGTGCCCGATCGTCGTCGCCTCGTACCCGCGCTCGACGAAGAGCCGCTCCGCGGCCTCGGTGACCTCCTTCTGGATCGCCCGGCGGGTGCGCTCCCGAAGGCCGGTGCGGGGCTGGTTCGTGGTGCTGTCCGTACTGCGGTCCATGGGGCAGGAGGCTACACGATGCGCCATGGTTGACACACTGTGCCACCCACTGCATGCTGTTCGACATGGACAGCACCTCCCCCAGGACCATCGTCATCACCGGCGCGAGCGACGGGATCGGCGCCGCCGCGGCCCGGCTGCTCAGCGCCGCCGGCCACCACGTCGCGATCGTCGGGCGCTCGCCGGAGAAGTCCGCGAAGGTCGCCCGCGAGGTCGGCGGCGACCACTTCGTCGCCGACTTCACCCGCCTGGCGGACGTGCGCCGCCTGGCCGCCGAGCTCGACGACGCGTACCCGCGCATCGATGTGCTGGCGAACAACGCCGGGGGCATCCTCGGAGACCGCACCAAGACCGTCGACGGCCACGAGCGAACGTTCCAGGTCAATCACCTGGCGCCGTTCCTGCTGACCGGCCTGCTCCTGGACAAGCTCCTCGCGAGCCGCGCCTCGGTCATCCAGACGTCGAGCGCCGGCGCGCGGCTCTTCGGGCACCTCGACGTGGACGACCTCGACCACGACCGGGACTTCACGCCGCACCGCGCGTACGGGACGGCGAAGCTCGAGAACATCCTGTTCACCACGGAGCTGCACCGGCGCTTCCACGACCGAGGGCTCTCGTCCGCGGCGTTCCACCCGGGTGTCGTCGCGACGAGCTTCGGCACGGAGAGCACGAGCGTCCTGCGGCCGCTGTACCAGAGCCGGATCGGAAAGCTGGTCCTGGCCACGCCCGAGAGGGGCGCCGCGCAGTTGGTCCGGTTCGCGCAGACCGAGCCCGGCGTCGGCTGGCAGTCGGGCGCGTACTACGAGCGCGGCCGTGTCGCGCGCCGCGTCAACCCGCAGGCGCGGGACGCCGACCTCGCCCGCCGGCTGTGGGACCGCTCCGCGGAACTGGCCGGGGTCGCCGCCTGACGCGGGCGATCCGCCAGCCGGTCAGGCCCCGAAGCCCGCGCCCGCGCGGCCGACCGCGTCCCGAATCGCGGCGGCCCGCGCCTCGGGCCGCTCGACGGCGACCGCCGCCGCCGTCGCGGCACCCATGCAGGCCCCGAGGTGCGCCGATATCAACGGCCAGCCGGCAGGGTCAGGGAACTGCCGACGGAGCGCGCCGACCAGGTCGGACTGCGCGCGCTGCAGCCGCACGACGAGCGAGGCCGGCAGCCCGCGCGCCGTTGTGACCAGCTCGGCGCGAAGGTCGGCGAGCTCGTCCGTACCCGCAGCCGGGTCCTCGAAGAGGTCGACCAGCACCGCCATCACTGCGGCGACACCCTGGGCAGGGCTTGCCTGTGCGGGCAGGCCGTCCAGGGCTTCGGCCGCCCGGCCGACGTGACCTTCCAGATAGTGGAAGAGCACGTCCTCCTTGGACGGGAAGTGCAGGAAGAACGTGCGGCGCGCGATCCCCGCCCCGGCCGCGATGTCGTCGATCGACGTCGCGGCCACGCCACGCTCGAGGAACAGTCTGGTGGCCGCGCGGACTATGGCGCCCCGCGTCTCGGCACGTCGTCGCGCACGAACTCCGATCTGCTGCCCCATGGCCTCTACCCTAGCGCGTGATGCACTAGTGCATAATGCACTAGTGCATCAATACACTCTGGCCAGGGTCGACCTGGCAACGGTCGACAAAGGAGAAGACATGCCGGAGCACACCGGCCGGACCTATGTGGTGACCGGTACCGACTCGGGGATCGGCGAGGTTCTCGCGGCGCGGCTGGAGGCGAGCGGCGCCCACGTCATCCGGTGCGGCATCGGGGAGACGGCCGACGTCCGGGCCGACCTCACCACCGCCGAGGACCGCAGCTTCACCGTCGAGCAGGTCCGGAACCTCGCTCCTGCGGGGATCGACGGCGTCGCACTCGTGGCGGGCAGCGGAGACGGAGACGTCGCTGTCCGGCTCAACTACTTCAGCACCGTCGCGCTGCTGAACGCCCTGCGCGACGACCTGGCGCGCGCACCCCAGCCCCGCGCGGTAGTGGTGAGCTCCTCGTCGTCACTCTCCCCGGGTGATGCCGACCTCGTCGACGCCTGTCTCGCCGACGACGAGCGTCGCGCCGTGGCCATAGCCGGCACCCTCGTGGCACGAGGACGTGGGGCAGTCGTCTACCGGTCGACCAAGATCCCTCTCAACCGGTGGCTGCGCCGCACCGCCGTCGACGAGAACTGGGCCGGTGCCGGAATCCTCCTCAACGCGGTGGCGCCGGGCATCGTCGAGACCGAGGCCGCCCGGCGCGGCGTGCTCTCGGACCCCGCGAGCGCCCGGGTGCTCCAGGACGCGCTGCCGCAGCCCCTCGGGATGCCCGGTCCCGTCGAGCCGGTCGCCGCCGCGATCGCCTGGCTGCTGTCGCCGGACGCCGCGTTCACCACGGGGCAGGTGCACTTCGTGGACGGCGGCGCCGAGGCGGTCCTGCGGGGCGAGGCGCCGTTCGCGACCGGCGTCCGGTACGGCCCGCTGCGGATGACGCGCATGATCGCCTGGACCGTCATCGGCCGGCTGCGCGCCCTCCGTGCGCGGTGAGCCCGCGGCTCCCCCAGCGCGCCACCACCGCACGGCATGTCGCCGCGTCGTCGTCGGCCACGAGGAGCACCAGGTTGCCGGCGTGGTCGCTGTACTGGACCAGCACGTTCACCCCGGCGTCGCCCAGGCGCCGCGCGAGCGTGCCGAGCTGACCGGGCACCTCCTGGTCCAGCCGCGCGAGCACGACGTCGCGCACCGCCGCCGGCCCCAGCCCGGCCTCCTCGACCGCCCGGAGCGCGCGGGCGCCGTCGTGCACGAGGTAGTGCGCCACCGCACGGCCGTCGACGGTGCAGACGCCGCCGCCCTCCAGGCTGACGCCCGCCTCGCCCAGCGCCTGGCCCAGGTCGGCGAGCGCCCCCGGACGGTCGGGCAGGTGGACCTCGATGTCCTGCATCGGTGGGGTCGTCATCTGCCGTGTCGTCATCTGCCGTGTCGTCATCTGCCGTGTCGTCATCGGTCGTGTCATGGCGGGACCGTAGGACGGGAACGCTACGGTGGACGCCGAAATGTCGCGGCCGTACGGTCGGCCCATGAGTCGGACCCTCAGCAGGGCCCCATGACCCGGGACCGCGACTTCACCGCGCTGGGTCGGGCACTGTCCACCCCGGCCCGCTCGACGTTCCTGAACCTGCTCATGGACGGCACCCGGCGCCCGGCGGGCGAGCTGGCGCGGGCGGCGGGTGTGAGCGCGTCCACCGCCTCGGGCCACCTGTCCGTCCTGGTGGACGCCGGCCTGGTGACCTGCGAGACCCGTGGCCGGCACCGGTACTACGCGCTCGCGGGCCGGGAGGTCGCGCACGCCCTGGAGTCCCTCGGCACGGTCGCCGACGCCGCCCCCGTCTCGGGGTACCGCCGCAGCCGGCGCGCGGAGTACCTGGCCGCCGCCCGGTTCTGCTACGACCACCTCGCGGGCCGGCTCGGCACCGCGCTCACCGACGCCTGGGTCCGGTCCGGCTGGCTCGCGGGCCGCGACGAGCTGGTGCTGACCGACGCGGGCGCCGTCGGGCTGCGTGAGATCGGGGTGGACGTCGACGGCGCGGTATCTGTCCGCCGGGTGACGACGCGGGCATGCCTGGACTGGACGGAACGGCGCCCGCACCTGGCGGGGGCGCTCGGTGCCGCGGTCGGCACGCGGTTCCTCGAGGCCGGCTGGGTCGTCCGGCACCGGTCGGGACGGGGCCTCGACGTCACCCCCACGGGGCACGACGTCCTCCGCGAGACCTGGGCGGTCGACCTGAGCCGACGCGGCGCCGGTCTAGGCGCCTCCGCCTGGACCGGCCGCGGGACCTGAACCGTCCGCGGGCTTCGGGTCCGGTGGCTGAGCCGAACCCGGGGCGGCCTCTCGTGCGGCCTCTGCCACGTTGGCCTCCAGCAGGTCCGCGAGCGAGCGCAGCTTCTCCGCGACGCCCTCGCCGAGCGGCGTCAGCGCGTACTCGACGCGCGGCGGGATGGTCGTGACCACCTCGCGCGTGACCATGCCGTCCCGTTCGAGCGCCTGGAGCGTCTGGGAGAGCATCTTCTCGCTGACCCCCTCGACCCGCCGGCGCAGCGCGTTGAAGCGGTAGCCGCCCTCGCCGAGCGCGAGCAGGGCGAGCGAGGCCCACTTCGAGGTGACGACCTCGAAGGCGGCACGGGAGTCGCAGTCGCGCGCGAAGACGTCGGCCACCAGCGCCTGCGTGGGGGTGTCGTCCGGCGCTGCAGAGGCCCGGGCGGCAGGTTCCCGGGCGGCGGACTCCAGATCGGTGAGGCTCACCGGCCCAGGATACCGCGCACCGACGGAATGTAGTGTACTTTCGAATCGTTAGTGCTTCCCGCTGGCAACCACTTGAGCAATGGAGAGTTTCATGACCACCTACGCCGTCACCGGAGCGACCGGCCCCTTCGGCCGCACCGCCATCGAGGAACTCCTGTCCCGGGGAGTTCCCGCCACCGACGTCGTGGCGATCGTCCGCACGCCGAGCAAGGCCGCGGATCTCGCCGAGCGCGGCGTCCAGGTCCGCGAGGGCGACTACTCCCGGCCCGAGACCCTGCCCGCGGCCCTGGACGGCGTGCAGCGCCTGCTGTTCGTCTCGGGCAGCGAGGCGGGGGCGCGGGTGCCCCAGCACACCGCGGTCGTCGACGCCGCCAAGGCCGCCGGCGTGGAGCGCATCGCCTACACCAGCATCCTCAAGGCCGGCAGCACGTCCAACCCGCTCGCGGGTGAGCACGAGGCGACCGAGGCCGCGCTGCGTGCGTCGGGCGTCCCGGTCACCCTGCTTCGCAACGGCTGGTACACCGAGAACTACACCGGACAGCTGGACCAGTACCTCGAGCGCGGCGAGATCGTGGGAGCGACCGCCGGCCGCAAGATCTCGGCCGCCCCGCGCGCCGACTTCGCCGCCGCCGCCGTCACGGCGCTCCTCTCCGACGACGACGGTGACGCCGTCTACGAGCTCGGCGGCGAGTCGTTCGGCTACGACGAGCTCGCGGCCACGATCAGCGACGTCACCGGCACCAAGGTGGCGCACCGCGACCTGTCCGTCGCGGACTTCCAGGCCGAACTGCAGCAGCACGGGCTCGACGCCGGCACCGCCGGGTTCGTCGCGGGCCTCGACGCGTCGATCGCCGCGGGCGACCTGGAGACCGACAGCGACGACCTGGCCCGCCTCCTGGGCCGCCCGGCGACCCCGCTCGCCGACGCGCTCCCCCGAACCCGCTCCTGAGCGGGCGGGCCTGCGCGGGCGGCTCCCGCTGGCGGGCCCGCGCTGGATGGTCGGTAGTCCGTCAGGCGGTCGGTAATACGTCAGGTGATCGGTAGCTCGGAATGCCGATCACCTGACGGAATGCCGACCGCCGGACGGACTACCGACCATCGGCTCCGGCACGGCTCCTCGGCGTGTTGAATGGGGCACATGCGAGGAGCAATCATTCATGGACCCGGGGACGTCCGCTTCGAGGAGCGGCCCGACCCCGTCATCGTCGAGCCCACCGACGCCGTCATCCGCACCGTCGCCGCCTGCGTGTGCGGCTCGGACCTGTGGCGCTACCGGGGTATCTCACAGGTCAAGCGTCCGACGCCGATCGGGCACGAGTACGTCGGCGTCGTCGAGCAGGTCGGTGACGCCGTCACCTCCGTCAAGCCCGGCGACTTCGTCGTCGGCGGATTCCTGTACAGCGACAACACCTGCGCGGTGTGCCGCAAGGGCATGCAGGCCAACTGCCTGCACGGGGGCGGATTCGACGGCTGCCAGGCCGAGAAGATCCGCATCCCCCACGCCGACGGCACGCTGCTCGCCACCCCGGGCGAGCCGGACGCCGACCTGATCCCGAGCCTGCTGAGCCTCTCCGACGTGATGTGCACCGGATGGCACGCGGCGGTCTCAGCCGGCGTCGGGCCGGGTTCGAGCGTCGTGGTGGTGGGCGACGGAGCCGTCGGGCTGAGCGGCGTGCTCGCCGCCGCGCAGCTCGGCGCCACGACGATCATCGCCATGAGCCGGCACGAACCCCGCCAGAAGGTCGCCGAGGAGTTCGGCGCGACCCACGTCGTCGCCGAGCGCGGCGCCGAGGGGCTGGCCCAGGTGCTCGAGCTGACCGAGGGCATCGGCGCCGACGCGGTGCTGGAGTGCGTCGGCACCGAGGAGGCCCGCGCGCAGTCGGTGGAGCTCGTCCGCCCCGGCGGCACGATCGGCCTGGTCGGCGTCCCGCACGGCGACCTGCCCACCGACACCCTCTTCTGGGGCAACAAGGGCATCCGTGGCGGTGTCGCCCCCGTGCGCGCCTACCTCCCGCACCTGCTGGACCTGGTGTGGAAGCGCGAGATCGACCCGGGCAAGGTCTTCGACCTCACCCTGCCGCTGTCCGAGGTGGCCGAGGCCTACCGCGCGATGGACGAGCGGCGCGCGATCAAGGTGCTGCTGGAGAACTGACGGCGCTCGCCGCGGCGCCGTACCGGCGCCGGTCAGTCCGCGAGCGCCGCCGTCAGGTCGACCTCGACGAGCTGACCGGGGAAGCCGAGGGCGACGACGCCCAGCAGGGTGCTCGCCGTGGTGAAGGCCTGGGCGATCGGGCCGGCGTTCAGCCGCTGCCAGACGGCGGAGAGGTCGGCCCGGTCGCTGCTCGCCACGTAGATCACGGAGCGGACGACGTCGCCCGGCGTGGCTCCCGCGGCGGACAGCGCGGCGAGGGCGTTGGCCGCCACCTGGTCCGTCTGGGCCATGAGGTCGTCGGGCCCGACCACGGTGCCGGACTCGTCGAGCGGGCACTGCCCCGCGAGGTAGGCGGTCCGGCCTGCCTCGGCGACGGTCACGTGGTGGTAGCCCGGCGTGGGGTGCAGGCCGTCGGCCTGCAGTCGGTCGATATGCATCGTCCGAGTGTCGCAATGCGGTCCCCGCCGCGCGATCCTGTTCACATGGAACACCCCGTCCGGTTCGGCGAAACGAGCGTCATGACCGAGCAGCTGTCCCCAGCGTCCCTGGCGTCGCAGGGTGCCGAGCACCCAGGCGAGCACCCAGGCGAGCACCCAGGCGAGCACCAGGGCGCACACCCTGCCCCGCTCCCCGCGCACGAGCTGCGCTCCGACGCGCGCGACAACCGCGACCGCATCCTGCAGGTGGCGCGCAAGGTCTTCGCGGAGAAGGGCATCGACGTCTCGATGCGCGAGGTGGCCCGGCGCGCCGAGGTCGGCCCGGCGACGCTGTACCGCCGCTTCCCGACCAAGGAGGCCCTGGTCACCGAGGCGTTCCGGGAGCAGATGGCGATCTGCACCGCGATCGTCGACGACGGCCTCGCGGATCCCGACCCGTGGCGCGGGCTCAGCGGGGCGATCGAGCAGGTGTGCGTGATGCACGCCCAGGACCGGGGGTTCACCGCAGCGTTCGTCTCGGCGTTCCCGCAGGCCGTCGACTTCGCTCAGGAGCGCTCCCGCGCCCTGCGGTCGCTCGCAGAACTGATCCGTCGGGCCAAGGAGTCCGGTGGCCTGCGGCGAGACGTCGTGCTGGACGATGTCGTGCTGCTGATCATGGCCAACTCCGGCATCCGGGCCACGTCGCGCCAGGCCGCGGTGGCCGCCTCCCGCCGGTTCGTGGCGCTGCAGCTCCGGTCGATCAGCGCGCGTCCGGACGACGGGCCCCTGCCGCCCGCCGTCCGGCTCCCGCTGATGGCCGCGATCCACTGACCCGCGGGTCGCCGTCCGTCAGCGCGTCCGAGCGGTCCGGCGTCCGGCGAAGCCGAGCAGCACGTCGATCAGCACGAACCCGGCAAGGGTCCAACCGACCAGAGGCAGCCACCAGGCGACCAGGGCCGCCCCGGCGAGCACCACGCCGATGCCCCACCAGGGTGCGCCGCGCAGGGCGCCCCGCCGCGGCGGGGTGCCGCCGAGGGGACGCGGCTCCCGCGTCGGTCGACGCTTCCACCACATCAGGTAGCCGAGCACGACCATCGCGGCGATGCCCGCCGCGAGCACGAACAGGGCCAGCTGGTGGGGCAGGCCGAACAGCGAGCCCATGTGGGCGTCGATCCCCCAGCGAGCCAGCTTCGCGGCGACCGGGAACTCGGCGAAGTCGACCCGGTGCACCACCCGCAGGGAGCCGGGGTCGACGGCGACCGCGTCCACCTCGGTCGGATAGCTGCGCTGGATCTCCTGCACCACCCAGGCGGTCCCGGGCTCGGCCGGCGGCCTGATCTCGACCAGGCCGGTGTCGACGTTCACCGCCTGGGACGCGGCGAGGACGGCATCGAACAGCGCGGCGTCGGCCGCTCCCCCGACGCCGGCAGGCGGGTGGCCCACATGGCCGGCGCTGCCCTCGTGGCCCGCGTGACCCTCGTGACCCGCGGGCCCGCCGTCCGGCAGCCTGGTGTCTACGGCTGGCGTGCGCCAGTCGAGCGCCGCCCGCAGCGTGTCGACGTTGCCGCCCCCATGCTGCGACCAGGTGATCCCCGTCGCCGAGAGGAACAGCGCACCGAGCAGCACCCAGATGCCCACCGAGGCGTGCCAGGTGAACAGCCTGCGGTAGCCGGTACGCCCCCGGGCGGGCCGTACGAGGTCCGTCGCGGCGCGCGTCCTGCGGATGCGCCGGAGCCAGAGGCCGAGGCCCGCGAGTGCCACGATCCCGAGCCAGGAGGCGGCGAGCTCGCTGTACAGGCGGCCGACGTCGCCCAGATGGAGGCTGCCGTGCAGCTGCTCGACCCAGGTGCGCAGCGGCAGGGCACCGCTGGTGCCGTAGGCGGTGAGGTCGCCGCGGACCTCGCCGGTGCCCGGATCGACGAACACGGCTCGGGACTCGCTCTCGCCGAGGCGGTCGTCGGCGAACATGACCCGCGTCGTGTCGCCCGGCTCGGGTGCGGGGCGTACCGCGGACGGCGTCGCCGCGCCGTCGCCGACGTGGTCGCGGGCGATGTCCACCTGCTCGGCGAGACTGAGCCGCGTGTCCGTGACAGGAGCGTGCAGCGCGTCCCGGTAGACGACCTGCTCGAGCGCGGGGGTCAGGGCGTACAACGCGCCGGTGACCGCGGCGACGAGGATGAACGGGCCGACGAGCAGGCCGGCGTAGAAGTGCAGCCGGAGCAGCAGGGCGCCGAACCAGCCACGCCGTCGGCCGGAGCCGGACGGTCGGGTGAGGGCCGGCTCGCGGGCCGGACGGTGGGGGCGTCGGGGTGCGCGCTCGCTCTCGGGCGCGACGAGGACGGTGGTGGGCATGGGGATTCGCTTTCAGGTCATGAGGGCGGCGCCGACGGCGCCCGCCCGGGCGCGTCCGAGCCAGGACGGCGGGCGTGGCCGAGCCGGTCGGCGCTCGGGGAAAGGTCAGGTCGCGAGCGCGCGGGGTGGCCCGCGCCGCCGCGACGGCGACACCTCAGGACGTGCGGGGAAGGATCCGGTGAACCAGTCGGGCGCCACCACGCGCACGACAGGGAACGAGGGGACGGCGTCGACGGGCGGGGCGAACCGGCGGCGTACCCAGTCCGCCGTCTGCCCGGCGATGTCACGCAGGCGGGACAGCGCACGCTCGCCGCCGTACAGGCCGGCGACGGTCACCGCTGCCGCGACCGCGTGCGAGAACCACATGGCCGGCTCCACGCCGGGCAGCACGCCGGACAGCACGCCGGGCACCGCGTCGCCCGGCGCCGGGACCGCGTTCCCGCCGTGCGCGCCGTGGCCCGTCGGCATACCCGCCGGCGCTGACCCCGCGGCAGCGCTCCGGACGGGCGCGCCCAGCACGAACAGCGCGTGGAAGAGGGCCTGGCTCAGCGCGACGGACGCCGTCGTCCGCCACAGCGAGAGCCGGCGGCCCGCGAGAGCCGTGCACACCGCGAGCGACAGGGCCCACGGCACGAGGATCCCGAGCCACCCCGGCAGCGCACCGCCCCCGAGGAGGTGCGCCAGCAGCGCCACTGCGGTCGCGGCGGACGCCACGCTGGGACCGCGCGCGCCACGGAGCCGTCGGGACGAGTGCACGCCTCATTCATACCGGAGGCACCGCCCCGGTGCACCGCCTGCACGACGCAAATCAGCACGTGCAGGCAGGGCTCGCGGGGGCTCGCGGTCCGGAGCCCGGTCAGCCCTTGCCGGCCGGGCCCTCGCCCAGCGCACCGCGCACCTCGCGCACGATCCGCGCCATCGCCTCCTCGGCGGCCGCGCCGTCCCCGCGGGCGACGGCGAGCGCCACCGCCTCGTGCGCATCCAGCGCCTCCGGCTCGGGGTAGGCGGGCATCAGGCCGAGGTGGGTGCGCCCGGAGATCACGACGGCGACGACGTCGGCGAGCGCGCTGAACAGCTCGTTGCCGCTGGACCGCATGAGGAGCTCGTGCAGCTGGATGTCCAGGGCCAGGAACTCCTCACCGTCGCCCTTGCCTGCCTCGCCCAGCTCGCGCATCCGGCGCGCGGTGGCGACCAGCTCGTCGCGGACGGCGGCCGTGGCCCCCCGCGCGGCGCACGAGGCGGCGAGCGGCTCGACCGCCTGGCGCAGCTCGGTGAGCGACCGCAGCTGCGACGCGCGGCCCGGCCCGGCCAGGCGCCACTCGATGACGCGGGGGTCGAGCACGTTCCACGCGTCGTGCGGCAGCACGACGATGCCCACGCGTGGTCCGGAACGGACCAGGCCGAGCCCTTCGAGCAGGCGCATCGCCTCGCGCGCGACGGTGCGCGACACCCCGAACTCGGCGCCGATCCCGTCCAGCGTCAGCGTCGCCCCGGCCGGCAGAGCGCCACCGGTGATACGACGGCCCAGGGCCTCGAGGACGGGGCTGTGCAGCACTGGGGACATCCTCCAAGACTAGAGCGCCGTGGTCTCGCCCCGGGGCAGGTCGCTCGCGGCCGGTCGTCCGGCGGACGAGGGGTCCAGGAGATCGGTGATATGAATCACGGCATAATGGTGTCACCAATAGGTGAGGATAGGGGGATGGACACAGACGTCACCGAGACAGCGATGTTCTCGACCCCGACCACCAGTGCGACATCGCGCAGCGGGACCGACCACGGACCCCGGGCGATCGTCGTCATGGGCGTGGCCGGCTCGGGCAAGACGACGGTCGCCGCGCTCCTGGCCGGCAGGCTCGGCGCGTCGTTCGCGGAGGGAGACGACTTCCACTCCCCCGCGAACGTCGCCAAGATGGCCGCCGGCCACCCGCTGGACGACGACGACCGCTGGCCCTGGCTGAACGGGATCCGCGACTGGTTCGCCAAGGAGCTCGCCGAGGGCAGGAGCGCGGTCGTGCCGTGCAGCGCCCTGCGCCGGAGCTACCGCGACCTGCTCGGGACCGCGGGCGCCGACACCGCCGGCTCCGTGCGGTTCGTGCACCTCACCGGCTCGTACGAGCTGTTGCACGAGCGCATCCAGGGGCGCGCCGGGCACTTCATGAAGCCCGAGATGCTCGACAGCCAGCTCGCCGCCCTGGAACCCCTGCAGGACGACGAGCCCGGGTTCGTCGTCGACATCACTTCGCGGCCGGACCAGATCGTCGAGGAGGCGCTCCGCCTGCTCGACCGCCCCGCCTCCACATCGAGCACCGAGCACGAGGACCACTGACGTTCCAGCCCACCGGACCGGTCGCGCCGCTGTGCGGAGCGTTCGGCCGAGGGCGCACCGTGGGCCGGGCTCGTCGAGCACGTCTCGACGAGCCCGGCCGATCAGTCGCCGGCGAGCCGCAGCAGCAGCCGGGCCAGCCGGTACCGTGCCCGCCCGTCCAGGGTCCGCGGGTCGTAGCCCAGGTCGTGCGTCAGGGCAACCAGCCGCCCCGCCGCCGCTGGCCGATCTTGCCGGGACGTAGGTCTCGACAAGCTCGACCAGCGGTGGGTGAAGCACCGCGTCAGTCGCAGGCCACCGCCGGGTAGGCGTGCTCGGTCGCGACGCCGTCCGCCGTCACCGTCACCGATCCGGCCTTCAGCCCGGCCTTGCGCGCGCTGAACGACTGGCGCCAGGTGTCACCGGCGGCCAGATCCTGGGTCGCCCGCTTTCCGAGCGAGCCGTCGATCCGCACGTCGAGCGGCTCGTCCGAGACGTTCCGCGTGCTGACCGTCAGGAACGCCCGCGGCCCGCGGCAGACCGACGCGGTGGTCACCTCGGTGACCGGCTCCACGCGGTGCGCCGCGAGCGGCGACACCGTGATCCGGTCCACGACCGGTGCCCAGCGGGACCGCAGCGGGAAGTCGGGCCAGACGTCCGAGGCGTAGGTGACGCCGTCGAAGTTCGGCGCCTCCTGCGAGCTCAGCGTGATGGTGTTCGCGCCCTCCTCCAGGTCGAGCACGACCGTCTTCTCCCAGAAGTTGTTCTCGTGGAACGAGTGGGGGAAGAGCACGGGGGCCGACGCGCCGCCGTTCACGGAGATGTCCGCCCGGCGGGCGATCGGGTCCGGGTTGTAGTGCGACGCCGGCGACTGCTCCGGGTTCGAGTACCGCAGCACGACGGCGTGCGGGCCGGCCTCGCCGGCGTCGACCCGGAACGTCAGCGTGCTGCCGTTGCCCGGGTCTCCCCCGACGTCGGTCACCGCCTTGCCGCCCTCGGCGAGCGACAGGTCGGACACCTTCGCCGAACCGGCAAGTTCGGCGTCCTCCGCCTGGTACTCCGCCGCCGCGAGCGCCCCCGTCCCGGGCGCGGTGGTCAGCCGGTCGACGACGACGCCGTCGGCCCCGCCGGTGATCACCACCTTGTTCACGCCACCGGTCAGGTGTGCGGCCACCTCGTGGGTCCGCCCTGCGCGGCCCGCTGCGAGGTCGAGGACCTCGCGGCCGTTCACCGCGAGGGTGCCGGCGCCCGCGCCCAGGGTGTCGACGCCGAGCGTCGCCTCGCCGTCGACGGCGCTGTAGACCCAGAACGTCGCGGTCTCGCCGTCGGCCAGCTCGACGCCGCCGGCCCCGGAGACCGTCGCCGGGTCGACGCCGTCGGGCGCCGCGTACAGCGTCTGTCCGCCGTCCAGGGTCGCGTGCTCCGCCTCGTACACGGCGGTCCCGGCGTCCGGGTTCGGCAGGGCCAGGGTGATCCGGTCGAGGATCGCGTCGCCCATGGTGGTGCGGCTGCCGTCGAGGCTCCGCGCGGCGAGCGAGATGGTGTGCGTGCCTGCCGTGAGCTCGACCTCCGTGTCAGCGTGGTCCCAGACCACCCACTTGTAGCCGAGCGGCAGGTGCAGCTCCTGCTCCGCGGCGCCGTCGACCCGCACGAACACGTTGGTCGGACCCTGCTCCGCCACGGCGTCGAACGTGTTGAGGCTGTTGGCGAAGACCGACAGGTCGTAGGTGCCGTCCTCGGGCACCGTGACCTCGAAGTCGAGGACGCCGTCGGAGCCGGTGCGCAGACCGCCGACGTCGTACCCGCCGGAGGTGTAGAACTTGCCCACGTCGGCCGGCGAGCCCTCGGGCCCGTTCAGGCTGTAGCCCGACCCGGTGTAGGTGGCGTCCTCCGCCTCGTAGCTGCCGTCCCAGAGCGTCGGGGCGCTGCTCGTGGCCTCACCGGCGCCCGCGGGCGTCACGACGATCTCGTACGCCGACGACTCGCGCAGCAGCGGCAGCGACTCGCCGTCGAAGTCGACGACCACCTTCCCGTCGGTGACCGGCATGGTGGTCTCGGCGATGTGGCGCGGCTGCGCGGAGTCGCCCAGCTGGCCGGTCCAGGAGATCTCGCGCACCGTGACGCGCACGTCCTCGCCGAACACCGCGTCGGGCACGTTGACGAGCTCGACCGGGGCGGCGCCGTCGGCCCCGCCGATGATGGTGCGCGACAGCGCGCGCCCGGTGTCCAGGGCAGAGACGCCCTGCAGCGTGTAGTTCTCGCCGGGGAACGGCGGCGTGACCTTGACGGTGTTCCCGCTCATCTGGGCGTACGCGTTGAACAGCCACCACTGCCCGTTGCCGCGGTCGGACTGGACGGCGGAGTCGGAGAGGTTGCCGTCGATGTTCCAGTACGCGATGTCGGCGTCGACCTTGGAGTCCTCGATGGCCGAGATCCACTGGATCATCTGGCCGGGAACCGAGGTGTGGTAGTTGAACGCGTACTCGTTGATGTTGATCGGCAGCTCGGTGCCCGCCAGCTCCGTACCGGCGAAGACCTCGGCCTCCCAGTCACGGTAGGTCGCCACGGACTCGCGGATCTTCTCCGGGTGTGACAGCTCGTGCCAGGTGATGATCTCCGGGACGGTCCCGGCCTCGACCGTGTGCTCGAGGAAGCCCTTGACCTGGCCGTACAGGATGCTGGTGTTCGGGCCGGCGATCCGCGCGTCGGGCATGCGCTCCTTGATGAGCGCGTGGACCCGGTCCCAGGCAGCAAAGTAGTCCGTGGGGTCGTCGAGCCACGACGTGCCGTCGTAGCTCCACCGGCCCGTGCCGAACATGTTGCCCTCCGGCTCGTTGAACGGCACGAAGACGACGTTGTCCTGGTACTCGGCCGGCATCTCGAGCACCTGGTCGACCTGGGTGCCTATCTTCTCCACGAAGCCGTCGAGCTTCTCCGCGGGCGTGTCGCCCGGCCACTCGTACGGGAAGCCGCGGTGGATGTCGGTCATGTAGATGTAGACGTCCCCGTCGGTGGCGTCGGCGAGCGGCCGGACCACCTCGAGCGCGTCGGCGCCCGGGTGCTGCGGCCCGTCCTGTGCCTTGGTCGAGACGGTCCGGATCCCCATGCCCTCGATGAGGTTGTCGCTCGGCAGCCCGTCGCCGTAGAGCCCGTACAGCGTGCCGGACGCCCCGCCGTGGAACGACCCGGTCTCCGCGCCGAGGTCGACCCGAAGCTCGCCCCGGTGCACGGTGACGGTCGCGGTCACCGGAGTGCCCGCCGCGTCACCCGAGACGGTGAAGTCCCCCGGCTGCGCGTACTGCGCCGGGTCGATCTCGTCCCAGACCACCGGGACGTCACGGTCGTAGCCGTCCGTGAACGAGGCACGTACCGCAGCCGGGAGATCAGGCGCCGCCGCGATCGTCGTGCGCACCTCGAAGGTCTTCCTGGTGAGCTCCACCAGTTCCGGCCGCTCCTCCACGAGCTCGGCCACCTGCTCGGTGCTCAGCGCGGCCCGATACACGCGGAAGTCGTCGATCGCACCGTCCAGGAGCGGGTCCGGGTAGAACGACCTGCCGAGGTACCCGGCGGACTGCGCGGCGGACGTGAGCAGGTCACCGGCCGCCACGGTCGACCGGGCGGTGCCGACGGCCACGCCGTCGAGATAGGTGGTGAGCCGGTCCGCCTCCGCGTCGAGCGTGACCGTGAGCGTCACCCAGTCGCCGGCGCGCAGCGGGCTGTAGCCGCTGTTCTGCGCCTCGCCGCCGCCACCGTTCGTCGTCAGCGCGGTGCGCAGGCGCCCGTCGCCGTTCGACGGCGTCGCGAACAGGTAGCGCGTGGTGTCCGTGCCGAGGTCGAAGACCCGCTGCCACGCCCCGCCCGTGCCGTCCCAGCGGACGCGCGCCGACACGGTGACGTCGGTGGCGCCCTCCAGAGCACCGCGCGGGATCGTCACGTAACCGCCGCCGGTCCCGCCGGGCAGGTCGAGCGCCGTGCCGCCGCCCTCTACGTCGACCAGGCCGGTGGTGCCGGAGATCGCGCCGTCCAGCCCGTTCCCGGAGGCATCGGGCACGACGGCGCCCGCGACGTCGTCCATCGTGTAGTGCAGGTGCGGCGCGGGCAGCTCCTGGGCCGCGTTCGTGTCGGTCGCCAGGCCGGTGCTCGCGGTGGCCGGCGCGGCGAGTGCCGCCCCCGCCGTGCTCCCGGCGAGCGCCAGGACCGCGAGCGCCGCCACGGCGGTGCGCCGAGGCCTGCGCGGTGCGGGTCCGTGTGGAGCTGGTCCGTGTGGAGCTGGTCCGGGGTGTGCGGGTCCGGAGGGTGCTGCTCCGGAACGTGCTGGTCCGCTACGCGGATCGCCGCTCGCTGAAGGTGTTGTGCTCATCGTTGAGTGCCTTCCTTCTCATCGTGGGGTGGAACGGGGTTCAGAGGAAAAACAGGGCTCGGTCGCTCCGAGCGACTGGCGTGACCTGGCGTGACTGGTCGAGATCGGTCCCTTGCTCTGAGATCGGTCCTTCAACCGACCGATCTCAGAGCAACCGACCGATCTCAGATCTGACGCGGTGCATGTGACCGAACCGAGCGAGACAGGCGCGTGACCGACCGTGCGGTGGAGCCTGTCGAACCGCGGCCAGGCGAACCGGTTCGACGATGCGCAGCCTGAGGGCACTCTGGCAGCTGAGCCCCGACGTGGGCAGTCCGCCGCGGCTCTCCCGCCGGGTCGGTGGTCGGCATCAAGATCCAACCACCGGACCAGGCGCCACCGACCCGCCGGCGGGCGCACCCGGCACCACGTGCCCGGCCACCCGCCCCGTCGTGCGGCCGACCACCTGCGGCAGCGCGCCGTCGCGCAGGAACACCGGCACGACGTCGAGCGGGGCGGCGGCGCGCACGGTGGTGCCGCCGTCGTGCACCTGGCCGGTGGCGGCGTCGGTCCAGCGGGCGCCGGCGGGGAGGTAGACGTCGCGCTCGCGCACGCCTGCCGCGAGGACGGGCGCGACCAGGACGTCCGGGCCGAGCAGGAACTGGTCGTCGACGTCCCACGCTCGCGCGTCACCGGGGAAGTCGTGGAACAGGCCGCGCATGACCGGCTGGCCGTCGGTGTGCGCGGCGCGCATGGCGTCGCGCACGTAGTCGCGCAGGGTCTCGCGCAGATGGACGTAGCGTTCCAGCACGCCGTACACCTCCTCCCCGAAGCTCCACAGCTCGTTGGGCCCGCCCGAGGGCAGGCGGGGCGAACCGTCGGCGGCGGCGACGTCCTGGCGGGGCAGCCGGTCGCCGTGCAGCCGCATCACGGGGCTGAACGCGCCGAACTGGAACCACCGCACGAGCAGCTCGTGGAACGCGGGGTCGGTGACGTCGCCCCGGTGGAAGCCGCCGATGTCGGTGGTGAACCACGGGATGCCCGCGACGCCCATGTGGATGCCCGCGGTGACCTGGCGGGCCAGGTCCTCGAACGTCGAGGAGATGTCGCCCGACCAGACGAGCGCGCCGTACCGCTGGCTGCCCGCCCACGCGCAGCGGACCAGGTTGACGACCTCGCTCTCGCCGTCGGCGACCTGGCCCTCGTAGAAGGCGCGCGCGAACGCCTGCGGGTACACGTTGCCCACGCGCAGGGCCGGGCCGAGGTGGTACCGGAAGGCGTCGTAGTCGTAGACGCCGTACTCGGGCTCGGCCTCGTCCAGCCAGAACGTGCGGATCCCGTGGGAGCCGTAGTTGCGCCGGCAGGTCTCCCAGAGCCAGCGCCGGGTCTCGGGGTTGGTCACGTCGAGGAAGGTGCTCGGGCCCTGGAACGACATGTGGACGTCGAGCCCGCGGTCGGCGCGCACCAGCAGGTTGTTCCGGCGCAGGTACGAGTCGTTCTCGGACTCGAGCGACACCTGCGGCCAGACGGAGACCATGAGCTCGGCACCGAGCTCCTTCAGCTCGTCGACCATCGCCGTCGGGTCCGGCCAGAACTCGTCCTCGAACCGGTAGTCGCCCATCTTCGGCCAGTGGAAGAAGTCCGCGACGATGACGTCGAGCGGCAGCCCGCGCCGGTGGTGCTCGCGTGCCACCTCCAGGAGCTGCTCCTGGTTCCAGTAGCGCAGCTTGCACTGCCAGAAGCCGAGCCCGCGCTCCGGCATCATCGGGGCGTGCCCCGTCGCCTCGGCGTAGGCCCGCGAGATGTCCGCGGGGGTGCGCCCAGCGGTCACCCAGTAGTCGAGCTGCTTGGTCGACTCGGCATGCCACTCGGTGCGGTTGCGCGCGAACGTCGCCCGCCCGATCGCCGGGTCGTGCCAGAGGAACCCGTACCCACCGCTCGACATGACGAACGGCACGCTGGCCTGGGAGTTGCGGTGCGCCAGCTCGAACGTGGAGCCCTTGAGGTCCAGCACGTGCTGCTGGTACTGGCCCATCCCGTACAGCTTCTCGTCCGGGTCCGACTCGAACGACGCCGTGAGCGTGTGCCCGTCGTCGCCGAGCCGCGGGCGGAAGTTCCGGGCGCGCAGCTGGAGGGAGCCGCCGCGGTCGAGCTCGCGCAGCAGCAGCCGGCCGTCGGCGTCGTAGAAGGCCAGGTCGCAGTGCGACACCTCGTAGCCGACGATCTCGCTGAACCCCGTGCTGGTGGTGAGCTCGACCCGGATGCCGCCGTTGACGAGGGTCGCGCCGTCGGCCCGGAGCTCGACGCGCGGGGCGTCGTGGGCGACGCCGTCCGCGACGGCGGGCGGCAGGAGCGCCCAGTCGGTGTCCTCGACGTCGCCCAGGACGGTCGCGCGCACGCGCACGCTGTCCCGGCCCCACGGCTCGACCACCAGGGTCTCGCCGCCGCTCCGCCAGGTCAGGCGGGCGCCGTCCGCGCGGACCGGCGAGTCGACGGCGTCCGTCGCGGGGGCCGGTGTGCCCGGCGTGGTGGGGTCGGTCATCGGGTCTCCTCGTGTCGGGCCGTCGGAACAAAGACGCGCATGGTCGACGGGCCGCGCTCGGCCCAGCGGTGGTAGGGCACCAGGGTCAGGTCGAACGCGGGTGCACCGGCGTCGGGCGTCGGCGCGAAGGCGCTTCCCGGACCGCCGGAGCCGAACGGCGGGGTGCCCGCCCCGCCCTCGAGCAGGGGCACGGTGACGGCGCGGACCACCGCGCCGTCGCCCTGCGCACGGGGCGCGACCCCGGCATCGAGACGCACCTGGTCGAGCTGCACACCGTCGGGCAGGTCCACCGACTCCAGCGCGAGCACGAGCGGGCCGCGCTCGACGGCCGCGGTCCCGCGCACGGCGTCGACCCGCGGGTCGGGCCAGGTCAGACGGGGGTCGACGGGCAGATCGAGCGTGACGACGTCGCCCACGGCGAGTGCGGCGCTCACCCCGGCGTCGGTGCCGGCAGCATCAGTCCCCGCGGCGCCGGCCGTCACCCAGCCCGGTCGGACGGCGGTGGTGGAGCCGTCCGGGCCGGTGAGCGTGGCGCCGTCGGCCCAGTGCGGTACGCGCAGCCGCAGGGTGACCGGCCGCTCTGGGACGGCGGTGACCTCGACGCGGATGCGACCGTCGTGCGGGTACTCGGTGGTCACCCGCAGGACGAGCTCGCCGTCCGGCGCCGAGCCTGCCGAGGAGCGGTCCAGCGCCACACGCAGCTCACCCGCGGCGTACTGGGCGAGCGACACGACGACGCCGCCGTCGGACACCGCCTCGCGCGCACCATCGGACAAACCCTCGGGCGGCTCCTCGACGAACGCCGCGTACGCCTGCCACGAGGCGAGCGTGCGTGCCACGTTGGTCGGGCAGCACGACACGTCGAACCACGGCGCTCGCACCCCGCCCTCGGCGCGCGGGTTGACGGCGTCGGGCCGCACGTCGGCGCCGGGCTCGCGCTGCTGCAGCGGGTTGGCGTAGAAGAACGCGCGCCCGTCGGTCCGGGGCGAGGTCGCCACCACGTTGTAGAGCGTGCGCTCGATGAGATCGGCGTAGCGGACGTCGCCCGTGGCGAGCAGGAGGCGCCACGAGACCATGACCGAGGCGACCCCGGCACAGGTCTCGCAGTACGCACGGTCGGGCGGCAGCTCCCAGTCGTCGCCGAAACCCTCGTCCTGGTGCCGCGAGCCCATGCCGCCGGTGAGGTAGGTGCGGCGCTCCACGGAGCGCGCCCACTGCCGTTCGACGGCGGCGCGCAGGCCGGCGTCCTGCGTGTCCACGGCGACGTCGACCGCACCGGCCGCGAGGTACAGGGCGCGCACGGCGTGGCCGCGCCAGACGTCGGCGTCGCGCACCGGTACGTCGTCCTGGAAGTACGCGGGGCTGAGCAGCGCGATCGGCGCGAGCGTGCCGTGCCCGCGGCGCTCGACGAAGAGCCGGGCCTGCTCGGTGTAGCGGGGCTCGTCGAGCGCGCGGCCGAGCTCGGCGAGGCCGAGCTCGATCTCGGGATGGCCGCAGATGCCGTCCCGGCCGTCGCCGCCCCGGCCGTCGGCGCCGAACTCGCGGCACACGTGGTCGGCGGCGCGGCGGGCGACCTCGACCAGGAGGTCCTCGTCCGTGCCCCCGGGCGTGCCCGTGGTCCGCACCCGTGCGACCGCCGCCTGCAGCAGGTGGCCGGTGCAGTACAGCTCGTGGCCCGTCGAGAGGTCGCTGTACCGGCCGGCCTGTCCGGCGTGGCCGAAGCATGTGTTGAGGTAGCCGTCCTCGTCCTGCGCGGCGGCCACCCGGTCCACCACCTTGCGCAGGAGCGCATCGACCGCCGGGTCGCCCGTGCGGCCGTGCTCCCAGGCCAGCGCCTCCAGCAGCTTGTAGACCTCGGAGTCGGAGAACTGCCAGCCCGGCCGTCCCCCGCCCGTGGTGCCCTCGGCGACCCGGTCGAAGTTGCCGATCCAGCCGAGCTGCTCCATCCAGTCCAGGCAGTGCTGCAGCGTGGCGCGCGCGTTCGTCTCCTGGAGCGCGCCCCAGAATCCGCCGTCGAGCCGCAGCTCGCCGACGCCGAGACCGCGGCGCGGGCCGCGCGGCACGACCGGGCGCGCCCGGGCCGCCTGGCGCTGCGACGCGGTCGTGCGCGTCGAGTGGTGCTGTGTCACAGGTTTCCTTCGTCTCTCTGGTCCATCGGCGTCAGTCGGTGCACGTCAGTCGGTGCGTCAGTCCTTGACCGCACCGGCCGTGACGCCCGCCGCCACGTAGCGCTGCGCCACGACCAGCAGGATCGCCGCGGGCACCGACGCGACGACGGCGGTCGCCATGATGGCGTTCCACTGCGTCGTGTTGTTGCCGATGTAGTTGTAGATGCCGAGCGTGATCGGGATGAGCTCGCCGTTGCGGTTCAGGGTCGACGCGAAGATGAAGTCCGACCATGCCCACAGGAAGGCGAACAGCGAGACCGTGAGCGTGGAGTTGCGGCTCACCGGCAGCACCACGGACCGGAACGTGCGCCAGGCGCCCGCCCCGTCCACGCGCGCGGCCTGCAGCAGCTCGCGCGGGATGCCCGACATGAACGCGGTGTACAGCAGTACGCCGAACGGCACGGCGACCGTCGAGTCGGCGATGATCAGGCCGCCGACGGTGTTGAGCAGGCCCAGGCTGTTGTAGACCGCGTAGAACCCCATGGCCATGACCACCGCCGGGATCATCTGCGCGACCAGCAGCAGGAAGTTCAGCGTGCGCCCGCCACGCAGGTTGAGCAGCGCGAGCGCGTACCCCGCCGGTGCGGCGATCACGACGGTGAGCGCCACGCAGCCGAGCCCGACCAGCAGGCTCGTCCCGAGAGCCGGGAGCTGCTGCTGGAACACGGCCGTGTACCCCTCGAACGTGGGGTGCAGAGGGAACCAGTGCGGCGGGTCCGACCGCAGGTCGCTGGTCTGCGTGAGCGAGACGTTCACCATCCAGTAGACGGGGAACAGCATGAAGGCGGTGAGGACGAGGCCGAGGGCGGTCTTCCACCACGGCTTCTGCGCGAGACGACGGCCGGTCATGAGTCCTCCTGACGGCGCTGGAGCTGCAGGTGCAGGAATCCGAAGACGAGGGCGATGAGGATGAGCAGGTTGCCGACCGCGGCGGCGGGCGAGAAGTCCGGCTGGCCGGTCCCGAAGGCCTCCCGGTAGGACCAGATGGCGAGCGTCGTCGACGCGTCGCCGGGCCCGCCGGTGGTCATGATCCAGATGACGTCCACGACCTTCAGCGTGTAGATCAGCCCGAGCAGGAGCGTGATGGCGGACACCGGGCGCAGCAGCGGGAACGTGATGCTCCAGAACTGCTTCCACGGGCCGGCGCCGTCGAGCGATGCCGCCTCGTACACCTCGCCCGGGATGTTCTGCAGCCCGGAGTACAGGATCACGAGGTTGAACGGGATGCCCAGCCAGATGTTCGCGATCGTCACCGACAGGAGGGCGGTGTCCGGGGAGGTGAGCCAGTTGATCTGCTCCGCGCCGAACGCCGCGAGCACCGAGTTCACGATGCCGTTGTCGCTGTTGAGCATCCACGACCAGGTCGACGCCGACACGATGAGCGGCAGCAGCCACGGCACGAGGAACATCGCCCGCAGCAGGCCGGACAACCGGAACCCCGAGCGGAAGAACACCGCCAGCGCCAGGCCGATCGCGTACTGGAACACGATGGAGACGACGGTGAAGACCGCGGTGTTCCACAGTGCCGTCGGGAACGTCGACGAGCTGAACACCTCGGCGTACTTCTCGAACCCGACGAACTCGGCGTTGCCCTGGACGAACGCGCGGATCGTGTAGTCGTGCACGCTGAGGTCGATGTTGCGCCACAGCGGGTAGACGTAGAAGAGGATCAGGTACACGAGCAGCGGCGCGGCGAAGCCGACGGCGGCCCACTGGGAGACCGCGGGGCCGCGCCTGCGGCGCGGTGTCGGCGGCTGCCGGTCGGCGCCCGGTGGTGCGCCCGCCGTGGCCGGCGCCTCGGTGGTGGTCATCAAAGCGTCCTCAAGTCTTTCAAGTTGAGTGCTGGGTATTTGTTGCCCGAGAGGTGCTTACGGCGCAAATACCCAGCACTCAACGACGGCGGGTGGTTAGCTGGTGGCCGTTTCGGCTTCTGTCTGGGCCGTCGTGAGGGCCTCTTCCGGCGTCGCCGCGCCCGAGAGGGCGTTCTGGACCGCCGTCCAGAGGGCCTCGGAGATCATCGGGTAGTCGGCGCCGAGGTCGTCGCTCGTGCGGCCCTTGGCGTTGCGCACGGCCTCGACCCAGGGCTCGAGCTCCGGCTTCTCCTCGATGAGCGCAGCCTGGCCGTCCGCCGTCGGCGGCACGTAGTAGGCGAACGTGTTCGCCGTCTCGACGAAGCCCTCGGGCGTCGTCATGCACTCGACGATCTGCCGGGTGACGTCATAGCGCTCGGTGTCCTCCTGCACGGGCGCCATGATGAACTCGCCGCCCGTCGGTGCCGGCGCGACGCCGCCGTCGCGCGCGGGCAGCTGGACGGTGCCGGCCTCGAAGTCGGCCCCGGCCGCGCTGTCGACCTGCCAGGTGCCGTTCACGGCGAAGCCGAAGTCCCCGGTGAGGAACTCCTCCCACACGGTGTTCTGCGAGTTGTTGATCACCGAGTTCGGCGCGTAGCCCTCGTCGAGCCAGCCCGTCCACAGCTCGAGCGCGGCGACGGCCTCCGGCGAGTCGAGGTCACGCAGGTCGGCGCCGGCGCCCCAGAACCAGGGCAGGAACTGGAACGAGCCCTCCTCGGTGCCGATGCCGGCGAAGGTGATGCCCTTGTCGCCGTTGTCCGTGACCGCCTTGAGGGCCGCGGTGAGCGAGTCCCAGTCGGTGATCGAGGCCGGGTCCACGCCCGCGGCCTCGAGGACCTCGGCGTTGTAGTAGAGCGACAGCGTGTTGGCGCCGATCGGGATGCCGTACGTCTCCCCGCCGACGACGCCCGCCGCGAGCAGGTTCTCGTCGATCGCGGACGTGTCCAGGCCGAACTCGTCGACCGTGGTGAGCATGCCGGTGTCCGCGAGCGTGGAGACGGCCGGGTTGTCCAGCAGGATGACGTCGGGGGACGTGCCCTCCTGCGCGGCGAGCAGCGCCTGGTTGGTCAGCGCCGTCGTGTCGTAGGCGGTGCGCTCGATGGCGACGCCGGCCTCCTCGCCACAGGCCTGGACGCGGCCCGCCCAGTCCGACGAGTCGTCGTGCTGGGGGTACGGGTCCCACCAGGTGTAGGTCGCGTCGTCGCCGCCTCCGGTCTCGCCGCCCGCGGCGGCACCGCCGGACGAGCAGGCGCTGAGCACGCCGACGAGGGTGAGCGCGCCGACCGCCGCGAGGGTGGTGGGCTTGCGCCGGGAGTGGTGCATGGTTCCTCCTTGAACGGGTCCGGGCGACGACGCCGTCGTCCGGCTGGGGGGTGCTTGCTTGCTGGGGGGTGCTGGGGGGTGCTGCTGAAGGGCTGGTCCGTGGTGGCGAACGGTCAGGCCGGCCGCGGCACGCCGGTGCTGCCGCGGTCGACCAGCTCCGGTGTCACGAACCGCACGACGTGCGGCTCGTCGGCCGCCACGTCGCCCTCGATGCGGCGCACGAGCTGGCGCACGGCCATGCGGCCGAGCCGGTCGGGTGCGCTCTCGATCGAGGAGTAGGGCAGCGAGAAGGTGCGGGCGAACTCGTCCGAGTACCGGCCCACGACCGACAGGTCGCTGGGCGCGGTCAGCCCGCGCTGGTGCAGGACCGTCGGCAGGGCGGCGGCCGCCGCCTCGTTGTTGATCAGCAGCCCGGTCACGCCGGGGCGTGCGTCGAGCAGGGCGTTCAGGTCCTGCCCGACGTCGGGCTGGTGGGACGACGCCGACACGGTGTGCAGCGTGATACCGCGCGCCCTGGCCGCCTCGAGGGCGGCGTTCTGCAGGCGCCACACGTAGGCGCCACCGCGCTCGATCACGTGCTCCGGCTGCGACACGAGCGCCACCTCGCGATGCCCGAGGCGGTGGAGGTGGTCGACCATGAGGCGGCCCGCCTCCTCGAAGTCGAGGTCGAAGACGTCGACGCCGGTGCAGTCGGCGGGCAGGCCGACGAGCGCACCGGGCTGTGCGGCGGAGCGGAGAATGGGCAGACGTTCGTCCCGCTCGGCCACGTTGAGCAGCACGATGCCGTCGACCATGCGCGAGTCCGTGATGCGGCGCAGGGCGCGCGTGCCGTCGGCATCGGACACCAGGAGGATGTCGTAGCCGAGCTCGCGGGCCGTGTTGGAGACGCCCAGCATGTACTGGAGCATCGCGGGAGCGAACTCGTCCTCGAGGAACTGGGCGAGCAGCCCGATCACCATCGTCTGCGACGTGGCGAGCGCCCGTGCCCCGGCGTTCGGCGTGTAGCCGAGCTCCCGGACGGCGTCCTCGACCCGGCGGCGGACCTCCGCCGAGATCGCCCGCTTGCCCGACAGCGCGTATGACGCCGTGCTGCGCGACACCCCTGCCGCCTGGGCAACATCCCCGATGGTGGCCACTTCGCCTCCTGTGCTGCTGCTCGTCCTTGCGCTGCTGCCCTGCTTGGTCGCGTCTGTTGCGAACCGGTTCGACTCTAACCACACGGATCCGGTGATCGCAAGATCGAATTTTTTAGCCTCTTGCGGCGGACGGCGTTCGAAACTAGCGTCCTGGCAGGCGGGAACGTCGAACCGGTTCGCAACTTCCGCCGCGGAAGTCACCCGTGATCTCAATGAGGAGATGCCATGAAAATCGCTCTGCGACAAGCCCGGCCCCAACGCGCCCTGTCCCGTCTCAGCGTCCTCGCCCTGGTCGTGGGCGTCACGCTGGTCTCCCCCGCCGGCCCGGCGCAGGCGGCGGGCAACACCCTCACGGTCGACGTCGGCTCCGTCGTCCGGCCGGTGACCCACGTCGGGTCGGGCGGCCTGTACGGCGTCGGCTCGAACACCAAGCCCACCACCGACCAGCTCCTGCCCCTGAGCCCGAACGGGTTCACCCAGCCCGCGCCGGGCACCACCCACCTCGGCAACGGCGCCACCGAGCCGTGCTGCGACGCCCTCCACGTCGCGGACAACATCACGCGCGCCGGAGCGCAGCAGCTCATCCGGATGCCGGACATCTACCCGACGTTCCCCTACCGGTGGCAGGGCTGGACCGACTGGGAGCAGAAGGTCCGCAAGATGGTCCAGGACCGCCTCGCGGCCACGTCGACGACGAACATCCGGGGCTGGGAGCTGTGGAACGAGCCCGACTGGACGTGGGACACCGCCGCCGCGGGGTCGTTCAACGCGGGCTGGACCCGCACGCACCGCCTGATCCGGTCGCTCGACACGGTGACGCCGATCGTCGGCCCCAGCGACTCGTACTACAGCCACGACCGGATGCTGTCGTTCCTGCGGAACGCGCGGGACACCAACACCCTGCCCGACGTCATCGTCTGGCACGAGCTCACCGACATGGACTGGGACAACTTCGACGACCACGTCGCCGACTACCGGGCCATCGAGCGCTCGCTCGGCATCAGCCCGCGCCCGATCGCCATCAACGAGTACAACTCGCTGAGCCAGATGGACATACCGAGCGTCGCCGTGCACTGGATCTCGGTGCTCGAGCGGCACGGTGCCCGTGAGGCGCACCGGGCGTACTGGTACGAGGCAGGCACGTTCGACGGCCTGTTCACGCTCCAGGGCCAGCCGACCGCCTCGTACTGGGCCTACCGCTGGTACGGCGCGATGGCCGGCAACGTCGTACGGACCACGCCGCAGAGCTGGCTCGACGGCGTCGCGGCGTACGACTCGAGCCGCAAGATCGTCAACGTCGTGCTCGGCGGGGACAGCGGCAACAACAGCGTGCGGGTCAACGGCCTGGGCTCGTTCGGCTCGTCCGTCCGGGTGACGGTGAACGCGGTCCCCGGCAGCGGGCGGCACACCCACGTGGCGGCGCCGACCGTGCTGTCGACGTCGACCGTGCCCGTCTCGAACGGCTCGGTGACCGTCCCGGTCAACGGGATGACGGCGGAGGGCGCCTACCAGGTGGTCGTCACACCGGCCGGCGGTCCGACGTCGACCTGGCAGCAGGTCTACGAGGCCGAGAACGCGAACGTCGTGAACGCGCAGACCCGGGCCGCGTCCGGTGCGTCGAACGGTTCGTACGTCGGCAACATCGACGGCACCGCCGACATGCGCTCGCAGAGCTTCGTGGACTTCACGGTCAACGTCCCGACGGCCCGCACCTACACGATGGCCGTGCGGTACGCGAACGGCACCGGGGCGACGTCGACCCACGGGCTGGCCTACAACGGCGGCGCCTTCTCCACGGTCTCCTACCCGCCGACGGCGGGCTGGGGCCAGTTCGCGACGACGAACGTGACGGTGTCGCTCCGGGCCGGCTACAACGTCATCCGGCTGGCGAAGGGCTCGCCGAACTTCCAGGGCGGCACCGGCTACGCGGAGCTGGACAGCATCACCCTCTCCTGACGGGCCCGGCCGGCCCGCCTACCCACTGACGCCTACCCAGGGATTCGGCCCGAACTCACCACGAGTTCGGGCCGAATCGCTGGGTGCCGGCACACCGCCGGACACGACCCCGGAGCAAGGCCAGCCGCACACCGCCGGTGTGAGACGGGGCTTGACTACGTAGTCAGGCCGTGGTGTGCTCTCCGACGTTTGACTACGTAGTCAAACCTCAGCGAAGGAGCTGCAGATGGGCGCCACCCCCCGGGTGTCGATGACCGACGTCGCACGCCGGGCCGGCGTGTCGCAGAAGACCGTCTCGCGCGTCGTCAACGGCGAGCCCCACGTCGCCGACGCGATCCGGGCGAAGGTTCAGGAAGTCATCGACGAGCTGGGCTTCCGCCCGAACGCCGCGGCCCGCGCACTGGTGACCCGCCGCAACCAGCGCATCGGCATGGTCACGCTGAGCACGTCGCTGTACGGGCCTGCGGCGATCCTGGAGGGCGTCGACGACGCGCTGCGCGGCTCCGGCTACTACCTCAGCGTCGCGCGCACGCAGGGCAACAGCGTCGCCGACCTGCAGGCAGCGATCGACGAGCTCGTCACCCAGGACATCGCCGGCCTGGTGCTCTCCGAGCCGATCGACCTGGGCCACCCCGACCTGCGCATCCCGCACGGGCTGCCGGTGCTCAGCTTCGACTCCCCCGCCGCCCCGACCGCCGAGGAGCGTCCCGACCAGCTGGTGATGGGCGCCGACGAGACGGCCGGGGCCAGGTCCGCCACCGACCACCTGCTCGCCCGCGGGCACCGCACCGTGCACCACCTCGGGGGCACCGAGGGGTGGGCGGCCACCGCGCGGCGGGTCGAGGGCTGGCGCGGCGCCCTGGCCGACGCCGGGGCCAAGGCGCCTGCCGTCGTGCACGGCGACTGGACTCCCCGGTCCGGCTACGAGGCGGCCTCCGAGCTGCTGCGCCGCGGCGGCGTCACCGCCATCTTCGCCGCCAACGACCACATGGCCATCGGCGCCATCCGGGCGGTGGAGAAGGCCGGTCTGCGGGTCCCGCAGGACGTCAGCGTCGTGGGGTTCGACGACGCCCCCGAGGCCGAGTACCTCTCCACCGCCCTGACCACCGTCCGCCAGGACTTCGCCGAGGTCACCCGCCTGGCGATGCACCGGCTGGTCCGCACCATCGAGGGCCGACCGCCCGCGGAGCGGCACCGGCTGATCCCGGCCCAGCTCGTCGTCCGGGAGAGCGCGGCGCCGCCGCCGGCGCGAACCGCGCCGGCACCGCGCTGAACCGACCCGCGCTGAACCGACCCGCGCTGAACCGATCCCCGGCGCGACCGACACGCACCGACCGTCCACGCTGAGGAGCGCTCGATGAAGAGAACCCTGACCAGCAGAACTCCTCCTGCTGCGCAAGCAGCTCCTGGACGGGCTCTCGGCGGGTGCCGTGAAGGGCTGACCCACGACCGCACGACCACCAGATCTCCTGACCACCCTTCTGAGAGGACAGCATGAGCGCACTGCACCACCTGACCGACGGGGTCCTGTTCGGCGCCGCCTACTACTACGAGTACCACCGCCCGGAGGACCGGCGCACGGGCCGCCTGGACCGGGACCTGGACCTGATGGTCGAGGCGGGCTTCTCGGTGATCCGGGTCGGCGAGTCGGTCTGGTCGACCTGGGAGCCGGAGAACGGCCGCTTCGACCTCGACTGGCTGCAGCCGGTGCTCGACGGCGCGCACGAGCGGGGCATCAAGGTCGTGCTCGGCACACCGACCTACGCGGTGCCGATGTGGCTGGCGCGGCTGTACCCGGAGATCAACGTCGTCCGCGAGGACGGCACCGCCATGGGCTGGGGCGCGCGCCAGGAGATCGACTACACCCACCCGGCCTTCCTGTTCCACGCCGAGCGGATCATCCGCGCCGTCGTGGCCCGGTACGCGCAGCACCCCGCCGTCGTCGGGTTCCAGGTGGACAACGAGCCCGGGAACGAGATCTTCCACAACCGGCAGGTCTTCGAGCGGTTCGTGGACCACCTCCGCACCCGGTACGGCACGGTGGAGCGGCTGAACGACGAGTGGGGCCTGACGTACTGGTCCCACCGGCTCTCGACCTGGGCGGACCTCTGGACACCGTCGGGCAACGCGCAGCCCCAGTACGCCCTGGCGTGGCGCAGGTTCCAGGCGCAGCTCACCACGGACTTCATCGGCTGGCAGGCGGAGGTCGTCCGCGAGTACGCGCGTGACGACCAGTTCGTGACCACCTGCATCTCCTACGAGCGACCCACCGTGCAGGACGACGCGCTCACCCGCGAGCTGGACGTGACCGCCGGCAACCCGTACTACCGCATGCGCGACCACCTGGCCCTGCCCCCGAGCGCGGACGCGAACAACACCTGGATGACGGCGGGCACGTGGTCGCTGTACGCGTCGGCGGACCGCATGTACTCCTCGAAGCAGGCTCCCTTCCTGGTCACCGAGACCAATGCGCAGGCGATCGGCCACCCGTGGCTGAACGAGCCCGCCTACGACGGCCAGTGGCGCCAGGCCGCCTGGGCGCTCATCTCCCGTGGCGCCACGATGATCGAGTACTGGCACTGGCACACGCTGCCCTACGGCACCGAGACGTACTGGGGCGGCGTGCTGCCCCACTCGCTCGAGCCCGGTCGGACGTACCAGCAGCTGGCGGCCCTCGGCGGCGAGCTGCGCACGGCCGGCGCGACGGTCGCGAACCTGACCCCGGACGCCGACGTCGCGCTCGTCTACTCCAGCGCGAGCAAGTGGTCGCTCGCGGAGTTTCCTCAGATCGGCGGTGGCGCGGGCCCGGACGAGCGGGGCTACCACCGGATCTTCGACAGCTTCTACCGAGGTGCCTTCGACGCCGGCCTCCAGTCACGGCTGGTGCACGACGCCCAGCTGACCGACAGCAGCCCGGAGGAGTTCACGGACGTGCACCCGGTGCTCGTCGCCGCCGGTGTCACCATCGCCGACGACACCTGGCTCCAGTGGCTGGAGCGGTACGCGGCCGCCGGTGGTCACCTCGTGCTGGGCATCCGTACCGGTTACGAGGACGAGGAGGCCCGCGCGCGGGCCGAGCGCAAGCCCGCGCACCTGAGCGACGCGGCCGGCATCTTCTACGACGAGTTCGCGAGCATCGACACGCCGCTCGCCGTGCACGGCGCCGAGGGCTTCGACGTCCCGGCGGACGCCCGAGCGACCAGCTGGGTGGACAGCCTCCAGATGCTCGACGCCGACGTGCTGGTCCGCTACGACCATCCGCACTTCGGCCGCTGGCCCGCCGTGACCACCCGCGCGCACGGTTCCGGCCGGGTGACCACGGTGGGCACCATCCCCGATCCGGCACTGGCCCGTGCGGTGCTGTCCTGGGCTGTCGGGCACCACGGGCCGGTCACCGACGGGCCGCAGTGGCGGCCTCAGGGACCCTCGCAGACCGTCACCGGTGCGACCAACCCAGCCGGCGAGCGCGTGCGGTTCGTCCACTCGTGGTCCTGGGAGCCGAGCACGTTCGTGCTGCCCGCCGCGGTGCGCGACGTGATCAGTGGCGCCGAGATCGCCGCCGGAACCGAGCTCGAGCTGGGCCCGTGGGACGTGCGGGTGCTGCTGGAGGTGTGACGCCGGCCGCCGACTCCGAGCCTGCTTGCACGGACCTGCACCGACCGGCGTGCGCGCTCAGCCGTGGTCCGAGATCGGGTCCGAGATCGGGTCCGGGTGGTCCGTGTCCTGGTCCGTACCCGCCAGGTCGTCGAGGAAGCGGGTCACGATCGCTCGTTCCTCGGCGGAGAGCCGTGCCGCGGCGTCGAACCGGCGGGCGTGGCTGCGTCCGACGGACTCCCGCGCGGCGCGGCGCGTCTCCTCGGTGACCTCGATCGCGAGGCTGCGCCGGTCGGAGGGGTGCGGGAACCGCCGCACGTGGTTCCCCGCGGCCAGCCGGTCGATCAGCTTCGTGGTCGACGCCGTCGTGATGGCCAGGTGCTCGGCGATCGCGCCCGGCGTCACCACACGACCGTGGTTCTGCATGGCGATGATGAAGCGCAGCGCACGCATATCGGTGTCGCCGAGCTTCATGTAGCGCCGCGAGGCCTCGCTCATGCGCCGCTCGGTCTCACGCCAGCGGCGCAGCGCCTCCAGGACGCCCACGACCTGGTCGACGTCGGCGTCGTCCATGCCCGCGCGCCGCACGATCTCCTGGTGTGGATCCATCACGCGCGGATCCATCATCGACGGCTCGGCGTCCTGGCGGGTATCGGGATCCACGATGGGATGCTACCCCTTCGACTTATTGCTTCATTTGCTTGAATGTAGCCTGGCTAGCTAAATTGGCACCCACACGGCCGGGACCGACCCGGCCGACATCGAAGGAGGTGCGGGCACATGCGGCTCTGGTCGTTGGATCCGGCCATGCTCGACCGGCAGGGTCTCATCGCGTGCTGGCGCGAGGCACTGCTCGCGCAGGCCGTGCTGCTGGGCCGCACCAAGGGCTACACGCAGCACCCGCAGCTCGAACGCTTCCGCGAGCACCCGCAGCCCGCCGTCGCCATCTCTGCCTACCTCCATGGCCTCCGTGACGAGGCGACGCGGCGCGGTTACAAGTTCGACCCCCAGCGGATCTCGCAGCCTCTCGACGAGCACACCGGCAGCGCCGCCCGGATCGCTGTGACCGCCGGACAGCTCGATCTCGAGTGGCAGCACCTCCTCCACAAGCTCGCGGTCCGCTCCCCCGTGCACCGCGCCGACGTCGTCTCGACCGAGCCGCCGTCCCCGCACCCGCTGTTCGTGGTCGTCCCCGGCCCCGTGGCGAGCTGGGAGCGTGCCTCGTGACCACCGGTTCGCGCGTACCGCGCTGGCTACGGGTGACCTTGCCGGCCGTGCTCATCCTGGTGTGGCTCGTCGGTGCGGCGATCGGCGGGCCGTACTTCGGGCGCGTCGACGAGGTCTCCTCCAACGACCGAACGGCCTACCTGCCCGCTACCGCCGAGGCGACCGAGGTGCAGGAACGGCTCTCCGGCTTCACCGAGGGTGACGCGGTGCCCGCGATCGTCGTCTTCGTCGCCGCGGAAGGCTCGTCGGACACCCCCGCGGGCGGCTCGGACACCAACAGCGGCGAGCTCACCGACGACGACCTCGCCGCGATCGGCGAGACGCTGACGGCGGTCGGCGAGCTGGACGTGGTCGACGGCGAGGTCTCGCCGCCGATCCCCGCCGAGGACGGCGCGGCAGCCCAGGCCTTCGTGCCGCTGTCCGGGTCCGCCGACCTGGGGGAAGCCACGACGGAGCTGCGGGACACGCTGAGTGCCGGCCTGCCGGACGGCGTCGACCTGTACGTCACGGGACCCGCCGGCTTCTCCAGCGACCTGACGACCGCGTTCGCCGGGATCGACGGGCTGCTGCTCGGCGTCGCCCTCGCGGCGGTGCTGGTCATCCTCGTGGTCGTCTACCGTTCGCTGCTGCTCCCGCTGGCCGTGCTCGCGACGAGCATGTTCGCGCTGTGCCTCGCGCTGCTGACGGTCTGGCACCTGGCCCGGTCGGGGGTGCTGCTCCTCAGCGGGCAGACCCAGGGCATCCTGTTCATCCTCGTCATCGGTGCGGCGACCGACTACGCGCTCCTGTACGTCGCCCGCTTCCGTGAGGAGCTGGTGCACACCCCGGACCGGTGGACCGCCACGTGGCGCGCGCTGCGCGGCTCGTTCGAGCCGATCCTCGCGTCGGGCGGCACGGTCATCGCGGGCCTGCTCTGCCTGCTGCTGAGCGAGCTGCGCTCCAACAGCACGCTCGGACCGGTCGCCGCCGTCGGCATCGTCTTCGCGATGCTCGCCGCGCTCACCCTGCTCCCGGCGCTGCTGCTGGTGCTCGGCCGCGCGGCCTTCTGGCCCCGGCGGCCCGCCTACGACCCGGCCGCCGGCCAGGCGGAAACCGCGGGTGGCGCGGAGCGTGGCCTGTGGGGGCGGGTCTCCCGCGCCGTCCGGACGCGGCCACGCACCATCTGGATCACGACGGCGGCGGTCCTCGCGCTCGGCTGCGTGGGCATCACGCAGCTCCAGGCCTCCGGGGTACCGCAGTCGGAGCTGGTCCTCGGCGCGTCCGAGGCACGGACCGGACAGGAGCGGCTCGCCGAGCACTTCCCCGCGGGTTCCGGGACCCCGGTCTACGTCGTCACGCCCGAGGACCAGCTGCAGCAGGCGGCCGACGTCCTGCTCCAGGAGGACGGCATAGCCCAGGTCGCCATCTCTGCGGACACCCCGAGCGGTACGGCCCCGGTGACCGCCGACGGCATCCAGGCCGGCCCGCCAGGTGGCCCGGGCGCGCAGGGCGAGCCACCTGCCGAGGCAGGTGGACCGCCGGCCGAGGCAGCCGGCGAAGCTGCCGCACCGCCCGTACCCGAGCCGGTCGTCTCCGACGGCGCGGTGCTCCTCCAGGGCACGCTGGACGACGCCGCGGACTCCGCCGCTGCCGAACAGACGGTGCGCGACCTGCGCGCCGCCTATGCCGACACGGTTCCCGATGCGCTCGTGGGCGGCGAGTCCGCCACCGACCTGGACACCAACGAGGCGTCGATCCGCGACCGGACCCTGATCGTCCCGATCGTGCTCGTCGTGATCCTGCTGATCCTCATGCTGCTGCTGCGCGCCGTGCTCGCGCCCGTGCTGCTGGTCCTCACCACCGTGCTGTCGTTCGGGACCGCCATGGGTGTGGCCGCCCTGGTGTTCAACAACGTGCTGGGGTTCCCGGGCGCCGATCCGGCGGTGCCGCTGTTCGGCTTCGTCTTCCTCGTCGCGCTGGGGATCGACTACAACATCTTCCTCATGACCCGGGTCCGGGAGGAGTCGCTCGCGCACGGCACGCGCGAAGGTGTGCTGCGCGGGCTGCGGCTGACCGGCGGCATCATCACGTCGGCAGGCCTGGTGCTGGCCGCGACCTTCACGGCGCTGGCGGTCATCCCCGTGCTGTTCCTCGCGCAGCTCGCCTTCATCGTCGCGTTCGGCGTTCTGCTCGACACCTTCGCGGTGCGGTCCTTCCTCGTTCCGGCCCTGAGCTACGACATCGGCCGGGCGATCTGGTGGCCCTCCCGGCTGGCCCGCGGACGGCGGTAGCCGGCTCACGGGTGGTCGTCGGACGAGGTGAGCCCGGCGATCACCCGGACCAGCCCGTCGCGGAACCAGGTGTCGACGTCCGCGTCGAAGGTGGCCGGGAGCCTGCCACCGCTCGCGGCGTCGAGCCAGGGGTGACGCCGGCGGGCGCCGGTGCGGTCGAGCCGCCGCGCTTCCTCGGCCCACCACGCCCGGTAGGCCGTCCCGGAACGGCCCGCCTGCTCGTGCTCCGCCAAGAGCATGAGGGCCATGCCCTGGACGTACCCGCTCAGCGCGATGTACCTCGCGAGGGCCGACGGCGGGTCGAGCCCGAGCTGCTCGAACGCCTCGGTGCTCGCCCGCGCGGCGTCGAGGACGGCCGGGACGAGCGGCGGCCGGCTGCTGGCGAGCACGGACACGAGCCACGGGTGCTCCCGGTAGGTCGCCCATTCCTCCTCGGCGAGCCGGGTGAGGGTCCGGACCGGGCTGTCCGACGGCGGTGCCCCGCCGCGACGTCGCACCAGGAGCTGCTGGACCAGCGTCGCCACGAGGCGGTCGCGGCCCCCGAACGCCCGGCGCGCCTCCGACAGCGCGACACCGGCGTGACGAGCAGCCGCGCGCAGCGTCACCGTGCCGAGCCCGTGGGCGTCGGCCAGGCCGATGGCTGCACGGACCAGGTCAGCGCGCGCGTCGCCGGTACCGGACCCGGAACCGGACCCGGCCTCGCCGCTCCGATCGACAGCGGCCTGCGGCGCCGACGCCGCGAGGCGTCCCTCGTCCCGGCGGCGCCGGTACGCCCGCGACTGACACGACCGGGAGCAGTAGCGCCGCGGTCGCCCGGTACCCGAGGGCAGGCCGAGAGCTCGCCCGCACTCCACGCACGTCATGCCTCGCCCTTTCGTCGCACAGCTTCGTGAGACGAAACTACTTCGACGTCGGCCTCCCGTGCACGAGGCTGGATCCATGTCGATGCCTCACCTGATCGTCCGGCCGTCCGTGCCCTCGGAGTTCACCTCTGTGCTCCGGGTCTGCGTCGAGGCCTTCGCCGACGAGGCGGTGTCCGCCTGGGTCGAGCCCGACCCGACGCGGCGGCACGAACACACCCGGGAGCTCTTCGAGTCCTCGCTGCGGGCAGCCGTCGACGCCGGGCAGCTGCTCGTCGCGTTCCTGCCCGGCGGGGATCCTGTCGCCGCATCGGTCTGGGCCGACCTCGACGGCGCTCCCCCGGAGCCCGAGCTTCCCGACGGCGACCGCCCGGCCGGCCGCCGTCTCGCCGACGTCCTGTCGGCCACGAGCGCCCGGCACCCGGACGTGCCCCACGTATACCTGTCGGCGATGGCCGCGCTCCCCCGCCGTCGCGGCCTGGGCGCAGGCACCGCCCTGCTGCGGCACGGCCTCGAGCGGGCGCAGGGTCTCGGCCTGCCGGTCTACCTGGAGGCCTCGACACCGCAGAACCGCAAGCTCTACGCGCGGCACGGCTTCCAGGACCACGGCGAGCCCATCCCGCTGCCCGACGGCGGTCCCGTCCTCCAGCCCATGTGGCGCGGAGTCGACGGCCGCTGACGGACCGGCCTCAGCCCGCGGCCGGTCCGAACCGCTCGGTCCGGACGCGGGCCGGGTCGTGCCCCTGGGCCACGACCATGCGCGAGACCGCCTCGACGAATCCCGTGGGCCCACAGATGTACACCCGCGGTTCCAGCTCGGCCGGCCAGCCCCACGAGGCCAGCTCGGAGTCGGTCAGGCGCCGGGGGCCACGCAGAGCGGTGAGCGAGACGGCCCTGGTGAAGATCGTGCTGGCGTCGAAGCCGTCGCCACGGGCGGCGAGCCGCTCCAGCTCGTCCGTGTACAGCCGGTCCTCCGGCGTACGCACCGAGTAGATCAGCCGGAACGGCGTGCGGTCACCGGCCTCTCGGCGCGCCCGGACCATCGCCATCACCGGGACCAGTCCCGACCCACCGGCCACGAGCAGCACGGGTGTGCCGGCGTCACGCACGGGGTCCCAGACGAACCATCCGCCGATCGGGCCACGCACCTCGATCGCCGAGCCGAGCGGGAACTGGTCGACGAGGTACGGGGACACCTCACCGTCGCGGACCCGCTGGACCGTGACCTCGACCCGACCGGTACCGGGCTCCGCCGGACCGCTCGCGAGGGAGTACGACCGCTCGGCCCTGTAGCCGTCGGGTGCGGTGAGGCGCAGGTCGAGGTGCTGACCGGCCAGGTGGCCGGGCCAGCCCTGGACATCAAGCACGAGCGTCGCCGCGGACGCGCTCTCCGCCCGCCGACCCACCAGCGTGGCGACCTGCCAGCCGGAGGGGACGGCGTACCGGTCGCCGAGCCGCGCGCCCCGGGCCTCGGCCTCAGTCACCCTGGTACCTCTGCTCGCGCCACGGGTCGCCCAGGTCGTGGTAGCCGAGCTTCTCCCAGAAGCCCGGCCGGTCCGTCGGCATGAGGGTGAGCGAGCGCACCCACTTGGCCGACTTCCAGAAGTACAGGTGCGGCACGAGCAGCCGGGCCGGACCGCCGTGCTCGGGGTGCAGCGGCGCGCCGTCGAAGGTGTGCGCGATCCATGCCTTGCCGCCCAGGAGGTCCGCCACCGGGAGGTTGGTGGTGTAGCCGCCGTAGGAACCGACCATCGCGAAGTCCGCGGTGGACTCCACCTCGGCGAGCAGTACGTCGAGGGAGACGCCGCGCCAGCGGGTGCCGAACTTGGACCAGCGCGTGACGCAATGGATGTCCACGGTCGGCGCCTCCTGGGGCAGCGCCATCAGCTCCGCCCAGGTCCAGGACTTCGTGGCGCCCGCCTCGTTGGTGACGGCAAAGCTCCAGGTCGCCGGGCTGACGTTCGGCGTGGGGCCCGCGGAGAGCACAGGAAATCCCTCCTCCGCGTACTGCCCGGGAGGGAGAGTCACGCCCTCCGGGCGGGCCCGGCCCCGGAAGCCGGGCGTGAGAGTGGCGCCGGGGTCTTGGTCGAGTTCGGCAGGATCAGAGCCGCCCGGTACGGGCGGGGTCGCGCTGGTCATGCCTCAAGGTAGCGCCGCGCCTACGTGGTCGCCCTCATTGCCCGAGGCATGGCACGCCCATAGCATCCACGTGCCCTGTTTTTCACCCGCACAGGACACAGGAGAGCCAGTCATGGACCGTCCGAGGTCTCACCGAGTCTCGCGCCACACCTCACGGCGCACGTCGGCCCGGCTCGCGGCCACCGCCGCGCTCGTCGCCCTCGCTCTGACCGTGCCGGCGACCGTCGCGCACGCCGACCCTCCGCCGAACCTCCCGCAGAACGCCTCCGGCATCGAGCAGTCGTTCTCCCCCGCCTACGACTACGACGGCGACGGCTGCTACGCCACGCCCGCCATCGGCCCGGACGGCACGATCGCGCCCGGGCTGAACATCGGCGGCGCCGTCAACGGGAACTGCCGCGATCAGTCCGACCTCGACAACTCGCAGACGTACTCGCGCGAGAAGTGCAACAACGGCTGGTGCGCCGTGATGTACGCGAGCTACTTCGAGAAGGACCAGACCATGGCCGGGTCGATCGCGATCGGCAGCCACAAGCACGACTGGGAGCACGTGGTCGTGTGGGTCGATCAGGGCTCGAACCAGGTCGAGCACGTCTCGATCACCGAGCACAGCGGATCGGCCACCTACCCCCGGTCGGACGTCCTGTTCGAGGGGTCGCACCCCAAGATCGTCTTCCACAAGGACGGGCCGAGCACCCACCTGTTCCGGCTGGCGAACGGCAACGACGACCCGCCCGAGAACCACTACGGCGACTGGCGCTACCCGCCGATCGTGGACTGGGACGGCTGGCCCAGCACGTCGCTGCGCGACCGTCTCATGACCGCCGACTTCGGCGGGGCGACCATCAAGATCGACGACGGCGACTTCGCGTCATGGCTGGCGCGGATGAAGCCGGCCGGGATCCCGTTCGACCCGGCCGCATAGCACCCGGCCGGACGCCCCCAGCGGCAACCGTTGCTCCGGAGAGTGTGTTGCTGTGAGTGGACTGAGTGGACAAAAGGTCTACTCACAGCAACACCTCCCGCCAGCGAGGTCTTTCTCCTGCTCCGACACCGAGGTCGCGGCGACGACGCCCACCCGCCGCGCGATGTGACCACCACCACGTCACATCTCGCGGCGCTGCGTTGTCGATCAGGTAAGACCACCAGGAGGTTGTCATGGAGAAGATCCTGATCGTCGGCGGCGGCTACGCCGGCTTCTACACCGCGTGGGGGCTGGAGAAGAAGCTCCGCCGGGGCGAGGCGGACGTAACCCTCGTCGACCCGCACGGTTACATGACCTACCAGCCGTTCCTGCCGGAGGTCACCGCCGGTTCGATCGAGGCGCGGCACGTCATGGTGTCGCTCCGCAGGCACCTGCGCCGCACGACCATCGTCGCCGGCCACACGACGTCGATCGACCACGCGCACCGCACGGCGACCGTCCGGACGAACGACGGCACGCTGCGCGAGATCGCGTACGACACGATCGTCGTGACCGCCGGCGCGGTGACCCGCACGTTCCCCGTCCCGGGGATCGAGCAGGAGGCGATAGGCCTCAAGCACGTCGAGGAGGCGGTGGCGATCCGCGACCAGCTCCTGACCGCGTTCGACCGGGCCGCCCTCCTGCCCCCGGGCCCCGCGCGCCGCAGGCTGCTGACGGTCACCGTCGTGGGCGGCGGGTTCACCGGGGTCGAGGTGTTCGGCGAGCTGCTGTCCCTGGCCACGAGCCTGCTGCGGTCCTACCCGGAGCTCGACCGCGACGACCTGGCCTTCCACCTCGTCGACGCGAACAAGCGCATCCTGCCCGAGGTCACCGACGAGCCCGGCCGCTGGGTCGTGGAGCACCTGAAGCGCCGAGGGGCACGCGTCCACCTCGGTACCCAGGTCGTCTCGGCGGCAGACGGCCGGATCATGCTGTCCACCGGCGAGTCGTACGGCAACGGGCTGCTGATCTGGGCGGCGGGCAACGGCAGCAACCCCGTCGTCGCGCGGAACACGGACCTGCCGGTCGACGAGCGCGGCCTCGTCCGCGTCCGGGCCGACCTCCGGGTCGGCACCGACGACGCGCCCGTCCCCCACGCGTGGGCCGCGGGCGACAACGCCGCCGTGCCCGACCTGGCCTCCCCCGTCCCCGGCGCGCGGACGGTGCCCAACGCACAGCACGCGGTACGCCAGGGCAAGCTGCTGGCGAAGAACCTCGTCGCGGACCTCCGGGGCAAGCAGCCGCGGCAGTACCTCCACCACAGCCTTGGCACGGTCGCCACCCTCGGCATCGGGCAGGGCATCTTCCAGTACCGCCGCCTGGTCATCAAGGGGTTCCTGGCCTGGCTCATGCACCGCGGGTACCACGTCCTGGCCGTCCCCACCTGGGAACGCAAGGTGCGCGTGCTGTTGGTCTGGGTCTCGGCGGTGTTCTTCGGCCGCGACATCATCCCGCTCGCCACGGTGCAGCGGCCGCGGGCGGCCTTCCTCGCGGGCGGCGATCCGTTCGCCGAGGCCGACGCCGGCCGCCCCGAGCTGAGGGTGGTGCGCGATGCGGGCTGACCGCGACCGCCGTCGGGCCGCCTTCCTCACGCGGCTCGGTCAGCACCGGGTACAGCTGCGCTGGTCGAACCTGTTCGGCGTCGTGACGTTCGCCTGCCTGCTCGTCCTCGCCGTGACGGGGGTGCTCCTGGCATTCTGGTACACGCCGTCGAACGAGCTGGTCACCTACGACGGCCCGTACGGGCCGCTGCGGGGTGCGACGGTGACCGAGGCCTTCGACTCGACGATGCGCATCTCCTTCGAGCAGACCGGCGGCCTGCTGGTGCGCCAGACGCACCACTGGGCGGGGCTCGTCATGCCGGCGTCGATGATCCTGCAGCTCCTCGTCACGTTCTTCACCGGCGGGTTCCGCCGTCCGCGGCAGCTGAGCTGGGTGCTGCTGGTCGTGGCCTTCCTCCTGGTGCTCCTGGCCGGCTGGAGCGGGTACGCGCTCCCCGACGACATGCTGTCCGGAACCGGCCTGCGGATCGTGGAGGGCGTCGTCCTCAGCATCCCGTTCATCGGCACCTGGGTGGCGCTCTGGATGTTCGGAGGGCCGTTCCCGGGGCAGATCATCGAGAACCTGTACCCCGTCCACGCCGTCGTCGCACCGGGGCTGCTCGTGCTGGTCATGGTCGTGCGCGGCGTGCTCAGCCTGCGTCACGGGCAGGCGGTGCACCCGCAGCCCGCCCCGACCGCTTCGCTCGGCCTGCGCCTCTGGCCCGACGCCGCCCTGCGGGCCGCCGGGATGACCGGGATGACCGCCGCGGTGCTGGTCCTGCTCGGCGCGACGTCGACGGTCAGCCCGGTCTGGTCCTACGGGCCGGCATCCGGGGGCGAGGTCGGTGCGGGAAGCCAGCCCGACTGGTACATGGGCTTCCTCGACGGCGCGCTACGGCTCGTCCCCGTCGGCTGGGAGGCCGAGTGGATGGGCTGGACCATCACCTTCGCGACGCTGGTGCCCCTGGTCGTGATCGCCGGCTACTTCGCGCTCCTAATCGTCTACCCGTACCTCGAGGCCTGGGTCGACCAGGACCGCGAGCCGAAACATGTGCTCGACCGGCCGCGGAACGTCCCGGTCCGTACGGGCATCGGCGTCGCCGGCGCGCTCTTCTACGGGATCCTGTGGGGCGCCGCGAGCGCCGACATCGTCTCCACGGAGTTCGGCATCCCGTTCGAGACCATCATCACGACGCTGCAGGTGGCTCTGCTCGCCGGGCCCGCGCTGGCGTTCGAGACGACCCGGCGCATCTGCGTCGGGCTGCAGCGCAAGGACCGTGGGATCGCGCTGCACGGGCACGAGACGGGTCGGGTCGTCCGGATGCCGAACGGCGGGTACGCGGAGATCCACCAGCCGGCCGACGACGCGGAGCTGGCCCTGCTGACGGTCGCCCCGGTCCCGGCGGTGCCGGGGCGGCCGGACCACGACGGCCGGCTCAGCGGGCGGGAGCGGCTGCGCGGTGCGCTGTCGCGGCGGTTCGGCACGGGACACGTCGTCCCGGTACTGGAGCGCGACCGGGTCCTGGTGGCGGGTCGGGTGGGCCAGGTGGGGCATGCCGACCAGCCGGCGGGGGCGGGGAGCCGCGACACGGGCAGTGATACGGGCAGCGGTCCGGGCAGCGGCACGGAGCTGACCCGGTCCGGGTGAGCCGGCCCAGCGCCGTCGGGCAGCCGCGCCCGGTTATCCGCCGAGCGGACCGGCCTCGTGCCGGGCGCGGCGCAGCATGTCGACGAGCCGGGCACGCTCGGCTCCGACGCCCTCCGACAGGCGCGCCGCGCCGTGCACCACCAGCCAGGGCTCGACGTCCCGCAGCGGGCCGCGCGCACCGCGGGCGTACGCCCGTGCGTAGGCGCGCGTGAACGCCGCGCGCCCGGCCGCCATCAGGCCCCGCGTCGCCGGTCGGGTGCTGGGATCGGCGTCGGCCCAGCGCAGCAGCAGGAGGGAGCGCGCGTGGTCGGCCTCCGGCACGCCGCGGGCGGCGTTGGGCCAATCGATGACGACCACCCGGCCGCCGTCGACCATGACGTTGCCGGGGTGGTAGTCGCCGTGGCACAGGCGGTCGCCGGACGGCAGCCCGTCGAGCACCCGCAGCGCGAAGCCCTGCAGCTCCCGCGGCAGGGGCGCCGACTCGATGCGCGCGGCCAGGACCTGCCGGACGTCGGGCAGCTCCGCGGGCCCCTGGGCGTCATGGACGGCGAGATGGGACTGCGCCAGCGTGCGGGCGAGGGCTGGCATCCGCCACGGCCGACGTCGCAGCTGGTCCAGCAGGTCGCTGCCGGCGACGCGCTCCAGCACGAGTCCTTGCCGGCCGCCGTGCTCCACGACGTCGACCAGGTCCGGGGCGATGTCGCGGCCCGCGAGGCCGGCCAGCGCCGCGGCCTCCGCATGATGGCCGGCGTAGCCGGGGCGGTACAGCTTCAGCACCGCGTCGACGCCCCACGCATACACCTCGGCCTCACGGCCTGCGCCCAGCCGGGGCCCGATCCCGGCGTCCTCGCCGGTCGTCGAGTAAGTCATCCGGACAGTGTGGTGCGTCCGCCGGGGCCGTCGCCACCTCCTTGTGGCGACACCGCGCTCGTGCGCGACGCGGCGACGGCGTAGCCCGGCGGCAGCACCTCGCACGACGAGATCTCCGGGCAGAATCGGGAGGCATGACACGAGACCTCGAGTCCCGCGCCCCGCACGGCACCTCCGCGCCAGGCGCGACGGCGTCCGGCACGAGGCCGTCCGGCACCGTGCCGGACGACGCGTGGCAGATCCTGGAGCAGTCGCTCGACGGTGAGGTCCTCCGGCCCGAGGACGCCGGGTATCCCGCAGCGAGCCGGCTGTTCAACCGGAGGTTCGACGACCTCCGGCCGGCTGCCGTCGTGTTCGTGCACTCGGCCGACGACGTCGCCGAGTCCCTGCGGTTCGCCCGGGCGCACGGCGTGCCGGTGGCGGTCCGGAGCGGCGGCCACTCCTACGCCGGCTGGTCCAGCGGGCACGGCCGGCTGGTCATCGACGTGCGGCGGATGAACCACGTCACGGTCCACCCGGGCACGGCGCTCGTGGGCGCAGGCGCCCGCCTCGGCGACGTCTACGCGGCGCTCGACGAGCACGGCGTCACGATCTCGGGCGGCACCTGCCCGTCCGTCGGCGTGTCGGGCCTGACGCTCGGTGGCGGGCACGGCCTGCTGTCGCGCGCCTACGGCCTCTCGTGCGACAACCTCGTCGAGGCGACGGTCGTCACGGCGGACGGCATGGTCCGGGCCTGCGGCGCGGAGACTGAACCGGACCTGTTCTGGGCCCTGCGCGGCGGGGGGAACGGCAGTTTCGGCGTCGTCACGGAGCTGCGCCTGCGGACCCACGCCGTCCACGAGTCCTCGTCCGCGGACCTGGCGTGGCCGTGGTCGCGAGCAGCGGAGGTGCTGGCCGCCTGGCAGGACTGGGCACCCGACCTGCCCGACGAGATGTGGTCGGCCCTCCGCCTGCACAAGGACGCGAACGGCCCCTCGGTCTCCGTCGTCGCCTTCGCTCTCGGTGGCCACGACGCCCTCGCCGAACGCCTGCGTGAGCTGCCCGGCGAGCGCACCGTCGACACGATCCGCACCGAGCCGCACCTCGACACGGTCCGGAGGTTCGCCGGGGACACCGCCGGCCCGGCCGATCGGCCGTGCTACGACGTCCGGAGCGGGTTCTTCGCCCGGTCGCTCTCCGCCGAGGCGATCGGCGCGGCGATCACCACCGTCGAGAACGCCCCCGCCGGCATCGACGTCTCGATGGCGGCCGTCGCGATGGGCGGCGCCGTGAACCGCCGGCCCCCGCACGAGACGGCATTCGTCCATCGCCACCACCGCTTTCTCGGGCAGTACGAGGCGAGCTGGGACCCCGGCGGCGAGCGTCCGGCGTCCGCAGCCGACGCCGACGCCGACGCCGCAGCCGCCGCCGCTGCCGAGCAGTGGCTGGGCGCCATCTACTCCGCCCTGTGGCCGCACTCGTCCGGGGAGGCGTACCAGAACGACGTCGATCCGCGCCTCCCGGACTGGCGCCACTCGTACTACGGGTCCGCGACCGGCCGGCTCGAAGAGCTCAAGCGACGGTACGACCCGGACCGGATGTTCGACTTCCCGCAGGCGCTCTGACCGCGTCGCCCGCCCGGAACGTCGCGCCGACGGCGGGCCACCGGCCCACGGTCCGCACCAGGACGACGTCGGCCCGTGCGCCCGCCGCGAGTGAACCGCGGTCGGTGAGTCCGGCTGCCCGCGCCGGGCCCGATATGACCGGCCCGACGGCGCGCGGCAGCCTCCTGCTCGAGCGGCTCGGCTGGCAGGACGGCGTGATCGACGCCGTCGTCTGCACCGACGACGTGCCCGCGGGGCGCCCGGCGCCCTACCTGGTCCACCGTGCGATGGAGCGCACCCGGTGCGCACGGCCGACGTCCTCACCGTCGGTGGCCGACCTGCCGGAGGTGCTGGCCCGGCTCGGCGACGAGCCTTCCTGACCGCATCGGCGCCGCGACCGGCTCAGCGCGGCGTCCCCGCCTGCGGCACGTCGCGGCCGACCGAAGGGGTTTGGCGGTACTGTCCGGCAGTCGCCACCGCGCACCGCCCCGGCTCCGAAGGACCTCACGTGCCGTTCACGCTCTCCCATCCCGCTGCCGTGCTGCCCCTCCTGCGGCACCCCTTCAGCGCTGCGGCACTGGTGGCCGGGGCGGTGGCCCCCGACATGCCGTACTTCGCTCGCAGCACGCCGATCGTGGTGACCGCCCAGTCCTGGTACGAGCCCTACCTGAACGCCACGACGTCGCACGGCCTGCTCGGGGCGATGACCGTCAGCCTGCCCTACGCGATAACGCTGTGGGGCCTGTTCCTGGTGGCCCGTCGCCCGGTCGGCAGCCTGCTCCCTGCGCCCGCCGGCGCGCCGCGGCCCGTGCCCGGCTCCGAGGCGAGCGCGCGGCTCCGGCGTGGCGGCTGGGTGCTCCTGTCCCTGCTGATCGGCATCGCCACGCACCTGGTCTGGGACTCGCTCACGCACAGCGACGGCTACGTCGTCATGCACGCGCCGTTCCTGAGCATGCCGCTGGCCGGCGACCTCACGTGGGCCCGAGCACTGCAGCACCTCAGCACCGTCGGCGGGCTGGTCGTCATCGCCGTCTTCCTGTGGCGCCGCCGATTCCGCCTGCTGCCCCAGGCTGTGGCCGGACGGCGGAGCGCCTGGCGGCTCCTCTGGATCGGCGTCGGCGTGGCCGCCGTCGGCGCCGTCGCCGGAACTCTCGGGTGGTGGAGCGGCGCTTCCGGGCTCAGCACGCGGGACATGGTCGAGACCGTGCTTTCGGACGCCGCGACAGGCGCCGGCGCGGCGCTCATCGCCACGCTGTTCCTTTACGTCGCAGCGTGGTGGGCGGTCCGGGGCATCCGGGCGGTGCGTCAGTCGCGCTGACAGGCACGCTCGTCGTCGGTCGGTCAGCTCGGGCTCGGGCATCTCTCAGAAGGGTGGTTCGTCGGGGTCGGGTTGGCCGGTCGTGCTGGTCGGGCTGGTCGGGCTGGTCGGGCTGGTCGAGCCGGTCGAGCCGGTCTGCTCGGTCTCCTCGGTCGCGCTGGTCGGTCGGGTCCGTATCGCTCCGGGTTCGGTCGTGGTGTAGGGCCGGGGTAGGCGCTGGCCCGTCAGTCCTCGAAGGGTGAGGTCGGTGCTGGTGTCGGGATCGATGTCGTCAATGTCGACGTGGGTGTCCAGGACGGTGGGTGGCCGCGTGTGGGTGCGGCCGGTGGGAGTGGTCCAGATCGTGATCCCCGTGTCAGGGTCGCGGACGATGTCCCAGCCGGCGTGCGTCTTGAGCAGGTGGTGCCTGCGGCACAGGGCGTGCAGGTTGTGGGCGCGCGTCTGCCCGGGTCGGCGATCGGTTCCTGCGTTCTTGTCTCGGTTCCTGGACCCGCCTGGTGGCCCGCTCGTTGTTTCGCGTGCGCTCCGGACCGTTGTCCCGCGCGGACGATTCTCGGTGTGGAGCTTCTTGGAGTCGTGGCCGTCCTCGTCGGAGTGCTGGCCGCGATGGTGGTCGAAGGGTTCGATGTGGTCGAGGTCGCAGCGGATCGCCGGAGTCTCGCAGCCCGGGAACGTACAGGTCTCGTCGCGGCTCTGGACCGCGGTGCGTAGCGTCTTGCCGGGTTGGTAGGTGGTGGTGGAGTAGTCGGTCAGGATCCCGGTGACGGGGTCGGTCAGCAGGCGTTGCCAGGTCGCGTCGACCGCGATGGTCCGGGCGGTCTCGGCGGGGATGGGCCCGTAACCGTCCAGGAGTCCGGGGGCGTGGTCCAGGCCGAGTAGAGCGCTGGCCGGGATGGTGACCCGGACCACGGGACGGCTCGGTGTGACCCGCACCGGCCGCACCACCTCCTGCACGACCCGCTGGACGGGCGCCCGGCCACCACACGTACACACCGGCACCTGCCCGCTCGTAACTGCCACGGCGTCGGCCTCAATGTCGGTATCAGGGTTGGTGTCGGTATCAGGGTTGGTGTCGGTGTCGGTGTCGGTGAACCGGCCCGCGGGCAGAAGGCGACCGGTGACGATCCCGGTCAGGCAGTCCGCGCGCAGCTGTCCCAGGGTCCGCTCCTCGCCAGCGGTGTGCCGCAGCTGGTGGGCCAGGTCGTCGACCACACCCCACACCGCCGCCGCATCCACCGCGGGCAGATACGCGGACAACCAGCCCATGTCGTTCTCCGCCCGGTCCACCTGCACGCTTCGGCGTTGCGCCTCGGCCCGGGCAGTGGCCGCAGCACCGTGCAAGTTCTTCGCGAACGCCAGCATCCTCTCCTGCAACCACTTCCACGTCCGTCGCGGCGCCTGCGGCAGGAACAGGTCGATCGCCTCCGCCCGCTGCGCCACGGTCAACTGAGACGCCGACCGCAGCAGGGTGTGTGCCTTACGCGTATCGATCCGACCCGCGATCAACGCCGCGATCACCGACGGATGCTGCGTACCGGACTCGGCACGGGTCACCACCTCGACGGCTTCACGTTCGGTGACCACCAGCTCGCTGGTGACCTGCCCCACCAGGCTGTTGTGCGCCAACGGGTGCGTCTCCCTCGCGGCACGTTCGGCCACCACTCGGGCCTGAACACCCGCCACCCACGACTGCAACCGCCCACACGCCATCACGAGATCACCGAGCACGTCATCAGAGAGACCAGCCAGAACACCCGAACCAGCTGCACCACCTCCACCCGGGGCTACATCCGATCCCCCAGCGGCGGGCACACCACCATCCACGGTCCCAGTCAGGCCACCAGCCAGACCCTCGTCCAGGTTCCCGTCCAGGTCGATCGCCTCCGCGACCACCCGCGCCAACCGCACGTCCGGCGCACCGGACAACGCCTCACGCAGGAGATCCTCCGGCCACAACACCACCGGCACAGCGTCCGGCGGCCAGTCCGGCGGCCAATCCGTCGGCATGTCCGTCGGCATGTCCGTCGGCATGTCCGGGGGCATGTCCGGGGGCATGTCCGGGGGCGTGGCCGGGGGCATCTCGACGGTCGCGCCCTCATCCAGGAGGGCACCGGACACGCGGTCGTCATACGCTCCCTGGTGCATGCCGGCTCACCTCCCCACGTGGTTCATCACTCAAAAAGAGTAGTTGACGCCCGCCATTGATTCGGACGTTTGTTCGACTCTAGGCCGAGCCACTGACACCCGCGCGTTCTTCTGCCCGCTGCGTAAGAACGCGCGAGCACCGCCGCCCGCCCGTACGCAAGCACCCGTGCGGACCGGTTGAACCACCGGCAGGCATCACCGATCCCCGGCCCGCACATCCCGTCGCCGGGTCATCGCCGCACCGTCACTCTGTGTCGCGGTGTGGTGGGTGTTCCGGGGAGTGCGTGTGGTGCACCCGGCCCGCAGAACCGGCGCCCATGCCACGTGCCGAGGCTCAGTCGTAGGCCGTCCAGGGGTCCGCCCGGACGCGCTCGTCGACGGCTGCCGCGTCGTCCCCGACGATGACGCGCCACTCACCACGCTCCACCGCTCTCAGGATGGTGTCCGCGGCTGATGAGCTCGACACGGGCTCGTAGTCGGCGAAGAGCGAGCCGAGGGCACGTCGCCAGGTGCGCGGCGGTGCGGGCATCCTCGTACGGACGTGACCGGCGAGCACCAGGACGGCGGACAGGTGTGGAGCGTTCCTCTGGAAATCGACAACGAGGGACTCCGTGAACCCGCGCACCGCGAACTTCGCCGAGGAGTACGCCGAGTGCGGAGTGCGTGAGCCAAGGCTCGCCCAGAGCGCGTTCACCGAGGCGGTGTTCACCACCGCTCCCTGGTCCGCGGTCAGCATCATCGGCAGGAACTCGCGCGTGCAGTTGTAGGTGCCGTGCCAGGACACCGCGAACGTGCGCTCCCACTCCTCCGCCGGTGAGTTGACGAAGGACATTCCGCCGACGGCGCCGGCGTTGTTGAACAGGAGATGGACGGTCTCGGTCTCGTGGGCCCTCGAGACCTCCTGCTGGAGCCGGCCCACCGCAGCACGGTCGGCCACGTCATGTACGTGCGCGGTGACCCGGACGGCTGGGTTGATGCCGTGCGCCTTGCGTACGGCAGCGTCGAGCCTGGCTCCGTCCAGGTCGCACGCCGCGACGTGAGCGCCCTGGCGCACCAGCTCGAACAGGAGGTCACGCCCGATACCCGACGCTGCCCCGGTCACCACGGCGCGACGGTCCCGGAAGCTGTCGAGAAGGGCCATGCGGCCCACGCTACCGGGGGCGTAACCGGCAGCGGGAGCGACCGTGCGAGGTACCGCTCAGAACGCCCGGTAGTCGGCGATCGGCAACTTCGGCCCCCGGCGCGGTGCCTTGTGGCGCCCGTCGATCATGAGCAGCCGGACCACCCGGTGCCGGTGCGGGGCGTAGGGCGCCAGCAGCCGCAGCATGCCGTCGTCGTCCGTGCGCTCGCCGGACAGCGCCCAGCCGACGGCCGCGGGCAGGTGGAAGTCACCCACGGAGACGGCGTCCGGGTCGCCGAACGCGCGCTGCGCCACCTCCGCCGACGTCCACACCCCGACGCCCTGCACCTTCTCCAGCCGCGCGCGGGCCTCGGCCGGCGCCATCGCACAGGCCTCCTCGAGGCGCGGCGCCACCAGGGCGCAGCGCGCCACGGTGCGGGCGCGTCCGGGGTCGACACCGGCGCGGTGCCAGTCCCACACCGGCACCCGGGTCCACGTGCCCGCGTCGGGGACGACCCGCAGCCCGCCCCGCACACCGTCCGGCGTCGGACCCGGTGCCGGCGTGCCGTACCGCCGGACGAGCCACTGCCACGCCCGGTGCGCCGTCACGGTCTGCACGCGCTGCTCCAGCACGGCAGGCACGAGGGCCTCCAGCACGCGGCCGCTGCGTGCCATCCGCATCCCCGCGGCACGGCGGTGGGCGTCGCGCACCTCGGGCGGTGGCGTGAAACCGGTGACGTCGTCGTCCTCGCCGAGCAGCGCCGGCAGCGCCTCGGCGGCCTCCCTGGCGCCGTCGCCCCACAGGTGCACCACCACCTCGTGCGGGCCGGCCGGCACGAAGCGCTGCGTCACCGGCCCCGTGGGCAGGAGCGACGTCCGCCAGACCGTGCCGTCCGCCGCCCGGCGGAACGTCGGGTCCGCGGGACCGTGCCCCAGCGGCCCCAGCGTCAGGGCGACGTCGAGCCGGCGGGGCGAGCCGTGACGGACGGTGAGCACCTTCCCAGTTCACCACGCGGGAGCCGGCGATCCGGAATCCCGGGCCGTTTTTTTCGGCCAGGACCGCGGACCAGGAGCACGCGCACGCGCACGCGCACGCGCACGCGATCAGAGGACCGTGTGCTCGGCCTCCACCCGCGCCACCTCGCGCACGACGGTGTCGACGAGCAAGGGGTGACCGAGCGGCCGGAAGTGGCCGGACAGCGGGAGCTCGACGTTCCGCGCGCCCGTCAGGTGGCCGGTCTCGGGAATGTGCGGGTCGAAGCGGGGGTAGACGGCGGTGATGCGCTCGTTGACGAGCAGCTCGCCCGCGAGCGCCAGCAGCACCGGGTCGCGCGGGTCGAACGACCGCAGCGCCCGCGAGACCATGTACCGCGCCCAGCGGGAGCCGGTGAACGGCGTGGCGATCGCCACCATGCCGAGCACCTGGTCGCTCGCCGCAGAGAGCAGCACCCGCTTGCCGATGAGCCCGCCCTTGCTGTGCGCCACGAGGACGGCGTCGCACAGCCTGGTCCGTTCGAGGTGCTCGATCACCCTCTCCGCCGACTCCGGGACGGGCCGCGCGTTGTACCCCAGGCCGGGGACGGCGTGCACGGGGTGGCCCGCGCGGGCGAGCGCCGTCGCCACGGGTCCCAGGAACTCCCACGTCTCGTAGATGCCGGGCAGGAGCACGACGGGCGCCCGCTCACCAGAGCTGTCCCCCGCCGCGGCGCCCGCGCCGGCCCCTGCCGCGGGCAGCGCCGGGCGTCGGACGAGGTGGCGCAGCTGCCGGTCGGTGGCCCACGCGTAGTCGGCGGCCCAGGCGCCGAGGCGCGCGAGCGTACCGCCGGGCGAGCGACGTCGTTCGGTCACGCGATGCCCCGTCCCGCCGACCGCCAGGTCTCGAGCACGATCTGCGCCACGCCATCGGGATCGGCGTCCATGGCGTGGTGCCGGCCTCGTACCGTGCGCTGCTGCCCGAACGGTGCCGCGGCCGCGAGCTCCTCGGCCCAGCGCTGGGACGCCACCCCGTCGCGGGCGCCGCGGACCACCACCACCGGGACGGTGGAGCGGGGCAGCACGTCCTCCAGACGGTAGCCGATGACGTTGCGCAGCTGCCAGAGGTAGTAGGGGATGCTGCAGCGCACGAGGGCGTCGACGAGCAGCACCCCGATGGTCCGCGGCGATTCCCCGACGGCGTCGGCGGCCAGGCGTGCCGCCTGGCGCGGGATGGTCCGCGCGCCGGGTTCCGCCGTCGGGCCGATCAGGACACCGGCGGACGCCGCGTCCGGGTGGTCCGCGAGCAGCTGACCCACGACCTGTGCCCCCATGGAGTGCCCGACGACGACGGGTGCCGGCAGCCCGGCGTCGAGCACGTGCTCCCGTACGTACCGGGCGACGGCGCCTGCGTGCTCGGGGATCGTGACATCGCGGCGCAGGTGGGGTGATGAACCGAATCCCGGCAGGTCGACGGCGTGCACCGCGCCGTGCGCCACGAGGTGGTCGGCGAGCCGCTGGTAGGCCCGCGACGACGAGCCCACACCGTGCACGAGCACCACTGCCCGGTCGGCCTCGCGCGACGTGCGGACGTAGCCGACGATCGTGAGATCGCCGTCGCTCGACCGTTTCATACAGTGGACACTAGCGTCGGGCATACCGCCAGCATGGGTGCACGCGCCGCCGCCCGCACGGTCTCGCCCGCACGGTCAGGCGCCGGATGCGAGCGACCGGGCCGGGTGCGACTGTAACTCCATGCGGGTAGTCGTCGTCGGAGCCACAGGGAACGCCGGGACCGCGCTCGTGCGGGCCCTGCACCAGGAGCCGCAGGTCACGTCGGTGCTGGGCATCGCGCGGCGGCTGCCCGACCGGAGCGCCGAACCGTACCGGCATGCCGAGTGGGCACCGGTCGATGTAGCGGCCGAGGAGACCGAGGCGGTGGTCGCGCGACTCGCCGAGCTGTTCGCGGGCGCGGACGCCGTCGTCCACCTCGCATGGCTGGTCCAGCCGAACCGCGAGCGCGACCTGCTGCGCCGCACCAACGTGGAGGGGACCCGTCGGGTGGGCGAGGCGGTGGTCCGCGCGGGTGTGCCACACCTGGTCGCCGCATCGTCGGTGGGTGCGTACTCCCCCGTCGACGACGACGAGCCGAGGCGCGAGGACTGGCCCACCCAGGGGATCGAGACGTCGCACTACAGCGTGGACAAGGCGGCGCAGGAGCGCGTGCTCGACGAGCTGGAGGCCGCGCACCCCGAGCTGGCAGTGGCACGCCTGCGCCCGTCGCTGATCTTCCAGGCGGACGCCGCACAGTCGGTGGTGCGGTACTTCCTGGGGCCGCTCGTGCCGGCGCAGCTCTTGCGCCAGGGTCGGCTGCCCGCGCTGCCGCTGCCCGCGGGGCTGAGACTGCAGGCCACCCATGCCGACGACGTCGCGGACGCCTATCGGCGCGTGGTCGTCGAGCGGGCCAGCGGCGCGTTCAACGTGGCCGCGGACGGCCTGCTCCGTGGCGCCGACCTGGCGCGCATCGTCGGACACGGCCGGCTGGTCGAGGTGCCGCCCGCCGCCGTCCGAGCGGCACTGGTGGCCGCGTACGACGGCCGTCTGGTGCGGGCGGACCCGGGCTGGCTCGACATGGCGATGAGCGTCCCGGTGCTCGACGCCACGCGAGTCAGGACGGAGCTCGGATGGGCGCCGCGCCACACCGCCGCGCAGGCGGTCGAGGAGCTGCTGGCCGGGATGGCGGTCGGCCAGGGCGCGCGGTCGGCTCCGCTGCGCCCCGCGATGCCCCGCCCGCCCGGCGGGTCCGTCATGCCGCTGCGGCACCGCGGCGCCCTGCGCATCCCCGACTCGATGGACCGGGAGCTCTTCTCGCTGTACCTCTCCGACCACCTCACCGGCACGACGGCGGGGCTGGAGCGCATGGAGCTCATGACCCGCAGCCACCGCGACACGCCCTTCCACGCCGAGCTGGCCGAGGCGACCGAGCAGCTGCGGGGCGAGCGCGAGCTGTACCGCGACCTGATGGACCGGCTCGGTGTGCCGTTCCGTCGGCACCGGCAGCTCGCCGCGTGGCTCGCCGAGAAGGCCGGCCGGCTCAAGCTGAACGGCCGGGTCACCCGCCGGTCGCCGATGTCGCCGGTCCTCGAGGCGGAGCTCATGCGGTCCGCGGTGCTGGGCAGGATCAGTGGCTGGCAGACCCTGCGCGAGCACGCCGACGAGATCGGGCTGGATCCCGTGCAGCTCGACGGGCTCATCGACCTCGACCACCGGCAGCTCGAGCTGTTCGACCGGTTCCACGCGTACCTGCGTCAGCGGGCGTTCCGTGGGCGGCCGCTCGGTCAGCCGCCGCTCGGTCAGCCCTCCGGTCAGTCGTCGGAGCGGTAACCGTTCACCTTGTGCGTCCCGTCGCACCAGGGTGCGATCGCGGTACCTCCGCAGCGGCACAGCGCCACGGTGGCCCGACGGCGGGGGACGGGCTCGCCGTCCGGCCCCAGGATCGTCGCCGGACCGCGCACCAGCAGCGGCCCGTCGGGGCACGCCGTGACGGTGATGTCTGGTTGAGCGGTCCGTGTGTCGTCCGACGTCGTCATGCCGGCTCCCTCCAGGTTCGGTCAGGTTCTTCGGTCTTGCCGTCGGGTCGGGCGCCGTACCCGGGCCCAGGCCCGCTCAGGCTCGGTGGTCGGCCCGGCTGCCCGTGCGGTCCTCGGCTTGCGTGCGCTCGCCGACGGCCCGCTCCCCGTCGATCGTGCGCTCGTCGGCGGCCCTCTCGTCGGCCGTCCGCTCGTCGTCACCGGTCCGCTCGTCGCCCGTCGCCCGCTGGGCCGCGAGTCGGAGCTCCCGGCCACGCTCGACCTCCTTGAGGCGCTTCGCCTCCCGCTTCTCGCTCGCGCGGGCGTCCTTGGGCGGCAGCTGCACCGTCTCCTCGGCGGCGATGCCACCCTGGAGCTCGCGGCCCCGCTCGAGCTCTGCGTCCAGCTCCGCGCCGAACAGCAGCGCGAGGTTCGTGATCCACAGCCACAGGAGGAACACGATGATTCCGGCCAGCGAGCCGTACGTCGCGTCGTAGCTCGAGAACGTCGCGACGTACAAGCCGAACGCGGCGGACGCGAGGATCCAGACCAGGATCGCGACGAACGCGCCCACGCTGAGCCAGCGCATCTTGGGCTGCCGCACGTTCGGGGTGACGTGGTAGAGGATCGCCACGAGCACCACGACCAGCAGCAGCACCACCGGCCACTTGGCGATGCTCCAGACCGTCACCGCGGTCGACCCGAGGCCGACGGCGTCACCGACCGCCTGCGCGACCGGCCCGCTGAGCGCGAGCGCCGCCACGATGAGCGCCGCTATGACGACGGCCACGAGGGTGACCAGCAGCATCACGGGGCGGAGCTTCCAGACGGGTCGGCCCTCCTCGATCTCGTAGATGCGGTTCATCGCGCGCCCGAACGCGCCGACGTACCCGGACGCCGACCACAGGGCCAACGCGACACCGAGGATGAGGGCGAACCCTGCCTTACCGCCGCCACCGGCGGCGTTCTCGATGAGCGGTCGGACCACTGACAGCACGTCGGGCGGCAGCACGCCGTCCATCGTGCCGATCACCCGCTCCACGGCCTGGCCTCCGTTGCTGACCAGGCCGAGCACCGAGACCAGCGCGAGGAGTGCGGGCGCCGCGGCGAGCACCGCGTAGTAGGTCAGCGCTGCGGCCAGGTCGGTGCACTGGTCGCGCGAGAACTGCCGCACGCTGTTGCGCAGAACGTAGGTCCAGGTCCTGCCGTGCAGTGCCGGCGGAGAGTCCGGCTTCCGCCGGTCGTCGGGGGCGGGGGCGTCACCGCGCTCCGCTGTCTCGGTGCGCTGCGGGGTGTCGCGTCGAGATACCGCGTCGTTGCTGTCGCTCATGTCATCTCCCAGGACGAGGTCGGCCGGTGCCGGCCGGCGGCACCGGCCGACACCGACCTACGGCAGGATCAGCCGTTACCGGTCGCTTGCGATCGGACGTCGGAGGCTGCCTCGCGGCCGTGCTGGCCGACCTGCTGTGCCGCGTCCTTCGCGGCATCGCGGACCGCCTCCATGCTCTCCTTCGCCGGCTCCTGGAGGTCGTGCGCGACGTCGCTCGCCGTCGACTTGATGTCGTCGACGAGCGGCGCGGCCTTCTCCTTCGCCGCCGTGGCCGCACGCTGCTCGGCGCGGGTCGACGGCATGAGGGACGCGAGCGCGAGCCCGACGCCGAAGGCGACCAGGCCGACGGCGAGCGGGTTGCCCTCCGTCCGCTCCCGCACCACGCGCGGGGCCGAGCGGACGGAGTCCGCCGCGGACGAGGCGGTGTGCCGGGCCGAGTCGGCGACCGAGGCCGCCTTCTCGCGCCCCTTGTCCGCCATGTCGTGCGTCGTGCTGCCCGCCGAGTCGGTCGTGTGATGCACCGAGCCCATCACCCGCTCCTTGACCTCGGACACGCGGGACTTCACCTTCTCCTTCTGCCGCTCCGCGATGTGGCTGGGAGTCACGCGGTCGCCGAGCGTGTCGACGTCATGGCTCAGCTCCTCGCGCGTGCGCTCGATGTTCTCCCGGATCTCGTTGGGATCGCTGGTGCTCATGGGTTCCTCTCCTCGTGTCCTCGCAGTGCGTCGGGGATCTTCTTGACCGAGTCAGCGGTCTGCGGCAGACCCTCGACCGACTTGAGCTCGCTGCGCCCGCGCATCGCGAGCACCGCGGCGATCACGGCCCAGACACCGGCCACGACCAGTCCCGACCAGCCACCGCCCATGACGGTGCCGAGCGCCCACCACAGGGCGAGCGACAGGAACAGCAGGACCATGTGGCCCGCCACGCCGGCGCCGCCGAACATGCCGGCGCCCTTCCCCGCGCGCTTGGCGGACTGCGTGGCCTCGGCCTTCGCGAGCTCGACCTCCTGCCGGATCAGCGTCGAGAGGTCCCGACTGACCTCGCCGACGAGCTCCCCGACGCTTCTGTCGTCGCGGCCGGTCGTCCCCGGTGTTGCGTTGGACGGCGCTGCGCTGGAAGCAGCGAACGGGTCACGGGTGCTCGACATCGCGCTCACCTCCGGTCTGCGGGCGGACACCGTCAGCCGTCGGGGGCGGGAACGTCGGCGGCGTCTCGCCCGCGGACGTCGGGACCTGCGGGTCCTGCGGCAGGTTGCTGTTCGCGAGGGCCGGGAACGCGCCGCTGCGGCCGATGTCCGGCTCACCGCCCTGCGCACCCGATCCGACCGCGCCGGCGCCCGTACCGCTCAGGCCGCCCGCGTTCGTGGGACCGCCCGTGCTCGTGGCACCGCCCGTGCTCGTGGGCCCGGACCGGTCGACGTCACGCCGGACATCGCCGTCGCCACTCCCGTCACCGCTGCTGGGGGCATCCTTCGCGCCCCGCAGGAGCCGCCCGACGAGCAGGCCGGCACCCGCCGCCATCAGGATGAACATGCCCGGCCGACGCCTGGCGAAGTCCTCGACTTCGTGCAGGACGTCGCTCGGCTCCCTCTCCTCGAACCACTGCGCGACCTGGCCGGTGGCCGCCCCGGCGCGCTGGACCAGGTCGGTCGCGTAGCCCGGGTCCTCGCTGCCGCTGGACATCTGGCCCAGCTCGTCGCCCAGGGCGCGCAGCCCGCCCGCGAGGTGCTGCTGCTGCGACGCCACCTGAGTGCTCAGCTCGGTCCGCGTACGGTCGACCAGACCGCGAGTGCGGTCGGTCGCCTCGTGGGCGACGTCGCGCGCACGCTCCTTCGCCTCATGCATCGTCTCGCGGCCCGCGTCGCCCACCTGTGACGCCGCCGCGCTGGCGCGTTCCTTGACGCCGGTCGTCTCCGAACCGCCGCCGCTCTCCTCACGGCCGGGTGACCAGGATCGCGAACCGGCCCCTGTGCCGTACGGATTGTCCGTTCCACTCATGTCGGACTCCTGTCGTCGTCCTCCCCGCCCGGAGTCGTTCCGGGCGAGGCGAGCACGAGCCACGGTGGCCCGTGCTCCACCGGTGCGGCCTCTTCCTGACCTCGGCCCCAACGTAAGACGGCGAGTGGCACTCGCAACCCGTGGCACAAACCGCCGTGCGTCCCGGCACCCGTCCGGCACCCGTCCGGCACCGTCCGGCACGTGCCCCTGCGACGCACGCCTCGCGAGTCAGCCGCTTCCGGAGCACGATGGGCGCGGCGTCGAGGAGAGGCGCGGCCGGTGCACGATCAGGAGCCTCCACATGACTACGACCCCAGTGCGGGACCACACGTCCACGAACGACGCCGGTCGGCGTGCCACGCGCAGCGGCGTCCGCCTACCGCTTCCCCGTCCGCGGGGCCCGGTGAGCTCGGCGCTGCTCGCCGCGCTCACGGCGGGGCCGCCCTCTGACGACACGCCCGCCCGGCTCGCACCGCTGCGGGCGGCGGTCGCCGACGCCCTGCAGCCCGACGACACCCTGCAGTCCGACGGCATCCTGCACGACGGGGACCTGCAGCTCGCCCTGACGATCCTGTACGAGCTGCACCACCGCGGCGTGGACCGCGTCGACGACGCCTGGGAGTGGGAGCCGTCGCTCCTGGCCGTACGCCAGTCGCTCGAGGTTCCGTTCGAGGCCGCGGTCCGGGCTCGGGCCGGCCGGCCGGAGTGCGACGCGACCGACGCCGCCGGCATCGCGCGGCGGCTGTTCGAGCTGGCCGAGGCCGACGACAGCCCCAGCATGGCGCGGTACGTCGCGAAGCGCGCCGACGCCGAGCAGGCCCGCGAGTTCCTGGCCCTGCGCTCGATCTACCAGCTGATGGAGGCCGACCCCCACACCTGGGCGATCCCGCGCCTGTACGGCGCACCCAAGGCCGCCCTGGTCGAGATCCAGGCCGACGAGTACGGCGGCGGCCGGTCCGGCTACCTGCACTCCGAGCTCTTCGCGGCCACCATGCGCCGCGCCGGACTCGACGACACCTACGGCAGGTACCTCGACGCCGTACCGACGCCGGCGCTGGTGTCGCTGAACACCATGTCCCTGTTCGCGGTGCACCGCCGGCTCCGGGGTGCGATCGTCGGCCACCTGGCCGCGTACGAGATCACGTCGTCGGTCCCCAGCCGCCTGTACGGGAACGGCTTCCGGCGTCTCGGGCACGACGCCGACACCACGCGGTACTTCGACGAGCACGTGGAGGCCGACTCGGTCCACGAGCAGATCGCGGCGCGCGACCTCGCGGGCCGGCTCGTCGAGCAGGAGCCGGGGCTCCGCGACGACGTCCTCCTCGGTGCCGCCGCGTGCCTGGCCATCGAGGGCGACGTCGGCGCGTACGCGCTCAGCCGCTGGAAGCAGGGCGCCACAGCACTGCTCGAACCGCTCGACAAGGCCCCTGAGCAGGGACGACGCGAGCCGGAATAACGGCGATCTCGAGTTTCGACTGTCCGAATCGTCCCTGCCGTTCTATAGTCGGAGACTCGGAGTCATGAAGCGGCTCCCGGTCCGAATCGGATCTGGGAGGTTCACATGTCAGTCCTCACACAAGCCCAAGCAGCACTCGCGGACGGCGTCGGAGGCGACGGCGAAGCCCCATCACCCGGGTTCTCTGCAGCGGATCTGTCCCGCGCCCTCGGTCTCGGGACCAACCTCCTCGTCGGTCGGTACAGCGTCGAGCTGGCCTCCGGCAGCTGGTGGTGGTCCGACGAGGTCTACACCATGCACGGCTGGAAGCGGGACGAGGTCGAGCCCGGCCTCGAGGCGCTCCGCTCGCGCAAGCACCCGGACGACCGCAGCCGCGTGGTCCGGGCGGCCGGCGAGGCCCTCCGGCTCGGCAGGCCCTTCGCCTGCGCACACCGGATCGTGGACCGCAGCGGCCGCACCCGGTCGGTCGTCGTGACCGGGCAGGGCTCGCAGAGCGCCCGGGACCAGTCGCCCCAGCTGGTCGGCTACGTCGTCGACGTGACGCCGGTCCAGAAGGAGGCGCTGGAGCGCAAGTCGGACGGCGCGGTCAACCGAGCCTTCGTCAGCCAGGCCGTGATCGAGCAGGCCAAGGGCGTCATCGTCGCGGTACGCGGCGTGGACGAGACGGCGGCCACCGAACTCCTGGTCGCCGCGGCCAAGGGCGCCGGAATCTCCCTCCGGCTGGCGGCCGACCAGGTGATGGCGGCGCTCCATGCCCGGGAGGACGGCACCGTCGTCACCCCGGACGCACTGTCGCAGGCGCTGGAAGGCGTCAAGCCCGTCGGCCGACCGCGGGGTCACGACCCCCTGCTGACCCGGCGGCCGCGCAAGCGCGTGCAGAACTGACCACCCTCCACTGGTCGGGCTCGTCGGGACAGGTCCCGGCGAGCCCGGCCGCTCTCTCAGCCCAGCGGGATCTGGTCCTTGTGGACCGTCAGCCAGTCCTCGAACGACACCAGGTCCGGGTGGAGCTCTCGCCGGACCAGGTCGATGTCGCGGACCCCGACGAAGTAGTCGGCGGCCTCCGCGTAGAACTGGTACATGTTGCCGATCTCGTCGGCACCCGGGAAGCCCGCGGACCGCATCTGGTCGTGGGTCAGCGGGCGGTACTCGACGCGCTCCCCCAGCACCCTGGTGAACGTCTCGGCGAGCTGGACGCCGGTCAGGTGGTCACCGGCGAGGCCGACGGTGCGGCCCACGTACCGGGCGCCCGCGCGGAAGATCCCGTAGGCGGTGCGGCCGATGTCCTCCGCCGCGACGACGGCGAGAGCCGAGTCACCCATCGGGTTGGTCAGGGCGAGACGGCCGTCCTCGTCCCGGCGCGGGCCCTGTCCGACGAGGAACGCCTCGTAGAACATGGTCGTCAGCAGGAAGGTGGTCGGCACACCGAGGCTGGTGAAGAGGTTGTCCGCCTCGCCCTTGGCGTCGAAGTGCGGCACCTTGTAGCGGTCCAGCAACGTGGGCAGCTCGCTGCCGAGGTGCTCGAAGTGCGGCCGGGTGTCCTCCAGCGTGGACCAGATCACGTGCTTGAGCCCCGCGGCCTTCGCCGCCCGCGCCGCGACGCCCGCCTGGTCGAGCTCCATCTGCGGCCGGGTACGTGCGGCCTCCTCCTCGGGGGTCCGCTCGGCCCAGAAGTTGGTCACGACGAAGGCGCCGTAGGCACCCTCGAACGCCCGCAGCATGCTCGCCTCGTCGTCCAGGTCCGCATGGACGACGTCGGCTCCGCGTGCCGCGAGCTCGCGGGCCGCCGCCGAGTCCGTGCGGCGGGTCAGGACACGCAGTGCGAACGGGCCCTGCGGGTCGCCGAGGATCGCCCGGGCGAGGCCGCCGCCCTGCTGCCCGGTCGCGCCCACGACGGCGATGATCTTCTTGCCGGTCCCCATGCTGCCGACCTCCGTGCTGCTCGTGCTGCTGCGCGTGCTGCTGGCCTCTGTGGTGATGTCTGTGCTGGTCATGGCGCTGTTCGTCTCGCTCATGCCGTCATCGTGCGCCCGGCCGTCAGGCGGCACCAGACCCTGCCGTGGGTACCCACGGCAGGGGATGTCTCGGGTGGAGATCGGGTATGGCCCCTCCGGGCAGGCGGGTGGACCATTGGCGCATGACCGAACATCGGAACACCGAGCTCGCGGGTTTCCTGCGCTCTCGCCGGGAGGCCCTGACCCCCGCCGTCGCCGGGGTCGAGACGTACGGCGAGCAGCGCCGCGTGCCGGGCCTGCGGCGCGAGGAGGTCGCGCGGCTCGCCGGAATGAGCGTGAACTACTACACGCGCATCGAGCAGGGCGAGAGCCACCAGATCTCCGACGCCGTGCTGGATTCCATAGCGAACGCGCTCCGGCTCGACGAGGACGAGCGCCTGCACCTGCTCCGGCTGGCCTGGCCGGCGCAGGTCGTGCGGCGCGAGCTCGGTCCCGAGCGGTTGCGGGACACCGTTCAGCTCCTCGCCGAGAGCATGACGGAGCAGGCGGTGGTCGTCGTCGGACGGCGCACGGACCTGCTCGGTGGCAACCCGCTGGGCTTCGCCCTCCTGGGCATCGAGCGCGACCAACGGCCGAACCTGGCCCGCCGGATGTTCCTCGACCCCGCGCCGCGGGAGCTCTTCGTGGACTGGGAGCTCGAGGCCACGTATGTCGCGTCCTACCTGCGGATGGCCTCGGGCGACCAGCCGGACGACCCGGCCCTGAACGAGCTCGTCGGGGAGCTGAGCATCAAGAGCCCCGACTTCGTCCGGATCTGGTCGGCGCACCCGGTCGCCGAGTGCACGCACTCCGTCCAGGAGTACGAGCACCCGCTGGTCGGCAGGATGACGCTCAACACCGAGAGCTTCCACCTGCCCGACGCCCCCTCGCAGCGCATCGTCTTCGTCGGTGCGACGCCCGGCTCGGACTCCGCCGAACGGCTCAGGCTGCTCGGCTCGCTCGCCTCCAGCTGACCGCCGGCGACAGGACCCGCGAGAGGGCCAGCGACAGCGCCACCAGGAGGAGCCCGGCCAGCGGCGCCAGCAGGAGCGCCGCCGACGCATCCCACGTGTCGGCGGCGCGCCCCGCCAGTGCCGCCGCGAGCGCCGACCCGGCCGCGCCCGCGGAGTTGTTCCAGGTGAAGGCCTGGGTGAGTGCCGCGGACCGGACGGCCTTCTCGGTGAGCACGGTCAGCAGCACGAGGGTCGGCGGGATCGCGGCCTCCGTGAGGACCACGCCGACGCCGAGCCAGACGGCGGACGGTGCGAGGGGAAGCAGTGCCGCGGTCGCCGTCAGGTAGGTGGTGGCGAGGACGAGCTGGCGGCGGGCCGGGGTGGGATGCTTCCGCAGTCCGTAGAGCCAGCCGGCGAGCAGACCGCTGAGGCTGGCGGCGGCGATGATCGGCGTCGCCACGGCGGGGGCGCCCTGGCCGACGGCGAATGCGGTGACCGCCACACCCATGGTGCCGAAGTAGAGGCCGATCGCGAGGTTGAGCAGCGCGAGGAGCAGGAAGGCAGGCCGCAGCAGGGAGGACCGTTCGCGCGGTGCGCCGGCGACGCGCCGTTCGGCCGGGGGCGGTGCCGTGTGGCGCTGGGCGGTCAGCGCGGCGCCCCCACCGAGGATGAGGGCCGCGGCGATCGCGGTCGCCAGGGCCGGGTGGCCGGCGGCGCCGAGCACGGTGACCAGCACCGGTCCGAGGAGGAAGGCGGTGGCGTTGGCCAGCGACTCCAGGGAGAAGGCGGTGGGCAGCTCGTCGGCACGTCCGCGTCGGAGCAGGTGCGCCCAGCGGGCGGCGGACAGGGCGCCGAGCTGGGGTACGGCCGCGCCCGCACAGGTGGCGGCGGCGACGGCGGCGGCCGGCGTGGTCGACACGAGCAGGCCGACGACGGCGGCCCCGTGCCCGAGCAGGTAGAACGGCAGGACGCGGGTCTGGCCGAACCGGTCGACCAGGCGGGCGACGTGCGGCCCGACGAGGGCCTCGGCCAGGGCGAACCCCGCGGCGGCGAGGCCCGCCGTCGCGTAGGAGCCGGTGCGGTCGTGCAGCAGCCAGACGAGGCCGAGGCCCGTCATGGCGATGCCGGTGCGGCCGAGGGCAGCGGTGGCATAGAAGGCGGCGGCGCCGGGGGTGCGCAGCAGGGGGCCGTAGCCGGTGGCGGCTCGGGGCATGAGGTGTCCTCATCGCCGCGCGGCGGGACGGGCCACCCGGGGTCGCCGGCGCCTGACTGCTACGTCCCGCGTGCTGCGGGAAGGGGTGCGACCCGTGGCCCGCCTGGGGACATCCAGGACTGCGGTGGGGCGGGGCACGCGCCCCCTCCGCCGCCCCCGTCACCGGGCGGAACAGCTCTGCGGTCCAGGACAAGGCGGACCTGGACGACTGCGACGAAGATAGCAGGGCTTCCGTCAGCCGCGCCGCCGCGAGATGGTCCGCCCCAGCCAGACCAGCGGGTCGTAGCGCCGGTCGGCGACGCGCTCCTTCATCGGGATCAGCGCGTTGTCGGTGATCTTGATGCCTTCCGGGCACACGTCGGTGCAGCACTTGGTGATGTTGCACCGGCCGAGGCCGTGCTCCTCCTGTGCGGCGGGCACCCGGTCCGCGACGTCGAGCGGATGCATCTCCAGCTCGGCGATCCGCATGAGGAACCGCGGGCCGGCGAACGACTCCTTGTTCTCCTCGTGGTCGCGCACCACGTGGCAGGTGTCCTGGCACAGGTAGCACTCGATGCACTTGCGGAACTCCTGCGACCGGTTGACGTCGACCTGCGCCATCCGGTACTCCCCCGGTGCCAGGTCGGCCGGAGGGGTGAATGACGGGATCTCGCGGGCCTTCGCGTAGTTGAACGACACGTCGGTCACCAGGTCGCGGATCACCGGGAACGTCCGCATCGGGGTCACGGTCACGACGTCGTCGCGCTCGAACACGGACATCCGTGTCATGCACAGCAGGCGTGGCTTGCCGTTGATCTCCGCCGAGCACGACCCGCACTTACCGGCCTTGCAGTTCCACCGCACCGCCAGGTCGGGGGCTTGCGTGGCCTGCAGCCGGTGCAGGACGTCGAGCACCACCTCGCCCTCGTTGACCTCCACCCGGAAGTCGGCCAGCGCACCGCCGTCGGCGTCCCCGCGCCAGATCCGGAACGTGCCCGTGTAGCTCATGCGGTTCCTCCCACTGGATCGGCCGGTCGCCCGGGATCTGCCGGTCGCCCGGGATGCTCCGCCAGCTCGGCGTCCGTGTAGTACTTCTCGAGCTCGGTGAGATCGAACAGCGCGAGCAGGTCCGCGCGCATCGGCACCCGCTCGGCGGGCTCGACGACGACGCGCGGCACCACCTGTTCGGACTCCGCGCCGTCCGTGCTGTCCGCGCCGTCGCGGGCGCGGCGCGTCACCAGCACCCGGTGGCGCCACTCGGGGTCGAGCCCCGGGTGATCCTCGCGGGTGTGCCCGCCGCGGCTCTCCGTGCGCAGCAGGGCCGACGCCGCCACCGCCTCGCTGACCATGAGCATGTTGCGCAGGTCCAGCGCCAGGTGCCAGCCGGGGTTGTACTGGCGGTGCCCCTCGACGAACACGTGCCCCACCCGTGCGCGGAGCTCGCCGAGGCGCCGCTGCGCCTCGGCGACCTCGGTCTCCGTGCGGATGATGCCGACCAGGTCGTTCATCATCCGCTGCAGCTCGGCGTGCAGGGTATACGGGTTCTCGGCGTCGTCCGGTCCGCCGTGCGCCGGCGCGTCGAACGGGGCGAGCGTGAGCACGGCGGCCGCGTCGACGTCCGCGGCCTGCACGGCGGGACGGCGCTCCAGGCCGACGACGTAGTCGGCCGCGCCGAGCCCCGCGCGCCGGCCGAACACCAGCAGGTCGGAGAGCGAGTTGCCGCCGAGGCGGTTCGAGCCGTGCATCCCGCCCGCGCACTCCCCCGCCGCGAACAGCCCTGGAACCCGGGACTGGCCGGTGTCCGGGTCCACCTGGATGCCGCCCATCACGTAGTGGCACGTGGGGCCGACCTCCATCGGCTCGGCGGTGATGTCGACGTCGGCCAGCTCCTTGAACTGGTGGTACATCGACGGCAGGCGCCGCTTGATCTCCTCGGCAGGCATGCGGCTCGCGATGTCGAGGTACACGCCGCCGTGCGGGGAGCCGCGCCCCTCCTTGACCTCGGTGTTGATCGCGCGGGCCACCTCGTCGCGGGGCAGCAGGTCGGGCGTGCGGCGGTTGCTCTCCTGGTCGTCGTACCAGCGGTCCGCCTCGTCCTCGGTCTGGGCGTACTGCCCCTTGAAGACGTCGGGCACGTAGTCGAACATGAAGCGTTTGCCGTCCGAGTTCTTCAGCACCCCGCCGTCCCCCCGCACGCCCTCCGTGACGAGGATGCCCTTGACGCTGGGCGGCCAGACCATGCCGGTCGGGTGGAACTGGACGAACTCCATGTCCACCAGATCGGCACCGACGCGGAGCGCGAGGGCGTGGCCGTCCCCCGTGTACTCCCACGAGTTCGACGTGACCTGGAACGACTTGCCGATCCCGCCCGTGGCCAGCACCACCGCGGGCGCCGAGAAGACGACGAGCCGGCCCGACTCGCGCCAGTAGCCGAGTGCCCCGGCGATGGCGCCGTCGGGGCCCACGGCGGGATCCTTCAGGAGCTCCGTGACCGTGCACTCGGCGAACACGCGCAGCCGGGCCTCGTAGTCACCCGTCTCGGCGAAGTCGTCCTGCTGCAGCGCGACGATGCGCTGCTGCATGGTCCGGAGCAGCTCCAGCCCGGTCCGGTCGCCGACGTGCGCGAGGCGCGGGTAGGTGTGCCCCCCGAAGTGGCGCTGACTGATCCGGCCGTCCTTCGTGCGGTCGAACAGCGCGCCGTACGTCTCCAGCTCCCAGACCCGGTCGGGTGCCTCCTTGGCGTGCAGCTCCGCCATCCGCCAGTTGTTCAGGAACTTCCCGCCGCGCATGGTGTCGCGGAAGTGCACCTGCCACGAGTCGTTCTCGTTGACGTTGCCCATGGCCGCGGCGCACCCGCCCTCCGCCATCACCGTGTGCGCCTTGCCGAACAGCGACTTGCAGACGATCGCCGTCCTCAGCCCGCGTTCGCGCGCCTCGATGGCGGCCCGCAGCCCGGCACCCCCGGCGCCGATGACGAGGACGTCGTAGTCGTGCCGTTCGATCTCCGTCAAGGCTGGGCTCCAGTCCGGTTATCCGACCAGGCGCAGGTCGGTGATGGTCCCGCTCGCGACGAGCGCGACGTAGAGGTCGGTCAGGATCAGCGTGCCGAGCGTGGTCCACGCGAACGTCGCGTGCCGCGTGTTGAGCGCGGACACCCAGGTCCACAGCCGGTAGCGCACGGGATGCTTCGAGAAGTGCGTGAGGCGGCCGCCCATCACGTGCCGGCACGAGTGGCACGACGCCGTGTAGCACCACAACAGCACGACGTTCACGAGCAGCACGAGGTTGCCCACGCCGACGACGAGACCGTCGGTGGGATGCCGGAACGCGACGATGGCGTCGTACGTGTTGATGATCGAGATGACCACCGCGACGTAGAAGAAGTACCGGTGGACGTTCTGCAGGACCAGCGGGAAGCGGGTCTCGCCGGTGTACGTCGCGTGGGGCTCCGGCACGGCGCACGCCGCGGGGGCGAGGGCGAACGACCGGTAGTACGCCTTGCGGTAGTAGTAGCAGGTCAGCCGGAACAGCAGCAGGAACGGCAGGCTGAGCGCCGCGTACGGGATCAGCGGGTGGTCCGGCAGGAACATCCCGAAGTGTGCGGCGCCCGGCTCGGACGCGCACCCGAGCGAGACGCACGGCGAGTAGAACGGCGTCAAGTAGCGCTCGTCCGCGAAGAAGTACTTCTGCTGGAACGTCCGCACCGTCGCGTACCCGATGAAGATCAGCAGACCGACGGTCGTCGCCAGCGGTGGCAGCCACCACCGGTCCGACCGCAGGGTCCGCGCACCGATCGCGGCACGACCCGGGCTGTCGACGCCTCGCCCGCCGACGCCGCGCCCCCCGGCGTCACGCGCGGTCGTCGTCACGACCGGTCGCCGTGGTAGCCGCCGAGCCCTTCGTCGTCGGCATCGGTGAACATCGCCTCGTCCAGCGGGGTGTCGGGCACGACGACGTGCTCCGGCACGCGGCCCGGCGTCCGCAGCTGCCGCAAGGGCTCCGCCGACGCGAGCTCTGCCGCGTCGATCTCCAGCCGCTCGAGGTCGTTCACGAGCCGGCGCACCTCCGGTGCGTCACCGAAGGCGCTGCGCACCCCGGACACGCTCTGGCGCAGCTGCTCGATCGAACGGCGCAGCGTCACAAATTCGGTGTTCGTCATGGGCACCTCCTTTGACGACGCCCCTCACGACGGTGTGAGGTGCGTCACCCCAGACTCTGCCCTGAATGCCGCGGTGAGGCAAGGGCGACTCGCGCACTACCGGTACTCGAGCCACCGATCGCCGTCGGGGGCGTCGGGTGGGCCCGGGGCCCAGCCCGTCGCGGCGATGACGTCGCGCGCGACAGCCGTGACGGCGCGCCCGCCGGTCGGAACCCGGATGACCGACGCCGGCGCCGTCGCCTCCAGGTGCCGGGCCATCGAGCCGCTGCGCGCCACGTGGGCGTCGAGCTGGCTCCCGATCTCGCGCGTCCCGAGGCGCCGCCGTGCGGTCTCGTCGTCGGCGGTCAGGAGCACGGCGACGATCCGGGGCGCACCACCCATGGCCCGGGCGATCAGGTCGGGCTCCAGGACGGAGACGGTGTTCGTGTAGACCAGCCTGCGATATCCGAGGGCGGCGTAGTTGCCCCAGACCGCCGCGAGGTTGGCCTCGGTCATCGCGGAGCGGTGCGGGTCGCCGGGCGGAGCGGGGAACGCCTGGTCGAGGTTGTCGCCCTCGACCAGGCAGTGGGCGACTCGCGCGGCCTGCAGCTGCGCGGAGACCTCCCAGCCGACAGTGGTCTTGCCGACACCTGAGCGGCCACCGATCAGCAGTGCCTCGAAGACGGAATCGGTCTGGATGAGCGGTCTCCTTGGCGGTCTCCTTGAGGGCGAGCTGTCTGTCGCCGGATGCTGCCACGTGGCCCCGGGCCGGCGCCAGGGGATTTGCAGGGCACGACCGCGACCAGCTCGCTGTCTCCCTCGGGCAGGGCGAGACGCGCCTGCCCGACGGCGTCGTTCCGCCACAGCGGCCGGTGGCGCCGTCGTCCCCCGTGAGAGGGTGGTCGCGGCTCCTGCCGCGGTGCCCGCCGAAGCGGCGGCACGAGACGCGGGCGCCCGGACGGAGGCAGAGCGTGCAGAGCCCTGACATGTCCCGCGCCGCGCGGCTCGCCGCCTACGGTGCCGCCTCCAGCGCGCTGTCGCTGTGCGGCGATCACACGCTGCGCGAGCTCGTGGACGCCGCCACGCCGATCGGTACCGGCATAGGCGGCAGGACGGTCCTGCTGGAGGTCGAAGGGACCCCGGTCTTCGTCAAGCAGGTGCGCCTCACCGATCTTGAGCGCCGGCCCGAGAACGTCCGCTCCACGGCGAACCTGTTCGGGCTGCCGGACTTCTGCCACTACGGCGTCGGCACCATCGGCGGCCCCGGGTTCGGCGCCTGGCGGGAGCTGGCCGCGCAGATCATGACGACGGGCTGGGTGATCGCGGGAGAACACGAGGGCTTCCCCCTGCTGTACCACTGGCGGGTGCTGCCGGACGCCGGCCAGCCGCTCCCCGAGGAGCTGGCCGACGTGGAACGGGCGGTCACCTACTGGGGTGGCGGTCCAGAGGTACGTCGCCGGATCGACGAGCTGCGGCAGTCCACGGCGAGCATCATGCTGTTCCTGGAGTACATCCCCCAGAACCTGCACGACTGGCTGAGCGTCGAGGTCGAGGCCGGTGGCGAGGCCGCCGAGCGGGCCTGCGCCATGGTCGACCGCGAGCTGGCAGCCGGCATCTCGTTCATGAACTCCCGCGGGATGCTGCACTTCGACACCCACTTCCAGAACATCCTGACCGACGGCAGGCGGCTCTTCTTCGCCGACTACGGCCTCGCGATCTCCACCCGCTTCGAGCTCGCCGAGGACGAGACCGCCTTCTTCGACGCCCACCGCGGCTACGACCGGCACTACGCCGCGACCTACCTGGTGAACTGGCTGGCCGTCGCTCTGTACGGGTACGGGCCGGTAGAACGCAGGGAGTTCGTGCGCTCCTGCGCGCAGGGTGCGGTACCGGAGGGCGCTCCTGCGGTCCTCGCGGCAGCTCTGGTCCGTGATGCGCCGGTCGCCGCGGTGATGGGGGACTTCTACCGCGAGTTCCAGCAGGTGAGCCGGGCCGCCCCGTACCCACTGAAGGCGATCCAGCGGAGCGCGCAGCGGGAAAGCTCGCCGCTCGTCACCTGAGCGGTGCGCGGCCCCGGTGCGCACGCTGACGCCCACTGCCACGGCCTCGACGACCGGCTCGGCCTCGCACCGTTCCACCGGCACCGGCCGCACCTCCGAACCACACCCACAGAACCCGGCGTACGGCTCGGAGCCGCCGAGCACCAGGTCGGCGACGTGCATGGTCGTGCCGACCAGATACCCCAGGACCCAGACCACCTGGATGACCCGGAGGCGCGGCGGCGGCGATGTGGCGGCGAGCACGCCGCAGGCTACGTCGTGGGAACATCGGCACGACAGGACCATCGAGACGCCACGACGACCACGGGGAGGGAACATGACGGACGATCCTCAGCACGTGAGCCGGCCCGACGGCGGGGACGCGGCCTGCTGGCTGTCCGAGGTCTGCCCGGACTGCGGGGCGCTCAACGAGGGCCCGGCCGGACGGTGCTGGCGCTGCGGCGCCGACCGCACCGAGGACGACGCCCGCCCCGCCCACGGCGGTTGACCACAGCAGTCACTGGCAGAGCAGGCCCGTTCGGCAGCACCTGCTGTGGTCAACCGCCGTGCTGTGTCAACGCGGGTCACGGGTGGCCGCGGGTGGTCGGATGGCGCGGTCCGTCGGGGTGGCAGGAGTCGACGGGGGCGGGTTGGCACCACGGGCGGCCAGCGCCGCGACGACGAGCAGGGCGGCGACCACGAGCATCGCCTGGCGCAGTCCCGCGTGCTCGCCGAGGAAGCCGAGCAGCGGCGGGCCGACGAGGAAGGCCAGGTAGCCGCTCGTCGCGACAGCGCTGACCCGCTCGGCGCCCCGCTCGGGGTCGTCGCCGGCCGCGGAGATCGCCACGGGAAACCCGAGCGAGGCGCCGAGGCCCCAGAGTGCGACGGCGATGCCTGCCAGGACCGGGTTCGGCGCGAAGACGACCCCGGCGACGCCGATCGCCCCACCGACGGCGCTGACCGACAGGACCGCGCGCCGTCCGTAGCGGACCACGAACGGGCCGCCCGCGAAGCGACCGACGGTCATCGCGAGCGCGAAGCCCGCGTAGACGAGCGACCCGCTCGCGGCGGAGACGCCGTGCCCGTCGACCATGAGCAGCGGGAGCCAGTCGTTGGCCGAACCCTCCGCGAAGGCCATCGCCAGCACGACGACACCGATGAGCACGAGCCGCGAGTCACGCCAGACGCTGGGGCGACGCTCCCGGGTGCGCCGGCTGTCGTCGTCCTGCCGCCCGTGTGCTCGCGTGCGGCCCGTGCCTGCGGGGATCCCGGGGAACGCCCACAGGGCGAACGCGGCCATGACGACGGCGACCGCCAACAGGTGCCAGACCACCGGGAAGCTGACCGCGGTCAGCCCGATGCCGGCGAGCGCGCCCACCACCGTGCCGAGGCTGAAGCAGCCGTGCAGCAGCGGGAGCACCGGCCTGCGGGTGGCCGTCTCCACCGCTGCCGCCTCGATGTTGAGGCCGATCTCGCCCAGTCCGCCGCCGAGCCCGACGAGCAGCAGCCCTGCGAAGACCCCCGCCGCCGCCGCCGCGCCCGCGCCGAGGGCGATCACCGCCACGCCGACGACCGTGAGCGCGGCGCCCACCACGATGACGGGCCGGGCGCCGTGGCGGCGGACGTAGTAACCCGCCGACAGGACACCGACCATCGACCCGACCGACAGCCCGAACAGGATCAGGCCCATCCCCGCGGTCGACGCCTCCACGGCGTCGCGCACCGCGGGCGTGCGGGTCACCCACGAGGAGAGGCCGATTCCCGTCAGGAGGGAGAGCGCGAACAGGGATAGTCGTCGACGACGGTACGGGTCGGCCATGGAGCGATCGTACGGTGCCAATGTACGAACGTACACAACTGTGCCGGAACGATTCGAGCGGCAGTTTGGAACCCGCACCGGCGCGTCCCCACACGTCGCCGCGCAGGCCGGGACCCTGCCCATGGTGGATCCCCGGAACTGAGTCAGCCGAAGATCGTGCTCCGGGCGTGGATCCTGCGGAACTGAGCATCGCGGGCGCGTGCCGACCGCACCGCGGCGACACCCGCCCACGCCTCCGCGGGCAGAGCGGCGATCGCGACCGTGTCCGCGGGAACGCCGCCGACCCACTGCCGCAGCTCGAACCCGGGACCGAGCACCGTCGCGAGCGCACGCAGCGTCGTGTCACGGGTCTTCGGGGTCACCGTCCGCTCACCGTGCGGTCCGCTGATCGTGAGGCGCCCGGCGGCGCTCCGGCGGGCGCTGACCGGCACGCCGTCGAGCAGCCGGCTCACCCCCGCGACCACCGACTCGTCGTCGTCCCGGTGGTCGACCCACAGCACGACGTCCGACAGCAGCCGCTCGAAGCTCTCGGGACCCGGCGACCCGAGATAGGCGACGATGTTGTCCGCGGCCGACGGCCTCGGGCCGCTCGCACGCCGCGCCAGCTTCGCCGTGCGCTCCGCCGCGACGCGCAGCGACTCGCGCAGGGCCAGGGCGTTCCGCTCGACGCCGTCCGCCACCCACGGGTCGTCCGTCACCTCGAGCTCGGAATAGCTCGCGGCCCAGTACTCGCCGGTGCGGAACTCGAGCCCGCCCGGTGTCACGCCGACCGCCGTCGGCCGCCCGGATCCGAGCCCCCAGGCGAGGTAGGGCGGCTCGTCAACGCCTCCGGCCGAGAAGACCGGGGTCGTGGCGGCGCCCTCCAGCCCGGCCTCGATGTCGCGGATCAGCGACGTCACGTCGCCCTCGGTCAGTCTCCCCATGCGCCGGAAGCTAGCAGCCGCCTCTGACACGGCGTCAGCCACCGGGTCACCGGCGACGGCCCTGGCGCGAGACGCTGTCCATGCCCCAGCGGACGGCACGGACGGCGACTCCCCCGGCGGGACCGCCGAGCGTCCGGCTGAACCGTGTGCCGGCATCGAGCTCGTCACGCGCCCACGCGGGCAGCAGCGCGACGGCCCCTGCGGCGAGCAGTCGGTAGGGACCCCGCGCCGGCCAGGGCAGCGGGGGCTCACGCAGCAGGAAGCGCGCGGCGTCGAGGGCGGCGGGCGTGGCCTCCAGCTCGCCGCGGTAGGACTCCAGGCAGTCGGCGAGCTCGCGCACCGTCTCGGGCACGTCCTCGGCACCGAGAGCACGCGCGACCCGGCCGGACTGGGCGACGTACTCGTCCGCCTCGTCCGGGCCGAGCGGCCGGACGCCGTAGCGCTGGTGGGCGGTCAGGAACGAGTCGGCCTCCGCGACGTGCACCCACGTGAGCAGGTGCGGGTCGCTCGCCCGGTACGGGCGGCCGTCCGGCGCCCTGCCCCGCACCCGCGCGTGGACGGCGCGCACCCGGTCCACCATCTCCTCGGCGTGCTCCGCCGTCGCGAACGTCGTGTACGCGAGGAACGTGGACGTGCGGGCGAGACGGCCCCACGGGTCGCCGCGGTAACCGGAGTGGCCGGCCACTCCCGCCATCGCGAGCGGGTGCAGCGACTGCAGCAGCAGCGCCCGCAGCCCGCCGACGAAGGTCGCCGAGTCGCCGTGCACCCGCTGGATCGGGCTGTCGGGCGGGAACCAGCGGGGTCCGGGCGTGAGGTGGATCCGGTCGCGCGCCTCGTACCCACCCGGACCGGCGACCCGCAGGAAGAGCGCGTCGCCCACCCGGGTACGCAGACGCTCGACGGGCTTCGAGACAACCGACATACGGCCAGTATCCGCCTGGCAAGACGGCGCTCAGACCAGCTCGCGCTCCCGGTCGACCGCCGGCTCGCTGACCACGGGCTCCGCGACGTTGCCGACCACGGTGGGGCGCCGGCTCGGCGCCGTCCGGGCGTACGTGGCGTACAGGACGAGCCCGACGAAGGTGAGCCCACCCACGAGGTTGCCGATCACCGTCGGGATCTCGTTCCAGACCAGGTAGTCCATGATCGTGAAGTCGGCGCCCAGCAGGAGGCCGGACGGGAACAGGAACATGTTCACGATCGAGTGCTCGAACCCCATGTAGAAGAACAGCATGATGGGCATCCACATCGCGACCACCTTGCCGGTCACGCTGGTCGAGATCATCGCGAAGACCACGCCGGTGGACACCATCCAGTTGCAGAGCACGCCGCGGACGAACAGCGTCAGCATGCCGGCGGCGCCATGGTCGGCGTAACCGACGGTGCGGCCCTCGCCGATCACGCCGATCGCCTGGCCCACCTCGCTGGGCTCGGTCGAGAAGCCGTAGGTGAAGTAGATGGCCATCAGGACGGCCACCATGATCGCGCCGGCCAGGTTCCCGAGGAACACCAGACCCCAGTTGCGCAGCACCGCGCCGACGGTGACCCCCGGCCGCTTGGCCAGCCACGCCAGCGGCGCGAGCGTGAAGACGCCGGTGAGCAGGTCGAACCCGAGCAGGTAGAGCATGACGAACCCGACGGGGAACAGGATCGCGCCGAGCAGCGGCTCCCCCGTCTGGGTGGACACCGTGACGGCGAACGCCGCGGCGATCGTGAGCAGGGCCGCGCCCATGAACGCCCTGATCAGGGTGTCCCGGGTCGACAGGTGCACCTTCGCCTCCCCCGCGTCGATCATGCGGGTCACGAGGTCCGCGGGCTTCACGTGGGTCATGGTTCTCCCAGGGCGGTCAGAGGCGGGTCGTTGGTCAGAGGCGCCACCATGCGGTGGCGCCCCATGACACGGAGACTCGCGAAGGCCCGTTTCGCGCCGCGTGCCGGGGCGTTACGTTCGGGGCGCTTTTTTCTCACGATCCGCCGTCCGACGCCGAGAGCCGCGCCGCAGGACTCAGCCGAAGCCGATGTGCGGCATCTGGTCGAGGCGCTGCAGGATCACTCCCTCGCGCAGCGCCCAGGGGCAGATCTCCAGCTCGGTCAGGTCGAAGACGTCCATGCACGCCTCCGCGACGAGCGCGCCCGGGACGATCTGGTGGGCCCGGCTCGGCGAGACCCCCGGCAGCCGGGCCAGATCGTCAAGCTTTGTGCGGGTCAGCTCGTCGACCCGGTCACGGAGCGCCTCGAGCGACAGCACCCGGCGCACGAGGGGCCCGTCCGCCGCCGGCGCCGCCCCGCAGATCCGCGCGAGCGAACGGAAGGTCTTGGATGTCGCGGCGGCACGGTCGGGCCGCCCGGCACGCAGCAGCGTCCCCGCGTTCTGCGCGATCTCGGCGCGAAGGTCACGACGCAGGGCGTGCAGCGCCTCGGCGTCCGGCACGACGGCGAAATGCGTGCGGGCCAGGCGCGCCGCCCCGAGCGGGAGCGACCACGCGGCGTCGGGCGCCTCGTCGGCGCCGCCCGCGATCTCGAGGGAACCGCCGCCGATGTCGAACACGGCGAGCCGGCCGGCCGACCAGCCGAACCACCGGCGCACCGCCAGGAACGTCAGCCGGGCCTCGTCCTCGCCGCTCAGCACCTCGAGCCGCACCCCGGTGCGCTCCTGCACGGTCTTGAGCACCGTGTCGGCGTTCACGGCGTCGCGTACGGCCGACGTCGCGAACGCCAGCGTCTCCGCGCAGCCCCGCTCCTCGGCGACACGCACGGCCTGTGCGGTGAACTCCACGAGGGCCTCGACACCGGCCGGGCTGACGGCGCCGTCGTCGTCCAGGTGCTCGGCGAGACGCAGCGGCTCCTTGTGCGAGGACGCGGGCAGCGGCGCCGCACCACCATGGGCGTCGACCACCAGCAGATGTCCTGTGTTGGACCCGATATCGAGAACGCCCAGACGCATGGAGCAGACGCTACCCCGGCTCGCGCCGGGGTAGCGTCGGTCGGCCTGTCGGTCGGCCTGTCGGTCGGCCTGTCGGTCGGCTCGTCAGTCGACCCGTCAGTCGACGCAGAACTCGTTGCCCTCGATGTCCTGCAGCGTGATGCAGGACTCGTTCTCCTCGTCGGCGAGCTGCGTGAGCACGTGGGTCGCGCCGAGCGCGATCAGCCGCGCGGCCTCGGCCTCGAGCACGGCGAGACGCTCGTCGCCCACGAGCCCGGTGCCCACCCGCACGTCGAGGTGCACGCGGTTCTTGACGATCTTGCTCTCGGGCACCCGCTGGAAGTAGAGCCTCGGGCCCTCACCGGTGGGGTCCTGGCAGCCGAACCAGGAGTCCCGCTCCTCGGCGGGCAGCGAGCTGTTGTAGTCGTCCCAGGTGGCGAACCCTTCGGGAGGTGGCGGCACGACGTACCCCAGTACCTCGCACCAGAACCGGGCGACACGCTCCGGCTCCGCGCAGTCGAAAGTGACCTGGAACTTCTTGACCGACGACATGCGCGACACCGTAACCAGGAGTGCCGGTCAAGGCCCAGCTGATTTCGGCGGCCGTCGGACGGCCGAGCGCCGTTACGCCCTGACCGGCGCAGGTTCCTCGACGCCCGGTACGGCCCTGCCCGTCTCCATCCGGAGTGCGGCGACCAGCTCGCGGTAGAGCTCGTCCGTCTCCAGCAGCTCGGCGTGCCGGCCGACCGCGCGGACCCGGCCCCGCTCGAGCAGCACGATCTGGTCGGCGTCGATGACCGTCGAGAGCCGGTGCGCGATGGTCACGACGGCCCCGGTGCTCGCGACCTCCCGGATCGCGGAGGCCAGCGCGGCCTCGGTGAGGCCGTCGAGCTGCGCCGTCGCCTCGTCGAGCAGCAGGATGTCCGGCCGGGCCACCAGCGCCCGCGCTACCGCCACCCGCTGCCGTTCGCCGCCGGACAGCTGCGAGGCGCTGACCTCGGTATCCAGGCCGTCCGGCAGCGCGGCCACGCGCTCGGTCAGCCGCAGGGCGTCGACCGCCGACCGGACCTCGGCGTCGGTGGCGCCCGGGGCGGCGTAGGCGAGGTTCTCCCGCAGGGTGCCCGGCACGATGGGGGTGTCCTGCTCGACGTAGGCGATCCGGGACCGGATCTCGTCGGTGGTCCAGTGCTCGTAGGGGTGGCCGTCGAGCTCGACGCGCCCCTCGGCGGGACTGAGGAACCGGAGCAGGAGCGACATGATCGTCGTCTTGCCGGCGCCCGAGGGCCCGACGATCGCGGTGTGGCCGCGCCGCGGGACGTCGAGGGACACCCGGTCCAGCGCCGGCGCGGCCTTGCCGGCGTAGCGGTACGTGACCTGGTGCAGCCGCAGCACCGGGGGCGTGCCGCCGACGCCCGCGGAGCCGGTGCCCGCCCGCGGCACGGCACCGGCGGAGGCGGCATCGTCCGTCTCCAGCTCCATCTCCTCGACCTCCGCGATCCGCGCGGCGGCCGCGAGGCCGGACTGCAGCGACGTCATCGACATCGTCAGGAGCATGACCGGCATCATCAGCTGGAACACGTACAGCAGGAAGGCGACGAGCGTGCTCACGGTGATCGCCTCGGTGGAGACCCGCCACGCCCCGATGCCCAGCAGCAGCAGCACCGCCAGGTTCACCGCGACGCCGGTGATCGTCCACGACACGTTCTCGAGCTTGACCGCGCGGATCCCGCTCCGGGCGGAGGCCTCGGCGTGGCTGGAGACCCGTTCCGTCTCGCGCGACTCGGCGCGGGCGGACTTCACCGTCCGCAGCGCGCGGACCACCCCTTCGAGGCGGCCGCCGAGCGCGCCCACGTGCTCCTGCGCCTCCTGCTGCGCCTTGGACAGCCGCGGCATGAGCGCGACGACGCTGATCCCGGCGAGGACCAGGACGGCGATGGTGACGCCGAGCAGCACCACGTCCAGGTAGGCCATGAGCACCACCGCGCCGACCAGGCCGATGATCCCGTTGACGAAGTTGACCACGCTGGACGTCGTCGCCTCGCGGATGAGCAGCGTGTCCGAGGTGACCCGGGTGACGAGCTCGCCGGGCGCACGGGAGGTGACCTCCGGGACCCGGGCACGCAGGAGATGGCGCACGAGGCCGGTACGGGCCGCGAGGATGATCCGCTCGGCCAGGGTGCCGAGCATGATGCCCTGGACCAGCCCCATGACCGACCCGGCCACGAGCAGCACCGCGAGGATCGTGATGGGCGCGCGCAGGGACGCCGACGTCTCCAGCCCGTCCAGCACCGACTTGGTGACGAGCGGCGTCGCCAGCTCGGTGGCGGTGCCGAGCGCGCCGAGTACCAGGGCGACGACGAGCACCGCCTTGTGCGGGCGGGCGTAGGCCCAGAGGATGCGCGCCTTGTCCTTGGTGGTGCGGTCCTTGGTGGTGCGGTCCTTGGTGGTGCGGTCCTTGGTGGTGCGGTCCGTGGTGGTCCGTTCGCCGGCCCCGATCGCCTCGGGGGTGGTCCGCCCGCCGGTGTCCCGCTCGTCAACAGTCATGCCCTCTGGCACGTCACCACTCCGTCCGCTCGGTTCGCGCTCGATCGCACTAGCGCGAATCATTCTGCGACACCACTGTCGCATTTCGCAACTGAATTGTGTCTCGGATGGTGACGGCATACCCTCGGCACGTGACGACGGAGCAGATCGAGCGAGGTGCGCGTGCACGGACCCGCCAGGCCGTGCTGGACGCGGCGGCATCGGTATGGGCGCGCGACTTCTCCGCCTCGCTGAGCACGATCGCCGAGCGGGCAGAGGTCAGCCGCTCCACCCTGCACCGCTACTTCACCGACCGGCAGGCGCTCATCGACGCGCTCCTGCTCGACTCGCTGGCGCGGCTGGAGTCGCTGGACGACGGCAGCGCACCGGCATCGGCGATCTACACCCTCGAGCAGCACCTGCGCGCCGGCGTCGAGATGGGCGACCGCGTGATCTTCCTGTTCTCGGACCCGAACAGGTTCGACGGCAACCCCCACTGGTCCGCCGACGACGGCGACGAGGAGATGCGGGCGCTCATGGACAGGGCACGCGACGAGGGGGCCGTCGCCCCCGAGATCCCGACCACCTGGGCGGTCACGCTCTTCTACGCGCTGCTCTACAGCGCCGCGGAGGTCAGCAACCAGGACCTTCCCCGCCATGTCGCCGCCGACCTCGCGGTGCAGTCCTTCCGGCGCGGCGTCGCGCCCTGAGCGCGACGCCGCACCGGTCCGGGCCGGATGTCCGGCTCAGCTCGGCGCGTCGGACAGCGGCATGTCCGACAGCGGCATGTCCGACAGCGGCATGTCCGACAGCGGCATGTCCGACAGCGGCATGTCCGACAGCGGCACTGCCGCCGGCCGCTCGCACGTGCTCTCGACGGCGACGCCGGTCCCGCTGCCCGCCGACGCGAGCAGCGACGTCATGATGTCGAGCACGTGGTACGCGAGGTCCCCGTTCGCGCGGGCGGGGGTCCCCGGCGGGGTGGTCGCGAGGTCCACGACGCCGTAGCCGCGCGCCGCGTCGCGGTACCCGGCGCTGGGCGGCAGGGTCCGCCAGGCACCGCCGAGCTCGTGGAGCTGCACGTCGCCGTCGAACCTGTTGGGGTCCGGGACGATCAGCGACCCCGTCTGGCCGTGGACCTCGATCTCGGAGGCCCGGGTCGCTACCGAGTCGAAGCTCATCACGAGGGTCGACAGCGCGCCGGACTCGTGGCGGAGCACACCGGTCACGTGCGTGTCGACGTCGACCGGGATGACCTCACCCTGCCGCGAACCGGACCCGATGGTGCGCGTTGTGCGGGTGTGGCTCGCGGTGCCGACGACGGAGGCGACCGGGCCGAGCAGCGTGACGAGCGTGGTCACGTAGTACGGGCCCATGTCGAGCAGCGGGCCGCCGCCGGGCTGGTAGTAGAAGTCGGGGTTCGGGTGCCAGCGCTCGTGGCCGGGCGTCATCATCGTCGCGGTCGCCGCGACCGGCTCGCCGATCGCACCGCCGTCGATGGCCGCGCGCGCCGTCTGCACGCCGGTGCCGAGCACCGTGTCGGGTGCGCAGCCGACCCGCACCCCTGCCGCACGGCCCGCCTCGAGGACGGCGCGCGCGTCCTCGAGCGTGGCCGCGAGGGGCTTCTCGCCGTAGACGTCCTTGCCGGCGGCGATCGCCTTCAGCGCGATCTCGGCGTGCGCGGCCGGGATCGTGAGGTTGAGGACGAGGTCGACCTCCGGATCCGTGGTCAGCTCGTCGACCGTCAGCGCGCGCACGTCCTGCTCGGCGGCGACCGCCGCGGCGCGGGTCGCGTCAAGATCGGCGACCGCCACGACCCGCACCGCGCCGGGGCGCACCGCCTCGAGCCGTGCGAACGTGGACAGGTACTGGCCGGAGATCGCCCCGACGCCGACGATTCCCACCCTCAGCGGCTGGCCCACAGGATGCCCCTCTCGATGACGGTGCGGACGTTCGGGTCCTCGACGACGGCGAGGTCGTGGCCCGGCGTCGAGACGAAGACGCGGCCGAGGCCCCACTGCCGGGTCCAGATCGCCGGGCAGGTGACCGGCCGGTGCCACGGGTCGAAGTCGCGTGCGGCGAGCGTCGTGGTCGCGAGCACGTCGTTGTAGTCGTCGGACAGGACCCAGTACTGCTCGGTGGTCAGCTCGAAGTCGGAGATCCCGGCGACGATCGGGTGGTCCGCCCGCTCGGGGACGATGTCGACCGTGTGGCGCACGAAGTTGTCGGACGCGTCGCCGGCCAGCTCCTCCGGGAGAGCGCGGGGCGGATGGGCGGCGAACTGCCCGCCGATCAGCTGGAGGTAGTCGGAGCTGCTCCGGTACGAGTCGGCGATGCCGCCGTGCCACCCGGCCAGGCCTGCGCCGTTCCGCACGGCGGTGATCAGGCCACGGAGCTCGTCGCCCTCGATCGTGTTCATCGTGTTGGTCTGGACGACGACGTCGACGCCGGCCAGGTAGTCGGCGTCGGCGTAGACCGCCGTCGTGTTCTCGACCCGCACGTCGTACCCGTGCTCCTTCAGGAACGGGAGGAACGAGTCGGTGGTCTCCACGGGCTGGTGCCCGTCCCATCCCCCGCGCACGACCAGGGCGCGCTTCGTCGTCGAAGTAGTCATGTGGTGCTCGCTCCAAACATTGCGCAACATTGAGCCGGGCGAAGTGCCGCAGGTCTTTGATACAGCACGACCAAGGCTCGATCAAGGTCCAGAATGTTGCGCAACTTCGGCCGCCGTGGCTAAGGTCGCGACATGCAGCAGCCCCGCAGGACGACCCTCGCGGACGTCGCGAAGGCGGCCGGGACGACGGTGCCCACCGTGTCGAAGGTGCTGAGCGGCCGCTCCGACGTCTCGGCGGAGACCCGCTCCCGCGTCATGGGCCTCGTCGCGGAGCTCGGTTACCGCGGGCGGTCCGGCCGGGACGCAGTGACGCGCGGAGCGCACTCACCCTTCGTCGACCTGGTGCTGAGCGGGGTCGAGGGCACCTGGGCGAACCGCGCGCTCAGCGGCGTCGAGCACGCCGCGGAGGAGGCGGGCGTCGACGTCGTCGTCTCGGTCGCCCGGCCGCCGGACGACGCCTGGCTGACCAGGCTCCTGGCCCGCCGGCTGCGTGGCGCGGTGCTGGCCCTCGTCGACACCACGAGCGACCAGCTCGCGACACTGGCCGCCGCCCAGGTGCCCATCGTGCTGCTCGACCCCGTGTCGCAGCCGCCGAGCACCGTCGCGAGCGTCGGGGCCACCAACTGGGCAGGGGGCCGCGCGGCCGCGGAACACCTGCTCTCGCTCGGCCACCGCCGCTTCGCCGTGCTGGCCGGACGGCGCACGCACCTCTACAGCCAGGCGCGCATCGACGGGTTCCGCTCGGCCGTGGCGCAGGCCGGCATCGAGCTTCCGGACGAACGGATAGCGCACACCGACTGGCAGCGTGCGAGCTCCGCCGAGCAGGCCACGCGGCTGTTGCGGCAGACCCCGGCACCCACGGCGGTCTTCGCCTGCTCCGACACCATGGCGCTCGGCGTGTACGACGCCTCGGCCGCCCTGGGCCTCCGCATCCCCGAGGACGTCAGCGTGGTGGGCTTCGACGACTCCCCCGAGGCCCAGTGGGTGAGCCCCGCACTGACCACCGTGCACCAGCCCATCGCGGAGATGGGCTCGGCGGCGCTCCGGATGCTGTTGCGCATCAGCACCGGCCAGCCGTCCGTCGCGCCACGGGAGGAGCTCGCCACCACGCTCGTCGTCCGCGGGTCCACGGCCGCCGTCGTGGGCAGCTGAACGGCGGTGCGGCCGGGTCAGCGCTCCCCGACAGGTGCCAGCCGGACGAGCGGGTCGGGGCTGTGCACGCCGCGCGGCCGGTAGCCCAGTGCATCAGCGATGCCGAGGTAGTCGGACAGCAGCCAGACGATGCTCAGCCACATCTCGGTGCCCTGGAGCCCGGCCACGGCATCAGGACCGCCGGACGCCGGGGCGAAGGCGAAGCCCGCGCCGTCGGTCCAGCTCCGCAGCGCGCGCCGCAGCTGGCCGCGCGCCCACGCCTCGCCCTCGGCACGGCGGTGCCCCGTCTGCCGGGCGGCGAGCCAGAGCGGATGGATGATGTCGAGGACGTTGCAGGCGGTGTACCCCTCGGGCGTGGCCAGGTAGGGGTCGGCCGCGTGCTCCAGCACGGTGTCGACCGCGGCCTCCGGATAGGGCAACGGCAGCCCGAGCTGCGCGTACGAGCCGCGGGTGAGCCGGTAGAACCCGTTCACGGCCTGCAGCCAACGGGGCGCGGGCTGCGGTGTGCCCCACATGCCCGTGCGGGGGTCCGCCGCGGCCGACAGCCAGCCCATGAGCCCGTAGACCGGGCCGGCCCCGCCGTCGGGCAGCTCCGCCGAGAAGTCCGCGATGTTGAGGGCGCACGCCGTGGCGAGCGCGTCGACGGCGGCCCCGCTCCCCCAGGCCTGCGCGCCCCAGTCGCGCGCTTCGAGGGACCTGACGAGGTCGCGCTCGGTCATCGAGTGGACGGCCCGGACCGGGTACGGCAGGCGCCCGCCGAGCAGCCGGACCGCATAGCCGACGCTCAGGATGTGGTAGCTCGCGCTGCCGTCCATGGGGTCGAGGCGTTCCTCGGACGCCGGCGGCTGTGCCGGGCTCCGCTCCGACACACCGCTGTCGGACAGGTCACCCTCGGGGATCAGCCCGGTCGCCGGGTCCTGCCGGGCGGTGAGGCGCCGGACCAGGTCCCCGGCGTCGAACCCGGGCGGCGGCCCGCCGAGCAGCAGGTCCGCGATCTCGACGGCGTCGGCCCACGGGCGCACGGCGGGCTCCAGCGGCCCGGCAGCCGCGGCGGGCCGGTCGACGAACCGGCCGTCCTCGAAGCAGCGGGCCAGCAGCTCACCTGCCTGCTCCCGGGCGCGCCCGGCGAACGACCGGAGCTCCGCGGCGAGGTCCGCGGTCGCGTCCGCTCTCGCGTCCGGCGTCACCTCCGGGGCCGAGGCGGCGCCCTGCTCCGCGCGGCGGTCCCGGATGACTCGCGCCGGGTTGCCCGCGACGATCGCCCAGTCGGGCACGTCCTTCGTGACGACGGCGCCCGCCCCGACGATCACGTGGTCCCCGACCGTGACACCGTCGAGGATCGTGGCGTTCGAGCCGATCCAGACGTCGTCGCCGAGCGTGATGCCCTTGCTCCACGTGCCCTGCTCGAAGATCGGCCGGTCGGTGGACATGCTGTGGTTGAACCCGAGGATCGACGTGTGCGCACCGATGCGGACGCCGTCGCCCATCCGGATCTCGCCACGGACAACGGCGTAGGGGTTGATCGAGCAGTCGGCGCCGATCGTCAGGTCACCCGTGACGTAGGCGAGCGCGGCGATGTACGTGCGGTCGCCCACCGCGAGCCGGTCGCAGAAGACCGCCGCGCTCGGTGCGATGAAGACACCCGTGCCGATCAGCGCGCCGGCGTCGACCAGCTCGCCCTGGCGCGCCTCCTGGGCCGCACCCTCCTGCGACGTGGGGTCGTACTCCCAGGGAAGAAAGTCGATTCGTCGGACGCCCTCGGCCATGGAGTGATGCACGTCGGCAACCCTATCTTTCCCGCCCGTGCGTCTCTTTCCCGCCCGTGCGTCAAGCCGTCCGTCGCGCCTGCCGGACACGCCTGCCCGTCACGCGGCCGGCGCCTCGTGGGCCTCCTCCGCGGCCGTCAGGAACTTCAGGAGGGCGCGCTCGTCGGCGTCCATCCAACGGGACCCGCGGGAGGCGTTGGCGTGGGACCGCTCGATCAGGCGGTCGAGGTCGGCCCGGTCGTCGGCGAGGATCGCGGGGTGGATGTAGCTCTTGCGGCACACCGCGGGGGTGTTGTGCAGGTGGGCGGCGGCGATCCGGACGGCCTCGGCGCGCTGCGCGTCGTGCTCGCGCCGGCTGCCCGGGTCGAGACGACGCAGGTGGCCGAAGGCGACCGCGCTGGCGCCCCACGTCCGGAAGGTCTTGGCCGTGTAGTCCGCGGCGGTCACCCTGCCGAGGTAGTCGTTCACGTCGCGCGACCCGATGCTCTTCACCTGGTCGCCCTCCACGTACTGCAGCAGCTGCTGACCGGGCAGCTCCCGACAGCGGCGGACGATGTTTGCCACCCGCCGGTCGTGGACGACCACGTCGTGCGGCGTGCCCGACTTACCGGGGAAGCGGAACCGCACCTCCGCCCCCTCGATGGTGGCGTGCCGGTTCCGCAGCGTCGTCAGCCCGAACGACTCGCCGGAGCGCACGTACTCGTCGTTGCCGACGCGGATCAGTGTCTCGTCGAGCAGCCGGACCACGGTGGCGACCACACGGTCCGGCCCCAGCCGCGGCGCACGCATGTCGGCGTCGACCCGCTTGCGCAGTGCGGTGAGCCCCTCACCGAACTCCAGCAGCTCGTGGAACTTGGCGGCGTCGCGGTGCTCGCGCCACCGGCGGTGGTACAGGTACTGCTTGCGGTTCTTGGCGTCACGCCCCGTGGCCTGGATGTGCCCGGTCGCGTCGAGGCAGATCCACACGTCGGTCCACGCGGGCGGGATGGCGAGCGAGCGGATCCGTTCGAGCGTCTCCGGGTCGGTGACCCGCGCGCCGCGGTGGTCCACGTAGCTGAACCCCCTCCCGCGCCGGCGACGGTGGATGCCGTTGTCGGCGTCGCAGCTGTGGGTGAGGCCGTTCCCGACTGCGCCCATCGCCACCTCCTCCTGGTGCCTGCCGCCACTACTCCCGCCACTACTCCCGCCACTATGGACCGGCGGACGTCCGCTGGCATCCCGCGCGCCGACACCTGACCTGCGGCGGGGTACGGTCGTGTCCGAGAGCACGACGGAAGGCAACGATGAGCACCGAGACCCCGCGCCACAGCGTCACCGCGACGACCCACATCGCCGAGCCCCCCGAGCGCGTCTGGGCCGTGCTCGTGCACCCGGGCGCACGATGGATGCTGGGCGCCAACATCGAGACGGACTTCCAGCCGGGCAGCCCCATCACATTCGAGGGCCACTTCTTCGGCCGGGTGTTCGCGGACAAGGGCACGGTCATCGCCGTCGACCGCCCGCGGCTCCTGCACTTCACGCACTTCGCGCCGCTGAACGGCCTCGACGACGTCCCCGAGAACTACCACGAGATCCGCATCATGCTCGAGCCGGACGACGGCGGCACGCGGGTCACCGTCGTCGAGGAAAACATCGACACCGAACGGCACGCGATCGCCGCCGAGGGGTACTGGAAGGACGCGCTCGCCACGCTCGCGCACCGGGACGGCGGGACCAGCGCCAAGCACCGGTAGCCCGGCGCGGTCAGGGCCGCGGCTCCAGCCTGTCAACGCTTACCTCATCCAGAAACCTGTCGTAATATGCGCTGTGCGGGGGGAGTACTTCCCAAACATCGTCCGGTCAGTACGGTCGCACCAGCGACCTCGGGCGGCGACCTTGCTGCGGCAAGGTGAAGGAGACCTCGGAGCCATCTACCAGGAGACTCCTTGCTCACCCTCACCACTGCCCCTGCCTCTGCCCTGACCTCGATCGCCACGCCCACCATGTGGGCCGTGACCATCCTCGCCGTCCTGGCTCTGCTCGCCGTGGACTTCCTCATCACCCGACGCCCGCACGAGGTGTCCATGCGGGAGGCCCTGGGCTGGAGCGCCTTCTACATCGCCCTCCCCCTCGCCTTCGGCGGGTGGATCTGGGCCACCTACGGCTCGGACACCGGCGTGCAGTACCTCACCGGGTATCTGGTCGAGAAGTCGTTGTCCGTCGACAACCTCTTCGTCTTCATGCTCCTGCTCACCGCCTTCGCGGTGCCGGCGGTGCTGCAGCAGCGTGTGCTCCTGCTCGGCATCATCGGGGCGCTCGTGCTCCGCGGGATCTTCATCGCGCTCGGGGCGGCGGTCCTGGCCAACCTCAGCTGGGCGTTCCTGCTCTTCGGCGCGATCCTGCTCGCGACGGCCGTCAAGATCCTCGTCGACCAGGTCAAGGGCGGCGCGCACGACACCGACGTCTCGCAGATGCGTTCGGTCCGGCTGATCCGCCGCTTCATGCCCGTCACCGAGGACTACCGCGGGCCCCGGCTCTCGGTCCGCGAGAACGGGCGGCGCATGCTCACCCCGCTCGCCGTGGTGGTGGTCGCCGTCTTCGCCACCGACATCGTCTTCGCAGTCGACTCGGTCCCCGCCGTCTACGGCATCACGAGCGACCCGTACCTGGTGTTCGCGACCAACGCCTTCGCCCTGCTCGGCCTGCGCGCCCTGTACTTCGTGCTCCAGGGCGCCCTCAGCAAGCTGGTGCACCTCGGGTACGGGCTCGCGACGATCCTGGCGTTCATCGGCGTCAAGCTCGTCCTGCACTGGGCCCACGGCATCTGGGCGAGCGTCCCCGAGATCCCGACGCTCGCGTCGCTCGGCGTCATCATCGGCGTCCTCGCCGTGGTCACGGCGACCAGCCTGTACGCCACGCGCGACTCCGGGGACACGGAGGCGTCCGCGCACGTCGCCGAGCTGGGCCGTCGCCCGCACCAGGGCGCGCCGGCCGACGCCGAGGCCACCACCGACGCCGACGCGGCGCCGGGCACGTCCTCGACGGAAACGCGGTGACCTCGACGGGCCGCCCGGTCACCCGGGCGGCCCGTCCACGGCCCCCGCAATCGCGACAAATCCGCTTTGATGGGTGAACAACCACCACCGCGTCGACGACGAGGAGATCGCCCGATGAGCCACGTAGCCCAGGTCGGCACCGTCTACCAGACCAGCCAGGAGCTTCTCGACGCCGACCTGCCCCACCTCAGCGTCGCGCTGGACGCCAGCGGCTACGCGGTCCAGCGGGACGTGGACGGCAACTGGTACAGCGTGTCCTCCGTCGGGCCTGCGGACCTCGCCGAGGTCTACACCCTCATCCATCTCCCCGCCCAGGCCCTTCCCACCACCTACGGATCGGTGGTGATCGCCGACAACGGCACGCCTTTCATGCGCCGCTGGGACGCGGCGACCGACGACCGCTTCGGCGTCGAGCACTGGATCGGGCCCGACGGCGCCACCGTGACCGGCGACCATCTGCGCCGCCTCGGCATCGCGCGGGCCTGGGACGCCGGAGCGCCCAACGGTGTACCGGGCGGCGCGGGCCCCCGCGGACGGGTCCGCACTGCCCCGCCCTCCCCCGGGCACTGAGGGCCGACACGCCGTCCGGCGCGGGGCGTCAGTGGCGGCACCGGGCCAAACCGTCACCGACCATCACCGACCGTCACTGACCATCACGGCCGCTCCGCGTGATCGATCTTGTCGGTCAGGAGGTCGTGCGCCAGCTGGTCCACGAGCTGGGTGACCTCCGGCTCGTCACCGTCGGGCCACTCGGCGACGTAGCGTCGCAGCCGTTCCCGCTCCGCGGCCCGGATCGACTCGGCGACGTCGTCCGCACCGGGCAGGGCGTGGACCGTGTCGCCGTCGACCTCGACGAGCCCGCGGGCGGCGAGGGCGCCGGCGACGTCCCGCACGACGTGCTCAGGGCTGGACGTGCGCTCGGCCATGAGCCGCACCGACCGGACGCGCTTGAGGGAGACCCGCGTGACCATCCACGCCTCCGCCGGGGACAGGCCGACGTCCTGCGCGACGACCTCGTAGACCCGCAAGGGGTCCCGCTTGCCCACACGGCGCCAGAGGATCATCCGCAGCTCCTCCAGCGACGTGCGCGACGACGGCAGGGCGAAGGACTCCCCCGCCGCGTGCCCCGCGGACGCGCCGTCGCCGCCACGGGTGGCCGTGCGCAGCTCGACCTCGGGCAGCAGCCAGGTCAGCAGGAACGCCAGCGCCGCCACCGGCACGGCCCCCAGGAAGACGACGTGCAGGGCTCCGGCGTAGGCGTCGAGGAACCAGGCCTGCACCTCGGGCGAGCACCGCGCGAGCGCCTGGGTGGTGGCCGCGAGCGCCTCCGGCCCGCAGGGGCCCTGGGCGGTGCCGGGGACGCCGGTCATCAGCTCGTCGGTGAGGCGGCTCGAGAAGATCGTGCCGAAGACGGCGACCCCGATGGACGAGCCGATGGTGCGGAAGTAGGTGGCGCCCGATGTCGCGGTGCCGAGGTCGCGGTAGCTCACGGCGTTCTGGACGGCGATGACGAGCACCTGGGTGACCATGCCGAGGCCGGCGCCGAGCACGAACATGCTCAGGCCCGCCTGGAGGGTCGTCGTGTCCTGGTCCATGAGGGAGAGCAGGTAGAGCCCGACGGCGGTGATCGCGGTGCCGAGGATCGGGTAGATCTTGTAGCGGCCGGTACGGGAGATGAGCTGCCCCGACGCGATGGACGTGATGAGCAGGCCCAGCATCATCGGTGTCATCTCGAGCCCGGACTGGGTGGGGGTCGAGCCCTTGACGGTCTGCAGGTAGAGCGGCAGGTAGGTGATGGCGCCGAACATCGCGAAGCCGACGGCGAATCCGATGACCGCCGCGACGGAGAACACCTTGTTGCGGAAGAGGTGCAGCGGCAGCACGGGCTCGGGGGCGCGCCGCTCGGCCACGACGAAGGCGACCAGCGCCCCGATCGCGAGCGCGCCCATCGCGTAGACGGGGCTGGAGTCCCACTCCCATGTGGTGCCGCCCAGGCTGGTCATCAGCACGATCGCCGTCGAGAGGGTGGCCAGCAGGGTGATCCCGGCGTAGTCGATGCGCGGCCGGGCGCCCGTGGTGATGCGGGGCAGGACGGCGGCGACGGCGACGAGGGCGACGGCCCCGAGCGGGATGTTGATGTAGAAGACCCAGCGCCAGTCGAGGTGGTCGACGAAGAAGCCGCCGAGCAGCGGCCCGGCGACCGACGAGACGCCGAAGACCGCGCCGAACAGGCCCTGGTACCTGCCGCGCTCCCGGGGTGGGACGACGTCGCCGATGATCGCCTGGGACAGCACCATGAGACCGCCGCCGCCGATGCCCTGCACGGCGCGCCAGGCGACGAGCTGGCCCATCGTCTGGGACGTTCCGGCCAGGATCGACCCGGCGAGGAAGATGACGATGCACGCGATGAACAGCGTCTTGCGGCCGAAGAGGTCGCCCAGCTTCCCCCAGAGCACCGTGGTGGCGGTGCTGGCGAGCATGTACGCGGTCACGACCCAGGACAGGTGCTCCGCTCCACCGAGGTCGGAGACGATGGTGGGCAGCGCGGTGGCGACGATGGTCTGGTCGAGGGCGGCGAGCAGCATCGCGAGCATGAGCCCGCCGAAGATCGCCCAGACCTTGCTCTGCGGCAACGCCTGCGGTTCGGCCTCTGCGCTCGGTGCGGTCATGCGGCGCCTCCCAGCGTCCGGCGGACGGCGAGGTCCGCGCACTCCCGCCACACACATTGACACGGGCGGTCCGGGTCGGCACGGGGAGCCGCCGCTCGCGCCCGGGGTGGTCCCGGTTCGACCGGCGCCGAAACCGATTGAGCCCCCGTCCCCGCGGTGGGACAGTGGGACCTGGAGGGAGACCACATGTCCGACTCGCTCGCCGTCGAGGCGCGAGGCCTCGTCAAGCACTTCACCAGCCGCAAGTCCGTCACCAAGGCGGTGGACGGCATCGACCTCTCGATCACCGAGGGCAGCGTCTTCGGTCTGCTCGGCCCCAACGGTGCGGGCAAGACCACGGTGGTCCGCATGCTCGCCACCCTTTTGCGGCCCGACGCCGGCACCGCCAGCGTGCTGGGCCACGACGTCGTGCGCGACGCCGACGCCGTGCGCTCCGCCGTCGGCCTGACCGGGCAGTACGCCTCTGTGGACGAGGACCTGACCGGCACCGAGAACCTGCTCATGCTCGCCCGGCTGTACGGGTTCGGACCCGCTGCCGCACGCCGGCGGGTGCAGGGTCTGCTGGAGGCGTTCGACCTGGCCGACGCCGGGTCCCGGCAGGTCAAGACCTACTCCGGCGGCATGCACCGGCGCATCGACCTCGCCGCGTCCCTGGTGCTCGCTCCGCGGGTGCTGTTCCTGGACGAGCCGACCACCGGCCTGGACCCGCGCAGCCGCAACCAGGTGTGGGACATCGTCCGGGTGCTCGTGGACGACGGCGCCACCGTGCTGCTCACCACCCAGTACCTCGACGAGGCGGACCAGCTCGCGGATCGCATCGCCGTCGTCGACCACGGGCGCACGATCGCCGAGGGGACCTCGAGCGAGCTCAAGCGGTCGGTCGGCGAGGGGGCCGTGCACCTGCGCGTCGCCGAGGTGGGCGACCGCGCCCGGGCCGCCGAGATCACCGAGCGCGTGCTCGGCGCCGAGGTCACCTTCGACTCGGACCCGCACGCCATCGCCGCCCGCGTGCCCGACGCCGGCGCCGACGCCGTGCCCCGCCTGCTGCCCGCCCTGGCCGAGGCGGGGATCAGCGTGCCCGAGTTCAGCCTGGGTCAGCCGAGCCTCGACGAGGTGTTCCTCGCGCTGACCGGCCAGCCCCTGCCGGACGACGTGGAGCCGGGCGCGGAGCCGGGCGCGGAGCCGGGCTCCGACTCAGGCTCGGGGCCGGGGCCGGGAGCCCGTGAGTCCACGGAGGTGTCCCGATGACCACCACCCTGCGCGACGCCGTCGCCCTCACCGAGCGCCCCTCGCGGCCGTCGCCCGTGTCGACCACGCTCACGTTCGGCTGGCGCGCCCTGCTGAAGATCAAGCACGTGCCCGAGCAGCTGTTCGACGTGCTGGTCTCCCCCATCATCTTCACGCTGATGTTCACGTACCTGTTCGGTGGGGCGCTCGCCGGCTCCACGCAGGCATACATCCAGTTCCTGCTGCCGGGCATCCTCGTGCAGACCATCCTGTTCGTGACCATCTACACCGGCTACACGCTCAACACCGACATCTCCAAGGGTGTGTTCGACCGGTTCCGCTCGCTGCCCATCTGGCGCCCCTCGCCCGTGGTGGGCGCGCTGCTGGGCGACACCGTGCGGTACACGATCGCCTCGGTCATCACCATCTCGCTGGGGCTGATCCTCGGTTTCCGGCCTGACGGCGGAATTCTCGGCGTGCTGCTCGGAGTACTGCTCCTGCTGGTGTTCGCGTTCGCGCTGAGCTGGACGTTCATCATCCTCGGGCTGCTGGTCCGCTCGCCCAACGCCGTGATGGGCATCTCGATGATGGTGCTCATGCCGCTCACGTTCGCCTCGAACGTGTTCGTGGACCCGGTGACCATGCCGTCCGGCCTGCGCGCGTTCGTGGGCGTCAACCCGGTGAGCCACCTGGTCACCGCCGTGCGCGGCCTGATGGCGGGCAGCCCCGACGCCGCGGAGATCGTCTGGGTCCTGATCGCGTCCGTGATCCTGACGGCGGTGCTGGGCCCGATCGCGATGCGGATCTACCGCACCAGGACCTGAGGCACCAGGACCTGAGGCGGGCCCGTCGACTGGTCGTCGGGTGAGATTTGCCGTGCCGTGAGGAGGAGGACAGCCCGAGTTCATGACCGGGCGGCAGCGTGATGGCCGACCGGCCGGAGGGCCGGTTCGCGATCACGACAGGAGAATTCTGTGAAATCGACTGCCACCCGATCGACCACGCGCTGGCTCCGCACGCTCGGCCTCACCGGAGGAGGGCTCGCGCTCGCCCTCACCGGCGCGCTGCTGCCGTCCGCCACGGCGGCTCCCGGCGGCCAGACCGGCGGATCGTGGGCCGAGACCGCCTACCGCGGCAGCGTCGACGTGGTCGCCGGGCCCGACGAGGACCAGGACACCATCGACGGTGTCGTCTTCGTCGACCGCGACAAGGACTCCGAGCAGGACCGCGGTGAGCGAGGCCTGGGGGGCGTCACCGTCACGAACGGCCGGGACGTCACGACGACCGACCGCAAGGGCCGCTACGAGCTCCCGGCGTTCGACAACATGACGGTCTCCGTCACCCAGCCGCGCGGCTACCAGGTGCCGGTCGACGACGACAACGTCGCGCAGTTCTTCTACCACCACCTCCCCGAGGGCTCCCCCGAGCTGCGCTACGGCGGCATCGAGCCGACCGGCCCGCTCCCGGCCGAGGTCAACTTCCCGCTCGCCCCCAGCACGCTCACCAGCTCGGCGAAGCAGCACTGCCTCATCGGCGGCGACATCCAGACGTACGACCAGGACGAGGTCGAGTACGCCCGCAACGGCGCCTTCGCGGACCTCGCGGCACGCACCGACTACACGGGCTGCGGCGCGCTCTTCATCGGCGACGTCGTGGGCGACGACCTGTCGCTCTACCCGCAGACGCGCGAGCTCGTGAGCATGCTCAACGGCCCGGCGCGGTTCCTGCCCGGCAACCACGACCTCGACTTCGACGCCGCGAGCAGCGAGCACACGTTCGACACCTTCCGCGCCAAGCTCGGGCCGGAGTACTACTCCTACGACGTGGGCAAGGCGCACGTCGTCGCCCTGAACACCGTCGAGTACAAGTCGGGCACCTCCTACACGGGCGCGCTCGACGAGCGTCAGCTCGAGTGGCTGCGCAACGACCTCGCGGAGGTGCCGAAGAACAAGCTGGTCGTCATCGCGGCGCACATCCCGCTGCTCGACTTCGCCGACGAGAGCAGCAACCGGCACCAGGTGGCGCAGGTCAAGGAGATCTACGAGCTCCTCGAGGGCCGGGAGGCCATCGCCCTGGGCGGTCACACGCACAGCATCGAGAACCTGCGTGCGGGCGACAGCCTGCAGGGCTGGTCGGACGTCATGGGTGTCGACGAGCTGCCGTTCACGCACATCACGGCCGGCGCGATCTCGGGTGACTGGTACTCCGGCACAGTGCTGCCCGAGGGCTACCCCGCGGCGCTGCAGCGCGACGGCGGGCAGCCCGGCGTCCTGACGCTCGACATCACCGGCACCCAGGTCAAGGAGCGCTTCACCGTCCGCGGTGCCGACGACAGCCACCAGATGGCGCTGGGCGTGAACACGCCCCGCTACCGCGAGTGGTTCGCCGCCCACCGCTCCGCCGTCGGCTCGGCGCCGGAGTACACCGACCCGCTCGTCGTGTCGCGGGCCGACCTGGCTGACACCACCTGGCTGACCACGAACTTCTGGATGGGCAGCACGGGCTCGACGGTCACGGCGACCCTCGACGGCGGCGAGCCCGTCGAGGCCGTGCGCACGCAGCCGATGCAGGGCGAGGCACAGAAGATCGGTGCCGAGTGGTCCGACCCCGTGGCCGTGCAGCAGCAGCTGGTGCACGGCGGCAGCGTCGCCGAACGCTCCATGCACCTGTGGCGCGTCGAGCTGCCTGCCGACCTCGCGGTCGGCACGCACACCGCCGAGGTCACCGCGACGGACGTGCACGGACGCGAGTTCGTGGAGTCGCTGACGTTCGAGGTCACCGACTGACCCGAGGCCGCACCGCGCCCTGACGGCCCGATGGTAGGACGGCGGGAGATCTCCGCCGTCCTACCACCGGGCCGTCCGCGCTCTCTCGTCCGTCGTCAGGATCTGTCCCGCTCGCGGCGTCGCACCTCCCGGACGGCCTCGTAGCGGTCGAGGGCCACCGCACGCTCGTGCTTGTGGTCGACGACGGGAGCCGGGTACCCGGCCGGTGGTCCGCCCGGCAACGCCCAGGGCTTGTGCACCGCGGCGCCGGCGACGTCCGCGAGCTCGGGCACGTAGGTGCGCACGTAGTCGCCGTGCGGGTCGAACCGTTCACCCTGGAGCACCGGGTTGAACACCCGGAAGAACGGTGCGGCGTCCGTGCCCGTGCCCGCCACCCACTGCCAGCCGTGCTGGTTGGACGCGAGGTCGCCGTCGACGAGCAGACGCATGAAGTGCCGGGCACCCCACCACCACGGCAGGTGGAGGTCCTTGACGAGGAACGAGGCCGTGATCATGCGCACGCGGTTGTGCATCCAGCCCTCGGCCCGCAGCTGTCGCATCCCGGCATCGACGACGGGAAAGCCCGTGCGACCCTCGCGCCACGCTTCGAACAGCCGGTCGGCCTCAGGGCCGCTGTCGGTAGCCAGCGCGTCGTACGCCCGGTCGTAGTTGCGGCGGGCGGAGTCGGGACGCTGGTCGAGCACGTCGGCGTAGAAGTCACGCCACGCAAGCTCCGTGCGGAACGCCTGTGCGCCCTCCGACGTGCTGTCCGCGAGGTCGGCGAGGAGCGTGCGCGGGTGCACGCAGCCGTACTTCAGGTAGACCGACATCCGGGAGGTGCCCGGCTGGTCGGGCCGGTCACGGCCGGTGGCGTACCCGTCGAGATGCCCGCCCAGGAACTGCTGCCACCGCTCCCGGCCCGCTGCCTCACCCGGGGCTGGAAGTTCGGCGGTGACGGCGGGTAGCGCGGGCACCGGCGCCGCTTCGACCTCGACGCCCGCCGGGTCGATCCAGTCGAGGTAGTCGGCGTCGGTCCTCGCCGGTGGGCGCCAGCCATGGTCCGCCCACGCCTGCCGGAACGGCGTGAACACGCGGTAGCGGCCCCCGTCCGCGGTCCGGACACGGCCGGGTGCCACCGCGTACGGGGAGCCCGTGCGCACCAGGGACCGGCCCTGCTCGGCGAGCGACTGCTCCACGCCACGGTCCCGGAGCCGGCCGTACGGCCCGAAGTCCGCGGCGATATGGACGTCGTCCGCACCGACCTGTTCGGCCACCCGCGGGACCACCTCGGTCGGGTCGCCCTCGACGACCAGGAGCCGGCCACCCAGGCTCCGGTCGAGGTCACGCAGGCAGCCGTAGAGGAACCACAACCGCGCGGCGCCCGACGGCGCGAGCAGCCGCCGGTCGAGCACGAACAGGGCCAGTGCGCGAGAGCCCTGTCCGGCGGCGAGGAAGGTGGGCTGATCGGCGACACGGAGGTCGCGGCGGAACCAGACCAGCACCGTGGGTGCGGTCATGACAGGGCCCTCGGACCGCGCACTCGCCGTCCGCACCACGGTGGAAGGTTCTGGATGGTCACTGCGCCCCCTCGTTGTGCCTAGCCAGGCTATCTTCTAGCGTAGGACGCAGTGGCTGAAGGTGCGGGGTCGCCGGGTGATCAGCCGGCCTGCGGCACGGGGGTCTGCTGGTAGAGCGCGAGCTTCCACACGTCGCCCGCACGCGTGTAGACGCTCGACATCAGCGCCACGAAGGCCGGTTCCTCACCGTCGCGGTAGGCGCGCCCGCGGTAGACGAGGGCCGCGTCCCGGTCGCCGATCCGGACCAGTCGCTCGTCGGTGATCTCGTAGGCCCGCCACGGCGGCGCGTCGTTCAGGGAGGCCACGACCGCCGTCCGGTCGAAGACCTGGCCGTGCGCCAGGACCATCACGCCGTCCGCGGTCATGATCGACCCGTAGAAGTTCCCTCCCGTGCCGTCGCACAGGGAGCGCCATCCGTGGTGCTCGAGATCCAGCAGCTCGTCGATGTCCACCGTCCCGCCCTTTCGTCACCTGCTGCCGCCGTCGGTCAGGAACGACGGTAGCCACGAACGGAAAGTGCCGTCGAGCGGGCACCACCCGCCCGGGGGCGGCGTAGGGCCCGAGCCCTCCGCCGCCCCCGTCGTCCGGTCCGGCCGTCAGCGGCGCACGCTGTACGCCCGGATCACCGTCTCGCTCACCTGCGAGCCCGCCGCGTCCCGCGCCTCGGCCCGCAGCGAGACGTGCTCCGTGCCGCGCGGCACCCGCACGACCGCGGTGAACCCCGCGTCACCGTGCGACCCGCTGCCGCCCGTGACATCGACCGGCGTCCAGGTCTCCCCGTCGTCGGCTGATGCCCAGAGCCGCATGTCCTCCACCGCGGACGGCGTGGAGCCGTCCTGGTGCGCCGCCGACAGGTGGAGCACCTCGCGGCGTTCCCCGCGGTTGCGGTCGTCGAGGGACAGCCCGTAGTCGATCTGCAGCAGCGGCAGGACGACGCGGTCGTCCTCGAACGCCGAGGTGAACTCCCACTCCGTGGTCACGCTGGTGGACAGCTCCCACCACGGCGTCGAGCGGGCGACGTCGGACCGCAGGCGGTAGCGCGCCGTCTCCTCCGGGAGGTCGAAGACCGAGCCCCACGTGACCGGGCTGTCGAGCAGGAGCTCGTCGTCCTGCCACAGCCGGAAACGGACGTCGGCCTCCTCCTCCCAGGGCAGGGCGATCGGCATGGAGTGCCCGGCGTCGTCGACCCAGAACGGCATCTCGAACGTGAACGTGTCCCAGTCGCGGACGGCGGACGGTGGACGGAGCTGCCCGTCGCCGCCGACACCCGGCGGCGTGAACCCGCCGTGGTGCGCCTGGGCGAGCCAGACCTCCTCGGCGGTGTCCCCCGGCCGGAACGCACGGAACTCGGACTCGAACGCGCCGGCCAGCATCCCGCCCGTGTGCCGTGGCATCACCTGGTGGTACCAGCGGACGTCCTCGGCGGCGCTCACGTACTCCGTGCGCTTGACCGGTGCCGTCAGCTCGCTGTCGAGACCGTAGACGCCCTGCCGTCCGTCCCGGACGATCACCGGCGTGGCCGTCACCTGCCCCTCCGCCCCGATCGCGCGGTACTCCATGTCGAGCGTCGCGAGGTTGCCCGGTCCCGCGTGCAGGGTCAGGTCCTCGTCGGGCACCTGCCCCTCCCGCTCGACCACCGTGTCGAAGCTGTAGGCCGCCTGGTCGCGCCCGACGACTCGCAGCCGCACCGGCCGGCTCCCCAGCTCGTCCCGCAGGCGGTCACCGGTGTCCCGGTCGGTGGCGAGCACCGGGATACCCGCTCCGTCGACCGTTCCGGGAACCGTGCCGAGCCCGGCGCCGCGGACCAGCAGACCCCTCGCACCGGCTGCCTCGGCGGCCGCCGCCTGCGCCGCCACGTCGCCCTGGTCCACGAGCGCGAACCGGCCACGCACCCGCGCGTCGGCGAGCTCCGCGGCCGACCCGCCGCGGGCGTCGACGAGCCGTGCCCACGCACGGCCGGTCACCGGCCCGGACCCGGGCACCGCCGTGGCGGGCACGTCGCCCGCGCCAGGGTGGGCGGTGACCTGCAGCACCGGCTGACGCTGCTGCGTCAGGGAGACGAGCTCGAACTCGACCCCCTCGCCGACACGCTCGGTGGGCAGCGCGTAGAAGTCGGGCGCGGCGACGTCGTCGGTGTAGCCGCCGTACTCCGCGCTGACCGTGCCGTTGTACTCGCCGTCGACCAGCCGGTAGAAGAGCAGCTTCTTCCCGGAGTCGTCCGTCGCGCGGTGCGTGGTGACGTCCAGGGCCCGGGCGTCGCGGGCGTCCAGCTCGACCGTCGTCGTCCCTGCCACCTCGATCATCGGCTCGGCCACGGCTGTGACCGCGGTCGGCCAGGACGAGCCGTCGTCGCGCGCCTCGAAGAACCCGGCGAGGTAGTACGAGCCGGGGGCGAGCCGCACGGTGGCCACACCATCGGTGAACCGCGGCTCGATCCACGTCCAGTCCCACGGGTCCGCGGCGTTCTGCAGCACCAGGTGGTCGTCCGACGTCGCCGGCGAGCCGTCGACGTCGGTGGCCCGGATGGTCAGGTCGTACTTCTCGCTCTCGTTGACGAACCCGACGGCGGTGCGCACCTGGTCGCCGTCCGCGGACCGCGCGACCAGCGCGCCGCCGTACGCGCCCGGCGGCGCCGTGGCGGGGTCCAGGGTGAGGTCGACGCTCGCGGCGCCGCCGGGCGGCACCGCCAGGCGGGACACCGACGTCGTCACCGTGCGGTCCGGGGCCGGTTCCCCCGCCTCGTCGCGCACCGTGAGCTCCAGGTCGAGCTCGACCGCCGCCTCGCCGGGGTTGCGGTAGGTCACCGTCCGGGTCACCGGCTCCGCCTCGTCCTGCGGGTACGGCACGATGCCGAACGAGAGGGACGGCGGATCGGAGGTGACGGTCTGCCGCAGCGCACCCGGGATCCACACCCGGCCGGTGCCTTCCTGCCACACCGAGTTCCCGCCGGGCTGCGTGGACGCCATGAGCACGTCCTTGAGCTCCTGCCCGCTCAGGTCCGGACGCGCGGACCGCACGACGGCGGCGGCGCCCGCGACGTGCGGCGCCGCCATCGAGGTGCCGCTGGCGGCGACGTGCAGGTCGTCGACCGGCTCGTCGAGCGTGGTGCCGGCGGCCCGCGCGGCGACGATCCCGACGCCGGGCGCCGCGATGTCGGGCTTCAGGGCGCCGTCGACCCGGGGGCCGACGCTGGAGAACCCGGCGACCACGTCGTCGTCCCCGACCGCGGCGACCGTCAGGGCGCTCGACGCCGTGCCGAAGGTCGGGATGGTGCCCGGCAGCGGTCCCTCGTTGCCGGCGGCGGCGACGGCGAGCAGCCCGTACCGCTCGCTCAGCGCGTCCACGGCGAGCGACGCCGGGTCGGTGCCGTCCGTGTAGTTGCCGGGCTCGCCCAGGGAGAGGTTGAGGATGTCGGCGCCCTGCTCGGCCGCCCACTCCATCCCGTCGATCACCCAGGAGGTGTCGCCGCCCTGGGGCGTGAGCACCTTGGCGTCCAGCACGCGCGCGCCGGGCGCCACGCCCCGGTTCACGCCGTCGGACGCCTCGCCCGAGCCCGCGACGATCGAGGCCACGTGCGTGCCGTGCCCGACGTCGTCGGTGGTGCTCTCCGGGTCGTCGCCGGAGCCGGTGAAGTCCCGCGCGGCCGCGACCACGCCGTCGTCCAGGTCGGGGTGCGTGTCGTCGACGCCGGTGTCCACGACGCCGACCGACACACCCTCGCCCGCGTGCCCGGCGTCCCAGGCCTGCGGGGCGCCGATCTGCGGCATCGAGTCCGCGTCCTGCGGCTCGACCCGGCGGTCCAGCCACACCTTGGTGATCGCGCCCGCCGACGGCGCGGCCTGCGCCGCGGCGCCGCTGCGCTGGGAAACGCTGCCTCCCCCGGCTCTCCCGCCTCCCCCGGGGGCGCCCAGCGCGCGGAGCAGCGCCCAGGACGACGCAGGCTCGCCAGGTCCGGCGGTGGTCTCCAGGTCACCGGCGACGGCACCGATGGACTCGAGGGTGCGTTCCGGGTCGACGCCGAGCGCCGCCCAGTCGGGCTGCCGCGCCGCGCGGGCGTCGCGCCCGCGCGTCTGGACGATGACCGGCACGTCGCCGGTGCGCCCGTCGGCCACCAGCCGTTTGACGTCGAACAGGTCGCGGTCCAGCCGGTCCGGGACCAGCGAGAGCACGTCGGTCGGGATGACCAGGTGCCGTTCTTCGCCGGCCACCTGGTGGAACGCCACGGGTGCACCGCCAGGACGCGCGGCGGGCAGGACCCGGACGAGGTCCTCACCCGCGCGCTCCGTGACGACGACCCGGTCGCCGGTGACGAGAGTGACGACGGTGGTGGTGGGGCGTTCCCGGGGCGCCGCGCGTTCCGGGGCGGCGCCACCAGGCGCGGCGTCGCCGGGCGCGAGCGCCGCGCCGGACGTCGCCACGAGGGCGACGACCGACGCGGCCGCGACGACGATCTTGCTGATGGTCCGGCGGCCTGACCCTGCCGTCCGGCGTGCACGAGCTCTCATCATTGAACCCCGATCCTCATTGGGAAGACGCCTCTCCCCTATGACGCTCCGGAGGCCCGAACAGTTGGGTCGGGCAGGGAGGCGACCGAGCACTCTCAGCTAGTTCATGTGGCGACGTTCTGCGGCAAGTGCGACTGCGGATGCCCCGAGCTGTTCGTCGACCGGACCGCCGAGCCCTTGAAGCAGATCGTGATCACCGGCGACTTCGGTCAGCGCATCCAGATGAGCCACGACCAGCTCGCGGACCTGGTGGAGCAGGCCCGCAGCGGCGCGCTGGACGCGACGGCGCTCCAGCCCGCCTGACCCGGTCGGGTGCAGGTCAGCCGACGAGCATGAGCCAGCACATCCCTGCCGTACCGAGGCTCATCGCGGCGCTCGCGACCAGGTCCACGCCGTGCCCGGCCCTGGCCGGTTCCTGGCGACGCAGATGCCGGACGAGGCCGACCACGAAGCACACCCCGCCGACCGCGAGCGCCACCGCCAGCACGGCACCGCTGACCGCGGCCCAGCCGCCGAGCTCTGCGTGGGCCGCGACGTGCGCCGCCGAGTGTCCGTGCTCCGGCCCCAGCCCGTGCCCGGCGCCGGGCCCTGACGACAACGCCGGCCCGCTCGCGACGCCTGGGGCCATCGCGGCCACCGCCCAGACCATCGCCAGCATCATGGCCGCACCCACCACGGCCACACCATGGCGATCATGACCGCGCTCATGCCCAGGTGGAACAGGTAGCCGGCCGCGACGAACACCTGGCGGACGGTGACGAGACGCCAGAGGGAGTGCACGGTCAGCAGGGCGAAGAGGCCTGTGCTCACCCACTGCACGACGGGGTCCGACGTCATGGGCCTCCCCCGGGTGATGTCACGTGAGCGCCCGGACGGTCTGGGCGACCAGCTCGATCGACACCGGGCGGCCCCGCGCTGGTCCCATGCGTCTCAGGCTCCCACGCCCTGGCGGTGAGCGGCACGCCGAGACGGACACCCCTGGAGCACCGCCGAGGGCGCCGCCAGGGATGCCACCAGGGATGCCCAGCGCGTCCGGCCACGGACCGGTCAGCAGGTCAGTGCGGCGTGTAGGCGCCGGCCGCGATGTCCTCGACGAGGGTCGGCCCGGTCGGGGTCCAGCCCAACAGCTCCTGGGTCGCCACGCTCGTCGCGGAGATGTCCACGCCGAAGAACCCGCCGATCCAGCCGAAGTGGTCCACCGCGCCCTCGGGCGCCACCGAAGCCACCGGCAGGTCGAGGACGCGCCCGATCGCCTCGGCGATCTCACGGGTCGGCACGCCCTCCTCGGCGACCGCGTGCACCAGCGCACCGGCAGGGGCCTTCGCCAGCGCGAGGGCGACGAGCCGTGCGGCGTCCGAGCGGTGCACGGCCGCCCACCGGTTGGTGCCGTCGCCCGGATAGGCGGAGACCCCGTGCCGCCGCGCGACGTCCGTCAGGACGGCGATGAAGCCGTGGTCGCCGGTGCCGTGCACCGTCGGGGAGAACCGCAGGCTGACCACCCGGACGTCGCGGTCGACGAACTCGAGCGCGAGGTTCTCAGCGCCACCGCGTGGCGAGTCGGGACCGTGGAACGGGGACACGTCGCGCTCGGTCACCGGCCGGCCCGTGGCCAGCCCTGCGCTCCCCGCCGCCAAGAGGAACGGGCGGCTGGTACCGGCCAGCGCCTCCCCGAAGGTCTGCACCGCGGCCCGTTCGGCCGCGTTGGACACCGCGGGGTTCGAGAAGTCGTGCTTGTTCGCGAGGTGCAGCACCGCCTCGGCGGCGTCGGCGCCGCGGCGCAGACCGTCGAGGTCGTCGAGGTCACCGCGCTGGACGCGGATGCCCTTGGCCTCGAGCGCCGACGCCGAGGCGTCGGACCGAGCGAGAGCCGTGACGGCATGGCCGTCGGCGAGCAGCTCGTCCACGGCCGCTGAGCCGATCCAGCCGGATGCCCCGGTGACGAAGACATGCATGATGAAGCCTCTCTCAGTGATGTCAGTGACTGATGTCGGTCACAGACATCACCGTACGCCTCATGTCAGCGGCTGTCATCACCTACACTGGACGTCATGGTCCGATGGCAGCCCGGCACGCGCGAGCGACTTCAGGAGGCCGCGCTGGAGCTCTTCGCCCACCGCGGCTACGAGCAGACGACAGCCACGGAGATCGCGCAGTCCGTCGGGCTCACCGAGCGGACGTTCTTCCGCCACTTCAGCGACAAGCGCGAAGTGCTGTTCCAGGGCCAGGAGCGGCTGGTCGAAGCGTTCCTCGACGGCGTGGCGGCCGCCCCGGACGGCGCGACGCCGATGGAGCTCGTCAGCGCGGCGCTGGAGTCGGCAGCCGACTTCTTCCCCGGCGAGCGGCGCGACCACGCACGGCTGCGGCAGTCGGTGATCGACCAGAACCCGGCACTGCAGGAGCGCGAGCGGCACAAGCTGTCCGCGCTCGCGACGACGGTCGGCGACACGTTCAGGGCGCGTGGCGTCCCGGAGCCGGCGGCGACCCTGGCGGCCGAGTCGGCGATCACCGTGTTCGGCGTGTCGTTCACCCAGTGGATCCGCGATGGCGAGGACCGCTCGCTCGCCGACATAGAGCGCACGGTCCTGGCCGAGCTGCGCAGCCTGGCCGCCGGCGAGGCCGCGTGACCGGCTCGTCCTGACCGATCGGCCCCTGCCGATCAGTCCCTGCCGATCAGTCCTTGCCGATCAGTCCTGGATGAGCGCGATGACGTTGCCCGCCGGGTCGGCGATCCACCCGATCGTCGGCCCCTGGGACGGGTCCGTGCTGCGGGCGACGCCGCGCTCGTCCTGGTCGAACCCCGGATAGCGGATCAGGCTCACCCCGGCCGCCTCCAGCTCCGTCACCGCCTCGTCGATGTCCGGCACCACGAGGTTGAGCACCGTGTAGGACGCCGGCGCGTGGGCCTCGCCCTTCGGGTAGACGAAGACCGAGGCATCCCCGGTCAGGTCGATCTCGAGACCACCCATGGCGTTCTCACGAGCGGGCAGCCCGAGGGTGTCGCGGTAGAAGCGGAGGGCGGCGTCGGCGTCGTCCACCGAGAAGCCGCTGAAGCTGCGGAGCGTGGTGACCATCATGGGTTCCTTCCGTCGGATTCCATCGGAGCGGTTACCGGACCGACCCCCGGCCGTGGGAGAACTCATCGGTCGCCGTGAGACCGGCACCGGAGCCGGGCCACGTGCTCCCTGCGCCCGCTCGAGGACATGCTGCGCGCCTGCTCGGAGAACCTGGGCTCCGCACCTTGACCGAACAAGTCGGCCTCCGGCAGAGTTCGCGATGTTAGCGCTCACAATGCCGATGACAAAGGAGTCATCCTGTGCCCTCACCCCTTGCCGCCTCGCTGCCCGCACTGTGTCGTCGAATCCTCGCGGCCGGCGCGGCCGCCGTCCTGGCCCTCACCCTCGCGCCCGCCGCCCCGGCGACCGCCCAGTACATCGACGTGCCGAACCCGATCGTGCAGCAGCGCGCCGACACGGCGATCCACAAGCACACCGACGGCTACTACTACATGACCGCGTCCGTGCCGGACTACAAGCGCGTCGAGCTGCGCCGGTCACGGACCCTCGCGGGCCTCGGCACCGCCACACCGGTCACCGCCTTCACCGCACCGTCCAGCGGCGCCCTGAGCGGCTGGATCTGGGCACCCGACATCCAGTACGTCGACGGCGCCTGGTACATGTACTTCTCGGCATCCCCCAGCACGTCACGGTTCGCCCAGCGCCTGTACTCGATCCGCAACACGTCGGCGAACCCGACGACGGGCACGTGGTCGGCTCCGCAGCGCATGACGACGGGCTGGGACTCGTTCCAGCTCGACCCGGCGTCGTTCACCCTGAACGGCACGCGGTACTTCGCGTGGGCGCAGGACAGCCCCAGCACGAGCTACAACAGCCACATGTACCTGGCGCGGATGACCTCGCCGACGACCATCGACACCGCGTCGACCGTCGAGATCGCCCGGCCTACCCACTCGTGGGAGATGGAGGGCGTCGCGGGCGTGGTCGAGGGCCCGTCGCCGATCGTGAAGAACGGTCGCGTCTTCATCGCGTACTCCGCTTCCGCCACGGACTCCCGGTACAAGCTCGGCCTGGTCTCCGCCTCGGCGTCGGCCAACCTGTTGTCCGCGTCCTCGTGGACCAAGCGGTCGACGCCCGTCTTCCAGACGGCGAACGGCTCCTACGGCCCCGGCCACGGCAGCTTCACCGTCGCCGAGGACGGCGTGACGGACATCCTCGTCTACCACGCCCGTGACTACGCGACGCCGACGCCGGACGCCCTGACGGACCCCAACCGGCACACCAGGGTCCAGCAGCTGTACTGGGCGGCGGACGGCTACCCCTTCTTCGGCCAGCCCCAGGCGACCGGCTCCGGGCAGCCCGGGATCCGTGGGCGCCACAGCGACAAGTGCGTCGACGACTACGACTGGAACACGGCGGACGGTGCCCTCGTCAAGCTCCACACGTGCAGCACCGCCGCGGCCCAGAAGTGGGAGTTCAGCTACGTCGGCGGCCACTACCGCATCAAGAACCTCCACGCGGCCAAGTGCCTGGACAACCTGAACGGCTCGACGGCGCTCAACGCCGACGTCGGACTCTGGACCTGCAGCGGCGGCACCAACCAGGACTGGTCGATCATCGACCGGGGCAACGGCTGGTTCTCCCTCCGCAACCGGACCAGCGGACTCTGCCTGGACAACTACGAGTGGAACACCGCGAACGGCGCGCGCCTCTCGATGTACACCTGCAACGGCACCGACGCCCAGCTCTGGCGCCGGGGCTGACCTCGCGGGCACCGGTCGGCGCTCCCCGGCCGGTGCCTGCGCCCGATTTTTCCAGTTCACCCGCTCCGTGACACAACCTTCCGCACGGTCCGTCCGTCTTACGTGGCATGGGGAACAACGCAGCGATCCACCCGGTCATCCTCGGCGGCGACGCCGGTGCCTACAGCCTCGCCCGCGCCTTTCACGAGCGACACGGCGTCCGGTCGACCGTCGTGTCCATCCGCCCGACACCCAACGTCGCGCACTCCACCATCATCGACAACGTCGTCGAGCCGCGCCTCGACGACCCCGGCGTCATGGTCGAGCTGATCCGCCGGGTCGCCGCGGCCGCCCCCGGCCCGGTCATGATTCTCACCTGCGTGGACTGGTACGTGCGGGCGCTCGCGGAGCAGCGCGCCCGTCTGGAGGACGTGGCGACCGTCCCCTACCCGTCGGTCGAGCTGCTCGATCGCGTGATGGACAAGCGGCAGTTCTCCGAGCTCTGCCACCAGATCGGTGTCCCGCACCCGCGCACGGAGGTACGTGGCGGCGGGGAGCCGGTCGGCGACCTCGACCTGGGCTACCCGGTGATCGCCAAGCCCGGTGACAACACGGCATGGCAGCGCGTGTCGTTCCCCGGCAAGGCGAAGGTGCACCTGGTCCGGGACCGCGACGAGCTGGCCGCGCTCCTGCAGGCGGCCGGGGACGCCGGCTACCGGCAGCCGATGATCATCCAGGAGTACGTGCCCGGCGACGACTCGCAGATGCGGATCATGACCACCTACTCCGACCAGGCGGGCGCGGTGCGCATGGCGTGGGGCGGTCGCGTGCTGCTCGAGGAGCACACGCCCGGGACGCTGGGGAACCCTGCGGCCATCCTCACCGGGCGGCTCCCCCAGGTCGAGGCGGACGCCCGCCGGCTCGTCGAGCACCTGGGCTGGACCGGGTTCGCGAACTTCGACGTGAAGGTGGACCCGCGTACCGGCGTCGGACACTTCCTGGAGCTGAACCCGCGCACCGGACGCTCGAACTACTACCTGACCGCGAGCGGCCTGAACCCTGCCGCCTACTGGATGGCGGACCATCTCGGGGACGGCTGGCCGGACGCTCCGGAGCCGCTGGAGGTGCTGTACCGGATCGTCCCGGGCTTCCTCCTGGACAAGTACGTGCACGACGACGCGGTGCGCGCCGCCGTGCGCCAGGCCCGCGTCGTGCACCCGCTGAAGTACCGGCGGGACCTCTCGCCGCGGCGGGACACCTGGGTGCGGCTCGCCGAGCTGAACCAGGTGCGCAAGTTCGCGCAGCACCATCCCGTGCCCGCAGCCGGTGCCGAGGCCGGACCGGCCGGGTCGGGACAGACCGTCTCGACCTCGGAGCGCGAGGTTGCCTGACGTCGGCGCGCCGGGCGCCGGTTCCCCGGCCGGGGCCCCTGACGCGTCCTCGGGCGCGCTCGTCGGTGTGCTGGGCGGGGTCGGACCGCTCGCGACGGTGCTGTTCATGGAACGCGTCGTCCGCAGCACCGCGGCCGCACGCGACCAGGACCACGTGGACATGATCGTGCTGCAGCACGCGACGGTCCCGGACCGGACGGCGTTCGTGCTGGGGCGTTCCGCCGACGACCCGGGGCCCGTGCTCGCCGCCGACGCGCGGCGGCTCGCCGCGGCGGGGGCCGACTTCCTCGTGCTGCCGTGCAACACCGCGCACGCGTTCGCCGACGCGATCGGCGCGGCGACGCCGGTCCCGCTGCTGTCCGCGGTGGACGTGACGGTATCCGCGGTGCTGTCGAGCGACGTCTGGACCGGACGCCTCAGCGGGCCGCGGCCGGAGGCGGTCGGCCTTCTCGCGACGGAGGGCACCATCGCGTCGGGGGTCTACCTGGACGCCTTCAACGCCCACGGCGTCAAGACCCTGGTGCCGGACGTCGCCGACCAGGCGACGGTGACGTCCCTGATCTACGACGGCGTGAAGGCGGGCCGCGGCGGTGACCTGACCGCGCTGGACGACGTCATCACCCACCTGCGACTGCGCGGGGCCGGCGCGATCGTCCTGGGCTGCACCGAGCTGTCGGTCGCGGCGGAGGCGACCCCTCCGGACCGCCTGCCCGGCGTCGTGCTCGTGGACGCGCTCGACGAGCTCGCCCGGGCGACGGTCCTGCGTGCGGGACACCGGCTGCGTGCCGGACTCTCCTGAACGGGCCGCCAGGACTTCATCCGGGCTCCAGGACTTCGCCCTCCTCGGTGCTCTGTCGCGCACCTATGCTCGCTCCATGGCGCGCGATCCGGATCAGAGACCCGCACTTGTCTTTGATCTGGTCGAGCAGGACACCGTCGAGCAGGGCATCTCGGAGCCGGCGGTCCCGTACGCGGCGGCGCGCCCTGACGATCCCCGCCCGCCAGCCGCCCCGGACGACGGCGAGCACGGTGAGCACGACGGGGACGCGCCGCTGCCGTACCGAGCGCACGGCGGATGGCGTGCCGTCACGACGGTCGCGGCGATCCTCGCGATCGCGGTCGGGACGGGGATCGCCTCCGACGGCGTGCGCGACGGCGCGCGGATCGAACGGCTGCGCGACGCCGACGGCGGTGTCGAGGACCTGTCCGGGCCGCTGGAGGAGAGGTGGGCGTGGGACGGGGCCGTCGGCACGGGCGAGAGCCTGGACGGGACCGAGGCGGTCGTGCTCGGCGACGTGCTCGCGTTCGAGTCCGGCCCCGAGCTGGTCGCGCTGGACCCCGCGACGGGCGCGCAGGCGTGGACCGTCCCGCTCGGCGACGATCCGGAATGCGGCCCGCTGGGCGTCTCGCCCTACGCGGGCACGCCGGCCGTTCCGGCATCGGTACTGGTGTGCCTGTCCGGGTCCGACACGAACCGAGAGGTCGTCACGGTCCGGCCGGACGGCGCGACCTCCGCACGGCGCGCGCTCGATCCCTCCGACACGCGCCGGTACGGACCGCCTCGACCCGGGCCGGACGGGACGGTGCTACGGGCGCGACGGGTCGGTCCCGAGTCAGCGGTGGACCGCGGCGACGCCAGGTGCAACGAGAACAGCGAGTGCAGCGGGACGGTCCTGGCCGGCCGGGACGTCGAGCTCCGGGCCGAGGACGCCGTCACGGGCGACATGCGCTGGACCGTGGTCCTCCCGTTCCAGGAGGCGGATGCCCACAACTGCTGGCGCACGTCCTGGGCGGACCGGAGCGGCGACGTGTTCTTCGACGGTCTGATCTACCCCAACGCGTTCACCGCACGGATCACCGCCGACCTCGTGGACCTGACCGGATGCGGCGTGGCGGCCACCATCACCCCGGACGGCACGCTGCTGGGTGCGGAGCTCGAACCGGGTACGGGCGCCGTGGAGAGCCGTGGCGCAGGGCGGTACGCCTGGCTCGACTACAGCGGGCCCGCGCGCACCGTCCTGTACTCGGGAGACGGCGCCGTCGTCGGCGAGCTTCCCGGCTACGTGCGCGGTCCGCGTGCCTCGGACGGAACGGGGCCGGCCACGATGATCGGAAACGACGAGACAGGGTTGCGCCTCCGCGCCTACGACACGGACGGCACGCGCCGGTGGGACGTCGGAGCGCGAAGTCCCGAACAGCCGTTCCTCGCCCAGGTGGGCCGGACGGCGGTGCTCACGGCGGGAGTCGCGGAGGTGTACGGGCTGGACGTCGCCACGGGTGCCGAACGCTGGCACTGGGACGGCTCCGACGTCGGCGAGGGCGTACTCCAGGCGTTCACCGACGGCCACTCGGTCCTGCTGCTCCTGATCCAGCCCGAGACCGGCATCCCGCGGATGGTGTCGCTCGACGCGGCCACCGGCGAGATGCTCTGGCAGGAGGGAGACGACGTCCCCGCGGACGGTCCCGACTACTGGGCGTCCGCGGCGACGCTGATCGCGGTGGACGGGCATCTGCTGGAGGTCGACGGAACGGGCGTCCGCAAGCTCGGATAGGGCCGAGCCTCTGGCGCGGCAACGTCGGGCCCGGCAAGGATGGGTGCGCGCCGGTCGCGGCGCAACGAGGCGCGTTCAGCCCGCGCCGTCGTCGAACGAGCCCGGGAGCGAGAAGCAGTCATGACGGACGCTGTGGCACCCCGGGAGATGGCCTCGACGGACTGGCGGGACTACCCGCCGATGTTCTCGGTGCCCGACAAGGGATCCCGGATCACCGCCCTGGCGCCGGGTGCGGCCCCGGGACAGGTCTCGACCCGGCTGTTCTTCTCGGCCCTGCTGTCGGCGGTGACGTGGGCGAGTGCCGCGCTGGTCGGTTCGTCGGTGCTGTGCGGCGCCTCGGCGGCACCATCCGGCGTGTGCCTCGCGGACGCCGGCCAGGGCTGGCTGATCGGCGGTGCGCTAGTTCTCTGCTATCTGTCCGCCGTCGTCACCGTCGGCGTCGCCGAACGCGCGCGCGACGCCTTCGGGCAGCGACGCGCGGCGTCGTTGTTCTACCTGGCGCCGCTGCTCACCGGCGTCATCCTGGGCTCGGGCGTCGGGGCGGCGATCGCCGTCGGCCCGGATGCGGGAGAGGGAGTACGCCAGACGCTCGACGGCAGGCTCGGCACCGAGGCAGCCGCCATCTCGGCGGCTGTGGCCGTGCTGGCCGCGGTCTGGTTCGTGACCGTCGTGGCCCGGCTACCCGGCGCCCTGCGCCACGCTCGCAAGCGGCAGGAGACGATCGAGCGACTCCGTCGGGACGGGCACCGATATGCCGGCCACCTGCGGCTCGGCGGCGTCAGGTTCTGGCTGCACAGCGAGCCGGAGCTCGATGTCACCGTCGCCTACGACTCTCCGGCGGGCCGTCACGAGGTCTCGGCCCGCATGCGGAGCTCGGCCGACCGAGTACCGAAGGACGGGAGCCGGGTCGTCGTCCTCACCGACCTACGGGGCGCGGTCCACATCGAGCTCGATCCCGCCGTCGAGCCCGTCTTCGAGCCGGAGGAGCGCTATTCGCCGTCTGAGTAGGCTGGATCCGGCACGGTGGTGAGGCCCGTCGTCGAGCCGTGCGGGACTGTGATCTGGGACGCGGGTCGCGATTCGGCCCCTCCTGGTCGGGCATGGGGCTCGAGTTGGGGTAGTATTTCCGTCGGCCCCAAAGGGCCAAAACCGGTAGTGTCGAGCATGCTCGAAACACCGCCGCGGGCTGTGGCGCAGCTTGGTAGCGCACTTGACTGGGGGTCAAGGGGTCGCAGGTTCAAATCCTGTCAGCCCGACAGTGTGATGTCGCAGGACATCGGAATGGCCTGAACCTACGGATCGTAGGTTCAGGCCATTCGTCATTTCCGGGCAGGTCCGGGTGGACGGCCTGTGCCCTGGTAGATCTTCGTCGGGTCGAGGGTCAGGTCGCGGAGGACTGAACCGCCCTGGAGTTCGTTCCAATCCTGACATGAGGAGGATTGAGGACACATCGCACTCCCCCGTGGAGACGACGGTTCTCGGTCGACCGGTTGCTTTGTGGCCTGGAGGGCCGCGGACTAGGGTGATGCCCGTGCGGAGGTTCATACACCTGCGTGCTCAACCCCGAGAGGTGGAAGAATGAGCGACGCAGGTCGTGTGACGGACGGCACGGAGCGGTTCGAGGCGGATGCGGTCGCGCGCGGACTCGACGTCGAGATCGTCGAGCATCTGGAGGCGCAGAACCTCGCAGAGCTAGCCGATCTGCTCAGCGTCCAGCCGGGCGAGATCGTGAAGTCGCTCGTCGTGAAGCGGCACGACGGAAACTTCCTGTTCGCGCTGGTCCCCGGCGGCCGCCAGATCTCGTGGCCGAAGCTCCGCGCGGTGGTGGGTGTCAACAAGCTGCGGATGTCCGACGACGAGATGGCCCACGACGCGACGGGCTACCGGCGTGGCGTCACGCCGATCGGGTCAACCACGGCCTGGCCGGTCGTCGCCGACGAGCGAATAGTGGGCCGCCGGATCGCCGTGGGCGCGGGAACCGCCGGGCGCATCGCCTTCGTCGACGCGGACGCCCTGGTCGCCGCCTACGGCGCGACCGTCACCGACATCAGCGCTGAGGAATCGCCCCACTGACCTTTGCGGTCGACCCTACGCACAACCGGACGCCGACTACCCGGTGCGGTCCGCTCTGTCCCCCGTGCGAGCTACCTGCGAGTGTCCACCGTGAGGTGATGTTTCCGGACGGTCGAATCCTTAGTGTCGAGGTAGTCCGCGGCGCCCACGCCGCGGCTTCTCACCCAGGAGTCATCGTGCGTTTCGTCTGGCAGCTCTTAGCGGTTGCGGCGGTCTGGATCGTCGGCAATCTCGGCACGGCTGCAGTGAAGGACAACCCCTGGCTGGCGCTCGTCGCCGGCCTACTGACGGCCGTCGTCGCGGTCCTGGTCTACCGCTGGGTGGTGCGGCGAACCGAGCACCGGGCGCCCGTCGAGGTGTCTCTGAAGGGAGCAGGTTCCGGGATCAGCTGGGGCACGCTGCTCGGCATCGCACTGTTCGGGGCAGTCATCGCGAACATCGCCTTCTTCGGTGACTACACGGTCAACGGCCTGGGCAACCCGGCGAGCGCCGTCACCCTGCTCGGGATCATGGCGGGTGCCGCCGTGGCCGAGGAGCTGGTCTTCCGCGGTGTCCTGTTCCGCAACATCGAGCGCTGGACCGGAACCTGGATCGCGCTCGTGCTGACCGGCTCGCTGTTCGGGCTGATCCACCTGGCCAACCCGAACGCGACCCTGGTGGGTGCCTTCGCTATCGCCATCGAGGCGGGCGGGATGCTGACCGCCGCGTACATCGCCACCCGCAAGCTGTGGGTGCCGATCGGTCTGCACTTCGGCTGGAACATCGCCGCGAGCGCGATCTTCAGCACCGAGGTGTCCGGCAGCAACACCGCGCAGGGCCTGCTGGACGCGACGATGTCAGGTCCCGCGCTGGTCACGGGCGGCGCCTTCGGACCGGAGGCCAGTGTCTACGCGGTGGTGTTCGGCGTGCTGGCCACCGGCCTGTTCATGTGGCTGGCCTACCGACGTGGGCACGTGGTCCCCGTCCGTCGCTCGGCCCGGGCGGACGTGGCCGCTAGGCTCACCCGGTGACCGAACTCCGGCAGGTTCTGGACCGGTGGCGTCAGCTCGACGTCGCGGTCCGGGACCTGCTGCTCGCGTTGCTGCTGGCGGTCGTATCGTTCGTGCCGGCGTTCCACGGTCTGGGGACGGAGATCGGCGCGCTGCCGACCCGTCCCTTCGACACGCTGGCCGTCGTCGCGATCGTCCTCCAGTGCTTCCCGCTCGCCGTTCGCCGACGGTGTCCGGCCGCCTGCCTCGTCCTGGTGTTCCTTGGCTTTGCTCTCGATCAGCTCCGTGGTTACCACACGCTCGCGGGTGCCGGGCTCGCAGTCGCGCTGCTGAGCGCAGGTGCCTATCTGGAACGCCGTCGCCGCACGGTCGTGATTCTCCTCTCGGGTGCCTACGTGGTGCTGGCAGTCGCGCTCGACCTGGTCGGCGGGGCCGAACGGGTGGACGGGTACCTGACGTTCTATGTGGTGCTGGTCCTCGTGTGGGCCGTCGGCTCGTGGCTGCGTGCCGTCCGGGCGGCCGAGGCCGAACGCAGGCTACGGGTCGCCGAGGAAACACGTACCGCCGAGCGCACGCGGATCGCCCGCGAGCTGCACGACGTCGTGACCCACCACGTGACAGCGATGGTCGTGCAGACAGAGGCCGCCAAATACCTGACAGGCGCCCCCGACCGCCTCGACGAGACGCTGGACGCGGTCACCGACACCGGCCGGCGAGCCATCGGCGACCTACGGCACCTCCTGGACCTGCTCGACCCGGGCCACGACGGCGCCGCCCGGACACCGTCGCTCCGGGACCTGCACACTCTCGTCGAGCAGACCCGTCAGGCCGGACAGCCGGTCGAGCTCACCGAGGAGGGCACACCGTCGCAATCGGCGGGCAGCGCCGAGCAGGTCGCCCACCGGGTGGTGCAGGAGGCCCTGACGAACGCCCTCAAGCACGCACACGGCAGCCCGACAGCGGTCGGCGTGCGCTACGACGAGAAAGAGATCACCGTGCAGGTCAGCACGGCCGGTGCGAGTCCTGAACCCACCGGCACCCGGCCGCGCCCGGCCGCCGGGAGCGGCCGGGGCCTCGTCGGGCTCCGGGAACGGGTGGACGCACTCGGGGGCGAGTTCGGCGCGGACCGGCGAGCGGACGGTGGGTTCGTCGTCCACGCGCGCATCCCCACCGGGAGCCCGGGATGAACCCACCGATCCGGGTCCTGGTGTGTGACGACCAGGCGCTGATCCGTACCGGGTTCGCGACGATCATCGACGCCCAGCCCGACCTCGAGGTGGTCGGCGAGTGCGCGGACGGGCGGGCCGCCGTCGACCTCGCCCGCCGGCTGAACCCCGACGTAGTGGTGATGGACGTCCGGATGCCGGTCCTCGACGGTATCGAGGCGACCCGCCTGCTCGCCGGCGCCGGCGTGGAGCAGCCTGTCAAGGTGCTCGTGGTGACGACGTTCAACCTCGACGAGTACGTCTACGAGGCGCTGCGGGCCGGGGCGAGCGGGTTCCTGCTCAAGGACGCCCCGGCGGCGCAGCTGCTGACCGGCATCCGTACCGTCGCGTCCGGGGCCGCGCTGCTGGCGCCCGAGGTGACCCGGCAGCTCGTCGGCCGGTACGCGTCCCGGATCCGCCCCACCGAGAACGCGGCACCCGAGTCCGCCCTGACCCCGCGCGAGCTGGAGGTGCTGCGCCTCATCGCCAACGGCCTGTCGAACAGCGAGATCGCCACGACGCTGGTGATCAGCCAGGAGACCGTCAAGACGTACGTGTCACGCCTCCTGGCCAAGCTCGGACTGCGCGACCGCGTGCAGGCAGTGGTCCACGCCTACCGCAGCGGCCTGGTGACCTAACAGTTCACCGTGTCCGCAAACCGGGCCCGTACGACAGGCACACATGCGGCGGCGCCCGTGCACCGGTCAGCAGTGCACGGGCGCCGTCGTCGGCGACGAGCGGTCGTCATTCCACCCCGAGCGCTGCCACGGGTGAGGTGCGGGCAGCGGCCCGCGCCGGGAGCACCGAGGCGAGGAGCCCGGCGACGAGCGCGATGACCACGACCACTGCGATGTCGATCCACGGGACGGCGTACTGCACGTCGCCCATGAGGGACAGCGTGGTGGCGGCGCCGGCCCAGCCGAAGATCAGCCCGAGCACGATGCCGACGACCGCCCCGACGCCGGCGATGAGGACGCCCTCGACGGCTAGCATGCCGCGCAGCTGGCCCGTGCTGAGGCCGATGGCCCGCAGGGTCGCGGACTCCCTGGTCCGTTCGATGACCGAGAGCGACAGCGTGTTCGTCACGCCGACCAGGGCGATCACCACGGCGACGGCGAGCAGCCCCACCATGATGCCGAGGATGATGTCGACGATCTGCCGGAACTGCTCGGCCTGAGCCGCGGGGCCCACGACCTGGGCGTCGAGGTCGACCTGCGCGGCGGCGGCCTGGACATCTGTCAGCACCGCCATGGTGTCGGCATCCGAGATGTGCCCCCAGATCTCGGTCCAGGGCTCGGCGTCGGCGACGCGGGCGAGGTCCTCGGGCGTGACGGTCCGGTCGAGCTGCCTGGAGCCCGTGATGACGACCGTCAGGTCGACCGAGCCGTTCGGGCCCGAGACGGGGGTGCTGTCGCCCGTATCGAGGGACAACCAGTCCGCCGTGTCCTGGGTCAGCAGGATCGAGCCCTCCGCGAGCCGTTCCGCCTCCTCCGGTGCGTTCACCACGGCGACCAGCTCGTCCGGGTCCGCGGCGTTCAGCCACGTCTCCTTGGCGTCGGCGATCGTGCCCGTCGCCGTGGTGACGACCGCGACGTCGGAGACGCCGGAGGTTCCGGCGACGGCGTCGCGCAGGCCCTCGACGTACTCGGGTGCGGTGGTGGACACGCTCACGTCGTACGGGAAGGCCCCGTCGAGGCCGCGCTCCGAGGTCGCGCGGGCGCTGGCTGCGCCGGTGGACATCATGGTGACGAGGGTGACGCCGATGAGCAGCGCGGTGGAGGTCGCCGCCGTGCGGCGCGGGTTGCGCAGGGTGTTGGCGACCGCCAGGCGGGAGGCGGGTCCCGTGCGGGCCACCAGGGCGCCGAGGGCCGCCGCGACGCGGGGCAGCCAGAGCACCGCGCTCAGCACGACGCCGAAGAACGTGAAGGCGATGCCGCCGACCGCAGCGGCGACACCGGGTCCCAGGGAGCTCGCGTTCCCGAGGGTGACGCCGAGGCCGAGCAGCGCGATGCCGCCGAGGAGGGAGAGGATCGCGAACACGAGCCGGACCCGGCCGGTGCGGGCGCGGAGCGTCGGGGCGTCGGACGGCCGCAGCGCGGCCAGGGGTGCGACCCGGGTCGCCGAGCGGGCCGGGGCGAGCGCGGCCAGGACCGTCACGACCGTGCCGACGGCGAGCGGCAGCACTATCGACTGCACGGTCGGCGTGATCGTCGTCGGGATCGGCACCCCGAGGTCGAAGCTCGGTACGGTCAGCAGCGCGGCCTGGGCGAGCAGCAGGCCGGTCAGGGTGCCCACCACGGACGCGAGGAGGCCGAGGATCGCGGCCTCCAGCAGGACGCTGCGGTAGACCTGGCCGGTCCCCGCGCCGATGCAACGCAGGAGCGCGAGCGTCCTGGTCCGCTGTGCGACGAGCACCTGGAACGTGTTCGTGATGACCATGGCCGCGATGAGCAGCGCGATGGCGGCGAACGCCATGACGAACACGATGAAGATGAGGTCCTCACCACCGGTCAGTCCGGAGGCCTCCGCTGTCGCCGCCGCCTCAGTGGTCTCGACGGACACCTGAGCGGCGTCCGCGCCGACGACGTCCTGGATCGCGGTGCGCAGCGCCGCGGGGACGCTGGTGCCGGTGGGTGGGGTGTCGAGCGTGACGAGCAGCTGGCTGACCGACGTCGGGAAGGGCTCGGCGGCATTCCAGGCGCTGAGCGTGGCGGACGAAACCGCGGCGACCCCGCCGGAGATCGTGTAGGCGCCGTAGGGGTCGGCGGCGAGGCCGGTCACGGTCAGGGTCTCGATGACCCGTTCCGGCTCGCCGAGCTCGTCCGCCGGGTCCTCCGCCCCGCTCTCGGCCCAGCCCTCCGGGTACAGGGTGCGGGACAGCTTCACCGTGTCGCCGAGGCCGACCTCGAGGCGCTCAGCGACCTGGGTGGTCAGCGCCACCTCGTCGCCGGCGGCCGGCCAGGCGCCGTCGGTCAGCTCGAGCGGCGAGAGCCGCGGGTCCTCGGGGACGGGTGTGAACATCTGGTAGCCGCCCTTGCCGCCGTTGCGCAGGTTGCCCGACCAGCTGGTGACGGGCTGGACGGCCGTGACGCCGTCGACCGAGCCGACGGCCGTGACGTCCGCACCGGTGAACGAGCTGTCGGACGTCTCGGCGGACTCGTCCGATGCGGACACGACGAGGTCGGAGTCGGCGTATCCCGCCGCGACGACGTCGCGGGTCGTCTCCTGGATGACGGTCCCGGCGAGCAGAGTCACGGCGACGAACGCCGTGCTGATCAGGATGGCGACGCCGGCTGACGCGAGGCGGCCCGCGCTGCGGCGCATCTGCCCGAGGGTGAGGCGCGCGGCGGGGAAGGAGACGGCCATCAGGCGCCGGTCCCGGTGGTCGTGCCGGTGCCGGTGGCGGGGTCCGTGGCGACGGAGGGTTCAAGGGTGCGGAGGGCGTCGAGGCCGGCCATGGCGGACTCGGGGGTGGGGTCGCTGATGTCGCCCGCGATACGGCCGTCGGCGATCAGGACCGCACGGTCGGCGTACGCCGCGGCGGAGGGATCATGCGTGACCATGATGATCGTGCGGCCCAGCTCGCGCACGGAGCGGCGCAGGAACGACAGGACCTCGGCCCCGGAGCGAGAGTCGAGGTTGCCGGTGGGCTCGTCGGCGAACACGACGTCGGGCTGCGCGATCAGGGCGCGGGCGATCGCGACGCGCTGCTGCTGCCCGCCGGAGAGCTCTCCGGGGCGGTGGGTCAGCCGGCCCGCCAGGCCCAGGGTCTCGACCAGGGTGTCGAACCAGGCCCTGTCCACCGTGCCACCCGCCAGCTCGACGGGCAGGGTGATGTTCTGCTCCGCTGTGAACATCGGCAGGAGGTTGAACTGCTGGAACACGAAGCCGACCCGGTCGCGACGCAGGCGGGTCAGGGCCTTGTCGTTCAGGCCTGTGGTCTCGGTCGTGCCGAGGAAGGCTTGTCCGCTGGTCGCGGAGTCGAGGCCCGCGAGGAGGTGCATCAGGGTCGACTTGCCGGACCCGGACGGGCCCATGATCGCCGTGAACCGGCCCTGCTCGAAGTCGACGTCCACACCGTCCAGCGCCCGCACGGTGGCCTCACCCTTGCCATACGTCTTCGTCAGGGAACGAGCGCGCACAGCCGGTGACGACGACCCCGGCGCGTAAACGGTGGTATCCATGCCGCAGACGTTACGGACGACCGGTGCCGCACCACGTCCTGCCCCGGGCTGGTTCACTGCGGCTGACGTCATACCCAGGGCGTACGGGTCCGCGCGCCGCCCGCACAGCGCGCGACTGCTGCGGTCGACCTCAGCGCAGCTGGCGGAAGAACTCGGTGATGTCGTCGGCGAGCAGTTCGGGCTCTTCGTGGGCGGCGAAGTGCCCGCCGCGTGGCATCGTCGTGTACCGGGTGATGTTGTAGGTGCGTTCGGCCCAGGAGCGCGGCGGCTGGGTGAGGTCGGCGGGGAAGACGGCGACGGCGGTGGGCACCTCGACCTTGTCGACGCGCCGGGTCAGGCCGCGGGCGTACTCGTAATACGGCCGGAACGACGTCGAGATCGTGCCCGTGAACCAGTACAGGGACGCCTGGGTGAGGACGAAGTCGTCCGTGAAGCGGGACGACAGATCGCCTCCCGAGTCGCTCCAGGCGCGGTACTTCTCCACGATCCAGGCCAGCAGGCCGGTCGGGGAGTCGGACAGAGCGTGGGCCAGGGTGAGCGGGCGGGTGTTCTGCTGATGCTGGTAGCCACCTTCCTCGGCGCTCCAGCTGGCGACCTGGTCGAGAAAGGCATGTTCGTCCGGGGTCAGGCTCGCGGGGTCGTATTCCTGGGGCGCGGCGACGGCGAGCAGGTGGATGCCGGCCAGCGACTCAGGGTAGGCCTCACCCAGACGCGAGGTGATTCCGGCGCCTAGGTCGCCGCCGTGGGCGGCGTACCGGGCGAAGCCGAGCTCGTCGCGCATGAGCCGGTGCCAGATCTCGTGCGTCTGGAGGGCCGGCGGGAGGGTCGGCCGCTGCGGTGAAAACGTGTAGCCGGGTAGCGAGGGAACGATCACCGTGAATGCGTCGGCCGTGTCTCCGCCGTGCTTCGACGGTTCCGCGAGGCGCCGGGCGAGGTCGGTGAGCTCCAGGAAGGTGCTGGGCCAGCCGTGGGTCAGCACGATCGGCAGGGCGCCGGCTCGCTCGCCGTCGAACCGGAGGTAGTGGACCTGCGTGCCGCCGACGTCGGCGATGTGGTGCGGCAGGGCGTTGATGCGCGCCTCGTGCGCGCGCCAGTCGTAGCCCAAGGCCCAGTACTGGGCGAGGCGGTGTACCTCGGAGGTGTCGGCGCCCGCCTCCCAGCCGTCGACCGGCCACGGCGCGGGCCATCGCGTATTGCGCAACCGTGTGTTCAGGTCTTCGAGGTCGGTCTGAGACACCGCGATCAGCGGCTGGTGGTCGGTCATGTGGCTCTCCTGGTGGGGCTCGTGCGCGTTGACCAGGCTCGCTCGTGGCCCCGCCCGATGCCTTCCGGACGGGGCCACGACACGGCCATGGTCATACCGCGGCCCGCGCCAACTTAGGGGCTATCGCGTTGCGGCGGCCAGTGCCGCGCGGATGGCGTCCGCGCCGGCCGGCTGGCCCTTCCCGTTCGAGGCCGACCCGTACGGGGTTCCCCACACCGGGGTGCCCGTCGACTGCCGCCAGCTGTCGGCCAGCGTGCCCGCGTCCACCACGTCGTACCCGACGGAGTCGATGAATGCGGTCACCGCCGCCTTCGCGGGTGCGGAGTCCCCGGCGATCGGCAGGTACGAGCGGTCGGCCGCACCCGCCGGGCGGGAGAGTGAGAGGAGGTGCCTGAAATAGATGGTGTTGAACGCCTTCACGACGCCGGCATCCGGGATGTACCGCAGCAGCAGACCGCTCGAGGTCAGCGACGCGTCGTCGAGCTCGGGGATGTGCCCGTCACGTTCGGGGCCGTAGTTGGACGTGTCGATAACCGCCTTCCCCGCCAGCGGCGCGACGGGGACGTCGGCGAACGCCGTGACCGGGATCGAGACCACGACGATGTCACCCGCCGCCGCTGCTTCCTCGCGCGTCCCCGCGGAGGCCAGCGGCCCCAGTTCCGCGACCGTGCGCGCGAGCGTCTCGGGGCCGCGCGAGTTGCTGAGCACGACCTGATGGCCGGCCGCGACGGCGAGCCGCGCGATGTTGCCGCCGAGGTTTCCGCTTCCGATGAAACCTATGGTCGTCATGTTCTTCGTGTCCTTCCAGTAGGGCCTGGTCCTTGTCATGCCGGACTCGTTGCGGTGGGGGTTCCTGCTGTCAGGTGGCGGGAAAGTAGTGACCGTTGTCCAGATCGTCGAGGAGGCGGGGCTGCGCCGGCTCCCAGCCGAGGGTGCGGCGAGTGATGAGGTTGGACGTCGGGTAGCTCTGCGTGGCGACGTTCGTGAGGAACCCGAAGTACCCCGGCAGCATCAGCTCGTCCAGGGGGACGCTCACGGCCGGCACGCCCAGGCGGCTGCCGATGGCCTCGGCGATCTCGCGGAACGGGACGCCTCCGTCCTCGACCGCGTGCCAGTACCTGCCGGCCGGGCCCTTTTCCAGCGCCAGCCGGAACAAGGAGGCGGCGTCACGGGCGTGCACGGCGTTCCACAGGTTCTCGCCGTCCCCGGGGTAGCCGGCCAAGCCCCTCTCCTTCGCGAGCGCGATCAGGCTGGGGAGGAAACCCGCCTGGTCGGTAGTGCTGTGCGCGATGTTGGCGATCCGCACGACCGAGGACCGCACGTTCTGCTCGGCAAGTCCGATGATGGCGGCCTCTACGACGTTACGGGCCCGCAGGGTGCCCTTGTGCTCGTCGCCGACGGGAAGGGCCGGGTCGTCCTCGGTACCCGGCCGGCCCAGGTCCCTCCCGGTCCCGGGCGAGCCGATGCTCCCCGCCGCGACCAGGGGCTTTCCGGTTCCGGCGAGAGCCTCGCCGTACGCGAGCATGATCGGGAGCTCCGCGGCGGCCACGGCGTCGATCCCGCCGGACGGGAGCAGGTCCTGCCGGTGCGCGACGTGGATAACGCCGTCGGAATCCGCAGCGGCCTCTTTGAGTCTCTCGAGGTCCTGGAGGTCGCCGCGGCGTACCTTCGCGCCCAGCGCGGACAGCGCCGCCGCGGCCGCTTCCGACCGAGCCAGGCCGGTGACCTCGTGCCCGGCGGTGACGAGCTCGGGAATGATGTACGAACCGGAATGGCCGGTCCCGCCAGTGACGAAGACGCGCACGGTACTACTCCTTGTGAGTGGTGCGGGGTGAGGGTGCGGGGTGAGTGGTGCGGGGTGAGTGGTGCGGGGTGAGTGCTGCGGAAGCGTTGGTAGTGCGGGGTGGGCTCAGCCGGGGTGGGCTCAGCCGGGGTGGGCTCAGCGGGGGAAGTCGACGCTGAGGGCGACGTCGAAGGTCCCCGCGCCGTTGCGGGCCAGGCCCATCAGCAGCGGCCCGACCCCTTCCAGCCAGCGAGCCATCTCCAGGCCGCCGACATCGAGGGGACGCAGCCCGAGGCTCTCGATGAACACCGACACGGCGGCCTTGGCTCCCGCGTCGTCTCCGGCAAAGAACACGTCCAACGGACGCTCCTGGACCAGGACGTGACCGAAGACGGTGTTGAACGCCTTCACGACGTACGCGCTCGCCGGGGCCGCCTTGGCGATCTCCTGCGCACCGGAGGTGCCTTCAGGAGTGAGCAGCCCGGTGGCGTCCGCGTTGAAGGTGTTGGAGATGTCGACGATGACCTTGCCGGCCAGCGCCTCCCCGTACTGGGCGACGACCGGCACAGCGCTGGTGTACGGCACCGCCAGGACGACGATGTCGCCCGAAGGGACGGTGCCGAAGGTCCCTGCCGTGACACCGGCGCCGAGCTCGGCGGCCAGGCCCTTCGCCTTGGCGGGGTCGCGGCCGATGAGCTCGACGGAGTGGCCGGCCGATACCGCGCGTGAGGCGATCGCGTGGGCCATGCCCCCGATGCCGATGAAACTGATGCTGCTCATGGTGAGTGCTCTCTTCCTTGGGTGGTCATGCCGTTGTTGGTCGTTTCTTGGGCGATCGTCTCTTCGGTCACAACCGGCCGGTACGTTCGATCACCTGGCCGCCGAAGTCGAGCAGCTGGTCAAGGCTGGTGAACATCGCGAAGGCGTCGAAGTACGCCTCGTCAATACCGGCGTCGGCGTACCGCTTGAGCTGGTCCGCGACCAGGTCGACGGACGTGCCAGGATCGAGGTTGATCCGCATGGCCTTCTTCAGTGCGTCAGGATCGCGGCCGGCGTCCTCCGCCGATCGACGCGCGATCGACCACAGCCGGTCGGCGCCCTCGTCCTGGGTGCTGGCCGCCGCGGCGGGCGCCGGACCTTCGACTCCGAGCCAGCCGACCCCGCTGCGGCCGACTCGGCGCATCGCGGCCTCGCTGGCACCGCCGATCCAGATGGGCGGCCCGCCCTCCTGGACCGGGCGGAGGCCGACATGGACCGGTGTCATGGTGAAGAACTCGCTGTCCCAGGACACGGGACTGGTCGTCCACCACTCGTGCAGGAACGACAGCGTGTCGTCGAGCATCTTGCCGCGCCGCTGCCAGTCGGCGTTGCGGGCCACGTCGTACTCCTGCTTCATCCACCCCAGCCCCACACCCACGCCGAGACGGCCGTTGCTGAGCACGTCGAGCGTGGTCAGCTGCCGGGCCAGGTGCGGCAGCTCGTAGTAGAACGTGCTGAGCGTGCTGGTGTTCAGGCGCACCCTGCTGGTCGCCGCCGCGGCGACGGTCAGCAGCAGTGCAGGATCGAAGGAGCGGGCCATCTGCGGGCCTCGGCCCAGGTAGTCGTCGCCCACATCAACTGGCGTGACCAGGCGATCGCCGACCCAGAGGGCGTCGTAACCGAGGTCCTCGAGTCCGCGGACGAAGGCGCTCAGGGCGGGAGCGTCGCTGACGGAGGGCCCGACAACGGGAATCGTGAAACCGAGCTGCATGGTGATAGGCCTCCTCGGGCGAAATCTGGCCGTTATTGATTTCCGACATGAGAATCGGTGGTCCAGCAACCAGCCGGAGCCGACGGCGCCTAGCTCGGCGACCGTTCGGCCCCGGGTGGGTCAGCCGCTGAAGTCGTTGACGCTGAGTGCGAAGTTCCCGTGGCCGATCCCGTTGCCGGCGAGGCCGACTGTGAGCACGCCCGCACCTTCGAGCCAGTGCGCCATCTTCAGGCCGCCGACATCCAGCGGGCGCAGCCCGAGGCTCTTGATGAAGGCCGCCACGTCCGCCTTGGCCTGCGGGTCGTCGCCGGCGAAGAAGACGTCGGGCCGGCCAGTCTCGAAGACGCCACGGAAGATGGTGTTGAACGCCTTGAAGACCTTGGCGTCGGCCGGGGCGATCTTGGCGATCTCCTGCGCGATCGAGGTCTGCTCGCTGTGGGCCAACCCGTCGAAAGCAGCGTTGAACGGGTTGCTGATGTCGACGATGGTCTTGCCCGCGAGGGCGTCTCCGTACTCGGCGACGGTCGAGACGACGCCGGCGTACAGCATGGCCGTGATGACGATGTCTCCGGCCGGGACGGCGCCCCACTTACCTGCCGTGGTGCCGCCGCCCAGCGTCTTGGCCAGGTCGTCGGCCTTGGACTGGTTGCGCGCCATGATCTCGACGGTGTTGCCGCCGGCCACCGCGAGCGTGCCGATCGTGCGGGCCATGTTCCCCGCACCGATGAAGGTGATGCTGCTCATGAGCTTGTACCTCTTCTTGTGTTCTCGAGGCGCCTGTGGTCCAGGCGCTGTTCTGACTCGTTCGGGTGTCGATCAGATGGCGGTCGTGCCGCCGTCGGCGACCAGTTCCAGGCCGTTGACGTAGCTGGAGTCGTCGGAGGCGAGGAACAGGGCGACGGTCGCGATCTCTTCGGGGCGGCCCATCGTTCCGCGGGGGATGAGGGACTCGAATGCGGCCCTCGTTGCCTCGTCGAACAGCTCTTCCTGCTTGGCCGTGCCGACCTGGCCGGGAGTCAGGACGTTGACCCGGATCCTGCGGTCCCGCAGCTCGTTGAGCCAGACGCGTGCCCAGGCCTGCTGGACGGCCTTGCTCCCCGCGTAGAGGCTCCAGCCGGGAAAGGCGCCGAGAGAGGCGTTCGATCCGGTCATGAGGATCGACCCGTTGTCATTGATCAGCGGAAGCGCCTTCTGCACGGTGAACAAGGTGCCGCGCACATTGAGCGAGAAGGAGCGCTCGAACTGCTCCTCCGTGATCTCGCCGAGGACGCCGGGCTCGCCGAACCCGGCGCTGGCCCACAGCACGTCGATCGAGCCCTTTTCCCGCTTGACGGTGTCATACAAGCGCTCCAGGTCGTCCAGATCGGACGCGTCACCCTGGACCGCGGTCACGTTGCGGCCGATCAGCTTGACGGCGTCATCCAGCGCCTCTTGCCGCCGGGCCTGGATGAAGACATATGCTCCTTCCTCGACGAACAGCTTGGCCCCGGCCAGCGCCAGGCCAGTCGATCCACCGGTGATCACCGCGACCTTGCCATCGAGCTTTCCCACGGCCACTCCTTTGAATTGACGGGTTTCCGAAAAAGGCATGGAAGGACCCAATTAATGACGCGCTCATGCTGGATTGGGTCCCAGCTATCAGATGCCGATCCCGAATTCTTGTACCGAGTTCTCCCGGCCTCATGAACAATGCCACCGGCCTGAGTGGGTGTCCAAGACCTGTTTCAGCAGTGGTGATACCTTGGGGGCATTGCCGGACCGGGAGGCCCCATGGATCTGGACCTGCGCAAGCTGCGCTACTTCGTCGCCGTCGCCGACCGGCTGCACTTCGGCCGCGCCGCCGACGATCTGCACATCGCCCAGCCAGCGCTCAGCCGCCAGATCCGCGCGCTGGAACAGGATCTCGGCGCCTCCCTGTTCACCAGGGACAGCCACGGCGTCACGCTGACCGACGCTGGCCGACAGCTCCTGGACGACGCCGGACCGCTGCTCGCCTCCGCCCACGCAGTCAGGCGCCGGGTCTCCGCGACCGCCCGCGGCGGCCAACGGCTGGTGGTCGGCTTTCGCGCCGGCATCCCGGTCATCCCGGCGACGCGGGTGTTCGAGGCCCAGCATCCCGACGCAGTCGTGGACGTGCAGCGCATGGAATGGGACGACCAGGCCCCGATGCTGCTCGACGGCCGCGTCGACGTCGCCTATGTGCGGCTACCTATCGACGAGACGGGCCTGCGCCTGACTCCCCTCTACACCGAGCCGCTCATGGTGGCGCTGCCCACCGGTCACCCGTTGGCCGGCAAGGAGGAAGTCACCGAGGCCGACCTGGCCGGCGAGCGGCTCGTCTGGCATGCCGACGCAAGCACGCAGCCCACCAGGCGACCGCACCCCGACTCAGGCCTCCGGGTACGCGGGGTGGAGGAGAAGCTCGAGCACGTCGCGGCCGGCCGTGGCATCTCGTTCGTGGGGCGTTCGGAGACGGTGTTCTATTCACGTCCGGACATCAGCTATGTGCCCGTCTCGGACCTGGCGCCCGACCAGGTATTCATCGCGATGGCGGCATCACGCACCTCGCCGCTGGCCGACGACTTCTTCGCCGCGGCTCAGGAGACGGCTGAGATCACGGCGGAATGCGGGAACTATGAGATGTGGCAGATTGTCAACGACACCGTTGCAAAGCGCGGTTGAGTAGTTCGACTGACGACAGCCGGACCCGACCCCCAGTACCCGCATGCCGTGTTCGATCCTGGCCTCATGCAACCCTGGCCCAATGCAACATTGCGGCTTGTCAGCCACAGCGCGCTGATCGACGACGTGATGCGCAGGTTTTGAAGGTCAAGCTCGCTCACCGTACTCGCGCCGCGGGCGTCAGCCGGCTACCCGCTGGAGCACGTGGAGCGCGCCGTGCGGGAACCATGAGGGAATCAGGGCGGCGTTACCGCCCCCGCCAATGGGGACCCAGTTCGACCGCGGCGGGTCGTGATGATGTTGGCGTCGCGAGGTTGCTGGTTGCGACGACCATGGTGCCTCGCCGTACGAGGAACGGCAGGGCGATGCTAATCACCGTCGTCTCGGGGCAAGCCGGTGTTCGGAACTCGATGGTTGCCGTCCTCGATCTCCGTGCGCCGTTCGAGCAGATCGCGGATCACGTGGATGTCGGCCTCTGTGTGGAGCGCCACGAGGAATGCTTCTTGGTCGCGGGCACGATCACGCGACTCGTTCCTGTGCTGTGTGATCAAGATCAGCGGTGTCTGTATGGTGACAAGCATCCCGAGTGCGAACCAGAGATATGTGAGCAGGTTTCCCATCGCGGGCACCTGCACGCTCCACAGCACCGACGCTCCGAGAGCGCCCAGCACCAGGACGAGCAGGACGAGCAGGAAGTGCCAGGTGCCGAATGCACGGGCGAGTTTGGAAGCCACGGCCTCGCCGCGCGTCATCGCCGGTTCCTCGTACATGCTCAGTTCATGACCACACCTCGGACAAACCACCGCGCTACCAGCGCTCGCATCACGCTCGTCCGATTCAGTATCGTGCACGTCCGCTCCTTTGCCCGGCCCGTCACCCAGCGGGATCGTCCCGAGAAGCGCAGGCGTCCGAGGTGCTCCAGCGACCGCCACATCCAGCTTGAGCGACCTGTCGCTGATGTGGTCTCCGACGACGACCTCACCTACAAGCTGCCGGGTGCGAATGCCACGCTCGGCCAGCTGCTCATCGACCTGGGAGACATCCAGGGCGTGTACACCCACTCGTTCGAGACGCTCGAGCTCGACTGGGCGCACCGGCAGCTACCACCGCCGTCACCCGTGACAGTCGCCAACCTCCGTGTGTGGTTCGATATGCAGGATGCCGCGATGAAGGCCGCCCTGGATGCGTTCACGGTCGACGAGCTGCAGGTCGATCGGATCAACCGAGGCGAGGGTTTCATCGCCTCGCCCTTCGTCCAGCACAAGATCTACCGTGAGGCCGTCTACATCTTCTACGGCAGGCTCAGCGTCTATCTGCGCGCCCTGGAGCGCGACGCCGGGCCGAGCTGGATGGCCTGGGTGGGATGAACCAGCTCCATCGTCTGCGGCTCCCGGCTCAGCGCACCATCTACCGCGACGTCGAAGCGCTGTCTGCCGCTGGTGTCGCGGTGTACGCCCAGCGGGGCAGAGCCGACGGCATCCGGCGATGAGACCGACCTGAAATCCTTGTACGCCGCGGTGCTCAGTGATCGCCGGCCGCGCGTCCGTTATCGCCACAGCGGTCAGGCATCGCTCCGCTTCTACACGGTGACCCGTACGGGCTGGTCGCCAAGGCCGGTACCTGGTACCTGGTCGCCGATCACAGCGGAAAGCCCCGGCTCTTCCGGACCGACCGGTTGTCGGCGGTCAGCATCGCGGAGGCCGAGGCCCGCCGCCGCCCCGGTGTTGAGCTGGCCCACGTCCGGCAGGATCTGCGCCGCGAGGCATGGAGAGCGGCCAACGCCAACGGCCAGACCAGGACCATGGATCCGGTCAACTTCACGGTGCAGACATGTCGCAGCAGCGTCCGGGCATCGCCCACCCCCACGACCTCGAACCGATGCGTGCCGGCCAGGCCCCGAGGCGCCGTGAGGACATACTCAGCCTCCGCGGCGGGCGCGTGAACCTCCGTGTCACGGTCCAGCTCGACGAAGGCTCTGGCGAGGTGCGAGGCGGCCTCAACGACACCTGGACCGCAGCGAACCACGTCTCATGCTGGGGCATGCGAGTCCACGCCCTCGACGGGATCTCCCACATGCAGGAGATCAACTGCGACACGGTCGACTCCATCGACGAACTGGCCGTCCTGACAGAACCGTTCCATGACGAGAAAGACGTTCTCGAAACGGTCGCCGACCTGCGCCCCGGCATCGACCCCGACGACGCACAACGCACCGTCCAAGAAGAGCTGCGGTTGCTCCACGAGGACGACGTCGAAGCCATTCGCGATGGCGATGCCCTCGTGCTCGCAGTATCGACCCCTGGAAACTGTGTCATCGCCGTGCGCGAACCGGGCCACGAGCCCTTCGTGTTCAAGGGCTACCAAAGCGGGCAGGTACGATCCGGCTGCACCATCGAGCTCTACACCGACACGCTTGCGGACAACTGAGCCGTCTGTCGGCACCCACATGCCCCAACAAGCTGGCTGTACGGGCCCTTAAGGGCCACGGCTGCCGGCGGGAACAGCCGACCACTGGCTGAAAGGCCCCGGCGAGACCCGTCTGGCAGATGCCCTTCGCCCGGCGCGCACCAACGGCGCGCCCCGCTGAAGCGGGGGGCCGGAGCGGCTGCGCTCCTCCGCGACCGGCCCCCTGCCCCTCGCTCAGACCTGGTTGGTGCCGCCGTCCACGTAGAGATTGTTGCCGACGACGTAGCTGCTCTGTTCCGAGGCGAGGAACGCTATGACCGCGGCGGCCTCCTCGGGCTGCCCCATCCGGCCCTTGGGCACGGTCGAGGCGACCTGCTCCTTGATCGCCTGGGCGGTCTCCTCGTCGCCGAAAGCGGCAGTACCTCCGGGCGTCTCGATCCATGCCGGCGAGACGACGTTGAACCGGATGCCGCGCCCCTTGAGCTCGTTGGACCAGGTCCGCGCGAACGATCGGACCGCGGCCTTCGACGCCGAGTAGGCACCGAACGCCTCCATGCCCCGGTCGGCCGCCGTGGAGCCCGTCAGGACCACCGAAGCTCCGTCGTTGAGCAGGGGGAGCGCCTTTTGCACCGTGAACAGCGTGCCCCGCACGTTGATCCCGAAGGTCTGGTCGAAGTGCTCTTCGGTGGTCTGCTCCAACGTCACGAACGAGCCGACCGCCGCGTTCGCCACGAGCACGTCCAGCCCGCTCCCCCGTGTCCGGACCGCCGTGTAGAGCCGGTCCAGGTCACCCAGCTTCGCGATGTCGCCGACCACGCCTGTCGACCGGTCGGACCCGATGGTCGTGACGGCGGCGTCCAGCTCGGCCGCGCGCCGTCCCGTGACGAACACGTACGCGCCCTCGTCCGCCAGCCGCATGGCGGTCGCCAGGCCGATGCCGCTGCTGCCGCCGGTCACGACCGCTGTCTTGCCCTCAAGCTGTCCCATGTGGATCTCTCCCGTACCTTCCGTCGTGGATCGTCAGGCTCCGATCCTGCGGGACCGCCGAGGTACTATCCATAACGGGTAGTCCAGGTTTCCTTATCGATAGTCCAGGAGTTGAGCGTTGCTCGGTTTCAACGATCCAGTGGCTGACGCGATCGGCCTGCTCCGGCCCCGCACGGTGATCGAGCCCAGCCTCCGGGCCGTGGGCGAGTGGGCACTGCGCTTCGACACGTTCCTGCACGTGCGGATCGGCGGCCTCGTGCGCGGCACGTGCTGGTTGACCCTGGACGGGCACGAGCCAATGCTCCTGCACGAGGGCGACACCTTCATGCTGGGCAACCCGCCTCCCTACGCGCTGGCCAGCACGCTCGACGCGATCCCGCGACCCGCGAAGCCGGTGTGGGCGGAGGCCAGGAATGGGCTCGTGCGGATCGGCCCGGACTCGACGGAGGATCTCTATCTCTGCGTCGGGCACATCGCGTTCGACGACAGCAACGCGTCCCTCCTGACAGATCTCCTGCCGCCGCTCGTAATCGTCCGTGCGGCCGACCCACGTGGCAACGCGCTGGGGCAGCTGATCACGTTGCTGGCCACCGAGGTCGAGGCCACCGCCGCAGGCGGCCCTCTGGTGCAGAACCACCTCGCGCAGGTCCTGCTCGTGCACATGCTGCGTGCGCACGCCGGCCAGACGGACTGGCCCTGCGGCTGGCTCGGCGCCCTGAACGACGACGGCATCGGCGCCGCCCTGCGCGCCGTGCACTCGGACATGGCCCACTCCTGGAGCCTCCAGGAGCTCGCCGAGATCAGCCACATGTCGCGTTCCGCATTCGCCCAGGCCTTTAAGACCCACGTCGGCGTCCCGCCCCTGGAGTACCTGATCCAGTGGCGCATGAACCTTGCCCGCGACGCCCTCGCCCGCGACACCCTGTCGATCTCCGAGCTCGCACGAGCCACGGGCTACCAGTCCGAGAGCGCATTCAGCACCGCATTCCGTAGAGTGGTCGGCTCGTCACCCGCGAAGTTCCGGGCCCAGGCACGCCGCTCGGTCGCGCACGGAGACTGAAGGAGTCGTCCCGCTCGCAGCGAGCTCGCCAACCTGGCCGCATCACCGTGAAGCGGCACGACGCTGCGCAGAGAAGGTCGCCGGAAGGGTCAGAGCGGCGCGCTGAAGTTGCCGTTCGTGGCGAGGGCGAGCAGGAGGCGACGAGCGGTCGCGATACTTGCTTCGTCCTCGTCCCCTTGCAGAGCCGCAGCTGCGACACCCTCAGCGGCCCGGCGAACGATCTGGATCAGCTCGGCACTGAGCCCGTCCATGGCGAACTGCTCGCCCCACCATGCGTTGTGCTCCTCGATGACCGCGGCAACCGCGGGAATTGCACGCAGGCCGTTCCAGCTCGACACTGACGTGAAGTCGCGCGCGGCCACGGCCTCCGCACTTCCCGCGAAGAGCGCGCGGACGTAAGCACGGAGCATCTTTCCGGGGTAGTTCTCCGACAGGTCGAGACTGGCGTATACCGCCGCTCGGAACTGTTCGAACATGTCCTCGACGACGGCGATCACCAATTGATCACGACTGCCGAAGTGGTGGATAAGACCGCTCTTGGAAACTCCGGCGACCGAGGCGACCTCGGCCAGAGTGACAGCCGTGCCCTTTTCGAGAATCAGCCGGGTTGCAGCGTCCAGGACCGCGCGGCGTGTTCGTTCCGTATTGCGCGTCTGCCGACCCTCCGCCACGGAACCCACCTATCTCTCATCGACCGAACTGACCATCTGGTCGATACTACAGCGCGGTCGCGCTATCCCTTTCTTTGCTCCGCACCAACGGCACCTCAGGTCAGGACGCGGCCGGTGCATGGCGCAACGGGGCCCACCGGGTGGCACTCACGAACCCTCGGCGAACCTCGGGTCGGCAGAGGGTGTCTTCGCGGGGCCGGTACGCCGGGTGCGGAGCCACACCGCCACCGTGATAACGAGGAAAGCAAGAGCACTGGGGACGAGCAGAGCGGGTGTGACGGCACCAGCCGAACGATCGAATCGATCGGCAAGGTCCGCATGCAGAATGAACCAGAATACGAACGTCATGACGTTGTAGACAGCATGAATGACGATAGCGATCTCAATCCCGCCTGTACGCCACGTGATGAGAGCGGTGGAGACGGAGAACAAGACATAGAACACGTTCCACCAGGGGTCCGCCGCTGTATGGATCACAGCGAACACCGCCCCGGATACAACGGTTCCCAGGACGAGCGACGCTCGCCGCCCGTGCACCCAGCCCCCCGCGATGCGGAAGACGAGTCCGCGCAGGCCGTACTCCTCCCCTGCCGCCTGCAAGGGCACCAACAGCACGACCACGACAAAGAACCCGATGATGTCGCCGTGCGACCACACGGCAGTCGCTCGCGGTTCCAGGTACTCCGTGATGGCGAGGGCGATCAAGAAGAGCGGCAAGATGGCCAGCAGTGCGCGCCCGAACACATCGAAACGAAATCGGGAAACAACCGAGTGCAGCGATGGGCTCGGCACACCGTAGAGCCAGCGCTGAATGAGCATGCTCCACGGGATGAGCAGCGCGGTGGCAACCAGGCCCGACGCAAGGGTCAGGGGGGGAGTGAGCGCCTGCGGTTCGGTGCGGATGGATCCGTCGATCCAGACGGCCAGGAGGTAGAACACCTGGATCGCGCCGAACATGCCTCCGACGAGAAGGACGATGGCGAGCAGGCCGCGACCGATTCGCCGCTTCTCCCCCGCGAGCATCCGGTGATACTCCACACCTTGCGGAACGAGTTCTGAGGCCCGGCTTCTTGTCGTCGCTGATGCCATTGGTTCGCCTTCCGTCTCTGACCCGGCAGAGCTGCATGGTTGGAGCGCGTTGGTGGTGTCGCACACTGCACCCCACGGTCCGAACAGTATGGCACAACCGACCTCTTGGTCGGTAGAAGCGAACGGGCCCACGGTTCCGCCTGCCCGGGCGCGCATCGTGCCATCTCGACCCGCGGCGCCCTGGCCGCCGCCGACCCGCGCGAACGCGCCGGGACCGTGGCGGCGGCACGTGAGCACGCCGCCGAGCTGCTCGCACGGTACGGAGCGACGACGAGTCGGTCCGCCGCATGCTCGATGAGCGGAGCCACGTGGAGGCCATCACGGCCGAGGTGGCCCCCGCCCCGGCGCCTGCCGCCCCGGCGGGCAAGGCAGAGGCTACGGATGTGGTGCTGGCCGTGCTTGCCCTCGTGATCTGGCCGTCGGCCCCGGTCGCCCTCGTGTGGGCGATCGTGCGGCTGCGCTCCGGAGTGGGTAACCGCGCCCTGCCCGCTAGGTGCACATCACGCGCGGCAGGCGCATCTCCTATCGGGTCAGCACGCCCCGCACGGCGTCGACCACGGTGTGGAATACCGGGTCGGGCGCCGCCTCGCCGGTGTGGCGGACGGCGCCGCTCCACGCCGTCAGCAGGTCCTCTCCGGCTGAGGTCCTGCGCTTCAGCTCATCGGCGAAGGCGCGTATCGCGCACCCCGTCCCGGTGTCGTCGCGTCCCGCCGCCGCGCCCGCCGCCTCGACGGCCCGCACGACCAGCGCCTGGTCCGCACCGGCGTTGTTGTCGCACGTCTCAGCGAATGCCTTCAGGCCGGCTTCCCACGACCTGCTCTCACCCTCGACGGCGTACGGGTACCAGGCCCGGGCAGCGGCGCGCAGCGCTCCGCCCGCCCCCGCCCCGATCTCGTCGGCGACCCGGGCCGCGTCGGCCGCGGCCCTCGCGCCGGATCGGAGCGAGACGAGTGTCGCGTCATCCGGTGCGTCGGCGCGCTCTCCCGCCGCTGCGATCGCCTCGTAAGCGGCTCGAACGCAGCCCGCCCCGAGCAGCGGCGGACCGGGCACCTCGGCGGCCCGCGCCATGTCGGCCCTGAGGGCATCGTGGCCGAGGGCATCCGGGTCGATCCCTTGCGAGAGCTCGTGAGCAAACGCTCGCGCAGTGCCTGGTTCGGAACCCATGTCGCCTCCTGATGTTGGTGTCGCGACCGTACGCGACCTGCGCCGCCACGCGGTGACAGCGCGTTGTCCACGGGATGAACGAAACCGGAGGGCCGACGGCGCGCGTGGCGCGTGGCGCGTCGTGCAGCCTGGGCACGCCGGCGAGGGGGAAACTCTCAGGAACCGGCGAACGGTCCTGTTCCGGTGAAGGCGTACCGGCGATCACCGATCAGCCGTCACCGCCGGCACGAGGGTACGCAGCCGCATCCCGTCGAGGTTGACGACGTAGATACCGACCGACCAGAGACCTGGGCGGGCGTGCTCGCGTTCGACCCTTCCTTGACTGATCGGCGCTTCCGCACCCGTGCTCTGCGTCCAGCTACAGGGTGGGGCCGCCAAGCCATCCGTTGCGTTCCGCACATCGTCGGGCGATGCCCAGGACGCTCGCGACCGCGGGCAAGCTGCCGCCCGCGGACCACAGCACCGAGAGCTCTGCGGCGATCGATGGATCAACGACCTCACGAACGGTGACACCGGTGCCGACCTTCGCTGCGTGCTCGGCGAACGACGCGGGCGCCAGCCCGACCTCGCGCCCGCTGGAGAGCCGGGCGAGCATGGGGTTCACCGGCGGGTTCTCGAACGCGCAGACGTCGGGTTCGAAGCCCGCTTCGTGGCACGCCGCGACGATGCCGTCGTAGTACGCCGGTGCGAGCCGGCGCGGGAAGAGCAGCAGTGTCTCGTCGCGCAGCTCCGCCAGCGGGATCTTCGGCGCCAGGGCGAGGTGGTGACGCGTGCTCAGGAGCGCGGAGACGGACTCCCTGCGCAGGATCTGGCTACGCACCCCGTCGAGCGGCTGCGGCGAGAGGGCGAGACCGATGTCGAGGTCGCCGGTGCGAAGCCGATCGGGGATCTCCGCGCTGAAGGCCTCCCGAGCGTCGATCGTAAGGTCGGGGTGCTCCTCCTGGAGCGCATCCATGAGCACGGTGAGAGTGCCGAAGTTGGCGACCGGGGTATATCCCAGGCGGATCGTCGGTGCGATTCCCGAGGCGGTCAGCCGGGTGAGCTGCACTGCCTGCTCCAGCGCAGCCAGCACTTTTGGCGCCTCCTGAGCCAGCGTCCGGCCCGCGGCGGTGAGCTGCACCCGGCGGCTCGAACGCTCGAACAGGGGCGCGCCGAGCCCTTCCTCGAGCTTGCGGATCTGATGGCTCAAGGACGGCTGAGAGATGTAGAGGCGCACGGCCGCACGGCCGAAGTGGAGTTCTTCGGCCACGGCGAGGAAGTAGCGCAAGAGGCGGGGGCTGATATCGATAGACGAATCCTATCGTCCGGCGTCGAGACAAGTCTTGGACGCCCGCGGGACAGCAGCCATAGCGTCGTGCCATGTCACGAGGAAGCTCGGAGCACTCGTCGCGGTACCCGAGCTACATCGCGACGCCCCCTGACGAACCGCATTCGAGCGCCACGCTCAGCGAGGGCTTCTTCGAGCTCGCCGCCCGGCATGAGCCACGTCCCCGCACCGTGGCCTTAGTCTCGGCCGACGCGGAGCTCACCCGAGTTCGCGCCGATCGTCGAGACCGTCGCGAGCGATGACCCGGACGTGCTGCTCCTGCTGTGCTCCTCTCCTGCCGACTCGATCGGCCTGGTCGAGGCGCTGGACAGCAGCGACTGGGCGCCAAGGATGGTCGGCGGCGCCATGATCGCCCCTCCGGCACCGGCCGGGGAGGCGGACCTGGCCGGTCCAGCGCCGGCGCAGCACAGATGAACGACGTCGTCAGACCCCGTCCTGGGACCACCACGGGGAGAAGAGTCGAGACGCCTCGACCCCAGAGAGCCGGCACCAGCAAAGGACCCCACCATGCTCCCCATCGATGACATCGTCAGCAGCTTCCAGGACCTCGTGGGACATGTCCCTGAGATCGTCCGACCAGTCATCGTGCTGCTCGCCGGCGCGATCCCGTTCGTCGAGGGCGAAGTGGCATCGCTGATCGGCGTCGTGGGCGGACTCAACCCCGTCGTGGCGGGCATCGCCGCGGCCGCCGGAAACTTTCTCTGCGTACTCCTCGTGGTGCTGCTCACCTCGAGCGCTCGCGCCGCCGTCGTGAACCACCGCACGAGCCGTGTCGCGGCGGACGTGGGGACCACCGGCGTCTCGGGTTCCGCGGCGGACGCCGCTACCTGGGCGAGCACGGCCGCAAAGCCCGAGTCGAAGGGCCATCAGCGCTTCAAGAGGTGGCTCGTGCGTTACGGAGTTCCCGGCGCGAGCATCCTCGGCCCTCTCGCCATCCCCACCCAGGTCACGTCAGCGATGCTCGTCGCCGGCGGGACCCCGCGAGCGTGGGTGCTGCTCTGGCAGGCGGTAGCGATCGTCCTCTGGACGACCGTCGCCACGGTGTCGGCCTGGCTCGCGCTCCAGCTCGTCGTTCTCGTTTGAACCCGCGACGCCGCCTGGTGCGAGCCCCGTACCGGGCCGTACCGTCGCCGACACGGCCGTCGACTGCGGTTTCCGGCTCACCCACCTCGGTGCCACGCGCTACCTGGTCGTCGGGTGGTCCGCCGGTGGGCCGCATGCGCTGGCCGGCGCGGCGGTGGCACCCGAGAGCGGGTCGCCATGGCCTACCTGACGGGCGCTGTCATGACCGCTCTCCATCCTGAAGGTCCGGTCGGTCGCATGGACCGGCAGAGGCCAAGCGGCGTTACTCATGCCTTGTCGGTTCGGCGTGGTGGGTTGCGCCGCGGCGTGATGATCACGTCCGGCACCGGCGGTGCGGGAAGCCGGCGCCCGTCGTAGCCCTCGACGCTTCCGAAGCGGTCGGAGGCGGCTTCCCGGTCCTGGCGGGCTCGCAGGATCTCCTCGTGGTCGCGGACGACGAAGTTCCACAGCCTGTCACTATCCTCGCGGTTAATGGCATTGCTGCCACTAGATCGTGTGGATCGGGCGCATGGCACTGAGGGGGCGCCGGCCGTCCCGGTGCGTTGCGCACCCAGCACAAGGAACACCGACAGGACTGATCCGATAAGGGCTGCTGTACTCGCCCGTTTCGGAGGAGCCGATGCTTCCGAGCTGCGCGACGTCTCCGTACCGCATGGACGACCGGTACTTCCAATGGATCAGGCAGCGGAGGGCCGAAAGCATGACTGCATACATCTTGTTCCAGCGAGACGCCACCAACAATCAGCAGGCCCTCGACCGCTACTCAGAACGCGCTGACAGCACGTTCGCCGGCCATGACGTGCAGGTCCTCGTCGACTACGGCACACACGAGGTGCTCGAAGGGCCACCGATCGAAGGTGTCGTCGTGCTGCGGTTCCCGGACGCGTCAGCCGCGAAGGACTGGTATCTCAGCGAGCAGTACCAGGAAGCGGTACAGGACCGCTTCCAGGGCGCGACCTATCGGGCCGTGCTCGTCGACGGCGCGGACGCGGGTGTGCGAACTGCCTGGTCCACCCTCCACTGATGTCAGGAGACCGGGCCATCCCCTCAGCGCTCGTGCACGCCACGCCGAGAGGGAAGCGCCCGTCCCGATATCTCGCGCACCCAGAACCACGATGAGGACCACCGATATGACTGTTTCGATGAAGGCCATTGTGCTCGCCCGTTTCGGAGGGACCGATGCTTTCGAGCTGCGCGACGTCTCCGTACCGGAGGTCGGACCTCGCCAGGTGCGGGTGCGCGTCCACGCGACCGCCGTCAACCCGCTCGACTTTCAGATCCGGCGCGGAGACTACGCGGATCATGTACCGCTCCCTGCGATCATCGGACACGATATCTCCGGCGTGATCGAGGAAGTCGGATCCCACGTGACCGAGTTCCGCGCCGGCGACGAGGTCTACTACACGCCCAAGATCTTCGGCGGCCCCGGCTCCTACGCCGAGCAGCACGTCGCCGACGTCGACCTCGTCGGCCGGAAGCCGGAGAACCTCAGCCACCTGGAGGCGGCAAGCCTGACTCTCGTCGGCGGGACGGTATGGGAGGCCCTGGTGACGCGCGCTCAGCTCACCGTGGGGGAGACGATCCTCGTCCATGGAGGCACGGGCGGTGTCGGCACGATCGCGATCCAGGTCGCGAAGGCGATCGGCGCACGAGTGATCACCACCGCGAAGGCCGGCGGCCATGAGTTCGTGCGCTCCCTCGGTGCGGATGCGACGATCGACTACACCTCGACGGACTACGTCGATGCCGTGGCCGAGCTGACGCGAGGCACGGGGGTCGACGTCGTCCTCGACACCATCGGTGGCGACACACTCACACGGAGCCCGCTGGCGCTCGCCGACTCAGGACGCGTCGTGAGCATCGTCGACCTCGCGCAGCCGCAGAACCTCATCGAGGCGTGGGGCAGGAACGCCGCCTATCACTTCGTCTTCACGCGACAGAACCGAGGAAAGCTGGACGCGCTCACCGCGCTGGTCGAGCGCGGTCTCGTGAAGCCGGTCATCGGCGCGACGCTTCCGCTGGCCCGGATGGGCGAGGCCCACGAGCTCCTGGAGAACAGGCGGTCGTACGCACTGCACGGCAAGGTCGCGATCGACGTGGCGGGCGAAACGGTCGCGCTTCCCCCTCGCGTCCCGTAGCGGAACGCTCCAGGCACTCGGGCGAGGATCGCAGCGGTCAGCCCCGCCCGGAGAAAGTGGCGCGGTACTCAGAGGGGGACACATCCAGGAGCCGGCGGAAGTGCAGTCGGAGGTTCGATCCGGTTCCCAGCCCGACCTGCTCCGCGACGCGGTCGACGGACAGCCGCGTGCTCTCCAGTAGCTCGCGGGCGGTATCGATCCGGGCGCGGAGGATCCACTGCAGCGGGGTGCTGCCGGTCTCCTCGGCGAAGCGGCGCAGGAACGTGCGGCGTGACATCCGCGCGTGTTCGGCGAGTCCAGCGACCGTGAGCTGCTGGTCGAGCCGCGCCATGGCCCATTCGCGCGTCGCCGCGAGGGTCTCGCCCTGGACCGCCGGACTGGTCTTCGGCAGGTACTGGGCCTGACCCCCGGTCCGGTAGGGCGCGGTGACGAGCGCTCGCGCGATCTCGGTCGCCGGGCTCACTCCGAGGTCACGCCGGACGATGTGCAGGCACAGGTCGAGACCGGCGGCGGCCCCCGCCGAGGTCAGGATCGATCCTTCGTCGACGAAGAGCACGTTCGGCTCGACAGTGACCTGCGGGTGCTGCTGCGCGAGCTGCTCCGCCGCATCCCAGTGCGTCGTCGCTCGCAGGCCGTCGAGCAGGCCGGCATCTGCGAGGGCGAACGCGCCGTAGCAGATCGACGCGATGCGCACCCCGCGGGATGCGGCACTCCGCAGTGCTTCGTGTACCTCCACCGGTATCGGCCGACCTGCCGGGACGTACCCCGGGACGATGATCGTGTCCGCGTCAGCCAGTGCCTCCAGGCCCCGCGGGACCGTGAAACCGAAGTTCCCGTGGGTCGTCACCGTTCCGGCGGTGACGCCGCAGGCCGACACCTCGTAGGGGAACCCCAACTCCGGATGGAACACCTCCGCCGGGATCCCGACGTCCAGCGGGCGCGCCCCGTCGAGCACGAGGACCACCACTTGATGTGCTCGCTGCATCACCCGACCCCGATCTGGTCAGCACAAACCAACCGTGTCACCATCCTCGCACCTCCGCGATTGGTGCCATTCGTGCGCATCCACACTGGTCGGACGGCAGAGCCAAGGGCCGGCCGGTCGCTCCGCGCGGCAGCCGCCAGCGTTGCGATCGCCGTCCGATAGTCAGCCGCGGCTGCGTGGCTGTCGTGGTGGCAGTGGAGCGCTGGGTGAGCTCGCGGGCGGGTGCAGCACCAGGATGACGACGACGAGCACGAGGATCATGGCGGTCAGGGTGACGGGAACACCGGGGATCAGCGGGTCGCACAGGACCAGGCCCGCAGCGAGCGGGACGACGGTGTTGACGAGCGGGCCGGCATGGTCCCGGATCGCTACCCACCAGACACCCGCGAGGAAGATCGCGATCGGGATGGTCACGGTGAAGGAAGCGGCCAGGTCGCTGAGCTCGCTGTGCCCGGTCAGGGCGTCGATCTGGACCTCGATGCCTGCGGAGAGCGCGCCTGCGGCGGCGAACACGAGGTAGTGGACGTAGCCGTAGCGCAGCGTCCCGCCGAAGCCGGTGATGGACCGGTGGTGGGGCGGCCAGAAGTAGATCCACCACAGAGCGGCGGTCACGACGAACGCGAGTGCTGCGATCGAGATCAGCGGTCCCAGGGCATCGGTGTCGTGAACGGCCTCGATGATCGCGTTGGAGGAGGCGAGCAGGCTCTCACCGAGCAGGATGAGCGTGAACAGGCCGTAGCGCTCGGTGATGTGGTGGGGATGCCAGGGCGTGGTCCCGCGTCTCTGGGCGACGACCGGGATCGCGACCTCGACGGCGATGAGCAGGACCAGCGTGATCATGCCCGGCACCTCGGGCAGCATGAGCTGCAGGAGCCACAGGACCTGGACCGCCGCGATACCGACGGCGTAGACCTGGGCGGTGCGTCGGACAGACGCGTGAGAGCGCGCAGCGCGCAGCCACTGGGCGACCATGGCCAGCCGCATGACCACGTAGCCGAGGATCGGCAGGGTGTACTCGGCGTCGGTGAAGGCAGGCTCGATCCCCGTGGCGAACACCAGTACGCCGGCCATCTGGACGATGGTCAGCACCCGGTAGAGCCAGTCGTCGGTGTCGAAGGACGTGGCGAACCAGGTGAAGTTCATCCAGGCCCACCAGATCCCGAAGAAGACCAGAGCGTAGGTGAGGAGGCCGTCGAGCACGTGCCCCTCGGTCAGGGCGTGGTGGAGCTGGACGGAGGCGATGCTGACCGCGACGACGAAGACGAGGTCGAAGAACAGCTCGAGCATGCTGGCCGACCGGCCCGGTTCGTGAGCGTCGCGGGGTGCCATCGGGATGAGGCGGGACCTGCTCGCCGGTGTGTTCTTGTGCATGGTTCAGCGCAGGGCGCGCAGGTGCTCCCGGCCGAGGGGGTCGGTCGCGTCGTCGAAGTCGTCGTGCGTGGAGAGCCACTTCTTGACGTAGGGGCAGACGGCGACGATGCGGTGTCCCGCCTGCACGCTGGTGCTCAGCGCGGCGCGAGTGAGGGTGCCGGCCAGACCTCGGCCCTTGAACTCGTCGAAGACCACCGTGTGGTAGAAGATGCGCTGTGTCTCGCCGAAGTCCTTGTACGCGGAGAGCCCGGCGTGGGTGCCTTCGACGAAGATGTCGAAGCGGCTCTCGTCGGGGTTGTCGCGGACGGTCACTTCTTGCTGGTTCTGATCGTTCATCGCTGTGCTCCTCTTGTTGCGGGCGGGGATGTACTGATTTCACGCCATGGGCGGCCACCGGCCGTCGACCCGGCCGGGACGAGGTCCTGCACGACGTCCCAGTGCTGCACGATGCGACCACTCTCCAGGCGGAAGATGTCGACGATCACTACCGGACCAGGCGCCCAGCCACGGACGATGCTGTGGGTAAACACGAGATCACCCTGTGCCGCGGTGCGCTGCAGGTCCCAGGAGAATCCCCGCAGGCCCGGCGCGGCGGAGTACAGCGCCTCCAGACCATCGGGCATCTGAGGCCTGCGCTGCGCATACGGCTCTGCCACATGACCGTCCGCCGCGGTGAGGACCTTCTCGGCGAAGAGCTCCCGCATCGCGGTGAGCACGATCTCGGTATTGCGCTCGGCCTTGTCGCTTCCGAGGGCGCTGTCGGCGACGGGGATGTCCGCCAGCTCCGTGATTGTTCCGACGAAGTTGTACAGGGTGCCGTCGACGGAGAGGTTGGCGTACACCTGGGCATTCGCGTAGTCCTCCACATGGGACACGGTCGTGCCGCACGCCTCCGTCCACGAGTTCAGGTAGACGTCGGCGCGGATCTCCTTCAGATCGAGCGCGACGGTCTCGGCGTGGCCTGCCAACCATCGGCACGGTCATGTCGATCTTTCCTCTCGTTTCCGGCGGCTCCGGTACTGAGTCGATTGCTCACGTCAGAGCCCACGGGCCCACGGAGCTCGAGTGCTCTCAGCGGTTCCCGGGCGTCGGCGCCGTCGAGTTCGAACGTTTGGCGCGCTCCACGAGCCAGACCATGACAACAGCCAGAACGTTCATCACCATGAGGATGACGAGGGAGGCGCCCGGCCCGGAGCCGGCGCCACGGTCGATCACCGACGCGCCACCTCCTGCGAAGAGGGCGTTCAAGATACCGACGAGAACGTTGTTGGAGACATGGAAGGCCATCGCAGCTTCCAGACCGCCGCTGATCAGGCCCATGATCGCTGTGCACGCCGAGAAGACGAACAGATAGCTGACGAGCCACGGGTCCAGGGACACGTGGACCGCTGCGAAGAGCGCTCCGGAGACGAGGATGCCGAACACGATGGCGAGTCGGGTGCTACGGAACCAGGAACTGGCGGCGGGAATGACCGCCCCGCGGAAGGCGATCTCCTCACCTGCCGACTGCAACGGGGTGGCGAGAAGGGTGGCGACAAGGACGGCGACGGTGGTCGCCCCGACCTCGAAGGCTCCCCACCCGTTCGACCCTGGCGCGATCAACACCGTCGCAAGGACGCCCAGGCCGACCACGCCCGCCGACCCCAGGAGATAGATACCCAAGCGGCGCCAGTCGAAGGTGCGCTTGTGCCGGAACACCGCCCGCCACGGCACCTTCGCCATCTTCGCGACCAGCACCGTCGAGAGGAACGCAGTGATGGCGGTGCTGAGGCCCGTAGCAACGATCGTGAGCGGTGAGAGCGTGGGCTTGTTCGGGTCTGCCGGGCCTTCGATCAGGACGACCGGTTGGAACACGATGATCTGGACCAGAAACAGCATCGCCGGGATTGCGATCAGGACGACCAGGGACTTCCAGCGCGCCATCCGAAAGTGGACGCCGAACGGGCGTTCTGCCAGCGTCCCAGGCAGCGCGACCCCTGCGTCACCGGCGTCAAGAGGAGTGGCCCAGCCCTGCCCTGCGGGCCCGGTCACTGTTCGGCTCCCGACCGGACAGTCGCGGTCTGCGCAGGAGCCCCTGCCGCCTCCGGCGTCAGAACTGTCCCTCTGCGTCGCGTACGGATCGCCACGACGACGACGGCGCCGATGACGAGCGGAACAGGGATGAGGACGCTCAGGTCGATCGCGGCGGCGGTGCGGTCGGTAGCCACGGTCGGGTCCACCTGGAACGCGGCGTCGAGGACGAACTGCGTGGCGTTGTAGACCGCATGGAGCACGACGGCGATCTCGAGCCCGCCGGTACGCCAGGTGATCCACGCGGTGCCGACGGCGAAGACGATGTACCAGAGGTTCAGCAGCCCGCTCGTCGAGACGTGGACCAGTGCGAAGAGCACGCTCGAGATGATGATGGCGAGCACGAGTCCGAGGCGAGCGCTGCGCGTCCAGCTGCCGACGACGCGGAGGATGAGACCGCGGAAGCCGTATTCCTCGCCGGCGGCCTGGAACGGTGTCACGGCGAGTGCCGTGGCGGCGAGAAGCAGGGTGTCGTGCCACGACCAGGTCGTCTGTGGCAAAGGCGTCCAGTAATACACGATCTGGAAGACGACGATCACCGGCAGGAGGACCACGACGGCACGGCCGAAGACGTCGAAGCGGAAGTGCGACAGCACCGACGACAGCGACCCGCCGCGCACGCCGTAGAGCCAGCGCTGGATCAGCATGCTCCACGGGATCAGAAGAGCCACTGAGAACGCACCCGCGACGTTGACGAGCGGGGTGTACCCCGCCCTGGCCTCGGTGCCGATCGCCGAATCGATGAGGGTCGCGATGATGACGAACCCAAAGATGAAGATCTGCATTCCTCCGAGGAGGAGGGTAATTGCGAGGATGCCTCGCCCGATACGGCGTTTGTCGCTCACCAGCCCACGGTGATACTCGACAGGTGTGATGGGGTGTTCCATCATGTTCTCTCTCTGTTCTTAATGGGTGGACGCGAGGTCGGTATGGCTCTTGTCGTCAGACGCGGACACTATCGAGGAGCCAGGTGCATTTGAGGTGGTGGGCGCGCTCCGAGTCCAGTTCCGCTCAGCGTCGCGCACTCGATCCATGCATTCCAGGGGAGGCACTGCCAATATTCGCGAGGAAAGTGACACGGCCGCCTCTCGTCGTTGTGGGCGATGGTTGCAATACCGAGACGTCGGGGGTGAGCAGGGCGTCGAGTCCGACCTTTGCGGTACGCGTCACGATGATTCCTTCTCTGTCATAGGTTGAAGGCCACGAGGAGGGCAGGCTCAGAGCTGGTCGGGGCTGATGCGCTCGGTGTGTTGGAGGCGAACCCGGCCCGTCGGCCACGCCGACCGCCACATGTTCCGGGCACGACGAACTGGCGTCGACGAAATGGGCCGGAGCCCTTCACGTGGCGTGGCACGACGCTATGGCGGGCGTCCGGCAGGCGTCCAAGACTTGTCCCGACGCCGGACGATAGAAACTGTCTATCGATCAGCAGACGCCCCGCATCGATGCCTCCCCGCCGTTGGGTTCCCTGACCGGGCATGCCGTCGAGTGAGCTCATGATGCGGCCGCCAGGATCGCCGGGACGATGATCGAGTAGGCGTTGTTGATGGCGTGCACGATGACACCGGGCCAGACCGACCCGGTCCTGCGCAGCAGCAGCACGGCCACGACGCCGACGACGAAGGCGACGGGCAGGATGTAGTTGACCCCGTGGGCGGCGGCGAAGACCGAGGAGCTGACCAGTACCGCGATCCACGGGCCGTACCGGTCCAGGGCCGTCGCAAGAACACCGCGGAACAGGAACTCTTCCCCGATGGGCGTCAGGACAGCCCCCACGGCGATGACGACGATCAGGGAGAGCGCCCCTCCAGATGCAGCGGCCTGATAGTCGGCCTGGAGGTTGCTGGGCGGCCCGGTCAGAGTGATCACGACGATGGTCACCAGGATGTTGAGCAGGATCACCCCGATCCCGGCCCCGATCGAGATCAGCACCCACCTCCCAGCCACGCGACGCAGTCCGAGCGCACGAGGATCCCGGACGCGAAACCACAGCACGGCGGCGAACGCGCCCAGCGGCGCCAGCCCCGACACGGCGTACTGGACGATGCCGGCCAGCTCTGAGCGGTCGTCCGGCACGGACCAGATGGCCGCCATCCCGATCCCGTACAGGACCAGCGCTACCAGGAACGCCAGCCCCACCTCCCGCCAGCCGACGCGGCGCCGTAGGTCGCGCCTCCCGATGGTCTCGTCGCCGGGGTTGGTTACCGCTGCGTGCTCGTTCATGTGGGTCCTCCTAGGACGACCGTTGTCAGTCGATCGGCGCATCCGGCGTCAGCCCAGTGGCCTATGGTCCGGCGCACGCGCGGGAGTGAGCGGCGGTCCGTCGTGGCGGGTGCGGTACCAGACCACCGAGGTGATGATCGCCAGCAGCACGACCGGGATCACGAAGACGATCGAGCCCACGCCGGACGAGCGGTCCGTCGAGGCACCGAGGTCCGCGTGCAGCACCAGAGCCAGCAGGAGCCCGAAGACGTTGTTGGCGGCGTGCAGCACGACGGCGGTCTCGAGACCACCGGTGCGCCAGGTGATGAGCGCGAACGCCACGCCCACCGCCAGGAACTGAACGTTCAGCCAGACGTCCGTGGACAGGTGGATCGTGGCGAACAGCACGGCCGAGACGACGACGCCCAGGACGAGCGCGGAGCGTGGTCCGCGTCCCCAGCTCGCGGCGACCCGGAAGATCAGTCCGCGGTAGCCGTACTCCTCCCCCGCGGTCTGCAGCGGCACGACGACGATCGTGACCGCGAACATGAACAGCAGATCGGCGACCGTCCAGCTTCCTGCTGGTGACGGTTCCAGGACGGCGAGAACCGTCATGTAGACCGCCCAGACCGGCGCGAGGAACAGGACCGCACGGCCAAGGACCGCAGGTCGGAACACCTGGAGCACGGAGTGCAGCGAGCTGCCCTTGACGCCGTACAGCCAGCGCTGGATGAGCATGCTCCACGGAATCAGCAGCGCCGTGGACGCGAACGTGGTGGCCATGGTGACCGGTGTGAACTCGGTCCCGCCCGTCACGACGCTGTCCCGCCCGAGCAGGAGGTCGATCTGACCCCCGAGCTGCGCGAAGGCGGCACCGAAACCCAGCAGGCCTGCGTGCAGCAGCACGATCGCGAGGATGCCACGGCCGATGCGGCGTCTCTCCCCCATCAGTACCAGGTGGTAGGGCACACCTTCGGGGACGGACCCGGCCGGAACCACCGATCGGCTCATCGGACGGCACCGAGGACGCCGCTGATGACGAGAGCGGTCAGTGTGGTCCAGGCGATGATGGCGATGGCCTGCCAGATCAGGATGCGGGCCTTGCCGACGCCGGAAGCGGCGAGCATGGTGGCCGTGAAGTGGGTGGGCAGCAGGAGCGGACCGAGCAGGCTCACGCCGGGGACGCCGTAGCGTTCGTAGGCGCGCTGGAACTTCGCCCGGCGCGCGGCGCTGCGGGTGTCGTCGGACCTTGCGCCCGGCGGTACTTCCAGCGTGGACCCGGCGCGTGCCGGGGCGCCGTCGCGGGTCAGGACCTTTTCGCGGTGCCGGGTCACGACGGCGTTGCGGGCGCCGGAGCCGAGCAGCACGAGCACGGTCACGACGAGGAAGTTGCCGGCCATCGCGGCGATGGCGGCGACGACCGGGTTGATGCCGCCGAGGATGCCGATCGCGACGCCGCCCTCGCCCTCGATGAAGGGGATGGCACCGGCGACCGCGACGATGAGCGGCTGGACGAGCTCGGGCACCTGCCCGAGGAGGTTCTGGAGGATTTCGACGAGGTCCATGCTGTGCTCCTGCGGTCGTGGCCGGCGGTGGGCGTCGGGGTGGTCCCCGGTGCTGACTCCAGTCCACCGCTCGCGAGCTCCGCCCAGAAGTGCCGGACTGTCACCGCCTTCCGGATGCTTCGCGCACCCCGCCCATGACATGTGTCATGCCCCTGACCTTGGCGGATGAACGCGCAGCGCACCCTCGACCAGCGCGACGTCGACGCTTGGCTCGATCAGGGCCCAGGGTAAGGAGACGCTCGACAGCTTGCGCCTGATCGTCGGCGTCCTTCGGGAGCGCCCGGGTGCGGACGGCGAGCAAGGCGCCGACGCTCACGATGCGGCGCCGCCCCGGCGGGCGTCATGGACGCGGCTGACCAGATCTCTGACGTGGTCAGCCGGAGCGAGGGAGCCAATGCTCGACGCGCCGTCGGCTGGAGCGGAGCAGAACGGCCCACGACGTGCAGGGCGCCGTCGACCGGGAGCCCGGCCACCAGCTCCTGCGGAGCCGATCGTGGACCGATTACTGCGCCGCACACCACGTCCCCCGTGGTGCGACTCTTGGCCTTCAGCCTTATCTGCACCCTGGTTGGACGCGTGCGACCGTTGCGCCCTGCACTCGCCCGTCACCGAGCCGGCTCGATACGGCGGATGTGAGTGTGTACGGCGAAGGGCGTAGGCGGGAATACGTCACCGGGCGGATCTGCGGCCGTGAGCGGGTGTGCGAGGTTCTGGAGACGCGCCCTGGGGCGACGGGAGACGATGGATGACGCAACACGCCGTAGGTACCCGTGGCCAGTGGAGCTCACTGGCCCACCTGTTCGGAGGCCGATCATGAACGACCAAACACCCGACCCGGCCCTCCCGCCCGTGGTCGACAGAAAGACCTGGCAGGAGGCGCGGGACGCGCTGTTCGCACGCGAGAAGGCGCACACCCGCGAAGGGGACGCGATCGCAGCGGCGCGACGGCGGCTGCCGATGGTGGAGGTCGACGCCGGCATCGAGGTGATCGGTCCTGACGGGCCGATCACGATCCTCGACGTCTTCGAGGGCCGCAAGCAGCTCATCGCGTACTTCCACGCCTGGTGGCCCGGCCGGCCCGCCGCGGAGCAGTGCGAGGGCTGCACGTTCTTCAACTGCCAGGTACGCGAGCTGTCCTACCTCCACTCCCGCGACATCACGTACGCCACCCTCTGTAAAGGCCCGTACGAGGAGAGCGTCCGCTACCGCGACTTCATGGGTCTGGACATGCCGTGGTACTCGGCCGAGAAGACTGCGGCACAGCTCCTGGAGGGTCGCGACTGGCAGGTTCACCACCTCGTCTGCTACGTCCGCGACGGTGATCGGGTGTTCGAGACCTACTACACCGGTGGTCGCGGTGTCGAGGTCATGACCCCCACCCACGGACTGCTGGACATGACCGTCTACGGACGCCAGGAGACCTGGGAGGACTCGCCCGAGGGCTGGCCTCAGCCCTGGAGCGAGGAACCCGGCCACCACCATTGGAGGACGAACGGACGACCCATCGCCCAGTGGTCCCGTATCGAAGCCGGCCGCTCCGACGCGCTCAGCTGAGGAGGCCGGCGGCCGATCCCGGGACTCAGCTCCTGCGCCCGTGCACACGTGGTGGACGACGCGACCTCGTCAGCGGCGGTCACCCGCGTGCTTGCTGCTCGCTTCCGCGCGCGTCACTGGTCGACGGTGCCGCGGGGCCGGACGAGCCCGATCTCGTAGGCCAGGATCGTGGCCTGCACCCGATCGCGCAGCTCGAGCTTGGCCAGCAGGGCGTTGACGTGCGACTTCACGGTGCCCACCGTGACGCCGAGGCGCTCACCGATCTCCGCGTTCGTCAGACCGGAGGCGATGAGCAGCAGTACCTCGTGCTCCCGGGACGTCAAGCGCTCCAGCGCGCCGCTCACCCCGGGCGGCACCGGCGCACCCTGCGCGAACGTCCCGATCAGGCGGCGCGTGACGGCCGGGGCGAGGACCCCCTCCCCCGCGGCCACCACCCGGATCGCCGCCAGGAGATCGTCCGGCCGACAGTCCTTGAGCAGGAAGCCGGACGCCCCGGCCCGCAGGGCCTCGTACACGTACGCGTCCAGGTCGAAGGTACTCAGCACGAGGATCCTGGGCCGGCTGACCAGATCGGCGATCAGCCGCGTCGCGGTCAGGCCGTCCATGCCGGGCATCCGAATGTCCATCAGCACGATGTCCGGCGCCGTCTGCTCGGCCAGCCGGAGCGCGGCGGAGCCGTCACCGGCCTCTCCGACGACGGCGAGGTCGGGCTCCGCGTCGACGATCGCCGCGAATCCCGCACGCACCACTGCCTGGTCGTCGACGACCAGCACGCGTACAGCGATGACGGCACCCCCTTCACCTGGCCTACCGGTTTGACCCGCCCGTTCAGCCCTGCTCCGGGCCCCCGCCCGAGAGCTCGCCGCGAAATGTCGTCGGACCGGACACCCGCAGCGTATCGGCACGGTCCGGATCCCCCGGCCGACGTGGCTGCCCGTCTTCCGGCGCGGTCTCGCGCAGACGGTGCAGGAGCTCCCGCATCGCCTCCAGCGCTGACCTGGCCGCGACGGCAACGGCGTCCAGCTCACCCCGGCCGGCCAGCTCCGACACGGCCGCGGTCCGGTGCAGCACCGCCTCCTGCAGCCCGTTGGCGATCCGCCTGCGCTCGGCGGCGACGGCGTCGGCGGCCTCCTGCTCGGACCCGGTGATCTCCTCCTCCTCGCGCAGCACGACCCGTAGCCGCCTCCTGCGCACGGCCAGGCCCGCGACCCACACGAGAGCCAGTACCACCCCGCCCATGATCGTCAGCACCACGACCGCCTCCGACACGGCGGCCACCGAGGCGTCCTCGCCGGAGAGCGACCCGTCGACGGCGCCAGTGGCCGTCAGCGCACCGGCCAGCCCGCAGGCCGCCACGAGAATCGCCGGCCAGGTCCGGACACCACGCCCGTACACGGCGAGCGCGTAGACCGCGAAGACCTCAGCGAGCGCCGCGAAGTGCAGGTAGGCCGTCCAGACCGACGGCAGCAGCCCGGCGTCGCGGGCCAGCGGCCACAACCACGCGGTGGCCGCCACGGCCCACAGCACGAGCCACGGAACGCGGCGACGCCAGACCAGGGGCAGGGCGTGGAGCACGCTCAGCACAACCATGGTCACGCCGAACGCGGGCCCGACCGGCGTCGACCCGTCCTCGGCTGCCGCGAGCAGAGTCACCGGGGGCAGTCCCGCGGCGACGACGAACAGCGCCCCGTCGGTCAACCGTTGTTCGGCCACGAGATCGCGCCGGCGAGCGGGGGCGGCATGCCCCGACGGTCCGGCGGTGTCCGGCAGGAGCGCCTTCACCGTCCACCCGCCCGTCGCGTCTGGCCCGGCACTCAGTCGGCCGCCCACGGCCGCCGCCCGCTCCCGCATCCCCTCGATGCCGCGCCCCGAGCCGAGCCCGGCCGCCGGGCTCCGCCCCATACCCCGCGGTGCGTCGTTGTGCACCGTCAGCTCGAGCGCGCCGTCGGTGCGTCGCACCCGGAGCCACACCGCGGCCCCGGTTGCGTACCGGAGGGCGTTCGTCATGGCCTCGCGCACGATCCCGAAGACCGCCTCGGCTGGCGGGCCGGCCAGGTCGGGCGGCAGGTCCATCACGATCGGCCGCCCCAACCGGCTGAAGGCCGCCACCACGTCCTGGATACGTCCGGTCATCGGCCGAGGGTCCGGCCGCTCCCCTTCGCCCATCAGCGCCACCAGCCGGTGGAGCGTTCGCAGCGCCTCCTGACCGGAGCGCTCGGCGAGCGACAGCGCCTCGGCGACGAGCTCCGGGCGCTCGTGCCTGAGCCTGCTGGCCGCATCCACCGTGATCACCACGGAGGTCAGATGGTGGGCGCTGACGTCGTGCAGCTCTCTGGCCAGCCGGTGACGTTCGCTGTGGGCGACCCGATGGCGGTCGTCCTGCGCCACGCCCAGTCGCCGTGCCGCCACCTCGCGCTCCGCCAGCCACCACCGGCGGGCCTGTCCCAGGCCGGAGCACGCGACATACAGCACGGCGGTGATCGCATACCCGAAGACGAACGAGATCACCGGAGCGCCCTGCAGCCCGGCAGTCTCTCGCGCCCACTCGCACACCACGGCGACGGCGGTCCACGCCACCGTCACTCTCGTGCTGCGACGGACCGCCACGGAGTACAGGGCGATCAGCGCACCGATGTCCAGGAAGTGGTCGGGTCCGGTCAACGACCCGATCAGAGCCGCCACCAAAGTCCCGACCAGTGCCTGGACCGGTTCGCTACGGCGTCGCCCGAGCGCGACGAGCTCGATGGCCGCGGCGGTCAGCACACCGATCAGCGACACCGGACCCGGCGCGGGTAGACCCACCGACGGAGCCAGGAGCAGCGTGAACAGCTGGGTGGCCGCGACGATCCCCGGCAACAACCAGGCCCGTGTCGTCTCCATGTCGGCCCCGAGCATAACTGCACCTCAGGCGGTGCTCGTCTCCACCCGGAGATAGAGAAAGAAGTCCGTCTGCCGACCGACGCCCTGCGGCGACGATCCCGACAGACTCGCAGCCATGATCCTCGCAGCCACCCTGGTCGTCCTCGGCATCGTGTTCCTCGCCATGGTCTTCGTCACCGTCCGCAACGAGCTGCCCCTCTGGGCGTACGTGCTCGTGGCGCTCGCGGTCCACCCCCTCGCCGCCTTCCTGATCCACGACACGGCGCTGGGCGACATCGGACCCGAGCCGTCATGGACTGGGCCCTGTCGCTCCCGCTGATCGCGACCGGAGCCGGGATCGTCAGCATCCTGTACGACAAGCGCAGGAAGCGGGACGCCCGTCGCGGGCTCCAGGCCGCGCTGCCCGAGGACCACGAGCCCGACCCGTCTCGCGGAACAGCATGAGCGTCGTGTTCGCCGCGCTCGTCGCGTCGGCACTCCCAGTAGCACCAGGACATCGAGCTACGAGCGCTCACCCTTTCTTCCCCCGCTGCGACGTCAGATCGGCAGAAGCATGTCTCCTCATCACCTCTCGTCCCGAGCCGTCGCCATCCTGGCATCGCTCGCCGTACTCGCCGCCGGGCTCACGGCCTGCACTCCCGGCGCCGACGGAGCCTCGGGCCCACCCCCGGTGCCCCGTACCCTCACCGAACAGGAGCCACGCTGGACCGCGTGCTCTGCTCCGTCCAGAGCCCAGGGCGGCGGTGACAAGCCCGAGAAGCTGCCAGACGGTACGACGTGGCAGTGCGCAACCGTCAAGGTGCCGCTGGACTACGCGAACCCCGACGGCAAGACCATCGACCTCGCCCTCGTCAGGGCAGCAGCCGCCCCGGGCCCCGGCGAGAAGCGCATCGGATCCCTGCTCTTCAACTTCGGCGGCCCCGGTGGCTCCGGGGTCTCGACGCTCCCCCTCATCGCCGGCGACGACTACATGAAGCTGCACCGGAGCTACGACCTGGTCTCCTTCGACCCGCGCGGGGTCGGGAACAGCGCCGGCGTGCAGTGCCTGGACACGAAGGCCATGGACGCGCGGCTGGCGGGCGACTCGACTCCGGACGACGCGGCGGAAGAAGAGAGCTACGTGCGTGGGGCACGTGCCTACGCCCGGTCCTGTGAAAGCAACTCGGGCGCGGTTCTGGAGCACGTCGGCACCCAGGAGGCCGCACGTGACATGGAGCTGATGCGTCAGGTGCTGGGCGACGCGAAACTGAACTACTTCGGCATCTCCTACGGGACGCAGCTCGGTGGCGTCTACGCCCACCTCTTTCCGGACAACGTCGGACGCTTTGTCTTCGACGCCGTCGTCGACCCCACCGAGAACTTTCTCGCCGGTGGACTCGGTCAGGCCGAGGGGTTCCAGAGCGCACTGCGGAACTTCCTCAAGGACTGCCCGAAGCACGACTCGTGCTTCTTCGAGGGCAAGGACCCCGCTCAAGGCGAGAAGGAGGTCGTCGCACTGATCGAGCGCCTGGACAAGCGTCCCTTGCCCACCGAGTTCGATCGCCCCCTCACCCAGAGCCTGGCCCTCAACGGCATCGCCGCCGCCCTCTACGGCGAGGAGAGCTGGGCGATCCTCAGGGACGCGCTGACCGAGACCGAGAAGGGGAACGGCACCGTGCTGCTGTGGCTCTCCGACATGCTCAACGAACGTGCCTTCCTGGAGGACGGGTACTCCAACATCAACGACGCCAACACCGCGGTGAACTGCGCCGACTACAAGGACCGCTACACCGCCGCCGACGTGCACCGGCATCTTCCCGCGTTCCGCAAGGCGTCCGGCGTGTTCGGCGACTGGATGGCCTGGGGTCTGCTGCAGTGCGCCGGCTGGCCCGTGGAGGGCCATGCCCCCACCATCGACGTCTCGGCCGACGGCGCAGGCCCCGTCCTCGTCATCGGCAACACCGGTGATCCCGCCACCCCCTACGAGGGAGCCGAGAAGATGGCGGACGAACTGGGCGAGGGAGTCGGTATACATCTCACCGTCGATGGCGAGGGACACGGCACCTACGGCGTCAACGACTGTCTGACCCGCGTCGTCGACAAGTACTTGCTCAAGGGGTCGGTCCCGAAGGACGGCACCAGCTGCTCGTGACGAACAACCACCACCCGGCGGCCGGAACATCGGGCCTCCACCGCTCCTTTCCACGCACCGCAGAGAAACGGACTCATCATGGCAACCACGCGCTCAGCGCACACCGTCTGGGAAGGCGGCCTGCTGAACGGAGGCGGCATCGCCACCTTCGACTCCTCCGGCATCGGTGACCAGCCGGTGTCCTGGCCCTCGCGCGCCGAGCAGGCGGAGGGCAAGACCAGCCCGGAGGAGCTGATCGCCGCGGCTCATTCGAGCTGCTTCGCCATGGCCCTGACGCACGGCCTCGAAGGGGCGGGCACGGCGCCCACCCGGCTCGCGGTGTCCGCCGATGTCACGTTCCGGCCCGGCGAGGGTGTCACCGGTATCCATCTCACCGTCGAGGGCACCGTCTCCGGCATCGACAACGACGCGTTCGTCATCGCGGCGCAGGACGCCAAGGCCAACTGCCCAGTCAGTAGAGCTCTTTCGGGAACGACGATCACGCTCTCGGCCAAGCTCATCTGAACCGGACCGGACGGCTCTCGGGGCACCGCGCGCTGCGGAAGCGCGCGGTGCCCCTGTTCCGGATGTCGTCAGACCGGGACGGTGCGAGGTCTCAGCCCAGGTGCATGACGTAGCCGACGTGGTGCAGCTCGTCCCCGCGGAAGTAGCCCACGGCCCAGAAGCCGAGGTCGTCCAGGTAGTCGATCCGGTCGCCGTCGATCCAGTACCGGCCCTGGTAGGCGTGCGGCCGCCCGCCCCGCGTCTCGTCGTAGCGGCCGTCGGCGGTGAGTTCCTGGTGCAGGAAATCGTCCTGGTCGATCCAGACGCCGACCCGCGGGCTGCCGGTCAGGTCCGGGGAGGCTGGCACGCCTGGGGCGGGTGCTGTGGCCCTGCCCGGGGCGTCGCTGCCGGCCCACAGCACAGGACGGCCGGCCGCGATCAGTGCGCGGACCTGGTCCGGTCGGGACATGAGGACGGCCAGGGCGCTCGGCACGTCGGCGGCGAGCTCCTCGGGTACCACCAGCAGGTCGCTGGCGTTGCCCGGGGTCAGCGTCGCGACGTACTGCGCGCGTTCACCGCGGCCGCCGGCCAGTGCGACGGCGTCCACGACGGCCGGGACGACGGTCATGCCGGTGGCATCGACGACGATCGCGTTGTCGTCCTCCGCCGCGGTGAACAGGGACGGACCGACCGCCACGATCAGCGAGCCGACGAACAGGATGTCAGCACCGGTCATGGTCCCGATCAGCGGATCCATCGTCAGGATGCGGGCGTTGGTGAACAGGATGGGACGTCCCGCATCGTTCGCAACGATTTCACCGAGGGCCTGGGAGTTCCATCGCGCGATGTCCGTGTTGGTAATGCTCATTGTTCGCTCCTCGGAAATGACTGCACATTGATCGGTGGGTGATGCGCGAAGTGCGCTGATGCAGGCCGAGTGGGCGTCAGACGGCGCCGGGCGGCTCCTGCACGATCAGTTTCGGGGCGGTCATTCACCGGAACCAGACCGCCGTCCTCCCGGGTGTGTGGCACCTATGCGGTTCACCTCATTCTGAAGCGATCAGTTAAACGATTCGGAACTGCGTCAGCCACTGACCTGGGTGCGTCCTCGGCGCTACGTTGGGCCGGTCCCATCCCATCTGCGGCCGGCGCCGACGCCTGTCCGCGAGGTGACCGGAGGTTCAGCGTTGAGCCCTTCTGCCCGAGCACGTGACCCTCGCCCGGCCGCGCCGGCCTCGACCGCACAACACGGACGGACCCGTGCCACGCCGACGACCGCACGCAGGCTGCTCGCGGGGCTGGCCGCCCTCGCCGTGATCGCCCTCGCCGTGACCGGCCTCGGCGTGCCGCTCGCGACGACCGCCGCGGCCGAGCCCGTGCCGATCACCGACCCGGTCGTCGACCTGGTCGACGCCGAGGCGACCGCCGAGACCCGAAGCCTCTTCGCCTACCTGCGCGACGTGCGCGGCCAGGGCATCCTGTTCGGCCACCAGCACACGACCGACGTCGGCGAGACCTTCACCACGCGGGACGGCGTCTCGTCGGACGTGCTGGCCGCGACGGGTGACCACCCAGCCGTCTTCGGCTTCGACACCCTCGTCATCGAGGGGAACGTCCCGCCCGGCGTCTACGGCGGACCTCGCGAGGAGAACGCCCTGCTCCTCGCACGAGGCATCCGGGAGGCGCACGACCTCGGCGGCATCAGCACCCTGGCGATGCACATGGAGAACGTGGTCACGGGCGGCGACTTCTACGACACCTCGGGCGACACGCTGCGCGCCGTCCTCCCCGGCGGCACCCACAACGCCGAGCTGCGCGCGTACCTCGACCTCGTGGCGCTGGCGGCTGACAACGCCCGTGACGCCGACGGGAACCGCATCCCGATCGTGTTCCGGCCCTGGCACGAGAACACCGGCTCGTGGTTCTGGTGGGGCGCCGCCTTCGGCACACCCGGCGAGTTCAAGGAGCTCTTCCGGTTCACCGTGGAGTACCTGCGCGACGTCAAGGGCGTCGACAACCTGCTCTACTCCTGGTCGCCCAACGGCACCTTCGGCGGTGACGCCGAGACGTACCTGCGTACCTACCCGGGCGACGACTTCGTCGACGTGCTCGGCTACGACTACTACGACGACTCGGGCGCGTCGCCGGCCCGCCTCGCCACCGTCGTGGCGGACCTGGGCATGATCGCCGACCTCGCCGACGAGCGCGGCAAGGTCAGCGCCTTCACCGAGACCGGCCCGACGGGTGGCATGAAGCCCGACGGCGAGAACCTCAACACCTCCTGGTTCACCGACCTGCTCGCGGCGATCGAGGCCGACCCGCGCGCCTCCCGGACCGCGTGGATGCTCACGTGGGCCAACTTCGGCGGCTCGAACGCGCCGTGGACGCCCACCGAGGGCGAGATGCTGCCCGACTTCCAGGCGTTCCATGCCGACCCGTACACGTACTTCGCGGACGAGGTGGAGGGTGCCTTCGACGCCGTCACCGAGCCCGTGGCCGCGGCTCCCGTGGCGCACCTCGCGTCGCCGTCGGACGGCTCGCGCGTAGCGTCCGGGCCGACGACGCTGCGCGCCACGATCTCCGGCGTCGACGTCGAGCGAGCCTCCGTGACCGTGGGCGGCGCCGTGGGCGAGGTCGAGCTCACCCCGCCCGCCGCGGGCGAGCTGTGGTGGACCGGCGAGTGGGCGATCCCCGCCGAGGAGCTCGGCAACTCGACCCGCGCCCTCACCCTCCGCGTCGTCACAGCGGAGGGCGAGGTGACGGTGCCGTCGGCGGTGGTGCTCGGCCCCGAGCCCGTCTTCCCGCCCGGCGTGATGGACGATTTCGAGGGCTACGGCGACCACACCGCGCTGCGCGCCGAGTACGTGCAGTACAACGCCAACACCATCACGCTCGAGCGGGCCGCCGCGGGCGGCTCCGTCGGGTCGGGCGACAACGCGATGCGCCTCGCCTACGACTTCGCGAACCAGTCGTACACCGGCGTGGGTCGCCAGGTCGGCGCCGACTGGTCGGGCAACTGGGACTTCTCGCTCTGGGTGGACCCGGACGCGTCGGGAAACAAGCTCGTGCTCCAGCTCGTCGCGGGCGGCGTCTCGTACGAGGCATACCCCTCGCTCGCGGGCGATGCCCCGTACGTGGCGACCATCCCGTTCTCCGACTGGCGCCCGGCTCCCTGGGACACCGGCAACGCCGACCGCCGGATCACACAGGAGGACCTTGAGAACGTCAGCCAGTTCAACGTGTACGTCAACGCCGCCGACGGCGGTGCGTCCTCCGGCGCGATCGTCGTCGACGACCTGAAGGCCGTGCCCGGCACCCCACCGCCGCCTGTCTTCCGCGACACACCGCGCACGATGGCCGAGTACGAGGCGATCGAGTGGCTCGCCGAGGAAGGTCTTGCCGAGGCCGTGCGCTGGGGAGACAGCGGCGGCCGCTTCTACCCGACGCGCGCCGTCAAGGCGGGCGAGCTCGCTGCCCTCCTGCGGGCGTACGACCCGGAGGGCGACGTCACCACCCCGGCCGCGCCCCGCGCCGGGGCCACGAAGCTGGCCGTCGCCGAGGCGTTCTGGCGCCTCTACGGCTCGCCCGCCACGGACGTCACCACGGTGTACAGCGACGTCCCGGCCGCCTCCGCCGAGGCCGTCGCGTGGGCGGTGGAGACGGGGGTGGTGCCGGCGCCGTCGTCGACGTCGTTCGGGGTAGGCCACACCGTGAAGCGGTCCGCGCTCACCGCGATGCTGTTCCGGTTCGACGCACTGCCGTCGCCGCTTCAGCCGGCCGTGATCGCCGACTTCGAGGCCGGAGACCAGGGCTGGGCCGTGCCCAGCTGGTCGGACGGGACGGCGAGCGCGTCCGGCGGCATCCTGACCGTCGAGGCCGGGACCGACGGCGCCTGGTTGTCCGGGCCCGGCGGCATCGACCTCACCGGCCGCACCGAGCTCCGGCTCGATGTGGCAGGGACCACCGGCTTCGACACCAAGGTGGCGCTACAGCTCGGTCCCGACTGGACCTGGTGCGAGACGGGCCAGGCCGGCTGGGTGCAGGAGCCTGGTGAGGTGGTGGTCGACCTGACCACGCTGACGGAGGAGTGCCAGGCGCTCGTCGGCACGGTCCAGGGCGTCAACGTGTTCCTGAACGGGGGAACGCACCGGCTGGACGCGATCAGCGTGCACTGAGCTCCTGTCCCTGAGCGAGCCCGGCAAGCACGCCTCGACGAACAGGAGGACCCCGACGAGGTGTACGTCCAGGACGTCATGGTGCACCCCGCCTACCGGCGCACGGGCGCATGACAGCGTTGCTGGCCGACGTCCACGCGTGAGTGGTACTGGCAGACCTAGGGACGACGAAGGTTCTGGCTGGCGCTGCCCGCACAGCCAAGACTGAACCCATGAACGCCACAGTCGCTCCACTCATCACCCGCTCTGACACGACGGTCCCGGTGACCGTCTTCGCCCGTACGACGGCCGCGCCCCGCCAGGCGTTCGACGTCATCGCCCCCATCGACCTCACCACCGTCTTCCACCCGGTGTTCCCCTTCCCGGGGGTCACCGAGGTCCGGAACCAGACACAGTCGTGGGACCACGCCGGCCCGTCGCGGAACCCCACCTTCGGCGACGGCTCCCAGGCCACCGAGCGCCTCACCGAGTACGTCGCTGGGCACGGCTTCGCCTACGAGCTGACCGGGTTCACCAACGTCCTCGGTCGTCTCGCCGCGGGGGTCCGAGGCGAGTGGTCCTTCCTGCCCGACGGCGACGGCAGCTCAATCCGCTGGACCTATGAGTTCAAGCCGCTACGCGGCCGCCGGCTCATCCTCGCAGGCCCGTTCCGGCCCCTGTGGCGCCGCTACATGCAACGGGCCCTCGACCGGATGGTCGACGTCGTCGAAGCCGCCTGACCCCTCTGCGGTGGCACATCGTGCCGGCGGGTGGTCGAGCAGCCATGGTTGACAACTTAACGCTGTTCAATGACACTGGGCGCATCATTGAACTTAGTTAAGGAGAACCCGATGCGCGCTGCTGTCGTCACCGCCCCCGATGCGTCACCCACCTGCGGTGAATTCCCCGAGCCGACCGTCCCGCCTGGTGAGGAGCCGCTGCACCTTGTCGGAGCCGGCCTGCACAACATCGTTCGCGGGCTGGCCACCGGCCAGCACTACGGCCGCGGACAGATGACGTATCCGCTGGTGCCGGGCATCGACGCGGTCGCTCGCACCAGCGACGGGCGCCTGGTCTACACCGGCTACGCGCGTCCGCCCTTCGGGACGATGGCCGAGCGGCTGGTCGCTCCCTTCCAGGTCGAGGTTCCGGCGGGGGCAGATCCGCTCGCGATCGCCGCGGGCATGAACCCCGGCCTGTCGGGCTGGATGGTCCTCACCGCGCGGCGCAAGGAGATGGGGTCGCTGGGCACCGTGCTGGTGCTGGGCGCCACGGGGAGCTCGGGCAGCCTTGCCGTGCAGGGGGCGCTGGCGCTCGGGGCGGAGCGGGTCATCGCCGCCGGACGCGACCCGGAGGCGCTGGAACGGCTGCGCGCCGTGGGAGCGACGACCGTGTCGCTGGCCCATGCCGACTCCGACGACCCGACGAAGGCCCTGGCCGATGCCATGTCCGAGACATCACCCGGCCTCGTGCTGGACTACCTGTGGGGACCGGTCGCCGAGGCCACCTTCGCGGTGCTGGGGCGCAGCGGCGAGGACACCGAGGCGAACACGGCCTACGTGCAGATCGGGTCGCTCGCGGGCCTGGAGGCGTCACTGCCCGCGGACCTCCTGCGCAGCCGGCGGATCCGGATCACCGGGAGCGGCGTCGGATCGCGGTCCGCCGAGGAGATGCTCGCCGAGGCCCCCGAGGTCATGGCCCGCTTCGCGGACGGTTCCCTGCAGCTGCCCTACACGGCGTTCCCGCTGAGCCGGGTCGGCGAGGCGTGGGCGCACACCGGCCGCAGCCGCGCCGTCGTCGTACCGGACTGAGCCGGTGCTCGGACAGACATGTTCCAGCTGAGCGTGACCGGAGAGGAGAGAGCCATGCAGAAGAGAGCGCTGGTGGTGGGGCTCGGGATCGCGGGAATGTCCGCGGCGATCGGGCTGCGACGTGCGGGATGGACGCCGGTGGTCGTCGAACGGGCGGCCGAGCGTCGAACGGGGGGCTACTTCATCTTCTTGTTCCCGGAGGGCGTGCAGGCCGCTGCCGACCTGGGGATCGCCGACCATCTGCACACCCGTAACCCGGACTGGAGGCCGGGCGGGAACTCGTGGTCGGTGGACCGTCGGGGCAGGCGGAAGCCTGCCCTGGGACTGCTGGACGTGCCCAGCGGGCAGGCGGCGGTGCTGCGTGGCGACATCGAGGCCGCGTTGTGGCAGAGCATCAGCGGCGACGGGACCGGGGACTCCGTCGAGGTCCGGTTCGCGACCACCCCGGTCGAGATCACCGAGGGCACCGATGGCGTGCAGGTCCTGCTCGAGGACGCCGGCACCGGAAAGCAGTACCGCGAGGACTTCGACCTCGTGGTCGGCGCGGACGGGATGCGATCGAGCATGCGCCGGATGATGTTCGGTCCGGACGAGGACTACATGGTGAACTGGAAGGCGATGATCTGCGCGTTCCAGCTCAAGGAACAGGTGCCTACGTACCAGGAGAGCGACAGCATCATCGTCGCGCGCCCCAGGCGTGCGATGTGGGTGTTCGGTCTCGACGACCACGCCCCCTGCGCCTGGCTGACCTACCGCACCGAGGACATCCCGGACCGGTTCGCCGGGGAGTCGATCGAGCAGGTGCGCGCGGTCTTCGCCGGGATGGAGGACGACCCCGTGGTGCGCCACGTCCTGGACTCCCTGGAGCAGGCCCCTGAGCACGTGTTCGACTCGATACACCAGGTGAAGATGCCCCGCTGGAGCGCCGGGCGGGTCGTGCTGGTGGGGGACGCCGCCTGGTGCATGAACACCTACTCGGCCATGGGCTCCTCGTCCTCGCTGCGCGGCGGCGCCGCACTGGGCGTGGCACTGCGGGAGAACCCCGACGACCTCGCCGCCGCACTGAACTCCTGGGAGAAGGGACTGCGTCCCTACATCACCAGGCAGCAGCGCTCCGCACGGATGAAGCAACAGCGGTTCGTCCCGTCCAACCGTGCGGTCGACGTGCTGCGCTCGGTCGTCCTGGAGGCGATCCGCAAGATCGTCCACCGCCGGATGACAGCGCGGTTCGCCGCCTCTGCGGCCCCGGTCCCGTCCGTGACGGCACGGTGACAGGGACGCCGGTACAGGGGTTCGAGGTCGGGCGGCAGGTTCCTGGTTCAGGGACCTGCCGCCCAACTTTTGTTCCTCAGCCGATGCTTACTGTTGCAGTGAGCGCCTCTGAACACCGTTAAGGTGTCATCCATGACCAAGGGCATCACCCGAGAACTGATCGTGGCGGCAGCGCTGGAGCTCCTCGACGACCAGGGCATCGACGGCCTCACCGTCCGAGCGCTCGCCACCCGGCTGGGTGTCCGCGCTCCCGCCCTCTACTGGCACGTGCGCAACAAGCAGGAGCTGCTCGACGAGATGGCCACCGAGGTCATGCGCCGCGTGACCGCCGCCTTCGCCGCGGTCCAGCCCGGCACCGGCTGGCGCGACGACCTCACCGCCTACGCCCGCGTCCTGCGTTCGGAGTACCTGCTCCACCGCGACGGGGCCCGTGTCTTCAGCGGCACCCGGATCACCGAGCCGGACGTGGTCCGCATGAAGGAGCCGTTGTTCGAACGCTGGACCGCATCAGGTTGGAAGCCCGCCGACGCCGACGACGCCGTCGACGTGGTCACTGCCTTCGTCGTCGGCTTCGTCATCGAGGAACAGGAACGACGCCAAGCCGCCGAGACCGATCCGACGCGCTACTCCACCACTCAGCGCGACGCCTGGCTCGGCGAAGGCGCGTCACTGGTCAAGGAGGCCGGACACCTCCAGGATGACGGCGACCAGCGGTTCGAACGGCACCTCGACATCGTCCTGGAAGGGCTCGCTGCCCGACTCGGGAGCTGAGCGGCCTACCGGTGCCTGCGCACCAGCAGCGTTGCCATCACCGTCGCGACGACGAGCGCCGCGCCGGACATCAGGATGTATAGCTGCACCCCCGTCAGGGAGTTCGCGGGAATCCCCGCGACAAGCGTGTCGGTGGACGTCGCATTGAGCACCATCACGCCGACCACGTTGAGGGCGACCGACACGACGCAGAGCACGACCGGCACCAGGCTGCCGGTCACGCCGTGGTGCTCGGGCGGTGCGATGGCGGTCACGAGGTTGAAGCCGGAGGCGATGCTCGCGCCGACGGCCACGCCGAGCAGGGTGGCGCAGACGAGCCCGGCCGGGAGCACCGAGACCCCCACGAGCATCCCGATCGTGGCCAGCAGGCCGACCACGATCCCGCCGAGCAGTGTGGACGCCGGGCCGATCCGCGATGAGAGCACGCCGGACACCGGGCCACCGATCATGATGCCGAGCGCGGACAGTACAAGGATCAAGATGACCGCATCACCGCCGCCGATGCCGTAACCCAGCCCCAGCTCGGGCGGCACCTCCGCGACGAGGCTCTGCAGCTGCAGCAGGCTCTGCACTGCCCCGGACGCGAGTGCCATCGCTCCGAGCGTCAACGCCATCGGGGCAGTGAGCCGACGCAGGTCGACGATCGGCTCGGCGACCCGCAGCACGTGCCGCACTCCGCCTGCCAGCGCGGCGACGCCGGCGATCAGCGTGGCCAGCATGCCCACGTTCGTCCACCCCAGGTCCGGCGCCATGCTGACGTATCCGAGTACGGCGATCAGTCCGGACCCGAGCAGCAGTGCCCCGACGACGTCGACCGATCCGCTGGAGCGGATCGGCGGCTCCGGGATGAACAGCCGGATGGTGACGGCGCAGACCGCCGCGAGAACAGCGGCCAGTAGGAACACGCTCCGGTAGCCGAACTGGTCGATCACCGGGCTCAGCAGGAGAATCATGGGGATCCCCAGGACCGACGCACCTGTGGTCACGACCCCGACGGCCGTCATACCGACCCGCGGAGTGCAGAGCTGGCGAGTGATTGCCACCGAGAGCAGCACCGCCCCCATGGCCGCCCCCTGCAGGAACCGCCCGAGCACGAAGATGACGACGTTCGGCGCGACCAAGCAGACCAGCGAGCCCGCGAACGTGACGAGCATGGTGACGACGAGGATCCGGCGCTTGCCGCGGATGTCGGCGGTGCGCCCGAGCAACGGCGCCCACATCGCACCCGCCAGCATCGCGGTCGAGCTGAGCCACGCCGCCTGATCGGTCTCGAAGTGCTGCATCATGTCGGGCAGTACCAGAAGCGGAGCGACGACGACCGCGTCCCCCAGCAGGTTCGCTCCGACGAGGATCACCAACCAGCGGACCAGCCGCCCGCTCCACCTGTCCTCCGCGGAATCCGACGGGCGCGTTACGGGTACGACATGCACCATGACTTCTCTCCAAGTGGTGGTGAGCGGGTATACCGGGGACGCCCGAGACGGTCGGGGCCGGCACGAAGCCGTCAGTGCGCCGCGGGCGTTGCGGCGGGCGCCGAGCCGCGGATCAGGAACGCCCCGACGATCGGGAACAGCGACAGCGTGGCTGCCACGAGGAACGCCGCTTGCACACCGCCTGCCGTCTGCTCCGCGAGCGGCACACCCTCGGCGACGAGCGCTGCCGAACGCACCGACAGCACGCTGACCAGGAGCGCCACGCCGGCAGCACCGGCCAGCTGCTGAACGGTGCTGAATATCGCGCTGCCGTAGGCGTACAGCTTCGGCGGCACCGACCCCAGGCCCGCCGCGAACAGCGGTGTGAACACGAACGCCAGCCCGGCCGACAGGAGCAGGTTGAAGCCGACCGCCTGCAGCAGCGAGCTCTCGACCGTGAGCAGCGTCCCGGACCACAGTGCCGCGCTGGTGGCGACCGTGCCGGGCACGAGCAGCTTCCGCGCGCCGAAGCGGTCGTACAACCGCCCGACCACCGGCCCCAGCGCACCCATGAGCAGACCGCCCGGCAGGAGCGCCAGGCCCGTGGTGAGCGGCCCCAGCACCAGCGCGCTCTGCAGGTAGATCGGGAGCAGGATGGTCGTGCCCAGCAGCGTGGCCATCGTCAGCATCATCATCACGCTGGCGACCGTGAACGTCCGCGACCGAAACGGGCGTAGGTCCAGCAGAGCATGGTCGGCCCGCTGCAGCAGCAGCTGCCGGGCGACGAATGCGACGACGCCCGCGACGCCCACGAGGAATGCGGCCCACACCGGGACCTGCGACATGCCACCGGAGCTGCCCAGGCTGCTCAAGCCGTAGACGAGGCCACCGAAGCCGACCGCCGAGAGGACCACGGACAACACATCGATCGGTGCCGAGGTGGTGTCCCCGACATTCGCGATCTGCCGCATTCCCAGCAGCAGCACGGCGAGCGCGATCAGCAGCATCAGCCAGAAGATGTACCGCCACCCGAGCGAGTCCAGCACGATGCCCGAGACCGCCGGTCCGATGGCCGGCGCCATCGACATGACGATCGCGATGTTGCCCATCAGGGCGCCCCGGCGGGCGGCCGGTACGAGCGTCATCACCGTGGTCATCAGCAGTGGCATCATGATCGCGGTGCCGGCGGCCTGCACGACGCGGCCGGCGAGCAGCACGCCGAAGTCCGGTGCGACCGCGGCGAGCAGCGTGCCTGCGCTGAACAGCACCATGGCGGTGGTGAACAGGGCGCGCGTGGGCACCCGCCGGATCAGGAACCCGGTGATCGGGATGACCACGGACATCGTCAGCAGGAAACCCGCGGTGAGCCACTGCCCGACGTTCGCCTCGACCCGCAGCTCGGTCATGAGTACCGGCAGTGCCACGCTCATGACCGTCTCGTTGAGCGTGACGACGAACACGGAGACCAGGAGCACCCGGATCGCGATGCGGTCGCGGGAGCTCAGCTGTCCCGAGGTGTCGGAACCGCCCTCGACGAGGATCGACATGATGGCTCCTTAACTTAGTTCGTCTATCCTGGAACGCAGCCTGACTGAACATTGTTAAGGTGTCAAGCGCGACAACGACAGCACGTCGGCGCCGCGCTCTCCGCATGACCGCGCAGGTGCTTCACGTTCGCCGTCGGGTCCGCCGTGAGGAACGGCGATCCACGGGCACGGCCGGTAGCCTGCGAGAGTCAAGAGGCCCAGGATTCGTTGGGAAGGCGGCGGGGAGAATGCCTCCGATCACCCAGATCCATGGGCTGCTGGTCGCCGATCGCGAGCGCACGGCCGACCTGATCTCCTCCCTCTCCGGCAACATTGCCTCGATGGTGGACGCGTCGCGGCTCGACGCGTCCGACGACGAGCACGACCCAGAAGGGTCGACGATCGCCTTTGAGCGCTCCCAGGCGAGCACACTGCTCGCTGCGGCCAGAGATCATCTGGCCGACGTGGACGCCGCGCTCGCGAGGATCGCCGCCGGCACCTACGGCTCCTGCGAACGCTGCGGACGACCAGTCGCACGTGACCGCCTGCTGGCCCGGCCCACGGCCCGCACCTGCATCAGCTGCGCTGCTGCCGGCTAGCCGCACCGCGTTGTCGACGAGCAGGTCGACGAGCAGGTCGACGAGCAGATCGGCAAAATGGTCGATATCACTCTCGGCGCGGGACCCGACGCACCCGCCCCGGGTTCTGTCAGGGACACTGGACGACAGCAATGTCTGCGAGATGAGGAGTCTTAGGTGCCCCAGGGAACTGTCCGATGGTTCGACGCCGACCGAGGGTTCGGCTTCATCGACCTCGGGAACGAGGCCGAGGACCTGTTCGTGCACGCGTCCGAGATCGTCGGTGACGACGGACCGAAGCTTCTCCGCGAGGGGCAGGCCGTCGAGTTCGAGGTCGGCGAGGGTGAGCGTGGCCCGCAGGCGCGCCGCGTCCGTGTCACGGGCGAGAGGGCCGCCGACGCTCCCGTGGGCGTACTCGGCACCGTCACCTGGTACGAGCCTGCCAAGGGATACGGCTTCGTCACGCCCGACGACGGTCGCGCCGAAGTCTTCGTGCACAGCTCGGCCATCGTCGGGGGCGGTGTGATCTCGGAGGGGCAGCGGGTGGCGTTCCTCGTCGTCGACGGGGAGAAAGGGCCGCAGGCGGACCACCTGCTACCGCTCGGGGCGGAGGCTGCCCGGCATGCTGTGCCGTCAGACGGAGCGAACGGCACGGTGTCCTGGTACGACGACACGAAGGGCTTCGGGTTCGTCGCTCCCGACTCGGGTGGCGAGGACGTCTTCGTCCACGTCAGTGCGCTCGGCCGGGGTGTGACCGAGCTCTCCGAGGGTGCCCGTGTGACCTTTGACGTCGTCGACGGCGACAAGGGACCGAACGCCCGCAACGTCCAGCTCGTGCGCGGCTCCGGGAGTGCGCGGCCGGCCACGGACCGTGGTCGGCCGAGCCGTCACGCGGCATCGGCCGGCCCTGTGCGCGGAGGCGAGGGCACCGTCGCACGCTACGACGCGGAGCGCGGTTTCGGCTTCATCACCCCCGACTCCGGGGGCGCGGACCTCTTCGTGCACGTGTCGGTCGTGCGGGGCGACGAGGTCCTGGAGGAGGGTGACCGGGTCCGGTTCAAGGTGCGGCAGAGCGACCGGGGGCCGCAGGCCGACGGTGTCGAACTGCTGTGAGCCGTGAGCCGTGAGGCGGCGGGCCGACCGACCCCTTGACCGGCCCGCGCCCCACCGGCGGGGACGGATCACGTGAGGTGGTCGAAGTCTCCGCGGGCCCATGCCGCGTGGCGCTCCGCGGAGCGCAGCACCACGTCGCGGGCGTCCACCGGGATGACACCCTGGAAGTTGTTGTAGAGCCTGTCGAACTCGAACCGCCTCACGTGGTGCGCGATCCGCAGCACCACCGCACCCGACAGCGGGATGCGGTTGGGATAGCTGCGCATGAACGACACCGATCTCCGGTCCGGGTTGGCGAAGATCGTGTCGCCGCCCAGCAGCACGCCCCTCCCCTCCGCGCCGGACGACCAGTGCGCCACCACGGAACCCGGGAAGTGCCCACCCGGCTGGCTCAGCGTGACACCGGGCAGGATCTCGCGGTCGCCCTTCCACAGCTCGACGGCGTCGTCCGACCGGGCGAGCCAGCCGGCATCGGCCTCGCTGACCAGTACCGGGACCCCGCCGAGCCGGCGGCTCCACTCGACCTGCACCCCGTACATGTGCGGATGGCTCGCCACGATGTACGCCAGCCCACCCAGATCCTCGACGGCGGCGACGGCGGCGTCGTCCAGATACGCCAGGGGGTCGAACATGAGGTTGCCCGCGCTGGTGCGGACGATCTTCGCGGTAGGGCCGATGCCGACGTCGGGCATCGTCGTGAGGCCGACCAGGTCGGGCTCCAGGTCCTCGACGGCGATGGTCTGCCCCTCGGCGGCCAGCTCGTCCAGCGTGGTCCAGTGCTGCCCGTCGGCCGGAACCAGCTCGCGCTCGTCCGCGCAGATGGCGCACACGGCGGGCCGGGGCTCGTGCTCGACGCCGCACCTGCGGCAGATCCAGAACGGCATGCGGCGTCTCCCCTTCGTCAGGCCATCGTTTCAGCCCGTGCACCAACCGCGTGGGCCGTGCACGGCGATCCCAGTGTCCATCGAAAGACGTCCGAGTCGCCGGTCGGAGAAGCCCAGCGCAGGCGGACCTGGTGTCCGCGCGGTCTGCTGCCGGCACCAGGTCCGGCTGGTAACGGTGTGGCTATTGCCGGATCCCGGTTCGTGCGGCCCGCTCGACCCGCGCGACCAGGCGGCTGTTGTGGGCGGCGTGTTCGAATCCGGGGGTGTGGTGGGTGCCGTCGACGATGTCCCGCACGAGACTCGCGTACACCTCGCCCACGTTGATGGAGGCGCCCGTCCAGATCTCGGCGGCGGCCGGCCCGGTCCCCGTGGCGACGGGGGCGTCCGGGGCGTCGAAGTCCACGCTGGAGGTCAGGGTCAGGTCACCGACCTGGACGCCGGCGGGGTGGTTGCCGGTCAGCCTCAGCCAGCCGTCGGCGCCGCGGACCTCGAGGCTGAACTGCGCGTCGGGTACAGGCACGCCGGCAAGCACCTGCACGCCCACCGGGGCGCCCGACGCGGTCTTGAGGATCGCGTCGAGGTGGTCCGGCACCTCACGGGTGGTCGTGGTGCCGGTGTCGGTCAGCCTGACCTCCGGCCAGAGCAGCTCTGTGCGCGCATCGATCTCGGTGATGCGGCCCAGGACCGTCTCAACCACGTCCAGGACGTGGCCCACCGCGATCGTCATGAAGCCGGCGCCGGCGTCCGCCTTGTCGAAGTACTCGTACGCACTCGTCGACTGCGGCCCGTTCCCGAAGGTGGTCGCGGTGACCCGCGCCGACAGCAGCCGTCCGAGCCGTCCCTGGGTGATGATCTGGGCCGCTCGGCGCACCGACGGGTTGAGGCTGCCCTGGAGCCCGATCGCCGTGTGCAGGGAGCCTGCCGCCGCGGCCATCTCCTCGGTCTGCGCGACGCCGGCCCCCAACGGGGACTCGGAGTAGACGGCCTTGCCCGCCGCGAGGGCCGCGAGCACGAGCTCGCGGTGCGCCGGGACCTTGACGGCGACGGTGACGAGATCGATCGACGGGTCGTCGATCAGCGCGTACGGGTCGGCGTACCAGCGCTCGGCGCCGAACAGCTCGGCGGCCTTCCGGGCGCTCTCCTCACGTCGTGTCGCGACGGCGGCCAGCACGAGCTGCGGCTGGGCCGCCACAGCGGGAATGTGGGACGCTCCGGCCCAGCTCGCCCTGGTGTCGGCACCGATGATCCCGACACGGATCACATTGCTTGTCACTGTGTACAGCTCCGTTCGTTCGTGGTGACGGCACGGTCATCTCGTGCCGTTCGGCTCATGACCGAGTCGCTCTTCACCGGTCGATGGCCGACATGCCGTTGGGGTCGTGCCGGTCACCGGACGCGGGGGTCAGGTCGTTCAGCCTGCCGACCTGCTCCGGGGTGAGCCGGATCTTCTCGGCGGCGATGTTCTCCTCGAGGCGCTCGACGCGCCGGGTACCGGGGATGGGGCTGATGTCCTCGCCCTGGGCCAGCAACCACGCCAGGGCGACCTGCGCGGGGGTGGCTCCGACCTCGGCGGCCACCGCCCGGACCTCGTCGACGATGCGCAGGTTGCGTTCAAGGTTGCCGCCGGTGAACCGCGGGTTGGTGCGCCGCCAGTCGTCGTCGTCCAGTCCATGCAGGGAACGGATGTTCCCGGTCAGGAATCCGTGACCGAGCGGGGAGTACGGCACCAGGCCGATCCCCAGTTCGCGCAGCACCGGGAGCACCGCCGCCTCGGGGTCCCGGGTCCAGAGCGAGTACTCGCTCTGGACCGCTGCCACCGGGTGGACCCCGTGTGCACGGCGGATGGTGGCGGGGCCGGCTTCGGACAGACCGATGTGGCGGACCTTCCCTTGGGTGACCAGGTTGGCCAGTGCGCCGGCGGTGTCCTCGATCGGGGTGCCCGGGTCAACCCTGTGCTGGTAGTACAGGTCGATGTGGTCGGTGCCGAGGCGCCGCAACGACCCCTCCACGGCGAGACGAATATTCGCCGGCGTGCTGTCAGCCCCGGGCCGGCCAGCGTGGGACACCAGGCCGAACTTGGTGGCAAGCACCACCTCGTCCCGACGCCCCCTGATCGCCCGGCCCAAGAGGACTTCGTTGGCGCCTCCCCCATACACCTCAGCGGTATCCAGGTGCGTGACCCCGAGGTCCAGGGCGTGCTGGATGGTGCGGACGGAATCTTCCTCCGGCCCGTCCTTGCCTGTGTAGAAACCGGACATGCCCATGACTCCCAGGCCGAGGCGCGAGACCTCGAGCCCGCCGAGTGCGGTGATCTGCATCGTGTGCCCTCTTCGTGGTTCGGCCGCCGGTCCCCCGTCAGGGCGTGCACCCGAGATAGGAACTTGACGGTTCAAGTTCAACTTGACGCGTCAATATCTACACCCTTGAACTTGATGCGTCAACAAGCAGGGTCGTAGGCTGCCCGCATGGTGAAAGCAGCGGATGGACCCGGGGGCACGGCGCTCGAGACGCGCGCCTCTCGTGAGGCAAGTGACGAACCGCGCTGGCTCAACCAGGACGAGCTGGCGGCCTGGCTGGCGAACTCCGCGATCATGATCAGCCTGCCGGCGGCCCTGGACGCGCGGATGCAGCGTGAAGCGCAGCTGACGTTCTTCGAGTACATGGTGCTCTCGGTGCTCTCCGAGGAGCCGGACCGCACCATGCAGATGAGCGCACTGGCCGCCCGCACGGCGGCATCGCTGTCGCGACTGTCGCACGTGGTGGGACGCCTGGAGAAGCGCGGGCTGCTCGCCCGGTCCCGGATACCTGGCGCGGGACGCCGCACCAACACGACCCTGACCGAGGCCGGATACGACGTCGTCGTCGCAGCAGCGCCCCGACACGTCGCGGCGGTCCGCGAGTACCTGATCGACGAGCTCGAACCGCACGATCTGAAGGCCTTGCAGCGCATCGGCACCGCCGTCGAGGCCGCCATCAGCCGCGGCCGGACCACCGCGGCGGCCAGAACAACCGCCTCCCCCGGGGTGGCTCTCGAGGACGAAGAACCCTGAGCCCTGACGGCCACCAGGCTGTGGCCAGCCCTCCCGGCGCCACCACGGTCACCTTGGGCCGAGGCCGGACCCCGGGCGGCCTCGTGGGTGCCCGACCGCCCGGGGTCCGGTCGGCTTTCTACGCGATGAGACGGGAGCTGTGGCCCTCGTCGCGCGCAGCGCGTCGTCCGCCGGTCAGCTGTCGCCCGGTGTGGCCGACAGGCGTGTCAGCCGTCGCTTTCCGGAAGGCGCCGCCCCGGATTCGTCGTCGCCGTCATCGGGGACCCATCGCAGCACGTCTCCCGGCTGGCAACCGAGAACCTCGCAGATCGCGTCGAGCGTCGAGAACCGGACCGCCTTCGCACGGCCGTTCTTCAGCACCGACACGTTGGCCGGGCTCAGGCCGATCGCGTCGGCGAAGTCGCCGACCGACATCTTCCGCTTCGCCAGCAGCACATCGATCTCGACGACGATCGCCATCAGAGCACACCATCCAGCTCGATCTGCGCTTCCGTCGCTCGTTCGACGAGCCGATGGGCCACGAACACTATGCCGAGCACGGCAACGCCGACCAGACACCCCAGGCCGCTCGCCATCCACAGCCCCAGCTCCCCCATGTCGGCGTCGTTGGGCGTCGGGATCCCCACGAACGTCAGGTACAGGAAGAGACCGCTGCTGAGCAGCGTCGCGCCGGTGACCGCCGCGCCGATCGTGATCACCCAGGGCTGCGTGCCCGGCCGGAAGAAGATGCCCGTCTGGGCACGGAACACGAGCACCCAGAGGGCCACGAGCGATACCTGCGCGCAGGCGATGAACGCGATCGCGACGGCCAGGAGCGGGGCACGGTAGGGCTCGTACGCCGGAAAGTGCCGGACCTCGTCGGCTGCGATCCCGGGCAGGATCATGATCTGGGCGAACAGGCTGAAGGCGATCCCACTGAAGATCAGCAGCGTGAGCATGTTGAAGACGATTCGGTTCATGTCACGAGTATCGATGAGGATCGCTCGATAATCAATAGATTATTGGCGACGTTCGATCGATGTCTCTATCAGGCCCGCACTACCACAACGGGCACGCCGGACGGGTGACGCCCTCGAGGGCGACCCGTCCGGCGTCATCTCGTCATGGTTCGACGGCGAGGCCCGTTGGCGCCGGGCCTCAGTACAGGATGGAGGCCTGCTCGCGCGGCCAGGCGAGGGTCGCGTAGATCTGGACCATCGCCGCCTGCTCCAGCAGCTCGGTGTGCTCGTCCCCGGCGTTGAACAGCCCGGTCGCGGGCTCACGCTCGGTGCGCCACTGGTGGTCGGCATAGTCCGCCATGGCGTCCCGGTAGGTCGTGCCGCCGGTCACGGACTCCAGAAGGAGGAGGTTCTTGAACCAGATCGAGTTGAAGAACATCGGCTGGCCGGCCAGCCGCTCCTCGGTGACGTAGTAGCGGTAGGACGCCGCCGCGATCGCCTCCGCCTTCTCCAGGTAGCGCTCGTCGCCCGTCGCCTCGTAGAGCAGCGTGTAAGTACCCACCGGGACCCCCTGGTTGTACGACCACTGGGTGCGGTCGATGGACCCGTCGAGCTTGATGTTGTCCCAGTAGAGGCCGTTCGGCGCGAGCAGGTACTCGTCGGTCCACTCCACCATCCGCAGGGCCCAGTCGAGGTAGTGCTGCTCCCCCGTGATCATGAACAGGCGGGTGGCGAGCTGCGCGCCGGGCATCGTGGAGACCGTGTTGCGATCGGTGCTCCAGTCGGCCTGGGTCCAGAACACGCCGCCGGGCGCCGGGTGCGACGGGTCGGTGTCCCATCCGGAGACCACGAGCTCGAAGATCTCCTCGGCACGCCTCAGCGATGCGTCGTCGCCGGTCGCCAGATACTGCTGCACCTTGGCGAGCGCGACCCACTCGTTGTCGTCGTAGAACATGTCGCCGCCATCGCCGTACGGCGCGCGCGGGTACGAGTCGTAGCCGGGCAGCCCGGTGGTGCCGCCGCCGGCATTCCAGAAGTGCTCCTGCCCGCGGGCGGCGTCGGCGAGGTCGTCCTCGAACGACCGCCCCAGCGCCCCGGGCAGTCCGGTGAGGTCAAGCACCGCGACGTGCGCCTGGGAGTGCGGCCACTCGAACGAGTAGGGGCGGTCCTCGGCCCCGCTCGGATACCGCTCGCGGTAGAGGCCGGAGCCGTCGTCCGCGGCCATGTACTCCTGCATCGCGTCGTACGACGCGACCGCCCGCTGCACCTGCGTGCGGTGCGACACCGTAGGGCCGCCGCCGTCCTGCGCGCCGGCGGGGGCCGACGCCCCCAGCGCACAGGCCAGCGCGACGACCGTGCCGGCAACTCTGGTGAACCTCATCGTTCGCTCCTTCGTTCGGTGGTGCTCGATCATTCGGTGGTGTTCGCACCCAGGCCTCGACCGAGGTCAGCTCGAGCAGCACGTCATGGCCGCGGCGAGGGATGTCAGCGCTGTCATTCCTCCGAGCGGCCAGGCTATGGGATCCCACCTGACCGGTCAACGACGCGCTCCGGCTTTCGAGCCCGCTCCTCGGGGAGCTCTCATTCGACCAGGGTGTCGCCTCGCGTGGTCCTGCGGTACAGCACCATCCCGGCGACCCGTGTCCGGCCGACGAGCCCGCTCGCGTTCAGGATCGACAGGTGCTGACTGACACCCCCTGGGGTGAGCCCCAGGCGGCCGGCGAGCGAGGTCGTGGTCGCAGGCTCCGCCAGAGCCATGAGGATGGTGGCGCGCGTTCGTCCAATCAGGCCCGCCAGCGCATCGGGTGGGGGCGGTGGACTGGTTTCCCACAGAGTGGCGACGCCGCGAGCCGGGTAGGCGAGCATCGGCTGATAGCGGTCGTCGGTCGACCACGGCTTGAACCGACCGGTCATCTTGCGTACCGAGGGCCAGCCCATCGCATGTGGCACCAGTGTCAGCCCGGTGCCGGTCAGATCGCCACTCCATTCGACCGGATCCACCACGGAGAGGCGGTCTCCGTCGAGGCTCACGGACTCGTGCAGGTCAGCGAAGAGCGCCTGCAGGCCGCCGTCGGCCAGTCGTCTCGACCGCCACCAGACGTCGGCCTCCAGGAGCCGCAGGATGCTCGGCCAGTGCTGGGCGAGCGCCGTGTTCCAGTACGTCTCGAGCGTGTCGGCGATGCGATCCGTGGCCGCTCGAGGGTCCGCCCGGATCCGGTCCGCCACCTCGTCGGGCACGTCTGCCGTATCGGCGAGGTCAGAGAGCACTCGCAGCGGTGGGGTACGCCGGACGGTGTCGAGCTCGGTCGCGATGTCGGGCTGTGGTTCCGTCGGGGTGAAGGAGATGAAGTCAGCCATCCAACCACGCACCGGAACCAGCGCGTACACCTCGGCCAGGTCGAGCTCGGCGACCAGGGGTCGAGTCGCCCGCACCCATGGCAGGTGCGCGGAGTGTTCCCGGGGCGCACGCAACGCCACGAGGCTCAGCACGAGCTCCATCAGCGGTGAGAAGGCGAACCTGATCCGGATGACGTCCTCGGTGCGCATCCGCCACTCGATCACTCTCTGGTCTCCTCGACGCCCTGGCTGCACGCAGCACGCCTTTAGCCGACGCTAAAAGTCTCGCCGTGTCTCGGCGCTTCGGCCAGAGTCGATCGCATGTTTCGACCTCATCCGAAATCAAGCGCCAACCGAAGGAGCACCAGCCATGTCACTCACTCGCGTCACCAACTTCGCCATCTCGCTCGACGGGTTCGGCACCGGTGAACCCCAGACCCGGGAGACTCCATTCGGCCATGCCGGCGAACGGCTGCACGAGTGGATGTTCGCCACCCGGTGGTGGCGCGGGGCTGACGACCCCGGCGGAAGCGGCGGTGTCGACGATGCTTTCGTCCGGCGATTCGACCCGGGGATCGGAGCCGAGATCATGGGGGCGAACAAGTTCGGCCCACCCGGATGGCACGAAGACCCGGACTGGAAGGGCTGGTGGGGTCCGAACCCGCCGTTCCACACGCCGACGTTCGTGCTCACGCACCACGCTCGCGAGCCGATCGAGATGGAGGGCGGGACCACCTTCTACTTCGTCCAGGGCACTCCGCAGCAAGTGCTCGAGCAGGTCCGCGAGGCGGCCGAGGGCCAGGACGTGCGCATCGGCGGCGGTGCCACGATCGTGCGCGACTTCCTCGCCGCCGGGTTGATCGACCATCTGCATGTGGTCCAGGTGCCGATCCTCCTGGGCCGTGGCTCACGTCTCTGGGACGGCCTGGAAGGGCTGGAGAAGGACTTCGACGTCGAGGCCGTCTCCTCACCCAGCGGCGTCACGCATCTGACATTCACGCGCACGGAGGGCTGACTCCGGCAATTCCTTGGACGTGTGCCGGGCGGCGGAGAATGCTGGCGGCATGGAGCAGGAAGACGTCTGGGACGCTGATGTCGCCCGGCACTACGACACGCCCGGAACCGACATGTTCGCGCCCGCGGTCCTGGACCCGGCCGTGGAACGTCTCGCGCAGCTCGCGGGCGGTGGTCAGGCACTCGAGTTCGCCATCGGGACCGGACGAGTGGCGGTACCGCTCGCCGCGCGAGGCGTCCCGGTGACGGGAATCGAGCTGTCGCCGCCCATGGTGGAACAGCTGCGCGCCAAGGCCGACGAAGCGTCGATCCCCGTCGTCGTCGGCGACATGGCGACCACCAGGGTGCCCGGCGAGTTCGCCGTCGTCTACCTCGTCTACAACGCGATCTCCGTGCTTCTCACCCAGGCCGAGCAGGTCGAGTGCTTCCGCAACGCGGCACGTCATCTCGCTCCCGGTGGACGCTTCGTGATCGAGCTCTGGGTTCCGGACCTGCGCAGGCTCCCTCCGGGCCAGCGGGCCACGGTCTTCACGTCCGAGCCCGGCTACATCGCGCTGGACACCGTTGACGTGCTGCGCCAGCAGGTCGTGTCGCACCACTTCCGGTTCGGCGACACAGGAGGTGCGGAACTGTTTCGCAGTCCGCACCGCTATGTCTGGCCGTCCGAGCTGGACCTCATGGCCCAGCTGGCCGGCTTCGAGCTGGAGAGCAGGCACGCGGACTGGAGCGGCACGGAGTTCACCGCCGAGTCGCCGTCGCACGTCTCCGTCTACCGCATCCCGCCGGCGCGGTGAGCCAGGATTGCCGCCCCAGGCCGACACGTAGTGTCGTGACATGCCCCCGCCCCGCACCATCCCCCTGCTGCCCTGCGCCGACATCGACGAGATCGAGCCCTTCTTCGCCGCCCTGGGGTTCCGTACCACCTACCGCCAGCACCGACCGTATGCATGCCTCGCCGTCAACGGTCACGGGATCGACCTGCAGTACTACGGCCTGGACGGTCACACCCCGGAGGCCTCGCACAGCTCCTGCCTCGTCATCGTCGACGACACGGGCCCGATCTGGGAGGAGTTCGCCTCAGGTCTGCGCGAGGCGTACGGCCGACTGCCGGCCAAGGGATTCCCGCGCATCACGCGGCCCCGCCCCCGAAAGAACGCCGGCGGCCTGAGCGGCTTCAGCCTCGTCGACCCGGCCGGCAACTGGATCCGCTTCTTCCGCTACGGCAACTCGGAGGCCGAGCTCACCGAGGTCAGTCGGTTGGGCGAGGCCGTTCGGAACGCGGTCGTGCTCGCCGACAGCAAGGGGGACGTGGCCCAGGCCGCCAAGGTCCTCCACGGTGCCGTCAAACGCGCACCCGCAGACGATCCTGCGCACGACGAAGCCCAGCGCTTCCTCGCCGAGCTGACCGAGCGCCTGGCGGAGGACTGAGACCGGACGGCCACCGCTCAGACGTTCATCTGCCGATCAGCCGGCGCCCGGAGTGATCGACCTGAGCACGTCCACCACGCCGTGCTCATGGATGGTGCCGGTGACCTCGTCGGCGACGGCGAGCAGATCGGGCGGCGCATGTCCCATGGCGACCGAGCGGGCCGCCCAGCGCAGCATGTCGATGTCGTTGTAGTTGTCCCCGACGGCGACGGTGTTCCCTCGTGCGACGCCGAGCCGTTCCCGCACCTTCTCCAGCGCAGTGGCCTTGCTCAGCCCGAACGGCGTGACGTCGACCGAGTCCGGCCCCGAACGGGTCGCTGTCAGGCCCAGGGCACGCACTGCCCCGGCCAGCTCCGTCGCTCGCGGACCGCGCAGGATCACCCGGGTCGTCGGCCGGCTCCAGACCTCCTCGAGGGCGACCAGGCGCTGGGGTCCGTTCAGGGAGCCGTCCGGCAGCCGGGCGCTGGTGCGATATCCCCAGCCGAGCTCCTCCACGGCGATCATGAGGTCAGGTGCGCTCTCGCGAGCAAGGCGCACCAGCGGCTCGACGTCGAAGGTGTGTGCGTCCTCCACGACGTAGCCGGCCCGGGTGCCGAGGTCCAGGCGAAGGATCACGGACCCGCTGGAGGCCACCGCCCAGCCCGGGAAGATGTCCAGTGCACGAGCGACGGGAAGCAGGCCCACGGTCGAGCGGCCGGTGGCCAGGACCAGGTGGTGACCGGCAGCCCCGGCCTCGGCGACCGCGTGCCCGGTCGCGGGCGGAATCGCTCGGTCCTCCCCCACCAGCGTGCCGTCGATGTCCAACGCGACGAGCAGCGGAACATCGACCTGTCGCCCACGCCTGCGGCCCTCAGCGATCCCCGTGCTCGTCATGCACGCTCCGGTACCGGCCGCACGTCGACCCCCGTGGTCACCAGGGATCGATCCGCTGGTCTCGGAGGCACCATCGTCATCAGCACTCAGGAGATGGGTCACGCACTCGCCGGCACCCGCCGCAGCCGATAGTTCGACCTCACCATTCGCCTCCCCCAGATGGCTCCGGCACCCCTGCCTGATCGCCGGGGTCACCTGCGTCCGCTACTCGGACGTTCCCGACTTTCTGTCTCCACGCTATGCCGCCCGGCGGCCACTGGCACGCGTAGCCTCAGCGCACTCCGAGACGCCCACGATCTCCGTCGGGACGGCGCCGGCCGGGGCGGCGTGCGAAGGCGATCCCCGCACAGCAGAGGGCCACCGTGCCGGCGAAGGCAAGGGGCAGCCCGATGACCTCGGCGACGAAGCCGATCACCGGCGGCCCGCCGAGATATGCGAGGTACCCGGCAGCGCTGACCTGCGCGGTCATCGCCGCGGCCCGGCCGGGTGCGGAGCGGCTGGCCCGCGAGACCGCCACGGGGAAGACCGGCCCCAGTGCGAGCCCGACCAGGCCGATGGACACGGCCATGGCCACGGGATGGGCGACAATCGAACCGAGCACCACGAGGCAGCCCACCACCACGGCAACGGTCGTCAGCACCGCGCGTTCGGTGCAGCGGTTCAGCACGGCGTCGCCCGCCGAGCGCGAGACGAACATCGCCACGCTGAACAGGGCCAGGGTGCCGGCCCCCAGGGAGGCCTGCGCTCCCAGGTCGCGGGTGATCAGCAGGGCCGACCAGTCGGTGACCAGCCCCTCGATCAACAGTCCGGAGACGGCGAGCATCGCGATCCCCACCGGCAGGCCGAAGCGCCTGTTCCGCACGACGACCGGAGTGCCTGCGCCCCCTCGAACGCCAGGGCTCCGCGGCTGCGACCACAGCGTCGGGGCACACGCCAGGGCCAGCACCACCAGGACGACGGCGACCGCGAGGAAGTGCTCGGTCACCGTGGCACCACCCTCCGTGGCAGCCACGCCGCCCAGAGCGCCGGCGAGCACGCCCAGGCTGTATGCGCCGTGCAGCCGGGACAGGACCCGGTGACCGGTGTGCTGCTGATACGCGATGCCGGCGGTGTTCATCGCGATGTCCAGGACGCCGCTGGCCGCACCGAGCACCATGAGCACGCCGGTCAGCTGCCACACGCCGTCGACGACGCCGAGCAGAGGCAGCGACGCGCTGAACACCAGCGCCGTCACCACGCAGACGGGTCCCGATCTCACCCGATCGAGGACCCGAGCGGTGAGCAGCAGTGCGGGCACGGATCCGGCGGCCACGCCGAACAAGGCGAGACCCAGCTCGCTGTCGCTGAGGCCGAGGAGGTGCTTGACCTCGGGGATGCGCGGGGCCCAGCTGGAGAGAACAGCCCCGTTGACAAGAAAGACGACCCAGAGACGGGCGACGAGAGAACGGTTGCGTGTCAAGGACATGGCGACCCTCAGGCCGCCCTGACGACTACGCTCCGCCTTTCCCCCGGACGGTCAGGAGAGGCGTTCCATGACGTTGGAACACTCTCACAGGACGGCCGCCCTCTCGGCAAGACCCGTGCCCGGGGGGCGGACCGGGTCGTTCGAGGGAGAGCGCCTACGTTCCGGGACCCCGCGCGCCACCAACAACAGGACCGTCCCAGCTCCAGTACGGCATCGGCAGGCCGGTCGGGACAGCCTCGGGCGTCCGGTGCTCGTGGTTCACGTGCTCCGTGGCCCACACGAACCAGTCGGTGAGGGCGGCACGCAGCCGTTCGTCGTCGGGCAGCCCTGCCTCGTCCATCGCCAGGACGAAGCAGCCGACGGCACGCGCGTCCATCTCGTCGTGCGGCCCGTTCCCGGAGTGGACCCGGACGACATCCGCGTGGTCACCCAGGGGCGACCCTCCCCCGGTGTACGCGGGCGGGCCGCCGAGCTGCTCGGCCCAGTAGGTGGCCAGCCGCTCGACGTGGTCCGGATGCACACGACCCTGGAAGGCGTGGGCCACGACGCGGTCGTCCAGGCAGAGCCGGTGCCACGCGTCGGCGAGCGCCACGACGGCGGGCATCCCGCCCATCGAGTCGTAGATGGTCCGGCTGCCGTGCGCCTCGTCCGTCATGGGTTCACGCTACTGCTCGTCCGACGGCGAGGGCAGCCCCGTCGTGCTCGAGGCCGAGGGTCGCCTGTCCGCCTACGAGCCGGCCCACGGACAGGTGAAATTCACCCACCCGTCGGCCCGTCGTCGGGTCCACGTCGACTGGGCGGGTGAAGATTCTCCCGGTATTCCCAACCGAGAGGGAGATCAGCGTGTCCGAAAAGGTGTCCGAGAAGAACAGCGTCGTGTCCGGACTGGTCAGGATGCTCGTCGTCCTGTCCACCATGGCAGGCCTCGTCGCCGGGGGCGTCTCCGTCGCGCCCGCGGCCGAGGCGAACGTCTACAGCTCCTGCACGCACAGCGGCTGTGCGGAGGCGTACTCGTCGAACTCGATCTGGCGTTCCAAGGGCTACCCGAGCACCCGTGGCTGGGTCAGCTGGCCGAACGGCCAGTGCAACTTCGCGGGCGGCGTCCACCGCAACGCCGAGGGCCAGCTGCCCGCCGGCCACTCCTACCTCGAGTTCGACGTCACGCCGCGTGCCTGCGGCGCCTCGCGGCAGGCCTACCGCCTCGTCCTGGACCGCACCACCGGCGTGGTCTACTTCTCGCCCAACCACTACGGCGACTTCTACCGGATGTGACCGGGTCCCGTGCGCCGCGTCCGGTCCGTCGGGGGCAGGACGCGGCGCACGGGCACGGCCCTGAGCAGGACGGTTAGCCTCGGACCATGACTCGTGACCTCCCCGTGCTCGTCGTCGACGGTGCGCGGTTCAGCGACCTCGACGGCTTCGCCCGTGAGTTCTCCGGACTGTTGAGCGGGTACACCTGGCGCGGGAACCTCGACGCCCTCAACGACATCCTCCGCGGCGGCTACGGCACCCCCACCGAAGGCTGGGTACTGAGGTGGGTCAACGCGGAGACGTCCCGGGCGGCGCTCGGTCACGCTGAGACGGCCCGACGGCTGGAGCGGCTCCTCCCCTCCGTCGACCCGTCGAACCGCGCGGCCTTCGAGGCGAGGCTCGCCGAAGCGCGCCGTGGCGAGGGCCCGACGTTGTTCGACGAGATCGTCGCCCTCATCCGCGAGCACGGACCGGGCAGCCAGGAGTCGGCGGACGGGATCCTGCTCGAGCTGAGCTGATCGTTCCGACGCCCGCTCCCCCGGCTGCGCCGCGAAGGAACTGGCTTACCGCGGTGTCGGTGAGCTCGTCGAGCCGCCCCGCGGGCACCATGTTCGTGTTGACCAGCATGGTGATGCCGTTGATGGTCGCGTAGAGGATGAGCCCGAGCTCCTCCGGTTCGCCGGCCTCCAGGATGTCCTGGGCCTGCCCCTCGCGGATCAGCTCGAAGATCGGCTCGAACGCCGCCTCCGCGGCACGCGCGACGCTCGGGGCGCCCTGGTGCTTGGTCGAGTTCATCAGTTCCAGCAGCGCTGGGTTCTCGACGGCGAAGTGGGCGAACGCGGACGCCGTCCCCCGCGTGCGCGCGGCGAAGTCCTCGTCGGCGTCGACCAGCGCGCGACGGATATTCTCCCCCAACAGGGCGAACCCTTCCTCGGCCAACGCGTCGAGCAGTTCCTGCCGATCCGCGAAGTGCCTGCGCGGCGCCGCGTGACTCACTCCGACCGCCCGGGCCAGGTCCCGCAACGACAGCTGCGCCGCGCCGTGGGCGCGCACACTTCGTTCCGCCGCCTCGAGCAGAGCGGTCCGAAGGTCTCCGTGGTGATAGCGGCGCTGCTCGGGCTGGTCGTTCATAGCCGACATGGTACGCGGAATCATGTAGTCATTGACAACACTGTTGTCAGTGCCTACATTCCTGGCATGGCTTCATTCATCCTTGCCGACGTCCCACCGATGAGCGGGCGTACCGTCGTCATCACCGGAGCGAACAGCGGCATCGGCCGTGTCACCGCCTCTGTGCTGGCAGAGCGGGGCGCACGCGTCGTCCTGGCCGTGCGCAACCGGGACAAGGGACTCGCCGCGGCCGCCGAGATGCGCGGGCACACCGAGGTGCACCGTCTCGACCTGGCGGACCTGTCGTCGGTCCGGGAGTTCGCAGGGAGATTCACCGAGCCCTTTGATCTGCTCATCAACAACGCGGGCCTCTCGCTGCCACCGCTGAAGCGCACAGCCGACGGGTTCGAGCTGCAGTTCGGAACCAACCACCTCGGACACTTCGCTCTGACCAACCTGCTCCTGCCGCAGGTGCGCGACCGGGTCGTGACCGTCAGCTCGCTCGCGCACCACATAGGCTCGATCAACTTCGCAGATCTGAACTGGCGGCGACGCCGTTACCGCGCGCACCCGGCCTACGGACAGTCCAAGCTCGCGAACCTCCTGTTCGCCCACGAGCTGCAGAGGCGACTGGCCGCTGCCGGCTCCTCGGTGATCTCGACCGCCGCCCATCCGGGCATCGCCACCACGAACCTGGTGAACGTCGACGCGGGGCAGCTGTTCCTCCTGGAGAAGGCCCTGATCGGCAAGGTCTCCCACAGCGCAGCGGCCGGAGCCCTGCCGACGCTCCAGGCCGCGACCGCGGACCTCCCCGGTGATGCCTACGTCGGCCCGATCGGGCTGCTGGGCCTCCGCGGCGCACCCGGCCCCGCCAGGCGCGCGGCGAAGGCGCGCGACGCCGATGCCGCGCGCCGCCTGTGGGACGCCTCGGAGCAGCTGACCGGCACCGCGTTCCCCTGGACGAGCCACGAGAGAACGCCCCCGTACGACACGGCCGGCGAGCGTCCGCGAGACACCTCCCCGACCACCGACAGACGCCCATCCCATACTGCTGACCAGGAAGAAGAAGCGACCTCATGACCCTGGAATCCGATCGCGCCGAGATCATCGAGCTCTTCGGCCGCTACGCCGACATCGCGGACACGAAGGACTTCGACCGGCTACCCGGCCTGGTCCACGCCGACCCGTTCACCGTCGACTTCGAGGCGGTCGCGGGCATCCCGCCGACGGAGACACGCCTCGACGACTACGTCCAGATCCTCCGCGGGACCTTCGATCCGTTCGTCGCGACCCACCATGCCATCACCGGCCATGTCATCGACATCGACGGTGACCGCGCACGAGCCCACGCACACGTGCGCGCCGAGCACTGGGTGCCGGACGAAGTCGCCGACGGCGGATCGAACCGCTGGCTAGTCGTCGGCTTCTACGACAACGACGTGGTGCGTACCGACAGGGGCTGGCGATTCAGCAAGGTCAAGCTCACCCCCGCCTACCAGGAGAACGCGCACCTGCTCGCACGAGCCGCCTGAGACACCACGAGACGTAGGACGGCCATGACTCACCATGGCCGTCCTACGTCTCGTGCCGTCACTCCACGCCGAGCGCCGCCACGGGTGAGGTGCGGGCTGCGGCCCGCGCCGGCAGGACCGACGCGAGAAGGCCTGCGACGAGGGCGATCACCAGGACCACCCCGACGTCCGTCCACGGGACGGCGTACCGCACGTCGCCCATGGCGGACAGGACGGTGGCCGCCCCCGCCCAGCCGAACACGAGCCCGAGCACGATGCCGAGCATCGCGCCGACACCGGCGATGAGGGCGCCCTCCACGGCGAGCATGCCCCGGAGCTGCTCCTTGCTCAGGCCGATGGCCCGCAGGGTCGCGGACTCCCGGGTCCGCTCGATGACCGAGAGGGACAGCGTATTCGTGACGCCGATCAGGGCGATCACCACGGCGACCGCGAGCAGGCCCACCACGATGCCGAGGATGACGTCGACCACCTGGCGGAACTGCGCCGCCTGGGCCGCCGGCCCCATGACGAACGCGGAGCCGTCGACCTGTGCGACGGCGTCCTGGACGTCCGCGAGCACGTTGGTCGCCTCGGCACCCGAGATGTGCGCCCAGATGTCGGCGATCGTGTCCTCGGTGGGGACACCGGCGCGGGCGAGGTCAGCGGTGGTGATCATGCGGTCGAGCGCGTCGGTGGTGGTGATGACCACGGCCAGGTCGACGGAGCCGTCAGCACCCGACACCGTGATCGGGTCGCCCGCACCCAGGGACATCTCGTCGGCGGTGCCCTGCGTGAGCAGGATCGAGCCCTCGGCGAGCCGACCCGCCTGCTCGGGCACGTTCACCACGTCGGCGAGCTCGGCAGGCTCGGCAGCGATGACGCTCGAGTCCTCCATCTCACCGAGCGTGACCGTCGCGTGGCTAACGAGGGTCGTGGACGAGATGCCGGACGTGTCGGTCACGGCGGAACGCAGGTCCTCGACGTAGTCGGGGGACGACGCCGACACGGCCACGTCGTACGGGTACTGCTCGTCGAGCAGGCTCTCCGCGGACATCCGGGCGCTGGCCGCACCGGTGGACATCATGGTGACGAGCGTGACGCCGATGAAGAGCGCTGTGGAGGTCGCCGCCGTCCGGCGCGGGTTGCGCAGCGTGTTGGCGACCGCCAGGCGAGCCGCGGGGCCGGTTCGGGCCACGACGCCTCCGAGGACCGCCGCGACGCGCGGCAGCCACAGGACCGCGCTCAGCACGACGCCGAAGAACGCCAGGGAGCCACCGCCGACCGCGGCGACGAGACCGGGCTCGGTGCCGCCGTTCATCCCGAGGTACACGCCGCCACCGAGCGCCGCGAAGCCGCCGACCAGGCAGATGAGCGATACCACGAGGCGGGTGCGACCGGAGCGGGCGCGCAGCGACGGGACGTCGGACGGCCGCAGCGCGGCGAGCGGCGCCACCCGGGTGGCCGAGCGAGCGGGAGCCAGCGCGGCCAGGACCGTCACCACCGTGCCGACGACGAGCGGGAGAACCACCGACTGCCAGGTCGGCGTGATCGCCGTCGGCAGCGGCACCCCCAGGTCGAAGGTGGGTGCCACGGTCAGCGCCACCTGGGCGAGCACGCCGCCCGCCAGGATGCCTGCCACCGAGGCGAGCACACCCAGGACGGCCGCCTCGAGCACCACGCTGCGGTACAGCTGGCCGGTCCCGGCGCCGATGCAGCGCAGGAGGGCGAGCGTCCGGGTCCGCTGGGCGATGAGCACCTGGAACGTGTTGGTGATGACCATGGCCGCGATCAGCAGCGCGATGGCCGCGAACGTCATGACGAACACCAGGAACATGAGGTCCTCGCCGCCGGTCTGCTCGGCGGTCTTCGCCGCCGCCACGTTCTCGGTGGTGTCGACGGTCACGCCGCCGTCGGCCCCGTCTGCGGCAGAGCTGAGGGACTCGGCGAGCGAAGCGGGGATGCTGTTGCCGTCGAGGGGAGAATCGAGCGCGATCAGCAGATCGCTGACCGTGTTCGGGTAGGGCTCCGCCGCGTTCCAGGCGGCGAGCGTGGCGGCCGGGACCGCGGCGGCCCCTCCGTAGGCGGCATAGGCGCCGTAGGGGTCGCCGGCGAGGCCGGTCACGGTCAGGGTCTCGGTGACGTCCTCCGGGTCACCGAGCTCGGCCGCCGGGTCCTCCGCCTGACTGTCGGCCCAGCCCTCGGGGTACAGGGTGCGGTTGACCGTCACCGTGTCCCCCAGGCCCACCTCGAGCCGCTCGGCCAGGTCTGCTGTCAGTGCCACCTCGCCGTCCGTCGCCGGCCAGGCGCCGTCGGTCAGCTCGAGCGGCGACAGACGCGGGTCTTCCGGGACCGACGCGAACGTCTGGTAGCCGCCCTTGCCACCGTTGCGCAGGTCGCCGAACCAGCCGGTGAGCGGCTGGACGGACGCGACGCCGTCGACCGCCGAGACGGCGTCGATCTGGTCAGCCGTGAAGGCGCTCTGGTCGGCGATCGACACGACGACATCAGCCTCTGCGTACTCCGCCGCGACCATGTCGTGCGTGGTGCCCTGGATGACGCCGCCGGCGAGCAGCGTCACGGTGACGAACGCCGTGCTGATCAGGATCGCCACGCCTGCAGCGGTGAGGCGGCCGGCGCTGCGGCGCATCTGTCCGACGGTGAGCCGGGCGGTGGGGAACGAGGTGGCCATCACGCACCCGTCCTGAGCGTGCCGGTCCCGCCCGGACGGGTGGTGACGGCGGGTTCGAGGGTGCGCAGGGCATCCAGACCGGCCATCGCGGACTCCGGCGTCGGATCACTGATGTCACCCGCGATCCGACCGTCAGCGATCAGAAC
>NZ_JAJQMN010000004.1 GCF_028994775.1 Promicromonospora iranensis | reverse complement strand
ACGGGGTGGGAGAGTAGGACGCCGCCGGACAACCATTCCCAGCAGGGGGTGGAACCAGGCACAACCCCACGGGGTCGTGCCTGGTTCCACCCCCTGACTGCATTCCCCCAACAACGCCCGCTCGCCCCACCGGCCACAGCCCCGGGGCCGGGCCACTGCCCGCGGGCCCGGACGCCGCGGTCTACCCAGCGTTTACGCCCGAAACAGCACATCGTTCCGGGCACAAACACTGGGCCCGCAACCCGACCCGCCCGGACGCGACTCCGACCAGACGCGACCCGGCGCCCCGGCCCACCCAGCGATGCGCCCGAAACACCGACCGTCCCGGGCACAAACACTGGGCCGGCGCGAAACGCCGCGGAACCGCACCGCGCCATCCGTCCGACCGCCCGGAAGGGTCTGCGCGTTGCAGAGATTTCACAGTCAACGGGCGGGAATCCGGGCGATCTAACGCCGTCCGGAGACTAGACTGACGGCCATGTCCACCATCTCCCGTGACGAGGTTGCGCGCGTGGCTGCGCTGGCACGGATCGACCTGCGACCCGACGAGGTCGCGCGCCTGGCCGGTGAGCTCGACGTGATCGTCGAGTCCGTCGCTCGTGTGAGCGAGGTCGCTACCGCAGACGTGCCGGCAACCAGCCACCCCCTCCCGCTGACGAACGTGTTCCGAGACGACGTACCGGAGCCCGCCCTGCCGATCCAGGACGTACTGGCCGGTGCCCCGCAGCAGGAGAACGGGCGGTTCGCCGTCCCGCAGATCCTCGGCGAAGAGTGATGGGAACCAACGACATGACACAGGACCTCACCCGTCTCAGCGCGTCCGACCTCGCGTCCGCGCTGAGGAACAAGGACGTCACCAGCGTCGAGGCCACGCAGGCCCACCTGGACCGCATCTCCGCCGTCGACGGGGACCTGCACGCGTTCCTGCACGTCTCCTCCGAGGAGGCGCTGGCGACCGCCGCGGAGGTCGACGCGCAGCGCGCCGCCGGCGAGGAGCTGCACCCGCTCGCGGGTGTGCCCATCGCGGTCAAGGACGTCGTGGTCACCAAGGGGCTGCCCACGACCGCAGGGTCCAAGATCCTCGAGGGCTGGATCCCGCCGTACGACGCGACGCTCGTCGAGCGCATCAAGGCCGCTGGTCTGCCGATCCTCGGCAAGACCAACATGGACGAGTTCGCCATGGGCTCCTCGACGGAGCACTCGGCGTACGGCAACACCAAGAACCCGTGGGACCTCGACCGCATCCCCGGTGGGTCCGGCGGCGGCTCCGCGGCCGCGGTCGCCGGTTTCGAGGCACCGCTCGCGATCGGTACCGACACGGGTGGCTCGATCCGCCAGCCCGGTGCCGTCACCGGCACCGTCGGCGTGAAGCCCACCTACGGTGGTGTCTCCCGGTACGGCCTGATCGCCATGGCTTCCTCGCTCGACCAGGCGGGCCCCGTGACGCGCTCGGTGCTCGACGCCGCGCTGCTGCACGAGCTGATCGGCGGGCACGACCCGCACGACTCGACGTCGATCAACGAGCCGGTTCCCGGCGTCGTCGCGGCGGCTCAGCAGGGTGCCCAGGGCGACCTGAAGGGTCTGCGCGTCGGCGTCGTCAAGGAGCTGTCCGGTGAGGGCTACCAGGCCGGCGTGTCCGCTCGGTTCGACGAGTCGCTCGACCAGCTGCGCGCCCTGGGCGCCGAGATCGTCGAGGTCTCCTGCCCCAGCTTCGGTTACGCGCTGGACGCCTACTACCTGATCATGCCCGCCGAGGCCTCCAGCAACCTGGCCAAGTTCGACGGCATGCGGTTCGGCCTGCGGGTCGAGCCCGCCGAGGGCCCGGTCACGGCAGAGCGGGTCATGGGCGCCACTCGCGGGGCCGGCTTCGGTGACGAGGTCAAGCGCCGCGTCATCCTCGGCACGTACGCGCTCTCCGCCGGCTACTACGACGCCTACTACGGCAGCGCGCAGAAGGTCCGCACGCTGATCCAGCGTGACTTCGCCGCCGCGTTCGAGCAGGCCGACGTGCTGGTCTCGCCCACGGCGCCGACCACCGCGTTCAAGTTCGGCGAGAAGCTCGACGACCCCCTCGCGATGTACCTCAACGACATCGCGACCATCCCCGCGAACCTCGCGGGTGTCCCCGGCATGTCGCTCCCGAACGGCCTGTCCGACGACGGTCTGCCCGTCGGGTTCCAGATCCTGGCGCCCGCCAAGGCCGACGACCGGCTGTACCGCGTGGGCGCGGCCCTCGAGGCGGCCCTCGAGTCGCGCTGGGGCGGACCCCTCCTGAACCAGGCACCCGAACTCAAGACCACGGAGCTCGCCCGATGACCGCCGCAACGACGACCGGACTGGTCGCCTACGAGGACGCCGTCCGCCGCTACGACCCGGTGCTGGGCATCGAGGTCCACGTGGAGCTCGGCACGCTCACCAAGATGTTCTGCGCGGCCGAGGTCGCGTACGGCGGCGAGCCCAACACCCAGGTCACCCCGGTGAGCCTCGGGCTGCCGGGCGCCCTGCCGGTGGTCAACGGCAAGGCGGTGGAGTACGCGATCCGGATCGGCCTCGCGCTGAACTGCACCATCGCCGAGAACTGCCGGTTCGCGCGGAAGAACTACTTCTACCCGGACGTCCCGAAGAACTTCCAGACGTCGCAGTACGACGAGCCCATCGCCTTCGACGGCTGGATCGACATCGAGCTGGACGACGGCGAGGTGTTCCGCGTCGAGATCGAGCGGGCGCACATGGAGGAGGACGCCGGCAAGAACACCCACGTGGGTGGCGCGACCGGCCGCATCCAGGGGGCCGAGTACTCGCTCGTCGACTACAACCGTGCGGGCATCCCGCTCGTCGAGATCGTGACCCGGCCCATCGAGGGTGCCGGCGAGCGCGCCCCCGAGGTAGCGCGTGCCTACGTGCAGACGCTGCGTGACATCTTCCGCACGCTCGACGTCTCCGAGGCCAGGATGGAGCGCGGCAACGTCCGTGCGGACGTGAACCTGTCCCTCCGCCCGACGCCGGAGTCGCCCCTCGGCACGCGCACCGAGACCAAGAACGTCAACTCGTTCCGCTCGATCGAGCGCGCGGTCCGCTACGAGGTGTCCCGTCAGGCGGGCGTGCTCGACGCGGGCCTGCCGGTCGTGCAGGAGACGCGCCACTTCCACGAGGAGGACGGCACGACGTCGTCGGGCCGCGTGAAGTCGGACGCCGAGGACTACCGCTACTTCCCCGAGCCCGACCTGGTCCCCGTGGCGCCGAGCCGCGAGTGGGTCGAGGAGATCCGGGCGACGCTCCCGGAGATGCCGGTGGCGCGCCGCCGTCGGCTCCAGACGGAGTGGGGCTACGCCGACGCCGAGATGCGCGATGTCGTCAACGCGGGCGCCATGGACCTCATCGAGGCGACCGTCGCCGCGGGCACGAGCGCCGCGGGCGCGCGCAAGTGGTGGATGGGCGAGCTGGCCCGTCGCGCCAACCAGGACGAGGTCGCGCTCGAGGCGCTGTCGGTGACCCCGGCGCAGATCGCCCAGCTCCAGGGGCTCGTGGACTCGGGGCGGCTCAACGACAAGCTCGCCCGGCAGGTGCTCGACGGGGTGCTCGCCGGCGAGGGCGACCCGGAGGCTGTCGTGGTGGCCCGCGGCCTGGAGATCGTGTCCGACGACGGCCCGCTGCTCGCCGCCATCGACGAGGCGCTGGCCGCCCAGCCCGACATCGTCGAGAAGGTTCGTGGTGGCAACCAGGGGCCGATCGGCGCGATCATCGGCGCCGTCATGAAGGCGACGAAGGGTCAGGCCGACGCGAAGCGGGTGCGCGAGCTGGTGCTGGATCGGATCGGCTCGTGACCCTGGGTCCGAGGACGGGCAGATGACCCGCGGTCCCCTCCTGCGCGGCGAGATGATGCGGCTGCGTCCCATCGAGGGACGTGATGCGGAACGTTTGTGGGAGGCGGTGCAGGATCCGGAGGGAACCCGTCTGACGGGGACCACCGCGACCTTCACGCGCGATCAGATCAACGAGTGGGCGAGCACGGTCAGCGACCGGCCCGGCCGCTACGACTGGGCCATCTGCCCCGCCGCGGAGCGGGACGGCAAGCCGGTCAGCGACGAGATGATCGGCGAGATCGTGCTCAACGATCTCGACGAGGACGTCCGCTCGGCGAACCTCCGGCTCCAGCTGCTGCCGAACTACCGGGGCCGGGGGTACGGCCGGGAGGCCATCCAGGAGGTGCTCCGGTTCGCCTTCGACGGTGTCGACGGCGAATCGGGTCCCCGCCTGCACCGGGTGAGCCTGGACGTGCTCAGCATCAACCCGCGCGCCCAGGCTCTGTACGAGTCGCTCGGCTTCCGTGAGGAGGGGCGCCTGCGGGACATCTACCGCGACGGCGACACCTGGGCCGACGCCGTGGTGATGAGCATTCTCGAGGACGAGTACCGGGCGCTGCAGGGCTGAGCCCGTGGGCCGAGCCGGGACCTACGGCCCGCCTGCGATGTAGGCGGTCAGCTGGTCCCGCTCGGCCTGGACCTCGGCGATCCGGTGCTTGACCACGTCGCCGATGCTCACGATCCCGGTGAGCCGGGCGTCGACGAGCACGGGGACGTGCCGCACGCGGTGCTCCGTCATGACGGGCATCAGCTCGTCGAGCGTGGCCTCGGGACTGCAGGTGTGCACTGCGGCGGTCATGATCGCCGCCACCGGGCCGTCCAGGACGCCGTCGCCGTCCGAGTGCAGCCGACGGACGACGTCGCGCTCGCTGACGATCCCGTCGACCCGCACGCCGTCGTCGGACACGACGACCGCGCCGATACCGTGCTGGGCCAGGAGGGCGAGCAGGTCACGCACGCTCCGGTCCCTGGAGATCGTGACCACTGTGCTGCCCTTGCGTCGCAATGCCTCTGTCACTCGCATTCGAGCACCCCCGTCGCTGCGCGCCGGAAACCGCGTCATTGCGGGCTCCTGCTACGACGGTACGGCACCCGGCGACGTTCAGGTAGGGGTGTGGCCGGCCGCCGCAGGGCCGGGCCGAAGGGACGGGACGCGCCGCCGCTGACGCATCCCGTCCCGGTTATCGGGGCCCGTGCGTCGTCAGCACGTGGCCGTTGGCAAGCTGTTGTTGCCGTTCTTGTAGACGGTGATCCCGAAGTTGTTGCCCGAGCCGTTCGGCGTGGCGGTGAGCGTGCCGGTGCTGCCGGTGACGTTGGCGTTCCAACTGCTCTGGAGGGACTGGCCGCCGGCGAGGTTGATCCGTGCGGTCCAGCTGCTGGTGCCGCTCACCGACAGGTTCACGTTGAACCGGTCGCTCCACTCCTGCCCCCTCGTGACGTTGACGGTGCAGGACGTGCCTCCTCCGCCTCCGCCCCCGCCGCTCGTGCCGACGGTGATGTTGGAGCTGCCGCTGCTCTGGAAGCCCTCGGTAGCCATGATCTGGTAGTCGTGGTTGCCCAGCCGCATGCCACGTGCGGCCCAGGCGTCGAAGTGGTTTCCGGCCGAGATGGTGCCGCCCGTGCGCTTCTGCTGGCGCACGCTCCAGTACTGCGTGAACGTCGAGTTGTCGCCCTCGATCGACGGCTTGTTGTAGCGCATCGTCTTGTAGATGTCGTACGTGCCGCCGTCCGTCGTGACCGTCCCCTGGAACTCGCCGGTGGGCCGGTAGGTGCCCCAGTTGTCGACCACGTAGTACTCGACCAGCGGGCTCCTGGTCCATCCGTAGAGCGTGAGATAGGAGTTGCCGGACGGGTTGAACGTGCCCGAGTAGGTCACGTTCCTGCGGGCGCCCGTGGCCCAGCCCTTGCCGGCCACGAAGTTGCCGGTGTTGCGCCACTGGGTGGAGTAGTTGCCGTTCGACCCGAGGTTCATCGAGACGGTTCCCGGGGCGTCGGTCCAGAACGAGTAGAAGTAGCCGCCGTGGTTGCCGGTCTCGTTGCGGTCCACCGCCGCCGCGGGGGCGGAGGTGGCCACCATCCCGGCGGCGAGCAGCGCCACCGTGGCACCGATGCCGGTCAGCGCGCGCAGCAGGCGGCTGCGGAGCGGGGGTTCGGATCGGATCGCAAACGATTTCGTAGTAAACGTTTTCGCCATGTCGCACCTCGTTGTACGTTGCAGTGAGCGGATACGTGCGTGAGTACACGCGTGACGCGCACGGGTCCCGAACAGCGGCGTCCAGGTGACCGGCGTCCTCGCAGGCAGAGGCCGAAATCTTTCGACGTCGGCGGCCTGCCGGTAGACAAGTGTGCACACGGTGGATGGCCGGGTCAAGGGTGGGGCACCGGCTCTTTTCCCGCCCTCGAGCGGCGTGGGTCGGGTGGGGGTGCCCCGGTGCGGAGGTCCCGCGCGGTGCCACGGCGCGGGTCACCTTGTGGACGCCCGGTGTCCGACGCCGCGCACCGGAGGTAGCGTGCTGGAGCCGCCCACCCCCGTATGGCGCGCGGCCAACCAGCATCGAAGGAGCTGAACAGTCATGAGTCGTCCCCTGCGCTCCCGGACGTCCACCCACGGCCGAAACATGGCCGGAGCTCGCGCGCTGTGGCGCGCCACGGGCATGGGATCCGAGGACTTCGGGAAGCCGATCATCGCGATCGCGAACTCCTACACGCAGTTCGTGCCGGGGCACGTACACCTCAAGGACATGGGCGACCTCGTGGCGTCGGCGATCCGCGAGGCCGGGGGCGTCGCCAAGGAGTTCAACACGATCGCCGTCGACGACGGCATCGCGATGGGCCACGCCGGCATGCTCTACTCCCTGCCGAGCCGCGACCTCATCGCCGACTCGGTGGAGTACATGGTGCAGGCACACACCGCCGACGCCCTCGTCTGCATCTCGAACTGCGACAAGATCACGCCGGGCATGCTCAACGCCGCGCTGCGGCTGAACATCCCGGTGATCTTCGTGTCGGGCGGGCCCATGGAGGCCGGCAAGGCGGTCGTGGCCGACGGCGTCGCGAAGACCCCGCTGAACCTGATCAACGCGATCAACTACTCGGCCGACGAGAACGTGGACGACGCGGCGCTCGGCCTGGTCGAGGAGAACGCGTGCCCCACGTGCGGCTCGTGCTCGGGGATGTTCACCGCGAACTCGATGAACTGCCTCACCGAGGCGCTGGGCCTGTCGCTGCCGGGCAACGGCTCGACGCTCGCGACGCACGCCGCCCGCAAGGAGCTGTTCCTCGAGGCCGGCCGCACCATCGTGGACCTGGCCCGCCGGTACTACGAGGACGAGGACGACACCGCCGCGCCGCGCGGGATCGCCACCAAGGCGGCGTTCGCCAACGCGATGACGCTCGACGTCGCCATGGGCGGCTCCACGAACACGGTGCTCCACATCCTCGCGGCGGCGCAGGAGGCGGAGGTCGACTTCACGCTCGCCGACATCGAGGGCATCAGCCGCCGGGTGCCGTGCCTGTCGAAGGTCGCGCCGAACCACCCCGACTACCACATGGAGGACGTCCACCGGGCCGGTGGTATCCCGGCGCTGCTGGGTGAGCTCGACCGCGGCGGCCTGCTGGACCACGACGTCACCTCGGTGCACACGCCCACGCTGCGCGCGTGGCTGGACGACTGGGACATCCGCGGCGGCAAGGCCACCGAGCGGGCGCTCGGCCTGTTCCACGCGGCCCCGGGCGGGGTGCGCACCACCAAGGCGTTCTCGACGAACAACCAGTGGGAGACGCTCGACACCGACGGCTCGGGCGGCTGCATCCGCTCCGTCGAGCACGCATACACCGTCGAGGGCGGGCTGGCCGTGCTGCGGGGCAACATCGCCGAGGACGGCGCCGTGTTCAAGACCGCGGGCGTCGACCCGGACGTGTTCCACTTCGTCGGCAAGGCCCTGGTCTGCGAGTCGCAGGACGAGGCCGTCGAGAAGATCCTGACCAAGCAGGTCGAGCCGGGGCACGTCGTGGTCGTCCGTTACGAGGGGCCCGCCGGTGGGCCCGGCATGCAGGAGATGCTCTACCCGACCTCGTACATCAAGGGGCGCGGCCTGGGCAAGGTGGTCGCCCTGATCACCGACGGCCGGTTCTCGGGCGGGTCCAGCGGTATCTCGGTGGGCCACGTCTCCCCGGAGGCCGCGGCAGGCGGCACCATCGGCCTGATCGAGGACGGCGACGAGATCGAGATCGACGTCGACACCCGCCTGATCCGGGTCAACGTGCCGGACGAGGTGCTCGCCGAGCGCCGCGCCAAGATGGAGTCCTCCGAGCGGCCGTGGCAGCCCGTGGACCGCGACCGGTACGTGTCGCCCGCGCTCCAGGCCTACGCGGCACTGGCGACGTCGGCCGACCGGGGCGCCGTGCGCGACGTGGCACGGCTCCAGCGGCGCTGACCGGCACGGGCGCGGCACCCGGTGTGGGTGCCGTGCCCGGCTCGCCCGCACTGGTGGACGAGGACGTTCGAGTGTCGGTGACTCGTGCCATGGTGGTGTGACCCGGACGACACACACCAGGGAGTGACCCATGACCGACGCGATCACCGCCGCCGAGTTCACCGCGGAAGCGGGGACGGGCGACTGGCGCGTGCTGAGGAGCTCCGCTCTCGCACGCTTCACCACCGGCTCGTTCACCCGGGGCGTGCGGCTGGTCAGCCGCATCGGTGCACTCGCGGAGGCCGCGAACCACCATCCGGACGTCGACCTGCGCTACGGCACCGTGACGGTGCGGACCTGGTCGCACGACGTCGGCGGCCTGTCCGCGCGGGACGTCGCGCTCGCCCGGGAGATCTCCATGGCCGCCCGTGAGCTGGACGTCGCCGCTGACCCGGCAGGGGTCAGCGACGTCGTGCTGTGCATCGACGCGACAGCAGGCCCCGAGGTGCAGTCGTTCTGGCAGGCGCTACTGGGTTACGACGCAGTGGCGGAGTACTCGGGCAACGACGCCGCCGGGCGGCTGACCGACCGGGACGGACGGCTCCCGGCGATCTGGTTCCAGCAGTCCGACGAGCGGCGCGAGCAGCGCAACCGCATCCACGTGGACGTGTGGGTGCCGTTCGACCAGGCCGAGCGACGCATGGCGGCGGCGCTCGCGGCGGGCGGCCGCCTGGTCACCGACGAGTTCGCCCCGTCCTGGTGGGTGCTGGCCGACGCCGAAGGTAACGAGGCATGTGTCTGCACGTGGCAGGGCGAGTTCTGACCGCTGCGCGTGACGCTCCGGGCACGGCGGCACAGGGTGCGGTGGTGCTCGGAGACCCGCTCGTAAAACAGGGTGAGATCGTGCCGCGTGCGGAGTAGAGTCTCGCGCTTGTGCGCCCGCTCCCGTCTCCCTCCCGGAACCCGTACTGGCGGTTCCTGGTAGCGGGATTCCGCGGGCAGTCGGCCTACCCGCTGGCCACGTTCGCGGGGCTGGTGGCGAACGCGACGTTCGGCCTGCTCAAGGGCGGGATCATGGGCGCGGCGGTCGAGAGCTCGGGCGGTGAGCTCGCCGGCTACTCCGCGGCGACCATGGCGGCGTTCGTCTGGCTGGGCCAGGGCATGCTGGGATCGGTGAACTTCTGGGGCGGCAGCGACCTCCAGACCCGGATCAAGTCGGGCGACGTGGCCGTGGACTTCCTCCGGCCAGTGAGCGTGCAGGCGGCCAACGTCCTGACGGACGTCGGCAAGGGCTTGTTCGCCTTGCTGCCGCGCGGGCTGCCGAGCGTGGTCATCGGTGTGCTCGTGTCCAGCATGGCGCTGCCGCCCGACGCCACCGCGTACGTGCTCGGGCTGCTCAGCCTCCTGATCGGCATCACGGTCTCGCACGCCACGGTGTACGCCGTGGCGACGTCGGGGTTCTGGCTGGTGGAGACCCGGGGCGTCAGCGTCCTCTACATGGCGGTCTCCGGGTTCTTCGCCGGTCTGTTCACGCCGATCTACCTGTTCCCGGACTGGCTGCTGACCCTCGCGCTGCTCACGCCGTTCCCGTCGATGATGCAGTTTCCCATCGACGTGCTGTCCGGGCAGGTCACCGGTGCGGCGGCGGCGCAGCACCTCGGGGTGCAGGTGGTGTGGCTGGCGGTCGTGCTCGGCGTCGGGCACCTGACCACGCGGGCCGGACGCCGCAGGCTGGAGGTGCAGGGTGGCTGAGCCGGAGGAGCGGCGCAGGGCGCGGGTGCTCCGCGCCTACCGGGCGGTTCTCGCGAGCCGTGCCCGCTCGCAGGCGAGCCATCGGGCCAGCTTTCGGATGGACCTGGTCGGGGCGGTGCTCGTCGGGCTGATCGAGTTCACCGAGATCTGGGTGCTGTACTCGGCGACGGACCAGATCGGCGGGTTCACGCTCGCCCAGATCATGCTCGTGTTCGGTCTGTCCGACCTCGCGTTCTCGCTGGCCGACCTGGCGGCGGGACACTGCGACAACCTGCCGCAGTACGTGCGCGCCGGCACGCTCGACGTGTTCTTCCTGCGACCGCAGCCGCTGCTGGCACAGCTGATGACGAGCGACCTCAGCCTGCGCCGGATCGGACGGTGCCTGGTGGGCGCGACGGCGCTCACGGTGGGCCTGGTGCTGAACGACATCGACTGGGGCATCGGCACGGTCGGCCTGCTGGTGCTGGCCCTGGTCAGCGGGTTCGTCATCTTCACCGCGCAGTTCGTGACCGCCGCCGGCCTGCAGTTCTTCCTGATCAACGGCTCCGAGATGACCAACGCCTTCGTCTACGGCGGCCGGTACGCGGCCACGCAGCCCGCAGTCGTCTGGCCGCGGGCCCTGCTGCTCGTCTTCGGCGTCATCTTCCCGGTGGCCTTCACGGCGTACCTGCCGGTATCCACGCTGTTGGGTGTGCCGGGCCCGCTCGGGCTGCCGACCTGGCTGGGCTGGTGCGCGCCTGTCGCCGCCCTCTGGGCGGTCACCGTCGCGGGGCTGTGCTGGCGCTGGGGCCTTCGTCACTACCGAGGAGCGGGTGGATGAACGTCATCAAGGCGGAGGGCCTGACCCGGGTGTTCACCGGGCGGCCGGACCGGAAGAACAGGCTGCGGCGCAGCCGGCACGTGGCCGTCGACCACCTCGACCTGAGCGTCGAGGCCGGCGAGTCCGTGGGCTACATCGGGGCCAACGGCGCCGGGAAGTCGACGACGATCAAGATGCTCGTCGGCATCCTGGTGCCGACGAGCGGGATGGTGACCACCGTGGGGCTGCACCCGCTGAAGCAGCGACGGGCGCTGGCACGACGGATCGGCGTGGTCTTCGGACAGCGCTCGCAGCTCTGGTGGGACCTGCCGGTGCGGGAGTCGTTCTCGATCCTGTCCGCCATCCACGGCCTGTCCGCCGCCGACGAGCGGACCAGGACCGCCGAGCTCGTCGACATGCTCGAGATGGGCGAGTTCCTGACGACGCCGGTGCGCCAGCTCTCGCTGGGGCAGCGCATGCGGGCCGAGGTGGCCGCCGCGCTGCTGCACCGGCCGGAGCTGCTGATCCTCGACGAGCCGACGATCGGCCTCGACGTGCTGTCCAAGCAGCGACTGCGCGAGTTCCTCGTGACGCAGCGGCGCGAGCACGGCACCACGCTGCTGCTCACCACGCACGACATGGGCGACGTCGAGCGGCTCTGCGACCGGATCCTCGTGGTGGATCACGGCAGGCTCGCGTTCGACGGCACGCTCGACGGGCTGGCCCGCACGGTGGGCGCACGGCGCGAGCTCGTGGTGGATCTCGCGACGGCGACTGGTGACCTGGTGGACCTGGACGGTGCGGAGCACGTCCGCAGCGAGTCGGGCGGCCTGCGGCAGCGCCTCGCGTTCGACCCGCAGCGCACGACGGCGGCCCGCGTGCTCGCCGCGGTGTCCGAGCGGGCGGAGGTGCTGGACCTGTCGATCACCGAGCCCGACATCGAGGACGTGGTGCGCGAGATCTACCGCGCCACCCGCCGCTGACCTGCCTGGCGGGGTGCGCACAACCACAAGCCTGCTCAGGTTCGCGAGACGATCAGCTCCGACCAGGCGGGGATCAGCACGCCCCGGGCCGCCCGACGCCGGACGATCCGCAGGGGGCGGTCCTCCTCCCACAGCATCCGCAGCAGCGCGCCGATCTCGGCCCGGGCCAGGGCGGCACCCAGACAGAGATGCCGGCCCGCACCGAACCACAGCTGGCGGGACTCCCGCAGGTACGGACGATCGGCGCGGAACGGACCGGCGGCGGCGTTCGCCGACCACACGAGCAGCATGATCCGCTCACCGGCTCGTAACCGCGCTCCACCCACCTCGACGTCGGCCGCCACCCCTCTGCCGATCACGGACGCGGGACTGGTGACCCGCAGCCCTTCACGCACCACGTTCTCGACCGGGTCCGCCTCCCCGGGGTTCAGGAGCCGCGGCGTCCGATCGTCGCCTCCCGCAGGACCGGACGCCGGGACGGGCACGGCCGCCCCGGCACACCCCCGCAGCGCCGCGAGCATCCGATGCTGCTCACCGGTGTCGACCAGCAGGGCGGTGATCCGCCCCATGGCGCTCGCGGCGGTCTCGGTGCCCGCGACCATCAGCAGCGAGGCCAGGCCGGACGTCTCGGTGAGCCCGAGGCCGAGCTCCCGGCAGCGGCCGAGCAGGGTGTCCGGCGGTGCGTTCCGCCAGCCGTCGGGGATCCCCGCGTTCAGCTCGGCAACGATGCCCTGCGCAGTCGCCACCTGGGCCGGCGTCAGGATCGTCGACCCCGCGGTGCCGAGCGCGACGGAGGCGAGGCGCTCGCCGGTCTCGAAGATCCGCAGCGCTCCCTCGTCGTCGGGCCAGGAGCCGCCGTACCCGTCGGGGCGGGGAATCCCGAGCAGGCTGATGACCATGCGGCCCACCAGGACCCGGGAGAGGTGCGCGACGTCGAGCGTCCCGCCCGAGCGGAGCTCATCGGCCGCGGCGGCGACGCGGTCGTCCCACGCGGCGCTCACCAGGTCGCGCGAGACGGTCTCCGTGAACAGCTCGCGCGTGCGGGAGCGCAGGTCGTGGTGACCGGCGCCGTCGAACAGGTCGAGCACCCAGTCGCCGAGGATCTGGGCCCACAGGTTTCCCACGCCGCCCTCACCGAGGATCGTGAACGAGCGGTGGTCGCGGAGCACCGTGCGGGCCACCACGGGGTCCGCCGTGACCCACCCGATACCGGGCACCCGGCGCACGGGCGAACCCGTGCCGGGCCGGCGCTGGGCGGCCGCGCCTGCGAGGAGCAGGCCGGCCATCGCGGGCCGGGCGCGGTAGAGGAGGCCCAGCTCGTGCCGGGTGGTCGGGAGGGTGGGGATCACGGCCGTCACCCTATGGGCGGGCGTGCCACGCGCGGTACCGGGTGGGCCGCTCAGCCGTACAGGCTCTGGACGTCCAGCTCGATCGGGAACGGCAGGTCGACCTTCAGCGTGTCCCGGAAGATGCCGGTCGGGACGTACGTCCTGGTCAGGTCATCGAGCTCGTAGACGTGGATGGTGGTGACGGCGTCGACGTCCTCGACCCGCCAGAAGTGGCAGATGCCCGCCTCCGCGTACTTGTGTGGCTTCACTACCTTGTCGCGATGCTCTGACTCCGGGGAGACCACCTCGACCGCCAGGACGATGTCTTTTGCCTCGTACCAGGTCGCGTCACCATCGATCGACGCCGTCGAGGCGAGCAGGTCGGGCTCGGGGCGGTTGTGCTGGTCCAGGCGGACGGTCATCTCGCTGTCGACGACCATCCCTTCCGGCGCCTGGCGCGTCAGGTGGGTCCGCAGGGCAAAGGTGACGCTGCTGTGCCAGCGGCGTTGAGGGGACATCATGAAGACGAGGGCTCCGTCGATCAGCTCGGTGTGGCGGGGAGCGTCCGGCAGATTGTCCAGGTCCTCGGCGAGCCAGCCCTCCGGGCGCGGAGGGCGCATCCAGTCGGGGAGCTCGGCCATGGCACCACGGTAGCAACGGGCACCTGTCGTGTCATGACTCGCCGCCGCCGCTGTCGATCGCATACCTAGACGTTGAAACGTCTAGCCGTCACCTGCGCGTTATAGGGGTGCCATAACCTTTGCCGGGTGCTCCCCGAACCGGCCGCCGTGCTGAACCCGGCACCCGCCCGACCCGTCGAACCCTCTGCTGCGCCCCGGCAGGCGCCGCGGCAGCGCCCGCGCCCGGTCGCCCGCATCGCCGGCGTCGCCGTGCACCTGCCCGAGCGCACCCGGGACGTGGCCGAGGCCGAGCGCGAGCTGCACCGCAGGAACCCGAAGGTCGCACCGCGCCTGCCGATGGTGTCGCGCCTGACGGGCGTGCGCCGCGTCCACGTGGCGGACGACGACCAGCAGGCCTCCGACCTCGCCGTCGCCGCCTCCCGCACCGTCCTGGACCGTGCGGGCCTGGGCCCGCAGGACGTCGACCTGCTGATCTTCGCGTCGGCGACCCAGGACATGATCGAGCCCGCGACCAGCCACATCACCGCGGCCAAGCTCGGCGTCCGCGCGCCGGTGATGGACGTCAAGAACGCCTGCAACTCCGTGCTCAACGGCATAGAGGTCGCCGAGGCGCTGATCGGCACCGGCCGGTACCGCCGCGTGCTCGTCGCGTGCGGGGAGATGCCCACCCGCGGCGTGCGGTGGGACGTGCCGGACCGCCGCACGTACGCGATGTCCGCGGCCGGCTACACGATGTCCGACGCCGGTGCGGCGGTGCTCGTCGAGGCGACCGGCGCCGGGAGCGCGGCCGCTGTCGGGAGCGCACCCCGCTTCGGCGGACCCGGTGCGCACGGGCGCGCCGACGGCTTCGAGGACGACCTCGTCGCGGAGCTCGCGGAGCTGGTCGAGCCCGCCGGCCGGCTGTCGGGCATTCTCTCGTCGGTGTTCGCCGCCGAGTCGCAGCACTGGGACGTCGGCATGCTGCCGGGCGGCGGCACGGTGAACCCGCGCGACCCGGAGCGGAGCTACTTCGAGATCGACGGGTCGCGGCTGCGTGCGGCGTTCGACGCCTTCGGGTCGGCGCCCGTGGAGCAGGCCCTGGCCGCGGCGGGCGTGACCATGGACGACGTCGCGCTCGTCGCGGTGCACCAGGTGGCGGTCGCGTACCTCGCGGACGTGCACCGGACGCTCGGCGTGCCGGCCGACCGCACGATCGTCACCGTGGCCGACCACGGCAACATCGCCTCGGCGACGCTTCCGCTGCAGCTCGACACGGCGCTGGAGTCCGGCCGCCTGCGGCGTGGCGACGTCGTGCTGCTGCTCGGTCTCGCGGGCGGCGTCAGCATGGGCGCGATGGTGGTCCGGTGGTGAGCGGCGAACAGCTCGGCCCGCAGTCGGGTCGCCCCCGCCTCGCCGTCGTCGTGCCCGCGCTGAACGAGGCGCACGAGCACGGGATCCTCCGCACGCTCGAGGCGCTGCACGCCCAGGAGGACGACGACTTCGACCTGGTGGTCGTGGACAACGGGTCCACCGACGGCACACCCGACGTCGTGCGCAAGGCGATAGCGAACTGGGGGCGGCCGCGCTGGCACCTCGTCACCGAGGACCAGAAGGGGACCGGCGCCGCCGCGGACACGGGGATGCGCGCCGCCATCGGCCTCGGGGCCGAGCTGCTGGCTCGCACGGACGCCGACTGCCTGCCCCCGCCGACGTGGACCAGTGCTGTCCGGGCGGCCTTCACGTCGGGCGACGAGCTCGTCGCGGGGCGGCTCGTCCCGCGCGACGACGACCTGCCGGTGTCGCGGTTCCAGCAGGGCGTGCTGTCGTTCGCGCTGTGGGCGTCGAGCACGTTCGGCAAGGTCCGGCCCGGGAACCAGGACGAGGGGTACCTCGGGCCGTACGTCATGACGCCCGGCTGCAACATGGCGATCACCGCCTCCCTGTACGAGCGGGCGGGCGGGTTCCCGCGCACCCGGATCGAGGACCTGCACGAGGACCGTGCCCTGGTCAACGCGGTACGGCGCCTGACGACGCGGTACGGCGAGCACCGTGCGGTGTGGGTGCGCGCCTCGACGCGCCGGGTGCACGCCTGGGGGCTCGTGCGGACGCTCGGCTGGTACGCCGACCATCGGTACCGACCAGAGGTCGTGGACATCCGATGAGCGCCGCGCTGCCGACGCCCACGCCCCGGGCCGCGGCGAGCGACGCCCCGCCGTCCGCCCGGAAAAGTGTGCCAGGCGCCGGTGCGCGAGGGCTGAGCGGGGCAACGGCTGAGAAAGTCTGGGAGGAGCGGGTGCAGCGTGCGGCGCATCCTCTGGCCTACCCGGCACTGCGGTCCGCGCGGAACCGGCCGGTGGTCCGGGTGCCGCGCATCGGCGTCGTGGTGAGCGACGCGGCCCTCGCCCGCGAGGTGCTGCTCGACCTCGACCACTTCTCGAAGGTGGGCCCGGGGGCGCCGTCGGACCTTTGGACGCCGGTGCTGGGGCCGTCGGTGCTGCTCAACATGGAGGGCGCCGAGCACGCCGCCCTGCGGCGGGCGCTCGGGCCGCTGTTCACGCCCCGTGCGGTCCGCGAGCTCGTGGGGGCGGACGACGGCGGCGCGGGCGTGCTGCCGGACCTCACGCGGCGGCTCGCGGCGGGGGAGACCGTCGACCTGGCGGCGGTGGTCGGCGCACAGGCCGGCGCGGTGATCTGCGGGATGGTCGGGCTGCCGCCGACGGACGAGGCGGTGCGCTCCTCCATGGCCGCCGCCCAGACGATCACCGGGATGGTGCGCCTGCACCGGCACGGCCTGACCCGGTCCCAGGTGGCGCAGGCACGGACCGTGCTGGAGCGGCTGACCGCGCCCGCCCGTGTCGCGTACCGCGCCGGCGACCCAGCGACGGTTCCCGGCCGGATGCGCGACCTGGGACTGTCCGAGCGTGAGGCGATGGGTGCCGTCGGGGCGTTCGTGCTCACGGGGACGGAGACCATCCAGTCGTTCGTGCCCCGCCTCGTGGCCATCGCGCACGACACCGGATGGACGGCGCGCCTGCTGGCGGACGACGCCCAGCTGCGGCGTCGTGCCGTCGAGGAGGGGCTGCGCGTCACCGTGCCGACCCCCGCGATGCTGCGCTCGGTGCGAGCCCGCACGGCGGTCGGCGGGGTGCCGGTCGCCGCGGGGGACCGGGTGGTGATCGCCACGGTGAACTGCTGCCGGGCGGGCGGCGGCTTCGACCCCGACCGGCCGGTCGACCCCGCCGTGCGGCACCTCTGGTTCGGCGCGGGCCCGCACTTCTGCCTCGGCATGCCGCTCGCGATGGCGCAGGTGGACGCGGTGCTCGACGCGCTCGCGGCAGCGGCGTCCGACGGGCGTGTCCCGGTCGTGGGACGGCGCCGGGCCGCGCGCGGTGTGCTGGTCCCCGCGTACCGCTCGCTGGAGCTCCGGCTGCGGGATGCGGAGCGGGTCCTCGTCCCGTCGCCTGCGCGGGTGGCGTCGTGACGCACTTCGTGGACGATCTGCTCGACGTCGCACGGAGCGTGCCCGGCGTCGTCGCGCTCCGCTGGTTGGGCGGCCGCGACGGCGGACGCGTGCGCGAGGAGGTCACGTTCGGCAGCCTGGCCGAGCGGGTGGAGCGGACGGCATCCGGACTGCGAGCGCAGGGCATGGAGCCGGGCGACCGCGTGCTCTTCAGCATCCGGCCCCGGCCGGAGGGGGTGATCCTGTGCCTGGCGGTCCTGCGAGCGGGTGGCGCCGTCGTGTTCGTGGACCCCGGTTCGACGCCGGAGCTGTTCGCGGCGCGGATCGCGGCGGCGAAGCCGCGCTGGGCTGCGACGGAGGCGCTGCTGCACGCGGCGTCGTCGGGGCCGCTGCGGGGGATCGCGCGCTCGCGCGGCCTGTTGCTCCCCGACTACGGGCGGCTGCTCGTGCGGCACCTGTACACCGGGGCGTGGCTCCCGGGGGTGCCGCGGGGTGCGCGCCGGGTGACGAGCCTGGGCCGGGTGGCGCCGGGGACGGGTCGGGCGTCGGCGTCGCCGACCGGTGCGGGCGCTCCCGGCCCCGTGACGGGGGAGGCGGACCGGGAGGCACTGGTCGTCTTCACGTCCGGTACGACGTCGGACCCGAAGGCGGTGGTGCACACCGGCCGCACGCTCGGCGGGATGCTTGACCTGTTCGCGCGAGTCGGCGACCTGGGGCCGGCGCAGCGGGCGCACACGGACCAGATGTTCCTGGGGCTGCCGGCGATCATGGCCGGGGGCACGTGGGAGATCCCGGCGAAGGCGCCCAAGGACGCGCCGGAGGCGTTCGCGCGGGGCGTCGCGGGGGCCGACTCCTCGTTCCTGGTGCCCGCCGACGTGACCGCGCTGCTCGACGCCCTGGAGGCGCAGGGCCGAGCGGGCGGCGTCGGGCCGGCCGAGGGTCCGGCTGTGCTCGCGGTCGGCGCCGCGCCCGTCACCGTGGCGCTGCTCGAGCGTGGCCGCCGCGTCCTGCCGGGCACCCGCTGGCTCGCGGTCTACGGCGCCACCGAGATCCTGCCGGCGGCGGTGACCGACGCGGACGAGAAGATCGCGACCGCCGCGGAGGGCGACCTCGTCGGGCGCCCGCTCGACGGGATAGGGGTGCGGATCGACCCGGAGGCCGCCTCGGATCCAGAGGTCGCCTCCGGCGCGGACGGCGAACGAATGGTCGGCGAGCTCGTGCTGACCGGACCGTCCCTGATGGCCGGCTACCTGTCCGACCTCGACGCCGGCCGGCCGCGGGCCGTCGAGCACCGGACCGGCGACCTCGCGTACCGGGACGCCGAGGGGCGGATCGTGCTGGTCGGCCGCAACCGGGACATGATCATCCGCGGGACCGTGAACATCTACCCGGGTCTGTTCGAGCCCCGGCTGCGGGACCTGCCGGGTGTGGCGGACGCGGTCATGGTCGGTGTCCCCGTGCCCGACGGTGACGAGCGGGTGGTGCTCGTGGTGACCGCCGAGGCCGGTGACTCGCACAGCTCGCGCGACCCGCACACCGGGACCCCGGAGATCCGGACCGGCACGGAGCTGACCCGGTCGGTCGGGGACCAGGTGGCGCGGGTCGTGGACCACGGCGCACTGCCCGACCTGGTGGTCGAGGCGTCCCACCTGCCGCTCGCGGGCCGATCCCGGAAACCTGATCGTCGTGCGCTGGTCAGCTTGGTTTCACCCGTGACGGGTACAGTGCGCGCATGAGGGTGGCGGTGACCGGTTCGTCTGGTTTTGTTGGTGGTGCAGTGGTCCGCGACCTGGCGGCGCGCGGGCATGAGGTGATCGCGTTCTCGCGTCGGGTCCCACGCCTGCCCGGCGACGTCCTCCACCTGGTCTCGCACCAGTTCTGGGACCTCCGGGACGGGCCGCTGGCCAAGGAGGACCGCCCGGAGGACATCGACGCCGTCGTGCACTGCGGTGCCGCGGTGGCCGACGGCGGCAGCCACGCCCGCGCCTGGGTGGTCAACGTCGAGGGCACCCGTGCGGTACGCGAGACGTTCCCCGAGGCCCGGTTCGTGCACGTGTCCTCGGGCAGCGTGTACGACCCCCGCACCCCGAGCGTGGCGGTGACCGAGTCGGAGGCGCCCGTGCGCGGCTACGTCAACGCCTACGGCTCCACCAAAGCGGCCGCCGAGCGGTACCTGACGGCCGACGCCGCGCGCGAGGACCGGGGTCCCGTCATCGTCCTACGGCCGCACGCGGTCTACGGTCCCGGTGACACCACGCTGCTGCCGCGCCTGGAGTCGGCCGCGTTCGGTGCCTGGCTGCCGCTCCCCGGTGGCGGGAAGGTGCGTCAGCACCTCACGCACGTCGACACCCTCGTCCAGGCGGTACGAGCGGCGCTGGACGCCGACGTCGCGCCCGAGACCGCCGCCGGCCTGCCGCTCGTGGCCAACGTCGCCGACGCCCGGCCCGTCGACCTGAACGAGACGCTCGAGATGCTCATGTTCGCCAGGTTCCGGCCGGTGCAGGTGGTCGGCATCCCCATCCGGCTGGCGAACGCCCTGGCCTGGGCGGGCGAGAAGGTGTCCCGTTGGACCGGTCGTGAGCCGCGCCTGTCGCGGTACGCCATCAGTCACCTCGCGATGGAGCGCACCTACGACCTCACGGTCCTGCGTGAGCGCCTCGGCGTCGACCCGGCGCCGACGTCGCTGCACGGTGCGATGAGCTGGTAGCCACGACCGAAGGTGACTTGCCCGGAATGCCCTACCCTGTGCGGGTGATGCCAGGGAGCGACACCGCGGTCGAGACGCTCGGCCTGCGCAAGGCGTACCGCTCGGTGCGGGGCCGCGTCGTGGGCGTCGAAGGGCTCGACCTCCGCGTACCGGCCGGCGGGATCCACGCGCTGCTCGGCCTCCCCGGATCCGGAAGGACCACCGTGCTCCGCCTCCTCACCGGCCTGGCGCACGCGGACGGGGGTGCCATCAAGATCTTCGGCACCCCCGTGCCGGACGGCTTGCCCGACCTCGCCGGCCGCATCGGCGCCGTCGTCGGCGAACCCGGGTTCCAGGCTCCCCTGAGCGGCCGCCGGAACCTGGCACTCCTCGCGGGCGCGGCGGGGGTGCCGCGCGCCAGGATCGACGAGGTGCTCGCCCGCGTACTCCTCACCGACCGCGCCCGGGCGGCCTACGGCACCTACTCGGCCGACGAGGGACGCCGACTGGCGCTCGCCGCGGCGCTCCTGCGCGATCCCGACCTGCTCGTCGTCGACGAGCCGAGCGCGGGGCTCGACGCCGTCGGCACCCGTGAGATCCGGGAGGCCCTGCGGCGCCTCGCCGACCAGGGGAAGACCGTCCTCCTGGCCACCGGCGTCCTCACGGAGGCCCAGCAGATCGCGGACACGGTGACCGTGCTCGACGGCGGCCGGGTGCTCGCCCAGGGCGTCGTCGCCGACCTCCTCGGTGACGCCGAGGTCAGTGTCCGGGTGCGGCTCGACGAGCCGGGAAAGGCCGCAACGGCACTGCGCGCCGCCGGGTTCAAGGTCCGGGCCGACGGCGACACGCTGCACGTCGACGGCGTCGCCGAACCGTCGGACATCTCCCGGGCGCTCGCGAAGCAGAAGCTGTTCGTCAGCGAGCTGGCGCCGCAGCGCGAGGACCTGGCCGCCGTCGTGGGCCGGCTGCGGCCTGTCGTGCCGCCGACCCCCGAGGTCCCGAGCCGCGCGGAGGAGAGGGCCGCTCGCAAGGCCGCCGAGCGGCAGGCCGCGGAGCGCAGGAAGGCGGCCGATCAGCGCAAGGCCGCCAAGGAAGCGGCGGCGAGGCAGGCGGCCGCCGACGCGGAGCGGGCTGAGAAGGCGGCGGTGAAGCAGGCCGCCGCCGATGAGAGGGCGGCGGCGAGGCAGGTCGCCGCTGACGAGAAGGCAGCGGCGAGGCAGGCGGCCCTGGACGAGAGGGCCGCCAAGAAGGCGAGCAGCTCGAAGCCGGATGCCACAAAGCCGGATGCCACAAAGCCGGACGCCACAAAGCCGGACGCCACAAAGCTGGATGCCCCCAAGCCCGATGCCCAGAAGCCGAAGGCGGGCTCCGGGAAGCCGAACACCCCGAAGCCGGACCTCCAGAAGCACAAGCCGGACACCGGGAAGCCCGGTGCACCCAAGCCGGCCGCCCCCAAGCGGGGCACCCCGAAGCCGAGCCCAGGAGCCCAGAAACCGAGCCCGGGAACCCAGAAACCAGGCGCGGACACCCAGAAGCCGCACCGCACCGAGGGGACACGATGACAGGGCTGCTGTGGGCGGAGCTGCGGCGGTTCGGCGTGCGGCCCGCGATCCGCTGGATCGCCGCGGGCATGCTGGCGCACGTTGCCCTGGCGGTCGCGCTGACGGCGTTCGAGGCCGGCGCGTCGACGCTCGCCGGCATGCTGGAACAGGGCCACATCTCGTTCTACGCGCTGGCCTCGGTGTTCCTGGCCTACGTCGCGGGCGTGCTGCTGGTGACGGGGGACGCGGCGGCGGGCGGCACGCGGGCAGTCCTGACCGTCGAGCCCCGTCGCAGCCGTGTGTACTGGAGCAAGGTGGCGGCCGCCGCGCTGGCGGTCCTGCCGGGGGTTGCGGCGGCGTACACGCTGCTGGCCCTCGGGATGTACGGGGTGCACGCACGCTCGGGGATGCTCGGCGCCCCGGCGCCGGACCTGGCTCTCGCGCTGACGTGGAGCGGCGTGCGGGTGCTCGCGCTCGCTGCCTGTGCGGCGGCCGGCGGTGCGGCGCTCGGCGTGCTGGTGCGGCGCTGGTGGGTCGCGGTCCCGCTCGTCGTGGTGTGGCTCCTCATCGAGGAGACGGCGCTGAGCACGGCCTCCACAGGCGGGGAGTGGCTCTTGGCCGCGAACGCGGACTGGTGGGTCCGCGGCACGCGGACCGTCCTGTTCGGCGACGGCCTCCTGGCGGTCCCGCTCGTGCACGGCGCGCTCCTGCTGCTGGGCGTCACCGTGCTGCTGACCGTCCTGGGCTGGGTCGTGTTCCGGCGCCGGGACGTCCGCTGATCGCGTGCGGGTCTGCTCGGCAGGCCCGGGATCCTGCGGCTGGAGGCCCTCCGTGTCTCGGATCGTGGGACCTTCGGCCCGCTGGGTGACATCGCCGCAGATTCGGCGTAACGTGCGTCACGTGCAGACGATCATTCTTGTAGTACTTCCTGAGCGCGCGGCCTAAGCCCAGCACAGGCATCGTCCGCGCGCTCACCCTGGCAGTCCTTGCTCACCAAGGACCCGGGGTTTTTTTGTTGTCACGAACGCTCGCTTTCGCCCCAGGACGGGGCGCGACGGCAGGAGATCCGTATGACCGGCACACCGACACCCGCACAGATCGCCGCGCGCGCCGAGGCGCGTGACCAGGTGCGCACCGAGCTTCGGTCTCGCGTGGTAAGCGGCAGGACCGAGCCCGAGGCCGCCACGCCTCGCGTCGGGCCGGAGGACGTCACGGGCGCGCAGTCCATCGTCCGCTCGCTCGAGGAGGTCGGTGTCGACACCGTCTTCGGCATCCCGGGCGGCGCGATCCTGCCCCTCTACGACCCGCTGATGGACTCCGCCAAGCTCCGGCACATCCTCGTGCGACACGAGCAGGGCGGTGGACACGCGGCGTCGGGCTACGCCCACGCGACCGGCAGGGTCGGGGTGACCATGGCGACGTCGGGCCCCGGCGCGACGAACCTGGTGACGCCCATCGCCGACGCGCACATGGACTCGATCCCGCTCGTGGCGATCACCGGTCAGGTGGCGTCCTCGTCGATCGGGACCGACGCGTTCCAGGAGGCCGACATCGTCGGCATCACCCTGCCGATCACGAAGCACAACTTCCTGGTCACGGACCCCGCCGACATCCCGCGCACCATCGCGGAGGCCTTCCACATCGCCTCCACGGGGCGCCCGGGCCCGGTGCTCGTGGACATCTCCAAGTCGGCCATGCAGTCCCGCACCACGTTCTCGTGGCCGCAGGACCTGCAGCTGCCCGGCTACCACCCGGTGACCAAGCCGCACTCGAAGCAGATCCGCGAGGCCGCGAAGCTGCTGGCCACGGCGAAGCGCCCGGTGCTGTACGTGGGCGGCGGCGTGATCCGGTCCGGCGCGGCGGACCTGCTGCGCCAGCTCGTCGACCTGTCCGGGGCGCCCGTCGTGACGACGCTGATGGCCCGTGGCGCGGTGCCGGACAGCCACCCGCAGCACCTGGGCATGCCCGGCATGCACGGCACCGTGCCCGCCGTCGCGGCGCTGCAGAAGGCGGACCTGGTCTTCGCGCTCGGCGCCCGGTTCGACGACCGCGTCACGGGCAAGCTGTCGAGCTTCGCGCCGCTCGCCGCGATCATCCACGCGGACATCGACCCCGCCGAGATCGGCAAGAACCGCGAGGCCGACGTGCCGATCGTGGGCGACCTCCGCGAGGTCATCGGAGACCTGCTGCCCGAGCTGGCCAGGGAGCACGAGGCCCACGGCAAGCCGGACGTCGAGGGCTGGTGGCACCAGCTCGACGAGTGGCGCCGCACGTACCCCCGCGGCTACACGCAGCCGGAGGACGGGCACCTCTCGCCGCAGCACGTGATCCAGCGCCTCGGCGAGATGACCGGGCCCGACGGGATCTACGTCGCGGGTGTCGGCCAGCACCAGATGTGGGCGGCGCAGTTCATCAGCTACGAGCGGCCGAACACCTGGATCAACTCCGGCGGCCTCGGCACGATGGGCTACTCGGTGCCCGCGGCGATGGGCGCGAAGGTCGGCCAGCCGGACCGGACCGTCTGGGCGATCGACGGCGACGGCTGCTTCCAGATGACCAACCAGGAGCTCGCGACCTGTGCGATCAACGACATCCCCATCAAGGTGGCCGTGATCAACAACAGCTCGCTGGGCATGGTGCGGCAGTGGCAGACGCTCTTCTACGAGTCGCGCTACTCCAACACCGACCTGCACACCGGTCACGGGACCCGGCGCATCCCCGACTTCGTGAAGCTCGCCGACGCGTACGGCTGCGAGGGCATCCGCGTGGAGCACGCCTCCGAGGTCGACGCCGCGATCAAGCGGGCCAACGAGATCGACGACCGGCCGGTGGTCGTGGACTTCACCGTCTCGCGGGACGCGATGGTGTGGCCCATGGTCGCCGCCGGCGTGAGCAACGATGACATCCAGTACGCACGCGGCATCTCGCCGGCGTGGGACCGAGAAGACTGAGCGAGGACTGAATCCCATGTCGAGGCACACCCTGTCCGTGCTCGTGGAGAACAAGCCCGGCGTGCTCACGCGCGTCGCCGGACTGTTCGCCCGTCGCGCGTTCAACATCCACTCCCTGGCGGTGGGCCCCACGGAGCACGAGGAGATCTCGCGCATCACCGTGGTGGTCGACGTCGAGGAGCACCCCCTGGAACAGGTCACGAAGCAGCTCAACAAGCTCATCCACGTGATCAAGATCGTCGAGCTCGAACCCGAGTCGTCAGTGCACCGCGAGCTCCTGCTCGTCAAGGTGCGGGCCGACGCCGCCACCCGGACCGGGGTGCTGGAAGTCGTCGAGATGTTCCGGGCGCGCGTCGTCGACGTCGTGCCGGAGTCCGTGGTCATCGAGGCCACCGGACCCGCCGCGAAGCTCGACTCGCTGCTCGCGGCGCTGGAACCGTACGGCGTCCGTGAGATCGTCAAGTCCGGGACCCTGGCCATCGGCCGGGGTGCCCGATCCATCACCGACCGCGCCTTCGAGCGCGCCGTCCGGTCCGCGTGAACCTACTGACTTACTTTCCACCCGAGAAGATCAATTGAGGAGCAAGAACCGTGGCTGAGCTGTTCTACGACGATGACGCCGACCTGTCGATCATCCAGCAGAAGAAGGTTGCTGTGATCGGCTACGGCAGCCAGGGCCACGCGCACGCCCTGAACCTGCGCGACTCCGGTGCGCAGGTGACCGTCGGCCTGCGCGAGGGCTCCGCGTCCCGCGAGAAGGCCGAGAACGAGGGTCTCGCGATCGCCACCGTGCCCGACGCCGTCCGGGATGCCGACGTCGTCGTCATCCTGGCCCCCGACCAGGTGCAGCGGCACGTGTACGCGGAGGACATCGCGCCGAACCTCAAGGAGGGCGCCGCGCTCGTCTTCGGGCACGGCTTCAACATCCGCTACGGCTACATCAAGCCCGAGGCCGGCCACGACGTGCTCATGGTCGCCCCCAAGGGCCCGGGCCACATCGTGCGTCGCGAGTTCGCCGACGGCCGCGGCGTGCCCGTGATCGTCGCGGTGGAGCAGGACGCGTCCGGCTCCGCCTGGGACCTCGCCCTCTCGTACGCCAAGGGCATCGGCGGCCTGCGCGCCGGCGGTATCAAGACGACGTTCACCGAGGAGACCGAGACCGACCTGTTCGGTGAGCAGGCCGTGCTGTGCGGTGGCGCCTCGCAGCTGGTCCAGTACGGGTTCGAGACGCTGACCGAGGCCGGCTACCAGCCGGAGGTCGCGTACTTCGAGGTGCTGCACGAGCTCAAGCTGATCGTCGACCTCATGGTCGAGGGCGGCATCGCCAAGCAGCGCTGGTCGGTCTCGGACACCGCCGAGTACGGCGACTACGTCTCCGGCCCGCGGGTCATCGACCCGAGCGTGAAGGAGAACATGAAGGCGGTGCTGGCCGACATCCAGAACGGCGCCTTCGCGGAGCGGTTCATCGCCGACCAGGACGCGGGCGCCCCCGAGTTCAAGGAGCTGCGCGCCAAGGGCGAGCAGCACCCGATCGAGACGACGGGCCGCGAGCTGCGCAAGATGTTCTCGTGGATCAAGCCGTCGGACTCGGACTACGTCGAGGGAAGCGCGGCGCGCTGACGAGCCAGGGGCGAGGGACGAGCCCTTGGCGCTGTCGAGCAGAGTGCTTCCCGACCCGACAGCACCAGGGGCTCTGCCGCTCGTTGAGGCGTAGCGGCGCGCTGACGAGGTAGCGCCGCGTCAGGCGTGGCGGCGCCGCTCCGCGAGGAGCGGCACCGCCACGCCGACCAGCGTCAGGGCAGCGCCCACGTAGGTGGCGACCCCCGGCGGCGTGGCGCCCGGCGCCACCGCGTCGAGCACCAGCGCCGTGACGATCTGTCCGGCGATCATGCCCAGGCTGAGCAGCAGCACCCCGATCCTGTGCACGACTGCCGCGGACAGCGCGATGAACGCGATGCCGATGATCCCGCCGGTGTACAGCAGGGGATCCGCCGGGAAGGCGCCGTCGGGTAGCCCCTCGGCCAGGAGCGACACACCGAGGGCGGCCGCCAGCACCACGGTGCCCACCACGAAGTTCACGAGAGTGGCGGCGAGCACGTCGCCGGCGGCGGCGCGCACGTGCCCGTTGACCGCCTGCTGCCAGGCTGACCCGATGCCCGCCACCAGCGGGAGCACTGCCAGCAGCAGGGCAGACGGCGACCCGAGACCCCCCGACATCGCGATGGCGACGGCGGCCACGGTCAGCACCGGGCCGACGGCCCGCGGAAACGTCACGAGCCGGACTCCGCCCGGTCCGAGGCCGAGCCGGTCGATGACGACCGAACCGACGGACTGGCCGGTGACGAAGGCGACGATGAAGGTCGCGACGCCCAGCACCCCGACGGTGAGGCCCTGGGTCGCGACGAAGAATCCGCCGGCGGCGCCACCAAGGACCTGCCAGGGACGCAGGCCGCCGTCGCGCAGGGCGGCGAGCACCCGGCGCATACCGGCCCGGCTGCGCCGGGAGACCAGCAGGGCCAGGGTCAGCAGGATCAGCCCTGACCCGAAGGACACGACCGCCGCGAGGTAGCCGCTGCCGACATGGTCCGCCAGGGAGCCGTTGACGCGACTCTGCACGGCGATCCCGGCTCCGCCGACCACGGCGAGGACGACACCAGCGGCTGCGCGGTTGCCGGGGCGAGCGGCCGGCCGGGCGGTGTCGCCGGCAGGGGCGGTGTCGGCAGCAGGAGCGGGGTGGTCGAGCGAGACGTCGTGGGGCACGTGTCGAGTCTAGGAACGTCGCTTGCCCGGGGCAGCAGTGCCGGGCTGTCTGTCTGGTCACAGAGCGGCGCCCCGCCCTCCGGTCGGAGAGCGGGGCGCCGTGCCCGGTGCAACGGCGGCAGATCAGGACTTGAGGGAGTCGACCCAGTCCTGGTTGTCCGCGATCCAGGCCTCGACACCGGCGGCCGGGTCGTCCGGGTTCTCGTTGACGACCTGGTCCTCGAGGGTGCCGTACTGCTCGTCGTCCAGCTTGGCCTTCGACATCATCTCGGCGACGTCGGGAAACTCCTCGCTGAAGCCCGTGGTCGCGAGCTCGTGCAGGCCCTCGGCCTCGCCGAGCGCACCCTTGGGGTCCTCGAGGTCGCGGACGGGGAACTCGTTGTTCGCCCAGAAGGGACGCCACAGCGTGACGACGATGTCCTCCTTGGCGTCCACCGCCTCCTCGAGGGCGTTCAGCATGGCCGGCGTCGAGGACGTCTGGAGCTCCCAGCCGTCCTCGTCCAGGCCGTACTGCGGGATGACCTGCTCCTGGACGGCCTTGGTGAGGCCTGCGCCCGCCTCGATGCCGACGATCTTGCCGTCGTAGTCGGCCGACTTGCCGACGAGGTCCTCGATCGACGTGAGCGGCGAGTCCTCCGGGACGGCCATGGTCAGCTTGGCGGCGTCGTAGTAGGCACCGAGGTCCTCGATGTCGTCGCCGTACTCGTCCATGTAGGACTTGTGCGTGACCTCGGGCCATGCGGACGGGTACACGTCGATGTCGCCCTCGGCGAGCCCGGTGTACAGGGGCGCGGCGTCGTTGATCTCCTCGATCTCGACCGTGTAGCCCTCCTCCTCGAGAATGTTCTTCCAGAGGTAGGCGGTGCTCAGGCCGTCCGTCCACGAGGGGATGATGCCCATCGTGATGGTCTTGTCGCCGCCGTCGCTGCCGCCGCTGCCGCCGTCTTCCGAGGCGCAGGCGGTCATGCCGAGGGTCAGGGTGAGAGCCGCCGTGGCGACTCCGATCCGCTTGCCGGTCGTGCCGATCATCGGTGTCCTTCCGTTTCGTATGTGCATCGTCGTGTATGGAATCGTCGGGTGAGGAAGTTGTTGGTCCGCGGAGAACGGGCCGGTCAGGCCGCGCTCGTGGCGGGGGTGCGGGTGAACCGCTCCCGAAGCTCACGGAGCCGGCCGTGGCCCGGCCGGCGTGAGCCGATCGACGCGGTGAGCCGGTCCAGGAAGATCGCCAGGATCACCACGGAGATGCCGGCGTCGAAGCCGAGCGCGAGGTTGAGCGTCGAGATGCCGCTGACCACCTCGTTGCCGAGGCCTCCGGCACCCACGAGGCCGCCGATCACGGCCATCGAGAGCGACAGCATGATCACCTGGTTGACACCGGCCATCACCGTCGGCATCGCCAGCGGAAGCTGGATGTCCTTCAGGATCTGTCGTGGTCCGGCGCCGAAGGCCTGACCGGCCTCGACCACCTCGCCGTCGACCTGACGGATGCCGAGCTCGGTGAGCCGGACGGCCGGAGCCAGCGCGAAGATCACCGTGGCGACCATCGCTCCGGCCACGCCGATGCTGAACAGCTTGACCACGGGGACCAGCCAGACGAAGCCGGGCATGGTCTGCAAGAAGTCCATGACGGGCCGGAGGATGCGGCTGACGACCGCGGAGCGCGCCGCGAGAATGCCCAGCGGGACGCCGATGACCAGTGCGACCAGGGTGGCGACCACCACCAGGGCCAGGGTGTCCATGGCCGGGTCCCACATGCCCATCCCGATGATCAGGACCATGCCGACCAGGGTGCCGATCCCGAGCTTCCAGTCTCGGACGAGCCAGGCGAGCAGCGCGAAGATCACGGCGAGAACCAGCGGGTCCGGAGCCAGCAGCACCGCGGCGATCCCGTCGATCGCACCCGTGACGATGTCGCCGACGACGTCGAAGAACGCGTCGAACGTGTCCTTGAACCACTCGAAGCCGGTCTCCAGCAGGTCGCCGATCGGCAGCGGCGGCACGATCGTCAGGGGAGCGGCGTGCTCAACCACGGACTGCCTCCTTCGTCTGGTCGGTCAGGGGTTCGGCGGCTGCCGCCGTCTCGATCTCCGAGTCGGCCTCGGCGTACGCCGCGAGCGCCGAGAGCAGCGTGATGCGCGGGATGACGCCGCTGAGCCGGCCGGCGTCGTCGACCACGGCGATCGCCGGGGTCTCGGCGGCGGGGCCGAACAGGTCGGCGAGCGAGGTGTCGGGGGTGACGCGGGCGACGTCGGGCACCGGCTTCAGGAGGCTGGTGATGTCCTTCTGCTCCAGGTGCTTGCCGACCTCGTCCTCGGTGACGTACCCCTTCAGGGAGCGGTCGCGTCCGGTGACGAACAGGGCCGAGATCTGGTGCTCGCGCATCAGCTTGTGCGCGGTGCGTGGTCCTTGCTCGGCCCCGAGGACGGCGACGGGCGGTTCCATGACGGACGCCGCGGTCAGTACCCGGGTGCGGTCGACGTCGGCGACGAACTGGGCGACGTAGTCGTTGGCGGGGTCGGTGAGGATCTCCTCGGCGGTGCCGATCTGGACGATCCGCCCGTTGCGCATCATGGCGATGCGGTCGCCGATGCGCATGGCCTCGTTGAGGTCGTGGGTGATGAACAGGATCGTCTTGCCGAGCTTCTGCTGCAGCTCGATGAGCTGGTCCTGCATGTCGCGCCGGATGAGCGGGTCGAGGGCGCTGAACGCCTCGTCCATGAGCAGGATGTCGGTGTCGGCGGCGAGTGCGCGGGCCAGGCCGACGCGCTGCTGCATGCCGCCGGACAGCTCGCTGGGCAGGTGCTCGTCCCAGCCGGTCAGGCCGCACAGCTCGAGCGCCTCGTGGGCGCGCCTGCGGCGTTCCTCCTTGGCGACGCCCTGGGTCTCGAGGCCGTATGCGGCGTTGTCGATGACCGAGCGGTGCGGGAACAGCGCGAAGTGCTGGAACACCATGCTGATCCGCTCGCGGCGGAGGCGGCGCAGATCCTTGCCGGTGGCGGCGGTGATGTTCTCGCCGTGCAGCTTCACGTGGCCGGCGGTCGGGGGGTGGAGCCCGTTGATCATGCGGATCAGCGTCGACTTGCCGGACCCGGAGAGGCCCATGACGACGAAGATCTCGCCTTCTTCGACGGTGAACGACGCGTCGATGACGGCGGGGGTCAGGCCCGCCTTCTTCAGTTCGGTGGTGTCGGCACCGGCTTGGAGACGCTTGACGCCTTCGCGGCCTTTGCGGCCGAACACCTTGTACAGGTGGTGTGCCTCGATAGCTGGCACGGAGCCCCCTCTTCTTGGCGGAATCTGTGGGCTGGGGTAGAAACTTGAGACACACCCCTGGGGGCGTGGACCGCCGTTTACCAGATCATGGTCTGACTCGCACATGCAAACTGAGTAAGTTTTCGTTACCGGATCGTTCAGCACCCGCCGTGCCCGATCTGCCCTCGTCCCGGGGGCGGCGGTTAGGGCAGGATGTCCCCGTGACCCACGACGTGAACCCGCAGGCAGCGGACGACAACGAGCCGACCGACGCCGAGGGGGCGGAGTCCTTCGACCCCGCGACGTTCGACCCCGCGACCTTCGACCCTGAGGCGGTCTCTGCCGAGGACTCGGAGCTCGCGGCCGAGGTCCTGGACTTCTGGGCGGCCACCCGCCAGTACGCGGGCATGGCGAAGGCCAGCATCGTGGTGGGCCAGACCGTCAGCGAGACAGTGCCGCCGCAGGCCTGGTCGTTCGGCGACGAGCCGGAGCTGGCCGAGCGGCTGCTGGACGCGGTGCTCGCGGGCGACAAGACGGCGACGTCGTCGGCTCTGTGGGACTACGACGACGAGGGCGCGCCGCTGCCGGTCGTCGGTGAGCTGTCGATCCTGCTGGACGGCGAGAACCACCCGCGCGCCCTGATCCGCACCACGAGCGTCGAGACCGTGACGTTCGACGCGGTGGACGAGGACTTCGCGGCCGCGGAGGGTGAGGACGACCGCACGCTGGAGTCGTGGCGCACGGGGCACGAGGCGTACTTCCGCCGGAACCTGCCGGAGGGCCGGGAGTTCTCCACGGACATGCCCGTCGTGTGCGAGCGGTTCGAGCTGCTCTACCCGCGGTCCTGAGCTGCTTGCTCTCACTGCCCCGCGCGGCCTGGTCCACCCGAACCGTGAGCCGCGCGGACCGGGCGCGGGTCCCCGCCCGGTGCGTGCCAGGGCTCAGGCCGGAGTGAGTACCAGCCAGGCGAAGCCCACCACGCCCCGGTAGCCGTCCAGGTACTCCTCGCGCCGCCGGTCGGCGAAGGCACGGGCGCCCGGCGTGGCCAGCCGCTCGATGCCGGCCCGCCAGTCCGACTCGAAGTCGTCCCACTCGCCCTGCGTGGACGTCGCGGCGTGCAGCACCCGGAACCCCGCGTCGGTCGCGATCCGGACCAGGCCGGCGAGATCGGGCAGGTCCCCGAAGCCCTCGCGGACAGCGGCATCAGGCTTGGTCTCGTAGACGCCTTCGCCGAACAGCAGCGTGCCGAACGGGTTGGTCAGCCGGTGCAGTGCAGCCAGCGCGGGCGCCGGGCCCTCGCCCCAGATGTGGCTCGCGCCGATGTTGACGACGATGTCCGCCGGGCGGTCCCAGACGGTCGCGTCCGCGGTGTGGAAGGTGACCTGCCCGGCGAGGCCACGGTCGGCGGCGGTACGCCGGGCGGTGGTGACATCGGTTGCCTGGTTGTCGACCCCGTCGCCCCCGAGGCCGTGCTGCGCACAGAGGCGGAGCAACAGCTCGCCGGTGCCGCAGCCGAGGTCGAGGGCGCGTGAGCTCGCGCTCAGGGGCTGGACGCGGTCGATCAGCGCGGCGACCCGTTGCTCGCCGAGGGGCGAGTTGAAGGTGAGCCCGGTCCTTGCGGCCTGGAAGTACGGGCGGAGGTCCTCGTCGGCGACGGTCATCGGGCGATTGTCCGGTGGCGCGGCGGGTCCCGGCCAAGGCTTTTCGCGCGGCCCGGTCGGGTTGGTGGTGCTCTCCCGGGTCTCAGCCGTCCACGGCCAGGCGTCGGTCGACGCCGGTCCCGCGCTCGGGGTCGCTCCCGCGTACGTGGATCTCGGTGCTGGTCACGGACGCCCGGTACAGCCGCAGCTCGGCGGCGCCGCTGAGCTCGTCCACGCCGTACGCGCGCGCTCCCGGCCGGACGGAGGAGAACGCGGCGTCGACCGCTGGGACCAGCTCCGTGTCCGGGACCTGGGCTGCGGTGGCACCGAGGTAGACGGCGGCGACCTCGGGGCCGGGGTCGACCCGCGAGTTGAAGATCACGATCTCGACCCGCGGCCGCGCGGCGACGTTGCGCGAGTGCTGGGCGCGGGGCGACGAGATCCAGTAGAAGTCCCGATAGCCGGCGTGGCTGTAGTAGACGGGCGAGACGCGGGGCGCGCCGTCCGGCTGGACGGTGCCGAGGACCATGAAGTGGTTGTCGTCGATGACGCGACGTGCGACGTCCCGGGGTTCCGTAGCACTGGTTCTAGCACTGGTTTCCATGCCGGGTGGACCGGTGGCGAACCGCGAACTCATCGCAGGTGTCAGTGTCCCGTCCTACCGTGTCAGCATCGGCCCGGACCCACGGGCCGCCCCTGCTGACACGAGGTGATCGCGATGGCGCTGCGCTGGTACTCGACGGTGGTCGAGTCGACCGACCACAAGAAGCTGGCCCGTTGGTGGGCCGAGGCCCTGGGCTGGCACGTCATCTTCGAGACGGACGAGGAGTCCGTGCTGGTGCCGTCGTGGGCGGCCGAGCTCTCGGAGAAGCTGGACTTCCACCAGGTGCCGCCGGGCATGGTGTTCGTCCCGGTGGAGCACGAGAAGGTGGGCAAGAACCGCCTGCACTGGGACTTCGCGCCGCACACGAGCGACGACCGGGACGCGGAGATCGCCCGGCTGGTGGAGCTGGGGGCGACGGTGATCGACGTCGGGCAGCCTGCCGACGCGCCCTGGACCGTCCTGACGGACCCGGACGGCAACGAGTTCTGCGTGCTCTCGGCCAGGGAGCAGTAGCGGCAGGGTCCGGCGATGAGTTCCGGTGGGCGTCGTCGTCCACAGGTCATGGAGACGACGAGCACGAAGAACCTCGCGGGCCTCTACGACCTCCCGCCCCTCGACTGGGGAGCGGTGGCGGCGGGCCTGGACGGACTGACGCAGGCGCCGGGTACCGGGGGACCGGACCGGCACTCCCACTGGCTCACCACGATCAACGAGGACGGCAGCCCGCACGTCACCGGGATCGGGGCGATCTGGTTCGACGACGCGTACTGGGTGGTGTCCGGGCGTTCGGTACGCAAGGCCAGGAACCTCGAACGTGATCCGCGGTGCACCATCGCGGTCGCGACCACCGACCACGACACCGTCGTGGACGGCAGGGCTGAGCTGGTCACGGACCCGGCGGTGGTGGCGAAGGTGTCCGCGACGCTCAACGAGGGCGGCTGGCCGTGCGAGCCGGACCCGTCCGGAACGGCGCTCACCGCCCCGTACAGCGCCCCGTCGGCGGGCCCCGCCCCGTGGCACGTCTACCGTGTGACCCCCACGAAGGCCAACGCCGTGCTGGTGCGGGACCCGGGCGGAGCGACGTCCTGGACGTTCGGCTGACGCGCACACACGGCCCGGTCGACGGCCGTCCGACCGGGACACCGGTGCGTCCATTCCGTGAGACCCGCGTCTCATTCAGCCGGTCGCGCGCGTAGGCTCCGGACATGGCACAGGTGGGTAGGACAGAGGGTATCGACCTCGCAGTGGTCGCAGGTGACGGCATCGGTACCGAGGTCGTGGAGCAGGGCCTCTCGGTCCTCGAGGCGGCGCTGGCGCCGTCGGGCACCAAGCTCTCCACCACCGAGTTCGATCTCGGTGCGCGCCGCTGGCACGAGACCGGCGAGACCCTCACCGACGAGGACCTCGAGAAGATCAAGGGCCACGACGCGATCCTGCTGGGCGCCATCGGCGACCCGTCGGTCCCGAGCGGCGTGCTCGAGCGCGGCCTGCTGCTCAAGCTGCGCTTCGCGCTGGACCACTACGTGAACCTGCGCCCGACCAAGCTCTACCAGGGTGTCTCCAGCCCGCTGGCCGACCCGGGCGAGATCGACTTCGTCGTGGTCCGCGAGGGCACCGAGGGCCCGTACGTCGGCAACGGCGGCGCCCTGCGCGTCGGCACGCCGCACGAGATCGCCACCGAGGTCAGCGTCAACACCGCGTTCGGCGTCGAGCGCGTGGTCCGCGACGCGTTCGCCCGCGCCGCCGCCCGGCCGCGCAAGCACCTCACGCTCGTGCACAAGCACAACGTGCTGGTGCACGCGGGTCACCTGTGGCGCCGCACGGTCGAGCAGGTGAACGCCGAGTTCCCCGACGTCACCACCGACTACGCGCACGTGGACGCGGCCACCATCTACCTCACGACCAATCCGAGCCGGTTCGACGTGATCGTGACGGACAACCTCTTCGGTGACATCCTCACCGACCAGGCCGCCGCGATCAGCGGCGGCATCGGCCTGGCGGCGTCGGCCAACATCAACCCGGACCGCACGGCCCCGTCGATGTTCGAGCCGGTGCACGGTTCTGCCCCCGACATCGCGGGCCAGGGCAAGGCCGACCCGACGGCGACCATCCTCTCGGTCGCCCTCCTGCTGGACCACCTGGGCTTCGCGGCGGAGTCCGCGAAGGTCCACGACGCCGTCGCCGCGGACCTCGCGTCGCGCGGCGACGTCGTACGTACCACCGACCAGGTAGGCCGCGACATCGCGGCCCGCGTGACCGAGTAAGCCCGCTGCACGACGGCGGCGCCCGGGTCACGCAGAGCGAACCCGGGCGCCACCGTCGTACGTCGACGCCGTCCGGGGCAGGCGCCCGGCTCGGAATGCTCCTCCTGCCTTGCCGGGCGTGGAAGACTGACAACAGCATTCCGGTGAAAGGCATCGACATGACAACAACGACGGATCCCATCCTCCCGACGCGGCTCGAAGACCTGGTGGCGCTCTTCGACGTGCGGCCCACCGACGTGCCGACGCCGGACGCCGAGCGCGCCGAGGCGCTCAGCGCGCCGAAGTTCGGGACGGTGTTCACGGACCACATGGCGCGCATCTCCTGGACCAGCGCCGACGGCTGGAAGGACCGGCGGATCGAGAAGTACGGTCCGCTGCAGCTCGACCCCGCGACGGCGGTGCTCCACTACGCGCAGGAGATCTTCGAGGGCCTCAAGGCGTACAAGCACGCCGACGGCTCGATCTGGACGTTCCGGCCCGACCAGAACGCCGCGCGGTTCGCCCGGTCGGCGCACCGGCTGGCCCTGCCCGCGCTCAGCGTGGACGACTTCATCGGGTCGCTCGCGGCCCTGGTCCGCACCGACATCGACTGGGTGCCCGACGGCGAGGACTCCTCGCTGTACCTGCGGCCCTTCATGTTCGCGTCCGAGTCGTTCCTCGGTGTGCGACCGTCGCTCGAGGCCGAGTACCTGGTGATCGCCTCGCCGGTCGGACCGTACTTCGCGGGCGGCGTCAAGCCCGTGTCCATCTACGTCTCCGAGCAGTACCACCGGGCAGGACCGCCCGGAGGTACCGGCGACGCGAAGTTCGGCGGCAACTACGCCGCGAGCCTGCTGCCGCAGCGCGAGGCGCAGGAGCACGGCTTCGACCAGGTGTGCTTCCTCGACGCGGGCGAGAGCACGTACCTCGAGGAGCTCGGCGGCATGAACGTGTTCCTCGTGATGGATGACGGGACGCTGCACACGCCGGAGCTCGGCTCGATCCTCGAGGGCATCACCCGCGCCTCGGTCCTCCAGCTCGCGGCCGACCGCGGGTACGAGGTCGTGGAGCGGCGGATCCCGCTGACCGAGGTCGTGTCGGGCCTCGTGTCCGGCACGGTCAAGGAGTTCTTCGCGTGCGGCACCGCCGCCGTCGTGACGCCCGTGGGGCGCCTCGCCGGCAGCTCGTTCGACCACCAGGTCAACGGGGGAGAGCCCGGCGAGCTCACCATGGCGATCCGTCAGGAGCTCACCGACATCCAGTACGGTCGCGCCGCGGACCGCCACGGCTGGATGCGCCGCCTGGCCTGACCGGCCCCGCTGGTCGAGCCACACCGCTGGTCGAGCCACATCTGCTGGTCGAGCTGGTCGAGACCCCTCACGAGGTCTCGACCAGCCCGGCCAGCGACCTGGCTCAGCTCCAGAGCCGGCCGATCGCGTCCCGTGCCACGAGGAACCCCACGATCGCCACCACCCACGAGGTGGTGCTCGCCGCGTTCTTGGTGAGCCAGCGGTCCAGCCGCCCGAGCGGCCGTTCCACGAGCCGCGCCGCGAACAGCCGCGCCGCCATCAGTACGAGCGCCGGCGCGGTCATCACCAGGCAGTACCCCAGCACCCACACGCCCGACATCGGCCAGCCCGGACCCTGCGTCCCGATCAGGCCCAGCGCCGCGAGGTACGGAAGCATCGTCGCGACCTCGACCAGGCCGGCCCCGACCGCCAGCGTCGCGAGCGCCGCTCCGCTGCCGGACTCGCTGCCCAGCACCCGCTCGCGCCAGCGGCTCAGCCGCCCCGCCCGGCCGGGCACGGTGGTGGACGGCGCCGTCGCGTGACCGGCTGCGGTACCCGCCAGCACACCGGCTGCCGTCCCGCCCGCCGCCGGAGCACCCACCGGGGCAGCGCCGGCCGCCGACTCCGCCCGCTTCTTGGCGCTGCCCGGGTCCAGCTTGAAGCTCCACGCGAAGAGGCCCACGCCGACGACGAGCTGCGCGATCAGGAACGGCCGGTTGCTGGAGAGCGCGCCCAGGGTGTCGCTCAGCGCGCCGGCGCCGAGCAGGATCGCCAGCCCCACCAGCGCGTAGAACCCGGCGATCGAGCCGAGATAGACCAGCATCCGCCCCACCCGTACGCGTCCCGGGGACATGAGCAGCCACACGGGGATGAGCAGGGTGCCGAAGCTCGTCGAGTCGATGAGCGCGAGCACTGCCAGGGCGCCGATCAGTGCCGCGCCCGTGAGCTCGCCGGAGAGGAGGTCCATGCGGCACAGCCTCGCGCAGGCCATGTGTGCGCGCATCGTCCGAAGCGCCGAGAACCCGATACATCTTTTGGATGACCCGCACCGCTCTTCCTCGTGCTGAGATGGTGGCATGTCCCGCCCCGCCGACCTGATCGCGCCCGTCATCAAGGCGGTCACGAGTACGGTCACCAAGGCGATCATGGCCGAGGACCGGCGCGGCGACGTCATCACGGCGGTCGGGATCCTCGCCATCGCGCTCGCGCTCGACGCGCTCGGGCTGATCCGGACCTCGTGGCGCGGCCTCCCGGACGTGTCGTCCTGGTGGTTCGTCGTGCCCGCCGCCGTCGGCTGCGCCGCGCTCGTCTGGCGCCGGTTCCACCCGCTCGGAACGCTCCTCGTCGTCCTCGTCGCGTTCGGCGCGGACGTGGCGCTCGGCGGCAGCGTGGGCCTGCTGGTCGTCCTGTGGGAGGCGCTGTACTGCGTGCACCTCTACGGCCGCCCGGTGGCGCGCCGGGTCACCGTGGTCGGCGTCGGCGCGGTCTCGCTCGCCGCGATGATCGTGATCGGCGAGATCACGGGTGAGATCAGGTTCGCGATCCTTGCCGGGCTCCAGGCGGTCACCCTCCTGGTCATGCCGATGTGGTGGGGTGCGAATGTTCGCCAGGGCCGCGAGCTCACCGCCGCCGCCCACGAGCGGGCGCGGCTCGAACGGGAACGCAGCACGGCGCTCCTCCGGCTCTCCGAGGCGGCCCGGCACGACGCCGTCCGCGCCGAGCGCACCGCCGTCGCCCGCGACCTGCACGACGTCATCGCCTCGCACCTCTCCGCGATCACCATCACCTCCGGCGCCGCTCTCGCGGGTGCGGCCGAACCCGAGCGCGACCGCGCGGCGCTGCGCAGCATCCGGGCGGAGAGCCTGGCCTCGCTGCAGGACATGCAGGCCATGATCCGGGTGCTCTCCGCGGAGACCGGGCAGCGTGGCGCCGGAGCGGACGGCGCCGGTGCGGACGGCGGGACGCCGTCCGGATCGGTCCGGCCCGGAACGTCCGGCGGGGGCGGCTCCGACCTGCTGGCCGCGCCGCGCGTCGCCCAGCTGGGACCCGTGCTGGAACAGGTGCGGCTCGCGGGCCTCGACCTCGAGGTGACCGACCCCGGCGGCGTGCTGGACGGCGGCACGATCCTGCCCGCGGCGGTGGACCATGCTGTGTACCGCGTCGTGCGGGAGTCGCTGACGAACGTGCTCAAGCACGGTGGCGCCCGCGCGGAGGTGCGGGTCGCCGCGGGCGACGCGCTGGAGCTCGAGGTGCACGACGACGGCGTCCGCCCCGGCGGTGCTCCCCCCGACCCGGCCGAGGTCGGCGGCGGAACCGGGCTCGGGCTGGTGTCGATGCGCGAACGTGTCGAGTCGCTCGGTGGCTCCTTCGCCGCGGGACCGGCGAGCGCCGGGTCCGAAGGCCGCGCCGTCGTGGGATCGGACGACGCCGGTCCGGACGACGCCGGTTGGCTGGTCCGGGCGGTCCTGCCGCTGCCCGACCGGGTGCCGGACCGAGTCGCGGACCCGGCGGCGGACGAGCCCTCGCCGTCGGACCGGGAGACGGAACCGGCTGAGCCGGCGCGGTCGGGCCAGACCGTCCCGGGGTTCCACGCATGATCCGCGTCCTGCTCGCCGACGACCATGCGGCGATCCGCGCCGGCCTGCGCATGCTGCTCGCCACGGCCGGCGACATCGAGGTGATCGGCGAGGCCGGTGACGGTGCGGTGGCGGTCGCGAACGCGCGGGCGCTGCGCCCCGACGTGGTGCTCATGGATGTCCGGATGCCGGGGACCGACGGCGTGACGGCGACCCGACAGATCGTCGAGGAGGGCCTGGCGGAGGTCCTGGTGCTGACGACGTTCGACCTGGACGAGTACGTGTTCGGCGCGCTGCGTGCGGGGGCGGCGGGCTTCCTCCTGAAGACCGCCGAGGCAACGGCGCTGGTGGACGCCGTGCGGCACGTCGCCGCCGGCGACGGCGTGGTGGCGCCCGAGGTGACCCGGCGGCTCATCGCGGAGCTGGCACAGCCGCGCGACCGGAACGGCGGGGGCAACCGCGGCGGTCCCGTGCGGCCCCTGCCCGCGGACCTGACGCCGCGGGAGCTGGACGTCCTGGCCGGTCTCGGGGGTGGCCTCTCGAACGCGGAGCTCGCCACCGAGCTGATGATCAGCGAGGCCACCGCGAAGACCCATGTGTCCCGGGTGCTCGCCAAGCTCGGCGTCACGTCCCGGGTCCAGGCGGCGATCGCGGCCCGTGACGCGGGCCTCGCCTAAATCATCGAAGCGCTTGCGTCCGACCCTTGACTTCACCCTCGGGCGCCCCCAGCATGGGAGCGTTCCCACAGGTGCACACGAGAAAGGCCTCGTCATGCAGAGAACTGCGCGCACCATGGCCGGCATAGTCGCCGGCCTCGCACTGACCTTCGCTACGGTCGCCCCGGCGGCCGGAGCCGCAACGACCAGCGCCCCCGAGCCCGGCAGCGTAGCCGGCCAGACGCAAGCCAAGGACAAGCACAAGCCGAAGCACAAGCCGAAGCCGAGGACCACCATCGCGGACATCGCCGCGGACATGCAGCCGGGGTGGAACCTGGGCAACACGTTCGACGCGACCGGCAGTGACGAGACGTCGTGGGGCAACCCGCGCGTCACCGAGGAGTTCCTGGACCAGATCCGCGCCCAGGGCTTCAAGAGCATCCGCATCCCCGTCACCTGGGGCCAGCACCAGGGCACCGCTCCGGACCACACCATCGACCCGGCGTATCTGGACCGCGTCGAGGAGGTCGTGGACTGGGCGCTCGACGACGGCTTCCACGTGATGATCAACATCCACCACGACTCCTGGCAGTGGGTGAACACGATGCCCACGAACCATGACGCCGTCCTCGACCGCTACAGCGACACCTGGACCCAGATCGCCGACCGGTTCCGCGACGCCGACGCCCGTTTGCAGTTCGAGAGCGTCAACGAGCCGCAGTTCGCGAACAGCTCCGGCGAGGCCGCCGAGCTCGAGCTGCTGGCCGAGCTCAACAGCGTGTTCCACGAGATCGTGCGCGGCTCCGGCGGCGGGAACGCCACCCGGCCGCTGGTGCTGCCGACGCTGCACACCGGGTCCGATCCGGCCCTGCTCGACGCGCTCGCCGCGGAGATCGCCGCGCTGGACGACCCGAACCTCATCGCCACCGTGCACAACTACGGGTTCTGGCCGTTCAGCGTGAACATCGCCGGGTACACCCGCTTCGACGCCGAGGTGCAGCAGAGCCTGACCGACCAGTTCGACCTGGTGCACGCCGCGTTCACCGCCCGCGGCGTGCCCGTGGTCATCGGGGAGTACGGGCTGCTCGGGTTCGACCGGCACACCGGGACGGTCGAGCAGGGCGAGAAGCTGAAGTTCTTCGAGTTCTTCGGTCACGCGGCCCGGGAGCGTGGCTTCACGACCATGCTCTGGGACAACGGCCAGCACTTCGACCGCACGGCGTACACCTGGCGGGACCAGGCGCTGTTCGACCAGATCTCGTCGAGCTGGACGGAGCGCTCGGGGACGGCGTCGTCGGACCTGGTGTTCGTGCCCGCCTCGGGTGACATCACGGAACAGAGCCTGACGCTCAACCCGAACGGGACCACCTTCGAAGCCCTCCTGCACGACGGCGCGGAGCTGGCGGCCGGGACCGACTACACGCTCACGGGCGATCGGCTCACGCTGTCCACGGCGCTCCTGGAACGGCTCGCGGGCGACCGGACGCCCGGTCCGGCCGACGAGCTGGTGGCCCGGTTCTCGGGCGGCGTGCCGTGGACGGTGCACGTCATCAACCAGGAGACGCCGGTGCTGGGGGCCGCCTCAGGGACCACGGCGTCGTTCGAGATCCCGACGTCGTTCACGGGCGACCAGCTCGCCACGATGGAGGCGACCTACGCCGACGGGTCGAACGCTGGGCCGCAGAACTGGACGTCGTACAAGGAGTTCGACGTGACGTTCCGGCCGGACTACGAGGCCGGCACGATCTCGCTCACCCCGGAGCTCTTCGCCGAGGTCAACGACGGGACGGTCCACCTGACGTTCCACTTCTGGAGCGGCGACACGGTGCGCTACACCCTGACCAAGAGCGGCACCACGGTCACGGGCGCCCCCTGACGCGTTCGTCGGGCATACGGCTACTGCCGGGTCAGCACGTGCTGACCCGGCAGTAGCCGTATGCCCGACGCCGGACGGTCAGGCCGTCGGCGTGCGGCGTACCACCGTGCGGCTCAGCGTCCCCGTGAGCAGGGAGTAGACCGCGGAGCCGATGATGATCCAGATGATCGCGGCGAGGATGGCGGGCACCAGCTCGAACTGGCCCGCGAAGGGCACCGCGGCGAGGATCACCGTCGCGAGGGCGACCACCCAGCCGAAGAACGACCGGGGCCGGGGCGTGCTCATCACGAGCAGATAGAGCACGGCCGCCGCCGCGAGCGCGAACAGCGCTCCCGCGACCACCCAGGCCATCATGTCGGATCCGGTGCCGAACAGGTCGGCCTGTGCCCGGATCTCGAGGTTCAGCACTTCCCCGAGGATGAAGTTCGCCGCCAGCCCGATCAGGGCGGCCACGAGCGTCGTCGCGAGCGCTCCGGCCCAGAAGCGGCCTACCTCGAGGCCGAGCCGAGGATTCTCGGTGCCGGACGTGACGGGTTGGACGGCTGCACCGTCGGCAGTCCGTCCCACGGGCTGCGTCGGAGTCCCAGGAGTCTGTGCCGGCGGCGGATAGACCGCCGGCGGCGGCTGCTCCCCGTAGTCGGCGTCGTAGGGTCGGTTCGGGTCACTCATCGCGGTACCTCCCGGTTGTGAGCCCTATGTCCACTCCACCACACATCTGCCCAGGCCGCACGGCACAACAGGGCTCACAACCGGGATCCTGCGAGGATCAGCGAGCGCCCTGGAGGTCCAGGACCAGATCCTTGACCGCGGTCGCCGGTACCTGGCCGGCGTCGTCCTCGACCCAGCGGGCGACCGACGCCGGTACCCGGTCGTCGGAGCAGAGCACGAGCGGTGTGTCCGCCGACGAGTCCGGCAGGCGTCCGTGCGTCCCGCGCACGTACGACGCGTCGAGCGGGGTGGTGCTCATTGCGTACCGCAGTCCCAGCTTCTTGCGCACCAGGTTGAGGCCTGCCTTCGCCTTGGCCAGCGGGTCGGCGGGGTTGAAGAACAGCTCGGCGGGGTCGTAGCCCGGCTTGCGGTGGATGTCGACGCCGCGGGCGAACTCGGGTGCGCGGTCGTCGTCGAGCCAGTAGTAGTACGTGAACCACGCGCCCGGCTCGGCCACGACGACGAGCTCGCCCGCCCGCTCGTGGTCCAGCCCGTACCTGGCCTGCGCCTCGCGGTCGAGCACCTCGTCGACGCCGGGTGCGCCGCGCAGCAGGTCGGCCACCCGGGTCACGTCCGCCGGGTCGTCGACGTACACGTGCGCCACCTGGTGGTCGGCGACGGCGAAGGCGCGCGACGTCCACGGGTCGAGCTGTTCCCGGCCGTCCTGCGTGTAGACCTCCAGGAAGCCCTCGCGCCGCAGCAGCCGGTTGATGTCCACCGGCTGGTTCGCCGGCCCGATGCCGTACTCCGAGACGACCACGACGGTGACACCCGCTGCCTCGGCGTCGTCGAGCAGGGGGCGCAGGACGACGTCGAGCTCGGCCGCCGCGCGGTCCGCCTCGGGCGACTCCGGCCCGAAGCGCTGCAGGTCGTAGTCGAGGTGCGGCACGTACGCCGTCGTGAGCTGGGACTTCCGGGTCCGCAGCAGGTGCCTCGTCACGTTCACGATCCACTGCGACGAGGCGATGGACGCCGTCGGGCCCCAGTAGGTGAACAGGGGGAAGTCGCCGAAGCGGCCCACCAGGTCGTCGTGCAGCGCCGCGGGCCGGACGTACGCGTCGGGCGACTTGCGTCCGTCGGCGTGGTAGATCGGGCGGGGCGTGACGGTGATGTCGGTGGTCATGCCCATCGCGTACCACCAGCAGACGTTGTCGGCGGCGTACGTGGGGTCGTGCCGGCGGGCCGTCTCCCACACCTTCTCGCCCGCGACCAGCTTGTTGTGCTGGCGCCAGAGGTACACGTCGCCCAGCTCGCGGAAGTACCAGCCGTTGCCGACGATCCCGTGCTCGGCCGGCATCATGCCGGTCAGCATCGTCGACTGGACGCTGCACGTCACGGCGGGCAGCACGGTGGCGAGCTCGGACTGCCAGCCGGCCGCGGCCAGCCGCCGCAGCCGCGGCATGTGGGCCAGCGCCCGGCCGGTGAGACCGACGACGTCGAGCAGCAGGACGGGCTTCATGTCGTGGTTCATGCGGTGACTCCTTCCGTGGTCAGCAGGTTCTCCCGGGCCCAGCGCAGCTCCGCGGCGATGCCGGAGACGAGCTCGTCGGCGCCGTCGGGCAGCACGTCAGGCGGCAGCACCGACCACGTGTAGGTCTCGACGTCGAGGTGCGCCTCGGCGCCGTGCGGTGCGGCCAGGACCGCGGTGACGGCGTCGCGCAGCACCTGCGTCGTCGCGGCGAGCGGCGGGGCGGGCTCGTGGTGCAGGGGCACGTGGAAGTGGACCCGCCACGGGCCGTGGCCCGGCAGGGCTGGCCGGCGCTCGGTGTTCCCGAGCGCGACGGGCAGGTCGTCCGAGGCCAGCACGTCGCCGGAGGCCGTGAGCTCGCGCACCTGGTGCAGGTAGCGCTTCTCCACGAACCGGGCGACGGCGTCCCGCGCGCCCGGCGCCGACAGGTCCGCGACCTCCAGGGCCGCGGACGCCTGCACCTTGACCACCCGCAGGCCCGAGTCCGTGATCCGGCGGACGGCGCCCGCCGGGTCGGCGAACGAGACCGCGAGGTGGCACGTGTCCAGGCAGACGCCGATGTACTCGGGGTCGATGCGCCGGTCCTCCGGCCACTCCGGGCCGGTGCGCGCCGAGAGCCACGCGACGACGTCGTCCACCGTGTCCAGCACGCAGCCCGGCTCGGGCTCGACAGCTATGCGCACGGTCCGGCCGGTGCGTGCGGCCAGCTCGCGCAGCTCGGCGGACAGCGTGGCGAACGCCTTGGTCGCCTCGTCGTCGTCGGCGCGGGTCCAGGGGGCGCGCCACGCCAGGGGCAGGGTGGAGATGGACCCGGAGGCGCCGTCGGGCAGCAGGTCGGCCAGCACCCGCGCGCAGGCGAGGACGTAGTCGAGGCGGGCGCGTTCGGCCCAGGTGGGGGAGTAGACGGCGAGCTTGACCACCTCGCGGTGGAAACCGCCGTACGGGAAGGCGTTCAGGGTGTGCACCTGGAGCCGGTGCTCGGCGAGCGCCGCGCGCAGCCGGTCCCGGTCCTCGGCGGACGTGTCGAGGCGGTGCGCGAGCTCGGCGGGCAGCCACAGCCCGACACCGAGGGTGTCGAGGCCCGCGGCCTCGCGCACCGGCCCGGAGTACCGGGCGAGCTGGTCGATGACCCCGTCGAGGTCCTCGGACGGGTGGACGTTGGTGCAGTAGGAGAGCAGCATCTCGGATCCCCTCAGGCCCGCGCGCCGCGGAGGACGGAGGAGCCCTCGAACTCGACGCCGGGGGTGGGCGGCGCGCCCTCGGTGAACCCGGGTACGGGGTCGAGCACGAGGTTGCCGGACTGCCCGTAGAACGCGACGGGGTTGCGCCACAGCACCTGGTCGACGTCGTCCTCGGAGAACCCGGCGGCCAGCATGGCCTGCCCGGTCTTGACGGTCTTGAGCGGGTCGGAGCGGCCCCAGTCGGCGGCGGAGTTCACGATCATGCGCTCGGTGCCGTACTCCTGGACCAGGGCGACCATGCGGTCCTCGTCCATCTTGGTGTCGGGGTAGATGGAGAACCCCGCCCACGCGCCGGCGTCGCGCACGAGGGCGACGTTCGTCTCGTTCAGGTGGTCCACGAGTACGCGCTCGGGCGGGAGCCCTGACTCCTGCACGACGTCGAGGGTCCGGCGCGTCCCCGACAGCTTGTCGCGGTGCGGGGTGTGCACCAGGACGGGGAGCTCGGCGTCGCGTGCCATCTGCAGCTGCGCGGCGAACACCTCGTCCTCCTCGGGGGTCATGGAGTCGTAGCCCACCTCGCCCACGGCGACCACGCCGTCCTTCAGCAGATAGCGGGGCACCTCGGCGAGCACCTCGCGGCAGCGCGGGTCGTTCGCCTCCTTGGGGTTCAGCGCGATCGTCGCGTGGTGCCGGATGCCGAACTGCGCGGCGCGGAACCTCTCCCAGCCGAGCAGGGAGTCGAAGTAGTCGGTGAACGAGCTCACGCTGGTGCGCGGCTGCCCCAGCCAGAACGCGGGCTCGACGACCGCCCGCACGCCCGAGGCGTACATGGCCTCGTAGTCGTCGGTGGTGCGGCTCGTCATGTGGATGTGCGGGTCGAGGATGCGCAACGTCACTCCTTCGGGGTGCTGGGCGTGGTGCCGAGCCGGGTGTTCGCGAGCGGGCCGTTCGTGAGCAGGCCGAGATCGGTGGGCACGGGGCGGCCGGCCGCCTGGCGCTCCGCCGCGAAGTCGCGGGCCATGCGGTCGAGCTCGTCGTCGGCACGGTCCGCGAGGCCGCTCGCGGCCTCCAGGCTCACCTCCTGGAAGACGAGCTTGAGGATCGCGTGCCGCCACGTGTGCTGGTCCAGGTGCCGGGCACCGAACGGGCCGACGGCGGCCGCGACGAGGCTCGGGTCGTTGGTGCGCAGCGCGTCGGCGGCGAGCTCCAGGCCGGCGGCCACGAGCGCGGAGGCGTCGCTGCCGGTCCCGGCGTCGGATCCGGCGTCGGCATCGGCAGCGGGCCCGCCGAGGCTGCCGCGTTCCGCCAGTGCGTCGAGCCCGCGCAGCACGCCGCGCCGCTCGGCGGCGTCACCCTGCCGGTAGAGGGCGACCAGGCGTTCCGCGCAGTCCGGGCCGGTGCCCACGGCATCGGCCAGCGAGACGACGAGTGCGGCCCGGGCCGCGTCGTCGACCGTGCCGTGCACGACGCCTGCCGGGTCGGTGTCGGGGCGCCGCGGCGCTCGGCCCACCCGGCGGGCGGCGAACGCGAAGGCACGGGTGATGCTGTCCGGGTCGCGGGCGACCTCGGCCCGGGCATCGGTCAGCCAGTCCGAGCCCGCCAGGTCGGTCGGCAGGTCGTTCGGGAGCCTTCCCCGCACGGCGCTCGCAGCAGGACGGTCAGCGTTCATGGTCCGGTCCTTTCTCCGGTCGGCGTGCCGATGACGGTGGCCCACGCCCGCATGAGGGCGGCGCGGCTGTCGAGGGCGAGCCGGGGCGCGTCGTGGGAGTGCCGGGGCAGCTCGACGGCGGCGACGCCCGTGTACCCGACGTCGGCGAGGGTGGCGAGCACCGTCGGCAGGTCGATGGCGCCCTCCCCGAAGGGCCGGTGCTCGTGGTGCGTGCGCGGCATGTCGTCGAGCTGCACGTTGCTCAGGTAGGGCGCGGCGGCGCGGAGGGCCCCCTCGACCCCGCCGCGCTCCACGACGAGGCAGTGTCCGACGTCGACGGTGATCCCCAGCTCGGGCGGCATGCCGACGTCGGACAGGAGCCGCAGGGCGTCGTCGACCGTCTCGACGAGCATGCCCGGCTCGGGCTCGATCGCGAGCCGCACGCCGCGTTCCCCGGCGTACTCGACCAGGGCGGGGATGCGGTCGCGGAGCCTGGCCCAGCCGTCGGACGGAGCGGCGTCGGCCGGCAGGATCCCCGAGAAGAACGAGACGCAGCGGGCGTCGAGGTCCGCCGCGACCTCGATGGCCCGTTCGAGATAGCGCATGCGCAGGGCGGCGTCTCGGTCGACGAGCGTGGGACGGTGCTTGTGCAGCGGGTCGAGCAGGTACCGGGTGCCGGTCTCCACGACCACCGCCGCTCCGGAACCCCCACGCATCCGTCCGAGGTGGGCGCGGACCGCGGTGACGTCGTCGCCGGCCAGCGGCGCGAACGGGTCCAGGTGCGGGAACCCGAGGGTGAGCGCGACGGCGTCGTACCCGACGTCGTCGAGCACGTCGAGCGCCGTGTGCAGGGGGTGGTCGCCGAAGCCGTTGGTGCCGTAGCCCAGCAGGAACGGCGGCCTCATGTGATGCTCACCCCCGCCGCGCCGCGGGCGCGGCCGAGCAGCCGCAGCCCGTACCCGACGGCGGCGACGCCGGCCAGGAGCGCCGCCGTGCCGAGGCCGCCGGAGCGGGCCGCCCAGGTGGCCTGGAGCGGCACCATCGCCTGGATCCCGGACCGGGTGGCGGTGCGGGCGTTGGCCGCCGTCGGCGTGGCCGCCGCGCGGACCTGGGCGGGCAGACAGGTCGCCGCGTAGGCGCCGGCGGCCGCGACGGTGGTCCAGCGGACGGCGGAGCGGCGGCCGGTGGTCACCGAGCCGGCGGCCGGGGCGGTGGCCGCCGCTGCTGCCGCACCAGCGAGGGTCCCGACGGCGACACCGCCCGCGATCCCCGCCGTCGTGCCGTGCACCTCGCCGCGGGAGAGCACGGTGACGCCGAGCGTGTGGGCGGCCAGGCCGGCGGCGGCCGGGAGCGCGGACCGCAGGTGCCCGGGCGTCGCGCCCAGCAGCACGTCCAGCCCGCGGCACGCGGCCATGACGAACGGTCCTGTCGGGTGCTCCTTGGCGACCAGGTCGTAGGTCCAGACGCATGCGGCGAGCGGGACGGCGACCGCGAGCGCCCGGCGGCCGCCGGCGGCTCCGGCCGCCGCGATGCCGCCCGCGGTGAGCGCGGTGCCGACCAGGAGCGCGCCGCGCGGCGTGACCCGGCCCGAGGGGATGGGCCGTTCGGGGCGCTCGGTGGCGTCGAGGTGCCGGTCGGCGTAGTCGTTGAGGGCCATGCCGCCCAGGTAGAGGCAGGCGGAGGCGACCGGCAGCAGGGCGTGCCGTCCGCGCAGCGCCGTCGGCGTGCCCGCGCGGGCGGCGGCGAGCCCCGCCAGGGAGTCGCCGACCACGCTCAGGGCCGCGGGCGCGCGGACGAGCTCGGCGAGGTCGCCGAGACTGGGCCGGTGCGCCGGACCACCCGAGGTGGGGCGGGGCGTGTCGTCGTGCAGCGGAGGGTCGAAGCGGGGACTGAACCGGGGTTCCGGCACCGGCCTCATGACCGGACCTGCGCCGAGGTGCGGCGGACCCATTCCTCGAGGGCGCGGGCCTGGTCGGCGGCGTCGTGCACGTCGGAGTCCCACGGGTCCTTGAAGAAGAAGCCCAGCTCCGGGACCGCGCCGCTGATCCCCGCGGCGTGGGCGAGCGCGAGCAGGCGAGCCAGGTCGAGGACGAGCGGCGCGGCGAGCATCGAGTCGTGGGCGCTCCAGGTGGTCTGGAGCGTGAGCCGCGAGCCGAGGAACCCTTCGACGTGCACGTGGTCCCAGGCGACCTTGGTGTCGCCCAGGTCGGGCACGTTGTCGATGTGCAGGGGCGTCGTCTCGCTCCCGGTCAGCGCTGTCAGTCCCCGGGACTTGGTGGCGAGCTTGCTGCGGACGGCGTCGGGGTCGGCGAGGGTGGCGCCGTCACCGCCGCCGAGCAGGTTGGTACCCGCCCACGACAGGACCTTCAGCCCGCGCGCCGCGAACGCGGGCGCCAGCACCGTGCGGAGCCAGGTCTGGCCGGTCTTGCCGTCCTGCCCCGCGACGGGGATGCCGCGTTCGCTCGCGAGCTGGGCCAGGGCGGGGATCCCCATGCCGGCCGACGGCGTGAAGGCGGCGTACGCGGCTCCGGCAAGGATCGCCGCGTACGCCGAGACGGACGACGCGGGAAGCACCGCGCGGGCCGGGTCGGCGAGGGCGGTGAGCAGGGCGTCGAGGTCGTCGTGCTCGGGCACCAGGGCGACCGGCGCCTCGGTCGAGGACAGGTCGATCACGACGACGCGTGCCAGGTCGTGCCGCTCGCGGAAGGAGGTGATGTCGGCGGCGAGCCGTTCGGCGACGGCCTGCTGGGAGGTGTCGTCCGTGTCGGCGCGCGGGTCGTATCCGGGACGCACCTCGGCATCCGCCCGTTCGACCGCGTCGTGGGTGGCGGCCAGCAGCCGCGGCGGGATCATCCCGGTCTCGACGAGGCACTCCGCACGCTTCGTCATGGTGACGGAAGAGATGTCGTGCCCGCCCACCACCAGGTCCGCGAACTCGGGCAGCCCGGCGGACGTGAATGGCTCCCGTGCGGTGACGCAGCCTGTCGGCGGGGCCTGCCCGTCGGCGATGGCCGCCAGTCCCACGGCTGCGGTGCTGGCCACGGAGCCACGGGCTCCGACGAACCAGATTCCAGTGCGTTCTGCTGCGTTGTGGCGTGCAGAGGCGTCGTCGTGCATCATCGCTCCCCGGATCGACATCGTCGTCCTGAGCAACCTATCCCGGACTTATGGCGATTAGCAAACAAAAGTTCAAAGATCCGCGCAAGAAGCGAGATGACCGACATCGACCGGAAATTCTCCGCTGCTGGAGGGCTGGCGGAGAAGAAGCGTGGGCAGCCCACCAGCCCTTCCCGGGACGGTGCGTCAGCCGAGCCGCTCCAGCACCCGCCGTGCCGCGTGCACGCCGGACAAGCCGTGCACGCCGGGGCCGGGCGGGGTCGAGGACGAGCAGAGCCACACCCCGTCCGCGCCGGTCGCGTACGGGTCCGGCAGGCGGGCCGGTCCCAGCGCGAGGCGGGGGAGTGTGAGCGCCCCGCCGAGGATGTCGCCGCCGACCAGAGCGGCGTTGTGGTGCGCCATACGTGCGGCGGGCACGCACCGGGAGGCCACGACCACGTCGCGGAATCCCGGGGCGAACCGTTCGATCTGCCGGACGACGTCCCCTGTCACGTCGCGGTCGGAGCCGAGCGGTACGTGCGCGTAGGCCCAGAGTGGCCGCAGCCTGCCGGACGCCCGCCCCGGGTCCACCACCGAGGGGTCCGACACCAGGCACACCGGCCGCTCGGCGTGCCGTCCCGCCGCGACGTCGGCCTCCGCCCGCGCGATGTCGACGAGGGTGCCCGACACGTGGACCGTCCCGGCCCTGCCGACGTCGGTCACCTCCCACGGGACCGGGCCCGAGAGCACGAGATCGACCTTGGCCGCCGCGCCGCGTCGAGGGGGCGCCGCGAGCCGACGTCGGACCGCTGCCGGCATCTGGTCGCCGAACACGGCTGCCACGACCTCGGGCGCCGTGTCGAAGAGGTAGGCCCGCGCGGGCGGCAGGTCCGCGCGGGACGCCACCCGGTGGCCGGTGACGAGCTGCCCTCCCGCCGCCTCCAGCGCGCCGACGAGCGCGTCGACGATGGCCCGCGAGCCGCCGCGCGGGACCGGCCATCCGGCGCCGTCGTGCGCCAGCGCCGCGAGGAGCAGTGCGACGGCGGCCGCGGGCACCGAGGGCAGCGGCGTGATGCCGTGGGTGGCGACGCCGGCGAGCAGTGCGGGCGCCACGTCACCGCGGAAGCCCAGGGCGCGCTCGCTCCCGGGCCGGAGCATCGTCCCCGCGGCGCCGACGCGGGCGCCCAGGGCCGCGAGCAGGGCCACGTCCCGCACGCTCGTCGTTCCCCGCAGCACGGCGCCGGGCAGCCGGGGCAGGTCGCCGAGGGCCAGCCCGGCGAGCCTTCCTGCGTCCCTGGACAGCCGCCCCACCATCCGCTCCCAGGCGCGCCCGTCCGCGCCGAGTCCCTCGACCGTCCGGTCGAGGGAGCGGTACGCGATCCCGGCCCGCCCGCCCGGGAGCGGCTGCGCGTAGGACACCTCCGGCGTCAGCAGCTCGATGCCCAGATCGCCCAGGAACGGTGACGCCCAGGCCATCGGGTGCGCCGCCGAGCAGATGTCGTGCACGATCCCGGGCGCGAGGCCGAGGTCGAGCGTGCGTGCCCCTCCGCCCGGGACATCCTGTTCCTCCAGCACCGTCACGGCCAGGCCGGCGCGGGCGAGCACGAGGGCGGCGGCCAGCCCGTTCGGGCCGGCCCCGACGACGACGGCGTCCGTCACGTCGCCTGCTCCTTGCCGGCGACCCCGGGGATCACGGGCATCCCGGTGATCCCGGCGCTCGGTACGGTCCCGGCGATCCGTGCCGTCCCGGAGGTCCCGGCCGGAGTCCGTCGCCGCCCGGCGGCAGCCCGCCCGCCGGTGTCGGCCGTCGCCCGAGCCGTGGACCAGTGCGCCGGGACTCCCGTGGCCAGGACCACCGCCCAGACCGTCAGCACCCACGCGGCGTAGTCGATGCCGAGGAACGCCCAGATGCTGCCGTGCATCAGGGTCACCGCGGCGGCGAACGGCAGCCGGGCCGGCTGCCAGGCGAGCCACAGAGGTGCCGACAGCTCGAGGGCGAGGGCGCCGCCGGCCAGCAGGTTCGGCAGCAGGGGGGTGTCCGCGACGAGGTGGGTCAGCCCGTCCCCGAAGGGCGAGCTGCCCTGACGCAGGATCCACGCCATCGAGTCGCCGAGCACCCAGTCGGAGCCGCCGTGCGCCACCTTCTGCGCTCCGGTCAGGAAGTAGACGCAGCCCAGCACACCGAGCGCCGCGCGGGGTGGCCAGCCCCAGGCCGGGTCCGCGGCCTCGGCAGAGGGTCCGTGCGGCCCACCCGGCCCACCCGACCCACCCGGTTCCCGCGCGTCGGGCGGAAGGTCCGGCGTCCCGGCGAACAGGAGCGGGAACGCGACCGTGAGACCCAGGAGGTCGTTGTGCGTGAACTTGCCGGACGCACCCCACAGCCCCGCGAGCACGAGCAGCGCACCCCAGGCGAGGGCGAAGCCGGCGTGCGGCGACCTCCGGGTCAGCACGAGCGCGACGCCCGCGAGCCCGGCGATCTGGAGCGCGGTCAGCATCGGCGCCGGGACGGGGCCCGGCAGCCAGCCGAGGAGCCAGAGGTGCTCGGTGAGCTCGGGAGGCCGCTGCGCGATCAGCGTCCAGTCGCGCGTCGCGAGCCGCAGGCCGAACAGGAGCGCCAGCAGTGTCCGCAGGTTGTGGACGCGTCCGCCCGGCCCGGGCGCGACGAGCGCGGCGTCCAGCCTCCGGAGCAGCGCCAGCGCCCTGCGGAGCAGGGCGGTCACAGCTCGCTCCCCGCGGTGAGCCCACCCGTCCACACCACGTCCTCGACCGTCTCCGACCAGGCGAGCGTCGCGGGGTCCACCACCCGGCGCACCCGCTCGGTGCGCAGGTCCCGGACCGCACCCGGGTCCAGGCCGGCCTGCTCCAGCCAGGTCGTGAGCATGACCTGGCGGGTGGCAGGGTCGGCGTCGTCGAGCTCCGGGAGGAAGTTCTGGGTGGGCCCCAGCACGGGGTCCGTGCCCCTGCCGACCGCGGTCTCCCGCCCGTCGTCGAGGGTGGCGACAAGCCGGGTGGCCGTGACGGTGTCGGTGCGCACGCCGCTGAACAGCTTGTACGCGGACAGCGGCCAGAAGTCGACCTGCGCCACGCCGGCGGCGAGCAGCATGCTGAGCGTGCCGTAGGTGACGCGGCGTGCGAGCCTCATCGGTCCTCCTCGGTTCAGGAACGGCGGCGGGTCAGGGTGAGGCGGGAGCGGGTCACCGTCCAGGCCGCGATGGTGGCCAGGACCGGGACGACGACGGTGAGCGCGGTGACCTGGAGCAAGGGAACCGCGACCGGATACCCGGACAGCAGCGTCCATCCGATGCCGACCGCGACGCCCGCCACAAGGCCGAGAACCGACCCGATCACCGAGATCGTCGCGGCCTGCGCGGCGACCACCCGCCGTCGGGCCGACGGCGCCGCGCCCACCGCGGCGAGCGTCGCCAGGTCGGGCCGCGCGTCGACCGCGGACAGGGCGACCGCCGACCAGGTCCCGGCCAGCGCGAGGAACACCGCCGCGAGCGCGATGGCCAGGCCCACGACGGGCCGAGCATCGCCGCTCCACGGCGTGGAGAGCGTCCCCAGCAGGCTGTCGGTGCCCTGGCCGGGTTGCCTGCCCGCCTCGACCCTGACGTCGAGTGCCCTGTCCGAGGCGAACCCGACGAGCTCTGCGTCGACCCGGGTCTGCAGCAGCGCCTCCTGCTCGGAGGTCGGCACGGTCGGGTTCTCGACCAGGTACGCCCCGACCGCCGGTTCCGCACCCAGCTCGTCGAGGAGCGCCTCCGGCAGGATCGGGAGGTTCGGGATCGGTTCTCCGGGGGTTCCCACGACGGCGGCAGGGAGCACCCTGTCCTCCACGGGCCGGTCGTCGAGGTACGCCCGGACCGTCACGGTCGCGTTGCCGTCGGCGTCGACGTGTGAGGACGGCAGAGGCAGGCGTCCGTCGGCGAGCGCCGTGGCGACGTCGTCGAGGTGTTCCTCGGGGATGCCGAGCGCGTGCAGCAACCGTCGGTCCGACCCGTCGGTGACCACGGGGCCGGGCCAGCGGTCGTAGTTGGCGGACAGGCTGACGTCGAGGCCGGCCGGATCGACCGGCAGGACGGCCAGGTCGAGCAGCTCTCGGCGAGGAGCCGAATCGTTGTCGGCGGATGCGGGGACCACGGCGACCGGGAGGGTCAGGAGCGGCCCGGCGTCGGGGAGCGCCTCGTCGACGAGGTCCTGCAGGCGTTCGGACTCGTCCTCCGCGAAGACGTGCCCGTATCCCTGCGTTACGGCGACCGTCCCGGTCGACGCCCATGGCCTGTACCACGACGCCTCCTCCACCACGACCTTCTCGGCGTCGAAGTAGGTCAACCCGGCTGTTGCCCCGGCCATGGCGACCAGCACTGCCGCGACGGCGGGCACGGTGCGGGCCCGGTAGCGTGCGGCGTCGCGCAGGGCGAACCGCCACGTCCACGGCAGTCGGCGCGCGACACGGCCGAGCAGGGCGACGATGCCGCCGCAGGCGAGGATGAGGCCGAGGTCCGCGACCACGATGCCCGCGGACAGCCCGACGGCCCAGTGCTGGGCGCCGGCCACCACGGCGAGGACGACACCGCCGACCGCGGCGCTCGCGCCGACGACGGTGGGCCACCGGGGGGTCGAGACCTCGGGCCGTCGCCCGGCCAGCACGGTGACGACGTCGGCGCGTGCCGCGCGCCGGGCCGGCGGCCAGGCGGAGAGGATGGCGAGCAGCACCCCGACCACGAGGATCACGGCGAGCGGGCCCACCGGCAGGCGCAGCGCGGGGAGCCGGTCAGGGATGACCTGGGCGAGCACCGCGGTCGCCGCGACCCCGAGAGCGACCCCGGCCAGTGATCCTGCCGCCCCGGTGAGCAGCCCGCGGGCGAGCATGACGGCGCGCAGGGCGGGCGCAGGCGCCCCGTTGACGGCCAGCAGCGCGAGCGACCGGGTGTCTCGCCGCGCGCCGACCGCGAAGGCGGGCCCGATGAGCCAGACCGCCTCCAGCAGCCCGACCACCACCAGCGCGACGATCACGGAGAGGGCCGCCCAGTCGACGTAGCCGGACCACGTGCTCCCGGTGTCCGCGGGCGCCGGTGGGTCGAGGAGCACGGCCCTGCTGGTCACGAACGCGCCGGCAGCATTGATGTCCTGGACGTCGGACCAGGTGACGGGGGCGTCACCGACCACGTACCACAGCGGGTAGTCGAAGCCGCCGGAGGTGACCTCCTGGGGCGGCGTGAGCGGGCCCGACTCCGGCAGGAGCACCGGCGAGATCATGTCGATGGTGCGGGGGACGACGCCGCTGACCGTCGCGGTGGTGGTCGTGCCGTCGGCCAGCTCGACCTCGACGGTGTCGCCGAGCTCGAGCCCCAGGTCCCGGTGCCGTTCGGTCACGGCGATCTCACCGTCGCCGGGCAGGTGCCCCTGCAGCACCGGGAACCGGGCCGCGACGTCGGGCTCGGCGAAGTCGGTCTGCACGGCGACCGACATGGCGGCACCCTCGCCGTCGTCGAGACGGACCGTGCCCTTGAGCGCCCGGACCAGCTGGTCGTCGTCGGGCAGGTGGCGCTCGATGCTCTGCTCGAGGTCCTGGTACGGCATCGAGACCGCTGTCGCCGTGTCGTACTTCGTCCAGCCCGCGGCGTCCCAGAACCATCGTGGGCTGTCTCCCTGCCAGAACTGCTCGATCGGCCCGCCGATGCCCTCGATCTTCGCCTGGAGGCCCGGTCCGAGCTCGGCCTCGGTGTCCGCGGGTGCGTACGGCTCGTTGGACTCGAGCGTGGTCATCACGAACGACCCCGCGGCCACGGGCAGTGTCACCATCACCGCGATGAGCACGGCGCGACCCGCATTCCGGAGCAGGTCGCGCCGCGCGAGCCGGAGCGCGAGCCGCCAGCGGCCGACCACCTGCAGGGACCAGAGCCCTGCCGTCGGCCGGTCGGTGCCCGGAATCCTGGCGTTCACGCGTCAGCTCCCTGCAGCTCGCCGCTCTCGTCCAGGCCTGCGCCGTCGACGTCGGAGCGGGACCCGCCGCCTTCCATGCGGCCGTCGCGCAGGTGCACCGTCCGGTCCGCCCACGCCGCGTACCGCGCGTCGTGCGTGACGAGCAGGCCCGCCGCACCGGCGTCGACCCGTGCCCGCAGGAGACGCATCACGGCCTCGCCGGTCACGGAGTCGAGCGCACCGGTCGGCTCGTCCGCGAGCACCAGCCGCCGGGGCCCCACCAGGGCACGGGCGATCGCCACGCGCTGCTGCTGACCGCCGGACAGGTCCTCCGGGAACCGGTCCGCCGCCTCCAGCAGCCCGACCTCGGTGAGCGCCGCCTCGGCGTCGGCACGGGCGGTGCCCGGCCGCACACCGTCCAGCTCCAGGGGGAGCGCCACGTTCTCCACGGCGGTGAGTGCGGGCACGAGGTTGAGGTCCTGGAACACGAAGCCGACGTCACGGCGTCGCACGGCGGCGCGCTCGCGCGCCCCCAGGCGTGCGATGTCCGTGCCTGCCACGCGCACGCTGCCCGACGTCGGGGTGTCCAGACCGCCCGCGACGTTCAGCAGGCTGGACTTGCCGGAGCCGGACGGCCCCATGACCGCCACCAGCTCGCCGACCCGGACCGTCAGGTCGATGCCGCGCAGGGCATGCACCTCGCCCGCACCGCGGCCGTGGACGCGGGTGACGCCCTTCATCTCGAGCGGGACGGTCATCGCGTCATCTCCTTGGTCGTTGCATCGGTCGTTGCCTCGGTCAGTGCCTCGGTGGGCCGGGTCGTCCTGTGGTCGCTACCCGCTGCGCCGGCCCCGGCCGGCCCGTATGCCGCGACCGAGGCCTCGACGTGGTCCAGCCAGCGCGCCTCGGCCTCCGCGGCGAAGACCTGGGACTCCAGCACGAGGGAGTGGGCGAGGTCGACGGCGGGATCGAGGTCGCGCTTCTGCTTCGTCAGGGCTCTCAGCGCGCGCAGCGTCTCGTCCCGTTGCCGCCGCACCACGGCGGTGGCGTCCACCCCGGGCACGGTCACCGCGAGGGCGAGCTTGATGGCCAGCTCGTCACGGCCCGGCTTCTCGCGTCCGACGGACGTGACCCACCAGGCCTCGGCCTGGGCGGCGCCGGACTCGGTGAGGCGGAACTGCTCGGGCGAGTCCTCCGTGCCCTCCGCGACGGGTTCGACGAGACCGTCGCGCTGCAGGCGCGCGAGCGTCGTGTACGCCTGCCCGATGTTGAGCGGCCAGGCACCGCCCGTGCGGCGCTCGAACTCCTGGCGCAGCTGATAGCCGTGCATGGGTTGCTCGCTGAGGAGCGCGAGGAACCCCTGGCGGATGGACACGAGGCGGCTCACTTCCCTGTCGGTTGCTTACTGGGTAACTACCTCTCGCACTGATAGTTACCGAGTAAGTATCTGCTGTCAACGGAAGAGCCGGCGGAGAGGCGGGTGAAGTGCGCCAGGCGAGGCCGGTCCGCCTGCTGGTCACCACTTCCGTCGTCCGGCCGCCTGTGGCACGATGACCCGCATGACCCCGCGCTTCACCCTGCGACAGGCGATCATCATTTCGTAGCGCGTCCGGAGACACCCCACCGGACGCGCAGACCTTCCACACCCGGAGGGTCTTTTTTTGTTGGTCTGGCGGTCCCTGCCCCAGCGGGATCGTCAGCCCTCTCGTCAGCCACATCGTTGGGAGCATCGATGACCACCTCCTCGTTGACCGCCGCCTCGTTCCAGGTGTACGACACGACGTTGCGCGACGGCGCGCAGCAGGAGGGGATGAACCTCTCCGTCTCCGACAAGCTCGCGATCGCGGTTCTTCTCGACGAGCTGGGTGTCGGCTTCATCGAGGGCGGCTGGCCGGGCGCGGTCCCCAAGGACACCGACTTCTTCGCGCGGGCCGCCACCGAGCTCACCCTGAAGAACGCGGTGCTCGCCGCCTTCGGGGCGACCCGGCGGGCGGGGGTCCGGGCGGGCGACGACCAGCAGGTGCGGGCACTGCTCGACGCCGCGACGCCCGTGGTGACGCTCGTGGCCAAGTCGGACGTGCGGCACGTGGAGCGCGCCCTGAAGACCACCCGCGCCGAGAACCTCGCGATGATCGCCGACACCGTTTCGTTCCTCGTCGCGGAGGGCCGCCGCGTGGTGCTCGACGCCGAGCACTTCTTCGACGGCTACCGGCACGACGCCGAGTACGCGACGAGCGCGGTCACCGCCGCGTTCGAGGCGGGTGCCGAGGTCGTCACGCTCTGCGACACCAACGGCGGCATGCTGCCGACCTGGATCGGCGAGATCGTGGGGGAGCTGAAGGGCGCGATCACGCCCGGGGCCGGTCAGCTGCTGGGCGTGCACGCGCACAACGACAGCGGCTGCGCCGTCGCCAACTCGCTCGCCGCCGTCGAGGCGGGCGCCACGCACGTGCAGGGCACCGTCAACGGGTACGGCGAGCGCACCGGCAACGCCGACCTCGTCACCGTCGTCGCCAACCTCGAGCTGAAGGGCGGCATGTCGCTCCTGGCCGACGGCGGCCTGCGCGAGGCCGCGCGGATCGCGCACGCCATCAGCGAGATCACGAACATCTCGCCGTTCGCGCGCCAGCCGTACGTCGGGGCGAGCGCGTTCGCGCACAAGGGTGGGCTGCACGCCAGCGCCATCCGCGTGGACCCGGACATGTACCAGCACACCGACCCCACCCTGGTCGGCAACGACATGCGCATGCTCGTCTCCGACATGGCAGGCCGTGCCTCGATCGAGCTCAAGGGCCGTGAGCTGGGCTTCGACCTCGCCGGCCAGGGCGAGCTGCTGTCCCGGGTCACGAACCGCGTGAAGGCGGACGAGGCCGCCGGCTACACCTACGAGGCCGCCGACGCGTCGTTCGAGCTCCTGCTGCGGTCCGAGCTGGGCCGACGTCCGGAGTTCTACACGGTCGAGTCGTGGCGGACCATCATCGAGACCGTCCCCGCGGGCGCGGCGCCGCCGGCGGTCCACGCGCCCGACGCCGTCGCCGTGGCCGAGGCGACCGTCAAGATCCGGGCCGGCGGCGAGCGGATCGTGACGACGGGCGAGGGCAACGGCCCCGTCAACGCGCTGGACCAGGCGCTGCGCACCGCGCTGTCCCAGGTCTACCCGGAGCTCAGCCGGTTCGAGCTCATCGACTTCAAGGTGCGCATCCTCGACACGGAGCTCGGCACCGATGCGATCACCCGGGTGCTGATCGAGACGACCGACGGCGAGCACTCCTGGTCCACCGTCGGTGTGGGCCCCAACGTGGTCGAGGCGGCCTGGGAGGCGGTCACCGAGGCGTACGTCTACGGCCTGCTGAAGTCAGGCGTGGAGCCCCGCCCCTGAGGACACCGAGGAAAGAACTCTGGCGAGGAGGTCTCGGCAGGCTCGACCACCGCTGGTCGAACCTGCCGAGACCTCCTCGCCAGAGAACGTAGCCGGAAGGGGGAGTCCGGTCAGCCGACCGGGGCGGCCGGGGCCGCCGGGCGGTCCGTCTTGCTGTTCCCCAGGTCGAGGCGCTGGTCGCGCACCGCCTCGTACGTCGCCTTGATGGCGATCGACGAGCGGTCGTACGTACGCTGCGCGACGCGGACGAACAGGTAGTCCACGACGGTGAGCTGGGCGATGCGGCTCGACATGGCGCCGACCCGGAACTGGGTCTCGCGGGCCGTGGTGGCCAGGACGACGTCGGACACGAGGCCGATCGGCGCGTCCGGGAAGTTCGTGATCGCCGCGGTGAGCGCGCCGCGCTTGCGGGCGATCTCCAGCGCCTGGTTGGTCTCCCGCGTCTGTCCTGAGTGCGAGACGGCGATCGCCACGTGGCCCGGCTCGAGCAGCGCCGACGAGGCGAGCTGCTGGTGCGGGTCGGGCGAGCTGAACACGAAGACGCCGATGCGCTGCAGCTTCATCGCGAGGTCGGCGGCGGCGAGGTTGGACGAACCCACGCCGTAGACGTCGACCCGCTTGGCCTCCGAGATGGCCGTGGCGACCCGCTCGATCGCGTCGGTGTCGATCATCCGAGCGGTCTCTTCGATGGTCCGGGCCTCGTGGAACGCGATCTTCGAGACGACGGCTTCGATGTCGTCGGTCTGGTTGATCTCGCCCTCGGCGATGCCGGAGCGCTCCATCTCCACCTCGCGCCGGCTGGTCGCCTGCGCCAGGTCGATCCGGAACTCGGGGTAGCCGGCGTAGCCGACGGCACGGCAGAACCGCACCACGGTGGCCTGTGACGTGTCCGCGTGACCGGCGAGCTCCGTGATGGTCGACTGGACGACCGTGTTCGGGTCGTCGAGGACCGTCTGCGCCACTCTGGCTTCCGCTGGTCGCAGCGTCGGTAGTGCGCGCCTGAGTCGGACGAGGACGTCACCTGTCATGTCGCATCTCCCGGGATGGGGTGGGGGGTCTAGGGGTCGAGAACTTACACCCGTACCGGGGATTCGGGCACGACGGAGTAGTGAAGGAACGCGTCGGTGAACGACCGTCCGTCACTGAAGCTCGTCACCGGGCAGCTCGGTCGCCGAGAGCTCAGCAGTGAGGATGTCCGCGGCCCCCATGTCCTCGGCGGCCTCGTGGAGCGTGTGGTGGCCGTCCACCCGGACGGTGAGCCACGGCCGGAAGCCTGCGACCGACTGCGGCGTCTCGCGCAGGCGCTGGGCCAGCTTGAGCGCTCCGTCGAGCGGCGAACCGGCGCTCGGTACGAGCGAGACGTCGGGCCGGTCCTCCGAGAGGTGCTTGGTGAGCGACACCGTGAGCGGCGACTCCTCCTGCACCAGGCGGCCGGTCGTCGACGCGAGCGGCGGGATGCCGCGGCCGAGCGCGCTCGACAGCGTGTCGGCCAGGTGTCGCCCGGCCTCCTCGAGGATGCGGATCGACGTCGGGTCACCCTCGGCCGCCGCGATCATGACCTCAGGGGCCATCGAGGCGAGCTGCCGGGCGCGCTCCGCGTTCTTGTAGAACTGGTTGGGCCAGCTCTCGATGAGGCCGAACTTGGCGACCGCTGCTTCCAGCAGGCGCTTCGAGGCACCGCGGGAGGCACCGTCGTGGTAGCGGCCTGCGGCGCGCAGCGCCTCGCCGCCGACCCAGACGCCCGCGCCCAGGTCACCGAGCAGGTGGCCCCAGCCGTCGGCGCGGCGCCAGCGGCTCACGCCGTCGTAGCCGAACGCCACGGCGCCGGTGCCCACCGAGAGCACGGCTCCGGCACGGCCGGCCAGGGCACCGAGGTGGGCGGTGAGCGCGTCACCGGCGACGGCGGTGCGGTTGGTCCGCAGCTCGCGCGCCAGGATGTCGTGCACGTCGGTCGGCTTCTCGACCAGCGAGGTCAGGCCGGTGATGCCGACAGCGGCGGAGGCGACGGGGGCGGTGCTGCCGTCGCTCATCCCGTCGTGGCCCATGCGGGCGGCCCATGCGTTGAACGACTGGCACAGTGAGGCGACGACCGCCGGAGCGTCGCTGCCGTGGTGGTTCACCTTGACGGCGCGTCCGCTCAGGCTGATGCGCTCGGGGTGGGTGGAGTTGCCGAATTCAGCGACAAGGCGCGAGCCGCTGCCGCCTACGTCGAGAGCGACGACCCAGGCGTCGACCGCCATCTCATCAATACCCTGTGCGAGTTCGGACACCAGGTCATTCTGACACGAAACCAGGGCAAGGTTGTCTAAAGAGAGGAGGAAATTCTGGTCTGTTCTACGACCTCATCTGGCCAAATTTCGGATGTGCCAGACGCCGGAGTCGTACCTTCCGTACCAAAGGTCGGACTCCGGCGTCGGGCACCGCAGGCACCGTCGCCTACTGTGAACACGTGCGAGGAGAGTTCAAGGTTCCACACGGAAAGCTGGTTCGTGTCGAGACCGAGGTGGTCGAGGCCGACGGCCCGCCCGGCCGGCTGACGGGCACGCGGGTGAGCGGGGACTTCTTCCTCGAACCCGACGAGGCCCTCGAGGCGATGGGGGAGGCCCTCGACGAGCTGCCCGCCGACGCCTCCAAGGCGCAGCTCGCCGAGGCCGTGCGAGGGGCGCTGGAGGGTGCGACCGCCGTCGGGTTCGACGCCGACGCCGTGGCGGTGGCCACCCGGCGCGCGCTGGGCCACGCGACCGCCTGGGAGGACCACGAGTTCCAGGTGATCCGTACCCCCGCGGTGTCGCCCCTGCTCAACGTCGCGCTCGACCAGGTGCTGACCGAGGAGCTCGGTGCGGGGCGCCGCGGGCCGACCCTGCGGTTCTGGGAGTGGGACGAGTCCGCGGTGATCATCGGATCGTTCCAGTCGCTGAGCAACGAGGTCGACGTCGAGGGCGCGGCGCGGCACGGGGCCCGCGTGATCCGGCGGATCTCCGGGGGCGGCGCCATGTTCATGGAGCCCGGCAACACCATCTCGTACTCGCTGTACGTGCCCGGCTCGCTCGTGGACGGGCTGAGCTTCGAACGGTCCTACGCGTTCCTGGACGACTGGGTGATCGGCGCGCTGCACGGGCTCGGCATCGACGCCGCGTACGTGCCGCTCAACGACATCGCCTCGCCCGCGGGCAAGATCGCCGGGGCCGCCCAGAAGCGGCTGGCCGGGGGCGCCGTCCTGCACCACGCGACGATGGCCTACGACATGGACGCCGACAAGATGACCGACGTGCTGCGCATCGGGCGCGAGAAGCTCAGCGACAAGGGCACCCGGAGCGCGAACAAGCGGGTCGACCCGTTGCGCTCCCAGACCGGGCTCGGCCGCACCGCGGTGATGGACGCGCTCGAGGCGTCGTTCCGTGCGCGGTACCGCACGGTGACCGGCGAGATCACCTCGGCGGAGTGGTCGCTGGCGGAGCGCCTGGTCGAGTCGAAGTTCGGTACGCCGGAATGGACCGCGCGCGTTCCCTAGGCGCCATGTGATGATGAGCAATCACGGTTTGGTAACACCCCTAGCAGATACCTGACTCCGTCAGTAATCTCCACGCAATGCCGCGTATTGGGAAGTTCATTTCTCAGATATTCATCTGGCTACTCTCGCGGCACCGAGCGGAAGGAAGCCGAACGATGACTCGAGCGATGCGGCGGCCCATAGCGGCAGCCATCGGTGCACTGGCTGTCGCGGCCACGACGGCCGCCTGCGGCGGCGGCAGCGGCGACGACGCGAGCGAGGGTGACGGCACCCTGAACGTCTGGATCATGCAGGGCACGAACCCGGACGCCGACGACTTCTTCGACGAGGTCTCCACCGCGTTCGAGGAGGAGACCGGCGCGACGCTCGATGTGGAGTTCGTCGAGTGGGCGGACGCCCACGACCGGTTCGTCACCTCCATCGCCGGCGGCACGACCCCGGACGTCGCGGAGACCGGCACCACCTGGACCCCCGAGTTCGCCGACGCCGGCGCGCTCGCGCCGCTCGACGAGCAGGTGGAGGGCGCCGGGGTCACGGACGACCTCGTCGAGGGGCTCGTCGAGGCCGGGACGTACGACGGGCAGCTCTACGGCATGCCCTGGTACGCCGGGGTGCGCTCGCTGGTCTACAACACCGAGATGTTCGAGCAGGCCGGCGTCGAGCCGCCGACCACGTGGGCCGAGCTGGAGGACGCGGCCGCCGCGCTGAAGGAGGAGTTCCCGGACAAGATCGCCGTGGCGGTCCCCGGTGACGCCGAGTTCACCGTCTACCCGTGGGTGTGGGGCGCGGGCGGCGAGGTCGCCACGCTCGAGGGCGACACCTGGACCTCGCAGCTCGACAGCCCCGAGTCGCAGGAGGGCATCGAGTTCTGGACGGGCCTGGCCACCGAGGGCGGCTACTCGTCCGCCGGTGCGACCACCTGGCGCGAGACCGACGTGCTCGACTCGTTCGCGGCGGGCGACGTCGGCATGGCGGTCATGGGTTCGTGGACACCGGGCGCGATCGTCGACGCCAACCCCGACATGGACGGCAAGTTCGCGGCGGTGCCGATCCCGGGCAAGGACGGCGGCATGTCCCCGTCCGTGCTGGGCGGATCGCACCTGAGCATGTTCGAGACGGCCGAGGACAAGGACCTGGCCTTCGCGTTCATCGAGATGATGACCACGGGCGAGTTCGCCCAGAAGTGGGGCGAGCAGTCCGGGTACTTCCCGGGTCAGGTCTCGCTGCTGGACGAGACCCTCGAGAGCACCGACCCGCTGGTGGCACCGTTCGCCGAGCAGTTCGTCGACGGTGGCGCGTCCGTGCCGGCGGCGCCCACCTACGGCGCGGTGCAGGCCAAGGCGACCACGAGCACCATGATGCAGTCGATCCTCGCGGGTGACGCCGACGTCGCGACGGCGAGCGCGGCCGCCGCCGAGGAGATGACGACCATCCTGAACGGGTCTGAGTGACTCAGCAGCTGACCGCGGCACCGCCGCGGATCGGTCGGGCCAGGGCCGCCTTCGTGCGGCCCTGGCTGCTGCTCGCCCCCGCACTGCTGGTCCTGGCCGTGCTGCTGCTGTGGCCGCTGGTGCGGGTGTTCCTCTTCTCCCTGCAGGACTACGGCCTGCGGGAGATCACCACCGGCGAGCCGAACTGGACCGGCGTCGACAACTACGCCGAGATCCTGTCCACGCCGGAGCTGTGGACGGTCGTCCTGCCCAACACCGTCGGGTTCGCCGTGCTGGCCGTCGCGGGCACCGTGGCGTTCGGCACGGGGGTGGCGGTGCTGCTCGCATCGCTCGGGACCTTCTGGCGCACCGTCACCTCCAGCGCGATCATGGCGGCCTGGGCCATGCCGGCGGTCACCGGGACGTACGTGTGGGTCTGGATCTTCGACGCCGACCGCGGCGTCTTCAACGACGTCCTGATGGGTCTCGGCCTGCTGGACGACCCCACCAACTGGTTCACCGACCGCTGGACGTTCTACGCCATCGTCCTGCTCAACGTGATCCACCACGGCTTCCCGTTCGTCGCGGTCACGGTGCTCGCCGGCCTCCTCGGCGTGCCGAAGGAGATGCTGGAGGCCGCGGAGATGGACGGCGCCGGATCGTTCCGCCGGTTCTTCTCGATCATCGTCCCGCAGCTGCGGCAGGTGTTCGCCGTCGTGATCATCCTGTCGACCATCTGGGACTTCAAGGTGTTCGCGCAGGTGTACCTCATGCCCGGCGGCGCGGGCTCGAACCGTTCGGTGCTGAACCTCGGTGTGTGGTCGTACGTCGAGTCGTTCGGGCAGAACCGGTACGGCTTCGGGTCGGCGATCGCCGTGCTGCTGACCCTGCTGCTGCTCGTGATCACCGCGGTCTACGTCCGCACCGTGCTGGCGGAGGAGGAACGATGAGCACCACCCGCACGGCCCCGGCCCTGCGCCCGCTGCGCCGCACGTCGCGCCGTTCGCCGCTGCGCCAGCTCGGCAAGGGGGTGCTCGTCGCCCTCCTGCTCGCCTTCACGCTGTTCCCCGTCTACTGGATGCTGAACAGCTCGCTCGACGCGCAGGCCGGCCACACCAACAGCTTCTGGCCCGCCGAGCCGACGCTCGACCACTACTGGTTCGTGCTCACCGAGGGCGGGTTCGGCACGTTCCTGCGCAACTCGCTGCTCGTGGCGCTCGGCACGGTCCTCATCTCGTCCGCGCTCGCCCTGCTGGCCTCCGTGGCGGTGGCCCGCTTCCGGTTCCGGATGCGCACGCAGATCCTCATGCTGGTGCTCATCGTCCAGATGGTGCCGCTCGAGGCACTCGTGATCCCGCTGTTCGTGCAGGTACGCGACCTGCAGCTGCTCGAGACCCTGATCGGCCTCGTCGTGGTGTACGTGGCGCTCGCCCTGCCGTTCGGCATCTGGATGCTGCGTGGCTTCGTCGCGGCGGTGCCGATCGAGCTCGAGGAGGCCGCCTACCTCGACGGCGCCAGCTGGGGCCGGATGTTCTGGTCGGTCCTGCTGCCCCTTGTCGCGCCCGGCCTGGTCGCCACCAGCATCTTCAGCTTCATCACCGCATGGAACGAGTTCATCTTCGCCATGACGATGCTCGGCGGCGCCACCGAGAACTACACGGTGGCGATCGGCCTCCGGTCGTTCTTCGGCGTCCACTCCAACGACTGGGGCGCCATCATGGCGGCGTCCACGATCATCACCGTGCCCGTGATGATCTTCTTCATCCTGGTCCAGCGCCGTCTCGCGTCGGGCCTCACCGCGGGGGCCGTGAAGGCATGACCGCGGAGCCCACCGGGCCGGATCGTACGGAGCGCGCCGTCAACGGCGTGCTCCTGCCCGGCTTCGAGGGCACGCGCGTCCCGGACCAGCTGGCCGACGCCGCCCGCGCCGGCCTGGCCGGCGTCGTCTACTTCGCGCGGAACACGCCGGACGTCGCCACCACCGCCGCGCTGTCCACCGCCCTGCACTCGATCTCGCCCGACCTGCTGATCGCCGTCGACGAGGAGGGCGGCGACGTGTCACGGCTCGAGGCGGTCACCGGCTCCTCCCTGCCCGGTGCGGCGGCGCTCGGCGCCCACCCCGGCGGAGCGGCCGTCTCGCTGGACGCCGGCCGGGCACTCGGCCGCCTGCTCGCCGCCACCGGCATCGACCTCCTCCTCGGCCCGGTGCTCGACGTCGTCTCCGAGCCGGAGAACCCGGTGATCGGCGTGCGCGCCTTCGGCACCACGCCCGACGACGTCGCCCGGCACGGCACGGCGTTCGCCCGCGGCGTGCGCAGCGCCGGGGTCGGCGTCTGCGGCAAGCACTTCCCCGGCCACGGCGCCACCACCGTCGACTCGCACGTAGGACTACCCGTCGTGGACGAGCCGCTCGACGTCGTCCGGGCACGCGACCTGCTCCCGTTCGCACGCGCCCTACGGCCCGAGGGACGGGACGCCGGCCAGTCCGTGCTCGACGCCGTCATGACCGCCCACGTGCTCTTCCCCGCGCTCGGCCCGGCGCCCGCCTCCGTCGAGCCCGCCGCCACCCGGCTGCTCCGCGAGCTCGGCCACACCGGCCCGATCATCACCGACGCCCTCGACATGGGCGCCCTGCGCCAGCTCACCGGCTCCGTGGGGGAGGCCGCCGTCCGCGCCGTCGAGGCAGGCGCCGACCTGCTCTGCCTCGGGCTCGACCCGGCCCTGTACACCGAGTCGTACGACGCGCTGAGCCGGGCGGTCGCCACCGGCCGCCTGACCGTCGAGCGGCTCGAGGAGTCCCGGACACGTACGCAGGCGCTCGTGGCCGCGGTCCGGGTCCGGCGGTCAGCGGCCGGGGCGGCGACGAGCGTCGACGTCGCGAAGGAGGCGCTCGCGGACCTGTCCGAGGTCGGGGCGCACATCGCGGACGCCGTCGTGCACGTGCGGGGTGGCCGGCTCGTGCCGCTCCCGACCGAGGCCGAGCCCGACGTGGTCGACCTCCGGACCCGGCTGGACCACGCCGCCGGACGCAAGGCACGGCACGTGCAGGCCGCCGTCATCGCGACGTGGCCAGGGGCCAGGGTGACTCCGGCCGAGGGCGGCGAAGTACCTGACGGCGAGGGCGCCGAAGCCGTGGCGGGCGAACTTGGTCCGGATGAACATGGACTTGCGGTGCTTATTGCCCGATTCACCCGGTACGGTGTATCGGCGGATCTCGACAGAATGGGCATGAATCGTGGCGCAGAATTTCCTGGGGGCGTTCCCCGGGTCGCGTCCCGCTCCGAACCACTCGTCGTGATCACCCGTGAACCCGTCCCGGGTTCGGCAGAACGCGCCAGGCTGGAACGGCTCTGGGCGGTCCGGCCGGATCTCGTGGTGGTCCACACGGGCCCTCCCGGTCCGGTGGAGGACTGGTTCGGGACGTTGAGTGGTGGTGGCCCGGCTGTCGTGGTGGCGTGCGGGACCGGACGAGCGAACGCGGCGGCCGCCGTCGAGCGTCTCCGCGGCCCCGTGGACCGGCGGGACAGCGAAGAACAGCGCAGCAGCGAGCAGTGAGAGCAGCCATGAGCGACGAGCAGTACGGGTTCCAGAAGAGGGACCGAGACCGACAGCAGGACAGGGACCGACAGCAGCACACAGACCGACAGCACAGAGCAGGCAACGGGAAGGGGGCTCGCCGATGATCGCGGAGGCGGGATTCGAACGGCACGCACAGTCGGCGCCGCGCCCGGTCTCACCCACCGAGGAGCGCAACCCGCGCACACGTGACATCGACGTGGTCTCCACGGCCGAGATGGTGCGCATGATCACCGACGAGGACGCCGCCGTCATCGCCGCGGTACGCGCGGCGCACCCGCGCATCGTCGAGGCGATCGACCTCGCGGTGGACGGGATCCGCGCCGGGGGGCGGGTGCACTACGTGGGCTCGGGCACCTCGGGCCGCATGGGCCTGCTCGACGCCGCGGAGCTGCTGCCCACCTACGGCGTGGGCGAGGAGATGTTCGTGCCGCACCTCGCGGGCGGGCTGAACGCGTTCAAGAAGGCAGCGGAGGGCGCGGAGGACGACATCGAGGCGGGCGGGGCTCTCGTCGCCGACGTCGGGCCGGCCGACATCGTGTTCGGGATCGCCGCCAGCGGTGGCACCCCGTACGTCGGGGGAGCGCTCGACAGGGGCCGTGCCCGCGGGGCGCGGACCGTGCTGCTCGCCTCGAACCCCTTCGCCGCGCTGGCCCCGAAGGCGGACGTCCCGATCCTGGTGAACACCGGGCCCGAGGCCATCACGGGGTCGACCCGCATGAAGGCGGGCACCGCCCAGAAGATGGTGCTCAACACCTTCTCGACGGCGGTCATGGTGCGGCTCGGGAAGACCTACTCGAACCTCATGGTCGAGGTGCTCGCGACCAACGCCAAGCTGCGCCGCCGGCTGGTCCGCCTGCTGACGCAGGCCACGGACCTGGAGCCGGACGTGTGCGAGAACGCCCTTGCGGCCACCGACGGCGACCTTCGGGCCGCCCTCGTCATGCTCGTGGCGGGTGTGGACCGGGCCGCGGCCACGCGTGCCCTGGCCGTCGAGCCCGGGCGGATCGGCGGGCCGTCCGTACGCGAGGCGCTGGCGACGCTGGGTATCGAGCCGGCGTAGCGGGGGCGCCGGCCCGCGGTGGGTCAGGCAGGGACCGTCAGGAGGGCGGGACCGGTCGGGGCGTGGGCGTTGCTGACCTCGGCGGCCAGCTTCGCGACCAGGATGTCGCCGCCCTTGGTGAGCTGTTGCCCGCGCTCCTCGAACCCGAGGCGGCCGTGGAAGCGCAGCGAACCGGGGTTCGGTGGGTTCAGGTTGACCTCGCAGGTGACGACGTCGTGCCCGGCGGTGCGGGCGGCGTCGAACACCGCGTCGTAGAAGAGGCGGCCGATGCCGCGGCCCCGTGCCTGCTCGCCCACCACGATGCGGTCCACGTACAGGTGGTCCAGGCCACGCTCCTCGAACCAGGCGTAGTTCTCGCCGGACCAGTCCTCGCCGCCGTCGAGCGCGACGACGAAGCCGAGGGGGTCCTCCGGGGTCTCCGGGTCGACAGCGACCAGGGCCAGCGACGAGGCGTCGAGCAGCTCGACCATGTCGTCGGCCGGGGTGTCGGGGACGGCGGGGATCGAGGCGTTGTTGAGTGTGACCAGGCGAGAGACGTCGGCGTCAGTGGCGGGGCGCAGCAGGGTGGCCGTGGGCATGGCGCGATCACTCCAAGGGAGTTGGTGGGGGAACCAGCGACTTTAGCCGTTTCGCCCCCGCAGGTCTGTGACCTGCGTCAAACAGTGGTGGCGGTCACTCGCGGACCGAACACCGCGGTGCCCACCCGCACGATGGTCGCGCCCTCGGCGATCGCCAGCTCCAGATCGCCGGTCATGCCCATCGAGAGCTCGGTCGCCGTGCTTGTCCCCGGTGCCCCGGACGCCAGCACCTCGTCACGGATCGCGCGCAGCCGGGCGAACCCGGCGCGGACCGTGTCCTCGGGCGAACCCTCGGCGCTGTCTCCGGCGGAGCCGTCCAGGCGTGCGCCGATGGTCATGAATCCGGTGAGCCTGAGGCCCGGCAGAGCGGCGACCGCGGCGGCGAACTCGCCGGCGTCGTCGGGCGCGGCGCCGGACTTGCTCTCCTCACCGGTGACGTTGACCTGGACCATCACCTCCAGGGCGCGGTCCCCGGTGCGGCCGTCGCGCACGCAGCGGTCGGAGATGGCCCGGGCGAGGTCGAGCGAGTCGAGCGTCTCCAGGCCCGTGGCCGTGGCCAGCACCTGGTTGATCTTGTTGCGCTGCAGGTGGCCGATCATGTGGACCTGCAGCGTCCCCTCCGCCACCCGGTCGGCGACGGCGGGCGCCTTCGCGACGAGCTCCTGCACCCGGTTCTCGCCGATCAGGTCGACACCGGCCGTCAGCGCCTCGAGCACGGCCTCCGGCGTCTGCGTCTTGGTCGCGACGAGCAGGCGCACCTCGTGCGGGTCGCGGCCGGCGGCGACGGCGGCCGTCGCGATCCGGTCGCGGACGACGGCCAGCCGGGCGGCGACCGAACCGACGGTGGAGAGTTCTGGCGCGGGGGACTGGGGCTGGTCGGACACGCAGCGAGTCTATTTCGGCGGGGCCGTGCGGTTGCACGTCGGCCCGGGGGCGGCTCAGGGTGGGATCAGGGGGTCTCCCGGTTCCGAGGACCTGCTCCCTACGGAAGGATGGGACCTATGAAGACGCTGCTGAACATCATCTGGGTCATCTTCGCGGGATTCGGGCTGTGGCTCGGGTACATGCTCGCGGGGATCATCTGCTGCCTGCTCATCGTCACCATCCCGTTCGGCATCGCGTCCTTCCGCATCGCGGGGTACGCCCTGTGGCCCTTCGGCCGTGAGGTCGTCGAGAGCCCGCGCTCGGGAGCGTTTGCCCTGGTCGGGAACGTGATCTGGGTGATCGTCGCCGGCTGGTGGCTCGCCCTCGGGCACATCGTCACGGCCATCCCGCTCGTGATCTCGATCATCGGCATCCCGATGGCCTGGGCGAACCTCAAGCTCATCCCGGTCTCGCTCATGCCGCTCGGCAAGCAGATCGTGTCCAGCGACGCCCTGCTGCCGACCTACCGCAAGGCCGTCGAGGCCTGATCCGGGTCGGGACCTGACCGGGTCGGGAGCCGACCCGGTCGGGCCCGGCTCAGTCGCGGGCGATCGGCGCCGTCGTACCGCCTGTCAGTGTCAGCAGGTCGGCCGGCGCGAGACCGACGTCGAGCCCGCGCCGGCCGCCGGAGACGTAGACGATGTCGTACGCCTCCGCGGACTCGTCCAGCACGGTGACGTGCCGCGCCTTCTGCCCCAGCGGCGAGATGCCGCCGACCACGTACCCGGTGGCGCGCTCGGCCGCCGCGGGCTCGGCCATGGCGGCCTTCTTGCCGCCCGCCGCCCGGGCCAGGGCCTTGAGGTCGAGCTTGCGGTCCACGGGGACGATGCCGACGACGAGCTTCCCGTCGACGTCGGCCAGCAGTGTCTTGAACACCTGTGGGGCGTCGACACCTATCACCTCCGCGGCCTCCATGCCGAAGCTCAGGTCGCTCGACGGGTCGTGCTCGTAGGGGTGCAGCGTGTGCGGCACACCGGCTTTCTCGAGCGCCACGATCGCGGGGGTCCCGTGGCTGGCGCGTGCTGTCTTCTTGACCACCCTGCGATTGTGCCCGTCGGCGCCCGGGGCGGCGCAATGTTTTCCGGGGCAATCAGCTAGCGTGGGCGGCGTGCTCGCCCTCCTGGTCCTCGCCATCCTTGTCGGGGGCTCACTGCAACGCGTCGCGGGGATGGGCTTCGGGCTCGTCGCCGGCCCGTTCATCGTGCTGCTCATCGGCCCTGTCGAGGGAGTGCTCTTCGTCAACCTCGCCGGCGCGGTGATGGCGTTGCTGGTGCTCGGGCGGACGATCCGCAGTGTCGACTGGCGCCGGTATCGCTGGCTGGTGGCAGCGTCGATCGTCGTCACCGTGCCGGCCGCTCTTCTCATCCGGGACGCGAGCACGTCCGTGCTGGAGATCAGCATGGGTAGCATCGTGGTGGTCGCGATGTTGCTCGCTCAGATCACCTCGCGCCTGCGCGGCGCGGAGCGCGCGTTCGCGCCGGAGGCTCGCCTGCCGCTGCTGATCACGGGTGCGGCGGCCGGGTTCGGCAGCGTCGCGGCAGGGATCAGTGGCCCGCCCATCGCGGTCTACTCCGTGCTCGACCGCTGGGACCCGCGCGTGTTCGCGGCAACGGTCCAGCCGATCTTCCTGACCAACGCGTTGGCGGCGATGACGGCGAAGCTCCTGGTCGCAGACGCCACGTTCCCGGACCTGGCCGTCTGGGAGTGGGCGGTGGTGCTGGTCGCCCTCGTGGCGTCGGTCGGGCTGGGCGAGCTGCTCGTGGGACGGATCTCGGCGAGCGCCACGCGCAAGGTGCTCGTGACGCTCGCCTACGTCGGCGGGTTCGCGACGCTGACGCGCGGCCTCCTCGCCCTCTGACGCTCACAACCAGGTGTCGGTCAGCCCTGGTCGAGCGGGCCCAGGACCATGGACGGCTCGCCCGACGGCGTGAGCCTGGCCGCCCCGAGGTTCCCGACGGTGCAGCTCCCGCTGCGCGGGTCGCCGGCGTTCCAGACCTGGCGCAGGCAGTTGCGCATCGCGAGCTGCCCCCAGTAGCTCGGGTGCAGGGACTCCTGGACGGAGTACGGCGAGCCGCCGATCGTGGAGACGGTGCGGATCTGGTTGACCCACTCGGTCCGGTCGACAGCGCCGGGTGACTGCCAGCTGGGCAGGCCCACCTCCTCGTACAGCCCGACGCCGTTCTCGCACAGCCGCTTGCCGTCGAACGCGTGCGTCATGTCGAGGGTGCGGACGTTGGGCAGCCCGACGTCGGCCGCGGCGCCGAGCAGCGCACCGTTGATCGTGGGCAGCGCCGTGGCGTTGGCCCAGTCGGCGTCCCGGTTCCAGATGCCGCACCCGCCGACGGACTGGCGCGTGTAACCGGACTCGGAGTACCGGAAGCCCGAGCCGTTCGGCACGGGTGACGGGTAGGTCTGGACCACGAGCGTCCACTGGTCGGTGCGGTACCCGGCGTTGCTCATGGCGGTCGCGACGTTCCCGAGCGACTCCGCCACGCGGGTCCGGACGGCGGCGACGTTCGCGGCGCTGAAGTTCCTCGCGACGGAGCTGTCGTCGTGGCAGTAGTTCTTCCACCAGGACGGCGAGGTGAGGAAGTTGACGACGCAGGACTGGACGACGCTCGCGAACTCGAAGTCGTTCCCGCCGATCGAGACCACGACCATCCGGACGTTCCGGGTGGCGGCGGCCTCCTGCAGCAGGAGGGCCTGGCCCTTGCCCGCCGAGCCGTCGTAGAAGTCGATGCCGGGCTTGAAGTACGTGCCGGTCGAGGTGGCGGTCGTCGCCCCGCTGCAGGCGAGGTTCAGGCCGTTCACGCCGCCGCCGATGTGGGCCTCGGCGGAGGACGCGCGGTGGCAGCGGGCGATGACCTCGCGCGTGCCGCTGGGGTCGTCGTGGTAGGCGTGCGAGCCGAGAGCGTCGGCGCGCCGGTGGTCGGCGTTGGAGCTGCCGGCCCAGCGGCCGGCCTCCCCGGAGATGTAGGAGTCACCGAGTGTGACGACCCACGGTGTCCCGACGCCGGGACCGTCGGCCGCGAGTGGTGCGGCGGACGCGGGGGTCGTCGTGAGCACGAGGCCGGCGAGCAGGCCGAACACGCTGAGGCAGGCGGCCACGAGCGGGGTGAGGTGGCGGAGGCGGCGGTCGGGGTTTCGGTTGCGCAGGTGCGTCGTCATTGGCACTCCTGTGTCCAGGCAGCGCTGGTGGCGCTGCTGACCGGAACTCTAATAAAGGAAGTTTACGCCAATGGAGTAAAAAGGTAAACGAGTGGCAAATCTAATTCGCGCGCGGGGAGCGGCCGGACGCCCCGGTCCTCGGGATGACCGGGCGTCCGTGGTGTGAGGGCGGTGGGGTGGGTCCTAGATCTGACCGACGCCGAGCACCGTGAGCACGACCTCGCCCGCCTCGTCGCTCGCCGCCAGGTCGATCTGTGCGGTGAAGGCCCAGTCGCGGTTGCTGTCGGCGTCGTCGAGCACCTGCCGCACCCACCAGGTTCCGGGCTCGACGCGTGCGGCGTCCCCGCCGGCGCTGCCCGGCAGCTCGGCGCCCGGCTCGAGGATCGTCAGCAGGGCGGCCGACCGCGCCTCGGGGCCGATGCCGACGGCGTCGTCACCCTGCTCCTCGAACAGCGGGTCCAGGGCGTCGGCCCAGGCGTCCGCGTCCCAGCCGCCGCCCAACGCGGCCAGCGCGCCGTAGGACTCGCGCGCGATCAGCTCGACGCGGCGGAACATCGCGTTACGGATCAGCCGGCGGAACGCCCGCGGGTTGCCGGTGACGGGGCGGGCGGGGGCCTCGGCTCCGGCGTCGGCCAGCTCGCCGTTCGTCACGAGGTCGGCATCGTCGTCCACGGGGTTGGCCAAGCGCTCCCACTCGTCGAGCAACGACGAGTCGACGCCGCGTACGAGCTCGCCGAGCCACTCGATGATCTCCTGCACCTCTTCGGTGCGGTGCTCGTCGGGGACCACCTGGCGCACGGCCCGGTAGGCGTCGGCGAGGTAGCGCAGCACCACGCCCTCGGTGCGCTCCAGCCCGTACACGCTCACGATCTCGGCGAACGTCATGGCCTTCTCGACCATGTCGCGTACCACCGACTTGGGGGAGAGCTCGGCGTCCGCCACCCAGGGGTTGGTGCGTCGGTAGGTCTGGAACGCGGGCTCCAGGAGATCGGCCAGCGGCTTGGGCCACGTGACCTCCTCGAGCAGCTCCATACGCTCCTCGTACTCGAGGCCCTCGGCCTTCATCGCGGCGACCGCCTCGCCGCGCGCGCGGTTCTGCTGGCCCATGAGCACCTGGCGGGGGTCGTCGAGCGTGGCCTCGATGACGGAGACGACGTCGAGCGCGTGCGTCGCGCTCTCGACGTCGAGCAGGTCCATGGCCGCCAGGGCGAACGGCGAGAGCGGCTGGTTCAGGGCGAAGTCGCGGGGGAGGTCCACCATGAGACGGGCCGACGGCCGGAGCCGGCCGTCGGCGTCGGGCACCCGGACCTTCTCCACCACGCCCGCGATCCGCAGGGAACGGTAGATCCGGAACGCCTGGCGCACGTGCTCGGCCTGCTGCGTCTCCGTGTCGTGGTTGGCCGTCAGGAGGTGGCGCATCGCGTCCACCGGGTCGATACCCGTGGCCGAGCCCGACGGGCCGTGACCGGCGGAGCGGACCGAGGCGCGGGCCAGGACGTTCAGCACCATCGCGTGGTTCACGCGGAACTGGGACACGAGTGGTTCGGGGTCGGCGTCGCGCAGGCGCTCGAAGGTCGCGTCCGTCCAGTTCACGGAGCCCGACGGCGCCTTCTTGCGGACGATCTTCTTGAGCTTCTTCGGGTCGTCGCCCGCCTTCGCCAGGATCTTCCGGTTCTCGATGACGTGCTCGGGCGCCATGACGAGCACCTCGCCCACGGTGTCGTACCCGGCGCGGCCCGCGCGGCCCGCGATCTGGTGGAACTCGCGCGCGCTCAGGTGGCGCATGCGCTCGCCGTCGAACTTCACGAGGCTGGTCAGGAGCACCGTGCGGATCGGCACGTTGATGCCGACGCCCAGGGTGTCCGTGCCGCACACGACCTTGAGCAGGCCCTTCTGGGTGAGGCGCTCCACGAGCCGGCGGTACTTCGGCAGCATGCCGGCGTGGTGCACGCCGACGCCGTGCCGCAGGAACTTGCTGAGCGTCTTGCCGAACCCCGTGCCGAACCGGAAGGCGCCCATCTCCGCGATGATCGCCTCCTTCTCCGCCTTCGAGGAGACATTCATCGACAGCATGGACTGCGCCCGGTCGACGGCGTCCTTCTGCGTGAAGTGGACCACGTACACCGGGGCGCGGTGGGTCGTGACGAGCTCCTGGATGACGTCGGTGAGCGGCTCGACCACGTAGGAGAACGTGAGCGGCACCGGGCGCTCGGCGCCCGCGACCTCGGCGACGGGACGGCCCGTGCGCTCCTCGATGTCCTCACGGAGGCGGGACGTGTCGCCGAGGGTGGCGCTCATGAGGATGAACTGGGTGTCCGTGAGCTCCAGCAGCGGGACCTGCCAGGCCCAGCCGCGCTGGGGGTCGCCGTAGTAGTGGAACTCGTCCATGACGACCTGCGAGATGGCGTCGTCATCGGCGTCCACGCCGCTGCCGCTGCTGCTGTCACCGCGGCGGAGCGCGACGTTCGCGAGGATCTCGGCGGTGCAGCAGATGATCGGGGCGTCCGGGTTCACCGCGGAGTCGCCGGTCATCATGCCGACGTTCTTCGAGCCGAACGCCGCCACCAGGTCGAAGAACTTCTCGCTGACCAGCGCCTTCAGCGGGGCCGTGTAGTAGGTGCGCCCGCCCCGTCCGGAGCGGTGGGCCGCCAGGGCGGCGAACTGCGCGCCCATCGCGACCATCGACTTGCCGGAGCCGGTCGGCGTCGCGAGGACGACGTGGGAGCCCGTCATGACCTCCAGGAGGGCTTCCTCCTGGTGCGGGTAGAGCGCGCGCCCGCCCGCTGAGGCCCACTCGCTGAAGCTCTCGAACAGGACGTCCGGATCAGGGTCCTTGCCCGTGGGTGCGGGCAGGTACGGGATCAGTGTCCCGGCGGGCTTCGGGATGGCCGACGCCGGTCTGGGCTCGCTGGTGGCGGAGAAGGCTGTCGCGGAGGTCGAGGTTGTCGAGGAGGGCGCCGTCATGGTGCTGCCCATTCTTGCAGGCGGGTGAAGCGCGGTCAGGACGGGGCGGCCGACCGCTTCTCGCCGGCCTGGACGGCGATGACCCCGGCGAGGATCAGGACGCCGCCCACGAGCTGGACCGGCCGCGGCAGCTCACCGAGCAGCAGCCAGGCGAACCCGATGGCCGCGACGACCTCGAACAGCCCGACGAACGAGGACAGCCGCGGGCCGAGCCGGCGCCCGGCGGCGATCCCGGCCACGTAGGCCAGCGCCGCTGTCACGACGCCGAGGCCGACCAGGGGCAGCCACCACGCCACCTCCGTGCCGGCGTAGACCGGCGAGTCGGTGCTGTAGGTCAGCGGCATGATCCCCGTCGCGCCGAGCAGTCCCAGCGCCAGGGAGGCCGTGGTCAGGCCGCCCGCTGCCAGCGCGAGCGGCGGGAGGCCCGTGTCGGCGTTGGCGTTGATGACGAAGTAGGTGGAGACCGCCAGCATCGCGACCAGCGCCCAGGCGATACCGAGAGGATCGACGGCGCCCTGCGTGCCGGACACCAGGTCCAGCACGAGGACGAGGCCGACGGCGGCGAGGAGTGTGCCGGCGATGGTGGCGCGCGTCGGGCGCTGGCCGTGCCGCAGCCAGAACCAGAGCACCACGGCCGCCGGTGCCGTGTACTCGATGAGCAGGGCCGGGCCGACGGGCATGTACTGCACGGCGGAGAAGTAGGCGAACTGGCAGCCCGCCACCGAGACCGCGCCGTAGATGCCGATGAGCCCGAGGTTGCGCCGCACGGGGCTCCAGTCCCCGCGCAGCGACATGATCCCGAGCGGGAGCACCACGACCGCCGCCAGCGCGACGCGGACCAGCACCATGGCGCCGGGGCTCCAGCCGGTGTCGAGCAGGCCGCTGGCGAACACCCCGGACAGGCTGAACGCCGCGGCGGAGACACCGGCGAGCACGAGCCCGGTGGTCAGGCGGCGGGTGGGCGGCGTCCGGACGGCGGCGGATCTGCCGGTGGCCGGGAGGGGCGCACCGGTGCTCGCTCCGGCGTCAGGTGTCACAGCGCTCATAGGTCCTGACAGTATGGGGGTGGGGGTAATGTGTCAACGTGGTTTTCACTCATGACACCGAGGGTGCCCTCCAGTCGGCCGTCGAGCTGGTGAACAGCGGCGAGCCACCGGTCACGATCGCGACGGTCGCGGATCTCGAGGCGTTCTTCGTCAAGCACGTCTACACGGGACGGCGGGACGGCACGCAGGCCGAGCTCAGCGAGGTGCTGGCGCTCCGGCCCCGCCTGCGCGAGCTGCTGACCGCCGACCGCGACCCGGCCGCGCGCCTGGTGAACGAGATGCTGTCCGCGGCCGGGGCGGTGCCCCAGCTCGTGCGGCACCCGCCCGTCGACTGGCACATCCACGCCGTGCCCGACGACGCTCCGTTCGCCACCCGCATCCTGGTGGAGACCGCCATGGCGATGATCGACGTGATCAGGGATGACGAGCTGTCCCGCCTCGCGGTGTGCGCCGACAGCGACTGCGAGGGGCTGGTCCTGGACCTGTCCCGCAACCGCTCACGCCGCTACTGCTCGAGCACGTGCAGCAACCGCAACGCCCAGGCCGCCCACCGGGCACGCCGGGCGCACGACTCGAAGGCGTAGCGGGTCCGCACGCTCGGCCCGGTCCAGCAGTCGGCGCAGGTCCCACGCTCAGCCGGGCACCGCACTCAGCCCAGGTCCCACAGGAGCCGGTAGTAGGCGACCCGGTCCCGGTCCTCGTCGATCCCGTACGCCTCGTAGACGAGGTGGTCGTAGCCGGGGCCGTAGTTCCAGCCCAGGCTGTAGGTCGCGATCGACAGGTCGGCCCAGCGGTCGGCGACACCGAGCGCGCCCAGGTCGACGTGACCCGCCCAGCTGCCGTCGTCGGACAGCAGGGTGTTGGGTGCGCAGGCGTCGCCGTGGCAGACGACGAGCCGGTCGTGGTCCGGGGCGTCGTCGAGGCGGGCACGTGCCTCGGCCGACCAGCCGTCGGACGGGTGGCCGCCCGCGGCCCGGGCCTCGGCGACGGCGATCCGGTCGCCGATGCTCCAGGACCAGGGGCACTCGTCGATGGGGAGCGCGTCGTGGAGCGCGCGCATCCCGGCCCCGATCGCGCGGGCGGCGGTCTCGGGCTCGCCCAGCCAGCGGGGGTCGACGGCGGAGCGCGCCTCGATCGCTTCCGTCGCCAGCCACTCCGCCTGCTCGTCGGCGCCGACCTCGAGCACGTGCGGAACCGGCGTGTAGGGCGCTGCCCACCGCATCCGTGCCGCCTCGTCGGCGAGGTCGACACCTTCGATGGTGGCCCGTTCGGTGCGCGGCGCCCACTTCACGAAGTAGGCGTTCCTGTGCGTCGCTCGGGGGTCGACACGGGGGTCGACACGGGGGTCGACACGGAACGTGAGGCCACCCAGCTCGTTGCTCCAGACCGGCGTGACGACGCCTTCGCCGGCGAGCTCCCGCACGACGTCGGGGACGGGGATCGCGTCGGTGGGGATCGTCATGGCGCCAGCGTGCCAGACCCGGTGCCGGGGCCACGACGCGTTTTCCGGGGGCGGAACCGGAGCGGGCGCACAGGGTGGGGTGCGCCCGCGTCCTCCGAACGATGTACACCCCCCAGTGCGAGATCGCCCGTCCGGCCGACGACGCGGCGACCCGGCCGCGCGAGGGTCAGGCCATGCCTGCCAACACACCACCGAGCACGTCACCCGCGCCGACGTCGGAGCCGGCGGCCACGCCCACGAGCACCGGAGGCCGGATCGCCGCGCTCGACGTGCTGCGCGGGGTGGCGATCATCGGCACGCTCGCCAGCAACATCTGGATCTTCACCACGCCCGGCGGCCCCGCGGAGTGGATCTCCGACGGCTTCGCCACCGCGGACCCGGTGCAGCGGGTGCTGCAGGCGCTGGCCAACGGGAAGTTCCTCGGGCTGCTCACCCTGCTGTTCGGGGTCGGCCTCGAGCTCCAGTACCGGTCGATGGTCCGTCGTGGCATGCCGTGGCCGGGCCGGTACGTGCTGCGCGCCGGGATCCTGTTCGTCGAGGGCCTGCTGCACTACGTGCTCGTCTTCGAGTTCGACGTCCTGATGGGCTACGCGATCGCGTCCGTGCTGGCCGCCTACCTGATCGGGCGGAGCGACCGGGTGGTGCGCGCCTGGGGCGGGGCGCTGGCGGGGGTGTTCGTGGCCGGGATCGTCGGTGTCACGGCGCTGCTCGTCGCCACCGGCGGGTCGGACGGGACCGGCGGGTCGGACGGGACCGGCGGGGCCGAGGCGGCCGGTGCCCAGGCCGACACCGCGACCCTGTCGACGACCAGCTGGTTCGATCAGGTGCTGCTGCGGCTCGCGCACATGGAGGTGTTCCGGATCGAGCTGATCCTGATCGTGCCGTCGGCGACCGTCCTCTTCCTGGTGGGTTCACGGCTGGTGCGCGCGGGCCTGTTCACGACGACCGAGGGCGGATCGCGCCTGCGCCGTCGGCTCGCGTGGGTGGGCCTGGGTGTGGGCGTGCCGCTCAACGCGCTGACCGCGTGGGCCGGGCCGGACTGGTTCCTCGTGGACCGGTACCTGGTCCCGCCGCTGGTGGCCCTCGGCATCCTGGCGCTGGGCACCACGCTCGTCAGCAGGGCCCAGACGCGGACCGAGGCGCGCCCGCAAGGGGCGGCGCAGGCCGCGGGCCGTGGACCGGGGGCCCTGCTCCGCCGCGGTGTCGAGGGCGTCGGGCGGACGGCGCTGTCGTGCTACGTGCTGCAGAACGTGCTGGCCTCGGCGCTCTGCTACGACTGGGGTCTGGGGCTCGCCGGTGGCGGACCCTGGCAGGCGGTGGCCATCTGGGCGGGCATCTCGCTCGCGCTGATGATCCTGGCGCCGCTCTGGCTGCGGCGGTGGCCACGCGGGCCCATCGAGCTGCTGATGCACCGCGTCTACGACGGGCGGCGCGCCTCCTCGGCGTCCCACAGCGCGCGGTAGTACGTGGTGCGTTCGTGGTCCGGCGCAACACCGTAGGCGGCGAGCACCAGCGGTTCCAGCCCGGGGCCGTAGCGGCGCGTGACGCTCCGCGTGGTCACCGCGATGTCGGACCAGCGGTCCGCGACCCCCATGTCTCCGACGTCGACATGCGCCACGAACCGGCCCACGTGGTCGAGGAGGGTGTTCGGCACCGTGGCGTCACCGTGGCAGACGACCGCCCGGTCGACCGGTGGCGGGGACTCGAGGGGGAGCGGGGTCGTCGCGCGCTCCGCGGTGCCGAGCGGAGCGGTCGGCGCCGCCGTCAGGGCCGCCACGCGGGTCTCGGCGGTGCGGACGAACGGGCAGGTGTCGGTGGGCAGCGTCTCGTGGAAGCGGCGCAGGCCGATGCCGATCGCCACGGCCGCACGCTCGGCCAGGCGGCGCCAGCGGGGCTCGATGGCCGACGTCGCCACCGTGCCGCCGATCTCGACCGCCGCCGTGAGCAGCCACGAGCCCCGGACGTCGCGGCCGGCGTCCAGGACGCGGGGGACCGGGGTGAACGAGGCGGCCCAGAGCAGGCGGTCGGCCTCGGCGAGCGGGTCGGGACACGGGGCGCCGTCGGGCACCCACTTGAGGTACGAGCTCCGGCTCGCGCACGTCTCCTCGAGCCGGACGGTGAGGCCGCCGTACTCGTTGCGCCACACCGGTACGACCGTCGCCCGGGACCGCAGCCTGTTGGCCAAGGCGTGTACGACGGACGGCACTTCGACGGGCGTCGGTCTGATGCCGACGAGCGCGTTCGACACCACTCCATCGTCCCATAGAGCGGGTGAAAAAGTGCTCCTGATTCGTCGTACCGCGGGGTACTGGACAACATCGCAACGCCGGCCGGCTCGGCGGCGGGAGGGTGGTCGGACGGCGCTCGCGGAGGCGGCGTCGTCGGCGGCGTCGGCGGCCACGCGGGAGGCCGAGTGCCCGGCGCGCATCGGCGTCGGGCACTCGGCCTCCGGGTGGTGCGGTCCCTCGGGTCAGACGGCGCTCGGCCCGGCCCCGACGCGCACGGCCGGCGCCAGGTCGGCAGCGGTCTGCGACGGCGCCGCCGCCGCACCCGTCACCGTGACGTCGACGCACTGGTAGAAGGCGTTCACGGTGTCGGCGATGTTCCAGCGGGCCAGGATGGTGTGGTCACCGGCGGGAAGGCCGGTCAGCGTGTGCTCGACGGTCGCGCCGGGCTGGGCGCCGCCGTCGTCCACGGTCTTGACGAGCTGGCCGTCCACGAAGTACTCCCAGGTGGCCGTGCGGTGCCGGGCCGTGATCTGCCAGCGGAAGGTCGTGTCGCTGCCGACGGTCGTGCGCGGCCAGGGGAGCGAGTCGTCGTCGACGACGGTGAAGCCGCTGCCGCCCGAGCACTGCGTCGAACCCTTGGGCGCCTCGACGCTCTGCGGCTCGTACTGGAGACTGCCGCAGTCGAAGCTCACGGTGCCCGTGGCGCAGTGGTCCGCGCGGCTCGGCGGGCTGGTGATCCAACCGTGGGCCTGCGCCTGCGGCAGGACGGCGCTCGGGGCGGCGACGAGGAACCCGGCGGCGAGCGCCAGGGCCGCGAGGGCGGTGAGCAGGGGTCGGGTCAGGGAGGTGGCGGAACGTGCACGGTTCACGGTGATGCCTTCCGTCTGCGGTTACGGGCCGACGGCGTCGGCGGCCCCAGTGGAGCGGACCCGCCGTACCGGGTGAAATTGCTGTGCCCCGAACCTAGGAAATGTTCGCGTTGCTGACAATGAGGGTGAATTCGTACGCGGATCCCCGTATTTCCTCCTCGACGGCCGGTCCGGCAGGCCGCCGTCACCCGCGGGCGGCAGCGCGAACGGCTGGCGCCCGCCGTTGGGCACCAGCCGTTCGCGCTGCTCCGTTCCTCGTTCTCCGTGCTCAGCGGCTTCTCCGCGGACGCGTCAGAGAGCCGTCACCAGCTGCCGGCCGCTGAGGCTCCGCGGCTCGGTGTCGACCGCCGTCGTGCCGGCACTCGCGCCCGAGCTACCGCTGCGGACGTTCACGTCCATGCAGGCGTAGAACGCCATGGCCGTGTCGTACACGTTCCACCGGGCGAGGATCGTGTGGTTGCCGCTCGGCAGACCCGACAGCGTGTGGGTGACCGTCGGGGGCGGTGTGGCGCCGTTGTCGTTCACCGTCTTGAAGAGCCGGCCGTCCACGAAGTACTCCCAGCTGGCCGTGCGGTGGAAGGCGGTCAGCGTCCACTGGAACGTGTGCGTGCTGCCGATGCTCGTGCGCGGCCAGGCCAGCGAGCCGTTGTCGAGGGTAGTGAACCGGCTGCCTCCGGAGCAGAGCATCGACCCCTTCGGGGCCTCGACGCTCTGCGGCTCCCACTCGACACCGTTGCAGGACCAGCTCACGGTCCGCTTGGCGCAGTGGTCCTGTCGGCTGGGCGGCGACACGACCCAGCCGTGGGCCTCGGCACTCGGTGTCATGGATCTCGGGGCGGCGACCAGCGCGGTCAGGGTCAGGGCCAGGACGGCGAGAACGCCGAGCAGGACTCTGGCGACGGGCGTACGCAGTGCGGTGACTCTCATGGGGCTCACCTCGGTGTGTGAAGTTGGAAAGTTCCTGAGGTACTCCTGTGTGCTGGGGTGCGACGTCATCGACGCTAGGAAGCGAGCGGCCGCACGACAATTGGGGCAACTACCTACACAGGGCAGCCGGCTACCTAGTCCGCCGGCCGCGCGGGAGATCAGGGACAGCACAGGGAAGTCCCCGATGTTGACGGCGCCGGGCCGGCAGAAGACTGGGCACCATGCCCTCCCGCTCCGAGTCCCGTGCCGCCGTGGTGGCCGTGGTCACCGCGTTCGTCCTGATGACCGCGCTGTGCGTCCCGTTCCTGCTCACCGACCAGGACGTGCCGACCGCCGTCGTCCTGGCCGGCCGCTACGTCCCGGCCCTCGCGAGCCTGGTCGCGATCCTCGCGGTGCTCGGGCGCGGGCACCTGGTCCGGCTCTGGCGGCTGCGGCCGGCGTCGCCACGCGAGCTGTTCGCCTCCTACGGGCTGGCGCTCGCGGTGATGGTGCCGGCGCTCGTCGCCCCGGCGCTGGCGGGCGTGGCGGTGGGTGCGGAGCTCAAGCCCGCCGGTGTGCTGCTGGCCGCGGTGCCGATGATCGTGCTGGGCACCGTCCTGTTCGCGCTCTCGACCTTCGGCGAGGAGGTCCTGTGGCGGGGCCAGCTCCAGACGGCGCTGCGCCGGCTCGGCTTCTGGCGGTCGTCGCTGCTAGTGGGCGTGATCTGGATGGTCTGGCACCTGCCGCTGCACCTGACGTACCTGTCGGTGGGGGTGCTGACGGGCGAGCAGGTCGTCGCGTCCACCCTCGGCATCGCGGCCTGGGCGCCGCTCCTCGCCGCCCTGGTCGAGCGGCGCGGCACCGTCTGGCCCGCCGTGCTCGCCCACGCCGTGCCGCTCTCGTCACTGCAGCTGCTGGCCGACGCGTCGGTTCAGGACCCGGTGCCGTTCTGGACTGTGACCGTGCTCGGCTGGGTGGCGCTGGTGGTCGCGGCGCTGGTCGTCCGGGGCGGTACGCCGGGCGCCGTGCCGAGCACCGCGTCGCAGACCTCGATCAGCCGGTAGCGCAGAGCGTTCGAGCGCTGGGCGTACTCACGCTGCCGTCGCACGTACTCGGCCTTGCCCTGCGGCGTCTCGATCTCGACGGCGTCGACCCCGTACGCGGACACGTCGTACGGCGAGGCGGCCATGTCGGTCCAGCGGATGTCGCGGGCCAGCTCGAACGCGTCCAGCACCAGGTCGCCGGGAACGGCCGGGCCGAGCTTGAGGCACCACTTGTACAGGTCCATGTTGGCGTGCAGGCAGCCCGGCTGCTCCATGCCGACCTGGGCGGCGCGGGTGGGCTGCAGCTGGTTGCGCCCCGTGGCCTCCGGCGTGAAGAACCGGAACGCGTCGAAGTGCGAGCAGCGCACGGGGTTCGCCTCGACCACGGAGTCGGTGCCCGCGTGCCCCAGCCGGAGCGGCAGCGGGTGCCGCTGGTCGCGTCCCGCCTCGCGGTCGCGGTAGACCATCGCCCACTCGTGGAGCCCGAAGCAGCCGAACGTCCCGGGGCGCGACGCCGTTGCCGACAGCAGCTCGCGCACGTAGCGCACGGTGTCACCGCGGTCGGCGAGGTAGGCGTCGAGGTCGAGCGTGACTGTGTCGAGCGTGACCGTGTCGAGCGTGACCGTGTCGCGGGTGCGTGCGTCGCCGGCCTCGCTCCGGGTGGTCGCGTGCCACCGCCACGTGCGGCGGTCCTCCGGGTCGGGCGTGGTGTCCTCGGCGGTGGCGCCCCCGCCGTCGGGCAGCAGGAGCGTGACGCCGGCGCCCGGGTGCCAGCGCCGCAGGTGCGTGAGCCGGGTGGGGTAGTACGTGAAGAGGAAGTCCTCGATCGCGTGCTTGCGGCCGGCGGCGCGCGCCTCGCGCCAGACGGCGGTCAGCGCGTCCGCTCGTTCGGCGTGCGCGTCCGCGAGGGGCCGCCACTGCTCGGGGCGCAGCGCGGCCGCCCCGGCGGGGGAGGCGACGCCGTCGCGCGCACCGGGCACGGTCGGACTGTCGAGGGTTGCGGTCACCCGTCCAGGGTAAGGCGGCCGGCTGAGCCGAACTGAGCCGTCGGAGCCGCCCGCCGGCCCGGGAGTCACGTCCGCGGGACGTCGTCGTAGGGTGCCAACATGTCCGATCTTCCTCTGCGCCGCCTCGGGCGCTCCGGCCTGTCCGTCCCCGTCATCGGCCTGGGGTGCAACAACCTCGGCCGGACCGGCACCGTCACCGAGACCGGGGAGGGCGCGACCGCCCTGGTCGACGCGGCGATCGACGCCGGCGTGACGTTCTTCGACACCGCCGACCGGTACGGCGCCCGGCCCGGGCTCTCCGAGGAGCTGCTCGGTGCCGCGCTGAAGGGCCGCCGGGACGACGTCCTCGTCGCCACCAAGTTCGGCCTCGACATGGGTGGTGCGAACGGCACCGACTTCGGGGCGCGCGGCTCGCGCCGCTACATCGTGCGCGCCGCCGAGGCGTCGCTGCGCCGGCTCGGCACCGACTGGATCGACCTCTACCAGCTGCACACGCCCGATCCCGCGACCCCGGTCGACGAGACGCTCGCCGCGCTCGACGACCTCGTCCGCTCCGGCAAGGTCCGTTACGTGGGCCACTCGAACCTCCAGGGCTGGCAGGTGTCCGACGCCGAGCACGTCGCGCGGTCGCTGGGCACCGGCACCCGGTTCGTCTCCGCGCAGAACGAGTACTCGCTGCTGTCCCGCGGCATCGAGCGGGAGGTGCTGCCCGCCGCGCGGGCATACGGCATCGGTGTGCTGCCGTACTTCCCGCTGGCGAACGGCCTGCTCACGGGCAAGTACTCCGGTGGCGCCCGGCCCGACGGCTCCCGGCTCGTGGTCGCCAAGCAGCACCTGCTGGAGACGGCTCCGTGGGAGGCGCTGGACCGGTTCGGCGCGTTCTGCCGGGAGCGCGACGTCACCGAGACCGTGGTCGCGTTCTCGTGGCTGCTGTCCCGTCCCGAGGTGTCCTCGGTGATCGCGGGCGCCACGCGGCCCGAGCAGGTGCGTGCCAACGCCAAGGCGTGGTCCTGGACGCCGACGGCGGAGGACCTCGCCGAGCTGGACGAGATCTTCCCGGCCTGACCCGTCGGGTCGGTAGCGTGGGCCGCATGAGCCTTCCGTTCCGCCAGGTCGACGTCTTCTCCCCGGTCCCGACGGGCGGCAACCCCGTCGCCGTCGTGCATGACGCCGACGGCCTCACCGACGACCAGATGGCCGCCTTCGCGCGGTGGACCAACCTCTCCGAGACGACGTTCCTCCTCGCTCCGACCGAGGAAGGGCGCGCCGGCGGAGCCGACTACCGCGTGCGGATCTGGACGCCGGGCGGCGAGCTGCCGTTCGCCGGCCACCCGACGCTCGGCACCGCCCACGCGTGGCTGGAGGCGGGCGGCGAGCCGGGCGGGCAGGGCGTGGTCCAGGAGTGCGGCGTGGGCCTGGTGCGGCTGCGGCGCGACGCCGTCGGGGAGGGGCAGCGCCTGGCGTTCGCCGCCCCGCCGCTGCGGCGCTCGGGCCCGGTCGACGCCGCCGACCTCGCGCAGATCGTGCGGGCGCTGCGCATCGAGGCGTCCGACGTCGTCCGCTCGGCGTGGGTCGACAACGGCCCCGGCTGGGTGGCGGTCCAGCTGCGCGACGCCGACACGGTGCTCGCGCTGGAGCCCGACCTGGTGGCGGTCGGGGACCTGAAGCTCGGCGTGGTCGGTGAGTACGGGCGTGCTGGTGCCGGTGCCGGTGCGGCAGGGCCGGGCGCCGACGCGCCGGCGGTCGAGGTGCGGGCGTTCGTGCCGTCCATCGGCGTGGGGGAGGACCCGGTCACCGGCAGCCTGAACGCCGGTCTCGGGCAGTGGCTCGCGGGGGACGTGCTGCCGTCGTCGTACGTCGCGTCCCAGGGCACGGTCCTGGGACGCACGGGCCGGGTGCACGTCGAGAAGGGCCCCGACGGCGAGGTGTGGGTGGGCGGCGCCACCGGCACGACGATCGTCGGTCAGGTGGCGTTCTAGGACCGTTTGCACGATAGCTCGGGGAGGCCGCGCGGCTGGAGGCCCTGGAGCCCGAGCGCGATCGGCGTGCGGCTCGAGCAGGGCCCGAGGTGACACCACGTCTGCGGGGTGTGTTGCCCTCCGTAGACACGGTCTACCCAGGGCAACACACTCCGCAGACGTGGTGTCACCTCCTGGCCTCCCGGACGCGCGTGCTCGCCCCGCCCGCGGATGGTCGGAGCGGCCCTAGGCTGCTGGCCCGTCCGGCGCCGGAAATGCCTTCCGCGCCACCCGGGCGAAGAGCCGCTCCAGCGGGCCCCGGCCGAGCAGCGCGCGCCAGAGCGTCGCGACGGACAGGGTGATGAGCACCATCCAGCCGAGGGGCTCGTTGGTCGCGGGGTCGAGCAGGTCCCAGTGGGTGCGGGTCCACCACCAGATGGTGACGATCTGCACCGAGTAGACGGTGAGCGCCAGCGCGCCCACCGCGGCCAGCGGTGTGACGACCACCAGCAGCACGCGCCGCAGGACCTGCGCGAGCCGTCCGGCCCCGCCACGGCCACCCGCGCCGCCGGTGACGACGGACCCGACGAGCAGGCACAGCCCGAGGACCCCGAGCGCGAACCCGCCGGACCCCAGGGCCTCGAACATCGTGTCGTGGTGCGGCCCCTCCAGGTACAGGCCCGCCGGTGACGGCCAGGGGTCCGACCAGGTGGGCGGCGGCACGATGTTCTCGGCGGTCGTCACGGCGATCTGTCCCTCGATGGCGGTCGCGCCCCCGGCGTCGGCCACCAGGATCGCCGAGCCGATCGAGCTGACGGTGGCCAGCGCGAACCCGCCCGCGACCAGGCCGAGGTGGAGCGTCGGCGACCGCAGGTCGCAACGCCCCACCGCGAGCCCCGCGAGCACGTACGCCATCCAGACCAGGGCCGGGTAGTGGCCGGTGAGCAGGAAGTCGGTGGCGGCGCCGGAACCGTCGTGCGGCGCGCGGAGCCCGGCCCGCACCAGCGCCTCGGGCCCGTAGTACACGAGGAGCGGCCCGATCACCGCGATGACCAGCGCCGTCGCGGCGAGCCGGGCGGGCGGCAGCCGCAGGAAGGGCAGGGCCAGCACGAAGTACGCGGCGTAGAAGCCGAGGATGAGCAGCACACGCGTGCCGAACAGGTCGAGGACCGCGGCCAGCGCCAGCAGCAGCACCGCCCGGACCAGGATCCGGGACCGCGCGGTGCGCATCGCCGCCCCCGTGAACGGCTCGGTCCCGCCGGTGACCAGCGCGAGCGAGAGCCCGGCGACCGTCGCGAACAGGATCGACGAGCGCCCGTGCGCCAGGCCCAGCCAGCCCTCGATCGTGCCGACGTCCGTGGAGGTGATGCCCACGTGCGCCGTGAACATCCCGAGAACGGCGATTCCCCGGGCGAGATCGGCCCCGACGACGCGGCCCGGCCCGCCCGTCAGGTTGCGGCCGACCCGGCCGAGGACCCTGCGGACCTGGCCGCCATCGGCCCCGCCGGAGAGCGCGGCAGGTCGGTCGGACGGCTGGGCGAGCGTCGGCATGCGGGCATCCTTCCGTGTCGCCGACGCCGCCGCGCGCGAGCCACGCCGTCGGCCCGTTCCCGACCGAAGTGCTGGACAAGTGTCCCGAAGGATGAGAACGCAGATGTGCCGCCCCGCACGGCGCACATACAGTGCGCCCATGACCGGCAGCGCCAACGAGCACGACACGGCCCGCAGCACCACGCCCATCGACCTGTCCCGGGAGACACCCAGGGGTACGGCACGAGACCAGGGCCAGCCCGCAGGAACCGACCCCATCGACGCGGTCGACGCCCCGAGCAGCCTGTCGGGCCTGAACAACCCGGGTGCGGTGAAGGACCTGTCCAAGGAGTCCGAGTCGTACACGCACGGGCACCACGAGTCCGTGCTGCGCTCGCACCGGCGGCGGACGGCCGCCAACTCCGCCGCGTTCCTGCTGCCGCACCTGCTCTCCGACATGACGCTGCTCGACGTCGGCTGCGGCCCCGGCACCGTCACCGTCGACCTCGCCGAGCGGCTGACGCAGGGCAGCGTCGTCGGCGTGGACGCGTCCGACGACGTGCTGGAGTCCGCCCGCGGCCTCGCGGACGCGCACGGCACCCGGAACATCAGCTTCGAGCACGCCAACGCCTACGAGCTGCCGTTCGAGGACGACTCGTTCGACGTCGTCTTCGCGCACCAGCTCCTCCAGCACCTGTCCGACCCGGTGGCCGCGCTGCGCGAGATGAAGCGCGTCGCCAAGCCCGGCGGGTTCGTCGCCGTGCGCGACGCCGACTACGAGGCCATGGCCTGGTACCCCGAGTCCGCGGAGCTCACCGAGTGGAACATGCTCTACCACGAGGTCACGCACACCTACGGCTTCGAGCCCGACGCCGGCCGCCGGCTCGCCTCCTGGGTGCGCGACGCCGGGTTCGACCCCGCCACCATCGAGCCCGGCGCGAGCGTCTGGTGCTACGCGACCCCCGACGACCGCACCTGGTGGGGCGGACTGTGGGCCGAGCGGTGCACCCAGTCCAACTTCGCGGTCCAGGCCAAGGACTCGGCGCTCGCGGACGACGTGGCCCTCGAACAGCTCGCCCAGGGCTGGCGCGAGTGGGCGGCGGCTCCGGACGGCTGGTTCGCGGTCCTCAACGGCGAGGTCCTGGCCCGCGCCTGACCCCGAGACGACGCGGGGGACGTAGATTGGGCCCGTGCGTATAGCGAGATTCACCACCGGAGACGACCCCCGCTTCGCCCTCGTGCAGCAGGAGGGTGACAAGACCTTCCTCGCCGTACTGGGCGGAGACCCCCTGTACATGCCGGCGATGCCGACCGGCGAGCGTGTCGAGCTCGGCGACGGCGTCCGGCTGCTGGCCCCCGTGATCCCGCGCTCCAAGGTGGTGTGCGTGGGCAAGAACTACGTCGACCACGCCAAGGAGATGGGCGGCGAGGTCCCGCCCAGCCCGCTGCTGTTCTTCAAGCCGAACACGTCGGTGGTCGGCCCGGACGACCCGATCGTGCTGCCGGACTTCACGCAGGAGGTCTCGTACGAGGCCGAGCTGGCCGTCGTGATCTCGAAGGTGTGCAAGGACGTCACGCCGGAGAACGCCCGGTCGTACATCCTCGGCTACACGGTCGCGAACGACGTGACGGCACGTGACGCCCAGCGCACCGACGGGCAGTGGGCCCGCGCCAAGGGGTTCGACACCTCGTGCCCGCTGGGCCCCTGGATCGACACCGACCTGAACCCGGAGGACGTCGGCGTGCGCTCGCGCGTCAACGGCGAGCCGCGCCAGGACGGCCGCACCCGGGACATGGTGTTCGACGTGCCGTTCCTCGTGTCGTACATCTCGGAGGCCATGACCCTGCTGCCGGGTGACGTCATCCTCACGGGCACCCCGGCCGGCGTCGGCCGCATCGACCACGGGGACCGCGTCGAGTGCGAGGTCGAGGGCCTCGGCGTCCTGGCCAACCCGGTCATGCGGCGCCGCTGAGGTGACGGAGGACCACCACGCGTCGCTGCACGACGACGCGTCCCGGGTGCTGCGCTCGTGGACCGGCCCGACGCCGGAGCAGGAGCGGCTCAGGGCACGGTACGTGCGGCACCTCGAGGCGCACGACGACGGCGTGTTCCGGGCCTGCGTACCCGACCACCTCACGGCGTCGACCGTCGTGCTGTCGCACGACGGCGCGCGGGTGCTGCTCACCCTGCACCACAAGGCGAAGCGGTGGTTCCAGCTCGGCGGACACCTGGAGACGGGAGACGCCACGCTGGCCGGCGCCGCCGAGCGGGAGGCGCGTGAGGAGTCGGGGATCCCGGGGCTCGTGCTCGACCCGGTGCCGGTGCACCTGGACGAGCACGTGGTGCCGTTCTGCCGGCCGGGCACCGGCGACGCCGCACGCCCCGTGCATCACCTGGACGTGCGGTTCGTGGCCGTGGCGGCCCCGGACGCCGAGGCCGTGATCTCGGCGGAGTCCCTGGACCTGCGCTGGTGGGACGTCGGCGCACTGCCGAACCCCGAGCTGGCCGAGCCCGTGGGCCTGGCGGCCCGCTCGGTGCGTCGAGCGGGCCGCAGCGCGACCTGACCGGGCAGGCGACCCGCGCTGCGGCGTTTCGTGGCTATTCCGGCGCGGACCAGCCACCATGAGCCATGGAGATCGTGCGGCGGTTCCTCGTCCTGGCCCCGGTGGCGCTCGTCGTCGGCGCGGCGGTGTTCCTGGGCTCCTACGTCCTGGCCGGCAGCGGCGACTTCGGGCTCCTGGAGACCGGCCTCGCCCTCGTGGTGGCGTTCCTGGCGGCGGCCGTCGTCCTCGCGGTGGTCCTGGTCGCCGTCGGCGTGCTGCGCCTGGCGGGTGTCCGGAGTGCCTGGGCCGCGCTCGGCCTGGCGTTCGGCCTGGTCGTCGTCGTCCTGGGCATCATCTACGCGGGCATCGCCATGTCCATGCAGCCCGGCGACCCAGGGTTCAACATGTCCCTGCTCATGACGGCCGCCGGGGTGCAGATCCCCACCTGGCTCACGTTCGCCGTCGGCCTGCTGATCGGTGACCGGCGGAACCGGGCCGCGCGTGACGCCGCCGTCAGCCCCACCGCCTAGGCTGGGGCCCGTGACTTCAGCAACCGACACCTCGACCGACCCGGCGGCGAACGCGCCCGTCCGCGTCCGCTTCGCACCGTCCCCGACCGGCATGTTCCACGTGGGCGGCGCCCGCTCCGCGCTGTTCAACTGGGCAGTGGCGAAGCAGCAGGGCGGCACCTTCGTGCTGCGCATCGAGGACACGGACGCCTCCCGGAACCAGCCCGAGTGGGTGGACGGGATCCTGTCGGCCATGGAGGCCCTGGGGATCACCAAGGACGACCCGGCGTTCGAGGGGCCGTACTTCCAGTCCGAGAACGCGGGCATCCAGAAGGACGCCGCCCAGCGCCTCTTCGCCGAGGGCAAGGCGTACTACTGCGACTGCACCCGCGACGCGGTCATGGCGCGCACCGGCAACCAGCAGACCGGCTACGACGGCTTCTGCCGCGACCGCGGCCTGGAGTACGCCGAGGGCCGCGCGCTGCGCTTCCGCACGCCCGACGACGGCGAGACGCGGGTGGTCGACCTGATCCGCGGCAACCCCACGTTCCCGAACAAGAACCTCGAGGACTTCGTCATCGCGCGTGGCAACGGCTCGCCGGTCTTCCTCCTGGCCAACGTCGTGGACGACATCGACGAGAACATCACCCTCGTCATGCGTGCCGAGGAGCACCTGCCCAACACGCCCAAGCAGCAGCTGCTGTGGGAGGCCCTCGGCCACACCCCGCCGCAGTGGGCGCACATGCCCGTCATCGTCAACGAGAAGCGCCAGAAGCTCTCCAAGCGCCGCGACAAGGTCGCGCTGGAGGACTACCTCGACGAGGGCGTGCTGCCCGAGGCCATGGTCAACTACCTGATGCTGCTCGGCTGGGCCCCCGGCAACGACGAGGAGATCCTCCCGTTCGACGAGCTGGTGCGCCGGTTCCGGGTCGAGGACATCAACTCCTCGTCGGCGTTCTTCGACATCAAGAAGCTCACCGCGTTCAACGGCGAGTACATCCGTGCGCTGAGCGTGCCCGAGTTCACCGAGGCATGCGGGCCCTGGCTGCACGCCCCCCGCGCCCCCTGGAGCGAGGAGCAGTTCGACAGCAAGGTGTTCGACGCCGTCGCGCCGCTCGCCCACTCCCGGGTGGCCCTGCTGTCCGAGATCACGAGCAACGTCGACTTCCTGTTCCTCGACGCCCCGGTCATCGACGAGGACTCGTGGAACAAGGCGATGAAGGCCGGCGCCGCCGAGCTCCTCGCCGACGTCCGCACCGCGCTCGCCGACGTGGCCTGGGAGGCCGAGGCGCTCAAGGACACCGTCACGACGGTGGGGGAGACCCACGGCATGAAGCTGGGCAAGGCGCAGGCCCCGGTCCGTGTGGCCGTGACCGGGCGCCGGATCGGCCTGCCGCTGTTCGAGTCGCTCGAGGTGCTCGGACGCGAGCGGACGCTCACCCGGATCGACGCCGCGCTGACCCGCCTGGCCGAGCAGGCGAGCGCCGCGACGGAGTAGGCAAAATGCCCCGGACGGGCAGCTCCCGTCCGGGGTTCTGGTCTACGGTGGCGGGCGTGACCGACGCCATGACACCTGACGCCGTACAGAAGTCGACAGCGCCGACCTCGACGGGGGCGACTCTCGCCCCGCGCGAGTACCCGCAGGCCCTGCGCGGCCCGAAGCACCGGTGGTGGCGCCCCCTGCTGGGGCTGGGGGTGATGGTCGCCGGCCTCGCCGTGCTGACCGGGGCGCTGCTGCTGTGCGTGCTCGCCTTCGTCATCGCGGAGTCGATGGGCGCGGAGCTGCCGGACCCGGCGTCGGACGCCTTCCTCGTTTCACCGGCGGGCATGCTCATCACCAACCTCGGCCTCGCCCTCGGCATCCCGCTCGCGCTGCTGGCGACCTGGGCGCAGGCCGGTCGCGCGGGCCTGGTGTCGTCGGTGCTGGGGCGCGTGCGCTGGCGCCTCCTGCTCGGCGGGCTGGGCCTCGCGCTGCTGCTCCTGGTGACGCTCAGCGTGGGCGCGGACATCCTCCTGACGCAGCTCGGCTTCCCAGCCGGCGGCGAGGACGCCGGCGCGGGTCCGAGCGCCGACGAGACCGGTCTGTGGCCGCTCACCCCGGCATCGGGCTGGATCGCCCTCTCGATCGTGATCCTGCTGACCACGCCGCTGCAGTCCGCGGGCGAGGAGTACTTCTTCCGCGGGTGGCTGTCGCAGTGGATCGGCAGCTGGTTGCGGTGGCGGTGGCTCGCCGTCGTCGTCCCTGCCGTCGTGACGGGACTCCTGTTCGCGCTGGCGCACGGCGCGCAGAGCCCGTGGCTGTTCGCCGACCGGCTGGTGTTCGGCCTGCTCGCCAGCCTGCTCGTCTGGCGTACCGGCGGGCTGGAGATCGCCGTCGCGATGCATGCGGCGAACAACCTGCTGGCGTTCGGCCTCGCCATCGCCTACGACGAGCTGGCGGAATCGCTCCTGATCACCGAGGTGCCACCCCTCGACGGAGCGGTGAGCATCGCCATCACGATCCTCACCGGAGCGGTGCTGCTGTGGTGGGCCCGGCGGCGCGATCCGGACCTGGTGGTGACCGACCCCGTGCCGCCTGAGCCGATGCGGACCGGGCCCGTGGCCCCCGGCTACATGGCCCCCGGTTACATGGCGCCTGCCTACACGGCGCCCGGTCCTCTTGCGCCCGGTCCGGTGGCGCCCGGCGCTGCGGCACCCGGTCCGGTGGCGCCCGGCGCGGCGGAAGACGGCCCGGCGAACGGAGAGAACACATGACGGTGGACGGCATCCTTTTCGACGTCGACGACACCCTCGTCGACACCAAGGGCGCCTTCGCGGCGGCGCTCGCGGCCGTGCGGGCCGAGTACCTGCCGCACGTCCCGCGCGCGCACGAGCCGCAGATCCTGTCGCACTGGCGCACCGATCCGGGCGGCTACTACAGCCGCTACACGCGCGGTGAGATGGACCACGTGACGCAGCGCCGGCTCCGGGCGGCGCTGCTGCACGAGACGTACGGCGGCGCGCCCGTCACGGAGTCGTCCTTCGTCGCCTGGGACGCGCTGTTCTGGGGCACCTTCGAGAAGTCGTGGACGGCGCACGACGACGCCCGGGCCGCCCTCGACGTCGTCGTCGCGGCGGGCCTCCGGGTGGGCGTGGTGACGAACGCCGCGAGCCGGCTGCAGGAGCACAAGCTGCGGGTCGCCGGGCTGGCCGAGCTGCCGGTGCTGGTCGGTGTCGACACGCTCGGCTTCGGTAAGCCCGACCACCGGGTGTTCCTCGAGGGCGCCCGCCTGCTGGGCGCCGATCCGGCCCGCACGGCGTACGTGGGCGACGAGCCCACGGTGGACGCCCTGGCGGCTCACCAGGCGGGCCTGACGGGCGTCTGGCTGGACCGGGTGGGGCACCGGAGGGGTCCGGGCTACGCGGGCTCTCCTGCGCCCGACGGCGGCCTGCGTGACGTGCAGGACCCGGACGCCCTGCGCGCGGCCGGCGTGCTGGTGGTCACGACGCTGTCGGAGCTCCCCGCAGCGCTCGGATACGGCGGGAGCCAGGCAGCGCGGTGAGCCTGCTGTCCCAGCGGATTCGGCCTGTTTTTTGGCCCTCTCACAGGCCTGTCCGCATGGGCGTGACCCACAGCACGCTCATTGCGTTTTGCCCACCGTCCGAGGTCAGGTAGTGTTCTCCAGCGGTAGGGCCCCCACGGAAAGCCTGGAGGAAACAGGTGTATCCGGGAGGCTGTTACCCCCATGGGGTATGGTGTAATTGGCAGCACGAGTGATTCTGGTTCACTTAGTCTAGGTTCGAGTCCTGGTACCCCAGCGCAGAGCAGAGCGCACACGTAGTCGATGCGAATCGGCCGCATGGTGCGCTACGGTTCTCACCGGCAACCGGTCCTCAAACCGGTAGTTCAGGCCCCCATCGTCTAGCGGCCTAGGACGCCGCCCTCTCACGGCGGTAACGCGGGTTCAAATCCCGCTGGGGGTACGCAGGTCCATCGGCTTCGGCCGACGGATCCGTTCTGGCCCCCATCGTCTAGCGGCCTAGGACGCCGCCCTCTCACGGCGGTAGCGCGGGTTCAAATCCCACTGGGGGTACAGCAGGAAGGCCCGGTCCACGCGGACCGGGCCTTTCGCCGTTGCTGGGGCAGGTTCTGTGTCAGGGTCGGGCCTACCGGGCCCACCGGGCCCACCGGGCCCTGCCAGGCCCGTCTGCTCGGGCCCGGCTCACCCAGGTCGGGCTCAGCGGATCTTCGGGTCCTTGCCGCCCTCGATGAACGGCTCGGGCCGCACCTCGGACGAGTCCGCGGCGGTGGTGGCCCCGCCCGGCACGTGGTCGCCGTGGCGGCCGTCGCTCGTCCGTCCGGCCGACGGGGCGCCGCTCGACGAGGCGGTGCCGGTGCCGGTGGTTCCGGAGGTGGCGCTGCCCGGCGTCGTGGGCGCCGTCGCGCTCCCCGTCGACGACCACGAGGGGCCCGTGGGCTCCTCGCCCTCCCCGGCGGGGTTCGCGTCGGCCGTGCTGCCCGGCGCGGCGCCGCCCCGGGCGACCGGGAGCTCGATGCGCTGCGTCGGCGGGTTGCTGCGGCGTCCGATCCGCGGCATGAGCGCGGGCGGCGGCGGGCCGGAGGGTGAGTCCATCGACGGCACCGCCTGCGGCCGGATGTCCGGGTTGGCCTGCGCGGCCGCCTCGGCGTCGGCGGCGTCCGGGTGGAAGAGCGACGCGATGATGAGCCGGTACCGGGCATCGGGCCGGGGTACCCAGGTGACCCGGTCGAGGGCCTGGTCCTGCCCCGCGGTCTCGAAGATGAAGGTGCCGTAGCCGAGCAGCTGGCCCATCGGGGTGCGTTCGTACCCGAGGTCGGTCACCTTCTCCGACGGCATCATGGCCACCCGGTGGACGAGGAAGCCGTCGAGCAGCAGCAGCCGGCGGTCGGTCATGACGAACCAGCGGGCGCGCCACTCCAGCCACTTGTAGAGCAGGCGCCCGCCCAGGACGACGAACGGCAGCCAGACCCAGCCCATGTCGTCCCGGACGTTGGGGTCCACGGCGACGAGCAGGGCCAGTGCCAGCACGAACGCAGCGGCCGCCGTGAGGATCGGCTCCCAGAGCATCCCCCAGTGCCGGTGCGTGGCGATGATGATCTTCTCGTCCGCCAGGATGTACCGCTGCAGTGCGCGGTGGGGGACGACGAAGTCCGCTGGTGCGCTCATGCGGGTCTCCCCGGGGATGCGGTGGGTTGCGGTGCGAAGGCTCGGACCGGGTGCTCCGCGGATCGATCCGACAGGTTCGATCCGGCGGCCCGGTCCGGTGGTCGGGTCTCGCCGCCGACCCTACGTGGTCAGCGGCCGATGGACCCGGTGAAGAGCTCCTCGAAGAACGTGCCGATGGCTGCGATGGCTCCCCAGATGACGTCCCAGAGGGCCAGCACGACGTCGGCGGAGCGCTCGGGGTCGTTGATCACCGAGTAGAGCAGGAAGATCACGACCAGCCAGATGATGACGAGCTTCACCTTGGGCGGCATCTGATTCCTCACGACGTTTGGTGCGTGCGCCCCTGGTGTGCACACGTCTCGCAAGAGACTACTGATATGACCCGGACCTGGGGAATCACCTGGCTCGGCGTGGCGAACCAACACTCACGGAGCGCTCACCGAGCGCACACTCCGTGCGCACTCCACGCCGGCCGGCCCGGGCCCGGCCCGGGTTCGACACGGGTTCGACACGGGTTCGACACGGGCTCGGCGCGGCTCGGCCGGCACGCAGCGCGATGGAGTTCCGGTTACTCGCCGGACCGGTGCAGCACCTCGGTGAGCTTGTTCGCCGCGGCGACGACGGCGGCGGAGTGCAGCCGGCCGGGCTGCCGGGAGAGGCGCTCGACGGGTCCGGAGACGCTGACGGCGGCCACGACGCGGCCCGACGGTCCGCGCACCGGCGCCGACACCGACGCCACGCCGAGCTCACGCTCTGAGACCGACTGGGCCCAGCCCCGGCGTCGGACACCGGAGAGGATCGTTGCCGTGAAGGTCGCGTCGCGCAGGCCGCGGTGCAGGCGGTCCGGCTCCTCCCAGGCGAGGAGGACGTGCGCCGCGGAGCCGGCGCTCATGCTGAGCGTGGCCCCCACGGGGATGGAGTCGCGCAGGCCTACCGGGCGCTCGGCGGCGGCGACGCACACGCGGTGGTCGCCCTGCCTACGGTAGAGTTGGGCGCTTTCGCCCGTGTGGTCGCGCAGCGCGATGAGCACGGGGTTCGCAGCCGCCAGGAGGCGGTCCTCGCCCGCGGCCGTGGCCAGTTCGTTGAGGCGTGGACCCAGCACAAAACGGCCCTGCATGTCCCGTGCCACGAGGCGGTGGTGCTCGAGTGCAACGGCCAGGCGGTGCGCCGTCGGGCGAGCCAGACCGGTCGAGGAGACGAGCTGCGCCAGGGTGGCCGGTCCGGCCTCGAGTGCCCCGAGGACGGACGCCGCCTTGTCCAAGACGCCGACTCCGCTAGTATCGTCCATACCGCGATATTGCCGTCTCGGAACGTGAGATTGCAAGTCGAGGCCCAAAGTTGTTTCTGACAGAGGTAGTTACAGGGAGGCGAACCGCAATGGCCGGCACGCTGGCGGAGAAGGTCTGGGAAGCGCACCTGGTGCGTCGAGGCGAAGGTGGCTCGCCTGATCTTCTCTACATCGACCTGCACCTGGTGCACGAGGTCACGAGCCCGCAGGCGTTCGAGGGGCTGCGGCTCGCCGGACGGCAGGTGCGGCGCCCCGACCTCACCATCGCTACCGAGGACCACAACACCCCCACGCTCGACATCGACCGGCCCATCGCCGACCTGACGAGCCGCACGCAGATCGACACGCTGCGCGCCAACGCCAAGGAGTTCGGCGTCCGGCTGCACAGCCTCGGCGACGCCGACCAGGGCATCGTGCACCAGGTCGGCCCGCAGCTGGGGCTGACCATGCCCGGTCTCACCGTGGTGTGCGGTGACTCGCACACCTCGACGCACGGCGCATTCGGCGCTCTTGCGTTCGGCATCGGCACGTCCGAGGTGGAGCACGTGCTCGCCACCCAGACGCTCCCGCTGGCGCCGTTCAAGACGATGGCGATCACGGTGAACGGGACGCTGCCCGCGGGCACGACCTCCAAGGACATCATCCTGGCGATCATCGCCAAGATCGGCACCGGCGGCGGGCAGGGCTACGTGCTCGAGTACCGCGGCGAGGCCATCCGGGCGCTGTCCATGGAAGCCCGCATGACCATCTGCAACATGTCGATCGAGGCGGGCGCCCGCGCGGGCATGATCGCGCCGGACGAGACCACCTTCGAGTACCTCAAGGGCCGTCCCCACGCGCCGGAGGGCGAGGACTGGGACGCCGCGATCGAGTACTGGAAGACCCTGCGCACCGACGACGACGCCGAGTTCGACGCCGAGGTGGTGCTCGAGGCGGCCGATCTGGAGCCGTTCGTCACCTGGGGTACCAACCCGGGTCAGGGCCTGCCGCTGTCGGCGTCCGTGCCCGTCCCGGCGGACATCGCCGACGAGGGTGAGCGCGAGACCGCCGCCAAGGCGCTCGAGTACATGGGCCTGACCGCCGGCACGCCGCTGCGTGACATCCCCGTGGACACGGTGTTCATCGGCTCCTGCACCAACGGGCGCATCGAGGACCTGCGGTCCGTCGCCAAGGTGGTCAAGGGCCGTAAGAAGGCCGAGTCCCTGCGCGTCCTGGTGGTCCCGTCCTCGGCCCGGGTGCGGCTGCAGGCCGAGGCCGAGGGCCTCGACGTGATCTTCAAGGAGTTCGGCGCCGAGTGGCGCAACGCCGGGTGCTCCATGTGCCTGGGCATGAACCCGGACCAGCTCGCCCCGGGGGAGCGTTCGGCGTCGACGTCGAACCGCAACTTCGAGGGCCGGCAGGGCAAGGGCGGCCGGACCCACCTGGTCTCGCCGCTGGTCGCCGCCGCGACGGCGATCCGGGGCACGCTGTCGAGCGTCGCCGACCTCGACCTGCCGCACGAGATCGACATCACCACCTTCGACGGCACGCCGCTCGACGGTGTGGGCGCGTCCCCGCTGGGCGAGTCCGTCGTCGACCTGCCCATTCCCGTCGCGATCGGGTCCGCCCCGAGCGGATCCGCTGCCGGCCAGCCCGCGCTGCGCTGAGAGGAGCACAGACCATGGAGAAGATCCACACCCACACCGGCGTCGGCGTCCCGCTGCGGCGCAGCAACGTGGACACCGACCAGATCATCCCCGCCGTGTACCTCAAGCGGGTCACGCGTACCGGGTTCGAGGACGCGCTGTTCGCCGCCTGGCGCGGCGACCCGTCGTTCGTGCTGAACCAGGAGGCGTACTCGAACGGGTCCGTGCTCGTGGCCGGGCCCGACTTCGGCACCGGCTCCTCGCGTGAGCACGCCGTCTGGGCCCTCAAGGACTACGGCTTCCGGGTCGTGCTGTCCTCCCGGTTCGCCGACATCTTCCGCGGCAACTCGGGCAAGCAGGGCCTCGTCACCGGCATCGTCTCGCCCGAGGACATCGAGATCCTCTGGAAGATCCTCGAGACCAAGCCTGGTACCGAGGTCACGGTGGACCTGGAGGCGAAGACGGCGACCGCCGACGAGGTCACCGTGCCGTTCCAGATCGACGACTACACGCGCTGGCGGCTCATGGAGGGGCTCGACGACATCGGGCTCACCCTGCAGCAGGAGGACAAGATCACCGCGTTCGAGGAGACCAGGGCGTCGTGGCGCCCGAAGACCCTGCCGGCGCGGCACCTGCCGTCCGTGGAGATCGAGGCGGCCCGCCCGGTCTGACCGGGCGACGCTGACCCGCGACCGGCCGCCTGAGCGTCCGGGAACCCCGAAGGGCCTGCACGATCCTGTCTCCAGGACCGTGCAGGCCCTTCGGCGTTGCATGGTGACGGTGCTACGCGGTGACGGTGCTACGCGGCGACGACGCTTTCGTGGTCGCTGCGCAGTGACGTCAGTCCGCGGGCAGGAACACCCGCTCGGGGATGTCCTCGTAGCTCGCGGGGTCGAGCCCGTCGATCGAGCCGTCCGCGACGGACTCCACGAGGCCGCCCAACCCGATCTCGATCTGCTTGCGCAGCATGCCGTTGCGCTTCATACCGTCGTACTGCGTCTGGCTCGACGTCTCGAACAGCACCGTGGCACTGCCCCGCAGCGCGAACGCGCCGAGGGCCGTGCCCGGCAGGTTCGTGTCCTGCGGGTAGAGCGTGACGTCGCCGAACCCTGCCTCGCCGCGGCCCTGCAGCGCCTCGTAGACGGCCACGTTGGCGCGGCGGGAGTGGTCGTAGTCGAACTTCGGCCACTCCCCGAACTCGCTCGGGTCGGCGATGAACCGCGCCGAGATCGACAGCGGCGACATGTTCTCCATGTCCTCCGTGGCGTAGCACGACCACTGGTTGTGCAGGTCCACGAAGTAGTCGACGGTGCCGAACTCGCCCTCGAGCCCGCGGTAGACCTCACGCAGCGTCTGCGCCTCCGGCGTGATGTACCAGCCGGTGTCGGCGCTGGTGCCCGGGAAGTCTGCCGGGTCGGGCACGTAGTCGAGGTCGGGGTGGTAGTCGCGGTTGATGTCGAAGCCGCCGACGTTCGCGTTGTAGTTCCAGGAGGGAGCCGAACCCTCGAGCTGCGGGAAGTCCGCGACGGCGTCCTCCCACGTCATCTCGTTCTGGCGGGTGTCGCGCTCCCCGCCGTCCACGTTGAGGCGGGGCACGGCGACGATCGTCACCTCGTCGCGGATCGCTGCGGCGGCCGGGCTGTTGCCACCCCAGAAGCCCAGCAGGTCCAGCAGCGCCTCGGTGCCGTGGTTCTCGTTGCCGTGGATCTGCGACTCGACGAGCACGACCGTGTCGCCGTGCCCGACCCGAGCCGTGTAGATCTCGCGACCCTGGTTGCTGTGGCCGGCAACCTCGACGTCCACCTCGCCGCCGGACGTCGACTCGATCCGGTCGAGCGACCGGGTGAGCTGGGTGTGGTTCACGAAACCGTCGTTGTTGTTGCCGGGCTCCGTCCCGCAGTGGGACTCGGGAGGGAGGGCAACCGCCGGCGCCGCCGCGAGCGGCACGAGGCAGGTGCCCAGGGCGAGGGCGGAGCCGGCGGCGGCTGCCGTCCAACGTCGCTTGGTGTCGTGCTTCAGGTCAGGTCGGGCGTTCCTAGACATGCAGCCTCCCAGTGCGTCCGGTCCCGTGGCTCGGGATCCGTTGCCCAGGGACACTAAGCACAAGATGGACACAAATGGAAGAGGGATTCCGCGGAGTGGAAGCGGTGGATCAGATAGCGGGCGGTCCTTGGCGCACCTTCTCGAGGAGAGACTCCGGCGAGTCCTTCGAGGGGTCCCACCACGACTCGATCCACCAGGTGACGCCCGCGTCGGCCATGATGCGGGCCTGCTCGGCGGCCTCGGCGGGGTCGGTCGAGAGCTTGCCCTGCAGGATGATCTCGAACGGCCGGTCGGCACCGGAGCTCTCCGTGCCGTCCGTCCCGGCCTGGTCAGACCGGTGTGCCGTGAGCCAGTCGACCAGTCCGGTGATGTCCTCCGTCGTCAGGTCGTCCGCCGTGCCGCGCAGCTGCGGGACTATCCCGTCCCAGCGCAGCGTTCGCCGCAGGTTCTTGGCGGGCGGTCGCTCCGCGTCCCAGACGCCGACCGGCCACACCGGGATACGGCCGTTCACCGGCTGCTCGGGAAAGCGGAACGGGCCGGTGTTGATGTGTTCCCCGCGGAACTCGAAGGCTTCCCCGGACCAGGACTTCTCGAGCCAGGCCAGCGTCTCGTCCAGCTGGGCCGCCCGCTCCTTCAGGCCCGTCGCCTGGCCCGGGACGGAGGTGAAGCCACGGTCGTCGGTCACGCCGACGCCCACGGGCAGCACCAGGCGCCCGCCGGACAGGCGGTCCACGGTGAGCGCGCGTTGCGCGAGCTCCCACGGGCGGTGCCGGGGGATCGCGAACACCATCGCGCCGAGCGTGATGCGCTCCGTGACGGCGGCAGCGGCGGCGAGGACCGAGAACGGGTCGTAGACCGGCATGGCCCATTCGCCGTCCATGCTGATCGCATCCCAGGTGAAGAAGCCGTCCCAGCCGTGCTCCTCGGTCTCGCGTGCGAGAGCGACATGCTGGTCGATCGTGCCGAAGCTGCTGATGAATCCGAACTTCATACCGTTCCTCCGAGTGGCGCAGAGTGCTCGTCCGACGTCGTCCACCACGCTACGCCGAGCCACTGACACCATTAGGGTGAGGCGGTGACCAGCGCCGTCGAGAGCACCAAGACCGAGAGCATCAGCACAGTGGAGACCAGCAGCACCGAGAGTGACACGGCCCTGCAGGGCACTGTGGAGATGTGGACCGACGGGGCCTGCAAGGGGAACCCGGGCCTGGGCGGATGGGGCGCGCTGCTGCGCTTCGGCGAGCACGAGAAGGAGCTGTTCGGCGGTGAGAAGGTCACCACGAACAACCGCATGGAGCTCAAGGCCGTGGTCGAGGCGCTGCGGGCGCTCAAGCGTCCCAGCACGGTCATCATCCACGTCGACTCGTCGTACGTGATGAACGGCATGAAGACCTGGATCAAGGGCTGGAAGCGCAACGGCTGGAAGACGGCGTCCAAGCAGCCGGTCAAGAACGTGGACCTGTGGCAGGAGCTCGACGCCGAGGTGGCCGAGCACCAGGTCAGCTGGGTCTGGGTCAAGGGTCACGCCGGCGACCCGGGCAACGAGCGGGCCGACGCCCTGGCGAACCTGGGCGTCGACAGCGTGCGCTGAGGGCGCCGCGCGGGCCCGTGTCCGGTTCGATGGGACAGGCTCGCCGAGGTCGTAGCGGTAACGAGACCGAAGTCACGTCACCACGATTCGCGCACACTAATACCCTAGTCCCATGGCTTCCCACTACGACGTCGTACTCCTCGGTGCGGGCCCCGGCGGCTACGTCGCCGCGATCCGCGCTGCCCAGCTCGGTAAGTCCGTTGCGATCATCGAGGAGAAGTATTGGGGTGGTGTCTGCCTCAACGTGGGCTGCATCCCTTCCAAGGCTCTGCTCCGCAACGCTGAGCTGGCCCACATCTTCAACCACCAGAAGGACCTCTTCGGCATGACCGGAGACGTCACGTTCGACTTCGGCAAGGCATTCGACCGCTCGCGCGACGTGGCCGGCGGCCGCGTCAAGGGCGTGCACTTCCTGATGAAGAAGAACAAGATCACGGAGCTCGACGGCCGCGGCACGTTCCGCGACGCGAACACCATCGAGGTGGCCCTCAACAAGGGCGGCACCGAGACCGTGACCTTCGACAACGCCATCATCGCGACGGGTTCCGAGGTGCGCCTGCTGCCGGGCGTCGAGCTGTCCTCGAACGTCGTGACCTACGAGGAGCAGATCCTCACGCGAGAGCTGCCCAAGTCGATCGCGATCGTCGGCGCCGGCGCCATCGGCATGGAGTTCGGCTACGTCCTGAAGAACTACGGCGTGGACGTCACGATCATCGAGTTCCTCGACCGTGCGCTGCCGAACGAGGACGCCGACGTCTCCAAGGAGATCGCCAAGCAGTACAAGAAGCTCGGCATCAAGCTCCTGACCTCGACCGCCGTCCAGACCGTCAAGGACGACGGCTCGTCGGTCACCGTCTCCTACAAGGGCGTCAAGGACGACAAGCCGGGCGAGCTCGTGGTCGACAAGGTCCTCATGGCCGTCGGCTTCGCGCCCAACGTCAGCGGGTTCGGCCTCGAGAACACGGGCGTGGAGCTCACCGACCGCGGCGCCATCGCCATCGACGAGTACATGCGCACCAACGTGCCGCACATCTACGCCATCGGTGACGTCACCGCCAAGCTCATGCTGGCGCACGTCGCCGAGGCGCAGGGTGTCGTCGCCTCCGAGACGATCGCCGGTGCCGAGACGCAGCCGCTGGGTGACTACCGGATGATGCCGCGCGCCACGTTCTGCTCCCCGCAGGTCGCGTCCTTCGGCCTCACCGAGCAGCAGGCTCGCGACGAGGGCTACGACGTCAAGGTGTCGTCCTTCCCGACGATGGCCAACGGCAAGGCGCACGGCCTCGGCGACACCACGGGCTTCGTCAAGCTCGTCGCCGACGCCAAGTACAACGAGATCCTGGGCGCCCACATGATCGGCCCGGACGTCTCCGAGCTGCTGCCCGAGCTGACGCTCGCGCAGAAGTGGGACCTCACCGCAGACGAGGTGGCGCGCAACGTGCACACCCACCCGACGCTGTCGGAGTCGGTGCAGGAGACGGTGCACGGTATTGCTGGGCACATGATCAACTTCTGAGACCAGTCTCCCGGTTTCTCGGGAGTCGAACCTGGTCAGAGGCCCGGATCCGCGGAATTCCGCGGTTCCGGGCCTCTTCGCGTGCCGGGGTGTCGTGGACACCTATGGACGTGAACGGTCCGAAATTCCCACCACTTATGGCACGGGGATGGCACGACGACGGACACGAACCAGGAGGTTGACCGATGGGGATGACGAGGAGCGATACGACGGCCAGGCAGCGTCGCGAGGCGTGGGGGAGCCTGCGGAGGCTGCCCTCGAAGCGCTGGCAGGCCCGCTACACGGGGCCGGACGACAAGACCTACTCGGCGCGGACCGAGGACGACAAGCCACTGACGTTCCTCACCAAGGGGGACGCACGCGAGTGGCTCAACGGGGTGCACGCCGCGATCAGCCGAGGGGAGTGGCTCCCGCCCGACGAGGCTGTCCGACGGCGCCGGGCCGCTGCGGAGGCTGCGGCCGCGCGGGACGTGACGTTCCGCGAGTACGCCGAGCGGTGGCTGGAACGCATCGCGACCGAGCCCGGCAAGGGTGGCAAGCTGCGCCGACCGGGGACCGTGCTCGCGTACCGAGGGCGGGTGCGCAACTACCTCATGGGGCCGCTCGGGGACGTGAAGGTGCGGGAGATCGACACCGAACGTGTGCGTGCTCTCGTGATCAAGCTCGTCGCCATGCCCTCGGTGCTCAAGGAGGACGCCCCGCACAACGGGATCGCCGGCGACGCCGTCGACGTGCTGAAGATGATCCTCCGGGCGGCGGTGCGTGACGGGCTGCTCGGGAAGATGCCGGACGTGTCGACACCGACCCGGAAGTCCGTGCGGCACAACGACGCCCACACGCCTGAGGACGACGTCGCCACGCCGAGCCAGGTCGACGCGCTCTACGAGGCGGTGCCGGAGCTGTGGCGGATCGCCGTGCTGTTCGCCGCGTGGTGCCAGCTGCGCCGCGGGGAGGCGCTGGGACTGCAGCGGCACGACATCGTCTGGAACAGCGACCGGACCGCCGCGACTCTGTACGTGCGGCGGCAGAAGAACGGGAGCACGGGCAAGCTCACCGACCCGAAGTCGGACAGTGGCCACCGGTCGATGTCGGTCCCGCCGCTCATGATCGAGCGGCTGCGCGAGCACCTCGACCTGCACGTGGGTCGGGGACGGACGGCGCCGGTGGTGCCGAGCCGAGTGCGGGGTACCCAGTACCTCTCGGCGTCGCGATGGAACGGCATCTGGGCGGTCGCTCGGGGCGCGGTGGCGGGACTTCCAGACGGTTATCGGTTCCACGACCTGAGGCACACCGGGCTGACCCGGATCGCGCAGGAGGGAGCGACCCTGGCTGAGCTCATGCGTCGAGGCGGACACTCCGACGTGACGGTAGTGCTGCGGTACCAGAAGGCGACGATGGCTCGGGATATCGAGCTCGCTGCGCGAATGAGTGTGACGGCGGGGGAGGAGATCCGGCTGGAGAAGGAGCGCGCGAATTCCGAAAGGAACAGGGCTGCTTGATGCTCGAGTGGCTGGGCCTCCTTCGCGAGGAGGCCCAGCCACTGTGGTCGCAAGGTGCGCGCTGCCGCGATCGGTCCGGGGCTCACGCGGAACGCGCTGATGGGATCGCGACAATAAGGCTCTGTGTCAGTTCATCGAGGTCGACCCGGATGAGCCGGCCTACTCGGTAGCCCGCGATGGTGCCATCTGCGATTCGGCGACGCAGCGTCTTGACGGACACGTGAAAGTACTCGGCGGCGTCGGCCAGTGGGACCAGGCGGGTGGGATGGGTGGGTGGTGGGCTGACGTGCGGCATGAGGGCTCCTTTCGGGGTTCCGGCTCTATGCCGTAGGTGCGCAGCCAACTCCCTGGACGATGAATGCCGAACTGCCATATTGGTCGTCTTGCTGATCGTGTGGACACTGTAGGCGTTACGCTCGACGCGGCCGGCCCCGGGCAGCATGGTTCGACCGGCTACTTGGCAGCACCATCAATATCCAAAGGTGCGGAAGCGGAGCGAGGCCAATCGTGACTAGGGCTGGCGCTGAGTTCACATTTTCGACGTCCTCAGAGACCTACGAACTTGTCGACGAGATCGTGGACGAACTTGTCACCGTGCACGGAGTCACTCGCGTGGAGGCGGTCGCGAGGGTGAACTGCCAGTGGGGAGGGCTGGATCTCAGTGGCCCTGAAGACATCGTCTTGCACGAGGACGCGTACTACTGGGCGATCGTCATCCTGTACGAGCGGCCGATCCCGGACTGGTGGGAGGGTGCGGATCGGACGTCATGGGCACGACGCCCTGCTCCTGAGACGAGCGTCGGGACTTGATGACCGGTGGCTGGTCAGTCTGCGATGACGGGGATCGTTGCGATGTCGCGTTGGGCGTGCTCGCTGCCCATCAGCTCGGTGATCCAACGGAGTCGACGCAAGTCACGCTCGGTTGTTGCTATCTCATGCTCGCTGAGGGCATGGGTGATGTGTTCGAGGGCGAGGCCGTACTCAGCCACCGCGAGGTATTCCGTGGTCGCGTCACGGTCGGGTGCTGGGATCCGCTCGTCGTGCACGCGTAGCACGCGTTGAATTTCTCGCTCCAGGTAGGCGTAGTACTCAGCGCGCCACGCGCAGTCGGCGTCGGGCCTGTCGAAGAGTTCTCGCGTCAACAACATAGGGCTGGCCCAGCGAAGGAAGTAAGCGCTGACCGAGTTCCGGTCGGCGGTGTCGACGTCAAGCCATTCACGGGCAGCAAGCCTGGTCAGTTCGGCTGCCAGCTTCGGCGCGCTCACTCGCGGGGCGTCATCAATGTCAGTGAGTTCTGCCCAGAGGATGTAAGCCGCGTCCGCATGTGTCGCGGTGGCGGGAACGAGGCGATACACGTCGCCCAACGTGTCCATCCCGATGCCATAGGGATCGCTCCCTGGTTCCGAGACTCGTACTGCCACGCTCGTTATGAGGGCGTTAAGCAAACTGTCCGGATCGATTGCAGGCACGTTCCAACGCTATCCGTAGTCCCGGGTCCCTGATCTCAGCAGCCGGAACTGTACGTAGCCGCGGGAGCGCGAATCGGGCGTGTCCCGATGGTGTTCTCGACAGCGGTAGGTATGGACGGCAACCGTCGTGGGCCGACGTCGCTGAAATCCTGGTGCGGGCGACCGGATACGAATAGAACTTTGGCGCCTGCAACCGCCGGCCCAGCGAAGCGTGGTGTGGTCGTGTGCAGGGACATTGGATGACGGCGGAGGCTGCGTCACTTCCTTGAATCTCCCTGCACGACGATCAAACCCATCGAGAAGTTGGCCTGCGCCATCCGCAGGTGAACGCTACTGACGCACATGCCCTGTGGCTGGGCACCATGGGTCGCGCCTGAGCATCGCCCCGAGCGCCGAAAGGGTTTCACGCTTGCGGCAGGATTGCGTCCGTGCAGCAGCTCACCAGTACGGTCGCCGGCGCGTGCGATGCGTGGCTCACCCCGCGCCTGGGGATGTCCTTCCGTCCCGCCGCAGAACCCATCACCACGCCCGATGCGAAGCTGGGGGGACAGCCGGTCTGGCTCGAAGCGCCGCGGTGGCCGCTGTCGCGGACCGACGGTGCCCTCATGATGTTCATCGGGCAGTTTCCCGTTCCGCAGAGTGATGGCCGGATCGCGTACCTGTTCATGACGGCCGAGGACCCCGGGCTGCGCGAGACCTGGGACCCCGAGGCGGGCGAGAACGCCGTCATCATCCAACCCGGCGGCCGCGTTCCCGACGTCGTGCGTACCGTAGATGCTGCCACCGGTCCCACGCTGTGGACCCGAGGGACCACCTGGGATGACGAGGTACCGGTCGAGCTGTCCGTCGACCTCACCTCCCTGGACCGGGCTACGGACGGCTTCCTCGACGCGAAGGCCGCAGAAGGCGATGCCGAGCGGCGCGGGCTGTACCCCGACCCGTACGAAGAGGTCGACGACAGCGCCGACACGACCCGCAGCTACGTCGGTGGCACACCGGTGTTCTGGCAGCCGCACCTCCCGTCGGTCCCGCCCGGCGCCATGTCGTGGCGGTTCTTTCTCCAGCTCGACGGCGCCGAAGGAACCGACGACGACCCGTACGCCCTGAACTTCGGCGGCGGCACCGCCTACGTCTTCCTCTCCCACGACACACTCGAAGGCCGCCTTACCTGGGACTGCGTCTGATCACTATCAACAGCGACTCCGAGACCTGCCCCGACACGCTCGCTCCACGTCGCGCCACAGAACGTGTTCACGGTGGAAGTGAACCTCGCGCTTGCCGACATCGACTTCAGCGGGAATGTCGGCGGGTACCGCTACGGTGCGTGTCGTTGCGAGACATCGAGAAGGAGCCGCACCATGAGCTGGGACATCAGCCTTTTCAACGCACCGCCCGGGATCACGATCGAGGAGATCCCACGCGACTACGAGCCAGCATCGCTCGGGTCGGTCGCCGAGGTTCTCAGCCGGTTGCAGGCTGCGTTCGTGGACCTGGACCTGAGCGACCCGGCGTGGGGCGACCTTGAGCGGTCGGGCTGGTCTGTCGAGTTCAACATCGGTGCTGAGGACCCGGTCCGGTCGATCATGCTGCACGTGCGCGGCGGCGGGGACGACGTCGTCCAGGTAGTCCGTGAGACCGCACACGTCCTGGGGTGCCGTGCGCTCGACTGCTCGTCCGGCGAGTTCATCGAGGACGGCGGCAGAGATGGGTGGGCGGACTTCCAGGCGTTCCGCGACCGTGCGTTCGGTCAGGGTGCTGTCACGCAGAACGTGGAGCGGTAGGCACATGTCGATCCCTGCAGCGAGCTCGATGAGTCGACGAGACGCCCGCTTCACCGTTGGCCCGTACATGGGCAAGTTCGTCGTTGCCGAAGCGGACGAGAGCGGCTCGATCATCGCGCTCATCTGCGAAGGGCAGCCAGGCTCGCTGGTCACGATCGGTGACTGGTGGTTCGCCGGCATGAGCGAATTCGAGCTCGGCGTGACCGAGGCCGGCTGGGACGTCGAATGGCTGCCCACGGGAAGCCTTGGGACACCGCGGTGACCAGCACTACCCGATGCAGCTCACTCCCGGGGCAACATTGGCAGTGGGCACCAACAGGGTGACCGCGCTCGTCTCCGACAGCAGGTCAGCGGGCACTCGCGAAGTATCCGACGAAAGACTCGCCGGGCACAGCGGATCTGCCAACGAGCACCCAGGTCTCTCGCCCCGGCGCTGATGACGTCAGGAGCGATCGAGCAGGGACAGCTCGCGGTGTTCGTGCCAGTGGTTGTCGAGCCACTCGACCTGCTCGGTTCGGAGTTGGGTCGCGAGCGGTTGGTCGTGGAGCCCGGCGTACTGGGGGTACTCGGCCAGGTCGGAAGCGACGTCGATCCGGAGCCTCGTGGGGTCTACCGCGAGCAGGCCATCGTCGAAGAGCCGATGGATGTCCCTGCGTAGCATCAGCCCACCGTGCTCGAAGTGCTCCCCGAGCTGGGCGTAGCTGTACAGGTGTCCTGCTTCAAGAACGCGCGGGGGAGCGGCGCCGGTAAAGGCGCAGTTGTTTCCCTGGCTGGCGAGGATGTGTTCCCGGAACTTCCGCTGTCCCCGGCGGACACGAACGATCGAGTGCTCGAAGCCGTGGACGAGTTCGAGGTGCGGTTCGGTCGCCGTCGGCCACGACAGGTCTGGCACACGCGCGATCACGCGGTCGAGGGCCCGGTGGGCGTTCTTGCTTACCAGCGCCTGTAGAAAGGCGGGCCATTCGATCTCCCGGACGGAGTTGAAGCTGCCGCTCTTGAGGATGAACGTCCGGATCTCGCCCTCGTCGAGAAGCCCGTCCAGCGCCGTCCACGCAGCGTCGTAGCGAGCCGCGTACATCGTCACGTCGACCTGCTCCAGGTGCGGCGCGTCGAACTCCGCCTTGCACGTGGTGTTCGAGCACCGGAACCGTGGCTTAGCCTTCGACGGCGGATTCGGGCGAGTCTTTCCGCATTTGGGGCACCGATGCATTGTCTTGGTGCCAGGAGCTTTCTCGATCTGCTCGATCACCGAGATGCCGAGGAGCCTTGCACCGTCCCACAGCGCGATCGGGTCGCCCACCTGTAGGCGCTTGTGGTTCTGGACCTTGCTGTCGTACAGGTACTCGATGCCGAGCTGATCGTCATAGAGCGACCCGCCGTCGGTGGTCATCAGCAACCAAGCGCGCCGGGGACCAGGAGCGTCCATGCGCACAGCTTTGCACGAGCGGAATCGTCGTGACCGTCAGGTGCGTTCGGAGGTCGGGGAATCAGCCGGGCTGCAAGTGTCCTCGCGCATCGTGCGCCTCCCACGATCTGGAAGGTAGACGTACGCCGGGTGCCGGCCATGCGTGCAGGCCGCTATCGTGCGGGCGTGCCTGTTGCCCGCCCGCTGCTGTTCCTCGACGTCGACGGAACCCTGTTGCCGTTCGGCGGACCCGGGATGCTTCCTCAACCCCGCGACGGCAAGCCGGAAAACCCGGACACGCAGCGCCCGGAGCTTGACTTCATCGATCCAGCCCTTGGCCCGCTCCTGTTGGGTCTGGGTTGCGACCTGATGTGGGCGACGGCCTGGATGGGTGACGCGAACGACGTGATCGCGCCGCGGGTCGGGCTCTCAGAGCTGTCGGTTGCGGACCTGCCGCCCTTTGGCGAGCACGACCCGAACAGTCTGGGGTGGAAGACGCGCGCCCTGGTCCGGGTTGCGGCGGGCCGACCGTTCGTGTGGGTCGATGACGTCATCACGGAGATGGACCGCTGGTTCGTCGAGCTGGAGCATCCGGGACCTGCGCTGCTGTTCCAGGTCGAACCGTCTGTGGGGCTGACTGCCGATGGCGTCGCCGAGATCGCCACATGGCTGCTAGGTCTGGAGACGTGACAGGTCGCGCTACGCCGCCGATCGGAATGTTCCGACGGCCTGTCGGTGGGGCCGCAGCTGCACGACTCGCCTGAGACAACTGCACGTGGCTGGCCACGGGGCCCGAGTTCCGGGCCGGCGATCGTGGTGGACGTGACAGGGGCAGTCGCCACCAAGCACACCATCGACGATTGGCCGGTTCGACCAGTGCCCGTACCCGCCGAGTCCTGATCTGTGACCAGGCACTCCTGATCTCGCGGGCGTGCCTGATGACATCGCGTTCACAACAGGTCCCGCCTGACCGCGACCACAAACACCGACCACGTGCGACAGGGGGCTCGGCTCGCCACGCGCACGTTTCACCCCCTGATCCTATTGAGATGCTTTGTCCTGTTATGTACCTCCGGCGTTGCCCCGAACAACAAAGTTTGGAGAAGCCATGGCACATCAGAAGCAACGATTTCGTAGAGCTGCGGTCACGGCGTTGAGCACGCTCATGGCCGCCAGTCTGGGCATGTTGGTGGCCCAGCCTGCCGCAGGCGTACCCCGTGATGTTCCCGACCTGCCGCTCACCCAGGTCGACACGTCATGGGTCAGCTCGGCAGGCGAGGGCTGGCAAGTCTCGAGCGAGCCGACGCCGATCGATGCCAACGCCGCGCGAACCCTCGCTGAAGACGATGAGGAGTGCTCTGCGGTCGCCGATGACGGCACCTGGACTTGCCTGCGCACCCTGGACCAGGACCTCAAGGAACTGCCGTCCCTCAAGAGCGGCGTCGCAGACTTCGACCCGTATCCCATCCCGGAGTGGTGCACCGAGCACGGTGCAAGCGGCGTTACCTACGTGACTCGTCACAACGGGTGCGTCATTTCCAGCCACGTCTTCACCGTCTACCAGATTCGTGATGGCGTGAGCACGGTGGTCGGCCTGATGAACTTCCTCGTCGCGGACTACATCGTCACCTCGCCCGACTCGAACTTTTGGCAGCACCAAGTTACGGTCGCGCCCAGCATCATGACCGGTGAAGCCGTCGGAGTCGAGGTTGCGGGCGTTCCTGTGTGCGCGAGCGGGCCGTGCGTGGAAGAGGACGTCGACTTCGTGCCTGAGGCGCTCACAGCCGTGGGCGACGAGGCCTCCGGCCTAGCCACGTGGCAATGGCCCGTCGTCGCGGGCGGTCAGGGTACGAGCAACACGAGCTGGACGCTCAGTTTTCGGGCCCCGACGAGCCAGGAGTGGGTCTCGGGGCAGTTCGACAACGCGGCTGACATCCGCTGCGACAGCGAGTTGATCAACCGTGTGGCCGGATGTGTGATCCCGTTCGCGACCCCGACCATGACCTGGGCCTACTGGGAGTTTCCCGACTACGGTGACCACTTGATCGACGCGATTAACAGTGGTCTGCCGGGGGCGAATCTTGGTGACGGCTCGCAGCCTCTGCACCGCCTGATGGACGACGCGCTGCAACAGGCCAATCGTGACCGAGCATGTCCGGACGCGTATACCCGTCCGGCCGGGAAGTCCTGCGACGAGTACCCCTTCGCATCCACGTACGAGGGGGCGTCAACTGGCGGAGGCACGGGTCGCACCTTCGACTGGTGTGGGATTCCACAGCTTCCGACCGGCGTGACCGGATCGAGTGGATACAGTTCGTGCATGATCGACGCCACGAACAACTCGGGTGCCGGCAGCCAGCTGGAGACCCGCCTGTACGGACCAGAGCGTGTGCTCGACGGTGACGCTTTCTGGGTGAACTTCAGCGGATAACAGATGATCGACAGCAACGAAGGCGGCAGCCACACGTACACGGCGCGAGTCAGCGAATCCTGCCTCGCTCTGCACGGGTGCGCGTGGCTGCCGCCCGCCGATCCTGGTGTGATCGCTCAGCTCGTCCTGGATGCCGAGGCTGGACCCGAGGTTCGTTCCGTCGTTCCCGCTCCTGAGGGTCCTGGAAACGTGCATCTGGTGCGAGCTCCGGTAATTCGCACAGGAATCTCCATGGGGCCAGTGAGCGTCACGCTCGCCACGCACGACGGCCCACCACCTGTGGAGCTGGCCGGGTCGGACGACGCCGCCGAGTTCAGCATCTTCGCCGTGAATCAGCCTGCCTTCATCGGCGGGTTCGGCGACGCATCATCACCCAGCCGAATTATCGATCTCTCGGGTCCTGGCTGGTACCGCCTCCGAGTGTGTGCCTCGGGTCGGGCACGGGCGCGAGACCTCGTAGGCAAGGAGCCTGTCGAGAACTACAGGATCGACGTATGGCGCGCGGACTACGCCGAACCGCTGGCGCTTACACACTCTGTGACGGAGCCAGTTGCTGCGCGGGCCCGACGCGAGGCAGATCTGAGACAGAGGGCGTCGCGGGGCAGCAACCGCCTCGCAGGTTTTCTGGACCGCAGCCAGCACGTCCCGGCACCGCGGCTCAGCGCAGAAGAGCAAGCGGCCGTTGACCGTGGACAGGACCGGCTTCGAGAATTGGCCGCGCGTCAGCGACGTCGCGAGGAAGAATGACCGCTTTGAAAGCCAACTGTCGCCTTAGCGGTCCGTCTTGGGGACTGCCTGTGGGACTGTTGGTGACTCTCACCCCCTGTCCCGGTAATCCGGCAAATCGTACGGTGTGTGCGGGCGCGGAGACAACGAAGCCATAGCCGGGGGAGGCCATAGGCCTCAGCGACCCAGGGCTGCATTGGCTAGCGCCGCCGCGACCGCGCTGATCTGGCTCCGTGCTCGACGTCCGGTTGGCGGTTCGGCAATGTTGACGAGGACGTCGTGAACATTGGCCTCGTATTGATGGAGGACGTGTCGGGCGATTGGCCGGCCGTCGTCGTGCCGGTACTTGAGGTCGGTCAGGTGCGCTGCGATGCGGTCCAGGGGTAGCTCGCCATCGGGGGTGACGGCCGCGTACGCGAGAACGAGCAGGTCGGCGTCGACGGTGAACCGCCCGCGCGCCTGTGGCGGGGTGATCGATGCGGTGAGGTGGTCGAACAGCACCGCCGGACGGTCGCGGGCCACCGCGCCGGCCCGGGTGAGGTGCAGCGCTCCCTTGTACTTGCGCAGCAGCTTGAGCTGCTTGACCAGCGACTCGCGGAACTCTGCCACGGGGTAGGTGAGGTCTTCGCGGTTCCCTTTGCCGATCCAGTTCGCCATCGCGGGGATCAAGGTGGCGGCTTCCTCCACGACCGCCGGGCGCAGGTAGCCCGCCGCGGTGAGTGGGATGCCGCCGTCGCCGGCCTGGTCGAGGAACCACAGGTGGGCGCTGAACGCGGTGCGGAGCTCGTCGTCGGACGGCTTGGCTGGTGGGTCGGGGAGGGCGGCGAGCCGGGCTCCGAGCTCGGCGCCGTCGCTGGTGATCGAGAGGATGTTCACCAGATCCAGCAGGCGTGGGTGCACGCCACGGGAGCGGAGCACGTACCAGGGCCGTTCGAGCAGCTCGTTCACCTCGGCGGGCTCGAACCGGTCCGGGTCCTCGACGAGCGTGGCCAGGCCGTCGTTCATGTACTCGAATCGTGAATCTTCCGGTGGCGCAGCGCGCCTTCCGTCCACGCACACCGCCGGGGGAGTGCCCGGCATGGCGGGCAGGGACGTCTCCAGGCGGAGTCTGAGCTGCCAGTCGTCGCCGTAGTCGTACACGTACCGCAGCCCGTCGCCGGGCTCGTTCAGCACCTGATCGAGGCGAACCTGTTCCTCCGCGGTTCCTTCGTCCCCGTGGTGACGCGATGGTCTCCCTCGGCGCTACACGCCAGGCATCAGGGCTCGCCGGTGGTATCGCCGCGCCGCCCTCGGCGTCCGCGCGGCACCGAGGGTCAGTCGTTTCCATCCGACACGAAGTCAGCGACATCGAAGAGGGTCTGGTCGCTGCCGGTATCGCGTGTCGGCCGGTTCGCCTTCCGCGCTGCCTGAGCTCGCCGGGCGAAGGCGTTGGTTTCCGCGAGTACCTCGCGGAAGGTGGTCCAGTCCGTCTCAGAGGCCCTCGCGGCGATGACCGCGAGGTCGTACTGCGTGGTCCACCCTTTCAGGCTGTGCCAGATCATGGCCCACTGCCGCAGGCTGGAAGCTGAGACGGTGCGTCGCGTGCCGTCGACCTGACTGTTCTCACGATCCCTGACCCCGTCGTTGTTTGGGGCGTGCGCGCGGTTCTCGTTCTTCCTGACCGTGGCCAGTAGCTCCTGAACATCAGCGGCGGTCACAGGTTCGATGGTCTGCTGGTCGGGATCACTGGCGGCGAGAGCTGACCGTACGGCCTCGTACTCGGGATAGACCGCGTTCCCGCCTTCGATCCGTGACAGGGCCCCGGCGGCGAGGCTACGGATGTGGTCCGGTTGGGTAGCGTCTCGGCTGAGATCGACGAGCATGCTGAGGCGTTCAAGGGTGTTCTGCGACTTGCGGCCGGTGACGATCAGCGCCGCCTGCTCCCGGACCTTGCCCTGCCCAGCGTGATCCTGCGCGACCTCCATCGGGCTGTCGGGTCGCGCCGGTGAGGTCCGGTGGACCCCACCAGCGGCGTCAGTCTTGCCGGTCTTCTTGTTCTCGTTGCGCCGTGCACCCCCGAACCGGGTCTCGGCCTGACGACGTGCGGCGTCTTCGCGGAGTAGCTCCTTGATCTCGCGGTAGAGGGATTCCCTCTCCATTGGGGTGTAGTCCTTGCGTTGGGTATTCTCGTCGCGTTCGGCCAGCAGAGCTGTGGCCGGATCGGAGATCCCGGAGCGCACCCAGACCTTGATCGACTTCCAGCCGAGGCGCTTGACGGCTTCCAGACGCCGCCACCCGCACACCAGCACGCGGTCCGGCGTGACGGTCACGGGCTGCAGCAGCCCGAGCTGGTCGATCGACGCGGCCAACGCATCCAGATCGCCGGTGTCCTTGCGGTGCCGGGCACCAACGACGATCGAGTTGACAGTCACAGTGAGAGCCCCGGCCGGGGTGCTGGTTTCGTCAGGCATTACGCACCGTCCTCGTCGTGATCGGTTGATCTGCTGCTGGGCCTGCGGCCCCGGGGCCTGGAGGCGCTGAACGGACGATCTGGCTCACGAGCCGCCGATCCGTCAGCAGAGCCGAGATCGGTTCACCGGAGAGGACGCGGCGAAGGAGACCGGTGACGTACCCGACGCCGTCGTCTGGTCCCAGGACGACGCGGCACAGGGCCGTCCACGAACGGTGCGGAATATCGAGCAGGGTCAGTGGCGTCAGGTCGCGACGTAGGTACTCGAACGCGGTGGCAGGGTTGCCGGCCTCGGCCAGGCGGGAGCAGACGTAGTCCAGGCCGTTCCTGGCGACGGAGCGGGGCCAGCTGAGCGCGACGAGCAGCTCGACGATGTTCGCCACGGCCACCGGAACCTCCCCGGGAGCAACACCGTTCACCGACCTCGCGCGGGTAGATGAGTCATCGGGCGGTCGACGTCCAACAGCAGTGACCGTATCGAGGTAGTCCGTCCATGAGCGGTCGCCGTCGTCACGTTCGCCGAACCGGACCACGTCATGGTGCCCGCCGGACATCAGGCGCCGAGCCTTGCCGGTGGAGCACAGCAGAGCGTCTGCGCGTTCGTTCGCCTGAACGGTCAGCTCCACCGCTCTGGTCACCACCGCCCACGGGTCGACGGCACGCACTGTCGCGGGGGCGCGCAGCACCTCGAACGCGGCCACGGCTGCGTCGTGCGCGGTCTGCCGGTACCGGCGGGCCAGCGCACCGAACCGATGGGCGCAGTGGTCGAGCAGAGCCTCGGCCTCCGGGTCGGTGGCCCAGGCATCCGGACCTGCGTCACGCAGCCGGAACAGGAGCTGACGTAGGCCTTCTGGCGAAGCGAATCCCCGTGGCCCGGGTGGTCGATCCGGTGGGACCGTCGGCGTCGTGAGATCGGTGGCGTTCATGCCGTGCACCGTGACATACGCCTGTACCTGTCGATGTACCCCCTGACGACCACCCGAGCGCGAATTCTGCGGCTCCGACGACCGGGGGAGATGACGTTCGCGCAGGTCGGTGCATGGGTCATGGATGTCCCCCAACTCGTGCAAATTGGTTGCGGAGGCCGGCGACCGTGGGCCGTGCTGAGTGCCCGGGTCACAGCGCAGAGCGGGACCGCCAGGGGAGCGTGCGGCTTCTTGTTCATAGGGCGACTGTGCCGATCGAGCGCACGCTTTCCGCACACCCGGGAGCGCACACCCGGCCGCACACCTGCCGGTGTGCGGGGCGTACGTGCTGGTCAGGGGCCGCACACCAATTCGTCGGCGGACGCTCCCGAAAAGCCTCGCGGGCACGGGCAATCGGGTGCCATCGTGAGCCGATGAACGAGCCCCTGGTGCGACCCGCGGTCCCCGACGACGCCGAGGCGATCGCCGTCGTGCACCACACCTCCTGGGTGCAGACGTACTCCGATTTGCTCCCGGCCGAGCACTGGGAGAGCGACACCGTCGAGCGACGCGCGCAGCGGTGGCACGAGCGACTGTCCGACGACGGTCCGGGGAACCTCGCCGTCGCCGTCGTCGACGAACAGGTGGTGGGCTTCGCCAAGGCTGGCCCCACGCGGAGGAAGAAGCGCGTCCCGTCACCGGTCCGATCCGAGGAGCTGTGGGCGCTCTACGTTCTCGGCGAGCGTCACGGGACCGGGATCGGCGCGCTCTTGCTCAAGACCGTCCTACCGCCCACGGTGCCCGCCGAACTCTGGGCAGCCGACGCTAACCGACGTGCCCAAAGATTCTACGAGAAGCACGGCTTCACGCCGGACGGCGCCCGGTTCACCGATGACCTCAACTTCGCCTTGATCCGCATGGTGCGATGAATTCGTTGCGGATCGCCCAGCCGACCCGGTGAGCGCGTCCATGAGTGATCCGTCGCGCAGGAAGCGTCAAGAGCCACCGTGCGCACACCATGGTGTGCGCACCGCGCGCATCGGTGCCTCACCTGGCTCCGCAGTAGACGGGGCCACCGCCCACCTCGGAACCCAGCTGTCGTTCGCGTGGTCATACCGATCGCTCCGGCCGCAGCGGGGACTCCCGGGTCCAAGCACGCGGCGGCCGTCCACGCGAGGTGCTCAGTCCCACCAGAACACCCAGGCGTTGATCCCGATGAGGGAGGTCGCGTACCGGTCGATGGTGTCGTAACCGCCTTGCCACAGGTTGTCCGGACAGAAGGCGAAGTGCTCGCGTGACACGGCCAGGGCGTGTTCCAGGTCCTGGGGCGGATGGGCGACCGACAGCCAGAGCGTGTCGGTCCCAAGTCCGACCACGCGTGCCCCGAAGCGGTCGCCCCAGGAAGCCAGTGCGGCGGAGATCAGCTCTGTGTCGTTGGTGTGGTTGCACGGGCCGTCCCAGCCGGCGAGGGTCAGTGCACTGGCACCGTCGCGAGCGGGGATCAGGCCGAGACGCCACCGACGTGGTCGACCGTGGACGTCCTCGTCGTCCTGGAGATGCGCCGCGTACTGGTCGGCCATGGCCAGGGGAATGCCGTCGCCTGTGCCGGGTGGCGCCAGTCCCGGCCATGGGCCGGACGGCCACTCGTCTTCCGGTATCTCGTCGTCGTCATCTTCTTCAGGCTCGCGATCGTCCTGGAGCTGGTCCCACAACGTGCGCAGGGCTTCCTCGGGGTTCGTGGCGTCGAGCACGTCAATGGTCTCGGGGAAGGACCACCGGTCGTTCCATGCACGGTCGTCGTCGTGCTCGAGCAGGATCGGGTACAGGCCCGACTGCTCATGTTCCTGCCGCAGGCTGGTCCACGCCTCGCCGGCTTTGTCGACGGGCGCGTCGGATATCCACAGCAACGCTCTGCCGTGAAGTGCGGTGTGGTTCTGGAAGTTGTCGGCTGCACGGAGGAGCTGGCCGGGCGGAAGGCTGTCGGGCAGTGCTGGGAAGTCAGCGTGGGTCACGGCCTGAACCGTAATCGGCACCTCTGACATAGATGGGCGACAGCCGAGGCATCGGCCGGTTCCGGTTATCGTTCCGTTCGTTCCCCAGCGTCAGTCTGGGCCGAGTGAGCTCCATCCGGGTTCCGCACGCTTTGGGCCGTCCGTCACCATCGTTCTCTCGCTGACCCGACCGAAGAGCGGGGTGCGGGACAGAGGCAGGAGAAACAGCCACGGTCCCCTTCCTCCCGATCGAGAGGCACCCTGAGCCGTCCGGCTTGACCCCTGCGGTCGCGGTGCGACGGGTTAGTCGATCCGCCACATCTTGTCGTCGCTCAGGTAGGTTCGGTGTGGCGGGTAGAGGTGTCCGAGCTGGTGAGGCTCTCCCACTCGGTCGAGCACCCGCACTCCTTGAGGTGCCAGCGCCACGGATCCAGATCATGCAGCTTGCGCCGAACAGCCTTGCCGGTGGGACTGATCGACTTGTCTGCCCAGCGGACCTCGGGCAGGACTTCGGCCGCGTGAGCGTACAGGTTCATGCCGATGCCCAGGCCGACGTAGGTCTCCCACGAGAAGCCGCGGGTTGACTCAGTCTCGATCCGCTCGGAGTCGATCGAGTCGATCGAGTAGGTCTTGGACATCACCCACCCGGCCTGCTCGCGGCCGTAGTAGAACGCCGCCCGCAGTCCCGAGGCCTTGTGCTGCACCACCAGCTCACGCAGTCCGGGTTTGGTCCGTGCAAAGATCGCTGACGGGCCGTCGTGGGTGAGCATGACGGGGTCCGTGGCCACGGACTGGAGCCGTTCGACCTCCGCCCGGTACAGCGCCCGTACCCCGTCAGGAGTCAGGTGTTTGGTCACCCGAGGGTCGCGTACCTCCAGCTCCCACTCCGGCTGCTGCATCACAGCATCTGCGACGCCGTCGAGGTGCACCAGAGCGCGTGGGTGAAACGGGTTGCCGTAAAGGCTGTTGCCTTGCCAGTAGTCCCATGCCACGGACCGGATCTCGTGGATGGCGATCGCTTCCCAGTCCTGATCGCTCAGCTCGCCCCAGGCTGCGGCCAGGCCCGCCTTGTGCACGACCAGAGGCCACCACAACGCAGGCTTGTGCCACCAGGGCGCATTGCGGAGTTCCGACCGCGCGGTGCCAGCGTTCATGCGGGCCTGCTGCAGCTGTATCAGCCGTGGACGGTCGCCAAGGTATGTCACGGTGCACTCGCTCAGCGAGTCGCTTCGTCGAGAGAGGCGGAGATCCCGCCGGCAATCCCCTCAAGAGACACCCGCACGTCTCTAGTCTCGGCGTCCTGCGCGAGTCGGTACAGCGCGAGGCCGCGCACCTTGTCGGTCGCTTCCAGCAGGAGCGCGGCCGCAGGCTTTCGCTCACCATCGATTCCGGCCAGGGTGCCAGCTACCGCGACGGGATCGAGCAGGTAGGCACTGATCCCGGCCAGCACGGCCTTGAATGCTGGCAGGCCTCCGTCGCTGCCCGGGTTGGCCTGGACGAGTTGGAGTGAGGCAGCCAGGGCGTCGACGGCGTCGTGGGTAAGGTCGATGGCACGGCGGGTGGGGTCGGTCATCACAAATGCCTTTCAGCGGGTGGGGTGGTCAGCTAGGTCCACGCTGAGTCCTGATCCAGAGGATCCCGATCGTGGCACGGACTCTTGCGCTGCGGTACGTCCAGCGACGTCTGGATGCGGGGGTCCGGGACTGCTCCAAGGTGACGTGCACGGTCACGGCCGTTCCGCCGCCGGCCAGCTGATCGTCAGTGTGCCGTGTGAGCGTGGCAGGACCGCCGTTGACGATGGGGCATCGTCGTCTGGTTTGGTGCCGACGGGCCACCACTGGAAGAGCGGTTCGGCGCCGCGGTGGTGGGCACCGTAGCGGGCAATCGTGTCCGCGAGCCGTCGGGTGAGTAGGGCCGCGTCGGGGCCTTTCCCGATCGCGCCGACCTCGAGCGTGGTCTCTGTGGCGGGGCGGCGGTGCAAGGCTGCGAACGATGTCCCGTCGACGAGGGCCGGGTAGAACGACATGTCCGAGCCGCGGTCCGCGGCGTCCTCGGCTTCCATCGCACAGGCGCCCGGCTGGACCAGGAGATAGGTGAGCAGGTCGAGCCAGATGGTGCGGTTCTTGTAGATCACCCCGGACCATGCCTCGACCGGGTCGGAGGCCAGAACGCGGTCCGATACCCCGAACGACTTGGGGATCTCGTTCGTGAACTTAAACGTGACCGACTTGCCAGATGGGCCTGTTAGCAGGGCCGACGGCGGGTCGAACAGCCCCGCGCCCTGCAGCGGGACAAAGCCGCCTGGCACGGTTGACTCCGAGATCAGTCGCCCGTCCTGCTTGCGGAACCCGATGATGCGTTGCAGCCCTGGAGCGACTTGGAGCGGGACAACCAGAATCCCGCCGGGTGCGAGCTGCTCAACCCAGGTCGGGGGTAGGGACCAGGGGGAGACGGTGACCATCATCCGGTCGAACACACCACGACCAAGGTGCTCAGCGGCATCGGCCGTGACCACCTCGACGCGGTCGGCCAGGCCAAGCCGTTCGAGGCCAGTGCGGGTGCGGGCGGTCACTCCTTCGTCGATGTCGACGCTGACAACCGTGCCGGTGGGACCGACGAGGTGGGCGAGCATGGCGGCATTCGGGCCGCCGGACCCGATCTCCAGCACTCGTTGACCTGACTGGAGCTGGGCCTGGGCCAAGTTGCCCGCGTGCATCACTGGTGCGGACAGCGAGGACAGGGCCCTGCCGTCGTCTCCGAACCGCGTCCGCAGTGCGTCGTGGACCGCGTACGGCAGCTCAGCCGGAGTGCCGGCTGGCGCGAACACCTCCCGCGGAACGGCGCGGAACGCTGCCTCGATCCCTGGGTCAGTGAGAACCCCGGTCTCGATGAGCTCCGCAATCATCCGCTCGCGTAATACTTCGGAGCTCGGCTCCGCTTCATCCTGACGGGCGGTCCAAGTATCAGCCTGTGTCATGCGTCCCCCTGTGAGTCGATTGCTTCGGTTCATCGATCCCGAACAGTTGGCGGACCGGCGAGACACCTTCGAGCGTGATCTCGGTACGCAGGTCGTCCGGGCGGTCGTCCCATTGCTCTCGGGTCATGCGGTAGCTGTTCTCGATGACCGAGCATCCTTCTCTGGCGGTGGCCCGCGTCCCGTTTGCCGTGTACCCGAGACGGCGGGACACAGCGTTCGAGGCGGGATTGTCGTCGTGCGCGTCGCTGACCATCTCTGCCGCGTCGAGCCCTTCGAAGGCGAGGTGCAGCGCCATGAGTCGCATCCGAGTGCCGATGCCCTGGCCGTGGTGCCGGCGCCCGAGCCAGGATCCGGTGTCTCCAGAACGAGCGACCAGGAAGTCCTTGGCGGAGATCTGCTGTTCTCCGACGATCTCGCCGCTGCTGAACACAGCCAGCGACAGCACCCAGTCGTCGGCAGCGGTCCGGCCCCGGTTTCTCCATTGGTGTGCGAGCACATTCCGCTTGACCTCGTCGCTGGTACCACGGGTCCAGGGCCAGGAGAACGGCACGACGTCGAGGTCGTGCACGCCGTCGGCCGCGAGGCTGGCAAGGGCGAGCAACTCGGTATCGTCGGGCAGGCGCAGTTCCAGGTCATCCCAGCGGAGCCGCAGTCCAAACGTCGGCAGGATTGCACTCAGAGCGGACCGAGCAGTGCTCGTCATACACGGGACCGCGGTATGCCGATGACTGCGGCTTCGACGAGCCGTGGCCCGGCGTACTCCTCTGGGATGGCGTCCATGATGACTTCGTCGGCGGGCTGGCCGAGCCAGGAGCCGGTGCGGCGTCGGGTGCCGACGGTGCGGAAGCCGGCCTTCTCATAGGCGTGGATGGCGGCAGTGTTGTTGGCCAGGACCTCGAGGTACACGCTGCGCAGTGCGGTGACGTGGAAAGCCCAGTCCAGCACCATCGTCGTAGCGATGGTGCCGGTGCCGTGTCCGCGCTGGTCGGGTTCGCCGATGTAGATGAAGAACTCCCCGGTGCGGTAGCGGTCGTCGATGAGTAGTGACGTCATCCCGACGGGTGTCCAGGTGTCATCGTGGTGGCGGTAGATGGTGAAGCGGGTCTGGTCGGCGCTGCCTTCGAGCTGGGCTTCGAGGCCTGCGGTGCGTTCGCTGAGGGACTCGGGGGTCTGGCGGGCGTAGCCGGCCATGACCGGCAGTGAGTTTTCCCAGCGCCAGTAGGTTTCGGCCAGGTCGGCGCGGAGAGGGCCGAGGCCGACGCCGTCGTGGGTCAGCCACAGGTCGGGGGCGGTGATGTCGTTGATGACGAACTCCACGTGGGTTAGGGGATGGTGTGCAGAACGGTGTAACGGCTCGTGGTCGGTGGCTCCGCGACGGGGGAGCCATGAGCTTGGATCCAAGCGTGGAACCGCGCCGGGTCAGGCGCAACGCCATGGCACCACGTCACGCTGCGCCGACGTGCCGCGAGGACCAGGACGGCGGCAATGGACTCCTCGAGGCACGCGATCCGGAACGGTATCCAGCGCGACGCCCAGCGGACGGCGGACACGGCTCGTTCCGCCTCGTCGGCGTGCGACGGCGTGGCGGTGAGGCGGGCCGCCGTCGTCGCGAGGACTGTCAGTCGTGACATCGCTCGCTCGTTCGGACCGAGCGAGCGGACCGCGAGCGTCACGACGAGCGCTACTGCAGCAGCGACACTGCCGCGGACGGTGGGTCGCACAGTAGGACTAGGTTCGACGTCGGCTTCGTCGGTGCCGAACGACAGACCCCAGCAGGCTCCATGGATAACCCCAGGCGCCCGTGCCCACGCCTCGGCTGTGGCGCCGGTGGCAGCGGTGATGCGACCGGTCGCGTAGTCGACCCGGACGGTCACGCTGTCGAACGCGCAAACTCGCACGTCAGGGATGGCGGTTGCGGGCATCATGGCGTGAGCGCCTCCGATCTGACGTTGTCCTTCGTGCTCTCCCAGGCGGGCAGCACGGTGGAGTGGTGAGCCTGTAGCCAGGCCTCGCAGACGATTGCGGCGTCCCAGAGCCAGAGTCCGCCGGTGAGTCCGGCCGCGGCCTGTCGCAAGCCGTTGACCAAGCCCGCTGGATTGATCAGCCCGAGTGCGGCGAGGTGGCCGTCGGCGATGGCGCTGAGGTCGCTCAGGTGGGTGCGCAACCCGAGGTGGTAGTCGGGGGTGTAGACGCCCTTCGTGGTTCGAGCCAGCAGCGAGGTCGGCAGTACGCCGCCCATCTCCGCCCGAAGCACTGGCTTGTACGCGGCCGGGCTCGGCATCCGTCCCGCGACACCGGACAGGTAGGAGTCGATGACTCGGGAGTCCGCGAACGGGTTGTGCAGGTGGACGCCAGACTCGGCCGCGAGCTGAGCATCGGCGTAGGCGGTGCGCCCGACCTCAGCCATCTGCTCAACGACGTCCCAAACTGCCCGCTGTCCTGCCGGCGTAGGCAAGGCCGACTCGGCCGCCTGGTCTGCGCATACTGCGGCGTGGTGCCGCGCCATGGGACTAGCCCAGGGCTGTTGGTTAGGCAGCGGCAGCCATTTCCGCAGGCGCCGGGCCGCTGCAGAAGTTGGAACCTGCCCGCGTGCCAGCCGCGCCCACGAAGTGAGGACACTGGCCGGGTCATTGCGTAGGGAGTCCAGGACACCGCTCAGGACTCGACCCGGTGAGCAGCGGTGGATACGAGCCAGGCGGACCACCTCACCGGACGCCTCGCGGTACCGCCCGACGGCGAAGAGATCAGCGATCCACACATCCGGCGTGCACAGCAACGAGTCTCCGCCGTCACCCGTCAGGTGCGCATCGGTGCCTACCCGATCAGCCATAGCGGTCATTTGGTAAGCGAAGCGGGCGTAAGCGCGTGTCGATGGTGCCGGCTCGTCGGTAGCCGGGACGGTGTCCAAGCCGCCGTAGGGGAGATGCCCTGCTTCCAGCGGGAGGAGGTGGTGCGCGACGCCGGGCCGATCAGCCGCATCGAGGGCGTAGCGGAGGTCGCCCGCTGGGCGGTCGAACGGCGCATGGACGGTGAACGCAGCCACTGACCGGTCAGGGCCGAGTCGTTGTGCGGCCAGGAGCGTGAGCGAGCTGGAGTCGAGACCCCCGGACAGGTCCGACGACGGCGACGCGCTGCCGTCCACCCGGACCCCGACAGCAGCGTCGAGCTCCGCACGGAGCGAAACCCCAGGACTCGGCTCCCTACCAGGCCACCACACCCGGGCCACGGACGTCCCGCGACTGGTGATCTTCATACGGTGACCGGCCGATACCAAGTCGACCGCTTCGAAGTACGTGGTGGTGCCAGCCAGGAGAGGGCTGCTTGGCGCGAGCAACTCCACCGCGAGGCGCTCGCTGTTCACAGCAGCGCCGATCAGCCCGGCCAGGCCACGCGCCGTCGTTGCCCAGTACGCGGTCCCGTCGAACACCGTGTTGTAGACCGGGACTGAGGACGCCAGGTCCGTCCAGATGGTGGTGGCCACCTCGGTCTGCTCGACGACGGCGTATGCGCCCGGCCACCGTAGGGCGACGTCGTCCGGAACGCCGGATGAAGCAAGCCGGTTCAGCTCGTCATTGCTGGCGCCGCATGTCCCCACGACAACGACACGCCGCATCGGAGCGCTCGCGGTGCGGACCCACGCTTGGGGTGGGTCGCCGACCAGCCAGAGGTCCGACGCGCCGCTGACGGGCACGCTGTCAACCGGACGCCGAGCACTACCCGTGCCGAACGATCCTGCGAGCCAATGCATTTGGTTCCCCTCCGCGCTCGTTGTGCCAGACCTGTCAGGAGCCGGGCGGTGGTGGCCCAGCGGAACCCCCGGGCCACCACCGTTTGGGTCAGCGGTAGGCGTACCGCTTGTCCTCGGTACCGGCCTTCTTCTTGCTGCCCTCCGTCAGCGTGACGACGTCGCCGAGGTCGATCACTTCCTGCTCCACCGTCGTTGCCTCTGTCGTGTTCGTGTTGCTCTTCATCGCTATCTCTCCTCTTATCGAGTCCGGGTAGGTCCCGGACGCCTGTGGTGGGCCGCAGCCGATCAACGCGGCCTTGCTGGGCAGATGTCGCATCGAGCACTCAGGGCGGTCAGTACATCGAGAACTCGGGTATGACCGAAGACGTCGAGGCGGGGAGCCCGTGGTGCAAGGGCAGCTCGAACCCGGCCCGGCCTCGCGGGTCGCGAGTGCTGCGCCAGTGCGCGCGGCGTCGGCCGATCTCCCCGCGTGGGTAAGCCAGACCCGCCTCACGCGCGGCAACCTCGATCGCGCGCATGGTCGCTCCCGCACCAGATGGGATCGGCCCGTGTCTCACCCACACGCCGTCACGAAGGACCCAGGTGTCGCACCGCGCTATCTCTGAGTGGTCCTCGTGCCAGACCCGCAAGGCCACCGGACTCGGCGCAGTACGTACGGCTATGGCGAGTTGGCCCGCGAGCGGCGAGCGCGCAGTCATATCGACATCGAGCGGCAGCAGAGAGCGCAGAACAGCTACCGCGCCGTGCTGACCGATCGTGCCGGTGACCTCGCCCGCCGCGGCACGGACAGCCTCGGAAGCGTGACCCATCGCGACACCGCGTTCGGCCCAGAGCAGCATCTCGACGTCGTTTGAGCTATCCCCGACAGCCACCGTGGCCCAGGGGCGGATACCCATGTGCGCACGCAGTCGTTCCAGCGCCGCGGCCTTGTTCGTTCCCGGCGCGGTGACATCCAGCCAGTCGGGCCCCGCCGGCGTCACTGTGACGCCAGACTCGGCCAAGGCCTTGGCATGCTGGGCGATACCAGGAGCGTGCAGCGCAACACGGGTCGCCGGCGCTGTGCACAAGTCAGCGACCTGTACTTGCTTCTGCTCCCCGTTGAGCAGCGCTCGCTCGAACGGCGCGTTCACTCGCCAGCCCCAGCCGACCTCCTCGACCCCGACGTGCGCACCTGGCACTAGTGCCAGGGCTCGGCCGATCACTGCGCGCGTGTCGAAACGGCGGGCATCTTGGATGGCGTAACCCGAAGCTGCGTCTCGGTCCAGGCGAACGGTCATCGCTCCGTTGGAGCAGACCGCGAATCCCTCGGTTAGGCCGAGTCTCGTGGCGACGGGGAGCAGCCCGATCAGCGACCGACCAGTCGCCAGCACGATCTTGTGTCCGGCAGCACGCACCAGATCCAGTGCCGGCACGGTCTCTGCGGGGATCTTCCCGCCGTGTTCCAAGAGCGTGCCGTCAATGTCGAGCGCGACGAGCCGGGGCATGAGGGCGCTACCGGAGTACGGGCCTTGGTTCGTGTTCGCCGCCGCAAGCGTCATGAGGCTTCCAGGTGCTTGGTCTGTACGGCGCGCCTTCGGTTTGCGGTGCGCCAATGCAGACTCTTGCTGTCCCATGACCTGACGCCTATGTCCGGCGGGGGTTCCCGAGGCGGTAACTCTGCCCGGCTGGGACGGGACGTCGCACTTGTTCACGTGGCGGTGCCATGGAACCTTTGGCCATATGCAGCCGCCTGGCGAGGGACCGGTCCCGCTCGACCTTCTGCGTCGTGACGACCTGCGCCGCGCCCTGACGGAGCACGATTTCGCGGCCGTGTTCACGTCGCTGGGCAAGTACGCCGGGCTATCGCAGAACCGCATAGCGCTGGCGTGTGGGCTCACTCCTGGAAAGGTGTCCGCGATTGTCCATGGCCGTGCGCAGGTGACCAGCTTCGAGGTGGTTGCGCGCATCGCCGACGGCCTGCGCGTCCCCGGGTATCTGCTGGGTTTAGCTCCACGAGCATGGGAGAACCAGCCCGAGCCAGTCTCCGCCGCACGATCCGCAGTGGTCCCATCGGCTCGGGACAACACATGGACACCCGAGGCGAGCGTGGCCACAGCCGCCCGTCTCACAGCGCACGACCTGGTCAACGACCAGCCGCTCCCGCGCCCAGTGCTGTCGGGGGCAGGTCTGCTGGAACCGCTGGAGGGCTGGCTCAGCCCGGCGACACAAGAACCTGGGCCACACCGTACGGGCCGCCTGGGGCTGGAAGAGGCCGCCGAGCTCGAGCGGGCCGCCCGAGCGTTCAAGCAGTGGGGGCACAGGCTCGGTGGTGGGCTGCATCGAAAAGCTGTTCTCGGCACACTCCGCGAGGTCGCCGCTCACCTACGTGAGCACCAGTCACCCAAGGTCACCGACCGGTTGCTCCGTGTCATGTCGCAACTGGCCCAGACCGCCGCCTCTATGGCATGGGACTCTGGGCTGCACCGCACAGCCCAGGACTACTACCTGCTTGCGCTGCGCGCCTCGCATGCCGCGGGAGACCTCGACTTCGGCGCGAACATCCTTGGAGGGATGGCCCGCCAGATGCTGTACCGGGACCGCCCCCAGGACGCACTAGAGATGATTCGCGTCGCCCAAGAAGGGGCCAGAGCCACCGCAGGACCGCGGCTGCGCGCGATGCTCCAGGTGCGTGAGGCGTGGGCGTACGCACGGATGGGACGCGAAGCAGCGTTCCAGCGACTGACTAACCAGGCGCACGAGACGCTCACTGATGCGGTCGCCGGATCGGAAGCCCATTGGATCGAGTACTTTGACGAGGCCGAACTACGTGGCACCACAGGCGGCCGATACCTGGAGCTGGCGAGGCACGACCCACGCATGCATGCAGAGACAGCTCTGAGCGAGATCACTGCGGCACTGGCCCAGCGAGGCCCGGAAACTGGGCGTGGCCACGCTCTGGACAGAATCGGTCTTGCCGAGTGCTACTTCCTGCTCGGTGATCTGCACGCTGCCGTCGCCGAGACCCACCAGGCGGTGGACGCCGCGCAGAACAATCGGTCGTCCCGGGTGAACGCGAAGTTGGGCGAGCTATACGAGTACACCACCAGCCCCACTGCCAGTTCCACGGTTCGGGATGCCCGAGAACGGATCCGCCAGGCTCTGGCAGGCTGATCCACGTGACCACGCTCGCAATCACAGGCCACATGGACCTCACCGACACCACCGTGCCACTGGTGCGGACCGCGCTGGACGATCTGCTCGCCGCGCATGCCTCCGACTCACTGACTGGTGTCTCGTGCCTGGCGCGCGGAGCGGACAGCGTGTTCGCTGAGGCTGTTCTCGCCGCAGGTGGGCGCCTCGTGGCGGTGATCCCATCGCAGGATTACCGGCAGGTCAAGGTCAAGCCGGATCACGCTGCACTGTTCGACCGACTCGTCGCTGCCGCGACCGAAGTCCTGGTGCTGGATCGGGCTACAGCCAGCCATGAGGCCTACGAAGCAGCGAATCATGTACTCATCACTCGCGCCGATCGACTCGTGGCCGTGTGGGACGGCACACCTCCCAGCGGCAAGGGCGGCACGGCCGACACCGTCACGCTGGCACGCGACGCGGGCCTGCCGGTCGACGTCGTCTGGCCTGAAGGAGCTATCCGCGGCTGACCGCGACCCTCCAATCTCGAACCGGGTCAATCGAAGGCACTGCGCCTTCGGCGCCTCGTCCTTCGCGTGCTCGCCGAGCTCAAACACCCAGCGGGCACGCTCCACCATCGCGACGTCGAGAAGAAGTGAATCGTTCTTCGGCGCTCCCGTACGCTGCCAGGGGTGAGCACTGAGCCCAGCCCGACGCCGAGCAGGTCGACGCAATGGGAGATCCTGGGCGAGCGGCTGGTGGATGACACCCGCCGGGCGAACGTGAGCATCGCCAACGTGCGTCTGCCGGACGGGGTCGAGTTCGAGCAGTGGGTGCTGCGGGTCCCTGCCGCGATCATGGTCCTGATGCTGGACGACCACGATCGGGTCCTGATGATGTGGCGGCATCGGTTCATCATCGACCAGTGGGTCTGGGAGCTGCCCGGTGGCTACCTCGACCCGAACGAAGGACCTCAGGCCGCTGCTTTCCGCGAGGCCGAGGAGGAGACCGGGTGGCGTCCCCGTGAGGTTCGCGAGTACCTGCGCTTCCAGCCGATGGTCGGCACCGTGGATCAGCCCAACATCGTCTACCTCGCCCGCGGCGGGCATGACACAGGCGCCGCGCCGGACGTCAACGAGGCGGAGGAAGTCCGGTGGATCCCGCTGGCAGAGATTCCAGGCCTGATCGAAGCCGGAGAGATCGTTGGTGCGGCGTCCGTGGCGGGGTTGATGAAGGCCCTTTTGGAACGCGCCGAAGGCCGTCTCTAGGAGCCGAGGACAATGGATGCACCTGAGGCTGCGTATCCGTGCCCGTGTTGCGGTCACGTCACGCTCGGCGACCCGCCAGGCAGCTTTGAGATCTGCGATGTGTGCTTCTGGGAGGACGACGCAGTCCAGCTCCGATGGCCTGACTGGGGCGGCGGCGCGAACCGTCCTTCGTTGATCGAGGCTCAGCGCAACTACGCCGAGCTTGGCGCGGTCGAGTAGCGGTTCACGAGAGCGGTACGCACCGCGCTCGTGAACGAAGCGGTGGACGTTGGCTGGCGCGTCCTTGACACGGCGATCGACAGCTTTGAGCCAGCCGGCGTTCAGCATGCGCCCTGGCCCGACGACCGAACGGCGCTGTACTGGTGGAGACCGACCTACTGGCGCCGCGACTGATCGCCCCGCTCCTACGAGGCTGGCGTTAACTAAGCCGGGAATGGCTTCCCGCCGCGGGACCGGTAGGTAGCCACGGCGTCAATCACAGCATGTGGTTGCAGGCGCTGGAGGCCTGGCCCGACATCGCCTGGCGAACAGACGGCCAAGAGCCCGTCCATCCCTTCGGGGATGGACGGGCTCTTGGCATGCCCGGGGGACCCGGATCCCCGTTTCCTCCGGCGCCACGCAGCACGGGCACACGGCCTACGAGCACACGACTACGGACACGCACGCGACGACGCACGCGCGCGGCGGACACAGCTGCGCGACGGACACGGCTACGTGGCGAGTGCAGGCGAGCAGAGGACAGCGGGTCCCGCGGACCGCCCAGGTAAGGGCGACACACCTAATGCACAACGCTGTGAGCGGTCCTGAGCCAACCCGAGTTGACCCGCTCCAGTCCTGCCAGGGAGGGGGTGGGGGACGTGATGACGGCCCATGTGCTCAGCGCGGGAAGCGGGTACACGTACCTGACGCAGCAGGTCGCGTCGGGGGACGTCCCGCGCGGCCGGGGCATGTCGTTGACGGACTACTACATGCAGCACGGCAACCCACCCGGCCAGTGGGTCGGCAAGGGGCTGGACCAGCTCGGGGTCTCGGGCCAGGTGCTCGAGAAGCAGATGAAGTCTCTGTTCGGGCAGGGGCGGCACCCGGACGCGGACCGGCTGGAGGTCGAGGCGCTGGCCCGTGGCTTGTCGAAGCAGGATGCGGAGCGCGCCGGCCGGCTGGGGCGAGCGTTCCCGGAGTTCAAGGCCAAAGCCGACGACGGTTACAGGCAGGCGTTGGAGGCCGCGTTCGCTGTGTTCGCTGCCGAGAACGATCGTCCGCCGGAGGCGGGGGCCGAGCGGGACCTGATCCGTTGGAACGTTGCTCGAACCCTGGCACAGCAGGAGCACACCGACAAGGGCGCCTCGGGTGAGCTCTCGGACCAGGACGTCGCCACGTGGTTGGCCAAGCGCGGGCAGCAGCCCCGCAGGGCGGTGGCGGGGTATGACCTGGTATTCACGCCGGTCAAGTCGATCAGCGTGTTGTGGGGTCTGGGCGAGGCGGCCACGCGGGAGGCGATCACGAAGGCGCATACCCAGGCCTGGCGGGACACACTGGCGTGGATCGAGACCGAGGGGGCGCTAACCCGTGGCGGTGCCGGTGGTGTGCGGCAGATCGACACCCACGGCCTGACCGCCGTTGCGTTCGATCACCTGGACTCCCGCGCTGGGGACCCTAACCTGCACACCCACATCGCGGTCTCCACCAAGGTCCTCGGCGTCGACGGGATCTGGAGATCCCTCGACGGTCGGGTGCTGCTGGCGCTAAAGGTGGCGGCGTCGGAGCGGTACAACACCCGCATCGAGCAGCTCCTGGTCGAGCGTCTCGGCGTCGCGTTCCACACCGAGACCCGCGGCCGAGGCAAGCAAGGCGTCCGCGAGATCGTCGGCATCCCCAAGCAACTTCGGGACGCGTTCTCTCGGCGCCGTGCCGCGATCCAGGAGTCCTACGAGAATCTCCGGGCCGCGTACCGGGCCAAGTACGGGCACGAGCCAGATACGAAGATCGCGTACGGGTTGGCGCAGCAGGCCAACCTCGACACCCGGCAGGGCAAGGGCGCTCCCGTCGGGCTTCGCCATCGGCTCCCGCAGTGGGCCCAGATGGCAACCGCGGTCCTGGGCGGGCCGGAGGCGGTGGCGCGGATGCTCGGGCGTGCGCTCAATCCCCGCCTGGGCACGGGGCAGGTCGTGGTCGACGAGCTCAAGGATCTGTGGCCTGCCGTCGCTCAGGATCTCGCCGGGCGTGGGATCGCCCGGTGGACGGCGCAGGACGTCAGGGACGCGGTCGAGCGTCTCGCCGCCGGGCAGCCGCGCACGCAACTCTTCCGACAGCTACGGCGGAGGGCAACCACCGACCTCCAGACCCTGCTCGCAGACCTTGCCGCGCAGGTGCTGGCCCAGGGCGATCTTGTGGACGCCTGTCTGACGAACGTGGCGGGCAGGCGGGCGACGTGGACGACCTATCACCTGCAGGCCGAGGCCACCCGCCTCGCCAGGGAGCACGCCCCCACCGGTACCGACCTGCTCGCGTTGGCCGCGACGATCTCCGCGCATGCTGTCGCGGCCAGTCTCGTGATCACGCCCCCGGACCTGAACGAGCCGCCGAACGTGATGCGCCGCAAGGACGGCGAGTCGGTCTACTTCGTGCACGGCTCGACCCGGTACACCTCCCTGGCGGTCCTGGAAGCCGAAGACCAGCTACTGACCGCCGCCCGCATACCCGGTGGCCTGATCATCGACCCAGCCGTGGTCGAGGGCGCGATCGAGCAGGTTCGGGTGGACAAGGGCCACATCCTGAACCAGGGCCAGCGGGACTTGGTCGCACACTTCGCGACGAGCACGGTCCTGGCGGCAGGGATCGGCCCTGCCGGGACCGGGAAGACCACCGCCATGCGCGCCTTCGCGACGGCTGTCCAGCAGTCAGGTGGCAAGCTCCTCGCACTTGCCCCGTCGGCCGCCGCCGCGGAAGTCCTCGGCGCCGACCTCGGCGAGGGGATCACCGCGGAGACCCTGGACATGTTCCTCCTGGCCAGCCAAGGCGCCGGCGGGGAACGCCTGCGCGAACGCCTGACGGTCGAGCCAGGGACGGTGGTCCTGGTCGACGAGGCGAGTCTGGCCGGCACCCTCGCCCTCGCCGACGTCCTGGCCATCACCCAGGCCGCCGGCGGCAGCGTCCGACTGCTCGGCGACCCGGCCCAACTCGGGGCCGTCGCCGCCTGTGGTGCGCTGCGGCTGATCGCGCAACAGGGGGGCGCGGTCGAGCTGACGCAGATCCACCGGTTCCACACCCTCGGTGAAGCCGACGCCTCCCTCCAGATCCGCGACGGAGACCACCAGGGCCTGGACTTCTACATCACCCAGCACCGCACCCAGGGCGGGTCCGCTGCGCTGATGGCGGAAGAGATGTTCGCGAACTGGCAGACCGACTCCGACGCAGGTCGCAAGACGGTCATGATCGCCGCGACCAACACGCTGGTGACCGAGCTCTCGGCCCGTGCCCGGCTGCACCGCGTCACCCGTGGCGAGGTCGAGGAAGACGGCGTGGTCTTGCATGACGAGAACCGTGCCGGGATCGGCGACGTGATCGTGACCCGGCTGAACAACCGGCACCTGCGTGCCGAGCACGACGACGGGCACATCGACTGGGGCCGGGACTGGGTCAAGAACGGCGACCTCTGGCGCGTCACCGCCCGCAGCCGCGACAGTGCCCTGCAGGCACGGCACCTGGACACCGGTGCGACCGTGGTGCTGCCCGCGGACTACGTCGCGGCGCATGTCGAGCTGGGGTATGCGGCGACGATTCACCGGGTGCAGGGCATGACCGTGGACACCTGCCACGCCATGGTTGGGGTCGGGATGACCCGCAACGAGCTCTACACCGCCATCACCCGCGGACGGAACTCCAACCGGATGTACGTGGAGACCGACGACGTCCTGGACCTCGACCCCCACCGCCAGCCCGACATGGAGCGTGCGGTCCTGAATGCGCTCAAGGGCGTGCTGGACCGTGACGGCGAGGAGCAGTCCGCTTCCCGGGTCATCGAGGAGGAGTGGGACTACGCGCACTCCCTGGCCCGATTGGTCCCGGAGTACGAGGACGCCTACCTCGAGTTCCTCGACACCGACCGCGCCGGGCGCCTGGGCCGGGCCGTCCGGTCGGTTCTGCCAGAGCGGATGGCCGACCTGGTCCTCGCGGACGAGGCATGGCCTGCGCTGGCCAAACGACTCTCTCAGCACGAAGCCGCGGGCACCGATGCCGCGATCGTGGTGCGACGAGCGGTCGAGGGCGGCTTCCAGGGCGCCCGGTCCGTCGCGAAGGTCCTGCACCACCGCATCGGCCTACCCCGACCCCACGACCACGACGGGCGTGGGCTGCCGACCTGGATCACCACGTCGCCCGACACCTCCGACAACATGGCATGGTCCGGCACACAGCCACCATGCGGCCCGCCGCCCGAGGCCGGGGAACCTGCTCCCACGCGACCCGCCGAACCGCCTGCGGCCGTCGACCCGGCCGTCCGGTCACTGGTCATCGAGATCACGGGGCACGCGTGGGCGTGGTGGAGCGGGCAACGCGCCACCCAGTCGTGGGCCGCCCGGTATATGGCCGGGCGTGGTCTGGCCGATGCCGAGTGGGGTGTTGCTCCCGCATCCTGGACCGGGCTCAGTGATCACTTGCGGTCACTGGGCTATACCGCGGATCAGCTCATCGACGCCGGGGTGACGACCCGGACCAGGAACGGGCGGCTGATCGACCGGTTCCGGAACCGGATCATCTTCCCCGTCCGCGACCAGGCCGGTGCGATCGTCGGTGTCACCGCGCGCATCAACCCTGCCGAGACGGACGACCGAGCACCGAAGTATCTGAACATTCCGGAGACGGCTGCGTATCGCAAGAGCGAGCTGCTACTTGGCCTCGACCCTGCCGCCATCGCGCGCCTCGCCGGTGGGGCGCGCCCGGTCCTGGTGGAGGGGCCCACCGACCATGCCGCCCTCCAGCTCGCCGCTGCTGATCTGGCTGAGCGGACGGGGATCGAGATCGTGCCCGTTGCGGCGTGCGGAACCGGCATCACCAGGCAGCACCTTCAGGCCCTGCGCGACGCGACCGGACGCGACCTGACCGATCTGATCGTCGCACTGGACCCGGACACCGCCGGCCGCACCGCCGCCGCGCGCGTGTGGGACATGCTCACCCCTGACGAAGCCACTCAGGCCCGGGCACTGGACCTGCCGACCGGGACCGACCCCGCACAGGCCGCGATCGACACCCCTGACGTTCTGGCAACAGCACTCGCCGAGACCATTCCGCTGTCGTGGTTCGCGATGGCACCCAACCTGCACCTGATCCGGGACCTGGATCACTTCGAACGGCAGATCCCACTCCTGCGCGCGCTCGTCGACCACCTCCACGGGCGTATCGAGCCTGTGCAGTGGCCTGGCCTGGTCGAGCGCGTCGCTCAGGTCGTTAGCGCGGCGGACGCGACCTCACGGGAGCGGCTGACAACCGGTGACGTGCGCCGGGTCATGGTCGAGCACTACGCCGACCGCCTCCTGAACCAGACCGACACTGAGCCGCAGTGGATGGCCGACTCTGCGCCTGCGGTGAGCGGTGCAGCCAGTAGCCAGGAACAGGCGCAGAGCGATCCTCACGTTCGGGCCTGGCTCAACCGGCAGGCCGACCTCATCTCCGCCCGCCTGGACCGATTGGTCGATCAGGCGCTACTCGAACCGGAACTGTGGATGGAGAACATCACGCCCCCACCACCAGCAGGCACTGCACGGGAAGCATGGGCGGTGGCGCTGCGGCAGGTACTGGCCTACCGCGACCGCTACCAGATCATCGATGCCAGCGACCCGCTCGGGCTGAAAGACGAGGGCGAACGCGGGGAGGCATACACGGTGGCCGCCCGAGCGCTGCTGACCATCACCCCGGCCGAGTCCGGCCGGATGAGTCACACAGCCCCGCGTATCCCCCGGCGCATGGAACGCGTGCCGGCAGTTCTGGACGAGGCACGGAGCCGAGATGAGTACCTGCGCCGCCAGACCGAAGAGCGCGCCCGGCGAGACCAGGCAGATCGGGGGCGCGATCGTGATCCTGGCTGTGGTTGGCAGCCATGACCATCGGCGCCGGGCGACCTGGTTTCGCCCCGTCTCCTTAGGGCACGGACGGGCGCCGCATGTAGGCAAACTCGGAGACTTGCCAGAGCTGGTCGGTAACCTGGCTGGACCCGGGCCTGGTCTAGCCCCATCAGATCTTATGAGTTCTTGACGCCAACTGCTTGCCCTCATGTCGGAACCAACCAGACGGAACCATTGACGACCTTCGCGATCTCTTGCGAAGGTAGTGGCGATGCGTTGTCCGGCACTCATGGCCGCGCGGGCCGACAGAGCCGTAACTGCAATGTAAAGGCGGTTCACTCGCAACGGCACACGCGCCGCATTCGTTTGGCCGTAGTCGGCCTGGCACTCTTGACACAGTCACCGGCCGACTACGCGAACAAATCCATAGACCGAACCACACAACGGCGAGTGGCCATGGCAGGGGTTTGCTATGACGGTTTCACAGGGAATTGCGGCTCCCATTTACAGGATCGATGTGGACGCCGCACTGGAATTTTTGGGAGACAATACCAATCTAGACGATGTCCCCGGCGGCATTATCACTCTTTACAACAAAGAAAAGGGTGAAGAGGTTTATCGCCTCGAAGGACGCTCTACAATCGACGGCTGCCAACTCGAACTATACAGAAACGTTAAGACGCGCCCAAACACGAGCACCTGGGTCCATTTCTTTAAAGGGTCAGGAATAGAGCTCGGCGAGATAAAGAATGAAATGCAACACCTTGTATGCTTTGTAGGTGAAGGCGGCGACCTATATGCCTACACGGCAGGCCAAGGCATGGTGGCGTTTGAGCGATTCATCGACATCTCATTTCCAATAGAGGTCGGCCGTCGAGTAGCGCGACCGGAGGTTAAGGGCGTCCGCTCGAGTCAGATAACGGGGGCCAACCTCGCAAGCGACGTCCATTTTAGGGATCCGCGCCGCATCTCGCACGTTGAATCTTTGGAGAACGTATGGACCGCACTGAGTGGGCAATTGCTGCCTGCAGTTGTCGAAGAGGCCTTGATCGTCTCGGTCTTCGGACGAAAGTCCAAGATAAAGGTTGACGTAACGGCATCGGTGCGGTTCGGACCCAAGGTCAAGACGCCTGAAAAGATTGTCGCACTCATCCGATGGCTGTCCCGCAAGGTGGATACGGACATCCCGGAAGACGACGGGTGGTCAAGCCTGGATGCGATAAAAGTACTGAATCCGCGCAAAAAGAAGGATCTTGTTGCGCGCCTCAAAGGGGAGCTTGCGGCGAGGGTCTTCCTGCGAGGGGAGTGCGAGAATATCGCGGTTACTCACGTGGATGCGTCAATTTACGATAATGCGACGGCATATACCGTGCTGCAGCAAGGTACGGTGATCTACGAGGGCCCCGACCGACCGAGTCTTGGCGATGTGGTCCGCAATGCCACCATCGACGGTGATGTGCTTGCGAACCTGACGAATATCTCCATCGCCAGCGAAAATCTTGACTATGGCGCAGGATTTGGCACGACGGGCACGCTGCTATCCCATCTGCATGGGGAATTGCGCCACGGAGAAAAGACGTACTACCTACTCGCGGGAAGATGGTACGAGGTCGAGGCTTCCTATATAAAGCAAGTCACGAAGGACCTTATTTCTACGCTTGAAGAGCATGAAATGGACCGCAGCAGAATTGGAATGAGGCCGTGGCAGGCATCCCAGAGCGAGGGTGAATATAACAAGAGATCTGTGAGTGACAGACTTCCATTCATAAATGGTGACCGAGTGTTGACGGACAATGTCGAGCTGTTTGACACGCTCGTATGGGACGACGAATCCGTTTACGTTGTTCACGTGAAACGCGGATTCGATGTCAAGATCAGAGATGTACGATCTCAGATCATTAACTCCGCGCACATTATCGAGAATGATCTGCGTGCCGAGGCTGGCACAAGGCTAAAAGCGCATTACAGGCGGCTCGTATCCAATGATCGAACCACTCTTGACGAGGTTCAATTCATGAATTTATTCGAGAAGCCTCGGACGTACGTGCTGGCGTACGGAAGCCCGGTCCAGGTAAACGCCAATTCAATTAAAAGATTCGGCTCGAGCGTGGCCCGTATGGAGGTTGTCTCTCTAGCAAACCAGTTTCGTCAGATCGGTGGAGCGGCAGCGAGGCTTTGCGTTGTATGGCTACCGATCGAGAGTGAAGGGAGCCTGGCGAACGATGCTTGACCGCCCCTGCGTCTAGTTCCCTTAGAGCATCACGACGCGATCTAGATTTGGGCGCCAACTGGGGCCATGTCTCTGGCGTTTGATCGACACTTGCCGCCTTACTGGCGTCGGGCAAGGCCGAGCTTTGCAAAAGGCTGGCGTGAACGCACGGGGGAAGCTCGCAGGTTGGGTTCTCACGAAATCGTTCAAACTCCAGGGGCAGATTTCGAATCCTTTGGCTCCACCGTGAACACCTCGTCTCGTCAGGGCAAACGCTCCGAGCCAAGCGGGGCTCTTGCTTCTCAGGCGTGATTGCGACCGTCGCGCGTACCCCCGCTGCCCGGGTTGAAGCCGACCAAGGTGCCCGCCGCAACCACGCGAACCGGGAGCGCGAGCGCTCTGTCGGCCCTGGCTGGTAGCCGGGGTCCGCTGTGGGCGCCGCCGACCTCGCGCGAGGTAGGCTCGGGGAGTAGAGGGCGCATCGAACCAACACTCTGGCCCGCGCCGGCAACAGTCACGAGACCCATTTCGCGATCGCTGCCAAGGGCGTCGCGAACCGGGTGAACTCAGGGACTATTGGGGACCTGTGTCAGGGTCTGCACCTACGGTTGGCGCCATGACCGAGACCGCGGGTGGTACCACGCAGCGGAGCTCTTTCACCATGACTGACGGAAGCGCCGGCCATGCGCTTGATGAGGCGGGGAAGGTCGTTGGCGCCGGTCTTGGCAACTCCTTTCCGGGTGACGGCTCGGACGACCACGCCGTGAGCGAGCCGTTGCCTGAGGCGGATCGGCTCGACCTCTACCGCTATGTGACCAACCCGGAAACTCGCACCGGCTACATCGCGCTCATGCGGTTGTTCACGACGTCGCTGCTCACGGATCTTTCCGCGAGCGAGGCCCGCGCGGCCCTTGAGAAGAGCGGCTATCAGGACCTGAGCGTGACCGACGTCGAGGCCCGCTGCAAGCAGCTTGAGCAGTGGGGCAACCTGATCCGGTCGGTGCGCGACGCTCGCGTGTCCACGATCTCGGAGTACCTGCGGTCGAAAGCCCGGTATCAGGTGTCGAAGTTCGGGGGTCGAGTCCACCGGCAGATCGACGAACTCCTCGCTGCGCAGGACGGCGCACGCGAAGTTGCCCGCGAGCTTCTCGGCGGCACGGCGGAAACCCTGAAACGGATCGCCGAAGCAGCCGAACGCCTTGCTGCGGGAGGCGAGGAGAGCGCCGGTGTAAGTGTCGACGCCCTGGCGGCGGACGTCACCACGGTCTTCAACAACCAGCGTCTCTTCGCCGACTCTGCGACAGACTTCTATGCCTTCGTCCAGGGCCGGATGGCGCGATATGACCTGAGCACACAGGAATTCAGCGTGTTCAAGACGATGCTGCTCGACTACGTGGAACTGATCTCGGCCGACGTCAACAGGCACGCGCCATTGATGGGCACCTACCTCGTGCGTATCACCATGAACCAGCCGACGCTGTTGGCTGCCCTGGCGAGCCTGCCTAGTCCGGTGGCCGCGGACGGCGTCGGTGAGCGTTCTCCAGGCCGGGAAGCTGACAACTGGGAGGCGCTGAGCGAGTGGTACCTCGGCCGTCGTGGCAGATCTGGGCCCGACCAACTACGGGCCGCAGCGGACCAGGCGCTCGGCCAGGTCCTGACCAATGCGAAGCGCATGCTGTCCGCCGCTGGTGCCGGCGTCTCGCGTCGCGCGGACTTCCTCAGGCTGGCGACCTGGTTCGACAACGCGGACACGCCGACTGCACACCGGATCTACGACGCGGCCTTCGGTGCCTACCCGTCCCGCCATCTCCTGTTCGGCCCACAGGAGGACGACGGTCGTGCCGGTCCGACGACCTCGTGGTGGGAGGGCGAACCCGTGGACGTACCCCTCTCGTTGCGTGAGCGGGGTGATCGCACCGCTCGCGGACGTAGCTCCAAGGTGCCCGACCCGGGGCTAGACCGCGAGCGGCTCCTGGCCGAGGCCGAAGAGGAAGAACGTCGCAACCGTGCGGCCGCTGCCGAGCTGATCGCGGTCGGCGACCTGAACGGTGCGCGGGTATCCCCGGCGGCTCGGAATCTACTGCTGGACCAGCTGGCCCAGCTGCTCGCTCGCGAACAGGACCTGGCGGAAATTGCCGAATACACCGACACCGATCTCGGCCTGCGCATCGTCGCCGCACCGGACGAGGTAGCTGCCACCGTCGTGCACAGCGACGACGGCGATACGACGGTCCATGGGGTGACGCTGACCGCGGGACCGGTGGAGACCTCAGGGACCGTGATACCGCTCAGAACGGAGTACACCGCATGATGACAGGCGATGACATGCCCTCCGTACCGGCCAGCGGACCCACGAGGTCAGGTACCGCACAGACGGACACCCATCTATCTGCGGAGCGCCGCGAAGCGGCTCGGGTCCTGATGATGCGCCCCATTCTCACCTCGGTCACCAATCCTGAGGAGACCGCGCTGGTCCGTCGCCACGCCACGGCACTCAAACGGCAGTTCCAGACCCAGCTCGGATACCCGCTCGTCGTCGAGACGGGCTTCGCACGGCTCGTGAAGCAGCCGCTCCCGCTCGATGCACCGGCTCGCGGTGCGCGCCGGGCGAAGAAGGACGACCTCCTGACGCCGCGTGCCTACACCTGCCTGGCGCTGCTGTGTGCGGGCCTGCTCGCACCGGGCACCGGCGAGCAGTCCGTTATCTCCTCGATAGTCGAGCAGTTGCGCCGCGACGCCGCGAGCATCGACATCACGATCACAGAGAGTCCAGCCGACGTCCGCGCGATCGTCGTCGCCCTGACGCACTTGGTCGAGTGGGGCTTGATCACCGAGACCGAAGGGACTGTTGCCGCGTGGGGTGAACGCAAGGACGAAGCCCTGCTCACGGTTCACCGCCCACTGCTCGCACACCTGCTGGCACGGCCACTCGCGAACCTCGATGGACCTGAGTCGCTGTGGGAGCCCGATCCCGATGCTCCAGTGCAACCCCGCCGCGACCTGCGCCGCAAGGTTGCCGAGAACCCAGTCGTGAGGCGGGAGTCGCTCACCGACGCTGAGGCTGATGCGCTCTCGCGCGAGCGGAGGGACATCGCCCACGCGCTGGACGACCTCCTCGGGCTCACGCTCGAGGTGCGTGCGGAGGGGGTGCTCGCATATGACGAGGGCGAAGAACTCTCCGACCTGAGTTTCCCGGGGCAGCACACCACACGTCAGGCCGCCTTGCTGCTGATCGACGCCGCCATCGACAGTGCACGACCGACCGCCGAGACGACCGCGATGTTTCACGGCCGGGAGGTTCCCGGTCTGCTCGTGCCGTGGTTCTCTGTCCGCGAGGAACTGGAGCAGCTCGCCAGCCGCAACGCCCGGGCTTGGCGAACCGACGCCCAGGACGTCGACGGGTTGCTGCGGTCCGTGATCGACCTCTTGACCGGAGTTGGGCTCGCGCAGGAGACCGACGACGGCATCGTCCTGCACCCGGCCTGCGCCCGATACCGCCCGGTGCCAGAACACACCCCGCGCCGAGCGCGCACCAACAGCACGACACAGGGCGCCCAGGACGGCGGTAGCTCCGTAGAGGACCAGGACCTGTTCACGCTGCTGCCCGAGCGACGTACATTCGAACAGGACGTGTGAGGAACGATGACCAACGGAACACTGAGCCCGGCTCCATCCGCTACCGGTGATGACCTCACGCCCGCACAGCATCACCCCGACAGGTGGGTCCTGAACCGTGCAGGCATCCTGAACGTCTGGTACTACCACGATTCCACCTTCGAGATCTCAGGTGGTCGCCTGATTCTGCGCGGAACCAACGGCTCCGGCAAGAGCCGTGCGCTGGAGTTGCTGTTCCCCTTCCTGTTCGACGCCGACCGGCGCCGGATGGACGCCACCGGTTCAGCCAAAGTGCAGCTCACAGACCTGATGAAGGCGGGCGCAGGGGAGGGATCCAATCGGGTCGGCTACCTCTGGGCGGAACTGCGCCGCCCTGCCGACGCTGATGCTGCCGCTTCAACATTCGGCGCGCCGGACAAGGCAGCGAGCGGCGACGGCTTCGAGCACCTCACGATCGGCGCGCACCTGCGCTACTCCCGATCCACGGGCGAGGTCAAGGTGCACTACTTCACCACGCCCCTGCGTGCCGGGATCGATCTGCCCCTGATGTCCCCGGCACGCGAACCACTGTCGCGCGAGGAACTGATGGAGCGCATCGGCGCCGATCGTGTCACCGCGCCGGCTGAACATCGCGCGCGCATCGCCCAGACGGTCTTCGGGCTCACCGGCGAGCGGGCCGCCGAGCGATACAACGGTCTGCTCCAGCTGTTGCACACCCTTCGTTCGCCGGATGTAGGCAACCGAATCGAGGAAGGACGGCTCCCACAGATCCTCACCGACGCGCTGCCGCCCCTGTCGGAGCAGGCGCTGGACGCGGCCGGGGAGAAGCTTGATGGACTCACCGAGACTCGAGCGAGCCAGGAACGGCTCAGGGCGTCCCTGGGGCACGTCTCGAACTTTCTTGGTATCTACGAGCGCTACGTGGCAGCTCGTGTGGCGGACGCAGCGACAGCGGCGAAGGACGCCGCGGACAAGAACCTCCACGCAGTGAGCGACGCAGACGAGCTGCGCAGGAAGCACGAGGATCTCCAGGCGGACAAGGCCAGAGTCGACTCCGAGCTGGAGGAGCTGGAGAGCACCGAGGGCGACCTCGAATCCACGATCAAGGGGATCGAAGAATCGAAGGCGATCGAGGACCTCAAGGATCTGCACGAGCGCGCTCGTCGGGTCGCGGCGCAGAAGGGCACCGCGGAGTCGACTCTCGCTGCGGCCCAGAGCGCTCGCGGGAACGAAGAGGCCACCGTAAAGCGGGCCGACAAGCAGGCGGACGAGGTCGTCAGAGCGGGCGCAAGGCTCAACAAGGCGTTGAGCGCGGCGCGGAGAGCGATTGCGGACGCCGGCGCGCCCGACGGAATGGTCGCGGGGTTGCCCGGAGACGTCAGCGTCACCCTTCTGACGGCATCCACCGACACGGCGGCGGCCCGCACGTCTGTCGATGGCGACCCGCAGCCGCAGCGGCGACCCACAGCGAAGCCGCTGACGATCGCGCCTGACGACGTCGAAGGCCTCGCCGACAAGATCGACCGCGTGCGCGACGTCGTCGAGCTGAGAATCGGCCAGGCACGTCAGCGAGCTGATGCCGCGCACAAGCTTGAGAACGAGCACCGAGAGGTGACTATTGCCGCGGAACGGGCAGACGAGAAGTTGGAGGAGGCCGAAGCTGAGGCGACCGCAGCCGAGAACCGCGCCGAAGAGCTTGGTCGTACGGTCGAGCAGTACGTAACAAGTTGGCGCGGCTGGTTGGCCCTGCCAATGATCGCTGACCTCCTGCGTTCCGAGCAGGCCGACGACCCCGCGCCGTCTGACCCTCGGGGATCGGAGACGAGTAATACGAGGCACGATCAGTCAACAACTACCGGCCGGCCGGTAACGGCTCTTGAGATGCTGGAAGGAGCCCTGACCGATCCCGATACTCTGACCGACGCACCGGCCGACCTGCTTGCGCGGCTCGATCGGGCCCCTCAGGAGATCACGGCTCCTGCGCACCAGCGACTCGCCGAGGAGTCCAGCGTCCTCAAGCTCGCTGACGACGCCGATCGTGATCGCGATCGTGAGCTCGCCGAGGAACAGACGGCGCTCAAGGCTGCCAAGGACCCAGAGCCAGCCTCCGCACGTTGGCAGAGCTCCTCCCCTGATGGCTCCGTGCCGCTGTGGCGGGCGATCGATTTCGTGGCTGACCTAGCCGAGGAAGCCCGGGCCGGTGTCGAGGGCGCTCTTGTCGCCTCCGGCCTCCTGACCGCGAGCATCGGCCCGGATGGGCACGTGCGCGCAGCGGACGGGCAACTGCTCGCCACGACCCAGGCGAGCGCCGTGACGGCTCGCTCCGCCATCGAATTTCTCCGGCCCGACCCCACGAGCGGGCTAGCCGCGGGCCTCGTCCAGGCGATTCTGGAGCGCATCGAGGTTCGTGAACCGGGCACCCCGCCCGGCGCGAACACGTCGCCTGGTGGGTCAGCCTTGTGGATTGCCGCGGACGGATCCTGGGGATCCGGCCCACTAGCGGGGCGCCACCAGCCGGCGACTGCACGGTATGTCGGAGTCGCGGCCCGGGCGGCGAACCGAGCTGCTCGTCTGGCTGTGATCGCCGCTGAACGGCAGGACATCGCCGAGGCGATGACCGCTCGAGCTACGAAGCGTCGGGAGATCGGCGACAAGGCCGCCGCGTTGCGCGCCGCCGCTGGTAACGCCCCTCGCAGCCAGCCGATATTCACCGCGCATCGCATCGCGCAGGATGCGACGCAGCGTGCCAAGAAGGCGGGAGCGGCGGCTGGGAAGGCCCGGGAGTACGCAGATGGCGTGCGCCGGGAATGGACAAAGGCTCAGCAGGCGCATCGCCAGATCTGCGAGGAGCGAGGGCTTCCAGTCGGGGCGCGAGAGCTGGACGATGTGCACCGCAACTCGCGTACCGCCGTCAGCATGTGTAACCACGCCACGGAAGAGCATGCCGGCCTCATACAGCGACTTGATGACCACACCTCTGCGCTGGCCGAGGTTGTCGAAGCCAAAGCCGCACGCCAGGCGGCAGAGTCTGACGCTGACAGCAAGTGGCTGGTCTGGAATAAGGAGGCCGCGACGCTTGCTGCCATCGAGCAAAATGTCGGCGTTGAGGCCAAGACCGCCGAACGGCTGCTGGAACAAACCCGCGAGGAACACACCAAGATACGTGGCCAGGTGGCCTCGGCTCGGACCCAGCGCGAGAACTTGATCGGCGAGGTCAGCCGTGCCTCGGGTGAAGCAGAACGTGCCCAAGGCGCCGTCGCCGGTACCGTGCAGAATCTCGGGATCGCCTCAGCGAGGCTTCAGCGGATCTGTGGCCTGACCGGGATCGCGGCAGCGGCTTTCGCGACCGATCCTGGGGAACTCGCCAGCGTCGAGACCGAGCCGCGCGCCATCAAGGCCATGGCCTCCCGGGTCCTTGCCGCGGTCCATGACCACGCGACGCGCTCCGACGAGACGACGCTGGGCCGCGCCCAGCAGGTGCTGGAGCGCGAGCTGTCGGGCGTCTACGACGTAGACGTACGCGTCGAGGACGGTGTCCGGCTCATTGCACTGTCCGACACGACGGGTACCAAGCCCGTCGCCGAGGCGGCCGCCAGCCTGTCCGAGCAGGTTGTGGCAGGTGACGCCGCCCTGACCGAACGGGAGCGAAGGGTCTTCGAGGAGTTCGTCCTCGGCAGTGTCGCTCGCGAGCTCCAGGACCGGCTCGCCCGGGCCCGCGAGCTCGTCGATGCCATGAACGCCTCGCTCGGCACGATCCGCACCAGCCACGGGATCGGCGTCAGGCTGCGATGGACGCTTGCCGAAGACTCAGACCCGGCGATCAGGCAGTTGCGGGACCTCGTCACGCTGCGCAGCGAGATTCGCAGGCGCGACCAGGACGTCGAACTGATCGACCTGCTAAAGGACCGCGTCGCACGCTCGTTCGCACTCGACCCCTCGGCCGGCTACACCGCGCATCTCCAGACCGCCCTCGACTACCGGCAGTGGTACCAGATGGACGTCATCATTCTGGGACCAGCACCCAACCAGGAACGACGCATCAGCAGGCGCGCCAAGCTCTCTCAGGGTGAGACGCGATTCGTCTCCTATGTGACTCTGTTCGCAGCGATCGACGCCTACCTGTCCGGGCTGCCCGACACAGGCAAGGCATTACGTCTGCTCCTGCTCGACGACGCCTTCGCCAAGGTCGACGACCCCACCATCGCCGAGCTGATGGGACTGCTCGTGCGCCTGGACATCGACTTCGTCATGACAGGGCATGCCCTGTGGGGTACCTACCCCCAGGTACCGAAGCTCGACGCGTACGAGGTGCGACGCGCCCAGGGAACGTCGGCGATCACCACCCACGTGCACTGGGACGGACGCAACCGGCATCTGCGGCCGATGGGAGAGTGACTGATGCTGGACAGGGAACACGATCCCGCGACCCCGGCTGACCACCGGTTGTCCCACGAGATCCGTGAGTATCTGGGCCATCCATCGCTCGCTGACCTCTGGGCTGCGATCCGGACGCACTTGGAACGCAACGAGCTGGCAGGGGCCGGAACCGTGACCGTCGAGCTCGACCACGATGCCGCGGATCTGCTCAACGGCCTGGTCGGGGCGTCTCGCAAGCCGTGGAAGCCAGGCCGTCGACAGGTCAGCCTGCAGGTGCTGGACACCGCACTGCGTGCTTCGGCCGCGCAGGCCGGCCTGGTGAGCGTCGTCGCCGACCTCACCGGAACGGCGCTGGTCGATCGGCGCGCAACCCGTGAGCAGCAGGAGCGGGTCCGCAGTGCGCTGTGGGCGGACCTGGACAAGGCGCTGGCCCGCGCCGGACTCGCTGACGCACCGTGGATCCCGGGATTCGTCGAGGGCCTCCGTACCTCGGGCCTCCTCACAAGAGCCGGCGAGGCTGCTGGGCGGATCGTGAGCGACGCTGGCGCCGTACTGACCGAACTCAAGAAGTCGGGTGTCCTGGCAGAGCGTCGGCCTGAGACCGAACCAACATCTGAGCCGCTCGAACCTGCCGTCGTCGAGCTGGGTGAGCTCGCTAGCCGTACCACTGGAGATGCGCACGGACTCGATGAGGGCCGCCCGATAGCCCGGCTGGTTCTGCGGGCTGCCGCCTCCGCGCTCGACGTACCGATCCCGAAGACAAGCAGAGGCACTCGGGATCTGTGGGCGATGCTCGGTGTCTCCCCGGACAACGTGTCCGGCACGGCACTGACCTGGGGACTGCGGCCCCCGGGCGACAGCCTATGGGCTCGGTCGATGCGCGAGCGAGCCGACGCCGGACTGGTCACACACCTGACACTTCAGGAGCTGGATGCAGCCGGTCTCATACCTGATCGATCAAACCCGGAGAGGGACCTGCAACCAGCCGTCGAACTAGGTACCCGGGTCTGGGCGTGTGAAAACCCTCAGGTCATACAAGCGGTAGCTCGTTCCCGCATCGATGCACCCTTCGTCTGCACCGCCGGCAACCCGTCGACAGCCGCCTGGCAACTGATGTCCCTGCTCATCAACGCCTCCGCAGAGGTCCGCTATCACGGCGATTTCGACTGGCCCGGCATCTGGATCGCAAACCGCCTGTACTCGCTCGGAGCCAGGCCGTGGCGGATGGGGGCCGTGGACTACGAGCACGCAGTGGACTCGCAGCAGGCGGCCGAACGCCTCCCTCTGGAGGGAGCACCTCGCCCGACACCATGGGACCTCGCTCTTGCGCCGACGATGCAGCGACGCCAGTCGGCGGTGCACGAGGAAGCGCTGCTCGACCTGCTGTTGCGCGACGCGTCGATCTCCTCCTAGACCCAGGCAGTGCGGACGCGTACGGCGACGGTTCGCTCGACGCCCCCGACGCCCATCGCGGACCGGATCAATCTGATGGGGCTCACCGCCGACAGGGCTACGCACCAGAGACGATCATCGCGCTGTAGGGCGAATTTACGTCCAGGGGCTCGGGTGAACTATTGAAGTTCTTCCGAGCCCCTGTTTGACACCCGACTAGAATCGCCACGTCGACCGGAGTAACTGCCTTGTTCCGACGCACCTCAGCAGGTAGCACCGTGAGGCCTACAAGAGTCGATGATCGTATGTAGCTGGACATAATCTGGGGAGACAAGAGTGCGTTTAGACGCCGACAAGGCTGTCACGTGGACGCTGGCGAGCCCGCCTGACGGCGTCACGCTTGAGAAGGTCTACCTTGGCCCTGACCCGTTCGGCCTAGGAGGGTTCCAGGTCGCGGTCGCGAAGGCGCTGATTTCGCCATCACGACAGGTGCTGCGGGATCTCTTCGCCGCCCGCAAGGGCAAGACCCAGATCCAACTTGTCGTCGCCGTGATCTACGACGGGACCGCACATCTGTTCGGCCCCGACCCACAGGCCCAGCCCATCGATCTGCCGGTGGAGCAAGCGGAACGCCAGCTCCAGTCGGTTCTGGCGGAGTCCGATGTACTTGCCGCAACCGAGCGGTTCGCTGGCTTCCGCAAGGCCAACGACTCGACCGGCGTTGCGGGCTTCACCAACAGTGGACTCTTCGCCTCTCACCACATCACGAGCAACGTCCCAAAGCGCTCCGACTGGGACGCGCTGGTTACGAAAGCCGCACCGCTTCTGAGCAAGCGCGGCAAGCAACTGATTGAGGCTCTTGGCTTCGGCACGCTGCCAGGGCCGAACGGAACGATGCTTCTTTCGATTGGGGGCCACCCCCCTCGCGCGGCGGCGGTCCTGCTCGATGACTCGGAGCAGTTTGATGCCAAGACTCAGCGCTTCCAGCTCTCGCCGGTCGCGTTCGGTCTCGCTGTTGCATCACGGCAAGAGGTTCCGTGGCTTGTCGTCCTGCGCAAGGACCAAATCCGACTCTACCCGGGTCGTGACGGTGTCGGCGTCGGGTCCAAGGGGCAGGCCGAGACCTTCTTCGAGATCGACCTTTCAACGATCGACTCCGGGTACGCAGCGCTTCTTCCGCTCATCTTCTCTGCGGATGCCCTAGCGGCTGAAGGAACCGCTGACGAGCTGCTGCGCGACAGTTCCCGCTATGCGACGGAGCTCGGTGCCCGTCTCCGTGAGCGCATCTACGACGAGATCGTCCCGCCTCTTGCTGTGGAAGTCGCAATGCGGCTGGCGCGGAGCGCCGGACTTGCGCTCAATGCTGAAGGCCTGTCGACTGCGTACCGCGTAACGCTGCGGATTCTGTTCCGGTTGCTTTTCCAGGCTTACGCCGAAGACCGTGGCCTCTTGCCGTCTGGACGCAACGAGGGATTTGACGCTAACAGCCTCAAGACAAACGCCAAACGTCTGCTCGACTCTCAAGCCGATGCGTTCGGCGACTCCTCGACGATCTGGTTAGACCTTGTGCAGGTTTGGGACGCGATCGACCATGGTAACTCGCAGTGGCAGATCCCTGCATACAATGGCGGCCTCTTTTCGACCGAGCCAGACCGCTCGCCTGAAGGAGCACTGATCAGTAAGATCGAGTTGCCCGATAGTGCACTCGGCCCCGCGTTGAAGAGCCTCTTAATCGATGTAAACAATGACGGCGTGCCCGGTCCGGTCGACTTCCGATCATTGAGTGTGCGCGAGTTCGGCACCATCTATGAGGGCCTGCTGGAAAGTTCGCTCTCGCTTGCCGAGGAAGACTTGACCGTAGACAGCAGTGGAGCGTGGGTTCCCGCGAGGGGAAGCGACGAGATCTATGCGTCTTCAGGGTCTGTCTATTTCCACACGGCATCGGGTGAACGGAAGGCTACAGGGTCCTACTTCACGCCGAAGATCGTTGTCGATCACCTGATCGAACGCTCGATCGTCCCATCGCTCGCTTCTCACCTGGAGAGAATTGCCGTATACCTCGACCACGGAGACGCGTCGGCCGCGGCGCGCGATTTTTTCGACTTCCGCGTCGCTGACCTCGCGATGGGGTCTGGGCACTTCCTTGTTGCCGCTGTCGACAAGATTGAAGCCCTAATGCGTACGTTCCTCACCGAGCACGCCGTACCCGGGGTCACGGAGGAGCTGTTGCGGCTTGCTGAAGTAGCCCGCTACGCCCTGGGCACCGATGACGTTGCCAAGAGCGATGTGGACGAGGTTGGGTTGCTTCGCCGCCAGGTGGCCAGGCGTTGCATCTACGGGCTGGACATCAACCCGATGGCGGTCGAGCTCGCACGCCTCGCGTTGTGGATACACACGTTTGTACCGGGCTTGCCGATGAGCAACCTCGACCATGGCATAGTTTGCGCCAACAGCCTGACGGGAATTGGCACGATCGACGAAGCGATCGACGCTCTGCATCCGTCACGTGCGCCGGGGCAGGCAACCCTGTTTGACGACGTCATCCTAGAGAACCTCGCCACCGCGAAGAACCTCCTCGTGGATGTTGGTAACGCCTCGGAGGCGAACAAGGCTGAAGTGAAGCAGGCTGCTGAGGCGATCGTCCGGGCACGAGAGGCCGCTCAACCAACTCGGCGAATCTTCGACGCGGCCGTAGCCACCCGCATCGGAAGAATCCCTCCCGCAATCGTCATGGATGACGAGGGGCTTGAAAATCTTATTTCCTCAGACGCGATCGACGACGTGCATGACCAGCTCAGGCCCGCGCACATGCCCTACCTTTTCCCCGAGGTATTTCTGCGCGATAACCCCGGGTTCGACGTCCTCATTGGGAACCCGCCATGGGAGAAGCTGCACGTCGAAGAACACCAATGGTGGGGACTGCGGATTCCAGGGCTCCGCGCGATGCGTCAACAGGAGCGTACGCGCGCCCTCGGAGAATTCCGGAAGTCCAGACCAGATCTCGAAGCCGAGTATGAGCGTGAAGTTGCCAGCGTCCGCGACATGAGTGAAGCTGTCGCCGCTGGCCCGTTCCCCGGTGTTGGGGCTGCCCACCTCGATCTATTCTCGGCGTTCGGTTGGCGCAACTGGCAACTACTCCGTGTGGACGGGCGTGCGGGTGTGGTCCTGCCCCGCAGCGCGCTTGCTGGCGCCGGCCTGGCCGAGTGGCGGCGGACGATTCTCCGGTCAGGATCGTTCCATAGTGTTGTGTCGCTTGTGAATACTGGGGGGTGGATCTTCGACAACGTTCATAGCGCCTATACGGTCTGCTTGACGGTACTCGCTAAGTCCGCCCGTAAGGTGGTTCGACTTTCCGGACCGTTTGGTAGTCAGAAGGACTTCCTCGCTGGATCCTCTCTCCTTGGGGAAGTCCCGGCTGACGAGTTCCTCGGTTGGTCGAACACCGCAGCATTCCCGCTCATACCCGACCCGGAATCTGCGGCGGTGTTCCGCCAGATGAAGCAGAGCCCACGGTTTGACGCCCCCCGCGAGAACTGGGAGTTTCGGCCGCTTCAGGGGGACCTGAATGCCACAAGTGAGCGCCGAGTGCTGGAGTTCGATGTGGACAAACCTCGTGGGCGCATTCCTGTAGTAACTGGCGCATCGTTTAAGATCTGGAACCCGACTGCTGGCCTGCCGAAGGCCTACGGACGCCCTGACGTATTACGACCGTATCTGACGGAGAAGCTCACGCGATCGGCACGCCTTAAACGGTCTGCGTACAACGGCCTCAAGTTCGAGAGGGGCACTCTCCCGCTTGATGGTGCCCGCATTGCATTTCGTGATATCACCAGGGCGACAGATTCGCGGACGGTTATTGCGTGTCTTCTTCCGCCTGGAACTGGAGCCATGGAAAAAGCTCCAGTTATCGTCCAACGCAAGGGCGGCGCGACTGAGACTGCCGCCCTCCTCGGAGTCATGTGTAGCATCCCCTTCGATTGGTACATGCGACGATGGGTCGAGCTGAAGTTGTCATTCGAGCTCCTGAGCCCAAGCCCGATTCCTTCGATCGACGTAGCGTCCAACTGGGGGAGGCGCTTGGTCAACGTTTCCGGACGCCTCGCAGCGAGCGACGAGCGCTTCACCGAATGGGCGGCAAGTGTTGGCGTGCAGGTCGGCTCTGTGAAGACAGAGATCGAGAAGAGCGACCTTGTGGCTGAGGCGGACGCTCTTGTGAGTCTCATGTATGGACTTACGGAGGATCAGATCGAGCACGTCTTTGCGACGTTCCACCGGGGTTGGGCGTACGAGGCTCGGCTCGACGCAGTGTTGAAGCACTACCGGCAGTGGAAGGTGCAGCCATGACACAGTTGCCTGACTTCGCTACTAACCACGCACCGAGCGAACTGACAACGACGGTCGCGGACAAGGTCAACGAACTCTTCCGCCTGCTTCGCGAGAACAAGGTCACCGCGCCCCCGATCGCGATCGCGACCGCGTACATCAATCCGGCGGGGTTCGCCCTGCTCGCGGATGAGCTTGAGGCTGCACCTCGCGTGAGATTGTTGCTCGGGGCCGAGCCGGAGGAGGACTCTGTTCGGGCCATCACCTCGGGGGACTCGGACCAGGACGTTCGGCGCGACGTGGCGATCAAGCACCACCAGGCATGGCTTGAGGCAGAGCGCGACACTATGGGCTTCGCCCGAGTGCCTACTTCCAAGGCGAAGCGGATGGTGGAGTGGCTGGAGAGCGCGGACCCGTTGGGCAGTGCCAAGGTCGAGGTGCGTCGCTACGCGGGCGGCTTCTTGCACGGCAAGACGTATCTCGTCGAAGATGCCGCGGCCCAGGCTGCTATTGCCGGGTCGTCGAACATGACCTACGCCGGACTTGCGCATAACGCCGAGCTCAACCTCGGTACTGGAGGAGGCACCAGCGCTGCAAGCAAGGTCAGCGAGTGGTTTGAACACTTCTGGAACCTGAGCGATCCCTACGATCTCGCTGGGCTCTACGGGCGCCTGTGGGATCCGCACACGCCGTGGTCGGTGTACCTGCGGATGCTGTGGGAGCTGTACGGGGAGCACCTCGACGCTGAGGAGAACCCCAACGTACGCACGGGTCTTAACCTCACCCGTTTCCAGGCTGACGGCGTTGTCCGCATGGAACGATTGCTCGACGAGCACGGTGGTGTGCTCGTCGCCGACGAGGTCGGCCTGGGCAAAACCTACCTCGCCGGCGAGGTGATCTACCGCACGGCGAACGTCAACCGTCAACGCGTGCTGATCGTCGCGCCTGCCGCGCTGAAGTCCTCAATGTGGGAACCATTCCTCGTCACCCACGACTTCAGTCGTTGGGTGCGCGTCTACTCCTACGAAGAGGTCCGCAACAAACTCGAACCGGACCACCCCGACAACCACGCATTCGTGCAGGAGGTCGAGGATTACGCGCTCGTCGTTATCGATGAGGCTCATAATCTGCGCAACGCCGGAGCCCAACGTTCCAGTGCCGTCGACAGAGTTATTGCCGCAGGCAGCCACCCGAAGAAGGTCGTGCTGCTGACCGCGACCCCAGTCAACAACTCGCTGACCGATCTTGAGACGCTGATCAAGTACTTCATTCGAGACGACGCGCGGTTCGCGTCCCTGGGCATCCCGAGCATCCGTGGCTACATCAAGCAAGCACAGGCCATTGACCCCGCGAACCTCACCCCGGAGCACCTGTTCGACCTGATGGATCAGGTCGCAGTGCGCCGCACGCGAAAGTTCGTGAAGGAGCACTACGCCAACGAGTTGATCATCGGGCCGGACGGCAGGCCGACGACGATCAAGTTCCCGCAGCCTAAGGTGCGCCGCATCGACTACGACCTGGACGACGATGGCCTCGCGCTCATCGATGCGATGGTCTACGCCCTGAACGACCCGACCGACCCGCATACTCTGCGTGCGTGGGAGTACCGATCGCTCGACCCCCAGCGGCTCATGCTCGCTCGCTACCTGTCAAGCATGTACACAGTCGACCACGATCTGCAGGAGTATCAGATCACGAACGCCGGCTTGCTCCGGTCCGGTCTGCTCAAGCGGCTGGAGTCCAGCCCGCAAGCGTTGCACGCATCATTGAAGAGGATGATCTCCTCCCACGAGGCGTTCCTCGATGCGCTCGGCAAGGGGTTCGTTCTTAAGGGCGAGGCCCTAACGGAGTGGGTGTCGTCCGACTCGGACGACCTCGATGAGTTCGTTGCCGAGTTCGACAGGGACGACCAGATCGAGTCGGTCGACGGCTATCACCTCCGCGAGCTGCGCGCGGACGTCGAGTCGGACATCACCCTGCTGCACGAACTGCGCGACCTTGCCGAGGTCGTGATCGACGGCATCGAACCCAAGGTCGAGCGCTTGATCGACGAACTGACGCAGATCGCGACAGATGCCCAGCGCGTCGACCCGCGCGGCGTGTCCCACACCGACCGTCGCAAGGTCATCGTTTTCTCGGCGTTCACCGACACGATCGTGCCAGTCCACGAGGCAGTGGTGAAGTCAATCGCGGACGCTCCGGCCGGGTCGCCGCTCGCCGATTACCGAGACCGAGTGGCGCCACCGATCATGGGCTCCTACGCACGCACGCATGAGCGGGGCGCAACCGGCGGCGTCGATCAGGGCGGACGCGCGTCGACAATCGCCAGCTTTGCCCCAGCGACCGCAGGCCCGCGCAACGCCGCTGGCGAGCCGACGGCGAAAGACGAGTTCGACATCCTCTTCACGACTGATGTTCTCGCCGAGGGCGTCAACCTCCAGCAGGCTGGCCAAATGATCAATTTCGACCTGCCTTGGAACCCAATGCGTATTGTGCAGCGCCACGGGCGAGTCGACCGCATTGGCTCCAAGCACGACTACGTCTACCTCGGCCTCTTCTTTCCCGCTGAGCGCCTGGACACATTGCTCGCCCTCGAAGACCGCCTCACCACAAAGCTGGCACTTGCGGACGCCGCCGTGGGCGCGGGCGAGGTCCTGCCAGGCCGGGCCCCAGGACACGAGATCAATCTCGCAGACGACCAGGTTGTTGACGACTTCGAGAAACTGCTGGACACCGGCGGCGCATCGGCCTCGCTATCGGGGGAGGAGTACCGCCGTCGTCTGTTCGGCGCGTTCAGCATGGAACCGCAACTCAAGGCTGACGTCCTCGGCCTGCCGTACGGATCAGGCAGCGGATTTGTCAACTCCGCTGTCCACGGCAACGGGTACGTCTTCTGCGTCAAGATCGGCGACAGTCCAAAGCCGTGGTTCCGCTACGTCCCCGCGGAGGACGACTGGTCGCTTCGCCATACCGACGAAGGCGTCCCGATCGTCTCCCAAGACACACTCATCTCGCTACGCGTCGCCGATCCGCAGAACACGATCGCCGAACGGTGGCTCCCTGAGAACGTCTATGACCACGCGTTCGACGCCTGGGAGGTTGCACGCGACAGTGTCTTCACGGCATGGAAGGAACTGACAGATCCCAACGCGTTCCAGCCGGACCTTCCGCTGTCCTTCCGCGATGCTAACCAGCTTGTGTTCCGCAAGGGCGCCTACCTCGGGCGGGACGCCCAGATCGCGATAGCTAACCGGCTGCGGAGCGTGCCGTCGGCAAAAGTCGCCCGGCAGGTCCGAGGAGCCCTGAACGAAGGTCGAACAGACGAGGAGCGAATCGGGTTGGTCATTCAGGTCCTTGACGATGCTGGAATCACCGCGCCGCCGCCTCGCAAGCCATTGCCCGATTTCGAAAAGCACGAGGTTCGGCTTGTGACGTGGATGGCCGTAAAGGGCACCCGTGGGGTGCCGTCAGAGGCGGGCGAGTGAGTTTCTGCGTATAACTTTCAGTCACCGCTGGGCTCGATCGTCCGTGCGCCTTCCACAGTTGATATGGCGCGGCTTCTGGGCGGGCCCGCGCAGCGCGCGTGACCAGGAGAAGCCGCCCGACCTGCCAGCTCCCTGTCCGATTCGTGGGTGGGTTGGGTGAGACGACCAAGGGCGTGGGCGTGCCTGAAGCCGCCATCAGGCATTCCCGCTAGCGTGGTGGTACTCGCACCCGAAGGAGACCGACCCACGTGGAAGCCCATGCACGGACCCCGCGAGACCTGCTCGAGGGCAAGGAGCACTACGAGATCCCCGCATTCCAGCGGCCCTACGTCTGGAACGAGGAGGATCAGTGGGCTCCGCTGTGGGATGACATCGCCCGGGTTGCAGAGGCCTACGTTGACGTGAAGGAACGCGATCCAAGCGCCCAACCGGATGAGCACCACTTCCTCGGTGCCGTGGTCTACGCATCCAGGAAGCCGGTTGCTGGCGGTGTCACGCCGCACGACGTCATCGACGGTCAACAGCGAATGATTACCCTGCAGGTTCTGCTCGACGCCGTGCACGAGGTTGTCGAAGGCCGCGGGCATGACGACATGGCAGAGTCGCTCGGCGAGCTCATCCGCAACGGGTCCGCTCGGTTCGCTGGGACCAAGGAACGCTTCAAGGTCTGGCCCTCGCAGGCTGACCGTCTCGCTTTCGAGTGCGCGATGGACGGGGGCGGCGACTTCTCCGGAGAGCATCCGATTATTGCGGCCCACCAGTTCTTTCGCGCAGAAGCCGAGCGGTGGGTCACCGGCAAGCCCGACGAAGACGGGGTCGTTCCTCCCGGTAACGAGAGCCTGCGTGTAGAGGCGCTCAGTGCGACGCTCCAGGACGGCCTCGTGCTCGTCGCCATCGACTTGACCGGCCACGACGACTCGCAGCTGATCTTCGAGACGCTCAACGACCGGGGCACACCGCTGCTCAAGGCAGACCTCGTGAAGAACTGGGTCTTCCGCAAGGGCGAGCGTCTCGGTGCAGACGTGAACTCCTGGGCTGAGACCATGTGGGCCGAGTTCGATACCCGGTGGTGGCGCGAGGAGATCAGGCAGGGACGACTCATCAGGTCACGCGTCGACAGCTTTCTCCAGTACTGGCTCACTATGCGCCGACAGGAGGAGATCAAGGGTGAGAACACGTTCCGCGTCTTCACGGAGTATGCCGAGCCCTACATGACAAGCGCGGAGTCGGCCGATGCGTTGCTCAGCGCCCTCCGCGCGGACGCCGACACGTACCGCGCGCTCGCGGACCTGGACCAGGGCACGCCCGAGGGCCGGTTTTACGGCGTGGTGATCGAGCGGCTCGACCTCGCCGCCACGATGCCTGTCTTTCTGTGGCTCCTCTCGAAGAACCACGGTGTTGATGACGAACAGCGACGAATAGGCCTGCTGGCGCTCGAGAGCTGGGCAATTCGCCGGATGCTACTGCGCATGACGACCAAGGACGTCAACAGATTCATGGTCTCCACGCTAAAGATGCTGGCCGGGGGCCCGCCCGAGGCTACCGGCGATCGTCTCGTCGTAAGCCTCTCGGAGCAGTCGGCCGAAACGCGCCTGTGGCCGTCGGACGCGCACATGGCCGAACAGCTTCCCGAGATCCGCCTCTACGGGAATGTCCGCCAAGACCGGATCCGTGTCGTGCTCGGAGCCGTCGAGAACCACCTCCGGTCACTCAACACCATGTATGAAGCGGTTTCGCTCCCGGCAAAGCTCGAGATCGAGCACATCATGCCGCAGGGCTGGCGCGCTCACTGGAACTCCGCCCCGGGGCTGAGCCCGGACGAGGAAGCCCTCCGCGACCGCCTCGTGAACACGATCGGTAACCTCACCCTCGTCACCAAGTCGCTCAACGGATCACTATCTAACCGACCCTGGCTCGACGTCGACGCCGCGGGGCTCAAGGAAGGCGGCGCGCCCAACAAGGGCAAGTGGGCACTGCTGAACGAGTTCAGCCTTCTCGTGCTGAACAAGAAGGTTCTGAAAAACCACCCTGAGGCGTGGACCGACGATGCCATCGTGGAACGTTCAAGGGCTCTGACCGCCGCGATCTGCGCTGCCTGGCCGGGACCCGACGTCGAGATCCACGAGGCAGCCGCGCAGAGCGCAGCTGCACCTCGGCTGCGGGAGCTTCCCGAGATCGAGTGGACTGACGGGGACGTGGAGCGGCTTGCCGCAGAGGCCGGGGAGAGGCTGCTCGTTGTGCTCGACGCGCTTGCTTCCGATCCGGTCCGTGAGTGGACAAACCACGATTTCGCGATCGCAGGGCTGACGGACAAGGCCTATGCCGCCCTGGGCGCGCTCACGAACGAAGTCCGCGGCCGGTTCCAGCGGTCAAACGCCCCAATCCGGTACGTGAAGTCGGGCACGACCTGGAAATGGTCGGTGTCCGCGGACTTCGCCGGCAAGTGGCGTGCGGCCCGGCACGCAGCCCACTTACGGAAAGTCCCGCAAGACGGGCAATGACGTTGTTACGCAGAGAGACTGCTCTGGCCTTCGCCGGCTCGTACGCGGAAGGGATCCGCGTCGAGTCTCTCTCAGGCCACTGCATCTTCTGCCGACTGCCGAGCCGCATCCTGACTGAGCGTGGTTTAGCTAATGCGAGTTCTACGACGCCGGCACCGGTTGTGACCTCGACGAGGCATGCTTCTACCTCGCGCACGCCCGCGTTGACGTCGGGCTGGAAGGGTTCGGCGTGTAGCCGCGAATGCATGGGTTTAAATTCAAACTGCGCGCTACCACCAGGATCGAAAGCCTTCGCCGAGTGCCAGCGTGGTTAGGGTCGGAGTGGCACGCAGCAGGCACGCCCCACGCCGGCTAGGCTAGAAACCGCAGAGTTCCAACGATCCAGCGCCTGCGAACCACATGATCAACTTCTAGTTGGTCGCTCGGCCGCCCTTGTGTGGTCGGCCTGATCAGAGGCCCAGATCCGCGGATTCCACGGATTCGGTCCTCTTTGCGTCGCCATGGCCCCGGGTCGTCAAGAAGAAATCCGCGCAAGATCGAGGGCCTGTTAGTCGAACTCCGCGAACCGTTCCAGGAGAACATCGTCGGTGTCAGCCCTGACCGCGACCCGGAGCTCCAGCGCGGGGATCGCAGACCCCCCGCCGTCGTCGTCCTGCGCGACCCACGGCCTGCCTACCGAGGGGTTCGCGCTCGTGCCGTCCGGGTCGGGTGTGTAGCGCCAGCGCGCGGCGCGGTGGATCCGTGCGACCTCGCCCAGGTACCAGATCGCGCCCTGCACGAGGTCGTCGTCCATCTGAGCTTTCAGGGCCTCCGGGGACGGGATCCGCTGCCGGACCACCTGCGCGAGCGGAACCAGCGACGCCGGGCTGAAGTCGAGCTCCTGGGCTCGCCCGGTCTCCGCGGACCATGCGTCGAACCGGTCGCGGCGCGCCGTGAGCCAGCGGGGGAGCCAGGGGTCGGGCGTGTCGTCGCCCGCACGGGTCGGCAGCGCGGGTGGGTCGGCGCGGCGAGGTTCCCAGCCGTCGTCGTCGGCACGACGTCGGGCGGCCTCCGCCATGACGCGTTCGTGCTCGCCCGCCCACACGGTGCCGGTGCGGCGGGTGACGGCGTCGAGGACGAGCGACATCGGCTCGACCGTCCCGCCGGCGTCCAAGGCGGCGACCGGCAGGCCGGAAGCCTCGTCCCATGACCAAGCCCCGCCGCCGACGGTCAGCAGCGACTCCCCGAGGTACCCGCCGAGCGCCTCGACGAGACCCTCGCGGGGTGCGGCGTCCAGCGTCTCGGTGAGCAGGAGGCGTTCGAGGTCGCGCAGGGAGGCCGCGGAGTGGTCGAGCGCCGTCCCGGAGTCGACGACCAGATCCTGCAGCCCCGCCAGCATCGGGCCGATGTGGTCGAGCCAGCGGGCGAGGCCGTCGTCGGGCGCAGTCTGCATGCCGCCACGGTAGGCGGGCGGACGCGGTCGTCGCCACCGAATCCCGGCGCCGCCGCCCTGTGCCGCCGCCCTGTGCCGACTTTCGTCGCGTTTGTGGAGAATCGGTGTCAACGTTGATGCCGCCACATGTCGTCCGGCGCGTCGACCGGACGGACCCATACGTCCTGGAAGGAGTCATCGTGTCCGTGACGACCGATGCTCGGAAACGGCTACAGGCGGTCCTCCTGGCTTTCGCTCTGATCTTTACCCTGGTGACGGTCCCGCAGGCGGAGTCCGCCTCTGCGGCGGACCTCTCGGGGAAGTTGTGTCGCGACGTGTTCAAGCTGCCCAAGCCCACGGGCACGCAGCGGACCACGATGCCCGACGCGGCGGAGATCGCCGCGCTCGGTGAACTGCCGCTGGACTACGTGAACCCCGCTGAGCCGGTCCGGAACACCAAGTTGCCGAGCACTGATCCGGACGACGTGCGTGCGGAATACGGCACGAAGTACCGGGGGAAGGGCGTCGGCACCAAGAAGCACCTGTTCGCGCGGTGGAACGCCTGGCTCGACGGGCACTCGGAACTCGATACGAAGGAGAAGATCAACGCGGCCTTCGACGGGTGGCGCAACAGCTACGTCACGGTGCACGACAACAACGCGCGGGGGCATGCCCTGCACAAGCTCATCGTCGAGAAGCTCGGGCTGACCGGCGACGACTGGCTGTGCGAGAAGACTCTGGGCCCGAAGGGCCAGTCTGTCCGGGTGGACATCGTCCACAAGAAGACGAGGTTCGCCATCGAGGTGAAGGCGGGGTCGGGGCACACGAGGGAACAGTTGGCGAAGTACAAGGTCCTCGTCGACAACAAGACCCTGTCCCGCACGACGTACGTCCACGGCCAGGCGCCGGACAAGCCCACCCGTGAAGCGCTGAAGAACGCCAATATGAACTCGGCCCCGATCAAGGTCAAGCCCAGGATCACCAACATCCAGCCGACCAACCCGGGCGGGTGCCCCACGGGCAAGATGCAGGCGCTCGCCCGCTGCGCGCCCGGCCCGATAGACCCGAGCTCGAAGGGCCAGAACAGCAAGGTGCAGGACCTGGCCAAGCAGACCGGAAGGAACCCGGCAGAGGCGCGGCGGTTCCAGAACCTGCCCCGTGAGCTCGGCGCGCGCGACTGGGGATTCCGGCGGCCGGGTGGCATCGACTGGTCGTCGCTCGAGCTCAGCTACCTGGAGGTCGACCCCGGCACGGGCGACGTCGGCTACTCGTTCCAGGCGGACGACAACCCCGACGAGGCCGCGAACCCGTCCTTCGGCGGCGAGAAGACCCTGAACCTGAGCTCGGACGCGTTCTACACCTGGCTCGCCCTGCCCGACGAGGTGTTCTGGGTCAACCTCAACCCGGACCACCCCGACCAGGTCACGGACCCGCTGTTCGCGGACACCAAGGCCGCCCGCGTGCTCCTGGAGGCCGACCTGGAGATGAAGCGCGACTTCACCCGGCTGACCAACCCCGAGACCGAGGTGGGCGCGGCGTACTGGGACTCGCTACGGACCAACCCGGACGGCAGCGTGTGCTGGCCTTCCACCCGCCAGTGGATCTACGCGGCCCCGGCCAAGGTCCGCCAGGAGGGTGACCGCCTCTACATCCTGGATGCCCCGATGAGCGTGGGCAAGGAGCGGATGGAGTTCACCAACTACCCCGACGGCCAGGAGCCGTGCACCGCGAGCGACGAGATCATGGACCACAACTTCCGGATGGCGCAGGAGCACCTCGCCCCCGTGGTCGAGCAGCTGATCAACACCGACCCGAAGTACGCGGACCTGCGCAGCGTCTACCGGGCCAGGGTCGCCGCCGCGTGGGTGAAGCAGCGCAACGAGGCGACCCCGGGACCGTACGACGCGATCATCGACTCCGGGGACGCATCCGTGTGGCCCGAAGGGACGGACTGGGAGGCCAAGGACGTCTGGGACGACATGATGGAGAACGACTGGACCCGGGTCCAGTTCGAGGTCACCCGGGAGGAGATCGTCAACGGCGAGCCGTGGACCTGGACCTACCCGATCTACGGTGGCGTCGAGCTGGACAAGTCGCCGAGGAAGCAGACGCCCACCGAGGAGTTCCGTCGCGACCACGCCGAGCTGCCCCGGGCCGTCCAGGAATCCCGCGTCGACATCGTGGGCTACGGGGACGAGGACGCGCTCGTCGGCGGTGGCACGGCGCAGGAGCCGATCGAGCCGACTCCGACTCCGACTCCGACTCCGACGCCCACTCCGACGCCTACGCCGACTCCGGATGACCCGCCGGCCCCGACGCCGACGCCGACGCCGGACGACCCGCCGGCTCGGAAGGAGCCGCAGCTTGTGGCTACGGGCTGATCCCGGGAACTGAGTGCAGGCCGGCCCGTCGATGCGGGCCGGCCTGCTCCGTTTCACGGCCAGCCTGGCTCGCACCAGGCCAACGCAATGATCGTGACTGCCGAGTTCCTGGACCGGTACGACGTCCAGCAGGTCGGTGGGGCGACGATCCTGGAGTACTGGATCCCGGCCGAGGACCTCGACGAGCTCAACGCGAACATCGTCGGAACGATCGACGTCGTCGCGGAGTACCGATGACTGGCTGCCATGGTTCTCCGATCATGAGGCGGTCCAGGAGTGTCAACCGTGCGGGTTGTGAGCCTCCGGAGCGTCGGCCCCGATGTCGCGTGGGTCTACCGGTGGTCGGCGCAGTACTCGACGTGGACCTCGCCCCAGGCATTGCGGCGATTCTTGTCCGACGACGTGAACGGCGCGCCGCCGAGCCCGATCTCGGCGCAGCAATGGGTCCCGGGCTTGGCTGCCATGTGGGCGGGACAGTCCTCGACCAGGCCGCGTAGCTGGTCGGCCTGCAGCTCGAACGCCGCACGGCTGCCGATGAGGAAGAGCGTGTCGGCGGCAAGCGCGAACCGCAGGTGGTCATGGTTCTCCCGCCAGTGCGACCGTTCGTGGTCGGCCTGGGTGAGGTCCGGGAAGGGGCGCTCGGGCAGGACGACGGTGTGCGGGCGGGTCTGCCGGATCTGTGCCCGGGCCTGCTTCCATGCCGCGACGGGAAGGCTGAGGCTGTGATGCATCAGCACCAGATCGAGCCGCTGGCCGTAGCAGTGGCTGCCGCACGACGCCGCCGTCTGGCGTAGCGGCAGCCACACGACCGTCCGCGGGGACCGGGCGGCGAGCCACCAGGCCGCGGCGAGGTCGACGGCCGACGGCTTGTCGACGAGCATCTGATGGGACCGGTAGCCCGTGTACAGCGGGGCGTGCTTCGGCGGCCGAGCGGGGCGCACCACACGGAACTTCCGCCCGCCCACGGCGACGTCGGCCGTGAGCGTGCGCCAGGCCGTACCGGCCAGCTTCATCAGGCCGCAACCGGCGTGGGCGTTGCACCGATGGTCTGGGCGACGTCGCAGGGAAGGGGGTATGCATTCTCCGGCGGAAGCATGGCGGGGACAGCGTCCGGATCGGAGCGCAGCAGGCCGTGCAGATGGTGGACCTGCTCGGTGATGTCGTCGATCCCCACGATCCACTCGTCGATGTACGCGCTGACGGCGCTGCCGCTGAGCCCGACCTGGAGCGACCGGTGCGGCAAGGGGCTACCGGACGACGTCCGCTCGGGATCCCACTGCACGCGCACCTCGGACTGGCGCTTGCGCGTGGTCCAGGCCGCGGCGTCGCGATACACCGACCGGTCGAAGTGCGACAGGCACGAGGCCGCCAGCGCCTCCTCGAACCCGGCGCGGGTGATCCGTACGGCCAAGACGCGCTCCTGGTCGGGTTTGGTCGCCCAGCCGGAGCGATACATCATCCAGAGGAACGATGGTTTGATCCAGGTCATCCGCTCGCGCTTGAACGGTGGCACGAACGTCCCGGCCGCCAGGGCGGCGTCAGCGATAGCGGGTGGGTAGGCCTGGTAGACGACGATCGTGGCGTCGTCGTACACGGCACGTACCTGCCGTTGTGGGATCTCAAGCATGGGCGCGACGGTATCGAGGGTCTGACGAAGGACGCCACGGCTTTCTCTGGGCTACGGCTCAGCGCCAGGTCATCCCGACGGGCCTGCAGTCCGAAGCCTTCGCGTCAGCGAAAGGCGGCCAGTGAGAACTAGGAAAGCTTCGCGGACGGTGCTTGTCAGGTGTCATCGTGAGCCGATGAGCGAGCCACTGGTGCGACCCGCGGCCGGACCGCGCCGAGTTCACCGATGACCTCAATTTCGCTCTGATCCGTATGGTGCGATGAACCCGTTGTAGACCGTCCAGCCAACCAGGGGCGCGATCATGGGCAGTGTCGACATCGTCAGCCTGAGCGTCACGATGACCGAAGACGCCATTGGGTCGAGTGCTGGCCGGTGTCGGCATGACGGCGCTCAGAGCGTCTCTCGATACCGACATGTCACATCCTCTCGGGCGCCCGGATACCGAGGAGGTCCAGGCCGGTGGCGAGGGTCTGGCCGGTGAGGTCGCACAGAGCGAGCCGGTTGGCGCGCACAGTGTCGTCGTCTGCCTTCCGGACAGGGCAGGCGTCGTAGAACCTGGTGAACGCGGTGGCCACGTCGTAGAGGTATCCGCACAGCCGGTGCGGTTCGAGGGTGTCGGCGACGTCGCGCAGGGCGGCCTCGAAGGCGTCGAGGGTGAGCGCGAGAGCCTTCTCGGTGGGGTGCGCCGGGAGCGTGGCGTCCACGGAATCGCCGGGTGTCGCCTCGGTGCGTGCCTTGCGGAGGATGGAGCGAACGCGGGCGTGCGCGTACTGCAGGTAGACGCCGGTGTTGCCGGTGGTGGCGACCATCTGTTCCACGTCGAACACGTAGTCCTTCGTGCGCGTGTTGGACAGGTCGGCGTACTTGATCGCGGCGATCCCGGCGGCGTGCACGACGTCGTCGAGCTCGGCGTCGGCGAAGTCGTGCTCCTTGGCCTCCAGGACGGTGCGGATGGCGGCCTCGGCGTCGTCGAGCAGGTCGGCCAGGCGCACAGTCTTGCCGGAGCGGGTCTTGAACGGGCGCCCGTCGGTGCCGAGCACGGTGCCGAACGGGACGTGCTCGGTCTGGACGGTGTCGGGCAGCCAGCCGGCGCGGCGGGCGGTGTCGAAGACCATGCGGAAGTGCAGGGCTTGCCGGGCGTCGACGACGTAGAGGATGCGGTCGGCCTGGTAGTGGTCCACCCGCAGCCGGATCGTGGCCAGGTCGGTGGCGGCGTATCCGAAGCCGCCGTCCTTCTTGCGCACGATCAGCGGCACGGGCTCGCCCTCGGGGCCGGTGACGCCGTCGGTGAAGGTGACCACGGCGCCGTCGGACTCGGTGGCGATACCGGTGCGGAGCAGTTCTTCGACGATGCCGGGCAGCGCGTCGTTGTAGCGGGACTCGCCGTCGAAGTCGTCGCCGTCCAGCAGGATCCCGAGCCGGTCGTAGATGACCTCGAACGCCTTCTCCGACTCGGCGACCAGGTCACGCCACACATCCAGGGTCGCCGCATCGCCGGCCTGCAGGGCCACGACCCGGGCCCGGGAGCGGTCCGCGAACGCCGGATCGGCCTCGAACTCGGCCCGGGCAGCCTTGTACAGGCCGTCCAGCGCAGACATCGTCTCGGCGCCGCGGCCCTTCCAGGACACATCCGGGTGCTCGTCGAGGTACTGGATCAGCATGCCGAACTGGGTGCCCCAGTCCCCGATGTGGTTCTGCCGGGTCACGTCCGCGCCCAGGTGCTCCAGGACGCGCACGAGAGCGTCGCCGATCACCGACGAGCGCAGGTGGCCGACGTGCATTTCCTTGGCCACGTTCGGCGCCGAGTAATCGACCACCACCCGCTCACCCGTGCTGGGCGTGGTCAGGCCGAGCCGGGTGTCGGCGAGGCGTGCCGCGACGGCCGACCACACGACGTCGTCGGGCACGGTGATGTTCAGGAAGCCCGGACCCGAGACCTCGGCGGTGAGTCCGGTCAGGCGCCCGGCGACGTCGGCCCCGATGTCGCGCGGGGAGCGTGCGGCCTTCTTGGCCACGGCGAGTGTGCCGTTCGCCTGGAAGTCGGCGCGGTCGGATCGTCGGACCACCGGGTCGGTGCCGGCCAGCTCGGCCGGGAGCACCTGGGACAGGGCGGCCCGCACGGCCGCCTCCACCTGGTCCTTGATCGCCACGACGTCAGACACGCGTGAACCTTTCCATGGGGGTGTGTGGGTCCCGTCCGAAGTGACGGGATGACGGTAAGTCTGGGGGAAGCTGTGCGACGCCGCGGTGAGGGCGGCTCGGCGGGTCTCAGCCGTACACGAGGTAGGTGCCGGTCTTGTTGGGCTCGACCAGCTCGGCACCTGCGTCTCCTCGTGGCCGTACGTGGCGTTATCGCGCCGGGTTCTCGGCTCCAGGGCTCGGCGGAACCATGAGCACCTGGATGTCGCTGAGGGCCCCATGCGAGAGGGTGGGGCATCACGTGATTTAGATGTCGGACGGCGGCCTTCTACGAGTCGTGGTCCGGCGTACTCCTCCGGGTAGGCGTCTGTGATGACCTCGTCCATCGAACGCGCGGCGCGGCGCTCACCGGCGCACCGCGCTGGACATCGTTCGAAGGAGCCCGCCATGAGTGCATACGTCGTTTTCTTCAAAGAGAGCACTCACGACCAGGCTGAAGTTGACGCCTATCTGGCAAGTGTCAGAGACACATTTGAGGGGCATCCAGCGAAGATCCTCGCCGCCTACGGCGAACAGCAGGTGCTTGAAGGCGCCGCTCCTGAGGGCGTCGTGGTGATCGAGTTCCCGACTGCGGCCGACGCGCGAAGCTGCGGCCGCGCATCGCTTCAAGGGCGCAACCTTCCGCGTCGTTCTCGTGGAAGGGACCTGAGAGTAGGTCGGTGAGCACCGTTCGCTGCTTCGGGCGCGGACAGGCCGACACGCGACGAGGTCACCATTCGGGCCGGGCCCTGACAATGCATGGAATCGTGCCAGCGGTTCGTTGGGCCTGTGGTGCGCTGAGTATCTGCGCTTTCAGCCGATGGTCGGCACCGTGGACCAGCTCAACATCGTCTACCTCGCCCGTGGTGGGCATGACACAGGTGCTGCGCCGGACATCAACGAGGCTGAGGAGATCCGTTGGATCCCGCTTGTGGAGACCCGGGACTGATCGAGTCGGGGCAGATCGTTGGTGCGGCGTCGGTGGAAGGGCTGATGAAGGTCCTACTGGACCGCGCTGAAGGCCGGCTCTAGCGGCCCTTGCTCGCTGCGCGTACGAGACGGATCCGGTCTTTGATCTGTGCCTGCTTGTCGGCGAAGTACTTGCTTTCCACCAGCGGTTCGTGCGCCATGCGGATCACTCGTCGGGATCGCCAGTCGACCACGTCCACCGCTATGTCGTCCTCGTACACTCCGCTGAGCGCAGTGGTGTAGCCCTGGGCGCGTTCCTGCTTCTCTCGGCGTTCCACGAACCAGTCAATCGGACTGAAACTGCCGCGCCCTGCTAGGAGCGCGCACGTCAGGAACACAGTGAGCGTCACGTACAAGTAGGGCAGGTCTTTCGGCACGATGCCCGCCATCGACAGCGCGATGCCGATGATCAAGACACCGAACGACACAAGAAGCACGGTCATGAGTACTGCGGCCGCCAGTCCCCAGGCATGCGCAGTGGGACCCGTCAGCATCTGTCGTCGCATGTCTGGATGCCAATGCTGTGTCATAGGAATGAGTCGCGCCTAGCTTGCGACAAGATCGTGCGCACGGGCGATGTAGGTGTCCACGGTGTCGATTCCGGCGTGCGGTGCCAGGCGTTGGGCGATCTCGGCGAGATGCGCAGGACTCGGGCGCTTCTGACCGTGCTCAAGGTCCCAGATGTGCCCGTGGGAGCAGTGCACTCGCTCGCCCAGGCCGCGCAGTGACCAGGCGCGCTGCGTTCGCAGTTCGTTCAGCAGTGCCCTAAACCTGGGATCGACAACGACGTGCTCACCCATGGGAGTCTCCCTGCTCGATGTGGTGAAACGAGGCTAGCGGCCGGATGAGCGATACGTCAGCAGAGAAAGAACGTGCCTCCGATGGGAGTGGAACTCCGCAGGCATTCTCCGTCGCCGCTGGACTAGAAACCGCCGAATTCCAATGATCCAGCGCCTCCGAATCACATGGCAAACCTGTAAATGATATCCGGCCGTCACGACCGTCGAACTCTGCCAGAGGCCCAGACCCCGAAGCTCCGCGGATCTGGACCTCTTCGCAGCCCGATGCTAATTGTGGGGCGAGGATGCGCTGTGGTTGGAGCTCCAGCACCGAGACAGTGACCAAACCACGGCGACCCTGTACGTGCGGCGACAAAGACAGGGGAGCGAAGGTCCACCCGTTCGCTCACTCCCGACACCTCAACGTTCGATTCGAAGACGCCGAGGACGATCGGATGTCTTGCACTGCCCGCCGAGAAAGCGACGAACGCCCCGTGCCCCGGCCACGCCAGCAACCGCTCAACCCCCTGCTCCCACCCGCACCGGTTCCTGCTAGCGCTGTGTGACCAGCCACGACCGAAGGTCCCTGACCTCCGCCACCAGCGACCGCGACTGCGCCAGGTCGGCCCGATACGAAGACCCTTCGGCAAACCACCGGAACATCGCCTTGAGATCCTCGTCGTCGCCGAGGTACTCGAGCGGGATGGTCTCGAACCGCGCCGGCACCTCGAACACTTCGCCGGCCTGGGCGGCCACCAGGTCGAGAGAAAGCTCGTCGCCCGCGATCTCAACGGCATCGCCGTCGATCGCCCCAGGCTCGACCAGGAGCCGCGCAGCCGCCCGCCCGATGTCTCGCACGGTGACCATCTGCACCGGCACGTCGCCCGGCATCGGCATGCGGATGACGATCTCGCCGTCCTCGTTGGGCGTGAGCTGCGCGGTCAGGTTCTCCATGAAGAACGTCGGACGCAGGATCGTGGCGGGCACGAGCGCACGGAGCCGCTTCTCGACGTCGAACTTGCTCTCGAAGTGGGGGATGCCGGTTCCGCGCTCGGCACCGCCTACCGAGGATTAGACGACGTGCGGGACCTCCGCTCGGGCTGCTGCCTCGGCGACGGCGTGCCCGCGTCGCACCTCGCCTGCGGGACCTTCCGGGCCTTCGAAGGTCGTCATGTAGAAGAGGGCCGCGACGTCGGTGAGCCCGTCGGTGAGCGACTGGCTGTCCTCCTGGTCTGCCTGTACTACCTCGGCGCCCGTCGCACGCAGCGCCTGGGCCGCGGGGGAGTCGGGGTTGCGGACGAGCGCGCGGACCGGGACGCCGAGGTCGTGCAGTGCATCGACAGCGCTGCGGCCCTGCTGGCCGGTTGCGCCGATGACGGCGACAGGGGACTGGTGTGTGGAGGTCATGTCATTTCCCTTCAAGGGTTGTGATGCACCCACGAGCGTGATTGGTGGGTGGTGAAGCTGTGGTGCCAGAGGTGAACGTGCTCGCACCCGAGGCGCGAGCACGTTCGCCAAGGCTCAGAGCGCCTTCAGCGCCCGAACCCGGTCCGCGATCGCCCGCCGCGCCACCCCCGACTCGGGAGCGATCGAGTCGAACTCGTGGGGAACACCCGGGTGCAGGTGGAACTCCACATCCACCCCGGCACGGCTCAGCTTCGCGGCGTAGGCGATGTCCTCATCACGGAACACATCGAGCTGACCCACCTCGATATACGCCGGCGGCAGACCCGCCGCGTCGGACAACCGGGCGGGTGCCGCCGTGGCAGGAACCTGGTCTCCTCCAGCGGCCTCACCAAGCAGCGCCGGCCAGGCCGTGAGGCTGTCGTCGTACGACCAGATCAGGAACGGCTCGATCAGTGGGTCGGGCGTGGTGGTGCGGTCGTCGAGCATGGGCATCAGCAGGATCTGGCGCGCGATCTTCGGACCGCCGCGCTCACGCGTGAGAATCGTGAGCGCCGCCGCCATGCCGCCGCCCGCGCTGTCGCCCATCACCCCGATGCGGTCGGGGTCGATGCCGAGCTCCGCGGCGTGGTCGTGGAGCCAGCGCAGCGCCGCGTACGCGTCCTCGAGGGGCGTCGGGTAAGGGTGCTCGGGAGCGCGGCGGTACTCGACCGACAGCATGGGCACGCCGCTCGCCGACGCGTACCGGGAGACAGGCCCGTCGAACTGGTCGATGTGCCCGAAGATGTAGCCGCCGCCGTGGAAGAACAGCGCCGCCGGCCCCGCAGCGCCGTCCTTCATAAGCGCGCCGTCCTTCACGTACCAGCGCGCCGTGATCGTCGCGCCGTCGCCGGTGGCGATCTCGACGTCCCTGGTGGTCACATCGGCCGGGATGGGGAGCGCCGCGCTCGCGGCGGCAAGGATGGGCTCCCACATTGCGCGGCGTCCGGCGATGTCACCGACCGCGGGTGGGGTGGTTGCCGCCATGGCCTCGCCCATCGGGGCGAGGGCCGCGGCGACCTCAGGATCGAGAGTGAACGTCATGTCGCACTTCTTCTCTTGGGGAGGTGTGGAGAGGGATCAGCGGGCGTCGGGGACGGCCACGACCTTGCCGCGCAGCTCGCCGGCGGCTGACTGTGCGTGGATCGCGGGGAGCTCGCTCAGCGACACCCGCCGCGCCACATCGACACGCAGCTCGCCGCTGTCGACCAGGGCGACCAGCTGGGCCAGCTGGTCGACGTCGGCGCGGACGAAGACTCCGGCGGCCCGCACGCCGCGCTCGTCGTCGCTGGGCGTGGGCATCCACGCGGTCGTCGAGGCCACGACACCGCCGTCACGGACGAGGGCGACGAGAGCCGTGAACTCGTCGGGGCTGATGGGCGCCAGGTTGAGCAGGACGTCGACGGGCTCGCTCACCGATCCGAGGACGGTGGCGGCCGTGTGGTCGATGACCTCGTCCGCGCCGGCAGTCGTGACGGCGTCACGGCTGCGCGGGCTCGCCGTGGCGATGACGTAGGCACCGGCCCGCTTGGCGAGCTGGACGGCGTAGCCGCCCACCGATCCGCCGGCACCGGTGATCAGCACTCGCTGACCCTCCTTGAGCCCTGCCGCGTCGAAGAGCGACTGCCAGGCGGTGAGCGCCACGGAGGGCAGCGCGGCGGCGTCGGCCAGGTCGATGCTGGTCGGCGCCTTGACGAGGACGCCGGCGGGGGCGACCGCGTACTCCGCCGCGGAGCCGTCCTCCGTCATCGGGAGGAAGCCGACGACGGCGTCGCCGACCTGGAGGCCGCTCACGCCGTCGCCGATCGTGTCGACGGTGCCGGAGACGTCGTAGCCGGGCACGTGCGGGAGCGTTACCGGGATCGGCAGGAGGCCGCCTCGGATGCCGTTGTCGGCCGGGTTGAACGCGGAGCCGGCGACGCGGATGAGCACCTGGCCCTTGCCGGCGACGGGCCGGTCGGTGTCCTCGTAGCGCAGGACCTCGGGGGAGCCGGTCTGGTGGAAGCGAACGGTCTTCATGATGGCCTTCTCTCAGTTTGTTGCTTCGGATTCGAAGCATCTGTGAGGACCGTAGCACTGCTTCGAGTTCGTAGCAAGTACTTCGAGTTCGCAGCAAGGTAGACTGCGGGCATGGCCGATACCCCTCGTTCCTTCGACCCCACCGAGCTGGGTGCCTACTTCGCGCTCATCGAGGTCAGCAGCCTCTTGCGGCACACGGTCGAGCAACAGCTGCGGGAGGCCGGCGACCTGAGCTACGTGCAGTTCCAGCTCCTGGCCCGGCTGGGCAACTCGCCCGACGGGAGCTACCGCATGACCGATCTCGCCGACGGCGTCGTCTACAGCCGCAGTGGCCTCACCTATCAGGCCCAGACGCTCGAGCAGCGCGGGCTAGTCACGCGCGCACCGTCCCCCGACGACGAGCGCAGCACCACGGTCGCGATCACCCAGCAGGGCAGGGACGTCCTCGCGAAGGTCTTCCCCGGCCATATCGCGGTGCTCGACGAGCTGCTGTTCGAGCCGCTGGAGCGTGCGGACGTCGAGGCCCTGTTCGATGTGCTGGGCAGGGTTCGTGACCACATGCGCGCGGCGCCCCCGCGTTCCGCGGCACCGCGACGACGAAAGACGAGCTGACGGGCGAGGCTGCGGCCAACCATACCGCAGCCCGCTACGCACCGGGCTTGAGCGACCACCCTCCCAAGCGCCCGCCCGTGCGAGGTCCCGTCGGTCGACACAGACTGAACCAATGGGTGAGAAAAAGCTCCACAAGGGTGACGAGGTCACCTGGTCCAGCCACGGGCAGACGGTGCACGGCGAGGTCGTCGAGGAGATCACCGAGGACACCGAGGCAGCCGGCCGGACGGTCCGGGCCTCGAAGGACGACCCGCAGTACCGCGTGCGCAGCGACAAGAGCGGCAAGGACGCCGTCCACAAGCCCTCCGCACTGGAGGACGACGCATGAGCGACGAGTTCGACGAGGCCGTGAACATGACGGCGAGCGAGCTGGAGCGGTGGCTGGACACCGACGAGTCGAAGTCGGTGGGCCAGTCGGACGGTGGCGAGTCGGTCGGACACGAGTCCGGCAGGCACATCTTGCGGCTGCTGCGCACGAAGAAGGGCGACCTGACGGAAGACGACGAGGCGCACATGCGCAAGGTCGTCGGGTACGTGCACCGGCACCTCGCCCAGCACCCGGACGGGGACGTGGAGCACACGAGGTGGCGCTACTCCCTGATGAACTGGGGACACGACCCCCTCAAGGACTGACTCGGCAGCCCCAGCCTCGGAGGGTTTGACCGGCCGATAGAGTCCCAGCATGACCGGCCCCCGGCGCTACCAGGACGTCCGCGCAGCCACGCTCACGGCCCCGCCCGACGTCGTGTGGGGCGCCGTCCTCGACCAGGTCGAGGTGCTCGGGCAGCCGTCCTGGTACGTGCACCTGATCGGCTGCCGCGACAGGCGGCCCTCAGGCCCGAGACCTCTCGCGGCAGGTTCGGTGGTCCCCGGCTTCCGCGTGGCGACGGCGGATCCGCCGTCCCGGCTCGTGCTCGACGGCGTCCACCGGTTCTCGGTCTACACGCTCACCTTCCACCTGGCGCCGACGGACGCCGGCACGCGCCTGGAAGCGCACACCGACGCGACCTTCCCGGGCGTCCTCGGTGCCCTCTACCGGCTGCTGGTGATCGACTCGCGCATCCACAAGCTCGCGACCCGGAGCATCGTGGCGCGCATCCGTAGACGGGTCGAGACCCTCCACGAACGGGCTTGATCGAAGGCGAGGAATTGCCGTGCAGGTGCCGGTAGCGCCGCCGTAGAGTCGTGGCCATGACAAGGAACGCAGGCGGGCTCCGACCCCGCCCACTCAGGCGGGTGTTGTCCTGAGACGAGGTACCCATGGCGTTCCGACGCTTCTACCGCCGCACCTTCCTGAACCTGCGCGGCCACCATGCCGGCGCGTACGCGCTCGCCGATATCACCATCGAACCCGGATTCGACCCGGACGAGCAGGCCAAGCGGGTCAGCGCGGGTCTGTCGATCGCTGACTGCGGTCGCGTCGTCAGCCTCGAGTTCGACGTCGACTCCGTGGCCGACGCCCGCAACGCCCTGCACAAGGCCCGCCTGCTGCGCGACGTCGTGAACCAGTTCACCGACGCGCTGGAACGGGCCGTCCAGGCGGCTGATGTCGGGCCCCGCCAGGTACGCCCTGGCGGCAAGGACCGGCCGCCGAGCGCCAGGTAGTTACGACACGCACCATCGGAGCCGACGCATGACCCCTTCGAAACCGCTGTGCCTGGTCATCAACGGCCCCTCGGCCGCAGGGAAATCAACGCTCACGACGGCGATCCAGGACCGCGCCGAGATCGCGCTCCTGCGGTTCGGCCTCGACGAGCTCTTCCGGATGGTCCCCGACCACTGGGGCGGCGGGCTGCCGGGTGCCCGCCACTCGGACCGCGGCTTCCGCTACGAGGACGTCGAAGGGCGTGAAGGCGTGCGCCGGATCCGCTCCGGTCCGGACGGTCTGCTGATGCTGCGAGCGATGAACGCAGCCGTCGTGGCGATGCTGCAGGCCGGCCAGGGGGTGATCGTGGACGGGCAGGCGTTCGAGCCCGAGGCGAACCAGGACCTGGAAGCCCGCCTCCGGGAGCTGGACGGACACGGTGCGGCAGTCGTGGAGATCGTCGAGCTCCGGAGCACCGATGGTGAGCTCGAGGATCGCCAACGCCGCCACCGACATCCGGCAGGGCTCTCGCTGTTCCACAGCACGCAGCCGCCTCAGTCGGCGAGCCCTGATCTGGTCATCGACACGACCGGCCTGGACGCAACCCAGGTGGCGGACCGGCTCTGGGACCGGCTGGTCGCGGTCTACCCGGCGATCGCGACCGGCCCCACGAGCGGTGCCTGAGCACGAACCGCAACGCCCAGTTTCACGAAAACGGATGGGTCCACCGCCCCGCGTGCGCAAGGATGGCGCGCGTGGATCCGAGAGCTGATGCCGCCGCCCTGGTCGCCGACCGATATCCCGAGGCCCGGTGGTCGCTGCTGGCCGGCAGCGTGCTCGACCCCGGTTCCCGCACGGCCGGGTCGGACCTGGACATCGTGGTGTGCGTGCCCGACGACGCCGTCGGGCACCGCGACTCCGTCCGCTGGCGGGGCTGGCCGGTCGAGCTGTTCGTGAACACCGAGGCGGGCCACCGCTGGTTCATCGCCCAGGAGACGACCCGGCGAAAGCCGACCCTGGCGCGGATGATCGCGATGGGTGTGCCGCTGGTGGGGGAGACCGACGTTGCCACGCTGAAGGCGGAGTGCCAGGCGCTGGTGGACGGGGGCCCGGGACCGGCGTCGGACACCGCCCTGGAGGATGCCCGGTACGGCGTGACCGACCTGCTCGACGATCTCGCCTACGCGCGGGACGGCGGCGAGGCCGACGTGGTGCGGTCGGTGCTGTGGGAGCGGGTCGGGCACCTCGCGCTCGCGGCGGCGGGGAGGTGGGACGGCGGCGGGAAGTGGCTGCTGCGCGAGCTGCGCGCCTGGGACCCCGGATACGCCGCCCGCTGGGTGGCCGCCCGGCACGACGACCAGACGATGGTCGCGGTCGCCCGCGCCACGCTCGACGCGGCGGGCGGCCCGCTGTTCGAGGGATACCTGCGCCAGGCACCCGTCGTCGACGAGGTCCCGGCGACCTCGACCGTGCCGCCGGTGGTGGTGCGGCGCGCGGCACGGGCGATCCTGCTCGACGACGCGGGCCGCCTCGTGCTGATCAAGCGGACCGTACGAGGGCGTGCGCCGTACTGGGTGACGCCCGGCGGCGGCGTCGAGCCCGAGGACGCCTCGGTCGAGGACGGGCTGCACCGGGAGCTGTTCGAGGAGCTCGGCGCCACGGTCCGGATCGTCCGGCAGGTGTTCCTGACCTCCCAGCCCAAGGACGCCGGGATCGCGGTGGGGCACTACTTCCTCGCCCGAGTGACCTCCATGGACCTGGCGCTGCGCACCGGACCGGAGTTCCAGGAACCGGTGCGTGGCAGCTACGACGTCGAGCACGTGGACCTGCGCGACGACGCCGCGCTGGCCCGCCTCGAACTGGTGCCCGCCGCGTTCAAGGCGTTCGTCCGGACGAACCGCGACGCGCTGCTGGCCGAGGCCGCGGCCTCCTGAGCGCGACGTTGTCGTCGTCGTGACAGGAACCGTCAGTGCTGGTGCTCGCCTCCACCCCGAGGCGGCACCGGCGTCGCTCCCGGCCGCGTCCACTGCGGCGTCGCCCGGCGGGTCGACCCCCAGGTGGCGTTCCCGTCGGCGTCCGTGGCCCAGTACCAGCAGGAGTCCCGACCCTCGGGCCAGCCCTCCGGCATGTCTTCCCACGACTCGCCCCGGCCGTAGGGGGTCATGTCGAGCAGCCCGAAGATCCCGGAGGCCGGCTCGTTGCCACGGCCGGTGGTCCGGTAGGTGAGGAACACGCGGTCGTCGTCGCGCAGGAAGCAGACGATGTGGCCCATGTCGACGCCGACCGGCGCCTCCAGCCCGCGCACCGAGTACCAGGGCTCGGTGTAGCCCATGAACTCCAGGTACGGGGCGACCTCGTCCCAGGGGCCCTCGGTCAGCATCGCGAACGAGACCCCGCGTGCGGCGAGGTACGGGGCGGCCTGCTGGATGTGCCAGGTGTTGATCGTGCAGCCGGGGCACTGGCGCTCGAACGGCTCGCCGTCGTGCCACATGTGCTGGTAGACGACGAGCTCGTCGCGCCCCTGGAACAGGTCGATGAGCGGCACGGGCCCGGCGGCGCCGGTGACCTGCATGGTCCCGTCGATCTCGACCATCGGCAGCCGACGCCGGGCGGCGGCGAGGGCATCACCCGCACGGGTGTGGGCCTTCTCCAGGGCGAGGAACTCGTCCCGGGTTGCCTGCCAGCTGTCCCAGTCGAGCACGGGCGGGCGACCGGGCCGGTCGGTCGTGGCGCGGTTCGTGACGGGCGTCTCGGTCACGGTGTCCTCCAGCGTCTCGGATGCGGGCGCGCCGGTGGCGCCCATACCTACCGACGACGAGCCGGGTCCCGACTCATCGGTGGCGGCCGGTCCAGCTCCCGGGCCGGACCTTGGCGCGGCGCGGCACCCTGGGCGGATACCAGGGCAAAGTGCCGAGTCGCTGAATTCACCCGGGTGGTGTTCGGGTTCGGGCACTGTTTTCGGCCCCGCCGTCCAGGTGTGTTTCTTATGCTGGGAATCGTGCCGGGTGCCCGCCGGTCGGAATTCGTTCGAAACCCCGCAAGAATTCATATCAGCAGAACGAGGAAGAATCATGAGACGTACGTCAAAAGTAATTGCTGCGCTCGCCGTGACCATGTTCGGGGTGGTCGGTCTCGCGGGGCCGGCGCAGGCCGCGGACATCGACCTGACCGCCTCCGAAAGGTATTACAACAGCTCGTACAGCCGCAGCGGCAACGCGGTGTGCCGGGTCAATGTGCACCCGCCGAGGAACGTCAACTCCAACCAGGACATCGTGGTGAAGGGCACCGTCTCGTGCAACGTCAAGATGCGCCGCGGGGCGATGGTTGACCTTGCTATCGAGGACCGCTATGTCTCCGCGGGGAATTCCTGGGACAGTGACGTCGCCACCATCCGGCGCAATGTCGGAAACAAGTCCGGCACCTTCTCGGTGCGGTTCGAGGTCGACGACTCCTACCGTTGGGCGCGAGGCACGTGGCACGTGACCGACCCCTCGCTGGACCTCGAGTTCGCCAACCCGTTCAACGGGTCGACCGAGTGGATGTGGAACTACCGGTCCGCACGCGTCGAGAGCTTCCGGGTCAACTGACGCACCACGGACGAGGACGGGTCACGGGAAGGGCTGATCGCCCTCCCGTGACCCGTTTGCCGTGTCCTCAGGCGACCGCGGTTCCCTCCAGCTCGACCAGCTGCCCGGGGATCGCCAACCGGGTCACCCCGAGCATGGTGGTCGACGGCGCCACCCGGGCAGCGCCCAGCCGTGAGGCGAGCACCCCGTAGTGCTGGAAGAGCAGGTCGACGTCGGTGGTGTAGACGTTGAGCCGGACAAGGTTCGCCAGCGACATGTCGGCCTCGCCGAGCAGCGCCTCCAGGTTGGCGAGGCTCAGCCGGAGCTGCGCCGCCATGTCGCCGTCGTGCTCGGGTCTGCCGTCGGTGCTCATCGCGGTCTGTCCGGAGCAGTACAGGGTCCGGGTGTGCCCGGAGACCAGCTCTCCCTGGTTGAACCCCATCGCCACCGACCACGTCACCGGGTTGACTGTCGTTCGTTCCATCGCCACATCAGCTCCATTCGATTCCTGGGGGCGTACGCGCGTTCCTCGGCTCGATAGCCGCCGGTCCGGGACGTCGTGAACAAGGCTCCCCAGAAATCACGACACCCTGTGTCAGGTATTCCGTAGGATCTTCGGATGCGTGCCGATCGGCTGGTCTCCCTGGTGCTGCTGCTGCGCCAGCGTGGTCGGCTGTCCGCGGAAACCCTGGCCCGCGAGCTGGAGGTGTCCACCCGCACCGTGCTGCGCGACATCGAGGCGCTGTCGGCGGCGGGCGTCCCGGTCTACGCGGAACGTGGGCGCCATGGCGGGTTCGCCCTGCTGCCCGGCTTCCGGACCGAGCTCACCGGCCTGAACCACGACGAAGCCCTCGCCCTGCTGACCGCCGGGACGAGCCGGGGCGAGCAGGTGTTCGGTCTCGGCTCGGCGCTCGCGTCGGCCATGCGCAAGGTGGTCGACGCGCTGCCCGAGAGCCACCGGGCCACCACGAGCGACGCGGCACAGCGGTTCCTCGTCGACCCGGAGACGGATCTGCTCTCCCGGCGGCAGGTCGCCGACGAGGTGCCGGGCGCCGCGATGGTCGAGGTGCGCCGCGCAGTGCTGGCCGGACACAAGCTGCGCATCCACTACGCGCCGGTGGACCGGCCCGCGACGTGGCGCACGGTGGACCCGATCGGCCTCGTCACCGTGCGTGACAAGGGCTACCTGCTGGCCACGACGTCGGGCGCGGACCGCACCTACCGGCTGTCAAGGATCCTGGCCGCCGAGGAGCTCGCCGAACCCGCGCAGCGACCCGACCAGGTCGACCTCGACCGGATCTGGCAGGAACGCAGCACACGGTTCCGGACCGGCGGTGACCAGGTCGCCGTGCTGGTCCGCCTGGACCCGGCCCGGCGGGAGGACCTGGCGGGCACGGCGCTCGCCGTCCTCTCCGAAGCCGCCGACGGCGAGGGCCGGCTCCGGCTCGAGGTCACCTTCCAGGACCTGCGCCACGCGGTCTGGGCGCTGTGGCAGCTCGGTACGGACGCCGAGGCCCTGGCCCCGGCGTCGTTGCGCGCCGCCCTGCGTGACCGCGCTGCCGCTCTGGTCGAGCGGTACGCGGACCCGGACCCTGCGGATCCTCCCGCGGATCCTCGCGCCCGCTAGCGAGCGCAGGATCCGGATCACCTGGCGGGTGTTCGGGATCCTGCGCTCGGGCCGGCCGTGCCGCGCTGTGCGGCTCAGCCCTGCTTGACGCGGCGGCCCATCACGAGCAGCACCACACCGGCGGCGATCAGCAGGCCGGCGAAGATCGAGACCGGCACGGCCATGGAACCGGTGGCGGCGAGCACGTCCTCGTCGGCGGACGGCGTGGCGGCGGACGACGGCGTGGCCGTGCCATCGGCGGACGCGCTCGGCACCGGCGTCGGCTCGGTGGTCGTGTCCGACGGCGTCGGCTCGGCCGCCGGCTGGGTGGTGGCCGACGGGGCCGGGGTGGCGGACGGCGTCGCGGTGGCCGACGGGGTCGGCGTGGCGGACGGCTTCGGGGTGGCGGACGGCGTCGGAGCCGGCTGGTCGTCGGTGCAGACCGGCTTCTGGCCGCCCTCGCCGAAGTGCTCGTCGTACTCCGCGACCTGCACCCAGGTGATGCAGAACGACGGGTCGTCGATCAGCTCGCCCCAGGGCAGGAACGACTCGCCGACGTACTGGCCGGACGGCTGGTCGTTCCGGGTCTCGAAGTGGATTCCCGCGGACCGCTCGGCCCCGGCGGCGGTGTACCTGACGTTGACGTGGCCGCCGTCGGCGAAGGCCGCGCCGTCGGGCAGGGTGAGGCCCTTCGCGGTGACCGTGTACGGGACCGGACCGTCTGACCCTCCGGGCGGTGCCGCCGCGGCGGAGGGTGCCCCGATCACTGCCCCGATCACAAAGGCCGCGGCCAGCAGGAGGGGAGCGGTGGCGACGGACGCGGCCGGGGGAATGCGCATGGAAGTCCTTTCACGCAAGACACAGGAGGTGTACTTCGGGGTAGTGGGCACCACGCTGTGCAACCGGTCAAAAGGGTAGAGCACCGACAAGAGTCTGAAACCGCGCATCCTGCACCGATGAGTGCTCCGGCCGCTACAGGCGGGGCGGCACGCCCCGGTCGGGCAGGTGCCGCCCTCGTGTCACACCGGCCGACCGGCCACGAGCGCCTCGGTGAGCACGGTCCGCACGTCGCGCGGCTCGCGCCCGAGCACCTGGCGGACGCCGTCGGTCGCGTTCTCGTTGCGGCCGTCGAACACCTCCCGGCAGAGCTCGGTGAGCAGGGTCGCGGTCTCGGGGCCGGCCTCGGCGGCGACGGCGGCGTGGAAGTCGTCGAAGCCCATCGGCACGTACTGGACGTCGCGCCCGGTGATCTCGGTGAGCAGGGCGGCGACCTCGGCCAGCGTGAGCGACTCCGGGCCGGTCACCTCGTACCGGCGGCCCGCGTGGCCGTCGGTGGCGAGGATCTCGGTGACCACGGCGGCGATGTCGTCGACGTCGATGAACGGCTCGCGCACCTCCCCGGCGGCGAGCGCGAGCACCCCGGTCTCCAGGGCGTCGCTCAGGGCGCCCTCGGTGAAGTTCTGGGTGAACCACCCGGCGCTGACGATCGTCGAGGGGATGTCGGAGTCGAGCACGATCTGCTCGCAGCGCTGGGCGCCCTCCTCGCCGCGACCGGAGAGCAGCACGATGCGCTGCACGCCGGCCTCCCGGGCGACCTCGACGAGGCGGGTGATCGCGATGTCGGAGCCGGGTGCGGCCAGGTCGGGCACGTAGGTGACATACATGCGGTCGACGCCGTGCAGGGCCTGGGCCCAGCCTTCGGGCTGCTCCCAGTCGAACCGCGGGCTGGTACCGCGGGCGAGCCGGCGGACGGTGTGGCCGCCGGCCTCGAGCTGGGCCGCTACGCGCCGCCCGGTCTTGCCGGTGGCGCCGATCACGGCGAAGGTCGGCTGGGACGTGGTGTGTGTGGTGTTTGCCATGCGTCCATCCTGTCTTCCGGACAGCGGACGAACCATCCCCTCACGTCCGTAGTTCTGTGCCGTGCGTCCAGATCTTCGGACGTGCGGCAGATCGGCATGGCAGTCTGGACGCATGATCAATTCGCGCCCCGCCCCGGACACCGGCGTGCTCGCCCCGCAGGCGGGCCTGCCCGTCCCGAGGAAACTCCTGACCGGATCGCAGGACCAGGCTGCACCGATCGGAGACGGGCTCCATCTGCTGCGCTTCACGGGTGCCCTGTACTGCCAGGCCGAGCTCACGGCGCCGTGGGGTGTGGACTTCCCGGCCATCGAGCCGTGCATGATGCTGCCGGTGGTGCTCTCCGGGCGATGCGTGCTGGAGATCGGCGACGAGCTGCACACCCTGGAGGCGGGCAGCGCCGCGCTGATCACACGCGGTGTACCGCACCGGCTGCTGAGCTCGCCCGACGCGCCGAGCACCGAGCTCTTCGACATCCCCGTCGAGCGGGTGGGCGAGACGTACGAGCGCATGCGGTTCGGCGGCGGCGGGGAGCGCACCCAGATCGCTTATGCCGCGATGACGGTCGACGAGCCGCTCACCGCCCGGCTGGTCGCCGAGCTGCCCGGCCTGATCCGGGTGGACGCCTGGGACGGCGCCGAGACGGGCGCCTTCGGGACGGTGCTGCGCCTGCTGGCCCACGAGGCGCAGACCCTGGAGCCGGGAGGCGAGGCAGTGATGACGCGGCTCGCGGACGTCCTGGTCATCCACGTCCTGCGCCAGTGGCTGCGCACCTCCGACCAGGCGAGCACGGGCTGGCTCGCGGCCCTGCGGGACCCGCACGTGGGCCGCGCGCTCACCCGGCTGCACGCTCGTCCCGAGCACGACTGGACCCTGGTGGAGCTCGCGCGGGAGGCGGGCATGTCGCGGTCGGCGTTCGCCGAGCGGTTCACCGCGCTGCTGGGGGAGCCCCCGATGCGCTACCTGGCCGGCTGGCGCCTCGAGCAGGCGTACACCGCGCTGACGACCACCACCGACTCGGTCGCCGCGATCTCCCGCCAGGTGGGCTACGGCTCCGAGGCGGCGTTCGGCAGGGCCTTCAAGCGCCATCACGGTATGTCGCCCGGGGCGGTGCGCCGATCAGGGCCGGCCCGGTCCGCCGGGTCGCTGCGGACGGCGTCCGACGGCGTCGGATGAGGTCACCGTTCGGTCAAGCCCTGTCCAGTTCGTGGCGGACGTCACATGCCCAGAGGTACTGTCACGGTCTCGACGGATTAACCCGCGACACCCAGTCCGCATCGGACAGCCACACGGATCAACCTCTACCGGATCAATGATGATCGGAGACGGACATGACCCCCGCCGGACCCCGGAAGACCGCCGCGTACATCGGTGCGCTGGCCGGCCTCGGCCTCATCCTGGCCGCCTGCTCCTCGGGAGCTGACCCCGCCAACTACCCCGAGGACGACATCGACGTGATCGTGCCGTTCTCCGCGGGCGGCCCCACCGACACCGTGACCCGCATGGTGGCCGAGCCCATGTCCGAGGAGCTCGGCGTGCAGCTCGTCGTGCAGAACGTCGACGGCGCCGGCGGCACCGTCGGCGCGGGCCAGGCCGCGACCGCCGAGCCCGACGGCTACACCGTGCTCATGCACCACATCGGCATGTCCACGGCCCCGGCGCTCTACGACGACCTCGCCTACGACCCCGTCGCCGACTTCAAGCCGGTGGGCCTGGTCACCGAGGTGCCCATGACGATCGTCGGGAGCCCCGACTTCGAGCCGACGACGTTCGAGGAGTTCGTCTCCCACATCCAGGAGAACGCCGACACGGTGACGATGGCCCACGCCGGCGAGGGCTCGGCGTCGAACCTCTGCGGTCTGCTCCTCATGGACGCCCTCGGCGTCGAGGTGACGGCGGTGCCGTACGACGGCACCGGCCCCGCGATGGGGGAGCTCGTGGGCGGCCAGGTCGACTTCATGTGCGACCAGACGACCAACACGACGGGCCAGATCGAGGCGGGCAAGGTCAAGGCGTACGCGGTGACCACGCCGGAGCGCATCGAGGCCCTGCCGGACCTGCCCACCACCGCCGAGGGCGGCCAGCCCGACATCGAGGTCAGCGTGTGGCACGGCCTCTACGTCCCGGCAGAGACGCCCGACGAGGTGGTCACCCAGCTCACCGACGCGCTCCAGGTGGCCCTCGCCGACCAGATGGTGATCGACCAGATGGCCGACCTCGGGACCGCGCCGGTCGCCGCCGACCAGGCCACGCCCGAGGCGCACGCGACGCTGCTCCAGGAACAGATCGAGTCCTGGGGCGACATCATCGGCGCCGGCCAGGGCGGCTGAGATCGGCGTCCTCCGGCCCCGCTCGACGAGCGACCTCGTCGCGGGCCTGATCTTCGCCGGGCTCGGCACGGCCTTCGCGATCGGGGCGCTCGGGTACGACCTCGGCTCCCTCCTCGAGATGGGGCCGGGGTACGTGCCCTTCGCCCTGGGCCTCGTGCTCGCCGGGCTCGGCGTCGCCATCGTCGTCAAGGCGTACGTCGCCCCGGACCCGGCACCGGGCGAGGCTCCCGCCGACGCCCGGGCGAACGACTCCGCAGTGGAGGACGCCCCGGTGGACGACGCCCCGGCCGACGGCGGCGCGCCGTCCGGCCGTGCGGCGTCCGACGCCGACGTGCTCGACCCGCGCCCGCTCGCCGGGATTCAGTGGCGCCCGACCGTCGCCGTCTTCGCCGCCGTGACGTTCTTCGCGGTCACCGTCGACGGCCTCGGCCTGCTGCTCGCGACGTTCGGCACCGGCCTGCTCGCGGCGCTCGCCCGGCGGGGCACCGGCCCGGTACGGGCGCTCGTCATCGCCGCCGGCCTGACGCTGGCGAGCTGGGTCATCTTCGTCGTCCTGCTCCAGCTGCGTCTGGCGCTGGTCGGCGACTGGCTGGGCGGGTAGGGGGCCGGGATGGATCTGCTCGACAACCTCGCGCTCGGCTTCTCCGAGGCGCTCCAGTGGCACAACCTCATGTTCTGCCTGCTCGGCGTCGCGCTCGGCACCGCCGTCGGGGTGCTGCCCGGTATCGGGCCGACGGCGACCATCGCCCTGCTGCTGCCGATCACCTTCGGGTTCGACGACCCGACGTCGGCCCTCATCATGCTCGCCGGCATCTACTACGGCGCCCAGTACGGCGGGTCCACGACGGCGATCCTGCTCAACCTGCCGGGCGAGTCGTCGGCGGCGGTGACCGCCATCGACGGGCACCAGATGGCCCGCGCCGGGCGGGCGGGCGTGGCGCTCGCCGTGGCCGCGCTCGGGTCGTTCGCCGCGGGCACCGTCGCGACGGTCGTGCTCGCCGTCGCGGCCCCACCGCTGGCCCGCGCCGCCCTGTCGTTCGGCGCCGCGGAGTACTTCTCGCTGGTGGTGCTGGGGCTCATCGCGTCCATCGCGCTCGCGAGCGGCTCCACGCTCAAGGCGCTCGCGATGATCGTGCTCGGGATTCTGCTGGGCACGGTGGGTCAGGACCTGAACACCGGCACACCGCGGTTCACGTTCGGCGTCCGCGAGCTGTACCAGGGGCTGAGCTTCGTGGCGGTCGCCGTCGGCGTGTTCGGCATCGCGGAGATCCTGCGCAACCTGCACGACCCTCGCTCCAGGACCCGCATGGTGAGCCGCGTGGCGAACCTGTGGCCCACGCGCGCCGAGCTCCGGCGGATCGTCGGCCCGGTGATCCGCGCGACCGGGCTCGGGTCGCTGCTGGGTGTGCTCCCGGGCGGCGGCCACGTGCTCGCCTCCTACGCCTCGTACGCGGTGGAGAAGCGGGTCTCGCGGAACCCCGGGGAGTTCGGGCACGGCGCGATCGAGGGGGTGGCCGGGCCGGAGTCGGCGAACAACGCGGCGGCGCAGACGTCGTTCATCCCGCTGCTGACGCTCGGCCTGCCCGCCCATCCTGTGATGGCGCTCATGGTCGGAGCGTTCATCATCCAGGGCATCACGCCGGGACCCGATGTCATGACCGAGCAGCCGGCGCTGGTCTGGGGCCTGATCGCGTCGATGTGGATCGGCAACGTGCTGCTGGTGCTGCTCAACCTGCCGCTCATCGGGCTGTGGGTGCGGATGCTGTCGGTGCCGTACTCGGTGCTGTTCCCGGTCATCGTGGTGTTCGCCTGCATCGGCACGTACTCCCTGGGGCAGAACCCGTACGACGTGCTCGCGGTGGCCGTCTTCGGCGTGCTGGGCTTCGTGCTCATCCGCGCGGGGTGCGAGCCGGCGCCGCTGCTGCTCGGGTTCGTGCTGGGGCCGCTGCTCGAGGAGAACCTGCGCCGGGCACTGCTCATCTCGCGGGGCGACCCGTCGGTGTTCGTCACCCGCCCCATCTCGGGCGTGCTGCTCACGCTGGCGCTGATCGCCCTGGTGGTGGCCGTGCTGCCGGCGATCCGCCGCAAGCGGGACGTGGTCTTCGCCGAGGACGAGTAGGCCTCCGCCCGGTGGTCGAGCTTGTCGAGAACAGTCCCGACAAGCTCGGCCAACGGGACAACGCTCAGACCGTCAGCAGCCCCCTGGTCAGCGCCGTCAGCGCACCCACGACGGCGACCGTCAGCGCGATGCCCGACGCGACCCGGGTCGGGATGCGCCGGGCCAGGGCCGCGCCGAGGCCCACCCCGACGAGCACCCCCGCCAGGAGCACCGGCCAGACCCACCATGCCGGGGCGGTGCCGGGCGGGATCGCCCCGAAGGCCAGCTTGGTGGCCACCGACATCGTGTTCATGACGACGAGCAGAGGCTGCAGGGTCGCGGCGAACGACCGGTGGTCCCAGCGGGTCGCCAGCGCGTACGCCGTCCACGCCGGCGCGGCGACGCCCGACGTCGTGTTCATGAATCCCGCCGCCAGGCCGGTCGCGACGGCGACGGACCGGCCCTTGATCCGCACGCGCCGGCGAAGGACCGCCGACGCGGCCAGCGCGAGCAGTACCGATCCGCCCACGATGACGTCCAGCCACGCGGCGTCGGCCTCGCGCACCGTGAGCGCACCGAGCACGGAGCCCACGAGCATCAGCGGCAGAATCATCACCACGCGGCGCCACTCCACGCGGTCGCGCAGCGCCCGCAGGATGATCAGGGCGGTGACGATCGCCGCGACATTGCTGACCAGCACGCCCACCGACGCCCCGAGGAACACGGTGAGCACGGGGGCGGCCACCATGCCGAGGCCCATCCCGGCGACCCGCTGCAGCCCGGCCCCGAGGACGACAGCCACACAGGCAGCGATCAGGGCCGTCGTCTCCACCCCGCCACGCTATCCCGCGCGGGCACAACGCCCGACGCCGTCGTGCACCTCCCGGGTGGAAGGTGCGCGACGGCGCCGGGCGTGATGCTGCGCGTGACCGGAGGGTCAGGCGCTGACGTTGTCGTCGTACTCGACGTCGCGCGTCTCGCGCGTCATGAGCAGCGCGACGAGCGTGATCACGGCCATCGCGGAGAGGTAGACGCCCACCAGCACGGGGGAGCCGGCCTGGGCCCACAGCCACACCGCGATGAACGGCGCCACGGCCGCGCCCAGCACCGACGACAGGTTGTACGCGATGCCGGAGCCCGTGTACCGGACGTTGGAGGGGAACAGCTCCGGGAGGACGGCGGCCATGGGGCCGAACGTGAGGCCCATGAGCGTGAAACCGAGGATCAGCAGGGTCTGCACGCCGACGTCGCCCGCGGCGAACAGCGGCACGAACGACCCGCCGAACAGGATGATCGCCACCGTGACCCAGATGAGGTGCTTCCGGCGGCCGAACCTCTCCGCCATCGGGCCGGACACGAGCGTGAAGACGCCGAAGAACACGACGCCGATGATCAGCATCCAGAGGAAGTCGATCTTCTCGTAGCCGAGGCCGGTGGGCGAACCGTCGGTGGGTGCCGTCGGCGCGACGCCGTAGTTCAGCGTGAACGTCGTCATCAGGTAGAACAGCACGTAGGTGGCCAGCATGATGAACGTGCCGGACACGATCTGCTTCCACGACGCGCGGAACACCCGGGCCACCGGCACCTTGGTGACCGCCTCCGCCTCCAGCACCTTGCGGAACGCGGGCGTCTCGAGCAGCGAGAGCCGCACCCACAGGCCGACGATCACGAGGATCGCGGACGCCAGGAACGGGATGCGCCAGCCCCAGGCGTTGAACTGCTCCGGCGTGAGGGCGTTCGACAGCGCGATGAACACCGTGTTGGCAAGGATGAAGCCGATGGGGGCGCCCAGCTGCGGGAACGTGCCGTAGATGGCGCGCTTGCCCTTCGGGGCGTTCTCCGTGGCGAGCAGCGCGGCGCCGCTCCACTCCCCGCCGAGGCCGAGGCCCTGGCAGAACCGGCACAGCACGAGCACGGCCGGTGCGGCCACCGCCCAGCCCGGGGTCGACGCCGCCGGGATGAGGCCGATCAGGACCGTCGCGATACCCATCGTGAGCAGCGAGGCCACGAGGGTCGTCTTGCGGCCGATGCGGTCACCGAAGTGGCCGAACAGCACCGAACCGACCGGCCGCGCCACGAAGGCGACGCCGAACACGGCGAACGACGACAGGAGCTGCGTGGTCGGGTCCTCGGTGTTCGGGAAGAACAGCGCGGGGAACACCAGCGAGGCCGCGGTCGCGTAGATGTAGAAGTCGTAGAACTCGATCGAGGTACCGATGAGGGACGCGAAGACGACGCGGCCCCGAGGGTTGCCGGCCGGCGGCGTGCCCTGCTCGCCGGAGGACGTTCCGGCGGTCGGTGATGCGGAGGTGCTCATGGCCGGGAGATTAGGCAGCGTGTCCGCGATCCGGAAAGCGCGTCTCACACTGTGGATCCGGGGTTGACGTAGGCTGCCGACGGCGGTCTCGCGCGGGTGTGGTGCGCTTCTGGCGTGTCGTCATGCGGCAGCGTGCGTCACGAGTGAAGGTGTAGTGAACGGTGAATACTCCCGCCCGTGCCCGTGTTGGCACGACCGGCGGTGGGGGACAAGGATCAGGGTCGACCGGGCGCGCTCAGCCTTCGGGACCCTGCCCCGCCACCGGAAATCCATCATCGGTACAACGAGATGACGACGAGGATATGAACGATCTGCTGTATGTGAACGGCGGCACCCCGTTGAACGGGACCATCACCGTTCGAGGCGCAAAGAACTTCGTGTCGAAGTCCATGGTGGCTTCCCTGTTGGGGGAGACCCCCAGCGTGCTGCGGAACGTACCGCAGATCCGCGACGTCAAGGTCGTCTCGGGGCTTCTGGACCTGCACGGTGTGAACGTCAAGTACGACACCGACGCGGGCATCCTGGACCTCGACCCGTCCAACGTGGAGTCGGCACACGTGGCCGACATCGACGCCCACGCGGGCTCCAGCCGCATCCCGATCCTGTTCTGCGGGCCGCTGCTGCACCGCCTCGGCGAGGCATTCATCCCTGACCTGGGCGGTTGCCGCATCGGCGACCGGCCGATCAACTACCACCTCGACATCCTGCGCCAGTTCGGCGCCGTCGTGGACAAGCGACCCAACGGCATCCACCTGCGCGCGCCGCGTCGCCTGCAGGGCACCAAGATCTCCCTGCCCTACCCGTCGGTCGGTGCCACGGAGCAGACCCTGCTCACGGCCGTCCGCGCGGACGGCATCACCGAGCTGTCGGGCGCGGCCATCGAGCCCGAGATCATGGACCTCATCGCCGTGCTGCAGAAGATGGGCGCCATCATCTCGGTCGACACCGACCGGGTGATCCGGATCGAGGGCGTCGACCGCCTCGACGGCTACAGCCACACCGCGCTCAACGACCGCATCGAGACCGCGTCCTGGGCCTCGGCGGCCCTGGCCACGGGCGGCGACATCACCGTCAAGGGCGCCACGCAGCCCGAGATGATGACGTTCCTCAACACGTTCCGGAAGGTCGGCGGCCGGTTCGAGGTGCAGGACGACGGCATCCGCTTCTGGCACGCCGGCGGCGACCTGAAGTCCATCGTGCTCGAGACCGACGTGCACCCGGGCTTCATGACCGACTGGCAGCAGCCGCTCGTCGTCGCGCTCACGCAGGCCACCGGCCTGTCGATCGTGCACGAGACGGTGTACGAGAACCGGTTCGGCTTTACCGACGCCCTGCGCAAGATGGGCGCCACCATCCAGGTCTACAAGGAGTGCCTGGGCGGACGCGACTGCCGGTTCGGCCAGCGCAACTTCCACCACTCCGCCGTCGTGTCCGGCCCGACGCCGCTCTCCGCGGCCGACATCGAGGTGCCCGACCTGCGCGGCGGGTTCTCGCACCTCATCGCGGCGCTCGCCGCCAGGGGCCGGTCCACGGTGCGCGGCATCGGTCTGATCGACCGCGGCTACGAGAACTTCCAGGAGAAGCTGGAAGCCCTCGGCGCCGACGTCGCCCGCGGCTGACTCCTCCCGCCCCGACCCCTCCCTGTCTCGCCCGGGTTCTACCCGGCGAGCGGGGAGGGCAGGGTTGGGGGCGGACGCGAGTATTGTTCTGGACCGTGCCCATCCCACGCCCTGAGTCACGCATGTATCGCTTCATCGCGTTCATCGTGCGGAACCTCATGTTCGCGCTGTGCAAGTACGAGTGGAAGGGCGGGGAGAACTTCCCGGCCAAGGGCGGTTTCATCGCCGCGGCCAACCACGTCACCGAGCTCGACGCGCTGACGCTGGCGCACTACCTCTTCGACAACGGCCGGGAGCCGCGCATCCTGGCCAAGCGCAGCCTGTTCACGTCGCCTCTGACCGGCTGGGCCCTGCGGGGCACCAACATGATCCCGGTCGAGCGCGAGTCGGCCAAGGCCACGGAGTCGCTCCAGGCGGCCGCGCGGCAGCTCGGCGACGGTGCCTGCGTGGCGATCCTGCCGGAGGGGACGCTGACGCGGGACCCCGACTACTGGCCCATGGAGGGCAAGACGGGTGTCGCCCGCATCGCCCTGACGACACGTCTGCCGGTGCTGCCGGTGGCGCAGTGGGGCGTCACCGAGATCCTGCCCCGGTACGGGCGCGTGCTGAAGCCGTTCCCGCGCAAGAAGGTGACCATCCAGACGGGTCCGCCCGTCGACCTGAGCGACCTGTACGACCGCCCGCAGGACACCGCCACGCTGCGTGAGGCCACGAGCCGCATCATGGACGCCATCACCGTCGAGCTGGAGCAGATCCGCGGCGAGGTGGCCCCCAAGCCGCGGTTCGACCTGCGCAGGCATCCCGAGTACGAGGCAAAGATGACCAGCTACCCCCCGGTGGAGCGCCCGTGAGCGCCCCGACCCCCGCCCCGACCAAGGTCGCCGTGCTCGGCGCCGGCTCGATGGGCACCACGTTCGCGATGGTCCTGGCCGACGCCGGGTGCGACGTCACCCTGTGGGGCCGCGACGCCGCGGTGGTCGACGCGGTGGACCGCACGCACCGCAACGAGAAGTACCTGCCCGGTGTGCAGCTGCCCGCCATGCACGGCACCACCGACGCCGCCGTCGCGCTCGAGGGCGCGTCGATCGTGGTGGTGTCGGTGCCGTCCCAGGTGGCCCGCGCCACCCTGGAGTCGATGAAGGACCTGGTCGAGCCGGACGCCGTCGTCGTCTCCCTGATGAAGGGGGTCGAGCTCGGCACGGACAAGCGCATGAGCCAGGTCATGGCAGAGGTGCTGGACCTGCCGGACGACCGCGTCGCTGTCGTCTCCGGGCCGAACCTGGCACCCGAGATCGCGGAGCGGCAGCCGACGGCGACCGTGGTCGCCTCGCGCAGCGAGGCCACCGCGCAGCTCGTGGCCTCCGCGTGCTCGACCGGCTACTTCCGCCCGTACACGAACACCGACGTGGTCGGTGTCGAGCTGTGCGGCGCCGTGAAGAACATCATCGCCCTGGCGGCGGGCATGGCGCAGGGCCGCGGTTTCGGCTGGAACACGCTGGCGACGCTCATCACGCGCGGACTCGTGGAGATCACCCGCCTCGGCCTGGCGCTCGGGGCCGACGCCGCCACCTTCTCCGGGCTGGCCGGCATGGGCGACCTGACGGCGACGTGCGCGTCGCCGCTGTCGCGCAACCACCGCCTCGGCAAGCACTTCGGCGAGGGCCTCACGCTCGAGGAGGCGATCGCGGCGACCGGCGGTACGGCGGAGGGCGTCAAGTCTTCGCAGTCCGTCCTGGAGCTGGCCCGGGCGCACGACGTCGAGATGCCCATCACGGCAGGTGTGGTCGACGTGCTGGCCGGCAAGCTGCCCCTGTCCGAGCTCGCGGCGACGCTCCTCGCGCGCCCGCAGAAGTCCGAGGTCGCGGGCTGAGAGCGGCTGCCTGACCGCTCGGCACCGCCTCGGCGTTGCCGGGCGGTCAGTGCTGGACGTCGACGACGACGCGCGTCGGGTTCTCCAGGAGGAACACCCGGAACGGGCGCTCGCCCTCGTCCACGCCGAGGAACGCGGTCGTGTACCCCTCGAACCAGTAGCGGTACACGATCTCGTCCACCGAGTCCGTGTCCTCGGGCTCGATGCGCTCGCCCGTGAACCCCTTGACGCCGCTGTCCGTCGGGATGGCGGTGCCCGACAGGGACACCCGCAGGATCGCGTCGCCGTCGACCTCGACGGCGTGCCCGGAGCCGTCGTCGGTGGCCTGATCCACGTACTCGACGCGCCAGCCGGGCTGGCCGCTGCCCTTGCCGTCGAGGTCGAAGACGACCCGGTCGTAGCGGTCGTGTCCGGCCACGCGGACGTCCGTGACGGACAGGAAGGTCTCGCCCTCGCCCGTCGGTTCGGCGGTGTCGGGCCGGGTGTTCGCCGGGAACGGCGGTCCGGAGGCGGCCTCCGTCGCCGAGGCGGCCGGTTCAGGTGTGCCGTCGGTGCCGTCGTCCGAGCCTCCGTCGTCCGGTCCGGTGTCGGACGGCGAGGGGTCGGCCGGGGACGAGGCGATCGGAGCAGGGCTGGACGCGCCGTCCCCCGGCTCCTCGGAGTCCGCAGGACCGCTGGTGCATCCGGCCGCGAGCAGCGCGGCCGCCGCGAAGGCTGCGGCTGTCGAGGCTGTGCGCTGTCCGGCTCGTCCCATGTGTCCAGCGTAGGGCCTGTGCGGCCCGTTGGCTGGTCACGGTTCGGCGCCGCCCGGACCGAGCCCAGCGTGTCGCGCGCGTCCCTCACGCCACCCGGTGGAACGTCCTGCGGTAGGCGGTGGGAGTCACGCCGAGCGCCGACTGCACGTGGGCCCGCAGGGACTGCGCGGTGCCGAAGCCGCACTTCCGCGCGATCTGCTCCATCGGCAGGTCGGTGGACTCCAGCAGGGTCCTGGCGTGCTCGACCCGCTGGCGCGTGAGCCACGCCCCGGGGCTCTCGCCGGTCTCGTCGCGGAACTGCCGCGTGAACGTCCGCACCGACATCGCCGCGTGCCGCGCCATCGCGGCGAGCGTCAGCGGCTCCGCGAGCCGCTCCGCCGCCCAGGCCCGGGTCGCCGCGGTGCCCGGCCCGCCCCGCTCGGGCACGAACCGCTGCACGTACTGTGCCTGCCCACCCTCGCGATGCGGCGGCACCACGGTGCGCCGGGCGACGTCCTGCGCGATCGCCGCGCCGTGGTCGCGCCGGACGAGGTGCAGGCACAGGTCGATCCCCGAGGCGACGCCGGCGGAGGTGAGCACGTCGCCGTCGTCGGTGAACAGGACCTCGGGGTGCAGCTGGACCCGCGGGAACAGGCGGCGGAAGTGGTCGGTCGTCGACCAGTGCGTGGTGGCCGGCCGGCCGTCGAGCAGGCCTGCGGCGGCCAGCGCGAACGCCCCGGTGCAGATCGACACGATCCGCGCCCCCGGGCGGATCCGCCGGAACGCCTCCGCCAGCTCGGGCGTGAGCCGGCCCTCCTCGTACACGGGGCCGTGCTCGTGCGACGCCGGGACCACCACCGTGTCGGCGTCCTCCACGGCCTCCGGGCCGTGTGCGACGTGGACCGTGACGTCGGAGTCCGACTGCACCAGCCCTGGGCCACCGGGCGTGCAGGTCACCACCTCGTACAGGGGCCGGTGCTCGGCGTCGCGCGCCGTGCCGAAGATCCGGTGCGGGATTCCCAGCTCGAACGGGATGAAGCCGGGCCGGATCAGCACGGCGACGCGGTGCGTGCGCGAGGTCTGCGGAGCCATGGCCCGATCATATGGCCCGAATCCAGCGTTGTATGTCCCTCGGGCCACTGGTTGGGGCCTGGTCCGCGTCTCATGCTGATGCCGTGACCCAGACAGACCTCCCGGTGCCTGCCGGCCAGAACGCACCGCAGGGCCCGCCGAACCGCCCTGCCCCGCGCATCCACCCGGCCTGGTGGGTGGCCCTGGTCGCCTTCGTGACCGTCATGTCCGCCGCCGCGTTCACGGCGGTGCCAGGCCTGTTCGTGGAGCCGCTGAACACGGAGCTCGGCTGGTCGCGTGCGACCATCGGCTTCGCCGTCGGCCTGCAGTCCGTGCTGTACGGGCTGACGGCCCCGTTCGCCGCCGCCCTCATGGACCGGTTCGGCATGCGGCCGGTGGTCACGACCGCGCTGGTCGTCATCACGGGCGGCGCCCTCTCGACGGTGTGGATGTCGGAGCCGTGGCAGTTCGTGCTCGGCTGGGGGCTCCTGGTCGGTGTGGGCAGCGGCAGCATGGCGCTCGCCTTCACCGCCACCGTGACCGGGCGCTGGTTCGTCGCCCGGCGCGGCCTGGTCAGCGGTGTGCTGACGGCGGCGACGGCGTCGGGCCAGCTCGTGTTCCTGCCCCTGCTCGCGTGGATCGTCGAGAACCAGGGGTGGCGTCCGGCGTCGGTCACCGTGGCCATCGCGGCGCTCGCGGCAGTGCCGCTCGTCCTCTTCCTGCTGCGCGACCACCCGGCCGACGTGGGCCTGGCGCCCTACGGCGGCGTCTACGCGCCCAAGCCGCCGCCCGCGCGCGGCGCGGCGAGGCGCGCCGTCACCGCCCTGCTCGACGCCGCCCGTACCGGCCCGTTCTGGCTCCTGGCCGGCGCGTTCGCGATCTGCGGCGCGACGACGAACGGGCTGGTCCGGACCCACTTCGTCCCGGGTGCGCACGACCACGGCATGCCCATCACCGTCGCCGCGAGCCTGCTCGCGGTCATCGGGGTGGTCGACGTGATCGGCACCATCGGTTCCGGCTGGCTGACCGACCGCTACTCCCCGCGCGTCCTGCTGGGCGTCTACTACACGCTGCGCGGTGTCGCGCTGCTGTTCCTGCCGTCGCTGATGGCACCGCACGTCGAGCTGCCCATGGTGTTCTTCATCGTGTTCTACGGGCTGGACTGGGTGGCGACCGTGCCGCCCACGCTCGCCCTGTGCCGCGAGTTCTACGGCGACGACGCCCCCATCGTGTTCGGCTGGGTGCTCGCCTCGCACCAGATCGGCGCCGGTGTCGTGGCGTTCGCGGGCGGCCTGGTGCGCGACGTCACCGGCTCCTACGACGCCGTCTGGTACGGGGCGGGAGTCCTGTGCGCCGGTGCCGCGCTCATGTCGCTGGTGATCCGGAGGCGGTCGTCGGACGCGCAGCCCCTCTGACGCCACCGCACCATGTGCCGGGGGCCGGGGGCCGGGGGCCGGGGGCCGGGGGCCGAGGGCCGGGGGCCGGGGGCCGGGCGGTGACCGGGGAGACCGGTGCCGCGCGGTCGCGGACGGCCGGGCGGACCGCACCGAGGCCGCCGTATTCTCGCGCACATGAGCACCACCCCGAACGCCGCCGGCCTCGCTCCGGCCACCCTCACCGTCGCCGCAGGCCGTCCCGCCCGTGTCCAGGGCGGGCACATCAACCCGCCGATCCCGCTCAGCAGCACCTTCGTGTCGCAGGGCGTCGTCACCCCGGACGAGCTGTCCTACGCGCGCGGCGACACCGATGCCTGGCACCCGTTCGAGCACGCGCTCGCCGCCCTCGAGTGCCGGGGCGGGTCGGACGGCGAGACCCCCGGTCAGGCGATCGTCTTCGGCTCGGGGATGGCGGCGATCGCCGCCGTCTTCTCCCTGCTGCCCGACGGCGGCACGCTCGTGCTGCCGCGGCACGCCTACCAGGCGGGCATGGTGCTCGCGAACGAGGTCTCGGCCCGGCACGGTGTGACCCTGCGCCACGTCGACATCGCCGACACGGACGCCGTCGTGGCGGCCCTCGACGGCGCCGACCTGCTGCTCGTCGAGTCGCCGACCAACCCGATGCTGGAGGTCGCGGACCTGCCCGCCGTGCTCGGCGCGGCGCGGGCCCGGGGCGTGCGCTCCGTGGTGGACAACACGTTCGCGACGCCGCTGGGGCAGCAGCCGCTGCTGCACGGCGCCGACATCGTGCTGCACTCGGTCACCAAGTACCTGGCCGGGCACTCCGACGTCGTGCTCGGTGCGCTCGTGACGCGCGACGCCGAGCTGGCCACGACGCTGCGCGGGCACCGCACGCTGCACGGCGCCATCGCCGGGCCGTTCGAGGTGTGGCTCGCCCTGCGGGGCCTGCGGACCCTGGCGCTGCGCTTCGAGCGCGCGCAGGCGAACGCCGCCGAGCTGGTGCGTCGTCTCGCCGACCACCCCGAGGTCGCCGAGGTGCGGCACCCCTCGCTGCCCGGCGACCCCGGCCACGAGCGCGCCAAGGCGCAGATGAACGGCTTCGGCGCGATCATCGGCGTCCGGCCCCGTGAGCGGGCCGGGGTGGGCCCGGTCGAACGGGCCGACGCCGTCGTGGACGCCGTGCGCCTCTGGCTCCCCGCCACGTCGCTCGGCGGGGTGGAGTCGATGCTGGAGCGCCGCCGCCGGTGGGGCACCGAGGCGCAGACCGTCCCCGAGGACCTGCTGCGGCTGTCCGTGGGTATCGAGGACGTCGAGGACCTCTGGGCGGACCTGGACCAGGCCCTCCGCGCCTGAGCCCCTGGGGTCCCGCTGCACTGGGTGGTCGGTAGAACGTCAGGTAGTCGGTAGTCCGAGGTGTCGACTACCTGACGTTCTGCCGACCGCTTGACGATCTGCCGACCACGCGGCGTGCGCCCGTGCTACTCCAGGGGGCCCAGCAGGGACTGGGCCACCGTGGCGTGGGCGGAATCGTCGCTGGACGGGTGGAAGATCCCCGCGAGCACGTCGCGGTAGAGGCGGCCGAGCTCGGACCCGTTGAAGTACGTGGAGCCGCCCGACACCCGCACGGCCTGGTCCACGACCTCCCGTGCGGTCTCGGTGACACGCACCTTCAGGCCGGCGGTGGCCCGGAACCAGCCGGCGCCCCGGTCCAGCGTGCTGTCCGACGCCGAGGCGTCGAGGTCGCGGGTGATCCCGTCGATCTGGAGCCAGACGCTGTCCTGCGCGAGGGCCATGTCGGCGATCCGACGGCGGACGTCGGGGTCCTGCGCGTACTTCTTGCCGGTCTTCATCGACGTGCGGCGCTCCGCGGCCTCGACGGCGAGCTCCAGTGCGCGGTCCGCGATCCCCGCGTAGACCGACGAGAGCAGCACCTCGAACGACGTGAAGATGCCCAGCACGTACGGGTCCAGGGACGGTCCGGGCGGCAGGAGCCGCAGCACCCGGTCGGCGGGTGCGTGGGCGCCGTCGAGCACGGTGGTGCGCGACTGGGAGGCGCGCATGCCGATGGTGTCCCAGTCGTCGAGGATCTCGAACCCGCCGCCCTCGCGCGTGACGAAGGCGTGCACCAGCCGCGGCTCGCTGCCGCGGCGACCGTTGCTGCCCTGGTCGAGGCCCAGCACACCCAGCCGCGTCCAGGCGGGGGAGTTGGACGTGAAGATCTTGCGGCCGTGGAACGAGTAGCCCCCGGCGCCGTCGGGCCGCGCCTCCGTGCGGGAGCCCAGCAGCACCAGGTCGTTGCCCGGCTCCGAGTAGCCGAAGCCGAACACCTCGCCCGACGCGGCCTCCCGCAGCAGCCAGTCCAGCGACGAGTCGCCCCGGTCGTGGAGGTAGCGCCCCACGCCGACCCACACGTGGTGCATGTTCACGGCGAGCGCCGTCGCGGGCGCGTGGGCGGACAGCCGGGCCTGCTCGTGCGCGGTCTCGCGGAGCGTGCGGCCGGCACCGCCGAGCGCGGTGGGGACCATCGCGCCGAGGTAGCCGGCGGCCTGCAGGTCGGCCAGGTCCTCCGCGAAGAAGGCGTTGTCTCGGTCGTACTCGGCAGCGCGCTGGCGCAGGGAGGCGAGCAGCTCGTCCGACAGGAGGGGAGTCACGTCCCGAGGCTAACGCCGCGGGGCGACGCCGTGGGGTGAAACGGGCGTCTGATCTCGCCCGTTGGAAACTAGGCGGTGCCCGACCGGGGCTGCGTCGGCTCACCCTGGAGCCGGAGGGCACGTACGGCCGCGTACAGCTCCGCCGCGCCGCGCGGGTCGTTGATGTCCCGGCCCGTCAGGTCGGCGACGCGCGCCAGCCGGTTCAGCACCGTGTTGCGGTGACAGTGCAGGGCCGCGGCGGCCCTGGTGCCGGACCCACCGTGCTCGAACCATGCCTCGACGGTGCCGAGCAGCAGCTCCTCGTCGCGGGGGTCGCGGTCCCTGAGCCCGCCGAGTACCGCCGCGGCGAGCTCGGCGGCGCGTTCGCCGTCGGCCACGAGCAGGGCGTCCAGCGGACGGTCGCCGTAGCGGGCGAGCCCGACCTGGCCCAGGGGCAGGGACCGTACCGCCGTGCGGGCCTGGGCGAGGGCGGAGGGAGCGTCGGCCAGATGGGTGAACGGCCGGCTCGCGCCGGTCCGGGCGTGCGCGGCGAGGCCGGCCAGGGCGGCGAGGGCGTCCTCGGAGGTGGGTGCGGCCACCAGGGTCAGCCGGGCGCCCTCGTGGGTCAGCCAGCGGGTGGTCACGTCTGCCGGGTCCACGCCGACGCCGTCGGGGGCGGGCGGGACGCCGGGCGCCGTGCCGGGTGGAGTGCCGGGCACCGGGACCGGGGGTAGGCCGGGGGCCGTGACGGCCACCACCAGCATCACGTCGTCGGGGAGGCCGAGCGCGCGCCGGGCGGTCTCGAGGTCGTGCACCGCGCCGGTCAGGACACCGCGCAGGAGCTCGGTGCGGGCCATGTTCTCGCCCAGCCCGGCGGCGGCCTCCAGGTGGGTCCGCACGGCGACGTTGGACGAGCGGTCGATGGCGAGCCAGACGCGGGACGAGGCGCGCAGCAGTGCGGCGGTGTCCGTCTGGGAGCGCAGGCGGCGGGCGAGCTCCTCCCAGATGCGCAGGCCGGCCAGCCGGTAGGCATGCTGCAGCAGGTCGAGCGGCATGCCCTCCGCGGCGGTGACCCGGCCGGTCTCCCGGGCGGGGGCGAGCGACGACGGTTCGCCGGCGAGCGCGGCGAGGATCTCCGCCAGGTTGGCCCGGACCAGGGGCTGGACGACGGCGGCCGGGAGGCGCGTCTCGCGATAGACGGGCTCGGCGTGCAGGATGCCGTCGGCCACCTGCTCGCTCAGCAGGTCGAGCGCATCGCGGAGATCATGACGGCCACTGCCGATGTCCGACATGCCAGGCAGCCTAACCGTGGCGGGCCGACTGTGCACCGAAGGTCGAAATGTAAAGCCTGAAGGGTCTCGCCCTGGGTTGCGGGCGGCGCTTAGGCTATTGCAGAGCGGGTCAGTGAGAGCGGAACCCGTGCGGTCGGACGCGATGCGGTCGAGATGCGATGCGGTCGAAGGAGACAGCTGATGAGCGTGACGGACACGCGAGCCACCACGGGGAGCGAGCTCGACCGGGCGGTCGAGGAGCTCAAGGTCGGCGCGGAACGGTGGGCGCAGCTGCCCGTCGCGGACAGGGGAGCGCTGTTCCGCAAGGTGCACGCGTCGATCGCCGGCGTCGCCGAGGAGTGGGCGACCCTCGCGGCCGAGGCCAAGGACGTCGCGCCGTCCGCCCCGTACGCGGGCGAGGAGTGGATGACCGGCCCGTACGGCGCGCTCGAGAGCGCGGCCACCTACGCGCGGTCGTACGAGGCGCTCGCGGCCGGCGGCTCGCCGCTCGACGGGCTCGCCGTGGGTACCGCGCCCGGCGGCCGCGTGGCGGTGCGCGTGCTGCCCCGCAGCGTCCAGGAGTGGGTGCTCTTCAACGGCTTCGAGGCGGAGGTCTGGATGCCGCCGGGCGTGACCGAGCGGCAGGTGCGCGCCGAGGCGGGCCTGCGGGCCGGAAAGGTCGGCGAGTACGGCGGGGTCGGGCTGGTGCTGGGCGCCGGGAACATCTCGTCGATCGCGCCGCTCGACGCCTTCTACGAGCTCGTCGCCCACAACCGCGCCTCGCTCGTGAAGCTCAACCCCACCTTCGCCGCCCTGCTCGGGGTGTACCGCAAGGCGCTCACGCCCCTGATCGAGGCCGGCGTCGTCCGCGTGGTCAACGGCGACGGCGCCGTCGGCGCCTACCTCACCCGGCACGGCGGGATCGACAAGGTGCACATCACCGGCTCCGCCGTCACGCACGACGCCATCGTGTGGGGTACCGGTGAGGACGCCCGGCGACGCCGGGCCGCGAACGATCCGCAGCTGCGCGTGCCGATCACGAGCGAGCTGGGCGGCGTCGCGCCCATGATCGTGGTCCCGGGCCGGTGGAGCGCCGCCGACCTGCGGTTCCAGGCCGAGCACCTGGTCTCCATGCGCCTGCACAACGCGGGCCACAACTGCGTGGCGGGCCAGCTCGTCGTGCTGTCGGCCGACTGGGACCAGAAGGACGCGTTCCTCGCCGAGCTGCGCCGCGCGCTGGCCGCGATGCCTGCACGCACGCCGTGGTACCCGGGCACGGACGCGAAGATCGCACGCGCCGAGCGGGCGCACCCCGACGCCGAGCACGTGGGCGGCAGCGTCCTGATGGAGGTGGCCCCGGGCGACCCGGCCTGCACCGACGAGTACTTCGCGCCCGTGCTGGCATGGACGCAGCTGCCCGGCGCGGGCGCGGAGTTCCTGCGCGGGGCCGTCGACTTCGCCAACGACTCCCTGTACGGCACGCTGGGCGCCAACGTGGTGGTGCGGCCCCAGGACCGCGCGGCGATGGGCGCCGCGTTCGACGCAGCGATCGCCGACCTGCGCTACGGCAACATCGCGATCAACGCGTGGACGGGCGTGGGTTTCCTCCTCCCGGGCGGCACCTGGGGCGCGTTCCCGGGGCACACGGTGGCCGACGTCGGCTCCGGGATCGACGTCGTCCACAACGCGCACCTGCTGTCCGGGCCCGAGCGCACCGTGGTGACCGGACCGTTCCGCCCGTTCCCGCGCAGCGTGCTGCACGGCGAGCTCTCCCTCTTCCCCAAGCCGCCGTGGTTCAGCGGCTCCCGCAGCGGGACCGAGACCGGTCGGCAGCTGACCCGCTACGCGGCGGCGCCGTCGTGGGGCAGGCTGATCCCGGTGCTGCTCGCGGCGTTCCGGGCGTGACATCCGGGCGTGACCCGCGTGCGTGGCCTGCGTGCGTGACAGGGTGATCTGACCCCACAATGCTCATGCGCCTCTCGCGCCGGACCAACGGGGGTCCGGCGATCGACCGAAGGAGACCGACGATGGTTGTCCGGAGCCCGCTGCCCGACGTGGAGATCCCGTCCGTCAGTGTCTACGAGTACCTGTTCGGCGAGATCACCGAGGACGACCTGGACCGCGTGGCGGTGGTCGACGGCCTGAGCGGGGCGGAGACGACGTTCCGCTCGCTCCTGGCGCAGATCGACGCCGTGGCGGGAGCCGTGGCGGCACGCGGGCTCGGGATCGGTGACGTCGTCGCCCTGCACGCTCCCAACGTTCCCGCCTACGTCACGGTGTTCCACGGCCTGCTGCGGGCCGGGGTCACGGTGACCACGGTGAACGGGCTGGCCACCGGCCCGGAGGTCACCAAGCAGCTGGTCGACTCGGGCGCACGGCTCATGATCACCGTGTCGGCGCTGCTCGCGGCGGGCGAGGCCGGGGCCAAGGGGGCAGGCCTCACCGCCGAGCACATGGTGGTGCTCGACGGCGCGCCCGACGCCGCCGACGGCTACGCCTCCCTGGCGGACCTGCTGGCCGAGCCTCACCCGGCTCCCGACGTCTCGTTCGACCCCGCCACCCACCTCGCGGTGCTGCCCTACTCGTCCGGCACGACCGGCCGGCCCAAGGGCGTCATGCTGACCCACACCAACCTCGTGGCGAACGTGGCGCAGTCGCTCGCGATCGGCGTCGGGCCGGCCGACGTCGTGCCCTGCGTCCTGCCGTTCTTCCACATCTACGGCATGACGGTGCTGCTCAACCTGGCGCTGCGCACCCGCGCGAAGCTCGTGACGCTGCCCCGGTTCGACCTCGCGCAGTACCTCGGGGTGATCCAGGACCACCGCGCGACCTTCCTGTTCGTGGCGCCGCCCATCGCGCTGGCGCTCGCGAAGCACCCGCTCGTGGACTCCTACGACGTCTCCAGCGTGCGGGCGGTGCTGTCGGGCGCCGCGCCGCTCGACGAGAAGCTCGCGACGGCGGTCGTGGAGCGGCTCGGCGAGAGCGTACGGGTGCTGCAGGGCTACGGCATGACCGAGATGTCGCCGGTCTCGCACTGCATTCCCTTCGCCCGCACCGACATCTCGCCCGGCTCCGTGGGTCTGCTGGTCGCGGGCATGGAGGCCAAGATCGTCGACCCGGCGACCGGCGCGGAGATCGAGCAGCCGACCGAGGGCGTCTCGGCCCCCGGCGAGCTGCTGTGCCGCGGGCCGAACGTCATGGTCGGCTACCTCGGCAACCCCGAGGCGACGGCGGACACGCTGGAGCCCGACGGCTTCCTGCACACGGGCGACATCGTCACCATCGACGCCGACGGCGTTTTCCAGGTGGTCGACCGGCTCAAGGAGCTCATCAAGTACAAGGGCTACCAGGTCCCGCCGGCGGAGCTCGAGGCCCTGCTGCTGTCCCATCCCGGGATCGCCGACGCCGCGGTGATCGGCCTGCCCGACGAGGAGGCGGGCGAGATCCCGAAGGCGTTCGTCGTGCCTGCCCCGGGCGCGGAGCTGACCGAGAGCGAGGTCATCGCGTTCATCGCCGAGCACGTGGCCCCGTACAAGAAGGTGCGGGCCGTCGAGTTCATCGAGGCGGTGCCGAAGTCGGCGTCGGGGAAGATCCTCCGCAAGGATCTGAAGGCGGGTCGGTAGGGCCCGTTCGGGACGGGTCTTGTCCGGCAGGTCCGGTAGGGTCGGGCGCGATGTCGCACCACACTGAACCAGCCTCCGCCGGGGATTCCACGAACCCCGAGCCGACGCCGGACGCTGCCCGCAAGACTCGCGTCGTGATCCTCTTCGGCGGACGCTCCGGCGAGCACGGGATCTCCGTCGCCACCGCCGGTGGCGTGATGGGCGCCATCGACCGCTCGAAGTACGAGGTGGTGCCCGTCGGCATCACCCCGAACGGGCAGTGGGTCATCGCCGCCGACGAGCCGGAGCGCTGGGCCATCACCGACGGCGTGGCGCCTGAGGTGCCGGCGTCGTCCGCCGAGGTGGTGCTGCCGCTGACCGTCGGCGACGCCGCGCTGCGGGTCCTCGAGCCGGGCCAGGTCCCGTCGGCGCTCGCCGACGTCGACGTGGTGTTCCCGCTGCTGCACGGCCCGTACGGCGAGGACGGCACCGTCCAGGGCCTGCTCGAGCTCGCCGACGCGCGCTACGTCGGTTCCGGCGTGCTCGCGTCCGCCGTCGGCATGGACAAGCACTTCATGAAGATGGTGTTCGCGGGCCAGGGCCTGCCGATCGGCCCGTACGCCGTGATCAGGCCGGGCGACTGGCCGGGCCGCCGCGACGTCGTCCTGCAGACGATCGAGCCCCTGGGACTCCCGCTGTTCGTCAAGCCGGCCCGCGCCGGCTCGTCCCTCGGTGTGTCCCGGGTGGACTCGCTGGACGACCTGGACGCCGCCGTCGAGGAGGCCCGCAGGCACGACCCCAAGGTGATCGTCGAGGCGGGCATCGCCGGCCGCGAGATCGAGTGCGCGGTCCTCGGCGGCCGCGGCGGGGAGCGCCCGCGGGCGTCCCTGCCGGGCGAGATCGTGGTCACCGACGAGACCAAGAACGGCTTCTACGACTACGAGGCCAAGTACTTCGACGAGTCGGCGGTGCAGCTCTCCTGCCCCGCCGACCTGCCCGACCACGTCATCAAGGAGATCCAGGAGATCGCCGTGCGGACGTTCGAGGCGATCGACGCCGAGGGGCTGGCCCGCGTCGACGTGTTCGTGACGCCCGACGACCAGGTGGTGGTCAACGAGATCAACACCATGCCGGGCTTCACTCCGTTCTCGATGTACCCGCGCATGTGGGCGGCCTCCGGCATGACCTATCCGGAGCTGATCGACGAGCTCGTCCAGCTCGCTCTCGAGCGGTCCACCGGCCTGCGCTGATCGCCTGTACTCTGCGTCTCACCACCGGTCCCCGCCACGAGAGGCATGGCCGGAAAGGGCGTCTGAGGAGGCACGATGTTCGGCGAGCCGCGCTACAAGTACGCCGCGCGCGAGGTGCGGGTCGCGAACGGGACGCTCACCATCGGGCTCACGACCTTCGCCCTGAGCAACGTCATGCGCGTCGAGGTGGTGGGCGTGGCGAGACCGCAGCCGATCGGCGCCTGGGCGAACCAGGTGGCCTACCCGTTCTGCATCGTCGCGGTGATCGTCCTGCTGCTCCGCATGGTGGGCGCCGACATCCCGTGGGAGGGCGCGCTCGCCATGGCCTGTGCTGGCCTCGGGTGGCCGACGGCGCGCGCCTGGCAGCAGACGCGGTTCTGGAAGCCGCTGTGGAAGTACCCGGTCTACGCCCTCCAGCTCGTCACCGCCACCCAGCACGTGCACCGCATCTGCGCGCACGACGACCGGCACCTCGCGGCGCTCGCGCATCTGCTGGCCGCGGCGATGAAGGATCCGTCGATCTCCTATCACGGGACGATCCAGCTGATCACGAACGCTGACTCGCTGCACACCCTGGAAGCCACCAGGGACTCGATGGTGCGCTGACCGCCGTCCGCCAGGTTCCGGGCCCAGGTAAAACCCTTGTGCCGTGACCTGTCGCGCAGCTACTATTTCGGTATGTCGCGAAATACCGAAGAACCGGGAGACGGGCTCTTCTCCGCCCTTGCCCATCGGGCGAGGCGAGAGATCCTGCGCTACCTGCGCGACAAGGACTACGTCCGGGCCGGTGACATCGGCGCCGCGCTGGGTATCGGTCCGTCGACGCTGTCCGGTCATCTCAAGGTCCTGCGCCAGGCCGGCCTGGTCGAGACCAGGCGCCGCGCGACCGAGGTCCAGTACCGGCTCCAGATGAGCCTGCTGGACGAGGCGATCGTCGCCCTGGCGGAGCTGCGCCGACCTCGGTCGTCGACGGCTGCGCCCGGCGGGATGTCCGAGACGGATGAGAGTGGCAACACCGCTGCGCACACGACCGCCACACAGGAGGGCACGCCATGACCGCGACCGGCTCCACCGAAGTTCCCCGGACCGACAGCCCGCCGCCTCCGTGGGTCATGGTCCCGTGGCCAGGCGCTGCAGTGGCGCTGGCTGCCGTCGTGATCATGATCGTGACGTCGGTCGTCGCGTGGCCGGAGATGGCGGTCGAGATCGTCACGCGTGAGGCCGACGGACGGCACGGCGAGAGCGTGGTGCACCGCGGGGTCACCGCCGTCGCCGCGCCGAGCATGTTGCTCGGGCTCACGGTCCTGTTCTCCGTGGGGCTGCGTGCGGATCATGAGCTGCTCAAGCGAACCCCCATGGCGCTGGACCGTTCGCCCGAACGGGTCCGGCAGGTGCTGAGCTGGACGCTCATGGGCCTGTCCGTGTTCATGGTGACGTTCCACCTCGGGCTGCTCTCCCTGCACACCGGGGACGGGTTCCCGTTCGAGAAGGCCGTCGCGGCCGCCGTGGGTCTGCTCATCGCCTGCCTCGGCGTGGCAGCGCCGTTGTTCGCCCCGGGCGGCCGGTACACCGGAGGGCTCGAGCGGTTCAGGGCCGCGCAGGGCAGGCTGTACCGCGGGGCAGGCATCGCCCTCGTCCTCGCGGGGGTCGCGACGGCCGTCGCCGCGGCCTTCGACCCCTGGGTGGCGATGGGCATCGCCGTGCTGTCCGTCGGCGCGGTCTTCGTCGTGGTCGGGCTTGCCGCGGCGCTCGCGGCGGCGCGGAGGCCGCCGGAGGACTGACGCCGGCGCGGGCGTGGGCCGCGGCCGGCTCAGCGCACGGTCGGGTGCGGCTCGAGGCCCATCGTGACCAGCAGCGAGGAGACCAGGTCCTCGTGGAGCGCCATGTGGTCGCCGAACGCGAACTCCTGGTGTCCGTAGACGGCCATGCACTGCAGCCCGTAGACCTGACGCCAGCTCGTCACCATGAGGTGGGCGACGCCGAGCGGCAGGTCGTGACCGCCCACCGCGTCGCGGTACCGGCGGACCTGGTCGGCCAGCTCGGGGGCGAGCTCGTCGTCGGCCGGGCGCGGGATACCCGCCGCCGCCAGGTCGCGGAAGAGGGGCACGTAGTGGCCGCCGACCATCTCGGCCATGCGGCGCTGCAGGGCGTGGCTGTCGGGGAGCTCCGCGCGGATGCCGGATCCGATGACGAGGTCGAACTCGGCCGGGTTGCTGACCGCCCAGTCGAGCGAGGTCCGGGTCGAGGCGACCAGGGCGGCCGCGATGTCGCCCGGCTCCTGCCGGGCCACCGCGGCGGCGAGCAGCTCCAGCACCTCCTCGACGATCAGCACGCAGAGCTGCGCGATGACGTCCTGCCGGTTCTCGAAGTGCCGGTACAGCGCGGGCGGCGTGACGCCGACCTCTTTCGCGATGGCGGCCATGGTGAGCTTGCTCAGGCCGTGCTGCCCGGCGAGCTGGTGCCGTGCGGCGTCGAGGACCTCACGCCGCAGCTCGTCGCGCAGCCGTTCGCGGCGCGACTGCACCGGGGCGGGTTCTGTCGCCGCCGCAGCCGGCGGCACTGATACAGCTGAGCTCACTGACACTCCTTCGTGGCAGGTACCTGCGTCACGGCGCCGGCGAGGTCGGCGATGAACGACGTCGAGTGGTCCTCGGTGACCGCCGGCGGAACGATCACCTCGACCGCGGGCTCGCGGCCGTAGGTGACGAATGACCAGGTACCCGCGTCATCAGTGGTGACGATCCAGTCGACGGTGGTCCCGTCCCCCGAGTCGACGTGCTGGCAGTCGGCTGCCGGTCCGACCTGGTCCACGCCGCAGCGCATGGTGACCGCCGCGCCCGGCTCGCCCCAGGCCGCCGTGGCCTGGGCGTCGGTCTTCAGCTTCGGCAGGTCGGCGCCGAGCTCGTCCGGCACGGCCAGCATGACCTCCGCGCACATCGGGTCGGAGGCATCCGGCGCCACCTCCACCCCGATCGTTCGAGCGCACCCACCGAGCACCAGGACGGCGAGAGCGGCGGTCGTTGCGGTCACGAATCGGGCGGGAAGCACGGAGATACGTTACCTGTCTCGGATAGTGCCCGTCCCCGATGCCCGTTTGCCACCGGTGTGCGGCTCGCGCACCGGACGGTATGCCGCGACCTGCCCGTGCTGGCCCTTAGGGTCTACCAGTGACCCGCGTCCGTGACCTCTCCGAGGAGCAGATCCTCGAACGCATCGTGCCCCTGCTGCCCCGGGGGAGTGCGACGCTGCTCGGGCCCGGTGACGACGCCGCGGTGCTCGCGGCCCCCGACGGCCGGTTCGTGGTCTCGACCGACGTGCTCGTCGAGGACCGCCACTTCCGTACCCGCTGGTCCACCGGGTACGACGTCGGACGGCGTGCCGCCGCGCAGAACCTCGCCGACATCGCCGCGATGGGTGCGCGACCGACCGGGCTGGTCACATCCCTCGTGGTGCCCGGCGACACCGAGCTGGACTGGGTGACGGGCCTCGCCAGGGGCCTGGCCGACGGCTGCGCGCCGGTCGGCGCGGGTGCCGTGGGCGGCGACCTGTCCGGCGGGCCGGTCCTGGTGGTGAGCATCACGGTGCACGGCGACCTGGAAGGACGCGCGCCGGTGCTGCGGTCGGGTGCGCGGCCCGGCGACGTCGTCGCGTACGCCGGGGTACGCGGGTGGTCGGCCGCCGGGCTGGCGCTCCTGGAGGCGGACCTGGTCCGCGTGCCGCTGCCCGCCGTCCCGCTGGAGGTCACCGACGGCGTGCTGCTCGAGGACGCGTGGGAGCGGCTCGTCGCCGCCTACCTCCGGCCGGACCCACCGCTCGCCGCCGGCGTCGCGGCAGCTCAGGCGGGTGCCACCTCGATGCTCGACCTGTCCGACGGTCTGCTGCGTGACGCCGGGCGGATCGCCCGCGCGAGCGGCGTGCGGCTCGACCTCGACACCGGGGCGTTCGCGAAGGACCGGGACGTGCTGCGTTCGGCAGCGCGGGCGGTCGCCGCGGCGACCGGGCTGGGCGATCCCGGCTGGGGGCCCGGGAACGCGGACATCGACGGACTCGTCGGCCGGTGGGTCTGGGCAGGGGGAGAGGACCACGGGCTGCTCGCCACGTTCCCGGCCGGTACTCGGCTGCCGGAGGACTGGACCGCCGTCGGCCAGGTGCACGAGGTCGGGGAGGCCGGACCGGTCGTCACGATCGGTGGCCAGGTGCAGGACGTCGGTCCGGGCTGGGACCACTTCCGGGTGTGACTCCGGGCCGGACGGCGAGATCGGCCGGTCACCCGACCGACCTCGTCCGTGCGCTACCGCCGCTTGCGGAAGCGGAGCTGCGTGAGCGGCTGGCCGCCGATGTCGTCGATGCGCTCGGTGCCGTCGTGCTGGAAGCCGTGCCGCCGGTAGAAGTGCTGGGCGCGATCGTTGCCCTGGAGGATCCAGAGGGACACGACGGTGCCGGGGGAGAGCCCGTCGAGCACCGTGCGCATCAGGTCGCGGGCCACACCGGTACCCCATACGCGGGGGTGCAGGTAGATGGCGTAGATCTCGAGGTCGCCGGGTTCGGCGTCCTCGTCGCGGCACGGGCCGACGCTCGTGAAGCCGACGGTGCCGGTCTCGTCCTCCGCGACGAGCACGGTGACGTCGCGAGCGTTCACGGCCGCGTTCCACCGCCCCGCCCGCTCGGAGACGTCGAGGGACTCCAGGTAGGAGTTGGACAGGATCTCCGAGTACGCACCACGCCAGGAGGCGATGTCGACACGAGCTATCGCTTCGGCGTCGGCCGTCGTTGCTGGGCGGATGGTCACATCTTCCGGTGCCATCATGGCTTCACCTTTTCACCCGGTGGTGCGCGGCGCAACCACTTCTTTGGGTCCGACTGAAGGCTACGGGAACGCCGAAGACGCCCGCCAGGTGTGAACCCGACGGGCGTCCTCGTCGAACGTTCTCATCGAACGTCTTCGTCAAGCATTGCGGGTCGCGTCAGCGACCCGGCTGCGGCAGCAGCGTCAGGCCGAGACCTTGCGCGTGACCTTGCCGGCCTTGAGGCAGGAGGTGCACACGTTGACGCGCTTGGGAGTCCCGCCCACGATCGCACGGACGCGCTGGATGTTCGGGTTCCAGCGGCGCTTGGTGCGGATGTGAGAGTGCGAAACTGAGTGCCCGAAACCCGGGCCCTTGCCGCAGACGTCGCAGTTGGCAGCCACGGTGTCTCCTGAATGTCGTGCACGCCTGTGCAGAAACGACAGCACGACGTGATGGATGGTCGAAAGGGGGAGCCTGGACACTTCAGAGCAATCAACGCTTCGTAGCGGACCAGGCAACTTCGACAGAGTACCCGATCGCGGGCCGGGCCCTCAAACCGTAGCCACCGGGTGCTGCGTCACATCACGGCCGGGGCCGTGAGCGTGCGGTGTGCGGTGTGCCTGTGGACGGCCGCACGCGAGCGGCCCGGCCGCTGGGTACGGTGGGATCCGTCCGGGCATCGCCCGGTCTGTTGTTCAGCCACGTGCAGGAGGGCAGAGCGTGACCGACGTCGACAGCGGCAGCCGGACGGCTGATTCTGGTCCGGAGCCGTTCCCGGCCGGCGTCCGTCTCGAGGACCCGGGGCTGGTGCGCGCATGGACCCGCGGTGCCACGGCGGCTCTGCGGCGGGAGCGCGAGGCGATCGACCGGGTCAACGTGTTCCCCGTGGCCGACGCCGACACCGGCACCAACCTCTACCTGACCCTCCGCGAGGGGGACCGGGCGGTCGCCGGCGCGCCCGCTGACGCGACCGGCCCGCAGCTGCTGGCGACGCTCGCCCGCGCGGCGCTGCTGGGCGCGTACGGGAACTCCGGCGTGATCCTGAGCGAGTGGCTGCGCGGCCTGGCGGTCGCCGCACGGCACGGCGGCGGACCGGCGGACCTGCTCGGCCGGGCGGCGACGTCGGCCCGGTCGGCGGTGGCACAGCCCGCCGAGGGCACGATCCTCACGGCGGCCGACGCCGCGGCGGCCGCGGCGCGTGCCGTCGAGAGCGGGTCGGCGCCGGACCTGGGCGTCGGCCAGGCGCACGACGGCGGGCTGCTGCCCGTGGTGACCGCCGCCGCGGACGCCGCACGCACCGCCGCCCGGGCCAGCCGGGACGAGCTCGACGACCTGCGCACGGCGGGCGTGCTCGACGCCGGGGCCCTGGGTCTGGTCCTCGTGCTGGACGCGCTCGTCGTCGCGGCGGCCGGAGTGTCAGAGGCGGACGGCAGCATGGAGTCCGTGAACCTGGACCAGCTGCTCGACCCCGCCTCGGTGCCGCTCGTGAGCGCCGCGGCTGCGTCCGGCGTGCCGGGGGCCGGTGCGCCGGCCGGCGAGGCCGCTGGTGCCGGGCTGCACGGTGCCGAGGCCGGTGCGGGCGCCCTGGAGCTCATGTTCGTGCTCACGAGACCGGTCGAGGCAGCGTCGGACACGGCGTCGGACACGGCGTCGGACACGGCGTCGGACAACGTGGCGGCCGGGCTGCGCGCCGCGCTCGGCGAGGTGGGCGACTCGGTGGTCGTGGTCGGCGGGGACGCCGGCACCGGAACCGGCGTCTGGCAGGCCCATGTCCACACCGACCATCTCGACCAGGCGCTCGCGATCGCGGCGGACGCGGCGGGTGCCGGCGCGCTCTCCCAGGTGCACGTGCGTCACCTCGAAGCCGTGGCGCAGCACCAGTGGGGCGTCGTCGCCGCGACGTCGGCCCCCGCGCTCACCGCGGAGCTCGCGCACGCGGGCGCCGTCGTCCTGCTCACGGGTGGACTCGGCAGCACGGTCGAGGAGCTGACGGTCGACGACGTGGGCCGCGTCGTCGCGTCGACCGGTGCCCGGCGGGTCCTGCTCCTCGGCGTGCCGGACGGGCCGGCGAACGCCACCTCCGCGCACGTCGACGTCGACGAGGTGGTCACCGTGCCGACTCCCACCGACGTCCACGCCGTCGTCGCCCTGGCCGCGCTCGGCACGTTGCTGCCGGTCGGCCTGCCGGACGAGCCGGGCGACACGCCCGCCACCGACGCCCGCACGATCGTGGACGAGGCGCTCGCGGGTCTGACCGTGACGACCGTGCGCGGCACCGGCGCCGTTGACGCCCTGCGTGCCGCGGCCGGGCCCGCGACCACCGTGGCGACCGTGCTGCTCGACGCCGACGCGCCGGACGACCTGCCCGACCGGCTCGCCGCCGCGCTCGCGGAGTGCGCTCCGGAGGCGGAGCTCGTCGTCCTGGCGACGGGCCGCCCGGGCGACGGGGTGTGCCTGGGCACGGAGGAGGAGCACGCATGACCGAGCGGGTGGACGAGCGCCTCGAGCGCGCCTTCGACAAGCGGACGGCGACCGCCCTGGGCAAGCTCGGGCTGGTGACCGTGGGCGATCTGCTGAACCACTACCCGCGCCGGTATGCCGACCCGGGTGCGCTCTCGGACATCGCGGCCCTCGAGGTGGGCGAGCACGTGACGATCCTGGCCCGCGTGGAGCAGGCGACGGTCCGCGCCATGCGCAACCGCAAGGGCGCGCTCATGGAGGTGGTGGTGACGGACGGGAACAGCCGCCTGTCCCTCACCTTCTTCGGCAAGCACCGCGGCTCGCTCTACAACCACGAGAAGCGACTGGTGCCGGGTGCACAAGGGCTGTTCACGGGAACGGTCGGCCTGTACCGGGGGACGCGGCAGCTCACCCACCCGGACTTCACGCTCATGGGGGAGGAGTCCGACCTCGACAGCGACGAGGCACTCCTGGAGCACGCGACCAAGCCCATCCCGATCTACCCCGCGGCCGCGGGCATCCCCAGCTGGAAGATCCAGGGCGCGCTGCGTGTCGTGCTCGACACGCTGACCGACGACGACGTGCCGGACCCTGTGCCGGACGAGGTGCGGGAGCGCCTGGGCCTGCCCGGTCGGGCGGCCGCCCTGCGCAGCCTGCACCGGCCGTCGACGCTCGACGAGGCCCACCGGGCCCGGCACCGGATGCGGTTCGACGAGGCGTTCGTGCTGCAGGTGGCGCTGGCCCAGCGCCGGGCACGCACCGCCACCGAGGACGCCACTGCCCGGCCGCCGCTGCCCACCGCTGAGCCCAGCCTGCTCGCGGACTTCGATGCGTCCCTGCCCTTCGTGCTCACCGACGGGCAGCGTGCGGTGGGCGACGAGATCGCCGCCGAGCTCGCCAGTCCGCGCCCGATGCACCGGCTGCTGCAGGGTGAGGTCGGCAGCGGCAAGACGGTGGTCGCGCTGCGCGCCATGCTCCAGGTGGTCGACGCCGGCGGTCAGGCCGCGCTGCTCGCGCCCACCGAGGTGCTCGCCGCGCAGCACGCCCGCACCCTGCGGGCCCTGCTCGGCCCCCTGGCCGAGGGCGGCACCCTCTTCGGGGCGGAGCGCACCGGCGCGAGCACCCGGGTGGCGCTGCTCACCGGCTCGCTCGGCGCGAAGGCGCGCAAGGAGGCCCTGCTGCAGGCAGCGAGCGGCGAGGCAGGCATCGTCGTGGGCACCCACGCGCTCCTCTCGGAGCAGGTGCAGTTCGCCGACCTCGGCCTCGTCGTGGTGGACGAGCAGCACCGCTTCGGCGTCGAGCAGCGGGACGCGCTGCGCGCCAAGGGCCGCGTGTCCCCGCACCTGCTGGTCATGACAGCCACACCGATCCCGCGCACCGTGGCGATGACCGTCTTCGGTGACCTGGAGACGTCGTCCCTCACCGAGGTGCCCGCGGGGCGCGCGGGCATCACCACGGTCGCCGTCCCCGCCCGGAACACCCGCTGGACCGACCGCACCTGGGCCCGCGTCCGCGAGGAGGTCGATGCCGGCCGCCGCGCCTACGTCGTCTGCGCGCGGATCCACCCGGACGAGGAGACCAAGGCGCCCGCCAAGGACTTCGACGACGTGCCGGAGTTCCTGGACCCGTCCGGCCCGGGTGCCGAGGGCGCCGCAGACCGACCGCCCCTGCGTGCCGTGCTCGAGGTGGTGGAGGAGCTGCGCTCGCGACCCGAGCTGGCGGGCGTCGAGATCGGGATGCTGCACGGGCAGCTGCCGGCCGACCAGAAGGAGGCCGAGATGGCGCGGTTCGCCTCCGGCGAGGCTCCGGTCCTGGTCGCCACCACCGTGATCGAGGTGGGCGTCGACGTCCCTGAGGCCACGGCGATGGTCATCTTCGACGCCGACCGGTTCGGCATCTCCCAGCTGCACCAGCTGCGCGGACGGGTGGGACGAGGCACCGACCCGGGCCTCTGCCTCCTGGTGTCCGACGCCGAGCCCGGCACGCCCGCCTTCGCCCGCCTGGAGGCGATGACCCAGACCACCGACGGCTTCAAGCTCGCCAACCTGGACCTGGAGCTGCGCAGCGAGGGCGACGTGCTCGGCGCCGCGCAGTCCGGCCGGACCAGCTCGCTGCGGCTCCTGCGGGTGGTCAAGGACGCCGGCCTCATCGAGGAGGCGCGCACCGCGGCGGTCGACGTCGTGCAGGCTTCCCCCGACCTGACGGAGTTCCCGGAGCTCGCGAAGGCGATCCGCGCGCAGCTCGACGAGGACCAGGAGGAGTTCCTGGAGCGGGCCTGAGCTGCTTCGGAGCTGCTTAGGAGCTGCTTCCCCAACTGCTGCCGGTGGCACCCAGGCCGTTCGGCAGGGTGAAATCAAACGCGGGTGAAAGGGATGACCTGCTCCTTACGCGCGAAACGTACAACCGATAGAGTCCCCGCCGATGACGGTCGACGCGAAGCACGCGATCCATACCGGCGGGCCGGCAAAGACTGCGTGGCAGCGCGGGAGGCTGCTGACGCTCGGCTCCGTGCTGATTGCCGTCCTGCTCGTGGGGCACGAGTTCGTGCCGAATCGTTGGGGAAACCTCGGCAGTCTCATCGAGACGTTCCTGCCGTGGCTCGGCCTGGCGGTGCCGCTCGGCATCCTGGCGGCGCTGCTGCGGCGATCGGCGCTCGCGATCCTCGCGGTCCTGCTGCCGCTCGCGGCCTGGATCTGGGTCTTCCTGCCGCAGGTGCGGCCGACGGAGCCGGCGCCCAGCGACCTGACGGTGGTGCAGCACAACGTCAGTGACACCAACACCGACGTCGCGGGCACCGCGGAGGTGCTCCTCGCCGCCGAGCCGGACGTCGTGACGCTCACCGAGGTCTCGGAGGCGACCGCCGAGGAGTACACGCAGGCGTTGGGCGAGGCCCTGCCGCACCACGAGACGCAGGGCACGGTCGGCGTCTGGTCCAGGTTCCCGCTCAAGGGCGCCACCGCCGTGGACATCCGGCCCGAGGGCGTGGACGCCTCCTGGGACCGGTGCGTGCGTGTGGTGATCCAGCGGGAGGGGGCCGCGGTCGTGCTGTTCGCTGCGCATCTGCCGTCGGTCCGGTTCGGGAGCGGCGGCTTCGAGACGGAGTTGCGCAACGCGAGCGCGCTCGTGCTGGCGGACGCAATCAACGCCGAGAAGAACGACACGGTGATCGTCGCGGGCGACCTGAACGCGGTGCTGGAGGACGGTGCGATCGCGCCGCTGACCAACCTCGTCACCGCCCCGACGGCCGGCTTCGAGTTCACCTACCCCGAGACCTTCCCGGTCGCCCAGATCGATCACGTCCTCGCGCGGGGTGCCACCGTGACGGAGGTGCGCGCCCTGGGCAGCACGGGCAGCGACCACCTGCCGGTCGTCGCGCGCGTCGACACCCCGTGGTCCTAGCCGTGGCCCGAGCCGCGCACGCCGTGCGGCTCGGCCGGCGGGTTAGGCTCGCGGCGTGACCAGGATCGTCGCGGGCTCAGTGGGCGGACGCACCATCGCGGTGCCGGCCAAGGGCACCCGCCCCACGAGCGACCGCGTCCGCGAGGCGATCTTCTCCCGCCTGGAGCACCTCGGTGTGCTCGACGGTGCCCGCGTGCTCGACCTCTACGCCGGCTCGGGGGCGCTCGGGCTGGAGGCCGCCAGCCGGGGCGCCGTCGCCGTGACCCTCGTGGACAGCGCGCGGCCCGCAGCGGACGTCGCGCGCAGGAACGTCGCAGGGCTGGGGCTGACCGGGGTGCGGGTCGCCACCGAGACGGCCGAGCGGTTCGCGGCCTCGCTGGCGGCCAGGGGCGTGCGTCCCGAGACCGGTGCGGCCGCCCGCGCGACCGCCGGCACCACGGCGGCCCTGGACCTCGTCTTCCTCGACCCGCCCTACGACCTCGACGAGGAGTCGCTCGCTGTCGTGCTGACGCACCTCGCGACGCCGGGCGTCCTCGCCGACGGCGCGGTGGTGGTCGTCGAGCGGTCCATCCGCACGCCCGAACCCGCCTGGCCCGAAGGCCTCGCCCCGTTCGCACGCAAGGACTACGGGGAGACGGCGGTCTACTACGCGGAGCCGTCGGACCCGGAACCGTCGGACTCGGAGCCGTCGGACCCAGAACCGTCGGACCCAGGGCCGTCGGATAGCGTGGACGCGTGACCACAGTCGTCTGCCCCGGGTCGTTCGACCCCATCACCCTCGGCCACCTCGACATCGTGCGCCGCGCCGCCTCGATGTTCGACGACGTGGTGGTCGGCATCGCCAAGAACCCCGGGAAGTCCGGCCTGCTCGACCTGGAGACGCGCGCGGAGCTCGTGCGGGCGGCCGTGTTCACCGTCGCCCAGACCGAACCGGCGATGTCGCGGGTGCGGGTCGCCGTCGTGCCGGGGCTGCTGGTGGACTTCTGCCGTGAGGTCGAAGCGGTCGCCGTCGTGAAGGGCCTGCGCGGGGGCGGCGACTTCGACGCGGAGCAGCCGATGGCGCTCATGAACCGGCACCTGTCGGGCGTCGAGACGATCTTCCTGCCGGGCGACCAGCGCTACGCGCACGTCGCGTCATCGCTGGTGAAGGACATCGTGCGGCACGGCGGACCGGTCGACGACCTGGTGCCGGCGGGTGTCGTCGCGGCGTTGCGGTCCGCGCTGGGACAGCCGGCGGGCTAGCCCGTGAGGGCTGTCACCCCGTACGGGCGCGCGTGAGCCCCGTTCCATGTCGTAGGATTGGTTTTTGGCCCGTGGCGTGATGGCTTGCGCCGGGTCCACCCCCCTTCACCGTCCTCTCGGACACTGCCTTTCATGGAGTCTGTTATTTCCCGCGAACCGAACTCACCGCTCGTGCTCGACACGCACGAGCTGTCTCGGCGTGCCGGATCGATGCGTACGCACAGCGCGACCGTGCAGGCGCCGTCGGACCTCGGTACCGCCGTGATCGGTATCCCGGAAGGCTCCGACCTCGAGCTGGATCTTCGACTCGAGTCCGTGATGGAAGGCGTGCTGGTCTCCGGCACGGTCCGCGGCACGGCAAAGGGTGAGTGCAGCCGCTGCCTCGACGACATCACTCGTGAGCTCACGGTCGATGTCACCGAGTTGTTCGCGTACCCCGAGAAGGTCGCGGCGTCGGTCAAGGCGGGGGACGTCGACGTAGAGGACGAAGAGTCAGTCCTGGACGACGACGACAATGCCGACCTGGAGCCTGTGCTTCGGGATTCGGTAGTGACTGCACTACCATTTCAACCGCTGTGCCGGGAGGACTGCCCGGGCCTGTGCTCCGAGTGTGGAGCACGCCTGGCTGACGACCCCGGTCATCAACATGACGTAGTCGACCCTCGTTGGTCGGCGCTTCAGAGCATGCTCGAATCTACGAGCGTGTCGGACGAGACGAAAGAGAGCTAGCCGTGGCTGTTCCGAAGCGCAAGATGTCGCGCAGCAACACCCGTGCGCGTCGCTCGCAGTGGAAGACCACCGCAGCGACCCTCACGACCTGCCCGCAGTGCCAGGGCAACAAGCTGCCGCACACGGCGTGCCCGACGTGTGGCACCTACAAGGGCCGCACGTACCGCGACGCCCTGAAGACCGTTCACGCGGGCTGACGTGGCCAAGGGCGGGACGTCGCCGGCGAGGCCGGAACCTACCGCGCTGCTCGAGAAGCTCGGGGTCCATCTGGACCCCGAGCTTCTTGTGCTGGCACTGACTCACCGGTCGTTCGCCCACGAGGCCGGTGGCATCCCCACGAACGAGCGCCTGGAGTTTCTGGGCGACGCCGTGCTGGGGCTCGTGGTCACGGAGGCGCTGTACCGGCGTCACCCCGACCTGTCCGAGGGTGACCTGGCGCGCATGCGCGCGGCGACCGTGTCGCAGCGCGCGCTGGCCGCGGTGGCGCGGACGCTCGGCCTCGGCAAGTACGTGCTGCTCGGCAAGGGTGAGATCCGCACGCGCGGCTTCGAGAAGGACTCGATCCTCTCCGACACGGTGGAGGCCCTGATCGGCGCCACCTACCTGTCGCACGGCCTGGAGACATCGCGTGCGCTGGTGCACCGCCTCGTCGACTCGACGCTCGACGTCGCCGCGGGCCTGGGTGCAGGCCTGGACTGGAAGACGTCGCTGCAGGAGGCCTCCGCCGAACGCGGACTGGGCGCGCCCGACTACATCGCCACGTTCGAGGGTCCCGAGCATGCCCGGGTCTTCCACTCGACCGTCGTGATCGACGGCGTCACCTACGGGTCCGGTTCAGGCAGCGCGAAGAAGCACGCCGAGCAGGGCGCGGCCGAGGAGACCTACCGGGCGCTCCTGGAGAAGTTCCCGCTGTCCAAGCCGGGGGACGACGGAGAGAGTGTCGCCGCGGACACCTCCGGGAGCAAGGCGCCGGCCACCGGTGCCTGAGCTCCCCGAGGTCGAGACCGTCCGGGACGGCCTCGACAGGCTTGTTGTCGGCGCGACCGTGCGCGACGTCGAGGTGTTTCGCGAGTACAGCGTCCGCCGGCACGACGGCGGTCCGGCTTCGTTCCGCGACCAGCTCGTCGGACGCCGGCTGAGCGCCGCCGTCCGCCGCGGCAAGTTCCTCTGGCTGCCGCTGGACGATCCCACACCGCCCGCATCGAACCCGCTGGTCGAGCTTGTCGAGACCCCCGCGGCTGCGCTCCTGGCGCACCTCGGTATGTCGGGTCAGCTGCTCGTGCGCGGCGCCACGGTGAGCGGTGTGCAGGATCCGGCGGCGACCGCCGTCCTGCCGTCGGGCCCGGACCAGGACCCGGACCAGGACCCGAACCCTGACGACTGGCAGCACCCCCACCTGCGGGTCCGCCTGCACCTGACGGGCGCCCCCTCCGGCGCGCGCTACCTCGACTTCGTGGACCAGCGCACGTTCGGGCACCTGAGCGTGCAGGACCTGGTACCCGCCGACGCCGCACCGGCGTCGAGCATCCCGGCCGGGCACGGCTCGGACCTGCCCCTGCTCCCGCAGCCGGTCGCGCACATCGCCCGTGACCTGCTCGACCCGAACCTGGACCTGGACGGCCTGGTGGGCCGCGTGCGCCGCCGTCGGACCCAGATGAAGCGGGCGCTGCTGGACCAGACCGTCGTGTCCGGCGTGGGCAACATCTACGCCGACGAGGCGCTGTGGCGGGCGAAGGTGCACTGGGCGCGGCCCACCGACAAGCTCCGGGTCGCGGACGTGCGCCGTGTGCTGGACTCGGCGGCCGAGGTGATGCGCGAGGCGCTGGTCCAGGGCGGCACCAGCTTCGACGAGCTGTACGTCAACGTGAACGGCGAGTCGGGCTACTTCGACCGCTCGCTCGCGGTGTACGGGCAGGAGAACGAGGCGTGCCGTCGCTGTGGCGCGCTGGTGCGCCGGGACGCGTTCATGAACCGGTCCTCGTTCAGCTGCCCGGTCTGCCAGCCGGCCCCGCGCCCCGCACCCCATAACCACTCCCGTTGAGTGCTGGCTATTTGTGGGCCGGGAGCACGCCAGACCACAAATAGCCAGCACTCAACGGCTGGTCAGCGGGGGGCTCGGTTCCGGATGCTCTCGGTGTCCGTTCGCCAGGCCGTGAGCTGGTCGGCGAGGAACCGGGCCGCGCCGCGCGGACGCCCGCCCGCCACGTGGGGCGTGAGAATCAGGTTCGGGACGTCCCAGAGCGGAGAGCCCTCCGGCAGAGGTTCCGTCTCCATGACGTCGAGCGCAGCGCCGGCGAGCCGCCCGGAACGCAACGCGTCGATGAGTGCGGCCTCGTCCACCGTCGCACCCCGCCCCACGTTCACGAATCGCGCCGACGGCGGCAGCAGGCTCAGCAGGCGGGCGTCGAGGATGTGCCGGGTGGCGGGCACCGCGGGCAGCAGGGAGACGAGCAGGTCGGTCTCCGCCAGCAGGGCGTCCAGGCCGTCGGGGCCCACCACGGGGTAGCCGGACCGTTCACCCGCGCCCGAGGCGACGCCGGTGACCTGCGCACCCAGCGCCGTCAGCAGCGGGGACAGCCGCAGGGCGATGGACCCGAACCCCCAGACCGTCACACGCGCGCCGTCGAGCGTGTACTCGCGCTCGGTGCCCGGGTCCGCCTGGGCGAACGCGATCTCCTTGGCCCAGTGGTGCTCCCGCTGCGCGGCGAGGGAGACGTCGATGCGGCGAACGGTCGCCAGGATCAGCGCCAGCGCGTGCTCGGTGACGGTGTCGTCGTGCAGGGTCTGGCCGGAGGAGATCACGACGTCGGGGCCGAACCCGGCCCGCAGGGCGACGTCCGGGCCGGCCGAGAGCGTCTGCACCCAGCGCAGCCGGGGCATCCGGCGGGCGGCGTCGGCGAGGACCTTGGGCGGGCTGGACCAGGTGACCAGCATCTCGGCGTCGGTGTGCTCCTCGGGGACCGGCTCGTTCATCGCGTAGGCGACGACGGTGTCGGTACCGCCGGGTGCGAAGGAGGCTCCGCCGTCGGGAAGCAGGGACGGGAAGTCGAGGTCGAAGGGCACGTCCGGTACGAGGATCTTCACGTCCGGGACGTTACCTGACGTGCTCCCGGACGAGCACGAGGTGTGTCGCGACCAGGGAGCCTGGCGCGACACACCTCGTGGTCCGGCGTGGGGACGGGAGGGTCAGCCCGTCACCCGGATGTACACCGGGTTGTTCTGCCACATCTTGCCGTACTGCACCGGCTTGCCCTGCTGCTGGGCCTCGACGACCATGCCGTTCCCGGCGTAGAGGGCCACGTGCCCGGGCGTCCACACGATGTCGCCCGGCTGGGCCTCGGCGGCGGAGACCTGACGCCCGATCGTCGAGATCGCGCTCGAGCTGTGGGGAACCGAGACACCGAGCTGGCCGTAGACGTACTGGATGAGCCCGGAGCAGTCGAAGCCGCTGGGGGAGGCTCCGCCCCACACGTAGGGCACGCCGACGTACTCGAGGGCGAGGTTGACGGCCTGCTGGCCCAGACCGGAGGCGTCGGCGACGTTCTCGACGACGGCGACCGTCTCGGCCTCCGCGGTGGCCGCAGCTTCGGCAGCGGCTTCGGCAGCGGCGGCTGCCTCGGCCTCGGCCTGCGCCTTCGCCTCGGCCTCTGCCTTGGCGCGAGCCTCCGCCTCGGCCTTCGCCTTGGCCTCGGCGATGCCTGCCTCGGTCTCGGCGTACGGAGTCACGGACACCCGTCCGCGCTCGGCGTAGAAGTCGGCGTCCTGCGTGACCTTGACCTTGGTCACCAGGTTCTCGGAGACGCTGGCGCGGGTCGTGGTGTCGACGGTGTTGCTGACCGGCGTCGCGCCCGCGAGCGTGGCCTGCGTGTGCGTCTCGGCGGGTGCGGTGTGCGCGGTCTGGGCGAAGACCGACGCCAGCATGCCGGACGTGACGACCGCGATGGCGCCGGTCCGGGCAGCATTCTCGGCGGCGATCTGGGTCAGTGCGGTGAAGGGGGTGAGCGCGGGGCCGTCGGCGCGGTGCCTGCCCCGGTTGCTGGGGCGGTTTGCCTGGTCGTCCGCCCAGTCGTGGGTGCGGTCGGTGAGTACGGTCACCAGTGTTCTCCTCAGACGCCTACGAAGTGAGCTGTCGGGTTCGGATGGGGAGAGCGATCACCCGGCCTCGCGAGGAGGCTTCACCCCTAGGGCACTTGCGTGCCCGCTTACTTGGTTCCCCCGTCCCTGTCACGTTCTAGCTGCTCAGATCCGGTGACAGGGTTCGGCGTCCGGACCTGGACCTCCCCGTTGCTGGAGAGGCGAGATCGACCGTACCCGCCTGTCGCGTAAATGTCACGATTAGGTCACATACCGACTTGTGATGGAACCGCCCTGGCAATCTGTGCCCCATGCCACTATGGCGTCCATGACCGATTCCATGCGTTCGCGGTACGACGTCGTCGTCGTGGGTGGCGGTCACAACGGCCTCACCGCGGCGGCCTACGTGGCCCGTGGCGGACGCTCCGTCCTCGTCCTCGAACGTGCCGACCACGTGGGCGGTGCTGCCGTCTCCGCCCGCCCGTTCGCCGGGACGGACGCGCGGCTGTCGCGCTACTCCTACCTCGTCTCGCTCCTGCCGCGACAGGTGATCGAGGAGCTCGGGCTCCCCATCACCCTGAAGCGCCGCCGCTGGTCCTCGTACACACCGGTGGGAGACGGCGGCCTCCTCGTCGACAGCCAGGACGCCGCCGCCACGCGCGCCTCCTTCCGCCGTCTCACCGGTTCCGACGCCGACTTCGAGGCGTGGGGCCGCTTCTACGCCATGACCGCGGAGGTGGCCCGCCGCCTCGCGCCGACGCTCACCGAACCGCTGCTCCCGCGGTCGGCGGTCCGGGACCTCGTGGTCGACGGCGTGGGCGAGGAAGCCTGGCGCGCGCTCTTCGAGGAGCCCCTGGGTGAGGTGCTGCGCCGCACCTTCGCCGACGACGTCGTGCGCGGCATCGCGGCCACCGACGGGCTGATCGGCACGTTCGCCGACCTCGACGAGCCGTCCCTGCGGCAGAACCGCTGCTTCCTCTACCACGTCATCGGTAACGGGACCGGCGACTGGGACGTGCCCGTGGGCGGCATGGGCGCCGTCTCCGGCGCGCTGCGCGACGCCGCCGTCGCCGCCGGCGCGACCATCGTCACCTCCGCGACCGTCACCGCCGTCGACCCCGGAGCTTCCGGCGTGGAGGTCGCGTGGACCGACGCCGACGGGCGCACCCGGGGCGTTACCGGCGGGCACGTGCTCGCCGGGTGCGCCCCGGCGGAGCTGGACCGGCTGCTGGGTGGCGACCCGCCGGCGTCGGCCGACTCCCCGGAGGGTGCCCAGCTCAAGGTGAACATGCTCCTGACACGCCTCCCGCGGCTGCGTGACGACGTCGACCCCGTCGCCGCGTTCAGCGGCACCCTGCACGTCAACGAGTCGCTGACCCAGCTCCAGGCGGCGCACGCCCAGGCCTCCGCCGGGCAGATCCCCGAGCTGCCGCCGAGCGAGATCTACTGCCACACGCTGACCGACCGGACCATCCTCGGGCCGGCGCTCGCCGGGACCGACGCGCAGACCATCACGCTGTTCGGGCTGCACATGCCTGCGCGCCTCTTCCGCGCGGATCCCGACGGCGCCCGCGACCACGCGCTCCGGGCCACGCTCACGTCGTTGGACTCCGTGCTCGCCGAGCCGATCGAGGACGTGCTCGCCCTCGACGCCGACGGTGCCCCGTGCCTGGAGGTGCGCACGCCGGTCGACCTGGAGGGCGACGTCGGGCTGCCGGGCGGGCACATCTTCCACCGGGACCTGAGCTGGCCCTTCGCCGAGCCTCGTGACGAGGAGACCGCCCCTGCTACGCCGGGCGCCGAGGCCGCTCGCTGGGGCGTGGCGACCGACCACCCCCGGGTGCTGCTCGCGGGCGCCGGCGCCCGCCGAGGCGGCGGCGTCAGCGGCATCCCGGGCCGAGCGGCGGCCATGGCGGTCCTGAGCGGCTGACCACAGCAGTTCCTGCCACGACGGGGTGCCGTACGGCAGGAACTGCTGTCGTCAACGGCTCACGTCTCCTCCTGGGCCGCCGACCAGCTGTACTCCCGGTGGTGCGCCCGGAGGGTCTCGTGGGTGCCGCGGGCGGTGACAGCGGCCGGGGCGTCGGGCGCGGCGAGGGCGTCGTGGCCCAGGAGCAGGACCTCGTCGGCGGCCGCCAGCGGGGTGAGGCGGTGCGTCGCCAGCAGCACCGCCCGGCGGGTCTCGCGTGCGTGGTCGGCAAGGGCACGCACCAGCGCGTCCGCGGTCGCGCCGTCCAGGTGCTCGGCGGGCTCGTCCACGAGCAGTACCGCGGCCGGTGCCAGCAGCGCACGCGCGACCAGGAGCCGACGGCGCTCGCCGCCCGAGACCGCCGCCGCATCCGTGCCCACCACGGTGTCCAGCCCGTCGGGAAGCGCCGCCAGCCAGTCGCCCAGCCCCACGGCGTCGAGCGCGCCGCGAGCCTCGGCCGCCGTGACGTCGCCGCGCGCGACCCGCAGGTTCTCGAGCACGGAGGTGTCGAACACGTGCCCGTCCTCGGCCACGAACAGCCGCGCCCGTGGCGCCGTTTGGGTGGTCGGTAGAACGTCAGATGGTCGGTCGCTCGGAATGCCGACCTCCTGACGTTCTGCCGACCGTCCACCTACGTGTCCCTCACGGGGCGGGAGGAGGCCGGCCGCTGTCATCAGGAGGGTCGTCTTGCCGACGCCGGAGGGGCCCGCCAGCGCGACGACCGACCCCGGGCGCAGCGTGAGGGACACGCCCTCGACGACGGTCCGCGGCGCGCCCTCACCCTCGGACCAGCCGGCCGCGACGTCGTCGAGCACGAGCAGCGCTGCGCCCTCCGCCGCGCCTTCCACCGCCCCTTCCACCGCGTCCTCCACGGCGCCGCCCGGCACCGGAGCCACGCGGACGCCCCCGACGTCCGCCACCGGAGCCGCGTCGGGGAGCAGCTCCAGCAGGCGGCGCGCGGCCTCTCTCGACCTGTGCAGCTGGACGGCGGCGGCGGGGAGCCCGGCCGTCGCCTCGAACACGGCGAGCGGCGTCAGCACGATCACGGACAACGCCTCCACGGACAGCGAGCCCGACAGCGTCGCCGGGATACCCAGCGCGATCGAGGCGAGCACCGCGAGACCCTGGGCCAGCGCCCCCAGGGCAGCGGCCAGCCCGGACGTGCGAGCACCGTCGTCGGCGACGGCGGACAGGCGCGCGTCGGCGGCGTCCAGGTCGGCCAGCCGCGCGCCGAACCGCCCGGACACGCGCAGCGGCGCCGACTCCTCCAGGATCTCCAGGGACAACGCCGTCACCTCCCCACGGACGGCGGCGCCCCGCGCCTCGGTCCGGGCAGCGGCCCTGGCCGCGAGCCACGGCGTCACCACACCGGCGAGCACCAGGCACAGCGCCAGGGCCGCTCCCGCCGCCGGCAGCAGCACACCCACCAGGATCACCGAGCCGAGCGAGGTCACGACGGCGACACCCGCCGGCACGATCGAGCGGACCACGACGTCACCGACGTCGTCCACGTCCTGTCCGATCCGGGCCAGCAGCTCACCACGCCGCACCGTGACCGGACGGTCGTCGGCGGCGAGCCGGTCGTACAGGTTGGCGCGGAGGGCCGCCATGCCACGGAGGGCGACGTCGTGCGAGGCGAGGCGCTCGCAGTAGCGCAGCACGCCGCGCCCGATCCCGAAGGCCCGTACCGCGACCACCGCCACGGAGAGGGTCAGCACCGGGGGCATCTGCGCGGCCCGGGCGACCAGCCAGGCGGCGACCGCCGCGAGCCCGATCGCGCACGCGAGTGCCAGGACGCCGAGCCCGATCGCCGCCGCCACCTTGACCGGCCGGACCTCCAGCAGCGGCAGCACGCGGCGCAGGGGGTCGGGGCGGGCGGTCCCGGACCGGCGCTGTGTCGGGGTGGTCATGATGCCTCCGGGTCTGCCGCGGAGCGGACGTCGATCACCTGGTCCGCGAGGCCGAGCAGCGACGCGCGGTGGGCCACCACGAGCACGGTCCGCCCGGCATCGCGCCACGCACGTACCGTGTTGAGCACCGCTTGCTCGCCGCGCGCGTCGAGGTGAGCCGTCGGCTCGTCGAGGATCACCAGCGGCCGGGCGGCGGCGTCGTCGAGGAGGGCGGACGTGAGCGCCACGCGCTGGCGTTGCCCCACGGACAGCCCCACGCCGCCGAGCCCGACGCGCGTGTCCCAGCCGTTCGGCAGTGCGCCGACGACGGCGTCGAGCCCGGTCAGACGCGCCGCCTCGGCGAGCGCGGGGTCGGTCACGTGCGACGCGCCGTCCAGGACGACGTCGCGCAGCCGCCCCGGTGCGAGCGAGGGGCGCTGCGGAACCCACGTCAGGCCCGCCCACCACGCCTCCAGCTCGTCGGCCGACAGACCGGCGAGGTCGCGGAGCGCGCCGCCGGGTGCGAGCAGCCCCACACGTCCGGCGTCCGGTGCCAGCAGGCCGAGGACCACGAGCACGGCCGTCGACTTGCCCGACCCGCTCGGCCCGCGTAGCGCGACGATCCGGCCGGCGCCGGCCGCGCCGGACCCGAGGGGGATCCGGGCCGACAGCCCGGCGGGTGCGACGACGCCTCGCCCGGCGGCCCGCACGGAGATCCCGTCCAGCACGAGCTCACCGCCGGCCGCCCCCAGCCCGGCCGCCCCCGGACCGGCCACCCCCAGATCAGACGCGGCCGCGGCAGCACCTTCCGGCCGGACGGAACCAGCCGGTCGGATGAGCGCGAGGGCCCGGGACGCGGCCGCGACACCGTCGACGGAAGCGTGGAACTCCGCCCCGACCCGCCGCAGCGGCAGGTACACCTCGGGAGCCAGCACGAGCACCGCGATCGCCGGCTGCAGCTCCATGGCGCCCTCGACGAGCCGCAGCCCCACGCCGACGGCGACGATCGCCACCGACAGCGTCGTGAGCAGCTCGAGCACCATCGACGAGAGGAACGCGATCCGCAGCGTCCCCATGGTCGCCCTGCGGGAGGCGTCGCCGAGCGCACGCACGCGTTCCCCGGGCCCGAACGACCGCCCGAAGGCGCGGAGGGTCGGCAGCCCGGCGACGAGGTCGAGCACCTGGGTGCCGAGCCGCTCGACGGTGGCGAGCCGCCGCTCCGACGCCCCGGCCGTCAGCCGCCCGACGAGCACCATGAACATGGGCACGAGCGGCAGCGTGACGAACAGGATCACCGCCGTGACCCAGTCCAGGCCGAGCACCACGACGACCAGGGCGGGCGTGAGCAGCGCCGTCAGCACCAGCTGCGGTACGTACCGCACGAGGTACGGCTCCAGCGCGTCGAGGCCGCGCGTCGCGAGGGTCGCCACCTCGGCCTCCGGGCTTGCGCCATGTCCGGTGCCGGACGCCGGAGCGCCGAGCCCGCCGTCCGCCGTCGTGCCGCCGACCGCGGCGGGCACGCCCACCCGGGGGCCGCGCGACGCCCAGGCCTCGACCACGGCGTGGCGGAGCTCGGCGATGGTCCGGGCGGCGGCACGCAGGGCGTACCGCTCCTGCGCCCACGCGACGCCGGCCCGCCCGGCGACGACGAGCGCCAGCCCGGCGAAGTACCACGACGCCGCCTCGGCCAGGCCCGCTCCGAGCACCACCGGCGCGAGCAGCGCCGCGATGAGCAGCGCCTGCGCGACGATCAGCCCGGCCGCGACCACACCCAGCCCGACCGTCAGCGCCACGTACCAGCGGGCCGCGCTGACCTGCTGCAGCAGCCGGGGGTCGAGGGGCTTCATGCGCTCACGCCTCCGGACCCGCTCAGAAACCCGCTCAGATACCCGCTCAGAACGCCGACTCCTTGATCTTCTTCCAGGTGAGCCCGCCGGGTGCCGGGATGTGGCCCACCGTCAGCCGACGCCGGAAGACCCAGTACGTCCAGGCCTGGTACAGGATCACCAACGGCGTGAGCACCACGGCGACCCAGGTCACGACGGTCAGGGTGTACGGGGTCGACGCCGCCGCCGCGATGCTGAGCGATGTGCCCCCGTCCAGACCCGGCATGACGTCGGGGAACATGGACCCGAAGATCAGCACCACCGAGGCGACGATCGTCAGCGCGGACAGCGTGAAGGCGTAGCCCTCACGTCCGGCGCGGTTCGTCAGGAAGACGCCGACCAGGGCCAGTGCGGCGACCGCCACGACCACCCAGGTCCAGGCCGGGGAGTACGCGACCTGCGCCCAGACCGCCCACCCGCCGGCCACGACGAGAGCCTCGACCGACAGCACCCCGGCGAACCGACGGGCGCGCGCGCGGATCTCGCCGTCGGTCTTGAGTGCGACGAACACCGCGCCGTGCAGCAGGAAGAGCACGAGCGTCGTCAGACCGCCGAGCAGCGCGAACGGGTTGAACAGGGCCCAGAAGCCACCCACGTACTGATAGCTCTCGTCGAGCTGGACGCCGCGCACCAGGTTCGCGAACATCACGCCCCACAGGATCGCAGGCACCCAGGAACCGAACTGGATGGCGATGTCGCAGCGGCGGGCCCAGGCGGCGTCGGCGATCTTGCCGCGGTACTCGAAGGCGACGCCACGCACGATGAGCGCGACCAGGATGGCGAGCAGCGGGAGGTAGAAGCCGGAGAACAGAGTGGCGTACCACTCGGGGAACACCGCGAAGGTGGCGGCGCCCGCGGTGATGAGCCACACCTCGTTGCCGTCCCAGACCGGCCCGATGCTGTTGACCAGCACCCGCCGCTCCTTCTCGCGGTGCGCGGCGTCGCCGCGGGGGAGCAGGGACATGAGCATCCCGACGCCGAAGTCGAAGCCCTCGAGCACGAGGTACGCGGTCCACAGAGCCGCGATGAGGAAGAACCACACGAGTGCGAGGTCCACGGTCACGTCCTTTGTCAGTCTCGGGTGCGGGTGGTCAGTAGGCGAACGAGAGCGGCCGGTCGGTCTCGTCCTCGGCGGCCTCGGGCGACTCGTCGCGCACCGTCGAGGGCACGCCCTCGACCGCGTACCGGTGCATGAGCCGGTACCAGACCACGGCGAGCACGCCGTAGAGCAGGGTGAACACGATCATCGAGGTGAGGACCATGCCCGGGCTGACGACGGTCGAGACGCCGCGCTCCGTGAGCAGCCGGATCTGGTCGATCCCCGTGGGGTTGGGGGCGACCACCCAGGGCTGGCGGCCCATCTCGGTGAAGATCCACCCGAACGACGAGGCGATGAACGGCGTGGGGATCGCGGCGATCCCGATCCGGGCGAGCCACGGGTTGTCGCTGATCCGCCCGCGCCGCGTGAACCAGAGGGCGGCCGCGGCCAGCAGCGCGGACCCGGCGGCGAACCCGATCATGAGCCGGAAGCTCCAGTAGGTGACGGCGAGGTTCGGCGTGTACGAGATGGGGTTGCCCGCCTCGTCGGTCTCGCCGTAGCGCTCGGCGTACTCCTCCTGGACGTCGTAGACACCGGGCAGGTAGCTGTCCTCGCCGGAGAACGTGCCGGTGCCGAGGTAGCTGGCCAGGCCGGGCACCTCGAGGATGTGCCGCACGCCCTCGCACGAGTTCGACAGGTCGCCGATCGTGAGGATCGAGAAGTTCGCGCTCTCCTCGCCCTCGCACAATGCCTCGGCCGACGCCATCTTGCCCGGCTGCTGCTCGAACATCAGCTTTCCCTGGGCGTCGCCCGTCAGCGCGACACCGGCGCCCGAGATCAGCATGACCACGGTGCCGAGCACCACGGCGGGCCGGTAGACGGTCCGGGCCAGCTCGACGGCGTCCTCCTGCCGGGTCCGTGCCAGGCGCACCATCCACCAGGCGGCGATGCCGGCCACGAACGTGCCGGCCGTGAGGAACGCCGCCGCCACCGCGTGCGGGTAGGCGGCCCACAGCGTGTTGTTGCCGAGGATCGCCCAGATCGACTCCATCTCGGCGCGCCCGGTCTCCGGGTTGTACCGGGCGCCCACCGGGTGCTGCATCCACGAGTTGGCCGCGAGGATGAACAGGGCCGACAGGTTCACGGCGATCGCCACGGCCCAGATGCAGGCCAGGTGCACGCGCTTGTTCAGCCGGTCCCAGCCGAAGATCCACAGGCCCAGGAACACCGACTCGACGAAGAACGCCGCGAGGGCCTCCATGGCGAGCGGGGCGCCGAACACGTCGCCGACGAACCGGGAGTACTCGCTCCAGTTCATCCCGAACTGGAACTCCTGAACGATGCCGGTGACGACGCCGAGCGCGAAGTTGATCAGGAAGAGCTTGCCGAAGAACTTCGTCAGCTTGAGCCAGCGCTCGTTCCCCGTGCGGACCCAGGCGGTCTGCATGATGGCCACGAGCGGGGCGAGGCCGATCGTGAGCGGTACGAAGATGAAGTGATAGACGGTGGTGATGCCGAACTGCCAGCGTGCCAGGTCGAGTGCTTCCACTCCGGGCTCCTGTGAGGTCTCCGCACGGCTCTGTCCCTCGGAGGCGAGGCCTGATGTGCCAGGTCGGGGCGCTGCTCGGGGCGGATCCGGTGCTTGTGAATGTCTTCACAAGGCACATTACATGCAGTTGGGCCGTGTTCTGCTCGTCCGGCCACGCGACCTGCGTCACGCCTTGGGCTCGGGCAGGGCGGGACCGGTCTCCTGTGCGATACTTGACGAACCCGCGTAGGCCCACATCCCTGCGCGGCCTGCAGAGTCCAACACTGCCCGCGATCCGCACGCGGTGCCGCTGTCACGACAGAACGTGGCCGCAGGCGTCCGCGAAGATCGCAGGAACAGGGCCGCAGCCGAGACTTCCGCCCGGATGTGTCGCTTCGCCGCGATGCATAGCCGGACGACCGACCGCCTGGCGGTCCGCGTGGTGTGGGGCGGGCGCCGGCTACAGGAGCACCTCACGTGACGCCTTCCAGCACCACCGGTTCGACCATCGGGTCACAGGATGATCACGACGCACCTGAGGCGACAGCCCAGGTCACCACTGGTGGGGAGGCTCCGGCGGACACGACGCCGGCCAAGCGCCCGCGTCGCCGGGTCACCCGGTCCGTCGTCTCGACGGCGAACGTCGAGCCCATCGTCGTCGGGCCGTCCGGGCCTGCCGAGACCTCTGCCGAGTCGCAGCCGGTGACCACCGCCGGCACCGCCGTCGTGGCGACCGCCGCGACCGGCGAACCGGCCACCAAGCGTCCACGCCGCCGCGCCACGCGGGGCATCTCGTCCCCCTCGGCACCCGCGCCCGCCGCTGCCGAGCAGACGACGGCCGCGCCCGCCGCCGAGCCGACGGCGGCCGAGCCTGTTGCCGCAGAGCCTGTCGCTGCGGAGCCTGTCGCCGTGAACGAGACGGTCCCGACTGAGACAGATCTCACTGTCGAGGCCGAGCCGGCCGACGCGCCCGAGGCTTCCGTCGAGGAGCCTGCCGCGGCGCCCGCCGAGGAGACGGCACCGGTCGACCTCGAGCTGCCCGAACCCGCGGCGGCGTCCGTCGACGCCCCGGCCCGCGAGGTCGCGAGCCTCGACGACATCATCCTGCCCGGCGGCCCGACGGCGGAGCCCGAGAAGACCGCCCCGAAGCGCCGCACCCGCAAGAAGGCGGAGCCGGTGGTGGAGACCCCGGTCGAGCCGGCCGTCGAGGCCGCCCCGAAGCGTGCCCGGTCGCGTCGCAAGCCCGTCACCGCCGAGCCGGCCGTCGAGACCGTCGCCGAGGCCGCGCCGGTCGAGGAGGCCGCCGCAGTCTCCGCCGACACGGCTCCGGCCGCCGGGACCCAGGCGGTCGAGGAGCCGGTGGAGACCCCGGTCACCACGACCCCGGTCACCGACGCCCCGGCCGAGCCGGCCCCGAGGACCCGCGGTCGCCGCAGCAGCCGTCGTCCGGCAGGGGAGCCGACCGAGGCTCGCGCCGCCGAGCAGCCTGCCGCCGAGCAGCCTGCCGCCGAGCAGCCCGTCGCCCAGCAGCCTGCCGCCGAGGCGCCCGCCACCGAGACGCCCGCGCAGCCTGCTGTGTCACCTGCTGTGTCATCTGTTGTGTCACCCGCCGCGACGACGTCGGGCACGCGCGTTCCGCGCCTCGCCACGACCGCGCTGCTCTTCCAGGCGCCCGACGAGTCGGCCGCCCGTCGTTCGCGGCGTGCCCAGGCTCCCGCCGGGCCGCCGCGTCCGCAGGACCTGACGCCGCAGTTCGCCCGCCCGGTCGCGCGTCCTGTCGAGGCGGCTCCCGAAGCACCCGTGCGGGCGGCGGAGCCCGCTGTGGAGCGGCCCGCGGAGGCCCAGGCCGAGCAGGCGACCGAGGCCAGGACGGAGCCCCAGGCAGCGACCGAGGCTCCGGCCGAGCCCAGGGCGCGCCGGTCCGGTTCCCGCCGGGCAGTGCGTCGTACGGGACCCAGCACCGAGCCGGTCGTCCAGGCCGAGGGTCAGGACGCCGCGCCGGCCGAGGCCGCCGTCGAAGCACCCGCGGAGGCGCCCGCACGCGAGGCGATCGCTCCGGCGACGCCGCAGTTCGTCGCGGCTGAGCTGAGCGAGGACGACGCCGCCGCCGTCGACGAGGTCGGCGCGATCGAGGAGGAGCTGGCCGCCGAGGGCGTCGAGCTCGAGGAGCTCGCCCCGGCGGACTTCGAGGAGTACGACGACGAGGACGTGCGCCCGTCGCGCCGCCGTCGGCGCCGGGGTGGACGGGGCCGCCGCGGCGGCCGCGCGAACCGCACGGACGACGGGGACGACTCGGCGGACGAGGACCAGGACGACGACTCCGAGGAGGACGCGCAGGCGTCCGCCGAGGACGAGGACGAGCAGGACTCGGCTCAGGACGCCGGCGACACCGAGGGCGAGGGTGAGGGTGAGGGTGAGGCCGGCAGTCGCCGTCGCCGTCGCCGCCGCCGGGGTACGCGGGGCGAGCGCGCCGAGGCCGCCGCAGTCCGCTCCGGGCGGTCCGACGAGGTCACCGCGCTCAAGGGGTCCACGCGTCTCGAGGCGAAGCGTCAGCGTCGCCGTGAGGGCCGGGACCACGGCCGTCGTCGCCAGATCATCACCGAGGCCGAGTTCCTGGCCCGCCGTGAGTCGGTGCAGCGGTCGATGATCGTGCGTGAGAAGGACGGCCGCACGCAGATCGCGGTGCTGGAGGACGGCGTGCTCGTGGAGCACTACGTCTCGCAGCAGTCGCAGGCGTCGATGGCCGGCAACGTCTACCTGGGCCGGGTCCAGAACGTGCTGCCCTCCATGGAGGCCGCGTTCGTCGACGTCGGCAAGGGCCGCAACGCCGTGCTGTACGCGGGCGAGGTCAACTGGGACGCCGCGGGACTCGAGGGCCAGCCGCGCCGGATCGAGCAGGCGCTGAAGTCGGGCGACTCGGTCCTGGTGCAGGTCACCAAGGACCCGATCGGCCACAAGGGCGCCCGGCTCACCAGCCAGGTCACGCTCGCGGGCCGGTACCTGGTGTTCGTGCCGGGTGGCGGCATGACCGGGATCAGCCGCAAGCTGCCGGACACCGAGCGGTCGCGCCTCAAGAAGATCCTCCGCGAGGTGGTCCCCGAGGGCGCCGGCGTCATCGTGCGCACGGCCGCCGAGGGGGCGAGCGAGGACGAGTTGCGCGCCGACGTCGAGCGGCTGCAGGGCCAGTGGGACGCGATCCAGGCCAAGTCCAAGAAGGCGAACGCCCCCGCCCTGCTGCAGGGCGAGCCGGACATGGCGATCCGCGTGGTCCGGGACATCTTCAACGACGACTTCTCGTCGCTGATCGTCCAGGGCGAGGGTGCGTGGGACGAGATCGCGCACTACGTCGAGGAACTTGCTCCTGACCTGCGCGAGCGCGTGTCCAAGTGGGTCGAGAACACCGACGTGTTCTCCGTGCACCGCGTGGACGAGCAGCTCGCCAAGGGCATGGACCGCAAGGTCTGGCTGCCCTCGGGTGGCTCGCTGGTCATCGACCGCACCGAGGCCATGACAGTCGTGGACGTCAACACCGGCAAGTTCACCGGTGCGGGTGGCACGCTCGAGGAGACCGTCACGCGGAACAACCTCGAGGCGGCCGAGGAGATCGTGCGGCAGCTTCGCCTGCGGGACATCGGCGGCATCATCGTCATCGACTTCATCGACATGGTGCTCGAGTCCAACCGTGACCTCGTGCTGCGCCGTCTGGTCGAATGCCTCGGCCGGGACCGCACCAAGCACCAGGTGGCCGAGGTGACCTCGCTCGGCCTGGTCCAGATGACGCGTAAGCGCGTGGGCCAGGGTCTGGTCGAGGCCTTCTCGGAGACCTGCGAGCACTGCAAGGGCCGCGGGTTCATCGTGCACGAGGAGCCGATCGAGAAGTCGGGCAACGGCACGAGCTCCGGCGGCGCTCCGGCGGCGTCGGACGAGGCACTGCGCTCCGCGCGGTCGCGCCGCAAGCGCGGCAAGGAGGGCAAGGACAAGGTGGCTCCCGTGCTGGAGCCCACCGCGCCGATCGCCAGCCTGCCCGAGGAGCGGTCCGAGGCTCGCGAGGCCGTCAAGGCCACGCTCGCCACGATCGCCGCTGCCGCGCAGCATGCGCACGAGACGAAGGACTCGTCCGAGGACGGCCCCGCCACCCTCGACGAGATCCAGCTGCCGACGGCGGGCTCCGTCGCCACCGCGTCGTCGAGGCCCGCGCTCTCCGGCTCGGCGGACTCGCCGAGCTCTCCTGGTTCACCCGACTCAGCGGACTCGCCGGCGGACGCCGCGCGGCCGACGAGCGACGCGCCGGAGGGGGGCTCCGGCACTGGGCAGCCGGAACCGCCCAAAGGAGCTGGCGACGAGGTCGCCTGAGCCGAAGAAGGGATTCTGGGCGAGGCTGTTCGGCCTCTGACCTGATCCGCACGAGGGTCGCCACCGCAAGGTGGCGGCCCTCGTTTTTTGTGCCCACGACGGCGCCCGGGCGTCCCGTCTCGCCGGATGGCTTGCGGTCGAGCGGTGTTCCGTGGTTCATTAGTAGAGTAATGAACCAACGGAGCAACGAACCTATGACTCGGAGACCACGATGACAACGACCGCCGTACGGCCGACGACCACCCGGCTGGGGTACGTCGACAACCTGCGGGTGCTGCTGACCGTGCTGGTCCTGGCGCACCACAGCGCCCTGACCTACGGCGCGCTCCCGCTCTGGTACTGGACCGAGCCGAGCACGAGCCCGTCGGGCGTCGCACTGATGCTGTTCGTGGTCGTGAACCAGCTCTATTTCATGGGCTTCTTCTTCCTGCTCTCGGGCCTGTTCGTCCCGGGGTCGGTGGATCGCAAGGGGGCCGGCACCTTCGCCAGGGACCGCCTGCTCCGGCTGGGCGTCCCGCTGGCGGCGTACTGGCTGGTGGCCCGGCCCGTCCTGTCCCTGCAGGAGTGGCCGGCGCGCAGCGCCGAGGGGGAGTCGTTCCTGCGGTTCTGGTTCACCGCGGGTGACGTCGGACCGCTCTGGTTCGTCGAGGTGCTCCTGGTGATGTCCCTCGCGTACGCCGCCTTCCGCGCGTTGCGCGCCCGTTCGGCCGTGCGGTCCGGTCTGCCCGACGCCGCCGGCTCGACGGTGGCCGAGTCCCAGCACCAGCCGGTCCGGTTCCGGGGGATCGCGGGTCTCGTGACGCTGCTGACCGTCGTGACGTTCCTCTGGCGGCTCGTGGTGCCGTCCGGGACCTACTGGGAGTTCTCCGGCATGCCCTCCCCGGCGTACCTGCCGCAGTACGTGATCCTCTTCGTGGTCGGTCTGCTGGCATCGCGCCGTGGTTGGCTCACCACGCTCACCGTGCGGCAGGGGCGCGTGGCGGCGGTCGTGGCGCTCGTCAGCCTCGGGCCGGCGCTCGGTACCGCCGCCCTCGCGACGGCACCCGGTGCCGGGCTGCTCGCCCAGCTGGGTTCCTCCCTCGCCGAGAACGTCTTCGCGGTGAGCATGGTCGTGGCGCTGCTGGTCCTGTTCCGGCAGCGGTTCTCCGCCACACCGGCGTGGGCCCGGTGGGCGGCCCAGAACTCGTTCGCGGTGTACGTCATCCACCCGCTGGTGCTGGTCGGCGTGGCGGTGCTGTTCGCTCCGCTGGTCGCCCCGGCCGGCGTGAAGTTCCTGATCCTGCTGGCCCTCTCGATCCCGCTGTGCTGGGGCTTCGCCCACCTGCTGCGGCGCATCCCAGGCGTCTCCCGGGTCCTGTAGGCGGGTCCGCGGGAACGAGGTTTTTTCCAGAGACGGTTGGGCATGCTCCGGGCTCCCGGTGCATGCCCAACTCCTTGCCGCAAAAAGGACTTCCGTTCGCGCACCCGAACCGGGGGAGGATGAGCCGTGACAGTCAAGAGCCTCGCCCGCGGCGTGACGGACTCCGGAACGGTCGTGACCCTTCGCGGCTGGACCGTTCCCGACCTGGACGCCTTCCGCGGCTGGCTGCGGCCGGAGCACGACTGGCATCGCTGGGACGGCCCGTACTACCCGGTGCCTAGCGCGGGACAGGCCGACGCCCTCGTCACGGCTCTGGCTCAGAGCCACGGCCTGGCCTGGCCGGGGTCCGGAGCTCCGCAGCCTGAGCCGGCGGATCCGCCGTCGTCCGCGCCGCCGTCGGGCGCAGGAGCGCTGCCGCCGGGCCGGCTGGTGGTCGACGTCGGCGGTGAGCTCGTCGGGACCGTGGCGTGGTACTGGGAGTCGCGCGAGACGGAATGGGCGCGCATGGGCGTCACCGTGTACGACCCGGCCGTGCGGGGCCGGGGGATCGGGCGCACCGCGCTCGCGCTGTGGACGACCTTCCTGTTCGCGAGCACGCGGTGGGTGCGCCTGGACTTCGCGACGTGGTCGGGCAACGAGGCGATGCTCGAGGTCGGGAAGGCGCTGGGCTTCGTGGAGGAGGCGCGGTTTCGTCAAGCCAGGGTGGTCGACTGCGTGCGCCACGACTCTGTGGTCATGGGCGTGCTCCGCGACGAGTGGCGGGACCGCTGGGAACGTCAGCCGGCTGCCGACAGCCGCTCGTAGAAATCGGCGATGGTCCGGGAGAACAGCTCCGGGAACTGCTGGTTCCACGGATGGCCGGCGCGCGGGATGATGCGCAGCTCGGCGTTCGGCACGGTGGCGGCGATCTCGCGGGCGGCCGGGATGTTGGCGACGTCGCGGCTGCCGCACAGCACCAGGGTCGGCGCCTCGATGGTCGCGAGCTTCCCCCGGAAGTTAATGTCCGCGACCACCCGGACGCCGCCGAGCCACTGCGCCTTGGTCATGGCCATGCCCTCGGCGGTGCGCTCCGGCAGCATCCGGATGATCGTGCGCTGGATCAGCATCAGCGTGGGGTGCGGTCGGACCTGGCTGCCCGAGAGCACGAGGGAGGCGACCCGCTCGGGGAAGTCGAGCGCGAGCTGGGTAGCCGTCATCGCACCGAGGGACAGTCCACAGACGTGCGCTCGCTCGATACCCCGCTCGTCGAGCAGGTCACGCAGCGCCAGAGCCGCACCCGCGAGCGTGAACTCGCCGGGCGTCGCCGCCTGGTCGAGCCCCGGGATGTCCGGGGCCAGGCCCGTGAACCCGGAGGGCAGCGCGCGCAGCTGGGCGTCCCACGGGTCTACCCCGGCACCCAGCCCGGGGAGGAACAGTACGGTTCTGACGTCGGCAGTCATGTCGGCAACGTAGCTGAGTGCTTGGATGGCATCCATGAAAGACGGCCTGGGCGCTGGGCGCCTCGAAGTGATCGCCGGCCCGATGTTCGCGGGCAAGTCCGAGGAGCTGCTGCGCCGCGTGCGGCGCGCCCGGATCGCCCGGCGCGGCGTGCTGGTGGTGAGCCATGCGCTGGACGCCCGCAGCGGCCCCGGCAGGGTGAGCTCGCACTCGGGGATGGGGGTGCCGTCGCACACGGTTCCGGACGCCGCGGACATCATCGCCCTGGTCGAGGCCCGCACCGGATCCGGCGCGAGGCCCGGAGACGTCGACCGGGAGGACGCGGCGGAGGTCGAGCTCGTCGCCGTCGACGAGGCGCAGTTCTTCGGCGCCGGCCTCGTGCCCGTGGCGGCGGACCTCGCGCGCCGGGGGCTGGTCGTGGTCGTGGCGGGGCTGTCGGTCACGTTCGACGGGCAGCCCTTCTCTCCCTTGCCGGAGCTGATGGCGCTCGCCGAGTCGGTCGAGAAGCTCACCGCCGTGTGCTCCGTGTGCGGCGCGGACGCCGCGTTCCACGTGCGGGTCACGGGGGCGCCGTCCGTGTCCGACGCCGGCACGGTGGACCCGGGAGACGCGCTCGTGCCGGTAGCCGCCCACGTCGGCGGCGCGGAGTCGTACGAGGCGCGCTGCCGGCGGCACGCCGACCTGGGCGGGTGACCGGCAGAACGTCAGGTGGTCGGCAGAAAGTCAGGTGGTCGGCAGCTTGAGCTGCCGACCACCTGACTTTCTACCGATCGCTCGCGCCGTTCGGCGCGGCAAGGTCTGCCGCTGCCCCGGAGGTCAGACCTTGCGGAGCGAGTGGTACTCCGGGCAGTCGAACGGGTCGCGTGCCGCGAGGCCCACCCGGTTGAGGTACTCGACGACGATCAGGTACGACTGACCCAGGCTCGTCTCCGTGTAGGTGATGCCGAGGTTCGCGCAGTGCTCACGGACGATCTCGGCCGTCTTGATGAGGTGCGGCCGGGGCATGCTCGGGAACAGGTGGTGCTCGGTCTGGAAGTTGAGCCCGCCCATGAGGATGTTCATGAACCGTCCACCGCGGATGTTGCGCGACGTCAGCACCTGCTTCGAGAGGAAGTCGAGCTTGCTGTCGGCGGGGATGATCGCCATGCCCTTGTGGTTCGGGGCGAACGACGCGCCCATGTACACGCCGAACACGGCCATCTGGACGCCGAGGAACGCGAAGGCCATGCCGACCGGCAGCACCAGCATCAGGATCGCGACGTACACGCTGAGGCGTACCGCGATGGCCACGAGCTCGCCCACGCGGGACCGGAGCGTCTCCGGCGTTCCCCGGAACAGCGACTGGATCGAGGTGACGTGCAGGTTCAGGCCCTCGAGGGTGAGGAGGGGGAAGAACAGCCAGCCCTGGTAGCGGTTGATCCACCGCTTGAGCCCGCGGTGCTGGCGGACACCTTCTTCGGTGAAGGCGATCGTGTCGTTCGCGATGTCCGGGTCCTTGCCGACCCGGTTCGGGTTCGCGTGGTGCCGGGTGTGCTTGTTCATCCACCACGAGTAGCTGATGCCGACCACCGCGTTGGCCAGGAAGCGGCCCAGCTGGTCGTTGCGACGTCCGGACTCGAGGACCTGGCGGTGCGACGCCTCGTGCGCCACGAAGGCGAACTGGGTCAGCACGAGGCCGAGTGCTCCGGCCATCAGCAGCTGGAACCAGGAGTCGCCCAGCAGGACGAATCCGGTGATGATCCCGCCGAGCGCAACGGTGAGCGCGGCGAGGGTCCAGGCGTAGTAGTGGTGTGCCCGGTTGAGCAGTCCGGCGTCGCGCACGGTGCGTGCCAGCGACGTGTACGTGCTGGTCACCGGCTGCGCGTTGGGGTCGCGGGGTTTCGTCGGGCGGAAGCCGTCGCGGACGAGGGGGGCAGCTTGGGCCATGTGGTCCTCACATGCTCGGTGTCGACTTCTCAGCCGTGGAGTCGGACGTGCTCGCCCATAGTGCAGATGCCCAGAGCCTACGGGACCGTAGGTTACGGTCGCGAGGGGCAGATGTGGATGCCTCGCGAAGGCTTTTAGACGATGTATTGACCTCTGCTTGTGGATTTCATTTCGAATCAGCCCGTAAAGTCGCGTCTGTGCCGGTTTGGGCTCAGGTCTCGGGATCCTCGATCAGCGGTACGAATCGGTATCCACCGTGGTCGGTCGCGCGGGTGCGGCCGTCCGGTAGCCGTTCGATGAGGAGCAGCGTCGTCCGGACGGGGATGACCATGCGGCCGCCGTAGCCGACCTGTTCGACCAGGGCGCGCGGCAGCGCGGGGGCCGCCGCCGACACGAGGATCCGGTCCCAGCCGTTCTCCCGGGGATGGCCGAGGGTGCCGGGCGTGGCCTGCTCGATGCTCGCCCAGCCCATCCCGGTGCGTGCGACGTTGGCGCCGCCCCATGCGACGAGCCTGCTGTCGCGCTCGACGCCGAGCACCGAGCCCTGGGGACCGACCAGATAGGCGAGCAGCGCCGTGGTCCAGCCGGAGCCCGCGCCGACGTCGAGCACACGCGCGCCGAGCGGCACCCGCAGCAGGCGGAGCATGGCGGCGACCGTGGCGGGCTGGGACGAGGTCTGTCCGCGCCCGATCGGCAGCGGCCGGTCCTGGTGTGCGAGCGGCCGCTGTGCCCGCGGCAGGAACTCGCGGCGAGGGACCGCGCGCATGGCGCGTTCGATGTCGTCGTGCTCGAATGCTGGTTCAGAGACCATCGGGATCACCCGTCCCAGGGTAGGCACAGGCGGATCGAGGTCGCCAGGTGCCCACCCCGGGCGATGTGTTCTCAGCCCTCGCAGGGCAGTGCGGTGTGCGCCCGCAACGACCTCAGCGTGAGCCGACGGGCTCGGGTTCGCCGGCGTCCGCCGTCGGGTCCACGGACCCGGACCCGTTGGTGGGCAGCTCGGTCTCCTCCGGCCGATACCACTCGGTGAGTGCCGGGTCCTCGGAGTCGAGCCAGGCGCCCGCGCCGTTGTCGACGCCCTCGGTGCGCACGACTCCGACCACGAAGTCGTCGCCGTGCTTCTCGATGCCGGTGCGGACACCCTGGACGATCGCCTCCCGGGCGTAGCGCCGCCGCAGCGTCTGCGGGTCGCGGGCGAGGTCCTTGCCCCACGCGATCATCACGAGGATCACCACCAGTGCGAACGGCAGCGCGGTGATGATGACGAGGCTCTGCAGCCCGTTCAGCGCGACGGAACCGCCACCCACGAGCAGGACGGCGGCGATGGCCGCCAGCGCGATGCCCCAGACGATGGTGACCCACGAGCTCGGGTTCGGGTTGCCGCGCTGGGACAGGCTCGCCATGACGACGGAGCCGGAGTCGGCGCTCGTCACGAAGAAGATGACGATGGAGACCATCGCGACGATCGACGTGAACGTGCCGGCCGGCAGCTGGTGCAGCAGGGCGAACAGCATGTCCTGCGGCGACTCGGCGGAGCTCAGCGCGCCGTTGGCCTGCTCCATCCACATCGACGTGCCACCCAGGATGGTGAACCACACGAGGCACACGACGCTCGGCGTCACGATGACTGTGGTGACGAACTCGCGCAGGGTGCGGCCGCGGCTGATCCGGGCGATGAACAGGCCCACGAACGGCGTCCACGACACCCACCACGCCCAGTAGTAGGTGGTCCAGCTGTCCATGAACGCCTGCGCGTCGGGAGAGGTGGCGGCGGTCTGCGCCATGAGGCGGAACGAGTCGCCGACGAACTGCATGAGCGTTCCCTGGAACAGGTTCAGCAGGAACGCCGTCGGACCGACCACGAACACGAAGACCCCGAGGAGTCCCGCGACCACCATGTTGATGTTCGAGAGGGCGCGGATGCCGCGCTTCACGCCCGAGACCGCCGAGATGATGAACGCGACCGTGAGTACGGTGATGATGCCGATGATCGCCCCGTTGCCGAGTGGGCCGGTACCGGCGACGATCTCGACGCCGCGCCCGATCTGGAGCGCGCCGATGCCGAGCGACACGGCGACGCCGAACAGGGTGACGATGATCGCGAAGGAGTCGACGACGGCGCCGAGCGGACCCTTGGTGCGGTCGCCGAAGATCGGCTCGAGGAGCGAGGAGATCAGCGGGGTGCGTCCCTTGCGGTAGGCGGCGTAGGCGACCGCTCCGCCCACCAGCGCGTAGTAGGCCCACGCCATGGGGCCCCAGTGGAACAGGGTCTGCACGAGTGCCGAGTGCATCGCCGGGTTGGTGCCCGGATCGAGGTTCTCGTACGCCGGCGGTAGGTCGAGGAAGTACGTCATGGGCTCGTACGGGCCGTAGAAGAGCAGGCCGATGCCGATACCGGCGGAGAACAGCATCGCGAGCCACGAACCGGTGGAGAACTCGGGCTGCTCGTCGTCCTGGCCCAGCCGGATGTTGCGGTACCGGCCGAACCCGAGCCACATCATGAAGGCGAACACCGTGCAGGTGAGCAGGCCGAACAGCCAGCCGAACGAGCCGGAGACCCAGGCCAGGCCGGTGCTCGACGCCGTCGCGAGGCTCCTGGGCGCGGTGGCCCCCCAGATGATGACGACTGCCACCAGCACGGCGGCGAACGCGAACACCCCCCAGCTGGTGCCGAAGTTGCTGGAGGTCCGCTCGACGCCCAGACCGGGCAGCAGAGCGGGATGTTCGGTGGGTTTGCCGTTGTTCCTGCGGCTCGCCATCGGAGGTTCCTCTCGGTGCGGCGAAGAATGCTCGGTCAAAAAACAGTCATGAACGTTAGCAGACGGCGTGTTTTGGCTTTGTTTCGCGCATATCAAGTCGTGACTTCGAGAAGGACGGGCGGTCGAGAACCGGCGCGTTCCCGGGCATCAGACGCGGTTCCGGGTACGGTGGGGCGGCAGGCGGCGTCTACGGCCGTGCTCGAAGCCGCGCCTCGAAGGTGGCCAAGGCCACGTGCCCTCCGGTTTGAACCCGTCGAGGGCGTCGCGTAACCTAGTGCTTCGGTGTGCTGTCTGCGCACCCGTCCTGCGTGCCCATGGCGCATCGCACTCGACCGCCGCGGCGGAGCGAGTCACAGCAAAGCCGATGGATTCCGTCGTGCGCGCACGCCAAGACTAGAGAGATGAGTTGAACGTGGTGTACGCGATCGTCAAGGCTGGTGGCCGTCAGGAGAAGGTGTCCGTCGGGAGCATCGTCGTCATGGACCGTGTCCAGGCGAAGCCCGGTGAGACCCTCGAGCTCCCGGCCCTCCTGCTCGTGGACGGGGAGAAGGTGACCACCGACGCGAAGAAGCTGGCGAAGGTCAAGGTCACCGCTGAGGTCGTGCGGGACGAGAAGGGTCCCAAGATCACGATCCTCAAGTACAAGAACAAGACCGGCTACCGCAAGCGTCAGGGTCACCGTCAGTCGCTGACCCGGCTCAAGGTCACCAACATCAAGTGACTTCCGCTGCGGGCCTGACGGCCCGCGCGTGATCCCGATACTTCTTCTTCTCCTTCGTCCCGAAAGACAGGTCCTGAGATGGCACACAAGAAGGGCGCGAGCTCCTCGCGCAACGGTCGCGACTCCAACGCCCAGCGCCTCGGCGTGAAGCGCTTCGGCGGCCAGGTCGTCAAGGCCGGCGAGATCATCGTCCGCCAGCGCGGCACCCACTTCCACCCCGGCATCAACGTCGGCCGTGGCAAGGACGACACGCTGTTCGCCCTGACCCCCGGCGCCGTGCAGTTCGGTGCGCGTCGTGGCCGCAAGGTCATCGACATCGTCGCCGCCGAGGTCTGAGCCTCGGCTTCCGCGTAAGGGGGCGCACCGGTGACGGTGCGTCCCCTTCGCTTTTTTCTTGAGCGGCTCGTGCAGGGCCGCTCTGCCTGAGCAGTTTTTGAGAGGATCGAGACATGGCCAGCTTCGTAGACCGGGTGGTGCTCCATGCCGCCGGGGGAAACGGCGGGAACGGCTGCGCCTCGATCCGCCGCGAGAAGTTCAAGCCCCTCGCGGGGCCCGACGGGGGCAACGGCGGTGACGGCGGCACGGTGAAGCTCGTCGTCGACGCGAGCACCACCACGCTGCTCGAGTACCACCACTCGCCGCACCGGCGGGCGACGTCCGGCACCCAGGGGATGGGCGGCGACAAGGACGGCACCAAGGGCGGCGACCTGATCCTGAAGGTGCCGGACGGCACGGTCGTGAAGGACATGGACGGCAACGTCCTGGCAGACCTCGTGGGTGAGGGCGCCGAGTACGTCGTCGCCGCGGGCGGCAAGGGCGGCCTGGGCAACCGGGCGCTGTCGTCGCAGACGCGCAAGGCCCCCGGCTTCGCGCTGCTCGGCGAGGAGGGCGACACCGCCGACATCGAGCTCGAGGTCAAGACGATCGCCGACGTCGCGCTCGTGGGCTTCCCGAGCGCCGGCAAGTCGTCCCTGATCGCCGCGATCTCTGCCGCCCGGCCCAAGATCGCCGACTACCCGTTCACCACCCTGGTGCCGAACCTGGGCGTGGTGCAGGCCGACCAGTCGCGGTTCACCGTCGCGGACGTCCCGGGCCTGATCCCGGGCGCGAGCGAGGGCAAGGGCCTCGGCCTGGAGTTCCTGCGGCACATCGAGCGCACGGCCATGATCGTGCACGTCCTCGACTGCGCCACGCTGGAGCCGGGGCGCGACCCGATCAGCGATCTCGACGTGATCGAGGAGGAGCTCGCCAAGTACGCGGGTGACATCGGTATCGAGGGCGGCCGCGTGCCGCTCACCGAGCGCCCGCGTCTCGTCGTGCTCAACAAGATCGACGTGCCCGAGGCCCGTGAGCTCGCGGAGTTCGTGAAGTCGGACCTCGAGGAGCGCGGGCTGCGCGTCTTCGAGATCTCGACCGCCAGCCACGAGGGCCTGCGCGAGCTGAAGTTCGCCCTGGCCGAGACCGTGGAGAAGGCGCGTGCCGCGGCGCCTCCGCCCGCGCCCGCTCCGGTCGTGCTGCGTCCGCGCGCCGTCGACGAGGCCAGGTTCACCGTGCGCCGCCTCGGTGGCGACGAGACCGGCTACTGGTTCGAGGTGCGCGGCGCCAAGCCGGAGCGCTGGGTGAAGCAGACCGACTTCAACAACGACGAGGCGGTCGGCTTCCTCGCCGACCGGCTCGCGAAGATCGGCATCGAGGACGGGCTGTTCAAGGCGGGCGCCGTCGCCGGCGACGAGGTGCGCATCGGGGACCCGAAGAACGCCGTCGTCTTCGACTGGGAGCCCACGCTGCAGACCGGCCCGGAGCTGCTCGGCGGCCGCGGCACCGACCTGCGGCTCGACCAGAACGAGCGGCCGACGCGTGGCGACAAGCGCCGGGAGTTCAACGAGCGCATGGACGCCAAGACCGAGGCGCGGCGCGAGCTGTGGACCGAGCGCGAGGCCGGCCACTGGACCGACCCCGACGCCGACTGACCCGGACGGGTGCAGCGCCAGAAGGGCAGGTCATCCCGGTGACCTGCCCTTCTGGCACGTGCTGGTTGCCCGGCCCGTGAAATGACCGCGCGCCCGGGGCCGCCGTGCGGGGAAGATGAGGACGTGAACTCCCTCGACTCTTCGGACGGTCCCCAGGACGCGCAGCGCGTCGAGAGCGCACAGGACGCCCAGGGCGTGCCGAGCGCTCGGTCCGTGATCGCCGGTGCCCGGCGCGTGGTGGTGAAGATCGGCTCGTCGTCCTTGACGGGTCCGGACGGTCACCTCGACGTCGGAGCGCTGCGTGGCGTCGTCGAGGTCCTCGCGGCGCGGCATGCCGCGGGCACCCAGATCGTGCTGGTCACCTCGGGCGCCATCTCGGCGGGCATCGGCCCGCTCGGGCTCGGGACGCGGCCACGCGACCTCGCCACCATGCAGGCGGCGGCGTCGGTGGGTCAGGGGCAGCTCGCCGGCCGGTACCAGGAGGAGTTCGCGGCGTTCGGGATCCAGATCGGACAGATCCTGCTCACGGCCGAGGACACCGTCCGCCGCGCCCGCTACCGCAACGCGCAGCGGGCGCTGGAGCGGCTCCTCGCGCTGGGCGTCGTCCCGGTCATCAACGAGAACGACGCCGTCACCACCGACGAGCTGAAGTTCGGTGACAACGACCGCCTCGCGGCGCTCGTCTCGCACCTCGTGCTGGCCGACGCCCTGCTGCTCCTGACCGACGTCGACGGCCTGCACGACGCCCCGCCGTCGCGCCCCGGCGCCCGGCGCATCCCGCTGGTCGACGACCTCGCCGAGATCGCCGGTGTGGAGGTGACCGCACGCGGCAGCGCCGTCGGCACCGGTGGCATGGTCACCAAGCTGGAGTCGGTGCGGATCGCCACCGGCGCGGGTGTCCCCACGGTCCTGACGCTCGCGGGCAACGCGGCCGCCGCGCTCGCTGGCGACGACGTCGGTACGTTCTTCGCCGCAGCGGGACGCCGCACCTCGGCACGCCGGCTGTGGATCGCCCACGCCGCCCGCACGGAGGGCCGTCTCCACCTGGACGACGGCGCCGCGCGCGCCGTTCTCGGCGGCCGCGCCTCGTTGCTTCCCGCCGGCATCACGAAGGCCGAGGGCCAGTTCGACGCCGGTGATCCGGTGGAGCTCGTCGCTCCCGACGGCACGGTGGTCGCGCGGGGCCTCGTCGCGTTCGACGCGAGCGACCTTCCCGCGCTCCTGGGACGCTCCACGTACGCGCTCCGCGAGGAGCTGGGGGAGGGGTACGACCGCGTGGTCGTGCACCGGGACGACCTGGTGCTCGACCGACCGACGAGCTGATCTGTTCGAGGGGCCGATCTGTTCGAGGGGCGATCTGTTCGAGGGGGCGATCCGGTCGGCGGCCTGATCCGTGGTCGGGCCGGTCTGGTTGACAGGCTGATCTGGCGGGCTGATCTGGCGGGTGGGCCTGCTCCGGCTGACGCGCTCGATCCGGCTGACGCGCTCGATCCGGCTGACGCGCTCGATCCGGCTGGTGGGGCTGATCTGGTCGACGGCCTGATCGGGCTGGCTCGAGTTCGGTCCGTTGCACAGGTCTGTCGTCGACTTCGGTCGCTTGCACTGAGATCGGTCAATCAAACGACCGATCTCAGTGCAAGGGACCGATCTCGCCGAGTTCGGTCCCTTGCACTGTGTGCGGCTGCACTGTGTGCGGCTGCGCTGTGTGCCGCCGGACGTCTCGCCGCACCGCTCGTCGGGCCGATCGTCCGCACCGCGGATTCGTCCTCGGTTTTGCCCCGCGTCCGACGTACTCTCGACGCATGACGACAGTGAGTCAGGACGAGGCGACCCGTACCGGAGGCGAGACCCCCGGAGCAGCCACACCGCCGCCGTCGGGCACCGCGGACGTCACCGCCGCGGTGCGCGACGTCGCGCACCGGGCCAAGGTCGCGTCGCGCACCCTCGCCACGGCGAACCGCATGACGAAGGACGCCGCGCTCGGCGCCATCGCGGATGCCCTCGTCAGCGCCGCGGAGCGGATCGTGACCGCGAACGCCGAGGACCTGGAGCGGGGGCGCGCGAACGGGATGTCCGACGGGCTCCTGGACCGGCTCGCGCTCACCCCGGAGCGCATCGGGCAGATCGCCGACGCGCTGCGCGACGTCGCCGTGCTGCCCGACCCGGTCGGCGAGGTGGTGCGTGGGCAGACCCTGCCCAACGGCCTGCGCCTGCGCCAGGTCCGGGTGCCGATGGGTGTGGTCGGCATGATCTACGAGGCCCGCCCGAACGTCACCGTCGACGCCGCCGGCCTCGCCCTGAAGTCCGGCAACGCGGTGATCCTGCGCGGGGGGAGCGCCGCGGCGGCGTCGAACGCGGTGATCGTCGCGGTGGTCCGGGACGCCCTCGCGGCACAGGGCCTCCCCGCGGACCTTGTTCAGACGATCGACCCGTACGGCAGGGCCGGCGGGGTGGCGCTGATGCGGGCCCGCGGCCTGGTGGACGTGCTGATCCCACGGGGCGGCGCCGACCTCATCCAGACCGTCGTGCGGGAGTCGCTGGTGCCCGTGATCGAGACGGGTGTCGGCAATGTGCACGTCTACGTGGACGCGACGGCCGACGTCGCCATGGCCGTGGCGATCGTGATGAACGCGAAGACCCAGCGGGTCGGTGTGTGCAACGCGGCGGAGACGCTGCTCGTGCACGAGGACGCCGCCGCGGCCTTCCTCCCGGCGGCGCTCGCCGCGCTGTCCGACGCCGGCGTGGTGCTGCACGGTGACCCCGCCGCCATGTCCTTCGCCCCGGACGGAGCCGACATGGTTCCCGCCACGGACGAGGACTGGGCGACGGAGTACCTGGCCCTGGAGCTGGGGGTGCGCGTGGTGGAGTCGCTGGACGCGGCCATCGAGCACATCCGTACCTGGTCGTCCGGCCACACCGAGGCCATCGTGACGCGCGACATCGCCGCGGCGGACCGGTTCGTCGCGGAGGTCGACTCCGCGGCCGTGATGGTGAACGCGTCGACCCGGTTCACCGACGGGGGCGAGCTCGGCCTGGGTGCGGAGATCGGCATCTCCACGCAAAAGCTGCATGCGCGTGGTCCCATGGGACTGGCGGAGCTCACCACCACCAAATGGGTGGTCACGGGTGACGGTCATATCAAGCCTTGACGGTTCACCGGCATCCCGGAGACCTCCGCAGGATCTCCTTGCGACCCCGTGCCGCGATGCACTCGGCGCAATTCGTCCGTGAGAGACTAAAGGCCACCTGAGCACGTCCGACTGGGAGGAACCCCCGTGCTGCACAACGCCGTCCTTGCCGCTGAGGCTGCCTCGGAGCACGCCAGCGAGCCGGTCGCACCGATCGTCCTCGGCCTGATCGCCTTCGGCTCGCTCGTGGCCGCACTGGTTGTCACGTTCGCGTTCCGCAACGTCGGTAACCGGCACTGATCCGCCAGACGGGAGCCTGACGACCAGATGAGTGCACCCACGGTATGAGTGCCCCCACTGGGACCAGGCCGCGCATCGGGGTGATGGGCGGCACGTTCGATCCCATCCACCACGGCCACCTCGTGGCCGCCAGCGAGGCGGTCGCCCACCTGGGGCTGGACGAAGTCGTCTTCGTCCCCACGGGCCGACCAGGATTCAAGCAGGAGCAACGGGTCACCCCGGCGGAGCACCGTTATCTCATGACGGTGATCGCGACGGCGTCGAACCCACGCTTCACGGTGAGTCGCGTCGACATCGACCGAGCGGGCCTCACCTACACGGTGGACACCCTCCGCGACCTGCGCGAGCAGCGACCGGAGGCGGACCTCTTCTTCATCTCGGGTGCGGACGCCATCCAGCAGATTCTTCGGTGGAAGGATGCCGAGAAGCTGTGGGACATGGCACACTTCGTCGCTGTCACACGGCCAGGGCACATGCTCTCCGTGGACGGGCTTCCTCGGGACGGTGTGACGACGCTCGAGGTTCCTGCGCTAGCTATCTCCTCGACCGACTGTCGTCGTCGGGCCGAGGAGGGGTTGCCGGTCTGGTATCTGGTGCCTGACGGCGTGGTCCAGTACATCGCCAAGCACGGACTGTATCGAGGTCTTCACGATGAGTGACAACAAGGGTCGTCCCATGACGCGCCGCGAGATCCGCGAGCGTGAGGCTGCCGCCGCGGCTGCCGCTGCCGGTCCTTCCGGCAGCGGTGCCTACCCGCCCCAGGGCGGGCCGCAGCAGCCTCCGCACCGCGGTGCGCCCGCGCCAGAGGGCGGCTGGTCGCCGCAGAACCCGCCGGTCGCCCGGCCCCCGCAGGCGACGGGTGGCACGCGCGGTGTGGACGCGACCGGTCGCCTGACGCCCGTGCAGCAGCCTGGCGGCAACCCGCCGTCGTACGGCGCCGGAGCGCCCGGGCAGAGCCGCCCGGGCGCCGCGCCGTCCGGTCCGGCCGGCCACGGCGCACCGCCGTCGGGCCCCGGCCGTGGTGCTCCTGGTCGCGGCCAGCAGCCCTCCGGTCCCGGTGGCCCCGGCCAGCAGGGCCCCGGCGGCCCGGGCCCGCAGAGCGGCCCCGGCCCGCAGGCCGGACCGCCCAACCCGTTCGGATCCCGTCCGTCCGCCGCCCCCGTCCCGCCTGCTCCGCAGCAGGGCCGGTCCGGGAGGTTCGGTGGACAGAACGCTCCGCAGGGCCCGGGCCAGGGCCCCGGCCTGCCCGGTGGCCCCGGCCGGTCCGGCGACTCCGGGCAGACGGCGCAGTGGAGCGCTCCGCCGTCCGCCCCGACCCAGCCGCCGTCGAGCCCGCCGTCGCCGTTCGGGACCCGTCCCGGTGCGCCGAGCGGCCTCGCCCAGCAGCGTCCCGGTGGCCCGGGTCAGCCCGGCGGCGGCGCGCCCAGCGGCCCGATGGCCGGCGCGGCACCCGCTCCCGCGCTCCCGTGGGAGTCCCCCGCTCAGGCGGCCCCGCAGTCGCTGCCGCCGGGCGGCGCGCCTGCGGCTCCCGGTTCACCGTTCCCCGGCCGTCCCGGCGCGGGTGGCCCCAGCGGTCCGGGTTCCGGCCAACCAGGTGGCCCGGCGCAGCAGCAGCACCCCGGCGCTCCCGGTGGCCAGTTCGGTCCCGGCCCCGTCGCGCCGTCCCGGTCCTCCCGCCGCGAGGTGGAGGAGGAATGGGACGAGGAAGAGGACGAGGGCCCGCAGTACACCTGGCTGCACTACATCATCCTGGTGGTCGTGGCGTTCGTGCTGGGCCTTCTGATCTGGAAGCTTGTCCTCGAGGGTGACAGCTCCATCCCGCAGGACCAGGCGGCCGCCCTGCTCGGCACACTGCCGGGCACGTTGCCCGGCTTCATAGGAGGTGGTGCGGCATGACCGCTACAGAACGTGCTACAAGTCTCGCGATCCTCGCGGCGCGAGCCGCGAGCAGTGTCAAGGCGCAGGAGATCATCGCGCTCGACGTGAGCGAGCAGCTGGTGCTGACCGACGTGTTCCTCATCGCGTCCGGTGCCAGCGAGCGGCAGGTCTCGGCGATCGTCGACGCCGTCGAGGAGCAGCTCTTCAAGGAGGGCGTCAAGCCGATCCGCCGGGAGGGCAAGTCCGAGGCGCGGTGGGTGCTGATCGACTTCGGCGACGTCGTCGTGCACGTCCAGCACGCCGAGGACCGGACCTACTACGCGCTCGAGCGGCTGTGGAAGGACTGCCCGGCGATCCCGCTCCCCGAGGACGCGCAGGGTGGCGGCGACACCGGCGAGTACAGCGACCCCGACGACGGCGCGATCCACCTGGCCGGAGATCCGCGCCGGTGACGGCTGGGACGATCGTGCTGCTCCGGCACGCGCGCACGGCATACAACGCGGGACTGCGGCTGCAGGGCCAGATCGACATCCCCCTCGACGAGGTCGGGCGGTGGCAGGCGGAGCAGGGCGCCACGGCGCTGGCGGCGTCGCACAAGGCGTCCTTCGTGGTCGCCAGCGACCTCGAGCGGGCAAGGGACACGGCCGCCGCCTACGCGCGGCACGTCGGCCTGGAGGTCGTGACCGACGCCGGGCTGCGTGAGCGCTCGTTCGGCATCTGGGAGGGCATGACCGACGGCGAGATCGCCGAGCGCTGGCCGGACGAGCACGCGGTCTGGCGCAGCGGCGGCGAACCCCCGGTCGACGGCGTGGAGTCCAAGGACGCCGTCGCCCGCCGGATGGAAGAAGCCGTGCTGCGGCACGCCGAGGCGCTGGGTGCGGGGGAGACCCTCGTCGTGGTGTCTCACGGCTCAGCTATCACGCAGGCGATCACCCGGCTCCTCGGTCTCGACCCGGCGACGTGGCGCGGAGTGCACGGCCTGCACAACGTGCACTGGTCGCACCTGCGCGCGTCCCCACCGGGCGTGGTGCCGGCCTGGCGGCTCGTCGCGCACAACGTGGGAGCCGGATACCCGCTCGACACGTGGCAGTCCGGACCCGAGGCGCGGCAGTGACGGGCACCCGTCCGGTGCGGCGCCGGGCGGGGTGACGGAACGCACGCGGGTTTTGATTTGGTCCCTGGCGTCGGTCTGCATAGACTAACGACGCTCGCCCGGCCGGATGGCTGGGGGAGACCATTTCGGGGCTGTGGCGCAGCTGGTAGCGCACCTGCATGGCATGCAGGGGGTCGGGGGTTCGAGTCCCCCCAGCTCCACCGAAGGGAAGCCGCCCGATCACGTGATCGGGCGGCTTCTTCGTCTCTTCTCCGGGTCTCGCTTCCCCTCAGGACTTCCTGGTGGTCGACGCACCGCAGAAGACGTCGGTCTCCGGCAGGTCACCGCCGAGGAGGAAGCGCGTGGTGGTGTTCAGCGCGCAGGGGTTGTCGCCGTACACGTAGACGCCGTGCCCGCCGTCGTCGACGCTGACCAGCCGGGCCCGGTCACCGAACGCCGAGCGGGCCAGCTGCCCGCCGAGGTGGGGGGTCGCCGGGTCACGCAGGTTCTGCAGCACCAGGACGTTCTCGGGCCCTTCCGCGTCGAACTCCACCGGTGGGTCGACCGGGTCGTTGTGCCAGTAGGCGCACGGCGTGATGTTCGCGGCGGCCGCCCCGAACAGCGGGTAGCGCTGTCGGTCGGCGGCGACGTCGCGCCGGTAGGTCGCGACGCTCTCGGGCCAGTCGGTGTCGTTGCACGTGACGGCCAGGAACGCGGACCAGGTGTTGTCGTACGGGGAGGGAGTCGCGCCCTCCGTCTGCCGGGCGGAGCCTGCCGTCGGGCCCCCGCCCACCACGGGCTCCAGCTCCTCGGCGTGCCGGGCGGCCGACGCGGCGTCGCCGTCGGCCAGCGCCTGCCAGAGCTGCGCCGTCACCCCGAAGCTGCTGTCGGCGTAGAGCCCTGCGAACGTGTAGAACCGGAAGGTGGCACCGTCGATGCCGCCGACCGGGCGGCGATCGAGCCGGTCGGCCTGGGCGAGGAAGTTCTCCCGTACCTGGCCGGGAGTCCGGCCGGTCCCGTAGCTGTCGTGCCGCTCGGCCGCCCACCTCGCGAAGTCGGGGAAACGGTCCTCCATGCCGAGCGCGAACCGGCGCAGGCTGTCACGGTCGAGCGAGGTCGCACCGAGGTTGCTGTCCACCACTACCCGGTCGCCCCGCTCGGGGAACAGCGAGGCGTAGGCGGAGCCCAGGGCGCTGCCGTACGACGCGCCGAAGAAGCTGAGCCGCTCCTCGTCGAGCGCCTCCCGGATCAGGTCCATGTCGCGCGCCGTGTTGGCGGTCGTCATGTGCTGCATGCGGCCCTCGGGGTCGTTGGCCGCGCACTGGTCGGCGATCTTCCGTGCAGCCCTGGCCTGTTCGGTGACGGCCGCCGCGTCCTCGGCGTACGGCGGGACGTTGCCCGGGTAGTTCTGCTCGACGGTGAAGCCGCAGCTCACCGGCGAAGAGTGGCCGACCCCTCGAGGATCCATGCCGATCAGGTCGTACGCGTCCAGGACCGTCGACGGGAGCCCCAGCCCGGTCAGGTCGGCCGGCTGGGACAGCCCTGAACCACCCGGGCCACCCGGGTTGAGGAGCAGCACGCCCTGCCGCTCGGCCGGCTTGGTGCTGGCCAGCCGGGAGATCATGACCTCGATCCGTGTCCCGTCCGGCTGGTCGTGGTCCAGCGGTACCGGCACGGTCGCGCACTCCAGCTGCGCGCGGGCCGCTGCCGGCATGTCCTCCGGGCAGGTTCCCCAGTCAGGCCCGCTCGCCGGTCCCGCGGCGCCGGTGGCCGGTGCGGCCAGCAGCGTCCCGGCCAGCCCCGCCGCGACCGCCGCTGCCAGACCCGCCCTGATCATCCGTCGTCGATCCATCTCGCACCCTCGTCTCGTCGTTCGTCCTCGACCCGTGCGAGACCCACTCCAGACCGTGCCGTAGGGACACGGTCAACAGCACGCGGACGTGACGCCGGTCACTCCGCCGAGGGCTCAGCACCGGCGGGGTCAGCCGGCCGCGGGTACGCGGCGCCCCAGGTGTTCAACCACCCCACCACCTGGTCCAACGACCGGCCGAGGTCGGTGAGGGAGTACTCGACGCGGGGCGGCACCTCCGCGTAGACGGTGCGGACGACTATGCCGTCGGCCTCGAGGTCGCGGAGCACCCGCGTCAGGGTGCGGGCGGTGACCGTCCCGAGGCGCCGCTGCAGCTCGCCGAACCGGTGCGTGCGTTCGAGCAGGTACTTGACGGTGCTCAGCTTCCACGCTCCGCCGAGCACCGCCATCGACACCTCGACGGGACACACCTCGATGGCTCGCTGGACGGGAAGGCGCATCGGCTCGGGTGCGGTGGTCATGAACCCACAGTATCCAAACTGTCAGTATGCGTCATCGATGTGCGTACTTGTGCAGAACGTACCGACGTTCCTAGCGTGGAGGACGTACTGCTCGTCGTCGAAGGAGAAGCACATGTACGCGCTGGTCGTCACAGCACATCCCAGCCCTCGCTCGCTGACGGCGGAGTTGGCCCGGGTGGCGGGCGCCGCGCTGGACGGCTCCGGCTGGTCGGTCGAGGAGTCCGACCTCTACGCCATGGGCTGGGACCCGGCGGTGCGCCTGGAGGATTTCGGCGACGTCGTGGACGGCGGCGAGACGGTCACGCTTCGGTCGAGGCGTGCCTACGACGTCGGTGCGCTCGCGCCCGAGATCGTCACCGAGCAGGACAAGGTGCGCCGGGCCGACCTGCTGGTGCTGCTCTTCCCGATGTGGTGGCACGGCATGCCGGCCATCCTCAAGGGCTGGTTCGACCGGGTGTTCGTCAACGGGTTCGCGTTCGGTCTCCAGGACGACGCGGGCCTGCCCCGCAAGTACGGCGACGGTGGCCTCGTCGGCCGACGTATGCTCACCGTCGTCACCGCGGGGGACCGGGGCTCGTCGTTCGAGCCGCGCGGCCAGAACGGCGACCTCGAGCACCTGCTCTTCCCGCTCCTGCACGGGACCGCCTGGTACACGGGCATGGCACCCTTGCGCCCGCACCTGGTCTCCGGTGTCGACCGGCCGGGCTGGGACGGGTTCGACCAGGAGGCGGACCGGCTGCGCGAGCGGATCGCCGGCCTGCGGGCCGAACGCCCGATCCCGTACCGTGCGCTGTCCGACGGCGACTACGGGCGAGACCGCCGGCTGCGGCCCGACGTGCTGCCGGGGGAGTCCGGGCTCGGCGTCCACGAGTGTGTCGATGGTCACCGGCTTGCCGGCGCCGGCGTCGTTGACCTCAACCGAGGTTGAGGTTCTAGCGTCGGACGTATCGACATCATGCGATGAGAGGACGATCGATGCCCGTCTACACCCTGCCTGACCTGCCCTACGACTACGCGGCTCTCGAGCCGCACATCAGCGGGCGGATCATGGAGCTGCACCATGACAAGCACCACGCCGCGTACGTGGCGGGCGCCAACGCCGCGCTCGACGCGCTGGCCGCGGCGCGGGAGAGCGGCGACCTCGCCGCGGTGAACCTGCACGAGAAGAACCTCGCGTTCAACCTGGGCGGGCACACCAACCACACGGTGTTCTGGCACAACCTCTCACCCGAGGGTGGCGGCGAGCCGGACGGGGAGCTCGCGGCCGCGATCGCCGACCAGTTCGGCAGCTTCGCGGCGTTCAAGGCGCACTTCGCGGCGGTGGCCACCGGCATCCAGGGGTCCGGCTGGGCGGTGCTCGGCTGGGACAGCATCGGCGGACGCCTGCTGGTGTTCCAGCTGTTCGACCAGCAGGCCAACGTGCCGCTGGGCGTCACCCCGCTGCTGATGCTCGACATGTGGGAGCACGCGTTCTACCTGGACTACCTCAACGTCAAGGCCGAGTACGTCAAGGCGTTCTGGAACCTGGCGAACTGGTCCGATGTCGCGGGCAGGCTCGACCGGGCGCGTGCCGCCACCGGGAGCCTCATCACCGCGGCGTGACCACGAAGGGGTCGCCCGGATGGGCGGCGTCGGGCAGTGATCGCCCGCTTTGGTCCCAGCGGCCGAATCGGTCTAGACTGACGGCGCTCGCCCATCTGGGTGAACACCCTTTCGGGGCTGTGGCGCAGCTGGTAGCGCACCTGCATGGCATGCAGGGGGTCGGGAGTTCGAGTCTCCCCAGCTCCACCCAGGAAAAGACGAGAATGCCCCGCCTCGCGGCGGGGCATTCTCATGTGTCAGGGCAGCACGGGGCCGATCGAGACCATCAGGCAGAGCGCCAGGACGGCCACGAGCGAGAAGCGGAACATCCGCCGTGCCCAGCGGTCGTCGTCGTCGGCCCGGAGGCCGATGATGCCGAGCCAGGTCCAGTAGGCGCCGACGGCGCCCATCACCGCCGTGTAGACGATCCCGACATAGCCGAAGACCGGCAGCAGCAGGGTGGCCACCACGAAGGCGACGGTGTACGCCAGGATCTGGATCTTCGTGTTCCGCATGCTCCGGACGACCGAGATCACCGGGACGCCGGCCCGGGCGTACTCCTCGTGCCGGTAGACCGCTATCGAGTAGAACTCCGGCATCTGCCAGAGGAACACGGCGAGGAAGACGAGCACCGCGCCGGCGTCGACGACACCGGAGACCGCGACGTATCCCGCGAGGATCGGTGCGGCGCCGGAGACGCTGCCGACCAGCGTGCCGTGGATCGACAGACGCTTCGACAGCATCCCGTAGAGCACCACGTAGACGACGAACCCGCCCAGCCCGACCAGCACCACCAGCCAGTTCGTCCAGGCGACCAGCATCGCCATACCGGCGACGCCGAGCACGACCGAGAAGACGACGGCGGGTCGCGCCCCGACGCTGCCGGTGACCGTGGCTCGCTTCCTGGTGCGGTCCATGGCGCTGTCGATGTCGCGGTCGAGCACGTTGTTGAGCACGCACGCCGACGCGATCACCAGCGTCGTGCCGAGGATCAGCGCGGCGAATAGCCAGAGGTCCACCTGCCCCCGGCTCGCGAGCAGGAAGCCGGCAGCCGCCGTCAGCACGTTGCCGTAGAGCACTCCCGGCTTCGTGAGGGAGTAGTACCGGGTGAGCGTGTCCCGTACCGACGTGCCGTCGGCACGGGCCGCGAGGGCTCCGTCTGTCCCGTCGATGCCGGGCCGGGTGAGGGACCGCGTGGTCACGGTCGTGCGAGAAGGGTCCGGACCACTGCGCGGGAGCACCCGGGTCGTCCCCGTCGATGTTGTCGGGTCCACCGCCTCAGCGTACGTGAGCGGGACACCCGCCCAGGTCTCCCGGGTACCGCATGGTTCACTGGTGTCGCCGAGCTCCTGACGAGGGAAGGGAACGGCTCGCCGGCCGAGCCACGGGTGTGGGATGACTGACAAGGTCGACCTCAAGAAGAGCCTCGATGCCTACCGCGCGAGGGTGGGTCAGTTCCGCGTGCTCGACGTCCCCGAGCTGCAGTACCTGATGATCGACGGGCACGGGAACCCGAACACCTCACCGGTCTTCGCCGCGGCGGTCGAGACGCTCTATCCGGTGGCCTACGCGCTCAAGTTCGCCAGCAAGCGCGACCTCGGGCGCGACTTCGTCGTGATGCCGCTGGAGGGCCAGTGGTGGGCGGACGACATGGACTCCTTCACCGCGGCACGGGACAAGTCGCGGTGGGACTGGACCCTGATGATCATGCAGCCCGACTGGATCGACCGGGACATGGTCGCCGCCGCCGTCGAGCAGGCCGGGGCGAGGAAGCGCCCGTCCCGGCTCGCGGACCTCCGCCTGGAATCGCTGTCCGAAGGGCGCTGCGTCCAGACGCTGCACGTCGGCGCCTTCGACGACGAGGCCGACGTGCTCGCGCGGATGCACGACGAGTTCATCCCCGGCAACGGGCTCCGCATGGTCGGCAAGCACCACGAGATCTACCTCAGCGACACCCGCCGGGTCGCTCCCGAGAAGCAGCGCACGATCCTCCGGCAGCCCGTGGCGGCGGCCGGCTGATCCCCGGGTCCCGGCCGAGCGCGCGACATGCTAGCGCTCGGCCACAGCACCGGCGAGGAGTGTGGCGGCCTCGCCGCGTCGCATCACGAACCCCGCGTGGTGCAGCACGCCGTCCACGAACTCCCCGAAGGCCCAGAAGTTCTGGTCGTCGAGGTACGTGATGCGGTCCCCGTCGAGCCAGAACCGGCCGGTGTACGCGTTCCGCCGTCCGCTCCGGGTCTCGCTGTACCGGCCGCCGGCGGTCAGGTGCTGCTCCAGCGCCTTGCTCCGGTCGACCCAGGTGCCGAGGCGTGGGTCGCCGGGCGCGGTCCCGGTGGAGCCCGCCGGACGCGTCGGCGCACCGTCCTGCGCGACGAGTGCCCCGTCGACCAGCACCGCGACCAGGTCGCGCGGCGACACGACCAGCATCTGGGTGATGCGCGACTCCTCGACCCTGCCGCGCACCGCGGCGAGCGTCGCCGGGTTGCCCGCGGTGAGGTCGTAGGTGCTCCGAGCGGCAGGGGTCTGCGCCCGTAGCGCGCTCTCGACCTCCAGCGGGACGAGCGTCGCCCCGGCGGCGTCGATCACCAGAGCGTCCTCGGGGTGGGGCAGGCGCGGCGGGCCGACATGGGTGATGGTCCCGTCGGTCGTCCACAGCTCGCCGACCACGGTGCGTGACGGCGCCACGCGCACGGTCGCCTCGGTGAACACGATGGTCCTGGGTCGCCCGACGGCGGATGGGTTGCTCATGACCCCAACTCTCCGTGGAACGGCGTCGGCCCGGAAGGGCGCGGTTCTCCTGGGTGCGCCACGGCCACCCACAAGTCCACCCTGGGTCGTATCGCGGTCCGCCCTCGGGTTGATGTCCGGGGCACCGGTCGCTCATTAGGTTCGAGCCATGACCTCCGTCGCCCGGGACGTGCCCACCCGGACCTCCGTCGCCCAGGACGCGTCCACCCGTCCCACGGTCCTTGCTCAGGTGGCACGCTTCGGCGCTGTCGTCGCCCTGAGCTTCCTGCTGGGCGGCCTGACGTCGTACGCGCAGGGGTTCCTGCCCGACGCCTTCGCCTCCTTCGCCAACTCCGCCAGTGGCTGGACGGTGCTCACGGCGCTGCTCGTGTACTGGTCCCGCGCACGCACCGTACCCGCAGCGGTGCTGGGCGCGGTCAGCTTCGTGCTCCTGGTGCTCGGGTACATGGTGGCGTCCCAGGTGCGGGGCCTCGTGTACGACCCGATGCTCTTCTCCGTCGTAGGCGTGGTGGTCGGCCCCTTCGTCGGCGTGGCGGCCTCCTGGCTGCGTGCCTCGGGCGTCCGCGCGGCGCTCGGCACCGCGCTGCTCGCGGGCATCGGCATCGGCGAGGCCGCCTACGGGCTGACGATCATCGGGGACACCACGAGCCCTGTCTACTGGACCGTGACCGGCGTCGCCGGGGTGGCTCTCCTGGGCGGCATGGTCGTCCGCAGGATCCGGGGCGCGCTCCCGGTCGCCCTGGCGGCCGGCGGTGCGGTGGCGCTCGCGGCGGCGTTCTATGCCGCCTACTCCAGCCTCGGCTAGGTCGGTACGGCTACTCCTCGATCATCCGGTCGATCATCCGGTCGAGGAGCCGGTCGAGGAGCTCACCGACGCGCTCCTCGGCACCGTCGTCGACCAGGAGCGTCTGGGCCAGACCGCTCGTGCCGGCCACTATCAGCTCGGCGTCGAGCTCGGCGGTCCGCTGACCCGCCGCGTCCCCGCGGGCCCGGCGCAGCTGTTCGGCGATCGCCCCGACGAGAAAGCGCGGGGCGCCCAGCGTGTCCTCCGCGGCGACGTCGGGACTGGTCAGCGCGGCGGCGTGGAACGAGTTCAGGACGATCGTGTCCCGCCTCCGTTCGGCGTCCGCGGGCAGCAGCTCGGTGAGGATCGCGCGAATGACCTCGCGCGGGGCGGGGGCGGGGCCGAGGGTGCTCAGCCGTTCGGTGAACCGCCTGCCTGCGTCGGCCACCACCGCCTGGTGGGTGGCGAGCAGGACCTGCCGCTTGGTGCCGAAGTAGTACTGCACCAGCCGCACCGAGATGCCTGCCTCGGTGGCGACCGACTGGAAGGTGGCCGCCCCCAGGCCGTCGCGGGCGATGACCCGGCGTGCGGCGCTCGTGATCTGCGCCCGCCGCTGATCGTGGTCGGCCAGCTTCGGCATGTGGTCCCGCTCCCTCGTGTGCGGACGACCGGTCCGGCCGTCTTCATGGTATGTGCACACCATCATAAGTGATATGTTCATACCACCAAGATGAGGAGGGTTCATGGCCAGGATCGGAAGGTTCAAGAGCGACGCGGCGCGAGAGGCCTACCTGCGCACCTACGCGGCGATGGCGGAGCTCTGGCCGGTCCCGGCGACGCTGGCGGACGTCCCCACGCCGTTCGGGTCCACGCATGTGCGGCGGTCCGGCTCCGGAGACGGGGTGCCGCTCGTCCTGCTGGCGGGCGTCCTCGGCAGCAGCCTGCACTGGCACCAGATCGTGGAGGGGCTCGCGCGGGATCGTGCCGTCTACGCGCTGGACACCCTCGGGGCGGCCGGGCGCAGCGTCCAGACCGCGCCGCTCGCGCGCGACGCCGACTACGGGGCCTGGTTCGCGGCCGTGCTGGACGGGCTCGGGCTGGACCGTGCGCACGTGCTGGGGGAGTCGTCCGGTGCCTGGCATGCGACCCTGGCGGGCCTGCACGCGGCGGACCGCGTGGCGAGCGTGTCCCTCATCGAGCCGAACGGGGTGTTCGTGAAGATCCCCTGGCGCGCCCTGCTGAAGGTGGTCCGGTTCGGCGGTGACACGAGCGACGAGGGCTGGCGCAGGATGAGCGAGTGGCTGACGCCCGGCGTCACCATGTCCGACGTCGAGAGGGCGAACGCGAAGGCCGCCCAGGGCTACCGGATCGCGGGCGGCTGGGCGCGCCCGCTCAAGGATGCCGAGCTGGAGTCGTTCGTCCCGCCGCTCCTGGCGGTCCATGGCGGGGCGTCGGTGGTCTCGCGACCGCTCGCCGCGCAGCGCCGCCTTGCCGAGCGGCTGCCGGCTGCGGAGGTCGAGATCTACCCCGAGACCGGACACGGCGTGCGCGGGCAGATCCCCGACCTCGTCACGGCCCGGGTGGTGGATTTCCTGGCGCGGCACGACGCCGGCTGACGTTCGGGCGGCCACCGCTCATGAGCGCTGTTTGAGAATCGTTCTCATCTCTGGTTCACTCTCCCTCAGTACCGAGAATGATTGTCATTCTAGAAGGAAGGAGCGGGTGGTCCCGACCGGACCGCCCGACCAGATGATGAGAAACCACACCACTCGCACAGCCGCAGGCCTGGGTGCCGCGCTGTCCCTGCTCCTGCTGAGCGCCTGTGCGGCCGAGGGTGACGCCTCCGGCTCCGCCTCGGAGTCACCCTCCGGTTCCGCCTCGGCCGACGAGCACGAGGCGCCCGACGCCACCGAGGTCCAGGCGCGCACGCCGCGCGTCGCGGTCACCTACGACGGCGGTGTGCTCGTGCTGGACGCCCAGAGTCTCGAGCCCGTCGGTGACATCGAGCTCGAGGGCTTCAACCGGCTCAACCCGGCCGGGGACGAGCGCCACCTGATGGTCTCGACCGCCGGCCAGTTCCAGGCCCTCGACCTGGGTACCTGGGCCGACGCCCACGGCGACCACTCGCACTACTGGACGACCGAGCCCAGCCTCACCGACGTCGCCTACGACGCCGCCGAGCCCGGCCACGTCGTGGTCCACGAGGGCCGCACCGCGCTCTTCGACGACGGCACCGGCGTGGTCCGCGTGCTCGACTCGGAGCATGTGGCCGACGCCGACGCCGCGGCGCGTGAGTACACGACGCCGTCGGCCCACCACGGTGTGGCGGTCGAGCTGACCGACGACACGCTCGTGGTCTCCGAGGGTAACGAGGACGCCCGCACAGGGATCCGGGTGCTGGACGGCGACGACAAGGAGATCGCCGCGTCCGACGAGTGCCCCGGGGTGCACGGCGAGGCGGTCGCCGCCGACGAGGCCGTGGTGATCGGCTGCGAGGACGGTGCGGTGGTCTACGCGGACGGCGAGATCACGAAGGTCGAGGCGCCCGACGCCTACGGCCGCATCGGGAACCAGGCCGGTACCGAGGCGTCACCGATCGTCCTGGGCGACTACAAGACGGACAAGGACGCCGAGCTGGAGCGTCCCACGCGGATCTCGCTGATCGACACCCGCAACGGGGAGCTCGAGCTGGTCGAGCTGCCGTCGTCGTACACCTTCCGGTCGCTCGCGCGGGGTGATGACGGCGAGGCCCTCGTGCTCGGCACGGACGGTCAGGTCCACGTGATCGATCCCGAGTCGGCGAAGGTCACGAAGTCGATCCCGGTGATCGACGAGTGGGAGGAGCCCATCGAGTGGCAGGAGCCGCGGCCCGCGATCCTGGCCCTCGACGGCTCCGTGTACGTCACCGACCCGGCGACCGACTCCATCCACGCGGTCGACGTCGAGACGGGCGAGGTGTGGGAGTCGGCCGAGATCGGCGTCACGCCGAACGAGCTGAGCGGCGTCACGGGCGGCGAGGCGCACAGCCACTGAGGCGGGCGCCGGTCGAAGCGCCGGACCCTGCTGGTCGAGCTGAACCCCCGCTGGTCGAGCTCGTCGAGACCTGGATCTCGACAAGCTCGTCCAGCGGGGGTTCGGCTTGATCAGCGGGTGTCGGCGCTCCCTGGCTCAGGCCGCCGCGAAGAACGTCCGCAGGTCCTGGACCACGAGCTCCGGCACCTCCATGGCCGCGAAGTGGCCGCCCTTCGGGTACTCGGCCCAGTGCTCGATGCGGGCGTTGTCGCGCTCGGCCAGGGATCGGATGGTCTGGAAGTCGTCGGCGAAGACCGCGACGCCGATCCGGCCCGTGCTCACCACGGGCTCCGCGCCCGAGCGCTGCTCGGTGTAGTGGTAGCGCACGGCCGTGGCCGAGGTGTTGGTGAGCCAGTAGAGGCTGACCTGGGCGAGGACCTGGTCGAGGGAGACCAGGCTGGTCCCGTTGCCGAAGTTCTCGAACAGCTCGCTGTAGGCGAGCTGCGCCACCGGCGAGTCGCTGAGCCCGGCTGCGATGGTCTGGGGCCGTGAACCGTTCATCGCGTTGTACCCGCCCACGCTCTGGAACCACTGCATGTGCGCCAGGGCGGCGAACTCCTTCGGGCCGAACCCGTCCATCTCGCCCTCCGCACCCGACGGGAACGAGAAGAGCTGCAGCAGGTGGGCGCCGAGAAAGCCCTCGGGGTCGAGCACCGCGAGCTCCCGGCCGATCAGCGTGCCGGCGTCGCTGCCGTGCGTGCCGTAGGAGTCGTAGCCGAGCCGGCGCATCAGCGTGTCCCAGGTGCGGGCGACGCGGGCCATCGTCCAGCTCCCGCCGTCGGCCGGCTCGCTCAGCGGGGTGCTGAAACCGAAGCCGGGGATGGACGGCACGACGACGTGAAACGCGTCCTCGGCGCGCCCGCCGTGCGCCACCGGGTCGGTGAGCGGGCCGATCATGTCGAGGAAGTCCAGGAACGAGCCCGGGTAGGTGTGCGTGAGGACCAGCGCCCGCGCGCCGGGCTCTGCCGAGCGGACGTGGAGGAAGTGCACGGTCTGCCCGTCGATCTCGGTGCGGAACTGGGGGAACGAGTTGGCCCGCTCCTCGACCGCACGCCAGTCGAAGCTCGTGCGCCAGTGGTCGACCGACGCGCGCAGGTACGACTCAGGCGTGCCGTACTCCCAGGAGTCGCCGGGTGCGGCCGGGGCGAACCGGGTGCGGGCGAGGCGGTCGGCGAGGTCGTCGAGGTCGGCCTGCGGGATCGCGATGCGGATCGGGCGGATCGTGTCGTCGGTGGCGGCTGCGGTGTTCCTCGTGGTCTCCATGTCTCCGACTCTACGGAGGGTTCAGGAACGGTTCTTTCCTCTATTCTGGGCACCGTTCGAGGAGTTTCCGGAGCATCGCGAGGAGTCACCATGGCGACGACGGCGGGGCGCCTGCTCGCCCTCCTGGGCCTGTTGCAGTCCCGGGCCGAGTGGTCGGGGGCGGAGCTCGCGGAACGGCTCGACGTCACCGACCGGACCGTGCGCAACGACGTCGCCCGCCTCCGTGACCTGGGCTACCCGGTCGACAGTGTTCGCGGGCCGGGCGGGCGCTATCGCCTGGGCGTGGGTGGCAAGCTGCCCCCGCTGGTGCTCGACGACGAGGAGGCGGTCGCCATCGCGGTCGGGCTGCGGGCGGCGTCCGCCGTCACCGGCATCGAGGAGAGCAGCGCCCGCGCCCTCGGCAAGCTGGAGCACGTGCTGCCCGACCGGCTGCGCCGTCAGGTGGCCGCGCTGCGCGACGCCACGAGCGCCGGTCCCGTGAACACGGACAGCAACGTGGACGATCCCGCCGTCGACCCCGCGCTGCTGACCGGCCTGGCCGCCGCGATCCGCGACCACCAGGGGTTGCGCTGCTGGTACCGGTCCGAGCCGCTGGAGGTGGAGCCGGCCCGGCTCGTCTCCTGGCAGCGCCGGTGGTACCTCGTCGGGCGGGACGTCGGCTCGGGGCAGTGGCGGCCGTTCCGCGTGGACTGGCTGGAGCTGCGCACCCCGGGCGGACGGCGGTTCGTGCCGGCCGACCCGCCGTTCGACCTGACCGAGTTCGTGGTGCGCGAGGTCGCGCGGACGGGCTGGGCGGTGCACGCCCGGATCCTCGTGCACGCACCGGCCTCCGACGTGCTCGCCCGCATCAACCCCGCCGTGGGCACCGTCGAGCCGGTCGACGACCGGACGAGCGTGCTGGTCACCGGCGGGGACAGCCTGGAGGCGGTGGCCGTGTGGATCGGGATGCTCGGGATGGACTTCACCGTGCGTGAGCCGCAGGGGCTGATGGACCACCTGGCCGCGCTGTCCCGGCGCTACGCGGAGGCCGTCGGCGGGTGGCACGGCTGAGCTCGATGACTGTCGTGAGCCGATCGCGGGTCTCGGCGAGCTCGTGCAGTCGCTCGTCGATCCGGTCGCGCTCGGCGGCGAGGAGCTCGAGCATGTCGGCCGAGGCCATGCCCGAGTCCATGCACGGCATGATGTTGCTGACCGCCTTGCTGTTGAGCCCGGCGCTGTACAGCAGCTGGATCAGCCGGACCCGGTCGACGGCGTCCTCCGCGTAGTAGCGCTGGCCGGCGGGTGAGCGCTCTGAGGCGAGCAGGCCCTGCTCCTCGTAGTACCGCAGCGCCCGCACGCTGACGCCCGCCCGCGCGGCGAGCTCGCCGATCCGCATCGTCGTGTTCTCCATGTCCCTCGCCTCGTGCTCGCCCTGTGCCTCTGACGTCAACGTCAGATCCTACGGCGTCGATACCCAGGCGAGCAGGGCTCCCGCTCATCTGTGACCAGCGTGCCGCTCATCTGTTAGCCTGGCCGGACGTTCAACGGAGTCTGAAGGGCGGCGGAGGAGCACGATGACGGCACTCGACGAAGAGACCGTGGGCAGCCTGGTGGCGTCCGCACCGAGCGGCGCGGAGCTGACGGTCCCCACCTATGACCGGTCCCGGCTGACGACGGGCATCGTTCATCTCGGGGTGGGCGGGTTCCACCGGGCGCACCAGGCGATGTACCTGGACCGGCTCATGGCCGAGGGCAAGGCGCTGGACTGGGCGATCTGTGGTGTCGGCGTGCTCCCCGGTGACGCGCGGATGCGCGACGCGCTGACCTCGCAGGACGGTCTCTACACGATGGTGCTCAAGCACCCGGACGGGCGCCTGGAGGCGCGCGTGATCGGGTCGATCAAGGAGTACCTGCTCGCTCCCGACGACCCGGAGATGGTGCTGGAGAAGATGGCGTCGCCCGAGGTCCGCATCGTCTCGCTGACGGTCACCGAGGGCGGGTACAACATCCATCACGTGACGGGCGAGTTCGACCTGGACGACCCGGCGGTCAGCGCGGACCTGGCTGACGGCGCCGTGCCGGCGACGACGTTCGGGCTGGTCACCGAGGCCCTGCGTCGTCGGCGGGACCGGGGTGTGCCGCCGTTCACCGTGATGAGCTGCGACAACATCCAGGGCAACGGCGAGGTCGCGCGGCGTGCGTTCACGACGTTCGCCCGCGCCAAGGGCGCGGAGCTGGCGGGCTGGATCGAGGACAACGTCGCGTTCCCGAGCTCCATGGTCGACCGGATCACGCCCGTCACCACGGACGCCGACCGCGCGATGGTCGCGGAGCGGTTCGGCATCGACGACGCCTGGCCCGTGGTGGCCGAGCCGTTCGAGCAGTGGGCCCTGGAGGACAGCTTCCCGACCGGCCGGCCCCCGTTCGAGGACGCCGGCGTGCAGGTCGTGGCCGACGTCGAGCCGTACGAGCTGATGAAGCTGCGCCTGCTCAACGCGAGCCACCAGGCCCTGTGCTACGTCGGCTACCTGTCGGGGTACCGGTACGCGCACGAGGTCGCGGGCCAGGACGTGTTCGCCCGCTTCCTCCGTGGCTACATGGATGCCGAGGCCACGCCCACGCTGGAGCCGGTGCCAGGGATCGACCTGGACCTGTACAAGCGCACGCTGATCGAGCGCTTCGCGAACCCGCACGTTGCTGACACCCTGGCCCGGCTCTGCGCCGAGTCGTCGGACCGCATCCCGAAGTGGCTGCTGCCGGTGGTCCGCCACCACCTCGCCAACGGTGGGCCGATCGAGCACGCGGCGCTCGTCGTCGCGTCCTGGGCCCGGTACGACGAGGGGATCGACGAGGCGGGCGAGCCCATCGAGATCGTCGACCGCCTCGCCGACCGGCTGCACCAGGCGGCCCTCGCGCAGAAGTCCGACCCGCTCGCGTTCCTTCGCGACCGCGAGGTGTTCGGCGACCTGGTCGACGACGAGCGGTTCACCGCCGCCTACACGGCAGCGCTTGAGTCGCTGCACGAGAAGGGCGCCCGCGCCACGGTGGAGGAGCTGGTGGCCAGGAGCTAGGTCCGGCTACTCCAGCAGGGACTCCAGCGCCGTCGCCGCGGCGTCGTCGACCACCAGGGTGTCGACGACGCCGCCGGCCACCGCGGCCACCAGGCCCGGCGCGACAGCCGCGCCGTAGCCGATCGCGATGACCTGGGGCGTGGCGACGAGCTGTTCGAGCGTCACGCCCACCACACGCTCGTCGAGGCTCGTCCGGACCGGGCGGCCGGCGGCGTCGAACAGACGGCCCGAGCACTCGGCGATGGCGCCCGCCTCCGTGGCCGCGCGCTGTTCCTCGGGGCTGATCTGCGGGTACACCGTGGAGGTGCGGTCGGACCAGTGGCCGATCGCGACGACCGCGACATCCAGGTGGTCGGCCCGCGCCAGGGCGTCGGCGATCTCCGGCTGCCGGCGCATCCCGGCGGCGGTGGCGGCGTCGGCCACGAGGAGCGGCGACCAGACCGGCCAGGTCCGCACGCCCGGCATCTGCTCGAACGTGTTGATGAGCGCCAGCGAGTTGCCGCTGCCCTCGACGGGCAGCGCCCCGACCAGCTGGACGACGTCGCACTGGGGGAGCCGCCCGATGTGCCGCACCGCTGCCTCGACGGTGCGCGACCACGACACGCCGACGGTCGCACCCTCGGTGATGTGCTCGCGTGCGGCGTGCGCGAGCTCGACGGCGACGTTCTCGCGGGTGGTCGCGATGTCCTCGCCGCTGGCGGCGATGAGGATCTCGCGCAGGCCGAGGCGGGCGGCGAGGCGGGCACCGCGCTCGCCGTCGACCCGTGGCGCGGTGATCTCGATGCGGACCACGCCCTGGTCGCGGGCCTGCGCGAGCAGGCGCGCCACCTGGAAGCGGGAGATGCCGCGGTGGCGGGCGATCTCCACCTTCGACTTGCCGTCGAGGTAGTAGTCGGTGCTCACCTCGACCAGGAGGTTCGGGATGAGGTTCGAATCGGGATGGGTCACCTGCGTCCTCACTCCCGCAGGTGGCAGCGGGAACGGTTGAGCGACTATTGAGCGGGGGCCTTGCTCACCTGAGCATACCCAACTAGTCTGCGGATGCAGATGAGCAAGTCATATTCTCAAATGAGCGCGGCGCGGATGTCGTGCCGAGGAGAGGACGAGGATGTTCCGACCTCCGAGGGGTACTTCGGTGAGAGCGACGCTGGCGGCCACGACGGCCGCCGTCGCACTGGCCCTGACCGGCTGTGCCGGGGCGGGCGCCGTGGGCGGCGGTGACGGTGAGCAGATCGTCGTGGCCATCGTGTCCAACCCGCAGATGCAGGACGCGATCTCGCTGCAGGACGAGTTCCGCGCCGCCCACCCCGGGGTGGACGTGCGGTTCGTGTCGCTGCCGGAGAACGAGGCCCGAGCCAAGATCACGGCATCGGTCGCCACGGGCGGCGGCGAGTTCGACGTCGTCATGATCTCCAACTACGAGACACCCATGTGGGCCGAGAACGGCTGGATCGAGAACCTCCAGCCGTTCATCGAGCGCACCGCGGGGTACGACGCCGAGGACTTCGTGCCCAGCGTCCGCGAGGCCCTCTCGCACGAGGGCGACATGTACTCCGTGCCGTTCTACGGCGAGTCGTCGTTCCTGGCCTACCGCACCGACCTGTTCGAGGAGGCGGGACTCGAGATGCCCGCCAACCCGACGTGGGACGACGTGCGCGAGCTGGCCGCCGAGCTGAACGCGCCGGAGGAGGACTTCTCCGGCATCTGCCTGCGCGGACTGGCCGGGTGGGGCGAGGTGATGGCTCCGATGAGCACCGCGATCAACACGTTCGGTGGCGGCTGGTTCGACGAGGAGTGGAACGCGACGCTGGACTCCCCGGAGAGCCGGGAGGCCATCGAGACCTACATCGACACCCTGCGGTCCTTCGGCCAGCCGGGCGCCGCGACGTCGGGCTTCGGCGACTGCCTCACGCGGTTCGCCCAGGGCCAGTCGGCCATGTGGTACGACGCGACGTCGATGGTCTCGTCGGTCGAGGACCCGGCGTCGTCGACGGTGGCGGGCAAGGTGGGCTACGCCCCCGCGCCGGTCGCCGAGACCGACTCGGCGGGCTGGCTCTACAGCTGGTCGCTCGCGATCCCGTCGACGAGCGAGCACAAGGATGCTGCCTGGGACTTCGTGTCCTGGATGACGGACAAGGAGTACATGAAGCTGGTCGGCGAGGAGATCGGCTGGGAGCGGGTACCCCCGGGCAGCCGGCTGTCGACCTACGAGCTGCCGGAGTACGCCGAGGTCTCCGAGGCCTACGCGGACGCGACGCTCGAGTCGATGAACGGGGCCATGCAGGAGTCCGCGATGACGCACGAGGTGCCGTACCCCGGCATCCAGTTCGTCGGGATCCCCGAGTTCCAGGACCTCGGTACGCGCGTCGGTCAGCAGATGTCCGCGGCGATCGCGGGGCAGATCACGGTGGACGAGGCGATCGCGCAGTCTCAGCGCTACGCCGAGACCGTGGCGGAGACCTACCAGGCGGAGGAGGGGCAATGAGCACCTCGACCATCGACCGGCTCGAAGGCTCGCGCCGGGCGGCGCGCACCGAGGCGTCCGATCGGACGATCAGCCGGGCGGAGGGCTGGCGCCGTCGCGGCCCGCTGCTGCCGGCGCTGATCTTCACGATCATCGTCACGCAGCTGCCGTTCGTCCTGACGATCTGGTACTCGCTGCACTCGCGGAACCTGCTGCGTCCTGAGTCCGACCTGTTCGTCGGCTTCTCGAACTACCTCGACATCGCGCGCGACTCGACGTTCCGCCAGACCGCGCTGAACTCGGTGGTCATCACCCTCGGCTGCGTGCTGGTGGCGATGGTCCTCGGGATCGTGCTCGCGCTGCTGCTGGACCGCCCGTTCTTCGGGCGCAGCGTGGCACGCACGATGCTCATCACGCCGTTCCTGGTGATGCCGGTGGCGACGTCGGTGCTGTGGTCCGTCGCGCTGCTGAACCCGACGTACGGCCTGTTCAACTGGACCCTCGGCCTGTTCGGTCTCGAGGCGGTCGACTGGACGTCGACCTACCCCGTGATCGCGATCCTGATGGCCCTGGTGTGGCAGTGGACGCCGTTCATGATGCTGCTCGTGCTCGCCGGCCTGCAGGCGCAGCCGAAGGACGTGCTGGAGGCGGCCTCCGTCGACGGCGCGGGCACCTGGCTCACCTTCCGGCTGATCACGCTGCCGCACCTGCGCCGGTACATCGAGCTGGGCGTGCTGCTGGGCATCATCTACGTGGTCAACACGTTCGACCAGATCTACCTCATGACGGCGGGCGGGCCCGGTACGGCCAGCGCCAACCTGCCGTTCTACATCTACCAGCGCGCCTTCCTCGGGTTCGACGTCGGACAGGCCGCCGCCATGGGCGTCGTCGTCGTGATCGCCACGATCATCGTGGCCTCCGCCGCGCTGCGCCTGATCTTCCGTAGCTTCGAGGTGAAGGAGTGACCATGTCTGTCGCTACCCCCGCGGTCACCCCGCGCGCGACGAACCGTCGCTTCTCGAGCGGCTTCCTGACCACCGTGACCTGGCTGCTCGCTATCGGGTTCTTCTTCCCGGTCGCCTGGATGGCCATGACGGCGTTCAAGCAGGAGAACCAGGCTGCCTCCGACCCGCCGACGTGGTTCTTCGCGCCGACGCTCGACCAGTTCCGGGCAGTGCTCGAGGGCGGGTCGATGGTCTACGTGGGCAACTCGGTCATCGCGACCGGTGTCTCCACGGTCCTGGTGCTGCTGCTCGGCGTCCCGGCAGCGTACGCGCTGTCGATCCGGCCCGTGAAGAAGGTCAGCGACGTGCTGTTCTTCTTCATCTCGACCAAGATGCTGCCGGTCGTGGCGGTCATCGTGCCGATCTACGTGGTGGCCGGGCAGCTCAAGGTGCTCGACAACATCTGGACCCTCGTGGTCCTGTACACCGCGATGAACCTGCCGATCGCGGTGTGGATGATGCGGTCCTTCTTCATCGAGGTGCCCGGCGAGGTGCTCGAGGCGGCGTCCATCGACGGCGCGGGGCTGATGCGCACCATGCGGTCGGTGCTGCTGCCGATGGTGGCGCCCGGTATCGCGGCGACGGCGCTCATCTGCGTGATCTTCGCGTGGAACGAGTTCTTCTTCGCGCTCAACCTGACGGCGTCCCAGGCGGCGACCGTGCCGGTGCTCATCGTGTCGACCATGACGAGCGAGGGCCTGTTCCTCGCGCGGCTCTGCGCGGCGGCCCTGCTCGCTTCGCTGCCCGTGATCCTCGCGGGCTGGATCGCGCAGAAGCAGCTGGTGCGCGGCCTGTCGATGGGCGCGATCAAGTAGCGCGGCTGCGGTGACGGCCCGCTGACGTCCGCTCGCATCGACCACTCGGAGTGGGCGATGCGAGCGGGGGCTGATCCCGACGCAGCGGAGCCGCCTGCTCTGGTTCAGATCTCAGACGGTCGTGACGTCGATGAGCTTCTCGAGCCCGACGAAGTCGTCAGGGTTCCGGGTGATCACCGGAAGGCCTTCGGCGAGTGCGACCGATGCGATGAGAAGGTCCGCGAGCCGGCGGCGAGGCGTGCGCCCCTGGGCGACGACCGCGGCGTAGACCCTGGCGTAGCTTCGGGCCGCCTCCAGGTCGAACGGGATCGGGTCGAATGCTGATTCGGTTCGCTGGAGCCGGTCCTGACGTCGGGCTCGCTCGTCGGCATCGGTCGTCGCGGCTGGTGCTGCCGCCAGCTCGGCCAGCGTGATCGCGCAGATTGCGACCTCGAGCGGGAGATCAGAGGCTGGAATGGTCTCCAGGTCGATCACCACCGATGTGTCCAGGAGGCCCTGAGCCAGGCGCTCAGCCACGGGGCTCGATGTCCTGGTCCACGTACTCGTCGATGTCCTCCCGGACGGAGCTCCAGTCGAGCTTCGGTGCGTGGCGGAACATCTCCACGGCCGCCTGGGCGGCGACGAAGCGCTGGCGCCTCAGGGGGCGCAGCTCGCCAACCGGATGACCGTTGCGGCTCACGATGAAGGTGTGCCCCTCGTCGAGCGCGCGCATGATCCGCCCGCTGTCGTTTCGCAGCTCGCGCTGGCTGATCTGCTCCGTCATACCCGCAACCGTAGCATCTTGTGCTACAGCTAGCCAGGGTTCAGATGGCGTCGTGCAGGCGCGGCATCGTGCGGGCTGCGCCGCGCGTCCTGATCTTGCCCGTAGCCGCGGCGGGACGGGATCCCTACCCTGGGTAGAGAAGGCTTGCCGGCGTGAGCAGGGCACCGGGCAGGCGACCCGCTCCGATGGCCGGAGGCCAGCGTGTCGAACGAACGCAAGTCAGCCGAGAGCACGTCCGAGCCGCGGGTCCCGCCGCGCTGGTTCGTCCGCACGATGTGGAGCCTGCACCGTGGCGTGTACCGGATCTCGGCGGGTCGGGTGGGCCTCCGCCGTCCGCGCGGCCGCAACTGGGGAATGCTGCGCCTGACCGTCACCGGACGCAGCACAGGGCGCGAGCACAGCGTGATCCTCGCCTACCTCGAGGACGGCCCGAACCTCATCTGCCTGGCCATGAACGGCTGGGCCGAGGGCGAGCCGTCCTGGTGGCTCAACCTGCAGGTGCACCCCGAGGCCACCGCGGACCTGGCCGACGGGTCCCGGTTCGTGCAGGCGCACGCCGCGCAGGGCGTCGAGCGTGAACGTCTGTGGGCCAGGTGGCGGGAGATCGACGCGAACCTCGACGCCTACGCCGCGCTCCGGTCGACCGAGACGGCGGTGGTCGTCCTGGAACCGCGACCGGAGCCCCGGCGTCTGTCATAGCGTCTGTCGTAGCGGCCGTCATAGCGTCGCCGACGCGAGCGCTTCCTCCTGCCCGTCGAGGGTGATCTCGATCCGGTCCACCTCGGTCAGCGGTACGGCCGACGATGCGTCGAGGCCCGTCGTCGTGCCACCCGACCAGGACCAGGTGCCCGCGACGGTGCGCGCTCCGTCCTGGCCGACCAGCACGAGCTCGTACGTGATCGGCTCGGCCGGCGTGTAGCTTCCGTCGGGCTCTCGCTGCCCGGGTACCGGCGGGTAGTGGCAGCTCCAGCGAAGGCTCGTGCCCCACGTGGTGGGGGTGACGACCAGCTCGGCGCGCATGTCGGCGTCGCCCACGGGGCGCAGCTCGACGGTGCGGGCGCCGGCCACGGTGGCCGACGGGGGCGTCGTGCCCGCGCCGTCCGGCGACCCGAAGAGGCCGTTGTCGGCGAGCACCGTCCCACCGATCGCCCCCGCGGCCACCAGGGCCGACGCCGCGACGGCCAGCAGCGACCGGCGTCGGGTGCGAGACCTGCGGGCCGCGCCGGCGAGGCTCGCGAGGGACACCGCCGGTGCAGGTTCGGGACTGGCGTCGTGCGGGGCGGACCTGTCGCCGTCGGGCAAGCCGGTTCCGGGTGCCTCCGCGACGAGTGCCTCCGCGTGTCCTGCCGTCAGTGTGCTCAGGAGCCCCGGCATGCCGGCGAGCTCGGCGACGGCGGCACGGCACGCGGCGCACTCGGCCAGGTGCCGTTCGTAGGCGCGCCGGTCGCTCGGGCTCAGGGCACCGAGCACGTACGCCGCATCCCACTCGGCGTACTGGTCGCCGCAGTGTCCTCCCTCGGCCGGGATCATGGGGTAACTCCTTTCTCCTGCAGGGCCAGGCGCAGCGCGCGCAAGCCGTAGTGCAGACGCGACTTGACCGTGCCGGGCGCGATGCCCAGCTCGGTCGCGAGCTCGGCCACCGAACGGCCGCCGTAGTAGGCGCCCACGACGACCGCCCGGTGCGCCGGGGAGAGCGACACCAGCGCGTCGGCGACGAGCCACGAGTCGAGCAGGGCCTGCGTGGTGTCCCGCTCCTCACGGTCGGGGACGTGACCGGTGGCCCGCTCGCGGGTGCGCCGGGCGCTGCGGAGGTGGTCCACCGTGAGGTTGCGCGCGACGGTGAACAGCCAGGCGCGCACGGCCTCCTCGGACCGTTCGAGCACCTCGGGGTGCCGCCACGCACGCAGCAGGGTCTCCTGCACGACGTCGCGTGCCTCCTCCTCGTCGCCGGTGCGACGCACGACGTACCGGTAGAGCGCACCGGCGTGCGTGTCGTGCACCGCGGCGAGGAGCTGGTCCTCGGCACCCGCCGGCGGGTCACTCGTGGTCACGTCCCGTCGCCTCCGGGTCCTGGTCGCTTCTCGTGGGAGCTGTGGGTTGCTGGTCGTTACTGTCCCGGCTGGAGCTGCAGCGAGAACTCGATGCTGCCCTCATCCTCCACCGTCACGAACCCGAGCGACGGGGCTTCGACGTCGAAGTCCGCGAACGTGATCGGGATGCTGCCGATGACTTGCACCGGGTCGCCGCTGGTCGCGTCGCCCGCGACCTCCGCCTCGAACGTCGCGGGTTGCGTGACGCCGTGGACCGTGACGTCGCCCGTGAGCTCGACGGAGGTGGCGCCCTCCTCGATCGGCGCCGGCTCGGTGAGCTCGAACGTCGCGGAGGGGAACTTGCCGACCTCCAGCGCGGTGTCCCGGAAGTAGCCGTCGCGGTTGGCCTCGTCGGTCGCCACGGTCGTCATGTCGACCTCGATGTTCGCCTCGGAGATGGAGCCGTCGGCGACCGTCACGGCGCCGGTGACGTCCTCGGTGCGTCCGGTGACCGTCACGTCCTCACCCTGCAGCACCTCGTCGACGCGGTACCCGGCGAACGACCCGTCGCTGACCGTCCACGTGCCGGCCGCCGCCTCGGCGTCGGGCAGGGGGACCGCCGACGACTCCAGGGTGGGTGCGTCCGCCGCGGCCTCGTTGGCCCAGTCCGCGTACAGGCCCGGCCCGAAGATCGCCGCCGCCCCTCCGACCACGACTATTGCCGCACCGACACCGACCGCCACCTTTGTCCCTCTGCGCACGTCCGCCCCTCTCGTTCGCAGGCCGACCCGTTGCCGGCCTCTGCTTCTCACTACGGGTGAACGGCGGGATCGGTTCAATCGGGTTCGAAAACTGGGTCGCGGCGCGGCGCGGCGCGGCGGGGCGGGGCGGGGCGGGGCGGGGCGGGGCGCAGCGCGGCGAGTTCGGTCGGTCGTTTGACCGATCTCACCGACTTCGGTCCGTTGATGCGAGATCGGTCAATCAACCGACCGATCTCAGGTCAACCGACCGATCTCACGTACGCGTGATGACATCGGACCGAACGAGGCCGCCCGGGCCAGGTCGGTGGGCGAGCCCGGCGTCGGCCGATGAGTCTTGGCCCTGCCGCGCGTCGGTACGGACGAGGCCCGCACCCCGCGCCCTCTTCCGGAGTGCCTTCCTGGAGGCAGCACATGACTGACACGACGTACGACGTCGACGTGACGCGCGAGTTCGACGGACCGGTCGAACGGGCCTGGGAGGCCTGGAGCACGCCCGACGGGCTGCGGTCCTGGTGGGGCCCCGGCCCGTTCACCTGCCCGGCCGCGGAGGTCGACCTGCGCGTCGGCGGTCGCGCGCTCCTGGTGATGCGCGCACCCGCGGAGTTCGGCGGCGGGGACCAGTGGTCCACCTGGGACTTCACGCTCGTCGAGCCCCTGCGCCGCATCGAGTACGTGTTCAACTTCAGCGATGCGGACGGCGTCCGGCAGCCTCCGCCGATGGAGGGCGTACCCGCGGACGGTCGGCACGAGGTCGAGTTCACCGACCTCGGGGGCGGACGCAGCCGCCTCCACATGGTCGAGCACGGTTACTCGACCGCTGAGGCTCGCGACATGTCGCAGCAGGGTCTGGAGGCGTGCCTGGACAAGATGGCCGCGAGCGTGGCCGGGCCGGGGTCCTGAACGGTCCGGGCTCCCGTGCAAACCCCTACTCTGCGGGGTGTGTTGCTGTGGGTAGACACTGTCCACCCACAGCAACACACCCCGCAGAGTAGGGGTCTACTCGGGGCGCTCGACCTAACCGCGGCGAGGGCCACACTGAAATAACGTGGGGGCGCATGACGATCTGGCCTCCACGGCCAGTTCCGATCACCCATAACCGCACCGGTAGGTCGGTGTCTAACTTGGGGACGCTCGAACCCCATCGAGCTAGGACCGGCGTGCCCGGGTGCCGGGCCGGGCGGGGCGGCGGACCATGGGTTGATGGTCCGGGTGATGGGAGTCGACGCCGCGGGAAAGAACTGGGTGGCGGTCGCGAGCGACCTGCGCGCTTACGCGGCTCCGACGCTCGTCGAGCTGCTTGCGGCGTCCGATGCTGATGGCCTTGTCGAGGTGGTGGGTATCGACATCCCGATCGGGCTGCCGGACGGACCTCAGCCCAGGCAGGCCGATGTACGAGCACGGGCGGCTGTCGGCCCGCGGTGGCGTTCGGTGTTCATGACGCCTCCTCGGGCTGTGCTGGCGGCGATGACCTATCAGGCCGCCTCCGAGGAAGCCCTGCGGGTGATGAGCAAGGGGATCAGTCGGCAGGCGTGGGCTCTGGCGCCTCGGATCCTCGAGGTGGACGAGGTCGTCCGATCGTCGCGCCGTCAGATCGTGGAGGTGCATCCCGAGCTGTCGTTCACCGTTCTGGCGGGCCGATACATACCGGCGGCGAAGTCGACGTGGGCGGGCCTGGAGGACCGGCGCCGCCTCCTTGCGGACGGAGGCTTCGTGCTGCCCGCGGATCTCGGTAATGCGGGGCTGGTGGCAGGGCCGGACGACGTTCTCGACGCCGCCGTCGCCTGCTGGAGCGCGCGGCGCGTGGCCGCGGGCGAAGCAAAGCGGTATCCCGAACAGCCGGAGCACCTCGACGGAATCGACGTCTGCATCCACGCATGACGTGAGTCCGTGGCTCAGGGCCGCTGGAACTCCGCGCGCCAGAGCCCGAGGCGGCCGGGGACGCCGGGGACCGCGAGCTCCTCGATCGACACGGCCGACAACCCATCCTTACCGAACGCCTCGATCTCCGGCCGGGTCAGCGGCCAGGGTGGACCGTCGTCGTCCGCCTGCGCGGCGATCGCCTGGACCGCCAGCAGTGTTCCACCCTGCGCGACCAGCGAGCGGACGCCGGCGGTGAGCTCGTCACGCACGCTGCGGTTCACGGCCTGGACGGTGTAGATCTCGACCACCAGGTCGAAGGTGCCGATCCACGCGTCCGGTGGGTCGAGCAGATCACCGACGGCGTAGGTCACCGCCGAGCCGCGGTTGCGGTCGCGGGCGGCGGCGACCGCTGTGGGGGAGATGTCGAATGCCGTTGTCTCGTAGCCCAGCCGGGACAGGTGCTCGGCATCGGCCCCGAGGCCGCAGCCGACGACCACAGCGGTGCCGTCCGCCGCGCCCGGAGCAGGGGCACCTGCCCACGAGGCGAGCGCCGGGTGCGGGTCGTCCCGGTCCCACGGCATCGTGACGTCACCGTCCTTGGCGGACGCCCAGAGCTGCTCGAACCACCCGGTCGGGTCGGTCGGGTCAGCGTTGCCGAGCCGCGCGGTCTCGGACTGCCAGGTACGGGGTTCGGCCACGGCGTCGACCCTAGTGACGGGCAGATCCGCCCACAAGGTGATCGCTAGCGGCCGGCGGCCGGCTCCGGCCGGTGGTGGTCGAGGTAGTTCTGGGCGGTCGTGAGACTGGTCAGGTCGGACATGCGGTCGAGGTACACGAGACCGTCGAGGTGGTCGATCTCGTGCTGGACGACGCGGGCGGTGTAGCCCGTGAACTCCCTGGTGATCGTTTCCCCGGCGTCCGTCGTGTACCGGACGGTGATGCGTTCCGCCCGCGGCGTCAGGCCCAGGTAGCCCGGCACGCTGAAGCAGCCCTCCCAGTCGAGCGTCGTCTCGTCGGAGCGCTCGACGACTACGGGGTCGAGCAGCTGGATCAGCCCTGTCTCGGGACGGTCGGGGAAGACGTCCGTCTTGCGCACCTCCACGATCGCCGCCCGGACCGAGACGCCGATCTGCGGTGCGGCCAGGCCTGCGCCGTTGAGCTCACGGAGGCGGGTGACCAGCGTCGCGAGCAGAACTCCGGCGTCGGCCGTGCCGATGGCAGCGGTGGGCGCCTTGAGCCGTGGGTCGCCGAGCGTGACGACGCCGTCGTCGGCGGCTCCATCGATCCAGGCGCTGTTGCTGCGGGGGAGGGTCATACGGGGTCCGTTCCTTCGGTCGCGAGATCAGGTGGTGCGGTCGAATCGTCCTCGGGAACCGGGCCGAGAGCCAGCCGACGTCGCCGAGCGGCGTCCGCCCCGTGCCAGACTGCCGACATGCCCGGGCCTGCGCTGCTGCTCCCGTCGCCCGTCGAGGTGCTCGACGACGTGCGCCTGGACGCGGCCGGCGTGCGGCTCCTGCTCAAGCGGGACGACCTGATCCACCCGGAGCTGCCGGGCAACAAGTGGCGCAAGCTCAGGTTCAACCTCGAAGCCGTCAGGACGGCGGGTGTCACGACGTTGCTGACGTTCGGCGGCGCGTACTCCAACCACATCCGGGCCGTCGCTGCCGCGGGAGCGCTGTTCGGGTTCGAGACCGTCGGCGTCATCAGGGGTGAGGCGCATGATCCGCTGAACCCGTCGCTGCAGTTCGCCGTCGACCGCGGGATGCGCCTGACGTACCTCGACCGTCAGACCTACCGGCGCAAGACCGAGCCTGCCGTGATCGACCGGCTCCGCGAGCAGCTCGGGGACTTCTACCTGATTCCCGAGGGCGGCAGCAACGCCCTGGCCGTGCGCGGCTGCACCGAGCTGGTCGAGGAGATCACCGAGAACTTCGACATCGTCTGCTGCGCCGTCGGCACCGGCGGCACCCTGGCCGGCCTCGCGGCCGGGCTGGCGCCGCACCAGCGGGCGCTCGGGTTCTCCTCGCTCAAGGGCGGGGGCTTCCTGTCCGACGACGTCGCCGCGCTCCAGCGGGCCGCGCTCGGTGAGGCGACCGGCAACTGGGAGATCGAGACCGGCTACCACTTCGGCGGGTACGCGAAGTTGACGCCTGAGCTGATCCGGTTCGTCGACGACTTCGAGGGGCGCCACGGTGTGCGGCTCGACTGGGTCTACGTGGCCAAGATGATGTGCGGCCTCTTCGACCTCGTGGCGCAGGGCCGGTTCGCAGCGGGGACCACGATCCTCGCCGTGGTCACCGGCCCGCCGGGGCCTGAGGCCTAGAGGCCGGTCGCCGAACGGACGAGTGCGGCGACAGCCTGGGACCGGCTGCTTGCGGGCCAGGCGAGGACCGTGGTGATCTCCGGCGCGTCGACCACGGGCACCGCGACGTGCTCGGGCCACTGCCAGGCCCGGCTGGAGGCGGGGATCACGAGCAGCGTCTTGCCGAGCGCCACGAGCTGAGCCAGCTGCGACTGGGTGTGCACCTCCGGTCCGGGCCCGTCCGGGTAGGTCCCGTCGAGCCGGGGCCAGCGAGCGATCGGCAGGCCGGGCACATCGGCGACGTCGGCCAGGGTGAGCTGCTCGCGGGACGCGAGCGGGTGTCCCGCGGGAACGATCGCCACCTGGCCCTCGGTGCAGAGGACTTCCGTGTCGAACCCGGAGAGGTCGTCGACCGGGCGATGCATGAGCGCCACATCGGCGCGACCGCTCCTGAGCAGTCCCGCCTGCTGCCCGACCTCGCACAGGAGGACCTCGACCGGGGGCACGCCGGGTTCGCTCGCGGCCTTGGCCAGCAACCGTTGCAGCAGCTCGTGGGACGCGCCGGCCTTCGTCGCGAGCACCAGGTGTTGTGTCGGATCGGCGGCCCGCTGCGTCCGGTGCGCTGCGGCCGTGACCGCATCGAGGGCTTCGCGCGCCTCGCGGAGCAGCACGCTGCCGGCCTCGGTCAGGGCCACGCCCCGTCGGTTCCGGTCGAGGAGGCGGACGCCGAGCCGTTGCTCCAGCTGGCGGATCGCGCGGGAGAGGGGCGGCTGCGCGATCCCGAGCCGGTCCGCGGCCCGGCCGAAGTGCAGCTCCTCGGCGACGGCCACGAAATACCGAAGCTCACGGGTCTCAAGATCGCGCACGTACGCAGGCTACTCTTTGATACCTGGCGAGTATCACAGCGTACTGAGGTGGTCTTGGACGCCGGGCACGCTGGACGCCGAGCATGGCTGGTGTGAACAACACGAAGACCGCGCTGGTCACCGGCGCGAACAAGGGAATCGGCTTCGCTATCGCACAGGGTCTCGGGGCGATCGGTTTCAGGGTCGCGGTGGGAGCCCGTGACGACGTCCGGCGCGAGGAGGCGGTCGAGCGACTGCGGGCGGAGGGCATCGACGCGTTCGGGGTCGCCCTCGACGTCACCTCCGACGACAGCGTCATCGCGGCGGCGGAGGCGATCGAGCGGACGGCGGGTCGGCTCGACGTGCTCGTCAACAACGCGGGCATCGGCGGCCGGACCGACGGCGGCGCGCAGGACCCGACGACGCTCGACCTCGACGTCGTCCGCACCGTCCTCGAGACGAACGTGCTCGGGGTGGTCCGGGTGACGAACGCGCTGCTCCCACTGCTAGGCCGCGCGAGCTCGCCGCGCATCGTCAACATGTCGAGCAACATGGGCTCGCTGACCCTGCAGACGGGTCCGGCGATGGCCGCCTACGCGCCGTCGAAGTCGATGCTCAACAGCGTGACGGCGCAGTACGCGCGCCGGCTCGCCGACACGAACGTCCTGGTGAACGCGGCCTGCCCCGGTTATGTGGCGACCGACTTCACCGGCTTCAACGGGTCGCGGACGCCGGAGCAGGGTGCCGCCATCGCGATCCGGCTCGCGACCCTGCCGGACGACGGGCCGCGGGGTGGGTTCTTCGACGAGGCCGGGGTGGTGCCGTGGTGAGGTCGACTGCGAGCACTGCGCGGCCCTAGGCAGGCCGCGCCACCTCCAGCAGCACGTCGACCAGCCGGTCAGCAGCATCAGGACGCCCGTGCTCCCGGGCGGCGTGAGCCATCCGCTCGCGCCGTCCGGCGTCCGACAGCAGCGGCCTGAGCGCCGCCCGAAGGTCTCGCTCGTGGATGTCGCCCTGCAGGGTGACGGCCGCTCCCAGGTCCTGGAGCCGGCGGGCGTTGTGCGACTGCTCGTCCCCGGCCGCCGACGCGAGCGGCATCAGGACCGACGGCTTGCCCAGCGCGGTCAGCTCCGCGATGGTCCCGGCGCCGCTGCGGGAGATGACGACGTCGGCGAGGGCGAGCACGTCCGGCAGCTCGGCGCCGACGAACCCCAGGACGCGGTAGCGGGCGGCCAGCTCGGCGGGGAGGGTGGCGGTGCGGTCGAACATGTCCTGGAGGTTGTTCGGCCCGCACTGGTGGATCACGTTCGCGTGCTGGAGCAGCCAGGGCAGCGCCTCGGCGACGACAGTGTTGATCTGGACCGACCCCTGCGCCCCACCCGTCACGTACAGGACCGGCAGGTCCGGGTCGAACGAGTCCAGGCCCAGCGCGTCGACGGCCTTGAGCGGCTCGCCGGACAGGACCTCGGCGCGGACCGGGTTGCCCGTCACGACGGCCCGCTCGCGCACGTTCTCCGGCAGCAGATCGAGGGTCGACGGGGAGGAAACCGCGACGCGCGTCGCGCGCTTCGCGAGGAGGCGGTTGGCCAGTCCCAGCCGCACGGTCTGCTCGTGCACCACGAGCGGACGGCGGCCCGCGGCGAGCCCGATCGGGACGGCGACGTAGCCGCCGGTCGACAGGATCACGTCGGGCTTGAACTCGGCCACGATCGACCTGGCCTGGGCGACGCCGAGCGGCACGCGCGCCATGTCTTTCATGTTGGCCGCGGTCAGCATGCCCAGCGGGTTGCTCGACCGGCGGATCTTGCCCGTGGCGACGGTCACGAACCGGATGCCCTCGGACGCCGTGACCTTGGCCTCCAGGCCGTCCGCGGTGCCGGCCCAGAGGACGCTGACGGCCGTGCCTTCCGCGGCGAGCCTGGCCTGCAGGGCGCGGAGCGTGGTCAGCGCCGGATAGGTGTGACCGCCGGTCCCTCCACCGGTGACGAGCAGACGGAACTCGCGCGGGCGTGAACTCACGAAGACATCTCCCAAGACGGCAGGGGGTGGGCGCGGGTCAACTGTAGAGGATCCAGGGGGCGGTGGACTTCGCGGTTGTGGTCGTGGGAACGCGTGTGTAGGCGTCTCGCTGAGGCAGCCCGGATCGGGCATATATCTCATGCCGATTCGCACAGCCCTAGAGTTCGGCTATGGATGCTGGTCTTGCTGCCGTTCTTGGCGCTGCTCTGGGTGTCGCAGGCACGCTCGGAGCCTCCGCGCTCGCTGCGTGGAACGCTCGCGCGGACCGCGCCGAACGGAAGGTTGAACGGGAAGCGCAGCGAGAGGAGCAGAAGGCGTCCCGATGGCTGGAGACGCGACGTGTCACCTACGCGGCGTTCGCGACGACGCTTATGCGAGTCATCGACGTGAATTACGCGCGGATCGCAGACCTCGAGAACGGGTCGTCGCCGCAGTTCCCCGCACTTCTCGACAAACCCGGTGACCTGCCGTCAGCCCTGACCGATCTACAAGACGGTTTGCAGATGATCGAACTTGTCGCTCCGCCGCCCATCGCAGACCTCGCGCGCAACTGTTTTGACTGGGCCTATGACGTCGAGTTCTCGGTGCGAAGACTTTCGGCAGGACTGGGCGACTTAACAGGTGAGGATCGAGGAAAGACGCTCAGGCTTCTCCACGAGAAGTGTGACGGGACGCTCGACCTGTACCACGACGTACTCAGCCTGATGAAGAGGGACCTCCAGCAGTAACGGCCGTCCGCACAGCCCTGCGGAGACGCTCAAGTCCTCCTCGGCCCGGGGACGAAGCGCCCGAGCAGTCGTCGAGGGCCCAGACGGCCCTCATCGGTCCGTGGGGGCCAGCACCAGTTCCCGCTCCGGATACACCGCGACGTCCACCAAGGTCCGCTCGCCGAGCGACTCGTCCAGCTCGACCGTGAACGGTGTCGGCGGGTTGGACGGGCAGTTCTGCCCGTCGCCCGGCAGGGGCTCGACGGCGACCACGACCTCGACCCGATCCTCGCGCTCGACCAGCCGCTCCAACGTCACCCGGCCGTCGGCGGGCTTGCCGCTCGCGCACGCGGCCTCCGTCACGAGCAGATGCACCGTTGCGGACGTGGGGTCCGGCGAGTTGTCGGGGTCGAGCGCCACTATCGCGCCCCCGAGATCGCCCAGGTCGTAGCGCAGCGCGCAGTCACCGTGCCGCCAGAGCTGCCAGCCTTCGCCGCCCTCTTCGGTCTGGTCGGTCCACTCGATGCCCAGGAGCTCGTGCGTGCGCCGCTCGCCGTCGTCGCTGTCGCGCGGCTCGGGCAGCTCCCGGATCAGGTAGACCTGCGTGCTGGTCTCCGTCAGCACACGCCACTGTTCCGGGTCGACGTCGGGAACGCTCGCTCCCTCCAGCGCCGCGGCCGCTTCCGGGCCGAGCTGGTCGGCGGTTGCGCCGTCGGCCAGTACCGACGCCGGGACCGGCGTGCCCTGGCAGAGGTACTCGCCCGACGCGCCACCAGCAGTTCCCGGTTGGGCGCACCCACCGACCAGCACCGCCAGGGCGACCGCCCCGCTCTGCATCAGCCTGCTTCGTCGCATCTCGGCTCCTTGGGCACGGCCGCGTCAGCGGCGTCTGCCCGGAGTATGTCCCGAACCGCTCCGGCCTTGCAGACCATCCGACGGCAGCGATCCGGCGTCAGGCTGCCCTGGCTGTCCACCGGCAGCCCGTCCCCTGTCAGCCGGCACCCAGCCGCAAATCACCGACGCGCAGCCAAGACCGCCGTCAGCCCTTCCCGCAGATCCTGGACGAAGTACTCAGGCACCTCCAGGGACGGGAAATGTCCCCCGGCCTCCGGCGTTCTCCAGCGCACGATCTGCCGGTACCGCTCCTGTGCCCACGGGCGCGGGCACTTCTCGACGTCGCGGGGGTACATGGTGAGTGCTGCCGGGACGTCGACGCGGAGCTCGGGATCGAGCGAGTTGTGGCTCTCGTAGTAGATCCGGGCCGCCGATGCGCCGGTCCGCGTCAGCCAGTACAGGGTGACGTCGTCCAGGACGCGGTCCCTGGAGATCGTCTCGAACGGGCTGTCCTCGGTGTCCGACCACTCGGCGAACTTGTCGAGGATCCAGGCGAGCAGCCCGACCGGTGAGTCGACGAGCGAGTAGCCGATGGTCTGCGGCCGGGTCGCCTGCTGTTTCGCGTACGCCGCCCGCTTGCCCCAGAAGTCGCGGGTCTCCTCGACCCACGCGCGCTCGACCGCCGTCAGCCCGTCGACGGTCAGTCCGGGCGGTGCCTCCGCGAACGTGGTGTGGATGCCGAGAACGTGCTCCGGGAACCGGCCGGCGAGAACCGTGGTGATGCTGCCTCCCCAGTCACCGCCGTGGGCCAGGAACCTGCCGTAGCCGAGCGTGCCCATCAGCTCCACCCAGGCGGCGGCGATCTTCTCGGTTCCCCAACCGGTGGTGGCCGGACGGTCGCTGTAGCCGAAGCCGGGCAGCGACGGGACCACGATGTGGAACGCCGGCGCGTTCGCATCCTTCGGATCGGTCAGCTCGTCGACGACGTCGATGAACCGAACGACGCTGTCCGGCCAGCCGTGCGTCAGGAGCAAGGGCGTGGCATCGGCGCGCGGCGACCGGCGATGCAGGAAGTGGATGCCAAGACCGTCGATGGTCGTGCGGAACTGACCGATCTGGTGGAGACGCTCCTCGAAGGGCCGCCAGTCGTACTCGGTGCGCCAGTAGCTCACGACCTCCACGAGATCGGAAAGGGGAACACCCTGTTCCCATCGGCGGGGGCCCGGCTCGGCGGGATGGACCGTCTCGGGCTCCGGCAGGCGCGCCGCGGCCAGCCGTGCGCGCAGATCGTCGAGGTCGGCCTCGGGTGCGTGGGCTTCGAATGCTTGCACGTCACTGGTCGGACGGGGCATGAGACCTCCTGGCCATCGTGGAACCGGGCAGCGAACCGGCGCGAACCGGCTAAGACCGTTCTAACAGTTGTTCCGGGCACGCCGCACCGCTGCTGCTCTCAGCAGAAGCGCCGCCGTCGGCCGGACGGTCGGTCCTACGCTCAGGTATGACCGAAAAACGAGAGCCGCTGTGGCGGCACATGGTCGGTGAACGCCTGAGGCACCTGCGTCGCGTGCGCGGCGAGACCATCGACCAGACCGCCCGTCGCGCCGGGATCTCGCCGCAGTACCTGTCGGAGATCGAGCGCGGCGTCAAGGAGCCGTCGAGCGAGATGATCGCGGCGGTCACCGGTGCGCTGGACGTCACGCTGGTCGACCTGGTCGCCGGCGTCGCGGACCGGCTGACCGCCGTGCGCGAGACCGTGCGTGACACCGTGCGGCAGCCGACCGTGCGGGCGGCGTTCGCGCTCGCGGCGTGACTCCCGGGCCTGCCGGGCGGTAGGCCTGCCGGGCCCAGGAGTCACGCTCGGGCTCATCGCTGTTCGATCACGTTGTCCAGAAGGCCGTAGCCGCGTGCGGCCGTGGCCGTGAAGATGCGGTCACGGTCGGTGTCGGCGCGCAGGGTCTCGACGCTCTGACCCGTGTGCTGGGAGAGCGCGACCTCCATGTCCGCACGGATGCGGACCACCTCGTCCGCCTGCAGGATCAGGTCGGGGATCGCGCCGCGCCCCTGGGCGGCGGGCTGGTGCAGGATGACGCGTGCGTGGGGGAGCGCCGCACGCTTGCCCTCGGCCCCAGCGGCGAGCAGCACGGCGCCGACCGCCACGGCCTGCCCGACAACGGTCGTCGCCACCTGGGGCCGGATGTACCGCATGGTGTCGTAGATGGCCATCCCGGCGCTCGGGTCCCCGCCCTCGCAGTTGACGTAGAGCTGGATGTCGCTGTCCGGGTTGCTCGACTCCAGGTGGATCAGCTGGGCGATCAGGGCGTTGGCGACGCCCGCGTCGATCGCGGTGCCGAGGTAGATGATCCGCTCGGAGAGCAGCTGGGAGTAGACGTCCATGATCCGCTCGCCCCGAGGGTGCGACGCGATGACGTTCGGGATGGTGTAGCTGCTCATCGTGCGTTCCTCTCGGCGACGGCGCTGAATCCGGTGGGCTGGCGGTCGCGCGGCCGGATGCCCTCGAAGCTCCGCACGATCGTGTCGATGAAGCCGAAGTCGAGAGCCTCGTCGGCCGTGTACCAGTGGTCGTGCAGCGAGTCGTCGAAGATCCGCTCGATCGGCTGGCCCGTGTCCTCCGAGATCAGCCGCAGGACCGTGTCGCGGGTGTGCCGCAGGTCGTCCGCCTGCAGCTCGATGTCGACGGCGGTGCCCGCGATCCCGGCGGAGCCCTGGTGCATCAGGACGCGCGAGTTCGGCAGCGCACGGCGCTTCCCGTGGGTGCCCGCCGAGAGGAGGAACTGTCCTGCGCTGTAGGCGATGCCCAGCACGAGCGTGGAGACGTCGTTGGGGATGGTTCGCATGAGGTCGCGGATCGCCAGCATCGCCGGCACCGATCCGCCGGGGGAGTGGATCCACAGCTCGATGTCGGACGACGAGTCCTCGGTGGCCAGCGCGATCAGCTGTGTCATCAGGAGCGTCCCGTTGTCGTCGTCCAACGGTCCGTCCAGGACGAGGACGCGTCGCTCGTAGAGCTCGCGTCGTGAGTTGTCGCCGAACATCGGCGCCTTCGGTGCATCAGTCATGACCTCACCGTGCACCTCGTGAGGGGCGCTACGGGGCTGGATCTGCCGTGGGCAGCCCTGCTCTCAGCAGCGCGGCTCAGAGCAGCGAGGTCACTCGGGCAGCGACGTCAGATCCAGCCGCGTTCCTCCGCGAGGTGCACCGCCTGCTGGCGGGAGTCGACGGCGAGCTTGCCGAGCACGGCGGAGATGTGGTTGCGCACGGTGCCGGGTGCGAGCGACAGGGTGCGGGCGATCTGGCCGGTGGTCTCGCCGCGCCGCCCGGCGCGCAGGACGTCGAGCTCGCGGTCGGTCAGCGGCGAGCGTTCGTCGCTCAGGGCGTCGGCGGCGATCTCCGGGTCGACGTACCGGCCACCGGCCGCCACCCGGCGGATGACTGCCGCGACCTCGTCGGCGGAGCGGGACTTCGGCAGGAACCCGGCAGCCCCGGAGGCCAGCGCGCGCCGCAGGACGCCGGGCCGGGCGTGGCGGGTGACGATCACGCACCGGGTCGCCGTCGTGCGGTTCAGCTTCTCGGTGACCTGCACGCCGTCGAGGTGCGGCATCTCCAGGTCGAGCAGGCAGACGTCCGGCTTCAGGCGTTCGGCATAGGCGACCGCCTCCGCGCCGTCGGCGCACTCCGCGACGACGTCGATGTCCGGTTCCAGGCGGAGCAGCGCGGCCAGCGCGGACCGGATCATGCCCTCGTCGTCGGCGAGCAGCACACGGATCATCCAGCAACCTCTTCTTCCGCAGGTGCCTCGTGGGCAGGTCTGTCTTCGGCGGGGACCGTGACGACAACGGTGAATGTCTCGCCCTCGCGCCGCACCTCGAGGTCGCCGTCCACCTCGGCCGCTCGCCGGGCGATCCCGTCCAGGCCCGCACCGCCCGCGCTGCCTGGCAGGTCAGGGACGTCGGGGACGCCGGCGACGTCGTTGGCGATCTCGTAACGCCACGAACCGTCGGTGCGGGTGAGGGACAGGCGGGCCCACCGGCCACCGCCGTGGCGCAGCACGTTGGTCGTCGTCTCCCGGATGACCGGTCCGAGAGCGGACGCCGGGGCGAGCGACGCGTCGGGGTCGACCGTGGCCTCGGCCTTGGTGCCGGCGGCACGCAGCAGGTCCACCGCGTTGGCCAGCTCGTCCCGCAGCGGGACGGAGCGGAAGCGGGTGGCCAGGTCGCGGGTGCCCTGGCGGGCGTCGTCCACGCTGGCGCGTGCCGCGCGCAGCTGTTCCATGCCCGCCTCCGGGTCGCGGGGCATGAGGCGCTCGGCGAGCTCCAGCTGGAGGGCGACGACCTGGAGATGGTGCCCCTGCAGGTCGTGCACGTCGGTCGCCAGGCGGAGCCGTTCCTGGGTCGCCGCGAGCTTGGCCTCCGAGGCGCGAGCCCGGTCGAGCGCGACGAGCACGTCCCACCACCACAGCGAGGAGACGGTGACGACCGGAAGGATGACGGCGAAGACCGCCAGCTGGACCCAGCTGGTGCTGTTGTCGTCCGGGAGGTTGACGCGGAAGTCGATCACCACGAGCGCGACGAGCAGGGCCGTCGCGGCCAGCACCAGCCGGAACCGCACTCCCGGCGGCCAGTTCAGCAGCATGGCGACCTGCAGCACTGGTGCGAGGCTCACCACCCAGGACTCGGTCACGAGCCCGACCGTGAGCCCGTAGGCCACAGCGATCAAGAGGGGCGCGAGATGACGCCGCCAGATCAGCAGCGGCGCGTCGACCGACCGGCGCCTGTAGTCGAGCAGCGGCGTCAGCGTCGAGAGCCACCACAGCAGGGCGCCGATTCCCACGGTGACGATCGCGACGGTGCCGGCGTCGGCCTCGGCGGCAGCGACCACCGAGAAGAGGACGACCGACAGCTCGAAGAACAACACGCTCAGTGCGATGTACCACCAGGTGACGTTGATGCTCCGGGTCAGCCGCAACGTGGTGCTACGGGCTTCCGACGCCGCGGATACGGTGGCGGCGGGCTCGGGCAGGCGGCTCATCCGCCCAGGTTACGGCCATGACAGATGTCACGGGTGGAGCGTGGGAAGGGCCCGGACGGAGGTGACAGGCAGGCACTTCTGGACTGCGCTCTCAAGCGGTGGACTGGAGTCAGTACCGGGGACCACCCCACGTCCTACTCTGACAGGAGCACACCATGAGCCTCATCGAAACCCTGCAGGACCTTGTCGGGCAGGTGCCCGAGGTCGTCCAGCCGCTGATCGTCGCCGTCGCGGGAGCCATCCCGTTCGTCGAGGGGGAGGGCGGGGTGGCGATCGGGATCATCGGTGGGATCAACCCGGTCGTCGCCGCGATCGCCGCGATGGCCGGCAACTTCCTGGTCGTGGCCGCGCTGGTGCTGCTCAGCTCGGGTGCGCGCAACGCCGTCGTGACCCGGCACCGCGAAAAGGTCCTGGCCCGGGACGGTGCTCCGGTGCACGTCGGGTCCACGCTCGAGGTACCGCCCGGTGAGAGGCCGGACAGCCGGAGCGCCGCGCGCCGGGCGAAGTTCCAGCGTGCCTACGAACGTTACGGCGTCCCGGGCGTGAGCCTGCTCGGCCCGCTGCTGCTGCCCACCCACTTCACGGCCACGATGCTCGCTGCCTCCGGCGTCGGCAAGGTCCGCATCCTGATCTGGCAGGCTGCGGCGATCATCGCCTGGACCACGCTCACCGCCCTCATCATCAGCGGCGTCATCAACGCCGCCGGCTGATCGCTCACAGACAGGGCGTGACGAGCCGCGCCCCGGCGACCGTGATCTCCACGAGGTCTCCTGGCGCCACCGTGAAGTGGGAGTGCGGCGCACCCGTCATGACGACGTCGCCCGGGCCGAGATCGACCCACGAGGTGACGTAGGCGAGGCATGCGGCGATCGACGACGGCAGCTCGTGGCTCCCGGTCGCGGCACGCTCCTCACTGTTGACGGCGACGTGCAGGTCCACCCGGTCGAGATCGACGTCGGTCTCGACGAACGGCCCGAGCGGGGTGTAGCCCGCGCCGCCCTTGCCCTCGAAGTTCCGCACGTCGACGGCGTTCCGGTCGGGGTTGGTCACGTCGTTCACGGCGGTCACGCCGAGGACGTACTCGTGAGCGTTGTGCACGTCCAGCCCCTCGGTCGGCCGGCCGATGACCACCGCCACCTCGCCCTCGGCGATGACCCGGCCCACCTCGCGCCGCAGCCGCACCCCGGTGCCGCTCGGCACGACGGTGCGGGAACTCTTGAGCCACGCCTGCACGGGCAGCGGGGCGTCCGGCCCGTTCTGGGCGATACCCACGAGTACGCGTGGCTCGCACGGGGCGAGCACCTCGGCCTGTGCGGCCGGTACCGGGGTCGCGCCCGTCGGACGCGGCTCGCGACCGGCCGCGAAGGCGACAAAGGGGTCCTCGCACGCCAGGTACGTGTCGCCGTCGGCCCGCGCGTAGGTGGGCCCGTCCGTCGTGGCGATCCGGGCGATCCGCATCAGGCGACTGCCGTCAGGTCGAAGAACTTCATGTCAGCGCACTGCTCCCTCTGTCGTGGCCGCCCGCGATCACCGCCGAGAGCTCTCTCGCCCTCGCGATGCCCAGGCGATGGTGCCGGTTGCCGAACGGCTCGGGCAGCATCGCACATCGGGGGCCGGCCGATCATGCTCGCGGCCCTCATCGACGCAATCGCCGTGTCGTGGTGCGGGTGACATAGGTGATCGCGACGGCGAGCAAGCCAACAAACGTAGCTCCACTGACCGTGGCGGCAACGGTCCAGTCAATCAGCGCAGCGTCCAGCAGCAAGGTCAGCTGGAAGTTGATGAATGCGCCGAGGGCGATAGCCATAACGGCCGTCCGGAAACCCGGGCGGGGCCGGTCTGCTGTGCCATGACTCGCCGCGCCAGCAACCTCTACGTCGACATTCTCGAGGACATCGCCGTACTTGAGGGATGCGACCATGCCGTCGGTGACGACGGTGATGGTGAGGCGATTGCCACGCTTGATCAGCTGAGGTGGGAGGAGGACGGTGGGTTGGGCTCCAACCATCGCCGCATGCGCGTTGTCGGAGCCGACCGCGACGATTCGCACGGTGCTGCCTTCGAGCCCGTCGATCCCGAGTGCGAGTGGCTGCTCGGCGTCGAACGCCCTGGACGAGATGTCGATCGCGCCGATGTTCCGAATGGCCACGGTCAGCACATGAGGATCACTGACGACCGTGCCCTGGAACGAGACGTCCAGGTCCACCGTCGTGCTGCTCACCAACGGGTTGACAGCCCATTCGATGGCGAGGCGTCCGCGCCTGGCCCCGTACCGCCGTGTCATCGCGAGCGCGGCGACCCCGAAGACGACCGCGATGACCACACTGACCCAGCCCGCATCCCAGCTCATGCGCGTACGGTCTCGCACTTGGCGTGACTTTGGGCCGAGACGCGCGGATAAGTCCGGCTCACCGGGTTCCCAGGTTTCGCGATGATGCTCACCGCGCTCCCAGCCGCCGGCTGACCTCCTGCGCCGCACGGGTCGCCTGCTCCGCCAGCCCGGCTCGCCCGGCGTCGTCGTAGGCCTCCGAGCGGAAGGTCACCGCCAGCCCGGCCACGGGCCGTCCCGTGTGGTCGACCACGGCGGCGGCCACGGAGGCGAACCCGGCGGACACCTCGCCGTCCTCCACCGCGAACCCCCGGGCCCGCGCCTCCCGTAGCACTGTTCGTAGCTCCCGCAGGGTGCCTGGCCCGGCGCCGGTGAGATCCGTGAACGACCCCGGCGTCGGGTACAGCGCCCGGACCTGCGCCGGGGGCAGCAGCGCGAGCACGGCCCGCCCGCTGGCGGTGAGATGGCTCGGGAGGTGGACGTCGACGTCCGTCACCAGGGGCGGGCGGCCCGCCGCCCGCTGCTCCACCAGGTACAGCACCTCCCGGCCGTTCAGGACGGCGAGGTGCCCGTTCTCCCCGGCGGCCTCCACGAGGCGGGCGACGACCGGCGCGGCCAGCCGGGTGAGCGGCGCCTGCCGGGTGTACGCGCTGCCCAGACCGAGGGCGGCCACGCCGAGACCGTAGCGCCGCTCGTCGGGGAAGTGCCGCACGAACCCCTCGTCGCCGAGCACCGACAGCAGGTGGTAGACGCTGGACCGCGGCACGCCGATGCCGTGCGCGATGGCGCCCGCGGGCACCGGCCCGGGCTGCGCCGCCAGAAAGCTGAGCAGCCGCGCCGTCGTGCGGGCGGCGGGAACGCTGCTGCTGCCTGCCATGGCTCCCTCCTGCGTCCGGCGGTGGTGGGTGGTGGGGTGGCCGACCCCCCGCCACTTCAGTGCCGTCTTGTATCCCAGACCCTATCCGTCCGGGCGGGCGTGCCAGCAGGGGTACCGCGGGGTTCTATGAGCGCATGAGCACCCTGCACCACGAGGCCCCGCCGCCGGCCACCCGCCCGGCCGACCGGGACCTGCCACAGCACGTCGTCCTGGACGGGACGCCGCTCACCGTCGAGCAGGTCGTCGCTGTCGCCCGTTACCGAGCCGCCGTCGAGATCCACGAGGACGCTCTGGCCAGGATGGCGACCAGCCGCGCCGTCATCGACGACCTGGCGCACGACACCGTTCCGCACTACGGCGTCTCCACCGGCTTCGGGGCGCTGGCTCGCCGGCACATCCCCACCCTGATGCGGGCCCAGCTCCAGCTGAGCCTCGTGCGGTCGCACGCGGCCGGGTCCGGTCCCGAGGTCGAGGCCGAGGTGGTGCGTGCGCTGCAGCTGCTGCGCCTCGCGACGCTGGTCACCGGACACACCGGCGCCCGCCCCGTCACCGCGCAGACCTATGCCGCGATGCTCAACGCCGGGATCACCCCGGTGGTGCACGAGTACGGGTCACTGGGATGCTCCGGGGACCTCGCGCCGCTCGCCCACGTCGCGCTGGCCGCGATGGGGGAGGGGCGGGTGCGGGTGCTGGGCTCGGGGGCCTCGACGGGCTCGACCAGCGGTGGGAGTTCGACCAGCGACGTGGATGCCGCGGAGGCGCTTGCCTCGGCCGGGATCGACCCGCTCGTGCTCGCCGAGAAGGAAGGGCTCGCCCTCATCAACGGCACGGACGGCATGCTGGGCATGCTCTGCCTCGCCATCCACGACCTGCGGCGTCTCCTCACCACCGCCGATGTCGCCGCGTCGCTCAGCGTCGAGGCCCTGCTCGGCTCGGATGCCCCGTTCGCCGAGGACCTGGTCGGCATGCGTCCGCACCCCGGCCAGGCGGCGTCGGCGTCGAACATGCGGCAGATCCTGGCGGGCTCGCCCCTCATGGCGAGCCACCGCGAGCTGGACGACGCCGGAAACCCCGCGTGCACCCGCGTGCAGGACGCGTACTCGCTGCGCTGCGCACCCCAGGTGCACGGCGCCGCCCGCGACACCCTGGAGCACGCGGCCACCGTGGCGGGCCGGGAGCTCGCGTCCGCGATCGACAACCCGGTCGTCACCGCCGACGGACGGGTGGAGTCCAACGGCAACTTCCACGGCGCTCCGGTCGCCTACGTCCTGGACTTCCTCGCCATCGCGGCCGCCGACCTGGCGAGCATGAGCGAACGGCGCACCGACCGGTTCCTCGACGTCTCGCGCTCCGAGGGCCTGCCCGCGTTCCTCGCGCACGACCCCGGTGTCGACTCCGGGCACATGATCGCCCAGTACACGGCCGCGGGGATCGTCTCGGAGATGAAGCGCCTGGCCGCGCCCGCCAGCGTGGACTCCATCCCGAGCTCCGCGATGCAGGAGGACCACGTCTCCATGGGCTGGTCGGGCGCCCGCAAGCTCCGCCGGTCCGTCGACGGGCTCACCCGGGTGCTCGCCATCGAGGTGCTGACGGCCACGCGCGCCCTCGACTTCCGCACGGAGGCCCCCGCGGCGGGCACGGGCGCGGTGCACGACGTCGTCCGCGCCGTGGTGCCCGGTCCCGGACCGGACCGGTACCTCGCGCCGGAGATCGAGCACGTGGTCCAGCTCGTCGCGGACGGGCGCATCACGACGGACGCCACGGCCGCCGTCGGCCCGCTGCACTGACCCCCACGACCAAGGAGAGACACTCATGGAGAAGCTTGACCGGGGGACCCCCGTCGCCGTCCGGGCGCCGCGCGGCACGACCCTGACCGCCCGCAGCTGGCAGACCGAGGCCCCGCTGCGCATGCTGATGAACAACCTCGATCCCGAGGTGGCCGAGCGGCCCGACGACCTGGTCGTCTACGGCGGCACCGGCCGCGCCGCGCGGGACTGGCCCAGCTACCACGCGATCGTCCGCTCGCTCACCGACCTGCGCGACGACGAGACGCTGATGGTGCAGTCCGGCCGCCCCGTGGGTGTGCTGCGGACGCACGAGTGGGCGCCGCGCGTGCTCATCGCGAACTCCAACCTCGTGGGGGACTGGGCGACGTGGCCCGAGCACCGTCGCCTCGAGCAGCTCGGGCTGACGATGTACGGGCAGATGACCGCCGGGTCCTGGATCTACATCGGGACGCAGGGGATCCTGCAGGGCACGTACGAGACGTTCGCTGCGGTGGCGGCGAAGAGATTCGATGGAACGCTGGCGGGCACCATCACCCTGACCGGCGGCTGCGGCGGCATGGGCGGCGCCCAGCCGCTCGCGGTGACACTCAACGGCGGCGTCTGCCTGGTGGTCGACGTCGACCCGGCCCGCCTGCACCGCCGCGTCGAGACCCGCTACCTCGACGTCGTCGCCTCGTCGCTGGACGAAGGGGTCGAGCTGGCGCTCGCGGCCAAGAAGGAGCGTCGCGCGTTGTCGGTGGGCGTGGTCGGCAACTCGGCGGACGTCGTGCCGGAGCTGCTGCGCCGGGGCGTCGAGGTCGACATCGTCACGGACCAGACCTCCGCGCACGACCCGCTGTCCTACCTGCCGTCCGGCGTCGCGCTGGAGGACTGGGCCGCCGAGGCCGAGAAGGACCCGGCGGGGTTCACCGACCGCGCGCGGGAGTCCATGGCGCGGCACGTCGAGGGCATGGTCGGCTTCCAGGACGCGGGCGCCGAGGTGTTCGACTACGGCAACTCGATCCGCGACGAGGCCCGCCAGGGCGGATACGGCCGGGCGTTCGACTTCCCCGGTTTTGTGCCCGCCTACATCCGGCCGCTGTTCGCGGAGGGCAAGGGCCCGTTCCGCTGGGCCGCGCTGTCCGGGGACCCGAAGGACATCGCCGTGACGGACAAGGCGGTCCTCGACCTGTTCCCCGACAACGACCACCTCGGCCGCTGGATCCGCGCCGCCCAGGACCGCGTCGCCTTCCAGGGGCTGCCCGCCCGCATCTGCTGGCTCGGGCACGGCGAGCGCGACGTCGCGGGGGTGCGGTTCAACGAGCTGGTCGCGTCGGGCGAGATCTCCGCACCGCTCGCGATCGGGCGCGACCACCTCGACTCCGGTTCGGTCGCGTCCCCGTACCGGGAGACCGAGGCGATGGCGGACGGGTCCGACGCCATCGCCGACTGGCCGCTCCTGAACGCCCTCATGAACACCGCCTCCGGCGCGACGTGGGTCTCCATCCACCACGGCGGCGGCGTCGGCATGGGGCGGTCGCTGCACGCCGGCCAGGTCTCGGTGGCCGACGGCACGCCGCTCGCCGCGGAGAAGCTGGCCCGGGTGCTTGCCAACGACCCCGCGACCGGAGTGCTGCGGCACGTCGACGCCGGGTACGACGACGCGGTGGCCGCCGCCGAGCGCGGCGGGCTGCGCGTCCCGATGCGGGAGACGCCGTGACAGCGACCACGGCTGGCGCGACGGGGGTGGGGCGCCTGCTCGGGGCGATCGCCGACGTCGGGCGGGCGCCGTCGGGCGGCTACGAGCGGTTCGCGTGGACCACGCACGACCTCGCGCTGCGCGAGTGGTTCGCCGCCGAGGCCGCAGCGCGGGGCCTGGCCGTGGTGACCGACCGTGCCGGCAACCAGTGGGCGTGGTGGGGCGACCCGGATGCCGACGGGCCGGGCGTCGTGACCGGCAGCCACCTCGACTCGGTGCCTGGCGGCGGCGCGTTCGACGGTCCGCTCGGCGTGGCGAGCGCGTTCGCGGCGCTCGACGCCCTGCGTGCCGCGGGCGTGCGCCCGGAGCGGCCGCTCGGCATCGTGAACTTCTCCGATGAGGAGGGCGCCCGGTTCGGGCTCGCCTGCCTGGGCTCGAGGGCCGTCACGGGCACGGTGCCCGCCGACCGGCTGCTCGCCCTGCGCGACGGCGCCGGCCACAGCCTCGCCGACGTGCTGGGGCGGGTCGGGAACGAGGCGCATCGTGGGGCGAGCGTGCCGGGACCGGTCTCGACGGGCTCGGCCACCGGCGAGGGCGGGGTCTCGACCAGCTGGCTCGAGCACTACGGGCGCGACGACGAGGCCCTCGCCCGCGTCGGCGTCTTCGTCGAGCTCCACGTGGAACAGGGCCGGTACCTCGCCGATCTCCCGCCCGGTGAGGAGGCCCCCGTCGCCGTCGGCGCCGCGATCTGGCCGCACGGCCGCTGGCGCGTCGACCTCGCGGGCGAGGCGAACCACGCCGGCACCACCCCGCTGGCCCACCGTCACGACCCGATGCTTGACCTCTCCCGGCTCATCACCGACGTCCGCTCGGCCGCCGAGCACGCGGGGGCGCTCGCCACGCTGGCCAAGGTCCAGGTCGAGCCGAACGGCGTCAACGCGATCCCGTCCCGGGTCCGCGCCTGGATCGACGCCCGCGCGGAAACTGAGAACACGGTCCGCGCGGTCCTGACCACCCTGTCGGGACCGGCAGCCGCGCCGAACGTAGGGCCGGTCGCCGGAACGGGCCTCAGAGAGCGACCAGGCCTACGTTCGGATACCGGAGAGCGACCACGCCGACGCTCGGCAGGGCCGGCCAGGTCAGCCGGGTCAACCGGGGGATGGGGGCTGGTTCAGGAGTCCTGGACGCCTGCCACGGTGTTCGACCCGGTGCTCGCGGCGCGGCTCGCGGACGTCGTCGGGAGGCCGGGTTCCGACCTGCCCGCACCTGTGATCGGTACGGGCGCGGGGCACGACGCCGGGATCCTCTCGGCGGTCGGCGTGCCCACGGCGATGCTGTTCGTCCGCAACCCTACGGGCATCTCCCACTCACCGGCCGAGCTCGCGGAGGAGGCCGACTGCGACGCCGGTGTCCGCGCCCTGACGGCCGTCCTGGCGAGCCTCCTGACGGAGCCGCCCCTCCCGGAGGCCCCCGGCACGGAAGCCCCTGGCACGGAGGCCGATCGACCGGCCAGTCCACGACCTCTTTGAGGCCAAGGTTTCTCCGCTTTGAGCCGTCCGAAAGCGGAGAAACGTAGGCCTCGAAGGGGAGTACGAGAGCGAGAGGAGAGACGATGACCTTCTGGTGCGAGCGGGCCTGGCTCCCCGGGGACGACGGGCTGCCGGGCGGGGTCGCCGGGTCGGTGCGGGTCGAGACCGACGGCGGCCGGATCGTCGCGGTCGAGGTCGGCGCCCCGGCGTCCGACGGCGACGTACGGCTGGGCGGCCTCGTGCTACCAGGCCTCGCCAACGCGCACTCGCACGCGTTCCACCGCGCGCTGCGCGGCCGGACGCACGCGGACGGCGGCTCCTTCTGGACCTGGCGCGAGGACATGTACGCGCTGGCCACGGCCCTGACCCCGGAGCTGTACGAGCGGCTGGCGCGCGCCGTCCTCGCGGAGCTGGCCCTGGGCGGCACGACGGCCGTCGGAGAGTTCCACTACGTGCACCACCGCGCCGACGGGACGCCCTACCCGGCGTCCGACGGTGGGCCGAACGCCATGGCCGAGGCCGTGCGCTCCGCCGCGCGCGACGCAGGGGTGCACCTCACCCTGCTCGACACCTGCTACCTGCACGGCGGCCTCGGCCCCGGCGGTCACGAGCCGCTCGCACCCGAGCAGGCGCGCTTCGGTGACGGGACCGTCGAGGCGTGGGCACGGCGCGTGGACGCGCTGCGCTCCGCCTGGGCCGACGACGACCGCGTGCTCGTCGGCGCGGCCGCCCACTCGGTGCGCGCCGTCGCGCCGCCGGAGCTCGCGGAGCTGGCGCGCTGGGCGCGGCAGGCCGGAGCGCCGCTGCACGTCCACCTGTCCGAGCAGCCCGGGGAGAACGAGGCGGCGCTCGCGGCCTTCGGTGTCACCCCGACGCGGCTCCTGCACGACGCCGGAGCGCTCGGCCCCGGCACCACCGCCGTGCACGCCGTGCACCTGACCGACGACGACGTGACGCTGCTCGGCAGCTCCGGCACGGGCGTCTGCCTCTGCCCGACGACGGAGCGCGACCTCGCCGACGGCATCGCCCCCGGTCTCCGGTTGCTGCGTGCGGGCAGCCCGCTGTCGGTCGGCACGGACCAGCACGTCGGCGCCGACGTGCTCGCCGAGGCGCGCGGCGTCGAGGAGCACGAACGCCTCGCCGCCGGGCGGCGGGGCGCGTTCCCGCCCGCGACGCTGGTCGACCTCGCGACATCGGCCGGGCACGCCGCGATCGGCCGGCCGGCCGCCGGGCGGATCGCCGTCGGGGCACCCGCCGAGCTCGTGGCGATCCGCCTGGACACGGTGCGCACGGCGGGCACCGACCCCGCGCAGGTGGCACTGGCCGCAGGTGCCGCCGACGTGTCCGACGTCGTGGCGGGCGGCGAGCTCGTCGTCCGCCACGGTGAGCACCGCGTGGGGGACGTCCCACGGATGCTCGTGGACGCGATCACCGAGATCTGGGCCGCCGCCGGCCGGGACATCACGAAGGAGACCAGGACATGAGCATGCTGCTGACCAACATCGTCGAGCTGGTCACCAACGACCCGGCCCACGGCGACGGGCTCGGCATCGTGCCGGACGCCGCGGTCGTCGTGCAGGCCGGCCGGATCGCCTGGACGGGGCCCGCGGTGTCGGCGCCGTCCACCGACGCCGCGGTGGACCTCGGCGGGAGGTGCGTCATCCCGGGCTTCGTGGACTCGCACTCCCACACGGTGTTCGCGGGCGACCGAGCCGCGGAGTTCGCCGCACGCATGACCGGCGAGCCGTACACAGGCGGCGGCATCGCCACCACCGTCGCCGCCACGCGGGCGGCGAGCGAGGACACCCTGCGGGCGCGCGGCCAGGCACTCGTGCGGGAGATGCTCGCGCAGGGCACCACCACCGTCGAGATCAAGAGCGGCTACGGCCAGGACGTCGTCACCGAGTCCCGCATGCTGCGGATCGCCCGGGAGCTCACGCCGGAGACGACGTACCTCGGGGCCCACACGGTCCCCGCCGAGTACGCCGACGACCGTGCCGGGTACCTCCGTCTCGTGACCGGGCCGATGCTCGCCGCCTGCGCGCCCCACGCCCGCTGGGTCGACGTGTTCTGCGAGCCCGCCGCGCCCACCGCGTTCGACGAGGACGAGTCCCGCGCCGTGCTGCGAGCCGGACTGCGAGCCGGCCTGCTCGCCCGGGTGCACGGCAACCAGCTCTCGGCCGGCCCGGGAGTCCGGCTCGCGGTAGAGGTCGGAGCGGCGAGCGTCGACCACTGCACCCACCTGACCGACGCCGACGTCGACGCACTGGCCGGTTCCTGGGGTTCGGGCCCCGGGCCGACGGCGGGCGGCGGCGGCCCCGGCCCCGGCACCGTCGCGACCCTGCTGCCCGCCGTCGAGTTCTCCACCCGGTCGCCCTACCCGGATGCGCGCCGGCTGCTCGCGGCAGGTGTTCCCGTGGCACTGGCTACCGACTGCAACCCGGGCTCCGGCTACAGCTCGTCGATGTCGTTCGTCGTGGCGCTCGCGGTGCGTGAGATGCGGATGAGCCCCGCGGAGGCGCTCTGGTCGGCGACTGCGGGCGGGGCGGCGGCCCTCCGGCGGGACGACGTCGGCCACCTGCGCGTCGGTGCCCGCGCCGACCTGACGGTCCTCGACGCTCCCAGTCACACCTACCTCGCCTACCGCCCGGGGGTGCCTCTGGTATCAGAGGTCTGGAAGGACGGGAACCGCGCCTGACGCTCACCTTCCCGGTGCCCCGGACCTCGACAGGCTCGGCCACCGTCCCGTTGTTCAAGCCTGTCGAGACCCCCACACCCCTACTGCTCGGTGACGCCCAGGTCCGGTCCGCTCACGAACGATGCGCGCCTGCTCGCCGCCCCGTGCAGCTCCAGCAGCACGAGCTCGTTGCCCGTGGCGCGCACCAGAGGTCCCGGCACATACAGGGTGTGCGTGGGCCCGAGGCTCCAGTAGCGGCCGAGCAGCTCTCCGTTGACCCAGGCCAAGCCCTTGGTCCAGCCGTCGAGGCGCAGGAAGTGGTCGGCTCCGGCCACGGAGTCGAACGTCGAGCGGTGCACGCCCGCCACGGCCGCGCCGCCGGACGGGGTGCCGCCCTGCGCCGCGGTGGCCGACGCAGCCGACGCCGCCGCTTCCGCCGCATCAAGCGCCGCCCGCAGCAGCGCCGGCGCGTCCTCGACGCGCAGCGCGCCGGCGCTCCACTCGTCGAGCGTCCGCACCGCGGTGCGCACCGGCCCGATGATCCCCTTGGGCTCGCCGATGCGGCGTCCGTAGTTGACCCGTCCCTGGTCCTCGACGAGCAGGGTGAGCTCCCCCGCCCGGGCCGGGAGCGCGACGGCGAACGTGTGCGAGCCGCGGTCGAGCACGCCCACCTGCTCGCCGTCGACCAGCACCACCGCGCGGTCGCGCACCTCGGCGACGCTCAGGACCGCGTCGTCGGCGCGGAGATCGGTGCGGTAGACGGCGAAGCCCGACCACAGCTCCAGGTCGTCGGTGGTCGGCACGTGCGAATACGTGTGGAGCTCCTCGCGGAGCAGATCCGGCAGGACGTCGGCGAGGGGCACGTGCGAGGTGAGCTCGACGTCGAGCTCGGGAGCGGACCCGGCGGCCACACTCTCCGCACCCGCGCTCAGCTCGTCGGCCGACGCCACGGGCAGGTGCCGCGCGATCACGTCGCGCATCGCCCAGTACTTGGCGGTCGGCGTGCCGTCCTCGGCGAGCGGCGCGTCGTAGTCGTACGACGTGGCGATGGGCCGGTAGATGCCCTTGTCGTTGGCGCCGCTGGTGAGCCCGAAGTTGGTGCCGCCGTGGAACATGTACAGGTTCACGGAGCCGCCGGCCGCGAGCAGGTCGTCCAGGTCGGCGGCGTTCGCCTCGGCGGGCGCCAGGTGGTGCTCGAGGCCCCAGGAGTCGAACCAGCCGTTCCAGAACTCCATGCACATCAGCGGCCCGGTGGGCTGGTGCCTGCGCAGCACCTCGAACCGCTCCGTGGTGCGCGACCCGAACGTCGCCGTCTTGTGCAGCTCCGGCAGGCCGCCGCGCTCCAGCATCTCGTCGTTCGCCTGGTCGCAGGTGAACAGCGGCACCTCGATGTCCTGGCCGCGCACCAGGTCCACGAGCGCGCGCAGGTACTTCTGCCGCTCCGGGAGCGGGTCGTCGCCGTAGGCGCCGTACTCGTTCTCGACCTGCACCATCAGGACGGGCCCGCCACGCGTCACCTGACGCTCGGCCACCAGCGGCAGCAGGCTCGCGTAGTACTTGCCGATCGCGTCGAGGAAACGCGGCTCGTGGCGGCGCACGCCGACGGTGCGATCGGCCAGCAGCCAGGCGGGGAGCCCGCCGCCGTCCCACTCCGCGCAGATGTAGGGTCCGGGCCGCACGATCGCGTGCAGGCCCTCCGCGGCCACCAGGTCGAGGAACCGGCCCAGGTCACGCCGGCCGTCGAGGTCGAACACCCCGGGCTCGGGCGCGTGGAAGTTCCACGGGACGTACGTCTCGATGGTGTTCAGGCCCATCAGCCGGGCCTTGCGGATGCGGTCGGCCCACTGGTCGGGGTGCACGCGGAAGTAGTGCAGAGCGCCACTGACGACCTGCATCCGCTCGCCGTCGAGCAGGAAGTCGTCGGGTCCGATGTCGAACGTGGGCATGTGTGGGTTCCTCGGGAGCTGTCGTGACTGGGGGAGACACGGGGACGACGGCGGGAGGAAGCCCCCGCCGTCGTCCCCGGTTGCGTGCGGGGTTGCTTACTCGCTGACGGTGAAGCCCTGCTCGTTGCCGTAGCCGACGATCGACTCCTGCCAGGCGGCCAGGCCGTCCGACAGGGACGTCGAGCCGGTGTACGCCTGGCCGGCCGTGTCGGGGAAGACGCTGTTCGCGTAGACCTGGTACGGCAGGTACTGCCAGCCGGACACGACGCTCGTGGCCGACTCCGAGAGCACCTCGTTGATCTTCTGACCGCCGAAGTACTCGGACTCTTCGGCGAGGAACTCCTCGTCGGTGAGGTCGGCGAGCGTAGCCGGGAAGTTGCCACCCTCGAGACGCGTGGCGACGCCGTCGCCCGCGTTCGCGTACTCCAGGAAGCCGTAGGCCAGCGCCTTCTTGTCGCTCGCCTCCGAGATCGACAGCGCGGAGCCGCCGTTCTCAGCGGTCTCGCCGGCACCGGCGGTCCACTGCGGCATGGGCGCGACGCGCCAGTCACCCGACGCCGGAGCGGCGCCGGACTCGAGGTTCGCGGGCATCCAGGCGCCCGTCACCAGTGCGGCGATCTCGCCGTTGCCCAGGCCCTGGAACCACTCGTCGGACCAGCCGGGGACGTCGGCGAGGAGGCCGTCGTCGATCAGCTGCTGCCACATCTCGGTCCACTTGGCCGAGCCCTCGTCGGCGAGGTCCACGGTGACGTCGGTGCCCTCGACCTGGAACGGGTGGCCACCGGCCTGCCAGATCATCGACGTCGCGAACCCGGCGTCACCGTTGTCGGACGTGATGTACGTGTTCGGGTCGTGGTCGTGGATCTTCTTGGCGGCGTCGGCGAACTCCTCCCAGGTGGCGGGCACCTCGACGCCGGCCTCCTCGAACGTCTTCGCGTTGTAAAACAGGGCCATCGGGCCGGAGTCCATCGGCAGGCCGAACACGGCGTCGCCGTCGGTCACCGCGCCCCACGGGCCGGGGGAGTAGGTGTTCTCCAGCTCGCTCGCGCCGAGGGGCGCGAGATCGGCCAGGGACTCGCCGATGGAGAACTGCGGCAGCGCGTAGTACTCCATCTGCGTGACGTCGGGCACGCCCGAACCCGCGCTGATCGCGTTCTGCAGCGCCACGTAGTGGTCGTTGCCCGTGCCGACGTTCGCCATCTCGACGTTCACGTTCGGGTACTCGGCCTCGAAGTCCTCGACGACCTGGTCCAGCGTGGGCTCCCACGCCCAGACCAGCAGGTCGCCGCCCTCCTCGAGCGCGGCGGCGATGTCTGAAGGCGACACGGCCTCCGCCGCGGCCTCGTCGCCGTCGGACCCGGACCCGCACGCGGTCAGGGCGAGCGCCAGGGCGCTCGCGGCGGCGAGCGCGCCTACGGCGCGGTGGTGGCGGATGGTCATGGTGGTTCCTCTCACTTCTTCGTCAGGCGGATCAGGTCTCGGTACAGCCGGGACAACCGTGCGGAAGTGCTCACTCCTTGACGCTGCCGGCGGCGAGACCCGACTGCCAGTAGCGCTGCAGGAGCAGGAAGACCGCGATGAGCGGCAGGATCGTGAGGAGCGCGCCGGTGATCACGAGGTTGAAGATCGCCTCGCCGCCGGCGGTGGTCGCCTGCTGGTTCCACGCGTTCAGGCCCAGGGTCAGGGGGTACCAGTCCGGGTCGCGCAGCATGATCAGCGGCAGGAAGTAGTTGTTCCAGGTCGCGACGACGGTGAACAGCAGCACCGTCACGATGCCGGGGGCCAGCATGGGCAGGGCGACCTGGAAGAAGGTGCGGGCCTCGCTGGCGCCGTCGATCCGGGCGGCCTCCATGATCTCGTCCGGCACCGCGTCGGCGGCGAACGTCCACATGAGGTAGAGCCCGAACGGCGAGATCAGCGACGGGATGATCACCGACCAGGGCGTGTTCGTCAGACCCAGGTTCGCGAACATCAGGAACGTGGGCACGGCCAGGGCGGTGCCCGGCACGGCTACCGCGCCGATGACGACGGCGAACACGGCGCGTTTGCCGGGGAAGTTGAACTTCGCCAGGCCGTAGCCGCCGAGCAGGGCCAGCAGGGTGGCGCCGCCCGCGCCCAGCACCACGTACATCAGGGTGTTGAGGAACCAGCGGCCGAACACGCCGTCGTTGTAGGTCAGGACCCCGGTGAGGTTGTCCCACAGGGCGAAGTCGCCGCTGAACCACAGGCCGAACGAGCTGAACAGGTCGGGCTGGGTCTTTGTCGCGTTGATCAGCAGCCACACCAGCGGGATCAGCGCATAGATGCCGACCAGGGCGGTCAGAACGGTGAGCAGGACGCTGCGCGTGGGCCGGGCGTGCGAGCTGCGGCGGTTCCTGATGCGCGGGCGGGACCGGTGCGCCTTCACGGTGGGCGGGGTCAGCAGGGTGTTGGTGCTCATGGCTCAGGCCTCCTTGCGCATGCCGCGCAGCTGCACCACGTAGGCCACGAGCATCGTGAGCACGCCCATGATGATCGCCACCGTGGCCGAGTAGTTGTACTGCTGGCCGGAGAAGGACAGCGAGTAGGCGTACAGGTTGGGGGTGTAGTGCGTCGAGATGTAGTTGGGCGACAGCGCCTGCAGGATGCTCGGTTCGTTGAACAGCTGGAACGAGCCGATGATCGAGAAGATGGTCGCCACCACGAGGGCGCCGCGGATCGCGGGGATCTTGATCGCGGAGATCACCTGCCACGGTCCGGCGCCGTCGATCTCCGCCGCCTCGTAGAGGGAGGCCGGCACGACGCGCAGCGCCGAGTAGAAGATCAGCATGTTGTAGCCGACGAACTCCCAGGTCACGATGTTGCCGATCGCGGGGAGCACCAGGGCGGAGGCGAGCGGGTCCGGGATGCTGGTGCCGAGCAGGTCGTTGATGTTGCCGACCAGCCCGAACCGCTCGCCGTACATGAAGCCCCACATCAGCGCGGCGACGACGCCGGGCACCGCGTACGGCAGGAAGATCGTCAGGCGGAAGAAGTCGCGTCCGTAGAGGCGGCCGCTGTCGATCGCGAGGGCGACGAGCAGCGAGATCCCGAGCATCACGGGTACCTGGACGAGCAGGAACAGCGTGACGCGGCCGACGCCGTCCCAGAACTGCGGGTCGCCGAACGCCCGGGCGTAGTTGGCGAAGCCGACGAACGACGTGCCGCCCACGAGCTGGGTCTGGAACAGGCTGAGGTACAGCGAATACACGATCGGCGCCAGGAACACCAGGGCGAACACGATCATGAACGGGCCGACGAAGCCCCATCCGGTCCAGCGGGAGCGACGTCGCATCCGTCCCGTGGTCCTGGGCACGGCCGAAGGCGATGCGAGCGTGGTCAAGGGAAGTCGCTCCTTCACGAGTGGGGCCAGCATGACGTCGTGTTGACGTAAACATGGTGACGCCGACTAGGGTGCTCGTGAGTTACCGGGGTGTCAAGCGCGCACCGGTGTGACTGTGCATCACGAGGAGGTGGATGCGGTGGAGGGCAGAGGTCCGTCCATGGCCGACGTGGCCGCGCTCGCCGGAGTCTCGACGCAGACCGTGTCGCGCGTGTCGATGGGTCTGGACAACGTGCGGCCGGCGACGCGGGACAGGGTGCTCGCGGCGATGGCGGAGCTGGGCTATGCGCCCAACACGGCGGCGCGAGCGCTGCGGTACGGGAGCTTCCGCACGATCGGCGTGATCGCCCACCGGCTCGCCCGGACCGGTGAGTCCCGCACGGTCGAGGCAGTGGTCGAGGCGGCGCGCAAGGAGGGCTACACGGTGACGCTGATCGACGTCGAGAGCCCGTCGTCCGACGTGGTCTCCGCCGCGGCGACCCGGCTCTCGCACCAGGCCATCGACGGACTGGTGATCATCCGCGCCGAGACCGCCTCACCGGACACGCTGGCACTCCCGCCGCGGCTGCCCGTGGTGGTGTCGGACTCGCGGTTCGTCGGCCACCACCCCGCCGTCGGCGCGGACCAGGCCGACGGCGCCCGCAGCGCCACGCAGCACCTTCTGGACCTGGGGCACCGCACGGTGCACCACGTCGCGGGGCCGTCCGACTCCATACCGGCCCAGCTGCGGACCGAGGCCTGGCGGACGACCCTCGACGCGGCCGGCAGCCCTGTGCCCGAGGTCGTGGAGGGGGACTGGACGTCGGCCTCCGGGTACGACGCCGGACGCAGGCTCGCCGCCGACCCCGAGGTCACGGCGGTCTTCTGCGCGAACGACGAGATGGCGGCCGGTGTGCTCCGTGCCCTGCACGAGGCAGGGCGCGCGGTGCCCGGCGACGTCTCCGTGGTCGGGTTCGACGACATCCTGCTGGCGGGGTACCTCTGGCCGCCCCTGACGACGGTGGCGCAGGACTTCGACGAGATCGGCAGGCGGCTCGTGGCCAGGCTGCTGCAGCAGGTGCGGTCCGGGGAGGTCGAGGACGACGGCGACACCGAGGACCTGCACGAGGTGATCCCGGTGGAGCTTCTGGTGCGGCAGAGCACGGCGCCCCCGAGGTGAGCGGCACCGTCGGGCCGATGCGTCTGGCCTGGGACGCCGCCCTGGGTGAGCGGTATACGGTCGTCCCCGGGCAGACGTGAACGTGCCAGAATCCTTACCCACCGCGCCCGCACGACACATATCTGGTACCGAACATTCACCCTGAAACCCGTAGGATCGGCTCGATGGCGCAATCAGAGGGCAGGGGTGGTACGCGCGTGGAGTCACCGTCAACCGAGGCTCCGCTCGACCGGTCGACCCTTCCGACCTGGCGCAGCTCGGCGGTCGCGGCAGGCCTCGGGGTGCTGGTGTTCGCCTTCCTCATCTGGCAGGTCGTCGTGCGCGGCCCGTTCATCGCGTGGGACTGGCAGTTCCACTACTACGTGGACGCGCACCACCCGGTGGGCTGGGAGAAGGTCTTTCTCGACATCGTCGCGAGCGTCACCGGCGAGCGCATGTTCACCATCCCGATGGTGGGCGGCACCGCGCTCTACGTCGCGTGGAAGCAGGGCGGCCCCGGCTCGCTCTGGAAGATCAGCACCCGGCGCCCCGTGCTCGCGGTGCTGGCCGGCCTCGCGACCATCGCGTCCATCGGCTACGGCACCAAGTTCGGCCTGGGCCGCACCGGCCCGCACCACAACATGGACGTGCTGCACGCCGGCGGCCAGGCGTTCCCGTCGGGCCACGCGGCGAACACGTTCTTCACCGGCTTCTTCATCCTCTGCCTGCTGTTCGCGCACGGCGGGCTGCGGCCGAACGTCGTCACGCTGCGCAAGCTGATACCCGTGGTCGGTGTGGTCGTGGCGGTCGCGGGCGCCCTCATGTCGTGGCTGGACTACCACTGGCTGAGCGACATCCCCGGCGGCTGGCTGCTCGGGTTCATCGCCTGCATGGTGGCGCTGTCCGTGCTCCGCGCACCACGCCGGGAACGAGAACGGGAGCCCGCGGGCTAGGGTCGGTGCCGTGACGTTCCTCCTGTGGTCGGGCGCCCTCGGCTCGTGGCTGTTCATCGTGACTTTCCTGCTGGACGGGTGGACCCGGCCGGGCTACCGGCCCGTGCGGCATCCGGTCAGCGCGCTGTCCCTCGGTTCCCGCGGCTGGATCCAGACGGCGAACTTCATCGTGTGCGGCCTCGCGATCACCGCGGGTGCCGTGGGCCTCGCGAGCGCTCTGGACAGCGTGCTGCTCGCGCTGGTGGTCGCGGTGTTCGGTATCGCGCTGGTCGCCTCCGGAGTCTTTCCCATGGACCCGATGCGGGCCTACCCGCCTGGGACGCCCAACGAGACGCCGACCGAGGTGTCGAAGCGGCACACGTGGCACGACTGGGCGGGCATGGTCGTCTTCGGGGCGATCCCGGTCGCCGCGATCGTCGCGGCCCTGACGCTCCCCGAGGCCGGCTGGGCGTGGTACTCCGGCCTGACGGCGGTGGCCGCCGGCGCGGGCTTCATGGTGTTCGGTCAGGCGTGGGAGGAGGACCACCCGCGCACCGGCCTCGTGCAGCGTGCGACGATCATCGTCGGCTGGATCTGGCTCGGGCTCCTCTTCGCCCACGCGGCCGGCTAGCCGCGAGGTCAGAGCCGCGTCAGGGCGTCCCCGACCAGCTCTTCGACGAGGTCGCGTACCGCCGCGCGGTCCGCCGGGACCAGCCCGATGCGTGTGCGCCGGTCCAGCACGTCGTCCGCGTCCAGGGCGCCCTCGTGGGTGACCGCCCACTCGATCTCGGCGCGCGTGATGTCCAGGTGCCGCGCCTCGGCGATGCCCCGTCCGACGGCGGACGCCGAACCCGGCAGCGTGGCTGCGGCCAGTACCTGGGCAGCCTCGGTGCCGTACCGGGAGACGAGCGCCGCCGGCAGCCCGGCAGGCGATCCGGCGGTCCGGCCCGTCGGAACCGGGGTCCCGATAGGCCGGACCAACGAGGGCGCACCGACCAGCGGCAGGGCGGTCGTCCAGCACGGCCCCGCGGTGAGCCCGGCGTGCTTGACCGCGAGGTCGACGGCGTCCTCGGCCATCGTGCGATAGGTCGTCAGCTTGCCGCCCAGCACGTTCACGGCACCGGTCGACGGCGACACCTCCACGAGGTGCCGGCGCGAGATGTCGGCGGACGCCTCGTCGCCCGACCCGGCGGAGTCGACGAGGGGCCGCAGCCCCGCGAAGGTGCCCACGACGTCGTCGGGCAGCAGGGGGCGGGCCAGCACGGTGGACACCGTCTCCAGCAGGAAGTCGATCTCGGGCTGCGTGGCCACCGGCACGTCCGGGACGGGTCCGGGCGCCTCCTCGTCGGTGAGGCCGACGACGACCCGTCCGAGCTGGGCGGGCAGCGCGAACACGTACCGGGAGGCGGAACCCGGCACGGGCACCATGAGGGCGCCCGTCGGGCTGCCGAGCCGTGCCGCGGGGACGACGACGTGCGTGCCACGGCTCGGCCGGAGCCGCACCGACGGGTCGACGGTCCCCGCCCACACGCCCGTCGCGTTCACCACGACGCGCGCTCGCACGGTCAGAGTCGCGCCGGTGAGCGTGTCCTCGAGGGTTGCGCCGTCGGCGCGCAGCGTGGTGGCCCGGACCCGCGTGAGGATCCTCGCCCCCCGTCCCGCCGCGGTGCGGGCGAGTGCGACGACCAGCCGGGCGTCGTCGACGAGCTGTCCGTCGTGCGCTATCCACGCGCCGTGCAGGCGTTCGTGCGCGACGGCGGGCACGAGCCGGGCGGCCTCGCCGGGCCGGACGAGGCGTGGACGGGGCAGTACCCGCGACGGCGTCCCGGCGTCGCGCCGTAGCAGGTCACCGAGGCCGAACCCGATGCCCACGGTGAGGCCGCGCCGCCGCCCTGTGCCGGCGGAGAGGGGCAGCACCTGCGGCAACGCCCGGACCAGGTGTGGCGCGGTGCGGGTCATCAGCACGTGTCGTTCCCGGGCGCTCTCGCGGGCCACACCGACGTCGCCGGTCGCCAGGTAGCGCAGCCCGCCGTGCGCCAGCTTGGAGCTCCACCGGGAGGTGCCCCAGGCGAGGTCGCGCGCCTCGACGAGGGCCACGGACAGGCCGCGCGCCGCGGCGTCGAGCGCGACCCCGGTGCCCGTCACGCCGCCGCCCACGACGAGCAGGTCGACGGTCCCGGCGGTGAGCTCGTCGAGCTCGCGCGCGCGGCGTCGGGCGGTGAGGGCGGTGCTCTGCATCGGTCCTGCTTCCGGTGTGGGTGCCCGGGTCAGGGGCGGAGATAGCCGTCGATGGCGTGGGCGAGCTCGGCCCGCAGGGCGTCGGCGGAGATCACCGTGGTGACCGTCTTGTGCGAGAACACCGCCGACTGGGAGAGGAGCAGGACCATGACCGCCATGTCGGTCGCGGAACCGGGCCGGACCGTCCCGCCCTCCTGGGCGGTGGTGATGTTGGCGGCCAGCCACTCGAGGATGACGCGCTGCGACCGGCCGATCCGCTGGAAGGCGTACCGGGTGAACACCTCCGGCTCGGTGCCCAGCAAGCGGCTGAACAGGGCGTCCGCGTGGAACAGCTCGCCGAACCGGACCACCCGGTCGACGATGGCCGCGCGGTCGTCGGCGCCCGGGCCCACCGCGGTGATCACGAGCTGCATGCGGTGCGCGATGAGGGCACGGAGCACGTCGTCGGCCGACTCCCAGCGGCGGTAGACCGTGGGCCGGGAGACGCCGGCGGCCCGGGCGAGCTCGCTGATGGACAGGCCACGGGTGCCGCGCGTGGCGACGATCTCGGTGGCGGCCTCCAGGAGGCGTTCCTCCGTGCGGTCGTGGCCGGCGTCGGGGCCGGCGGCGCTTGCTTGCGGGGCTGCGTTACGGATTGTCATCTTGTGTCAAACTGTAACGCGGGTCACGATGGGGTGCCACACCCGCCGGACCCGCCGGACCCGTCGAACCGACCCGCCGAACCAGCACGGAGGAAGCGTGAGCACGCTGCCGGACAACGAACGCCCGGACCACGAGCACACCTACATGCGCTGGGACGGCTGGGGTGATCCGGCACGAGCACACGGGCTCCCCGGCGGGGTGAAGCTGCTGCTCGCCGCGGTGCTCGGGCGCACACCCAAGGCGCCGCCCGCGCCGCGCCTCGCCGAGGTGACGATCAGCAGCCCACCACTGGCCGACGACGACCTGGCGGCACTGGCCAAGGCCGTGGGCGAGGACCACGTGGACACCGGCCACGACGTGCGCCTGCTGCACGCCGGCGGCAAGTCCACGCCGGACCTGCTGCGGCGCCGGCAGGCTGAGCAGGCGGCGCCGGGCGCCGTCGTGCTGCCCGCCTCGGAGGACGAGGTGGCGGCGGTCCTCGCCGTCGCGGTCGAGCGCGGCCTCGCCGTGGTGCCGTTCGGCGGCGGCACGGCGGTGACCGGCGGCCTGGAGCCCGACGCCGGACCGCACCGGGGCGTGGTCAGTCTCGACCTGCGCAGGCTGTCCGGGCTGGTGTCGTTCGACGAGCTCACCCACGAGGCGACCTTCCTGGCCGGCACCACGGCGCCCACCGCCGAGACGTTCCTGGCAGAGCGCGGCTTCGAGCTCGGGCACTTTCCGCAGAGCTTCGAGTTCGCCACGCTCGGCGGGTTCGCCGCCATGCGGTCCTCCGGGCAGAACTCCGCCGGATACGGGCGGTTCGATGCCATGGTCACCGGGCTGCGCGTGGTCACCCCCACGGGCACGCTCGACCTCGGTCGGGCGCCCGGTTCGGCGGCCGGACCAGACCTGCTGCGCTGGTTCCTCGGCTCCGAGGGCACGTTCGGTGTGATCACCCAGGTGCGGCTCCGGATCCACCCGACCCCCGAGGCCCGTCTGTTCGACGCCTGGACCTTCGGCAGCTTCGCCGCCGGGGCGGAGGCGCTGCGGGGCGTCGCGCAGCTCGGCACGGGCCCCACGGTGATCCGCCTGTCCGACGAGGACGAGACAGCGGTGTCCCTGGCGCAGGTCGGCAACATCGGCAAGGCGCTCACCCAGGGCTGCTCCGCCGTCGTCCTGCACGAGGGGCCCGCCGAGCTCGCGGCCGCCCGCCGCGAGGCGACCGGACGCGTGCTGCGTGAGGCGGGCGGTGAACCCGCCGACGCGAAGCTGGCCGCCTCCTGGGACCACGGCCGGTTCAAGGCGCCCTACCTCCGCGACGCGCTGCTGGCCCACGGGGTGTTCTGCGAGACGCTGGAGACGGCCACCACCTGGTCGAACCTGCACGCGCTGAAGAAGGCGGTCACGGCGGCGCTCGCGGGCGGGTTCGCCGAGGAGCGCGCGAAGAACCGCGTCCTGTGCCACATCTCGCACGTGTACCCGACGGGTGCCTCGCTGTACTTCACGGTGATCGCCGGCCTCGGTGCCGAGCCGCTCGAACCGTGGGAGCGGGTGAAGTCGCGGGTGAACGACGCCATCATGGCGGCAGGCGGAACCATCAGTCACCACCACGGCGTCGGGTCGGACCACGCGCCGTGGCTGGAGCAGGAGATCGGCTCGGCGGGGATCCGGATGCTCCGGGCGGCGCAGGCGGAGCTCGACCCCGCCGGGATCATGAACCCGGGTGCTCTCGTCCCGCGGGCCGCGCAGTGCTGACCGGCGGTGCGTGCGGGCGGTTGGTGACCGGCCGGCGACGGTCCGGTAGGTTTCGGCCATGACCGAGCGGGGCGGTAGGACCGGGCACATCGCGGTGCTCGTGAACCCCGTCTCGGGGCGTGGTGCCGGTGGCGACAGCGGGCAGGTCGCGGTCGAGCGGCTGCGAGCCCGGGGCGCCGACGTGCGGGTCTACGAGGGCGGCAGCGGGGACGAGACGGCGGCGCTCGGCCGCAGGGCCGTCGCCGAGCGCCCCGAGGTGCTCGTCGTCGCCGGCGGCGACGGGACGATCTCCTCGGTGCTGCCGCCCCTCCTGGAGTCCGGCGTCCCGCTGGCCGTGGTTCCCGGCGGCACGGGCAACGACCTCGCCCGCGAGCACGGCATACCACTCGCCGACGCCGCGGCCGCCGCAGACCTCGCGCTCGACGGCGCCCGACGCCGCGTCGACACAGGCACCGTCACCGCCGCCGACGGCACCGTGCGCCACTTCGTCACGGTGCTGTGCGCGGGGCTGGACTCGCTCACCAACGAACGCACCAACCGCATGACATGGCCGACGGGTCCGGCGCGCTACCAGGTCGCCGTCTACCTCGAGTGGCTGCGGCTGCGGACGTTCGGCTACCGGCTGCGGCCCGCGGGCGCGTCGCAGCTGCAGCAGGACGGCTACATGCTCGCCGTCGGCCTGACCCGGTACTACGGCGGCGGCGTGCCGATCTGCCCGGACGCCGACCCCGCGGACGGGCTCCTGGACGTCACCCTCGTGCACGCCGTCGGCCGGTTCAAGGTGCTCGCGTTCGACTCCCTCATCAAGGCGGGCACGCACGTCCGGCGCCCGGACGTGACCACGCTGCGCGCCTCGGCGATCACGCTGGAGGCCCCGACCGGCCTCGTCGCCTACGCGGACGGCGAGCACGCCGGCCCACTGCCGCTGACGGTCGAGGCCCACCGCGAGTCGCTGACCCTCTGCGTCCCCGTGTGACGGAGCTGCCGCGCGCCGGTGTCAGGTTTCGGCGGTCCACGAGGTCTGGAGGGTGTCCGCCAGCAGTCACCGAACGGAGACCGACGCATGTCCCGCACACCGTCCCGCACACCGAACGAGCCCGCCCGCAGCATCAGCACCAGGATCACCGGCGGCATACCGAACACCCTGACCAATCGCGTGATGGCGGCGTTCTCCCGCCGGCGGTACGGAGCGGTGCTGGACCCGCTGGTCGCCGTCGGGCACCACGGGAAGGTGACACGGACGTATGCGCTCACCGAGCTCGGCGTCGGCGGCTGGAAGGCTCTGGACCCCGGCCTGAAGTCGCTCGCGATCATGGCCGCGTCGGTGGCCATCGGTTGCACATGGTGCGTGGACTTCGGCTACTGGGAGGCTGAGCACGAGCACATCGACCCCGGCAAGCTGCACGACGTCCCCGCCTGGCGGTCTAGCGAGCGATTCACCGACCTGGAGCGAGACGTGCTGGCGCTCGCGGAGGCCGAGACGGCCACCCCGCCCACGGCCGACGACGAGCTCGTCGCGCGCCTGGTCACGGCGCTCGGCGAGGAGGCCTTCACGGAGCTGGTCGCGATCGTCGCCGTGGAGAACCTCCGCAGCCGCATCAACGCGACGATGGGCCTGAGCGCACAGGGCTTCAGCGACCGGTGCGAGGTTCCGCTCGGCGGCGCGCTCGCCGAGGTCTCCGAGCCGTAGCAACCCACGGGCTCGCCGAGCCGGAGCAGCCGACGGACGTCGCGGTGGTCCTGCCTGCTCCTGGTCGACGTGCTGGTCGACGTGCTGGTCGGTGCGGCTGGCGGTATGGCCGGTCAGGCCCGCGCGAGGTCTCCGGCCACCATGCTCAGCTCCCGGCGGGCCTGCTGAGGCACCACTTCGCCGGGGATGCTGAGCCCGACCGCCCAGGCGGTGTCGTCGTGGGCGCGGCGGGGGACCAGGTGGGCGGCACAGGTGATGTCGTCGCGGAACTCGCCGTGCTCCTCGACGACCCTGTCCGGCTGCAGCCGGGCCAGCTGTGCGTCGAGCGCGGAGATGTCGGCGGCGGTACGCGCGGTGAACTTGCGCATCCCGGCGTCGACCACCAGATCGTAGCGCTCTCGGCGGGAGATGCCGAGCAGCAGAGCCTTGCCGAGCGCGGTGGCATGGGCGGAGACGTCGAGCCCGCGCTCCAGATCCTCCAGGTACGGGGAGCCGGGGGCCTCGGCATAGTCGACGACGACCACCCGGCCGGCGCTGATGCGGCCGAGGTACGCGCTGTAGCCGGTGCTCTGCGCGAGGTGGCGCAGCACCTTGCGCGTGTCCGGGCCGCGGCCGAGCGAGCCGAGCTGTTCGTAGAACCGCTGGCTCACCTGATCGCCGACGTCGTACGTGCCGTCCTTGAGACGGGTCACGTAGCCCTTGTACGCGAGCGTCCGCACCAGGTGATACGTGGTGGAGAGATTGAGCCCGCTGCGGCGCGCGATCGCCTTGACCGGCAGCCCTGGAGAGCGGGTCACGACCTCCAGGACGCGGAAGGCGCGGGCCACACTCTGCACCAGGTCGTCCGGGCGTTCCCGGTCGGCGTCCAGTGTCATGTGCCCCCCTTGCTCGTCGGCGGAGTGCCGGCGTTCGTTTCGACTGCAGGTCCTGTCCGGATGGGTCTCGACAGGGTCGATCGAGGGTGCGACAGTGTCTGTGCCCTCGCGGACATCGTAGCCACGGGCGTGGCCGAGGTCACGATGCATGGTGGGAACACGGGCGGGTTCACCCCTGGGCGATCAACGACGACTGCACAGATACGGCGAATCCATGAATTTACCTGAATTGGACCAAATCCGGCAAGTACCCTCAGGTCCTCGGCCCGTCGTCCCGGGTCCGATCCCTGCACCGAGAGGGCCGGCCACATTGCTCGATGACAAGCGCGGCACGCAGGACAGCCCGTGGCCCGGCACCAGGCCGGTGCGGCTCAGCGGGGTCGCGAAGCCGAAGCCGCTGGTCCGCGCGTCGGGTATGCCGGACCCGCGCGTGTTCTACGACGAGCTCGAGAGCGAGTGGGGCGAGGTGGCCCCCGTCGAGCTGGAGCCTGGCGTGCGGGCCTGGCTCGTCATGGGGCAGCGGCTCGTCTACGACATCATGCGCAACGAGCATGTCTTCGCGACCGACCCCCGGACGTGGAACGGGCATGCGCGCGGTGGCCTGCCCCCGACGTCGGGCCTGCGCCCGATCCTCACGTCGCAGCAGCGGTTCGCCGCGAACCACACCGACGGCGCGCTGCGCCAGCGCCTGCGCGAACCTCTCGACGACGCGTTCCAGCAGCTCTCCGAGGGGATCACCGCCTCGAAGACCCGTTCGCTGTGCAACCTCCTCATCGACCGCTTCGAGGACCGCGGTCGCGCGGACCTGATGTTCGAGTACGCGTCGGTCATCCCCTTCCTCGTCGTCGCCGACATGATCGGGTTCGACCCGGAGGACGGGCAGCGCCTGTTCGACCTGACGCGCCAGGTCGCCGGCGGCGGGGCCGACGCCGCACAGGCGGTGGCCGAGGTCGACGGGATGCTCGGCGGCCTCGTGGCGGCCCGCCGCAGGTCACCGCAGCGCGACCTCGCCAGCTCGCTGGTCGCGCACCCGAACATGCGCGCGGACGTCGAGGTGGTGCACACCCTGCTGCTCGTGGCCTACTCGGGCAACCTGACGCTGACCGCCTGGGTCGCGCAGACGCTGCTCCTGACCCTCACCGACACGCGGTTCTCGGGCCGGCTGCACGGCGGCCGCATCGACCTGGACAACGCCATGGACGAGGTCCTGTGGCGCTCCACGCCGACCATCCACACCCTGCCCCGGTTCGCCCGGCAGGACATCGTGCTGGACGGCAAGCTCATCGCCGCCGGCGACCCGCTCGTCCTCGCGATCCACGCCGCGAACACCGACCCCCGGATGGACACCGGCGACCCGTGGGACCACGTCGGCAGCCGCGCTCACGTGTCGTTCGGCACCGGCCCGCACGCGTGCCCGGCGCCCCGGACGGCGCGCGTGATCGCGCGGATCGCCGTCGAGACCATCCTGCGCCGGCTCGACGTCGTCCTGCGGATCCCCGCGACCGACGTCACCTGGGACCAGTCGCTGTGGATCCGTCAGCCGGTGAGCCTCCCGGTCACCTTCCCGACGCCCGTGGACTCGGCATAGCGCCGGCGTGTGCCCGGACCGGCCGTGCGGGCGGTAGGTTGCGCACGTGAGCGAGAGGGGCCACATGCGCATCGGTATCCCGGACGACGGCGGGCCGCTCGTGCCCGCCACCCCGACGACCACCGCCCGGCTGGTCGGTCTCGGCTACGACGTGGTGGTCGCGGCCGGCGCCGGAGCCGGCGCGGGCTTTCCCGACGCCGCGTACCAGGCGGCAGGTGCCGCCGTCGTGCCCGACGCCGAGGCGTGGGCCGCCGACGTCGTGACGGTCACCCGCGCGCCGGACGCGCTCGCCACACCCGGCCCCGCGGGGCTGCGGCCGGGCGCGCGCGGCCCGGACGGGCTGCGGATCGGCGCGGTGCTGATCGCCCAGATCGCCCCCGCCGCCCGACCCGACCTGGTGCGCGCGCTCGCCAACCGCGGCGTCACGGCCCTCGCCCTGGACGCCGTGCCGCGCATCTCCCGGGCGCAGTCGCTCGACGTGCTCAGCGCGCTGTCGAACGTCGCGGGGTACCGGGCGGTCGTCGAGGCCGCGGCCGAGTTCGGCGGCATGTTCTCCGGCCAGGTCACCGCGGCCGGCACCACACCGCCCGCGAACGTCTTCGTGATCGGCGCCGGAGTGGCCGGGCTCGCGGCCATCGGCGCGGCCGGCAGCCTCGGCGCGCAGGTACGCGCCTTCGACGTGCGGCCGGAGGCCGCCGAGCAGATCGAGTCCATGGGCGCGACGGTGGTCCGGGCCGACGATGCCGCGCAGCAGGTCAGCGCCGACGGCTACGCCTCGGCGCTCACCACCGACCAGGAGGCAGCGGCGCTGCGCGCCTACGCCGTCGAGACCGCCGCCGCAGACATCGTGATCACGACGGCGCTCGTGCGCGGTACCGCGCCCACCACGATCACCGCCGAGATGGTCGCGACCATGCGGCCGGGCAGCGTGATCGTCGACCTCGCTGCGCCCGGTGGCGGCAACTGCGAGCTGACGGTGCCGGGACGCCGGGTCGTCAGCGACAACGGCGTGGTGATCCTCGGCTGGACCGACCTGCCCGACCGGATGCCCCGGCACACCTCCGAGCTGCTCGGCACGGCGGTCGCCAACCTGGTCCAGCTCGGCACCCCGGGCCGGGACGGCCGCCTCGCGCTCGACCAGGAGGACGTCGTCGTGCGCGGGATGACCGTCGCCGCGGGCGGCGAGGTGCTGTGGCCGCCACCGCCGGTGGCGGTGTCCGCACCGACGGCGCCGGGTGGACCGGCCTCGGTGGCCGACCCGTCATCGCGGGCCGGGCTTGCCGAGACCACAGGGTCTCGAAAAGCTGGACCCACGGTTCGGGCGCGGCCGGCGGTCCGGAACGGGCTGCTGATGCTCGGCGCGCTGCTCGCCGTGCTCGCCGTGGCGGCCTCACCCGCCGAGCAGGCGGCGCACTTCACCGTGCTGGCGCTCGCCGTCGTCGTCGGGTTCTACGTGATCTCGCACGTCAGCCACGCCCTGCACACCCCGCTCATGTCCCAGACCAACGCCATCTCCGGGATCATCCTCGTCGGTGGGATGCTGCAGATCGGCTCGTCCGACCCGGTGGTGACCACGCTGGCCGTGCTCGCCTCGGCGGTCGCGAGCATCAACATCTTCGGTGGATTCCTCGTGACCCACCGCATGCTCGGGATGTTCCGCAGGGGCGACACCGCCGAGGGGAGCAACCGATGACCGTCGAGTCAGTGGTCCAGGCCGTCTACCTCGTGGCGGCGGTGCTGTTCGTGCTGTCCCTGGCCGGGCTGTCGAAGCAGGAGACCGCGCGGCGCGGCGTCCTGCTCGGCATGACCGGCATGGGGCTCGCCCTCGCGGCGACCGTGGCGCTCGCCCTGGACCGGTCCGAGCGGCCCGTCGGCGTGACCGCCGGCCTGATCCTGCTCGTGCTCCTGGTGGGCGCGGCAGTGGGCACCTGGCGGGCGCGGACCGTCGAGATGACGCAGATGCCCGAGCTCATCGCGCTGCTGCACTCGTTCGTGGGCGCGGCGGCGGTCCTCGTGGGCTTCGGGTCCTACCTGACCGAGCCCCACACGGGAGGCGCCGGGAGCACCGTGCACCTGGTCGAGGTGTTCCTCGGCGTGCTGATCGGCGCCGTGACGTTCACCGGCTCCGTGGTGGCGTTCGGGAAGCTGTCGGCGCGGCTGAGGTCGTCGCCGCTGATGCTTCCGGGCCGCAACTGGCTCAACCTCGCCGCCGTCGTCGCGTGCGGCGGGCTGCTCTGGTGGTTCCTCGTGGCGGGCAGCGCGGGCCTGCTCCCGCTGCTGCTCATGACGGCCGTGGCCCTGGCGCTGGGCTGGCACCTCGTGGCAGCGATCGGCGGGGGCGACATGCCCGTCGTCGTCTCGATGCTGAACTCCTACTCCGGGTGGGCGGCCGCCGCTGCGGGGTTCATGCTCGGCAACGACCTGCTCATCATCACCGGCGCGCTCGTCGGCTCGTCGGGTGCGATCCTCAGCTACCTGATGTGCCGGGCGATGAACCGGTCGTTCGTCAGCGTGATCCTCGGCGGGTTCGGCGCCGGGACGGGCACCGTCGCCCAGGGCGGCGTCGCCGAACCGGGCTCCTACCGCGAGACGACGGCGCTCGAGGTGGCCGACCGCCTGACCGCCGCCCGCTCGGTGATCGTCGTGCCCGGCTACGGCATGGCGGTGGCGAAGGCGCAGTACCCGGTGGCCGACCTGGTCGCGCGGCTCACGGCGCGGGGGACCACCGTGCGGTTCGGCATCCACCCGGTGGCGGGCCGACTGCCCGGCCACATGAACGTGCTGCTCGCCGAGGCGAAGGTGCCGTACGACCAGGTGCTCGGCATGGACGAGATCAACGACGACTTCCCCGGTACCGACGTCGTGCTGGTGATCGGCGCCAACGACACGGTCAACCCGGCCGCGCAGGACGACCCGGCGTCGCCCATCGCGGGCATGCCGGTGCTCGAGGTGTGGCAGGCTCGCGAGGTGGTGGTCTTCAAGCGGTCCATGGCGACCGGCTACGCCGGCGTGCAGAACCCGCTGTTCTTCCGTGAGAACACCGCCATGTTGTTCGGCGACGCGAAGGACCAGGTGGAACTGATCGTGCAGGCGCTCTGACGGCGCGGATGCGGTTCGCGGGCTGGTACTTTTTGCGTACTGGTGGTCATGTGTGGGTGAATTGAAAGTGACGCGCTGACATTGCGCGGTAACGACTTGGTATAAAGGGGCGCGCCAGGAGAGTCCGGTGCAGTCCCTCAGTGCGGAGGCCGAGTGTTGACACGCTCTCTCGTGACCGGAACGGTCGCGATCGTGGGGTTCCTGGTGCTTGTCGCGACCACCGAGCTCTTCTACTTCGGGCCCCCTGCCGGCGTCCACAACGCCGGCGAGGCGTTCGCGTCGTTCGGCGGCGCCACGCTCACGCTCCTCACCTGGGCGGTCGTGGGGTGGGGTGTGGCGCGGACGGCCCGGGCCCTTCGCCTGGTGCGGCTCTCGGTGCTCATCGGCATGGTCGTCCCTGTGGCCGCGATCGTCGCCTTCACGCTGACGGTCGACCTCGATGCCTGGTCCACCGGGTTCGGGGTGCTCGCGTTCGCGGCGGCGTCGGCCGGCGTTCTGGTGACGATCCGCCGCCGTCCGGCAGCGGCCCCCGGCCGGGTGCCCCGGTCCAACGGCCACCCGCCGGTCCACATGGCGGCGTGACCGACCACACGTAGGCCCGGTCGCGCACTCATGGGCCGAACGTAGGAGTGGTCGCCTCATCAGGACTGATGAGGCGACCACTCCTACGTTCGACCAAGCCGGCCGTCGGGGTCAGGCGTCGGCCGGGATTCGGTCCTGGGACGCGAGGTCGGCTGCGGTGTAGTCCGCGCCGCCGCCAAGGCTCGGCATCATCGAGGTGAGCTGCGGCCGCCACCCGGCGTACCGGTCGGGGAAGCAGCGCTCCAGCAGGCCGGTCATGGCCGAGACCGCGGTCGAGGCACCCGGGGAGGCGCCGAGCAGGCCGGCGATGGTGCCGTCCTTGGCCGCGACGACCTCGGTGCCGAACTCCAGCACGCCGCCCTTGCCCTTGACCCACTTGATGACCTGGACGCGCTGGCCGGCGGTGATCCGCTCCCAGTCGCCGGGCCGCGCGGTCGGCATGAACCGCTGGAGCTCGTGGAACTTGGTCTCCGGAGCGGCCGCGACCTGCCCCACCAGGTAGGCGGTGAGGTCGAGGTTCTTCACGCCGGCGCCCAGCATCGAGAACACGTTGTGCGCGCGCAGCGAGGTGATCAGGCCGAGGTACTTGCCCTTCTTGAGGTACTTGGGGCTGAACCCGGCGTACGGGCCGAACATCAGGTAGCTCTTGCCGTCCACGATGCGCGTGTCCAGGTGGGGTACGGACATCGGCGGTGCGCCGACGTCGGCCTTGCCGTACACCTTGGCCTGGTGCTGGGCCACGATCTCCGGGTTGTCCGTGCGGAGGAACTCGCCCGAGATCGGGAAGCCGCCGTAACCGCGCGACTCCTTGATACCCGAGGCCTGCAGCAGCGGCAGCGCGCCACCACCGGCGCCGACGAAGACGAACTTCGCGGTGACGGTGCGGCGGCGGGTGCCGGCGTTCCAGGTGCGGTCGTGCAGGTTGAGGCGCCAGCGGCCGTCCCGCAGCTTCTTGAGGCCCCGCACCTCGTGGTTCAGGTGCAGCTCCGTGTTGTGCGCGGTCGCGAACTCGACGAGCTTCTTGGTGAGCGACCCGAAGTCGACGTCGGTCCCGGCAGCGGCGCGCGTCGCCGCGATCGGCTCGTCGCTGTCGCGGTCCAGGGTCATCAGCGGTGCCCACCGGCCGATGACGGCGGGGTCCGAGCTGAACTCCATGTCGCTGAACAGCGGGTGCACGCTGAGCGCCTCGTAGCGGCGGCGCAGGAAGTCCACGTTGTCCGCGCCACGCACGAACGTCATGTGGGGCGTGACGTTGATGAAGTCGGTGCCCTCCATCAGGCCGGCGGTCAGGAGGTGGTTCCAGAACTCGCGGGAGGTGTGGAACTGCTCGTTGATCGTCACCGCCTTCGAGATGTCGACGGAGCCGTCCTTGCGCTCGGGCGTGTAGTTCAGCTCGCAGAGTGCGGCGTGGCCGGTACCCGCGTTGTTCCACGGGTTCGACGACTCGAGCGCGACCTCGTCAAGGCGCTCGTAGATTCCGATACGCCAGGTCGGCTCGAGGATCGTGAGCAGCGCGCCGAGCGTCGCACTCATGATCCCTCCGCCGATCAGCGCGACGTCGACCTCTTCGGAGGGACGCGGGGCTGTCTGGAGGTAAGAAGTCACGTCAAGAACGATAGCGGGCTTGTGAAAAGCGGAACGAGCGCTGTGGTGCGAATCACGCGATGCGATCCGTGACCTCCCTCACGCTCTTCAGCGGGCCGGGGCGGCGGACGGCCACGGCCCCAGCTCGGGGAGACCGGCCCCCAGCGACGTCGTCGGCGCGCGTCCGGCCAGCCACGCGGTGACGTCACGCGGGTCGCCGGCAAGGTCGTCCACGGACACGCCGTCGGGCAGCCGGACGGCCAGGAACCCGCGCAGATGAGCGCACAGGGTGTCGTCCCAGGTCTCGTACCCGACCGCCTGGGAGGTGCCGGCGAGGGCGTCGACCGAGTGGATCCGCACCTCGCGCCACCAGGCGAACAGGCAGCCCGACAGGGGCCCGCCGCGGTAGCCGCTCGAGGCGTCCCAGAGCGGCGAGCCGGGCTCCGGCCACGCCCGCGCCAGGTCGTCCCGGAGGGTGCCCAGGACCGCGAGGTGCTCGGTCACCGTCCGACCCGAGCCGGCCTCGATCCCGGCGGTGCGGGCCTCCTGGCTCGCGTAGACGGGGACCACCTCGCCACGTTCGGCGGCCTGCGTCTGGCCGAGCATCGCGCCGCCGATCCCCGCGACGTGGGACAGGACATGACCGCGCGTCCAGCCGTCCAGGGGCGACGGCTCGGCGAGGTCGGCGTCGGTCAGCTGCCCGACGGCGGACAGCAGCGCGTCCAGCGCTGCCGCCGAGTCGGCCAGGGCGTGCGGGACGAGGTCGGTGCTGTCGGTGGTGCTGGTGCTGGTGCTGCTGGTCACGGTGGGCCCTCCAGAGGCGGTCGTGTCATCGGGTCCGCGGTCGGACGTGGCGGTCGGGTCGGGCGACCTCGAACGTCCGGCACGCCGGCGGGTGGGTTCGGGATCAGGGCCAGAGCAGCCCGGTGGACCAGCCGTCGGCCTCCGCCCGGTACAGCAGGCGGAGATGGGGGCCGTCGTCGGGCGCCTGCCAGAACTCGACCTCCGTGGGCGTGAGGACATAGGCCGTCCAGTCCGGGGCGGCCAGCTCCGGGTCGGCGGTGACCGCACGCAGGGCATCGCCGAAGGCCCGCACGTACTCCTCGCGGGAGGCCAGCGGCTCGCTCTGGTGGTTGACGAGGCCGGCGGCGCGGGACGCGTCGGGCCGCGCGAGGAAGTCCGCGCGGCTCGCCTCCGCGCCCGCCGACGCCGCCGTCCCCGTCACCTTGACCTGACGACCCAGCTCGGGCCAGAAGAACGTCAGTGCCGCGTGCGGGTTGGCCGCCAGGTCACGGCCCTTGGGCCCCGTCGACTGCGAGGCGAACCACCACCCGTCCGCCGTCACGTCCTTGAGCGCGACGGTCCGGGCATGCACCCGCCCTGACGGCTCGGCCGTCGAGAGCGTCATGGCGTGCGCCGCCAGCAGGCCGGCCTCGATCGCGTCGTCCATCCAGGCGACGAACAGCTCGTGCGGGGTGGACGGCGCGGCATCCGGGTCGAAGACCGGGAGCCCGGGCCGGGCGAACGTGGGCAGGGCGCGCAGGCGCTCGCGAAAGGTCATGTGTTCTCCTTGTTGGTCAGCTGGTGGTCAGCAGGCCGACGAAGCCGCGCACCGCTGCGGTCAGCGCTCCCGGGTCCTGCGTGGCGCGGGCCAGGACGTACCCGCCCTGGATGATCGCGAGGGCGGCGTGCGCGCGGTCGCGGGCGACGTCGTCGGGCAGGCCGGTCTCGCGGAAGATCGTGGTGAGCACACCGAGCAGGCGCACGAAGTAGGCGCCCAGCACGTCGCGCAGGCCCTCGTCGTCCATCACCGTCTGGTCGGAGGTGTGCCGGCCGACCTTGCAGCCGGCCAGTGCGTCGCGTGGCCGCTCCAGGTAGGCGACCAGGCGCTCGATCGCGGGGGCGTCGGTGCCCAGCGTGCGCATCGCCTGGGCGAGCGCGTCGTCCACGGTGGCGCCGACGGCGGCGACCGCGAGGTCGTGCTTGGTGGGGAAGTGGTGGTAGAGGCTGCCCTGCCCGACGCCGGACGCGGCCAGCACCGCGCGCGGGCTCGTCGCTCCGACGCCCTGGGTGGCGAAGAGATCCTGTGCGGCGCCGACGAGGCGGTCGCGTGCGGTGGTCGTGCTCATGACCGTCACCATACCTACCTCCAGGTATGGTGACAACCGGTGACCGGTCAGGAGCTCAGGCCGGTCGAGTGACCGTCGAGTGGCCTGAGCTGCAGGTACGTAGGGCTCAGAACAGCGTGAGCGCGCCGAGGACACCGACCGCGAGGGCCAGGGCGAGCGAGACCGCGATCAGGACGCTGTGCACGGTGAGGAACTTCGTCGCGTGCCCGCCGGCGTCGCGCGACCGGGGGTCGGCGGCGATGCGCTGCCAGAACCGCGGCCAGATGAGCAGGTTCCACGCGGCGGTGACGAGGAGGACGACGGACCAGGCAACTGGGATATCCACGCGCCCAGTATGGGCCGTGGCCGTGGCCCTGGACCGGACTGGTAACCGGAACGGTCGCGCCCACGACGAACGGGTGGGTGGGGCGTCAGAAGTAGTCGCGGACGTGCAGCTGGCGGTTCGGGAACAGCGCGCTCAGGACGGCGTCGTGGTCGGCCGTGCCGGTCAGCCGACCGGCGAGCCGCAGGTTGGCCGCCGACTGGGCCCCCGCGTACAGCAGGGCCAGCCCGTTCGGGCTGAGCACGGGCCGCTCGTGGTGGGCGTCCTCGATCGGGACGGAGTCGCGCTCGAGATGCGTGGCGCCGTCGGACACCGTGAGCGTCCAGGCGCCGTCGAGGTCCCGGGCGCCGCGGACCGCGAACGGGACCCGTGCGCCCTCGAGCGGCGTCCGCACGCCGCCCATTGCCCCGGCCACGTCGAGGATCCGCAGCATGTAGGGGTGAGCGGCGTGGACCGTCGAGGTCAGGTCGGGCAGCACCAGCCAGGCGGGATCCAGGCCGGACGTCGACACGCGCGCCGTGCCGACGACCGTCGAGAAGCTGCCGATGGTGCGCCAGAGCGCGCGGGCGGCGTCGGGCGTCAGCGCGATGAGGTCGTCGACCTCCATGACAGCCGTGGTGGGCGTGTAGCCCTCGCCGCGGATCCAGCTCGCGAAGCCGAGCACCTCTCCGGCGCCGCCCTCCGTCGCGTCGATCGCGAGCGTGACGCCCGTGTAGTCGGCGAAGAACTTCTCGGGCGGGGTCCAGAAGGGCTTCTCCGCCCGCGACACCGGTCCGTTCTGCGCGGCGGCCCACCGGTGGTGGACGGCGACGATGGTGTCGAAGTCCGCCACACCTGCCCGGCGCGTGACGACGCCGTGAGGCGCCGGCACGCGGTTCAGGTTCAGCAGGGGCACGTCGACGTCGTCGAACGAGCCGACCACGTCGTAGCCGAGCCCGCGATAGATGCCCGGTGCCGTGGGGAAGAGCGTGGAGATCACCTCGCCGCGCTCCCGCGCTTCCTCCAGGGCTGCGCCGAAGAGCCGGCCGAGATGGCCGGAACCGCGCCGCTCCGGCTCGACGGTGACCCCGGCCACGCCTGCCGTCGGCACCCGTGCGCCGTGGAACCACGACGTGAACCCGTACACCCGCAGGCGGGCGGCCAGGCCGTCGTCGTCGAACGCGCCCCACTCGCGGAAACCGGCGGCCGCCCACTCCTCGCGCGTCGGGACCGGGCGACCCCCGCTCGGCGTGCCGAACGCCTCGCCGCCGAGGCGGTTGAAGTCGGGCTGGTCGGCGTACTCGACGGGTCGCACGGTGAGACTCATGCAGGCGACCCTAGAACGTGGCGGGGCACTCCGGAATCGGAATCGGAACCCGATGTCGGGGCGTGGGCGGTCCTGGTCAGTCGCCGAAGTAGGCGACCAGCTCCTCGGCGGGGTGGGGGCGGAGCAGCGGGGTGCGCGTGACCTCGAGCGGTTCGGGCGTGAGCAGGCCGGGCAGCTCCGCGTCGGCGGTGCGGTTGCCGGGGGCTGAGCCGTCGGCGGGTACCAGGTCGCGCTGGAAGAGCACGGCGTCGTGCCACTGGCCCAGCTTCCAGCCGATCTTCTCGAACGAGCCCGCGCGGTGGAAGCCCACGGCCTCGTGCAGCGCGATGGCGGGGTCGTTCGGCAGCACGATGCTGGCGACGGCACGGTGGTACCCGCGGCGGGCGAGTCGCGCCAGGAGCGTGTCGTACAGGGCGCGGCCGCCGCCCTGTCGCTGGTGGTCGGCGGCGACGTACACGTTGGTCTCGAGCGTCCAGCGGAACGTCGGGCGGTCCGCGAACGGCTTGGCGTAGGCGAAGCCGGCCACGACACCCTCCGTCTCGAGCACCAGCCAGGTCTCCCGGCCGAAGAACCGCTCGATGCGGCGCGTCATCTCGCGGGAGTCCGGCGGGCTGGTCTCGAAGGTCGCCGCCGAGTCGGCGACGAAGGGGGCGTAGATGGCGGCGCAGGCTGCGGCGTCGTCTGGTGTCGCGACGCGGACGATGCTGTCCATGGACGGATCTTGCCGCGAACGGGCCGAACGCGATGATCGCAGCGCGGGCTTGACGACGGCGGGGCGAGGAGGTAGTTCGGGTTGGCCCGACCGTGGGCGACGTGTGTCGGTGGCTCGGCATAACGTGTGGCCGTGACCACGCTCCAGAGACGGGTGCTCCTCGTCGCCATCCTCGGTTCGTTCGTGTCGTTCCTCGACGGCACGGTCGTGAGCGTCGCGCTGCCCGCGATCGCGCGGGAGCTCGGTGGTGAGGGCGTGGAGGCGCTGGCCCTGCAGCAGTGGGTGGTCGACGCCTATCTCGTGACCCTCGGGGCGTTGATGCTCGTCGCGGGTTCGGTCTCCGACGTCTACGGGCGACGCCGGGTGCTGACCGCGGGGCTCGTGGGTTTCGCCGTCGCCTCGGTGCTGTGCGCGCTCGCGCCCACCGGCCCTGTCCTCGTTCTCGCCCGTGCGTTGCAGGGCGTGGCGGGCGCCCTGCTGGTGCCGAGCTCGCTGGCCCTGATCGTCGCGACGTTCGACGGCGAGAAGCAGGCTCGCGCGATCGGCCGGTGGACGTCGTGGACGACCGCCGCGATGATCGTCGGCCCGTTCGTCGGCGGCATGCTCGTCGACTTCGTGTCCTGGCGCTGGGTGTTCTGGATCAATGTGCCCGTCATCGCCCTGACGCTCTGGCTGCTGCGCGGGGTACCCGCGGCGGAGGGCGATCCCGGCCGTCGGGTCGACATCCCGGGTGCGGCGCTTGCCGCGTTCGGCCTCGCGGGCGTGGTGTTCGGGCTCATCGAGGGGGAGCGCCTCGGGTGGACGTCTCCGGCCATCGTCGGATCCGTCCTGGTGGGCACGGCGATGCTGGTGGCGTTCGTGCTCTACCAGCGGCGGGCCGCGGACCCGATGCTGCCGCTGCGGCTGTTCGGGGCGCGCAACTTCGCGTGGGGCAACCTCGCGACCTTCGCGATCTACGGGGCGCTCTCGCTGGGCGGTTTTGTGCTCACGCTGTTCCTGCAGCAGGTCGCCGGGTACTCCGCGACGTGGTCCGGCGTGGCGCAGCTGCCGACCACGTTCGCGATGATCTTGCTGTCGGCGTGGTTCGGCACGCTCGCCGGCCGGTACGGGCCGCGGCTGTTCATGACGCTGGGCCCCCTCGTCGCGGCGGTGGGGTTCCTGCTCATGCTGTCGATGGACGAGACCGCGTTCTACCCCACCCAGGTGCTGCCCGGCCAGCTCGTGTTCGGGCTCGGCCTCTCGATCACGGTGGCGCCGCTGACGGCGGCCATCCTGGGCGCCGTCCCGACGCACGACGCCGGCATCGGCTCCGCGGTGAACAACGCCGTCGCGCGGGTGGCCGGGCTGGTGACCGTGGCGTTCGCGGGCGTCATCACCGGAGGGGTGCTGGACGTCGCGACATTCCACCGGGCGCTGCTGGTGACCGCGGCCCTGCTGGTGGTCGGTGGGCTGCTGTCCCTGGTGGGTATCCGGAACGCGCGCGGGGTAGATCCGAGCGAGACCCTGGTCAAACCGACTTAGGAATGCCTAACCTCAGTCCATGGCATTCAAGGGGCGCAAAGCGGTCGACCCGCACGTCGTGCTGGCTGAGGTCGTCAACACCAAGCGGGTCACGCCGAACATGATGCGGGTGACGCTCGGCGGCGACGGGCTCGCCCAGCTCACACCCGCCGGCTACGACCAGTGGTTCCGCCTCTTCCTGCCCCGTGCGGGCCAGGACATGCTGCGCCTGCCGACGCGTACGTCGGGGCTCTGGTACGCGGAGTACCTCACCACACCGAAGGCCCGGCGCCCCTGGGTGCGCAACTACACGGTGCGTGCCGCGCGGCCCGACCTGAACGAGATCGACGTCGACTTCGTGCTGCACGCCGGAGACGGCGACATGTCGGAAGGCGCGGTCGAGCACTCGGTCGAGCACGTGGTTGAGCACGTGTCCGGGCCGGGAGCGGGCTTCGCCCAGGCCGCCGAGCACGGCATGCGCGTCGGCATCCTCGACCAGGGTGTCACCTACAACCCGCGACACCCGCACGACTGGACGCTCCTGGTGACCGACGAGTCGGGGCTGCCCGCCGTCGCCGGCATCTGCGAGTCACTCCCGGACGACGCTCGCGGCATAGCCGTCATCGAGGTCCCCACGGCCGGGGACAAGCAGGAGTTCCGGACGCCGTCGGGTGTCGAGGTGCGCTGGGTGGTGCGGTCGGACGGCAACGCGCACACCGTCCCGGGGCAGGCTGCGCTCGCGGAGCTGCAAGTGCTCGACCTGGCCCGGTACGGCACCGAGGTGTACGCGTTTGCGGTCGGCGAGTCGTCCCTGGCCACCGGCGCGCGCCGGCACCTGGTGAACGAGCGCGGCGTGCCCAAGTCGCACGTGGACTTCGTGGGCTACTGGCGCCACGGCCGCTCGTCTCCGGGCTGACCTGCCCTCCGGGTAGTTGTGGGTAGCGCCCGGGCTGGGCGGTGCCGGAATCGAGTGGCGGCGGGCGGGGCGGCGGGACGTTGGAGGGCCGGTTGCGTGGCACCCTTCGCCTGGTCCGACCGGAGTGAGTGCGACCACAGCCGTGACAGTTCGAGGTTCATGCACAGATGGCGTGCCAGGAGCTCCACGTGAGCCCGAATCTGAGCGACGGTCTCCGCATGGACCGGTCCGAGATAGTCATTGCACGAGAGCACGACCGCGAGGCGCTACGCAGAGCACTCCGGGGCAAGAAGATCGAGCAGGTTCGCCGGGGTGCCTATCGCGACAGGCCGGCCACGACCGGCGACCGGTATCGCGACGCCACGGACCGCGCTGTCGCTCGTGTCGTCGCGGTCGGCACGCAGATCCGTCGCGCGTGGGTGAGCCACGAGTCGGCCGCCCTCCTGCACGGGCTGCGCCTGTGGCAGCTGCCCGAGCGCGTCCATGTCATCCAGGGCTACCGGGCGTCCTCGGCGTCGGCCCGCGACATCGCGCGGCATCGCCTGACGCTCGGCGCGCATGAGCGGACCACCGTCGACGGCTTGGCGGTGACCAGCCTGGAGCGCACCGTCGCGGACTGCTGCGTCTCGCTGCACCCCTTGCTCGCGCTCGTCGTCGCGGATCATGCCCTCGCACTCGGGATGGACCTGCAGGCGGCCCGCGAGTCGGTGGTGAGCATGCGTGACGTGCGCGGCCGACGCCGGGCGCTCCTGGTGCTCGAACTGGTGGACAGGGGCGCGGAATCGGCGTGGGAGACCTGGCTGCGGTACCTGGTGCTGCGGGCCGGCCTGCCCCGGCCGGTGACACAGCTCCGGGTCAGCACTCCCCACGGTGAGTTCCGTGCCGACCTCGGCTGGACGGCGTTCCGGCTGCTGGCCGAGTTCGACGGGCGCGTCAAGTACGTCCCCGGAGCGCTCGGCGCCGGGCACGACGCCGAAGGCGCGCTGTTCGACGAGAAGCGCCGCGAGGACCATCTCCGGGAGGAGCGCTGGGGCGTGGTGCGCGTGACGTCGTCGGACGGCGCGGGCCCGGCCGTTGCGCGGATCCTGCGCCACGTCCCGGACGAGATCCGCACAAACCTCCGCCCGCTCCGTCTCCTCCCGCCCCCGCCCCCGCCCCCGCCCCCGGCACCTGCTCCCGCTCGCGCCACTCCTGCTCGCGCCACTCCTACCGCCCGCGCCCGCGGCACCGCCGCAGGTACTCCCGCACGCAGAGCCCCCGCCGCAGGTGCCCCCGCCGCGCCCGACCGCGGTACCCGCGCCGGCCGCACGAATGATCGGTAGAAGGTCAGGTAGTCGGCATTCCGAGGTACCGAACACCTGACGTTCTGCCGACCAGCCGGGTCAGGGCGCGGCTGGGCGCGGCTGGGCGCGGCGCGTGCGGTGTGGGCGGCGGAAAGGTGTTGGAGGGTCGGGTGCGGTGTGTCAGGGTCCGAGCGTGGCCTCCTTTATCTCGCACGTGACCGTGGACTGTGCCGACGCCTACTCGCTCGCCCAGTGGTGGAAGCCGGTGCTCGGGTACGAGGACGTACCCGACGACCCGAACCTGCCCGGCCACGACGAGTGCATGATCGTGGACCCGGCGGGCAAGGGCGTGACCGTGTTGTTCATCGAGGTACCGGAGGGAAAGTCGGTCAAGAACCGGCTGCACCTCGACCTCCGCCCGCGGGCCGACCTGCGGGACACGGAGATCGAACGGCTGATCGCGCACGGCGCCACCGTGGTGGGCGACCACCGTGGCCAGTACGGGCCGGGCACCGGCTGGGTGACGCTGGCCGACCCGGAGGGCAACGAGTTCTGCGTCCTGCGCTCGGAGGCCGAGGTCGCGGAACTCCCGGCGCCGCCAGTGGCGCCCGACGCATGACGGCCCGGGCGATCCGGCCCGAGCCCCCGGACCACTCCGCCGCGAGGGCTGAAGCAGGCGTGGTCGGCAGAAGGTCAGGTGGTCGGCAGTTCGAACTGCCGACCACCTGACCTTCTACCGATCAGCTGACCTTCTACCGACCACATCCCGCACCCCGCGCTGTGCACCCGCGCAGTTAGACCCGCACGACCACCTTGCCGCGCGTGTGGCCCGTCTCGTTCGCCCGGTGTGCGTCGGCGGCGTCAGCCAGGTCGAAGACCTGAGCGACCTCCACCGACAGCTTGCCCGCGTCGAAGAGCGCGGTGAGGGCGTCGAGGTCCGCCGTGGACGGGCGCACCCAGAGGTAGTGCCCACCGTGCTCGGTGCGGGCGCTGGCGTCGGTGATCGATGCGATGGTGCCGCCGGCGGCCAGCACCTCGGCGCTGATGGCGACGGCCTCGCCGCCGGCGAAGTCGAGGGCGACGTCGACGCCGTCGGGCGCGACGGAGCGGACCCGGTCGACGAGGCCGTCGCCGTAGGTGACCGGTTCGGCGCCGAGCGCGCGCAGGAACTCGTGGTTGCCCTCGCTCGCGGTGCCGATGACGCGGGCGCCCAGGGCCTTGGCGATCTGGACGGCGAACGCGCCGACGCCGCCGGCAGCCGCGTGCACCAGCACGGTCTGCCCCTCCGTGACCCCGGCGCGCTGGATCGCCTGGTAGGCGGTGAGGCCCGCGAGCGGCACCGCCGCGGCCTCCTCGAAGCTCAGCGACGCGGGCTTGCGGGCCAGGGTGCGCACGGGGGCTGCGACGAGCTCCGCGAACGTGCCGCCCTGCACGGTGTCCTTGCGCACGTAGCCGTAGACCTCGTCACCCACTTGGAACTCGGGGGTGTCCAGGCCTACCTGCTCGACGACGCCCGCGACGTCCCAGCCCGGGATCGCGGGGAACGTCGTGTCGATCAGGCCCTCCAGGTAGCCCTGGCGGATCTTCCAGTCGACCGGGTTCACCGAGGCGGCCTTGACCCGGACCAGCAGGGTGTCGGGCCCGATGTGCGGGTCGGGCTGGTCGGTGAGCTCGAGGACGTCGGCGCTGCCGAACTTCGAATACGTGATGGCTCGCATGTCAGCGGTAACCCACCCGGCGGACGCGGGTATTCCGCGACCGCCGGGCGGGTTGTCGCACAGGCCGGCCGCTCAGTGCAGGGGCAGGCGCGTGACCCAGTACGCGGTGTCGTCCTCGGGCGTCGTCGTGAACCGGGCGTTCGGCAGGTACAGGGCACCGGCGAAGCGGGCGATGGTGGTGGGGGTGTCGAAGTCGTCGCTGGTGCGGGTCTGCACCACGCGCCCGGAGGACGCCGTCCGGTCGAGCCGCACGGTCGACACCTGGTTCCGGGTGTTCTGCGCGACGTGGAGCGTGCGGCCGGTCCGGAGCATCCCGTCACCGTTGGTGAGCTTCGTGTCGCCGAGATCCACCCGGTCGGCGTGCCCGTTGTCCGGGTGCACCCGGAAGAGGTCGCCGGTCGTCGAGTTCACGACGAGGAGCGCCTTTCCGCCGGGCGACGTCGTGATGCCGTTGGCGTTGAACCCGTCGACCTGCTCCCAGTCGCCGTGCAGGGCCAGCTCGTCGACCGTGTCGGTGGGCTCGCCGCGCGGCCCCAGGTGCAGCCGGTGGACGACCGCGCGCTGGGAGTCGGTGAAGTAGGCGTAGTCGTCGGTCACGACGACGTCGTTCACGAAGCCGCCGCCCAGGTCGTACGTCGCGAGGACCTCGCCCGAGCGCCCGTCGACGACGCGCGCGTCGCCGGCGGTGCCGCCCGCGACGAACAAGCGGCCACGAGCGTCGATGGTGAGCCCCACCGACGGCGTGCCGGGACCGTGGCTGATCACCTCGCCCTCGCCGGTCACGAGATCGGCGCGATAGATGTCGCCGTCGGCGAGCGAGCCGAACCACGCGTACGGGCCAGCCGTCGTGATGCCCTCGGGTTGGAAGGCATCGGGCAGGTCGATGCGGTCCGGGAGGTCGATCTGGGGAAAGGGGTCGCGCAGGCCGTGGGCGAGCTGCTGCGCGGGGGAGCTGCTGGGGGTGGCTCCGGGTGCGGCGACTGCTGTCGCCGGGACGGCCGCGAGCGTGATCGCGGCAAGGATGGCCGTAGGGGCGGCCAGACGCTTGGGGTAGCTGAACATCCATGTCCTCCGTCCGTCGGGCAACACCGTACGTCGGTACCTCGCGAAAGAGGAGGGAAACGTCGTAAAAGTGTGCCAAGCGGGCGGTGTCCGGACCCGGCCGGCCGGCCCGGGGCATGCCCGGCCATACCCCGGTCATACCCTGGACAGTCACTCCTGCCCGGGCACCTCGACCACCACGTCGTCCGGCGACTTGTCCGGACGCCAGCCGCGCCACACGGAGTGCCGCATCCGCCGTTCGCCGGACGCGCCGTCACTGCCCTCGGCCCAGTCGGCGTACGTGACCTCGCCCACCAGCTCGGGTGTCACCCAGCGGGCATCCGACGCGTCGTCGGTCGGCACGCCCGACGCACCAGGTGTCTTGCGCTCCATACCCCGCAGCTGGGCGGTGATCTCGCGGCGCTCGCGCTCGGTGAAGCCCGTACCGACCCGTCCCACGTAGCGCAGGCCGGCGCCGTCGGCGCTGTCGTCGGGTACCGCCATGAGGAGGGAGCCCATCACCGAGGAGTTCGCGCGGCCTGGCCGCCAGCCCACGATGACGACCTCCTGCATGGCGCTGTGCTTGAGCTTGAGCCACTCGCGCGACCGACGTTGCGCGTAGGTGGAGGTGCGGCGCTTGGCGACGACGCCCTCCAGCCGCAGTGTGCGCGAGGTCCGCAGGGCGGCGTCGAGGTCGCCGTCGAACACGGGCGGGAGGTGGATGGGGGCGTGCGGCGTGACGAGGGACTCCAGCAGCTCGCGCCGTTCGGTCCAGGGGCGGTGCGTGACGTCGTCGCCGTCGGCCTGCAGGACGTCGAAGAGCATGAGGTCCACCTGGACGCGGGCCCGGGCGCGTGCGACGTCACGTTCCTTGCGGAGGTTGGCACGGAGCTGGAGGCGGCGGAAGTCGGGGCGGCCGTCGCGGTCGAGCGCGACGATCTCGCCGTCGAGCACGACCGGGAGCCGGGCGGGGTCGACCTGGCCCGCGAGCGCCGCCAGCTCGGGGAAGGTGACGGTGAGGTCCTGGCCGGAGCGGCTGACGAGGCGCACGGTCTCGGGGTCCGGGACGTGGGCGAGGGCGCGGAACCCGTCCCACTTCATCTCGAACATCCAGTCGTCCGGCTCGGTCAGCTCGCCGGGCGCGGCGTTGGTGGCGAGCATGGGCCGCTGTGCCTTCTGCCGCTGAGCCTCTCGTGGAGCGCCGGATCCCTGCTGGGTCGTGGTCCGGGCCTTCGGCGCGGGCGAGGACTCGGCACCGGACGCCTTCGGTGAGCCCGGCTGGGCCTTGGTGAGGTGGATGAGCCAGTTGTTCTCGGCGTCACCGTCCCGGCCGCCCGTGCGGATCAGGGCGAGTCGGCGGGAGCCCCGCTCGGCGGAATGGAGGGTGACGATCACCTCGTCGTCGCGCCACTTCTCGAGCTCGTAGGTGCCGGAGTCCCAGATGGTGACCTCGCCGGCCCCGTACTCGCCGCTCGGGATGGTGCCCTCGAAGGAGCCGTACTCCAGCGGGTGGTCCTCGGTCTGCACGGCCAGGTGGTTCTTGGCAGGGTCCGTCGGTTCGCCGCGGGGGAGGGCCCAGCTCACGAGCACGCCGTCGTGCTCGAGCCGGAAGTCCCAGTGCAGACGGCGGGCGTGGTGCTCCTGGATGACGAAGGTGGGTGTACCGGTGGTCGAGCCCGCCTCGGAGGTCGCGCCTGTCGAGACCTGCGTCTCCGGCCCGAACGGCTCGGGGGTCTTGGCCGGGTCGCGCTTGGTCCGGTAGGTCTCCAGCTTCTGGAAGGTGGCCAGGCGCTCCGGCGTCGGCTCCAGGGCGGAGAGGTGACCTTCCAGGAGCGGGGCGAGGAGGTCGCCGTCGGCCTCGACGCGCGCCACGACCTCCTCGGGTGTGAGCTGGGTGAGGTCGGGGTCGTCGAGCTCCTCCCACGTGCGGGGCGCGGCGACCCACGGCCGGTCGAGGCCCCGCAGGGAGTAGGGCGCGATGGTGGTCTTGCTGCCGTTGTTCTGCGACCAGTCGACCAGCACCTTGCCGTGGCGCAGGCTCTTGCTCATGTCGCTGACGACGAGGTCGGGGTGCTCAGCTTCGAGGTAGCGCGCCAGCTCGTGCGCGACGGCGGAGACGGCGTCGGAGTCGAGGCGGCTGTCCTGGGCCTTGCCCAGGGCCGCGTAGAGGTGGATGCCCTTGGAGCCGGACGTCACCGGGTACGGCTCCAAGCCCATGCCCTGCAGGATCTCGCGGGCCCACCGGGCGACCTGCGCGCACTCGGCCAGTCCTGCGCCAGGACCGGGGTCGAGGTCGAGCACCAGGCGGTCGGGGTCGAGGCGGGCGCCGGTGCGGCCGAACTGCCACTGCGGGGTGTGCAGCTCGAGGGTCGCCGTCTGGCCCAGCCAGGTCAGGGTCGCGAGGTCGTTGACCAGCACGTAGTCGTTCGCCGAGGTCTTGTGCTGGATCGACCGTCGCTTGACCCAGTCGGGGGTCGAGGCGTCGAGGTTCTTCTGGAAGAACATCTGCCCGCCCGTGCCGTCGGGCCACCGCTTGCGCGTGGCGGGACGGTTGGCGGCGTGCGGCAGCAGCACCGGTGCCACCTGCGTCAGGTAGTGCAGCACCTCGCCCTTGGTGGTCCCCGACGCCGGGAACATCACCTTGTCGAGATTGCTCAGGCGCAGGCGGTGTCCCTCGACCGAGACCGTCTGCTGTGTGGACGCCATCACCCCATCGTGCCGCCGGTCGGGGCGTCTCGCCCAGGGTCGGCGAGATCACGTGCCGGAGGGTCGTGACCGCGGTGAGAACTCCGCTAGGCTCCGGCGAGTGATTTCGGATGACCTCGCGATCGACGTGTTCGCAGCGTCCAGGGCGACTGCACGTGACACCTCTTCGATCGCCCGACCTCAGCAGCTCACCGTCTACGGCGCCGAGTGGTGCCGTGACTGCCGCCGCAGCAAGGCGGTGCTCGACGTCCGCCGCGTGGACTACGTCTACGTGGACCTCGCTGCCCACCCCACCCGGGCGGACGAGGCGGAGGCGCTGACCGGTCGGAAGACCATCCCCGTCCTGGTGTTTCCCGACGGCGAGCACCTCGTGGAGCCCACCAACGCCGAGCTCTGCGCGAAGCTGGACCGCGCCGGCCTCTGACGCCTTCCACCGCCGACGCCGGCGTCGGCCCAGACCGAAACCTGGGCATGTGGTGCGCTTGGGGCGCACTATAGATAGATGAGGGCTATCTGGAAGGGTGCCGTGACCTTCGGCCTCGTCAACGTTCCGGTCAAGCTGTACAGCGCGACCGAGGACCATGACGTCCCGCTGCACCAGGTACACGACGCCGACGGTGGACGTATCCGGTACAAGCGCGTGTGCGAGATCGACGGCGAAGTGGTGCCGTACGAGCACATCGACCGCGCTTACGACGACGGTGAGCGCACGGTGGTGCTCACGAAGAAGGACCTCGCCGATCTCCCGGCCGAACGGGACCGCGAGATCTCGGTGGTGGAGTTCGTCCCCAGCGAGCAGATCGACCCGATCATGCTCGACAGGACGTACTACCTCGAGCCCGACTCCAAGTCCACGAAGGCGTACGTGCTGCTGCGCCGCACGCTGGAGGAGACCGACCGCACCGCCGTCGTGAAGTTCGCGCTGCGGCAGCGCACCCGGCTCGCCGCGCTGCGCGTGCGGGACGAGGTGCTCGTGCTGCAGACCCTCCTGTGGGCCGACGAGGTCCGCGAGGCCGCGTTCCCGTCCCTCGACGAGCCGGCGAAGGTCTCCGACAAGGAGCTCACGATGTCGGCCCAGCTCGTCAGCAGCTTCGAGGCGGACTTCACTCCCGAGGACTACGAGGACGAGTACCAGGTGCAGCTGCGCAAGCTCGTCGAGGCGAAGCTCGAGGCGGGCGACACCGTGGACACGGCGGCGACGTTCGGCGAGACCGCCGAGGGGGAGAGCGAGGGCGCCGAGGTGGTCGACCTCATGGAGGCCCTCAAGCGCAGCGTCGCCGAGTCGAAGTCCAAGTCGAAGTCGTCGTCCGGGTCGTCGTCCAGGTCCTCGTCCGGCTCGTCGTCGAAGTCGGGGTCGACCTCGAAGGCGAAGCCCAGGACGAAGTCCAAGTCCCCGTCGAAGTCGCAGAAGGCGGGCTGACCCGGGTCAACCGCGCAGCCGCTCCGCGAGGCCTCGCTCGCCTGCCCGCATCACGTGGGCGTGCGCCCAGGCGAGGGGCCCGGGACCGATCCGGGCCGCGGCGCGGAACCAGGCGGGGACCGGGGACACCTGCCAGAGGAGCTGGACCTCGGTCGAACTGTCGCCGGTCGGGCCGTCGCCGGTCGGGCTGTCGCCGGTCGGGCTGGACACCGCCACCTCGGCGCTGCCCTCCAGGTCGCCGGCCACGTCGAGCAGCGCACGGCCGGGCATGCCGTCCGACGGCGCCGTCGTCTGCCGCAGCTCCAGCCGGAACCGCAGCGCGTACCCGAGCGGGCTGCGGACCCGCAGCCGGGCCCAGGTCCCGGGCGCGGCCAGCCCGTCCGGGCCGACGACGGGACCGGTCTCCGCCGCGGTGAGACCTGGCCACCAGTCGGGCCAGGTGAACCGGGGGTCGGCGAGCACCGACCAGACCTGCGCGACGGGTGCGGCCGGGCGCCAGACGGATCGAAGCGTGAACATCAGGCCATCGTGCCGTCCCGTTCGCCGAGCCGACAGTCGCCGTCCCGGTGCACCGCATGTCGGACACCGCGCATGTCGGACACATCGCATGACAAGGTAGAGGCGATGAGTCGTACCAACCCACCCCGCTGGCTGCGCTGGACCCTGGCCGGCGTGACCGCAGCCCTGGTGTGCCTGACTTTCGGGATCACGACGGCGAAGGCAGACCTGAGCCTCGGCCCGCACGAGGCCACCTACTCCGTCACGGCGGACGACCGGCTGCTCGCGGACCTCGGTCCGCTGGGCACCGTCGTCACGGACTCCCCGCTGCCGTTCGCGCTCGGCGTCCGGATCACCGTCCACGAGATCCCCGCCGATCTCGCGGCCGTGGACACCGCCAGCTTCGACGCCCTCGCCGGTGACCTCGACGGGTATCTCCAGTTCTTCGACACCCCGCAGCAGACGGTGCGCACCGTGGCGTGGGCACTGATCTGGGACGCCGTCCGCGGCGCCGGGGTCGCGGCGGTGGTGCTGGTCGCGGCCGGCTTCGGGCTGCGGGCCCTCCTGGGGCCTGCCCGACGGCGGGATCTCGCCCGCACGCTCGTGCCCCGCACGTGGGAGATCACCGGTGCCGTGCTCGTCACCGTGCTGGTGGCAGGAACCGTCACGTCGAGCGCCGGTCCCGAGGAGCGCGCCGCTCTGCCTGCTTCGCCCGTGTTCGAGGGCACGGCGCTGGAGGGGGCGCGGATCACCGGCCGTCTGGCGGGCGTGATCGACACGTACAGCGGCCAGCTGGTGGAGACCTATCAGGCCAACGAGGTGTTCTACGCCGGGGCACGGGAGCGGCTGAACGAGGCGTGGGACGCGCGGGTCGCGGAACAGCAGGCGGCGGAGGCGGAGCAGGGGCCGCCGGCGTCGGAGGATCCGGAGGAGACCGACTACGTGACGTTCCTGCTGGTCTCGGACCTGCACTGCAACACGGGGATGACGCCCCTGATCCGGGACCTGGCCGACCGGCTGGGACCCGACGCCATGCTCAACGCGGGGGACACGACGATCAACGGCACGAGCGTCGAGTCGGTCTGCGTGGACTCGTTCGCGTCCGCCGTGCCCGACGGGGTCCCGTTCGTGGTCTCGGACGGCAACCACGACTCCCGCCTGACGACGGCGACGGAGCAGGCGAACCGGCAGATCGTGCTGGACGGTGACGTGGTCGAGGTGGAGGGTGTGCGGATCCTCGGTGACCGCGACCCGCTGGAGACGCGGATCGGCGGCGGCACCATGCTGTCCCGCGAGGAGACGCCGGAGGAGGCGGGCGAGCGGCTGCGGGACGTGGCGTGCGAGGCCGCGGGGGAGCCGGGCCTCGGCGGGTACACCGGGGAGGACCGGGTCGACCTGCTGCTGATCCACCAGCCCGCCGTCGGCGACCCCGCGCTGGAGTCGGGCTGCGTGCCGTTCCAGATCTCCGGCCACATGCACACGCGGATCGGGCCGGACATCGTGGGGTACGGCGTCCGTTACGTGAACGCGAGCACCGGTGGTGCGACGAAGGGCAACACGTCGGTGGGGCCGCTGCGGGACTCCTCGGAGATGACCGTGCTGCGGTTCGACCCGGAGCGGCGCCGATTCGTGGACTGGCAGCTCGTCGAGGTCACGCCGGAGGGGGAGGCGTCGGTGAGCGAACGGCAGCCGATCCCGCCGCCCGTCCCGCTGCCCGACGAGGTGCCGGGTGACGATGCCGACGGTGTGATGTCCGGCAACGGGTCCGCGCCGTCACCGTCGCCCTCCGGCAACTAGGCTCGGGGCGTGGAGATCGCAACCGACCCGGCCGAGCTGACGCCCGTCGCCCAGGACTACCTGAAGGCGGTGTGGTCCGCTCAGGAGTGGTCGGACGAGAAGGTCACCACGAAACATCTTGCCGACCGGCTGGGTGTGGGCGCCTCCACGGTGTCGGAGACGGTGCGTCGCCTGTCGGGTCAAGGGCTGCTGGAGCACGAGCGGTACGGCGCGATCCGGCTGACCGACGACGGGCGCCGTCTGGCGCTGGCCATGGTGCGCAGGCACCGGCTCCTGGAGACGTTCCTCGTGGACCAGCTCGGGTACGGCTGGGACGAGGTGCACGACGAGGCCGAGGTGCTGGAGCACGCGGTGTCGGACGTCTTCGTGGAGCGGATGGCCGAGCGGCTCGGCAACCCGACGCGCGATCCGCACGGTGACCCGATCCCCGCCGCGGACGGCACGGTGGTGCGGCCCGACGCGGTTCCCCTGTCGTCCATGCACGCGGGCGACGCCGGCACGGTGGTCCGTATCTCCGACGCGGACCCCGAGGCGCTGCGCTATCTCGCCGAGCTCGGCCTCGACCTGGACATGCGGGTCGAGGTGACGACGCGGCGCGAGTTCGCCGGCACGGTGGCGGTGTCCTGGACCTGCCCCGAACCCTGGGGGCCCCAGGACGGAGCGGTGGGGACCGCGACCACCGACGAGCGGTCGGGCTCGTCCGAGCGGGTCGCCGATCTCGGTCTGCTGGCGGCCTCCCGCGTGTGGGTGGCGCAGGGGTAGTCTCCTCCCCGTTCCCTCGTGCTCGTCGCCGGTGTCGCCGACGGTCCCCCCGAATCGATACGACACTTCTGGAGACCCTCATGGCGACCAGCTCCCCGCAGCATGCCCCCGACGCGGCGGCCGGCCAGAGCTCGATGCGCCGCGCGGCCCCCGCGCTCGTCGCGCTGGCCGTCGGCGGCTTCACCATCGGTACCACAGAGTTCGCCGCGATGGGCCTGCTGCCCGACGTCGGCGCCGACCTCGGTGCGACGGACCCGCAGGTGGGGCACACCATCACGGCGTACGCGCTCGGTGTCGTCGTCGGGGCGCCGCTGCTGACCGTCGCCGCCGCGCGGATGTCGCGCAAGCGGCTGCTGCTCCTGCTGATGGGTGCCTACACGCTCGCGAACGTCCTGTCGGCGGCGGCGCCGGACATCGGCTGGCTCGTCGTCGGCCGGTTCTTCGCGGGCCTGCCGCACGGAGCGTTCTTCGGCGTCGGGGCGGCGGTGGGTGCCGCGGTCGCGGGGCCGGCCCAGCGCGGTCGGGCCGTCGCGATGATGATGACCGGCCTGACCATCGCGAACGTCGTGGGCGTGCCGCTGTCCACGTGGGTGGGGCAGGTCTTCGGGTGGCGCACGTCCTACGTGCTGATCGGGGCGCTCGGGATCGTCACCCTGCTCGGCCTGTGGCGGCTCGTGCCGGACGCCGCCGGCGGCCCCGGGCGTTCCGTGCGGACCGAGCTGGCGACCCTGCGGAACGCGCCCCTCTGGTTCGCGTTCGTGGCGGGTGCGATCGGTTTCGGTGGCATGTTTGCGGTCTACACCTATGTGGCCCCCACCATGACGGGCGTGACCGGCCTCCCCGGTGGTGCGGTCCCCTGGGTGCTCGCGCTGTTCGGCGTCGGCATGACCGTGGGCACGCAGATCGGCGGACGCCTCGCCGACCGCGGGGTGCTGCGCGCCGTCGTGATCGGCTTCGTGGCGACCGCAGCCTCCCTCGTGATGTTCGCCCTGACCGGGGCCTGGGTGGTTCCCGCACTGGCCTCGCTGTTCCTGCTCGGCGTCACATCGCAGATGCTCGGCCTCGCTTTCCAGACCCGGCTCATGGACCTGGCGCCGGGCGCGGCCTCGCTCGGGGCGGCGTTGTGCCACGCGGGGCTCAACGTGGCCAACGGTGCCGGGGCGTTCCTGGGCGGTGTCGTCATCGACGCCGGCTGGGGCTACCTCGCGCCCGCCTGGGCCGGTGTGGTGGTCACCGTGCTGGGGCTCGCCATGATCCTGGCGTTCGGGCGGCAGCGAGTCGTGCATCAGCCCGCGGAGACAACTCTGTGACCCAGATTCCAGCAATGTCCCAGACTTCGCCGGTAGCGTTGGTCAGGTGACCGATACCGGGGCGACCACGATGTCGTCGGACAGCTCGATGAACGACGAGAACGACGTCGCCGTGCCGGGCCCCAGGCCGCTCGGTGGGCGCACCATGGGGCTGCTCCTGGTGGTGCTGGGCGGCATCGGGTTCGCGGCCTCGATGTGGCTGGCGATCGAGAAGTACCTGGCGTTCGTCGACCCCGAGCGGACGGCGTCGTGCACCATCAACCTGTTCGTCACCTGCAGCGCCGCCATGGACTCGTGGCAGGGCGCCCTGCTCGGGTTCCCGAACCCCTACCTCGGCCTGGCGGCGTTCCCCGTGGTCATCACCACGGGCGTCGTGGTGCTGGTCGGCGCACGGCTGCCCCGCTGGTACTGGACGTCGCTGCTCATCGGCACCGTGCTGGGCCAGGCGCTCATCTTCTTCCTGATGGCGACCAGCTTCTACGTCATCGTCGCGCTGTGCCCGGCCTGCATGATCGTCTGGACGATCATGTGGCCGCTGCTGTGGTTCCAGCTGGTGCGGGGCGTGCAGTCCGGCGATCTGCCGGTGGGTGTCGGCCTGCGCGACGCGATGGTCGGCAACCGCGGCATCATCCTGATCATCGGTTACGTGGCGGCCGTCGCGTGGCTGATGCTCGCGGTCGGCGGACACCTGATCGACTCGTTCTGACGCCTGCACCTTCCGCATGCCGCGCGTGACCGTCCCGCCGACGAGTACCACGCGCTGCGAGCGGTGTCTGCGTTCCCGGCAGTCCCGGACACCGGGGGAGACAGGTACTCCGCGGGGTGTGTTGCTGTGCGTAGACAGGGTCTACCCGCAGCAACACACCCCGCATTGGTACGGTCACCTCGCGACGGCCTTGCGACCGATCCGCGACCGCCCTTCGACGCCTCGCGGCCCGGGTGCGGCGCAGCTCGTCCGCGGCGTCGTGACGCAGGTGCCGCTCAGCGGCGCAGCGCCTCGCGGAGCGTCCTGCCCTCGCTGCCCGACGGCGGTGCGTAGCCGAGCAGCGCGGAGATCGTCGGCGCGATGTCGATGTGGCGCGGCGCGTGCGGACGCGCTCCCGGTCGTACGCCCGCGCCGGCCAGGACCAGCGGCACGCGCAGCTCGGTGGTAGCACCGTGCCGCCCGGACGGGCCCGCCGGCGTCGTGCCGAACGACCAGCCCGGCCTCGGCTCGACGACCAGGTCGCCGTAGTTCGGGCTCATGTGCATGCGGGCCTGGTCCGCCTTGTCGAAGACATTCCGCACCTGCGGCAGCGCCTCCAGCGCAGCCCCCAGCTGCCGGACGGCGGCCGGGTCGCCCGCCCGGTCGCCGATGATCCGCACGTCCGCGACGCCGCCGACGACGATCACGACGTCCGTGCCGGGAGCAGGGGACTGGCCGCTGGTGAGAATCTGCGGGGTGAACCCGGCGGCCTCGATCGCGGCGAGCCCCTCGGCGCCGAAGCCCTTGTCGAAGGTGGTCATGCCGTGGTCGCCCGTGATGACGAACGCTGTGCGGCCGTAGATGCCGGCGTCCTTCGTGGCCTCCACGATGCGCCCGATCTGCCGGTCGATCTCCGTCAGGGCGCCGGGGATGCGCGGGTCGGCGTCGCCGCCCTCGTGCCCGATCGCGTCCAGCGTGTCGCAGTAGACGGTCATGAGCTCGGGGATGCCGTTCGGGCTCACCATCTGCCCGCCCGAGCTGACGGGCTCGCCGCGCAGCACGGCCACGGCGTCGTCGGTACGGCGGGCGCAGTCACCGCCCGGCTGGGTGTAGAGGCCGTCGGGGTCGCCGAAGGTGACGCCGTAGTTCTGCAGGATGAACCACTGCGCGGAGAACACGGAGCCGCCCTGCTCACGGACCGACTGGGCGATGGTCGGCACGGCGAGGTCGCGCTGCTGGCCGCGCGCCGTGTTGGTCTCGGTGTTGAACCAGTAGGCGGTGTTGCGGTGGGTCTCCGGCCAGGCGCCGGTCGCCACCGACGACCACGACGGGTTCGTGATCGAGGTCATCACGCCGGTCGAGGTGGTGACGCTGCCCCGGCGCAGGAGGCGCTGCAGGTTCGGCATCGAGCTCGTGCCGTCACGGACCAGGTCGAGGTACTCGACGTCGAACCCGTCGAGAGCCACGAAGACCACGTGGTCCGCAGGGCCTCTCCCGGCGGACCCGGCGGCCCCGGAGGTGGCCCCGGAGGTGGTGGCGGAGGAGGTGGAGTCGGCGTCGTCGGCGGGAAATGGCGCGGCGGCGGCGGTCGAGGCCGTCCACACGACGGTGGCGGCGATGCTGGCGGCGAGGAGCTTTCGCAACGAGGGCATCATGCGGGCAATTCGAGCACTCGGGCAGAGAACTTCGGGGGAGGCGCGGGCGAATGTCGGATGAACCTTCGCCCTGTGGACGACCGAGGGCCAGGCACCTGCTCGGTCGGTAGACTCGGCCGGGTGACCATGCCCGACGCACCCGAGCGCACCACGTCCACGGACGAGCCCCGTTTCCGCTACACCCCGACCCTCGCGCAGCAGATCGAGCTGCGCTGGCAGGACATCTGGGAAGAGCGCGGAACCTTCCACGCGGCGAACCCGCAGGGGCGACTTACGGGGCCGGGCGGGAACCCGGCGAGCGGCGACCCGTACTTCATCATGGACATGTTCCCGTACCCCTCGGGTGCGGGCCTGCACGTGGGCCACCCGCTGGGCTTCATCGCCACGGACGTCGTCGGCCGGTTCCGTCGCATGTGCGGCGACAACGTGCTGCACACCATGGGCTTCGACGCGTTCGGCCTGCCGGCCGAGCAGTACGCCGTGCAGACGGGCGAGCACCCCCGCCTGGTCACCGAGCGCAACATCGTCACGTACAAGCGGCAGCTCCGCCGGGCGGGCCTGGCGCACGACCCGCGCCGCTCGTTCGCCACGATCGACCCCGAGTACGTCCGCTGGACCCAGTGGATCTTCCTGCAGATCTTCGACTCCTGGTACGACGAGGACGCGCAGCGGCCCGACGGCGGGCGCGGCCGCGCCCGGCGGATCAGCGAGCTGCGCGACGAGCTGGCCTCGGGCGCACGGCCCGTGCCCGGCCACGAGGGCGACAACACGGGTGGAGCCGTGTGGGCCGCGCTCGACGAGGGGCAGCAGCGCGACGTCCTGGACACGCAGCGGCTGGCCTACGTGGACTCCTCGCCGGTGAACTGGGCGCCCGGCCTCGGCACCGTCCTGGCGAACGAGGAGGTCACGAGCGACGGCCGGTCCGAGCGCGGCAACTTCCCGGTGTTCACCAAGAACCTGCGCCAGTGGAAGATGCGCATCACCGCGTACGCGGACCGCCTGACCGATGACCTGGAGCTCATCGACTGGCCGGAGAAGGTCAAGTCGATGCAGCGCAACTGGATCGGCCGCTCCACCGGCGCCGCCGTGCGCTTCGACGTCGTCGGTACCGCGGAGTACGACCCGGCAGGCGCGGGCGGCAGCCTCGAGGTATTCACGACGCGTCCTGACACGCTGTTCGGCGCCACGTTCATGGTCGTGGCTCCCGAGCACCCGCTGCTCGACGAGGTGCCGGTGGCATGGCCCGAGGGCACGCGTTCGGCATGGACCGGCGGCTACGAGTCGCCGGGCGAGGCGGTCGCCGCCTACCGGCGCGAGTCCGCGGCGAAGACGGCCGTGGAACGGCAGGCCGACGCGGGCAAGAAGACCGGCGTGTTCACGGGCCACCTCGCCGTGAACCCCGTGACGGGCACCTCCATACCGGTGTTCACCGCCGACTACGTGCTCATGGGCTACGGCACCGGCGCGATCATGGCCGTGCCGGGCGGCGACGAGCGCGACTTCGCGTTCGCCGAGGCCTACGACCTGCCGGTGATCCACACCGTGGAGCCGGAGGGCGGCCTGCCCGAGGGGCACGTCGGCGCCTACACGGAGGACGGCGTCGCGGTCCGTTCCTCGAACGACGAGGTCTCCCTGGACGGGCTCGGCGTGACCGAGGCCAAGGCGCGGATCATCGAGTGGCTCGAGGCCAAGGGCATCGGCGAGGGCACCACCACCTACCGCCTGAACGACTGGTTGTTCTCGCGTCAGCGCTACTGGGGCGAGCCCTTCCCGGTGGTGTGGGACGAGCAGGACCGCCCGGTGGCCCTGCCGGACGCGATGCTGCCCGTCGAGCTGCCCGAGGTGCCCGACTTCTCGCCGCGCACGTTCGAGCCCGACGACGCGGCCTCCGAGCCGGAGGCGCCGCTCGGCCGCAACCAGGACTGGGTCAACGTCGAGCTCGACTTCGGCGACGGCGCCAAGACCTATCGGCGCGACACCAACACCATGCCCAACTGGGCCGGTTCGTGCTGGTACTACCTGCGCTACCTCGACCCGACCGACACCGAGCACGCCGTCGACCCGGAGCTGGAGAAGTACTGGATGGGGCCGCGGCACAACGCGACCTCCGGTCCGGCCGGCGGCGTCGACCTCTACGTCGGCGGCGTGGAGCACGCGGTGCTGCACCTGCTGTACGCGCGGTTCTGGCACAAGGTCCTGTTCGACCTGGGCTACGTGACGAGCCTCGAGCCGTTCGGCAAGCTCTTCAACCAGGGCTACATCCAGGCGTACGCGTACACCGACGCGCGCGGCGTGTACGTCCCGGCCGCCGAGGTCGAGGGTGACGAGCAGACCGGCTTCACCTGGCGCGGCGAGCCCGTCAACCGCGAGTACGGCAAGATCGGCAAGTCGCTGAAGAACGTCGTCTCGCCGGACGAGATGTACGAGGCGTACGGTGCCGACACGTTCCGGGTCTACGAGATGTCGATGGGACCGCTCGACCAGTCACGCCCGTGGAACACCCGCGACGTCGTCGGCTCGCAGCGCTTCCTGCAGCGCCTGTGGCGCAACGTCGTCTCGGAGGAGACCGGCGAGCTCACGGTGACCGAGGACGAGCCCGACACCGCAACCCTGCGGGCCGTGCACCGCACCATCGCCGACGTCAAGGTCGAGATGGAGAACATGCGACCCAACACGGCGATCGCGAAGCTCATCACGCTGAACAACCACCTCACGGGGCTGCCCTCCGTGCCGCGCTCGGCCGTTGAGCCACTCGTCCTGATGACGGCGCCCATCGCGCCGCACATCGCGGAGGAGCTGTGGTCCCGGCTCGGGCACGAGGAGTCGCTGGCGCACGCGCCGTTCCCGACGGCCGACCCTGCGTACCTGGTGCAGGACACCGTGACCTGCGTCGTCCAGGTCCAGGGCAAGGTGCGTGCCCGGTTCGAGGTCGCCCCGGACATCTCCGCGGAGGACCTGGAAGCGGCCGCGCTCAGCGAGCCGAACGTGGTCAAGTTCCTGGACGGTCGCGGCGTCCGCAAGGTGATCGTCCGCGCCCCGAAGCTGGTCAACATAGTCCCGGCCTGACCCACCCCCGTTGAGTGCTGGATATTTGTGGGTTCTAACGGCTAGAACCCACAAATACCCAGCACTCAACGTTCGAGTAGGGCGCGACGCTTGCGGAGGGCGGCGCGGATCCGGGCGATCAGACGTTCGGGGTAGCGGATCACGTCGTCCGCGGTTGCCGTGATGATCAGCCATCCGGCGTCCTCAAGGAGTTGCCGGCGCTCCACGTCACGGCGCCAGGTCGCCTGATCTGTCCGGTGATGATCACCGTCGTACTCGATGGCGGTCTGAAGACGCGGATACGACAGATCGGGGAGGGCCAGGAACCGGCCCGCGTCGTCGAACGCCGGAACATTCACCACCGGCTCGGGGAGCCCGGCATGGATCACGAGCAGCCGGAGCTGCGTCTCCATCCATGAGTCGGTTCCTGGCCGGATCAGGTCGGCCGCTTCCCGGCACATGCTGAGCCCTCTCATCTTGAAGGTCTCGTGCATCAGGAATCGCAGCGCATCCAAGGTTGTCGCAGGATTCTTGCGGCGTGTCATGGCGTCCCCGAGCCCGACGACGCTGTCCCGAGTCAGCCTGTGCGACACCTGGAGCCAGGTCTGCGGCGCCGACGTGATCCGCAGGCCGAACCGTTCGATGACGTCGAGGCGCTTCTGCCCGCAGAAGTGTGCCGTGACCGCATATCTTTGGGCCCGCTCACCACGGCGTGGCGTGACGATATGAATCGCGTGATCGTCCTCGAGCTGCCACGGGACGTCGACGCCGAGGAGACGTAGCGCCGTCGTACGAGCGAATGCCGCATTCGGGTGCACAACCCGAGCGATCGCCCGGCAACGATCGATGAGCGACGGGTCGGCGTCGCAGATCCGCACGCCGGACGTCGGGGCCAGGAACCGGCTGTGCCGCAGAGCGTGTCGGCTGACGCCATGAGCGGGCGCTTCGGAAACCGTAAAGATGTTCGATGCCACACCTTCATGGTCGAACGCGCCAGTAACCCTTGCTTGCTATCCACAGCCCTCGTCCCGCGTCCTCGTTGAGTGCTGGGTATTTGTGGCATTGGGCCGCTGGAACCCACAAATACCCAGCACTCAACGAGGAATTGGTGGGTGGGGCGGGAGGGTCAGCGGCGACGGGTGCCGAAGAGGGAGCGGGTGAGCTCGCGGACGATGACCGTGCCCGCGGTCCGCGCCAGCGAGCCCACCACACGGTTCCGGTCGCGTGCGGCCTTCTCCTTCTCGCGGGCCTCCGCCTTCTCCCGGGCGGCGACCTCCTTCTCCAGCCGGGCGCGTTCCTTGGCCAGCTCCTTCTGATCACCGGCGGCAGCTGCCTCGCCCTCGGCGGCGGCCTGCCCGGCAGCCTGCTCCTGAGCCCTCGCCTGGAGCAGCTCGAACGCCGACTCCGCGTCGACGGCCGTGCCGTACTTCGCCTGACCGGGCGACGCGGCGACCACCTGGTCGATCACGGCGTCACCGGCCGGTTCCATCGCTGCCTGCGGCGCCCGTACCCGGGTCCACGCGACGGGTGACGGCGCGCCCTTCTCGGTGAGCACGGTCACGACGGCCTCGCCGGTACCGAGCTCCTGCAGCAGCCGCTCCAGGTCGTACGGCGACTTGGGGAACGTGCGGGCGGCTGCGCGGAGCGCTGTGGCGTCGTCGGGCGTGAAGGCGCGCAGCGCGTGCTGCACCCGGTTGCCGAGCTGGGCCAGGACGTCGGACGGCACGTCCTTGGGCGACTGCGTCACGAAGAAGACGCCGACACCCTTGGACCGGATCAGCCGGACCGTCCGCACGACCTGCTGGAGAAAGTCCTTCGAGGCGTCCGCGAACAGCAGGTGGGCCTCGTCGAAGAAGAACACAAGCTTGGGCTTGTCGACGTCGCCCACCTCGGGCAGCTCCTGGAACAGGTCCGCGAGCAGCCACATCAGGAACGTCGAGAACAGCTGCGGCCGGTCCTGGACGGCCGGCAGCTCCAGCACGCTCAGCACGCCGAGGTCGCCCCGGGTGGCGATCAGGTCCGACGTCGAGAACGCCGGCTCACCGAAGAAGACGTCGGCGCCCTGTCCCTCCAGACCGACGATCTCGCGCAGGATGACGCCGGCCGTGGCCGCGGAGATGCCGCCGATACCCTTGAGCTCGGCCTTGCCCTCGTCCGAGGTCAGATGGGCGATCACCGACTGCAGGTCCTTGAGGTCCAGCAGCGCCAGACCCTTCTTGTCGGCCCAGTGGAAGATCAGCGTGAGGCTCGACTCCTGCGTCGCGTTGAGGCCCAGCACCTTGGACAGCAGCAGCGGCCCGAAGTCGGTGACGGTCGTGCGGATCGGAACGCCCTTGCCGATCCCGCCCAGCGAGTAGAACTCGACCGGGTACTCGGTGGGTGTCCAGTCCTGCCCGATGCTCGCGGCGCGCTCCGCGACCTTCGGGTCGTCCGGGCCGGGGAGCGCGAGCCCCGACAGGTCGCCCTTGACGTCCGCGAGGAAGACGGGCACGCCGGCCAGGGAGAGCCCCTCGGCCATACCCTGCAGCGTCTTGGTCTTGCCGGTGCCCGTGGCACCCGCCACGAGACCGTGCCGGTTCAGCATCGAGAGCGCGAAACCGACCTGTACCTGCGGGTTCGGTACAGCTTCCCCGCCCGGTTCGCCCTCGAGAAGAGCGCCGAGCGGCAGCGTGGCCTCGGCCGCGTAGCCCGCGGCGACCTCGGCGGCGTACCCCTGCGGGGCAGCCTCGGCCGGCTCGACACCGGCACGTCCGGTAGCCGCTGGTTCGGTAGCCGCTGGTTCGGTGGTTTCCGGTTCGGTGGTCTCCGCCGGATCGGCGGTGTTCTCCGGAGACTGTACGGCCGCGTGCTCCGCTTCCTCGAGGGCCTTCTGGGCTGCCGCGGCGGCCTCCCGCAGGGCGGCGAGGTCGGGCGTCGATGCGTCGGGCATGTCTCGGATGCTAGATCGGGCTTCGGCACGGCGCGCGAGGAGGGCCGCGCGGTTTCGTCGTCCGGTTCCCCGCGCGGATAGAGTGGCGCGGTCATGCGCACCCGACGTCGTCCATCCCGCCCGGCACCCCAGGAGGTGCGGGTCGTCACCGACTCGACCGCCTGCCTGCCCGCCGGTCTGCCGGGCGGCCCGGTCGTGGTGCCCCTGCGTGTCCTCGTGGGCGACGAGGTCTACGCGGAGGGTGAGGACATCACCCCCGAGCGGCTGGCCGAGCTGGTCGCCGAGGGCGCGCAGATGTCGACGTCCCAGCCACCGCCCGAGGCGTTCGCTGCCGTCTACCGCTCGCTCGGCGACGAGGGCGCCCGGTCGATCGTCTCCGTGCACCTGTCGGGGGCGTTGTCCGGCACCGTCGGCTCCGCGGGTACGGCGGCCGCGCGGTCACCCCTGCAGGTGCGTACGGTGGACTCGCGGACCGGTGCCGCGGGCCTTGGCTTCGCCGCGCGGGCCGCGGCCGAGTGTGCTGCGGCAGGGGCCGATGCCGCCCACGTCGCCGCCCGAGCCATCGAGGTCGCCGGGACGGCGCACGCCCTCTTCGTGGTCGACACCCTCGAGCACCTGCGCCGCGGCGGCCGCTTGTCCGGGACGGCAGCGGCGCTCGGTACGGTCCTGGGGGTCAAGCCCATCCTGAAGCTGTCCGACGGCGCCGTGGAGCTCTCCCAGCGGGTGCGCACCCGTGCGGTTGGCGCCGAGCGGCTCCTGGAGCAGGCCGCGGGCTTCGTCGCCGAGGCGGAACGGCCGGTGGTCGCCGTGCACCACTTCGGGGCGCACGACCGGGCACTCGCGCTCGCGGGCCGCCTGCACACGCGCACCCGGGTGGAAGTCGAGGTCACGGCGTTGAGCGCCGTGCTGGGCGTGCATGTCGGTCCGGGCACGCTGGCGGTCGTCGTCGCGGACCTGGGCGCCCACACGCACTGAGGGGCCGGTGTGCTGTGCTCAGCCGGCCAGGACCTCGCGCAGCGTGGTCGCGAACTCGACCGGCTTGTCTGCCGGCTGGCCGTACTCGCCGCCGCTGAAACCGCCGTGGCCGCCCGGGAAGACGACGGGTGCGGTGCCGAGCCGCTCGGCTGCCCCGCGGGCGGCCCGGCCCGTCATCTGCTCGCCCGTGTCCGCGCCGACGGCGATCACGACACGGGGTGCGCCGGACGCGAGCGCCTCGTACCGAGGCTCGTACGGCGGCAGCACCAGCATGTTGACGCCGAACATCAGGTCGTCGCGCGAGCCGTCGTCCTCGGTCGGCAGGCCGAACGCCGCCGGGTCCGGGTCAGGCTGGTCCGCATGGTCGGCGGTGAGCTCGCCCTCGGCCATGAGCACCGTGATGAACTTCGCCATGGCGGCGCCGAAGCCCTTCGCCTGGTAGGTGTCGTGCATGTCCGTCATGGCGGCGGCCATCGCCTCGCGGTCAGGGAGCACGCTGGCCAGGGGCGGCTCGTGCGCGACGACGGTCCGTACGTCCTCCGGGTAGGCCGCCGCGAGCTCGAGTGCGACCATGGCTCCGCCGCTGGACGCGAACAGGTCGACCGGTCCGCCGCCGACGGTCTCGATGACGCGGTGCACGTCCTCGGCGTGGGTCGCGACACCGGGCAGCTCTGTCTCGGTGTCCAGGTCCCTGGTGCTGCGCTCGACCCCACGGGGGTCGTACGTCACCACCGTCCGGTCCGTGAAGTGGCTCGCCAGGGTGGTGAAGCCTTCCGCCCCCATGGGGAGACCGATCAGCACTAGGGGACGCTCGTCGGTCGGTGCCGCGGGCTCGCGCACGTCATAGGTGAGGACACCGCTCGGTACCTCAAGGGTGAAGGTCTTCTTGTCGGTCATCGTGTCTGCTCCTGGTTCGGTGGCGCGCGGCCGGGTCCGCGCAGCGCTGGCCACAGTCCTGTGGTCTCTGCCAGGTCCGACGACGAGGTTGCGGAGAACTCATCGGTGACGAGCGGTGGAACTTCGTCGGTCGCGCCCGCAGCCTCCGGTGACGGTCCGGTGCGGTTGCGAGCCCGACCACAGGAGGCGTTTTCGCACGACTGTGCACAGGCGGGCAGTTGGCCCCTCCGGAAGGCTGCGTTGCCCGCCTAGCGTCCTGAGCCATGCAGCCAGAGACCGCGCAACAGCGACTTCCCGATCCGTGGCCGTTCAGCCCTGTCCACGGGTCGAGCGGTCGGGCGGAACCCGTGAGGACGATCCCGCCGGTGACGACACCGCCGGTGGCGACATCGCCGGTCACGAGATCGCCGGTCACGAGATCGCCGCTCACGTCCATGGCCGGCACGGCTCCGCCCGCCATGGATCCGTGGTCCTCCGCGTCAGCGGCGACGTCGACGACGATCCGCACCGAACAGAGCACGCGGGACGAGGACCGGGCCGACGCCGACGAGCTGGTGGCCCGGCTGCGCGCCCGACGGTCGGCGTCCGGGGTGGCCGCGGCCTATGCGGCCGCGCACGGTCACCCGACCGATCCACGGCCCGAGCAGGGCGCCCGCAGGTGGGCGCTGACCGGGACGACGGCGGTGGTCGCCGTCGTGGCGGTGCTCCTGCTCGGCGTGGGCGTCGCGGCGCTGTCCCTCCGTGGTGACGGTGTCGAGCCGCTGACCCAGGTGGAGGTCCACGGGGAGGTCGCAGGCATGCAGGACGAGGGACCGGGGAGCACACCGGCCACGAGCGGCGCGGCGGCGCCCGCGGCGCAGCCTGGCTCCGGTGCCGCCGCAGGAGCGGGTGCGGCGGCGGGCGGGACGACCGCGACCGGCGCACCGCCGGGCGACGGCCTGCTCGTGCACGTCGTCGGCGAGGTGGCCGAGCCGGGCCTGGTCACCGTGCCGGACGGCGCTCGCGTGGCCGACGCCCTGACGGCGGCCGGCGGCACGACCCGCAGGGCCGATCTGGCCGCCGTGAACCTGGCGCGCACGGTCGTCGACGGCGAGCAGCTGTACGTGCCCAGGCCCGGGGAGCCGGTGCCCGGGGCTGCGGCACCCGGCGCCGGCGGTGCCGCCTCCGGCGTGGGCGGGCAGAGCGCTTCGAGCGGTGGGTCGGGAGCGGGCGCCACCGTCGACATCAACACGGCGGACGCGACCGCGCTGGAGGCGCTCCCCGGCGTCGGGCCGTCGATCGCGCAGGCGATCGTCGAGTGGCGGGAAGCCAACGGACAGTTCGCGAGCGTGGACGAGCTGGAGGACGTGCCGGGTATCGGCCCGGCGACGCTGGCCGAGATCCGCGACACCGCCCGGGTCGGGCCGTGACCGACCTGCGGATGGTCCCGGCGGCCCTGGCGGTCTGGGTCGCGGCATGGCTGCTGACCGGGCCGGTGACCGGCTGGAGCGGCACGGTGACGTGGGTGGTCGCGGCCCTCGTCGTGGCAGCCTGCCTCCAGCTGGTGCGCACGGTGATCCTGGCACCCCGCCGCGGCCGGCCGGCCACGGCCCCCGCCGGCGTCGCGCAAGCCGCCGTCACGCAGACCCTCGGCCATGCGACCGTCGCTCACACGGCCCTCGCTCACACGGCCCTCGCAGCGGCCTGTGTTCTCGCGGTCACGGTCTCCGCGCACGTCCAGCTGGCCGGTCGTGCTCCGCTCGCCAGCCTCGCGGAGCAACGGGTGACCGCGACACTCACCGGTGTCGTCGCCTCCCAGCCGGAGCCGTTCTCGTTCGCACCCGGACTGTCCGCGCCGGGTGCGGGACAGCACCGCTGGGTGCTCGCGGCCCGCACGGTCGAGGCTCGGGGCGTCGGCTCGGCGGCACGGGCACACGTCCAGGTCTTGTCGAGCACCGCGCCCCGCTACGGGGCGACGGTCGTCGTGGCGGGCGCGCTGCGACCCGCCGAGCCCGGCAGGGCGGAGACCGCCCGCCTGACCGCCGACAGCGCGAGCGAGATCCGTGCCCCACCGTCCGGCCTGCGATTGCTCGACACCCACCGCACGGCGCTCCTCGACGTGACCGACCCGCTGTCCGCACAGGGCCGCGGGCTGGTCCCTGGCGCCGCCATCGGCGACACCACACGGCTGCCGGACGATCTCGCCGAGGAGATGCGCAGCGCCGGCCTGTCTCATGTCACTGCAGTTTCCGGCGGCCACTTCGCCGTGGTCGTCGCAGTCCTGACGTTGCTCTGCTCGCTGGCCCGGCTACCCAGACCGGCCCGGGTCGCCCTCGTCGCACTCGCCTCGCTCGCCTTCGTGGCGCTCGTCCGCCCCGAGCCGGCGGTGCTCCGCGCGGCCGTCATGGCGGCGTTCGCCCTGACGGGGATCGCGATGGGACGGCCGTCGCAGTCGGTCCCGGCGCTCGCGGGATCGGTGGTGGGGCTGCTTGTGGTGGACCCATGGCTGGCCCGCTCGTTCGGGTTCGCGCTCTCCGCCGCGGCGACCGGAGGCCTGGTGCTGCTCGCCGCGCCGCTGGCGGCACGGCTCGCGCCCTGGACGGGCGACGCCGCCGCGTTCGCCCTGGCGGTCCCGCTCGCCGCGCAGGCGGCATGCGGGCCGGTGCTGGTGCTGCTCGACCCAGCCGTGTCCACCGTGTCGGTCCTCGCGAACCTCTTGGCCGCGCCGGCGCTGGTCCCGGCCACGGTGCTGGGCCTGGTCGCCACCGTCCTCGCACCGGGGCTGCCGGCCCTCGCCGGGCTCGTGGCCTGGGCGGCGAGCGGCGCGACGTGGTGGATCGCGGCGGTCGCGCACTGGTGCGCCGCACTCCCGGGCGCCGTCGTACCGTGGCTGGGCGGGCCGCCGGGGGCGCTCCTGCTGGCGGTGCTCACCGGCGTCGTCCTGTGGGTGGTGCTGCGGAGTGCACCGCGTCCGGGCTGGCCCGAGACCTGGCGTACGGCGACCCGGTCGAGCCTGCGGGAGGCGCTCGCCGCGCGCCGCGGACGGCTCACGCGGACACGCTTCGTGGCGATCCTGGCGGCGGGCTCGGTGGCCGCGCTGGTCGTCGCGCTCGCCGTGCCGCGCCTCGTCGCCCGCTCCGGTGCACCGCAGGACTGGTTGGTGGCGGCGTGCGACGTGGGGCAGGGTGACGCGCTGGTACTGCGCACGGGGCCGACGTCGGCGGTGGTGGTGGACGTGGGACCGGATGGCCCCGCGGCGGGCCACTGCCTCGACCGGCTCGGTGTGGCCCGGGTGGACCTCCTCGTGCTCAGCCACTTCCACGCGGACCACGTGGGCGGGCTCGGACCCGTCCTGGCGGGGCGCGAGGTGACCGCGGCACTCGTGTCCCCGGTGCCGGAGCCCGTCGCCAACGCCGCGGCGACGGAGGCGATGCTCGCCGCCGCCGGTGTGCCGGTACGGGTCGCGCGGTCCGGGGACCAGGGCACGGCAGGGACCCTCACGTGGCAGGTGCTGCTGGCGGGTGCGGGAGAGGGGGCGAACGACTCGAGCGTCGTGCTCGCCGCCCGGACCGGCGGTCTGGACGTGCTCGCGCTCGGCGACCTGGAGGACGTCGGCCAGGCGGAGCTCGTGCCGCTGGCCGGGCCGACCGACGTCGTCAAGGTCGCGCACCACGGTTCGGCCGTGCAGTCGCGTGCCCTGGCGGAGCGGCTGCGCCCGGCCGTGGCGCTCGTGTCGGCGGGCCGGGGCAACGACTACGGCCATCCGACCGACGAGGCGCTCGACCTGTACGCGGGAGTCGGCGCCGCCGTCGTCCGGACCGACGAGTGCGGCACGGTGGCGCTCGTGCTGCGCGGTCCGGAGGTGTCGCTGGCCGGCTGCTGATCTCGGTCCGCCCCGCGGGCGTCGCCCGATCCTACGGATCTCTTGTACCAGGTCACACCGCTACCTGGCCGCAGGCGCGCCACACTTCGCGAAACGTTGCGGATCCTGTGGGCCGCTCTAACGTGGGTGAGGTCGGAGAGTTTCCGTCAGCACGTACGAAGGGGGCTTCGTGGTTGATCTCAGGCTGACCGCCCGGCGATATCGCCGGACCATCGCGGTGACCGCCGCGGCGGCCCTGCTCGTCCCGCTCGCGGCGCTGAGCGCCACGGGGCGCGACCAGGCGACCGCGCAGCTCCAGCTGCGGCAGGAGCTCCTGGCCGAGTCGGTGGTCACCGACGTATCGGAGGCCGAGCAGACGGTGCGGGTGGACGTCGCTCAGGATCCGGCGGCGGCGGACGCCTGGCTCGAGGAGTCCGCGGAGGTGCTCGACGGCTGGACCGTCGTCGTGGCGGGCATGGACACGACTTCCGGTGAGGAGCGCGCTCAACTCGACGCCGAGGCGGTCGCGGACGACCCGCCGCCGTCGGACGAGCCGTGCCCGGAGACTCCCACGGGTCCCCGCTCCGCCGACGGCGCCACCACTCCCTACCTGGGCTGTGAGCCGAAGGGCGGCGTCCAGGCGACAGCGCGGTCGGTCGAGAAGGGGCCTGCCACCACCACGCTGGCCGCAGCGGTCGACGAGGTCCTCGCGTCCTACCTGCCCGGCGCGGAGCTGGCGCCCACCACGGTGCAGATCGACAAGGGTGAGGCCACTGTCGACGTGGCCGCGGGGTTCGAGCAGGCGCTGGCCGACTCGGGGGTGTATCCCGGCGAGGTCTGGCAGGCGCTCCTGTTCACGGCGCACAGCAACGGCACCATCGGCTCTGTGAGGTTCACGCTCGCCGGGGACTGCCTCGCCTTCGCGTACGCGACGGGCGGCGACATGTGCGCCTCGACCGACCTTCCGATCGACCTGGGCTGAGGAGAAACACGATGCGCGCGACACTTCGCCGGCTCCTGTCCGGTCTCGCGGCCCTTGCGCTGGTCTCCAGCGGGCTGCTGGCGCTGGCCCCGGCCGCGGCCGCTGACGTCACCTACGTGCCGGAGAGCTGGAACGGCAAGGTCATCTACCTGTCCCAGGCGTGTCACGACCGGGGCGACACCGTGTGTCACACGAACACCGGCTGCGACGGGTTCAGCGAGAACATCAACTCCCGGATGGTCGCGATATCCGCGGCGACCCAACAGGGCTCCAAACAGCTGAACCTGCTGGAGCGCGGTTACAAGGTCGTGCGCGGCAACGGCCTGACCAGGTCGAACATCGCGAACTCCAACCGGGTCGGGGCGGACGTGCACGTGCCGATCCATTCCAACGCGATCAACCGGTCGTGCGAGACCAAGTTCTCGGCGGACCGGTACGGCACCCACGTGATGTACGTGTCGTCGGCCGGGAAGAAGTGCGCGGAGATCATGACGTCGCGGGTGGGTTCGGTCAGCCCCGGGACCAACGACGCCCGCCTGTACCGCACCGACCTGGGTGAGCTCAACCAGACCAACGCCGTGGCCTGCTACCTCGAGCAGGAGTACCACGTCTGGAACCGGGGAGTGAACTGGATGCGCGACCGCAACGCCTGGAGCTGGCGTATCGCCAGCAGCATCGACGCCTACCTGGGCTACCCGTGATGCGCGCGCGCCGGGTCGCGACGCTCGCGGCCGTCGGGCTCGTGCTGGCCGCCTGCACGGCGGCGCCGTCGGGTCCTGGCCCGGCCGGTCCGTCCGGCGCGGACGGCCGGCCTGGCTCGACGAGCACGCCGGGAGCCGGCCCGACGGCGTCGGGCAGCCCGGACGCCTCGGGCGACGAGCCGACCATGACGGTCGGCGTCGCCGACGGCGCATGGGTCGTGCGCGGCACGGGCTTCGAGGGTGGCAACCAGTACCTGGTCCAGTGCGCCGGTGGCACGACGGCGGGCGCGAGCGCGCTCGACGACTGCGACATGTCGACCAGTGAGCAGGTGGTGGCGGACGAGCGCGGCCGCATCTCAGCGACGCGGCAGGCCAGGGCGTTCGTCAATGTCGGGTCGGTGTCCGAGGTGGACTGCGCGGCGGACCCGTGCGTGCTCGCCGTCGCCGACCTGTCCGACGTGGTGCTCGCGGCGGCCACCGCCCCACTGCCCGACGACGCCGAGCCGCCCGACGCACCCACCCTGGTCCTGTCCGAGCGCGAGCTCGGCGCCGACAAGGGCCGCGTCACGGTGTCGGGTGAGGGCTACGCGTCGGGCGCGGCCGTCCGGATCGTCCAGTGCGCCACCACGCAGGACGGCGGTGTGGACGGCGACAGCTGCCTGTACGACGACGGCGAGCGCGTGGTCGCCGACCGCTCCGGCACCGTGCTCGCCCGGCTGGCCGTCGAGCGCGAGATCGAGCTGGTCGGCGGTGGGGTGGCCGACTGTGCGGTGGCCGGTGCGTGCGTGGTCGCCAACGCATGGACCGACGGCGGCCGGATGGCAGTGGCCGACCTGCTCTGGGAGTGATTGTCGGTGGCGCGTGGCAGGCTGTGTCCGTGCCTCCAGCGACCAAGCGCCGTACCGCGACACCTCTTGCCGGCCGCAACTGGGACGAGCCGACGCTCGCCCCGGTCGTGCTCGTGCGTGGGGCCGAACCGCTCCTGACCGAGCGTGCGGTGGACGGCGTGGTCGGGCTGGCGCGTGCGCGCGATCCCGAGGTCGAGAAGGTGGAGCTGGAGGGCAGCACGTACGGGTCGGGTCAGCTGCTGGTCGCCGCGAGCCCCTCGCTGTTCGGTGAGGCCAAGGTCGTGGTGGTCCGGTCGGCGGAATCGGGCACCGAGGAGCTCATGGCCGACCTCATCACCTACGTCGGCTCGCCGGACGAGGAGACGACCGTCGTGGTGGTGCACGGCGGCGGGCAGCGCGGCAAGAAGATGCTCGACACCCTCACGAAGTCGGGTGCGCCGGTCATGGTGTGCGAACCGGTGACCAAGGACGCCGAGAAGGCGTCGTTCGTGGTGGGGGAGTTCAAGGCTGCCCGGCGCAGGGTCGACGCCGAGGCGGTGCGCGCGCTCGTGGACGCGCTGGGCAGCGACCTGCGCGAGCTCGCGTCGGCCTGCTCGCAGCTGATCTCCGACACGACCGGCACGGTCACGGCGGCCACCGTGGACAGGTACTACGGCGGGCGGGTCGAGGCCACGGGCTTCCGCGTCGCGGACGCCGCGGTGGCCGGTGACGCGGGCGGTGCCGTTGCGCTCCTGCGGCATGCGCTCGACACCGGGCTGGACCCGGTGCCCATCGTCGCCGCCCTGGCGCTGCGCCTCCGCAACCTCGCGAAGGTGGCGTCGATGCGTGGCGGCGGGCTCTCCGCGCGCGACCTCGGCATGGCGCCCTGGCAGATCGACCGGGCCCGCAAGGACCTGCGGAGCTGGACGCCGGAGGGCCTGGCGGCGGCGATCTCCGCCGTCGCGCAGGCCGACGCGGACGTGAAGGGCGAGGCCCGCGACCCGGTGTTCGCCGTGGAACGCGCGGTCATGACGATCGCGCGTTCCCGCCGCTGAGCGCTCCCCGCCACACGCAGCGGCGCGTCCAGGCACACGAAAGACGCCGTCCACCCCGAAGGGCGGACGGCGTCCGACGAAGTGTGCTCAGAGAGCCGCGACCGACTTCGCGAGAGCCGACTTGCGGTTCGCAGCCTGGTTCGCGTGGATGACGCCCTTGGCGACAGCCTTGTCGAGCTTGCGCGACGCGGTGGCAAGGTTGACCGTCGCGGTCTCCTTGTCGCCGGCTGCGATGGCCTCGCGCACCTTGCGCACGTGGGTCTTCAGCTCCGACTTGACGGACTTGTTGCGCAGACGAGCCTTCTCGTTCGTCTTGATGCGCTTCATCTGGGACTTGATGTTTGCCACGATGGGACTTCCTGGTGTGTTCGCCTGACGGCGAGCGGATAGGTCGTAGAGGGCGGTCACAGTTCCGGGACTGGGGTGGGGACCCGTGGAGAGGAACTGAGACTGTGCCCGCCGACCTGGGCGGACACGCGACCTCCAAGGTTACCAGAGGCTCGGCCACCTCGGGCGGGGCGTCCCGTGTGACGCCGGCTACGTACGCCGTCGGTCAGAAGTACGGCTCACGCGGCACCTTAGAATCCGACCCATGACTACCGCGACACTGCGAGGCCGTTTCCAGTGGACCGTGGTGGTTCCAGTTCTTGCCGCGGTGCTGCTCGTCGCGACGTGGAGCAACCATGGGCACCCGGTGATCCTGGCCGCGATCGGCGCGGCGCTGGTCGGGTCGGTGCTCGCGGCGGTGCACCACGCCGAGGTGGTGGCGCACAAGGTCGGCGAGCCGTTCGGCTCCCTCATCCTCGCGGTGGCGGTCACCGTCATCGAGGTCGGGCTGATCGTCATGCTGATGACCAGCGGCGGCGACGCGGCCAGCACGTACGCCCGCGACACGGTGTTCGCCGCCGTCATGATCACGTTCAACGGAATCGTCGGGCTGTCCCTGCTCGTGGGCGCCAGCAAGCATCACCTGGTCAGCTTCAACGCGTCGGGCACCGGGTCCGCGCTCGCCACGGTCGTCGCGCTGGCCGGGGTCACGCTGGTCCTGCCCCGCTTCACGACGTCGGCTGACGGTGGCGCCTACACCCCCTTCCAGCTGGCCTTCGCGGCGGTGGCGTCGCTGGTCCTGTACGGGGCGTTCGTCTTCACGCAGACCGTGCGGCACCGCGACTTCTTCCTGCCCGTCTCGAGCGACAAGTACGGCCACGTCACCGGCGTCATCCGGGACGAGGACGGCGACGACCACGCCGACCCGCCGGCCGCGAAGGAGGCGTGGTTCAGTCTCGCCCTGCTGGTCGTCGCGCTCGTCTCGGTGGTGTTCCTGGCCAAGATGCTCTCACCCACCATCGAGCACGGGGTGGCGGCGGCCGGCCTGCCGTACGGCGTGGTCGGCGTCGTGATCGCGCTCCTCGTGCTCGCGCCCGAGTCGATAGCCGCGGTCCGCAACGCCCTCCGCAACCGTGTGCAGACCAGCCTCAACCTGGCCTACGGCTCCGCGATGGCGTCGATCGGCCTGACCATCCCGACCATCGCCATCGCGATGATCTGGATGGAAGGGCCGCTCACCCTCGGCCTCGAGCCGGTCCAGATGGTGCTGCTGGTGGTCTCGGTCGCGGTGGCGATGCTGAGTATCGCGCCGGGTCGCGCGAAGACGCTGCAGGGCGTGGTCCACCTGGTGCTGCTCGCGGCGTTCCTCGTGGTGTCGATCCAGCCATAGCCCGCCGGGCGGGTCAGAGCGCGGCCGCCACCTCGTCGAAGACCGCCTTGTCCAGGATCGCGCCCTCACGGCGGACGGCGTCCGGGTGGATGCGGATGACGCGGTTCAGACGCACCTCGGAGGGGCGCCCGGACCTGTCCCAGGCACCGGTGCCGATGTCCATCCAGATCCGGCCGGCTCGCGCCTCCTGCTCGGCGTCGCGGTCGTGGTCCTGGCTGGTGAGCTGCAGCGCGAGCAGCCAGGGGCCGTCGTTGCCCACGATCAGTACCGGGCGGTCCTTGCCCTGGCTGTGATCTTCTTCATAAGGGACCCACGACCAGACGATCTCGCCGGGGTCGGGTTCGCCGTCCAGCTCGGGCCGGTAGACGGGCTTGACCCGCCCCTCGAAGTCGCCGGGGTAGCCATCGGTGTCGGGCAGGCTCCGGCCCGACGCGGGGCGGCGGTCCCGGGGCGCCGGCCCTGGTGCCGACCGGTCGCCTCCGGTCTGGCGCTCGTTCGGGCGGTCGCTCTGGTCGAAGGCGGCGCGCGCCACGGCCTCGACGACGTCGCCGAGCAGCTTGATCCACGGGTTCTGGTTCACGCAGGGCAGGGTAGCCCGGCACTGGTCGGCGAGCAGGGCGGCCGACGCCGGTGACCGTGCCCCGACGTCGGCCTCGTCCTCCGCTCAGGTGAGGTCGAGCGCCCGGTCCATGTACTTCACGACGTCGTTGAAGACGTCCTCGGCGAGGATGTCGCCCTCACGGCGCACGTCGTCGGGGTCGATGCGGATGACGCGGTTGATGCGGACCTCCGAGTCGCGGCCCGAGCCGTCCCACGCGCCGGTGCCGACGTCCATCCAGATGCGGCCGGCGCGTACTTCCTGGAGCATGTCGCGGTCGTGGTCCTGGCTGGTGAGCTGCAGTCCGAGCAGCCAGGGACCGTCCTTGCCCACGAGCAGCACCGGACGGTCCTTGCCCTGGCTGTGGTCCTCCTCGTACGGGACCCAGGTCCAGACGACCTCGCCCGGATCCGGCTCACCGTCCAGCTCGGGGTTGTAGATCGGGTGGACCTCACCCTCGAAGTCGCCGGGATAGCTGTTGTCTGATGCGAAGGTCACGCCGAAACCGTACCGGAACGGGTTAACCGCGCATCGGAGACCTAACGGCAGGAATTAGCCGGCACACCCCCGTGCGAACTCGGCCAGCTCCGCAGCCATCGGCTCCGGCTCCCAGCTGTGCATCGCTCCCGGCATCTCCTTCTCCGTGCCCTTCGGCACCGCCGCCACGATGCTCGCCGCAGCTACCGGCATCTCCGGGAACGTCTCCACGCCGTACATGGCGAGCACCGGAACCGTGACGTCGAGCGTGCCGTCCTCCAGCGCGTGCTGGGCCCACGCCAGCGACTGCGCGTCGGCGCGGTATGCGGCGACGGTCCGGGCGATCATCGGCCAGGCCGGGGACGATTCCATCCCGGCGAGCCACTCGGGCGGCATGTCCTTCATGTAGTGCCGCATCGCGTTCTCGTGGTCGTCGGCGTCGAGGAGTCGCTCGATCTCGTCCGCCCACGCCTGCGTCGTCGGGGCGGGGTCGCCCAGTGGTGCCTCCCAGAGGGCGAGGCCGGTGACGGGCAGACCCGCCTCGGCGGCCCGGAGACTGACCGAGCACCCCGACGAGTGCCCGACCAGTACCGCGGAACCGCCCGCCACCTCGATCATCGACGCGACGGCGGCAAGCTCGCGGTCGAGGTCGAGGCGGCCCTCGGCCGGGCTCTCCCCGCGTCCGAGCCGGTCGAACGTGACGGCGGTCAGGCCGGCGTCGGCGACCCGCTGGGCGGTCTCCGCGGTGATCGGGTCGTCGGCCCGGTCCGGTCCGGCGCCGGTCACGAAGACGACCGCCGGTCCGGAGCCGCGCAGGTCGTAGGCGACGCGGTCGCCCCGGCTGGTCGTTGCGTATTCAGTCATACGGGTCTGACGACGCAGCCTCCGGCAACTCATCGCTGATCCCGACAACCCGGTGCCGAACGTGGGCCTGGTCGCTCTTCGAACGCGAACGTAGGGCTGGTCGCTCCATGAGTGCCCACAGAACGACCAGCCCTACGTTCGCCCGCCCCGAGCCCACCGGGCCCCGAGCGCAGTGGGCGAAAAGCGCTCGCCCGGGCGGTCGTGACGGTGTCACGGTGTGCGGATGAGCCTGCATGACGACGAGGTCGTCTCCACCCCCGAGCTGGTTCAGCGCCTGGTCGCGGACCAGTTCCCGCACTGGGCCGACCTGCCGGTGACGCCGGGGCCTGCGGGCGGCACCGACCACCACCTGTTCCGCCTCGGGGACGACCGGCTGGTCCGAATGCCGAAGATCAGCTGGGCGCAGGAACAGGCGGTCAGCGACGCGCGCTGGCTGCCGCGGCTCGCGCCGCAGCTACCGATCAGGCTCCCGACGCCCGAGGCCGTGGGGGAGCCCGGCCAGGGTTTCCCGTTCCGCTGGTCGGTGACGCCGTGGCTCGCGGGCGCCTCGCCCGCCGTCGGCGAGCTGGGGACGGGCGCCGCCCGGCAGCTGGGCGAGTTCGTCGTGGCGCTCCGGTCGGTGAGCACGGAGGGCGGGCCCGTCGTCAGCGGCACCTCCCGCGGCGTCCCGCTCGTCCGACTCGATGGCGCCGTCCGCACCGCGATCACGGAGGCAGGGAACCGGATGGACGGCCCCGCCGCGACGAAGGTCTGGGAGCTGGCGCTCGATGCCCGTCCAGCAGCCGAGGCCGCCTGGATCCACGGCGACCTGGCGCCCGGCAACCTGCTGGCCGATGGCGGCAGGCTCACCGCCGTCATCGACTGGGGTGCCGTCGGCGTGGGCGACCCGGCCGCCGACCTCATCGCGGCCTGGACCCAGTTCCGGGGCGAGCAGCGTGACGTCTTCCGCGCCGCGGCGACCGACGGGCTCACCGATCCCGACGACGCCTGGGCGCGCGGACGCGGCCGGATGCTCGTCCAGGCGGTGATCGCACTGCCGTACTACTGGGACCGCTGGCCCGAGTTCGCGCTCGCGTGCCAGGAACGGGTGGCCGCGGTGCTGGCGGACTGACCGTTACGGCACGATCGGCTCTGCCAGCGCCGCCTCGAGATCGGCGCGGTCGCCCTCGACGGTCAGCTCTGCCTCGGCGGGCGTGAGCCGACGCCACAGCGTCAGCGCGAGCGCCTCGGCCGGCCCGGAGACGACGACGTCGGGCGCCACCTCGTCCGCGCGCTGCCCCGGGGCGCCGAGCACCCATACGGGCGTGCCGGAGACGTCGGTCGCCACGAGCGCGACCGGATGGCGCAGCGGTGCCATGCGGCCCAGCCCCACCTGCCGCGGCTGGAGCACCGTCACGACCTCGTCGACCGTGTCCGCCCACACGTCGGGCGCGGCCCCGGCCAGCCCGACCGATCCGGCTCCGGCGGTGGCCGCCAGCAGGTCGTGCAGGTGTACGAGCGTCTCGTGGGTCTGCCGGCGGTGCCAGAACCGCACGGGGCCGGGGCCCATGGGCTGGGGATGGGCCAGCACCCGGCCCTCGCTGTCAGGATCGATCTCGGCCAGCGCCTGTCGCAGGGTCGCGGCCTGCGCCGCATAGTGGGGCGCCAGGTCGAACGGCCCGTCGCCGAGCGGTTCGCCCTTGGCACCGCGGACGTTGCCCGCCGCCCAGTGATGGACCTCCGCGAGGTGCTCCACCAGCCCACGGACGGTCCAGTCGCCGCAGGCGGGCACTCGTGAGCCGGGGTCGGCGTCGGGCACCGCGGCAAGGAACTCGCCCTGGAAGCGGGCAAGCAACGAGAGGTGGTCGAGGGTCATGAGCCGAAAGGTACCGCTCGCCACCCACACCCGGTTCCCGTGCTCCGGATGACGACTGCCTCACGTCGTGGAACTGTAGAACCGCGTTCGTCGTTCTCCACGCGATGTCCTGACCGGACATGCGGCCAGAGACCCTCGGGCCGCTACCGAACCGCACCACCTTCAGCGAAGGATCATGGACGCAGACAGTCATAGACCCCACCCTCAGGTACGTCGTCGTCGCACCGGCTGGGGGTGGGGGCATTGAGCTGGTTGCTCACCCTCCTCCTGGGGGTGCTGGTGATCCTGGTGATCACAGCGGTGACGGGCTATTTCGTCGCGCAGGAGTTCGCGTACATGGCGGTCGACCGCGCCCGCCTCGCGGCCCGCGCGGAGGCCGGCAGCGCAGGCGCGCGGCGCGCGCTCGGCGTGACCCGGCGCACGAGCTTCATGCTCTCCGGGGCGCAGCTCGGCATCACGGTCACCGGTCTGCTCGTCGGCTACGTCGCGGAGCCCTTGGTCGGTGAGTCGCTGGGCGTCGCGCTCGGCGGGGTCGGGGTGCCGATCGGTGTGGGCGTCGCGGTAGGCACCGTCCTCGCGCTCGTGTTCTCGACGCTCGTCCAGATGCTGTTCGGCGAGCTCGTGCCGAAGAACCTGGCGATCACGCGGCCTGAGCCCGTGGCGCTGTGGCTGGCCCGCTCCACGACCATCTACCTCGCGGTCTTCGGCTGGTTGATCAAGGTGTTCGACGCCGCGTCCAACGCGCTCCTGCGGATGCTGCGCATCGAGCCCGTGCACGACGTCGAGCACTCGGCGACGGTCCGGGACCTCGAGCACATCGTCGCGGACTCGCGCGCCAGCGGTGATCTCCCGGACGACCTGTCGGTTCTGCTCGACCGGATCCTCGACTTCCCGCGACAGGACGTGGAGCACGCGATGATCCCGCGGGCGCGGGTCGGCGTGGTGAGCGCGAAGGACACGCTCGCACAGGTGCGCGAGCTGATGGCTCGCGGGCACTCCCGGTACCCGGTGCTCGACGACGACGGCGAGGTGGTCGGCGTCGTGCACCTGGCTGACCTGCTGTCCGCGGGTCCCGCGGCGACCACCGTCGCGGACCTGCTGCGTCCGGCGCTCGTGCTGCCCACGTCGATGGCGCTCCCGGACGCCCTGCGGGAGCTGTCGGCCACGCGGAACCAGATGGCCTGCGTCGTCGACGAGTACGGCGGGTTCGCCGGTGTGCTCACCGTCGAGGACCTCGCGGAAGAGCTCGTCGGCGAGATCACCGACGAGCACGACGACGAGATCGACCCCGTGACCGCCGCGTCGGACGGCGTCTGGGTCATGGCCGGTGACGTCCACCTCGACGAGGTCGAGCGGTCCGTCGAGCGTGACCTGCCCGAGGGCGACCACGAGACGATCGCAGGACTGGCGATCGCCGTCCACGGCTCGCTGCCCGCGGCGGGTGACGTGGTCGACGTGCCCCTGCCCGCCGACCCGGCCGACCTGGTCGCGACGCAGCCGCACCCGGACGAGGTGCTGCGGATCGAGGTGCTCGAGGTGGAGCGGCACGTGCCGTCCCGCGTCCGGGTCACCGTCGTCGACGCACCGGCGCATACCGAGAACGAGCGCGAGGAGGCCCGATGAGCAACCCCGGGGTAGTGGTCGCGGCCACCGTCATCATCATCGCGCTGAGCGCGTTCTTCGTGGCGGTGGAGTTCGCGCTGCTCGCCGCCAAGCGACACCGGCTCGAGGACGCGGCAGCCACCAGCCGCTCCGCACGCGCGGCCCTGCGCAGCGCGAGCGAGCTGACGGTGCTGCTGGCGGGCGCACAGCTCGGCATCACCATCTGCACCCTGGCCCTCGGTGCGATCACCAAGCCGGCGGTGCACCACTGGCTGACGCCGCTCTTCGAGACGTGGGGGGCGCCGTACTGGGCCGCCGACGTCGCGGGTTTCGTGCTGGCGCTCATCATCGTGACGTTCCTGCACCTGGTCGTGGGTGAGATGGCGCCCAAGTCGTGGGCCATCGCCCACCCCGAGACCAGCGCGACCATGCTGGCGCTCCCGATGCGCGCGTTCATGGCGGTGACCCGGCCGCTGCTCATGGCGCTGAACGGCGCGGCGAACTGGTGCCTGCGGCGCGTCGGCGTCGAGCCGGTGGACCAGGTGGCGTCCGGGCAGGGGCCGGACGACCTGAGGCACCTGGTCGAGCACTCCGCCAGCGTCGGTGCGCTCGACGTCGCCTACTCCGACCAGCTCTCCGGCGCGCTGGACCTCCGCCGGCTCACGGTGGGGGACCTGCTGGGGGAGCGCACGGTGCCTGCCGCCGTCAGCCACGGCGCGACGGCCGCCGAGGTGCAGGAGGCGTCCCGGGCGTCCGGCCACCTCCGGATCCTCGTGGGGGCGGACGACCGTCTGCCGGACGGCGTGGTGCACGTGCGTGACACGCTCCTGCTGGCCGACCAGGCGTCCGTCGCGGGTGTCACCCGGCCGGTCTTCGAGCTGGCCCCGGACGTGCCGCTGCACAGCGCCCTGACGAGCATGCGGGAGACGGGCAACCTGCTCGCGATCGTGGCCCGGCCGGACGGCGGGGCCGCCGACTACGGCGTGGTCACGCTCGCCGACGTGCTGCGCAAGCTCCTGCCGCGCACCACGGCGGGCCGGGTCGGCTGACCGACCCCGCCCGTGCGGGATCCTCGCCCGGCCGGCCGGCCGGGCGAGGATCCTGTCTCAGACGGCGTCCAGGACGGCGTCGATCTCGCCGAGGAAGTCCGGGAGGTCCTTGGGGTTGCGTGACGTGATCAGCGGGAAGCCCGCGCCGGTGTCCCGGACCACCGGCTCGTCCACCCACGTGCCGCCCGCGTTGCGGATGTCGGTGGCCAGGGAGGGATAGCTGGTCAGCCTCGCGCCCGTGACCTTGCCCGCCTCCACGAGGGCCCACGGGCCGTGGCAGATCGCGGCCACCGGGCGGCCGGAGGACGCGAACGCCTCGACCACCGAGACCGCCTTGTCCTGCAGGCGCAGCGTGTCGGCGTTGATCGTGCCGCCGGGCACGAGCAGCAGGTCGAAGCCTGCCGGGTCCACCTCGTCGATGGTGGTGTCGGGTGCCACGGCCTCGCCCGGCTTCTCGTCGCCCACCAGGGTGCGTACGTCGTCCCTGGACACCGCGGCCAAGGTGACCACCGCGCCGCGGTCGCGCAGGTGGCGCATGGGCACGAGGAGCTCGTCCTGCTCGACGCCGTAGTTGGTCACGACGGCCAGCACTTGCTTGCTGGTCAGGTGCGGCATGGTTGTCCTCCTCCGATCGGGATCCCTGTTCCACGACCGTAGGCACGACCGCGCCCCGCTCGCACGGGACGTGGGAGAATGGGGGCTGGTCCTATCACCCACCCTGACGACGGAGCGAGAACGCTTTGCCCATCCCCGGTCCTGCGCTCACCGCGCGCATCCAGCCGAACGCCACAGCGCCCGAGCTGATCCGCAACTTCTGCATCATCGCGCACATCGACCACGGCAAGTCGACGTTGGCCGACCGCATGCTGCAGCTGACCGGCGTGGTCGAGTCGCGCGACATGCGCGCCCAGTACCTCGACCGCATGGACATCGAGCGCGAGCGCGGAATCACCATCAAGTCGCAGGCCGTGCGGATGCCGTGGGCGCTCGCCGACGAGGCGGGTGTGCTCACCCCGCACGCGCTGAACATGATCGACACCCCGGGGCACGTCGACTTCACGTACGAGGTCTCCCGCTCGCTGGCCGCGTGCGAGGGCGCCGTGCTCCTGGTCGACGCCGCCCAGGGCATCGAGGCGCAGACCCTGGCCAACCTGTACCTGGCCATGGAGAACGACCTCGAGATCATCCCGGTCCTGAACAAGATCGACCTGCCGGCGGCGCAGCCGGAGAAGTACGGCGAGGAGCTCGCGAAGCTGGTGGGCTGCGAGCCCGAGGACGTGCTGAAGGTCAGTGGCAAGACCGGTGTCGGCGTCGAGCCGCTGCTCGACCGCATCGTCCAGCGGGTGCCGGCCCCGACCGGCGACCCGAACGGCCCGGCCCGGGCCATGATCTTCGACTCCGTCTACGACACCTACCGCGGCGTCGTGACCTATGTGCGCGTGATCGACGGTGACCTGAACCCGCGCGAGAAGATCGCGATGATGTCGACGCGTGCCACGCACGAGCTCCTCGAGATCGGGGTCAGCTCGCCCGAGCCGCACGCGACCAAGGGTCTCGGCGTCGGCGAGGTGGGCTACCTGATCACGGGCGTGAAGGACGTGCGCCAGTCCAAGGTCGGCGACACCGTGACCAACGCGGCCAAGCCCGCCACCACCGCGCTCGCCGGCTACAGCGACCCCAAGCCCATGGTCTTCTCGGGCCTGTACCCGATCGACGGCTCCGACTACCCGGTGCTGCGCGACGCCCTGGACAAGCTCAAGCTCAGCGACGCCGCGCTCAACTACGAGCCCGAGACGTCGGTGGCCCTCGGCTTCGGCTTCCGCGTGGGCTTCCTCGGCCTGCTGCACCTCGAGATCGTGCGCGAGCGCCTCGAGCGCGAGTTCAACCTCGAGCTGATCTCGACCGCCCCGAACGTCATCTACCAGGTGACGATGGAGGACGGCACGAAGGTCGAGGTGACCAACCCGTCGGAGTTCCCCGGGGGCAAGATCAAGGAGGTCCGTGAGCCCGTCGTCAAGGCCACCATCCTCACCCCGAGCGAGTTCGTGGGCGCGGTCATGGAGCTCGCGCAGTCCAAGCGCGGCGACCTGCAGGGCATGGACTACCTGTCCGAGGAGCGCGTGGAGCTGCGTTACCACCTGCCGCTCGGCGAGATCGTCTTCGACTTCTTCGACCAGCTCAAGTCCAAGACCCGCGGTTACGCGTCCCTCGACTACGACACGACCGGCGACCAGGTGGCCGACCTCGTGAAGGTCGACATCCTGCTCCAGGGTGAGCACGTCGACGCGTTCAGCTCGATCGCGCACCGTGACAAGGCGTACTCGTACGGCGTCATGATGACCGCCAAGCTCAAGGAGCTCATCCCGCGCCAGCAGTTCGAGGTGCCGATCCAGGCCGCCATCGGCGCGCGCGTGATCGCCCGCGAGACCATCCGCGCCATGCGCAAGGACGTGCTCGCCAAGTGCTACGGCGGCGACATCAGCCGTAAGCGCAAGCTGCTGGAGAAGCAGAAGGAGGGCAAGAAGCGCATGAAGAACATCGGTTCCGTCGAGGTGCCGAAGGAGGCGTTCATCGCCGCGCTCTCCTCCGACTCCGATGCGCCGAAGGACAAGAAGAAGTAGGTGCCCGCTCTTCCCTCCGGTATCCCCGTGCCCGACGACGGCGGGCTGCCCGACTGGGTACGGCCGGCCGATTCCTCGTCGGCCGGTCCCTTCGGCGTCTACGTGCACGTCCCGTTCTGCACGGTGCGCTGCGGCTACTGCGACTTCAACACCTACACCGCTGCGGAGCTGGGCGGCGGCGCCAACCAGGCGCAGTACGCCGGCACGGCGCTGCTGGAGGTCGAGCTCGCGGCCAAGGTGCTGGCCGACGCCGGGCGCTCGCCCGCCGCGGTCTCCACGGTCTTCTTCGGCGGCGGCACCCCCACGATGCTCCCGGCCGGGGACCTCGCCCGGGTGCTCGGCGGGATCAACGACGTGTGGGGCCTGGCCGGTTCCTCGACGGGCTCGGGACAGGCCGCCGAGGTCACCACCGAGGCCAACCCGGACTCCGTGACGCCCGAGTCGCTGCGGGTCCTCGCCGACGCCGGGTTCACGCGCGTCTCCTTCGGGATGCAGTCGGCGGTGCCGCACGTGCTCGCGACGCTGGAGCGCACCCACGACCCGCTGCGCATCCCCGACGTCGTCCGCTGGGCGCGCGACGCCGGGCTCGACGTGTCCCTCGACCTCATCTACGGCACCCCGGGTGAGTCGCTGGACGACTGGCGCGTCAGCGTGGAGACGGCGCTGGCCACCGGCGTCGACCATGTCTCCGCGTACGCGCTGGTGGTGGAGCCGGGTACGAAGATGGCAGCCCAGGTGCGCCGCGGCGAGGTGCGGTTGCCCGACGAGGACGACCAGGCCGCCAAGTACGAGCTGGTCGACGACCTGCTCACGGCGGCGGGTCTGCGTTGGTACGAGGTGTCGAACTGGGCACGCGCCGGGCACGAGTGCCGGCACAACATCGGGTACTGGCGTGGTGACGACTGGTGGGGCATCGGTCCGGGTGCCCACAGCTACGTGTCGGCGCCCACATCGGCGGTCGCCCTTCGACAGGCTCAGGATCCGACTGTCGAGACCCCGGCCGGGGTGCGCTGGTGGAACGTGAAGCATCCCCGCGCCTACGCCACGCGGCTCGAGGCGGGGCAGAGCCCCGGCGCGGGGCGCGAGCTGCTCACGCACCAGGAGGCCCACCTGGAGCGCGTCATGCTCGGGGTGCGGCTGCGGGAAGGCCTCGACCTGGGAGTGCTGTCGGCCACGGGTCGCACCGCGGTGGCAGGGCTCGTGGCGCGCGAACTGCTCGACGGTCGGGCGGCCGTCGGCGCCGGGGGAGTGCCGCCGCGGGCGGTGCTGACCCGCCGCGGACGCCTGCTGGCCGACACCGTGGTGCGCGAGCTCACGTCCTGAGTCGGGCGGCCGGCAGGACGCACCGGAGAACCACCTTGGTTTGTTTGCGTGGTGGGCGAAATCGCGGATACCTTGTGCCGATTCACACCGTGACAAGGCGGCACAGGCACGCCTGACGAGGGGTACGCGCATGAGCAACACCTACGGCGGCTGGAACCCACAGGATCCCTACCGTGGGCAGAACCCCGAGTCCCGGCGTGGGCAGGGCGCGAACCCGCACGCACAACAGGCCCAGGCCGCCAGGGATCCCTACGGTCAGGACCCGCAGCCGCAGGACCCGCAGCCGGGCCGGGCCCGGCCCACGCAGCCCCAGCCGTTCGACCCGTACGGCCCGCGCGACCCCTACGGGCGCCCCGCCAACCCGTACGGCCGGCCGGACTACCAGCCCCAGCAGCGGCCGGAACAGCGTGACGGGCAGCCGGGCGTGTGGGGCCAGCTCCCGGGCCACTCGCAGGCCCCGCAGCCGCAGCAGGCCCCGCCCGGCACTCCTCAGCGATTCCAGGAGCCGCCGGCCCAGGGCCTCCCGCAGTACTCGCCGGTCTCCGGGGCGGAACACCGCTCAGGCACGGACGAGCCCCCGACGATCGGCAGCGCATGGCGCTGGGGCTGGAGCGCGTTCGGCGCCAGCTGGGGCGTCTGGGTGCTGATGAGCCTGCTGCTCGGCCTGGCCCAGCTCGCCGTCGTCCTCCTGTTCACCCCGTCCATCGTGGACGGCATCGTGAACGCGGCCGACCCGGCGGCGGTCGACGCCGCCCAGGCCGCCGGGCAGACGCTCGAGGCCCGCGGTCTGGCCGCCGCCGGCACGGCGGTGTGCTTCCTGCTGCAGGCCCTCCTGTACGCCGGCGCGATCGCGGCCACGCGGACCCGCAAGGTGCGCTTCCGCGACTTCTTCGTGCTCCGTGGCTTCGCCGGGCTCGTGGGGTACGCGGTGATCACCGGGGCGCTCGGCTTCGCCGGCACCGTGGTGCCCATGGTCGGCTGGCTGGTGCAGGTGGTGTTCACGCTCCTCCTGCTCCCCGTGCCCTTCCTGCTGCTCAAGGGTGTGGGCTTCGGCAAGGCGTTGGGCGGCGGCATCGGCCTGGTGCTCTCGCACGTCGGGACCGCCCTCGCTGTCTTCGGCATCTTCGCCGCGCTGGCGCTCGCCTCACTCTTCACGTGCGGTATCGGCCTCGTCGTCGTGGCACCCGCGATGTTGCTGGTGGGGGCCTATCTCGTCCAGCGCTGGACCGGAGAATCCGTGCAGGGCTGACCGGCTGGTCACAACTCGGCAATTGCGCATGCGTAGATGCGGAGAAGAGGTGAAGGTAGGGCTGGATCACTGACCAGCCAAGGGGAACACATGAGCGAGAACACGCCGCAGAACCCGTACGAGCCGAACCAGGGCGGCGCGACGCCGCCGCCGGGTGGGCCGACGCCGCCGAACCCCGTCGAGCCGACGCCTCCGTACCCGGCAGGGGCCACACCGCCGTCGTCCGGGGGCCCGACGCAGCCGCCCGCCTACGGTGGCGCGAGCCAGCCCCCGGCCTACGGCGGACCGGCCGTGCCGTACGGCACGCAGCCGTCGAAGCCGTTCCGGGTCGGTGAGGCGCTGAGCTTCGGGTGGGACCGGTTCAAGGGGAACTGGCTGTTCTGGGTGCTGTTCGTGCTGCTGACGTTCGTCGTGGGCGCCATCTTCAACGCGGACTCGTTCAACGATGTCCAGGAGCAGATCAACGCCGCCCAGGAAGGCGGCGAGCTGAGCACCCTGGGCGCGACGGGGATGTCCGCCGGCAGCAGCCTGCTCCAGCTGATCGGTTCCTTGCTCGTCTCGGTGCTCCAGGCGCTCGGGATCAACGCGGCGCTGCGTGAGGTGTCCGGCGAGAAGGCGACCTGGGGCAACCTGTTCAAGGTGAACAGCTTCGGGATGGTCATCCTGGCCGCCCTCCTGCTCATGGTGGCGAGCTTCGTGGGCGCGCTGCTGTGCGGCATCGGCCTCATCGCCGTGGCGATCTTCGGCGTCTTCACCTACCACAACGTGGTCGACAAGGGCCTGAACGCCTGGGCCGCCTTCACCTCGTCGTTCTCCCTCGTGGGCAAGAACTTCGGTGCGGTGTTCCTGCTGGAGCTCGCGCTCTTCGGCATCAACATCGTGGGTGCGCTGCTGTGCGGGCTCGGCCTGTTCATCACGATCCCGCTGTCGGTGCTCGCGCTCGCCTTCGCGTTCCGCCGGATCACCGGCGGCCCGGTGAACGCCGGACCGGCCGCCGCCGGCCCGTCCGTGTACGGACCGCCCGCGGCCTGATCCGGACCGGCCGGCCGACGGGCTGACACGAAGGGCACCCCGCCTGCGCGGGGTGCCCTTCGTGTCTGCTGGGCCGTCGTCCTGACGGCGGGGCCGGGACAAGGAGCCGGAATACCTGCCGGACGGACTACTTGATGAGGCGGATGTTCACCGGGTAGCGGTACGGCGCACCCTTGCTGTTCTCCACGGCGGCCAGGATCATGAACACCACCGCGGCGATGAACACCACGTACACGATCGTGCCGAGCCCGAAGGTGACGACGGAGATGATCGCGCAGGCGATGTGCACGAAGATCAGCGTGATCTGGAAGTTCAGCGCCTCCTTGCCCTCCTGCTCCACGAACCGGCTCCGTTCCCTGAACGCCAGCCAGATCGCCAGCGGCGCGATGAACGACAGCAGGACCGGGCCGATCTGGGCGAAGACCGACCACATGCGCTCGTCCGACGGGTTGAGCGGCTGGGGCTGGTAGGGCGCGCCGGGGCCGTAAGGCGCGCCGTACGCGGTGCCCGGCTGGGGCTGGCCGGGCTGGCCGGGGTGCGGCCGCTCCGGCTGGCCCTGGTAGGGCGACTGGCCAGGCTGGGGCGAGCCGTAGACGGGGGGCTGCTCCGGCTGCTGCGGCGGTGGGCCGGGCTGCTGGGGCGACTGCGGCTGCTGCGGGTTCTCGGACATGGCCCCCACCGTAGAGGCTGGACCTTACGACGTGGTCACGAAATCGATAAGTTCTTCCACCCGGCCCAGCAGCGTGGGGTCAAGGTCGCGGAAATCGCGCACGGAGCGGAGGATCCGCTGCCAGCCACGGGCGACGTCGGCCTGCGTCTCGGCAGGCCAGCCCAGGGAACGCAGGATGCCGAGCTTCCACTCGGTACCCCGGTCGATGACCGGCCAGCGGTCCAGCCCGAGCCGTTCGGCACGCACCGCCTGCCACACGTCGACGTAGGGGTGGCCGAGCACCAGCACGGTGCCCTTCGGGACGTGACGCAGGGCCTCGTCGGTCAGCCGCTGCTCCTTCGAGCCGGGGACCAGGTGGTCCACCAGCACCCCGACGCGGCGGTCGGCGTCGGGCCCGAACTCGGCGAGGCGTTCGGCGAGGTGATCGACACCGTCGAGCATCTCGACCACCACACCCTCGATGCGCAGGTCGTCGCCCCAGACCTTCTCGACGAGCTCGGCGTCGTGCTTGCCCTCCACCCAGATGCGGCTGCCCCGCGCCACGCGGGCCCTGGCACCGTGCACGGCCACCGACCCGGAGGCGGTCCGCGTCGGCTGGGCGGGCGCGCGGCTCAGGACGGGCGCGGTGAGCACCACGGGCTTGCCCTCCACCCAGAAGCCCGGGCCGAGGGGGAAGGTGCGGGTGCGACCGCGGCGGTCCTCCAGGACGACGACGTGCATGCCGCCCGACTTCTCGACCCGCACGACGGCACCGACCCAGCCGGTCTCGACCTCCTCGACCACCAGCCCTGGCTCGGCGGGCATGGGTTGCGACGTCGGCCGGCTCCGCCCTCGCTGCGCGCCAGGGAACGCGGGGGACAGCACGTCAGGTCCATACCGTTCGTCGAACACGCCGTGAGCCTATTCCGCCATCCCGTTGAGTGCTGGGTATCTGTGCTTTCGGAGTGTCTGAACGCGCAGATACCCAGCACTCAACGGGGCGGTAGGCGGTGGAGGGGTCAGCGGGAGGCGCGCAGGGCCGCCTCCGTACGGGTCGAGACACCCAGCTTGCGCAGGATCGCCGAGACGTGCACGGACGCGGTCTTGGCCGAGATGAACAGCCGCTCGGCGATCTGCCCGTTGGTCAGGCCCTCGGCGACGAGCGCGAGCACCTGCCGCTCGCGCGGGGTCAGGGCGTCCGGCCCGCTGCCCGACGGCGCCGGCGCGTCGGCCAGTCCCGCCCGGTCGATGAGCCCCTGAGCCCGCTGCACCACCAGCCCTGCCCCGATCTTCTCCGCCTCCGCGACCGCCGCCCCGAGCGTCGACCTCGCCCCGGCCCGGTCACCCGCCTCCAGCAGCCGCCCGCCCTCGCGGTACAGCGCGTAGGGCCGCAGGTAAGTAGGGCCGGGGCCGGGCTGGTCGGCGACCGCCGTCCACGGGCCCGTGCCCAGCTCCGCCTCGAACAGGGCCGACCACACGGGGAACGTCGGCCAGTGGGAGCACTCGGCCAGCGCCGCGCGGTAGGCGGCGTCGTCGACGTCCTGTCCGGCGGCGCGCAGCCGGGCGATCGCCTGGGCGGCCACGGCGAGCTGCGGCAGGTCGTACGCCGGGAGGCGCCGGCGGTCGGGGGCGATCACCGGAGCCATCCGCTCCAGCGCCTCGGCCGGCTCGTCGCGCTGCAGCGCGAGCTCCGCCTGGGTCACGCTCGTGCGTGACCTGATCTGTTCCTCCAGGCGCCCGAACCGCTCCCAGGCCGCGGCCCTGCGGCGCGCCTCGGCCTGCGCCTGCTCCACCTTGCCCTGCCACAGCATGAGCCACGTCCGGCGCTCGCTCAGGTAGACGGAGTACACGCTGGCGTGGATGGGCGGGACCGTCCGCTCGTACCAGGCGGCGGCCTCGGCCCAGTCGCCGCGGCCGACCCACGCGTCCGCAAGGTTTCCCTCGACCATGATCCGAGACCCCTCGGACGAGCCGTACCGGCGTGCCGCGACCATCCCCTCCTCGGCAATCTGCGCCGCCCCGGCCCAGTCGCCCACGAGGAGCCGGACGTCCGACCCGTTGATGTAGTAGCGGCTCAGCCCCTGCCAGGACTCGCCTGCTGCCTCCCTCGCGGTGTCGATCTCCGCGTAGCCACCGGCGTCGCCGAGCTGGACGCGGGACACGCCCCGCAGGTTCAGGGCGACGGACACGACCTCGGCATCACCGATCGCGGTCCCGACGTCGTGGGCGGCCGTCGCGGCGCCGATCGCCTCATGTGGCCGGCCGTCGAGCATGGCGTGGCGCGCCCGCAGCATCAGCAGCTGGCCGCGCACGGCGTCGTCCCTGCCGGGTTCGACGAGCGCGAGAGCGCGGTCGATGAGCTCCGGCCCCTCCGCCGAGCCGGCCTTGCCCGCGGTGAGCGCGGTGTCGGAGAGCATGCCGGCGAGCCCCGCCGGGTCGTCGTCGGGCCACTCGGCGATCGCCTCGTGGGCCACGGCGAGGGCGCGGGTGGTCCGGGTGGATCCGCGCAGGGACTCCGCGACGGTGCGGAGCAGCTCGTGATGCGTCACGCCGGCGACGGCCTCGGCGTCGGGCACCTGTTCCCAGAGCTCCAGGGCGCGCTCGCCCAGGGTGACCGCGGTGGACGACGCCGCACCCTCCACGGCTGCCTGGTGCCCCTCGACCGCCGCCGCGAGCGCCGCGTCGAGCATGCCGGCACGCCACCAGTGGTCGGCGATGCGGGAGAGCTTCGCGACCGAGCGGCCGCGCCGGACGAGCGCCTGCTCCAGCGCCCGGGCGTGCGCGGCGTGCAGGCGGCGGCGTTCGCCGGGCAGCAGCTCGGCGTACACGGCCTCCTGGACCAGGGCGTGCCGGAACGTGTAGCCGACGTCGGTAGCGACCAGGACCTGGGCCTCGACCGCCTCGCGCGCGGTCTCCTCGGGGTCGGGGCCGACGCCGGTGGTGCCACGCCGTCCTGAGCTTGTCGAAGGGTCGGCCAGGACGTCGTCGAGCACGTCGTGCCAGACGCGCGGTCCCGCCGCGGCGACCACCCGGCACAGTGCCTGCGCCTGCCGGCTCAGGTTCCAGTAGCGCAGCAGGAGGATGTCGCGCAGGGAGTCGGGCAGGTCGGTGCCGAGGAAGCCGACGAGCTCCTCGATGTAGAAGGGGACGCCCTCGCTGCGGTCCGCCAGGTCGGCGAGCGCGCCGGGGTCGACGGCGGGGTCGTGGTCGTCGACGACGCCGGAGGGCGAGCCGAGCAGGTCCTGGGCCATCTGCCGGACCTCGTCGGCGCCGAGGCGGGCCGGGTGGAGGCGCGTGGTGAGCCGGGGCCGGTCGAGCTCGGCCATGACGGTGCGGAGGGGGTGCGCGCGTCCGACGTCGTCGCTGCGGTAGGTGAGCAGGAGGAGCAGGCCGGCGGGTGCGGTGCGGGCCAGCCGGAGGGCGACGGCGCGGGTGACGTCGTCGGACCAGTGCAGGTCCTCGATGACCACGACGAGGGGGTGCCGGCTCGCGAGCCCGGCGATCAGGTCGGTGAGGACCTCGGGGATGCGGTCGGCGTCGACGTCGGACTCCGGCGCGAAGAGGTGGGGCGCCACCGCGGACAGGGCGCCGGCGGCGGGCCCGGCCGCGTCGACGGCGGCGTCGCGGCCGACCGCCTGGACGATGCCGTGCAGCAGGCCGGTGAGGGCGGCGTGGGGGACGGGGCCGGACCCGGAGTCGGCACACTGCCCGACGACGACCGTCGTGTCCTCGGCGCGTGCGACGAGCTCGTCGAGGAGGCGGGTCTTGCCGATCCCGGCCTCGCCGGCGATCACGATGGTGCGGTTGCCGCCCGTGCGGACGCCGTCGAGGGCGGTCCTGAGCTCACCGAGCTCGGAGGCTCGACCCACCAGGCGGGCGCGGGGAACCGGCATGGGCACATCGTCCCATGCCGGTTCTGTCGCGGATCCGCTGGTCATCATCACTGTTCATGGGTGTCCGGCTCCGGTGCGCGCCGTGCGTCAGGCGACGCGGTGGCGGGCTGTGCCGGCGCTCCTGGTCCGGCCGGCGCGCTCGGTGCCGCGGTCGGTGCCTCGACGCTCGGCCGCCTGCCGACGTGCGGTGTCCTTCTGCTCACGGGCCACCCGGGACTGCTCCGCGCGGCGGTCGATCTCCTGCTCGTTCCTGCGGTACTCGGCGTAGTCGGTGAAACCGAACATGTTGTTGCCTCCTGGTCGTCGCCGGCCCCTCGCCTGCGATGACTCAAGGTTCGTCCGTGAGGTGTTCCCGGCGGATCGGGCGGTCGCCGCATCTTTCGGGCCGGGTTTCCTGGGGTGCCCGGCGGTCCCTAAGGCATTGCCGTAGTCAGCCGCTCGCGAACGTGGCGTACGCCTCCGTCACCCGCGTGACCTGCGCATCTGACGGGTCAGGGACCCTTCGGTGGGGACCGGCGGCGGGTCGGGGACTTGGTCCCTGGCGTGTGCCGCGTAGGATTGGCACTCGGATGGCGAGAGTGCTGGAGAGCGGGCCGGAACCCGGGTGCAGGTCCCGGACGTTCTACCTGGGACGGAGGTGAGCGCGGTGAGTGAGGAACGCAGGCTGGATGTCTTGCGAGCGATCGTGGAGGACTATGTCCGGACGCGGGAGCCCGTGGGGTCCCGCATACTCACCGAGAGGCACAAGCTCGGAGTGTCACCGGCGACGGTGCGCAACGACATGGCGGCCCTCGAGGAGGCCGGGCTCATCGCCCAGCCGCACACCTCCGCCGGACGTATCCCCACGGACAAGGGTTACCGCCTGTTCGTGGACCAGCTCGCCGAGGTGCGGCCACTGACCGTGCCCCAGAAGCGCGCCATCGAGACCTTCCTGTCCGAGGCGGTCGACCTGGACGACGTCGTCGCCCGTGCCGGGCGGCTCATCGCCCAGCTGACGGGCCAGGTCGCCGTCGTGCAGTATCCGTCGCTGCGCCGTTCCGGGCTGCGGCACCTGGAGCTCGTGCCCACCGCCGAGGGGCGGCTGCTCGTCGTCGTCATCACCGACACGGGGCGGGTGGAGCAGCGCTTCCTCGACGTACCCGTCGGGATGGACGACGGGACGCTGGGCGAGCTGCGCGCCCGTTTCAACGCCGCGGCCGCGGGTCACCGGCTCACCGAGATCGGCAACGCCTTCGCGCGGGTCACCGAGGCGATGCCGGACGAGCACCGGGCCCTGGCCACGGCAGTCGCCGAGGTCGTGACGGCAGCGCTCGCCGAGGAGAGCGAGGAACGCATCGTGCTGACCGGCCAGGCCAACCTGGCGCGGTCGAGCATGCGGTTCGAACAGGGCCTGCGCCCCGTGCTCGAGGCGCTCGAGGAGCAGGTGGTCCTGCTCGGTCTCCTCACCGACATGACCGACGACGCCGGGGTGGCCGTGAGCATCGGCCACGAGAACCGGCTGGCAGGCCTCTCGGAGACCTCCGTCGTGACGTCCGGCTACGGCTCGTCCGACGGTGACACCGTCGCGATCCTGAGCTCGATCGGCCCCACCCGTATGGACTATCCGGGCACCATCGCCGCGGTGCGCGCGGTCGCGCGCTACCTGTCGCGAGTCCTGCCCAGCTGACAACCCACTTTCCACAAACCTCCTCACAAAGAGAGACCTGTGACCGACTACTACGAGATTCTCGGTGTTCCGCGCGACGCCTCGCCCGAGCAGATCAAGAAGGCATACCGCAAGCTGGCCCGTGAGCTGCACCCCGACGTGGCCGGCGACGTGGGCGAGGACCGGTTCAAGGACGTCGCGCGCGCCTATGAGGTGCTGTCCAACCCGGACAAGCGCCAGCAGTACGACATGGGCGTGGACCCGACCGCGCCGGGTGGCGGCGCGGGCGGCGGGTTCGGGGCCGGGTTCGGCTTCCAGGACATCTTCGAGACCTTCTTCGGTGGCGGACAGCCGGCCGGCCCGGTGCCTCGCGCCCGGCGCGGCAACGACGCGCTCGTGCGGCTCGACCTCGAGCTCGCCGAGGCGGTCTTCGGCGCCAAGCGTGAGATCCAGGTCGACACGGCGGTGGTCTGCAACACCTGTGGTGGCGACGGCGCGCGGCCGGGTACCCACGCGCGTACCTGCGACGTCTGCCACGGGCGCGGCTCCGTGCAGCGCGTGGCCCGGTCGTTCCTCGGCCAGGTCATGACGAACCAGCCGTGCTCCGCCTGCGGCGGCTTCGGCACCGTGATCCCCGAGCCCTGCACCGACTGCTCCGGCGAGGGCCGCGTGCGCTCGCGTCGCACCGTCTCGGTGAACGTGCCCGCGGGTGTCGACACCGGCACGCGCATCAAGCTGTCCGCACAGGGCGAGGTGGGCCCCGGTGGTGGTCCCGCCGGCGACCTGTACGTCGAGATCCGGGAGCGCGCCCACGACACGTTCGTGCGGCGCGGTGACGAGCTGCACTGCACCCTCCAGGTGCCGATGACGGCGGCCGCCCTCGGCACCGTCCTCGAGCTCGACACGCTGGACGGTCTCCAGGAGATCGACCTGCGCCCCGGCACGCAGCCCGGCCAGGTCATGACCCTCAAGGGCCTGGGCGTGGGGCACCTGCACTCGACCGGGCGCGGTGACCTCAACGTGCACATCGAGGTCCAGGTGCCGACGGCGCTGGACGAGGAGCAGACGGCCCTCCTGCAGCAGCTCGCGGTCCTGCGCGGCGAGGAGCGCCCCGAGTCGCGGCTCGCCTCGGTGCACGGCGGCGTGTTCTCGCGCTTGCGCGACAAGCTCAGCGGGCGTTGACCGCCCACCCATGAGCGCGCCGGTCTTTCTCGCGGAGGCGTCAACCGCCCATCCGCTGTCGGAGTACGCCACGGGCTCGGTCTACGTGCTCGACGGCGCGGAGGGCCGGCACGCCGGCGTGGTCCAGCGGCGCGGTCCGGGCGAACGCCTGGACGTGGTCGACGGCGCCGGGGTGCGTCTGCGGACGGTCGTCGAGTCCGTGGACGGCGCGGAGGTGCACCTCCGGGTCGAGGAAGTGGTCGTCGAGCCGGTGCCCGCCGTCGTCGTGACGCTCGTCCAGGCCCTCGCCAAGGGCGACCGCGACGAGATGGCCATCGAGGCCGCGACCGAGGTCGGCGCGGACGCGATCATCCCCTGGCAGGCGGAACGATCCGTCGTCGTCTGGCGCGGGGACCGGGCCGCGAAGTCGCGGGCGCGCTGGGTCAGCACCGTGCGGGCAGCGACGAAGCAGGCCCGCCGCTGCCGCCTGCCCGACGTCGAGGTGCCGCTGAGCACCAAGCAGCTCGCCGCCCGGACCCGCGACGTGGTCGCCGCGGGCGGGACGGTCGCCGTGCTCCACGAGGAGGCGACGGCAGGGATCGCGACGGTGCCGCTGCCCGACGCCGGCGAGGTGCTCGTCGTCGTCGGACCGGAGGGCGGGATCTCCGAGGCCGAGGTCGCCCTGCTGGCCGAGGCCGGCGCGGTCACCGCCCGGCTCGGGCCGCACGTGCTGCGGACGTCCACGGCGGGCCCGGTCGCGATAGCCCACCTGAGCGAGCGCCTGGGCCGCTGGACCTGACGCGACTCTCGCTGGCCGAGTCCTTCGCCGGCCGAGAGCTTGTCGAGACCCCCGCACCGACAGGTGTCGGCGGGAGGCCTCGACAAGCTCGACCAGCCGGGGTCGAGGTCGACCCGCGGGGGCGTCAGTTCTCGACGATGAACTCCACGCGGCGGTTCTTCTCCAGGTCCGCGAAGGTCCTCGGCACGACCAGCGGGTCCGACTCGCCGTAACCCTTCGCCGTCAGCCGGTCCTTCTCGACGCCGAGCTCCACCAGCCGGTCGAGCACCACGTCGGCCCGGCGCTCGCTGAGCCGCCGGTTGTCCGACCGGGTCCCGCGCGAGTCGGTGTGCCCCTCGATGCGGACCTCGACCTCCGGGTGCTCCCCGAGCACCTCGGCGGCCTCCCGCACGACCTTGCGGCCGTCCTTGGTCAGGCGCGCGCTGTCCGTGACGAACGTGATGTTCGGGATCTCGACCAGGTCGTCCTGGGCCTTCTCCCGCTCCTCGCGCGTCGGGTTGCGCACCGGCCCGTCGCCCTCGGCCTCCTGGCCGTCCGCGTCCGCGTCCTCGTCATCCGACGGCGAGGGCGACGGAGACGGTGACGGAGATGGCGACGGCGAGGCGCTCGCCGCGACGTCGTCCCCGCCGGAGCCAGCGTCCTCGGCGGTGTCGGTCCCCGTTCCGCCCGCGTCCGCCGACGCCGGGCCGTCCGGCCCGAACGCCGCCGCGGTACGGACGCCCTCCACACCGCTCACGACGTCGGACGCCGTCAGGGCCTCCGCGTCGGTCGGTGCGGTCACGTCGGCGTCCCGGCCGGTGACCTCGACGGTCACGCCGTCGAGGCCGGCCGTGGCGAGCGCGCTCTCCGCGCGCACGGTCAGGTCCGCCTCGATCCGCTCGCGGAAGCCCGTGTCCTGGACGCCCGACAGCGCGCCCAGACCGAGGACCGCGACGATCACCGGGGGGAGAACCGACCTCAGGTTCATGCCTTCGCCTCGGAGCCGGTGGCCTCGGTGTCACCACCGGCCGCCGCCCTCGCCTCGTCCGCGGCGATGGCCGCGGCCTTGGCGTCGGTGCCCTCGATCTCGTCGACGTCGGTGTAGTCGACGTCCTTCTTGAACTTCGCCGCGCGGTCCTGGCCGCCGACCAGGTAGTCCTGGAACTCCTGAAGGCCTGTCTCGTCGCCGTCCGCGAGGTACTGCGCCTGGTGGGCCCAGTTGGCGGCGGCGGGCGCGAACTTGATGCCGCCGGTGGTGAGTGCCGCACGCAGCTCGGACTCGGTCGCCGCCGCGATCTTGGCGTACGTCGTGTACCCGGCGGCCTGGAGCGCTGCCTCGATCTTGGGGCCGATGCCCTCGATGCGGCGCAGGTCCTGCGGCTCGGGCTCCGGCTCAGGCTCCGGCTCCGGGTCGGCAGCAGGCTCAGCGGCTCCGGCCGCCGCGGTCTCCGCCTCGTCCTGGGCGATCGCCTCGGCCTTGGCGTCCGCGTCGGCGATCTCGTCGACGTCGGCGTAGTCGACCTTCTCGCTGAACTTGGCGCGCCGTTCCTGGCCGCCCACGAGGTAGTCCTGGTACTCGCGCAGGCCGTCCTCGTCGCCGTCCACCAGGTACTGGGCCTGGTCGGCCCAGTTCTTGGCGGCAGGCGCGAACTTGATGCCCGCCGAGGCCAGCGCCGTGCGCAGCTCGTCCTCGGACGCGCCCGCGACCTTGGCGTACGTCGTGTACCCGGCGGCCTGGAGCGCGGTCTCGATCTTGGGGCCGATGCCCTCGATGCGCTGCAGGTCCTGCGGCTCGGGCTCGGGCTCGGGCTCGGGTTCCGGCTCAGCGGCGGCCACGGCTGCGGCCTCCGCCTCGTCCTGGGCGATGGCGGCGGCCCGGGCGTCGGCGTCGGCGATCTCGTCGACGTCGGCGTAGTCCACCTTGTCGTTGAACTTGGCGCGCCGCTCCTGCCCGCCGACCAGGTAGTCCTGATACTCGTCCAGGCCCTTCGTGTCGCTGTCCACCAGGTACTGCGCCTGGTCGGCCCAGCTGGCCGCGGCCGGCGCGAACTTGATGCCCTGGCTCGCGACGGCCTGACGCAGCTCGTCCTCGCTCGCGGCGGCGATGGAGGCGTACGTCGGGTAGCCGGCGGCCACCAGCGCGGTGGCGATCTTCGGGCCGATGCCCTCGATCCGCTGCAGGTCGTCGGGCTGCGTGGTCGCACCCTCGGCGGCCTTGCGCGCGACGGCCTCGGCCTCGGCGACGACGTCGGCCTCGGTCACGACGTCGGGCGTGGTGACGACGTCGGGCGTGGCCGCCTCGGCGTCTCCGGTACCGGCCTCGTCGTCCGGGCCGGCATCCGGCGCACCGTCCGCGACGGACGGGACCGTGGCGGCGGCGGACGCCGAGGTGTCCGGCGTCGCGGTGCCGGCCGTCGCCTCGGCGTCGGTGGAGGCGACCGCGAGGGCGGGAACGGGCTCGGCGTCGGCCCTGTCCTCCTCGGTGGTGGCCTCGGTGCCCGCGGCCACGGCCTCGGTGCTCGTCGCCGTAACGGCGACCTCAGCCGTGCTCGCAGCCTCCGCCGAGAGCTTGTCCGTGGCGCGGCGGCCCCAGACGAGCCAGCCGATCCAGATGCCGATCGCGAGGCCGATCAGGGCCGCGATGATGATGAATGCGAGCGATTGGGTGATGAACCAACCCACGCGAACCTCCAGGTGACTACTGCTGTGTGTGGTGTGAGGGTGACGACGGGACCTGCGAGGAGGGCGGCGACAAAAAGGTGTCGCAGCACGCCAATCTCCATCGAATGCCGCAAACTCTCCCACATCCCCTTCACCTGGGCATTTCCATCCGTGTAACGGTACGGAAAATCATCGCGACGTCCCGCTCCCTCCGCCGTCCGCGGCCCCCGGGAGTCGTCGGCCGACCCCCGCCGGTAGCCTGCAGAGCATGACGAGCACCGACAGCCCTGACTGCCTCTTCTGCAAGATCGTGGCGGGGGACATCCCCGCCGACGTCGTGGCGTCGTCGGACACGGCGATCGCGTTCCGGGACATCGCACCCAAGGCGCCCGTGCACGTGCTCGTCGTGCCGAAGGAGCACTACCCGGACGTGTCGGCGTTCGCGGCGACGGACGCCGAGGGCCTGGCGGGCGTCATCGGGCTCGCCGACGGCGTCGCGAGCGAGCTCGCCGACGGCCAGTACCGCCTCATCTTCAACACCGGGCCCAAGGCCGGACAGACGGTCTTCCACGTGCACGCGCACCTGCTCGCGGGCGGCGAGCTCCCGGGCTTCGCCTGACGAGTCGGACACGTGCGCGCAGGAAGCGCGGGAAAGGCCGTGGCGTCGCCCCCGCCGGTCGATAGGATGGGGACCATCGTCATCCCTACCGCACAAAGGAGCGGATCGGCCCCGCGGGCCGGCTCATGACAACTTCGCCCAGCACACAGTCCCAGACCCGGATCGAGCACAAGATCGTCGTTCCGGCCCACATCCCGACGGTCGCGCTCCTCGGGAGCCGGGACTCGGTGCTGCGGGCCGTCGAAGAGGGCTTCCCCGGCGTCGACGTCCATGCCCGTGGCAACGAGATCGCCGTGAACGGACCGGCGGGCGACGTGGCCCTGGTCACACAGCTGCTCGACGAGCTGATCGAGGTCGTCGAGGCGGGCACCCAGCTCACCCCCGAGGTCGTGAAGCGCTCGGTGGCGATGCTGAGCGCCGCGTCGGCGTCACGTCCGGCCGAGGTCCTCACCTTCAACATCCTGTCCAGCCGGGGCCGCACCATCCGGCCCAAGACTGTCGGGCAGAAGGCCTACGTGGACGCGATCGACACCAACACGATCACGTTCGGCATCGGACCGGCCGGCACCGGCAAGACCTACCTCGCCATGGCCAAGGCCGTCCAGGCGCTGCAGGCCAAGCAGGTCAACCGCATCATCCTCACCCGCCCCGCCGTCGAGGCGGGGGAGCGGCTCGGGTTCCTGCCCGGCACGCTGTCCGAGAAGATCGACCCGTACCTGCGTCCGCTGTACGACGCGCTGCACGACATGGTCGACCCCGAGCAGGTGCCCAAGCTGATCGAGGCGGGCACCATCGAGGTCGCGCCCCTCGCGTACATGCGCGGCCGCTCGCTGAACGACTCCTTCATCGTCCTGGACGAGGCGCAGAACACCTCGACCGAGCAGATGAAGATGTTCCTGACGCGTCTCGGCTTCGGCTCCAAGATGGTGATCACCGGCGACGCGACGCAGGTCGACCTGCCCGGCGGCACGACGTCGGGCCTGCGCGTGGTCGAGGACATCCTGCTGGGCGTGGACGACGTCGAGTTCTGCCGCCTGACGTCGTCCGACGTCGTGCGGCACCGGCTCGTGAGCGACATCATCGACGCGTACGCACGGTGGGACGTCCTCACCGACGACCGCCGTCCGGGCCGTCAGCCGCAGGACTTCCGTCAGGGCGGAAACCAGGGGAGCAAGAGGCAGCGCCGGTGAGCATCGAGGTCAACAACGAGTCCGGGTTCGAGGTCGACGAGGCGGAGTTCGCCGCGCTCGGCCGCTTCGTCCTGGACGCCATGCGGGTGCACCCGCAGTCGGAGCTGTCGATCATCTTCGTCGACACAGGCGTCATGACGGACCTGCACGTGCAGTGGATGGACGAACCCGGCCCCACCGACGTCCTCTCCTTCCCGATGGACGAGCTGCGCCCCGGGCGTGACGGCGACGTCACCCCGCCCGGGACGCTCGGTGACATCGTGCTGTGCCCGGAGGTGGCCGTCACCCAGGCCAAGGCCGCCGGCCACTCCACCACCGAGGAGCTCCTGCTCCTGACGACGCACGGCATCCTGCACCTGCTCGGGTACGACCACGCCGAACCCGAGGAGGAGAAGGAGATGTTCACGCTCCAGCGCAAGCTTCTCCTGACCTTCCTCGCGACTCGGTGACCGGCGTGATCGCTCTGCTCCTCACCCTGGTCATGCTCGTCGGCCTCTCGCTGGCAGGCATGCTCTCGGCCGGCGAGGCCGCCCTCCTGCGGGTCACCCGTGCCTCCCTCACGGAGGCGCTCGCGGAGGCCGAGCTCGGGCAGTCGCCCGACCCGGACCGTGCCTCCCGCATCCGGCGGGCCCAGGCGCTCGTCGTGGACCCGACGGCGATCGTCGCCTCCTTCGCGCTCGTGCGGGTCATGTCGGAGGTCGTCGCCATCGCGGCCGGGACCCTGCTCGTGCAGCAGACGATCCCGGGCGAGGGCGTGCCCGACGAGCTCCCCGTGATGCTCGTCGCGCTCGTCGTGGGCGTCGTCATTGGCGTGCTCTTCGTGCGGGTGTCGCCGCGCGCGCTCGGCTTCCGCAAGCCGGTGTCCGTGCTGCTCGCGCTGGTGGGCCCGCTGACGGCGGTCTCCCGCGCGGTCGCGTGGCTGACCAGGTTCTCGGTGCCGCGCTACGACCCGTCGCCGCCCACGGAGGCCGAGCTGCGCGACATCGCCGACCGGGTCGGGGAGAGCCTGTCGGAGAGCAGTGCGTTCGAGGAGTCCGACCGCGAGCTCATCCGCTCGGTGATCGAGCTGGGCGGCACCATCACCCGTGAGGTCATGGTGCCCCGCACCGACATGGTGACCGTCACCGCCGACACCTCCCTCGACCGGGTGCTGCGGTTGTTCCTGCGCTCCGGGTTCTCGCGGGTGCCCGTGGTCGGCGAGTCGGTGGACGACGTCGTCGGCGTCGCCTACCTCAAGGACGTCGTGGCCGCGGTGCACTGGCCCGTGGACGACGCCGACAGCGGCGTGCGGGAACCGTCGCAGCGCCCGGCCTCGGACGTGGCGCGCGACGCCGTGTTCGTGCCCGAGTCGAAGCCGATCGACGACCTGCTGCGCGAGATGCAGGCGTCGGCCAGCCACATCGCGCTCGTCGTCGACGAGTACGGTGGCGTCGCCGGGCTGGTGACCATCGAGGACCTCCTCGAGGAGGTGGTCGGTGAGCTCACGGACGAGCACGACACCGTGCCCGTCCAGGAGGTGGAGGATCTCGGTGGCGGCGTGCTCCGCGTCCCGGCCCGCCTCCCGGTGGACGAGCTCGGCGACCTGTTCGACCTGCGCCTGGACGATGACGACGTGGACACCGCCGGCGGCCTGCTCGCCAAGGCGCTGGGCAAGGTGCCGCTCGCGGGCTCGTCCGTCGAGGTGGGCGGCGTCCACCTCGAGGCGGAGCGCGTGGAGGGCCGCCGCAAGCAGATCTCGACGATACTCGTGCACCGCACGGAGCCGGCCGCCGAGCCGGACGACAGCAACGGTGGTCCCGAACAGCACGACCACCGTGATCAGAAGCGTGACCAGAAGGAAGTGACCTCGTGAGCGACCAGCCCGCAGTGCATCAGACCGCCGAACACCGGAGCGGCTTCGCCTGCCTGGTGGGCCGACCCAATGCCGGCAAGTCCACCCTGACGAACGCGCTGGTCGGGCAGAAGGTCGCGATCATGTCGGCACGGCCGCAGACCACGCGGCACACGATCCGCGGCATCGTGCACCGCGAGGACGCCCAGCTCGTGCTGGTGGACACGCCCGGCCTGCACCGGCCGCGGACCCTGCTGGGGGAGCGCCTCAACGACCTGGTGCGGGACACGCTGTCCGAGGTGGATGTCATCGCGTTCTGCCTGCCGGCCGACCAGAAGGTGGGCCCCGGCGACCGCTACATCGCGGCGCAGCTGGCCGAGCTGATGGCGGGGCGCCGGAAGGTGCCCGTCGTCGCCGTCGTGACGAAGGCCGACCTCGTCTCGCGCGACGCCCTCATGCAGCACCTCGTCTCCGTGGACCAGCTCGCGCGGGCGGTGGACCGGGAGTGGGACGACATCGTCCCCGTCTCCGCGAAGGACGGGTATCAGGTCGAGGAGCTCGAGGCGGTGCTCATCTCGCACCTGCCCGAGGGCCCCGACCTGTACCCGGACGGCGAGCTGACCGACGAGCCGGAGGCCGTCATGGTGGCCGAGCTCGTGCGCGAGGCGGCGCTGGAGGGCGTGCGGGACGAGCTGCCGCACTCGCTGGCGGTCGTCGTGGACGAGATGGTTCCGCGCGAGGGAACCGGTGATCCCGAGAAGGGCAGGCCGCCGCTCCTCGACGTGCGGGTCAACCTGTTCGTGGAGCGCGACTCCCAGAAGGCGATCATCATCGGGCGCGGAGGCTCCCGGCTGCGGGCCGTGGGCACCGAGGCGCGCCAGGGGATCGAGAAGCTGCTCGGCCAGCGGATCTACCTCGACCTGCACGTCAAGGTGGCCAAGGACTGGCAGCGCGACCCGAAGCAGCTGCGCAAGCTGGGCTTCTGACGGGTCCCGTCCTGCCCGGACTCTCGGCCAGGCTCCGACCTTAGACCGGCCCCTCAGGCGCCGTATCGGGCATCCGAGGGGCCGGGCCTTCTAGGCGTTGCGCGCCTCCGCCAGTTCGCGCCCGTAGCGGACGGCGGCGGTCTCGGCGTTGCGCTTGAGCTCGGCCGCAGGTTCGGCGAAGGCGTCCAGCGCCGGGTTGACGCCGACGAGGGTGAACGCGCGGTGCACGATGCGCAGGTCGAGGCCCCAGACGTCCTCCAGCACGCGACGCAGCCACGCCGTGGAGTGGTCCCAGCCCTCCCTGGGCGAGCCCTCGGCGTAGTTGCCGCCGAGCACCGTGACCAGAGTGGCGGGCTTGCCGCGCAGTGCTGTGCCCTGCGGGTCGATGCGCGGTTCGGTGTAGGCGAGGTCGAACCACGTCTTGAAGTGCTGCGAGACGCCGTAGTTGTACAGCGGCACGGTGAAGAGGAGGGCGTCGGCGTCGATGAGCTCGTCGGCGAAGGTGCGGGCCAGGGCGGTCGCCTCGCGCTGTGCCTCGGTCCGCTCCTCCTCCGGGGTGAACCCGCCCTGCACGGCTTCCTGCCATGCGGTGGTCGGCACCGGGTCGGCGGCGAGGTCGCGCCGCACCACGGTCGACGTGGGGTGGGCAGCGGTCCACTCCGCCTCGACGAGGTCGCCGAGGGAGCGACTGGCGGAGGAAGCGGGGAGGATGCTTGCGTCCAGACGGAAAAGGGTCACGACAGCTCCGTTCATGTTTTCAGAGCCGCTAAGAAAAACAGAGCGACTAATGCGACCGTAGCACGAGTAGACTGGCGCGATGGCAGCGGACGACCTCCAGGTGCACCAGTGCGATGCGGCGATCACGCTCGCCTTCTCGATCCTCGGCAAGCGCTGGAACGGCATGATCGTGGCCGTCCTCGGCTCCGGACCGCTGTCGTTCGTGGCCCTGCGACGCGCCGTCACCGGTATCAGTGACGCAGTGCTGTCGGACCGGCTCTCAGAGCTGGCCGATGCCGGCCTCGTCACCCGGAGCGTCGATCCCGGACCGCCCGTCGCTGTGGCCTACGCGCTCACGGCCTCCGGTGAGGAGCTGCAGCCGGTGCTGCAGGAGCTCGGCCGCTGGGCCCTGGAGAACATGGCCCACATCGCTCACCGCTGATACGTCGGAACGTCCCTGACCGGGCGTAGCATCCGATGGTGTTCTTCCGAACCGTCGCCACGTCTGCCGCGATCCTCGTCGCCCTGGCCCTGACCGGCGCAGTCGCCGGCCCGGTCTGGGAACCGGAACCCGTGACCACGCACCTGCACCTCGCCACGGAGTCGACGGCGATCGGCGGCGCCCTGCCGGACGGCGGAGCGCCCGGCGACCACGAGGTGCGCGAGACCGAGGTGACGATCCCGCTCGCCGGCGGGATCGAGGTGGGCGGGCTGCTCCGTGAGCCGGCCGACGCCGGCGAGGACCGCCCCGGGATCGTGTTCGTGCACGGCGCGGGCACCGGCAAGGCCGCGGACGCGTTCACGCTGGCTGCCACCGCGCTGGCGAGCGCGGGGATCACGACGCTGGTGCCGGACAAGCGGCTGGACAACTACTCCACGCGGCACCGGGACTACGAGGAGATGGCGCGCGACTACTCCTGGTCGGTGCGCTACCTCCGCGACGTCCCGGGCGTCGACCCGGACGACGTCGGGCTGTACGCGGAGTCGGAGGGCGCGTGGGTGTCACCGGTGATGATGGTCGACGACGCTCGGCTCGCGTTCCAGATCCTGGTCTCCGCCCCCGTGGTGCCGCCACGGCAGCAGGCCGCGTACGCCGTCGACAACTACCTGCGGAACACCGACGTGCCGGCCGGCGTCTTCCGCGCGATCCCGCGCGCCGTGGGGATGAAGCTGCCGGGCGGCGGGTTCGAGTACGCGGACTTCGACGTCCGCCCGTGGCTCGAGCGTCAGGAGGACCCGATCCTCGCGGTGTACGGCACCAACGACGCGTCGATGCCGCTCGAGCAGGGCACGCGGGAGCTCCTCGACGACGCCGACGACGTCACCGTGCGGTTCTACGACCGCGCGAACCACGGCATCAACGTCGAGACGCCCGAGGGGCTGGTGCTGCACCCCGACTTCGCGACGGACGTCGCCGACTGGGTGCTCGGGCTCCCCGCGACAGCCTCCGCCCAGCCCCAGCTCGCGGGCGCCCAGCCCGAGCAGCTCTACCTCACCGCACCGGTGCCGCAGCCGCACTGGTACGGCGACGGCGACTGGTTGGTCGGGGTCGTGATCGCCGCGGGCGCGCTGCTGGTCGTGGGCCCGCTGCTCATCGGTGGTGCGGTGCTGGCGGGCCACCTCGCCGGACGTCGCTCCGGCCGCCCGGGCGCGCGCCTCGGGCTGGGCCTGCGTGCGCCGCTGACCGGGCTGGGCGTCGGCGCCGCGGTCACGACGGTCGCGCTGGTCGCGTATCTCGCGGTCGTCGCGCGGCTCGCCCTGGACTACGAGAAGGACGCGCTGGTGGTGCAGGGCGGCTGGATCGGCGTCCGGCTGCTGGGCATCGCGACCGTCGTCGCGGCGGCGATCCTCCTCAACCGGGTCCGGGACCTGCGGGGCGGCGTGGTGGTCACCGTCGCAACCGGCGCGTCCTCCCGGATCACCATCCTCGAGAACCCCCGCGCCGCGACCGCCGTCGTCTCCACCGGCTTCTGGCTCACGGTGCTCGGGGCCATGGCGCTGCTGGTGACCCTGGCGTACTGGGGCGCCTACCAGCTCGGGATCTGACCGGACAGCTCCAACGCACCGCGTGCGCCCGGGAGCGGGAGGACGACGTCGGGCACCGCGTCCGGAAGGACGAGGTGCCGCACCTGGTCCACGTGCGTGGTCGTCGCCAGCGCCGCGCTGTGGTTCGCCGGCGCCGGCACGTGCGTCAGGTAGGGCCGGGGGTAGGGGAGCCGGACCGAGGGGTCCTGGGTCAGGAGCGTCGGCCGCGGCCCGGTGACGTCGAGGTCGCGCAGCGGGATCGTCAGGCCGTGCCCGGTCAGCTTGGTCGTCGCCTCCTTGCGCGTCCAGTACGCCAGCAGCGCGTCGGCGCGGTCCCGGGCCGGCAGGCGGCGCCAGGAACGCCGCTCCGCGGGAGTGAGCGCCGCGGCGGCCAGGTCGTCCAGGTCGCCCTCCTCCGGGCGCGCGTCGAGATCCGCGCCGACCCGGCCGTCACCGACCACGGCGACCAGCACCCAGGCCCGCGTGTGCGAGACGGAGTAGTCGAGGGACGCACCGGGCACCTGCGGACGCCCGTGCTGTGGGTCGCCGCAGCGCTCGCACGTCCGGTCCACGGTGATCTCGTCGGGAGCGACGCCGAGGTAGCGCGACAGGATCAGCCGCTGAGCGGCGCGTGACGTCAGGTGCACCTCCGTGGCCACCTGGTCGAGTCCCACGAGATGCTCACGATCCGGTACGGTCAGCAGGCGCGTCCAGGCTTCCCGGCGTCGGACCGGAACGAGCCAGACGTCGCAGGTGCGGGGTGCCGGTGCGGCAGCTAAGTCCACTGCGTTCTCCTGTGACCTCGGCGTGCTGTCGGCTGCCGCCGACGGTGGTGTTCTACCCACGTCGAATGTGATGGACGTGCGCAGAAATGCAGGTGTGACCGGACTCGCCGTGGTTCGGCCTGACAGGCTCCGTCCCCAGCGGGTACAAACGTCGGGGACACCGCGCCGCCAGCCACACTTCCCCAGTCTCGACCAGCGGCGTTATCGAGGAGTGAACGGATGATGGACCAGCACGCTTCCGAGCGTGACGAGAGAGAGTCGGCCGACCGCGCGCAGGACGCCAACGGCGCGCCGACCGAACGTCTCGACCACGAGTACGTCGCCACGATCCCGGCCGAGATCGGGTCCGGGCACACGCCCGAGAGCTCCGACGACGTCAGCCCCTTCGCGAACATCGCGGTAGCCGACTACGTGCGGGACGCCATCGCCGCGCTCGCCCTGCTCGTGTCGCTCGCCCTGCCGTGGAACCTGGCCGACCGTGGGTCGGAACGGGTGGAGGTCGTCCTGGCCGTCGCCCTCTCCCTCGCCTCGCTGAGCCTTCCCTACCTCGCGCGCTTCAGCGTGCTGCCCGCGACGTGGACCGTGCACTCCACCCGCCGGGCACGCCTGCTCGCCGGGCTGCCGCTGGCCGTGATCGCGCTGCTGCACCTCATCTTCGACGTCCGCAGCGGTGCGGGCGTCGGCACCGGCCTGGGCCTCGCGCTGGCCGGCGCGGCACTCGCCGCCACCCCGCGCGACAGCGAGCTCGGCCCCATCGACGAGGACGGCGCCGTCGTGCGCGGCTGGCGCCTCGGGCTCGCCGGCGTCGGCGTGCTGATCGTGGCCGGCGCCGTCACCTCCACGGCGCTCGCGGTGTTCTCCGCCGACGCGACGCTCGGCGACCGCCTGCTGGCGCCCGTGTGGCTCGCGCTCGTCGTGGGTCTGGTATGGCTCCTGGTCGGCGGCACCGTGCGGCACGACCGCCCCTCGCGGCTCGTGCTGGTCGCTGCCGGGATCGTGCTCGCCCTGCTCTTCATCTTCACGTCCGGTGACTCGCTGACCGGCCTGGAGTCCATGCGCCCCGGCGTCACGGATCCGAGCCGGTTCGGCCTGGTGCTGCTGCCGCTCGCGGCGGCCATCGCCGGCGCGCCCGCGGTACGCCGCGACCCGCAGGCCGAGGAGGACGTCAGCACCGAGCGGGCCGCGGGGGTGTGGGTACGGGTCGCCATGCGCGCGTTCGACGTCATCGTGCTGCTCGCGGCGTGCAGCGCGCTCGCCGCCCTCGTGCAGCTCATCGACCCCGGCTTCATCGGGTCCGGCGCCGGCGTGACGCTGGTCGTGCGCCTCGTGCTCGGCGTCGTCGTCGCGGGTATCGCCTGGTTCGCTCGCCGCTCCCTGAAGCGTGACCCCGGCACGGGGCACGTGCCCGCGGTCGGCGCCGCGTGCATCGCGGGCGTGCTCGGGATCGTCGTGGTCATCGCGACGTCCGGCGCGAGCCTCGGCGTGAACCTCGGCGACCTCCTGATGGCCCTGGGCCTGCCGGTGGTCGCGGCGTCCGCGCTGATGGTCCCCAAGGCCGTGCGCGAGCACTTCCAGACCGTCGGCATCGGTGGCGACACCGACGTCGACCGCAGCCAGGCCTACCTGTGGGCCCCGCCGCGGCCCAAGGGCGACAAGGCCCCGCCGGCCGCGCTCCCCGAGCAGCCCGTGCGTTCCGCGCCCGAGCTGCGCCGGCCCGCCGAGCCCCGCCGGGTCAGCTCGACGGGTGCCGTGCGCACCGTCGCGGGCGCTGCCGCGGCCCAGCGCGGGGTGGTTCCCGTGCAGGCCGTCGAGCCGGAGTCGGGCGAGGTCCCGCTCAGCTCGATGCGTACCGTCGAGGACATGCCGGCGGCGGGCCCGCCCGCCGGCTCCACGACCGAGACGGCCACGATGCCCCCGGTGCGTTCGGGCGCGACGCCGGTGGCGTCCGCCCAGCCCGTCTCGCCCCAGCCTGTCTCGCCCCAGCCCGTGTCGCCTCAGCCGGCGGCTCACGTCCAGCGGGTGGCCTCCGGCCAGCAGACGGCGCGCATCCAGCCGGTGACCGGTCAGCAGGCCGTCCAGGCCGACGCCGCTGCCGCGTCGTCGGACCACGGCTCCGAGTCGGGCCACACCGCTGTGATGCCGCCCGTGGGCAGCAGGTGGACCCCCGCGGTGGCGCTCGACCCGGCCACCCCGCTCGCGGACCTCGCGAAGATCGTGCAGGAGGCACCGCACCTGCGTCCGCAGGTCGCCGCCAACCCGTCGACCTATCCCGCACTGCTGGACTGGCTGGGCGCCCTCGGCGACCCGCAGGTCGACGCGGCGCTGCGCAGCCGCCGCTGACCGGACACGCTGTCGAACCGACCGCTGGCCGAGCCCGTCGAGACTCCTCGACGCGCTCGGCCAGCGGTCTTCGCGTCGGTCGCCGGGTATCGAGACGCGGCTCGACAAGAGCGACCGTCGCGGTACAGTGACAGCGTGCGCATGACGGTGATCCTTCTCCTTCCCTGCCGCGACGAGGCCTAGACAGGTCGGTCCCTCGTCGCGGAGGCTTGGTGTGCCGGCCAACCTCACCGAGCGAAGGACACATGATGGAGAACAGCATCACCGCCACCACCCCCGGCGGAGTTCACGACGTAGACGTGGCAGTGCACGGCGCAGCAGGCGGGATCATCGACGACAACCCGCAGCAGACGTCGGGCATGCCGATCCAGAAGTACCGCCCGTTCCACGAGCAGATCACCGTGGACATCCCCGACCGCACCTGGCCCACCAAGCGCATCGAGAAGGCTCCGCGCTGGTGCGCGGTCGACCTGCGCGACGGCAACCAGGCCCTCATCGAGCCGATGAACCCGGAGCGCAAGCTCCGCATGTTCGAGCTGCTGGTCTCGATGGGCTACAAGGAGATCGAGGTCGGGTTCCCCTCCGCGAGCCAGACCGACTACGACTTCGTCCGCAAGCTCATCGACGAGAACCGGATCCCGGACGACGTCGTGATCCAGGTCCTGACCCAGGCGCGGGCCCACCTGATCGAGCGCACGTACGAGGCGATCACGGGCGCCAAGCAGGCGATCGTGCACCTGTACAACTCGACGTCGGTGCTGCAGCGCGAGGTCGTGTTCCGGTCCGACCAGGACGGCATCGTCGGCATCGCGCTGGACGGCGCCAAGCTGTGCCGCAAGCTCGAGGAGACCATCCCGGAGACGCGGATCTACTACGAGTACTCGCCCGAGTCGTACACGGGCACCGAGCTCGAGTTCGCCGCGCGCATCTGCAACGAGGTCATCGAGGTCTTCGAGCCGACGCCGGAGCGGAAGGTCATCATCAACCTGCCCGCGACCGTCGAGATGGCCACGCCCAACGTCTACGCCGACTCGATCGAGTGGATGAGCCGGCACCTCAACCACCGTGAGAACGTCATCCTGTCGCTGCACCCGCACAACGACCGGGGCACCGCCGTCGCCGCCGCCGAGCTGGGCTACCTGGCCGGAGCCGACCGCATCGAGGGCTGCCTGTTCGGCAACGGTGAGCGCACCGGCAACGTCGACCTGGTCACCCTGGGCCTGAACCTGTTCTCCCAGGGAATCGACCCGCAGATCGACTTCCACGACATCGACGAGATCCGTCGGACCGTGGAGCACTGCAACCAGATGCCCGTCCACGAGCGGCACCCGTACGTGGGCGACCTGGTGTTCACGGCGTTCTCCGGATCGCACCAGGACGCCATCAAGAAGGGCTTCGAGCACATGGCCGGGCGCGCGGAGGCCGCCGGGGTCACCGTCGACGACCTCGACTGGGGCGTGCCCTACCTGCCGATCGACCCGCGCGACGTCGGCCGCTCGTACGAGGCCGTGATCCGGGTCAACTCGCAGTCCGGCAAGGGTGGCGTGTCCTACCTGCTCAAGAGCGAGCACAACCTGGACCTGCCGCGCCGCCTGCAGATCGAGTTCTCCCACGCGGTGCAGAAGGTGACCGACGCCCAGGGCACCGAGGTGACCGGCGCCGACATCTGGCGCATCTTCACCGACGAGTACCTGCCGGTCGAGGAGGGCGCGCCGTCGGGCCTGGAGCACTGGGGGCGGCTCACCCTGCGCGGCACCCGTGCCGTGTCGGCGGAGGGCGAGCAGGACACCCTCGAGGTGGATGTGCTGGACCGTGGCCAGGAGCTGACCCTGACCGGTACCGGCAACGGCCCCATCGACGCGTTCGTCAACGCGATCGCGCAGGTGGGCGTCGAGGTACGCGTGCTGGACTACACCGAGCACGCACTGTCCGAGGGCGGCGACGCCAGCGCGGCCGCCTACGTGGAGTGCGCGGTGGGTGACGACGTCCTGTGGGGTGTCGGCATCGACCCGTCGATCACGCTGTCCTCGCTCAAGGCGATCGTCTCGGCGGTCAACCGCGCGGAGCGCACGACCGCCTGACGGGCCGAGCCAGCCCTCGCGGGTCGAGCTCGTCGGGACCAGCCCTCGACGAGCTCGACCCGCGGGCGAACCTGATCAGCGCGGGCTCGTGATCAGCTGACCTTGGTGTAGCTCGCCTCGAAACCGTCGCCCTGCTCCGTGTAGGTCGTCTCGTCGCAGGTGTACGTCAGCTGCTGGGTCGGAGCGTTGGGCTGACGCTCAGCGCTCTCCCCGGCGAGCGCGATGGTGACCTGCACGTCCCGGAAATCCGATCCGGACGTCGTGAGGGTGCCTTCCTCCTCGGTCGAGACGATGTACCGCGCGGTTCCGGTCCAGGTCTCCGTGAGCTCCCCGATCGAGGTCTCCGCGCGGGCCGGCTGGGCATCGTCGTAGTGGACGAGCTGGGTCCCGTCCGCGAGGAACTCCGTCACGCGACCGTCGAAGCCGGTGGCCTCGACCGTCTCGTCGAGCGCGTTGATGCGCATCTGGGTGGTCATGCTGTCCAGGCGCCACTCGCCCACGAGGCACTCGTCGATGGCCGCCGCCGACGGTTCCGCGGACGGTTCCCCGGACGGTGACGCCGAGGTGTCGGCGCCGGCATCGGGGCTGCCGGACGGCATACCGAGCGTGACCGCGGTGATGACCGCACCGATGACCAGCACGCTCGCGGCGGCGACGATCCAGGTGATCGGCCGGGACAGGGCGCTCCGGCGCTTCGCCGGCTCCGCGGCGGGCTCGGCCTCCGGCTCGGCCGGGGACGCGGCGCGCTCCACCTTGAGCACGGTGGCGTCGTCGTCCCGCAGTGCGGTCTGGTCGTCGTCCAGGGCGCCGGCGGCGGGCCCCGGTGTGATCCTGGTGGTCGCGGTCCGGAGACCCGCCGGGACCTCGTTCAGGAAGTCGAGCACCTCCTGCAGGTCCGGCCGCGCCTCGGGGTCCTTGTCGAGGCAGGCCCTGACGAGCGGGAGCAGCCACGCGGGGCAGGCACTGAGGTCCGGCTCCTCGTGGACCACGCGGTAGTAGACGACGGTGGTGTCGCCCTCGCCGAACGCGCGCTGGCCGGTCGCCGCGTAGAGCGCCACGGCGCCCAGGGCCCAGATGTCGGCGGCGGGTGTCGCGACGCTGCCGCGGATCTGCTCCGGCGCCATGAAGGACGGCGTGCCGACCTTGAGCCCGGTGCGGGTCAGCGACGTCGAGTCGGAGGCCTGCGCGATGCCGAAGTCGATGACGAACGGCCCGTCCTGGCCGATCAGGATGTTGGACGGCTTGAGGTCGCGGTGCACGATGCCGACCTGGTGCACGGCCCGCAGCGCCTCCGCCACGCCGGCCAGCACGCGGCGCACGTCCGGCTCCGGCAGCGGGCCCCGGGACTGCACGACGGCGGTGAGAGCCGGCCCCTCGACGTACTCGACGGCCAGCCACGGCTGGGCGCCGTCCGGGTCGGCGTCGATCAGGGTGGCGAGATATCTGCCGCGGACCTTCATGGCTGCGGCGGCCTCTCGGCGGAACCGGGTGCGGAACTCCGGGTCCTGGACGAACTCCTTCAGGATGGCCTTGAGGGCCAGCTTCCGTCCGGTGCGGGTTTCTGCGAGGTACACCACTCCCATGCCGCCCGCGCCGATTCTTCCGAGAAGCTGATAACCACCCAGCTCCTGCGGGTCGGACGCCTCAAGCGGGTGGATCTGCGGGGCTGCCCCTGAGCCTGGCACGATCATGGGGGAAACATACCCGATGTCCTTGAATTCACCCGACATATCAGTAGGGTGATTGCGCGTCTGTTCACAGAGCGCCAATACCCAGACTTATCAGACCAGAGTTACCAGTTCCAGGGGGACACATGAAGAGGAAGTTCGTGAGCCGCGCGCTCCCGTCCGCGCTCGTCGCGGGTGGCCTGATCATCGCGGGTGCGACATCCGCGACGGCGGCCGACGCGGGCGCGTCGAACGCCGAGCAGTCCACGGGTGGGCTCGGCGGCCTTCTCACGGGCACCGTCGACGCGGTCGCCGGCAAGGGCGGCGCGGTCGACAGCACGCTGAAGCAGGTGACCGAGACCGTCGGTCAGGTCACCAAGGAGGACGGCGCCGTCGACGACACCGTGAAGGGCGTCACGGGCGTCGTCGACTCGGTGGCCGGCAAGGACGGTGCCGTCGACGACGTGGTGAAGGGTGTGACGGGCGGCGCCGCGGCGTCGACCGGCAAGGCCCCGGCCGAGCAGGTCGTGGCCACGAAGGCGGCCCCGGCCTCGGCCAACTCCGGCGGTCCCGTCGAGGACGTGCTGAACGGCGTGTCGGGCGCTGTCAACGCGGTGGCCGGCGAGAACGGTGCCGTGGACGACGTCCTGGGCGCCGACGCGCCCGAGCAGGGTGTGCTCGACAACCTGCCCTCCGAGATCATCGAGGACATCGGCTCCATCGGTGAGAACGTCGGCAGCGGCGATGTGCCGGGCACGATCGGCGCGGTCGCCGGCCCGGACGGCGTGGTGGACGACCTGCTGGAGAGCCCGGCCTACACCAGCAACCCCGGCGACCCCGGTGACGGTGGACCGGGCGACGGTGGCCCCGGCGACGGTGGCTCGGGTGACGACGGCGGTTCCGACGGCGGCTGGGGTGACGGCGGTTCGGGTGACGGCTCCGGCGACGGCGGCACGGTCCCGATCGCCTACCCGGGCGACGGTTCGGGTGCCGGCGTCGACTCCACCGCACCGATCCAGTCCGCCGGTGAGGCGCAGGCGCCCGGCGCGCTGGCGCAGACCGGTGGCCAGGTCGTCGGCGCGGCTGCCGCTGGTCTCGCGCTCACGGCGGCCGGCGCGGCGATGATCCGCGCGCGGCGCCGCATGCTCGAGGTCCAGGGCTGACCCGAAGCACGTCCCGCATGGCAGACGCCCAGGTCACTCCGGTGACCTGGGTGTCTGCCGTGGAGGGCCCACGGGTCGGCCTCCGGTCATGAGCTGGCTGGTCACCATCAACTTCCACCCCGACCGGCTGGTCGCCGACGGGAGCGAGACCCTCGTCGAGCCCACCTGTGGCCGTCGAGTGGCACCACGGGTTCCGGCTGCACGTGGACGAGCTGGCGACACGGCCGGAGTTCCGCGGGCCGGGGATCGTGGAGGTGGCGCGCGCGGTCGCCGTCGGGCACACGGAGGACGGGTGGCTGGACGCGCGGGTGCTCGGGGAGGCCGTGCTCACCGGTGAGCACGACCCACAGGACCTGAAGAAGGTCTGGCACCACGTGGCGCGCTGGGGCTACGCCTGGTGACGGACGGGGCGCCGTGGCGTCCACAGGGGAGGTGCCCGGGCCAGGGTCGCCGACCGGGCCTATAGCGTGCGGTAGTACCCGGACAGCGCCGGGTAGTAGTCGCCGAAGTCGACGGTGGCCGGGTCGCCGCCCGTCTCGGCGGCCACCAGGCGGTCCAGGTAGTACTCCCAGCCGGGTCCGACGTTCTCGGCCATGGCAGGGTCGTCCATTGACTGGGCGAAGGTGAGCGTGGTGACGCCGTCCGCCTCGGCCAGGTCGAGCTTCAGGTGCCAGGTCGCGGGTGTGTGCTCGTCGTAGGCCATGTGGGACGTGAGCTCGAGGCGGTTCGGTGCGTCGCACACGTTGATCTCGTACTCCTCGGACTCCACGTCCTCACCCTCGAAGAGCATCTCGAACCGCACGCTGCCCTGCGCGGGGTCACCGATCCAGCGGCCGATCCAGCGGGCCAGTCGGTCCGGCTCGGTGATCGCCGCCCACACGTCCTCGATCGGGGCGCGGAACGTGCGGGTGAGGACCACGTAGGTGCCGTCCGCGCGCTCTTCCTTGTGGCCGGTCGCTGTCAGTTCGGTGCTCATGCTGTCTCCTCGGTGATGTCCTGTGTGCTCGTGGCCGCCTGCCGGTCCCGGACCGCGCGCCGGACCTCCAGGTCCAACCCGTCGAGCGCCCGCTCGGAGAACGGCGGCGCGGGCGCGAGCTCGGCGAGGAGCGCGGACACCGGGGCGAGGCCCGCCCGGTCGAGCCGGTAGTGCCGCTCCCGGCCGACGTCGTCAGCGACGACGAGTCCCGCCGAGCCCAGGGCGCGCAGGTGCTTGCTGATGGCGGGACGGCTGATGGGGTGGGCGGATGCCATGTCGACCACCCTCGCCGGACCGGACGCGAGGTGCCGGAGCAGCTCGCGGCGTACCGGGTCGGCGAGGGCGGCGAAGGCATCCATGAGTCAATTGGTAACCCGCGGGTTACCAATCTGTCAAGGGCGGTGTCAAGAGCGGGTGGGCGCCAACGGGTGGCGTCGACCGGGCCGGGGGCGACCGGTGCGGGGGCGACCGGTGCGGGGGCGTGCAGGCGCCGGCCGGACGACGAGCACTCCCGCCAGGCTGATCGCGAACCCGGCCACGGTGAGCAGAGGCAGCTGTTCTCCGAACATCGCCCAGGCCCATGCCGCGGAGACCGCCGGGGTCAGGTACAGCCACGTGCTCACCGCCACCGGGCCCCGCGTGCGCTGCACGTACAGGTACATGCCGTAGCCACCCAGGAACGCCAGCCCCACCAGCCACGCGACCGCCAGCCAGAACGACCGGTCGGCCGGTGGCGCAGCCTGCCCGCCCGCGAACGCCACCACCGTGAAGAACGCCAGCGCGACCACGCCCTGTACCGTCAGGGAGTCCAGCACGTCGTGCTCCTCGTCGGGTGCCGGCCACAGGTCGCCGAGCACGGCGGCCGCCGAGAGCGAGAGCATGCCCGCCAGCGCCCAGAGCGCCCCCTCGGTGCCCGTCCCGGCGACGGCGTCGGGACCGACGGCGAGTGCCACCCCCGCGAACCCGACGGCCAGGCCCACCGCTTGGCGGCGTCCGCCTCGCTGCCCGAACCCGGACAGGACGACGGCGACCAGGGCGGGCTGCAGCGAGGCCAGCAGGGCGGCGGTCCCGGCCGGCAGGCCCGCCTCGACCGCGCGGAACACGCCGTAGAGGTAGCCGGCCTGGCCGAGGGCGCCGAGGACCGCCTCGCGCCGCAGGTAGCGCGGTCCGTAGCGGCGGCGGAGCGCCAGCACGATCAGGAGCATCAGCGGCGCAGCGACGACATAGCGCCACAGGAGTGTGGTGACGGCCGGGGCGACCGGCGCCGCGAAGGTGGCGCCGACGAAGCCCGAGCTCCACATCACCACGAGGAGTGCGGGGGCGAGGTTGCGGAGAAGGTTCGTGCGCATGTCTGTGAGGTAACCACACAGGTCGGTATACTCGCAGTGCACCTGAGACGCAGTGCACCCGAGTCCACGGCCGGACGGGAAGGACCCCATGCCGCGACGTAGCCCCAACCCCCACACACCTGCGGGCGAGAAGATCCTCGCCACGGCGGCCGAGCTGTTCTACGAGCGCGGGATCCGCGGGGTCGGCGTCGACCTGATCGCCGACGAGGCGGGGGTCACCAAGAAGACGCTCTACGACCGGTTCGGGTCCAAGGACGCGCTGGTCGCTGCCTACCTGACGCGCCGGCACGAGCGCTGGGAGGCGTGGTTCGGCGAGCGGCTCGCGGCGCGCGGCGCCGCAGGGGCCGGACCGGGTCTCGACCGGGTGCTGGCCGCGCTGGAGCTCGCGGAGGAGTGGGCGGCGCAGAACGAGCGCGGCTGTGCGTTCGTGAACGCCCACGCCGAGATCGGCGGGACCGCGCACCCCGGCAACGCCGTGATCCTGGCCGACAAGCTGTACATGCTCGGCGTGTTCACCGGCCTGCTGCGCGACGCCGGGCACGCTGCCGCGGAGCAGGTCGGTGCCCAGCTCCACCTGCTCTACGAGGGTGCGATCGTCGCGCACACGACCGGGGCCCAGCCGGGTGCGTTCGCCACGGCGCGGGCGGCGGCGCGGGCCCTGCTCGCGCCGCCCGCCTGAGCGATCAGGCCTTCCGGCCGCGGCTCGGCCGGGGTATTTTGTTAACGGTACCGATCCGTTAATAAAAGGAGTAGCCATGGCAGGCGACGAGGTCACCGACGTGCTCGTGGTCGGAGCAGGTCCTACGGGGCTGGCTCTGGCGTGCGGGCTACGGCTGCAGGGTGTCGGGGTGCGCGTCATCGACCGCATGCGGGCACCCGCCACGACGTCGCGGGCCAACTTCGTGCACGTGCGCGGTTCGGAGGTGCTCGACCGGCTCGGCGCGCTCGGCGACCTGCCGGAGCGTTCCGTGCGGGCGATGCGGATCACCACCTACCTGGGCGACCGGCCGATGATGCGCATCCGGTTCGGCGACCCCGGCCTGCGGACCGCCGCGCCCCCGATGGTGGTGTCGCAGGCCCTCGTGGAGGCCGAGCTGCGGCGACGCCTGGCGGAGCTGGGCGTCGTGCCCGAGTGGGGTGCTCCGCTCACGGGCCTCGTGCAGGACGACGGCGGCGTGACCGCGGAGCTCGGCGACGGGCGGACCGTGCGCGCCCGGTGGCTCGTCGGCTGTGACGGGACGGGCAGTGCCGTGCGGAAGGCGGTGGGCATCAACGCCCCCGGAGTGCGCCTGAGCGAACGGTTCCTGCTTGCCGACCTGCGCCTCGACTGGGACCTGGACCGAACCGGGACCTCCGGCTGGGTGCACCCGACGGGGATGCTCGGCGCCATGCCGATGCCCGACGACGAGGGCCGGGGCGACCTGTGGCGGCTGATCGCGTACGACCCCGGGAGCGCTGAGCTGGAGGAGCCCGCGGACGGCCCGGAGGCCGCCGAGGCGCCGCGCGCCGCGGACGCCTACGGCCGGCGCAGCCGCCTGACCGAGGTGCAGATCCTCGATCGCTTCCGCACGATCCTGCCCGAGCGCACCGGCCGCGACGTGCGGGTCCTGGGTACCGAGTGGCTGTCCGAGTTCACCATCCATCGCCGGCTGGCCGACCGGTACCGGCACGGCCGGGTCCTCATCGCCGGCGACGCCGCACACGCGCACGCCCCGTTCGGCGGGCAGGGCATGCTGACCGGCCTCGGGGACGCCGAGAACCTGGCCTGGAAGCTGGCCCTCGTGACGCGCGGGCGCGCCGCCGACTCGCTGCTGGACACCTACGAGGCCGAGCGGCGTCCGCTCGCCACCGACGTGCTGCGCGGCACCGCCAACGTGACGCGGATCAACGTGGCGACCAGCCCCGTCGGCCGGTTCCTGCGCGACCAGGTGCTGATCCGGCTGTTCAACCGGCCGTGGATCCAGCGCTGGGCCACGTTCACCACCTCCCAGCTCTGGGTGAGCTACTGGTCCGGGCCGCTGGGTGTCGGGGCGGCCGAGCGGGTGGCCGCCCGGATCGGACGGCGGACCTGTGTCGGCGACCGGGTGCCGAACCTCGACTGCACCCGCACGGACGGGACGCCGACCTGCCTGCACTCCGAGCTCGGGGGGCGCTGGGCGCTGCTGGTCCCGCCGTCGGACGGCGCTGCGGGGGCCGGGCCGGGCGACGAGCCGGGTGCTGAGCCGTCCGGGCCGGTAGGCGAGGTGCCGGCCGGGGCGGGCGCCGGGGTCGCCGTCGAGCCGACACGGCTCACCAGGGCCGACGGCGTCGCCGAGGCCTGGCTCGTGCGCCCGGACGGACACCTGGCCTGGCGCGGGACGGACGCGGCGTCGGCCGCACCGTGGCTCGCCGGGCTGCTGCGCACGGGGCGGGCCCGGTGACCGCGGCGGAGGCCTCCCGCGGCAGGGGTCGGCCCCGCGACCCCCGCACCGACGAGGCGATCCTGCGGGCCGCGCTGGAGCTGTTCACCGAGCACGGGCACGCGGGGACCAGCATCGAGGCGATCGCGCGGCGCGCCGGCGTCGGCAAGCTCACCGTCTACCGGCGCTGGGAGAGCAAGGACGAGCTCATCGCGGCGGCCGTCGAGTCGGCCAGGGGCCAGATCCCGAGCCCCGGCACCGCGGACCTGGACGGCATGTCGTACGCCGAGATCTCGCAGGTGATCGTCGATGCGCTGCCGGTCAGCGCGCGGACCCTCGCCGAGCCCGGCTACCGCGCGATGCTGGCCCAGGTCTTCGGTTCCAGCGTCACGCACCCGGGACTCATGGCGGCCTTCTGGCAGAACCACATCCTGCCGCGGCGCCGCACCGCGCACCTGGCGCTGTCGCGCGCCGTCGAGGAAGGGGTGCTGCCGCCCGAGACGGACATCGAGGCCCTCATCGACATGACGGTCGGGGCGGTCGTCTACCGGCTGCTGCGCCCCGAGCCGCCCGACACCGACGAGCTGCTGGAGTACCTGCGCACGGTCTACGGGCAGGCAGGGATGATCCCGCGGCAGTGACTGGGTGGATAACTGGGTGGATGACCGGGTGGACGACCGGGTGGATGACCGGGTGGATACAGTCACCCCGTGCATCAGCAGACCATCCTCCAGCCCGGCAGCAGCCTCCCTGAGGGAGCCGTCTACCTGCCGACCTCCGTCGAGACCGCCTACTGGGGTCGTCTGCCCTGCGGGGCGGACCGTGCGGTGCTGTCGGTGGACCCCGGGCAGGAGGTGGTGATCGACACCCTGTCCCACGAGGGCATCCTCGAGGACCAGGGCGGCGACCCGCTCGCGTACTTCGCGCGGAGCGGCGTCGCCGAGGACGCCGTCCTGGCCGACGCCGTCGAGCTGGCCACCGCCCGCCGCTCCCTCCTGGGCGACCGCATCCCTGGGCTGCCGGGTGTGATCGGCGCGCACGGCGGGCACGTCGTGACCGGGCCGATCGAGGTCCGCGGCGTCCGGCCGGGCGACCTTCTGGCGATCCGGGTGCTGGCGACCGAACCCCGCGTCCCGTACGGGGTGATCTCCAACCGGCACGGCCGCGGCGCCCTGCCGGACGAGTACCCGGCCCGGGGCGCGGGCGCTGTCAGTGTCTTCGCGGAGGTGGACTCCTGGGCCGACGGCGCAGGGCGCGGCAGCCTGCCGCTCTTCGAGGGCGCGGACCGGAGGGTGGGCTTCGACCTGCACCCGTTCCTCGGCATCATGGGCGTCGCCGCCGCGGGGGACGAGCGCCCGCACTCGGTGCCGCCCGGGCCGTTCGGCGGCAACATCGACATCAATCTCCTGGGCGCGGGGTCCACGCTCTACCTCCCGGTGCAGGTCGCGGGGGCGCTGGCGTACGTCGGTGACCCGCACTTCGCCCAGGGCGACGGCGAGGTGGCGCTCACCGCCTTCGAGGCGTCGCTCCGGACGCGGCTGCGGTTCGACGTCATCCCGGCGTCGGACGCCGTCGCGACGTTCGGGAGTCTGGTCGGGCCGCTCGCCGAGACCGCCGAGTTCCTGGTCCCGACCGGTCTGGACCGCGATCTCGACGTGGCGGTGCAGAACTGCGTGCGGGTCGCGATCGCGCTGCTGGGGGTCCGGTACGGGATGTCGCCGGCGCACGCCTACGCGTACCTGTCGGCGGCGACGGACTTCGACATCTCGCAGGTGGTGGACGTGGTCAAGGGCGTGCACGCGAGGATCCGCAAGGCGGACTTCGCGAGCGGCTAGCCCGGCCCGTCCGGCCCCGCCCCGCCCACGTGCAGCCCAGCGATTGGGTCCAGATCTCGGCGCTTTCCGGGCCCAATCGCTGGGCTGCGGCACGGGGCTGCAGCACGGGGCTGCAGCACGGGGCTGCTGCACGGGGCTGCCGCACCGGTCAGCCGTACCTGTCCGCCGCACCGGGACGGGCAGGCTGGCAGCATGTGCGGATGACTTCCGACCCCAGCGTCTGGCGTGTCCGGCCCGAGCCCGGCCCGCTGACGGCGCCGACAGGCTCCGGCGTGCTCGACGGCGAGACCGTGGCCGTCAAGGACCTGTTCGCCGTCGCCGGACAGCGGGTCGGCGCGGGCAACCCGGCGTGGCTCGCGGTGGCCCCCGTCGAGGCGATCCACGCGCCCGCGGTCGCACGGCTGCTCGACGCCGGAGCCGCGCTCGCCGGGATCGCGCAGACCGAGGAGTTCGCGTACTCACTGACCGGGGCGAACGCCCACTACGGCACGCCGCCCAACCCGCGGGCCCCCGGGCGCATCAGCGGCGGATCGACGTCGGGCCCGGCGACGGCGGTGGCCGCCGGCCAGGCCGGCATCGCGCTCGGGACCGACACCGGCGGATCGGTCCGGGTGCCCGCCGCCTACCAGGGGCTGTGGGGCATCCGCCCGACACACGGCGCGGTGCCGGCCGGCGGGTTGCTGCCGCTCGCGCCCTCGTTCGACACGGTCGGCTGGCTCACCCGCGACGCCGCGACGCTGGCGCGGGTGGGTGACGTGCTCCTCCCCGCCGACGCCGCCGCACTGCCGGCCCCGGCACCCCTCGTGCTGAGCGACGCCCTGCTCGCCCTGGCCGCGCCCGACGTGCGCGACGCCGTCGGACGACTCGGCCGGGATGCCGGTGCCCAGCCGGTCGACTGGGCGCCCGAGCCGGCGTGGCTCGCGGCCTTCCAGACGCTCCAGGCCGCCGAGGCCTGGGCGGTGCACGGGGCGTGGCTCGCCGGCCGGATGGACACGCTCGGACCGGCGGTGCGCGGGCGGTTCGAGCGGGCGCGCGCCGTCGGTGCGGCGGACGCGGAGGCGGCGCGGGCCGCCGTCGGCCAGGCCAGGGAGCAGATCCGAGGGCGGCTGGGGGAGCGGGTGCTCGTGCTGCCGTCGACGGCGACCGTCGCGCCCCGGCCCGAGGAGGCCGAAGCGGCGCGCGAGGCGACCATGCTGCTGACGTGCATCGCGGGGATCGGCGGGCTGCCCGCCGTCTCGGTCCCGGTCACCACCTCGTCGGGGCTACCGGCGGGCGCGTGCCTCGTCGGGCCGGCCGGTTCGGACCGGGCGCTGCTGGACCTGGCTGCGCGACCAGCGTGCGAGTGGTCCCGAACGGCGTGACCGTGGAAAACACGGCATGAGATGGACGGGAGAACCATCATGGCCCACACCACAGCACCTCGGATCGCCCGCGGCCCCCATCAGTGGCTCGCCCTCATCGTCGGGGTCGTCTACCTCTTGGTCGGTGCGGTCGGTTTCGCGGTCACCGGCTTCAGCGGCTTCATGGAGCACGACCACACCCAGACCCTCGTGGGCTTCGCCATCAACCCGCTGCACAACATCGTGCACCTGGTGATCGGAATCCTGGGTATCTGCCTCTGGCCCACGTCCGGCGGCGCGCGCACCTTCGGCTGGCTCCTGCTGCTCGGCTACGGTGCCGCCTTCGTCTACGGGCTGTTCGCCGTCGACAACCCGGACATCAACTACCTGAACATCAACGAGGCCGACAACTGGCTCCACCTGGGCAGCGCCGTGGTCGGCCTGCTGATCGCGGTATGGCCCTACCGCAGGCACGTGGTGGAGCAGCCCGGCACCACCGAGACCCTGCCGCGCGACGTGCGGTGAGCGCGCGACACCTGGTCGGGCGGGCACCGGCGCACCAGCACCGACGCCCGTCCGGCCGCTAGCCTGCGCGGATGACGCGCATCGCTGTCCTCTCCGACGTCCGGGGCAACACCCCGGCGCTCGCGGCGGTCCTGGCGGCGATCGGCGCCGAGAAGGTCGGCCTCGTGCTGAACCTGGGCGACATCGTCTCCGGTGCCGTCGACCCGCGCGGCACCCCGGTGCGGCAGCCGCCATTTCAGCACCCGAGGGCCCGAAGGGTGGCTCGGCAACACAACGCCTCGAAGTTTTACCCGCTTGAAACGCGTGTCTCACCGCGAGCGAGAGTTTGAAACTAGGTTTGTCTCCGTGGACCTCGCGACCTTCAACGCCCTGCCCCCGGCCGCCGCCGCTGCGGCTGTCCGCCCGTGCGCCGACATCGGCCACTGGGTCGACGACGTGGTGGCGGGCCGCCCCTACCGGTGCCGCGACTCGCTCCTGCTGCGGGCCATGCGGGCCGCCGCCGACTGGACGGCCGCCGACGTCGACGCCGCGCTCGCCCACCATCCCCGCATCGGCGAGCGCGCGTCCGGTGACAGCGCCGAGGCGCGGCTGTCCCGTACCGAGCAGCCGACGGCGGCCGAGGCGACCGCTGCCCGGATCGCCGATGGCAACGCCGCTTACGAGGCGAAGTTCGGGCGGATCTTCCTGGTCCGGGCCGCCGGGCGGACGGCGGAGGACATCCTCGCCAACCTGACCGAACGCCTCGTCAACGACCCGGCCACCGAGGCTCTGGTGACCGCCGAGCAGCTGCGTCAGATCGCGCTCCTGCGCCTGGAGACGGTCGTCGAGGAGTCGGCGGCGCCCGCGGACGTGACGTCTTGAGCACCGCGTCGACCCACGTGCTCGACGCCGCGCGCGGCCTGCCGGCCGCGGGGCTGGCGGTCACGCTCGGTGACCGGCACGCCATGACCGACGCCGACGGGCGCATCAGCTGGGGCGAGGTCACGCCCGGCCGGCACGTCCTGACCTTCGCCGCAGGCGACTGGTTCGCCGCGCAGGACCGGGAGACGTTCTTCGGCCAGGTGGTGCTCGATGTCGTGCTCGGGCCCGACCACACGCATGTCGCCCTGCTGCTGAGCCCGTTCGCCTACACGACCTACCGGGGGAGCTGAATGTCGATAGTCCTGGGACCCAACCAGTACGGCAAGGCCGAGGTGCGGCTGGTCCGCATCGACCGCGACACCGCACGGCACCGCATCACCGACCTCAGCGTCACCTCGCACCTCCGCGGAGACTTCACGGCCACGCACGAGTCCGGGGACAACACGGGCGTCATCGCCACGGACACGCAGAAGAACACGATGTACGCGTTCGCGCGGGACGGCGTCGGCTCGCCGGAGACGTTCCTGCTGCGGCTGGCGCGACACTTCCTGGCCGCGCCGCAGCTCACCGGCGGACGCTGGCTGGCGGAGCAGTACGGCTGGGAGCGCATAGCGGTCGGCCCGCACGCGGGCCCGGGGGCGCGCGGCGACGTCGGCCACGACCACGCGTTCGTGCGGGGCGCCGCCGAACGGCGCACCGCGCTGGTGCATGCCGACGACACCGGCCTGACCGTGCTCGCTGGGCTGCGCGACGTCACGGTGCTGAAGTCGACCGGCTCGGAGTTCTCCGGGTTCCTGCGCGACCGGTACACGACGCTGCCCGAGACCGACGACCGGGTCCTCGCGACCGACGTCAGCGCCTGGTGGCGGTACGAGCCGTCGTTCTCCGAGGCGGCCGGCCCCGCCGAGTACGACGAGCGGTTCTCCGCCGTCCGCTCGATCCTGCTGGAGACCTTCGCCGAGCTCCATTCCCTCGCGCTGCAGCAGACGGTGTTCGCGATGGGCCGGGCGGTGCTGGAGGCGTATCCGGACATCGCCGAGATCCGGCTGTCGTGCCCGAACAACCACCACTTCCTCGTCGACCTGGAGCCGTTCGGCCTGGACAACCCCGGCGAGGTGTTCTTCGCCGCCGACCGGCCCTACGGGCTGATCGAGGCCGCGGTCCAGCGGTCCGAGCGTGCCGGAGAGCATCCCGTGTGGGCGACCATCGGAGGATTCGTATGACCGACCGGCTGATCGGGTCCGAGCGGGTGCTGGTCGAGGGGGAGCTGCGTCCGGCGGTCGTGCGCACCGAGGACGACCGGATCGCCCAGGTCTGGTGGGGCACCTCCGACCCCGACAAGGTCACGACGCACGACGACGGGATGCTCGGCGCCCCGCCCGCGCGGTCCGCGGCGGTCTGGAATCTCGGCGACCGCATCGTCCTGCCCGGAGGCGTCGACACCCACGTGCACGTCAACGAGCCGGGCCGCACGCACTGGGAGGGGTTCACGTCGGCGGCGCGTGCTGCGGCGTACGGCGGCGTGACCACCATCGTGGACATGCCGCTCAACTCGATCCCGCCTACGACCAGCGTCGAGGCGTTGCGGATCAAGCAGGCGGCGGCGCGGGCGGCGTCGGCCCGGCTGCCCGAGGATGCTGACTGGGAAGGGGGCCGGCTGCCGGTCGACGTCGCCTTCTGGGGTGGCGCCGTGCCCGGCAACGCCGACGAGCTGGAGCCGCTCTGGGACGCGGGCGTGCTCGGCTTCAAGTGCTTCCTTGCCGACTCCGGTGTCCCCGAGTTCCCGCCGCTCGACCCGGACGAGCTGGTGGTGGTGATGGACCGCCTCGTCCGGTTCGACGGGCTGCTGGCAGTGCACGCCGAGGACCCGGCGGTCCTCGCCGCGGCCCCGCGCACGCCGTCGCGCGCGTACGCGGACTTCCTGCTGTCCCGCCCCGACGAGGCCGAGACGGCGGCGGTGCGCACCGTGCTCGACGCCGTCCGCGAGACCGGCGCGCGCACGCACGTGCTGCACGTGTCCTCGGCCAAGGTGCTCGACCTGCTCGCGGAGGCGAAGGCGGAGGGCCTGCCCGTCACCGCCGAGACGTGCCACCACTACCTGGTGCTCGCCGCCGAGGACGTGCCCGACGGGGACGCCGCCTACAAGTGCTGCCCGCCGATCCGTGACCGCGGCAACCAGAACGCCCTGTGGGACGGCCTGCGGGAGGGGATCCTGGACTGCGTGGTCAGCGACCACTCACCGTCGTCGGTCGCGGAGAAGGTGCGCGGGGGACGCGTCGGCGAGACCGATCTGCAGGCCGCCTGGGGTGGCATCTCGGGCCTCCAGACGGGCTTCGTCGCGCTGGCCGACGCCGCGCGCTGGCGGGGCGTGCCCCTGGCCGAGGTGTCCCGCTGGACGTCGACGAACACCGCCGCCCTGGTAGGCCTGGACCGGGGCGACCGCCCGAAGGGCGTCATCGCCGAGGGCGCGGCCGCGGACCTGGTGATCTACGACCCCGACGCGATAGCCGTCATCGACGCCGCGCAGCTCGCGCACCGGAACCCGGTCAGCGCCTATCACGGCCTGACGGTCACGGGCGCGGTGACCGACACCGTCCTGGGCGGGCGGATCGCGATGTGGTGGTTCGGCGAAGCGGTGGCGCACGGCGACATCGACGGTGGCGCCTGGCGACCCGCCAACGACGTCGAGCACATCCGCGGCGACGGACGCCTGATCGCCCGCCCCGGCAGCGCTGCCGCCGAGCAGGACAGGAGGCCCGCATGACCCAGATCCATCCCCCCGCCCGCCTGCTCATGGGCCCCGGCCCGATCGACGCCGACCCACGCGTCCTGCGCGCCATGGCCGCACCGCTCGTGGGCCAGTTCGACCCGTTCATGACCGACACGATGACCGAGGTCATGGGCCTGTGGCGCCCGGTCTGGGACACGGCCAACGAGCAGACCTTCCTCGTGGACGGCACCGCGCGCGCCGGCATCGAGGCAGCCCTCGTGTCCCTGCTGGAGCCCGGTGACCGGGTGCTGGTCCCGGTGTTCGGCAGGTTCGGGCACCTGCTCGCGGAGATCTGCGCCCGTGCGGGTGCCGAGGTGCACACGATCGAGACGGAGTGGGGCACGGTCTTCGACCCGGGCCAGATCGAGGACGCCGTCCGCCGCGTCCGGGCGCGCGTCGTCGCCGTCGTGCACGGGGACACCTCCACGACCATGGCCCAGCCGCTCGCGGAGCTGGGCCGGATCGCGCACGAGCACGACGCCCTGCTGTACGTCGACGCCACCGCCACCCTCGGCGGCAACCCGTTCCACACCGACGAGTGGGGCATCGACGCGGCGACGGCCGGGCTGCAGAAGTGCCTGGGCGGACCGTCGGGCAGTGCGCCCGTGACGCTCTCGCCCGCGGCCGTGGCGGCGATCGACCGCCGCAAGCAGGTCGAGGCCGGCCTCCGCACGGCGGACGACGTCGCGCCGCGGGGCGCACCGATCGTCTCCAACTACCTCGACCTGGCGCAGATCATGGAGTACTGGGGCCCACGCCGCCTCAACCACCACACCGAGGCCACGTCCATGCTCTACGCGGCCCGCGAGTGCGCCCGGCTGCTGACGGTCGAGGGCATCGGTGCGGCCGTGGACCGGCACGCACGCCACGGCGGAGCCATGCTGGCGGGGGTGCGCGGCCTCGGCCTGGAGGTCTTCGGCGACGTCGGCCACAAGATGCACAACGTGGTCGCGGTACGCATCCCCGACCGTGTCGACGGGGACGCCGTCCGCGGCGCGCTCCTGGACGACTTCGGCATCGAGATCGGCACGTCCTTCGGGCCGCTGCACGGTGTCGTCTGGCGTATCGGGACCATGGGCTTCAACGCCCGCCGGGACGCCGTGCTCACCACGCTGGCCGCCCTGGAGCACGAGCTGCGCCGGGCGGGCTTCGACGCCGCGCCGGGCAGCGGCGTGACCGCGGCCCTCACGTCGTACGAGGCGAACCCGGTAGTCGGACCGTGACCACGATCGGGACCACGATCGGGACCGCCGAGTGGGTGATGGCCCGGTGCGACGACCTGACGCGCCACTCGGCACGGCCCGACGCGCTGGAACGCGTCTACCTGTCGCCCGAGCACGCGCAGGCCAACACGGCGGTCCGGGCCTGGATGCTCGACGCGGGCCTCGACACCGAGACCGACGCCGCCGGCAACATCTGGGGCCGTCGCGCCGCCGACGGCACGCCCCAGCGGCCCGGCACACCGGGCGAGCCGGCGCTCGTGCTCGGGTCGCACCTCGACACCGTGCCCGACGCCGGGCGGTACGACGGCATGCTCGGCGTGATGCTCGCGATCGCCGTCGCGCACCGGCTGCGGGACGTGCCGCTGCCGTTCGCCCTGGAGGTCGTGGGGTTCTCCGACGAGGAGGGCACCCGGTTCGGCAAGGCGCTGCTGGGCAGCTGCGCGGCGTCGGGCCAGTGGGACCCCGGCTGGTGGGAACAGACCGACGCCGAGGGCGTCACCCTGCGCGAGGCGTTCGCCCGGTTCGGCCTGGCCCCGGAGCGGGTGAGCGACGCCGCCCGCCGCCCCGAGGACCTCGTCGGCTACCTGGAGGCGCACATCGAGCAGGGACCGGTGCTGGAGTCGGCGGACCTGCCGCTCGGCTACGTCACGACCATCGCGGGAGCCCGCCGGTTCGTGCTCACCGTCACGGGCGAGGCCCGGCACGCGGGCGGCACCCCCTTCAGCCGACGGCGGGACGCGCTGGTCGCCGCCGCGCACCTCGTCACCCGGATCGAGGAGCTGGCCAGGGCCACCGACTGTCTCGCCACCGTCGGCGACCTCCGCGTGGAGCCCGGCGCCGTGAACGTGATCCCCGGTCGCGCCGAGCTCACGCTCGACCTCCGGGGCCGGACCGACACCGGGCGCGATGCGCTGTGGGAGCAGATCGCCGCGGCCGGACACGACATCGCGCGGGAGCGGGGCGTGACGTTCGAGGTCGCCGAGACCCACCGGGCGCCGTCGACCGCTTGTGCCGGGCGGATGCGGGCCGCGGTGGTGACGGGCATCGAGAAGGCGACGCGGGTGCCCTCGGGAGCCGTGCTCGGGCTGTGGAGCCCCGCCGGGCACGACGGGATGGCGATGGACGCCGTGACCGACGTCGGCATGCTGTTCGTGCGCTGCCGCGACGGGATCAGCCATCACCCCGACGAGCACGTGGACCCCGAGGACGTGGCCGTCGCGCTCGACGCCTTCACCGCGGCGGTGCTGGCGCTGGCAGAGGAGGCACGGTGAAGATGCGGGCCACCCCGCTCGAGGACCGGATCGCCGCCGGCTACCGCGACCTGTCGCCGCAGGAGCGGCGCGCCGCAGACGCCCTGCTGGACCACCTCGGCGACCTCGGGACGTACCGCGCCACCGAGCTCGCCGCGCTCGCCGGTGTCTCGAAGGCGACGATGAGCCGGCTGTTCCGCAAGCTCGGCTACGAGGACTTCGAGGGGCTGCGTGAGCACCTGCGGGTGCAGCGCGGGCGCGGGCTGCCGATCGCGGTCGACCCGTCGCCCGGCCTGCGCGAGCGGCTGGAGCAGGAGGTCAGGAACCTGGAGAAGGTCTACTCGGCACTCGACGAGACCATGCTCGACGAGGTCGCCGAGGCGCTCGCCACGGCGCGCGACGTCGTGGTCGTCGGACGCCGTGGCTCCCTCGGGCCGGCCACCCAGCTGCGGCGCAACCTGATCCAGGTACGTGGCCGCGTGCACCTCGCGCCCGGCCCCGGCCAGTCGCTCGCCGACGACCTCGTGGGCCTCGGGGCCGACGACGTCGTGGTGGTCGTCTCGATCCGGCGGCACGCGTTCAAGGTGGCCGCGATGGTGGAGTCCCTGGTGGCTGACGGCGTTCGCGTGCTCCTGCTCGCCGACTCCAGCCTCCGCCACCTCGCCGGGAGCGTGACCTGGTGGATCGAGTGCCCGATCACCACGGAGGGCGCCTTCGACTCGATGGTGGCGCCCGTCAGCGTCGTGGCGGTCCTGTCCGACCGGGTGCACGAGGTGCTCGACGGCGCGGCCGACCGCGTCGAGGCGATCGACGCCCGGTACGCGCTGCTGCGCGAGATCGACGAGAGGTAGCCGGGCCATGGACCTGGACATCGACACCGTGCGGACCGCGCGAACCCGGGCCGACTGCGTGCTACGCCCCGGCGAGGTCTTCCTGGGCGGAGGGACCTTCCTGTACTCCGAGCCGGTGCCCGCCGGGGTGACCGGTCTGGTGGATCTCACCGGGATGGGCTGGGAGCCGTGGTCGGTGGACGGGTCGGGGCTGCGGGTCGCCGGGACGTGCACGCTGGAGGAGCTGGTGTCCGGGCCGGGCGCGCTGGGTACGGACACCGGTGGGCCGTATCGCGCGCTCGGCATCGTCGGGCAGTGCGTGGCGGCGCTGACGCTGTCGGCGAAGGTCGCCCGGACCGCGACCGTGGGCGGGAACCTGGCGCTCGGACTGCCTGCCGGGTCCATGGTGGGGCTGTTCGCAGCGCTCTCTGCCCGGGCTGTCGTCTGGACGCCTGACGGCGGCTCGCGCGAGGTCGCGGTGTCCGACCTGGTCACCCGCGCGGGCGTCGTCGAGCTGGCGCGGGGGGAGGTGATCCGCGAGATACGAGTGACCGCCACCGTGCTCCGGCAGCGCACCGCGTTCCGGCGGGTGTCGCTGACCACGGCCGGCCGTACAGCGGCGATGGTGACCGGGTGTCGTGCGGGTGACGGCGTGGCGCTGGTGCTGACAGCATCGGTGCCGGTGCCGCATGTGCTCCTGGTCAGGGCGAACGATCACGATGGGCTCGACCGGCGTCTCGGGTGGATCACCGGTCTTGGCGACGGAGCCTGGTACGAGGACACGCACGGGAGCCGCGAGTGGCGCGCCGCGATGACACGACGGCTCGCGCACGAGGCGCTCGACGAGCTGGGTGACGTATGAGGATCGACGGTACCGAGGCCACGGCAGAGCCGCGCCCCGGACAATGCCTGCGCACCTACCTGCGCGAGCAGGGCGCCACGGCGGTGAAGAAGGGCTGCGATGCGGGCGACTGCGGCGCGTGCACGGTGCTGCTCGACGGCGCACCCGTGCAGTCGTGCCTGGTTCCCGCGCACCGCGCGGCCGACGCCGAGGTGGTCACGGCAGCGGGGCTGGGCCGGTTCGGCCCGGGTGGCGACCCCGACGCCGACCCGGAAGCCCTGCACCCCGTCCAGCGTGCGTTCGTCGAGGCCGCCGCGTTCCAGTGCGGCTTCTGCACGGCGGGCCTGGTCTGCACCGTCGCCGGCACGCCCCCACCAGTGGGCGAGCTCAAGGGCAACCTCTGCCGGTGCACGGGGTACCGCTCGATCCGGGACGCCCTCGCCGGGCGCGTGAACACCGAGGTGGCGGAGCCCGGCCAGGCGTTCGGCCGCGCCGTCGTCGCGCCGGCCGCCGCCCGGGTGGTGAGCGGCCGCGAGGCGTACACGCTGGACGAGCCCGCCCCGCCCGGCCTGCTGCACGTCGCGGTGCTCGGCAGCCCGCACCCGCACGCCCGGATCATCCGCATCGACGCGACGGCGGCTCGCCGCGCGCCCGGCGTGCACCTCGTGCTCACCCATCACGACGTCCCCGACACCCTCTACTCGACGGCCCGGCACGAGAACCGACTCGACGACCCTGACGACACCCGCATGCTCGACCCCGTCCTGCGGTTCGTGGGCCAGCGGGTGGCCGTCGCCGTCGCCGAGACGCCACGGCAGGCCCGCGCGGCCCTCGCCCTCGTGGACGTCGAGTACGAGACGCTGCCCGCCGTCTTCGACCCGGAGGCCGCCCGGCAGCCGGGCGCACCCTTGATCCACCCCGGCAGGACGCCGGACGAGCACCGCGTCGCGGACGCGAGCCGGAACGTCGTCGCGCAGCTGCACGAGGAGTACGCGGAGCCGGGCCACGGCGGCGTCGACGCGGCCCTCGCGGCATCGGCCGCCACCGTGGAGGGCACCTGGACCACCGACCGCGTGAACCACGTGGCCCTGGAGACGCACGGTGCCCGCGCCTGGCTCTCGCCCGGTCCTTCGGCGGGTGCGGAGCAGCCCGTCCTGCACGTGCGCACCTCCACGCAGGTGCCGTTCCTCGTGCGGGACGAGCTGGCCCGGCTCCTGGACCTTCCCGAGGAGCGGGTGCGGGTGGTGGCCGGGCGCGTCGGCGGCGGGTTCGGCGGCAAGCAGGAGCTGCTCGTCGAGGACGTCGTGGCGCTCGCGGCCCTGCGCACCGGCCGGCCGGTGCAGTGGGAGCTCAGCCGCGAGCAGCAGTTCACCATGGTGCCGTGCCGGCATCCGATGCGGATCGGTGTCCGCGCGGGCGCCGACGCCGACGGACACCTGACGGCGCTCGCCATCGACGTCCTCGCCGACACCGGCGCCTACGGCAACCACGCGCCGGGCGTCCTGTTCCACGGCGTGCACGAGTCCATGGCCGTCTACCGCGCCCCGAACAAGCGCGTCGACGCAGAGTCGGTCTACACGAACAACGTGCCGTCCGGGGCGTTCCGCGGGTACGGGCTGGGGCAGGTGCAGTTCGCCATCGAGGGCGCCATCGACGAGCTCGCCGCGCGACTCGGCATCGACCCCGTGGAGATGCGGCGGCGGAACGTCATCCGGCCGGGCGACCCGTTCGTCGTCGGACGTCCCGTGGACGGGGACCTGGAGTACGGGTCCTACGGACTGGACCAGTGCCTCGACCTGGTCGAGGAGGCCCTGGCCCGGGAGCCGTCCCCGGTCGAGCCGCCCCCGGCGGTCGAGCCTGTCGAGACCTGGCTGCACGGGGAGTGGTCGGTCGGCACGGGAGTGGCGCTCGCGATGATCGCGACCATCCCGCCCCGCGGGCACTTCACGCATGCCCGGGTCACGGTGGGAGCCGACGGCGACTTCGTGGTCGACGTCGGGACCGCCGAGTTCGGCAACGGCACCACCACGGTGCATGCGCAGATCGCGGCCACGGAGCTCGGGGTGCCGGTCGACCGGGTGCGGGTGCGCTCGTCGGACACGGCGACCGCCGGCTACGACACCGGCGCGTTCGGCTCGGCGGGCTCGGTAGTAGCAGGCCTGGCGGTCCAACGAGCGGCACAGTCCCTCAAGACCACACTGGATTCGTTGAGTGCTGGGCATTTGTCGGGTCGAACCGATGCGATCGCGCAAATAGCCAGCACTCAGCTGGCTGGGGTGTGGGCCGAGGCCACTCATGACGGGTCGCCTCGGTCTGTGGCGTTCAACGTGCACGGGTTTCGGGTCGCCGTGCATCGTGGGACCGGTGAGGTGCGGATCCTGCGGTCGGTGCACGCCGCGGACGCCGGAGTCGTGATCAACCCGGAGCAGCTGCGAGGGCAGATCGACGGCGGGGTGGGGCAGGCGCTCGGCTCGGCGATGACCGAGCGGATGGTGGTGCGCGACGGCGTCGTCGTGACGCGCACCCTGCGGCACTACCGGATGCCGCAGCTGTCCGACGTCCCGGTCACCGAGGTGCTGTTCGCCGACACCGTCGACCGGCTGGGCCCACGTGGCGCGAAGTCGATGAGCGAGGCCCCGTACAACCCGGTGGCCCCGGCGCTGGCGAACGCGATAGCGGACGCCACGGGGGTGCGTCCCCGCGACCTGCCGATCCAGCGGGACCGCCTGTGGGAGCTGCTGGGAGCGACGTCAGACAGATGACCGCGCGTACCGGTCCGGTCACAGCAGCCGCACCGACCGGCCGTGCGGGTCGGTGAGCGCCACCGGATCGCCGTCGCGGGCCAGGATGAACTGGGGTGCGAGGCCCTCGGGGAGCCGGGCCGCGACGTCGGGCAGCACCGTCCAGCCCTCGTTGCTCAGCCAGACGGCACCGCGTGTGCGCCGTAGGCCGGCCATCGTGTCGGCGAATGCCGCCTTGCCGGCGGCCGTGAGGTAGTAGAGCGCCGCGGAGTTCTGCACCACGACGGTGGCGTCGGCGGGTGCGGCGGCGACCAGGTCCGGCAGGCCGTCCAGCAGATCGCCGGTGACCAGCTGCGGCGGGTCCTGGGCCACGAGGTGCGCGGCGGCGCGCAGCGTCCCGATCCGGTCGGTGTGCTCCGGCCAGACCAGCGCCTCCAGCCAGGCGAGGTCGGCCGGGGCACGCACGTCCAGGGGGCTGAGGTCGATGCCGGCGCGCCAGACGACGTCGGGCACCCGCGTGGGGACCGGACCCTCGATGGCGCAGGGCAGCACCACCTCGCTCGGCCCGTCGGGCGGGTCGAGGCGGGTGCGGCCGCCATCGGGCGAGGTGTACAGGTAGGAGTACCGGTCCGGGTAGAGGCACAGCCCCGCCGACGCTCCGACCTCGATCAGTGCGACCGGCCCGTCGATCGCCGCGAGGATCGGCAGGAGCGTGGCGCAGCGCCGCGGCTCGTTGGTCTGCGTGGTGTGGGTGCGCATCACCAGTTCGACCTCGGGCCACGCGGCGAGCAACCAGGGCCGCACCTCGGCCCAGCTGCCGGTGGGCGCCCCCGCCAGCCGCGCCGCCGCGAACAGCAGGTTGGGCTGCCGCCTGGGCGCGGGCAGCGTGTCGAGCAGGGCGCACAGCTCCGGGTCGGCGGCGACCCCGCGCGCCCAGTCCTGATAGGTGGGGGAGCCGCCGTTGAGCGCCTGGCTCTCGGCGAACCCGGCGAAGTCGGCGGCGGTACCCATGCCCGTCACGGTACCGACTCCACCTCGGGTGCTGAACGTAGGTCTGGTCGCTCCATGGGCGGTCTGGGAGCGACCAGACCTACGTTCGACGTGGAGCTACTGTGACCTGCTGGGTATGTGGTTGAAACGCCACGGTGCGAGCATCGAAGGGTGATCAGTCCTATGGAGACGTCCGGCAATCCGTCCCGGGCAGCCGCGAGCGATGACGAGGCGTGGCTCGTCCGCGCCGTCGAGGTCGCCACCCAGAACGTGGCCGACGGCGGTGGCCCCTTCGGGGCCGTCGTCGTGCGCGCCGGTGTCGAGGTGGCGGCAGCCGGGAACCGGGTGACCCGCGACCTCGATCCCACGGCGCACGCCGAGGTGGTGGCGATCCGGGCCGCGTGCCAGGCCCTGAGCACGTTCTCGCTGGCCGGGGCTACGCTCTACGCGTCGTGCGAGCCCTGCCCGTTGTGCTTGTCGGCCGCGTTGTGGGCCCGGGTGGACCGCGTCGTCTTCGCCGCGGACCGGCACGACGCGGAACGGGCCGGTTTCGACGACCGCGAGTTCTACGAGCTCCTCGCGCGGGACCGGTCGACCTGGCCCCAACCCGTCGTCGAGCAGCGGATCGCGCGGGCGGGCGAGCCGTTCGCGGCGTGGCAGGCGCACACCCAGCGCACCCCGTACTGACCTGATCCGCCGGCACAACCAGGAGAACCACGCATGACGCCTTCCTGTCCTGCCCGCTACCCCACCGGGGCGGGACGATGAGAGCGGTCGGGGTGGTGCTGGCCGGTGGGGCCGGGACCCGGTTCGGGATGCCCAAGGCGCTGGCCCGGGCCGACGACGGCACCCCGTGGCTCGACCTGGCCTGCCGGGCGCTGCGCGACGGCGGCTGCGCGGACGTCGTCGCAGTGCTCGGCGCGCGCGCCGACGAGGCTCGAGCGCTGGTGCCTGCCGGCGCCGGGGTCGTGGTCGCGGCCGGCTGGGCGAGCGGGATCGCGGCGTCCCTGCGCGCGGGCCTCGCCGCCGCGGGGGAGACGGAGGCCGACGCCGCCGTCGTCTCGCTCGTCGATCTGCCCGGCCTGCGGGCCGACGCCGTGCGCCGGGTGCTCGGTGCGTCCGGCGAGCGCGACGCGTTCCAGGAGCCGGAGGCCGCCCGACACCTGCTCCGCCGTGCCGTCTACGACGGCCGGCCCGGGCACCCCGTGCTGGTGGGCCGCGAGCACTGGCGGCCACTGGCCGCCGCGGTGCAAGGTGACACGGGCGCGGGTCCTTATCTGCGCGCCCACGACGCCGTCGCCGTCGACTGCACGGACCTGGGCGGCGGGGACGACGTCGACCGGGCCGGTTCCGCAGGCCCCGCAGGCAGAATGTAGGGCCTGCCCCACCACGTGTTCGGGGTCATCCCTGACCTTTCCCCAGTTCCGCCCGAATCCTGTCGCCGTGACCGGTCCGGCTACGTAGTCTCGGGACCGTGGAGGCCACGGAGCTCGCTCGTCTGCAGTTCGCGCTGCTCGCTGCTGTTCATTTCCTGTTCGTGCTGCCCCTGTTCAACACTCGCCCGGTGCGCGCGAAGGACGACGGCGCCGGACCGGACGTCCTGCTCCGCTTCGGCGCGGCGAGCCCGCGGGTGTCCGACGACGATGTGGTCGGCCCGGCGGACGACAGGCTCGAGCCGGCGGTGGCGCGATGAACGCGGCGGCCTGGGCCGTTCTCCTGACCGTCCTGGTGACCGGGTGGGTGGTGCTCGACGGCGCCGTCCAGGGCGCGGGCGCGACCCTGCTGCAGGAGCGCGACCACGACGGCGGCTCGCGGCGGCGCGAACCGGCGGAGAGGCGCGTGGTGCTGGGCGCCGTCGGGCCGCTGCTCCTGCCCGGAGAGGTGTGGCTCGTGGCCGCGCTCGGGGTGCTGGTCGGCGTCTTCCCGCACGCCGTGGCGGTGCTGTTGAACGCGGGCTATCCCGTCGCGATCGCGCTGCTCGCGTCGTGGGCGCTGCGCGACGCCGGGATCTGGCTGCGCAGCAGGCGGCCCGGTCACGTCTGGCGGGACGTGTGGGACGTCGTGCTCGTGGTCGCGAGCATCGTCCTCGCGGGGAGCTGGGGCGCGCTCCTCGGAGCGGCCTGGGGGAGCGGCGTTGCCGCGCTGGCCCTCGGCATCGTGGCGGTTGTGGTGACGCGCCTGCACGGCGACGCCGTGGTCGCGTGGCGGCTGCGCCGCACCGGGCCGCTGCCGGTGATCGTCACCTCGGTGATGATCGTGGCCCCCGTCGTCGGCACCGCCGTCGCCGCCTGGCCACGCCTGGTCGAGGGCGGGATATCCCCGGAGGCCATGGCATCGCTCGGGATCGTGGCGATCGTGGTGCTGCCCGCGGTCCTCGCGCTCCAGGTCCTCGCGTGGTGGCTCGTCGCACGCCCGCTGGGCAGGCGGGACACGCTGTTCTTCTGATCGGCAGCCGGACCTTTGCGGCCTGCCAGGGTGAGATGCCGGTAAAGTCCTGCTCACCATGACCATGAAGAACCGCATCGTCTGCGCGCTGCTCGGCGCGCTCGCGTTCGCCTCCGCGACCCTGCTCCTGCCATGGCTCCCGGACGCGCTCGTGGGACTGCTCGGGAGCAGCGGTGTGCTGCTGTTCCTCGCTGCGCTCGCGCTGCCGACGAACACGCGCCAGCCGCCGGTGCACAGCCTCACGATCCTCGACAAGGGCTACCTCACGCCCGCCGAGATCCACAAGATCCTCGGGATCTGGCTGCCGGCCGGCAGCTCCTCCCTCGACGCCCGGGACGCGCAGTGGACCGTCGCGAGGCACGTCGCCAAGTGGCGGGCGGACCACGTGGTCAACGTGATGGACTACCACGGTGTCATCGCCGAACGCCGGATCGAGCTGCTCTCGGTGGTGCAGTGGATCGGCGTGCATCTGCTGCCCGCGTTCCTCGGCCTGATGTTCCTGATCCCCACGCTCGCCCTCACCGGGTTCGACAAGATCTCCAACAACTTCCTGCAGACGGTCCTGCTCTTCGCGATCTGGGGCACCGTCGCGCTCATCGTCCGGGGCGTGCTCGAGAAGCACGTGATCCACCGGTTCGTGTGGGAGCCGGAGCTGACGCCGGACGGTACGCGGTTCGTCGAGCGCTGACGCGGAGCGCAGCGGAGGTTGGGGGCCGAGGAACGAGGCACCCGGCCGTAGCGGAGTGCAGCGTCAGCGCGACCAGAAGATGGAGAGCGCTGACGCGGAGCGCAGCGGACGTTGGGGGCTGGGCGCGGAGTGTCAGACGTACCTGGGATGATGGTGCCGTGCCCCTGTACCGAGACGATGCGATAGTCCTGCGCACCCACAAGCTGGGTGAGGCGGACCGGATCGTGACGTTCCTGACGCGCGAGCACGGCAAGGTGCGCGGCGTGGGCAAGGGTGTGCGGCGCACGTCGTCCAAGTTCGGTGCGCGGCTGGAGCCGTTCATGGCCGTCGACGTGCAGCTCCACACCGGCCGCAGCCCCCGGCCCGGCATGGGGCTCGACACCGTGACGCAGGTCGAGACCATCGGCGCGTACGCGCGGGCCATCAGCCAGGACTACGGCCTGTACACGGCCGGCACCGTGATGCTGGAGGCCGCCGACCGGCTGGTCTCCCAGGAGCATGAGCCGGCGGTGCAGCAGTACTGGCTGCTCGCGGGCGGGCTGCGGGCTCTCTCGGAGCGGCACCACGACGCCAACCTGGTGCTCGACTCGTACCTGCTGCGTGCGCTCGCGGTGGCCGGCTGGGCGCCGTCGTTCGAGGACTGCGCACGTTGCGGCGAGCCCGGGCCGCACCACTCGTTCAACGTGGCGCAGGGCGGCGCCGTCTGCCCGCGCTGCCGGCCGCCGGGCTCCACCGCCCCTGCCCCCGAGACCTTCGCCCTGCTGTCCTCGCTGCTCGCGGGTGACTGGGTGACCGCCGACGCGTCCGACGCGCGGCACCGTAAGGAGGCGAGCGGCCTCGTCGCCGCCTATGGCCAGTACTACCTGGAGAGAACGTTGCGATCGTTGAAGATGGTGGAGCGCTGATGGCCCGCACCGCGAGCCGCAAGCTGGTGGCGCCCTTTCCGCACCCGTCCGGCGCGCGCGCCCCGCAGATCCCGAAGGAGTTCGTGCCGCGCCATGTCGCCGTCGTCATGGACGGCAACGGGCGGTGGGCCAACGCGCGCGGCCTGCCCCGCATCGAGGGGCACCGCGCGGGCGAGAAGTCGCTGCTCGACGTCGTCGCGGGAGCGGTCGACGTCGGCGTCGAGTACGTCTCGGCGTACGCCTTCAGCACCGAGAACTGGAAGCGTTCGCCCGAGGAGGTGCGCTTCCTGATGAACTTCACGCACGAGGTCATGCAGCGCCAGTGCGACGTCATGGCGTCGTGGGGCGTGCGGATCCGCTGGGCCGGTCGCCGTCCGAAGCTGTGGAAGTCCGTGATCAACGTGCTCCAAGAGGCCGAGGAACGCACCAAGGACAACGACCTCTGCACCCTGACGATGTGCGTCAACTACGGCGGCCGGGCCGAGCTGGCCGACGCCGCCGCCGCCATGGCACGGGACGCCGCCTCCGGCAGGCTCGACCCGAAGCGGGTCAACGAGAAGACCGTGCAGAAGTATCTGTACCTGGCCGACCTGCCCGACGTGGACCTGTTCCTGCGCTCGTCCGGAGAGCAGCGCACGTCGAACTTCATGCTGTGGCAGGCGGCCTACGCCGAGATGGTGTTCCTCGACGAGCCGTGGCCGGACGTCGACCGCCGCCACCTCTGGCGCGCCGTCGAGGAGTACGCGCGCCGCGACCGCCGCTACGGCGGTGCGCTGGACAAGCCGGGCGTCGCCGCGTTGTAGGGGTGGGTCTCGACAAGCTCGACCAGCGGGTGGCTCGGCCGGCGGGAGCGCCCCGGGGTGACCGTACGAATTCGGGGTCGGTTGCCCTGAGTAGATGATGTCTACTCAGGGCAACCGACCCCGAATTCGTAGGCGTACCCCGGGAGCTGTTACTCGCCGAGCGTCGCAGCCAGCGAGTCGATCAGACCGAGGTCCGTTGGCTGGTCATTCACCCAGGACGTCGGCGAGCGCGTCGACCAGGGCGGGCACACCGTCCGGGTAGTCGTACGACAGCGCGGTCGGCGGGCCGACCGACGAGACGGGGATCGTGCCGGCGAGCTGGGCGAGCTTGCCCGCCTTGACGGCCGGGATCGCCTGCAGCTCGGGCTTGTCCGGAACCTCCGCCGCGAGCTCCTCGGTCTGCGAGTAGTTGACCACGACGTCCGACTCGAGCTTGTCCAGCTCCTCGTAGGACAGGGTGTAGGTGAACTCCTTGCCGTTGCTGGTGTCGAGCTCGTCGACGGCCGGGGCGGTCGTGAAGCCGAGACGCTCCAGGAAGCCCGCGCGTGCGTCGGACGAGTTGTACACGTACACCGCGTCGAGGTCCGGCGAGTCCCAGATCGCCGCGATGGTCTGGCCCTCGAACTCGGGGTGCTCCTCCGCGAGTCCGGCGAGGTATCCGTCGATGTCGGCCAGCACCTGCTCACCCGCAGCACTACGGCCGAGCGCCTCGGCGGTCAGCGTGATGGTGTCCTCCCACGACGTCTGCCACGGACCATCCGGGTAGGCGACGACCGGGGCGATCTCGCTGAGCAGGTCGTACTGCTCCTGCGTGATGCCGGAGTAGGTGGCGACGATGACGTCGGGCTCGGCGGCCGCGAACTCCTCGTAGGGCACGGAGGCGCCGGCCTCGGCGTCGGTCAGCACGGTGGGGTGGTCGACACCCGCCTCGTCGTAGGCCTCCTCGACCCACGGCAGGAGGTTGCCCGCACCGACGGTCCAGGTCTGCTCGGCGATGGCCACGGGGTGGACGCCCGCCGCGATCGCGGCCTCGGTGGATCCCCAGCCCCACGTGGCGACGCGCTCGGGCGCTTCCTCGATGGTGGTCTCGCCGAGGGCGTGCTCGATCGTCAGGGGGAACTCGTCGGTCGCGCCGGAGCCGTTGGCCGACGGCGTCGCACCGTCCGCGGCCGGGGTCTCGGACGCACAGCCCGACAGGGCGAGGGCGGACGCGGCGACAAGGCCGACGGCCGCCGCGAGGGAACGGCGAGGGCGCACGGTTACTCCTGGGTTCAGTCGAACGACCGGCGGGCGCCGGTCGATATGAGGTAAGCCTAACCACATTAGGTAACGACGATGTTGCGGAATTGAGGAGCCCCGGGTGAGGTGCGTTACGCGCCGGAGTGGAACCGGCCCATCGGCACCACGAGCGGCGATCCGGCCACCGGGTCGGGCACCACCTGGGCGCGCAGGTCGAACGCCTCGCTCACCACCTCTCGGGTCAGCACGTCCGACGGCGCCCCCTCGGCGACGATCCGCCCCTTCGACATCACCACGAGGTGGTCGGCATAGCGCGCGGCGAGGTTGAGCTCGTGCAACACCATCGCGACGGTGGTGCCGCGGTCCCGGTTCAGCTCGGTGAGCAGGTCCAGCAGATCGAGCTGGTGGCGCACGTCGAGGAACGTCGTCGGCTCGTCGAGCAGCACGATGTCCGTCTGCTGCGCCAGGACCATGGCGATCCAGACGCGCTGCCGCTGGCCGCCCGACAGCTCGGCGACCGGACGGTCCGCGAGCTCCTCGACGCCCGTGGACCTCAGCGCGGTGGTGACCACCGCGTCGTCGTCGGAGGAGTGCCTGCCGAACCAGCCCTGGTGCGGGTACCGGCCGCGGCTGACGAGCTCGGCGACCCGGACGCCGTCGGGCGCGATGGACGACTGCGGCAGCATGCCGACCTTGCGGGCCAGCTCCTTGCGGGGCATGGCGGTGATGTCGGTGCCGTCGAGCGTGATCCGGCCGCCGTCCAGCGGGTGCAGGCGGGCCAGGCCCCGCAGGAGGGTGGACTTGCCGCAGGCGTTCGGTCCGACGACGGCGGTGATCTTGCCGTCGGGCAGCGTCAGGTCGAGGCCCTCGATGACACGCAGTCCGTCGTAGCCCAGGCTGACGCCTTCGGCGCGCAGGTTGGTCATCGGCTCCTCTTCTCGGTGGTGGCGAGCAGCCACAGCAGGTAGGGGGCGCCCACGAGCCCCGTGACGATGCCCACGGGGGCGGCGACTCCGAGCAGCGCGTGCTGTCCGACGACGTCCGCCACCAGGGTCAGGGCGGCACCGGTGGCGGCGGACGCAGCGAGAGCCGCGCCGCCGTCGTTCACCAGGCGGCGGGCGATGGCGGGGGCGACCAGGGCGACGAAGGCGATGGGGCCGGCCGCGCTGGTCGCGAGCGCGACGAGCGCCACGGCGAGCAGCAGCGTGCCGATGCGGGCGGCGTCTACGCGCACACCCAGGGAACGCGCGTTGTCGTCCCCGAGCGAGAGCGGACCCTGGGTCCGCGAGACGACGGTGACGGCGGCGGACAGCACGAGCGTGCCGGCGGCGACGAGCGCGAGCTGGTCACCGCGGATGTCGGACACGGAGCCGACGGTCCAGATCAGGACCCCCGCCGCCTCGTTCTCCTCCGCCCGGGCCATGGACCAGGCGACCAGGGACGAGCACAGGTAGGCGAACCCGACGCCGACCAGCACGAACCGGATCGAGTGCAAGCCCTTGCGCCAGGCCAGCAGCCAGATCGCGATCGCGACGAGACCGGCGCCCGCGAAAGCCATGGCGGACAGCACGACTCCGCTCAGGCCCAGGGCGAGCAGGCCGGTCACGGCCCCGAGGCTCGCGCCGCTGGAGATGCCGAGGATGTCGGGCGAGGCGAGCGGGTTGCGCAGGGTCGACTGGAACAGGGCGCCGGCCAGGCCGAACGCGCCGCCGACCACGACGGCCGCCTCGATGCGGGGCAGACGCAGCTTCTGGATGATGAAGACGTCGCCCTTGTCGCCGAGGCCGACGGCGCCCGCGATCGCCTGGCCGGGGGTCAGCCCGGCGGCGCCGACCAGGAGGGCGCCGGTCCCGGCCACGAGCACGATGAGAATCATGCCGGCCACGACGAGGACATGGCGGCGGCGCCGGGCGGCGCGCAGGCGGGCGACGGCGGTCTCGACGGCGTCGGTGGTCATCACGCCCCCACCACGTTCCTGCTGCGGGCGACGGCGATCAGCACCGGCGCGCCGAGGAGCGCGGCGACCACGCCGGCCTCGAGCTCCGACTGGGGCAGGACGAGCCGGCCGAGGACGTCGGCGGCCAGCAGCATCACGGGGCCCAGCAGGGCAGCGATCCCCATGACCCAGCGGTAGTCCGTGCCGATCAGACGGCGTGCCGCGTGCGGCACCACGAGCCCGACCAGCGCGATCGGGCCGGCGAGCGACGTCGCCGTTCCGGCGAGCAGCACGATGGCGATCGCGGACAGGGTCCGGGTGGTGCCCACGCGTTGGCCGAGCGCCGTCGCGACGTCCTCGCCGAGGGCCAGCATGTTGAGCCGGTGCGAGAGCACTGCCGCGAGGACGACACCGACCACGATGAACGGCCACAGCCAGGCGACGGTGTCCAGGCCACGGCCCGTCAGGGAGCCGACCGACCAGAACCGGTACAGGTTGAACGCCTGCTGGTCCTGCAGCAGGACGAGCGTGATGAGCGGCGTGATGAGCGCCGTCACGGCGGCGCCGACCAGGGCCAGGCGCACGGGCTGCCCGCGCCCCACGGAGAAGACGATCGCGGCCGCGCCGGCGGCGCCGAGGAAGGCGAACCAGACGTAGCCGATCGGCGAGGTGATGCCGAACAGCCAGACCGCGCAGACCACGGCGAGCGACGCGCCCGAGTTCAGCCCCAGCAGGCCGGGGTCGGCGATCGGGTTACGCGTGACTCCCTGGATCAGGGTGCCCGCCGTGCCGAGCGCGACCCCGGCCGCCAGACCCACGATGGTGCGTGGCAGTCGCTGGTCCAGCACCACGTCGTGGTCCACGAATCCGGCGACCGGAGCGGTCAGGGCGCGCCAGACCTCTGCGGGGTTGATGTCGCGGACGCCGAGCGCGAGGCTCGCGAGGACGACGAGCAGCAGGGCGATGAGCGCCGTCGCCAGCGCGAGCGTCCTGCGTCGGGCACGGTGGGCTACGGCTTCCGCACCCTCACGGCGTCCCGCGGGCGCAGCCGCAGGTGAGGTAAGCATTGCCTAAGTGTTCCACAAGGCGCGGGATGGTCAGTACGCCCCGATACGGCCGTCAGGAGTAGGAGTCGCAGCCCCAGCCGGCGTCGGCGGCCCGGTCGGCTGGTAGGCGCTGTTGCCCCCGAACTTCACCGTCCACGTGCCCGAGCGGGTCGCGGTGAACTGACGGCTGTAGCTGCAGGTCCTGTTGGTGCGGACCGTAGCGACCTGGCGTGATCCGGCCCGGCCCGCGGGGTCGAAATGGATGGTGAGGATCCGGGCGGAGAACGGGCGCCACTGCCCGGTCCTCTTGTGCTTCAGGGCACCGGCGACGGTGGCTGGATTCGCCCGGTTCGGGCGGATCTCACCCGGGTGATCGTTGCGGGTCGCCGGCACCGGCACGGCTCCCCGAGGCGCCTCGGGGAGTGCCTACGCCTGGGGAGTGCGTTGCGCTGCGTTGACAATGTCCACCCAGCGCAACACACCGCCCAGAAGTGGTGTCACTCCGAGGGCGGGTTGTCCACAGGCGCGGTCATCCTCCTCGGCACTGCAGCGCCGTACAGGGCACGATGAGTTGCGTGGAGAACGAAGGCGCGCAGGTGAACGTGGCCCGGCTCGTGAGGAGCGCTCGGTACGACGCGAAGCAGACGCAGGCCGGTCTGGCCGTGCGGGCCGGTGTCTCGCGCGGCACGGTCGCGGCGATCGAGACGGGTGCCCGGTCGCCGTCCTGGGAGATGCTGTCGTCGCTCCTGGCCGCCGCCGGCAAGCAGATGAGGATCGAGCTGGAGCCGCTCGACGACGACGTCCGGCGCACCGTCGCCGCGCACGCGGGTGACACGGGTGCCGCGGACGATCTGAGCATGACCGTCACGCTGATGGAAGGGCTGGCAGACCTGGAGTACCGGTTCGAGGGGATCGCCGCCGCGGCGCTGCTCGGTGCGCCGATCGCCGTCGCCGACCCGATCGAGCTCGCGCTGCCCGACGGCCCCGAGGCCGTCGCGTGGCTCACCGGCCTCGTGCGGACGGGCGCGGCGGCGGTGACTCCGCTGGGCAGGAAGTACCCGCTGGAGGGTGTCACGACCGCCGAGGGCGTAGCTCGGCTCATCGAGCTCGGCGAGGGCGGACGGTTCTCGCTCGAGATCTGGCTCCGTACGTTTGCTGTGCGCTTCGTGCCGGCGGAGGACACGAGGCGTGCGGTCCTCGTCGCCGGCGAGCACGCGACGCTCCGCGCCCAGCCCTTGCACGAGATCGAGACGACCGACAGAGACGCCGCGCGCGTCCTGCGCCTGCTACGAGAGCAGGCACAGGACGCGCGCGCCTGAACCAGCCGCTGCCGTTGGTCGAGCCTGTCGAGACCCTCAGGCCCCGACGAGGTGACCGGCCAGGTAGCTGACCACCTTGTCCAGCGCCACGCGCTCCTGCTGCATGGAGTCGCGGTGCCGGATGGTGACCGCCTGGTCGTCGAGGGTGTCGAAGTCGACGGTGATGCAGAACGGCGTGCCGATCTCGTCCTGTCGGCGGTAGCGCTTGCCGATGGCCTGCGTCACGTCGTAGTCGACGTTCCAGTGCTTGCGCAGCTCGGTGGCCAGGGCCTCCGACGCCGGGAGCAGGTCCGCCGTCTTGGACAGCGGGAGCACCGCGGCCTTGACGGGGGCCAGACGCGGGTCGAGGCGCAGGACCGTGCGCTTGTCGACGCCGCCCTTGGTGTTCGGCGCCTCGTCCTCGGCGTAGGCCTCGACCAGGAAGGCCATGAGGGACCGGGTCAGGCCCGCGGCCGGCTCGATGACGTAGGGGTAGTACTTCTCGTTCGTCACCGGGTCGCGGTACGCCAGGTCCTTGCCCGAGCTCTCCGTGTGGGTCTTCAGGTCGAAGTCCGTACGGTTCGCGATGCCCTCGAGCTCGCCCCACTCGCTGCCCTGGAAGCCGAAGCGGTACTCGATGTCCACCGTGCGGGTCGAGTAGTGCGACAGCTTGTCCTTGGGGTGCTCGTAGTGGCGCAGGTTGTCGGCCGAGATACCGAGATCCGTGTACCAGGCGGTGCGCTGGTCGATCCAGTACTGGTGCCACTCCTCGTCCTCGCCGGGCTTGACGAAGAACTCCATCTCCATCTGCTCGAACTCGCGCGTGCGGAAGATGAAGTTGCCGGGCGTGATCTCGTTGCGGAACGACTTGCCGATCTGGCCGATGCCGAACGGCGGCTTCTTGCGCGCGGCGGCGGCGACGTTGGCGAAGTTCACGAAGATGCCCTGCGCGGTCTCGGGGCGCAGGTAGTGCAGCCCGGACTCGTCCTCGACCGGACCGAGGTGCGTCTTCAGCATCATGTTGAAGTCGCGCGGCTCGGTCCACTGACCGCGGGTGCCGCAGTTGACGCACACGAGGTCGGTCAGCGGCACGGAGTCCGGGTCGTCGATGCCCTTCTTCTCAGCGTGCGCCTCCTGCATCTGGTCCACGCGGTAGCGCTTGTGGCACGAGAGGCACTCGGTGAGCGGGTCCGTGAACACGCCGACGTGGCCGGAGGCGACCCACACCTGCCGGGGCAGGATGACCGACGAGTCGAGGCCGACGATGTCGTCGCGGCTCGTGACCGTCGCACGCCACCACTGGCGCTTGATGTTCTCCTTGAGCTCCACACCCAGGGGGCCGTAGTCCCACGCCGAGCGCGTTCCGCCGTAGATCTCACCCGACGGGAAGACGAAACCTCGTCGCTTGGCGAGCGAGACGACGGCGTCGAGCTTGGCGGTCTGCGCAGAGCGCACTGACTTGTCGGACACGAGGGCTCTCTCCAGGGGAACAGGCGGGAAACAATGTCCGCCCAGCCTACCGTTCGCTCCAGAAGGTCAGGCCTGTCGAGACGTGGTGTCGGGCGCCACGGTCGACCGGGTCGCGACAAGCTCGACCAGTGGTGTGGGGTGCGGCGAACGGGCGTGACCGAACTCTCCGCCCCGATCTTTGACAACCGTTCTCAACAAGCGTGAGAATCGTTCTCATGACATCGACTCGCACCTCCGGCGCTGCCCTGGCCGGCCTCGCTCTCGTCGCCTCCGCGACCCTCGCAGGCTGCTCGACCTCGGGGGCAAGCGGCTCCGCTGACGAGTCCGACGGCGTCACCGTGCTCGCGTCGTTCTACCCGCTCCAGTACGTGGTGCAGCAGATCGGCGGCGACCTGGTCACCGTCGACAATCTCACGCCCCCGGCCGCCGAGCCGCACGACCTCGAGCTCTCCCCGGCGCAGGTTCGCGAGATCGGCACCGCGGACCTCGTGGTCTACCTGTCCGGCTTCCAGAACGCCGTCGACGAGGGTGTCGAGGCGCGCGCGCCCGAGCACGTGATCGACGCCGCCGACGCGGCCGGTCTCGTGGAGCACGCCGAGGAGCAGCACGAGGAAGAGCACGCGGGGGAGACCGAGGAGGAGCACGCCGAGCACGCCGACGAGCACGACCACGGCGCCACCGACCCCCACTTCTGGCTGGACCCGAGCCGGCTCGCCGCCGTCGGGCAGGCCGTCGCCGACGAGCTGGCCGCCATGGACCCGGAGCACGCCGACGAGTACGCCGCCGGTGCCCAGCGACTGGGCCAGCAGCTCGACGAGCTGGACCAGGAGTTCGCGGACGGCCTGGCCGCCTGCCAGGGAGCCACGCTGGTGACGAGCCACGCGGCGTTCGGCTACCTCGCCGACCGGTACGCCCTGGAGCAGGTGGGCATCTCCGAGCTCGACCCCGAGGTCGAGCCCTCCCCGGCCCGCCTCCGCGAGATCGGCGACGTCGTCGAGGAGCGGGGCGTCAAGACGCTCTACTCGGAGACCCTGGTGAGCCCCAAGGTCACCGAGACGCTGGCCTCCGACCTGGGCGTCGAGACGGCGGTGCTCGACCCGCTGGAGGGCCTGTCCGACGAGGCCACGGCTGCCGGCGACGACTATGTCTCCGTGATGCGGGCCAACCTGGCCGAGCTGGAGGAGGGCCTGGTCTGCGAATGACGGACACTAGGCAGGTGACCGAGACGAGCGAACCCGTCATCGAGGCCCGCGGCCTGCACTTTCGTGCGGGCGCGAGCCACATCCTGCGCGGCATCGACCTGACGGTGGACCGCGGCGAGGTCGTCGCGGTCCTCGGCGCCAACGGCTCCGGCAAGTCGACCCTCGTGCGGGCGCTGGTCGGCATCAACACGCCGTCGGAGGGCACCGTCCGGCTGCTGGGCGAGCCCCTCGGCGCGGGCCGGCGCAGTGCTGCGGTCGACTGGGGCCGTATCGGCTACGTCCCGCAGCGCGCCGGCGCCGGCGGCGGCATCCCGTCCACCGCGCAGGAGGTCGTCGCGTCCGGGCTGCTGCACGGCCGCCGGCTGCGGCTGCCGCGCGGCTGGCGCGACCAGGTCGACGCAGCCCTCGACCAGGTGGGCCTCGCCGACCGGGTGCGCGACCCGGTGCACCTCCTGTCGGGCGGCCAGCAGCAGCGCATCCTCATCGCGCGTGCCCTGGTGCGTGAGCCCGACCTCCTCGTCCTGGACGAGCCCGTCGCGGGCGTGGACGTCGCCAGCCAGGAGGCGTTCGCCGCCACCATGGAGCGGCTGGTCGACGGCGGCCTCACGGTGCTCGTCGTGCTCCACGAGCTCGGCGAGCTCGAACCGCTCGTCTCCCGCGCCGTCGTGCTGCGACACGGCAAGGTGGTGCACGACGGCGCCCCGCCGCGGGCCCGGCACGACCACGACCGCGTCGGACACCGGCACCAGCACCCGCACGCCGACGACAACGGCAGCCGGATTCCGCGGGACACCGCCGAAGCCAGGGCTCTCGACCTGGAGGTGCGCCCATGATGATGATGATGCTGACCGACCCGTTCATGCAGCGCGCCCTCATCGCCGCGCTCCTCGTGGGCGTGACCGCGCCCGTCGTCGGTACCTACCTGGTGCAGCGCAAGCTGTCCCTGCTCGGCGACGGGATCGGGCACGTCGCCCTCACCGGCGTCGCGCTGGGCTGGCTCGTCGGCGCGGGCATGGGGCTCAGCCCCAACGACACCCTCGCCGTCCCCGGGGCGGTGATCGCCGCGGTGATCGGCTCCGTCCTCATCGAGGTGGTCCGACGCCGCGGCCGCACCTCCGGCGACCTCGCGCTCGCGATCATGTTCTACGGCGGCATCGCCGGCGGTGTCCTGCTCATCGGGATCGCCGGCGGCTCCTCCGGGAACCTCATGCAGTACCTGTTCGGCTCCATCTCGACGGTGTCCGACGCCGACCTCTGGCTCACCGTGGTGCTCTCCCTCGTGGTGCTCGCCATCGGCGTGGGCCTGCGGCACGCGCTGTTCTCGGTCAGCCACGACGAGGAGTTCGCCATCGCGTCCGGCCTGCCGGTCTGGGCGCTGAACGTGATCGTCGCCGTCGTGTCGGCCCTCACCGTGACGGTCGCCATGCGCGTCGTCGGCCTGCTGCTCGTGAGCGCGCTCATGATCGTGCCCGTCGCCGTGGCCCAGCAGGTCACGCACGCCTTCGGGCGCACCATGCTCACCGCGTGCGTCGTCGGCGTGGTGGTCTGCGTGTCCGGTCTCACCATCACCTACTGGTACAACGTCTCGCCCGGCGCGACTATCGTGGTCCTCGCCATCGCGGTGTACGCGGTGGTGTCGCTGGTGGCGCCGTTCCTGACCCGGGGACGTCCCGCGCACGACCCACATCCTGACCTGCCCGACGACGTCGACCTGCCGGCTGCCGCAACGGAACGTGCGGCCGCCGCCGCGAAGGAGTGCCGCTGATGGCCGCACGTATGACCCGCCAGCGGACGGCTGTCGTCGAGGCGCTCGACGAGCTCGCGGACTTCCGCTCGGCTCAGCAGCTGCACGAGACCCTGCGCGCCCGCGGCGAGTCCGTGGGCCTCGCGACCGTGTACCGGGCGCTGCAGGCGCTCGCGGACGCGAGCGAGGTCGACGTCCTGCGCGCCGAGGACGGCGAGAGTCTCTACCGCCGGTGCGCCCGTCGCGAACACCACCACCACCTGGTGTGCCGGCACTGCGGCAGTACCGTCGAGATCGACGGCCCCACCGTCGAGGCCTGGGCCTCGAAGGTGGCGGCCGCCCAGGGCTTCGACGACATCGAGCACACGATCGAGCTCTGGGGCACCTGCGCGGACTGCCGCGCGGCGTCCGTGAGCTGACCTCGGCGCCCGCGCGACGGGACGCCCGGAGAAGTACCACGTCGGTGGGGTGTGTTGCTGTGGGTAGACCATGTCTACGTCGCGCAACATGCCCTGCCGACTAACTGTTTCCCCGGAGCAGGGGAGTTCTGACAGGAAGAGTTCCGGCGGGGGTCCGCATTCGCAGGACGGCGTGGCAGGATGCGTGCATGACCTCAGCACGGCACGCCGCGGACCGCCGGGGCAGGCTCCCCGCGCGGGCCGAGGTGGTGGTGGTCGGCGGCGGCGCGATCGGCGCGTCGGTGGCGTTCCACCTCGCCGAGGACGGTGTCGACGTGCTGCTCCTGGAGGCTGATGAGCTCGCCTCGGGCAGCTCGGGCAAGCCCATCGGGGGAGTGCGGGCGCAGTTCTCCGACCCGGCGAACGTCGACCTCGGCAACCGCAGCCTCGAGCTGTACGAGGACTTCGCGAACCGCCCCGGCGCGGACATCGGGCTGCAACAGCCGGGCTACCTGTTCCTCCTGCCGGACGCCGACGACGTCGCGCTGTTCGAGGAGTCGGTGGGGATGCAGAACGAGCGCGGGGTGGCGAGCCGCATGCTCAGCGCCGACGCCGTGCACCGGCTCAACCCGTACGTCGACGTCGACCGGTACCAGGGGGCCGCGTACGCCGCGCGCGACGGGTTCGCCTACCCACGGGCCGTCGTCGAGGGGTACGCCGCGGGGGTCGAGCGCCACGGCGGCACGGTCCGTACGCACGTGACCGCCACCGACGTCGAGACGAGGGGCGACGAGGTCGTCGCGGTCTGGACCAGCCAGGGCCGGGTGCGGACCGGCGCCGTCGTGCTGTGCGCGGGGGCGTGGACCCGGGACGTGGCCGCGAAGGCGGGGCTCGACCTGCCCGTCGACCCGTACCGGCGGCAGATCGGCTTCACCCCCGCGCTGGACCCGGCGCCGGTACGGATCCCGTTCACCATCGACTACGGCACCACCTTCTACTTCCACAACGCCGCGCCCGACGGCCTGCTGCTCGGCATCGCCGACCCGGCCACGCCCATCGCCTTCGAGCGCACCTATGACCCGGCCTGGCTGCCGCTGCTCCGTGGTGCGGTGGGTGCCTGCGCCCCCGAGCTGGTCGACGTACCCGTCGCACGTGGCTGGGCGGGTCTCTACGAGATGACGCCGGACCACAACGCCCTGATCGGCGAGGCCACCGGCGTACCGGGGCGTGTGCTGTACGCCGCCGGCTTCTCGGGCCACGGGTTCCTGCAGGCGCCCGCCGTCGGCGAAGCGGTGCGCGACCTGTACGCGGGCCGCACGCCCCCGACCGATGTGTCCGGGTTCAGCGTCGACCGGTTCGCCGACGGCGCCGCGGACACGACCACCACCGGCCCGGGGCGACGAGGCCCCGAGTCGAACATCATCTGACGGACAGGAGAGATCTATGTCGGCAGCGACGTTCCTCGAGCCCTGGCAGCTGAGGGCCGCGTTCGCACGCAGCCTCTCGGACATGTACGGCAAGGAGGTGCCTGCCTACACCACGCTGCTGGACGTGTCGCACGAGGTCAGCGCCGACTTCGTGGCGAAGCACGGGGCGGACGCCGAGCGGCTGGGCTCGATCGCGCGCGTCACGGCGGAGCGGCACGGCGCGATCCGGGTGGGCACGCCCACCGAGATGTCGCAGGTCGCCCGCGTCTTCGGCGCGATGGGCATGCACCCGGTCGGGTTCTACGACCTGCGCGACGCGTCGTCCAGCTCGGTCCCCGTCATCTCGACGGCGTTCCGCCCGATCGAGCGCGAGGAGCTGGCCCGCAACCCGTTCCGGGTCTTCACCTCGATGCTCGTCACCGCGGACCGCCGGTTCTTCACCGCGGACCTGGAGCGGCGCCTGGAGAACTTCCTCGCCGCGCGCACGCTGTTCGGCCCGGAGCTGCTCGCCCTCGCGGACCGGGCAGAGGCCGAGGGCGGCCTGCCCGAGGACCAGGCGGCGGAGTTCCTGCGCCTGGCGACCGAGGCGTTCGAGCTGTCCCGCGAACCCGTCGACCAGGCCTGGTACCGCGAGCTCGAGGCCGTCAGCGCGGTCGCCGCCGACATCGGCGGCATCGCGTCGACGCACATCAACCACCTCACGCCCCGTGTGCTCGACATCGACGACCTGTACGCCCGCATGGAGGCCCGCGGCATCACGATGATCGACGCGATCCAGGGGCCGCCCCGCTGGGAGGGCCCGGACGTGCTGCTGCGCCAGACCTCGTTCCGCGCGCTCGCGGAGCCGCGGACCTTCCGCACCGCCGCCGGCGAGATCATCAGCGACTCGCTCCGCGTGCGGTTCGGCGAGGTGGAGGCGCGCGGCATCGCGCTGACCCGTGAGGGCCGCGCCGCGTACGACGCCGCGGTGCTCGAGATCGACGAGAAGGCCGCCGCGGCCCGCGCCGAGGAGCCTGGGTTCACCGAGGCGCAGCGCCAGGAGATCGCCCGCGCCGTCTGGCAGAAGACCTTCCCGACGACAGAGGCGGAGCTCGCCGCCCAGGGCCTGGGCTGGTTCACCTACGAGGCAGACAGGGACGGGACAGGTGTACACCGCGAACCTGTCGTCTACGAGGACTTCCTGCCGCGTTCCGCGGCCGGCATCTTCCAGTCCAACCTGACCTCCGACGGCGCGAAGGACGCCAGTCAGCAGGGCACGGACCGGGACGCCGACTGGATGTCGGGCGCCCTTGGCCGCGAGCTCAACGACCCCTTCGACCTGTACGCCGACCAGGTGGACAGGTCGCTCGCCCGCGCCGCCGAGACCCTCGGCGTCGACCCGGCAACCCTCACCACGACCGACCGCACCACGGGAGCACCGCGATGACCAGCACCACCACCCATACCCCGCTGACGACCGAGCTGCGCGACGCCGCCCTCGCCGCCCTGGAGCGGCTGGGCGCCACGACGCCGGTGGTCGAGCCCGCCCCCGGTGTCGAGCCTCCCTCGGTCGACGAGGAGACCCTCCCCGTCGTCTCGCCGCTCTCGGGCCAGCCGCTCCTGCGCCTGCGCCGCGACGGCGCGGCCGAGGCGGCCACCGCCGTCGGTGAGGCCGCCGAAGCCTTCACCACGTGGCGCTCCGTGCCCGCTCCCGTGCGCGGCCAGGTGATCAAGCGTCTGGGCGAGCTGCTCACCGAGCACAAGGCCGACCTGGCCGAGCTCGTCACGATCGAGGCGGGCAAGGTCACGAGCGAGGCCCTGGGCGAGGTCCAGGAGATGATCGACATCTGCGACTTCGCCGTCGGGCTGTCGCGGCAGGTGGGCGGCCGCACCATGCCGTCGGAGCGCCCGGGCCACCGCCTCATGGAGACCTGGCACCCGATGGGCGTGGTCGGCGTGATCAGCGCGTTCAACTTCCCGGTGGCCGTGTGGTCGTGGAACACGGCGGTCGCGCTCGTCTGCGGCGACACCGTGGTGTGGAAGCCCAGCGAGAAGACGCTGCTCTCGGCTGTGGGCGCCTCCGCGCTGCTCGACCGGGCGCTCGCCGAGGCGGGGTTCCCGGCCGGCGTCTCGCAGCTTCTCCTCGGCGATCGCGAGGCGGGCGAGGCGCTCGTGGCCGACCCGCGCGTGGCGCTCGTCTCCGCGACCGGCTCGGAGCGGATGGGCCAGCAGGTCGCCCCTGTCGTCGCGGCCCGCGGCGGCCGGTACCTGCTGGAGCTGGGCGGCAACAACGCGGCGATCGTGGCGCCGTCGGCGGACCTGGACCTCGCGGTGCGCGGCGCGGTGTTCGCCGCGGCGGGCACGGCGGGGCAGCGCTGCACGTCGCTGCGGCGCTTGATCGTGCACGAGTCGATCGTGGACGACGTCGTCGCGCGGCTCGAGAAGGTCTACACCGGGCTCCCGGTCGGTGACCCGCGCACCGAGGGCACGCTGGTCGGGCCCCTGGTCGACGCCGGCGCGCGCGACCGCATGCTCGCCTCGATCGACGAGGCGGTGGCCGCGGGCGGCGAGCTCGTGGTGGGCGGCACGGCGGTGACCGTGGCCGGCGCCGAGGACGCGGCATACGTGCAGCCGGCGATCGTGCGGATGCCGGTGCAGGCCGACGTCGTCAAGCGCGAGACGTTCGCCCCGATCCTGTACGTGCTGACCTACTCGGAGCTCGCCGAGGCGATCGCCGTCCACAACGACGTGCCCCAGGGCCTCTCGTCGGCGATCTTCACGCTGGACGTGCGCGAGGCCGAGACGTTCATGTCCGAGGTCGGCTCGGACTGCGGCATCGTGAACGTCAACATCGGTACCTCCGGTGCGGAGATCGGTGGTGCGTTCGGTGGCGAGAAGTCGACCGGCGGCGGGCGCGAGTCCGGGTCGGACGCCTGGAAGCAGTACATGCGCCGCGCCACGAACACGGTCAACTACTCGACGGACCTGCCGCTGGCGCAGGGTGTCAACTTCGGCTGACGAGCCCCGGCCGCTGGTAGAGCCGCGCCCGCTGGTCGAGCCTGTCGAGACCCCTCACGAGGTCTCGACAGGCTCGACCAGCGGTCCGGCCCGAGCGACGACGGCCGCTCGGCCGACCGTCACTCAGGAACGACCAGCCCCGACCCTCGCCACCGAACCGGTCTCGGTGGTCGGCACGTCGGTGCTGGGGGCGTACTTGTTCACCGCGCTGACGGAGACCCCCACCCGCTCCGCGACCTCGTCGAGGCTGAGGTTCTGCTCCCACCGCAGCACCCGGATCTGGCTGATCTGGTGCGTGCTGAGCGTCGGCGCGACGTCCGCGGCCGCGGGCGTCGCGACATCGGTCGAGCGCGCCTCCCAGTCCGTCACGGTGGCCGGCCGGCTCACGGGCTCGGCACTCGTCACCGGCTCGGCCGCGACCGTCTTCACGGGCGTGTACTTGCGTTCCAGCTGCACGCGCTCGGTCTCTCCGGTCAGGGCGGGCTCGGACCGCACCCGCTCGGGCGCGGCGGTCCGCTCGCGCTCGGGGCTGCCGGGCAGGGCCGGCTCGTGGTGCGCTGACCGGTCGTGCTCGCCCCCGTCGGTCACGGCCAGGCCGAGCTGGACGCCGGCGGGAAGGGTGAGCTCGGGCAGGTTCACGCGGGCCAGCGCGCGGTCGGCCGAGGCCCGCTCGAGCTCGCCCTGGTCCGGCATCCACTCGCCGGCCAGCGCCGCGGCCTCCTGGACGACGTCGCGGATCGTGCGCTCCGACTCCAGGTGCGGACGCGTCACCTCAGCGGTGACGCCGGCGGGCACGTGACGGTGGACCCGGGTCACCGCGGCGTTCACGTCCGCGATGCGAGCGTCACGCTCGTCCTCGGGGGCGATCTGCGCCAGCCGCACCGCGTCGAGCATGTCCAGCACGGCCGTCTCGCGGTCGGTCTCGATCTTGGCCAGTCGGTCGAGGTTGCGCGCACTCGACGCCGACTGGAAGAACAGGTGCACCGCGACCGCGGCCAGGACGGGGGCGACGGCGCGGGAGATGGCGAAGATGCCCTCACCGAGCAGCCAGCCGTGCCAGGCGGCGAGCGCGCCGGACAGGACGCCGACGATGATCGCGCCGCCGAGCCAGCGTCCGTGACCGGACGGCGGGCGGCCGCTCTCGAGAGCGCGGTCGGCTCGGCGCCGTCCCTCCCAGGCCAGGCCGATCACCAGTGCCTCGTAGGCGACACCGAGCGCGTAGCCGAGCTCGGGCCCCTCATAGGCGGCGATGGTGTGTGACATGCCGATGTAGGCCCAGGCCGAGAGGCCGAAGGCCCCCAGGAAGAACCCTGGGTTTCTGCGTATGTCGGCGATGACCGCAGGAACGCGTCGGGGGCGTTTCTCCGATGCCATGTTGGGTGTATCCCTTTCCGTCGGTAGGGGTGGATGGGCTGAGACTGCCCGGTCGCGTGGCCGCGCCGGCCGTTCGGGTGTGCAAGGCTGATCCTGGACTACCTTGGGCCCTTTGTGCTCTTTACGCAGAAGATCGATCTGAATCGCTTCGAGTTCTCACCCTGCTGGTCGAGAGGGCGGAGTCCGTCCGAGGAGCCGATGCGTCAGCGAAAAGCCATCAAGTTATCCACAGATAACTCGGCTTGATGCTCATCGATACCGATTCCTGTTGAATCATAGGCGCTATGACCCGGACATCGACGCCAGCCGACCACCTTGACCCGGACCCGGCCGCCGATCCGCTCGGCCGGCTGACGCTGCACGACCGCCTGACCCTCGCGACGCGGCTGGAGGCACGGCTGGTCGAGCACGTGCTGCGGCCCGCCAACGCCGAAGCGGTCCAGCGCCAGGCCGGCTACGTCGGCTCGCAGGTGCTCGCCAACGACCCGGACGCGGACGACGACCCCGAGCTGCGCGACGCGATGGTCCTGGACGGTGCCGTCGACATGCTCGTGCACTCCGGGCCGCAGGGTGTGGGTGGCTCGCTGGTGCAGCGGCTCCTCGGCACTGAACCACCCGCAGACGCCGCCGGTAGTGCCCCGGCCGGGCTGATCCTGACCGCCGCCGAGCGGGCACTGCTCGAACCGTGGCGCGACGGCGGCGTGCTCGGCTACTTCATGGTGACCGACCTGGTGGACGAGCACGCCGTGCTGCACAACCTCGAGGACGACCTGGAGTACCGGGTGTTCACGGGCTGCTCCGAGATCCGGTCGACGGAACTGGCTCCTGGCCTGCCGCTGTCCGGGCGCATCCTGCCGGTCGGGGCGGCGTGGATCTTCGCGGACACCCCGTTCGCGTTCCCGCCGGGCAACATGGTCGACGTCGTCCGGGGCGTCGTCACGCTGCTGGCGTCCACCCCGTGCCCGGCCTACCGCAACCCACGCACGCTGGCCCGCGCCCGGGAGCTGGTCGCCGACCACCACCGGGCATTCCGCGACCTGTTCGGGGACGTGCTGGTGGAAGGCACGGCGTCGCACGTCATGGACTGCTACCTGCGGTTCAAGCACCAGGTCGGAGCCCCGGCGGAGGAGTTCGCGCTGCTGCCCGCCCTCCGCGACGAGCGCTGGCTGCCCGACGACGCCGCGGACCCGGACGACGAGGCGTTCGCCCTGGTGCACCACCCCGTCAAAGGGCTACGGCTGCTCGACTGGTACGCACAGCTCCGCGAGGTGCACACCGCACCGTGGCAGCCGTGGAAGCCTCAGCGGCTCGCCCAGGTGCTCGCGGACCCCGACGTCCCCTCGTGGGTGCTGGGCCTGCTCGCCGAGCGGCACCCGGACCACCTGGACGAGCTGTACGGGACGGCGACGGGTCGGCCGGGCTTCGCCTGGGCGGCCGACGGCGCGGCGCTGCTCGCCACCCGGGAACCGGCGGCGGGCCGGGACGAGCCGGGGCTCGTCATGGCGTCGTCGGTCATGGGGCGGGTTCAGCCCCCGGACGAGCTCACCGGCATCCTGCCGACCGCGTGACCAGTGGACGCCTGGACGCCTGGACGCCTGGCGGCGTTTCGAACCGCCGGGAGATCACCCGGCAGGAGCCCACTCGTTCGGCATGGTCTTCGTGGCGCTGAACTCGGCGGGACGGTAGCCCGATCGCTCTGCCGTCACCGTCACGGTCACGCGGTTTCCCTTGTGGCTGCCGCGAACCCACATGCTCGGACCGACCGTGTACCCCGCCTCTCCCTCCTGCGTGATCGTCTCGCCGGTGTCGATGTCGACCCAGGTCCACGTGTAGGTGACGTTCGGGTCTTGCTCGATGCCGCAGTGGGCCAGCCAGCCCGCATGCTCCACGCCCGGGCGCAGGGTGATCGAGCAGGACGGTCGCGGCACCGACGGCTGCGGCACCGTGGCGGTGGGCTCGGAGAGCGCCACGGTCTTGGCGTACCCCGGTCGGGCGGCGGTCAGCCTGACCTGGACGGCCTTGCCGACGTCGTCCAGCGCGACGGTGTAGGTGCACGACCCGAGGTTGTCCCGCTCCTCGCCGCCGATGCTCCACCGGCATGCGGTGGCGGTGGGCTGCGGTGCCCAGCCGGTCGCCTTCGCGGTGATCTTCTGGCCCACCTGGACCTGTGCCGGGATCGCCACGGCGCCCGGCTGGAACCGCGCCGGGGCCGCGTTCTGCTCGTCGGCGGACGGGGCGCCCTGCTCGACCGGCGTGGCGGACGGCGAGCTCTCGGGCGTCGCCGACGGCTTCGGCTTCCGCTTCTTCGCGGTGGGGCTGGGGCTGGGCTCGGTGGACGGCTCGGCCGAAGTGGCCGCCTCGGCCTCGGGCGTGGCGCTCACGGTGCGCTCGTCGTCGGGATCCAGGAAGTGCGCGACCGCCGCCGCGCCGCCGCCGGCCAGCACCAGAGCGGCCGCGACCAGGGCGGCCAGGACTCCGCGCCGCGCGCGGCGGGGCGGGGCGGGCGTCACGACGGGGTCCGGCGTGGCCGCGGCGGCGGACGACGACGGCGTCGCGCGCCGCACCGTGTCGTCGTCGCGCAGCATCGTGTCGTCGTCGTCGGGCGTGGTCGAGGCCACGAGGCCGGTGCCGACGGGGTCGATGCGCGGCGGTCCGGCGAGCGACGCGAGCACCGCCGCCGTCGTCGGACGCCCGGCGGGGTCCTTGGCCAGGCAGGCGCCCACGAGGGGGCGCAGCCCGGGCGGCAGGGCGTTGAGGCTGGGCTGCTCGTGCACGATCCGGTAGGTGAGCGTCGCGAGGCTGCCGGTCCCGAACGGCGGCGTCCCGGCCGCCGCGAGGTGGGCGACGGCGCCGAGGGACCACACGTCCGAGGCGGCGGTGACCACCTCGCCGCGGGCCTGCTCGGGCGACATGAACTGCGGCGTGCCCGGTTGCATGCCCGTGGTGGTCAACGACGTGGCGTCCGAGTCCGAGACGATGCCCATGTCGATCAGCACCGGCCCGTCGGGGCCGAGGAGCACGTTGGCGGGCTTGACGTCGCGGTGGACAAGGCCTTCGCGGTGGATCACGTCGAGAGCCTCGGCGAGACCGGCCACGAGCTCGCGGACCGCCCCTTCGGGCAGGCTCCCCTCCTCGGCGATGGCCTGCGCCAGGGTGGGCCCGGGCACGTACTCGGTGGCCAGCCAGGGCTGCGGGGCGTCGACGTCGAAGTCGACGACGGCCGCCGTGTGCCGGTTGCGGACCTTCGTCGCGGCCTGGACCTCGCGGCGGAAGCGGGCCCGGAACTCACGCTCGTCGGTGCGTTCCGGGTGGATCACCTTGATTGCGAGCAGGCGGCCGCTCCGTGTGGCGCCGAGGTACACCATGCCCATGCCGCCCCGGCCCAGCCGGCCGCGGATCTCATAGCCGCCGAGCTCGGGCGGGTCGTCGGCGGTGGGTGGCGTGATCTCAGGTGCGCGGACACGTCGCGCCACGTCGGACAGCACGGAGAACTCCTCGGGTCGGGTGGGCTCGGTCGGGGAGAGCCGGCCGGCCTGCGCGCTCGCCGGACGGCGGGAGGAGCGTATCCGAACTGGTCCGAGCGTGGTCGCACCGTGGCTCGTGCGGACCGGTGGTCGCCGGCCCCGCGGGTCGGTCGGGTCCCCGTTCCCGGCGTCAGCCGCCGCTGACGCTCAGCTCGGCCTCGCGCAGCTTGGCCTCGAACTCCTCCGACAGGTCGCGGGAGTCGAGCCAGCCGTACGGCAGGTGGGGCGTCTTCGGCGATCCGGCACGGCCGCGCGGGCCCTCGGCGTCGTCCCCGGGGTAGGGGGCGTCCAGGTCCAGCGCGTCGAGCCGCTCGCGCAGCTCGGCGAGGGTGTTGATCAGGGCGAGCTCGTGCCGCTTCTCGCCGCCGACGGCATAGCCCTTGAGGTACCAGGCCATGTGCTTGCGCAGGTCGCGCATGCCCTTGCCCTCGTCGCCGTCGAAGTACTCGACCATGAGCCTGCCGTGCCGGTAGATCGTGTCGGCGACCTCGCGCAGGCCGGGTCGGACCCGCAGGTCGGAGCCGTTGAAGGCGGCGGCGAGGTCGGCGAACAGCCAGGGGCGGCCCTGGCAGCCCCGGCCGACGACGACGCCGTCGGCGCCGGTCTCCTCGACCATGCGCACGGCGTCCTCCGCGGACCAGATGTCACCGTTGCCGAGCACGGGGACCGTCCGCACGGCCTCCTTGAGGCGGGCGATGGCCTCCCACTCGGCCTGGCCGGAGTAGTGCTGCGCGGCGGTACGGGCGTGCAGCGCGACGGCGGCGACGCCGAGCGACTCCGCGATCCGGCCGGCCTCCAGGTAGGTCAGGTGGTCGTCGTCGATGCCCTTGCGCATCTTGATCGTCACGGGCACGCCGTGCGGCGCGGCGGCGTCGACGGCTGCATTGACGATGTCGGTGAACAGCTGCCGCTTCCAGGGCAGCGCCGCCCCGCCACCCTTGCGGGTCACCTTGGGCACCGGGCAGCCGAAGTTGAGATCGATGTGGTCGGCCCGCTCCTCACCGGCGATGATCCGGACGGCAGCGCCCACGGTGGCGGGGTCCACGCCGTACACCTGGGCGGAGCGGGGCGTCTCGTCCTCGCCGAACGTCACGATGCGCAGCGCCTCGACGTTGCGCTCCACGAGCGCCCGGCTGGTCACCATCTCGGCGACGTACAGGCCCGGGTCGAACCCGGTCGACCGCCCCGCCTCGCGGCACAGCGTGCGGAAAGCGCGGTTGGTCACCCCCGCCATGGGCGCGAGCACCACCGGCGTGGCGACGGTGATGGGCCCGATCTGCAGGGGCCCCAGCAGGGGAGCGCTCGACGCCTGGCCGGATGCGGCGGGCGCCTGCGTGGCGGTGTCGAGGACGGAGGTCACGGTCCCATTGTTCCATCGGTGACGGTGCGCGCAGGCGTGGTGTGGTGGCCCTCACGCAGCCGGCCCCGTGCGGGCTGCTATGGTTCAATGACTCAATACATTGGTTCAAAGAATGGAGCGGCCATGCACGCGGTGGTACTCGTGATCGTTCTCGGCCTGCCGGCCCTGCTCATCACCCTGATCGTGCTGCTGGTCACGAACCAGGGCGGCCCGCCGCGCGACCACGAGGCGACGGTCGTCGCGGCCCGCCGCCACGAGACCCGCATCTCGGCGGCAGCGGCGGCGGCGAGCGTCTGCTCCGCGCTGGCGCTCGGCAACCCAGCCGTGGTGACCTGGGGTCCGCCCGGTGTGCTGCTCGGCGTGGCGCCGTTCGTCGCCGCCCTGACGTTCTGCCTGGCCCGCCTCAGCGGTGAGACGCGCTGGCCGCGCCCCACCGGTGAGGTGCGCAGCGCGCCCCTCGTGCGGCGGAGCGTGCGGGACCAGGGCGGTTGGCGGCTGCCGGTGTTCGTCGGCACCGCCGTGGGGCTCGCCGTCGCCCTCGTGGTCTTCGGGCTCACTGCTGCCGCCGACGGACGCAGCGTCGAACGTGTCGTCACGAGTGCCGGCGGCGTCGTCGTGGAGACGCACGCGGCCGGCCCCTACCCCGACTGGGAGCTCGGCGGCCCCGCGCTCGTGGCCCTGCTGCTCGTGGTCGGCGCGACGGTCCTGGCGCTGCGGGCGGTGACGCGGCGGCCTCCGATCGGGCTGCTGTCCCCGGAGCAGGACGACGCGATCCGGCGAACCTCCGCCGCGCGTGTGCTCGGCGGTGCGCAGGCGTGGGTGGGGCTGGGGGCAACCGGCTACCTGGCGTTCGCGGCCGGCGCGCTGCTCAGGGTCGACGAACTGGCCGGCGGCATCGCCTGCCTGCTCCTGGCCGTCGTGGCCTTCGTCGGCTCCCTGGTGGTCGCGACCACCGCGCTGACACCCCGGCGTGCGGGTGCCGCGGACGGCGTGCCGCGCACCGCCCCGGCAGAGCCCTCGGCATGACGGCGCTGCAGGTCGACCTGGCCTCGCCCGTCCCGGTCTACGAGCAGATCCGCAGCCAGGTCTCGGCCCTGGTCGCGGTGGGCGGTCTGCGTCCGGGGGACCGGCTGCCGGCCTCGCGGGACCTCGCGCGCGACCTGGGGATCGCCGTCGGCACGGTGCAGCGGGCTTACCGGGAGCTGGAGGCGAGCGGTGTGGTCACCAGCCGGCGTCGGGTGGGCACGGTGATCGCGGAGCCTCCGGCGGGCGCGGCCGGAACGGGCGAGGCTCTCGCTGACGCCGCCCGGCCGGCGTCGGACCCGAGCGGGTTGGTCGGCGAGGCTCGCGCGCTCGTGGCCCGGGCGCGTGCACAGGGGTTGAGCGACGAGGCGGTCCTGGCCCTGGTCCGAGGAGCACTGCTGCCGGAGTCGCGCTGAGATGACCGTGTACCTGCTGTCACGTGAGCGGCTCGTGTGGCAGCAGGCGCATGGTCATCGGGGCTGACGGGGGAGGCCGGTCACGGACTGCTCGTCCTGCCAGCACTGGACGCCGCTGATGTCGGGCAGCAGGTCGCGCGTGAACACCGGGTCGTGCCCGGCGCGTCGCTGCCGCGTGTAGTCGCGCAGCAGCCGGAAGGCGATGCCCGAGAGCAGCGCGATGGCCACGAGGTTCACCAGGGCCATCACGCCCATGATCCCGTCGGCGGTGTTCCAGATCAGCGATGAGTCCAGCACCGATCCGGCGAACACGGCCACCACCACGAGCGTGCGGTACCCGGCCAGGACGGCGGGTGAGCCGGTGATGAACTCGATGTTGGACTCGCCGTAGTAGTAGTTCCCGAGGATCGAGCTGAAGGCGAGCAGGAAGATGATCACCGCGAGCAGCCAGTTCGACCAGGCGCCGAGGTTGGCGACGAGCGCCGTCTGGGTGAGGGCGATGCCGGCGGTCGCGCCGCTGAGGTCGGGGCTGGAGACCAGGATGATGAACGCGGTGACCGAGCACACGAGGAACGTGTCGAAGTAGACGCCGAGGGTCTGCACGAGGCCCTGCTTCACGGGGTGCGTCACCGCGGCGCTGGCCCCCGCGTTCGGCGCCGATCCCAGCCCCGCCTCGTTGGAGAACATGCCGCGCTTGACGCCCTGCAGGATGACCGTGCCGACAGCGCCGCCGAAGACCTCCTGGGCGCCGAAGGCCTCGGTGAAGATCATGGCGAACACCTCGGGAACGCGCTGGACGTTCAGGGCGACGATCACGATCCCGGCCGCCAGGTAGAGCAGCGCCATCGTGGGTACCACCGCCTGGGTCACGTGAGCGATCCGCCGGATGCCGCCGAACACGACCAGACCGCACAGCACGGCCAGGACCACGGCGACCACCCAGACGACCGGGCTCGCGCCGTCGCCGGACGCCGTGCCCACCGCGGCGTCGAGCGTCGCGGCGATGGTGTTGGCCTGCAGGGACGAGAACGCGAACGGGAAGCAGACGATGAGGATGACGGCGAAGACGATGCCCATCCACCGGGCCTTCAGGCCGTGCTCCATGTAGTAGGCGGGGCCGCCGCGGAAGCCGTCGGCGTCGCGCACCTTGTAGAGCTGACCCAGGGTCGACTCGACGAACGACGACGCGCCGCCGACGAACGCCATGAGCCACATCCAGAAGACCGCCCCCGGCCCGCCGAGCGCGATCGCGGTGCCGACCCCCGCGATGTTGCCGACGCCGACCCGCGACGCCGCCGAGACCGTGAACGCCTGGAACGCCGACAGCGACTGCGGTTCGCCGTCCGCGTCCTTCGGGGTCTTGTCGGTCAGCGTGCGGAACATCTCCGGGATGAGCCGGAGCTGTACCGCCCTGCTGCGGATCGTGAACCACAGACCGAGCACCGCCACGACGGGAAGCACAGCGTTGGTCCAGAGGATGTCACCGGCGTCGAGGACCCAGGCGTCGAGCGTTTCCATCAGGACAGCATGCGGCCCCGGCCCGCCGTCTGCCTGGTCAGGGTGTTCCCCGGGCGGCATCCCGTGCTCCGGCGAGGGCGCCCGAGCCGGCCGCATCTTTTGCCGATCTCCTCCGGGCGTGTTTGTAATTGAACCTGCCGGAGCATCGAGGGGCGCGAGGCACCGGACGCGTGGACCGGGTGGCCGGGCCGCGCCCGACCGCTATGGGGGTCTCGCGATGCAGGCTGACGACCGCACGCAGGTACGCACGGCGAAGATCAGCGTCGCCACGCTCACCGCGATGGTGGTGGGCTCGATGGTGGGGGCCGGTGTCTTCTCGCTCCCGAGCCGGTTCGCCGGCGAGACCGGGGTGCTCGGCGCTCTCATCTCGTGGCTCATCGCGGGCAGCGGCATGCTCATGCTCGCCTTCGTGTTCCAGCGGCTCGCGATGCGCAAGCCCGACCTCGACTCCGGTGTCTACGCCTACGCGAAGGCCGGCTTCGGTGAGTACCTCGGCTTCTTCTCGGCCTTCGGGTACTGGGCCAGCGCGTGCGTCGGCAACGTCACCTACTGGATCCTCATCATGTCGACGGTGGGCGCGATCCTGCCCGTGCTCGGGGAGGGCGACACCCTCGTCGCGTTCGTCGTGTCGTCGGCATGCGTGTGGCTGTTCTACCTGCTGGTGCGCCGCGGGGTGAAGGAGGCCGCGGCCATCAACCGGATCGTCACGGTCGCCAAGGTCGTGCCGATCATCATGTTCGTGGTCATCGCGGTCTTCCTGCTGGACCCGCAGGTGCTCATGGACAACTTCGAGGGTTACGGCATCACCGGCCCGCTGTTCGACCAGGTGCGCGGCACCATGCTCGCCACGGTCTTCGTCTTCCTCGGGGTCGAGGGCGCCAGCGTCTACTCGCGGCACGCGCGCCGCCGCGAGGACGTCGGCCGCGCGACGGTGCTGGGCTTCCTCATGGTGCTCGCGATCTTCGCGTCGGTGACCATCGTGTCGTACGGCATCCTCCCGATGGAGGAGCTCGCCGAGCTACGCCAGCCGTCTATGGCGGGGGTGCTCGAGGCGGCGGTGGGCGGCTGGGGTGCGGCGTTCGTGAGCGTCGGCCTGATCGTGTCGGTGCTGGGCGCCTATCTGGCCTGGACCCTCATGGCGTCCGAGGTCCTGTTCGTCGCGGCCAAGGACCGGGACATGCCGCGGTTCCTCGCCCGGTCGGACGCGAACGACGTGCCGCGGGCGGCGCTCCTGCTGACGACGGTGCTCATCCAGGTGGTCCTGGTCGTCACGCTGCTGTCCGAGGACGCGTTCACGTTCGCGCTCGACCTGACCAGCGCGCTCTCGCTCATCCCCTTCCTGCTCGCCGGCGGCTACGCGCTCAAGCTGGCGCTCGGGCGCGGCGGGCCGGCGGCGGGCAGCCCCACGACGCGTGACCTCGTCATCGCGGCGCTCGCCGTGCTCTACACGCTGTTCCTGCTGTTCGCGGCCGGGATGACGTTCGTCCTGCTGTCGTTCGTGATCTACGCACCGGCCACGATCCTCTTCGCGATGACCCGCCGCGAGCAGGGCCGGCGAGTGTTCAGCAGGGGCGAGCTGGTGATCTTCGTCGTGTCGGTCATCGGCGCGGTGATCGGCGTCGTCGCCCTCGCCACGGGCGCGATCTCCATCTGAGGAAGGGACACCCATGACCATCCAGAGCAGCGACATGTCACTCCCCTCGGCGGCCTACGGGGTGCACTCCGAGGTGGGCCGCCTCCGCAAGGTGCTCGTCTGCCGGCCAGGGCTCGCCCACCGGCGGCTCACGCCCACCACCTCGGACGACCTGCTCTTCGACGACGTGCTCTGGGTGGACCGGGCCATCGAGCACCATGCCGGGTTCGTCGCGGACCTGCGGTCCCGGGGCGTCGAGGTCGTCGAGCTGCACGACGTCCTCGCGGAGACGGTGCGGGTGCCCGGGGCGCGGGACTGGCTGCTGGACCGGAAGATCGTCCCGGGCATCGTCGGGACCGGGCTCATCGACGCGACCCGCGAGTTCCTCGAGGGCCTGGTCCCCGAGCAGCTCGCCGAGTACCTGATCGGCGGGCTCGCGACGCACGACGTCCCGGACCTGCCGGAGGCGTACCGGTCCTTGGCGGAGTACACGGCGGACTCCCGCGAGTACCTCATGGCCCCGGTGCCCAACACGCTGTTCACGCGCGACACGACCTGCTGGCTCTACGGCGGGGTGACGCTCAACCCCCTGTACTGGCCGGCCAGGCACGACGAGACGCTGCTGATGAAGGCCGTCTACGAGTTCCACCCGGACTTCGTGGGGTCCACCGTCTGGTGGGGTGATCCGGAGACCGACCACCAGCGGGCGACGCTCGAGGGCGGCGACGTCATGCCCGTGGGCAACGGCACGGTGCTCGTCGGCATGAGCGAACGGACGTCGCGCCAGGCGATCACGCAGGTCGCGACGGCGCTGTTCGAGCGGGGCGCCGCCGAGCAGGTGATCGTCGCGGGCATGCCCAAGCTGCGCGCGGCCATGCACCTCGACACGGTCATGACGTTCGCCGACGTCGACACGGTCACCGTCTACCCGCGCATCGTGGGAGCCATCCACCCGTTCGTGCTGCGACCGGGCGGTGGCGGCGGCCTGTCGGTCACCGACGAGGGCAGCACGACGTTCCTGGAGGTCGTGGCGCGCGAGACGGGGCTCGGTTCGCTGCACGTCATCGAGACCGGCGGCGACGTCTACGAGTCGGAGCGGCAGCAGTGGGACAGCGGCAACAACGCCGTCGCGGTGGAGCCGGGCGTCGTGTTCACCTACGACCGGAACACCACGACGAACGACCTGCTGCGCAAGGCGGGCATCGAGGTGATCGAGATCAACGGCGCGGAGCTGGGCCGCGGACGCGGTGGCGGACACTGCATGACGTGCCCGATCATCCGCGACCCAGCTACCTGACGGCTCGTCAGGCGTGGAGCCAGACCGTCATGTCCGACGGGAGGGCGACGGCGCCCGACGACGTGTCGAGGTCACCCGAGGCCACCAGCACCTCCGCCTCGGCGGGCAGCGTGAGCGGCGCCGCGCCGAGGTTGCTGACCACGACGACACCGGCCACCCGGAAGGCGACGACGTCGGGGGAGTCCGACAGCGCGTCGACCCAGGCGAGGGCGCCCGCACCGAGCTGCTCGCTCCGGCGCAGCTCGAGCGCCGTCCGGTACATCTCGTAGGTCGAACCCTTGACGCCGTACTGCCGGTCGGCGGCGAGGTCGGCGTAGACGCCGGGCTGCGGCAGCCACGTCTTGCCGGTGGGGCCGAACCCGTTGCCCGGCGCCCCGCCGACCCAGGGCAGCGGCACGCGGCAGCCGTCCCGGCCGGGCTCGGCGCCGTCGGTCCGGAAGAAGGACGGGTCCTGGCGGACCTCGGCGGGCAGCGCCGTGTGGTCCGGCAGGCCGAGCTCCTCGCCCTGGTACAGGTACGCCGAGCCCGGCAGGGCCAGCATGAGCAGCGTCGCGGCCCGGGCGCGGCGCAGGCCGAGCTCGGCGTCGGGCTGCGGGTCCGTCGCGGCGATGCCGTTGAGCTGACGGCCGCCGATCTCGGCGAGGCCGAAGCGTGAGGCATGCCGCACGACGTCGTGGTTCGACAGCACCCAGGTCGTCGGGGCGCTGACGGCGTCCATGGTGTCCAGCGACACGTCGACGACCGTGCGCAGCTTCGCCGCGTCCCACGGAGCGGTGAGGAACGAGAAGTTGAACGCCTGGTGCATCTCGTCGGGCCGCACGTAGCGGGCCAGGCGGCTCAGCGGCTCCACCCAGGCCTCGGCGACCAGGCAGCGGTCACCCGGGTACTCGGCCAGGACGCGGTGCCAGGAGCGGTAGATCTCGTGCACGCCGTCCTGGTCGAACATCGGCCCGGCGTGGCCGGCGCCCGTCGAGCCGTCCTCGGGGTCGCTCGGGTCGGAGACCTGTTCGTGGCCGTCCTCGACGGTGCCCTCGACCATGGACACGTGGCCGTCCCAGTCGGGCAGGCCGGGGGCCTTGACCATGCCGTGCGCGACGTCGACGCGGAAGCCGTCGACGCCCCGGTCCAGCCAGAACCGCAGCACGTCCTCGAACTCCGCGCGGACCTCGGGGTTCTCCCAGTTCAGGTCGGGCTGCGAGGAATCGAACAGGTGCAGGTACCACTGGGGTCCCAGGGGGCCGTCGTCCGCACGCGGCGCCAGCCGCGTCCAGGCCGGGCCGCCGAAGATCGACTGCCAGTTGTTCGGCGGCTCGTCGCCGGCCGGGCCGCGACCCTCGCGGAACATGTAGCGCTCGCGGGCGTCCGAGCCGGGGGCCGCGGCCAGCGCCTCCTGGAACCAGACGTGCTGGTCGGAGGAGTGGTTCGGCACCAGGTCGACGATGATCTTCAGGCCGCGCTCGTGCGCGCCGGCGAGCATCTCGTCGAAGTCCTCGAGGGTGCCGAAGAGCGGGTCGATGTCGCGGTAGTCGGCGACGTCGTAGCCCGCGTCCTTCTGGGGGGAGCGGTAGAACGGGCTCAGCCAGACGGCGTCGACCCCCAGCTGCCGCAGGTGGTCCAGCTTGGCGGTGACGCCCGGCAGGTCGCCGATCCCGTCGCCGTTACCGTCCGCGAACGAGCGCGGGTAGACCTGGTAGATCACCGCGTCGCGCCACCACTCGCCGCTGGCCGCGGGGGTGTGGACGGGTGCTCCGGCGCTGAGGTCGTCGGTGGTGAGCGGGGCAGTACGTGTCACGTGTCGCGTCCTCGTGGTCGGGGGTATGTCGGATGTAACGCTTGCTGCAAGCGTACGGGAGTTGTCCCGCCCCCTGTGCCGGATGTGACCCGTCAGACGCGAGACGCGGGTGCGGCACCGGTCGAGCCCCGCACCACCAGCTCGGGGGTGAACAGCAGCTCCGAGCGGGGTGCGCGCTCGCCGTGGATCTCGGTGAGCAGGGCGCTGACGGCGGCATGCGCCATGTCGGCGACGGGCTGGCGCACCGTCGTCAGCGGCGGGTCGGTGAAGGCGACCAGCGGCGAGTCGTCGTAGCCGACCACGCTCACGTCGTCCGGCACGGACAGGCCACGCGAGTGGGCGGCACGGATGGCGCCGAGCGCCATCAGGTCGGATCCGCAGACGACGGCGGTGTGGCCGGCGTCGAACAGGTCGCCCGCCGCTGCCTGGCCGCCCTCCAGCGTGTAGAGGGTGAGAGCCACGTGCTCCCGCGCCTCCTGCTCGGTGGCCGCGAGGCCGTGCCGCACGAGCTGGGCGGCGAACGCCTCGATCTTGCGCTTGGCCGGCACGAACCGGTCGGGGCCGATCGCCATGCCGATGCGGCGGTGGCCCAGGGTCACCAGGTGCCGGACCGACAGCTCGACGCTGGCGGCGTCGTCGGGGGAGACGAACGGCGCGTCGATGCCCGCGGCGTAGCCGTTGATCAGCACGATCGGCAGGCCGCGCCCGCGCAGCCGCTGGTAGCGCTCGGTCGACGCGCGGGTGTCGGCGTGCTTGCCGGACACGAAGACGATGCCGTCGACCGCGTGGTCGATGAGGGTCTCGACGTACTCGTCCTCCGTGGTGCCGCCCGGCGACTGGGTGCACAGCAACGGCGTGTAACCGCGTGAGGCGAGCTGCGACTCGATGGCCTGCGCGAAGGCGGGGAACACCGGGTTCGACAGCTCGGGGACCACGAGACCGATGAGCCCGGCGGGCCGTGCCCGGAGCGCGGACGGGCGTTCGTAGCCGAGCACGTCGAGGGCGGCGAGCACCGCCTGACGCGTCTCGCCGGCGACGCCGGGCTTGCCGTTGAGCACGCGCGACACGGTCGCGGTGGAGACCCCTGCCTGTTCAGCGAGGTCGGTCAGTCTGGTGCGCACGCCTGGCAGCCTAAGTGACATGCGACTCCTTCGTCGTGAGTGATCGCCGCAGGTGCGGGGAACCGCGTTGCAAGCGTTGTTGAAACTTTATCGCAATGGCTTGCAAGATTGCCGGGCGCGGCCTTACGGTTCGTGGCATCGAACCAGGCCCGACGTCGGGCCGCGAACACCGGGAGTGACGATGCGACGGAGCATCCTGACCGCCGCCGCGCTGACCGCGACGCTGGCGCTGGCCGCCTGCGCGGGCGGCGCTGACCAACCAGCCGGCGAGGAGACCACGGCTGCGCCGGACGGGACGGGCGCCACCCTGACCGTCTGGGTGGACGAGACCCGCCAGGCCGCCGTGGAGGAGGCGGCTGCCGGCTTCGAGGAGTCGACGGGCGCTGAGGTGGAGGTGGTCCTGAAGAACTTCGAGGACATCCGCCCCGACTTCCTGGCCCAGGTGCCCACGGGCAAGGGTCCGGACATCACCGTCGGCGCGCACGACTGGCTGGGCGAGCTCACGTCCAACGGCGTGGTGGCACCGATCGAGCTGGGTGACACCGCCGCCGCGTTCGAGCCGGTGTCCGTCACGGCGTTCACGCAGGACGACCAGGTCTACGGCCTGCCCTACGCGGTCGAGAACATCGCGCTCATCCGCAACACCGAGCTCGCCCCCGAGGCCCCCGCCACGTGGGACGACGCCGTGGCCGCCGGCACGGACGCCGGGACGAAGTACCCGCTGCTGATCCAGACCTCGACCGAGGGCGACCCCTACACCTACTACCCGCTGCAGACGTCCTTCGGCGCCCCGGTGTTCGAGCAGAACGAGGACGGCACCTACGCCCCGGAGCTCGCGCTCGGCGGCGAGGGCGGCACGAAGTTCGCGGAGTGGCTGGCCGAGCAGGGCGAGGCCGGAGTGCTGAGCACCGACGTCACCTACGACATCGCGGTGGCGGCCTTCGCCAAGGGCGAGTCGCCGTACATCGTCGGCGGCCCCTGGATGCTCGAGCAGTTCGCCGACCTCGACCTTGCGATCGACCCGATCCCGAGCGCCGGCGGCGAGCCCGCCCAGCCGTTCGTGGGCGTGGCCGGCTTCTACGTGAGCGCACAGAGCGAGAACGCGCTGCTCGCCAACGACTTCCTGGTGAACCACATGGCGACCCCGGAGGCGCAGCTCGCGCTCTACGAGGCGGGCGACCGCCCGCCGGCCCTGATCGAGGCCGCCGACACCGCGTCGGAGGACCCGATCACCGCCGGTTTCCGTGAGGTGGGCGCCGAGGCCGTCCCGATGCCGTCACTGCCCGAGATGGGCGCCGTGTGGGCGTACTGGGGCGTCACCGAGGCCGCGATCATCTCCGGCAAGACCGACCCGGCCAAGGGTTGGGACAAGATGGTCGCCGACATCCAGGGCGAGATCGGCTGATGTCGTTGCCTGCGACCCGGGGCTCCGGCCGGACCGGCTGGAGCCCCGGGTTTCTCGTCAAGCTCGCCCTGATCGCGCTGGTCGACGCCCTTGGCGTCTACGCCGTCCTGGCCGCGTGGAGCGCCGAGTCGTGGGGCCTCCTGGCCGCCATGGTGGCGCTGCTGCTCGTGGCGAACTGGGCCTACTTCTCCAAGCGCGCGCTGCCGCTGAAGTACATCCTGCCGGGCCTCGCGTTCCTGCTCGTCTACCAGGTGTACGTGGTGGCCTACACGGGCTACGTCGCGTTCACCAACTACGGCGACGGGCACAACTCCACCAAGGAGCAGGCGATCGAGGCCCTCCTGGTGCAGAACGAGCGTCGGGTGGAGAACTCGCCGTCGTCGCCCCTGACCGTGGTCGCCCAGGGCGACACGCTCGGCTTCGCCATCGTCTCGCCCGAGGGTGTGGTCGAGGCGGGCACCGCCGACGAACCGCTCGCGGTGGTGGACGGTGCCACCGTGGAGGCCGACCGGGTCACCGCACTGCCCGGGTACGAGGTGCTGGAGTACGCGGCGGTCCTGGAGCGGCAGCAGGAGGTCACCGACCTGCGGGTGGCTGTCTCCGAGGACCCGAACGACGGCTCGATCCGCACCCAGGACGCCCGCACCGGCTACGTCTTCACGTCCACGCTGACGTACGACGCGGCGTCCGACACCATGACGGACACCACGACCGGGGCGACCTACACGCCGAACGACGACGGCCAGTTCGAGGCCGCGGACGGCAGCACCCTGCCCGTCGGCTGGCGTGTGCTGGTGGGGCTGGACAACTTCGTGACCGCCTTCGGCGACGACCGGTACGCGGGGCCGTTCGGCAAGATCCTGCTCTGGACGTTCGCCTTCGCGGTGATCTCGGTGGCGTCCACGTTCCTGCTCGGCCTGTTCCTGGCCATCGCGTTCAACGACGCGCGCCTGCGCGGCCGGCGGATCTACCGCACGCTGGTGATCCTGCCGTACGCGATCCCGGGGTTCCTCGCGGCCCTGCTGTGGTCGGGCCTGCTCAACCGGTCGTACGGGTTCGTGAACCAGGTGCTGTTCGGCGGCGCGGAGATCCCGTGGCTCACCGACCCGCTGCTGGCCAAGCTGGCCGTGCTCGGTGTGAACCTCTGGCTCGGCTTCCCCTACATGTTCCTGATCTGCACGGGCGCCCTGCAGTCGCTCCCGGGCGACGTGCTGGAGGCCGCGAAGATCGACGGCGCCGGCCGGTGGCGTACCTGGCGCTCCATCACGCTGCCGCTGCTGCTGGTCGCGACGGCGCCGCTGCTGATCTCCAGCTTCGCCTTCAACTTCAACAACTTCACGCTGATCTACATGCTCACCGGCGGAGGACCCCGGTTCGACGACGCCTCGGTGCCGCTCGGGCACACCGACATCCTGATCTCGATGGTCTACTCGGTCTCCGGGCTCGACGGGACCGCGGCCAAGGACTACGGCCTGGCCAGCGCCCTGTCGATCGTCATCTTCCTGGTGGTCGCCACCATCTCCGCCGTGGCGTTCCGACGTACCCGCTCCCTCGAGGAGATCGCCTGATGAGCACGACGATTCCCCCGGCCCGTCCGGCGGCTCCGCCCCGCCGGACCGCCCTTCCTCGCCGCGTGACCCCCGCCCGGTGGTTCTCCGACCTCGGCTGGCGGCACCTGGTCGGCGTGCTCGCGGTCGTCTACGCGGGCTTCCCGCTGGTGTACGTCGTGTCGGCCTCCCTGGCCGACGCCGGCACGCTCACCGGCTCCAACGAGCTCTTCGCCTCGGTCTCCGGCGCCAACTACGTGGCCCTCGGCGATACGAAGTTCTGGACCTGGATGGGCAACACCCTCGTGGTGGCGGTCGCGACCGGCGTGGGGACGGTGCTCATGGGGGCCGCGGCGGCCTACGCGTTCTCGCGGTTCCGGTTCAGCGGACGCCGGGTGGGGCTCACCGCGCTGCTCGTCATCCAGATGTTCCCGCAGATGCTCGCGTTCGTGGCGATCTTCCTGCTGTGCATCTCGCTCGGCAACGTCGTGCCGGTGCTGGGGCTCGACTCCAAGCTGTCGCTGATCTGCGTGTACCTGGGCGGCGCGCTCGGGGTCAACACGTTCCTCATGTACGGGTTCTTCAACACCGTGCCGCGCGAGATCGACGAGGCCGCGAAGATCGACGGCGCCTCGCACGCGCAGATCTACTGGACCATCGTGCTGCGCCTGACCGCGCCCATCCTGGCGGTGGTGGGGCTGCTGAGCTTCATCGCGACGTTCGGCGAGTTCATCATCGCGCGCGTCCTGCTGCAGTCGGAGGAGAACTGGACGATCGCCGTCGGCCTCTACGGCTGGGTGTCGTCGCTGCAGGAGGCCAACTGGGGCCTGTTCACCGCGGGCGCCGTGCTCTCCGCGCTGCCGGTGCTCGCGCTGTTCCTGTTCCTGCAGAAGTACATCGTGGGCGGCCTGACGGCGGGGTCGGTCAAGGGCTGACCAGTCGGCCGTGCAGCGCCAGCGCCGACAGGTCCGTCAGGGACGCGACCTGGTCGACCACGACGCGCAGGCGGGCGGCGTCGTCGGGCGCTGCCCGCCAGTCCGCGGCGAACGGCGTCTCCAGCTCGTCGGGGGCACGGTCGGCGAGCACGTGCACCAGCTCGGCCAGGATCTCCCGCTCCCGCAGGTAGCGGGGCTCCTGGCCGCGCGGCGCCATGACGTAGGTGACGGCGATGCCCTTGAGCGCGAGGATCTCGTGCTCGGTCTCGGCCGGGACCACGAGCCGGGCGGCGTACCGCGTGAGCGGGCCCTCGCCGTACACGGCCCGCGTGGCCGCGATCGCCGCGCCGATGAACCGGCCGATGAGCTGGCTGGTCATGTCCTTGAGCGAGGCCAGGGAGCGGCGCGACCCGTCGTAGGCGCGCACCAGGTGGCCCTCGCCGCGCAGGTAGTCCTGCAGCCGTCCGATGGCGGCGTCGATGGCGTCCTCGGTGTACCACTCGCCGTACCAGGCGCGCACGTACTCGGCGACCCGCTGCCGCTCCCCGGCGTCCGCCATGAGGTCGAGGTCGATCCGGCCCGCGACCACGCCGTCCTCGACGTCGTGCACCGAGTAGCTGATGTCGTCGGCGAGGTCCATGACCTGGGCCTCGAGGCACTTCACGCCGTCCGGCGCGTCCTGGCGGAGCCACTCGAAGACCGGCAGGTCGTCGGTGTAGACGCCGAACTTGCGGCTGGCGGTGCCGTCGGGGCGGGCCGGCCCGGCGCCGTACGCCCAGGGGTACTTGACGCTCGCGTCGAGGCTGGCGCGGGTCAGGTTGAGGCCGGCGGGGGTGCCGTCGTCGGCGAGCACCTTGGGCTCGAGCCGGGTCAGGAGGCGCAGGGTCTGGGCGTTGCCCTCGAAGCCGCCGATCGGCTGCGCGATCTCGGCCAGCGCCGTCTCGCCGTTGTGGCCGAACGGCGGGTGCCCGAGATCGTGGGTGAGGCAGGCGGTGTCCACCACGTCGGGGTCGCAGCCCAGCGACCGGCCCATGCCGCGGCCGACCTGCGCCACCTCGAGGGAGTGGGTCAGGCGCGTGCGCACGAAGTCGTCGTGGCCCGCGCCGAGCACCTGGGTCTTGGCCCCGAGGCGCCGCAGCGCGGAGGAGTGGACCACACGCCCGCGGTCACGTTCGAACGGGGTCCGGGCCTGCGACTTGGGCGGTTCGGTCACCCAGCGCTCGACGTCCTGCGCGCTGTACGACGGCGGGATGCTCTTCCCGAGGGCTTGCTCCACGCGGCCACTCTAGTCAGCGGGACGGACATCCCCGGAATCCGGCCTCGTTGCCGTCTGCCGAGCGAGCTCGGGCCGCCGGTCAGGCGTGCGGAGGCAGGTGCTCGGACCTGCCTCCGCCGGGGCAGCCCTACTTGTTGTTGCTGTACCAGCTCAGGCCGCCGGGCAGGTTGATCGAGTGCTTCTTGGTGCGCGAGTTCCAGGTCCAGGGACCGATCTTGAAGCTCATGGACGACAACCCCTTCTGGGTGATGTTGAACTTGAGCGGGCCGAGCGACAGCCTCTTGCGATATCGGATTCCCATGATTCCTGACTTTCCTCCTCGGGTCGGGGCAAAGCGTACCGAACTGCGCCACCCCGGCAAACCTCCTTCGCCCCTCGTTGAGTGCTGGATATCTGTGGGTCCCGCGGGCGAGATCGCACAGATAGCCAGCACTCAACAGGGCGGGAGGGTCAGGCGCGGTCCGCTACCCAGGCGTCGCTGGCGTGCTGGATGTCGGACGGGGTCACCGAGTCCGCCACCGTGACGAAGTACCAGCGGTGGCCGAAGGGGCAGCGGACCGCCGCCTGCCGGAAGCCCTCGAACCAGTCGGCCGGCTCGGCGAGGCTGGTCGCGCCGGCGCTGATCGCGCGGGCGTACGCGGCGTCCGTGTCCTCGACCGGGACGGTGAAGCTCGCGTGCGTCGGCTCGCCGGGCTCGGGCGCCACGGAGTCCGGCGGGAACGCGGCGGCGACGGTGAACGTCGACTCGCCGGCGGCCGACCGCAGGATCAGGTCCGAGTGGATCACGGCGTCACCGGCAGTGATCACGTCGAGCGTCTCGGCGCCGAGCGCCGCCTCGTAGAAGTCGATGGCCGCGCGGGCGTCGCGCACGGAGATGTTGGGGTGCAGGGCTGAGTTCTTCATGTGCCCGATGCTTCCGCGGCCCGGTTGTGCCAGTCTTGGAAATATGCGACAGGTGTTCGACGGCGATCGCGCGGCCCCGCAGCGCGCGGTCACGCATGCGCTCGACTCCGGGCCCACGCTCGGCATCGTGAACCCCGCGCGTGCGCGGGACCGCTTCATGCTCGCGCGGGTCGAACCCGACCCTGGCCTGGCCGACCTGGTCCATTGGCACTGGGTGATCACCTGGGACCTCCCGCCCGGCACCGCGTTCACGCAGACCGTCATGCCGCACCCCGTGGGGCACGTCGTCGCGGAGGAGACCGGGATCCTCGGCTACGCCATGCCCGCCGACCTCTTCGAGCGCACGCTCGCCGGGTCCGGCGCCGTGGTCGGCACCAAGCTGCGCCCGGGTGGTTACCGGGCGCTGCTCGGACTCACCCACCCGGGCGAGCGGGGCACCGTCGAGCCGGCGGACTTCCTCGGCCCGACGGCGGCACGCACCGGCGCCGAGGCGCGTGACCAGGCGATGGCAGGCCGACCGGACGACGCCGTCCGGACCGTCACCCCGCTGCTCGACGCCGCCGCCGAACGGGCTCGGACGCCCCGCGCCACGGCCGCGCTCGCCGCCCTCCGCGAGGCGTTCGCGGTGATCGCCGACGCCGTGCCCGGCACGACCGTCGCGACGCTCGCCGCCCGGCTCGGCACCACGCCGCGCTCGCTGCAGCGCCTGTTCGCGGACTGGGTGGGGGTCAGTCCCAAGTGGGTGCTGCAGCGGCACCGGGTGCACCTCGCCGCCGAGATGCTGGGCCGCGATCCGGGGCTGGAGCTCGCGGGCCTCGCGGCCGCCGTCGGCTACTACGACCAGGCGCACTTCACGGGAGACTTCGTGCGCGCCGTGGGTGTCGCACCGGGCGAGTACGCCCGGCGCTGTGCTGCGGCGCTCGGGGCCACGGACTGACCCGAGCGTGTGGACGGCGGCGTCGTGGCCCGGCGCGCGAGCATAGACTTCGAGGCGTGGCCGGGCTGATCAGACGCGAGGATGTGGACCAGGTCCGCGAACGCGCGCGGATCGACGAGATCGTCTCGGCGCACGTGACCCTCAAGCCCGCCGGGGTGGGCGCGCTGGTGGGTCTGTGCCCCTTCCACGACGAGCGCAGCCCCAGCTTCAACGTGCGTCCGAGCGTCGGCCGCTACCACTGCTTCGGCTGTGGTGAGGGCGGCGACGTCATCGAGTTCGTCATGAAGATGGACGGGCTGAGCTTCACCGAGGCCATCGAGTACCTCGCGGGCAAGACCGGCGTGCAGCTGCGGTACGAGGAGGGCGGCTCCGCCCGTCCGCGCGAGGAGCCGGGCAAGCGGCAGCGCCTGCTGGAGGCCAACCGGGTGGCCGCGGAGTTCTACGCCGAGCAGCTCATGGGGCCGGACGCCGCGGCCGCGCGGGCGTTCCTCGCCGAGCGCAGCTTCGACCGGTCGGACGCCGAGCACTTCGGCGTCGGGTTCGCGCCCAAGGGCTGGGACGCGCTCCAGCGGCACCTGCAGGGCCGGGGTTTCACGCAGCCCGAGCTGGTCGCCAGCGGGCTGATGTCGCAGGGGCAGCGCGGCATCTACGACCGGTTCCGCGGCCGGGTCATGTGGCCCATCCGGGACGTGACCGGTGCGGTGATCGGCTTCGGCGCGCGCCGCCTGTTCGAGGACGACCAGGGGCCGAAGTACCTCAACACCCCCGAGACCAGCCTCTACAAGAAGTCCCACGTGCTGTACGGGATCGACCTCGCCAAGCGGGAGATCGCCAAGGGCAAGCGCGTGGTGGTGGTCGAGGGCTACACGGACGTCATGGCCGCGCACCTCTCCGGTGTGACGACGGCGGTGGCGACCTGCGGTACCGCGTTCGGTGCCGACCACGCCAAGGTGGTGCGCCGCCTGCTCGGCGACACGACGGCGGGCGGCGGCCTGCAGCTCAAGTCCGGCACGTCGCTGGGCGGCGAGATCATCTTCACCTTCGACGGCGATGCGGCCGGTCAGAAGGCGGCGGTGCGCGCCTACGGCGAGGACCAGCGGTTCTTCGCGCAGACGTTCGTGGCCGTCGAGCCCAGCGGTATGGACCCGTGCGACCTGCGCATGGTGGGCGGCCCGGAGGCCGTGCGGGCGCTGGTGGACGGCCGGGTGCCGCTGTTCCAGTTCGTGGTGCGCAGCAAGCTGGACGAGTTCGACCTGAACACGGCAGAGGGCCGGGTCGGTGCCCTGCGGGCCGCCGCACCGATCATCGCCGGGATCCGTGACACGGCGCTGCGGCCCGAGTACGCGCGCCTGCTGGCGGGCTGGATCGGTACGGACGAGCGCGCGGTCGCCCGGGAGATCCAGCGCGCGGCGAGCACGCCGTCGCTGCGCGAGGCGCCGCCGACGGCTCCGGGGGGCGACAGCGGGCCGGGCGGCTCCGCCGAGCGTCCGGCGACGGGCGGCGTGCCGCAGCTGCCGGCCCCCGACCCCCGCGACCCCGTTGCCCGTGACGAGCGGCTCGCGCTCGTGGCCGTGCTGCAGTACCCGCAGCACGTGCCGGAGGTGTTCGACACCCTGGGCGAGGACGCGTTCGCGGTGCCTGCCTGGCGGGCCGTGCACTCCGCGATCCGGGCGGCCGGGGGAGCGGCGGCGGGACGCGACGTGTCGGCGGCCCAGTGGGTGGCGGCCGTGCTGGAGCAGGCTCCCGAGACCGTGGCGGGCGTCGTCACGCAGCTCTCGGTGGCGTCCCTTCCGGAGGACCGGGAGGCGGCCATCGCGGCGTTCGTCGAGGGTGTGGTGCGCCGCGTCGTCGACCTCGGTCTCACGCGGCGTGTCGCCGACGCGCGGAGCCGGCTGCAGCGGCTGGACCCGGCCGACACGGAGACCTACCAGGCGGCGTTCGCCGAGCTGCTGGCGATCGAGGCCGAACGCCGCACCCTCCGCGAGAGCGCGAACGCGTAGCTGCCGCACGGTAGCTGCCGCGCGCCAGCTACGAGGCGGCGCGATGGTCGGCAGTAGGTCAGGTGGTCGGTATTCCGGACTACCGACCACCTGACCTTCTACCGACCACCCGAGCTCTTGCCGGTCACGGTGTGGGCTGGGCGTCCCTCGGGTTGTCGCGGGGGAGCAGGAGCACGGTCACGGCCATCACCGCCGCGCAGGCGACGACGCACCAGAAGACCAGGTGCATCGCGTGCGCCAGGCCGGGTCCCTCCGGCGTGCCGTCCGGACCGACGGTGGTCACGGCGTTCACCACGGCGCCGAGCGCGGCCACGCCGACGGCCTGGCCGATCGACCGGGCGAACATGTTGGTGGCCGTCACCGCGCCGCGCTCGTTCCAGCCGACGCTGTGCTGCGCGGCCAGCAGCGTGGGAACGGCGACGAGGCCCATGCCCAGCCCGATCACGAACACCGCCGCGGAGATGTGCCACACCTCCGAACCCGTGCCGAGGCCGAGCGTCAGCAGGGAACCGATCAGCACGATCGCCGAGCCGATGACGGCGGTCCAGCGGAACCCGATGGACAGATAGATCCGGCCCGACAGGGTGGCGGCCAGCGGCCATCCGACCAGGAGCGCGGCCAGCGCGAAACCGGCCACCAGCGGTCCGACGCCGAGCACGCCCTGCGCGTAGATCGGCACGTACGTGGACAGTCCCAGCGTGATGACGCCGATGGTGAGACCGGCCGCCGTCGACGCGCTGACCACCCGGCGGCGCAGCAGCGCCAGGTCGAAGATCGGGTGCGCGCTCCGGTGGGAGACCACGGCGAACCCAGCGAGCAGCACCGCCGAGGCGACGAACATCCCCACCGACTCGAGCGAGGCCCAGGCCCATGCGTGCCCGCCCTCGAGCAGGCCCAGCACCAGGGCGGTGCTGCCGGCGGTCAGCAGGGTGGCGCCCAGGTAGTCGATGGGCTCACGCTCGCCCTCGCGCTCCTTCTCGTGGAACCGGCGCCAGAGCACGACGGCCGCGACGGTGGCGATCGGCACGTTGACCCAGAAGATCCAGCGCCAGCTCACGAACTGGCTGAAGACGCCGCCCAGGGTGGGCCCGAGCACCGACGAGGCGGCCCAGACGCTCGCGAGGTAGCCCTGGATCTTGGCGCGCTCGGCGAGCGTGTAGATGTCGCCGGCGATGGTCATGGACATCGGCATGATCGCGCCCGCGCCCAGGCCCTGCAGCACGCGGAACCAGATGAGGGCGGGCATGCTCCAGGCGACGGCGCACAGCACCGAGCCGACCAGGAAGAAACCGATCCCGACCATCATCACGCGCTTGCGCCCGAACACGTCGGCCAGCCGCCCGTACAGCGGCACGGTGACCGCCTGCGCCAGTGTGTACGCGGAGAACAGCCACGGGACCTGCTCGAACGCGCCCAGCTCGCGCGCGACGGTGGTCGACGCCGTGGCCAGGATCGTGACGTCGAGGGCGACCAGCGCCGTCGAGAGCATCAGCGCGGCGAGGATCGGGCCGCGGTCACCGCGAAGACCCAGCCGCGCCTCCGTGGCCGCGCCCGCGGGCTGCGCGCTCATGTCAGTGGCTTTCGAGTGTGCTGCACGACACATACAAAGTTGCCCGGGGCAGCGCCTATTCCCGGAGCAGGGAACAGGCGTTTACTTCGGGCGGTTGCCGGGCCAGCCCTCCGGGACCGGTCCGCTCCCGCGGTCGGGCACGGCCTCGGCGATACGGCCGATCGTGTCCAGGAAGGCGCTGACGTCGGCCTCCTCCGTGCCGATCGCGCGCCGCAGGGTGCGGTCGAAGGTGATCGCCGCAGACTTGAGCTCCTGATAGAGGCTCTCGCCCGCACCGGTGACCTCGATGCGCTGCACCCTGCGGTTCGACTCCTCGCGGGTGCGGACCACGAGCCCGCGGTCCTCCATGCCACGCAGGTGGTGCGTCAGGGTGGCCTCCCGGATGCCGACGGCGTGCGCGAGCTCGCGCTGCGTGGCCGGCGTGCCCTGGTGCAGCGCGAGCAGGATGTGCCAGACCTGCCAGCTGCCGCCGTGCTCGGACAGCAACGCGTCGAACGCCCGCATCACACGCTGCATGGACTGCCACATCGTGGGCACGACCGGGGGCAGCCCCGGCCGGCTCGGCCCCGGACCGTGCTTCGTGCCGCCTGGTTCGCCGTCGGGCTGCCCGCTTGGTCGCATGGACGAAGGGTAGTTCGGTCGCCTCCGAAATGCATTGACGGCTAATGCTTAGATATCTAACGTTAGCGACGGCAGGTTCGGTATCTACTCGGAGGCTCGACGATGGCCACGCAAGAACCCAGCACCACCGGCACCACCGCACAGCTCACCGCCGACGCGCTCGACAGCGCGCTGGAACCCCTCGCGGCCGCGCTCGGCGACCGCCTGCTCACCCCGTCCGCCGCTGGGTTCGCCGAGACGGCAACCCTGTTCGTGGGCGGCCCCGCACGCACCCCGGCCGCCGTCGCGCGCGTCCGGACCGCCGACGAGGTCGCCACGGCGCTCGCCGTCGCACGCCAGACAGGCCTGCCGCTCGCCGTGCGCAGCGGCGGCCACCACCAGGCGCGGCACGGCCTGGTCGACGGCGGGCTGGTGCTCGACCTGCGCCTCATGGACGGCGTCGACATCGACGCGGCGGCCGGCGTCGGGCACGCGGGTGGCGGCGTCCTCGCCGGTGCCTACACCGCGGCGGCCGGTGCCCACGGCCTGGCCACCGGGTTCGGTGACACGGCGACCGTCGGCGTCGGCGGCATCACGCTCGGCGGCGGCATCGGCTACCTCAGCCGGCACGACGGCCTCACCGTCGACAACCTGCTGGGTGCCGAGGTGGTGCTCGCGGACGGCCGCGTGGTCGAGGTCAACGCCGACGCGCACCCCGACCTGTACTGGGCGCTCCGGGGCGGCGGCGGCAACTTCGGCGTCGTGACGCGCCTGGACCTGCGGCTGCGTGAGCTGGGCACGGTCACGGGCGGGATGATGATGTGGACGCCCGCGCCGGCCACGCTCGCCACCGTGCTGCGGACGTTCGCCGAGGGGCCCGACGAGTTCGCGGGCATGGTGAACGTGATGGTCGCCCCGCCCGTGCCGATGATCCCGGCCGAGCTGCACGGCACGCCGATCATCATGGCGCTGCTCTGCCACTCCGGCACCGCCGCCCAGGCGGACGAGGTGCTCGCACCGCTGCGTGCCCTCGGCACGATCCTCGACAGCGTCCAGGAGATCCCGTACCCGGCGATGTTCGAGGGCGCGGGCGGACCGCCGCCCGGCGGGATGGGTGACGCGCGGACCGGGTTCCTCGGCCAGGGGGCCTGGTCGCCCGACGAGGCATGGGCCGCCGACGTGATCGAGACGGTGGCCGGTGCGGGTGGCCCGGCCGCGGTGAACATCCGCGCCATGGGCGGGGCGATCGGCCGCGTCGACCCGGCGGCCACCGCCTTCGCTCACCGGGACCCGGCCTTCATGGTGACGGTCGGCAAGTTCGCATCCGCCGTCGAGGCCCTGCCCGCGGCGAGCGAGTGGGTGACCGCGAAGGCGGACGCCCTCGGTTTCAGCGGACGCGGCTACGTCAACTTCATGGGGACCGCCACGGAGCAGGACGTGCGCAACGCGTACCCCGAGGCGACGCTCGCAAGGCTCCGTGAGGCGAAGCGGACCTACGACCCGGGCAACCTGTTCGCGTCGAACCACAACGTGACGCCCTAAACGATTCGGAGGATTGTCCGGCCTTCGTCGGGCTCCGAGGATCGAGCACGACCGATCTCACGGAGCACCGACGAAGGAGCCGGACGTGACCCTCTACAAGACACTCGGCCGGGCGCGGGCGACGGCACTGGTCGCCGCCCTGAGCCTGCTCATGGCGGCGGCCATCGTCGTCGTACAGCCCAACCCGCCCGCCGCCTACGCGCACGGCGGCCTCACCTACCCCGAGACCCGTACCTACGCCTGCTACGTGGACGGGATCGAGAACGGCCAGGGCGGCGGCCTGAACCCGCAGAACCCGATGTGCCAGAACGCGTACGCCGAGAACGGCAACTACCCGTTCTACAACTGGTTCGGCAACCTGCTGAGCAACGCTGACGGGCGCCACCGGGAAGTGGTGCCGGACGGCCACCTGTGCGGTCCGCAGGAGGCGTTCTCCGCCTTCCGCGAGCCCGGCACCCAGTGGCCGACGACGACGGTCACGCCGGGCCAGACCATCACGTTCCAGTACAACGCCTGGGCCAAGCACCCTGGCACATGGACGCAGTACATCACCAAGGACGGCTGGGACCCGAACCAGCCGCTCGCCTGGGACGACCTGGAGCCCGTGCCGTTCGACGAGGTGACGAACCCGCCCCTGCGCCCGGGCGGTCCCCAGGGTGACGAGTACTACTGGGACGCCACGCTGCCGTACAAGTCCGGCTACCACATCATCTACTCGATCTGGACCCGGTCGGACAGCCCGGAGGCGTTCTACAACTGCGCGGACGTGGTGTTCACCGCTCCGACGTCCACCTCTCCGAGGTAGAACGACAACGGGGTAGAACCCCGGTGTGGGCGCGACCCTTGCGACTACCTGCGCTGCTTGGGCGCAAGGGTCGCGCTCACCACAAGGACGCAGGCGAGGGCGTAGCCGGCCACCTGCAGGAGGTTGAGCGTGGCCAGGAGACGCAGGCCGACAGCGGCGTCCTCCACCGTGCCGATGACGGCGGCGATCGCGACCAGGCCCAGCAGCACCGCCCCGGTCAGCCGGGTGCCGCGGCGCGGGAGGCCGACAAGGGCCGCCGCCAGCAAGGGCCCGAGACCGGAGACCAGGATCGGCAGCACGAGCTGAGGCATGAACGCCGGGTTCGAGGCGTGCATCGTGACGCCCGGTTCGGTCAGCAGGCGCAGCGCCGGGGCTGCGAGCACCAGGGGGACCGCCGCCGCCCAGCGCAACGTCGCGCTGTGGGCACCCGGACGGAGCAACCCGGTCCAGGCGAGCGCGAGGCTCAGGCCGAGCGCGACGAACGGCACCGCGTCCTCGGGGCCGATCGTGCCGCCGGCTGCCGTACGGCTCACCAGCAGGGCGATGACCAGAAGGCCGGAGCAGACGGTCGCGGTAAGGAGCGCACCCCGCGACCTGAGGCTCGCCGCGCCGGCCGCGAGCACGAAGACCGCGGGCAACGACGCGTCGACCAGCAGCCCGACGGTCCGTGCGCGAGGTGATCCACCAGGCCAGGAGCAGGCCGGCCAGGGCCAGCAGCAGCTGGGCCGGGCCGGACCACAGGCCACCGGTGCGGTCGATGGTGGGGAGGCCGCCGCTCGCCGGCAGGCCGAGCGCGATCAGTGCCACGAGGTGCAGCAGGGTGCCGACGCTCACGACGAGCAGAAACGTCCGCGACCCACGAGTCACCGCGGCGGCCGCGAGGACGAGTGTGGTCACTGTCAGCACCGGGGCGACGGCGGCCAGCACGATCCAGCTGTTGGTGTAGTACGCCTGGGAGAAAACGGCCTCGGGGAGGCCGAACAGACCCGACACCGCGAGCAGGAGGGCGGCGGCCAGGGTGAGGACGCTGGTACGGCTGGGTCGCGGCGGTTCTGCGCGCGGGCCCGGCGGGAGAGCGGTCATGGGCTCACCTTGGCAGACGGGGGTCTCGACAGGTTCGACCGGCGGGGCTCGACCCGCGGTGGGACCACGTCTGCGGGGTGTGTTGCCCTGAGTAGACCGTGTCTACCCAGGGCAACACACCCCGCAGACCTGCACTCACCTCGCCGACGGACTCGATGTCCCGGCGAACAGCGTCACGGCACCGTGTAGCCCGCGGCGCGGAACATCTCGTACCACTCGGCCCGGGTGAGCGGCAGGTCGGACCCGAGGGCCGCGCCCGCCACCCGCTCGGGATTCGTCGTCCCGAGGACCACCTGCATCTGCGCGGGGTGGCGCGTGATCCAGGCGGTGGCGACGGCGATCGCCGGCACGTCGTACTTCGCGGCGAGCCGGTCGATCACGGCGTTCAGCTCGGGGTACTCCGGTGAGCCGAGGAACACGCCGCTGAAGAACCCTGCCTGGAACGGCGACCAGGCCTGCACGGTGATGTCGTTCAGGCGGCAGTAGTCGAGCGTGCCGGAGTCGCGGCTGACCGACTGGTCCACGGCCTGCATGTTGGCGGCGACTCCCTGCGCCACGAGCGGGGCGTGCGTCACGGACAGCTGGAGCTGGTTCGCGACGATCGGCTGCGACACGGACTTCCGGAGCAGCTCGATCTGGCCCGGCGTGTGGTTGGAGACGCCGAACGAGCGCACCTTGCCCGCCGCCGACAGCTCGTCGAACGCGCGTGCCACGTCGTCCGGCTCCACGAGGGCGTCCGGGCGGTGCAGCAGCAGGATGTCGATGTAGTCGGTGCCGAGCGCGGCGAGCGAGCCGTTCACGGACTCGACGATGTGCTCGTACGAGAAGTCGAAGTACGGGCCCTCGCCGACGATGCCGGCCTTGGTCTGGAGCACGATCTGCTCGCGCTCGGACGACGTCAGCTGCATCGCCTCGGCGAACCGGGTCTCGCATCCGTGCAGGGCGGAGCCGTAGACGTCGGCGTGGTCGAAGAACGAGATGCCGGCGTCCCGTGCGGTCTTGACCAGGGTGCGCACCTCCTCGTCCGTCTTCTCCTGGATGCGCATGAGGCCCAGGACGACGTTCGGGACGGTGAGCTCCGTTCCGGGCAGGGTGAAGGTCTTCACGGGTTTTCTCCTGTGGTGGTCGGTCGTGGACGGCTCAGGCCGCGGAGAGCCGCGCGACCTCGTCGGCGGTGAGCTGGAGCTCCGCCGCCGCGGCGGAGTCGGTGATGCTGGCGGGCCGCGACGCCCCGGGGATCGGCACGACGACGGGGGCGAGCGCGAGCTCCCAGGCGAGCACGACCTGGTACGGGCTCACGCCGTGGTCGGCGGCGACCTCGGCGAAGGCGGCGTGGCGGGTGGCGAGATCACCGGCGTTGGAGATGCCGCCCAGAGGGCTCCACGGCAGGAACGCGATACCCAGCTCGGCGCACAGCTCGAGCTCGGGCTCCGACGAGCGGAACCGGGGCGAGAACTGGTTCTGGACCGAGACCAGGCGCCCACCCAGGATGTCCTGCGCCTGCCGGATCTGGTCGGGGTTCGCGTTGGAGATACCGGCCATCTCGATGACGCCGTCGTCGAGCAGGTCGCGGATCGCGCCCACCGAGTCCCCGTAGGGCACCTCCGGGTCGGGCCGGTGGAACTGGTAGAGGCCGATGGCCTCGACACCCAGCCGCTTGGCCGACGCCTTCGCGGCCTCCTTCAGGTACTCGGGCCGGCCGTCCTTGGTCCAGGACCCGTCACCGGGGCGCAGGTGCCCGCCCTTGGTGGCGACCAGCACGTCGGAGGTGTCGCCGCCGTAGGAGCGCAGGGCGGCGGCGATGAGCTCCTCGTTGTGGCCCACCTCGTCGGCGTGCAGGTGGTAGGCGTCGGCGGTGTCGATGAGGGTCACGCCGGCGTCGAGGGCGGCGTGGATCGTGGCGATCGAGCGGTCGCGGTCGGGTCGCCCCTCGATGGACATCGGCATACCGCCGAGACCGATCGCGGAGACGGCACGGCCGCCGATGGTGCGGTGCTGCATTGATAGCTCCTCGTGTCGCATCGGTTTCGAGCCTGAGACTAGGAAGCGATAACCTAGAAGTCCAACAACTCCTCATCATTATTCCTAGAACTGGTAGTGCTTAATGGAACTGCGTCAGATGGAGTACCTCGTCGCTCTCGCGGACGAGCGGCAGTTCACCCGCGCCGCCGAGGTCACCGGCGTCTCCCAGTCCGGGCTGTCCGCCGCGATCCGCAACCTCGAGGTCGAGCTGGGCACCAAGCTGTTCACCAGGACCACGCGCAAGGTCGAGCCGACCGAGGCGGGCCTGGCGCTGCTGCCCTTCGCCCGCTCCATGCTCTCCTCCGCCACGGAGGCGCGCGATGCGGTGGTGCAGGTCTCCCGCGAGCTCGCGGGGACGCTGCGGGTCGGGTCGGAGCAGTGCCTCGGCGTCGTCGACGTGAGCTCCCTGCTCGAACGCTTCCACCGGCGTTACCCGCGGGTGGAGATCGCGTTCACCCAGGCGGGCTCGCACGAGCTGCTGGCCGGTGTGCGCGACGGCGACCTCGACGCCGCGTTCGTCGCCACCTCTGACCACGTCGGCCTGCTGCCACGCACGATCCTGGGCCAGGAGCCGGTGGTGCTGCTGTGCCCGCCGGAGCACCCGCTGGCGTCGCGCCCGGCCGTGGACCGAGGAGAGCTCGGCGGTGAGCACTTCATCGACTTCCACCCGTCGTGGGCGGTGCGACAGCTCAACGACGACGCCTTCGACGCGCGGGGCGTGCACCGCCGGGTGCGGTTCACCGTGAACGACGTGCACACGCTGCTCGACCTGGTCGACCGCGGCCTCGGCGTCGCCCTCGTACCGCGCCACGTCGCGGCCAAGCCGCAGGCGGCTCGCCTCGTGGCGGTGCCGGTCGCGCCGGACGGCGCGGCGGACTGGGTCGTCTCGGTCGTCACCTCGGTGGAGCGTCAGGACTCGCCTGCCCCCCACCTCGTGGAACTGCTCGACGACGCCCCGGCCGGTGCCCCGGTCGGTTAGCGCTTCAGGACCGTTCCGGGCGCTTCGGTCGTCGCCGAAGGCTCTTGTCGTCAGCTGGACACGCTGGTCTCGTGGTGCGCGGAACGGCGATGAGTACGCCATCGGTGGCTCGTCGAACCCTGCAGGAGGCGCGCAGCGAGCGTGCCGCTCACCGAGGAGTGACACCATGAAGCATGTACGACCGGCGGCCGTGGCATCGGCCCTCGCCCTGATCGTGACGGCATCGACCCTGCCGGTCGCCGCCGTCGAACCGGCGCCCGGCGACGTCGTCGAGTACACCGGGACGATCGACGGCGCGGACTTCCGGGCCGTCGTTCCCGACGACTGGAACGGCACCCTCGTGCTGTTCGCACACGGCTACTTCCCCACGCAGTTCGCGCAGATGGACTTCGAGGTCCCTGACCAGCTCGCCAACAACCCCCGCGCCGAGGAGTGGCTGACCGGTCAGGGCTACGCGCTCGCCGGCTCGATGTTCGGCGACGACGGATTCGGCTACACGCTACCCGAGGCCGTCGACCACCAGGAGAACGTCCTGGACTGGTTCGCCGACGAGATCGGCGAACCCGAGACGACGCTCGCGAACGGCCAGTCCTTCGGTGGCGCGATCGCGGCCCTGCACGCGGACCAGGACCCGCGCGTCGACGGCCTGCTCGGAACGTCCGCCGGATTCGACCCGGTCGGCGGCTGGGACGCCGCGCTCGACGTGCAGTACGCGGCGATGACCCTGCTGTTCGACGACCTGGTCGACGAGAACGGCAACCCGGTCGAGATCGTGAACCCGACCTACCCCGAGGCGTCGCAGGCCGCCCTGACGGGTGCCGCGTACGAGGCGCTGGGCAAGCCCGAGGCGTTCGACCCCGAGGCGAATGCCCGCATGGCCCTCGCAGGATCGTTGGCCCAGGTCCCCGCCTGGTTCGACTTCGCGACCCCTCGCCCGGGGGACCCGCTGGAAGCCGCCCACGCGCTGAGCGGATGGGTGGCGAACGCCTACCTCATCGGGCACGGGCCCGCGGACCGGGCGCACGTCGCGGAGGTGTTCGGGGGGAATCCGTCGACGAATGCCGACGTCGACTACCACGAGCTGTTCCGCCGGTCCGCGGAACGCCGCACTGTGGAGGCGGCATACGTGGCCGCGGGTCTCGGCAAGGACCAGCTCCGGGCGGACCTCGATGCCCTGGCCGCCGGAACGCGGTACGACGCCGATCCCGCCGCGCGGGCACGGATGGCCGAGCACACCTCCCCGGGCGATCTCGATGTCCCGATCCTCACGGTGCACACCACCGGAGACGGTGGCGCCCCGGCCGCCGACGTCCGGTCCTACACCGACCATGTTCGCGCCGAGTGCGGGGACATCCGCAACCTGTGGGTCGCGCGTGGTGGACACCCGACGGTGACCGCGGCAGAGGAGATCGTCGCCGTCCAGGCGCTCGAACACCGCGTACGGACCGGCACCTGGCCGCCGCTCAACCCACGCGCCACGGGTAGGTCTGCCGCAGCTCTGCCGGCGGAGACCCAGGTCGTGGCGACGTGGAACGAGCGCTTCGAGACGATCTTCGTGGACGCTGACGCGGAGTTCACCCGGTACGTTCCGCCGCGCGCACCCCGCGCGACGTACTGAGTGCTGATCGCTCGCCGGATGGTCCGCCGATCACTGTGTGCCGCACCCGCCCGCGGGCTTGAGGTCGGGCGTCACGCCGGGCGGACTTCCGCGAGAACCTTCCACTGTAAGAATTTCTCGGTACGATCGTCGCGCGGTGCCTCGGGCCGGGCTGCGACGGAGCGGTCAGGTCGGCGCCGCCCTTGTACACGTGTCGAACGAAGGAGTTCCATGCCGACGACGAAGCCGACCACCTCAGTACAGCTCTACTCGGTGCGAGACGCGGTCGCCGAGGACCTGGACGGTGCCGTGGCGCGCCTGGCCGAGATCGGGCTCCAGCACGTGGAGCCGTACGCCTTCCACGAGCGCACCACGGAGTACGGGCGTGCGTTCGCGGCGACGGGACTGACGGCGCCGTCCGGGCACGCGCCGGTGATCACGTCGGACATCCCGGAGGCGATCTTCGACGCCGCGGCCACGCTGGGCATGGCCACGGTGATCGACCCGTTCGTCCCGGCGGAGCACTGGCAGACGGCGGGGCAGGTGGCCGACCTGGCCGAGCGCGTCAACGGGCTCGCGGCGCTCGCAGCCGAGCGCGGCCTGGAGTTCGGGTACCACAACCACGCCTGGGAGCTGAGCACCCGCATCGAGGGCAGGCATGCCCTGGAGGTGTTCGTGGGGCACCTGGACCCGGCCGTGGTGCTGGAGGTGGACACCTACTGGGCGGCGGTCGGAGGGGCCGACGCCCCGGCACTGCTCGGCACGCTGGGCGACCGGGTGCGCCTCATCCACGTCAAGGACGGCACCCTCGACGGCGACGTCCAGGCGCAGCAGCCCGCGGGCTCCGGCGCGGTGGACGTCCCCGCGATCCTCGCCGCGGCCCCGCAGGCCACCCGGGTGATCGAGTTCGACGCGTACGCCGGCGACGTGTTCGCCGGCATCGCGCAGTCGTTCGCCTGGCTCGCGGAGAACGACCGATGACCGGGGGTGCGACCCGGTCGGAGGCCGCAGGCGTCGGCATCATCGGAGCAGGCAACATCTCGACCCAGTACCTCGAGAACCTGGCCCGGTTCCCCGACGTCGAGGTCCGGTTCGTCGCGGATCTCGACCAGGAGCGTGCCGCCGCACAGGCCCAGGCGTTCGGGGTTCCCACCTCGGGGACCGTGGACGAGCTGCTGGCCCGCGAGGACATCGACGTGGTCGTGAACCTCACCGTGCCCGCGGTGCATGCCGACGTCGGGCACCGCATCCTGGCCGCCGGGAAGCACGTCTGGAGCGAGAAGCCGCTCGCCCTCGACCGGGACGCGGCGGCCGCCCTGCTGGCGGACGCCGCGGCCCGCGGCCTGCGCGTGGCGTGCGCCCCCGACACGGTGTTGGGCGCGGGCATCCAGACCGCCCTGCGGGCGATCGCGCGCGGTGACATCGGGGAGCCGCTGACCGCGACCACGATGTTCCACGTGCCCGGTCCCGAGGCATGGCACCCCAGCCCGGACTTCCTGTTCGCGGTCGGCGGCGGGCCGCTGTTCGACATGGGGCCGTACTACATGACCACGCTCGTGCACGTGTTCGGGTCGGCGACGCGGGTCCAGGCGGTGGCCTCGACCTCCCGCCCGACCCGCACCATCGGGAGCGGTCCGCGGGCCGGCGAGGTGTTCGACGTGCTGGTGCCGACGCACCACGCCGCCCTCATCGAGTTCGGCCCGGGGCGTTCGGCGCAGTCGACGTTCTCGTTCCAGCACGCGCTGAACCGGTCGGGGTTCGTGGAGATCAACGGCACCGAGGGCACGATCGTCCTGCCCGACCCGAACAGGTTCGACGGCGACTCGACCCTGTGGCGGTACGGGTCGGACGAGCCGACGGCGCTCCCGGCGGCCGGTCCGGAGCTCGGCCGCGGCGCCGGGGTGGTCGACCTGGTGCGCTCGATCCGCGACGGCGGCACCGAGCGCGCGTCCGGGGCCGTGGCGGCACACGTGCTGGACATCCTGCTCGCCGTCCGGGACGCGGCGGACGCCGGCAAGCCCGTGGAGATCGACTCCGCCGTCGGGCCGGTCGCGCCGCTGCCGGAGGGCTGGGACCCGACGGTCGCGTCAGCGGGGTAGGTCGGGCGGGGATAGGTCGGGCGGCCGAGTGCTCGTTCCCCGGGGCGGGGGCTCGGTATACCTGGCGGGCAGGTGCCGGATCTCGTGAAATGCGTTCAGCTGAGGACCGAGTTTGCGGGCTGGGCTGATCTGTTCAGCTCAGGCGAACTCCGCGGGGCTGAGCCGAACGTTCTTCACGAGACCTGGCACCCGCCGATCGGGTGTGCCTCACTCCTCGGCCGGTCGACCCTCGGCCGGCCCAGCAGCTCCGGCCTGCCCAGCCGCTCCGGCCGGTCCGGCGGCCGGCATGAGCCGTTCCAGCAGCTCCAGCGAACGGCGGACGTCGACGTCGTCGGGGGCGAGCAGCCACTGCAGCTGGAGGCCGTCGGAGGCGGCGACGACCAGCGCGGCGGCGTCGTCGGGGTCGATGTCGGCGGCGATCGCGCCGGACCGCTGCCCGGCGCGGATCCGCTCGGCGAGGTCACCCCGGACCCGCCGGTACCGCGCCTGGACGAACTCGCGCGTCGCCGGGTGCTGCTCACCCTGCAGGGCGTCGGTGGTAAGCGTCGCGTAGAGCTCGACCAGGCCCGGGATGGAGCGGTTGCGTTCGGCGCTCGCCTCCATCATGGCGACCGCCGAGGCTGCTTCGGGCGCCGACCGTTCCTGCGCCTGTGCCTCATGGACCCGGGACTCGTGCGCCCGGTAGACCTCGACGAGCAGCTCGTCACGGTTGGCGAAGTAGTAGCGCAGGGCGGCGTGCGAGACGCCGATCGCCTCCCCGATGGCGCGCAGCGACGCGCCGACGCCGCGTTCGGCGAACAGCTCCATCGCGCTGAGGAGGATCTGGGCGCGTCGCTCGGGACCCTTCCGGTACGTCCGCCCGTGGGAGCCCGCATCGCCGTTCGCCATGGACGCCATCGTACGAAGGACCCTGGAATGCGGCGCAGCCCTCCGAAGTTACCCCGCACATGAGCACTTTCGGCATCATCGGAGCAGGAAACATCGGCAGCCAGGTGGCACGCCTGGCGATCGCACAGGGCTATGACGTGGTGATCGCGAACTCACGCGGTCCCGAGACCCTCGCGGACCTCGTGGCGGAGCTCGGCCCGCGAGCCCGGGCGGCGACGGCCGAGGAGGCGGCGGAGGCCGCCGACATCGCGCTCGTCTCGGTACCGCTGAAGGCCTACCAGAACCTCCCGGTCGAGCCGCTGGCGGGCAAGGTCGTGCTCGACACGAACAACTACTACTGGGAGCGCGACGGCCGCATCGAGGCGCTCGACCGTGGCGAGGCGACGGTCTCGGGCCTGTTGCAGGAGCACCTGCCCACGTCGAAGGTCGCCAAGGCGTTCAACCACATCACCGCGGCGACCATCACGACGGACGGGAGCCCGGCGGGTACGGAGAACCGCCGGGCCCTGGCAACGGCGAGCGACCACCCGGAAGCGATCGACCTCGTCACCCGTTTCTACGACGCGGCAGGCTTCGACACCGTCAGCATGGGCCCGCTCAGCGAGTCCTGGCGCACCGAGCGCGACCGTCCTGCCTACGGGCCGCGCCAGAACGCCGACGAGCTGCGGGCCAACCTCGCCAAGGCGCAGCGCGTCCTCTGATCCGCGGCGAGGCTGATCCGCGGCGTCGCGTTCGGGGCCTCAGGCCCCGAACGCCTCCAGCGCCACGGGCTCCCACTCGCGCCAGGTGCGCAGGCGCTCGGCGTAAATCTCCTCGACGTCGGCGAGCGGCCTGCCGAGGAACACGTGCAGCGGCGCCCGGTCGGCGTCGGCGATCCGGAGCAGCGCGGCCCGGGTCGCGTGCGGGTCGCCGATCTGGAAGTCGGGGGCGGTGGCCGTCCGCACGTCGGCGTAGTCGGGGTGGGGCGCGCTGGTGTGCGCGGCCGTCGCGAAGCCTGTGGCGTACGGGCCTGGCTCCACGTTCGTGACCTGGACGCCGAACGCGGCGACCTCCTGCGCGAGCGACTCGGTCAGGCCCTCCACGGCCCACTTGGACGCGTGATAGGCGCCGAAACCGGGGTAGGCGCGGACTCCGCCCTCGCTGGTGACCTGCAGGATCCGGCCCGAACCCTGCGCGCGCAGGACCGGCAGGACCGCCTGGGTGACCCAGACGGTGCCGAAGAAGTTGGTCTCCATCTGGGCGCGCAGCTCGCGTTCGGTGACCTCCTCGACCATGCCGAGATGGCCGTACCCGGCGTTGTTCACGACCACGTCGAGGCGGCCGAGGTGCTCGACGGCCCGCCCGACGGCGTCGAGCACAGCGGACCGGTCGGTGACGTCGAGGCTGATCGGGAGGACGGCCTCGCCGTACTTGCTGACGAGCGGCTCCAGGGTGCTGGTGTCGCGGGCGGTGGCGGCCACGTGATCACCCCGCTCGAGCGCCGCCTCCGTCCATTCGCGGCCGAGGCCGGTGGATGTTCCGGTGATGAACCATGTCTTGGGCATGCCTCCATCGTGCGGCGCCCCAAGGCATTCCACCAGCGACTCTTTCGCACTCAAGACATGCGCCTTGCGCATGCCTCATGATGGGGGCATGGCTGAGCTCACCGTCACGGCGCTGCGTGTGGTGCACGCCGTCGTCGGCACCGGATCCTTCACCGCGACGGCGGACCTGCTCGGGTACACCCAGTCGGCGGTCTCGCGCCAGGTGGCCGCCGCGGAGTCCGCGGTCGGCGTCCCGCTGTTCGTGCGGGGCGCGCGGGGCGTCCTGCCCACGCCCGCGGGAACCCTGGTCGCGCGCCGCGCCGCGACCGTGCTCAGCGAGCTCGACGCGGTCGGCAAGGACCTGGCCGGATTGGCTGACGGGCTCGGCGGCCGGGTGGTCCTCGGCGCGTTCCCGACGGCGATGTGGGTACTCGCACCCCGAGCGGTGGCGACGGTGCGGGAGCGGCATCCCGGGCTGACGGTCGACCTCCAGGAGGCGCCGACCCCGACCCAGCTGCGTCAGCTGCGGGCGGGGCGCATCGACGTGGCGGTGGTCGGCCTGGGTGCGGACCTGCCCGCGTACGACCTGGAGGGCCTGCGTCGCGACCACCTCGTGGACGGCCGATCCCACGTGGCGGTGCCCCGGGGGCACCGGTTCGCGGACCGGGCGCAGGTCCCGGTGGCGGAGCTGGCCGAGGAGGAGTGGATCATCGGCAAGGGGCTGCGGGGCGAGCCGCAGTTCGGGGCGTGGCCGACGCTGCTCGCGCCGAGGGTCGCGTACGCCGCCCGGGACTGGCACGCCCGCCTCGGCCTGGTGGCCGCGGGCCTCGGGATCACCACCCTGCCCGAGATCGCCGCGGGCGCCCTCCCCGCCGACGTCGTGACGGTCCAGGTCGACGATCCCGCGTGGCTCGGCCGAGCGGCGGTCGCCGTGACGCGGGCCGAGCGCCCCGCGGCCGTCGGAGTGGTGATCACGGTGCTCCGGGAGGTGGCGGAGGGGCTGCGTTAATCTCCGAACATGCAGCCGACCTACCCGGACGACCCCTGGTCCAGCGTCGCCGACGACTGGGGCCGGTACTGGGGCGACTTCGCGCGGCCGGTCTGGGAGCCGCTGCTGCGTGCCGCGGCGGTCGGCTCCGGCACCCGGGTGCTCGACGTCGGCTGCGGCACCGGCGAGCTGCTCGAACACCTCCAGGAGCGCGGCGCCCGGCCCAGCGGCGTCGACCCGGCGTCCCGGATGGTCGAGCTCGCGCGGGCCCGCGCCGTGGGCGTGGACGTGCGGGCCGGTGAGCTCGAGCGGCTCCCGTTCGACGACGACACCTTCGACGCCTTGCTCGCCGTGAACGCCTTCCAGTTCGCGGAGGACCAGGACCGGGCGCTCGCCGAGGCCGGACGGGTGCTGGCGCCGGGCGGCGTCCTCGGACTCGCAGGCTGGGCCGAGCGCGCACGGAACGACCTGGACGCGATCAACACCGCGCTCGCCGCGGCCGACGACGAGGACCCGCCGGAGGATGGCCCGCTGCGCGTCGAGGGAGGTCTCGCCGAGGTGTTCCGCGGTGCCGGCTGGGAGCTGCTCGACGGCGGCGTCGTGTCCGTCCCCTGGACCGCGCGGCACGACACCGACCTGGTGCGCGGGATCCTCTTCGGCGAGCGCGACGCGACGATCGCGGACCTCGCGCCGGTCGTCGTGGCCGCCGCCGCGCCGTACCGCAGGCCGGACGGCAGCTACCGGCTCGTGAATGCCTTCCGCTGGGCCGTGGCGCGCGGTCCGGCCTGATCCGCCTGGCCGTCGACGTCGATCACCACCTTGCCGAGGGCGTGGCCCTCGCCGTGGAAGGCCAGAGCCTGGGGCACCTCGTCGAGCGGGTACGTGCGGTCGATGTGGATGTCGGCGGCAAGGGTTCCGGCCGCCGGGGCTGCTGTGAGAACGGTTATCATCTACAGGCCGGCCGGAAAGGGCCGTCAATCATGGAGAGGGGCGCGATGAGCAGGCCTGTCGCGAGCGAGCGCGTTCCCGTGGTGACGCTGACCGGGCATCTCGGTGCCGGCAAGACGACGCTGCTCAACCACCTGCTGCAGCAGCCCGGCGCCCGCGTCGGCGTCGTGGTCAACGACTTCGGTGACGTCAACGTCGACGCCGGGCTGGTCACCGGCCAGATCGACGAACCGGCGGCCATCTCCGGCGGCTGCCTGTGCTGCCTGCCGGACGCCGGCGGGCTCGACGCCGCGCTCGAGAAGCTGACCCACCCGCGCCTGGCACTGGACGTCGTGATCGTCGAGGCCAGCGGCATCGCGGACCCCCTGACGCTGTCCCGCATGATCCGGTTCAGCGGCGTCGAACGGGTGCGGCCCGGGGGAGTGGTCGACGTCGTCGACGCCCTGGAGCACTTCGACACCGTGGACACCGGCGGCGACCCGCCCGCGCGGTACGCGGTGACGTCCCTCGTCGTCGTGAACAAGACGGACCGGCTGCCCGCCGGCCACGGCGAGCGGACGCTCGACCGCATCGAGGCCCGCGTGCACGAGCGCAACCCGGCAGCCCAGGTGGTGCGCACCTCGCACGGGCGCGTGGACCCCGCCCTGGTCTACGACGCCGCATTCGCGGAGGACCCGCCCGACCAGCTCCCGCTGGCGGCCCTGCTGCGCGACGGTCGTGCGCACGACCACGCGCACGCCGACGCCGTCACGGTCGCCGCGCCCGGCCCGATCAGCTCCGGGCGACTGGTCGACCTGCTCGAGGACCCACCGCCGGGGGCGTACCGGATCAAGGGCCGCGTCGTCGTCGACACCGGCCGGAGCCTGCGCGGCTACGTCGTCCACGTGGTGGGCCGGTCGGTGCACGTGACCAGCCGGCGCATCGGCGACGCCGACGGCTTCGGGGAGCTCGTCGCGATCGGCATGCACCTCGACGCCGACCAGGTGCGGGACCGGCTCGAACGGGTGCTGGCACCGTCCGACCGCCCGGACGCCCAGGGCTTCGCCCGCCTGCAGCGCTACCGGCGGCTCAGCGCCTGACCGCGGCGTGAGGCGGGCTTCCGGCTCTGTAGGGTGAATCCACGTGAGCATGCAGCCCGACCAGAACCTACCGATCATGCGAGTCCCCGGGATGCGGGCCCTGCTGGGGGTGTCGCTGCTCGGATTCGCCGGCTACGCGCTCCTGCTGCCGACGGCGCCCCTGTGGGCCACCCACGGCGGCGCGGACGAGGGTGGCGCCGGCCTCGTGAACGCCGTCCTCATGCTCGCCACCGTCGCCGTCCAGACGACCGTGCCCTGGGCGCTGCGCCACTGGGGCTGGCGCATCACGCTCGTCATCGGCGTGCTCCTGCTCGGCCTGCCCTCCTTCGCGCTCATGCTCACCGACCAGCTCGCCTGGATCCTTGCCGTCTCCGCGGTGCGTGGCGCGGGGTTCGCGGTCCTGACCGTATGCGGCGCGAGCGCCGTTGCCGAGCTGGTCGACGCCGCCCGGCGCGGACGCGCGATCGGCGTCTACGGGCTCGCGGTCGCCCTCCCGCAGCTGGTGCTCGTGCCGAGCGCCGCCTGGATCGCCGAGTCCGTCGACTTCCGGGTGGTGTTCGTGATCGGCGCGCTCCCGGCGCTCGCGGTGCCGTTCGCGGCGGCGCTGGGTCGCCGCCTCGACGCGGTCGCCCGGGACGGCCTCCACGCCGACGACGGCCCACGGCGCGGGCGCGGCCGGATCCTGCTGGCCCTCCTTCTGCCCTCGCTCGTGCTGCTCGCCGTCACGACCCCCGGCGGGGCGCTGCTGACCTTCGCCCCGCAGTTCCGGCACGGCGCGACGGTCGCGGTGCTGGGCCTGCTCGGGTTCACCGGGGCGGCGGCGCTGGCGCGCTGGCTCGTCGGCGGGCCCGCCGACCGGTTCGGGCCGCGCCGGTTCATCCCGCCGCTGCTCGTGCTCTGTGCCGGGGGCCTCGTCCTGTGCGCCTGGTCGCTGTCCGACGGCGGCCCCGGACCTGCCGTGCTGGTAGCAGGCATGACGGTCGTCGGTATCTCCTACGGGAGCCTGCAGAACCTGACCCTGGTCACGGCGTTCGCCGCAGTGCCCGACCGGGACCGCAGCGTGGCCAGCGCCGTCTGGAACATCGGGTTCGACACCGGCACCGGCCTGGGTTCGCTCGTGGTCGGCTTCATCGCCGCCGGCACCAGCTTCTCCGTCGGCCTGCTGACCACGGGGGCGCTGTGCCTGGTGGTCGCGGTGGTCGCGCTGGTGGGCGGCAGCGGCTCGAGGCCGCGCGCCTGACACCGCCGCGTCCGCCTGGTCGGCATTTCGTCAGGTGATCGGCAGTTGGGAATGCCGACCACCTGACCTTCTGCCGATCAGCCGGTGCTTGACGGTTCCTCCTCGGTGGTGCCAGACTCGGCCGCATCACCGGAAACGTTTCCAGTCTGATCCCAGTCGGAAACTGGAAACGTTTCCAGTTGATCTAGAACCGCCAGACCTCACGACGAAGTGGAGTGACAGTGTCGTCATCACGCGCCACCCTCATCCAGGTGGCGGAGCGCGCCGGGGTGTCGCTCGCGTCGACGTCGCGGGCGCTGCACGGCACCGGGGCGAGCTCGGCCATGGTGGAGCGGGTCCGCGCCGCCGCGGCCGAGCTGGGCTACAGCCCCGACGCGATCGGCCGGTCGCTGCGGATGAAGCGGACCTTCCAGGTCGCGTTCGCCGTCGCCGACATCGGTAACCCGGTCTACGTCGAGATGCTCACCGCCATCCACGAGGTGCTGGCGCCGCACGGGTACCGGGTGGTCGTCATGTCGACGGGTCACACCGTCGCCTCCACGGTCGACCTGGTCCGCAGCCTCGGCAGCGGGTTCGTGGACGGTCTCATCGTCAGCCCGCTGCGCACCGACGACGTGCTCGTCGAGGCGATCAAGGAGGCGCCGGTGCCCGTCGTGGTGATCGGCCGCTCGCTCGAGAGGCAGGGGATCGACTCCGTCTCCACCGACTCCACGGCCGGCATCGGCCAGGCCGTCGCCCACCTCGTAGAGATCGGCCGACGCCGCATCGGGTTCGTCAACGGGCCCCTGGACACCACGCCCGGAGCCGCGCGTCAGCGGGGGTTCGACGCCGCCACGAGCGCCCCGCTGTTCGCGGGAGACCACGCCGAGACCGAGCGGGCCGACGACTTCACCGTCGCCGCCGGGCTCGACGCCGCGCGCCGGTTGCTGTCCCGCGACCCGGCGGCCGGACCCTTCGACGCCGTCGTGGCCGCCAACGACCTGCTCGCCATCGGCGTCATCCGGGCCGCCGGGGAGCTGGGGCTGTCCGTGCCCCGCGACGTCGCCGTCACAGGTATGGACGACACCGAGATCGGCAGGGTCTTCCAGCCGAGCCTGACGAGCGTGTCCCTCGGCTCGTCCGAGCGTGGCCGCGCGGCAGCGCAGCTCGTCCTGGACCGGGTCGGCGACGTCGTCGGGCCCGCCCAGCAGATCGCCATCGGGCCGCACCTCGCCGTGCGTGAGTCCACGACCCCGCTGGTCGAGCCCGCCGAGACCCTGCCCGCTTCGAAGGAGAAGAGCGCACGATGACCGCCGTTACCTCGCCCCGGCCGCCGACGCCGGCGTCCCGGCCGGGTCGCCGCCGCGGCCCGAGCGGCCTGGACCGTGCCCGACGCCGGGAGGCGGCGGCGCTGGTGATGCCGTCCCTGCTGCCGATCCTGGTGCTGTCCGTCGCGCCGCTGCTCATGGGCGTGCTGCTGGCGTTCACCGACGCCGAGCTCGTGCGCCAGCCGGACTACCAGTTCGTCGGGGCCGACAACTTCACGCGCCTGGCCGGCAACTCGCTGTTCTGGGACTCGTTCCGCATCGGGATGACCTGGGCCATAGCGGTGACGCTGCTCCAGCTCGTCGCCGCACTGGGTCTCGCTCTGCTGCTCAACTCCGGGCTGCGGCTGCAGAGCCTCACCCGGGTGCTCGCGCTCATCCCCTGGGCGATGCCGCCCGTCGTCGTGGCGATCATGTGGAAGATGATCTACTCGCCCAACGCCGGGCCGCTCAACGCGTTCCTCGGCTCGCTGGGCCTGCCCGACGACATCAACTGGCTCGCCGACTTCTCGACCGCGCTGCCCGCCGTCATCGTCGTCGGCGTCTGGGTGGGCATGCCGCAGACCACCGTGACGCTCCTGGCCGGGCTGCAGCAGATCCCGCCCGAGCTCAACGAGGCTGCGTCGATGGACGGCGCCGGGGCCTGGCGCCGGTTCTGGGCGGTGACGATGCCGAGCCTGCGGCCGATCGTCACGTCGATCACGTCGCTGAACTTCATCTGGAACTTCAACTCGTTCTCCCTGGTCTACGTGTTGACCGAGGGCGGACCGGGCGGCCGCACCATGCTGCCGATGCTGTTCACCTACCTGGAGGCGTTCAAGAACCGCAACATCGGGTACGCGGCGGCGATGGGTGTCGTGCTCGTCGTCGTGGTGGTCCTCCTCCTCGCCGTCTACCTGCGGTCGCAGTTCCGCGACGACCGCGCCGAGAAGAAGGGCTGAGCCGATGCGCGTCCTCGTCCGCCCCGCCCAGTACGTGGCGCTGGCCTGCTACATCGTGTTCCTCGGCTTCCCGCTGCTGTGGCTGGTCTCGGCGTCGGTGAAGTCGTCCGCAGAGCTCAACTCGCTCGTCGTGAACCTCCTGCCGCAGGAGTGGCACTGGAACAACTACGCCGAGGCGCTCGCCCGGCAGGGCCTCGTGAGCTCGGCGGGGAACAGCGCGATCGTGGCCCTCGTGTCCACGGCGCTCGTCATCCTCATCGCGCTGCCCGCGTCCTACGTGCTGGCGCGGCTCAAGGGCGCGATCCGCGCGGCCGGCGTCGGCTGGATCCTCGTGAGCCAGGTGTTCCCGGTGATCCTGGTGGTGCTGCCGCTGTTCCTCATCCTGCGGACCATCGGCCTGACGGACAGCCTGCTCGGGCTGATCCTCGTGCACACCACCTACACGATGCCGTTCGCGCTGTGGATGCTGCAGGGCTACGTGGCCGCCATCCCCGTGGACCTCGAGGAGGCCGGGGCGATGGACGGCGGCAGCCGCCTGGTCGTGCTGCGCCGGATCGTCTTCCCGCTGCTGGCCCCGGGCGTCGTGGCGACGGCGATGTTCAGCTTCGTGTCCTCCTGGAACGAGTTCTTCTTCGCCCTCGTCCTGCTCCAGTCGCCCGAGAACTACACCCTGCCCATCACGTTGTCGACGTTCATCGGCGGCGAGGGCAAGGTCGCGCTCGGCCCGCTCGCGGCGGGCTCCGTGCTCGCCGCGATCCCCAGCATCGTCTTCTTCTCGATCATGCAGAAGAAGCTCACCGGAGGCCTCCTGGCCGGGGCGGTCAAGGGATGACCGCCCACCCCTCTCCGAAAGGCAGACTCATGAAGACTCGTGGAGTGTCCATCGCCGCATGCCTCACGATCACGACCGCGCTGCTCGCATCCTGCGGCAGCGGGGACGCGGGCGACGACGGCCCGGTGACGCTGAAGTTCCAGGCACTGTCGGACCAGCCGGCCGCCATCGCGGCGACGGAGTCGATCGTCGAGGACTGGAACGCGGAGCACCCCGACGTGCAGGTCGAGATCGTCCCGGCGGGCTGGGACGGCGTCTACGACAAGCTGATCACCCAGTTCAACGGCGGCGCCGCGCCCGACGTCATCCACTACGAGGCCGCGAGCATCGTGTCCTTCGCGCGGGACGGCTACCTCGCCGACCTCACCGACCTCATGTCGGACGAGCGCCGCGCGGACATCCCCGAGGGCATCCTCGACTCGGTGACCGTCGACGACCAGGTGATCGCCTACCCGACCGAGCTCCAGTCGTACGTGGTCTTCGCGAACCGCACCCTCCTGGAGGACGCCGGCGTGGAGGTCCCGACCGGCGACACCATGACGTGGGACGAGCTGCGCGAGATCGCCAGGGCCACCACGAAGGGCGACGTCTACGGCCTCGGCTGGGGCCTGTCGAGCCCCACCGCCGCGTTCATGTCGCTGGCCCCCGGGTTCGGCGGCACCTACATGGAGGGCACCGGCGAGGACGTCACACTGACCGTCGGCGAGGGCGAGATGGCCCTGCCGGAGCTCGTGCACGACATGGCGTACGAGGACAGGTCGATCCTGCCGGTCACCATGACGCAGTCGGGTTCCGAGGCCATCGCCTCGTTCTACGCGGGGCAGACGGCGATGACCGTGCAGGGCTCCTACCAGGCCGCCAACATCGCCAAGGACGCGCCGAAGGACTTCGACTGGGTGGCGCTGCCGCCGCTCGCCGGTCCGGAAGGACCGCAGCAGGCGGCCAACCCGCAGACGCTGTCGGTCAACATCGACTCAAGCCACGTCGAGGAGTCCGCCGAGTTCATCGAGTTCTTCACGCAGACGGAGAACCTGGCGGCGCTCAACGAGGCGGACGCGCTGATCCCGGCGACGACGTCGGCCCAGGAGGCCCTGACCGAGAAGCTCGGCGACGAGAACGGCTGGAGCACGATCCTCGCCTCCGGCCAGAACTTCACCGCCGCGCCGTACCTGTTCGCCGACTCCTACGCGCAGTGGAAGGACACGGTGGCCACGCCCGCCTACCAGCGCTACCTGGCACAGGAGACCGACGAGGCGGAGCTCGCCGAGCAGCTCACGAGCGGCTGGGACGAGATCACGCAGTGACCGCACGACGAGCGCAGTGACCGCGCGACGAGCACAGTGACCGAACGACGAAGGAGCGCAACCGTGAGCTGGTTAGAGGACCGGTCGGTGGCCGTGATCACCGGTGCCGCCGTGGGGGACGCCCTCGGTGGCGCCACCGAGGGCTGGACACCGGCTGCCATCGAGGAACGGCACGGGGGCCGCGTACGCGGCATCGTCGGGCCCTGGTACCCGAACTGGCAGGACGCGCGCCCTATCGCGCCGTACCACAAGGGCGACGGGCACATCACCGACGACACCCTCATGACCAGGGCACTCGTCGAGGTGTACGCGAAGCGCCGGGAGCACCTCGACGCGTACGCGATGGCCGAGGACCTGGTGCCGCTCATGATCGGCGAGCCCCGCTGGATCCCCGAGCTCGAGTCGACGGCGCTGCTGCTCCAGCGGGTGTTCCTCGCCGAGAAGTGGCTGGTGGCCCGGCTGCACTACGGGCACGTGGACCCTCGGGAGGCGGGCGTCGGCAACGTCGTCAACTGCGGCGCCGCCATGTACGTGGCGCCCGTCGGACTCGTGAACGCGGGCGACCCGCGCGGCGCGTACGCCGAGGCGATCGACCTCACGGGCGCCCACCAGTCCAGCTACGGGCGGGAGGCGGCGGGCGTGTTCGCGGCGATGGTCGCGGCGTCGGTCGCCCCGGGCGCCACGCTCGACGACGTCGTCACCGCGGCGCTCGACGTGGCGCACGACGGCACCGCGGCGGCGCTCCGCGCGGTCGTGGACGCGGTCTCGACCGGCTCGACCAGCGGGCGCGCGCCGGCGACCGACGACGAGGAGCGCGAGCTGGCGCGCGTCGTCCGGGAAGCGGTGGCGCCCTACGACTCGGTGGGACCGGAATATCGGCAGATGTCGATGGACGCTCGCCGCCCGTCGCGCACCAAGTCGATCGAGGAGCTGCCGGTCGCCCTCGGGCTCCTGCTCGCGCACCGTGGTGACTACCGCGGCGCCGTGCTCGCCGCCGTCAACTACGGGCGCGACGCCGACTCGATCGCCGTCATGGCGGGTGCCGTCGCGGCAGGGCTCGGTGGGAGCGGCGTCGTGCCCGCCGAGTGGCTCGACGAGATCGAGGCCGCGAGCAAGATGGACATCCGGGAGACCGGGCGGCTCATGGCATCGGCCGCCGCCGACATCCTCCGCACGGACCGCGAGCGGGCGCTGGGCCGCCTGGCCGCGCTGGACGCCGTCGGGGCGGGTGAGCCCGCGTGAGGCTGACCTGGGCCCAGCCCGAGGATCTGCTGACGCACGAGCTCGTGCAGTCGGCGGCCGAGGGCAAGGACGTGACCGGCGTCCGCGACCGCTGGGTAGTGGCCGGCGGCGACCCGACACCCGCGGTGAGCGGCGCCGGGCCGGTCCCCGCGACGCCCGAGCTCCGTGCCCTGGCGCGGCTGCTGCTGGCGGAGCTGGAGGCCCGGCCCGCGCCGTCGGCCCCGGAGGAACCGGACCGCTGGGACGAGATCCTCGCCCTGCTGCCGCCGGCTCCGGACCTGCCGCGGCGGCCGTCCGGACCGGACGGCCCCGACACCGCGTACGCCGCGCGCGTGCGGGGCGCCTGGACCGGCCGTGCGGCCGGCTGCCTGCTCGGCAAGCCCGTGGAGAAGATCCCGCGGGAGGGCATCGAGGAGATCCTGCGGTCGACCGGCCGGTGGCCCCTCGAGCGGTACTTCACCGCGGTGGGCCTGGCCGACGACGTCGCGGCGCGCTGGCCCTGGAACCGCCGGTCGGCACCGACGTCGCTGGAGGAGAACATCGACGGGATGCCCGAGGACGACGACCTGAACTACCCGATCCTCGCGCTCGCCCTCCTGGAGCGGCACGGCCGGGGGTTCACCACGGACGACGTCGCGCAGCTCTGGCTCGACAACCTGCCCGCCGGACGCACCTTCACCGCCGAACGCGCGGCCTACCGGAACATCCTGGACGCGCGCCCTGTCCCCGAGACGGCGACGCACGACAACCCGTTCCGCGAGTGGATCGGCGCGCTGATCCGGACCGACCTGTTCGGCTGGGTCTCGCCCGGTGACGTCCGCGAGGCGGCCCGGCTCGCCTGGGCCGACGCCCGGCTCAGCCACACCCGCAACGGCACCTACGGCGCCCAGTGGGCCGCGGGCCTCACCGCGGCGGCCATGGTGTGCGACGGCGTGGAGGACGTGCTCGACGCCGCGGGCGCCGTCGTGCCCCCGGGCAGCCGGCTGGCCGCCGCCGTGCGGCTGGGGCGCTCGCTGGGACGCGAGTGCGACGGGAGCGAGGCGGGCGTGCGCGCCGGCCTGGACCGGATCCACGCCGAGTACGGGCACCTGCACTGGGTGCACGTGCTGAACAACGCGGCGGTCATCGCGTTCGCGCTCAGCGCCGGCCGCGGCGAGTTCGGGCCCAGCGTCTCCATCGCCGTCACCGCCGGGTGGGACACCGACTCGGCGGCGGCGACCGTGGGCGGCGTCGTCGGGGCGCTGCGCTCCGGTGACATCGGGGAGCGGTGGATCGGACCCCTGCACGGACGGATCGCGACATCGCTGCCGGGCGGGGAGCAGCACATCGCCGACCTCGCGGCGCGCACCGTGGCACTGGTCGCCGGGGGCGGCGCATGAGCGCCGGCCGTGTCGTGGTCGTGGGGTCGGCGAACGTCGACCTCGTCATCGACGTGCCGCGGCACCCCGCGGGCGGCGAGACCATCCTGGGCGGCGACCTGCGCCGCACGCCCGGCGGCAAGGGCGCGAACCAGGCCGTCGCCGCGGCCCGGGCCGGGGGAGCGGACACCACGTTCGTCGGGGCGCTCGGTCGGGACGAGTCGGGAGACCTGCTGCTCGGTTCGCTGGCGGGAGCCGGCGTGCGGACGGACGTCGTCGAGCGGGTCGACAGCCCGACCGGGACCGCACTGATCACGGTGTCGCCCGACGGCGAGAACACGATAGTCGTCGCGCCCGGGGCCAACTCGCACGTGCGGGTCGGTACCGCGCAGACCGAGCGGATCGCCGCCGCCGACGTCGTGCTGGCCCAGCTCGAGATCCCCCTGGGCGCGGTCGTCGCGGCCGCCGGAGCGCGCCGCGCCGGGGCCCTGTTCGTGCTCAACGCCGCGCCCTCGCGCGAGCTGCCCGACGAGGTGTGGGAACAGCTCGACGTGCTCGTGGTCAACGAGCACGAGGCCGCGGACCTGGTGGGCGGGTCCACGTCCGCCGAGCCGGAGTCGCTCGCGGCCGCGCTGCTGGCCCGGGTGTCCGCCGTGGTGATCACGCTCGGCGCGCTGGGCAGCCTGGTCGCGGAGCGCGACGTCCCCGCCGTCCGCGTCCCGGCGGCCCAGGTCGAGGCGGTCGACACGACCGGTGCGGGCGACACCTACTGCGGCGTCCTGGCGGCCGCCCTTGCCCGCGGCGTCGACCTCGCCGAGGCCGCCCGGCTCGCGGGGGCCGCGGGAGCCCTCGCTGTCACGCGGCCGGGGGCGCAGGACGCCGTGCCCGACGCCGGCGCCGTCACCGCGCTGGCCGCCGCGCTGAGCCGGCCGAAGAACTGAGAGAGGCATCATGAGCTACACGTTCGACCCCCTCGTCCCGCGGCCGATCGACCGGCCGACCGAGGTCGTGCCCGGGGACCTGACCCCCGAGCGGAGCGCGGCGCTCGACGAGGCCAAGATCTTCTCCGGGCCGGCGGAACCCGCCGACCGGCCCGCCTGGCGCGAGACGCTGCGGGCCTGGCGGGCGGACGCGCGCGCACGGCACGGCTACACGGGCGCTGCCTACGCCCGGCCCGAGGCCGCGTGGGCCGCCCGGTGCAGCACGGTGGCGCAGGTGTGGCTCTGGGACGAGCTGCTCTACTCGTTCGAGGAGGGGCGGTTCACGCCCGGCCGGTTCCTCGCCGACGCCCGCGAGCGGTTCGGTGGGCTCGACGCCGTGGTGCTGTGGCACGCGTACCCGGTGATCGGTCTGGACGACCGCAACCAGTGGGACTTCTACCGCGACGTGCCCGGCCTGACGGGCCCGGACGGTCTCGTGGCGGCGCTGCACGACGCCGGCCTGCACGTGTTCGTCGACTACAACCCGTGGGACGTCGGCACCCGCCGCGGCGCCGACGACCTCACCGAGCTGGCTGCCGTGGTCGCCGAGCTGGGGGCGGACGGCGTCTTCCTGGACACGCTGAAGAAGGCGGAGCCGGAGCTGGTCGCGCGGCTGGAGGCGGCGCGCCCCGGGATCGTCCTGGAGGGCGAGTCGAAGCTTCCGGTCGAGCGCATCGAGGACCACTCGTCGTCGTGGGCGCAGTTCTTCGCCGACTCGCCGGTGCCGGGCGTGCTGCGTGCGCACTGGTACGAGCGCCGGCACATGCAGCACCACGTGCGCCGCTGGCACCGTGACCACACCGAGGAGCTGCAGTCCGCGTGGCTCAACGGGGTGGGCGTCATGGTGTGGGAGGTCGTGTTCGGGGTGTGGGTCGGCTGGTCCCGGCGGGACGCGGCGACCGTGCGCCGGCTGGTGACCGTGCAGCGGGCGGCCGGCAACCTGCTGCTCGACGGCGAGTGGACGCCGCTCGCCGAGCTCGCCCCCGAGGCCGAGGCCGCCGGCGTGTACGCCTCCCGGTGGGAGCTCGACGGCGTGACCCTCTGGACCCTGGTGAACCGGGGCGACACCGACCACACCGGTCCGGTGCTGGCACCCGGCGCGCCCGAACGGTCGGCGGGGCGGCTGGTCGCGCTCACCGGCGGGCCGGACGCGCCGGGCGCCGCGGACGTCGTCGTGCCCGGGCGGGGGATCGCCGCGCTGCTGCACCTGGCCCCGGACACCGAGGAGCCGGCGTGGCTGCCGGGCCTGCTCGACGCCCTCGCCGACGCGCCGCACGACGCCGACGCACGGTTCCCGCACCGGCTCGCCCGCCGCCTCGGGCCCACCGACGCGCCGGACGAGCGGGGCACCGGTTCGCCGGACGGCGTCGTCGTCGTCGTGCCGGAAGGCCCCTATGTGCTGACCGTGCGCCACCGCGCCCGGGAGACCGGGATGTACCAGGGCGCGCCGTACGTCGACGAGTGGAAGCCGCTCCCGCCGCGCCTCCACGACGCGCGGACGCTGCAGCGCGACGGCGTGCTCGCCGCGCCGGTCGCCGTCGCGGCACGCGAGGTGACGAACGCGCAGTTCGCCGAGTTCCTCGACGCCACGGACCACGCGCCCGCCGAGTCGCACCGGTTCCTGGCGCACTGGGCCGACGGCCGCCCCGCCGCCGGTACCGAGGACCACCCGGTGACCTTCGTGGACCTCGACGACGCCCGCGCGTACTGCGCGTGGCGCGGCGGGCGGCTCCCCACCGAGGACGAGTGGCAGCTCGCGGGCGAGGCCCGGCCCGCGCTGTTCGGGGTGGACCGCCCCGGCCCCGCCGTCTGGAGCTGGACCGAGAGCGAGCACAGCGACGGCCGCACCCGGTTCGTCATGCTCAAGGGCGGCAGCGACTACCGCGCCGAGGACTCGGACTGGTACGTCGAGGGCGGGCGACACGCCCCCGACTACGCGGTGAAGCTCCTCCTGCCGGGCCTCGGCCTGGCCCGGAGCGCGACCGTCGGGTTCCGCTGCGCGTGGGACCTGGACGCCGCGGGGGCCGCCCGATGACCGTCTCCCGCGATCCCGCCGTCGGCGCCCTGGCCGGGCTCCGCGTCGTGGACGCGTCCACACTGTTCGCCGGGCCGATGGCGGCCATGCACCTGGGCGACCTGGGCGCCTCGGTGATCAAGGTGGAGCACCCGACCCGGCCTGACCCGTCGCGCACGCACGGGGCCGCGAAGGACGGCGTCAACCTCTGGTGGAAGACCCTCGGGCGCAACAAGCGCACCGTGACGGCGAACCTCGGTTCGCCCGGCGGGCGCGAGGTGTTCCTGGCGCTGGCCGAGCGGGCGGACGTGGTGATCGAGAACTTCCGGCCCGGCACGCTCGAACGCTGGGGCCTGGGCTACGAGGAGCTGTCCGCCCACAACCCGGGGCTCGTGCTCGCCCGGGTCTCGGGGTTCGGCCAGGTCGGGCCCTACCGCACGCGCCCGGGGTTCGGCACGCTCGCCGAGGCGATGAGCGGGTTCGCCGCGATGACCGGTGAGCCTGACGGCCCGCCCACCCTGCCGCCCTTCGGCCTGGCCGACGGCGTCGCGTCGCTCGCCACGGCGTTCGCCATCATGACCGCACTGTCGGTGCGTGAGCGCACGGGGCAGGGGCAGGTCGTGGACACGGCGATCGTGGAGCCCATCCTGGCGATGCTCGGCCCGCAGATCACGCGCTGGGACCAGCTGCGCACCACGCAGCCCCGCACGGGCAACCGGTCCAGCAACAACGCGCCCCGCAACACGTACCGCACGAGCGACGGGCACTGGGTCGCCGTCTCCACGTCCGCGCAGTCGATCGCCGAGCGGGTGGTGCGGCTCGTGGGCCGGCCCGACCTGGTCGACGAGCCGTGGTTCGCGCGCGGCGTCGACCGGGCGCGGCACGCGGACGAGCTCGACGAGGCGGTCGGAAGCTGGATCGGGCTCCGGACACGGGACGAGGTGGTCGCGGCGTTCGAGGCGGCCCAGGCCGCCGTCGCCCCCGTCTACGACGCCCGCGACATCGTCGAGGACCCGCAGTTCCAGGCGCTGGGCACCCTCCACGAGATCGACGACCCCGAGCTGGGACCGATGCTGATGCAAGGGCCGCTGTTCCGGCTCTCCGAGAACGACGGCGTCATCCAGTTCACCGGCCGCCCGCACGGCGCGGACACGGATCGCGTGCTCGACGAGCTGGGGTTCTCGCCCGAGCGGATCGCCGAGCTGCGGGAGGAGGGGGCGGTATGACGCCGCTGACCCTGCTGTACGTGCCGGCCGACCGGCCCGACCGCGTGACCAAGGCCCTGGCCTCGCCGGCCGACGTCGTGCTCGTCGACCTGGAGGACGCCGTCGCGCCCTCGCGCAAGGCGGAGGCACGCGAGAACGCGGCGGAGCTGCTCGCTCGTGGGCCCGGGGGCCGGGCGGTCCAGGTGCGGATCAATCACGCGAGCACGCCGTGGCACGCCGACGACGTCGCTCTGGTCGCCTCCCTGCCCGCCCAGGTCGGCGCGCGCATACCCAAGGTCGAGTCCGCCGACGAGGTGCGGGCGCTCGCCGCCGCGCTGCCCGGGCGGCCACTGCACCTCCTGGTCGAGTCGGCGCTCGGCGTCGAGCGCGCCTTCGAGCTGGCGACCGCGTCGCCGCAGGTCGCGTCGCTGGGGCTGGGGGAGGCGGACCTCCGCTCCGACCTGCGGGTCGACGGCGACGAGGGGCTCACCTGGGCGCGCGGCCGCGTCGTCGTCGCGGCCCGGGCCGCACATCTGCCCCCGCCGCACATGTCGGCATACACGAACGTGCGGGACCTCGACGGGCTCGCGGACTCCTGCCGTGCCGGTCGTGCGCTCGGCTTCTGCGGGCGGACGGCGATCCACCCGCGGCAGCTCGACACGATCCGGGCCGCCTTTCTGCCTTCCGCGTCGGAGGTGGCGGTGGCTCAGGAGGTTCTGGCGCGGGTGGGGGACGCCGCGACCGAGGGTGTGGGCGCCGTCGCGCTGGAGGACGGGACGTTCCTCGACGTCGCGATGGTGGAGCGGGCGCGGTGGGTGCTGGGGCTGCTGGGCGCCGGTTAAGGGCTTGCCGCGCCCTGCGAGGCTGGCGTCGTGACTGATCAGGAAACGATGGCCGGTTGCCTGTTGATCACCGGCACGCCGGGCGCCGGGAAGACCACCGTCTCGCAGCTGGTGGCCGAGCGGCTGCCACGTGCCGCGCGGGTCGACGGGGACGTGTTCGGGATCATGGTCGTCAGCGGCCGCGCGAACATGATCGACGAGGAAGGCCGCTGGAATCCCGGGCACGAGGGGCAGCGCCAGCTGCGGCTCCGGATGGTGAACCTGTGCTCCGTGGCCGCCAACTTCGCCGAGGCCGGGTTCACGCCGGTCGCCGACACGGTCGTCGAGACGCGGGAAGAGCTGAGGTTCATCGCCGGGCTGTTGCGGGTGCGGCCGCTCATGCTCGTGGTGCTGTGCCCGCCCCTGGAGGTGGCGCGGTACCGGAACGCGACGCGTGCGCCCGATACGCGCGTGGACTACGACGTCGCTCCCTTGGCGCGGAACCAGCGGCGGGAGCTCGGGGATCTCGGGTGGTGGCTGGACTCCGGGGAGCAGACGCCCGAGGAGACCGCCGACCTGATCGTGGCGGAGGCCGCTCGGCGGGCCGTGGTGCCGGAGGCGGTGCTGCGGGCGTAGGGCGGTGGCCTCGGGGTGGTGTTCGCTGGGTGTGGCGTTCGTGGTGTCGTTCGCTGGGTGCTGGGTGCTGGGTGCTGGGTGCTGGGTGCTGGGTGCTGGGTGCCCGGGCCTCGTGCCTGTCCGTTCTGCTGTGGGCGGAGAGGGCTTGTCTGACGAGCGATGCGAACAGGTGTGCGATAGGTTGATGGCATGACACCAGCCGGAGGTGCACCTGGGGCGGGCGAACTGCCCGCCGGCTCGGTGCTGCCCCCGGCCGGCGACGGAGCCGTCTCCGGGGGCGTTCCTGCGGTGGTGCGAGCGGCTGATGTGCGGGCTGTGCGGGAGTACCTGGCCGGGATGATCCTGCCAGGGGCTACCGACATCGACATCGACACTGGCGTGGGTGCCGGCTCCGGCTCCGGCGGGCTGACGTCGCGGCGGGTGCAGGCGGAGTGGGTGGATCTGCTCGGTGAGCTGGAGGCGGTGAAGAACACGATCGCTGCGGTGCAGGGCCGGTTGGCGGTCGCGTTGGACGAGGCGACCAAGGCCGACGAGGCTGTGCAGGGTCTGCGGGTGGAGCGGCGTGGTCGTGGTGTGCCGAATCAGGTCGGTGCGGCGCTGCGGGTCAGCCCGCACGCGGGCGGCTCGTTCCTGGGTGTGGCGCGGGTGTGGGTCACGCAGATGCCGCATACCTTCGACGCCTTGCGTACGGGGGTCCTGTCGCAGTGGCGTGCCACGTTGTTGGTGCGGGAGACGTCGCATCTGGGTGTGGAGGACCGGGCGCGGATCGATGAAGAGCTCTGCGGTCCCGCGCACCGGGCAATGTTGGCGTCGATGGGGACGCGTCGATTGGTCGCGCGGATCAAGGAGCTCGCCAGCGAGCTGGACGTGCACGCGTGTGTGAAGCGGAACGCGAAAGCGGTGGGTGAGCGGTGTGTCTCGGTGCGTCCGGCACCGGACCTGATGGTGTACCTGACCGCGTTGGTGCCTATGCAGCAGGGTGTCCAGGCTTACGCGCAGCTGAAGAAGCACGCCGAAGTGGCCAAAGCTGCGGGTGACGACCGGGGCACCGGGCAGATCATGGCCGACACCCTGATCGAACGAGTCACCGGCCGTGGGCCGGGTCATGCTGACGACGTCCCGGTCACGCTCAATCTGCTGGTCTCCGACCAGACACTGCTGACCGGTGGTGACCAGCCCGGGGTCGTCGTCGAGGGCATGCCTTCGGGCGCGGGCGTCGCCCCGGCCCCGGTGGCCCGGAATCTGGCCGCACACGGGATCGACGCCGATGCGGCCTGGCTGCGTGCGATCTACGTCGACCCGCACGGTCGGTTGCTGGCGACGACGTCGAGGGCGCGGTTCCATCCACCGGGTCTGGCGGATCTGTTGCGTGCCCGGGAGCAGGGGATCTGTGCCACGTCGTGGTGCGACGCCCCGGTACGGCACATCGACCACATCACGCCGCATGCCGAGGGCGGTGTGACCAGTTTGGA
>NZ_JAJQMN010000035.1 GCF_028994775.1 Promicromonospora iranensis | reverse complement strand
GAGGGAGTACCGCTATGTTCTTCCATCGTCAGGAGCTGCAGCACACGGTCAAGCCAGAGAAGCCCGATGCCGTCTACGCCCGCAAGCTGCAGGAGGTGCTCGGTGGCCAGTACGGCGAGATCACCGTCGCCATGCAGTACGGGTTCCAGTCGTGGAACGCGCACATGCCCGGCAAGTACCGCGACCTGCTCTACGGGATCGGCGCCGAGGAGATGGGCCATGTCGAGATGCTCGCGACGATGATCGCGCAGCTGCTCGAGAAGGCACCTCTCGGTGTCACCGAGGGAGCGATGCAGGACGACCCGACGGTCGCCGCGATCATCGGCGGTACCGATCCGCAGCACGCCATCGTGGCCGGTGCGGGTGCCCGGCCGGTCGACTCGAACGGGAACCCGTGGACGGCCGGGTACGTCACCGCCAGCGGCAACATGCTCGCGGACTTCACGGCGAACGCGAACGCCGAGATGCAGGGCCGGCTCCAGGTGGCCCGGCTCTACCACATGACCGACGACCCGGG
>NZ_JAJQMN010000034.1 GCF_028994775.1 Promicromonospora iranensis | reverse complement strand
TCCGGGCGGTCGGATCCGGGCGGTCGGATCCGGGCGGTCGGATCCGGGCGGTCGGACGGATGCCGCGGCGCGGTTCCGCGGCGTTCCGCGCCGGCCCAGGGTTTGTGCCCGGGACGGTCGGTGTTTCGGGCGTAAACGCTGGGTAGGCCGGCGCATCGCTGGGTGGGCCGGGGCGCCGGGTCGCGTCGTCTGGTCGGAGTCGCGTCCGGTCGGGTTGCGGGCCCAGGGTTTGTGCCCGGAACGATGTGCTGTTTCGGGCGTAAACGCTGGGTAGACCGTGGTGTCCGGGCCCGCGCGCAGTGGCCCGGCCCCGGGGCGGGGGGCCGGTGGGGGCCTGGCGGGCGGGTTGTTGGGGGAATGCAGTCAGGGGGTGGAACCAGGCACGACCCCGTGGGGTTGTGTCGGGTTCCACCCCCTGCTGGGAATGGTTGTCCGGCGGCGTCCTACTCTCCCACCCCGTCTCCAGGGCAGTACCATCGGCGCTGTGGGGCTGAGCTTCCGGGTTCGGAATGGGACCGGGCGT
>NZ_JAJQMN010000033.1 GCF_028994775.1 Promicromonospora iranensis | reverse complement strand
GACGACTGGGTCGTGCATCGGCCCAACGTCGTGCGTTCGGTCGCTGCCCGCGTCCCCGGGATCGACGCCGAGGAAGCCACCAGCCGAGCGCTGGAGAAGATGGTCCGCATCGTGTCCACCGGCGGCACCATCACCGACCCCGCCCCCTACTGGCGACGCGCCGCGGTCAACGAAGCCATCTCCATGACCCGCGAAGCCGGACGCACCCACCCCGTCCAGGACGACACCCTCGACGGCCTGACACCCCCCGTCGCCGGCGCCGAGCTCGACGCCGAACGCCACGCCGACGTCACCATGCTCCGCACCGCCCTGTCCGACCTCGCCGACGACGACCGCCACATCCTCCTGGAACGCCACGTCCACGACCGCGCCGTCACCGACATCGCCACCCACCTCGGCGTACGCCCCCACGCCGTGACCATGCGACTACGCCGCGCCGAAGAACGCCTCGCCGGCGCGTTCGCCGCCGCCCACGCCCAAGACGTCAACGAACCCGAGTGCCGCACCACCCGCGCCGCCATGCACGACTACCTCAA
>NZ_JAJQMN010000032.1 GCF_028994775.1 Promicromonospora iranensis | reverse complement strand
GCTCGCCTTTTGGGTGGGTGTGGATGTTTCTCTTTTACGGAGAGTTTGATCCTGGCTCAGGACGAACGCTGGTGGCGTGCTTAACACATGCAAGTCGAACGGTGAAGCCCAGCTTGCTGGGTGGATCAGTGGCGAACGGGTGAGTAACACGTGAGCAACCTGCCCCCTACTTCGGGATAAGCCTTGGAAACGAGGTCTAATACCGGATATGAACACTTGTCGCATGGCGGGTGTTGGAAAGTTTTTCGGTGGGGGATGGGCTCGCGGCCTATCAGCTTGTTGGTGGGGTAATGGCCTACCAAGGCGTCGACGGGTAGCCGGCCTGAGAGGGCGACCGGCCACACTGGGACTGAGACACGGCCCAGACTCCTACGGGAGGCAGCAGTGGGGAATATTGCACAATGGGCGAAAGCCTGATGCAGCGACGCCACGTGAGGGATGACGGCCTTCGGGTTGTAAACCTCTTTCAGCAGGGAAGAAGCGAAAGTGACGGTACCTGCAGAAGAAGCGCCGGCTAACTACGTGCCAGCAGCCGCGGTAATACGTAGGGCGCAAGCGTTGTCCGGAATTATTGGGCGTAAAGAGCTCGTAGGCGGTCTGTCGCGTCTGGTGTGAAATCCCATGGCTCAACTGTGGGCTTGCATCGGGTACGGGCAGACTAGAGTGCTGTAGGGGAGACTGGAATTCCTGGTGTAGCGGTGGAATGCGCAGATATCAGGAGGAACACCGATGGCGAAGGCAGGTCTCTGGGCAGTTACTGACGCTGAGGAGCGAAAGCATGGGGAGCGAACAGGATTAGATACCCTGGTAGTCCATGCCGTAAACGTTGGGCACTAGGTGTGGGGCGGGTTCCACTCGTTCTGTGCCGCAGCTAACGCATTAAGTGCCCCGCCTGGGGAGTACGGCCGCAAGGCTAAA
>NZ_JAJQMN010000031.1 GCF_028994775.1 Promicromonospora iranensis | reverse complement strand
GGATGCCTCACCGATCGCGTAGAGGCCGTCGACCTCGGTGCTGTGGTCTTCTGGTCGGACCCAGACGCCGCCCATGGAGTAGTGGGCGGTGGGTGCGATCTCGATGGGTTCGGTGGTGATGTCGAGCATCTGCAGCTCGAGCATCGTCTGGTAGACGCGTGGCAGGCGCGTCATGATCGTCTCGCGCGGCAGGTGGGAGACGTCGAGCCAGACGCCGCCGTTGGCGGTGCCACGGCCTTCCTTGATCTCGGTGTAGGCGGCCAGGGCGACGCGGTCGCGGGTGGACAGCTCCATGCGTTCGGGGTCGTAGCGCTGCATGAACCGCTCGCCCAGGGCGTTGCGCAGGATGCCGCCCTCACCGCGGGCGGCCTCGGAGATGAGGGTCCCGGCGGCGTTCTCGGGCTCGATGATGCCGGAGGGGTGGAACTGGACCAGCTCGGGGTCGCGCAGGCGCGCGCCGGCCTCGACCGCGAGGCGGAACGAGTCGCCGGTGTTCTCGTCGCGGCGCGAGGAGGTGCGCCGCCAGATGCGGTTGTGGCCGCCGGCGGCGAGGATCACGGCGTCGGCGTGGATCAGGTACGGGGTGCCGTCGGTCAGGTCGAACCCGTAGGCGCCGAACACGACGCCGTCGTGGGTGAGGATCCGGGTGACGTAGACCGAGTCGAGGACGGGGATGTCGAGCTGGGCCGCGCGGTTGACCAGGGAGCGTTGGATCTCCAGGCCGGTGTAGTCGCCGGCGAACGCGGTGCGGCGGTAGGTGTGCGCGCCGAAGAACCGCTGGGAGATACGTCCGTCGTCCTCGCGGGCGAAGGCCATGCCGTACCGCTCGAGGTCGGCGATGCCCTGTGCGGCGCCCTTCGCGACGATCTCGGCGGTGTGGGGGTTGGCCAGGAAGTAGCTCTCCTTGATGGTGTCCGCGGCGTGCTGCTGCCAG
>NZ_JAJQMN010000030.1 GCF_028994775.1 Promicromonospora iranensis | reverse complement strand
AGGCCTCCGGTGCGTGGAGCGGTTATTCGACATCTCCACTTCACGACCGGAGGCCTTCGTCAGCTGGTAACCCGGCCGCGTGTCGTCAGAATCCAGGAACAACCTCCCTGGACATCACAGCTAGGTAAGCAGCGAGCGTGCGATGCGCATGTCACCACGATACGTGGACCGGGCGAGCCCGGTAAAGGAGATCCGGACAGGGCCGGGGACCGGACGGCGTCCGGGTCGCCGGGGCTACGAGCACCGGTTCGGTCCGCCGCCAGCGAGGTCCGAACCGGCGCTCGCGCCGATCGACGGGAGCGCGTGGTTCGGTGTGCCCCCAGCGCACTCCGAGCCACTGCTCCCGCCGACGCGCCGGAGCTCGGCCCGCCCCCAGCGAGGTCCGAACTTCGTCCGCGTCATACCTAAGACGCGCGTGCGTCCCAGATGTCACAGCACTTTTGATGCAATGACATGTGGTCTGGCTCACAGGCCTACCCGAGGAGGCCGTACGGCGCTCGTCGAACGGCTGTCTCGGGGCATCTGCTTGGCGCCTTCTAGGTGGTCGAAACGGACGCCACAGGAGAAATCGAAGAAAAATCCCGTAAGTGCTGTGACATCCGCGCATCTCGCGCGTCTGGGCTGCATGGAACACACCGAGCACCCCGAACTCGTTCGCCTGGGGGCCCAATACCTGCGCGCGTACGCGGAGGGCGATGCAGTCAACCTCTACCGTCTCGCCGACGCCTGGGGAGCGAGCGACCTGATCGCCGCCACCTGTGAGGTCGCGCTGGCGGTCATTCACGCGACAGCCGGACCGCAGGGCCTCGATGCCGTATCGACCACGTTCGCGACGAACCGGAGGTGAGCACCGATGAACAGCGCCGATCCCGTTTCCGAAGGGCCCGAACACTTGCGCGAAACCAGAGTTGGGGTGCGATCATTGGCCAGCGCATCAAATTCGGACACTATGGGCACAGGGGGGCAAGACCGCGTGACCACGACTGGTGACCTGCGGATTGACGACTGGGTCGTGCATCGGCCCAACGTCGTGCGTTCGGTCGCTGCCCGCGTCCCCGGGATCGACGCCGAGGAAGCCACCAGCCGAGCGCTGGAGAAGATGGTCCGCAT
>NZ_JAJQMN010000003.1 GCF_028994775.1 Promicromonospora iranensis | reverse complement strand
TCCAGGGCATCATGAAGCGCATCAAGGCCAAGGGCGTCGAGGTCATCGTCTACGAACCCACCCTGGACGAGGACCAGTTCTACGCCTCCGAAGTCGTCCGCGACCTGGACCAGTTCAAGGCCCGATCCGACGTCATCATCGCCAACCGCCGCACCGAAGCCCTCGACGACGTCGCCGACAAGGTCTACACCCGCGACATCTACGGGCGAGACTGAGCCCATGAAGATCTTGGTCACCGGCGGTGCCGGGTTCATCGGTGCGAACTTCGTCCATCAGACGGTGCGCGAGCGCCCTGACGTGCGGGTCACCGTGCTCGACGCCCTCACCTACGCGGGTGACAGGTCTTCCCTCGCTGCCGTCGCCGACCGCGTGGAGCTCGTGGAGGGATCGATCACCGACGCGCCGCTCGTGGACCGGCTCGTCGGGGAGTCGGACCTCGTGGTGCACTTCGCCGCGGAGTCGCACAACGACAACTCGCTGAACGATCCGTCGCCGTTCGTGCAGACCAACCTCGTGGGTACGTTCACGCTGCTGGAGGCGGTGCGCAAGCACGGCGTGCGGTTCCACCACATCTCGACGGACGAGGTCTACGGCGACCTCCCGCTGGACACCCCCGACCGGTTCACGCCGGAGACGCCCTACAACCCGTCGTCCCCGTACTCGTCGACGAAGGCGGGGTCCGACCTGCTGGTCCGGGCGTGGGTGCGGTCCTTCGGGGTGCAGGCCACCATCTCCAACTGCTCCAACAACTACGGTCCGTACCAGCACATCGAGAAGTTCATCCCGCGTCAGGTCACGAACCTGATCGACGGCGTGCGCCCCCGGCTGTACGGAGCGGGCCTCAACGTGCGCGACTGGATCCACGTCGAGGACCACAACTCGGCGGTCTGGAGCATCATCGAGAAGGGTCAGGTCGGCGAGACCTACCTGATCGGCGCGGACGGCGAGACCAGCAACCTGGACGTCGTGCGGACCCTGCTGGAGATCTTCGGCCGGGACGCCGACGACTTCGACCATGTCACCGACCGGCCCGGGCACGACCTGCGGTACGCGATCGACGCGAGCCGGCTCCGCAACGAGCTCGGCTGGGCACCGCGCTACACGGACTTCCGGGAAGGGCTGGCGGCCACGGTCGACTGGTACCGGGCGAACGAGGCGTGGTGGAGGGGTGCGAAGGCGCTGACCGAGGCCAAGTACGCGGCTTCCGGGCAGTAGTTACCTGCGGCTTGGTGCGGCCGGGGGCGAGGGTAGTGCCTGGTCGTCAGCCGGGCGTCAGCGTCAGTGTCAGTGCCTGGTCGCGAGGTAGGTGTCTACCTGTTCCTGGGTGGGGAGGAGGTTCTGGGCCCTTGCTTCCGCGAGGGTGGGGGCCGCCTCGTCCTTCTCCGAGAGGAGCGGGGCCAGGGGGCTGCCGTCGCGGGCGGTGGTCGGCCACTCGATGCCGAGCTCAGGGTCCAGCGGGTGGATGCCGTGCTCGCGGCCCGGTGCATAGCCGGACGAGCAGAGGTACAGCACCGTCGAGCCGTCCTCGAGGGACATGAAGGCATGTCCGAGGCCTTCGGACAGGTAGACGGCGCGGCGGTCGACGTCGTCCAGGAGCACGGCGTCCCAGGTGCCGAAGGTGGGCGAACCCACACGGATGTCCACGATGACGTCGAGCACGGCTCCCTTGGCGCACATCACGTACTTGGCCTGGCTGGGCGGCACGTCCGCGAAGTGGATGCCCCGCAGGACACCCGCTGCGGACACCGAGCAGTTGGCCTGGACGAGGTCGAACGAGTGCCCGACGGCCTCGGCAAAGGCATCGGCCTTGAACGCCTCGAGGAACACACCACGGGGATCGCCGAACTGGCGAGGTGTGATCTCGAACGCGCCTGGCACGGCAAGCTCGCGGTACTCCATGAGGCTCCTTGCGTGGTCGTCGGAGCCCCCGGCTGGACCCCTGGTTAGGATCCTAGGGTGACCAGCGGACACAGCACGACGCAGCGGTGGATGGTCCTCGGGGCCGCGGGCATGCTCGGCCAGGACATGGCGGCGGCCGCGGTCGCGGCCGGGCACGAGGTGACAGGGCTGCGGCGCTTCGACCTGGACATCACCGATGCCGCGGCGACACGTGCCGCCGTCGCCGGCTACGACGTCGTCGTCAACTGTGCGGCCTGGACGGCGGTGGACGACGCGGAGACGCACGAGGCAGATGCCTTCGCCGTCAATGCGACGGGCGCCGCGAACCTGGCCCGTGCCACCGCGGCGTCGGGCGCCCGCCTGGTGCACGTCTCCACGGACTACGTGTTCGACGGCGGGGCGACCGAGCCCTACCGGGAGGACGCGCCGGTCCGGCCGCGCTCGGCCTACGGCCGGACCAAGGCAGCCGGCGAGTGGGCGGTTCGCGCGGAGGCGCCGGACGCGCTCGTGGTACGTACCGCGTGGCTGTACGGGGCGGGCGGGCGCTGCTTCCCCAGGACCATCGCGCGGGTCGCGGGCGAGCGGGACCGCCTGAGCGTCGTGGACGACCAGACGGGGCAGCCCACCTGGACCGCCGACCTGGCCGACCTCGTCGTGCGGCTCGTCGCCGCGGAGGCCCCCGGCGGCATCTACCACGGCACGTCGTCGGGTGAGGTGACCTGGTGGGGTTTCGCGCGTGAGGTGGTGGCGGCGTCCGGCCACGTGACGCCTGTCGACGCGACGACGAGCGCCGCCTACCAGCTGCCGGCACCCCGCCCGGCATACTCGGTCCTCGGGCACGACCGGCTTCGGGAGATCGGCGTCGAGCCGATCGGCGACTGGGCCGAGCGCTGGAAGTCAGCGGCCCCTGTGGTCCTCGGGGCACTGTAGCCGCGCGTCGGCGGGACGCGTTCGGCCAGAGGGCTTACTCGTCGAGCAGGCTCAGCAGGTAGGTGCCGTAGCCGGACTTGGTGAGCTTCTCCGCACGGGTGCGCAGCTCGTCGTCGGACAGGAAGCCACGCCGCCAGGCCACCTCCTCGGGGGCGCCGATCTTCAGGCCCTGCCTGCGCTCGATCGTGCGGACGTAGTCGGAGGCTTCCAGCAAGGAGTCGAACGTCCCGGTGTCGAGCCAGGCCGTCCCCCGGGGCAGCACCTCGACCTGAAGCCGGCCCTGGCGCAGGTACTCCGCGTTGACGTCCGTGATCTCGTACTCGCCCCGTGCCGAGGGCTTGAGGTCCTTGGCGATGGACACGACGTCGTTGTCGTAGAAGTACAGACCTGGCACGGCGTAGTTGGACTTGGGCCGGACCGGCTTCTCCTCCAGGGACAGGGCCCTGCCGTCCTCGTCGAACTCGACCACGCCGTAGGCGGTCGGGTCGGCGACGCGGTAGGCGAAGACGGCGCCGCCGTCGAGGTCGGCGAACCGGGTGAGCTGGTTGCCCAGGCCGGGGCCGTAGAAGATGTTGTCCCCCAGCACCAGGGCGGCGGACTCGTCGCCGAGGAAGTCAGCGCCCAGCACGAAGGCCTGCGCGAGCCCGTCCGGCGAGGGCTGGGTCGTGTAGCTGATCGAGATGCCGAACTGCGAGCCGTCACCGAGCAGGCGGTGGAACTGTTCGGCGTCGTGCGGAGTGGTGATGACCAGGACGTCATTGATCCCAGCCAGGATCAGGGTCGACAAGGGGTAGTAGATCATCGGCTTGTCATAGACCGGGACGAGCTGCTTGCTGATGCCCTGGGTGATCGGGTGCAGGCGTGTGCCTGAGCCACCGGCGAGAATGATTCCGCGCATGGGCGAATCTTCCCACGATGCGTGGCGCGGCGGGCTGCCTGTTGGCCTGCGGAAATGAATTCTCCTGCTCTTCCGCCTGTGTCTTGCTCCCGTCCGAAAATGCTGGCGAGAAGTTCACCCGGATGAAATCAGTTGTCTGCTTCTACCGCTGTCGAAGCGCGTGTGGCGGGGGGTGAATGAGGGGTGATCTCTTGGCGAGACTGATGCGGCGGAGGCATCTGAGCCTGTAGTTACATGGATATGCATGAATCTCGTGGGACCACTGGCCTCCTCGCCGCTCCGGAGTCTCCCGACTCCGCGCCGCGTCCCGTGCGACGCGCCCGTCGCCGCAAGGGACGCGTCGCGGCGCTCGTGGCCGGCGCCGTGGTGCTCCTGTGCGCCAACGGGGCGATGGCCTACTTCGGCTACCAGATCTCGCTCGACGAGACGTCCGGAACCGTCGAGCAGGTTCGCTGACGTCGAGCGGCTGACGCGCCCTGGCGCGCCGGCAGGGGCACACCCCGTAGTTGCCCGGGTGAACCTGAGATATTTCACCCGAGATCGGTGATGAAGGGGTGGATGTCGCTTGTAGCATGGGCCGACCAATGGCGCATCCTGTACTTCCGGCACCTTCGTTTCGCGCCTGGTGGGGTGCCCTTTCTGGCTTATTGCTTTCAAGCAGACAAGGACATTCTTACCGTGAAGGATCGTGCGCCGGGCGTGGTGCCTCAGCTCCGTCGCGCGGTGTGGCACCTCCGTCAGGGCGGGCCCGCGCAGCTGCGCACGTACCTGCGACGGCAGCGGGTGCCGATGGCGGCACAGACTGGTGGGGCGCGCCTGACGAAGCACGGCCTGACCTTCGACCCGTGGCCGGCTCGCACGGTGTCCGGTATCGCGACGGCGGGTGCCGGCGCGTCCGGTCGTCGGGACCTGCGGGTCGGCGTCGTCCTGGACGACTTCTCCCGCCTGGCGTTCGCCTCCGAGTGGGACCAGGTGGTCCTCACCCCCGCGACCTGGCGTGCTGACCTCGCTGAGGGTCTCGACCTGCTGTTCGTGGAGTCGGCCTGGAACGGCAACGGTGGCGCCTGGCAGTACCACCTGACGGGGACGTCGGCACCGCGCCCGGCCTTCGTCGAGCTGGTCGAGACCTGTCGGGCGGCAGGCGTCCCGACCGTCTTCTGGAACAAGGAAGACCCTGTTCACTTCGAGGACTTCCTCGATACCGCGCGGCTGTTCGACCGCGTCTACACGACCGACGTCGACCGGGTCCCCGCCTATACCGAGGCGCTGGGCCACGAGCGCGTGGGCGTGCTGGAGTTCGCCGCGCAGCCGGCCATCCACAACCCGGTCCGCCTGCACGGTCGTGGGCCGGAGCGTGACGTGGCGTTCGCGGGGATGTACTTCGCGCACAAGTACCCGGAGCGGCGCGAGCAGATGGACCTGCTGCTCGGTGCGGCCCTGGACGTGTCCCCGAAGATGGAGCACGGCCTGGAGATCTTCAGCCGGTTCCGCGGGAAGGACCAGAAGTACCAGTTCCCCGCGCCGCTGGACGGTCGCGTCGTCGGATCGTTGGACTACGACCGCATGCTGACCGCGTACCGCGAGTACCGGGTCTTCCTCAACGTGAACTCCGTGGTCGGCTCGCCGTCGATGTGCGCACGGCGGATCTTCGAGATCAGCGCCAGCGGTACCCCGGTCGTCTCCACGCCGAGCGCGGCGGTGGGGGAGTACTTCCCGGCCGACGAGGTGTTCGTCGCCGCCACCCGCGAGAACGCCGCGCACACCATCCGTGCGCTCGTGCGCTCGCCGGAACTGCGCGACCGAGCCGTGCACAAGGCGCAGCGCCGCATCTGGCGCGAGCACACCTACGGCGTCCGCTCGCAGAAGGTGCTGCACGACGTCGGGCTGGCCGACTCTTCCGTGGTGCCCCGGCCGAGCGTGACCGCACTGGTCTCGACGAACCGCCCGCACCAGCTCGACCACGTGCTGGCCGCGCTCGGCGCGCAGGAGGGCGTGGGCCTCCAGGTCGCGCTGCTGACGCACGGCTTCGAGGTGGACGACGCCGACCTGCGGGCGCGAGCCAAGGAGGCCGGCGTCGAGCGTCTGGAACTGCTGTCGGCACCGTCCGACGTGCCGCTGGGCTCGTGCCTGAACCTGCTGGTCGAGGCCGCGGACGGCGACGTCGTGGCCAAGATCGACGACGACGACCTGTACGGCCCGCAGTACCTGTCCGACCAGCTGTACGCGATGGCGTACTCCGGCGCGGACGTGGTGGGCAAGCAGGCGCACTACATGTACCTCGAAGGGCCGGACGCGACCATCCTGCGGTTCGCGGACCGCGAGCACCGGTACACCGACCGCGTGATGGGGCCGACGATCGTGGCTGCGCGTGAGATCGCTACCACCGTGCGCTTCCGGGCGCTCCCCCGTGGGGAGGACACGGCGTTCCTCGAGGACGTCACCGAGGCCGGCGGGATCGTCTACGCCGCCGACCGGTTCAACTTCGTCCAGGTGCGGTCCGCCGTCGGTGGGCACTCCTGGGACGTGACCGATGCCGAGCTGCTCGCGAGCGGCGAGGTCAAGCACTACGGCCGTGCGGCGACGCACGTCGTCTTCTGAGGCGGGGAACTATGGGGATCAGCACTGTCGGCGTGGTCGGGCTCGGGTACATCGGGCTCCCGACCGCGGCGATCCTTGCCGCGAACGGCGTGGCGGTGACGGGGATCGATGTGAACCCGGAGACCGTCGGCGCGGTGAACCGCGGCGAGGTGCCGTTCGTGGAGCCTGACCTGGCGGGCTACGTGGCGGAGGGCGTGTCGTCCGGCAAGCTGACGGCCGCCCTGGCGCCCGAGGCCGCCGACGCGTACATCGTCGCGGTGCCCACCCCCTTCACGGGTGACCACAAGCCCGATCTCTCCTACATCCGGTCGGCGGCCGAGGCGCTCGCCCCCGCGCTGCGTGGCGGAGAGCTGGTCATCCTCGAGTCCACGTCACCGCCGGGGACGACGCGGCGCATGGCGGAGTGGATCCTGGACGCGCGCCCCGACCTCAGCCTGGACGGTTTAGACGGACGCCCCGTCATCTACTTCGCGCACTGCCCGGAACGGGTGCTGCCCGGCAGGATCATGGTCGAGCTCGTGACGAACGACCGGATCGTGGGCGGCCTCACCCCGGAGGGCGCGCAGCGCGCCAGGGACCTCTATCAGGTCTTCTGCCAGGGCGAGATCCTGCTGACGGACGCCGCGACCGCGGAGACGGCCAAGCTCGTCGAGAACTCGTTCCGCGACGTGAACATCGCCTTCGCCAACGAGCTGTCGCTCGTCGCGGACAAGCTCGGAATCGATGTGTGGGAGCTCATCCGACTCGCCAACCACCACCCTCGCGTCAACATCCTGCAGCCGGGTCCGGGCGTGGGTGGGCACTGCATCGCCGTCGACCCGTGGTTCATCGTGGACGCGGCGCCCGAAGAGGCGCGTCTGATCCGCACGGCGCGTGAAGTGAACGACGCCAAGCCCCGCTGGGTGCTGCACAAGGTGGTCGATGCGGTCGCGGACCTCGGCGCGACGAACCCGGTGATCGCTACCTACGGACTGGCGTTCAAGCCGAACATCGACGACCTGCGGGAGTCGCCGGCCCTGGAGATCACCACCGAGATCGCGCGGACGCTACCCCACGCGACGGTGCTGGCCGTGGAGCCGCACGTGGAGACGGTTCCGGCGGAGTTCGCAGGTCTGGCAAACGTCCGGCTGGCGGGGACCCAGGAGGCGCTCGAGGCCGCGCAGGTGCATGTACTGCTGGTGGACCATGCACAGTTTCGTGCGCTTGCAGGCCCCCTGACGGGTAAGCACGTGGTGGACACGCGGGGAATGCTGCGTTGAGTCGTCTCGCCCGGTTCCGACGTCGATGGGTGGTCGTCGCTGTGACCGCAGCCCTGGTGGTCGTGTCCGCGGCTACCTTGACGCTCAGCTTGGTCGCGACGCGACCGAGTGCCTGGCTGGTGTTCGCGGGTGTGCTGGGCGTGCTGCTGTCGGTTGGCCTCCTTGTGGCCGTAGTCGTGTCGTGGGCGACTGCGCGGACCGAAGCGCGGCTTCGTCGTCGGGTCGATCAGCTCGAGGCGGCAGTGCAGGACACACGTGGGAAGGCCTCACGTCACGAGTGGTTGCAGGAGAAGGCGCTCGAGCGGATCGAGTGGACGAGCCGGGAGTCGGCGACCGGCGTCTCGCAGATGGTGTGGGCCGCATCGCGCCAGGACCTTCCCGCTGACGCGGCTCAGACTGCGGGCGCGGCGCCACGCGTGCTGTTCGTCACGAGCAACGGTGGCGGTATGGGGCATATCGCCCGGTGCGCCGCAGTGTTGCGACACGCAGGCCCCATGCTGGACGGCCGGATCCTCACGCTTTCGACGGCGGCCTCGACGGTCGCTGCCGCCGGCTACGACGTCACGTACTTTCCGAGTCACACCACCGCCGGTGTCAGTCACGACCGATGGCGCCGGCAGTTCACACGCCGGCTCCTCGACGAGGTCGCCGCATACCGTCCGGAGTCGATCGTCTTCGACGGCACGTGGGTGTACCCCTCGCTGACAGACGTCGCCGACCTGGTGGGCCTGCCTCTGGTGTGGCTGCGCCGCGGGCTGTGGCGTGAAGGCACCGACCTGACCCAGGTGAAGAACTGGCGTGACCATGTGACCTCGGTGATCGTGCCGGGTGACCTCGCTGAGAAGCGTCAGGACGCACCCGAGGTATTTCAGGACGCGACCTGGGTGGACCCGGTGTCGCTCGCGCCGACCCCCCTCATACCGCGAGAGAAGGCGCTTGCCTTGCTCGGGCTGGACCCGGAGCGGCAGTACGCGCTCGTGCAGCTCTCCGGCGGCAACGGAGACGGGTCTGCGACAGCTGCTGCCGTCGAGGCGGTTCGCGACGCCGGTGACATTGTCCCGGTCGTGGTGAGGTCACCGCTGCTGTCCTCCGCGGCGACGCACGACGCCGTGACCATCGACGCGCACTTCCCCCTGGTCGACATGGCCGCTGCCTGGGAGTTCACGGTGACCGGGGCCGGCTACAACTCGGTCCATGAAAACCTCCACACCGGAGTGCCGGGAATCTACCTTCCGAGCAGATCGACGATTACGGACGACCAGGTCCGACGTGCGGAGAAGGTCGATGAGCTCGGTCTCGGTGTCTGTACCGATGACTCCGACGAGCTTGGCGACGTGGTGCGTCGGTTCAATTCATCAGCGATGCGGGACCAGATATCGGGTCGCATCGAGGAATTCGCGTTGATCAACGGTGCCGAGAAGATCGGTGACCGGATACGTTCCGCGCTCGCTGGCCGTCCCGGGGCAGACCGGGCCTGATCCAAGGAACAATCTTGAAAGAATCAACAGAGGAGCATTTGTGAACAGGTTGCGAGTGCTGGTTGTCACGGGCGTCGGTGTATTCATCGCGGCCATGGTCGTCAGCGCGGTATATCTGCCGATCCAGGCTCAGGTCGTCATTGCGGTGACGGGTGTCTCGTGTGTTGTCGTCGGTACGGGGTACGCCACCATCAAGCAGACCCAGCGTGCGAAGACGAGCATCTCCGGTGAGATCACCCGGCTGCAGAGGCAGGTGGACGACCTGCGCAAGAAGTCCACTGAGGCGACGAGCGAACTGGTCCGAGTTCGCGGACGTGACGCACGTGTGCTGAACGACCTGAGTCAACACACCAAGCGCATCCAGGAAGCCGTGACGAAGTCTGTGCATGCCAACGCTCACGAGCGTAAGCAGGTCTCGACGGTGCTCACCCATTTGATCCGCGAGCGGCAGGGCGTCGCCGTGGTCTCGGCAGACCGGAACTCCAGTGGCGAGGAGGCCCGCGATGTCTGATGAACCCGCCGTGGCCACCTGCCGTGTGAACGCCTTCGGGACCACGGTCCGGATCTCAGGCTATTCCGGCGACTATGTCTTCGAGCAGATTCGCCGCCACGAGAAGTTCTACGAGCAGGACCTGCTGGATCTGCTCACGTCCATCAACGTGAAGAACGGCCTTATTGTCGATGTCGGGGCGAATCTCGGCAATCACACGTTGGCCCTGGCCCTGGCCTATCCGGAGTTACGGGTGGTTGCGGTCGAGCCGTTCGAGAAGAACCTCAGTCTCCTGCGCCGCAATGTCGGCGAGAACGGCCTGGGCGAGCGGGTCGACGTCATCGCCGTTCCGTGGAGCAGTGGCAACCAGGAGTACTCCCTCTCGCAGGGTATCGAGGGCAACCTGGGGACGATCTCGCTGTCGGAGCCGGTGGCTGACCGCCCCACGGTGACTTCCGGGACGATGGACGACCACGTGGCCGGTCGCCCCGTGGCGATGGTCAAGATCGATGTGGAGGGTCACGAGGCGGAGGTGCTGCGGGGTGCGTCTCGCACTCTGGAGACGAGCCACCCGGTCGTCGTCACGGAGGCGCACGATTCCGTGGCACTTCGGGATCTCGAGGAGATCCTCGTTCCGCTCGGTTACGAGGCCATCGCGATCCGCGGTCGCTCACGCAACTTCGTGTGGCTGGCCGCCGGTGAGATTCTCGGCGCAGACGAGGTCCGGGCGATCACGCAGAGAGCCGGGATCGAGACGCTGGTCCTAGAAAGGCGCGAGGTCGCCCGCGGCTTCGACACGGTCTACCGGCGTATCGACGACGTCCAGAGGGGTGGTGTCACGGCGGATGAGGTCAGGTCGGCAGTCGATGAGTCGCTGAGCGAGGCGAGGACGGTCGACGAGGCCTGGCGAGATCGTATGGAGAGCAGGTTTGTCGGAGAGATGGAATTGACCAGGCAGGTTGAGGGCCACATGGCTGGCGATCTGGAGTGGCGCCAGTCGATGCAGTCCCAGATGGAGGCGCTGGCTGCCGGGCAGAAGCAGGCAGACCTCGAGCGGCGCACAGAGGTGAAGACCTGGCAGGCGGCATACCAGAGCTTGTCGCGCCTGACCGGTGATCTGGCGCCCGAGGTGTGGACGCACGTCGAGATGGACGGCGAGGTAGCCGCAGCTCGGCCCGACGGGCCACAGACGCCGAACGGGCCCCGTGACGTCACGCCGCAGCGCGACCGAGAGCGGACCCGTGTCGGAATTGCCACCATGCCTGGCCGTGAGGAAGGGCTCGCCGCCGTGCTTGCGTCCCTTCACTCCCAGGCCGACGAGATCTTCGTCTACCTGAACGGGTATGAGCGCCCTTCGGACAGCCTCCCGGCCTACACCAACGTGACGTACCTGACCGGCGACGATCTGGGTGACCGCGGAAAATTCGTCGCGCTGGACGGCTTCTCCGGTTACTACCTCACGTGTGACGACGACATCGCCTACCCGAAGTTCTACGTGGACCACATCGTCGCGGGCATCGAACGGCACGGCCGGCGTCGGGCGGTCTCGTGGCACGGGTCGGTGTTCAAGGAGCCGTTCGACAACTACTACGACCCAACCTGCAGGCGTGTCTTCGCCTACTACGCCCATCGACCGGGAGACACTCCGGTCCATCTCGTCGGAACCGGTGTCACCGGCTTCCACACGTCGACGATCGAGTTCGCGATGGCTGACATGCCCGTGGCGAACATGGCGGACGTGTGGTTCGCGATCCGCGCCCGAGAGCAGTCGGTCGGGCTGACCGTGCTGGCCCACGACCGCGACTGGGCGACACCGCTCGACAAGGAAGCCCCGTCGATCTCCAACTCGTCGCTCGGTCGGCGCGACACAGAGGCAACCCTCGACATGCGGGCGATCGTCACCGACGAGGTTGCGACCCGGATGCCTTGGCCACAGCTGGACGGGCCAGCGCCGGCGCCCACGGCGCAGCTGCGGCTGGGGATCATCGGACGGACAGACCGTGTCCGATGGAAGAAGGGAGGGATCCTCAAGTCGTGTCACTTGATGGCGGAGACTCTGCGCCGATTCGGCGCGGAGACTGCTCTCGCGGACATCGAGACGGGAGACCCGACCGGGTTCGGAGGCTTCGAGCCGAACGTCGTGATGATCTATGTCGGCGACCCGAACCGCCCCGACTACGCCAAGGTCGACGAGTACATCGCCCATCATGCGGCGCTCGGGCGTGCGCTGATCGTGAACATGTCCCTCGAGGGGCACCAGGAGCGGACGGAATGGATCCGCGAACGCTTGGTTTACTGGCGCGGGGTGTATCCCGGGCAGGTCTACGCGATGGTGTTCACGAACGCGGCGAAGCATCTTCCAGAGTTCGCGACCGTCCGGGACCAGATCGTCGTCATCCCGAAGACCATCGAGGCGCTCGCTCCGGAACCGGTGACGTTCGAGGGTACGAGCGGCGTGTTCGTCGGCGACATCGCGAAGCTCGTTGACCCGCGGATCATCGACGGCGACATCCACGAGTGGTTGGGTGCGCTTCGGAAGGCGCTGCCGGGTGTTCCGCTGTACGGGGTACAGCAGTACAAGCCCAAGTACGAGGTCGATCTGGGTATCGACCACGTCTGGCCGTTCATGAAGAACGACATGTCTCAGAGGATGTCGTCGATGAGGATGATGGTCTCGTTCGCGGCGAACCTGACCTTCGAGATGGTTCCCCTGGAGGTGGCGTCACTCGGCGTCCCGGTCGTCCACCGGGTTATGCCGCACTCGCTCTCCGAATACTTCGGCGTGTCTGCGCTCGAGGTCGGAACGCCTGAAGACCTGGCTGCACTGGTCGGCGAGGTGTACCACAACCCCATGGTTTGGCGCTCCTTTAGCGACGCCGGCCGGCATCGTGCCCGCAGCCTTCGGCTGGGATCCACCTCCGGGTACTTCTACGTGCAGCTCTTGCGCATCGCGAAGTCGGTTGCACGGTGACGAAACCTCATCGCGACCCGCGACTCGAAGGTATCTCCGGGACGGTCGGCATCGTTCATGCCGAGCCCGAGGTCGTCCTGAAAGACGTCCAGATCAATGGGACTGTCTGGGTGGGATTCGCGACATACATGAACGGTGGAAGGATCAGGGGATACACGGAGATTGGCCGGTTCTGCTCGATCGGGAGGGACGTAACGATCGGTACGGCCCACCACGATCTGGATCATTTCTCGACGTCGCCGTGGCTTGCCCGGACTATGCCTAGTGGTTCAATGCGGCTCGCTCAGGACGAACCGCCGCGCCGAGTGGTGATTGGTCACGACTGCTGGATTGGCGACGGTGTGAAGATCGTCTCTGGGGTTCGAGTCGGCACGGGGGCAATAATCGGTGCTGGTGCTGTCGTCACCAAGGACGTGGCGCCGTTCTCCGTCGTGGGTGGAGTCCCGGCCCGCCTCATCCGTCCGCGGGCTCCGGCCGAGATCGCTTCGAAGCTCCTCGCCAGCGAATGGTGGGAGTGCGATCCGCACGGTCTCAGATCAGTGTCGGAACTGTCGGTTGAGGAATTCATCGAATGGGCTCACGACCAGTCGCCTGCGCCAGCTGGAACATTCCCACGCACAGTGCTGCGACCTGGTAGCGGAACTTAGCCGAACGCTTGCTGTCGGTCGGAGTGGCACGGGTGCTGCGCCTCCGGACGGAGGCGCAGCACCCGTGCCACTCGGACGGCTACTTTGTGTTGATCGCGACCAGCTTTTTGAGGTCTCGCCAGGCGTCGAGACGCCGGTTGAGGACGTCTTCCAGGAAGGCGATATCGTCTTCGAACAGCTCGAGGAGCACCGCGATCTCCTGTGCTGACACCTGGCCCGACTTTTTCATCGCCGCAACCCAGGACTTGTGGTTCACTCGGCGCTTGAGCGTTGTCTTCGCCCAGAACTCAGGCGTTTCGGGGAGTTCGAGGGCGTTCAGGACGCGGGCGACCACGGCCTGGGGATCATTGACGATGTCGTCGTAGAGGCTGATGTGCAGCCTGCCTGCACTGATCGCTGTGGACCAGGCCTCGTAGTGCCGCCGGTAGTGGCTGAGATCGATGATGCCCAGCGACGCGGGGGCACGGAAGATGGACTGCTGGGAGAGATCGAGCTGACCATTGGAGACCGCGGTCCAGTATGCGGAGACTGCTCGCGAGACTGGATCGCGCAATGTCAGGAGGACCGGAGCGTTCGGGTCCAGCATCTCCGCGACATTTGATGCGGTCGGTGCCCTGCGAGGTGACCGGTAGTTCCCAAGCCCTTCCCAGAAGTAGAGCACTGAGCGTTCACCGCGCCGGTACTTTGAAGCGCCCGAGTCGAAAGCGCCGAGGTAGGCTTCCCTCTCTTTCGGATCGGCCAAACGCTTCTGATCGTTGAAGAAGTTGCTTGCCGGCCCCCCGGAGGTCACGAAGACATCGGGATGATAGGAGAGCTGCTTCTCGATCCAGGCGGTACCACTTCGCTTCGCCCCTGCTATGAGGAAGTTGGGGCCACGCCCTTCGGGGAGGCGGTGCAGGCTGCTCGACGACTGGGAGCTGCGGACTTCCTCGGCAGGTGCACGCTCAGTGAGCGTGGCGGTCGCTCCCGACCCCGTCGCCGAGGCGCTGCGCTGGGCCTCCGCACCCCAGACGACGCGCCCCTCGGCACCGGTCAGGCGCCGGACGATCTCCAGGTACACCTTCTCGGCGTAGTGGAACGGCGCATCGCCCCATGGATGGTGCGGGCTGGAGACAACCTCTGACGGCTCCATCGAGATGACATGGGCGCCCAGCGCCTGCGCGGCCATCCGGGCGTACGACCGGAAGACCGGGTTGGCGTCCGGCGCCTGCATCCCGAAGCTGCCCGGTGTCTGCGATCCGGTCTCGGACCACTCCGCCCACGGGATGTCGAGCAGCACGATCGTGGCCTGCGGCATCCGCGTCCGCATCTGCTCGCCGACGTACTCCATCGCGGTGGTCCAGTAGTCGAAGTGCTGCTGGGTGCCGAACGCGATGTGCTTGGTGCCCTGCGGGAGGTACTGCTCCCCTCCCGACTCGATGAGCTCCACCGAGCGGGTCACGAACGATCCGTCCGGAAGCATGTACGCCCCGAGCCGCTCGTCCGTCAGGTCGACGAGCACGAAGTCGGTGGCCGAGCTGTGCGTCGCCAGCAGCGAACGCAGGCTGGACGAGAAGTCGCCGGTGATCATTCGCTGCTGGAAGCGCGACTTGAGAGTCGGGGGCGCCATGAGCTCCACCGGCTTCGTGTAGGCGCTGAGCACCGACTGCCGTGCCACGTACTCCACCAGCTCGAAGTGCTCGGGATCAAGATGCTCGAACGTGTCTCGTGACACGCACGAACCGTAGATAAAGACCCTGGTCTTGCTCATACCCCACCCTCTGCGGAAACTACGGTGAACTTCTCGTCCACCAGATCGAAGTCGGGCAGCACGTCGGGCAGCACCGGCGCGAGCATACGTGCCGTCGCGTCCAGCACCCGCTCTGCGCTGTGCCCGTCGCCGTACGGGTTGACGGCCTGGGCCATGGCGGCATAGGCCGCGTCGTTCGTCAGCAGCCGGTTCACCTCGGCCACAACCCGGTCCTCGGCGGTACCGATCAGCCGGGCGGTGCCGGCCTCCACAGCCTCCGGACGCTCCGTGTTGTCCCGCATCACCAGCACCGGCTTGCCGAGGCTCGGCGCCTCTTCCTGGAGTCCGCCGGAGTCGGTGAGAACCACCGTGGACAGCGCCAGCAGGTGCGTGAACTCGCCGTAGGCGAGCGGTTCGGTGACCGTGACGTTCGCCAGCCCTTCCAGATGCGGCAGCACGGCGTCGCGCACCACCGGGTTGCGATGCACGGGGAGAACGATCTCGGTGTCGGGGAACCGACGGGCGATCCGTGCCAGAGCACGGCCCACGCCCTCCATGGCGTCGCCCCAGTTCTCGCGCCGGTGGGTGGTCACCAGCACGACCCGGCGGCCCGACGCCGCCACCCGGGCGACCGCCGGATCGGTGAACGCCGTCCGGCGCTGGACCGCCAGGTAGAGGGCGTCGATGACGGTGTTGCCGGTCACGACGATATCCTCCAGCTGGACGCCCTCGGCCACGAGGTTGGCCAGGCTCCGCAGGGTCGGAGCGAGGTGCAGGGACGCGATCTGGGACGTGATCTTGCGGTTCGCCTCCTCCGGGAACGGCGACATGATGTCGCCGCTGCGCAGGCCGGCCTCCAGGTGGATCACGGGGATCTGCCGGTAGAAAGCGGCCAGCGCGGCAGCCGTCGAGGTCGACGTGTCGCCCTGCACGATGACGGCGTCGGGCCGACGCTGCTCCAGGATCGGGTCGAGCAGCGTCATGACGCGAGCGAAGATCTCGCCGAGCGTCTGGCCGTGGCTCATGATGTCCAGGTCGTGGTCGGGCACGATGCCGAAGACCTCGTTGACCTGGTCGAGCATCTCCCGGTGCTGGCCCGTGACGACCGTCAGCGAGTCGAACCGCTCGTCGGCCTCGAGCGCCGCGATGACCGGAGCCACCTTGATGGCCTCGGGACGCGTCCCGTAGATCGTCATGACGAGGGGGCGGCTCACTGGCCCTCCATCCTTGCCCGCAGGGCGGCGGCGCGTGCCGCCGTGGCCTGAGCCTGCTTGGCGTCACGTCCCGTAGGCCGGGCATGCCGCTCCCGTACCCGCCCCTTGGGCGGTTCCGGCGTGTCGAACCGCACCTGCGTCTCCCGTCGTTCGGCGAACGCGTCGTCGAGGATCTGCTTGGCCTCGTCCGGCTTGTCCTTCGCGTGGGCCCACGCCCACTTGCGGTAGCGGACGGCGACGTCCTGCGCCTCGCCGTCGAGCACGAGGCGGCCGTGGTGCAGCCAGATGGCGCGGGTGCACGACTCCTCGATGGTCTGAGCCGCATGGCTCACCAGGAACACCGTCCCGGCCTCCTTGCGCAGCCGCTCCATGCGGGCCTCGCTGCGCTCCTTGAACGCCGCGTCACCGGTGGCCAGCGCCTCGTCGATGAGCAGGATGTGCGGGCGGGCCGCCGTCGCGATGGCGAAGCGCAGGCGAGCCGCCATGCCCGACGAGTAGGTCCGCATGGGCAGGTAGATGGACTTGCCGAGGCCGGCCAGCTCGATGACGTCCGGGATGGCGGCCTTCGCCTCGGCGGGGGACAGGCCCATGGCCAGGCAGCCGAGGCGCACGTTCTCCTCACCGGGCAGGTCCGGTACCAGGGCCGCGTTCACGCCGATGAGCACGGGTGTGCTCTCGGCCAGCACCTGGCCCTTGGTGGGCTTCTCCAGGCCGGCGATGATCCGCAGGAGCGTGCTCTTACCGGAACCGTTCTGGCCCACCAGGCCGATCTGCTCGCCGGAGTTCGCGACGAACGAGATGTCCGTCAGCGCACGCACCGTCACCTTGGGCTCCTGGCCGAGCGCGTTGAGTACCGTGCGCTTCAGCTTGGCGCGGCGGCTGTGCGTCGTGTCCGTCGACGGCGTCCGGTAGAACATCCGCAGGCCCTGGACGGCGACCGTCGGCCACAGCACGGGAGTGCTCCCGGACCGCGGCGCGACGGCGGCGAGCTGACCGGTGTGCGGCGGGGCCTGCACCGACATCGGGATCGCTCCCGAGAGCGGGCCTTGGACCGGCACCGGCATCGAAGCGGGACCGCCCTGGCCGAGCTGGGGCGGCATCGGGTAGTCGAGATCAGCGGCCATAGCTCTCCTCCGCCTGCCAGAAGGTGACGAACCCGATCAGCAGCGTGCCGACGGCCCAGCCGCCGAGCCATACCCAGCGGATCGGGTCGGGTGTGGTCGCGTACAGCACGCAGTCCCGCACGATGTCGAGCACGATGAACATCGGGTTCGCCTCGAGCCACACCAGCAGGTCGGGGTCGTCCACGAGGTTCTCGAACGAGAAGAACACCGCCGACGCGTACAGCCAGACGCGCATCGCCATGCCGATGAGGTTGGTGATGTCGGGCAGCGCCGCGGCCCACCGAGCCACCAGGAGGGACAGGCCGGTGGTGAACATGACCTGCAGTGCCAGTGCCGCGGCGACCAGCATGATGCGCCAGGTGTACTCCTCGGCGGGTGGCAGGAAGTAGATGAGCCCGGCCAGCGTCACCAGCGTCGGGCCCAGGTTGAGCAGGTTGCGCAGCACCACCGAGATCGGCAGGGCCGCGCGCGGGAAAGTGAACGCGCGGATCAGGTTCTTGCCGGTCTGCACGGATCGTGCGCCACCGTTGATGGACTGCGTGGTGAACTGGAACAGGAACACGCCGATCAGCAGGTACCCGACGAAGTTCTCGATCTCGCGGGCGTTCTTCATCAGCAGTCCGAAGATGAGGAAGTACACCGCACCGTCGATCAGCGGGTTCAGCACCAGCCACGCCTTGCCCAGCAGGCTCTGCCGGGTCCCACTGGCGACCTTCGCCCGTGCGTCCGCCCAGAGGAAATGACGCCGCGCCCACAGCAGCTGGATGTACTGGCCGAGCGGCGGCCGTGCCCCGACCCGGGACAGGTTCCCGAGCGTCACCAGCTTCGTGGTCGTGGGTGACGCGTCGAACAGAGCCGCGTACGTCCCGGTCTCCGGCCCCGCGCTCATACCGTCACCCCGAGGCACCGCCGATAGATACCCATGTACGTCTCCGCGTTCCTCACCCAAGTCCTCTCGATGGCCACCCCGCGGCCGCGCTCGACCAGCTCGGCGCGCCATCCGGCGTCGTTCAGGAGGGAGCCGACCGTGTCGGCCCAGCCCTCCATGTCGTCGGCGTCGACGTGCAGCCCGGCGCCACCCACCGCCTCGACGAGCGCCGGGAGGGCGCTCGCGACGACCGGGCGGCCGACCGCCATCGCCTCGACGGGCTTGAGCGGCGTCACCAGCCGCGTGACCTGGTGGTCACGGCGCGGCACCAGCACGACGTCGAGCGCGGCCAGCCAGGTCAGGGCGACGTCGGGCGGCACGCGTCCGGGGAGCAGCACGTGGTCGGCCACACCCAGCTCGCGGGCGAGGCGCGCCAGCGCCGGCCGCGAGACGCCGTCGCCCACCAGCAGGCCCGTGACGTCGTGCCCGCGGGCGCGCAGCGTGGCGACCGTACGGACCACCGTCTCCAGGCCCTCGTAGTCGACCAGGCTGCTCACCGTGCCGACGGCGAACCCGGCCGGGAGACCGAGGGTCGCCCGAGCCGCCTCCGGCGTCGGGTGCTGGGCCGTGAGCAGGGCGTCCGGCACCGCGTTCGGCACCACGGTGATGCGGTCCGCGGGCACGCCGCGCGCGACGAGCTCGTCACGCATGGTGCCGCTGAGCGTCACCACGGCGTCGGCGGCGAGCGCGAGCTCGGTCTCCTTCGCGCGCATCAGCTCGCGGCGGCGGGACGACGCCGCGCGGGCCCGCGCCGCCGGCGTGCCGTGCGAGGCGACCCACGTCTCCTCGGGCAGACCGCGCACCTCGTAGACCCACGGGATCCCGAGCCGGCGTGCGGCGGCACGCGCAAGCACCCCGTTGGCCGACGGCGTGGTGGTGTGCAGCACGTCCGCTCCCGCCTCCCGCGCGGCCTCGGTCAGCAGGTCCGTCTCCTGCGCGGCCCGGCGTGCGACGTCGGACGCGACGCCACCCGGGATCAGGCGGCGATAGGCCACACCGTCGACGACGTCGGTCCCGCGCGCCGCGAGCGACCCGATGGTCAGCGGGTAGCCGGGCCGGGTGGTCGCGACCGCGGGGATCCCCGCGGCGCGCTGTGCCACCAGGATCGCGTGCGAGCGGAGCGTGTAGCCGCTCTGCGTGTGCGGCAGGGAGTTGGTCAAATGGTGCAGCACGGTGAGCGTGCCCGAGTGTGGTTCCGGCTCGGTGCCGGTCACCCGGGAGCCGGCGGATTCGTCCATGGGCTCGGGCCGCAGCACGGACACCTGGGCGCGGAGACCGGCGGGCGCGTCCGGCCCGATGGCCTCGACGTCACCCAGCAGCCAGGCTGCGCGGTTGCGAGCCGGTCCGGCCGCCTCGACGTCGTCGAGCAGCTCGGGCCTGCCCACCGCGACGGCGACCTCGGCCGCGACCCGCAGGGCGCGGCCGTCACGCCGGGTCAGGAGCTGTTCGGCCTCCTCGGCGGCGCGGACCGTGTCGCCGGCCAGCATCCGCCCCAGCGCATGCGGCGCGGACGGCGTGGGCGCGCTCCCGAGCGCGCGCACGAGCGGCCGCCGCAGCGGCTCGGGCGCCCGCCGGGTCGCCTGGATCGCGAGCCACAGGGGATCCTCGACGAGGGTGCGAGCCACGAAGGACATGGTGAAGCGGAGGTTGCGCGCGAGCTCGCCCGCGCGCCGGAACGGTGGTGCCATCAGAACCGGGCCCTCCGGTCGAGCGGGGCGTCCGGCAGCGGACTGGGGAGCAGGGTGTCGAGGAGCTCGGTGTACCGGTGGCCCAGCACCTCGTCGCTCGCGTGCTCGGCGACCCAGGCGGCGGCATCGGGCGACGCGGCGGGCACGACACCGTCGGACAGCCAGCCGCACCACAGGTCGGCGAGGCCCTCGACGTCGCCCGGGCGTACGACGGCGCCCGCGCCGTTGGCAGCGACCAGGCTCGCGGCCTCGCCGGCGAGGCACGCCGAGGCGACGACGCCGGACGCCATGACCTCGTACAGCTTGGACGGGACCGTCCACTCGAACGGCTCCCAGTCCCGCAGGGAGACGACGACGGTGTCCGCCCAGGCATACAGGTCACGCACCTCGGTGGACGGCACGGAGGGCTCTACCCGGACAGGTGCACCGAGCTCGGCCGCCAGGTGCCGGAGCGGTGCCAGCTCGTTGCCGTGCCCCACGATGCGGACGTCCAGGGCGTAGCCGCGTGCCTGGACCAGGGCGGCGGCGCGCACGGCGACGTCCAGTCCCTGCGACCGGCCGACGGTGCCCGCGTAGACGACTCGCAGCGGGCGGCCTTCCAGGATTACGGGAGCGTTCCCACGAACGGGCGCGAAGGCGGTCCCGTTCCGCACCACCGCCACGTCGCGGACGCCGCGTGCCCGCAGGACCTCGGCGAACGCCGCGGTGGTCGTGACGACGAGGTCCGCCCGGGTCTGGATCCGGGTGACGGTGCGGTGCACCGCGCGCGCCGCGAGATCACGGAGCCGACGGCGCAGGCCGCCGGTCCGGCTCCTGCGCAGCAGGATGCCGCTGGGCTCGATGAGGTCCGGCCAGGCGTCGCGCATCTCCACGACGAACCGGGCCCGGTGCCAGCGGGCGAGCGCCCAGCCGGCGACGACGCTCGGGATCCCCGGCACCGTCGCGATGACCACCGCGGGCCGGCCCGCGGACGGTCGGACGCCGCGAAGCACGGAGCTGATCGCGGCGACCAGCTGGTCCGTGGCGCGCGAGCCGAGCCCGTGAGAATGTTCGCGGAAATTCACCCGGATGATCTTTTCCCCATTACTGCCTGTGGTCACCGAACCAGGCCGGAATGCGGGTGAAGAATGGGTGAACTTTCCCGAAGGGTAGTGCGGTGGGGGCGCAAGAACAGTCACCGGAAAACCGGCCGGCACAAGGTGCCCGGTAAGTGCTCCCCAGCGTCGCTGGGGGGCACCCGTCTCGGGCGCAAAATGGTGTGTGACCAGGAGAATCATGCGGTTCTGCGGCTGTCTCACGCCAGCGTTCACTGCGACTCCCCTCTCCGTTCGGTGCCGCGTCAGCGGATACCGAATTTCACCCTTGAGGCCCCTTTCCGGTTGCGGGCCAGGCTTAAGAGTAGTAGCCGAATTCGCCACTAGGATCATCGCTCATGGCCGCCCCCGATCGCATGAACGATCTTCTCGCCGCACCCAACCCCGTGGACGGGGATGTCCGGCACGCCCGACGTACGCCCCGAGGCCGCGGCTTTGTCGCCGGAATCGTCGTAGGTGCCCTCCTGCTGGTCGGTGGAGGAGGAGCCGCTGCCTACTTCGGCTACCGGATGTCGCTCGACAACAACATGGAGCGGGTCGACGCGTTCGCCGACATCGATCCCACGACACGGCCCAGCGCGCCGGCGGTGGAGGGGCCGACGGCGCCCGTGAACATCCTCGTGCTCGGGTCCGACAGCCGGATCTCGGCCGGCGACCCGACCGCGTGGGAGGCGGGCGCGCAGCGCACCGACGCGATCATGCTCGTGCACCTGGCCGCGGACCGGAAGTCGGCGGCGGCGATCTCCATCCCCCGCGACTCCTGGGTGCCCATCCCGGGCTACGGCGAGGCCAAGATCAACGCCGCGTTCTCCTACGGCGGCCCGGCCCTCATGATCCAGACCGTCGAGAACCTCACGGGCGTGCGCATCGACCACTTCGCGGTGACCGACTTCGAGTCGTTCGAGGCGCTGACCGACTCCCTGGACGGGGTCGAGATCACTGTGCCCGACGGCAACGGCGGCTCCGTGCGGCAGGAGATGAACGGCGAGGAGGCGCTCACCTTCGCGCGCGAGCGGTACGCGCTGGCGAACGGCGACTTCGGCCGCGTGCAGCGGCAGCAGGCGTGGATGCGGGCCATCGTGGCCAAGGCCAAGAACAGCATGACGGAGCCGCTGAAGATGGGCCGTTTCCTCGAGGCCATCACCAGCTCGGTGGCGGTCGACGAGGGTCTCACGATCGACCGGATCCAGGATCTCGTCATGGGTGCCGGGGACATGGCGACGAACGACATCACGTTCATGACCGCGCCGTACTCCGGCACCGGGCGCAGCGCCGACGGGCAGTCCATCGTGGTGCTCGACCGCGCGACGTTCGATCCGCTCATGAAGGCGGTGGCCAAGGATGAGGTGCCGGACTTCGTGGCCGCCAACTCGGACGCCGTGGACGTGCTGCCCGCGGTCGTGCAGTAGGGCGCCTGCGCCTGACCGAGCACGACGGTCCCGTCACCCCGAGGGGTGACGGGACCGTCGTCGTCAGAGGCCGAGCGCTGCCCGGAGGTCTGCCTGCACCTGGGCCAGGCGGTCCCGCGCGGCGACGCGCGCCGCGGACAGGGTGTCGGCGGTGGCGTCCGGCGCGACCGGGGACACGACCTCGATGTAGCACTTGACCTTGGGCTCGGTGCCGCTGGGCCGCACGATGACGCGGGTGTCGTCGGCGGTCAGCAGCACGACGCCGTCGGTCGGGGGCAGCCCGTCGAGGCCCTCGGCCAGGTCACGTACCGAGTCGACGGGTGAGCCGGCCAGGACGGACGGCGGCGCCGTGCGGAGGGCCGCCATGGTCGACTCGATCCGGCTCAGGTCGTCGAACCGGGCCGAGAGCTGGCCGGTGACGTGCAGCCCGCAGGCGCGGGCCACGTCGTCGAGGCGGTCCAGGAGCGTGCGGCCGTCCGCGGCCAGCCGGTTCGCCAGCTGTGCGACGGCGACCGCTGCCGACAGCCCGTCCTTGTCCCGCACGTGCTCGGGGTCGACGCAGTAGCCGAGCGCCTCCTCGTACCCGAACACGAGGCCCGGCGTGCGCGAGATCCACTTGAAACCGGTCAGCGTCGTGGCGTGCGCGAGCCCGTGGTGGGCAGCGATGGCCGCCAGCGCCCGCGAGGACACGATCGAGCAGGCCAGCGTGCCGCCCTTGCCGGAACGCGCCGCACGCTCCGCGGCGTCCCAGCCGAGCAGCATGCCGACCTCGTCGCCGTGCAGCATGCGCCAGCCCTGCGAGAAGGCGGTCTCCGCGCCCTGGTACGTCCCGTACTGCGGGTCGACCACGGCGACGGCGCAGCGGTCGGCGTCCGGGTCGTTCGCGATGACGAGCTGTGCGTGGGCGTCCTGCGCCAGGGCGAGCGCCATGTCGATGGCCCCCGGCTCCTCCGGGTTGGGGAAGGCCACGGTGGGGAAGTCCGGGTCGGGCTCGGCCTGCTCCTCCACCGGTACGACGTCGTGGAAGCCGGCGTCGGCCAGCACCCGTGCGACGGCCGCGCCGCCCACCCCGTGAAGCGACGTGGTGACGATCCGGAGCTTGTTGCGCGGCTCGCCGTCGTGCAGGGCGGCCACCGCGACGTGGTACTCCTCGGTGATCTCCGGGCCGAGCACGGTCCAGCCGGACTCGGCGCGCGGTACGTCCTTGGCGGCACGCACGAGCGCGATCTCACCGGCGATGAGGGCGTCGTACGGCGGGACGATCTGCGCGCCCTGGCCGGCGTCGTCGACGACCCGCCCGCCGAGGTACACCTTGTAGCCGTTGTCGGCGGCGGGGTTGTGGCTGGCCGTGACCATGACGCCGGCGTCGGCGGACAGATGGCGTACCGCGAACGCGAGCACGGGCGTGGGCCCCGGCGCGGGCATGAGCAGCACCTCGGCGCCGGCGGCGACCAGCACCGCCGCCGTGTCGCGGGCGAACTCGGCAGAGCGGTACCGGGCGTCGAACCCGACCACCACGCGCGGGGTGCTGCCGCGGCCGATCTCCTTGGTGAGGAACGCGGCGAGGCCGGCGGCGGCGGCGATCACCACCGCGCGGTTCATCCGGTTCGGACCGGCGGCCATGGCGCCGCGCAGCCCGGCCGTGCCGAACTGCAGCAGGCCGGAGAACCGGTCGGCGAGCTCGGCGACGGCCAGCTCGCCCACCCTGCTGTCGGTGGTGCGAGCGACCAGGTTGCGCAGCTCGGTGACGTCGGCCGCGTCGACGTCGGCGGCCATCCAGGCCTCGGCGCGTGCGACGAGATCGGGCGCGGAGAGCGCCGCCGTGGTGGTCGGCAGGTTGGCGGACATGGGCGTCAGATCTGCTTGATCACCCGAGCGAGCAGGTCGCTGATCCGCGGCCCGGCTTCCCGGCCCGCTTCCAGCACCTCCTCGTGGGAGAGCGGGTGGGGGCTGATTCCGGCGGCGAGGTTGGTGGCCAGCGAGATGCCGAGCACGTCCATGCGGCAGTGCCGGGCGGCGATGGCCTCCAGCGCCGTCGACATCCCGACCAGGTCCGCGCCCATCAGCGACGCCATCTTGACCTCGGCGGGCGTCTCGTACTGCGGGCCGCGGAACTGCGCGTACACACCCTCGGGCAGGTCGGGGTCCACGCTGCGTGCGACGTCGCGCAGGCGCGGCGTGTAGACGTCCGTCATGTCGGCGAACTTCGCGCCCTCGAGAGGCGTCTGACCCGTGAGGTTCAGGTGGTCCTTGATGAGGACCGGCTGGCCCGGGCGCCAGCCGATGTGGACGCTGCCGCAGCCGTTGGTGAGGATCACGGTCTCGCAGCCGGCGGCCGCGGCGGTGCGGACGCCGTGGACCACGCGGCGCGGGCCGAGGCCCTCGTAGAGGTGCGTCCGGGAACCGAGGACCAGTGCGTGCCGCACCGCGCCGTCGGGCCGCTCGAAGCGGATGGAACGCGTGGTGCTCAGGTGGCCCTTGACCGCGGGCTGGATGAAGCCAGGGATCTCGGCAGTGGGGATCTCCGCGACGACGTCGCCGACCAGCTCGGCCGCACCACCCCATCCGGAACCGAGGACGAGTGCGACGTCGTGCCCTGGCACCCCCGTCTTGGCAGCGATGTACTCCGCGGCCGCGGCAGCGACGTCGAACGGGTCGGTCGTCGGGTCGTCAAGATCTGGCTCCGTGCTCATGGTCCGAGGTTAACGCCACTTTCCTCCTGGCACGCGCCCACAGGCCCAGCGGATTCCCGACGCGCACGGACGATGCGAGAATGGGGCCGTGACCCCCCTCGATCCCGCAGCTGTCCCGCCCCATGTCGTCGTCGTGGGAGGTGGGCCCGGCGGCTACGAGGCGGCGCTCGTGGCCCGCAGCCACGGCGCCCAGGTCACGGTGGTCGAACAGCAGGGCCTGGGTGGTGCGGCGGTCCTGACCGACGTCGTCCCCTCCAAGACCCTGATCGCCACCGCCGAGTGGATGACCATCGCCGACCGCGCCCCCGAGCTCGGCATCCGCACGCCTCACGACGAGGTAGACCCCCTGTCCGACGTCGACGTCTCGCTGGCGACCGGCGGCATCCCCGTGGTGTCCGCCTACGCGGCACCTGCGTCCGCGCAGGGGCACACGCTGGGTGGCGCGGGGGTGCAGGCAGCGGCGTCCGCGGCCGGGACGGCGGAGGAGAAGCGCAAGCACTTCGTCGACCTGCAGGCGGTGAACAAGCGCGTGCTCGCGCTCGCCCGCGCACAGAGTGCGGACATCCGCGGCCGCCTGGAGCGCGAGGGCATCCGGATCATCCACGGCAGGGGCCGCCTGGACGGCCCGGCTCGCGTGGTCGCCGAGCTGCCCGACGGTACGACCGAGGTGCTGGAGGCGGACTCGATCCTCCTCGCGCTCGGCGCCACCCCGCGCACCCTGCCCACCGCGGTGCCCGACGGCGAGCGGATCCTCACCTGGACGCAGATGTACAACCTGCGCGAGCTGCCCGAGCGGCTGATCGTGGTGGGCTCCGGCGTCACGGGCGCGGAGTTCGCGGGCGCGTACAACGCGCTCGGGTCGGACGTCGTGCTCGTCTCCAGCCGTGACCGCGTGCTGCCCGGCGAGGACGAGGACGCCGCGGAGCTCCTCGAGGGCGTGTTCCGCTCCCGGGGCATGACCGTCCTGTCCCGCTCGCGCGCCGCATCGGCGGCGCGTACCGACGACGGCGTCGAGGTGACCCTGTCGGACGGCCGCGTCGTGCACGGCTCGCACGTGCTCGTGGCGGTCGGCGGCGTGCCCTCGACCTCGGGCCTCGGGCTCGAGGAGGCGGGGGTACGGCTGTCGGAGACGGGGCACGTCGTCGTGGACCGGGTGTCCCGCACCTCGGTGCGCGGCATCTACGCGTCGGGCGACTGCACCGGCGTCCTGCCGCTCGCGTCGGTGGCTGCCATGCAGGGTCGCATCGCCGTGGCGCACGCCCTGGGCGACGCCGTCCAGCCGCTCGCGCTCCGCACGGTCGCCTCGAACATCTTCACCGCGCCCGAGATCGCCACGGTCGGCTACAGCGAGGAGAAGCTGCGCGCGCAGAACTCCCGGTACATCACGACCACGCTGCCGCTCGCGCGCAATCCGCGCGCCAAGATGCTCGGCATCCGGGACGGCTTCGTGAAGCTCTTCGCGCACCCCGAGGCGGGCGTCGTGCTCGGGGGCGTCGTGGTGGCACCGCGGGCGTCCGAGCTGATCTTCCCGATCACGCTCGCCGTACAGCACCGGCTCACCGTGGAGAACGTGGCCTCCGCGTTCACCATCTACCCGTCGCTGTCGGGCTCGATCGCCGAGGGCGCACGGGTGCTCGACTCACGGGTCGGCAAGTAGGTCGCTTCGCCCGGGCCGAGGCGGCGGGGATGAGCCTACGACGGCTCAGGCCACAGAGGCGTCCAAGACGATCTGGCCACCCTCGACCCGCGCGTTCGACACCGTGAGGCCCGGAACCTTCGCCTCGAGCAGGCGCTCGACGTCGACGGCGATCCGCGCGTCCGGCTGAACGTCCACGACGCCCGGCGGCAGGCCCTGCTTCGCGACCTCCTGCTCGATCGGCGCGGCGGCGAGGCTGAGCAGCCGATGTGCCGGGAGGCCCGCGGCGTTCACCTCGACCGAGAGCGTGGCGACGCCGCGCTCGAAGCCGGCCAGCTTCACGTCGGCCCGCACGATCGGCGCGATCTTCACGGCCAGCTTGAGCGCGCCGGGCAGGGTCTCGAGGCGGCGCAGGTCCGCGACCACGCGGATCACGTCCCCGTCGCCGACGACGGAGGTGATGATGGGCGGGGCCTGCTTGGCGATCCTTGCCAGGCCGAGCACCTCTTCGGGTGCGATCCGGATGTGCACGGATCGACCTTAACCCAGCATCGTGAGCAGCCGCGGCAGGGCCTCGCCGAACGCGGGGAGCAGGGTCAGCGAGCCGAGATCCCCCAGCCTCACCCAACGCACCTCGAGGCTCTCGGGATCGGCGGCGCGCGGCTCGATGCGGTACCCGGGGGCGACGTCGGCGACGACCGTCGTGTATGTCCAGGCCGGGTGCTCCAGCACGTGCGTACCGACGACGTGCACCGCCGCCGGGTCGATGGCCGCCTCCTCGGCGGCCTCGCGCAGTGCACCCGTCGCCGGCTTCTCGTCCGGCGCCAGAGCGCCGCCGGGGATGCCCCAGGTGCCGCCCATGTGCGACCACAGGGCACGGTGCTGGAGCACCACGTCCGACGGCGCCCCGTCGTCGTCCCGGCGGACGAGCAGCAGCCCGGCAGCGCCGAACAGCCCCCAGTGCCGGTGGTCCCCGCAGGTCACCCAGCCGTCCCCGCCATGCCGGTGCAGGTCGGTCGGGGGCACAGTCGCGTTCGGCACTGCGTCAGTCTGTCAGGTTCGGGCAGTGCGTGTCAGCGACCCGCTGCTGCATGCCGGCCGCCGGGTCAGGCTCCGGCTCTGCTCGTACCGCCTGAGCCTGCGGTTCCGCTTCGGGCGCGTGCCTCGTTCCTCGGCCCGCACCCTGCGCTGCACCTCCGGCTCAGGCGGGGACACCCTCGACGATCACGTTGCCGTCCTCGAACCGGAAGCCGGTCACCTCGGCGAACGACCCGCGCATCAGGGCACGCACGTCAAGGGAGATGGTCCCGTCCTTGCGGAGCTGCACGGCGTGCTCGGGCAGCCCGCTCTTGCGGGCCATCTTCGCGATGGTCCCGGCGGCGAGCGGGAGCAGCTTGGTGGCGGGCAGGCCGGCGGCGTCGGCGTCGACCTGGAGCACCGCGATGTTCTGCCAGAACGACGTGATCCGGGCCGAACCGTGCATGACCGGGACGGCCTTGGCCGCGATCTTGACGGGCAGCGGGGCATAGGTCAGACGGCGCAGGTCTCCGGTCAGGGAGATGACGCCGTCGTCGCAGGTCAGCTCGCTGACGAACGACGGGAGCGACTTGCGCGGGCGGACGAGGGCGATGGCCTCTTCAGGGCTGAGTACTACGACGTGTGTCACGTCGCAGAACTTAGCCGATCAAAAGCGACTTTCTGGCCACGTTCCATCGCTAAAATGACCTACTGAGCCTTTTTCACCCTCGTTGATGGCGAATTCACCCGGCAAGTGGTCGCAGGCTCCCGGTTCAGTCGACGATCTCGCAGATGGCGGCGCCCGCCGTCACGCCGACGCCGGGCGCGGCGGTCAGGGACCGCACCGTGCCGGCGCGGTGCGCGAGGATCGGCTGCTCCATCTTCATGGCCTCCAGCACGACGACAAGGTCGCCCTCGGCCACCGTCGCGCCGTCCTCGACCGCCACCTTGACGATGGTTCCCTGCATGGGGGAGGCCAGCGTGTTCCCGGCGGTCCCCGAGGCCTTGGCGCCGGCGGCGCGCCGGGCAGGACGACGAGCGGCGTTCGCGGAACGCGCGCGCCCCGCGGCGACGCCCAGGCCGGCAGGCAGGACCACCTCGAGCCGGCGTCCGCCGACCTCGACGACCACGCGCTCGGCGGTGATCTCTTCCTCGGGGGCCTCCGGGGCGGCCGCGGGCGTGGCGGGGGCCAGCGTCTTGAGGGTTTCGGCGAACTCGGTCTCGATCCAGCGGGTGTGCACCCGGAACGGAGAGCCGTCGGCCGGGACGAACGCGTCCGCCTCGAGGACCGCCCTGTGGAACGGGATCACCGTCGGGATGCCCTCGACCACGAGCTCGCGCAGGGCGCGACGAGCCCGCTCGACGGCCTGGGTGCGCGTGGCGCCCGTGACGATCAGCTTGGCGATCATGGAGTCGAAGGCGCCGGACACGGAGTCGCCCGCGACGACGCCGGTGTCGACGCGCACGCCGGGGCCCGTCGGCCACGCGATCGTGTTCAGGCGGCCCGGCGCCGGGAGGAAGCCCATGGCCGGGTCCTCACCGTTGATGCGGAACTCGATGGAGTGTCCCCGCACCACGGGAGAGTCGTAGCCGAGCGCCTCGCCGGCCGCGATGCGGAGCTGCTCGCGGACCAGGTCGATGCCGGTGACCTCCTCGGTCACCGGGTGCTCCACCTGGAGGCGCGTGTTCACCTCGAGGAAGGAGATGGTGCCGTCCACCCCGACGAGGAACTCGCACGTGCCGGCGCCGACGTAGCCCGCCTCACGCAGGATCGCCTCCGACGCCGCGTACAGGGACTTCTCCTGCTCCGGCGTGAGGAACGGCGCGGGCGCCTCCTCGACCAGCTTCTGGTGGCGGCGCTGCAGGGAGCAGTCGCGGGTGGAGACCACGACGACGTTGCCGTGGGTGTCCGCGAGGCACTGGGTCTCCACGTGTCGCGGCTTGTCCAGGTAGCGCTCCACGAAGCACTCGCCCCGCCCGAAGGCCGCTACGGCCTCACGGACCGCGGAGTCGAACATCTCGTCGATCTCTTCGTACGTGCGCGCGACCTTCAGGCCGCGTCCGCCGCCGCCGAACGCCGCCTTGATGGCGATGGGCAGCCCGTACTGCTCGGCGAAGGCCTTGACCTCGCTGCTGTCCTTGACCGGGTCGGGCGTGCCGGGAACCAGGGGTGCGCCGGCGCGCTGCGCGATGTGCCGCGCGCTCACCTTGTCGCCGAGCGACTCGATCGCCGACGGCGGCGGGCCGATCCACGTGAGGCCGGCGTCGATCACCGCCTGGGCGAACTCCGCGTTCTCGGACAGGAAGCCGTAGCCCGGGTGCACGGCGTCGGCGCCGGAGCGGCGGGCGACGTCGAGCAGCTTGGCCGGGTCCAGGTACGTGTCGGCGGCACGGGCACCGCCCAGCGCGAAGGCCTCGTCGGCGAGGCGGACGTGCAGCGACTCGCGGTCCTGGTCGGCGTAGACGGCGACGGATGTCAGGCCCGCGTCGGCGCATCCTCGGGCCACGCGGACGGCGATCTCACCGCGGTTGGCGATGAGCACCTTCGAGATGGTTCGGGGCAGGCTGGAACTGGGCACGGCTCACCGTAACCCGGTGGCATGGGGCCGACGTACCGCCTCCGGGTACCCGGCGAAAAGTCTGGAGAGCAGACCAACCCCGACGCGGGCCGTTTGGAGGGTTCAGACATGGCGTCGGCCCTGGAACGTCGGCTGCCCCGACCTCCGTTGTGCACATCCGGCAGAAGGAGCGCCGGTGGCGGCCGGGCGGCCTGGCGGCCGCATTGGTCGAGCGCCGTGGCAGTAGCGGAATAGCGGCTCGGAACGCAACCGGCACGGCGCTCGGCGGCCCCCGAGGTTGACCACAGGGTGGTTGTTTTGAGGGTTGTGCACAGTTGCGGTTCCGCGGGCCTTCGTCGGTCCGCAAGAGCGGGTGGAATCTTGGCATGAGATCCCCGAGAGCCCTTCCATCGCGGCTGCGGTCCGACGCCGCCACACAGGAAGACTTGGTGAGCAAGGCGCAGTGCGACGCCGCCGGACTGGACAAGCATGCGGTGGCGAGGTTGGTGAGAAAAGGTGCCTGGAAGCGCGTCGCACGCTGCGTCTACGACACCGATCCCGTGCCGGTGGAGCAGCGCCGGCGCGTCGACTACCACGACCATGTCAGGCGGCGAGCGGCTTGGATCGCCATGCTGGCAGTGCCCGACGGGATCGCGACCGGCGCCTGTGCGTTGGCCCTGTACGGCGTGGCCGGGCTGCCCGCGAAGCTCGTGCCGGAGGCGGCTCGGCCCCAGGGCAAGGACGTGGCGGTGACCGGAGGAGTCGTCCTGCGGCGGTACGCGGCCTTCCCGGTGGAGCGCTACCGCGGGCGCTGGATCGCGGGCTTCGTCCATGCGCTGGCGCAGGCTCTTCCGAACCTCACCCGCGATGAGGCGGTGGCAGTACTCAGCAACGCTCTGCACGAGGGCCACATCGACGAGGGCGGCTTGCGGCGGGTGCGTGAGCTGGTTCGCGGACGGCGGGGCGCCGCGCAGGTGCACGACTGGTTCGGGCTGGTGGAGGCTCGCGACGCGTCTCCCGCTGAGACGGCAACCCGACTGTCCTGCATCGAGCACGATGTCCCGCCCGACGGTCAGCAGATCACCTTCACCTCGGGCGGGGTCTTTCTCGGCCGGGTCGACTTCGTCTGGAGTCTCGCGGACGGGCGGTACCTGGTGGTCGAGATCGACGGGCGGGCGTTCCACTCCGGGGCCGCGATGCTCGCTGACGACTCACTGCGGCAGAACGGGCTCGTCGGCACGGACAGGCTGATCATTCTCAGGTTCCCGGCCACCCAGAGCCTGGCCAACGGCGGCGTCGGCCGGGAGATCGCTGAACGCCTGGCCGCCTTGAGCTGGATGGGAGCACCGGTTGCAGAAACCGTGGAGCTGGGCAGCGCCCCCGTGGCCGAGCGCCGTGCCGGTAGCGAAACCAGGCCCCGTTGAGCAACCAGATCAGCACTCGGCCGGTTGGCGTGCCGACTTTCCCTTTACGGGGTGCGGAGGGTGCGCCACTGGATGCCCAGCTCGGCCAGCAGCTCGCGCAGCAGGGGGAGGCTGATACCGACGACGCCGTGGTGGTCGCCCTCGATGCGCTCGACGTACGGGCCGCCGAGGCCGTCGATGGTGAACGCGCCCGCCACGTGCAGCGGCTCGCCGGTGGCGACGTAGGCGTCGATCTCGTCGTCGTCGATGTCGGCGAACCACACGGTGGTCGAGCTGGTCGAGCCGAGGGTGCCGCCGGTGCCCCCGGCGTCGTCCTCCCGCAGGTCGACCACCCAGTGGCCCGAGTGCAGCACACCCTTGCCGCCACGCATGGCCCGCCAGCGATCGCGCGCGGCAGCGGCGTCGGCGGGCTTGCCCACCACGGCGCCGTCGAACTCGAGCATGGAGTCGCAGCCCACGACGATGACGTCGGCCGGGTCGGGGCTCTCCTCCAGCCGGGACGCCACCTCCTCGGCCTTGGCCTGCGCGAGCACGAGCACGGCGTCGGCGGGATCGAGCTCACCGAACCGTTGGGTGGCGTCGGCGAGGACCTTGTCCTCGTCCACGCCGGACACGACGACTTCAGGGGTGACTCCGGCGGACTTCAGCGTCGTGAGTCGGGCGGGGGACTGTGAGGCGAGGACCAGGCGTGGCACGCGCGCCACAGTAACGAGTATGCGGGCCGGCGAAACAGGGGAATCCCGACGCGCGAGACGTGACCCACGTCACTCCAGGGCGTCAGGCCATCGCCTCACGGAGGGTGTCCAGGCCGACGGAGCCCAGGTTGAGCGCCCGCGCGTGGAAGGCCTTGGCGTCGAAGCTGTCGCCGGCTGCCGCCTTGGCGGCGTCCCGCGTCTGCTCCCACAGTCGCTGGCCCACCTTGTAGGACGGCGCCTGCCCCGGCCAGCCGAGGTACCGGTTGAACTCGAAGCGGACGAACGACTCGGGCATGTTCACGTTGGCCTTGAGGAACGGCCAGGCCTTCTCGGCGGTCCAGGTGCCGCCGCCCCACTCCTCGGGGGCCGGCATACCGAGGTGCACGCCGATGTCGAACACGACGCGGGCCGCCCGCAGGCGCTGCGCGTCGAGCATGCCGAGGCGGTCGCCCGGGTCCTCCATGTAGCCGAGCTCGGCCATGAGCCGCTCCGCGTACAGGGCCCAGCCCTCGCCGTGGCCGGACACCCAGCAGGCCAGGCGGCGCCAGTTGTTCAGCGTCTCGCGCGCGAACACGGCCTGGCCGCACTGGAGATGGTGGCCCGGGACGCCCTCGTGGTAGACCGTCGTCTTCTCGCGCCAGGTGTTGAACTCCGTGACGCCCTCCGGCACTGCCCACCACATGCGGCCCGGCCGGGACCAGTCGTCGCTCGGCGGGGTGTAGTAGATACCGCCGGACTGGGTCGGCGCGATCATGCACTCCAGGTCCAGCACGGGCTCCGGCACGTCGAAGTGCGTGCCGTTCAGCGCGGTGATCGCCGCGTCGGACGTCTCCTGCATCCAGGCCTTGAGCGCCGCGGTGCCGAGCAGCTTGCGCGACGGGTCGGCGTCGAGCATCGCCACGGCCTCCTCGACCGACGCACCCGGACCGGCGATCGTCGCGGCCACCGACTCCTGCTCGGCGACGATGCGGGCCAGCTCCTCGAGGCCCCACTGGTACGTCTCGTCGAGATCGACCTTCGCGCCCAGGAAGTACCGCGACCAGAGGGTGTACCGGTCGCGGCCCACGGCATCGGCCTCGGGTGCCTGCGGCGCGAGGTCACGCTCCAGGAAGTCAGCCAGTCTGCCGTACGCGGCCTGCGCACCCTGCGCCGCCCGCACCAGGTCACCGGACAGCGCGTGCCCCTCGCCGAGCGTGGCGCTAGCGGCCTCGCCCGTCACGAACGACGTGAAGAAGGAGTCGCCGGCGGCCAGCGCCCGGGCCTGTGTGACGCACTCGCGCACCTGGCGGACGGCGGCGACGTCGCCCCGGGCCGCTGCCGCGGTGAGGGACTCGATGTACCCGTCGACGGCGCCAGGGAGGCCGCTCATGCGGGATGCGATGTTCTCCCACGCCTCGGCCGAGTCGGTGGCCATGATGTCGAAGACATCGCGCAGCTGCTGCACCGGTGACTCGATGTTGTTGAGGCTGCGCAGGCCCTCTCCTGCCTCGTGCAGCTCGAGGTCGAGCCCCACCCGCTCGCGCATGGCGGAGAGGGTGACCCGGTCGACGTCGTCCGCGGGCTCGAGCCCGTCGAGCTTGGCGAGGACCTCGCGCCCGGCCTGCGCGACGGCGTCGTGGCCGGCCGGCGAGAGGTCGCCGATCTCGTGGTCGTGCCCGGGCAGGCCCATGGCGGTCGCGGACAGCGGGGAGAGCTCGGTGAGGCGGCTGACGTAGTCATCGGCGACGACGTCGATCTGCGTGGGGGTGCGCACAGGACTGGTCATGAGGGCGAGCCTACGGTGGCCAAGAAGCTGTGGCGGCTCGCTTACGAGCTTCCAACGGTTCTGGGCAGCACCCTGGGATCAACGGTGTGGAGCCTGCAGCGTGGCGGACGACGAGGGTGGTCCCTTTCCGGCCCTTGTCCCGGAGGGTCAGTGCTCGCGGGGTGGTTCAGCCCGTCCCGCTCCGCGAGCGAGCAATCCGCAACACCGCATATATGGACATTTCACTTAGTTCGGTCGAAGATCAGTAGGCGACGTAGCTAAACCACCCAAGCCGGGTTGGTCAGCGTCAGCTCGTGTCAGCCGGGTGGACCCCACCCTCGTCTCACTTGGAAGGTGCTGTGCGCCGCCTGCCTTGGACCCATCCCCACCGACCTGGAGCCCAGCGGATTGCGCGAGGAGGGAGCGTTGCATCCGGAACCAGATGGCTCTCTTGGAGCATCAGCCTCATGGTGGGCCTGGGAGTGCTTGGCTCGCTCCCGGCCAGCGCTGTGGTGGGAGACACCGTCGCGGACGGGCAGCGCGGGTACGTCGTGCGAGTCGAGATCGGTGACACGGACCGTGCATGCTCTGGCGCGCTCATCGAGAAGTCATGGATCGTAACGGCAGCGAGCTGCTTCGTCGACAACCCGGCGCAGTATGCGTCGCTGGCCCCCGGGGAACCCGCGCTGCCGGCACAGGCGGTCGTCGGACGCACGAACCTGACCACCAGGGATGGTCAGGTTCGTGACATCGTGAAGCTCGTTCCGCGCCAGGACCGGGATCTAGTCCTGGCGAAGTTGTCTGCTCCGGTCCAGGGCATCGCCACGGTGCGGCTCAGCGCTGAGGCGCCCACCACTGGTGAGCGGCTTCAGATCGCCGGCTACGGGCGGACGGCGGACGAGTGGGCGCCGGTAAGTCTGCACACCGGAGCCTTCGCCGTCACTGGCGCCACCGGTCCTGACCTCCACGTCGAGGGTCAGGCTGGTGCCACGATCTGCAAGGGTGACTCGGGAGGCCCGGCGGTGCGCAGCGGCTCCGGCGGGGACTTGCTGCTTGGTGTCAGCAGTCGGTCTGCCGAGGGTGGATGCTTCGGCTCGGAGACGACGAGCCGGGCCGCCGTCGCGACTCGTGTGGACGACATCACGACATGGATCGGCACGCAGGTAGCTCGGTGGTCGCTGAAGTCGCTGTCGAACGACAAGTACGTGAGCGTGGCGATCAACGTAACCGGTCAGGACGCGGCGATGCTGCGTGCACGTTCCGACACCAAGTACACATGGGAGCAATTCACCCTGCACACCCGCGATGCCGGCGCTTCCGTGTCGTTCAAGTCCGAGGCCAACGGCCTCTTCGTAGCACCGGAGATCGCTCGTACGGGGAACCAGGAGGGAATGCTGCGTGCCCGATCGGAGGCTGCCTTCGGCTGGGAGCGGTTCACGCTCGTGCCGCAGGCCCAGGCTGGTGTCTACGCACTCAAGTCGGTGCAGAGCGGCAAGTTCGTCGCGGTGGAGGGTGCATTCACCGGAGCGTACGAGGGTCTCCTGCGTGCGCGATCAGACCGCGCCGCGGGCAGTTGGGAGCGTTTCACCCTGGAGCATGCGGACAACTTCGAGGTTGCCGGGGTCGAGCCTGTGGGGCCGACACCACTTCCGTGAACTGAACGGTGTCGTCCGGGCATGCAAATCCTGCCGTCTACCGATCCGAGCGGCCTGCGTCCTCTACGAGGAGTTCTTGGGGATCGTGATCGAGATTCCGGACCAGCTGTTCCATCGCTTCCTGGCGGTATCTCGCCCGGTACGAGGTCCATACCGGCCGGCTGACGGGGCGCACCTCTATCTTTGTCGGTGATAAGGCGTCAGCCAAACGGAGCACATCGATTCTCCTCAGGTCGACCCTGAGGAGAACGAGGCTGATATCCATGTGCGCGCGGCGCACGGACCAGCGCGGTTCGTCGCCGCTGGTCGCCCAGAACTCCACGCGATCCGGAAGGATCACGAGCACCTGGCACGACCACTCGCTGTACCCGACGCCTTGGGTGCCGACCCTCAGGCGTTGGGCAGTCACGAGCATCGAGCCGAATGACTGCACGGGCCGCACAGTCGCGTTCGGGCGCAGCCGAGCGATGTGCCGTAGCCGCTTGCCGGTCCTGACGTCTCTGGTCACCTCGACCGCAGCAGCGGTAACTGCGACAAGAGCAAGGATGCCGGGTACGGCGTACGGCACATCGCTCAGAAGCGCGCCTACCGTGCCGTAGTTGGCCGCGAGCGCACCAGCGATCGCGAGCAGGCCGAGGACGATGACAACTGGAAAGACGAACCAGCCCTCACGGGTGAACATGCTTCTCGACCCGATGCGCGCCGGCAATTTGGCTTCCTTTCGCTGGCCAGAGGTAAGCGTGCGGTTCAGGGGCTGTTGAAACCGAGGTACGTGCTGAGCCCGCCGGTGACGACATCATGCGAGCCCTCCGCCACGTTGCCCCAGACAGTGCCGCTCTTGGGGATGGACCTCGCAGCACCCATGACTGCGCTCCCTTGTCCTACAAAGAGGGCCCCTACGGCGGTGGTGCCCAGCGAGTATCTGAACTGTTCGCTTTCGGTACCGTACGCCTGCGCGTTGTAGTAGGTGCTCACGCCACCGGCAACGACCGAAGCGGCGCCCAGCAGGAGAACGATGCTTGCTCCTCCCGTGAGCGGCGCGGTGACGATGGCCGCCGCCAGTGCCGCGACCCCGATCCAGGTACTGGCCGTACCCCAGCCCTGGGCCCGCTCCGCGTCAGTCACCGCATCGTTCGGTGCTGGTGCCATGCATGGGCCGATCCACCTGTCGTCGCCGCTGACATCCGGATCATCGTCCGCCGGGTTGGTCCCGGCCTCCTGATGTTGACGGCGACGCGTCGCGAGCGCTCGAAGCCGTGCGATCTCCTCCTGCCGTGCCAGGTTGATCGAGATCTGCCGGGCTTCGCTGGCGGCGGTGGCCGCTGCCTCTGCATCCTCGCCCGCTTGGAGCGCCGCGGCACGTGCGGTGCTGGCTGATGTCTGAGCTGACGCTGCGTAGCCGACTGCCTCGCGAGCAGAGGTCAGCGCCTGCTTCATGGAATAGTTGGCCGACCTGCGAGCCTCCTTGGCGACGACAGCCGCCCGGCGTGCGGTCGCTGCCGATTCCGCGGCTGATTCAGCCGAGTCATCAGCTCTGTCAGCGTTCGCCCGAGCCTGGGTCGCGGAGACCTGTGCGGCGTCGGCGAAGCGAACAGCCTCGGCCGCCCAGCGTGCGGCGTCGTCTGCGTGGTCCCGTGCCTCGGCGGCAGCCTTGTGGGCCAGGGCTGCGTCCTTGAAGGCATCGTGGACCAGCTTCTCTGCGCGCTTGATCGCAGCACTCATCGCTTCGATGTGGGCGAAGTGGTCGAAGTCGATCTGCGCAAGGTCGAACTGCAGCTCGGATACGAATGCGCGTCGCATCCCAGGAGTTCCCTTGAGAACTGCGCGGGCACCCGCTTGGGCGTACGGTCCGCCAGAATCGCTGACGCGGAGCACTTCCACCAGATCGTCTTCATTCAGGGCTCGTATGAACTCGACCTTGACGAAATGGTGCAACGCTTCCGGGCTACCGTCGGCGAGGGCAGCCTCGGCCGCGGCGTTCACTGCGGGCCCCAGGTTCTCCGCGATGATCGCGAACGTGTTGACTCGATTGTCCTCGGCTGCCGCGTGGACCGCCCCTCGCGAGAGGAATGCATTGACCGCAGCTGGGTCATCGCTCTCCAGAGCCGCAACAGCGGCGGAGACGACGTTCGCCGTCGAGAGCTGGGCAACCGCGGTCGCGGACTCCCGATCGTCCTGGTGCGCCGCGACGAGCCGGTCCGCGTCGAGCCAGTTGATCACGTCCACATCGGTTCCTGACAGGGCGAACTCAGCCGCTTCTCTGGTCCACGTGCCGGGCCGGTCGACAAGCTTGACTGCCGCCCGACGGGCTGTCCTGACGGCGACCGCCGTGTCCCCGCTCTGCAAAGCGGCCTCGGCCTCGGTGATCAGGTTCTGGATCTCCTCAGAGAGCAGGGCCTCCTGCGTCTGGTCACCGGCCGCCCGCTCAAGCAGCTCGTTCTCGGCTGTCGCTCGAGCCTCAGCCAGTGCGATCGCCGAGTCCGTCTCCACGGCAAGCCGTTCCACCTCCTCCTCGCGACTCTCGGCGAAGGCTGCCTTCGCCCGCTCGACCGCGGCATCGGCCGCCACCGCCGCCTCGGACGCCTTCTCGGCGTGTCCGGTGGACAGTTCTGCGAACTTGGCAGCGTTACCCGCGTACCTCACCGCCTCATCGGCGGCGGCCGCGGCGGCCAATGCATGGCGGGCAGCACTGCGTGCGGCGTTGCGGGAATCCGCCGCAGCAGCCGCCGCCACCTGGGCCAGGCGGCCGGCTGCCGCAGCGGCCCGGTTGGCGATCGCTGCGGCGGCATCTGCCTGATTCGCGGCGCGTGTCGCCTCAGCGGCCTCCGACTTCGCGGCACCCGCCGCGATCGCGGCGTCGGCCGATGCCTGGGCGGCGGCGGCGGCGTTCGTCGCCGCCGCGGCGGCGGCGTTCGTCGCGCTGCGAGCTTCCCCGGCGGCGACTGCAGCCAGGTCGGCCGCATCGGCGGCGGCGTTCGCGCGGGCTGCTGCATCGCGTGCCGCCTCCGCAGCTCCACGGGCGGCTGAGGCCTTGCTGGCGTCGCCCAGAGCTGCGTTGGCCGCGCTATAGGCCCTCGAAGCGGCGTTTCCTGCTGCTGCTGCTGCGGCTGCCGCCGACTGTGCTGCCGTCGCCGCGCGTTGCGCGGCGACCTGAGCCGTCCGTGAGGCGGAAACGGCTGTCTCCGAAGCCTTGGCAGCGCCCTGAGCGGCTTTCGCGGCCTTGGACGCGGCCTTCGCCGACCGCTCGACGTCATTCTCCGCCGCGATCGCCTCTGCCTTGGCCTCGAGGGCAGAGGCCTTCGCCTGCATCGCTGCCTGGCCGGCCTTCTCGGACAGCTTGACCGCCTCGTCTGTATGCACCCGCGCTCGCTTGCGTTCGTGCTCGACGATCGACACCAGATGAGCGATCGTCGCAGCTTCCTCGTCCCGCGCCCGCGCGATGTATTGCCCTGACTGCAGGAACCGGGTGATCGCAGCTGGTGAGCCGTCCCTCAGCGCGCGCTGTGCGTACGTCGCGACCTGTGGGCTCGCGTTCGCAAGAATGGAGAACACTTCGACGCGCTGGTCCTCGTCCAAGGCAGTGAACTGTCCGACCTCCAGGAATGCGCGTAGAGCGTCGGACGTACCGACGTCCAGAGCTTCGGTCGCCTCCCGTCTTACGGCAGTGCCGCCATTTGCCAGTACGGTCAAGACGTCTACGCGCAGATCTTCGTCTACCGCCGCCCCATAGGCGCCGTCCTTCAGGTAGGCCCTCAGCGAGTCGTGGTCGCCAGGCAGCGCGCCCGCGATCGACGCACGCAGGGCTGGTCCTGCGAAGGGCAGGGCCGCGAACAGCGCGAAGCGCGCATCCTCGGCCTTGGCCGTAGGGAGACTCTCCGTGAGGAACCTGCTGACCTCCGCGGCGGTCCCCGCCAAAGCACCTGCGGCGGCAGTGCGAACTGCTCGACCGCCGGTCTTGTACGCCCAGACCACCTGACCACGCTCGGTGTCAGGTAGACCAGTCTCACTGGTGCCCGGCCCCTCCGCGGCTCGTGCCGCAACCGCCGGCAAGCACGACGGCAAGATCGGCGCCGCTACCACACCGGCTGCAAGAGCGGTCAGTACCTGACGTCTGTTCCAAAGTGTGGGCGGCATCTCGATGTTCCCCCTCGTATAGGCCGGTGCGGTCCTGACCGTGCGGGCGTTTCCAGCCGCTGGTCGGACAACTCCTTGCATATGGGATGTTTTCGACTGGCTGGTTCCGGGTCAACAGCCAGAGCGGGTGAATCTCGGAGCAGCGGCTGGCCCACACCGGATGAAATTTGCCCTGCCCGCTCCACGGAGTGAGCCCTCGCTGCTAGCGTCCTTTTTGCCCGGACTTGTCCTGGCGAGTGGCCGCGGAATCAGCCCGACAACGAGTAGAAGTGGGATCATGAGACGAACTTCGAAGATTGCGACAATCGCGATTTTGGCCAGCACGGGAGCCATCGCCATGGTCGTCGGCGCGTTGGCACCTGCCGGGGCCGTGCAGTCAGTCGATCAACCCGCCGCAGCTGCCGACGAACTACCACCCTTCGCGGTCGAGGACTTCGAGTACCCGCAGGCTGACCAGATCCTGGCCGAACGCGGATTCCTGCTGAAGCGCGGTGACGGACACATCGTTCTGGCCGAGTGCGGGAGCCAGGACAACCTTCTTCTGATCTACGCACGCAACCAGTCGGATCATGTCTGCTTCCGGATCACCGGTCCCGAAGGTCACCTGACTCTTGAGCTCCCGGCTGTCTTCGGTGTGGAGACCAATGACTACGACATGACGACGCTCGACCTGACGGTCGACGGTGAGCAGTCAACCGTCGAGATTCCGGCGAACACCGTAGAAGCGATCGGTGAGTCGGCCGATCCGGACCGGCGCGAACACGTGCTCGTCGAGATCAGGGTGACCCAGTGACCAGGGCTCACCACGTCGCCCGTGGCAACGGAGCGGTGCTATGAATCACGCTGATCACGTTCCTTATCTCGTTCCGTCAACACGCCGTCCGCGAGCGAGAGTGCCCCGGAGATTCGCTGCGCGCTGGTCGGCCGCGAGTATCGCGCTCCTTCTCGTTGCCCCGCTGGCCGCACCGATCGCTACGGCAGTCGTCGGTGCTCCCTCCGCTGACGCGCACACATTCGCCACCCGCCTGGACATCGGCGACGGCCAGCGTGCCTGCTCCGGTGCCCTGGTGGCGCCGCAGTGGGTCGTCACCGCCGCAAGCTGCTTCGTCGCGGACCCGGCCACCGGGTCGCCGGCGCCGAGCGGGCCGCCCCCTCAGGCGACCACGGCGACGATCGGGCGCGCCGACCTGACGACGACCGCCGGACAAGAGCGTGCGGTCATCGAGCTCGTCCCGCACGAGAGCCGTGACCTGATGATGGCCAAGCTCGACCGGCCGGTCTCCGGGATCGCCCCCGTCGCCGTCGCCGCCGGCGCACCCGTGCCGGGCGAGGAGCTGAACGTTCTCGCGTTCGGACGTACCGCGACCGAGTGGGCGCCGCTGCAACGGCACACCGGCCGCTTCGCCGTCGATGCCGTCACCGGCGGCGACGTGGCACTGACCGGTCTGAACGGGGCCGCTGTCTGTGCCGGGGACACGGGAGGCCCCGCGCTGCGCACCACGGGCACCGGCGTAGCGCTAGTAGCGGTCAGCAGCAGGTCGTGGCAGGGCGGTTGCTTCGGCGCCGATCCGGCAGAGACCCGCACCGGGGCGGTCAGTGTCCGGGTGGACGACGTGCGTGACTGGGTCGCCACGACGGTGTACCGGGACGGCTGGGTGGACTTCAACTGCGACGGCATCCGTGACACCGCGATCGGTGATCCCGACGCGACCGTCGACGGGGTGGCCCGTGCCGGTCTGGTCCGAGTCATCTACGGCGGCAACAAGGGAACTGTCGCCATCAGCCAGAACTCGCCCGGGGTCGGGGACATCGCTTCGACGAACGACCAGTTCGGGTTCAGCCTCGCCACCTTCGAGCGCAACACCGACGGTTGTACCGACCTGGCCGTCGGCACCCCGTACGAGTCGGCGGGCAGGGGCCTGGTCCAGATCGTCTACGGCTCGCCGGCCGGACTGCTCAACGGCCCGAGCGAGGCCGCGTTCCGGCAAGGTCAGGGCAACGGGGCGCTCGCCAGGACCACTGATGTGTCGGGGGACCAGCTCGGCTGGTCGCTGGCGGCAGGACGGACCGACTCCGGCACCGCGTACCTCGCCATGGGCGCGCCGGGCAAGAACACGGGCGAAGGCACCGACGACGTGAACGCCGGTGTCGTGTACTACGTCCGGGGATTCGAACCGTCCATCGTTATCACCGAGGACCAGCCGGAGGTGTTCGGCACGAGTGAGCGGAACGACGCGTTCGGCTATTCGGTCGCGGCAGACGGCAGGCATCTCGTGATCGGCACCCCGGGGGAGTCTCTCCTCTCCGGCCCGACCAGCACGGGCTACGTCCACGTGCTCACGCATCCGGCTGACCGCAGCGGGGCGGTGACCGAGGTGGCCGCGTTCAGCCAGGATTCCGCGGGCATCTCGGACACGGCCGAGAGCAACGACCGGTTCGGGGCATCGCTCGACATCACCCGGTACAGCGACTCAGGGGCGTTCGACCGAGGTGACTCAGTCATCGCCATCGGTGTACCGGGCGAGACAGTCACCGGGACGGCGGCCAACCAGGGACGGGCGCTCACCGTTCGGGTCGGCGCCGACGGCACCTGGAGCGAGCTCAACGAGTACCACCAGGACGTCGCTGGAGTGGATGGCACCGCAGGCTCCGGCGACCGGTTCGGGGCGGACGTGGCCGTGAGCTTCACCGGCTCCGGCGCATCGGGCGCACCCCGGGTCGTGCTGGCCGTCGGGGCGCCCGGCGACGTGGTACCGACCGGAGCGGGATCCGCGAACCAGGCCTCCGGCAGCGTCACCGTCTTCTCCGCCCTCGAGGCACCGGGCGCGTTCCAGAAGTGGATCTACTTTCCCAGCGACTACCTGCCGGGGCAGAACACGACCGGGAACGCCAACCTCGGTGCCGTGGTCCACGGCACGGCCTCGCACCTGTACCTCGGACTTCCGGACGGTCAGTTCGCGGCAGGTCGGGCCTGGGCACTCCCGTGGTCCCGTGTCACGGAGGCGTCGGGCGGCGAACCGCTGGTCACGTACGCGCCAGGCACGGGTGGTGTCCCGACCGGCGGGGTGTCCTTCGGGGCTGCGATCGGCTGACGTGACGGTCACGCCGATCGCTGGTGGGGCGCCGCTCCGGCGGTGCCCCACCACGTTGGTTTCAGGACCGCAGGCTCCAGCGCCACGCGTCGGCGTTGTGCCGCCCCGACCGCCCACCGAAGTTGTTGGCCGTCGCGGCGCCGTTCCCCCGCAGCACCCGCGCGTGGTTGGTCCACTCGTCGAGCGGTGCGGCGTCCTCGGGCTCGGGACCGGCCGCCGTCACGGCGGCGAGGCCCGCGACCAGGGCCGCCACCTCGACGTCGTCGGGCTCGCCGCGCACCACGCGTACCTGGGGGCTCACTCGTCGTCCTCCTCGTAGAAACCGAAACCGGGTGCCTCGCCGCGTGAGGCGGCCCACTCGGCGATGTCGTAGCCGCCGTCGGTGAGGTGCGCGGCGACGGACTCACCGGCGGCGTCGAGCAGGTCGATCACCCCGTCCAGGGTGGCGTCGCCACCACGTGCGGCGACGACGAAGCCCAGGTAGAAGGACTCGCCGCCCTCGGGCAGCTCCGACTCGATGATCTCGTCGACGTCCGCGCCCTCCTCGGGCTCCCATACCGACGACGTCAGGTCCGGGTGCATGCCGAGCGAGCCGTGCAGCGTGTCGAACAGGGCGGCGTTCAGGTGCCCCACCTTCGACTCGAGGGCCAGCACCCGCGGGTCCTCGTCCGCCTCCGCGGCGCCGAACTCGGCGCGGACGCCCACAGCCGTCCCCACGTAGTCGTGCAGCGCCGCCGCCAGTGCGTCGACCGCACGATGCATGGGCTCCGCGTCGACGCGGCCCATCGGCGCCGGGCCGTGGGTGGCGTCCTCGTGGGTCATGTAGTCCTCCGGGTTCAGAGCGGGATGTTGCCGTGCTTCTTCGGGGGAAGCGTAGATCGCTTGGTGCGCAGCGCGCGAAGCGCACGCACCACCTGCACCCGCGTCTCGGACGGGCGGATGACCGCGTCGACGTACCCGCGCTCGGCGGCGTCCCAGGGGTTCACGATGGCGTCCTCGTACTCGGCGGTCAGCCGGGCCCGCTCGGCCTCGACGTCGCCGCCCGCCTCCTGGACGGTGCGCAGGGCACCACGCTGCAGGATGTTCACGGCCCCGCTCGCACCCATGACCGCGATCTGGGCGGTCGGCCACGCGAGGTTGACATCCGCGCCGAGCTGCTTGGAGCCCATGACGATGTACGCGCCGCCGTACGCCTTGCGCGTGATGATGGTGATGAGCGGCACCGTGGCCTCGGCGTACGCGTAGATCAGCTTGGCACCGCGGCGGATGATGCCCTGGTGCTCCTGCCCGACGCCGGGGAGGAAGCCCGGCACGTCGACGAACGTCAGCACGGGGATGTTGAAGGCGTCGCAGGTCCGCACGAACCGTGCGGCCTTCTCCGCCGCGTCGATGTCGAGGGTGCCCGCCATCGACTGCGGCTGGTTGGCCACGATGCCCACCGACTGGCCCTCCACGTGCCCGAACCCGATCAGCACGTTGGTCGCGAACATCGGCTGCACCTCGAGGAACGACTCCGGGTCCAGGACCCCCTCGATCGCCGTGCGCATGTCGTACGGCTGGTTGTCGCTGTCGGGGATCAGCTCGTCGAGGGCCTCGTCCTCGGCGGTGACCTCCAGCAGCGTCTCGTCCTCCGGCGGGAACGACGGCGCGTCGGAGAGGTTGTTCTGCGGCAGGTAGCCGACGAGGTGGCGCACGTAGTCCAGCGCGTCGTCCTCGTCCTGCCCCATGTAGTGCGCCACGCCGGACTTCGAGTTGTGCGTGCGGGCACCGCCCAGCGTCTCGAAGTCGACGTCCTCGCCGGTCACCGTGCGGATCACGTCCGGGCCGGTGATGAACATGTTCGACGTCTGGTCGGCCATGACGATGAAGTCCGTCAGCGCGGGGGAGTATACCGCGCCGCCCGCGCTCGGGCCCAGGATCAGGGAGATCTGCGGGATCACGCCCGACGCCGCGACGTTGCGCCGGAACATCTCCGCGAACTGCGTCAGGGCCGCGACACCCTCCTGGATGCGGGCGCCGCCGCCGTCACTGATGCCGATGAGCGGCACACCCGTGCGCAGCGCGAGGTCCTGCACCTTGGTGATCTTCTGGCCGTGCACCTCGCCGAGGCTCCCGCCGAACACCGTGAAGTCCTGGGAGTAGATGCACACCTGACGGCCGTCGATGGTGCCGTAGCCGGTGACCACGCCGTCGCCCGCTATCCGCTTCTTCTCCAGACCGAAGTTCCGGCTGCGGTGCTTGGCGAGCGCGTCCAGCTCGGTGAAGCTCCCCTCGTCCAGGAGTGCGTCGATGCGTTCCCTGGCGGTCTTCTTGCCCCGCTTGTGCTGCTTCTCCTGGGCCGTCTCCTCCGGGATGTCGATGGCGGCTGCCCGGCGCGCGTCGAGGTCGTCGAGCTTGGCGCGCGTGCCGGCGAGGGTGGTGATGGCGTCGTTCACAGTTCGAGCGTAGTTGTCGGATGCCTCCGGCTCGATGCGTGAGGGTCCAGCGGGTCACGCCGCTGCGTTGTGGGTTTCCTCCAAGGGCAGGGCCGGCCGGGAGGGGAGAGGATGAGGGAGTGCACCAGTCCCTGCGTCTCGACAAGCTGACCGTCCCCGGATACTCCCGGGTCGAGGTGGTCGAGACCTCGCCCTCCACCAACGCGGAGCTCGCCGCGGCGGTCCGGGCCGACCCGGCCGCATGGCCGCCGCCGTCGGCCCTCGTCGCCGAGCACCAGACCGCGGGCCGAGGGCGCGCCGGACGTTCGTGGGAGACGCCCGCGCGGGCCGGCCTCACCGTGTCCGTGCTGCTGCGCCCCCGGGTCCCCGCCGAGACCCTGGGCTGGCTCCCCCTGCTAGCCGGGCTCGCGGTGGTCCGCACGGTGTCCGCCGGCGGCGTCACCGCCGCCGTGAAGTGGCCCAACGACGTGCTGCTGCCCGCCGTCGACACGATCGCCGGGCTCGGGCTCTACCGCAAGGTCGCGGGCATCCTCGCGGAGGTCGTCCCCGGCACACCCGGGCAGGAGCCGCTGGCCGTGGTGCTCGGGATCGGGCTCAACGTGTCGCAGTCCGCGGAGGAGCTGCCCGTGCCGACGGCGACGTCGCTGGCGCTCGCGGGCTACCTGCGGCCGGACCGGACCGACGTGCTGGTGCGGCTCCTGGGCGAGGTGCACGCCGTCGTGCGGCGCTGGGAGAAGGCCGGAGGCGACGCCGCCACGGCGGGCCTGCTGGACGAGTACGCGGCGGTGTCCGCGACGCTGGGCACCCGGGTCCGGGCCGAGCTGGCCGGGGGGACGGACGTCCTGGAGGGCGAGGCGGTCGGCCTGGACGGTTCGGGGGCCCTCGTCGTGCGCTCGGAGTCAGGTGAGGAGCGGGCGGTGACCGCGGGCGACGTCTGGCACCTGCGCTGACCCCCGCGGGTGAACTGGCCGGTCGGACGGGGTGAAGTCGGCGGCAATCCCTGCCGCGCGACACGTTGCCTCCGGTAACGTCTGCCGTAAGCGACGGCAGCCACGCGAAGGCGCGTGACAGCGGGGAGACGCCATGGAGGCAGGTCGAGCCACGCTCGGGGTGGCGAAGGCGATCGTGTGCGCGGCGGCGATCATCGCCGTGTATCTGATCAGTACGGTCCGCCTGGACCGGGGGATCGTCCAGTCGGGCGGCACACCGACGGCGGGCCTGGTAGCGGCCGGTATCGCCTGGCTCTTGGTCGTGTGGGTCCTGCTCTACCGGGACGACGGCGTACCCGGTGTCCGGCTGGGGCTGTGGAACGTGATCACGGTGGTCGGGATGCTGCTCGTGCTCATGGGGATCCCGCTCGCGCTGACGCTCTGGACCTGATCCCGCGGGTCCGTCCCAGGGGTGTATGCATGTGCATAGGGCGCCCCCGCCTACAGTGGTGATGTGCTCCACAATTCCGAGACCCCTCCCGCCCACCACGACGCGCACCACGACGCGCCGGGTGCCGACACCGCGGCGCGGCTCGACGAGACGCTGCTCGGTGGCGCCCGTCGGTACACGTTGTCGCAGGTGGTGGAGCTGACGGGGCTCGACAAGCAGTTCGTCACGCGCTACTGGCGCTGGATCGGGCTGCCCGTCACGCACCCGACCGAGACGTGGTTCACCGACGCCGACGTCGAGGCGCTCAAGGACGCCGCGAGCCTGTTCGACGCCGAGCAGATGGACGAGCGCGCCCAGATGACCTTCATCCGGTCCGTCGGCCACACCACCGAACGGCTGGCGCTGTGGCAGGTCGAGGCGCTCGTGGAGCACCTGGCGCGACGGTACGAGCTGGACGAGACGTCGGCCCGCCTGCTCGCACTGGACCGGCTCCCCGAGATGTCCGAGATGCTCAGCCGGCAGCTCGAGCACGCCTGGCGGCGTCAGCTCGCGGCGCTGACGGGGCGCACCGCCATCGAGTTCGCCGGCTCCCGGGGCGACGACCGCAACGACAGCCACCAGCTGCCGCTGCTCCGCGCGGTCGGGTTCGCGGACATCGTGTCGTTCACGAAGCGGACGGCGGGTCTGGGCTCGGAGGAGCTGGCGGAGTTCGTGCAGCGGTTCGAGGCCGGTGCGCGCGACGTGATCGTCAACGCGGGCGGCCGCGTGGTGAAGACCATCGGCGACGCGGTCCTCTTCGTGACCGACGACATCTCCACGGGTGCCGAGGTGGCCCTCGGCCTGGCCGAGACCTCGGGCGAGGCGCTGGGGACCGCCGCCCCCGGCGACCCCGAGATCCCGGTCCGGGTCGGCCTCGTGTGGGGACGCGTGCTGTCCCGGTTCGGCGACATCTTCGGGCCGACGGTGAACCTGGCCTCGCGCCTCACCGAGCAGTCGGACCCCTCGACGGTCCTGGTCGACAAGGACACCGCCGCGAAGCTCGCCACGAGCTCGCGCTACGCGCTCACCGCGCAGCCCGTCCGCGACGTCCCTGGCATCGGCCCGATAGCGCCGGTCCGGCTGCAGCGCGCCTACCGCGGCTGACGCAGCGCCTGCAGCGCACCCGGCAGCAGCCGCAGCTGTGCCCGCCGTTCGGCGGCGAACGTGCGCCGGTCGCCCGACGACCACCGCCGGTCGAACAACCGCTTCGCGGCCGCGACCGCCTCGGGCCGCCGCTCGGCGATCCGGCCGGCCAGTGCGAAGGCCTCGTCCAGCGGCGTGTCCGTGACGGTCCCGGCCAGGCCGAGGCGGCCGGCGTCGGCCCCGGTGAACTCCTCGGCGGTGAAGGTGAGGCGCTTCGCCGTCTCGATGCCCACCAGCTGGGTCAGCGCGCGGATCCCCGACATGTCGGGGACCAGGCCGCGCTCGACCTCCTTGACGGACCAGCGGGCGTCCGGGGTGGTGAGGCGCAGGTCGGCGGCGAGGGCGATCTGCACGCCGGCGCCGAGCACGTGGCCGTGGACCGCGGCGATCACCGGTACGGGCAGCCGCCGCCAGGCCCAGCAGGCCTCCTGGAACAGGTTGGTGCCGCGGGGTGACGGCACGAACGCCCTCGCCACCGCGGCGGGGTTGCGGGCCGCGGCACCGAGGTCGAGCCCCGCGCAGAACGAGCGGCCGTTGCCGGAGACGACCACTGCCCGCAGACCGGGCGTCCGCCCGAGCCTGCGCGCGGTCGCACGGAGGTCGCCGAGCATGTCGAGCGACAGTGCGTTGAGCTTGTCCGGCCGGTTCAGACGGACGTCGGCGATCCCGTCCGAGAAGCCGCAGGTGATGCGGCTCCCGGACGGGACCGTCGACGGTGTGGTGCTCGCGTTCATGGGGCGCAGCCTACGCAGCGCCCGTCGTCAGGAACGCGATGGTGCGGATCGGAGGGGTGTCACTGCTCCTCGATCTCCGTGTCGACACCCTCGATGGGCGGGACCGTCACCGTGCGCTTGCCGGCCTTGCCGCCGAGGACGACCGTGCGGTAGCTGACGTTGTTGGACGTCGTGCGCTCGTGCAGGTTGCCGTTCGGGTTCACGGTGATCTTGATCTGGTAGGTGCCGTTGCGGACCCCGGTCAGGTCGAACGCCTGGGTCTGGTACTGGCTGTAGGTGTCGCCCCAGCCCGCGGGCAGGACCTCGCGCAGCCAGAGGGCGGACCGGTCGCCACAGGCGCTGTCGAGTCCGGTCGCCTCGGGGCGCCAGGCGGCACCCGGCACCGTGAGGTCGACGGGGTCGGTGGGCACGAGGCACCAGGACTGCTTGCCGCTCGTCGTCACCAGGCGTCCCTTGGGCGTCACCAGCTCATAGCTCGCGAAGTCGAGGAAGTGCCAGTGGTTGTGCTCCGGCGCGGCGTGGTACTCCATGGTGCCGGTCTTGGCGCTGCCGACCTGCTTACCGTCCTTGTAGAAGAACTGGTAGGCGTCCATGGTGTCGCTCTGGCCGCCGCGGCGGCGGTAGCCCTCGACGACGAGAGGCGCGGGTCCGGCGTTCCACTCGTGCGCGTTGAACGTGAGCCGGTCGATGCCGTCCTCGTCCTTCTCGGCGCCGATCTGCCACGCGGGTACGGAGATCAGGTCGGGCAGGGTGTCCTTGGCCGGCTCGGCGTTCGACGGCGCGGACCCCGGCTCGCCGAGCGCCGGGTGGTCGCCGCCGTGCTCCTGGTCCGACAGGGTGAAGAGGTTCGTGCGACGCTCGGACCCGGTGTCGTCGGCGTGGCTGCCGTGCGAGCCGGCGCTGTGTCCGCGCAGCTGTGCTGCCCGGGCGGACGACGGGTCGCCCTCCTCCTGGGTGCTGAAGCCCACGGAGGGCTCACCCAGCAGCTCTTCCGCGATCTCGTCGCAGCCCCACATCTCGCACTCGTCGACGACCTCGACCCGCTGGGTCACGGTACGGCGGTCGGCGGGCAGGCCGAGGAAGTCGGCGACGGGGTCGCTGATGGACACGGTCATCACGAGCTTCGTGTTCTTGGTCCGCAGCTCGAAGAACGTGTCGAGGCGGGTGGCCCAGCCCTCCTCGACGCCGGACACACTGGATCGGGTGAACCAGTTGCCGCCGCAGAACGAGGGGTAGATCGGCTCCGTGTTGCCCGCGGGAGCGACGCGCTGGCGGTCCGACCCGTTCAGGCAGAGGTTGCGGGTGTCCTTGGCGAGCACCTTGCCCCTCGGGGTGCGCACCCGGACGGTGAGCCCGTTCTTGAAGCCGTCGAGCCCGGCGACGATCTTGGCGGGCGCCCGAGTGGTGGTGCGCTCGTCCCCGCGGATCACGGTCCTGGTCAGCTTGGCGCGGTCGGAGGCCTTGTCGCGCTTGGCCCAGAACTCGTGGGTCTCGCCGTACGCGGCCAGCCACACGGCTGAGTCGAAGTAGACGTGGCCGTCGTAGGTGTAGGCCTGCACGGTGTTCGAGGCCGGGGCGAAGCGGAGTCCACGCATCTTCGCAGAGGTCGTGATGTCGCTCTTGGCCTGATTGGCCGTGGTCGTTGCTGCTGATGCGGGTGCGACGTCGGTCGCACCGCCTTCTCCGATCAGCCCGAGTGCCAGCACTGCGGCGACGCCCATCGTGAGCAGTCGAGCGGATGGTCGGGACAAACGGCGTGCGGTCATGGGTCCCCCGGTGGGTCAAGGACAGAGATCTGTCACCGCTAGGGACGGGTGGGCGTCGCATTACGTTGTCCCCAAGTACCCAGTTCACCCTCATAAAGTCACCTAGGTGAGTTCTGGCCCGCCGGTCCGTGCGCGTATGACACGATGCGAGCGTGCTGAAAGTCGTTCTCTTCGATCTCGACGACACACTCGTGGACCAGGAGGGGGCCTCGCGCACGGCGCTCCTGGACTGGCTGCCCGAGCTGGGTCTGGACCTCGACGACCCGGACGAGCTGGTGGCCGCGTGGCACACCATCGCGGAGGACGCCTACGCGCGTTACCAGCGGCGCGAGATCACGTTCCAGGACCAGCGGCGGGTCCGTGTGCGCGAGTTCCTGGGCGCCGACGCCACCGACGACGAGGCCGACGAGCTCTTCACCGGCTACCTGTCCCGCTACGAGCGGGCCTGGATCGCGTTCGACGACGCCGTACCCGCCCTGCGCCGGGTGCGCGATGCCGGCCTCGTCGTCGCGGTGCTCACCAACGGCGACTCCGTCCACCAGCGGCGCAAGCTCGACCGGACGGGCCTGGCCGAGCACCTCGACGTCGTCGTCGCGTCCGACGACCTGCCCGCGGGTAAGCCCGACCCCCGCGCGTACGCCGCGACGTGCGAGATCCTCGGTGTCGCGCCGGGGGACGTGCTGATGGTCGGCAACGACCTGGAGAAGGACTTCCAGGGTCCGCTCGACGCCGGGCTGGGCGCCGTGCTGCTGGACCGGAACGACCGGTATCCGGACGTCGTGGACCGGATCCGGACGCTGGACGAGCTGCTCTTGGGGGACTAGCCGGCCTGAGGGGTGGTCCCTCCGGACCTCTGGCCCGAGGGGCGCTACGGTCGGGGACGTGACTGTCGTCGAGATCCCCGGTTCGAAGTCGATCACCGCGCGAGCACTGTTCCTCGCGGCGGCAGCGCGGGGGCGTTCCACCCTGGTGCGACCACTGGCCTCCGATGACACCGAGGCGTTCGTCGAAGGGCTCCGGGCGCTCGGGTACGTGGTCGAGCAGGGCACCTCGGAGTGGGAGATCGACGGTGCGCCCGCAGGTCCGCCGCGAGGGTCCGCCGACGTGTTCACGCGGGACGGCGCGACGACGTCGCGCTTCCTGCCCGTCCTGGCGGCGACCGGCAGCGGCCGGTACGCGTTCGACTCCTCGGCGCAGATGCGGCGTCGGCCGATGGCTCCGCTCACCCAGGCGCTGCGCGAGCTGGGGGCGACCCTGGAGTTCGGCGGCGAATCCGACCACCACCCCCTGACCGTGCACGCCGCGGGGCTCTCCGGCGGGGCGGTCCGCCTCGATGCCGGGACGTCGTCGCAGTTCCTCACCGCATTACTGCTCGCCGGGCCGCTGATGCGCGACGGTCTGACGGTCGAGGTGACCGACCTCGTCTCGGAACCGTACGTCGCGATCACGACGGCGATGATGCGCGCGTTCGGGATCGACGTCGCCCGGACCGGCCGGATCTACCGGGTCGAGCCAGGAACCTACGTCGCGAACCGGTACGAGATCGAGCCGGATGCATCGTCCGCGAGCTACTTCTTCGCGGCGGCGGCGCTGCTGGGCGAGTCGATCACCGTGCCCGGCCTGAGCCCGGGAGCCCTGCAGGGGGACTACGGGTTCGTCGACGTCCTCGCCCGCATGGGCGCCGACGTCGACAAGAGCGCCGGAGCGACGACCGTGACCGGGACCGGACGGCTTCGCGGGGTCACGGTCAACATGCGCGATATCTCGGACACGATGCCGACGCTCGCGGCGATCGCGCCCTTCGCCGACGGGTCGACCCGGATCGTCGACGTCGCGAACACCCGGGTCAAGGAGTGCGACCGTCTCGACGCGTGCGCGGCGAACCTCTGGGCTATGGGGGTCCAGGTAGAGACGGGGCCCGACTGGATCGAGATCCAGCCGGCCGCGCCGCACGGTGCGGAGATCCGCTGCTTCGGCGACCACCGGATCGCGATGGCTTTCAGCATCGCCGGCCTGCGCGCCCCGGGGGTCACGCTGGACGATCCGGATTGCGTGAAGAAGACCTTCCCGACCTTCCACGCGGTACTCGCCGACGTGATCCGTTCGTTCAGGCCGGACCTCCTGGCTCCGGGAGCGCGGTGACGAGTGATTCGTGGGTCCGGATCTCCTCGCCGATGACAGCTTCCAGCTCTTCCGGGTCTGGTAGCTCGGCGCGCTCCTTCGGCGTCAGACCCTCGTAGAGGGCTACAGCAACGGGGGACGCGGTGCTCGCGAGCGCATAGTCGAGCGTGGCCCCGTTGCGCTCGGTGCACAGGAGGGATCCCTACCGTCCGTGCATGTATCGCTGGATCCCGGACCTCGCCGTCGACCATCTCGACGTAGGTGCCGATCTGGCCCATGTGGGCCGGCTGGAACTTGCCGATCTTCAGCTCGACGACGACATAGCGCAGCTGGGCGAGGTGGAAGAAGAGCAGGTCGACAAAGAACTCGTCACCGCCGACCTCGATCCGGAACTGGCGCCCGACGAACGCCATGCCACGCCCGAGCTCCAGCAAGGTGGCCTGTATGCGGTCCATGAGAGCCTGCTCGCGGTCGCGCTCCGCAATCTGCTTGCCCGGGTCCAGGTGCTCGAAGACGTAGGAGTCCTTGACGACCTGCTGGGCGAGGTCGGAGTCGGCGGCTTCGAGGGTCGTCGCGAAATTGGAGGGGGCGGAACCCAGCCGGCTCTTGAGGTCCATCTTGATCTCGAACTCGAGGCTGGCGCGGGACCAACCGTTCTCGACTGCCCGGGCGGCGTACCAGTCGCGGTCCTGGCGGGTGTGGAGCTTCGTCAGCAGGATTGTGATGTGGCCCCACGGCAATTGTGCAACAGGCTGTTGCACAAACTCCGACTCGGTCGGCCACGCTTCAGCAATCTTCCGCATGTACAAGAGGCTGCGGCGCGACCATCCCTGCTGACCTGGGAACTCGCGCTGCATATCAGCCGAAATTTGGTCAACGACCTTGGCGCCCCACCCCTCGTTCTTCTGGCGGTCGAGGATGTCGCGGCCAACGGACCAGTACAGCCGCAGCACCTGGGTGTTGGCAGCACGCACCGCGCGGATCTGCGTGGTCCGGACCCGATGTTTCAGGTCCGCGATGAACTCTCTGTAGCCCGCGGGCTCCGACCTGAGGCCAGTCTCGATCGTCATGGCTCAAACCAGCACCGGCTCCGGGTCCCTCGGCTCCGGATCCCGCTCGATCAGCGACGGCCCGTCGTTCTGCACCGAGCCCACCGCGTCGCCCACCGGGCGGGTCGTCAGCGGCGCGTTGTCGACCTGCAGGAGGTCGGAGGCATCGCGGACGGTCGGGTCGAGCCACGTGTCCCAGGCGTCCCGAGGCAGCACGAGCGGCATCCGGTCGTGGATCGGAGCCATGCTGTCGGACGCCGGCCGGGTCACGACCGTGGTCGACACGAGCCAGCGGTCCGGGTCGGTCTCGCTCGCGGCGGGGTTGCGCCAGAACTCGTACAGGCCCGCGAAGGCGGCGACGCCGGCGTCGGCTGGGTGGATCCAGTACGGCTGCTTCGGGACCTTCTTCGAGCCGGTGGCCGGCAGTGACAGCTTGCGCCACTCGTAGTAGCCGTCGGCGAGCACTAGGCAGCGCCGTGCCGCGAACGGTTTGGCGAACGCGGGCTTGTCGAGGAGGGTCTCGGAGCGGGCGTTGATCATGCGCGCGCCCACGCCGGGGTCCTTGGCCCAGGAGGGCACGAGCCCCCACCGGGCCAGCTGCAAGGACCTTGTCACCTCGTCCGAGCCGCGGGCCGCACGCTCGACGACGATGCGCACCGGGTCGGTGGGTGCCACGTTCCAGGACGGCGGCAGGAGCCGCGCGTCCTCCGCGATCTCGGCGATCGCGAGCTCGTCAGCGAGGTTCTGGGTGTCCGTGAAGGAGGCGAAGCGTCCGCACATGGGACCAGCATGCCCGGTGCCACTGACAATGCGCCTGGGTGCGCGTCCTGGCTGCGCCGCCGCGGGTCGGGGCAGCGGGTTCGGGTTAGGAGCGAGGGTGGGAGAGGGAGGTCACTCTGTTCAGGGTCGTATCGATTCGATAGAATGTTGGGCATGCCAACCGAAGCGCCGTCGGGCGTGTCCTCAGTCATGCCCGTGCGCCGCGCTCCGTCGTCTCGATCCGCCCTCAAGTGGGTGATCATGCTCGGTGCGCTGGCGTGCCTGCCCGCCCTCACCGTCGACATGTATCTGCCTGCGCTCCCGCAGGTCGCCTCCGATCTCGGTACCTCCGACACGTTGGCCCAGCTCACCGTCTCCTGCATGCTCGTCGGTGGTGCGCTCGGCCAGCTGGTCATCGGCCCGCTGACCGACCGCTTCGGGCGGCGTCTGCCGCTGATGATCGGCATCGGGATGCACGTCCTGGTCTCCCTGGCCTGCGCCATCGTGGACGACATCCACCTGCTCATCGGGCTGCGCCTGGTGCAGGGCTTCTTCAACTCGGCGGCGAGCGTCGCGGCGATGGCCACGGTGCGCGATCGGTTCGTAGGGGCCGAGGCGGCCCGCATCCTGTCGCGCCTCATGCTCGTGATCGGCGTGGCCCCGATGCTCGCGCCGTCGCTCGGGTCGATAGTGCTCGAGGCGTTCGCCTGGCGCTGGATCTTCGTGGTCCTCGCCCTCATCGGCGCGACGCTCGCGGTGATCGTGTTCTTCGTGATGCCGGAGACGAACCCGGTCGCCCGTCGTACCACCGGCGGCCCGTCCTCGGTGCTGCGCGGCTATCGCACGCTGCTGCGGGACAAGCACTTCATGGCGCTCGCCCTCATCCCGGGGCTCGGTATGGGTGTCGTGATGAGCTACGTGGTGGGCTCACCGTTCGTGTTCCAGCAGGGCTACGGCCTCACGCACGGGCAGTTCTCCCTCCTCTTCGCCATCAACGGCCTCGGCCTGGTGCTCTCCGCGCAGGTGAACGCGTCGCTGGTCCGGCGGGTCGCCCCCATCCGGCTGCTGCGGACGGCGATCGTGGCGCAGGTGGTGATGTCCGTGGTGCTGGTCGTGGTCGCGGTGACGCAGGTGGGCGGCCTGATCGGTCTGCTCGTCGCGCTGTGGCTGGTGCTCGCGTTCCAGGGGCTCATCCCCGCCAACGCCTCGGCCCTGGCGCTGTCGAGGCACGGCGAGATCGCGGGGACGTCGGCCGCGATGATCGGCGCGGTGCAGTCGCTGCTGGCCGGCCTCGTCTCGCCGATCGTGGGGCTGCTCGGCAGCGACACGGTCGCCATGTCGGCCGTGATGCTCGGCTCGGGTGTCACCGCGTTCGTCGTGCTGGCCGTCGCCACCCCGGCGTACCGCAAGGGTGGCTGGCACACGCCGATCTGAGTGTTCATCCCGCGGTCGGGCGGGATTCACCAGGATGTCGGCTCCGCGGTCTTGGCTCGCACGCATGAGTACACCCCTGCGTACCCGCGCCGCGCGCGTGGTGGCCGCCGCGGCAGCGGCATCGCTGCTGTTCCCCGCGGCCGTCGCCGTCGGCGCGGAGCCCCAGCACGGCCCCGGTCCTGAGCACCACCGCGGCTCCCACCTCGCCGCGACCCTGGCCGGCCGCGCCACGCTGTCGGCCGACTACCTCGCCGAGGGCCCGCCGTCGGGCGCCGCGGCTTCTCCCGCCAACGGGCGGCAGGGGCCGTGGGGCGGCCAGGTCATCCCTGGCTTCTCCGCGATGGTCGACAACCACGACGGCACCTTCTGGGCCCAGCCGGACAACGGCTTCGGGGCCAAGGGCAACTCCGCCGACTTCCTCCTGCGCAACTACCTGGTGCGCCCGCAGTGGGACACCGGCCGCAAGGGCTCCGGCGAGATCAAGGTGCTCGACTTCATCGAGTACAACGACCGCAACGACGTCCTCGACTTCGACATCGTCAACGAGGACACCGAGGAGCGTCTGCTCACGGGCGCCGACTTCGACATCGAGTCGCTGGTCCGAGCCGCCGACGGCACGTTCTGGGTGGGCGAGGAGTTCGGTCCGTTCCTGCTGCACTTCGACGCGGACGGCACCCTGCTGGAGGCCCCGTACGAGTTTCCGGACGGCAAGTCGCCCGCCAGCCCCTACCTGGAGCCGGGCGAGAAGCCGAACGTCGGCAGCAGCCGTGGCTTCGAGGCGATGGCCTCGAGCGGCCGCTACCTCTACCCCGTGGTCGAGGGTGCGCTGGCCGACGACGCCGACACGCGCCGCCGCTGGATCTACCAGTTCGACACCCGTCGCGGTGAGTACACCGGCAAGCGTTGGGCGTACCAGACCGACCAGGTGGCCAACGTCATCGGCGACGCGTTCGCGACCGGCCGCGACTCCATGCTGCTCATCGAACGGGACGACTTCGAGGGTGACCAGTCGGTCACCAAGCGCGTGTACGAGATCGACCTGAGCCGCACCGACCGTGACGGCTACGTCCGCAAGGAGCTCGTCGTCGACGCCCTGCGGATCGAGAACCCGCGCGGCATCGACGCCGGCGAGGGCTACGGGCTCGGCGAGACGTTCGCGCTGCCCGTGCAGTCCTTCGAGACGGTCCTGTTCGTCGACCGCGACACGTTGCTGATCGGCAACGACAACAACTACCCGGGCAACGACTCGCGCGTCACCGGCACGCCGGACGACACCGAGATGGCCCTCGTCGACCTGAAGAAGAAGCGCGTGACCGACGACGGGGTGACCGTCGTCGGGCACCGTGGGGCCTCCGGCTACCGGCCGGAGCACACGCTCGCCGCGTACGAGACCGCGATCAACCAGTGCGTCGACTACATCGAGCCCGACGTGGTCCCGACCAAGGACGGCGTGCTCGTCGCCCGGCACGAGAACGAGATCGGCGGCACCACCGACGTCGCGGCGCACCCGGAGTTCGCGGACCGGCGCACCACGAAGACGATCGACGGCGCCCGGATCACCGGCTGGTTCACCGAGGACTTCACGCTCGCCGAGCTGCGCACCCTGCGCGCCAAGGAGCGTCTGCCGCAGGTCCGTCCGCAGAACACGCCGTTCGACGGGCTCTACCTGGTCCCGACCCTCGACGAGGTGCTCGACCTCGCCCGCAACAGCCGCACGTGCGACGGTGCCCCCGTCGGCGTCTACCCGGAGACCAAGCACCCCACCTACTTCGACTCGATCGGGCTGTCCCTGGAGGAGCCGCTCGTGCGTGAGCTCCGCCGGAACGGCTTCGACCGCGCCGGCGCCCCGGTGGTCATCCAGTCGTTCGAGGTGGGCAACCTGAAGGACCTCGACCGGATGACCGACGTGCCGCTCGCCCAGCTCGTCAGCAACAGCGGCGCACCCTACGACCTCGTGGCCGCCGGCGACCCACGCACGTATGCGGACCTGGTCACCCGCCGGGGGCTGCGAGAGATCGCCGGCTACGCCGACGGCGTCGGCGCCGAGAAGAACGTGCTGATCCCGCGCGAGGCCGACGGCACGCTCGGCGCGCCCAGCACGGTGATCCGGGACGCGCACCGCGCGGGCCTCGAGGTGCACACCTGGACTTTCCGGCGGGAGAACCAGTTCCTCGCCGCGGACTTCCGCTCGTCGACCGACCCGAACGGCATCGGCGACATGGTGGGCGAGGCGCGGGTGTTCCTGGACGCCGGCCTGGACGGGTTCTTCACGGACAACCCAGACCTCGGGGTTGCCGCGCTGAGCTGACCCGCACCACTTAAGAGGCCCCGTGCCGGGGTACATGCTTATGCTCCGCATGTGCCCCGGCACGTCCATACCCTGCGAAGTCATCGCGTCGCGCGAGCCGCGGCGCTCTTCGTCGTCGGCGCGCTCGCCCTGGTAGCGGTCGGCGGCGCGGCCGCCTACCTGGACCTCAAGGACCAGATCGGCGTCAGCGACGTCTCCGACCTCGTCGAGGGACCGAAGCCGCCCGACCCGGACGACCCGTTCACCGGGCGCAGCCTCAACATCCTCGTGCTCGGCACCGACCTGCGCGGCGGCGAGAACACCGAGATCGCCGGCGAGGGCGACGGCGGTATGCGGTCGGACACCACGATGCTCGTGCACATCTCGGGTGACCGGTCGCGCATGGAGGTGGTCTCCATCCCGCGGGACTCGCTGGTCGAGATCCCCTCCTGCAAGCTGCCCGACGGCACCGAGTCCGGTGCCACCTACGGCATGTTCAACGGAGCGTTCACCGTCGGCGGCGGCGCGGAGGAGGACCTCACGCACGCCGCGGCGTGCACCATCTCGACGGTGCAGACGCTGACGGACATCCCGGTCACCAACCACATGGTCGTGCAGATGGACGGTGTGGTCGACGTCGTCAACGCGCTCGGCGGGGTGCGCATGTGCCTGCCCGAGCCGCTCGTGCAGGACCCGGCGTACGGCCGGTTCGAGCTGCCCGCCGGCGAGCAGACCCTCGACGGGCGCCAGGCGATCGGCTATCTCCGTGCCCGGCACGGAACCGGCCTCGGCCTCGAACAGGGCAGCGACCTCACGCGGATCACCCGGCAGCAGGCGTTCGTCGACGCCCTCGTGCGTCAGGTCCTGGACCAGAACGTCGTGACCAACTCACCCCGTCTCTACCGCACCATCCGGGCGGTGCTCGGTGCCATCTCCGCGGACCCGGCACTGGCCGACCCGACGGCGCTCGCGGGTCTCGCGTTCAGCATCCGGGACATCGACCCGGCCAAGATCGTGTTCACCGAGCTGCCCGTCGCGGCCGCGCCGACCGATCCCAACCGGGTGGTCTGGACGGAGGACGCGACGGCGATCTGGGCACGCATCGCGGCCGACGAGCCGCCTCCCGGGCACGAGACACCGGCGCCGGGATCCGGCGCCGGCAAGGGGTCGGGGGAGCCGTCCGGCGGGGCATCGGACCAGGAGAACGACCCGGGCGCCGGTTCGGAAGGTGGCTCGGAAGGTGGCTCGGAGGGCGGTGGCAGGCGCGGGACGTCGCCGTCGAACACGCCGAGCTCGTCGCCGTCGCCCTCGCTGCTACCCGGGGTCTGCGCCGACTGAAGCCCTGACGTGCCCTGGAAGCTGGCTGGGAGCGCGAGGACTTATTTACACGAATGTTGCACCGAGGCCATAGTCTCCGGTGCGTGGCGACTGACTTCTGGACGGCAGTCCGACCTGTCGGCGAGATTATCCATGGGGTACCCCGGCACGCTCGATCGGGTGAACGGCAGCCGCGTCACGTGCGCAGCTGGCGCAAGATGCTGATGTTCCGCGGCGTCACGATGGGCGTCGTCGGGGTCATGGCGTTCGGCTCGGCGGCAGCGGCGACGGCGTACCACAACGCGCTCTCGCAGATCGATGTGCAGGACCTGGACGGCCTGGTGGCCGAGCAGGTCACCCCGAAGGACCCGTCCGACCCGTTCAAGGACGAACCGGTCAACCTGCTGCTCATGGGCACGGACATCCGGGACGGCAGCAACGCGGACATCGGCGGCGAGGTCTCCGGTATGCGGTCGGACACGACGATGCTGGTGCACATCTCGGCGGACCGGCAGTGGATCGAGATCGTGTCGCTGCCGCGCGACACCTTCGTGGACATCCCGTCGTGCCAGCTCCCGGACGGCAGCCAGTCCCAGCCCTACCGCGACAAGTTCAACGCGTCGTTCGAGGTCGGCAGCGGCGGCACGTCGCTCAAGCACGCGTCCGCCTGCACGATCAACACGGTCAACGCCATGACGGGCGTGACGGTGACGAACCATGCGGTCGTCAAGATGAACGGGGTGATCGACGTCGTCAACGCGATCGGCGGTGTGAAGATGTGCCTGCCGGAAGCGATCCACGGCGACCCGGCGTCGGCCCGCATCGACCTGCCGGCCGGGGAGAACCGGCTCGACGGCAAGACGGCCATCCAGTTCCTCCGGGTGCGCAAGGGCACCGGTATGGGCCTCGAGATGCGGAGCGACCTGACCCGGATCGAGCGGCAGCAGGCGTTCATCAACGCCACCCTGCGGCAGATCCTCTCCGCGGAGACGCTTGCCGACCCGACCAAGACCTTCCGCCTGATCAACGCGGCCCTGGGCTCGCTGAGCGCCGACCCGGCCATCGCCGACCCCGGCAAGGTCGCGGGCCTCGCCTGGTCGCTCCGGGAGATCGAGAAGCGCAACATCATCATGACGAAGGTCCCGGTCTACGACACCGTCGAGGGGACCGCGAGCGGGCTGGCCTGGAGCCCGGAGTCCGCCGAGATCTTCCAGCGCCTCGCTGCGGACCAGCCGCCGGAGCAGGTGGTGCTGCCCGACGTTGAGCCGTCCGGGTCGCCCAGCGCGAGCGGCGGTCCTCAGGACGGTGGGGGCGACGCGGGCACGGACGACTCCGGCGATGCCGAAACCGGCACCGGGGACACCGGTGACGCCGGCGACGCCGAGACGAACGAGGGCAGCGAGAGCGGGACCGGGAACGAGTCCGGCACGGCCGGCGGTGACACGGGAAAGAAGCCCAAGCCCAAGCCCAGCCCGAGCCCGGAGGTCGTGCTCGACGGCGTCTGCGCCTGACCGCGGCCGAGGGCCGAAGCGTCAGCCCAGGACCAGCGAGGCCGCCACGATCACCATGGTCGCCGCGACGACGCTGTCCAGGACCCGCCACGCGCCCGGCTTCTCCAGGAGCGGCGCCAGGTAGCGCGCCCCGTACCCGAGGGCGACGAACCAGGCGGTGCTGGCGATGCAGGCGCCGAGCCCGAACCACCAGCGGTCGTCGCCGTGCGTGGCGGCGAGCCCGCCCACGAGCACCACGGTGTCCAGGTAGACGTGGGGGTTGAGCCAGGTCAGGGCGAACGTGGTGGCCACGGCCGCGCCCACCGTGCGGTTGGTGACGCTGTGCCGCCCCATGACCACCCGCTGCCCCTTAACGGCGCGGTAGGCGGCCATACCGCCGTACACGAGGACGACGACGGCGCCCGCCCAGCGGGCGATCTCGACGACGAGCGGCGCGCTCTGGATCATGGTGCCGAGCCCGCCGACCCCTGCCGAGATGAGTACGAGGTCGCTGACCGCGCAGATGCCGGCCACGAGCCCGACGTGCTCCCGGCGCAGGCCCTGGCGGAGAACGAAGATGTTCTGTGCCCCGATGGCGACGATGAGCGACAGACCAAAAGCCATGCCGGCGAGCGCGGAGAGCATGGCTGAACGGTAAGAAGTCGGACATTGAATGTCCGGTTCATGATTTGGAAGTGCGGAAGGACTGAATCAGGGCTAATGATGGGGGTACGTCCTTATTTCACGCGGGGAGCAGTTCGCGTGTTGCTTCTTTTCGCAGGGCAGCGGTGACGCGGTCCAGCACGGTGGAACGCAGCTTCCACTGCTGCAGGTGGAGTGGGATGTCGAGGACGACGTCCGGTTCCAGGAGCGTGATCCCGCCACCGGTGCCGTCGTGCAGCCCGCCGATGGTCGGGCGGTCCAGCAGCATGCCCCAGCCGAGGCCCAGGCGGATGGTCTCCTCGTACTCGACGGTGCTCGGTACGTGGTGCCGCGGCGGCCTGGCTCCCGGCGCTCGCTCGCGCAGGAACATGTCCTGCAGATCGTCGGTCCGGTCGAAGACGACGACCGGCGCCGCGTCGAGCGCTTCCGGCGTCGGGCCGTGGGGGAACCAGCGCCGCGCGAAAGCGCGCGTGCACGCCGGGCGGTAGCGCATGATCCCGAGGGGCGTGCTCCGGCAGCCCTGTACCTGCGCGGTCTGCGAGGTGACCGCAGCCATCACGACGCCTTCGCGGAGCAGGTCGGCGGTGCGGCTGTCGTCGGCCCGGTGCAGGTCGAAGGTGACCCCGTCGACCTGAGCGAGGGCGGGCAGCACCCAGGTGGCCAGGGAGTCCGCGCTGACGGCCAGGGGCACGGTCACAAGGCTGTCCGGCCTGCCGCCGCCGGGCTCCTGCCCGCCTGGGCGCGCATCATCGTCGGCGCCCAGCTCCGCCGCGACCTCGGCGCCCAGCAGCTCCGTCTGCCGGGCGAGGCGCAGGAGTGCCTGGCCCGACGTCGTGGCCACCACCGGCCGGGCGCGCCGCACCAGCACACTCCCTGCCGCGTTCTCCAGCGCGCGGATGCGCTGGCTCACGGCCGACGGCGTCACGTGCAGCGCCCGGGCCGCGGCGTCGAACGAGCCTTCGGCCACCACGGCGGCCAGGGCTTCGAGCTGGCGGGAGTCCCATCGCATGCCACCAGTCTGACCCAACTTCAGTTCTGCTTAGGCAGATTCAAAAACGTGAACTGGTCTTCAGGCCCGTCGCTACCTAGCGTGAGGGGCATGCTCACCCTGCTCGCCGGACTCGGATTCGGCCTCTCGCTCATCGTCGCCATCGGAGCCCAGAACGCCTTCGTGCTGCGTCAGGGCCTGCGCCGTGAGCACGTGGGCGTCGTCGCGGCGATCTGCGCGGTGTCCGACGCCGTGCTCTACGCGGCGGGCGGCGCCGGGTTCGGGCCGCTCGTGGAGCGGTGGCCCGACGCCGTGGTCGTGATGCGCTGGCTGGGCGCCGCCGTCGTGCTCGGGTACGGGGCCATGGCCGCCTGGCGGGCCGTGCGCGGCGACACGAAGCTCGCTGCCGCCGAGGACGGCGCGCTGGGCGACAGCCCGGGCCGCCGCCTCAAGCCTGTTGTCCTCACGACGCTCGCCCTGACCTGGCTGAACCCGCACGTGTACCTCGACACGGTGATGCTCCAGGGCTCGGTCGCCGCGACCTACGGCGACACCCGCTGGCTGTTCACGGCCGGCGCGATGGTCTCCAGCGTCGCCTGGTTCGCCGCGCTCGGCTACGGCGCGCGGCTGCTCGCACCGGTGCTGCGGCGCCCCGGTGCGTGGCGGGTGGTCGACGGCGTGATCGCGCTGATCATGCTGGCCGTGGCGGTCTCGCTGCTCACGGGCTAGCCCTGAGGGTCGGTCAGCTCAGCGGGACCCCCAGGCGGGCCAGCCGGGTCGCCGCCTCGCGCAGCACCTCCTCGCGCTTCACGAAGGTGAACCGCACGTGCGAGGCCAGTGCCTGCGCCGTCGGCGAACCGGCGCGGCAGAAGGCAGACGCCGGGATCGCCACGACGCCGGCCAGCTCGGGCAGCCGCCGGCACAGGTCGACGCCGTCGCGCAGCCCGAGGCGGCCGATCAGGTTCGACGCGTCGGCCATCACGAAGTACGTGCCGGCCGGGCGGTTCACCGTGAAGCCCGCCGCCTCCAGGCCGGCGCACAGGAGGTCGCGGCGGCCGGCGAGGGACGTGGCCAGCGCGCGCGGGGTGTCGTCGTCGGCCAGGGCCTGCGCGATGGCGGGCTGGAACGGCGCTCCGGAGGTGTAGGTGAGGAACTGCTTGACGGTGCGCACCGCCGTGACCAGCTCGGCCGGGCCGTGCAGCCAGCCGACCTTCCAGCCCGTGAACGAGAACGTCTTGCCCGACGACGAGATGGTCAGCGTCCGCTCGGCCATGCCCGGCAGCGTGGCCATCGGGATGTGCTCGGCGCCGAACGTCAGGTGCTCGTAGACCTCGTCGGTCACGACGATCGCGTCGCGCTCCTTGGCCACCGCGGCGACGGCGTCCAGCTCGTCGCGCGTGAGCACGGCCCCCGTCGGGTTGTGCGGTGAGTTGAGCACGATCATCCGCAGGCGCGGGGAGGCGACGGCCCGGAGCGCCTCGACGTCGAGGCGGAACCCGTCCGGACCGGGGACCAGGGGAGCGGTGACGTGCGTCGCGCCGGACATGCCGATCGAGGCCGCGTGCGAGTCGTAGAACGGCTCCAGGGTGAGCACCTCGTCGCCGGGCCGGGTCAGTGCGAGGATCGAGGCGGCCAACGCCTCCGTGGCACCCGTGGTCACCAGCACCTCGGTACCGGGGTCGACGTCCAGCCCGTAGTGCCGCTTCTGGTGGTCCGCGATCGCGGTGCGCAGCTCCGGCACGCCGTCACCCGGCGCGTACTGGTTGCGCCCCTCCTCGATCGCCCGGATCGCCGCCTGCTTGACGTACTCAGGGCCGTCGACGTCGGGGAAGCCCTGGCCGAGGTTGATCGCGCCGGTGCGGACGGCCAGGGCGGACATCTCGGCGAAGATCGTCGCGGCGACGGTGCCGTCCTCGGCGAGGAGGCCCGCCGCGCTCGCGGTGTCCTGCCAGCGGTCCCGGCCGCGGCCGGGTGAATGGAGGGAGCTCATGGGGACGACGATATCCATCGCCCGTCCACCTCAGGTTCATCTCCGGCATGCCGGACAACCCTCTTTACCTGCACGTTTGTGGACAACCCTGTGGATGCGGTGGATAACTCCGGCTCCTGAGGAAAGTTATCCACAGGGCGCCGGGCGAAGGTGAACATTTGGCTCTAGCGTTGTCGGCCATGGGCGAAGAGGGGGCGCGCATCCTCGAGAACGAGGTGCGCGAGCTGGTGCGGCGCAAGGGGTTGGACCCGATCGGTGACCGGGCGGGGTTGTCGAGCCTCGTCACCGATGCGGTGGGTGACTACGCGACCCGGGCGAGCGTCGGCGTGGTGCCGCCTCTCGCCGACCCCGTGGCCGCGGCCCGGGCGGTGACCGACGCCGTCGGCGGGTTCGGCCCGCTGCAGCCCTACCTCGACGACCCGGAGATCGAGGAGATCTGGCTCAACGCTCCCACCCACGTGTACGTCGCGCGGCGCGGGGTCCCCGAGCTGACCAGCACCGTGCTGACCGCCGAGCAGGTCCGCGACCTGGTGGAACGGATGCTCAAGACGTCCGGGCGGAGGCTCGATCTGTCGAGCCCGTTCGTGGACGCGCGGCTGCCGGGCGGGGAACGCCTTCATGTGGTGATCCCCGACATCACGCCTGCGCACTTTGCCGTGAACATCCGCAAGCACGTCGTGCGGGCCCACTCGCTGGCCGACATGGTGCGTCTCGGGTCGCTGACCGGGCAGGCCGCGACGTTCCTCGACGCCGCGGTACGAGCCGGGCTCAACGTGCTGGTGTCGGGACAGACCCAGGCGGGCAAGACGACGATGCTGAACGCCCTGGCGGGGTCGATCCCCGGGTCCGAGCGCGTCATCTCGGCCGAGGAGGTCTGGGAGCTGCGCCTCCCGGTCCGTGACCACGTGGCTCTGCAGACGCGCTCGGCGAGCCTCGAGGGCACGGGAGAGGTGCCGCTGCGGCGTCTGGTCAAGGAGGCGCTGCGGATGCGCCCCGACCGGATTGTGATCGGCGAGGTGCGCGAGGCGGAGGCGTTCGACCTGCTCATCGCGCTGAACAGCGGAGTGCCCGGGATGTGCACGCTGCACGCCAACACGGCACGCGAGGCCGTCGCGAAGATGACGACGCTCCCGCTGCTCGCGGGAGAGAACGTGTCGGACCGGTTCGTGGTGCCCACCGTCGCCTCGGCGGTGGACCTCGTGGTGCACCTCGGCCTGAGCCGTGCCGCGGACGGCGTGGTCCGGCGGCAGGTGCGCGAGATCGTCGCGGTCACCGGACGCGTCGAGGAGGGCCGCATCGAGACGGCGGGCCTCTTCGACCGCGACGCCGACGGCGACCTACGGCGCGGCGACGGCATGCCGCCGGGCGAGGACCGGTTCGAGCGCGCCGGGTTCGACGTACGGGCGTTGCTCGCGGACCAGAGGTCGGTTCCGGCCGGTCCTGGTGCGGGCACGTCCGCCGGACCCCGGGCCGGTGCCGGTGCCGGTGCCGGTGCCGGTGCCGGTACGGGCCTGGGCCGCCGGGTGGGCGCCGGCCCCTGGGCGGCACGCTGATGGGCGTGGTGGTGGGCCTGCTCCTGGGTGCCGGGCTGTTCTGCGTCTGGTGGTCGTGCTGGACCCCGGCGCCGCGGCCCGCGGGCCGGGTCACGTGGCAGATGCGGACCCGGGACCTCCTGACCCAGGCCGGTGCGCCGTCGGTCACGCCGGGGATGCTCGTCGGCGCCTGCGTGGCGCTCGGCCTCGTGACGCTGCTGCTCGGGCTCGCCCTGACCCGCTCGCCCGCCATCGCCGCGTGTTTCGCCGTCCTGGCGGCGCCCGGCCCCGTCGTGCTGGTCCGGGCACGAGCACGTCACCGCCGTCGGGCACTGCGGGAGGTGTGGCCAGAGGTCGTGGACCACCTCGCGTCCGGCGTGCGTGCGGGACTGTCCCTGCCGGAGGCCGTCGCCCAGCTCGGGCACCGCGGCCCGGTGGAGCTCCGGGAGCAGTTCGGGCGCTTCGCCCACGACTACCGGGCCGGCGGCCGGTTCGGGGACGCGCTCGACGCGCTCAAGGAACGCCTCGCCGACCCCGTGGCCGACCGCATCGTCGAGGCCCTGCGGCTCACCCGCGAGGTCGGTGGGCAGGACCTGGGCCGGCTGCTGCGCACGCTCAGCGGGTTCCTCCGCGAGGACGCCGCCACCCGCGGTGAGCTGGAGGCACGCCAGAGCTGGACGGTGAACGGCGCCCGGGTCGCCGTCGCAGGACCGTGGGTGGTGCTCGCGCTGCTCTCCACCCGGCCGGAGACGGCGCGCGCCTACGACTCGCCCGCAGGCGTCGCGGTGCTGGTCATCGGCGGCCTCTGCGCGGTGGTCGCCTATCGGCTGATGCTGCGGATCGGCCGCCTGCCCGCCGAACGCAGGGTGCTGCGGTGACCGGCTGGGCTACGGGCGCCCTCGCCGGCCTCGGCGTCGCGCTGGGTCTCCTGATCGTGCTCGACCGCCTGCGGTCGCGCGCCGTCACCCTCGACGAACGGCTCGCACCGTATCTCCGGCCGCGCGACGCGACCTCGACGCTCCTCCGGGAGGTCAGCCGCACCTCCGCGGTGGTCCGCCTGCTCGGCCTGCACGATGTCGGCGCACGCCTCGAGCGGTTCGGCTCGCCCCGCGACGAGATACGGCGAAGGCTCGACCGGGCAGGGTCCGCCGAGTCGGTGGACCACTTCCGGGCACGCCAGGTCGTGTGGACGGTGACCGGGCTGGCGACAGGACTCGGGCTCGCGCTGCTGCTCGCCGCGACCCGGGGCGCGGCGGTGGTCCCGCTGGTGGCGCTGGTCGTCGTCGCGGGCGCGTGCGGGTACGTGGCCTGCGACCAGGCGCTCACGGTGCGGGTCAGGCGGCGCGAGGAAAGGCTGCTGGCCGAGCTGCCGACCATCGCCGAGCTGCTGGCCCTGGCGGTCGCCGCGGGGGAGAGCCCACCCGCCGCGCTCGAACGAGTGGCCTCGACCGCACGCGGCGAGCTGGCCGGCGAGATCCGGCGCATGGTCGCCGAGGTCCGGGCGGGCGCACCGGTGACCACCGCGCTCACGGCGCTCGCCGACCGCTCGGGCCTGCCGCCCCTGTCACGGTTCGCCGAGGGGGTGGTCGTCGCCCTGGAACGTGGCACGCCCCTGGCGGACGTCCTGCGCCACCAGGCCCACGACGTCCGCGAGGCCGGTCGCCGCGCCCTCCTGGAGGCGGGCGGACGCAAGGAGATCCTGATGATGGTCCCCGTCGTGTTCCTCGTGCTCCCGGTGACCGTCGTCTTCGCCGTTTTCCCCAGCCTGGCCACCCTCCGGATCGGGCTCTGACATGACTCTGCGAACGGGTCGGCCGACGAAAGGAAGTGTCATGCGCGACGACATCGAGCTGAACAGCGAGCAGCACGGCGAGCAGCACGGCGAACGCGGCGACGTGCCGGGCTGGGTGCTCGTCACGTTGATGACGGCAGGGCTGGTGGTCGCCCTCTGGGCCGTCGCTGGCCCGCTGCTGGAGAACGCGTTCCGCCAGGCGATCAGCAGCGTCACGGGCCAGGGGTGAGCTCGCGCCGGCCGGAGCAGGGCTCCGCCGCGGTCGAGTTCCTCCTGGTGTCCGTACTGGTCCTGGCGCTGCTGCTCGGCGTGGTCCAGGTGGCGCTCGCGGTGCACGTGCGGTCGCTCGCCATCGATGCCGCGGCCGAGGGTGCCCGCGTGGCGGCCCGCGCCGACCGCGGGCCGGCTGACGGCGTCGCGCGTACCCGTGCGCTCTTGGCCGAGGCCCTGACCGGGGACTATGCCCGCGACGTCACCGCCGGCCGCACCACCGTCGACGGCGCGGCCGTGACCGAGGTGACCGTGCGCACGCCGCTTCCCGTCGTCGGGCTCCTCGGACCGGGCGGGGTGCTGACGGTGCGGGGCCGCGCCCTGGAGGAGGTGCCATGAGCCCGGGGGAGCGCGAGCGCGGTTCCGCCATGGTCGAGTTCCTCGGGGCCGCGCTGCTCCTGCTGATCCCACTGGTCTGCCTCGTGGTGACGCTCGGACGGGTCCAGGCCGGCGCGTTCGCGGCCGAGGGTGCGGCACGGGACGCCGTCCGCGCGATGGTCACCGCCGAGTCGTCGACCGTGGGCGCGGCGCGCGCCGAGACCGCCGTCGGCATCGCGCTGGCGGACCAGGGCTTCGCGCGCGGAGCCGGCACGCTCACCCTGGAGTGCTCCGTCTCCCCGTGCCTGACGCCGGACGGCGCCGTGGGTGCCGTCGTACGGGTCGAGGTTCCGCTACCCCTGCTGCCGGACGCCGTGCGGGGCTGGGTGCCGCTGTCGGTCCCGGTCGAGGCGACCCGGACCGGCACGGTCGACCGGTACACGGAGTCCCGGCCGTGAGGCTCCGCCGGAGGTGGCGCGGCGACGGCGGTTCCTCCCGAGGGAAGGACCGCCGTCGCCGCTCCTGGAACCGGTAGGTCAGTGTTCTGTCAGGTCAGCGTTCTTGTCGAGCACCCGGTCAGGTGGTCGAGCAGGTTGCCGTGGGCAGGTTGGTGTTGCCGTTCTTGTAGACGGTGATGCCGAAGTTGTTCCCGGCACCGTTGGGTGTCGCTGTCAGCGTGCCGCTGGAGCCGGACACCGTGGCATTCCACGAGTTCTGCAGGGTCTGCCCGCCCTGCAGCTGGATCGAGACCCGCCAGGTGGAGCTGCCGGAGACCGCGAGCGAGACGTTGAACCGGTCGGACCAGTCGGTCGACCGGGTGACGGCCACCGTGCAACCGCCCGGCTGGGGGTTCGAGGTGCCGCCGTTGAGCGTGTCGAGCGTGGCGGTGTAGGCGGGCTTCTTGTTGCCGTTGCCGTCGAAGAGGAGCGGCGTGCCGCTGGCGCGCCACGAGTCGGTGTCGCGGACACCCCAGACGCTGATGCCGGTGCAGCGGGAGACGGCGAGGCAGGCCTGGACGACCTTGCGGTAGTTGTCGGCCTGCGCCGAGCCCGAGCCCTCGATGTCGAGCTCGGTGATCTGGACGTCGACACCCAGCGCCGCGAAGCTGGAGATCGTGGTCTGGTAGTTGCTCGGCACGGGGCTCTGCGCGTTGAAGTGCGACTGGAGGCCGACGCAGTCGATCGGGACCCCGCGGGCCTTGAAGTCGCGGACCAGGTTGTACACGGCCTGGGTCTTGGCGTGCGTCCAGTCGTCCGTGTTGTAGTCGTTGTAGCAGAGCTTGGCGTTCGGGTCGGCGGCTCGGGCGGCACGGAACGCCGCCTCGATCCAGTCGTTCCCGGTGCGCTGCAGGTTCGAGTCACGCCGGGCGCCGGATGAACCGTCCTGGAACGCCTCGTTCACCACGTCCCAGGAGTGGATCTGGCCGCGGTAGTGGGTGGCGACCTGGGTGACGTGGTTGAGCATGGCGTTGCGCAGGGCCGTGCCGCTCATGTTCTGCATCCAGCCCGGCTGCTGCGAGTGCCAGGCCAGCGTGTGCCCGCGCACCTGCTTGCCGTTGCTGCGGGCCCAGCTCACGATGCGGTCGCCGTTGGTCCAGTTGAACTGGTTCTGGTTGGGCTCCAGGGCATCGATCTTCATCTCGTTCTCGGCGGTCACCATGTTGAACTCGCGGTTCGCGATGGTCGTGTACGTCGAGTCGGAGAGCTTGTTCGCCGCGATGGCGGTGCCGAAGTACCGGCCCTTCTCCGTGGCCGCGGCCTGCAGGGTGCTGCCGGCCGCCTGGGCGGTGGTGGCCGCCATGCCGCCGGCGAGCACCACCGCGGTCAGGGTGGCGAGCGAGATGGCTCGCAGGCTGCGCCGATGGCGCGGTGAGGTGAGCGTTCGGGTCATCGTTGATCCCTTCGTGCTGGACAGGGCCGTCATTGGCCCGTCGGACGTGGAAAAGGATTTCGATCCACGGTGCCTGCTGTCAAGAGGTTCTGCTAAACGTTTTCAAGCCCGTTGACCAGCCTAAACGTTTAGGTTCATCACACCATTCGACGCAGGGGGTGGGCCGGGAGATCACCGATCACCGTTCCCCCGGGCGCTCGCTCCCAGCCCGCGACAGAATGCGGGGATGAGCCCCGCGGACCACGCCGACACGCCCCGACGCGGTCCCACGGACGCCTCCGGGATCAGCCCCAACGGCCCGGGGAGCGTCGAGAGCGGCCGCATCATGCTGCTGACCTCCGCGTTCGTCGCGTTCGCGCTGATGCTCGTCGCGGTGGTCGCGTCCGCGAGCGCGGTCCACCTGGACCGCAAGACGGTCTACGACGTCGCGGACCTCGCAGCGGCCGACGCCGCGAGCGCGATGTCTCCCGACGCCTTCTACGCGGGTTCCGGCGTGCCCGCCGACGGCGCCTCGCTCACCCTGTCGGACGCCGACGTGCGCGCCGCCGTGGAGCAGTACCTCGACGAGCACCCGCCGGGGATCCCCGTTGCGGTGACCGAGGCCTCGTCGCCTGACGGACGCTCGGCCCGGGTCACGCTCACGGCGGTGTCCCGGCCGCCGTTGCTGCGCTGGTTCACGGACGGGTTCGGTGGCGGGATCCCGGTGGCGGCGTCGTCCACGGCACGCGCGTGGTGAGCCGGGTTAGGTTGTGGCCATGAGCGACCTCGACGGCAACCAGCGGGCCGACCAGCAGGGCACGAGCGACCCGGGGGCCGGCACGCGCCTCGAGCCCCAGCAGATCTTCGACCTCGCACGGCAGGGTGCTGACGTGCTGCTGGACCTGGTGGACGCCGGCCTGCCGGTGGACCTGGCCGACGAGGCGGACAACACGCTGCTGATGCTCGCCGCCTACCACGGGCACGCGGGGCTGACGGCGGGTCTCGCCGAGCGGGGCGCGGACGTGAACCGCCTGAACGGCAAGGGCCAGGCGCCGCTCGCGGGGGCCGTCTTCAAGAACGAGACCGACGTGATCCGGGTGCTCGTCGAGCACGGTGCCGACCCCGAGGCGGGGAACCCGAGCGCCCGCGCGACGGCACAGATGTTCGGCCGGGAGCTGCCGGAGCCCGGGGCTCGCTGACGCTGCTGCGGGCGGCCCTCCGGCCGGTCCGAGCGCGGTCGGCGGGATCTACCGGCGTCGGGCACGGCGATGCGCGGGTAACCTTGAATACCGTGGCAACCAACGACTTCCCCGCAGAGATCAAGGCGCTCCGCGCCACCCTCGATTCCATCGAGGCCGTGAGCGACCCCACCGCCCTGCAGGCGAAGATCGCCGAGCTGTCCGAGCAGGCGTCGGCGCCCAACCTGTGGGACGACCCGGACGAGGGCCAGCGGGTGTCCTCCGCGCTGTCGGCGGCCCAGGCCGAGCTGGACCGGGTCGAGAAGCTCCGCGCCCGCATCGACGACGTCGAGACGCTCGTCGAGCTCGGTCACGAGATGGACGACGCCGACTCGCTCACCGAGGCCGAGGAGGAGGTCGCGAAGATCCGCAAGGATCTCGCGGCCCTCGAGGTGCGCACCCTGCTGAACGGTGAGTACGACTCCCGTGAGGCCGTCGTGACGATCCGCGCCGGTGCGGGTGGCGTCGACGCCGCCGACTTCGCGGAGATGCTGATGCGCATGTACCTGCGCTGGGCCGAGCGGCACGGCTACCCCACCAAGGTGGGCGACACCTCGTACGCGGAGGAGGCGGGCCTGAAGTCCGCGACCTTCGAGGTCAACGTGCCGTACGCCTTCGGGAACCTGTCCGTCGAGGCCGGCACCCACCGCCTGGTCCGGATCTCGCCGTTCGACAACCAGGGCCGCCGGCAGACGTCGTTCGCCGCGGTCGAGGTGATCCCGCTCATCGCGCAGACGGACCACATCGACATCCCGGAGTCGGAGCTCAAGATCGACGTGTACCGCTCCTCGGGCCCGGGTGGGCAGTCCGTCAACACCACCGACTCCGCGGTGCGCATGACGCACATCCCGACCGGTGTCGTGGTCGCCATGCAGAACGAGAAGTCGCAGATCCAGAACCGCGCGGCGGCGTACCGCGTGCTGCAGTCGCGTCTGCTCCTGCTGCGCAAGGCGGAGGAGGCGGCGAAGAAGAAGGAGATGGCCGGCGACATCAAGGCCAGCTGGGGCGACCAGATGCGCTCCTACGTGCTCCAGCCGTACCAGATGGTCAAGGACCTGCGCACGGAGCACGAGTCGGGCAACCCGCAGGCGGTGTTCGACGGCGCCATCGACGACTTCATCGAGGCCGGCATCCGTTGGCGCCGGGGCGGATCGCAGCACTGACGCCGGGTGCGCCCCGGCTGCGGCGGCCGGCTCACGCGTGGGGGACCACCACCGCCCGGCCGGACAGCTGGCCGGACTCGAGCTTGCGGTAGGCCTCCGGCGCCTGGTCCAGGGTGTAACGCTCGACGTCGGGCACGATCTGCCCCGCGCGGTACATCGCTACCACCTCGTGGAGCTCCTCGATGGTGCCCCAGTAGGTGTTGGTGATCACCGCCTCGTAGGGGTTGGTGAAGAAGCTCCACTCGGTGGTGCCGCCGGCGATCCCGACCACGGTGAGCCTGCCCAGCTGAGCGAGGCACGCCTGTGCCGTCCTGATCGTCGGGCCCGCGCCGACCAGGTCGAAGGCGGCGTCCACGCCGCGTCCGCCGGTGATCTCCCGGATGGCCGCCGCCTGGTCGGGCCCACCGGGCACGGTGAGCGCGCCGTGGGCGGCGGCGCGGTCCATGGCGTCCTGCTTCATGTCCGTCGCGATCACCGTGGCGCCGGTGAGCGCCCTGAGGATCTGTACCGCGATCTGCCCCAGGCCACCGAGGCCGACCACGAGCGCGAACCGTCCACCGCCGGCCAGGTGGGGCAGGGACAGCTTGATGGCGTGGTACGGGGTCAGGCCCGCGTCGGCCAGCGGCGCGGCGGCCACGGGATCGGCATCGCCCAGCGGAACCAGGTTTCGGGCAGGCGCCACCATGTACTCGGCCATGCCGCCGTCGCGCCCGATACCCGTTGCCGCGTACGGCATGTCCGCGGCGTTCTGGCAGTACGTGTCCTGGCCGCGCGAGCATGCCTTGCAGTGTCCGCAGCCGTTGGGGCCGTACACGAGGTACGCGTCGCCCTGATGGAACCCGCTGACACCCGGGCCGAGCTCCTCGACCCAGCCCGACGCCTCGTGCCCGAGCACGAAGGGCGGGGCGAACGAGCCGGGTTGCCCCTCCGCGAACTCCTTGTAGAGCGCGACGTCGGAGTGGCACGCCCCTGATCCCGCGATCTTGAGCAGGACCTCGCCCGGCCCGGGCACCGGTCGATCCACTTCTCTGAGGGAGGGAAAGGTCTGAAACTTCTCGAACACGACAGCACGCATCGGGACGCACGCTCCTCTTGCCGGGGCTGGTCCTTCCATGAGACTGCACTCGTGGCGGTCCGGCACGAGATACGCGGAGGTGAAATGCCGCGTGCGGCCTAGTTTGACCGGATCTGGCCGCCGTTCCATATGGACCGGGTGAGTTTTGTCGGCGTGTCCGCCCGACACGCCACCACTTCACCCACCTAGTCTCGGGCTCGTGATCAGGTTCGAGAACGTGTCGAAGGTCTATGCGCGCGGCGCACGACCTGCCCTCGACCAGGTCTCCGTGGACGTCGAGCGTGGTGAGTTCGTGTTCCTCGTGGGGGCCTCGGGCTCGGGCAAGTCGACGTTCCTGTCGTTGGTCCTGCGCGAGCAGCGGCCCACGCGCGGCCGTGTGTACGTGGCGGGACGGGATGTCGCGAACCTCTCGGGATGGCGCGTGCCCACGCTGCGCCGTCAGCTCGGTGTGGTCTTCCAGGACTTCCGACTGCTGCAGAACAAGACGGTCCACGAGAACGTTGCCTTCGCGCTGCAGGTGATCGGCAAGCCCCGCCATGTCATCCGGGACACCGTGCCCGAGGTGCTGGACATGGTGGGCCTGGCGGGCAAGGGCAAGCGCATGCCCACCGAGCTCTCGGGCGGTGAGCAGCAGCGCGCGGCGATCGCCCGCGCCATCGTGAACCGGCCCCAGATCCTCCTGGCCGACGAGCCCACCGGCAACCTCGACCCCACCACCTCGCTGGGCATCATGCGCCTGCTCGACCGCATCAACCGGACGGGCACCACGGTGGTCATGGCCACGCACGACGACGAGATCGTCAACGAGATGCGCCGCCGCGTGGTCGAGCTGTCCGACGGCGTCGTCGTCCGCGACGAGGCGCGCGGCGGCTACGGCGAGCGCGAGGCGATCCTGCCCGACGTCGGCGCGTCGCCGGTGCTCGACTCCCCGGGCAGCGGTACCCGCGCGCCGGTCCAGACGGTGCGGGGGGTCTGACCGTGCGCTTCCAGTTCGTGCTGGGCGAGGTCTTCTCGGGCCTGCGCCGGAACACCACCATGGTCGTGGCCGTGGTGCTCGTGACGTTCGTGTCGCTGACGTTTGTCGGCGCGGCCGCCCTGCTGCAGGCCCAGATCGGCAAGCTCAAGGACGACTGGTACGACCTCGTCGAGGTATCCGTGTTCCTCTGCCCGGAAGGCTCCGTGGTGCCGACGTGCGCCGGCGGCGAGGCCACCGACACGCAGGTGGACGCCGTGCGGCAGATCATCGACACCGAGCTGACCGACGAGGTCAGCAAGGTCTACTTCGAGTCGAAGGAGCAGGCGTTCGAGGCGTTCAGCGAGCGCTACCCGGACGGATACCAGGGCACGCAGCTGACCGCGGACGACATGCAGGCCTCGCTGCGCCTCAAGCTGTCGGACGCCGAACAGTTCGCCGTCGTCAGCGACGTGCTCTCGGGGCGCGACGGCGTGGAGATCGTGGAGGACCAACGGGCGGTCTTCGAACCGTTGTTCCGCACGCTCAACGCCGCCACCCTGCTCGCGGCCGGGCTGGCCGGCGTCATGCTCCTGGCCGCGGTGCTGCTGATCACCACCACCATCCGGCTGAGCGCCGTCTCGCGGCGCAAGGAGACCGAGATCATGCGCCTGGTGGGGGCGTCCAACCTGTTCATCCAGCTCCCGTTCCTGCTGGAAGGGGCGCTGGCGGCCGTTCTGGGTTCGCTGCTGGCCGGAGGTGGGCTCTGGCTCGCCGTGCGGTTCATGGTCAGCGACTGGCTCGAACGGTCGGTCGACTGGGTGGCGTACGTGTCGGAGGTCGACGTGCTCCGCGTCGCGCCGCTGCTCGTGGTCATGGCCGTCGCCCTGGCGGCTCTCTCGTCCTTCTTCACCCTGAACCGGTACACGAGGATCTGATGCCGACTCCCCGAAGCCTCCAGTCCAGGGTCCGTCGCCGCGGACCGGTCGCCGTCGTGCTCGCGGTCGTCCTCCTGCTCGGCGGATCCACCGCCGTGTACGCGGACGACCTCGACGACCGCCGTGCCGCCGCCGAGCGGGAGCAGCAGGCGAAGGAGGCGGAGCGCGAGAGCCTCGAGTCCGAGCTGGAGCACACCGACACGCAGCTGGCCGACGCGGTGCTCGAGCTCAACCAGGTGGAGGGCCGGCTGCCGGTCGCCGAGGCGGAGCTCGCCGAGGCGGAGGCAGAGCTGGAGCGGGCGGAGCGGGAGGCGGCGATCCTCGCCCAGCGCCTGGCCGACGCCCAGCTGGAGGAGGCCAAGGTCAGCCAGGAGCTCCAGGACGGTTCCGGCAAGGTCGACGGGGCGCGCGACGACATCGCGCAGATGGCCCGCGAGGAGTTCCGCGGCGCGGGCAACGCCTCCACGATCGGCCTCGTGACCGGGGCGCAGAGCACCAAGGAGTTCATCGACGGGTACTCGGTGTCGTCGTCGGCCGCGCGGATCCGGGCACGCACGCTCGCCGAGCTGCAGGACGCCGAGGCGACCGCCCGCAACCTGCAGGCGCGGCTGTCCGCCATCCGTGAGGTCGTCACGGAGCTCAAGCGCCTCGCGGACGAGAACGTCCGGTCGAAGGAGCAGGCCAAGCAGGCCGCCGTCGAGCGCAAGGCGGAGATCGAGCGTCTGATCGAGGAGCAGGAGCGGCTCAAGGCCCGCATCGAGCGGCGCAAGTCCGTCGCGATGGAGAACATGCAGGCCACCGAGCAGGAGCTCAGCTCGATCGAGTCCGACCTCAAGGGGATCATCCGCGAGCAGCGGGAGCGTGACGAGCGCCTCGCCCAGGAGCAGGCCGAGCGCGAGGCGAAGGAGGGGTCCTCGAGCGGCGGATCCTCGGGTGGTGGCTCGTCGGGCGGTGGGTCGTCGTCCGGTGGGTCGTCCGGTGGCGGTTCCACCGGTGGGGGCACCGGGACCGTCTCGTTCCTCGGCTACCCGACGGCGAACCCTTTTGTCACCTCCTCGTACGGCATGCGGTTCCACCCCGTGCTGCAGTACTCCAGGCTGCACGCGGGCACGGACTTCCGTGCGTACTGCGGCACGCCGATCCTGGCTCCCGCGGACGGCACGGTGCTCTACGCGCGCTTCCTGGAGGGCCTGGGCAACCAGGTGCTCATCAACCACGGCTACTCGTCGGGCGGCAGCAGCGTGATGACGAGCTCGAACCACCTCACGTCGTTCGCCGTGTCGCCGGGTCAGCAGGTATCGCGGGGCCAGGTGATCGGCTACTCGGGCACCACCGGTACGTCCACCGCGTGCCACCTGCACTTCGAGGTGTACGTCAACGGTTCGACCGTGGACCCGATGACCTGGCTGTAAAAGCCTGGTCCACCGAGGTCGGGCGCGTAAACTGGGACGTCGCGCTGCCCGCACGGGGCACGGCGCACCAGCAGATCCCGGAGGGAGACCATGGCCAAGAAGGACGATCCGCGCAAGATCGTGGCGAACAACAAGAAGGCCCGTCATGACTACGTGATCGAGGACGTCTTCGAGGCCGGACTCGTGCTCTCGGGTACCGAGGTCAAGGCGCTGCGGATGGGGCGGGCGTCCCTCACCGACGGCTACGCCAACATCGACCGTGGTGAGGCGTGGCTCGAGAACGTGCACATCCCGGCGTACTTCCAGGGTACGTGGAACAACCACGCGCCGCGGCGGCGGCGCAAGCTGCTGCTGCACCGCGAGGAGATCCTCCGCCTGGAGTCGAAGTCACGGGAGAAGGGGCACACCCTGATCCCGCTGTCGCTGTACTTCCTGGACGGCCGGGCCAAGGTCGAGATCGCCCTGGCCCGCGGTAAGAAGGAGTACGACAAGCGCCAGACCCTGCGCGAGCAGCAGGACATGCGCGAGGCGCAGCGTGCGATGCGGCAGAAGGAGCTGCTCCGCTGACCGGTCCTGGCGGGCTGTAACGGAAATAACGTTCCCGTCTGCGGCGTTGTCGCGTAGGCTGGAGATGTTCCGCACGGGCGTAGCCCGGGTGGGACGGTTGACAACAACATAGGGGCTGATCGGTTTCGACGGTGGTCGTGCTTCGAGGAGAAGCGGGCCGAGGATGCAGACTTATCTCGTAAACGATGTCTGCAAACACATAGTTGCCGATAACTCGCGCAACGAGTTCGCCCTCGCCGCCTGAGCGAGCCCGAACTCCGTCGGCCTGGGAAATGCTTCCGTCCCAGTAGCCGGCGTCATCTAGGAAGCCACTGCTCGTAGCTCTCGTCATCGGGGCTGCGGGAACACTCAGATGACTGGGCCTGTCCGCGAACGTGTCTGCGCGAGTGCGGGGGCCGAGAAAATCCATAGCAGACTGCGCCCGGAGAAGTACTCGAAAAGCGTCACCGGACCCGGGTTCGATTCCCGGCAGCTCCACCCCTGTGTGAGCAGGCCCGCCTCTTCGGAGGCGGGCCTGCTGTTGTGTGGGGCGCAACTCTGCGCGGCCTACTGCTTCGCGCGATCTACTTCTTCGACAGGTCCGAAACCGGTATGGCCACCTCTCGTGACCGCAGGACGCCTGCGACCACCAGCACGGCCTCCTTGCCGGCCCACCCCGGTCGGACGGTCTTCACGATGCCCTCTGTGCCTCGTTCGGTGCTTGACGCCCCGGTGACCCTCACCAAGACGCCCGTGGCGATCCCGTCGCCCATAAGCCTGCTACCTTCTGTCGTCAGTTCGGGCCGGGCTGATCAGCTCACGTTCTTCCGATGATCGCTCAACTCGTTGGGGGAGAGAGCCTGCCAGTGGCTTTGTGGCGCGTCAAGGTAAATGACATAGATAAAAGTCGGCATTCATCGTTCGTTGATGTCGTGCATTTTCTTGCCCATCAGGCGCCATTTATGCAATTCTGCGACTCCGGTGAGTAATGTGTCGCTATTGCCGGGATTGTCGCTTCGGCGGGGGTCGCGGGCGGCGGGCTCGTGGCGGCTACTCGACGTCCTGTAGTGCCGACTGCACGGCGACCGTGTCGGCGCCGTACTTGCCGTCGGCGTAGCGCTGGATGCTGCCGTCGTCGTAGATGACGGTCGCCCAGACGTAGCCGTTCTCGATCCAGCCGCCGAGGCCGCCGAGGTCGCCGTACACCTCGTCCTGGAGCTTCTGCGCCTCAGGCTCCGACGTGTCGTCGCCGACTGCTCCCGCGTTGTCCGGATCGAGCCGGGGGTCGTGCGGGAGCGCGGGCGGGTCCGTCGGGGCCGTGGCCTCGGTGAGGTGGAAGATCTCGCCGTCCCAGGTGCCCTCCACTGTGTACTCGCCCCAGGTGGTGCCCTGTGCCGAGTCAGCGTCGACGGCGTCCCAGTCCCACCCGGCGATCTCCGGACCGCCGCACTGGGGCGGGAACGACTCGGCCACTCCGCCCAGGCAGAGCTCGGGCGGTCCGTCACCCTCTTGGAGGACCGTCGTGACGGCGGTCACCGGACCCGACGCCACTGGAGTGGGCGGCGCGGTCGCCGGCGACCCGCCCTGGGGTGCGCTGCTGCCCGACGCCGAGCCGGCCCGGTCCGCGCATGCGCAGGTACCGAGCAGCAGCGCGCCGGCCAGCCCGACGCCGAGGAGCTGACCTGGTGCTCGTAGCAGGTTCATACCCGGCATGTGTCGTCATGGCGACGGCGCTTGCAAGGCTGCCGAACCTGCAGTGCGGCCGTGATCACTGGCCATGGCGTCGAGCTGCGCGTCGGCGCGGGGGGGGGGCTGCCGGGTCGACGCGCTCCTGGTGGTGGGTGGATGCTGCGATGTCGGTTCTGCTGCTGGTTCTGCTGTGGGCGGAGAGGGCTCGTTCGACGAGCGATACGAACAGGTGTGCCATAGATTGATGGCATGACATCAGCCGGAGGTGCACCTGGAGCGGGCGAACTGCCCGCCGGCTCGGTGCTGCCCCTGGCTCGCGACGGAGCCGTCTCCGGGGGCGTTCCTGCGGTGGTGCGCGCGGCTGACGTGCGGGTGCTGCGGGAGTACCTGGCCGGGATGATCCTGCCAGGGGCTACCGACACCGACACCGACACCGACACCGACACCGACATCGACACCGACATCGACGCTGGCGTGGGTGCTGGCTCCGGCTCCGGCGGGCTGACGTCGCGGCGGGTGCAGGCGGAGTGGGTGGATCTGCTCGGTGAGCTGGAGGCGGTGAAGAACACGATCGCTGCGGTGCAGGGCAGGTTGGCGGTGGCGTTGGACGAGGCGACGAAGGCCGACGAGGCTGTGCAGGGTCTTCGGGTGGAGCGGCGTGGTCGTGGTGTGCCGAATCAGGTGGGTGCGGCGCTGCGGGTCAGTCCGCATGCCGGGGCTGGGTTCTTGGGGGCGGCGCGTGTGTGGGTCACGCAGATGCCGCATACCTTCGGCGCTCTGCGTACGGGGGTCCTGTCGCAGTGGCGTGCCACGTTGTTGGTGCGGGAGACGTCGCATCTGGGTGTGGAGGACCGGGCGCGGATCGATGAGGAGCTCTGCGGTCCCGCGCACCGGGTGGCCCTGGCGTCGATGGGGACGCGTCGGTTGGTCGCGCGGATCAAGGAGCTCGCGGGTCAGTTGGACGTGTACGCGTGTGTGAAGCGGAACGCGAAGGCGGTGGGTGAGCGGTGTGTCTCGGTGCGTCCGGCACCGGACCTGATGGTGTACCTGACCGCACTGGTACCTATGCAGCAGGGTGTCCAGGCGTATGCGCAGCTGAAGAAGCACGCCGAAGCAGCCAAAGCTGCGGGTGACGAGCGCGGGGCTGGGCAGATCATGGCCGACACCCTGATCGAACGAGTCACCGGCCGTGGACCGGGTCATGCTGACGACGTGCCGGTCACGCTCAATCTGCTGGTCTCCGACCAGACCCTGCTCGCAGGTGGTGACCAGCCGGGTGTGGTCATAGAGGGGATGTCCGTGGGCGCGGGCGTCGTCCCGGGCCCGGTGGCCCGGCATCTGGCCGCACAGGGGATCGACGCGGACGCGGCGTGGCTCCGCTCGATCTACGTCGACCCTCAGGGTCGGTTGCTGGCGACGACGTCGAGGGCGCGGTTCCATCCACCGGGTCTGGCGGATCTGTTGCGTGCCCGGGGGCAGGGGATCTGTGCGACGTCGTGGTGCGACGCCCCGGTACGGCATCTGGATCACGTCACCCCGCATGCCGAGGGCGGGGAGACCAGCCTCGCGAACGGGCAAGGCCTGTGTGCCCGGTGTAATCATGCGAAGCAGGCACCCGGGTGGCGGCAGAAGGCCACCGACGTCCACGGCCGACACGCGGTCGAGACGATCACACCGACAGGGCACACCTCTGTCTTCGTCGCGCCCGCACCACCGGAACCGGCCCGCGACACGGCGCCGGGGGACAGGTCCGTCTCCGTCGCGCCCACGTCACCAGAACCGGCTCGCGACACCGCACCGGGGTACACGTCCGTCTCCGGCGCGCCCGCACCAGCGGAACCGGCCATGGCACCCGAGCACACGCCGGTCGCACCCAGGCCCACTGACCCCGGACCGGAGGAGGCGCAGAATCGCCCCACGCACCCGGTACCGGCGTGGACCCCGGCGGTCGGCATGGGCAACCCCAGCGGACGCATCCCACGCAGCCGTTACACGATCGGCTGCGATACCCGCCCCGACCGAGGCGCCATCGCCTACCGGCCGCTCGGCCGGCGCGGGTCGACTCGCCCCAGGCGCCGACGGCGGCCTCGACCCGATCTTGTCTGGGCGGATCTACCCGGAGCTGGCTACCGCCGCGCGCCTACCTCCGCGGCGAGCACCGCTCCGCAGGGGCAGCCGAAGAGATCCTCCTGACGTCGGCAGCTGCTCACGAGACACTGGGGCGGTGCAGCACGACGACCAGGTCCTGTCCGGAGGGTTCGTCTCGACCGTGACGCGGCGGGGCGCCGAGGTGCACCGCTCGATGCCTGAGCGGCACGAGTACGTGCATGAGCTGCTGCGGTACCTCGCGGAGCAGGGCTGGAGCGGCGCGCCCCGGCTCCTGCGGGTCGAGCCGCCCGCGACCGAGGTGCTCAGCTACCTTGACGGCCTCAGCGGCGCCGATGACGGGGTCCGGCGGGCAGCGGCCAAGCCGTCCTGCCTGGCCGCGCTCGCCCGGCTAGTACGCGAGCTGCACGACCTGACCGCCGGCACCGCGCTCGCCGGAGACTCGGAGGTCGTGTGCCATCACGACATCGACCCGCGCAACACGGTGTTCCGGCACGGGGCGAGCGGCGTCGTGCCGGTCGCGTTCGTCGACTGGGACATCGCCGGCCCGGGCCGGCGGATCGAGGACGTGGCCCACCTGGTCTGGCAGTTCGTCCCGCTGGGGCCCGCCACCGACGTCGGCCGGGCGGCGCGCGCCCTCACGACGGTGTGCGACGCCTACGGGCCCTTGGACCGGTCCGAGCTCGTGCCGACGGCGCTCTGGTGGCAGCACCGGTGCGCGGACGGCATCGACGCGGGTGCCCGGGCCGGTGAACCAGCGATGGTGCGGCTCGCCGAGCTCGGTGTACCCGACGCCGTGCGGCAGCAAGCAGCCTGGACCACGGAGCACGCCGAGGAGCTCGCCCGGCTCCTGTGAAGCGTGACCGAGTGCGCTCCGGCCCCGTCGCTCGACGGCGCCCCGCGCCCGAGGCACACTGACAACGGCGCGGACACCGAGGTCCGTGAGCCGGAGCGGAAGGGCATCACATGGCCGACTACGCGGACGTCTACCGGCGCAGCCTCAGGGATCCCGAGGGGTTCTGGGGCGAGCAGGCCGCTCTTGTCTCCTGGTTCCGCAAGCCCACCCGGGTGCTCGACGCCGACAGTCCGCCGTTCTACCGCTGGTTCCCCGACGGCAGGCTGAACACCTGCTACAACGCTCTCGACCGGCATGTGATCGCGGGCCGGGGCGATCAGGCGGCGCTCATCTACGACAGTCCGGTCACCGGCAGATCCCGGACGATCACCTATGCGACGCTGCTGCAGGACGTCGCGGCGTTCGCCGGCGCCCTGCGCGACCTCGGCGTCGGGCAGGGCGACCGCGTGGTGATCTACATGCCGATGGTGCCGGAGGCCGTCGTCGCGATGCTGGCCTGCGCCCGGCTGGGCGCGGTGCACTCCGTGGTGTTCGGCGGGTTCGCCGCGAACGAGCTGGCACTGCGGATCGACGACGCGCAACCGAAGGTGGTGGTCTCGGCGTCCTGCGGCATCGAGCCGACCCGGGTGGTGGAGTACAAGCCGCTGCTCGACAAGGCCCTGGAGCTGGCCGACCACGAGCCGGCATCGTGCGTGGTGCTCCAGCGACCGCAGGCCGCCGCGACGCTCGTCGAGGGGCGGGACCTGGACTGGGCCACCGCCATGCACGCCGGACGCACCAATCCCGCGCCCTGCGCCGAGGTCGGGGCGACGGACCCGCTCTACATCTTGTACACGTCGGGCACCACGGGGAAGCCCAAGGGGATCCTGCGCGACAACGGCGGCCACGCCGTCGCGCTGGCCTGGTCAATGCGCAATGTCTACGACATCGGGGCAGGTCAGGTCTGGTGGACGGCGTCGGACGTCGGCTGGGTGGTGGGCCACTCGTACATCGTCTACGGGCCGCTGATCGCGGGCGCGACCTCCGTGCTGTACGAGGGCAAGCCGGTGGGCACGCCGGACGCGGGGGCCTTCTGGAGGGTGGTCGCCGAGCACGGCGTCGAGGCGCTGTTCACCGCGCCGACGGCGATCCGGGCCATCAAGAAGGAGGACCCCGAGGGGGTTCTCCTGGCCGGCCACGACACGTCGTCCCTGCGGCACCTGTTCCTCGCGGGGGAGCGGCTCGACCCCGGTACGTACGAGTGGGCGGGACACGTGCTCGGTGTGCCGGTGATCGACCACTGGTGGCAGACCGAGACCGGGTGGGCGGTCGTCGCCAACCTGCGCGGGCTCGACCCCATGCCGACCAGGCCCGGGTCACCGTCGGTCCCGGTGCCTGGCTTCGACGTGCAGGTGCTGCTCCCGGACGGCACCGTCGCGGCGCCCGGGCAGGAGGGGAGCCTCGCGATCCGGCTGCCGCTGCCGCCCGGCACCCTGCAGACGCTGTGGCGCGACGACGCACGGTACGTGGCGTCGTACCTCACCGCGTACGACGGCTACTACCTTTCCGGCGACGGCGGCTATGTGGACGACGACGGGTACGTGTACGTCATGGGACGGACCGACGACGTCATCAACGTGGCGGGGCACCGCCTGTCCACCGGGGCCATCGAGGGTGTGCTCGCAGCGCACCCCGCCGTGGCGGAGTGCGCGGTCATCGGCGCCGCCGACGCCCTCAAGGGTCAGGTCCCGCGCGGGTTCGTGGTGCTCAAGGCGGGCGCCGACCCCGAGGGTGTGGCGGCGGAGCTGGTCGCGGCGGTCCGCGAGGAGATCGGTCCGGTCGCGGCGTTCAAGGACGTCCAGGTGGTCGCCGGGCTGCCGAAGACCCGTTCGGGCAAGATCCTGCGGCGCACCATGCGTCAGCTGGCCGACGGCGAGCACCCGCAGGTGCCGTCGACCATCGAGGACCCGGCAGTGCTGACGGCGCTGGAGCCCGTCCTGCGGCGGGAGTGACATCTGTCATCCCCCGGCCGGGCATTCCTCCGGGCACAGTGGTGATAGGTGACACTTACCGGCGCGGCCGCGCCGTCCGAGGGTGGGGACATGAAGCGAATCCACTTCAGGTCCCCACATCCGTCACCGACTCGCTGCCGGGGCGTCGCCCTGCTGGCCGTGCTGGGCCTGGCCGGCGCACTCGCGGTGCCGGCGGCTGCCGACGTCCGGCCGGAGGGCGCCGAGCCCGGCGCCCGGTCCGGTGCCGAGCAGGCCGCGCAGGTCGAGTGGGGCCCGTGCCCCGAGGACGTCGCCACCGAGGCCGCATCCTACGTCCTGACCTGCGCCACGATCCCGGTACCGCTGGACTACTCCGACCCGGACGGCGAGCAGATCGAGCTCCAGCTCTCCCGGATGGCCAGCGAGAACCCGGCCGCGCGACGCGGCGTGCTGCTGCTCAACCCGGGCGGACCCGGCGGGTCCGGGCTCACCCAGCCGACGCTCCTGGCCTCCCAGGGCCTGCCCGGCAGCGTCCTGGACGCCTACGACCTGATCGGGATGGACACCCGGGGGGTGGGCCACTCGACCCGGCTGGACTGCGGGTTCGCGGCCGGCGGCGACTACTTCAGCAACATCCCCCCGTTCGCGGCCGACGACGCCGCGGTCGTCGAGCATGCGAAGGTCGTCGAGGCAGCGGCCGAGCAGTGCGCCGCCAACGACGAGAACGGTCTGCTCCGGCACGTGTCGACGGCCAACATGGCCCGTGACCTGGACAGCGTCCGGGCGGCGCTGGGTGAGGAGAAGGCCAGCTTCCTGGGCTACTCCTACGGTTCCGCGCTGGGCGCCGCGTACGCCTCCATGTTCCCCGAGTCGGTCGACCGGGTGGTGCTCGACAGCAACGTGGGCGACACGCACCTCGACCAGAAGGGCCTGCGCAGGTTCGCCCTGGGCATGGAGCAGACGTTCCCCGACTTCGCGAGGTGGGCGGCCGAGCGGCACGCCGCCTACGGCCTGGGCCGGACGCCGGCGCAGGTGCGGGCCGCCTACCTCGAGACCGCCGAGCGCCTGGACCGCGTCCCCGTGCAGGGGGTCGACGGCGCACTGTTCCGCCAGGTCGTCTTCGGCGGGCTCTACAGCGAGCGGACCTACGGCCGGACCGCGCAGACCTGGCAGGCCCTGCGGGACGGCGACGCCGCGGCCGCCCGGAGCCTGCTCGACACGGACCTCTTCGACAGCCCGGCGCCGGTCGCCGCAGACACCGAGGCGTCGCCGCTCTCCAACGCCCTGTCGGTGTTCCTTGCCACCACCTGCAACGACGTCGAGTGGCCCGAGGACGTCAGCACCTACCGCACGGCTGTGGCCGAGGACCGCAAGAAGTTCCCGCTGTTCGGTGCGGCGTCGGCCAACATCCTGCCCTGCGCCTACTGGACCGAGCCGATCGAGCCGCCCGTGCAGATCGCCGACGAGGGTGCGCGCAACGTGCTGATCCTGCAGAACCGTCGGGACCCGGTCACCCCGGTGGCCGGTGGTGAGCGGCTGCACGAGAAGTTCGGCGACCGGTCCCGGCTGGTGACCGTCGACGGCAGCGGCCACGGCGTCTACGTGCTCGGCGGCAACGCTTGTGCGCTGAACGTCGGGACGACCTACCTGGTCGAGGGTGAGATGCCGCGGCGGGACGTGTCCTGCCGAGCCGGCTGACGGACCCGGGGTGAGGGGGAGCGCGCGGTCCTCCGGGACCGCGCGCTCTCGCCGCGCTAGGGTGACGCCGTGCAACGCCCCGGAGACCCTGGCCTGGTCCCTGAGCCTGCGTCGACGCAGGTGTCGGGCGGCTCGGTGCTGCTCGAGGACGGCGCCCGGGTCGAGTCCGACCCCGTCCTCCGGCCGGCCGCACGCTGGTGGCGGCGTGTCACGGAGGAGGCCTTCGGCCTCGATCTCGTTCCCGCGGCGCCGGGCCGCGGCCCCGGAAACTGCGTCCGATTCGACCTCGCACCCGACCTGCCGGCCGGCGGGTACCGCATCGAGGTACGCCCGGCGGAGCGCCGTCCGGAGGCCGGCGGCTCGGTCCGGGTCCGGGCCGCCGACCTCGCCGGCGCGCATGCCGCCGCCCAGACGCTGCGTCAGCTCGCGGGCCCTGACGCGTACCGCCGCAGCGGCACCCGCCCGCTCGTGCTGCCGGTCGTGCACATCGAGGACCGTCCCCGCTTCGAGTGGCGTGGTGTGCTGCTCGACGTCGCCCGGCACTTCCTGCCGAAGCACGACGTGCTGCGGTTCATCGACCTCGCCGCCGCCCATCGGCTCAACGTGCTGCAGCTGCACCTCACCGACGACCAGGGCTGGCGTGTCCAGATCCACCGTTACCCCGAGCTCACGAGGACCGGGGCGTGGCGCCGTGAGTCCACCGTCGGCACCTGGCGCACCGGCTCGCGGGACGGCCGCCCGCACGGTGGCTTCTACACGCAGGACGACCTGCGCGAGATCGTCGGCTACGCCCGCGACCGAGGCATCACCGTGGTCCCCGAGATCGACGTCCCCGGTCACGTCGAGGCCGCCGTCGCCGCCTACCCGGAGCTCGGTACGCGCAAGGACCGCAGCGCCGTCCGCACCACGTGGGGCATCAGCCAGGATGTGCTCGACCCGTCCGAGGGTTCGCTCGCGTTCTTCCGGCACGTGCTCGACGAGGTGCTGGACGTCTTCGACACGCCCTGGATCGCCCTCGGAGGCGACGAGGTCCCGCCCACCCTCTGGCGCGAGTCGCCCTCCATCGTCGAGCGCGCGCGGTCGCTCGGTCTGGCCGATGTCGCCCAGCTGCACGGCTGGTTCGTCGCCCGGCTCGCGGAGCACGTGTCCGCCGCCGGCCGCCGCGCCGTCGTCTGGGACGAGGCGGTGTCGCCGATGCTGCCGCGCGACGTGATCGTGACGTCCTGGCGCGGCTACGCCCAGGGCGCGGCGGCGCTCGCGGCAGGGTACGACGTCGTCATGGCGCCTGAGCAGGCCGTCTACCTCGACCACCGGGCGGGGGAGCACCCGGCGGAGCCCATCCCCGTCGGCTTTCTGCGGACCGTGGAGGACGTGTACGCGTTCGAGCCCCTGCCCGCCGCGCTGACCCCGGCCTCCGCCAACCTCGCCGGCGTTCCGGGCCGGCTGCTCGGTACGCAGGCACAGGTCTGGACCGAGCACCTCGACAGCGCCCGGCGCGTCGACTACGCGACCTTCCCCCGGCTCGCGGCGTTCGCCGAGGTCGCCTGGTCGCCCCGGGCCGACCGCACGCAGGGCTCCGCCGCGTCGAAGGAGTTCCTGGACCGCCTCGAACGGCGGCACCTGCCCCGCCTCGACGCGTACGGCGTCGAGTACCGGCCGCTCGCCGGCCCGCACCCGTGGCAGACCCGGCCCGGGGTCGAGGGCTACCCGCGTGACCTGGCGGCGGAGACCGCCGTCGGCGGCTGGGCAGGGATCGGCGGCTGGCGCGAGGACGGCGGGGTCGAGAACCTGCCCACGGAGGAACCGGCGCCCGCGGATCCGGAGCGGGACGCATGACCGGCACGATCCTGATCCGCGGGGCCCGCGTGCCGCAGCCCGACGGGTCCCTGTCCGGGCTCCTGGACCTGCACGTCGTGCGGGGCAGGATCGCGGCGATCACCCGCGCGGGCACGGGCGACACCGTTCCGGGCACCGAGAGCTTCACCGGCCCGGACACGAGGATCCTCGACGCGGACGGTCGGGTGGCGATGCCCGGGTTCGTGGACGCGCACACCCACGCGGAGGCCGCCGTCTTCGAGCCGGAGGTGCAGCTCGCGATGCTGAGCCAGGGCATCACGACCGTCGTGACCGGGCAGGACGGCGTGTCGTTCGCCCCGACCGACAGCGCGACCTACGACTGGGCGAGCACGTACTTCGCCGCCATCGACGGGGCGCACCCCACGTTCTCCGGCGGCTCCGTCGCTGATCTCCTGGGCACCTATCACCGCACGGTTCCGGTGAACGTCGCGTACCTCGCCCCGCACGGGACCCTGCGGTACCGGGTGCTCGGGGCCGCGCAGCGGTCGGCGTCCGACGAGGAGGTGGCCGCGATGGTCGGGCTCCTGGAGCAGGCCCTGGACGACGGCGCCTGCGGCCTCTCGACCGGCCTCGAGTACGTGCCCGCCGCCTATGCCGACGAACGGGAGCTCGTCGCGCTCGCCAGGGTGGTCGCCGCCCGCCGGCTGCCGCACGTGAGCCACATGCGCGGGTACGAGGACCGGGGCGTCGAGGCGCTCGACGAGCTGATGCGGATCGCCCGCGCGTCCGACGCCGCGACGCACGTGTCCCACCTGCACGGCCCCGCGGGCGACCTCCTGGAGCATGTCGGGGGAGCGCGGGCCGGGGGCCGCGACGTCACCTACGATTCCTATCCCTACCTGCGCGGATGCTCCATCCTGTCGATGGTCACGCTCCCGACGTGGCTGCCCCTCGCCGACGCGCGCGCGACGGTCGACGCCCTGCGTGACCCCGCGGCCGCCGCGCGCCTCGCCGAGCACTTCGCGGGCCTCGACGACCTCTGGCCGCGCATCACCTTCGCCTCCGTCCCGGGCCTGGAGTGGGCGGAGGGCATGACCCTGCCCGACGTCGCCGCGCGGCTCGGGCGGTCGGCACCCGACACGGTGGTCGAGGTCCTGACGACCACCGCGCTGCGTGCGAGCTGCGTCTTCGCGCAGCCGCCGACCAACTCGCCCGAGTCCGTCCGTGCGCTGGCCGGGCACGAGGGGCATCTCGCCGGTTCGGACGCCATCTACTGGGGCGGCCGGCCGCACCCGCGCGGGTGGGGCGCGTTCGCCAGGCTGCTCGACGAGCACGTGCGGCGCGGCTCGTGGAGCTGGTGGGACGCCGCGGAGCACCTTTCGGCCCGCGCCGCGCGCCGCTTCGCGCTGGCGGACCGCGGCGCGACGGTGCCGGGCGCCGTCGCCGACATCGCGCTCGTCGACCCCGCCCGCGTCCGCGACGAGGCGACGTACGAGTCGCCACGCACGCCGGCGGTGGGTATCGAGGACGTGCTCGTCGGTGGCGTGCCGGTGCTCGCGGGCGGCCGGCTCACAGGCGCGACGCCGGGGCGCGGCCTGCGGCCGGCAGCCGCCTGATCCGTGTCCCGGACCGCGAGCGGACGCCGGACGTGTGCGCGCGGCGCCCGGGACACGGCAGGATGTGGGTGTGCTGCGCATCGATGACTCCACGTTCACCTGGCCCCTGCTGACGCTCGACGAGGCGGCGCTGGACCACAACATCTCGACGGTGGCGAACGCGTTCGCCGGGGCAGGCGTCGAGCATGCGCCGCACGTGAAGACGCACATGTCCCGCGAGATCTGGGAGCGCCAGGTCGCGGCCGGGGCCTGGGGAGCCACCGTGGCGACGCCCGCACAGCTGCGAACGGCGCTCGGCTGGGGCGTCCCGGGCGCCGGGCGTCGCGCCTTCCTCGCGAACGAGCTCGTCGACCCCCGCGACATCGCGTGGCTACGGGCCGCGCTCAGCGACGGCGACGGCGCCGGGGACCGGGCCGCTGACGAGGTATGGGTCTACGTGGACTCCGCACGCGGGGTCGACCTCCTCGCGGCAGGCTTCGCCGGCGCCGCCCCCGAGGTGACCGCCCGGCTGGGCGTGCTGGTGGAGCTCGGCGTCCCCGGCGGTCGTACGGGCGTCCGCACGGTGTCCGACGCCGTGGTGCTCGCGGTCGGTGTGAACGATGCCGGGCTCCGGCTGGCCGGTGTCGCGGGCTACGAAGGACCGGTCGCGGGCGGCACCAGCGCGGAGGAGCTCGAGGCCGTCGGCCGGTGGTGCGACGACCTGCGTGCGGTGGGCGCGCAGATCGGCGGGCTCGTCGGTGGGGCCACGGTGCTGAGCGCGGGCGGCAGTGCGTTCGCCGACGTCGTCACGCGGCATCTCGCCGTGCCGGTCCAGGACGCCACCGGCGCCGAGGTGCCGACCCGGGTGGTGCTGCGCTCGGGTGCCTACGTGACCCACGACCACGGCCACTACCTGCGGGCCGACCCCTGGACCCGGCTGGGCGCCGAGCCGCTGCGGCCCGCGATCACGGTGTGGGCCTCCGTGCTGTCCGCGCCGGAGCCCGGCCTGGTCATCTGCGGCATGGGCCGCCGGGACGTCTCGTTCGACATCGACCTTCCGACGCCCCTCGTCGTGCGCGCCGCCGACGCCGCCGGCCGGCTGGGCGCTGCCCGTGAGCTGACGGGCGTGCGCGTGACCGCGCTCAACGACCAGCACGCCTACCTCGCGATCGAGCCGGGGAACGACGGGCTGCTCGCGCCCGGTGATGTGGTCGGGTTCGGCATCTCGCACCCCTGCACCACCCTCGACAAGTACCGCACCGGCTTCGTGACCCGCGGCGACGAGGTCGCCGAGCAGATCACTCTCGACTTCTGACCAGCAGCTGACCGACCGCACGACCCGAGCAAGGAGCACCGATGACCGACAAGACCGCCATCTCCACCCCCGACGCCCCCGCCCCCGCGCACACGTTTCACCAGGGCGTGCGCAAGGGGCCGTTCGTGCAGGTCTCGGGGCAGGGCCCGGTGGACCCGGCGACGGGGGAGTACGTGCACCCCGGCGACGTCGCCGCGCAGACCACGCGCACCCTGGAGAACGTGCGGGCGATCGTCGAGGCCGGCGGTGCGACGTTCGACGACGTCGTGATGCTGCGGGTCTACCTCACGACGCGTGACGACTTCGCCGCCATGAACGAGGCCTACGGCGAGTTCGTGACGAAGCACTGCCCGGGCGGCGTGCTGCCGAGCCGCACCACGGTGATGGTGGGCCTGCCGCGCGAGGAGATGCTGGTGGAGATCGACGCGCTGGCGATCACCGGCTGAGCGGGGCGTTGTCCGCCGGCGCCGCGCCCGCCGGCGGGCAACGCTTGACCCCGCCCCTACGTGATGGTTCTGACTGGCATCATGAGGCTGATTCCCTTCGCGTACCTGTCGTCGTACCTGCTGTCCCTGCTGGGCAACTCGATAGCGGGGGTGGCGTTCCCGCTCATCGTCCTGCAGGTCACCGGGAGCGCGCTGAGCGCCGGCACGGTGGCCGCGGCGACCGCTGTACCCGCCGTGCTCGCCGGCCTGGTCATGGGCGTCGTGATCGACCGGATCAACCGCCGCACGTCGTCCGTCGTCACGGACCTGGTCTCGGCGGCCTCGGTCGCAGCTCTGCCCGTGGTCGACATGGTCTCGGGCCTGAACGTCGGGTGGTTCGTCCTGTTCGGGATCATCGGGTCGCTCGGTGACGTACCGGGCATGACCGCTCGCGATGCCCTGCTGCCGGCGATCGTGCGCCACGGCTCGATCAGCGCCGATCGGCTCATGGGCATCAGGGAAGGGCTCGGTGCGGTCGCCCTGCTCCTCGGGCCGGCGGCGGCCGGGACGCTGATGGTGCTCTTCGACGGTTCGACGGTGCTGTGGATCACCGCCGCGACGTCGCTCGCCGCGGCCCTGCTGACCCTCCTCATCCCGTACCGGGTGGGCGCCGTGGCGATCGTCAGTGGTGACGAGCCGGCCGGCGGCAGCTGGACGCAGCTTCGGGACGGCTGGCGGGTGCTGCTGCGCAGCCCGTTCCTGGTCGCCACGACCTTGCTCACCGTGGCGACGATGAGCGTGCTGGCGTCCTTGCAGGGCCTGGTCCTGCCCGTGTACTTCACGCAGATCGACCAGCCCGGGATGCTTGGATTCGTCCTGACGGCGCTTGCCGCCGGGATGCTGGTCGGCGCCGGGTTCTATGCCGTCGTCGGTGCGCGCGGGGGCAGGCGCCCGTGGTTCATCGCGGGGGTGGTCGGGACCACTGTCGGGTTCGGCGTCATCGCCACGCTGTCCTCGGTCTGGGTGGTCTTCGCCGGCGCCTTCGTGGTGGGGCTCGCCAGTGGCCTGTTCGGCAGCCTGATGGGCGTGCTCATGATCGAACGCATCCGCGAGGGGATGCGGGGACGGATCATGGGCACGCAGAATGCGGTCATGACTGCCGCACCGCCCGTCGGCCTCATGACGGCGGCCCTGCTCACCGAGTACATCGGTGTCGAGGTCGCTGCGTACGCCCTGGCCGGGATCGGGCTCGTCGCCGGTGTCCTGGGCCTCCTCGCCCGGTCGCTGCGGCATCTCGAGCCCGAGACGGAGCCCACGGGCGAGACCCAGCCGGCGGTCCGCAGTGCGTAGCGGGGAGCTGGCCCGCCTCGCCGGCGTCACGGTGCGGACCCTGCGGCACTACCACGAGGTCGGGGTGCTCGCGGAGCCCCGGCGGGACAGCAACGACTACCGCAACTACGACCTGCGCGACCTGGTCCGGCTGCTGCGCATCAAACGGCTGGCGGCGGTCGGCATCCCGCTCGAGCGCATGTCGGAGCTGCTCGACGACGCGGGCGGCGGGAGCGCCGGGGATGGCGACGCGGGGGCGCTCCTGGACGAGCTGGACGCCGAGCTGGTCGCGCAGATCGACCAGCTGACCAGACGGCGTGCGGTGATCGCGCAGCTGCGTGATCACCGCGCCGCGCCCGACGTCCCGCCGGAGCTGGCGCCGTTCTTCGCCGTCTGGGCGACGTCGGGAATCTCGCCGGAGCTGATCAGGGCCGACCGGGAGCACTCGGTGCTCCTGGCCCACCTGCTGGGAGAAGAGGCGATGCCTCAGCTCGCGCACTTCTACGAACGGATGAGCGACCCCACCATGATCCAGGTCGTCAGCGCGTTCGCCGAGCAGTTCGGCAGCCTCGGAGCGGGCAGCACCGAACAGGACATCTCGTCGGTCGTCGACAGCTTCGGAACGGCGTTCGGAGGCCTGATCGCCGAGTTCGCCGACCATGAACTGCTCGACGTCGGCGCCTCGTCCCCGCTGCTCAGCGAGTACACGGCCGAGCTGCTCAACGATCAGCAGCGGCAGGCGATGGAACGGATCGAGGCCCGGTTCGCGGACCGGTAGGCAGGGCTCGACCAGTCAGGCTCGACCGGTCAGGGCTCGACGGGCTCCGGTTCGGCGACGATCGGCCCCGGGCCGGAAGGCCGGTTCCTGGCGATCTGCCTGCGGACGCCGACCACCACGAGCAGCACCACACCGGCCAGCGCGAGCCAGGGGATGATCGCGCCGAGCACCAGGACGAACACGTTGAACGTGCTCACCAGGGCGCTCCACCCGGCGGACAGTCCGCCGAGGAAGCCGCCCGGCTCCGCCTGCGCCGCCGGGGAGCTCTCCGCGACGATCTCCACGTGCAGGGTGGACATCGCCACCTCGTCGGAGAGCCGGTTCCTCTCGGAGACCCGGGAGTCCAGCTCCGCCTGCCGTGTGGCGAGCTCCGCCTCGATCTCGATGAGGTCGGCGGTGCGGTCGGCCTCGGCCATGAGCTCGCGCAGCCGGTCGGTCGACGTGCGCAGTGCGGCGATACGGGCGTCGAGGTCCTGTGCGGTGCCGGTGACGTCCAGCGTCTCGACGTGGCGGTCACGCACCTCGCCGAGCTTGTCGAGCGCGTCCAGCGTCGCGGAGACGCGGTCGGCGGGGATCCGGAGCGTCATCGACGCGCTGCCCGGCTCCTCGGCGGTCTCCGCGCGCTCGTCGCGCGCCTCGACGCGGCCACCCGCGCCCTCGACGAGGTCGGCGATCTGCTCGGCGGCTTCGAACGGGTCCTCCACGGCGAGCGTCGCGTTGCCCGTGGTGATGAGCTCACGGTTGACGGCTTCCTCTGGCGCCTCGGCGAGGCCGACGGCGCCGGCCGCGTCGGCGACGGTGCCCTCGGCCGAGCCCGGGGTGGCGACCTCCGCACGTGCCCCGTCGCCCGCGTCGGCTGCGCCGGACTCGCTCGCGCCACCTCCGGAGCAGGCGGCGAGGGAGACCGCGAGGGTCCCTCCGACGACCGCTGCCAGGAGGGTTTGGGCGAGTCGGCGCAGGGGCGTGCCCGCGTCCCCCCTGGCTGACCGGTTGCGCTTCATGGGACGAGCGTAGGAGGCCGGTAGGGCAGGAACGCTTCCCACCTGAGAACTGTGATCCCTTTGTGAACTTGTGGGCCCGGTGACCCGATTTTTCTTCGGTTTTGCGCTGTTTTTGATCACGCTGCGGTCACGCCGTGCCCGGCACGGCCGGGTACGGCAGGCTCAGATTCGTCAGGCACATGAAGTAATCCGGATACGGCGGCGGAGTGCATCCATCAGTCAGGGCCAACGTGACCCAGGTAACAGTCTTGTTACGGGTCATACCGGGCGATGGACATCGACTCTGTTAAGGAGGTCTACTAACAAACATGGCGACGCAGACAGAACGCAGCGGCACCGGGCAAGGGCTCGGCGCACGGTTGCGCGCGACGTCCAAGGTGCTCCCCGAGCACGCCAGGGCACACAACCGGTCCCTGGTGCTCCAGCACCTCTTCCACGAGGGGCCCACCTCCCGGGCCGACCTCGCACGAGCGACCTCGCTCACCCGCGTCACGATCTCGGACCTGGTCTCGGTGCTCATCACCGAGGGCCTGGTGGAGGAGCTCGGCACGCGACCCGGCCAGCGCGTCGGCAAGCCCGCGATCCTCGTGGGCCTGCGCACGGACGCCTACCAGATTGTGGCCGTCGACCTCACGGAGTTCGGCCGCATGCGCGGCGCCGTCCTCAGCCTCACCGGCGAGATCGTGGTGCGCCGCCAGCTCGACATCGACGGACGCACGGGCGATGAGCTCGTCGACCTGCTCACCCGCTTCGTCCGCCGGCTCGTGGCCGCGGCGAACCACCCGGTGATCGGCGTCGGCGTCGGCTCGCCCGGCATCATCGACCTGGACGGACGAGTCGTCGAGGCGCCCAACCGCGGCTGGTACGACGTGCCGCTCGCCGAGATCCTGGGTGACCGCATGGGCCTGCCCGTGCACGTGGCGAACGACGCCAACACGGCGGCGCTCGGCGAGTTCACCTACGGCGGTGGCAGCTCCGGCATGCTCGTGGTCACGGTGGGTGCCGGTGTCGGTGCGGGCGTGGTGGTCGACGGCGTGCGCGTGCACGGCCAGGGCGACGCCGCGGGCGAGATCGGCCACGTCACCGTCGTCGACCACGGTGAGTGCGCCTGCGGCCGGGTCGGCTGCCTCGAGACCGTCCTGTCCGTGCCGGCGCTGCGGCGCGCGGTCGCGGACAAGAACACAGAAGATTCCGACGCCGCACTGGCGTCGGCAGGCCGGGTGCTGGGCGTGACCCTTGCCCCGGTCGTCAGCGCGCTCAACCTCACGGAGGTGCTGCTGAGCGGTCCACGCGACCTGCTCGACGGCCCCCTGCGCGAGGCCGCGCTGGACACCATCCGTCAGCGCACCATGCCGGCCATCAACTCCGGCCTGCAGCTGCGGATGGCCGCACTCGACGAGGACGTGGTGCTGGCGGGTGCCGCCGTCCTCGTGCTTTCCGCCCAGCTGGGGGTCTCGTGAGCAGCACTGCGCACGTGTGGGCGGCGGGCATCCCATCGAGCTTCCACTCGATCCATCACCCTGCACCACCGCGACACAACGTCGTATCCCGGGAGGAATTCACACGTGAACAGAAACCGACTTGTCGGCGCCGCGGCGTCGGCGATGACCCTGACCCTCGCGCTCAGCGCGTGCGGTAGCGCGGGCGACGCGGCGACCGCCGAGGAGACCGGACCCGGCGAGGTCCGGGTCTGGCTCGTCGGCACCGACACGCCAGAGGAAGCGCGCGACTACCTCAAGACGACCTTCGAGGAGGAGAACCCCGGCAGCACCCTCGTCATCGAGGAGCAGGCCTGGGACGGCCTGGTCGACAAGTACACGACGGCGCTGTCCGGCTCGGACGCCCCCGACGTGGTCGAGATCGGCAATACCCAGGCGGCCGCGTTCACCTCGGCGGGCTACTTCCGCGAGATCACCGCCGACGAGTTCGAGACCCTGGGCGGCAGCGACCTGCTCCCGGGCTTCGTCGAGGCGGGTGACTGGGAGGGCAAGCACTACGCCCTGCCGTACTACTCGGGCTCACGCGTGGTCTTCTACTCCAAGCAGGTCCTGGGCGACACCCCGGTGCCGACCACGCTCGACGAGTACGTCGAGACCGCCGTCGACCTGCGTACCGACGACCTGTCCGGCGTCTACTGGCCCGGCCAGGACTGGTACAACGCCCTGCCCTTCATCTGGGAGAACGGCGGCTACATCGCCGAGCAGGCCGAGGACGGCACGTGGGACGCCGGCTTCTCCTCCGAGGGCGGGCTCGCCGGCCTCGAGCAGATCCAGACGATCATGACCGAGGGCAACAACGCCCCGTCCGACGCGCAGGAGACCGACCTGCAGGTGCCGTTCTGCGAGGGCAAGGTCGCCTTCCTCTCCGCGCCGAGCTGGATCCAGTGGTCCATCAACGCCCCCGAGGAGCCCGAGGAGCCCGAGGGCGTCCCGGGCTGCGCCTCGACGTACGGCAAGGACCTCGAAGGCCTCGCCCTGCCGGGCAAGGACGGCGGCGCCGCGCAGGTGTTCGCCGGTGGCTCCAACATCGCCATCGCGCAGAAGTCGGCCCGTCCGGACCTCGCGATGAGCGCCTACGAGATCCTGCTCAGCGACGAGTACCAGTCGATCCTCGCGGGCATCGGCCTCTTCCCGGCCAAGACCTCGCTCTTCGAGCAGGTCGACCAGAAGACGTCGATCGGCAAGGCCGCCGCTGAGGCTGCCGCCAACGCCAAGCTGACCCCGGCGTCCCCGAAGTGGGCCGACGTCGAGTCCAAGATGCTGCTGCAGAGCGCCTTCACGAAGATCGCCTCCGGCGAGGACGTGAAGACCGTGGCCGAGAAGCTCGACGCGGACATCGAGGAGATCCTCAACAGCTGACGCGAGTCAGCACAACCTCCCGTCCCGCCCGGATGCGACACCAGACACCCGGGCGGGACGGGACACCACTGCCCGCTGGGGCGCCCTCGCCCGACCCCTGAGGAAGACGGACATGAGCCTTCTCGCGGACGTTCCCGCGCCTCCGACGTCACCCCGCCAAGAGATCCGGCAGCCGAGCCGGAAGCCCTTCCTGCCGTGGCTCCTGCTCTCGGCTGCCATGGTCATCCTCGGCGTGCTGACCGGCTTCCCCCTCGTTCGCCTGGTCCTGATGTCGTTCCAGGAGTACGAGCGGGCCCAGCTGATGGGCCAGCCCGCCTCGTGGGTCGGGTTCGACAACTACACGACGATCCTGACCGACGTCGACGGATTCTGGCCCGTGCTGGCCCGCAGCTTCGTGCTCATGGTCGTGCTGGTGGCCGTCACGATCACGCTCGGCATGCTCGTGGCCCTGCTCATGATGCGGGTCGGCAAGGGGCTGCGGCTCCTCATGTCGATAGGCCTGCTGCTGGCCTGGGCCATGCCGTCGCTGGCCGCGACCACGGTGTGGGGCTGGCTCTTCGACACCCAGTACGGCGTGATCAACAACCTGCTCACCGCGATCACCGGGGACCGGTGGTTCGGCTACTCCTGGCTGCTCGACCCGTTGTCCTTCTTCGTGATCGTGGCGTGCATCGTCGTGTGGGGTGCCGTGCCGTTCGTCGCGTTCACGCTGTACGCGGGCCTGACGCAGATCCCGGAGGAGGTCATCGAGGCCGCTCAGCTCGACGGCGCGAGCGCGTTCCAGCGCTTCCGGCTCATCCAGGTGCCCTACGTGCGCACCATCATCACGGTGCTCGTGGTGCTGTCGATGATCTGGGACCTGAAGCTCTTCACGCAGGTCTTCGTGCTGCAGGACATCGGCGGTGACCGCGAGCTGACCAGCACCATCGGCGTCTACATCTACCAGACGGGCATGGCCCAGGGACACTACGGCCTGGCGAGCGCGATCGGCGTCATCTTCGTGATCGTGATGCTGGCCATCGCCTACCCCTATGTGCGGCGCACGCTGCGGGAGGAAGAGCTGTGATCAAGATCCGCAAGCGACTCGCCGACACCGGTTTCGGTGCCCTGGCCATCGCCGTCTTCGTGTTCTCCGCGTTCCCGGTGTACTGGATGGTCAGCACGTCGTTCCTGCCGAACAACCGGATCCGGGGCGAGAACCTCGCGTTCTTCCCGACGCCGGACGTGTTCACGCTGGACAACTACCGTGCGGCGATCTTCAACGCACGAGCGCCGTTCGCGCCCGCCGTGGCGAACTCGATCGGGGTCACGTTCCTGACCCTGGTGATCGCCCTGGTCGTCGGGTTCGTGGCCGCGCTCGCCCTCACCCGGTTCCAGTTCAAGGGCCGCCGGACGTTCATCGTCCTGATCCTCGTTGTCCAGATGATCCCCGGAGAGGCGATGATCATCTCGTTGTTCCGGATCATCGACGGCTGGCAGCTGCTCAACACGATCATCGGCCTGACGCTCGTGTACGCGGCGGGAGTCCTGCCGTTCACCATCTGGACGTTGCGCGGCTTCGTCAACGGTGTACCCAAGGAGCTGGAGGAGGCGGCGATGATCGACGGGTGCTCCCGGGCCGGCGCGTTCTGGCGGGTCACCTTCCCGCTGCTCGCCCCGGGTCTGGTCGCCACCGGCGTGTTCGCGTTCATCCAGGCGTGGAACGAGTTCGTCACGGCGCTGGTGATCATGCAGCGACCCGAGGCGATGACCCTGCCGCTCTGGCTGCGTACGTTCGTGCAGGCCACGCAGGCCACCAACTGGGGAGCGGTCATGGCGGCGTCGGTGCTCATCGCGATCCCCGCGGTGATCTTCTTCCTGATCGTGCAGGGCCGGATGACCGGTGGTCTGGTGTCCGGCGCGGTGAAGGGCTGATGGTCAGCAGGTCCGGTACAGGCGCGTCCAGCCAGGACGAGTCCAGCAAGGGAAAGGTCGGGATGGGAACGGTCGGCAAGGGGAAGGGGAGTGCCCGGTCCGAGTCCGGGCGGGTGCCCGAGTACACGGTCGGTCTCGACATCGGTGGGACGAAGATCCTCGGCGCGCTCCTCGACCCGGAGGGCGAGGTGGTCGGCACGGTACGGCGGGCCACCGTGCACGGCGCCGACGGGCTCGTCACGGGTGCGGCACGGGCGGTGCGGGACGTCGTCGCGTCGGGCGGGGTGGAGCTTGCGGCTCTGGCCGGCGTCGGACTGGGTATCCCCGGCATCGTCGACCACCGGTCCGGCACGGTGAAGCACGCGGTCAACCTCGGCGTGCACGACGAAGAGCTCCCGCTCGCCGAGCTGCTGTCCGCCGAGCTGGGCGGGGTGCCGGTCGTGGTCGAGAACGACCTCAACGTGGCCGCCGTCGGCGCGGCGCACGTGCTGGAGCGCTCGGGTGACCGGGCCGGCGGGGCGCGTGACCACGAGGACCTCGCGTTCCTCGCGCTGGGCACCGGGCTCGCCTCCGGTCTGGTGCTCGACGGGCAGCTGCGGCGCGGCGTGAGCGGCGCGGCCGGCGAGATCGGCCACATCCCCGTGGATCCGCTCGGGCCCGAGTGCACCTGCGGGCAGCGCGGCTGCCTGGAGCGGTTCGCGTCGGGCAAGGCGCTGGAGGCGGCGTGGCCGTCCCGGCACGGCAAGCCGTCACCCGTGGAGCTGTTCGAGGCGGCGCGTGCGGGTGACGAGCAGGCGATAGTGGTCAAGGACAGGTTCGCCTCCGCGACGGCGTCGGCCGTACGGCTGCTGGTGCTGACCACCGACGTGCGCCACGTGGTGCTCGGCGGTGGTGTGGCGCAGCTGGGCACGGAGCTGCTGGACGCGGTGCAGGACGCCCTGCGGGAGCAGGCCAAGGCTTCGCCGTTCCTCGGGTCGCTCAAGCTGGCGGACCGGGTCCAGCTCGCGCCGACGCACGTTCCGGTCGCGGCGGTGGGCGCCGCCGTCCTGGGAAGGAGAAGCTGATGGAGGTAGTGATCGCGCCCTCGGCCGAGCTCGCCCGGCTGGCGGCGGACGCCATCGAGGGCCTGCTGCGGGCCCGGCCCGAGACCGTCCTGGGGCTCGCCACCGGGTCGTCCCCCCTCGCGGTGTACGACGAGCTGGCGCGCCGGCACAAGGAAGGGCTCTCGTTCGCGCGGACCCGGGCGTTCATGCTCGACGAGTACGTGGGGCTGCCCGCCGACCACCCGGAGCGGTACCGCAACGTGATCGAGAAGGAGTTCGCCTCCCGCGTCGACCTCGCACCCGGTGCGGTGCAGGGGCCCGACGGTCTCGCCGCGGACCTTCCGGCCGCCTGCGCCGCCTACGAGGCGAGCATCGCGGACGCCGGTGGCGTCGACCTGCAGATCCTCGGCATCGGCACGGACGGGCACATCGCGTTCAACGAACCGGGCTCGTCGCTCGCGTCCCGCACGCGGATCAAGACCCTGACGAGACAGACCCGCGAGGACAACGCGCGGTTCTTCGGCGGGTCCGTCGACGACGTGCCCCGGCACTGCCTCACGCAGGGCCTGGCCACGATCATGTCGGCACGCCACCTCGTGCTGCTGGCCACCGGGCGCGCCAAGGCCGAGGCGGTGCACCAGCTGGTGGAAGGACCGATCTCGGCGATGTGGCCCGCGACCATCATGCAGCTGCACCCGCACGCCACCGTGCTGGTCGACGACGCGGCGGCGTCCCGCCTGCAGCTCGCCGACTACTACCGGCAGACCTACGCCGACAAGCCGGACTGGCAGGGACTCTGACCGCCGGGCGTGACCGTCACAGGTAGTTGCCCGCCACCGGAGCGGGCTTCCACCGGCCCGACGTCGCCACGTCCGTGACCCGGTCGGTGGTCAGGCCGTCGGGGCCGTGCTCCAGGATCGAGCGGCGGGCCACCTCGCGCAGGTCGGCGCCCGTCGCACCGTCGAGGTACGAGGCCACCAGGGCGACGTCGACCGGGGTCTCGGGCGGCAGGAAGAGCCGCAGGATCTCGGTGCGCCCCGCCAGATCGGGCGGCGGCACCTCGATGATGGTGTCGAACCGTCCGGGGCGCTTGACGGCCGGGTCCAGGGCCTCGGGGTCGTTCGTCGTGGCAACGGTCAGGACGTCGTCCGAGCTGCGGGTGCCGTCGAGGGCGTCGAGGAACTCGGCGAACGACGTGTCCCCGCGTGATCCCTTGGAGGCCACGGAGTCGATCTCCTCGAGCACGACGAGGCACGGGCCCAGGCCGCGGATCTCCTCGTACAGCTCGGTCATCCAGGTGCGCAGCACCTCCGCGGTGACGAGTACCACCGTGAGTGGTCCGGCGAGCTCCGTGGCGATCACCCGGGTCAGCTTCGTCTTGCCGACGCCCGGCTTGCCCGCCAGCAGCAGCCCTCGCGACGTCGTGTGGCCCAGGGCCCGCAGGGCGTCCCGGCGCGTGGTGACGCTGGAGCAGAACAGGTCGACCTCGTGCCACAGGTCGGCGGGCAGCACGACGTCGCCGCGCACCTGCACGGTGTGCTTGACCGGGGTCAGCTCGACGGCGCCGGTCGATGCCCGCGCCGACAGCACCCCGCCGCGGTAGGGGTGCTCGTCCTCCAGCGTGCGGGTCAGGTCCGCGAGGACCTGCTCGGCGAGTGCCAGACCGCCCGGCGTGGTGAAGGCGGTGACCGTCGGCGTCCCGTACCGGTAGGCCACCTCGACGGCCACCGGCGCCTCGTACGCGGAGCCGGCGGGGAAGAGGACGGTGGCCACGGCGGGCACGCTCACGGAGGTGCCGTTGCCGAGGTCGAGCGCCGCCCGCTGGGGCGCTCCGCCCGGGCCGAACACGGCGACGTCGTCCGGGTGGCGCTCGATCCAGCGCTGGAGCGCGTAGGCGTGCAGCCGCTGCAGGGTGCGCGACATGTCGCGCGAGACGTTGACCAGCACGCTCTCGTCGATGTCCCACGCGCGGGCGAGCCACTCGCTCGACGAGCGCGGGTCCTTGGGGCGTTCGGGGATGGTGCGGCCGAGCATGGCGGCGACGGCGGCCACCGCGCGGCGTGCGTCCTCGTCGTTGTCGCCGAAGTCGGGCCAGACGGGTTCGGGCAGGTCTGCGGTCAGGGTGGTGGCCAGGGTGTCGGCGAGGTCGGAGGCGGCGCCGTCGTCGGGCAGGGTGAGGCTCCTCTCAGGGCGGGGATGTGACATGCAGACAGTTATAGCCGTGGTCACCGACACCACCGCAAGGCTTTCCGCGGCTCGGTCCTCTCGCCGTACCTCCGGACCTGCCTCGGGGCGTGTCCCGCTGGAGTGGCTGTCGGTGGTCCCGCGTAGACTTCTCGCCATGACCGAACCACTCTCGAACCCGCAGGACGAGCCCAGTACGCAGGGCGGTACGAGCGTCCTCGAGCGCGAGGAGACCCGGGAGGAGACCGAGCCCGGAGACCACGAGCGCTTTGCGCACTATGTGCGCAAGGAGAAGATCATGCAGTCCGCCATGAGCGGCAAGCCCGTGATCGCGCTCTGCGGCAAGGTGTGGGTCCCGGGCCGGGACCCGGGCAAGTTCCCGGTCTGTCCCCGGTGCAAGGAGATCTACGAGGGTCTCCGTGACCCGCAGGACGGCGGCGAGGGCGACTCCTCGAAGTGACGAGCCAGCCGCAGCAGCTGCCCCACACACCGTCGTCTGCGGCCGCTTCGTCGCTCAGCCCTGCCTTTCCACGCCGCGCCCCCTGGGGCACGGCGTCGAGTCTGCGCGCCTGGCAGGCGGAGGCCCTGGAGCTCTACCGCGAGAAGAACCCGCGGGACTTCCTGGCCGTCGCCACCCCGGGCGCGGGCAAGACGACGTTCGCGCTCCGCATCGCCACCGAGCTCCTCGAGCAAGGCGTGGTCCGGCGGGTCACGGTCGTGGCACCCACCGAGCACCTGAAGACCCAGTGGGCCGACGCCGCCGCGCGTGTCGGCATCCGCATCGACCCGCACTTCAAGAACTCGCAGGGCCGGCACGGCGCGCACTACGACGGCGTCGCGCTCACCTACGCGCAGGTGGCGGCCAAGCCGGCGCTGCACCGCGCCCGCACGGAGGCGGCGCCGACGCTCGTGATCCTGGACGAGGTGCACCACGGCGGTGACGCGCTGAGCTGGGGTGACGCCGTCCGCGAGGCCTTCGAGGTGGCGGACCGCCGGCTGGCGCTCACCGGCACCCCGTTCCGCAGCGACACGTCCGCCATCCCGTTCGTGGAGTACGAGCCCGACGCCGAGGGCATCCGCCGGTCGAAGGCCGACTACACCTACGGTTACGGCGAGGCCCTGCGCGACCACGTGGTCCGGCCCGTGCTGTTCATGTCCTACGCGGGCGACATGCGCTGGCGGACCAAGATGGGTGACGAGGTCAGCGCCCGCCTCGGCGAGGCCATGACCAAGGACATGACCGGCCAGGCGTGGCGCACGGCGCTCGACCCGGAGGGGCAGTGGATCCCGTCGGTGCTCTCGGCCGCGGACAAGCGCCTCACCGAGGTGCGCCGCACGGTGCCCGACGCCGGCGGCCTGGTCATCGCCACCGACCAGGACAACGCCCGCGCCTACGCCAAGCACCTGCACGAGATCACCGGCAAGCGCCCCACCGTCGTCCTGTCGGACGACGAGGGCGCGTCCGGCCGCATCGAGGAGTTCGCGCAGAGCGAGGACCGCTGGATGGTGGCGGTGCGGATGGTGTCGGAAGGCGTCGACGTGCCGCGCCTCGCCGTCGGTGTGTACGCCACGAGCGCCTCGACCCCGCTGTACTTCGCGCAGGCGATCGGCCGGTTCGTGCGCGCCCGCAAGCGCGGCGAGACGGCGTCGATCTTCCTGCCGAGCGTCGCGCCGCTGCTGAACCTGGCAGGCACGATGGAGCAGGAGCGCGACCATGCGCTCGACCGTCCGCGCACGGCCGAGGAGCAGGGCATCGACTACGACCCGGAGGCCGCGCTCCTCGCGGAGGCCAACCGGGAGGAGAAGGCGTCGAGCGAGCTGACCCAGGGGTCGTTCCAGGCGCTGGACGCCCAGGCGTCGTTCGACCGTGTCCTCTTCGACGGCGGCGAGTTCGGCACCAGCGCCGACCTCGGCTCCGTGGAGGAGCAGGACTTCCTCGGCCTGCCCGGCCTGCTGGAGCCCGACCAGGTGGCGACGCTGCTGCGCCAGCGGCAGGCGGACCATCTCAAGGCTCGCGGGGGAGCGCCGACCGCCCGCGAGGTGGAGGTCGAGCGGTCGGAGCAGGAGCACCGCCGTGCGGCCGAGCTGCGCAAGGAGCTGTCCAAGCTCGTCTCGGCGTGGGCCAAGCGGAGCGGCCAGCCGCACGGCATGGTGCACAACGAGCTGCGCCGTACCTGCGGCGGGCCGGAGGTACCCCTCGCGACCGCCGACCAGCTCGCCGCCCGCGTGGCCCAGGTCCGACGCTGGTTCGTCGGGCAGAAGTAGAGAACGAGGATCCGCATGTTGAGACAAGGTGCCACCTTGGCCCTGTTCGTACCGCCGAGGTGGGTTTACTGGCCTACCGTGAGTGCATGACCGACGAGCTCCGGGGCATCGGCGCCTCGCTCACAGACTCGTGGCCTGCGTTCGACAACGGTGTCGAAGAGCCTCGGCCGCTTCCCGCAGCACCCCTGCCGTCGGTACGTCCGTCGGTAGCGCTCCTGACCGACCGCTACGAGCTCACGATGCTCCAGGCGGCGCTCGCGGACGGCACGGCGCACCGGCACTGCGTGTTCGAGGTGTTCACGCGCCGCCTGCCCGCAGGCCGCCGTTACGGCGTCCTGGCGGGGACCGGTCGCGTACTGGAAGCGCTGCCACACTTCGTGTTCGAGGACGCGGAGCTGGCCTACCTCGAGCAGAACGGCATCGTCGACCGCCGGACCCTGGACTACCTCGCCAACTACCGCTTCTCCGGGACCATCCAGGGGTACGTCGAGGGTGAGGTGTTCTTCCCCGGCTCGCCCGTGCTGCAGGTCGAGGGCACCTTCGCGGAGGCCGTGCTGCTGGAGACCCTGATCCTGTCGATCCTGAACTACGACTCGGCGGTGGCCTCGGCGGCGTCGCGCATGACGAGCGCGGCGGGCGGGCGCCCCGTGCTGGAGATGGGCTCGCGGCGGGCGAGCGAGCAGGCCGCCGTTGCGGCGGCCCGCGCCGCCGTCATCGGTGGTTTCGCCGGCACGTCCAACCTCGAGGCGGGGATGCGGTACGGGCTGGACACCATCGGTACCGCCGCGCACTCCTTCATGCTGCTGCACGACACCGAACGGGACGCGTTCGAGTCGCAGGTCGCGTCGCTGGGCCCCGGTACGACCCTGCTGGTCGACACGTATGACGTGAAGCAGGGTGTGGCGACCGCCGTCGAGGTGGCGGGCACCGGCCTCGGTGCCGTGCGCCTCGACTCCGGTGACCTCGGCGGCCTCGCGCAGGAGGTGCGCCGGCAGCTCGACGAGCTCGGCGCCCGCGACACGAAGATCGTTGTCACGTCCGACCTCGACGAGTACGCGATCGCGGCCCTGGCGTCCGCGCCCGTGGACGTGTACGGCGTCGGGACGTCGGTGGTGACCGGTTCCGGTGCGCCGACCTGCGGCATGGTCTACAAGCTGGTGGCCCGCGCCGACTCGTCGGGCGTGCTCCAGCCGGTGGCGAAGGCCTCCGCGAACAAGGCGTCGGTGGGCGGCCGCAAGGCCGCCGCCCGGCGCTACGGCCGCGACGGCTACGCGGTCGAGGAGATCATGGTGACCGGTCCGGACACGGCGGTGGCCGAGTGGATGCCGCAGAGCGACGACCTGCGACCGCTGCTCGCCCCGATGGTCGTCGACGGCGCCGTCGACTCGCGCTGGGTGGGTCCGTACGGGGTCGCGAACGCGGCGGTCAACCACGGCATGGTGCGCGCCGAGCTGCCGCGCAGCGCCCGTCGGCTGTCCGACGGTGACCCCGCGATCCCGACCGTGGACCTCCGCCTGGACGACCTCCTCGACTGAGCCCTGCGCCGGAGGTCACAGCCCGGCGACAACTTCGCGAAAATCTCGGACAGGGGTGTCCAGCCCAGGGACGAAACCGCCTAGAGTGAGACCTGTGACTTCTTCCCCACCGCCGCTGCTATCGCCCATGGGGTCAGCCGGGACGGCCGTCGAGGAGGACACCGAGACGGACATCGCCTCGGGGGTCGCCGACCCGTGGGTGACGATCGTCTGGAACGACCCGGTGAACCTGATGTCGTACGTGACGTACGTCTTCGAGAGCTACTTCGGGTACTCGCGCGTCAAGGCGGAACGGCTCATGACTCAGGTGCACAAGAACGGTCGTGCCGTCGTGTCCAGCGGTGGGCGCGAGCGTATGGAGGTGGACGTGCAGGCGATGCACGGGTTCGGTCTGTGGGCGACGCTGCAGGAGTCGGGCGCGCGGGGAGCCGCATGACACCGTTCCGCGCCATGCGGCGGGGTTACGAGGCCAGGTTCGAGCCGGTGGAGCGGGTCGTCCTCGCCCGGGTCGCGCGCGACGTCGCGGACATGCTCCGCGAGGAGGCGGGGCTGGACCTCTTCCCCGACGACGGCGTGCCGGGCCTCTCGACGCATCCCGGACCGGGCAAGGGGCAGGCATGGGCCAACGGCCTGCTCGCCCCGGACGAGCTGACCGACGCCGACCTGGCGCGGCTCACAGGGGTGACCGGGGTGGGTCGCATCCCGACGGACCCCGCGGCGCGGAGGCTCCTGCCGGACGCGAGCAAGGACGACGCGGACGTGGCCGACGAGTTCCGCCGGCTCACGCAGAACGATGTGGCCCAGGCGAAGGTGGACCGGCTCGAGGCGTTCGCCGCGCTGCTCGACCTGCCGACGGGCGAGGACGCGCCCTCGCCGCTGGGCAGGCACGGTGCTCCGCCGCCGGTGCGGGTGCCGCGTGAGGACGCCGAGCAGTTCGCAGGCGCGCTCACGGACGTGCGGCTCGTGATCGCCGAGCGGCTCGGCCTGAAGTCCGACGAGCAGGTCATGCAGCTCACCGACGAGATCATGTGGGACCGGCAGGCCGGCCGCGAGATCCCCGTCGCGACGGACGGCCGTGCGGCCCGGCGCTTCTGGTCCGGGGTTTTCGTGGCCGCGGGCTACGCGCAGGAGACCCTGATGGACGTGATGCTCTCCGAGCTGCGGGGGCGGCGTCCGCCTGGCGCGCCCACCGGGTCTGGGTGACCAGGACTGGCGCGCTGACCTGCCGTAACGTGTCACGCGTCACGCGTGGCGCGGCTCACGAGCACGGGTGACCGCACGTTGTCGTCGCTAGGCTTCACCCCGTGAACGACGCGCCCATCGGGATCTTTGACTCCGGTCTCGGCGGCCTCACGGTCGCCCGGGCCATCCTGGACCAGCTCCCCAACGAGCAGGTCCGGTACCTCGGCGACACCGCGAACAGCCCGTACGGCCCCAAGCCCATCGCCGCCGTGCGCGCCATGGCGCTCGACGCCATGGACCGGCTCGTCGCCGACGGGGTGAAGATGCTGGTCATCGCGTGCAACACGGCGTCGTCGGCGATGATGCGCGACGCCCGCGAGCGGTACACGCAGCGCCACGGGATCCCCGTCGTGGAGGTCATCCTGCCGGCGGCCCGCGCCGCGGTGACGGCGACGAGGTCCGGTCGGATCGGCGTCATCGGCACGCGGACCACCGTGCAGTCACGGGCGTACGACGACGCCTTCCACGTCACCCCGGGCCTGTCCATCACGAGCCAGGCCTGCCCGGAGTTCGTACGCTTCGTCGAGGAGGGCAGGACCTCGGGCCCCGAGGTGCAGAAGTTCGCGCACGAGTACCTCGACCCGGTCAAGGCCGCCGGCGTCGACACGCTCGTGCTGGGCTGCACGCACTATCCCCTGCTCGCCGGAGCCATCTCCTACGTGATGGGTGAGGAGGTCACGCTGGTGTCCAGCGCCGACGAGACCGCGAAGGACGTGTACCGCACCCTCGTCGCGCACGACCTGGAGCGCGCGCCCGACGCCGGCTCTCCCGAGCACCGCTTCCTGACCACCGGCGACCCGGCGCCCTTCGGGCAGCTCGCGAGCCGGTTCCTCGGCCCTGAGGTCTCCCTCGTGGAGGCCGTCTGATGCGCCTGATCCCGATCGGGGTCTCCGGTTCGTTCCCGGGGCCGGCGACGCCCGCGTCGTCGTACCTGGTACGGGTCCCGGCCGCGGAGGCGGCCGCGGCCGGCCACGAGGCGCGCGACTGGAACGTGCTGCTCGACCTGGGCAACGGCGCGTTCGGTGCCCTGCAGCGCTTCATGGACCCGATGGATCTCGACGCCGTGTCGATCTCGCACCTGCACCCCGACCACTGCGCGGACCTCTCGGGCCTGTACGTGTACCTGCGATACCACCCCGAGCGCGGTTCGCTCCGTACCGGTCGCCGGGACGCGCCCCTGCCCGTGTTCGGCCCGTCGACGGCGGAGCGGCACGTCGCGCTGTCCTACGGGCTGAGCGAGGGCGAATCCATGGAGAACGACTTCGACTTCCGGTCGTGGGCGGAGCACCCGTCGGTCCGGATCGGGCCGCTGACCATCGAGCCGCACCGGGTGTTCCACCCGGTCGAGACCTACGGCGTGCGCCTGACCGGCCCGTCCGCGTCGGGCGGCACGACGACGCTGGCGTACACCGGGGACACCGACGCGTGCCCGTCGGTCGTCGAGCTGGCGCGCGACGCCGACCTGCTGCTCAGCGAGGCCGCGTTCCTCGAGGGCCGCGACGACGGCGTCGAACCGGGCATCCACCTCACCGGCCGCCGAGCGGGTCAGGTGGCGACCGACGCCGGCGCCCGCCGTCTGCTGCTCACGCACCTGCCCGTCTGGAACGATCCCGCGGAGTCCCTGACCGAGGCGCGCGGCTCGTTCGCCGGCCCGGTCGATGTCGCGGAGCCGGGCACCGTCTACGAGCTGTGACGGGCGTCAGATCCCTACCCACGGCAGCAACCGACCGGTGAACAGCACCATCGTGCCGGACCAGGCGGTCAGGACGATCGCGACCGCCGCCACCCAGGGTCGTCGTCGTGCGATCACCAGTGAGACGAGCGCGCCGATCAGGCACAGGCCCACGGCGAACTGACCGAGGACGGCGAGGCTGCCCAGCACCGCGAGCCACAGCGGTGGGAACGGACCGCTGGTCCAGCCAGGGGCCGCTTCCGTGCTCGTGGCGGCGGGGGATTCGGCGGGAGTGGTGTCCGTCATCGTGCCGTCCTTGGTGTCGCTCCGCCCGAGCGGTATGCCCGGCGTGTGAACCTACCGCATACGCTTGGCGCATGACCTCCAGCACTGACAGCATCGTCCGCGCCGACGGCCGCGCCACCGACCAGCTCCGCCCCGTGAAGATCACCCGGGGATGGCTCGACGAGGCCGAGGGGTCGGTGCTCGTGGAGTTCGGGCGCACGCGGGTGCTGTGCGTCGCCTCGTTCACCGAGGGTGTGCCGCGCTGGCGCAAGGGCTCGGGCGAGGGCTGGGTCACCGCCGAGTACGCGATGCTGCCGCGCGCCACCAACGAGCGCAGCGCGCGCGAGTCCGTCAAGGGCAAGATCGGCGGCCGTACGCATGAGATCTCGCGGCTCATCGGCCGGTCGCTGCGCGCCGTCGTCGACATGAGCGCGCTCGGCGAGAACTCGATCGTGCTGGACTGCGACGTGCTCCAGGCCGACGGCGGCACCCGCACCGCCGCGATCACCGGGGCCTACGTGGCCCTCGTCGACGCGATCGCGTGGGGCCGTCGCCACGGGCACGTCAAGGGTGGCAAGCAGGTGCTGTCCGACTCCGTCTCCGCGGTGTCCGTCGGCATCATCGACGGCACGCCGATGCTCGACCTGCCCTACGTCGAGGACGTCCGCGCGGAGACCGACATGAACGTGGTGGTCACGGGCTCCGGCACGTTCATCGAGGTGCAGGGCACCGCCGAGCACGCGCCGTTCGACCGCGCCGAGCTCGACTCGCTGCTCGACCTCGCCGTGGGTGGCACCGCCGAGCTCGCCAAGATCCAGCAGGCAGCGCTCGCGCAGGAGCTCTGACCTCAGGCTCCGGCGGCCTGGAGCTGCCCGGCCTCGACCTGCGCCAGGACGCTGTCCTCGCCCACGAAGACGCTCCCGCCCCGGCGCACCGTCTCGGTGTAGCGGCGGACCATCTCCGGCTTGTTGTCCCGCACGAGGGCGATCCAGTCCGCCGGCGCCCCCGTGTCCGGATCGTGCGCGGCGCTCCACTCGGCGATCTCGACCATGATCGGGATCAGGCCGAGGCCGCGATCGGTGAGGTCGTAGCGCACGCGGCGCCGGTCCGCCGGGTCGGGGTACCGGTGCAGGATCCCGGCGTCGGTCAGCGCCTCGAGGCGGGCGGACAGCACGCTCGGTGAGACGGCCTCGTCCGACGCCAGGAACTCGTTGAACGTGTGCTTGCCGAAGTACACGACGTCGCGCACCACGAGCAGCGACCACGGGTCGCCGAACGTCTCCAGCCCGAAGCTCACCGGGCAGGCGGACCTGCCGTTCGCACGCTTCACGATCGTCTCCCGTCCGGACCGATGACTTCCCGCGGCCCGCTCCGTCATACCTGCATGATCACTACGGTCATCGTAGTTAATTGACGGAGGGTTCACCAGGACCCGCGAGCTCGAGGAGCATCGATGAGCACGAAGGAGACGCACAACGCGTCGGACGGCGCCGGTCGGCTGCGCCTGCGGGACCCCGAGGTGCGCACGTTCGCGCACCTCCTGGTGAACACATCACTGGTGTCGGTCACCAACTTCACCGTCTGGTTCGCCATCACGTTCTGGGTCTATCTGGAGACGGGCTCCGTCTTCGCGGCCGGCGTGATCTCCGGGATCTTCCTGGTCTCGATGGTCGGCACCGGCGTGTGGTTCGGGTCGCTCGTGGACCACCACCGCAAGAAGACGGTCATGCAGGTGTCGGCACTGGTGTCGCTCGGGTTCTACCTGGCGGCCCTCGGCCTCTACGTCGCGACCCCTGCGGCCGTGTTCACCGACCCGACGAGCGTCCGCCTGTGGGCGCTGGTCCTCCTGGTGATGGCCGGCGTGATGGCGGGCAACCCGCGGGGCATCGCGATGACCACCGTCGTCACCGCGCTGTTCGACGAAGGGCGCAGGGACAGGGCGAACGGGCTCGCCGGCACGACGTCGGGGATCTCGCACCTGGTGACCTCGGTCATCAGCGGGCTCCTCGTGGCATCGAGCGGGATGCTCGGCGCGCTGGTCCTGGCGGTGGTGGTGCTCGCCGCCGCCGTCGGACACCTGCAGCGGTTGCGTCTGCCGGAGTCCCTCGGCGAAGCCGCGGCAGCGGACGAGCCGAAGAAGGTGGACCTGCGCGGGACGATCCGTCTCGTGGGCAGCATCCCCGGGATGTGGGCGCTGATCTGGTTCACGCTCCTGAACAACTTCCTGGCCGGCGGGCTCATGGCGCTCGCCGACCCGTACGGGCTGTCGCTCATGTCCGTCCAGACGTGGGGCCTGGCCTGGGGCGCGATCAGCGTCTTCATGATCCTCGGCGGCCTGGTCGTGGCGAAGCGAGGAGTGGGGCGCAACCCCCTCCGGACCCTGCTGGTGGTCAACCTGGTCATGTGGGGCGCGACCTTCCTGCTTCCCGTGCAGCACTCGGTCGTGCTGCTCGTGGCCGGGTTCGCCCTGTACCTGTTCGTCATGCCGTTCGCGGAGGCGTCCGAGCAGACCGTGCTGCAGAAGGTGGTGCCCTACGAGCGGCAGGGGCGCGTGCTCGGGTTCGCGCACAGCGTCGAGATGGTGGCGGCGCCGCTGACGGCGTTCCTCATCAGCCCGCTCACCGAGTTCGTGTTCCAGCCGTTCATGACCGACGGCGTCGGCGCCGCCCTCATCGGCGGCTGGTTCGGCACCGGGCCGGCCCGGGGGATCGCGCTGGTGCTCATGCTGCTCGCAGTGCTCGGCCTGGTGCTGACGGTGGCGGCGCTGGCCAGCCGCCAGTACCGGTCGATGAGCCGGCACTACCTGGGCGGCGGGGCGGAGGACGAGGCGCCCGCCGACGACGCCGTCGTCGGGCAGCCGGACCCGGTCCCCGCCCTGGCCTGACGGGTGTCCGGGCGGCGGCTGGCATGATCGGTGCATGAGCTCCTCGATCGTGCCGCCCGCCGCCCGGATCGTCCTCGCGACGCACAACGCCAAGAAGGTCGGTGAGCTGCGCGCGATCCTCGTGGCGTCCGGCCTCGACCTGCCCGACGGCGGGCTGGTCACCTCCGGCGAGGTCGGCGCCCCGGAGCCGGTCGAGGACGGCGTGACGTTCGCCGAGAACGCGCTCATCAAGGCGCGGGCGGTGTGCGCGGCGACCGGGCTGCCCGCCGTCGCCGACGACTCCGGGCTGGCCGTCGACGTGCTGGGCGGTGCGCCCGGCATCTTCTCGGCGCGCTGGGCCGGGAAACACGGGGACGACCTGGCCAACCTCGAGCTGCTGCTCGGCCAGCTCGGCGACGTGCGTCCGGAGCACCGCCAGGCAGGGTTCGTGTGTGCCGCCGCCCTGGTCACGCCCGACGGCCGGGAGGAGGTCCGCCTGGGCGAGATGCGGGGCGTGCTGGAGACCGAGCCGCGGGGCGCCAACGGGTTCGGCTACGACCCGATCCTGGTCCCGGACGAGGCACCGGCGGGTGACGGCGCGGACGGCGGTCGCCGGCGGACCGCGGCGGAGCTGGATCCGGAGGAGAAGAACGCGATCTCGCACCGGGGCAAGGCGTTCCGCGCCCTGGCCCCGGTCATCCTCGAGGTGCTGGGCGGGCGCTGAGCCTCTGGTCCTGGCCGTGCAACGGACCGATCTCGCTCTCGGTCAGCCGTCCGTTCCGCTCCGCGCTGTCCGTCCCCGTCGGAGCACGGCCACCAGTGCACGCCAGCCGAGCATGGTGACCGCCAGGAAGAGTGCCGTCACCAGCGCGAACGTCCAGGCCAGGCCCTGGCCGGAGACGCCGCGCAGGGCCAGGCCACCGACCACGGTGAGGAACCAGATCAGCACGCCCGTCGGCCAGATGCGGGCGGGGTCGTGCCAGGCGCGGGTCATGATCCAGCCCAGCGCGGCGGCCAGTGCGAACGGCCACACGACCCGGCCGAAGGCGCTCGCGAACGACCCCTCGTGCGACGCGATGCCGATGAGGGTGAAGGCGAGGACGGCGACGGCGTCGGCCGCTGCCGCGGGCCAGACAGGTCTCGTGCGGGAGGCGGGGGAAGCGGTGCTCACGCGTCGAGGGTAATCCCGTCTGCCGCGAGCCTGCCCGCAGCGAGCCCGGGCGCCCTACCGTGACAGAGCGGGCAGCAGCTCCACGTAGCCGGCGAACACCGCACGGACCTCGTCCCGGTCGAGCCCGAACCGTTCGAGGCTGTACTCGTGCGGGGCGCGCTCCCTCGGTGCCTCGCGGGCCGCCGCCAGGTTCGCCGCGTCGTCGGCGCCCCATGGGGCGCCGAGCCGCTCGAACAGCTCCGGCAGCACGGTGCCCGGGTCTCCCGTGAGGCGTTCGTACGGCAGGTCGAGCACGACGTCGGGGCCCAGGACCGCGCGTTCGGCCAGGGCACGGGACACGCCGCGGGACATGATCGACAACCACGTCCGGCCGGTCTCGGCCAGGTCCACGGCGTCCGGGTGCCGGTGCAGCCGCTCCGCGGCCTCTGCAAGGGAGCACAGGGAGGCGAGAGCCACCTCCGGGGCGCGGTGGGTCCAGACGAAGCGGGCGTCGGGGAACACGTCGCGGATCGCGGACAGGTGGAAGAGGTTCGCCGGGTGCTTCAGCACCCAGCGACGCGCGGGACGTCCGTAGGAGAGCAACTGGAGCGTGTCGCGCAGGAACCGGTAGTCCGGCCGGTGGTCGAAGGTCCGCAGACGTTCGAGGTACTCCGGCACGGGCACGGCGGAGGAGTGGAGCTCCGAGTGGGCCCGGATGAAGGTGTCCTCCTCCTCGGCCTCCGCGAAGAGCGGGTGGATGGTGTCCCACGTGGGGCTGAGCCGCGACACCATGGCGTACTTCTTCCGGGTGCGCCGGATCAGCTCGGCCTCGGTCGCGCTGTCGACGGCGAGGCCCAGGTGCGTCATCTCCCAGAGCTTCGGCCCGCGATGGGCAGGCGACCTGGACAGCATGTTGTAGGTGAGCGTGGTGCCTGTCCGGGGCATGCCGACCACGAACACCGGCGCCTCCACCGGCTCGTCGGCGATGCGGGGGTGCCTGGCACGCAGGTCGCCGACGACCACCCGGTTCCGGATACGGGCCTCCACCAGCGCCTGCCCCGCCATCCAGCCGAGCGGGCTCAGGCCGGCGAAGCGGGCGAAGGCGCGCAGGACCAGGCGGAGGTGCTCAAGGTCGGCCGCGTACTCGGCGCTGAGCGGTGTGCGGCCGCGGGAGGCACGCGCGATCATCCTGTCGAAGACGGCGTCGGGGTCCTTGCGCGTGCGGGTACCGGGGGTGAGGAGCAGGTTGGTCAGGCGAAGGGCAGGCGTGGTCTCGGACACGTCTCTCCAGGGTCGGGCGCTCGCTCGCGGAACGGCTGCCCCTTATCGTCCCTGAGGCGGCTTTTGCTCGTAAAGGAAAGTGCGCGACCCGGGCAGGGGTCAGACGCCGAGCCGGCGCCGCAGCTCCCGTGCCTGGCGCCGGGACACCTCGACCCGGCTGCGCTGCCGGTCGTTCATGACCAGTACCAGCGCACCCTTGAAGTCCGGGACCAGCTCACGCACGTGGTTCAGGTTGACCAGGTACGAACGGTGCGACCGGAAGAAGTGCCCGTGGAGCCGCCGCTCCAGCTCGTTCAGCGAGAACGTGACCAGGAGCCGCTCGTCGGCCAGCTTGAGGTAGGAGTAGCCGCGCGCGGCGCTCGCGTACACGATCGCCGACTGGTCGACGAGCATCGTGCGGCCGTCGCGCTGCACCGGCACCCGCGCGAGCGGCTCCGGCTTCGCCGCGTCGTCGCCCCGCCGTCCGGCCTGGCCACCGTTCGACGTGCTCGCCGACCCCGCACCGGCAGAGCCGCCGGCGCCCGCCGGGCTCGACTGCGCGTCGTCGGCCCCGCCGTGCTCGAGCGCGCGCTCCACCGCGCGGCTCAGGCGCGCGGCGTCGAACGGTTTGACCAGGTAGTCCGCCGCGGCGAGGTCGAAGGCCTCGACCGCGTGGTCCGGGTAGGCGGTGGTGAAGATGACCTGGGGCGGGTGCGGCAGGTCGCGCAGCGCGCCCGCCACCTCCAGACCGCTGCCACCGGGCATCCGGATGTCCAGCAGCACCAGGTCGTAGGGGAGCGACCGCAGGAGGAGAAGCGCCTCCTCACCGTTCGCGGCCTCACCCACCACCTGGACCTGTCCGAGCTCCTCCAGCAGGTAGCGCAGCTCGGCACGAGCCGGTGCCTCGTCGTCGACGATCAGGGCGCGGGGGCGCATGCGGTCAGCGTAGCGGGACGCGCACCTCCACCACCGTGCCCGCACCCGCCGTCGACTGGATGTCCAGGGTGAACCGTTCGCCGAACAGCGTCGTGAGGCGCTCCGAGATGTTCTGCAGGCCGATGCCGCCGCGTGCGCCGGCCTCGCCGGACGCACCCTCTCCGCCCCGGTCGGCGCCGCCACCGGCGCCCAGCGTGTCGAGCACGTCGGCGGTCATGCCGACGCCGTCGTCGGTCACGCGGATCGACGTCGTGCGGGTCAGGGGATCCACGCGGGCCTTCAGGGTGACCGTCCCACCCGCCACCTTGTCCGCCAGACCGTGCTTGACGGCGTTCTCGACCAGCGGCTGGATGACGAGCACCGGCACGTGCGCGGTGAGGACCTGCGGGTCGATGTCGTACCGGACCCGCAGCCGGTCCCCGAACCGGGCCTGCTCCAGCGACAGGTAGGTGCGCACGAAGAAGTACTCCTGCGCGAACTCCGCGAGCTGGCCCTCCTGCCGCACGGCGTAACGGAAGAAGTCCGACAGGCGCAGCAGCAGCTGACGGGCCTCGTCCGGGTCGGTCCGAGACTTCGAGGCGATCGTGTTCAGGACGTTGAACAGGAAGTGCGGGTTGATCTGCGCGCGTAGGGCGTCCAACCGGGCGTCCGAGGCCAGCTTGCGCTCGCGGTCCGCCTCGGCCAGCTCCAGGTGGAGCGACAGGATGCTCGCCATGTCCTCGACCTGGACGCGCGGCGCGGGCTCGTCGTGCGTCCGGAACACGCCGATGGTGCCCACCACGCGGGTCCCCACGACGAGCGGCACGACGACGGCGCTGCGCAGAGGGCAGTCCGGGTCGTCGCACCCCATGCTGGACGCACGGCGGGACACCACGGTGCGCCCTTTGGCGATGGCGCTCCGCACGATGGCGGCCCGCACCGGACCGCCCGCCGTGTGGTGGTCGACGCCGGGGCCGACGAAGGCGAGGTTCAGCTCCCGGTCGGTGATCACGACCGCGTCCCCGCCGAGCAGCGGGCGCAGCAGCTCGGCGGTGCGGCGGGCGGCGTCGGCGGTCAGCCCGGACCGGAGCGGCATACGGTTCCCGCCTGCCACGATCCGACGGCGGGAGCGCTCGACGCCGCGCCCCTCGCGGCCGCGCCGCAGTGTCGTGGCCGCGCGCGGTCCCCGCAGCGCGGAGGGGTAGCCGAGCACGAGGAGCACGGACGCCACGGCGCCCGCCGCCACGGTCGTGCCGACGCCGAGCGGCGGTGACACGAACACCTGGGTCACCAGGTACACCACCGTCCACGTGACGGCGATCGTCGCGGCCAGAAGTGCGCTACCCGTCCGCATCATGTCCCCCCTTGTCCCCGCCTGCCGTGTCCGCGCCCGATCGTGCGGACCCGCCCGATCGCGCGGACCGGCGTGACTTCGGCCCGAGGCTCGCGATCGTGAGGCGCGCCAGACGTTCGGCATGGCGGTCGGCAGCCGTGCCGTGCAGCACCAGCCACTGCCGCTCGACGTCGGCAGGGGGTGTCGTCGCCCGGGAGACGAACCAGGTCACGAGGGCGGCCAGCGGTGCCGCCACGAGGGTCGGGGTCATCAGCATCTCCCCGAGTCCCGGCCCGATCGGCAGGGCGCCCACCACGAACATCGTCACCGACACCAGGCCGCCGACGACCATGCCGGCGGTGGCGCCCGCCGCCGTCGTGCCGCGCCACCAGATGGCCAGCACGAAGACCGGGGTCAGTGCCGAGCCCGCGATCGCGAACGCCCAGGTCACCATCGCCGCCACGATGGACGGGACGGCCGGCGTGATCTCCGCCGGCTGCATGGCGATGGCCAGGCCGCCCGCCGCGAGCGCGACCACCGCGGTGCTCGCCCGACCGGCCCATACCGCCTGGCTCTGGGTGGCGCGCGGGTTGATGTGCCGCTCGTAGACGTCGTGGCCCCAGGATGCGGCGGCGGCGAGCAGGAGCCCCGCGATCGTGGACATCACGGCGACGAGCGCGCCGGCCGCGACGACGGCGAGCCCGGAGTCACCGCCGTAGATCCGGCCCAGCACGGGCAGGGCGTGCTCGGGCACGCGCAGCACACCGTCGACGGTGAGCTCCTCCAGCCAGGGGTGGTGCTTGACGGCCGCCGCGATCTGCTGGCGTGCGGCGGTGCCGAGCATGACGGCGAGCGCGTAGAACAGCCCGGCCAGGCCGAGCACCCACACGGTCGTCATGCGGGCGGCGGTGCCCGTGGGGCTGGTGAAGTACCGGTTCATCACGTGCGGCAGGCCCGCGGTGCCCATGACGAGCGTGAGGATGAGGGCGAACTGGGCCAGCGGGCCGTAGGCGGCACCGGGCTGCCCGAAGGTCGCGGGTTGCGTCGCGTCGAGCTGGTTGCTCTCCGGCTGGAGGTGCCATCCGGACTCGTCGTGCACCGGGTTGGCCAGCGGTTCGGCGGACAGGTCCGCGACCGCCTCCGAGTAGTGGAACCCCGACCCGGCGACGACGACGGCGAGCCAGACGAGCGCACCGAGCAGCACGAGGAACTGGATGGCCTGGGTCCAGGTGGTGCCGCGCATGCCACCGAACGCGACGAGCCCCGCGACCACCGCGGTCGAGAGCACCACGCCGGTGGCGTACGGGGAGAGGCCGGGCAGGCCGTGCCCGACCAGGAGCTGCCACGTGATGCCGCTGCCCACCGCCTGCGGGACCAGGTAGGACAGGATCACGATCTGCACCACACCGACGGCGACCAGGCGCACACGCTCGGAGGCGAGCCGCCGGCCGAGGAAGTCGGGGATGGAGAACTCGCCGAACCGGCGCAACGGCGCGGCGACGAAGAGCAGCACGGGGACGAACCCGGCCGCGAACCCGACGGCGTACCAGACCCCGTCCAGGCCAGAGACGTACACGGCGGCGGCGACCCCGAGGAACGACGCGGCGGAGAAGTAGTCCCCGCAGATGGCCAGGGCGTTCGTCGCGACGCCGACCCGCTGCCCGGCCAGGTAGAAGTCCACGGTGGAGGTGCCCCGCGGCCGCACGACGAGCGTAATAAGGGCCACCAGGGCGATGAGGGCCACCAGCGTGCCGATGCTCGTCGCGGTCACGAGGTCTCGCCGTCGCTCGGGTACGTGTCATCGGCGTAGCGGTCCTCGTCGTCCTGCCGGCCACCGAGCATGCGGGCCTCGACCGCCGAGGACAGCGTGGCCGCCGCGAGCCCGATCACCAGGAAGAAGGCGTACAGCCCGAACGCGGCCATGGCGAAGCCAGGGCTCATCCCGCCGGCCAGGCGCCCGCCCGACCACCAGTCGAGGGTGAGTGACAGGGCGGGCACGCCCGCCACGGCGGCGAGGAACAGCACGAAGTGGGTGATGGCGACGCGCCGCAGCGTGCGGAACGTGGCGTCGACCTCGGCCGGTGTGTCGTGCTCGTCGACGTCCTCGTCGTCGTGCTCCATGGGACGAGACTATGCGTCAGGTGTCCGGCGCAGGCGCCAGGCGGTGCGCAGGAGGATCACCGCGCCGCCGGCGATCATCACCAGGCCCATGCCGGGCCACATCTTGCCCCAGGAGTCGGTGCCGGCGCTGACCTGCACCATCTGCACGATGTTCCAGACGACGGCGAGCACGCAGGGCGCCGCGACGACCAGGCAGTGACCGATCGCCACCCGCCGGAACGGCAGGACGGCTCCGGCGAACGCGAGCGGTGCGACGAACATCGTCGCCCAGCCGAGGTAGCTCGCGTGGCCCGGGATGTGCCCCAGCGGCGTGCTGATCCAGGGCAGGACCGACCCGATCATGACGCACAGCCCTCCGATGGCCATCGCCAGGCTGCCGGGATGGAACACGCGGCGGCGCACGGCGGTACCGGAAGTGCTCGACGTCGAGGACATGAGGTGATCGTAGGGCGGTCAGGGTCCTTCAGGGACCCCCGCACGGGCTCCGCTCTGCCGAACGGCCGGTCGGGTTCCGCGAACGGTCGAGAACGTCCCTCGAGCGGTCGGGTGAAGTTGCCGGGAACCGTTCGTGGCCCTGAACGACCGCTCGCGGGGTCGCGCCCGCCGTCCGGCCGGTCGGCTCTTGCGCCGCGGAGGGCGTCTGCCCTTGGCTCAGGCTCAGGGGCACTGTGATCCGCACCACAGTACGTCCCGACCGGGCGTCCCGACCGGCAGCTGGGGCTGCCGCCGGGACGCACCACGACACGCAAAGGAGCGTCGAGACATGGCCGACACGAACGAGAGTCCGCCGGGCGGAGCACCGCCGCCGGACGGCGGGGGTGTCGCGCTGCCGGAGAACGGCTGGCGCAAGGAGTACTGGAAGAAGAACCTCCGCCTGATGGTGGTTCTGCTCGTCGTCTGGTTCGCGGTCTCGTTCGGCGCGGGGATCCTGTTCGTCGAGCAGCTCAACGAGATAGTGATCGCGGGCTTCCCGCTGGGGTTCTGGTTCGCGCAGCAGGGTTCGATCTACACCTTCATCCTGCTGATCCTCATCTACGCCCTGCGCATGGACAAGCTTGACGACGAGTACGGCGTCAGCGAGCGCAACGACGACGGGAGCCGGTCATGAGTGACATCCAGACCTGGGCGCTCATCTTCGTCGCGGCGTCGTTCGCCCTGTACATCGGCATCGCGTGGCGCAGCCGGGTGAAGGAGACCAAGGGCTTCTTCGTCGCCGAGCAGAACATCCCCGCCGTCGCGAACGGTGCGGCCGTCGCCGCGGATTGGATGTCCGCGGCGTCCTTCATCTCGATGGCGGGCCTCATCGCCTTCCTCGGGTCGGACGGCTCCATCTACCTGATGGGCTGGACGGGCGGCTACGTGCTGCTCGCGCTGCTGCTCGCGCCGTACCTGCGCAAGTGGGGCAAGTTCACGGTTCCCGAGTTCGTCGGCGACCGGTTCTCCGAGACGGTGCGCTCGGTGTCCGCGGTGGTCGCCATCATCGTGTCGTTCACCTACGTGGTGGGGCAGATGGCCGGCGGCGGCATCGTGTTCTCCCGGTTCCTCCAGGTGGAGCAGGGGGCGGGCGTCGCGATCGCGGCGGCGGTCATCTTCGCGTACGCCGTGTTCGGCGGCATGAAGGGCATCACCTGGACCCAGGTGGCCCAGTACACGGTGCTGATCGTCGCCTACCTGATCCCGGCGTGGGCGGTTGCGCACACGATGACCGGGTTCCCGGTGCCGCAGATCTCGTTCGGCGAGATCCTGGCCGAGCTGAACCGGATCGGCGCCGAGTTCGGGCTCCCGGTCTACACCGAGGCGTTCACCGCCCGGCCGCAGATCGACGTGTTCCTGGTGACCCTGTCGCTCATGATCGGCACCGCCGGCCTGCCGCACGTGATCATCCGGTTCTACACGACCAAGACGGTCCGCGGGGCGCGCTACTCGGCCCTGTGGGCGCTGATCTTCATCGGCCTGCTGTACACGACGGCGCCGGCCGTGGGCGCGTTCACCAAGCTCAACCTGCTCAACGGTGTGCAGGGAGCCGCGGTGGACGCCCTACCGTCCTGGGTGCAGAACTGGATGGCGACCGGGCTGATCACCGTGGGTGAGGGTGTCAACACGATCGGCACGGTCAGCAACGACCCGACGTCGGGTGCCGACATGATCATCAACAACGACATCCTGGTGCTGGCCAGCCCGGAGATCGCGGGTCTGCCCGCACCGATCGTCGGGCTCGTCGCGGCGGGTGGCCTTGCGGCCGCCATGTCGACGGCGGCGGGTCTGCTGCTGGTCATCTCGTCGTCGGCGTCGCACGACCTGTACTTCCGGTACGTGGACCACCACGCGTCGGAGGCGCGCCGCCTCCTGGTCAGCCGGATCGCGATGGGGATCGCGGTGCTGGTCGCCATCTACTTCGGCATCAACCCGCCGGCGTTCGTGGCCCAGGTGGTCGCCTTCGCCTTCGGGCTCGCCGCGTCGACCTTCTTCCCGATCCTGCTGCTCGGGATCTTCTGGAAGAGAGCCAACGCGGCGGGAGCCGTCTCCGGCATGCTCACCGGTCTCGTGTTCACCGCGACGTACATGATCTACACGCTCCCGGTGTTCGGCACGCAGGCCAACGACCACATCATGGGGGTGAGCCCCGAGGGCATCGGCGCCATCGGTGCGGTCGTGAACCTGGTGGTCACGGTGATCGTGTCGCTCGCGACCAGACCTCCGTCGCACGAGGTGCAGGAGATGGTCGAGAACATCAGGTACCCCGCCGTCGCCCGCAGGACGGGGACCTCTGCCTGATCGTCTCGCTGTGGGTACGCGGTACATCCGCCCCTGGATCCCCCCGCTGCGTACCCACAGCGTCCCCCCGGTGCCCGACGTCGCGACGGCGTCGGGCACCGTGCTGTGCCGGCGGGCGCTGCCGCGGGCGCGGTGCCGCAGGCTGTGTCGAAGGCTCTGTCGGCCCGTTCCGGAACGGCCCGTAGGCTTGTCAGATGCATCTTGTCGCCCAGGACCTGGCCTTCGCGTACCCCGGGCGGGACGTTCTGGCCGGTGTGAGCTGCACGGTGAGCGACGGCACGCGGCTCGGCGTCGTGGGGGAGAACGGGTCCGGCAAGTCCACGTTCCTCCACCTGCTGGCCGGTGACCTGCAGCCGAAGTCCGGCGAGGTCCGCCGGCACGGTTCCGTGGCCCTCGTCGAGCAGGAGCTCCACCCCACCCCCGGACAGACCATCGGCGACGTCGTCGCCGGCACGCTCGACGGCCTGCGGGCGGCGGCGGCCGAGCTCGAGGCCGCGGCCGCCGCGTTCGACCACGGCTCGGGGGACCTCGCGGTGCTCGAACGCACCCTGTCGCACGCCGAGCACCTCGCGGTCTGGGACGCCGACCGGCGCGTCGAGGTGGCCCTGACGCGGCTGGGCGCACCCCGCGACCACGGCCGCCGGCTCGACCGGCTCAGCGTGGGGGAGCGGTTCCGGGTCCGCCTCGCCTGCCGCCTCGCCGAGCGCTCCGACCTGCTCCTGCTGGACGAGCCCACCAACCACCTGGACGACTCCGCCATCGAGTTCCTCACCGGCGAGCTCGTCGCGTGGCGCGGCGGCGTCGTGCTGGTCACGCACGACCGCGAGCTGCTCGACGACGTCGCCACCGCGATCCTCGACCTCGACCCGTCCTGGGACGGCAAGCCCGTGCTCTACGGGCAGCCGGGCTACCTCGCCTACCGGTTCGCGAAGAACCAGTCCCTGCACCGCTGGCGGCAGCGCTACCGGGCGGAGCGCAAGCGGGCGGCGGCGCTCGCGGAGCGGCTCGACGAGTCGTACGAGGGCCTGTCCGACGAGTGGCGGCCCGCGAAGGGCTCGCAGAAGCACCGGCGTGCCACCCACGCCCGGATCCACGTCAAGGCCGCGGACCGGCTCGTGCAGAAGCTCGAGGCGGAGGCCATCGAGGTACCGGTGCCGCCGGTGGAGCTGCTCTTCCCGGACCTGCCGGCGATGTCGCCGGGCTGGGACCCGGCCCAGCCGGTGGTCGAGGTCCGCTCACCGCGCGTCGGTCTGTCGCACGGCAGGGACGACGACGGCGCCCGGCTGGACCTGCCCGGCACGCGGGTCGCCGTCCCGCCGTCGGGGCGCCTGCTCATCGTGGGGCCGAACGGCACCGGCAAGTCGACGCTGCTCGGTGCGCTGGCCGGCACGCTGGAGCTGGACCGGGGGAGCAGGTTCGTCGCGCCGGGCGCGCGCATCGGCGTCGTCGGCCAGGAGAGTGAGCCCATCACCGGCAAGGCGCGGCTGCGCACCGGGTTCGAGACGTACGCCGACGAGGCTCTCCGCCTGCTCTCCTCCGGTGAGCTGGACCCGGACCACGTGGTACCCGTTGCGGGGCTGGGCCTGCTCAGCGAGGAAGACCTGGACCGGCCGCTCGCCGAGCTGTCCGCGGGGCAGCGCCGCCGCTTCGAGCTGGCGCGGGCGCTCCTGCACGCGCCGCACGTGCTGCTCCTGGACGAGCCGACGAACCACCTGTCGATCGACCTCGTCGACGAGCTGACCCGCGCGCTGCAGGTGACGCCGTGCGCCGTGGTGGTGGCGACGCACGACCGCCGCATGCGGTCGGACCTGGAGGACTGGCCGGTGCTGGACCTGAGCTGAGGGACCGGGAACCTTCGGTCCGGGTATCGGCCGCGGCGGGAACCGTGCTCATCGGAGCATCTCCGAGATGCGCCGGCGCCGTTCGTAGGCCAGCGCCGCCTTGGCAAGGGCCACCGACCACAGCGGCCACAACAGCTGCGGCAGGAGGATGAGCGGAAGCTCGAGCTGGTTGGCCCAGTTCTCCTCCCCCGGGGCGAAGCCACCGATCAGGATCGCCCGGCTGGCGCACATGACCAGCATCGCGACCACCAGCGCGGGGACGACCGCCATCCTGATCGGGACGCGCTTCCCGGCCAGACCGATCATCCACCGGGGAAAGCGTTCGCCCCAGGAGGCCATGAGGCCCCAGGTGAGGACGGCTCCGCCACAGGCGGCGGCGCCGAGCCCCAGGCCTGCCAGCAGCAGCTCGTCGGTGAACTCGGGGGAGCGGAATCCCGGCACGTGCAGGGCCATCAACACCCGGCTCAGGGCATAGAGCACCGGCGCCTCGATTGCGATCAGGGCCCATCGCCGGGTGGCCCGGGTCGCCTGGTCGAGCGACTCGGACGTCGCGTCCGCAGGCCGGAGAGCCTGCGCGTCGCGAGCGGAGAGGAACAGCGCGGCCGCACCAGCCAGGGTGAGGAGCTGCACGCCCAGCCCCGGTGAGACCAGGATCGCAGCGGTCTCCGGCCCCTCGGTCACCATGCGCACGAGGAACATCGGCAGGTAGCCGGACACCATGATGACGGTGTGGTCGAGCGTGAGCAGGGCGACCACGGCCAGCGACACCAGCAGGCGGACGCGCTGGCGTTCCGGCCAGGACCCGGGTGGAGCGAGCAGGACGAGCGCGCCGAGGAGGAGGGCGGTACCGGCCACCACGCACCACACGTCGGCGAGCGTCTCGCCGAGGAACAGCAGCGGTTGACCGACGTTGTCGGAGGCGTCGGCGAGGACGTTGTGTCCGCCGAGGAGACTAACGGCGGCGACGGCGAGCAGGGCGACGGAACCGAGAAGTGGAAGTATCACGCGACGAAGTGGCATGTCTCCACTGTCGGTCGCCGCACGGCCGCGTCCATCACCCGAGCGAACGGTTCCGGTCACCCGTGCGGGGGAGGCCGGCCCACCGCCGCGCCCGCGACTCCCAGATCGCCAGGGAGCGACGAGCTACCTCACGGAAGCCGCCCCACGTGGGCCATCGCCTGCTTGAGCAGCATGCCCTGACCGTTCATCATCTCGGCCTGCACGTCGTCGGCGCACGCCTCCTCCGGCGTCAGCCAGGCGAGGTCCAGGGCGTTCTGCTGCGGGCGGCAGTCACCGGTGACGGGCACGACGTACGCGAGCGACACCGCGTGCTGACGCGGGTCGTGGAACGCGGTGATACCCGGCGTCGGGAAGTACTCGGCGACGGTGAACGGCTGCGGCGACGGCGGTACCTGCGGCAGCGCCACCGGGCCGAGGTCCTTCTCGATGTGCCGCAGCAGCGCGTCCCGGAGGCGCTCGTGGTACATGACGCGCCCCGAGACCACGGCTCGCGTCATCGTGCCCTGCGTGTTCACGCGCAGCAGCAGCCCGACGGCGACCACGTCACCCGAGTCGTCGACCCGGACCGGTACGGCGTCGACGTACACGAGGGGGAGCTGTGCCCGCACGACCGCGAGGTCCTCGTCGGTCAGCCACCCCGATACCTGGGAGGGGTCGCGGTAGAACTCGTCGTCGGGTGGGTAGTCGGCAGTGTCCGTCACGGGGTCCGTTCTACCAGTTCGGGCCTCGCGCTGCCTTACCCCGCGCCGTCGGACCGCCGCAGGGGGTGTCGTGCCGCTCACTGAGGCGCTGTTCCTGGAATAGCCGAGAGCAGAACTGTGCTGCACCAAGGAGACGTTCAACGAGAGGAAACGAGACATGGCCACCGTCGACATCACTGACGCCACGTTCGAGAAGACCGTCAGCGACAACGAGATAGTCCTCGTGGACTTCTGGGCCACCTGGTGCCCGCCGTGCAAGATGTTCGGACCGGTCTTCGAGGCGTCCTCGGACAAGAACACCGACATCGTGCACGCCAAGATCGACACGGACGCGAACCCCGGCATCTCGTCGGCCGCGCAGGTGACGTCCATCCCCACGCTGATGGCGTTCCGCGACGGCGTGCTGGTCTTCCGCCAGGCAGGCGCGCTGCCGGCCAAGGGTCTCGCCGAGGTCGTCGAGGCGGTGCGCGGGCTCGACATGGAGGCCGTGAAGAAGGACCTCGCAGCCCAGCAGAACTGATCCGCCCGGCTCGGTAGGGCTGAGCAGCGGCGACGGCCGCCTCCTTACGGGGAGGCGGCCGTCGCCGTCTGCCGGGCCGCTGTGCGCGAGGGGGGACTCGAACCCCCACGTCCGAAGACACCAGGACCTAAACCTGGCGCGGCTGCCAATTACGCCACTCGCGCGCGGCGCTCAGTCTACGGGTCCAGGGGCAGGTCAGCGGAATGCGGCGAGCCCCGTGATGTGTCGCCCGAGCACCAGCGTGTGGACCTCGTCGGTGCCCTCGTACGTGCGCACCGACTCCAGGTTGCTGGCGTGCCGCATCGGTGAGTGGTCCAGCGTGATGCCGTTGCCGCCCAGCACCGTGCGCGCCTCCCGGCAGATGTTGATGGCGATGCGGGCGTTGTTCAGCTTGCCCGCCGAGATCATGTGCCCCTCCAGGCGCCCGGCGTCCTTGAGCCGGCCGAGGCGCAGCGCCACGAGCTGGGCCTTGGTGATCTCCAGCGCCATGTCGACGAGCTTGGCCTGCGTGAGCTGGAAGCCCGCGATCGGCGTGCCGAACTGCTCGCGTTCCTTGGCGTAGGCCAGCGCGGCCTCGAAGGAGTCCCGTGCGGCACCGACCGTGCCCCACACGATGCCGTAGCGCGCCTCGTCCAGGCAGGCGAACGGCCCCGCCAGACCGGGATGCTCGGGCAGCAGGGCGTCCGCGGGCACCCGCACGCCGTCCAGCGTGATGTCGCACTGCACGGACGCGCGCATCGACAGCTTCGGCTCGATCGGCACCGCGGTGAACCCCGGGGCCGACGTCGGCACGATGAAGCCGCGCACCCGGTCCCGTGCGCCGCCACCCTCCTGCGCTTCGGCGACCTTGGCCCAGATGATCGCGATGTCCGCGAACGAGGCCATGCCGATCCAGCGCTTGGCGCCGTCCAGCACCCACTCGCCGCCGGAGTCGCCGCCCTCGCTGCCCGGCTCGAACCGGGCGCGCGTGGTCATGCTCGCCGGGTCGGAGCCCGCGCCCGGCTCGGTGAGCCCGAAGCAGCCCACCACCTCGCCGGTCGCCATGCGAGGGAGCCACCGCTGCTTCTGCTCCTCGGAGCCGTGCTTGTGGATCGCCGACATCGCCAGCGAGCCCTGCACCGAGACGAAGGTGCGGATGCCGGAGTCGCCGGCCTCCAGCTCCTGCACCGCCAGCCCGTACTCGACGGCGGACCGGCCGGCGCAGCCGTACCCGTCCAGGTGCATGCCGAGCAGGCCGAGCTCGCCGAACTCGGGAACCAGCTCGCGCGGGAAGTGCGCGTCGGCGAACCAGCGCGCGATGTTCGGGCGGACGCGGCGGTCCACGAACTCCCGCACCCGGTCCCGGGTGGCCAGCTCCGCGTCGCTCAGCTCCGAGTCGACGTCGAGCAGGTCGGCGGGCGAGCCCATCAACTGTGCCTTCCGTGCCTGATCCTGCGGTTCCGCTCCGGCCGGGTGCCTCGTTCCTCGGCTCCCAGCCTGCGCTGCACCTCCGTCTCAGTCATCGAGCCCGAGAACCTTGCGGATCCGGGCCACGTGACCGGTCGCCTTCACGTTGTAGAAGGACTCGGCCACCGTCAGGTCCGGGTTCACCACGACGGTGGAGCGGATGACGCCGACGTACGTCTTGCCGTAGTTCTGCTTCTCGCCCCAGGCGCCGTACGCCTCCAGCGTCGTGTGGTCCTCGTCGGACGCGAGCGGGAAGGTCAGCGACTCGGCGTCGGCGAACTTGGCCAGCTTCGACACCTTGTCGGGCGAGATGCCGACGACGGCGTAGCCCGCGCCGAGCAGCGATGCCTCGGAGTCGCGGAAGTCGCAGGCCTCCTTGGTGCAGCCCGGCGTCGCGGCGGCCGGGTAGAAGTACACGATGACGCCCTTGGTCGTGTTCTGGGCCAGGTCGGCGAGGCGGACGGTCGCGCCGTCGGCGGTCGGGAGCGTGAAGTCGGGAGCCTTGTCCCCGGGTGCGAGACGTGTGGTCATGCCCGTAACGGTAGCCGCCCGGCGGGCCGACGGCGGTCCGTCCGGCGGGACCTGTGGACAGCCTCGTCCGGTGGTCGCGTAGCGTTGTCCTGTGAGCACCCCCGCTGTGACGAACGCTGTGTCGAACGCTGTGTCGAACACTGTGACGAAGCCCGGCAGCCTCCCGATCCGCATGCTGCACGACCGGCTCCTGGTCGAGCCCGAGACGGACTCGGCGGAGCGGCAGTCGACGGCCGGTCTCGTGATCCCGGCGACCGCGGTCGGGCCCAAGCGGCTCGCGTGGGCGACGGTGGTGGCCAAGGGCGAGCACGTGCGGCAGGTCGCCATCGGCGACCGCGTCCTGTACGACCCCGAGGAGCGTGCCGAGGTGGACCTGGCGGGCAAGGACTACGTGCTGCTGCGCGAGCGGGACGTGCACGGCGTGGCCGAGCGCGACGAGGCGGACGGCGCCACGGGGCTGTACCTGTAGCAGTCGGCCGACGGCCCGCCTGTCGCGCAGTTCACAGGGCCGGGCCGTTCGTTCGGTTACCGATGACGGTGCTGGTCCTGGTAGTGTTTCTCCCCGTTGCGCGCCATTAGCTCAATTGGCAGAGCAGCTGACTCTTAATCAGCGGGTTCTAGGTTCAAGTCCTAGATGGCGCACCAGCACGGCGGTCCGGCGGCCCCCTCCCGAGGGTGGTCACGGACCGTCGTGAGGCGGAGTAAACCGGTGCGCCAGAGGGCTCAGGCCCTGGTAATCTTTCCGTCGCAGGCGCCATTAGCTCAATAGGCAGAGCAGCTGACTCTTAATCAGCGGGTTCGGGGTTCGAGTCCCTGATGGCGCACCACACGGCGAAGGCCCCCACCACGGTGGGGGCCTTCGCCGTTCCCGTTCCTGATCCGCGCTGCCGGCGGTCCAAGTTCACCCACCCGCAGCGTGCCCGCTGACCTGGGGTTTCAGCCGAACGGGTGGACAGTTTGTCCGGTTGTCGCCTGCTGATCCCGTTCCGTTCACCCGCCCGGTCCAGGTTGGCCTCCGGGCGTGCTCAGAGCCGTCCACCTTTCACGGAGCACAGGGAGGACGGCCATGCGGCCAGTCACCAGGAAACAGCGGGGCCGGCAGCAGGCCGCTCTCGTCGCGGCGGTCACAGCGGCCACGCTCGCGATGACGGGGTGGGTCGCGACGTCGTCGTCCGCCGCCCCTGCGGACACCGGCCGCACCGCGGCCGGCCGGACCGCGACCGCGCCGCACGAGCCGGCGGCTCCCGCAGCCGGCGGCCCGGTCCTCACGCCGGCCGACGGCGAGTTTCTCGAGGGGACGGTGCCCGTCGCGGCGGTGCCCGTCGCGCCCGGCGACGACGTCGAGCGCCTCACCGTCGACGGCGTGGACGTGCCCGGCGCCACCGAGACGCTGGGCACGTCGATCCTCGGCTACACCGTCGGGAGCAACTCGACGGAGGCGCGCTACAAGAGCTACGTGTCGGTCAACGGCTCGGAGCCCATCTACCTGCCCGACGCCGTGAGCGAGCGCGTCGAGCTGGAGGTCCCCAACGAGTACCTCGTGACCGGCGAGAACACCGTCGAGGTGGTCGCGGGAACGTTCGACACCAGCTGCGGCGCGAACCACGACGACTTCGTTCTCTCGGACTTCACGCTCGAGCCGCTCGGCGAGACCGCCGACGGCGAGGAGAACGAGTACACCTACGCGTTCGGCGACGGCAGCTGCGGCAGCAACACCAGCCTGCTCCTGCGTGCCGAGCTCTCGTTCTTCGTGCAGGGCGACCCGCAGGGCACCACCGGCCTGCGGGCCGACCTCGACACCACGACGCTGGCGAACGGCAAGCACACCATCGAGGCCCGCAGCGCCGACGGCGACACGACGGCCCACGAGGTCCGCGTGAACAACGCCCCGACGGGTGCCCCGCGCCTCACCCCGGTCGACGGCACGCTCGCCAACGGCACGGTGGCCGTCGCTGCCGCCCGTCCCGCGGGTGCTGACGGCGGCGTCGCCGACCTGCTGCTCGACGGCGGTGAGCCCGAATCGCTGCCCACTCTCGGCAACGGCGCCGCCATCTTCTCGTTCGACGTCGGCGCGAACTCCATCGACGATGCGTACCACAACTTCCTGCTGGTCAACGGCTCGCGCGTCGAGCTCGGCGGCGACTGGGCGAGCGAGCGGGTGGATGTCACGATCCCGGCGAGCCTGCTCGTCCCGGGCGACAACGCGATCACGCTGGTGGCCGGCGACTACGCGTCGTCCTGCGGTGCCAACCTCGACGATTTCGTGATCTCCGGCCTCGACCTGGCGTTCGACGGCGCCACGGTCACGGGACACGGCGTCGCCGACTCCTACGCGCTGGGCGACGGGAACTGCGGAACCGACGACAGCCTGCTGCGTGAGGTCGCGCTCACGTACACGATCGATGCACCCGCGGTCACCCAGCACCCGTCGCTGGGCGCGGGCGACGCGGTGCTGGCCTTCGACGTGGGCTCCAACTCGATGGAGGCGCGGTACGGCTCGTACCTGGAGATCAACGGGCACGAGCTCACCATGGACGAGCGGGACTACGTGTCCGAGCGCGCCGAGATCACCGTCCCGAACGAGTGGCTCCTGGCGGGCTGGAACCGGATCGACGTGGTCGCCGGCACCCTGTACGGCAGCTCGTGCGGCGACAACCGCGACGACTACACGCTGACGAACCCCGTGCTCACCCCTGCCGAGGGCACGGCGACGCACGTCAGCATGCGCGCGAGCCACAACATCGGGGACGGTAATTGCGGGAGCAACGTGAACCCCGAGGTCGAGGTCGACTGGGTCTTCCACGTCGACGCTCCCGCGCGCGGCCTGATCACGCAGCTCGACACCGCCGAGCTGGCCGACGGCGAGCACGAGCTCGCCGCGACGTCGACCACCGGGGAGACCGCCACCCGCGCCCTGTTCACCGACAACACCGGCCCGGCGCTCGTCTCCGCGACGCCTGCCAAGGGCGACCGGCTCACGAGCAGCGTGCCGCTCGCGGTGTCGGTGGACGACGCCTCCGGCGTCGTGCAGGGTCCCGACCTCACGCTGGACGGGAAGAAGATCGCCGTGGGCGACCTGGTCGGTCCCGGTCTCTCCGCCGGCCGCCACATGCTCGAGGTCTCGGCGACGGACGGCATCGGCAACGAGGTCACCCACGAGATCCCGTTCGTCAGCGCCGGGATCCCGGACGTGCCGGCCGACGTCGCACCGGCGTCGGGCACGTCGGACGTGGGCCGCACGGCGACACTGAGCACGAAGGTCGCGGAGCCCGACGGCGGCAAGGTCACCACCACCTTCTCCAGCGCCGAGATCCTCACCCCGACCAACGCCTGGCAGGGCGAGAGCGACGGCGTGCCGACCGCTCTCCAGGTCCCGGGCCAGCAGAGGCTGAGCACCAAGGGCCTGGAGCCGGGCGACGGCCGGTCCGCGGACTCGCCCGCGTCGGGTGACGTCACCTACCAGCGGTTCGACGTGCCGGTCCGCGGCAAGGTCGAGGCGCCGGTGCTGCGCTGGGAGGGCACGGCCGACCCGGCCCGCCTGGTCAGCCTGCGCGCCTGGAACCCGGACACCGAGGCGTGGGACGTCGTCGCGTCCGCACGCGGTGCGGTCGACGGGCACACCGTGCTGGAGGGTGCCGTGACCCGCGACTACGTGCACCGTGGCAAGGTCCACGCGATGGTCACAGGTGAGGACCCCTTCGCCGACGACATCGACGCCGGGGACCCGGACGCGTTCGCCGACCCCGCCGGGTACGACTTCTCGATGGTCCACTACACGGACACGCAGTACCTGTCCGAGGGCGCCGTCGAGCAGGAGACGGCCGAGGAGCGCGCCGTGTGGGGCAGTGCCTACACGAGCGTCATGGACTGGATCGTCGACAACGCCGAGGAGCGCAAGATCGCGTACGTGGCGCACACCGGCGACATCACCGAGAACAACATCCGGGCGATCCCGCCGGAGCTCGAGGAGCAGGTGGCGGGCGAGTTCGAGTTCGCCTCGGAGGCCCAGGGCCGGATCGACGCGGCGGGCATCCCCAACGGCGTCGTCGCGGGCAACCACGACAACCAGTCGGGCAAGAACCCGGAGCTGTTCGACGAGCATTTCGGGCCGGACCGTTACGAGGAGCTCGCCGAGGGCTGGGAGAACGCCACCTATGGCGGGTCCATGACGCCCGGCTCGAACGAGAACCACTACGACCTGTTCTCGGCCGGCGGCCTCGACTTCGTGGTGGTGGGCCTGTCCTACGGCGTGACGCGGGACGAGGCCGAGTGGGCGGCGGAGATCTTCGACCGCTACTCCGACCGCAACGGGATCCTGCTCACCCACGACTACCTGGAGCCGTCCACGTCACCCGACGGGCGCGGCGCCAACTTCGGTGGGTCGGACGGGCCGCTGCTGTACAACCTGCTCGTCAAGGACAACCCGAACGTCTTCATGGTGCTCGCCGGGCACCGCCACGGCGTGGGCACCAACGTGCGCCCGCCGGTGGTCGGCGACATCGGCGGCGGCGTGGTCGAGCTGCTCGCGGACTACCAGTTCTACACGGTGTCCGCGGACCAGCTGGGCCTCACCGAGATCGGCGGCTACCAGCCGACCGACCGGCTCCGCCTGGGCGCGTCGTTCTTCCGCATGCTGCAGTTCGACGTCGACCGCGGCGAGGTCTCCATCGACACCTACTCGCCGCTGCTGGGCGAGTTCGGCGCCACCGAGTACGACGAGGACCAGCGGTACAACGGGCTCGAGGACAACATGGTGCTGCCGGTCGACCTGACCTCACGCACCACGTCGTTCACCACCGAGTCCGTGGTGCTGTACGACCCGGTGCACCTGATCGGCGAGGACACCGTCGCGTCCGGTGAGGTCGCCTCGGTCCGGTGGACCGGTCTCAAGCCCGACCGCACCTACGCCTGGTTCGTCACGGCCCGCACCTCCGGGGGCGGCACCACGACGGCTCCGCCGGCGTACTTCACCACGGCGCGGCGTTGAGGTTCTGGCGCCCCGTCGCCCTGGCGGGGCTGCTCGCAGTGGTGAGCAGCCCCGCCGTCGGGCAGGCCGCGTGGGCCCACGACGCGACCAGCGACGTCTACGCGGAGGTGGCTCCCGCGGCTCCGGCGGGTGGTGCGACGGCGGACGGCGGCCCGACGACGGACGTCACCGCGGTGCTCGACCTGGAGTACGACCTGCTGATGAAGTCGGCGTGGCTGCGGGCCGAGGCGTACGAGGCCACGGGCCGGGCCGACCAGCTCGCGCAGATCGACGAGCACGAGCGGGCCGTCGACGGGTACGTCACCGACCGGTTCATCGTCGCCTACGACGGCGAACCGTGCGCCCCCGCTCTGACCGCCGCCGACGTCGTGGAGCGCGGGGACCGGCCGTACGCCTCCCTGACCTACTCCTTCGCGTGCGACGGCGAGCCGGAGGGCGTGCACGAGGTCTCCAGCAACCTGTTCCCGGACGCCGAGTCGTTCGTGCACTCCACCGAGACGATCGTCCGGTACACGCTGGACGACGAGGAGGGCTCCGCGGTGCTGACCGCGGCGTCGCCCACCCTCACCACGGGGGAGCACCGCCTGCTCAAGCAGGTGGGGGAGTTCTTCGTGCTGGGCGGCGAGCACCTGCTGTTCGGGCTGGACCACGTGCTGTTCCTGCTGGCGCTGCTGATCGGCGCCCGCAGGCTGCGCGACGTCGTCTGGACCGCCACCGTCTTCACCGTCGCGCACTCCGTGACGTTCCTGCTCGCGGCTCTCGGTGTGGTCTCGGTGCCGGCGATCGTGGTGGAGCCGGTGATCGCGGCGTCCATCGCCGTCGTCGCGGCGGTGGACCTGTATCTGATCTGGCGCGCGCCCGGCGGCGCGTCCCCGGGCACCGTGCGGGACGCGCTGCGGTGGCGGCCGCCGGCCGGGTCGCGGGAGCAGCTGACGGCCTGGGACCGGTGGCGCCTGCCCGTCGTGTTCGTCTTCGGGCTGGTGCACGGCGTCGGCTTCGCGGGTGCGCTCGGCATCGACGCTGCCTGGTCGTGGACCCTGCTGTGGTCGCTGCTGTCCTTCAACGTGGGCATCGAGGCGGTGCAGCTCGGCATGATCGCCCTCGTGTTCCCCCTGCTCGTGCTGCTGCGCGTCCGGGCCCCGCGGGCCGCGCGCTGGGTGCTCGGGGCGGCGACCGCGGGGATCGTGGGAGTGGCTCTCTTCTGGGTGGTGGAGCGGCTGGCAGGCGCCTGAAGCGACTACCCCTACGTTCGGCTGATCCTGGGTGGGGTTAGTCGTGGGTGCGCCAGAACGCCTCCAGCTCGGCGTCGAGCGCCGGGGCAACCTGCATCGGCAACGAGTGGGTGGTGTCGGGCCAGATCTTCACCTGGGCGTCCGGGATCAGCTGGGCCTTGTCCGCGGCCTCGCCGCCGGCCAGGGAGGAGTCGCTCGCGATCGCCACGTAGACCGGCATCGGCAGGTCCTTCAGCTCCGCATCGGTCAGCTGGACGGGATTGGGCAGGCCCGACGAGTCGTAGTGCTGCGAACCCACGGCGATCATCCGGGCGAGCGGGTCGTCCGGGTCGACCTCCTCGTCCGTGACGCCGCCGATGCGGTTCAGGGCCGCTTCGCGCCAGGACTGCGGGAGGAACGGCAGCGAGGCCGGGATGCTGTCGACCACCACCGAGATGGGCAACGAGCCCAGCGTGAGGACCGGCTCGATCAGCGTCAGGCTGGCCAGTCGCTCCGGGTGCCGCACCGCGACGGCGGCGGCCAGGCCGCCGCCCTGCGAGTGGCCCATCAGGTGGGCGCGCTCGATGTCCAGGCCTGCCATCGCCTCGTCCACCCACCGTGCTGCGTCCCCGACGTTGCGCATCGGGATCGTCTGCTCGGACAGGCCGGTGTCGCCGATGACGTCGAAGGCGTAGACGGTGCGGTGCTCGACGTAGTGCGGCAGGTTGTCGCCCCACATGGGCGTGGCCGCCGAACGCCCGGGAAGCAGGACGACGGGGGTGGTGTCACGCTGCCCCTTCGCGATCCAGGCGTAGGCGCGGACCGTGCCGAAGCTCGTCTCGATGTCGTGCGTCTCCGTGGGCTCGGGTAGGCGGTCCAGCGCCTCGGCGTACGCGTCCGCGTAGGTCTGGCGCGCGTCGGGCGAGCGGAAATGGCCGACGGCGGGGCCGCCGGTCGCGACGAGCAGCGCCAGTCCGCTCGTCGAGACCACCGCGACGAGGGTCAGCAGGACTGTCGGCCAGCGGCGGCGCTTCGGTCCGGAGTGGTTCGTGCGCATCGGAGGGTCCTCCCGGGGGCGTCGGCTGTTTTGCAATACGATCGCATCGTAACAGGTTGCGATGCGACCGTATTGTTATCGTGGGCGCATGCCGAGAGTCGTCGACCATGAACAACGCCGCTGGGAGATCGTCTACGCGCTCTGGCTGGTGATCGCCCAGCACGGGATCGAGGGCGTCAGCCTGCGGCACGTCGCGGCGGAGGCGGGCGTCTCGATGGGGCGGATCCAGCACTACTTCGGCACGAAGGAGGCTCTCGTCCTCGCCGGGTGCACCTCGCTGGTCCAGAGCGCGTACGGCGGCTACCGGGAGACGGCCGACGCCGCGCCGCGCGAGCGCCTGCTGCACGTCGTGAGCCAGCAGATCCCGCGGGACGACGCCGGGCGCATGGGCGTCAGTGTCTGGTACGCCTACGTGGCGAAGTCGATCAACGACTCCGCCGTCCGCCAGGTGCTGGCCGAGGCCCGCCGGGGCGCGGAGGAGGAGTGCGTGCGGCTGATCCGGGCCGACCGGGATGACCGGGCTGACCTGGCCGGCGCCGGTCCCGGAGACGACGCCGACGACCCGGCGGCGCTGCAGCAGGCCAGGCGCCTGCTCGCCCTGGCCGACGGCCTGACGCTCCGGGTCCTGGTCGGCGACCTCGAGCCGGCCGAGGCCGTGAGCATGCTCGAGGCGGAGGTCGGTCGGCTCTGAGGCGCCGGCGGGTCAGTCACTGTCGCGGTGGTCGCCGAGCAGGCCCTCGAACAGCTCGTCGATCTGTCGTGCGACCGCGACGTCACGCGCCATCCGGTCAGGCCTGCCGCTCAGCTCGGCCCAGGCGCCCTCGCCGTACAGCCCACGACGGATCCAGTCCAGGACGAGATCGGGGGCGCAGGCGCGGCGCCTCGTCGCGATCCTGGTGAGCTGTGCGAGGTCGGCGTCGGACAGGTCGATCACGACGCGCCGTCCGTCGAGCTCGACCTGGGAGCACGAGCCGCGGTCGGTCATGGTGCTTCCGATCAGAGGTCGTCCGGGGGTGCTTCAGGTGATCCGCTCCCAGCCTTCCGTAGGCCGGAGCCCGCCCGCACGGCGAGCCCCGAATCCTTGCGGATACGCAACGCCCGGCCGCCACCTCGTACGCTGTGCCCGTGAGTCAGCCCGTTCCGCCCCAGCCCGACGCCCCGCACCAGCCCGACGCCGCGGACCGGCCCGACGCCGCGGACCGGCCCGAGCTCGCGGGGTTCCGGACGAAGCCGGTGTCGTTCGTGCGCCGGTCCGGCCGGCTCACCGACAGCCAGAAGCGGATGTGGGCCGAGCGGCACGGTACCTACCTGATCGACGTGCCCCGGGCGATCGCCCGGACCTCCGTCGACCCTCGGTACGTGCTTGACGCGGCGGCGGTGTTCGGCCGCACGGCACCGCTGGTCGTGGAGATCGGCTCCGGTCTGGGCGACGCCGTCGTCGAGGCGGCCGTCACCGACCCCGCACGCGACTACCTCGCCGTCGAGGTCTACCAGCCCGGCCTGGCACACACGATCGCGCGTGCCGAGCGGGCCGGAGCGGCCCTCGGCCAGGACGGGCTGCCGAACCTGCGGCTCGTGCAGGCCAACGCGGCCGAGCTGCTGGAGACCACGATCCCGGCCGGGTCCGTCGACGAGCTCTGGGTCTTCTTCCCCGACCCCTGGCACAAGGCGCGCCACCACAAGCGCCGTCTGGTCACCGCGGAGTTCGCGGCGCTCGCGGCCCGCGTGCTGCGGCCCGGCGGGATCCTGCGGCTCGCGACCGACTGGGCGGAGTACGCCGAGCAGATGGTCGAGGTGCTCGAAGCCGACGCCGGGCTCACCAACGCGCACGGCGCGGGCGCCCTGGCCCCCCGGTTCGAGCGGCGCGTGCTCACCGGGTTCGAGCGCAAGGCTCACCAGGCCGGACGCAAGATCGCCGACCTGGAGTACGTACGACGCTGACCTGGCGACGTGCCGGGAAAGGCGTTTGCCTCAGCCATGTGAAATGCGGCACATTGGGCCGCGGTGCGAAGGGCGCACCGGGTCGCGGGCACAGCGCGCGCCCCCATGAGCCAATGGAGGCGTCTTGAGTGATGTAGAGGCTTCAGGGCCTGTAGAAACCGATTACCAGCGGGTCGAGAGATCGGACGAGTTCCAGAGTCTCCGCAAGGCCTTCCGCAACTTCGTCTTCCCGATGACGGCGCTGTTCCTCGTCTGGTACCTGCTGTACGCGCTCATGAGCACGTACGCGCACGACTTCATGAGCATCCGCGTGGGCGGCACCATCACCGTGGGTCTCATCTTCGGGCTGCTGCAGTTCGTGTCCACGTTCGTGATCACCACGCTCTACGCGCGGTGGGCGAACAACAAGTTCGACGCCCGGGCCAAGGCCCTGCGCGAGGAGATCGAGGAGGGCGCGCTGTGAACGGGACGGTCATGGCAGCGGCGGCCACGAACGTCGGCAACATCTGGATCAACATCGGCATCTTCGCGGCGTTCGTCGTCGTCACCCTGATCGTCGTCTTCCGGGTGTCCCGGCAGAACAAGAGCGCCGCGGACTTCTACGCCGGCGGCCGCAACTTCACCGGCACCCAGAACGGCACGGCGATCGCCGGCGACTACCTGTCCGCGGCGAGCTTCCTGGGGATCGCGGGTGCCATCGCCGTCAACGGGTACGACGGCTTCCTGTACTCGATCGGCTTCCTCGTGGCCTGGCTCGTAGCCCTGCTGCTGGTCGCCGAGCTGCTGCGCAACACCGGCAAGTTCACGATGGCCGACGTGCTGTCGTTCCGGCTCAAGCAGCGGCCGATCCGGATGGCCGCGGCGATCTCGACGCTCGCGGTGGTGTTCTTCTACCTGCTGGCGCAGATGGCGGGCGCGGGCGGGCTGGTCGCTCTCCTGCTCGGTATCACCGACCAGGCCGGACAGGGCGTCGTCATCGCCGTCGTGGGTGCCCTCATGATCCTGTACGTGCTGGTGGGCGGCATGAAGGGCACCACGTGGGTGCAGATCATCAAGGCGACCCTGCTCATCCTGGGCGCCGGGGCCATGACGATCTGGGTGCTGGCCCTCTTCGGCTTCAACCTGTCCGCTGTCATGCAGGAGGCCGTGAACATGGCCGGCGAGAACGGCGAGGCGATCCTCGAGCCGGGTCTGCAGTACGGCGCCACCGCCGTCTCGCAGCTCGACTTCCTGTCCCTCGCGCTGGCGCTGGTGCTCGGCACCGCGGGTCTGCCGCACGTGCTGATGCGCTTCTACACGGTGCCGTCCGCCAAGGAGGCCCGGAAGTCCGTGGTCGTGGCGATCTGGTTGATCGGCATCTTCTACCTGTTCACGCTGGTGCTCGGGTACGGGGCGGCGGCGCTGGTCGGACCCGAGGCGATCCTCGCGGCACCGGGCGGACAGAACTCCGCGGCCCCGCTGCTGGCGTTCGAGCTCGGCGGCGAGATCCTGCTCGGCATCATCGCGGCGGTCGCCTTCGCGACCATCCTCGCCGTGGTCGCCGGCCTGACGATCACCGCGGCGGCGAGCTTCTCGCACGACATCTACGCCTCGATCATCAAGAAGGGGCAGGTCGCGCCGGACGGCGAGGTCAAGGTGGCCCGCTGGACGGTGGTCGTGATCGGCATCATCGCCATCATCGGCGGCATCTTCGCCAACGGGCAGAACATCGCGTTCCTCGTGGCGCTGGCGTTCTGCGTGGCGGCGTCGGCGAACCTGCCGACGATCATCTACTCGCTGTTCTGGAAGCGGTTCAACACGTCCGGCGCGCTGTGGAGCATCTACGGCGGCCTGATCTCGACGATCGTGCTGATCATCTTCTCGCCCGTCGTGTCGGGCAAGCCCGCCGACCCGGTGACCGGGCTCAGCAAGTCGATGATCAGCGACCCGAGCATCGACTTCCACTGGTTCCCGCTCGACAACCCGGGCATCGTGACGATCCCGCTCGCGTTCGTGCTCGGCATCGTCGGCACGTACCTGAGCAAGGAGCGGTCGCACCCGGAGAAGTACGCCGAGATGGAGGTCCGCTCCCTGACGGGCGCGGGCGCGGAGAAGGCGACGGCGCACTGACCGGCTGAACCACCCTCGTTGAGTGCTGGGTATTTGTGCGATCAGGAGGCTCTGACCCGCAAATACCCAGCACTCAACTGGCTTCAGGGGGCGATGGTCAGGTGCACGATGCGGTCGGCGTCCAGCGTGTAACGGTAGCGGAGGTCGACGACGCCACCCGGGAAGTCGCCCTCCAGGTGCCGCATGGCTGTCCAGTGCTCCGCGTCGTCCTGGCGGACGGCGGTGAGCTCGCTCGTGTAGGTGTACTCGTTCGCCGCGCGGCCCAGCCAGGCCCGGATCTCGGCCAGGCCCCGGTAGGTGTGGCCCTCGTCGGTGACGGAGGCATGCTCGGCGAAGCAGGCCAACTCCCGTTCGACGTCGCGTGCCTCGTGGGCCGCCTGGTGCGCGGCGACGACGGTGGGCACGTCGCCGAGCTCGGCGGCGTCGCCTCCTGTGGTGGTGCTCTCCTGTGCTGCGTTCATGCTGTTCTTCCTTTCCTCGGTGTGTGTCCGACGGCGGTGTCAGCCGACCGTCGGGACCGTCCCGCCGTCGATCGTGTGCTCGGCACCCGTGATGGCCGCCGAGCGGTCGCCGACGAGGAACGCGACAAGTTCTGCCACCTCGGCGGGTTCGCTCGGCCGCCCGAGCGGGATGCCGCCGAGCGAGTCCATGACCTGGCCCAGGGCCTCCTCCCGCGTGATGCCCTGACCGGTGGACAAGCGCTCGACCAGGCCGTCCGCACCCGACGACCGGATGAAGCCGGGGGAGACGACGTTGACCCGGACGCCGTACGGGCCCACCTCGTTGGCCAGCCCCTTGCTGTACGTCGTCAACGCGGCCTTGGCCGCGGCGTAGCCGAGCGTGGCCGCGTGCAGGGGCTGCCTGCGCTGGATCGACGCGACGTGCACCACCGCTCCCCGGCCGGCACCGACCATGCCGGGGACCAGGGCCCGGTCGAGCCGGACGGCCGCGAGCAGGTTCAGGTCCAGCTCGTGGGCCCAGTGCTCGTCGGTGAGGGCCGCGAAGCCGCCGGACGGCGACCGCGACCCGCCGAGCGTGTTCACCAGGATGTCGAGGCCGCCGAGCCGTTCGGCGGCCTGCTCGGCCACGCGCGCGACGCCGTCGGGAGACGTCAGGTCGGCGACGACGAAGTCGTGCCGGTCAGGCAGTACCGGGGGTGCCGTGCGGGCCGTGCCGAGCACGATCGCTCCGGCCTCGCGCAGACGTGCCGCGACGGCGGCACCGGTGCCCCGGCCGGCACCGGTCACGAGGGCGCGGCGGCCGTCGAGACGGTCGCTGATGGTCACGGGCGGTGGGGAGGCGTCGTCGGTGGTGTGCATGGCCCCCACGCTGCGGCCTCCCCCGGGGAGAGGGTCAACCGGCCGCTCCCGGTCGAGCCTCTCCCCGGGGGAGGGTGCACAGTGGTGCGGTGAGAAGTGATGCGGTGACCAGTCATGTGGTGGACCGGGGTCTGACCATCGGTGAGTTCGCCCAGCTCACCCACCTGAGCGTGCGCACCCTGCGCCGGTACCACGAATCGGGGCTGCTGGAGCCGGAGCGGGTCGACCCGGTCAGCGGCTACCGGTACTACACGAGCGCGCAGATCCCGCCCGCCCAGGTGATCCACCGCCTGCGGCAGCTCGACGTGCCCCTGGCGGAGGTGCAACAGATCCTCGCGACGCAGGACGCCGAGGCTCGGGCGGAGCTCGTCACCGGTCATCTCCGGCGGCTGGAGGCGGAGCTCGATCGGACCCGGGCCGCCGTCGCCTCCCTGCGGCAGCTGCTCAGCCCGAGCACGCCGCCGGAGGTCGCGCTGCGCACCGAGCCCGCCCGGCGGGTCGCGGCGATCACCGGTGTGGTCGCGCAGGACGAGGTCCTGGCCTGGTACTCGGCGGCCATGGCGGAGCTGGATGCCGCTGTCGCCGGCCACGACCGCCTGGGGCCGCCCGGCGGGCACTACGCGAACGAGCTGTTCAGTGACGGGCATGGGTCGGTGCTGGTGTACCGACCCGTGGCGGACCCGCCGGAGCACGGGCGGGTGCGGCCGGTCGAGCTGCCCGCCGCGGAGCTCGCGACGGTGGTCCACCGCGGCCCGCACGACGACATCGACGTCACGTACGGCAGGCTCGGCGCATGGGTGGTCGACCACGCCCTGGCGGTCGAGGGCCCGGTGCGCGAGACCTATCTCGTCGCCCCGGCCGACACCTCCGACCGGGCGTCCTGGCGCACGGAGCTGGCCTGGCCGGTCTTCCGTCTGACCTGACCCCTCGTTGAGTGCTGGCTATTTGTGGGTCTGCACCGCTGAACCCAACAAATAGCCAGCACTCAACGGGCGGGGCGGTCCAGGCGGATGACCACCGACTTCGACGCCGGGGTATTGCTGCGGTCCGCCGTGTGGTCCAGCGGTACCAGCACGTTGGTCTCCGGGAAGTAGGCCGCCGCGCAGCCGCGCGCCGTCGGGAAGGCGATGGCACGGAACCCGGGCGCCCGGCGCTCCTCGACCGTGCCGTCCGCCGTCCGCCACTCGCTGATCAGGTCCACCGTGTCGCCGTCGGCGAACCCGAGGGCCGTGAGGTCCTCGGGGTGCACGAACACGACCCGCCGCCCGCCCTTCACGCCGCGGTACCGGTCGTCGAGACCGTAGACCGTGGTGTTGAACTGGTCGTGGGAGCGGACGGTCTGGAGCAGCAGCCGGCCTTCCGGGACCTGGACCACCTCCAGCTCGTTCACCGTGAAGTTCGCCTTGCCGGTGGTCGTCGGGAAGAGGCGGGCGTCCCGCGGCGGGTGTGGCAGCACGAACCCACCGGGCTCGGCCACGCGTCGCTCGAAGTCCTCGAAGCCCGGGACCACGCGCGAGATCGAGTCGCGGACGCGCGCGTAGTCGCCGGCGAACTCCTCCCACGGGGTCGGGTCGTCGGCCCCGAGCGTGCGGCGCGCGAGATCGCAGAGGATGGCGGTCTCGCTGCGCAGCGAGTCCGAGGCCGGGTCCAGCCGGCCCCGGGACGTGTGCACGACGCTCATCGAGTCCTCGACGGTCACCACCTGCTCGCGCCCGCCCGTGTGGTCCCGCTCGGTGCGGCCCAGGCAGGGCAGGACCAGGGACCGCTTGCCCGGCAGGACGTGCGACCGGTTCAGCTTGGTCGAGACGTGCACCGTGAGCGGCACCTCGCGCAGCGCGGCCTCGGTGACGGCGGAGTCCGGAGTGGCCGCGGCGAAGTTTCCGCCCACCGCCATGAAGACCCGCAGCTCCCCGTCGCGCAGCGCGCGCACCGTGTCCACGACGTCGTGCCCGGGGGCGCGCGGGGGCTGGAAGTCGAACTCCGTGGCCAGCGCGTCGAGGAACGCCCCGGTAGGCCGTTCCCAGATGCCCATGGTGCGGTCGCCCTGCACGTTGCTGTGCCCGCGCACCGGGCAGGCTCCCGCGCCCGGTCGGCCGACATTCCCGCGCAGGAGCAGGAAGCTCACCACCTCGCGGATCGTCGCCACCGCCTGCTTGTGCTGGGTCAGGCCCATCGCCCAGCAGACGATGATCCTGTCGGCGGCCAGGACGTCACCGACGAAGTCCTCGATCTCGGACCGGTCCAGGCCGGTCGCCGCGTCCACGTCGGCCCAGTCGAGGCTGCGCCACGCGGCCGCGGCCTCGGGGAAGCCCGAGGTGTGCTCGGCGATGAACTCGTGGTCCAGCACGCCCGGGTGCCCGGCCGTGCGGGCGTCGTCGTCCGCCTCCAGGAGCAGGCGGTTGACCGCCTGGAAGAGGGCGAGGTCGCCGGCGAGGCGGACCTGCAGGAACCGGTCGGCGAGCTTCGTGCCCTGCCCGACCACGCCCCGCACCCGCTGTGGGTTCTTGAACGTCTGCAGCCCGGCCTCGGGCAGGGGGTTGATGGCCACGATCCGCGCACCGCGGTCCTTGGCCTCCTCGAGCGCGGTGAGCATGCGCGGGTGATTGGTCCCGGGATTCTGCCCGACGACGACGATCAGGTCGGCGTGGTAGGTGATGTCCTCCAGCGACACGCTGCCCTTGCCGATGCCCAGTGTCTCGACGAGGGCGGTGCCCGACGACTCGTGGCACATGTTCGAGCAGTCCGGCAGGTTGTTCGTGCCGAGCTTGCGGGCCAGCAGCTGGTAGACGAACGCCGCCTCGTTGCTGGTGCGGCCCGAGGTGTAGAACGCCGCCTGGTCCGGCGACTCCATGCCGCGGAGCTCGGTGGCGACCAGGTCGAGAGCCTCGTCCCAGGAGACGGGCCGGTAGTGGTCGGCGCCCTCGTCGCGCAGCATCGGCTCGGTGAGCCGCCCGGACTTGCCCAGCCGGTGATCGGTCCAGGTCGCCAGCTCGGAGATCGGGTGCTCCGCGAAGAACGCCGCGTCGGCGCGCCGGCGCGTGGACTCCTCCGCGACCGCCTTGGCGCCGTTCTCGCAGAACTCCGCGAGGTGCGGCTTGCCCGGCTCCGGCCACGCGCAGCCGGGGCAGTCGAAGCCGCGGTGCTGGTTGAGGAGGGGCAGGGTGCGCAGACCACGTGCGACACCCGCCTCGTCGAGGACATGGGCCAGACCGTGCACCACCCCGGGTACGCCGGCGGCGCTGCTCTTCGGCGGGCCGATGCGCAGGGTCTTCTCGGGGGCTTCGGTGCGGGCCTCGTCGCTCACGTCGGTCACGGCTCGACCCTACGCCGGACTTCACCCTGTGGGGAGAGCCTGGACATTTCGCCCCGTGCGGGTGCGAGACTGGCGGCATGGGAGTCGTCACCGATCGACGGCGCGTCGTGCGCGTCCGCGAGGGCGCGCGTGCGACACGTCCGGACACGCTGGCCGTCGAGGAACCACTGATGGTGCGGCTGGTCCACACCGGCCCGGAGCAGGGCAGCAGCGTGCTGACCGTGACGATGCGTACGCCGGGTGACGACTTCGACCTCGTGGCCGGCTGGCTGGTCTCGGAGGGCGCTGTGGCCGCGCGAGAGGACATCGTGGCGATGCGGCTGTGTCCCGACGAGGACAACACGGTGGAGGTGGCGCTCGCCCGCGGCGTCGAGCCGCCGCGGCAGCGGGCCTTCGCGACGACCAGCGCGTGCGGGGTGTGCGGGTCGGACACCGTGGTGGAGGTTCGGGCAGGGCTGCGCTGGCCGGTCGCCAAGGATCCGGTGACGGTCGATGCGGACGTGATCGCCGCCCTGCCCGACCTGCTGCGCGAGCGCCAGCGGGCCTTCGACCGGACCGGTGGCCTGCACGCGGCGGGCCTGTTCACCGCCGACGGCGAGCCCCTGTACGTCCGTGAGGACGTCGGCCGGCACAACGCCGTCGACAAGGTGGTCGGCGCGGCGCTGCGCGACGGCGCCCTGCCCGCCGCCGGGAGGGTGCTCCAGGTCAGCGGGCGGGCGTCGTTCGAGCTGGTGCAGAAGGCGGCGCGAGCCGGCATCCCGGTGCTGTCCGCCATCTCGGCGCCGTCCACGCTCGCCGTGGACCTGGCCGACGAGTGCGGCCTGACCCTGCTCGGGTTCGTGCGCGGCGACTCGATGAACGTATACACCTGGGCGGACCGGGTGCGCTGAGTCAGCACGCGGTGCGCGTGCTGACCATCACTGCCGCCACCAGCTCTGGAACGTGCTGGAGTTGCACAGGTTGAGACGAAAGCCGCTGCCGTTGGAGTCGTCGATGCACGTGCCGTAGTACTCGTTCTGAAGCCGACGGGTGCCGTCGTTCCAGTACGTGATGTACCAGCTCTGCTTCTCCGACGAGTCACAGGTCCACGTGCGGAGCGTGCTCGCGCCGGTCGCCTGGATGCATCGACCGGTCGCGTGGTTCTGGAACCGCCACGTCCCGTCGTTCCACGGGTGCGCGGTCCAGGTCTGGTTGCTGTTCTGGAAGCACGTCCACGTCCGGAATCCGGCACTGCTGTCATCCATGCAGCGGTTGGTCGCCTGGTTCCGGTACCGCAGGATCTCGTCCGCCGCCCTGGAGGGCGTGACGGTCGCCGGCAGGGGCTCCAGCGCCGTCCTGGAGCCCTGAGCCGTGGGCACGGCGTCCTCCGAGGAGGACGCCAGCGCCGCCTGGGAGCCGCCGAGGACGCCGAGGAGCGTCATCAGCAGAACTGACAGTGCGGCGAGTGTTCGTTTCTGAGGAGACATTGCATCTTCCGTCCTGCTCCGCGTCCCGTACGCCCGACCCCGTGCCGGGCGCTGCGCGGAACACCACGAACCCTGGTCCAGGTGCCCTGCCCGCGCGACGACGTTCGACACCCGGCGAAACTTGCCTCGGGGCGCCCGAAACACCTCCCTGCGATGTATCAGACGGGGCGCGGGAGCCTCAGCGTGCGCTGTTCACCGGATGGCCCTCCCCGAGCCGGCGCGCGAGGAACGTCGCGGCGCGGCCCAGGGCGCGCGCCGCCGTCGGCTCCGTGGCGTGCTGGTGCTGGAACACGTGCGCGCTGCCCGGGTAGACCTCCAGGGTGACCTCGACGTCGGCGGCGGCGGCACGGGCGGCGAGGCCCGTGGAGTCGTCGAGCAGCACCTCGTGCGAGCCGACCTGGAGCAGGAGCGGCGGCAGGCCGCGCAGGTCGGCGAGCAGCGGGCTCGCGAGCGGGGAGTCGGCGTCGACGCCGTCCGGCAGGTACGCGTCGGCGTACTCGCGGATGTCGGCGGCGTCGAAGACGGGATCCACGCTCTCCTTGGCGGTGAGGCTGGCGCCCGACAGCGTCAGGTCGAACCAGCCGGAGAAGGACACCACCCCGGCGGGCTGCGGGAGGCCGGCGTCGCGCGCCGCCAGGAGGGTCGCCAGGGCGAGGCCGCCGCCGGCCGAGTCGCCGGCGAGGACGACGCGCGCCGGGTCGGTGTCGTCGACCAGCGCTCGGTAGGCGGCCAGCGCGTCGTCCACCGCGGCGGGGAACAGGTGCTCGGGGGCGATGCGGTAGTCGAGCGACAGCGCGCGCAGGCCCGCACGGGCGGCGAGCGCGGCGGTGAGAGGCACCCCGGTACGGGCGGTTCCGATCACGTAGCCGCCGCCGTGCAGGTAGAGCAGCACACCGGCGTGGTCATCGGCTGACGGCACGTCGACCTCCAGTGCCGGGACGCCACCGAGGCCGGTCTCCGACACGCGGGTGCCGTCCGGTACCGGTAGCTGACCGAACGAGGCGTAGAAGCCGCGGAGCTCGGCGAGCGATTTCTGGTCCATGGTTCTCCTCCGTGCCCGAAGATAGATTCCATGGAAGCCAAACACGATTCCGCAGAATCTATTCCGTCGGGCGCCGCCGGATTCGGGCCGGCGCAGCTGCTCGACGACCTGGTCCGCGTCGAGGTTCGGCTCCACACCCTGCTGGACGCCCGGCTCCGCGACCGCCACGGCCACGGGCTCGGCCGGATCGACCTGCTCCGGACCGTCGCGGAGGTCCCGGGCTGCCGGGTCTCGGACGTGGTCCGGCGGCTCGGCATCACCGTGGGCGCGGCCAGCAAGGGGATCGAGCGGCAGGTCCGTGACGGGCTCGTGCGTCGGGACGCCAACCCCGAGGACGGCCGGTCCTCCTTGCTCGTCCTCACCCCGGCCGGGCGGCAGATCCTGGACGAGACGCTGCCCGCGCTCGACCGTGAGGTGGCCGCGGTGCTGCGCGGCACGGGTGTGCCCGCCGGCGACCTGGCGCACCTCGCGCACGTGCTCGCGGCGGTGCGCGCGGCGCTGGAGGCGGGGCGTACGGGCTGAGGCGGGATGTTGCGTGGCCGCGGAAGGTGATTCGGCGGTCACCGCGCGCGGGTGTCCTGGACCGGCGCTCAGCCCGTGAACAGCGGGACGACGCTCTTGATCGTCTGGAAGAGGCCGTAGGCCAGCGGGACGGTGACGACCAGCCACGTGACGACCAGCCGCGGGACCTGGTTCGACGTCGGCTCGGGAACCGGCTGCCCGGTCCGCTCAGGGGTCTGCTCCGGCATCGTCACACCTTTCCCTCGGCCAACGTGTCGGTGCGGCCGGGCTTCTCGTGGAACCGCGCTGCCACCGGCCGGACCAGGACGTTGGCGATGAAGCCCACCGCGAGCACCCCGACCATGGTGAACAGTGCGGGGCGGTAGTCGGCGGCGACCAGCTCGCCCGGCGTTCCCTGCGCGTCCAGGAACCCGTTGATGATCAGCGGCCCGGCGATGCCCGCCGCGGACCATGCGGTGAGGAGGCGGCCGTGGATGGCGCCGACCTGGAACGTGCCGAACAGGTCGCGCAGGTAGGCGGGGACCGTGGCGAAGCCACCGCCGTAGAAGGAGAGGATCACCGCCGCGACGAGCACGAAGACCAGTGTGGAGAGGTGTCCCACCGTGGCAAGCAGCACGTAGAGGACCATCCCGACGCCGAGGTACATGATGTAGGTCGGTTTGCGGCCGATGTAGTCCGACGTCGACGACCACACGAAGCGGCCCGCCATGTTGAACAGGGACAGGAACGCGACGAAGCCGGCCGCCGTGGTCGGAGCGACGGAGGAGGTGCCGCCGTCCCGGAAGAAGTCCTGGATCATCGGGGCCGCCTGCTCGAGGATGCCGATGCCCGCGGTCACGTTGCAGAACAGGACCGTCCACAGGAACCAGAACTGCGGGGTCCTGATCGCGTTGGCGGCCGACACGTCGGCGGCCGACACCATCGGCTTGGCCGTCACCGCGCCGGCGTCGAATCCCGCGGGCGCCCATCCGGGCGGCGGGACCTTCACCGTGAACACCCCGAGCATCATCACGAGGAAGTACACGAGGCCCAAGGTCACGAAGAGCGAGGTGACGGCGCTGCCGGACGCCACGGAGGTGGGGTCGGTGGGATCGTAGCCGCTGTCGTAGAACGCCATGAGCTGCCGGGACAGGGGCGAGGCGACGAGCGCGCCACCGCCGAACCCCATGATCGCCATGCCGGTGGCCAGGCCCGGCCGGTCCGGGAACCACTTGATCAGCGTGGACACGGGGGAGATGTAGCCGATGCCGAGCCCGATCCCGCCGATGACGCCGTAGCCGAGGTAGACGAGCCACAGCTGCGACGTCGCGATGCCGAGCGCCCCGACGAGGAACCCGGAGGCCCAGAAGCAGGCGGACGCGAACATGGCGGCCCGGGGGCCTGCGCGCTCCACCCAGGTGCCGAGCACTGCCGCCGAGAGGCCGAGCATGACGATCGCGATCGAGAAGATGACGCCGATCGCCGTCAGGCTCGACTCGAAGTGCGTGACCAGCGCGTTCTTGTAGACGCTGGTGGCATACGCCTGACCGATGCACAGGTGGATGGCGAGCGCCGCCGGCGGAATGAGCCACCTGCTGTAGCCGGGCCTGGCCACCGTGTGCTCGCGGTCGAGGAACGACAACGCCACGGGGCACCTCCTCGTGCTCGGGGGATCGGCCGCAAAAATGAGGTTTCACCCGATTTGCTGCGCACGCTACTGGGGGCGGGTTGCTTCGGTCAATGGTCAGTGCTGCGGGCCGGGGCGGCTGACACGCACCGCGGAATGCGACAAGTGTCAGTGGTGCCAGGCACAATCTGTCCCGACCTTCTAGAAGCGAGGTAAGGGAACAAGTGGCAAGTATCAACCGGCGGATCGCCGAGGAGCTGGGTGTTCGGGAAGGACAGGTGACGGCGGCCGTCGACCTGCTCGACGGCGGCGCGACGGTGCCGTTCATCGCCCGCTACCGCAAGGAGGTCACGGGCACGCTCGACGACGCGCAGCTGCGCACGCTCGAGGAGCGGCTGCGGTACCTGCGCGAGCTGGAGGAACGGCGCGCGGCGATCCTGTCGTCGGTGGAGGAGCAGGGCAAGCTCACGGACGAGCTGCGTGCCCAGATCCTGTCGGCGGAGACGAAGTCACGCCTGGAGGACATCTACCTCCCGTACAAGCCGAAGCGGCGCACGAAGGCGCAGATCGCCCGGGAGGCCGGCCTGGAGCCGCTCGCCCTCGCGCTGCTCGGCGACCCGTCGCTCGACCCGACGGAGACCGCCGGCCCGTACGTCGACGCCGGCAAGGGCGTCACCGACACGGCTGCGGCGCTCGACGGTGCCCGCTCGATCCTCGTGGAGCGCATGGGTGAGGACGCCGATCTGATCGGCACGCTGCGGGAGCGGCTCTGGAAGCGCGGCCGCATGCTGTCCACCGTCCGCGACGGTGCGCAGGACAAGGGCGCGAAGTTCTCGGACTACTTCGAGTTCTCCGAGGCGCTGTCCAGCCTGCCGTCACACCGGGTGCTCGCCCTCTTCCGGGGCGAGAAGGAGGATGTGCTGGACCTGACGATCGAGCCGGAGGAAGGCATCGAGGCAGGCGTGCCGACGTCGTACGAGGCGACCATCGCGCACCAGTTCAACATCGCGAACCAGGGCCGCCCCGGCGATCGCTGGCTCGCCGACACCGTGCGCTGGGCCTGGCGCACCAAGATTCTCGTGCACCTCGGCATCGACGTGCGGCTGCGGCTGCGTTCCGAGGCGGAGGACGAGGCGGTCCGCGTCTTCGCGGCCAACCTCCGTGACCTGATGCTCGCCGCACCGGCAGGCACGCGGGCCACGATGGGCCTCGACCCTGGCCTGCGCACGGGTGTCAAGGTCGCGGTGGTCGACGCGACGGGAAAGGTCGTGGAGTACGCGACGATCTACCCGCACGCTCCGGCGAACCGCTGGGACGAGTCGCTCGCGAAGCTGGCCACCCTGGCGAAGAAGCACCACGTGGACCTCGTGGCGATCGGCAACGGGACGGCGTCGCGCGAGACGGAGCGCCTGGCCGCCGACCTCATGAAGAAGGCGCCGGAGCTCGGACTGACCAAGGCGATCGTGTCCGAGGCAGGGGCGTCCGTGTACTCGGCGTCCGCCTACGCGAGCGCCGAGCTGCCCGACCTCGACGTGTCCATCCGTGGCGCCGTGTCCATCGCGCGTCGGCTGCAGGACCCGCTGGCCGAGCTCGTGAAGATCGACCCGAAGTCGATCGGCGTGGGGCAGTACCAGCACGACATCAGCGAGACCAAGCTGTCGCGGTCGCTGGACGCCGTCGTCGAGGACTGCGTGAACGGCGTCGGCGTGGACCTCAACACCGCGTCGGTGCCGCTGCTGTCCCGGGTCTCGGGCATCACCTCGACGCTCGCGGAGAACATCGTGTCCTACCGCGACGCCAACGGGCCCTACCCGTCGCGTGCGGCGCTCAAGAAGGTGCCGCGGCTGGGGCCCAAGGCGTTCGAGCAGTGCGCGGGCTTCCTCAAGGTCTCGGGCGGTGACGAGCCGCTGGACGCGTCGTCGGTGCACCCCGAGGCGTACCCGCTGGCGCGGCGGATCGTGACGGCGGCGGGCACCGACGTGCAGGCGCTCATCGGCAACGGTGGGGCGCTGCGCACGCTGCGACCCACCGAATTCGTGGACGAGACCTTCGGTCTGCCCACCGTCACCGACATCTTCGCCGAGCTGGAGAAGCCGGGGCGCGACCCGCGCCCGGCGTTCACCACCGCGTCCTTCGCGGACGGCGTCGAGACGCTCGGCGACCTGGTGCCCGGGATGGTGCTCGAGGGGCAGGTCACGAACGTCGCCGCGTTCGGCGCGTTCGTGGACATCGGTGTGCACCAGGACGGCCTGGTGCACGTCTCGGCGATGTCGAAGAACTTCGTCAGCGACCCGCGCGAGGTCGTGAAGTCGGGCGACATCGTCAAGGTGAAGGTCATGGACGTGGACCTGCCGCGCAAGCGGGTCTCCCTGACGCTGCGCCTGGACGACGAGGTCGGCGTGACGCCGGGTGGGCGCACCTCCGGCGGCTCCCGCTCCGGTGGGCAGGGCGCTGGTGGGCAGGGCTCTGGTGGCGGCCAGCGCGGGGGACGTCCGGGTGGCGGTGAGGGCCGCGGCCGGAACGGGCGCGGGCAAGGTCAAGGCGGGCAGGGCGGACGCGGCCGGCCCGCGCCCGCGGACACCGCGATGGCAGACGCACTGCGCAAGGCGGGTCTGGCCTGACCGTCTGAACCACGTGTCGGACGCACGGCTCACCCGGGTGAACTGTGCGTCCGACGGGGTTTGTGAGGTGCTGCCCCGTCGAGCCCTCTGGCGATGGAGCCGCCAGGGGTTCACGATGACCGCATGAGTGTTTCTGAGGAGCTGTTCGACGTCATCGTGATCGGCGGCGGGCCGGTCGGGGAGAACGCGGCCGACCGCGCGTCGCGCACCGGTCTGTCCGTCGCCCTGGTCGAGTCCGAGCTGGTGGGCGGTGAGTGCTCGTACTGGGCCTGCATGCCGTCCAAGGTGCTGCTGCGCGCGGGAGCGGTACGCGCTGTCGCCCGGGACACGCCAGGCCTGCGGGACCCGGGTGCGCCCGACGTCGCCGCCGTCTTCGCGCGGCGGGACGAGATCACCAGCGGCTGGGACGACGCCGGCCAGGTCTCGTGGGTCGAGGGCGCAGGCCTGACCCTCGTGCGCGGCCACGGCCGGCTGGCCGGGGAACGGCTCGTCGAGGTCACCGTGCCGCCGGCCGGTACCGGCAGGTCCGAGGCGTCCGACGGCCAGGGTGACGGTGACGGCGCGGGCGGCTTCGGGGAGGCCGAGACGGGGGAGACGCCGGTGACGCGGCTCCTCCGCGCCCGGCACGCGGTCGTCGTCGCGACGGGTAGCGTGCCCGTGCTGCCGGACACCCCGGGGCTGGCCGAGGCGTCCCCCTGGTCGAGCCGCGAGGCGACGGCGGCGGACGCCGTCCCCGAGTCCCTGGTGGTCGTCGGTGGCGGCGTGGTCGGCGTCGAGATGGCCAACGCGTACGCGGACCTCGGCGCGCAGGTGACGCTCGTGGCCCGGGGCGGCCTGCTGTCGAACGCCGAGCCGTTCGCGGGGGAGATGGTCGGTGACGCGTTGCGCGCGCTCGGAGTGGACGTCCGGACCGGCGTCGAGGTGACGTCGGTCGAGCGTCCCGGCGCGGGTTCCGGGGCCGAGGGCGAGGCCACCGGTCCGGTGACCGTCACCCTGAGCGACGGCGACAAGATCACCGGCGCCGAGATCCTCGTGGCGACCGGTCGCGTGCCGCGCACCGCCGACCTGGGCGTGGAGAGCGTGGGCCTCGACGAGTCGGGCCTCGGCCGCGGCGGTGCCCTCGTGGTGGACCACTCGATGCAGGTCACCGGCGTGCCAGGCGGCTGGCTCTACGCCTGCGGCGACGTCACGGGCCGCGCACCGACCACGCATCAGGGCAAGTACCAGGCGCGCGTCGTCGGCGACGTGGTCGCCGCTCGGTACGGCACGGAGGCGGGGGACCGGGCGCCGACCGACGGTGACCCGGCGCCCGCCGTCGGGCAGGAGGGGAAGGCGTGGTCGCGGTACGCCGCGACCGCCGACCACACCGCTCCCGTCCAGGTCGTGTTCACGCAGCCACAGGTCTCGTGGGTGGGACCGACCGAGCGCGAGGCGCGCGCGGCGGGGATCCCGGTGGAGGCGGTGTCCTACGACCTGGCCTGGGTGGCCGGCGCGAGCGTCGAGACGCCCGGGTACACGGGGCGTGCCCAGGTGCTCGTCGACACGCAGCGGCGCGTCCTGGTGGGCGCCACGTTCGTGGGGCCCGACGCCGGCGAGATGCTGCACGCCGCGACGATCGCCGTCGTCGGCGAGGTGCCGCTGGAGCGGCTGTGGCACGCGGTCCCCGCGTACCCGACGGTCAGCGAGGTCTGGCTCCGCTTCCTGGAGTCGTACGGGCTCTGATCCGGCGCGTTGAGATGTTCCGCTTCGAGGCCAAAGTTGCTCCGCTCTGAACTGTTTCAAGAGGGAGAAACTTAGGCCTCGAAAGGAGTAACCCCGACACGACGGCTACGTGTCGGGGCTACTCAGGTGGCGTCGGGTGGCGTCACTCGGACGGGGTCAGGGAGCCGTCCGAGCTGAAGACCAGGCCGAGCGTGACCTCACCCTGCTGGAGCGCCGACTTGGTCAGCGGGCCACCGGCGTCGAGCGAGCGGAACTCCGCGAACTCCAGGCCGTAGGTGTCCTCAAGACCCGGCTGGCAGAACGGGCGCTCCGTGCACTCCGGCGGGCCGCCGAGCACCAGACCGCCACAGGCCTCGGCGAGCTCGCTGAGCGTCGCGACGCCGTGCTCGTCGGCGAAGGCCTTGGTCACGGCGAACGCGTTCTGGTCCTGCGCGGGGGACGGCTCGCCGAACACGAGGCCGATCTCCTCGCCCAGCCCGGTGAGCGCCTCGGTGGTGGCCTCGAGGTCGCTGCTGGCGACCGGCTCCGCGTCGGCGCCGTTGACGTCCTTGTTGATGAACTCGGTGAGCGTACCCACGTACTCGGGGATCACCTGGACCTGCGCGCCGTCCTCCAGCGCCGGGAGGTAGGTCTCGCGGTTGCCGATGGTGGTCACCTCGGCGTCGTAGCCGGCGGCGTTCAGGACCGTCACGTAGATGGTGCCGAGGGTGGCGCTCTCCGCGAAGTCGGCCGCGCCGACGACGATCTCGCCGCTGCCGCTCTGCTCGGGGTTGTCGAGACCGGCGTCGGCCACGAACTCCTCGGCCACCTCCTTGGAGGTGCGGCGGTCGACGTCGACGGCCTTGTTCAGGCCGATGAGGGTGTCGGTGTCGAGTGCCGCCGACACCGTGTCGAGGAGCGGGATCAGGGTGTCGTCACCCTCCACGGCTGCCGCGTTGACCGCCGGGATGATGTTGTCGACGGTCTGCAGCTGCTTGTCGTCGTCGAGGACCACCAGCTCGTCGCCCGGGACCGCCTCGCAGGCAGCCATGCTGCTGCCGCCCGTCGAGGTGCTGCCGCCGCCGCTCCCTCCGGCGGAGCCCGGCTCACCGCAGGCGGTGAGGAGCGTGAGGCTGACGACGGCGGCCGCCGCGCCGAGCGCCCTGGGTAGGGACACGTGCGTACGGGGGAACTTCATCGATGTCTCCGATTTGGGTGACGTACAACTGTTCTATGGCTTCGATCGCTCCCATTCGACCCCGGCCGGGGAACTATGGCAAGGGGTAAACCCGCTCGTGAGAAGGTCGTTACATTCACCACGGACGCTTCACCCGGCCGCCGAGGCGGCCAGGCCCGCGGTGTTGCGTGAGCGGGCGCCGGCCGAACCGGAGAGCAGCACGGCGCGGCGTCGGCTGAAGAAGCGCCCGGCTCCCGCGGCGATCGCGTTGCCCCGTCCCGAGACGACGCTGGGTCGCCGGTTGCCGCGGTCCAGCGAGCGCAGGCCTGTCTCGACCACCTGCTCGGGAGTCTGGTAGCTGCCCCGGTACGCGCCGCCCGCCAGCTCGTCGAAGAACTCGGTGCGGGTCAGGCCGGGAGCGAGGGACAGTACGCGGAGTCCGCTCGACCGGGACTCGAACCAGAGTGCCTCGGTGAAGTTCAGGACGAAGGCCTTGCAGGCCGAGTAGACGGCCATGTCCGGCCCGGGCAGGTAGGCGGCCATGCTCGCGACGTTGACCAGGATTCCGCGTCCCGCCTGCCGCAGCGGCTCGATGAAGGCCCGCGAGATGTCGACGACGTTGGCCACGTCCACGGTGATCTCGTCCTGCAGCCGGTCCGGGTCCTCCTCGTGGAACGGTCCGTCGGTGCCGAAACCGGCGTTGTTGACGAGGCCCGTCACGGTGAGGCCGCGCGCCGCGACCTCACCGGCGAGGATCTGTCCGGCTCCGCGGCGGCTGAGGTCGAGGGCGATCGGGGTGGCGCGCACACCGTGCTCACGTTCGAGCTCGCTCGCGAGCTCCTGCAGCCGGTCGATGCGGCGGGCGACCAGGATCACGTCGGAGCCGCGCTTCGCGAGTGCTCGGGCGAACGCGGCGCCGATACCCGAGCTGGCGCCGGTGACGAGGGTGGTCTGGGCGGTGAAGTCGATGGAGGCCATACTGCACCGTACGCAGAACATGACACTGAGTGCAAGCTTTGCACCGACGGTAGGATCCCTCCATGAGTTCGACGCCTGAGAACCTGACGCTGCGGGAGCGGACACGCAGGGCCGTCCGCGCCGAGATCACCGACACGGCGCTGCGCCTGTTCGCCGAGCAGGGGTTCGAGGCGACCACCGTCGACCAGATCGCGTCCGCCGCCGGGATCTCGCGGCGGTCGTTCTTCCACTACTTCGGGAGCAAGGAAGACGTCGTCATGGGTGACCTCGAGGCGCTCGGGCTCCGTGTGCGCGACGCGCTCGAGGCGCGCCCGGCGACCGAGACGGCGTGGGAGGCGCTCAGCGAGGCGCTCAAGACCCTGAGCGGCCCCGACACGGACGCCGTGACCGAGCTGGAGATCGCCCGCATGTACTCGGACGCGCCGTCGCTCCGTGCGAAGCACCTCGAGAAGCACCTGCGCTGGCAGGAGCTGTTCGCCCCCGACGTCGAGCGCCGGCTCGGCATCGCTCCGGGCGCCACCGCCGACCCGCGCGCCCGCGCGATCATCGCCGCGGCGCTCGCCTGCCTCGACATCGCCGTCGAGGCCTGGCGCGAGTCGGACGGCGCGGCAGACCCCGTGGAGCTGTTCGACGCGGCGGTCGCGGCCGTCCGGGCCTGACCCTAGCGCGCGCTCACGCGCAGCGGAGCCGGGGTGGCCAGCCGCTGCCCGATCGCCAGCACCCCGTCGATGGCGAGACACAGCACCGCGACCACCACGCCACCGGCGAGCACCTCGCCGTACCGCTGCGTGCCCATGCCGAGCGCGATGATCTGCCCCAGTCCGCCGCCGCCGACGAGCGCCGCGAGGGGGATGGTGGCGACCACCTGCACGATCGTGGTCCGCAGCCCGGCGGACACGAGGGTGGTGGCGAGCGGCAGCTCGACCTGCAGCAGGATGCGCCCGCCGCTCATGCCCATGCCGCGGGCGGCGTCACGCGCGTCGGGGTCCGCGCCGCGCACCCCCTCGTAGGTGTTGACCAGGAGCACCGGCACGGCGAAGAACGCCGCGGCGATCACGGTGGCTGTGTTGCCGAACAGCCCGGTCGCGGCGAGGAGCAGGATGATGCCGAGCGTGGGCATCGCCCGGGAGGCGTTGGTGAGCCAGACGACGAGGCCGGCTCCCCGCCCGCTGTGCCCCAGCCAGGCCCCGACCGGGATCGCGACCGCGGCAGCCGCCGCGACGGCGACGACGGTCATGTACAGGTGCTCACCGGCCAGCTCCAGCACACCGCCGGGCTCGGTCCAGGTCAGCGGGTCGTTGAGCCACACGAGGGCCTCATCGACGACGCCGGTGGGGGCGCTCATGCGGTCCTCCTGCGCAGCCACGGGGTCAGGGCCCTGCCCGCCGCCCAGAGGGCGAGGTCCAGCACGAGGGCGAGCAGGATCGTCGCCAGCGTGGCCGTCATGATCTCGGCCCGGTAGGAGTTGTTGCGGAAGCCCTGGAACATGATCTGCCCCAGCCCGCCGAACCCGACCACCACACCGACGGTCACCAGCGCGACGCTGGACACCGTGGCCAGCCGCAGGCCGGCGATGATGCTCGGCAGCGCGCTCGGCATGGCCACCTGGACGAGCGTCCGGCCGGGCCCGTAGCCGAGCCCGCGAGCGGCGTCGAGGACGGCGGGGTCCACGGTGGCGAGGCCGGCCACCGTGTTGCGCAGAATGATGAGCAGCGCGTAGACCACCAGGCCCACCAGGACGGGCGCACGGCCGATCCCGAGCGCCGGCGTCAGCATCGCGAACAACGCGAGGGACGGCACCGTGTACAGGACAGCCGTCGTGCCGAGCACCGGCCCGGACAACCACCGGTACCGGGAGATCAGCGCCCCCAGCGGGATCGCGATGGCGGCCGAGATCGCGACCGCTTCGATGGTGATCCCGGCGTGCTCGACGGTGCGCTGCCAGAGCACGGGCGCGTTGTCGACCACGTAGGACCAGGAGAACCAGGGGTTGCCGGGCATGGCTCCGAACCTACCGCGAATGACCCGGTAGGTTCGGAGGCATGGCTGCCCGCACCGTGATCGAGCTCGACTCCGTTCGCAAGACCTACGGGGACGGCACCGTCGCCGTCAACGAGCTGAGCCTCGCTGTGCGCGAGCACGAGGTGCTCGCCCTCGTCGGCCCGTCGGGCTGCGGCAAGTCCACGACGCTGCGCATGGTGAACCGCCTGGTGGAGCCGACGTCGGGCCGCATCCTCCTCAACGGCGAGGACGTCACCACCGCCGACCCCGTGGCACTGCGCCGCCGCATCGGCTACGTCATCCAGAACGTCGGGCTGTTCCCGCACCGCACCGTCGAGGCGAACATCTCGACAGTGCCCGCCCTGCTGGGCTGGGACCGCAGGCGCACCCGGGCGCGCGTCGTCGAGCTCCTGGACCTGGTGGGCCTACCTGCCGCGACCTACGCCAAGCGGTACCCGCACGAGCTGTCCGGCGGTGAGCGCCAGCGCATCGGCGTGGCGCGCGCCCTGGCCACCGACCCGCCGGTGCTGCTGATGGACGAGCCCTTCGGCGCCGTCGACCCGGAGTTCCGCCGGCACCTGCAGACGGAGTTCCAGCGCATCCAGCGCGAGACGGGGACCACCGTGATCCTCGTGACCCACGACATCGACGAGGCGGCGCGCCTCGGCGACCGGATCGCCGTGCTGTCCCGCGGCGGCAAGCTCGAGCAGGTCGCGAGCCCGCTCGCGGTGCTGGCCCACCCGGCGTCCGAGCGGGTGCGGGACTTCACCGGTGAGGGCGCCGCCTCCCGCATGCTCGCCCTCGCGTGCGTCGATCGCGCCGACCTGGAGAGCGCGGACCGGATCGTCCAGCCGGCTCCCGCGCCCGTGCGGCTCGGTGCCCGCCTGACCGACGCGTTCGAGGCGGTCGCGGCGCTGCCGGGCTCGGCGATGGGCCGGGTGCCGGTCGTGGAGGAGTCGGGCGACGTCGTCGGCTCGCTCACGGCCGACGGGATCCTCGGCGCGCTGCGCCGGGCCGCGGACGCGGCAGGGACCGGCCAGGGGGCCCCGGCCGTTCAGGACGCGGTCGACGGCGTCCCCGAGGACGAGCCGGGCCGCCAGCCGGCAGTGTGACCGACGCCGCTCCCAGCGCGGCGTCCGGCGCGGGACCCGGCCGAACCGGTCCCGATAGTCTCGGTGCGTGACCAACGCCCGTGTAGCCCTCGCAACCTGCTCCCAGCTGCCCGATCTCGACAAGGACGACGTGCCGCTGATCGCCGCTCTGGCCGAGCGCGGCGTGACGGCCGAACCCACGGTGTGGGACGACCCCGCCGTGGACTGGCAGGCCTACGACCTCGTCCTGGTCCGCTCCACCTGGGACTACTCGCCGCGCCACGACGAGTTCCTCGCATGGGCGCGGTCCCTGCCCAAGGTGGCCAACTCCGCCGACGTCATCGAGTGGAACACCGACAAGCGCTATCTCCGCGTGCTGGAGGACGCCGGTATCCCGGTGATCCCCACCATCTGGCTCGACCCCGCGCGGCACCTGTCCAAGCGTGCGGTGCACACCCGCATGCCCGCGTTCGGCGACTTCGTGGTCAAGCCCGTGGTGAGCGCCGGTGCCAAGAACACCGGGCGCTACCAGCCCGTGTCCGCGCAGTCGCGGGCGAAGGCCATCGCGCACGCCGTCCGCCTGCTCGACGACGGCCGCTGGGTCATGATCCAGCCCTACGTCACCTCGGTCGACACGGCCGGTGAGACCTGCCTCATCTTCATCGACGGCGAGCTCACCCACGCCGTCCGCAAGAACGCGCTGCTCACCGGCCCCGCGGAGGACACCAGCGAGCTCTACGCGGAGGAGGAGAAGTCCGCGTTCGAGGCCACGCCCGCGCAGGTCGAGGTGGCCGAGCGGGCGCTCGCTGTGGCCCGGGAGGCCACGGGCGCGGAGTTCACCTACGCGCGCGTGGACCTCGTCTCGGGTGACGACGGCGCCCCTATGGTCATCGAGCTGGAGCTCACCGAGCCGTCGCTGTGGATGAAGTACGGCACGGGTGTCGAGGACAAGCTCGCGGACGCCGTGGTGAAGCTCCTGGGCTGAGCGCGGGCGGCCGCGGGGCGCAGGCCGCCCGCGGCGTCCGGCAACGACGAAGGGCCCCTCACGTGAGTGAGGGGCCCTTCCGCATGGGGTGAGCGACGGGACTTGAACCCGCGGCCCTCGCGACCACAACGCGATGCTCTACCAGCTGAGCTACGCCCACCATGCCCGCCGATCGTGGACCGGCGGCCGTCGAAAAGCATACATGGTCGGTGGCCCCCGACCGAACTGAAAACTACGGGGCGAGCTGCTTCGTGACGGACGTCTCTGCGATGCGCTGCGCGGCGGCGCGCGCGGTGGCCGTGTCAGGGCCGGGGTGGGCGGGGAACAGGACCTCGCGGTAGTAGCGCAGCTCGTCGATCGACTCGAGGATGTCGGCGAGCGCGCGGTGCCCACCGCCCTTCTTCGGTGACGCGAAGTAGACACGCGGGTACCAGCGCCGTGCGAGCTCCTTGATGGACGACACGTCGACGATCCGGTAGTGCAGGTGCTCCACGAGCTCGGGCATGTGCAGGTCGAGGAACGTCTTGTCCGTGCCGACGGAGTTGCCGGCCAGCGGCGCCTTGCCCGGTTCGGGCACCCACTGCCGGACGTAGGCCAGGATCTGCTCCTGCGCCTCCGCGAGCGTCAACCCTCCGTCCAGCTCGTCGAGCAGGCCGGACGTCGTGTGCATGGCGCGGACGAAGTCGTTCATCTGCGCCAGCGCCTCGGCCGGGGGCTTCACGAGGACATCGACACCGGTGCCCAGGACGTTGAGGTCGGAGTCGGTGACGATCGCGGCGACCTCGACGAGCGCGTCGGCGCGCAGGTCCAGGCCCGTCATCTCGCAGTCGATCCAGACGATGCGCTCGTTGGGATTGGGAAGGCTCACGCCGCTCAGCCTATTGCGTCCGGAGCGGCGAGGTGACGCCGGGGCTGTGGTCCGGGCCGCAGCGCACAGGAAGGCCCTCCCGTAGGCGACCGAAGTCGTCCGAGGAAGGGCCAGGGTGTCCGACCTCGAGGTCGGCGTCACGAACCGCCGTCAGAAGCTACGGGCGGCCGGATCGGCGGTCAGGTCAGGCGGAGCCGCTTGGAGCGCTTGGTGGTGCGGCGCTCGGGGCGCTCGCGCAGGGCGCGCTCCTGGGCACCGGCGACCTCCGCGCGGCGGGCGATCTCGGCGACCTGTGCGCGGCCGATGTAGTACGCGGTCTGGGCATGCATGTGTCTGGTCCTTCCAGGGGTGGGGAGAGGGCGACGGTGGGGAAGGGCGTGCCCGCCGGGTCGCGGCTCGGACGTCCCTCGTGTGTTTCCGTCGTGTTACATCCTCCCTGATCATGGAAATACCGCGCAAGGCGGACAGCGGTGACGTGCGGCACCTTTGCCCAGGTCAGCGGGCGCAGAGCGGAGCTCGGGGTGCGACGGGTCGCCCGGACGGGCCGGAGACGCCGAAGCAGAGCGGGTCCTGGGACCACGCTCTGCTTCGGGGGTGTCGAGCGGCGCCGGGTGGCCGGTGGGTTCCGGCGGGCGCCACGGGGGTCATGCCGACCGGGCGCGCAGGGCGGGAACCCGTGCGCGGCTGTCGTTGCGGTGTGCGGCGCGGGCCTCGGCCTTGCGTCGCTTCTGCTCCTGACGGAGCCGGTGAGAACGCCGCTCTTCCTCGGCGTCGCGGAGGCGGTCCCGGTGAAGGGACAGCGCCAGGTCGTACTCGGTGTGCACGTGAGTGCCTTTCGTGACGCTGGATGTGTCGGTCTCCCGACATGGGCCTGGCCGGGCCCTTCCACCGCCCGGTATGGGACCGGACGGACGTCACCGCGGTGTGCCTTGAGCCTGGCAGGTGGCACCCGCGCAGCGCACGGCTTTTTTGTTCCGGCCTGCTAGGCCTCGCCCGGCAGGGCCTTCCGGATGACCAGGCGCGTCCAGGCGCCGAGGTAGATCCGGTCGCTCTCCTCGACCTCCCGGCGGATCCCCTGCGTCAGCGGGGTGTCGGGCAGGGGATCGCCCGTGGCGGCGACGAACGTGCCGTTCGACGAGCCCAGGTCCTCCACCCACCAGCGCAGCCCGTCGGTGGTCAGCTGGCAGTGGCGGCGGGACACCCCCGGGTCGCTGCCGCAGTCGACGTCGGGCCGGATGTTCCGGGACTGCGACGGCCGGCCCACCAGGAGGCTGCGCTGCCGCAGCGTCACGAGGCCGGGCAGGCCCGCCGACGGCATCGGGTCCTCGGGGCGCTCGTGCGCGTACCAGTCGGGGTCCACCCAGATCTCCGCGACCCACGTGTCGTCGCCCGGGACGGGCGGCGCGCTCAGCCCGCCACCGCCTGGCGACGGTGCGGGCACACCGCTTGTTGACGGCGCAGGCGTGCCTGACGACGGCGCGGGTGCGCCCGACGACGACGGCGCCGGCGAGCCCTGCGGCGGTGCGGCCGGTACCGGAGAGGCTACCGGCGGAGCCGTGTCCAGCCCGCTCAGGTCCAGCGCGGACGGCGGCGGGGCCTGCGGGGCCGCCGTACCGGTGGTGAAGTCGTACCCGCAGTTCTCGCAGAACAGGGAGCCGGACGGGGACAGGTCACCGCAGTTGGGGCAGGTCACCGGGCCGCCGCCGGAGCCCTCGGCCGAAGCCTCGGCGGAGGCGGTCGCAGCCGGGTCCACCGCGGGCGCGCTCGGCTCGGCCGACGGCCGGCCGGCCGGGATCGGCGTACCGCACACGTCGCAGTAGTCCGTGGACTGGCTGGTGTGGCCCTCCGGGCAGACGACCGTCATGCGCGCCGTACCCGGGTCGTCTTCGTGGACGCGGTGTCGAGTGCCATCTCGTCCAGCTTGGCGGTGTTCCGCTTGAGGCGCACGGTGCCCTCCTCCTCGTTCTCCACCTCCACGATCTTGCGCAGGCGTGAGGTCGCCTCGTCGTTGCCCGTCTCGGCGGCGAGCTGGACGGCGCGGCCGAGCTTCACCGTCGCCGTCGCCTCGTCGCCGGCCGCCTTCGCGGCGAGGCCCTCCTGGATTGCCGAGGCGAGCTCCGCCTGGCCCGTGTAGTGCGCCACCTCGGGGCTGATCCGGGCGGTGAGCGTGGAGTCGTCCGACCACTTCGCCTTGACCAGGCCCGACGCCGCGACCTCGTCGCCCACGGCGACCTGGACACGCGCGGCGAGCTGTTCGGAGCCTACCGGCTTCGCCGGCACCCGGACCGCCACGTGGTACTCGCGGGTCTCGTCGGCCCACGCGCCCGTCGGGTAGGCGCTCGTCAGGGCGTTCACCTGGGTGCGGCGCCCGGTGAGGTCGTCGACCTCCGGTGCGACCTGCTTGACGAACAGGACGTCCGAACCCTGCGGCGCCCAGACCCGCAGGTCCACCGCGGCGACACCGCGAGCCATGGACTTGCGGACCAGGGCGGAGAAGTCCTCGGCGATGTCCTCCGGCCGGGCGATGAGGTCGACGGTGCCGAGCAGCGCGGTCGAGATCTTGCGCAGCTCCTCCACCACCCAGCGGTCGCCCACGCCGCGGGCGTCGCACTGGAAGTGCCCGGTGACGTCGGCGATCATCCGGTCGAGGTGCATCGTCGGCTCGGACTCGTTCTTGCCGTCCGTCAGCAGGATCAGGTGCTTCTGGGCCACCGGCACGGTGGCGAAGAGATCGTCGGCGAGGCGGAGCCAGGACGAGATGGCGGTGCCGCCGCCGGCGGCCATGGTCGAGATGGCGCGCTTGGCCTCGTGCCGGGCCCCCGGCTCCATGGCCACCATGGGTACCCGTGCGTTGGGGTACGGGAAGATCCGCGTCGCCACGTGGGAGCCGCCGATGATGGCGAACAGGGTGCCGTCCGGGATCTGGTCCACGGCCACCGCCGCCGCGTGCTTCGCCGCCTCCATGTTGCGGCCCTGCATCGACCCGGAGGTGTCGACGGCGACGATCTCGGCGACGCCGGCCGCGCCCGGACTCGCCCCGGCGGCGGCGGCGGATCCCGCGCCCGTGCAGGTCACGGTGACGACGGCGTGCACATCAGTGCCGCCGTCGGACAGGAACTCGTTCTGGAAGACCTCGGCGGAGAACTCGGCCACGGTGGCTCCTCTCGGTAACGGCAGGCTATCGCTGCTCGGTGACAGCTGGGGAGACACGGGCGAGCGCGGCGGTGATGTTGTCCCGCCCGCCCTGTGCGTTGGCCCAGCGCACGAGCGCCGCGGCCGTGGTGTGCGGGTCGCCGGACGTGGCGAACCGCTGCACGAGGTCACTCATCTCGTGCGCGTCGGAGCAGTAGTTCCAGAGGCCGTCGGAGCACACCAGCAGCCAACCCGGCCCGGTCGGGAGGGTGGCGGCGCAGCGCGCGTCGGTGTCCGGCGCGTCCGGTCCCAGCCACCGCGTGATCGCGTGCGCCTGGGGCGACGTCTCGGCCTGGGCGCGCGGCACGCCGGCCGCGATCATCTCCTGGGCCCAGGAGTCGTCGACGCTGAGCTGCTCGGCCTGCCCGGCGTCCGGCAGCCAGTACACGCGGGAGTCGCCCAGCCAGCCGGCGACGATCAGGCCGTTGTCCACGACGGCGGCCACGAAGGTGCACGACGGCGGGTCGTCCGCCACGTCGGTGCCCTTCGTCGCCGCGAGCTGTTCCGCGGCGCCCCGTACGGCCTGGCCCGCCGCGCGGGACGCGGCGACCATCGCGTCGGTCCAGCCGGCGATGCGCCGGCTGGTGGCGCCCTCCACGGAGCTCGAACCCTCCGGCCCGTAGGCGACGAGCACGTCCCGTGCGGCCCGGCTCGCGGCGAGCGAGGCGACGTCGGAGTCGGGTGCGCTGGACACGCCGTCGCACACCACGAGAGCCGCGAAGGTGCCGCCCGCGGCGAGCGCCATCGCGTCCTCGTTGCGCGCGTGGCGTACACCCCGGTCGCAGACGCCGGCCACCCAGTCGGCCGGGCGTTCCTCGAAGTGGTCGCGCTCGGACTGGCCGGGCGTGCCGCAGTCGGCGCAGTACCCGTCCGGGGCGATGATGCCGCCGCACGCCGCGCAGGACCGGCGGGCGGCGGAGTCGCCGGTCGCCGGGTCGGGGTCCACGACGGTGGGCGCCAGCTCGAGGGTCACCTCGGAGGGGGCGGACGCTTCGGTGGTGCCCAGCGGCGTGCCGCAGTTCTCGCAGAACCGGGCGCGGGGCGCCGCGTTCTCTCCGCAGTTGGGGCAGCGGGCGAGGCTACTGTCGTCGGCACTCATGTCTGGGTCGGTCTCCTTGCCTCGTCAGGGTTCGCACCCCGCGACTGTCTTTCACCGGATCACCGTGAGCGGATCACCGTTCGGTGCCTCTGTGCACCGGTTCCGGTACGGCGGGCCGCTCAACGCATGGTCCACCGCCGTACGGAGTTTGCCCGGTCGACGAGCGCCACGCGCTCCGAGCGGTCCTCGGTGAGGCGGGCGAGGGTGCGCAGGGCCTGCTCCAGGCGGTCCCGCAGCGCGGGTTCGGTGGCCTCGGCGCCGGCCACCCGCACGCTCGGGTCGGGACCGCTGCGCGTGACCAGACCGAGCGCGCCCGAGAGGGCGTCTACGGTGACCTCGGCCTTGGGGCGGTCGGGGACGTGCGCGTTGTCGAGCCCGGCGACGGCGTCGGACAGGTCGAGCAGCGTGCGCCGCGCGTCGACGAGGAGCCGGGCCCGCCGCAGGCGGGCGTCGGGGAAGGAACCGCGGGTGGGACCGACGAGGTCGAGCGCCCGGAGGGCGCCGTCGAGGTCATCACCACCCGCCCGGACGCGGGCGAGACCGAACGCGGCGGCGCCGGTGTAGTTGGAGTCGGCGCGCGCGATGGTGCTGTACAGCTGCTCGGCGACACCGGGCTCGCCGGACACCTCGCAGACCGTGGCGAGCGCGAGCTTCGGTGCCGGCTCGCCGGGCACCTGCCCGTAGACGGCGTTGAACGAGGCACGGGCGGCCGCGGGGTCGCCCGCCGAGAGGTGCCCGAGGCCCTCCATCCAGGCGGCGCGCCACTCCCACGGGTCGTGCTCGAGGATCTGCGCGACCGTCTCGCGCAGCCGGCCGAGGTCGCCGGCCTCGATGGCGGCCCGGGCCAGGGCGAGCCGTACCTCGACGGTCGCCTCAGCGGCGCCGGAGAGCGCGACCATGCGGGCGGTCGGGTCGGCGACGTTCACGCCGGCCAGCCAGGACGCCATCGGGTCGGTGGAGTCCACCTTGAGCACGGGGAGCTCGTGCCAGCCCAGCGCGCCGTCGGCGCCGTCGAGCGGCGGTACGCCGAACAGGACCGACTCCGCGGACGTCGTGGCCGTGTACCCGGGGCCCTTGTCGGTGGCGACCACCTCGCGGAGCACGCCGAGGAGCTGGACGCGGGCCTCGTCGACGTCTCCGAACCGGTCGGCGGGCGCCGGCGCGCACGCCTTGGCCAGCCAGCGGTAGAACGAGTCGTACTTCTGGAAGACGGGCGTCTCGGCGACCGGCGGGAACGACGACTGGTACACGGTGGTGTTGCCGCGGAAGTCGAGCACCAGGGAGGCCAGCGTCCGGCCGAGCGTGAAGATGTCGGACGCCACGGACGGGCCGATCTCCGCCACCTCGGGCGCCTGGTAGCCGATGGTGCCGTAGATGGCCGACGTCATGTCGTCGATGCGGCGCACGCCGCCCATGTCGATCAGCTTGACGCCGTCGCCCTGGGCGATGATGTTGTCCGGCTTGAAGTCGCAGTACAGCAGGTTGTGGTCGTGCAGGTAGCTGAACGCGGGCAGCACCTCGAGGATGTACGCGATGGCCTGGTCCACGGGCAGCGGCCGGGCCTGCCCGCCGCCCTTGTCGCGGCGCTCCTTGAGCACGTCCTTGAGCGACTTGCCGCCCACGAACTCCATGACGGTGTAGCCGAGGCCCTCGTGCAGGACGAAGTTGAAGATCTCGACGATGAGCGGGTGCTCCACCTCGGCGAGGAACTGGCGCTCGGCGACCGCCGCCTCGTACGCCTCCCTGTCGCCCGCGTTGAGCAGGCCCTTGAGCACCACCCAGCGGCCGCTGACGTTGCGGTCGCGCGCCAGGTAGATCCAGCCCAGGCCACCGTGGGCGAGGCAGCCCACCACCTCGTACTGGCCGGCCAGGAGGTCGCCCGCCTTGAGCGCGGGTGCGAAGTCGTAGCGCGCGCCGCAGTGCCCGCAGAACCCGGCGATGCGGCCGGGGACGCCGTCGCGGGCGCGGCCCACCGGCTGGCCGCAGGTGGGGCAGTACCGCTTGCTCTCCGCGAGCTCGGGCGTGGTCATCACGGCCTGCAGCGGGTCGGCGACCGGCGTGTGCGGCACGGTGGTGAGGCCCGCGCCGAGCCGGTGCCCGCGCAGCCGCGTCGAGCCGGTGCCGACGCGCCGGGTCTGGTAGGTGCCGGCAGCCATCCGGGCCGAGCCTAGGGCGGTGGACGCGAGGCGGGACGAGCTGGTGCGTCCGGTGGAGGGTTGCGACATCTCGGGCATCCCGCCCGAGGCGCGCAGCGTGGTGGGGTCGTCGGCGCCCCACGAGGCCGCCACCGCGGCGAGCGCGCCCCCGGCGGGGTTGCCGCCGGCGGGGGCGCCGCACACGTTGCAGTAGCCGTCCTCGATGGTGCCGGTGCAGTCCGGCTCGGCGCAGGCCTGTGTCGTCATCGGTGTCCCTCCGGGAGATCGCGCACGAGCGTCTCGAGCTGCTCGGTGAAGTGCCGTGCCAGGGCAAGGTCGCAGGGCGTGGCGTCCAGCGCTTCGCGCGCCTCGTCCTCGCCCGCCTTCACGGTGGACGACGCCGCCCGCCCGTTGCCCTGGGCCTTCGTCATCAGGTTCTTGACGCGGTAGCGCAGCTCGGCGCGCTCGCGCAGAGGGGCCGTGTAGGCGTCCTCGACCTTCTCCATCGCGCGTTCGACGGCGCCCAGCCGCTGGACGTACGTCGTGAGCCGGTCGGGCTCGGTCGGGACGTCGCCGAGGCGGGTCACGTCCGGGACCGCGAGCCGCGGCGGGTCGGCGATCTCCCGGCGGCAGCGCTCCGCCATCTGGTGGAGCACGGGTGCCCGGTCCGCCAGGGTGGTGCGCAGCGCGACGGCGCGCTCCCGGTCCTTGGCGAGCGACCGGCGGCGCGCGGTGGCCACGATGAGGTCCCGCTCGCTGCGTGCGACGTCGTCCTCGAGCGCGCCGAGCGGTCCGGTGATGTCGGCACCGCGGGCGGCGTCGGACTTGAGGCGGGCCAGCCGGTCGCGCAGGCGGGCGACGACGGCGTCGTCCTCGGTGTCGGCGGAGGCGTGCGCCGCGTCCTCGGCGCGGACGATCCCGGCGGCCACGGACCGCAGGCGGGCGGTGACGTCGGCGGCGTGCGGGTCGAAGGAGAGGCGTGCGGCGAGCTGGTCCGCCTGCGCGTCGCACAGGCGCGCGGCGTCGACCAGGGAGAGCAGCGAGGTGGCCGGGTCGCCGCCCAGACGCCCCCAGATCAGCTGGGACATGCGCTCGCGCGCGACGGCGTCCGCGCGGCCGGAGTCCCACACCGCGACCAGCTCGTCGGTGCGCGTGCGCACCGCCTGCCACAGGGTCAGGGCCAGCACGACGTCGGCCGTCACGGAGCTCTCGTCGGACCGGTGCGCCGCGGTGTCGAGCCGGTCCAGGTCGGCGCGGCGCGCGTCGAGCCACGCCTGGAGGTCCGACAGATAGCTCAGGAGCTCCGCGGGCTCAGCCGCGACCCCCAGGGCGCCGGGCGGCGCCGGCGCTCGTCCGGTCCTGCTCACGGCGCCCGTCCGTACACGGGCTCGGGCGCTGCGGGTGCGGGACCGAGCGCCCCGCCCAGCCAGCGGTCGTAGGACCTCTCCCACTGCCCGCCGGCGACCATGTCCTCCAGCACGCCGTTGACGAACCGCACCATGTCCGGCTGGTCGGCCGGGACACCGACGCCGTAGGGCTCGTCGCTCACGGCGTCGCCGACGACCTTCGCGTACGGGTCCTGCGCGGCGAAGCCGGCCAGGACCGTGTCGTCGCCGGTGATGGCGTCCACCGCACCCTGCTGGAACAGGACCAGGCACGTGGTGTGGGTGACAGCGGGCACCGCCTCGACGCCCTCCCACTCCCCGAGCCGCTCCAGGGTCGTCGTGCCCTCGGGCGCGCAGACCCGCTGCCCCGCGAGGTCCTCGATGCCGGTGACCTCGGAGGTCGAGGGAACCAGGAGCTTCTGGCCCGCGTGGTAGTACTCCGCCGAGAACGCGATGTTCTCCCAGCGGTCGCAGTTGATGGTGAAGGCGCGCGTCACGATGTCGACCTCGTGCTCGGCCAGGACCGTCTCGCGGTCACCGGACGTGATCACGCGGAACCGGATCTTGTCCGGGTCGCCGAGGATCGCGTCGGCGATCTGCCGGGCCACGTCGATGTCGAAGCCCTCGATGTTGCCCGAGAACGGGTTGCGCGAGCCCATCAGCAGCGTGTCCGCCGAGACACCCACCACGAGCGCGCCGCGCTCCCGGATGGCCGCCATCGTGGAGCCGGACGTCACCTCGGGACTGCCGCCCGGGGCCATGGACGCGACGGCGGGCCGCCCGTCGCTGCACTCCTGGGCCGCGGTGGCGGTGCTGGGCGCCGCACCGCCGGTCGCGGCCTCGGGGGCCGACTCCTGCGTGGACTCCTGCGCCGTCGAACCCACCCCGGCCGCGCCGGTGAGCAGGTGCGTGGTCGACTCGGGAGCGCACGCCGCCGTCGTGCCGACGAGGGCGAGCGCCACGAGGGCGGTGACGATCGGTCTGCGGACTGCACGCATGCTCATCGGTACTCCTTCAGGCGGACGTTCATCCCGGCAGCAGCGGCGATGGCCCCTGCGACCCCGAGCACGAGGGCGATCCAGGCCGCTACCTGCGCGGTGGTCGCCGCGGAGCCGAGCCGCTCGACCGCGGCGTCGCTCGTGGTCCGGACGTCAGCCTGGGCCTGGTCGGAGAACGCGGTGAAGGCAGCGCCCGCCGTGTCGTCGCCGGTGGCTGTCGCGGCACTGACCGCGTCGTCCCAGTTGCCTTCGTCGTCCAGGGTGCGGATCTCCTGGTGCTTCTCGTCCCACGCGTTCAGGAGGGACAGGGGGTCGGAGCCGGTGTCGGTCGCCTCGGCGGCCTCGGCCAGCAGCGACTTGGCGCCGGCGAGCGACGTCTGGTACGACTCCTCGAAGTCGCCGCCCGACCCGCGCTTGATCAGTGTGAAGGACTCCATCGACTTGGCGTCGGTGGCCAGCGACAGGGCCTCCGACGTGGCGACGGTCGCCGCGTACGGGCCGCTCGCGACCGACCGGGCGACGCCGTTGCCGCCCAGCACCGCTGCCGCCGCGACCACGCCGCCCACCAGGAGGGCGAGGCTCGCGGCCGCCAGGCCGGTGTTCACGACGCGGTGCGTGCGCCGCGCGAGCCAGAGCTGGACGGCGCCCAGCGCCACCAGGGCCAGCAGCACGAACAGCAGGAGGGCCTGGGCGAGGGCGACGGAACCCATGTCGGCGTCGACCCGCTGCGACGTGGAGACCGCCACCTCGTCGATGGTGGGCAGTACCTCGTCGCGCAGCGCGGCCGACGCCTGGTCCAGGTAGGCCGCACCGACCGGGAAGCCCTGCCGGTTGTTCGCCCGGGCCGACTCGACCAGACCCGCGTACCGCTGCACCGAGTCGGCGACCGCGGCGAGGTCGGCGGCCTCACCCTCGCCCCGCGCCGTCGCGGCCAGCGCCGGGACGGCCTCCGCGGCCTCGGACAGGCTCGCCTCGTAGCGCTCGCGTGCCTCCGTCGGCTCCAGCCCGCCCACGAGGAACGCGTTGGTCGCCGTCGCGTCGGCCGACACCAGGTCGTTGCGCAGCTCCTGCGTGCCCACCAGCTGGGCCGCGTCCCGCTGCGCGTCCTGCAGCGCCGCGGACTGGCCGTTGCCCGCGAGGAAGCCGGTCACCCCGAGGAGCAGGCAGGCCGCCACGGCCACCGCCGTGGCCAGCGCCAGACGGCCCGGAGTGGTCGCGAGACCCGCCCTGAAACGGCCGGCCGGCGTGGCGGTCGCGGTCGCAGGGCCGGCCGCAGCCGGGTTCGTCGTCGTCAGCGATGCGGTCACGCGGTGGCCTCGCTGTCTGTCCCGATGTCCACGACATCCTCCAGGTCTTCCGGGACCAGCGTGCGCAGCTGGTCCAGCGTCGGTCGTTCAACGTCCCGCAGGCGCCAGGCGTGCCGGGCAATCGCGGAATCGAGGACATTGCGGGCCCAGCGCCCGTTGCCGAAGCCCTCGCCGCGCGCCTGCTGGGCCGCGAGGCGGTCAAAATGCTCAAGCGTGGCGGGCTCCGGCTCGAAGTCGGCGGCCCGGGCCATGCCCGCGAAGATCTGCCGCAGCTCGTCGCCGGAGTAGTCCTCGAAGGTGATGGTGCGCGCGAACCGGCTCTCCAGCCCCGGGTTGGTGCCCACGAACCGGGCCATCGGGCCCGGGTAGCCCGCGACGATCACCACGAGGTCGTCGCGGTGGTCCTCCATGTCCTTGACGAGGGTGTCCACCGCCTCACGACCGTACTGGTCCTCGGCCAGGGCGTACGCCTCGTCGATGAACAGGACGCCGCCCAGGGCGCGTTCCACGACCGCCGTCGTCTTCTCGGCGGTCTGCCCCAGATAGCCGGCGACCAGCTCGGAGCGGTCCACCTCGACGAGGTGACCCTTGTCGAGCAGGCCCAGCGCGCGGTAGATCCCGGCGACGAGCCGGCCCACCGTCGTCTTGCCCGTGCCGGGGTTGCCGACGAAGACCAGGTGACGGGTCAGCGTGGGGGCGCTCAAGCCCGCCTCGCCGCGGAGGCGCTCGATGCGCAGGAGCTCGGTCTGGCGGCGGATCTCGTCCTTGACTCTTCCTAGTCCGGTGAGCTGGTCGAGCTCTTCCAGGAGCTCTTCGAGGGTGCGTTCTGCGACGGGCTCGGCGACCTCGGCCGGTGCGGCCGCGGACCCCGCGGCCTTTCCGGTGCGCTCGCGTTCCGCGGTGGGGAAGGGGAGGTAGTCGCGGGGGTCGCGGGGGCGCGTCAGGTCGGGTGGGGTGGTCGGCATCAGGGTCGGCGTGTGAGGTGATGTCGGCGCCGTGTCGCGACCTGCTGCCGCGCTGCGGTGGACTGCCTTGGTGCCCTCGGCCGCCGCTATGGCGCTGATGCTGGGGTCGCCCAGGGCGGCCGCGGCGTCGACGACCGTGGCCAGAGCTTCCGCGTACTGCGGTGCGTGGGGCGAACCGGTGGTGATGAGCTCGGTGAGCAGGTCGGTCGGGGTGGAGCGCCAGCGGCGGGCGCTCACCGCCGCGTCGAAGAACGGCTGCAGGCTGCCGCCCGACGTCGGGCGCCCCGTGGCCGCGATCCAGTCGGCCGGGGCGCCGGGGGACGACTCGGCGACCGCTGCCGCCAGTCGCTCGCCCTCGGCACGCGCCGCGGGGCCGCTCACGCCGACGGCGGTGGCCGTCGCGGTGAGAGCGTCGAGGGCTGCGCCGAGTGCCGCGGTGGTCACGGGGCCTCCAGGGGGGCGGGGCCCGACGTCGTCCCAGGGTCGGACGCTCCGGGCGCGGGCAGCGTGCCCGGGGTGGAACCGGGGAGCGTCAGGCCGGAGGTGCCGAACTTCTCCTCGAGGAACCGGCCGTGCGCCACGAGGGCGACCGCGTCGGCGCGGGACACGGCGTCGGAGATCTTGTCGATCGTGGCGCCGAGCAGGTCGAGCTGGTCGCACAGGATCATGAGCGATGTCTTGCCCCGGTCCACGACCCGCCGGTCGGCGAAGTCACGGGGGAGACGCAGATACGCGTCGACAGCCTCGGGCAGGTAGCTGGTCGCGGTGGCGACCACCGTGTGCGCCTGCTGGGAGCCGGCGCCGAGCCGGTCCAGGCGGGGCGCCATCTCGTGCACGGTCTCGGCCACGCGCTGCACCCGGGCGGTCACCGCGGCGGGCGCCCGCCCGGACGCCCGCTCGAGGACGGCGTCGACGGCCGTCACGATCTGCTCGGTGGTGGGCGGGGCCGGGATCGTGACGGTCTGCTCCGCTTCCTCGGTGCGTCCGCCGCCGAAGAGTCGCCGCCACCAGCTCATGCCTGCCTCCGAGCCCGCCGTCACGGGGTGTTGAGGTCGAGAGAACCGCTCGCCACGCCGTCGGTGTTGGTGCGCCGTGCCCGCTCCACGTACGCCGAGGCCTTGGTGGTCTCGGTCTCCAGCACGCCGATGGTCTGCGACATCGAGTCGAGCGCCCGGCTCTTGAAGTCGCTGATCGAGTCCATCGTGGCGTAGATGTTCGCGAACGCCGCCTGCAGCTGCTCGATGCCGACCGTCGAGCTCGCGGCCTGCTCCTGGATCGTGGCCGACTGGTCGGCGAGCATCTTGGAGGTCGAGGCGATCATGTTCGACGTCGTGGTGTTCAGCGCGCCGATCTGGTCCAGCACGAGCTTCTGGTTCGCGAGCGCCTGCGCCACGATGACGGCGGTGCGCAGCGCGGAGACGGTGGTGGTGGTGGCCCGGTCGACACCCTTGGTGAGCTCGATGTTGTTCTTGATGATGATGTCGATCGCGAGGTAGCCCTGGATCGAGACCGCGAGCTGCGTGAGCAGGTCCTGGTGCTTCTGACGCACGTAGAACAGGACGTCCTCGGACAGTGCCTTGGCCCGTTCGGGGTCGGCGACCTGGAGCTCGGCGATCTTCGCGGAGAGCTGGGCGTCGAGCCGCTCGGCCACGTAGATGTACTGGTTGAGCCGCGCCATCGTGTCCCAGAGGTTCTGCTTCTCCAGGTTGAGCGCGGCGTTGTCCTTGCGCAGCTCGTCCTGCCCGTTGTAGAGGGCCTGGATGATGGCGTTGAGCTGGCCCTGGGCGGACTCGTAGCGGCGGAAGTAGTCCTGGAGCTTGTCGCCGAACGGGATGATCCCGAGGATCTTGCGGCCCACGCTCGCCTCGGACGGGTCCAGGTCCTCGACGGTGCGCCGCAGCTCCAGCAGGGTCTGGCCCACCTTGGAGCCGTCGGCGAGGCCGCCCTCCTTGAGCGCGCGGACCGGCGTGGCGAGGAGCCGGTTGCTGGAGTCGGCGGCCTGCCGGATGTCCTGGTCGCCCATGGTGCGCACGTCGTCGGCGCGCTTGGCGAACTCGGGGCTCTTGGTGTCGGCGGTGAGCAGGCCGTCGAGGTAGGTGCTGACCTTCTGGTCGAGCGCCGGCGCGACCGCGGGATCGACCTTGGGTGCCATCCTGGGCGCCTGGGTGGCGGCGACGGGCTGGACCGGGTCGGGTGCGCTCAGCACGAGGGGCTCGGCTGCGGGGGCAGGCGGTTGAAGCGGCATCGGCTCGGTCATCGGTGCTCCTCGCAGTAGGGCGTCCGAACGCGGCGAGTATATGCCGCGGGCCCTCGCCGCCGGGGGCGAAGGCGCGGCTCGGCGGGGTGAGAACGTGGGGGCGACGACAAGAGTTCCCGGCGTCGCCGCGTCCCGGCGAACTTCGCCCGCTCCGTGGTCTCCTCGTCCCGGCGGGGTAGATTTCTTCGGTGCTGACCGAGACCCCGCTGTGGCCGGAGCTGCCGACGACCCGGCCGGCTCCGTCCTCGCCGCGCGCCCGGCGTGCCGCGGAGCGGCGGGCACGACGAGGTAGGCGGAGGTGGCTGGTCACCGCCGTCGTCGTCCTGGGGCTGGGTTCGGCTTCCGGCGGTGCGTACGCGCTCGGGCTGCTCGACCCGCTGACGGAGGCCGCGGCGCGGTCGTCGGTGGCGGTGGACGCGCAGGCGGCGGCCACCGAGAGCGTGACGCTCCGCGCACACCTGGCCGGCGAGGTGGAGTCCGCACGGGCGGTCCGGGAGGGACCGGACGGGCGGGCCGCGCAGAAGCCGGAACGCCTGGCGCTCGACACGGCTCTCGACGACGCCCGCCGGCTGGTGACGTCGCTCGGATCGGTGACCTGGTCGCCGTCGGGCACGGAGGAGGAGGCCAGGGCGGTCCTGGAACGCATGAGCACGCTGCGCGCCGACGCCGGAGCGGTGGTCACCACCCTGCGCGAGGCGACCCGGACGGTGGTCGAGTCCGGGCGTGCGGTGCGGCTGGAACGGGCCCTGCCGCACCTGGCCGAGGCCCGGGCGGCCCTGCGGGAGGTCGTGGCCGCCGGGGAGAAGGCCTACGCGGAGTCCGCGGAGACCGCCGCCGCGCCGGACCGGGAGGATCTGCGCGCGGCACTGGACCAGGCCGGGGACCTGGACGCGCAGGCGGAAGCCCTGGTGACGGCTGCCGCTCCGGGCCAGGCCGCGCCGGCGCGGGCCGGTACCGCCGCACGGGGGAACGAGGTGGCGGGCCTGCTCGGCAGGACCGGGAAGCTGGCCACGGCCATGTCCGCGGTGCAGGCACAGATCGAGGACGCGGTCGCCGTGGTTCTCTCCACGGCACCGGAGGAGGCGATGGAGGTCGAGTCCGACGTCGTCGGACCGGCCGGAGGTGCCGCGGGCGAGGACTCCGCGGACGACACGGACGCCGCGACGGACGGCGGCACCGACGGTGCCACGGGCACGACGCCGGCCGGTACGTGCCCCGAACCGGATCAGGTGTGGTCGGCGGAGAACGGCCACCTCTCGTCGTCGGAGCTGGCGACCGTCCCGTTCTCGGTGAGCCACCAGGTGCGGGCGGACGTCGTCGGCGGGCTCGTCGAGCTGAACGCGGCGTACGCGGCCGAGTTCGGCGTGAACCTGACCATCAACTCGTCCTACCGCACGTACGCGCAGCAGGAGGCGCTGTACGACCCGTCGTCCAGGACCGCGGCCCCGCCGGGCTGCTCGAACCACGGCACGGGGCTGGCGATCGACATCGGCGGGGGAGTGCAGACGTTCGGGTCGGCGCAGTACGAGTGGCTCAAGGCGAACGCCGAGGCCTACGGCTGGGTGCACCCGCCGTTCGCGGAGCCCTCCGGCCGTAACCCCGAGCCCTGGCACTGGCAGTCCGTCCTGGCGCCCAACAGCTACTGAGGAGCGGGCACCAGGGTAGGGGTCGAGTGCAGGCGGCGGGCCGTTCGACGACGGATCCGGACGGAGTTGTCCTGCCGCGTCGTCGATGGAGGAGCCCGAGCCACCCCAGGCAACAAGGCGGCTTGGCAAGTAGCCTTGCGAAATGGATGAGGTTGAGGGCATCCTGGTTCTACCGAGTGCGTTGAAGCACCCGGGGACCATGGAGGCGGATATCGGGCACGCGTTGGGTTTCTCGTTGCGTAGCTTCGACAATGACGAGGACGGTTCGGTCATGACCATCGGTCCGGCCGAGTCAGGGGCGCTGCTGGAGATAGGGCACCGTTCGAAGTGGGGCATCCAGTTCGTGGTCTTCCACGCGATGGAAGCACGAGACAAGTTCCTGACGCCGAAGGAGAGAGGCGAGGTGAGGTGACCATGAGGATCGAGGATCTGAACCTGACGCCCGAGGAGCGGGCGGAGCTGGAGGCCTGGGGCGAGCAGATGGCAGCCAAGGCCGCGTCGGAGGGGTACACCGAGCGGTTGCGGCCGACCCCGCCGGCTCTGCTGGAGCTGCAGCGAGCCGCGGCCAGGCGGATCTATCTGACGGGTCAGGCCGAGAAGGCGGTTCGTGACGCGGTCGCCCAGGCCCGTGCGGAGGGACTGTCCTGGAACGTCGTCGGTCAGGCACTGGGAACGACGGGCGAGGCCGCTCGCCAGCGCTACTCCGCAGCCTGATCGAGCGCCCGGGGGCAGCGGCGCCGTGTGTGGTGCGCCTCACGTGGCGCCGACAGGCGGAATATCACCGCGGTGACCGTGGGTTTGGGAGCATGAACGGAGTCGTTCCGGAACAACCTTCCAGACAGGATGCACACGTAGCCATGCCCTCGCGTCGGTTCTCCCGTCCGCGTGCCACCGCCGTCGTCACGGCCGCGGTCGCCCTCCTGCTCGCAGCTTGCTCACCCGGGGGAGGATCGACGGCTGAGCCGTCCGGTGAGCCCGTCGCCGGCGGGACCCTGACCTACGCCTCGGGTGACGCGGAGCCCTCGTGCCTCGACCCGCACGTCGGCGGCAACTACCCGCAGGCCCTCATCGCGACCCAGTACCTCGAGCCGCTGGTCTCGCTCGACGAGAGCGGCGAGGTCATCCCGTGGCTCGCCACCGAGTGGCAGGAGAGCGACGACGGCCTGAGCTGGGAGTTCACCCTCCGTGAGGACGTGCAGTTCACTGACGGGACACCGTTCGACGCCGAGGCGGTGGCCGCCAACATCGCGCACGTGCAGGACCCGGCGACGGCGTCGTCGACCGGCTACCTCGCCCTGGCGAAGATCGAGAACGTGGTGGCCGTCGAGGACCACCGGGTCCGGCTGGAGCTGAGCACGCCCGACAGTGCGCTGCTCGAGTCGCTCTCCCAGATCTGGGTGGCCATGGAGTCGCCGAAGGCCCTGGAGCGCAGCCAGGAGGAGAACTGCGCCGCACCGGTCGGCACCGGCCCGTTCGTCGTCGACGAGTGGGAGCGCCAGGACTCGGTGACCCTCGTCCGGAACGACGACTACACCTCCCCGCCCGCCGATGTGCCGGCCGACGCCGAGGGCACCGACCTCCCGTACCTCGACACCATCGTGTGGCGGTTCATCCCCGACTCCGCGAGCCGCTACGCCGCGCTCCAGTCGGGTGAGGTGCAGGTCATCGACAACGCGCAGCCCGACACGATCCAGTCCGCCGAGTCCAGCGAGACCATCAAGGAGCTGGACGCACCCCGTCCCGGCGCCGCCAACCGGATCGAGCTCAACTCCGGCAAGGCGCCGTTCGACGACGAGCGCGTCCGCGAGGCGTTCATCCGGTCGGTGAACGTGGACGACGGCATCGAGAGCCTGTTCTTCGGCACCGCCGAGCGTTCGTACTCGCCGCTGTCCAGCGTCGAGCCCCTCGGCCTGAGCCTGCCCGAGCTCTTCACCGTCGACACCGACGCCGCGGCTGCCCTCCTCGACGAGGCGGGCTGGGCCGAGCGGGACGCCGAGGGCTACCGCGTCAAGGACGGCAAGCGCCTCACCCTCGACTTCCCGGTGAGCACCAACCAGTCCATCCCCGCCGAGCAGTCCCTGTTCGAGCAGATCCAGGCGGATGCCAGGACGGCGGGCTTCGAGGTCCGCCTCCACCCGCTCGACCTGTCCAGCTGGTACGGAGCGCTCGCCGAGAACGACTACGACCTCGTCAGCGCCCCGTACACGAAGGTCGGCCCGGACGTGCTGCGGATCCTGTACCACTCGGCGAGCATCGAGCCCGCGCCCAGCGGCTACTTCGCGAACCTCGCCCAGGTGGACGACCCCGCGGTCGACGACCTGCTCACGCGCGCCTCCGCGACGAGCGACCCCGACGAGCGCAAGAGCCTGTACGAGCAGACCCAGCGGATGATCCTCGAGGGCTATCACATCCTGCCGCTGTACGACCAGCAGAACCACTTCCTCCACTCGTCGACCGTGCAGGGTCTGCGGGCGATGCCGACGGTGTCGACGCCGACGTTCGCCGAGGCCTGGCTGGCGTCTTGACGCTTCCGGTCCCCACCACCGGGGCGCGCAGGAAGCCAGTGCCGGGCAACCGGCGCTGGCTCCTCCTGCGCGCCGGTGGGGTCGTCTTCGTGCTCTGGGCCGCCGCGACCATCACGTTCTTCGCGCTCCGGCTGGTCCCCGGCGACCCGGCCGAGGCGATCCTCGGCGGACCTGGCTCACAGGCCGGCCCGGAGGCGCTCGAGCAGGTGCGCCGCGAGTACGGCCTCGACCAGCCGCTCGTGGTGCAGTACCTGACCTACCTCGGCCGGCTCGCGACCGGCGACCTCGGCCAGTCGTACTCCCTGCACAAGCCGGTGGCGACGGCGATCGGCGAGCAGTTCGGCGCCACCCTCACCCTCGCCCTCTGCTCGCTCGCGCTGGCCTGGGTGCTCGCGTGCGCGCTGGCCGCCTGGAGCGTGCGGGGTGGCCGGGTCGCCTGGGCCATCGGCTCCGGCCTCGAGCTGGTCGCGGCGGCGGTGCCGCACTTCTGGCTCGCGACGGTCCTGATCCTGTTCTTCAGCCTCACGCTCGGGATCCTCCCGCCGGTCAGCGTGCCGGGTCCGCTCGGTATCGTGCTGCCCGCCCTCACCATGGCGATCCCGCTGGCAGGATTCCTCGGGCAGGTCATGCGCGAGTCCCTCCTGACCGCCATGGAGTCACCCTTCGTCACCACCGCGCGGGCTCGGGGCGAGAGCGAGGTCCGGATCTTCTGGCGGCACACCCTGCGGCATGCGGCGATCCCCGCCGTCGGGCTCTCCGGCTGGGCCTTCGGGTCACTGATCAGCGGCGCGGTCGTCGTCGAGTCGGTGTTCGCGCGCCAGGGCCTCGGTCGCAGCCTCCTGTCGGCGGTCCAGCTGCGCGACGTCACGCTGGTGACCGGCATCGTGCTCGTCGTGGCGCTCGCGTACACGGTCATGACGCTGGTGACCGACCTCGCCGACCGGGCCATCGACCCGCGGGGACGGGCGGTGACCGAATGAGCGCGGGAATGACCGGTCTGCGCAGCGCCGTCGTCCGTGCCACGGCGTTCCGGCCCACGGTCGCCGAGGCGATCGCCGGCGTCGTCCTGCTGCTCCTGCTCGTCGCCGCGCTCTGGCCGAACCTGCTCGCCCCGGGTGACCCGCTGGCCGTCTCGCGTACCGAGGCCTTCCGGCCGCCGTCGCCCGGGCACCTCTTCGGCACGGACGAGTCCGGTCGGGACATCTACACCCGCGTGGTCCACGGGGCGGCGGAGTCGCTGCGGATCGGCGTGCTGGCGACGGCGATCGGCATCGGCCTCGCGATCGTGCTCGGCTTCGTCGCGGGGCTCGGGCCGCGCTGGCTCGACTTCGGCACGACGCGCCTCGTCGAGGTGCTCTTCGCGTTCCCCGGCCTGCTGCTCGCGCTGCTGTTCATCGTCGTCACGGGGCCGGGGGTGCTGAGCTCGACCATCGCCGTCGGCCTGGCCACCGCGCCCGGGTACGCGCGCATCATCCGGTCCCAGGTCCGCCGGACGGCGGCCGCCGAGTTCGTCGAGGCGGCCCGCGTCCTGGGCCGCGGACGGTTCTGGATCATCACCCGCCACGTCCTGCCCAACGTGACCGCCGCGCTGTTCGTGCTCGCGACCCTGGGGCTCGGGCAGGCAGTCATCTGGGTGTCGTCCCTGAGCTACCTCGGCCTCGGCGCCGTGCCGCCCGCCGCGGAGTGGGGGGCGATGCTCGCCGCCGGCCGCACCTACATCGCGAACTTCTGGTGGATGACCTTCTTCCCCGGTCTCGCGATCGTCGCCAGCGCCGCCGCGGCCACCGTCATCGGGCGCGGCATCCAGAAGCGGAACAGGAGCGCCGCATGAGCGGGCCGATCGAGCAGATGGGGCGGACGGGGCCGGCGGGGCCGGCCGAGCCCGTGCTGAGCGTCCGGGACCTGGTCGTCGCGTTCCCGGACCGGCGGGGGACGGGGGACGTCGAGCAGGAGCGGCGGGCCAGGGGCCGCCGTCGCGAGCGGCGCGTCGTCGACGGCGTCAGCTTCCAGGTGGCGGCCGGCGAGTGCGTCGCGATCGTCGGTGAGTCGGGTTCGGGCAAGAGCGTCACCGCCCGCAGCATCGTCGGCCTCGCGGGGGAGGGCGCGCGGGTGACCGCCACCGAGCTGACCGTCGCCGGGCAGGACGTCCTCTCGCTGTCCGGACGGCGCCTGCGCCGGCTGCGCGGCGGCACCGTCGGCCTCATCGCGCAGGACGCGCTCGTCTCGCTGGACCCCCTGCGGCCGGTCGGCCGCGAGATCGGCGACACGCTCGCCCTGCACACCGACCTCGACGCCGCCGCGCGCCGCACGCGCACCATCGAGCTCCTGGAACGGGTGGGCCTGCCCGACGCCGAGCTGCGGGCCGGCCAGCGCCCCGGGCAGCTCTCCGGCGGGCAGCGGCAGCGAGCCCTCATCGCCGCGGGCATCGCCGGCGAACCCCGGCTGGTCGTCGCCGACGAGCCCACCACCGCACTGGACCAGCCCGTCCAGGCCGGTGTGCTCCGGCTGCTGGGTCAGCTGCGCGACGACGGCACCGGAGTGCTGCTCATCAGCCACGACCTGTCGGTGGTGCTGGGTATCGCCGACCGGGTGCTCGTCATGACCGACGGGGTGGTCGTCGAGGAGGGAACCCCGGCGGAGGTGTTCGAGCGGCCCCGGCACCCGTACACGCGCAAGCTGGTGGCCGCCGTCCCGGCGGGCCGCCCTCGCGGCACACCCCTCTCGGCCCCACTCGCAGAGGCTCCCCCCGAGGCAGCAGTCCCTGCTTCCGCCGGCCCTGCTTCCGCTGGCCCTGCTTCCGCCGACGTGCTGATCGAGGCTGCCGGGCTCGCCCGGACGTTTCACGTCACGGGGCGGGAGATCGTCGCCGCCGACGACGTGTCGTTCTCGCTCCGCGCCGGCCGGACCCTCGGGCTGGTCGGCGAGTCCGGTTCGGGCAAGTCCACCACCGCCCGGCTCCTCCTCGGGCTGGAGCGGCCCGACGCCGGGACGGTCACCCTGCTCGGCGAACCCTGGATCCCGCTGCCCGAGGCCCGGCGCCGCCCGCGCCGGCCCCTCGTCGGCGCCGTGTTCCAGGACGCCCTGAGCTCCTTCGACCCCCGCTGGACCGTCGGCGCCGTCCTCGCCGACGCCCTCACCCGGGGCCGGACGACTCGTCCCGGATCTGTCCGTGCGGAGATCGCGGACCTGCTGGACACCGTGGGCCTCGACCCGGCGGTGGCCACCCGTCGCCCACTGCACCTGTCCGGCGGCCAGCGCCAGCGCGTCTCCGTCGCCCGGGCGCTCGCGGCCGATCCCCGCGTGCTGATCCTCGACGAGCCGGTCTCCGCGCTCGACGTCTCCGTCCAGGCCCAGGTGCTCGACCTGCTCGACCGGCTCCAGCGCGAGCGGAACCTCGCCTACCTCCTGATCACCCACGACCTCGGCGTGGCCCTGCACATGAGCGACGACATCGCCGTCATGCAGCAGGGCCGCATCGTCGCGTCAGGTCCCGCGGCGACGATCTTCGACGACCCGCAGCACCCTTACGTGCGACTGCTGCGGGACGCCTCCCCTGTCACTGCCCAAGCCGGCCAGGACTGAGCCTCCACCTGACGGTGGCCGCTCCGCGCGGGCCCGAGCCGCCGGTATCGGCAGGCGTCACATCTCCGCCTGCGGCTTCGCGTCCAGCACGTCGAACGTGTTCAGGAGGCGCAGGTAGGACGCGAACGACTCCTCGACGTGGTCGGGGTGCAGCCCGTACCGCCCCATGTCGTACTGGTGCGGGCGCGTCCCCGCCGGCCGGGCGAGCACCTGCTCGAGCTGTGCCTCGTCGTCCGCCGTCCACTTTGCCCCGATCGCTGCGTAGAGCCGCGGCACCTCCGTGTGCGGGTCGGCGCTCAGCCGGTGGTACGGCACGTCCACGATCGCCGACGGCGGCATGCTGAGCCGGGACTCCAGGGCGGTGTTCACCCAGGTGACCATGGTGTCCAGCACGAGCTGCCCGACCTCCGTGGGGTCGGGGTCCTTCTGGTACATCGACCACATGGTCTCCACGAGAGAGCAGGTCGATCCGAGGACGGTGGCCGGGTCACGGTGCGTCCACACGAAGGTCGCGTCGGGGAAGACCTCCTGGATCGCCGCCATGTCGTTCAGGTGTCCGGGGTACTTGACGATCCAGCGCTTGCGCTCGCGGCCGTGCTGGAGCACCTGGAGTCCCCGCTTCAGGTACGCGTAGTCGCCGGCCAGGTCCTCCGCGCTGCGGCGCGCGTACCAGCCACGGTAGGCCGGCACGCTGCCGTGCAGCAGCGACCAGAAGGTCCCGTGCGGAAGGAGCATCATCGACTCCTCCGGGTGCTCGGCACGGCTCGGGTGCATGTGCTTGAGCCCTGGCGCGAACAGGCCGGTGACGAGCTGGCTGCCCTGGTTGAGCTTCTTGATCTCGCGTGCCGCGACGGCGGCGTCCTCGAGCCCGGTGTGGGACATCTCCCACATGAGCGGGCCCCGGTGAGCCGGCGACGCGGCCAGCACCCGATGGGCGAGCGTGGTCGCCGTGCGGGGCAGCCCGAGCACGAACACGGGGTCGGCAATGGGCTCGTCGGCGATCTCGGGGTGCTCGACCAGCAACCTGTTGATGCGCAGCCGGTTGGCGTACCGGTCCTTGATCGAGCCGAGCACGAACGTCCAGCCCAGAGGCGTCAGACGGGGTTCAGCGGCGATGCTGGAGATCACGACGCCGAGACCGTCGGCGAACTCTCGGTCCTGCGTGCCCGCGTCCCTCTCGACCTGGGCGGAGGCCTTCGCCCAGGCGTTCATCGGATCCTCGCGCCCCCGGCCCGCAGGGGCGAAGACGGTGTTGAGAACCTTGGAGGCTCGGGTGGTACGGCTCACGGTGTCCCTCTCGTGCGATCGGCATGGCGTGTCGTGCGGTGTCCTCGTGGTTCACCGGACGAACGGCTCGGGCCCCGGCGGGGAAGGCTGCTCGGGGGTGAAGACAACTGGGAGCGCTTCCAACAGCCGGAAACGGAAGTCCGGCAACCACTGGACCTCCTCCGGCCGCAGCGAGAGCGCGGGCGAGAGGCGGCGATGCAAGGTCTCGGCCGCCGTCCGGACGATCAGCCGGGCGAGGTGCGGCGCGGGGCAGGCGTGGGTGCCGACGCCGAACGCGAGGTGGGCGCTGCCGCCGGACCCGTCCCACGGGCCCGCGCCGCGGATGCTCGGGTCCGAACCGACCGCCCCGACGGCGAGCAGCATCGCGTCCCCTGCCTGCACGAGCTTGCCGTCGAGCAGGAAGTCCTCGACGGCGATCCGCGGCGCCAGGGAGCTCACCGGTGAGGCCGTCCACAGGACCTCGTCGAGGGCTTCGTCGGTCCCGAGCCGTCCGCCCGCGAGTCGCGCGGCGAACTGTGCGTCGGTGAGAGAGAGGTAGAGCGTCTGCGCGAGCCAGGCCTGGATGCCGAGGGTCGCGGTTGCCGTGAGCGACAGGACGCCGTGCGCCGCCTCCGCGGTGCTCGCGTAGGCGGCGTGCCGTGCGAGGCGTCCGGCGGGGGTGGGCCCGCCGTCGGGTCGGCGGGCCGCCGTCTGTGCGGAGAGCAGGAAGCTCACCTCGTGCACCGCCGATGCGGCGTCGCGTTCCGCCGCCCTGCGTGTGGCGGCCTCGAACACCTCCTGCGCGGTCGCGGTGTCGAAGCCGAGGAGCACGCCGAGCGTCAGGTGGGGCAGCGGCGCCACGTACTCGCGCACGAGGTCCGCCACGCCGGTCGCGGCGAACCCGTCGATGAGCTCCTCGCACCTGGCGCGCGTGGTCTTGGCGACCTCGGCGTCGTCGATCACGCCCAGCACCTCGTCGAGCGGGGTGCGGAGCCTGTCGTGCACGCTCCCGTCCGTGTGCTCCACCGTCGGCCGGTCGGTGGCCGCGAGGGGCCGGAGCATCGGCGCGTCGGCGGACGGTCCGGGGCGTTCGTGGCCGCTCCAGGTCCGGGTCGTCGTCGTGAGCGGGAACTGGTCCCTGGCCATCGCGACGATGGTCCGGTACTCCGTCACGAGCCAGGCGCGGGCGCCGGGCGCCAGCTCGACAGGGGCGACGTCCCCCCATTCCTCGCGCAGGCGGGCGTGGACGACGCCGGAGTCGGGCGAGCTGGTCAGCTCGGAGACGGCCGTGACGGTGGCAGGGTCGTGGAGCTTCATGGGCCTGCCGCCGGAGTCACCGCTGACGGCAGCGCCGGTGTCGGCAGCGCCGTCGATCAAGGTCGAGCGCATCGAGTCCCCGTCTGGGTCGGGTACAGGTGGGTGGTTCCTGGCCAAACCCTGCCGGATATGTACCTATATGTCGAGAGGCGTCGGGCATCCCGGCGGAACCGGCGGCCGGATGTCCGCAGGTAGAGGGCTCAGCCGACGTCGGCCGGCGCGCGCGCCACGGTGCGCTGCCGCGCGGCGACGCGGTGCGCACGGATTACCGCGACGCCGACCACCGCGATGAACAGGGCCAGGCCGGTCCACACCATGACGGGGGTGACGTTGAGCTCGGCGCCGTCGACCCCGGGGGTTCGGCCGCCATCACGCCCCGATCCCGCCACAGCGAGTACGACGACGACCGAGAGCGCCACCGCGCCGCGGGCCACCCAGCGGCCCGCCGTGTCCAGGGGTCGCTGACCCGGCCGGTGTGCCGGGGCGAGGAGCCGGACGAGCAGCAGCGCCGCGACGGGCAGCTGCAGCAACCACACGGTGGTGCGGAACCAGCCGTCGTACCAGACGTTCGTGCCGTACAGCAGCGTGTGCCAGACGCTCAGGACGTAGACGACGATGATCGAGGCGTGCAGCACCCGCCAGGTCTTGGCGCCGATCCGACGCCGCGCGTAGTAGGCCAGTCCCAGCGGGATCGCCAGGTAGAAGGCGAGCAGGCCGATGACGATCGCGATGACCCCCGTGCCGCTGGGGTAGACACCGGGCACGAAGACCCGCGTGAAGGCGTACCAGAGGTTGCCGGCCGGGTCGAGGCCCTCGGCGTTGCCGCGCACCTCCTCGGCGAAGAACCAGAAGGCGTGACCGAACATGAGCACCACGGTCGTCAGGCTGGTGGTGCGATGGAGCTTCTCGACGGTCGGCGGCGACAGGCGGAGCCAGGGCTGTGGGCGGCTGGACCGGAGCAGACCGAACAGGACGGTGATCCAGGCCCACAGCAGGCCGGACCAGCCGAACGCCTGGCACATCCAGTACATCCAGTAGGTCCCGGCACCTCCCGCCAGGTACGGCATGACGCCGAGCGTCGCCGACGTCCCGGCGTGCACACGCCACGTGAGCCAGGCGAAGATCGCCAGCGTGATCACCAGCGCGATCGACGCGTCGAGCCATGCGGCCCGGAGATCCTGTCGGAACGCTGCGCCGTCGAACCAGCCGCGGGCCTGCCGGACGTCACTCATGTGGTTCCCCTCGCTCATCATCGGGCGGATCGGAACAGGGCGGCCCACGCGTGCTGACGTGCCCCGAGCAGGACACAACCTACGGAGAAGCGGGACGCATGCCAACCCTCGGATCCCGTGACGGGGCGTCACGGACCTGGGCCGTCCTTGCTGGTCAGAAGCCGGCCAAGGTCCGCACCGTCTCGATCGTGTCGGCCTCCGCCGCGCTCTTGTCGTCGCGATACCGGAGCACGCGCGCGAAGCGCAGGGCGAGGCCGCCCGGGTACCGGGTGGAACGCTGCAGCCCGTCGAAGGCGATCTCCACCACCTGCTCCGGGCGGACGGTCACCACCCAGCCGTCGTCATCGGTCTTGAGCTCGGTGAACCGCTCGGTCTGCCACCTCAGTGTCTCGTCGGTCATGCCCTTGAACGTCTTTCCCAGCATCACGAACCCGCCCTCGGGATCACGCGCACCGAGATGGATGTTCGACAGCCAGCCCTGGCGGCGGCCCGAGCCCCGCTCGACCGCGAGCACCACGAGGTCGAGCGTCTGGCGCGGCTTGACCTTGACCCAGCCCGCGCCCCGCCGTCCTGCCGCGTAGGGCGTGTCGAGGGACTTCACCACGACACCCTCCTGGCCCTCACGCAGCGCGCCCGCGAAGAACTCGGCGGCGACATCAGGGTCGCGCGTCACCAGACGGCGCACCGTGTGGGGTGCGGCCACCTCGTCGAGCACCGCCAGGCGCTCGCGGAGCGGGGCGTCGACCAGGTCGCGGCCGTCGGCGTGCAGCACGTCGAAGAAGAACGGGGTCAGTTGGAGCTGCGAGGCGAGCTCCGCCTCCGACGTCGTCCCCGGTGTCGCCTCCCGGGTCGCGGACCGCGCGGCGGTCTCCTGGAACGGCCTCGGCACGCCGTCCTCCCCGACGGCCAGGGCCTCGCCGTCGAGCACGAGGCGATCGGACGGTAGCGAGCGCATGACCTCGACGATCTCGGGTACGCGTTCGGTGATGTCGTCCAGGGAGCGGGTGACGACGAGGACCTCGTCGCCGAGGCGGTGCGCCTGGATGCGGATGCCGTCGAGCTTGACGTCCACGCACAGCTCGGTGTCGTCGCCGTCTCCGATGCCGGAGCCGAGCTTCTCGAAGGCGGCGGCGATGTCCGGCGCCGACTGGGCGAGCATGGGTCGCACCGGCCGGCCGACCTCGAGCGTGAACGTCGCCGGCACGGCCTGTGGATCCTCCGCGAGGAGTACGGCGCTCGCCACCGGGCCGGTCGCGCCGCGCATCATGACGGCGCGGCGGACGGCGTCGGCCGGGACCCCTGCGGCCTCGGCGACGGCGTCGACCACCACCGAGTCGAGCGCACCCTGCCGCAGCTCGCCCGCGACAAGGCCCCGGAGGAACGCCTGCTCCCGCTCGGTGGCGGCGCCGAAGAGTTTTCCGGCCGCGACCGAGCGGGCCTGCGCCGACCCCGTGCCCTCGAGCGCTGCCATCTCGGCGAAGGCCGCGTCGACGTCGCGCACCGTGAGCGTGGCGTCGGCCGCCGGGGGCGGCAGGTCGCGGAGCGCCGCATAGCCGAGGCCGGTGCGACGCTGACGCAGGGCGCCGGCGATGTAGGAGACGACGATCTCGATGTCCGTGGCGGCATCAACGGCGCCGCTCGGGTCGCCGCCGACCTGGTCGCCTGCTGCATGGTTGCCCGCCGCCTGGCCGCCCGCGGCCGTGCGGCGCAGCAGGTCGGCGATGGCCGCGCGCTTGGCAAGGCGTGATCGCGTGGCGGCGACGGCGTCGGACGTGGCGGCGACCTCGGCGAGCAGCATGCTCCATCTTGACGCGGTTTCGAGCTGAGCGCGGCTCTGTTGCGGCGGATCGTGCAGAGATGACCATGCACCTGCTGCCAGGTTGGGCTGGATCTTGGCAGCAGGTGCAAGGTCATTTCGGCGGCCCTCGCTGGGTCAGCGTTCCCCGGGCGCCCACCAGGTCAGGTGGCTCGCCGCCTCGGCCGTCGGCTCGATCGTCTCCCAGGCCTCGGCGATCAGCCCCTCCTCGAACCGCATGATGTCGACGACCGTGATCTCCGGCCCGGCGGGAAGCCGCCGCCGCGAGTGCATGACGACGTGGTCGCCGTCGGCCAGCATGTGCTTGATCTCGACCCGCATGCCCGCGATGTTCTCCAGCGACGCTCGCATCGAGGCGAGCCATTCCGCCTTGGTCGAGGAGGTCGCGTCGGGCCGGTGATGGACGAAGCCGTCGCTCAGCACCCGCTCGACCGAGGCGACGTCCCCCGTCTCGACGAGCCCTCCGAACGCGGCCGCGACGATGCTCTTGTTGTCTGTGCTCGTGTTTTTTGTGGTCATGACGGCAGTGTTTGCGTGACTGCGGTGATTGTCGATGAACTGGGAGTTCATGGCGCTCGGTCGCAAGTTGAGCAACACTCCCTGCCATGGGAACCGTGGGGGAGCTGTTGCGGCAGTGGCGGCACCGTCGTCGGCTCAGCCAGCTCGATCTCGCGATTGCCGCCGACGTCTCGGCCCGCCACGTCAGCCTGGTCGAGACCGGCAGGTCCAGGCCGAGCGCCGAGATGGTCCTCCGGCTCGCGAAGCAGCTCGACGTCCCGCTGCGCGATCGCAACAGGCTGCTGCTCGCCGCCGGATTCGCGCCCCGGTACACCGAGCGGCCGCTCGACGGCGACGCGCTGTCGGCGGCCCGGGACGCCGTCGGGCGGGTGCTCCGCGCGCACGAGCCGTACCCGGCGCTGGTCTTCGACCGCCGGTGGAACATCCTGATGACCAACCGCGCCGTCGAGCCGTTCTTCGCCGGAGTGGCGCCCGACCTGCTGCGACCGCCGGTCAACCTGGTGCGGCTGGGGCTGGACCCGCGCGGGCTCGCCTCGTACGTCGTCAACCTGGCCGACGTGCGCGCGATGTTCCGCTCCCGGGTCAGGCGCCAGCTCGCCACGCTGCCCGACGCCGAGCTCACCGCGCTCTACGAGGAGCTGTTGGCGCCAGGCCCCGCGGATGAGGCGGGCGAGTCGATAGAGCCCGAGTCCGACGTCGTGATCCCCATGATCATCCGGATCGACGGGCGCGAGCTGCGGCTCTTCTCGACGATCACCACGTTCGGCACCCCGATGGACATCACGCTGGACGAGATCGCTGTCGAGTCGTACTACCCGGCGGACGAGGAGAGCGCCGCCTACTTCACGGAGTTCTCCCGGCCTGTTCGAGGATGATCGCGGCGCCGAGGGCCGCCTTTGCCGGGATCACGTCTTGGCTTCGCGGGACCGTGTCCTCTGTCCCGTGCCAGCCGTCGCCGCCGCGTATGCGGCGCCCAGCCCGTGGGCTCGGGCGGTGATCACGCCGCCCTGGACACGCACGGCTGCCTGCGTGTCGTCGTCGATATCCGGCAGGCCCAGGGCCGACGCCGCTACGGCATCGTCGTCGATCACGAGCCGGACGCGCTGCCAGGCCTCGGGGCCGAACGCGCGGCGCAGTGCGCCGGCGAGGTCGCTGACCCGGAGCCGCACGAGGTTCCCGGTCTCGGCGGGGTCGCTCGTGACGACGACCATCGTGACCTGCTCGCCGGGCCGGGCGGAGCGGACGGCTTCCTCGGCTGCACCCAGCCGGTGGGCACCCAGTACCGTGACCAGGCCGTCGGCGCCGAGGTGGACCGGACCGCCCATGACCTGATCCACGAGCCCCGTGGGCGGCGTCAACTCCTCCCGCACCGGCTCGCCGGGCTCGACGTGGGGTAGGTACGACGGCGCCCAGGCGTCGGCCACATCGAGCCCGGCCAGGTGTTCGCAGGCGCGCGCCCGGTCGAACGGGTCGCCGAACCCCGGCGCCAGCTCGGCCAGCAGGCCCGAGCCGCCCAGCATCGTCAGCACCAGCTCGGCCAGCCGTACCCGGCGCGCCGACTCACCATCTGGCGAGCGCTCGCGATCCGGCCCGCAGGACTCCAGCCCGATGGCGAGCAGCAGCGCCTCCAGCCGGGCGAGCTGCGCCAGCACGGTCCGGCCCTGCTCGTCGACGACGCCCACGAGCGAGCGGAGCTGCAGGCGGCCGCCGGAGGCCGTGTCGTCGGCCAGGGGCAGGCGCTCCAGCCACGTGCGGGCGAACGCGCCCAGCGCCTCGGTCAAAGAGGCGGGCGACTCCGGCGGTCCTGAGATCCCGGCGCTCCGGACCATCTCGACGAGCACCGCCAGGTACAGCGCGCGCTTGCTCGGAAAGTTCGAGTAGACCGCACCGCGCGTCAGCTCGGCGCGATCGGCGATCCGGTCGATCTTCGCCAGGGCATAACCCTGCTCGACGAACTCCTCGCGTGCCGCGGCCAGCACCGCCGCGCGAGTGCGCTCCTGCTGCTGGACCCGAGTCAGCCGGACCATCACGGCTCCCTTCCTCAACCTCGTGCCATTAGGATACTGTGGAAATTCAGATGTTCACATCATCTGAATTCGGGACGAAGGGTGCTGCGATGTCAGAGAATGGGTTCGAGGCCGAAGGGCTGACCAAGAGATTCGGCAAGGTCGCCGCGCTCGACGGCATGAGCCTGGCCGTCCCGCGCGGCCAGGTGCTGGGCCTGCTGGGGCCCAACGGGGCGGGCAAGACCACGGTGATCCGGATCCTGGCGACCCTGCTGCGCCCCGACAGCGGGTCGGCGTCGGTGGCAGGGTTCGACGTCGTGCGGCGGCCGGGGCAGGTCCGACGGCGGATCGCGCTGTCGGGCCAGCACACCAGCGTCGACGAGGAGCTGACCGGGTCGGCGAACCTCGTCATGATCGGCCGGCTGCTCGATCTACCCCGGACGCAGGCGGTGCGGCGCGCCGAAGAGCTGCTGGCCCGCTTCAGGCTGGAGGACGCGGCGAAGAGGCCGGTGGCCGGCTACTCCGGCGGCATGCGGCGGCGTCTCGACCTGGCGGCGAGCCTTGTCGGGCGTCCCGAGGTGGTTTTCCTCGACGAGCCCTCGGTCGGGCTGGATCCCGGCAAACGGGACGAGTTGTGGCAGATGATCCGAGGGCTGAGCGCCGACGGCGTCACGGTTCTGCTGACCACCCAGTACCTCGAGGAGGCCGACGCCCTCGCCGACGCCATCGCCGTCATCGACCACGGCCGGGTGATCGCCTCTGGCACCCCGGCCGAGCTGAAGAGCCAGGTCGGCGGGCATGCCATCACCGTGCGGCCGAACGACTCGACCGACACGGACGCGGTCGCCACCATCCTGGCCGACGTCGCCGGCCGGGCTCCGGAGCGCTCCACCCGGCACGAGCTCGTCGTGCCGGTGACCGGCGACGAGGCCTTCTTCGAGATCGCCGCGCGACTGCGCGAGCAGCGCATCGGTGTCTCGGAGCTGTCCTTGCGCCTGCCCAGCCTCGACGAGGTGTTCCTCGCCCTGACCGGGGCCCCTACTACCGCCACCGAGCACGCCACCGAACCGACGAAGGCCGCCTGATGACCACCACCGCCCCCACTGCTGCGCCTGCCACCGAACTGCCGCGCGCCCGGCCGCTGCCGTGGCTCCGCCACAGCCTCGTGCTCGCCGGCCGCAGCCTCGCCAAGACCACCCGCAACCCCGGTCCCATCATCAACGGGGTGGTCACTCCAGCCCTGTTCATGGTGCTGTTCGTGTACCTCTTCGGCGGGTCGGTCGCCGGCTCCACGACCACCTACCTCCAGTACCTCTTTCCCGGCATCCTTGTCATGGGCGCAGGGCTCGCCGGGATGGTCTCGACCGGGAGCGCCATCAACCTCGACCTCAAGAACGGTGTGACCGACCGGTTCCGAAGCCTGCCGATCAGCCGCCTGGCGCCCCTGCTCGGCTCCGTGCTGGCCGACATCGTCCGGTACCTGCTCGCCGTCGCCATCCTCTTCGCCATCGGCGCGCTGCTCGGCTTCCGCGTGCAGAGCGGGCTCGCGGGTGCCCTCGCCGCGGCCGGCCTGGCGATCCTGTTCGGCTTCTGCCTGAGCTGGGTCACCGTGTTCGTCGGTGTCCTGGTCAGGAGCGCCGAGACCGTCCTGGCGATCAGCTTCATCAGCTTCCTGCCGTTGCAGCTCGGTACCAGTCTCGCCGCCCCTGTCGAGACCCTGCCCGGCTGGCTGCGGTCCTGGGCGGAGATCAACCCCGTCACCCATGTCATGGACGCCTGCCGGGCACTGCTCAACGGCGCCCCGGCCGGCGACACAGTCACCATGACGCTCATCTGGTGCGCGGCGCTCTTCGTGGTGTTCTGCCCGCTCGCCGTGCGCGCCTACGGCCGGCAGCAGTGACGGTCGCGAACGTCAGCCCAGGTGCCAGCCGGCCAGCGCGGCTTCGACCGCGGCGCGGGCGTCTGGCTGGATCCCCGGTACGAGCTCGAAGGGTGCCTCTCCCGACTTGGGCGCGCGGCGCCAGGTCCCGACCACGCGCCCGTCCAGGAGGACTGCTGGACGGAAGATCCCGTTGATGAACGGGACGACGGTGCGCATCGCCTCGGCGTCCGCGACCAGCTCGCGGTCCTGGTAGCCCAGGACGAACTCGTCGAACCCCGGCGCGAGCACGACGCCGGACGGTGTGTCGAGGTCGGTGCCGGGGCCGGGCACCGACCCGGCGCCAGGGCCGTCCGGCTCCTGCCCGACGAGCATCACCTTCCCGTCCACGACCACCTCGACGACGGCCTCCGGCTGTTCCGCACGCAGCTCGGCGACGGCGGTGCGCACCGGCACCTTGGGCAGGCCGAGCCACCATGCGAGGTCCTCGGTGGTGGCAGGCCCCCGGCTGGTGAAGTAGGAGCGCGCGATGCGGCGCAGCGCCGTGTGTGGTTCCTCTGCCAGGACTTCACCGAGTGCGGCGCCCTGTGTCTCGACCAGCTGCTGCTGCGCCCCGGCGAACGGACCCCAGTGCAGCACGCCCTGGACCCCGAGGGTGGCGATCAGGTGGTAGCCCCGCTGCCCCTCGATGGGTACACCCGCCTGCTGCCACAGGTCGATCATCGCGGTGCGCGCGATGCCGCCGTCGGGTGACGCCCTGAGCGCCTCCCGCGCTACCGCCTCGGCACGGGCCACCACGTCGCCGTCCAGACCCTCGGTCTCGCGGACCCGGCGACCCGCGCGCAGCATGCGCTCACCGGTGAGCGAGAGGAGCGCCGCCAGGTCGTCCGGCGTGGTCGCGAAGAGGGTGCCGCGCTGGGTCCACCCGCGCACGAGCTCGCCTGCGTCGAACGCGGCGCGGACGTCGTCCAGCGTGGTGCCCTGACGAGACCGGACGGCGATCGCCCGCAGCACGGCCGGCAGATCCTGGCCCTGGAGCGCGACCATCCGGCGGACGACGTCCACGGGTGAGAGGTCCGGGGTACCCGCACCGCCGTCGGGCAGGGTGAGGCCTTGCGTGCGCAGGCGCAGCCGGCGCGCGGCGACGGGGGAGAGCTCGGTCGGTCCGGAGGGCATGCGGGAAGGTTACGTCCACGTCTGACACTCAGCGGGCAGGCGACCGCGGGGCTGGGGCGTAGCCACCGGCTACGCCCGAAGCCGGCTACGCCCGAGGGTCGAGCGTGGAGGCGAGGAAGTCCCGGGCCAGCCGGGTGAACTCGTCGGGCTGGTCGTAGGTGACGATGTGTCCGGCATCGGCGACGGTGACCAGCCGGGACCCGGGTGCCGCCGCGGCCGCCGCGGTCAGCTCGTCGGCCCCCACGAGCGAGTCCTGGTCGCCCCGGACCCACAGCGTCGGGACGGTCAGGCGTGACAGCTCGGGCAGGAGGTTCAGCCGCATCGAGAACGGTCCGTAGGCCTGGGTCTGCCAGTCGTCGAGCCCTGGCTCGCCGTGCGTGTCCTTCGCCCGGGCTTCCTCGATGGCCAGGCGCACGATGTCCTCGAAGTCGCGGGTGTTCGCGCCGGCGGTGAGGCTGGTGAGCATGGACTTCCGGACCAGCTCCGGACGGCGGGCGACGTACCGGCTGGTCAGCCGCATGGCTCCGGGTGCGCGCAGGAACAGCCAGGTGAGGAGCTGCGCCCGGCGGCGGGCGCCGATCCCTCCTGGTCCGACGGCGATCAGGGAGCTGACCCGTTCCGGATGGTCCAGCGCGTAGCCGGTCGCGATGCCGCCGCCCATCGAGAGCCCGATCATGGCCACCTGTGGCAGGCCGAGGGCGTCCAGCAGCTCGTCGAGGAACCGGCGGTAGAAGGCGTCGTCGAGCACGCCCTGCCAGGGTCGGCTGCCGCCGTGCCTCGGCAGGTCGACGAGGTGCACCCGATGGTCGGCGGCCAGCGCGGGCGCGACCCGCCGCCAGACGCCCTGGGCGGTGTCCAGCATGGCGCCGTGGAGCAGGAGGACCGGCGGCCCTGTGCCACCGGCCTGGTAGTGCCGCACCGGCCCGCCGGAGACGGTCAGGTCGGTGTGGGTCTCGAAGAGGCTGGTCACGTGGGCTCCTTGAGTAGGTCGAGCTGGGCGTCGAGGCGTTCGAGCAGGGTCAGCTGTGCCGCACGGGCCGCATCGGGATCGGTCGGCAGGTCCGTGGCGAGCCCGCGGCCGACGAGGTCGGCGAACAGCTCGACCGTCTCGGCCAGGTCGGTCGCGGCGGTCGCGCCGAGCACGCCGGGCGCATGCGCCAGGCCCAGCGTGAACACGCTGAGGACCCGGACGATGGTGTCCGCGGGTATCGCGGGGTCGAGCACGCCGGCGCGCTGCAGGCCGGTGACGTAGTCGGTCAGCCAGCCGAGGCGCTGCAGGTAGCGGTCGTCGGTCACGTCGCGCACGTGCGTGCCGAGCACCGCCTGGTCGCCCAGGTAGAGCGCGCGCATCATCGGGTCGCCCAGCAGGGCCTCGACGGCGAACCGGTACACCGCGGGCAGGTCCACGAGGTCGGGTGCGGTGAGCACCCTGTCGTGGACCTCGGCGGTCAGCTGTCGCATGCTGCGGTTCAGGACCGCCGCGAGGATGGCCGGCTTGTCGGGGAACTCCAGGTAGACGGCGCCCTTGCCGATCCCGGCGCCGGCCGCGATGTCGGCCACGGTGACGTCCGCCCAGCCCTTGCTCAGGATCAGGTCCCGCGCGGCCGTGAGGATGCGGCCCCGACGGTCGGCGACGAGCGGACGTGGCATGTGGCTACCTCTCGTAGTGACTCAAACGCATATTCGGGTCACTACGAAGACTACACGGGCCCAGAAGGGTGGCGTCAGAAGGTGGCGGTGCGGGGTCCAGGGGTCTAGCGGGCTGCACTCAATCCCATTGCGGCAGACCTCAGGGGTGCTGGACGAACGGGGCGGCGTCGCTGTCGACCAGCTCGGACGGTGGCGCGGGAGAGAGAGCGTCGGCAAGGCTGCGGAACGCGAGGGCGTCGATCACGCCGTTCCGTTGGCCGTTTCTGCTCGGCGCGATCCTGAGAGTGACGGAGGCTCTGTGGGCACTCGGCCGGATGTAGTAGCACGCGTCCGTCTCCGGACAGTAGATGCATACGACGTCGATCGCGCTCTTGTCCGTCGGTCTGGTGTGAGTTCCCTGCCGGTCGTTCCAGACGGACCGGAAGTGCACCGTGATCGCGCCTGCACGAGCCGTGCGGTACTTCACCTGCATCCGGTGGAACGCGCCATCCCGGTATGCGACAAGGTCGAACGGCGCGTGCTCGGTCGCCGGGAAGAGGGCGATGAAGCCCTGGCTGACAACATCCGCGTGGGCCTTGGCCACACCTAGGTCGCCTTTGTCCTTGGTGTGGTGTGGTGGCATGGCCTCAAACTAGTGGACGCGTGCTCCATCGCTCGGCTCGTCGACCGCTTCATTTGGCATGGTCAAGTCCAGCCCGACCTAGGCTAAACTCGCTTCGCTTGCCTCCGTAGCTCAGTTGGATAGAGCGGGTCACTTCTAATGACTAGGTCGCGGGTTCGAATCCTGCCGGGGGCACCGATCTGTTGTCATGGAGCGCGACGGTTCATCCTTTCCGTCCCGCTCTGTCAGTACAACAATTCCTGTGTTCCTGCATACCAACAGTGCGGCACGGGTTGGCAGAACGAACTTGACCTATCAGGATGAAGCCGTGACTCCAGGAACACGCTCCGCAGTGCTCGGCCGTCGGGGTGGTGTGGACCCGAACGTTGCGGAGCAGCTCGGCTTCACGGTGCACGACGTCGTCCGAGATCTGCGCCGCGACGTCGCGTCCACGACGCTCCCCCTTCCCATCGACAGCGCCGAAGAAGCCGAAGCCTCCCGGATGCGACTCCTGGCGCAGCTCGACGAGCACCTCCTGCCGCGCCTCGCCGAACTGTCCAGCCCCGCCGTCGTCGTGCTGGCGGGCTCCACGGGAGCCGGGAAGTCCACCCTGTTCAACAGCCTGCTGCGCGAGGAGGTGTCCGAGGCCGGCGTGCTGCGGCCGACCACCCGCGAGCCGGTCGTGGGTGTCCACCCACGCGACGTCGACACCCTCACGCCGGGCCCCGTCACCGAGCTCGCCCGGCTGGTCAAGCACGAGGGCGTACCGCGCGGGACCGCGCTGATGGACGCGCCCGACCTCGACTCGTTCCTGTCGGAGAACCGCTCGACCGCTCACCAGCTGCTCGAGGCCGCCGACCTCTGGCTGTTCGTCACCACCGCGGCCCGGTACGGCGACGCACTGCCCTGGCAGGCCCTGGACCGCGCGAAGGAGCGCGGGGCGAGCGTCGCGATGGTGCTCAACCGGGTCCCCAAGGAGAACCTGACCACCATCCGCGCCGACCTCAACTCGCGGATGAAGGAACGGGGCATGAAGGACGTCCCGCTGTTCATCGTGCCCGACGTCGGGCCGCACGAAGGGCTGCTCGACCCGAAGCTCGTGGAGCCCATCCAGCGTTGGCTCGGGCTGATGGCGGGACCCGAGCGGTCCCGGACCATCATCCTGCGCACGCTCAAAGGTGCGCTCGGCGCCCTCCCCGACTGGGTGATGGGACTCGTCGCCGCCGTCGAGGACCAGGGCACCGCCGCCTTCGACCTGCGCAACGCCGTCGACTCCGTCGTCCCGGACGAGCAGCTGGCGGCACGGACCGCCGTCCTGTCCGGCGCGGCGGGCGAAGGCACCGTCGCCGCCCGGTTCGCCGAGCTCGAGAGCACCCACCGGATCTCCCGCGTGACGGTCCGCGACGGCGTCGCACGGACCACCAAGCGCGCGGGCAAGGCCCGCGAGGCGGCGCTCGCCCGGCTACGCGAGGAGGTCGAGGCCACCGCGGCCCGCGCGTTCGTGGCGGCCGGCGTCCGCACCGAGGAGAGCCTGCGCGGCCTCCTCGCCGGCCCCGGCGCACCACCCGCCGGGGAGACGATCCTCCCCAACGGCCCCGAGCGCGCCAAGGACCGCCTCGCCTGGGGCCAGGAGACCGCAGCCGCGTGGGCCGCGCGGGCCGAGGACATCGTCAGCCGCATGGACACCACGGCCGCCGAGAGCTCCGAACCCGCCGCAGCGGTCCGCGCCGCCGGTGCCCGGAAGACGTTCGGCGACACCGGCCTCGCGACCCTCCTGCTGGCCACCGCCCTCGGGAACGACGACTCCGCACGGCTCATCGACCGGGTTCTCGGCGAGACCGTCGGCGAGGCCATCGAGGAACTACAGGGCGAACTTGCCGACAAGGTGGCCCTAGCGGTTGCGGAAGAGGCCCGTTCTGTCCAGAGTGCCCTTGACGTCCCCGCCTTAGCCGACGACGCGGCCGCTCCGCTCCGCGTGCGGCTGGCCGAGCTCAGGAGGCTGACATGACGAGCCACGACGCGACACTGAGCGCGCGCACCGAGGACCTCGGACGAGCGCTCCAGATCGCGGGATCGCGCCTCGACGACGCAGTCTTCGGCAAGGTCGCCAGCTCCGTCGCAGGCGTACGGGAAAGACTCGCTCTCGGGGTCGACCACACGGTGGTGGCGCTCGCGGGCGGGACCGGGTCCGGCAAGTCGAGCACCTTCAACAAGATCTCCCGCCTCACGTTCGCCGACGTCGGCGTGAAGCGCCCCACCACCGCCAAGGTCACCGCCTGCTCGTGGAGCGACGACGCCTCGGCGCTGCTGGACTGGCTCGGTGTCGAGCGCGAACGCCGCATCACGCGAGCCGGGGACCTCGACGCGGCGGACGAGGCGAGCCTCGCCGGACTGGTGCTGCTGGACCTGCCCGACCACGACTCCGTGGCACCTGGTCACCGGGACGTGGTGGACAAGGTGTTGCCGCTGGTCGACCTGCTCGTGTGGGTGGTGGACCCGCAGAAGTACGCCGACGACGCGCTGCACACGGGCTACCTGCGTGAGTCGTCGGGGATGCAGGCGTCGACGGTGGTGGTGCTGAACCAGATCGACACGGTCCCGGTGGGCCAGCGCGACAACCTGGTCAACGACGTGAAGCGGCTGCTGCGCGACGACGGCCTGGAGAACGTCCCGGTGGTCGCGGCGTCGACGAAGACGGACATCGGCATCGCCGACCTGCGTGGGCTGCTGGAGCAGACGGTCGCCCGCCGGTCGGTCTCGGCGGGCCGGGCCGCCGGTGAGCTCGACGCGGCCGCGACTCTGCTGCTGAGCCAGACGCCCGCCGAGGTGCCGTGGCACATCGACACGGTGCTCGAGCGCGAGGTGGACGCCCTGGCGCGGGCGGCGGGCCTGGAGTCCGTCGCGGCGCAGGTCGGCGCGGCGGTGCGCAACGGGTACGGCTCGCCCGAGTTCCGCACGCCCGACCCGGACTCGATCGCACTGTCCCGGTCGCGATGGCTCAGCGGATCGGGGGAGTCGCTCAAGCCCGGCTGGCAGCGGTCGCTCTCGGCGAGCGTGGCGAGCGCCCAGGAGGTGGCGACGGCGTTGGCGACAGCACTGCAGGGCGTCACCCTGGACACCCGCGGCCCGACGACGCAGCGTCTCACCCGCCGGCTCGCGCTCGGGGCGGTGCTGTTCGCCGTGGTGCTCGGGATCGCCACGGTGCTGGCCGCCATGGGCATCCTGCCGGCGGACGAGACCTGGACGACGGCGCTCGGTGTGCTCGCCGTCGTGGCCGCGGCAGCAGCGCTCGTGGTGTTCCTCGTGGCCGTGCAGCTGCGGCGCGCGCTGGGCGCCCGGCGGGCGCAGGGTGTCATCGCGTCGGGCAGGGCGGCGATCGAACGAGTGCTGCAGCAGACCCTCGGTGCGCCCACCCAGAAGCTGCTGGACGAGCACCGCGCCGTGCGTGAGCTCGCACAGAGTGCGCGCGACGACGGACCCTCCGCACCGCTGCGCCTGGAAGAGAACACGACCACAAGCGGCTCGATGAGGGCTTCGTCCCCAGGAGTCGTCCGCCTCACGGATCTGGGCACCGTTCGCGCCTGATGCTGGGTACGGGCCGGCCACTGGGACCGGCCCGTCGACCCAGGAGGGCTGAGAAATGAACGATGTCACGGTGACCGTGTCGGGCAACGCCGGCAGCACGCCGGCGCTGCACCTGAACGCGGCCAAGAACCTGGAATGGACCACGTTCCGCGTGGCCAGCACCCGGCGCTACGTGAACGAGAACGGCGACTGGACCGACGGAGCGACGCTCTGGTTCACCGTCAAGGCCTGGCGGACGGCCGCGCTGAACGTCGTCGAGTCGGTGCACAAGGGCGTTCCGGTGGTCGTCACGGGCCGGCTCGAGCTGGACGAATGGACCGGTGCCGACGGTCAGCAGCGTGCGGGCCTGGTGATCGTCGCGACGGCGATCGGCGTCGACGCGACGCGCGGCAAGGTCGGCTTCACCCGGGTGGTGCACCACGACACGGTGCCGGACGGAGCCCCTGTCACCCCGGTGGACGGCGGTGGGCTGACCGCGACGCGGCCGGGCGACGTCGACCCGTTCGGCCTCGACGTCCTGACGTCCACGGACGGCGACGAGCTCCTCGGTGACGAGGGCAACGAGGGTGACGGCGCCGGCGTCGGGCAGCGCGAGCTGGTGAACGCGTAGGCTGGGGCAGTCGTGCTCCGCGGTCCGCGGGTGCCGGGGGAGAACCTCCGCGCAGGGATTGCCCGGCACCCGCTCCGCGTGAGCGCACCCGTCCGAAGTACCTTCTGTGAACGGTGGAACACAGGCAGTGGCTGAATACATCTACTCCATGTACAAGGCGCGCAAGGCGCACGGCGACAAGGTCATCCTCGATGACGTGTCGCTGAACTTCCTGCCGGGCGCCAAGATCGGCGTGGTCGGCCCGAACGGTGCCGGTAAGTCCACGATCCTCAAGATCATGGCCGGGCTGGACCAGCCGTCGAACGGCGAGGCGCGCCTCTCGCCGGGCTACACCGTGGGCATCCTGCTGCAGGAGCCGCCGTTGAACGAGGAGAAGACGGTCCTGGGCAACGTCCAGGAGGCGGTCGGCGAGATCCTCGCCAAGAAGGCGCGGTTCGACGAGATCTCCGCGCTCATGGCTGAGCCGGACGCGGACTTCGACGCCCTGCTGGCCGAGATGGGCACGCTGCAGGAGGACATCGACGCGGCCGACGCGTGGGACCTCGACTCCCAGCTCGAGCAGGCGATGGACGCTCTGCGCTGCCCGCCGCCGGACGCCGACGTCTCGGTGCTCTCCGGTGGTGAGCGCCGTCGTGTCGCGCTCTGCAAGCTGCTCCTGGAGAAGCCCGACCTGCTGCTCCTCGACGAGCCCACCAACCACCTCGACGCCGAGTCGGTGCTGTGGCTCGAGCAGCACCTCGCGGGCTATGCCGGCGCCGTCCTCGCCGTCACCCACGACCGGTACTTCCTCGACCACGTCGCGGAGTGGATCTGCGAGATCGACCGCGGGCGTCTGTTCCCGTACGAGGGCAACTACTCGACGTACCTCGAGAAGAAGCAGGCCCGCCTCGAGGTCCAGGGCAAGAAGGACGCCAAGCTCTCCAAGCGCCTCAAGGAGGAGCTGGAGTGGGTGCGGTCGAACGCCAAGGGCCGGCAGACGAAGTCGAAGGCCCGTCTGGCCCGCTACGAGGAGATGGCGGCGGAGGCGGACCGCACCAGGAAGCTCGACTTCGAGGAGATCCAGATCCCCGCGGGCCCGCGTCTCGGTTCCCTGGTGCTGGACGCCGAGAACCTGCAGAAGGGCTTCGACGACCGCGTGCTCATCGACGGCCTGTCGTTCACGCTCCCGCGGAACGGCATCGTCGGCGTCATCGGCCCGAACGGTGTCGGTAAGACCACGCTGTTCAAGACGATCGTGGGCCTGGAGCCGCTCGACGGGGGCAACCTCAAGATCGGCGAGACGGTCTCGATCTCGTACGTCGACCAGTCGCGTGGCGGTATCGACCCCAAGAAGACGCTCTGGGAGGTCGTGTCCGACGGGCTCGACTTCATCAAGGTCGGCAACGTCGAGATCCCGTCGCGCGCGTACGTCGCGTCGTTCGGGTTCAAGGGTCCGGACCAGCAGAAGCCGGCCGGCGTGCTCTCCGGTGGTGAGCGCAACCGCCTCAACCTGGCGCTGACGCTCAAGCAGGGCGGCAACCTGCTGCTGCTCGACGAGCCCACCAACGACCTCGACGTCGAGACCCTCGGCTCGCTGGAGAACGCCCTGCTGGAGTTCCCCGGCTGTGCCGTTGTGGTCTCGCACGACCGGTGGTTCCTCGACCGCGTGGTGACGCACATCCTCGCGTACGAGGGCACCGAGGAGAACCCGGCCAACTGGTACTGGTTCGAGGGCAACTTCGAGTCGTACGAGGCCAACAAGGTCGAGCGCCTCGGGGCCGACGCGGCACGGCCGCACCGGGTCACCTACCGCAAGCTGACCCGCGACTGACCGCTGACGGTTGACGAGAGAGGGCTGTGGCCGGCGTTCCAAACGCCGACCACAGCCCTCTTTCGCAGGAAAGAGATATGTCCGAAAGGGTTATCCTTGCCGCATTAGGACATCTTCGACAAGATGCCGCAGTGAGCCCTGCCCTGCGTCCCGGGTGGCGTGACCTTCCGCCTCCGCTGCGAGACCGCATCACCCACCTGCTCGGCGCCCGCGTGATCGGCTCCAGGCATCCCGGCGACTCCGGGATACTGCCGGGTGCGCAGTTCCAGGTGCAGACGACGAAGGGCAACACCTTCATCAAGGCGCTGGGCACGGAGCTGCCCGGCCCGCTGAGCCTGTTGCGCCAGGAGATCGCGCTGTCGCCTCTGCTGCCCGACGCCGCGCCCCACCCCGAGCTGCTGTGGTCGATCGACGAGGTGCTGCCCAACCTCGGCACCTGGGTGGCCATCGGTTACTCGATGCGTGCCAAGGTGCGGCCGATCGATCTGTCGTGGCCGGAGGAGGACGTCGCCTCCCTGATCCGGGTGGTGCGCTCGATCGGCGAGATCGAGGCCCCCGACGACCCGATGTTCCTGCCCGAGGAGAAGACGTTCCCCACGAACTCCTGGGAGATCCTCGCGGACACGCGACCCGACGGGCTCGCGAACCACTCGCCGTGGCTGGCGCACCGGCTGGAAGGGCTCGCGGAGATCGCCTCGCACGCGCCCGACGCGATCACGGGCACGAGCCTCCAGCACGGCACGCTCCGCGTGCAGAACGTCCTGCTTCCCGCGGTGCCCGACGAGAAGCCGCTGGTCGCGGACTGGATCCGGGGCAGTGTCGGGGCTCCGTACCTCGACCTGGTGTCGATGCTGGTGCACGTCCGGGCCGGCGACGGGCCGCCGCCCGAGGCGACGCTGCGCCGGTACGGCGTACCGCCCGGCACGGAGCCGGATGCTGTGACCTGCTGGATCGCGGTGCTCGCCGGCCACTACGTGAAGTCGTCGATGGAGCCACCGCCGGCCGGTATGCCCGAGTTGCGTCCCTACCAGCACCGGCTGGCCCGCACCGCGGTCTCCTGGCTGCAGACGCGGCTCGGATTTTGACGTCACCGCAGGTCGCGCACCACGGTTGTGGTGCACGCATCGCCGTTTGTGGTTTGCAGGGTGAACTTCTGTTGGGCACACTCCGGCCATGAGTGCTGTTCGGCGGCCGGCGTGGTCCGATCTCCCCCCCTCTGTCCGTTCCCGCGTGAGCGAGACCATGGGGGGACGCGTGATCGGCTCCGCTCCGATGAGCGGGACCGAGCCGGCCGGCACCCTGGAGGTGCTGCAGACAGCCTCCGGACGGTCGATCGTCCGCGCCGTCGGGCCGGAGGCGCCGCTGACGCAGGACCGGATGGCCGCCGAGGAGGTCTCGGTGGCCACGCTGCCCGACGACGTCCCGATGCTCCCTCGCGAGTGGTTCGTCGACGAGGTGCTGCCGGGCGCCGGGCGCTGGGTGGTGCTCGGCTACCGCAACGAGCCCATCCGCCCGCCGCACGACCCGTGGGACGAGGCGGACCTGGCCGCGGCGGTCGAGCTCGCCATCCAGATCGGTTCCAGCGAGGCCCCGCCGGGCCTGCCCGACGCGCTCGACCTGATCGACAGCAAGGCCTGGGCCACCATCGCCGCCATGCGGCCGCCAGGACTCTCGGCCTTCACACCGTGGCTGTCCGACAAGATCGAGCACCTCGCGGAGATCGCGAGCTACGCCGACGAGGCCATGTCCGGCAAGAACCTCGTCCACGGCGCCCTGCGCCGCGAGTCGATCCTCATCACCGACCACGGCTGGGACGCGACCAGTGCCCACGCCGTCGACTGGTTCATGCCCTCCCGCGGCGCGTCGTTCCTCGACGTCGTGCTGCTGCTGCCGCACCTCCGGGTGGACGGCGCCCCGCCGCCCGAGGTCGTCATGGACCGGCATCCGCTGCCCGACGTCGACCCCGAGGCGCTCACCTGCGCGGTGACGGTCACCGCCGGTGCGCTCGTGCTCGAGTCGATGCGACCGCCCCAGCCGGGCCTGCCGCACGGCCGTGCCGTGCAGCGCGAGGTCGCGCACGCGGCCCTCGAATGGCTGCGTACCCGCCTCGGCGGCTGACCTTTTTGCCGCACTATCGCGCCTGACCAGGGTGTCTGCGGCAGACTGGGCGCCATGACCGATGAGCCCGACGACTCCGCTGCACCTGGCGCACCGGATCGGGCGACTGCCCCCGAGCCGGCGGCAGCCGCCGAGCCGGGGACCGCCTCCGGACCGGCCGCGGTGCCCGCTGACGGGACCGGAGACCGGATCAGCGACGGCTCCGGCCTGGTCGGCGCCCTGGAGGTCCTGCGAGCCCGGCTGGGCGCACTGCGTCTCCCGCTGGAGACGTCGGGTGCGCAGACGGCGCGCACGGACCTGCGGCGCGCCACCGACCAGCTCGACGACTACCTCCTGCCCCGGCTGCGTGCGCAGAAGGCGCCGCTCCTCGTGGTGGTCGGCGGGTCGACGGGCGCCGGCAAGTCGACCCTCGTGAACTCGGTGCTGGGCGACGTGGTGACCCAGCCGGGTGTGCTGCGGCCCACGACGAAGGCTCCGGTGCTGGTGCACCACCCGCTGGACGCGCGCTGGTTCTCCACGGACCGGGTGCTGCCGGGCATGGCGCGCGTGACGGCGTCCGGGGTGGCCCAGCCGTCGGACGGCGGGACGCCGTCCGAGCCCAGCCGCACCCTGCGTCTCGTGCCGAGCGAGGCGCTGCCGAAGGGCCTGGCCCTGCTGGACGCCCCGGACATCGACTCGGTGGACACGGCCAACCGCGACCTCGCGGCTCAGCTGCTCGGGGCGGCCGACCTGTGGCTGTTCGTCACGACGTCGGCCCGGTACGCGGACGCGGTGCCGTGGGACCTGCTGCTGCAGGCCGCGGGGCGCAAGGCGCAGGTGGCGATGGTGCTGGACCGCGTGGACCCGGGCGCCGAGGCCACCGCCGACGACCTGCGGGACATGATGGTCGAGCAGGGCCTGGCGGAGAGTGCGCTCTTCGTCATCCCCGAGGTCGAGCTGGTCGACGGGATGCTGCCGGAGGAGGCGGTCTCGGACGTGTCGCGCTGGCTCACCGGGCTGGGCGGCGACGCGGAAGCGCGCGGGCGGGTCATCGCGGCGACCCGCGACGGCGTCGTGGACTCCCTCGTGGAGCGGGCGGGGGCCCTGGCCGACGCCGCCGACGAGCAGCAGGCGGCCGACGTCCGCCTGCGCCACGCGGTGGACCGTGCCTACGCGGACGCGGTGGCCCATGTGGAGGCGGCGACGTCGGACGGTGCGCTGCTGCGGGGCGAGGTGCTCGCGCGCTGGCAGGACTTCGTGGGCACCGGCGAGTTCTTCCGCGCGATCGAGGAGGGAATCGGCCGGTTCCGTGACGCCGTCGCGGGGTTCTTCCGCGGCAAGCCGAAGGAGGCGCCCCAGGTCGAGCAGGCCATCGCCCACGGCCTGGAGTCCGTGGTGCTGGACGCCGCCGAGGACGCCGCCGAACGGTCCTACCAGGCGTGGCGGGGCGACGCCGCCGGTGCGGCCCTCCTGGAGGGTCTGGAGCTGTCACGGACGCCGGCGGCACTCCGCGCCGAGGTGGCCGGCCAGATCCGCGGCTGGCAGGGCGATGTCCTGGAGCTCGTGCGTGAGCAGGGCGCGGCCAAGCGCGGTACCGCGCGGGTCCTGTCGCTCGGGGTGAACGGCCTCGGTGTGACCCTGATGATCTTCGTGTTCGCCTCGACGGGCGGGCTCACGGGCATCGAGGTCGGGATCGCGGGCGGTTCGGCGGTCCTCGCTCAGCGGCTGTTGGAGGCGGTATTCGGAGAGGACGCCGTACGGCGCCTGGCCATGCAGGCCCGCGACCGGCTGCGGGCCCGCATCCAGGCGGTCATGGACGGGCAGGCGGCCCGGTACACGGCGCAGCTGGACGCCCTGGGCTCGGCGGAGGCGGGCGGGGCCGGCCTGCGTTCGGCGGCCGACGCCGTCGCCCTGGCCGCCTCGGCGGAACGACGCGACCGGGCTCGCGCCGCCGACGTCGGCCCGGACACCGGTACGACGGCGGTCACCGAGGACCTCACCGAGGGTCGGGGCCTGCGCGGCGTCCGGGCCCGGTCGGCGGGCGGAGACCTCGCGACGGGCCGGAGCGACCTCGCCGAGGAACCGGCCCGGAAGGGCTTCTGGAAGCGCCTGTTCGGGGAGGGCGACCGATGAGCCGGCTCGACCTGGCCGACCGGACCACTGCCCTCGAGACGGCCGTCGAGGTCGCGGAGGGCCGTATCGAGCCGGCCCTGCTGGACGCGGCGCGTGCCGTCGCGACCCGGGCGCGGGAACGGGGCGGCCTGTCCGCCGAGCACACGGTGGTGGCGCTGGCGGGCGCGACCGGATCGGGCAAGTCGTCGGTGCTGAACGCCGTGGCAGGTGTCGCGGTCGCGCAGCCGGGCGTGCGGCGCCCGACGACGTCGCACCCCATGGCCGCCGTCTGGGGCGAGGGTGCGGACCCGCTCCTGGACTGGCTGGAGGTCGGACGGCGCCACCAGGTGGGCGCCCCGACCGCGGAGGGCGAGCCGTCACCGCCGCCGGTCGACGCCGGACCGTTCCGGCGTCGGACACCGGTGGGGGACACCACGGGGCTGGTGCTGCTGGACCTGCCGGACCACGACTCGGTGGTGACCGAGCACCGGATGCGGGCCGAGCGGCTCGTGCAGCGCGCTGACCTGCTGGTCTGGGTGGTCGACCCGCAGAAGTACGCGGACGCCGCACTGCACGAGGGCTTCCTGCGTCCGCTCGCGGGGCGTGCGGAGGTGGTCGTCGTCGCGCTCAACCAGGCGGACCGCCTCACCGCGGACGAGACCTCGGCGATGCTGGCCGACCTCAAGCGCCTGATGGCGCAGGACGGCCTGGAGGGGGCGCGCGTGCTCGCCGTGTCCGCCAAGACGGGCCAGGGCATGGACGATCTGCGCGCCCTGCTGGCGAAGGCGGCGGCCAAACGGGAGGCGGCGACCGCCCGCCTCGCCGCGGACGAGCGGGCGGTGGCACAGCAGATCGTCGACGAGTGCGGCACACCGCCGCCGTCGCGCCTGGGAAACCAGGCCAAGGGCGAGCTGGTGGCGGCGCTCGAGGCGGCAGCAGGGGTGCCGACGGTGGTCGACGCCGTACGGGCCTCCGCCCGCCGGGATGCGCGTGCGGCGACCGGCTGGCCGCTGACCCGCTGGATCGGGCGGCTGCGCAGGGACCCGCTGCGGCGGCTCGGGCTGCGGACCGCGGACCGGGAGCACCGGGCGCCGTCGGGCCGCGACGACCTGGTCCGCACGTCGCTGCCGACCGCCCGGCCTGCCGTGCGGTCGGCCGCCGCCTCAGCCGTGCGGCGTTACGTCGAGGAGGTGACGCGCGGTGCCGCGGACCCCTGGGTCCTGGCCGCCCGCGCCCGCGGGCAGGCGGGGATCGAGACGCTCCCCGACGCGCTCGACCAGGCGGTGGCGAGCACCCGGGTGGAGGCGTCGCGTCGCCCGATGTGGTGGTCCCTGGTCAACGTGGTCCAGTGGACCCTGATCGCCGTGGTGGCAGCGGGCCTGCTGTGGCTGCTGGTCCTGTTCGGGTTCGCGTACCTGCAGCTCCCGCCGCCGCCGACGCCGGTGCTCACCCTGCCCACCTGGTCGGGGGACGGCGGCGTCGTGTTCCCGGGGGCGCCGGATTCGGGCGCGGGCGACGGGCTCGGCGTCGACCCCTTCCTGATCCCGTGGCCCACGCTCATGGTGCTGGGCGGACTGGCGCTCGGCCTGCTGCTCGCCCTGGTCTGCCGGGTGTTCGGCGCGCTCGGCGCCCGCCGCCGCGCCATGGGCGCCCGGCGCCGCCTCCGGCAGTCGGTCGGCACGGTCGCGGACCAGCTGGTACGTGCTCCGGTGGGAGACGAGCTCTCCCGGCTCGCGAGCTGTCGGACGGCGGCGACGGTCGCCGCGAGCTGACCCGCGCTCCGTCATGCCCACGGCACGGGGTGGGGGTGATCAGCGGCGGAACGTGACCGGGTCCTCCTCGAACGGCTTCCACGCCAGCCGCTCGCCCTCCGTGAGCCTTCGGGGCCGGTTCGTGGTGGCGTCGACGAACACGAGAGTGGTGGTGGCGCGCGCGTAGGGCTTGCCGCCCGACGTCGGACCGGTCTTCGCCATGCCGGCGACGCCGTCGTGCACCTCGTAGGAGACCTCGGCGCTCGCGCCGCCGATCCGGCCGAGCCACATCTCGACGCGCACCGGTGTGCGCGTGAACAGCAGCGGCCGCAGGTACTCGATGCGCTGGCCGGCCACGAGGGTGTGCGAGTCGGCGTCGGGTCCGGTGGGAACCACCGCCGTCGGCCAGGCCTCGCCCTCAGGGGCCTCGGGGTGCAGCCAGAAGGCGGTGATCCGGGCATCCTCCAGCAGGCGGAACATCGCCACGTTGTTGACGTGCGCATAGGCGTCGAGGTCGGACCAGCGCAGCGTGACGGGGACATGGAGGCGTGTCATGGTGCTCATTTTCCTCCACGCGTGACGACCTGCGGCCCGGCCGTCGGCAGAGTGGTTTCAGCCTGTCCGAATTGGTAGATTCATCCCCTTGGTTTCGCCCCGGAGGAACAGTTGGATCTGCCCAGGCACCACTTCGACCCGGTCACCCTGCACGAGGTGTTCGACGACGGCCCCGCCGCCCAGGCGTTTCTCGCCGAGCTGGCGGAGCGCTCGGACCGTGACACGCCGGACGTGCTCGCCGTGCGCGTGCCGCTCACCCGTGCGCTCGCCGCCGAGGCGGACGACCCCGACCGCGAGCTGGCCGAGGCCGAGCGGCTCGGGTGGCTCGCCGTCCGGCTGAACGGCGGGCCGAGCGACGACGCGGCGGCCGCGCACTCGAACGCCTCCGACGTACCCCTCGGTGCCGTCCCGTCGCTGATGCGGCTGGCTCACGTGCTGCAGTGGCGGCACCGGTTCTCGGAGGCGGACCTGCTGTTCGGCCTGGCGCTGGAGGCGGCGCACTACTACGGGGAGCATGCCGCGAGCATCGAGCACGCGCACCGGCTCGAGTACCTCGCGCTGCAGCACTGGGGCACCTGCCGGTACGACCAGGCGCTCGAGGTGCACGCCGACCAGGCCCGGCCCTACCTCGGTGAGGCCCTGGCACTGTTCGAGCGGGCCCTGGAGCTGCGGATCGAGGCAGGTGCCGGCCCGGAACAGGTGGCAGCCACCCGCCAGGCGGTCCGGGCGGCCCATGACCGCCTGGCGGAGCTCGGCGCCTAGGCCGGCAGTCGGATCATGCCTTCCTGGCCGGCCGAGGCGACGAGGGCGCCGTCCTGCGTGTAGACCTTCGCGGTACCCAGGGCACGGCCGCCCTGGGCGGTGGGCGAGGTCTGGACGAACAGCATCCACTCGTCCACCCGGACGTCGCGGTGCCACCACATGCCGTGGTCGAGGCTGGCCATCGGCACCGAGGCGCCGACGTCCTGCCAGGACCTGCCGGCGGCCCGCAGCGCGGGCTCGAGCATGAGCTGGTCGCATGCGAAGGCCAGCAGGGCGCGGTGCATCGCCTGCTCCTTGTTCTCCAGCGGACGGCGGGTGCGCATCCAGACCATCTGGGTGGCGGGCGGCGTGCCTCCGTCGGCCACCGCGGTGTCCGGCTGCAGGTACAGCGAGCCGCCCACATGCCGCAGCTCGAACGCCGAGTCCGTCCAGAACTGGGCCCGGACGGCTACCCCCTCCGGCAGGCTGGAGAGCTCGTCGAACGCGGAGCGGACCTCGTCGGGCGGCGGGACGTCCTCGGGCATGGGCATCGCGTGCTCGTAGCCGGGCTGGTCGTCCTGGAAGGACGCGATCATCGACAGGATCGGCTTGCCGAACTGGATGGCGTGGGTACGGCGGGCGCTGAACGAGCGTCCGTCGCGCAGCCGTTCGACGGCGAAGTCGATGGGCTCCTCGACGCGTCCCTCGCGCAGGAAGTAGCCGTGCAGCGAGTGGATCAGGCGGCCGTCCGGGACCGTGCGGTCCGCGGCCAGGATGGCCTGCGCCAGTACCTGGCCGCCGTAGGCGCGGTTGGCCGGGCCGGGCATGCTGTCGCCGCGCAGCACGTCCTCCTCGCCGCGCGGGCCCCAGCCCTCGAGGTGCCGCAGGTCGAGCACCTGCAGCAGGCGGTCGAGGGCGTCGGGCTGGCGGTCCGGCGCGGTGCCGCCGGAGGTCGGGTCAGGGGTGGTGGCGTCCACGAGCGGGCGTCTCCTCGTCGGTCCTCTGGTCAGTCTTCGAACGTGTTGATCATGCTGAAGGCGGCGCGCTCCAGGTAGTCCCACAGCTGCGACTCGTGGATCGGCGCGAGGCCGAGCGAGTCGACGGCGGTCCGCATGTGCGCGAGCCAGCGGTCGCGAGCGTCGGGATTGACCTTGAACGGCATGTGCCGCATGCGCAGGCGCGGGTGACCGCGCTGCGCCGAGTAGGTGGTGGGGCCGCCCCAGTACTGCTCGAGGAACATCGTCAGACGCTCCTTCGCGGGCCCCAGGTCCTCCTCGGGGTACATGGGGCGCAGCACGGGGTCGTCGGCGACGCCGTCGTAGAACGCGTCGACGAGACGCACGAACGTGTCGTGGCCGCCCACGGCGTCGAAGAAGGATTCCTGTGTCACGTCCGTCATCCTGCCACTGGACGGTGACAGGACGATGACAGCGGCGTGAAACGCGGTCTCTTGTGACCGAGTCGACAGCAGCGGGGGCCAAACGCTTGCCAGCACCGATAGGCTGGTCGGAGACCTGCAGCGACGCACGGTGGGAGTTGAGACATGACCAAGGCTGACCAGATCCTTGCGGCACTCGGAGGGACCTCGAACGTCGTCGAGCTGGAGCCGTGCATCACTCGGCTCCGAGTAGAGGTGAGCGACCCGTCCCTCGTGGACGAGCCGGGACTGAAGTCGTCCGGCGCGTTCGGCGTGGTCCGGTCCGGCCGGGTGGTCCAGGTGATCGTCGGGCCCGAGGCGGACAACCTCGCTGCGGAGCTCGACACGCTCAGGGTGTGACGGCACGGGCCCGGGGGTTCCCGGGTCCGTGACCGGCCTCACGATCGCGTCGCCGCGCGCGACCGTGAGGCGAACGCCCTGTGAAAATCGCGCAGGAGTCCCTCGCGCGCGGCCGGAGATGTCCGATGCGGCATCCCGATCCGAGTAGGTTGGCAGTCGTGTTCGAGTCTCTTGCTGCCACCGTCTTCGACAGCGCCGAGGACTTCTGGTCCTGGTTCCTGGACAAGCCCCTCACGGTGATCCTGACCGTCGTGATCGGCCTGCTCACGATCTACGTCCTGCGGCGCGTCATCACCTCCCTCACCGAGCGCATCGCCATCGGCCAGAAGCCGCGCACGGTGGTGGAGCGTGCCACCGACCCCGTGGCCACCACCACGGGCGGCGTGCCCGGCGCCGCGCCGGCGAACGGCAAGCGGCGCCGCAAGAACATGCTGATGTCGCCGCAGGCCCTGGCCGACGCCCTGAACGTGGCCAACCCCCGGGCGGCCGAACGGCGCGCCCAGCGCGCGCGGACCGTCGGCTCGGTGCTGAACTCGTCGGTCAACATCGTGGTGGGCGCCATCATGGTGCTGTACATCCTCCAGACCATCGGCCTGGACATCGCGCCGCTGCTGGCGACCGCCGGCGTGGCGGGCGTCGCCATCGGCTTCGGCGCACAGAGTCTGGTCAAGGACTTCCTCTCGGGTGTCTTCCTCCTGATCGAGGACCAGTTCGGGGTCGGCGACATCGTGGACCTCGGCGGCGGGGTGGTCGGCACGGTCGAGGCGATGGGCCTGCGGCTCACCCAGGTGCGCGCCTTCGACGGCACCCTCTGGTACGTCCGCAACGGCGAGATCCTGCGCGCCGGCAACAGCACCCAGGAATGGAGCCGTGCGGTGGCCTCGGTGCAGGTCCCGCTCGGGACCGACGTCGACGTCGTCCGTGCCGCACTGGGCCGCGCCGTCGACCGGGTGAAGAACGACCCCGAGATCGCGGACAGCCTCCTGGAGACGCCGTCGGTGCGCGGCGTCGACGCCGTGGACGCCCTGGGCCTGACCTTCACGCTGCACGCGCAGGTGCGCCCCGCGCAGCAGTGGCTCGTCGCCCGGTCGCTCCGTGTGGCGGCGCACGCGGCCCTGCTGGACGCCGGCGTCGTCCTGGCCTCGTCGACCGTGCCGTACGACGAGAGCGCACAGAGCGAGACCGGGTCTGCCTGACCGCGGACGGGCGGCCGCGCCGGCGGCCCCCACGGTGATGTCCACGGCGGCCCTGCCGCCACTCGCCTCGGCCGGCTCGGCCCAGGTTCTGATGCTGTCAATTCGCCGGACACGCCCGCGTTGCGCCCGGTGAGCGCCGGTTGATGGCAAGATCTTTCCTTGTGACCGACGAACCGATGCCCGGGTCCACCGGAGACGGCTCCACCGTGCCTCCGGAGCTGGCCGAGCTGGCTGCCGCCCACGGCGTGCAGTGCGAGTACACCGACCACGACGGCCGCCTGCAGCAGGTCAGCGTGTCGACGGTCGTCGCGGCGCTGGAGGCGCTCGACGTACCGGCGTCGACGCCCGGCGCCGTCGCGGCGAGCCTGGACCGGGTCCGCGACGACGAGTGGCGCTCGATGCTGCCGCCCACCATCGTGACGCGGGAGGGCCGGGAGGTGCGCGTCCCGGTGCACGTCGCGGACGGCGCGGACGTCACGGCGTGGATCGAGCTCGAGCAGTCCGACCAGCCCGTGGTGCCCGCGAGTGCCACCCCGTGGCGCGTGACGGCGCCGCAGGCGACCGCTACCGGATCGTTCGCCGTGGTGCGTGGCCCCCGGGTACAGCTGCGGCAGGCCGACGTCTACGCCGAGCCCCGCACGGTGGACAGCCGCAAGGTCGCGCGGGCCACGTTCACGGTCCCGGCCGACCTGCCGCTCGGCTGGCACACGCTGCACGCCGAGTCGGGCGGGCAGACGGCGCAGACGCCGCTCGTGGTGACCCCCGAGCGGCTGGAGCTGCGCAAGAAGGTCGCCCGCAAGCAGGCCTGGGGTTTCATGGTCCAGCTCTACTCGGTGCGGTCCAAGGACTCCTGGGGCATGGGTGACCTCGCCGACCTGGGCGACCTCGCCTGGCAGACGGCGCACAACGGCGGGGCGGACTTCGTCGGGATCAACCCCCTGCACGCCACCGAGCCGGTGCTGCCCGTGACACCGAGCCCCTACCTACCGACGTCGCGGCGGTTCATGTCGCCGCTGTACATCCGTGTCGAGGACATCCGTGAGACGGCGTATCTCTCCGCCGCCGACCGGTCGCTCGTGGAGTGGGCGGGCGAGCCCGTCCGGGAGCTGTCCGAGGACTCCGGGCCGATCGACCGGGACGCCATCTGGGAGGCCAAGAAGGCGGCGCTGGAGGTCGTCTGGACGGCCCAGCGGTCGGCCGCCCGGCAGACGGCGTTCGACGAGTTCGTGCTGGAGCAGGGCAAGGGCCTGGTCGACTTCGCGACGTGGTGCGCCATCACGGAGCACCTCGACGGTCGCGACTGGCCGCCGGAGCTCGCCGACCCGTCGTCGTCCGCGGTGACGACGCTGCGCAACGCGCTCTCGGAGCGGGTCCAGTTCTACTGCTGGCTCCAGTGGGTCGCCGACGATCAGCTCCGCGCGGCGCACCGGGCCGGCCTCGACGCGGGCATGCGGCTCGGCCTGCTCAAGGACCTCGCCGTGGGCTCGGCCTCGGACGGCGCCGACGCCTGGGCGGATGCCGGGGTGCTCGCCCAGGGCGTCTCCGTCGGTGCTCCGCCGGACATGTACAACCAGCAGGGCCAGAACTGGTCCCAGCCGCCGTGGCACCCGCGGGCCCTCGCGAAGGCGGGCTATGCGCCCTACCGCGAGATGCTGCGCACGGTGCTGCGGCACTGCGGCGCGCTGCGCATCGACCACATCCTCGGGCTCTTCCGCCTGTGGTGGATCCCGGGTGGAGCGCGCGCCTCGGCCGGCGCGTACGTCACCTACGACCACGAGGCGCTGATCGGCATCCTGTGCCTGGAAGCGCACCGCGCCGGGGTGATCGTCATCGGCGAGGACCTGGGCACCTTCGAGCCCTGGATCCGCGACTACCTCGAGGAGCGCGGCATCCTGGGCACCTCCGTGCTGCTCTTCGAGCGCGACGCCGCCGGGGCGCCCGTCGAGCCGGAGGCGTACCGCAGGGCGGCGCTGGCCACGGTGACCACCCACGACCTGCCGCCGACCGCCGGGTACCTGGCCGGCGAGCACGTGGACCTGCGCGAGCGGCTCGGGCTGCTCACCGAGGAGCCGACGGTGCTGCGCGGACAGGCACGCGCGGAGCGGGAGTCGCTGGTCGAGGCGCTGTCCCGCCGCGGCCTGACGACCTTCGACCCGTCCGAACGCGAGCTCGTCGAGGGTCTGCACCGCTACCTCAAGGACACGCCGTCCGCGCTCGTCGGGGTGTACCTGACCGACGCGGTGGGAGAGCGACGCGCTCAGAACCAGCCCGGGACGGACACCGAGTACCCGAACTGGAAGGTTCCGCTGGCGGACTCCGCGGGCACCGTCGTGCTGCTCGGGGACCTCTTCAGCAACGCGCGCCTGCGGTCGCTGGTGGGCGTGATGAACGAGGAGGAGCCGGAGGCCGATCCGCCGAGGTAGCCGCGGCGAGGCGGCACGGTGGTGAGACGGAGCTGTGGCGCACCCCGAGCGGGGTGCGCCACAGCTCCGTTCTCGCCGTCTGCCGCGGCGGCGTCGCTTCCGCGGCGTCGTGCTTCCGGGTCAGGTGCAGGTCAGGCGGCGCCGATACCGGCACGAGCGATCGAGAAGCCGCTGCCGCTCTCGTCGGCGACGCACTTCATGCCGCTCTCGTCGCTGAGGCACGTGAAGCCGTGCGCCTTCTTCTCCGAACCGTAGTTCAGGATCGCGATGTCACCGCCCGCCTTCTTGGGCTGGTCCTTCTTGCCGACGCACGGCTGGGTCACGTTGCCGCTCGGGTCGACCTTCGCCACGTAGCCGGAGGCGCCGTCGCACGCGGCGTCCGGCGCCGGCTTCTGGTCGAGCTGTGCGATGCCGCACGTGGCGGCGTCCGCGGAGATCGTGCACGTGATGTTCAGCGAGGGCGCGGCGAACGTCTCGACACCTGCCCCGCCGTCGGTCTCCAGACCCTCCTCGGGCTCCGGCGACGCCGGCTGCTCCGCGGCCGGCGTGCCGCTCGTCTCCGGGGTCTCGTCGGGCTGGCCCAGCAGGTTGACCGCGAACACGATCGCGGCGATGACGAGCAGCACGTCCAGGGCGATGAAGGCGATCCAGCCCGGGCTGAGCTTCTTGCGCTCGCGCGGCGGCTCCGGCGGGTAGCCGCCGGGCTGCGCGGCGTAGACCGGCTGGCCATACTGGTCGTAGCCCTGCGGCGGGTAGCCCTGCGGAGGGTACTGACCGCCCTGGGGCGCCTGCTGCGCGTACGCCTGAGGCTGTGCGTAGCCCTGCTGGTACGGCTGCTGGTACTGCTCGGTGTAGTACTGCGGCTCACCACCGCCGTTGTGGATGTGGACGGACTGGACCACCGGGGCACCTGGCGCGGCGGGTGCAGGGGTGACGGCCTGCGAGAACTGGTTCGCGGGCGAGATGGCGGGTGGTTTGCGGGTTGCCGCGGAAACACGCTGCACCGGTGCCTGCTGGGCAGGCGTGGGTGCGGTGGGCGGGTGCTGCTCCTGGGTCTGCGCACCCGGGTCCTCGTCGGGCCAACCGCCTGGCGGCGGTGGCGGCGGCACTGTGCCGGACATCAGGCGACTCCCTCAGCTCAAATCGGTCGGTCGGGCGACCGCGGTCGATCGTACACAAAGGCGTTACTCGCTGTTACTCCTGCGTGGCATGATCGACGAGTCGTCGCAGGTAGTTCACAGACCGGACGACAAGCCAACCGAAAAGGCGCGCCCAACGGACGCGCGGGGCGCCTACCGGCGCCCACGAGAAGACAGACGTGGAGGGCCTGTGCCCGGAGAGAACCTGACCCGCGCCGAGGCGGTCGAACGCGCCGCCGTCGTATCGGTCGAGTCGTACGAGATCGCGCTGGACCTGACCACCGGTCCCGAGACTTTCGCGTCCGCCACGACTGTGCGCTTCACCGCCACGGAGGGCGCCTCGACGTTTGTCGACCTGGTCGCCCCGTCGGTGAGATCGGTGGTGCTGAACGGCCGCGAGCTGGACCCGGCCGCCGTGTTCGCGGACTCGCGCATCGCCCTGGACGGGCTGGCCGAGGACAACGAGCTCCTCGTCGTCGCCGACTGCGGCTACACGAACACGGGCGAGGGCTTGCACCGCTTCGTCGACCCGGTCGACGGTGAGGTGTACCTCTACACGCAGTTCGAGGTGCCCGACGCCCGCCGCGTGTTCGCCTGCTTCGAGCAGCCGGACCTCAAGGCCACCTTCCAGTTCACCGTCACCGCGCCCGCGGCGTGGCAGGTCGTGAGCAACGAGCCGACTCCGGAGCCGGTCCCCGCGGCAGCCGGCGGGGACGTCGCGACCTGGACGTTCGAGCCCACCGGCCGCATCTCGACGTACATCACGGCGCTCGTGGCCGGCCCGTACGCCGTGGTCCGTTCGTCGCTCACGTCGTCGGACGGCCGGGAGATCCCGCTCGGCGCGTTCTGCCGCAAGTCGCTCTCCGCGCACTTCGACGCCGACTACATCTTCGAGAAGACCCGGCAGGGCTTCGAGTTCTACGAGTCGACGTTCGGCGTGCCGTACCCGTTCACCAAGTACGACCAGCTGTTCGTGCCCGAGTACAACATGGGCGCCATGGAGAACGCGGGCTGCGTGACCTTCACGGAGTCGTACGTGTTCCGCTCCAAGGTGACGGAGGCGGTGCGCGAGCGCCGGGTCGTCACGATCCTGCACGAGCTGGCCCACATGTGGTTCGGCGACCTGGTCACCATGAAGTGGTGGAACGACCTGTGGCTGAACGAGTCGTTCGCGGAGTACGCCTCCACGCTCGCCACGGCCGAGGCCACCGAGTGGGAGGCGGCCTGGACCACCTTCTCCGCGATGGAGAAGTCGTGGGCCTACAAGCAGGACCAGCTGCCGTCCACGCACCCGATCGTCGCCGAGATCAAGGACCTCGAGGACGTCCAGGTCAACTTCGACGGCATCACCTACGCCAAGGGCGCGTCCGTGCTCAAGCAGCTCGTGGCCTGGGTGGGGCGTGAGGCGTTCATCTCGGGCGTCTCGGCGTACTTCGGCAAGCACGCGTGGGGCAACACCGAGCTGCCGGACCTGCTGACCGAGCTGGAGGCGACCAGCGGCCGCGACCTCAAGGCCTGGTCGAAGCTCTGGCTGGAGACGGCGGGCGTGAACACGCTCCGCCCGGTCATCGAGACGGACAGCCACGGCCGCATCATGTCGTTCGTCGTCGAGCAGACGGCGCCCGCCGAGTGGCCCACGATCCGCCCGCACCGCCTCGGCATCGGCTTCTACAGCCTGTCCGACGCCGGCGAGCTCGTGCGCACCCACTTCGTCGAGGTCGACGTCGACGGACCGAGGACGGACGTGAAGGAGCTCGTCGAGCTCGACCGCCCGGCGCTCGTGCTGCTCAACGACGAGGACCTCGCCTACGCGAAGATCCGCCTCGACGCCTCGTCGCTGCGTGTCGCGCTGGAGCACCTGGCCGACATCGCGGACCCGCTGGCCCGTTCCCTCGTGTGGGGCTCGGTCTGGGACTCGGTGCGCGACGGCGAGGTCCCGGCGTCGGAGTACGTGCGCCTGGTGCTCGGGGGCATCGCCCGCGAGACCGAGTCGACGACGCTCCGGACCACGCTCAACCAGATGGTGCTGGCGGCCAAGCAGTACGTCGCGCCGTCGACCCGGGCGGCGACGCTCGCCGAGGTGGGCGACACGCTCTGGACGCTCGTGGGCGAGGCCGAGGCCGGCTCCGACACGCAGTTCCAGCTGGTGAAGTTCTTCGCGCACGTGGCCTCCACGCCGGCGCACGTGGAGACGCTGTCCGGGCTGCTCGACGGCTCGGTCGGTCTCGACGGGCTGACCCTCGACACCGATCTCCGGTGGGAGCTCCTGGAAGGTCTCGTGCTCAACGGGGCCGCGGGCGACCAGGAGATCGACGAGATGCTCGCGGCCGACAACACCGCCACCGGCCGCCAGGCAGCGGCACGCGCACGGGCAGCGAAGCCGACGGTCGAGGGCAAGCTGGCCGCGCTGTCGTCGGTGGTGGACGCGGATGTGCCGAACGCGATCATCCGGAACACCGGTCTCGGGTTCGTCCACGTGAACGACCCGGCCGCGCTGGCCGACGTCGTACAGCCGTACCTGGACGCCGTGCTGAAGGTGTGGAACGAGCGGAGCTATCACATCGCCGAGGAGGTCATCGAGGGCTTCTACCCGGCCCCGCTGGCGTCGGCGGAGCTGCGGGACGCCACCGCGGCCTGGCTTGAGGCGAACACCGACGCGGCCCCAGCTCTGCGCCGCCTGATCGTGGAGTCCCTGGCGGGCACGGAGCGAGCCCTGAAGGCCCAGGCCGCGGACGCCTGACCCCTCGTTGAGTGCTGGGTATTTGTTGGATCAGAGCCGCTGATCCAACAAATACCCAGCACTCAACAGGCCGCTCACCAGATGTGGACTCGGTCCTCCTCGGGGAGGTACAGGGCGTCGCCGGGCTGCACGTCGTAGGTCGTGTAGAACTCGTCGACGTTGCGCACCACGCCGTTGCAGCGGAACTCGTTGGGGGAGTGCGGGTCCGTCGCGAGACGGCGCAGCACCTCCTCGTCGCGGCCCTTGGACTGCCACACCTGCGCCCAGCCGAGGAAGATCCGCTCCAGGGCGGTCAGGCCGTCGATGACCGGCGCCTCCTCCAGGGGCTTGCCGAGCGCGATCCGGTACGCCTTGATCGCGATCGACAGCCCACCGAGGTCGCCGATGTTCTCGCCGATCGTGAGGCCGCCGTTGACGTGCGCGTCCTCGACACCCTCGCCGTCCGCCCCCTCGCGTTCGGGCGCCGTGGCGGCGGCCGCGAGCTGCGCCGGGCGGAACTGGTCGTACTGCGCGATCAGCGCGCTGGTGCGCTTCTCGAACTCGGTGCGGTCGGTGTCGGTCCACCAGTCCTCGAGGCGGCCGTCGCCGTCGTACTTGGAGCCCTGGTCGTCGAAGCCGTGCCCGATCTCGTGCCCGATGACTCCGCCGATTCCGCCGAAGTTCACGGCGTCGTCGGCCTCGGGGTCGAAGAACGGGGGCTGCAGGATCGCCGCCGGGAACACGATCTCGTTCATGCCCGGGTTGTAGTAGGCGTTGACGGTCTGCGGCGTCATGAACCACTCGTCGCGGTCGAGCGGCCTGCCAATCTTCGCCAGCTCGTAGTCCTGGTCGAACGCGTTGGACCGCCGGACGTTGCCCACGAGGTCCGTGGCGTCCACCTCGAGCTCGGAGTAGTCACGCCACTTCACGGGGTACCCGACCTTGGGGGTGAACTTCTCGAGCTTGGTCAGGGCCTTGGCCTTGGTCTCGTCCGTCATCCAGTCGAGACTCTGGATGGACTCGCGGTAGGCCACCACGAGGGCGTCCACGAGCCGGTCCATCTTGGCCTTGTTCGCCGGCGGGAAGTGCCGCGCCACGTACTCGGCTCCCACAGCCTCGCCGAGCGCGCCCTCGACGAGCGCCACGCCGCGCTTCCAGCGCTCGCGCACCTCCTGGGCACCGGTGAGCGTGCGGCCGTAGAAGTCGAAGTTGGCCTCGACGATCTGGTCCGTCAGGTACGGGGCCCGGGCGCTGATCACGTGGTACGTCATCCAGAGCTGCCAGTCCAGCACCGACAGCTCGCGCCAGAGGGCGGCGAACCCGGTCGCGTAGTCGGGCTCGCGGACCACGAGGTGGTCGAACGCGCCGTCGGGCACGCCGAGGGCCTCGGCCCACGCCGCCCAGCCGAAGCCGGGCGCCGACTCCACGAGGTCGGCCAGCGTCATCGGGTTGTACGTGAGGGTGGCGTCGCGGTCGCGCACCACGTCCCAGTGGTGGGCGGCGAGCCGCTTCTCGAGGTCGAAGACCCGCCGGGCGGCGTCGTCGCAGGAGATACCCCACGTCTCGTGGACCTTCGCGAAGCGCAGCATCCGGGACACGTGCTGCAGGTACTTCTTGCGGATCGGCGCGTACTGCTCCTCGCGGTAGTACGCCTCGTCGGGCAGACCGAGCCCGGACTGCCGCAGGTAGACGACGTACTTCTCCGGGTCGGTGGCGTCGTTGTCCACCCAGAAGCGGACGCCGGCCGTGCCGCCCGTGCGCTGGAGCGTGCCCAGCGCGCGCGTGAGGGCCGCCATGTCGTGGGCGTCCCGGATCAGGGCGAAGTCCTCGTCCAGGGGTGTGGTGCCGAGGCCGGCGATGCGCTCCGTGTCCATGAAGCTCGCGTACAGGTCGCCGATCATGGAACCGGTCGGCGCGTCCTGGATGATCTCCCGGACGTGCACCTCTGCCTTGTCGTACAGCTCTCGGAACGCACCGTCCATGGCGCGGTCGGCGGGGATCTCGTGGCTGTCGATCCACCGCCCGTTGACGTGGCGGTACAGGTCGTCCTGCGGTCGGGTTGCGGGGTCGAGCGCGTCGAGGTCGATGCCCGACGTGAGACCCGTGGCGTCGGTGGTCATTGCGCCAGCGTACGCAACCTTCGCATCGCGGTTCTCGTGCTGCGCGCCGCACCTCCGGGATGGGGAAGAATGGGGACCATGCGCCTGCACATCGCCGCCGACCACGCCGGGTACGACCTCAAGCAGCACCTGGTGCAGTTCCTCACCACCGCCGGGCACGAGGTCGTCGACCACGGGGCCCACGAGCTCGACCCCCAGGACGACTACCCCGCCTTCTGCATCTCCGCCGGCGAGGCCGTCGTCGCCGAGCCCGGCTCGCTCGGCATCGTGATCGGCGGCTCCGGCAACGGGGAGCAGATCGCCGCGAACAAGGTGACCGGCGTCCGTGCCGTCCTCGCCTGGTCGCTGGAGACCGCCAGACTGGGCCGCCAGCACAACGACGCGAACGTGATCGCCGTGGGCGGCCGCATGCACTCGGCGGAGGAGGCGACGTCGTTCGTCGAGGCCTTCGTGGCCGAGCCGTTCAGCGGCGACGAGCGGCACCAGCGCCGCATCGACCAGCTCGCCGACTACGAAGCAAAGCGTGCCTGAGGGAAACGTCGTCCATCGGCTCGCGCGGACCTTCGCGTCGCTCTACGCCGGTCAGGTTCTCCGGGTGAGCAGCCCGCAAGGGCGGTTCGCCGACGGCGCCGCCGTGCTCTCGGGGCGCCGTCTGGTGGCGAGCGAGGCGCGGGGCAAGCAGCTCTTCCTGGGTTTCGTACCCGCCGACAGCGCGGACGCACCGATGACCGGCGCGGTTGCGGGACCCGACGTCCTCTGGCTCCGTGTGCACCTCGGCCTGTACGGCGCCTGGACGTTCGCGGGAGCCCCAGACGCGCCCGAGGTGGTGCATGCGATCGGCGCGCCCCGCAGACGTATCGGTGAGCGCGAGACCACCCCAGCGGCGCCGTCCTCGCCGGTCGAGCCCTCTTCGCCGGTCGAGCCTGTCGGGACCCGAGCCTGGTCGGTGCCGGAGCCTCGCGGACAAGTGCGTGTGCGCCTGCTCGGCGACCACGCTGTCGCGGACCTCACCGGCCCCACCGCGTGCGAGGTGATCACCTCCGAGGAGAAGACGGCCGTCGAGGCGCGGCTCGGGCCCGATCCCATCCGGGACGACGCCGACGTCGACGCCTTCATCGCCGCGGTCGGCCGGTCACGGGTGACGATCGCCCAGCAGCTCATGGATCAGTCGGTCATCTCGGGTGCGGGCAACATCTATCGCGCAGAGGTGCTGTTCCGGGCCGGTGTCGACCCGCTCATCCCGGGGCGGGACGTGCCCGCGGAGACGGTCCGTGCGATCTGGGACGATCTTGTGTTCCTCATGCGCGACGGCGTGGCGCGGGGCGCGATCGTGACGACGCGGCCGGAGGACAGGTCTCGACAGGCCCGACCAGCGGAGGCGGCCCGACCTGTGGAGAGCCGGCGCCGGACCCGGCAGAACGGTGACGGGACGCCGGGCGCTGTGCCGTCCGAGGACGCGTTCTACGTCTACCACCGCGCCGGCCTGCCATGCCGGCTGTGCGGGACGCCCGTGCTGGTCAAGGAGCTGGCGGGCCGCAACCTGTTCTGGTGCCCCACCTGCCAGACCTGACCTCCGGCCTCGCGACGCTCCTTGGCCGTGAGCGCGATCGGTGCGCCTGAAGCGGCTACGCAGGCGCAGCGATCGCGTTCACAACCAAGGGGTGGGGCATGTCGGGTGGGACGCGTCAGAAGACCCAGGACGACCCGGGCGCGACCGGCCAGCCGAACGCGGTGCTCGCGCGGGCGAGCACGCTTGCGCGCTGACCCTGACGGCGATGCTCGGTGACGAGGCCGGCCGCGGCCAGCGCTGCGAGCGACTTGCCGCCGAGGTAAGCGGCGCCCAGGTCGCGCACATCGAGGGACAGCTCGGGGGCCTCGAACTCCGGGTCGACCCGCTCCACCGAGGCCGGACCGAACGCCTCGGCCTGCAGCCGGTAGACGCCCGCGTTGGCCGGTAGCCGGCCGTCGGTGACCTCGATCGTGACGTCGACGTCGGCCGCGTACTGGCGCCCGGCGAGCGCCGCGGCGACGTCGACCAGCCGGACCCAGAGGTTGTCCGGGGTGCGGGGTGAGGCGGCGCGCAGGTTCACCAGGAGCTGTGTGACGACGTCGTCGACGGGCAGGGTGAACGGCGTGACCTCGTTCGTCAGGTCGAGGTCGAGCAGCGCGCCCCACAGGGCGCGAGCGGCCGCGGCGTCGACCGCTACCACCTCACCGGCGCTGACCTGCCCGCGCGGGCCCGTGGCCCCCCACGCCAGGGTGCGGCGGAACGTCACGTAGCCGCGCGGTTCGCCGTCGAGCTCGACGATCATGATGCGCCGGGACTCGCGTCCGCCCCGGTGGGCGGGGGTGTCGTCCCAGTGCGCGGCCTGCAGCTCCTCGGTCTCACGCGTGACCCAGCCGGGACGGTTCATGCCGGGCACGCCCGTCGGTGCGGCGCCGGCGGCGCGGTGCAGGCGGTCGACCAGGTCCCCGTGCCGCTCCCGGCCTGCGACCTCGACCCGGACCGTGTGCCGCTCCGCGCCCGGCACGTCTCGCAGGGCCGCGCCGCGCGGGATGTCCAGGCGCAGGTCGTCGGCGGCGTGGCCGTAGCCGAACCGGCCGTAGATGGGCGCCTCGGCGGCGAACAGCGCGCTGAGCGGTTCACCGCGTTCGACGCACCGGGCCAGGTGCAGGTCGATCATCGCCGTCAGCAGGCCGCGCCGCCGGTGCTGCGGGTGCACGCCCACCCAGGTCAGGCCGGCCGTCGGCACCTCGGCCCCGGGCACGGGGAATTTTCCGAACGGGTACGACGCGTGCATCGCAACGAGGCCGTCGGAACCGTCTGCCTCGATCGCGATCGCGCGGTCCCAGGTCAGCGGCGACGGGGCGGCGTCGATGTCGTCGTGGGACGTTCCCGACGGGAACGCCCAGGTGTCCAGCTCGGTCACGAGGCGGCGGTCGGCGGGCGTCAGCGTGCGCCAGCGGTAGCCCGCGGGCAGGGCGATCTGGGGGAGTGCCATGATGCGATCGTCGCATCCGCCGCAAGCAATTTCCCGAGCGCGGCCGTGGGCTGAGCTGGGTTCAGCAGGCTTCGGGCGACCATCACCGGCTGGGTTATGGCCGCCGGGAACCTGCTGAAGACGTATCAGTAGCGCGGCCGTCTACGATCGCATCCGTGACCGACTCGCCGCCCGGATCCCAGCTCACCGACGTCGAGGAGTACGCCGCCGCCGTGCTCGACGTCGTCCGGCGCATCCCGTCCGGCCGCGCCATGACGTACGGGCTGATCGCGGAGATCGTGGGCGAGCAGCTCGGGCGCGGCGGGCCACGTCAGGTCGGGAGCGTCATGGCCGGGTCGGGGGACCGGTACGCGCACCTGGTCCCGGACGAGGGCGCCGACCCGGACGCTGGTGCCGACCCGGACGCTGGTGCCGACCCGGACGCTGGCGCCGACCCGTATGGCGACCGCGTCCCGTGGTGGCGCGTCGTCAATGCCGCCGGCTCTCCGCCGCAGCATCACCTCACCGAGGCTCTGGACGCATTGCGCGCCGAGGGCTGCCCGCTGTCCCGGGACGGCCGCCGCGTGAACCTGCGCCGGGCGGTCTGGTTCCCCGAGGACGAGCCGCCGGGTCGGTCAGGTCTCTGAGGCAGGTGCCGGCAGTGCTGAAGAACGTTCACCTCAGGCAGGGCTAGTTCACCTGCGCTGAATTGTTCAGGACAGCCCGCATATGCGGTCCAGAGCCGAACCTGGTTCAGGTATACCGGCACCCACCACCGGAGCACTCTGCGCCCCGAGCCCGAGCCCGAGCCCGAGCCCGAGCCCGCAGAATCGGCGTCACCCATCGTTCATGCCCGGGGAACGGTGCCGTTCACGGCCGCCCGCTAACGTGCCGAGCCGAATCTGATCCGCCGTCGGAGGTACTGCCATGCACCGCCCCCTCGCCCGCATCACCGGGGCTCTCGGAACCCTGCTGCTCGTGTCCAGCCTGGCCACGTCGGGCCTGCTGCCCGCGGCCGCCGACCCAGCCACCGGCGCTGCCGTCGACCCAGCCGCAGGTCATGCCCCTGATCGTGCCAACCACTCCGCGACGCTCCTGTACTTCCACGACGCGCACGAGATCGGCCCGGTGCTGACCGGCGGGCAGGACCGCGGCGGCGTCGCCCGCCTGGCCACGGCGGTGCGTACCGTCGAGGAGCAGAACCCGGCGACCGCCGTCGTGTTCGGTGGCGATCTCGCGGGCGGCACGCTCTTCGGCGGCCTGTACAAGGGCATGCCGATGGTCGAGGCGCTCAACGACGTCGGTGTCGACCTGGCGAACTTCGGGCAGCACGACTTCGACTTCGGCGTCGACCACGCGCGCGAGCTGGTCGCGGCGTCCGACTTCCCGTGGATCACGTCGAACCTGACCACCGCGGACGGGGCGCCCTTCGTCGAGGGCGGCACCTGGGCGGTGCAGCGGGTGGGCAAGGTCCGCGTCGGGTTCGTCGGCCTCACGGACGCGATCGAGACGACGTCGGCCGCCGGGGACCTCGTCGAGGGCGACCCGATAGCCGCGGCGCGCGCCGCCGTCGCCGACCTCAAGGAGCATGCGAAGGCCGACGTCGTCGTCGCTGTCACGCAGTACCCCATGGCCGAGAACCACGAGCTGGTGCGGGCCGTCCCGGAGCTGGACGCCGTGTTCGGCGAGGAGATGGCCGAGTACGACTCAGTGATCGAGTACGAGGGCGACGTGCCGCTCATGGCGTCCGAGGGGAACATCGGCTCGCTCGTTCGCCTGGACATCACCAAGCGGCGCGGGGAGCACGTGGTGACGCCGTCGGTGGTGGAGGTGGACCACACGGTCACGCCGGACCCCGCGCTGCGCGAGGTCGAGGAGCGCTACGCGGCCGAGATGGACGAGCGGTTGTCCGAGGTGCTCGCCGACGTGCGGACGCCGCTGCTGAACCCGGGCCAGATCAGCCGGTCCCAGGAGACGGCGCTGGGCAACTTCGTCGCGGACGCGTTCCGCGCGCGGCACGGGGCCGACGTCGGCTGGGTGAACGGGGGTGGGCTGCGGGCCGAGGCGCCAGGACCGGACTTCACGCTCCGCGACGCCTACTCGATCGCACCGTTCGCCAACCGGGTGCTGAACGTACGGGTCACCGGGTCCGGGCTGCGTCAGTCGCTGGAGGACGCGGTCTCGCGTGTGCAGGACGCCGGCGGGGGGTTCCCGCAGGTCTCCGGCATGGCGTACTCCTACTCGCCGACCGCCCCGGTGGGGGCGCGCGTGCGGGACATCAGCGTGGGCGGCGCGCCGCTCGACCCGGACGCCGCCTACACCGTCGCGGTGACCGCCTACGTGGCCGGGGGCGGCGACGGCGTCAGCGGGTTCGCCGACGCCGAGGTGCTGGTGCCGATCGGTGAGGCGCCCGTCGACGCCGAGGTGATCGCGGACCGCGCCCGCACGCTGACCACGATCGACGTCACGACGGAGGGCCGCATCACGGTCCTCCCCTGACCGGTCGTTGAGTGCTGGGTATTTGCGCTCTCAGCGCTCGAAACAGCGCAAATAGCCAGCACTCAACACGTCAGACCTTCTTTGGGGCTACCCGGGACAGCAGCGCGCCAGTCGTCGAGCGGACCCGGCCGCCGAGCGACGAGTCCTGCGACGCCGACAGCAGCGCCAGCATCGAAGCCGGGTCGCCCTGGACGAGCATCGTCGTGATCGCCGTGCGCTCCCAGGTGGGCAGTTCGCGACGGATCTTGTCGATCGGTCCGACCAGCGCGATCTCCTCCACGAGCTGAGTCGGGACAGCCGCGGCCGCCTCCTCCTTGCGCCCGGCGAGGTACAGCTCCTGCACCTTGTCGAGCGGTTCCTGGTAGCCGAGCCGGTCGAGCGACTGCTTGTGGAAGTTCGCCTCCTTGGCGCCCATCCCGCCCGCGTAGAGGGCGATGTGGGGGCGGATGACGTCGGCGGCGGCCTCGACGTCGTCCCGCACGACGACGGGGACGGTCGCCGCGACCTCGAACCGGTCCGCCGGCGAACGCTCCTCCGCGCGAGTGTCGAAGCCCTCGGCGAGCAGCGCGCGGAACTCGTCGTCCATGCGGGGCGCGTAGAAGCCCGCCATCCAGCCGTCGGCGATCTCGGCGGCGAGGGCCACGTTCTTGGGGCCCTGCGCGGCGAGCACGATGGGGATCTCCGGCCGGAACGGGTGCACCGTCGGCTTGAGCGCCTTGCCCAGCCCCATCGCGCCGGGCGCCTCGGCGGGCAGCGGCAGCTGGTAGAAGGAACCGTCGTGGGTCACCGGTGCCTCGCGCCGCATCACCTGCCGCACGATGTCGACGTACTCGCGCGTGCGGGCCAGCGGGCGCCGGTACGGCTGGCCGTACCAGCCCTCGACGACCTGCGGCCCGGAGGCGCCGAGGCCGAGCACGAACCGGCCCTTGGACAGGTGGTCCATCGTGAGCGCCTGCATGGCGGTCGCCGTCGGCGTGCGGGCCGACAGCTGGGCGATGCCCGTGCCCAGCCGCACGTTCTTGGTGCGGGAGCCCCACCAGGCCAGCGGCGAGAACGCGTCGGAGCCGTAGGCCTCCGCCGTCCAGACCGAGTCGAGACCGAGCCTGTCGGCGGCCACGATGAACTGCTGGATGCCCTTCGGGGGCCTGCGGGACCAGTAACCGGTCTGGAATCCGATACGCATAGGGGTTCACCTCGTCGTGGAAACGTCTTACCTGAAACGACACGTCCCAGGTACCGCGCCCACCCTACCGCTAGCGCACCCGTGATCGCGGTGGTCGGTGGAACCGCTCCGGCTACCGTGGAGACGTGGCCACCTACGACGACGTCGCCCGGCTCGCCCTCGCGCTGCCCGAGACCTCCGAGGGCACGAGCTACCGCCACCGCGCCTGGTCCGTCGGGCGCAAGGCGTTCGCCTGGGAGCGCCCGTTCACCCGGGCCGATCTCGAGCGGTACGGGGACGATCCCGTGCCGGGCGGCCCGATCGTCGGCGTACGCGTCGAGGACCTGGGGGAGAAGGAGGCGATCCTGGCGGAGGGCCGGCCGGGGTTCTTCACCATCCAGCACTTCGTGCCCCTGGGCCGGGAGCCGCGTCCGCGTGGTCGGCAAGAGGTCCGGCGGTCGGCAAAAGGTCAGAAGGTCGGCAACTTGAACTGCCGACCTTCTGACCTTCTACCGACCACTCGATCGGCGCGCTGCGCGGGCGCGGCGCGGGTCAGATCGAGTACTCGATGAGTTCCGAGGGGTCCTCGTGTCGCGCGCGGTCCGCTACCGGGGCGTTCGGCACCCGGACCCGTGCGGGGATACCCACCGCGACGGCTCCCGCGGGAACGTCCTTCACGACGACGGCGTTGGCGCCGATCTGCACGTCGTCCCCGACCCACACGGGGCCCAGCACCTTGGCGCCGGCGCCGACGGTCACCCGGTCGCCGAGAGTCGGGTGCCGCTTGCCCCGGTTGAGCGACCGGCCGCCCAGCGTGACGCCGTGATAGAGCATGACGTCGTCGCCCACCACCGCGGTCTCTCCGATCACCACACCCATGCCATGGTCGATGAAGAGCCGCTGCCCCAGCCGGGCACCGGGGTGGATCTCGATCCCCGTCGCCGCCCGCGCGAGCTGCGAGAGCAGCCGCGCGGGCAGGCGAAGGACCGGCACCCGCCACATACGGTGCGCCGCGCGGTAGGCCCAGAGAGCATGCACGCCGGGGTAGGCGAGTGCGACCTCCAGGCGGGACCGCGCGGCCGGGTCGTGGGCGCGCGCGGCGTCCAGGTCCTCGGCAAGAACCTGGAGGAGCCCGTGCGCCCGCGCCATCAGTCGACCAGGCCCTCGAACAGCGGGGTGGACAGGTAGCGCTCGCCGAAGCTGGGAATGATCACGACGATCGTCTTGCCGGCGTTCTCCGGACGCTTCGCGACCTCCAGCGCCGCGGACAGTGCCGCACCCGACGAGATGCCGACGAGCAGGCCCTCCTCGCGGGCCGCCCGGCGGGCGAACTCGATGGCGGTGCCGGCGTTGACGTCGATGACCTCGTCGTACACGTTGGTGTCGAGGATCTCGGGCACGAAGTTCGCGCCGATGCCCTGGATCTTGTGCGGGCCGGGGGCGCCGCCGTTGAGGATCGGCGACTCCTCGGGCTCGACCGCGACGACCTTGACCTCGGGCTTGCGCTCCTTCAGGACCTGGCCGACGCCGGTGATGGTGCCGCCCGTGCCGATACCGGCCACGAGGATGTCGACGGCGCCGTCCGTGTCGGCCCAGATCTCCTCGGCCGTGGTCTCGCGGTGGATCTTCGGGTTGGCCTCGTTCGCGAACTGGCGCGCCAGGACGGCGCCCGGGCGCTCGGCGGCGATCTTCTCGGCCGCGGCGACCGCGCCCTTCATGCCCTCGGAGCCCGGCGTGAGCACCAGCTCGGCGCCGTACGCACGCAGCAGGGCGCGGCGCTCCTTCGACATGGTCTCCGGCATCGCCAGGACCACCTTGTAGCCGCGGGCCGCGCCGACGAAGGCCAGCGCGATGCCGGTGTTGCCCGAGGTGCCCTCGACGATCGTGCCACCCTCCTTGAGCTCGCCGGAGGCCTCGGCGGCGTCGACGATCGATACACCGATGCGGTCCTTGACGGAGCTGGCGGGGTTGTAGAACTCGAGCTTGGCGAGAACCGTCGCCTCGAGGCCCTCGGTCAGGCGGTTGAGCCTGACGAGCGGCGTGTTACCGATGAGCTTGGTCGCGTCGTCGTAGATGCGGGCCATTGTTCGTACTTCCTTCGCTGTGTGGCGGTGTGGCTGGCTGGGGTCGTGCTTGTCCGACGTCGGCGCCCGGGTCGTGCGGAGGCGCACCTCGGGACTGGCGTGGATCGTCTGGGGTGTGGGCGGGGTCCGGAGCGTCGCGCCGGCGCCAGGGCCACGCACGGCCGGGCCGGTGTGGTCGGGCGCAGAGCGGACGCTCTACAGACAGCCTCGGGGGCAGCAGTCAGTTACGCACATCGAGTGCGTGGCGGCCAGGAGGGCGGAGGTGGGGAGTGCGGAGCGCACGGTGCTCAAGACGTCCTCCCTGCGTGGGGCGGCCAGCTGGCCGCGCGGCTGCATGTTCCGTAGCGGGCCATCGGCTCGCCTGGAGCAGATTACGCGCGCGAGGACTGTGAGACAAGATCTGTCTCAGGTATCGATCATGTCGATACTTTGCGCCGACTGCCGGGCGGCTCCCGACTGCCGCCGGACAGTGACCGATCGTCGTCGGACACCACATCGGCCCCGGTCCACCGAAGGACCGAGGCCGACGGGCCGCTGAGGGTTATCTGTGCCGGGTTGCTGCTGGGTCCACGCCGGGCCGATGCCGGTCCGGCCGCCGGACGTGGGTCAGATGGCGTACTGGCCGAGACGGCAGGCGGCGGCCGCCGTCGTCGCCACCTTTGTCCTGACGACCGACTCGGACTCGGACTCGGACTCGGACCCGGTCCCGGTCTCGGCCCCACTGCCGCCGATGTTGATGTCCGAGCACAGGTAGTAGGGCTGGTCCAGGTGGGAGGCCTGCCAGATCGTGTACAGCACCGCCCGGCCGCTGCGGCCGGACAGGTCGACGTCGGTCTCGTACGTGCCCTGCGCCGGGTACGAGCCGGTCACCTTGACCAGCTCGACGTCGTCCCAGCCGAGCGCTTCCGTCGTCGGGTCGAAGCCGGGCTCGGAGACGTAGATGCGCAGGTAGTCGGCGCCGTGCCGGGCCTGGTCGGTCAGGGTGAGGTGGAACTGCTGCGGGACGTCCTTGGCGATCCACTCACCAGGGGTGTCCATGTAGTCGTACCGCGGCGACTGGGTGCGGCCGCCGGAGCAGAGCTGCCCGTTCGGGATGACGCCCTCGTGGTTGCCGCCCACGTTCTCCCGGTAGAGGCCGTTCCAGTTCCACATGGCGTTGGGGTCGTGCTGCCACGCGCCCCAGCACATCGGGTCGAGCTCGTCCATGTCGGGGTTCTGGTGATCGCTGCCCCAGCGCTCGAGGCACCCGTAGTTACGGGTGGGCGGGTCAGTCACGGAACCGTGTGCGGACGCCGGTGCCGCCGTGATGGTGTCCGCGGTGACCGCGGCCACCATGGCGAACGGGGCGACCAGTGCCGCGGTGATGGCGAGCGTGAGACTGCGCTTGTGCGCACGGACGGACATGGGTTCCTCCAGGTGCTCGGGCGAGTGCGCCTGGCGGAGCCCGCCACGGCGCGTGCAGGAACACTGTGCGGAGGCTGAGCGGGCGAAAACTACCTGTTGAAACGTTTAGAGTTCGGGAGGACCGCCGATCCCTGGCTGACGGAGCCAAGTGTGCTTATGGTCGAGGAGACCGAGTGCCTTGGAGGTTTGCATGGCTGTCAACGATCCGCCCGCCGTGGTCCCGCCCGTCATCCAGGAGTTCATCGACGCCACCAACGCGGCCGACACCGAACGTTTCGTGGCCACCTTCGCGGACGACGCGTACCTGAACGACTGGGGACGCGAGTTCCACGGCCCCGACGGCGTCCGGAGCTGGAACGAGACCGACAACATCGGCATGCAGAGCCAGTTCGAGCTGATCTCCGTGCTGCCTGGCTCCGCCCACGGCGAGTACACCGCGAACATCAAGGTGACGAGCAACCGGTTCAACGGGACCGGGCCGTTCAAGTTCGTGCTGCGCGACGGGAAGATCGCGAGCCTGGTGCTCAGCTGACGCCGGTCTTGGTGCGCCGGGCGCACAGGGTGAGCCGGTACGGGCCGTCGCTCCGCTCGCCAGGGGCAAGCAGGTAGTCCGCGGACCGTGTTGCCCTCCGTAGACAACGTCTGCTCTCGGCAACACGGCTCCGGTTGGCTCACCGAGCCCCCGTCAGCCCTTCCTACCGCGGCGGCGGAGAAAGTGTTCCTGTCGCCAGCGCCGACCCGCGATCGCGGGCGGGCCGGCCACCACCGCCGCCGTCGACATCGGGCTGAACGTCGCCGGCCAGCTCGCCGGGGGCGTGCGGAGCGTCTTGAGCGCCTCGTCGACCACCTCGACCGGGGAGCGGCCGCGGAGCGGGAAGCGGAGAAACACCTGATACCCGGGGTCCGTCGTCCGCAGCACGACGCGGTAGGTCGACGGGTCGTCGAAGACCGGCCGGGCGAACTGCAGCCGCAAGCCCTCGGCGGCGAGCCACGCGTGGTCGACGCCGGTGAGGATCAGGCGTTCCGCGGTGTCCTCCGGTCGCTCCCAGGTGTGGTCGGCGCCGATGCGCGCGACCTCGGCGTCGTACGCCGCCGCGTCGAACGTCGCCCCGTGATCGACCGGGGTCGCGTGGAGCCAGTCCCAGTGCACGACGTGGCCCTCCCGCCGGATCTGGACGTCGGTGACGCCGCACCCGTAGGTGCCGCACGTGCAGCGGGCGATCGGCACGACGCGGGGTTCGGCCGTGGCGACGAGCCGGTTCTCCGGGAGGAGCAGCCCGAACGGCGACATGCCGAGCCCGGCGCCACGGGACGTCATCTCGATGTCGTCCACGAAGACCTGGACCTCAAGGTCCTCCCCGAGCTCGTCGGAGACACGGGCGACGGCGAACCGGATGGTTCCGGCGACCGAGGTCATGCTCGGCGGGGTTCCGGCTCGGCCGACCGCGGGAACGTCCGGACGTGCCACCAGATCACGAGCGGCACCACGACCAGCTCGAGCACCAGCGCTCCGATGAACACCGGGTGCGGCCAGCCCGTCACCGCGACCGAGACGAGCCGCGGGACGGCGCCGAGCGACGCGATCGCGAGGATCACCCGTGTCACGGCAGCCCGCTCCCGGGGCCGGCGCAGGCTCCACCAGAGCAGCAGTCCCGCGGCGAGCCAGAACACGTTGGTGAACCGGTACTCGCTGTCGACCGTGGCGTTCACCGCCTCGCCGTCGGGCAGGGCCGCCGGGCCACCCACGATGCCGAGCAGCCCGCTGAGCACGGGAACGGTGCCGAGCACTGCGATGACCACGATCACTGTCCGTCGACCCATATGGGCAGTCTGGCACGTGTGTCCGGTCAGCCGGGAAGGCTCACCACATCGTCACCTCGGCCCCGAGCTCCAGCCCGTCGTCGGTCGCGCGTGCCGAAGAGATCGTCACGTCGTCCTGCCCCTCCGGGAAGGTCACGCCCTCCGCCAGCCGGTCCAGGTCGGGGTTGTCGAGCTGATCCGCCAGCACGGAGACGGGGAGGGTCAGCCCGCCGAACCGCACGGTGTCCGCGCGCAGGACGGCCTGACCGCCCTCGGCCGCCACCGAGAGGAGCACGTCCACGGTCTGCTCGTTGCCCGCGATGGAGAGCGGCACCTGCGCCACCAGGTTCCCGGACTCCGCGGCGACCTCGAGCTCCGGCAGGTCCGTCGTGGACCGCGCCGTGTCGGTGAGGGCCTCGGGGGAGACCCGCACCGACACGGTGGCCCGACCGGTCGCGACCTGCCAGAGCGCGGGGGTGTCGTCGCGCGTCACGGTGACCCCCGGGGGGAGGTCTGCCTCGGTGGCCGCGATCCGGTCGTCGATGATGCCCCGCAGGACGAGCTCGCCGGCCACACCGAGCACGACCAGCCCACCGACCACCGAGGCGATGGCGACGATCCAGCGACGGCGAGGACGATGAGGGGTGCTCCGTGTCATGGGGACCATTCGACAGCACGGACATGACGATCCGCTGGGCGTGCTGTGATGGGTCCGGGGCGGCTCAACGCCTGCTCAGGCGAAACACCCCGACCCAGGCGCGGGCGTCCAGGTCGCGGGGCAGCGCACCCGGCCGGACGCCGTGCTCCCGTGCCCACCGCCGCGCGTCGTCCCGCGCGAGCCCCTGGCGCGTGAGGATCTCGTGCAGTCCCCGGCCGCGACCGTTGAACACGGCGGACACGAACCGCTGGTAGCGGCGTTGTTCGCTCGGAGGCAGGAGGGGTGCCGCACGACGGTCGATGACGAGCAGCCCCGCATCCACGCTCGGCCGCGGCCGGAACGCCGCGGCGGGGACGCGGCGGTCCAGGCGGGGCGAGAACCACGGCCACCACTGGGCGGTCAGGAGAGTGGCGCCGCCGACGCCGGCCCTCTTGCGCGCGACCTCCCACTGCGTGATCAGCACGGCCCGCTGCCAGCCGGTCAGCGTGAACAGTCGCCGCAGCACGGGCGTGGTCAGGTGGAACGGCACGTTGCACACGAGGTCGTGGGGGTCCGACGGCGGTGCGTGGCGCAGGATGTCGTCCCGCGTCACCGTGACGTTGCCCGGGACCAGCTGACCCAGCCGTCCGGTGGAGCGTGGGTCGATCTCGACCGCCTCGAGCGGACGGCCCAGACGTGCCAGGGGCAGGGTCAGCGCCCCACGTCCCGCCGCCCACTCGACCAGCGGCCGGTCGACATCGGGGACGAGGTCGACGACGCGGCGGACGACCTGCGGGTCGACCAGGAGGTTCTGGCCCAGCTCGTGGGCGCCGCCCGGCAGGTCGTGGGCGGCCTCCGCGGTGACCCGTCGATCGGGCGAGGCCCCACGGGAGGCGGCGTTGCGGGCGGTGTCTCGGGCATAGGTGCGTGAGGAACGGTTGCGCGACATGGTGTGCTCCGGAAGTCGTCGGTACTCGAGTTCCGGGCAGCACGAAACGCGCCGCCCGGCGGGAGCCGGCGGCGCGGAGCACGCGCTGGGGTGGTGGTGTGCGTTCCGCGCCGCTAGCGGGCGGAACGCTGCCTGATCATTGCGTTCATATCGGAGCCGACTCTAGGAGCCTGCCGCGGGAGAGCGCCAAGGAATTTTCCGGGGCGGGTTGACACGACGATCTCGCGATGGTCGTATGGCGCGACTGTTAACGCTCACATTCTTGCGAGGTCCCCGTGCAAAGAAGCACCAGACGTTCCCGCCTGCCTCTCCGCTCCGTTGCCGTCGGCGCTGTCGCGGCTCTGCTCGGAAGCCTGATCCCGTTCCTGCCCGCGAGCGCCACGGGGGCGCGGGTGCCCGCGACGGCGCTGGAGACCACGATGTCCGGCACCACCACCGCCGTCACCGCGACCGCCGCCGACGGCGCCACCCAGGCGGAGGCCGATTCCGCTGCCGCCGCGCTGAGCATCGTGCATGCGGACGACGTGCGCGGGCACCTCACGCTGCCGACGTCCGGCCTGCACGACGCGACGGTCACCTGGGCGTCGTCCGACCCCGCCGTCGTCGCCACCGACGGTGTGGTGCACCGTCCCGCGCACGGCGCGGGGGACGCCCGGGTGACCCTGACCGCGACCGCCGACGTCGGCGGTGCGACCGCCACCCGGGAGATCCCGCTCACCGTGCGCGAGCAGCCGGCCGCCGCGCCGTACGAGGGTTACGCGTTCAGCTACTTCACGGGCAACTCGATCGCCGGCGAGAAGATCTACTTCGCGGCGAGCCGCGGCAACGACGCGCTGCGGTGGGACGAACTGGGCGGCGGGCAGCCGACGCTCGAGTCGGCGGAGGGCACGCTCGGCCTCCGCGACCCGTTCCTGATCCGCTCGCCCGAGGGCGACCGCTTCTTCCTGATCGCCACCGACCTGTCGATCGGCCGCAACGGCAACTGGGACGCCGCACAGCGCCAGGGCAGCAAGTACCTGGAGATCTGGGAGTCCACGGACCTGGCCAACTGGTCCGAGCAGCGGCACGTAAAGGTCTCGCCGGACAACGCCGGCAACACCTGGGCGCCCGAGGCGTACTGGGACGAGACACTCGGGCAGTACGTGGTGTTCTGGGCCTCGAAGCTGTACGCGGCCGACGACCCGGACCACACCGGCAGCGCGTACAACCGGATGCTCTACGCGACCACGCGCGACTTCGTGACGTTCAGTGAGGCCAAGGTCTGGCAGGACCGCGGTGAGTCCCGGATCGACTCCACGGTCATCAAGGAGAACGACACCTACTACCGCTTCACCAAGGACGAGGGCGGTGGCGGCACGGGCTGCTCCGACATCATCCAGGAGAAGTCCCCGACGCTGACCGCCGTGGACCTGCCGGGCGACCCGTCGTGGGAGTTCATGGCCGGCTGCATCGGCCGCGACGCCGGCACCTCCGCCGTCGAGGGCCCGACGGTCTTCGAGGCCAACCCCGGCGACACGTCCGGCTCGCCCTACTACCTGTTCGTCGACGAGTACGGCGGCCGCGGCTACATCCCGCTCGGCACCGAGGACCTGGAGAACCCGGACTGGCAGGTCCCGCCGTCGTACGACCTGCCCGGCAGCCCGCGGCACGGCACAGTCATCCCGGTCACGGCCGCGGAGCTCGCGGCGCTGCGCGACGGCATAGTGGTCCCCGAGGAGCCCACCCCCGTCGTCGCCGACGAGAACGGTCTGGTCGCGCAGTACGACTTCGACGAGACCAGCGGTTCCGTCGCCACCGACAGCACCGGCCACGGGTACGACGGCGCGGTCAGCGGCGACGCGACGTTCGCCGACGGCGCGCTGAACCTCGGCGGCACCGACGGCCACGTGAAGCTGCCGAACGACATGATGGCGGGGCTGGACGCGATCACCGTGTCGACGAAGGTCTGGCTCGATCCCGCCCAGGCCACGCCGTACTTCATCTGGGGCCTCGGCAACACCGACGGCGCCGGTGTCGGCAACGGCTACCTGTTCACCACGGGCAACAACTACCGGACCTCGATCGCCACCGGGAACTGGAGCACCGAGCAGACCGTCGCTTCGGGTTCCGCGCTGCCGCGCGGCGCGTGGAAGACGCTGACCTACACGCTCCAGGACGGGACCGCCACGCTCTACCTCGACGGCGTCGAGGTCGGCGAGAAGACCGGCGTCACCATCAAGCCCGGCGACATCGGCAAGGGCCGGACGACGGCCAACTACATCGGCCGCTCCAACTACGCCTCGGACAGGTACCTCAAGGGCAAGGTGCGGGACTTCCGCATCTACAACCGCGCGCTGTCGGCGGACGAGGTCCGCGAGCTCGGGGCGGACCCGACGGCCATCACCGGGGTGGAGCTCGACAGCCTCAAGGTCCCCGCGGTGATCGACGACGCCACCTCGACCGTGACGCTGCCGGTCCGGCCCGGTACCGACCGGACGGCGCTGGAGCCGGCCTTCGAGGTCGTGTCCACGTCGTCGATCGCGCCGGACGTGACGGGTCCGATGGACCTCTCGTCCGCGAGGACGTTCACGGTCACCGCGCAGGACGGCGCCACCCGGGACTGGACGGTGCGCGCCGTGGAGATGCGGTCGCCCGTCCTGCCCGGCCTGTACGCCGACCCCAACATCGCGAAGTTCGGCGACCACTACTACATCTACGCGACCACCGACGGCGTCGCGGGCTGGGGCGGCAAGGACTTCTACGTCTGGAAGTCGACGGACCTGGCCGACTGGGAGCGTTCGGAGAAGCCGTTCCTGACCCTCGACGGAGGAGGAGGCAACGTGCCCTGGGCGAGCGGCAACGCCTGGGCGCCGACCATCATCGAACGGGACGGGAAGTACTACTTCTACTTCTCGGGCCACAACCCGACGTACAACCGCAAGACGCTGGGCGTCGCCGTGGCCGACAGCCCCGAGGGCCCGTTCACCGCGCAGCCGACGGCGATGGTCCTGGGCAACGAGGCGATCACGTCGGGCCAGGCGATCGACCCGGCGGCGTTCCAGGACCCGGAGACCGCCAAGTACTACCTGTTCTGGGGCAACGGCGGGCCGTCGAACGGGCCGGTCTACGCCGAGCTGAGCGACGACATGCTCTCGATCAAGCAGGACACGCTCCGGCGGATCAGCGGTTTGAACGACTTCCGCGAGGGCCTCTTCCTCAACTACCGCGACGGGCTCTACCACCTGACCTACTCGATCGACGACACCGGTTCGCCGAACTACCGGGTCGGCTACGCCACGGCCACGAGCGTCCACGGTCCGTGGACGTACCGCGGCGTCATCCTGGAGAAGGACCCGAGCCAGGGCATCCTCGGGACCGGGCACAGCTCGATCGTGCAGGTACCGGGGACCGACGAGTGGTACATCGCCTACCACCGGTTCGGGATCCCGGGCGGCGACGGCACGCACCGTGAGACCACCATCGACCGGCTGACCTTCGGCGACGACGGCCTCATGCAGAAGGTGGTGCCGACACTCACCAGCGTCGACCCGCTGCCCTACGACGGCGTCCAGCCCGAGGCACTGCGTACGCCGAAGGTGCGGGGCAGGACGGCGGTCGGGGCGACGCTCGCCGGGACGCCCGGCACCTGGGACCAGGACGACGTCGCGTTCAGCTACCAGTGGCTCCGCGACGGTGAGCCGGTGGACGGTGCGACCCGCCAGACGCTGCGCCTGACGAGCGCCGACGTCGGGCACCGGATGTCTGTGCGGGTGACCGCGCAGCGGCCGGGCGCGTTCCCGGGCGTCGCGGTCTCGGAGGCGACGGCGAAGGTGACGCCGCGGGGCTGACGCTGCCGGTGGTCGAGCTTGTCGAGACCCGGTGAGGTCCCGACAAGCTCGACCATCGAACGAGGCACCGGCGTCATTCGCTCCGGAGGTTTCCCGGACGGGTCAGCCGCCACAGCAGCGGCAGGCTGCCGGTCGTCGTCAGGAGCACCACGAGCGCCGCGGCTCCTGAGGTCAGCCCCACACCTTGCCAGTCGAAGGTGAGCGGCGCCTCGACCGCGGCCTGGAGCGCCAGCGCCAGGACCGAGCCCGTCAGCACGGCCAGGGCCAGCCCGAGCACCACCGGGATGGCCACCTGGAACAGCACCGAACCGCCGAGGGTCTGGCGCCGGGTGCCGAACGCGACGAGCACCGCGAGCAGCTGACGGCGCTCCCGGAGCTGCTCGATGACGTTGACGAGCATGCTCGCACCGATCAGCACCAGCAGGGCCACCGTGCCGACCAGCAGCACCTGCCGGACGCCGCCGAGGACCGAGGCGACGCGCTCCTGCTCGATCGGGTTGGCATAGGCGGCAGGGTCCACCTGGGCCGCCGCGGTGCGCAGGTGTTCCAGCGCGTCCGGTACGGCGGGATCGAGGCTGACGTAGGCGATCACCGACTCCGGGCGGACGTCGATCCCGTCCAGCGCACCAGGCGTGACCAGGATCCGGGCCGGCATCCCGCCCATCGCGCCGAGGCCGCCCTGCGCCGGCTCCACGACCTGGGCCGACGCCGGGAGCGTCCATCGCGTCTGCTCTTCTCGTCCGGTGTCCAGCAGGTACGTGCTGCCGGCCTCCGGGGCGGTCGCACCGTCAGGCGCGACGACGAACACGTCGCCGTCGTCGCACGAATCGAGCCGGGCCTCCTGTGCCAGCACCTCGCAGGTACCGGCGTCGACCCCGATCTCGTCACCGGCCGTCTCGTCACCGGAGGACCGTCCGGTACCCGGTGCCGCCTGCACCCACACGGAGGACAGTGTCCCGACCCCCGCCACGCCCTCGGCGCGGGACAGCTCATGGGCCCACGTCGCCGCGGAGTCCGCGTCGGGATCGATGTCCAGCACCGAGGCCTGGAACGTGGTGGTGTCGGCCTGCGACTCGGCGGTGACCACACCGATCGCGCCCACCAGTCCCTGCAGCGCGATCAGGCCGGCCACCGAGACGGCGATCCCGGACACCGCGCGCACTGCCGTCCCGCTGTCCAGCTGCAGGCGGCGCACCGCGAGATCCCACGCGACCCCGCCCCCGTGCAGCCGGTGCACCGTCGCCTGGATCAGCCACGGCAGGATCAGCGCCATACCGGCCAGGACGAGGATCAGGCCGGCCACGACCATGGCCTGGCTGCCCAGCGATTCGTCGAACCCGCCGATCAGCGGGGTCAGCAGGGCCAGGCCCGCCACCGGGACGAGCAGCCGCCACCAGAACCGCCGGTGGTGTTCGCTGCTGCGCCGGACCACACCCAGCGGCTCGACCAGCACCTGCTTCAGCGCCGACAGCGTGACCAGGACCGTCGTCACCGGCACCAGCACCACGGTCAGCGCCGCGAGCACCGGGACGGGGCGCAGGTCTGCCGGGTAGAAGCTCAGCTCCGCGGGGACGGCATAGCCCGCCACCCGTCCGATCGAGAGAAAGAGCAGGGTTCCGACGGCCAGCCCGCCCACGGCGCCCGCGAGCGTCTCGCCCGCGGCGATCCGGCGGGTCATGGCGACGTCCGCCCCGACGAGGCGTACCGCCGCGAGCCTGCGGTCCCGGTGCTCGCTGCCGAACCGCACGGCCGTGCTGATGAAGATCGCGACGGGGAGCAGCAGCACGACCATGCCCACCAGGACGAGCAGCAGCAGGATGGCATCGAGGCCCTCGTCGGGCGTCTCGGCCCCGCCGAACGACTGGACTCGGTCGACGGTGACCGAGTTCGTGGTCAGCTGGTCGGTGCCCAGGTAGAACCTGAGCTCCTCGGGTCCGGCCAGCCCTTCGTCCCCGATGGTGCCGACGACCTGGTCGCCCCACCGGCCCTGCAGCGCCGCACCGTCGTCGGAGGCGAGCAGCTCAGCGAGGGCGGGGGAGACCACCACCTCGCCCGGCGCGAGCTGCTGCGTCACACCGGGAGGCAGCGGGGCGTCGTCGTCCTCCGGCTGGAGCTGCAGGCCCACGACGGGATCGTCGCGGAACATCGACCGCACCTCCTGGGTCAGGACCGTCGGCTCGCCCGGGGTCAGCTCCTGTTCGAAGGCCACGGAGCGGGCGTCGGCACGGGCGTCGCGGGCGTCGAGCACGGTGGGGACGCTGGCGGCGATCAGCAGCATCGCCACCCCGAGCCCCACGCCGACGGCGATCAGCGCCAGCCGGGTCCAGCCGGACCGCCCGCCGCCGACGCTGAGACGGACACCGAGGGCGAGGTCCGCGATGCGCCTCATCGGACGTACTCCCGCGCACGCACGCGGCCGTCGCGCACGACCGCCTCGTGGTCGGAGTACGCCGCGACCCGCGGCTCGTGGGTGACGAGTACGACGGCAGCCCCCGTGTCCCGGGCGGCCGCGACGAAGAGCTGCATGACCCGCTCGCCGTTCAGGGAGTCCAGGGCGCCGGTCGGCTCGTCGGCGAAGACGACCTTGGGCCGGGTCACGAGCGCGCGAGCGACCGCCACGCGCTGCCCCTGGCCGCCGGACGCCTGGCCGGGGCGCTTGCCCGCGACGTCGGACACCTCCAGCCGCTCCAGCCAGGCCTCCGCGCTGCGCAGGGCCGCGCGGCGGCTCGCGCCGCCCAGCCGCAGCGGGAGCGCCACGTTCTCGACGCAGGTGAGCTCGGGGACGAGCTGACCGAACTGGAAGACGAACCCGAACTCGCTGCGCCGCAGGGCGCTGCGCTCGTTGTCGTGCAGGGCGGTCAGGTCGCGTCCGGCGTACGTCACGCGGCCCGAGTCCGGTGTGAGGATCCCGGCGAGGCAGTGCAGCAGGGTGGACTTGCCGGAGCCGGAGGGCCCCATCAGCGCGAGGACCTCCCCGGCGTGCACCTCGACGGACGCCGACTCCAGCGCCGTGGTGGGGCCGAAGCTGAGGTGCAGGTCCTCGGCGGTGAGCAGTGGTTCGGTGGGCATCAGGGCTCCAGGGTGTGGCGGTCTCGGGCGGGGAACGGGCCGGGGCGGGCTACGCGCGGACCTGCGCGGCGAGCTGCTGCAGGCGTGCGGCGGTGAGCTCGAGCCAGCGCAGGTCCGCCTCGAGGTGGAACAGCGCGTGGTCGCAGATGAGCTGGTCGGCCAGGTCGCCGTCGTTCTTGCGGCGGGTGAGGTCCCGCATGAGGCGCAGGTGCGCGGAGCGCTGCGTGTCGAGCACGTCGTTGGCGTCGTGCCCCGTGAGCAGGGCGAGCACCACCTTCGTGTAGAGCGTGCTCTGCAGGTAGGGCTCCGGCTTCTCGGGCCGGTCGAGCCAGCCGGTGACGTCGGACACTCCGGCGTCGGTGATCGCGTACTTCTTGCGCTCGGGGCCGGCGCCGGGCTCCGACTCGACCTCGACGAGGCCGTTCTTCAGCAGCCGGGCGAGCGTCGAGTAGACCTGGCCGTAAGCCAGGGGGCGGTCCTGGCCGAAGCGTTCGTCGTAGGAGCGCTTCAGGTCGTACCCGTGCCGCGGCCCGCCCTCGAGCAGCCCGAGCAACGCGTGTCCAATACTCATGCACCGAACTATACACACGATGTATACACCCAACGAAGACTCCGTTGAGTGCTGGCTATCTGTGGGATCTGGCCGTGCTGAGCCACAAATACCCAGCACTCAACGAGGCGGGGGGTGGGGCGGGTAGAGTTGAGCGCCGGCGGACGAAGACAGGTGGAGTTTTGTTGTTGCAGCACGAACAGATCGGTGAGTCTCGGTGACCGTCCTTAGCTCTGATGTCCGTCCGGTACAGGTCGAGGCGGCACGACGGCGCAGCATCGCCGTCATCTCCCACCCCGACGCCGGTAAGTCGACGCTCACCGAGGCGCTGGCGCTGCACGCGCACGCCATCGAGGAGGCCGGGGCGGTGCACGGCAAGGGCAACCGTGCCGGCGTCGTGTCGGACTGGCTCGAGATGGAGCAGAAGCGCGGCATCTCGATCACCTCGGCGGCGCTCCAGTTCGTCTACGGCGACGTCGTGATCAACCTGTTGGACACGCCCGGCCACGCCGACTTCTCCGAGGACACCTACCGCGTCCTGACCGCCGTCGACGCCGCCGTCATGCTGCTCGACTCGGCCAAGGGCCTGGAGCCGCAGACGCTCAAGCTGTTCGAGGTCTGCCGCCGTCGCGGGGTACCCGTCATCACGTTCGTCAACAAGTGGGACCGGCCCGGACGCGAGGCGCTCGAGCTGTGCGACGAGCTCGAGGAGCGCATCAACCTGCGCCCGACGCCGCTCACCTGGCCCATCGGCGAGGCGGGCCGGTTCCTCGGCCTGCTGGACCGGGCCAGCGGTGAGGTGCGCACCTACCGCCGCGCCCCGGGCGGCGCGTCGATCGCCGAGGAGAGTGTGCTCACCCCGCAGGCCGCCGCCGAGTCCCTGGGCGACGACCACACCGAGGCCGTTGAGAGCGTGCAGCTCCTGGACGCGGTCGACCACGACTCCTTCCTCGCCGGCACGACGACGCCGATGCTGTTCGGCGCGGCACTGGCCAATATCGGCGTCCGCCAGCTCCTGGACGCCGTCGTCGAGCTCGCGCCCGCCCCCGGTCCGCGGCCCGACGTCGACGGCGGGGCCCGCGAGGTCACTCAGCCGTTCAGCGGGTTCGTGTTCAAGATGCAGGCGGGCATGGACCCGAACCACCGCGACCACGTCGCGTTCATCCGCGTGTGCTCGGGCCGGTTCGAGCGCGGCATGGTCGTCACGCACGAGCGCACCGGCCGGCCGTTCGCCACCAAGTACGCCCTGTCGGTCTTCGGCCGCGAACGGTCGACGGTCGAGGACGCCTATCCCGGCGACGTCGTCGGCCTCGTCAACGCCAGCACGCTAGCCGTCGGCGACACGGTGTTCGACTCCTCGGGTCCCCGCGTGCGGTTCCCCCCGATGCCGGTGTTCGCGCCCGAGCACTTCGCGGCCGCACGCGTGGCCGACCCGGGCCGCTCCAAGCAGTTCCGCAAGGGCATCGCCCAGCTGGAGCAGGAGGGCGTCGTCCAGGTCCTGATCTCCGAGGCGCGCGGCGACGGCAACCCGATCCTGGCGGCCGTCGGCCCGCTGCAGTTCGAGGTCGCGACGTTCCGCATGGAGCACGAGTTCTCCGCGCCGATCCGCATGGAGACGCTGGGGCTCTCGCTGGCCCGGGAGGCCGCGCCGAGCGACATCGACACCATCGCCGGCTACCCGGGCGTCGAGGTGGTGCGCCGCGGTGACGGGACCCCGCTGGTCCTGCTGCGCGACATCTGGCACGCGCGTGCGTTCGAGCGCGCCCACCCCGACGTCCCGCTGATTCCTCTGGTCGCCAGCGGCGTCTGACCCGACACTCCGGCCCGGGAACGCCTGTGTACGGAGCGGTGGGGAATACGGTCTGGGCATGACGTCGCCCCGCTCGTCCGAGACCGGCGCTCCCGGTCCTGACGTGCCACCAGGTACCGACCAGCCGCCGACCGACCAGCCCTCGATCGGCCGGCCCCCGATGGACCAGCCGGAGCCGCCGCCGGGCGCTCCTGACTCACCGCGCCCGCCGCGTTGGCTGCCCCGCGCGCTGTTCATGGCCGTGGTGGCCGTGTTCGTGGCGGTCTTCGCGTGGAACGCCCTGGGTGCCCTCGAAGGGCTGTTCGTGAACGTGCTCATCGCGGTCTTCATCGCGCTGGCCCTCGAACCGGGCACCGTCTGGCTGGTGCGGCACGGGTGGCGCCGGGGTCTGGCCGCCGCTGTCACGCTGCTCGGGTCGCTCGTCGTGGTCATCGTGCTCATGGCCCTGTTCGGCAACCTGTTCGTGCAGCAGCTCGTCGAGCTCGCGCGGTCGGTGCCACGTCTCTATGAGGGCCTGCAGGGCTTCGTCGCCGAACGGTTCGACATCATCGTCCCCGACTCCGGCAACCTGCTGCGGCAGGCGCTCGAGGAGTTCGGTGACGACGTCGCCTCCGGGGCGCTGCTGGTCGGCACGACGGTGGTCGGCGGGCTCCTCGCGACCCTGACGATCCTGCTCGTCTCCTACTACCTGCTGGCAGCCGGCCCGCGGTTCCGTGCCGCGGTGTGCGGCTGGCTGACGCCGGCGCGGCAGCAGGAGATGCTGCACCTGTGGGAGGTCACGCAGGGCAAGGTGTCCGACTACATCGGTTCCCGCGTGGTCCTGGCCGCGGTCTCGACGGTGGTCACGTTCGCGTTCCTCGCGATCCTGCAGACGCCGTACGCGGTGCCGCTCGCGGTCTTCGTCGGCGTGGTGTCACAGTTCGTGCCGACCATCGGCGCCTACCTCGGCGGCGCGCTGCCCACCATGGTCGCCCTGACCGCGCAGGGGTGGCCCCAGGCGCTGGGCGTGCTCGCCTTCGTGATCGCGTACCAGCAGTTCGAGAACCTGTACCTGGCCCCGAAGGTGTCCGCCCGGGCGCTGGAGATGAACGCGGCGGTCAGCCTGCTGGTGGTGCTGGCGTTCGGCGCGGTGTTCGGGGTGCTCGGCGCGTTCCTGGCACTGCCCGTCGCCGCGACGATCCAGGCGGTCGCGACCACCTACTTCCGGCGCCACGAGCTCATCGAGTCGCACATGCTGCGGGACCCGGAGTCGCTGGGGAAGGCGTGACGCCGGGGCGCGTCCCGGGACCAGCCGCAGGACGAAGGGTCAGACGGCGCCGAGCTGGCTGATCAGCTCGTCGGCCATGTCCAGCTTGCGGGCCAGGTCGGCCCGGCGTGCACGGGCAGTGGTGATGAACTCGTCGAGCCGCGCTCGCAGGTCGGCGTCGTCCGGGCCCGTCGTCTGCCCGGCGGCCAGGCGGTCGGCGACGTCGAGCAGATCGGCCATCTGGTCGAGCGAGAACCCGAGGGGCTTCATGCGGCGGACCAGCAGGATGCGGTCGACGTCCGCCTCGGTGTAGAGGCGAAATCCGCCGTCGGTGCGCCCCGACGGGGTGACGAGACCCACCTCGTCCCAGTGCCGGAGGGTGCGCAAGGACAGGCCGGTGCGCTCGGCGACGGAGCCGATATGCATGGTGGTCGACGTGTCCGGGATGCTCATGTTGCAACTCTACCCTTACGTAAGGGTAGAGTTGTCGAAGGCGCCACCCTGTTCGTCCTGGGACCGGCACCGCCCCCTACTCTTCGTACGCAGCGTCGCGTGCTCTGTCCTGTCCAGTCGGACCGGGTCTCGTGACCTCGGTCCTTGGGGCGTGCGCGCCCCGGAGCCCGAAGGAAGCCGCGTGTCACACACTCCTGCCGACCTGCCTGATCCCGCCCCGGCGCCGGTTCCCGTCACCGGCGCTCCGGAGGCGACGGCCTCCGGCTCGTTCCGGGCAGCGTTCAGCTCGGTCCGGACCCTGCGCACCGAGGTTCTCGCGGGTCTCGTGGTGGCACTGGCCCTCATCCCCGAGGCCATCGCGTTCTCGATCATCGCGGGCGTGGATCCGCGGATCGGCCTGTTCGCGTCGTTCACGATGGCCGTCGCCATCTCGTTCCTCGGTGGCCGGCCGGCCATGATCTCGGCGGCGACCGGGGCCATCGCGTTGGTCATCGCGCCGGTGGTTCGGGAGCACGGCATCGAGTACCTGATCGCCACGGTGCTGCTCGGCGGGGTGATCCAGGTGGTCCTGGCCCTGCTCGGCGTCGCGAAGATCATGCGGTTCATCCCGCGGTCGGTGATGGTCGGGTTCGTCAACGCCCTGGCCATCCTCATCTTCCTGTCCCAGGTCACGCACCTGGTCGACGTGCCGTGGATCGTCTACCCGCTGGTCGCCGTCGGCATCGTGATCATGGTGCTGCTGCCGCGCTGGACCAGGGTCGTCCCGGCCCCGCTCGTGGCCATCGTGCTGCTGACGGCCGCCGTCGTCGTCGCGGGCATCAACGTGCCGACCGTCGGTGACGAGGGCGCGCTGCCCGAGTCGCTGCCCAGCCTGCTCTTCCCGAACGTCCCGCTGAACCTCGAGACGCTGCAGATCATCGCGCCGTACGCGCTGGCCATGGCACTGGTCGGCATCCTGGAGTCGCTGCTGACCGCCAAGCTGGTCGACGACGTCACCGACACCCACTCGAACAAGACCCGCGAGGCCTGGGGCCAGGGCGCGGCCAACATCGTCACCGGCTTCTTCGGCGGCATGGGCGGCTGCGCGATGATCGGCCAGACCATGATCAACGTGAAGGCCTCCGGTGCCCGGACGCGGCTCTCGACCTTCCTCGCCGGCGTGTTCCTGCTGATCCTCGTGGTCGGCCTCGGCGACGTCGTGGCGATCATGCCGATGGCGGCGCTGGTCGCCGTGATGATCATGGTCTCCGTCGGCACGTTCGACTGGCACTCGATCCAGCCGTCCACACTGCGTCGCATGCCCAAGTCGGAGACGACGGTCATGGTCGCGACGGTGGTGGTCACCGTCGCCACGCACAACCTGGCCTACGGTGTGATCGTGGGAGTGCTGGTCGCGATGGTGCTGTTCGCCAACCGGGTGGCGCACTTCACGTCGGTCACGCGCCTCGACGCGTCCGACGCCGACGACCGGCGCGTCTACGCCGTCGAGGGCGAGCTCTTCTTCGCCTCGTCCAACGATCTGGTCTACCAGTTCGACTACGCGGGCGACCCCAAGAACATAGTGATCGACATGACCAACGCCCACATCTGGGACGCCTCGACAGTGGCCTCCCTGGACGCGGTGACCACCAAGTACGAGGCCAAGGGCAAGACCGTGACGATCGTCGGTATGAACGACGACTCCGCGGCACGACACCAGCGGCTCGCCGGCAACCTGGGCGCCGGCCACTGACCACAGACGTATCCACAGCGCCGCACCTGCGGCGCGCCACGCTGAGCTCCGGCCCTTCCTGGCGGTCGTCCCACGCCAGGAGGGGCCCAGCTCATTGCAGCTAACCTGTTCCGGAGGGACACCATGCATACCGCACCACGAGAACTCACCCGCCCGCCCGCCGCACCGCCGCAGGGCCTGCGCATCACCCCGCTCGGCGGCATCGGCGAGATCGGCCGCAACATGACGGTCTTCGAGCATGCCGGCAAGCTGCTCGTCGTCGACTGCGGGGTCCTGTTCCCCGAGGAGAGCCAGCCGGGGATCGACGTCATCCTGCCCGACTTCACGAGCCTCGAGAGCCGCCTCGACGACATCGAGGCCATCGTGCTCACGCACGGGCACGAGGACCACATCGGCGGGGTGCCGTACCTGCTCAAGCAGCGGCCGGACATCCCTGTCGTCGGCTCACAGCTCACGCTGGCGTTCCTGTCCGCCAAGCTCACCGAGCACAACATCAAGCCCGTCCTCGTGCACGTCGAGGCCGGCGACCGCCACACGGCCGGTCCGTTCGCGCTCGAGTTCATCGCCGTCAACCACTCGATCCCCGACGGGCTCGCGGTCGTGATCCGGACCCCCGCCGGCGTGGTGCTGCACACCGGCGACTTCCGGATGGACCAGTTCCCGCTCGACGGGCGCCTGACGGACCTGCGCGCCTTCGGCCGCCTGGGCGAGGAGGGACTCGATCTGCTGCTGGTGGACTCCACCAACGCGGAGATCCCGGGCTTCACCATCTCCGAGACGGAGCTGACCCCGGCGATCGACCAGGTCTTCACCACGACGCCAGGGCGCGTCATCGTCTCCAGCTTCGCCAGCCACGTCCACCGCATCCAGCAGGTCCTGGACGCCTCGCACGCCCGCGGCCGCAAGGTCGCGTTCGTCGGCCGGTCGATGGTCCGCAACATGCGGATCGCGCGTGAGCTCGGCTACCTCACCGTCCCGCGCGGACTGGTCATCGACTACGCCAAGACGCGCAACCTGCCCCCCAACAAGGTGACGCTCATCTGCACCGGCTCCCAGGGGGAGCCCATGGCGGCGCTGGCCCGGATGGCGGGCGAGACGCACGAGGTCCGGATCAGCGACGGCGACACCGTCCTGCTCGCCAGCTCGCTGATCCCGGGCAACGAGAGCGCGATCTACGGCATCATCAACAAGCTCACCGACCTGGGCGCGAACGTGGTCCACAAGGGCAACGCGCGCGTCCACGTCTCGGGCCACGCGAGCGCCGGTGAGCTCGTCTACTGCTACAACATCCTGCGCCCGCGCAACGTCATGCCGGTCCACGGCGAGCCCAAGCACCTGCGCGCCAACGGCGCCCTGGCGGAGCGCACGGGGGTGCCCACGGACAACGTCCTGATCGTCCGTGACGGCGTCGTCGTCGACATGGTCGACGGGGTCGCGCGCATCGTCGGCCAGGTGGAGAACGACCTCGTCTACGTCGACGGCCAGACCGTCGGCCACGTCACCGAGGACACCCTGGCCGACCGGCGCAAGCTCAGCGCGGCGGGCGTCCTGACCGTCCTGGCGTTCCTCCGCTCCGGTACCGCGGAGCTCGCCGAGCCTCTCGAGTACCTGCACCGCGGCTCCGTGCACGGCCAGGACAGCCTCGACAACGCCTCGCGCGCCGTCGAGAAGGCGCTGGCGGACGCCACGCGGAACAAGACCACCGCCGGCGACCAGCTCGAGGACATCATCGCGAAGACCGTCGCGCGGTCGCTCGCCCGCAGCTCCCGACGGGAACCGGTGGTCATCGCCGTCGTCCTCGACGCGTGACGGCCGGCCCCGGGCGGGGAACAACCTCGGCGGCCCGACGGGTTGTCGAGGGGTGAGACGCCCGGGGCCGTGGGTAGCGTGGTCCCCGGGACCAGGCCCCGCAGCGAGAGGTGACAGAGATGTCTGACATCGTCGAGAACCCGTTCGTGATCCCGCCGGGAGCGGCCCGGTCCGGGCAGACCCGGATCCGGGCCTTCAGCGAGGGCACCCTGGTGGCCGACGCCGACCCGGCGCTGCTGGTCTGGGAGAACGCGTACTTCCCCCGGTACTTCTTCGCGCCCGAGGATCTGAAGGCAGAGCTGCGCCCGGCAGGCCAGGGCAAGCAGTCCGAGGCGCTCGGGATCAGCGAGGTGTTCGACGTCGTCGTCGGCGACCGCATGCTGAAGGGCGCCGCGCGGAGCTACCCGGAGGCCCCGGACGAGGCCGTCCGGGGCGCGTTCACCCTGGTGTGGTCGGCTTTCGACACCTGGCTCGAGGAAGAAGAGGTGCTGCACACCCACACGCGCAGCCCGTACGTGCGGATCGACGCGCTGCCGTCGAGCCGGCACGTGCGTGTGGTGGCCGGAGGAGAGGTGGTCGCCGAGTCGCGCCGTCCGGTGGTGCTCACCGAGACCGGGCTGGGCCCGCGCTACTACCTGCCCCGGACCGACGTGCGGATGGACCTGCTCACGCCCACCGACACCGTGAGCCACTGCCCGTACAAGGGATCGGCGTCGTACTGGACCCTGAAGGTCGGGGACCTGGAGGTGCCTGACGTGGTCTGGGGCTACGAGACACCCCTGCGCGAGGCGCTGCGGGTGGCCGGGCTGGTCTGCTTCTGGCCGGAGAAGAGCGCCGACCTGGAGCTCTACGTCGACGGGGAGCGGGTCGGCCGGCCGTAGCCGGGTGCCCGGCGGGTTGCTCTTGCCCCTGACGTCAACGTCAGGTCCTAGCGTGCGGGGCATGGACATCAACAACTCAGTCGCCCTCGTCACCGGAGCCAACCGTGGCCTGGGCCGTGCCATCGCCCAGCGCCTTCTCGAGCGGGGCGCACGCAAGGTCTACGCGGCGGCCCGACGGCCCGAGACCGTGGACCTGGCCGGGGTCGAGGCGCTGGCCCTCGACATCACCGACCCCGCGTCGGTGCGCGCGGCGGCGCAGGCCGCCCCGGACGTCTCGCTGCTCGTCAACAACGCCGGGATCCAGACCGGCACCGCTCTGGTGACCGGCTCGTTCGACCTGGTCCGGCACGAGCTGGAGACCAACGTGCTCGGCCACCTGAGCATGATCCAGAGCTTCGCGCCGGCGCTCGCCACGAACGGCGGAGGCGCGATCGTGAACATCCTCTCCGCCATGTCGTGGTTCGGGGTCAACGGCGCGAACACCTACCACCTGACCAAGGCCGCCGCGTGGGCCATGACCAACGGCGTGCGCCTGGAGCTCGCCGAGCAGGGCACGCTCGTGACCGGCGTCCACCTGGGGCTGGCCGACACCGACATGTCGGCCGGCTGGACGGTGGACAAGCTCGCGCCGTCGGACCTGGCCGACGCGGTGCTCGACGGCGTGGAGGCGGGCTCCGCCGAGGTCCTCGCCGACCAGTGGAGCCGGGACATCAAGGCGCGGCTGCCGCTGGCACCGGAGGAGTTCAATGCCGAGATGGCCCGCGCCCTGGGTGCCCTGGCAGCCGCCTGACGGGCCCCGTCAGCGCAGGCGCCGGGCGCGCAGCACAGTGTCGTGGACGTGGTGCGTGCCCTCGGGCGGGGCGGTGGTGCGGAGCCTGCTCTCGTTGACCTCGACTGCCCAGTCGTCGCCGAGGATCCGCGCGATGTCGCCGGGCGCGTAGTAGTCGGCGGGGTCGAAGTCCGGGTGCCGGTACGTGGCCAGGTCGGCCATGTCGTGGCTGCCGACGAGCAGGATGCCGCCGGGCGCCACCACGTCCAGGAGACGGCGCACTGCCGCGTGGCCCGACCTGGTCGGGAGCGGGAAGTACTGGAGGGACACCAGGTCGAACGGGCCGGTGGGCGGTGGCGTGGCGGTGAGATCGGCGTGCTGCCACGTCACCCGTCCTGCCAGTCCCGCTCCGGCGGCCGCGGCAGCGCCGCGGTCCAGTGCGACCTGGGAGATGTCGACGGCGGTCACCTGCCAGCCGCGTCCGGCCAGCCAGAGCGCGTCCCCACCCTCGCCGCAGCCGACGTCGAGCGCCCGGCCCGGCGGGAGATCGGCGGCCTCGGCGACGAGCACCCCGTTGGGGTTTCCGCTGAAGAGCTGGTCCTTGCTGCTGTACCGCTCGTCCCAGTGCTGCGCGCCCATGTGTCCTCGTCCGGTCGGTCGACTGTGTCCCGGTCATGATGCGAGTTCATGTCGACCTGAAGTCAACCGTGTCGTCGGGGACGGGACCGTCAGCAGGGCCGCCGCTGTGCGACGCCGGCGACCACCGCCATCCGGTCGGGTGGCCCGGTGACGTCCTAGTTCGCGGGCCTGCGGGCCGCGAGGCGCTCGATGGTCCCCTTCGTGAACCGGTCCTGCCGCTCGATGTCGAGCCCGGCGGCCCTGACGTGCAGGATCGGACGCCGCCGGAAGTGCTCGTTCTCGACCGGCACGCTGTACAGCTCGGCGGCTGCCTGGAGCAGCCGGACCACGGGCGAGGTGCTGACCACGTGGTCCGCCAGCAGAAGCAGGCCGCCGGGGCGCAGCACCCGCACCATCTCGTCGACGGCGCCCCGGTCGTCGGGCACCGCGCACAGCCCGAAGGTGCAGACCACCGTGTCGAACGAGGCGTCGTCGAACTCGAGCCGCTGGGCGTCGCCGACCCGGAGGTCGACGTCGCGACCCAGGGCGGCCGCCCGCTCGCGGGCGCCGTCGAGCATGGCCGGGCTGAGGTCCATGCCGGTCAGTGTGACCTGTTCGGGATACCGGCCGATGTTCAGGCCGGTGCCGACGGCGACCTCGAGGACCTGCCCCGTGGCCTGGCGGCACACCCAGTCGCGGGTGTCGCCGAGCAGGCGTTCGGCACGGCCCATCTTCCGGTCGTAGCCCGCGGACTGCCGGTCCCAGTGTTGTCGGAGGCGGTCCGTGCTCGGTCGTCTGCTCGGTCGTCGCGCCATGGTGCCCCGCTCACAGGTCGGTGATGTGCCTGGCGACACCGTAGCGGCGGCCGGCAGGAAGAGTCTCTGAAATGGCTCCTCCTGCGTGGCCTCCCGGTGAACCGCCACCGCCGCGAGGCATCAGCTCGGGACGGGGAGTAGCCGGGGCACGACGGCACCCCGGTCGGGTAGCGGCCGTCGACTGTCGGGTAGCAGCCGCCGACTTCGGTCAGTTGCCCTCGCGGGGCTCGGTGACTTCGGTCGGTTGCTTGGCGGGCTTACTGACTTCGGTCGGTTGCTCTGAGATCGGTCAATCAACCGACCGATCTCAGAGCAACCGACCGAAGTCATATGTGCGCGATGCATTGGACCGAAGTCACCGCCGCAGCCCGATATGCCGCCATCCGGTATGCGCTCACCCGACCGGCGTCCACCGGCGTCGACCCGACCGGCGTTCACCCGACCGGCGTTCACCCGACCGGCGTCCACCGGCGTCGACCCGACCGGCGTTCACCCGACCGGCGTCCACCGGCGTTCACCCGACTGGCGTTCACCCGACCGGCGTCCACCCGACGTCCACTCGGCAGGCGTCCACCCACCCGCACGACCGCCGCGGTGCGAGGCGTCTACCCAGCGATTGGGCCCGCAATCGCGCGAGGTTCGGGCCCAATCGCTGGGTAGAAGCGGACTTTGGCGCGGCCGACCCTCGCCGACACAGGCCGCAGCCTCATCGAGCTCGGGATCGTGCGGTCACGCTCCTAACCGGCCTCGGCGGGGGCGCGGGTAGCCCGTCGCCTGCCCGAGGTGGGTAGACCGGCGGACGCCAGGAGGGCCAGCTTGTCCGCGTCGTCGGACCCGGCGTCCGGGTGGAACACCACCAGCATCAGGCCCTCGGTCCCGCTGATCTCCAGTCGTTCCCGGTTGAGGGTCAGCCCGCCGACCTGGGGGTGGTCGAGCCGGATCAGCCCGCCGCGCTGTCCGCGCACCTCGTGGCGGGCCCAGAGCTGCCGGAACAGAGGGCTGCCCAGCGAGAGCTCACCGACCAGGTCGATGAAGCGAGGGTCGTCGATGTCGGTGCCCACCGCCTGGCGCAGGTTGGCGATGAAGCACTCCGTGTAGTCGGTCCACCCGGGGTAGAGGGCCTGCTCGGCCGGGTCGAGGAACATGTCCCGCAGCTGGTTGCTCCCGGCGGCGAGGCGGGGGGAGAGTGCCCTGGCCAGGTCGTTCGAGGCCAGGACGTCGAAGTACCGGTCCTCGATGAAGGCGGGCTGGGCGAGGGAGTCCAGGAGCTTGAGCGCCCCGGCCGGCACGGTCTCCGCGCGCGCCCGCCGCCTGTGCCGCCGGGGCGCTTCCACGACCAGCGACAGCAGGTACGCGAGATGGTCGTCGTCGAGCTGGAGCACCCGCGCTATCGAGTCGAGCACCTGTACCGACGGGTTGCGGTCCCGGCCCCGCTCCAGCCGCAGGTAGTAGTCGGCGCTGATCCCGGCGAGCATGGCGACCTCCTCGCGGCGCAGCCCGGGAACGCGCCGCACGCCCACATCGGGGATGCCGGCCTGCTGCGGGGTCACCAGCTCGCGTCGAGCACGCAGGTAGGCGCCGAGGGTGTTCGGGTTGTTGCTCACGAGATCAACCTATGGCGCCGGGCCGCATACAGCGGGGGCCCTGCCACACCCCAGGCTCGCGGGGGCTCTGGTCGAGGCGGGTGGCTGTCCATAGCGTTTCCAACGGCCCCATCGGGCCAGGAATTTCGACGAGGGAGACGCATGACCGTCACATTGATCACCGGTGCCAACAAGGGCATCGGCTACGAGACCGCCCGCCAGCTCCTGGAGCTGGGCCACACCGTCTACATCGGGGCGCGGGACGTCGAGCGGGGTGAGAAGGCGGCGGCCACGCTGGGCGCGCGGTTCGTACAGCTCGACGTGACCGACGACGCCTCGGTCGCCGGCGCGCTGGCGACCATCGCAGAGGCCGAAGGGGTGCTGGACGTGCTCGTCCACAACGCCGGGATTCTGGCGGACGGGCCCGTGGACGGCCCGGCGGCCCTGCGGGCCTTCGACACCAACGCGGTAGGCCTGGTGCGGGTCACCGAGGCGGCACTGCCCTTGCTGCACAAGTCCTCGAAGGCCGTCGTGGTGACCGTCTCGAGCAGCATGGGCTCGTTCTGGGCGGTGACCAATCCCGACCGTCCCGAGTCCGGCATACCGCTCGCGCTCTACGCAGCGTCCAAGGCGGCGGCGACCATGCTGACCGTGCAGTACTCGAAGTCCCAGCCGGACATCACGTTCAACGCGCTCGAACCCGGGGCGACCGCGACGGACATGACCGCGGCCTTCGGCATCGGCAGGCCGGTGGAGGAGAGTGCGCGGACCGTCGTGCGCCTGGCGACCCTCGGCCCGGACGGGCCTTCCGGCACCTTCCAGGACGAGAACGGGGTGCTGCCCTGGTAGCAGCCAGGGCGAGGCCTGCCACCGGACAATCGCTTTCCTGGACGAGGGAGGGCTGTCAGGGTCCCCGGGTGAGCGATTCCCGACGTGATCTGTTGCGCTGGCAGTTCGACTTCACCTGGTCGCTGTTCGAGTACCACCTGGAGCGCCTGGAGCCCGCGGACTTCCTGTGGGAGCCCGCGGCCCTCTGCTGGACGGTGCGCCCGGGCGCCGACGGCGCCTGGGTGCCGGACTGGGCGGACACGGAACCCGATCCGGTTCCCGTGCCCACCATCGCCACGGCTGCATCGGGATGACCGCGTGCGACGGATCGCGCAAGAGCATCTGACGAGCCGCTGACGGGCCCCTGACGAGCACGGACGCACGATCAGCCGCACGGTCGGCAGGGCCGGCTCGGGCGCTCGTCGAGGACGAGTTCGCCGAGGCGGCCCCACAGGCCACTTTCAGCAGCGATACTTAACAGGTGACTACGTCCAGCGAGACCCCTGCACTGGCAGGAGCAGAGATCCCGGTAGAGCTCCTCTTCCGGGTTCCATACGGCAAGGTCCTGCACGGCAAGGACTGCCAGCACCTGTCCGAGGATCGTCTGGCTTCCCTGCAGCCTGCGACCGACCTCGACAGGCAGAAGTTCAAGGTGTGCAAGACGTGCCTCGTGGCCCTCTCGGGCACCAGCCGCGACGACTTCGACTCGTTCGAGGCCGCGCTCGAGGCGCTGCCGATCCCGCAAGTGCACCGCCCGGCGATGCGCGAGATCGCCGAGGGGCTCGACAAGACCCGCATCTGGATCCCCTCGTCCCGCTCGTACGTGGCGGTCTCGGCCGGCCCCGGTCAAGAGGCGAGCGCCTTCTTCAACAAGGGCTTCGTCGACCTGCAGCAGGACGGCGGCGGGTACAAGCGCGTCCTGATGGCCGGGTTCTCCGGAACGCAGACCAACACCTTCGCGCACGCGCCCGACGCCGCCCCGGCGAGCTGCCCGGGCTGCTACATGCAGCTGCCCGCGACCGGCCGCTGTGACGCCTGCGACTGACCGTCGCGCGTCCGGTGGTGAACGAGCCGGTGGGCTCCCGCGTCTGCGGGAGCCCACCGGCTCGTTGTTTCCTTCCGGCTACCGGGGTGTCTGCGCGAGAGCCGCTGTGGTGTCGGCGGTGACCAGGTCGGCGTTGATGTGGGCGCCGGCCATCGCACCGGCCGCCGCAGAGGCTCCGACCTGGGCCGAAGCCTCGGTCGCGTTGCCTGCCACCCAGACACCCGGTACCTCGGTGGTCCCGGCCATCCCGGTCACGACGTGCCGGCCCATGCCGAGGGGCAGGTCCTGCATGGGCAGCCCCAGATCCTCCAGGCCGTCGGTGCGCGCCAGCATGGTGGTCGCGACGGAGAGGACCCTCCGGGCCACGAGTTGGCCGTCCGCGAGCCGCACGCCGGCGATGCCCCCGTCGTCCTCGGCCACGACCTGGTCGACGGCGTCGTCGACGACCCGGATACCGCGTGCCGCGAAGCGCGCCCGGGTGTCGTCGTCCAGCGTGGTGCCACGCGTGAAGTAGACGAGGTCGTCGGTGAGCTGGCGGAACAGGAGCGCCTGGTGGACCGACGCCGGCCCGGTCGCGATGACGCCGATCGGCTCGTCGCGGACCTCCCAACCGTGGCAGTAGGGGCAGTGCACCACGCTGTGGCCCCAGTGCTCGGCCAGGCCCGGGATGTCGGGCAGGACGTCACGCAGGCCGGTGGCCACCAGGAGCCGGCGCGCGTGCAGCGTGGTGCCGTCGGCCAGGGTGACGGTGAAGCGCGGGTCGCCGTCGGCGGACGGGTCCGCCGGGGCGGCCTTGATCACCTCGCCGGTCCGTACCGAGCCGCCGTAGCCGCGGACCTCCGCACGCCCTCGTTCCAGGAGCTCGGACGGCGGAACGCCGTCGTGGCCCAGCAGGCCGTGCACGCCCTCGGCCGGCGCGTTGCGGGGCGTGCCGCTGTCGATCACGACGACCGAGCGGCGTGAGCGCGCCAGCATGAGGGCGCCGTTCAGGCCGGCGGCGCCACCGCCGATCACCACGGCGTCGATCGGCTCCGCCGGCAGCTCGCGGGCGGTGTGTTCGGGTGCGGGGCTCGTGGCAGACATGGGTGTCGTTTCCTTCCGTAGCGGCCCGGAGGTCGAGGGCCGGACACGGACGACGTTAGCCTGGTGTTGCGGCACAGACATGCGGTCTTGCTTAAGACGCAAGAAAATGACAGGCTGGACGGCCTCGTACGCAAACGCATCCGCGCCCTGCGGGTGGGGCGGACCGGTCAGCCGCCGGGGGGCGGGTGCGCAAATGAGGGGGACGCCGGTGCCGGACCGGTCCTAGGCTCCCACGCGTGATCGTGACCGAGCTCGACGGAATTCCCGTGCGTCTCCGCGCACCGCACGACCTGTCCTTCCTGGCGCGCTGGGGCACCGTGTTCGCCGTGCTCGACCAGCAGGACTCGGGCAACCTCTGCTTCGGCGTCGACGGACGCGCCGGCAGGGTGTTCGTCAAGTACGCGGGCGCACCGACCGAGCGGTACGACGGCGCCGCCGAGACGGCGGTGGCGAACCTCCGCCGCTCGGCCGAGGTCTACCGTGCCCTCGCGCACCCGTCCCTGGTGACGCTGCGCGAGGCCGCCGACGTCGGTGGCGGGCACGCCCTCGTGTTCGACTGGACCGACGCGACGCCGGTCGGTCGGCAGTACGAGCGGTCGCACGTCGTGCGGTCCCTCGGACTGACGGCGCGGGCTGCTGCCGTGCAGCAGATCTACGACTTCCACGTGCACGCTGCAGGGCACGGCTGGGTGGCGATCGATCTGTACGACGGTTCGGTGATGCTCGACGCCAACAGCGGGCGGGTCGTCCTGTGCGACCTCGACCTCTACGAACGCGGCCCAGCGGTCAACCGGATGGGACGGATGTGGGGCTCGACCCGGTTCATGTCGCCCGAGGAGTACCAGCTCGGCGCGCCCATCGACGAGGTCACCAACATCTTCGCGCTCGGGGCGCTGGCACATACGTTCCTGGGCGACGACGCGACCAAGTCACGCGAGGCCTGGGTAGGTTCCGACGCGCTGTTCGAGGTGGCCGCCCGGGCCATGGCGCCGGTGCGGGAGGCGCGGTGGCAGTCGGTCGAGGCACTGGCGGAGGCGTGGCGTGACGCGGAACCGCCCCGCGGGCTGCCGCGGTGACTCTACGAATACGGAGTGTGTTGCTCTGCGTAGACGATGTCTACCGTGAGTGACAGAGCTGGAATTCGTACTGTCATCCCCGGCCCGCGCTCCGGAGCCACCCGCGTGCCGGCAGCACAATGAGGTCATGAGCCAGCCCCGCCGTCCCGCGCGCCCCGCCCTCTCCACCAACAGCGAGGGCGACAAGGAGGAGTTCGCCGAGCGGCTCCGCGAACGCGTCTACGTCACGTTCGCCACGCTCGCCGTCATCCTCACGCTGCTGGCCCATGCGCACGGGCTCACCGCCGGGGTCGCCGCCGGGTCACTGACGATCACCGCCGTCGGCACGGTCGCCGCAGCCTGGCTCGCCGAGCTCATCGCGCACCTGGCGGCACACGGCGGTTTTCCCGACCGGAACCACCTGGGTGCGATGACACGCACGAGTGGCGGCGCCCTCGCGACTCTCGTCATCCCGCTGCTCGCCCTGCTGGCCGCCGGCCTCGGGTGGTGGGAGGTGACGACGGCGCTGCGGGTCGGCGTCGGCGCGCTGATCGTGTCGCTCGTGCTCATCGCCTGGCTCGGCGTCCGTCGCTCCGCGTTGCCCTGGCCCGCCCGGATCCTGGCTCTGGGCGTGCTCGCCGCGCTCGCCGTCGGCGTCGTCGCGCTGAAGCTGCTCGCGCACGGCTGAAGGGCTCGCACCCGACGGCGGCCGACGGGGTGTCGCACGTGCCACAGCGTCCGAAATCCGCTAGCAGCCTGGCCACGGCGCGAGCGAGGATCAGCCCGTGACATCCTCCCCACGCTCCGGTGCGCTCGAATTCTGGTCGGAGCTGCCCCGCGACGGCCGCTGGCTCCTGTCCACCGTGGTGGTGCAGTTCTTCGGCCGCGGCCTGACGCTCCCGTTCACGATCATCTACCTGCACGAGGTGCGCGGCTTCTCTCTCGGCCTGTCCGGCACGCTCATGGGCCTGATCGCGGTGGTCGGCCTGCTCGTCACCGGGCCGGCAGGCGCGCTCGTCGACCGGTACGGCGCCCGGCGCGTCATGCTCACCGGGCTGTTCTTCGCCGTCGCCGGCTACTCGGTGCTCGCGTTCGCCACCGTCCCCGCCGTCGCCGCCCTGGGACTCGCGCTGTTCGGCGTCCAGCTCGGCGTCGGCTGGCCGTCGGTCAACGCGATCGTCGCCACCGTCGTCGAGGGTGACCTGCGGCAGCGGTACTACGGCGTGAACTTCGCGCTGCTCAACCTGGGCGTCGGAGTCGGCGGCGTCGTGGGCGGCCTCGTGGTCGACGTCGAGCGGCCCGCCACGTTCGTCATGGCGTTCCTCGTCAACGCGGCGACGTTCGTGGTCCCCGTCTTCGTGCTCATGGGGCCGCTGCGGCACCTGCACGGGCGCGTCGACCGGCCGGCCGAGGACGGCGGCGCGGCAGAGGGCTACCTGAGCATCCTGCGCCGGCCCGAGGTGCTCTGGCTGTCGGGGCTCGGGCTGCTTGCGGCGTTCGTGGGATACGGGCAGATGGAGGGCGGGTTCCCCGCCTTCGCACGCCTGGTGGCCGAGGTCTCGACCCGCACCATCGGCTTCGCGTTCGTGGTGAACACGGTGGTGATCGTGGCGCTCCAGTTCTGGGTGATGAACCGGGTGCGCGGACGCCGTCGTACGCGGGCGCTCGCGTTGATGGCCGTGGTGTGGGTGGCGGCGTGGCTGCTGCTGGGCGTCGCGGGAATGGTGCCCGGTGGCATGGCGGCCGTGGTGATCGTCCTGGTGTTCCACGCCTTCTTCGGGCTGGGGGAGACCCTCATGCAGTCCGCGCTGCCGGCCCTGACGAACGACATGGCGCCCGCGCACCTGCGCGGCCGGTACAACGCGATCAGCTCCGGCGCGTTCCAGGGCGGCACCATCGCAGGCCCGGTGGTCGCGGGTCTGCTGCTGGAGCGTGGATGGGCCGGTGGTTTCATCGGCGTGATGGTGGCCGGTTGCCTCGGGATCGCCGCGGTGGCGTTCGCGCTCGGACGCCGCGTCTCACCTGAGGTGGAGGGCGTTCGGCCCGATCCGGTGGAGTCGACGCAGGCCTGATGCAAGCCGCTGGCTCCGCGGGTAGCTATCAGTAGATCACGATAACCTGATATCGTGTCCTGGGATGTTGAGTTCGATGAGGCGGTGTTCGTGTGGCTGACCGATCTGGAGGAGGAGTCGTTCGTCCAAGTTCGCGCTGCGATCAACGTGCTGCGTGACCGAGGTCCCCAGTTGGGCCGCCCTTTGGTCGACTCCGTGACGGGATCCCGGCACAAGAACATGAAGGAGTTGCGGCCCGGGTCTGCGGGCCGGAGCGAACTTCGAGTGCTGTTCGCGTTCGACCCAGCGCGTTCTGCGATCCTTCTGGTGGCCGGGGACAAAGCCGGGCGGTGGCAGGATTGGTACAGATCGGCGATCCCGTTGGCCGACGATCGCTACGACAGCCACCTCAAGGCGCTGACGAAGAAGCTTGACGACGGCGGAGCAGGAACAGGAGGGGAGCGATGACCAGGAGTCTCGACGACCTTGACCGGGCCCGCCCGGTCGATCCGGAGAAGGTTGCTGCCGCTGAGGAGCGGCTGCTGGCCCGTCAGCGAGCCTGGCAGCTGCGAGAGCTGCGTACCCAGCAGGAACTGACGCAGGCGGAGCTCGCCGAACGGATGCACGTTGGGCAGAACCGGGTTTCACAGATCGAGTCGGGCGGAGCGGAGTCGACCCGTCTGGACACACTGCGCCGTTATGCCCAAGCCCTGGGCGGCACGCTGAGTGTCGAGGTCACTATCGGTGACACCCGTTACATCGTCGCCTGATCACACCGTTTTGCAGGCACGGTCCGCGGCCGAGGTCGATGCGCGGCTGCGCGCCGAACGCTCCGGTCACGAGGGGCGGGAGCGCCCCGCCGATACTGGCACCGCCGGGTACCACCCTGTCGCCTGGGTCGCCCCACCGGTGGTCGAACTTGTCGAGACCTCGCCAGGTCTCGACAAGCTCGACCACCAGGGTGGTTGGGGCGTGACTAGCGGTTGCCGGACACGCCGAACGCCGAGGCGATCTCCTGGGTGACGGCGTTGCCGGCGTCGTCCTGGGCGCTCGCCCGCAGCGAGACCAGCTCGGCACCCCGCGCCGGGATCCGCAGGCGCGTCACCCAGCGGTCGCCGTCCTGACGCAGCCTGGCCTCGGACCACGTCGCGCCGCCGTCGTAGCTCACGTCCAGCGTCGCGCCGGTGACGGTGCCCGCACGCGGCGCACCCGGCACCGAGTAGGGCACCACCGCGAACGGGACGACGGCGCCCGCCCGCACCGTCCCGTCGAGCGCGGTGTCGACGTCGTAGTCGAGCTGGACCAGCGGCAGCGCCGTGTCCTCGGTGTCGGCCTGGTCGGCCACGAACGTCCAGGACGTGCGGGTACTGGTCGAGAACCGGTGCTGGTCGTCTGCCGCGTCGGTGTCGATCTCGAACCGGTACCGCTGCGGGCCCTCGGCCGCCGACACGGTCGTCTGGACCGCCTGGCCGACGGACTCCCGCACCAGTGTGTCGCCCTGGTAGAGACGTGAGGTCACCGGGGTCTCGCCCCACGGGAAGGACCCGGTGATGCCGTCCTGACCGCCCGCCGGTGCCACGTTGACCGCGAACCAGTCGCCGCTGTGCCACGGACCCCAGAAACCGTCCCCGGTCCGGGGCGCCGTCACCGGTGCGAACCAGTCGCGCACGGTGGTGCTCCGGGGTTCGTACGCCTGCCGGACACCGCGCTGTCCCCAGCCGCTCTCGTGGTCCACGTTCTCGTACCAGGTGACGTCGTCGTACGTGGAGACGTAGTCGGTACGCACCGCCGCGGTGTCCTGGAGCGCCGGGACGCTGAGGCACGGCGGCCACTGGTAGTCGCGGCAGTCGGCACGGTCGTCGACGGCGAGCCGGCGCTCGGTGTCGTGGAAGCGGCTCTGCACCGTCGCGAGCTGCCGGGCCGTGGGCGCCAGCGCAAGGTCCGCGGGGATCTCGCCGGGCCAGCTGCGCGACACGTCGTACAGGTACGACGGGAACTCCTCGGCGGTGCCGGTCAGCGTGAGCCGGCCCCGCGCCGCTGCCGGGAGGAGCTGCGCGCCCTCGGCCTGCGTCACCGAGACGACGGGGAGGTCGTCGCGCGTGACGCGCTCGACCAGCCGTCCCGGACGGTCGTTGACGACCACGAGCAGCGCCGCACCGGCCGCCTGTGCCGCGGCCTCCCGTTCCTGCGCGGGTACGGCGTCGTCCCGGGTGACGAGCACCGCCCTGCCCTCGGCGTCGAGGTCCTCGTAGTCGGCGGTCGTCCCCGTGCCGGCCGCGACGGCCCGCAGCGAGACCGGTCCGTCGAGCCGGGCCGGCCCGGCCTGGTACACCGGGTCGATCGCGACCGGCCGGGGGCTCCGGGCAGTCAGGTCCAGAGCCGGCTCGACCGCCCGCCACCGCACGCCGAAGTCGAACTCGGCGCTGTCGACGGCACCCGTCGGCGCGGCGTAGAACGAGTCGACGTCGGCGGGTACGGCGTAGGTGGCGCCGAACGTCGCGTACAGGCCGCCGATGCCGGAGTCGTTGAAGAACTGGAACCGCCGGTGGGCGACGTCGCTCTCCCTCGGTGTGTCGAGGGTCAGCTCGACCGCCTCGCTCGCGTCGAGCACGAGCGACTGGTCCGCGTCGTCGACCACGACCTGCGGGTCGCCGACGAGCGCGATGCCGGTCGAGCCCGGGCCCTCCGTGCCCTCGACGTCGAGGAACGCCGTGGCGGAGTAGACGCCCGGCAGCAGGCGCTGCGTGTCGACCTCCCCGGTGGTCGGGTCGATCGGCAGGGTGCTGACGAACTGGTCGCCGTAGCGGTAGAAGTCCACCCACCCGCTCGCGGGCTCGCCGGAGCGGTCGAGCGCCGTGATGTCGAGGCCGTACCGCTCCTCCTCCTTGACCAGCGCGGTCGACGTGCGGACGGTGATGTCACCGGACGCGTCCGTCGCGACGACGGCGCCGCTGTACTTGCCGGGCAGCGCGGCGTCGTCGGCGTCTGCGCTGATCGTGACGTCGGCGGTACCGCCGGCGGGGACCACCACGTCGTCGGCCGACAGGATGACGAGGTCGCTCGCCGCGCCGTCGGGCCCGACGACGTCGGTGCTGAGCGCGAGCGTGACGTCGGCGTCCGTGCCGTTGGTGTAGGTGACCGTGCTGGTGGCGGGCTCGTCGCCGTCGTGCGGCCAGCCGTAGAACCCGAGGAAACCGTCCCCCGAACCGTCCACGCCGTCGAGCGATCCGGGGACGTCCAGGCGGCCCGTACCGACCTCGTACGCCGGGGCGTCGATGTCGGCGGCCGAGGAGACCAGGGCCGTCTTCAGCTGCTCGCCGGTGAGCTCCGGGTGGGCGCCCTTGAGGATGGCCGCCGCCCCCGCGACGTGCGGCGTGGCCATCGAGGTGCCGTTCATCGAGACGTACCAGCCGTCCCCGCCCGCCTGCTGCGACCGGGCGGCGGTGATGCCGACGCCGGGTGCGGTGAGGTCGGGCTTGATCGCATGGTCGCCCTGGCGCGGCCCGTAGCTGGAGAAGTCGGCGCGCACGTCGCCGTCGTCCACCGCGCCGACCGTGAGGGCGGCGTCTGCGGTGCCGGGGCTGCCGAGCGAGCCCTCCGCGTAGCTGTTCCCCGCCGCGACGACGAACAGCGCGCCCGTCTCCGCGCTCAGCACGTTCAGGGCCTGCGCCATGGGATCCGTGCCGTCGTTGAGGCCGGCGTCGCCGAGGCTCATCGAGACGATGTCCGCGTTCGCGGCGCCCCACTCCATGCCCGCGATGATCCAGGAGTCCTGGCCGTAGCCGCCCTCGTCGAGCACCTTGCCGACCAGCAGGTCGGCGCCCGGAGCGACGCCCCGGTGGCTGCCGTCGCTCGCGGCGCCCGAGCCGAGCACCGTGGAGGCGACGTGGGTGCCGTGCCCCTGCGTGTCGGTGGTGGCGTCCTCACCGGGGACGAACGACCTGCTCCCCGCGATGGTGTCGGCCACGTCCGGGTGCGTGGCGTCGATACCCGTGTCGAGCACGGCGACCGTGGCGCCCGTACCGTCCAGGCCGGCCGCCCATGCCTCGGGCGCACCGATCTGTGCGGTGCTGCGGTCGAGGGTGGCCTCGGCCTTGCCGTCGAGCCAGATCTTCTCGATGCCGGCGCCGAACGTCCCCGCGTCGCCCGAGCCCCGCGCGCCCCGGTCGGCCGCCCGGTCGGTCGCCCCGTCGGCCGGGCGCGCGACCGCCGACCAGAAGTCAGAGGCCTCCGCCTTGTCCGCGGCGATCGCATCGGCGTCGATGCTCGGCAGGTCGAGCGTCCGCGTGGCGCCGGGGAGCGCGGCGGCCCGGCTGCGGGCCCCGGTGCGCTCCACGATGAGGGGCGTGGCGTCCGCGGTCTCGTCGTCGTACCGCAGCTCCAGGAGTGCCGTGACGTCGAACAGCCGGCGGTCGAGCGTGCCGGCCGCCAGGTACGGCAGCGCCGCGTCGGGGAGCACGTAGAAGTGGTCGCCGACCTGCTGGGTCCGGACGGCACCGCCGTCGGCCGGCTCGACGCCGATGGTGAGCGCGCCGGCGTCGGTGGTGCGGACGTCGACGACGTCGCCGGTCACGAGCGTGACGGTGGTCCGGCCGTCGGCCAGGGCCGGCGTGCGCGGTGCGGTGCCGGCCGCCGTGCTGTCGGAGCCGGCCCTGGTGGAGCCGGGTGACGGCTCGGGGGCGGTGGACGCGTGCGCGGTGGTGACCACGGCGGCCGCCAGGACGGACGCGGTGACTGCCGCGGCCGCTCTGGTGGCGGCCGGAAGAGCGCGCCGGGTTCGGGATCTCATGGTGGTGGACACTCCCAGCGGCCGCGACACGCCACAAGAGCCGGGTCGTGGCGGCTTTACGGCATGGCGCGACTCCGCCAGAGTGGGGCGCTGATCAACGTGACGGAGGAGTGCCATGCTCGGCGACGTGCTCGGACTGACCCCTGACGAGACCCTCGCGTACAGCGAGCTCGTCGCCATGCCCTCCGCCTCGGTCGCCGATCTCGCGGCGGCGCTGAGCACCTTCGGGACGTCCCTCGGCGACGCGCACCGGCTGCTGCACCGGCTCGAGGAGCACGGCCTGGCCGCCCGGATCACCGGCGACGAGCGGCGGTTCGCCGCGGCGCCGCCCGCCATCGCGCTCGGTGCGCTGCTGGCCCGGCGGCAGGACGAGGTGCGGCACGCGGAGGTCGAGCTCAGCCGGCTCGAGGAGGTCTACCGGGTCTCCGCGGCGGGTCGCGGGCCCACCGACGTCGTCGACGTCATCCGTGGTGAGGACGCCGTCCGGCAGCGGTTCGAGCAGCTTCAGCTCGGAGCGCGCGAGTGCGTGGACGCCTTCGTCCGCCCGCCGGTGGTCGTCACGTCCAGCCAGGAGAACTCCGCCGAGGACCAGGCGGTCGCTCGCGGTGTGCAGTACCGCGTGGTCGTCGAGCGAGGCATGCTCGAGAGCCAGGCCGTCACGGTCGAGGAGGCGGTCCAGGCCACCGAGGCGGGCGAGGAGGTCCGGTTCGCCCAGCGGGTGCCGCTCAAGCTCATAGTCATCGACAAGCGGCTCGCCCTGATGCCGCTCACGTCGTCCGGCGACGTCGTCGGCGCGCTGCTGGTGCGGGAGAGCACCCTGCTCGACGCGCTGCTCGCGCTCTTCGAGAACGTGTGGGAGCGGGCGACGCCGCTGCTCCTGGGCGCGTCCGGCCTGACCGGCGACGTCGCGCACCAGGTGGACGACGACGACGCTCGGGTCCTCGGTCTGATGCTCGCCGGCCTCACGGACCAGGCCGTGGCCAAGCAGCTCGGGACGTCGCTGCGGACCGTGCAGCGCCGGGTGCGGGCGCTCATGGACCTCGCCGAGGTGGAGACCCGCGTGCAGCTCGGCTGGCACGCCGCGCTCAACGGCTGGGTCCGGCCGGGGGCGGAACGGGAAGCGCAGGCCTGACCGACGGGGCACCGTCAGGTCGGGTCCGGCCTGCCGACCACGTGGTGCCGGGCACGGAACCCGAGCACCTGCTCGGCGGCCGTGAGGTCGTAGGGCACCGCGCGCCCCTCGATCGGCCGACGTACGGGAGTGTCGGGGTGGTACCGCCGCAGCAGGTCGAGGGTCGGCTCCGACACCAGCGTCTCGGGCGCGGCGACATGGATGACGACGGCGCCGTCGGCCGGGCACAGGAGCGCGAGCCAGGCCGCCTCCGCGGCGTCCCGGGTCTCCAGGTACGCCCACAGGCTGCCCGCACCCGCGGCGGGGTCCCGCGCGACGGCGTCCGCGTAGTCGCGCAGCCGCTCGTCCAGGCCCCCGACGAACGGGTACCGCAGCGCGACCACCGGCATCCCGTAGCGCCGTGCCACCATGTCCGCCGTCAGCTCGTCCGCCCGCTTGGACAGCGCGTACGGGTCGGCCGCCTGGTCGGGAGTCTCGTGGTCGACCGGCACGTGGACCGGGTGCAGCTCCCGTGCCGCGAAGGGAATTCCTGAGGCGGCCTGGCTGCTCGCGATCACCGCACGCCGGACGCCCGCCCGGCCCGCGGCGTCGAGCACCGTGAAGGTGGACAGCGTGTTCGTGCCGAAGACGACCTCGGGCGGGTCGTCCAGCGGTGTCGGGATCGCCGCGAGGTGGACGACGCCGTCGGCCCCGTCCAGGGCCCGCGCCACGGTCTCCGGCGAGCGGGCGTCGCCGACGACCACGCGGTCGGCCGCCAGGTCGCCCGGGTCCTCCAGCACCAGCGCCGTGGCGGGTATCGACTCGCGGGCGAGCACGTCGAGGACCCCGCGGCCGATGCGCCCGGCGGCGCCGGTGACCAGTACGCGCTCATACCGAACGATCGTGTTCTCCTCGGGTTCGCCGTCGAACAGGAGCGGGGAGCGGTCCGTCGCACGGCCGCTCCCCGAGCATGTCAAGCGCTCAGCCGGAAGATCGGGAAGACACGGCCCTCCGCCGTCTTCTCGTACTCCGCGAAACCGCTGGACATCCCCTTGAAGCGGGCCCACAGGGCGTCGCGCTCGTCGCCGGTCAGCTCCTCGACCTTGGCCCGGAGAGTCCGGACGGGGTCACCGGGGACCTCGATGTCCACCTGCTCCGTGCGGCGCAGGCCGAAGACCCAGGCGGGGTGCTTGGGCGAGCCGCCGGCGGACCCGACGATGTGCCAGGCGCCGCCGTCCTCGATCGCGGCCAGCGGCGCGACACGGATGCTGCCGTCCTTCTTCGGGACGTGCACGAGCACGAGGCTCTTGCCGAATCGCATGGGCTCGTTGACCTCGCCGCCATTGGCCCGGAAGGTGTCGATGATCTGCTGGTTGAAGTCCATGTCGGCACCAACGCCACCCCCGGTCCAGGACATTCCGCGCACGCCCGCGGTAATTCCCCGATCCGGCTCCAGCAGGCCGTTGAGCAGGCCTTCTTGCCCGGAACCAGGCCGAGCAGCATGCCCGCGGCGGACCTCGGCAGCCAGGTGCGAGGCCCGGGCGCCGGGTGACTTTCGTTGCCCTTTTCACCCCAGGCTCCCAGAGTGTGACCCGGCACACACTCGTGGGCCAGTGGTCGCGCCCCGCGTGGGGCGCTTGCACCCCGGAGGCAAGAATGCACAGTCGCATGCCACGACGACGCGCACCCATCGCTCTCGCAGCGGTCGGCGCGATGTTGGCAACAGCGGTGAGCGTGACACCTGCACTCGCGAGTACACCGGTACCGGCAGGGGCACCGCCGACCGTCACCACCGACGTCCCGGAGCGGCCGGCGGACAAGATCACGCCGGCCGTGCAGACCCGGCTCGACACCAAGGAGTCCGCCGACTTCTGGATCCGGTTCGCCGACGCCCCGGACCTGGAGCCGGCCAAGGACATCGCCGACTGGGGCGAGCGTGGCCAGTTCGTCCACGACGCCCTGACCAGCACGGCCGAGGCGTCGCAGGCCGACGTCGTCGCCGACCTGAAGGCGGCGGGCGTCGACTACGAGTCCTACTGGATCAGCAACGCGATCCTCGTCGAGGACGGCACGGAGGCGCTCGCGAAGCAGGTCGCCACCAGCCGCGAGGTGAAGCAGGTCCACGAGCGGTTCGCGGCCCAGCCGATCGAGCCGGTCGAGCGCAAGGCGCCGACGCGGAACGCGCCGCTCGCCACCGAGTGGGGACTGGACGCCATCGGCGCCCCCGACGTGTGGGACATGGGCTACACCGGTGACGGCATCACCGTGGCCAACATCGACTCGGGGGTCGACGTCGAGCACCCTGCCCTCGCGGAGCACTACCGCGGCTATCTCGGTGACGAGGGCCTGAGCAACGACTACAACTGGTTCGACGCGAGCGGTGCCTGCGACGGGGCGCCCTGCGACGGCGACGCCCACGGCACGCACGTCATGGGCACCATGGTGGGCGACGACGGTGCGGGCAACCAGATCGGCGTCGCCCCGGACGCCGACTGGATCGCGGCCAACGGCTGCGCCACCTGCTCCGACGCCGACCTGCTCGCCTCCGGCCAGTGGATCCTCGCGCCGACGCGGACCGACGGCTCGGACCCCGACCCGGCCCAGCGTCCGCACGTCGTGAACAACTCGTGGGGCCAGACCGCGCCCGGCGCCATCGACGACTTCCTGTCCGAGGAGATCGCCGCCTGGGAGGCGGCGGGCATCTTCGGTGCCTGGGCGGCCGGCAACGCGGGCGAGGCCGGCTGCGAGTCGACGTCGTCCCCGGGGGCCAACGTGGCCACCTACGCGGCGGGCGCGTTCGGGGCGAGCGGCGAGATCGCCGACTTCTCGTCGCGCGGGTCGGGCGAGGACGGCGAGACCAAGCCGAACCTGGCCGCACCCGGTGACGAGGTGCGCTCCTCCGTGCCCGGCGGCGAGTACGCCGAGTTCAGCGGCACGTCCATGGCGTCCCCGCACCTCGCGGGCGCGGTGGCACTCCTGTGGAGCGCGGCGCCCGTGCTGGTCGGCGACATCGAGGCCACCCGGCAGCTCCTGGACCAGACGTCCGTCGACGTCGCCGACGACTCGTGCGGCGGCACCCCCGCCGACAACAACGTGTGGGGCGAGGGCAAGCTCGACGTGCAGGCGCTGGTCTCCAACGCGCCGATCGACGGCTACGGCTTCCTCGAGGGCACCGTCACCGGGCCGGACGGCGAGCCGGTCGCCGGCGCACGGGTCACCGTCGGTGAGCGTTCCGACACGACCGACGCGGAGGGCGCGTACCGCCTGGGCCTGGAGGAGGGTTCGTACGAGCTGAGCGCTTCCGCCTTCGGGTTCCTGGACGCGACGGCGCAGGCCGACGTCGTCGAGGGCGAGACCACCACGCGGGACCTCAGCCTGGAGGCTGCCCCGACCACGACCGTGAGCGGCACCGTCACGGACGGCTCCGGGCACGGCTGGCCGCTCGACGCCAAGGTCTCCGTGCAGGGCGCGCCGAGCAGCGTCGTGGCGTGGACCGACCCGTTCACGGGGGAGTACTCGTTCGAGCTGCCCCAGTCGACCACGCACACGCTGGTGGTGCAGCCGTCGGTGACCGGGTACGGGACGCTCACGCAGGAGGTCGAGGTCGGCACGGAACCGGCGTCGGCCGACGTCGCGACGCCCGTGCTCGCCGAGTGCACGGCTCCCGGCTACGCCCTGACCGGGGCCGGCGTCGGGGTCGAGGAGTTCGAGTCCGGCGAGCTGCCCGACGGCTGGACCGTCGAGGACCTGGCGGGCACCGAGCAGGTCTGGACGTTCGACGACACCTTCGGGTACGGCAACATGACCGGCGGTGAGGGGCTCTTCGCCGAGGTGAACAGTGACGGTTACGGCGAGGACGGGACGCAGGACACGACGCTCACGTCGTCGTCCTACGACCTGTCGGACGTCGAGGCGCCGCTCCTGACGTTCGACCAGAGCTACCTCGCGCTGGGTGACTTCGCCGACGTGGACGTCAGCGTCGACGGCGGCGAGACCTGGGAGACCGCGCTGCACCAGACCTCCGACGCCGAGGGCCGCGCGATCGTCGCCCTCCCGGGCGCCGGTGGCGAGTCCGACGTGCGGGTCCGGTTCCACTACGGCGACGCCGCGTTCACCATGTGGTGGCAGGTCGACAACGTCTCCATCGGTGAGTGCCTGCCCGTCGACGGCGGCCTCGTGGCCGGGTTCGTGCACGACCTCAACACGGGCGACGGCGTGAACGGCGCGACCGTGACCGCCGGTGCCGAGGAGAGCACCCGGTCCGTCGACCCGGAGAACCCGGGTGTGGGCGCCGGGTACTACTCGCTGTTCACCAGGGGGGACGGCGAGCAGCAGATCGGCTACACGGCCAAGGACTACACGGGCACGGAGGCCGCGGTGACCGTCGTGGCCGACGCGATCGCCCGGCAGGACGTGGAGCTGGCGGCACCGCTGCTCACCGTCTCGCCGGAGGAGCTGTCGCGGCAGGTACGGATGGGCGGCACCCGGTCCGGCACGTTCACCGTGACGAACGAGGGCACCGCGCCCGCCGACGTCGAGGTCGCTCCCGCGTCGTCCGACTTCGAGATCCTCGGGTCGACCGGCGGCGCCGGCGTGATCAAGGGAGCCGCCCACGACGCGACGGAGGTGAGCACGGCGTCGTCGTCCGGCACGAAGCGCTCCGCCACGACGGACGGCGACACGTACTCCCGGAACGGCAAGCGTCCGGGGACGACGGGGACGCCGTCCGCCCCGCCGTCACTCCTCGCAGGCGAGGGGACGACCATCACCCACTCGTCGTCGCAGGACGTCACGATGGGCAACTCCGTGGCCTGCGGGGCCGGCCAGACGCAGTGGCTTCGGACGTTCACGCTGGAGGACTTCGACATCGACGGCGAGTTCGCCGTGACCAACGTGTCCTTCGGCGTCGAGTCCGTCTTCGCGGCCACGGACGTCACGGTCAACCTCTACGAGCTCGACGGGGAGTTCGTGTACTCGAACATGACCCTGCTCGGTTCGTCCGACGTGGCCCTGGAGCCGCAGGAGCTCACGATGGTCGACGTGCCGGTCACCGGCACTGCGCCGGCGGGCAGCACGCTCGTCGTCGAGGTGGTCGGGGTGGACGGCGAGATCTTCATCGGCTCCAACGCGGAGCCGGAGACGGCGCCGTCGTACATCGCCGCGGAGGAGTGCGGCAACACCGAGCCCGCCACGCTCGAGGAGATCGGCTTCCCGGACATGCACACGGTGCTCAACGTGACCGGTGAGACCGAGGTCGAGGTGCCGTGGCTCGACGTCCAGCCGCCGGCGTTCACGCTGGAGCCCGGCCAGTCGACGACGGTGCACGTCGACCTCGACAGCAGCCGCGTGGACCAGCCGGGCACCTACACGTCGGCCGTCGTGGCCAACGGCGGCACGCCGTACGACGAGCCGCGCGTGCAGGTGTCGCTGTCCGTGACCCCGCCCGCCAGCTGGGGCAAGATCACCGGCACGGTCACCGGGGCCACCTGCGACGACGAGACGGTGCCGCTCGAGGGCGCCTTCGTGGTCATCGACGGGTCCGAGTACGACGTCACGCTCGTCACCGGGGAGGACGGCGGCTACGCCCGCTGGATGGGGGTGTCGAACAACCGGCTGACGCTGCTCAGCTCGGCGAACGGGTATCCGCCGGAGATGAGGTCCGCACGCATCATCAAGGGACAGACGACGGTGTACGACTTCGAGCTGAACGAGTTCTGCGACTGAGCAGACCTCGGTCGTGGGCGTGATCGTCGAGCCTGGAACGGAAGTTCCGCGCAACGATCACGCCCACGACCAAGCAGTGCCGGGCCCTTAGTGGCGGGCCGGGCCGTCGTTCGGCACGGTCCAGGTGAGCCTGGTGCTCGTGCCGGTCAGCGGCACCGTCACGGTGGGCTCCGCGCCGTTCGTCGCGAGCTGGAGCTCCGCCGTCGACGTCACGTCCGGACGCGTCGGGTCGAACCGGACCCACACGGTGCAGGTACGGCCGGGGGCCAGCGTCCGGTCGGAGCAACGGTCGCGGTCGACGCTGAACGGGCTTCGCCGCTCGTCGTCAGCCACGTCCACCGAGCGGATCCGCGCGGGCGCGGTGCCCGTGCTGGTGACCGTCACCTTCTGCACCTGGCCGCGTGTACCGACGGGCTGGTCCGTGAACACGGGAGCCTCGGCCGTGACCCGCGGCCCGGAACCGGCTGACGGGACCACCTCGATCGTCTCGGACGTCGAGACCGGTGCGAGCGAGGCGGCACCGTCGTAGGTCCGCATCGCGTCGTTGGTGACCGTGACGGTCACCTCGCCGCGGCGCAGCGCCGTCAGGGTCCGGGTCTCCGGGTCGAGCACCGCCACCTTGCCGGCCCGGCGGGCCGACTCGACAGCACGCTCACCGGTGCCGATCGCGAGGTTCCGCGAACCGCTCCAGTGCACGGACATCGGGTACCTCAGCGGCACCACCCTGCTGCCCGGCGCGACACCGTTCGGCTGCACGATGCTGCCACTGAGCTGCGCCGACGCACCCGTCTCCAGCGTCTCGGGCGTCTCCAGAGCGATCGACTGCGCGAAGGCGCGGACGTCGGCCTCCACCCACTGCTCGTCGGCGCTCTCGCTCGGATCCACCGACCAGCTCACCCAGCCCGTGAAGCCGCCCCGGTCCGGGGTGCCGTACGGGCCCTTGCCCGACGAGGGCAGCACCACGTAGGGCACGCCCTCCTCCCGGTGCACGTCGACGATCTGGGCGTGCGACCCGACCATGACCGCACCCTTGTCGGTGCGCTCACGGAACGCGGTGAGCAGGTTCTGGACCAGCGCCACCTCGTTGCCGTCGCCGAGCCGGCTGTCGGCGGTGTCGCCGGGGTCCTTGACCGGGTGGTGGGCGAAGACGACGACGTTGCTCACCGACCGGTCCCGCTCGGCGTCGGCCAGGGCGTCACGGACCATCGGGAGCTGGCTCCACTCCGTGCCGCGCAGCGTGCCGTACGCGCTGGCCAGCAGCACGAACCGCGTGCCCTTGTGGTCGAAGGTCCGGTACGGCTGACCGAACTCGGCGACGAACGGGTCGAGGGTCGCCTGCGTGTTGTTCAGGCCGTAGGACTCGTGGTTGCCCGGCACGTAGTAGCACGGCACGGTGCCCGAACCGGGGTCCGGCGTGCTGTCCGCCGCCGGTTCCTCGCCGACCGGCACCAGGTCGCACCCCGCGCCCTCCAGCACCTCACGGGCCAGGGCCATGTCCTCGGGCAGACCACGGTCCGTGATGTCGCCGTTGAGGACCACGAGGTCCGGGTTCGTGGCGCGGATCGTCCGGAGCGCGGTGGTGGCGACCTCGGTCAGGTCCTGGTTGTCGGCGGTGAACTGCACGTCCGACAGCGTGGCGAACTGCCACGCGTCACGGCCGTGGAGCGGCTCGCCGTCCGCGGAGACGAGCGGGTCCGGCTCCAGGTCCGGGCGTGGGGGCAGCTCGATCGAGGTCGGGACGTCAGCCTCGATACGGTCCAGGACGAACGTGCCCGGCTTCTGCTGCGCGGCGTTGGTGTTGATCCCCTGCCATCCGGTGACCGAGATCGGGTACGCCGTGGTCGAGGGGAGGGTGAACGTGGCCTGCTGCCAGTCGTCCGACGGCGTCAGGCCGGTGCCGTAGACGCCGCCGCTCTTGCCCGTCGCGTCGACATAGGCCAGGTAGGTGAGCCCGCTCGGCACCGAGATGCTGGACTTGACGCGCACCCGCATGCGCAGGGGCTGGCCGGGCACCGGGACGCGCACGTCCGCCGACGCCGCGTAGACGCCGATGTTGCGCATCCCCTCGAAGTCGACCCGCAGGCCGTCCGGGTCGGCGGAGAAGGTCGTCGCCCGGGTGCTGTTGTTGCGCCAGCGCGCGAGCACGTCGTCGTCGAAGTCGTAGACCGTGACGTTCTGCACGCCGATGGTGATCGGGAGCTGCACCGACTCGCCCGCCACCGACACCGTCAGCACGGTCGCGGCGTCCGTGAGCGGGGTGATCCGCAGACCGCCGGCCGCCGGCTCCACCCGCACGACGTCGTGGTCGTAGTCGAGCTCCAGGTCGCCCGCCTCGATCGGGGCCGTGAAGCCCTGCCCGTCCCGTCCGGTCACGGCGACGGTCACGGCGGACGACGGCGCCGCGTCGGCGATCGACAGGCGGTCGGTCGACAGCTCGACGTCGTCCAGCGGGCCGAGCACCTGGACGTCCAGGGTGTCGCGCTCGCGGCCGGACCGGGCGCTGACCGTGATCTCGTCGCGGCCCTCGTGCGGGGCCTCGAGCCGCCCACCGGGCACCGAGGCAGCTCCGCGTGCCTGCCAGCGCACCGAGTCCTCGGCGACCTCGACCGGGGTCTCGTGGTCGTCCACGCCCTTGGCCACCAGCGTCCTGTGCAGACCGGGGAAGACCCGCACGTCGCCGTCGGCAGAGGCGCCGCCGGGGGCAGGCTCCACCAGCAGGTCGTGCAGGCGACCGTCGCCCGGCGCGACGAACACGCCGACGCCGTTCGGGTTGCTGCGCTCATGTCCGTCCGACGGCACGTTGCGGACCGTCGCCTCCTCGTGGCCGAGGGCGCGCGCGACCATGGTCGTCGACCCGCCGCCGTCCAGGTTGACCGCCGTGTCCACACCGAGCCGGACCAGGTCGCGTGCGGCCTTGTCCACGCCGACGCCGCCCCTGCCGGTGCCGCCGGGACCGTCCCAGGTGGCCAGGACGAGCGTGCGGCCGTCGTCGCTGAAGCCCAGCGCGGTGCGCGGCGCTATCGACGTCGTCAGGCCGTCGACGACCTCGCCGTCGGACACGATGGTGCCGCCGTGGCCCAGCGCGAACTCCATGGTGCGGGCGACGTCGTCGGCGAGCTCGTACGTGAGCCCGACCGGGTCGCCCTCGCGGAGCGCCCGCAGGGCGTCGGCCGCACCGTCCCGCCCGACCAGGGCGAACCCGCCCTCCGGGATCGGGCCGGAGCCCGCCGGACCGGACTGCTCGACCGACACGACGGCGCCGTCGTCGACGATCACCTCGGCGATCCGGTCCGCCGCGACGCCCGTGAAGCCGCGGTTGCGGCTGGACTCGCCCCATACCGGGGTGTACGCGACCATGCCGTTCGCCGGCACGCCGCCGCCGTTCGCCGCGTTCACCGACAGGACCTTGTGCGGAGCCCCAGCCAGGTCGGCGCTCGCGTCGATGGCGAGGTCGACGAGCTGCGAGATCCCGTCGCGGCTCACGCCGACGTGCGAGCGCCCGCTGATGTCCGGGGACTTGCGCAGGACGCCGCCCTGCACCTCGCCGCCGAGCGCGGCGTTGCTGTTGCCGATGTCGAAGAACTCGCCGTTGATGCCCGCGACGGCGCCCGCACGGTTGGCGGCGACGCTCAGCGGGCCGCCCGACGCGACCGGACCTGCCGTCAGCAGGTCGGTGCTGACCGCGTCCTCGGCGAGGTCGACGGTGAGGAAGCGGGAGTCGTACCAGCCGCCCTCGTCCACCGCCTTGAGGTGGCGCAGGCTGATGCCGGGGCCGATGCTCTCGACCGTGTCGGTCAGGGTGAGCTCGTCGGCGTGGGCGACGGACGGCAGTGCGGTGGCAAGGGTGGCCGCTGCGACGGCAGCGGCCAGGGGACGGGACCATCGGCGCTTCGTGGCCGTTGCTCTCATGGCAGAACCTCAGGTGAGGAGGGAGCCGGGCGGGGGCGCGCCGGCACGCCGCGGTCAGACCGCGGCGCACGGACACGATCGGGCTCCCTGGCCACGCGTCGATGAACGCGTCCTGGCAGACCGGTGAACTTATGCGGGAATCACCCGTCGTCCGCGGACCCAGGTGGAGATACCGAGGGCCAGGGCGAGGGCGCCCCCGATCGCGGGAACCAGGAGTGCGCGCCGGTAGTCGGACCAGTCGGCGTCCGCGGCGTGCCCGTTGACCAGCGCGATGGTCGCGATCGACACACCCAGCGCGGCGCCGAACTGGAACGCCGTGTAGACGACCCCACCGGCCACGCCGTGCTCGGCCTCGTCCAGGCCGGCGGTGGCCGCGGCCGCCAGCGGCCCGTACACCAGGGCGAACATCACGCCGACCAGCACCATGGACGGCAGCAGGTCCAGGTATCCCCAGTTCCCGTCGATGCGCAGCGCCAGGGCGAACGCCACCGCACCCGCGAGCAGACCGGCCACCATCACCGGGGCGTTCCCGAACCGCTTGACCAGCCGGTGCGTGAACAGGGGAGCGAGGATCATGTCCAGGCCCATGACGGCGAACGCGAGACCCGTCGCGATCGGGGACCAGCCGCGATACTCCTGCAGGTAGAGCGTGATCAGGAACTGGAACGCGAAGAACGCCCCGATGAACAGCAGTCCCGCGGCGCTCGACCGCAGCAGCAGCCCTTCGCGCAGCACCGCGAGGCGCAGCAGGGGATCGGTGACCCGACGCTCGATCGCCACGAACACGCCGATCAGCACCGCGGCGACCGCGAACGACACGACCCCGGCCGTGACGTCCTGGCCCTCGCCGATCGTCACGACCCCGTAGATCAGCGCCACCATCGCCGACGTGAGCGTGATCGCGCCGCCCAGGTCGAACCCGCGGCGGGGCAGCTCCGAGGCGATGTCCGGCCGGATGGTGGCGCGCCCGGCGACCCAGAGCAGGGCACCCACGATCACGGGGGCGAAGAACACCCAGCGCCAGCCGAGGTCGGTCAGGAAACCGCCGGCCACGACACCGAGCGTGAACCCACCAGCGCCGATCGCCCCGTAGATCGCCAGCGCCCGGTCGCGCAGCGGCCCCTCCGGAAAGCTGGTGGTCAGCAGGCTGAACCCGGCCGGCGTCATGAAACCCGCCGTGGCACCGGTGACGAACCGGGCGACGATCAGCACCCAGGCCTCGTCGGCCAGTCCGCCCAGACCGGAGAACACGACGAAGATCGCGAGCGCGACCAGGAACGTCCGGCGGCGGCCGAGGAGGTCCGCGGTGCGCCCGCCGAAGATCATGAAACCGCCGTAGGCGAGCACGTAGGCGCTGATCACCCAGTGCGCGTCGGCGGTCGCCAGACCGATGTCGGCGGCGATGGCCGGCACCGCGACGTTGAGCATCGCGATGTCGATCCCCTCGAGGAAGAGCGCGCCGCAGACCACGGCCAGCACGCCCCAGCCCGTTGGTGCGCTGTTCGCCGGTGGCCGTATGACCTCTCGCACGTCTGTCACGGGGTTCTCCTCGCTCAAAATTCCTCACGGTTACCACTTGTAACCATGACGATCCTTGGGCACGATCGTGAGATGGCACAAGAAGGCACTTTGACGTCACCCGGTTCCCTCGAGGGAACCAAGGAGGCGACGGACGCGTGCAGGTTCGAGCGGGACCCCTTTCAGTGGGACGCCCGTGAGGACTGCCAGGTGCGGCAGATCCTGGACCGGATCGCCGACAAGTGGTCCCTGCTGGTGATCGCGCTGCTGGACGAGAAGACCCTCCGGTTCGGCGAGCTGGTCCGGGAGATCGACGGCATCAGCAAGCGGATGCTCACCGTGACGCTGCGCAACCTCGAACGCGACGGTCTGGTCGGGCGCACCGTGTACCCCGAGGTGCCGCCCCGCGTGGAGTACGAGCTGACTCCGCTTGGTCGCACCCTGCTCGCCACCACACAGGCGTTGGTGACCTGGTCCGAGGAGCACCAGGAGCAGATCGCCCGGGCTCGTCAGGAGTTCGAGGCGGCGCACGGCGCCGACTGACACCGCTGGCCGGCGGCTCGTGCGGACCCGCTGAGCCAGTCGGGCCGTGGTCGAAGCGACCTTGTCTCGCGGAGCTGCCCTGGCTTCGCGGTACCGTCCCTCGCCTCGCATGGTGCTCTTGCGAGGGGTGCCAGGTGAGGTGAATTTCGTTCGGCGCGCCCCTGCGTATGCGGGCTCAGCTGAATAGTTCAGCCTGGGCGAACTTTGCAGGGCCCAGCTGAACGAAATTCCCCTCACCTGGCAGGTGCTCGCAGAGGTCACCTTGCCTGGCGGTCCCCTTGCCTCAAGGTCACCCTGCTCGAGGACCCTGTGCGCCGGCCCCGCGGGCGGGCAGCGCTCGAGGATGCCGCGGAAATCCCATGACGCACCAGCGGCCGGTGGCACACGATGGGCACATGGCCCTGCCGACCCCCGAGCTGCACACCTCTCGACTGCGCCTGCGACCCTTCACCGGAGCCGACGCCGACCACCTGGTCGCGCTGCACACCAGTCCGGAGGTGATGCGCTACTGGGACTCCCCGCGCTGGACGGACCCCGGTCGCGCCGACCGGTTCCTCGCGGTCTGCGAGCGGCTGGCGGAAGAGGGTTCCGGCGCCCGGGTCGCGATCGACCGCGTCGAGGACGGGACCTTCGTCGGCTGGTGCGCGCTGACGGAGTGGGACCCTGACTTTCGCAGCGCGTCGCTGGGCTACTGCCTGGACCAGTCCGCGTGGGGTCACGGCTACATGACGGAGGCAGCGCACGCCCTGCTGCGGTGGGCGTACGACACGCTGGACCTGAACCGGGTCCAGGCCGAGACGGACACCCGCAACATCGGGTCCGCGCGGGTCCTGGAGAAGCTGGGGTTCGTGCGCGAGGGAACACTGCGCGAGGACTGCATCGTGGACGGCGACGTGTCCGACAGCTGGGTGTTCGGGCTGCTCCGGCGTGAGTGGCGGCCGTCGGACTAGACAGGCTCCCACGGGACCGCCGCGAGGCGCTCGACCACCCCGGCGAGGAGGTCTCCGGCGTCGGGCAGTGGGACGTCGTTGACCGAGGCCACCGCGACGACGCCGATCGAGTTGACGAGGAACCCGCCCGCGAAGGCGTGGACGTCGCCGGACCGCACCACCTGGCGGGTCGACGGCGTCGTGGCCTCGACCAGCCGCATCGCGGTGCCGTGCAGCTGGGGAGCGTCCGGCCAGACGACGATGCCGTCGGCCCGGAGGAACCCGATGTTCGCGGTCGACGACTCGGCGAGGGCACCGTCGGGCGTGGTGAGGAGGGCGTCGTCGTACCCGTCGAGGCGCACACGCTGGGCCCACTCGAGCTGCGCGAAGCCGCCCAGATGCTTGAGGTGCGGGAACGGGCGCAGATAGGGCACGGACCGTAGCCGCTGCGGTGCGGCGGGCAGGTGGCGCGGTGCGTCGACCGAGACGGTGATCCGGTCGGCGTCGCGCAGCATCACCCGTACGGAGGCGTCCGCCGTCCCGTCGAGGGCGTGCCGCACCAGGTCCCGCACCCTGCCGCCCGGGAGCGGGCGGCGGAACAGCTCGCGGTGCGCCGTGTCGAGCCGCTCGAGGTGGTTCGCCAGCCCCTGGACCCCGCCGCCGCGCACCTGCAGGGCGGTGAAGTGGCCGTAGGTGCTGAACAGCTCGGCTGCGGTCGCGGGGCGGCCGTCGGTCTCGATGCGCACACCGGCGACGATAGCCAAGTCGCCGGCTGGGGGTGCTATGCCCAGCGCGAGAGCTTCAGCGGGTTGCGCATCATCCAGATGTCGTGGATGCGGCCGTCGATGACCTGAACGGTGATCACGCTCTCCACGGCACCGCGCCCGGGGGCGTCGTCGAGGAGGACCACGGCGAGGCCCTCCGGGACGGTGCGCAGCTCGAGGCGCCACTCGGGGCGCTTCGCCAGCACGCCGAGCAGGAAGCGGGCCGCCTTGGTGGCGCCGACGACGGGGCGGTAGGCCGCGCGGACGATCCCGCCGCCGTCGGACCGCAGCTCGACGGTCGGGTCGAGGACCGCCAGGAGCGCCCGGAGGTCGCCCTTCTCGCAGGCCGCCGCGAAAGCGCGCACGACGGAGGCGTGCACGTCCGACGACGACCGCCGCGCCCGTGTGGTGTCCACCCGGCGCCGAGCGGAGGTCGCGAGCTGGCGCACGGCGGCGGGCGTCCGCCCGACGATCTCGGCGACCTCGGGGAACGGAACCTTGAAGACGTCGTGCAGGACGAAGGCGACCCGCTCGGCCGGTGTCATCGATTCGAGCACGAGCAGCAGGGCGGTGCTGACCGACTCGTCGAGCGTGACACGGTCGGCCGGGTCGGTGCTCCCTGCCGAATCGCTCGGCAGCGGCTCGGGAAGCCACGGCCCGACGTACTGCTCGCGCCTCCTGCGCGCGGACTTCAGGACGTCGAGGCAGATGTTGCTCGTGACGCGTGTCAGCCAGGCGGGAACGTTGTCGATGGCGCTCCGCTCGCCCTCGCCGAGCTGGTACCAGCGCACGTAGGCCTCCTGGACCGCGTCCTCGGCCTCGGCCACCGTGCCCAGCAGGCGGTAGGCGATCGCGAGGAGCCGACGTCGCTCGCGGATCACCACCCCGAGGGCATCCGGGTCCTGGCCCTGCGCGCTCATCGGTCCTCCGATCGTGGGTAGTAGGTCCGACGAGACAGCTCGGCCGGGTGTGAGCCGGGTCTCCTCACACCTCGACCGGTCCGCTCGTCATCAGCACGACGGTCCCGCAGGGGGACCCGGAAAGGACGGTTCCATGTTCCCGCAGGTCGACATCACCCAGCAGTTCCCGGCGCTGTACCAGGCCTACCGAGCCTTCACCGCGGCGGCCGACCAGGCTGCGGCATCCGCCGGTCTCTCGCACATCCTCGGCGAGCTGGTCAAGATCCGCGTGTCGCAGCTCAACGGATGTGCCTACTGCCTGCGCATGCATACTCGCGATGCCGTGGCGGCGGGCGAGACGGCGGACCGGCTCGCGGTGCTGCCCGCCTGGTGGGAGTCGCAGTACTTCACCGAGCAGGAGCGGGCGGCGTTGACCCTCGCCGAGCGGATCACCCGGATCGGGGACGAGCACACGTCGCCAGCCCCGGAGATCGACGTCGAGCAGGCGCTCTCCGCCCCGCAGATCGCGGCGGTGGTCTGGCTCGCCGTGGAGATCAACGGGTGGAACCGGATCACCGTCTCGAGCCACACCCCCGTGGCGCCCGAGAGCTGAGGTCCCGTGGCGGGCGGCCACGGCTCGGCGATTATCACCCCGTCGTCCGGCACGGTCCGTGGTGAGATGGGCGACGTGAACCGGCACAGTGACGAGGGTCCCGTCACGATCTACGACGTCGCCCGCCATGCCGACGTGTCGGTGGCGTCGGTCTCGAACTTCCTCAACTGGCCCGACCGGGTCTCCGTGACCATGAAGCGGCGCATCGGGGAAGCCGTCGACGACCTCGGCTTCGTGCCGAGCCTGGCCGCCCGCCAGCTCCGCGGCCGTCCCAGCGGGATCGTGGGAGCCTCCTTCGTCAACGCCTCCAACCCGTACTTCGGCGGCATCGCCACGGCGGTCGAGAAGATGGTGGCGGACAACGGGCTCACGGTGGTGGTGGGTAGCTCGCACGAGTCGGCGGAACAACAGAAGCGTCTGCTCGACCTGTTCGAGCAGCTCCGGTTCGACGGCGTCGTCGTCTCGCCGTCGGACGACGACCTGGAGCCGCTGCGCCGCCGCCGGGACCAGGGCACGCCGATCGTCCTCGTGGACCACGAGGACCCGGAGCACCGCCTGTCGTCGGTGTCGCTCGACCACCGCGAGGGCGGCCGCCTCGCTGCGCAGCACGTGCTCGACGCCGGGCGGCGGCGGCTGCTGTTCGCCGCGGGGCCCGAGGGGGTGCGGCAGGTCGAGCGCCGCCTCGACGGCTGCCGGCTCGCCGTGCGGCAGACGCCGGACGTGTACCTGCAGATCGTCCGCACGCCTGACCTGGATCTCGCCGACGGCACCGCCGTGGGGCGCCGGATCGCGGAACAGCCGCCCGCCGAGCGGCCCGACGCCGTGGTGGCGGGCAACGACCTGCACGCGATCGGTATCGTCGCGGGGCTGACGGCGGCAGGCATCCGGGTGCCCGAAGACATCGCGGTGGTCGGGTACGACGACATCCCGTTCGCCGCCGTCGCCGCCGTCCCGCTCACGACCGTGCGCCAGCCCATAGCGGAGATCGGGACCGCGGCGGCCCGCCTCCTGCTGGACGAGATCGCCCAGCCCGGCCGCGTGCCGCGCGACGTCGTCCTCGCGCCCGAGCTGGTGGTCCGCGCGAGCGCTTAGCGGCGGCCCGGCGCGGTCAGCCGAGGATGCCCAGGTGGAGGGCGCGCAGTACGGCGTTGGTCCGGTCCCGGGCGGAGAGCTTGAGCAGGATCGTCGAGACGTGGTTCTTCACGGTGCCCTCGACCAGGGACAGCGCGCTGGAGATCTCGCGGTTGGTGTATCCCTCGGCCATGAGCCGCAGTACCTCGAGCTCACGTTCGGTCAGCCTCTGGGCGGGCGGCGTGTCGGCACCCGCTGACGGCGGCACGGACCGGATGGCGCGCAGCATCCGGCTGGTGATCGACGGTGCGACGAGCGTCCCGCCGTCGGCCAGGGTGTGCACCGCCCGGGTCAGCTGCTCGACGGTGACGTCCTTGAGGAGGTACCCGCGCGCACCGGCGTGCAGGGCGTCGAGCACCAGGGTGTCGTCGTCGAAGGTGGTGAGCACCAGCACCGGGACGTCGATGCGGCGCTCGCGCAGCTCGCGGAGGGTCCAGAGGCCGTCGTAGCCCGGCATCCGCAGGTCGAGCAGGATCACGTCCGGCGCGGTGGCCGCGACGACGTCGAGCGCGGCCCGGCCGTCGTCGGCCTCCCCGACGACGTCGAGGTCCGCGATCTCCAGCAGCGTGCGGATGCCGTGCCGCACCAGCGTCTGGTCGTCGACGATGACCACCCGGGTCATGCCGGCACCCGCGCGGTGACCCGGAAACCGCCGGTGCCGTCGAACTCCACGTCACCGCCGAGCGCAGCGAACCGCTCGGTGAGCCCGCGCAGCCCGTTGCCGGGCACGAGCTCGCGGAAACCGCGCCCGTCGTCGGCGGCGGTCAGGACGAGGCCGCCCGGGCCGGTCGTCACCTCGATCCACAGCTCGCGGGCGTCGGCGTGCCGGATGGTGTTCGTGACGATCTCCTGCACCGCCCGCACGAGGGCCGCGACCTGCTCCTCGTCGGCCTCGACGTCGGGGCCGACGTCGACGGACACCTCGAGGTCAGGCAGGTCGCGCACCACCTGGTGCAGCGCCTCGCTCAGGTCCGACGGCGCCGTCCGCAGCTCGTCCACCGTCCGGCGTACGTCTCCCAGCAGCTCGCGTGCCACGTGGTTCGCTCGCTCGACGTGCTCGCGCGCCTGCTCGCCCTCCCGGTGCCTGGCTGCCTCCAGCTCCAGCGTGAGCACAGTGAGCTGGTGGCCGATGAGGTCGTGCAGGTCGCGCGAGATGCGCAGCCGCTCGGCGGTGCGGGCCGACTCGGACAGGAGCGCGGACGCCGCGCGGAGATCGATGTGCGCCTCGCTGAGCTCGCGGCGCAGCCGCTGCTCGCGGATGAGCGTCACGGAGCTCAGCACCGTCGCGACCTGGATGAGCAGGTAGAACCCGACGGTGACCAGGGCGTCGACGGAGTCCCTGGCGTGCAGGACCATGGCGAGGACGAGCACGGCCGTGTTGAGCCCGACGACGACGAACCCGGCCTTCAGCGGCACCAGGTAGACGCTCACCGCGGCGGTCACGACGAGCAGCACGGGCAGCAGCCCCATGTACGGCGCCGTCAGCACCACTGCCCAGGAGGACACGACGGCCGCCGTGAAGAGCCCGTACCCGGCAGGGTCCGACCGTTCGCGGAACAGGGCGAGGACCAGGGCGACGATCACGACGGCGAAGAGCGCCGTCCACCAGGCGCGTGGGATCGAGGGCTCCGCGGGCCCCAGCAGGGCCGGTCCGGCGACAGCCACGGACACGGCGAGCATCACGAGACCCGACCATCCGTCCGTGCCCAGCCGCCGCATGACAGCCACCCTACGGGTGGACCGGGGAGGTCCGCCCGTGCCGAAAGTCATGGTTCACATCCCTGACCAACGGCACGCGCGCCGGCGGGTGCGGCCCGCCTAGCGTCCTGTGCCATGAACAGCAGAGAAACGGGAGGCGGGGAGCCGGCGATCGTCGCCGAGCACCTCCACAAGCGCTACGGCCACAAGGTCGCGGTCGACGACGTGAGCCTGCGGGTCGAACCCGGCGAGATCTTCGGGATCCTCGGCACCAACGGCGCGGGCAAGACCACCACCGTCGAGATGATCGCCGGGCTGCGCCGGCCCGGCCGCGGAGCGGTCAGCCTGCTGGGCCTGGACCCGCGACGCGACCGCGCCACGGTCCGGCAGGTGCTCGGTGTCCAGCTGCAGGAGTCCTACCTGCACGGGGCGCTCACCGTGTCCGAGCTGATCGGGCTCTACCGCAGCTTCTACCCGGATCCGCGCCCGGCGGACGAGCTCGTGGAGCTGGTCGGCCTGGAGGAGCAGCGCAGGGTGCGGTTCGAGAAGCTGTCCGGCGGCCAGCAGCAGCGGCTCTCCATCGCCCTCGCGCTCGTCGGACGGCCGCGCGTGGTGATCCTCGACGAGCTCACCACGGGCCTCGACCCCCGTGCGCGGCGCCGCATGTGGACCACCATCGAACGGCTGCGGGACGAGGGCGTGACCATCGTGCTGGTCAGTCACGCGATGGAGGAGGTCGAACGGCTCTGCGACCGGGTGGCGCTGCTCGACGCCGGGCGCGTGGTCGCCATCGAGACACCCGCCGGCCTGGTGGCGCGGGCGGGGACACAGACCCTGGACGACGCGTTCGTCGCCCTGACCGGAAAGCAGCTGGAGGACGTCGGATGAGTACGGTGATCGAGGCCCGGCGACCGGGCGTGAGGTCGTGGCTGACCCTTGTCGGGTGCGAGGCCAAGATGGTCGTGCGGGACACCGCGGGCCTGGTGGTCCCGGTGCTGCTGCCCCTGCTGATCCTGGTGATGAGCGCGCAGTCGGCGGGCGACCAGGTGGTGGTCGGTGAGCTCACCGCCCTGGAGGTCTACGTCCTGCCGCTGGTGCTGACGATGGTCCTGGCGAGCATCGGCATCATCAACATGCCCAGCTTTCTCGCCTACTACCGGCGCAGCGGCATCCTGCGGCGGCTCGCGGTCACCCCGGCGTCCCCGGCCATGGTGCTGGTGGCCCAGGTGATCGTGAGCGTGCTGCAGGCCCTCGTCGGCCTCGCCGGTGCGCTCGCCGTGGCGTTCCTGGCCTTCGACGCCCGTCCTCCGGTCGACCTCGGGGCGGCCTTCGCGGTCTACGGGCTCGCGATGGCGGCGATGTACGCCGTCGGCATGATCGTCGCCGCCGTCGCGCCGACACCCAACTCGGCGGTGGCCATCGGCCTCATCACGTTCTTCGCTCTCGGGGCCCTCGGCGGCATGTTCGGCGGTGCCTCCGGGCTCCCCGAAACGCTTGCCGTGATCGGCGAACGCCTGCCCTTCGGGGCTGCCGTCGCGGCGCTGTCCGCGGCCTGGGTCGGTGGCCCGGTCGACGCGGTCCACCTCATCAGCCTCGGCGTCGCCACCGTCGTCGGCGTGGTGACCGCGGCCCTGCTGTTCCGCTGGGAATAGCGGACGGCGCCGACCGGGTCGAGCACGGACCCGGTCCGCTCCGATCAAGCGATCTGGCCTGCTCCTGTGCCGGGAGCCATGCCAGATCGCCTGGTCGGGGCGGACATCTGGGACGCGGTGCGCGCGGCCCCACGCTCGGACTCCTGGGTCGCGGCCCAGCTCGCGAGCAGCGCGAACTTCTCCGCGGATCCGGTGTTCGGGGGAGGGCTGTAGGTCACGATCTGCAGCCCTGCCTCGCCGGGCATCGCGAACACGTCGAAGGCGACGGTGATCCGGCCGACCTCGGGATGGTGGAACGACTTGACGCCGGTGCGGTGCTCGTGGACGTCGTGCCCCGCCCAGTCCTCGCGGAACTGCGGGCTGCGGGTGGACAGCTCGCCGATCAGGGCGGTGAGCTCCTGGTTGAGCGGGTCGCGCCCGGCTTCCAGGCGCATGATCGCCGCGGCGGTTCGCCGGGCCTGGGGCCAGTCGACGTAGTAGTCCCGGGCGCGGCTGTCGAGGAAGATGAACCGGGCGATGTTCGGAGTGCCGTCGGTGTCGAAGTGCGGGGCGTACAGGGCCCGGCCCATGAGGTTCGCGGCGACGAGGTCCTGGTTCGAGTTGTGCACGATCGCGGGCACCGTCATGTTGTCGAGCACGCGCTGCACCGAGGTGCGAACGGACTGCGCGACCGGCTTGCGGTCGCGCGCGGCCGCGGAGGCGGGGGCGGTGCGGGCCAGGTCGAAGAGGTACTCGCGCTCGGCGTCGTTCAGCTGGAGGGCCCGGGCGATGGCGCCGAGCACGCTCTCGGACGCCCCGCGGACGTTCCCGCGCTCGAGCCGGGTGTAGTAGTCGAGGCTGACGCCGGCGAGCATCGCGACCTCCTCGCGGCGCAGCCCGGGCACGCGGCGCTCCCCGCCGAAGTCGGGGATGCCCGCCTGCTGCGGGGTGACGTTCGCGCGGCGGGAGACCAGGAACTCCCGCACCTCGACCTTGGTGCTCATGGCTTCCACGGTAGGTGTGGTCCGGTAGGGGTGGGAGGTTCTGACAGGGCTCCCCGGCCGCACGACCGCGCCGAGGGCTACTCGGCCAGCGCGACGCTGAGGATGCGGTCGTCGCCGTCGCGAGGTGTGCCGCGGCCGTCGGTGTTGTTGGTGAGGAACCAGAGATCGCCGTCGGGAGCGGGTGTCACGGCCCGGATGCGCCCGTACTCGCCGGCGTAGAAGTCGGTGGACGAGGTGGGGTCGGCGACCGGGACGGCGCGCAGCACGGAGCCGCGCAGGTTGGCGATGAAGATGGTGCCGCCGGTGATGGCGATGCCGCTGGGGCTGGCCTGGTCGGGGCTCCACTGCTGGACGGGGTCGATGTAGTCCTCCTGTCCGGCGATGCCCTCGACGCGGGGCCAGCCGTAGTTGCCGCCGGGGGTGATGATGTTGAGCTCGTCCCAGGTGTTCTGGCCGAACTCGGCGGCGAACAGGGTGCCGTCGTCGGCCCAGGCGATGCCCTGGGGATTGCGGTGCCCGTAGCTGTGGACGAGCGACCCGTCGAAGGGGTTGTCGTCGGGGACGTCGCCGTCGGGGGTCATGCGCAGGATCTTGCCGGCGAGGCTGTCGAGGTCCTGCGCGTCGTCGGTCTGCCCGGCGTCGCCGACGGTGGCGTAGAGCATGCCGTCCGGACCGAAGGCGATGCGGCCGCCGTCGTGGAAGCTGGCCGAGGGGAGGCCGTCGATGATGGTCTCGGCCTCGCCCAGAGCCAGGGAGCCGGGCTCGCCGGTGACCTCGAAGCGCTGGATACGGTTGCCGTCCGGGCCGGTGGAGTAGGCGTAGAGCCGGTCCTCGTCGTCGACGGCGAGCCCGAGCAGGCCCGACTCGCCGTCGTGCTGGACGCCCTCGACGGTACCGATGGCCCGGGTCTCGTCGCCCGTGACCTCGAGGACGGTCCCGTCGTCGCGCTGGCTGATCAGCGGCGTGTCGCCGAGGAACACGACGGACCACGGTGCGGCGAGGCCGGTGACGACGTCGGCCGGCGTGCCGGTCGGCAGCACACCGCCGGCGGCCGTGGCGGGGGCGGACGACGCCGTCGGAGGTGCTGACGACGACGTGCCGGCCGACGGCGACGGTGACGAGGACGCGGGCGTGGGCGTAGCGGTGCAGGCGGTCAGCGTGAGGCTGAGGACGGCGGCAGCGACGGCTGCCTCGATGTAGCGGGGGCGCATAGCTCTCCTTGGTGACCACGGGACGTGGGCGGCGTGGTGCTCGGCCCTCACGGCGCGCCGGAGGTGGGTGGGAGGTCTGGAGAAAGCCTCCCACCCGCCGGGGTCCGGGCCAAGAGGCCAGGGGTCGAGCCGGTCGAGCGGGTCAGAGGGTGAGCAGCACCTTCGTGGCGCGTCGCTCGTCCATCGCCCGGTAGCCCTCGGCCGCGTCCTCGAGCGGCAGGGTGAGGTCGAAGACCTTGCCCGGGTCGATCGCGCGGTCCCAGATGAGCTGGATCAGCTCGGGCAGGAACCGGCGCACGGGGGCAGGGCCACCGTGCAGGTGCACACCGGTGAAGAACAGGTCCAGGCCGTCGAGCTTGACGCCGTGCGTGACGCCGACGTACCCGACGTACCCGCCCGGCCGGGCGGAGTTGATGGCCTGCCACATCGACTCCTCGGTGCCGACTGCCTCGACGACGCCGTGGGCGCCGTACCCGCCGGTGAGCTCCTTGACCCTCGCGGCGCCGGCGTCGCCGCGCTCCTCGATGATGTCGGTGGCGCCGAACTCCCGGGCCAGGGCCTGCCGCTCGGGGTGGCGGCTGAACGCGATGATGCGTTCCGCGCCGAGCTGCTTGGCGGCCAGGACCGCGGAGAGGCCCACGGCGCCGTCGCCGACGACCGCGATGGTCTTGCCGGGGCCGGCCTCGGCGGCCACCGCGGCGAACCAGCCGGTGCCCAGCACGTCGGAGGCGGCCAGCAGCGACGGGACCAGGTCGGCGTCGGGGGCGCCGGGGGTGGCGACGAGGGTGCCGTCGGCCAGCGGGATGCGGGCGAGCTGGGCCTGTGTGCCCACCGAACCCATCATCACGTTGTGGACGCACCGGGACTGGTAGCCGGCCCGGCAGATCTCGCAGGTGTTGTCGGAGGCGACGAACGAGCCGACGACGTAGTCGCCGACCTTGATGTCCCGGACGTCGTCGCCGATCTGCTCGACGATCCCGATGTACTCGTGACCCATCGGGGTCGGGCCGTTCAGCGCTTCGATCCCGCGGTACGGCCAGAGGTCCGACCCGCAGATGCAGGCGGCGGTCACCCGGATCACCGCGTCGGTCGGCTCGACGATCTTCGCGTCCTCGCGCTCCTCGACGCGGACGTCGCCGGGTGCGTACATGACAACTCCACGCATGGGTGTCTCTCCTTGCCTCATGCCCGTGCCGAGCTGTGGGCCACGGGCTCAGTGCTCCTATCGGAACCCATCAGACGCTCTCGCGCCCACGGTGTGGGAGGTCCGGTCAGTACCCCTCAGCACGTCGAGGTCCCGGCCGTCTGTGACGTGCCGTGCGTGATGTGCCGTGCGTGACGTGCCGTGCGAGTCGGCGACAAGCGAGCCACTTTCGGGGAGGCTGGGGCCCGACAGGTGTCCACCGGGGACACGTGGGGATCGAGATGGAGCGTCATGGCCCGCTTGCCGCAACGCCCCGGCACCGCGCCGCGGCCGCCGACAGCACGGAGGCTGACCGCGAGGTACCACTCGGGGGTGCCCGGGAGACCGCAGGCGGCGGCTCGCTCCGGCGCCGCGGGCCACGAAGGCGCGGCGGTCGGGCTGCCGGCACGCCCGTTCGGCTACGCGATGCTCGCCACCCTCGGTGTGGGCGCCGGCCTTGCGGTACTCGGCGCGCTCGCGGCGGCGGCGACGGTCCTCGTGTACGTCGGGCTGGCCCTGTTCCTGGCGCTGGCCCTGGAGCCCGGGATCCGCTCCCTCATCTCGCGGGGACTGCCGCGGTGGGCGGCGGCGGCGACGCTGGTCGTCGGGTTCGCGATGGTGATCGCGCTGTTCGTCGTGGCGATCCTGCCGCTCGCCGTCCAGCAGGTCAGCGTCTTCGGCACCCAGCTCGTCGAGGCGCTGCGCGACCTGCCCGACCAGGCCTGGTACGCCTGGGTGACCAGCAACCTCGGCGCCTTCGACCTGAACGGGTTGTTGTCGTCGCTGACCGACCTGCTCGCCGACCCCCGGCAGCTCTCGGCGATCGCGGGCGGCGTGCTGCAGGTCGGCACCGGGCTGATCAACGGCGTGACCGCCGTCGTCATCGTCACGGCCCTGACGATCTACATCGCCCTCACGCTGCCGACCATCGTGTCCGCCGTCCTGCGGCTCGTGCCCCGGTCTCGACGGGACCTCACCGGATCGCTCCTGACCGAGGTGCTGGACTCCGTCGGCCGCTATGTCTCGGGCCAGCTGGTCCTGGCGATCACCAACGCCACGTTCACCCTGCTCCTGACCGTGTTCGCGGGCAGCCCCGCCCCGATCCTGCTCGCCATCATCGCGTTCGTCGCGGCGCTGATCCCGGTCGTCGGAACGGTGATCGGCTCCATCCTGGTGGTGCTCGCGACGCTGACGGTGAACCCGGTCGGCGCGCTCGTCGTCGCGATCTTCCTGCTCGTGTACATGCAGGTCGAGGCGTACGTCCTGTCGCCGCGGGTGATGAGCCGCGCCGTCGCGGTGCCCGGCGTTCTCGTCATCGTCGCGGCGCTGGCCGGGGCGGCGCTCGGTGGAGTGCTCGGGGCGCTCGTCGCGGTCCCGGTCGCGGCGGCGGGCCTCCTCGTCATCAACCGGGTGGTCATCCCGCTCCAGGAGACGCGCTAGGCCGGTGGGACCCGCTTGGCGGGTGGGGTGCGGTTGGCCGGCGAGGCGCGTGGCCTGCCGTGACGCCGACGTCGACGCGAGGGGCGGACACCACTCTGGCCGGGGGTGCCAGGTCTGCCGAACTTCGTTCGCTCTGGCCTCGGCTATTTCACGCTGGCTGAACAGTTCAGCTGAGCCCGCATCGTGGGGTCTCAGCTGAACGAAATCCGGCCCACCTGGCACCCACCGAAACAGCTGTCCACGCCTCGGCGATGCCCGCGATCTACGCTCCTCCCGCTCCCGGCTGGTGCTCCGCCTACTCTTCGCGCGCGGCCGTCTCGTCGGCGGCCGCCTCGTCCGCGACCACGAGAGCGAGCTCGCAGAACATCGAGTCCGCCCAGGAGAACCAGGGCCGCGAGAACACCGTCGGGTCGGACGCGTCGAACGCCTCGTGCATGCGTCGGGTGCCGCCGTCGGTCCGGGCGAGGAGGTCCAGGACACGGACGCGGTCCTCGGGCGTGCCGGTGAGCGCCTCGACCGCCAGTGCGATCGGCCAGACGCGGCCCGGCGCGGTGTGGGGGCTGCCGACGCCGCTCGCCGCCGTGCCGGTGAAGTAGTACGGGTTGGCGGGGCTCAGCACGAAGTCGCGGGTCTCGCGCCACACGGCCTCGTCGTACACGTCGGGTGCGACGAGCGGCAGCGACAGCAGCGACGGCGTGTTCGCGTCGTCCATGCGGAGCACGCCGCCCAGCCCGTCGACCTCGTAGGCATAGACGTACCCACGGCCCGGCGTGGCTCCGCCGCCTGCCGCGCCCGCGGACCCGTCGGCGGACGGCGCTTCCACGACGCCGAACCGCTCGACCCCCTCGACCAGCTCCCGGGAGAGCGCCGGCGCGTCGGCGGCCAGTGCGGCGTCGTCGAGCACCTCGGTGGCGATCTCGCCGATCGCGCGCAGGGCCTGCGCCGCGAAGAGGTTCGCGGGGATGTTGTAGCCGTAGGTGCAGGCGTCGTCCGAGGGGCGGAACCCGCTCCACGTCATGCCCGTCCGTCCGACGGCGCTGCCACGGCCGTCCCGCGCCAGCGTCTCGGTCGGGATGTCGGTCTCCCGCTGGAACCGGTACGCGGAGGTGTCGTGGTCCTGCTCGACCCGGAGCTGGCGCGTGATCTTCCGCAGCACCCGGTGCGCGCGCTTGTCGAAGATGTCGGTGCGGCCGGTCGCGCGCCAGAGGGTGTGCGCCAGCGTGACGGGGTAGGCGAGACTGTCGATCTCGTACTTCTGCTCCCAGACGTGCGGGTCGTCGCAGACGTCGTCGGGATCGTAATGGGCCCCGGTCGGCCCGTCGTTGAACGCGTTCGCGTACGGGTCGTGGTCCAGGCAGGCGAGCTGACGCCGCACGACGGCGGCGACCAGGTCGGCGAGCGGCGGGCACGAGCCGAGGAACCGCAGGTAGGGCGTCAGCTGGGTCGTCGAGTCGCGCATCCACATGGCGGGGATGTCGCCGGTGATGACGAACGCGGTCCCGTCGCCGCCCAGGGTGATCGTGTCGGTCAGGGTGCGCAGCAGCGCCTCCTCGACCAGGTCGCCGACGCGTGCGCCCGACGCGGCGCGCACCCGGTCGGCGGCCTCCCGGAGCGTCGTCGTGATGGCGGGGTCCAGCAGGGTGCGCGTCATCGCTCCCATGGGGTGGTGCCCTTCTCGTCGGTGACTCGAACCTGCGGTGCGCCCTCGGGCGGGTCCGCCTCCGGTGTGCACCAGACGCTGACCACCACGGGCGCGGCGACCGGCTCACCGGTAGCCCACGACCCGAGCTCGTCGATACCGAGCTCGAACGTCACCGTAGTGCTGCCGCCCGCCGCGACGGTCGTGCGCTCCACGGCGAGCAGCTGACGCCGTCGTGGCCGGACACCCGGTTCGTGACGACGGCCGTAGAGCGGGACGGACAGGGCGACGTCCTCCGCGCCGGTGTTGGTGACCTCGACCGTCACGTGCGCTACGTCCACCCGTCGCGCTGCGTCCGGTGCCATGTCCGGTGCCGTGTCCGGTGCCGGGTGCCGCGCCGCGCGCCGTGCCGAACCTGTCGAAGGCCGGCCCAGCGCGGCGGCGGCGACCGAAGCGACCTCGCCGACCAGACGGAGCGTGACGTCGCGATGCTGCGCGGTGCCGAAGCGGAGCGCCTGCCCCACATCGGCGTCGACGTAGCCGCGAGCCGTCTCCATCCGCTCGTCGTGCGCGGCCGGCATGGCGCCGTCGGCCGCGGGGAACGTCGCGGGCAGCCGGCCGGAACCCGCGCCGTCGCAGAGCGCGGAGACGACCGCCGCACCGCCCGACGGTCCCGGGAACGGCACCACGACCAACGCGTCGACCAGCGCTCGCAGCTCCGTGAGGACACGCGGTCGGCCGTCGATCACCACGCCGATCACCGGCGTGCCCGTCTCCCGTGCCGCCCGGACCACCGCGAGCTGCGCCGCGGGGAGCGCGACGGACGACAGGTCGACGCCCTCACCGTTCGTCGTGTCGCTCGCGGGCCCCTCGACCGCGCCGTTGTCGGCGAACTCGTCCGTGTAGGTGCGCCGGCTGGACCCGCCGAGCACCGCCACGCACACGTCGGCGCCGGCGCTCGCGGTCCGTACGGCGTCCAGGGCCCGCGGGTCGTCCAGCGCACCGCGCAGGTCGCTGCCCCGGGCGTGGCGCACCCGGTCCTCGCCGAACCGCGCGACGAGCGCGGAGCGCACGGTCGAGGCGGCGGGATCGGGTACCGGGCGCGGCGGTGTGTAGTCGCCGAGCTGGGCCTCCAGGTCGTCGGCGCTCGGCCCGACGACGGCGACGGTCGTGCCGTCGGGCAGCGGCAGCAGCCCGCCGTCGTCGACGAGCACGACCGACTGCCGGGCGGCCCGGTCCACGAGCGTCACGACGTCGCGCTCCACGGGGGTGCCGACCACCGGGTCGCCGAACAGGCCGAGCCGGCGCTTGAGGGCGAGCACACGATCGGCGGCACGGTCGAGCGCGGACTCGGCGACCAGCCCGCGGTCGATCGCCGCCTCCAGGTGCGTGAACGCGTCGTCCCAGAGGCTGAGGTCGACGCCCGCCCGCAGGGCGAGCGCGGCGGCGAAGGCGGGGTCGGGCGAGCTGTCGCGGAGCCTGTCGATCGCGGTGCCGTCCGCCATGACGACGCCGTCCCAGCCCCACTGCTCGCGGATCGTGCCCGTGAGCAGGTCCTCGTTCGCGCTGCACGGTACGCCGTCGACGTCGTTGTACGCGGCCATGAAGCCGGCGACCCCCACGCGGGCCGCGGCATGCGCGGGCCGCAGATGCGTCTCGCCGAGCTCGCGCCGGCCGATCGGCGCGCCGGAGCCGTTGCGGCCGCCGATGCCCGCGCCCTGCGCCGCGAGGTGCTTGGCGACGACCGCCACGTGCCGCGTGTCGATCGGGTCGCCCGGGGCGGACGTGCCCTGCATGCCGCGCACCGTCGCGGCGACGAGCAGGGAGGAGAGTGCCGGATCCTCGGAGAAGCACTCCTCGCCGCGCCCCCAGCGTGGGTCGCGGAGCACGTCGAGGCCGGAGACCAGCGCGACGTGCGTCCCGCGTCCGCGTGCCTCGGCGGCGACGGCGGCGGCGAGCTCCTCGGTGAGCGCGGCGTCCATGCCGGCGCCGAGGGCCAGGTTCACGGGCAGGGTGGTGCCACCGAGCGCCATCAGCCCGTGCGGCGCCTCCTCGACGAACAGCACGGGGATCCCGTCGCCGAACGCGGTGACGTGGTCCTGGACGGCGGCGTAGGCCTCGGCGCTGCGTTCGGGCGGGACACCGTTGCCCCAGTGCACCGCTGACCACGGGTCCGCGCGGAGCACGCCGTAGATCGCCCCGAGCCCGCCCCAGCGGTCGACCTCGCGGCGCAGCACGTCGGTGACGCGGGGAGCGCCGTCGACCCAGCGCACGGCCTCCCAGCCCTTGAGCCGCTGGTTGACCTGGCCGATACGCGTGGTGAGCGGGAGCGCCGATGCGGAAGGGCTCGGCGCGGAGGTGAGCGTCATCCCTTGACCGCCCCCGAGAGCAGCGCGCGCTGCATCTGGCGCTGCAGGAGCGTGTAGACGAGGTACACGGGCAGCAGCGTGAACAGCGTGCCGGCCATCAGCACGCCGTAGTCCGTGCCGGCGTCGACCTTGAGCGTGGGCAGCGCCACCTGGATGGTGCGCTGGGCCGTGTCCGGACCGATGAGGATCAGCGGGTACAGGTACGCGTTCCAGAACGAGAGAAAGTTGAGCAGCAGCACCGTCGCGATCCCCGGCACGCAGATCGGCAGGTAGACCTGGCGGAGCACCTGCAGCGACGAGGCGCCGTCCATCGAGGCGGCCTCCTCCAGCTCGCGCGGGATGGTGCGCATGAACGACGTCAGGATGACGATCGAGAGGGGAAGCGCCGTGGCCGGCAGCAGGAACACCACGAACGTGCGGGTGTGGAAGAGGCCGAGCGCGGCGGCGAGCAGGAACGTCGGGAACAGTGCCGCGAACGACGGGATGAGGAAGCCGAGGGCGAAGACGTTCTCGACGATCTTCCCGGCCCGTCCCGTGGCCCGGGCGAGGGCGAACGACGCGGGCAGGGCCAGCAGCAGCGTCAGGACCAGCGCGGCGAGCGTGGTGAGCGCGGAGTTCGCCACGGCGAGCCCGAGGTCGGCCTGCTCGATCGCCGTCGTGAAGTTGGACAGGTCGATGCTCGTGGGCAGCGCGAGAGGGGACTCGAAGATCTCCTCGTTCGTCTTGAACGACGACACGATGAAGTAGTAGAAGGGGATGACCAGCAGTGCGGCGTAGGCCCACGCGAGCGTGCCGCTCGTGATCGAGCCGATGCGGTCGCGCAGGGGAAGGACGGTGCGCTGAGCCATGGGGTGGCCTCCTGGGCGGATCGGGATCGCGGATCAGTGCGTGGCGCGGAGCGTGCGCCGGATGGCCCACATCCCGAGCAGCCCGATCACGAAGAGGACGACGCCGACGGCCTGGCTGTAGCCCAGGTCGGTCTCGACGAACGCCTTGCGGTAGATGAGGTACGCGAGCGTGGTGGTCGCGTTCTCGGGACCACCCTGCGTCAGCAGCAGCACGGTCTGCGCCGAGTTGAACAGCATGGACAAGAACTGCAGCATCGCGACGACGCCGATGAAGTCCTGGGCGATGGGCCAGTACACCCGCCAGGCGAGCCGCCAGTCGCCCGCGCCGTCGAGCCGGGCGGCCTGCACGATCTCGCCCTCGACGCCGTCGAGCCGGGACGCGATGAGCACCGCCGAGTAGCCGATACCGCTCCACAGCTCGACGGCGATGATGGCGCCGAGCGCCGTGCTCGGGTCGGCGAGCCACTCGTTCCCCGCCAGACCGAGCGGGCGCAGGGCGCCGTTGACCAGGCCGTCGGGGTTGAGCATCGCGTAGAACACCATGGCCGTCGCCGGGGCCGAGATGAGCGCCGGGATGAACAGCAGGTACCGCAGCAGACGGTGGCCGCGCGGCTTCTGCACCACGTAGAAGGCGAGCAGGAACGCGAGGCCGATCATCACCGGCAGCCCGACGACGATCTGGATGGCGGAGTTCGCGGTGGCCGTCCAGAACGTCTCGTCCGCGAAGACGCGTGAGAAGTTGTCCAGTCCCGCGGGCTCGGGAGTGGTGAGCATGCCCGGCCACGACAGGAACGCGATGACGAACATCGCGACCACCGGGCCGATCATGAACACCGCGTACCAGATCAGCGCGGGGAGGGCGAGGCCGGGGAACCGGTCGCGGATCGTGCCGCGCCGGCGTGGCCGGGTGGCGGCGGGCGGCCCGCCGTCGATGGTGTCCCGGGGGTCCGCGTCGAGAAGAGCGGTCATGGTGGTCCTTTCCCAGCTCGAGCGGTCAGACCGCCTGGTATGCCTTCTCGAAGGCGTCGATGATGCGCTCGGCCGACGCCGACCCGTAGGCGAGCGCCGTCGCCTGGATCATCGGCTCGAACACGGCGTCGGGGATGAGCAGGTCCGGCAGCATCACCGCGGACACCTCGGTGTCCTTGAGCCGCGACGCCTGGGCGACGAGCGGGAAGTCCTTGCTGACGGTGTCCGTGACCCGGCTCATGTCCCGCCCGGACTCGAGGATGAACCGGTCGGTGACCTCCGGGCTGTACAGGTGCTGCACGAAGGGCTTGACGAGGTCGAGCTTCTTGCGTCCGTTCTCGCTGATCCAGATCCCGTGGCCGTTGTAGCTCTTGATGACGCTCGGGTGGTCCAGCACGCCGCCGCTGGACGGCTTGGGCCAGCCGCCCACGGTGACCTCCGCCGCGCGCTCCGCCGGGACGAGGGCCAGGGCCGACGACATCGCCGGCACGATGGCGGCCTTGCGCGTGTTGAACTGTGTGAGCTCCGAGTCGGACGTGTAGCCCTGCACGTTGTCGACGAACACGCCGGCGTCCCGCAGCTCGACGAAGTGCTCGACACCCGCGATCGCGCCGGGGGTCTCGGAGATCTTGCCCGTCGAGAACACGGTGCGGGCCTCGTCCTCGGTGAGGAAGCCCTGCATGACCTGCAGGAACATCTTCTGGCCGCTCCAGTCGGAGCCGCCGACCGTGACGGGGCCGATGCCCTTGGAACGCAGGGCGTCCGCGGCCGCGATCAGCTCGTCGGAGGTCTTCGGGATGCCGACGCCGGCCTCCTCGAGCAGGGCGGTGTTGAAGGACACCGGCCAGTTCGTGCGCGTGAACGGGAAGGCCCGCAGCCGCCCCTCCTCGTCGGTCCACTCCTGGAGCGCCTCGGGGATGATCAGGTCGCGCAGCCCCCAGTCGTCCAGGTAGCCGCCGACGTCGACGGTCGCTCCCAACCGGGTCCAGGCGAGCGTGCGGCCCATCATGTTCACGATCGCGACGTCGGCCTCCTTGCCCGCCAGGGTGCTCGTCTCGAAGACGATCGGGAGGTCGGAGCCGTTCTTCAGCAGCGCCACCCGCCGCGCGGTGTCCCGCTGGTACGCGGCGACGACGTCGGAGAACGTCTGTGCCCCGGCGACCGCGCCGCTGATCTGTGTGTGCACGGTCAGCGCGCCCGGCCCGCTGGACGCGGGTACGAGCGCCCCGCAGCCGGCGAGCAGGGGCGTGATGATCCCCCCGCTGATGGCTGCGCCCAGCAACGTGCGTCTGCTGATGCCGTGTGTCACGGGACCTCCTGGAGCTTTCGATCTGGGACTGCGCTGTAACGATCGAGACGGTGGGCACGTCCGCGTGCCGAGCCTGGCGATGAGCCTTGTAAAGCGGTACACAATCTGGCTGGCGGCGAATGTATACCGCTTTACTTTGAAGGGTCAACCCCCTAGTGTCTGGGGCGTGACCGAAACCCCGCCGAAACGTGCCACGATCTCCGCCGTCGCTCGCCTGGCCGGCGTGTCGCCGTCCGCGGTGTCGCACGTCTTCAACGGCCGGCCGAACGTCTCCGCGGCGACCGCCGAACGGATCCGGCGGGCGGCCGACGAGCTCAACTGGCGCCCCAACTACGCGAGCCGCAAGGTCTCGGGCGGTGGCGGCCGGAGCCTCGGCCTGGTGATCGCCCGGGCGAGCGAGACCTTCGGTCGCGACCCCTTCTTCATGCGCCTGGTCGCCGGGCTCACCGAGCCGCTCTCGGCCATCGGCTGGTCGCTCTCGCTCACGCTCGTGCGGGTCGACGACGAGGCGCGGGTCTACCGCGAGTGGTGGGCCGAGCAGCGCGTCGACGCGTTCCTGCTCGTCGACGCCCGCACGGACGACCCGCGGCTCGAGCTGGTCCGGCAGCTCGGCGCGCCGGCGGTGGTGCTCGGCGCGCCCACGGACACCGGCGTGCCCGCGGTCACCGTGCGCGACGACGCGGCTTTCGCGGCCGTGCTCGCCCACCTCGCGGACCTCGGTCATCGCCGGGTCGCCCGCGTCAACGACGCCCCGAACCTCGCCCACACCCGCACGCGCGACGGGCGCTTCGCTGCGGCCGCGGGGGAGTGCGGCATCGAGCCGTCCTACGCGGTGTGGGACGCCGAGGCGGAGGACCCGGTCGCCGACCTGCTGGGCAGGATCGGCGACGTCACGGCCATCGTCGTCGACAGCGAGGTCATCGCCGCGGAGATCGTCGCCCACGCGCCCGAGCTGGGCGTCGGCATCCCGGACCGGCTCTCGGTGGTCGCGTGGGAGGACTCCTGGGTCTCGACCCTCGTCCGCCCCCGCCTCACCGCGCTCGACGCCCCGGTCGAGGAGAGCGCCCGCACCGCCGTCGAGCTCCTGGAGCGGCTGGTGCGCGGCGAGGAAGTGACCTCGCAGACGGTCGGCGGACGCCGGCTGATGATCCGCGACTCGACATCGACCGCCCCCACGCCCAAGAGCTGAGCCAAGAACTGAGAGAGGGAACCTTGGACACCACCACACCGCGCTTCGGCGTGAACTACACGCCGTCGAAGGACTGGATGTTCCAGTGGATGGCGATCGAGCCCGACGCCGTGCGCGCGGACTTCGAGGCGATCGCCGGGCTCGGCGTCGACCACGTCCGGGTCTTCCCGCTCTGGCCGGTGCTGCAGCCCAACCGGACGCTCATCCGGCGTCGGGCCCTGGACGACATCGCGCTCGTGACCGACCTGGCGGGCGAGTTCGGGCTGGACGTCGCCGTCGACGTCATCCAGGGGCACATGTCCGGGTTCGACTTCGTGCCCGCATGGCTCGTGAACTGGCACGCGGGAAACATGTTCACCGACCAGCCGGCGATCGACGCGCAGGCGGCGCTCGTCGCGGCGGTCTACGACGCCGTCCGCGACCGGCCCAACTTCCTGGGGCTGACGCTCGGCAACGAGCTGAACCAGTTCCAGCGGCCGAACCCCGCCGCGATGCCCGCGAAGCCCGCGGAGGTCACGCACTGGCTCCGCTCGCTGCTCGACGCCCCGCGGGACCGCGACCCGCGGCACGTCGTCGTGCACAGCGAGAACGACCACCTCTGGTACCGGGACGAGCATCCGTTCCAGCCGGTGCACGCCTCCCGCCTCGGTGACATGACCACCGCCCACTCCTGGATCTTCAACGGCACCGCCGCGACCTACGGCGCGCTCTCGCCGCAGTCCGTGCAGCACGCGGAGTGGCTGATGGAGCTCTCGAAGGCGTTCGCGACGGACCCCCGGCGGCCCGTCTGGCTGCAGGAGGTCGGGGCGCCCTCGATGAACCTCGCCGAGTCGGAGATGCCCGAGTTCTGCGAGCGGACCCTGGAGGCCGCGCTCACGACGGAGAACCTGTTCGCGGTCACGTGGTGGTGCTCCCACGACGTGACGCGGGACCTCGGGGACTATAAGGACCTGGAGTACTCGCTCGGCCTGCTCGACATCCACAACCAGGTCAAGCCGCTCGGCCGGCGCTTCGCCGAGGTGGTCGCCGAGGCGCGGCGAGCCGGGGGACGGGCGGGCACGCCGGCGCGCAGCGTGGCCGTGGTGGTCGACGTCGACGAGGACGACCTGCCGCTGTCCCGTGCCGCGCTCGGGCCGGGCGGGGCGGTCTTCGAGCGCTGGCACGCGCTCCGTGCGGACGGTGTCGCCGTCGCCGTCGTGACGAGCGCGACCGCCGCGGACCCGGCGGCGCTCGAGGCCCGCGGCATCCGCGACCTCGTCCGTGTCGACGTCGGCGCGCGGTGAGGTGTGGTGACGCGCGCTGACGCGCCTCCGGGCGACGAGCTGCTCCTGCGGGGCGGCCTGATCGTCGACGGCAGCGGGCACGATCCGGTCGTCGGCGACGTGCTCGTGCGCGCCGGACAGCTGGCCGCGGTGGGCGGGCGGATCGACGCCCCCGGCGCGCGTGTCGTCGACGCGGACGGGCTGGCGGTCGCGCCCGGCTTCATCGACATGCACGCCCACTCCGACCTGGCGGTCCTCGCCGACGGCGACCACCGCGCCAAGGTCACCCAGGGTGTGACGACCGAGGTGGTGGGCCAGGACGGGCTCTCGTACGCGCCGGTCACCGACGAGACCATGGCCATCGTGCGCGAGCAGATCGCGGGCTGGAACGGGACCCTCGAGGGGGTCGACCTCGCCTGGCGCTCGGTGGCCGGGTACCTCGCGGAGATCGACCGCCGCGGGAGTGCGACGAACGTGGCCTACCTGCTGCCGCAGGGCACCATCCGGATGAACGTGATCGGTACCGGCGACCGGCCCGCGTCCGCGGCGGATCTCGCCGCGATGCGGGCGCAGGTCGACCAGGGTATGCGGGCGGGCGCGTTCGGCCTGTCGTCCGGGCTCACCTACGTGCCCGGTGCGTTCGCGAGCACCGACGAGCTGGTCGCGCTCTGCGAGGTGGTCGCGCGGCACGGCGGCTTCTACGCACCGCACCAGCGGTCCTACGGCGCGGGTGCGCTCGACGCCTACGCCGAGATGGTCGACGTCGCGCGGCGGGCCCGGTGCGCGCTGCACCTCACGCACGCGACCATGAACTTCCCCGAGAACCGGGGGCGGGCGGGGGAGCTGCTGGCGCTCGTCGACCGGGCGCTCTCCGCCGGAGTCGACGTCACCCTCGACTCCTACCCGTACCTGCCCGGCTCGACGACGCTGTCCGCGCTGCTGCCGAGCCGCGCCGCGGTGGGCGGACCCGAGGCGACGCTCGCCCGCCTGCGCGACGTAGGGGAGCGGGCCTGGATCGCGCACCAGGTCGAGGTGGTCGGCAGCGACGGGTGCCACGGCGTCCCCGTGGACTGGGCCACGATCGAGATCGCGGGCGTCCGCGACGCCGCGCTCGGCGACCGGGTGGGCCGCACGGTGGCCCGGATCGCGGCGGACGAACGGCGCCCGCCGGTGGAGGTCTTCTTCGACCTGCTGCTCGCCGACCGGCTCGGGACGAGCATCCTGCAGCACGTGGGCGACGAGCAGAACGTCCGCGAGATCATGCGGCACCGTCGGCACACGGGCGGGAGCGACGGCATCCTGGTGGGCGCGAAACCGCATCCGCGTGCCGCCGGGACCTTCCCGCGCTACCTCGGCCGGTACGTGCGCGAGGAGGGCGTGCTGTCGCTCGCCGAGATGATCGTGCACCTGGCCGCCCGGCCCGCGGAACGGCTCGGTCTGCACGACCGCGGCCGGATCGCCGAAGGCCTCGTGGCCGACGTCGTCGTCTTCGATCCCGCGACCGTCGCGGACCGGGCGACACCGGACGAGCCCCGCCTCACGGCCGCCGGCATCCCGTGGGTCCTGGTCGGTGGCACGCCGGTGATCGAGGACGGCGAGCGTACCGGCGCACGACCCGGCGGGGCGCTGCGGCACAGCTCGCGGACGCGCTGACGGCACGGTTCGGCTGCGGCTCGCAGGCGCGTCGACGGCCCCGCTGCCCCCGATGGGGTCGCTGGGGTCGTCTGGACCCCTGCGGCGGGTGCCAGCTGAGCTGAATTTCGTTCAGGTGGGCCCTGCTTTGTTCACGTCAGCTGAATTGTTCGGCACAGCCCGCATCCACGGGTCTGAGGTGAACGGGGGTCAGCCCACCCGGCACCTCCCTGCACGACAAGACCCGCCTGGACGCACTGCCCCCGGTCAGGTTGCCTCTTGTCAGGACCCCACCGTCTGTATGTAATATATTGCATGCCTATTCCCGAGAGCGTGCCCCCGATCGGCCGCCGTCTGCTGCGTGACGATGTCTATGGCCGGCTCCGCGACGCCATCGTGGACGGCAGCTTCGCGCCGGGGGAGCAGCTGCGGGACGGCGACCTCGCGGCCTGGCTCGGCGTCAGCCGCACGCCGGTGCGCGAGGCGCTGCTGCGCCTGGCCGAGGCCGGGCTGGTCGTGGCGCGGCCGGGCAGCTCGACGACGGTGAGCTCGCTGGACCTGCGGGACGTGCGCGGTGCGCGCGACGTCGTCGCGGCGATGCACGAGGTCGCCGTGCGAGAGGCGGTGCGGAGCCTCACGGAGGCCGACCTCGACGCGATGCGTGCGGCCAACCGCGAGTTCCGCGCGGCGATCGAGGCGGGCGACGTCGAGGCGGCGCTGCGGGCTGACGACGCCCTGCACGACGTGCCCGTGGCTGTGGCCGCGAACAGGGCCCTCACCTCGGTGCTCGACCAGTTCACGCCGGTGCTGCGCCGCGCCGAGCGGTTGCGGTTCTCCTCCCTGGGCGGTCGCGCGTCGTTCGCCCGGCACGACGAGCTGATCCGGCTGTGTGCCGCCGGGGACGCGGACCAGGCGGCGGCGGTCGCCTTCGACACCTGGTACACGCTGCCGACCGACCCGCCCGCCGACCTGCCTGCCGACCTGCCTGCCGACCCGACTGCCGACCCGACCGCCGACGAGGAGTAACCCGTGGCTCTGTCCGACTTCCCCCGCCACCCGCTGACCTTCGGGCCGAGCCCGGTGCATCCGCTGCCACGGCTGACCGCCCACCTCGGCGGTGCTGCGGTGTGGGCCAAGCGCGAGGACTGCAACGCCGGCCTCGCCTACGGCGGCAACAAGACCCGCAAGCTGGAGTACATCGTCCCGGACGCGCTCGCGCAGGGCGCGGACACCCTGGTCTCGATCGGCGGGTACCAGTCCAACCACACGCGTCAGGTCGCCGCGGTGGCCGCGTCGCTGGGCCTCCAGGCGGTGCTGGTGCAGGAGAACTGGGTCGACTGGCCCGACACCGTCGCGGACCGGGTCGGGAACATCATGCTGAGCCGGATCATGGGCGCCGAGGTGCGGCTCGACCCGGCGGGCTTCGGCATCGGGTTCAAGGACTCCTGGGCCCGCGCGATCGACGAGGTGAAGGAGCGCGGCGGCACGCCGTACGCGATCCCGGCCGGAGCCTCCGACCACCGGCTGGGTGGCCTCGGGTTCGCGCACTGGGCGTACGAGGTGGAGCAGCAGGAGCGCGACCTCGGCGTCTTCTTCGACACCGTAGTGGTGTGTGCGGTCACCGGATCGACCCTCGCGGGCATGATCGCCGGGTTCGCCGCCCTCGAGGAGGCCGGTGGCCGACCACGCCGGGTGATCGGGATCGACGCCAGTGCGAAGCTGGACGAGACCCGCGACCAGGTGGCCCGGATCGCGCGCGCCACGGCCGAGCTCATCGGCGTCGGGCGGCCGCTGCGCGACGACGAGATCACCGTGCTGCCCGGCTGGGCCGGCGACAGGTACGGGATCCCGGTCGAGTCGACGCTCGACGCGATCCGGCTCACGGGCCGGCTGGAGGGCGTGATCATCGACCCCGTCTACGAGGGCAAGTCGATGGCCGGCCTGATCGACCTCGTCACGAGCGGCGAGATCCCGGCGGACGCCACGGTGCTCTACGCGCACCTGGGCGGCCAGCCGGCCCTGAACGCCTACAGCGGCCTGTTCACGTAGCCCGGCGGGGCCCGTCCTGGAGCCCACTCGGGGTCATGCCACGGGTCACGCTCCCGCGATGATGCGCCCCGCGACCTCCTCCGCGCGGTCGATCGGCACGGCGAACCCGATGCCGATGTTGCCCGAGCTGCCGACGGTCGCGATGGCCGTGTTGATGCCGACCACCTGGCCGCGCAGGTCGACGAGGGGACCGCCCGAGTTCCCCTGGTTGATGGAGGCGTCGGTCTGGATCATCGGCCCGGGGTAGTTGCCGGAGCTACGGTCGACGGCGCTGACCACCCCGGCGGTCACGCTGCCCGTCAGACCGAGGGGCGACCCGACGGCGATGACCGGCTGGCCGATCTGCAGCCCGGCGCTGCGGCCCAGGGACGCGGCGCGGGCACGGCCGAGGTCGGCCTCGATCACCGCTATGTCGTTGCGTTCGTCGGCGCCGAGCACGCGGCCGGTCACGGAGCTCCCGTCGTCGAGCAGCAGCTCGACCGTCTCGGTGCCGACGACCACGTGCCCGTTGGTGATCACGTGGCTCTCATCGATGATGACGCCCGACCCGCCCCGCGACCCGGCCCGGACCTGGACGACGCTGGGCAGCGCGCGCTGGGCGGCGCTCTCCGTCGTCGTCGTGCCGGTGGCCTGGTCCACCACAACCGGTGCGGTGGCCTCCTCCTGGGCGAGGGACAGGCCCGTGACCAGGCCCGTCGTCGCGGATCCCAGGAACGCGCCCAGGGCGAGCGCGGTCGCCAGCGTCAGCAGGGGCCGCGGACGGCGGGGCGCGCCCTCGTGCGGGATGTCGGGCCGGGTTCCGGGATCCGGGGCGGGCGGGCCCGGTGGCAGGCCGAACGCATACCCGGAGCCGGCCAGGCCGGCAGGCGCGGCGGGGCGGGCAGACCCGGCAAGCGCGGCGGGTGGGGCGGCAGGCGGCGCCGAGGGAGCCGCGGCGAGCAGCGGCACCAGCCGGGAGCGCACCGGGTCGGGTGCGGGCGGTCGCGGGGCGACGGGCTCGCCGACGACGAAGTGGCGTGGGCCGGCGGGCCGTCCCAGGCCGTCAGGAGGGCCGTCGGGAACGCCGTCAGGAGGACTGCCGGCAGGTGGGGTCCGGGGGGACCGCCCGGTGGGAGAACCATGGAGCAGCGGGTCGGGGTTCTGCAAGGGAACGCTCCTTCGAACGGTGTCAGACCAACCGGGAGAACCAGCGCAGGGACAGGGCGGTGGCGGTGATGGCGAGCGCCAGGCCGAGCAGGACCAGGGGAGTGGTGACGAGGGTGGTCTCGGTGCGCCAGCCGATGGCCGAGCCGATGTCCTCGTAGACCTGGTCGAGCTCGGCGCCGCTCTCGGCGCGGTAGAAGTGGCCCTCGGTCTCCTCGGCGAGCATGCGCAGCGTGTTGTCGTCGGCGGGGGCCGACTGGCTGCGGATGCCGTTGCCGATGACGCCGCTGGGGGTGCCGTAGGCGATGGTGGAGACGGGCATCTGGGCGTCGAGCGCGGCCTGCACGGAGTCGGTGGGGCTGCGGCCGGCGGTGTTGAACCCGTCGGAGAGCAGGACCAGCCGGGCGGGGATCGGCTCGGCGGCGGGGTCCTCCTCGGCGCCTGGCGCCGGATCGGCCCCGTTCGTGCTCGCGGAGCCGTCGTCCGACGTCGTGCCGCTGGTGGCGGCCTGCCGGGCGACCTCCGCAGCCGCTGCGAAGACGGCCTCGCCGATGGCGGTGCCGCCGTCGGACCGCAGGGTCTGGATGGAGTTCTCGACGAGGGCGCGGTCGGCGGTGACGGGCGCGACGAGCTCGGCGTCCTCGGCGAACGCGACGACGCCGACCTGGACGGTCTCGGGGAGCTCGCGGACGAACTGCACGGCGGCCTCCTTGGCCGCGGTCAGCCGGTCCGGGGGCACGTCCCGCGCCTCCATCGAGCCGGACACGTCGATGGCGACGATGACCGTCGCGCGTTCGTACGGCACCCGGAGCCGCATCTCGGGTCCGGCCGCGGCGGTGGCGAACGCCCCGAGTGCGAGCAGCACCAGGCCGGTCGCGAGATGCCGCCGCCAGCGCGGGCGGGCCGGGGCGACCCGGTCGAGCATGGGCAGGGTGGCGAAGCGGACGGCGTAGCGGGTGCGGCGCCGCTGCATCAGGACGTACGCCAGCGCGAGGGCGGCGACGGGGACGAGGGCGAGCAGGATCAGGGGGTCGGTGAAGGTCATGGTGTCCTCCGGGTGCGGCGGGCGGGGGCGCGACGGCGGTCCTTGACGAACCGGGCGAGCGTCGCCGCCCAGTCGGTGTCGGTGCTCACGCGCAGGTGCTCGGCGCGGCAGGCGCGCACGGCGGCGGCGGTCTGGTCGCGCCGGTGGGCGGCGACGGTGGCGTAGGCGAGGCGCAGCGCGGGGTCCGACGTCGACACCTCGCGCTGCAGCCCGGTCTCGGGGTCGACGAACACCGCCTCGCCGACGTCGGGCAGCTCGCGCTCGCGCGGGTCGTCGACCTCGACGACGATCACGTCGTGCCGGGCGGTCAGCCGGCGCAACGCGTCCTCCCACTCGAAGGGGCGCTCGACGTCGCCGTCGGGCGCCACCAGGTCGGTGACGACGACGCACAGGCCGCGGCGTCGGGCCCGCGCACCGAGGCCGCGCAGGGCGTCCGAGAGCGGCACCTGCGGGCTGCCCGTCCGCACCGCCGCGTCGAGCCGGGACAGCGTGACCGCCGCCGCGCGGCCCGGCCGGGGCGAGATCCAGCGCAGGCCGGCCCCGTCGATCAGGCCGATGCCCACGCGGTTGCCCGGTCCGGCGGTGAGCAGGCCGACGGCGGCGGCCACCTCCTCGGCGACGTCCACCTTCTCGGTCTGCGCGGTGCCGAAGGTCATGCTGGCGCTGCGGTCGACCAGCAGCCACGTGTCCAGCTCGTGCTGGGCGCGGGTGCGCCACAGGTGGGCCTCGCCGGTGCGGGCGGTGACGTTCCAGTCGATCCGCCGCACGTCCTGCCCCGGCTGGTACTGCGTCAGCTCCTCCGGGTCGGAGCCGGGACCGAGCGCGTGCCCGTCGACGTCGCCCTGCAGCAGCCCGTCGACCCGCCGTCGGACGGTGAGCTCGAGCCGGCGGAACCTGCGGGCCGAGCTGTTCCGCGCCGAGTCGTTCATCGCACGACCACCTCCTCCTCGGCGGGTGCCACGCGCGGCTGCGGGATGGCGGCGAGGACGGCCTCGACCACGCTGCGGGGGTCGACGCCGTCGGCCGCCGCGTCGAACGTGAGGACCAGCCGGTGGCCGAGGGTGTCGGCCGCCAGGTCGACGAGGTCCGCCGGCAGCACGTAGTCGCGTCCGCGCATGAGGGCGAGCGAGCGTCCGGCGGCGATCAGTCCGAGGCTGCCGCGCGCGCTGACGCCGTACTCCAGCACGCCGTCGAGGTGGTGCAGGCCGTACTGGTGGGGCCGGCGGGTGGCCATGACCAGGGCCACCGCGTACTGCGCCACGGCGTGGTGGACGAACACCTGGTCGGCCTCCCGCTGGAGCTGGCGGACGATCGCCGCGTCGAGCAGCGGCTCGGCGCGCGGGGTAGCGGCGCTCATCCGCTGAACGATCGTCAGCTCCTCCAGCTCGTCGGCGTGGTCGACGTCGACCTTGAGCAGGAACCGGTCGCGCTGCGCCTCGGGCAGGGCGTAGACACCGTCGCTCTCGATCGGGTTCTGGGTGGCGAGGACGAGGAAGGGGTCGGGCAGGGCGTAGGTGCGTCCGCCGATGCTGACCTGGCCCTCCGCCATCGCCTCCAGCAGGGCCGACTGCACCTTGGCCGGGGCACGGTTGATCTCGTCGGCGAGGACGAGGTTGGCGAAGACCGGGCCGAGCTCGACGTCGAAGTCCTCCCGGGAGGGCTTCCAGACGCGGGTGCCGACGATGTCCGACGGCATCAGGTCCGGCGTGAACTGCAGGCGGGCGAAGGAGCCTCCGGCGACGGTGGCCAGGGTGCGCACCGCGAGCGTCTTGGCGACGCCGGGCACACCCTCGAGCAGCACGTGGCCGCGGGAGAGGAGGCCGACCATGATGCGTTCGACCATGTGGTCCTGCCCCACGATCACCCGTTTCACCTCGATCAGCGCCCGTTCGACCAGGGCGGCGGCCGGGCGGAGCGGTGGGTGCGTGGCGACGGCGGGGATGTCCTGGGTGGCTGGTCTGTGCTCGTTCATGACACCGACTTCAGCGGACGGTCGAGAAAACTGCGGGAAACCCGAGCGAAAGCCGACCGAAAGGGGGGGACTGACAGCCCCTGTCACGACGCGCCCCGGGCGGTTACCGTGCTGCTGTGCGGCTGCTGATCGTGGAGGACGAGGCGGGTCTGGTGAGTGCCCTGCAGGTGGCACTGCGCCGAGAGGGCTACGCCGTCGATCAGGCGCGCACGGTGGCCGAGGCGAGGGAGAAGCTCGGCCTCAACCCCTACGACCTCGTGCTGCTCGACGTGACCCTGCCCGACGGGACCGGCTTCGACCTGACCCGCGCCGTCCGCGGCGGCCAGATCCCGCTCGCCGACGGCGACCCGCCGCGCATCCTCATGCTCACCGCGCGCGGCCGCCTGACCGACCGGGTCACCGGCCTCGACGTCGGGGCGGACGACTACCTCGTCAAGCCGTTCGCCATCATCGAGCTGTCCGCCCGCATCCGCGCCCTCCTGCGCCGCGAGGGGCGCGAGGTAGCCGCGGTGCTCGAGCACGGCCCCATCCGGCTCGACGCCGCCCGGCAGCTGGCCTGGCGCGGCGCCCGGGAGCTCGTGCTCACCCGCAAGGAGTTCGCCGTGCTGCGCTACCTGATGAACCGGCCCGCCTACGTGGTGCCGGCCGAGGAGCTCCTCGAGCACGTGTGGGACGAGAACGCCGACCCGTTCACGCAGACCGTCCGGGTCACCGTCGGCACCCTGCGCCGCAAGCTCACCGTCGACGGCGAGGATCCCGCCCTGGAGACCGTGATCGGCCGGGGCTACCGGCTGCGCGAGCTGCCCGCCTCGGTCAAGGGCGTCCCCGCATGACCTTCCGGGGGCTCCCCGGGTGGGCGCGCACGGTGCGGATGCGGCTCGCCCTCACCTACTCCGCGACCCTGTTCGGCATCACCGCGCTCATCCTCGCCGGGGTCTACTTCGCGCTCTCGCAGACCATCGTCGCCGCACCTCTGGACCCCGTCACCGTCAAGCGGTTCGAGAAGAAGCCCGACGGCAGCATCGCCTACAAGGACGGCGAACAGTTCCAGGCAGCCGACCTCGACAGCGTGCAGCACGCCGTGAACTTCACCGCCCTGCAGACCTTGCGGGACTACTCGGCGGTGGCGCTCGCGGTGATGTTCCTGCTCAGCGTGGCCGTCGGCTGGTGGGTGTCCGGGCGGGCGCTGCGGCCGGTGGAGGCCATCACGCGCACCGCCCAGGAGATCGGTGCCACCGACCTGTCCCGGCGGATCGGCGCGACCGGGCCGCGCGACGAGCTGCGCACCCTGGCCGACACGATCGACGGGATGCTCGACCGCCTCGACCGGGCGTTCACCGCGGAACGCAGGCTCATCGAGGACGTGTCCCACGAGCTGCGCAACCCCGTGATGGTGGTGCAGGCGAACGTCGAGGCGGTGCTCGGCAACGAGCAGGCGGACGAGGCACAGCGCGCCGAGGCGACCGCCGTCGTCCTGGGTGCGACGAGCCGGATGTCCCGGCTGCTGGAGGATCTGCTGGCGACGGCGCGGTTCCGGTCGGAGGCGTTCGCCGACCGAGAGGTCGACCTCGCGGCGCTGGCCGAGGGCGCCGTCCGCGACAACCGGGCCGTCGCCGAGCGGCGTGGTGTGTCCATCGTGGAGCGGACCCATCCCGGACCCGTCGCCTACGGTGACGCGAACGCGCTGGGCCGGGCGGTCGACAACCTGCTGTCCAACGCGGTGCGGCTCGCGCCCGTGGGCAGCGCGATCACCGTGGGCGTGGGCAGCAGGCTCGGCTGGGCGTGGATCGGCGTGGCGGACGAAGGGCCCGGTGTCCCGGCGGAGGCGCGGGACCGGATCTTCGACCGGTTCTACCGGGGGGACAACGGGAACGCGGGTGAGGTGGCCGACGGCGGTGGCGGCGGGCCGGAGGCCGGGCGCGGGGAAGCCGGGCGCGCGGAGCGGCCGGACGGCTCCGGGCTCGGGCTGGCCATCGCCCGCCAGGTCGCGGAGAGCCACGACGGGCACCTGCTCCACACCGACCACGGTCCGAGCGGCAGCACCTTCACGGTCTGGCTCCCGGACCGGACCCTGGACCGCGCGACCGAGCGCGGGGACGCACCGCCGGACGGTGACCCGCTCGCGTCGTGACGGACTCTCCGGAGCGGCCGGAGCGGCCGGAGCGGCCGGAGCGAGCGGGGCTGCGCGTGGCCGGTGCCGCCGGCGTCAGGCCTCGGCGTCCTGACGCGACGCCCGCGCAAGCCGTTCGACGAGGTCGTCCGGGATCGGCTTGTTCGGCGAGAACGTGATGCCGGTCTTGGTCGCCTTGAGGCCGGCCGCCGCGATCTCCTCGGCATGTTCGGAGATGGCGCCCGGAAGGACATAGAGCCCGCACTGCTTGCTGAACGCCGCGTAGCTCGCGACGACCGAGCCGTCGATGCTGAACCCCGGCATGTTGTAGGCCACGATCTCGTCCGCTTCGGACAGGGTGCGGGACAGCAGCGCGCGCAACCGTCTCAGCGCGGGCTGAAACGGCTCGGGTGCCGCGGCGATGTAGGCGTCGTGGTCGGCTGTCGCCGTCATGAGGGTGCCTCGCTCTTGGTTCCGGTCGTCGTCAAGGTCTTCGATCGCTCCTGCCCCACGATAATGCCGTCGCCAGGCCGTAGTGTTGCGGGAGCAGGTGCGACGCACGCCTCCACCATCGCAGTTCGGAGCAACCATGAAGTCAGGTCTGATCGTGCTCGGCGCAGTGCTCGTCCTCATGGGTGGCGTCTTCACCTTTCAGGGACTCGGCTACCTGGCCGGCAGCTCGATGACAGGCGAGACGATGTGGGCGGTCATCGGGCCGATCCTCGCCGTCGTCGGCATCGTCCTGATCCTCTGGGCCGCCCGCACGGGCCGGTCCGGCAAGACCGGCTGAGGTACGCCCGACCGGGCCCGCGTCCGCCGGAGGTACGGGGCGAGCGGAGCGGCCTAGGATCAGGGGAGCCGTTCGCCACGACGTGAGGACCATGACCATGAGCACCGAATGCACGCACCTGGACCTGGTAGCCGTCCTCGAACCGAAGAACGTCGAGGGCTGCCCCGAGTGCCTCGCCCACGGCGGTACCTGGGTTCACTTGCGGAGCTGCCTCGTGTGCGGGCAGGTGGGCTGCTGCGACTCGTCGCCGGCCAAGCACGCCACGGCGCACTTCGAGGCCACGGGCCACCCGCTGATGCGGTCGGTCGAGCCCGGCGAGGGCTGGGGCTACTGCTACGTCGACGAGGTGACGGTGCCGACCGCCCAGCTCCGCGCGCTGGCGTAGCACTCCGTACGCGTCTCGTCGACGCACTCGTCCACGCCGCCCGGCCGCACGTCGCCGCCGCTCCTACCCTCAGTCGACGACGTCCCCGCCTGCCGCCCGCAACGCCTCGAGCACCGTCCTGACGGCGAGCCGTTCGGCGCGGTCGGGCCGCAGGATCGCAACGATCCACCGGGCGGCGTCCATGCCGTGCACCGGCCGCAGGACGATCCCGGCGCCGGGCGTGGTGCTGTACCGGGGGAGCACGGCGACGCGGTCGCCGGCCGCGACGAGCGCCTCGATCAGCCGGTTGTCGCGGAGTCGCTGGACCACGCGGACCGGGGTCCCCGTCGTCGTCTCGACGGCGATGCGCAGGTCGTCGAACGGGTAGCCGATCGGCACGCCGTACCACTCGTGGAGCACCAGTTCCCGGGCCGTGACCCGGGGCCTGGTGGCCAGCGCGTGGTCGGCCCGCATGGCGATGTCGAGGGGTTCGCGAAGCAGGGCCGCGGTGACCAGGTGTCCCGCCCCGGCGGGTACGGGACCGGTGAAGCTGTGCCCGACGACGATGTCGTGGTCGGCGACCATCCCGGAGTACTCCGACTCGGCGATGTCGACGTCGGTGCACTCGAGGTGCACGTCCGTGCCGGCGAGCCGGTCGAGCACGCCGGGCAGCAGGATCGTGGCGGCGCTCGGGAGCGCCGCCAGACGGACGGTGCCCGATGCCGAGCCCAGGTACGCGTCCCACGTCGCCTGCACCTGCGCGATCGTCCGGGCGAGGTCGCGGCCGCCGTCGGCCAGGAGCCTGCCCGCCTCGGTGAGCCGTACGCCCCGGCCGTGCGGCTCCACCAGCGGGATGCCGCCCAGCTCGCGTTGCGCCGTGCGGAGCTGCTGCGACACGGCGGACGGCGTCCGATGGGTCGCCTCGGCGACCGCGGTCACCGAGCGACGGTCGGCGAGCTCACGGAGCAGGTCGAGGTGACGAGGATCTACCCGGGTCAGGTCGTGACCGCGGCGGCGAGGCTCTGCGTCCATGAAGGCAACCTACAAGGACTTGTAGAAACTTTCGCTTGTCCTTCAGATCCGGTGCCGCCCAGACTCGGGCCATGCCCATCTCGCACCGTCTGCTCGCCCTGTCCGTCGCGGTCATGTGGGGACTGAACTTCATCGCTATCGACGCATCGCTCGCTCAGTTCCCGCCGTTCCTGCTCGTGGCCCTGCGGTTCGCGATCATCGCCGTGCCGACAGTGCTGCTCGTACCACGTCCGCAGGTGCCGGTGCGCTGGCTCCTCGGGTACGGCATCGGCTTCGGGATCCTGCAGTTCCTGTTCCTGTACTGGGGCATGGCCGTCGGCATGCCGACCGGGCTGGCGTCGCTCGTGCTGCAGTCCTCGGCACCGTTCACCGTGCTGCTCGGTGCGATCGCGTTCCGGGACCGGGTGACCGCGCGCCAGCTGGTGGGGCTGGGCGCGGCGACCCTGGGGCTGGCCGTGGTGGGCTGGTCCCAGGCGCAGGCCGCCGCGTTCGCACCCTTCCTGCTGGTGCTCGCCGGCGGCTTCGGCTGGGCGATCGGCAACGTGTCCAACGCGCGGGCCAAGGCGCCGAACCCGCTGCACCTCACGCTGTGGATGTCGGTGGTGCCGCCGGTGCCGATGTTCGTCCTGTCGCTGATCGTGGAAGGCCCGGGCGTCATGGGTGCCTCGTTCAGCCCCGGACCGCACATGGTCCCGGCGCTGCTCGGGCTGGCCTACACGGTCCTGATCGGGACGATCGTGGGGTCCGGGGTCTGGACGTGGCTGATGGCCCGGCACCCCGCGGGCGTCGTCGCGCCCTTCTCGATGCTGGTCCCCGTCGTGGGACTCAGCGCCTCGGCGGTGCTGCTGGGGGAGGACATCGAGGTGGCGACCGCGGTCGGCGCCGCGCTGGTGATCGGCGGCGTGCTCTGGGGGTCGCTGCGCAAGGCCAACCCTCCGGTCCCGAGCGGCGTCGAGGAAGAGGCGCCCCCACACCTCTCGACGCGCGAGACGGTCGGGTCCTAAAGTGTGGAGAAAGCGTGATCAACCGTAGGTCCTCTACCGGAGGCGACCATGGATGTCGTACTGCTGATCGGCCGGGTGCTCTTCGTGGCCCTCTTCCTGGGGAGCGCCGTCAGCCACCTGACCCAGACGGAAGGCATGGCCGGCTACGCCGCGTCCAAGGGCCTTCCGATGGCCAAGCCGGCAACCCTCGCCAGCGGTGTGCTGATGCTCCTCGGCGCGCTGTCCGTCCTGCTCGGCGTCTGGGGTGACCTGGGCGCGCTGCTGCTGCTCGTCTTCCTCCTTCCGACGGCGTTCCTCATGCACGCGTTCTGGCGGGAGGCCGACCCGGCGGCGAAGCAGACCGAGATGATCCAGTTCAACAAGGACGTGGCGCTCGCGGGCGCGGCGCTGGCGTTCTTCTGGGCGTTCAGCCAGGATCCTGGCCTGACCATCACGGGCCCGCTGTTCTCCTTGGGCTGACCGGCACGCACGGGGGCGCGCTCACGCGGTCTCCCCGTCCGCGTCCTCCAGCTCCTCCGGGTTGGGCAGGCCGGCCAGGAACCGGAACGACACGAGCGCGACCAGCGTCGCGATACCGCCCGCGATGAGGAACGGTGCGCGCAGATCGATCCGGCCGAGCAGCCCGCCCAGCAGCGAGCCGAGCGGCATGGTGCCCCACAGCAGCGTGCGCCACGTGCCGTGGACCCGGCCCAGCAGGCGGCCCGGGATCGCGGCCTGGCGCAGCGACATCACGAGGATGTTCCACCCCGTCGTGCCGGCGGCCGACAAGAAGTAGCCGAAGGCGACGACGCCGAGCACGGGGACGGCGCCCATCAGGACCAGCGCCGCGAGCGACAGGGTCTGCGCCACCGCCATCACCGGTCCGGCACGGAACCGCTCCTTGAGCCGGTTGGCGATCGACGCCGCACCCAGCGAGCCCACCGCGCCCACCAGGATGTACGCCCCGTACCACGCCTCCGGCAGGCCGAGCTGGTTCAGCACGTAGAGCACCATCGTGGCGGTGGCGGCGGAGAAGCACAGACCGATCACCACGCTGATCAGCCAGAGCTTCCGGAGCATCGGGTTGCCCATGAGGTACCGGAACCCGTCGGTGAACTGCCGGTACCAGGCGACGCGCGGTTCATCCGTCGGGTGGGTGTGGTGGCGGCCTGCGGCGGCGAGCGGCAGGAACACCGCCATGACGCCGGCCACCGCGTAGGTCAGCACGTTGATCCCGAGCGGCACCACCACCGAGATCGCGAACAGGGCCGAGGTGAGCGGGCCGGACAGGAACCGCTCGACGACGATCTCCCCCGCCTCGACCCGCGAGTTCGCGCGCGGCAGATCCTGCTTGGCGGCGATCGAGGGCAGGACGGCGCGGAGCGCGCCGTCGTAGACGGTCTCGAACGCCCCGTACGCGAACACGACGCCGTAGAGCCACCAGATCGTCAGCCCGTCCGTCGCGAACAGCACGAGCAGGAGGACCGCGAGCAGTGTGCGGACGCCGTTGGCGAGCGTCATGGCGCGCCGTCGGTCGATCCGGTCCAGCAGGATCCCGGCGGGGATCGAGAAGATCAGCCAGGGCAGCATCGCCACGGCGGCGACGCCGGAGACGAGCAGCGGGTCGTCGGTCAGCCGTGCCGCGAGCAGGGGAGCCGCCACCTTGGCGATGCCGTCCCCGAGGCTCGAGCTGACGTTCGCGATGATGACGTTCCTCAACGCCCGCCCGAGCGGCTGCCTGGTGCTCACGACGAGAGCCTAGAGCGACGCCACCACGAAAAAGTCGTCCGACCGGGTCACGGTCGGTCTCGGGCGAACATCACGACCGCCGCCGTCGTCCCGACGAGGGCGGTGGCGGTCAGCACTGCCGCGATCGGGGAGGCGTCGTGGAGTCCGATCATGCCCGCGACGGGCGCGACGAGCCCTGCTGTGGCGAAGGTGGTGAAGCCGTAGACGGAGGTGGCGGTGCCCGTCTGCGCCGCCTGGTCACGCAGTGCGCGGCTGAACGCACCGACGAAGCAGCCGCCGCACCCGGTGACGAAGAGCCACAGGCACACCAGCAGGCCCGCGAGCCCCGCACCCGCGTGCTGCAGCGGGACGACGGCGATTGCCGCGACGGCGGTGAGGGTGGCGAACCCCACGAGCACCGGCGCACCCGGCCGACGCCGGAGCAGCGCTGCGCTCGCCTGGACCCCGATGGCGAGGCCCAGCGAGTTCGCGAGGAACACCATGGCGAACTGCCCGGGCGAGATGCCGTGGACGCCCTGGAGCAGGAGCGGTGACGCGGCGACGTAGGCGTAGACGCCCGCGTAGGTCATCGCCCCGAGCACCGTCGCGACGCGGAAGCCGGGGTCGCGCAGGACGGCGCGCACGCGGGCGAGCGAGGTCCGGTCGTGGCGGCCGCCGTGGGGGACCGTCTCCGGGACCACCGCCGCCGTCACCGCCAGGACCACCAGCGAGAAGACACCGAGAACCGCGAAGATGCCGCGCCAGCCCACGAGCGGGAGCAGGGCCGCCCCGGCGACCGGCGCGAGCAGAGGGACGGTCGTCGTGATGAGCGTGATGCGCGAGACGAGACGGACGAGCGCCGACCCGTCGCTCACGTCGCGCGCGATGGCGAGGACGAGCACCGAGCTGCCTGCGGCCGCCACGCCCTGGACCACCCGCAGTGCCGTGAGCAGCTCGAGCGTCGGTGCCGCGGCGCACCCGAACGTGACCAGCACGTGCAGCGCCGTCGCGAGCAGCAGCGGACGACGGCGTCCGACCCGGTCGCTCCACGCCCCCGTGACCAGGTTCCCGAGCGCGAGGCCGACGGTCATGCCCGCCAGCGTCAGCTGCACGGCGCCGTCGTCAGCGCCGAACTCCTGCTGCAGCGTGGGGAAAGCCGGGAGATAGAGGTCGATCGACAACGGTCCGAGCGTCGTGAGCAGGCCGAGCACCACCACCAGCAGCCCGGCGTGCCGCACCGCGTCCGCGCGAGTCGCCGTCATCATGCCTCCGTACACCATCGTCGGACGTTAGCCGGTGTCATCGTGGTCGATGCCTAGGCACCGGTCAAGTGGTTACGCTGGTGTCATGCAGCCCGCCGAGAACGACTTCGACACGTGGGCGCCGCCCGCAGCCACGGTCGTGCGCGACTTCGTCAACAGCTACGAGCCACAGGAGGCCGCGGAATTCCTCGACAGCGCGACGGCCCTCCGCGACTGGTTCGCGGCGCGCGGCCTCGCTCCGGCGGGCGCCCGTCTGACGGCGGACGAGGTCCGCGCCGCGCGCCGTGTCCGGGAGGGGCTACGGGCGGTCCTCCTGACCCATGCCGGGCACGACGCCGGTCCCGTGGCCCGCCAGGAGCTCGACGCCGAGCTCGCCCGCATCCCGCTGCGTGCCGCGTTCGACGCCGACGGCGGCATCCGGCTCGAGGGGTCGGGCACCGCGTTCGAACGAGGCATGGCGGGAGTGCTCGACGCCGTCCGCCGGTGCGAGGCGGCGGGCGACTGGGAGCGGCTCAAGGTCTGCGCCCGGGACACCTGCCGCTGGGCGTTCTACGACGCCTCCCGCAACCACGCCAGGCGCTGGTGCTCCATGTCCGGCTGCGGCAACTACGTCAAGATGCGCCGCCGAGCGGCCACCCGCACCCCCTGAGCCCCTGGCCCTCCGTCTGGCCTACGTCGCGACGTCAGGCGCCGGGTGGAGGCGGGCGTGCAGGAGCCGGGCCGTGTCCTGCCGGCGGACCCAGAAGTCATCGAGGTCGGCCCGGAACCGGCCGGTCCCGGCGTAGCGGGCGGTCACCGGATAGGTGCTGCGGGCGAGCTGGACGAATGCGCAGGCCTCGGCCCAGGCGACATCAGCCTCCGTGGCCGCGGGGCTGGCGGCGACGTAGGCATCCAGCACCGTGGCCGAGAGCGTTGGGCCGTGTGGTGAGAGCACCACCTCCGGGCCGAAGGCGATGCGCCCCAGCTCGTAGGCGATCAGGTGTGGCGACGCGTTGGCGAAGTCGACCACCGCGACGAGCCGGTCGCCGTCGAACAAGAGGTTCGGCGCCGCGTAGTCGCCGTGCACCCACTGCCGGGTCAGTGGCGGGACGCCGGTGAGCACGCGGTCGAGAGCGGTGAGCCAGTCGCGGCGTTCGGCAAGGGCCGTCAGGGCGACCCGGTCGAACCCGTCCGGATCGTCGCCTCGGTCGCGGACCAGCGCCTCTGCCTGCTCCCACCGGGTCACGACGTCCGCCGCATCCCAGCGCAGCCACTCCTCCTCGGCCGCGGTGACCGCGGCGGGGTGGGGAGCGAGTGCGGCGAAGGCCTGGTGAAGCCGGCCGAGGGCTGCACCGATCTGGGTGGCCTGACCGAGGCTGACCGGTGGGGACAGCGTCTGGCCCGGCACCCACTCGGTGACGGAGAGCACCAGGGTGTCCACGGGTACCGCGTGGCGCCCATGTCTCGTCGGGCGCGGGAGGGCTGCGGGAACCTCCTGGCGTGCGGCGACGTCCGCCAGTTCCGCCGCGGCCTCGACCCGCTCGACAGTGGTCCGGTCCTCGACCTTGACGAAGTGGCGCGCGGTTCCGCTGTCCAGCCTGAAGGCGGTCGACTGCTCCCCGGCCAGCACCCGGGTCCACGCTCCGGTCAGCCCGTACTCTCGCGCCACCGCCGAGACGACGTCGCGCGCCCGGCCGGCGGGGTGCGCCCCGCCCAGCGCCTCGGCCACCACCAGCTCAGCGCCGTGCACCCCGCACCCCCGTCCCGTCCCGTCCCGTCCCGCCCTGTCCCGTCGATCCCACCACCCCAGCCGAACGTAGGCCCCGTCGCGCCAAGACGTCGAGCGTAGGCCTGGTCGCGGCATGACGGCTGATAGAGCGACCAACCCTACGTTCGATGCCTCCCGATGCCTCGAGGGCGAGGGCGAGGGCGAGGGCGTGCAGCGTCAGGGGGTCCGGTCCTCCGTGAGGCGGGCGTTGATCGTGTTCGTGATGTCGGTCAGCGCGTCGAGCTGCTCCGGAGTGAGGGCGTCGATGACGAGCCGCCGCGCCGTCGCGATGTGGCCGGGGATGGAGCGGATCAGCTCGCGCCGACCGTCGGTCGTCAGCCGCACGTTGGTGGCGCGGCGGTCCTCGGGGCAGGGGGAGCGTTCCACGAGACCGCGCTTCTCGAGACGCCCGCAGACGTGGGACAGGCGCGGCAGGGTGGAGACGCTGGCCTCGGCGAGGGCGGTCATGCGCATCGTCGGATCGGGGCTGAGCTGGAGCCGGGACAGCACGACGAACTCGAAGTGCGTCAGCCCGGAGTCGCGCTGGAGCTGCCGGTCCAGCGCGACGGGCAGGAGGCTGAACATCGTGGTCAGGCCGAGCCAGGCCGCCGACTCCTGGTCGTTCATCCGGGGTACGCGTGGCTTCACGGACCCATCCTACCCGTTTGGTTGACGCGACAAGTAATGGGTGCAACACTCGGGGGTGTTGGTTGTAGGAACAACTATCTTGGGAGAGCACATGAGCACGGTCACCGTCATCGGAGCAGGAAACTTCGGCAGTGTTGTCGCCGGCGTCGCGGCGAAGGGCGGCGCGGGGGTCCAGGTGCTCGCCCGCGATGCCGAGAAGGCGCGCGCGGTCGCCGGCCCGCTGGGCGGCACGGCGGGCGCGATCGGTGATGAGGTGACGGGCGACGTCGTCGTGCTGGCCGTTCCCTACGGGGCCGTCGCGGACGTGCTGAGCGCCTACCCGGGCGCGTTCGACGGCAAGGTCCTCGTGGACGTCACCAACCCCGTCGACTTCAGCACCTTCGACGACCTCGTCGTCCCCGCCGACTCCTCGGCGGCGAAGGTGGTGCAGGACGCCGCCCCCGGCGCACGGGTCGTCAAGGCGTTCAACACGAACTTCGGCGGCACCCTCGCCTCCGGCGAGATCGGCTCCGTGCCGACGACGGTGCTCGTCGCCGGCGACGACGCGGCGGCCAAGCAGGCCGTCGTCGAGCTGGTGACCGCGGCCGGGCTGCGGGGCGTGGACGCCGGCTCGCTCAAGCGGGCGCGTGAGCTGGAGGCGGTCGGCCTGCTGCAGATGACCCTCGCCGGCGCCGAGAAGATCTCCTGGGGCGGCGGCCTCGCCCTGATCTCATGAGTACCCCGGACGTCGTCCCTGTCTGGCGGCAGGGCAGTGTCACAACCGCGGGGGCGGCACCCGACGGCACGCGGATGGACACCGTGGAGCTGCTCGTGCGCGATCTCGACGTCATGAGCGCGTACTACCAGGACGCGGTCACGCTCGACGTCCTCGACCAGTCGGGCGCCACCGCGACGCTGGGCCGTGGCGGCGTGCCGATCATGGTCCTGCGCCAGGAGCGGGACCTGCCGGGTGCGGACCCGCGCGGCGCCGGGCTCTATCACACGGCGATCGTCTTCGAGGACGAGCGGCGGCTGGCCGCGTCGCTGGCGTCCATGGCGCAGCGCGTGCCGGAGACGTACACCGGCAGCGCGGACCATCTGGTGAGCGAGGCGTTCTACTTCACCGACCCCGAGGGCAACGGCGTCGAGCTGTACCGCGACCGCCCCCGTGAGGAGTGGAACATCCGCCCGGACGGGACGGTGGCGATGGCCAGCGAGTACCTCGACCCGAACCAGTTCCTGCGGCGCTGGCACGACCCCGCGGCATCCGACGCCGGCCCGTCCGCGGCGATCGGACACGTGCACCTGCAGGTGGGAGACATCGCGTCCGCGCGCCAGTTCTACGTCGACACGCTCGGGTTCGACGTCACCGCGCAGCTGGGGGACTCCGCCCTGTTCGTCTCGGCCGGCGGCTACCACCACCACATCGGCATGAACACCTGGCGCAGCGCGGGCGCCGCTCCGCGCGCCTCGACGCTCGGCCTCGGCGACGTCCGGATCCTCGTCCCCACGAGGTCCGACGTCGAAGCCCTCGCCGACCGCCTCGGGTTCCACGGCATCCCGACGGCGGACGACGGAGCGACGCTCCGGTTCGCCGACCCGTGGAACACGCGGCTCGCGGTCTCGCCGGAGGCGGGGGCCTGAACGGCGGACGGCGGTCGCCGAGCGGCGCCGGCGGCCCGGTAGCGGCGCACGGCTGAGCGGAGTCGCCGATCCGGGGTCATGGTCGGAGGTGGGCGCCGGGGGAGACGCATGTACTGCGGGGTGGGTTGCTGTGAGTAGACGCTGACTACTCACAGCAACCCACCCCGCTAACGTGGTCCTTCCCCGGCGCGTCGGCCCGTGTCGCGAGCTGCCGCCGACGCCGCTGGGGCCGATGTTGCCGCCGACGGAGCGGCCGCCTCCGGCGTCGGCCAGGCGGAGCTTCGTCGGCCCAGCTCGGCGGCCAGGTCGTCGAACGCCGCCCGGACCCGCTTCTCGTCGTCGGTGACGAGGAGGTCGACGAGCAGCCCGCGCAGCGTCGACAGCACCGACGTAGCCAGCGCGGCAGCTTCCGGTTCAGGGCAGCCGTGCCGTACCAGGCCGGCGGCCAGCAGGGCCGTCCGCTGCTGCATCGACCGGGCCACCGCGTCGCGCAGCATCGGGTTGTCGTGCATGGCGTGCCCGGTGATCGCGGTGAACAGCCGGATGTAGCGGCGTCCCTGGTCCGACGTGGCCCGGCGCCAGATGCTCCCGAGCGGGTCCGGGTCGTCGTCGGCGAGGTCGGGGAGGGCGAGCGACTGGGCCAGCACCAGGTCGACGATCTCGGCGACCAGCTCGTCCTTCGTCGAGAAATGGTGCACCAGGGTCGCGTGGCTGACGCCGACCGTCTGGGCCACCTTGCGCAGCGACAGGCCGGCCAGGCCGTGGTCGAGCGCATGCTCGGTCGCCGCGCGGAGAACTTCCCCACGGCGATGTTCGAAGCGCAGCTTGCGGCCGTCCACGTACCCGTTCACGTACCGACCTTAGTCAGGTGCGCCTGCATCAATCTACGAAATGTCTTGACCGGTTGGTAGAGCTACCTTACTGTCAGTTGCGTCAGTTGCTGTCTTGTCAATCGCAAAGGGGCAATTCATGAGACATCTGATCCGCAAGGCCGGCGCAGCGCTCGTGTCCGGGCTGCTGCTCGCCGGCACCGCCGTCGTGGGCATGCCGAGTGCGCAGGCCGCCGACAACCCGTACGAACGCGGTCCCGACCCGACCGTGGCGAGCATCGAGGCCCGCCGTGGTCCGTTCGCTGTCGCTGACGTGAGCGTCTCGCGTCTCGTCGTCTCCGGTTTCGGTGGCGGCACCATCTACTACCCGACCAGCACCGCCGAAGGCACGTTCGGTGCGGTCGCGGTCGCCCCGGGCTACACGGCCTCGCAGTCCACCATGGCCTGGCTCGGCCCGCGGCTGGCCTCACAGGGGTTCGTCGTCTTCACGATCGACACGAACACCACCTCGGACCAGCCGTCCTCCCGCGGTGACCAGCTGCTCAGGGCGTTGGACTACCTGACGACGCGCAGCTCGGTCGCGAGCCGGATCGACGACGACCGGCTCGCCGTCATGGGTCACTCGATGGGCGGCGGGGGATCGCTCGAGGCGGCCAAGGACCGGCCATCGCTCCAGGCGGCCATCCCGCTGACGCCGTGGAACACGGACAAGACGTGGCCGGAGGTGAGCACACCCACGCTCATCGTCGGTGCGCAGAACGACTCGATCGCCTCGGTCCGCTCGCACGCGGAGCCGTTCTACCAGTCCCTCCCCAGCAGCGCTGACAAGGCGTACCTGGAGCTGCGCGGTGCCAGCCACTTCGCGCCGAACACCGACAACACCACGATCGCCAAGTACAGCATCTCCTGGCTCAAGCGCTTCGTCGACGACGACCTGCGCTACGACCAGTTCCTGTGCCCGGCGCCGTCCACGAGCACGACGATCAGCGAGTACCGCAGCACCTGCCCGTACTAGAGGACGTGTCCCGTCCCTGTCGGGGGACGGGACGCGTCGAACGTAGGCCTGGTCGCTCCATGAACCCTCATGGGGCGACCAGGCCTACGTTCGTTGCTCTGCGTCGGAGGGCTACGCCGGGGTCGGCAGCGTGAGGATCTCGGGTTCGCCGTCGGTGATGGCGATCGTGTGCTCGCTGTGCGCCGTCCGGCAACCTGTCGCGCTGCGGAGGGTCCACCCGTCGGCGTCGGTCACCAGCTCGGCGGTGTCCACCATGACCCACGGCTCGAGCGCGAGCAGCAGCCCCGGGCGCAGCGTGAACCCGCGGCCGGGCCGTCCCGTGTTGGGGACGTGCGGGTCCTGGTGCATCGTCGAGCCGATGCCGTGCCCGCCGAACTCGGTGTTGATCGGATACCCCGCGGCGCTCAGCACCGTGCCGATGGCGTGGGAGATGTCGCCGATGCGGGCTCCGGGGCGGGCCGCGGCGATCCCCGCCCGCAGTGCACGCTCGGTCGTCTCGATCATCGCCATGCTCTCGGCGGGCTTGGTGTCGCCCACGATGAAGCTGATCGCGGAGTCCGCGGCGATGCCGTCCAGGGAGACGGCGAGGTCGAGGGTCAGCAGGTCGCCGTCGGCGAGCCGGTAGTCGCGCGGCTTCCCGTGGAGGACCGCGTCGTTGACGGCGGTGCAGATGTAATGGCCGAACGGCCCGCGCCCGAACGACGGCGCGTAGTCGACGTAGCAGGACTGCGCGCCGGCGTCGACGATCATCGCCTTGGCCCACCGGTCGATGTCCAGGAGGTTCGTGCCGACCGCGCTGCGGGTCCGCAGCGTCTGCAGGATGGTCGCGACCAGGGTGCCTGCGCCCTTTGCTCGGACCAGCTCGGCGGGGTTCAGGATCTCGATCATGTGGCGCCCTTCTCTTACTTCCCAATAACTATCCCGGCCATACTATCCCGGTACTAGAATCGGTTCATGGTCAGGTTGCCGCTCACACCCGCGGACATCGAGCGCGGGCAGCGCCTCGGCGCCCTCCTGCGTCGCGCCAGGGGCGAGCGCTCCATGCTCGAGGTCGCGCTCGACGCACGCGTCTCCCCGGAGACCCTCCGCAAGATCGAGTCGGGCCGCGTGGCGACACCGGCCTTTCCCACGATCGCCGCGATCGCGGAGGTCCTCGGCCTCTCGCTCGACGCGGTGTGGGCGGAGATCAACGAGGCCGATGGCGCAGCCACGTCCGCGCGGCCGGGCCGCAACGCGCGCGAGTGGCTGGCCTCGTAGGCCGTCTCGGCCCTGGTGCCTCAGTCCACCAGCGCCCCGCCGGTCAGGTTGACCACCGTCCCTGTCATCGCGCCGGCGCGGTCCGAGGCCAGGAACGCGGCGGTCTCCGCGACGTCGGAGAGCGTCGGTAGCCGCTGGAGCAGCGTCCCTGCCCGCATCCCGTCGTCCAGGAACTCGTCGAGCGTCTGCCCGGCGGCGGCCGCGGACGGCCCGAAGAGCTCACGCGTGTAGGAGCCCGCGGCGGCCGCGTCGACGACGGCGTGCGGCCGGATGTCGACGACGCGGATGTTCCTCGGCGCCAGCTCCGCGGCCAGCAGTCGCGAGAACGCCTCCTTGCCCGCGGCGCTCACACCGTGGCCGAGGATGCCGCCGACGGCGAGCCGGGCCCCCGGCTCGGACAGGTTCAGGACGACGCCGGGGCGTTCCCCACCCATGTGCCGTGCCACCGCCTTGCTCGTGATGAAGAGCGTCCGCAGGAAGCCGTCGATCGGCCGCATGAACTCCTCCAGCGAGAGGTCTGCCAGCGGCGTCCCCTGGTCGTGCACGACACTCACGGCGTTGAGGGCGACGTCGATGCTGCCGGCCTGCGTGGCGACCGTGTCGGCGTGTCGCTCGACCGCCTCCGGGTCGAACACGTCGAGCTGAGCGGTCTCGACCTGGCCACCCGCGGCGAGGATGTCGTGTGCCACGGCGTCGAGCTTCGCCTGCGTCCGTCCGGCGATGAAGACCCGTGCCCCCTCCCGGGCGAACACCCGCGCGACGGCGCCGCCGATGGCACCTCCGCCGCCGTAGATGACGGCGTTCTTGTTCTCCAGCAGCAGTCCGCTCATGACGAATCTCCAGACGATCGGTGGTGGTGGTGGCCAGCTCCTGTGGGGGAGCGGTTCATGACGTCGCGCGCGTAGGGACCTCCCAGAGCGCCGACGGCATGACCGCGCCGGTCTCCAGCAGCGTCTTGAGGTTGGCGAGCACCGCGGGCCAGCCGCCCGACATGCGGCGGTGCATCTCCGCGTCGGGCAGGTTCTCGTGGGTCACGGTCAGCCGGACGACGTCGGCGTGCGGTTCGATCAGGAAGGTGACCACCGAGGGGCCATCCGGTCGCTCGGTGCCGGGGGAGGCCTCGAAGGTGACGGCGAGCCGGTTCGGAGCCTCCGCCTCGAGCACGGTGCCGACGACGTCGACGGTGTCGGAGCCGTCGACCCGGCGGTGCTCCCACGGCGAGCCGACCTGCCAGTCGGAGACGTTGGCGTGGTGCCAGTACCGCGCGGTCACGTCGGAGTCGGTGAGTGCCTGCCACACCTGCTGGGCGCTCGCCCTGATGTAGGTGACATAGACGTACGTCGGGACGGTCGAGGTGGTCTCGGTCATGGCGTGTTCCTCTGCTCGGTCTCGGATGGCGCTCAGCGCTGCCAGTCGTGGCGCGTCGTACGCCGCGATCCAGCGCTCCCCGATCTCGTGGATCGGAGCGGGATTGAGGTAGTGCAGGCGTTCTCGCCCACGGCGCACGACAACGACGAGGCCGGCCTGCGCCAGGAGGTCGAGGTGCTGCGTGGCCGACTGGCGCGCCATCTCGAGGCTGCCGCAGAGCTCGGTGAGCGTCTGGCCGTTCTGCTGACGGAGCCGGTCGAGGAGCAGGCGTCGGGTGGGGTCGGCCAAGGCCTTGAACACCGGGTCGAGGACGTCCTGCTGTGCGGTCATGGATCCAATATGCAGGCAACTACCTGCATAAGCAAGGGTGACCCGAGTCCGGTTCGTGCTCGGATCGGAGCAGTGGCTACGGCTCGAGGTGGGCGGAGAGGTTCGCCAAGGACGACGTGAGCCCTTCCGCATGGTCGCGGGCCCGGACCCCGGGCGGCACGTTCCGCGCGACGATCTCCACGATGGTTCCCTCGTCGACGCTGTGCATGCTCCACTCCATCCGCATCGTTCCCCGGAACGCCGGGTCGTCGGACTCGAAGTCGATGTCCTGGACGATCCGCTCGCCGGGAACGATCCGCGCGATACGAACCTCCGACACGTCTTCGTCGGCCGACGTCTTGCCTGGAGCGTCCGAGGCGTCGCCGTAGGTCAGGACGAGGCGGTACGAGCCGCCCTCGCGCATGTCGAACCGCTCGAAGCGGCCGCTCATCCCCGCGGGAGGCAGCCAGGCGGCCAGCGCGTCAGGGTTGGTCAGGGCGGCGAACGCCGTCGCCCTGTCCACGTGGAGGAGGAGGCTTGCCCGGTCTGTTCTTCCCGTGCTCAAGCGTCCACCCGCTCCTCCAGGCGAACGGTCACCGAGTCGCCCTCCTCCTTGCCGATCGCCTTGCGCACGTCCGCCTTCACGGGCAGCTTGTGCGTGCCGTCGCCCAGGGCCATGAACGAGCTCCGGAACGGATGCCCGTCGATCGTGCCGCGTACCTTCACCAGGCCGCGGGTGCCGAAGAACTCGGCGGACCGGGGCCACACGACGTATGTCCAGCCGCCCTTCTCAGGGCTCTTCTGCAGGGTCGCGGTGAACTGCTCGTCCATCACGGGTACCGCCTCTCGGGAGTTCGGGAGTTCGGGAGTTCGGGAGTTCGGGAGTTCGGTGTTTCGGGGGTCGGAGAGGAGGGCTGCCCCTTCGCTCGTGATGCTCATCAGGTACGACGGCGGCTCGTGGTGAAACTCATCGCGGAGCTCCCGGCACACCGTGGTGAGATAACGGGCATGCCTGTGATCCATGTGCTGAACGCGTCGCCCCGTGACACCGACACCAAGCGCGAGCTCGTGGCCGAGCTGACCGCGACTTACGCCCGCGTGATGCGGATGAAGCCCGACACGATCCGGGTGATGATCCAGGAGATCCCACGGGAGAACTGGGGCGTGGGTGGTGTGACGCTCGCGGACTCGGGGCAGGACGAGAGCCTTCCGCATTAGAGCGATCGTCCGCCGGTCAACCGGACCGAGAATTCGCTTGCCCGGCGAGGCCGGAGCCCGTGAGGCTGTCCGCCGATGATGCCGTTGACCGAGATCGACCGCCTGAAGCGTACGGTCACCTCCGCGTGGGAGAGCCCGGTCGCCGACCAGGTCGCTGCCGCCTGGGGGTACCCGGCCGGCACTGCGAAGTGGTGGCGCTCCAGCGCCTCGCACGTGTTCGTCCTGCCCGACCCGAGCGGGAAGCGGTACCTGCGATTCGTGCCTGACACCTACCGGGAGGCCGATGCGGTCGAGCGGGTGAGCGTCCTGATGGAGCGGCTCGCTGCGGGCGGCGCGGCAGTGGTGGGCCCGGTCCGGTCCGAGACCAGGAGACTGACGGCGACGGTGCCGACGGAGCTGGGCACGATGCACGCCATGGTGGTCGAGGCAGCGGCGGGCGAGGAGATCGACGCCGAGGGCCTCACCGATGATCTCGCGCGCGAGTGGGGCCGGGCCCTTGCGCGGGTGCACGACGGCGCGGTCGGCATCGAGGTCGGCCTGCCGGAGGCCTTTACCGAGCTGGCCGAGATCCCTGACCTGTTCGCCGAGGACCCCGCGCTCGTGAAAGCCGCTGCCCGATTGTCCGACCGGCTCGCGGGCCTGCCGCGTGACCGCTCACGGTTCGGGGTGGTGCACGGCGACTTCGAGCTGGACAACCTGGCCTGGGATGCGGGCCGGGCGACCGCCTTCGACTTCGACGAGGCCGCACTGTCCTGGTACGCCGCCGACGTCGCCTACGCCGTGCGCGACCTGACCGGTGCCGACGTGGACTCGGACCCGACGCACCGGCACCTCGTCCAGGCGTTCGTCGCCGGGTACCGCGACGTGCGGACGCTCGATGACTCCGACCTGGCGAACTTGCGGTTGTTCGTTGGTGCGCACGCAGCCTGCTCCGCCGTCCGCATCGCCCGTGCCCTCGAGTCGTCCGGAGCTGACGAGCCCGAGTGGAGGGCAGAGCTCCGGGCCGACCTGACCGGCATGGCGCGGGCGCACCGGGACCTCGCGGTCGCCGTCGCCGCAGGCTGCGGTACTTGAACGTAGGGCTGGTCGCGCTCTGGACACTCGCAGAGCGACCAGCCCTACGTTCGAACGGGCGGGGGCGGCCGGCTCGCGTGCGGCCCGGCGCAGGTCAGCTCGCAGGCGGAGTTGAAATTGATAATGGTTATCACTACTGTCGCGGCGTGACCGCACGCGTGCTCGCCTCTGTGGCGCCGACCCCGGGCAGCCCTCCCGGCTCCTCCTTCTCGATCCGACGCCGCCTTCTCCGGCGAACCGCCTGGTCCTGCGCGGCCCTCGCGATCGCGCTGGTGACCCTCGTGGTCGTCTCCGGCGCGGTCGGCTCGGTCGAGGTGAGCCTCGCCCAGGCGGCGCAGATCACCCTGGGGCACCTGGTCCCGGGGATGCCGTGGATGTCCGACGGGACCCTCACCCCGCTGCAGGACCAGGCGGTGTGGCAGTTCCGCCTGCCGAGGACGCTCCTCGCGGGACTGGCCGGCGCCGGCCTGGCGCTCGCGGGGGCGCTGATGCAGGTGACGGTGCGTAATCCACTGGCCGAGCCCTACATCCTCGGGGTGTCGTCGGGCGCGAGCGTGGGCGCCGTGCTGGTGATCGTCTTCGGCACCGGCGTGCTGGGCGGCCTCTCGCTCAACGTCGCCGCCTTCATCGGCGCGCTCGTGGCGTGCGCGTGCGTGGCGGCCCTGGCCCGGAAGGACGGCGAGCTCTCGCCGACCCGCATGATCCTCGCCGGCGTGGCCCTCGGCACGCTGTTCAGCGCGGTGACGAGCTACCTGACGATCTCCACGGACGCGCAGAACGTCGTCAGCATCATGTTCTTCCTGCTGGGCAGCGTGTCCGCCGCGACCATGCAGAGCCTGATCGGGCCGGCGATCGCCCTCGTGGTGGCCTGCCTGGTCGCGGCCGGGACGTCGCGCTCGCTCAACGCCCTGATGACCGGGGACGAGTCCGCGACCTCGCTGGGCGTGGACGCCACCCGGCTGCGCGGGCTGCTCCTCGTCGTGGCGTCGCTGCTGACGGGGACCGTCGTCTCGGTCGCCGGCGGCATCGGCTTCGTCGGCCTCGTGGTCCCGCACATCGCCCGCATCGTCGTGGGCGCCGACCACCGGCGGATGCTGCCGGTCACCGTGCTCGCGGGTGCGGTGTTCCTGATGATGGCGGACCTCCTGGCCCGCACCGTGGCGATGCCGACCGAGATCCCGCTCGGCATCCTCACCGCGTTCGTCGGGGCGCCGTTCTTCCTGTGGCTGATGCGCCGTGGCGGCGCCGACCGGGCGGGGTTCGGACGATGAGGGTCGAGTTCGACGACGTCTCGGTGGTCCTCGGTGGGACCGAGGTCGTGCACGGCGCCTCGCTGACCGTCGATCCGGGGACCGTGGTGGGCCTGGTCGGCCCCAACGGCAGCGGTAAGTCCTCGCTGCTCCGGACGCTCTACCGCGCCGTCCGGCCGAGCCGCGGCACCGTGCGGGTCGACGGCGCCGACGTACGGACTCTCTCCGGACGGCAGCACGCCCGGCAGGTGGCGGTCATGCTCCAGGACCCGCACACCGACTTCGACCTCAGCGTGCACGAGGTGGTGCTGCTGGGCCGGGCACCGCACCACGCCTCCTTCGGCAGGGACACCGCGGAGGACCTGCGGATCGCTGACGACGCCATGCGCCGCACCGGCATCGACGACCTCGCCGCACGCATGGTGGGCACCCTCTCCGGCGGCCAGCGGCAGCGGGTCATGCTCGCGCGCGCCCTGACCCAGCAGAGCCCCGTCCTCGTGCTCGACGAGCCGAGCAACCACCTCGACATCAAGCATCAGCTCGAGCTCATGAGCACGGTCCGCGGCCTCGGCCGGACGGTGATCGCCGCGCTGCACGACCTGAACCTCGCGGCACAGTACTGCGACCGCGTGGTGGTGCTCGACGCCGGCACCGTCGTCGCCGACGGGCCACCGGCCACGACGTTCACGCCGGAGCTGATCCGGGCGGTCTTCGGCGTTCAGGCGCGTCTGCTCGAGGACGGGCACGACCGCGTCCTGGCCTTCCGGCGCCCGTACGCCGACACCTTTCCGGACGGGGCCGTACCGGACCCCGCACCCGTTCCCACCGAAAGCGAGATCTCCTCATGACCCGAAACCCCCGTCGCGCGGCTACCACCGGCGCCGTCGCAAGCCTGGCCGCGGCCACCCTGCTCCTGTCCGCCTGCGGGTCCGGGGTCACGCCCGCGTCGGGACAGACCGGCAGCGCGGAGCCGGTCACCGTGGACAACTGCGGCGAGGACGTCGTGGTCGACGGCGTGCCGGAGGCCGTGGTGGGCATGCACCCCTCGCAGACGGAGCTGCTGCTGCGCCTGGGCCTGGCCGACCGCCTGGCCGGCCAGGCGCAGGCGACCACGCAGGAGCTGCCCGACGACGTCGCCTCCCTCGCGGCGGACGTACCGGTGATCGGCGGCGACACACCGCCCAGCCGTGAGGACCTCCTGGCCGTGCAGCCCGACTTCGTCTACTCGCCGACCACCTACGAGTTCACCGCCGAGCAGGGCTTCGCGAGCATCGAGCAGCTCCAGGACGCCGGCGCCGCCGTCTACGTCGCCACCGGCGGATGCGCGGACCGTCGGATGTCGGGCGAGGTCACCGACCTCTTCACCGACCTGGAGGACCTCGGCGCGATCTTCGGCGTCGAGGACACCGCCGCCGACCTGATCGCCGAGAGCCAGGCCGAGCTGGACGACATCGCCGCGGCCGTCGCCGACGTGGACAAGCTGCGGGTCGCGCAGGTGTACGTCGACGGGACGTCGCTCTCCGCGATCGGCGCGGGCGTCGAGTACGACATCCTGCGCCTGGCCGGGTCGGACAACGTCTACACGCCCGAGCAGCCCGCCTTCGCCGACTTCTTCGCCGCCGAGATCACCCCGGAGTCCCTGGCCGCCGAGGCGCCCGACGCCCTGGTCTTCTCCGTGTCCGACGCCGAGCACGAGGAGGCCGTCCGCGAGTACCTCACCAGCACGTTCCCCGACCTGCCCGCCGTCCGCGAGGACCGGCTCATCGCCATCTCCGCCGCCGACGTGTTCCCCGGCACGCTCGGCAACGTCGCGGCCGTCCGCCAGATCGCGGAGGCGCTCTACCCCCAGGAGCTCTGACCGGTGATCCACCGCAGGCTGCTCCAGCTCGCCGGGACGGTGCGGGGCGCGATCCTCGCCCTGGCCGGCGTCGGACTGATCATGTCCGCGCTGCACGTGGCCTTCGCGCTCCTCGTCGGCCTCGTCGTCGCGGCGCTCGTCCGCGGCGACGGGGACGTCCGCGTGCCGCTGACGGCGCTCGCCGTGGTCGCGTTGGTGCGGGCGGCCGTGATCTGGGCGCGTGAGTCGCTGACCACCCGGATCGGCGTGTCGGTGCGCATCCGGCTGCGGAGCCGCCTGCTGGACAAGGTCGCTGCCGTCCCCGAGTCCGAGCGCCGCGCCGGGCGGACCGCCGCGACGGTGATCGACGGCGTCGACGGGCTGGACGCCTACTACACGCGTTACCTGCCGCAGCTCGTCGTCGTGCTCGTCGTCCCGGCGGCGGTCGTCGTGATCGTGGCGGCGCTCGCCCCGGCCGCGGGCGCCGTCCTCGCGGTCACCGCGGCCGTCGCGGTGCTGGCACCGCGGCTGTGGGACGCCCGCCTGCTGCGCAACGGCCGTGGCCGGTGGGAGGCCTTCACCCGGCTGTCCGGCGACTACGTCGAGGCGCTGCGGTCGATCCCGCTGCTGCGCGGCTTCGGTGCCGCGGAGCGGGTCGGGGCCGAGCTCGACGCCCGCGCCGAGGACCTGCGCGAGCGGACCATGTCGCAGCTTCGCGTGTCGCTGGTCGAGAGCGCCCTGAGCGCCCTCGCCGTCCACGTCGGTGTGGTCGCCGCGGTGCTCGTCTCGCTCGCCGCGGTCGCCACCGGCAGCACGACGGCGACGACCGCGGTGCTGGTGCTCATGCTCGCCCGCGAGTGCTTCCGCCCCGTGGCGGAGCTCGGGCAGCACTGGCACGCCGGCTACCTCGGGCTGACCGCCGTGGACGGGCTCGACGGGCTGCTGTCCGCGGAGCCGGCCGTGACCGGCGAGGGCTCGCGGACCGCACCCGCTGCCAGTGGTGCGTCGGTCGAGCTCCGCGACGTCGGCTACCGGTACCCCGGCGCGGAGACCGGCGTGAGCGGGATCGACCTCCGGATCGGGCCGGGGGAGACCGTGGCGGTCCTCGGGCCGTCGGGCGCGGGCAAGAGCACGCTCGCCCGGCTGCTCGAGCGCGGCGCCGACCCCGACCAGGGCTCCGTGCACATCGACGGGACGGACCTGCGCGGCTATGCCCTGAGCGCGCTGCGCCGGAGCGTCGTCGTGGTGCCGCAGGACCCCGTGCTGTTCGCGTGGAGCGTCCGCGAGAACCTGCGGCTCTACCGTCCCGGGGCCACCGACGCCGAGGTCGCGGCCGCCGCGGCTGCCGCTGACGCCCACGACCTGATCAGCGCCCTGCCCAGCGGTTACGACACGGTGCTCGCCGAGGACGGGGAGCAGCTCTCGGGCGGTCAGCGGCAGCGGATCGCCATCGCCCGCGCCCTGCTCGCCGAGGCCCCCGTGCTCGTGCTCGACGAGGTCACCTCGGCGCTCGACGCCGACACCGAACGCCGCGTCGTCGAGGGCATCTTCGGTCATGCCTCCGGGCGCACGACGATCGTGATCGCGCACCGGCTCACCGCGGCGGAACGGTGCACCCGCTGGGTCCGCATCGAGAGCGGTCGTGTCGCCGCGACGGGCGAGGGTCCGCCCACGGCGCTCGCCCAGCCGGCCGGAGCCGCGCGATGAGGCCGGTGCTCCGGCTCCTGCCGGTCATCGCCGTCCGCCGTCGCCTGTTCGTCGAGACCGTGGCGTGGAGCGTCGTCACCCAGGTCGCCGTCCTGACCATCACGCTCGGGCTGGCGCTGGTGGTCGGGCAGGTCGCGACGGGCGTCCCGGTCTCGCTCCCGGCGGTCTCGGCCGCCCTCGGTGCCGTCGCGGTGCTGGCGGCCGGGGCCGCCTGGCGGGAGTCCTGGGTCTCGCACGGCCTTGCCTACGGGCTCATCGGTATCTTGCGCGGCCGGGTCTTCGCGGCCCTGCGGCGGGCGCTGCCGTCGCGGCGGCAGCACCGCCGCACCGGCGAGCTGGTGACGACGGTCATGGGAGACATCGAGACGCTCGAGTGGCTGTACGCGCACACCGTCGCCCAGACGCTCAGCGCGGCGCTGGTCCTGGCGGTCAGCACGGTCGTCTCGCTCTCGATCACCCCGGTACTGCTGCTGGTCTGGGTGCCGCTGCTCGTCGTCGGCGTGGCCGTGCCCCTGATCACCGCCCGGGGCGCCCGGCGCAACGCCGAGGCGCTCTCGGCCGGTGCGGCGCAGGTGCGCTCGGAGCTGCTCGACACGATCCGCGGCATGCGTGAGCTGACCGGGGCGGACGCGCTGGACGCCCAGCTCGACCGGATCACCGACGACACCCGCGCCCACGCCGTCGTCCAGCAGCGTGAGGCGGGCCGGCTCGGCGTCGAGCGCGGCATCGCCGACGCCATGTTCGCCCTCGCCGCCGTCGGTGCGATAGCGGTCGCCCTGCAGGGCTCCGCTGCCGTCGAGGCCGCGGCGGTGCCGCTCGCGATCACCGTCGCCGTGGCCGGGCTCGGTCCGGCCGCGCAGATCGCCGAGCTGCTGCGCAACGCCGGGACGCTGCGCGAGTCCGCCGCGCGGATCCTCCGCGCGCTGGACGAGCCGCCGGCGATCGATCCCGGGGCCGTGGCCCCGGGATCGATCGCCGCCCACCCCGGCGAGGCGGGACTCGTCTTCGACGGCGTGCACTTCTCCTACGACGGCGCCCGGCCGGTGCTCGACGGGTTCGACCTGCGGGTGCGCCCGGGCGAGATCGTCGCCCTCACCGGCCCGTCGGGCGCCGGGAAGACGACCGCCGCCCGGCTCGCGCTCAGGCTCTGGGACCCGGACGGCGGGAGCATCCGTCTCGACGGCGTGGACCTGCGCGCGCTGCCGGACGACCGGCTGCGCGAGCTCGTCGCCGTCGTCCCGCAGTCCTCCCCGCTGCTGCACGGGACGATCCGGAGCAACATCCTGCTCGGCCGGCCGGATGCTCCGGCGGACGACGTGCTGCGCGCCGCGCGCGCCGGGGGACTCGACCGTCCCGACGTCGGCCTGCCGCTCGGGCTGGACACCCCGGTCGGTGAGCACGGCGCGGGCCTGTCCGGCGGGCAGCGGGCCCGGGTCGCGATCGCCCGGGCGCTCCTGCGCACGCCGCGGGTCCTCGTGCTCGACGAGGCGACGGCGTCCCTGGACCACGAGGCGGACACCGCGATCCTCGACCTGCTGAACGGCAACCGTGACTGCGCCATCCTGCTGATCGCGCACAGGCCGGCCACCATCGCCCGGGCCGATCGGTGTGTCAGGCTGACGCCGGCGGCACCCCGAGCCGCCGTCCGCCGGAGCGAAGGAGAAGGATGACCGTCGAGGCCCGGAGACCGGCGTGGCTCACGTGGACCGTCCGGGCCGTCGCGGCCGGTGGTGTCGCCGTCGTGGTGTGGGCCTGCGTGACCGCCTGGGGAGCCGTGGTCCACGGGCACCCCGCGTACGCGGTGCTGCTGGGGCTGACGGTGCTGGGCTGCGCGCTCGTGCTGGGGCGCAGCGTCCGGGCACGCCCCGCCCGTCACGGATGGCGCGCGGTGCTCGATGTCGTCCTCGTCCTCGCGGGGATCGGCTGGGTCGCCGCCCTGGCCTGGTGCCGACCGTACGCTGCCGTCGAACCGGCGTTGTCCGCGCTGGTCTCGGACGCGGAGGTCACCGTCACCGAGTTCGCGACACGCGTCGAACTCGCCCCGGCGGGGGACGTGGACGGGAGTGCGGGCGGGACCGCGGTCTTCTTCCAGCCCGGCGCCAAGGTGGATGCGCGGGCCTACGCCGCGGTCCTGCGACCGCTGGCCGAGGCGGGGCACCCGGTGGTGATCGCCAAGCAGCCGCTCGGTATCGCCTTCCTCGCGACCGGGGCCTTCGACGGCGCGCGCGCTCAGCTCCCCGATGCCGAGAGGTGGGTGCTGGGCGGGCACTCGCTCGGCGGTGTGGTGGCGTCGACGGCGGCGGACGACGAGGACGGTGGCGCCGCGCCCGTCGTCGGGCTGCTCCTGTACGCCTCCTACCCGGCAGGCGACGTCAGCGCGTCGCTCACTGCCGAGGTGGAGTCGATATCAGCCTCCCGGGACGGGCTTTCGACGCCGGACGACATCGAGGCTTCGCGCGCGAACCTGCCGGAGGGCAGCACGTTCACGGTGGTGGACGGGGCCGTGCACGCCTTCTTCGCCGACTACGGCCCGCAACCGGGCGACGGGACGCCGACGATCTCCCACGACGAAGCGCGGACGCAGATCTCGGCCGTGAGCACGCGGTTCGTCGACTCCTTGAGCCTTTTCGGGGGCCGGTCATGACCGCGGTGCACGGGGACGAGCGGCTCGCCGCGCGGACCCAGGAGCTCCTCGGCCCTCGGCACCTGGTCACGGCGGCCGCCGTCGTCGGCCCGGACGGAGTGACGGTGGCCAGCCGTGGCGCCGACCTCCACGCGGACTTCGAGATCGGGTCCATCTCGAAGGGGATCACCGGGCTGCTGTACGTGGACGCGCTGGAGCGTGGAGAGATCACGCACGACACCCGGCTGGGCGAGCTGCTGCCGCTCGGTGACCCCCCGGCCGCTGAGGTGACGCTGGACGCGCTCAGCCGACACCGGTCGGGCCTGCCCCGGCTGCCCGGCTCGGCACAGCCGCTGCGCCGGACCCTCGCCCTCTGGCGGCACGGCACCAACCCCTACGGCGAGGACCTGGAGCAGCTCCTGGCCCAGGCCCGGAGCGCGCGTGTGGGCCGACCTCGGCCGCGCTACTCCAACCTCGGGTTCGAGCTGCTCGGTCACGCGGTCGCCGGAGCGGCGGGAACGACCTATGCCGACCTGGTTCACCAGCGCATCGCCCGCCCGCTGGCGCTGGACACCCTCTACGTGCCGGCGACCGCCGACCAGCTCTCCTCGAACGCGGTCACGGGCACGAACCGGCACGGCCGGCCCCAGCAGGCCTGGACCGGCGAGGCGGTGGGCCCCGCAGGCGGCATCCGGGCCTCGATCCAGGACATGGCTCGCCTGCTGGCCGCCCTGCTCGACGGCTCGGCGCCCGGCAGCGGCGCCCTGGACGCGACCAGCCGGTTCGGCGGGGGTGTCCACATCGGTGCGGCCTGGATCACGATCACCGTCCGCGGGCGCTCGGTCACCTGGCACAACGGAGGCACCGGTGGGTTCCGCTCCTGGATCGGCCTCGACCGTGCGGCCGGAGCCGGCGTCGTCGTGCTGTCCGCCACGTCGACGCCGGTCGACCGGCAAGGATTCGGGCTGCTGACGGAGGCGTCCCAGGCGCGCGAGGCCGGCTGACCCAGGCCGGTGCGGAACGGCCCTCAGGAGCGGCGCCTGCTGCGGGGCCCCGTCGGAGGAAGCACCGCGCCCGGCGTTTTGCCCGCTAGTCAGGGCGTTCGTCGTCCTACGATGCCCGGCATGCCCTCTGCCGCCCTGCCCGGCCTGTCGTTCACTGCCATCGACTTCGAGACAGCGAACCCGAAGCGGGCCTCGGTCTGTGCTGTCGGGGTCGTCAAGGTCCGGGACGGCGTCGTCGTGGACGCGCTCGAGACGCTGGTCCAGCCGCCGCCGGGGCACGAGTCGTTCGGCAGCTTCAACGTGCGGGTCCACGGGATCACCGAGTGGGACGTGGTCGGCGCGCCGACGTGGGACGTCGTCTACCCGAAGCTCGCCGAGTTCGTGGACGGCGACACGCTCGTGGCGCACAACGCCTCCTTCGACCGCTCCGTGCTGACGCAGGCGAGCGAGGTGTACGGCTTCGCCGTGCCGCGGTCGCCGTGGCTGTGCACGCGGGACACGGCGCGGTCGGTGCTGGACCTCGCGTCGTACAAGCTGCCCGACGTCTCCCGTGCGCTGAACATCGCCGCGCACGACCATCACGACGCCGGGGCGGACGCGCGGCAGTGCGCGCTGGTGCTCGTCGAGCTGTGCCGCCGGCTGGGCCCGAACGGGGTGGGCCTGCTGGGGCAGCACGTCAGGACGTGGTGAGCCCACGGCGCGGCGCGCGTCGCTCAGTCGAGCGCGGCGCGCAGCCGCTCCGCGTAGGCGCGGCGGCGCTCGACGGGGAGCCAGTCGGGTTCCGGGAGCGTGCCGTAGAGGTCGTCGCCCGGGTAGCGGGGAAAGAGGTGCTGGTGGAAGTGCCAGACATCCTGGTTACCGGCGGGCTCGTTGTGCTGGCGGGTGGAGACGCCTGCGCAGTCGTAGGCGGCACGCATCGCTCGGGCGAGCAGCTGGGTGACGTCGAAGATCGCGTGACCGTCGGCAGCGGGGAGGTCGTACAGGTTCTCGTGATGAGCGACGGGGATGATCAGCAGGTGGCCCGCGTTCCGCGGCCACCAGCGAGGGGCGATGATCGCGAAGACCCGCTCGTCGCGATAGACGACCTCGGCCTCCTGCTCGGCCGAGAGGTCGCAGAATGGGCAGCGGTAGCCGGCCGGTTCGTGGTTGTGCACGAGTCTCCTACGATCCGACGGTCGACGGCCGTCCGACGAGGCCGTCGAGCACCGGCGGTTGGTAGCTGGGTCCCTTGAGCACCTTGCCGTCGGCTCGGCGCACGATCTGGCCGTCGTCGTCGATCTTGCTCATGTTGGACCGGTGGACCTCCACGAACACGGCCGGAAGGTCGATCCCGAGGGCGTCGGCGGCGCCGTAGGTCACGTAGAGAACATCGGCCAGTTCCTTGGCGACCGCCTGGTAGGCGGCGACCGGGTCGTCGCCGTCCCGCAGTGCGCCGGCGAGGTCGGTGAGCGCCTCGGCGGCCTCCTCGGCTTCCTCGGTCAGCAACATCCGCCGGTTCTCCGCCAGCTCGGGGCGTTCGGTCTGGGCCTCGCCGCCGAACATCTCGCGGAACTCAGCGACCCGTCGCATGGGCTCATGATCCATGCCCTGACCCTAAGCGCGATGGGTGCGTGACGAGGGCTTCTACCGGGCGCGATCATCCGGCCGTGGTGGGCGGGATATAGCCAGGGTGCCCCTGGCCTGCGAGGCCGCGCCCAGACGTTACGGAGTCGTCCATACCGGGCAGGATGCGAGGGCGTCGGGCGAGCTCTCCTCAGGCGAACGCCGTGAACCAGAGTGCCGCGATGCCGCCCAGCAGCACTGCCATCACCGCGATGCCCAGTCCGCCGACGCCGGCCACGGTGCCGACGAACGCTACGGAGGAAAGAACCGCGGCCAACCCGGCCCCGATGGTCAGAACCTTGACGCGCCCCGCCTTGACCGTGTGAGCCGAGCCGAGGGACATAGCCCACAGGCCCAGCCCAAGAGCAAGGGTCTGGAAGAGGGGGAGGCCGCCCACCAGACCCACGGTGAGCACTGCGACGGCCGCCCCCGCGAATCCGAGGAAGGCGTAGGTCGCCAACCGCTCCGGACGGCCCACGACGTGCCGGTCGCGGCTGAGCAGCAGGACAGTGTTCATCAACGGCTCGAGGCTCCAACCGAGCACCACGTACGCGACCACGAGCCCGATGAGCGCGGTGGCCCACATCTGGTCCTCGAACGGTCGCAGCAGGCGGATCAGGATCAGCGGTAGGAAGACCATCCCCAGCCGCAGGGCCTTCGGCTGCGACTGCAACCACATGCTGTAGCGCAGCAGGAGGCCGTAGAGCGGGTTGCGCGACTTGAGCGAGAAAGCCAGCCCCTCGCGGGCACCGGAGTCCGTGGGCGAGAGGCGCAGCGCGGTCCGGTGCGCCTGGACAGCGGGCGCGCCGCCGCCACGGCGCAGCGCCAGCAGGCCCTGGACGCGGTGCGCGACGACGTTCTCCGGGTCCAGGCGCAAGGCCTCGCGCACTGCGGCGTCCGCCTCCCCGAACCGCTTCGTGTCGTACAGCGCGGCGGCCTGCACCGCCACGGCGTCGGAGTCCTCGGGGTGGAGCGAGCGTGCCCGCGCGACGCTCACCAGTGCCTCGGCGGGCAGGTCCTGGGCCAGCAGCACGCGGGCCTCCTGGACGTGCAGCCCGGCGAAGTGCGGGGCCAGTGCGAGGGCTCGTCGGACGGCCTCGCGCGCTTCGGCCAGGCGATCCAGCCCAGCGAGAGACGCCGAGAGGATCGAGTAGGCCATCACGTTCTCCGGGGCCGCACCTACGGCCGCGCGGCTGACGTCGTACGCCTCCTGGTGCCGGTCCTGCTGGAGGAGCGCATGTGCCAGGTGGGTCAGGAGGTCCGGGTCGTCCGGGGTCGCGGCCAGCGCGGCGCGGAACTGCTGCTCCGCCTCCCGGCCACGGCCGAGCTCGAGCAATGCCAGGCCTCGTCGCTCTGCGGCAACTGCAGTCTCGTTCATTCCCACCCCAGCACACAGGTCGTGGCTCGGGTTCGAGCACGAATCAGGCACACCGTAGAGGTCAGGGCATGACCGGTCAAAGCCGTCCAAATCGATCCGGTACCGTTCGGCGAATGACGCATCCGGTGATCGACGCCCTGCTCGTCGCGCTGACCGCAGATCCCGCCAATCACGCGGTGCGAGCACATGTCGCGAGACTGTTCGCGGAGGCCGGCCGCCCGGACGAGGCGCTCACGCACGCCACCGCGGTGCTCGCCGCTGTTCCGGATCATGTCGAGGCGCTGCGCACCGCGGCCGACGCCGCACGGGCGCTCGGCGACGAGACGAAGGCGGCGTCCTACGGCCGCCTCGCCGACGCGCTCACTCCGGTGAACCCGCCGGCCACCCCGGCCGACACAGAGGCAACGCCATCCCCAGCCGCGCTCGCGGACGGACCGCACGCGGCCGCAGCTGCCATCCCGGACACCGCTGACGAGATCCTCGAACAGTGGTCAGGCAGCGAGCCCGTCGCAGAGCCCGCCCTCGGCAGGCTCGGGCAGGCGGGCGTCACGCTCGCGGACGTCGGTGGCCTCGCCGGCGTGAAGAAGCGCCTCGACCTGTCGTTCCTCACGCCGCTGCGCAACCCGGAGCTGAGCAAGGAGTTCGGCAAGTCGCTCCGTGGCGGGCTCCTGCTGTGGGGGCCGCCCGGGTGCGGCAAGACGTTCATCGCCCGGGCACTCGCGGGCGAGCTCGGAGCGAGCTTCTACGAGATCGGCCTGAGCGACGTCCTCGACATGTGGATCGGCAGCAGCGAACGCAACCTGCGCGACATCTTCGACACGGCCCGGCAGAACCGGCCGTGCGTCCTGTTCTTCGACGAGATGGACGCCCTCGGCCAGAAGCGGTCGAACCTCCGTGGCGGCGGCTCGGCCATGCGAGGGGTCGTGAACCAGATGCTGTCCGAGCTGGACGGCGCGAGCACGGAGAACGACGGGCTCTTCGTGCTCGGTGCGAGCAACCACCCGTGGGACATCGACTCGGCGCTGCTCCGGCCGGGGCGGTTCGACCGGACCGTGCTGGTGCTGCCGCCGGACGTCGAGGGCCGCGAGGCGATCCTGCGACTGCACCTGCGCGGCCGTCCTGCTGAGCGGCTCGATCTCGCGAAGATCGCGCGGGCGACGGACGGCTTGTCCGGCGCTGACCTCGCGCTGGTGTGCGAGCAGGCGACGGAGACGGCGATGGAGGAGTCGATGGCATCGGGCCGGGTGGTGCCGATCACGCAGCGACAGCTGCTGGAGTCGGCGAGGTCCGTGCGGCCGAGCATCGGAGAGTGGATGGAGACCGCCAAGAACTACGCGCTGTACGGCAACGAGGCCGGCGCGTACGACGAGCTCGCGGCATACCTGAAGAAGCGCCGTCGCTGACAAGGCCGCGAGGCGCTGGTGCGGTGGAAGGGAGCATGGCGGGGTGACCAGCAACTACTTCCAGCGCGTGCAGTGGCATCACGAGAGCGGCGACGACCCCGTCGTCCTATGGGCTCATGTCGTCGATGGCTGGGAAGTGCGGAAGGTCGACGAGTTCGCCGATGGGCGACTGGAGTGGGCAGGCGAGGAGCAAGAGTCAGGCGGTACGTGGCTGAGCGAGGTGCCCATGCCGTCGACCGGAGAGGTCGGCGGCGACCCGCAGTTCACCGTTGAGATCGTTGACGAGCGCGCGTTCGAGCGGGTGTGGGAGCAGGCCCGCGGCGGTTCGTGAGCAGCTTCGTGGACCGGTGCGACGCAGGCGCCGTGCGATCGAGGCCGTGCTCTTAGAGAGCACGTGACCTCGTCCACAGATCCTCCGCCGCACTTCCCGGTCTGAACCCGAAGTGTTCGAGCATCGCGGTGGCTTCGGGGAAGTTGGCCGCGATCGCGTCAGGGGTGTGGGCGTCGCTGCCGATGGTGACTGCCTTGCCGCCTTCCTCGGCCCACCACTGTGGGATCCACGGCCAGAGGCGACGCGTGTTCATCTCGAGGGCTCGTCCGCCCTCGGCGATCGACCCCATCGCTGCCCTGAATGCCTCCTCGAAGGGGCGCGGATCGAACGGCCCGACAGTCGCCGTTGGCCATTGGCGTATCGCGTAGTCGATGTGCGTGAAGACCTCGAACACCTCCGACCCGCGCACCATGACGGGGATCTCGTCCAGATAGCCATGCATCACTGCGGCCGGATCGTGCTCACGAAAGAGCATGTTCGGTTCTGCGGCGCCCTCACCGAGGTCGACGGTATGCAGCGAGCCGAGCACTCTGTCGATCAGCCCCAGGTCGACGATCTCCGCTGCTTGAGCGCCGAACAGGTGCGGCTGGCCGAACTCCACACCGGTGTGTATGCGGAGATCGGGGAAGGCATGACGCAGGCGATCGATGGCACCGAGATAGCCTCCCGCGTCGAACGGGGCGAAGTCGACGCGGCCGGACCTGTTGATGAAGTCCTGCTGGTGCGGCATCAGGTCTTCGGGCTCTGCGCGCCACGTGTCGGGGATGTCGAGGTGTTCGGTGAAGTAGATCGCCGGCAGCCCGATCCTGACGGCCTGGGCGCAGGTCGCCTGCATCCGTCCGACGGCGTGCGACCGCGGGCCGCCGGTGTCCCACGACCACTCGCTGTGAACGTGGCTGTCAGCGGGCAGCGTCATGCGAGGTCTCGCTCTGCACCCGGTCCATGGCAGCGAGCGTACCGACGCGAGCGCACACCTACGCCGGGACCCCCATCCGCAGTCCGGCACCAGCCACGGCTACTCGCCCCCGGCCCGCGACCGCGAGGGTCCGCTCGTCGGGCGTGATGAACACCGACTCGCCGGCACGCAGTACCGCTTCGCCGTCCTGCCCGGTCACGTGGACCTCACCGTCCAGCGCCAGCGCGATCGCCGGGCCCGACAGGTCGACGCGAGCGCGGCCGGCGTCGGACGCGGTCACGACGGCGAGTGCGAAGTCCGGCAGGCCCGCGTCGAAGAGCGCCGTCCCGGGCACGGCCCGCAGCGGGGCGAGATACGGGTCGGTGGTGACTCGGAACGCCGCCAGGCGTTGCAGCTCGTGCACGTCGACGTGCTTGTCGGTGAGCCCGGCTCGCACCACGTTGTCCGACGCCGCCATGACCTCGATCGCGACGCCCCGTAGGTACGCGTGCACGGTGCCCGGCGGGAGATAGACGGCCTCGCCGGGCCGGAGCATCACGTGGTTCAGGAGCAGCGCCACGAGAACCCCGGCGTCGCCCGGCCGCCCGACCGCGAGGTCCGCGAGGGTGTCGAGCTCGCGGTCGAGGCCATGCCCGCGAGGCGCCTTGCGCGCGGCCTCCGCCACGACCGGCACCAGGGAGCGCGCAGCCCCGTCGCCCGCGAGGAACCCACCGACCAGACGCCGCAGCACAGGCTCCGGGTCGACGCCGGGGCCCGCGGCCCGGTCCAGCGTGTGCCCGAGGTCGCCGAGCCGGTCCGCGCCCGCCAGCCGCCCGGCGTGCGCCGTCGCCGCCAGCTCCGCGACGAGCTGCCGGGTGGCCTCGAGCGGGCGGAACCCGACGAGCGCCTCGAACGGCCCGTCGATCGCCAGGGCCAGCTCGGGCTTGTGCCGGGAGTCCCGGTACACGCGGTCCGGACCGGTCAGCGGTACCCCGCGGCGGTTCTCGTCGTCGTACCCCTGGTGTGCCTGGACGGCGTCCGGGTGCACCTGGATCGAGAGCGGTGCCTCGGCCGCCACGACCTTCAGGAGGAACGGCAGCTCGTCCGACGTGCGTCCCGGTCCCAGGGCGCGGTCCGGATCGGCGGCGATCCACGCGTCGAGGGTCGCGTGGCCACCCGCCTGCGCCGGGTCGACGATCCGGCTCGGGCACAGCGGGTGCGCCCCGAGCCAGAGCTCGGCCTCGGGCCGCCCGCTGGGTGGACGCCCCGTGAGCCGGGCGATCGCCGTCCGCGATCCCCACGGGTAGTCGCGCGGCGTGTTCGTGACGCGCAGCAGCACCGCTACCTCGTCTCCGTGCCGCGCACGTAGGCCTTGACCGTGGCGTGGCGCGGCTGGTCGCCGAGGGGCCGCACGCGGTACCGGCCCGCGGCCGCGGGCACGATGAAGGTCTCGGCGTAGTGCACCACGAACGGCTCGAACGCGTCGTCCGGGCTCTCGACGACGGCCTCGGACCCCTCGACCAGGTTGAGCACGTTGACCGTGCCGCCGGTGTCGTGGTCCACCGGTCCGGTGAACCAGTGGCGGCGCACCTCGATGAACTCGAGCTCGTGCAGGCCGGTGCGCTCCTCGCGCCACCCGTCACCCTCCGCGACCGTCTCCACGCGGTCCACGAGGTGCTCGGTGGTCCACTCGGCGTCCCGGTCCCACTGGACGTTGGCCAGCGCGTGGTCCAGATGGATGGGCCGGGGCACGCCGTCGAGCCCGACGCGGCCCCAGTCCCACATCTTGAACGTGAAGATGTACGGGGTGGCGGAGATCTCCAGCACCATCGAGTCGGCACCCGAGCAGTGGACGGTCCCGGCGGGGATCAGGAAGTGGTCGTGCTTCTTGGCGGGGAACGAGTTGATGTACCGCTCGACCGGGAAGGGCGCCTCGCCCTGCTCCGCGCGCCGCAGGTCGGCGGTCATCTCCTCGCGGTCCGCCCCCGTCTTCGTCCCCAGGTAGACGACGGCGTCGTCGGTGGCGTCGAGCATGTAGTAGCTCTCGTCCTGCGTGTAGTGCATGCCGAAGGTGCGCTGGATGTAGTCGGTCAGGGGGTGCACCTGCAGGGAGAGGTTGCCGCCCTCCATGGTGTCCAGGAAGTCGAACCGGATCGGGAACTCGGCGCCGAACCGCGCGAACGTCCGCTCGCCCAGCAGCTCGACGGGCCGGGCCAGCACGGCGTCCATGGCGGGGATCTCGACGACCTCGTCACCCACCGCCAGCAGCAGGCTGTTCTCCTCGGGCACGCAGTCGAAGCACCAGGCGTAGTTCTCCTTGTCGTGGTCCAGGCCGCAGACCTCCTTCATCCACTGGCCGCCCCAGACGCCGGGGTCGAAGAACGGCACGACCCGGAACGGGCCCGACGTCGCGGTGGCCAGCCCCGCGCGGAAGGCGTCACCGGGGACGAGCTTGGCGTCGGCGACGGAGCCGTTGGCGTCCAGCAGGAAGTCGATGCGGTCGAAGAGCTGACGTTTGTGCTGGTCGGCGAGCCGCCACTCGACGAAGTACCCGCGCTTGAACTTGCGCAGCGGGTCCTCGGACCCGTTCGTGGCGCGCCAGTTCGCCAGGCCGGCCCGGTACCGCTGCTGGATCTCCCAGCGTGCGAGGTCGGCGAGCACGAGCGTGGCCGCCGGCGCGGGCACGAGCGAGGCGCCCCAGCCGACGAGGACCACCTGGCCGTCGGCGCCGGCGACCTGGCGGGCGACGTCGCCCAGGCGCTCCGGGTCGTAGAGCTCGTCGAGGGTGCGGTGCGACATGATGCCGAACACCCGGTCGTCGGTCAGGTTGTCGCCGATCAGGGCCTCGATGTCCTCGGGGCTGCGCGCGGCGGCCCGTTCGACGTCGATCACCGTCGCGGCGGGCAGGGCCCGCTCGAGCTCCTTGACGTACGCGTCGACGTCGCTCGCGGGGTAGGTGTCGATGACGATCGTCCCGCCGTCGGCGTGCTCGGCGAGCGCGGCCCAGACCCCGTCGCCGCGCCAGGCCGGGTGCGTTCCGGGCACCCGGACCACGGGAGCCTTGTCGTAGCGGTGCGGTGCGGCCGATGGGGGAATGCGCATGTGGCCCTCTCTACGGGTCGGACGAGCCAGGGCGGTGCGGACCGGAGTCGGCGGCTCGCCCTGGTAACGATACCAAGACTATGTCATCATCGGTTCGTGCCGTCCAGGCACGGGGCGGACGCACGGAGGCGGCCGCCGGGAAGGGAGCTGATGACGTCTCGTGAGCCCGCGCCGCCGGCGCCGATCGGGCCTGCGCCCACCCGGCCCCACGACCAGTAGGGAGACGGCGGGAGCCTCGTCGCCACGGCCGTGGACGTGGGCGGCACCCACGTCACGGCCGCCACCGTGGAGAGCGGCTGGGCGGTGCGGGACGAGTTCCGTGTACCGCTCGACTCGGCCGCACCCGCGGCCCAGGTGCTCGACGCCGTGGCGGACTGCGTGCGCCGGTCCCGCACCGCTGGGGCGGTCACCGTCGGGCCGGTCGCGATCGCGATCCCGGGGCCGTTCGACTACGAGCGGGGTATCGGCGACTTTCGCGGCGTCGACAAGTTCGCCGCGCTGCGGGGCGTCGACCTGCGGCGCGAGCTTGCCGCACGCCTGGGGCTGGAGCCCGCCGCGGTGCGCTTCGTGAATGACGCGGAGGCCTTCGGCCTGGGCGAATGGGCGGCCGGCGCCGGCGCGGGCGCGGCCCGGGTCGTGGCCGTCACGCTCGGGACCGGCGTGGGTTCGGCGTTCGTCGACCAGGGCCGCTGCGTCACGACCGGGCCGCTGGTCCCGGCCGACGGCAACATCCATGTCGTGCGGGTGGGCGGGCGGCCGCTGGAGGACGTCGTCTCGCGGCGCGCCCTGCGGCTCGCCTACCGGGCCGAGACGGGCCGGGACGTCGACGTCGTCGACATCGCCCACCGCGCGCGGGACGGGGACGGGGTGGCCGCCCGGGCGCTCGAGAGCGCCATGGGCTCCCTGGCGGGTGCGCTGGCGCCCTGGCTCGAGGCGTTCGCCCCGGAGCGGTTGGTCGTGGGCGGTTCCATGGCGGCGTCGTCGGACCTGCTCTTCCCGCCGCTGGCCGCCGGACTCGGGGCCGCGATGGCCCGCCCGCCCGCGGTGTGCGCGGGGGAGCTGCCGCGGGAGCGGGCGAGCCTGCTGGGCGCCGTGGTCGCGTCGCGAGCCGCCCAGAAGGGGCCTCTGGACGGCCTGGCGCGGTAGCGATACCACCTCCCGCCATCCGAAGTCGCCTCTGACAAGGCTCTGGCCTGCGGAGACGCTTGAAACACCCGCCGTCGAACTGCGGATTCGCCCCACGGCCTTGCCTGACACGCGTTGGTATCGATACCATTCCCACCATCATGCTCGCTGGCGCCGGAGCCAGCGACGAGACCAGGAGGTCCGAATGTCAGCGAAGACGCTGCCCCGAGCGATGGTCGACAGGCGAACGGTCCTGCGCCTCGGCGCGGGTCTCGGAGCCGCCGCCGTGCTGTCGTCGTGTGCTCGCGGCACCCTGACCCGGGCGGCGTCCGGGGCGGACGTGACGCTCACCAACGACAACCCCACCTGGGCGTCCGGGTTCGAGAGCATCGGCAAGGTGCTCCGCGAGCGCACCGGTCACGGCGTCTCCGTACGGGCGGTGCCCGACGTGAGCGGGTACCAGCAGCTCGTGCGCATGTCCGCGCGGACCGACTCGACCACCGACCTCGTGAAGTGGTGGAACGGCTACCGCCTGCGCGACATCGCCCGGTCCGGCATCTTCGCCGACCTGTCGACGGTCTGGGACGACGCCGAACGCCGTGGCTGGGTCTCCCCGGCGGCGCGCGAGAGCTTCAGCCACGACGGCCGCCCGTACGCCATCCCGCTCTACCAGTCCTACTACGCGATCTTCTACAGCAAGCCGGCCTTCGAACGCCTCGGCCTGACGGTGCCCAGCACCTGGGACGAGTTCATCGCCACGGCGGAGGCCCTGCGCGACGGCGGCGTCGTGCCCATCGGGAGCGGCGGCGCCACCACCTGGGAGTCGCTCATCTGGTTCCAGCAGCTCGTCAACGGCCTGGACCCCGAGTTCTACCGGGCGCTGACCGAGGGTGAGGCCTCCTACACCGACGACACCGCCCAGGAGGCCATGGCGCTCTGGACCGACATGTACGACCGCGGCCTGTTCTCGCCGCCGGACTTCGCGGTCCAGGAGGCACCGGGCCGGTTCGCGGAGGGCACCGTCGGCATGAACCTCTACGGCACCTGGCAGGCCGCCAGCTACGTGCAGGCCGGGCTCGACGAGGAGACGTTCGGGCTGTTCCTGCTCCCGGCGGTGAACCCCGGCGCGCCGGCGGCCGTCGTCACCGAGAGCGGGGCCCTCGCCGTGTCCGAGAACGGGCACAAGCGCTCCGAGGCGCTGGCCGTGGCCGGCGACTGGCTCAGCACCGACGCCCAGCAGGTCTGGGTCGACTTCCTGAACGACCTGTCCGCCAACACCGCGGCGCTGCCGCCGGTCCAGCCGGTGCGTGACCTCGCCCGCCAGGTGGAGGAGGCCAGGCCGATCCTGGCCACCCGCTACTGGGAGGCCTCCCCGCCCGCCCTCATCGAGGGCAACGTCCAGGAGCTGAGCGCGTTCATGGCGAACCCGACCGCGGCGAGCGCCCGCAGCACGCTGCAGCGCATGCAGGAACGGGCCGACGTCGAGTGGGAGATGTGGTCGCTGTGACGGGCCGTGCCGCCCCGTGGGCCGCCCGCACCTGGGCCGCCCTGTTCATCGCACCCGCCGTGGCGCTGGTCGGCGCCCTGCTCGTGCTGCCGTTCCTCTTCACCGTCTACCGCAGCTTCTTCAGCGACGACGGCCTGTCCCGCAGCTGGGTCGGCCTCGACAACTACGCGACGCTGGTCACCGACGAGTCGTTCCTGCGGTCCCTGCTGAACACCGGCATCTGGACGGTGGGCACGCTGCTGCTGCCGGTGCTGCTCGGGCTGGTCATCGCGGTCGCCACCAACAGCTCCGGCTGGGGCAGGTTCACCCGGTTCGCCGTCGTGCTGCCGTACGCGCTGTCCGGCTCGGTCACCGCGATCCTGTGGAACTTCATGCTGCAGACCGACGGCGGGGTCAACGAGATCCTCGGCCTCCTGGGGCTGTCGTCGCTGGAGCAGCCGTGGCTGCTCGAGTGGCCCACCAACACCTTCGCGATGATCCTGGCCACCACGTGGCAGGCGACCGGCGCGAACATGATCCTGTTCCTGGTCGGCCTGCAGGCCATCCCCACCGAGACCATCGAGGCGGGGCGGCTCGACGGCGCCGGCGGGTTCCGGCTGCTGCGCGAGGTGATCCTGCCCCAGCTGAAGCCCATCAGCATCGTCGTGATCGGCATCTCGCTGGTCGGCAGCCTCAAGACGTTCGACATCGTCTGGCTGCTCACCCGCGGCGGCCCGGGCACGGCCTCCGAGACGCTCGCCCTGACGATGTACCGGCAGACCTTCACCCTGAGCCGCTACGGGTACGGCGCCGCCGTCGCCGTCGTGCTCACCGTGATCGTGCTCGCCGCCTCCTGGATCTACCTGCGGCGCCAGCTGCGGTCCGACGACTGACCGCGCCCCGACGACTGAGAGAAGGCCTAGCGATGGCACGACGACTGCGCAACGCGCTCCTGGTGGCCGTGGCGCTGCTGTGGCTGCTGCCCACCTACCTCGTGGTGGTGAACGCCTTCACGGCGGCCGACGAGTACGTGGGACCCCGCTGGTGGTTCACCTCGTTCGCCCTGTTCGAGAACATCTCCACCGCATTCGCCACCGCCGACATCGGCCAGGCGATGTGGAACACCTTCCTGTACTCCGCCGGCTCCGCGTTCATCGCGGTGGTGGTGGCCGCCCTGGCCTCCTTCGCGGTGGTGGTCATGCCCGTGCGCCGACCGGTGCTCTGGTTCTGGCTGATCTACGCCGGCACCCTCCTGCCGCTGCAGGTCTTCCTGTCGCCGCTGTTCAACGCCTACGCCGTCACCTCCCTGTACGACACGCAGTACGGCATGGTCCTGATCTACGCGGCGCTCGCCGTGCCGTTCGCCTTCTTCGTGGTGCGCAACTACCTGACCACGGCACCGAAGGAGATGCGCGAGGCCGCGCAGCTCGACGGTGCCGGCTGGTTCACGATGTTCCTGCGCATCCACCTGCCGCTGGCCCGCGGCGCGATGGTCGCGGCGTTCCTCTTCCAGTTCCTCGCCACGTGGAACGACCTCCTCTTCGGCATCACGCTGTCCACCAGCCCCAACGTGCGCCCGCTCATGGCGGCGCTCGCGGAGCTCAACGGCCAGTACTCCGGCCTGGGCCCGCCGGTCATCCTCGCGGCCGGGCTGGTGGCGTCCATTCCTACGGTGGTGCTGTTCCTCTCCTTCCAGCGATTCTTCGTCAACGCGCTGCGGCTCACGCCGTAGCCCCCGGACCCCGCCGTTCCCACCTGCCATGCCCGATTTGACTGCCCGATGTGACTACCCGATGTGATCACCCGACGTGAGATTGGTGTCTTCCCGATGAGCCGTGCACTGGTCAAGGACCACCCCTGGTCGCTCGACAGAGCCCGTTCCGAGATGGTGGGCCGCGCCGTCGCGGCCGAGGCCGTGATCGGCGGACGGCGGGTCCGGGTGATCCCGGAGCCGCTCCTGCGCCGGGACACCGGGTCCGGCACGCTGCAGAGCGTCCGCCTCGAGGCCGACGGCGCGAACCCTGGCCGGGTCGTGCTGCGGACGCCGTCGGGCACGGCCGTGGAGCCCGCCACGCTGCCCGGGCCGGCGGGATCGGTGCGCGTGCTGCTGCCCGCTGTGAGCGAGGCGACCGACGTGAGCCTGGAGCTGCCCGACCTGGGCACGGACTCGATCACGTTCGAGCAGGTGCCGGTGCGCGAGTGGTCGATCCACCTGGTGCAGCACTCCCACTTCGACATCGGGTACACCGACCCGCAGGGCACGGTGCTGCGCAACCAGCTCGCGTTCCTCGACTCCTGCCTGGACCTGGCCCGTGCCACGCAGGACCGGCCCGAGGAGGGCCGGTTCCGCTGGTCGCTCGAGGCGCTGTGGCCGTTCGAGCAGTGGGTCCGGTCGCGCCCGGCGGCGCACGTCGAGGAGTTCATGGACCGCGTGCGGGACGGACAGCTCGAGCTCACCGCGCTGCCGTACAACCTGCACCTGGACACCTGCTCCACCGACGAGCTGCACGAGCTGCTGCGCCTGTCGCGCGACGTGCGCGAGCGGTACGGCATCGACATGCCGGTGGCCATGCAGACCGACGTGCCCGGCCAGCCCGTCGGCCTGCCCGACGCGCTCGCGCAGCAGGGCGTGCGGTACCTCTCCGTGGCGCACAACTGGGCGGGCCGCTCCGTGCCGCACCTCAACGGCGGCCAGCACCTGCCGCGGCTGTTCCGGTGGAGCGCGCCGTCCGGGCGCAGCGTGCTGGTGTGGATGACCGACAGCCCGCACGGGCTCGCGTACATGGAGGGCGCCAACCTCGGGTTCACGACGTCGTACGACCTGGTCGACGAGCTGCTGCCGGCCTACCTGACCGCGCTCGCCACCAACCCGTACCCCTACGCGCCCGGCGCCTTCGGCTGGCACGGGCCCGCCGTGACCGACCGCGAACCGTACCCCTGGGACGTGCTGCACCTGCGCGTGCTCGGACGGCACAGCGACAACGCGCCCGCGAGCATCATCCACGCCGACATCGTCCAGCGGTGGAACGAGACGTGGGCCTACCCGCAGCTGCGCACGTCGACCAACGCCGACTTCTTCCGCGCCGTCGAGGAGCGCGTCGGCGACGACGTGCCCACCCTGACCGGCGACTGGGGCGACTGGTGGGTCGAGGGCGTGGGCAGCGCCGCCCGCCCGCAGGCCATGACGCGCCAGGCGCAGGCCACGCTCGCCGACGCCCAGACGGTCAGCGGCATCGAGCGGCTGCTCGGCGGTGAGGGCGTGCCCGCGGAGACCGAGCGCTCCTCCGCCGTCTACTCCTCGATCTCCCTGTTCAACGAGCACACCTGGGGGGCCTCGGACCCGTGGACGCACGCCGACTCCGGGCGGCTGTCCGGCAGCGAGCAGTGGCACTGGAAGTACGGCCGGGCGCTCGCGGCCCGCGACGACGCCGACCTGTTCCTCGACCACGCCTCCGCCCGCCTCGGCGCGCTGCTGCGTGAGGAGCCCGGCGCCGACAGCACGTACCACGCCGTCAACACCGCCGGCTTCGCCCGCACCACCACCGTCTCCCTCTTCGTCCGGGAGAGCCGGGTACCGCTCGACGAGCCCGTGCTGGTCCGCGACGGTCGCACCGGAGACACCCTGCCGAGCGTGACCGTGCCGCAGACCAACCCCGAGAACCGTGCCGCGGGGCGCTTCGTGCGTGTGCACGTGCCCGACGTCCCGGCGCTCGGCTCCGTGCGGCTGACCGTGCACCGGACCGGAGCGGCCGAGTCGCCCGCGCCGTCCGCACCCGCGGCGGCGGACCCGCTGGTCCTCGAGAACGAGCACCTGCGCGTCCGGGTCGACCTGGAGCGCAGCTGCGTGGCGTCGATCCTCGACAAGGCGACGGGCCGGGAGATCGTCGACCAGGACGCCGTCGTCGGCATGAACGGCTACGTCTACGACACGTACACCACGGCGGGCGGGTACAACCACCAGTCCAACAAGACCTCCGTCTCCGCCGAGCTCGAGCTGCTCGGCAGCCGCACCACGGCGGGGCCGGGCCACGTCGTGGAGCGCGTCAGCACCCCGATCGAGGAACGCCTGACCTACCGGTACGCGGCCGACGGCGTGCACCACGTGCTGGTCACGCTCGTGCTGCCCCGCGACGCCGCCCGTCTGGAGGTGGAGAACCGGCTCGCCAAGCCCGCCACCATGACCAAGGAGAGCGCCTTCCTGGCCTTCCCCTTCGCCGTGCCCGCGCCGCGCGTGCGCTACGAGATCACCGGCGGCCTCACCGGCCCCGACCTGCCGCAGGTGCCGGGCGCTCCCCAACACATGCGGGCCGTGCGCGACTGGGTGTCCTTCGACGACGACGAGCTCGCGATCGCCTGGGTCACGGCCGACGCGCCGCTGGTGCACCCGGAGGTCATCTCCCTGCCCTACGCCCCGTTCCCCGAGAGCATGACGCCGCGCCAGCCCGCCACCGTCTACTCGTGGGTGCACAACAACGTCTGGGACACCAACTTCCCTTCCGAGCAGGGCTTCGAGACGTCGTTCCGCTACGCCGTCGGGCTGCGCCGCGCGGGGGAGAGCATCAGCCCCGCCGCCCTGGCGGCACGGACGGCCGCCGAGCTGACCCGCCCCGTCCTCGGGGTGCTCGCCACGGCGCGGCCCGGCACACCCGCCGGGGCCGCCGCGGCCGAGCACGCCGAACGGTCCCTGCTGCAGCTCGACGACGACCGGGTGCGGCTCGTGGCCGTGACCGCCACCGGCACCGACGGCGAGAACCTCGTCCGGCTCCAGTCCTACGCCGAGGAGCCCGTGGTCGTCCGGCTGCGCCCCGGTTTCGACGTCACCGAGGCCGCGACGGCCACCTACCTGGGCGACCGCGTCGACCAGCTCACGGTGACCGCCGACGGCATCGCCGTGCCGATCGAACCGCAGGGCACGACGGCCGTGCTCCTGACCACCCGCTGAACGGGCCATTCGGCCCCAGACCACCGGTCCACAACCACGAAGGAGTGCGCTGTGCCTGAACCTCGTCTGCCCTTCTCCCTGCCTGTCTCTCTGCCCGTCTCCCTGCCCACGACCCAGCCCCTGTCCCGCCGCACGTTCACCGCCGGCCTCGGCGGCGTCGGGCTGGCCGTGCTCGCGGCCCCGCTGCTGGCCACGCCGGCGACGGCGAACCCCGCCGCCGACCCGTGGCGCCGTCGTGCGCTCGACGGCTACGCCGCCCTCCAGCGGCACCTGTACCTGCCCGACACCGGCCTGTACAACGAAGGCCTGGACCCCGAGCCGGGGGAGAACCAGTACTCCTACGTCTGGCCGCTGCGCGAGGCCACGGCCGCCACCGTGAACGTCGACCGGCTCCCCGGGTCCGGACGCCGCTTCACCGATGACGTCGCCGACCGCTTCGCAGGCCTCGAGCGGTACTGGGAAGCGGATCGGGGCGCGTACGCGTCCTACCCGCCCGCCCCGCTCGGCGGCGGCGGAGACCCGTTCTTCGACGACAACGCCGTGATCGGCCTCGAGCTCGTGCGCCGCTACCGCATGACCGGCGAACCCGAGCTGCTGCGCCGGGCCCGGCGGGTCTTCGAGTTCCTGCCCCGTGCCTGGGACACCGACCCCGACGTCGAGCACCCCGGCGGCATGCACTGGGTCGAGGCCGACTGGAACCCCTACCGGGGCGCGGCCAACGTGACCAGCCTCGCCTCCGAGCTGGCCGTCCACCTCTACGAGGAGACCGGCGAGACGCAGTACCTCGACTGGGCCCGGCGCACCTACGACTGGGTCCGCGTCGCCCTGAGCCGCGGCGACGGCCTCTACGCCAACGGCATCCTGCTCGACGGCACCGTCGAGGAGACCCTCTGGACCTACAACTCCGGATCGATGGTCGGCGCGGCGGCCCTGCTCCACCGCGCCACGGGGGAGCAGCGGTACCTCGACCTCGCGACGGCGGACGCGGCCGGCGCCGTCGACCACTGGCTGCGCGGCGACCGGCTCTACGACCAGCCCGTGGTGTTCAACGCCATCATGTTCGCGAACTTGCTGCTGTTCGAGTCGATCGCGGGCGCTCGCAGGTCCGCCGTCGTCGACGGTATGAGCCGGTACGCCGAACGCATCTGGACGGAGAACCGGGACGAGGCCTCAGGCCTGTTCCGGTTCCAGTCCGGCGGCGGGGGAGCGCCCGCCCCGGACGCAAAGCCCCAGACCCTGCACCAGTCCGGCGCGATCCAGGTGTTCGCGCTGCTCGCCTGGCGCAAGCAGGACTACGGCGACGCCGCCTGAGCGGGCCCGGCCGGCTGAGCCGGTTCGGCCGGTTACGCCGGCTGAGCCGGTTCGGCGCCGGGCAGGCGCTCCTCCGACCGACGGCGGGTGCGGATCGACGTCGGCAGCTCGATCGTCCGGGTCGGCCGGTCGGGGCGCTTGCCCTGCAGCCGCACGAGCAGCAGCTCCGCCGCCGTGCGGCCCAGCTCGCGCGCGTCGTGCGTGACCACGGAGAGGTCGCCCGGCACGAGTTCCTCCAGGTCGAAGGTGTCGAAGCTCGCGAGCCGCACCCGGGCGAACAGGTCGGTCCCGCGCACGGCCGAGGCGGCGTGCAGGGCCTTGATGGCACCGACCATGTTTCGGTTGTTGGCGCCGAAGATCGCCGTGGGCGGCTCGTCGAGGGCGAGCAGCTCCCGGGCGGCGGTCTCGGCGGAGTGGATGTCCTGCTGTCCGCGCCGGACCAGCTCGGGCAGCACGGGGACGCCCGCCGCGGCGTGCGCGCGCTCGAACCCCTCGTAGCGTCGCTGCCCGGTGAAGACGGAGACCGCGTTGCCGACGAACGCGATACGCCGGTGCCCTTCCTCCAGCAGCAGGGCGGTGACCCGCTCCGCGCCTCGCACGTCGTCCACGATGACGGCGTCGACGTCCACGCCGTCCTGCCGCCGTGAGGCGAAGACCAGGGGCACACCGTGCCGCTGTTCCGGCCGCAGATGCTCCGACGGGCCGCCGGCGGGCACCACGATGAGCCCCTCCGTCTGGCGGCCGACGAAGTCCGCGATGAGCCGTGCCTCCTCCTCGGGATCCTCGTGCGAGGTGCCGAAGACGACCCGCCGGTTCGCCTCGCTCAGGATCTCGCCGATCCCCTCGAGCACCTCGGCGTAGTACGGGTTCGCCAGGTTGGTCACCACCACGCCGACCAGACCGCTGCGGTGGCCGGGCCGCAGGCTCCGCGCGTTCTCGTTGCGGCGGTAGCCCAGGGCGCGCACGGAGGTCTCCACCTTGCGGCGCATCGTGGCACTGACGTTCTGGCCGCCCGAGAGCACACGCGAGACCGTCATCGGGCTGACGCCGGCGTGCCGCGCTACGTCGCTGATGGTGGGGACGGTGCGCGGCTCCTTCGCCCGTTCCTCGCTGCCCGGCTCAGCCATAGTCAGAACCTATGGCACATGCCCGGTTCGGGCGAACTGCCGGGTGGGACGGGGGACGCCGTCGGGCGGACGCGGTGGTCGTCATCGGACCACACCTGCGACGGCTGCGAGCCTGCTGAGCAACCTTCCTCATCGTGTGCTTGCGACGGACCTGATCACCGGCGGAGCCCCGTGCGGCGGGCGTGGCTGTGGCCTCGCCCGCCGCGTGCGGTGTCAGGCTGCGATCACGAGTTCCCGATCGTCCAGACCTGGTTGGTGCTGCTGGTGTTGCAGGTGTACTGCTTCAGGCGGGCGCTGTTGGCGGTGGAGGCGCTCGGGACGTCGATGCACTTGCCCGAGTTCCGGTTCTTGAACTGGTGGTCGCTGCCCACGCTGATGCGCTGCCACTGCTGGTTGCTGCCCGCGTTGCAGGTGTACTGCGTGATGCTCGCGCCGTCGGCCGTGGACGCGCCGTCGACCTCGATGCACTTGCCGGAGTGCTGGGCGACGAGGTTGTAGTAGCCGTTGCCGAGATCGTTCAGCGCGATGCGCTGGTTCGTCCCGGTGCCGCAGGTGTACTGGGTGACCTCGGCGGCGTTCGACATCGAGGCGGAGACGACGTCCATGCACTTGCCCGAGTGCTTGGCGGCGATCGTCCCGGCGCGGGACCCGGAGCCGGTGCCGCCGCTCGGGTTCACGTTGTCGCCCATGGCGTACCGGTACTGGTTGGCGCCGGAGTAGTTGCGGATCGTCAGGTCGAGCGCGGTGCCGCTGCCGCTCTTGATGTAGATGGAGTACCAGTCGTAGCCGATGTTGCCCTGCTTGCCGCCGGCAGCCGGCCAGTACACACCACCCATGGAGTTGTCGCGCATCACCTCGGCGACGGCCCGCAGGTACCGGACCATGTTGTCGGCACTGCCGCTGTCGTTGTAGTTCAGGCCGTTGTTCATCGCGGAGCCGAACTCGGTCACGACGGCGCGCGACGCGCAGTTGCCCAGGCGGGTCGTGATGTGCGACCTCCAGGCGTCGTAGGTCATCGCGCTGTACATGAAGGTGTACGTGTGGAACGAGAGCAGGGTGCTGTTGAAGCGTGAGTCGTTGCAGACGTCGCGCAGGTCCTGGCTGTAGCCCGTGCCACCGATCAGGACCCGGCCGTCGGGGGCGTTGCTGTGCGTGCTGAGCCAGGCGGCGGCCGTGTCCCGCCATGCGGTCGAGGAGTAGCCGTGGGGCTCGTTCATCGGCTCGAAGTAGACGAGGTCGTTCGAGGCGTACTGCGACAGGATCGTGCTCCACATGGAGTTCCAGGCGGAGGTGTTCGTGATCCTGCCGCCGGAGGCGGCGCCGTCCTCCCAGTAGCCGAGGATGACCTTCCACCCGCGGGCCGTGGCTGCGTCGATCGTGCCGCGGTAGGCACCCCACCAGGCCGTGCCGACCGTGTGGGCGTTGACGGGCAGGCGGACGGTGTTGACGCCGAGCGTCGACTCCATGTCGCCGTAGAGCGCGTTGGCCTTGGCGCGCACGGTGTCGTAGCTGTCCGACGACGAGAGCCCGTCGAGCACCAGCGGGCTCGTCGAGAAGTTGTCACCGGAGACCGCCCAGTTCATGCCGCGGAACTGGTCGGTGGCCGCAGCGGCGGGGGCGCTGCCCGCGACGGCGGTGAACGGCAGGAGGGTCAGGACGGCCAGCAGGGCGGTCAGGCGCGCCCAGGGCCGCCGGGGGCGTGGGGAGGTTGGACGGAGTGTCGTCACGGTGCAACCCATCTCGCGCGTCATTGCGCGTGTTCGTCGTTGAACTAACGGAGGGCTTCGATGCTGATCGTTTGCGCGGGTCAGCGTCGCCGTAAGGGTTCCACTCGAGCAGTATGTGGTCAAGAGTGAGCCTTGAACGATCAGAAACGATCAGGGGGTGAAGGTCGGTGCCGGAGCCATCATGCGATCCGCGCCTTTCGGGGCGTCAGGACTTGCGCTGAGACCGAGAGTCGATAGCGGATCGGGACGAGCCGTGTGATCCAGTCGGAACACGCCCTGCGTTGACCAGGGGCAGAAAGACGTCGTCGACGATTTCCAGGATGACGGAGTCGGGTACCGGTTCGTAGGTGAGGATGAACTCCATCCGGAACAGGTCCACCGGGACGCGCAGTACCCGTTCGGTGATCGTTACGGGATCGAGCTCACCGCGTGCCGCGGCGCGCTCGGCGATGACCCGCATGATCGGGTTCTTCCCGCCGGTGGCCGCCTCGATGAGGCCGCCCAGCGAGACACCGGTCGCGCGGTAGTAGTCGCCCAGACGGGTCAGCAGCTGCACGGCCATGACGATCCTGGTGCTGTTGGTCTGCTGGAGGGCGGCGATCACGTCGCCGCGGAGGCTGCCGGTGTCCGGAGGCTCGGCCGGCTCGCTACCGATCACGTGCAGCACGGCGGCATGCACGAGCTCTGCCTTGGCGGGCCAGCGGCGGTAGAGCACGGCGCGGCCCGTCCGGGCGCGCTGGGCGACGCCGTCGTAGGTCAGGTCGTCGTATCCGCGTTCGGTCAGCTCGGCCCACGCCGCGTCGAGCAGTGCGGTCTCCAGCTCGGCACCGCGGCGCCGTCGCTCGCCATTAAGAGTCCCATTAAGAGTCACAGTGTCTCCTCTGCGTGCTACGGTACCAGAGTGCTTAAGAGACAACGTGTCTCTTGGAAGGAGATCGACATGCGCATCCTCATCACCGGTGCCGGGCTCGCGGGTCTGTCGGCGGGAATCACCTTCGGCGGCTCGGGACACGACGTCACGATCGTGGAGCGTGCTGCCCGGCTGCGGACCGGCGGATCGCCGATCGACCTGCGTGGCGACGCCATCGGCGCCGCCGGCCGGATGGGCATCCTGGACGCGGTGCGGGACGCTCGCCTCACGATGACCGAGACCGTCCACTTCGTCGGGTCTGACGGAGCCGTGCTCGCGACGGTGCCGCAGGCGATGGTCGGAGACTCGGCCGACGACATCGAGATCGCCCGCGAGGACCTGACCCGCATCCTCCGTGACGCGCTGCCCGACGGCGTGCGCCTGATCTTCGACGAGCACGTCACGGCCCTGGCCGACGACGGCACGGGCGTTGACGCCACCTTCGCCTCTGGGTCCACCGACCGGTTCGACCTCGTGATCGGTGCGGACGGTATCCACTCCGCGACCCGGCGCCTGGCCTTCGGCCCCGAGAGCGAGTACCTGCGTCCGCTGGGCTACTACGTGGCGTTCGGGTTGATGCCCGGTCGGGAGGAGTCCACGAGCCGGGAGAACTCGTTCTACAACTACCCCGGCCACCTGATCGGGTTCGCTCGCTATCACGACAAGGTGATTGCCGTGGCCACCTTCCGCTCCGAGCCGCTCGATCACGACTACCGCGACCCCGACTCCGCTCGGCGGATCCTCGCCGACGCGTTCGCCGGGCACGACGAGTGGCGCGTTCCCGAGCTGGTCGACGCCCTGGTGCGAGACCCGGACCTGTACTTCGACACCGTGGCGCAGATCCACATGGACAGCTGGCACCGGGGCCGGGTGGTCCTGCTCGGTGACGCGGCCTCCGGTCCTTCCGGTCTCTCGGGGCGTGGCACGTCGCTCGCGCTGACGGGGGCCTCGATCCTCGCCGAAGCGTTGGGAACGCACCCGGACGACGTCGGCGCTGCCCTCGCCGAGTACGAGGAGCGGCAGCGTCCGTACGTCACGCACGCCCAGGCGACCGCCGCGCCGGGCGGAGAACTGCTGGTGCCGCCGACGACCGAGGCGATCGAGGAGCGGAACCGGCAGCTCAACTCGTACGCGACGACGCCGGTCAGTCCCTGAGGGTGCGGATAGACCGGCTCGCGGCCGGACGGCGTCAGGGCGCTGGGGGGTCCGGCTCGGTCCCTTCCGATGGCCCCGGTCGCCACCGACCGGGGCCATCGTGCTCCTTGGTGCTCGTCAGCTCACCGTCAATGGCCCGAACGGCACCTCCAGCACGGAGTCTTCGAGGTTCAGGAGCGAGGGCGCGTTGCCGATCACGTTCCAGATCTCGACCTGGATCGTGCCGTCCCTGAGGTCGCCGAGAGTGCCTTCGGAGCTTTCCAGCGCCCGGTTCACAGAGGTGTAGCGCTCGAAGCCCGGGACCGGGTCCGTGGCGAAGTATCTGTACGACTCCACCCGGTCGAAGGAGCCGTCGCCGCTGAGATCGTAGGAGACGCGCAGTCGCGTGCCGTTACCGACATTCGCTTCTGCGTCCACGCCGAGATCGAACGCGGTGCGCAGACCGCCGAACTCGCCCGTGACGTGCTCCAGCGTGGCGGTGAGCCCGGTGCTCGGATCACCGACCGCATCCGGTCCTGAACGCGCGCCCAGCACGGCCGTGGTAGCAGAGCCCGGGCCAGTGGCCAGCGTGCCGCCCGCGGTCAGGTAGAACTCGGTCGCAGCAGGCTCGGGCGGATCCGTCGGGTCCGTCGGGTCGGTGCCGCTCGCGGCGCCGCCCCCGCTCCACGCATGAGCACCCGAGGTGACGGTCTTTCCGACCGGCACCGCGAGCGAGGTCCCGTCCGAGAACTCGACCGTGAGGGGCGACTGCGTGATGTTCGAGGCCACGTAGGTGCGTGCCCCGTTCTTGGTGAAGACGGCCGCCACCGGAGAATCAGCCGTCACCGCCGGGTCGATCGTGCCCAGCCCGGCAAGGTTGGCGATCCAGTGATACGTGTGCGCGCGACTCTCTCCCTCCTCCACCGGGTACTCGCGGTCCCCGTCGAGTGCGGCGAGGGCTCGCTGACCGTCCCCGAGTGCGAGATACGACCACAGGAGGTCCTGCCACACCGTCGGGTTGCCGTTGTTGGCCGCGACCATCTCGTCGTAGTTGTCGACGACGTCATCGGGCCTGAGACCGAGGTAGAGGTGACCGCCGGTGATCGGCAGCGTGTTGATGCCCTGGATCATCTCGGTTTCGCCGCTGAACCAGGTGGCGTACGCTCCACCGCTGCCCCAGATCATGCCCACCGTCGAGTGCCCGAAGGCATCGGGCATCGCACCGGACCCGTCGAACCAGTACTGCTGGATCGCCGCCGTCTGCGTGGCGTAGAGGTAGATCCCGGCATCGCGTGTGGCGTCGTCGCCCGTGGCGGTACCCCACTGGATGAGACCGTTCGCGAAGTTCTGGCCCTCCGAGCTCGACTCCTGGTTGTTGCCGTTGACGAACGCGCCGTGGCCTGCCGCCCAGTCGTGACCCGCGTAGATGTCGAAGTCCCGGAGGTACGGATAACGCAGGTCGGTGCGGTCGAAGTTGTTGGCATCCGCGATCAGTTCGTCAACCATGCCGCCGAACTCCTGGTCGGTGGCCCACGCCGGATCGAACCGCGCCAGCGTGGCGGCCGCGACGATGAAGTACCCGTAGTGGAAGTGATGGTCGTTCAGCTCTTTGTCCGAGCCGTACCCGGCGGGGAAGCCCACCAGGGTGCCCCAGTTCTCGTTGTACGCGAACAGTTTCTCCGTCTCGCCGGGGCTCGCCGTGAACCAGTCCGTGAGGGTGGCCTCGATCTGTCCGAGCGCCGTATCGCGCACGCTCGTACGGTCGAGCTGATCGGCGATCTCCGCGATCCGCACGGCGCGGCCGAGCGCCTTTCCGGTCCAGTAGGTGTCGCCACCGTCGATGCTCATCGGGTCGTCCGCTTCTGCGTCGAGCAGGGCGTCGAGCCGCGCATTCGCGTCACCCGCTGCGGTCGCGACCGCAGGGACTTCCGGCAGGACACCGGTGAACGGAGTCTCCGTCGTGAACGACGTCGCTCCGACCAGGGTGTTCATCTTGCCGCGTGCGGACTCGTAGTCGCGGTCGGAGGCCGCGCCGCCGCCCGGCCCGTCGCCGGCAGTCTCCTCGAGGTAGACGTCCTGATGCGGGTAGAGCGCCACGATCGTGCCCGAGCTGCTGCCCTCGTGCGCCTCGGTCTCGAAGGAGTAGGTCGTACGCACGATGCTCGTGGCCTCGTCGTAGTCGTAGTCGGCGCGAGTTCCGGTCACCTCGACATAGGCATACGGGGTGTACGAGTCCGCCTGGGCGGTCCGCGCCGCGTCGTCGTCGCCCGGTGTTGTCGGAAGTGCGGCGACAGAGAGGTAGCCCTTGCCGGAGAGGTTGCTGCTGAGCACGCTGCCAGAGGTTGTCCAGGACGATCCGGTCGGCGCGAACGCGACGTAGTCGGCGCCGCCGGTGCTGAATCCGATCCGGGCGCCGTCGCGGAGCCACACACGAAGGTCCGACGCACCGGTGAGGCGCGCATCGCCGCCGGTCATCTCGAACCAGGTGACGGGAAGCCCGTGCCCGATCGTCGCCGTCATGGAGCGTGCTCCGTCGCTCCAGGAGGGGGTGACCGTCCAGTCGCTCCAATCGGCGACCTCGGCGACGGATGCGTTCAGACCCGCTACCCCGACGACGAGGTCCTGGCTGTACGGGTAGTGAAACTCCCCGATCCCACCGGGCGTTCCGTAGAGGGTGGGCTGCTGGGTGTACGAGAGCCCGAGGCCCTCGGGCGACGGCTTGTACGACACGGGGTGCGCGTGCAGGGGCTCGCTCATCGAGCAGTCGAACTTCTTGAAGCTCAACGAGGACCACCAGTCGTTCGTCGGCACAGCCCCTTCCGGCGCCGAGTCGGTGATGAACGCGCGAGCGTCGGTTGCGAGCGGGGCGCACCCCTCGGGTGCGGGGCCGACCTGATCGGTCGTGTAGCTCCCGGCACCGACGGGCGTCGGTTCGGCCGCCACGGCCGGGGCGGCGCCGGCCGTGGAGAGTGCGACCACGACTGCCGTGAGAACAGCCATGTGTGAACGCCATTCCCGGCGTCGGCGTCGAGACCCGAGCCGCTGATCGCCGTGCGGTCGCATCGCTGGTTCGGGATTGGCCGTCGAACCTGTGCTGGAAGAAGGATGGAACATCGTTGTCCTCTCGGAGCCGCCCACCATGGGGTGCTTCGCTCGTCTCGTTCCCGCGTCGTCGAGGGTGATGAAGGACTTGCGAAATTTCACATCGCGCCGCTCCTTGACAAGCAACATCGGTGAGAGCGCTCTCACAGATTGCAGGATCAGAGCACGGCCGTCAACCAATTGTGGTGAGACATCGTTTTTGTGGGGTTACCGCACCTGGAAGCGCGCGGCGCTCCAAGAACGAGGTTCGGAACCTCGGACCCTGCGGGTATCTATGCCAGGACCGCGCTTGGATCGCTGACTCTTCGCATGGTGCTCACCCGGACGCGCGATCGTCGAACGTTCCGAGTGGTCCGAGATCGGCACCATCGATCTGGTCCGCAGTCGATCGAGCAAGTCCGACCAGTTCGGCCATGGGTACGGCAGCGCGGCTGGTGGCGCCGAGGTCTTCGTGAGCTTCCTTGGTCCAGAGCGGCGGGAAGAAGTTCAGGCCCCGGTAGCCACTCAGACTGTGGGTCTCAGCGTCCCATCCGTCCCACCGCAGCCCGTCCGTGAAATCGGTCAGGCCGCCGTCGAGCACCCAGGCGAGCCAGGCGGCGTGCCCTGCCTCTAGCCGCTCCCACTGGAGCGTGTCGGGAGCGAGATAGATCATCTCGCCCGGTCTTCCTGGTCGTGCGACGGCTTCAGGGTCGTGCCCGTTGAGGACGTAGGTACCGCCGAGGACGTCGTGGGCGACGACGAGCCCATGCGCCGGGGACCACGTGTCCTGGGGTGCCGATGGGAAGTCGTTCACCGCTGCCAGGCTGGGCAGCCGGGCAGGGTCGCCCAAGGACGGGCTTCCGTAGACGCGCAACCAACCGTTGTCGATCAGGAGCCCGCCGCTGTGGACGACGACGGCGCCCAGGTATGACTTGGTCGTGACCTGGAGCTGTTCGAGCGTACGACGGCAGGTCGCCTCGTCAGGCGCGAGAACCTCGACGGTCACCGACGCCTCCCTGAAGAGGCGTTGTAACTCTGGCCAGGCTGGTTCTTGCGTGGCGGTCAGGTTCTCGAACAGTCGCACAGGCTGGATCGTAGCCCCGTAGCCCCGCCCTCCTGACCTGCTGGCTCCACCCGGCGACGCACAGCCCGAGTAGCTACCTCGGCGCTGCTATAAATGGCGCCCATGACGAGCGACCGAGGCCCTTCGCCGATCGACCTGGTCGCAGAACGTCGTTGGATCCCCAAGCTCTGGATCGGACTCGCGGCTGCCGTCGTGGCCTTTGCTGTGCTCCCAGCCGTTGTTACCACCTGGATCGCGAACGGCCCAGGTGCGGCGCTGGGCGTGCTTGCGACCATCGCGATCGTCGTCCTGCTCATCTACGTCCTGCTCCTGCCGACGGTGCTCATAGGGCGCAGGCAGTGCGCACGGATGGTCCGACAGGTGGAGCGGTTACGGCCAGGCTGGCCACTCGTACTCGGCCAGATCCCGCTTGCCTACGTGTCAGCGAAGTCGGCAGTGATTCTTGTGGTTCTGCGCGATAGCGTCGAGGTGTGGGGCTATGGCGACACCAGTCCGCGGTGGACGGTGCGGCGCACTCCGGGAGGCGTCAGGCTGGTCAGGTCTGGTGGGATCACGGGCTCGGGCGTCTACGACCTCGAGGTCTCCGACGGCGATCAGCGCGTGGCGATCCGACCCTGCGACCTGCGAAAGCTAGCGTGGTTCCCCATGAGCAGACAGTCCGACTTCGCTGACGCTCTGAGCACGTTGGGGGAGAGGCCGCAGGACCACCTGGTCATGTAGGCCGCGCGAAGCCGGCGCAACCTGCGCATCTCGGCTCGACACCCGCATGATCACTCCTGCTGCGTCTCGTCCCGCACCCACTCCAGGTACTTCTGGTGTCCGCCGATCACGGGCGTCACCAGAACCTCGGGAACGTCGTAGGAGTGCTCCCGCACGATGTACTCGGTGAGCCGGTCAGCGAGGGCGGCGGTGGCCTTGAACGTGACGCGCCCCGGCGCGAGCGAAGCGCGCTGGGAGACGTGCACCCGAGCGGGCGAGCGCGTTCGCCCGCCGGACACCTGGTGGCTACCGGCGCATCATCGCGCTGGGCTTCACTTCGCGGTGATGCGTGGGCGAACCAGATGTGGCGTTGTGATGCTCGTGGTCTTGGGCGCGCTGATGTCGGGATGTTCGGTGAGCGAGGAAGACGTGGTGCCTGCCCCGACGGATGCTGCCTCCGAGATCGTGCCCGAGCCGGGGCGCACGATCGAGGCGACGCCGCCCGCATCCCTCTCCGGTCTGGACGGGTACCGGATCGCTGCGATCATTCCCGATGCCTCGGCGCCCTCCATGGCCTTGCTGTCGGCCGCAAGGGAAGTGGCCTCCGCGAGCGGCGCGGACCTGCGTGAGTTTCCCGCCGACGAGAAGGGTGAGGACCCGGTCGGTGCGGCGCTCGATCGAGCTCTCGACGCACGGCCGGACCTGATCGTCGGTCTCGGGGACGGCGTTGTGGACGTGTTCAGCTTCGAGAGCGCGCAGCTGCTCGACCTGCAGTTCCTCGTCGTCGGCGCGCAGCTGGCCGAGCCGACCGGCAACGTCACCGCCGTGGTCTGGGACGGTGCGACCTCTCGCGGATCCGCAGCCGGCTCTGACGGAGAGCTCACCGATACCAGCATCACCGAGGACCGCGGCGAGGATGCGCTCGAAGCGGGTTTGGCGAGCATCCAGGACGGCACCACCGGCGTCGTCCTCCATCTCGGCTGAGTATCGAACCGGGTACGTCGACATCGCGCAAGACGGCGATCGCCATCCTTCCCCTGTGTGGCACCTGTTGTTCATCGAATCGCCTCGATCGGGCCATATGGGGCGAGGAAGGTGACGAGTCGGGCGGCATGGATGCGCTCTCACCCCTGCACGGAACTCAAGATTGGCGTGTGACCTCTTGCAGATGACCACAGCGTCGCCGACTCCGGTCGGCGATTCGCGTAAGCACAGGAGCGGACGGCGTGGGCTCGCGGGCCTCGCCCTCGTCTCGCTGGTGGCGGGAGTATTCGCCGCCTCTCTCCCCGCCACGGCGGCCGACGAGACCTCCACAGCGTCGTCTGCGGAGGCCGGCGTGACGCCGGTCCGCATCGAGGCCGAGACGTACACGGGGAGCAACAACGGCGACGTGATCAACGGCCGGGTGATGAACACCGGCGTCGAACCGGACGGCGGTGCCTCGGGCGGATCGCGTGTGAAGAACACCTACGACGGCGCCGAGATCTGGTTCGACGACGTCGACCTCGGCACCACTCCGCTGTCCTCGCTCACGGTGCGCTACGTCGTCAACGAGAGCCGCAGCGGCGTGAGCCCGTCGATCGACGTCTACCTCGACGAGAAGAGCGCCGAGAACAAGGTCGCGACCGTGGCGCTGGAGGCGACGGGCAGCGACTGGTCCTCGTACGGCCAGACGACGGCGGACCTGCTGACGGAGGTCTCCGGCGAGCACAAGGTGATCGTGGTCATGCATGTCGACCCGAAGCCGGGCGAGAGCGGAAGCTACCCGAACTACGTCGGCAACATCGACTTCCTCGAGTTCGGCCCCGAGTCGCTGCCCGAGACGTTCCTCACGACGGCCGACGCCTGGAAGTACTCGGACGACGGTACGGACCCGTCCGGTGACGGCTCGCTGTCCTGGACGACGGCCGACTTCGACGACGCCGCGTGGAAGGAAGCCGTCGGGCCCTTCGGTTCGAAGCGAGGCGCCGCGGATCTCGGCGGCGGCTTCGTCGCGAACACGCTGCTGCAGTACACGCTGGCCGGCTCGCCGAACACCGTGCCGACCTATCACTTCCGCAACGAGTTCGAGATCTCGGCCGCGCAGCTCGCGCAGGTCGAGTCGCTCCAGGGGAAGGTCACCTACGACGACGCCGCACGCGTCTACGTCAACGGTGAGAAGGTCGCCGGATTCGTGGACGACCGCGTGGACGAGGCCGCGAACCAGAACCTGACCTATGCCGGCGCGAGCAACGGCAACCCACTGACCAGCACGTTCACGATCCCGGTGGATGCGCTCAAGGCCGGCGGGAACACCATCGCCGTCGCGCTCTACCAGGACCGCGAGACCAGCAGCGACATCTACTTCGATCTGACGTCGCTGGCCCCGACGGGCCCGGCCCCCGCACCGGAGATCGCTGACATCGCCCTGCACGTCGGCGCCACCCAGGCCGAGCGCAACCTCACCTGGTACTCGAACGTCGACGTGCCGCAGGTCGCGCAGCTCGCTGAGGCCGCGGACGTCGTCGACGGCGTCTTCCCCGCATCGGCTCGCACGGTCGAGGTGACGAGGAGCGGTGGGACCACGAGCGGTGAGTTCTTCCGCGACGCCACGTTCGACCGCCTCGAGGAGAACACCGAGTACGCCTACCGCGTCGGCAGCGAGGCGACCGGCTGGTCCGACGTCCACACCTTCCGCACGCAGGACTTCTCTGGCGACTTCTCCTTCCTGTTCTTCGGTGATCCCCAGGTGGGCGCCTCCGGGAACCTCGCGCGCGACGAAGCCGGCTGGATCGACACGCTGAACGTCGCGACGCAGACCTATCCGGACGCCGAGATGCTGTTCTCGGCGGGCGACCAGGTCGAGGCCGCCTCGAGCGAGGCCCAGTACGACACCTTCCTGAAGCCGGAGCAGGTCCGGAGCGTCCCGCTCGCCGTGACCAACGGCAACCACGACGTCGGATCGAAGGCGTACGAGCAGCACTTCAACGTGCCGAACGAGGACCTGGAATCTGGTGGGGCGTCCAACGGCACGTCGTCGGGCGGCGACTACTGGTTCCTCTACAAGGACGTGCTGTTCCTCAACATCAACTCCAACAGCCGCGACTTCGACTCCCACAACGCGTTCATGGAGAAGGTCATCGCGGAGCAGGGCGACAAGGCGAGGTGGAAGGTGCTCGCCTTCCACCACTCGATCTACTCGGTCGCGTCGCACACGAATGACGGCGACATCATCGACCGGCGCAACAACATGCCGGCGAAGATCTCGGAGCTGGGCTTCGACATGGTGCTGATGGGGCACGACCACAACTACACGCGCAGCTACCTGATCAAGGACGGCCAGCTCGCCGACCCGACCGAGGTCGCCGGCCAGGAACGCGTCGAGGCCGAGGACGGCGAGGCGCTGTACGTCACGGCGAACTCGTCCAGCGGCTCGAAGTACTACGACACCCGCGCTCCCGAAGCGTGGTTCGCCTCGGTGATCAACCAGGAGAAGGTGCGCAACTACTCGGCGATCGAGGTCACTGACAAGACTCTCACGGTGCGCACCCTGCGCAGCCAGGCCAACGGCGTCATCGCTCCGGTGAACAGCGTCGTGGACGAGGTCGTGCTCGCCAAGGCGGACGCGACGACGGAGCTGGACGTGTCGGTGGACGTGTCGACGCGCACGCTCGGGGGCACGCAGCACGTGTCGACGGTCGTGACGAACAACGAGGACGCCCCGGTGGATGTCGTGGTGGAGACGGCATACGGAGCCAAGTCGTTCGCCGCGGTGCAGCCCGGGAAGTCGGCGAGCGTGGCGATGAGCTCGCGCGCGACGGCGATCCCGGCCGGCGACGTGACGGTCACCGTCACGGGACGGGTCGGCGGCGAGACGGTGACGACCTCGAAGACCGCTTCCTACCCGGCCGCCGGCTGAGCCATCGCCCCTGAATCAACGCGTGACGCCGTGCGGCCTCGCGCGTGAACCTGAACTAGGAGAGAACGACGTGAACAAGAACTCCCTCATGCTGCGCGGCAGCGCGATCGCCTTCGGCGCCGCCCTGCTGGCATCGGCGGGCTCGGCGGCCATGGCCGACGACGAGAAGGACACCAAGAGCGTCGACGTCGACGTCGAGATCGAGCCGCTCACGGGCCCGGGATCGCTCGCGATGACGGTCGAGAGCGACTCGACCGCCCTCACGGAGGGCGAGTCGACCGATCTGGAGCGCGTCTTCACGGGCACGCTGCCGAAGGTCACGGTGACCGACACCCGTGCGCCGGAAGACGTCCCGGACGGCGCCTTCTGGTACGTGATGGGCACCGCGAGCGACTTCCACGACGCGCCGGGCGAGAACACGATCGAGGCGAGCCACCTCGGCTGGTCGCCGCAGCTCGTCGCGGGCGAGGGGGAGGGCGAGCCCTTCGTCGAGGTCGGCGGCGACGTGGCTCCGTCGGCGCCTGGTCTGGCCGACCAGGAGCTGCTGTACCTCGCTGAGTCGGCCGATGCCAACGCCGGGGGCGGCAGGTTCAGCGCGGTCGCGGACCTCAAGCTCGCGGTCCCGGCGGACGTGGCAGCCGGAAGCTACTCCTCGACGATCACCCTGTCGCTGTTCGAGTGACGTCGTCGCGTCGGGCGGGGTGACCGGAGCACGCCTCCGGCTCCCCGCCCGGCGCTCGTCGCCCCAGCTCTCGTCGCCCCGCCCCGATCCCAGGAGCCCGTCCCGTGAAGAACCCGCTCGTCCCGCTCGCCGTCCTGACGCTCGTCGCCGCCTCGGCGCTGGTGGCGACGCCTGCCCGCGCCGCAGTGGACGACGTCGTGACGTGGTCGGTGCGCCCGGGCGACGAGAACGGCGAGGACGGTCGCGCCTGGGTCGAGTGGGCGGCGGATCCGGGCCAGTCGCGCACCGAGCACATGGCCGTCATCAACCACAGCGACGACCCGGTGGAGTTCCGGCTGACCTCCGCCGACGGATACTTCACCGACACGGGCCGCTTCAACATGCTGCCCTCCGACCAGGAGTCGGTCGCGGCCGGCACGTGGATCGAGCTGCCGGAGAGCGTGACCGTCCCCGCGGGCGCAGCCGAGGTCGTGCCGTTCACGGTGGCCGTTCCCGACGACGCCGAACCGGGCGACCACGCCGCGGGCGTCGCCGCGAGCGTGCGCTCGACGGGCGGAGGCGAGGTCGCGGTCGAGTCGCGGGTGGGGTTCCGCGTGATGACGCGCGTGCTGGGCGAGCTCGAACCATCGCTCGGCCTCACGGCGTCGGCGTCCTACACGGGCGATCCGAACCCCTTCGAGGCGGGCGCGATCGACGTCGCGTACGAGCTCGAGAACACGGGGAACACCCGCCTGAACGCCCGGCCCGAGATCTCCCTGTCCGGCCCGTTCGGCCTCGGGGAGCTCACCCTGCGTGGCGAAGAGATCGTCGAGATCGCGCCGGGGGAGACGCGGCACGGGACCGTCCGCTTCCCGGACGCCTGGCCACTCGTCGCCTACGACGTCACCGTGGTGGCGCAGCCCCTCCCCCTCTCCGACGAGCTCTCGTTCGACGACGCCGAGCGCGGCAGCGCGCAGACCACAGTGCTCGCCATGCCCTGGCCGCAGCTCCTCGTCCTGATCGTGGCGGCGCTGCTGACGACCTGGAGCGTCTGGCGTCGTCGTCGCGAGCAGCGACGGACCGCGGAGCTGGTCGCGCAGGCGCGCGAAGAGGCTCGCGAAGAGGCGCTCGCCGGTGCCGTCCCACACCACAGCTGACACCACCCGTTCCGGAGAAAGACTGGTCATGTCCCTCGCATCTCGTTCTCTTCGTCTGACCGCCGCGGTCGCGGCCGTCGCGCTGATCGGAGCCGGCCTGTCCAGCGTCTCCCCGGGTACCGAAACACCCGCCGCCGCAGCGGTGGCGGACGAGACCGACTACGCCGGTCTCGTCAACCCCTTCGTCTCGACCGAGGACGACTTCGGCCAGGACCTCGTCGGCGCGGAAGCGCCGACCTCGATCGTCAAGATCAACCCGATGACGGCTCCGGGCCGCTCGCACTCGGGTTACGACTACGCCGAGGACCAGATCTCGGGCTTCACGCACACCAACCTCAACGGCGTCGGCGGCTCGGGCGGCGGCGGCGACCTCCTCGTCGTGCCGACGTATCAGCAGTACACGAGTCGTCCGGGTACCGGCACGTACGCGAAGGACTACAGCCACGCGGACGAAGAGGCCGAGCCGGGGTACTACGCCGTCGACCTCGCGACCGACGCCGGCGCGATCCGCGCCGAGGCGACCACCGACGTGCGCACGGGACAGGACCGCTTCACCTTTCCCGAGGCGGGGACCGCCTCCCTCGTCGTCGACCTGCGGCACAACTTCACGAGCCGCAGGGGCGCCACGCTCGGCTACGAGACGCTGGACGACGGACGCGTCGCGCTCTCCGGCGACTTCACCGGCCATTTCAACGGCTACGACTACCGGATGCACTACTACGTGGAGACGACGGCACCGGCGGCGGGTGTGCGCACCTGGGGTGGCTCCGGTGACCTCGCCGAGCAGCCGCAGCGCGACGGCACCGACATCGGCGCGATCCTCGACTTCGAGGTGGATGCGGGCCAGCAGGTCGGGCTCAGGGTGGCCATCTCTCCCATCAGCGTCGAGCAGGCGAAGATCGACCTGGCCGCCGAGATGGGGGACCGCTCCTTCGAGCAGGTACGCGAGGAGACGCGGGCCGCGTGGAACGAGATCCTCGGCAGGCTCGCCGTGACGGCATCCGGGACGAGTGATCCGGACGGCGAGCTGCAGACGCTGTTCTACACGCACCTGTACCGCATGTTCGGGACGCCGGTGAACGCGACGAGCACGAGCGGCACGTACCGCGGCCTCGACGGCGAGGTGCACCAGACCGACGGCTACACGCACTATGACGGCTGGGGGTTCTGGGACGACTTCCGCAAGTACGAGATCCTCGCGATCGGATACCCCGAGGTGTTCCGCGACATGGCGCAGTCGGTCGTCGATCTCTACGGATCGTTCGCGAGCACCGGCAAGGGATCCCTGTCGAGCGTCACCCACTCCGTGCCCACCGTGCGGTTCGAGCGCGCCGCGATCGTCGTCGCCGACGCGATCGCCAAGGGCGCACAGCTGCGGGGTCTCGCCCAGGCATGGCCCGCCCTCGTCTCGCAGTCGCAGGGCGGCTACGCCGACGAGGGGAACGCTCGTCGCGGCTACATCGCGAACGAGGTCGACGACACGCTCGGCACCTCCTACGACGACTGGGCCATGGCGACGATCGCCGACTCGCTCGGGAAGACGGACGAGGCGCAGCGCTACCGCCTGCGCGCCGCCAACTGGACGAACCTGTTCAAGCCGAGCTCCGTCACCCTGGCCGACGGCACCAAGACCGGACTGATCTTCCCCAAGGACGCGAACGGCGCCTGGGTCGACGCGGATCCCGAGCGGTTCGAAGCCGCGAACCTCTACCAGGGCACGCTGTGGCAGTACCACTGGTACGCCGCGGCCGACATGGGCGGGCTCATCGACAAGATGGGCGGCGAGGAGACCACGCGGAAGGCGCTCAGCTTCATGTTCGGCGAGCAGGCGCCCGATGACGGCAAGCGCATGCTGCACGCCAACGCGAACGAGATCGACCTGCAGGCGCCGTACCTGTTCAACTACGTCGGCGCCCCTGCGCGGACCCAGCACTGGGTGCGGAGCATCTACACCAAGGAGACGTGGAACCGGTACATCGCGACCGGCGGTACCCACGAGGCGCCGTCGGGCGGTGGGGAGTTCACCCCGCCGGTGAAGACGAAGGTGTTCAAGAACGATCCGCAGGGCTTCCTGCCCACGATGGACAACGACACCGGAACGATGTCGTCCACCTTCGTCGCGGCCGCGCTGGGGCTGTTCCCCGTGGCCGCCGGATCCGACGAGTATCAGATCGGCACGCCGTTCTTCGAGAACGTGCGGATCAACTATCCCTCCGGCCGGACCTTCGACATCTCCGCGGACGGGGTGTCGCCCGAGGCCTACTACATCCAGTCGGCACGCCTGAACGGCGAGGCGTTCGACCGCACCTGGCTGACGTACGACCAGCTCACCGCCGGGGGTGAGCTGGACTTCCGGATGGGGGAGGAGCCCTCGGACTGGGCCTCCGACGCGGTGGCGGCGTCGTCGCTGAGCGACGAGCTGCCGAGCTCGGTCTACGACCCGATCAGCGCCGTCTCGGTGTCGTCGCGGACGTTCACCGAGGCGCGGGCCGGTGACGGGACCATCGGCAACAGCATCGACCTGAGACTTGCGAACGGCACGTTCGCGGGTGCCGACGGCGACAGCCTCGCGGAGGCCATCACCGCCGACAACGTGCCCGCAGGGTTGACGTTCGTCGCGGAGCGCACGGGAGACCGCCGGGTGAGGCTGTCGCTCGAGGGTTCGGCGGAGCACTCCGGGGCGCTCGACAGCATCGACGACCTCACGGTGGCGATCTCCGACAAGGCCTTCACGCGCGCGCCCTCGACAGGCACCCGCGAGTTCGCGTTCCGGGTGGACTTCGAGGACGCGACCCTGAGCCTGGACCCGACGCGACTCAAGGCGGCGGCGGACGGTGAGGTCGACGTCTCCGCGGCGCTCACGCTGCGCGGCGCACGTTTCGCGGAGGCGAAGGGGCGGGATCTCGTCGCAGACGGTGCCCTGGCGCTTCCTGGTCTGCCCGAGGGTGTGGTGGCGACGGCGATCCTGGACGACGCGCACCGGGCGACGCTCCGGCTGACCGGTTCGCTCGGGGACGCGCAGCGCGCGACCTTCGGCCTGGACTTCACCGACGCGGCCTTCGACTCAGCGGCGGCGGCGAGCGTCCGCGGCGACGGGATCTCGGGCCTGGCGACCGTCACGATCGAACGGGACCAGCGGTGGCGCGAGAGGCTGGGCGCGCTGCTGGTCGAGGCCGAGCTCGTCGTCCGCGGGGCGTACTCCTCGGCGTCGTTCTCCGCGTTCGAGAAGGCCCGCGACGGCGCGACGGAGACTCTCGCCAACGAGTCGGCTTCGGACGACGACCTGCGGGCGTCGCTCGACCGGCTGACGAGGACGGCGGACGTTCTCCAGATCACGGGGACGCCCTACCGGGTGCTCCAGGCGGAGGAGTTCGACGACTCGTCCGGCGGAAGGCTGAGCCCTGGGAGCGGCCACATCGGCGGCGTCCAGGTCGGTTCCTGGATCGCGTACGACGGCATCGACTTCGGGGGGAAGCTCCCTCAGCGGGTCAAACTGCGCTACGCGAACCACCCCGATGACAGCGCCACGGACGAGTTTGTCGAGGTACGCGTCGGCGCTGTGGACGGTCCCGTCGCCGCCCGGGTCGATCTGGAGACCACCGACGGGTGGGACGACTACGTCACCGCAGAGGCGACGGTCGACGACCCCGAGGCGCTCGACGGATCGAACCGGATCTACCTCGTCTTCGGCGGTACGCCCGACCCGTCGCAGCCGAACTCGTGGGTCGCGAACCTGGACTGGGCCCAGTTCATCAAGACGGCCAAGGACGGCCCCGAGACGGCCGAACCGGTGCGGATCGAAGCCGAGACCTATGACGCCGACAACGGCAACGGCCTGAAGAAGGAGGGCGGTGAGCCGCCCGCCGGCAACGTCGGCGGAACCTGGGACGGTGGCCGGCTGACCTACGACGGCCGGGATCTCGGCCCGGACCCCCTCACGCAGGTCACGGTCAGCGCGTCCACCCGCGACGACCGCGTGGGCGACAACCGCCGGCTCGAGTTCTACCTCGACGAGGTGAGCGAGGCGACGAGAGTCGGCACCGTCGCGCTGCCGAAGACCGGTGGGTGGGCCAACTACGTGGAGACGACCGCGGAGCTCGACGAGCCGGTCTCGGGCACCCACACGGTGATCGTCGTCATGCGAGCAGACGCCGTCTCGGGTCAGGAGTTCAACTACGTCGCGAACCTGCAGTGGTTCGAGTTCGGCCCGGAACCACAGGAGGCCCCCGAGGTCGACCTCGCGGGCCTGAACACGGCCATCGACGACGCCGAACCGCTGCTCGCCCGCGAGGACCGGTACGTCTCCATCGACTTCGCCGTCTTCCGCGCCGCACTCGACGAGGCGAAGCAGATCGCCGCGGCTGATCGGACGACGCAGGACGAGGCCGACGAGGCGCAGCGCGTGCTCGACGTCGCCGCAGGTCAGCTCGAATGGAGGGCGATCCGGCAGGTATCGGTGTCTGCCACGACGCGCACCCTGGCGGGGAAGCAGTACGTGTCCGTCGCAGTGACGAACGGTGCGGGTGCGCCACTCGACCTGGAGGTCGAGACGCCCTATGGCTCGAGGTCGTTCGCCGCGGTGCAGCCGGGAGCGTCGGCAAACGTGTCGATGAACTCGCGCCAGGCATCGATCCCGGCCGGTGAGGTGAACGTGACCGTCACCGGGGTGGTCGGTGGGGAGACGGTCACAGGCGACAAGACCGTCTCTTATCCGGCAGCGGGCTGAGTATCCGCGGCGCGCTCGAGACGGTGGGTCCGGCATGGGTCCAGGCAGTCAACGTCATCTTCTGATCCATGTTCGAACGCGACGAGTTCGTTGTGCTGAGGGCGCGCGGGTGGAATCGGGCATCTGATCGCGATCATCCGCCCGCAGCTTCCTCCGGCAGCAGGTTTGATGTGCTCATTCCCGGAGGACGGCGCTCCGCGAAGTCAAGGCCACTCGTGGTCGACATTCACGGTGTCGGCACCGCCTGAGCGATCTGCCGCAGCAACGCCTTGCCACGCTCGGTCAACCCGGAAGGTCCGACGGTCTTGTCGACAGGCGGAGCTGCCTTGATCCGCTGTACCCGCGCGCCACCGCTCGGACCCGCGTACCGATCGTCGGGAAGTCCTCGACGCCGCGGATCTTCCCGTCTCGGATCGCGGGGACGTCCACGTGCCCGAACTGGCCATGATCCGCGACCCAGACGCCCATGCCGAACGGGTGATGGCACATCACCGTGCAGTCCACGACGGTCCCGGACGGGATCTCGACATCGGCAACGGGCGCGTGGTCTGCATCGTGCAGGTCAACGGGAGGCCCGCTCGGTCTCACTTCATCGCGTGGATCGCGCGGGCTCTCCGGACCAGCTTCTCCGCGCCAGCCGGCCGTCAGGTCGCGTGCGACGACGGTGATGGTGCCGCCGGTGAACTCCAGCTCGTGAATCACGCCGTCCGGGTGGGGTAGCAACTCGTCGACGAGCAGTCCCGAACGCGGGTAGCCGCCATGGTCGCCGTCGGACTCGACGTGGGATACACCGCGGTACCGCAGGACAAACTCCGGTGGAGCGCCGCCCCACGCCGCCAGGACCAGGATGACTTCTACACCGTCGTCGGTGAACTGCACGGACATCGTGTCGAACGACGCGCTGCGCGGGCACCACGTGTGGGAGAAGTCGTAGTGCTCCGGGTCGAGCGCGAAGGCTCGGGCGCCGGGAGGCAGCTCGTCGGCATGCGCGCCGAGCCACTCGAGATAGGGGCGGATGTCGGTCATCGTTCCGCCGTTGGACGACTGCACGGTCACGTAGCGCACGGGGGAGTTTCTCACGGTGACACGTATTGTCTCGTCCAGGAGTCCGACGGCTGGCGCGTCTTCTCCAGCGAACGAGGCGTCAGGCGTACTGAGAACCAGCAGGGCCTGACCGAGCAGGAGCACCTAGCGAAGCCCCGAGAACTCATGGAGGACGTGCCGTGACCTCATGGGGGGCCGACTACCGCAGGATCTGGTTCGGCAATGCCTCGTCGAACCTTGCCGACGGCATCACATTCATCGCTATTCCCTTGCTGGCGGTGACGCTCACGGACAACCCGCTAGCTGTCTCCGGGCTGGCGATCGCCCACTCCGCGCCGCGCGTGCTGTCGGTACTCGGCATCGGTGTGCTCATCGATCGGTACGACAGGCGGCGACTGCTGTTCTTGGCGAACTTCTCCCGCGCCGCCGTGTTCGCGCTTCTCGCTGTCCTCGTCATGATCGACGCTGCGCCGCTCGTTGCCTTGTACGTCGTGTACGCCGTCATGGGGGTCATCGAGACCCTTTCTGACAGTGCCGCGTCCGCGGTCCTACCGCAGGCGGTCGAGCCACACGGCCTTGACCGGGCGAACTCCCAGATCGCTGGCACGCAGACCGTGGTCGACGAGTTCGTCGGCCCTCCTCTGGGCGGCCTTCTCTTCGCGGCGGCAGCCTTCGCGCCATCGGCGCTCACCGCTGTGGCATTCCTCGTGGCAGGCCTCGCCTACTGGCGCCTGCGGGGTTCGTACACCGTCCCGCTTGCCGACCGAACGGCAGCCTCGCACGGCACACTCTCGTCGATCCGGGAGGGTGCCGTCTGGACGTGGCGCCATGGTCTCGTGCGGCTGCTCGTGATCGTCGGGGCGCTGGCGTGCGTCGCCTACATGATCCCGTTCTCCTACCTCGCCCTCTATGCCACCAAGGAGCTCGGGCTGAGTCCGGCCGGATACGGTTTCCTGCTCTCCTTCTCCGCGCTCGGCGGCCTCTTGGGCGCCTTCGTCGCAGCTCGCCTACGCCGTCGGCTCGGGTACGGCTGGACCATCGTCGCGGCGCTCGGCGTGGGCGCCATCTCCTTCATCGTGATCTCCCTGACGACGAATGTCGTGGTCGTGGCGGTCGCTCTCGCGGCGTACATCGCGCACGCCGTCGTGTGGAACGTGATGGCTGCTTCTGTGCGTCAGAAGGCCACGCCCGCCGCGATGATGGGACGTGTGGGATCGATGAGTCGCCTTCTCAGCCTGACCGGCCTAGGAGTGGGCGCAGCTCTGGGAGGGCTTCTCGCGTCGGGCGTCGGGTTCCTGATCCCCTTCGCGGTCGCCGGCGGAATGTTCGCGGTCGCCGCAGTGATGTGCGCCAGTCGGATCCGGATGTTCCGCGCGTGGGAGGACGAGCTGGCTCTGGTGGCTGCGGAGGCTGCCACCGCTCACCGCACACGGACCAACCCTTGCTGATAGGCGGCGACGACCAGCTGGGCGCGGTCACGCGCGCCGACCTTCATCATGGCCCGGTGAATATGCGTTCGAACCGTCAGAGGACTCACGAACAGCCGCTCGGCGATCTCCTGGTTCGACAGGCCGTGAGCGGCGAGCGCGGTCAGCTCGCGTTCCCGGTCGGTCAGGCTCCCGAGCGATCCGGTGGGGGACTCGCCCGTGGTGCCGGTTCCGGAGAGGTACCGGCCGATCAGCGCGCGTGTGGCCGCCGGCGACAGGAGCGCCTCGCCGCCGACCACGGTACGGATTCCGGCGAGGAGCGCATCCGCCGTGACGTCCTTGCCGAGAAACCCGCTCGCCCCCGCTTCCAGGGCGCGGGCCACGTACTCGTCCGTCTCGAACGTCGTCAGGATCAGAACCCGCGTGTGGGCGAGCTCGGGCGTTGCGCAGATGCGCTGCGTCGCCACCAGCCCGTCCACCACCGGCATCCGGATGTCCATCAGGACCAGGTCGGGCCGGTGTGCCTCGGTGAGCTCGGCTGCTTCCTCGCCGTTGGCGGCCTCAGCAACGACGGTCATGTCGTCGCAGGAGTCGATGAGCATGCGGAAGGTCGAACGCAGCAGAGCCTGGTCGTCGGCGAGGAGAATGCGGATCATTAGGACACGGGGCTTTCCTGCCAGCGGGTCAGCGGGATCGAGAGCGCGACCGCGTACTGGTCTTCGTCGTCGGGACCGGCAGCGACAGAGCCGCCTACGGCGAGCGCGCGTTCACGCATGCCGATCAGGCCGTACCCGCCCGGTTCGGCTCGAGCCGAACCGGTGGACGGGTTGACCACGTGCGCCGAGAAAGTGTCGTCGTCGTACGTCAGGGTGACGGTGACCGCCGGCCGGTCGCCGTGTTTCGTCGCGTTGGTCAGGGCTTCCTGGATGACACGGAACGCGGTGAGCTCCACCAGCGCCGGCAGCGGCCGCGGCGTCCCGACCTCGACGACGCGGACCTCCATCCCTGCTACTCGGCACGCCTCGATGAGATCGGGCAGCTGGTCGAGCCCGGGTGCCGGCAGTGCCGCCTCGGAGGAGTCGTCGCCAGGACGGCGCAGCAGCCCGACGGTCGCCTTGAGCTCCCTCAGAGCGGCCGACGTGGACTCGCTGAGCCCCTTCAGGAGCTCGGCTACCTGCTCGGGTCGCTTCTTCCCCAGCAGGTGCGCGGCCGTCCCGGCCTGTGCGTTGGCCACGGCGAGATGATGTGCGACGACATCGTGGAGGTCACGAGCGATGCGCAGGCGCTCCTCGTCCAACCGACGTCCCACCTCCTCGTCCCGGCTGCGTTCGGCGTCCTCGGCACGCGCCTGGACGACCCGCAGGTATGCCCGCTGCGCGTGGGCGAGCCGGCCGGCGAAGACCGCCGGCAGCAGCCACAGGGCTACGCCGACCGTGCGCAGGAGGACTGCCCCTGCCGTCGGCTGCACGTCGGCCGTGGCCGCGGCCAGGGACACGGCCACCACCGCGACTCCCGTCCACCAGCCGGCGGCAGTGGTGCCGCGATGGACCGTGAGGCGATACAGGCATCCGATCAGCGGCGCCAGCAGCAACGGCGTCGGGAGGTACCCGAGCGCGCAGGCCGCGGCCCCGCTGAGGATCGCAACGACGGCCGCCGCCCTCGGAAAGCGTTCGGAGACGAGCAGAGCCGCGCTCGCCAACAGGCTCAGCAGCGCCCCAGGGAGCAGGGCGTCCGGCCGGAAGATGCCCTCGGTGCTCACGCTCGCACCGAGGGCAGCGAAGACGAACGCCACCAGCGCCGCCAACACGTTCATTCCGCGGACACTACCCGGATGGTCACCGTGTGCCTGCCGCATCGGTGAGATCCCGCTGCTCGTGCGGTGCGTCCGCCGGCTCCTCCTGCAGCGACTCGCCCTCGACGTCGACCCGCGGCAGCACGCGATCGAGCCATCGGGGCAGCCACCAGGCCCGCTCGCCGAGCAGCTGCAGGATGGCCGGCACCAGCGTGAGGCGTACGACGAAGGCGTCGAAGAACACCGCGCACGCCAGCCCGAGTCCCACCATCTTGATCAACGGTTCGTGCGCCGTGGCGAATCCGCCGAACACCGCGATCATGATCACCGCCGCGGCGACGACCACCTTCGAGCTCCGCTCGAACCCGGTGACGATGGCCTCCCGCGCGGGCCGGCCGTGCACGTGCGCCTCGCGCATCCGCGACACCAGGAACACCTGGTAGTCCATCGCCAGCCCGAACACGATGCCCACGAGAAGGATCGGCATCAGGCTCATGACCGGGCCGGTCTGCTCGACGCCGAGGAGGTCGGCCGCCCAGCCCCACTGGAACACCGCGACGATCACGCCCAGCGCGGCGAAGAGGGAGAGCAGGAAGCCGAGTGCCGCCGTGACGGGAATCCAGACGGAGCGGAACACGATCATCAGGAGCAGCACGGCGAGGCCGATGACGATCGCCACATAGGGCACGAGCGCGGACTGCGTCTTCTGTGCCATGTCGATGTCCAGCGCGGTGGTCCCGGTGATCTCGTAGGTCACGTCTTCGGTGGCCTCGAGATCCGGCCGGGCGGCGCGCAGCTCGTCGACGAGATCCTCGGTGCGCTCGTCGGTCGGGCTCGTCGAGGGCACCGCGCTGAGGATCGCCGTGTCGCCGCGTTCGTTGAAGCTGGCCTGCGAGACCGACACGATGCCGCCCGTCGAGCTGATGCTGTCGGCGACCTTCGCCACCGCGGCCTCCGGATCGGCTGCGTCCCGCGCGTCGACGACGACGGTCAGCGGACCGTTGAACCCGGGACCGAATGCCTCGGCCCGGAGGTCGTACGCGCGGCGCTGGGTCTCCGTGACCGGCAACGACGCGTCTCCGGGGGTGCCGAGCTGGAGCGACAGCGCCGGAACGGCGACCGCGGCGAGGAGGCTCACACCCGCCAAGGTGATCAGGAGCGGGCGACGCAGCACGGTCCGCATCCACGGCCGCGCCACCGGACGGCGGGACGGCAGCTGGAAGTCGCCGCGACGCTGGGCACGTGACAGTACCCGGTTCGGCGCGAACGCCAGCAGCGCGGGAACAAGGGTCAGCGCCACCAGGACCGCGATCACCACCGCACCCGCGGCGGCCAGGCCCATCTTCATCAGCGACGGGATGCCCACCACCGACAGTCCGGCCAGTGCGATCACCACGGTCGCCCCGGCGAAGGCCACGGCCGAGCCCGCCGTCCCCACCGCGCGGCCCGTCGCCTCGAAGCCGTCGTCAGGTCCATGGCGTTCCTCCCGGAATCGCGACACGACGAACATCGCGTAGTCGATCCCGACTGCCAGCCCCAGCATGAGCGCGAGCATGCCGGTCGTGATGGTCATCCCCAGGGGGCCGGCCACGGCCCAGACGCCGAGGAAGGAGATGGCGACGCCGATGAGCGCCGTGAGGAGGGGAAGTCCCGCTGCCAGCAGCGAGCCGAAGGTCATCACGAGCACGACGGCGGCGATCCCGACGCCGGCCAGCTCCATGACGCTCATCTGGGTGCTCGTCTTGAGCGCCGATCCTGACATCTCCGCCGTCAGCCCGGCGTCGCGCGCTTCCTCGACCGCGTCGGCCAGTGCCGTGCGCGATGCCTCCGTCACCTCGGACGACGGCACCTCGTACGACACCGACGCAAATCCTGTCGTGCCGTCGGCGCTGGTGCTTCCGCCTGGGGAGGGCGGCGTCACCCGCAAGACCTGCGGGTTGTCGGCCAACGAAGCCAGCGTCTCGTCCACGACCTGCGCGTTCTCCGCGGACGCGAGGTCCTCACCGGCGGGTGCGACGAACACGATCGTCGCCGACGCGCCGTCGGTCGCGGCGTCGGGGAAGCGCTCCTCGATGAGGTCGAACGCCTCCTGCGACTCGATCCCCGGGATCGTCGCCCGGGTGTTGACCGGGCCCTGCGAGGTGACGGCGAACGTCACCGCCCCGCCGAGCGCCAGCAGCCACGCCACCACGACCAGCCACCTGCGGCGATAAGAAAAACGACCAAGACGACTCAGCATGCCTGCCATGGGAGACCACTCCAGCTCTCGATTCGGATGATGGCCTCAGCCTCTCGATCTCCTGCGTCCGGGTCGTCGTGCAGATGCAGGCCCCGGATACGGAGATTGCCGTACGGCAGGTGTCCTGCCGCGGCCGACGCCCCTGTCGGGTGAGCGCCCTTCTAACAGTCGTCTCAGATTCGCTCGGTAGGAAGTAGGCACCGCCCTGCGACGCGGGCCTCGGCCTCCCCGGCACGGCCGAACCACGAACGGCCGAACCATGAAAGGCAGCCAGTCATGATCTCTGTGCTCGTGGTGGCCGCCCAGCCGCTGCAGCGCTTCGGGCTTCGCATGCTGCTGGAGAGCACCCCCGACACCGAGATCGTCGGCGAGGCCGAGAACGGCGCCGAGGCCGTTCGACGGACTACCGAGCTGTATCCCGACGTCGTGCTGATGGACATCCGCGTGCCGGGCGTGGACGGGATCGAGGCCACCCGGCGCATCGCCGCCGCCGGTGGGCGCTCGCGGATCCTGGTGCTGACGACGTTCGACGTGGACCGGTACGCGCTCGCCGCGCTGCGGGCCGGGGCGAGCGGTTTCCTGCTGAAGGACACCCGCCCGGAGGAGCTGCTCGCCGGGATCCGGGCCGTCGCCGCCGGGGACGCGGTGATCGCGCCGGCGCTGACCCGGCGGCTGCTCGACGAGTTCGCCGACCGGCTCGGTGATGACCTCTGCGGGCCCGTGCGGGAGGATCTTCGGCTGCGTTTCCTCACCAGGCGCGAGCGCGAGATCCTCGTCGCCATCGGCCAGGGCCTCACCAACGGCGAGATCGCGCAGCGGTTCACGCTGTCCGAATCGACGGTGAAGACCCACGTCGGGCGGGTCCTCGCCAAGATCGGCGCACGAGACCGGGTCCAGGCGGTCATCCTCGCCTACGACCTGAGGCTCACCCGGCCGATCTGACGCTCGGGGCTGCTAGGGGTCATGCGGTGGTGACCTGCCCGTCGATGACCTGCACCGGCACGTTGGTCAGGGGTTTTGTCGCCGGCCCGCCGGTGACCTGGCCGTCGCCGTCGAAGGTGGAGCTGTGGCATGGGCAGCGGAAGCCGGAGCCTGTGGGCGTGATGGGGCAGCCCTGGTGTGTGCAGGCGGCGAGGAAAGCCAGGAAGGTGTCGGTCGAGGGGCGCAGCAGGTAGGCGGCGGAACCGTTCGGTGTGGTGAAGCGCGTCGACGAACCGACGGCGACGGAGGCGACCGCAGCGATCACTGTCGGGGAGGCCGTTCCTGGGGCTGTTGGCGGGCTCGCTTTCGGGTCGGTGGTGGTGCGGCGGGTCAGAGCGACGACGGCACCGCCGAGGGCAGCGGTCGTCGCGGCGATCAGGCCGCCCCAGAGCAAGGTGCGTCGTTCGGCGCCGTTCCCTTGCTCTGGGGTGGGGTTCGTTTGGCGACGACGACGTATTGCGGCGCGCAGGCGGTCCGTCGTGGAGAACGGGCCTGCGTCGCCGGCGATCAGCAGCGGTGTCCAGGCTGCTGCGAAGACGATGTCGGCGCCGAGGTAGTAGGGGCGGGTCGTCCAGCTGACGGTGAGGAAGAAGCTCAGCGCGAGGAGAAACCCGCCGAGTGCGGCGACACGGGTGAACAGCCCGAGCAGAGTACCCAGCCCGACGGCGACCTCGCCGAAGGCGATGACCAGGCCGGTGACGGTCGGGTGTTCGGCCGTGAACGACACCAGCGCGCCGATCGGCGAGGTCGTCGCGGCGTTCAGCATCTGCGCGTGGACGCCGAGGGGTGAGGTGTGGTCCAGGTAGTGGGAGTCGAGGATCTTGGACAGGCCCGCGTAGAGGAACGTGCCGCCGAGGAAGACACGGAGCGGCAGGAGTGCCCAGGGAGACATCTCGGTCACGACGTACGGGGGGAGACCGTCATGATGCCGATGCACATCTCGTCACCGGTGCCGTCGCCCCACACCACGTAGCGCGGCGGCAGCTTGCTCAGCTGGGGCAGCTGTTCGCGCAGCCCCGCGTCGTGCGTACACGTCACCCGCAGCGTGTCCCCCGGACCGGCCTCCACCGGCGACGGCGGCTTCACCATCCGCTGGTTGTCGAAGTCGAACTGCGGCACGTCCAGCAGGACCTTGGCCTTCGGCGTACCCGGGTTGAGCTCGACCTTCAGGGACCGCCCGAGCATGTGCATGTGACCGAAACCGGCGAAGACCGTCACCGGCTCCTCCACCTCGTGGTCGCAGGACTGGGTGTCACCGGGCTCTGGCACGCCGCTCTTGTTGCACTCCTCCACCTGCTCGTCCGCGAACTCGCCGACCTCCGACCCGAACCGCTTCGTCACGTCGGCGATCGAGGCCGCCCGGTCACAGAGCGGACCCGACTCGTCGGCGGTGCAGGGCAGGTCGGTCGGCGCGCCGAGCGACCAGGTCTCGAGCTCCCGGGTCTGCGGTGTGCCGTCCGTCAGTCGCAGCCGCACCGCCGAGCGGTCGGACCCGGCCGCCTTGCCGTCGGTCGCGAGCAGGTTGTAGTGCATCTGGAAGACGATCAGGCTGCCCGGCTCCAGCTTGAAGCCGGCGTCCTGGTCGAGCAGCGTCTCCGCGGCGCCGGGTGCCCAGGTGTCGACCCACGCCGCGCCCGGGTCGGTGCTCTCCTCGTCGTCGTCCTCCACGTCGGCGCCCTCCACGCCGGTCCCGCCGAAACACTGCCAGCCGAGGCCGGGAGTCTTCGCGTCGTGCTCGCGCACCGCGGCGGCGTCGTCCGGCTGCACCGCGTACACGATGCCGTGGTGCGCGATGGCGACGTTGTCCGGCATGACCTGGGTTCCGGTCAGGAACGCCTCCTCGGTCAGGCCCGGATCGAGCACCTGGCACCGGTACTCGTCCACGGCGCCCTCCGGCGGCGCGGGCGTGTAGGCCTCGGGCATCTTCAGGTCGACGAACCGCTCACCGTCGCGCAGGGGCTGCGGTGGAGCCGATGACGCGCCCGCGTGCGCGCTGTGCGAGCCGGACGCGGCGGGCGCCGCAGGGTTGTCAGCAGCGTTGTCGGCGGACGGCCCGCAGGCGGCGACAGCGAACACCGTCGCCAGCGCCATGGCGGCCGCCCCGAACCTCCGCAGTAGTGGACTCTCAGGTCTCGTCATGGCCTGAACGCTAGGGCCGATTCCGTCCCACTTCGTCGTACTACGGTCGTCATCTTTGGCGGAGGAAAGTGGTACTACGGTACTTCTCTCCGGAGCCGTCCCTTGTCCGGCGGCGCTGTCCTGCGGCGCGACGTCGGGGCTGGTCAACGCTCCGCGGTGGCCTCCCCGGCGGTGAGCCGCGCGATCGGGGCGAGCGGGGTCGCAGCCGGAAGCTCGACCCGAAGCAGCGCGCCACCGCGTGCGGACCGGGCGACGGTGACCCGGCCGCCGTGGGCGTCGACGACCCGCTGCACGATCGACAGACCCAGACCGGATCCCGGCAACGCCCGGGCGCTGTCGGCACGGTAGAACCGGTCGAACACCCGCGGCATGTCAGTAGCGTCGATGCCCGGCCCGGCGTCGTCGACCTCGAGCACGGCCGACGCGCCCTCGGCACGGAGCCGGACCTGGACCGGCTGGTCCGCGGGGGACCACTTGCCGGCATTGTCGATGAGGTTGAGCACCGCCCGTTGGAGGCCGGCGGGACGGCCGCTCACCCACACCGAGGTCACGTCGAGCGCGACCTCGATGTCGGGCACACGGGAACGCGCCCGGGTCGCGGCGGCCACCACCACGTCGGCGAGGTCGAGCACCTCGGTGCTCTCGTCGCTGACGTCACCGCGCGCCAGGTCGGTCAGCTCGGCGGCAAGAGTGCTCAGCTCGGCCACCTGGGCGCCCAGATCGTTGAGCAGCCGGGTCCGGCTCTCCGCCGGCAGTGCGCTGTCCAGGGTGCCGCGCCGATCGAGCCGGATCAGCAGCTCGACGTTGAGGCGCAGGCTGGTGAGCGGGGTCTTGAGCTCGTGGTCGGCGTCCTCGACGAGCAACCGCTGGGCCCGACGGGAGTCCCGGAGCGCGGCGAGCATGTCGTTGATCGCCTGGATCAACCGCTGGATCTCCCCACCGCCCTCATCCGGGATGTCGGCGTCGAGATCCTGGGTGTGCGCGACACGGACAGCGGCGGCGGTCAGCCGGTCGATCGGTGCGAGCCCGGTCCGCGCCACGGCCCGCCCGACAAGGGCGCCGCCGACCACGCAGAGCAGCCCGATCAGCAGCATGCCGAACCCGAACTGGTTGACGGGGCTGTCGTCGGCGACGCGGGCCACCTGGACCGCGCCGTCGCCCGCCCGCAGCGTGTAGACGAGGTAGCCGTCGTCGTCGAAGTCGCCCGACTCCATCAGGTCGGCCGACACGCCCTGCGCCACGCGCTCGGCGCGCTCGCTGACCGGGGGCAGCGCGGGTTGGCCGGACGGCGTCCGGATCGAGCCGTCGGGCAGGATGACCCGCACCAGCCGACCGGATCCGGGATACGGCGGTAGCCGGACCTGCGCCAGACCCGCGCGCTCCGCGTCCGCCGCCAGGACGCGGGAGTCGGCGCGTAGCTGATCCTCCGCGGCGTCCTGCAGCTCCAATTCCAGCAGCTCGCTGGCTACCTGGAAGGCCAGGAACACGCAGACCGCGATGGCCGTCGCCGCGATCACCGTCAGCCGGGTCCGCAGGGACCGCCGGCGCCACCAACGGGTCAGCCGGCGCGGGCCTCGGCCGGCGGGTCTGCTCACGGAGGAGTCTCCCGCAACGTGTATCCCAAGCCGCGCAGCGTGTAGATCAATCGCGGTTCACCCTCGGCCTCCATCTTGCGGCGCAGGTAGCTCACGTACACCTGCAGGTTGTTGGCGGTGGCGCTCATGTCGAAGCCCCAGATCGCCTCGAACAGCGCGTCGCGGGTCAACACCCTGGTGGCGTTGCGCACGAAGACCTGCAACAGGGAGAACTCGGTCCGGGTCAGGCGGAGCGGCCGCCCGCCGCGCCACGCCTCGAACCTGTCGGGATCGACCCGGACGTCGGCGAAGGACAAGATCTGCGACTCGTCATCGCCCGGCGCGCGACGGCGCAGCAGGGCCCGCACCCGCGCCAGCAGCTCCTCGGTGGCGAACGGCTTGGGCAGATAGTCGTCGGCGCCCGCGTCCAGCCCCGCGACCCGGTCGAAGACCTGATCCCGGGCGGTCAGCATCAGCACCGGCAGATCCCGACCCGCTGCCCGCAACCGTCGGCACGTCTCCAACCCGCCGAGGCGGGGCATCATCACGTCGAGGATCAGCAGATCCGGCGTGTCGCCAGCGACCCCGTCGAGCACGGCGAGACCGTTGGCGACGGTGCTGGTGTCGTAACCCTCGACCTGGAGCACCCGCTCCAGCGACTCACGGATGGCTGCCTCGTCGTCCGCGATCATGATCCGCACGCCGGCCCGCCCTCTCCAGTCGGTGCTTTTCCGCTCATTGTCCTCGCTCAACCTGAGACCAGGATTAGAGCGTTGCGCTGTGTGAACGGCCCGCGCTAAGAATTGGTCTTACGGGGCAGCAGGCATGTGGCGCAGGAAGCGGCCGACGACCTGCTCTCAGACCGCAGCCTGACGGAGGCACGCCAAGCGGGGGACGTCGTCGTGCTGACTCAATATTCCTCGTAGGAAGTCGGCCTGGTTGCTGGTTCTCGCGGTGTGAGCGCGGCATTGTTGTCCCACGGACGTCGCGTTGTGCACTCCGGGGGTATTCGGACGGTGGGAGCAGAATGAAGCGGCGACGTGATCGGCTTGCCAGACGGCGTCGGGACCTTGGGGCGAGCCAGGAAGCGCTCGCAGAGCCGTCGAGGGTCGAGCGCACCACGATCGCCCGCTGGGAGTCAGAAGCGACATAGCGGCATGGTGGCCTGGTCGCGCGGCGTGTCTGGAGATCTCTCTGCCGCGGCGTGGTTGGCCGCACTGCGCGGACGAGCCGTGGTGTGGTGCCACGGCGTGCAGATCCACCCGTACACGTCCCACGCGTGGGTCGAGACCGACGGCGCGCCTGTCGACGAGCCCGCCACCACGTCCACCTTTCTGCGAACCATGACCATCCCTGCCCGGGCACTGACTGCCCGACCGCGAAGGAGCCACCCATGACCGCCGCTGTTGCCGATGCCGTCGCCGCTGTCGACTACGACCACTTCGTGACCGAGCCTGACGGGTCGACGCTCCCGCAGTCGTCCAGCGTCACGTCGATCCAACAGATGCTCGAGGACCTTGAGGTCCGGCCTGGGCACCGCGTGCTGGAGATCGGGACCGGGTCCGGGTACACGACCGGGTTGCTCGCCAACCTGGCCGGCGCCGACGGGCTGGTGCGGTCGGTCGAGGTGTTCGCCGATCTCGTACCCCGGGCCCAGGCTCGCCTGGCAGCGGCCGGCGTGACGACCGCGACGGTGACCAACGGCGACGGATATGCGGGCGACCCGGCCGGGGCGCCGTACGACCGTGTCGTCGCGTGGGCCACCCCGCACGTGATCCCGTCGGCCTGGATCGACCAGATCGGTCAGGACGCCGCAGTCGTTGCGCCGGTCAAGGTCGCGCGTCTTGCCAGGGCGCACGCGATCGTCGCCATCACCGTTTCCGGGGGCCGTCCGACAGCCGTATCAGCGCGGCCCGGTGGGTATATCGAGATGCACTCCGAGCCCGTCACCATCTTCGGTCTGCCGCTGCGGTACGTCGACGCGTCCCACATCCCTGACGACGCGGAACCGTGGTGGCTCAGCAGCGCAGCACTGCGCGAGGTTCCGGGGGTGGCAGGCCTGCTGTTGGATCGGCTCAGGTCGGCTCCACACACCTCAGCCACACCGCTGGCCCCGGGAGAGGACCTCGACGACTTCACGGCCTGGCTGTACGCAACAGTCCCCGTCGAGCTGGCTACGGCGGGGCTTTCCGACCGTTTCGCCGGCATCGGAGCGGCCACCGAGGGCGGTGCGGCGTTTCTCACCGACGACGAGCTGATCACAACGGGAAACCCTGACGCGGGCCGCATCCTTACCCTGTGGATCGAAGAGTGGCGGAACGCGGGACGCCCGGGCTGGCCTGATATCACCGGCGTCGTTGTGCCGAGCGTCGAGGGCTGGGAAGTCCGGTTGACGCTCCGTTAACGGCGGCTGGCTCGGCTGCTGGATCACATACGGCGCCCCTCCCAGCGGGCAGAACGCCCGAAGCCCAGGTCGGAGACAGCTGATCGGGCTTCCGCAGGCTGAGCGGGAGGGGAACCGAACGGACGCAATTAGTTTGGAAGCCTTGCCGGATGGCGATCGGGTGATGCGGGCCAACCGGCCGAAAATGGCTGCTGACCTGGTCTTATTGTAATGCTGGAGTGGGCTCGTGTGGGGTCGGGATGGGCCCTTATTGGCCCTAACTAGGGCCAGATTGGCGGAAGTTAGGGCCAATAAGGGCCAGCCTCCCCGGGCTAGCCGCTCACCTCGACGCGGTGTACGGACCGCGTCAGGTCTGCTGGAGGCGGGCAGTTCTTCGCTCGCTGGTACTCGGTAGATGTTCATCTGTGATGATGAGATTGCCGATGCTGTGGCGCGCTGCTGTGAAGATCGCAGGGGCCGACATTGTGAGTGGCCACACTTCGAGGATGGTGCTCGCGTGGGGTCGCGCTATGCGGACGGCTGCTATTTCAGAGTGCGAGGCGACGCATCCAAGTCGATGAGCCTGCCCGGTGCCAATTAAGCACGCGCCGCGCGGGCTACGAGAGCCCGCTGCGCGACCAGCCGAAGGAGCTCGATGTCGGCTTGAAGCGACTCAGTCTCCCTGCTCGACGGAAGTAGAACTTCTTCGCCGTTGCCGCCACCGTCTTGTTTTGAGTGCACAATTCGGCATCTTATTGCGTATATGCGGTCGGCCACCTGATCCCGCAAGTCGCTTTGGCTAGGATCCTGGTGAATCCTACCGACTCCGCGGATTGCCTGGTTCTTCGAGCAAAAATGTTCTGTATGCTCGGGCGACGACTCGATAAACTCACGCAGATCGGCGTCATCAATGCACGCGCGAACAGTGGCGCGAAGTTGCTCTCGCTCCGCAATTCCGCCTCTGCCGGCGGGGGATGCGAGATTGATGAGGCGGTTCAATGTAGCGTCATTGCGGGCATCAAATCCGGGGTGTAGCAGCTGGCTCCGGACGGAGTTTACTGTCTGCTCTCTTGCAAAGAAGGGAAAGAAGTACTCCACGGATTGGTAGTAGGCCAAGTATTCTAGTAGCGGGAGGCCCGTGGCGGCCCGACCGTACTGGTAAAGTTCTAGCGCTTGCCCCGCATACTCATTGCGGGGAAACTTTGGTGGATGCTCCGGCATTTCGCGGCGGCGGGTTCGGGTTCCTCGCCTGTGCTTCGCAAGCTGTACAGGAATCCCGTATACCAGGTCGAAGTCGAAAAGCAAGGCTCGTGCGTAGCGTTCAAGCACTTCAAGCGCGGCGTCGTGACTGGACGTCGAGGCACCTCTAATCTTGACTGTCACACCCGGCGGAAATAAGACTTGAAAATCGTTCGATGCTGGGGAGATCTCAATTACGACTCCCTCGTCCTCGACTGTAAGCCGCCAGTTTTCGTCGGGCGGCCTACGCGCCGCTGCAGTCGCTTCCTCAAAATCTTCACTATCAGGTTCCGGATCACCCTCAGCGGTGGTCTCAACGCCGGGTAGTTGCTGGAGCGCCCTTACATATCTTCCCGCCATCCTCGGTCCCACCACCTGAGCCTCGATGGCGCCTGAATCTTTGTCCACAACGGCCACGTAGTCACCTAGCACGATGTACTTCTCGAACTCAACCGCGAGCAACCCTTCTAAGTCCCGAGGAAACACGGCAAGCGGCCGCGTGCGCCGACCGTTTGGCAGCTGCAGCACTACGTACGAGCGCGATCGCACGCCCGAGACGTGTTCGGCACGTCGCACTTCAGCCTTGATCCCTGCGGCCGATGCACGTTCCAGTAGAACTTTTACTCGCTTCTCGGGCAAGGAAGGGTCCGCGTTCAATCGTTCAATCGGACTACTCACGGGATGTCCTCCACTAGAACGCAAACTGGGGTTGCAGAGATACTTACAGGCCATTTGAGGCTAGTCTGAAACTCGTGCCGAGAGAGATGGCAGGGGTCATGTCTTCGACCTCATATCCATCGCTGATCTCAGCTGTGGTCGGCATTTCCTCGGTCTTGCGACTGGGAAGGTGATCGGACGCTCCGGTAGTTCAAAATGCATGCCAGATCTACACGTGGATCGCGCGGCCCGTTTCTACGGCTACGCGTTCCGAGAACGTGTGCTCAAAAGCCGCCCTCTTTGCTTCAATCCCGGCATGGAACTCATAGGCAGCGTTGATCATCAGTCCGGCAAGACTTGTCATATCGACACACTAGGTCGAAGTTGAAGCACGTCCAATGAATCTGGCGGGTGAATTGGGGATCGACGGCGCTCCGATCTGATAGCTGGTGCGCGGGCAGCTCGGGCCGTCGCGCGTGTGGTGCGCCTGGTGGCTGGTGACCGTGACTCCAGGTAACCCGCCGGCACGCGAATACGCCGCTTGCACGGTTCACGCCTGGGTCGGCGCGGGCGGCTGACGGCCCGCGGCCGGCGGGGTGACGTTACGTGTTCGGGGGGCATGAGCGTGTGGAGGATCTTTTCCCATGGGAGGTCATCCGCGGCGCGCGCGCCCGACACGTGGGGCTCGCTCTCCAAGCCCTCAGCTGGGTAGTTCGCCCGTAACGCCAGGGTCAGAGGCCGTCATCCCCTCTGGACGGCGGCCTCTTCGCATGGCCCGGAGTGATTGCTCACGCCCTCCAGAGGGAACCGGCCGCCCGCGCCCCTCCGGTACCTGGCAGCAAGGGCATAGCCGACGTGCTGCGACGGCGACGTCCAAGCATCCGACGGCGCACACCGCGCAACTGACACGGCGGCACGATTGGTACGGCGGCACGATTGGTACGGCTGCGTGGCTAGGGCAACCGAATGGACAGCGGGTCCCGCGGACCGCCCGACGACCGCCACACGCCTCTTGCAGATCGAGGAGGAAGGTCAGAACTTCCGCGACAAACTCGTCGCCAACGGCATCCGCTCCGGTCACTCCCGCCATGCTGCGACCTTCGCCCTCGCCACCAGCATTCCCGCTCCCGTCCGCCGAACTCATCGGCATCACCGACGGCACCGCAGCACGCTGGGCAGCCCTCGCCGCCTGCGACTGGGGCGGCTACATCAGCGACCGCGCCCGCTGACCCTGCTCATCGGAGCGCTTCGATCGCGTGGGCCAACTCACCAACCGGCCGACGCCCATCAAACTCGACCGTCGCGCCCCGGCGAAGCATCGGCTCAACCTCCACCACGTACTGCCGAATCTCCGCCTGCTCATCCGCCGAGCGCCCATACGGGTTGTTCGTCCGGGTCGCGACGCGCTCGATCAGCACCTCGACCGGAGCACTCAGCAGCACGACGTGCTCGAACCGGTCATAGAAGCGGCCCTGGTTCTCGGCCGTTCCCGAGACCACCACATCATCGTGACGAGCCAGAAGCTCACTCATCCGAGGCTCGTCCCACACCGCGCGGGACAGCTCCCAGGCGTCGTAATCAGTGTCAACGGTGAGATGCCCGCGCCGAGCAAGCTCCTCAAGCAGCGTCGACTTACCAGCGCCAGACATTCCGGTGACGAGAATGCGAGCCATGCCCCAAGCCTACGCAGCCGCTACTCGGACCACTTGAATACGACCGCTGCGCCAGTAGCAGGCTCAGCCGGAGTAGGCGTTGAGGCATCCCTCTCGGGGTGGCGGTCTCTTTGCATGCCCCGGGGGATTGCTCGCGCCCTGCGGAGGGACCCCGCCGCCACGTTCCTGCCGCACCTGGCTGCACGGACACGGCCGGCAAGCCGCGACGGAGATGGACGAGCGGGCGACGACGCACACCGCGTGACACGGCGGCGCGACTGACACGGCTGCGCGGCTAGGGCAGTCGAGCGGATGGACAACGGGTCCCGCGGACCGCCCGACGAAGGCCACACACCTAGTGCACAACGCTGTGAGCGGTCCCGAATCAGCCCCGAGCTGAGCCGCTCCAGTCCTGCCTGGAAGGGGGATGTGGGGGACATGATGACGGTGCATGTGCTGAGCGCGGGTAGTGGGTACACGTACCTGACGCAGCAGGTCGCGTCGGGGGACGTGCCGCGGGGTCGCGGGGTGTCGTTGACGGACTACTACATGCAGCACGGCAACCCGCCCGGCCGGTGGGTCGGCACCGGCACGGAGCAGCTCGGGGTCTCGGGCCGGGTGCTGGAGCGGCAGATGAAGTCGTTGTTCGGGCAGGGCCGCCACCCCGATGCCGGCCGGCTGGAGCTCGAGGCCCTGGCCCGCGGCGCCTCGACGAAGGACGCGGCCCGCGCAGGCGCGTTGGGCCGGGCGTTCCCGGTCTTTGAGAGCGCGCAGGATGACGACTACCGGGCGGGGTTGGAGGCTGCATTCGCTCGGTTTGCGCGCGAGAACGACCGTCCGCCGGAGCCGGGTGTCGAGCGCGACCGGCTCCGCTGGGAGGTGGGCCGGGCCCTGGCGACACGGAAGGGCGACACCGGGGGTGGTGGCCCGTTGAGCGATGAGGAGGTGGCGCGGTGGTTGGCCGAGCGGGGCGGTCAGCCTCGGCGGGCGGTGGCGGGGTATGACCTGGTGTTCACGCCGTCCAAGAGCATCAGCGTGCTGTGGGGTCTGGGTGACCCGGCCACGCGGGAGGCGATCACGACGGCGCACACCGACGCCTGGCAGGACACCCTGGCGTGGATCGAGTCCGAGGCTGCGCTCACGCGTGGCGGTGCGGGTGGTGTGCGGCAGATCGATACCCATGGTCTGACGGCGGTCGCGTTCGACCATCTCGACTCCCGCACGGGGGACCCGAACCTGCATACCCATGTCGCCGTGGCGACGAAGGTGCTCGGCGTGGATGGTGGGTGGCGGGCCCTGGACGGGCGGGTGCTGCTGGGTCTGAAGGTCGCGGCCTCCGAGCGGTACAACACGCGGATCGAGCAGCTGCTGGTCGAGCGGCTCGGGGTCGCGTTCCATACCGAGTCCCGGGGCCGGGGCAAGCAGGGTGTGCGCGAGATCGTGGGGGTCCCGAAGACGGTGCGGGACGTGTTCTCGCGGCGGCGGGCCGCGATCGTGGAGTCGTACGAGAGCCTGCGGGCCGCGTATCGCGCCATGCATGGGCACGAGCCGGCGACGGAGGCCGCGTTCGGGCTGACGCAGCAGGCCAACCTGGACACCCGTCCGGGCAAGGGGGTACCGGTCGGGCTGCGTGACCGGCTCCCGCAGTGGGCCGGCGTCGCCGCCAACGTCTTGGGCGGCCGGGCGGCGGTGACCGGCATGCTCACCACGGCCCTGCGACCCGAGCTGGGGGAGGGCCGGGTCGTGGTGGACGAGCCGGGCGACTTGTGGGCCGCTGTCGCGCAGGACCTGGCCGCGCGGGGGATCGCCCGGTGGGCGGCCCAGGATGTCACGGACGCGGTCAGCCGGCTCGCGACCGTGTGGCCCCGCGCGCAGGTCTTCCGACCGCTGCGGTGGACGAGCCCCGCGCGACGCCAGACCGTGCTCACGGAACTGGCCGGACAGGTGCTTACCCAGGGTGACCTGGTGGGCGCGTGCCTGACGAACGTGGCCGGCAAGCGGTCGACCTGGACGACGTACCACCTGCAGGCCGAGGCAACCCGCCTGGCCCGCGACCACGCCCCCATCGGGACGGACCTGCTCGCGTTGGCTGCGACGATCTCCGGGTACGCCGTGGCCGCCAGCTTGCAGGTCACTCCACCGGACGTGAACGAGCCTCCGGACGTGATGCGCCGCAAGGACGGCGAGAGCGTCTACTTCGTCCACGGCTCCACCAAGTACACCTCCCTGGCGGTCCTGGAAGCCGAAGACCGTCTCCTGGCCGCCGCCGGCACCCCCGGCGGCCTGGTCATCAGCCCAAGCACAGTGGAGGCTTCGATCGAGCGGGTCCGGGTCGACCAGGGTCGGGTCCTGAACGCCGGGCAGCGGGACCTCGTGGCGCACTTCACGGCCAGCACGGTCCTGGCGGCGGGGATCGGCCCGGCCGGGACCGGGAAGACCACCGCCATGCGCGCTTTCGCGGACGCGGTTCAGGACTCCGGCGGCAAGCTCATCGCCCTGGCGCCGTCGGCCGCCGCCGCGGAGGTCCTCGGCGCGCATCTCGGTGACGGGATCACGGCGGAGACCCTGGACATGTTCCTCCTGGCCGGCCGGGGCAAGGGCGGTGAGCGCCTGCGGGAACGGCTGGCGGTGGAGCCCGGCACGGTCGTGCTGGTCGACGAGGCCAGCCTTGCCGGGACCCTCGCCCTGGCCGACGTCCTGACCATCACCCAGCAAGCCGGCGGCAGCGTGCGGTTGCTCGGGGACCCGGCCCAGCTCAGCGCCGTCGCCGCCGGCGGCGCCCTGCGGCTGATCACCCAGCAGTCCGGGGCAGTCGAGCTGACGCACATCCACCGCTTCCACACCCCCGGCGAAGCCGACGCGTCCCTGCGGCTGCGCGAGGGTGACCACCGGGGCCTGGACTTCTACATCATCGGCCGCCGCACGCAGGGTGGGTCGGCGGCGGCGATGGCAGAGGAGATGTTCGCGAACTGGATCACCGACTCCGACCACGGTCGTAAGACGATCATGATCGCGGCGACCAACACGCTGGTGACCGAGCTCTCGGCCCGGGCCCGCCTGCACCGGGTGACCCGCGGGGAGGTCGAGGACGACGGCGTGGTCCTGCATGACGAGAACCGGGCCGGGGTCGGGGACGTGATCGTGACCCGCCTGAACAACCGCCACCTGCACGCCGAGGACGAGGACGGGCACATCGGTTGGGCTCGCGGCTGGGTCAAGAACGGTGACCTGTGGCGCGTGACCGCCCGTGGTGCCGACGGTGCGCTGCAGGCTCAGCACCTGGAGACCGGGGCCACGGTCGTCCTGTCGGCGGACTACGTGACCGAACATGTCGAGCTCGGGTACGCCGCGACGATCCACCGGGTCCAGGGCATGACCGTCGACACCTCCCACGCGATGGTCGGCGTTGGCATGACCCGCAACGAGCTCTACACCGCCATCACCCGCGGAGCTGACTCGAACCGGGTCTATGTCGAGACCGACGACGTCCTCGACCTCGACCCGCACCGTCAACCGAACACCGAGCGCGCGGTCCTGAACGCGCTCGAGGGCGTCCTGGACCGCGACGGGGGAGAACTGTCCGCGTCGCGGGTGATCGAAGACGAGTGGGACCACGCGCACTCTTTGGCCCGCCTGGTCCCCGAGTACGAGGACGCCTACCTCGCCTTCCTCGAGCCCGACCGCATCGGACGCCTGGCCGAAGCTGTGCGGTCGGTGCTGCCCGAGCGGATGGCGGACCTGGTGCTCGCAGACGAGGTGTGGCCGGTGCTGGCCAAGCGCCTGTCGATGCACGAGGCTGCAGGCACCGACCCGGAGACCGTGATCTGCCGGGCGGCCGGGACAGGGTTCGGGGACGCGAGGTCGAACGCGAAGGTCCTGCACTACCGCATCGGCCTACCCCGTGCCCACGACCATGACGAGCGCGGACTGCCGGCCTGGATCACGACCGCGCCCGACACCACCGACGAGTTCCTCTGGGCCACCGTCACGCCCACCACCTCGACGGACGGCGCGAACACAGATGGCGCCCCGGTCGGTGCGACGACCGTGTACGAGACCGGGCAACCGGGCGACCCGCAGGCAGGCGGTGACGCCGCAGCCGGGCCCGCTCCGGGTGGTGCGGATCACGAGCCTGCCACCGGCGACCAGGGGTGGGTGCTGGTTGATGCGGGGGAGCGGGACCTGGTCGTCGAGATCACCGGGCACGCCTGGGCCTGGTGGACCCGGCAGAAGCCCACACAACCCTGGGCCGCCCGGTACATGGACAGCCGCGGCCTGACCGGCGCAGAGTGGGGTGTTGCCCCCGGAACGTGGACCGGTCTGACTGACCACCTGCATACCCTGGGCTACACGCCCGACCAGCTCATGACCGCCGGGGTCGTCACCCGCACCCGGAACGGGCGGATCATCGACAAGTTCCGCAACCGGATCGTGTTCCCCTACCGGGACCAGACCGGGCAGGTCGTGGGCGTCATCGGTCGGATCAACCCCGCCGAGGCGGACACGGGGGACGGGCGTGCTCCGAAGTACCTGAACAGCCCCGAGACGGCGGCGTACCGCAAGAGCGAACTCGTGTACGGGCTGGACCCCGACGCCATCACCCGCCTGGCCGCGGGCGCACGGCCCGTCCTGGTCGAGGGGCCCACGGACCATGCCGCTCTCCACCTGGCTGCCGCCCGCCTGGCGGAGCAGACCGGACTTCTAGTCGTGCCGGTCGCCGTAGGTGGCACGGGAATCACGCGAATGCACCTGCAGGCGCTGCGGGACGCGACCGGGCGGGACCTGAGCAACCTGATCGTCGCCCTAGACCCTGACACCGCCGGCCGCACCGCCGCCGCCCGAGTCTGGGCCATGCTCGCCCCCGGCGAAGCCGCCCACGCCCGGGCGCTCGACCTGGCGACCGACCCCGCCCAGACGGCGACCGGCGCCCCCGAAACCTTCGCGACCGCTCTGACTGAGACGATCCCGTTGACGTGGTTCGCGATGGAACCCAACTTGCAGACCATCCGGGACCTGGACCACTTCGAACGGCAGATCCCGCAGCTGCGTGCGCTGGTCGACCACCTCTACGGCCGGGTCGAGCTGGACCAGTGGCGGTCCCTGATCGAACATGTCGCCCAGACCATCGGACACGTGCCCGGCGCCGAGAGCCAGCAGCAGCTCGACGTCGTCTCGGTGCGCAAGGTCATGACCGACCATCTCGCCGACCGCATCACCGACCAGGCACAGGCCGACGTGGTCACCAACATCGATCGTGTGGCCGAGGCGGGCGCTGCACCGGTCGGCCGGGACCGGCCGGTGACCGATCCGCTGGTGCGGGCGTGGCTGTACCGACAGTCCGATCTGATCTCTGCCCGCCTGGATGCCCTGGTCGAGGACGCGATGTCGAGTCCGGAGCTGTGGATGGAGACCATCACTCCGCCACCCCCAGATGGGCCAGCCCGCGAGACCTGGAAGGCGGCGATGCGATACGTGGTGGCCTACCGCGATCGGTACCAGGTCACCGATCCTGTCTACCCGCTCGGGCCAGGTCCTCAGGAGGGCGAGCGTGGCGACGCGCAGACCATCGCCGCTCGAGCCCTGGGAGCCATCACTGTCACCGGTGCGCAAGCCCGCCCGGTGGCGCGGCCTGGACCGCGGCCCATGGAACGTACCCCGCTGGTACTGGCCGCTGCACGCGCACGAACCGCTGAGCGCTTGCGCCGAGAGACTGACGAGCGCCACCATCACGAGCAGGGGCAGCCCCCGCAGGAGCCGGGTCACGTGACTGGTCCATAGCGCCTTGATGGGCAGGCCTCACTTGGCACGTGGAATCCGGAATGTGGGTGGCGGGCCGTACGGTCAGCTCATGACAACGACCGAGGCTCCGGCGCCAGATGCGGACGGGGGAGGACGGGTGGCGGACCACGTTCGAGGGTCTGCTTTTGATCCGATCCTGATGCTGGCGAGCGCGCTACAGGCGGTGCCGAGCTCACACGCTGTGCTCCCGGGCGCCGGGGTATCCATTGCCGCGGGCGTCCCTTCAGCCTGGGGCGTGCAGGAGGAGCTGATCCGCCGGATCGCTGTCATGCGCCGCGCTGCTATTTCTGGATCGCCTCACCAGTGGTATCGCGAGCAGTTCGGCACAGATCCCACCTACCAGGGCTTGCTGGAGGAGCTGGCTCCTACTCAGCATGAGCGGCAGGCCATCCTTCGCAGTTTCTTCGAGCCGGATCCGCGCGATCAGGATGCGCGCTCCACCCAGCCCAGTCCCGCGCACATCGCGCTTGCCCGCCTGGCCAAGTCCGGTCTTCTGCGGATTTTCGTCACCCTGAACTTCGACCAGCTCATGGAGCGCGCGCTACGGGCGGAGGATGTCGAGCCACCAACCGAGTGCGGTCATCGACTATGGGCCGAGGACCTGCAATCTCGCGCCTGGCGTACTCGCTCACGTGTCGCTGAGGAGACGCGTCGCCAGTTCTGGGTCTAGGTCCCATTGGAGGCTGATCGTCAAGAGTCGATCGAGGTCCGTCATGTCGACGGATGAACCCGTTACAGTGCCTGTCGCGATACCGGCGGCCAGAGTGTCGGAGACGCCCACCGGCTCGCCGAACTCTCCTTGAACGCGCTCACCAAGAGCAGCGACGTGGCGGGCGACGGCGTCGACAACCTGACTGTCGTCCAGTTCGGTGATCGAGTGAAATGCCGCTAGGAACCGGGACTGCTCCTGGTCAGCGAACTCCTGCAGGGACGTGACATCCGGCCGCCGTTCAGTGAGTGCGGCGAGACCAGACAGCCCTTGAAGCGCCTGGTGTGCTGCGCTCACCGCGTCGGTGAGTGGCGTGTCGTGGGGCTGGCCGAGCTGTTCGGTCCACGTATCGAAGAGTTCCGGATTGGGCAGAATAGAGAACTGAATCTGGCGTGCGAGGGCACGCACTGGACGCCCGGCGACAAGTGGGACCAAGAGGATTGGCGGTCGACCGCCGTCAGAGGACTGATCGTACGTCTGGAGTATGGCGGTGAGTTTTGCGAGAGACTCGGCCCACTCGTGTATAGCTGACTGGCGCACGCCGATGGCGATCTGCTCAGGAGGCCATTCGTGGGCCGCAGGTTCGTCCATAGGACGAACCCAGACCTGGATGTCGAGCCCCTCATCGTGTGCGGCGGCCCGCAACTGCTCGATCCTCTTCGTGAGTTGTGCTGCGGCAGAATCCCGAGCACGGTCTGCTACACGGTGCAGGGCAGTCTTGTACGGACCTTCACGGGCTATGGAGACAATTGCTGGGGGAGTGAGATCGCCCCAAGCCAGCTCGGCAAGCACTGCGTGAAGGTCGGCGAGCATCTCGTCCATCTGCTGGAGCTCGAGCGGTGCAGCCTCGTCGATCAGGTCCCAGCGCTCGTCTTCCGTTGTGCGTGCGGCGAGTTTCCGGAGTGTGTCTCCGGTGAACCCGACCAAGCGGGCCCAGCCGGGGTCGAGGGACTGTAGTTCGGGCGTGAGGTTGTCCACGATGCCCTGGATCAGGGTATGCAGGGCATCGTTCCGGGGGGCTGGCGCTGTCCCGTCGGCGGCGACGCTGAACAGGTCGGCACGGTCGATCGGCAGTGTTAACTTGTCGGCTCGCGATCGCAAGGCCTGTCGCTGGGACTCAATCTCAGCTGCCTCCTCAGGGCGACCACGAGACACGCACCAGGCTCGTGTCAATTGGTCCAGGTACCGGCAGGCGTCGGCCACGAGGGTTCGTGCGATCAGTGCCCGTTCTGTCGGTTGCATTGCACCGGAGGTAAGGGCTGTGATCTGGGGTCGCATGCGGTTCCAGGTGACTGCGGTTGTCGCGTGGTCGTAGCGGCGGGAGAGCTGACTGATCCCGCTGGTGAGGTCGCCCATATGAAGGGGGACCTCTCCTGGGAGGAGTGCCTGAACGTCGACGGAGAGGCACTGAGGGAGGCATCGCAGCATGATCCGCGCAAAGGTGCGCACCACCGCATCGATGTCGGGGATAGCGCGGTCTGAAATGTGCATCAGACGGGCGTAGCCAACGAGTTCGTCGGCGCGTTCCACCACGCTGACCTCGACAAGGAACGGTGTGTGGGCCCGTAGCCGATTAAATACGGACTCTTGTCCGCCAGCGGCTTCGTACAGTGCCACGGCAGTCTCCAGCGACACATCCATCGCAGCGGCAAGGATATCGCCGAGCTGTTCCCCTGAGGCCGCAGTGAGCATCACGACAAGCGAGCAATCCTGGGGCCAGGGCCTGATCGCATCGGAGAGGCGGAGATTTGTGCCTGCGAGTACCCCGAGGAGTCTCAGCGCGCTCGGTACGTCGCTGCAGGTCGCGAGGACGTCCGAGAGCTCGGCGATGCCGGCGGTGTGGACGAGTTCGTCTCGCAGGGGTGACGGGCCTGACGAGTCCGGAGCAATCTCGGAGACCGCGGCGGTGATCTCGGGCCTCAGATCGAGGTCGGCCTTGTTCTTGAGGAGTGCAAGCTGGAGAGTCACCGACCGGAGTGCAGGCTGGACACCGTGCTTCTCGAGGATCAATGACCATCGGCTGGCGGTCTGCTGGAAGTCAACTATTCGAAGTGCCTGAAGCGTCGCAGTCCAAGCTTCTGGGGTGTTACGGCGTTCAAGTTCCACAAGGGACCGTGCGACAACGAAGTCGCTGAGCGTGGGAACGTCGCTCAGCACCCCGACGATGAACGACTGCAGTTGCACGTCGTCGAACATTGCCAGGATCGTCTCGACAGAGTCTTGGAGGGCCGGTGGCGGCACGTCGTGGACGGCCACCGACAACGCCGTGGAGCGCAGCTGGTGCAGGCCGGTCAGTTGCGTGCCGTCGATGTGCACGAGGTGCTCCTCGTTGAGACGCGCAAGAGCCTCTCGGAAATCTGAGTCCGGTGCACCGATCTGCCGCTGGACCGCTCGCATAGGCAGGTCGACTGCCCATCGGTGAGCAGTTGCGACCAGTGCGATGATCTTCAGTTCCGTGTCTCGCTGTTCTATGACCCGTCGGTGGACCTGTTCGGTCAGCACGTCCTGTAGCCGCCGACCTCTGGTCAGGAGGTGGGTGTACTCCAGGGTGAGACCGTTTGCCGCGTCGTACGCCTCTCGCCAGTGGGCGGTCGTTGTAGCACCGGAACGCTGGAGACCCGCGTGGATCTGGGCCGCGACCGCCTCGTCGAGCCGGACGTCGATCGTCGTGGACTCTGCAGTGCTACGCAGTAGCAGCAGATCTTCAGTTCGTACGGAACCGAGTAGGACGACATGGGGGACGGTCGCGAGCTCGCCACGCAGATCGTCCCAGGCTTGGAGCGCACCGGCGGCCACACCATCAACGACGAATCCGACCGGTGACCGACTTGACGGGCGGTACGCGCGTGCCAGGCGAACGATCGCGTTGACGTCTGACTCGCGTAGCCGCCGGACGCGGTACCAGAGGATGTGGCGCGTCGAATAGGCAGCAGCCCACGTCACCGTCGACTTGCCGACTCCGGACGGTCCCGTCACAAGTACGGAAGTATCTCTCTCCAGGGCCGCCACGACTCGCCCGGTGACATCGGGGCGCGGTGTTGGCAAACCTGCTGCGATGTGACCCGGCTGGACAGCCACGCCCTCGTAGAAGCCCGGGCTTGCCAATGGTGAGTCGAAATCCGCTGGTTCGCACAACTTGTTCGTCAGCGCTTCCTGGAGCGCCTGCTGATCCAGGATCCCTATGACCTCGACGCAGACGCGCTCAATGGACGTGCGATCGAGCCCCTCGCGATTTGCGCGAGTGGCAGCAGCGTTGGCATCTGACCTTGCCGCTATCTGGTCCCTCAACGCCAGGACCACGGGCTCGGCTGACATCGGCAACAAACCGTGACGCGATGCGACAGCCCCACGCGCCTGTTCCGCGGCGGCTCGCCACGGAAGGACGAAAACGCTCACCAAGCGAGCGACCGACTCAATCTCGGGATCGGTCAGCCCTCGGCGGGAGCCCAGGCGGCGGAGAGCCACAGAAACGGCGTGGTCGTTCGGCAGCGCGTCAATCGGTGTGCCCCACTGAGCGAAGAGCTCCCCGTCTACGGGGCGTTCCAGCACGAGGACAGGTTGGCCAGAGATACCCGCCGCCTCACGCCGCGCACGTCGTTCTGCAATATCAAGCAGATGTCCCGCGACCTCGGATGCAGAGAAGTCGCCGATGCGTTCCTGGCGAGACTTGACCTGTACGTCCCAGCTCTGGGGTCCCTCGCATGACAGGTCCTCATCGCCCTCAGGCACGACGCGGTCAAAATCGAGTGAGCCGTCTAGAAGCTGCCCACAAAGCCATGCACCTACAGCATCCTGGTAGTGGAATCCGCGGCCAGCTGTCGCCCCGGAGCGAGACTCTGTCCACAGAGCGGCAGCGGCTTCGCCCCCGACCGATGCGTCACTCCGGGTGCCCTGTTCCGTGACTGAACTCGGGTGCGGGGAGTTCGCCGCCACCGTCGTGCCATGTGCTGGTCCTTTCCGCGGCCGAGCCACAGCCCGCTTCGGGCCGCGCTTCCCGCCTTTTCCCGCCACCAGGGGATCGTCCCAGGTTTCCACGAGGCCGACCAGGCCATCCTCATGCCATCCGAGGGAGCGACTTTGCTGCCGCGCTGTCCGCGTCGGCACGGCGACCACGGAGCCGAGGGCGCCAGGGGGTCGAGCTGATCGTAGTCGCGCTGAACGCAGCCGACGTCGGAATGCGCATTCAGCGGGCTGGAAATGCTCAGACGAAGCCGGGCTCTCCCTCGCCGCCAGCTTCCGACGCAGCACTATGGGCTTACGCTGAGAGTCGACGGGCCAGCCCAATCAGCGCCACGACATCTTGCTTCCACCGTTGGGGACGGCGTCGTCGGGCTGGCGGTGTTTCAGGCCTGGGCTGAGGCGTGTACCAGACGGCGGACCCTAATTCTCCCGGCTCGCGAAGCACACGGGACCGTACCGCGCCGGATGCTCGGCGCACGAGTCAAAGCTGGGCTCTTGAATTAGCGCCGCGTCCCGCTGCTCGGAGACACCATTCCCACCGGCACCGGCAGATCGACACTCGTCCAGCGTTGCGGCTAGCTGCACAGCGGACCAAGGCGGGATGCCCGAACTGCCGTATTCGGGCGGACCTGGCCATACGATCGACGCATGGGGCAATGGCCAGATGACGGAGAGCTGCTGAGCGCGGTAACAAGAGCTGGATGGTTGCTGGAGCACCACGCACTCAGGGTGCTCGCTGCTAACGGAATGGAACCACACATCGGATGGGCGTATCAAGATCCAGATACTCCCACCATATCCCGTGAGCTAGACGTATTTTCCTACAAGGAGCTAATGTGCGACGAGCGTTCCCGAGTCACGGTAACGGCCCGGTTTCTCGTGGAGTGTAAGCAGAGCGCGTTGCCGTTCGCTGGGATCGGCTACGCAATGCCCGAGGCGCGGTTCGAGAAGAATCCAAGGCAGCATGCACTCCCGACCAAGGAGATCTGGTCAGAGAAAATGCAGGGCGATAATATGCTGGTGTCTCATTTCCCTGCTTGGGGGCTGATGGGATTTCGCGCTCTCGCAGTGCAACACGGAGACGACAACTTTAGACTGACTCAGCTGACGCGGCTTGAGCGTGAGCGGCAAGGGGCGTGGGGTGCCTCGAACAGTGGAATTTTTACTGAGCTGGTCTATCCGCTCGCAAAGGCGCTACTGGCATCCCAGGAACCTCTGCGCGGCAGGGTCGCACCACCGACCGGTGGTCAGCGATCTGGATGGGCAGAGTTTGGTCTGCACTTCCCCGTTGTCCTCATTGGAAGTCCCCTGTACGTCGTTGACGCTTCAAGTTCAGAATATAAGGTGCAACAGCGAAGTTGGGCGACGGTGGTCCGGCAACTAAAGAGTAAGAACGTCGACGGGCTCTTTGAATTCGACATTGTCACCGAAGATGGATTCGAGGACTATGTCGTCGATCGTCTGGCATTCGCTGCCGCCCTCGCAAAGCGAGTCGGGGAGGATCCGCTTGCGTATACCACCGAGGGTAGGCATCCGCGACAATGGGTTCCCGACGGGGTTTCTAATGTGCCCCCGTGGCAGCGGGACTGAAACCTCGTTCGGCGACTCGACGGTCTGTGCTCCACCGGGCGTTGCTCGGCGCCACGTTGATCGGCAAGCCGCGCACATGCTGTACGTACCGCTGACGTCGCGGTCGGCCCGCCGTCGGAGGCGGCGTATTCAGGCTGCCGAGTCGGTGCGCTCCTGGATTGGTGGCGTCTTCACCCGCTCATCGGCTGAGGGTGGCAGCAACGCTCAGTACGCTCGGTAGCGTGACGGCAATCGACGCTGAACTGGAGAGCTGGTCGGACTTGAGTTCGGACGGCAGCTGGCCCACGCTCCTGTTTGGTAACGGTGCGAGCATGAACATTTGGCCAGCCTTCGGGTACGACAGCCTGTTTGAGAAGGCGATCCTCAGTGTCTCAGCACGACATATATTCGGGCCGGTTGGTACCAACTTCGAGACGGCGCTTGAGTACATCCAGCACGCGCGAGTGGTCCTTCAAGCACTGAGAAAGCCGGTTGACGCGGTGGGCGCGCTTTACGACGAGATTCGGGACAGTCTGTTCAACGTCGTCAACGATGCACACATGGAATGGGGGCTCCTTAGTGACGAGTGTGCCACCGTCGTAGCGGATGCATTGAAGTTTCACTCAGCGGTCTTCACGACTAACTACGACCTGCTCATCTACTGGTCCCTGATGAGTGGGGATCGCCAGCATCTGCAGGGTACGACGGATCTGTTCTCGGGCCAGGACGAGCTCAGGTTCAACCCAGGCTTGTTTGCGCGGACAACCGTTTACTACCTCCATGGTGCGATCCACCTGTGGCAGGACGATGACGGGGTAAACGGAAAGTGGGCCAGTCGAGAGGGTCGGAGTCTTCGCCAGATTGCATCCCAATACCGCCCAGATTCTCAGATCAGGCCACTGTTTGTGTCCGAGGGTACATCCGAGGAGAAGTCGCGGACCATTCGCCGTTCTCCGTACTTGAGTCATTGCCTCAATGCACTAACTGCCGACGCCGGCGACATCGTTGTGTTCGGCCACTCACTGTCGATTCAAGACAAGCACATTCGTGACGCGCTCCGCGTCGGGCATACGGCAGGAAGGCGCATTGCCTTTTCTGTCCGCCCTGGGGGAGAAGCGGCGGTGCAGCGGCGCAAGGCGGAACTCTACGATCAGTTCCGTGGGCTCCAGCCCCGGTTCTTCGATGCCACGACGCACCCGCTGGGCAACCCAGCACTAGCTGTGGACGCTCCCACGGCTGATTTCTAGCTTCGAAGTTCTCGGTGTCGGTTCTACGGCTGGGTCGGGTGCAGGGCAAGATCCGAGCGCACGCGCACGCGCACGCGCCGCTCGTTCGACCGGCGCGCCATCGGGTACTGAACGGTCCTGCGCCAACTCGGAGACGGCTGGCGATCGTCGGCCTGGTTGCCTGCTGGCTCAAGCACTAAGTTCTGAGACATGCCCAACGTGCGGCTTGGCGACCTAAATGGACAGGACGAGCCAGACGACTCCACCAGCCCTGACGAGGACTCCTCCGTCGATGACGGAGAGCTCGTGTGGCACTACCGGGACCGGAAGACCACCGAATCTATCCTGACGCAGCATGCCTTCTGGGGAATGGACGTCGAGGGGTTCTGCGACAAGGGTGAACTCAAGAACGGCAACCAGGTGGTAGCTCGCGCCTGGGCCAAGCTGGTCGACGAGTGGGATCCCCGAGACGAGCCGGGCTACGACTGGGACGAGATCGGAGAGTGGGTCGAGCGGGCGAGCAGCGACCTGTTCGTCGGTAGTGCCTTCGCCTGCTGCTTCTCCCGCAACGGTGACATCAAGAAGCAGTGGGAGGAGTATGGCGGCAAGGACGGCTTCTCGATCGGAATCCCGAAAGGCGTGAGGCTGCCCGTCGTGGGGCAGGCGCGCGAAGAGTCATTCACCTTCCACGATGAGCTCCCTTTGAGGTGGCTCTCGATGCACTACGGCGAGGAGCAGCAGCTCACCGCCGCCGAGCGAGGACTGTGGGGCTTCATCCAGGAGTGGGCAGTCGGCCAGCCGGGCTGGAGCGACGAAGATTTCGACGGAACGCAGTTCTTGCGTGATCGGCTTAGCAGCATTTACACGAGCGCTGCCGCGACGATCAAGAACGAGATCTTTTCGTTCGAGGACGAGATTCGCTACGCCCTCTCCCGCTCCCACGTCAGCGGTGGGATCCAACAGGTCGGTGAAAGGAAGATCCTCCGTCTGACTGGTGCGACAGGCGCAGATCGCTTCGCGACCGACTGGGATCACCACGAGCCAGCGGTCTTCCAAGCCGGCTACAGCCTGCTGCCGATTCAGGCGGTCTACGTCAGCCCGAGGAACGACTTTGACGAGGCAAGGACGTGGCTCGCGGAAGTGTTGGAGACATCCGGATACGACGGCATCGACATTCGTCAGTCGGACCTTGAGTTGCGGTAGGGAGTCGGGGTTGCCTTTCACGGTGACTCGGCGATCGTCAGTTTGGCGACGAGGACGATAGGCACGATCAGGAGCGCCGCGGTGCTCGCCCTCGATCGCCCAGAGCCTGCGGGCGTCGGGCTGCCGAGCGCGCACCTGCGCCGGGCGTGGATGTAGCACGAGAGATTCAGGTCTTGACCCACCCATCTATTTGGCGCCCGAATGAGTCTGGTACCAACCCGATGGAATCCGGTACGATGTAGTCGGCGAGCAGCCGTTCGCCCTAGTGATTCAGGGCTTCCGCCCGAATCCCACCGACTTATCGTGGCGTCGATTTCTTGGCCGATTAGGTCCAGAGGTTTGCGGTTGTAATTCGGTCCACCCATTGTCCACTCAGGTGGGTGTGCCAGCCCAAATCCCCATAGCCGCTTTGCCTACGAGTCGATGGTCTCTGGGCTGGCTGGCTTAACCTCGGTATGGCGTCTCGCTCAAAGCGACTTCAAGTTTTCGCTCATCGCTTCCAAAGAATCGGCGGGGGTCGCCAGTGCTGTTTTGGTGATGGATGCGAATAGCCGCGGCACTGCGTTTGCCACCCGCGAGCGGGCCTAGTCGCACGGCTTCCACGAGTTCGGGTTCGGCATGGTGGTTTAGGCCGTCATCGTGGACTGGCCGTGCTTCGAGGTAGGTGATCAACCGATTGTCGCCGACGCGTACCTTCAGATTGTCGTCGGTAGAGAAGACCAAGCGCACCTCGCGCTCGTCCTCGTAGGCTGGGTTCTTGATATGCAGGGCCAGGACTTCAAGCGCAAACATCGCGACCAGAGTCTCGTCCGTGTAATCCTCCGGGGCGACAGAGTCCATGATGGAGGCCGCGGCTGCGAGCATCCGGTCGACGTAATCCATCGCGGCGGCGGGACCGTACAAGACCGGTCGCCATACAGCCATAAGATCCCGTAGCTGTCGGTGGCCGTTGGGGGGACTGGCGTCCCAGGTCCCTCCGGCGAACGCAACCTGACATTGTCCGTAGAGGCGGTACTGGGTGAGGCTGTCCGCGACCATGGAAGCTGAGAGGACGAACGCTTGTGGATACCAATCGCCCGGCTCATCGGCCTGTTCAAGGATCGTCTTCAGCTCGCCGATCGCGTGCGATGATCCCGGCGGTCGGTGGCTGGCGAAGCGCCCACGTATGACATCCCATCCGTAAAGCCGCTCGCTCGGATCGTTCAGGTCCTGCACGGAGGACGCCCATGCAACCTTGGACCCGATGAGCCCGTGTACGCCGGCAAGGCTTGTGTAGTGGTACACGGTGCCCTCGTAGACTGGAGGCAAAGGGTCCTTGAGCCTTGGACTCCTGGGCAGGTGGCGATACACAGCCACAGGCACACCGTCCTGAAGTTGATCCACAGCACCGATGGTAGGCGCGTGCGGCGATCTGGACGTCCCGTAGCCCACGTCAGCGCGCTGGACCGCCGGCGACCGCGGTCATCGAGGCTCGGGTGACGGGTCGGGGAGTGGTCGAAACTGTCCAATCACGCAACGCAACGCTGGGCTGGGCTGGGCGGGACTCAGGAGGAGGGCTGGCTGGCTATCCGGTTGCGCCAATACGTGGCGGCATCCTGACCAGATCGCATCGCGGCGGCTTCCGGAGTTAGCGAGGTCAGGGCGGTGCGAGGGTCGATCACCTCGATGTAGGACTCCAGCCCCCGCCAGAGTGCGCTGCTGCTGAGGAAGCTGGCGTATTCCCGGACGGACTTCACCATCGCGAAGCTCGTGGGATTGCCATGGACCAAGCCGTTGCGCACTCGCTTTCGCCTCCCTTCCAGCATCTCGGCCTCAGCCGTGTATTCCTGGACGAGTTCGGCGTAGACGGCGGCGTCCGTGACGCTGCGCAGCATCCGGGTGATCCACGCTCGTTCGTGTTCCACCTGGCAGACCGAGAGCAGTTGGCCGGTGCGGTCGGCGACGAAGAGAACCCAGGGGCGTGACGGGCTTGTCGCGAACCAGTCCCTGCTGAGGTCTTGTGTCAGTTGTGGCTGTGTGCTTCCACCGAGGAGACACATGCCGACCGCGTTCTGCACGTCTACGGTCCATCTGGTGTGCGGCCAGTGCTGCCGCAGCTCCGTGAAGGCGTCGTCAGGACTCATGGCGGCGTGTGCTGCGACGTGCTGCACCACCCGGTCGGCGAGCGGGACGATGCTTCGGATGTCGGCCTCGGACGGCTTGCGGAGGGCCATGTCGCGGCTGAAGGGATGGTCGGCGATCACCTGTACCTCGATCGCGGCGGCTAGGTAGCGGGGGAGTTCGTCCCGGCTAAGGGCTTGTGCGATGCGCGGCCCGTGCCTCTCGACCGCTTCGCCGGTCAGGTGTGCACCGTAGCTGTCGTTTGGGAAGCCGGTCTCCCGACGCGAGATTACGGAACCCCACGCTGCTTGGCGGCCGGACCGCAGGACGGCGTGCTGAACCAGGTCGGGGTGAATACCGCCGAAACTGTGGATCGAGACGTTCAGGATCGTCTCGACCATGTCGGTGGCACGCTTCACCGCGCCGGCCGCCGTTGTCTCTCCGAGGTCAACGCGCACCAGGAGGTCTACGTCGGACTCCTCGTCGACCAGTTTCGCCACCTTGAACTGGTAGCCGTCCTTCACCAGATCCCACAGCTCAGGTTTGTGGTCGAAGCCTTGGCCATCCGGCCGTGCGTTCGGGACGTGCCACTGCGCATCCATGAATGACACGCGTCCAGCACTGAGGGTCAGCCAGGCATGACCCTGGTACCCGAGCCACACCACGGTCGGTTCGACCTCCGCCGGGCTGCTCACCGTGACACGTGCCCGTGCGATCCGGTCTTCGGTCGGGACATCCAGATGGTGAAGCGGGCTTTCCTCTGCTTCCGGCCCGTAGGCGACCAGGGAGGCGAGAGTGTTGAAGATCGACTCGGAGTCGTGTCCGCGTCGCTGCAGTTGGTCGAACAGAAGGTCTGCAATCGGCCGGTACTGGCGCGCCGACAGTGAGCGGTCGCGTGCTGCGGTCACGAGGTCGTCCCAGCTGGCAGTGGTCGCACCGTCGGCCTCGAGCGTGGTCAAGAGGTCCTTCGCGCTGCTGGCCAGGTCCGTCCACACTGCATCGGTACGTGAACCTGGCGCATGAACGAGCACAGTCCTCGGGCTGTTTACCAACCGCGTGAAGGCGGCCTCGAACCGCGACAGGGGTGCCGAGACCACCGCGCGGACAGCCGCACCGAGCGCGCCGGTCGACCTGTCGAGTTCAAGACGCAGGTATCCGTGGTTGGTGCGCTTGGCCCACGCTTCCTCGCCGCTCGCCATGTCGACCCAGGCGGCTATCTCGTCCACGACACTCGTGAGGGGCATGATGCTGCTGGCACCGTGGCGCCGGTCGAGCGAGGAAACGAGGGACTTGATCCACGCGGGGTCGTCGTCCGCCCAGTGGCTGCTGACCTTGTAGTCCCTGAACATTGCGCTCCGATCGTTGATGGGTTGAACATTCCTCGTCTCGACGTCCTGCGGGCGCGGGCCAGACGCAAGCTCGCGAACGACCGGCACAGCACAGGTGCACGTCCACGCAAGAAGGGCGACGGCAACCGATCGATCCGCAGATCGATCACGTGGTCGGAGGGCGACCTCATTCGGACCGAAGAGGCAATTCTGCCCGTCGATCGCAACCGATCTCCACACCCGAAGTTCGACGTCGCCGGTCAGCAGTCACGCCGATCTGCGCCGCAAGCTAGCTCTGCGGCGCCGAGATTCCTGATGGTGGGACGCCAGGGCCTGTCGTGTCAGTCACCGCGGGTAGCGTCGTGCTCGTGATCGACTGGCGGCGGGTAGGCCAAGGGCGGTTCGACATGGCTGTCGAGAGGCTTCTTTGGGCGAAGTGGGGCGCAGCCTGGAGCGACTGCGCTCTCGCCCGATTGCCGCGGTGGTGACGCTGGGATCGACTTCCAGGTCACGACGGCGCTGGGGGAGCTGACGATCTACCAGTTCAAGTACTACCCGGACCGCGGGCTGGGGGTGTCGAGCAGGAAGCGGCACATCCGCGATTCCTTCGACCAGGCAGCGCGCCACCGCCCCCAGCGATGGGTCTTGGTCGTGCCCTGCAAGCTGACACCGGGGGACAGGTCGTTCGTCGAGGGGTTGGGCGGTGAGACAGGGCCGCTGATCGAGATTCTCGATCAAGTCGGCCTGGATGTACTGCTTGCTGAGCACGACGACGTGCGGCGTTATCTCGAACGTGACACGGTCCTCGACGCAGCCGGCGAGTACCAGGTGACGACGGCGGTCATCAAGGACGCGGACGACCTCGCCGAGCGCGTCCGGCTGCTGGCAGCTCGCGGCGCCGACATGGACCTGTACTGGGCACCAGACTTTCGCATCGAGAACGGCGTTACGACGATGACGCTCCGGCCGAAGTCCCCGGATGCGCCCGAGAAGAGCCCGATCGTCGCTACGTTCTCCCTCGACCCCGAGACAGCCTCGGAGGAGGACCGGGCGGCCTTTCGGCGGTCGATCGGGTATGGCGTGGGCGAGCCCGTCCAGGTCCCGGTCGTGGTCTCAAAGGTGACCGGGCCCGAGTTCTTCAGCATCGGCGGCCCGAGGATGCTGGCTCTCGCGGCGACGAAGCGCCCGCGGCCCGAGGACCGGTTCTCGATCGAGCTGCGAGCCGCAAACGGTGTGCTCGGAGAGCACGACGGGGTCGTGACCCACGTCGGCGGCGGTTTCGAAGGCGGGACCCTGGAGTTGACTTTCTACGGCGGGCTCACGATCCGCTATCTGCTTCCGCGCCGTGCCGGAGAACCGGGCGGTGCTGAAGTCCATCTGAGCGTGGACGGCCTGATGGTGTCCGACGCCGTCGAGGCGCTGCGACTGCGAAGGTCGATCTGCCGCGACGCCGGGGAAGTCGTCATTCGACGTGATGGTGAGGTCGCCGCGGCGTTCACCATCGACCGATTCGAGGACCCCGACGAAGATGCGCTTGAGGCGATCGATCAGTTCGTCGAAGACCTCGCTGCCATCGAAAGGCACCTGGGAGTGCGCAAGCGCATGCCGGCCTCGTACACGACGTACGACCGGGTTCAGGCGCGCCTGGCCCGCCTGGTGATCGAAGGCGCCTGTGTCCTGGTCCCGGAGTGGTTGAGGGTCTCGCTGCGGATCAGCGAGGACGGCAGCTTGCCAGCTGACATGGGGCGTTTCATCGCCACGCAGAACCCCATGCAGATCCTGCAGGAAGAATTCGAGCTGAGTATCTGCGGCTGGCGCGTCGATGTCGGTCCGGCTCAGCTCGTCTCACCACGCGTGGGGTTCGCCGAGCCGGGCCACCTTCTGCGACTGCTGGAGTCGGACAACATCGACGGCGAGCTGGCCGTACTCGCTCCTGCGCCGCACGAACCGTGGAGACTGACCAGGCTCACGGAAGAAGACACGAGTGGTCCAGCCGTGCCTGTTTCTTGGAATGCCGTCGGCGTGGACGAGCATCCCGCTCTTGGCCAGGTCCATGCCATCGAAGTGAGCCGCGAGACGATCTGAGGTACCGCCGTGGCTTCCCGGGCTCCCGGGGCGCGGTGCGACATCCATAGGGTGCAAGGAGGAGGTCCAAGGCCGCGAACTGGCCGGTGCTCACCAGAAACTCACCACTTGAGAGACCGAGAACCCACGAGTTTCCCCGAAGTTCCGCGGTAGTATCGACTCACGAGGAACCGCCAGATTCCGGGATAGTCCGAGGTCAGCGGTGTTTCTCCGAGAGTTGCCGAGGTCTCCCACCGAGTCCCGTGTGCGAGCGCCGCATGCAGGGGGCCGGCGGTTCGAGTAGGTAGTTGAGCTCGTTATCTGGTTTCGGACCAAAGCGCTCCGGCAGCGGCCACTCTTCTCGATCCTGTACGAGGACCGCGGCACCGATGACGGGGTTCTCGTTGGTATGCCGGGTGCTGCGAAGCTCTGGATCGCCATCCGCTCGGATGGCTTTGGGGTCGACGCTGCAGATATTCATCCTGGACCGATCCGCACTGAACCGTGACAGTTTGAGTCATGGTCGCGACCTACCAAGAGATTCGGCTGACCCGCGCATTTGTTGACGCTGTCGAGGATCTTCGGGTGCGCACACGGCTCAACGCGTCCGAGTATGACGTGGGGCAGGCCGCAGGTTTGCTTCGGCGGCTCTTGACCGACAGCTCACCCCTGGGGCCAAGGGCGGCGAAGCTCGTGGGATTCTCTCCAGAGTTCCGGTGGTTCGTCGCATACGGGCACGAGGTCAGGGCGTCCGGGAGTTTGCAGTGGGAGCTGGACCCCGTGGCCGTGACAGCGCTCAACCTCGGTGATGAGGCCGAAAAGTTGATCGACGAGTCGTGGACACGTCGAGGATCGCACCACGATCTGCTCGGGACACCACTGTTCTCGTTGGGTTCACCGGAGATCACTCTGAAATGGCTGGTGCGTCATGTCGCCCACGATGAGGGCGGCGTGCATGTTGGGATGAGCAAGGACACGCCTGAGCGATTGAGGCGCGTCTACGAGTCGAAGGACCGCCTCATCCTCGTGTGGACATTGAAGGCATTGGGGCGCGTTGTGGTGCGCGGATATGAACCCCTCGTGATGCGTTTGGTGCGAATGGATCCGCTCTACGGCATCGCGCCCGGGCCCGAGTGATTCAATGCTTTTCTGCGCGCTGTGTGAAGCGGATGCGCCTGCAGCAACCGCACGTGCAAGTCCAGCGGTGTACCCGGAACGCAAGGAGTGGGCATCATGCATCGGTGTCCCGATATATACCGCGGACTCGGCGGGGGCCTCGACCTCGGGCACCGCGGGATGTCGGCGTCGTCGACGGTCCAGACAGCTTCCGTGAATGGCACGGCGCGGGGCTGGCGACCATAGCCGACGGCACCCAGGATTCCGGTCAGGACGACACTGCGTCGTTAGAGGTGGCATCGAAAACCTCGCGGCTGGCCCGCCTGGTCGAAGACATCGACCAGTGTGTAACTCCTACTTCGGTGACGAAGCCTGCGACTCTTCAGCATCCTCGTTAAGCCACCGCTGCCACGTGCGGCGGTGCTCGTCGAGGAAGAGACCCCTCTGCAGGCGCATGGCTCCCTCCGGGCCGACCAGCATCGTGTTTCCGCGAGGGAGTCGTCCATCCGGTACCGCTCCTGCGAAGTGTCGCTGGTCTCCTTGAAGCAGCTTCGGCCACTGCTTGGAAGGTTGAGCGATGAGTACGGGGTCGTCGCGGCGGGTCTGCCAGACGTTGACGCAGAGCCTGGTCACCTGGACGGTGAGTTCGTGCAGGTGGTGGAAAATGAAGTTGAGCGTATCGAGGGCATCTTCGGTCAGCATGGCCTCTTCTATTGCCCGCGAATAGGTGATGGCGAGGCTCTCACCTTCGGTCTGAGCTGGGTGGCGGGGCAGCGGGTTCACGATGCCCGTTGCGCGTTTGGGGTCGCGCATCATGAGCGTTGTCCGGGTGGCTCGGTGGACCTGGGTGTTCCGGAAATCAAGCGTCCAGTCGAGCCAATCGCCACCATCGGCCGCAAGAACACGAACCCTCTCCAAGAGGTCGAGCTGAGCCCTGCGCCCGCCGTCGGTGCCCGTGAGGAAGGTCTTGACCTTCTTCTCGTCGGCGCTCTTGCGGACTATGGCCCAGTCGGCGCGCACAAGTGGTGTGGCCAGCCCGGCCGTGCCGACGATGAGTCCGACAAGTGTGTCTAGCACGCTACCGGTTGCACGAAAGAAACCGGACAGGTGCGCATCAATTTCGACCGATCGGTTCTGGTCCTGGTCAGTCAACTGGCTGAGCATCTCGGGCTTTCCCTGACCGGCTCGAATCCGTGCGCCGAGCCTCATGCCTTCAGTGGTCCACGCGGACTTGAGCTTGTCGCGGTGCATGACGGTTTGCTCGAGGTTCGATGCGGTGGAGTGTGTCAGGCCGACCAAGTAGTCCGCGATGAGGATGGATCGCGGTGCGTCCAGGTCCCTCCACCAGGAGATGCCGCCCTGCGGGCCGAGGTCTTCCAGGACCATCGTCGACAGAGCGGCGAGGACGAGCTTGGCCGGGCGGATCTGGTCGGCGTAAACGGGCATATCCCATATCCAACCATCCGCCACCGACAGACAAGCCGAGTCGACCTGAAGGCGCCCGAGTTCTGGCTTTTCGTCGTGCTGGCTGATGACCTGCTGGCCTTGGCTGCACGCGCCGGGCATGACCTCGACAAGTTACGCCGCCATCCTCAGCCCACCCACCTGCGCGGTCAGGAATGGGATGAGCAGGTAGTGGGTCCGCGCCAGGTCGGCGTTGCTCAGGGAGCGGTGTGCGTGGCCGACGCCGCATGTGCGCAGCAGTCCCGGGATGTCCAGCGTCGAGTGAGTTCAGCGGGGTGGCGCGCGAGGACTCGTGCTTGGTATGCCGGGCAAGTGCCAGCGCCCGTTCTCAGATAGCCTGCGGATCATCCTGACCACCAAGCCGAAAGCTGAGGCACTGGGATGAGCCCATCAAGCTCGAAGGCGCGACGCGCTGCTCGGGCAGCGAAGGTGACTGCTCGTAGCGTCCAGAGTTCCGGCGTCGTCAAGTGCTACATCGAGCGGTTCGAGAATGCGGTCGGCATCCCTGATCTCCGCCTTCGTGAGAAGTCGACCAAACGGCTCGTGCGGGTTCTGACGGACAAGCAGACGTTCAGGTCAATCGCGCCGCTGTCGAACCTGTTGCAGGACTGCTACGCGCATGGAGGCGGCCTCGTTGAGCCGCGGAGTCGTGCGGAGCACATCGCCATCTCTGCGCCGATCGTGAGGCAAAGCGATCAAGAGATTGCTGTGGCGTTTGAGAGATTCTCGGTGAAGGTCCACATCGTCACGGCGGACGTCGCATCCCCTCCGACCTCTGTGTGGGCATACATCGAGGAATACTCCACCGAGGATGGGGCCCTTGGCCTGCGTCTTCGGCAGAAGGTCACCGGCCGGAAGATCGAGATGTACGGCAAGAACCAGGACCACCTGCTGACATTCCTCAATAGCCCGCAATTCACAGGCGCCAATACACACATGGCGAACCTCTATGAGAAGGATGGCTTCGACGACTACGTGCTGGTTTCCGGAGGCGCGGCTACAGACTCATACGACGTGGCGCTCTTCAAAGACGGTGCCGAACTTACCTACTTGCTTGGTCCGACACCCGACACTGCGTACCGGGATGCATTCCGCGTGCTGATAGAAGAGTCCGCGCCCGAGGCGCACGCGCGCACTGCGCAGTCGCACTTCGACAGGAGCCGCTATCGGGAGGCCGTGCTCTCCGCGCGGCTCGCTGTCGAGACGGCGTGTGGCGGACGTGGGCCCGATGTGAAGCGTCGGCTTGATGACGCTCCCGCTGATGTCACGACTGCGGGTGATGCTCTGTACGGGAAGCGCCATGTCGCCGTCCATGAGGGTGACACACGAGTTGAGCAGCCCGACGCCATACAGGCGATCCGTGCGATGCACCGCATCCTTGCCTACCTAGAGTCAAATCCTTCTTAGACCTCGCTTAGAACGGTCGGCGTGTCCGCTATGCCTGACCTGCCGGTTCGGGGCAGGCTGCGGGCTCGTGATCGAGGATTTGGTGCCTAACCTGCTGTGGGAGCAGTGGCGCCGTTGCGCCTCGCGCTAGCGCCGCAGCTGGAGTGCACGTGAAAGGCCGTCTCCCGAGAGGGGGACGGCCTTTCGTGGGCGGCAACCGGAAATCATCTGGCGTGGTTGCGCCCACCACCGGCGCCAACGATAGGCGGTCGATCGACATCGCCCATCCCTGCTGCGGTAGGGAGGCCCCGCTCCTCGCGCTCTTGAGCCAAGCGTGGTGAGCCCGCCGGAGCAGTCGCCCGCAGCCTGATGTGTAGTGAAGTCCCAGGTCAGCTGCCAATTCGTGCCACGTTCCCACGTGTTCGAGCAGGTCAGAGAGCTGAACCGTGCCACGTTCCGGGCGTCGGCCCCGAAGGGGGTGATCGCGGCACGCTTATGGCACGTTTTGGTACGCTGAGGGACGTCCAGCGACGTCTGGATACGGGAGCCCGGCGATGCGTCCGGAGCTCTGACCAGCCAGAATGGGTTTGACCAGGTCGGACGATCACCACCCGGAGATCACACGGAGAAGTACTTCGCTTCTGGTTCATAGCCTACGGATGCGTCGGTTCACCGCTGAGCCGCTCGCGCTTCCGAGCGACCTGGGTTGCTGTTACTTCGGGCGGCCGGTTCTGGCAGTCTGGGATTCTATGGTCTGTCGAGCGAGTGTGTCCGCGCCGGGGCAAGTCTTCGCAGGCCGGCCGTACCGCTGCTTAGGGATCAGCCTCGTGACCACGCAAACCTCTCGGGCTGCCCCAGAACCTCCACCTCGGCGGCGGGGACTCGTCTTTGACTTCGAACTCTCGATCGAGCTCGTTGATCATGACTTCGATCAGAGCCCTCTCGTGATCATCTGAATCCTTGAATCCGGGTCTTTGCTGAAGAATGGTCTCCTTGAGCGCCCGTCGAAACCATGCATCGTAATCCTCCATTGCGGCCCTAACCTCTGGCCCGGCCACAAGCTTCATGTTCCTTTCACGCGAGTCTCGTTCGTGTGTACACGCCCCGAGGTCACTGGCGAAGGCTGCTAGCCGCTCCGTCGGCTGCAGATCGGCGCCGGTGCTCTCCATCCATGCGGTGGCGTCGTCAATTACCTTCTGGGTCTGCGTGAGGAAGTCCACGTAAGAGGTGCGTCGGAGGTCAGCCCTCGCCTGTCGGCGATCGTCGTGCCGCGCCTCGCGTTGCCAGGTGTGTGAGAGTCTCGCGGTGACCAATGCGACAACGCTCGTGATCGCCACGCCACCAAGGGCGCCGACCACACCCGTCCAGTCACTCAAGGCCATGTGTCACGGTCGCACGACGCGTTACATCGCGAAACGGCTTCGGCGGGTGAAACTAAGCGCGTGACGGCCGTTCGATGGTGTGAGAAGGGGGCAGGCGTGTTCGGAGATGATGGTCCTAGCTGGTTCGACTACGTGACCGAGACGTGGGACGTGCCCGATGACCTCCAGGCCCCTTCGTCGCACACGGAGACGAACTTGACGATTCAGCTCCTGACTTGTCCGGCGCTGAATCTTGACCGCCAGGCCGGCAGGTTCCTTGTCGCGGCGTTGGCTCAGCACGACTTCGTTGTGGAGCGTCGGTCGCGAGCAACGACGGATCCCCGGTGGTTCGCGGCACAGTACGAGGTCGGGCAGCGTGAGCAGCAACAGATCCTCGCTGCCCTGCTCCGCTTCCGTGATCTGGAACAAGCCGATCTGCCCAATGGCGAGGTGGGCGCTCTGCGGCGCGCTCGACGGCGAGAGGTCGAGGCAGAAATCGAAGCGGCGATCACGGCGTACGAAGTTGCGATGAGCAAGGGCTGATCACCTGTGGACTGCTCGATCAGGCAGGCGTGGTGCGCAACCGGCTCAGCGCTTGCGGAATCGCGATGCGTGCGTGGTGATGAGGTCTCGCATTGGCGCGATGTCTTCGGGTCGTAGCGCTCGCTTCGGCACCAGGACAGGTGTCGACAGAACGGCTGGCGAGACGTAGAGCACGAACGCCGTCGTGGACTCGATCGCGAGGTCGACCGCACCCCACGTGTACCTCGAGGTCACGACGTCTTGTTCCACAGTGATGCCATCGGGTGCGACCCGGCAGCTCGTGGGACGCCGGCCGCCTCGCTGCGTCTTCCAGGTCCAGCGGGGCAACGAAATCTGGGCGAGGAAAAGGCAGACCAAGAACGTGAGCGGTGCGAGCAGCAGCAGTGTGGAGATGGCTCGGCCGATGGGCTCGTACCGCCAGCCAATAGCCAGCAGCATACCGAGCACCCAAACTACGACGAAGAGAAGCATGAGCCCACGCGGCACCCCAGCCGAGCGGACGAGTGCCTTCATGTCGCGCGGCTCAGGGTTCCACTGAGCGGAGATCGCCCGCGTGCTGATGGAATTCTCAGTGTTCACGTGCGGAGTTTGCCACGATTACCCGGCCCTCGTGCGCCTGGTTAGCCACTCGTCCCAGCGATCGCTAGGAGTCGCAGAGGCGCTCGAGGTCCTGCCACGGGTCTCGCGCCGCGAGCGATGTCGACCTGCTGTCGACAACGCGGTGTCAGTTAGCGGGCGGAGGCGCAGCTGATGCAAGTGCGGGCCGTGGGCCGGGCTAGCAGACGGTCACCTGCGACTGGTTGTCCGCAGCGTTCGCTAGCCGTAATTGCCGGCGGCGATCCTCGCGAGCGCGGCGTCCACGTCGGCCAGGTGGTTCCTTGCCGCAGCAAGCAGCAAGCAGCATGCTCGCCTGCGAGCGCTCGAAGGCGATCGTCGATCCTTCGGGGTCGTGTTCGTCGTCGGACGCAGTCAGCTGCGATCTCCACCATCGAGGCAATGTTGGCGGAAAGAGAGGAGATCAGGTCGGCCGTGCGCTGGCGATCGGCGATCAACAGCCCATGGATCTCAGCAATCGGAGGCATTCTCCCGCCGCCCTCCTCACAAATCTCGGGCCTGTTGACTCTCGCAGGCTACCGGCGACGGTCGCCCGCCAGGATCTCAATTCGGCGGGGGGCGCCGTCGTTTACTCCCCATGGCTTCCTGACCCGTATCGGCCTGAGGTTGCTGCGAGCCACGAACGTGGGTGGTCAGGACCAGGGGCAGTGGCGGGTGATCGGCGAGGCCGGCGCCAATGGGAAACAACGTGCTGAACCGCCGCCTGTGTGGGTGCGCGGGGATGGCCAGGGGCAACCGCGTCTGGGTGCAGCTTCCATTGGGCGCTGAGTCGAGGAGCAAGAACCCCACCCGCGACTTTCGGGCAGGCGCACCGGGGCGGTGGACACGATCACCTCGGCACAATGCGCGAGCCGCCGTCGAACCGCAGCCCAACCTCCTGAGTGCCATCTCGCCGATCGAACCATTAAGCAGCACGGCGCGGCGACGAGTTTGGTGATGGTGCCGTCGTGGGTGTCATGACGCTGGTAGGTGCCGCATCTGCGTGGGACCCTGAACCCATGAACCAGCACGCGAACCTCCAATGCCCGTGGGATGCCCACGTGCGCATCTCCAGGGGGCGTCGATGCAGGTCAGGGCAACTTCCATGGTTTACACCGTGGAAGCGATGAGGCCCGGACCGACCTGCCAGAGGGCGACCCGGATTCGGGCATCACGATTGGCGGTTGGCGATCCCGCCGCGCGGGCGACCCGTCGATGGAGAAGTAGACCGGTAACCTCGACTTCGAGCAGGCACGAGTCCTGCCTCGCGAATCACGACCAATCCGTCGAGGTCCCAAACGGCTCCCGCCAGCGGGAGCGGCAGACCGGCCCGATTCCCCCACAGTTCCCCCAAGGCACCCAGCCCGACGGTGAACCACGAGGTCAGGGCCACATGACACGTTTCAACGTCTGAGCCGGAACAGGACTTCGGGAGCGTCAGAACTCAATTCGAGCGATCTCCGATGGCCCCAGGGTCAGATGCGTCCGAGCATGGCAAAGCTGCTAGCCCGAAGACAACCGATGCTGAATCCAGCGCCGTGCGCCACGAACCGCCACCTCTCGATGCGGGCTTGGGTACTCGACGGCAAGACGGCGCCACTGGCCATAGAGGGTTGCAGCAAACGCCGTGATGGCATCCGGGGTCGCGCTGGCGTGCTGCATGCCCCAGGTGCCGGACACGAGGTGCTCGGCCTCGGCGGGCTCATGCCCTTCGCCGATCAACCGGGCGACCAACAGGGCGACGTCGACCCAGGGTGGTCCGGTCCGGGACCAGGCCCAGTCGATCAGACGAACCTGGTCGCCGTAGACAAGCAGGTTGAGCTGATGGATGTCGCCGTGGACCAAGGCGTCCCCGAGCAGGCTGCTCGGCACCTTGTGGTCGAACTGGATCAGCCGGTCGAGGTGCTGTATCTCCCACGCGTCGAGCTGGTCCGCGTTGTTGTCCGCGAGCCACTGCCAGCCCGCCAGGCGCGCGTACCTCTTCCGGAGCGGCGACGCACCAGCCGCAGGGCTCGGGGTGAGCTGTTGTGCGAGGTGCGAGAGGGCATCGACCACCGCCGGGATGTCTGGTGATCCTGGTGTGAGGTCGGCGTGCTCGCCGGGCACGGTCTCGTACCCGGCGAGCAGCCATCCCTCGGAGTGCACGACCCACAGCAAGCGCGGCGCATCATCCACCGCGTCTCGCAGTCGGGTGTTGATCTGGATCTCGTGCTCATGAACGGTCACCAGCCGGTCGTAGTCGGGAACGCCTTTGACGAACACCGTCCCGTCGGCCGTGTGCAGGAACGCGGCGAAGGTCGAGTTGCGGCCCGCCGACGGCGCCTCGGTACGGAGCACTGGCCCGGTTCCCGCCTCGACGGCGTGGCGCAGTGCGGTGGGCAGCTCCTCCCATGAGCGGCGGTGCATCGTCTCCTCGTGGCTCCTAGTGGTGGGTCAGGGTGCGGTGGAGCTGGTGCAGCCCTGGTGGCACTGGGAACAGGCAACGGAGTGCGCGGTGGGCCATAGGTCGGTGTCGACGTAGAACCCGGCTTCGGCGATGGCGTCCACGGTGTACTGGATCGCCTCGTGCGCGGACTCACCTCGGGTGGTCGGATCTTGGGGGTCGGTGGGGACGTGGTGCAGGAACCGGCCGGCGACCTGCTCGCAGAAGGCAGCGTAGTCAACGGTGTGCAGGATGAACTCGTGCTATCCCGGGTCCACGATCTCTGACGGAGACAGCGGTCGGCCCTGGTGGGTGGCGCTGGTGGCCAGGAACGCGAGGGCCTGGTCGACGACGCGGGCCGCCATGTTCAGGTCGTGGTCGTGTTCCTCGGCGACTCGCTGGACGAGTCGGTGGAACAGGTCGGGGTCGACGAGCGAGCGGCCCTCTCGCAGTTCGCGTGCGGTGGTGGTGGTCATGTGCTTCCTCCTCGTTGTACGGGGTGGTGCTGGACATGCCCGCAAGGGGCGGGCTTGCGGCTGGGTAGTGATGCGGGGGTCTGGGGCGCCACCCAGCCGCAAGATCAGTGGGGACCGGCTATAGGCCGCTCAGGGGTAGTTCGAATCCGGCCGGGCCGTGTCCGGTGACGCTGCGCCATTGCGCGCGACGGCGGCCCTCGTCGCCACGCGGGTAGGGCAAGCCCGCCTCTAGTGCGGCGGTCTCGATCGCACGCATCGTGATGCCCACACCGGACGGGATCGGTGCGTGCCTGACCCAGCGGCCGTCCTGGAGGGTCCACGCTTCACATCGAGCCAGGTCCGATCCGATGCCGTGCCATACCCGCAGCACGACCGGTCCGGGAGCGGTCTGCTCGGCGGTGGCAATCTGCGCGGCGAGCGGGGAGAGTGAATCGTCCACAGCAGGGACAAGGGACGCCAGGACAGCCAGGGCGCCAGCTTGGTCGATGGTGCCGGTGGTTTCGTCGGCGGCGCTGCGCACGATCGTTGGCGCGTGTCCCATCGCGACTGAGCGTCCGGCCCAGGCCAGCATGTCGAGGTCGTTGACACCGTCCCCGACCGCCACCGTCCGATCCGCGCGGATATCCAGGTGGGTGCGGACCGCGTCGAGGGCGACAGCCTTGTTGACGCCGGGTGCGGTGATGTCGAGCCAGTCAGCCCGTTGCGGGGCCACCGTGACCCCTGTGGCGCGGAGGGTGTCGCTATAGCGGCGAAGATCAGGGGCGGTGAGCGCGATGCGAGTCGCGGGCTCTGCCATCAGATCGGCCAGCAGGACGTTCTTCTGGTGCCCGTTGAGCTCACCCGGTTCGAACGGGCTGCTGGTGCGCCAGCCCCACCCGATCTCCTCGATCGCCACCCGCACGGCCGGCGCTACGTCCACGGCGCGCCGGATGACGGGTGCGGGATCGAACATGCGGGCCTCGACGATGTCGTAGCCGGACGGTGCAGACGGGTCCAGGTGAATGGTCAGGGCTCCGTTTGAGCACACCGCCCAGCCGTGGGCGAGTCCCAGCCGGGTAGCGATCGGCAGCAGCCCCGCCAAGGATCTGCCCGTGGCGAGCACAATTTCGTGGCCGGCCGCACGAACAAAATCCAGCATCTCGACCGTCCCGGATGGAATCCGCCGATCGCCGTCTATCAGCGTGCCGTCGATATCCAGGGCAACGAGCACCCGAGCGGATGTGGCAGTCACGGCACTCATAGGGCCACGACCTGCCGCAGCGCTGAACGCACCTGGACTTCCAGACCGTCGCGCTCACCAGTCCACAGTGTGTGCCCGGGAACGAACATGCGGTGGTCCAACGGGGACTCGCACCCCAGGGCTCGCGCGATCTGCTCTCCGCGGTTGATGTCCGTGGGCTGTAGGCAGATCCGGCCACGGGTGAGCGTCACGATCTCGATCTGGTCCGGACCCACAGTCCGCAGAGCGTCCGTGGCGGCGGCCATGGCGAAGATGAGTTGATCCATGGCAGTGAGCCCCCCGTCATCGGGGCTCGGTCGAACTCTCATCGTGTTCTCCTCTGTCCGATACAGGGGCGACGGGTCGCGCGCCCTCGGCTCCCTGGCTCGGCAGTCGATTCCGCGCCGAGCAACTTCCGAAACCTTACTGCCATTTCAATAAGGTGCCAAGGATTAGGTCCGGAACTAGAGGCAGAGGCTCTACGTGCTTGCGACGTAGAGTGAGTCCGCGCGTCGGCTCTTTGCGCAGGCCGGAGCAGGTGTGAAACGGAGCAGAGGAGCGATCCAGGATGAGCAGCGACGGGCAGTGGACAAGCGTGTCCCTGCCGTACGTGACCGGCGAGCCGGTCGATGCCTGGGCTGCAGAGGCCAAGGCTCATGGCGGCAAGGGCACGCAGCGGCTGGTGACCGTGGACATGCGGCCCGCTCCCGAGTCCGTCGCCCGTGCTTTGGGGCTTCAGCCCGGTGAGGAGGTAGTGCTGCGCTCCCGTGTGATGCTCCTGGACGACCGCCCGGTGGAGCTCGTTGACTCCTACTACCCGGCCTCGATCGCCCGCGGTACTCGGCTGGCCGAGATGGGCAAGATCCCCGGCGGCGCCGTCGCGCACCTGGTAACTCTGGGCTACCCGTCTCGGCGGGTGGTCGAGGACGTCACCGCCCGCATCGCGACCCCAGCGGAAGCCGGGGAGTTCGGACTGGACCTTCCGGCCGCGATAGTCGAGCTCTCCCGAGTGATCCTTTCCGACAACGACCAACCGGTGGAGGCCAGCGTGATGATCTCGCCGGCCGACGCCCGCAGACTGCGCTACGAGATCACTCCGTGAACCATCGGACACGTGCCGGAGTAGGCCATGCCCCGCGGAACTGACCAGCGGCCTCGCCACGAGCAGGTCGCCGCTGAGCTGCGCGAGCAGATCCTCAGCGGTGATCTGGCGCCAGGGGCACAGCTGCCGTCAACCGCCCAGCTCATGGCTCGGTTCGACGCGGCGAACGCCACCATCCAGCGCGCACTGAAGTCCCTCAAGGACGAAGGGTTCCTCAACAGCCGTGTCGGCAAGGGTGTCTACGTCCGCAACCAGCCGCCACTGGTCATCGACACCGGCGCCTACCTACCACCGGACGGATCGTTCTCCTACGAGCTGATCGACGTCGAGACCGTCAACCCGCCAGCCGACGTCGCCACCGCCCTGGGACTTGCTGACGGAGAACAGACGGTGCGGCGCCGCAGGATCCTGCTCCACGATGGGCAGCCGCTAGAACTCTCCGCCTCGTACTACCCAGCAAGCCTCGCCGAGGGCACACCGCTGTCCGGGCCGGGCAAGATCGTGGGCGGAGCGCCCAAGGTCTTCACGGGCCTTGGTCTGCCTCCCCGTGCCTTTGTCGATCGGGTCTCAGCAAGGCCTCCGACGCGAGAAGAGGTCGAGACACTCGACCTACCCGTACGTGCCCCGGTGATCCGCCAGCTCCGAGTCGTGCTCTCCGACGATGACCGGCCAGTCGAAGCATCAGTACTGGTCAAGGGAGCGCACCTGTACGAGCTCCAGTTCAAGCGCCTGGTACCAGACTCGGACTGAATCCCGTGACCAAGGCATGCAGGTGGCCCGGGTCGAGCACGCGCATGATCACTCCTGCTGTGTCTCGTTCTGCACCCACTCCAGGTACTTCTGATGTCCTCCGATCACGGGCGTCACCAGAACCTCCGGGACATCGTAGGAGTGCTCGCGCACGATGTACTCGGTGAGCCGATCAGCGAGGGCGGCTGTGGTCTTGAACGTGACGCGCCATTCTTTGTCCTTCTGAACCGCGCCGTCCCAGCGGTACACGCTTGTGACCGGGCCTTCGGCCTGCGCGCATGCCGCGAGCCGTGCTTCGACAGCCGACGAGGCGAGAGCCTCAGCCTCCTCCACAGCGTCGAAGGTCGTCGCAACTTGCACGAACTGAACATCGCCAGGACTCTTCCCCATGGCAGCGAGCGTACCGGCGCGAGCGGAGCATACTCAGGCTCTTATTCTGTCGGGACGTCATTGAAATCGGGCAGGTGGTCGTCGAACGTTGCGAGCCGTCCGCGATCGGCGCTATCGCGCCGGCCCGCAGTCGATTGAGCAAGTCCAACCAGTTCTGCCCGCCGGGCATCGGGTTCGGCGAACGTGAGCGGCACGAGCCCCCACTTGAGTTGCGATAGCGGACTCGAGAAGCCCTGCCGGGCTCGCGCGCACGCTCCACAAGTAAGACCGCGCGCAGCCACGAAGGACCTAGGACGCGGACGCCGGAACTGTCGGCCCGTATCGCCATTGCGCCTTACATGTCGCGGTAGCGCTTGGCTTCGGCGAGCTTGGTCGCGAGCTCGCCGCGGAAGACGGGGCGCCCGGTGTCAGGATCGGTCTCGCTGAAGTATGGCCGGGTGTACGCGGGAGTGTCTCGCTGGAATCGCCATCCCTCGGACAGGGCCCCGGCGTCCAGCGTGTCGTATCCGATGGCGTCAAGGAATTCGGTGACCGTTTGCTTCGCGGCCGTGTCGTCTCCGGCGATGGCCAGGGTGGACCGGTCTGGGGAGCCGGAGGGTCGCGCAAGGCTGGTCAGGTGCGGGTAGTAGATGTTGTTGAATGCTTTGACGACTCGTGATTCGGGCAGGTGTGCCTGAAGAAGTTCCGTGGTGGTGGTGGACTCGTCGTCGAGTTCTGAGATATGACCGTCGCGTTCTGGGTAATAGTTGTTGGTGTCGATCACGGTCTTGCCACGCAGCTCTGCTGCTGGCACGTGTGGGTAGGCCTTCAGGGGAATGGTCACGACGACGAGATCGCCTGCCGCGGCCGCTTCTGCGGGGGTGGCGGCTCGCGCTCGGGGGCCGAGCTCGCGGATGAGCTCGGTGAGGGTTTCCGGGCCTCGGCTATTGCTGAGCACCACGTCGTAGCCTGCGGCGACGGCCAGGCGGGCGATGCCGCTGCCGATGTTTCCGCTTCCGATCAGTGCGATGGTGGACATGAGGTCTCCTTTTGGTCTGCGGCGCACGTGGGCGCCTGCGCTGGTTGCGTGGCTCCTGGTCCGTCGGTTCAGGAGCACCGTCGTGGTTCAGATCTCGAGGTCGAGGACGGCGATGTCGGCGGGCTGCCGGAATTCGAGGATGGCCGTGGCTACTTCCATGTGTCGCGCGTCCGTGGAGAACGCGTCGAGCGCTGCCCCGTCTTCGAATTCGGCGACGAGGCCGAAGTCGAAATTACCCTCGATGCCGATGTCGGCACCGGCCCCAAGGGCGCGCAGCCCAGGAATCACGCCGACGAGTGCTTCGAGGCGATTGATCGCATCCTGGACGCGTTCCTTCGAGGTGCCTTCGTTGACGCGGAAGAGAACGATGTGTCGAATCATGGTGGGTTCCCTTACTGGGCGGTGTATCCGCCGTCGATGACGAGGTCGGTCCCGGTGACAAATCGGGACTCGTCGCTGGCGAGGAAGAGGACCCCGTAAGCGATGTCGATCGGGTCGGCGGCAAACCCAATAGGTATCTTCGCGAGGACCGCCTCGGTGACCTCCTTAGAGAATGCCTGCATGATCGGCGTGTTGATCAGGCCTGGGTAGACCGTGTTCACACGTACTCCCGTCCTGGCGACGTCGAGCGCGATCTCCTTGGTGATCGCGCGCAGCGCGCCCTTCGTCGAGGAGTACGCGACGGAGCCACCGCTGATACCGCCGACGAGGCCGGCCGCAGAGGAGACGTTCACGATCGATCCTGCCCCGATGGTCTTCATCTGCGGCATGACGGCTTTAATGCCAAGAAGTGTGCCGGTGATGTTCACGTTCAGGATGCGGGTGACCTCTTCGGCGTCGACGTCCCAGACATCCTCGCGGGTCTTGCCGGGCATTGCGGCGTTATTGATCAAGATGTCGATCTTTCCGAATGCTTCGACGGCATTTGCGACGACGCTGACCCAGTCGCTCTCACTGGCGATGTCGTGCTCGAGTCCGAGAACGGCGTCGGTGCCCAGCTCCGAGTTGATCTCCGCGACAGTCCCTGCGAGCAGGGCGTTGTTGAGATCGGTGGCGATGACCTTCGCGCCTTCCTGGGCGAAGAGTCTCGCTTCGACCTTTCCTTGTCCGCCGGCTGCTCCTGTGATGAGAGCGACCTTATTGTCTAGACGTCCCATGGCGTCCTCCTTTGTGTCGTGCACCGCGCTGCGGTGAGAGTGGTGTTTTCAGGCGACGACCGGTGCGAGCCGGCGGTGCTTTCCGACGAACAAGGTGCCGAGCACCGCCGCGAGGGCGATGTAGAAGGCGGTGGTAAATGCTGCCTGTCCCGCGTCGACGGTCTGAGCCACGGAGAGGGCGCCAGGCCGTGCCGCGTTTGCCCCAATCGTGTACACGGAGACGAGGACAGCGCCTCCGGCGGCGCCGGCGAGCTGCTGCACGGTCGTGAAGGCCGCGCTCCCGTACGGGTAGAGCTCGGCGCGTAGGGATGACAGGGCGAGAGTGGTGATTGGGGCCCACATCATCGCCTGGGACGCAGAGAGGACAAGGTATGTCGCGAGGTACATCCAGACACTGTGGTTCTCGTCCAGAGTGCTGAGGAACCAGATGCTCGCGGCCCAGACGATGCCGCCGGGAACGACGAGCGGCCGAGGGCCGAAGCGGTCGTAGATCCGACCTCCCGCCGCGGAAACGAGTGCGATCACGGCACCACCCGGGACAAGGAACAGCCCGATCGCCAAGGAGCCCAGCCCCAGCGACCCGGTGAGGACGAGGGGGAGGACCAGGCCGATGCCGAAGGCGTTCAGACCGATGAACACCATGATCAGCAGCGGCACGACGAACGACGTGGTGCGGAAGATCCGCATGTCGAGGAACGGGCCCCGGTTCTGGCGGCGTAGTGCGACCTGGCGCAGGGCGAACGCGACGATGCCGAGGACACCGACCACGATCGGGACAAAGGGTGAGACGAGCGCATGGCCGGAAGCGGACTCGCCGATCGAGGACAGGCCGAAGACCAAGGCGCCGAACCCGATGGCGGACAGGACGAGCGAGAGCACGTCGAGCGTCGCGGGTTCCGGTGTGGTGACGTTCTTGAGCTTCACGGCCCCCAGCACCAGTGCGATCACTGCGACGGGGAGGACGAGGATGAACAGCCACCGCCACGGGAGGAATGACAAGACGAGTCCGGAGACGCCCGGGCCGAGGGCGGGAGCGATCGCCGGTACGGCGGTGACCAGCGCCATGATGCTGCCGCGACGTGCTTCGGGAACCAGCCGCATCGCGGTCGTCATGAGCAGTGGCACGAATACTGCTGTTCCCGCCGCCTGGATGATGCGGCCGGTAAGCAGGACGGCGAAGCCAGGAGCTACGGCCGAGATCGCGGTACCGATGATGAACAGGGTCAGTGCGGTAAGGAAGATCGCTCGCAAGTGGAAACGACGCATCACGTAGCCGGTCGCAGGAATCAAGACTGCCAGCGTCAGCAGGTAGCCCGTCGTCAACCACTGGCCCGTCGACGGAGTGATTCCCAGATCGGTGATCAGGGTGGGCAGCGCGACACCCAGCAGCATCTCGTTCAGAAGCACGACGAAGGTAGAGCCCATGAGGAGACCGATGACAAGGGCACTGCCCGGGGCGAGCCGCTCGACGCGGCTCCGTTCTTTCGGTGGCGGGGAGACGGCAGCGTCAACTGAGGTCGTATTGGCCATGTCGATGTTCTCCAGACAAGTGATGAGGGGAAGAAGGCCGCGAGACCGAAGAGGCTCCAGCTCTGGGTGGGCAAGGCCCGGCTTCGTTGGATGGGACGCAGCGCCCCGGGAAGCCCGTGCTAGGACGCGAGTTCTCGGGCGACCAGCCCTCGATGGGCTAGTTCTGTCCTGGTATTCCGGCTATGCGCGGGTCGAGGCCGTACTGCGGCGGGGCCCCGAGGTGTTCACGAAGAGTGGTGCCTTCGTAGTCCTCGTGAAAGAGGCCTCGTTCTTGAAGGATCGGAACGACCTCGTCGACGAACGTGTCGATGCCGTCTTCGTAGGTGTCGATCGACACCCAGAATCCATCGACGGCGCCAGCCTCGAACCACTCCTGCATGTGGTCGGCGGTGACCGCGGCAGGGCCGACGGGGGTGGGGTGGTAGTCGATCACGCCGTGGGCGAGGACCTCACGGATCGTCCATCCTTGCCGCGCGATCTCCAGGGCCCGTGGCGCGCGGGGATCGAACGGCGTGGCACGGGCGCTCGCGAGCTCCTCGCTGGTCAACGTGTCGTCGATCCGGCGAGGATCAAGGCGAAGGCCGAGCATCTGTCCCAGGTAGGGGACGCTCTGGGGGAAGACGTTCGCGCCGAGCACCATGCGGCGCTCGACAGCTTGCCGAACCGTCGGTGCGACTGCGGGCATGACGCCGGCGAAGAACTTGATCTCGTCGGGGTTGCGTCCCGCATCTGCCGCGGCCCGACGCGCGGCCTCTCGCTGAGCGCGGGCATCGTCGATCGTGAACGTCGACCCGATCACGCCGGAGGCGTAGCGGCCGGCAATCGTCAGGCCGTATTCACCACCACCTGCAGAGAAGAGCACGGGCTGTCCCTGTTCGGACGGCGGGATCGGCAGCGGGCCGCGGGCCGCGACGTACCGCCCCTGGAGATCTATGGGCTGGACTTTTGCCGGGTTCGCGAATCGCCCGGTGGTGGTATCAGTGATCCACGCGTCTTCTTCCCAGCTGCCCCAAAGTGCCTGCACGATCTGGATCACCTCGTGCGCACGCCGGTACCGCTCAGGGCGTTCTGCGATGTGTTGGCCGAAGTTGGCTGCCGCGCTCGGGTCGCTCGTTGTCGCAGGGTTCCATCCGGCTCGTCCGTGGCTCATGACGTCGAGCGCCTTGAATTGGCGAGCGAGGTTGTACGGCTCGGTGAAGGTGGTGGAACCGGTAGATACCAATCCAATCCGCTTCGTGCCCCGAGCGACAGCCGCCAGGGTGAGGAGAGGTTCGAGTGTCATCACCGGTGCCCCATGAGTGAGGTCGCCCACAAGGGCAGGGCTGTCCGGCAGGAAAAGGAACTGGATCTTGCCGCGCTCAGCAGCCTGGGCGTACCGCACCATGGCGTCGAAGTTCGCGTAGTTCTTGGGGTCGACGTTTGGCGCACGCCAGGAGGTCGCTTGCGCACCATAGCCGTTGCCGAACTGCATGCCGAGCAGCATTTTTCGTGTGGTCATCTGTGTTCTCCGGGGTAAAATCAGCGAGAAAGTTGATGTGTCGTGCTGTCGAAGAACACGAGAGGGCGAAGGCTCGTGTTTCGATCAAGGTGGTGAACCTCGAGGAGCACCAGCACGTGGTCGCCCGCGTCGATTTCTGCGCGGCGGGTGACGATGAGTGCTGCGAGGCTGTCGTGCACGAATGCGTGACCGTCGTCCCTGACATCCATGTCGATGCCGTCGAATCGTTGGCCCGCTGGCCGGCGCAGAAGATCAACGACCGGTTCCTGGTTCTCGCTCAGTACGCTGATGCCCCACCGCGACGCCCGTCGAAGTAGAGGCCACGTCGTCGACGTTCGAGCGAACGATATGGAGACCAGCGGCGGTTCGAGGGAAACCGATACGAGGGAGTTGGCGGACAGCCCGACGATGCGGCCGTCGATCCGCGCCGCGACGACAGCGACGCCAGTCGGATACCCGGCCAGGGTGCGACGCATCGATTCCGAAGTGGGTTCAGGTCGCCCGCTCGCCTCCGCCACGCGCAGAGCATGGGTACTCGTCGATGTCATGGGAACATCGTCGAACCCTCACACCCCTGTGAAGGTCAAATCGGTATCCGCGTGTTCGCCAGCGGCGAACGACAGCGGCGGCAGGAAGGGAGTGCCAAGCGAAAAGGGGTCCTGATCGCGTGATCAGAACCCCTTCTCCGCAGGCACCGTCAGGAAGTGAGCGCGTCCTGCCGGCCCTTGGCGACGTCCATGGCCTCGAGGTACCGGGTGAGCGCATCATGGCTGTGCTGCAGGAACGAGATGCGTTCCGCCATCCGCTCTCGTTCTCGAACGAGAACGGCTCTCAACTCTGGATCGGGATCTGCCACGACGATCTCCTGCGACTGATCCAGGCACGGAAGCATGTCCACGATGATGCGGGTCGGGATCCCGGAGTCGAGCAGGCCGCGGATCTTCATCACCCTCTCGACGAGGTAAGCATCGTACTCGCGGTACCCGTTGTCGAGCCGTCGCGGCATGATCAGCCCCTGTTCCTCGTAGTACCGCAGCAGCCGCCGCGGCACCCCGGTGCGTTCCGCGAGCTCGCCGATCTGCATGTCGACTCCGTCCTTCAGAAGCTTCACAATCCTGTCAACGTTACCTTGACGGTCTGTTGGGATGGAAGCTGGCCACCCCAGGGGGTTGCGCTGCCCCGGACGGCGAGCTAGTTACGGCGCCGTAGCGACCCGGACGCAGGATCGAGCAACCTGACGAGATGGCCCCGGAGGGACACTGTCGCGCCAGGGCTTGATGGAGACGTCGAACCCGGGGCTGAACATTTGTCGCCAGCGCCGCTGGGCACCAGCGGGTGGTTGGGGGTGCGCGGCTCGGGCCTGCGCTGATACCGCCGCACACCCTGGTGTGCGGCGAACTTGGTGTGCGCAGAGCGTGCGCTCGTTTGGCACGATCGACGCATGGATGTGTACTCAGGCGCGGGCCGGCCGGTGAAGGCCAGTGGGTGGGGCTTGCTGGCCCAGCCGGCGAGCGGTGCCTACGCACGAGCGCGCTCCGATTTCCATGTTCCGCCTGTGGGCAATATCCACGAGCTGGGGGACATGTGTTCGCGGTGTTCACCGCCATGTCCACCACCCGGGACGTACCTACGAGAGCTGCACGAGGGACGTCAGGTGGTACATCGACGGGTACGGGTGGCGTGCACAATCGGCAGCATGGGGCAGGCCGGTGCAGATGTATGCGGGATAACTCGGACATGCGCGGTGGTGGCAAATTGCCACCACCGCGCGACCTGCGGGTTCGCTCCGGCATGTCGCGCGGTCGGCGTCGAGTTGCCGACGGCATCAGGGCTAATCTGGACAGCCGCGGTGGTGCCAACTTGGCACCACCGTGTGACCTGGGCATCTACCCGAACGGCACACGCGCTACAGCCCGCTCCGGCCCTGGAGAACAAAACGGATAATTATGGTTCTGCCAATTTGACAGGACCATGCGACCAGGGAAGACGCCTCGGTCCCTGGCGCCGAGATCACCGCGTGCAGGCTTGGACGTAGGCGTCCACCGCTGACCGCCGCACCACAACCCGCCGCCCGATCCGAGTGCTGGCAAGCAGCCCACGCCGCACCAGCTCCCCGGCCGTCCACGACGAGACACCGAGATAAGCACCGATGCCCTCGTACGTCAGGTACGGGTCCTCAGGGTCGCCTGCTTGCTCGGCTCGGTACCGGTCCAGCACCGACCGCCGCACCCGCAGCCGGCCCTCGATCCGTGCACACGGTCCGACGCGTCCACGTCGCACCAGCTCGCCGAACCACCAGCGAGAGACCCCCAGCATCTCGGCGGCCTCGGCCGTCGTGAGCAGGGGATCGTCAACAGCAAACGGCAGCACACCCTGGGTACCCATCTCTGTCTCCTGTCCGATCGCGGTCATCGACAGGGAGGTGTGCACGAACCTCCAAGCAAGCCGCCGCTGCCCGGCCCCAAAGAAAGGGCCGGGCAGCGGCAGGGGCCCTCACCCGCTCAGCCCAGGGAACTCCACTACATTCGACGCCCGCCTCGCCGCCTGGATCTCGGCCATCCGTGCCGCCAGCCGCTCGTCGCCATCGTCTGTGGCGTGCTGGTAGACCATCGCGGCGGCGACTGTCGAGTGCCCGATCCGCCGCTGTAGCTCGGCCAGGGTCGCCCCGGCCTCGGCGGCACGAGTAGCCGCGAGGTGTCGCAGGTCGTGCCAGCGGAGTTCAAGAGGCGCCCCAGCACGCCTCTTGGCGCGAGTGAACATCGAGGAGCGGTTCCCGCCGCGCACCGGTCGCCCAGCGGCTGTCGCGAACACCAAGGACCGCGGACCGGGCCCGGTGTAGCGGTCCAGGTGAGCAAGGAGGGCTCGGGCGGCTTCCGGCGGCAGGTGCACCTTGCGGCGCCCGGCGTCGGACTTGGGCGGGCCGAACGCGACGGGCTTGCCAGGCACGTCCACGAGCGTTTGCCGCACGTTGAGCCGCACGCCGCCCTGCGGCGTCCGCTCGACGTGCTGGCGTTCGAGCGCGAACAGCTCGCCCGCGCGGAGCCCGGAGTGTGTCGCGACGATTACGGCCGCGCGGTAACGCTCGGAGGGCCCGTCGAAGGCTGCGGCGATCGCGTCCACAACGGTGTCACCGGGGACCACGCGTTCCGCCGGCCGGGTCTGGCTCGCGCCCCGGATGCTGCACGGGTTCGCCTCGATGAGCCGGTCGCGCACGGCGTCACCGCAGATGGTCCGCAGCAGCGCGTAGGCGTGCGCCGCCTGAGTGCGGCCGGTCACCGTCCCGGCATGCCGCGACTCGACCGACGCGGCGGCGGGCGAACCGGCAGTCCGCCACGCCTCCCACACCCGCGCAGGCATCCGCCCCGAGTCGCCCACCGGTAGACCCGTGGAACGGGCCCAGGCTCGCACGTGCACCGCGTCGCTCGGCCCGCCGCCACGCGCCAGCCATTGCGCGGCGGAGTCCGCCGTCGCCACCAACAGCGCGGCGTACCACTCGCTCACCATGATGTGCGACAGCGACCGCAGGGGGAGCGAGCCGAGGTCGAGCTGCCGCGCACCGCCCGGGCTCGGCAGCGGCGCGAGGATCCAGCGCCGCAGCAGCCGCTCGTAGCCGTCGAGGGTGGAGGGCTTCAGGTCGCGCGTGGCGAGCCAGCGCCGCGCGTACTCGCGCAGCGGTACGTCGCCAGTCTCGGGCTCGCGGTAGGTGCCCTGGTAGACGTCGCTGAGCACGCGGGCCAGGGCGGCGTTGGCCGCCTTCTCGGACTCGAACGTGCCGATCGGGCGGCGCACGCCGTCAGGCCCGGTGTACCTGGCCTGCCAGCGGTTCGGGCCGCGCTGCCGGATGTTGCCGTAGGCACGGCGGATGCTGCGGCGGGGACGCTTGGTCATGCTTCGAGGTGTGCGCGCCTCGCCAGACGAGGCCGGCCGCGGATCGGGTGAAGCGGACATTAGGACTCCGGCTCCTGGCCCTGCCGAAAGCGACTTAGGGCCATTTAGGGCCAGCCGGCACCGCTTCCAGCCCTCCAGAATGCACGAAGCCCAGGTCAGAAACACTCTCTGACCTGGGCTTCCGCACTCTGAGCGGGCGACGGGAATCGAACCCGCGTAATTAGTTTGGAAGACTAAGGCTCTACCATTGAGCTACGCCCGCACGACCCTGCCTCGCAGCAAGGTGCGGTCGATACCTTAGCAAACCTCGCGCCCACCGAGCGGCACGGACGAGCGTGACACGCACCGCCGTCGGGCAACCGGGCACGAGCATCACCCCTTCACCGACCCCGACGCCAGCCCAGCGACGTAGTACCGCTGCAGCGCCACGTACAGGATCACGCAGGGGATCATCGCGATGACGGACCCCGCCGCGAGCAGCCCGAAGTTCACCTGCCCGTACGCCCCCTGCTGCAGGTTCACCAGCGACACCGGCAGCGTGTAGAGGCTCTGGTCGGTGAGGAACGTCAGCGCCCCGAGGAACTCCGTCCACGACGCGAGGAACGCGTACAGGGCGGCGGTAGCGGTCCCCGGCACCACCAGCGGCCGCAGCACCGACACCAGGATCCGAATGGTCCCGGCCCCGTCGACATGCGCCGAGTCCTCGAGCTCCGCCGGAACGGAAGCGAACGTGTTGCGCATGACGAAGATGCCGAACGGCAGGTTCACCGTCGTGTAGAACAGCACGAGCCCGAACAGGCTGTCCGTCAGCCCCATGACGTTCATCTGCAGGTAGAGCGGCGTGAGGATCGCCTGGAACGGGATCATCAGGGTGACGAGCACCATCCCGAACAGCACGCCGCGCCCCCGGAAGGGGAACTTGGCGAACCCGTATCCGGCGAGCGTCGCGAGCACGGCGGTGAGCACCGCCGTCGAGATCGACACGATCGCCGAGTTCAGGATGCCCCGCCAGACCGCCGGCTGGTCGACCACCGCCTGGAAGTTGATCCAGGACAGCTCGAAGAACCGTGCGTCCGGGGCAGCGACGATGACGTCGCCGGGCTGCCCCGCCCGCACGAACGCGATGACCAGCGGCACCAGGAACACCAGGGCCGCGAGCGTGCCGCCCACCACATAAAGGGTGCGCTTGATCCGGGTGTCCCGCTCCGGCCCGCCCGCCCCCGGCGCAGAACCAGCAGAACCAGCAGAACCGGCAGGACGACGCCGCACGGCCCCCGCACCCCGCGCCGCCGAGACCTCTGTGACCGTAGCCATGTCAGTTCCTTTCCCGCAGCAGCCAGAACTGTGCCGCGGTGACCAGACCGGTGATGACGACCAGGACCAGCGACATGGCCGTGGCGGCGCCCAGCTGGAGCTGGACGAAAGCGCGGCGGTAGATGGCCATGACGATCGTCGTCGTGTCCGACCCCGGTCCGCCCTGGGTCAGGATGTAGAACTGCGTGAACGCCAGGAACGACCCGATGACCGACAGGATCACGGTCATCGCGATCGTCCGGCGCAGCATCGGCACCGTGATCTGCACCTCGCGCTGCCACCACGAGGCGCCGTCCATCTCCGCGGACTCGTAGACCTCGCGCGGGATGCCCTGCATGCCGGACATCAGCAGCACCATCGTCAGGCCCGAGGCGCCCCAGACGACCATGACGCACAGCAGCCCGGTGGCCAGCGGCCCGTTGACGAGCCACGCCGTCGTGCCGTCGGTGAGGCCGAGCCACTTGAGCGCCACGTTCACCATGCCGCTGTTGGGCTGGGCCTCCAGCAGCATGAGGAAGCTGAGCGTCGTCAGGCCGATGACGAACGGGACGAAGAAGATGGTGCGCAGCAGTGTCGCGCCCCGGCGGTTCGACCGGACCAGCACCGCGAGCCCGTACCCGAGCAGCAGGATCGGCAGCGTGACGATCGCCGTGTAGAGCAGGGTGTAGCCGAGCGCGTCCCAGAACGTCGGGTCCGTGAGCACGGAGGCGTAGTTGTCGAGCCCGATGAAGCGGTAGTCGCCGATCAGCGGGAAGTTCGTCAGCGAGATGTAGGCCGCCACCACGAGCGGCACGAACACGAAGACGACGACGAGCACGAGCGCCGGCGTGATGAGCGCCAGGCCGGTGCGCCGCGGGTGCGTGAGGGAGCCGCTCATGCCTGGGCCTGCCTCAGGATGCGGTCGTACGTGGACTGGGCCTCCTGCATCGCTGCATCGACCTCCCCGTCGAAGACGGCAGAGCGGAACATGCGCAACCACGGTCCGTCCTGCTGGTTGTAGATCAGGTTGTAGGCGAGCGTGGTGGGCGCGTAGCCGGTCTCCAGCGCCTCCAGCGGCGGGACGACGAACGGGTAGCTCTCCCGGAACTCCGGCGTGACGACGTCGGACCGGACGGGGGAGTAGAAGCCCTCCGGCATCCGCGACTGCTGCTCGACGGAGACGGCGAACTTCATGAACTCCCACGCCGCCGAGGGGTTCCGCGCGCCGTTGAGGAGGCAGAGGTTGTCGCCGCCGTCGAAGAAGGCCCGGCCGCCGTCCGGACCGGGCAGCAGGACCACCTGCGAGCGGTCCAGCAGCTCCTGGTCCGCGTTCGGCACGACGACGCCGTACCCGGCGGGGAACATACCCAGCCGTCCGGCGGTGTAGTCCGCCGACCAGCGGGAGGCGTCGTCGGCGAAGCTGCCCGGCGGGACGAGCTGCTCCGCCCACAGTGTCCGCTCGAGGTCGAGCGTGCGGCGCAGGGCGTCGTTGCCCACGATGTCGCCCCGCTGGCTACCGACCTCGCCCTGGATCAGGTCGCGGCCGGTGGCCCAGACGTGCGGCTGGACGGTGAAGCCCAGCGCGCCCGAGGCGTTGCCCGGGAACGACCAGCCGTAGACGTCGCTGTCCAGGCCCGTGATGGCGCGGGCCGCGTCCAGGATCCCGGCGAAGTCCGCCGTCGACTGCGTGACGTCGAGACCGGCCCGTTCGAACAGCTCGGTGTTGCAGAACAGCACCGAGAAGTCCCCGATGAACGGCAGGCCGTAGTGGCGCCCGTCCTTCGTGCTCAGCGCGAGGTGGCCCGGGCTCAGGGCGTCGCCGATGCCGAGCTCCTCGATGAGCGGCGTGAGGTCCGTGAAGGCGTCGCGGTAGGCGAACATCGTCGAGTAGATGTCGTCGATGTCGACGACGTCGGGCACGCGCCCGCCGCGGATCGCCGTCGCGAGCTTGGTGACGTACTGCCCGTTCTGGATGGGCGTCAGCGACACCCGGATGCGGTCCTGCGCCTGGTGGAACGCGTCGACGACGGCCTGGGTGCCGTTCACCGTGTCCGACCGGCACCACAGGTTCAGCGTCCCGCTCGCGTTCTCGCCGAAGCCGGCGGCCTCGACGTTCGCCGGGCGCAGCGTGCCGCCGCAGCCGGCCAGCGCGGCGGCCGCCGTCGCCGTGCCGGCCAGCGCGAGCAGCTGGCGTCTGGTGAGCTCCATTGCTCTCCTCTCCCTTGCCTTGCGGTGGTCAGAGCACCGGCACCCAGACCCGCATCGGCTGCGGGCCGCGGTTGGCCCACGCGTAGTACGGCACCGCCGTGAGCGTCACCTCGCGCGTCGCTTCAGGGGCCGACGCCGCTACCGGCGCGTACGGCGTCGTGGCGTCCGCGTCCGGCCCGGGGACGACGGCGCCGCGGGCCCGCACCACCGTGACCCCGCCGAGCAGGTCGGGCCGGAACTCGTCGGACAGCGCGCCGGCGACGTCGATCCGCAGATCGTCGACGACCGCGCCGTCCTCCTGGTCGGGCTGTTCCAGCGCGTACACGAGCGGGCCGCGCTCGATGGCGACGCACCCGCGTACGGCGTCGACCCGGGGGTCGGCGACGGTGAGGCGCGGCGTCATCGGCAGGTCCAGGACCATCGTGTCGCCCGCGGCGAACCGGCGGGTCGAGCGGGCGTACGAGCCGGCGGGGACGGGCTCGCCGTCGAGCGTGGCGCCGTCGGCCCAGGCGGGGACCCGCAGCGCGAGGATCGTCTCGCCGTCGGGCGCCTCCTCGACGTGCAGGGCGATGCGGCCCTCGTCCGGGTAGCGGGTCTCGACACGCAGGCGCAGCGTGCCGCCGTCGAGCGGGGCCGTGACCGTGCCGGACGCGTACTGGTGAAGCTGCAGGCTCGGCCCGTCCGCCGTGGCCACGTAACCGGTGAGGCTGGAGACGGTGCGCATGATGTTGGGCGGGCAGCAGGCGCAGTTGAACCAGGTGCGCCGGCCGTGGGCGGGGCTGCGGTCGCCCTCGGGGTGCGCGTCGCTGCGCAGCTGGAGCGGGTTCACGTAGAAGTACTCGGTCCCGCTGAGCGACACCCCCGCCAGGAACCCGTTGAGGAGCATGCGCTCGATCTGGTCGGCGTACCGGGCCTCGCCCGTGGCCAGGAGCATGCGCCACGCCCACTGCACGCCGCCGATCGCCGCGCACGTCTCGGCGTAGCCGCGGTCGGTCGGCAGCTCGAACGGGTCGCCGAACGACTCGTCCTCCCAGCGCGCCCCGAGCCCGCCCGTGACGTACTGCTTGCCGCGCTCCATCGACCGGTACTGCGTGTCGAGGGCAGCGAGCAGCTCGGCGTCGCCCGTCTCGATGGCGACGTCGGCCGCACCCGCGCCGAGGTACACCGCACGCACGGCGTGCCCCTCGACCGTGGTGGCCTCGCGCACCCGCACGCGGTCGGAGTAGTAGGTCGGCGCGTGGCCGTGACCCTCGATGATGCCGGTGCCGCGCGCCTCGACGAACCACCGCGCCAGGTCCAGGTAGGCGCGCGTGCCCGTCTCGCGGAACAGCTCGACCAGGCCCATCTCGACCACGGGGTGGCCGTCGACCTCGCGGAGCTGGCCCTCGTCATCGCCGAACGTGGCGACGAGGTGGTCGGCCAGGCGGACGGCGACGTCGAGCAGCTCGCGCCGGCCCGTGCCGCGCACCTGGGCCACGGCCGCCTGGAACAGGTGACCGGCGCAGTACAGCTCGTGGCTCCAGGGCAGGTCGCTGTACCGGGGGACGTTCCGGAGCATCGGTACGGAGTCGAGGTAGCCGTCGTCGGCCTGCGCCGCGGCGAGCAGCGCGGTGACCCGGAGCTGGTCGTCGAGGAGCCGCTGGTCGGGCTCGCGGGCGTACTCCCAGGCCGCCGCCTCGAGCCACTTGTGGACGTCGGAGTCCGCGAAGATCGGCCCGATCGCCTCACCCTCCGCCTCTCCGGCGGCGATCTCCAGGTTGCGCAGGTTCCCGGCCTTCTCGAGCTGTGCCAGACCCTCGGGGATCGCCGCCGACCGGTTGACGTCGGCGGTGCGGCGCCACAGTCCTGCGTCGATGGTGACCTGCCCGATCGCGAGCGGCCGGAGCAGGACCCGGGCGTCTGCGGAGGGCTCGGCGGGTCCCCGCGTGGTGCCGCTGGAGGTCAGAGTCGTCATCGATCTCTCCTTCGAGACGGAAACAAGGAATCCGATTTCCTAATGTACGGACCGGCCCGGTGAGCGTCAAAGGTCCGGGCGAAACTGCTCAAGAACGAGGGCTGTGCTGGGCTGAGAGGTACGATGGCGCCCACTCGGCCGAGCCTGCTCGGCACGGAGGGTGATACCAAAGGAAAACGCTGCGGGCGGAAACGGGACCGGGGAGGTCGGTGCGTGATGGAGCGGGGACCGGTGGTGCGGATCACCGACGTGGCGGCCTTGGCCGGTGTGGCGCCGAGCACGGTGTCCAAGGCGCTCAACGGCACCGGGTCCCTGCGGGAGAGCACCCGGGCGAAGGTGCGGGAGGCGGCGGACCGGCTCGGCTTCGTGCCCGACGCGACCGCACGCTCCCTGTCGGCGCGACGCAGCTTCACCGTGGGCCTGCTCAGCACGGACTCCGCGGGCCGGTTCTCGCTGCCGGTGGTGCTCGGCGCGGAGAACGCGCTGGTCGGCGGTGAGCTGTCGGCACTGCTGGCGACGGCGCGCCACGACCCGGTCCGCGAGCAGCACCACGTGCGGGCGCTCGTGGCCCGGCGGGTCGACGGGATCATCGTCACCGGCCGCACCACCGAGCCGCGCGAGCCGATCCGTGTGCCGATGCCCGTGGTCTACGCGTTCGCGCCGTCCGTCGATCCCGACGACGCCTCGGTGGTGCCCGACGACGCCACCGGCATGCGGCTGCTCGTCGAGCACCTGGTGGCGCTCGGCCGCCGTCGGATCGCCTACGTGGGCGGGCGCGCCGAGCAGGCGGCGTCGACCGTGCGCCACGACACCCTGGTGGCGGAGCTCGCGGCCCGGGGCCTGGAGCTGGTCGGCCCCGCGTTGTACGGGGACTGGTCGGAGCAGTGGGGCCGGCGCGCGGTCGATGCGGTGCTCGGCCGGGATCCTGGCGGGGCGGTGGCCGACGGCGCGGCCGGGGGAGCGCCCGCCGTGGACGCCATCGTGTTCGCCTCCGACCAGCTCGCGCGCGGCGGCTGCGACCGGCTCCGGGAGCGCGGACTGCGGGTGCCCGACGACGTCGCCGTGACCGGCTACGACGACTGGGACGTCATGTCGCTGGCGAGCCGGCCACCGCTGACCACCGTCGACATGCAGCTCGAACGGCTCGGCCAGCGGGCCGCGGAGCTGCTGATCGCCGCGATCGAGGGGGAGCCGGCGCGCGGCGTCGAACGGCTGGCTCCGCGGCTGGTCGTGCGGGCCTCGACGCTGGGGGACGGGTGACGACGTCGGTCCTGACCGGGGCCAGACGTGCAGGTCACTCGCGCGACCTGTACGTCTGACAGCTGCCGGGCCGGGGGCCACGCCGCCGGGTAGTACTCGTCGAACGCTTGCGACTCGAGCTGGCAGCCGAATGCCGAGGTCGTGCGGGGCAACGGGTCGGTGCCGATCGGCCGAGTACGGCTTCTGTCCACCAGCTCACCTCGGGCCAGTCCGCAAGAAGAGAGTTTTCATCCAAGGACTTCCGGTAGAGTCGCTTCGACGCTACGGTCGGGAAAGAGTCAGGCAGCGGCTCATCGGCGCAGATAGCGACGAGGAAGGCTGCTGTATGACCGCAGAACCCACGAATACCGGGCGTGCTTTCACGCCTGGCACGACCCACCTCACGGGGCGTTACCGGTACGACCTGGCCACGCAACAGTGGTGGTGGTCGGACGAGACGTTCCGGATCCACGGCTTCGAGCCTGGTGACGTGGTGCCGACCATGACGCTCGTCCTGGCGCACAAGCACCCGGAGGACCGCCCCCGCGTGTCGCGGATGTTCGAGGGCGCCGCCATGACGGGCGCACCGTTCAGCAGTGTCCACCGCATCATGGATGCCCGCGGCCGGGAGCGGACGCTGACGGTGGTCGGGCAGGGCCGGCGCGATCCCGACACGCGCCACGTGTCCGAGCTGGTGGGCTACTTCGTCGATGTCACCACCGCGGTCCAGGAACGAGCCGGCAAGGCGGCGTCGGTGTCCATCCGCGCCTCGGCCGCCACCCGCGCGCCCATCGAACAGGCGAAGGGCATCATCGCGTTCGCGCTGGACGTCGACGTCGACGAGGCGTTCGAGCAGCTGCGCAGGACCTCCAACCACACGAACGTCGCCGTCCGCGACGTCGCGCGGCGCATCATCGAGCTCACGGCGACAGGCAGCTCCGCGGCAGACGTGGCCGAGATCCTGGGCGCACCGGCACCCGGAGTGCCTCGGCACTGACCGACGCCCGCCCTGACCGCCGCCCGCGACGAAGCCGGACCGTGCTGAACTGCACGGTCCGGCTTCGCCGCATGTGCCCGACGGCGCGATATTCTGAACCCCACCAGGTCCTGTGCCCCGCACCCGGGACATCGGCCGCACGACCTAGCCCCGAGGACCTCCGTGACCACTGCATCGTCAGCCGGCCGACCGCCGCTGGAGAACGAGCTTGAGCAAGCCCTCGCGACAGGCGCCAAGCCACCGGTCGGGCGCTACCAGCTTGACCTGGCGACCGGAACCTGGGAGTGGTCCGACGAGGTGTACGAGATGCACGGCTTCGAGCCGGGCGAGATCGTGCCGACGACGCCCCTGATCCTGTCGCACAAGCACCCCGAGGACCGTGACCGGGTCGACGGCGTGCTGCGGCGTGCGGCCGAGACCGGCGAGCCGTTCAGCTCGGTGCACCGCATCGTGGATGCCAAGGGCAGGACCCGCACGCTCGCCGTGACCGGTCAGGGGCGGCGTGCCTTCGCGACCGGCCGCGTGAACGAGCTGTTCGGGTACTTCATCGATGTCACGGAGGCGCAGCGGAAGGCCGCAGCGCGCGAGGCGACGGCGTCGATCAAGGCGTCGGCGGCGCAGTGGTCGGGCATCGAGCAGGCCAAGGGCGTGCTCATGGTGGTCTACGGCATCGAGGACGAAGCGGCGATGAACGTGCTGCGCGAGGCGTCCAACCGGTCGAACCTCGCCGTCCGGGACGTCGCCTACTCCCTGGTGCACCTGTTCTCCGGCTCGGACGTTACCGAGGTCCCGACCAAGGAGGCGATCGAGAAGTTCCTCGCGGACCCGATCCCGCCGGACGACCTCTGACGCGTGGCGCCTGACGTTCACGGCCTGGCCCGGGGAGCTGTTGAGCCGCCCGGAGCGAGGCGGTTGGCCGGGACGGAATGAGCCGGACCTGCCGGTGTGAATCCGTTACGATCTGTCCTACGCGTGTACGTAATGTTCGCGCGGGTCACGCAGGCGTACGCGTCTCCGTGGACGACGGGCTGTGGCGCAGCTTGGTAGCGCATCTGCTTTGGGAGCAGAGGGTCGCTGGTTCGAATCCAGTCAGCCCGACCAGGGAAAACACGGTGGGGGAGTAGTTCGCTCCCCACCGTGTCCCACCAGGACCCCGTTCACGCTCGCCCCTGGTAGGCCATCAGAGCCGCCGCAGCGAGGCCCAGCGCATCGTCGCGCGCAGGTCGTGGATGCGGAAGCCCTCGAAGCCCAGGTCCGCTACGAGCTTCGTCCAATCGGAGTAGTCGCTCCAGCGGATCCATGACGCCGAGGACGATGACGCGGACGGCCGATGCTGGCCGCGCTCCAAGCCGCAGGACGACAAGACTTCGCTCGCTGTTTCCTTCGGGTAATGGCTCTCCGGCAACCTGTCTTGACGCGGGACCTGCTTGACGCTTCTGTGTCGGACCTGCATGACAGGGCGAGCTAGAGCCGGTGCAGTGCAGGGATTAGGGTTGCCGCGACCATGGATGACAACCAGAACCGCCCCCTTAGCGAGCTGCGTCGAGGCGAGAACGTCTATGCCACTGTCACGGGTCATCACCCATGGGGGCTCACCGCTGAGATCCATGGGTTCCAGTCGGTGGGCGCATCGCTCGACGTGATTCGCCGCGGCCGCGAACCCGGGGTGCGGCTACTGAGGAAAAAGTTGCCGCCCGTGGGCGTGACCGTCGAACTGGTGATTGGCGCGGTGCGGCCGTGGCATCACGAGCCGTGGGTATGGGTGGATCTCACAGCAGTCCCCCCTCCCTCCGCGAGCCTTGCCAGGGTCCGGTAGGTCGTCGACAGGCTTACCCGGTGCTTCCGGTCTGCCAGGGCGAGGTGGATCTCGTTCACGGTGCGGAACCGTTCGCTCGTCGCCAGCTCGCGCTGGACCAGCGAACGTGGCGAAGTCCGCCGTGAGCGGCCGCTCATCGAGCCTTGGCGCTCGGCGTGCGGAGGGGTGAGCGCCAACCACTTCTGAAAGTCATTCTCATCCGGCGCAGTCAACCAGTCCTGAGAACGGTTCTCAATGCGCACCGTGCGGCAAGCTGTCGAGCCCACCCGCCCTGCCGGGTCTCGAAGGGCGGGTGAACCTGGGCCGGTACCTCTTGATAATGATTCTCACTCCTGCTTCACTCCTCGCGTGCGTGAGAATCGTTCTCATTTGTCCGAGTTCGGGCGCGCGCCGAGATGGAGGAGAACCAGATGATGATCAAGCGAAAGACCGGGCGTCGGATCGCAGCGGCGCTGGTCACGATGGGAGCCGCCGCCGGGATGACGGGGGCGCTTGCAGCACCCGCAGCAGCGGCCGACCGCACCTCGGGCCACTTCGACATCGCTGCGGAGGTCGAGTGCGATGCCTTCGGCGAGGTGTCTGATGTCGCGGTCCACGTGCACGAGCACGTCGGCGGTAGCGAGGTCGAGCTGCCCGCGGGTGACTGGCTGACCTTCACGGGCACGAGCGGGCCCGAGGTGGGCTTCGCGGTGGAGGCAGGCGAGTCCTGCGGTGTTCTCGACGTCGAGTTCGAGCCGACGCCGCTCGACTCGAGCAGCACGGGCGGCACGCTCTCGGGCACCGGCGCGGCGGGCAGCATCTTGGCCAGCAAGACCGACGCCTCCGGCAGTGTCGTGCTGGACGGTAGCGGTCACGAGGACCTGACCTGGTCCTTCAACCGCACCGGCACGTACCTGCTGACGTTCGACGTGACCGTCAATGGCAGCGTCTCGGTGCTGTCCGAAGAGGTCCCGCTCAAGCGCTCCTGACCTGGGACGGGGAGGACGGTTCGCGCCGTCCTCCCCGTACTGCGCGGATCGACCAGCAGCCCGTGCGCGGACAGTGCGCATCGAGAGAGAAAGGCCCGCCGTGGTCAGGAAGTCCGAACCGAGTCGCCGGGTGGCGGCTACCGCCCTCGCCCTCGGGCTCGTCGTGGCCGGTGTGCCGGCCGGTGTCTCGGCGACGGCGCAGCCCGCGACGGCCGTCACCGAGACCGGCGCGGCCCCGCGCGTCGTCCTCGACGGCGGCAACGCCTTTGTCAACGCGCTGCTCGAGGATGGTGAGCCGGTGATCGACGTCGGCTGGTCCGCCGAGTCCGGCCCGGCCACGATCACCAACCGATATGCCCCCGACGATGTGGTCATCTCGGTGCCGCGTCCCCTTGCCGTGACGACGCCGGACGACCCGGGGCTGGCGCCGCTCGGCCCGCCCGGGACGGAGTTGTGGGGCACGAGCCAGGACTTCCCGACGCTCGACTTCACCGGGACCGACGTCGTTCCGCGGCTGAACAACTACGGCCTGCCGCGCGACCAGGTCGCGCGCAACGGAGTCACGTGGGAGCTCACCGACGCGCGTGGTGGTGGCCTGGTGGCGATCGGTGGTCCGGTCCCGATGCCCGGCGTGACCATGAACCGGGTCTGGTACGCCGGCCACGGGCTGCACACGGAGGTCACCTACGCCCCGAGCGCAGCGAGCATCTCCCCGCCGCAGAACCAGAGCTGGCTCTTCTCGGACCTGGGCCTGCACTGCCTGGACCTGCGCGTCTCGGTGACGGGGACGGACGGGCAGGTGCGGACCTCACCCGTGGTGACGATGCGGGTGGCCGTCGGCAACGTGCCGGACGCGGCCACCGCGGAGTGCGGCACCCCGGCGGACCCGGACCTTCCGGTGCTTCCACCCGACGAGCCCGGCGATCCCGATCCTGACCCCGATCCCGATCCCGACGCACCCGACCCCGCCGACCTGACCGATCCGCGGAACAACGTGCTGTTGCCCACCACGCACTCGGACCTGTCCCTGCGACCCGGCGAGGACGAGCTGCGCCTCATGGTCCGCGAGTCTCGCGGGAACTTTCTGAAGTGGTACGAACCGGAGACGCTCGTGGTGCACGTGCCCGACGCCGCGCGGGTCACGGTGCCGGAACCGACCCCGACAGCGGACTCGACGTTCCTCGCCCCAGCGGGCAGTGCGATCTACCGGCTGCCCAAGGTGCCCAAGGCTGACCTGCCGTGGCTCGGTGTCTCCTCGGAGGCGTTCAGCGAGCAGGACTACGACCGCCTGCCGACGTTGCGGCTGGAGAGCGTGAGCGGGGCGGACGGTGGTCCGCCGCCGGGCGAGTTCTTCCTCGGCGCCGACGAGGCTCACGTCCGCTCCGGGGCCGCCCCGTGGTTCTCCACCCGCCAGGGCTTGCCCCAGGCCCGCCTGGCTCTCGAACGCACGCTCGGCCACAAGCACCTGAGCTGGGACTTCACCGCACCAGGCACGTACTGCGCGCGAATCACCTCCACGGCCACGACGGTCGCCGGCGCGGCGCGCGACGACGACATGGTGCTCACCTTCGTCGTCGGCGGTACCGGCTACGACCCGACGTCGGCGCCCACCTGCATGCAGCGCGACGCCGACCGGGCGCGCAGCCACGCCGCCGCCCCGGAGGATGCCGTACCCGGTGAGGTGACGCGCGTCCTGACCCCTGAGGAGCTGGGTCGGGCGTCCTTCGCCGCCCTGACCCCGCGCCTGGCCGGCAGTGAGCTGAGTGTCGGCCTGGTTACGGGGGACCTGCACGGGCACGGCGTCCGCCACGACCCGGCGGACGTGGTGCTGACGACGGGAACGACCCCGCGCTGGCTGCACGTCCAGCGACTGCGGGAGGACTGGCGTGACGCCGAGCCGGACCGGATCGACGGATACCAGCTCGGGCCAGGTTCGGGTCAGCTCAACGCCGTGGACCTCGACCTGGCGCACCTGGACCCCGCCGACTGGAGGGGCGATCTGGCCTGGTCGCTCGACGACGTGACCGGGCCGGGCGAGTTCCTCGTGGTCGACGACCGGCAGGCCCTCGTACCCGGGCACGAGGGCGCGCTGCTCAGCACCGTTCCAGGCTATGAGGCGTCCGAGGCGGAGGTCCGTCCGGGCGGAGCGAACCTGCTGCAATGGCTCTTCACGACAGTGGGCCGCTACTGCGTGACGACCACGCTCGCGGGCACCACGGCCGACGGGACCGCGGCATCGGCGACGACCACGCTGACCGTCGCGGCCGGCGTCGACCCGGCCGAGGTTGAGCCGTGCTCGCCCGACGGTGACCCCGACCCCGACCCCGATCCGGACCCAGACCCGGATCCGGACCCGGATCCGGACCCCGACCCGGGTCCCGGCGACCCTGTTGAATGGCCCGTCACCGACCGCGCGGTGCTGCGCAGCGGTCACGTCGACCTGCTGGCTCGCATCGCGCCCGGCAGCCTGACCACCGTGGTACGCGACGACTCCGTGATCCCGTCCGAGGAGCACGACCCTGCCGACGTTGCGTTCGCTGTGCCGGACGCTGCACGCGTCGCCGTGCCGGGTGACGACCGGTACGCATTCCTGGGCGAGGCAGGCGACCCCGTGTGGGTGCTGCCCGAGAGCCCGACCCCAGATCTCGTCTGGCCGGGCTGGAACCTGGACGTGTCGGACGGCGCCACGGCGGACGCGGTCCGCTGGACGCTGCGGGGCGTGGACGGGCCGGGCGAGTTCGTGCTGTTCGACTCCGGTGGTGACGACTGGGGCGCACCGCGTGTGCTGCTCGGTGCCGATGCGGACCGGCTCGACTACGCGCAGCACGCGCACGGGTCGTGGGCCTTCACGGTGGCCGGGGTGTACTGCGTGGACGTGTCGCAGGCGGCTCTCGAGGTTGACGTCTCGGCGGCGAGCGACACGGCGGTGCTGCTCTTTGCCGTCGGGGTGGACGCGCGTCTAGTGACCGAGGAGCACTGCGGGCTCACGGCCGCCGAGTTCGCGGCCGGGCCGCAGGACCCGGATCCGGTGGACCCGAGTCCGGACCCGAGCCCGGACCCGAGCCCGGACCCGAGCCCGAGTCCGAGCCCGAGTCCGAGCCCGAGTCCGAGCCCGAGTCCGAGCCCGAGTCCGAGCCCGAGTCCGAGCCCGAGTCCGAGCCCGAGTCCGAGCCCGAGCCCGGATCCGGTGAACCCGAGCCCGAGCCCGAACCCGGATCCGACGGACCCGAGTCCCGGTCCGGACGACCCGGGTTCTGACCCGGGTGACCCGGGTGCTGACCCCGAAGACCCCGGAGCCGACGGGGCACCGCCCGGTGCCGCACCGGCCGACCGAGGGCCGCTCGCGGCGACCGGGTTCGAGACCGGCGCGGTCGTGCTGCTCGCCGTGGTCCTCCTCGGTGCGGGCATCGCCCTGATCATGTTCGGGCGTCGAGCAGGGATCGGACGGCGTCCTGCGAGCGGGTGAAATGGGAGATTCGTTCTTGATAACGATTCTCAGTCCTGGTTCACTTCGAACCGTGACTGAGAATCGTTCTCATAAATTGACCGCCCTGGCGGCCGTCGGTGCGCTGCTGGGCGCGCTCGTCGTCCCCGCGCTGAGCTCCACGGCGTTCGCCGCAGGGTCGACGTCCGCCACCGTGCCCGACCGCGAGTACGTGCTCACGCACGGGCACGTCGACGGCTTCGAGACCACGTACGACGCCGATACCGGCAAGCTCGTGCTGGCGGTCCGGGACGACACCCGGATCTATGACGGCGAACCCGTCTTCCGGACGCCCGAGTCGACGACCCTCGCCTACGAGGACCCGCAGAGCCAGGTCGAGCTGCCCCCGGCCGAGGGCGGCTGGGCCTTCCTCGGCGAGTACGGCGGGGACACGGTGTGGCTCGGCTCGCAGTCCGGCGGCGACCAGGGATACAGCCCCTGGGTCGGCTGGAGCACCGAGCGGCTCCTGGACTCGCTGGCCGGGACCGGCATCACGCCCGCGTCCGGCCAGCCCGTGTCGCTCGCCGTCGCCGTCGACGGGCCGGGTGATGTGTTCACCTTCCAGAACAACTCGTTCGGTCAGCCGATCAACCGGTACCTCGACACGACGACGTCCGACGGCGGGACCATCCCCGTGGCCGCGAACGCGCACGTGCACACCAACTGGATCTTCACCGCGGAGGGCGACTACACGCTCACGGTGACACCGTCGCTCGCGACATCGGGTGGCGCGACCATCACCGGAGATGCCGCGACCTATCACGTACGGGTGGGCGAGCGTCCGGTCACGACGGCGGTCACCGTCTCCGCCGACCAGGCGGAGTACACGGCGGGCGACACCGCCGTGCTGACGGCGACCCAGACGCCGCCGACCGAGCTGTCCACCTACCGGTGGGAGGTGGCGCCAGCGGGCACCGACCAGTTCGCACCCGTCGCCGGCCAGGGAGCCGGCACCTATGAGCGTGCCGTCGACATCGAGGACGACGGCGCACGTGTCCGGGCGGTCCTGCTCGACGGTGACCGGGTCGCAGGGACCTCCGAGCACGTGACCCTCTCGGTCGCGCCCGTGCCGGACCCGACTCCGACTCCGACTCCGACTCCGACTCCGACTCCGACTCCGACCCCGACTCCGATTCCGACCCCGACGCCGACCCCGACACCGACTCCGACCCCGAAGCCGACGGACCCGGGGACGGATCCGGAGCCTGGTCAGGACCGAAAGTACGTGCTCGACCACGGGCATGCCGATGCTTTCGAGACCACCTATGACGACGACTCCGGCCGCCTGACCCTGGCGGTCAAGGACGACACCCGCATCCACGCCGACCGCACGGTCTACCGTTCGCCCGAGGACGTGACGCTGGCGTACGAGGATCCTCGTGGCCAGGTCGAGCTGCCCGAGGCTACCGGTGCCTGGGCCTTCCTCGGCGAGCACGGCGGCCAGGAGGCCTGGCTCGGTTCGCAGACGGGCAGCGACCAGGAGTACCTGCCGTGGGCGGGGTGGAGCACCGAACGGCTGCTGCCCTCCCTGGCGGGGACGGGAATCACCCCCGCCGCGGGCAACCCGGTGTCCCTCGTCGTGAAGGTCGACGGTCCGGGTGACGTGTTCACGTTCCAGAACGACTCGTTCGGCCAGCCGGTCAACCGGTACATCGACACCACCTCGTCCGCCGGCGGGACGATCCCGGTCGCGGCGAACGCGCACGTGCACACCAACTGGGTCTTCACCGAGGCGGGCGACTACCACCTGACGGTGACCCCCCGCCTGCGGACTGCCGACGGCCGCACCATCACGGGGACCGCCGTCGACTACCACTTCCGTGCGGGAGCGGAGCAGGGCGATGGTCCCGGCGGAGAGGACCCGGGCAAGGACCCCGGCCAGGACCCCGGCCAGGACCCGGGCACCGACCCGGGCACAGACCCGGACGCGGATCCGGCCGGCGATCCCGGTGACGACAACAACCCGGGTGCCGGGAACGGGCCGGGCGACCAGGCGGACCAGTGCGTGGCGCAGCCCGTCACGCGCGAGGTGAGCACTCCCGGCGTGGGTGGTATCGAGTCCGGTCACTTCGACTTCGGGTCGATGGTCGAGGACGGCAAGCTCGTCACCCAGGTGAAGGACGACCGCAAGCAGCCCGCCTCCTGGGTCGACCCGGCGTCGCTCACCTTCAAGCTGAGCAAGGCCGCCGAGGACAAGGTTCCGGAGGGCAGCGAGTTCGCGTTCCTCGGCAGCGCCGGCTCGACGATCTGGTCCGTGGGCCAGGTCCAGGAGTCGGGTGTGCCGTGGATCGGCTGGAACACGCAGCACCCCAGTCTGATCGAGGCGGCGGACGGGCCGGTCACGTTCACTCTCGACGGGGTCGAGGGACCGGGCAATCTGGGCGTGTATTCCACGGGCACGTTCGGGGGAGTAGGGGCCAAGAACTTCGGCACCATCTCCGGGTTCCCGAAGTCCATGTCCGTACCGCTGAACCAGCACGTGCACGCCAACTGGGCATTCACCGAGCCGGGCGTCTACTCCGTGACGATGACGCAGTCCGTCCCGCTCAAGAGTGGTGGCACGGTGTCGGACAGCGCCACGCTGAAGTTCTCCGTGGGTGACACGTCAGGGACCACCGAGCGGACCAGCTATGTGGGACGTACGGCCACGGGCGAGGAGTGCGACCTCAGCGCCGCTCAGCGCGCGGCGTTGGCGAGCACCGGTGCGAGCGTCTTCCAGCCGCTCGCGCTGGCCGGCCTCCTGGTGCTGACCGGAGCGGCGCTCGTCGTCGTCGCGCGCCGCCGTCGGGCACAGGCATGACGGGCACCACCGCGGCGACGTCGGACTACGAGGGACTCGGCGAGTTCCACGACCTGTTCATGGTCGAACGGTGGCGCGCCCTGCGTCCCGTGTTCGAGGCGACGTTCGGCGATCTCGGGCCGGAGGCGACGCTGCTGGACCTGGGCGCCGGAACGGGCCTCGGCACCCGCACGCTCGCGGCGTGCACACGGGCGCGGATCGTCGCCGTCGAACCGTCGCGGACGATGCGGGCGGTGCTGACCGCGCGCATCGCCGACGACGACGATCTGGCCGAACGGGTCAGTGTCGTCGCGGGCGCAGCGCCGGAGATCCTCCAGGACGTGGCGGGGCCGCTCGCGGGCTTCGTCTGCGCGCACATGCTGGGCCATCTCACGGTGGCCCAGCGCGCGGGGACCTTCGCGGCCCTGCGACCACTGCTGCTTCTCGGCGCGGCCGGCGTGGCGACGGTCGACCCGGGCGGCGCCGGGAGCTCCGAGCTGATGACCGAGGAACGCCGGATCGGGTCGCAGCGGTACGTGGTGCGCTACCTGCCCTCCGACGCGGACAACCGGTACGCGAGCGAGTACGAGGTGCACGACGAGACGGGCCGGGCGGTCCGGGCGGAGCGTTTCGAGGGCAGCTGGACGTCGGTCACCGCGGCGGCCCTCGCGGCAGAGCTGGACCAGGACGGTTGGAGCGTGGAGCCGGGCGACCAGAGCACCGTGGTTCTCCGCGCGCCGGGAGGTATCGCGTGACGGCCCGCCGACGGCGCACGGCCGTCGGCGGGATCGTCGCGGGTTCGCTGCTGCTGACCGGGTGCGGGGCCGGGAGTGTCACCGCCGAGCAGGACTCCCGGCTCCGGGTGGTGACCACGACCGGGATCCTGGCCGACCTGGTGCGCAACGTGGCCGGCGAGGGCGTCGACGTCACCTCGATAGTGCCGCCCACGGGCGACCCGCACTCGTACGACCCAACCCTGCGCGACGTGCGCGACGTGGTCTACGCCGACGTGGCCTTCAGCAACTACCTGCTGCTGGAGGACCACTCGGTGGTCACCACCCTGGACGCGAACCTGCCCGACGGTGCCCCGAACATCTCCCTGGCGGAGTCGGCAACAAAGTACGCCGCCGAGGTGATCCCGCTGGTCGAGAACGTCAACCTGGACACCATCTGGCTCGGCCTGCGGGTCAGCGGGACGGGCGAGGAGCTCGGCGCCACCCGGGCGTCCGAGGCCCGCCTCCGGGTGACGGACGTGGACGGCCCGGGCCGCCTGGCCGGATACCTCACCGAGACGTTCGGGCAGCCGCGGGTCTACTTCGACTCCGGCGACGGGTTCGACGCCGCGGACGGGTACGCCCGCGATACTGCGACCCTCCCCACGGATGCCCACACTCACATGAGCTGGGCGTTCACAGAACCGGGCATCTACCGGGTAGCTATGGGGTCCGACCTGGTGGTCGAGCACGGCGGGAACCCGGTGCCGCTGGCGGAGACGACCGTGACCTTCGCCGTCGGGGTGGACCCGCACTCGGTACCCGGAATGACGGGCGCTCGGGTGCTCGACGGCGGCCATGCGGACGTCACGGTGGACCTCGACGACGGGGCTGTCGTGCTGCAGGCCGACACGCCGGTAGGCGAGGCCCCCGCGGACAGCCGGGACGAGGGCCGGGACGAGGGTCGGCACGAGGGCCAGGACGAGCACGACCCGCAGCACGCCCACGTCGAGGTGCTCGACCCGGCTGACACGGTGGTCTCGGTGCCGAACAAGGCGCTCGCCGCGGTGCCCGCCCAGCCCGGTTTCGGGTTCCTGGGCAGGCCGGGGGAGCAGATCTACCTGTTGCCGCAGGCGGTGCTGGGCAAGCACGTGCACGGTGAGATCGATCCCCACCTGTGGCAGGACGTCAGGAACGCCCAGGCGTACGTGGAGGTCGTCCGGGACACCCTGGCGGCGGCCGCCCCGGACGAGGCAGACCAGTTCCGCGCGAACGCCGAGACCTACCTGGCCGAGCTGCGGGAGACCGATGCGTACGTCGAGCGGACCATCGCGCAGATCCCGCGCTCCCGCCGGCACCTGGTGACCACGCACGACGCGTTCGCCTACCTCGGCAGGGCCTACGACGTCGAGATCGCCGGCTTCGTCACGCCGAACCCCGCCGCCGAGCCCAGCGTGGCCGACCGGATCAAGCTCACCCGGACGGTCCAGGCACTGGACGTTCCGGCGGTGTTCCTGGAGCCCAACCTCGCGGCCCGGTCCACCGTGCTCACCGAGGTGGCGCGCGAGAACGACCTGCAGGTCTGCGAGATCTACTCCGACGCGTTCGACGAGCGCGTCACGACCTACGTCGAGCTGATGCGCGCCAACGCGGACAGCCTCCGGCGATGCCTGAAGTGAAGAAGGAGTACCCATGACATCCCGAACCACGCGGAGCCGCACGAGGGCCGCGTGCACGGTCCTGCTGCTCGGTGCGTCCCTGGCCACGAGCGCCGCGCCTGTTGCCCTGGCTGACGCTCCCGACGACTCCGGGCTCCAGCAGACGGTCGAGCCGGACGAGGAGGTGGTCGCCGAGGACGAGGTGGTGACCGACGGGCACGTCGACGTCGGACCGCGGTTCCTCGACGGCGAGTGGACGATGCTCGCGCGCGACGACCGCGATGTCCCGTCCGTCTGGCGCGACCCCGAACGCACCGTGCTGCACCTCGGCGACCCCGCGGTGCTGCCCGCGCCCGAGGGCCCGGACTACGAGTTCCTCGGCGTCGAGCCGGGTACGCCGCTGTACGTCGTGCCGCAGACCCAGGCGCCCGACGTGGTCTGGCTGGGCTGGAACACGCAGGACCCCGAGGTCGTGGACGCGATCGAGCAGGGAGCGACGCTGCGGCTCGACGCCCTGGACGGCCCCGGCGAGCTGTTCGTGTTCCTGCAGGAGGGCGTGTCCGGACCGCCGAACGTGCTGTGGAACTCCGCCGAACCCTTGCCGCAGGAGCTGTGGATGGAGGTCAACACCCACGTCCACGCCAACTGGGTCTTCACCGAGCCGGGTATCTATCGGCTGGACGTGACCATGCTCGCCGACCTGGCCGACGGGACCACGGCGGAGGACGGGAGCACCCTGGTGTTCGCCGTCGGGGAGGACACCGATCCGGGCGAGGCGCTGGCAGCGGTGGCCGACGCGGCGTCCGACGAGCCGACGGCGGACGGTAGCGCGTCTCCCGACGCGTCGCCGTCCGAGGCCACGGCTCCGGCCGTGACGGACGCGCCCGAGGCGGGTGCACCGTCGTCGGACACTGCCTCCGCCATGCTGGTCTGGGGAGCGGCGGCAGCCGGTGTGGTGCTGCTCCTGGTGCTCGTCGCCCGGGTCGTCGGTACCCGACGGGCGCGTGCCGCGGCCGAGCGCGACGCCGGGGACGAGTCGTGACCGCGACGGTCGCGGGCGACACGAGCACCTCGGCTCGACCCACGGCTCCAGTAGTGCTGGAGGTGCACGACCTCGCCGTCGTCCTCGGCGGCCGGCCCGTGCTGAACGACGTTCGGCTCGAGGTCGCCGAGGGCGAGCTGCTCGGTCTGGTCGGTCCGAACGGAGCGGGCAAGACGACGCTCCTGAGGGCCGTGCTGGGACTCGTGCCGTCGTCCGGCCGGATCAGCATCGCGGGCCAGGACGTGCATCGTGGCCGCAAGCGCACCAGGTCCGCCGCGGTGACGCGCTCGATCGGCTACGTACCCCAGCGGCACGAGTTCGCCTGGGACTTCCCGGTCACCGTCGAGGAAGCAGTGCTGACCGGGCGGGTCACCCGCATCGGGTGGCTGCGCGGAGCCCGGGCGGAGGACTACCGGGAGGTGCGGCGGGCCTTGGACCGCGTGGAGATGACGCACCTGCGCAAGCGGCCCGTCGGCGAGCTGTCGGGGGGCCAGCGCCAACGGGTCCTGGTGGCCCGGGCCCTCGCCCTCAATCCACGGATACTGCTGCTCGACGAGCCGTTCACGGGCCTGGACGTACCCACCCAGGAGCACCTGACCGAGCTGTTCCGCGAGCTGGCGGACGAGGAACGAGCAGTGATCATGACGAACCACGACCTGCTCGGCGCCGTCCATGCCTGCGATCGGCTCTGCCTGCTGAACCGGAGCGTCGTCGCGTCCGGCACCCCGGCGGAGCTGGCCGGGCCGGAACCGTGGATGAGGGCGTTCGGGGTCTCGGCGGGGTCACCGCTGCTCACGGCGATCAGCCAGGTCGCCCAGGACCGGACGGCCGACTCGTCCGCCGGGGGTGAGCGCTCATGATCTCGCCCGTCGACTTCGTCCACGACCTGCTCAACCCCGACCTCGCTTTCCTGCCCAAGGCGCTGCTCATGGCGGTGCTCTCCAGCGTCGTTTGCGGGGTGGTCGGCACCCACGTGGTGCTGCGCGGTATGGCGTTCATCGGCGACGCCGTGGCGCACGCCGTGTTCCCCGGCCTCGCGATCGCCTTCGTGCTGCAGGGATCGCTCGTGCTCGGCGGCGCCATCGCCGGGATTACCACGGCCCTGCTGGTCGCGCTGTTCGCCCAGAACCGCCGGCTGCGCGAGGACTCCGTGATCGGCGTCTTCTTCGTCGCCGCGTTCGCGCTCGGCATCGTCATCATCTCGACCGCGCCCGGCTACGCGGGGTCCTTGCAGGACTTCCTGTTCGGGTCGATCGTCGGTATCCCCGACGAGAACGTGCTGATCGCCGTCATCGTCGGGCTCGTCCTGATGGCCGTGCTGTTCGCGTCCCACAAGGAACTGGTCGCGGTCAGCCTGGACCGGGAGTCGGCGCGCGCGCTCGGCCTGCCCGTCCTACGGCTCGACCTGCTGCTCTACGTGGTGGTCGCGGCGGCGATCGTGATCTCGGTGCAGACCATCGGCAACGTGCTGGTTTTGGCCCTGCTGGTCACGCCCGCCGCCGCGGCCCGGCTGCTGACGGACCGGCTCGGCCCGATGATGCTGCTCGGCCCGACCATCGGCGGTGGATCGGCGCTGGTCGGCCTGTACCTGTCGTGGAGCCTGGACCTGCCCGTCGGCGGCACCATCGTGCTCGTCGCCACCGCCGTCTTCCTCCTGGCGTGGCTGTTCGCGCCACGGCACGGGGTGCTGACCCGCGCCTTGGTGCGGCGCGAGAGCCAGCCTGCCCGAGCAGTGCCTGCGGGATCGTCCTGAGCCGCGCGCCGATCGCGACTCCCGGTCCTTGATCCTCGGCGAGCGGCCCTGACCGCTCGCTTCCCCAGTCTGCTTCCCATGTCCGAAGGAGAAGTTCACGGTGAGAGTGTTGCGTCCGAACGAACGCGCGGAGCGGTCGGTTCGACGACCGTCCGGTCGACGGCGGCCTACCCGGCGACCAGTCGGGGCGGTGATCGCCCCGGTCCTCGTCACAGCGGTGGTGCTCGGCCCCGCGGGCGCGGCGAGCGCCGACGACGGCCCGGCGCCGGATCCGGTCGAGTACCGGGTGTTGGAGAAGGTGCACACCGACGCGGTGTCGACGTTCCTCGACGAGGGCACGTTCACCTTGGGCACCAGGGCTGACCTGCCGGAGGGCAACGGCACGCGCCTGGATCCTGCCGAGACGCTGTTCCACGTCGACGACGCGTCGCGGCAGAGCGTCCCGGCCGGGTACGAGTTCGTGGCGCCGGCCGGCACGTCGGTCTGGATAGCGCCGGAGTCGAATCCGGCGGGCGGCGACGGGTACACCCAGCTGTGGCCCGGATTCTCGACGGAGTCCGTCCCGTCCGGGGCGGTCGACGGCAACTCGACGCGGTTCCGTCTGGTCTCCGTCGACGGGCCCGAGGGCGGGGACGTCGAGGTGTGGCGCGGCTCGGGGGCCGGCCTGACGCGGATGTGGTCGTCGGACGACGGGATCGACGACTTCGCCATGGGCCGCACCCACATGCACGCCAACTGGGCGTTCACGAAGGCGGGGACCTACCGGTTGGCCGTCGAGGGGGCGGCGGCGATCGGGGGCGAGCCGGTGACCGGCACGGCCGTGTACACGTTCGTCGTCGGGGACCTGCCGCAGATGGTCAAGACCACGACCACGCTGGAGCCCTCGGCGACGGAGATCGTCCAGGGCAGCCCCGTCACCCTCTCCGCGACGGTCACGCCGACAGGCGTCGAAGGGCACGTGGAGTTCCGCGACGGCTCCGCAGTGCTCGGCCACGCCGAGGTCACGGACGCGGGCAGGGCCGAGCTGGAGGTCGCTGACCTCGGTATCGGCACGCGCTCGGTCACGGCCGTGTTCGTGCCCACGGTCGTGAACTTCACCGCGGGTTCGACCTCCGAACCGGTCACGATCAGTGTCGTCGACGGCTCCGGCGCCGAGTTCGGCATCGTCGGCATCGCGGACTCCTACCAGGTCGGCGACACGATGACCGCGACGGTAGTGGGCGCCACGCTCAAGGGCAGTCAGGTCTTCCGATGGCTCGTGCGCACCCAGGGGTTCGACTCCACGGTGGTCCCGCAGTCCACGACAGCCGCCACCTACTCACGTGAGCTGGACGCGCTGGCGGACGACACCGAGATCAGCGTGGAGATCTACGACCCCGAGAGCCGGACCAGCGTGGCGCAGACCCCGTGGACACCGCTCGTCGTCGAGAACCTGGGGGCCACACCCGTGGTCGAGGTGACCGAGGGGCACCACGACCCGTTGTTGCCCGGAGATGTCATCGAGTACACCGTCAGCGGCCGGGAGCTGGGCGAGGGCGAGTCGATCAGCTGGGGATTCCTGCACTACGGCGGCTTCCTCGGCTCGGACATCTACCCCGGTGAATGGGAGGCGTCCTACCTCGACGAAGGCCGGACCACGGTTCGTCTGCGGTCGATGACCAATCCCGAGGAGACGGAGCTGTTCCCGGCACCCCTCACTGCGAGCATCGTGAAGGACGGCGTCACGATCGCCCGCTCGGACTTCCACACCGTCACCACCGGGCACCGCGAGCTCAACGTCACGGGCCATCACAACCTCTACCGCGAGGGTGGTGCGGTCTCGATGGACGCCGGCGTCTACCCGGTGCGCGACGGCGACGACTTCACCTACACCTGGACGTTCACCAAGGGTGACGTCAGCGAGACCTGGGGCGCCGAGCAGCAGCCCTCGGGAGCCGTGACCGGGCCTGACCTCTCCCTGGCGGAGCACGACGGCGGGACCCTGCGGCTCGACCTCTACAACAACGGTCAGCTCGCCCAGCAGTCGCAGGTCTACTCGATCAACGTGACCGACGACCTGACGTCCCAGATCCTCGAGTTCGGCACCCTGGCCGGCCATTACCATCAGGGCAATCCGCTCAGCCTCACGCTCACCGTCGATCCCGCACCGCTGGAGGGCGACGTGCTGGAGTGGCAGTGGAAGTGGCCCGGTTCGCAGGAGTGGACGGTGATGACCGGCGTCGAGGACAACACCTTCGCCACCGCCGCTGAGCAGGCGCTCGATGGCGTGGAGATCCGGGCCGTGCTGACGTACGCGGACCCCGAGGTCACGCCGGTGATCTCCGAGTCGAGGACGATCCACGTGGACGATCACGGGGCACCGGCTCGGCAGACCGTCACGGTGTCCGGCGAGATCAACCGGGTCGAGGGCGACGTCGTCACTCTCATGGCCGACGTCAAGCCGGCGACCGTGCTGACCGACTACCGCTGGGAACGCAAGGCTGCCGGGGAGGAGTTCGTAGTCGTCGACGGCGAGACCGGACCGGAGCTCAGCTTCGAAGCGGCGGTCGGCGACGACGGTGCGCAGTACCGAGCCGCGCCCGTGACACCGGCCGCCGTGGTCGGGTACGGCCCGTCGGAACCGGTCACGCTGGCCGTCACCGAGGCGCCGGGCGATGACCCGGGGAGCGAGGATCCAGGATCCGATGAACCCGGTGCGGACGACCCTGCGACCGATGACCCGGCCACAGACGATCCGGCCACAGACGATCCGGTGGCTGGGACGCCGGGTGCCGAGGGCTCAGGTGGGGGCCCAGGCGGGGTCCTGGCGTCGACAGGAGCATCCGGCGTGGCCTCCGTCGTCGGTGCCGCGCTCGCGCTGACCCTCGGGGGCGCCCTGTTGGTGGCGCTCCGCCGCCAGGCGCTTCGCAGGGCGTAGCTCGGGGCGTGCTGGGCTGTGGCCCTTCGTGCTTTTCTGTCGAGCCCCGGTCGTACTCGATCCCCGACAGAAACCCGACGGATTCAGCCGTCACTGACCGTCACCGCTGGAATACAACTGCACTCACGAGGGTGACCTCCCACCCCGCATCATCGCGGGCCTGAGTCACCAGTGACAGACGTAAGTGGCCGTCACCTGCAGGGACGCCGTCCAGTGGAACGGTGAGAGCGGAATGGCGGCCGCGACCCTTCGGGTTATGGCACGGGCCGGCGGTGCTCCCACCTGGGAGCAGAGGGTCGCTGGTTCGAATCCAGTCAGCCCGACCAACGCCCACCAGCACTGATTCTCATTGGGGCTGGTGGGCTTTGTCGTTCTCGACGACTGGCGGAGCCCATCCGGGAACCGGGAGGGTCAGGGCCTCCGCGCCAAGAGTGGATCGAACGGACCTGCCACCGCAGCGCTACGTCGTGGGCAGATCCAGGATCGACCGCACGGTCGTGGTGATGATCGCTGCGACGTCCGTGGTGTCGATGCGTCCGACACGGTTCTCCTCAGCGGCGCCGTGCAGGACGTAGTGCACGACGTTGACCCAGCCACTCGATCGGCAGATCCGTGCGGAACACGCCCTCTCGCTGCCCGCGCCTGCATCCCGTGCGTCGCCGCCGACGTCGACGGCCGCCTGAGTCTTAGGCGGCCAGGATGCGCCCGAAGTTCGCGTCGGGCTGCAGGCTGGCGAAGAACCCGTAGATGCCCAACGCGATGACGCCGGCACCGATCCATACCCAGCCCCGGTGCTCGCGCACGCCCCGCCAGACCAACCATGCCCCACCGATCTCGAACACAGCCGCAGCCAGGAACAGGACGATCGACCACAGCAGCGTCACCGCGCAGTTCCTTCCTCGACGGGCAGCAGATCGGCCAGCATCGCCGCCGCCTGCGGCGGTGCGGTGATCGTCAGCTCGAACGTGGACCCGTGGAGGTCGATGCGGATGCGGTAGAACGCGCAGCACCCCTGCTCGGCCGCCGCCAGAGCAGCCGCCTGTTCCAGCGTCGACGTCGGCAGAGTGATCCGCACGCCGCCCTCGACGTCGGTACGAGCCGCGCCGGACAGCAGGTCGCGCCAGTGCTGCACGCGCGCGGTGTAGTCACCACTACCCAGCGTGCAGGCGACCGGCTCCGGCCTCGAGGTCACGACCGGAAGCTCGCGGCGTGGCCGGTCCAGGAACGTGCACGTCACCTCGCACGGCCCGTCCCTGTCAGGCAATGCGTCGAGCCGGTCGATCGCCGTGCGCAACGTGGCCTGCAGCATCCGCAGAGCGACCAGCCGCTCGGCAGCCTGCCCAGCACGTTGCACCAGCATCGGCCGATACCGCGCCCGGACACTCCGGCACGGCTGCGACTCCCACGCGCTGGCCAGCTCCCGGACAGCCGGCAACGGCAGACCCAGGTGCTTGGCCTGAGCGATGAACGCCAGCCGGTCCACCGCCTCCACCCCGTACACCCGGTACCCGTTCTCCGCCCGTGCCGCAGGCAGCAGGCCCTCGGACTCGTAATAGCGCAGCGTCGAGGCGGGCAACCCGCTGCGCCGCGACAGCTCACCGATCCTCATGTCAGGCCCCGTGGCATCCATAACTTCGACGGTAGACCTTCAAGTCGGGTCGAAGGTCAACCCCTGAGTCCGTCAGAAGCGGCGCGCATCGGCGCGTAGCCACCACGTCCAGCCGGATGGTCAGGGCTGACGGCGACGAAGGACGAGGGGCAGGAGGCACAGAGCAAGGGCACCACCACCGAGACTGCTGGGCGACGATGTAGAGGCCAGCATCACGATGCGTGAGCACGGCCTGACTCTTCGAGGTGGAAGCAGCGCGCCGGACGCCGCACGATGCGACCGCCTCCTGGGACGAGGAGACGGTGCGAGCTGCCGGGGCCTACGCACGCCTCATCGCGTCGGGTGTTCGCCTGCAGCTGGAGTTCGCCGACCTGGCGGATGCAGCCAGTGCGTTCTACCGAACGATGGCCGACACCGCTGCTGTCGAACGTGCGGTGGGAGCGACACTCATATGAACGACTGCACAGAGGCGGAGGCCCGGAACCTGTTGCGGTTGGCCGCCACCACACAGAATGTCGACGAGCGGGAGATCGCGGTGACCATTCTTCGTTCGCTGGTCGTGGAAGGGCACGGTCGCATCGTCGATGACAGCACTGCTGGGTAGCCTGGCTCGGATCAGCCCGGATCACGAAGCGGGTCAGCTCTCCGCCGAAGCGTGACGTCCCAGCAGTTCCTCTGCGAGCAAGGTCGTGATGATGTGAAACTAGATCACGGTCTGGGGAGGTGACGGGTTGGATCCGACGGAGTTGCTGAGCCTCCTCGCGCGGTCTCTCGCCAAGATCGACCATGACCGCCCGTGGGCGATGCGGCTCTGCCAGGCATGCGTCGACCTCCTTCGGGCGGAGGGCGGATCTCTCACCGTCTCGGCCGGGCTCGGTGAACGAGCTGCCGTCAGTACACCAGGAGTCTTTGAGCAGCTCGAACCACTTCAGGAAGTCCTTGGCGAGGGGCCGGTGCACCAGGCGATGGCCGAGGACCGGCTGGTGGTCCAGCGCATCGACAGAATGGTCGAGGGGTTTCCCATCTTTTCTCAGCTGGCTGGGCCGGTCAGCAGCGACGTGATGCTTTACGCGGTGCCGATGCGGGTCGGGGGCAGCGTCGTCGGCGTGTTCAGCTTCTACGCGACGGCCGATCCGTTAGTCCGTAGCGAGGAGGACCTGCAATTCATTGCCGATGCTGTCGGGGCGGCTTTGCTGAACGACCTTGAGTCGCTCGACTGGTCCGAACAAGCTCAGTTCCATCAGGCCACCGGTATGGTCGTCGCCCAGCTCGGAGTTCCCCCGGACGATGCGCTTGCGATGATCCGGGCGCGTGCGTTCTCACAGTCGAGGAGCCTGCAAGCGGTAGCGGTCGATGTGATCGAACGACGTCTGACGTTCTCCTTCGACGAGGACGGCGACAACACCGAACGAACCGAGGAGCCATGACGCCACGCACACCCGCTGACACGCTCGCCGACGCAGCGTCCGCGCTGGTGCGTGAGCATGACACCAGCGACCTTCTCGTGCGGCTCGTCCGCGACGCCGCGACCCTTGCCGGCGGTGCGGCCGCGGGCCTGCTCGTTCGAGCGTCCGACGCTGCCCACCTTGAGCTGCTCGCTGCGACCGACCACGTCGCCACCCATCTCGAGGTCTACCAGGCGCAGCAGCACGAGGGCCCGTGCGTGGATGTATGCACGACCGGGCGTCCTGTGATGGCGGCCGAGGCGTCGGAGATCCTCTCCCGCTGGCCGGTGACAGGTCGAGCGATCTTGGATGCCGGTTTCCGGCGGGTCCAGGCTTATCCCCTCGTCTGGCAAGGCAGGATGCTGGGCGGCCTCAACATCTTCGGACGTGAGGAGGGCACGACTGACAGCGAGAGCGCTCGCATGGCACATGCCTATGCCGACATGCTGACGCTTGTCATCGCCCAACCGGAGCGCGCTGCTGACGGCGAGATCGACGACCGCCTGGCCAGAGTCCTCCGAGGCAGGGTCACCATCGAGCAGGCCAAGGGCGTGCTCGCCCAGCGCTTGGGGGTCGACATGACCAGGGCTTACGAAGTTCTGCTCGACAAGCGAGATCAGGACGGAACGACCCTTACGAAGGTGGCACAGCAAGTGATCACCGAGGCACACCAGCGCTGATGGTCCCAGCGCGCATGGCCCAGCTCAGGTCATGGGCATTGGGGGGGGCGGCGAGGACGTTCGCGATGTCTGTTGCCGAGAGCTTCTTGACGGAAGCGGCCTCGACCACCTGTCGAGCGATCTCCCGCACGGCAACGTTCGTCTCGTTGGACGCTCTGCGCAGATGCTCGAACGCCTCCTCGACGTCAATGTTCAGGACGAAGGCGATGATGCCCTTGGCCTGTTCGATCCCGGCACGCGAGACCGCCGACGCGCGGATGGCCGCAGACGCGGCCTCGCCCGCCTGGGCCCGGAGCGCAGTGGTGATGTCGACGAAGTAGCCGACCAGCTCGCGCACCTCCCTGGTGTCCGGATCCAGTCGGCCCTGCCCGACCATCGTCAGCGTTCGCTCTCGGCCCTGCGCGTCCATGATGCGGTGGACGCTGCTGAAGGGTTCTCCCGTGCACGCCGCGCCTTGCAGTATCCCTGACACGCGTTCGCGGTCGTCCGGGTGCCTGTGCGCGAGGACGAGCGTGGTGGTCGGTACGACGTCGCCGGGCTCGAACCCATGGATGTGGAATGTCTCGTCCGACCAGCCCCAGCGTTGCGTGGCCAGGTCACAGCGGAAACGCCCCACGAGACGCTCGGCCTCCAGGGGGAGTGCGTGCTGGTTGTTCGTTGAGTCGACGGTCAAGGTGCAGCCTCCTCGCGGCCACGTTCACCGATGAGCCGCTGCCTGACTCCCGTTCGACTGTAGCGCCGAAGCGCTTTCACCGAAACCGTACGGACGAAAAATCGTTCCACCTGGAACACAGCCGGGTTTCACGAGACGCTGCCGGACTCGGGACTGGTGGTCAGGTGCCAGTTCGTGGTTCGTTGATGACGAGAGCACGCAGGATGGTCTCGGCCACCTCGTGCTGAGCGACGTTGCGGTGCAGAGAAGCCGACTCGAGAATCTTTCTCGCCTCCGGCTCGGTGCAGTCGTTGGTCTGCATGATGGCCCCGATGGCACGCTCGATCGTGACCGTGTCGGACATCTGGCTGTAGTAACCCGCAGCGCCGTCATCCAGCTCGGCCAGGCCCAGGTGCAGACGCACCATCGCCGCGCCGAGCTGCGCGTAGCCCTCGGCAGCGGTGAGGAGCTCTGGTGTCCAGGGGTCGGGCGAACGGGAGTAGAGGTTGAGCGCCAGGGCGACCTGCTCGTCCACCTGGGCGGGGACCGCCAGAGCGGAGGTGAAGCCCTCGCGGGCAGCCTGGGCACGCCAGGCGTCCCACCGGTCCTCGTCCTCGATCAGCGGTACGACGTGGACCGACAGGGCTTCCATGGCGGCGATGCATGGTCCGCTGTCGGCCAGGGACTCTGCCTGGTCGCACCGGCCGGCGGCGCCGGTGCTGCTGCCGGCGCGTACCGTCACCCCGTGCTGGCGCACGGTGATGCTGGCCTCGACCTTGGAGCCCAGGACCGTGGCGGCCCGGCAGGCCAGTTCGTAGGGGAACGTCGTGATGCTCATCGCAGGTGTCCCATCTGGTGGATCACGCCTGCGTCCTGGAGCTGACACGGGCGACGGTGGCCGGGCTCGCGGTCCTTCTGCCGCAGCACTTTTCACTGTACGCGCCGCGCGAGGGCGTCGCGCACCTCACGCCATACCGTGTCGCGGCACCGGGAGGTATCGCGCCGTGGCCCTGGTGCCTGACTGCCGGAGCGAGGTTGCGAGCTGTCCGTAGCCACCAGACGATCGGTGCAGCCCTGGCCGGAAGGTCCCAGACAGGAGGCGGCATGGATCACTCGCGCGTACCGGTGCTCGAAGCCCTGCAGGAGTTCCGTCGGCGCGGTGACGTGGTGTTCGGTCCACCGGCGCACGGCCAGGGCCGCGGTGCGGACCGGCGCGTCGTCGACGTCGTCGGCATGGGTGTCTTCGCCTCGGACGTGCTGATGCTCAACGGGCTGGACGACCGCCGTCAGTCGCAGGGGGTGCTGTCCCAGGCGCAGGAGCTGATGGCGGACGCCGTCGGCGCCGAGCAGGCGTTCTTCTCCACGTGCGGCAGCTCGTTGTCCGTCAAGAGCGCGATGATCTCGGTGGCAGGGCCGGGCGAGAAGCTGCTGGTGTCGCGCAATGCGCACAAGTCCGTGATCGCGGCGCTGATCATCAGTGGGATCGACCCGGTGTGGGTGCACCCGCACTTCGACGAGGACCTGCACCTGGCGCACCCGCCCGAGCCGGAGGACGTCCGAGCGGCGCTCGAGGCGAACCCGGACGCCAAGGGAATGCTGCTGATCTCCCCGACGGACTGGGGCACGTGCGCCGACATCGCGGGTGTCGCGAAGGTGTGCCACGAGTACGACGTGCCGCTGATCGTGGACGAGGCCTGGGGCGCCCACCTGCCGTTCCACGACGACCTGCCCACGTGGGGCATGAGCGCCGACGCTGATCTCGTAGTGACGAGCGTGCACAAGATGGGCGGCGCGATCGAGCAGAGCTCCACGTTCCACCTCCAGGGCGGGCGGATCGACCCCGAGGTGCTGCAAGCCCGTGAGGACCTGCTCGGCACGACCAGCTCGTCGAGCCTCGTGTACGCCACTCTCGACGGATGGCGGCGGCAGATGGTCGAGCAGGGCCACGAACTGCTCGACGGCGCTATGGCGCGGGCGGGGCGCATCCGTGCGGCGGTGGACGCGCTGGACGGGCTGCAGCTCATGGGGCAGGAGGTGGTCCGTCCGCAGGGTGCGGCGGAGCTGGACCCGCTGGCCATCACGATCGACGTCCGGCCGCTGGGGATCACCGGTTACCAGGCGGGTGACTGGTTGCGCGCCTGCTGCCAGGTCGACGTCGGGTCCACCGACGCCTGCCGCATGGGCGCACGGATCACGCATGCGCACGGCGACCAGGACGAGCAGCGGCTCGTGGAGGCGCTGAGCCGTCTGGTCCGTGAGGCTCCCACCATGGAGCGGCCGCCGCGCGTGGCGCTGCCACCCGGGCCGTCCTTCGAGGTGGAGACGGTCATGCTGCCGCGGGACGCGTTCTTCGGACCGGCCGAGCAGGTGCCGATCGACGACGCCGTGGGCAGGGTCGCGGCCGAGATGGTCAGTCCGTACCCGCCGGGCGTGCCCGTGCTGGCTCCCGGCGAGCTGGTCAACACCGAGGTCGTGGAGTACCTCCGGACGGGTGTCGCGGCCGGGATGCTGATCCCTGACGCTGCCGACCCCGAGATGACCAGCCTCCGCGTCGTCGCCCGCTAGGACCGACACACCAGCGGACGTATCCTGGTATCCCAGCGGCGATGGAGCCGCTTCGACCACGGTTGGCCCTGTCAGCGCCTCGAGACGTGTGGGCACAGGCATCGTTCGCCAGAGGACCGCGCCATGAGCCTTTCGGCCTTCCCATACGAACTAGCGATTCGAGCTGCTGCCGTCCTTGGCGGTGAGCTCGAGGCCAGCATCACGGTAAGCCAGCACAGCGTCACGGTGCGTGCCGGCAGCAGTACAGGTGCCGCCGGCCGTTGCGATCAGGTCGAGGCGCTGACCGGCAGCGGGCCGTGCATCGACGCGATGCAAGAGGGGTCGATGCGCATGGTGGCCTCGATCGCTGATGGACACGGGTGGGAGGCGTGGCGCGGCCAGGCCGCACGCGAGGGCTTTGTCTCCGCGGTAGCGGTACCGGCCACGGTGGACGGGAACATCGCCGTGGCCGTCAACCTCTACTCTCGCTCGCCTGCGCCCTGGACTCCTGAGCGCGTGAGTACTGCTGAGAGCTACGCCCAGCTCGGTGCCGCCATGGTGCGCCTGCACCTGGGGCGGGCGGAGCTCGACGACGCAGCGGCGGGGTACTACCGGCACATGTCCAACGCGGTAGTGATCGAACGTGCGATCGGCGCCATCATGCAGGCGAACGACTGCCCCGAGCACGTGGCGCGGTACATCCTCGAGTCTGCCTGGATGCACCGTGGCGTGTCCGCACGGGAGGTCGCCGAGACCATCCTGCGTGCACTGGTCGTCGATGCCCGGCCTTCGCCCGCCGACGGGGCCGGCGCCCGCTAGCGCCCGGAGGACGGCGGTCAGCTGCGGCCGATGAAAGTCCTCGGGCCGGCGGTGGATCTGGCGGTGTCGACGGGGAGGCGGCGTTCGACCCGTTGCGGGGGACGCCGGGCGACCTCTGACGACTCCGGTGGTCGGAGACGCCGCAGGGCGTCATGGCCGTGTGCTCTGATACGGCGACGAGGCACCCGATGCGACCGGAAAGTCGGAGTGTGACTTGGCGGGGCGATGGAGGTGACGACGGATGGACCCGCCGGAACTGTTGAATCTGCTCGTGCGCTCTCTAGCCAAGACCAGTACCCGGTCTTCTCCGAGCAGGCTGGAACGGTAGGGGTCGACGTCACGCTCTACGCGGTGCTGATGCGGGCCGGTGGCCGCGTCGTCGGAGCGTTCAGCCTCTACGTCGCGATCGATCCACAAGCTCGTAGTGCGGAGGACCCGCAGTTCTTGGCCGCCGCGCTCGGGGCTTTTCTTCAGGGGGACATCGAGCCGCTCGACTCGTCCGAGAAGGCTGTCTTCCACCAGTCAGTCGGAATGGTCGTCGCCCAGCTGGGCGTAGGCCCCGAAGCAGCAGGCCCGGAGGCTGAGCAGATCAGTCTCGGGGCCGCCTCGGTTCCACAGGGCAACCGCTACCGTCGCCCCATGACATTTGGCCAGGTGTTCGCCATCGTCTGGGGGGTGGGCGCCATCGCCATGGGCCTGCACGGAGCCCTGAACAGCGAGTCATATGCGCGAGCGGTGCTCGAGCGACAGGGCGGCGACCCCGACGCGCCAAAGTCGCAGTGGATGTATCCCTTCGTCCGTGCCCTGAGCTGGATCCTCGCCGTTGCTGGCCTCACAGCTGGTGTGCTGGGAATGGTGGGGGTGCTCAGCTGATCGTTTCTGGGCGGTCCCAGTTGCCTTCGGCGGGCACCCGGGAACAAAGAGGATCATCACACCTGAGGCGAGCCGCCCTCCGACACCCGCCCGATCCACCTGTCTTCCGCAGGCACCGGCGCGCCGCGCCTGCCAGGCATCGGGGGAGTGCGGCGTCGGAATACCGCCAGCATCACGGCGCCCGAACGCCGAGGCTGAAGTCATGACGACCTCGTATGACGACAACGCACAGATCGCCCTGGTCACCGGGGCGAACAGAGGCCTCGGTCTTGCCGTGGCACGGCGACTCGGAGAGGCCGGCGCCACGGTGCTGATCGGCAGCCGCGACGCGACGAACGCAGAGCACGCCGCGGAGTCCCTCCGCGAGGCAGGGTTGAAGGCCTGGCCGGTGACCCTCGACGTGACGGTTGAGGCCGACGCTGCAGCCGCCGCGGAGCAGATCGAGCGCGAGTACGGCCGCCTCGACATCCTGGTCAACAATGCCGGCGTCCTGCCGGAGGCCACCGCGCCCGACCAGGAGCGTCCGCTGGACCTGGCCATGTTCCGCACGACGTTCGAGACCAACCTGTTCGGGGTGGTTGCGGTGACGCAGGCGATGCTGCCGCTGCTGCGACGGTCCCGCGTGGGCCGCATCGTGAACGTGTCGACGACCATGGGTTCGCTGACCGAGCAGCTCGATCCACGATCGCCGTACTTCGGCCTGGTCGTTCCGGCCTACCAGGGCTCGAAGGCCGCGCTCAACGCACTGACGATCGCACTGTCCAAATCGCTCGCCGACACGTCGATCCTGGTCAACTCAGTCTGCCCCGGCTGGGTTCAGACGGACCTCGGCGGGCCCGACAACCGCGCCGCGGCGCCCACCTCTGCCGAGGAGGCGGCCCGGATCGTGACGGACATGGCACTGCTCGGGGCGGACGGCGCGACCGGGACCTTCGTCGACGCGGCCGGTCACGTCGCCTGGTGACAGGTCTTCAGATAGCTCAGGAACGATGCCTGCAGCCCGGTGACGTGGGTCTCGTTCAACAACGCGATCGACACATCCTGTGATCGTCCCTTGTCGCGCAGCTCTTCCACGACAGTGAGCACGTTGCGCGCAATCCCTCGATAGATCGGTATCTCCCCGAGGAGCTCGATCTCGTTCAGCGTGACGTGCAACCGTGGAGCAGCTGAGTCCGCCCCGCGCTCGGGCAAGGCCTCGACCAGCTTGAACACCTGGCTGTCCGCACTTGCGACACCGGGGGTGCCCGCACCGAAGGTCGTGAACGGGGACACTGTCCGCAGCCAGGCGTAAAGGGCGAAGAGACCCCCGTAGGAGTAGCCGAAGAGGCCGTGCCCGGACTCGCTGACACGCAGCCACGACTGCAGCTGAGGGTGGAGCTCGGTGGTCAGGAAGTCGAGGAAGGTGTCCGCGTGCGTGTCCGCCAGCTTCGCGAGGTAGGCGTCCGCCTGCTCCTGGGTCATCGCGCCGGTTTCGCGAGCCGACCTGACGGTGGCCACCATCTCGTCGCTGACGGGCTCGCCCGGCGGCACAAGATCGCGGTTGCGGACCTGTGCCCAGTCCGCGGCCTCGTCACCGGTGTAACCGACACTGACCTGGATGTACGGGGCGATCGTCAGATACGGATCCGCCTGGGTGACGATGAGAGGCGCGGTGAGGCCGACGGCCCAGTTGCCGTCCACCACGTAGATCAGCGGCAGGGCATCCGTGGAGTGCGCATAACCCGGGGGTGTGGTTACCCAGACGCCGTAACGGTGCCCCGACTTCGCCGTCATCTCGAAGTACTCCGTGTCCGGCAGGCAGCCGTGCAATATCTCGCTCATCGCGCTTCCTTCGTCGGTCTTCACCACTGGTGAGTTCGATCCATGGCAACATACTCACCAGTGGTGAAGAGTGTCAACGGAGGCAACGTGAGGTCACCGGTAGGGGAAGGGAAGCAGCGCATCCTGGAGGCGCTGTTCGACGAGTTCGGTGAGAACGGCCCGAGCCCGAACCTGTCCATCCGCTACGTGGCGGAGCGGCTCGGCGTGCACCACACGCTGCTGACCTATCACTTCGGGTCACGGGCGGGACTCCTGGCCGCCGTCCTGTCGGAAGCACGCCGCCGCGACAATCTCGTCTTTGCCGCGACCGGCGCCGAGCTCGGGTTCGTTCCCCTGTGCCGGGCCATCTGGAGCTACTACTCGGACGCCGCGCACCGGGACCGAACCCGTTCCTTCTTCCACCTGGTCGGCCTCGCGGTCTACGAGCCCGACGCATTCCAGGCGTTCGTCGCCGATGTCGATGATCTGACGCGCCTCCTCGAGGAGGCAGCTGTTCGCGACGGACTTGCACCGACGGACGCAAGGGAGCAGAGCCTGATCGCGGTCTCCGGTCTGCGAGGGCTGTTGCTGCAGGGACTGCTGACCCCCGATGCCGAGCTTGACGCCGCCGCCGAGCGTTTCTTCACCTCGCTGGCGCCCTCTCCCGCATAGGCAGCAGGCCCTGACGAGCGCACATGCTGCCCAGGTCTTCTCGTGGGCCAACCGCTGGGCGGCCGGAATCATCTTCGCGGCGCGGAGGTTGCCCCGGCATGGACGTCACCGGAGAGCGGCTCTGATGCGCGTATCGATCCTGGACCGCAGCCGAACGCGCGACGGGGAGTCCGACGCCGAGGCGATCGCGGGCACCGTCGACCGTGCGGTCCGAGCCGAACGGCTCGGGCTGCACAGGTTCTGGGTGGCCGAGCACCATGCGGTGCCGGGCATCGCGGGTGCGTCGCCGACGGTGCTGCTGGCCGCCATCGGTGCCCGGACGCGTTCCATCCGTCTCGGCACCGGCGGCGTCATGCTGCCGAACCACAACCCGCTGGTCGTCGCCGAGCAGGCACTGATGCTCGAAGCCCTCACACCGGGCCGGATCGACCTCGGCATCGGCGCCTCGTTGGCCTTCACGTCCGGGATCCGCAAGGCCCTCGGCCGCACCGTCCTGCACGACGGCGAGCACGCGGCCGCCGTCGAACAGCTGCGGGCCTACCTGCACGGCACGGCGGGCGTGACCGCGAAGCCGCGGGTCGCACCGCCGCCACTGTTCCTGCTGGCGATCAAGAACGGGCTCGCGCTCGCCGCGCAGCTCGGCCTGCCCGCGGTGATCGGTGGACCGGCGCTGCTCGACACCGAGGCGACATCGGCCTACTTCGACAACTTCCAGCCCGGGCCGTTCGGGTCCGAGCCGTACCTGGTGGCGAGCGTCGACGTCGCGGTCGCGGACACGGCCGACCGCGCGAAGCGGCTGCTGCTCCCGGAGGCCTGGGCGCTGGCGAGCTCCCGGCAGAGCGGGAGCTTCGCCCCGCTCCTGTCCGCCGACGAGGCGCAGCGGCAGCTCGACCAGGCGCCCGACACGGTCCGAGGTGCCGTCGCCCGGTGGTACCGGACAGCGATCACGGGTACGCCCGACCAGGTGGCCGACGAGGTCGAACGGCTTCTCGCCCGAACGGGCGCTGCCGAGCTGATGGCGACCACCAGTACCTATGACCGGGACGACCTCGCGGCGGCCGACACGGCGCTCGCCGCGCTGCAGGACGGATAGGCGGGGCCAGGCCCCGCCAGCCGCGGGTCCGCGTGGAAGGATCCGCAGCATGATCATCACCGAGTTCCTGCTCGCCCGTATCGCCGAGGACGAGACGGCGGCGCAGGCAGCGCTGGACCACGCACCCGATGCCGGTCGCCGGGAGGCGCGGGTGCTCGCCGAGTGCGCGGCCAAGCGGACGATCGTGGAGGCGTTCGAGGAGCTCGGGAAGTTCCTGACGCAGCCGTCGGACAACGGGGACGGGGATGTGGTGACCGGGGCCCGGGACATGTTCGCCGGGCTGATGATCGCGGTCCAGGCGCACGCCGGGGTGTACGCCGATCACCCGGACTATCGGCCGGCATGGCGCCCACAGGTATGACCACCGGCGATTCGCCTGACGGGCGCGTTCTCACTTGAAGACACATGATGACAGGGGGTGGCCTACTGCTGCTGACAGTCCCCGCTCCACGCTAATGTGACCTCCACCAGGTCCTATGCCCTTCTCGACAAGGGCATCGGCCGCACGACTCAGCCCCTGAAGAGGACCCCATGAACGCCACATCCGGGCCCGGCCAACCGCCGTTGGGCAGCGATATCGAGAAGGCTCTCGCGGGCGGCGCCAGGCCGCCGGTCGGGCGTTTCCGGCTCGACCTGGCGACAGGTGAGTGGGCGTGGACCGACGAGGTGTACGTGATGCACGGCTTCGAGCCGGGCGAGGTAGTGCCGACGACTCCGCTGATGCTGTCGCACAAGCACCCCGACGACCGGGGAAGGGTCGACGGGGTGCTGCGACATGCGGCGGAGACGGGACAGACGTTCAGCTCCGTGCATCGCATCGTGGACGCGGCAGGACAGACCCGCACACTGGCCGTGACCGGTCAAGGGAAGCGCGACCCCGGCACAGGTGAGGTGACCGAGCTGTTCGGGTACTTCATCGACGTCACGAAGGCGCAGCGCGAGGCGGCGTCACGGGAGGCGTCGGCCTCGATCCAGGCGTCGTCGGAGCGGCGGTCGGTCATCGAGCAGGCCAAGGGCGTGCTCATGGTCATTCACGGCGTCGACGAGGAAGCGGCGTTCGACCAGCTGCGCGAGGCGTCCAACCAGTCGAACATCGCCGTCCGGGACATCGCCTACTCACTGGTGCAGCTGTTCTCCGGACCGGACGTGACGGTGTTCCCGACGAGCGAGGCCATCGACGAGTTCCTCGCCGACCCGATCCGGCCGGACGACCTCTGACACGCCGGCGGTCCGAGCGCGAAAGGAGTGGCGCGGTGGGCCTTCGGTTCGCGCTTCACCGACGGTGACGAAGCGGGCGATGCGACTGGGCGGTCGGAGTGTGAGAGTGAGGTATGGGCCCAGGGAGGTGACAGAAGGATGGATACGCCGCAACTTCTGAGCCTGCTCGCACGATCTCTCACCAAGGACACCGTCCGTCCATGGGCGATGCGGCTGTGCGAGGCATGTGTCGATGCCCTCGGGGCGCAGGGTGGTGCCTTTACTTTCGAGGCCGGGCCGGACGAGCGCATCGCCGTCAGCACACCGGGGGCGTTCGAGGACCTCGAACCACTCCAGGAAGTTCTGGGCGAGGGCCCGGTACCTCAAGCGATGGCCGAGGACCGGCTCGTGGTCGCCCACCTCGGCACGATGGTGGACGAGTACCCCGTCTTCTCCCAGATCGCCGGACCGGCTCGAGGCGAGACCGCCGAGGCGACGCTGTACGCGGTACCCATGCGGGCCGACGGTCACGTCGTCGGGGCGCTCAGCCTCTACGTGACGACGGAACCGCGAGCTCGCGACGCGCAGGACCTGAGGCTCCTCGCCGACATCGTCGGGGCGTCCCTGCTGGGGGACGCCGAGCTCCTTGACGGGTCAGGGCGAGCATGGCTCCATCGGGCCGCCGGAATGGTGATCGCGCAGCTCGGGATACGTCCCGCCGACGCGCTCGCGGTGATCCGGGCGAACGCCTTCTCACGATCGACGAGCCTGCGATCCGTCGCCGAGGACGTGCTCGAACGACGGCTGGCGTTCTCACCCGACGAATAGCCGCGACGCCACGACGCCACGGCAACATGCGAGCGACGACCGTACTCGGCTATGCCTGCAAAGTCCGCTCTCGACAGGGCTGGTCAGGCGGGGGTGGTGGAGCGCTAGAGTTCGTCCGTGACTTCGCCGGGAACAGGAGTTCTCCATGGCGTCCGGGCGCTGCTGCTCGCCGCTGTGGTGGTCGGCCTGTCCCTCGTCGCGCACGGTCTCGCCGGGGGTGCCCGCCCCGGGGCCGTGCCGCTGGTCGTCCTCGCGGCCCTGACAGCGGTGGCGGTCCGGCCCGCCACCCGGCGTGAGGTCTCGGTGCCGCGCCTGATCGGTCTGCTCGGGGCCGGGCAGGTCGTGCTGCACGTCGTCTTCGAGCAGTGTGCACTGCTCTCCGTCGTGCCCGGGACGCCGGGGGAGCACCATCATCCGGGCGCGGTGGCGGATCCGCTGATGATCGGGGCGCACGTCGTGGCGACGTTCGTCGTGGCGCTCGTCCTGCGGCACGGCGAGAGCCTGCTCTGGCGCCTGTGGGCGTGGCTGACCGCGCGCCACCTCCCGCCGGCTCCGGCCACCATCACTCTGCCTTCCAAGCTCGTCATCGGTCGTCTGATCGCCGGCCACGGTGAGCGTGTGCCCGAAGCCCTGAGAGGACGCGGACCGCCCGTGCGGGTCTGACCCCACCCGAGCGCCGTCTCCACGGACGCTCGGTCTCGTGGTGCGCACAGCATCACGAACCCCACGGACGTTCCTCTCTGAAAGGCATCAACCATGCGAAAGCTTTCGCGCGCCCTTGGCGCGACCACGCTCGCGGCCGGTCTTGTCGTCGCGGGCGCCACGAGCGCCTCGGCGCACGTCACGGTGACCCCCAGCACGACCGCCGCAGGCGCCTACACCCTGCTGACCATGGGTGTCCCGCACGGGTGCGAGGGATCCTCGACCACCAAGGTGTCCATCCAGATGCCGGAGCAGATCATCGCGGTGACGCCCAGCGTGAACCCTGGGTGGGACGTCGAGAAGGTCATGGAGGACCTCCCCGAGCCGGTCGAGGACGGTCACGGCGGCGAGTACACGGAACGGGTGGCCGAGGTCGTCTACACGGCCAAGGAGCCGCTGCCCGACGGCCTGCGTGACGCGTTCGAGCTCTCGCTCAAGCTGCCGGAGGCCGAGGGCGAGACGCTGGCCTTCCCGGCTGTCCAGGAGTGCGAGGAGGGTGAGACCGGCTGGGTGCAGCTGCCCGCGGAGGGGCAGAGCGCCGACGAGCTCGAGTACCCGGCGCCGTCCATCGTGCTCACGGCCGCCGAGGCCGAGGGTGATGCGCCTGCCGAGGACGAGGCAGCCGACACCGAACAGGCCGCGGCCGCCGACGGCGGCGCGACGACCACCTCGGACACCGGCAGCGGCACGTCTGCCGTGAGCTGGATCGCGCTGGTGCTCGGCGCGGGGGGCCTCGCGCTCGGCCTGCTGGCGTTCCTCCGTTCCCGCCCGCAGAACTGACGCCGTGATGCCCCGGTCCAGATCCTGGCGCCGGGCGGTGGCGGTCCTCGTCGGTGCCGCGGCAGGGCTGCTCGTGCTTCTCACGGGCGGCCCTGCCGCGGCGCACGCCGTGCTCGTCGGCACCGACCCCCAGGACGGCGCCGTCCTTGACGCCCCTCCGGACAAGGTGACGATCACCTTCAACGAGCCGGTCCAGGCGGTCGACGGCGGTACCACCCTGCTGACCGCCGACGGCTCGCCGGTCGACGCCGCCGCCGTCGCGGTCGACGACACCCTGGTCGTCACCCCTGACGCCCTGCTCACCGACGGTACGTACGTGGTGACCTGGCGGGTCATCTCCCTCGACAGCCACCCGGTCGCGGGCGCGTTCTCGTTCTCCGTGGGCGCACCCAGCAGCACGAGCATCGACGCGCAGGTCGCGGAGCCGAGCGCCGGCCTCGTCGCGGCGCGCGCGATCGACCAGACCGTCGCCTACCTGGGAACCTTCCTCGTGGTCGGGCTGGTCGTCTTCGAGCTGCTCGTGCTGCACGTGTCACCCGGATCCGCCCCGGTGCTCCGGCGCAGGATCCAACGGGTGCGGATCGGTGGGCTGGTCGCCGCCGCCGTCGCGCTCGTCGCGGCTGCACCGCTGACCACCGCCTGGCAGGCGGGCGGCAGCCTGGCTGCCGTGGCCGAGGGCGCGACATGGACGGCCGGGATCTTGTCCGACACCGCCGTCGCCGGCGCGCTCGGGCTGACCGGGCTCGTCCTGGCGACGCTGAGCGCACCGCGTGCCGGTCGTGAGACACGTGCCGCCTGGCCGGCAGGTCTGGCACTCGGCGCGTCGACGCTCGCGTTGGGCGCCCTGCTCCTGGTCGGGCACACCCGGACCTTCGGCCCGGCGTGGCTCGTCCTCAGCGCCGACGCGCTGCACGTGGCGGCCGGCGCGGTGTGGCTCGGCGGCGTGACCGGGCTTGCCCTCGTGCTGGCACCCTCGGCCGGTCTGGACCCACGCCGTGCCGGGACCACTGTCGCGCGGTTCTCGACGCTCGGGGCGTGGCTCGTGCTGGCGCTCGCCCTGACCGGGGTAACCCTCGGTTGGCGCACCCTGGGCACCGTGGAGGCCCTGCTGGGCACGGACTACGGCCGAACTCTGCTGGTCAAGGTCGGGCTGGCGCTCTGCGTCGTCGCGATCGCCGCCTGGAACAGGTACCGCCTCGTGCCCACGGTTACCAGCGGCGGTCCTGGCAGCGGCCTCACGGCGCCCGCCGCTGTCGCCCGGCGCCGTCTCGGCCGGACCGTCATGGCCGAGGTGGCCCTCCTCGGGCTCGTCCTGGGCGCGACCGGTGTGCTGGTCTCGAACAGTCCCGTCGCCACGGACCCCGCCGTCGCCGAGGAAGCGGAACCGCAGGGCGTCGACGTCACGGAGGAGGCGGGGACCGGTTCGCTCCGGGCGCGGATCACCCCTGGCAGGGTCGGCGTCAACTCGCTGGAGATCACGCTCACGGACTCGGCCGGTGCGCCCCTGGAACCACTCGAGACGCCCGAGCTGTCGACCACGCTTGCCGAACCTGCCATCGGGCCGTTCACCCGCCCCCTGACCGAGACCGGTCCCGGTACCTACGAGGCCACGCTCGACCTCACCATGCCGGGTAGCTGGACGGTCACGATCAGCGTCCGCAGCTCCAAGTACGAGAACCCCATCGTCGACATCCCCATCGAGGTGACATCGTGACTCGGACCGGCCGATCGATCCCGGACATCGGACGCCGCCTGGCCACTGGCGTCGCCGTCGCACTCCTCTGTCTGGTACCCGCCGCCCCCGCCGCCGCGCACGTGCTGATCGAGACCGTCGAGCCCAACGGCGATGGCACCGCTACCCTCACCTTCACCTTCGACCACGGGTGCGAGGGCGAGCCGACCGACACCCTGGAGGTGTCGATGCCCGACGGCGTGGAAGCACTCGCAGCGGGCGCGCCCGACGGCTGGACCGCCGAGCTCGAACCCGGATCGGTGCTCTGGACGGGCAAGGCGGTGCCCGACGGCGACCGTGCCGAGTACACGCTCGACGTGCGGGTGACCGGCACCGTGGGCCAGTCCTTCGCCTTCCCGACCGAGCAGCGGTGCGCCGGCGGCGGCTCCTACCGATGGACGGACATCGACCCGTCGGGTGACCACCCGGCCCCGACGTTCGTCGCGACCGCCGCCTCGCTCGCCGAGACGCCCACCATGCCGGCCGCGCCGGTGGCGCCCGCGGGCAGCCCGTCGGTGCCGACCGGCTGGTTGGTCGCGGGGGCTGCCGTGCTGTCCGTGATCGCCGGTGCGACCGGAGGTCGCGCGGCACGCCGCCACCACCGCCGCACCGACTCCGCCACCTAGATCAGCGTTTCCGGTGTCGGCGACGGGATACCGCAAGGCGGCGCTCGACGCGAGCGCCGCCTTGCGGTGAACCTCCATCCGGAGCAGTCTGGGTGTAACTGGAGTACCGCGTTTCATCGGTTACACGGGAGGAGCCGCCATGCAGCACATCGCGAAGACCCGACACCTCGACCGGTCCGTCGGCGGGTTCACGATCCACTACCGAGAGGCCGGGAGGCGGTCTTCCACGGGGGTCGTGCTGCTGCACGGGTCCCCGAGCTCGTCGTTCTCGTTCCGGGAGATCGTGCCTGTGCTGGGTGCGGACCATTACGTCGTCGCACCTGACATGCCGGGGTTCGGGTTCTCCGATGCCCCGGAGCCGGACGAGTTCGAGTACACGTTCGAGCATCTGGCCGAGATCGTCGAGGAGTTCGTCGCCGATATCGGGCTCGAGCGATACGTCCTGTACGTCACCGACTTCAGCACGCCGGTGGGCTACTACCTCGCGACGCGACACCCGGACCGTGTGCTGGGGATCGTCGTCCAGAACGGCAACGTGCACGAAGCGGGACTCGGCGAGGCATGGGACACGACCCGCCGGTTCCTGGATGATCCTTCGCCGGAGAACCGTGCCGCGCTGCCTGAGTGGTTGAACTTCGAGGGCACCCGGGACACGTACCTCGGCGGCGTCCCCGATCGGCTGGTTCCGCTGTACCCGCGAGAGTCGTGGCACCTCGACTGGGAACGGCTCTCGCAGCATCTCGACGCGCACTTCCAGCTGTTCTGCGACTATCGGAGCCACATCCAGCGCTTCCCTGCCATTGCCGAGTATCACCGGAAGAACCAGCCACCCTGCCTGGTGCTGTGGGGGCGACACGACATCTTCTTCGACATCGCTGAGGTGCTGGCGTTCAACGCCGTTCTCGACAGGCTGGAAGTGCACGTCTACGACGGCGGACACTTCCTCACGGAGTCCCACGGCGCCGAGATCGCAGCGGCGGTGAACACGTTCGTGCACGACGTGCGTGAGTCCGTCGATGCCTGAGAGCGAGCGCGCCTCGTGAGCGCTACGACCTGGACCGACGACCACCTCGTGGGCGGGCACGTCGCACTCGACTTCTGTAACACCGTCTATCGCCGGTTCCCCGAGCTCGGCGCAGAGCTCCTCGACAGCACCACGACATTCCGCGCCTGGCTCGATCAGGTGGCCCTCGTCCCGGACTCGGCAGGTGCGGTCGACGACGCTTCGCTCGCTGCGGCCCTCGACCTTCGCGCGTCGCTCTGGCAAGCGTTCGACGCACACCGAGAGGGACGGGCCGTGGCACCGAAGGCGCTCGCCCACATCCTCAGGAGCGCGCAGCGAGGCAGCGACGATGTCTCGCTCGACCAGAACGGAGTGGTCACCGCCGCGGCACCCTCGGGCGCCGTCGCCGCGCTGGCCCTCGCCGCGCTCCAGCTGCTGCTCAACCCGCCGGTTCCCGCCGTGAGAGCGTGCGACGGGTGCGGCTGGTTCTTCGTCGACACGTCGCGAGCCCGGCGCCGACGGTGGTGCAGCATGAAGACCTGCGGCAACGAACACAAGGTCGCGCGCTATCGCGCCCTGCGCGCAGGCAGGTAAACCGCCGGCTCGGTCAACGGGCTCCTGGTGTGCAGACCGTAGCGGCGGCGGAGGGCCCTGCCAGTGCCCGCGCTGCGGCCGCCGCGGCCGTCAGTAGGCGACCGCCAGTGCGCGCGGAAGGTGTATGTCATCGGGGTCAGCTGCTCTGAGTGGACGTTGTCTACTCTCGGCAACCGACCTCGATCGCATACACACTCCCCGGCGCCTCCCGTCCGCACTCATGGTCCGCGCTCGCGCACGTCGCGCCGTCGGGCACCCTGCCGGGTCGCCAAGGAGTCGAGGCGGTCAGGAATCGAGAAGCCGCGCAGCTGGGGGAAACCTAGTGTGGAGCGAAAGGCGCCGAGCACTCCAGCGAACGCTCCGGCGAACACACGAGGGGAAGAGCCGATGACTGACACCTCTGCGACCCAGAAGAAGGACGGATTCTCCGCCGAGGAGCGTGCGGCGATGAAGTCGCGTGCGGCGGAACTGAAGACCGAGGCCAAGCGTGCTCGAGGAGCCGAGAAGGCCGCGGCCGACGAGGCGGACGTGCTGGCGAAGATCGCCGAGATGCCCGATGGGGACCGGGAGATGGCCGAGCGCGTCCACGCGATCGTGACGACGGTGGCGCCGGAACTCGCGCCGAAGCTGTACTACGGGCAGCCCGGCTACGCCCGCGGGGGCAAGGTGGTCTGCTTCTTCCGCAGCGGGCAGATGGACAAGGAGCGCTACTCGACGTTCGGGTTCAGCGTCCAGGCGGAGCTCGACTCGGCGGACGGCCTCTGGCCGACGGCGTACGCGCTGGCAGATCTGACCGAACCCGCCTGGGATCGCCTGGGCGAGCTCGTCCGGCAGGCGGTCCAGGGCTGAGGCGGAGCTGGCGTGGGTGCTGCAGCAGATCAGCCGCCGTCGGGTGCGCAACACCGTCTGGCTCACCGCGGACGTGCACTAGTCCGCCGCCATCCACTACGCGCCGGAGCGGTCCGCGTTCGAGGGCTTCGACCCGTTCTGGGAGTTCGTCGCCGGCCCGCTGAACGCCGGCGCCTTCGGCCCGAACACGCTCGACCCGACGTTCGGGCCGCGCCAGGCGTTCGTCAGCGCGCCGCCCCGCGCCAACACCTCGCCGCTGGAGGGGTTCCAGCACTTCGGCGAGGTCAACGTCGACGGCGCGACCGGGCAGCTGCGCGTCGACCTGCGCGACCAGTCCGGTCGGTTGCTGTGGGCGACCACCCTCGACCCGAGCCACTGAGGTGAAGCGGGTTCTGGCCCGCGGCGGCTCGGCGTCGTGAGCGCGACTGCCTGGTCAGTGCCCGCCCGACACCAGGAAGACCAGGCCCGTCACGATCGCCCCGACGACGACCGCCATGCACAGGATCGCGCCGGCGAGCCGCACGGGGGTGGGCCGCGCGATCGTCGCCGCACCGGGGGCTCGCCCGGCGGTGTCGTGCGGCGCCTGGTCCGTCGAGGCGGCGGCGCCCTCGCCGTCCGGGGTGGTGCCTGCCCACAGACGCAGCGCGAGCGCGAACAGCGCGGGGATGCCGGCGCCGACGAGGACGCCCGCCACGAGGACCTGGCCCAGTGCGCTCCACTCGATGAGGTCGCTCATCGCGTGCCTCCCTTCGACGAGGTGTCGGTATCCACCGTGCCGACCGTCTGCACGGACTCGATGGCGGGACCCACGGAGGACGCCGTCGCGACGGCGGGCACCGGGGCGATCCGCTCGCCGCCGGCCTCACCGGTCGTGGCGGCGACGGGCTCGATGCCCGCGCCCTTGTCCTCGTCCCACTTCTCGTTGACGTTGGTGTGGTCGACCGGCTTGCGCCGGGACGCGACCCAGATGGCCGCGGAGGAGGCCACGAGCACCGTGAAGACGGCGAGCGTGCCGGCGGTGCCGCCGATGGCGGACTCGAGCCAGTGGCACACGGCGCCGACGAGGCCCGCGGCCGGCAGGGTGAGGCCCCAGGCGACGAACATGCGTCCTGCGACGCTCCAGCGCACCTTCGCCCCCGGCATGCCGACGCCCGAGCCGAGCACCGAGCCGGTGGCGACGTGGGTCGTCGAGAGCGAGAAGCCGAAGTGGCTGGACAGCAGGATGACGGCGGCCGAGGAGGTCTCGGCGGCCATGCCCTGGCGGGTGTCGATCTCCACGAGTCCCTTGCCGAGCGTGCGGATGACCCGCCAGCCGCCCAGGTAGGTGCCGATCGCCATGGCGATGGCGCAGCTGAAGATCACCCAGAGGGGGACGTCCGAGTCGGCCGGGACGGCTCCGCCCGCGATGAGCGCGAGCAGGATGATGCCCATCGACTTCTGCGCGTCGTTCGTGCCGTGCGCCAGGGAGACGAGCGACGCGGAGCCGATCTGGCCCCAGCGGAAGCCCCGGCTGGTCACCTCCTGGGACACGCCGCGGGTCAGCTTCGCGACGCACCACGTGCCCAGGCCGGCGACGGCGATCGCGATGAGCGGGGCGAGGAGAGCCGGGACCAGGACCTTGGACACGACGCCGGCCCACAGCACGCCCGACGTGCCGACGGCGGCGAGCACGGCGCCGACCATCCCGCCGACCAGGGCGTGCGACGAGCTGGAGGGTATGCCGAAGAGCCAGGTGAGCAGGTTCCAGACGATGCCGCCGACGAGCCCGGCGAGCACCACGGGGAGCGTGACGACCCCGGCATCGACGATGCCCTTGGCGATCGTCGCGGCGACGGCGAGCGAGAGGAACGCACCCACCAGGTTGAGGACTGCGGACAGCGCGACGGCGGTCCGGGGCTTGAGGGCTCGCGTGGCGATGGAGGTGGCCATCGCGTTTCCCGTGTCGTGGAAGCCGTTCGTGAAGTCGAAGGCGAGCGCGGTCACGACGACGAGCGCGAGGAGGAGCGTTTCGGTCACGGCGTTGATGATCGGAGACGAACAGGGTCCGATGCTGTGATTCAGGCCTCGGTCAGGGCACTGTTCGCTGAGTGTTCACCTTCTGTTCATGTTGCATCCTCCTCGTCGGAGCAGGAGGCATGAACAATTTGCGCCGCACATGCTCGAGGCAGCTGGCGATACACCCGCGATGCGCCGTCCGCGTGGCTACCTGTGGACAGCCCGCACCGTGCCCGGCTACCGTTCCGGCCATGACGTCGCACCTGATCTCCCAGGACTGGTGGCCCGCCGACTAGGCGGGCTCGCGACGCATCCACTCACACGTCCACGACCGCCTCGCCCCGAGGCGGTCGTTTCGTGTTCCCACGAGGCGGTCGGTCCGGGCGGGCACCCCGAACCGAGAGGCCACGCATGTCCCGCATCCCTGGCTCCACCCCCTCCGCCGTCAGCTCCGGAAGTCCTTCCGCCGTGAGCCATCCCCTTCTCGACCGGGTACTCGCCTCCGACGGCACCCTCCCGTTCGCGCTCCTGCGCCGCGAGGGTGGCACGGAGGTCGAGGTGCTGGTCGGCGACGTGGTCGACGTCGACCTCCTGGGCGACATCCCGCTCGACGGCGCGTCGGTGCTCGCGATCGTTCCGTTCCGCCAGGCGCGCGAGCGCGGCTTCACCGTGCACGACGACGGCGCGCCCCTGCGCTGCCTGGTCGTCCGCGCGTCGGAGCGGGTCTCCGTGGCCGACGCCGTCGCCGCCCTCCCGGCCGAGGCGGTCGCCGCCGAACCGCTCGGCTTCGACATCCCCGACGACGAGTACGCGGGCATCGTGCGCCGCGTGATCGACGACGAGATCGGCCAGGGCGCCGGCGCCAACTTCGTCGTGGCGCGGCGCTTCGAGGCGCGTACCGACGCGCCGCCCGTCCGCACGCTGGCGTCGTGGTTCCGCGCGCTCCTCACGCACGAGGTCGGCTCCTACTGGACCTTCGCGGTGCACGCGCCGGCGTCCGGCACCGGGACGCTGTCCCTGGCAGGCGCCACGCCCGAGCGGCACCTGACCCTGCACGACGGCGTCGCCCGAATGAACCCGATCAGCGGCACGTACCGTCACCCCGCGACGGGCCCCACGCGCGACGGCGTCCTCGAGTTCCTGCGCGACACCAAGGAGAACGAGGAGCTTTTCATGGTGGTCGACGAGGAGATGAAGATGATGAGCGCGCTCTGCCCGGACGGCGGGCGCATCGTCGGCCCCTATCTCAAGCAGATGGCCCGGCTCAGCCACACCGAGTACCTGCTGGAAGGCCGGACGACCCTCGACCCGCGCGAGGCGCTGCGCCTGACGATGTTCGCACCCACCGTGACCGGGTCCCCGATGGAGAACGCCTGCACCGTCATCACCCGCCACGAGACCCGACCGCGCGGCTACTACTCCGGATTCCTCGCCCTGTTCGAGCCCGAGCCGACCGACGACGCAGAGCCCGAAGCGTCCGACGCCGTGGGGTCCGGTCCCGCCGAGCCCGGTGCAGCCGGCTACCCGGGCTACTCGCTGGACGCCCCGATCCTCATCCGCACGGCCTACCTGCACGACGGCGGCCGGGTGTCCGTCCCAGCCGGAGCGACCCTCGTGCGCCACTCCGTACCCGAGCACGAGGTCGCGGAGACCCGGGCGAAGGCGTCCGGCGTGCTCACCTCGATCGGACTCGCGCCGCGTGGTGCCGGGCCCGACGTCGCCGTCGACCTGAACGCGCAGCCCGGCGTCGCCGAGGCGCTGACCGCCCGCAACCGTCAGCTCGCGGAGTTCTGGGTGCGCCCCCAGGATGCCGCCCCCGCCGTGACGACCACGGCGCTGAGCGGCCGGAACGTCCTGATCGTCGACCACGAGGACCAGTTCACGACGATGCTCGCCCACCAGCTGCGCCACCTCGGGCTGAACACCCGCATGGTGCGATGGGACGCCGTCGACGACGTGCTCACGGACGATCTCCTCGTGCTCGGACCCGGACCGGGTGACCCGCGCGACGACGAGGACCCGCGCATCGCCTCGATCACGCGGCGGATCCACGAGCGGGTCGCCGCGCGCAAGCCGCTGCTCGCGGTCTGCCTCAGCCACCAGGTGCTCGCCGGCCTCGCCGGCTTCCCGATTCGTGCGCTGCCCGCGCCGCGCCAGGGCGTGCGGCTCGAAGCCGACGTGTTCGGCACCCCCGCCGCCATCGGCTACTACAACACCTTCGGTGCGCACCTCACCACCACCGTGGCTGCCGCCGCCGACAACCCGGTGGCCCGCCTCGCCCTGGAGCCGTCCGTCGACACGGACGGCGTGCTCACCGCCCTGCGCGGTCCTGGTGTGGCCTCGGTCCAGGGCCACCTGGAATCGGTCCTCTCGGCCGACGGGCTCACCGTCCTGGACGGCCTCACCCGGCACGTCCTGGGCGTCCCGGCGGAGCCGTCGCTGGTGCGCTGACCGCCGGGCCGCGCGTCCGGTCCACTGCGAGGATGCGGTCCGGCACGGGCCCGCACCAGGGACCGTGCCGAACCGCATCCTCGAAGCGCACCGAGGGTCAGCCGTCCGTGTTCGTGGCCGGGTCCGGCAGCGGGGCGGAGGACGCCGCGACCGAACTCGGGACGGAACTCGGTGCCGGGTCCGGGCTGGGTGAGGCCTCCGTCGGCGGGGCGGACGGCGCGACCGACGGCTCCTCGCTGGGCTCCGACGGAGTAGGAACTGGCGTGGGTGAGGGGGAGGCCGGTGGCTCCTGTCCGGGCTCCGAAGGTGACGGGGTCGGCGTGGGCGACGGCGTGGCCGGGGGAGTCGTCGGCTTCGGCGCCGGGTCGCTCGGGGTGGGCTTCGGGGTGGGTTTCGGCTTCGGCTCGCTGGGGGCCGGCTTCGGCTTCGCGCCAGGCTTGGCCGGCTTCTGCGACGGCGGGCTGACGCTCGGTTCGTCCGGTGTGGCCGGCGGGCGCGGCCGGCTGGCCGTCGAGTCCTTGCCCGGGCTGGGGTCAAGCGCCGGTATGGAATGTGGATCGGAGGACTCGGCGGAGCTGGACGGCGCGTCCGCGCCCCACCCGCCGACGTCGGACGGGTCGACGGCCCGGTCCGGGATCGAACCCGCCGCGAAGAACTCGAAGTGCCACGGCTCGGGCTTCGTTCCGCCCGGCCGCGCCCACGACGGGTTGTCCCAGCCGTGGTCCGGGCCGTGCACCCGGAGCCACGCGTACTCCCGGGACGTACCACCGGAGATGGGGTCGCTGAGATCCACCGCCAGGCCCCAGCCGTGGTTGGACGTGCCCGGTACGGCGGCCAGGTGCGGCTTCGCGGCGGCCACGGCGATCTGCTCCACGTAGGACCGGTAGGAGTCCGTGATCGGGATCGGGTACCCGAACTCCCGCTCGAACCTCTTGCTCAGTGCCGTCAGCCGTTCCGCGGCGTCACAACGCAGCATGTGCCCAGGCGCGAACCTCAGCGGACAGAGCACCGCTGCCGGGATCCGGCCGTTGGCGTAGCCCAGGGTCGACGTGCCGAACACCGAGACGATGTCGAGCAGGTTCGAGCGCAGTGAGGAGCCCGCCCGCTGCCGGAGGCCGGCCGGACCGAGCACGGGTGAGTCCCGGAACTCGTCCGTGCGCTGCACGTCGACAGAGGAACCGGGCATCGTCTGGTCCAGCATGCTCGCCAGGCGCACCGCCGCGACCACCACCTGGTCGTAGGTGACGCGGCCGATCTCCGCATCCGCCGCGTCGGGCCCGTCCGCCGGGACCTGCTTGCCCGCCGCGGCGCGCACGGCGGACACGGGCACGGCCGACACGACCTCCTGCCGCGCAGCCTGCTCGCCGGACGCCCGCCGCTGCACCTGGTAGGTGGTGTAAAGCATCCCGAGCTCGGCCGCGGCCTGCGCCACCGTCGGGCTGAAGTCCGGGCCCTGCCTCCGCGCCAGGTTCTCGGCACGCTCCAGGACCGCCTCGATCTGATCCAGGCTCACGTCCGCGGGGACGGTGCGGGCCTGGTCCACCGGCTCGGCCCTGAACGGGACGTGGCGCTCGGCGGAGAGCTCTCCATCGCCGTCGGGCAGAGGCCGGGACGGGTCGTTCGCCGAGGCGGTGAACAGCAGTGCGCCTGCCGTCACCGTAGCGACAATGCTCGCCCATCCTGTGCGGAACAATCTTCGAGAAACCTGTCCGGATACGGGCATAGCGAACTTTTTCGCCTCATCCTTCACACGTCGCTCCCTCGGTTGGTGCGTTCATTCGTCGTGCGTATCGCTTGAATTTCTCTGCGGCGGTTAAAGGATCCTTCGGGGCCGCTAAAAGGAGTATCACGAGTTGGATAGACGCACGCGGTGAAACTTGGTGATGCCGGCGCACGCGGCACAGGGACGAGGGCGTGCCGACGCGCGTCGGCCCGGCACGAGATGCTCGTGCCGGGCCGACGTGCGCTGTGCTACCGGGTTCCAGGTCCCGCGGGTCGTCGCGTCAGCTCTCCGACCAGCCGGCAACATGGGCTCGCGCTGCGGCTGCCCCCGCGAACCGCGCGGCGTGGGCGTGGATCTCGGATCGTTCATAGACCTGGCGACCCAGCAGGAGTGCTACCTCTTCGCGGTGGTGCTCGGGGCAGGGAGCACGGACCTCGGCGGCCTCGAACAGGTCCCACGACGGCCTCAGGTTCGACATCCGGCCGGCGCGTGAGAACGCGGCGGCGGGGGCGAGGTCGTCGAAGAACGCCCACGTGTCGGCGAGGTCGACGGCAGCCCCGCGGCAGACGCGGAACATGGTGCTCTCCAGTGCTCCCGGCAGCGCGGGGTGGTCGACGACCGCCAGGTACTCACCGTCAGCCCCCGACGTGCGGGTGTACCCGGGGTGCTCGGTGAGCTCGCCGTAGTGCCGGCAGATCGACGTCTCGATCTCGTCGAGAACGAACACGGCGGTGCTGAGCGACATATCGATCCTTCGCATAGTCTTGCCCGGTTGGTTCGCGGGCATTCAAGAGAAATGTCCATGCAAAAGCATGGGATTCTGGTCGTCATTCACCCTGTATGCGGAGCGATATGGGGGGTGCTTCGCCTGGGCGGAACTGCTGGGTGGCGGTGACCGGGCTGGGTGCCTAGGAGCGGGCGCGGCGGGCCACTGCCACGGTCCTCGACCCGAACTGGGTCCAGTCGACCGATGAGCCGAGCATCTGAGTCAGTCCGACGCGTCGCACGGGCTTCTCCTCGTGCTGGATCGCGTCGTCGATGTCCTTGTCCCAGGCGTCGGTGGTGGCGACCACGAGCCGCGCCGTGAACGGAGGCCGGTTCGAAGCGGACAGAAAAGGTGCGATGTCCGGCTTCGACAACGGCTGGCTCGGATCGTAGAACGCGCACCGCACCGCCACCAGGTTCGCGGTGGAGCGTTCCCGGGCCACGAGGTCGATCTCGTCGCCGGGACCCTGGCGGCCGGGCCACTCGTCCCAGGACCACACGGCATCGAAGGTGGCAGCCCATTCCTCGTCCGTGCGCAGGAACGCCTTCATCAGCTCCTCGAACTTCTTGTCCCGGTCCGTGTCGGACACGGACCTGAACGTGTAGTCGTCGAGGAGGCCCTCAAGCGCGGTCATGCAGCCATCCTGTCAAAGGCGGGACGAATCCGCTGTCCGTACGTTTCAGAACAGAACGTCACACCCGGTCTCCGGGGCTGGCGTCCGAGGTGGCGCAACGGCTGTGGTCTGCGCGGTGAGCGGCGTGCCGTCGTCGGCTCGGGACAGGGCCCAGCCCTGCAACAGCCCGGTATCGAAGAGCGTGAGACCGTGCGGCGAGGTCAGGTACAGGTCGCGCCCGATCCGGCAGACGACGTCGCCGCTGATCGCCGCTCCAGCCCGCAGCGGGTCGAGCTCCAGGACAGGGGTGATGCCGCCGTCGGGCAACCCGTAGACCGGGGTGTGGTCCACGGGCTCGGCGCTGGTCCGCCTCTGGCCGGGTGGCCAGTCGAGACCCGCCGCCTGCGTGGCGATGTCCGTAAGCGCCGCGGCGCGGGCCGACGCCGTACCCGGCGCCAGGCGGGCGGCTCGCTTGCGAGCCGTACGGACCTGCTGCGGCAGACCGAGTGCTGTCGTGAGCAGGGCCTCGCTGCGTCGTGCGGACAACAGGGTTCCGGCCGAGAGGAACAGGGAGGACAACGCCCCCTGTTCCAGCAGCCTGGCCGGTCCGCGTTCGGTCGCGGTGATCCCGACCTTGACCACGCTGCCGTGGTGGGCGAGGTAGACGGCGAACTCGCGGGGGTCGTCGAGCCTGGTGTCGGTCGCGACGGACCGGGAGCGGGCGATCGCCGCGCACGAGCCGCACTGGCCGGACTTTGCCTCCGCGGCGATGCGGGCGTACGCGGCGCACGGGACATGGCGACCGTCCCACCACAGTCCCACGCACAGCCGGTCCGGGCCGACCTGGAGCGACAGCCGGCTACCGAGATCGAGCGAGCTGGCCCGGACCTCTCCGACAGGCGAGAGCCACTCCAGCGCGACGCCGGTCCGGGACCAGACGAGTCCGGTGGGGCGCCAGGCGGGTGTGCGTACGTCGGTCATCGGTGTCTCTCGGCGGTCGTAGCGCGCCTGCACGGGTTGGTCCAGAACCGTTCGATCGGTCGATGGTAGCGCCAGCGTTACCTCCGGGACGGTGGCCTGCGCCATCGACTGGCGGGTCGCCCTGACGTGGGATGAGGGCATGTCGTTCCCCACACCACCGAGCCCCGTGTCCTCGTCCGGAGCCTCGCCGAGCGCCGGCGCGCCGCCGGCCGTGCGAACCGCCGAGCTCACCCGTACTTTCGGTCACGAGCCCGCTCTGGTCACGGCGCTGGACCGCGTCTCCGTCGCGTTCGAAGCGGGGCGGTTCACCTCGATCATGGGGCCGTCGGGCTCGGGCAAGTCGACGCTGCTGCACTGCCTCGCAGGTCTCGAACGTCCGAGCTCGGGCTCAGTCCTCGTCGCCGGGACGGACGTTGCCGGCCTCTCCGAGGCGCAGCTGACGACGTTGCGACGTGACCGCCTGGGATTCGTCTTCCAGGCGTTCAACCTGATCCCGATCCTGACCGCCGAGGAGAACATCACCCTGAGCGAGCGCATCGGTGGACCCCGCATCGATCGGGAGTGGATGGCGCACCTGGTCCAGGTGCTCGGCCTCGGTGACCGACTCGCCCACCGGCCCAGCGAGCTGTCCGGGGGCCAGCAGCAGCGGGTGGCGATCGCCCGCGCTCTGGCGCACCGTCCCGCCGTCGTCCTCGCCGACGAACCCACGGGCAACCTCGACTCCCACGCCGGCAACGAGGTGCTGGGCTTCCTGCGGCTGGCCGCCGAGCGGTTCGGCCAGACCATCGTGATGGTGACGCACGATCCCGCGGCCGCCGCGCACACGGACCGGGTGGTGTTCCTGCGAGACGGCCGGGTGGACGGGGAGCTGCTGGACCCGGCGGTCGACGACGTCCTGGCACGGCTGGCGACCAGGAGGTCAGAGGCGTGATCGCTCTGGCCTGGCGCAGCCTGGTGGCCCGCAAGCTCGCCGTCCTCGCCGCCTTGTTCTCGGTCGCCGTGGGCTCGTCGCTCGTGACGGCGGCCCTGCTGGTCGCGGGTACGCAGGAGCAGCAGGGGGCGGCGAGCGTGACGAGCTGGCGGTTCGGCGGCGCCGACGCCGTGGTCAAGCCCCTCCCGAGCGTCCAGCTGCGCAGCGGTCTCGCACTGGACCTGCCCTCGATGCCCCGGCTGAGCCCCCAGCAGATCGCCGAGATCCGGGAGGCGCCCGGAGTCACCGCGGTCACCCTGGAGTCGCCGTTCCCGGCGTACCTCGTCGGGTCTGACGGCGCCGTCGTGGGCAACGCCGTCACGCGTTCGTGGGGGCACCCGTGGTCGACGGCGGTCGCCGACGAGGCTTCCCTCGCCGGGGGAAGGGCGCCGAGCCGGCCACATGAGGTGGCGGTGGACGAGTCAGCAGCCGCCGCGGCCGGGATCGGCGTCGGCGACGACGTCCCGGTCGTTCTCGCCTCCCGTACCGAAGAGTTCACGGTGAGCGGCCTCGTCGACCGTCCGGGGGAGCAGTTCGAGCACGCGGTGTTCTTCGCGGACGAGACGGCCGCGGATCTGGGTGGCGCCCCGGTCGCGGCGCTCGTCTCCCTCACCAGTGCCGAACAGTTGCGGGACGCCGTTCCTGACCTCCAGGTCCTGACCGGCGCGGACCGCGCGGGCAGCCTGCAGCTCGATCTGCGCCAGGCCGAGCTCGCCGGAGGATCCAGCCAGTTCCTGATGGTCGCCGCGTTCCTGGCCCTGACCATCGCCGCGTTCGTCACCTGCAGCACGCTCACCGTCTCGATCGGGCAGCGGCGACGTGAGCTGGCGATGCTGCTGGTGGTCGGCACGAGGCCACGGCTGATCCGGCGCATGATCACCTGGGAGGCACTTCTCGTCGGGGCCTGCGGCGGTGGCGCCGGCGCGGCTGGCGGCATCGGCCTGGCGGAGCTGGCGCGGCAGTTCTTCGTGGCGCAGGGCCTCATGGCTCGTGGTGCCGTCGTGGCCGTGGAGCCGTTCTCGCTGCTGGCCGGCGTCGGCGCCGCGGTGCTGGCTGCGCTCGCGGCCGCGTGGCTTCCCGCCCGCCGCGCCACACGCATCGCACCGCTGGAGGCGCTGCGCGAGTCCGACCTCCCCGAGGTCGGACCGCGGCGCGGCAGAGCGCGCTTCGGCGCGCTGCTGCTGGGTGCTGCCGCGGCCTGCCTCGCCGGCGTCCTCGTCCTGGGCGGTCCGGTGACGACCCTGGGCGGCACGGTCGCGCTACTGCTCGTCATCGCGGTGTTCGCCCTCCTGATCGGTGCCGCCGTCCTCCTCGGGCCGACCCTGCTGCGTGGCGTCCTGGCACCTGTCGGCATGCTGCTGCGCCGCTGGTTCGGTGGGTTCGTGGCGGAACGGTCGATCCGCTCCGACCTGCGCCGGGCCGCGGGCGTCTCCGTACCGCTGACCTTGCTGGTCGCGGTCAGCTCGGTGCTGCTCTTCCAGGACAGCGCGAACTACCAGGCCCGGTCGCACGTGTACGCCGACCAGGTGACCGCTGACGTCGTCGTGGCGGGCGGCGTCCAGCTCGGCGTGCCCCTCAGCGCCGTCGAGGCGCTCGACGACGTACCGGGCGTGGCGGCTGCTTCCGGCAGCCTCACCTCGCGGCTGATCTTCGACGACCCGCCGACGATGCGCTCGAACGGGACCGTGACGGGCGTCGACCCGGCCCGGCTCGATCGTGTTCTCGACCTCGAGGTCACCGGCGGGAGCTGGGCGCGGTTCACGGAGGGGAGCATCGCCGTGTCCCAGATCGTCGCGGACGAGAAGGGCTGGGACATCGGCGACACCGCGAGCTTCCTGTACCCGGACGGGACGCCGGGCAGCGCCGTCGTCAGTACCACCTACGTCGATCCCATGGGCGTCAGCGACACGCTGCTGCCGCTGTCCGCGCTGACCCCACGCGTGCTGGAACCGTTCGCCTCCGCGGTGTACGTCGCCCTGGAGCCCGGTACCGGGACGAGCGACGCACTGCCGGTGATCAACGCCGCTCTCGCGACCGAGGCCCCGGGCGCACGGGCCATGGACCGCGAACAGCATCTTGCCGAGGTCGCGGCGCAGGCCTCGGGCGACAACTGGATCACCCTCATGGTCGTCGTCATCCTCGGCGGCTACGCCGGCGTCTCCGCGATCAACGTGCTCGTCGGCTCGACGATGTCGCGCAGACGTGAGTTCGCACTGCTCCGGCTCGCAGGCGCGCGCCGGCGTCAGATCACCGGATCGTTGCTGGTCGAGTGGCTGGTGATCGCCACGACCGCCGTCATCGCCGGGACCGTCGTCGCGGCGGCCACGATGACGGGCTACGGACACCTGCTCACCGGTACCATCTGGCTGCCCTTCGTGGGGCCGACCTACCTGGTGATCGTCGGCTGTGCCTATCTGGCTGCCCTGGTCGGCACCCTCGCACCCGTCGGAGCCGCGATGACCGCCGATGCGCTCGCAGGGACCGGCGCACGGTGATGCCCGCCCTCATCCCGGATGACACGCGAAGATGGGCAGCGTGAGGATGCCGGCACCGACGAGCGACTCCCCGGCGCACGCCACGGTGACGACGCCGCTGATGGCGTTGCGTCGCCATCCGCTGCGGCTCCTGGCGACGTCCTGGCCCTGGCGGTCGCTCGCCTACGTCGCCGCCACGCCGGCCGTGGCCGCGACGTGGGCGCTGACGTGCTGGCCGCTCCTGGTGCTGTCGGGTGTGCCGCTCGGCCGTGTCGAACGGTGGCGCCTGCGCTGGGTGGACCGTCGGCCTGTCGCGAACCCCCATCGTCACGACCCCTCGCCGGGGCTGCCGGCCTGGATCCGGTCGCGTGCCGGAGAACGGGCGACCTGGACCGAGCTGCTGCACGGGGTGCTCCTGATCCCGCTGTCGTTCCTGAGCTTCGCGGTCGTCTGCGTCGTGCTGCTCGTTCCTGCCCTGCTCCTGGCCGGCAGCGCCGCGTCGTTCGTGCTCCTCGCTCTCGGCGTCGACCCCGCCGCGGTCACCGCGGTGCCGGACCTACCGACGTCGACGGCCGACGGCGGCGCCCTCGCCCACCTCGGACCTGCCGCGCTGGGACTCCTGGTCCTGGCGCTCGGGCTCTACCTCGTCACGCTCGTCGCCGAGGGGCAGCGCTATCTCGCACGCCTGCTGGTCGGCGAACCGGCCGCCGACATCGCCCAGCGGCTCGACGACCTCACGCGCTCGCGAGCACGACTGACCACCGCCTTCGACGACGAACGGCGGCGGATCGAACGTGACCTGCACGATGGTGCCCAGCAGCAGCTGACCGCCCTCGTCATGACGCTCGGCACCTTGCGCTACCAGTACGACCGCGGGAGCGACGTCACGCCGCTCATCGATCAGGCCCGCGCCGATGCGCAGCGGGCCATCGACGAGCTGCGGGACATCGTGCACGGCATCTACCCCGCGGCGCTGCGGGAGCACGACCTCGGCGATGCGCTCGACGATCTCGTCGCACGTGCCGAGGCGGCCGGACTGGACGTGACCGCGCACATCGACCTCCCGGTCGATCTGCCGAGCGACGTCGAGGTCGGCCTGTACTTCGCGGCGAACGAGCTCTTCACCAACGTCGCCAAGCACGCTCAGGCGGAGACCGTCCACCTCCGCGCGCACCGGACGCCGGACCGCCGGGTGCTCGTCACCGTGCAGGACGACGGGCGCGGCGGCGCCGACCTCGTCGGCACCGGCCTCGTCGGCGTCGTCGACCGGATCGAGACCCTGGGCGGGCACGTTCACATCTCCAGCCCCGCCGGGGGCCCGACCCGCATCACCCTGGAGGTACCGTGCGTATCGTCATAGCGGAGGACGCGGTGCTCCTCAGGGAGGGGCTGGCGCGGCTCCTCGCGACCGCGGGCCACGAGGTCGTCGCCGCCGTCGGTGACGGGCGAGCTCTCGTGGAGGCGGTCACCGCGCACCGCCCCGACCTCACGATCGTCGACGTGCGCATGCCGCCGTCGCACACCGACGAGGGCCTGCAGGCGGCGCGGGCGCTGCGGGCGGTGAACCCGTCCGAACGCATCCTCGTGCTGTCGCAGATCGTGTCGGGCCGGGCGGCCGCCGACCTGTTCGCCACGGACGCCGGCGGCATCGGCTACCTGCTCAAGGACCGTGTCGGCGACGTCGACGAGTTCCTCCGCACGCTCGACACCATCGCGGACGGCGGTGAGGTGATCGATCCGCTGGTCGTGCGCCAGCTGCTGCGACGTCGGACCGGGCTGGAGGCGCTGACGCCCCGCGAGACCGAGGTGCTCGCCCTCATGGCCGAGGGCCGGACGAACACCGCGATCGCCGATGCCCTCGTCATCACCGAGGCGGCGGTCGCCAAGCACATCAACCGCATCTTCGCCAAGCTGCACCTCAGTGCCGACGACACGACCCACAAGCGGGTGCAGGCAGTTCTCACCTATCTGCGGCGATAGTCGGTGCCGGGACGCCGTCCCTCGCGGGCGTAGCCCGTGGGTGCGACGGTGCGGCTAGCGAGGGGGACGCTAGCGAGGCACCGCGAGCACGTCGCGGAGCACGTTCTCGAGCGTGACGCCGGACAGCTCCCGCCTCAGGGTGCCCTCGATGCCGTCGTAGATGCCCTGCATCGCCGGCTGGATGCCGTGACCCACCACGCAGCCCTGGTCCGGAGCGGCGCGGTGCATCGCGAACAGCGGTCCGGTTTCCACCGCCTCGTACACCTCGAGCAGGGTGATCGACTCGAGCTCGCGTGCCAGCGACCAGCCCGCACCCGCGCCTCGCCGGGACTCGACGAGGCCGGCCCTGCGCAGGTCGCCGAGCAGCCGTCGGATCACCACCGGGTTGGTGTTCGCGCTGGACGCGATCTGCTCGGAGGTGGCGACCTCGTGGCCCAGGCGCTGGTAGTGGCCGATCCAGGCCAGCGCGTGCGCGGCGATGGTCAGCCTGCTGTTGGCGCTCACGGACTCCTCCTCCTGGTCGCAACGCTCCATGTTACGACAGTTTGGTCGTAACAGGGAAGGTTGCATTTGCTCTGTCGTAACCATTAATGTTGCGACAGCCAGGCAGGGTCAACCACACGAGGGAGAAGCATGAGCAAGCCACTTACGGGCAAGGTCGCCCTGGTCACCGGGGGGTCGCGCGGGCTGGGAGCCGCGACCGTACGACTGCTGGCCGAGCAGGGTGCCGACGTCGCCTTCACGTACGTCAGCTCCGAGAAGCGGGCGTCGGAGGTCGTGGACGAGGTGCGCGGCACGGGGGCCAAGGTCGCGGCCTTCCGGTCCGACCAGGCGGATGCGAGCGGGGCACCGGCGCTGATCGACGAGGTGGTCACGTCCTTCGGCGGCCTCGACATCCTCGTCAACAACGCGGCGATCGGTGTGGCGGGCCGCACGGTGGACGATCTGGACGCCGACGCCATTGCCGCGCTGGACCGCATGCACGCCACCAACTACCTCGGCGTGATCGCGGTCATCCGGGCCGCCGCCCGGGTACTGCGCACCGACGGTCGCATCATCACGATCAGCTCGGGACTGGGTACCCGGGTCGGCGTCCCCGGTATCGCCGACTACGCGGCGACCAAGGCGGGGGTCGAGAGATACACCATGGGCGTCGCACGCGACCTCGGGCCGAGGGGCATCACGGCCAACGTGGTGGAAGCCGGAATGATGGAGGGCGGGATGGAGTCCGACCCCGAGACCCTCAAGGCGCTGCTCAGCAACCTGTCGCTCCAGCGCAAGGGCCATCCGCGGGAGATCGCCGCCGCGATCGCGTTCCTGGCGAGCCCTGCCGCCTCGTACGTCACGGGCGCGGTGCTGGATGCCCATGGCGGCTACAACGCCTGAACCGAAACCTCTGCCGCGCGCCCCGAAGGACAACACGCCTTCGGGGCGCGCGCCGTCGTCCCGCCAGATGGTGGGGTGCCCGTGGCTTCCCTCCTCCGCGGGATGTGTTGCTGAGGGTCGACAGTGTCTACTCGCAGCAACACACCTTCCGGCCGGGGTCGCGGCGAGGAGCCCTGAACGCCGAAGCAGCCGGCGGATACCGGCCCGGGCGTTGGCGCCCCACCTGAACCGTGCCGACCCGGACGGGCTCGGCGACGTGGTGACGCACCTGACGGACGTGGACGGCGGTGTCGCGGCGCTGGGTGACGCGCTCGCGGGGCTGGACCGGGCCTCACCGCACGCGCCGGTCGTCCCGGGCGGACCCGCTGCCTAGCGGTTTCGGCGGCGCAGCCGCTTGAGCAGGGCGCCGCTCAGGAGGGCACCGGGCACGCCGGGGAGGCCGGAGGCTGCGTACCCGCTCGCGGACTGCTCGCCGTGATCTGCGCTGCGTCCCTTCCGTTGCCCTTGCCGTTGTCGCTGCCTGGTCCGTTCCCGTTCCCGTTGCCGTTGCCGTTGCCGTTGCCGTTGCCGTTCCCGTTGCCGGGGCCTTGGTCGTTGTCCTTCGTCGGGCCCTTCCCGTGGGGGTTGTCCGGGTTGCCGGGCGGCCCGCCGGAGTCGACCGCGGGCGGCGGCGTGGGCTTGGGCGGAGGCGCGGGCTCCGGGTCAGGTTTCGGGTCGGGTTTCGGCTCGGGCTCGGGAGCCGGGGCCGGCGCGGCCGGGGTGTCGGCGGGCGCCCGCGGGGCGGGGCGGTCCGCGGCAGGCTCCCGCTCCGAGGCGGACGGCGGCGGGGCGTCCGCGGGCTCCGGTTCCGGCTCGGGTGCCGGTGCGGGGTCGGTCACCTCCTGCTGGGCCACCGGCTCCACCACCGGAGCCGGAGCTTTCTCGGGTCTGGTGGCAGGGCGCGGCTTCGGATCCGCGGGCGGGATCGACGGCGGCCGCTCCGGCGCGGGTGATTCCAGCGGGCCGGGCCGGCTGGGCGGCTCGGCGGCGCCGGCTTCTTCGATCGCTTGGATCGGCGGCTGGTCGTCCTGGTGGCCGATCAGCACGGCCGCGCCGGCACCGACGGCCAGGACGACGAGCACTCCGGCGGCGACGGCGGTCTCCTTGCCGAAAGACCGCGGGCGTGCGCCGGTGACGGCGGCTCCTGCGCCGAGGACGGCGGTGCCGGTCGCCCCGGTGGCCCAGCCTCCGGCGATGAGGTGTTGGCCGAGGTCGCGCAGCATCCAGGACACCTCGCGCACGTCGATGAATGCCCGGGTGCATTCGGCGCAGCCGTCCATGTGGACTTCCAG
>NZ_JAJQMN010000029.1 GCF_028994775.1 Promicromonospora iranensis | reverse complement strand
TGGAAGCCGGACGCCACCAGGTTGTTCACCTGCGAGGACAGATTCGTCAGCTGGTCCATGATCGCGGTCTGGCCGTTACGCAGCTGACCAGCGGTCCCACGGAGCTCCTCGTACGTCACATTCATGTTCGCCATGAAGATTCCCCTTCTCAGATCCCGGCCGGCCCCCACGGCCGATCCGACTACCCAGACAGTAACCAACCCACCAGACTCCGTCGATGGGTATTAGTCCCCATCCGACCGCACGACCACCAGCGGGAACTACTCCTTGCGCAGGCGCCGCGCCCGCTGCCTCTTGAGCTGTTCCAGACGCCGCGCCCGCTCGTCGGCGGACAGGTGCGCGACTCCCGTCTCCTCGGCAGCGTCGGCGTCCCGTGCCGGGCGGGCGCGGAACGCTCGCACGCCCAGCACGAGCGAGGCCGCGAGCAGTGCCACGGTGACGATCCGGAACGTCAGGTGCGCCGCGTCCGGGAGTCCCGGCATGATGGCGCCGATCGCCGTCGACCAGGCGAGGCCGGCCGGCAGCATCGCCAGGAGCATGCGCGGGTTCCAGCCCCAGCCGGCCATGTAGAACCGCATCACGCGATCAGTGAACGGTGTCGGCCGCACGGGCTGGAGCGAGAGCGCGATGTCGCCGGCGGTGGGCGGCCCGAAGGTGCTCCCCCGAAAGCCGTAGGCCGTGAACGAGAGCTTCTCGCCCGCATAGGACGGTCTCAGGGACCGCGCGAGATAGACGAACGACAGCACGGCCAGCGGCCAGGACGCCGTCAGTACGTGCCAGCCACCCGGGCCGATGACGGCGGCCAGGAACAGTGCGGAGACGATCAGCACGATCGCCTGCGCCGCCGGTGCGCGCCCGCCACCGCTGAGCGTGGTCTCCGGGTCGTCGAACGCCAGGTAACCCACCGACCCGACCAGGAGACCGACTGCGAACAGCCAGATCACCAGCCACACCAGCCCGACCAGCAGATAGCCGAGGGGTCGCAGGGCGACGCCGGCAGGGCTCGGCCGTCCTCCGTCGTTCGTCGACCGCTCAGGGTCTCCCGCCACCAGCTCCGTCATCGTCCTCCGCCTCGCTCGTCTCTCCGGTGCGTCACGCTAGCGTCCCCCGACCGTCACGTATCAGCAGCGCCGCCACGCCACGTGCCACCGAAGGTCCGGCCTCCGGCCACCCTCTCGGGGACGACGCCGGAGGCGGCCCCGGACCGAAGTCCAGGACCGCCTCCGAAAGAACGTGCTCGGTGCCGCTGAGGTCAGATGCCCGAGGCGAGCTGCGAGTCGGCGTCCTGCAGCGTCGTAGCAGCCTGCTCCAGGAACGAGGCCATACCCTCGATACCCTCGATGGCCTGCTTCGCGCCCGTCGTGAACTCCT
>NZ_JAJQMN010000028.1 GCF_028994775.1 Promicromonospora iranensis | reverse complement strand
TCATCTCGAAGCAGGCTTCCCGCTTAGATGCTTTCAGCGGTTATCCCTTCCGAACGTAGCCAACCAGCCGTGCTCCTGGCGGAACAACTGGCACACCAGAGGTTCGTCCGTCCCGGTCCTCTCGTACTAGGGACAGCCCTTCTCAAGTTTCCTGCGCGCGCAGCGGATAGGGACCGAACTGTCTCACGACGTTCTAAACCCAGCTCGCGTACCGCTTTAATGGGCGAACAGCCCAACCCTTGGGACCTACTCCAGCCCCAGGATGCGACGAGCCGACATCGAGGTGCCAAACCATGCCGTCGATATGGACTCTTGGGCAAGATCAGCCTGTTATCCCCGGGGTACCTTTTATCCGTTGAGCGACGGCGCTTCCACAAGCCACCGCCGGATCACTAGTTCCGACTTTCGTCCCTGCTCGACCTGTCGGTCTCACAGTCAAGCTCCCTTGTGCACTTGCACTCGATACCTGATTGCCAACCAGGCTGAGGGAACCTTTGAGCGCCTCCGTTACATTTTAGGAGGCAACCGCCCCAGTTAAACTACCCACCAGGCACTGTCCCTGATCCGGATCACGGACCGAGGTTAGACATCCGAAGCGATCAGAGTGGTATTTCAACAATGACTCCACCCGAGCTGGCGCCCTGGCTTCACAGTCTCCCACCTATCCTACACAAACCGCACCGAACACCAATACCAAGCTATAGTAAAGGTCCCGGGGTCTTTCCGTCCTGCTGCGCGTAACGAGCATCTTTACTCGTAGTGCAATTTCGCCGAGTTCGCGGTTGAGACAGCGGAGAAGTCGTTACGCCATTCGTGCAGGTCGGAACTTACCCGACAAGGAATTTCGCTACCTTAGGATGGTTATAGTTACCACCGCCGTTTACTGGGGCTTAAATTCTGGGCTTCGCCAAAGGCTGACCCGTCCTCTTAACCTTCCAGCACCGGGCAGGCGTCAGTCCGTATACATCGTCTTGCGACTTCGCACGGACCTGTGTTTTTAGTAAACAGTCGCTTCTCCCTGGTCTCTGCGGCCCTCCCCGCGTCCCCCAGCAAGTGGGTTAACGGTTCAGGCCCCCCTTCTCCCGAAGTTACGGGGGCATTTTGCCGAGTTCCTTAACCACGATTCTCTCGATCGCCTTAGTATTCTCTACCTGACCACCTGAGTCGGTTTAGGGTACGGGCGGCTAGTCCCTCGCGTCGAGGCTTTTCTAGGCAGCATAGGATCACCAGATTCCCGCATACGCGGTCTCTATCAGCTCTCACCCTTCATGCCCCACGGATTTGCCTATGGGACGGGCTACGACCTTGGACATGGACAACCATCGCCACGCCTGGCTACCTTCCTGCGTCACCCCTGTTAACACGCTTACCTACTACCGGATCAGGTCCCACGCCTCGCCTACGATGTCACCCGAAGGTGACGGTGCAGGTCCGGGGTGGTTAGTATCACCGGGCTCGGTATGGGCGGTACTTCGCCGGTAGGAGAATATCAACTCCTTGTCCATCGACTACGCCTGTCGGCCTCGCCTTAGGTCCCGACTTACCCAGGGCGGATGAACCTGGCCCTGGAACCCTTGGTCATTCGGCGGACGGGATTCACACCCGTCATTCGCTACTCATGCCTGCATTCTCACTCGTGTAGGCTCCACCGCTGGATCACTCCGCGACTTCACTGCCCACACGACGCTCCCCTACCCACCCACACACCTGAACACACAGAACAAGTCTGGTGCTGGGCTAACGTGTGAGTGCCACGGCTTCGGCGGTGTGCTTGAGCCCCGCTACATTGTCGGCGCGGAATCACTTGACCAGTGAGCTATTACGCACTCTTTCAAGGGTGGCTGCTTCTAAGCCAACCTCCTGGTTGTCTGTGCAACTCCACATCCTTTCCCACTGAGCACACGCTTAGGGGCCTTAGCCGGTGATCTGGGCTGTTTCCCTCTCGACCACGGAGCTTATCCCCCGCAGTCTCACTGCCGCGCTTGCACTTACCGGCATTCGGAGTTTGGCTGACGTCAGTAACCTGGTGAGGCCCATTAGCCATCCAGTAGCTCTACCTCCGGTAAGAAACACGCGACGCTGCACCTAAATGCATTTCGGGGAGAACCAGCTATCACGAAGTTTGATTGGCCTTTCACCCCTAACCACAGGTCATCCCCCAGGTTTTCAACCCTGGTGGGTTCGGTCCTCCACGCCGTCTTACCGGCGCTTCAACCTGCCCATGGCTAGATCACTTCGCTTCGGGTCTAGACCCGGCGACTCAATCGCCCTATTCGGACTCGCTTTCGCTACGGATACCCCACACGGGTTAACCTCGCCACCGAGCACTAACTCGCAGGCTCATTCTTCAAAAGGCACGCCGTCACCCCTACTAGGGAGGCTCCGACGGATTGTAGGCACACGGTTTCAGGTACTATTTCACTCCCCTCCCGGGGTACTTTTCACCTTTCCCTCACGGTACTTGTCCGCTATCGGTCACTAGGTAGTATTTAGGCTTAGCAAGTGGTCTTGCCAGATTCACACGAGATTTCACGGGCCCCGTGCTACTTGGGATCCCCTCAACCAGGCCGCACCATTTCGTCTACGGGACTCCCACCCACTACGGTCCGGTATTCAACCCGGTTCGACTATGACACGGCTTTCTTACTGGCTGAAGAACTGTCAGATTCTTCCAGAAGGTCCCACAACCCCGCACACGCAACGCCTGACAGCTTGACACGCATACGGTTTGGCCTCATCCGCTTTCGCTCGCCACTACTCACGGAATATCTCTTCCTGTCGGTACTGAGATGTTTCACTTCCCGACGTTCCCTCCACACGCCCTATACATTCAGGCGCGGGTAACCGAACATGACTTCGGCTGGGTTCCCCCATTCGGAGACCCTCGGATCACAGCTCGTCTGCCAACTCCCCGAGGATTATCGCAGGCTACAACGTCCTTCTTCGGCTCCTAGTGCCAAGGCATCCACCAATGTGCCCTAAAAAACTTCAGGCAACACTACAATCACAGAAACCAAGATGACCACAAAACAACAACCACAAGCCAAAGACCCATGGTCATACGTCTCACGATCGCAATCTTGGAAAATTTCAAAGATGCTCGCGTCCACTATGCAGTTCTCAAGCAACGGACGAACCCACCAGGCAACCTCGTGACACCACTACCAACCCCTGCCCCGAAGGACAGCCTTGGCGGGTATGACACGAACCTCGTGACCCGTACTCGAACCAGAAACACTCGACACACCCCACCCCACGAAGGAGCAGAGCCGGCCGGTTGCCTCAGGACCCAACAGTGTGCTTGGCGAACCCCCACCACCCGGACGACCACGTTCCAACCCGTGACACCCTCCCGAAGAAGGACGCCCCTGGCGTACTAGCAGCCACCCCGAACAGGGAGACTCTTCGTCAATGTTCCACCCATGAGCAACCACCCCAGGCACGTACGGCCCGGGCATGGCCTCTGCCACCAGCACCAACCCTCGCTCCGAAGAGCCAGTCGGCGACCCCTACTATGTGGGGCCTGATGGAGATGAGCTCCTTAGAAAGGAGGTGATCCAGCCGCACCTTCCGGTACGGCTACCTTGTTACGACTTAGTCCCAATCGCCAGTCCCACCTTCGACCACTCCCTCCCACAAGGGGTTGGGCCGTGAGCTTCGGGTGTTACCAACTTTCGTGACTTGACGGGCGGTGTGTACAAGGCCCGGGAACGTATTCACCGCAGCGTTGCTGATCTGCGATTACTAGCGACTCCGACTTCACGGGGTCGAGTTGCAGACCCCGATCCGAACTGAGACCGGCTTTTTGGGATTCGCTCCACCTCACGGTATCGCAGCCCTCTGTACCGGCCATTGTAGCATGCGTGAAGCCCAAGACATAAGGGGCATGATGATTTGACGTCATCCCCACCTTCCTCCGAGTTGACCCCGGCAGTCTCCCATGAGTCCCCGGCATAACCCGCTGGCAACATAGGATAAGGGTTGCGCTCGTTGCGGGACTTAACCCAACATCTCACGACACGAGCTGACGACAACCATGCACCACCTGTGTACGAGTGTCCAAAGAGAACCCCATCTCTGGGGCTTTCTCGTACATGTCAAGCCTTGGTAAGGTTCTTCGCGTTGCATCGAATTAATCCGCATGCTCCGCCGCTTGTGCGGGCCCCCGTCAATTCCTTTGAG
>NZ_JAJQMN010000027.1 GCF_028994775.1 Promicromonospora iranensis | reverse complement strand
ATGCGGACCATCTTCTCCAGCGCTCGGCTGGTGGCTTCCTCGGCGTCGATCCCGGGGACGCGGGCAGCGACCGAACGCACGACGTTGGGCCGATGCACGACCCAGTCGTCAATCCGCAGTGCGCGCGCCGCCGTCATCCCGGGTGCCCCCTCCCGATCCGCGATAATTCCACCGCGATCGGGAGGACGCACGACGAATCGCACGATGTGCGTCAACGCACTGATTAGTTGGTACACGGTGCTTTCCGCGGTCCAGGGAGGATCGGGAAAGCGCGTCGTCCCGTCAGCGCACGCGGGTCACCGCACGCAGGTCACCGCTCGCGCCGGCGGAGCACCAACCCGCGGACGAACGCCGCCTGGCCGGCGTGCTGCATGTCGTCGTTGACCACGCTGACCAGCCGGACGCCTAGCGTGACCGGCGGGTCCCACGACTCGTCGACCACCCGGTCGAGGTCGTCGTCGGACAGGGTGTCCAGGTACCGCACGGTGCGTTCGTGCACGGCGTCGTGGTAGCCCGTGAGCAGGTCGCCCGAGGGTACGCGGACGGCGGAGACCTCGTCGGCGTCGTGCCCGTAGCCGGTCTCCTCGGCCGGGAACGGCAGCCCGAACCTGCGGTCCCAGCCGTCGTCCGACCAGACCTGGCTGGTGCCCGCGGCGTCGGCGACATGGTCGTCCTGGACCCGGGTCAGGTGCCAGACCAGCCATGCGACGGAGTTCGCGTCCTCGTCGACGCGGAATGCGAGCTCCTCGCCCGACAGGCCGAGGACCGCACTGTGCACTGCCTCCTTGATCCGGCCGAACGCGTCCGTGAGCAGTTCCGTACCGCGCATCGCTCGATCTCCTTCCGTGCCTCGTCGCGTGCTTGGGCATCCACGGCCACGATGCCACGACGTCGCAGGCCTCGCCCGGGACGGCCTCGCCCGGGACGGCAGGAGCCGGGCGAGGCACGGGCGGACGGCGAAGCCGTCGTCAGGCGCCGACCACCCCGCCGTCCTCCCGGGTGATGACGATGGTGGCTGACCGCGGTCGGCCGGTCGGGCTGTAGTCGGGCCAGTTCGAGCTCGCCCGCGGGTTCTCGGGTGTCCCGGAGTCGCCGGGGTGCTGGATGTTGACGAACAGGGACCGGCCGTCCGGAGCGGCCGTGATGCCGGTGATCTCGCAGCGCGGAGGGCCGACCAGGAACCGGCGGATGTCGCCCCGCTCGGTGTCGGCCACGAGCATCTGGTTGTTCTGGTCGGCGCCGTCGACCTGGGGCTGGGCGCCGTCGGTCAGGATCCAGAGCCGTCCCACGGAGTCGAACCACAGCCCGTCGGGTGAGCCGAACGCCTGGTCGGGCGGAACCGTGGCGCCGCTGGCCTCGTCGCCGGCGAGCAGGAAGATGTCCCAGTCGAACCGCACCGCGCTCGGGTTGCCGTTCTCGTCGATCTTCATGATGTGGCCGAACCGGTTGTTCAGCCGCGGGTTCGCCGCGTCCACCGACTCGGTGCGGGCAGTGTTGTTGGTGCAGGTGAAGTACACGGCGCCGGTGCGCGGCTGCACGGTGCACCACTCCGGCCGGTCCATCGGCGTAGCGCCGACCGCGTCGGCGGCGAGGCGCGTATGGATCAGCACCTCGGCCTGGTCCGCGAACCCGTCCGCCGTGGTCAGCCCTGGCTCGCCGTGGACCAGCGGCAGCCACCGGCCGCGACCGTCCTCGTCGAACCTCGCCACGTACAGCGTGCCCTCGTCGAGCGGACTCCGCCCGGCGCGGCGCGCCTGCGCGATCGGCTCCGCACCCACGAACTTGTAGAAGTAGTCGAACTGCGTGTCGTCGCCCATGTAGACGACTGCCTCGCCGCGGCGCCCGCGCACGACCACGGCGTTCTCGTGCTCCATCCGACCCAGCGCGGTCCGCTTCTTCGGCGTCGATTCCGGGTCGAAGGGGTCGACCTCCACCACCCAGCCGAACCGGTTGAACTCGTTCGGCTCGCTCCGCATGTCGAAGCGGCTCTCGGTCGTGTACCAGGGGTACGGGCTCTCGGAGCCGATCCCGTAGCGCTCCTCGACCGATCCGGGCGGCGGCGGCTGCTCGCCGTAGTAGAAGTACTTGTTGATCGTCTCTTCGCACGTCAGGTACGTGTCCCACGGGGTGGGGCCGCTGGCGCAGTTGTTCAGGGTGCCCAGTACCCGCACGCCCTCGGGGTCCGCGCCGGTGCGCATCAGCGGGTGGCCCGCCGCGGGGCCGGTGATCTCGATCGGCGTGGTCATGGTGACCCGGCGGGCGAACCTCGACTCCGCGACCAGCCATCCGCCGTCGCGATCCTGCTCCACCTGGATGACCGAGACACCGTGCGCGGCCATCGACTTGGCGGTCTTCTCCGATGACCAGGAGGCCCGTCCGTCCGCGTGCAGCAGGTTCTCGGTGGTGGCCTCGTGGTTGACGCAGAGCAGGCCGGAGCGACGGTCCCGCAGCGGGAAGAACCACATGCCGTCGTGGTGGTCCCCGGCCTGCTGCGCCTGATCGGCCGCGGTGTTGCTCGCGTCCTCGGCGAACGCCGGCCCGGAGGGGACGATCGGGTGGCCCCACGGGTAGAGCACCTGGTAGCGGTAGCCGGGCGGCAGCACGACCGCATCGGCAGTACTGGGCGCGACGGCGGGGAAGCCGAGCAGCGGCCGCCCCGCGCCGTGCCCAGGGCTCCCGGCGCTCCCGGTGCTCTCCGCGACGCCGACCGCCCCGGCTGACGCCGGGACCCCGAAGAAGGCCGCGGCGGCGGTGGCCAGACCCCCGGCCATCGCCGTCCGGCGGGACAGGCGGAGCTCGGCGAGCTCGGAGATCGACGGCGGACGGGGCGTGTCGGCGTTCACGGAAGGCTCCAACCCTGGGCGCAGGCCGCTGAGCGGCCGGGACGCGTGCCACCGTAGGCAGCCGAGATGGCCGGGTCCTCACACCCACGTGAACGACGGCGGAAGTCGGCTCGCGTCGTGCCCCACCACGGGGTGACGTAGCCGCTGAGCTGCGGCGACATGTCCCGCCGCACGCAGCTCAACAGGGCAGAGACGTGCCTCGACGACCGTGCCTCGACGACCGTGCCTCGACCAGCCGCGGGCTCAGCTGCCGGCCAGGTTGATCAGCACCTTGCTGCTGCCCGGCCCTGCGGCCGTGGCCAGAGCCTCGCCGGCCTGCTCGATGCCGAAGCGGTGCGTGACCACCGCGGACACGTCCAGCCCGTCGCGCAGGGCGGCGAGGGCGTCGCTGATCTCCTCGACGAAGCGGTAGGCCCCGACCCACGTGATCTCGCGCGTGACGAGGTCGCCGAGGGCGGCGGGCGCAGCGGTGCCCGGCAGGTTGCCGACCTGCACGAGCGTGCCGCCCCGCGCCGTGGCCCGCAGCACGCCGCCGAGGGCCGCCGGCGCGCCGGAGGCCTCGAACACGAGCTCGCAGTCCTCGGGCAGCTGGTCGCCCGAGCCGATGTCGAGGACCCGGTCGGCGCCGAGCTCCTTGGCCACGGCCAGCGAGGAGGCGGAGAGGTCGGCGGCGGTGACCGACGCGGCGCCCGCGTGCCTCGCGGCGGCCACGACGAGGCACCCGATCGGGCCGGCGCCGTTGACCAGCACGTCCCGCCCGCGGACGTCGCCCGCACGGTGTACGGCGTGCATGGCGACGGCGAGCGGCTCCGCGAGGGCGCCCTGCTCGGTGCTCACGCCGTCCGGCAGCCGCCGGAGCTGGTGGGCCGGGACGGCCCGCAGCTCGCTGAACCCGCCGTCGGTGTGCGGGTGGAAGGCGGCCGAGCCGAAGTACCGCACCTGCGAGTGCAGGTTGGTCCGGCCCGCCAGCCGTGCCGGCAGGACCGACTCGTCGGCGGCCTGCGCCGGGTGCACCGTGACCGGCGTGCCCGGCTCCCATCCGGTGACACCCGGGCCGCTCCCGACCACCCGGCCGGCCACCTCGTGGCCGAGCACGAGCGGGTCGCGCAGGACGGCGGTACCCGAGGCGCCGTTCTTCCAGTAGGACAGGTCCGACCCGCAGACGCCGCCCCACTCCATGGCCACCACCACCTCGCCCTCCTGGGCGACGGGGTCGGGGCGCTCCTCGACCCGCAGGTCGCCGGCGCCGTGCACGACGACCGCCCTCATGCGGCGTCCTGCAGCTGGACGAGGTCGCGACCCCGGGTCTCGGGGGCGAGCCGCGCGGCGATCAGGGTGATCAGGGAGTAGACGATGAGCATCGCGGCGATGGGCCACCAGCTGCCGGTGGCGGCGGTGAGCGAGGCAGCGATGACCGGGCCGATGGCGGTGGCGAGGATTCCGCCGACCTCCTTGGAGAGGGCGAGCTGGGTGAACCGCGTCCGGGCCCCGAAGAGCTCGGCCATGGTGACGCTCTCCAGTGCGAACAGGCCCAGGACGCCGAGGTTCAGGCCGGCGATCATGCCGAGCATGAGGCCGGTCGTGGTGCCGCTGGTGATCAGCAGCATCATCGGGAAGGCGAACGCGATGGTGATCAGGGACAGCGCCGTGTACATCGAGCGCCGGCCGAACCGGTCACCGAGCATGCCGATCACGGGCACGGTGGCGAAGCCGATGATGGAGCCCCACATGATGGCCTCGGTGGCCAGCGCGCGGTCCATCGCGAGGGTCGTGGCGACGTAGCCCACCAGGAAGGTCTGCACCAGCCCGGAGTTGCCGGCCTGGCCGAACCGCAGGGCCAGCGCCAGGAAGAACGCCTTGCCCTTGCGCTGCTTGAGGGCTGCCTGGAGCACGGGCTCCCCGGTCTGGTCGGTGCCGGTCCCGGCCTCGTCCTGGGTGAGCTGGGCGCGGGTGAGGGCGACGCCGTCCACGACGTCGGCGCGGGCCTCGAAGACCGGGCTCTCCTTGACGTTGGTGCGGATCCAGACCGCGAAGAGCATCAGCACGAAGCTGAGCAGGAACGGCAGCCGCCAGCCCCAGCTGAGGAGCTGCTCCTCGCTGAGCACGGCCAGCAGCAGCGCCCACAGGGCCGACGCCGCCAGCGTGCCCGAGTTGGTGCCGAGCGACACGAGCGAGGCGACGAGGCCGCGACGTCGAACCGGCGCGTACTCCGCGAGCAGTACCGTCGCACCGGCGATCTCCGCACCCGCGCCGAAGCCCTGGACCAGGCGCAGCACGACGAGCAGGATCGGCGCGGTGATGCCGACCATCTGGTACGTCGGGAGCACGCCGATCAGGGTCGTGGACACACCCATGAGCGCGACGGTGATGAACAGGACCTTGCGGCGGCCGAGCCGGTCGCCCATCCGGCCGAAGTAGATGGCGCCCGCCAGGCGCGCCACGTAGCCGACACCGTAGGTGGCCATCGCCGCGATCAGCGCGATCGCCGGGCTGACGTCGGGGAAGAAGATCTGGTTGAACACGATCGCCGCCGCCAGCGAGTACAGCTGGAAGTCCATGAACTCCATGGCGGTCCCGAGCCAGCCCGACACGGCTGCCTTGGTGAGGTCCTTGGTGGACCGGGTGACCGCGTTACCTGAAGGTGTCGCTGGTGGCGTCATTGCTGTTTCCGCCATTGGAAGAGTGCTCCTTGCTTGACTGACCGCTTGACTGACGTCGCTGTCGGGAATGCCCGTCGACCGATGTGTGGCAGGTCTTGTATGTAAGCAGCGTCGACAAGGGGGTGTCAACTGTCCGTGGTGTGGAAGCGCGCCGCTTCTCGCCTAGACTCCAGCCATGAGGGAAGCCTCGAACCGATCCAACAGGCGTGTCGTCTACGAGACGCTGCGCCGCAAGGTGCTCACCCTCGAGCTGCCGCCTGGCACCTCCCTGTCGGAGAACGAGCTGGCCGCGTCCCTCGGCGTCAGCCGGACGCCGGTGCGCGAGAGCCTGATCCTCCTTGGTGAGGAAGGGTTGGTCAGGGTGTTCCCCAAGGTCGGCTCCTTCGTGTCGCGTGTCGACGCCGAGCGGGTGGCGGATGCGCAGTTCCTCCGCGAGGCGGTCGAGCTGGCGGCGTTCGACGACATCCCCGGGACGCTCGACCCGGAGCTCGTCGCCGAACTGCGCGCCAACCTGGAGCAGCAGCGGGAGGCACGGCTCGACCTCGAGAAGTTCTTCGAGCTCGACGAGGCGTTCCACCACGGGCTCCTGCGTCTCAGCGGACACGGCAGGGCCTGGTCGACGGTCGTCGCCGCCAAGGGTCACCTGGACCGCGCACGCCGTCTCGGCCTGCACGAGACGAACGGCATGGGCCGCTTCGTCGACGAGCACCACTCCATTCTCGACGCGGTGGTCGCCGGCGACATCTCCAGCGCCCGCGACAGTCTGCGGGCCCACCTCCGTGCCGTGTTCGACGACATCGAGAAGACCCGACAGCGCTCTCCGGAGCTCTTCGCCACGGACGACGGGTCCGTCCCGGTGCGGCGCAGCATCGCCGTCTGGGAGTAGCTGGTCGCGTCCGGCGGGGGCTGTTGGTGCGGTCGTCGGGTTCTGCGTGTCGAGGAATCGGCTGATCTGGCTGAGTGGGTGTGGGTCGGCTGTCGTGTCGCGACGCGGCGTGCCGCCGTGCTGGCGTGACACCCTCTGCATGTTGCCGGGCTGCGGTGGTTGACGGCCTGCTGGTCGGTGGTCGGTTGGTACCCGGTTCTGGTTGGCTGAGTTGGCCCCCTGGCGGGGTCAGGCGACTTCGGATTCGGGTGGGGTTTCGAGTGGTTCGGGCAGGGTGATGCGGTGTCCGCGTGCGTCGGTGAAGGCCCACCCGGTCTCCAGCAGGGCGCCAGGGACTGCAGCGCCGGTGGTGGTGCCGGTGGTGGTGTATCCGGTGGTGGTGCCGGTTGGTGGTTTGCCGGTCCAGTGCATGGTGATGCCTTGGGTGTCGACGAGCTGGTGGTGGTACCAGCACAACAGGGCGCTGTTGCTGACGGAGGTGTTTCCGCCGTGGGCCCAGTGGGTGATGGCGTGGTGGACCTCGCATCGTGAGGGTGGTTGGTCGCATCCGGGGAAGACGCAGTGCCGGTCCCGAGCGATCACGGCTCGGCGCATCTGTCCGGTGACGGTGCGTTGGGCGCGTCCGACGTCCAGGACGGCGCCGTCGGGTCCGAATACGACCCGGGTGACGGCACTGTCGCATGCCAACCGGCGTAGTAGTGCTCGTGGTGCACGGGCACCGGTCTCGGTGAACACCGGGCCACCTCCGGACAACAGCCCAGGCAACGTCATCGTGCCGGCTACGCCCGCGCCCGTCGCGGCTGCACCTGCACCTACGTCACCTGTGCCTGTGCTCGTGCTCGTAGCTGCTGTACCTGCACCCGTGCTTGTGCCTGGTGTTCCGGCACCGGTCGGACATCCTGGTGCGCCGCCTGATGCGGCGCGTCCTGGTGAACGGCCTGGTGTGGTGCGGCCGGGTGTGGCTTGTCCGCAGGTCAGGCACAGGCCCTCGCGGGTGCGGGTGGCCTGGGCGATCAGCTCGGTCCAGGACACCGTGACGTTCAGGTGGGGCGGGATCGCGGCGCCGGGTGAGGCCTGGTTGGTGTCCAGGACGATCCGGGCGAGGTCGGCCAGGCCCTGCGCGCGACGCTGGGTCGACGTGCGGGGGTCTTCTGCGGCGGGGGCGCCGATGATCGCGTTGATCGCAGCAGTGACCAGGAGGCCGTGTTC
>NZ_JAJQMN010000026.1 GCF_028994775.1 Promicromonospora iranensis | reverse complement strand
TCCGACCGCCCGGATCCGACCGCCCGGATCCGACCGCCCGGATCCGACCGCCCGGACCGGACCGCCCGGACCGGACCGCCCGGATCGGACAGCCCACCCCGAAGTTGTTGCACGGGCCTAGCCCGCAGGGCTGGTCGTTCCGCCTTGTGGAATGCTGTTTCCATTGGCCGATAGGTCCGGCGTTTTCGGATGGGGAGTGACACGTGGCAGAGCCCGGTGTGCAGTCGGTCGAGCGAGCGCTCGATCTGCTCGAAATTCTGGCAGAGCTCGGCGGTGATGCCGGCTTGAGCGAGCTGTCGGAACAGTCCGGCCTGCCGCTGCCGACCATCCATCGTCTGATGCGCACCCTTGTCGCCCGCGGTTATGCCCGCCGGCTGCCCTCGCGTCGTTACGCGCTCGGCGCGCGGATGATCCGCCTGGGCGAGTCAGCCGGTCGTCAGCTGGGCGCAGGGGCACGGCGGCACCTGGCGCGCGTGGCGCGCGAGCTCGGTGAGACGGCGAACCTTGCGATGCTCGACGGCGAGATGGCGGTGTACGTGGCGCAGGCGGCGTCGTCGCACTCGATGCGCATGTTTACGGAGGTGGGACGGCGCGTGCACCTGCACAGCACCGGCGTCGGCAAAGCGCTGCTCGGTGAGCTGCCCGACGCGGCGGTCCAGGACATCGCAGCGCGCGCCGGTCTGCCTCCGGCGACCGACCGGACGATCACCGACGTCGACGGCCTCCTCGCCGCACTGGCCGAGATCCGCGAACGCGGCTACGCCGTCGACGACGGTGAGCAGGAGATCGGCGTGCGGTGCTTCGCGGTGCTCGTTCCCGGTGCGCCCGTGCCGACGGCGCTGTCGGTGTCCGGTCCTGCGGCGCGGGTGTCCTTCGAGTTCGGGGAGCGGGCGGTGCCGGTGCTCCACGACGTGGCGCGCGATGTCGGTGCGGAGCTGTCCGGAGGCTGACCGCCACGTTGACCGGGCGCGGTCGGGCACCTACTGTTTTCGCTAGGAAGTATTTGGTTTCCGTATCGCGGAATAACGCGACTCGAGCCAAGCCACTCGACCGAGGGAAGACACGTGGACACTCCGGACGGCCTCACGATCACCGGCGACATCGCACCCCGCGCGGAGGAGGTGCTCACGCCACGCGCGCTGGAGCTGGTCGTCGCCCTGCACCGCGCGCTGGACGACCGACGGCTCGAGCTCCTCGAGGCCCGGAAGCGACGGGTCGAGGACCTGGCCGCCGGGGGGACGCTGGACTTCCTGCCCGAGACCAGGCACATCCGGGAGGACCCGACATGGCGCGTCGCTCCGCCGGCGCCCGGTATCGAGGACCGCCGGTGCGAGATCACGGGCCCCACCGACCGCAAGATGACCATCAACGCGCTGAACTCCGGCGCCAAGGCGTGGCTCGCGGACCACGAGGACGCGAACACCCCGCAGTGGAGCGCGGTGGTAGGCGGTCAGCTCAACCTGCTCGACGCGATCAACCGCACCATCGACTTCACCGGCGAGAACGGCAAGCACTACGCGCTGAATCCGGACGAGGAGCTGGCCACGATCATCGTGCGGCCGCGCGGCTGGCACCTGCCGGAGAAGCACGTCCTGGTGGACGGCCGCCCGGTGTCGGGCAGCCTGGTGGACTTCGCGCTCTACCTCGCGACCGCCGGCCTGCGGCAGATCGAGAAGGGTCAGGGACCCTACTTCTACCTGCCGAAGATGGAGTCGCACCTGGAGGCACGGCTCTGGAACGACACCTTCGTGCTGGCCCAGGACTTCCTCGGCATCCCGCAGGGCACCATCCGGGCCACCGTGCTCATCGAGACGTACCCGGCGGCGTTCGAGATGGAGGAGATCCTTTACGAGCTCCGGGAGCACAGCTCCGGCCTGAACGCCGGTCGCTGGGACTTCATGTTCTCGGTGATCAAGTCGTTCCGGACCCGCGGCACGGAGTTCATGCTGCCTGACCGGAACGCCGTCACCATGACTGTGCCGTTCATGCGCGCCTACACCGAGCTGCTGGTCAAGACCTGTCACACCCGGGGCGCGCACGCCATCGGAGGCATGGCCGCGTTCATCCCGAGCCGCGACGAGGCGGTCAACGAGGCCGCGTTCGCCAAGGTTCGTGACGACAAGACCCGCGAGGCGAACGACGGGTTCGACGGGTCGTGGGTGGCACACCCCGGCATGGTGGAGCTCTGCAAGGAGGTCTTCACGTCGGTGCTGGGCGACAAGCCGAACCAGATCGACCGGACGCGCGAGGAGGTGCGGGTCACCGCGGCACAGCTGCTCGATGTCGCGAGTACGCCCGGCGACGTCACCGAGGCCGGCCTGCGGAACAACATCTCTGTGGGCATCCAGTACCTCAAGGCGTGGCTCGGCGGCCTGGGCGCCGTCGCGATCTTCAACCTCATGGAGGACGCCGCCACCGCCGAGATCTCCCGGTCGCAGGTGTGGCAGTGGCTGCACAACGACGTGACGCTCGCCGACACCGGCCACCAGGTCACGCGCAAGCTGATCGACCGGATCGTCGAGGAGGAGATCGCCAAGCTGCCCGGCGACGCGGCAGACTACGAGGAGGCGAAGCAGACGTTCCTCGAGGTGGCGGTGGCCGACGAGTACGCGGACTTCCTCACGCTCCCGGCTTACGAGCGAATGCCCTGACATGCCGCGTTGAGTGCTGGCTATCTGTGCCTCGGGATGCCTCTCGAGCACAGATAGCCAGCACTCAACGAAGAGGTGCTGGCTTGCGACGAGGAGGTTGCCATGGCCGGGAGTCCATCGACGGCGCTGGACGTCGTCATTGCCGAGCTGATCGCCGAGCTCGGCAGCGAGCGAGTGATCACCGACCGGCAGCGCCGTCGCACCTACGAGTGCGACGGGCTGGCGGCGTACCGGGTGGTTCCGGGCGTGGTGGTCCTGGCGCAGAGCCCGGCCGACGTCGCGGCGTCGGTCCGGGCCTGCGCGCGGCACACGGTGCCGTTCGTCGCGCGGGGTTCGGGTACCGGACTGTCGGGCGGGGCGCTGCCGCACTCCGAGGGAGTGCTCGTGGTCATGTCGCAGATGCGCACGATCCGGGAGGCCGACGTCGAGAACCAGCGCGCCGTCGTCGACCCCGGGGTGATCAACCTGCAGCTCACCGCGGCGACCAGCCCGGACGGCTACTACTTCGCTCCCGATCCCTCCAGCCAGTCCGTGTGTTCGATCGGCGGCAACGTCGCCGAGAACTCCGGCGGCGCCCACTGCCTGAAGTACGGCTTCACCACCAACCACGTCACCGGTGTGGACCTGGTGACACCCGCCGGCGAGCAGGTGGAGATCGGCGGCAAGGCGCCGGACCCGCCCGGGTACGACCTGCTCGGCGCTCTGGTGGGCAGCGAGGGAACACTCGGCATCGTCACCGCTGCCACCGTGCGGCTGACGCGTCTGCCCCAGGAGGTCCGGACCCTGCTCGCGGCCTTTCGCTCCATGGACGACGCCGGAGCCGCGACCTCTGCGATCATCGCCGCCGGGGTGATCCCCGCCGCCATCGAGATGATGGACGCCCTGGCCATCGAGGCCGCCGAGGCGGCGGTGCACTGCGACTACCCGGCCGGTGCGGGTGCGGTCCTCGTGGTCGAGCTGGACGGGCCGTCGGCCGACGTCGCGGGGGAGTTCGACGACGTGGTGCGCCTGTGCGAGGAGGCGGGCTCGTTCGAGGTGCGCGTCGCGGCCGACGACGACGAGCGCGCCCTGATCTGGAAGGGGCGCAAGTCCGCCTTCGCCGCGGTCGGCCGGATCAGCCCGGACTACATCGTCCAGGACGGCGTGATCCCTCGGACGGCGCTGCCCCTGGTGCTGCGCCAGATCGCCGCGCTCGGCAAGAGTGCGGGCGTGCGGGTCGCGAACGTCTTCCACGCCGGCGACGGCAACCTGCACCCCCTTGTGCTGTTCGACGGCTCGGTCGATGGCGCCGTCGAGCGGGCCGAGGCGGTGGCGGGCGGCATCCTCGACCTGTGCCTGGAGCACGGTGGCTCCATCACCGGCGAGCACGGCGTGGGTGCGGACAAGGCCAAGCACATGCCGCGGATGTTCACGCCTGATGACCTGGAGACCATGCAGGCGGTGCGCTGCGCCTTCGATCCCGAGGGCATCTCCAACCCGGGCAAGGTGTTCCCGACGCCGCGGCTGTGCGGAGAGCAGCCGGGCCGGCACCGGGGTGCGCACCCGCTGGCGGAGTCCGGCGTGGCGGAGGTCTTCTGATGGCCGACCTGCAGCGGCTCGAGGACGCGCTGAGGCAGGACGGCGGCCAGGTCAGGGCCGCAGGGCCGGAGGACGCGGTGGACGGTGTGCCGGCGACGGCGGTCGCTCGGCCGACGTCCGTGGCCGGGGTGGCCGCAGCGCTGCGCGAGGCGACCGCCCAGGGACTGGCCACCGTGGCTCGTGGCGCCGGGACGACCCTGGACTGGGGCGCGCCGCCCGAGCGCGTCGACCTAATCCTGGACACCACCGGCCTGGACCGGCTCGTGGAGCACGGTTCGGGCGACCTGGTGGTGGTGGCCGAGGCGGGGCTACCTGTCGCGACCCTGGCGGAGACCGTCCGCGCCGCGGCGCAGGAGCTGGTGGTGGACCTGCCGCCGGAGCGGCTCGCCGCCGGCTCCACCGTGGGCGGGGCGCTGTCGACGGGTGCGTCCGGGCCGCGCCGCCTGCAGCGCGGCGGGATCCGCGACCTGGTCCTCGGGGCGACCGTCGTGCTCGCTGACGGCACCGTCGCGTCGTCGGGTGGCAAGGTCGTCAAGAACGTCGCCGGATACGACCTGGCCAAGCTGCTGACCGGTGCGTACGGCACCCTCGGCATCGTGGTCCGGGCTGCGTTCCGGCTGCACCCCGTCCGGCCGGACCAGGCGTTCGTCGTCGCCACCGGCCCGTCGGCCGACGTCGCGGCGCGTGCCCGCGACGTCGTCGCGTCGCAGCTCGCGCCTGCCGCCGTGGAGATCGACCGGCCCGCGGGGAGCGACGTCGCCTGGGTGGCCGTGCTGCTGGAGGGCACCGGGGGCGCCGTCGGACAGCGGGCTGCCGCCGCCGCTGAGCTGCTGGGCGGACGGGTCCAGGGTGATCCGCCCGGGTGGTGGGCGGCGTTGCCGGGGGTCTCGACAGGCTCGACCCGGAGTGCGGAGGGCTCGACCGGCGGTGGCGGAGACGTCACCTATGCCAAAGCGACCGCCACGCTCACCGGGGTGACCGACCTGCTGGCGGCGGCCCGGGACGCCGAGCAGCGGTACGGCGTCGGCGTGGCGCTCCGGGGGAGTGCCGCCGGGGTGCTGCACGCGATGGTGACGGGGCCTCCGGAGGCGACCGCGTCCGCCGTCGGGCACCTGCGGGGTGCCGCGCCCAGCCCGCGCGAGGGAACCGTCACCGTGCTGCGGGCGTCGCGCGAGGTGCGTGCGGCGCTCGATGTCTGGGGGCCCGTGGGCGGGCTCGACCTCATGCGTGCGATCAAACGCCGGCTCGATCCGGGGCGCAACGTCGCGCCCGGCCGATTCGTGGGAGGCATCTGATGACCGAGGCGAAGCCGGACCTGCTGGGCTCGTTCGACGGGACGGGGGCCTTCGACGAGCACCACCCGCCGGCCCGCGAGCTCGTGGACGACTGCGTGCACTGCGGGTTCTGCCTGCCCGCCTGTCCCACGTACTCGCTGTGGGGCGAGGAGATGGACTCGCCGCGCGGGCGGATCTACCTGATGAAGGAGGGGCTCGAGGGCGAGCCGATGTCGCCGTCGCTGGTGCAGCACGTCGACGCGTGCCTGGGCTGTATGGCGTGCGTGACGGCGTGCCCGTCCGGGGTGCAGTACGACAAGCTGGTCGAGGCGACGCGGCAGCAGGTCGAACGGCGTGGCGCCGAGCACCGGACGCGGGGGCAGCGGCTGCTGCGGTCGGCGATCTTCGCGCTGTTCCCCCGGCCCGAGCGGCTACGGCTGGTCCGGCCGTTCCTCGCGCTGTACCAGCGCACCGGTCTGTCGCGGTTGGTGCGGCCCGTGCTGGCCCGGCTGTCGCCGACGCTGGCGACGATGGAGGCCATCGCGCCGCCGGTGGGCCCGCGGGTCCCCGTGCCGGCTCTCGTGCCCGCGGTCGGCGCGAAGCGGATGACCGTCGGGATGCTGCTCGGCTGCGTGCAGCGGGAGTTCTACCCCGGGGTCAACGCCGCGACGGCGCGGGTGCTCGCCGCGGAGGGGTGCGAGGTCGTCGTGCCGCCCGACCAGGGGTGCTGCGGCGCGCTGTCCGTGCACGCCGGGCGGGAGGCGGAAGGGCTCGACTACGCGCGGGCGCTCATCGACACGTTCTCGGGTGCGGGCGTGGAGCGGATCGTGGCGAACTCGGCGGGGTGCGGTTCCACGATGAAGGACTACGCGGACCTGCTGGCGGACGACCCGGACTACGCCGAGCGCGCAGTGGCCTTTGCGGCCAGGACCCGCGACATCTCGGAGGTGCTGGCGGAGCTGGAGCCGGTGGCGACACGGCATCCGCTGCCGATGACCGTCGCGTACCACGACGCCTGCCACCTGCGGCACGCCCAGGGTGTGAAGGCACAGCCGCGTGCGGTGCTCGCGACGATCCCGGGACTGGTGGTGAAGGAGATCGCCGACGGCGACATGTGCTGCGGGTCGGCGGGCATCTACAACCTGACCAACCCCGAGCCGGCGCGCGAGCTGGGCGACCGGAAGGCCGCGAACGTCGCGGCGACGGGTGCGGAGGTTCTGGTCACGTCCAACCCGGGATGCCTGTTGCAGATCACTGACGCGCTGCGACGGCAGGGCCGGGAGATGCCGACGGCGCACATGGTGCTGGTGCTGGACGCATCGCTGCGCGGCGCCGGACCGGAGGCGCTGCGCGGGTGATTCCAGGTACTCCCGCTCGCCGGGGGTAACTGCTACGTTTGTCGGCACGTGGAGTGATAATTCCGACATGCGAAATTGCCAGCGAACCCGACCCGGCAGCGTGGCCGGACTGGAGTCACCATGGACAACCTCGGCGTCCTCGCCCTGCTCGCCCTCCTCCCGATCCTCGTCGTAGGAACCCTGCTGCTCGGCTTGCGCTGGCCCGCCCGGACGGCGATGCCCGTCGGCCTCGCGGTGGTCGTGGTCATCGCCCTGTTCGCCTGGAAGATGTCACTCGTCGCGGTCAGCGCGTCCATCGTGCAGGGGCTGCTGATCGCCGTCGGGCTGCTCTGGATCATCTTCGGCGCGCTGCTCATGCTGGAGACCCTGACCAAGAGCGGCGCGTTGCAGACGATCCGCGCCGGCTTCACGACGATCAGCCCGGACCGCCGGGTGCAGGTGATCATCGTCGCCTGGCTGTTCGGGTCGTTCATCGAGGGCGCCGCCGGTTTCGGCACACCCGCCGCCGTCGTCGCGCCACTGCTGCTGGCCCTCGGCTTCCCTGCGGCGGCCGCCGTCATGGCGGGGCTCATCATCCAGTCCACCCCGGTGAGCTTCGGCGCCGTCGGGACACCGATGCTGACCGGGCTCGGGACCGGCCTGGCGGACACCTCCGGAGCACTGGCGCCCGAGGTCCAGGCACGGGCCGACGTGCTCGGCCTGGACCACCTGGGCTTCGTCGCCCACACCGCCACGCAGGTGGCGACCATCCACGCGATCGTCGGCATCCTCGTGCCGCTCATCCTGGTCACCCTGATGTGCGGCTTCTACGGCGAGAAGCGGTCGTTCCGCTCGGGTCTCGCCGTCGCGCCGTTCGCGGTCTACGCGGCGCTCGCGATGATCGTGCCCTACGTGACGGTGGCCTACCTGCTCGGGCCGGAGTTCCCGGCGATGCTCGGCGGGTTCCTCGGGCTGGTGCTCGTGATGTTCACCTCCTCCAAGGGCTTCCTCATGCCCAAGGACGTGTGGGACTTCCCGCCGCGGGACCGCTGGAGCGATCGTTGGATGGGCACCGTCGACCCCACGAAGGAAGCGGCCACGCTCACGCGCAACATGTCGATGGTCCGGGCCTGGTCGCCGTACGTGATCGTCGCGGCACTGTTGCTCGTCACCCGGAACGTCCCGGCCATCAAGGAGTTCCTGACAGGGCCGGCAGTGATCCCGGTGGAGAACATCTTCGGCACCGGGATCAGCCAGAACATGGAGCTCCTGTACTCGCCGGGCGCCATCTTCCTGCTCGTGTGCCTCATCACCTACGCGCTGCACGGCATGAAGGGCGAGCAGATCAGGGCCTCGTGGCGGGTGGCGGGTGGACAGCTCGGCGGCGCGGCGTTCGCGCTGCTGTGTGCGGTGCCGCTGGTGCGGATCTTCATCAACTCAGGGCCCGACTTCAACGCGGTCGGCCTCGACTCGATGCCGGTCACCGTGGCACAGGCCGCCGCCGACCTCGCCGGGCAGGGCTGGCCCCTCGTGTCCCCGTTCATCGGTGCGCTCGGTGCGTTCGTCGCCGGCTCCAACACCGTGTCCAACATGATGTTCTCGCTGTTCCAGTTCAACACCGGGCTGGGTATCGGCGCGTCGTCGCCGGAGACGGTGGCCGCCCTGCAGGCCGTGGGCGGCGCCGCGGGCAACATGGTGGCCGTGCACAACGTGGTCGCCGCAGCGGCGACGGTCGGCCTGCTCGGACGCGAGGGCGACCTGATCCGCAAGACGATCCTGCCGATGACCTACTACTGCCTCGCGGCGGGCGGGATCGGGTACCTGTGGATCTTCGGGTTCGCGTTCAACGCCGGGATGGTCGTGCTGCTCGTCGTGATCGCCGCCCTGACGCTGACGGCGATGCGGATGCTCCGCAAGCCCGACGCCCTCAACCCGGAGGTCCTGCCCGTACGGGTGTGACCTCGTTGCCGGCCGCGCACGTCACAGCCTTTCGACCCCAGGAGACGGCCGCCCGCATGGGAGAATGAGCGGGCATCTGTCATCGAAGGGAACACCGTGAACGAAACGCCCCGTGACCAGGGGAACGACCGCGAGGGCGACCGCCGAGGCGAGCGCACGAGCGGCAGTCGCAACGAAGGCCGGGGGCCGCGTCGCGACGACCGCGGCGGGGAGCGCGGTGGTGACCGGGGCCGCCGGTTCGACGGCCCTCGTGGCAGTGACGGCCCTCGCCGCGACGACCGTGGCGCCGACCGCCCGCGCCGACCGTACGAGGACCGGGGTACCGACCGTCCCCGCCGTGACGACCGCGGCACCGACCGTCCCCGTCAGGACGACCGGGGCGCCGCCGACCGCGCGCCCCGCCGCAGTGACGACGACCGGCCGCGCCGTTCCTACGGTGACCGGGACAACCGTGGCGACCGGGACAACCGGGGTGGCCGCGACGACCGCGGCGCACGCACCGACCGGCCGTACCGCGGGAACGACGGCGACCGGCCGCGCCGCAGCTTCGAGGACCGGGACAACCGCGGCGGAGACCGACCGGTACGCCGCGACGGTGAGCGCCCCGTGCGTCGGGAGCACGACCGCCCGCAGCGTCGCGAGGACGACCGCCCGACACGCCGGGACGACGGCCCGCGTCGTTCCTTCGGTGACCGTGACGACCGTCCGCGTCGCGCGTTCGAGGACCGTGGCGCGAGCCGCCCGGCACGTCGCGACGACGGTCCGCGCCGTTCGTTCGAGGACCGGGGCACCGACCGTCCGGCACGTCGGGATGACGGTCCCCGTCGCTCGTTCGAGGACAGGGGCGCCGATCGCCCCGCGCGCCGCGACGACGGCCCGCGCCGTTCTTTCGGTGACCGTGACGACCGTCCGCGTCGCAGCTTTGAGGACCGCAGCGCCGGCCGCCCCCCACGCCGGGACGACGACCGTCCCGCGCGTCGCGAGGACGACCGGCCCCGCCGCTCGTTCGAGGACCGGGGCACCGACCGTCCGCGTCGTGACGACCGGGGCACCGATCGTCCGGCACGCGGGGGCGACGCACCACGCCGTTCCTTCGGCGACCGGGACGACCGTCCGCGCCGCAGCTTCGAGGACCGGGGCACCGACCGCCCGCGCCGTGACGACCGCCCCCGTGGCGACGACCGTCCCCGTCGTACCGATGGCGACCGCCCGGTCCGCCGCGACGACCGGGGTGCCGATCGTCCGGCGCGTCGCGACGACGCTCCGCGCCGCTCGTTCGGCGACCGGGACGACCGCGGCGCCCGCGACAGCCGTGGCCGCGACGACCGAGGCGCTCGCCCGGTCCGTGCGAACAGCAGCGATCGTCCGGCGCGCCGTGACGACCGTGGCGCCGACCGTCCGCGCCGTTCGTTCGACGACCGCGACGACCGGGCGCGCCCGGCAGCTCGCGACGAGCGCATGGAGCGCGCGCCGCGCCTCCCCGAGCCGGAGATCGCCGAGGGCGTCACGTTCAGCCAGCTCGACCGTGACGTGCGCTCGCGCCTGCGCGGGCTGAGCAAGGACCACGCCGAGTACGTCGGCCTGCACCTGCTGATGGCCGGGAGCCTGATCGACGTCGACCCCGAGCGCGCCTACGAGCACGCCCAGGCGGCGCTGCGCGGCGCCGGGCGGATCGACATCGTGCGTGAGGCCGCAGGCCTGACGGCGTACCACACCAACCGGTTCGCTGAGGCGCTGCGCGAGCTGCGCACCGTCCGCCGGCTGAACGGCTCGTCGGAGCACCTGCCGATCATGGCGGACGCCGAGCGCGGCCTCGGTCGTCCGGAACGTGCCCTGGCGCTCGCCGCTTCGGAGGAGGCCGCGTCGCTCGACGCGACCGGCCGGGTGGAGCTCGCCATCGTGGCGAGCGGCGCCCGTTCCGACCTGGGCGAGCATGACGCAGCGCTCGCGGTGCTCGACAAGATCGCCCCGGAGGACGCCACGGGCGACTCGGGGCTCAGGGTCGTGCAGGCGCGCGCTCTGGCACTCGAGGCCGCCGGCCGGACCGACGAGGCGGCCGCGGTGCTGGCCTCGGTCGACAGCAAGGCGCTCGAACGGGCCATCGGCGCGGAGGCACCCGACGAGGACATCACTGTGTTCGACGTCGAGGAGGACGCTGCGCTCGCCGAGGAGGAGTACGCGGCCGAGCACCCCGAGGAGCTCGCGAAGGACACGTCCGACGACGAGGGCGACGCGTCCGCGGGCTCGGCTGATTCGGCTGACTCGGCTGATTCGGCGGACTCGGCGGATTCGGCTGATTCGGCGG
>NZ_JAJQMN010000025.1 GCF_028994775.1 Promicromonospora iranensis | reverse complement strand
GGCCGGCGTGCCTGCCCCGCCGCCCACCAAGCCCGACGTGCGTTTCCACGGCACCACCGGTCGGCCGGAGACGCTGGAGAAGGCTGCGGGCGCCGTACAGGACGCACTCCACAAGGAGTAGTCGCTCCCGGCATCACGCGCGGCACACCGAAGGCCGTCGTCCTGCGCTCATGGCGCGGGACGACGGCCTTCGGCCGGGCGGCGCCCACTCACGTCCAGAGCTCGCTCAGGTCTGTCGCGGCCCGGGCGAGGTGGTGCCGGCGCCCCGACGAGGCCACAGCGCGATGGCCAGGCCCGCGAGAACGCTCAGGATGTGCAGCCAGTTGTCCGCTGCGTTGATGTTGAGGAAGTTGATGTCCGGGTTGTTCACCGCGACCAGCCCGTAGACGAACGCCGCGCCGTACCCGATCACCAGCAGCCAGCCGAACGTCCGTGCTCGGCTCGGCGAGGACCACATGGTGACACCGAGAAGTCCGATCAGGAGGTGCACGATGTTGTGCAGGGGGTTGATGGCGAACCCGAGCAACGTCTGGTCGTGGTCGTGCTCCGCGAAGCCGTCGAACCCGGTCACGAAGAATCCCGCGATACCGACCAGGAGATAGACCACGCCGATCGTGAGAGCGAGCCACTGATGTGGCGCCCGAACGCCCGTCGTGTGCGTGGATTGGGTCATGGCGCTTCTCCATTCCGTGTGGTTACCAGTACAAACACCCTGGACGTGAGTAGCTCCACTCGCATTTGACACGAATTCCTCGTGGTGCGACTCAACGCCGACGGCGGGAGTCTGGATGTTCGGACCGGTCGACGGTGGGAGGTCGCAGTGCGAGCGATGGTGTATCGCGGGCCGTACAAGATCCGCGTCGAGGAGAAGGACATACCTCGTATCGAGCATCCGAACGACGCGATAGTGCGGGTCACCACGGCGGCGATCTGCGGGTCGGACCTGCACCTCTACCACGGCCTCATGCCCGACACGCGCGTGGGATCGACGTTCGGCCACGAGTTCGTGGGCGTCGTGCACGACGTCGGTCCTTCGGTACGCAACCTCGCCGTCGGCGACCGGGTGATGGTGCCGTTCAACATCTACTGCGGAACGTGCTTCTTCTGCGCGCGCGGCTTGTACTCCAACTGTCACAACGTGAACCCGAACGCCACGGCGGTGGGTGGCATCTACGGCTACTCGCACACCACCGGGGGCTACGACGGCGGGCAGGCCGAGTACGTGCGGGTGCCTTTCGCCGACGTCGGGCCGACGATCGTGCCCGACTGGATGGACGAGGAGGACGCCGTCCTGTGCACGGACGCACTGGCCACCGGCTACTTCGGCGCGCAGCTCGCCGACATCGTCGAGGGCGACGTGGTGGTCGTGTTCGGTGCCGGCCCGGTAGGGCTCTTCGCCGCCCGGTCGGCGTGGCTCATGGGCGCCGGCCGCGTCATCGTCGTCGACCACCTGGACGACCGGCTGGAGATGGCCCGCACGTTCGCCTATGCCGAGACCGTCAACTTCACGCAGCACAAGGACATCGTCGTGGAGATGAAGCGCACCACCGGCTGGCTCGGCGCCGACCGGGTGATCGACGCCGTGGGCGCCGAGGCGGACGGAAACCTGCTGCAGCACGTGACGGGCGTGCAGCTCAAGCTGCAGGGCGGGTCACCGATCGCGCTGAACTGGGCGATCGACTCCGTGCGCAAGGGCGGCACGGTCTCGGTGATGGGCGCGTACGGGCCTCTCTTCAATGCGGTCAAGTTCGGTGACGCCCTGAACAAGGGGCTCACCCTGCGCATGAACCAGGCGCCCGTGAAACGGCAGTGGCCGAGACTGTTCGAGCACATGCGCAGCGGCTACCTCAAACCGAACGACATAGTGACCCACCGGATCCCCCTGGAACACATCGCCGAGGGGTATCACATCTTCTCCGCCAAGCTCGACGGCTGCATCAAGCCGCTCGTCGTGCCCGGCGCCGCGTGAGAGAGGGGACGACCGTGCCGTACACCGCCGACAAGCCGCCTCTGCCCGAGACGTCCGAGCAGCTCAGAGCCCGCATACCGGGCTGGGGCGCCGATCTCGACCCCGCGGACCGCCCCTCCTACCCCCGCGAGGTGCGCGGGCTGGAGACCGGCGCGCACTGGGACCTGCCCGAGCAGCAACAGGAGCACCAGCCGCGCGAGCGCTCGATGGAGCATGCGCGCCTGACGCCGGTGTTCGGCACGTCGGTGCCGCTCAAGGGCCTGTCGGGCGCGGTCCGCAGGTTCGCGTACCAACGGTTCAGCGAGGGGCGGGCCGCACACTGGCTGCTGCTGATCGCGGCCGACCGGGTGGACGCCGTCGAGAGCCACCTCGCGTCCTTCGCCACCCTCCGCCCGGACAACCCGGTGACCGAGACCGGAGTGCTGGCGGAGCCGTCGCACCATCCGCTCCGGTCCCGGGCCGGGCGGGTGGACGTGCGGCACCAGGTCCTCGACCCCATAGTCGTCGTGGGTCCTTGGGTGCTGGGCGGTGTGGTGATCTACCGGGGTGTCCGGGCAGCGGTCCGGCGGGCCCGTTCCTGAGGGCTGTGAAGATGCCCCGGGCCGCACGAGCCACCGGGTTCGTACTCGGTGCCGTGGTCGCGGTCGTGCGCAGATGGCGCCCCCGGCCGCTCCACCCGACCGGCACGGTGCTCGGCGGGACGCTGCGTCTCGACGTCGACGGCGCGCCGGGCGCTGCCGCGCTCGGCGCTCCCACGACCCACCCGGTGACGGTGCGGGTATCGCGCGCCGCGGGTCTGCCCGCTCCGCTGCCCGACGTCTTCGGTCTCGCAGTGCACTGGACCGTCGACGACCGGCCCCAGGACATCCTGTTGTCCGCGACCGGCCTGGGCCGGGTCACCCGCTTTCTCCTGGCGCCCCGGTTCCGTCCGCTCGGGGGCGGGTTCGGCACGCTCATGCCGTTCCGGGACCTCGACGGCCGACCGGTGCTGCTCGCTGCCGCGCCTGCCGGCACGCGTCCGCGTGGCCGGCGCAGCACGGGGACGACGGCGCTCGTCGGCACCGACCTGGTGCTGCTGTCCGCGCACCCCGGCGAGCGGTGGCGCCGGCTGGGGACGCTCCGCTGCGGGCGTGCCGTCGCGGGCGACGCGCCGCGGGTCGACCCCGTGCGGCACGTACCCGGGGAGCTGGGCACCTATCCCTGGGCCGCCGCGCTGCGGGCTCCCGCCTATCGGGCGGCCCGGACCGGCAGCCTGGCGTCGGGCGAACGGGACTGAGCCCGCGCCCGTCGTCGGCCCTTGGCGGGCGCTAGTGGGCGCCTGTCCGGCGCGCCTGCTCGACGGCCGCCGCCACTCCCCCGGTCCACGGTTCGCCGTGGCCGGGCAGCAACGTCGTCGCGCCCGAGTCGTGCGCGACCAGGCGGTCGAGAGACAGCAGCGCCTGCACGCTGTCCGCGGTGGCGGCGCCGGCGATGATCTGCGGGCCGCGCCTGCCGGTGTACGGATCGAGCGTGACGAGCGCGTCCCCGGTGAGCAGCACGTCCCGGTCAGGCAGGTGCAGAGCGCAGTGCCCGTAGGTGTGGCCCGGCGTGAAGATCACGCGAGGAGCGCCGGGCACGGGAAGCGTCGCGCCGGGCTCCGCGTGGAGCAGCCCTCGCACCCCGCGTACTCGCAGGGCGCCCGCCACCGTCATCGACGCGAGGATCCGCAGCGACGCCGGGTACCGGAACGGATACGCCGCCCGTACGTTCTCGTGCGCGTAGCGGTACGGGTGGGCGGCGATCGTGAAGTCCTCCTCGTGGAGCCAGATCGGCACCCCGAGTCGCGTCCGGAACGCCGCAGCCGAGCCGGTGTGGTCGAAGTGGGCATGTGTCAGCACTACCGCCGCGATGTCCGATGGCCGGCGTCCGAGCTCGCGCAGCGCCTCGCCCAACAGGTTCCAGGTCGCCGGCAGACCGGTGTCGACGACGAGCACCCGACCCTCGTCATCCGTGACGAGGTAGACGTTCACGTAGGCATGCTCGATCCGGTGCACGCCGTCTGCGACCTCGCTCAGCACCACGCGATCCGCCCCCGCCCATCGCCGGGGTCTGTCATCGAGCCGTCAGCCATGTCTCCTCCTCGCGCAGACCTGGGTCTGGACCTGAGTTTCCACGGTAGGGAGGGCGCCCCCACTGGCAACCGCACTCGCCCGACGCCGGCCGCCCTTGCCGCTCGGCCCGCAGCACGTACATCTACGGTGCTCGCCACCGACTTCACGGTTCTCGGTGTCGAAGGCGACCAGCACAAAGGACGTATCACACCCAAATTTCTATGAATCCTCATCCACAGTAAAACTAGGACCCAGCCGGTCACATCCGGATGCTGTGCGCACAGGGGGCAGGTAAGGCGTGACGATGACTATTGGCCTGCGTATGGACGACTTGCGCGCCGTGCTCGACACCGAGGGCGGCGCCAGCAGCTCCGGAGCCGACGCCTCGCCGCCGGAGCCGGTCCGGTTCGGTTCAGCACCCCGCGTGGCGCGCATCCGCGCCGTGAACGGGCCGGAATGCCGCTCCACCCGTGCCGCCATGCACGACTATCTCGGCCGGCACCTCGAGCCCCGCCGCGCGCGTCGCCTGGAGGTTCATCTGGACAGCTGCGCGGAATGCATCCGCGCGTTCATCGACATCCGCGAAGCCTCCTGGACGCGCCGCACCGTGGCCGACTCCGCGACGCTGACCGTCACCCGCGCCGATCCCTCCGGACGGCCCGGGGGTACGTCGAGACCCCGAGGGCACCGCGGCCGCTGACGTACGGCTCCTGCCTCCGGCACTGATCACAAGGGCCCTGCCGCGGCGTGATCCGAGTGCGCGTACCGTGGAGAGCGGAGCGATCCTGTGCCGCTCCCCGACCACGGTTGGCCGTGCCGGTGCCCCAGCGGGTTAGCGCGCCGACGTCGTTCACAGAGGGGATCGATGCGATGAGCATCTCAACCTTCCCGTACGAGCTGGCGCGGCGTGCCGCGACCGTCCTCGGCGCCGAGATCGAGGCCAGCATCACCGTGCGCCAGCACGGGCTGACGGTCCGCGCGGGCAGCAGCAGCGGCGCCGCCGCACGATGCGACCGGGCCGAGTCTCTCGCCGACAGCGGGCCGTGCATCGATGCCATGGACCAGCTGTCCGTCCACGTCGTGCCGGCGATCACCGAGGAGAGCGGGTGGAACGCATGGCGTGAGCAAGCAAACCTCGAAGGCTTCGTCTCCGCGCTGGCGGTCCCGGCGGCCGTGAACGACCACATCGCCGTGGCACTGAACCTCTACTCGCGGTCGCCCGACCCGTGGACGCCCGAGCTGCTTGCCGCGGCCGACGGTTACGCGCAGCTCACCGCGGCCATGGTGCGCCTCCACCTCGGTCTGGCCGAGCTCGAGGACGGCGCGGCCGGCTACTACAGCCAGATGTCCGACACGATCACGATCGAGCGTGCGATCGGCGCGATCATGCAGACCAACGACTGCGCGGAGGACGAGGCGAGACGGATCCTCGAGTCCGCCTCCCGGCATCGCAACGTGACGCAACGCGAGGTGGCCGAGTGCGTTCTGCGCGCCCTGGTCGTCTCTGACGTGGCGCAGCCTGAGGACCGCGTCGGTGAGTGACGGTGTCGAGGAGTACGACGCCGAGCAGTGATTCGGCGTCTGGCCGCCGTCCGTGCAACCCACGGGCCGAGGCGGCCGACCGGTCACAGCTGCTTCATCAGGTACAGAGTGTCCCCGTGGATCTCGTCAGGTTCGATGCGGCCGGTCTCGACGAACCCCAGCTTCGCCAGGACACCCCGGGAGGCAGCGTTCCAGTCCCGGACCGTTGCCCACAGACGCCGGTAGCCCGACATCCGCGCCCAACCGAGCACCGCCTGCGCGGCCTCCGTCGCGTACCCCTGACCCCAGAACCTGCGCAGCAGCTCGAACGCCAGCTCCGGCTCGTCGTCGGGTCCCTGGCGGTTGGCGATCAGGCCGCAGTAGCCGACGACGTCGCCGGATCCCTTGCGCTCCACAGCCGGCAGCCCGAGGGAGTCCGAGCGCGGCACGCTGCGGATCCAGCCCTCGATCTCCTCGACCGTGGGGCGGCCGGCGACGTCTATCCGGCGGTGCGGGGGAACGCGTGGATCACGCTCGGTCCACATCTCGCGCTGAACCGCAGCCTCGGACACCCGCCAGGGGCGGAGGACGAGCCGGTCGGTCTCGAGCACGATCTCCCGACCGCGCGCCTTGGGCCTCTCCATGGCGACGACGCTACCGGCACCGGGACAGCACGTGCGCAGGGGGAACAGCCTGAAAGTGGGGGCCTTTGTCCCTCCCGCTGGAGCGCCGGGAGGAGCACACTTTCAGAAGGACGACTGGGTCCGTGAGCAGGAGGTGCGCCGTGGCCACCAGACGTACGTTCCTCCGGACGCTTGCCGTTCTCGGCAGCAGCCTGGCGATCCTCCTCGCGGGTCTGACCATCCCTGCGGCCGCGGAGCCGGAGACCCCGATCCGGTATCCGTCGGGCTCGACGGCGACGCGGGCCTCCGGGCTGGGCTTCGACACCTGTACCGCGCCGTCGCTCGCGGCGCTGGGCGCCTGGAAGGGAACGTCGCCGTACGGCACCGTGAACGTCTATTTCGGCGGCAACAACCGCGGCTGCGCACAGCCGAACCTCACCTCGACCTGGGTGCGCGACGCCGCCGTGGCCGGATGGAAGCTGCTCCCCACCTACTTCGGCTACCAGCCGTACTGCATGTTCGGCGACAAGCCGAACCGCTACACGGCGACCAACGCGACGACCCGGGGAAGCTCCGACGCGAGCGACGCGGTCGCGAAGGCCAAGGCACTGGGCCTGCTGCCGGGGAGCGCCCTGTACGCCGACGTCGAGCACTATGACCGCACGATCCCGGCATGCCGCACAGCGGTGCTCCGGTACGTCTCCGCATGGACGAAGGCGCTGCACTCGGCGGGGTACCTGGCCGGCGTGTACGTCCACCAGGACTCGGGCCTGCGCGACCTCTCCGCCTCCTACACCTCTACCACGTACGCCCGGCCGGACGCGGTGTGGATGGCACGCTGGGACGGCGACGAGTCGCTGACCGGCTGGCCGACCGCCCCGGACTCGCACTGGGCCGTCTACCAGCGCGCGAAGCAGTACCTCGGTGACCACGACGAGACCTGGGGCGGGGTGAGGATGAACATCGACTCGAACGCGATCAAGGCACCTGTCGCGACGGTCGCCCGCACCTACCGCGTGACGAGCACGACGTCGCTGAACGCCCGCTCCGGGCCGTCGTCCTCCTACCCCGTCGTCCGGACCCATGCACCAGGCGCATCGCTGTCCGTGGTGTGCCAGTCCTCCGGGCAGAAGGTGCGCACGACCGCCGTCTGGAACCGGCTGACGAACGGAACCTGGGTCAGCGACTACTACGTCTCGACACCGTCGAACACGCGGTTCACCCGGGCGCTACCGCGGTGCGTCTACCCGGGGCAGGTGACCACGGACTCTCTGACGGCCCGCACCGGCCCGGGAGCGGCCTACGCGGCCGCCGGCAGCTCGCTGCGCCGGGGCTCGCTGGCCTACGTGATGTGCCAGAAGGCAGGCAGCCGTGTCGGGACCACCTCGGTGTGGAACAAGCTGCGCGACGGGCGCTGGGTCAGCGACTACTACGTGTCCAACCGTTCGAGCACCAGCTGGAGCGCACCGGTCCCGCGCTGCCCGTGACCCCCTCGGACAGCCTCGGCAGGTGTTCACTGGATTCACGACCGAACGTGTCCGGACCGGTGAGGCGTCGATCTTCGTCCGGCACGGCGGCTCGGGCGAGCCCGTCCTGCTGCTCCACGGCCATCCGCGGACGTCGGCGACCTGGCACCGGGTGGCTCCCCGGCTCGTCGACGCAGGCTTCTTCGTCGTGTGCCCCGACCTTCGCGGATACGGCAGGTCGCGAGGCCCCGAGGCCGTCCCCGATCACTCCGCCCATTCGAAGCGTGCCGTCGCCCGGGACATGCTCACGGTCATGAGACAGCTGGTCTTCTCCACGATCTCGACAGTACACGAAAGCGTGTACTGTCGAGATCGTGGAGAAGACCAGCGAAGCGATCACTGCGCCGACCCATGAGTCGGTGACCCTCACGCACACCGCGGCGCTCGCGCGGCTCGGGCACGCGCTGTCGGACGAGACCCGAGCGCGGATCATGCTGGCGCTCCGTGAGGCGCCGGCATTCCCGTCGGACCTGGCCAGCGCGCTGGGTGTCTCGCGGCAGGTGATGTCCAACCAGCTCGCGTGCCTGCGCGGCTGCGGGCTCGTGGAGGCCATCCCGGAGGGACGACGGACCTGGTACCGGCTCGCGGACCCGCACCTGGCCCCCGCCCTGGCCGACCTGCTGAAGCTCGTCGTGACCGTCGACCCGACCTGCTGCTCGCCCGAGGGGTGCACCTGCTCATGACCGCCATCAGCCTCGGGACTCGACCGCCGGCCCCCGGCCGCCGGCAGGTGCTGGAACGACGCGTCCGCTGGATCGTCGCGGCGACCATCACCTACAACGTGATCGAGGCGGTCGTGGCGATCACCGCCGGCCGTATGGCGTCATCGGCGGCACTGGTCGGCTTCGGCCTGGACTCCGTGGTCGAGGTCCTGTCCGCCGCCGCGGTCGCGTGGCAGTTCGCCTCCCCCGACCCGCACCGGCGCGAGCGGATCACGATGCGCCTCATCGCACTGTCGTTCTTCGGCCTGGCCCTGTTCGTCAGCGTGGACGCCGCACGCACCCTGCTGGGCGCCGCCGAGCCCGACCACTCCACGGTCGGTATCGTCCTGGCGTCCGTGAGCCTGGTCATCATGCCGTTCCTGTCCTGGTTCGAACGCCGCACGGGACGCGAGCTGGGCTCGGCGTCCGCCGTGGCGGACTCCAAGCAGACGCTGCTCTGCACCTACCTGTCCGCGGTGCTCCTGGTCGGGCTGCTGCTCAACTCCACGCTCGGCTGGACCTGGGCCGACCCCGTGGCAGCGCTCGTCATCGCGGGTGTCGCGATCAAGGAGGGCATCCAGGCCTGGCGTGGCGACGCCTGCTGCACCCCGGCCCAAGCTCTCCTCGCCACGGACGAGAGTCCCGCCACCGGCTGTGCCGACGGCTGCTGCGCCCGCTCTGGGAGCTGAACCACCCGCTTCTTGACACGAGTCGCGGTCCGCACTCAACGAATCGTGGGCGAGCCGCGTCTTAAGGAGGTGAAGCGCAGAGGCATTCCGGAAGCGTCGCGGCCAGATGTACGCGCACGCCGCACCGGCCCTGCGAGCTCACTGCTGTGAGGACGGCGGCTGGAGCCGGCCATCCCCGGCTCGTCGGTGTTGACGCGGCGCGCGGTCTCGCGCTCGTCGGGATGATCGTCGTCAACGTCGGGCCGGTGGGCGCGCAGTCGATCCTCCAGCGTCTATACCTGCTGCCCTACGGGCGAGCGTCCGTGCTCTTCGTCGTCGTGGCCGGCATCGGCATGGGATACCTGCTCAGCCGGCAGCCCCGGAGCGAGCGGTGGTCGACCGCCACGTGGCGGGCAGCCCTCCTCTTCACGGGAGGAGTCGCGCTCCAGGAGCTGACGGACCAGGTCAACGTCATCCTGCCCACCTATGCCGTCCTGTTCCTGCTGGCTCCGCTGCTGTGGCGCCTGCCCTCGCGAGTCCTGCTGGGTGTCGGCGTCGTGCTCCTGCTCGCCGGGCCGGCCGCCGTCGTCGCGTACGAGATGGCCTGGCCCGCCCCCCGCGCGAGCGGACCGGTCACCCTGGGCACGGAACCGTGGGAAGCCGTGCGTTCACTCACCCTGACCGGCCGGTACCCGTTGGCGAGCTGGGCCGTACCGTTCGTCGCCGGCCTGTGCGTCGCCCGGCTCGACCTGACCGACACGGTGGTGCTGCGCCGGCTCGCGGTCGGGGGCGCCTCCGTCATGGTGGTAGCCCTCGCTGTCTCCCAGCTCATGTACGCGCTCATCGGTCCGGATGCCGACCGGGGCCCCTGGCGGCTGCTGACCGGCGCCGCGCACGGCCAGATGCCGCTGTGGCTGGCCAGCAGCATCGGCGGAGCAGTCGCGGTGGTGGCCGCTTGCTCGCTCGTCCTGCATCGGTCGGGCCGGTCAGCGGTCCTCGGCTGGCTGGTCGCGTGCGGCCGCATCTCACTGACCCTCTACGTGCTCCACTTCGTCGTCCTCGCCCTGATCAAGCCCGTGCGGGGCTTCTCGTTCGAGCAGGGCGTCCTCGTCAGCGCCGTGTTCGTGACCGTCGCGCTCGCCGTGGCCGTGCTCTGGCAGAGGACGGGCACCCCCGGCCCGCTCGAACGGCTCCTGCGCCGGACCTGGCTCCGCCCACGCAGGACGCCGGCGCAGGACCACCTCCAGACCGCACAGATCTCCGGAAGGACCCGGCAACAGTGAGAAACGACCAGAGCACGAAGCCAGGCAGCATCACGGCGTTCGCGGCCGCCGCCGTGGTCGTCGTGGCACTCAGCGCCTGCACGGCGCCACCCTCGCCCGGGCCGAGCCGGTCACCGACCGCAGCGGTCTCCCCCGCTGGGCCCCCGCCCTCCCCGTCGGGACCCGCGCCCTCCCCCTCGGACACCGCCTCCGCGCCCGGGCTGCGTGAACACGGGGTGAGCGCCGGCCACCCGCTCGCCGCCGAGGCCGGCGCACAGATGCTGGAGCGTGGCGGCACCGCGGTGGACGCCGCGATCGCAGCGGCGTTCGCGGACGCCGTCATGCAGCCCGCCAGCTCGGGCATCGGCGGCGGAGGCGTCGCGATAGTCGTCGCCGGCGGGAACGCGGAGAACTACGAGTACCGCGAGGTGGTCAACCAGGCCGGTCAGATCCCTGACAGCGGCACGGGAGTGCTCGGGTTCGTCGCGGGGATGGAGGCACTGCACCGGAACCACGGAAGCCTGCCCTGGTCCGACCTGCTCCAGCCCGCGATCAAGATCGCTCGGTCCGGCGCGCCGGTCTCGCGCTACCTCGCCTCCCAGATCAACGAATACCCGGGCCCGGACGTCACCGCGCCGCTGCCGCACTTCCGGCGTGACGACGGCACGCCTCTCCAGGCCGGTGACCTGCTCACCCAGACGGAGCTCGCCGCGACCATGCGCACCCTTGCCGACGAAGGCCCCGACTCCCTCTACACCGGCAGCCTCTCCCGGGCCCTGGCAGACGTACCGGGAATAGACAGCCAGTCCCTCGCCGCCTACCAGGTCGATGTCTCCGAGCCCGCCGCCGGCCAGGTAGGAGACCTCACGATGCTGTCGGGAGCACCGGCACTGCCCGGCGCCGCCGTCATCCAGATGGTGCAGATCGCGGAGGCCGCGGGCATCGGGGCGGTCGACCCCGACTCGCCCGAACACATCGACATCCTGTCCCGCGCCTGGCACGTCGCCGACACCTCCGTGCAGCAGCACTTCGGCGACCCACGCTTCGTGGACGTCCCGGTGGGGCGCCTCACCGACCCGGCACGGAACGCCCAGATAGCCGCGAGCCTGCCGGACGCCACCGAGACGAGCAGGAGATCGGCTGCAGCCGGTGGCTACGAGGGCGCGCCCAACACCACCCACATCTCCGTCGTCGACGCCGACGGCGCGGCTGTCTCGATGACCAACACCATCACGAACTACTGGGGCAGCGGACAGTACGTCGCGGGATTCTTCCTCAACAACCAGCTCGAGCGGTTCGGCAGCATCGGCCACGACGAAGCGAACCGACCGGAACCCGGACGCCGCTCCGTCACCTGGAGCTCACCCACCATGCTGCTCGACACGAGGCGACGGCCCGTGCTCGTGATCGGCACCCCGGGCGGCCGCCAGATACCCAGCACCATCGCCGACGTCGTCACCCGCTGGGCCCTGCACGACCAGCCGCTGGAGACCGCCGTCCGCGCCGGCCGCTTCCTGCTGACCGACGGCGAGCTCCGCCTGGAGACCCCACCGCTCGCCGACGCCGCACGCGGGTTGGGGTACGACGTCGTCGTGACCGACGAGGCAGCCAGGTCCACCTACGGCTCCGTCCAGGCGCTCGCCATCAGCTGGGACGAAGCCAGGGTGAGCGGCTTCGCCGACGAGCGGCGTTCGGCTGGCTTCGTGGTGGGCAGCGCCGGCGGGTGACGCGTCGCCGCGCCGGAGACCTCGGCACCGCCGAGCACCTCTTCCGGCCCCCACCCCGGAGCTCAGTCGGTCTGCACGCGGGTCGGCTTCGCGGCGAGGACGGCTTCCGACAGCCAAGGACCGAGGTCGTCCAGGATCGCCTCGCCCGCCGGGGCCCCGCCAGGGCTCGAGGCCGCTTCGAGCCCCGCGTCAGGGGCTGCCTCGCCGTTGATCGTGGCGACCAGGGAGAGGTACCGACCGTGGGTCGCCTCGTAGTCCGGGTGGTGCAGCGCCTCGTGCAGCATGCGGCCGACGTGCGGAAACCCGGACGCGATGCGCTCCCACAGCTCGTCGTCCGGACGGGCGCCGAGAGCCGCCGCGCACTGCCGCACGAACCGTGCCGCGAGTTCCCGAACGTGCGGGTCTCCGGGCACGAGTCCGCTGGCGTGTGCCGCGATGAGCTTCGGCATCACGTCCTCGCCGGCGGATGCGATGAAGCTCTGGACCGGCGGGCTGGAGACCGCAGCCCCAGGGCCCGTGGCATAGGTCTCCCGGAGGTAGGAGCGGGACGCGCTACGGAACTCGGCATCCTCCAGCAGCTCGGTCAGGGTGATCCAAGCCTCCAGCTGTGCCGCCGTCGGGTCGCCGGGGAGCTGCGGCCGGACCTGGTACATGCGGTCGGCGACGTCCGCGGGGAGGTCGGCGCTCACCTCCCGCCAGAAGTCCCCGATCAACCGTTCGCGCTCGACGTCCGGCATAGCCACCAGCCTGCTCATGAGGTCGATTCGATCCGCGGGGTTCTCCTGACCCACGAGCGCCCGCAGGACGGAGCGCCGTATCCGCAGGTCCCGTTCCTGCCGTTCGACGACGTCCAGGTGCTCGGCGAGGAGCTGCCGGAGGGTGGTCCCACCGGTCAGGACCTGGCGGATCTGTTCCAGCCCGGTGCCCAGCTCGCGCAGCGTGCGGATGAAGTCGAGCTCGGCGATGGCATGCATGGCGTAGAGCCGGTGACCCGAGGCGGTCACGTCCGTGGGAGCGACGATTCCTTCGTCGGCGTAGAAGCGGATGGCACTCACGCTCAGACCGGTCCGGTGCGCGACGTCGCCAATGGGGTACAGGGTCTCGTCCGTGGTGTTCATGCTCCCACCATGGGACCTCAGGTCGCTTGAGCCGCAAGCGCGAGCGGGGCCCGGCCGCCGTGGCGACTGGGCCCCGCTCGGGTTGCTGTCAGAGGCTGCGGGCGGAGATGTCACCCTGAGTGGTGGTCGCGTGGATCTCCAGGTCGGCAGCGCCGGTGTTCTTGAGCGCGTTCTGGATCCGTCCCACGGTGGTACCGGCCTCCAGGGATGCAGAGACACCGGCGGCGGCACCCACCGACACGTTGCCGGCCTGGGTGGTCAGCACGACCTTGCCGCTGACGGCCTCCGTGACAGTGATGTGGCCCTGCATGGTGCTGACCTCGCCGGAGCCGGCGAGGCGCCCGACCGAGACGTCACCGGCCTGAGCCGAGAGGCGGACGGTCGCCGCCTCGTCGATCTTGATGGCGCCATAGGCCTCGTGGTTGACGTCACCGAACCGGCCGACGCCGCGCAGCTCGGCGGTCGCCGCCTTCCCCTCGACGTCGGAGCCGGAGGGGAGCTGGACGGTCACCTCGACGGCCCCGGAGCTACCGAGGAGCTCGTGCTTCACCGGGGTCACGATCCGCAGGACGCCGTCGGCGTACTCGACGGTGGTCTGCTCCGCGGCCTTGATGTCGCGGCCCTTGGCGGCGTCCGCGGGCAGGACCTCGACGACGGTGTCGGCCCGGTCCGCGGCGATGAGCTGGACGCGTGCGGCGGGGACGTCCAGGACGGTGGAGATCGGGTTCGGGGTGTTGAAGCTGTACATGGTGATCGACTCCTGTGCTCGGCGGTGGTCGTTGTTTCTGATGTCGGAAACGCTACGTTGCATTCGCGATACAGGCAAGCCTTGCGTTGCTTTATGGAGTTGTTCTCGCAGATCACGGAGCATATATCGTTGCGGTGGGCGAGCGCTTAACGCAACAACGCTCGCTCAGCCCGTTGCACTGGTGAAGCGTGAAAGCTATCCTGGGAGCTCATACGGAGCACTGAGGAGATCGCTATGCCGGGTGGCAGGCTCACCAAGCAGGAACGCCAGCAGATCGCGCTGGGACTGGCCGACGACCTCGCCTACGCGGAGATCGCCAGACGCCTGGACCGGCCCACCTCGACGATCACCCGCGAGGTGCTGCGCAACGGCGGTCCTGCCGGCTACCGCGCCGACCTGGCCCACCGCGCCACCGAGCGCCGCGCCCACCGGCGCAGGCAGGCCGCTCCCCGTGAGCAGTCGATACTCCCGCCCGCCCACGGACGCGATGCCGAGGCCGTGCATGAGTTCGAGGAGGCGTTCACCACGCTCTTCATGCAGTCGGGCCTGCCTCGCATCAGCGCCGGCGTGCTGACCTGCCTCTTGACCACGGACGCGGGCGGCGTCACCGCGGCCGAGCTCGCCCAGCGCCTCGAGGTCAGCCCAGCATCCGTGTCCAAGTCGATCTCGTTCCTCGAGGGTCAAGGCCTCGTCCGCCGCGAACCGGGCGAGGGACGTCGCGAGCGGTACGTCGCCGACAACGACGCCTGGTACGGGTCGATCGTCTCCACCGCCCGGTCCAACGCCCAGCTCGCCGAGACCGCCCGACAGGGTGTCGCCGTCCTCGGCCGTGCCACGCCTGCCGGCGAACGGCTCGAGAGCATCGCCCGTTTCATGGACTTCATCAGCGAGAGCCTCATGCGCGCGGCAGCACAAGCGCGCGACATCCTCCACACGAAGGTCGAGACCCGTTCGGAGGGGCCGTCCTAGATGTGATGTCCAGGGAGGTTGTTCCTGGATTCTGACGACACGCGGCCGGGTTACCAGCTGACGAAGGCCTCCGGTCGTGAAGTGGAGATGTCGAATAACCGCTCCACGCACCGGAGGCCT
>NZ_JAJQMN010000024.1 GCF_028994775.1 Promicromonospora iranensis | reverse complement strand
CGGACTCGGATGAGCCCGACTCGGAGAAGACGGACGAGGCGGACGAGGACACGTCCGACGACGACCTGGACGAGCCCGAGGCGGACGCCGTCGACGAGCCGAGCGACCCTGAGTCGGACGAGGAGTCCGTGGAGGAGCAGGCCGAAGAGGCAGGCGAGGCTGAGGACGACCACCCGATCGGCGACGAGGTAGTTCCCGCCCCCGAGGTGAACGACGCCGAGGGTGAGCCGGCCGCCGAGGGTGAGCCGGCCGCCGAGGGTGACCGGTCCGACGTCGGGCAGGAGAAGGCGTGATCGCGAGCGCGGGACTGCTGGGGAGTGAAGCACCGCTCGCCGCGACGTACGACCTCGCGCTCGTGGACCTGGACGGCGTGGCGTACAGGGGGCACCTGCCGATCGAGCACGCGTCGGCGAGCCTGACCGCCGCGCGCTCGGGCGGGATGCGCCTGGTGTTCGTGACGAACAACGCGTCGCGCGAACCGGAGGACGTCGCGGGCCAGCTCACGGGCCTGGACATCCCGACGGATCCGGACGAGGTGATGACGGCGGCGCAGGCATGTGCCGCACTGCTCACCACGCGGCTGGACCCCGGAGCGAAGGTGCTGGTCGTCGGCGGCAAGGGCCTGGTGACGGCGGTGCGTTCGGCCGGCTTCACCGTGGTCGGGTCGGCGGAGGACAAGCCGGACGCCGTCGCGCAGGGATATGCGCCGGAGGTGGGCTGGACACAGCTTGCCGAGGCGGCCTACGCGGTCGGCGGCGGCGCGTGGCACGTGGCGAGCAACCTGGACCTGTCGCTCCCGACGGCGCGTGGGTTCGCGCCGGGGAACGGCGCCCTCGTGGGCGCCGTGGTGTCGGCGACGGGCGTCACGCCGGACAGTGCCGGCAAGCCGTCGCCGACGATGTACCGGCTGGCGGTGGAGCGCGCCGGGGCGAGCAGTCCGCTGGTGATCGGGGACCGGCTCGACACCGATCTCGCGGGTGCGCGCGGCGGTGGGTACCCGGGGCTGCACGTGCTGACGGGTGTCTCGACGGCGCGTGACGCGGTGCTCGCCGGTCCGGGGGAGCGCCCGTCGTTCCTCGGCGCTGACCTGCGCGCGCTGCTCGAGCCGCACCCGGCCCCGGCCCTCGCGGACGGCTGGTACGTGTGCGGCGGTGCGGCGGCCCAGGTGTCCGACGGCGAGCTGCGGCTCGACGGCTCGGGGATCGACCTGGTGCGCGCGGCGTGCGCGGCGGCGTGGGCGACGGTCGACGCGGGCCAGACCCTGGACGCGCGGACGGTGCCGGAGCTACCGGCCTGAACGGTGCGGAACCACGGACGTGACCGGTGCCGGGGTGACAGTAGGAATTCGGAGTGTGTCGCTCTGCGTGGACGATGTCTACGCCGGGCAACACACTCCGCAGACCTAGGCAGAGGTCGGCACGTCTCCGGGGCGCACCTGTTTCCTGGCTGTCCCCAGAGAACCCTGCCGATTTCTCCCAGGTTCTGTCGGTGGTGACGGGTACCGTGTCTGGCAGCAGGCAGACGGCTCAGGGCAACGGCGGTGGCCGACGAGCACGGACGAGCACAGTGGAGCGTTGACGCACGATGGACGAGTTCTACGAGACCGAGGACCTTTCGAGCGGCCCGGCCGACCCCGACGCGGGGGTCCGGAGCGCGCTCGACGCGCTCGACGGGCTCGACGACCTGCCGCCCGCCGAGCACGTCGCCCGGTTCGAGGCCGTGCACGACGCGTTGCGGGCGCACCTGAGCGGTGACGCCTGACGGTGGTGACGATGACAGCGAGCACTCGGGTGGACGTGGAGCTGGTCCGCCGCGGGTTGGCCCGGTCTCGGCGGCACGCCGCCGAGCTTGTCGCGTCCGGCAGGGTCTTCGTCGCGGGCCGTGTGGTGGTCAAGCCGTCGGCGGCGGTGGTCGACGGCGGGGACGTGTCGGTGAGGCCCGGCACCGATCCGGAGCACCAGTTCGCCTCCCGCGCCGCGCTCAAGCTGGCCGGTGCGCTCGACGCGCTGGCGCGGGTGCCCGGCTGGCCAGGGGTCGAGGGCGCGTTCTGCGCCGACCTCGGCGCGTCCACCGGGGGCTTCACCGACGTGCTGCTACGCCGCGGCGCGGCGCACGTGGTCGCTGTGGACGTAGGGCACGACCAGCTCTTCCCGGCACTGCGTGCCGACGACCGGGTGACCGTCGTGGAGGGATTCAACGTCCGCGACCTGACGCCTGCCGATCTGGCGCAGCCGCCGGACCTCGTGGTCGCCGACCTGTCGTTCATCTCCCTGACCGTGGTGCTGCCCGCCGTGGCGGGCGTGCTGCGGCCGGGCGCGCAGGCGCTGCTGATGGTCAAGCCGCAGTTCGAGGTCGGACGCGAGCGGCTGGGCAGCGGCGGCGTCGTCCGCGATCCGGCGCTGCACGCCGAGGCGGTGCGGACCGTGGTGCGCGCCGCGGAACGTGTGGGCCTGCGGGCCCACGCGGTGGTGCCGAGCCCGTTGCCCGGACCGAGCGGGAACCGGGAGTTCTTCGTCTGGCTCGTGCCCGATGCCGACCCGAGGACCGCGGGCGCAGCGAGCGAGCGGGCGCTGGCCGACGCCGTGGACGCCGCGGTGGCCTGGGATCCGGCGCAGGGTGGGTCCGCGGACCGGCCCGGCCGTCCGCCGGAGCCGCCGGCCGCCGTCGTGCGGGAGGACGAACGGACTGACCAGCAGACCGACGAGCAGAAGGAGCGGGAGCCGTGACCAGGCGCGTCTTGATCGTGACCCATGGCGGACGCCCTCAGGCGGTCGCGGCACTTGCCGAAGCCCTGCGCGAGCTGAAAGCGGCGGGCTTCGAGTACACGCTGCACGACGACGCGCTCGCGGAGGAGTTCGGCGACCACATGGCGGCCAACCGGGTCCGCGAGGGGGTGCACCGGGCCGAGGCGGTGATGGTGCTCGGCGGTGACGGGACGATCCTGCGTGCGGCCGAGCTGACCCGCGGCACGGACGTCCCGCTGCTGGGTGTGAACCTGGGACACGTGGGTTTCCTCGCGGAGTCGGAGCGGGAGGACCTGCGTGCCGCCGTGCAGCGGCTCGCGGCCCGCGACTACGAGGTCGAGGAGCGAGCGACGGTCGAGGTCTCGGTGCACCTGCCGGGCACGACGGAACCCGTGGTGGGCTGGGCGCTGAACGAGGCGACCGTCGAGAAGGCGACGCGTGACCGCATGCTCGAGGTGGCGATCGGCGTGGACGGCCGTCCGCTCCTGTCGTTCGGCTGCGACGGCGTGATCATGGCCACGGCGACGGGCTCCACGGCGCACGCCTTCTCGGGCGGCGGCCCGGTCATCTGGCCCGACGTCGACGCCGTGCTCATGGTGCCGCTGTCGGCGCACGCGCTGTTCGCGCGGCCGCTCGTGATCGGCCCACGGTCGCGGTACACGGTGGACGTGCTGCCCCAGTCGACGGTCGAGGGGGTGCTGACCTGCGACGGCCGGCGGGAGATCCGGCTGCCCCGTGGGTCTCGCGTCGTCGTACGTCAGGGGGGTACGGTGCGGCTCGCACGGCTCTCGAACGCGCCGTTCACGGACCGCCTCGTGTCGAAGTTCAACCTGCCCGTGTCAGGGTGGCGGGACCGTGTCGGCTCAGGTCACGTCGAGGTGGAGGATGTACCTTCTGACCCGGCCGACACGACCGGCCAGGCCGACACCACAGACACCACACCAGAGAATTAAGGAGTCAGGTGCTCGAGGAGATCGCTATCGAGAACCTGGGCGTCATCCGCTCGGCCCGGGTACCCCTGTCCGACGGCCTGACCGTCATCACAGGTGAGACCGGCGCGGGCAAGACGATGGTGCTCACGGGTCTCAACCTGCTCATGGGTGCCAAGGCGGACCCGCAGTCGGTGCGACCGGGGGCGTCGTCGGCGGCCGTCGAGGGCCGCGTGCGCGTCTCGGGGCGCGATGCCGTGCTGAGCCGGGTCGACGAGGCCGGCGGTGAGGTGGAGGACGACGGCACGGTGGTGATCCTGCGCACCATCGCCGACGGCCGGTCGCGCGCTCACCTGGGCGGTCGCGCCGTGCCGCAGGGCGTGCTCGCGGAGATCGCCGAGGACCTGTTCACGGTGCACGGCCAGTCCGACCAGCTGCGGCTGCGGACGTCGGCCAAGCAGCGCGACGCCCTCGACACGTTCGTCGGCCCCGCACACCAGCGTGTGCTGGCCGCGTACCGCACGGCGTGGACCGAGCGCGGCGGGCTCCTCGCCGAGATCGCCGACCTGGAGGCGCGCGGCGCCGAGCGGGCGCGCGAGGTCGAGCTGCTGCGGATCGGCCTGGAGGAGATCGAGCGGGTCGACCCGCAGACCGGCGAGGACGCGGAGCTGCAGGCGCTGATCGAGCGCCTGTCCAACGCCGAAGGCCTGCGCACCGCGGCCACCGAGGCACACGAGGCGGTGGCCGGCGAGGACGCCGACGGCGCCCGGGAGAACGCGATCGCGCTCGTCGAGCGGGCGCGCCGTGCCCTGGACTCCGCCGCGCACTCCGACCCCGCGCTCGGCGCGCTCGCGACGCGCTTCGCCGAGGTGGGCTACCTGCTGTCCGACGTCGCGACCGACGTCGCCGCGTACGTCGACGACCTGCAGGCGGACCCGGCCGGGCTGGAGACCGCGCACAACCGGATGGCCGAGCTGAACGCCCTGACGCGCTCGTACGGCGAGACGATCGACGAGGTGCTGCAGTGGGCCAGCGACGCGGGCCTGCGCCTGCTCGACCTGGACGACGGCGGCGACCGTCTCGTCTCCATGCGCGACCGCGTGACGGAGCTCGACGGCGAGCTGACCAGGCTGTCCGAGATCCTCACGGCCGAGCGCACCCGGGGCGCGTCCCAGCTCGCCGAGGCGGTGACGAACGAGCTGCATGGTCTCGCGATGGGCGGCGCCCACCTCGTGGTCTCGGTGGAGCCCCTGGACCAGCCTGGACCGTTCGGCGCGGACCAGGTCACGTTCCTGCTCGTGCCGCACCCGGGCGCGCCGGAGCGCCCGCTCGGCAAGGGCGCATCCGGGGGTGAGCTCTCGCGCGTCATGCTCGCGCTGGAGGTGGCCCTGGCCACGTCGGGCGGCGCGGCCGCGGAGCGCACCGCCGACACCCCGCGCAGCACCTTCGTCTTCGACGAGGTCGATGCCGGTGTGGGTGGCCGGGCGGCCGTCGAGGTGGGCCGCCGTCTGGCCCAGCTCGGCCGCAGCACCCAGGTGGTCGTGGTGACCCACCTGGCCCAGGTCGCGGCGTTCGCGGACGCGCACCTCGTGGTCACCAAGAGCTCCGACGGCGACGGCGGGTCCGGCGCCGCAGATGACGGAATGATCACGGTCACGGGCGTGCGTGAGGTCACCGCGGACGCCAGGGTCCGGGAGCTGGCGCGCATGCTGTCCGGCCAGGACGACTCGGAGACGGCGCGTACCCACGCACTGGAGCTCCTGGAGTCCTCGGTCGTGGGACGATAGAGCGGATGAAGCTGATCTCCCGACCCGAGAAGCGCGCCGAGAAGAGCGCAGCGAAGAGCGCCGCCGACCGCGAGACGGCCCTTACGCAGGCCGCAGTACGCGGACCTGCCCGGATCGGAGCGCGTACCAAGGAGCTCACGTCCCGGCTGAACCACGGTGACGTCGCCGTGATCGACCACGTCGACATCGACCGCGTCGCAGCGGACGCGCTCGTGTCCGCAGGGCCCGTCGCGGTGCTGAACGCGGCCCCGTCGACGTCCGGCCGGTACCCGAACACGGGCCCGAACATCCTGGTCGACGCCGGGATCGTCCTGGTGGACGACCTCGGCCCGGCGATCATGGCGATCGACGAGCGGGCCGAGGTCCAGATCGTCGGCGGCGAGATCCTCGTCGACGGCGAGGTCGTGGCCAAGGGCACCTACCAGACGCCGCAGACGGTGGCAGCGGACCAGGCGGCCGCCCGCGAGGGCCTGTCGGCCGAGATCGAGCGGTTCGCCGAGAACACCATGACGTATCTGCGCCGCGAGCGGGACCTCCTGCTCGACGGCGTGGGCGTGCCCGACATCCGCACCTCCATCGAGGGCCGCCACGTGCTGATCGTGGTGCGCGGCTACCACTACCGCGAGGACCTGGCCCTGCTGCGGTCCTACATCCGGGAGAACCGGCCGGTGCTGATCGGCGTCGACGGCGGCGCGGACGCGATCATCGACGCGGGCTGGCAGCCCGACATGATCGTCGGCGACATGGACTCCGTGTCCGACCGGGCGCTGGCCTGCGGCGCGGAGATCGTCGTGCACGCCTACCGGGACGGCAAGGCCCCCGGGCTGGAGCGGGTCAAGGCCCTCGGTGTGGATCCCGTGGTCTTCCCCGCCACCGGCACGAGCGAGGACATCACCATGCTCCTGGCCGACGACAAGGGTGCCGAGCTCATCGTCGCCGTCGGCACGCACGCCACCCTGGTCGAGTTCCTCGACAAGGGGCGCGCTGGCATGGCCTCCACGTTCCTCACCCGACTGCGTGTCGGCGGCAAGCTCGTGGACGCCAAGGGCGTCTCGCGGCTCTACCGCACGCGGATCTCCAACACCCAGCTCACGCTGCTGTCGGGCGCGGGCGTCGCGGCGGTGCTCGCGGCGTTGGCCTCGACCTCCGCCGGCCAGACCTTCTTCGGACTGATCGGGGCACGCTTCGACGACGTCGTGTCCTGGATCACTCACCTGTTCGGCGGCTGACCGGTCCGGAGCACGCTCCGGACCTCTGCCGCCCCGACCTGATGCCGGGCTCTCACCGCTCGGAACACGCTTAAGGACTCTCCCGTACCGTGATCGACTTCCGATACCACCTCGTCTCGCTCATCTCCGTCTTCCTCGCCCTCGCCGTCGGCATCATCCTCGGTGCCGGCCCGCTGCAGGGCGCGATCGGGGAGACCCTGACGGAACAGGTGGACGCGCTGCGCGCCGAGCGCACCGACCTGCGCACCGAGCTGGACGCCACGCAGACCGCCCTCGACGGTGATGAGCGCTACATCGAGGCGGTGGGCACGCAGCTCGTCACCGGATCGCTCGACGGCACCCGCGTAGCGGTGGTGCAGCTCGGTGAGGTCCCCCAGGACGTGCATGACGGCGTGCTGAACCAGCTCGACACCTCCGGCGCCACGGTCGTCGCCAAGACAGCGCTCACCGAGGCGTGGACGGACCCGGACCAGGAGTCGTCCCGCGAGACCCTCGCCGAGGGCCTGCGTGCCAACCTGGGCGAGACCGCGCCCGAGGGCGACGACCCGAGCGCCACGCTCGGCGCGGCGCTGGCCGTGGCGCTGACCGGCAACGACGGCGGCGCCGACCGCAGCTCGCAGGCCACCGACCTCGAGGACCAGCTGGAGCGGTTCGGCCTGGTCGAGCCGGGCGACGACCAGACGGAGGCCGCGGAGGCGCTCGTGCTCGTGGTGGGCTCGGCCGGTCAGCCGCAGCAGACGGCCGACGGCGCGACCGAGGAGGCCGACCCGGGCACCGAGGACGTGTGGGTCTCCGTCACCCGTTCCGCGCAGGAGGTCTCCGGTGCCGCGGTGCTCGCCGGACCGACCACCGAACCGGGCGACATCGTGCAGGCGGTGCGCGACGACGAGGACATCGCCGCCGAGGTCACCACGGTGAGCGGCGTCGCCCGGCTCACGGGCCGCATCAACGTGCCGCTCGCCGTCGCGGCGCGCCTGAGCGGCGTCGTCGGGCAGTACGGTCTGGAGGACGACGCGACGGCGGTCCTGCCGCCGGCCGTCGGCGCCGAGTAGCTTGCTGCCGTAGCGGCTGACCGACGTGAGAGCTCGACCCGAAGCACGGACCGGAAGACCGACACAGACCGAGGGGTAGTCATGGGTGCAGGCAGGTTCATCGCCGCTGGCATCGTCGCCGGAGCCGCGACGGTGCTCGCGCGCCGCAAGCTGGACGAGAAGGTCGCAGAGGGCAGCCTCGGCGGCACGTCCACGTGGACGCGGACCAATCATCGCGGCGACCCGATCAGCCTGCTGGAAGGGCCCGCGGTCACCGCGGGCCTCGTGGCCGGCGCCGCCGTCAGCGGCGGGAACGCCCCCGGGCCGTCGGCGTTCGCCACCGCCGCCGCGGGGGCCTTCGGCCTGGTCGACGATCTCGCCGAGGACACGTCCGAGCGCACCAAGGGCCTCAGGGGCCACCTCGGCGCGCTCGTGGAGGGCCGCCTGACCACCGGTGGCCTCAAGGTGCTCGGCATCTCGGGCTCCGCGCTCATCGCCGCAGCGGCGGGTACCCGCCGCACGGGCAGCGCGTTCGGACACCTGGTCGACATCGGGCTCAACGGCGCGCTCATCGGAGGCACCGCGAACCTGGTCAACCTCTTCGACCTGCGCCCCGGCCGGGCGCTGAAGGCCGGCACCCTGGCGAGCCTCCCGCTCGTGCTGGGCGGCGCGGGTGCAGCCACCGGCGCGGTGGTGGGCGCCGCGGTCGCGGCCGCCCCCGGCGACCTGGGGGAAAAGGACATGCTGGGTGACGGCGGCGCCAACGCCCTCGGCGCGCTCGTCGGCAGCCAGATCGCCTTCGGCACGTCCCGCGCGGTGCGCTGGACGGCGCTCGCGGGCGTGGTCGGGCTGATGCTCGCCTCCGAGAAGGTCAGCTTCTCCAAGGTCATCGCGGGGAACGAGTGGCTGAACAAGGTCGACATGCTCGGTAGGCGGCCGGTGGAGCCGGCGGAGGTCTCGACAGGCTCGGCCAGCGGTGCGGGCCCGACCAGCGGTGTGGGCTCGACCAGCGATTCCGGCACTGCGAGCGGCGTGCGCTCGACGTCCGCCTCCGACCCCATGGGTTCCCCGGGCGCGTGAGCCGCGTCAGAACCCTGGCGAGCGCCGCTCTGCTCGTCACTGTCGTCACCCTCGCCAGCCGCATCGTCGGCTTCGGCCGCTGGTTCGCGCAGGGTGCATGGCTCGGGTCCGACGGCGTCGGCACGGTCTTCAACTCCGCCAACCAGCTGCCCAACCTGCTGTTCGAGGTGGCGGCGGGCGGTGCGCTCGCCGGCGCCGTCGTGCCGCTGCTGGCCGGGCCGCTGAGCCGGGCCGCGTTCACGTCCGACGGGACGGACGCCTCGAAGGAGCAGGCGTCGAAGATCGCCTCGGCCCTGCTGGGCTGGACGCTCGTGGTGCTCGTGCCGCTGGCCGGGCTCATGGCCCTCCTGGCGCGCCCGATCATCGGGCTGACCGGACTGACCGACCCCGTGCACGTGGACGTCGCCACGGCCTTCCTACGGGTGTTCGCGGTGCAGGTGCCGCTGTACGGCCTGGCCGTCGTGCTCGGTGGCATCCTGCAGGCGCACAAACGGTTCTTCTGGCCAGCCTTCGCGCCGCTGGTCTCCAGCCTCGTCGTGATCGTGGTCTACGCGGTCTTCGGCGCGCTGGCCAACGGCGACCAGCAGGACGTCGCCGCGCTGTCCGGGCGGGCGCTGGTGTGGCTGGCGTGGGGCACCACCGCGGGCGTCCTGTTCCTCGCCCTGCCGCTCGTCGTGCCCGTGCGGCGCACCGGGCTGCGGCTCCGGCCCACGCTGCGGTTCCCGTCGGGGGAGGGCCCCCGCGCGGCGCGTCTGGCGTTCGCGGGCGTGGGCGCCCTGGTGGTCCAGCAGCTGTCCGTCTTCCTGACGCTGCGCGCGGCCAACGCCGCTGGTGGCGACGGCACCCTGTCGGTCTACCTGTACGCCCAGCAGGTCTACCTGCTCCCGTACGCGGTCCTCGCGTTCCCGATCGCGACCAGTGCGTTCCCGCACTTCGCGGAGCACGCGTCGGCGGGGCGGCTCGACGAGCTGCGCGCCCTCGTGGCGCGCACCACGCGCAGCCTGCTCCTCGTGACGGCCGCCGGCATGGCCGCCCTGATGGCCGCCGCGCCGTTCGTCGAGCGGGTCTTCGACCTCATCGTGCGCGGGGACGCCCCCGGCCTGGCCGTCGGACTAGTCTTCCTGGCGCCGGGGCTCATCGGGTTCGCGCTGATCCTGCACCTGTCAAGGGCGTTGTACGCCGTCGACCACGGCCGAGCGGCCGTCATCGCCACCGCGAGCGGGTGGGGGGTGTCCGCGGTCGGCGCGGCCCTGGTCCCGCTGCTGTTCGCGGGCCGGTCGCCGGACTGCACCGGGCCGGGCTGCATGGACTACGCGCTGCGGGTCGACGTCATGGCGGTCCTGGGGGCCGTCGGCACCGCCGGGATGATCGTGGCCGGGCTGGGCCTGCTCCTGGCCGTGCGCAGGCACCTGGGCCCGGACGCGCTGGACGGCGTCTGGCGGGCCCTCCTGGTGCTCGTGGTGGCCTCGGGCGCGGGAGCCACCGTCGGGTGGCTGGTGCCCGCCTCGATGAGCCAGCAGAAGTTCCCGTTCAGCTGGTCCGAGTTCTCACCCCGGACCGAGGTGGCGTTCGACGGCAGCGAGTTCGCCGTCGAGCTGGGCCTCGGCCTGGTCGTGGGTCTGCTGGCTGCGTTCGTCACGCTCGTGATCGCCGTGCTGCTCGACCGTGACCTGCGCTCCGCCGTCGGACCGCGGCTGGGCGGGCTGCGGAGGAAGTTCTCCCGAAAGGCGTGACTTAGCGCGCGCGACCGGCCCGCCAGGGGCAGACTCGATCGGAACAAACCGACAATCCCCGAGTGATGAGCGCGTGTGCTGGTTCTTACACCACCAGCACGCTGTACCTCGGATAGGATGGAGTTCCGTGGTCGAACACCGAAACAGTCTCCAGTCCCGTCAGCGGTCCGGCGCCTCCACGCCGACCAAGCACATCTTCGTCACCGGTGGTGTGGCGTCCTCTCTCGGCAAGGGGCTGACGGCGTCGTCACTCGGCCGTCTTCTGCGATCGCGTGGCCTCAGCGTCACCATGCAGAAGCTGGATCCCTACCTCAACGTGGATCCCGGCACCATGAACCCGTTCCAGCACGGTGAGGTCTTCGTCACCGAAGACGGCGCCGAGACCGACCTGGACATCGGGCACTACGAGCGGTTCCTCGACATCGAGCTCCCGGCCTCGTCCAACGTGACGACCGGCCAGGTCTACTCCCGCGTCATCGCCAAGGAGCGACGCGGCGAGTACCTCGGCGACACCGTGCAGGTCATCCCGCACATCACCGACGAGATCAAGTTCCGGATGCGGGAGCAGGCCTCCGACGCCGTCGACGTGATCATCACCGAGATCGGCGGAACCGTCGGCGACATCGAGTCCCAGCCGTTCCTCGAGTCCGCGCGCCAGGTGCGGCACGAGCTCGGGCGCGACAACGTGTTCTTCCTGCACGTGTCGCTGGTGCCGTACATCGGCCCGTCGGGTGAGCTCAAGACCAAGCCGACGCAGCACTCCGTGGCCGCGCTGCGGACGGTCGGCATCCAGCCGGACGCGATCGTGCTGCGCTCCGACCGGGTGGTGCCCGACAGCATCAAGCGCAAGATCGCGCTCATGTGCGACGTCGACAACGAGGCAGTCATCAACTGCGCCGACGCCCCGTCCATCTACGACATCCCGCGGGTCATCCACTCCGAGGGTCTGGACGCCTACGTGGTGCGCCGCCTCGGCATGCCCTTCCACGACGTGGACTGGGACGGCTGGAGCCGCCTCCTGGAGCGCGTGCACGAGCCCGAGCACAACGTCGAGGTCGCGCTGGTCGGCAAGTACATCGACCTGCCCGACGCGTACCTGTCCGTGACGGAGGCGCTGCGGGCCGGCGGCTTCGCGAACGACGCGAAGGTCGCGATCCGCTGGGTCGCCGCCGACGACTGCCAGACGCCGGAGGGCGCGCAGGCTTCCCTCGAGGGCGTCGACGCGATCCTCGTGCCGGGCGGCTTCGGCGTGCGTGGCATCGACGGCAAGGTGGGCGCGCTGCGCTGGGCACGCGAGAACCTCGTGCCGACCCTCGGCATCTGCCTGGGCCTGCAGTCGATGGTCATCGAGTACGCGCGCAACGTGCTGGGCTGGGCGGACGCGTCGTCCACCGAGTTCCACCCCACGAGCAGCCACCCCGTCGTGGCGACCATGGCCGAGCAGAAGGCGATCGTCGAGGGTGAGGGCGACATGGGCGGCACCATGCGTCTCGGCGCCTACGAGGCTCAGCTCACCGCCGGCTCCGTGGTGGCCAAGGCCTACGGCAGCGAGAAGGTGTCCGAGCGGCACCGGCACCGCTACGAGGTCAACAACGCCTACCGCGGCGAGCTGGAGGAGGCGGGCCTGCTGATCTCCGGCACGTCGCCGGACTCGTCGCTCGTGGAGTTCGTCGAGCTCCGGGCCGACCTGCACCCGTACTACGTGTCCACGCAGGCGCACCCCGAGTTCAAGTCGCGCCCCACCCGGGCGCACCCGCTGTTCTCCGGCCTGATCGCCGCGGCGCTCGAGAAGCGGGCCTGATGAGCGTCGAGGAGGTCACGGACGTCATCGACCCGCGCCCCGCGCGGCGGCTCGACGTCCCGTTCCAGGGCTTCGTGGTCGACATGGTCTCCGACGAGGTCGACCTGGGCGAGGCCGGCGGCATCGTCCGCCGGGAGTACGTGGACCACCCGGGTGCGGTGGTCGTGGTCGCGCTGAACGACGACGGCGACGTGCTCCTCCTGCGCCAGTACCGGCACCCGGTCGGCGCCTTCCTCTGGGAGGCGCCCGCCGGCCTGCTCGACCTGGACGGTGAGGACCCGCACGTCGCGGCCGCTCGTGAGCTGGCCGAGGAGGCGGACATGACCGCCGGTACCTGGGACGTGCTCCTCGACCTGCTGCCCACACCGGGCGGGAGCAACGAGGCGGTGCGCGTCTACCTGGCGCGCGACCTCACCCCGGTACCCGACGACGAGCTGCACACCCGTGAGGCCGAGGAGGCCGACATGGTGGTGGTTCCCGTGCCGCTGGAGGAGGCCGCCGCGCTCGCGCTCGCAGGCAAGCTGCACAACGCGGCCACCATCGCGGGCGTGCTCGCGGCGGCCATCGGGCGGGCTTCGGACTGGGAGACGCTGCGCCCCGTGGACAGCCCGTGGGAGTACCGCAAGAACTGACGCGCGGGGCCGGGCGCGGGCTCGGCCGACGAGCTCGGTCGGACGGTCGACCGACCTCGTCGGCTTCGGTCGGTTGTTTCGAGATCGGTCCGTCGACGGACCGATCTCGAGGCGATCGACCGATCCTGTCGCCACGGCCCCGCAACCGTCCGGTCTGCCCGGGCGCGCGAGTGTCAGCGACCACCGCTAGCGTGGGCAGCACGAGATATGTCGGACATATCTCCCAGAGGGGATGCTGCGATGACCGGCACCGAAGCTGACACCGCCGCTGATACCGAGGACGTGAGCACGCAGACCCGCGCAGTGGGACCGCCGTCGGGCCGAGGCGGGGACGCGGACGGTCTCGGCCCGGAGCGGGCCGCACCACGGCGGCGCATGCCGGCCTGGCTCGCGGGTGTCATCGGGTTCCTCGTCGCCCTGACGCTGGCCGCCGTGCTGGTCTTCAGTGTGCTGTCCGCGCTGCGCGACGACTTTCGCGCCGCGTTCTGGCAGGTGCTGGTGGACGGGCTCAACCCGTTCACCACGAGTGAGGTCGACCGGTCCGAGCACCCGGTCCTGCTCAGCATGAGGGACCTTGCACGGTTCGTGGCGAGCGAGGCGGAGTACGAGGTCCTCGTCGACCTGGAACGCGACGTGAAGTACGTGCCCGGCTGGGTCGCGGGGGAGCGCATGGTCCTCGTCGTGAACGGCTCCGTCGAGGCGTACGTGGACTTCGCGGGCCTGACGGAGGACGACATCGAGATCTCGGACGACGGCAGGACGGTGTCGGTCACGCTCCCGGAGCCGAAGCTCGCCGAGCCGCGCATCGACCTCGACACCAGCCGCGCGCTGACGGAGGACCGTGGACTGGTGGACCGGGTGGGTGACTTCTTCGACACCGACACCGACGCCCGCCAGGAGGCGCTCGCCGCGGCGCAGGACCAGATCGCGGCCGCGGCCGACGGCTCCGACCTGGACGAACGCGCCCGAGCGAACACGGCCAAGACCCTTGAGGTGATGTTGTCCTCGTCGGGATACGACCAGGTCGTGGTCGAGTTCCGGTAAGTCTCGAAAGCCGCGTACCAGGCGTGTCATAACAAAGTCAGCGCTCTGCGCTATTCTCCCCGCGTGACCAGCGAACCCGACATGCTTCCCAACGTTTCGTCCCTTCCGGCGTGGCTCGTTCCGTCCGTCTACCTCAACTGGTCCGAGGACTGGCTGGGCGAGGCGGTCGCGATCGCGAGCCGCAGCCACGAGCACCGTCTGCCTGGCGGCGCGGACGGCCCGCAGCGCGGCGACGTCGTCGTCACCGTCGTGGGCTCCGAGCCGGGCATCGTGGCCGCGGTGGAGCTCATGGGCACCAGCCAGGGTGAGGACTGGGTCAGCGACGAGGTGTTCGGCCCGGACAAGCCCGTCGTCTGGGACGACCTCTTCAACGGCGCCGCGGCGTACGCCCGGTCGTCCGGCTGGCTCCCGCAGGAGCACGCCCGCCTGGTGCTCGACGGCATCGCCCACCAGTACAAGCACGGCGCCACCGGCACGCTCGACGCGGGCAACTGCGAGAACGACGAGCTGTCGCCGAACCTGCACGTCCTGCGTCTGCTCGGGCACAAGCAGGTGGCGGGCACCGACCTGCGCCGCGAGGAGCGCTGCGCCTCGTGCGAGCGGTTCGTCGACGTCATGCAGCTGCGCCCGCACGACGACGGCGCCCACACCGGCCAGACGGGGGAGCGCCCCCTCGGCGAGCTCATCGAGCAGACCTTCCTGGTGTGCGCACCCTGCCACGCGCTGCTGCACCCGCACCCGGTGCTCACGCAGCGCGCGCAGATGCGCCCGTCGTGCCCGTCGTGTGGTCAGCGCGGCGCCACCAAGCGCATCGTGTGGGGCCAGGCCATCCACGACAACCCGAAGCTCGAGCCGGACGTCGTGTACGGCGGCTTCGACACCCCGGTGCCGACGCCCGACTGGTACTGCCCCGAGTGCTACGCGAACTTCTCGTCCGGTGCCGTCGCGCAGCGTGCCCTGGGCGACCTGCCGGAGGCCATGCCCGTGCCGGTGCCCGTCGGTGCCGGCCCGGTCGGTACGCCCGCGAACGGCGAGGATCTCTGGGTCCCGGAGGTCTGACCCCGGCCGTACGCCCGATGTCGCCCACCTAGCGATTCGGCCCGAAACCAGCGGTGGTTTCGGGCCGAATCGCTAGGTGGGCGAACCTTTTCGGTGCTACTCAGCCGCTCCCGCGCCCAGGAGGCGGTCGTATTCCGCCATGGCGGTCGCGACCGCGGTCTGCGCCCAGAACCGGTGGTAGGTGAACTGCGGGACGTCGCCGCCGTCCAGATACTCCTGGACCTCGGGGAACATGGGGTCGTCCTCGTAGAACGACCGGATGTCCAGGAATGAGACGCCGGCGGACGCCTGGTCGCCGTTCGGGTAGGTGCCCGTCCAGCCCTCCGGGACGTAGATGCCGTTGCCACCGGGCTGGTACTCGTCGTCGAACCTGCCGAAGTCAGCGCGGGACTCGACGGTGCCGATGCCCTTCTCGTCGCTGTTCTGCTCCCACATCGCGTCGAGCAGCGCCTTGGCGGTGTCGGCCGCCTCCTGGTCGCCCGACGCCGCCGCGTAGTAGATGAGCGTGCGGGCGATGGCGCCGGCCACGCCGACGTCCTGCCCGTGCGACGTGACGTCCACGTGCAGGCCCGCGTTGGCGCCGGGGCTGTCGGGGTTCCAGGTGTCCGGCGCGCCGGACCAGGAGAGCTCGGACGGCACCCGCCACGAGTCGGCGGTCACGGTGATCTCGTCGATCACCCAGGGCACCCACTTGTCGAGGATGGACTGCGCCCGCTCGTCACCCGTCTGGTGGTACAGCTGGGCGATCCGCTCCACGCCCCAGCCCTGCATGCCGAACCACTGGTTCGACGGAGGGTCGTGGTAGACCGGTGCCTCGTCGTACACCATGTCGTAGAACGTGGGCGTGCCCGCCGGGTGCGAGCCGTAGGCGCCGTCCACGCTGTTGGTGGCACCGCCCGCGATGCCGCCCTCTGCCGACTGCAGCCACTGGAAGAACTCGAGCTGCCTGTCCATGCTGGCCGACCAGTCGTCCTGCGCGGTCGGCGAGGCCGGGACGAGATCGGCGTCGGTGGACAGGGCGTAGGCAGCCAGCGGGTTCTGGTAGCCGAAGTGCGCGTGCGAGGAGCCGATGCGCCACGCCCAGGGGCCGCTCGTGTCCAGGGCGCCGCCCCACGCGTAGTACCAGGACAGCAGGTAGTGCGCCGAGCTCCGTCCGGAACCGGGCGTGCAGCTCGTGGACTCGCAGCCGATCTCCTTGAAGTACGTGTCGAACAGCGAGTACCGCAGGTAGTCGCCCATCTTCGACGCCTTGTCGACCGTGCCGGAGATCTCGCCGCCGGCTCCCTGCTCGTTCGCGAACTGCTTGGCCCAGTACACGGCCTCGACGGCGCGGGCGTCGGCGTCGGGCGCGTTGGTGTACTTCCACTGGCGGGCGTAGCTCGCGTCGCCGGTGAACAGGTCGAGGTAGCCGTTCGGGCCGCCGAAGGAGAAGTCGTCGATGGCGGGCTGCGGGATCGTCTCCCAGACCGACTCCTGCGGGCCGCGCTGGAACGTGTTGATGTACGACGTGCCCTCATAGTCGGGGCCGAGCAGCTCGGAGGAGCCGGGAGCGGCGCCGAAGCCGTACACGTTGTCGACGTCGGCCAGCCAGTGCATGCCGTAGATCTCGCTGGTGCCGTAGGTCTGGCGAAGCTCCGCGCCGATCGGGTCCTGGCCCACGTCGACGCCGGAGTCGAGCTGCGACGGGTAGGCGCTCGGATGGTTGTGCTCCGGGGCGTACGTGGCCGGCGACGCCGGGTTGTACGCACCGTTGGTCGGCTGGTTCTCGGTGGTGGGGATCATGTACGCCTCGAGCGTCTCCCACGCGTGGTTGAACGGCTCCCAGTCGCCGGTGATCTGGCCGTAGGACGCCTCCAACCACAGCCAGAAGCTGTACGCCTCCGACGTGGTCTCGTGACCGTAGTCGGGCGCCTCCACGAGGAGCGTCTCCGCCGAGTGGTAGGGAATGCCCTGCGCGGAGAAGTAGCCGTTGGCGGGGTCGTGCATCTTCTCGTACATGGCCAGGAACCGGTCGGCGTACTCCCCGGTCACGGCGCGAGGCGCCGCCTGCGCGGCGGCGTCCGGGTCGGTTCCTGCCGGGACGGCGCCCACTGGGCCGGCGGCTGCCGGCAGGATGCCCAGGGCGCCGAGAGACAGTGCGGCCAGTGCTGCGGCGGCTAGGACTCTCCGCCTTCGGACTCGGTTCATGGCGTGGCCTCCGATGCGTGCGTCGTTGAACGGCGCCCGCGGCGCGAGCGCACTTCAGACGGTCGGCGCACGGTTCTGCGCAGGCAACGGACTTAATTGATTCACACCGGGGCCCCGGTCGGGGCCGTGGGGCAGCGGGCCTACCCGGGAACCCTTCGTGAGGTCGCGTCTGGCATGGGCGAGCGCGAGGTTCGGCGAGCAGCACACCAACCCGGCGCTGGTCGGGTTGCGCAGGGCCGCGCGCACGGGTCTGTCCGACCGCTGTCACGGGTCACGCCGGACGAACAGCATCGCGGCGGTTCCGCCGATCAGCGCTATCCAGGCGAGCATGACCAGCGCCCCCGTAGCCGCCGACAGCACGGCGTCGGTCGGGTCGTACAGCTGCATGGCGGCCCGGTCGGGAAGCCAGCGGGCGTGCCGGGTGAGCCCGCCGAGCAGCGGCGAGACGATCAGCACGAGGCTGAGCGTCCCGGCGAGCGCGGGGACCAGGTGCCGTACCAGCAGGGCGACCGCATGGGCGAGCAGCCCGACGAGGACCAGGTAGGCGACGGCCCCGACCACCGGCCACGGGTCCACTACTCCCTCGACCGGCGGTGCGTCGAGCAAGCTACCGGTGAGCGCCGTCGCGGCTACAACCCCGCCGACGGTCAGCGCCGCCGCGAGGGTCAGCCCGAGGAGCGTGGCGACGCTCTTTCCGGCCAGGAGCAGGCCGCGACGCGGGACGGCGGCGAGGCTGGTGCGGAGCTGAGCGCCGGCGTACTCGTGGGTGACCGGGAGGACGCCGAGCAGGATCAGCCCGGTCTGGACGAACGGGACTGCCTGGATCGTCACGGTGATGCCCGACGCGGGTGCTCCCTGGTCGACGAGCTGGGCCGTGAGCGCGGTGGCGATCAGGGCACCGACCACGGCCGTGCCGACTGCGGTCAGTGTCGCGACGGGCAGGGTGCGCAGCTTGCTGAGCTCGGCGCCGACGGCGTTCATGACGCGTGGCCCGGTCATGCGTCCCGCCGGGAGAGGACAACGCCGGCGACGGCCAGCAGAGCGAGTGTCCAGGCGGCCATGACGACTGCACCAGGTCCGGTGTCGAGCCCGCCCTCCACCGTGGGCATCCCGAGGAAGAGCCGTCGGCCGGCCATGTCGGGCAGCCAGTGGGCGAGCGGGGTGACGTTGGTCAGCAGCAGGGAGAACGAAACGAGCGAGCTGTTCACGATGAGCACGATCAGCGGGATGATCCCGCTGCGGGCGAGGGTGGTGATCGCGAGCGCCATCAGGCCGGTCAGCGTCCAGTAGAGGGCGGCACCGACGGATCGGACGAGGGCGTCGTCGAGGCTGACGGTCTCGGGTGGGCCGGCCCCGATCAGGAGCCGTGCCACGGCCGCACTGGCCGGGATCGTGGCGGCGGCCGTTATCGCGACGAGCAGCACCACGGTCAGGGCCTTGGCCACCAGCAGGCCGGTCCGGCGCGGGCTCGCGGTCAGGGTGGCGGTGATCTGCCGGCCGCTCCCGGCGTCGGTGCGGTTGGCGGCGTACTCGCTGCTCATCACGACGACACCGATCACCACCGCGCCCACCGTGCCGAGCGGAACGGCCGCGTACGCGGTGTCGAACGCGGAGTAGGACGCGACGGACTCTCGTGCGACGGAATCGAGGGCCGCGCGGACGGCGACGGCGTTGAGCACGGTCACACCGACGGAACCGAGGAGGGTCACCGCGAGGGCGACCCAGGTCGCGGGGAGGGTGACCGCCTTGCGCAGCTCGGCGACGAACGTGTTGCGGAAGCTCATCGGGCCACCCCCTGCTCGGGGCTCGTCAGAGCGAAGAAGGCGTCCTCGAGGCTCGCATGCCCCGCTGTCACCTCGTCCAGCGTCCCGGCGGCGACGATGCGTCCGCCGGAGATCACCACGAGGTCGTCCGCGATCCCGGCCACCTCGCTCATGAGGTGACTGGACAGCAGCACGGTGCCGCCGTTGTCGGCGTGCCCGCGCAGCAGACCGCGGATCCAGCGGATGCCCTCCGGGTCGAGGCCGTTGACCGGCTCGTCCAGCACGAGCGCCTCTGGTTCGCCCAGCAAGGCCGCGGCCAGCCCCAGCCGCTGGCCCATGCCGAGGGAGAAGCGCCCGACACGCACCCGCCCGGAATCGGCGAGCCCCACCTGCTCGAGAACCTCGCCGATCCGACGGCCTGGCATCCCGTTGCTGCGGGCGACCCACGCCAGATGGTCCCGCGCGGTCCGGGAACGGTGCGCACCGGACCCGTCCAGCATCGATCCGACGGTTCGCAGCGGGGCCCGCAGGCTCCGGTACGGGCGCCCACCGACGAGCGCGCGGCCGCCGTCCGCCCGGTCCAGACCGAGCAGGATGCGGAGCGTCGAGGACTTACCGGCACCGTTCGGGCCGAGGAACGCGGTCACCCGGCCAGGCCGGGCGGTAAAGCCGATCCGGTTCAGGACGGTGCGGGACCCGTGGCGCTTGACGAGCTCTTCGATCAGAAGCATGCCCCCATCCCAGCCCCCACGGCCGGGCCCGTCATCGGCCCCAGGGCAGGACTTCGCGTTCTCGGTCCGACCGGGGTCCATCGGACCCAGGGCCGATGTGCCGTGCAGCTCCGAAACCTAGACTCGGCAGCGTGGAATCGACTGCTCGACCCGTGCTCCGGTCACGGGTATGGCTCACCGCGGCCCTCGTCCTCGCGGCGCTCACCGTCGTGCTGGCGACCGTCGGCGTCGAGCGGCCGGTCACGGTCATCACCTCGGTGCTGCTCGCCGGGGTCATCGCGTTCGTGGTGCTGATCTGGGCGCTGGTCCGGTCCGGGCAGCAGCGCCGCGCGTACGAGGAGGACCTGACCGCGTGGGCCGCCGAACGCGCCGCCCAGGCAGAACGTCTGCGCATCGCCCGCGACCTGCACGACCTCGCCTCGCACGGGCTCGGCCTCATCACCGTGCGCGCCGCGGCCGCCCGCACCCTCGACGGGGCGTCCGGTGACGCGGAGCGCGCCCGGGCGCTCGCGGACATCGAACGGACCGGCCGCGCCGCCACCACCGAGCTGCGCCGCATGCTCGGGGTCCTGCGGACGCCGGGTAGCGAGGCCGTGCCACTCCGGCCGGCGGAGACCCTGGCGGACCTGGGCGCCGTCGTCGAAGCCGCCCGGATCGGCGGGATCACCGCGGGCCTGGACGTCGAGGACCTCGGCGTCGTGTCGGCGGGGGCGCAGCTGACGGTGTGCGCGATAGTCCGTGAGTCGCTGGCGAACACCGCCCGCCATGCCGGACCGGTCCGGGCTCGTGTCGTGGTCCGGCGCGACGGCGGGACGGTGGTGGTCAGCGTCGAGGACGATGGTCCGGCACCAGGCTGGAGGCCGCACCCGGGTGCCGGACAAGGCCTCACGGGTCTGCGCGAGCGCGTGGCGACCCTGGGCGGCACACTGCGCGCGGGAGCAGCAGGGCCGGGGTTCCGGGTCACCGCGCGGCTGCCTGACACCGTCTCCGACGAGTGCCCGAGCGGGTCCTCGTCGTCGAGCACGCCCGACGCGGTGCACCGTTGACCGCCCCGGTCGGCGTGCTCGTCGTGGACGACCAGCCGCTCATCCGGCACAGCCTGCGGATCGTCGTGGACGGTGCGCCTGGTCTCTCCGTCGTGGGCGAGGCGGGCACCGGCGCGGACGCCGTCCGGCATGCCGTGCGGTTACGGCCCGACATCGTGCTCATGGACATCCGGATGCCCGGCGGTGACGGCATCGACGCGACCCGGCGTATCACCGAGGATCCAGCCCTGGGACACACCCGCGTGCTCGTGCTGAGCATGTTCGAGCTTGACGAGTACGTCCACGCCGCCCTCCGTGCCGGCGCCAGCGGCTTCCTGCTCAAGGACGCGGAGCCCGCGCGGCTCGTCGACGCCGTCCGGCGCACCCACGCCGGCGAGTCCCTGTTCGCGCCGAGCATCCTGACCCGGCTCGTCGCGCACTATGTCGACCGGCCCGCCGTTGCTGGCACGGTGCCGGAGCCCCGGCAGGTACGCGGCCCCGATGTGCTCACCGAGCGCGAGAGAGAGGTGCTGACGCAGGTGGGCCGTGGTCTCTCCAACGACGAGATCGCCCGGGCGCTCAGCATCTCGATGGGGACGGTCAAGTCCCACATGGGCAGCCTGCTCGCCAAGCTCCACGCCCGTGACCGGGCCCAGCTGGTCATCGCCGCGTACGAGCACGGCCTGGTCGGTACCGCCAGTGCACCGAAACCCGCGGGGGAGTAGCCCGACTCGTCAGCGCACCCGCGTGGTCAGCACGACCCGGGTCGTCCCCGCGATGAGCACCGCGGCGCCGATCATGTGCAGCCCCACCAGCAGCTCGGGCAGATCGGTGAAGTACTGCACGTACCCGATGAGGCCCTGGGCCAACGTGATCCCGAGCAGGATCAGTGCGGCGCGGCGTACCGGCGCCGGCCCGCCGCGCACGGACACCAGGTAGGCGACCAGGACTGCCAGGAACGCCCACACCGCTGCGGCGTGCCACTTGGTCAGCAGCGCCGGGTCGATGGCGATCCGGTAGCCCACCTCGGCGTCGCCGCTGTGCGGGCCGGCGCCGGTGGTGAGCACACCGAGCACGACGACGGCGGCGGTCAGCCCGGCCAGCGTCCACGCCAGGGCACGCGCGCGCGGACCGACCACGAGTGTCGGGGCGCTGTCGCCCTCGCCGGACCGGTGCAGCAGGTACAACGACGCGGCCACGAGCGCACCCGAGACACCGAAGTGCAGCGAGACCCAGCCGGGGTGCAGGTGCAGCAGCACCACGATGCCGCCGATCAGGGCCTGCATCAGCACGCCCACGATCGGTACGAGCCCGAGCGCACGGTAGGACGCGGAACGCTTCAGGTCGGTCCACACCGCCACCGCGACGAGCACCGCGATGACCCCCAGCACACCGGTCAGCGTGCGGTTCCCGAACTCGATGTACGGGTGCAGCGAGGTGGCCTCGTGGAACTGCGGGGTGAACTGACCCGGTTCGCAGTTCGGCCACGTGGAGCAACCCAAGCCCGACCCGGTCAGACGAACGGCACCGCCGGTCCCGATGATGCCGATCTGACCGACCAGGTTTGCGATGAGGACGGCGCGGGTCCAGTGGCGGAAGCGGTCGAGACGGCCGGCGAGCGCGGCAGACCGGGAGGTGGGGGCGGTTGCGGTCACAGCCCAACGCTAGCGGCCGACGAAGGCGTCGCCTCCCGCACGGGCACTGGAAGTGCTGTGATTCTTTGCCGACGAGCTGTCAGGATCGCCACACGACCCCCCGGTGTGACAGCCGCCCGGGTCCAGTCGCGACAGACGCCCGGGTCACGGGAGCGACCTGGGCGTCTGACACGTGCGGGTCTGTCCGGTACGTCAAAGACCGCTGATGTTCAGCAGCAGGTTGGGCGAGCCGGTGCCCGGGTCGGTCACGACGTCCGGCAGGGCCGCACCCGTCAGGGCGTCGCCGACCTCCGCGGGCGTGGCCACGGGGTTGCCGCCCAGGACGAGCGCCGCGGCGCCGGCGACGTGCGGCGTGGCCATCGAGGTGCCGCTGATGGTGTTTGTCGCGGTGTCATCGGTGTACCAGGCCGACGTGATGTCGGTACCCGGCGCGAAGATGTCCACGCAGGTGCCGATGTTCGAGTAGGACGCGCGGGCGTCGGTGTCCTCGGAGGCGCCCACCGTGATCGCCTCCGCGGTGGAGCTCGGCGAGCCGTCGCAGGCGTCCGCCCCGCTGTCGTTACCCGCCGCGAGAGCGAAGGTGACGCCGTCCGCGACGGCTGCGGACACCGCGTCGTTCACCGCCTGGGAGAAGCCGCCGCCGAGCGACATGTTGGCCACTGCCGGCTCGCCTGCGGCGTGGTCGGCAGCCACCCAGTCGATGCCGGCGATGACGCCGTCGAAGCTGCCCGAGCCGTCGCAGCCCAGGACGCGGACCGCGACGAGCGAGACGTCCTTGGCGACGCCGTGCTCCGAGCCGCCCACGGTGCCGGCCACGTGCGTGCCGTGCCCCGCGCAGTCGGTGGCGTCGTCGTCGCCGTCCACGGTGTCGACGCCGCTGACCGCACGACCGCCGAAGTCCTCGTGGGTGGTCAGGATGCCGGTGTCGATGATGTACGCCTTCACGTCCGTGCCCGAGTTCCCGTAGGTGTACGAGTCGTCGAGCGGCAGCGTTGCCTGGTCGATCCGGTCCAGGCCCCAGGAGGGCACCGGCGACTGCGTGTCGGTCGCCGTCATCACGCGGTTCTGCTCCACATACGCGACGGACGGGTCGGCCTCGAGCTTCTTCGCCTGGCCGGGCGACATCGACGCGGAGAAGCCCCGCACCGCGGTGGTGTAGGAGTGGCGCACCTCGCCGCCGTACTTCTTCACGAGGCCGTTGGCCGTGCTCTTTACCTCGGACCTGGCGACGTCGCCGTCCTTCAGCACGACGATGTACGAGTCCTCGATCAGTGCGCCCGCGACGGGCGCCGGCGCCTCGTCCGGCGCCGACGACGCCACGGCGGCCGCGGCCGGTGCCGCAGCGAGTGCGATCGCGATGCCGGCACCGACGATCAGCCGACGGCGGTTGCTGTTGGTGGGAGTCACTTTGCCTCCTGGGGAATGTAGGTGAAGTGAACCCTAAATGGGCAAATTTCACCCGCATACCCCACGAGTTGGTCATACCTTCCACCTATGGCGACGGGTAGGTGTTTACCCGGACGGGTGATCGGGCTGCGCGGCCGGTGGGCTGGACGACGCATCAACGCGCCGTTTGCGGACTGAGATCGGTCGGTTGCAGAGCCCGCACTCCGAGATCGGTCGCTTGCCATGAGATCGGTCGTTTGACTGACCGATCTCATGGCAACGGACCGAAGTCGCCGGAGCCAGTTGGGCAGCGGACCGAAGTCGCTGGAGCCGGCTGGGCAACAGACCGAAGTCGCCGGAGCTGTTCCGCAACCGAGCGACGTCGCAGGCTGGGCGGCTCTCGTCCGGTCAGTGCCAGCGGAAGAGGCGGGCGGCGCCGGCGCCGAGCGCGGCGGTCCAGCCCAGCAGGATCACCACCGAGAACGCCGGCACGGAGCCGTGCAGGAGCGCGCCCCGCATCGCCTCGCCCAGCGCGCCCGACGGCAGCAGGACCGCAGCGTGTGCCAGCGGGCCGGCGAGCTGCGCGGCGGGCAGCAGCACGCCGCCGCCCACGGTGAGCAGCACAAGGACGAGGTTCGCCACGGCGAGCACGCCCTCGGCACGCAGGGTCCCCGCCAGCAGTAGCGCGAGGGCGGTGAACGCGGCGGTCCCCAGGAGCCCTGCGCCGACGACGGCGGGCAGCGCGCCCAGCTCGGGCCGCCACCCGAGGGCCACGGCGACGCCCGCGATGACGACGATCTGAACCACCTCGACGGCGAGCACACCGAGAACCTTGCCGGCCAGCAGGCCGGTACGGCCCAGCGGGGTGGTGGCCATGAGCCGGAGCACGCCGTTGCGCCGGTCGAACGCGGTGGCGATCGCCTGGGACGTGAACGCCGTCGACATCACCGCCAGCGCCAGCACACCCGGCGTCACGAAGTCGATGCGTGTGTACCCCTGTGTGTCGAGGTCCAGGAACGAGGTGCGCACGAGGCCCACCAGCACCAGCACGGGCAGCACGATGGTCACGAGCAGCTGCTCGCCGTTGCGCAGGATCGCGCGCGTCTCGAACGAGGCCTGGGCCGCGATCCGGCGGACGGCAGGCGCGGCGGCCGGTGTGGCCGACGGCGCGGTCTGGACGCTCATCGCAGGTTTCTCCCGGTGAGGTCGAGGAAGACGTCCTCGAGGGTGCGGCGGCCAGTGGTGACCGACCGGGCCAGCACGCCGCGCTCGGCGAGCCACGCCGTCACGGCGGCGAGCGCCGCCGGGTCGACCGCCCCGGTCAGCGTGTACACCCCTGCCTCGCACTCGGAGCCGACCCACCCGTCCTGCCCACTTCCCTGCCCACTTTGTTGAGTGCTGGGTATTTGTTGGGCTGGAGGGCTCTGACTCGACAAATACCCAGCACTCAACGAGGTGGAGGGCGTGTTGAGGGTCGTGAGCAGAGGGGTCAGGTCCAGGCCTGGCGCGGCCTCTATGCGGACGGTGCCCGGTCCCGTGCCCGCGTCGGTCAGCTCGCGGACGCTGCCGGACGCGATCACGCGGCCGTGGTCCACGACGTGGACGTGGTCGGCGAGGTCGGCGGCCTCGTCCATGAGGTGGGTGGTCAGGACGATGGCGACGCCGTCGGCGCGCAGCTCACGCACGAGGTCCCAGACGGCGCGCCGGCTCTGGGGGTCCATGCCGGCGCTGGGCTCGTCGAGGAACACGACGTCGGGCCGTCCGACGACCGCCGCGGCGAGGGCCACGCGCTGACGCTGCCCGCCGGAGAGCCGGCGCACGGTGGTGCGGGCGAAGCCGTGCAGGCCCAGTCGGTCGGCGAGCTCGTCCACGGGGCGCGGGGTGGCGTACATGGCGGCGACATGGCGCAGCAGCTCCAGCGCGCGTACGCCGGTGGGGAGGCCGCCGTCCTGCAGCATGACGCCGACGCGGGGGCGCAGGGCGCGGGCGTCGGCGACGGGGTCGCGGCCGAGCACGCGGACGGTGCCGCCGTCGGGGGAGCGGAGGCCCTCGCAGCACTCGATGGTGGTCGTCTTGCCCGCGCCGTTGGGGCCGAGGACGGCGGTGACGGCGCCGGGGCGGGCGACCAGGTCGAGGCCGTCCACCACCGCGCGGCCGTCGTAGCGTTTGACGAGGCCGCGCACCTCGACGGCGACCGCCTGGTCGGGGTCGGTGGCCGCGCCGGCGGCGCTGGTCGTGGTGGCGCCTGCGGTGGCCGGGTCGGGGTCGATCGCGGGCGCGTCGGACAAGGGCACCGCACAATCGTAGGTGGCGGCGCGCGGACCGTCGTCGTATCTACGTGACCTGGGTGTGGACCACACGTGTGAGATGTGTCGCGATCGGGCCGAACTGAGGCTCGCCTTCCTTGCGCATCTCGAATTAGGGAACAAGGATGTTCTCAAAAGCATTGGCGTCTACGAAGGCGTGCACACCCGGGGTGAACCATGCCTGCGGGACGACGTGAGGGAGGTGACCAGCATGAGCGCAGCGACACAGGTGGCGACGGGGCACGTGGCGAGCCACGAGACCGACGGCACCACGCGTCGGCGAGTGCTCGAGCTCGTCGCCTCCCGTGGCCCGGTCACTGCCGGCGCCCTCGCCGCCGTCCTGGAGCTGACCGCTCCGGCGGTGCGTCGGCACCTGACCCTCCTGGAGGAGGACGGCAAGATCGCCGTCCACGAGGCCTCGCGGTCGGGCGTGCCCCGCCGCGGCCGCCCCGCACGGCGGTACGTCGTCACGGGCGGCGGCCAGTCCGAGCTGGCCGGCGGCTACCAGGAGATCGCGCGGCAGGTCCTGCGGTTCCTGCGGGACACTGGCGGCAGCGAGGCGGTCGCGGGCTTCGCCAAGGAGCGGTTCGACGCCGTCGCCCGCAGCTACGCGCCGCACCTCACCGCCGACACCGCCGAGGGCCGTGCCGCCCAGCTCGTCCAGCTGTTGTCCGCCGACGGCTACGCCGCATCCGTGCGGCCCGTCCCGGCACCGGTGACCGGTCCGACGGCCGGCACGGTGGCCCGTGCGGTGCAGCTCTGCCAGGGGCACTGCCCGGTCCAGCACGTGGCCGAGGAGTTCCCCGAGCTGTGCGAGCAGGAGGCCCGCGCGTTCAGCGAGCTGCTGGGCTCGCACGTCCAGCGCCTCGCGACCATCGCGGGCGGCGCGCACGCCTGCACCACGAACATCCCCGTGAACCTGCCCGTGAACATCCCCCTGAACCACCCCGCGACGACCCCCACCGAAGGAAAGTGATGAGCGCAGAAACGCAAGCGCCAGAGCAGCGCTCCGACGATGAGATCATCGCCAGCATCGGCTCTTACGAGTACGGCTGGCACGACAGCGATGCCGCGGGTATGTCCGCGCAGCGTGGACTGAGCGAAGAGGTTGTCCGCAACATCTCGGCTCTGAAGAACGAGCCCGAGTGGATGCTGAACCAGCGCCTCAAGGCGCTGCGCCTCTTCGGCAAGAAGCCCATGCCGAGCTGGGGATCCGACCTGTCGGGCATCCACTTCGACAAGATCAAGTACTTCGTGCGGTCCACGGAGAAGCAGGCGACCTCCTGGGAGGACCTGCCCGAGGACATCAAGAACACGTACGACAAGCTCGGCATCCCCGAGGCCGAGAAGCAGCGCCTCGTCGCGGGCGTCGCTGCCCAGTACGAGTCCGAGGTCGTCTACCACCAGATCCGTGAGGACCTGGAGGAGCAGGGTGTCATCTTCGTCGACACCGACACCGGCCTGCGCGACTACCCGGAGCTGTTCCAGGAGTACTTCGGCACGGTCATCCCGTCCGGCGACAACAAGTTCTCCGCGCTGAACTCCGCCGTGTGGTCGGGTGGCTCGTTCGTCTACGTGCCGCCGGGCGTGCACGTGGAGATCCCGCTCCAGGCCTACTTCCGGATCAACACCGAGAACATGGGCCAGTTCGAGCGCACGCTGATCATCGCCGACGAGGGCTCCTACGTGCACTACGTCGAGGGCTGCACGGCGCCGATCTACACGTCGGACTCCCTGCACTCCGCGGTCGTCGAGATCATCGTCAAGAAGAACGCCCGCGTTCGCTACACGACGATCCAGAACTGGTCGAACAACGTGTACAACCTGGTCACCAAGCGCGCCACGGCCGCTGAGGGTGCCCAGATGGAGTGGGTCGACGGCAACATCGGCTCCAAGGTCACCATGAAGTACCCGGCGATCTACCTGCTGGGCGAGCACGCCCGCGGCGAGACGCTGTCCATCGCCTTCGCCGGCGAGGGCCAGCACCAGGACGCCGGCGCCAAGATGGTGCACGCGGCGCCGAACACCTCGTCGTCGATCGTGAGCAAGTCCGTGGCGCGCGGCGGCGGCCGCACGTCCTACCGCGGTCTGGTCCAGGTGCTCGAGGGCGCCTCCCACTCCGCGTCCAACGTCCTCTGCGACGCGCTGCTGGTGGACCAGATCTCCCGCAGCGACACCTACCCGTACGTGGACGTCCGCGAGGACGACGTGTCCATGGGGCACGAGGCCACGGTCTCGCGGGTGAGCGAGGACCAGCTGTTCTACCTCATGTCCCGAGGCATGGAGGAGACCGAGGCCATGGCCATGATCGTGCGCGGGTTCGTCGAGCCCATCGCGCGTGAGCTGCCCATGGAGTACGCACTCGAGCTCAACCGCCTCATCGAGCTGCAGATGGAAGGGTCCGTCGGCTGATATGACGACTGCTACCACTGATCTGACGACAGATCACTCGCGCGCTGTTGCCGACGGCGCCCACACGCACGGCGCCGTCAAGCCCCAGGGCTCACGAGCCGAGCGCCGCACCTCGTTCTCCCTGGAGGACATCCCGATCCCGGCCGGCCGCGAGGAGGAGTGGCGCTTCTCCCCGGCCGACCGACTCCAGCCGCTGTTCCAGGCCGACCTCGGCAGCTCCGGCGTCACGGTCGAGGTGACCGCGGCCCCCGAGGTCACCGTCGAGACCGTCGGCCGCGACGACGCCCGCCTCGGCACCGCCGGCAAGCCCGGCGACCGGACGGCCGTCACCGCGTGGAACGCCTTCCAGCAGGCCACGATCGTGACGATCCCCAAGGAGGCGGTGGCTTCCGACGTCACCTCCGTGCGCGTCCGGGGCGTCTCGCAGGACGCGAGCGCGGCCCACGTGCTGGTCCGCGCCGAGCGGCACTCCGAGGCAGTGGTGGTCCTGGACCACGACGGCGTCGGCACGCTCGCCGAGACCGTCGAGATCGTCGTCGAGGACGGCGCGCAGCTCACCGTCGTCAGCGTCCAGGACTGGGCCGACGGCGCCGTGCACGCCTCCTCGCACCGGGCCCGCATCGGGCGCGACGCGAAGCTCAAGCACGTCGTCGTGACGTTCGGCGGCGACGTCGTGCGCGTCACCCCGGACGCCGAGTTCACCGCCGAGGGTGGCGAGGTCGAGATGGTGGGCCTCTACTTCGCGGACACGAACCAGCACCAGGAGCACCGCCTCTTCGTGGACCACGCGGTGCCGGACTGCAAGTCCCGCGTGACCTACAAGGGCGCACTGCAGGGTGCCGGCGCGCACACCGTCTGGGTGGGCGACGTCCTGATCCGGGCGGCCGCCGAGAACACCGACACCTACGAGCTCAACCGCAACCTCGTCCTGTCGGACGGCGCACGCGCGGACTCGGTGCCGAACCTCGAGATCGAGACCGGCGAGATCGCCGGCGCCGGCCACGCCAGCGCCACCGGCCGGTTCGACGACGAGCAGCTCTTCTACCTTCAGGCTCGCGGCATCCCCGAGACCGAGGCGCGCAAGCTCGTCGTGCGCGGCTTCTTCGCCGAGCTCATCCACGAGATCGGCGTCCCGTCGGTCGAGGAGCGCCTGCTCGCCTCCATCGAGGCCGAGCTGGAGAAGTCGATGAGCGTGATCACCGGAGCACCGACCGCATGACCGCGCAGCTGGCCTGTATGACCGACGACCTGGGGCCCGAGGAGGCGATGCTCGTCGAGCTCGACGGCGCCGACGGTGCCCCGGTCGCGGTCGCGGTGGCACGTGACGCTGACGGCAACTTCCACGCCGTCTCCGACATCTGCTCCCACGGCGCGGTCTCGCTGTCCGAGGGCGAGGTGGAGGGCTGCCTGGTCGAGTGCTGGCTGCACGGCTCCCAGTTCGACCTGCGGACCGGTCAGCCCGTCCAGCTTCCGGCGGTGCGCCCCGTGCCCGTCTACCCGGTGACGGTGGACGGCGACAAGGTGCTCGTCGACATCGACGTCACCGTGCCTGTTTCCTGAATCTTCTGACTTCGCAAGCAAACCTGGAGTAACCGATATGCCCACCCTCGAGATCCGCGACCTGCACGTCAGCGTCGAGACCAAGGAAGGCCCCAAGCCGATCCTGCGCGGTGTCGACCTGACCATCGCCAGCGGTGAGACCCACGCCATCATGGGCCCCAACGGCTCGGGCAAGTCCACCCTCGCGTCGGCACTCGCCGGCCACCCCAAGTACACCGTCACCTCGGGTACCGCCACGCTCGACGGCGAGGACCTGCTGGCCATGTCCGTCGACGAGCGCGCCCGCGCCGGCCTCTTCCTCGCCATGCAGTACCCGGTCGAGGTCTCCGGCGTGTCGGTCGCGAACTTCCTGCGCACCGCCAAGACCGCCATCTCCGGTGAGGCCCCCGCCCTGCGGACGTGGGGCAAGGAGGTCCGGGGCGCGATGGAGAACCTCCGCATGGACACGGCCTTCGCCGAGCGCTCCGTGAACGAGGGCTTCTCCGGTGGTGAGAAGAAGCGCCACGAGATCCTGCAGATGGAGCTCTTCAAGCCCCGCTTCGCGATCCTCGACGAGACCGACTCCGGCCTCGACGTCGACGCGCTGCGCGTCGTGTCCGAGGGCGTGAACCGGGCCAAGGAGCAGACCGACGTCGGCATCCTGCTCATCACGCACTACACGCGCATCCTGCGTTACATCAAGCCCGACTTCGTGCACGTCTTCGTCGACGGCAAGATCGCCGAGGAGGGTGGCTCCGAGCTGGCCGACCGCCTCGAGGAAGAGGGCTACGACAAGTACCTCGGCGCGAACAAGACGGTCTCGGCCTGATTCACCGCTGACGTACCACGAGGGGACATCATGACCACCACCGCCACCGTGCGCCCGGACGACGCGTCCGCCACAGCGCTCTCGACGACCGAGCTGGCCGCCGTGCGCGCGGACTTCCCGCTGCTCGAGCGCACGGTGCGGGGTGGTCAGCCCCTCGTCTACCTGGACTCCGCCGCGACGTCCCAGAAGCCGCAGGTCGTGCTCGACGCCGGGGTGGACTTCTACGAGCAGCGCAACGCCGCGGTCCACCGCGGCGCGCACCAGCTCGCCGAGGAGGCCACCGAGGCGTTCGAGCAGGCGCGTGCGGCGGTCGCCGCGTTCGTCGGGGCCGACGAGGGCGAGATCGTCTGGCAGCCGGGCGCGACCGCCGCGATCAACGTGGTGGCCTACGCCTTCTCCAACGCGACACTCGGTCGCGGCGGCGACGCGGCCGAGCGGTTCCGGCTCGCGCCGGGCGATGAGATCGTCGTCACCGAGGCGGAGCACCACGCCAACCTCGTGCCGTGGCAGGAGCTGTGCGCCCGTACCGGCGCCGTCCTGCGCTGGATCCCCGTGTCGGACGACGGCCGGCTCGACCTCTCGAACCTCGACGCGCTCGTCACCGAGCGCACCAAGGTCCTCGCGTTCGGGCACGTGTCGAACGTGACCGGGGCGGTCGCGCCCGTCGCGACGCTCGTCGCGGCCGCCCGTCGCGTGGGCGCCCTCACGGTGCTCGACGCCTGCCAGTCCGTGCCGAACATGCCGGTGGACTTCCACGCGCTCGGCGTCGACTTCGCCGCGTTCAGCGGCCACAAGATGCTCGGCCCCACCGGCGTCGGCGCGCTCTACGGGCGGCGTGAGCTGCTCGAGGCCATGCCGCCCACCATCACCGGTGGGTCCATGGTCGAGGTGGTGACCATGGAGAGCACCACGTACGCGCCGCCCCCGCAGCGCTTCGAGGCAGGCACCCAGATGGTCGCCCAGGCCGTCGGCATGGGTTGCGCGGCCCAGTACCTCGACGAGCTCGGCATGGAGGGCGTCGCCCGCCACGAGACCGAGCTGGCCGCCGAGATGCTGAAGATCGCCGACATCCCGGGGGTCCAGGTGATCGGGCCGCTCGATACGGCCAACAGGTTGGCGGTCGTCTCGTTCGTCGTCGACGGCGTGCACGCGCACGACGTCGGGCAGGTGCTGGACGACAAGGGCATCGCCGTCCGCGTGGGACACCACTGCGCGCAGCCGCTGCACCGCCGGTTCGGGGTGGCGGCGACGGCCCGCGCGTCGGCGTCGGTCTACACGACGGTCGAAGAGGTAGTGGCGTTCCGGGAAGCGTTGGCGGGGGTCCGAGCGTTCTTCGGAGCAGAGTGAGAACTTCGGCAAGGCTGTTCGGACGGTTGTCCGGACGATCGAGAGAGGCAGCGTCGTGAGCACGCTCGAGCAGATGTACCAGCAGGTGATCCTGGACCACGCGAAGCGTCCGGTGGGCCACGGGCTCGTCGAACTCGCGGCGGGTCACGGGCACCTCGCGGGGGAGTCGCACCAGGTGAACCCGACGTGCGGTGACGAGGTGACCCTCCGGGTCGACGTCACGCCGGCGGGCACGGTGGCGGGCGTCTCGTGGGAAGGGCAGGGATGCTCCATCTCCCAGGCCTCGGTGTCGGTCATGACCTCGCTGGTCGAGGGTGCGGACCTCGCCGAGGTGGCGCGGCTCGACGGCCTCTTCCACGACCTGATGTCCTCCCGTGGCAAGGGTCTGGACGACGACGCGGCCGAGGACGCCCTCGGCGACGCGACAGCCTTCACCGGTGTGTCGCAGTACCCCGCCCGAATCAAGTGCGCGCTGCTCGGCTGGGCGGCGCTCAAGGACTCGCTGGCGCGCAGCGGCGCGCTGGCAACGAGCTGAGGAGAGACCGATGACTGAGGCGAGTACCGAGGTCGGGCAGGAAGCCCCGGCCGCTCCCGCTGAGGGAGTGGGCCCGTCGCCCACCACTGCGGTGGACGTCGAGGAAGCGATGCGCGACGTGATCGACCCCGAGCTGGGGATCAACGTCGTCGACCTGGGCCTGGTGTACGGCATCCAGGTGGACCAGAACAACCACACGACCATCGACATGACGCTCACGTCGGCGGCCTGCCCGCTGACGGACGTGATCGAGGACCAGACCGCGCAGGCGCTCGAGGGCATCGTGGACGGGTTCCGCGTGAACTGGGTCTGGATGCCGCCGTGGGGTCCGGAGAAGATCACGGACGACGGCAAGGAGCAGCTGCGGATGCTCGGGTTCAACGTCTGAGTGTCGACCGGTGTCTGGCCTGATCTCCTGACCGGGCCAGATGCCGGTTCACCTGCGGTAAAACCTCCCAGCCCTCGGGACGGTGGTGGACAGAAGCGGCCTCCAGGGGTCAGCGCTGCCCAGCAACTGCGAATGGCGCTCCAGGCGGGCGGCGACCTGGATGCAGGGCCTGCTTGCGGTCCTCGCCGTTGAATTTCTTCGAGCAGTACCTGGGCCCCGCTCGGGGCCAAGCCACGTACGGCGACGTCCACGTCGCCGTACGCGTTGTAGTCCCGGTCCCAGGCGACGATCGCGTTGCCGTTCGCACCCATGGCGACGTCCGGGTTGCGGCTGCTGCCGTTGGTGCTGACCTGCTTGCAGGGCCTCACCCGCCGCGTCCAGCAACACGGTGCACATCAGTTCGCCGTCGGGCCACCAGGCCTTCGGTCGGCGCATGCCCTCGCTGGCCGCCGTCACCGGTGACGGCGACACCCCCTACGAGGTTTCCTGGTCGGGGAGTCCGACCGGCACGTCCTGCCCTCCGGTGTCGGCCCTGGGCTGCTGGCGCCGCTGGAGACGATGCTCACCGCGGACACCGTCCTGATGCCCGGCATCGAGGACCCGCTCGCCGTCCGCTCCGACTGAGGTGGGCAAGACGTTGTGCACGCTACTGGGCGGGTTATCCAAGCATCATCGAGCGGCGCGCAAAGGCAGAGCCCGAGGGCGCTTGACCCTCGACGTGCGAGTGGTTGGCCCGGTTATGAAAGTGGAGGGGTCGTTCGCCAGGGAGGCGAATGAACACCGGACACCACGAGCGCCACTACTTCGAGGGAGTACCGCTATGTTCTTCCATCGTCAGGAGCTGCAGCACACGGTCAAGCCAGAGAAGCCCGATGCCGTCTACGCCCGCAAGCTGCAGGAGGTGCTCGGTGGCCAGTACGGCGAG
>NZ_JAJQMN010000023.1 GCF_028994775.1 Promicromonospora iranensis | reverse complement strand
GTTCTGATCGCTGACGGTCGGATCGCGGGTGACATCAGTGATCCGACGCCGGAGTCCGCGATGGCCGGTCTGGATGCCCTGCGCACCCTCGAACCCGCCGTCACCACCCGTCCGGGCGGCACGACCAGCGGAGCGGGTGCCTGATGGCCACTTCCATGCCCACCGCCCGGCTCACCCTGGGGCAGATGCGCCGCAGCGCGGGCCGGCTGGCGTCGGCAGGTATCGCCATCGCCATCGGTACCGCCTTCGTGGCCGCCACGCTGCTGGCCGGCAACATCATCACCCGGACGACGTACGCCCAGGTCTCGGCGGGGCTCGCCAGCTCTGACCTGGTGGTCTTCGACGACGCCGCGTCACTGACCCAGGCCGACGTCGAGGCCGCCCGCGGAGTCGAGGGCGTTGCCGCCGCCGATGCCCAGGGGACCACCTACACAGAGCTCAACCACGCCGGGAGGTCGATCTTCCAGATCGTCGTCGGCGGGGCGTCCGACGCGCGACTCACACCGCTGGAGGTGTCCGACGGCGAATGGCCCGCGACGGGTGACGAGATCGCGCTGCCCGAGGACGTCGCCGAACGTCTCGGCATCGGCCTCGGCGACGTCGTCTCGTCCTCGCGCTGGGTCATGGACAGCGAGCCGACGAAGCTCGAGGACGGCTCGGAGACCTACGAGGGTGAGGAGGTCATCGACAAGCTGACGGTGGTCGGCCTCGTCCAGGACCCGTTCGACGCCTACAGCGCCATGGGCGGCGCCGCCGTCGTGAGCGCGCCCACCTTCACGCAGTGGCGCACCGACGAGGCGGGGCCCGAGACGTCGAACATCGGCACGATCGTCGTCGCGCTCGACGACCCCGGCGCAGCCGACGCGGTGCGCACCGCGCTCGCGGACGCCGTACCCGCCGCCACGGAAGTCACCACCACCGAGGAGCATGCCGAGCAGGTGGTGGCCAGCATGTCCGGGGGCCAGGACCTGATCTTCCTCATCTTCGTCATGTCCTTCGCCGCCGTGGCGCTCGTCGTGGCAGGCCTCGTCATCGCGAACACCTTCCAGGTGCTCGTGGCGCAGCGTTCCCGCACCCTCGCCCTGCTGCGCTGCGTCGGTGCGGGCACCGGCCAGCTCTACCGCAGCGTCCTCCTGGAAGCGGCGATCCTCGGCACCCTCGCGTCCCTCGCCGGCATCGTGCTGGGCACCGCGCTGGTTCAGGGCGGCCTCATGGTCGCCCCGGCCTTCGATCTCGGCGTGCCGCTCCCCGAGAGCGTCACCCTGAGCGCACCCGTGTTCATCGCGCCGCTCGCCGTCGGCATCCTCGTCACGCTCGTCGCCGCACTCGCCCCGGCGCGTGCCGCCTCCCGTGTGGCGCCCCTGGCCGCCCTCCGGCCGACCGACGCACCGACCCTGCGCAAGGGCGCCGGCCGGTTCCGTGCGGTCCTCGCCACGCTCATGACCGTCGGTGGCTTCGCCTCGATGGCTCTGGGCGTCTCACAGGGCATGCAGGGAGCCCTCGAGGTCGGCCTCCTGGCCGCCGTCGGTGGTGGGTCCGTCTCGCTGATCGGCGTGATCATCGGATCGGTGTTCTGGCTGCCGAAGGTCGCCGCCGGCATCGGCAGGCTCGTGGGCGCGGCCGGACCGTCGGCCCGGCTCGCGGCGGCGAACACGCTCCGCAACCCCCGCCGGACCGCCGCCACCTCCACCGCGCTGCTCATCGGCGTCACCCTCGTCGGCATGATGACGACGGGCGCCGCCAGCGCCCGCATCACCCTGGACAACGAGCTCGACGCCCAGTTCCCCGTCGACGTCGACGTCGCGACCACCACCTACGACGGCGACCAGATGGCCGCCATGCCGGGTGCGGTCAATGCCGCCGTCGACAGCGTCGAGGGGCTGCGGTCGACGGCCGCGGTCACCGAGGCGTGGCTGACCACGACCGACGAGGACATCTCGGTCACGGCGGTCGCCGCGGCCCCGGACGCGCTGCGGGACGTGGTGAACACGCCGCAGGACTTCGATGCGCTGCGGCCCGGGACGCTCGTCGTCCCGGAGGCGGTCGCCGAGAACTACGGGTTCGAGGGCGTCGACGAGGTCGAGCTGACCGGCCCCGGCGGCGAGACGACTCTGGACGTCGTCACGGTGGACGCCCAGTACGCGTACGCGTTCCTCATGCCGCAGGACCTCGCGACGATCTACCCCGACCTGCAGCCCAACCGGGTCTGGGCGAGCGTCGCCGAGGGACAGGACGTGGCCGACACGCTCGCCGCCGTGCAGGACGAGGTGTCCACCACCGAGGAGGTGGTGGAGGTGACCGGCGCGGTGGTCCAGCGGCAGAGCTACCAGCAGGTGATCGACGTCGCCCTCGGGATCGTGGTGGGCCTGCTCGCCGTCGCCGTGGTGATCGCCCTGATCGGCGTGGCCAACACCCTGTCGCTGTCCGTCATCGAGCGCACCCGGGAGAACGCCATGCTGCGGGCGATCGGGCTCTCGAAGGGACAGCTGCGGACCATGCTCGCCATCGAGGGGATGCTCATCGCCGGTGTCGGCGCCGTGCTCGGCGTCGTGCTGGGTCTCCTGTACGGCTGGGCCGGTGCCACCACGGCACTGTCCTCCATCGGCAACGTGCCGCTCGTGGTCCCGTGGGTCGACATCGCGGTGGTGCTCGGTGTGGCCCTCGTGGCCGGCCTGGTCGCCTCGGTCGTGCCGGCGCGGGCCGCCGTCCGCACCCGCCCCGTGGCGGCGCTCGCGGCCGAGTAGCTCGACAGAGGTAGCTCGACAGCAGTACCGGTCAGCGCGCGGCAGCCCGAACGACGACTCGAAGGAGATCTCGTGGACACCACCGTGCACGCCCCGACGAGTCCCCAGGGCTCCGCGTGCTGACCGCCGACCCCACGACCCGGCTCGCCCTGGGCCAGATGCGGCGCAGCGTCCGCCGGCTCGCCGCGGCGGGCATCGCGATAGTTATCAGCACCGCCTTCGTGGCCGCGACGCTGCAGGCGGGCGCCATCATCACCCGCACGACGTACGACCAGGTGGCCGCGCAGTACGCGGACGCCGACCTCGTGGTCTTCGACCGGGACGGCTCCATGACGCCGGCCGACACGAGAGCGGTCCGGGCCACCGAGGGGGTGGCGGCGGCCGACGGGTTCCGCGGCGCGTACGCCGGGCTCAGCCACGGCGGCAGGACGGTCTACCAGTCGCTCGTGGCGACCCCCTCCGACCCGCGGCTGTCGCCGCTGGTCCTGGCCGACGGCGCCTGGGCGGACGCGCCCGACCGCATCGTGCTCCCCGTGGACGTCGCGGAGCTCTTCGGCGTCGACGTCGGGGACACCGTCGCGTCGACGCGCTGCCTGCGGGGCGGCCGACCCGCCGCCGACAAGAGCGGCGCCGAGTGCTACGGCGGCCAGGAGGTCGCCGAGCAGCTGACCGTTTCCGGCCTGGTCGACGACCCGCTGGGCACCTACGCGGCGGGCGGCGGCGTGGCCGTCGTGACCCCGGAGGCGCTGGAGCGGCGGGTCGCCGACGAGGCGGGCGCCGCCGGGCCGGCCGGCATGCGGACGCTGGTCGTCGCGCTGGACCGGCCCGGCGACGAGGCCGCTCTCGAGACGGCACGGGAGAGGCTCGTCGCCGCCGTCCCGTCCGCCACCGGGGTCACCACGCCCGAGGAGTACGCGGAGGACGTCGTCTCGGCGATCTCGGACGGCCAGAACATCATCTACCTCGTGTTCGCCCTCGCCCTCGCCGCGGTCTCGCTGGTGGTCGCGGGGCTCGTCATCGCGAACACGCTCCAGGTCCTCGTCGCCCAGCGGTCGCGCACCCTCGCGCTCCTGCGCTGCGTGGGTGCGAGCACCGGGCAGGTCTACCGCAGCGTCCTGCTCGAGGCGGCGATCCTGGGCACCGTCGCGTCGGTGGCGGGCGTCGTCGTCGGCTCCCTGCTCGTGCAGGCCGGGCTCCTGGTCGCGCCGAGCTTCGACCTCGGCGTGCCGCTGCCCCGGACGGTCGACCCGAGCGCACCGGCACTCCTGCTCCCGCTGGCCGTCGGACTGCTGGTGACACTCACCGCCGCGCTCGCCCCCGCGCGGGCCGCGTCGCGCGTCGCCCCGCTCACGGCCCTGCGACCGGCCGCCGCACCCAGCGGCTGCGGGACGGCGCGCGGCCGGGCGGTGCTCGCCGCCCTGGCGACGTTCGGCGGCCTCGCGGTCATGGCCGGGGGTGTGGCCCTCGGGATGTCCGGCACCATCGACGCCGGGCTGTTCGCCGCGGTTCTCGGCGGCTCCGTGTCGCTGGTCGGTGTCATCGTCGGCTCGGTCTTCTGGCTGCCCCGGGTCGCCGCCGCCTTCGGTCGACTCGCGGGCGTCGGCGGACCGGCGGCACGCCTGGCGTTGGCCAACACGCTGCGCAACCCGCGCCGGACGGCGGCGACGTCCACCGCCCTGCTCGTCGGCGTCACCCTGGTCTCGATGATGACCACCGGCGCCGCCAGCGCCCGCCTCGCCATGGACGACGAGCTGGACGCGCGCTTCCCCGTCGACCTCCAGCTCACCAGCACCACGTACGACAGGAACGGCACGGCCGCCCCCGTCCCCGTCACCGTGCTCGACGCCCTGCACGGCGTCGACGGGCTGGGCGCCGTGACCGAGGTGACCAACGTGTCCGCCGAGCGAGCGGACGAGGGCAGGCCCGTGCAGCTCGCCGTCGTCGACCCGGACGCGCTGCGGTCCGTCGCGAACACGCCCACCGACGCCGAACGGCTGCGGCCCGGCACCGTGGTCGTCCCGGAGCGGGCGGCCGCGCTCTACGGCCTGGAGGGCCTCGACACGCTCCGGCTCACCGGACCGGACGGAACGGTGACGCTCGACGTCGTGCACAGCGGCTCCACGGCTGACCGTGCCTACCTGACGCCGCAGGACCTCGCGGCCTTCGACACGCGACCAGCGGCCGGCGAGGTGTGGGCGGAGGTCGACGACGGCCACGACGCCGCAGCCGTCGTGGCCGCGGTGCAGGAGGCGGTGTCCACCACCGGGGAGACCGTCGTGGTCGCCGGGATCGTCGTCGAGCGGTCCGCCTACCAGCAGATCATCGACGCGATCCTCGCGATAGTGGTCGGTCTGCTCGCCGTGGCCGTGCTCATCGCCCTGATCGGTGTGGCCAACACCCTGTCGCTGTCCGTCATGGACCGCACCCGGGAGAACGCCGTGCTCCGGGCGATCGGGCTCTCGAAGGCACAGCTACGGGCCACGCTCGCCGTCGAGGGCGTGGTCATCGCGGGTGTGGGCGCGGTGCTCGGCGTCGTGCTCGGCCTCGTGTACGGCTGGGCGGGCGCGACCACCGCGCTGTCCGTCCTCGGCACCGTGCCGCTCGTGGTCCCGTGGACCGAGCTGGCGGTGGTCCTCGGCGTCGCCCTGGTCGCCGGGCTGGTCGCCTCGGTGGTGCCGGCGCGGGCCGCCGTCCGTACGCACCCCATGGTGGCGCTCACGGCGGTGTGACCCGACCCGCGACGTCAGGAGCCGGGACGGACCAGCCCGGTCTCGTACGCCGTGACGACGGCCTGCACGCGGTCGCGGGCGTCGAGCTTCGACAGGATGCGCCCGACGTGGGTCTTGACCGTGGCCTCGGCCACGAACAGGTCGCCGGCGATCTCCGTGTTGGACCGGCCCCGTGCCATGAGCACGAGCACCTCGCGCTCGCGGCTCGTCAGCCCGGCGAGCGCCTCCTGCGGGCCCGCCGCCTCCTCGGGCGGCAGCGCCGTGACCAGGCGCTCCATGAGGCGTCGCGTGGACGACGGCGCGATCACCGCGTCGCCCTGGTGCACCGTGCGGATCGCCGTCAGCAGTTCCTCCGGCTGGGCGTCCTTGAGCAGGAAGCCGCTGGCCCCGGCCCGGATCGCGTCGAGCACGTACTCGTCCAGGTCGAACGTCGTCAGCACGACGACGCGGGGGTCGCCTGCCGCCGCGGCGCCGCCGTCCGACAGGAGCGCGCGGGTGGCGGAGAGGCCGTCCATCCCGGGCATGCGCACGTCCATCAGCACGACGTCGGACGCCGTGACGGCCAGCCGGCGCAGCGCGTCGCGACCGTCGTCGGCCTCGACCACCACCTCCAGGTCCGGCTGGGAGTCGATCACCATGCGCAGACCCGCACGGACCAGGGGCTGGTCGTCGACGAGCGCGACGCGCACCGGTCTGTCGGTCCCGGCGGGGGCGTAGGTCATCGTGCTCCTCGTGTGTCGTTCTGGACGGCGTGGGTCGTGTGGTCGGTGTGGTCGGCACGTGGCCCGGGTGGTGCGCCGGGACCGTCAGGGCGGGCGGTGTGCTCGGGCTCCTCGTCGCGCAGGTCGCCCGGCGGGGCGTCGATCGGCTCGTCCGGCATCGTGTCCGGCATCGCGTCGGAGGACGTGTCCGAGGCGGCGTCCGACGCCCGCGGGATGGGCACGACGAACCGCACGGAGAACCCGCCGCCCCGGCGTGGCCCGGCAGCGAGCGTCCCGCCGAACATCTCGGCCCGCTCGCGCATCCCGAGCAGACCGTACCCGGCGGTGGGCACCGGGTCGTCCGCGTCGGGGGAGCCGTCGGCCGCCAGGCCGCGGCCGTCGTCCTCCACCCGGAGCTCCACCTCGTCCTCGCCCCAGCGCAGCAGGACGGTGACGGCGGGACGCGGTCCCGCGTGCTTGCGTACGTTGGTGAGCGCCTCCTGGCACACCCGGTACAGGGTGAGTCCCACGCCGGGCGGCAGACGCCGCTCGACGCCGACCCGGGCCCACGAGACCCGCAGACCGTCGGCGCGCGCCTGCTCGACCAGGCTCCCGATGTCGCCGGTGTCGGGCTGGGGCCGCAAGGGGGCCGCGGCGCCCGACGACGACTCGGTGGCCGGCGGGGTGGCTCCCGCACCGCCGGCGCCGGCCACATGACCGCCACGGCCGGCGCCGGACGGTGCCCGGGTCGTCGTGCCCCGGCGGGTGACGGTGTCCGGCGCCACCAGGCCCAGCGGCGTGGTGGCGCTGGGCTGGTCCTCCCGGAGGACCCCGAGCAGGCGCCGCATGTCGGCCAGGGCCGCGCGGCCGGTCTCGGCGATCGTGCCGAGGGACCGCTCGGCGGCGGCGGGGTCGGAGGCCGCGGCATACCGGCCGCCGTCGGCCTGCGCGATCACCACCGACAGGGAGTGGGCGACGATGTCGTGCATCTCGCGTGCGATGCGCGACCGCTCGGCGGCGGTCGCGATCTGCGCCTGCTGGTCGCGCTCGATCTCGAGGCGCTCGGCACGCTCACGCATGGCCACGAGCATCGTGCGTCGGGACCGGCGTACGAGGCCGAACGCGAACGAGCAGGCCAACAAGGTCATGACCAGCACGACCGTGCCGATGGTCGGGGCCGGATCGGCTGTGAAGGGTGCGTCCTGGATCTGGAACCACATCATCGCACCCAGGGTGAGCGGGCCGACCACGGCCATCCCGCACGCCATCAGGTAGGCCCAGCGGGGCCCGTAGACCGTGACGCAGTACATCGATACCAGCACAGCCAGGTCGGCCGGCAGCAGCATAGAGGTGTTGAAGGCGAGGAGCTGCACCATGCACGCCACGAAGACGGCGATGCACGAGGCGACCGGGCGGGTGCGGCACCAGGCGAGCGGTGCGACCACCGCGGCCGAGATCAGGGCGGCCTCGACGGAGGAGAGGAAGTAAGGGCCCGCCTCCCCCGCGGTCACCACCACGATCAGAACGCACAGCACCGTCAGAGCGAGGTCGACAAGGAACCGGTAACGCTCCGACCACTGTGCCCACCGTTCGTACCAACCCATGCAGGTCAGAGTAGGTCGAACCCTTGTGAGGGCGCGTCATACCGTGGTAGCACTTGCGCCATGGCCAGCTCTACCGAAAGGATTCGGTAGGACGGTCGTCCCGTGTGTGCCCGGGTAGCGCCAGAGCGTCGGTTATGCCCTACGATGGCGAAATGACTCACGTACTCCTAGCCGAGGACGACCCGGCCATTGCCGAGCCGTTGGCACGAGCGCTCTCCCGTGAGGGATACGACGTCGTCGTGCAAGGAACCGGCAAAGGTGCGATCGAGAGCTCGACCGGTGCGGACATCGTAGTTCTGGACCTGGGCCTTCCGGACATGGACGGGCTCGATGTCGCGCGCGAGATCAGGGCCAATGGCCTCACCGTGCCCGTGCTGGTGCTGACCGCCCGTGCCGACGAGGTGGACCTCGTCGTGGGCCTCGACGCCGGCGCCGACGACTACGTCACCAAGCCCTTCCGTCTGGCCGAGCTGCTCGCGCGGGTGCGGGCGCTGCTGCGCCGTTCGCACGGCGAGACCGGCGAGGAGGAGGAGCTGCACGCGCAGGACGTGCGTGTCGACGTCTCCGCGCACCGGGCCTTCCAGGGTGACCGCGAGCTGCACCTGACCACCAAGGAGTTCGACCTGCTGCGCGTCCTCGTGCAGAACGCCGGCTCCGTGGTCGTCCGGGACACGCTGATGCGTGATGTCTGGGGCTCGGACCCGGTCGGCTCGACGAAGACCCTCGACATGCACGTCTCCTGGTTGCGCCGCAAGCTCGGCGACGACGCCAACGCACCGCGCTATGTCTCGACCGTGCGCGGTCTCGGTTTCCGCTTCGAGATCGGGGCGAGCTAGCCAGATGCGCGCCCGCGTGCTGCAGGCGACGATCGCCGCGGTTGCGGTCGCCGTCCTGCTCCTGGGCATCCCGCTCGCGATCTTCGGTGCCCGGTACATCTACGGCCAGGAAGTCCAGCGAGTAGAGACCCGGGCGCAGGACCTCCTGGCCTCCTCCGTCAACTCCTACGAGCGCAACCGTTCCGCCGCCGAGGCCGGTTTCGTCGACCAGTCGGTGCTGGACCGGGCGGTGCAGCCGCAGGACACGGACATCGTCGCCTACGTGACGGTGAACCAGCCCAACGGGGAGCAGCTGACCTCGGGCGAGCCGGTCACCGGCGCGACGATCGAGCGGGGCCTCATCTCCGAGGCGCAGCCGGTCATGGGCGTGCTGGTGTCCGTCTCGGCCTGGCCGGCGTACATCAAGGCGATCAACGTCGTGGTCCTCGTCGTGTTCGGCAGCGTGGGCGCGTTCGCCGCGGGCGCCGTGACGGCCGCCTGGCAGGCCAACCGGCTGGCGCAACCCTTCGTATACCTCGCGGCGTCGGCCGAACAGCTGGGTGCGGGACAGGTGCGTCCACGGCTGGACCCGTCCGGCGTGGAGGAGATCGACCTCGTCGCGGCCGAGCTGGCACGAAGTTCCGACCGGCTGGCGGCACGGCTCGCCGTGGAGAGACAGTTCACGTCCGACGCCTCCCACCAGCTCCGGACCCCGCTCACGGCGCTGACGATGCGCCTGGAGGAGATCACTCTCACCTCCAGCGAACCGGATGTGCAGGAGGAGGCCCGGATCTCGCTCGAGCAGGTGGAGCGCCTGGTCGGCGTGGTCGACGACCTGTTGTCCCGGTCGCGGCGCGCCCAGGGCGGCACCACCGAGTCCGTCGACGTCGCCGTCGTCTTCCTCCAGCAGGAGGAGGAGTGGCGGGAGTCCTTCGAGCGGGCGGGCCGGCACCTGAATGTCGAGGACTCGGGCGGTGCCCGTGTGCTGGCCACCCCCGGTGCTCTCGCACAGGTGCTGTCCACCCTGCTGGAGAACTCGCTCAAGCACGGTGACGGCACCACCACCCTGCGGATCCGCGAGGGTCAGCGGGGGGCCATGGCGATCGAGGTCATGGACGAGGGCGCCGGTGTGCCCGAGGACATGCAGGGCAAGATCTTCGACCGTGGCGTCACGTCGGGCGCGGGGACGGGCCTCGGGCTCGCCCTGGCCAAGGACCTCGTGGCGGCCGACGGCGGAAACCTCCAGCTCACCCAGCGCACCCCGCCGGTGTTCTCCGTGTTCCTCTCGGGCGTGCCCAAGACGCTCGACCCGCACCAGGTGCTCCCGGTGGGGTCGAAGATCTCCAGCTTCGGCCAGAAGAAGGGTCGCGGCCGCCGGTAGGCTTCACCGACGTGAGCGCAACACTCGATCCCCTTCCGGCCGACCGGCCCTCGTCCTCTGGTGAGCCGTCCGGCACCGCCCCGTCCGCCGCAGGACCGCCTGTCGTGGCGGTGGTGGGGGGCGGGCAGCTGGCCCGCATGATGGCGCCGGCCGCCGGTGAGCTGGGTATCCGGCTACGCGTCCTGGTGGAGGACCCGGCCTCGTCGGCGGCGCAGGTCGTGACCGACACGCCCGTGGGCGCGGCGTCCGACGAGGCGGCCATCCGCTCCCTCATCGCGCCCGACGCCGGCCGGCCGGCCTCGGTGCTGACGTTCGAGCACGAGCACGTGCCGAACGACCTGCTCACGGACCTCATCGAGCACGGGACGCCGGTGCGGCCCGGCCCGCACGCGCTGGTCCAGGCACAGGACAAGATCGTGATGCGCCGGCGGCTCACGGAGCTGGGCGTGCCGTGCCCGCGGTGGGCGCCGCTGCCCGCGTCGTCGCCCGAGGACGGGCGCGCCGCCCTGGCCGCCTTTCTCGACGAGGTGGGCGGTAGCGCCGTCGTGAAGACCTCCCGCGGCGGCTATGACGGCAAGGGTGTCCGCGTGGTCTCGTCCGCGGACGACGTCGACGACTGGTTCGCCGCGGTGGCCGACGGCGGTCCGCAGCTCCTCGTCGAGGAGAAGGTGCCGTTCACGCGGGAGCTGGCCGCGCTGGTGGCCCGCCGCCCATCGGGTGAGGTGCGGGCCTGGCCCGTCGTGGAGTCGGTGCAGCGGGACGGTGTCTGCTCGGAGGTGGTCGCCCCTGCGCCCGGCCTGTCCGCGGAGCTCGACGCCCGGGCGCGCGAGATAGCGACGACGGTCGCCGAGGGGCTCGACGTGACCGGTGTGCTGGCCGTCGAGATGTTCGAGGTCGCAGGGCCGGACGGGGTACCGACGGTGCTGGTCAACGAGCTCGCCATGCGCCCGCACAACAGCGGGCACTGGACCATCGACGGCGCCGTGACCAGCCAGTTCGAGCAGCACCTGCGCGCGGTTCTGGATCTGCCGCTGGGGTCCACCGAGCCGACGGCCACCTGGACCGTCATGGCGAACGTGCTCGGCTCCACGCTCGGCGAGCTCACGGACGCGCTCCCGGACGTGCTCGCGGCCTTCCCGGAGGCGCGCGTGAACCTGTACGGCAAGGACGTCCGACCGGGCCGGAAGCTCGGTCACGTGAATGTGAGCGGCGACGACCTGGACGAGGTCCGCCGCCGGGCGATCGCGGCGGCGGCGCTGCTGCGGGGCGAGCCCACGTCACAGGGCGAGCCCACGTCGCGGGTCGAGCCTGTCGAGACCATCGAGGAAGAGGCGAACGCATGAGCAGCAACCCGCAGGTCGGCATCGTGATGGGCTCGGACTCCGACTGGCCCGTCATGCAGGCGGCGGCCGAGGCGCTGGGCGAGTTCGACGTGCCGGTGGAGGTCGACGTCGTCTCCGCGCACCGCATGCCCACCGAGATGATCGACTACGGGCGGCAGGCCGCGGGCCGCGGCCTGCGTGTCATCATCGCGGGCGCCGGCGGCGCCGCCCACCTGCCCGGGATGCTCGCATCCGTGACGCCGCTGCCCGTCATCGGGGTGCCGGTGCCGCTGAAGTACCTGGACGGCATGGACTCGCTGCTGTCGATCGTGCAGATGCCGGCCGGCGTGCCGGTCGCGACGGTGTCGATCGGCGGGGCGCGGAACGCGGGCCTGCTCGCGGCGCGGATCCTCGCCTCGGGTGCGGGGGATGACGCCGCGGCCCTGCGGGAGCGTATGGAGGCGTTCCAGACGGAGCTGAGCGCTGTGGCGCACGCCAAGGGTGAGCGGCTGCGGTCGCAGGTCCGCGGTTGAGCGCGGCGATCTCGACAGCGCACTGAGCTCGACAGCACACCGCTCTCGACAGCGCGCCGAGCTCGGCACGGGATTCCAGGACGCTGTCGGGTAGACAGATACTCCGCGGGGTGTGTTGCTGTGCGTAGAGGATGTCTACGTACGGCAACACACCCCGCGGAGTGACGTTCTGCCCGGGCCGGTCCTGTCCGGCCGGCGGACGGGTCAGGAGCCCGGCATGCCGCCGACCTTCTGGCCCGCCTCGTACTCGCCGTCGCGGATCTTGGCCCAGAACTCGGGGGTCTGGTTGTCGTCGAGCAGCACCGCTGAGGCACCGGACGGGGTCCGGTAGTTGATCGTGGCGATCGGCGGGGTGCCGGTCACGCCGTCGTCGCCGTTCGCGGTCCGGAACGCGAGTCCCATCATGGCGACGTCGATGATGCCCGAGTTGGTGTCGGTCACGAGGGCCGCGAGGCCGGCGTCGGCAAGACCGACCTGCGTGGCAGGGTTGAGCAGAACGGCCGGGTCCGCGATCTTCTTGCCGACCGAGGCGATGACCTGCTGCTGGCGCTGCGCACGGCCGATGTCGCCCGTCGGGTCGGCATACCGCATCCGGGCGAACGCGAGGGCCGTCTTGCCGTCCGCCACGTGGCAGCCGGCCTTCCACTTGAGCTTCGACTTCACGTCGTGCACGTCCTCGGGGTAGCACAGCCGCACGCCACCCACGGCGTCCACGACACCCGAGACGCCACCGAAGCCCACCTCGACGTAGTGGTCGACGGTCAGCCCGCTGAGCTGCTCCACGGTCTGGACCAGCAGCGGAGCGCCACCGAAGGTGTACGCGGCGTTGATCTTGTTGCCGCCTTGACCTGGGATCTCCGCGTACGTGTCACGGGGGATCGAGATGAGCGCCACCGGTCCGGACGACGGCTTGTGCAGCAGCATGATCGTGTCGGTGCGGGCGCCGCTCGTCGAGTCGTCGATGCCGCCGCTGCCGCGCGCGTCGGAGCCTGCGAGCAGGTAGGTCGTGCCCGGGGTGTTCGACGCCTCGGACAGCGCCTCGACGTGCTGGATCTTGCCGTTGGCCCAGATCAGCAGCCCGACCGGCCAGGCGATGACGGCGAGCAGCACCAGCACCGCGATCACGCCGGCCACCCGGCCCTTGCGGATCCGGATGTTGCCGCCGCCGTGCCCGTTGGAGGCGAGCGCGCGCGGCGGTGTGCCGCCACCACGACCGCCGCCGGCCGGGGGACGAGGTGCGGTGCGCACCGGCGTCGGACGGACCGGGCCGGCGCTCGCCCGGACCGGGCGACCCGGAGGGATGGCCTGCGGCGGCTGCCCTCCGGCCGGCGGCGCGGAACGCGGCGGGATGGAGCGTGGTGCCCCGCCGGACTCGTTGCGCGCCGGCATCCCCGACCTCCGCGGTGGAATGGGCGGGGGATTGTTGCGCTGGCCGGACACCGGTACCTCCCGAGAAGACTGTCTGCGTATGCGTGGTTCGCTGCGGGCTCCGTCGGAGCCTTCCGGCCGTCCGATGCGGTGGGCGCCGCCGACGCCGGGGACCCCGACACCGGGTGTCTCCGCGCCTGTGAGCCCGCCCTGCTCCGTGCTCGACGCCCCGCCGGGCAGAGTACGCGGTCTCTCGCCGGTGTCACCCACCGGGATGGCATCGTCGGCGCCGGGACGCCCGCTCACGCCCTGGGGCGTGAAGCTGGGTGGTATCCGGACGCGCGTGACGTCGTCGTCGGCCTCGGGGGCCGAGCGGTTCGACGTTCTGGGATCTGACATGGCTAGCCGCAGACCTTGGTGGTGTCGGCGCCGGTGAAGGCTTCTTCACCGGCCTGCTTGATCTCGGTCGATTCGGGCGCGGGGTCCGAAGAGCTTCTCTTGCCGCCCTCGTTCCCGGTCTCCGTGCCCGCGTCCCCCGTCCCTGCGCTGCTCTCCGCGCTCGCGTCGTCGCTGGGAGCGGACGGCGAGGCGTCGGCCGACGGCGCGTCCGGGTCGAAGTCGACAGGCCTGTCGTGCTTGAGGTTGTCCCACAGCTGTACGGCCTCGTCGGTCCACAGCACGTTCGCCGTCTGGACCGGGTCGTATTCGTTGGGGACAGTCATGAAGGTGATCGTGTCAGGCCGCACGTTACGCATGGAGTAAGCCAACCCGGCGAGTCCGTCGATGCTGGCCAGCTCTTGGTTCATGGTCAGCGAATCGGTCACCGCATTGAGGAACTTGAGCGATTTGGCGGGGTTCGTCAGAACCTCCTGGCTCAGCACCTTGCGGGCGAGCGAGGCCATGACCTCCTGCTGCCTGCCGATGCGACCCAGGTCGGACCCGTCGCCCAGGCCGTCACCCTTGCGGGCCCGGGCGTAGTCGAGGGCCTTGACGCCCTTGAGCGTGTGGGTGCCCACGTCGAGCGACAGGTTGTTCGCTTCCTTGGCGTAGATCGGCTCCTCGACGCAGACGTCGACGCCGCCCACGGCGTCGACCATCGAGGAGAACCCGGCGAAGTCGACGACGATGAAGCCGTTCATGAAGACGCCGGTGAGCTCCTCGATCGCCTTGACCGTGCACAGCGCGCCCGACGCGACGTCGCCGCCGTACAGCACGCCCTGGGAGAACGCGGCGTTGAACTTGGTGCTGTAGAGCTCGGGCGTCGTGGTGCCGTCCTCGGTCGTGCAGCTCGGGATGTCCACGGTCGTGTCCCGGGGGATCGAGATCATCTCGACCCGCGACCGGTCGCCGGAGATGTGCATGATCACCGTGGTGTCGGACCGGGCGCCGGGGTCGTCGCCGCCCGCCAGGTCGGCGTTGTCCCCGCCGCGCGAGTCGCTGCCCATGATCACGATGTTCAGCGGGGTGCCGGCGTTCGGGTCCTCCGGCAGCACCACCTCGGGACGGTCGGGGCCGAGGGCCGTCATCTCGGCGGTGTCGATGTTCCCCGTCAGCCGGGTCACGGCCGTCACCCCACCGGCCGTCGCGAGCGACAGCACCGCGACCAGCACCATCCCGACCACGCGGGAGGTGCCGCTCAGCGTGTTCAGCGTCCGGGCATGGGACGGCCCTTTGGCTGGGGTCGTCGCGCCGGGGGCGCTGAAGTCAGGGAACGTCACGGCCTCAGAGCATAGGTGCTGCCTGTTCGACGGCGGCGCACCCCCCGGGGTCGGACCGTAGAGGGTTCGTGGAGAAGACCGAAGCCCTTGTGCGGCCACGTGCAGAACGGCTGGCGACCGGGCAGCTCGGCACCGGTAACGCGCCTGAATCGTGCGTTCGACATGCGTTCGCGCAAGTTCCGCGCCCGCCCCCGGCCCTGTCGCCTACCCGCGGGTCCGCTGTGCCTGCTCGGTGCTCAGGAGGCGCGTGAGGCGCGCTTCGTCCTGCTCCAGCTCCACGGCGGTCGCCGGTGAGGTGAGCACCACCGAGCCGCTGCCCGCCCAGACCCCGAGCAGGTCGCGCAGCAGCTCCGCCACGGCCCCGCGCCCGTCCACCAGGACGCGCGCACCGTCGCCGGGCTCGGGGACCAGGCCCTTGTGCCGGACGCCGCCCGTAGCGGTCACCAGGGCCTCCTGGTCGGGCTCCACCTCGGGCACCCAGCCGATGGCGTCGCCGTAGGTCATCACCGCGGAGGCCGCGTCGATGGCGCCCGACGGCAGCTCGCCGTCGTACCGGCGCGCGAGCGCCGGCAGCGAGACGACCACGAGATCGGCCCCGTCGTCGGCCCAGCGGTCCGGGGTGTCGGTGACGACCACGTCCGGGTGCGCCGCGCCGGCGTCGGGCAGCACCACCGTGGCGCCCGCGCGCCAGGCGGCCAGCGCCCACACCGCCGTGCGCCAGTGCACGGGCAGGTCGACGACGACGCGCGTGCCGGGAGCGGCGTCGAACTCCTCGACGAGCAGGTTGACGGTCTTGCTCACCCAGTTGGCGAGGACGGCGCCGGAGAGCTCGACGCGCTCGCCGTCGTCCCCGTACCAGGTGAGGCGGGGGCGGCCGCCGTCGGCGGCGAGGCGGGCGAGGAGGGAGGCGACGTCGGGCACGGGGCCGCCGCTGCGGGGCGCGATCTGCATGTCGTCAGCCTATGAGGTGCGACCGGACACCCGCGGTCCGGCCCGCACATCTCGGACCTCCGGCGTGGCGACTCGCCGGATGTTTCGACAGAGGAAATGCGGCCCTGCGAGTGAGACGTGCGCCACGACCTGCGGAAGGACTCGTGAATTACCCGTGGAATCCGTGGGCGTTAGCACATTTCCGCTTGACGACTCCAGGCGACACGCGTGTAATTCCATGTATGCAGTTTTCGTAGCGCATACGCAACGGGGCCGGGAAGCTGCAGGCCTGGCCAGTCAGGATGGATCGGCACGTCGAGTTGATCGGCATGTGATCGGCATGTGATCGGCGTGGTCGGCCGGCATGGCCCCGGAGCACGGACACGGCATGGAGGGGCACGTCATGTGGAACATTCTGGAATCGGACGTGGAGTTCCCGACTGACGCGGAAAGCGCGGTGGCGCCGGTAGCACGGGTCCTGCCACTTTTCGGCGAGCTGTACGAGCTGACGGAGCCGGACGAGTCCTTGCTCGGCTGGCAGGAACGCGCCCTGTGCGCGCAGACGGACCCCGAGGCCTTCTTCCCGGAGAAGGGCGGGTCCACCCGCGAGGCGAAGAAGGTCTGTTCCGGCTGCGAGGTCAGGGCCGAGTGCCTGGACTACGCGCTGGAGAACGACGAACGTTTCGGCATCTGGGGCGGTCTCTCGGAGCGCGAGCGGCGCAAGCTGAAGCGTCGCGCCGTCTGAGAGTCTGACCGTTCGACCGGCGCGTCTGCGGCGTGTCGGCGCAGACGCGCCGCATGATGTGAAGCGAGATGAGCGCTCCACGTACCGACAGCCTGTCGGCTCCCAGCCCGGACCGGGGTTCCCACGAGGACCCGGTCGGTCCTGTCTGGGCCAAGGTCCCGGCCCAGACCGCAGCCCCCGCACCGGTGGCCGTCACCGTGACGGCAGTCGTCGTGACGCGCGGCAGCAGCCCCTACCTCGCCGCGACGCTCGCAGCGCTACGGACGCAGTCCCGCACCCCGGACGACGTGGTCGTCGTCGACGTCGACACCGCCCCCGCCACGTCGGGCCACCAGGACCTGCAGCTCGGTGGTGCACGTTACGTGGCCGGCGCGGGAGCCCGCACCTTCGGTGACGCGATCGGGGCGGCCCTCGCCGCGACCGGCGCCCCCGAGCACGGCTGGCTCTGGTTCCTGCACGACGACTCCGCGCCCGCGCCCGGCGCCCTGGCGGCCCTGACCCGTGCGGTGGAGCACTCGAACGCGGTGGCCGTGGCGGGCTGCAAGCAGCGGCGCTGGGAGACCGGGCCGGACGGCGCACCCCTCGATCCCGACCTGTCCGACAGGGGAGTGCTCGTCGAGGTGGGGCACACGGTCTCGCCGCTCGGCCGGCGCATGACCGGCATCGACGACACGGAGATCGACCAGGGGCAGCACGACGCGCGCGAGGACGTGCTCGCCGTCGGCCTCGCCGGGGCGCTGGTGCGTGCCTCGGTCTGGCGCGAGGTCGGCGGCACCGACCCGGCCTACGGCCAGTTCGGTGACTCCACCGACTTCTGCCTGCGGGTGCGGCTCGCCGGACACCGGGTCGTCGTCGTGCCCGACGCCGTGGTGCGGCACGCGCAGGTCGCCCTGCACGCCCCCGGCTCGTCCGGTGCGCGGCGCCGTAGCCAGCTCTACCTGCGGCTCACGTCGGTGGCGCCGTGGATCCTGCCGTTCGCGATGCTCGGGATGCTGCTGTGGGCGCCGTTCGCCGCGAGCTACCGGCTCGCGATGAAGCAGCCCGACCAGGCGCGCGACGAGCTGGTCGCGCCGCTGTGGGCGGTGTTCCGGTTGGGGCCCCTGCTGCGTGCCCGCTACCGGATCGCGCGCACGTCGACGGTGCCGCGCAGCGTGCTGCGGCCGCTGCTGGGCACCTGGCGCGAGGTGGCCGCCGAGCGCCGCGACAAGCGGCTCGCCCGCGGCGAGGCCCACCGGGTCGACGCCGCGCCGTCCGAGCTGGAGCAGGCGGAGCTGCAGGCCCTGGCCGTCCGGCGCCGGTCGGCGCTGGCGGTGGTCCTGCTCACCGCCGTGGGCCTGGCGGCGGCGCTGTTCGGCCCCGCGCTGGGCGCGCTCGCGTCCGGCGGCCGCCTGGTCGGCGGCGCCCTGCTCCCGGCAGGCGGCACCACGGCGACCGCGTGGTCGGCGGCGACGTCCGGCTGGGTGCGCGACGGGCTCGGCACGGCAGCCCCGGCGGACCCGCTGCTGTTCGTGCTGACCGGCCTCTCGGCGCTGGTGGGGGGCTCCCTGCAGCACGCCGTGGACGCCGTGCTCCTCCTGGCTCTGCCGTTGGCGGCGGTCGGTGCATGGGCTGCGGCCGGCGCGGTGACCCGCTCGGTGTGGTTGCGCGCGCTCGCCGCGTTCGCGTGGACCGTCGCCCCCGCATTCCTCGGGGCGCTGGACGGCGGCCTGCTCGGCGGTGTGCTGGCGCACGCGCTGCTGCCCTGGACCGCGGTCGCGCTGATCCGAGCGGTGGGCGCGCAGGCGGTCGACCGGCTCGGCCCGCCCGACGGCGCCGCCGAGGAACTGGCCGGTGCCTCCGCCCGCGCCTCCCGGACCAGTGCCGGATCGCTGGGCGCGGCGGGGGCGGGCGGGCTGCTGCTCGCCTGCGTGGTGGCCGGTGCGCCGGCGCTGCTCCCGGCGGCTGTCCTGGTGCTGGCGGCGGCCATGGTCGTGGCCCCGCGCCGCCGCGTCTACCTCGCGCTCGCGCTCGTCCCAGCCCTCGTCGTCGGTGCCCCGCTCTGGTGGACGGCGCTGCGCCACGGCAACAGCAGGCTCCTGACCGCCGAGCCGCTCGCCGGGTCGGGCGTCCCCGCGCCCGGTTCCGCCTCGGGCCTCGAGCTGCTGCTCGGGCTGCCCGCGGTGCCCGCCCCCTGGCTCGACGTGCCGGGTGACGGGCCGGTGCCGGTCACCGTCCGTGCGATCGTGACGACAGGCCCGTGGGCCCTGGGGGTGCTGGTGCTCGCGTTCGCGGTGGCCGGGCTCGTGGCGGCCCTGCTGGGCCTCGGCCGCAAGCGGGTGGCGGACTCGGCGCAGCACGTCGCGGCGATGTCGATGGTGGGCTGGCTCGTCGCCGCGGCCGGCCTCGCCGTGGCGGTCGTGGCCCAGGACGACGGCCGGTGGTCCGGCCCGGGGCTGTCGCTGCTCCTCCTCGGTCTCGGCGCCGCCGCCCTCGCGGGGGTCCGCGCGCTCGCCGACAGCGCGACGTCGCTCCAGGGCTTCCTCGGCTCGGCGCGCTCGGTCGTCGCCGTCGGGCTGGCCGTGGTCGCCCTCCTGCTTCCCGCGGCGCAGGCGGCCGCGTGGCTGACCGGCTCCGGCAGCGTCGCGGACCCGGGGCGGACCGGCATGCTGCACGTGACGGCCGACCCGGTGGTTCCGGCCGTCGGGCAACAGATGCAGGCGCCGCCACGGCAGGCGCGCGTGCTCGAGGTGGGGTTCGCCGGGGACAAGGAGGGCACCGTGCAGTACGCGCTCCTGCGGGCCGACGGTTCGCAGCTTGCTGACGTCTCGGCGGCCGCCAGGGCGACGTCGGGTGCCGCCGGTGACGAACCGGCGGCCACCCTGGACGCCGCGGTCGCGGCGCTGGTCTCCGGCGCCACCGACGGTGTGCCGCAGCAGCTGGCCGACCTCGGGATCGGCGCGGTGCAGGTGCGGTCCGACGGCGGCGCGGACGCGGCGACCGGGACCGACGCCGCACCAGCCGTCGCCGATCTCGTGGCGACGCTCGACATGGTGCCCGGCATGAGCCGCGTCACCGAGGGGCAGGCGATCTCGGTGTGGCGTGTGGCACCCGTGGACGAGCCCGCACCCGGCTGGGCCCGCATCGAGGAGGACGGCACCACGCGGCAGGTGCTGCCGTCGCGTGGGACGGCCCTCCGCGCGGACGTGGCCGCCGGCGGCGCGGACCGCACCGTCGTGCTGGCGGAGGCCGCAGGGTCGGGTTGGCACGCGACGCTCGACGGGCGCCGGCTCGAGCCGGTCGCCGTCGACGAGCCGGCGGGCCTGCAGGCGTTCGCGCTCGGGCCTGACGCCGGGCAGCTCGTGGTGCGCTACGAGGCGCCCCACCGCACGGCATGGCTGGTGCTCACGACGTTCACACTGGTGGTCTTCGCCCTGCTGGCCCTGCCGGTGGGACGCAGGAGGGTTCGATGAAGCGCAAGAAGCTCGTGGTCCCGCCCGGCGCCCGCCGGGCGGCCGCCGCGGTGGGCGGTCTGCTCTGCGCGATGGCGGTCGCCGCCCTCACGGTCACGGACGGCGCCGGGCGGGCCGCGGCGCCGCCGGCGGACGACGTGCGCGCCGTTCCCGTGGCCGCGGCCGAGGGCGGGCTGGTCTGCCCCGTGCCCGCGGAGCTGGAGCAGCCGGACGTCGGCGACGACGAGTTCAGCGCTGCGCCCGTCGAGACCACCACGTCGCTGACCGCGGCTGTCCTGGACAGCGCGGCGGGTACCGAGCCGTCGATCACCACCCTCGACGGGGAACGACCCGACGAGCTCACCGGCCCGCTGACCGTCGGCGACGTCGCCGCGGTGCGCGAGGGCGAGCTCTCCGGGGCGCGCACGGTGCGCGTGACGCCGGGCGGCGCCACCTACGCCACGGCGACCGTCGCGTCCGTGACCACAGACGGCGACCTGCGCGGCATGGTGGCCGGGCCGTGCGCGGTGCCGTCCGTCGAGCACTGGCTGGTCGGCGGCAGCACCTCGGTGGGTTCGAGCGGCCGCCTCGTGCTGCAGAATCCCGGCCGCACGCCGGCCACCGTGTCACTCGAGGCCTGGGGCGCTTCCGGACCCGTGGTCCTCGGCAGCCAGTCGCTCGTCGTCGTGCCGCCGGGTGAGCAGGTGATCACCATGCTCGAGGCCATCGCGCCCGACCAGAGCCGTCTCGCGCTGCACGTCACCGCGGAGGGTGGCCGGGTGGGCGCCTACGTGCAGCACCACCGCATCGAGGGCCTCGTGCCCGCGGGCGCCGACCTCGTCGTGAGCGGGGGCGCGCCGTCGTCCACGACGGCGGTCTCGGGTGTGGTCAGCACCGGCGAGCCGGTCGACGACCCGCACGCACCGCGGCTCGACCTGCTGACGCCGGGCACCGTGGCCGGCACGGCGAGCCTCGCGGTGCTCGGACCCGACGGGCCGGTCCGGTTGCGTGGGGGCGAGGAGGTCTCTCTCGAACCGGGCCAGGTCACGACGCTCCCGCTGGGCGGGCTGTCCGAGGGGAGCTACACCGTGGTCGTGGACGCCGACGTGCCGGTCGTCGCGGGCGCCGCGGTGGACCGGAAGGGCACGGCGGCCGAGGATGCGGTGGTCGACGACGACCCCTACGACCGGGCATGGCTGGCCGGCCAGGCGGTGCCGAGCGGGGGCGCCGTGGCCGACGGCGCGGTCGCCGTCCCGGAGCACGCCGCCTACGAGGTGACGTTGAGCGGGGTGCCCGACGAGCGCGACCCGGAGCGGATCGACGACGTGGAGGGCAGCACCGAGGTGGCGCTGCGCGGCGTCGGGCCGGACGGTGAGGAGGCCTGGACCCGCGCTGTGGAGGTGCCCACCGGCGGAACCGTGGAGCTGGACCGGGCGGAGCTGGCGGAGCTCGGCGACACCGTCGCGGTGGTCGCGGAGCAGCCCGCCGATCAGCCCGGGGTCGTCTGGTCGGTGCGCCTCGCCGAGGCCGACGACGAGAGCCTGTTCTCGGTGCTGTCGCCGACGGCGCCGCTCGCCGCGGGCGGGGACGTGCGCGTGCGCCGGGTCGACGCGGCCGGCTGAGCCACGGGCCCCGCCAGGCTGGCGTCAGGTCGGCCGCGCGGCGTCAGATCCGGCGCGTGGGTGTCAGGACCGGTCGCCGAAGCGGGGGTCGATCTCCTCCGGGGTGCGCGCCAGCATGTGCGCCACCTGCTCCACGACGACGTCGCGCACCAGGTCGGCGAGGTCCTCCCGGTCGAACGCCCGCACCTCGACGGGCCGGCGGTAGACCACCACGCGCCCGGGCCGGCCGGCCTCCGCGGGGAAGAACCGGCCGAGCAGCACTCCGCCGTCCTCCCACGGTGCCGGATCGGACGGCGGCACGTCCTCGACGGCGAACTCGGTGCCGCGCAGCTGCGCGGCCCAGGTCCGGTCGAGGTCCTCGACGACGTCGAGCACGAAGTCGTCGAACCGCTGCGCCCGTGTGCGGTGCGCGGGAGTCCCCGGCGGGAACATCGGGCCACGCAGCCCCCGGCCGCGGCGGTCCCGGCGCCGGGGGCGGACCGCGTCACCCGAGGAGTCGCCCGGTTGTCCGCCGGGGCCGCCCGGCCGGATCGCAGCGAGCCGCAGCAGATCGGCCTCGGAGGCCTTGGGGATACCGGTCGACCCGGCGGTACCGCTGGGGCTGCCGGCGCCAGGGCTGCCGGAGGAGCTGCCGGCCGGTCCGGCGTTGCGGTCCGACCGCCGGTTCCGGCCGCGAGGAGAGAACGGAGGCACCTACCGACGATACGTCCGATCGGTGCCCAGGTTCGTCACCGCCACGACCAGTACACCAGGGGTCCTCGTCCTGTCCGCTTCGAGGAAACGATCGGGCATGCGACTCGCCGGGGCCAGCGTGGTCGGCAAGACGTCGGGTGGTCGGTAGAAGGTCAGGTAGTCGGCATTCCGAGCTACCGACCATCTGACCTTCTACCGACCACCCGACCTTTTGCCGACTACGCCGACCTGCGCCCGTCGTGCGGGATCGCTCTCCGGGCGCGGATCGGGCGCCGAGTCCCGCGTGCACCCCTATCCTGTTGCCGTGCGCGACGATCCCGCCGAGGCGGCGTACCGCCGGGCGCTTGCCCTGATCACCGCTCTCGTCACGTTGACGGGCGTGCTCTGGGCAGTGCTGACCCCGGCGTTCCGGGCTCCCGACGAGCCACAGCACGTCAACAGCGTGCTGCGCGTCGCGTACGGCGGCGGATGGCCGGCGGCCGGTAAGGCGCTCGTCGGCCCGGCGGTCGACGCGGCACGCGACCAGGCCGCCCTGACGACGGACGTCCCCGGCCGGCACCTCGACCGGGAGGGCATCCCCGCGTTCGTCACGGTGCCGCCGACCCTCGACGCCGAGCGCGGCATGGTCACCCGCGAGAACGCGCTGGCGGACGCCGTCCCGCCGGGCACCAGCACCCGGGCGATGGACCCCGAGGCCGTCGACCAGATGACGCAGCACCCGCCGCTGTACTACGCGGTGGCGGCCGGCGTACTGCACGTGACGGGCACCGCCGAGGCTCGGTGGGATATCCAGCTCCTCGTGCTGCGGCTGTTCGACGTCGCGCTGCTGCTTCCGCTGCCGCTGCTGACCGCCGCTGCCGTGCGCCGGCTGTCGGGATCGCGTGCCGCGGCGCTGGTGGCGGCGTCGTTCACGCTGTTCGTGCCGCAGGCGGGGCACATCCTGGGCAGCGTCACGAACGACGCGCTCGTCACGCTCAGCGGGGCGGCGACCGCCTACCTGGGCGTCCGGGTGCTGACCGGCGACCTCCGGCTGCGGACGGCGGCCGGGCTCGGCGTGGTGGTCGGCGTCGGACTGCTGACCAAGGTCATGGCGGCGTTCGCGCTGCCCGTGGTGGCCGCCGCCTACCTGCTGGCGTCCGGGCCGCGTCCGCGGCGCGTGGCGGGCGCGCTGGTCGCGGGCGGGACGGCGTTCGTGGTGGGCGGCTGGTGGTGGCTGCGCAACCTGCTGGTGCTGGGCGCGGTCCAGCCGGTCGGCATACCGGACCGGTTCGTCGAGTCGGAGCCGGAAGGCCTCTGGTACTTCCTGCGGACCGTCGTGACCAGCCTGACCCGGTCGTTCTTCGGCAACTTCGGCTGGCTGGAGCTCCGGCTGCCCGACGCCGTCTTCTGGACGGCCGCCGTCGTCGTCGCGGCACTGTGCGGCCTGGCCGTGGTGCGGGGTCCCGCGCGGCGGGCCACCGCCGTGCTCCTGCTGCAGCCGGCGGCGCTGTGGTGCGGGGTCCTGGTCAACGCCTGGCCCGACTACTCGGCCCACGGGTGGATCTCCGCGGTGCAGGGCCGGTATCTGTTCGCCGGGCTCCTCGCGCTCGGCGCCGGGACGGCGCTCGGCCTGCAGGCCCTGCTCGGCGGGCGGCTGCACCGGGCGGTGCCGTGGGTGACCGGCGCGGCGGCCTTCGCCGCGGCGAGCGGCCTGGCCTACGGGTTCTGGGGTTTCTACCAGGGGAGCGGCCAGTCGGTGGCCGACGCCGCCGCTCGCTGGGCCGGGTGGAGCCCGCTGACGGGCGTTCAGCTCGCGCTGGTCGGATCCGTGGCGCTGCTCGTCGGAGTCGCCGCCGTCGTGGCGGCGGCCCGGTTCACCCGCGCGACGCCGATCTCCCGGACGGCGCCCAGCGCGAGCACCGCCGAGCACACGACGGCCGCGGCTGCCACGCCGCCCGCCACGGCGGCGAGCAGCGGCGGCTCGGAGTAGTAGCCCGGCTCCGGCGGCGTGACCAGCTCGACCGTCAGCCAGACCGCGAGGTCGAGCACGGTGAGCGCGGTCCAGGCCGGAACGAGCAGCCGGGGCCGTACGGCCAGGCCCGCCGCGATCGCCAGGCACAGCGGAAGAGAGACCACCAGGAGGTAACGCGGGTAGACGCCGCCGCTGCTGGAGGCGTACGCGACCTGCACGGACACCGCGACGAGCACCGCGACGACCGGCAGCGCCCGCAGGAGCAGCGCGTCGGTCCGGGTCGGGTCTTCGTCGGCCGGGCCGCCGCCACCGTAGGTCGGTCCGACGAAACGCCTCCTGAGCAGCGCGATCACCAGCGGTGTCCAGACGAGCAGCACGGCGGTAACCACCAGCGTGGTGACCGTGAGGGGCGTGTTCGGGGGCAGGCGCCCGGCCCACCAGAAGAGGTCGGGCAGCCGGAGCCAGGTCTCGGGGTCGGCGAGCACCGCCCACACGGGCCGGACCTGCCGGTTCTGGTTCTCCAGCGCCCAGTCGAAGTGTGACCCCGTGATCGTGCCGGTCAGCCGCAGGTTGCGCAGGTAGAACCAGCCGCTGGTGGCCAGCACCGCACCCGGCCCGGCCGCCGCCAGCGCCACGACGTGCGCCCATCGGCCGCGACTTTGCGCGGCCCGGACCCCGCCGGCAGCCAGGGCGACACCCGCGACCACCGCCGCGATGAGCGCCGCGGACAGCCGGGTGAGCGCGCACGCCGCGGCGACGAGCGACAGCAGCGCGATCAGCCGGGTGTCGAGGCCGCGGCGCACCACCGTCGCCGCGAGCCCGAAGAGGACGGTGACGCCGGTGGCGGCCAGCAGGTCGTTGTACGCGTTGCCGCCGACGTGGGCGGCGGCGGGCATGGCCCCGGCGAGGAACGCGGCGAGCACGGGGAGCGTGCTGCCCGGCCGGCTCAGGCGCCGGGCGCTCCATCCGACCGCGAGCACGAAGACGCCGCTGAGCAGCACGTTCACGCCGCGCGCGGCATAGACGGCGGCCACGGGGTGCCCGGCGTCGGCGAGCGGGCCCACGAGCGGGGCGATCAGCAGGTAGTACAGCGGCGGATGCTGGGCCGTCCACTGCACCGGGGCGAGCCAGGCGCCGTCGGGCCGCAGCTCGAGGCCGTCCTCGAAGACCGGCAGCTCGCCGTGCCACACCTGGTACGCGTAGTCGACGTGCGGCGGCTCGTCGCCGGTCGCGTACGGGGCGTCCGCGAGGGCGACCACCAGGGCGAGGAGCATCCCGGTGAGCACCGCGCAGCCGAGCGCCAGGTGTTCGGCCCGGCCACGGGCCAGCTGCTCGGACCGCGACCGGATGCGCGTGGCGGTCCGGACGAGCGCGCGGATCATGCGGCGGCCAGCGGTTCGGCGTCGGCGCTGGCGGAGCGCCCGGGCCGCCGTTCGCCGACAGCGCTCCGCGTGAGCGAGAGCGCGACGGCTGCGGCGAGCGCCACACCTGCGACCAGCACCGCGACCGGCACGGCGCTCGGGAACGCGTACCAGTGGCCGACGGCGGCCAGGGCGTCGGCGAACGCACCCGGCCCGGCGTCGTACGGCATCCAGTACAGGCGCCAGACGTCATGCTGGTACGCCAGGTGCATGCCGCAGGCGAGCACCAGCAGGGCCGCCGGCACCACGCGGCGCCGTCCGGGGCGCAGCACCGCCGCGCCGGCGAGCGCGACGACCATCAGCCCCACCAGGCCGGTGTACAGGTACCGGCCCTGCTGCGCGGCGCCGAGGTCGTGGAACGCCGCGAACTGCTCCCACGAGCCGCGGGCGACGATCCCGGCGAGGGCGGGCACCGGGAACAGCAGCACGAGCGCGTCGAGCCGGGGCACCGGTCGGCGCACCAGTGCGGTGACCAGGCCGGCCAGGACCACGACGAGCGCCACGCGGGCCATCCACCACGAGGCGTCGTGCTCACGGGTGGCGGCGTGGTCCTGCACGAAGAAGAGCGTGACCATGCGTTCCGTGAACCGACCGAGCCAGGCGAGACCGCCGTCGGCCCAGCCGTGGACGGGGGTGAGGTCAGGGGGCGTGGCGTGTGTGCCGTGCGGCTGGAGCATGCCGTGCACCACGACGTTGCGCACCCACCAGGCGATGCCGGGAAGGGTGAGGGTGGCGGCCACCAGCAGCGCCACCACCGCGGTCCGGAGGCGGTCGCGGTGCCGGTAGGCGACGACGGCGTAGGCCAGCAGGATCCACGGGGGGAACATCAGCGCGAAGCCCTTGGTCAGCAGGGCGAGCATCGTGACGAGCCCCAGCAGGGCGGCCGTGCGGCGGCTCAGGTCGCCGGTGAGGACCCGGATCACCAGCAGCGTGGCGCACGCCCCGAGGATCACGAGGAGGTTGTCGTTGTTGACCGCCGACTCCAGGTGCGTCAGCTCGGGGATCGCGAGCGGGACCAGCGCGGCGGCGACCGGGAGCGGTTCGGGGAGCCGCAGGCGCCGTGCGGCGGCGAACAGCAGCAGGGGCAGCGGCAGGGCGAGCAGCGCGTTCCACCAGCGCAGGAGCAGCCACACCTGGTCCAGCGGCGCGTCCTGCCAGTCGGGCACCAGGCTCACGACGCCCGCCCCGAGCAGGTAGTACAGCGGCGGGTGCTGCACCAGCTGGTTGAACACCGGCGCGACGCTGCCGTCGGGCGCCTCGGCCGTCAGCGTCGCGGTGCCGCCGGCGTCCAGGTACGAGGGCCGCTCGCCGCGCGGCGGCACGTCGTCCCGGTCGGCAAGGTGCAGCGGCCCGTCGAGGCTGTCGGCCTCGACGAAGCCGCCCGCCGTCACGCCCTGTGTCACGTAGGTGGTGCCGGGGCCGGGCCACGGCCAGGCGTCGCCCTGCCGCACCTGGAGGACGAGGTCCACGTGCTGGCGTTCGTCGGGCGAACGGAGATGGGGGAAGACGGCGGTCTGGCCGAGCATCACCGCCAGGTGCAGGAGCACGATCAGCCACACGACGACCGGAACCGCGCGAGGTCGGGTCACGCGAGCAGGGTATCCACGCCGAACTGGACGATCCGGGCACCGGCGATAACGGCCGGATAACAGTCGCTACATGGCACGCGATGTTCATGTCTCGGCCACCTTTCGTGCTTACGGTGGCGACGCCACTACCGCTTGCCGTAACCGCTTGCCGCATCCCCTGACCGCAACTGCGTGCCGAAAGCCTGCTACCGAAAGCACAGGGCCATGAAGCTGTTCGTGCAGATCCCCTGCTTGAACGAGGAAGAAACCCTTCCTCTGGTGCTTGCCACGATTCCCCGCAGTATTCCGGGTATCGACGAGATAGAGATCCTGGTCGTCGACGACGGGTCCACGGACGGCACGGTCGAGGTGGCGCGCCGCCTCGGGGTGCGGCACTTCGTCCACCACACCCGCAACATGGGGCTGGCCAGGTCGTTCCGCGACGGCGTCGACTACGCGCTCCGGCACGGCGCGGACATCGTGGTGAACACCGACGGCGACAACCAGTACCCGCAGGAACGGATCGGCGACCTCGTGATGCCCGTGGTGCTGGGCGACGCCGACATTGTGATCGCCGACCGGCAGACCGGCACCATCGAGCATTTCTCCCCGCTGAAGAAGGCGCTGCAGAAGATAGGCAGCAATGTCGTCAACTTTGCCGCGGGTACAGATCTGCCCGACGCCGCGAGCGGCTTTCGTGCGTATTCACGCGGGGCGTTGATGCGGCTCAACGTCGTCACGCAGTTCAGCTATTGCATGGAGACGATCATCCAGGCCGGCCACAAGCGCCTGCGGATCCAGAGCCTGCCCGTCACGACCAACCCGAAGACCCGGGAGTCGCGGCTCTTCACGAGCATGGGGCAGCACATCATCAAGTCGGGCCAGGCGATCAGCCGGTCCTACGTGATGTACAAGCCGCACGCCGTGTTCATCACGCTCGGCCTGGCCTTCACGCTCGGTGCCGCGATCCCGTTCGGCAGGTACGCGGTGCTCCTCGCCACCGGGACGGGCGGGCAGCACCTCCAGTCCATCGTGCTCGGCGCGACCTCCCTCGTGGGCGCCCTGCTCAGCTTCGCCCTGCTCGTCCTCGCCGACCTTCAGCGCACCAACCGGGTGCTGCTCGAGGAGACGCTGGAGCGCCTCAAAGACGTCCAGTACGGCACGACGGCGGCGCCGGCCGGATCCGCGGCCACGGAGAACCGGAGATCGTCGGGCGGGAACGAGCCGGGCCCGGTCGATCGGGCCGGGCCGCTCGGCCAGGGCCGGTCGACGGGCTCCGCCGACCTCCCGGCGGCCGTGTAGTGATCGCTCTCGGAACCTACGACGCGGCACGCCACCCCCGCATCGCCGTCCTGATCGCCGGGCTGCGTGCCCACGGCGTGAAGGTCACCGAGCTGAACCGGCCCCTCGGCTTCTCCACCGCCGAGCGGGTGCGTCTGCTCCAGCAGCCCTGGCGCCTGCCCGCCCTCCTGCTCCGTCTGCTGCGGTGCTGGGCGGGCCTGGTCGGCGACGCCGTGCGGCAGCGGCGGGCGGAAGGCCGCCCGGGTGCCGTGCTCGTCGGCTACCTGGGGCACTTCGACGTGATCCTCGCGCGGTTGCTGTACCCGCGCTCGGTCGTCGTGCTCGACCATCTCGTCTTCGCCGGGGACACCGCCACCGACCGTGGGGCCGCCGGCCTGCGGGTGCGGTTGCTGAGCGGGCTGGACCGGCTGGCCGTCGCGTGCGCCGACCTGGTCGTGACCGACACCGAGGAGCACCGCCAGATGCTCCCCGAGCCGGACAAGGGCGTGGTCGTGCTGGTCGGCGCGCCGGACGCCTGGCGCGCGACAAGCTCCCCGTCGGCCGAGACCCGCGAGGCTCCCACGCTGTCCGTCGTCTTCTTCGGGCTGTACACCCCGCTCCAGGGCGCGCCGGTCATCGCCGAGGCGGTGCGGGACGCCGTCGCCGCGGGCGCCGCGCTGCGCGTGACGATGGTCGGCACAGGCCAGGAGCTACCCCGGGTACGCGAGATCCTCGCGGGGACACCGGGGGTCACCTGGCACGACTGGGTGGAGCCCGACCTGCTGCCCGGTCTCGTCGCGGACCACCAGGTCTGCCTCGGTATCTTCAGCGACACCCCGAAGGGCCTGCGGGTCGTGCCCAACAAGGTGTACCAAGGGCTCGCGGCGGGCTGCGTGGTGGTCACGTCGGACACACCACCGCAGCGGCGGGCGGTGGGGGAGAACGTCGAGCTGGTCCCGGCGGCCGACCCCCGGGCGCTGGCGGACGCGCTCGTCGGGCTCTGCGCACCCGCGGCCCTGGCCGCCGCCCGGGTGCGCGCCGCGCAGGGACGGGACCGGATCCGGCCGCAGGCCGTCACCGAGCCGCTGGTCGCCGAGCTGCACCGCCGGGGTGCACTGTGACGGAGAGCCGCGCGGGCACGACACCGGCGCCCGTGGGCCGCCCGGCCGGCCGTTCGGGCGTCCGGGGAGTCGTCCGCCCGGCGGTCCGGGGCGCGCTCGCCGTCCTGCGCTCGCCGTGGGTGCGGTGGGGCTTCCTGACCGTCGCCCTGGGCCTGGCGGTCTGGTACGTGCTGGGCAACCGGGAGCCCTTGGCCCGTGCGGCGCGGGACTTGTCCGGGACCGAGATGGCCCTGGTCGTGGTCCTCGGCGCCCTGTACGTGTGGTGCACGCTGCTGGCCTGGCGCGCGGTCCTCGCGGACCTGGGCTCGCCCCTGTCGTTGCGGAGCGCCGTCGCGGTGTTCGGCATCAGCCAGCTCGGCAAGTACGTACCGGGCGGCGTGTGGAACGTCGTGGCCGCCGCGGAGGTCGGAGCGGGGCACCGCGTGCCGCGCGGCCGATCGGCGGCGTCGATGCTGGTGGCCGTCGCCGTGTCGGTGGCGTCGGGCGCGGCCGTGGGCGCGGTGGCGCTGCCGTTCGTGTCCGGCGGTGCGCTGGGTAGGTGGTCCTGGGTGGTGTGGGCGGCGCCCGTGGTCGTGGTGGTGCTCGTGCCGCCCGTGCTCAACCGGATGATCGGGTCGGTCCTCCGCCGCACCGGGCGCGGTGCGCTCGAGCACCCGATGACCTGGGGCGGCCTGGGCCGCGCGGTCTGCTGGTCGGTGGCCGGATGGCTCGTCGCCGGGCTGCAGCTCTGGGTGCTCTGCACCGGGCTGGGCCTGCCACCCACCCTGCGGACCTTCGCCCTCGCCGCCGGTGGCTGGGCTCTCGCCTGGACTGCCGGGTTCCTGTTCGTCGTCGCGCCCGCCGGCGCGGGAGTGCGGGAGCTGGTGCTCGCCGCGGTCCTCGCGGGCGCGCTGCCGGCTCCCGCGGCGGCGCTCGCGGTGCTCGTCAGCAGGGTCGTCCTGACCGTGATCGACCTGGCGTTCGCGGGTGCCGGGCTGTTCCTGGCCCGCGGCGCGCGGAGCGCCGGCGTCGAACCCCCGCCGTTACGCCCGTGACCACCCGGCGTGTTCGCCGCGTTGTGCCCGGTCAGGGCGTAGTCTCGGCGCGTGAGATCGGTGAGACAGTGTTCGCGCTCGGCCTGTACCAACGCGGCCGTAGCGACGCTCACGTATGTGTACGCGGACTCGACAGCGGTACTGGGTCCGCTTGCGCACCTGGCCGAGCCCCACAGCTACGACCTGTGCGCGGAGCACGCTGAGCGGCTGACCGCGCCGCGCGGGTGGGAGGTGGTCCGCCTGATGCCCGAGTTCGAGGACGCCGGGCCCAGCCCTGACGACCTGTCCGCCCTCGCCGACGCCGTGCGCGAGGCGGGAAAGGTGCGCCGGCCGGCCGAGCCGCCGACGGTCACGGAGACCGCGCGCCGTGGACACCTCCGTGTCCTGCGCGCCGACGACGACTCCTCGGCCTGACGCCCGCCCAACTCGTTGAGTGCTGGGTATTTGCGCTCTCGAAACGGTTCGAGTGCACAAATACCCAGCACTCAACGGGTGGGGGTGAGGCGGTTATGGGACCCAGGCGCAGACCGCGTGACCCGCGCCCGAGAGGACCAGGTTGCCCGCGTCGTGGGGCACGAAGACCGACTCGCCCTGGACGAGGCGCTGCGGCCCGTCCTCCGAGCGGTCCGCTTCGAGCTTGAGGTCGCCCGCCAGGCACAGCAGGATCCGCGGGCCAGTGGCGGGCAGCGTGACCGGCTCGGCGGGGTCGACGTCGGCGGTCGTCAGGGCGAACTCCGTGACCGGTACGCGGTAGGTGTGCACCTGCCCACGGCTGCCCGCCGTCGTCATCTCCGGGATGGACGGCTGCTGCGGGGCGAACACGGTGCAGGCGACGAGGTTCTCCTCGTCCACGAGCTTGGTGGTGAGCCCGGCGCGCAGCACGTTGTCGGAGCTGGCCATGATCTCGATGCCCAGCCCGGACAGATAGGCGTGCACGACGCCGGCGGGCGTGAACGCGGCCTCGCCCGGCTCGAGCGAGAACCGGTTGAGCATGAGGGAGGCGATGGCGCCGGGGTCGCCCGGGTGCTGCTCGGCGAGGTCGACCACCGTGCGGTCGGCGCGCTCGAACGGCGAGCCGGCGGCCAGGCGGGCCCGGACGGAGTCAAGGGTGATCTGGATGTCGGCGGCGCAGGCATCGGAGCCGCGTGCCGACAGCAGGTGGTTGAAAGCGTCGCGCATGCCGTCGTGGCTGCGGTCGCGCAGCAGCGCGGCGCGGACGCCCTCGACGAGGTCGCCCGGCAGGCCGTCCAGCACGTCGAGGATGATGCGCGGCGTGCGGAAACCCGCGAGCCCCTCGAACTGCGACAGCGCGACGATCATCTCGGGCTTGTGCTGGTCGTCCTTGAAGGACCGCTTCGGCGACGACAGCGGCACGCCCGCCTTGTTCTCGCGCGCGAAGCCCTCCCTGGCCTGCCGCGGCGACGGGTGGACCTGGAGCGAGAGCGCCTTGCCCGCTGCCAGGATCTTCAGCAGGTAGGGGAGGCGCGGGCCGAACTGCTCCGCCACGCGGTGGCCGAGCGTCTGCACGGGTGCTTCGCGCACCAGGCGGTCGAGCGCGACATCCTCGTCCTGGATCACGCTGACCGACGGCGCGCTGGTGTGCGCGCCGAGCCACAGCTCGGCCTGCGGTCCACCGTCCGGGTCGGCGCCGAGGAGGTTCGGGATCGCTTCGACGGACCCCCAGTCGTACCGCTGGATCGTGTTGGTCAGTGGCAGGGGCGCGTGAAACTGGGCTACGGCAAGCACCGCGCCAGAATAGCCCGCCACTGGTCAGGAGATGTGAGAGCAGTTTGTCGGAGCAGGAGGGAGGGGTGAAGTGCGGGGGCCCGGACGAGACCCGGGCCCGCCACTCGACCTCCCGGGCCGCCGATCCGCGTACGCTGGCGACGTGGCTCTCGACCTCAGCAGAATCATCAAGGCATACGACGTACGGGGACTGGTGCCCACGGAGCTCTCGCGGGAGGTGGCACGTGCGATCGGGGCGGCCTTCGCCGCGGCGGTGGTGCTGCCGGACGCGGGTGCTGATGCCCGGCCCGGCGTCGTGGTCGGCCGGGACATGCGGGAATCGGGTCCTGAGCTGGTGGACGCGTTCGCGGAGGGTCTGACCGCGGCGGGGGTGGATGTGACGCTGATCGGGTTGTGCTCGACCGACGGCCTGTACTTCGCGTCGGGGCAGATGGATCTGCCGGGGGCGATGTTCACCGCGAGTCACAACCCGGCGGAGTACAACGGGATCAAGCTGTGCCGGTCGGGTGCGCGTCCGGTGGGGCAGGAGACCGGCCTGGCGCAGGTCCGCGAGCTGGCGCAGGGCTACCTCGAGCACGGGATCCCGGACCCGGCGGGTGACGCCGGCCAGGTCGTCGAGCGGGACCTGCTCGCGGACTACGCGGGCTTCCTGCGGTCGCTGGTGGACCTCTCCGGGGCTCGGCCGCTGAAGGTGGTCGTGGATGCGGGCAACGGTATGGCCGGTCTGACGGTCCCGGCGGTCCTGGGGGACGCGGCGGGCCTGCCCGGCCTGCCGCTGGAGCTGGTGCCGCTGTACTTCGAGCTGGACGGTTCGTTCCCGAACCATGAGGCGAACCCGTTGGAGCCGGCCAACCTGATCGATCTGCAGGCGGCCGTGGTGGCGAACGAGGCCGACCTGGGTCTCGCGTTCGACGGGGACGCGGACCGGTGCTTCGTGGTGGACGAGCGTGGTGGTGCGGTCTCGCCGTCGGCCGTGACGGCACTGGTGGGGTTGGCGGAGGTGACCAAGGAACTGGCCGCGGGTCGTGCTCCGACGGTGATCCACAACCTGATCACGTCGCGTGCGGTGCCGGACCTGTTGTCCGCTGCGGGTGCGTCGGTGGTGCGGACCCGGGTGGGGCACTCGTTCATCAAGGCGCAGATGGCGCAGCATGGTGCGGTGTTCGGTGGGGAGCACAGCGCGCACTACTACTTCCGGGACTTCTGGTTCGCGGATACCGGGATGCTGGCCGCGCTGCACGTCCTGGCGGCGTTGAGCTCGCAGGACCGCACGATGTCGGAGCTGGCGGAGATGTTCGAGCCGTACTCGGGTTCCGGGGAGATCAACTCCACGGTCGCGGACGCCGCCGCCGCGACCGAGCGGGTGCTGCACGCCTACCGGGCCGCGTACCCGGAGGTCGTCGTGGACACCCTGGACGGTGTGACGGTCTCGCACTGGGAGTCCCACCCCCAGTGGTGGTTCAACCTGCGTGCGTCCAACACCGAGCCGTTGCTACGGCTGAACGTCGAGGCCGCGGACCAGGACATCATGGAGAAGGTGCGCGACGACGTCCTGTCGCTCGTGCGCGAGCCGGCCGTCCCGACCGAGGAAGAAGAGGCATCGTGAGCACAGACAAGACCAGCACGGGCAGGACCGAGACGCTCGACCCGTGGGTCCGCGAGATCCTGCGGTGCCCGGTGACCGGTGCGACGCTGACCGACGGCGTCGGGCCCGGGGGCGAGCCGGAGCTGCACTCGACCGACCCCGACCATCCCCTCGCCTACCCGGTCCGCCACGGGATCCCGGTGCTGCTGGAGTCGGACGCGCGGCCGCTCTGACGGGTGCGGGCCGGCGCCCGGTCAGCGTGACCTGGTCAGCGTGACCGGACGGCGCCGATCCACGCCGAGGGCAGGCTCCCCGCGACGGTGTAGGGACCCACGGTCGTCCGGACCTGGTCGGCCTTCCCTCTGATGGTCGAGGTGGCGCCCCGTGCCGACGTCGCCGTCAGCGTACGGGCCTGCCCGCTCGAGTAGCGGGAGGTGACCTTGATCGACGCGACGTTGCCCAGCCCGAAGAGCTCCCGGGCCTTGGACTGGTGGAGCACCCGTGTCCACGAGGCGTACGAGTTGCCCGGGGCCTTCTTGCTGTACGGGTCGGACACGGACCGCTCGTACGGCAGCGCCGTCGACCACACGTCCTCGGAGTTCGCCGTCCGCCCACCGCTGGACGAGAAGTAGTGCGCCTCCACCGGCCGACCCTCGGAGGTGAGGACCCGTCCTCGGCGAGCCGAGGTCCACGTCGCGTCGACGGCGGACCGCCAGTACTTGCCGTACGTGGCCTCGGCCTCCTTCTCCCAGCCGGAGAACTGCTGGTCCCGCACGTCGTCGACGACATGACACCGACATCTCGGCTTCCAGTCGCGCGCCTTGAGCACCGCGTAGGAGCGGGCCACGACGGCCTGCGCGCGCAGCGCCTCCCGGCCTCCGGTCGCGCCCCAGGACGACGGCATCTCCGCGATGCCGTAGAGGTACTCGGAGGTGAGGCGCAGCTCGTTCACGATATTGGGTACCCCGCGGCTCGCGGAGATGACCATCCGGCCGTGCCGGTAGGTGCCGTGCGCGCCCCCGACCGAGACGGTCGCGGGGCGGGCGGTGGGCTTGTACTGCGGCGTGCCCGCCCATTCGAGCACCATCCGGTCGCGGCGGAGCTTGCGGCCGTCGGCCCGGACCACCACGGACCCGTCGGACGCCGTCACCGAGAGCCTGCCGGCGGGGCCGGACTCGATCTGCTTGCCCCCGGCGACCAGGCGCCACCAGCCGTGCGCGACGGTGATCCTCGTGCTGTCCCGTGTGTCTCCGTAGCCGCGGAAGCCGTAGGGGTCCGGGCCGTGCACCTGGACGCCGATCCGGACAGGCGTCGAGCGGTGGCTCGCCGAGGCGTCCGTGTAGTAGTGGCGCAGGATGCGTGTGGCAGACGCTCCTTCGCGAGCCATCTGATAGGCGCCGTACTGCGGCATCCCGATCCCGTGGCCGTAGCCCGAGCCCTTGATGGCGAAGCTTCCCGGCACGGCGGCGGACGCCGGCACCGCGTGCGCCAGCAGCAGCAGAGCGGTCATCACCGCCGCTCCGGCGGCCGTACGAAACGGCCCTGCCCGGCTCTGTCGGGCCGTGGATCCCTGAGCGGTTCGCCGTGTGGCCCGTCGTCGAACAACCATCACGTCACCTCCACCGTCCCTGCCACTGTGCCTCACCCGGCACGGCGCGGCATCTCCGGGCGGCGTGGGCACTCGCCGGCACCCCGGTGGTTCTGAGCGGCGCAGACAGGCCTTGCTGGCTACGGTCATGACATGGGGCATCCCGCGCGCCATCTCACCGCACCGGTACTCGTGGTCCTGCTCGCCCTCGGTGGGCTCGTCCTCCCGGTCGCGTCGTTGCCTGCGCCCGAGGCGACGGCCGTGTCGCCGGAGCTCGTAGAGCTGCGGCTGGCCGGGGTCGACCCCGTGGCGCGACGCGACCCGACGGCGCTGGGCGACGTGGCGCGACACGGGCACGACGCCGCGGCCCACGCGAGCCCAGGGCGCCTCGCGGCACTGAGCGCCAGGACCGGGACGATCGAGTTCCTCGTCGCGGGCGTCACCTGGAAGGCGACTGCCGGCGAGGAGGTCACCGAGGTCGCGCTGCGGGTCCGCGAGGACGGCTCCTGGGGCGACTGGCAGGCGGTGGGCTTCGACGACGCCGAGGAGGTCGGCGGGCGTGCGGGTACCGAGCCGTTCGTCTCCACGGGCGCCGACGCCGTGCAGGCGCGGGTGCGCACCGCCAGCGGCCGGACACCGGCGGGACTGCGTGTCGCCGTCATCGATCCGGGTGCCTCGGCCGCTGATGCGACGGTGGGGCAGGCCACCGGCCCAGCGGCGACCGCCACCGCGGCCACCGGCTACGAGATCCGACCCAGGACGGTCAGCCGCTCGGCGTGGGGAGCGGACGAGTCCATGTCCGAGCCGTGGCCCGAGGTGTCGGGTGACCTGCAGGCGATGTTCGTGCACCACACGGCAGGGACCAATTCGTACGGCAGGAGCCAGTCGTCCGCGATCGTCCGGGGGATCCACGCCTATCACACGAGGTCGCGAGGTTGGCCGGACATCGGGTACCAGTTTCTCGTCGACCGGTTCGGCAGAATCTTCCAGGGGCGTACCGGTGCCGTGTACGACAACCCGATCGGCGCTCAAGCAGGCGGATTCAACACCGGGACCATCGGTGTCTCGGCGATCGGCAGCTTCGACAGCGCGCGGCCGTCCTCGGCACTGATCACCGGAATGGTCAGGGTCTACGCGTGGAAGGCGTACCAGTACGGCCTCGACCCGCTGGGCACGACGGTGCTGACCGACCGGGGCACGGCCGGCGACACGTCCCGCACCTCACCGGGAGACCGGGTCCGGGTACCGCGCATCCTCCCGCACGGGCGGACCAACGCCACGGCCTGCCCCGGTCGCTACCTGAACCAGCGGCTGGCTGACATCCGCCGTGCGGTCGACGAGCGGGTCGATGCGGCACGGGCACGGTACGGGCGGCCTCGGTCGCTACCGGCCCCGGCGGTGCACCGGCCCACGTCCGCGCAGGCACCGATCCAATGGAGCGCGAAGCAGCGCTACCGCTGGGACCCGGTGCCCGGCGCTGCCCGCTATCAGATCCTCGCGCGGACCGCACGGTACTCTGCGGAGATGCCGACGCGGCCGTACTGGTACTCGGTACGTACGGTGACAGGTACGTCCGCGGTGCTCGAGAGCGATCCGGGGCGATCCACCTGGTACGCGGTCCGGGCCCTGAACAGCAGCCATCACCGGGGAACGATGCGGACGCTCGTGCGGACGTCTCGTGAGACCATTCCGGCACAGTGGTCCATCGACTCCGCGTGGCGTAAGGTCACCGACCCGGACTACCACGCGGGGCACGCCTACCGGACAGCGCGGGACGGTGCGCGGATCAAGATCAGCAACGTCCGACAGACATCGCAGGTCCGAGTGGTGGCACCCACCAGCCCCGGTTACGGTCGCCTACGAGTGATCTTCGCCGGATCGAGCGTGGGCGTCATCGACCTGTCCGGAGCTTCCTCCGACCACAGAGTCTTCACGGTCGACCTGGAGAGCAGCCGCAGCGGCGGTATCGCGCTGGAGGCGATCGGGGGCGACGAGGTACGGGTGAGCGGGATCGGCCTGGTCCGAGACTTCTGACCGGAGTGCCGAGGGCAGCGGGCCCCCCGCCTGCCGCCCCGAAAATTCAGCGGGCCCTCGTGCCCGATGAGCGAAAGGCACTTCATGCAAGGATCCGTGGCCAGCCCTCTTCCCGCGCCCGGACGCACGCGCACGGGCGAGAACCCCACGGAGCGGCGACGCTTCCTTCCGGAGGTCCAGGCGCTGCGTGCGGTCGCCGTCGCGCTGGTGGTGATCTACCACCTCGAGCCGACCATGCTCCCCGGCGGCTTCATCGGCGTCGATGTCTTCTTCGTCATCTCGGGCTTCCTGATCACCGGCCACATGCTCCGTGAGGTGGAGCAGACGGGCAGGCTCTCGCTCACCAAGTTCTGGGCCGGCCGTGCGCGACGCATCCTGCCGGCCAGCCTCGTGGCGATCGGCGTGACCGTGGTCGTGGCGACCGCGGTGGTGCCCGTCACCGACTGGGCGAACCTGCAGCGCCAGGCGCTGGCGTCGATCTTCTACGTGCAGAACTGGGTGCTCGCCGGCGACGCGGTCGACTACCTGGCCGCCGACAACGTCGCGACGCCGTTCCAGCACTTCTGGTCCCTGGCGGTCGAGGAGCAGTTCTACCTGCTCTGGCCGCTCGTGGTCGTGGGTGCCGCGCTCGCGGTGCGTCGCGTCCGGGGCAACCGGACGCGTGCCCTGCGCGCGCTCGTGCTCGTCCTGTTCGGTCTGATCGTGGCCGCCTCGTTCGCCTGGAGCGTGCTCCAGGTGAACGCCGGCGACCCCGCGGCGTACTTCGCGACCACGACCCGGCTGTGGGAGCTGGGGGTCGGTGGTCTTCTCGCGGTCGTGCTGCGGCACACCGACCGCTTCGTGGCGGCACGTTCGGTGCTGGCCCTGGCCGGGCTGGGAACGATCACGCTGGGTGCGTTCCTGCTGACGGCGGCCAGCCCGTTCCCCGGCGTCGCGGCTCTCGTGCCGGTGCTCGGAGCGGTGGCGGTCGTCGCGGCGGGTCGCACGGCTGGTCCGGGCTCGCTGACCTGGTTCGTCGACCGGCCCGGGGTGCAGTGGCTGGGCAACGTCTCGTACTCGTTGTACCTCTGGCACTTCCCGGTCATCATCTGCTTCGGGATCTGGGCGGACCGGAGGCCGAGCGCTCTGGAGTCCCTCGGACTCCTCGCGCTCTCGTTGCTCCTGGCCCAGCTCAGCTATGTCCTGGTGGAGCGACCGGTCCGCCTGGGCCGCTGGGCGAGGCCGAACGGCAGGATGCTCATCGCCGCGGCGGGGGCGATGGCGATGACGGCGGCCATCGCCGTGACCCCGACGATCCGGGCCCAGGTGATCGAGCAGGAATGGCGCCAGGAGTCGGTCGGCATCGTCGTCGGACCTGGCTCCGGCTACGGTGCCGAGGCGATCTCCGGTACCCGCGTCCCCGCCTTCGTCACACCGGATCCGGTGATCGTGCCGAACCTCAGGGACGTGCACAAGGAGCTGAGCCGGACGTACGCGGCCTGCGCCGGCGGCGCCGCATCCGACGTCACTCCCGTCTGCGAGTTCGGCGACCCGGCGGGAACCCGCACGATCGCGGTGGTGGGGGACTCGCACGTCCGGATGTTCGCCTCGCCGATCGTCAGCGCGGCGGAGGAGCGGGGCTGGCGCGTCGTCACGTACCTGCACGACTCGTGCATCTTCTCGCTCGAGCCCAGGGTGGCGCGGTTCGCCAAGCCCTGCCATGAGGCCAACGTGAAGACCCTGGCCGCGCTGCGCGCTGACGCCCCCGACATCGTGGTGACGGGGATGTACGGTGACTCCGAGTTCGCCAGCCCGTCCGACGGTGTCGACGGGCTCGTCCGGATGTGGAACGCGCTCCATGAGGCAGGCTCCCGGGTCGTGGCCCTGAAGGACGCGCCCCGCCCGCGCAGGGACGTCCTCGAGTGCGTGGCCGACCACTCGACGGTCCCGGAGGACTGTGCGGTGCCGCGCGAGGTGGCCTTCGCCGACCCGGGGCACGCGACGTTCGACGCGGCGGTCCGGTTGGCGGCCGACGTGCAGCTGCTGGACCTCACCGACCGCTTCTGCGGCCCGGAGCAGTGCATGCCGGTGGTGGGGAACGTCATGGTCTACCGGGACCACAACCACATCACCGACACCTATGCTCGCAGCCTGCGTCCGTACATCGCGGACGCGCTCTGGCCGGCTGCAGGATCCCTCGCGCAGCACGCCGGGGAGGCGGGGGATCGATGATACTTTACTTGGGCCAGCAGGCTCACTTGCCGACTGACGCGTGAGTCCGGGCACAGCCCCGAATGTGCTCCCGTGTACTCTGCCGTAGCAACTTACCTCAGGATGGAGCCTTGACGACTCTCAGTGTGATCGTGCCGGTGTATAACGCGGCCACTTTTCTACCGAATTGTCTGGCGACTATTCGAAGCAACTATCGGGACGACTTCCAGTTCATCATTATCGATGATCATTCGACGGACGCGACGCCTGAGCTCCTGGAGCAGGCCGCGGAGAAGATGCCGTGGCTCACGCTGATCCGCAATCCCGAGAACTACGGTGTCGCTCGTTCCCGGAACCTCGCGCTCGAGCAGGCAGACGGCCGGTACCTCACGTACCTGGATGCTGACGACTGGTACCAGGCGGGACATCTCGAGGAGACGCTCGACAGCCTCAAGCGGCTCGACGTCGACTTCGTCCGGACCGACCACGTGCGTGTCGACGCCATGAACCGCAGTGTGCGCCGCGCCCCTGAGGAGGTGCGCGACGTCGCGCTGGACCCGAAGACGCAGATCGGGCTGCGCGGAAGCCGCACGATGGTCGACTACCCGTACCTGTGGGCCGGGATGTACGACCGGGAGCGCATCGCTCCCGAGTTGTTCGCCTTCGACGAGTCGCTGCGCACGGCGGCCGACCGGCCGTGGTTCTGGCGGCTCCACCTGAACACGGAGCGCACGGCGGTGGTGGGCCTCAAGGGCTACTTCTACCGCAAGGACGCCAACCCGACGGCACTGACGCAGGCGGGTAACGCGAGCACGCTCCACTTCCTGGACGCCTACGCGGGCATCCGTGACCTCGCGCTGCAGACGGGCAACAGGGACTACATCGAGAAGGCGGCCTACGGCGCGAGCCGGATCGTCGCCTTCCATGTCTCGATGCGGGCGAGGCTCTCGCCGGAGCTGCAGAGCGAGCTGTTCCACCGGTCCTCGGCGTTCCTGAACTCCTTCCCCAAGGAGGCGATGAAGGCCGCGCTCACTCACTTCGACCTGCCGACGCGGATCGTGCTGAAGAAGATTATCCGGATCGAGGTTCGCTGAATGGACCAGCTGTTCATTGCACCCACGTTCATGGCAGCGGCGACGATGGCCGCCGCGATCGACTCCGGGCTCTACCGAGATACCGAGCAGCGGGTGCTGCTGGTGATCAACAACGCGAAGATTCCCGAGATCGGCCGGAGCCTGATCGAGCAGCAGGGGTTCGACTCCCTGGCCAGCCGGTTCGACCGCGTGGTGTACCTCAACGAGCTGATCTTCCCGTACCACCCGCGGGTATGGAACCCGCCGACACGCAAGATCCCGATGTGGCGGGACACCCTCCTCGAGGCCGCGGGCATCGAGGGCGAGTTCGGCATCACGCTCCAGTCGCTGCCCGTGCGGCCCTCGACGACCCTGACGAGGCTGTTCAGGGGTGCGCCCATCGACGTCGTCTCGGACGGCCTGATGAGCTACGGCCCGACCCGCAAGCCCATCCGGCCCAGCGTCGCGGAGAACCTGCGCCGCCTGCTGTACCTGGACCTCGCCGGCGGGCTGCGCCCGGTGCTGCTCAGCGAGCACGGCATCGAGAACGTCGTCGTACCCGCCGAGTCGTTCCGCGCCGTCGTCCAGGAGTACGGGAAGGTGGCGTTCGAGAACGCCTCCGTCGGTGCGATGGTCGACGAGCCCGTCGAGGCGATCATGCTGGGCCAGTATCTTGCCGCGCTCGGCCTGGTCACCGAGGAAGAGGAGGAGGAGCTGCACCGGGAGTTCCTCCGCGCCGCGGTCGCGCTCGGCTACTCCTCGATCGCGTTCAAGCCGCATCCGAGCGCTCCTCCGGCCTTCACCCACAGTCTGATCGACCTCGGTCGATCGCTCGGTGTCGAGCTCAAGGTCCTCGACGAGCCGGTCCCCGTCGAGATCCTCTACGACCGGCTCCGGCCCGCCGTGGCGATCGGCTGCTTCTCGACGGGTCTCTCCACGGCGGTCGAGACGTACGGTATGACCGGCTACACCGTGGGCGTGGACAAGGTTCTCGGACGTCTGCCCCGCTTCAAGGACAGCAACCGGATCCCGTTGGCGATCACGGACGTCCGGCTGAACCGCGTCGAGTGGGACGAGGTCGGAGCGATCTCGGTCCGGCAGCCCCCGGCGATCGACGTGCAGCTGCTCGTCGCCGAGGTCGCGCAGGCGATGCAGCCCGATCACTTCGAGGAACCGTCTCCTGAGCGCCGTGCGGCGCTCCTGGAGCAGGCGCCGTGGGCCGCGAAGTACTTCGTGGATCCGGAGCCGCCCGCGGAGGAGAAGGCCGTGGCCGTGGTCGAGCCGGTCGCGGTGCCGTACCGCGCGCGAGTCGAGCGCCGCGCCCGTCGGCTCGCCGCCCGGATGCTCCGTAGGAACCGCCGTCTGCGCAGGATCGCCGCGGTCGGCAAGGCCATCAGGTTCCAGCCGCACTGATCGGCGCCGCTCCCTGGCCGGCGCATCGGGTTGATGCGCCGCTCAGGACAGCGGCCGCTCAGGACAGAGAAGGGCTCCACCCGCGATGCGGGTGGAGCCCTTCGTCATGTCGGCAGGCCGTGACTCAGTCTCGCCCGTAGATGTCGCGGGTGTAGACCTTGTCGGCGACGTCGTCGAGGGCTTCGGTGCGGCGGTTGGCGATGATGACGTCGGAGCGGGTCTTGAACTGGTCCAGGTCGCGGACGACTTCGGAGGCGTAGAACTGGTCCTCGTCCAGGGTGGGTTCGTAGACGATGACCTCGACGCCCTTGGCCTTGATGCGCTTCATGATGCCCTGGA
>NZ_JAJQMN010000022.1 GCF_028994775.1 Promicromonospora iranensis | reverse complement strand
CTCCCCGGCCACGAAGACAGCGGTACCCGCTGTGAGGAGGACGCCGACGGCGACCATGATCCAGTCGCCGGTCATCTCGTGCTCCGGAGGGAATTCGGGGGGTCTGGATTCTTCCAGGGTTTTCGGTGGGGGTATCGCTCGATCATCGTGAGTTAGATCGTAGCGGGAACGCTCCGGAAGGGCCGCGCCCGTCAACCACCAGGGCCGGGACACGCAGTCAGGCCGTTATCAGGGTCTTATCAGGTAGGTACGGGCATGATTGACCTATGTCATCTGGTATCCCCCAGCCGTCTGGGACCCCGCAGCAGCCCGGTCCGGCCTCGGCCGCAGCCTCGACCGGTCAGCAGAGCGCGACCGTGCTCGTAGTGGAGGACGAGCCGACGATCGCAACGGCCATCGCCCAGCGATTGTCCGCCGAGGGCTGGCGGGTCGAGGTCGCGCGCGACGGCCTGTCCGGCGTCGACGCCGCCTCGCGGCTGCGGCCCGACCTCGTGGTGCTCGACGTGATGCTTCCCGGCATCGACGGGCTCGAGGTCACGCGCCGCATCCAGGCCGAGCACCCCACGCCGATCCTCATGCTCACCGCGCGGGACGACGAGACCGACATGCTGGTCGGCCTCGGTGTCGGCGCGGACGACTACATGACCAAGCCGTTCTCGATGCGCGAGCTCGTGGCCCGGATCAAGGCTCTCCTGCGCCGCGTGGACCGGGCGGCGCAGGCCGCTGCCACGACTCCCGCCGACCCGCCCATGATGATGGGCGACGTCACGGTGGACCGCGCCCAGCGCCGCGTCTACCGCGGCGGCGAGGAGGTCCACCTGACCCCCACCGAGTTCGAGCTGCTCGTCATGCTCGCCGGGTCCCCGAAGACCGTGCTCACCCGCGAGCGCCTGCTCGCCGAGGTCTGGGACTGGGCGGACGCCAGCGGCACGCGCACGGTGGACTCCCACATCAAGGCGCTGCGCCGCAAGCTCGGTCCGGACCTGATCCGTACCGTGCACGGCGTCGGGTACGCGTTCGAGCCGCCCGCCAACCCGTGACGCGGGTGTTCCGATGAGACCGCACGTGCCCCGTGTCCCCGACGTGCGGCCGCTGGACCCGTTGCGCTCGCTCAAGATCAAGCTCGGTGTGCTGGTCGCGGCCACCGTCACCGCCGCGGTGCTCATCACGTGGCTCGGTCTGCAGGCGTCCCTGGGGCCGAGCCGCACCTTCCCGCTGGCGATCATCCTGTCGCTGCTCGTCACCCAGATCCTGGCCCGCGGCATGACGTCGCCGCTGCGGGAGATCACCGAGGCGGTCCAGGCCATGGCCGACGGCGACTACACGCGGCGGGTGCGCGCGACGAGCAGCGACGAGGTCGGGCAGCTCGCGCACGCGTTCAACCGGATGGCCGAGGACCTGGCCTCGGTGGAGCAGACGCGCCGCGACCTGATCGCGAACGTGTCGCACGAGCTGCGTACGCCGGTCGCCGCACTCAAGGCACAGCTGGAGAACATGGTCGACGGCGTCGTGCAGCCCACGCCGTCCGCGCTGGAGCAGGCGCACGCCCAGACGGAGCGGCTGACCCGGCTCGTCACCTATCTGCTGGACCTCTCGCGGATCGAGGCCGGAGCCTCGGCGCTGAACGTCGGCAAGATCGCCGTGGGCGACTTCCTCGAGGACTGCGCGGAGGACCTCTCGATGGTCGATGCCGCGAAGGACCTCCACTACGTGGTCGACGTGACGCCCGAGGACCTCTCCATCGAGGGTGACGCCGAACGCCTCCACCAGGTGGTCATGAACCTGCTGCAGAACGCGATCAGGCACTCGCCGCCGGGCGGCGTCGTGCGGCTGGACGCGTATCCCGTGGACGGCACGGAGGGAGCCGACGTCGTGCTCGAGGTGAGCGACGAGGGTCCCGGTATCGCCGCGGCGGACCGCGAGCGGATCTTCCAGCGGTTCGTCCGCGGCACCGGGTCGACGGCGGACCGGTCCGACGGCCGCGGACGGAACGGCTCCTCGGGCGACTCGTTCGGCGACACCGCCGGCACCACGGTGGGCAGCACGGCCGGCGGGACGGTCGGGTCGAGCGGCGGGACCGGGATCGGCCTGGCCATCGTCCGCTGGGCGGTCGAGCTGCACGGCGGTCACGTCCAGGTGGTCGACTCCGACCGGGGCGCGACGATGCGCGTCACCCTCCCCGCCCGGGCACACCCGGCACCCGGTGTCTCGACCACCCACACGGACTGAGAAACGCAGAAGCCTAGGGCCGCGGACGGTCGGAGCGTGAGACGGAGTCCCGTGATTTCTGTCACACGCGCCAAAGATTGTCCGTCCCGGGACGAAGCCTCGTAACGCCGCTTTGGGGACTTCGAGGCCCAACGTTGCCCGCGTTTTGCTCTGGGTGCGAGAAACATGACGAACCAACTTCTTTGGCGCCACCGCGCCCCGCGGGCCCCTCGCCGCCAAGCCCACCGCGGGCCCAGAAGGGCCTACCCTTGGAAGGTCCGAAAACATTCGGGCTGTGCGCGCCGCGACGTGGCGCGCGACGAACGCAACTGTGGTGAAGGTGGGCGATCCGCGCGTGTCCCCTAAGGCTGGTTCAGAGTCGATCAGCGTGGCGAGCTCGTCATTCGGAGCCAACGAATGGCTTGTCGACGAGCTCTACCAGCAGTACCTCAAGGACAAGAACGCGGTAGACCCCGCGTGGTGGGACTTCTTCGCCGACTACACCCCTGGCGAGAACGGTTCCACCAAGGACGGCGCCCAGGCGGCAGCCCCGAAGGCTCCGGCCGACGCGGCCCCTGCCGACGCGGCTCCATCCGACGCGGGTGCGGCCCAGGCGAGCCCGGCGTCCGCCCCGGCGGCCCCTGCCTCGGCTCCTGCCCGGCAGACAGCCACTCCCGTGACGGGCGGCACCGCCGCCTCGGAGGCGGCGCAGAAGGTGCGCAAGAAGCGGCTGCCGGCTGACCCGAAGGTGAACCCGGCGAACCCGATCGCCACCCCGCCCACCACGCACTACGCGGACACGTTCGAGCGCCCCGTGGCGCACCCGGACGCCGTCGACGACGTCCAGAAGCTGCGCGGCCCCGCCGCCCGGGTGGTCACGAACATGGAGGCCTCGCTCGAGGTCCCCACCGCCACCTCGGTGCGCGCCGTGCCCGCCAAGCTGATGGTCGACAACCGCATCGTCATCAACAACCACCTCAAGCGTGGTCGCGGCGGCAAGATCTCGTTCACGCACCTCATCGGCTTCGCGCTGGTGGAGGCGCTGGCCGACATGCCCGTCATGAACGCGCACTACGAGCCGGTGGACGGCAAGCCCGGCGTGAACCAGCCCGCGCACGTGGGCTTCGGCCTCGCGATCGACCTGGCCAAGCCGGACGGCTCGCGCCAGCTGCTGGTGCCGAGCATCAAGAAGGCCGAGGAGCTCGACTTCGCCGAGTTCTGGGCGGCCTACGAGGAGCTGGTCCGCAAGGCCCGCGGCGGCAAGCTCGGCGTTCCCGACTTCCAGGGCACGACGATCTCGCTGACCAACCCGGGCGGCATCGGCACCGTGCACTCGGTTCCGCGCCTGATGCAGGGCCAGGGCACCATCGTCGGCGTCGGCGCCATGGACTACCCGGCGGAGTTCGCCGGCGCGTCCGAGGAACAGCTCGCCCGGATGGGCATCTCGAAGGTCATGACGATCACGTCGACCTACGACCACCGCATCATCCAGGGCGCGCAGTCCGGCGAGTTCCTCAAGATCATCTCCGAGAAGCTGCTCGGCCTGGACGGCTTCTACGACCGCGTCTTCGCGGCGCTGCGCATCCCGTACGAGCCCGTCCGCTGGGTCCGTGACAACACGGTCGACGCCGAGGTCGAGGCCGCCAAGCCGGCCAAGATCGCCGAGGTCATCCAGTCGTACCGCTCGCGCGGACACCTCATGGCGGACACCGACCCGCTCGCGTACCGCCAGCGCAAGCACCCGGACCTGGACATCCAGAACCACGGCCTCACGCTGTGGGACCTGGACCGCACCTTCCCGACGGCGGGCTTCGGCCCCAAGTCCAAGGCGACGCTGCGCGACGTCCTCGGCCTGCTGCGCGACTCGTACTGCCGCACCATCGGCATCGAGTACATGCACATCGCCGACCCGGCACAGCGCAAGTGGCTCCAGGAGCGCCTCGAGGCGGGCTACGCCAAGACGCCGCGTGAGGACCAGCTCCGCATCCTGCGCCGGCTCAACTCCGCCGAGGCGTTCGAGACGTTCCTGCAGACCAAGTTCGTCGGGCAGAAGCGCTTCTCGCTGGAGGGCGGCGAGTCGCTGATCCCGCTGCTCGACGCGATCCTGTCGCGCGCGGCGGAGGGCGGGCTCGACGAGGTCGGCATCGGCATGGCCCACCGTGGCCGCCTGAACGTGCTGGCGAACATCGCGGGTAAGAGCTACGGCCAGATCTTCAAGGAGTTCGAGGGCCAGCTCGACCCGAAGAGCGTCCAGGGCTCCGGTGACGTGAAGTACCACCTCGGCACCGAGGGCACGTTCACGTCGGAGTCCGGCGCCACCACGCGCGTCTACCTCGCGGCCAACCCGTCGCACCTCGAGGCCGTGGACCCCGTGCTCGAGGGCATCGTGCGCGCCAAGCAGGACCGCATCGACCTCGGTGGCGACGGGTTCTCCGTGCTGCCGATCCTCGTGCACGGCGACGCGGCCTTCGCGGGCCAGGGCGTGGTGCCCGAGGTGCTGAACCTGTCGCAGCTGCGCGGGTACCGCACCGGCGGCACCATCCACGTGGTCGTGAACAACCAGGTGGGCTTCACCACCGGTCCGACGGCGTCCCGCTCGACCACGTACGCGACCGACGTCGCCAAGGGCTACCAGGTCCCGGTGTTCCACGTGAACGGCGACGACCCCGAGGCCGTGGTGCGGACCGCCGAGCTCGCCTTCGCGTTCCGCGAGCAGTTCGGCCAGGACGTCATCATCGACCTCATCTGCTACCGCCGCCGCGGTCACAACGAGGGCGACGACCCGTCGATGACGCAGCCGCTCATGTACAACCTCATCGAGACCAAGCGCTCGGTGCGCAAGCTCTACACCGAGAACCTGGTCGCCCGCGGCGACATCACCGTGGAAGAGGCCGAGAGCGCGCTGCAGGACTACCAGGCGCAGCTCGAGCGGGTCTTCACCGAGACCAAGTCGGGCTTCACCCCGGCGCCGCAGACCGAGCAGATCGCGGGCCTGGAGCGCCCCGAGTCCCAGCGTGAGGACGCCGGGACGATGGTGGGCTGGCAGACGGCGATCTCGCACGAGATGCTGCAGCGGGTCGGCGACGTGCACACCACGCCGCCGGAGGGCTTCACGATCCACCCGAAGCTCGCGCAGATGCTCGAGAAGCGCCAGCTCATGGCGAAGGAAGGCGGCATCGACTGGGGCTTCGGCGAGCTCGTGGCCTTCGGCTCGCTGCTCGTGGAGGGCACCCCGGTGCGCCTCGCCGGCCAGGACTCGCGCCGCGGCACGTTCGTGCAGCGCCACGCCGTGCTGCACGACCGGGAGACCGGCGCCGAGTGGACCCCGCTGCTGTACCTGTCGGGCGACCAGGCCAAGTTCTGGGTCTACGACTCCTCGCTGTCGGAGTACGCGGCACTCGGTTTCGAGTACGGCTACTCGGTGGAGCGTCCGGACGCCCTGGTGCTCTGGGAGGCGCAGTTCGGCGACTTCGTCAACGGCGCCCAGACCGTGATCGACGAGTTCATCTCGTCCGCGGAGCAGAAGTGGGGGCAGTCGTCGTCGGTGGTCATGCTGCTGCCGCACGGCTACGAGGGCCAGGGGCCGGACCACTCGTCGGCACGGATCGAGCGGTTCCTGCAGCTCGGTGCGGAGAACAACCTGACGATCGCGCAGCCGTCCACGCCGGCGTCGTACTTCCACCTGCTGCGTCGTCAGGCCTACGCCCGCCCGCGCCGTCCGCTGGTCGTGTTCACGCCGAAGCAGCTGCTGCGCCTCAAGGCCGCGGCGTCCTCGGTCGAGGACTTCACCTCGGGCACGTTCCAGGAGATCATCACCGACCCGACGGCGGATCCCGCCAAGGTCGACCGCGTGCTCCTGTGCACCGGCCGGGTGTACTACGACCTGCTCGCCGAGCGCGCCAAGCGCGGTGACGAGGGCGTGGCCATCGTCCGCCTGGAGCAGCTCTACCCGTTCCCGGAGGCTCAGTTTCGCGAGGAGGTCGCCAAGTACGGTGACGCCGAGCTGGTCTGGGTCCAGGACGAGCCGCAGAACCAGGGTGCGTGGGGCTTCGTCCACCTGGCGCTGCCGATGGACGTGCCGTACGTCAAGGTGGTCTCCCGCCCAGCGTCGGCATCGACGGCGGCCGGTACCGCCAAGCTGCACCAGGCCCAGCAGAAGACGCTCCTGGAGCAGGCCTTCACGCGAGGCTGACCGCATGACCGCACGATGAGGCGGGCGTCCCTTCGGGAGATGCCCGCCTCTCGTACGTTCCCGGGCCGACGCCGCTCGTCGCGCCGTACGCTGGCGAGATGACAGACGCAGTCATGAAGGACCTGGTCATCGACGCCACCGACGGCGCGACGCTGGCGGCGTTCTGGTCGGCGGCCCTGGGCCTCCGGTCGAGGCCGGCCGGCGACTCGGCGGCCGACTTCGTGCTCGAGGACGACGTCCCGGAGCACACGGTCTGGATCAACCAGGTCCCCGAAGCCCGCACCGTGAAGCAGCGGGTGCACCTGGACCTGCACGCGACCGTCGACGAGCTCCGTGCGCTCGGCGCCACGGCGGACGCCCAGCAGGAGAGCTGGACCGTCATGCGCGACCCCGAGGGCGGTGAGCTCTGCGCGTTCCCGCGCCAGGCGGCGACCGTGGGTCCGTACCGTCTCTACGCGCTGGTCGTGGACGCCGCGGACCCGGCGGCGGTGAGCGCTTGGTGGGGAGAGCGGTTGGGCCTGGAGGCGAAGCGGTACCCCGATCGGCCGTGGTACCGGCTGGAACCCGGTGACGGGCTGCCCTGGCTGATGCTCTTCATCCCGGTCCCCGAGCCCAAGACGGTGAAGAACCGCATCCACTGGGACGTGTGGGGCGAGACCGGGAGGCTTCTCGACGCCGGTGCCACCCTCGTCACCGGGCAGGCGGACTCCCCCGACCCCCAGGTGTCCTGGGACGTGCTCGCCGATCCCGAGGGCAACGAGTTCTGCGTGTTCCGCCCGGAGCGGTGACGGCCAGGGCAGCCCGCCGGTGACACGAGCAGGGGCGGGCCGGTGCTCCCGGCCCGCCCCTGCTCCGTCACTCGTGGTGGTTCACCACTTGTCGTGGACGTGCTCCTTGATCATCTCGTCGTAGATCTCGCGGACGCCGGACATGAACAGCGGGCCCAGCGTCCCAGCGTCGCCCGCCGCCGCGTTGGCACGGGCCTGCTCGACGTTGCGCGCCCCGGGGATCACCGACGAGACGCCCGGCCGCTGCCACGCCCAGGCGATCGCGGCCTGGGCGGGGGTCAGGCTGTCGCCGACCCGGTCCCTGGCCAGCTCGGTGAAGCGGGCGGCCGCCTCCAGGCCCACCTCGTAGGGCACGCCGGAGAACGTCTCGCCGACGTCGAACGCCGCGCCGTCCCGGTTGAACGTGCGGTGGTCGTTCTCCGCGAACACCGTGTCCTTCGTGTACCGCCCGGAGAGCAGTCCGGACGCGAGCGGCACGCGCGCGATGATGCCGACACCCGCGGCAGAGGCGGCGGGCAGCACCTCGTCGAGCGGCTTGAGGCGGAACGCGTTGAGGATGATCTGCACCGTCGCCACGTTGGGCCGTGCGATGGCCTCGAGCGCCTCCGTGGTCTTCTCGACGCTCACGCCGTACGCGGCGATCGCGCCGTCGGACACCAGCTGGTCGAGCGCGTCGAAGACGGCGTCCGAGGAGTAGACCGGCGTGGGCGGGCAGTGGAGCTGCACGAGGTCCAGCCGGTCCACGCCGAGGTTGCGCCGGGACCGGTCGGTCCACTCGCGGAAGTGCTCCAGCACGTAGTTCTCCGGCACCTGGTCCGCCCGACGCCCCATCTTCGTGGCGACGGTGATCCCCGAGTCCGGGTGGTCCTTCAGGAAGGATCCGATCGCCTGCTCGCTGCGGCCGTCGCCGTAGACGTCCGCGGTGTCGAAGAAGGTCACCCCGGCCTCGAGCGAGGCCTCGAGGACGGCACGGGCGTCGCTCTCGCTGACCTCACCCCAGTCAGCACCGAGCTGCCAGGTGCCCAGGCCCACAGCCGACACGAGCCGACCGGTCCGTCCGAGTACCTGCTGTTCCATCGTTCCTCCTACTGCTGGGGCAGGCCGACAAGACCTGCGCGGACCCGTCATCAGGTCCTGTTCGTAGCGGGGTCGTTCGCGGATGACACAACTCGACCCCCTAGTCTGCTGTCTCACGCTACGTGGCGCAGGCGGAAATTGCCCTACGGTTACGGTGTGAGTGTGACGACAGAAATTCCTCCCGTTGCTGCGGCCAGGCCCCATCCTTCCGGGGACCAGTTCCGGATCAGCCACGAAGGCCACCGGGCGACGGTCACCCAGGTGGGTGCGGCGCTGAGAGAGTACTCGGTGGACGGACGCGACGTGGTGGTCCCGTTCGGCGCGGACGAGATCTGCCCGGTGTTCAACTGCGCCGTCCTGATCCCGTGGCCGAACCGGCTCCGTGACGGCTCCTACGAGTACGGCGGGGAGACGCACCAGCTGCCGGTGACCGAGCCCGCGCGCAACACCGCGCTGCACGGGCTCGCGGCATGGGACCGCTGGTCGGTGCTCGAGCACACCGGCTCCGCCGTGACGCTCGAGCTCGAGCTCGTCGCCCGCCCGGGCTACCCGTTCCAGCTGCTCGCGCAGATCCGCTACGCCCTGTCCGACGCCGGTCTGGAGGTCACCCTCGACGTCACGAACATCGGTGCGACCACCGCGCCCTACGGGTGCGGGTTCCACCCGTGGCTGTCCACGGGCGGCGCGGACCTCGACGAGTGCACGGTCCGGCTCGACGCCGCGACCCGCGTCACGACCGACGAGCGGCTGCTGCCGACCGGCACCGAGCCGGCGTCGGGCACCTACGACCTGCGGGAGCCGCGCAGCGCGGCCGGCCTGGACCTGGACGACGCGTACGTCGACGTCGTCCGCGACGGCGACGGCCTCTCCTGGGCGCACCTGACCGCCCCCGACGGCCGCACGTCCGCGGTCTGGATGGACGAGTCGCAGGACGTCTGGCAGATCTGCACCGGTGACCACATCGCGCCGGACCGCCGGCGGATGGGCCTCGCCGCCGAGCCGATGACCTGCGTGGCCGACGCGTTCCGCACCCGTGAGCGGCTCGTCCACCTCGCCCCGGGCGAGCGGCACGGCGTCCGCTGGGGGATGACCCTGCTCTGACGGCACCGCTCAGAGGTCTCTGGTTCTGACGTGGGCGCACAGGCGTCGGCGCGTTGTCACCGATCGGCCACGGTCCGTGCACCACAATGGGGAACCGGCCGTCCGCCAGGCTGCCGGGAACAGGCAAGGAGAGTCCGTTGCAGGATCGCGAGGTGCGCATCTGCGTCGTCGGTGACGAGCTGGCCACGGGTGTCGGAGACGCTCGTGCGCTGGGCTGGACCGGTCGCGTCGTCGCGCGCACCCATTTCTCCCGGCCCGCCATGCTCTTCACCCTCGCCGTGCCCGGCGAGACCAGCACGCAGCTCGGCGCCCGCTGGGAGGCGGAGACGGCCGCGCGGTTCGGCTCGGACTCCGAGGTCGAGAACCGCCTGGTGGTGGCTCTGGGGCGGCACGACGTCGCCTCCGGGCTCACGGTCGCGCGCTCGCGCCTGAACCTGGCGAACATCCTCGACGTCGCGGACGCGAACCGGACGGCCACGTTCGTCGTCGGGCCGCCGCCCGGGATGCCCGCCGAGGGTGACCGGATCGCCGAGCTGTCCGACGCGTTCGCCGACGTCGCGAGCCGGCGCCGGGTGCCGTACGTCGACACGTACACGCCGCTGGCCCAGCACGAGCAGTGGCTCGCCGACCTGGCACAGAGCGGCGGCGTCTACCCCGGCCAGGCCGGTTACGGGCTGATGGCGTGGCTCGTGCTGCACACCGGCTGGCATGCCTGGCTGGGCCTCCCCCAGGACGAGGTCGCCTGAGCCGGAGGTGCAGCGGAGGGTGTGGGCCGAGGAACGAGGCACGCGCCCGGAGTGGAACCGCAGGGCGTCACCCCCTGCCCACACGTGGGTCGAGCCTGTCGAGACCGAGGTCTCGACAGGCTCGACCGGCGAAGGGGCGAGGTCAGCCGCGGGTGATCGTGGCCGTACCCGAGACCGTGTTGGTCGAGATGTACGCCGCAGCCCCCGGCTCCGCGTGGTCGACGACGACGGTGCGCTGCGCGCTGGACGTCGCCTGTGCCCCGTCGATCATCACCTTGCCCGTGACGCTGCGGGCCCGGAGGTTCACCGGGGAGCCGGCGTCGAGCTGGACCGCGGCCGGGCCGGAGACCGTCTTGGCGTTGACGAGCGGCGTGGTGCCGATCGCGGTGACGTCCACTGCGCCGGACACCGTCTGGACGGACACCCGACCCAGGGCGCCCACCACGGACACCGTGCCCGAGACGGTCGAGACCGCGACGTCACCCGCGTGCTCGGCGACGGTCACCGCTCCCGTGCCCGACTTCGTGGTCACGGAACCGGTGGTGCCGGTCACGGTGATCGCGCCGCCGGCGGTCTTCACGTTGACCCCAGACTGCGAGCCGGTCACCACCACCTCGGCCCCGACCGTCGCGACGTCGACCACGGACGTGGCGGGCACGGTCACCCGCACCACCGCGGCGTCCTGGTCCTTGAGCCCGCGGAAGCGGTCCACGAAGCCCTCGAGCCCGGGGAAGTCGTAGGCGACCCGGAGGTTGCCGTGCTCGGCGAGGATCTGCAGCGGACGCGCCGAGACCTCGAGAACTTCGACGAGGGCGCCGGACGTGCGGTTCGGGTCTGCCACGATCTCCGCGCGACCGTTGGTCAGACGGACGATCAGGGTCGAGGCGCCGCCTACCTCGATGGTCTGCGGGGCGGCCACGCTCCAGGACTCGGTGGTCATCGCTGTGCTCCGTTCGTTGGGGACGTTGCTGGGTGGTTCAGGGATGGCTTCATGGGTACCCGCACAGGGAGCGGGCATCACTCTGGTTCGGTGCGGTCTGCACGACCCGGCGGAGAGGTCGTGCTGTGCGGCAGCGTCCCACGGATCGCGGACCGTGCCGAGTCGAGGACGGTACGGAGTGTCTCCACGGTCAGCGCCGACACCGTACCGGCGACGTCGGCCTCGCGCAGGTCGGCCAGGACGTCGTTGCGGAACCGCTGCAGGACCGCCTCGGCGTCGTGCCGCAGCGAGTTGGACTGCGTGCGACGTGGGTCGGGCGCCGTGCCCGGCCGCGGCCGCGTGCGGACCTCCTGCGCGGCGGCGGCGAGCTCCGCGCGCAGGCCGCGCATCGTGTCGCGGACGTCCGCCCGCACCTCGTCCGCCAGGCTGCGCACCGTCTCGGCCACGCTGCGCTCGAGACGCTTGACGTCCTCGAAGCGGGCGTCGATCTCCGCGCGGCCGGCCGGGGTCAGCTCATAGGTGGCCTTGCGGCCCGTTCCCGGTGAGCCGGGCTCGCCCGGTACCGAACGGCGCACCAGACCCTCCTCCTCGAGCCGGGCGAGGCGCGGGTAGATGGTGCCGGCGCTGGGGCGGTAGGTGCCGCCGAAGCGCCGGGTGAGCTCGGTGATGAGCTCGTACCCGTGCCGGGGCCCGTCCAGGAGCAGCACCAGGAGGTACAGGCGCAGCTCCCCGTGGGCGAACACCGGGGGCACTACAGCTCCACGGGCGACTGGTCCGCGGGCACCGCACCGGCCGGCTCGTCCGCGACGGCGGCATCCTGCGGCCCGCCGATCACCGTGACGTCACCCGAGACCCCGGTCACCCGCAGGTGCATGGCGCCCGGGCCTGCCGTCCGGTCGCCGCCGGTGACCTTCGAGCCGCCACCACCGGTGAACTGCAGGCCGCCCAGCGTCACGCGCCCGCTGACGCTCTGCACCGACACCTCGACTGCCCGCTCGTCCGGCACCCGCAGGAGCATGTTCCCGGAGACGGTGTTGACCCGGACGGAACGCGGCTGGGTCACCAGGTCGAACGTCACGTCGCCCGAGACCGAGGACGACACGACGGAGTCGGCGGAGGCGCTCACCACGACGTCGGCGGAGACGGTGTTGCTCGTGACGTCACCGACGTGGTCGCGCACCGTCACCTCGCCGGAGACGGTGTTCAGCTTGAGGTCGCCGGCCGTACGCGAGACCAGCAGGGACCCGGAGACGGTGGATGCCGACGCGCCCGCCGTCGTGCCGGCGAGAAGTCCCTCACCGCGGACCGTGCCGAGCCGCACCGTGGTGCCGGCCGGGACCGCCACGTGGATGTCCGCGCGAGCCTTGCCGCCGAAGTCCGCGAACCGCTTCACGAACGAGCCCCAGCCCGACAGGCCGCTCTCGTGCTCGATCACCAGGCGGCCGTCCACGAGGCGCACCTCGAGGGACCTGCCCTCGACGGAGTGCACCTCCACCCGGGCCACCGGCTCGTCGTGCGCCACGATGTCGAGGCGGCCGTCGACGACGTGGGCGTCGACCGTGGTCACGCCCTCGAGCTCGATGGTCTGTGGACCGGTGACGGTCCAGCTGTCTGCGCTCATGGCTTCCTCCGGTGCTCGTGGCTGGACTTCGGGCGCTCGCTGCGGGACACGATATATCGCGTTGACCTCAGACACGATATATCGCGTTCTACGACCGGGCAACCCCTTGACCGCGGCGGCACGATCCCGGACGAACGGACAAGCCCACGATCTGTGGGATCATGGAGCCATTCATTCCGTCACCTGTCAGGAGACACCCATGAGCAAGCGCGGTCGCAAGCGCCGTAGCCGCAAGGGCTCGGCTGCCAACCACGGCAAGCGTCCCAACGCCTGAGCAGGCTCATCCGTCCGTCAGGACCGTGAGCCGCCCAGCGGGGCACACGAAAGGGCCGGAACCCATCGGGTCCCGGCCCTTCGTCATGCCCGCCTGCCTCAGACCGGCACCGTCAGCCGGACGTCGTCACTCGGCGACGGTCATGACCGTCAGCTGCTCGTGGATACGCACGCGCAGCGTCTCCGGCGCCCGTTCGCTGCAGGAGCGGCGCACCAGCTGCTTCACGAGGTCCTCGACGCTCAGCTCCGCCAGGCACGGCGAGCAGTGGGCGACGTGCGCGCGCATGCGCTGCTCGTCCTCCGGCGTCATCTCGGAGTCCAGGTACTCGTACAGGTGCTTCAGTGCGTGCTGGCACTCCGACTCACCCGCCGTGTCGTGCGGGATCGGTTCGATGTTGTTCACTGCGCACCTCCGGGCGCCTGGCTGACGAGTCCTCGCTGGGCGGCATAGTCGGCGAGGAGCTCACGCAGCTGCCGTCGTCCGCGGTGGAGCCGGGACATCACGGTCCCGATCGGAGTTCCCATGATCTCCGCGATCTCCTTGTAGGGGAAGCCCTCGACGTCGGCGTAGTACACGACCATCCGACGGTCCTCCGGGAGCTCGGCGAGCGCCCGCTTCACATCACTGTCCGGCAGCCGGTCCAGCGCCTCGGCCTCGGCCGAGCGCAGGCCGCGCGAGGTGTGCGACGCGGCGCGCGCGATCTGCCAGTCCTCGACGTCCTCCGCCTGGGACTGCTGCGGCTCCCGCTGCTTCTTGCGGTAGCTGTTGATGAAGGTGTTCGTGAGGATGCGGTACAGCCAGGCCTTCAGGTTGGTGCCCGGCCGGTACTGGTGGAACGCCGCGAACGCCTTGGCGAACGTCTCCTGCACCAGGTCCTCGGCGTCAGCGGGGTTGCGCGTCATGCGCAGCGCCGCGGAGTACAGCTGGTCGAGGTACTGGAGCGCGTCCCGCTCGAAGCGCGCGGCGCGGGCCGTCGCGTCCTCCTCCTGCGGGGAGCGCTCGGTACCCTCGTCGGCGCTGCCCTCGCCGGTGGTTCCGGGCCTGGTCACAGCGCTGGGCTCAGTGGTGCTCTCGGCCGCGGTCTCTTCCGTGGTACCGACAACACCCTCGCTCGCGTTGTTGTCGGGGCGCGCCCCGGCATCGGTGCCGATCTCGTCAGCACCCGTGTTCTGCTCGCGGGAAGTGTCAGTCATCGCACTTGAGCCTAGCCGCGTCGGCCACCCGGTGTTCGCCAGGGCCGCCGACAGAGCGTCCGCGTTGGACTTCGCCGTCGCCAGGACCGCGTCCACACCGGTGTCGAGGAGGTGTGCCGGGACCGCTCCGAACATGACGGGCGCAGGCTGCGCGCCCGCCGTCGGGCCTGCGGTCGCACCCACCACCGCGCCGGCGGACCCGCTGGTCACCATGCTGGTCGCTGAATCTGTCACCGTGTCGATCACCCTGCTCTTCACCGGATCCTTCTCGAGGCATCGCTCCACGACGGGTTCAACCCGCACTCCCGACGTCGAATTCCCGGTGTGGCACGGACCATTGCTCAGGTCCCCACCACACGGTGCACCGGAACAGGATCCCGTACCGCCATCCTGCTGCGTTCGCCGCCCTCATCTGCCAAGGTGGAGGCATGCTGCTTCGACACATCGCGCGACCCCTTCTGGCCTCCTCGTTCATCTACGACGGCGTGCAGGCTGCCCGGAACCCGAGCGAGCACGTGGCCGCGGCCAAGACCGGGTCCACCCTCGCCACCCAGGCGCTGGGCGCCGAGCCGCTCAGCGAGAAGCAGGTGACCACGCTCGTCCGGGCGCACGGCATCGCCACCGCCACCGCGGGCACCCTGCTCGCGCTGGGCAAGGCGCCGCGGGCGTCCGCCCTGGCGCTGGCGCTGCTCACGCTGCCGCTCGCCGTGGTGAACCAGCCCTTCACCGCCCCCAAGGAGGAGCGTCCCCTCCGCACGGACCGGTTCCTGCACACCCTCGCCTCCGTGGGCGCCGCTCTTATCGCAGGCGCCGACCTCGAGGGCCGGCCCGGACTGTCGTGGCGTGTCCAGCAGGCTCGTACCGCCCGCGCGGAGGCGAAGGCAGCCCGCGCCGAGGCCTGAGCCACTCGGCTCGGCCGCGCCGGCCGACCGGGCGCCCCGCGTCCGAACCGGCGTCTGGCACGAGCCGCTGCTCCGGCGCGGTCCGCGATAATCTCGGCACATGACTTCCTCTACCACCGCGCCCGCACCGACATGGGAGGCGCCGCTCGCCGGCGCCCCGCTGGACGCGACGGTCGAGATACCCGGCAGCAAGTCGCTCACCAACCGGCTCCTGGTGCTCGCCGCGCTCGCGGACGGACCCGGCACCCTGCGCGGCGCCCTGCGCAGCCGGGACGCCGACCTCATGATCAGCGCGCTGCGCGCCCTGGGCGCGCGCATCGAGGAGGGCGACCACCCCAGCACGCTCCACGTGACGCCCGGCCCCGTCACCGGCGACACCGACGTCGACACCGGCCTGGCCGGCACCGTCATGCGGTTCCTGCCCCCGTTCGCGGCGCTCGCCGACGGACCGGTCCGGTTCGACGGCGACCCCGAGGCCCGCGTCCGGCCGATGCTCCCCGTCCTCGCGGCGCTGCGCACCCTCGGGATCATGGTGCACGACCCCGCGGGCGGCTCTGACCCCGCGGTGCTGCCGAGCCACCTTCCGTTCACCGTGGAGGGCCGGGGCAGCGTGCCGGGCGGCGCCGTCGACGTCGACGCCTCGAAATCCTCGCAGTTCGTCTCCGGGCTCCTGCTCGCCGCGGCCCGCTTCGAGCGCGGCCTCACCCTGCGACACATCGGCGCCACGCTGCCGAGCCTGCCGCACATCGAGATGACGGTCGCCACCCTGCGCGACGTCGGCGTGGTGGTCGACGACTCCCGCGACGGCATGTGGGACGTCTCCCCCGGGCCCATCGCGGCCCGCGACGTCCGCGTCGAGCCCGACCTGTCCAACGCGGCGCCGTTCCTCGCCTCCGCGCTCGTGGCGGGCGGCACCGTGCGCATCCCGGGCTGGCCGACCCTGACCACGCAGCCCGGCGCCATGGTCCCCGAGCTGCTGGAGCGGATGGGCGGCAGCTACACCCTGGCCGACGGGGTCCTCTCCGTGACGGGGACGGGCGAGGTGCACGGCATCGACGTCGACCTGCGCGCCGCCGGCGAGCTCGCGCCCACGTTCGCCGCGCTGGCCGCGCTGGCGGACTCCCCCTCCAGGCTGCGCGGGATCGCACACCTGCGGGGCCACGAGACCGACCGGCTGTCGGCGCTCGCCCGCGAGATCACGCGGCTCGGTGGGCGGGCCGAGGAGACCCGCGACGGCCTGGTGATCACACCCCGGCCGTTGCACGGCGACGTCGTGCGCACGTACGCCGACCATCGCATGGCGACGTCCGCCGCGCTGCTCGGGCTGCGTGTGCCGGGGGTGCTGGTGGAGAACGTCGGCACGACGGCGAAGACTCTGCCCGACTTCACGGGCATGTGGCTCGGCATGCTCGGTGCGGCTGCCTGATGGGCGTCTGCTGATGGGGCCCGCCTGATGGGCCGCCGTGACATCGACGAGTCGGACTTCCGTTCCCGCCCGTCCAAGCGCGGCTCGCGCCCCCGGACCAAGCAGCGCCCCGAGCACTCGGACGCCGTGACCGGCCTGGTCACCGGTGTGGACCGCGGGCGGTACACGCTCCTGGTCAAGGATCCCGACGACAGCGGCGACGGCACGTCCGGCGAGAAGATCGTGACCGCCATGAAGGCCCGGGAGCTGACCCGCACCCGGGTGGTCGTGGGCGACCGGGTGGACGTCGTGGGCGACGTGTCGGGTGGCGACGGCTCTCTCGCGCGCATCGTGCGCATCCAGGAGCGCACCTCGACGCTGCGCCGCACCGCTGACGACACCGACCCGTACGAGCGGATCGTCGTCGCCAACGCGGACCAGCTGGTCATCGTCACGGCGCTGGCCCAGCCCGAGCCGCGGACCGGCATGATCGACCGCTGCGTCGTCGCCGCCTACGACGCCGGCATGTCGGTGCTCCTCTGCCTGACGAAGGCCGACCTGGCCTCCCCCGACGAGCTGCGCGCGCTCTACGAGCCGCTCGGTGTCGAGGTCGTCGTGACCCAGCGCGCGCCGTCGGACGACGAGACCGACGGCGCGAACAGCGCCGGCCAGACGGCCGGCGGCATGGTCCTGGTGCCCGAGTCCGTCGAGGAGGTCCGCGAGCGGCTGCGGGGCCTGGTCTCGGTTCTGGTGGGCCACTCAGGGGTCGGCAAGTCGACGCTGATCAACGCCCTGGTGCCGGCCGCCAAGCGCGCGACCGGCGTGGTCAACGACGTGACGGGCCGGGGCCGGCACACGTCGACCTCCGCGGTGGCCCTGCCATTGCCCGTCGCGGTCACGGAGGGCTCATCCGCCGATGCCTTCGACGGCTGGGTGATCGACACCCCGGGCGTGCGCTCGTTCGGTCTCGCCCACGTCGAGGTGTCCCATCTGCTGCGGGCGTTCGACGACCTCGACGAGGTGGCCCAGGAGTGCCCGCGGGGCTGCACCCACCTTGCCGACGCCCCGGACTGCGCGCTCGACGACTGGATCGAGGCCTCCCCGGAGGACGAGCGACCGGCCCGCGCGGCCCGGCTCACGTCGTTCCGCCGTCTGCTCGCGTCCCGGACGGGTTCGGACGCCTGACCGTGACCGGCAGATCGCGCTACGGCGCGGTGGACGTGCAGTACCTGGACGACGGCGGGGCACGGGCAGCGCTGGTCGTCGCCGACGACGCCGCGTTCACCTCGCTGGTGGAGGAACGCACGGTGCTCGTCGAGCAGGTGGCGGCGTACCGACCAGGACGGTTCTTCGAGCGCGAGCTGCCGGCGCTGGAACAGGTCCTGGCCGGCGTCGCCCCCGTGGACCTGCTGATCGTCGACGGGTACGTGGACCTCGACCCGACAGGGAGCCCCGGCCTCGGCGCTCACGTCGCCGGCGCCGGGCTCGCCCCCGTCGTCCTCGGTGTCGCCAAGACCCGGTTCCGCACCGCGACACATGCCGCCGAGGTGCTGCGCGGGCAGTCGGCACGGCCGCTGTACGTCACGGCGTCCGGCATGGCTGTCGACGCCGCGGCGGACCTGGTGCAGCGCATGGCCGGAAACGCACGGTTCCCCGATGCGCTGCGCCGCGTGGACCGGCTGGCACGCGGGGCCGTGCCGGACTAGCGGCGCGGCGGACCGGGCTCACGGCTGGAGGAACATCCAGCGGTGACCCTCCACGTCCTCCGCCCGGTACAGGCGGCCGTAGGGTGCCTCCTCGATCCCGGAGAGCAGGCCGGCACCGGCCGCCTGCGCACGGGCGAAGTGGGCGTCGATGTCGGCCACACGGACCAGCACGCCGTCGATCACCCAGGGCGTCGACAGCCACGCGTCCGCCGCGGTGCAGTGCTTGCGGTGGGCCGTCGGCCCCTCGTACGACGCGAGCTCGGACAGCATCACGCGGCCGCCACCGGCATCGAGCTCGCCGTGGGAGAGGTGGCCGTCGTCGTCCAGCCAGCGTTCCGCCTCGGTGAAGCCGAAGGCTTCGATGAGCCAGTCCATGGCGGTGACACCGTCCTGGTAGGACAGCATGGGAATGACCGCGGGTTCGGGAACGGCTGTGGGTTCGGGCATGACAGACCTCCTCGCTCTCGAACAAATGTACGAGTAATTCGAAGATCTGTCGAGCGAAGATCTGTCGAGCGAAGATCGGAGGGAGTGCTCGGCCTACACGACCTGGAAACCGAACAGCTCCACGGCCCACGGGTCCAGCCGACCGGCGGACGGGCCGCCGTCCTCGGCCCCGTCGCCGCTGAACCCGAAGAACTCCTCCAGCGCGCGGTCCCCCAGCACCAGCGGGTGGAACGGGAACGGATACCCGGTGCCGGCCGGCGCCGGGTGCTCGCCCGCCCAGAACGGCTCTTCGAAGGCGAGCCGCTCCCCGGTGTCCTCAAGGACGCCGTCGTCGGGCGACAGGCTCAGCGAGCGCACCAGAGCGCCGTCCCGCCACACCGCGAAGGCGAACCAGTCCACCGCGCTGTGCATCGCGTGCAGGTACAGGGTGCGGCCCAGGCTCGCGTCGACCAGGTGCGCCGGCAGCTGCGAGGGCCGGTCGAGCATGAGCGCCTGGTCGCACAGGACGTCCACCGCCGGCGTCGACAGCGCGCACGCCCTCCCCTGGGGCGGGAACACCGCGTCGCCGAGCTCCCACGGTTCCTCGCCGTCCGGCTGGATCCGCGCGGGTGGCCACAGCAGACCCAGCAGCTCGGCCGCGCCCGCCTCGTCCGCGAACTCCGCCGCTTCCGTCAGACCTTCCGCCACATCGCCGTCCGCGTACACCAGCATGGCTGTCTTCGCTCCCACAGATCCCCCATCGTCGCTCGCCGCAAGGCTAGCCAGACCCTACCCACGCGCATCCCGAGCAGCGGATGAACTTCGGCCGCCGCGACCCTCAGGTGGCCGCCGTGCGGCAAGGACCTGTCGCCGCCGTTGCCGCATGACCGCCTGATCAGCGGCAGACTGGGCACATGCGCATCTACGTGCCCGCCACGCTCGACGAGCTCGACGCCGTCACCCATTCCTCCGACGCCGCGCGCTGGACCGTCGCCCCGCGCCGGGCGCACGCCGTCACGAAGGACCTTGAGACCACCCTGCCGGACGAGGACGCCGAGGGCCTCGAGTACGTGGCGGCGCTGAACGCCGCCGACGACTCCCTCGCGCTGATCGCCGGCCGCCCCGACGCCCCGCACCAGCGCGTCGTCGTCACGGTCGAGGTGCCGGACGCGGTGGTCAGCCCGGCCCCGGTCAGCGGGGCGTCCGGCGGCGCGGACGACGACGAGGTGGTCGCCTCCGAGATCGAGGTCACCAGTACCGTCGAGAACGTGCGGATCGTCTGCGTGCACGTCGACGAGCTGGAGGCGGCGGCCGACATCGCCGACGTCCTCGCGGCAGCGGACGAGGAGAGCGACGCGGAGGAGACGGCGGACGTCGGCGCGGAGTCGGAGACGGCGCTCGACGCGGCGCTCCAGCGGGTCACCGACCGGGACCTGCTCTGGTACGACTGGAGCGAGATCAAGGACGTGCCGCGGGGTTGAGGGCTCGACAGGCTCGACCAGCGGGTCGCCGGTCAGGCCAGGTAGTCGAGCGCTTTCTCGTGCAGCTTGCCGTTCGTGGCGATCGCGTTGCCGCCCCACGGCCCGGGCTTGCCGTCGAGCGACGTGAACGTGCCACCCGCCTCGGTGACGATCGGCACCAGGGCGGCCATGTCGTACACCTCGAGCTCGGGCTCGGCGGCGATGTCGACGGCGCCGTCCGCCACGAGCATGTACGACCAGAAGTCGCCGTACCCGCGGGTGCGCGCGCAGGCGCGGGTCAGGTTGAGGAAGCCGTCGAGCGAGCCGCGCTCCTCCCAGCCGCCGAGGGACGCGTAGCTGAACGAGGCGTCGGCGACCTTGGACACCCCGGAGACGGACATGCGTGTCGCGGCCGCGAGCGACTTGCCGGTCCACGCGCCGGAACCCTTGGCCGCCCACCAGCGCCGGCCCAGCGCCGGAGCGCTGACCAGGCCCACGACCACCTCGTCGCCGTCGGCCAGGGCGATCAGTGTGGCCCACACGGGGACGCCGCGCACGAAGTTCTTGGTGCCGTCGATCGGGTCGACGATCCAGCGGCGCGCGCCGTTGCCGGCGGCGCCGTACTCCTCGCCGACTATCGCGTCGCGGGTGCGCGCACGGGCGAGCTGCCCGCGGATGAAGTCCTCGGCCGCGCGGTCGGCGTCGGTCACCGGCGTCAGGTCGGGCTTGGTCTCGACCTTGAGGTCCAGTGCCTTGAACCGAGACATGGTGATGGAATCGACCTGGTCGGCGATCACGTGCGCCAGACGTAGGTCGTCGGCGTAGTTGTCCTTCGTCATGGCAGCCACGGGCACAACCTAGCGCCGGATGCCACGTCTCCGCCGCCCAGCCGCGCCGGTGCGGCCGATCGTTACCCAGGAGACCTCCAGGGTCGACCGTCAGACCGCCGCGGGTACCAGTTCCCGGACCCGGCCCGCGAGCCCCACGAACGCCGCCCGCGCCGGGGAGCTCGGCGCGCACTCGGCGAGCACCCGCCCGGCCAGCAGGGCGGCGTCCAGGCCGGTGGGGTCGTCGGGCACGAGGTGCACGTCGTCGACCCCCGCGTACCGGGCGAGCGCGTCGCGGACCTGGGACTCGGCCCGCCGCCCGACGGCGGAGTCGCGCACCCGGTTCACCACCACGAGACGCGCGGCGGGCACCGGCACCGCGGCGTCACGGAGGTCCTCGAGGCCGCGCACCAGGCGCTGCAGGCCCACCGGATCCGCCCCGCCGACCACCACGACGACGTCCGCGGCCTGCAGGGCGCTCAGGGTCGCGCCGTTGCGCTGCGGCGCGCGCGTGTCGTACGTCAGGAGCTCGTCGGTCTCGAGGACCGGTCCGCAGTCGACGACCGTCCAGGCCGCGAGCTCGCGGCACCGCTGGAACACCATGTCCAGCGAGGCGGCGGGCAGCTCCGGCCAGCGGGACGCGCGGGTGATGCCGGTCAGCACGCGCACACCCGGCAGCACCACCGGGCTGTGCCCGGCCAGCGTCACGACGTCGAGCACACCCTGCCCTGCGGCACGGGCGGCCGCGGCGAGCCCCGGCGCGTCGTCGAGCAGCCCGAGGCGGGAGGTCACGGACGACGCGTAGGTATCGGCGTCGGCGAGCACGACCGTGCGCGACCCGTTCGGCGGCGGCACGGGGCGCGACCGGCGCAGCAGGCCGGACCGACGCGGCTCCGCGGCACCCACCCCGGCGAGGGCCGCGGCGAGCTCGATGGCGGTGGTGGTGCGCCCCGGCGACCCGACGGGGCCCCACACGGCGATGAGGGTGCCTGGCCGGCCGTCGCGGTCGGGCACGGTGACCACGGGCGTCGCGGGCTCGGGTGCCTCGCCCCGGACCGCGGCGACGAGGTTCTCCACGTCGCCCTCGGCCACGACCACGTCGCACCCCAGTCCGGCGAGGCGCTCGGCGGATGTCGCCGGGTCCTCGAGCGCGACGACCCGCAGGCCCGCGCCGCGCAGCCGGGCGACCGCCTCGCGGTCCAGGCCGGGCAGGTCCCCCGAGACGACGGCGGCCGTCCCCGCTCCGGCCTCGGCCGCCGCCAGGAGCTCTGCCAGCTCCGCGCACCGGCGCGCCACGGTCACCTGTGGCTGTGCACCGAGCACGGTGACGGCGGCCGCCTCCACCTCCGGCGCGTGCACCGCCACCAGGACGGTGACCGTCCGCTCCTCGCTCATCGCAGGCCACCTCCGACCGGCACGACGGCGACCGTCCCGGCGTCCGACAGCGCGGCCAGTACGGTCGGGAGCGCGTCGGTCGGGACCAGGACGTGCAGGGTGACCGTGCCGTCCACGACGATCGCACCCTCCTCGGCATCGACCTGCTCGATGACGACCTCCTGCGCAAGCGTGGTCGGCTCCGGCTTGCCGGCGCCCGCACCGGGCGCGACCGGAGCGTCGGGCACGAACCACAGATCCACCACGGCGCCCGCCCGGATCCGGTCGGACAGTCCGGACGCGACGGGTACCGCGACCGACCGGACGTCGGCGTCGGCGCCGAGCGCGGTGAGCGGGACCAGCTCGCCGTCGTCCACGACGCGAAGCACCACGAGGTCCTCGGGCAGCGGCTCGTCCGCGGGCAGATAGCGCCCCGTGCCGGCGCCGAGCCGGACGTCGACGGGTCGGAGCGCGTCGGCGGTGAGGGGCTCCCCCGGTGTCAGGGCGCCGTCGGCGACGAACACCGGTACGGTGCGGCTCGCCGCCGACACCGCCCAGGAGCCGAGCGCCACCGACAGGGCGACGATGACGACACCGGTGAGCAGCCGCGGGTCACGCCACCGGGGACGGCGCAGCCGCGTGGCCACCGGCTCGGGGAGACCCTGGCCCATGCCTGGTGGCGCCGGGGCGGCCGGGGCATACGTCATCTCGGTCCTTCCGCGTACTTTCGTGGACTTTGGGTAGACCTTCGACTACAAGTTGAGGCGTCGATCTGGACACAATGGAGTGCAGCCCAGGCAGAGCGCCGGAACCATAGTGATCGAACGTCGCCGATCCGGCATCAGATAAACACTTCTTGTGGATAACCCCCTCATGTCGGTGTCTCGTGCCACACTGTTCCCATGGAAAAGCGCTTTCTCTCTCTGGCCGATGTGGTCGAGACCCTGAACATCTCGATGGCCCAGGGCTATGCACTGGTTCGGACCGGGGACCTTCCCGCCATCCAGGTGGGCCCCAAGAAGGTCTGGCGCGTCGAAGCCGCTGAGCTCGAGGCATACATCGAGCGCATGTACGCAAAGAGCCGCGAGCGGCTCAAGGGCTCTGCGACCACGGACGCCTGAAAGCCCTCAGCTGCATACCGACGGGACCGGCGCACTCCACGTGGAGTGACACCGGTCCCGCTCTCCGTTTGCGGTAATTACGTCCGATTCACGGCGCTTCGCTCACGACCAGCAAGGCCGAGAACGGGACGAGCACGGTTCCGCGATCATCGAGCACATCGACGTCCAGGTGATCCCGGCCGACCCGCGCGATCCGGCCACCCACGGTGCCGTTCAGCGTGCGCACAGTGACCCGTGCACGGTCCCGCTGCAGCGCCCGGAGCACCGGTCCCAGTCCGAGCGCGGCACGCCGCGACGTCGCCGGCGCCGCCTGACGAGCCAGCCCGTGCACAGCAGCCAGTGCGTCCAGCGGGACGAGGTGCTGGCACACCGGCTCGGGCCGGACACCCTGGACGAGCGCCCACTCGTCCGCCGCCTCCCGCACCACGCCGCGTAGCGGGGCACCTCCCAGCAGCTCGAGCGTGACCACTGCCCCGACAACGGCGCGGAACCGGTCCGCGAGCGTCATCGTCGCGTGCTCGGCGCGCGTCATCTCGGAGACCAGCGCGTCGGACTCGGCCGCCGACTGTGCACGAGCCTGCGCCTCGAGATCCCCGAAGAGCGCCTCCCAGCGAGTGGGACCGGCCGGGTACACGGATGCCATGAGGACACCCTGCGCTATCCACAGCCATCTCGCCCTCCGGTAGACACCCCGACGGCACCGAGGTTGAATATCGCCCACCGGATATCACCAAACGCCATCAACTACTTCTGATGCGGCCATCCTGTCCGGACCTCGACCATCGCAGGGGGAACCATGTCGAACAATGCCCTCAGTCACGCTCCGTCGGCCTACGCGGCCAAGAATCGTCAGCCGGTGGGCGACGCGCCGACCTGGCCGACGGTGCCCAGGGCTCACACGGAGTCGCCTGCACGCGCGGTGAGCGCCCGGCGTGGCGTGACCGGCCTGCTGACACTGGGCATCGCGTTCGCCGCGGCCGCCGCCGCGCTCGGCGCCCGCGCCTGGCAGATCGGCTCGGACCTCGGCGCGGCTCTCTTTCCGGTCGAGGGCATCGTCGAGCTCGCGGCGGTCGCCGTGGGGACGGTGGTGGCCGGGTGGGTCGGCCTGCACGCGCTCCTGGCCCTGGCGTGCGTCGCCGCTGGCCGACGGGGCCGACGCTGGGCGGCGGGAGAACGGACCCTCGCGACGCACGCACCGGCGTTCGTCCGCCGTCTCGCCCGCGCGGCCGCAGGCGCGGGGCTGGGCCTCGCTCTCGCTGTGCCGACGGCGATGGCAGCGCCGGACCGAACCACCGGGACGGGCCCGTCCGTGGACGGCGGCTCCTCCGTGGTGCTCGACCTCGGCTGGCAGCCGACGGCGCGCCAGACGGCGGACCAGGACCGGACGGGCAGCCGGGTGGCGGACGGGCCGGTCTCGTCGAGCCCACGGCCGAGACCCGAACGCTTGACGCTGGTCAACCGCGGCCAGCGCACCGGGACCGTGCGCGAGCCACTGGTCGTCGTCGAGCCCGGCGACACCCTCTGGGCTATCGCCGCGGGCCGGCTCGCTTCCGGACCTGGCGGCTCAGGCTCGTCCGACGCCGAGGTCGCCTCCGCCGTCACGCGATGGCACCAGGCCAACCGTCCTGTGCTGGGCGGGAACCCCGACCTGATCCGGCCCGGCACGGTGCTGCGGCAGCCCTGACCGGGCCTCGGCCGCACCGCGCCGCCCGAACCCACCTCTGCCCCTTCCACGCTGGCCCCAGGAGACCCGTATGACCACGCTCGACGCCCCGCCCGACGCGCCACCTGACGACGCGCCCGCACCCGCTCAGACCGCACCCGCTCAGACCACGCCCGCTCACACCACACCCACCCAGAAGGCACCGGCCCGAAGGGCACCGTCACAGATCGCACCGGGCCGCGGCGCGGCGCCCCGGAAGGCGCCCGGACCGGCCGTGTCCGACCGCCCTGCACCGAAGACGTCCGGTTCCCCCGCAGCAGGTGGCGTGGCCCCGACGCCACCCGCGCCCGCCCGTCGGCCGGTCACACCGCGGGTCGGCCCGGTCACCGGCCCCGGGATCGGCCGGCGGCTCCGGCGCATGCGGATCGGCGGCACCGCCTACCCGGAGCTGCAGAACGCCGCGGCCGCCCTGGAGGCCGTGGCGGGCCGGCCCGCCCCCGAGCCGGACCCCACCCTGCCTGATCCGACCGCACAGGTCTGCCGCGTGGTCCGCGCCGCGGTGGAGGTGCTCCGCGGTGAACGGCCCGCTGCCCAGCTCGCGCGCTGGGTAACGCCTCAGGTCTACGACGCGCTCCTGGAGAGGGGTCGGCTCATGCGGGAAGCCCAGCAGAGCCGGGCGCCGCGACCGAAGGCGCACGCTGCGACGGTCCGCCGGGTACGGATGGTGCGGCTGGGCGCCTCCTCCGCCGAGGCGACGGTGATCCTCCACGACGAGGGCCGCGTCCGGGCGGCGGCGGTCCGGCTGGAGGCACGGCGCGGGGTCTGGCGCGTCGCCGTCCTCGAGATCGGCTGACCCGACCCGCGATCAGGTCCGCACGCCGACCGGACCGGTCCGGCGGCTACGCCCACTCGACGATCAGGTCCGCCTCGTCCCGGGTCGTCGCGATGAGGTCCGCGTTGCGCTGGTCCGTGCCGCCGGCCCAGGCCTCGGCGTCGGGCAGGGGCTTGCCGTAGGCCTGGTGCCGGGCGACGAGGCGCCGCAGGCGCTCGGCGTCCGGCAGGTCGACGTACCAGACCTCCGCCATGTGGGCGCGGGCCGCCGGCCACGCACCGCTGGGCGCGAGCAGGTAGTTGCCCTCGGTGATCACCAGGGACTCGACGGTGACGGCGGTGCCGGCGGCGATCGGCTCCTCGATCTCGCGGCGAAACTCCGGAGCGAAGACGGGCGGCCCGCCGGGCGCCCGGTCAGCGAGCCGGTCGATCAGGGCGGCGTAGCCGGCGTCGTCGAACGTGTCGATGGCGCCCTTCCGATGGCGGCTGCCGCGCGCCTCCAGGACGGCGTTGGACAGGTGGAAGCCGTCCATGCCCACGACCACCGCTGTGCGGGGTGGCAGGCCGTCGACCAGGGCGGCGGCCAGCGTGGACTTGCCCGCGCCGGGCGGTCCGGTGATGCCGAGGACCTGCGTCCGGCCGGTGCGGGCGGCCTCGGCCGCCAGTCCGGCTGCCCTGTGGACGAGCTCGGCGGTGGTCAGGCGCACGAGAGGTTCTCCAGCCAGGAGCGCGGGCCGACGTACTGCACCCGGAGGGAGGCCACGCGCACCGCTTCCGCGACGGCGGCCTCCAGGTCCGAGCCCTGGGCGAGCGCCACGACCAGCGCGCCGTGGAAGGCGTCCCCGGCGCCGAGCGTGTCGCGCACATCGACGGCCGGTACATCGGTGGTGCCGCGTCTGCCGTCGTCGTCGCACCACGTCACGGGTGCGGCGCCGTGCGTCGCGACGGTGGCCGGGGAGTGTGCGACGTCGGCCGGCGCCCGGAAGTCCGCGGACCGGGCGGTCACGTCGGCCCGGCCCATGAGATCGGCGAAGACGGGCCGCCACCGGCCGGCGTCGAGCACGATCAGGGGCCGGGGCTCCAGGGCGTTCGCGTACGCGAGCACGCTCCGCGCGAGGTCGGGGTGATGGCCGTCGAGCAGGACCACGTCCGGGCGGGGAAGGGCGTCGAGATCGGCGGAGCTGACGTCGAGGCCATCGGTGAGCGTGGCGTCGGGCGAGACGACCGAGCGGTCCCCCGTCGCGTCGTCGACCAGCACCGCCGACACGGCCAGCGGAATCTCCCGGCCCTCGGCCGTGTCGTGGATCTCGACGCCGTGCTGCTCCAGATCGCCGCGTGCCGCGGAACCCACCGGCCCCGACCCCAGAGCGCTGATCAGAAGAGCCCGCGCTCCGAGCGTCGCAGCAGTGACCGCGGCGTTGGCCGCCGGGCCGCCGGCGGAGACGTCCTGGCGAACCGCGGTGATCTTCTGGTTGGGACCGGGCCGGACGGTGCTGCGGTGGATCACATCGAGCGTCGTCAGGCCAGCAAACCAGCAGGTCACGGGCAGTTTTTGGCTACGTTCGGCTGGTGCTTCTGGCATGTGCAGAGGCTACCTGTGAAACCGGGTGTCAGTGACCGGGAGTACGGTCCAGGCCATGACCGCCACCGGGCCGACGACGTCCTCCGCTGCACCCTCCACGACGTGGCGCGACCTCCTGCTGGACCAGCTGAGCTTCTACTGGGACTTTCATCTCTGGCCGCGCCTGGAGGGTCTCACCGATGACGAGTACCTCTGGGAACCGGCGTCGCCGGCCTGGAGCGTACGCCGTGGGCCCGACGGCGCGCCCCGGCTCGAGCACGAGGTACCCGAGCCGGAGATCCCGCCGGTCACCACCATCGCGTGGCGCATGGTGCACGTGGGCCGGGACGTGTTCGGCCGGCGCGCCCGCGCCCTCTTCGGACCGACGGACGCGCCGGCCGACGCCGACATGTTCGACCCACGGCACTGGCCCGAGACTCCGATCACCGCCGCGGGCGGCCTCGCCATGCTCGACGAGGGCTACCGGTCGTGGCGAGCCGGGGTCGCCGCCCTGGACGACGAGTCCCTGTTGCGCCCGATCGGTCCAAAGGGCCTGGAGTACGCGGAGTTCCCGATGGCGGGTCTCGTGACCCACCTCAGCCGTGAGGCCATGGCGCACGGCGGCGAGATCTGCCTGCTGCGGGATCTGTTCCGGGCTCAGTCCTCGCCCTCGGGGTAGGCCCGCTCGGCGTAGACGCGCAGCGCGTCACGGACGAACGTGGCCCCGCCGGTGCCGCCGTAGTTCGCGGCGAACCGGTCGTCCGCCACGTACATGTCTCCCAGCCCCAGCAGGTAGCCGCGGTCGGGCCGGCCCTGCTCGTGGCCGGGCGTCCCCGGGACCGCGACGAGCCACGCGGCATGCCGTGCGGCGATCGCCTGCGCCTCGTCCGATGCGGGGTCCAGGCCGGCTTCCGCGGCCTTGGCCCAGTCGGCGCTCAAGGCCTGCACCTGCGCCTTGAACTGATCCTGCCCCTCCTGGCCGAGGCCGCGCCACCACGCGTCGCTCTTCACGTACGCGTCGCGGCCCCAGCGTTCGGTCACCTCCTGCTCGTACTGGGTGTGGTCGAATCCGTCGAGCATGTCCTGCGCCATGATGTTCTCCTTCGCTTCGGGGTCCTTCTCGAGTGCGGCGACCGTCCGTTCGACCGAGGCGATCTGCCGTGCCAGCCGGTCCTGCTCCGCCCGCAGCGAGACCAGGTGGCGACGCAACGCCTTCGCCTCGTCCCGGTCGCTGTCGAGCACCTCGGCGATGTCGCCGAGGCCGAGCCCGAGATCGCGCAGCAGCAGGATCCGCTGCAACCGCACCAGGGCGGCACGGTCGTAGCGGCGTGGGCCGCTCGCCGTCGTCCGAACGGCGGGTAGGAGCCCCACCGCGTCGTAGTGCCGCAGCGTCCGGCTGGTGACGCCGGTCAGCCGCGCGATCTCTTGGATGGACCAGTGCATGTCTCTCACGGTAAAGGTTGACGTCGCGTCAACTTCAAGCCCTGATCTCGAGCAATTGCACGAGCTTGCCGAGAGCGCCTGTGGATAACCCGCTTCGCCCCGGCACCGCGGCCATACTGATCTCATGACCGCATCAAGCGACATCATCCCGGATCAACCACTGGCCGACGACGCGGCGCTGCTCGCGTTCGCGACGTTCCTGCACGACGGCGTCGTCCCGCGCCGCCGCACGTTGTGGTTCGTGATGCTGGACCGCGAGCGCCGTCCGCTGCCCGTGATCGTGCCGATCGACCACGTCCCGGACGAGCCCGACGTGCTCACGGTGGGCAACCTGGGGCAGGCGTGGCACGAGATCCTGCAGGACGAGCCGGGGTCGTCGGTGGTGCTGATGCTCGAACGGCCCGGCCCGGCGGCCGCATCCTTCGACGATCTCGCCTGGCGCGCGGCGCTCCGGTCGGCCGCGGCGAAGCACGGCATCACGCTCGCCGCGTTCTTTCTCGCGACGGCGGACGGGGTGTGTCCCCTCCCGCCCGGCTGACGGTCGGGCGGTCGGCGCCGCGACGGCCGCGGCCCGGCGTCAGACCCGGAGCTGCTCCCACTCGTCGTCGGTGAACAGCCTGGACCGGATGAGGAAGCGCACGCCCTCGGGCGCCTCCACGCTGAACCCCGCTCCCCGGCCGGGAACCACGTCGATGGTGAGGTGCGTGTGCTTCCAGTACTCGAACTGGTTGCGGCTCATCCACACCGGGACGGTGAAGGTTGCACGCTCCGCCCCGACGGCGAGGTCGCCGAGGTGCACGTCGGCGTCGCCGGTGATGAAGTCGCCGTCCGGGTAGCACATGGGTGACGAGCCGTCGCAGCAGCCGCCGGACTGGTGAAACATGAGCTCGCCGTGCTTGTCGCGCAGCCGCACGAGCAGCTCCGCGGCCGCGTCGGTCACGGCGACCCGCGCGGGCGGTGCGTCAGCCGCCTGGGGCGATCGGACGTCGTCGGACATGAAGGCCTCCTCGTATCGGTCGCGGTGCCGGGCGTACAGGTCAGCCGAACGACCCGTACGCCCGGCACCCGGGGTGGGCGGGCTCCTAGAAGAAGCCCTGCGCGCCCTGCGCGTAGCTCACCAGCAGGTTCTTGGTCTGCTGGTAGTGGTCGAGCATCATCTTGTGGTTCTCGCGGCCGACGCCGGACCCCTTGTAGCCACCGAACGCGGCGGCCGCCGGGTAGGCGTGGTAGCAGTTGGTCCACACCCGCCCGGCCTCGATCGCGCGGCCCGCCCGGTAGGCGTCCGCACCGGACCGGGTCCACACGCCGGCGCCCAGCCCGTACAGGGTGTCGTTGGCGACCTTGATGGCGTCGTCGAAGTCCCCGAACTCGGTGACCGCGACCACGGGCCCGAAGATCTCCTCCTGGAAGATCCGCATGGAGTTCTTGCCCTCGAAGATCGTGGGCGTCACGTAGTACCCACCCGCGAGGTCGCCGTCCATCTCTGCCCGGTGTCCGCCGGTGAGCACCTTGGCGCCCTCCGCCCGGCCGATGTCGAAGTAGCTGAGGATCTTCTCGAGCTGGTCGTTGCTCGCCTGCGCCCCGATCATCGTGTCGGTGTCCAGCGGGTTGCCCTGCTTGACCGCCTCGGTGCGCACGACGGCGTCGGCCAGGAACGACTCGTAGATGTCCGCCTGGATGAGCGCACGCGACGGGCACGTACACACCTCACCCTGGTTGAGCGCGAACATCGTGAAGCCCTCGAGGGCCTTGTCGTAGAACTCGTCCTTCGCCGCCGCGACGTCGCTGAAGAAGATGTTCGGCGACTTGCCGCCGAGCTCCAGCGTCACCGGGATGATGTTCTGCGACGCGTACTGCATGATCAGGCGGCCCGTGGTGGTCTCACCCGTGAACGCGATCTTGCGGATCCGGTGCGAGCTCGCCAGCGGCTTGCCCGCCTCCGCGCCGAATCCGTTGACGACGTTCACGACGCCCGGCGGGAGCAGGTCCGCGATGAGCTCCATCAGGTACAGGATCGACGTCGGCGTCTGCTCGGCCGGCTTGAGCACCACCGCGTTGCCCGCCGCGAGCGCCGGCGCCAGTTTCCACACGGCCATGAGGATCGGGAAGTTCCACGGGATGATCTGCCCGACCACACCCAACGGCTCGTGGAAGTGGTAGGCGATGGTGTCCCCGTCGATCTCGCTGATCGACCCCTCCTGCGCCCGGATCGCGCCCGCGAAGTAGCGGAAGTGGTCGACGGCCAGGGGCAGGTCGGCCGCGAGGGTCTCGCGGACCGGCTTGCCGTTCTCCCAGGTCTCGGCGACCGCCAGCTCCTCGAGATGCTCCTCGATGCGGTCGGCGATCTTGTTCAGGACCAGCGCCCGCTCCGTCACCGACGTCCGCCCCCAGGCGGGGGCCGCACCGTGCGCGGCGTCTAGGGCCATGTCGATGTCGTCGGCGTCCCCACGCGCGACCTCGGTGAAGGTCCGCCCGTTCACGGGGCTGGGGTTCTCGAAGTACTGGCCGTTCGCGGGGGCCACGTACTCACCCCCGATCCAGTGGTCGTACCGGGGCCGGAAGTTGGCGATGGCACCTTCGGTACCTGGGGCTGCGTACACGGTCATGGTCTGCCTCCTCGCAGGTTCTCGTGCCCGCCGTCGGCTGCCCGACGGCGGAGCCACACCCGGGTGCAGCGGCGCACCCGAACGGGGCGAGGTTAGGCAGGCAGGCGTTGCACAGGGGTTGCAACCGGACCGTGACCTCCCCCGGGCAAGCCCCGACGGCGGCAGCACACATGAACGGTAGAGGACAGGACGCCGGACCCAACCGGCAAGCCGACCACGACGAGAGGCCGCCCCATGACATCCGCACCGGCACCCACACCCCACCGCACCCGACTCCGCACCCACCTCACCGGCCGGCCGGCGACGGCGCTCGCGGCCCTGCTCGGGGCGACGCTGGCGCTCGCGGGCTGCTCCGCCGCGGGTGGCTCCACGGAGACTGCCGTGGACACGACGGACCTCTCGGTCCCGGCTCCTGAGCCGCCGATCGGCACGGACGTCGCTCCGCTGCCCCCCGTCGAAACACCGGACGGCTCGGGCGAGGACTACGACGACTCCCCCGAGACGCCGTTCCAGGACGTCGCGACCAGCCCGCTCTCCACGTTCTCGGCCGACGTCGACACGGCGTCCTACTCGAACCTGCGCCGCCAGGTGAACCAGGGTGTCGCGCCCGAGGGGGTGCGCATCGAGGAGCTGGTCAACTACTTCGACTACGACTACCCGGCGCCGGCCGCCGGCGCCGAACACCCGTTCTCGGTGACCACCCAGGTCGCGGCCGCGCCCTGGAACCCGGAGCACCAGCTCGCGATGGTGGGTGTCCAGGCGACGGAGGCGATCCCGACGTCGGAGGGCAACAACATCGTGTTCCTGCTCGACGTGTCGGGATCCATGGACGAGCCGAACAAGCTGCCGCTGCTCGCCGAGTCGTTCGCGCTGCTGGTGGAACAGCTCGACGAGGACGACCGGGTGTCGATCGTGACGTACGCGGGCGACAACCAGGTGGTCGCCGACTCGGTGCCGGGCTCCGAGCACGGTGTGCTGGTGGACCAGCTGCGGTCACTGCGGGCCGGCGGTTCCACGGGCGGCGCGGACGGGCTGCGGACGGCGTACGAGCTGGCCGAGAAGAACTTCGTGGAGGGCGGCAACAACCGGGTCGTCCTGGCGACCGACGGCGACTTCAACGTCGGGCCGTCCACGCCCGAGGACCTCACCGAGCTGATCGAGGCGGAGCGGGAGTCCGGTGTCTATGTCTCGGTGCTGGGCTTCGGCATGGGCAACCTGAAGGACAGCACGATGGAGGCCATCGCCGACCACGGGAACGGCAACTACGCGTACATCGACACGCTGGCCGAGGCACGCAAGGTACTGGTCGACGAGTTCGGCTCCACGATGTTCGTCGTGGCCAAGGACCTGAAGCTCCAGGTGGAGCTCAACCCGGCAGCCGTCGGCTCCTACCGGCTGATCGGCTACGACAACCGGCGCCTGGCGGACGAGGACTTCGACAACGACGCGAAGGACGCCGGCGACGTGGGCGCCGGGCACTCGGTGACCGCGTTCTACGAGCTGGTGCCGCCCGGCGGCGACTCCCCCGCAAGCACCAGTCCCGGTGCCGACTTCATGACGGTGCATGTCAGGTACAAGCCCCCTGGCGGCGCCGAGCCCGCTGCCAGCACCGAGGTGGAGTTCCCCGTCGGAGCGGACGCCTTCACGTCGGCACCGACGGCGGACTTCGCCTTCGCCTCCGCCGTGGCCGAGCTCGGACTGATCGCCACCGGTTCCGAGTACCGGGGCGATGCGAGTCTCGACGCCGTCAGGGAGCGCGCCTCACGCGCCGTGGGCGACGACCCGTACGGCCTGCGGGCAGAGTTCGTCGGCCTGGTCGACGCCTACCGCCGGCTGGCGTGATCTTTACTTCGCATGAAATACGCGCCGCGACGCATGCCTTCAATGCATTGGTCTCATCAGAAGGTGGGATCAAAAGGAGCGAGCGACACGAGAACGACAATCCCGTGGAAAGAGGTTTCGACACCCGGAGAACGCTGGAACTTTAGGCCGCCGGCGCCTATCGAAAGGCGTCAGGATCCGTCGTGGGACGTGAGCATCGTCCGGCTGCCCACCGGATCCCGGGAGTCCAGGACCCGCTGCGCGCCCTGCGACTGCTGGACCATGTCGACGGCGACACGCAGATCCTCGGCTGCCCAGTCCAGGGAGCTCTCCATGTGGGTCGCCTGTGCGAGCAGGGTGCGAGCCTGCGTCACGGAGGACGGCGGAGCGTCCGTGACGCGCTGCGCGACGGCCGACCTCGCGTCGGCGATGGCCTCGGCCAGGACGTCACGGGTGGCCGGGTCCGCGACCCGACCCTCCGAGTGCCGGTAGACGCGCTCGGCCATGTCCATCACGGCCGCCAGGTCGTTCGACCTGGCCGAAGTGGTCGTGACCTGGCTGTCGATCTGAGAGGTGAGGTTCAGGATGTGACTGGTCTCGTCGGCGCGGGCCGACCCGGCCCAGAGAGCGACGGCGACGGCGACCCCCGTGACGATCGCGGCGCCGAAGACCCAGGGGCGCCGGCCGCGGGCGCCGGCCACCTCGACGAGTGGAGGCTCCGGCGAGTCGAGCGGAGGTAGGTGAGCAGTGTCGAACGCGGGCGGCCGAGCCTGACTGTCACCCGGCTGGTCGCCGGGCTGGTCGTCCGTTCCGGGTCTCGCAGGTTCCGGCTTGGTTAAAGCGATGGTGTTCAACTCTTCCCCCAAAGAGAGATCCCATGAAAACAAGGTGTCGGGCTCGAAGCCCTTTTAACTACCGATGCGAATGACGCTAGGACTACTTCTCGCGTCCCGCGCGGCGAGACCGTAATACACCTGTGATCTGTGGAAAAGAGTCCCGGACCGGTGGATAACTTGAGGGTCTCGGTGCACAACCTGTTGATGGCCTTGGTCGGGCGCCTAGACTTGAGTGGTTCGACAACGGCGTCCGAACGACCTCAGGGGCAGCATGACGCAGGTGCCACACCGGGACGCGCAGTGGGTGCGCGCGGCTTACGAGAGCTTCGTCGGTTCGGCCGGCTCGCAGGAGCCCGACGGGATCGACCCCGTCGTCGCGGCCTCGTGGCGGCGAAGCCTGCGCAACGGTGTGGACCCCGACCATCCGGGCGCGGTCACGGTCGCGACGTCCGCGGACCTCGAGGACTACCGCCGCGACCATCCCCTCGCCCGCGCGATGCCTCTCGTCCGTGACCTGGTCGGTGGTGCGACGGGCGACGACCTGGTGGTGGCCGTGTCCGACGACGTCGGCCGGCTGCTCTGGGTGGAGGGACGCGGCCCCGTGCGTTCCGCGGTCGACCACGTCGGGTTCGTCGAGGGCGCGGTGTGGCGGGAGGAGACCGTCGGCACCAACGCGCCCGGAACCGCGCTGGCCACGCGGCGCCCGGTCCAGGTGCTCGGTGCCGAGCACTTCGTGCGCCCGGTGCAGAGACTCAGCTGCACGGCGGCCCCGGTCCACGACCCGGCCGGCAGGATCATCGGCATCCTGGACCTCACCGGCGGCAGCGCCGCCGGGTCGCACGTCGCTCTCGCGCTCGTCCGGGCCACCGTGGCGATGGTCGAGCGCGAGCTCGCCGCCCACGCCGCCGCCCGGACACGAGGGTCCGGCGTCGGCGCGACCGACCAGCCACCGGACCTACGACTGCTCGGCGCACCCACGCTGCGCGGCCGCCGGCTCTCACTGCGGCACGCCGAGATCCTGCACCTGCTCGCCGAGCACCGCCGAGGTCTGGGGGCGGAGGAGCTCGCCGTGCTGCTGCATCCCGGCCACCTGTCGCTCGTCGCCGTGCGAGCGGAGATCTCCCGCCTGCGCCGGGTCGCCGACGCCGTCCTCGACGGCCCGCTCCTCGCCGGCTCCCGCCCGTACCGCCTCGCCCGGCCACTGCGGTCCGACGTCGACGTCGTGCGGTCCCGGCTCCGCGGCGGCGACGTGCGCGGCGCGCTCGCGGCGTACCCGGAGGCGTTGTTGCGCCGGTCGGTCGCACCGGCCGTGGAGCGGCTGCGCGAGGAGCTCGAGGCCGAGGTTCGCGAGGCGGTGCACGCCTGCCGCGACGTGGCCGCCGTCGAGCAGTGGACCGCGCGGAGCGAAGGGGCGGACGACCATGCGGCCTGGACGCGTCTGGCCCAGCTGGCCCCGCCCGGCGGGCCACAGGCCGCGCGGGCGTGGGCCCGCCTGGGCGTGCTGGACCGGCGACTGTCCTGAGTCGTGGTACCGGGATCTTTTCGGCACGACCGTGTGTTCTTATCGTCGTCAGTGCACGTGCTCTACGAGGAGGCCCCATGCCCGCGCCCATCGACCCGTCGGACAAGATCGCCCGGTACGCCCATCCGGAGCGGTTGGTGAGCACCGCGTGGCTGGCCGAGCACCTGAAGGATCCGGGGATCGTCGTCGTGGAATCCGACGAGGACGTGCTCCTCTACGAGACCGGCCACATCCCGGGCGCCGTGAAGGTCGACTGGCACACCGAGCTGCAGCACCCCGAGATGCGCGACTACCTCGACGGCGCGGCGTTCGCCGCCCTGATGGGCAGCAAGGGCATCACGCGCGACACCACCATCGTGCTCTACGGCGACAAGAACAACTGGTGGGCCGCCTACACGGCCTGGGTGTTCACGCTGTTCGGGCACACGGACGTGCGCCTGCTCGACGGCGGCCGCGGGCTCTGGAGCGCCGAGGGCCGCGAGCTGACGACCGACGTCCCGGCTCCCGCGCCGGTCGACTACCCGGTCGTGGTGCGCGACGACAGCACCATCCGCGCCTTCCGCGAGCAGGTCCTGGCGCACCTGGGCAACGGCCCGCTCGTCGACATCCGGTCCCCGCAGGAGTACACGGGCGAGCGCATCGCCATCCCGGACTACCCGGAGGAGGGCGTCCTGCGCGGCGGCCACATCCCGACGGCGCGCAACGTCCCGTGGGCGACAGCGGTCGCCGAGGACGGCACCTACAGGTCGCGCGAGGAGCTCGAGGCGATCTACACGGCCGGCCTGGGCATGAGCCCCGACGACGCGGTGATCACCTATTGCCGCATCGGCGAGCGTTCCAGCCACACCTGGTTCGCGCTGACCTACCTGCTCGGCTACACCGACGTGCGCAACTACGACGGCTCCTGGACCGAGTGGGGCAACGCGGTGCGCGTGCCGATCGCCACCGGCAGCGAGCCGGGCGCCGTCTGACCCGTCCGTGAGGCGCTGACCGGTCAGGCGCGGCCGAATGCCTTGCGGAGCTCGTCCTTGGCGCGCTCCAGGACCTCACGTTGGTCCGCGTCGAGCTCCTTGCCGGCACGGTTCACGTAGAACGTGAGCATCGACATCGCCGAGCGGTACGGGGAGCTCTTGCGCCGGTCGCTCGACTCCGCGGACCGTTTGAGGGACCTGGCGATGCGCGCCGGGTCCTGCCACGTGAAGACGCCGTCCTCCAGGTCCAGGGCGTCGCTGCCCTCGGTGACGTCCTGGGACCAGCGTTCGCCGTCCTTACCGGACCCCTTGCCCGACCGCTTCTTCTCGGCCATGCATCAACCGTACGACGCCGCCCGGTGGCTCGCTCGAGCCCCGCGGGCGGTGGGAGGATGAACAGATGAGCACCAACGACGCCGACCTGCCCGAGGCCCTCGCGGAGCTGCGGGACGCCTTCCTGGAGACGCCCGAGCGCGACCGGCTCCAGCTGCTGCTGGAGGTGTCGCGTGAGCTCCCGCCGCTGCCCGCCAGGTACGCGGACGCGCCCGAGCGCCTCGAACGGGTCCAGGAGTGCCAGTCCCCCGTCTACGCCTTCGCCGAGGTGGACGATGCCGGGGTGGTGACCTTCCACGCGAGCGCACCGGAGGAGGCGCCCACCACGCGAGGCTTCGCGTCGATCCTGGCGCAGGGGCTGACCGGCCTGACCGCGCAGCAGGTGCTGGACGTGCCCGAGGACTACCCGCTCCAGCTCGGCCTCACCAAGGTGGTCAGCCTGCTGCGCCTCAACGGCATGGCGGGCATGCTCACCCGCGCCAAGCGCCAGGTCCGGGAGCAGCTGGGCGCCACACAGGTCTGACCTCTTCTAGCCGGCGCGCAGCCGGTCGCGCAGCCATGGGATGCAGGCCTCCGCCTGGATCCGCTGGAACGCCCGCAGGTGCGGGATGCCGGGCGGCGGGTCCAGGAGCGAGCTGCGCGCGAAGTAGGCGGTCAGGACCGCCACCCACACCGTGACGGCCTCGCGGTCCGCACCTGCCGCGAGCGGTGTGCGGTCCAGCACCTGCTGCGGAGCGGGTCCGCCGGCGGCATGGACGGCGGGGAGCATGCCCGTCTGGTCGACGAACCCCGCACCACGAACGGCGTGCGGCCAGTCCACGGCTACCGCTCCCTCCGTACCGTCGGCCCGCCGGACGACGATTGCGTTGTCGGCACGGAGGTCACCGTGCACGAGGTGCGGGCCGGCGAGTGCCTCGGCCTGTCGCTCGGGCGAGGCGAGCTCGGCGAGGTGGTCGAGGTTCGCCGCCAACCAGGGGTCGTAGGTCGCCAGGCCGGCGGGGCGTTCGTCGGCGAGCTGGGCGGACTCCGGCCAGGCCCGGGCACCGAAGTCAGGGAACACGCCGCCGTCCGGCACCTCGTGCTCGGCGATCCGGCGGGCCAGCTGCTGCAGACGGTCGAGGTCGTCGAGGTCCCACGGCTCGGTCCGGGGCGTGCGCCCGCGGACGGCGTCGGAGGCGATGACCACCCATGCGGGCTCCGCTCCCCCGGGTTCGGGCAGCTCCATGATCCAGCGGAAGGCCGGCGCGGGGACGCCGTCGGGCAGAGCCGCCGCACGCTGCGCCTCCCGGCGGTGCAGGCGCGCCGCGACCTCGTGGTCGGTGGAGGCGACCTTCACGAAGAAGCTCCCGGACGCCGTCTCCAGCGTGAGCGCCCAGCCGGGCGAGTAGCCGCCGTCGTGCGACGTCCAGCCCGTGACGGGACCGCCATCCAGCTGGGCGACGACGGCGTCCCGGACGTGCGTCGGGAGGTCGGGCCAGGTGGGTCGAACGCGGGTCATGCGGCGATCATGCCAACCGCCCGCGCCGCCTGACGAGCGGATTGATGGCTTCGTCGGCGGCAACGTGCCCGTGAGAAGATGGGAGCACATGACGGAAGGACAGTCGTGCTGACCACGACACCTTCGACCCCTTCAGGAGTACGTCATGGCCGCTGTCCGCTGGGCCGAGCGCGGAGCCCCCTTCTCCGCCCGCTGGCACTCCGAGAACAACACCCCCGCACCGGCCCGCGTGGTCGTCGTCGACGACGGCACCACCGCCAGGGCCGCCTACCGCATGGCACGCGGCGGCACCGGTCTGCTGTGGCGGGGCGACTTCCACAACGCCCGGCAGCTGCTGCGCGCCATGGACCGCCTGCACGAGCGGTCCCGCGCCGGCCGGACCAGGGGCAGCACGACGAGCGGCGCACCTCGCGACGCGGCGGGGGACGGTACGGCCGCGCTCTTTCACGGCCACCGCGCGGAGCGGGCCGAGCGGGCCCGGCTCCTCGGGAGCCTGCTGGTCCTGCTCGAGCCGGACCACACCCTGGCGCTGCGCCGGGCACCCGATGTCCGCGACGCCGCCGACCACGCCTACGGCGCGGCGGCTGACGGGGTCGACGACGGGACGGACGACGCGCCCGACGGCGAGAACGGCGGGACGTGTGTCGCGCTCACCGAGCTCGTCGGGGTGCTCAGCGCCTTCCAGTGGCATCAGCAGGGCGTCGAGATCGGCGCGCTGCGCGCGCGCATCCACCCCGCCTACGGCGTCTTCTCCCCGGTGCGTGGCGAGTACGTCGATCTGGTCGCGGACGCGCCGTTCCGCGGCGGAGACGCGCCCGCGGTGGCCTTCGACCTCGGTACCGGGACCGGCGTGCTCGCGGCGGTCCTCGCCCGCCGGGGAACAGGACTGGTCGTCGCCACCGACATCAATCCCCGGGCGGTGACCTGCGCCCGCGCGAACCTCGACCGGCTCGGGCTCGCCGAGCGCGTACGGGTCGCCGAGGCCGACCTGTGGCCGGACGGCCGGGCCGACCTGATCGTCTGCAACCCACCGTGGCTGCCCGCGCGACCGACCTCGGCTCTGGAGCTCGGGATCTACGACGCGGGCTCCGACCTGCTCCACCGGTTCCTCGACGGCCTCACCGAGCACCTCGCACCGGCGGGCGAGGGCTGGCTCGTCCTCTCCGACCTCGCCGAGCACCTCGGGCTGCGGACGCGCGACGAGCTCCTCTCCCGTATCGCCGACGCCGGGCTGCGGGTCGCCGGCCGGCACGACACGACACCGCAGCACCCGAGAGCCAGCGACGCCGCCGACGCGCTGCACGAAGCACGACGGCGCGAGGTCACGTCCCTGTGGCGGTTGATCCAGGACTCCTGACCTGGACGCTCGTCCTGTATCACCACTGTGATGTCTGGGTTACGGGCATTCCTGTCGCTCTGCCGCAGAGTTCGATCCTGGAATGTCTTGTTTCATTCCACGAATGCGTCGATGCGTTCCGATTGACAGGGTGAAAAGGCCGTCGGACTCTTCTTCGTGGTGAACACACATGTGTGCTCCACCGCTGTTTTCGACGGAGCTATTCGAGGGGAAACACCATGATCCGAGGATTCCGTGTAATCAGTCGGGCTGTCGTGACCACCGCCGTCTCGGCGGCCATGGTCTGCGCAGCCACAACAGGTGCGAGCGCACTGGTGACGACCGACGGCGACAAGCCCGCCGCAGCGGTCACCGCTGCCGACCCGGTGCCGGACGTCGCAGCCGAGACCCAGGCCGAGACCGAGGCCGCTACGGAGGTCACCGCCGAGGCCGAGGCGGCAGCCGACGCCGCGGCGGCGGAGGCCGAGGCGGATCTCGCGGCAGAGGCCGAGGCAGACGCCGCAGCCGAGGCCGAGGCGGACGTCGCGACCGAGGCCGAGGCAGATGCCGCAGCCGAGACAGAGACGGACGTAGCGGCCGAGACCGCGACGGACACCGCAGCCGAGACCGACGTCACGACCGAGGCCGACACCGCCGCGGCGACCGCGACGGATGTCGCGGCCGAGGCTGACGTCGCCACCGACCCGGTGCCGGACGTGCCGGTGGACGGCCTGCCCGACGTTCCGGTGGACAACCCCGTGCCGGACCTCCCGGTGCCGCCGATGCCGCTCCCCGTCCCGGTCCCGGCCGGTCTGCTGGACACCGTGCTCGGCGCGGTCGACGGTCTTCTCTCCTCGATCCTCGGACTTCTCACCGGTGGCCTTCCCGTCCCGCTTCCGGTTCCGGTCCCCGGAGTGTGACGAGCAGACCCCTCAACTCGCCGGACGTCGCCAGCACGGCCGGTATCTGACCCCTTTTCTGCCAGCCGTTCGCGAACGGTGGGGCTGGTGGCAAAAGGCTACGACGAGGCCCTTTCCCGGATTCCGGGAAAGGGCCTCGTTGGTGCGTCATAGGCGGTACGTGATCGACGCATCAAAGCATTTCGTCGAAATTGAACGGTCGATCATCAGCGAGCGCTCCTGAAGCTCTGCGCGATCCGCCGCACCGCCTCGTCCAGCCGGTCCGCGGTGTTCGCCGCGTAGCCGATCACCAGGCCTGACGGGCCGGCACCCATCCGGTGCGCGGAGAGTGGTTGCACGCGGACCCCCGCCTCACCGGCTCGGCGGACTACCGCGGCGTCGTCGATGCCGGGCACGGTGACCAGCAGGTGCAGGCCGGCGGCCACCCCGTGGGCGGTGGCGCCGGACAGGTGAGCGGCGAGGGCCGCGAGCAGGGCGTCGCGGCGGGCTCGGTGTCGCCGTCGGACCTGGCGGAGGTGCCGTTCGAACCCGCCGGTCGTGATGAAGTGCGCCAGCGCGAGCTGGGGCAGCGCCGGGCCGGCCAGGTCGGTCCAGTAGCGGGCCTCCACCAGCTCGGCCTGCAGCGCGGCGGGCGCGAGCAGCCAGCCGATGCGGATCGCCGGGGCGAGCGACTTGGACACGCTGCCGAGATGGACCACGTGGTCGGGCGCGAGTGCGCGCAGCGCCGGGACGGGCGGGCGGTCGTAGCGGTGCTCGGCGTCGTAGTCGTCCTCGATGACCAGACGTCCGGGCAGGTCGCCAGGGCCCGGCGGCGATGCGGCGCTCGCCCACGCGACCAGCTCCCGGCGTCGGTCCGGGGCGAGCACGACGCCCGTGGGGAACTGGTGCGCCGGGGTGACCAGAACGGCGTCGACCCGGGCCCTGCCGAGCGCGGCCACGTCGAGGCCGTCCTGGTCCACAGGGACGGGAACGGGTTCCATGTCCCACCGCCGGAGGTGCTCGCGCGCCCCGTAGGAGCCCGGGTCCTCGAACCCGATCCGGCGGAGCGCCTGGGCGCCGAGCGCGCGGGCGAGCAGCATGAGGCCCTGCGAGACACCGTTGACCACAAGGATGTCGTCGGGGTGCGCGCGGATCCCCCGGGTGCGCGCGAGCCAGCCGGCCAGCGCCTCGCGGAGCGCGGGCAGGCCGCGCGGGTCGCCGTACCCGAGGTCGCTCGACGCCAGCCCGGCCAGCGCCGTCCGCTCGGCGCGGGCCCAGGCGGCGCGGGGGAACGCGGACAGGTCGGGCAGGCCGGGTGACAGGTCGATCAGGCCGGCGCCGGCGTCCCGGGCCGGCGAGGCGGTCGGGTCGAGCAGGGCACCCGCCAGGCCGGACGCCGCGACAGATCGCGCATCGGCGTCGGGCCGCGCCCTCCGGGCGGAGGACGGAGCGGACGCCGCGCCGGGTGCCGGCGCCGGAGCCCACGCCGCCCGGACCGTCGTGCCGCCCCCGTGCCGGCCGGACAGCAGGCCCTCATCGGTGAGGCGCCGGTAGGCGTCCACGACCACGCCGCGTGAGCAACCGAGCTGACCTGCGAGGACACGGGTGGCGGGCAGCCGGTCGCCCGGGCCGAGCCGGCCGTCGGACACCGCGTCTCGCACCGCCTCGGCCAGCCACGCGGTGAGGTTCCCCCGGCCGGCCTGCATCGGGTCGAGCTGGAGAAAGTCGGCCCCGGGCATCTTGGTCCCCTTGATCGTCGTGATCTTGGCACTGTCAGATATACCAAAGCTCGCGCAGGCTCGGTGACATGACAACCAGGACGCCACCGGGCGCGCCGGACACCATGAGCAGCACGGCGAGCACAGCCGCCGACGGCACCCGGCCGCGGCCGCCCGCGGGATGGTCCGGGCCGCTGTACGCGGGCATCGGCATGGCGCTGGTCGGTAGCCAGGTGGCGGTCTCGGGTGTGCTCGCGGACGCCCCGCTCTTCGCCGTGCAGGCGATCCGGTACACGCTTGCCGCCCTGGTGCTGCTCGTGGTCCTGCGGTGCACCGGGCGCTCGGTCCCCGCGCCGCGCGGACGGGAGTGGGCGTGGCTGGCGGGCGTGGCGCTGACCGGGCTGGTGCTGTTCAACGTGGGAGTGGTGCGCGGCGTCGCCCATGCCGAACCCGCAGTGATCGGCGTCGCGGTCGCGGCGGTGCCCATCCTGCTGGCCCTGGTGGGCCCGCTGCTCGGCCGGACCCGGCCGACGTCGATGGTGGTCGTCGCGGCGGTGGTGGTGACGCTGGGCGCCGTCCTGGTGACCGGGGGCGGACGTTCGGATGCCGTGGGACTGGGCTACGCGTTGCTGACGCTGCTCTGCGAGGCCGGCTTCACGCTGCTGGCGGTGCCGGTGCTGCGCCGGCTCGGGCCGCACGGCGTGTCGCTCCATGCGGTCTGGATCGCGGCGGTGGCGCTCTGGGCGCTGAGCCTCGCCGTGGAGGGGCCGGGCGCCGCGCTGACCCTGCGTGCGGAGCACGTGCCCGCCACGCTGCACCTCGCCCTGTCCGTCACGGTGGTGGCGTTCCTGCTCTGGTATACGGCGGTCGGGCGGATCGGGCCCGGGCGTGCCGGGCTGTTCACCGGCGTGGTGCCCGTGGCGTCGGCGGTGGGCAGCGTGCTGCTCGGCGGTCCGGTGCCGGGGCCGGTGGTGTGGCTGGGCGTGGGCGTGGTGGTCGCCGGCGTCGTGCTCGGGTCTCAGCCGGCAGGCCGCGGGTCCCCGCGCGGGGTCACTCCTCGAACCGGTATCCCGCTCCCGGGTGCGTGAGGATGTGGCGCGGGTGCGAGGGGTCCCGCTCCAGCTTGCGCCGCAGCTGCGCCGTGTAGACGCGCAGGTAGTTGGTCTCCGTGGAGTAGGCGGGGCCCCAGACCTCGTGCAGCAGCTGCTTGCGGTCCACGAGCCGGCCGCGGTTGCGGACGAGGACCTCCAGCAGCGCCCACTCGGTGGGACTCAGCCGCACGTCGGCCCCCGCGCGGGAGACCGTCCGGCGCGCCAGGTCGATCCGCAGCTCGCCCGCCGTGACCACCGGTTCCTCCGCCTGGCCCGGCTCCGCCCGGCGGACGGCGGCACGCAGCCGCGCGAGCAGCTCGTTCATCGCGAACGGCTTGGTCACGTAGTCGTCGGCGCCGGCGTCGAGGGCGTCCACCTTGTCGTCGCCGAGCTGCCGAGCGGACAGCACGACGATCGGTACGCGCGTCCAGCCTCGGATCCCGGCGATGACGTCGAGCCCTGGCATGTCGGGCAGGCCCAGGTCGAGCAGCACCACGTCCGGCCGGGCCGACGACACGGCGTCGAGCCCTGCCGCGCCCGTGGGCGCGACCGTCACGTCCCAGCCGTGCGCCCGCAGGTTGATGGCCAGGGCGCGGGCCAGCGCGGTGTCGTCGTCCACCACGAGCACGCGGTTGCCCGACGCCGCCGTGCGCTCGCCCCCGCCGTCCGGCTCTGTGATCACCGATCCATCCCATCACGCTCCGCGTCCCGGGCACGCGGCACGGTGAGCACCATGGTGAGGCCGCCGCCCGGGGTGTCCTCGGCCGCGATCCGGGCACCGACGGCGGACGCGAGCCCCGACGCGACGGCGAGGCCCAGTCCGAGCCCGTCGACGCTCGTGTCGTCGAGGCGCTGGAACGGCTCGAACATGGTCGCCTTGCGGTCGTCGGGCACGCCGGGGCCGGCGTCGGCCACCCGCAGCTGTACGGAGTCCCGCGTCGCAGAGGCCGTGACCAGCACCTTCGCCTCCGGCGGGGAGTGCCGCACGGCGTTGGAGACGACGTTCGCCACGACCCGCTCGAACAGGCCCGGATCGGTGTGCACGAGCGGCAGGTCCTCGGGCACGTCGAGGGCGAGCCGCGGCAGCCACGGCTCCACGGCGATCGGCACCACCTCCTCCAGCGACGCCGCGCGCAGCGCCGGCCGCACCGCGCCGGTCTGCAGGCGGGACAGGTCCAGGAGGTTGCCGATGAGCCGCTCCAGCCGGTAGGTCGAGTCAGCGATGGTGGCCGTGAGGGTGTCGCGGTCCTCCCGGCCGAGCTCGACGTCGGGCGAGCCCAGGCCGTCCACGGCCGTTCGGATCGCCGCGAGGGGGGTGCGCAGGTCATGGGAGACCGCGGCCAGCAGCGCCGTCCGGGTGCCCTCGGTCTGCTCCAGCACCTCCGCCTGCGCCGCCTGCTCGCGCAGCCGGCGGTGCTCGAGGACGATGCCGGCCTGCGCCCCGAAGGCCTCGACCACCTGCCGGTCGCTCGCCGGGAGCACCCGCCCGGCCAGGACCAGCCGGTGCCGGTCGTCGATCGCCACCTCCGTCACCGGACCGTCCGGGTCCGGCCCGGAGCCCCGTGACTCGTGCGCCACGACCGTCCACGGCGTGCGGTCGCCCGCCCGCTCCTCCAGGCGCACGTCGGCCATCGCGAAGGTCTGCGCCAGCCGCTGCACGATGGCCTGGGCCGTGTCCTGACCGGACAGCACCGAACGCGACAGCGCCGCCAGCGTGGACGCCTCGGCACGCGCCCGGTAGGCCTGCGTGGTGCGCCGGGCCGCGAGGTCGACCACGGAGGCCACGGCGACCGCGACCACGACGAACACCGCCAGGGCGAACACGTTCTCCGCCTCGGCGATCGTCCACCGGCCCGTCGGCGGCGTGAAGAACCAGTTGAGGCAGAGGTTCGACACGACGGCGGCCACGACGGCGGGCCACAGCCCGCCGATGAGCGCGACCCCGACCACCCCCGCCAGGAGCAGCATCGCGTCGGTGGCGAGCGCCACGTCGTCCCGCCCGACCAGCAGCAGGATCGCGGTCAGGGCCACGGGCAGCACGACGGACGAGCCCCACCCGGCGGCCCTCCGCCCCGGGGACAGCGACGAGTACCGGGACCCGACGCCCACGCCGATGCGCGCCCGCTCGTGCGTCACCAGGTGCACGTCGATGGCACCCGACAGGCGTGCGATCTCCGCGCTGGAGGACCCGAGCAGCGCCTGCCGCCACACGCTGTGCCGGGACACGCCCACCACGATCATCGTCGCGTTCACGCCGCGCGCGAAGTCCACGACGGCGGACGGCACGTCCTCCCCCACCACAGTGTGGAACTTCCCGCCGAGCGACTCCACCAGCGCGCGGTGCGCGCCGATCGTGGCCGACGGCGTGGCCGGGAGCCCGTCGGTCGGCAGCACGTGCACGGCGAGCAGCTCGGTGCCCGCGGCACGCTGCGCGATGCGCGCACCCCGGCGCAGCAGCGTCTCCGTCTCGGGCCCGCCGGTCACCGCCACGACGATGCGCTCGCGGGCCGGCCAGGTGCCGTCGATGGAGTGGTCGGCGCGGTAGCGGTTCAGAGCGTCGTCGACGCGGTCGGCGAGCCACAGCAGGGCCAGCTCGCGCAGCGCGGTCAGGTTGCCGACGCGGAAGAACGACGACATCGAGGCGTCGATCTGCTCCGCCCGGTACACGTTGCCGTGCGCGAGCCTGCGGCGCAGCTGCTCGGGCGAGAGATCCACGAGCTGGATCTGGTCGGCGTCGCGCACCACCTGGTCGGGCACCGTCTCGCGCTGCCGGACGCCGGTGATCGCCTCGACGTCGTCCGTGAGCGAGGCGAGGTGCTGCACGTTGACGGTGGTGACCACGTCGATCCCGGCGTCGAGCAGGTCCTGCACGTCCTGCCAGCGCTTGGGGTGCGCGGACCCGGGCGCGTTCGTGTGCGCGAGCTCGTCCACGAGGGCGACCTGGGGCGCGCGCTCCAGGACCGCCTCGACGTCGAGCTCGGTGAGCGTGGTCCCGCGGTGCCCGACCTGCCGGCGCGGGACCAGCTCCAGGTCCCTGATCCGGTCGGTCGTCGCGGCCCGGCCGTGGGTCTCGACGAGACCGATCACGACGTCGGTGCCTCGCGCGCGGCGTCGGCAGGCCTCGTCGAGCATGGCGTAGGTCTTGCCCACGCCAGGGGCCGCCCCGAGATAGACGGTGAGGCGGCCCCGGCGTCCGGTGGTCATGGCCTCAAGTCTGCGACATCGAGGGCGAGGTTGAGCTCCAGCACGTTCACGCGCGCCTCGCCGAGCACACCGAGGTCGCGCCCGGCGGTGTGCCGTGCCACCAGGTCCGCGACGGCGGCGTCGGACAGGCCACGCGCCCGCGCGACGCGCTCCACCTGGATCGCGGCGTATGCGGGGCTGATGTGGGGGTCCAGGCCCGAGGCCGACGCCGTGACGGCGTCGGGCGGGACGTCGGCGGCCGTCACGCCGTCCTCCGTGGCCACCGCGGCCTTGCGCCCCTCGATGGAGGCGACCAGGTCCGGGTTGAGCGGGCCCAGGTTGGACCCGCCGGACGCGAGCGTGTCGTACGCACCGGCCGACGGCCGCGGGTGGAAGTACTCCGCACCGGTGAAGCCCTGGGCGACGAGCGCCGAGCCCACCGCGTCGGAACGAGAGGTGGTGGGGGCGCCGTCGGACCGGACGAGCGAGCCGTTCGCCTGCCAGGGGAAGGCGACCTGCCCCACGGCGGTCATCGCGAGCGGGTAGGCCAGCCCCGTCACGAGGGTGAAGGCGAGCAGCATGCGCAACCCCGCCAGGGAGTGGCGGGTCAGCGTCGCGAGGTCGCTCGCCACCGTGGTCGTTGCCATGTCAGTTTTCCTTTGTGTGGTGGTCCGGCTGCCGGAGAGCACGGCTACAGGCCCGGGAGCAGCGAGACGAGGAGGTCGATGAGCTTGATCCCGAGGAACGGGGCGACCAGGCCGCCCAGCCCGTAGATCAGCAGGTTGCGCCGCAGGAGGGCCGACGCCGACGCCGGCCGGTACCGCACCCCGCGCAGCGACAGCGGGATGAGGGCGAGGATGATCAGCGCGTTGAAGATGACGGCCGACAGGATCGCCGAGCCGGGGCTCGCCAGACGCATGACGTTGAGCACGTCGAGCTGCGGGAACACCGGGATGAACATGGCGGGCAGGATCGCGAAGTACTTCGCGATGTCGTTCGCCACGGAGAACGTGGTCAGCGCGCCGCGCGTGATGAGCAGCTGCTTGCCGATCTCCACGATCTCGATGAGCTTGGTGGGATCGGAGTCGAGGTCGACCATGTTGCCCGCCTCCTTCGCGGCGGACGTCCCGGTGTTCATCGCGACGCCGACGTCGGACTGGGCGAGCGCCGGCGCGTCGTTGGTGCCGTCCCCGGCCATGGCGACCAGCCTGCCGCCCTCCTGCTCACGGCGGATCAGGTCGAGCTTGTCCTCGGGTGTGGCCTCGGCCAGGACGTCGTCCACCCCCGCCTCTGCGGCGATGGCCCGCGCCGTGACCTGGTTGTCGCCCGTGACCATCACCGACCGGATGCCCATGGCGCGCAGCTGGTCGAACCGCTCGCGCATACCCTCCTTCACCACGTCCTTCAGCCGGACGACGCCGAGCACCCGCGCCGGCGCCTCGCCCACCTGCTCGGCGACGACGAGCGGCGTGCCGCCCTCGCCGGCCACGGCGTCCACGAGGGCGGCGAGCTGCCCGCCGTCCGCGGCGGAGACCTGCGCGCCGGTGCCGCGCACCCACAGCTCGACGGCGCTGCCCGCGCCCTTACGGATGCGGCGGACGCCGCCGGTCGCGCTCGCAGGCAGATCGACGCCCGACATCCGCGTCACCGCGCTGAAGACCACGAGCTCGGCCCCGTCCGGCAACCCCACCCCACCCGTTGAGTGCTGGGTATTTGTGGGGTCAGCGGGCTCCGACCCCACAAATACCCCGCACTCAACGGAGGGGTGGTGGGCGTCGACCAGGTCGACGATGCTGCGCCCCTCCGGGGTCTCGTCGGCGAGCGAGGCGAGGCGCGCCGCCACGGCGAGCTCCCGCGACGTCGTCCCGGCCACCGGCAGCACCTCCGTCGCACGCCGGTTGCCGTAGGTGATGGTGCCGGTCTTGTCGAGCAGCAACACGTCGACGTCACCGGCGGCCTCCACCGCACGACCCGACATCGCCAGCACGTTGCGCTGCACCAGCCGGTCCATCCCCGCGATGCCGATCGCGCTGAGCAGCGCACCGATGGTGGTGGGGATCAGGCAGACCAGCAGCGCCACCAGCACCAGCAACGACTGCCGCGAGCCCGAGTACACCGCGAACGGCTGCAACGTCGCCACCGCCAGGAGGAACACGATGGTCAGCGACGTGAGCAGGATGTTCAGCGCCACCTCGTTCGGCGTCCTCTGGCGCTCGCTACCCTCCACCAGGGCGATCATCCGGTCCACGAACGTGGAGCCGGCGGGCGCCGTGATCCGCACGACGATCCGGTCCGAGAGCACCACCGTGCCACCGGTGACCGCCGACCGGTCGCCACCCGACTCCCTGATCACGGGGGCCGACTCGCCGGTCACGGCGGACTCGTCCACCGACGCGACCCCCTCGATCACGTCGCCGTCGCCCGGCAGCGTCTCCCCCGCCGCCACGACCACGACGTCACCCACGCGCAGCGTCGACGACGGCACCTCCACGGTCGGCAGGTCCATACGCGAGCCCGCCGCCGGCATGTCCTTGGCGCCGACCACCCTGCGCGCCGTCGTCTGCCTCTGCGTCGCGCGCAGCGTCGACGCCTGCGCCTTGCCGCGCGACTCGGCCACCGACTCCGCGAGGGTCGCGAAGAACACCGTGGCCCACAGCCACACCGCGATCCACCCCGCGAACACACCAGGCTCCACCACCGCGAGGACCGTCGTGACGACGGCGCCCACCTCGACCACGAACATGACGGGCGAGGTGTACAGCACACGCGGGTCGAGCTTGCGCAGCGCGCCCGGGAGCGCCGACCGCACCTGCGCCCACGTCAGGGCGCGCTGCGTCGTGCGCCTCGCGGCACGGGGCTCCCCGGCGCCGGTCGTTGGGGACCCGGGCGCGGCGGAACCGGCCGGAGCATTCCGGATGTCGATGGTCATGACAGGGACTCCACAACGGGACCGAGGGAAAGGACAGGGATGAAGGTGAGGCCCACGACGACGATCGTCACCGCGGCCAGCAGGCCCGCGAACAGCGGGCGGTGCGTCGGCAGGGTGCCCGACGTCGCCGGGACCGTCGTCTGGCTCGCGAGGCGGCCGGCCAGGGCCAGCACCAGTGCGATCGGGATGAACCGCCCGGCCAGCATCGCCAGGCCCTGCGCCACCTCGTAGAACGGGGTGCCGCTGGTCAGACCGGCGAACGCCGAACCGTTGTTGTTCGCCGCCGACGCGAACGCGTACAGCACCTCCGACAGGCCGTGCGGGCCCGGGTCCTGGACACCCGCCAGCCCCGGTTCGACCACCACGGACACTGCCGTACCGACCAGCACGAGCGCCGGCACCGTCAGCACGTACAGCGCGACGACCGTCATCTCCGGACGGCCGATCTTCTTGCCCAGGTACTCCGGCGTGCGACCCACCATCAGGCCCGCGACGAACACCGCGACCACGGCGAGCACGAGCATCCCGTACAGCCCCGCGCCCACCCCGCCCGGCGCCACCTCGCCCAGCAGCATGTTGAACAGCAGCATCCCGCCGCCCGGAGCCGTGAACGAGTCGTGCATCGAGTTCACCGAGCCCGTCGAGGTCGCCGTCGTCGACACGGCGAACAAGGCGCTCGCGGCGAGTCCGAACCGGGTCTCCTTGCCCTCCATGGCGGCGCCCGCCGCCTGGGGCGCCGCGCCGGGTCCGGCCATCTCGGCCCAGGTGGTCAGCGCCAGCGACGCCGCCCACAGCCCGGCCATCACGCCGAGGATCGCCCAGCCCTGCCGCCGGTCGCCGACCATGAGGCCGAACGTGCGCGGCAGGGAGAACGGGATGAGCAGCAGCAGGAAGATCTCGACGAGGTTGGTGAACGGCGTCGGGTTCTCCAGCGGGTGCGCCGAGTTCGCGTTGAAGAAGCCGCCGCCGTTGGTGCCCAGGTCCTTGATGGCCTCCTGGGACGCGACGGGTCCGCCCAGGACATGCTGGGAGGCCCCTTCGACGGTGCGGAGCGCGGTGTGCGGGTCCAGGTTCTGGATGACGCCGGACGCCATGAGGACGACCGCCGCGACGGCAGCGAGCGGCAGCAGGACGCGGACGACGCCCCGGGTCAGGTCGGACCAGAAGTTGCCGATGCGGGCGTCCGTGCCGGAGCGGGCGAAGCCCCGCACGAGAGCGATGGCGACGGCCATGCCGACCGAGGCCGAGACGAAGTTCTGCACGGCGAACCCGGCCATCTGCAGCAGGTGCCCCGCCGCCGCCTCGCCCGAGTACCACTGCCAGTTGGTGTTCGTGGTGAAGCTGACCGCGCTGTTCCAGGCACCGGCCGGATCGAACCCGGTAAGACCGAGGTTCCAGGGCAGGTGGGCCTGCAGACGCTCCAGCCCGTACAGGAAGAGGACGGAGACGAGCGAGAAGCCCAGCAGCGACATCAGGTAGGTGGTCCAACGCTGCTCGGCGTCCGGGTCCACGCGCACGGCGCGGTACCAAAGCCGCTCCACCCGCAGGTGGTTCGGGCTGGTGTAGGTGCGTGCCAGGTAGGCCCCGAGGGGCAGGTGCACGGCGGCGAGCAGGACGAGCAGGACGAGGATCTGCGCCACTGCCGCGACGACCGGGCTCAGGACTGCGGTGAGCACGCCGATCACCGCGTCCGGTCGGCGCGGATCAGCGCCACGAAGAGGTACACGAGGCCCGCGAGGGTGAGCACCAGACCCACGGCGTCGAACGGGTTCACTTCCGGCTCCCCGAGGTGTCGAGGGCGGGGTCGTGCGCGGCGGGCTCGTGCGTGGTGGCGCGACGCGCCACCACGGCCACCGCGGCGAAGTACGCCATGGTCAGGAGGATGAAGGCCAGATCGGTCATGACACCGGTCTATGCCCGACGGCGACCGGTGGCGGGCGTCTTTGACGGAACGTTGACGCCCGGCGCGCCGACGCTGACAGCCCTCTGATGCCGCACGCGTCGTTGGTCATGGACAGGACCCGCGTGGTGCTGTTCGAGCGGTGGCGGTTCCGCATGAGAGCTCGTTCTTCTGCTGATGGCAGAGAGCGTGGCTCTCGGCGCGCGGTACGAACATGTGTGCGATAGATTGATGGCATGACATCAGCCGGAGGTGCACCTGGGGCGGGCGAGCAGCCCGTCGGGTCGGTGCTGCCCCTGGCTCGCGACGGAGCCGTCTCCGGGGGCGTTCCTGCGGTGGTGCGGGCGGCTGATGTGCGGGCTGTGCGGGAGTACCTGGCCGGGATGATCCTGCCAGGGGCTACCGACACCGACACCGACATCGACGCTGGCGTGGGTGCCGGCTCCGGCTCCGGCGGGCTGACGTCGCGGCGGGTGCAGGCGGAGTGGGTGGATCTGCTCGGTGAGCTGGAGGCGGTGAAGAACACGATCGCTGCGGTGCAGGGCAGGTTGGCGGTCGCGTTGGACGAGGCGACCAAGGCCGACGAGGCTGTGCAGGGTCTGCGGGTGGAGCGGCGGGGTCGTGGTGTGCCGAATCAGGTCGGTGCGGCGCTGCGGGTCAGTCCGCATGCCGGGGCTGGGTTCTTGGGGACGGCGCGGGTGTGGGTCACGCAGATGCCGCATACCTTCGACGCCTTGCGTACGGGTGTCCTGTCGCAGTGGCGTGCCACGTTGTTGGTGCGGGAGACGTCGCATCTGGGTGTGGAGGACCGGGCGCGGATCGATGAAGAGCTCTGCGGTCCCGCGCACCGGGTGGCCCTGGCGTCGATGGGGACGCGTCGGTTGGTCGCGCGGATCAAGGAGCTCGCCAGCGAGCTGGACGTGTACGCGTGTGTGAAGCGGAACGCGAAGGCGGTGGGTGAGCGGTGTGTCTCGGTGCGTCCGGCGCCGGATCTGATGGTGTATCTGACTGCGTTGGTGCCGATGGCGCAGGGTGTGCAGGCGTATGCGCAGCTGAAGAAGCACGCCGAAGCAGCCAAAGCTGCGGGTGACGAGCGCGGGGCTGGGCAGATCATGGCCGACACCCTGATCGAACGAGTCACCGGCCGTGGGCCGGGTCATGCCGACGACGTGCCGGTCACCATCAATCTGCTGGTCTCCGACCAGACCCTGCTCGCTGACGGCACCCAGCCGGGTGTGGTCGCCGAAGGCATGCCCGTGGGCTCGGGCATCGTCCCGGGCCCGGTGGCCCGGAATCTGGCCGCGCAGGGGATCGACGCGGACGCGGCATGGCTCCGCTCGATCTACGTCGACCCGAAGGGTCGCCTGCTGGCCACCACATCGAGGGCGCGGTTCCACCCACCGGGGCTGGCGGATCTGTTGCGTGCCCGGGAGCAGGGGATCTGTGCCACGTCGTGGTGCGACGCCCCGGTACGGCACATCGACCACATCACGCCGCATGCCGAGGGCGGTGTGACCAGTTTGGA
>NZ_JAJQMN010000021.1 GCF_028994775.1 Promicromonospora iranensis | reverse complement strand
GGAACCAGGCACAACCCCACGGGGTCGTGCCTGGTTCCACCCCCTGACTGCATTCCCCCAACAACGCCCCCACAGCCCGCCCGTCACTGCCGCCGGCACCCCACCCCGGGGCCCGGTCCTGCGCGCGGGCCCGGACACCGCGGTCTACCCAGCGTTTACGCCCGAAACACCGACCGTTCCGGGCACAAACCCTGGGCCCGCAACCCGACCCGCCCGGACGCGACTCCGACCAGACGACGCGACCCGACGCCCCGGCCCACCCAGCGATGCGCCGGCCCACCCAGCGATTACGCCCGAAACACCGACCGTCCCGGGTACAAACACTGGGCCGGCGCGGAACGGCTGGGGCGGCCGCACTCTGGGCAACTTGCCGGGGACACAGTGGCCGCGGCTATCGTGGCCATGTGAACGCAGACACAACCCGCACCGGCGCGGGCTCGACCAGCGCCCAGCCCGCAAGCACCGCTGATTCCGCGTGGCGCAGGGAGCACTTCGTCTCGCTGCTGCGTTTCGCTGAAGGGTCTGTCCGTGAGGACGGGGCTGCTTGCTGGCTCGATGACCACGGCCGGCCCGATGCCTCGCACCCCGTGGAAACGTGGATCACGTCCCGTATGGCGCACATCTTCGCCGTGGGACACCTGCTGGGGGTGAGCGGAGCGGACGAGTACGCTGAGCGCGCCATCAGCGGTCTGCAGAACGTGCTCGCCGACCCGGAGTTCGGCGGTTGGCTGGCTGCCCGCGGTGAGGGCGACGAGCTGGTCGGTACGAAGGAGGCCTATGCGCACGCCTTTGTGGTGCTTGCCGCCTCGACCGGCAAGGTAGCGGGCGTCGCCGGCGCATCAGAGCTGCTCACCAAGGCCCTCGCCGTGCTGGACGCACGGTTCTGGGAGCCGGAGCAGGAACTGCACGTGGACGAGCGGTCACGCGACTGGTCGTCGACGTCGGACTACCGCGGAGTGAACGCGAACATGCACTCCGTCGAGGCACTTCTGGCGGCACATGCTGCGACCGGAGACGGACTCTGGCTGGGACGGGCGGCCGCCATCGGTGATCGAGTGGTCAGCTGGGCGAAGTCGAACGAGTGGCGGATCCCCGAGCACTTCGACGCGGCGTGGAATCCGCTCCTCGAGTACAACGCGGACCGGCCGCACGACCCGTTCAAGCCGTACGGCGCGACACCTGGTCACGGGCTCGAGTGGGCGCGGCTGTTGCTGCAGATCGACGCCGAGGCCGAGACTGCCGGACGCCGGACCGATGCCGCGATCGCGCTGTTCGACCGGGCGGTCGCCGACGGATGGGACGCCGAGGGCGGCGGCTTCGTCTACACCACTGACTGGTCGGGCACGCCTGTCGAGGCACGTCGTTTCCACTGGGTCGCGGCCGAGGCGGTCGCCACCGCACATGTGCTCGGGCGCGTCACCGGCGAGGCACGCTACGCCGAGCTCGAGGCCGAATGGTGGGCCTGGATCCAGGCGAATCTCATCGACGCCGAGCACGGCTCGTGGCACCACGAGCTCGACACGGAGAACCGCCCGTCGGGCCGTACGTGGGTCGGCAAGCCTGATGTCTACCACGCTGCTCAGGCAGTGATCCTGCCGGAACTTCCGCTGACCGGATCGTTCGCGGCCTCGGCGCAGCGGGCGGGCCACATCCTGGCCTGACGCCGAAGCCGCCGGTCGCTATCGGTGAAGGACGGTCACCTCGGCCGCCTTCACGACGAACCAGAGTCGCTCCCCGGGCACCGCGCCGAGCTCCGCCACGGCGGCGGGGGTGAGGTCCGCCGCGACCTGTTCCGGCCCGGTGCCGGAGAGGTCCATAGGATCGGGTCCGCCGCCAGGCACGCCAAGGCCTGGCGGGGCATCGATGACACCGCGTGCCCCCGCCATGCTGCGCGTGCCACGCTCGGCGGAGGCCCAGACCCGCAGGAGCGGGCCATGCGGCTCGATCCCGGTCAGCACCACCAGAAAGGCGTTGCGCGGACTGCCACCCGGGGGTTCGCGGTGCACCGAGACAGCGCGTGGTTCGAAGAGGGCGACGGCCTCGGCCTCCGCTTCGAGCGCATCCTCCGTCGTTCCATGGACCTCGCCGAGCGCGGTGGCGAGGACGGCGGTCGACGCCTCGACAGCGCCACCGTTGGGTCCCCGACTGCCCTCCACCGCAGCAGCTGGATCGCCGACCGCCGGATCTCCTGCCGCGATGTCTCCCGCCGCGATGTCTCCCACCGCGGCATCCCGAACCGCCATAACCCGGCCCACCAGCAGGTTCACCCCGGCAAAGCGACCACCGAACGCCGAGCGCGGACGCGTGAGGACCTGCGCTGTCGGCCCGTCCTCGACGACGCGGCCGCCCTCGAGGACGACGACACGGTCGGCGAGCTGCGCGACGTCCAGCAGGTCGTGCGTGACGAGCAGCGTGGTGCGGGGTGCTGCGCGGTGCGCCGCCTGCAGCAGGAGGCGGGCATGCTGCGCGGCACCCACGTCGAGCGCGGAGAACGGCTCGTCGATCAGGAGGACGTCCGGGTCGGTGGCCAGCGCCCGGGCGATCGCCACACGCTGCGCCTGACCGCCGGAGAGCTCGTGCGGGCGTCGTCCGGCGAGGTGCGCCGCGCCGACGTCGGACAGGAGGGAACGCGCGAACGCGCGTGCCGCGGCCCGGGCGGTGCCGCGAGAGACGGGGCCGAAGGCCACGTTGTCAGTGACGGACAGGTGCCGCAGCAGCAGAGCGCGCTGCCCGAGCCAGCCGATGCGCCGGTCGCGCGGCGGTGCGGTCGGGACACCGGGGCCTGCGAGCACGCGATCCCCGATGGTCACCATGACGTCCCCCCTGCGGTCGCCGAGTCCGGCCACGGCCTGGAGCAGCGTCGACTTGCCCGCCCCGTTCGGGCCCAGGACGGCGACCACCTCGCCCGCGGGGACGTCGAGTGAGACATCGACGCCCCGTCCGGGTACGCGGACCCGTACGGTCAGCGGGACCGGCGTCCGGGCCGCGCTGCCGGTCGCGGTCACCCCAGCTGCGGTGCCACCGGACGAGGATCCGTCAGACACGGTCGCGTCGACAACGCTCGCCGCGGGCACGGGGCTGGTCGGAGGTCCGCCGGGTCGCGAGGTCTCCGAGAGCTTCGGGGCCTGAGTGAACCACGGACCGTAGGCCGCGACGATGATCGCGAGAGCCACCACCACGAGCACCAGGGAGAGCGCGACGGCGGCGTCGGGATCCGACGATCGCTGCAGGTAGATCTCGAGCGGCAGGGTCTGGGTCACGCCCTGGAGGGCACCGGCGAACGTGATGGTCGCCCCGAACTCACCGAGCGCCCTGGCGAAGGCCAGCACCGTTCCCGAGACGAGCGCCGGCGCGAGCGCGGGCAACGTCACCCGCAGCAGCACCCGGGTGGGCCGCGCGCCGAGCGTCGCGGCGACGTCCTCGTGGGCCGTGTCATGGGACCGCAGCGCCCCGTCCAGCGTCAGGACCAGGAACGGCAGGGCCACGAACGCCTGCGCGAGCACCACCGCCGCCGTCGTGAACGGGACGCGGATCCCGATGACCTCGAGTACACCGCCCAGCAGCCCGCTGCGTCCCAGCAGCGTGAGCAGCGCGAGACCACCCACCACCGGCGGCAGCACGAGGGGGAGCAACAGCAGCGCGCGGACCAGCCGACGCCCGGGGAACGATGCCCGGGCCAGCACCAGGGCGAGCGGCACCCCGAGCGCCACGCACAGGGTCGTCGCGACGACCGAGGTGCGCAGGGACAGCCAGAGCGCGTCGCGCGCACCAGGGGAGGTCAGGAGCGGCCAGAGCGAGCCGACATCGACGCGGGTGAGCAGCGACGCGACAGGCAGGACCACCAGCAGCGCGCCGAGCGCCGCCGGGAGGACCACCCATCGCGGCAGGCCGTTCACGGCGTGCCGAACCCTGCCTCCGACAGTGCCGACCGGCCCTCCGCACCCGTGACGAGGGCTACCCACTCGTCGGCCAGGTCGGGTGCGGGCGGGTCGGACAGCACCGCGACGGGATACGTGTTGACGACGTCGGCGGCCTCCGGGGTGGGGACGGTCTCGATGTCCTCCGGCTCCGAGGCGGCGTCGGTGACGTAGACGAGGCCGGCGTCCGCCTCGCCCAGGGACACCTTGGCCAGCACGTCGGTCACGCTCGGCTCCTCGCTCACGGTGTGCGGGGTGACACCGGCGGCGTCCGTCACCGCCGCGGCGGCTCGGCCGCACGGCACCTCCGGCGCGCAGAGCACCACGTCGACATCGCGTCGTGCCAGGTCGGCGAGGCTCGTGACACCTGCAGCATTGCCCGTCGGCACCACGATCGTGAGCACGTTGGTGGCGAAGACGGTGGGTGTGCCGACGAGGCCGGCGTCGGTCAGGCGCGCCATCGTGGGCTCGTCGGCGGTGGCGACGACGTCGGCGGGGGCGCCCGCCTCGATCTGGTCGGCGAGGTCGGACGACCCGCCGAACGACAGCGTCACGTCCACGTCGGGGTGCGCGTTCTCGAAGGTGGTCTCCAGGGCGGCGAACGGCTCGCGCAGCGAGGCCGCGGCCAGCACGGTCAGCGTCTCGCCGTCGGACGCAGGGGTGCAGCCTGCCAGGACCAGGCCGGCCCCCAGGCTCACCACCAGAGCGGCGGCCGTGCCCGGTGCGGGAACCCGGCGCCGGGCGCCGGGCGGCAACCTCACGAGTCTTGACACGGTGCCGAGGTTATCCCGGCGCACCCCGCACGACGTACAGGAGAGAATGGGTGCATGAGGATCTCCGCACGAGCCGACTACGCCGTCCGGGCAGCCGCCGAGCTGGCGGCGGCCGACCACGACGGACCCGTCCGCGCCGAGGCTCTGGCACGCGCGCAGGACATACCGCACCGCTTCCTCGAGGGGATCCTGAGCGATCTGCGCCGCGACGGGCTCGTCACGAGCCACCGCGGCGCGGGCGGCGGCTACCGCCTGGCGCGGGCCTCCGACACGATCACCATCGCGGACGTGGTGCGGGCCGTGGACGGGCCGCTGGTCTTCGTCCGCGGCAACCGACCGTCCGACCTGGAGTTCCAGGGTCCTGCCGCACCGCTGCTCCACGTGTGGGTGGCGCTCCGTGCCAATGTGCGCGCCGTGCTGGAGGCGGTCACGCTCGCCGATCTGGTGGCCGGCACGCTGCCCGACGACGTCCGCGCCCTGACGCAGGGCGAGTCGGCCTGGGCCAACTCCTGACGGACCCCTCAGGGTCCCCGGGCGCTCTCCGCATGCCTACTTATCCGATGTTTGAGATGCTTGTTGTTTCCGACCGGGTTAGGCGGTTACTCTGGTCCGGGCCGTCCGTGTGCGGCCTGTGTCGTATTCCCGGACCTGGAAGGTCACGACCATGAGAACCCTGATCCTGCTGGCGCTCGTCGGCCTCGGCGCGCAGCTGGTGGACGGCAGTCTGGGCATGGCCTACGGCGTGACCTCCACGACCCTGTTGCTCGCGATCGGTACCAACCCGGCGTCGGCGTCGGCCACCGTGCACCTCGCCGAGATCGGCACCACTCTCGCTTCCGGCGCCTCGCACTGGCGCTTCGGCAACGTGGACTGGAAGGTGGTGGCCCGCATCGGCATCCCCGGTGCGATCGGCGCGTTCGCCGGCGCCACGTTCCTGTCCTCGCTCTCGACCGAGATCGCCGGCCCGGTCATGTCGGTGATCCTGCTCGGGCTGGGCCTCTACGTGCTGCTCCGCTTCACGGTGCAGGGCCTGCCCGCGCGCTCCGAGAAGCCGCTGCGCCGCCGCTTCCTCACGCCGCTCGGCCTCGTCGCAGGCTTCATGGACGCCACCGGCGGTGGCGGCTGGGGCCCGGTCGGCACGCCCGCGCTCCTCGCGAGCGGCCGCATGGAGCCCCGCAAGGTGATCGGCACGATCGACACCAGCGAGTTCTTCGTCGCGATCGCCGCGAGCGTCGGCTTCTTCGTCGGCCTCAGCGGCGCGGGAATCGACTTCACCTGGGTGCTCGCCCTGCTCATCGGCGGCCTGATCGCGGCACCGATCGCCGCATGGCTGGTCCGCCTGGTGCCGCCGCGCATCCTCGGCTCGCTCGTGGGCGGCGTCATCATCCTGACGAACTCCCGCACCCTGCTCAACAGCGACTGGATCGCCGCGGGCGACGGCGTGAAGATCGCCGTGTACGTGGTGGTCTGGCTCGCCTGGGCCGCCGCCGTCGCCTGGTCCGTGCGTGCCTACCGCCGGGACAAGGCGGCGGAGGTCGCTGTGTCCCAGGAGGCGGAGGCCAAGCCCCAGGAGCCGGAGGCCGATAGCGTGTCGGTATGACGTCAGACCGGGTAGCGGTGATCACCGTCTCCGACCGTTGCGCACGCGGTGAGTCCGAGGACCGGTCCGGGCCGACGGCGGTGTCGCTCCTGGAGCAGGCGGGGCTCACCGACGTGCGCAGCCACCTGGTGCCCGACGGCGTCGAGACGGTCCGGGACGTGCTGCGCACCGCGCTCGACGAGGGTGCCCGGCTGGTGATCACCACCGGCGGTACGGGGATCGCCCCGCGCGACCTCACGCCCGAGGGCACGCGCGAGGTGCTCGACTACGAGATCCCAGGGATCGCCGAGGCGGTCCGCCAGCAGGGCATCGCGGCGGGAGTGGCCACCGCCGCGCTCTCCCGGGGGCTGGCGGGGCTCGCCAGCGCCGCGGACGGCGGGCGGGCGCTCGTGGTGAACCTCCCCGGATCGTCGGGCGGAGTGCGCGACGGGCTCCAGGTGGTGCTCACGCTCTGGCCGCACGTCCGTTCCCAGCTGGTGGGCGGCGACCACTGACACCCGCTCACGGCCCAGGTACGGTCAGCCGCCCGCGAAGGGTGGGAGCACGTCGATCGTGACGCCGTCCGGGATCTTCGCCTCGTCCGACGTCGTGCGGGCGCCCGCGACCAGCAGCGCGCACTTCGGCAGCACCGCGGTCAGGCCCGGGTGGGCGGCGGTGAGGCCGTCGCGGAGGGCGGCGACCGTCGTCGGGCCGTCGAGCTGCTCGGTGGTGACTCCGGCCGCCTCGCGGGCACCGGCGAAGTAGCGGACGGTGATCATTCCGGACGCGTCCAGTCGCCCGACTTGCCGCCCGTCTTGCGCTCCAGGCGCACGTCCGCGAGCGAGACGGACTTGTCGAGCCCCTTGACCATGTCGACGACGGCGAGACCGGCCACCGCGACCGCCGTGAGCGCCTCCATCTCGACCCCCGTACGGTCCGCGGTACGGACGGTCGCGGTGATCGCGACGCCGTCGTCCGTCACCGCGAGGTCCACCGCCGCGCCGTGCACGCCGATCACGTGCGCGAGCGGCAGCAGCTCCGGCGTCCTCTTGGCGGCCGCGATGCCCGCTATGCGAGCCACCGCCAGCACGTCACCCTTGGGCACCGCGCCGTCGCGCAGCGCCCGCACGACGTCGGGCCCGCACCGAACGGTGCCCGAGGCCGTGGCGGAGCGGATCGTCGGCTGCTTGGCGGTGACATCGACCATGCGGGCCTGGCCGCGGTCGTCGAGATGCGTGAAGCTCACGGGACCAGGGTGTCACGTCCTCGGCACGGCTGGACCGCCCTCGCGTTCGGCTGCGAGTGAACCGGGCCCGGTGCACCGTGGAACAGTGCGGTCGAGACCAGGCTGCGGGAGTTCCGGCGAGAGGACGACCCCATGCGCAGCGTGAGCTGGAGACCGTGCCCCGGGGAGGCCCCACGATGAGGGTCGTCGTGACAGGGGGTGCCGGGTTCGTGGGCAGCCGAGTGTGCGAGGTGCTCCTCGAGTCCGGCGCCGAGGTGGTGTGTCTCGACAACCTCCTGACGGGCGCACCGGACAACGTCGGCGGCCTGCGCGGGCACGCTGCGTTCCGGTTCGAGCAGTGCGACGTCGCCGAGGGCTTCGCCTCACGAGCGGTCCGCGCGGCGCTGCGGCCCGGAGTCGACCTGGTGCTGCACCTCGCGTCCCCGGCGTCGCCCGTCGACTACCTGGAGCATCCGATCGAGACGCTCGACGCCGGGTCCCGCGGTACCCGCGCCGCGCTCGACCTGGCGGGCGAGCACAGCGCGCGGTTCGTCCTCGCCTCCACCTCGGAGGTGTACGGCGATCCACAGGTTCATCCACAGACCGAGGAGTACTGGGGAAACGTGAGCAGCGTCGGCCCCCGGAGCGTCTACGACGAGTCCAAGCGGTTCGGTGAGGCACTGACCGCCGGATACCGGCGCGCCCTCGGCACCGACACGGGCATCGTCCGGATCTTCAACACCTACGGGCCTCGCATGCGGGAGCACGACGGACGCGTGGTACCCACCTTCATCCGGCAGGCGCTCGCGGACGAGCCGCTCACCGTAGCGGGCGACGGCAGCCAGACGCGGTCGCTCTGCTACGTCGACGACCTGGTGGAGGGCCTGCTGGCGTTCGCGCGCAGCGGGCACGCCGGCCCGATGAACCTCGGTAACCCGCACGAGCTCACGGTCCGCCGGATCGCCGAGGACGTGATCCGGGCGGTGGGCTCGCAGTCACGGATCGAGTACGTCGAGCGCCCGGTCGACGACCCGGGGATGCGCTGCCCGGACATCACCCTGGCGCGGACCGAGCTGGGCTGGGAGCCGCGTGTCGGCTGGACGGAAGGTCTGGCCCGGACGGTGTCGTGGTTTCGTTCCCGGTCGCGGGGAGCCGCGTGAGCAGGGACTCGCACGCCGCGACCACCTCGTCCACCGGCACCTGAGCGAGCGCCGGGTCCAGCCGACCCGCGTTCGGGTCCCGCCGCGGAGCGTCCCGCTCGCCGTGCCAGATGACGACGTGCCGGGGCAGGTCGATCGACGGCCCCCACAGCGCGGGCGGCGTCGGCCCGAACAGGGTGACCGACGGCGTGCCGTACGCCGTCGCGAGGTGCGCGACTCCCGTGTCCCCGCTGACGAGCAGCCGGGCCGTGGACACCAGCTCGGCCAGCGCGGGCAGGCCGAGCCGGCCCGAGGTGTCGCGCACCGCGTCGCCCGCGTCCGCCTGGAGCCGGACCTGGGCGCAGAGGCCACGCTCGGCCTCCGACCCGGTCAGGACGACGTCGTGACCCTGCGCCGCGAGCGCACCCACCACCCGCGCCCAGCGGGCGGTGGGCCAGCGTCGGGCCTCGGCGGCGGCGCCCGGGTGGGCGACCACCGCGCCCCGGCCACCCTCCTGCGTCCCGGTGCCTTCCACACCTCGTCCGCCCGGCGGGTCGAGCGGGCCGAGGCGTAGGTCCTCGGGTTCGCAGTACCCGCCCACGCTCCGCACGAGCCGGCACCAGCGCAGCACCTCGTGCTCGGTGTCGTCCCAGTCGGGCCCGATGTGGCCGGCGTCGGTGTTGTCGAAGGCGAGCAGTGCGTCCGGCCGGGTCGCCTGCAGCACGCGGTGGCTCTCCGGCCCGCGGCCGTGCAGGTTCACCGCGAGGCATCCCGGAGCGTCCTGGGCGCCGCCCGGGCCCGCCCAGGGCCAGGGGAGCCGGCTCAGCCCCTGGGTCGGCAGGACCGCGTCCACCACCCCGTGGTCGGCCAGCCACTGGCCGAGGGGCCGGGGTGCGGCGAGCACGACCCGGTGTCCGGGCCATGCCCGCCGCACCCCGCGGAGCGCGGCGACGCCGGTGAGCATGTCGCCGAGCCCGAGAGCCCGCAGGACGAGGACGGTCATGACGAGCTCCCGGGAGCTCGCCAGGTCACGGCCACGAGGCCTCACCCGACGCCATGACGAGCATCTCCCGGATCTCGCTGCCCTGCGGCTGCGTCAGTGCCGTCACGACGGCGGCGGCCGTGGCGGCCGGGTCGTTCAGGTCGGCGTCCGGGCCCGGCTTGTACTGCTCGGTGCGGCCGTCGAAGAACGGCGTCCGCATGCCGCCGGGGATCAGGCACGTCACGCCCACCCGGCCCGCGTACTCCGCGGCGAGGGCCTGGGTGAACCCGCGGATGCCCCACTTCGACGCGCAGTAGGCCGTTGCGTCTCCGGCGCCGCGCAGGGCGAGCGTCGAGGCGACGGTCACGACCGTGCCGCGCCGCTCCTCGAGATACGGGAGCACGGCCCGGACCACCGCGACGGTGCCGAGCAGGTTCACGCGGATGACGCGCTCCCAGTCCTCCGCGGCGATGTCGAGCAGCGGGCCGCACGCGTCGATCCCGGCGGCCGTGACCACCGCGTCGGGCGGTCCTACCTGCTCCACCAGCGAGTCGACGGCGGCCTGCGCCGCGCCCGGTTCGCCGAGGTCAGCCGCCGCGAACGGCACGTCGGCACTCGGCTCGGCCACGTCGAGAACGGCCGGGGTGCCGCCGGCGGCGGCCAGGACGTCGACGAGTGCCGCGCCGAGCCCGGACGAGCCGCCGGTGACGAACACCGTGCCGACCGACCGGGGAGCGAGCGGGGACGTTGCGGGAGCGGGTGCGGTGGACGGCGGGGTGGTTGCGGTGGTGGGAGCGATCATGATGACCTCCTCAGGGTCGACGGGATCTGGGACGGCTGGGATTCGGCCGCCCGGACCTGGCTGAAGAGCCCGGTCGTCGAGCGGCCCGGGAGGTACGGCAGAGTCACCACGCGTCCCCCGTAGGAGCGGACGACCGAGGCCTCGGGCAGGTCGGACCACGTGTAGTCGCCGCCCTTGGCCCAGATGTCCGGGCGGAGCGCGGCCACGGCGGCGGACGGTTCGTCGTCGTCGAGGACCACGGCGGCGTCGACGCTCGCGAGGCTCTCCAGTACCCGGAGCCGGTCGGCCAGGGGTACCACCGGTCGCTCGGGTCCCTTGAGGCGCCGCACCGACCGGTCGGAGTTGACCAGCACCACCAGGTGCTCGCCCAGCTGCCGCGCGCTGTCGAGCATCGTGACATGGCCGGCGTGCAGCAGGTCGAAACAGCCGCTCGTCGCGACCAGCACACCGCCCGCCGCGCGCATCCGCGCACCGAGCTCCTCCAGGGACGACGGGCTGCCCTGCTCGACGGGCTGCCGGGCGGCCGTCCGGGCACGCCGGAAGCCGTCGGCGCCCCCGGAGGCGACCCAGGCGCTCGCGGCGACCACACCCTCCCGGACGGCGGTGGTGGCCGCGTCCCCGCGGGCCAGCCGGTCCGTCACGGTCGCGGCGAAGCGGTCGCCGGCACCGCAGGGGTCGGGTCCGTGCGCGGGTTCGGCGGGCAGGTGGCAGACGACGCCGGGGGCGTCGTCGGTGCGGTCGCCGTCGGCCGGGCGGGTGGCGACGAAGGCGCCGCGGTCCCCGGCGGTGACGCTCACCGCCTGCGCGTCCCAGGCCCTGCGCAGCACATCGGCGACCGCCGGGACCTCGGTGTCGGCGTCCGAGGGCGGCACCGGAAGGTGCTGCGCCGCCCGTTCGGCCTCCGCCGCGTTCGGCGTCACGAGCGCCGCGCCGGGGACGGGTTCACCACCCCGCGGGTGCGGGTCCCAGACGAGCGGCACGCGCGCCGCCGACTCGGTGAGGACCTCCCGCAGGAGCGGCTCCCGGGTCATGCCGCCGCCGTAGTCGGCGACGAGGACGGCGTCGCAGCCCGCGAGGGCGTCGCGCACGCGTTCGGCGGTCGCCTGGTTCACCCCGAGCGGGGTGCCCGGGCCGCCGTCGTCCAGGCGGACCAGACCTTGCCCGGAGCTGCGCACGCGCGTCTTGCGGCGGGTCGGACCGTCGTGGCGGAGCGGGACGACGGTGATGTCGGACAGCTGTCGGCGCAGCTCCTGGCCGTCCGCGTCATCGGCGATCGGCGCGACGAGGACGACGTCGGCCCGCTGGGCGCACAGCAGGGCGGCGAGCCCCGCGCCACCCGGGCTCTGGCGGACCTCCGACACGTCGACGACGGGTACCGGGGCGTCGGGGGCCAGCCGGGTCACCGACCCGTCGATGTCCCGGTCGAGCAGGAGATCGCCGACGACGGCCACCTTCGGCCGACCGTCCCCGCCGGGCGAGGTGTCGGCCAGCTTGCGCGAGAGATCACCGACGGCGGCGCCGTTCCCGGTCATGCGTTCGCCCCCGCCGTGCGTGACCCGGTCCGGCGTACGCGTGTGCCGCCCGCGGCGATGTGGGCGTCGAGCACCGCGCAGAGCGTGTGCGCGACGACGAGATGGATCTCCTGCACCGCCGACGTGGAGACCGACGGGACGGCGAGCGCGTCGTCGCACAGTGCCGCGAGCGGGTTGGGCGCCCGGCCGGTGAGCGCCCACGTGGTGAGTCCCAGCTCGCGGGCGCGCCGGGCCGCGACGAGCACGTTGGCGCTCGCGCCGGACGTCGACAGGCACAGCAGCACGTCGCCAGGCCTGCCGTGGGCCGCGACCTGCCGGGCGAACATCTCGTCCTGGCCGTAGTCGTTGACGATCGCGCTGAGGCTGGAGGTCTCCGCGTGCAGGGCGATCGCCGCGAGCGGGACACGCTCGCCTTCGAAGCGGCCCACGAGCTCCGCGGTCAGGTGCTGGGCCTCCGCGGCGCTGCCGCCGTTGCCCGCCACGAGCAGGCGCTGGCCGGAGACCAGCCGTTCGGCGAGGTCCTGGCCCCACGCCTCGATCCGGCCGAAGCTGGAGCTGAGGTGGTCGAGGCCGGTCAACAGGTCGGCGCGGTGCTGGCGGAGCCAGTTCCGGCCGCTGGAGGAGGGCTGGAGGGCGGTCGGTCGGACGGGCTGCGAACTCATCGGGTACCTCCTGCGGAGACCAGCGGAGCCCCTGCCGCAGACCACTGCGGCAGCGGCGCGCGTGCGGACGAGGAACTGACGACCTCGGCGTAGGCCTCGGCCGTCTGCCGGGCCACCGAGGCCCAGCCGTACCGGCGTTCGGCGCGGACGCGGGCGGCGGCGCCGAGGCGGAGCCGGAACCGACGGTCCGCCAGGCGCAGCAACGCGTCGGAGACGGCGGCGGGGTCACGCGGCGGCACGAGCAGCCCGGTGCGCTCGTGCACCACGGTGTCGAGCATGCCTCCGACCTCCGACGCGATGACCGGCAGGCCGCACGCCGCGGCCTCCAGCGGCACGATCCCGAACGGCTCGTACCAGGGGGTGCACGCCACCACGTCGGCGCTGCGGAGCAGCTCGGGTACGTCCTCGTGCGATACCGCGCCGAGGAACCGCACCCGGTCGGCGACACCCAGCCGCTCGGCCTGGGCACGCAGGCGGCGCACCTCTGGATCGCGGTCGAGCTCGCCGAGGGGCGGCCCGCCCGCGACCAGCAGCTCCACCGGAGGGGCGTGCCTGTCGAGGCGGGCAAGGGCCTCGACGACCGTCGCGACGCCCTTGCGCTCCACGAGCCTGCCCAGGGAGAGCAGACGCAGGGGCCGGTCCTCGTCCGCGTGCTGCGCCCGGGCCGGGCCCGGCGTGAACACACCGAGGTCGACGCCGCAGGGCACCACGCGGACCCGGTCGTCCGCCGCGCCCAGCTGCCGCAGCTCGCGGACCTCGTCCCGGCAGGTGGCGATCACCAGGTCCACGTCCGCGCACAGGGTCTTCTCCAGCGGGATCCGTGCGGTGGGGCTGGTATCGGCGCTGCCCTGGTACCGGCGCTTGACCGAGCCCAGCGCATGGAAGGTCTGGACCACCGGAACGGCCGGCAGGTGGCCGTCGTCCGATCGGCGGGTGGCACGCAGCGCGGCCAGGCCCGACATCCAGAAGTGGGCGTGCAGCACGTCCGGCCGCACCTCGGGGTCGGCGAAGCGGGCCGCGAGGTCGTCGCCGAACGGGTGCATCCAGCGCAGCAGCTCGTCCTTCGGCAACCGTTCGGGTGGACCCGCGTCGACGTGCACGACGTCGACGCCGTCGGTGAGCGGGACCCGCTCCGGGAGCGCCGGGTCGTCCCGCCGTGTGTAGACGTCGACGGTGTGACCGTCCGCGGCAAGACGCTGGGCCAGCGCCGCGACGTGGACGTTCTGTCCACCGGCGTCCGCTTCGCCGAGTACGGCGAGGGGGCTGGCGTGCTCCGAGATCATGCCGATCTTCATGGCGACACCTCCTGTGTCAGCAGCGTGGTCCAGCGGTCGAGAAACTGGTCGAGGGGGTAGTGGGCGAGGACGTGCTCGCGGGCGGCCTTGCCGTGGGCGGCAGCCTCCGACGGGTCGGCGAGCCAGCGGCGGGCCACGGCCGCGAGCTCGTCCGGGTCGGCGCTGAGCACGCCGGCCTCGGGCGGAACAGCCGCGTAGGCGGCGGTGACGGGCAGGGCCAGGACGGGCAGGCCGAGGGCCATGGCCTCCAGCAGCGCGAGCCCCAGGCTGGTCCACCGGTACGGGTGCAGATAGGCGCGGGCACCCGCGAGCCGGTCGTGCAGCTCCGCCTGCGGCAGGTCGTACAGGCGGTCGGCCGCTCCCGCCGCCGTCGGGCCCAGGGGTGTGAGGTGCTCGGCGAGCAGCGAGGTCCCCATCCCGTACACCTCGGCCGGTGCCTGGCGGGCGATCTGGAGCAGCACGTCCGTACCCGCGGCGCGCCACCGGCGCACCGGCTCGTTCACCACTGCCGCGATGCACTCGCGCTCGCCCGTGTAGCGGTGGCCCGGGTCGGGGATGCCGTGCTCGATCACCGCCGTGCGCGCCGGGCCGGTGTCCCACATGAGGGCGTTGAACCGGGTCACGTGCACGATGGGGACGTGACCGTCGGCCACGACGTCGACGTCGGCCAGGGGATGCCGTGTGGCGGCGGCGGGCCCGCCCGGGGCGTCGTGCTCCACATACATCGCCGGCACGTCCCGCCCTGCGCGGCGTCCGGTCCACTCCCGCAGGAGCCGGGCCTCGTGCGGCCGCTGGAGCAGGACGGCGTCCACCCCTTCGTCGTCGAACGCCTGGCGCAGCTCCGCGGGTCCCAGCTCCCGTACCGATGCCGGCCAGTCCCAGGTCCGGGCGCGTCCGCGCCCGTCGGCGGGCCGGCCGGGCAGCACCGGCACCAGGTACTCGTGCTCGCCCTGGACGAAGGCCGTGGTCCACGAACCGTGCACGTGCCACAGAAGGATTCTCATGAGGACCACCCCTCGGTGTGGTTCCCGCCGGCGGGGGCCGGCGCGCGGGGCGGCCGGTGCGTGAGCCGCGCGACGGCGTCGGACACCTGTTCCGGCGTGACCGACGCGAGGCAGGGGTGGCCCGGCACGGGGCAGGTGCGGGCCCGTGTACCGCGGCACACCGCGCCCTGGTCGCCCAGCACGAGCCGGGGCACCCCGTAGGGGGCCCACCGGTCCGCGGGGACGACAGGAGCGAACAGGCTGACCACGGGCGTGCCGACCGCGGCGGCCAGGTGGGCGGGACCGGTGTTCCCGACGACCGTGCAGGCGGCCGACTCGAGGACGGCGCCCAGCTGGGCCAGGTCGGTCAGCCCGCCCAGGTCGGTGGCGTGGCCGCCGGCCACGTAGGCGGTGAGGTCCCGTTCCGCGGGGGAGCCGGTCACGAGCACTTCCCAGCCGTCGTCCGCGAGGCGCTCCGCGATGGCCCGGGCGTCCTCGGGCAGCGGCGCCCGGGCGGGTACCGACGCCCCCGGGTGCAGCACCACCGAACGCGGCCGCCAGGTGCCCCCGACGCCCAGGGCGCGCGCGGCAGGCTCCGGCACGGGGGGCAGCGGACGGCGGACGGCGAGCAGCCCGTCGTCCTCCACCGGCAGCCGGGCCCCGGCCCGCTCGGCGAGGTCGAGGGCCGCCTCCACCTCGTGCAGACCCGGCGGGCGCTTGTGCCGCACGTCGAGCAGTGAGCCGGGGTAGTCCTCGCTCACGGCGACGATCCTGCGGACGCCGCCGAGGCGGGCGAGCAGTGCCATCGGGAGCGGCGACTGGTGGAACGACGTGAAGATCACCGCGAGCTGGTAGCGGCGGGCGACGAGGCCGGCCACGAGGTCGAGCACTGCTTCGGACGAGACCCGGGGCGGCTCGGCGCCGGACCACGGCGCGTCGAACCGCAGGACCTCGGTCACGCCGGGCAACAGCTTGGCGGCCTGCAGGCCGGAGCCGGAGACCAGGAGGTCCACCTGATCGTAGGTAGCGGCCAGCGCGCGTACGGCGGGGCCGGTCAGGAGCACGTCCCCGTCGCTGTCGAGCCGGATCGCGAGCACCCGTACAGGGCGTTCTGGGGAGGTCATAGCAGCATCACCACCTCATCGAGAGTGGCGGCCACGACGGGAGCCGCGGACGTCTCCTCCCGTCTGGTCACCTCGGTCGGCACGAGGACGCCGCGTGCACCGGACGCCACTGCGGCGCCCACGTCCGAGCCGATGTCTCCGACCACCGCGCACTCCGCCGGGAGCACGCCGAGCGCCGCCGCCGCCCGGAGCACGAGACCCGGCTCCGGCTTGCGGCAGGTGCACTCGTCCTCCGGTCGGTGCGGGCAGCGCTGCCAGGTGTCGAACGGGCCCAACAGCCGGCGGACCCGTTCGTCGACGGCGTCCACCTGTGCGCTCGTGAGCAGCCCGCGCCCGATGGCCGACTGGTTCGAGACGACGCCGACCCGGATGCCGCCGGCGCGTAGCCCGTCCAGCACGCGCCGGGCGCCGGGCATCGGCACGACGGCGTCGGGGTCACCGTTGTAGGGCACGTCGCGGACGAGCGTGCCGTCCCGGTCGAACAGCACGGCGCGGACGGGCGGTGGCCAGGCGGGCACCCGGCCGTCGAACCCGCTCCGCCACGTCCACGCGCCGCGCGCGCGGTGGGCGACCGCGGCGAACGGGATCAGCACGCTCGTCACGACCATGCGGCGCAGCTCGGGACCGTAGCCCTCGTCGCCGGGCCGTGGTCCGGGCCTGAGCCGCTGCGCGGCGAACGCCGCGGTGAGGGTCGCCCACGCGGTCCCGGCGACGGCCGCGATCGCGCCTGCCACGCGAGGCGCCCGCGTACCGGGGACGGCGGCGGCCACACCGCCACCGAGCGCCGTCAGGCCTGCCGCCACCGTCGCCACGTGCCAGGGCAGGCGGCCCTGGCCGGCTCCGGTGCGCCGGCGCCACTCGCGGCCGTGCAGCGTACGCAGCAGCGCGTCGTCAGCGTTGCCGGCCTGGGCCCGGACACTTGCCAGGTCCCCGGCGGGCCGGACGGGATGCTCCACGAACCGGACGCCGTGCTCGAGATCCCAGCCGGCGTCGCGGAGACGCAGCGCGAGGTCGGCGTCCTCCCGGTACGCGCGGCGGAAGCGCTCGTCGAAACCGTGCACCGCCTCCAGCGCGGCCCTGCGGTAGACCATGTCCGCGGTCGCCCACACCGCCGTCTCCAGCCCGGCGGTGTTGCGTTCGAGGTCGGTCGGGGGTCGGTGGCCCGGCAGCGGCACCACGATCCGGCCCTGCACGCCGGCGACGTCGGGGCCGGCCGCCGCCAGGTCCTGCTCCAGGGCGGCGGCCCAGCCTTCCGGCACCACGACGTCGTCGTCCAGGAAGGCCACCCATTCCGTCCGGACGCTGCGCCACCCGGCGTTTCGGGCGGCGGCCGGCCCGCGCCCGCCGGTGCGGACCACCCGCACGCCGGGTACCGGATCGGGGCCGAGATCGAGGGGTGCGTTCCCGCCGTGGTCGGGGAACACGCGGTCGTCGACCACCACGACGTCGAGCGGCCGCTGCCCGTTCGCGCAGGCGACGCGCACCGAGTCGAGCATCGCTCGCAGCTGCGGGCGGCCGATCGTCGGGACGACTATCGAGTACGACGGAGTCACGCGGCACCTCCGGGCTGCCGCTCGGACGTGAACAGGTCCCCGCGCCGTACGAGGTGCGGACCCAGCACGAGGAGGTCCACGGGCGCGGAGCCGAAGAGCTCGAGCGCGTCGCGCGGGGTGTCCACCATGGGGCGGCCCGCGGTGTTCAGGCTGGTGTTCACCACCACCGGCAGCCCGGTGCGTGCCCGGAACGCCTGGAGCATCGACCGGAGCCGCGGCTGCGAGTCGTCCACCGTCTGGATGCGGGCGGTGCCGTCCACGTGGACGGTCGCGGGGATCCGGTCGCGCCATGCGGGGGCGACGTCGTGGACGAACAGCATGTAGGGGCTGGGGATCGGGCCGCCCGAGAAGATCTCCGGGGCGTCCTCCAGGAGCACCATCGGCGCGACCGGGCGGAACTGCTCGCGGCCCTTGACCACGTTCAGGCGCTCGGTGTTCGCCCGGGTGCCGGGGTGCGCCAGCAGGGAGCGCTGGCCGAGGGCTCGCGGCCCGAACTCGGAGCGGCCGTCGAACCAGGCGACGATCCCGTCGTCGGCCAGCACGCCGGCCACCTGGTCCGGGAGGTCGGCAGGGGTCGTGAACGGCACGCGCGCCGTGCGCAGCGCGTCCGCCAGCTCGTCGTCGGACCAGCCGCGGCCCAGCGCCGCCGAAGCCATGGGCACGGTGGGCACGCCCGCCTCCGCCGTGAGCTGCAGGGCCGCGCCGAGCGCCGTGCCCGAGTCACCCGCGGCGGGCTGGACCCAGACGTGCTCGAAGGGGGTCTCGCGCCAGAGCCGGGAGTTGGCCACGCAGTTCAGCGCGGTGCCGCCGGCCATGGTCAGCGCCGAGTCGCCGGTCCGCTCGTGCAGCGCCGTGGCGAGCTCGACGAGCAGCTCCTCCAGCCGTGCCTGCACCGACGCCGCGAGGTCCGCCTGGTCGGGGGGCAGACCGCCCGTGCCGCTGGGCTCCTGGATGGTGCCCGGCACGGCCGGAGCCGCCCACCGCGACCAGTCGGGAGCCTCGGCCACGAACCCGCCCTCCGGCGTGGGCCGGAGCAGCTCCCGCAGCTCGGGCAGGAATCGCGGCCGGCCGTACGACGCGAGCGCCATCACCTTGTACTCGTCGCTGGACCGCAGGAAGCCGAGGTGCTCGGTCAAGGACTCGTACACGAGGCCGAGGGAGTGCGGCAGCTCCTGGCTGGCGAGCACCTCGAGCTGCCCGCCGTCGTACCGTCCTGCCAGGTAGGAGGACCGCTCGCCGCGGCCGTCGAGGGACATGACGCTGCACGTCGGGAACGGTGAGGCGAGCGCCGCCGATGCGGCGTGCGCCACCTCGTGCGGCACGAAGCGGACGGCGGCGGGGTTCAGCCCGGGCAGCGCGGTGGCGATGAACTGTGGCGCCCGCTCGGCGTACAGCTGCCGCAGCCAGTCCCACGGGTCGGGCAGACCCATCTCGTCCGACGGCTTGGCGAGAGCCGGGTCGAACGAGTACGCGACGGCGTCCAGGTCCTCCGGCTCGAGGCCGCCGACGTCGAGACACCACCGCATCGCCTGCTCCGGAAGCTCCCAGGCCGCGAACGGGACGGGACGCTTGCCGTGCTTGCGCCTGGTGAACCGCTCCTCCTCGGCTGCGGCGACCACATGGCCGTCCACGACGAGAGCGGCCGACGGGTCATGGAAGAGGGCATTCACGCCAAGAACTCGCACAGTGACCTCCACGGATGGTCGTCACCGGGCTTCTTCCGGTCGTTCTACGTTCTCCGGCTGTCGGAGCACTCGCATCTCGAACCGCTTCTCGGTGGGCAGGTCGCTCCCCGTACCGGTCAGCGACGCGCGAGATCTTCCGTGGCCGGGCCTTCGAGCAGCGTGCCGTCCGGTGCGAACCGCGAGCCGTGCACGGGGCAGTCCCAGGACTGCTCCTGATCGTTCCACCGCACGACACCGCCGAGGTGCGGGCAGACACGGGAGACGCGCGGGGCGCCCGGCCGCTGTCCGGAGGGACGGGTGGCCGCGCAGGACCAGCCCTTGGTCTGCACGCCGAACGTGGCGGCGGTGCTCGTTCTGGGCGCTGGTCGGCGGGCCCAGGGCTCGAAGGTCGGACCCCACCGGACGGGGTCGCCGAGGATGCGGCCGGCGAGCGCGAGGCCGGCCGCTGCCCCGTTCGTGAGACCCCACTTGGCGTAACCCGTCGCCACGAGCACCCGGTCGTCACCTGGTACGGCCGGTCCGACGAGCGGTAGGCCGGTGTCGCTGGTGTAGTCCTGGGCCGCCCAGGCGTGCCGGGGGAGGTCCACCGGGAAGTGGACGCGGGTCCACTCGTCGAGCACGGCCAGCCGACGAGCCGGGTCACGCTCCCGGCCGACGGTGTAGCCCTCGCCGCCCACCATGAGCAGCCCGCCGGCCATCCGGAGGGAACGGACGGACGACCCGGCGGTGATCGACATGGTCTCGGTGAAGCCCGGTGGCAGCGCTGTCGGATCGGTGACCTCCCACGTGGTGAGCAGGCTGCGGCCGGCCTCCAGCCGGAGGAACAGGCCGCCCAGGCGGCCGGGTGGGGTGCCGGTGGCCAGCACCACCCGGTCGGCGAGCACGGTGCCGTGACTGGTGCGCAGCGCGACGCCGGAACGGGTACGGCGCACCTGCCGCACCCGGACGCCGTCGTACACGGGCACGCCGCGGGACCGCAGGCGGGCGCGCAGCGCGGAGAGCATGCGCAACGGGTCGACCTGGGCCTGTCCCGGCAGGCGCACCGCGCCGTAGGACCGCGTCGGGTACGGCGGGTCCTCCTCCCACTGGGCAGTGAGCCCCTGGCGTGCGCAGACCGCGAGCACGGCGTCGACGTCGGCCACCTCCTCGGGGGTGGCCGCCACGGTCAGGTCGTCGCGGTTCTCGACCGGCACGTTCAGGTCGTCGAGGGTGCGGCGCAGCCACCCGAGCCCGGCGAAGTTGGCCGCGAGGTAGTCCTGGACCACCTCGTCGCCGTACCGCGCGATGCGCGCGAGCCGGGTGCCCTGCAGCACCGAGAGCTTGCCCGTCGAGCGGGCGGTGGTGGTGGCGCGTGCGCCATCGGCGTCGAGCACCAGGACCTGGGCGCCGCCGTCGGCGAGCAGCTGGGCGGTCACGACCCCGGTGAGCCCTGCGCCCACCACTGCCACGTCGGTGCGGAGCGGGCCGGGGGCCATGATCTCCGGCGCGCCCGCGCCGGAGTCTCCCGGGTCCGTCGCGTCAAAGGGTGTCTCGCTCACGGTGCACCTCCGGTGGTCGGTCCGTGCTGGTCGGTCCTGTCCGTGCTGGTCGGTCCTGTCCGTCTGGCCGGTCGGGCCCGTCCAGCCGGTCGGGCCCGTCGGGCGGCTCGTCCCAGGCTGGCACGGAGGCCTGGTACTCGCAGCGTCCCGGTCGTGCGGGGCGGTGCGGCGCGGGACGGCGGCTCAGGGAAGGCGCAGGGAAAGGGTGCGGAAAAAGATGGGCAGCGGGGGCTGTCGGAGCGGGCGAACCGCTTTACAATCGAGGCTGCGGAGTCATGAAGCGGCTCCCGGTCCGCCTTGGATCTGGGAGGTACAGAATGCCCCCTTTCAAGCAGCCCAGACTCAGCGTCGTGGACGGTGCCGGCGGCGACACCGCTACCGAGTCACCGAGCTTCTCGGCGAGCGACCTGGCGCATGCTCTCGGTCTGGGGACCAACCTTCTTGTCGGTCGCTACCGCGTCGATCTGATGACGGGGACCTGGTGGTGGTCCGACGAGCTCTACACGATGCACGGGTGGAAGCGGCACGAGGTGGAGCCGAGCCTCGAGGCGCTCCGCTCCCGCAAGCATCCCGACGACCGGGTCCGCGTGGTGCGGGCCGCCGCCGAAGCCCTGCGGCTGGGCCGACCGTTCGCCTGCGCGCACCGGATAGTGGACCGGAAGGGTCGCACGCGTTCGGTCGTCGTCATCGGCCAGGGCATACGCGGCGGCCCTGACCGGTCGCCGGAGCTGGTCGGGTACGTCGTGGACGTCACGCCGGTCCAGCGGGAGGCGCTGACGCGCCGGTCCGACGGCGTCGTGACCCGGGCCTTCGTCAGCCAGGCAGTGATCGAGCAGGCCAAGGGCGTCATCATCGCGGTGCGTGGCGTGGACGAGGAGACAGCCGGTCGGCTGCTGCTCGACGCCGCGGGCAAGGCGGGCATCCCGCTGCGGCTGGCAGCCGACCAGGTGATGGCCCGGCTGCGGGCGGACCGCGAGCAGCGAGGCGTCACGCAAGCAGCTCTCACGCGCGCGCTGGAGGGCGTCGAGCCGGTGGGACGGCCACGCGGGCACGACCCGCTGCTCACCCGGCGGCCGCGCAAGGTGCCCGCGCACAACACGTCCGGCTGAGCGCCCCGCGAGGTGCCGGGCCGGATGTCCGGCCGGGCACCTCGCGGGTGCGGGAACTCGGTGCGGGAACTTCTAGTGCGCCGTGCGGCGGGCGGCGAGCCGCAGGGCGGCCTTCGAGGCGCCCTTCGCCGCCATGCGCTTGGCGAACACCGCTGTCCCGGCGGCTACCGCGGCGAACACGGTGGCCTGCACCAGGTCCAGCTCGGGGTCGTCCGCCTTGTTGGGTGCGTCGTTGCCGGTCACGCCTTTCCAGATCATGCTGACCGCCTTTTGCGCGACCCAGCCGGCCGCGAGCGTCAGGGCGAGAGTGCCTACCTTCTCGGCGAGTGTCTGTTCCGTCTCAATCTGGGCCACCTCCACACCGTAGCCCTCTACGGGCCAGTAGGCTGGCCGGACACGACAGGGGAGCGCCCCACACGGCGCTGAGAGTGCGGAGAACCGCAGACCCTTGAACCTGATCCGGGTCAGACCGGCGGAGGAAGTCGAGGCACGATGTTGCGTCTTTCCGGTGCCCATGCGGGCACCATCCACGCTCGCCCGCTCGCGGGCACCGTCGCCAGGGCGGCGGCGGTCGCGCTGCTGCTCGCCGGCTGCGGCGGCTCCGCGCCGGACGGTTCCGGGACCGACGGCGGCGACGCGTCGGCGTCGGGCACCGTGACCCTCGTGACCCACGACTCCTGGGCGCTGGACGAGAAGCTGGTCGAGCAGTTCGAGCAGGAGTCCGGTCTGACCGTCGAGGTCAGTGCGGCGGGCGACGCCGGCACCCTGGTGAACCAGCTGGTGCTGACCAAGGACGCGCCGCTCGGCGACGCGGTGTTCGGTATCGACAACACGTTCGCCTCGCGCGCGCTGGAGGCGGGTGTGGTCGAGGAGTACACGCCGGCCGACCTGCCCGACGGCGCCGAGCAGCTCGGCGCGGCGCTCACGCCCATCGACCAGGGCGACGTCTGCGTGAACGCGGACGAGGCCTGGTTCGAGAGGTCGGACCTCGAGGTGCCCACGACGCTGGAGGACCTGGCCGACCCCGAGTACCGGGACCTGCTGGTCGTGAGCAACCCGGCGACGTCGTCGCCGGGGCTCGCCTTCCTGCTCGCGACCGTCGGGGCGTTCGGCGAGGACGGGTTCGAGGACTACTGGGCCTCTCTCGTGGACAACGGCGTCAAGGTCGCCGACTCGTGGGAGGACGCCTACTACGTGGACTTCTCGGGTGCGGGCGAGGGTGGCGAGCGACCGCTCGCCCTCTCGTACGCGACGTCGCCCGCGTTCACGGTGAGCGAGGACGGCTCGGAGTCGACGACCAGCGCGCTGCTGGAGACCTGCTTCCGGCAGGTCGAGTACGCGGGCGTGCTGGCCGGTGCGGACAACCCGGAGGGGGCGCAGGAGCTGGTGGACTTCCTGCTCACCGAGGACGTCCAGGCTGCCCTGCCCGAGTCGATGTACATGTACCCGGCGGACCCCGCGACGCAGCTGCCGGCCGACTGGGAGAAGTTCGCACCCCAGGCCGAGGCCCCGTTCGAGGTGGAGCCCGCCGAGGTGAGCGAGCACCGGGACGAGTGGATCGAGCGGTGGACCGCGACCGTGGTCGGCTGAGAGCGAGCCTGCGGACCGCACCGCTGCTCTGGGGGACGGCGGTCGCCGTCCCCCTCGGCTTCCTCGCCGTCTTCTTCGCGTGGCCGGTGGCCGCGCTCGTCGTCCGCGGCTTCGTGGCCGACGGCGTGCTCGACCTCACCGGCTTCACCGAGGTGCTCTCCAGCCCGCGCACGTGGCGGCTCGTCGGGCTCACGCTGACCCAGGCCGTGCTCGGCACCGCCTGCTCGGTGCTGCTCGGCCTGCCGCTCGCCTACCTGCTGTACCGGCGGTCGTTCCTGGGCCGGGGACTGGTGCGCGGGCTGGTGACGGTGCCGTTCGTGCTGCCCGCGGTCGTGGTCGGGGTCGCGTTCCGCACCTTGTTCGCGCCCGGTGGCACCCTCGGATTCCTCGGCCTGGAGGAGTCCCTGGCCGGCATCGTCGTCGCCCTCGTCTTCTTCAACGTGTCGGTGGTCGTGCGGACCGTCGGCGGGCTGTGGGAACGGCTCGACCCCCGGACCGAACAGGCCGCCGCGTCGCTCGGCGCGGGGCCCGCACGAGTGTTCCGGACCGTGACGCTGCCCGCGCTGGCGCCCGCGATCGCGTCGGCCGCCTCGGTGGTGTTCCTGTTCTGCGCCACGGCGTTCGGGGTGGTGCTCGTCCTCGGCGGTGTGCGGTACGGGACCATCGAGACCGAGATCTGGACCCGCACCACCCAGTTCCTCGACCTGCGGTCGGCGTCCGTGCTGTCGATCCTGCAGCTCGTCGTCATCTCGGGCGCCCTCGTGGTGTCCGCGCGGGCGCGCCGGCGGCGCGAGGCGGCGCTGCGCCTCGTGTCCGCGCGCGGCTCGGCCCGGCGGCTGTCCTGGCGGTCGCCCCAGGACGTGACGGTGGCGCTGGTGGGCGCGGCGATCGTCGTCGGGCTCATGGTGCTGCCCATGGCCGGGCTGGTGGCCCGCAGCCTCCGCGAGCCGGACGGCTCCTGGGGGATCGGGAACTACGTCGCGCTCGGGACCACCGGCGAGCGCAACGCGCTCGTCGTGACCGTCTGGGAGGCCACCGCGACCTCGCTGCGCACCGCGCTGGCCGCGACGGTGCTCTCCCTGGTCGTCGGCGGTCTGGTGGCGCTCGTGGTGTCCCGGCGGCCGCGGTCGGTCGGTGCGCGCCGCGCCGTCGGCACGCTGGACGGGCTGTTCATGCTGCCGCTCGGCGTGTCCGCGGTGACCGTCGGCTTCGGGTTCCTCATCACCCTCGACCAGCCGGTGCTCGGTGTGGACCTGCGGACCTCCGGGCTGCTCGTCCCCGTGGCGCAGGCCGTCGTCGCGATCCCGCTCGTGGTCCGCACGGTGCTGCCGGTGCTCCGGGCCATCGACCCGAGGCTGCGCGAGGTCGCCGCGGTGCTCGGCTCCGGCCCGGGCCGCGTCCTGCGGACCGTGGACCTGCCCATCGCCCTGCGCTCGGTCGGGCTGGCCACCGGGTTCGCCTTCGCGGTGTCGCTCGGCGAGTTCGGCGCGACGTCGTTCCTCGCCCGGCCCGACGGCGCCACGCTGCCCGTCGTGATCTACCGCCTCATCGGGCGGCCCGGGGCGGAGAACTACGGGATGGCGCTCGCGGCGTCGGTGGTGCTCGCCGTGCTCACCGCGACGGTGATGATGATGGCGGAGCGGTTGCGCGACGAGCGCGGCGGAGGGGAGTTCTGATGGCGGGGCTGGAGATCCGGGACGTCACCGTGCGGTACGGGGTCCCGACAGGCTCGACCCGCGGTAGGGGCTCGACCGGCGTCACCGCGGTGGACCAGGTGTCGCTGGCCGTCGCGCCCGGGGAGGTGGTCGCGCTGCTCGGCCCGAGCGGGTGCGGCAAGTCGTCGCTGCTGCGCGCGGTGGCCGGGCTGGAGCCGCTGTCCGGCGGCCAGGTCCTCTACGACGGTGAGGACCTGGCCGGCGTGCCCGTGCACAAGCGCCGGTTCGGGCTCATGTTCCAGGAGGGCCAGTTGTTCCCGCACCGGGACGTGCGGCGGAACGTCGCCTACGGCCTGGAGACCCAGGACCTCTCCCGCGCCGAACGGGACGCCCGGGTGTCCGCGCTCCTGGACCTGGTGGGGCTCGCCGGCTACGAGGGGCGGTCCGTGCCGACCCTGTCCGGCGGCGAGCAGCAGCGGGTGGCGCTCGCCCGGGCCCTGGCCCCGAGGCCGCGGCTGCTGCTGCTCGACGAGCCGCTGTCCGCACTCGACCGGCAGCTCCGGGAGCGGCTCGCCGGCGAGGTGCGTGCGGCGCTCGTCGAGACCGGGACGACGGCGGTGTTCGTCACGCACGACCACGCCGAGGCGGCCGCCGTCGCCGACCGGGTAGGCGTCATGGACAGGGGCCGGCTGCTGCAGGTGGCGGCGCCGGACGAGCTGCGGGCGGCTCCGGCGTCCGATCGGGTGGCGGAGTTCCTGGGGCTGCACGGTTGAGCTGGGGGTGGCTCGAGGCGGCACGGTGACCTCGGGGAGCCAGCCGTGTAGCGGAGCCTCAGGCGGCGCCGGCCTGCTGCACCAGCAGCGCCACCTGCGTGCGGTTCTCCACGCCGAGCTTGCCCAGGACGCTCGACACGTGCGCCTTCACCGTCGGGATACTGAGGTACAGCCGCCGCGCGATCTCCGCGTTGGACGAACCGCGCCCGATCTCCACTGCGACGTCGCGCTCACGGTCCGTGAGGCGGCCCAGCGCGGAGGTCGCGTCCCGTGCACTGCTGCCACCTGCCGCGACAGCGTCCATCAGCCGGCGGGCGATGTCGGGCGCGAGCACCGGCTCGCCTGTCGCGGCCGCGCGCACGGCGGCCGCGATCCGCGCGGGCGGCATGTCCTTGAGCAGGTAGCCGGCCGCACCGGCCCGCAGCGCCCCCACCACCTCGGAGTCGGTGTCGAACGTCGTGAGCACCACGACGGCCGGCGGCGACTGCCTGGTCCGCACCCGCCGGGTCGCCTCGATCCCGTCCACTTCCGGCATGCGCAGGTCCATGAGCACGACGTCGGCGGGGTGGGCATCGAGCACCGCGGGCACGTCTCTGCCGTCGGCGGCCTCGCCGACCACGCGTATCCCGTCCGCACCGTCGAGCATGAGGCGCAGACCGGCGCGGACGAGCGGGTCGTCGTCGACGATCACGATCCGGGTCTCCATCAGTGCCACGGTATCCGTACGTCCAGCGTGAAACCGACGGGGGAGCGGGCGGCGACGAGCGTGCCGCTCAGCAGCTCGACGCGCTCCCGCAGGCCGACCAGGCCGGTGCCGGGTTCGGCGCCTGCGGGGCGGGGCGGGCCGTCGTCGGCCACGGTGACCCGGACCTCTCCCGCGCGAGGGCTCACGGTGACCCGGACGGCCGCGCCGGGCGCGTGCCGCCGGGCGTTGGTGAGGCCTTCCTGGACCACGCGGTAGGCGGCAGAGGCGACTGCGGGCGGCAGCTCGCCGGTCTGTCCGTCAGCTGGGGCGCTGTCGGGCAGATCGAGGATGACAGCGGTCCCGACGGAGCGGGCGGCGTCGACGAGCCCCCGGATGTCGGCGAGCGCGGGTGGCGGGGCCAACCGGTCCGAGTCTTCCCGCAGGAGGCGCACGAGCTGCCGCAGGTCCTCCAGCGCGTCCGCCGCGCCCGTCCGGATACGCCCGGCGGCGGCCGCGAGCTGTTCCGGCGGAGCGTCGGGCCGGAACTCGACGGCGCCCGCGGTGGCGGCCAGCAGGGACAGCCGGTGGCCGAGCGCGTCGTGCATCTCCGCGGCGATCCGGCTCCGCTCGGTGGTGCGGGCTTCGGTCAGCGCGCGGCTACGGTCGGTCTCGGCTCTCCTGGCGCGGTCCCGCAGGTCCCGCAGCACCTGAGCCCGCGCCTGCCAGAACGCGCCCCAGCCGAGGAGAGCAGCGTGCACCGCGACGTCGCACAGCAGCCACCAGCCCAGCGGGAGCGCCGTCGGACGCCAGAGGGCCTGGACGGCGTGGGCGCCGACGCCGGCGGACGCGACGAGGGCCGCCGTGCGGAGCGGGAACCAGCGGGCGACGTGGAGCGTACCGGCGGTCGCCGCCGGTGTGGCGACGGGCGAGATCGCGGCGAGGACGGTAAGGCTCAGCGCCGCCGCCACCGGGTGGCGCGACCAGAGCACCGGGAGGAGGGCGAGCGCCAGGGCGGCGACCACGGAGTCCAGCACCGTGAGCCGGACCCCGGCGAGTGCCCCGGCGACCGCCGGAGGCTGTGCCAGGACGGCCCAGACCATGACGGCGGTGAGCACCACCATGGCCGGCCCGGCCACGCGCCACGGCGGCCGTGGCCAACGGACCGGCAGGCTGGACCAGGTCTCCGCGCCCGGTGGGCAGTACTGCGGATCGTCGGCTGTCATGCCGGTGAGCCTATGGACGACGTCCGGATCGCGTCACCGACCAAGGGAGGGGGTACCCCGACCCAAGGACCGGACGATGCGGTACCACAGGCTGATGTCGGGCGAACCAGGCATCGCGATGCTGGTTCCAGGCACGACGGACGTGCCACCGAGGAGGTTTCCCATGGCTGAGAACACAGTGGTCCGGCGTGCGTGGCCCGCCTGGACGGTGCCGCTCGCCGCGGCGGGCGCCGGCGCGGCGGTCTGGCTGGTCGGCACAGCGTTCGGCGTCGACCTCGAGGCTCGTACGGGGGCGAGCACCCAGGCGGTCTCGGTGGTGGCCGTGCTGGTCGCGGCGCTCGTCGTCGGCTTCGCCGGCTGGGGTGTGCGAACGGTGCTGGCGCGCCTGACGAAGGGCGGCGGCGAGGTGGCGTGGCTGGTGCTGTGCGGCGTGCTGCTGCTCGTGTCGCTCCTGGGCGCTGCGGGGGGTACCTCGCCGGGCGCGGTAGCGGTCCTGGTGGCAGCGCACCTGGCGGTGGGCGCCGTCGTCGCGCTGGGTCTGCGACGCCCCCGCACGGCGGGGCGGTGACGGGGCCGGGCGCTACGTGGGCTCCGCGTCCAGGACGTCGTGATGCTTGCGCCCCCACGTGCCCAGCGGCTGCAGCGCGGCGACCAGCTCCGCCCCCGCCGAGGTCGGCGTGTAGCGGATCTGCACGGGCATGGTCGGCACGACCTCGCGGGTGATGAACCCCTGTCGTTCCAGCTCGCGCAGGCGCTGTGTCAGGAGCCGGTCGGAGATGCCGCGGACGTACCTGCGGTACTCGACGAAGCGCCGTGCCCCGGCGACGCCGGCGTAGAGGATGGCGCCCGACCAGCGCCGCCCGGCGAGCTCCAGCGTGCGCTGGAACAGGAGGCACTCGTCCTCCTTGGCCATGTTCGGGGCCTCGGTGCCCGGCCGGGGGGCCCGGGCGGGGGAGCGGGGAGCGGTCATCTCGGAAGTCACTTACTCATAGTGAGTTGCTAACCCGGTTCTTGGCAAGCCTCGAGGGGTGGCGGACGATTCAGCAGGCGCCCGGACGGGCGCCTGCTCTCGCCGGGTACCCCCGGCCGTCGTCCCTCGGAGGACCCGTGTTCGTCGCTTCTGTCATCGTCTCCGCCCTGCTGGCCCTGGCCACCGCTCTCAGCGGCTACAACAAGGTGACGCGCAACCCGCAGCTCGTCGAGTCGCTCCACAAGGTGGGGGTCACCGACCGGTACGTCCCCGTGCTCGGCACCCTGCTCCTGGCGGGCGCCGCCGGTACCGCCGTCGGCATCTGGTGGGCGCCGATCGGTATCGCCGCCACCGCGTGCTTCGTCCTGTACTTCCTCGGCGCGCTCGTCGCGCACCTGCGTGTGAAGGACTGGCCGGGCGTCGGCCCCACCGCCGGCCTGATGCTGTTCTCGGCGGCGGCCCTGGTGCTGCGCCTGCTCTCCGCCTGACGCGAGGCGGGCGGCTACCGTGCGGGCATGGCCTTCCACGAGACTCCCGCCCCTGACATCGATCCGCTGATCGCCGGCCTGCGGACGCTGGTCGAGTGCGAGTCGCCGTCGTCGGACCCGGAAGCGCTGGCTCGGTCCGCCGACCTCGTGGCCCGGCTCGGCACCGCGCACCTGGGTGTCGAGCCCGAGCGGCTCGGCATCCACCTGCGGTGGCGGCTCGGCGGGCCGACCCGGGTGCTCCTGCTGGCGCACCACGACACGGTGTGGCCGGTCGGCACCCTGCGGACGCACCCGTTCGGCATCTCCGACGGTGTGCTCCGTGGACCCGGCAGCTTCGACATGAAGACCGGCCTGGCCATGGCGCTGCACGTGCTGGGCTCTCTCGACGACCGGACCGGGGTCACGCTCCTGGTGACCGGCGACGAGGAGCTCGGCTCGCCGTCGTCCCAGGCTCTGATCGAGGACGAGGCGCGCGGGGCTGCCGCCGCACTCGTGCTGGAGGCCTCGGCCGACGGCGGCGCGCTCAAGCTGGAGCGGAAGGGCACCTCGATCTACCGCGTGCTGGTGAAGGGCCGGGCCGCGCATGCCGGCCTGGAGCCCGAGAAGGGCGTGAACGCGTCGGTCGAGCTGGCGCACCAGGTGCTCGCGGTCGCGGCGCTGGGCGACCCGGCGGTCGGGACCACCGTCACACCCACCGACGCCGTCTCCGGTACCACCCGGAACACCGTGCCGGCCGAGGCGTCGTTCGCGGTCGACGTCCGGGCCCGGACCGCCGCCGAGCAGCAGCGGGTCGACACCGCCCTGCGGGCGCTGGTCCCAGTCCTGCCCGGCGCGGTGCTCGAGATCGAGGGCGGGATCAACCGGCCGCCGCTGGAGGCCGCGCTCTCCGCCGACCTCTTCGCGCGTGCGTCGAGGATCGCCACGGCGGCCGGCCTGCCGGCGCTCACCGGCGTGGCGGTGGGCGGGGCGTCCGACGGCAACTTCGCCGCCGGCGTCGGCACGCCCACGCTGGACGGCCTCGGGGCAGTGGGCGGCGGCGCGCATGCCGACGACGAGCACGTCCTCGTCGACCGGATCGCCGACCGGACGGCGCTGCTGCGTGCGCTGGTCGTCGACCTGGTCGCGAACTCCGGTACCGCCGACGTCGACGCCACGAACCGTGCGGGGGACCGGTGACCGCCTCGGGCGGCGAGCCGCATGCCGACGGGCTGCTTGCCGACGCCGTCCGCGCTGCTGACGCCGCAGCCCGCTCGGCCGGCGTCACGATCCGTGAGGTCGACGACGTGGCCGGCCACACCGCCATCGACCAGCTGTGGACCGCGGTGTGGGGCGGGTCCGCGATGTCCGCGGAGCTGCTGCGGGCGCTGGCCAAGGCACACAACTACGTCGCGGCGGCCTACGTGGGCGACCGGATGGTCGGCGCGTGTGCCGGGTTCTTCCACGCGCCGGCCGAGCGGGCCCTCCACAGCCACGTCGCCGGGGTGTCCGGCGAGGCGGCGGGCCGCGGCGTCGGGTTCGCGCTCAAGCTGCACCAGCGGGCGTGGGTGCTCGAGCGGGGCCTGGACGCCATCACCTGGACCTACGACCCGCTGATCGCCCGGAACGCCCACTTCAACCTGACCAAGCTCCGGGCCCGGGCGATCGAGTACCTGCCGAACTTCTACGGTGCGATGCCCGACGCGATCAACCGCGGCGACGAGTCCGACCGGGTGCTCGTGCGCTGGGACCTGCGGGACCCGGACGTCGTGGCTGCGTGCTCCGGGTCCCGACAGGCTCGACCAGCGGGTACGGCTCGACCAGCGGTGCAGGCTCGGCCAGCGAGGGACGAGGCCGGCCTGGTCACCGTGCCCGTGCCCGGGGACATCGAGGCCCTGCGCACCACCGACCCCGCCGCCGCGCGGCGCTGGCGCACCGCCGTGCGCGAGGGCCTGCTGCCCGCGCTGTCCGGTGGGTGCGCCGTCGTCGGGTTCGGCCGCGACGGCTACCTGGTACGCCCGGCGCCGACCGGCGCACCGGCGCCCGACCCGAGCACCGCCCCGACCACCGAGGAGACCGCATGACCAGCACCGCCATGAACATCCGGGGCATCGAGCTGCGCCGCGTCGAGCTTCCGCTCGTGTCGCCGTTCCGCACGTCGTTCAGCACACAGACCGAGCGCGACGTGCTCCTGCTGCGCGTCGAGACCGACGACGCCGTGGGCTGGGGCGAGTGCGTCGCCGGGGAGGACCCGCTGTACTCCTCGGAGTACGTCGACGCCTCCGCCGATGTGCTGCGCCGGTTCCTGGTCCCCGCGCTGAGCGCGTACCGCGAGGGCGCCGGGATCGCGTCGGCGATCGACGTCGGGCAGGCGCTCGCGCCGGTCAAGGGGCACCGGATGGCCAAGGCGGCCCTCGAGATGGCGGTGCTCGACGCCGAGCTGCGTGCCGCCGGACGACCGTTGTCCCGGGAGCTGGGCGCCGTCGTCGACCGGGTGCCGAGCGGGGTGTCGGTGGGCATCCAGGACTCGATACCGCGCCTGCTCGACGCCGTCGACGGCTACCTCGCCGAGGGGTACGTGCGGATCAAGCTGAAGATCGAGCCGGGCTGGGACGTGGAGCCGGTCCGTGCCGTGCGGGAGCGGTTCGGCGACGACGTGCTGCTGCAGGTCGACGCGAACACCGCCTACACGCTGCGGGACGCGCGCCACCTCGCGCGGCTCGACCCGTTCGACCTGCTGCTGATCGAGCAGCCGCTCGAGGAGGAGGACCTGCTGGGGCACGCGGAGCTCGCGCGCCGGATCGAGACGCCGGTCTGCCTCGACGAGTCCATCGTCTCCGCGCAGACCGCGGCCGCCGCGATCACGCTCGGTGCCTGCTCGATCATCAACATCAAGCCCGGGCGCGTGGGCGGCTACCTCGAGGCCCGGCGCATCCACGATCTCGCCGTCGCGCACGGTGTGGCCGTCTGGTGCGGCGGGATGCTGGAGACCGGGATCGGGCGAGCGGCCAACGCGGCGCTCGCCGCGCTGCCCGGGTTCACGCTGCCCGGCGACATCTCCGCGTCGGGCCGGTTCTACGCCACCGACGTGACCGAGCCGTTCGTGGTCGACGACGGTCACATCGCCGTGCCGACCGGCCCGGGCCTGGGCGTGACACCGCTGCCCGCGGTGCTCGACGAGGTGACCACCACGACCGAGTGGATAGACCTGACCTGACCTGGTTCCCGACAGCCGGGGTCAGGGGTGGCCCGGGGGGCCGAAGCCCGTGGCGCCCCAGGGGCTGGCCGGCGGGCGGGGCTGTCGCGCGACGAAGGTGGCGCGGGCCTGCTGCATGACCCACACCAGGTACTGCCGCTGCTGCTCCAACCCGTGCGGGTCGAGGTCCCGCTGCGCGCCCGCGCGCTGGTGCAGCAGGGCGAGCTCCGTGGCGGCCTGCTGGTAGTCGGTCATGGCGCGCTCGGCGGGACGGCCGCCCGCGGCCCGGGCCCAGCGCCGCGCCGCCCGGCGGCCGGGCAGGGTCGACAGCATCCGCAGGTCGTCGGCCGTGACGATGCCGACGGGGCCGTACAGCGGGAGGTAGTGGCCGATGAGCTGGACGATCCGGCGCCGGTCGCGGGCCAGGATCACGATCAGCCCGACCAGCACCAGGAACCCGACGAGGTAGGCGCCGGCGAGGCCGGGGAGCCCGAACTTCGTGGAGCCGTTCCACAGGCTGTGGAGGGCGATGGCGCCGAGCAGGCCGTAGAGGGGCGCACGGCGGCGCAGCTTCCCGGGCCCGGACAGGGCGGCCACGGCCACGCCGATACCGGTCATCGCCGTGCACAGCGGGTGCAGCAGCGGCGAGACGATGGCCCGCAGCACGAACACGTACCCCAGCTGGTTCACCTCGAGGGCGTCGATGAAGTACTGGATGTTCTCCGTCGCGGCGAAGCCGAGACCCACCATCGCGGCGTAGATGACGCCGTCGGTGGGCCCGTTCAGCTCCTGCCTGCGCCACCAGAGCATGCCGAACAGGACGGCGCCCTTGAGCAGCTCCTCGACCACGGGCGCGCCGAACGTCGCGACGATGTACCAGCCCTCCTCCTCACCGGTGAGCTCGGTCTCGGTCAGGAGCGACAGGCCCAGCGTGTTCAGGATGCTCGCGAACAGCGCCGCGACCCCGGCACCCCACAGGAACGCGAAGATCAGGGCGTTCGGCGGCTCCGGCTCCAGCCGGTCCAGCGCGAGCACCAGCGGCAGCCAGACGGCGACCGGCAGCACCGCGAGCAGCAGCCCGACGACGAACGACGCGCCGCCCGTGATCGCGTCGAACGCGAGGATGAGAAGCAGGCAGACCGACGCGAAGACGATCCCCAGGATCACTCCGATCGGGGCACGCCCGGGGGCACGACCCGTGAGGATCGCACTGGGATCGATGGCCATGCCAGGGACACTACCGACTCGGCGGCTGACGCGGCGGGCGACAGACCGCCCCCGCGCACGGTTACGCTGGCGCCGTGCCCCAACGTGTCGCTCTCGAGCTCGCTGTCCAGGACCCCGCCGGGGCGGTGATCGCAGCCGACGTCGGCGCCCGGCGCGTCGAGCTCTGCTCCGCGCTCGGCGCCACCGGTGGTATCACACCGAGCGCCGCGCTCATCGAGGCCGTGGTCGACGCCGCGGCCGTGGTCCCGTCCTCCGACGACGCCCCCATCCTCGAGGTGCACGTGCTGGTGCGGCCCCGACCGGGCGGTTTCGTGTACTCGTCCGCGGAGATCGACCTGATGCTCCGCGACGTGACCCTGGCGACCGACCAGGGTGTCGACGGCGTCGTGCTGGGCGCCCTGACGTCGTCCGGCACCGTGGACGTCGCGCGCATGCGCGACCTGATCGCCGCTGCCGACGACGCCGAGGTGACGTTCCACCGCGCGCTCGACGTGATCGCCGACCCGCTGGCCGCCCTCGACACGCTGGCCGAGCTTGGTGTGGCGCGTGTGCTCACCTCCGGCGGCGCGACCCGCGCGAGTGCCGGCCTGAGCCGGCTGGCCGCCCTCGTCGAGCGCAGCGCGGAGCTGGGCATCGAGGTCATGGCGGGTGGTGGCGTGACGGCGGCGGACATCCCGGCCCTGGTCGGCACCGGCGTCGACGCCGTCCATCTCTCGGCGAAGCGGTCGGTCGTCGACGCGGGCGGACCCGGGGGCGGCGGCGAGGCCGGCTACGAGGTGACCGACCCGACACTGGCCAGGGCTGCGGCGGAGGCGCTCCGGACTACGGTTGTCCCATGACCTCAGTGCCAGCCCGTCTGCCTGTCGATGCCACCACCACCAACGCCTGGGGCTCGCTCACCGAGCTCTCCAAGAACCTCCGGCCCGACCTGCGCGGCTGGTTCGCCGCGGACCCCGCCCGGGCCGAGCGCCTGAGTCACCAGGCCGCCGACCTGCACGTGGACCTGTCGAAGAACCTGGTCACGGACGACGTCCTCGCCGCGCTCCTGGCCCTCGCCGACGAGGTGCGGCTCACCGAGCGCCGCGACGCGATGTTCGCCGGTGAGCACATCAACGTCACCGAGGACCGCGCGGTGCTGCACACGGCGCTGCGCCGCCCGTCCGAGGAGCCCCTGACCGTCGACGGCCAGGACGTCACCGCTGACGTGCAGGACGAGCTCGCCAAGGTGTACGCGTTCGCGGAGAAGGTCCGCTCCGGGGAGTGGACCGGTGTCACCGGCGAGCCCGTGCGGACCATCGTGAACATCGGCATCGGTGGCTCCGACCTCGGCCCCGTCATGGCGTACGAGGCCCTGGAGCCCTACGTCCAGGACGGGCTGGAGGTCCGGTTCGTCTCGAACATCGACCCCACCGACGTCGCGCAGAAGACCGCCGACCTCGACCCCACCACCACGCTGTTCATCGTTGCGTCCAAGACGTTCGGCACCCTCGAGACCCTCACCAACGCGCGGCTCGCCCGCGACTGGCTGTGGCGCTCGCTGGTCGCCGCCGGGGCCATCGAGGACTCCGAGGAGGGCCGCGCCGACGCCGTCGCGAAGCACTTCGTGGCAGTGTCCACCGCGCTGGACAAGGTCGCGGCGTTCGGGATCGACCCCGAGAACGCGTTCGGGTTCTGGGACTGGGTGGGCGGCCGCTACTCCGTGGACTCGGCGATCGGCACGTCGCTCGCCGTGGCCATCGGGCCGGATGCGTTCGCCGAGTTCCTGGGCGGCTTCCACGCCATGGACGAGCACTTCCGGACGGAGCCGCTCGAGCGCAACGTGCCGGCCCTGATGGGGCTCCTCAACGTCTGGTACGTGAACTTCCGCGACGCGCACACGCACGCCGTCCTGCCCTACGCGCAGCAGCTGCACCGCTTCCCGGCATACCTGCAGCAGCTCACCATGGAGTCCAACGGCAAGTCCGTGCGCTGGGACGGCACGCCCGTCACGACCGAAACCGGAGAGGTCTTCTGGGGCGAGCCCGGAACCAACGGCCAGCACGCGTTCTACCAGCTCATCCACCAGGGCACCCGGCTCATCCCAGCCGACTTCATCGCCGTCGCCAACCCCGCGTACCCGCTGACCGATGCGGTGGGCGACGGCGGCGCCGTGGAAGCCGGCGCCGACGTGCACGGCCTGTTCCTCGCCAACTTCTTCGCGCAGACCAAGGCGCTCGCCTTCGGCAAGACGGCCGACGAGGTGCGCGCCGAGGGCGTCGCCGAGGACCTGGTCCCGGCCAAGGTGTTCAGCGGCAACCGGCCCACCACGTCGATCCTCGCCCCCGCGCTGACCCCGTCCGTGCTGGGGCAGCTGGTCGCGCTGTACGAGCACATCACGTTCGTCCAGGGCGTCGTGTGGGGCATCGACTCGTTCGACCAGTGGGGCGTCGAGCTCGGCAAGAAGCTCGCCCTCGAGATCGCCCCGGCGGTCGCGGGCGACGAGGAGGCGCTGCGTGCGCAGGACCCGTCGACGGCGGCGCTGATCGCGAAGTACCGCGAGCTGCGCGCCTGATCGATCCGGCGCCCTGCGCGGCCGGTGTGACGGAGCCCCCTGGTAGGTGAGAGGTTTCTAATCCCTACCAGGGGGCTTCCGTGGGTGGCGGCTGCGAGTATTACCGGGTGAACACGCACCTCGACCTGCTGACCGGCGACGCCGCCGCGGGGCTCCTCGATGCCGCGGTGGCCACGGCGGGCGGTGAGCTCGTGGACTGGCGGGTGCGCCAGGTGGACCATCGTCCGGGCTCGACCACCACCGTCGCCTACCGGGCGACCGTGCGCTGGGACGGCGTGGAACGGTCCGAGACGCTGGGCGCGAGCGTCGGCCGTTCGCGCGACGGCCGCAAGCCGGGTGTGGTCACGCTGTCCGACGGCGACGCGACGGTCGCCGTGTGGCGCTTCCCGGGGGACCCTGCGCTGCCGGCACTACCCCGGGCGTTCAATCCTGGCGCCGTCGAAGAGCTCCTGGCGGGCCTTGGCGTCGGCCCCGAGGCGCGGGCCCACCCCGAGCTCAAGGTCCGGGCCTACCGCCCGACCCGGCGCGCCGTGATCGAGGCGCGGGCCCGGGCGGCCCGGGTGTTCCTCAAGGTGCTCCGCCCGCGCAAGGTCGCGGACCTGCACCGACGCCACGAGCTCTTGTCGAGTGCCGGCCTGCCGGTCCCGCGTCCCCTCGGCTGGTCGGAGGACGGCCTGCTCGTGCTGTCCCCGCTGCACGGTACCGAGATGCGTGCCGCCGTCCGGGACGGCGGGCGTATCCCGTCCCCGCTGGAGATCCTCGACCTGCTCGACCGCCTGCCCGCCGAGGTGCGCGATCTGCCGCGGCGCCCCGCGTGGAGCGAGTCGGCAGCGCACTATGCCGGTGTCATCGGGGCGGCACTGCCCGCGGAGGCGAGCAGGGCCGCCGACCTGGCCGGCGCCGTCCAGGCGCGCCTCGCGGAGCGCGGGACCGGTGCGGACCCCACGCACGGCGACCTCTACGAGGCGCAGATCATGCTCACCGACGGCCGGATCACCGGGCTGCTCGACGTCGACTCCGCGGGACCGGGTCACCGGGCCGATGACCTCGCGTGCCTCGTCGCACACCTGGACGTGCTGTCGCTCGTGCACGGGTCGGGCTCCGCGCAGGACGAGTACGCGGCGCGGATGCGCAGGCTCGCCGCCGACTACGCCACGGGGTTCGTGGCGGCTCCGGGCGGCCGGGGAGCCGATCGGAGCGACCTGGCAGCGCGGGTCGCCGGGGTGCTGCTGTCGCTGGCCACCGGGCCGCACCGGGTGCAGGAGCGCGGGTGGCAGGCGGCGACGTCGCGTCGCCTGGACGTCGTGGCCGGCTGGCTCGACGGGTCGCGGCTCGCGGCGTCCGGCGTGGGCCGCCCATGAGCCTGCGCCGGCCGTCGGTACGGGCCAAGGTGGTGACGGTGGTGGTGTCGGTGACCGCCATCGGGCTGCTGGCGACAGGCCTGCTCACCCATGCCATCCAGTCCCAGCAGATCATGGACGACATCTCCGAGGACTTCGACCAGGAGATCGGGGAGCTGCAGCAGCTCGCGGAGACCGGCGTGGACCCGGAGACCGGCGAGGAGTTCCACGGCGCCGGCCGGCTGATGAGCGTCGCTATGGAGCGGAACGTCCCCGGCACCAACGAGATGTTCGTGAGCTACCTGGACGGCGAGCACCAGCAGACCAACCCGCCCACGAGGGGGCGGGTGGTGGCGGAGCACCCGGTGGTCCGGGCGGCGGTCCAGGACCTGACGCCGGAGTCGGCGCGTACGGTGCAGCGCGAGATCGACACCCCGGAGATGGGCCGCGTGTGGTTCGTCGTCGTGCCCGTGACGGTGGCCGACCGTCAGGAGGTGGGCGCGTACGTGATGGCCGCGGCGCTCGACGATGCGCTCCGGGCGGAGACCGACGTGATGCGCACCTACGCGATCGTCTGCTGCGTGGCACTGGTGCTCCTGGGGCTGTTCGCGTGGCTGGTCGTCAGCCGCCTGCTGCGTCCGCTGCGGCAGCTGAGCTCCACCGCCACCCGGGTGACCGAGACCGACCTGTCCCAGCGGGTCCCCGTGGCCACGGACGACGACCTCGGTGAGCTCGCCGGGGCGTTCAACACCATGCTCGACCGGCTGTCCACCGCCATCGAGACGCAGCGCCAGTTCCTGGACGACGCCGGGCACGAGCTCCGTACCCCGCTGACCGTTCTGCGGGGCCACCTGGAGGTGCTCGACCCGGACGACCCGGCGGACGTGCGCGAGACGCGGGATCTCCTGCTCGACGAGACGTCCCGGATGGGCCAGATCGTCGAGGAGCTGGTGCTGCTCGCCAAGGCCGAACGGTCTGACTTCGTGACCCCGGCGCCCGTGGACCTGGGCCGGCTCACCGACGACGTGCACGACAAGGCCCGCGCACTGGGCGCCCGCCGCTGGGTGGTGGACGCCCGGGCCGACGCCGAGGTGGTCGCCGACGCGCACCGGCTCACCCAGGCGGTGCTGCAGCTCGCGGACAACGCGGTGAAGTTCACGGGACCCGACGACGAGGTGGGCATCGGCACCCAGGTGTTCGACGGACCTGCCGGCCGCCAGGTGCGGCTCTGGGTCCGGGACACCGGCCCCGGCGTGCCGCCCGAGGAGGCGGAGCGCATCTTCGACAGGTTCGCGCGGGGCAGCACCACGGGTGGTGTACCGGGTTCGGGCCTCGGGCTCGCCATCGTGCGGGCCATCGCGCAGGGGCACGGCGGTGACGTGGTGGTCGAGAGGTCCGACCCTTCGACAGGCTCAGGACAGCGCGCAGGTGGGGCACGCTTCGTGATGACCTGGCCGGCCGACGGCGCGGCACCGGCGGGCGGCCAGCCCGGTTCGAGGAGTTCGGCGACGGAGGAGACAGCTTGAACCAGATCTTGATCGCGGAGGACGAGGAACGCATCGCGCAGTTCGTGCGCAAGGGGCTGAAGGCGCACGGGTTCCAGCCCACCGTGGTGTCCGACGGTGCGTCGGCGCTGGCCCATGCCATGTCCGGCGGCTACGACCTGATGGTCCTGGACATCGGGCTCCCCGTGCTGGACGGGTTCACGGTGCTGCAGCGCCTGCGCGACGTCGGCTCGACGCTGCCGGTGGTGATCCTGACCGCACGGGACTCCCTGTCCGACCGGGTGGCGGGCCTGGAGGGCGGTGCCGACGACTACATGTCCAAGCCCTTCGGGTTCGACGAGCTGCTCGCCCGGATCCGGCTGCGGCTGCGGCGCGCCACGGGGGAGGCCGCGTCGTCGGACCGGCTGGAGCACGGCGACGTCCGGCTGGACCTGCGCACCCGCACCGCCACCGTGGCGGGGCGCGAGGTGGAGCTGTCGGCGCGGGAGTTCGCGCTCGCCGAGGTGTTCCTCCAGCACCCGGGCCAGGTGATGTCGCGCGAGCAGCTGCTCTCGCGGGTCTGGGGATACGACTTCGACCCGGGTTCCAACGTGGTCGACGTGTACGTGCGGTACCTGCGCAAGAAGCTCGGGGTGGACCGGATCGAGACGGTCCGCGGGGCGGGCTACCGGTTCCGGGGCTGACCCGCCGCAGAGGGTCCGCCCGCCCGCCCAAGATGAGAGGCGTCTCATGCGGGTCTCCTCATCGCCTCATCCTGGCGGCGCAGACTCGTTACCAGGAGGCACCCGAAGGGGGTGCCGCGAGACCGGAGGTCACAGAGATGAACCCCTCGACCATGAAGAAGCGCTGGGCCATCGTCGGGGCGGCCGCCGTGCTCGGAGTCGCCGGCGCGACGACTGCCGCGGCGCTGAACGACCCGGCCCCGCGGGCGGAGTCCTCCGCCGCCGTCGCCCTGGACGGCCCCACGCAGCCCGACGGCGGCGCGGGCGCCGCGACCACCGATCCCTCGCCGGAGTCGGCGGACTCGCCGAACGAGTCGGCCCGGGACACGCCGGGCTCCGCGCAGTCGGCGGACTCCCCGGGTGACGCGAACTACGACCCTTCGCCGGAGTCGGCGGACTCGCCGAACGAGTCGGCGCACGACACGCCGGGCTCCGCGCAGTCGGCGGACTCCCCGAACGACTCGAACTACGTCGGTGACCAGGACGACGACACGCCGGACGACGCGGGTGACGACGACGACGCCGACGACGCCGACGACCGGGGCGACGACTGACCGAACGGGCCTTCTCAGGTCCTCGGCGACCACCCTGAGACCAGGTGTTCGGCAACTCCAGCTGCCCGACACCTGGTCTTTTACCGTGAAATAAGCGCTAAGTCGTTACTCGTCCTGCCTACACTGCGCCCGTGACCCGTACCCACCAACGGCCGCGGATCGCGATCTGCGGCATGGCCATCGAGTCCAGCACGTTCTCCCCGCACCGCTCGGGCTGGGAGGCGTTCACCCTTCTGCGTGGCAACGAGCTCGTCCGCCGGTACCCGTTCCTCCGGGACGGCGCACCGTTGCGCCGGGAGGCCGAATGGGTGGGGGTGCTGCGGGCCGGGGCGCTCCCGGGCGGTGCGGTCCTCACCGAGGTCTACGAGACGGTCCGGACCGAGATCGGCCTGACGCTGGAGGCACAGGGCCCGTTCGACGGCGTGCTGCTCGACATCCACGGCGCCATGACCGTGCTCGGGTACACGGATGCGGAGGCGGACCTCGTGCGGGCGGTGCGGGCCGCCGTCGGGCCGGACTGCCTGATCTCCGCCTCCATGGACCTGCACGGCAACGTGTCGCGGGAGCTCGCCCAGACCGCCGACCTGGTCACCTGCCACCGCATGACCCCGCACGAGGATGACGACGAGGCGCGGGAGCGTGCGGCGACCAACCTGCTGCACCGGATCGACGGGGCGGGCCGGCCGCGCAAGGCGTGGGTGCAGGTCCCCGTGCTGCTGCCGGGGGAGAAGACGAGCACCCGGCTCGAGCCGGCGCGGGGCATCTACGAGGACGTGGCACGGGTCGGCGCGCTGGAGGGTGTCCTGGACGCCTCGGTATGGGTCGGGTACGCGTGGGCGGACGAGCCGCGCTGCCGGGCCGCCGTCGTGGTCATGGGGGACGACGACGAGCTCATCGCGCGCGAGGCGGAGCGGCTGGCCCGCCGGTACTGGGACGCCCGCGACCAGTTCGAGTTCGTCGCACCGGCGGGAACCTACGAGGAGTGCCTGAAGGCGGTGCTCGCGAGCGACGCGCGGCCGTTCGTCCTCTCGGACTCCGGCGACAACCCCATGGCCGGCGGCGCGGGCGACGTCACCTGGACCCTCGCGCGGCTCCTGACGGAGCCTGCCTTCACCAACCTGCCCGAGGCAGGCGGCCGGAGCGCCATCTACGCGTCCCTGCCCGATCCCGAGGCCGCCCGTACGGTCGCCGACGCCGGTGTGGGTCACGCCGTCGAGGTGACGGCCGGCGCCCGGGTCGACGGCGGGCCGCACGGGCCGGTCACGCTGCGCGGCGTGGTGGAGCACGTCCGCGAGGACGACCCGGTGGGCGGGACCGTCTGCGTCGTGGCGGCCGGCGGGCTCAAGGTGATCCTCACCGAACGCCGCAGGCCCTATCACCTGGAGTCGGACTTCACGGCGCTCGGCCTGGACCCGCGCGGCACCGACGTCGTGGTGGTGAAGATCGGCAACCTCGAGACCGAGCTCTACGACATGGCCGACGACTGGATGCTCATGCTCAGCCCGGGCGCCGTCGACCAGGACCTGCTCCGCCTGCGGCACACGAACCTGGGCGGCCCGGTGCACCCGTTCGACCCGGAGGAGGCGTTCACGGATGGCCCGGACCTGACCCCCCACCTCCTCTGATCACAGGGGGCCCTGGAACTCCGCGCAGCCGCCCGCCGGGACGAAGCCGAGGGCCACGTTGATCGCGAGCATGTGCGGGTTCTCCTCGTTGTTCCAGGTGTAGATGCGCTGGGCCTCGGGTCGCAGACGGGCGTGCTCGCGCAGGTTCACCGCCTTGATCAGCATCCCGAGCCGGTGCCCGCGATGCGCCTTGAGCACCACCGTGGACTCCTGGTCGCTGTGGTCCGGCTTCTGGTCGTTCCACATCAGCATCGTCATCGCGGCGAGCTCGCCCGTGGCCACGTGCTCGGCTGCCGTCACCACGTACCGGTCACCCTTGGCGGCGATCGTCGCCTCCTCGACGCGGAGGCGGTCGGCGTCCCAGACGTCGGACTCGACCTCAAGACCGCCGCGCGGCTCGTCGTCGGACAGCGCCTGCTCCAGGGCCGCGTACTGCTCGATCCACTCGTCCGGCGTGGGCGCGGTCCAGGTATGGACGCGGTACGCGTCGCCCGCCACGGCACGGGCCTCGGCCTCGAACCGCGAGACGGCCTCGGGCGCGACGGGCAGGTCGATGCGGGAGCGGCGCTCCACGAGCTGCAGCTTCAGGCCCAGCTTCTGCGCCAGCCGCACACCGGGCAGGTCCGCGGACACCGTGCCGATGCCCGACGCCGGAGCCAGCGTCTCGCCGGCAGCCACCTCGGGCCCGAAGTCGACGGGAGCCAGGACCGACGTCCGGCCCTCCGCCTGCGCGGTGGTGCGCAACCACTCGACCAGGGCCGTGCCGATGCCCTGCCGCCGGTACTCCGGGTGCACCACGATGACACCCACCGCCAGATCCGGGTTCGACCGGACGAAGAAGTTCAGAAGGGCACTGCCCACCACCCGTGGTCCCTCCGGGGTGTCCACCACGGCGACCTGGCGCAGCCTGCGCCGGTAGTCCTGGTTGTTCATCGCGACCACGAGCCCGATCGGGGTCGGTGCCGCATCCGCGTTGCCGAGATCGGCCGGCTCCGCCGCGGCGTGCAGCTCCGCCACGCCCCGGTACATCCATGCCTCCGGGGCGTCGAGGGAGGAGATTCGGGGCACGTCCAGCAGCCGCCACGTCGACGTCGTCGGGGCGGGTACCGCGGAGGGTGTGGTCATGAGACCCAGGGTGCTCTCCGGGTCCTCGATACGCACGGCTTTTTCGCCGGGCCCGCAGCGCCATCTGTCGCGGCCACCGCTACCGTGACCCGATGAGGAAGAAGCCGCAGGTCCGCACCGCAGCCGCCACCGCAGCGGCACCTGCGGCGATCGTCCGGAAGCTCACCCTCGAGCAGAAGGCGCGGCTCCTGTCCGGCGCCTCGTTCTGGACCACCGCCGAGGCGCCCGGAGTCCCCTCGGTGTTCCTCGCGGACGGCCCGCACGGGGTGCGGCGGCTCGCTCCCGACGTCGGCGACATCGAGGGCGCGGTCCCCGCCACCTGCTTCCCGCCGGCGGTAGCGCTCGGCAGCACGTTCGACGTCGACCTGGTCCGGCGCGTGGGCGAGGCGGTCGCGGACGAGGCCCAACGGCGCGGCGTCGACGTGGTGCTCGGCCCCGGCATCAACATCAAGCGCAGCCCGCTGTGCGGGCGCAACTTCGAGTACGTGGCCGAGGACCCGCTGCTCGCCGGCGAGATCGGCGCGGCCCTCGTCACCGGCATCCAGGGCAACGGCGTCGCCACGAGCCTCAAGCACTTCGCCGCCAACAACCAGGAGACGGAGCGCATGCGCGTCTCCGCCGACATCGACGAGCGCACCCTCCGCGAGATCTACCTGCGCGGCTTCCAGCGCGTCGTCACCCGGGCGCAGCCGGCGACCCTCATGTCGTCGTACAACCGCATCAACGGCACCCACACCGGTGAGGACCGCCGCATCACCACCGACATCCTCCGTGGCGAGTGGGGCTTCGAGGGCCTCGTCCTGTCCGACTGGGGCGCCGTCCACGACCGCATCGCCGGCATCCGCGCGGGCCTCGACCTGGAGATGCCCGCCGCCGGGGAGGGCCGGGTCAAGGAGATCGTCGCGGCGGTGCGGTCCGGTGCCCTCGACCTGGCCGACGTCGACCGCTCGGCCACCCGGGTCGTCACGCTGGCGCTCGCGGCGCAGGCGGCACGGGGCGAGGCGCCGCCGCTCGCGGAGCGGGGCCACGACCCCGAGGCCTGGCACGACACGGCGCACCACGACCTGGCGCGCGAGGCGGCGAGTCGAGCGGTGGTGCTGCTCAAGAACGACGACGGCCTGCTGCCGCTGGCCCCGCAGACGCGCCTGGCGGTGATCGGCGAGCTCGCCCGCACGCCGCGCTACCAGGGCGCGGGCTCGTCGCAGATCGTCCCCACGCGGCTCGACGACGCCCTGGCGGCGATCAAGGACTCCGCCTCCGACGTCGTCTTCGCGCCCGGCTACGAGCTGGACGGGACAAGGGCCGTGACGGGGGGTGTGACGGGCTCCGGTGGCGAGACGGGCGCGCCCCGCCGGGGTCCGGTCGGGAAACTGTGGAAGAGATCGGAAGCGGCCGCCCGCGCCGCCGAGGTGCTGGCTGCCGAGGCGGTGGCCACCGCACGCGATGCCGGTGTGGTGCTGTTCTTCGCGGGGTTGCCGCAGTCGGCGGAGGCGGAGGGTCGCGACCGCACGGACATCGAGCTGCCCGCGGCCCAGCTCGACCTGCTGGACCGGGTGCTGGAAGCCAACCCGCGCGTGGTGGTGGTGCTGTCCAACGGCTCGGTGGTGCGGCTGTCCGGGTTCGCGGACCGGGTACCCGCGATCGTGGAGGGCTGGCTGCTGGGTCAGGCGGGCGGCGGCGCGCTGGCCGACGTGTTGTTCGGGCGTGTCAACCCGTCCGGCCGGCTGGCCGAGACCGTGCCCCTGCGCATCGAGGACACCCCGGCCTGGCCGAGCTTTCCCGGTACGGGCCTGCACGTCACGTACGGCGAGGGCATCTACGTGGGCTACCGCTGGTACGACGCACGCGACCTGGGGGTGCAGTTCCCGTTCGGTCACGGCCTCTCGTACACGACGTTCGCGTACTCGGGGCTGGGGGTCTCGACAGGCTCGACCCGCGGGAAGGGCTCGGCCGACGGGAAGGGCGTGACCGACGGCGGGGACCTCGTCGTGCGCGTGACGGTGACCAACACCGGCGGCGTCGAGGGACGCGAGGTGGTGCAGTGCTACGTCTCCCTGCCGGGCTCGGCGGTCCCCCGCGCGCCTCGTGCCCTGGCTGCGTTCGCCGTGGTCGACCTCACGCCGGGCGAGTCCCGAGAGGTGGAGCTGACGGTGGCCCGGGACGACCTCGCGTACTGGGACGTCCGGGCTGACCGGTGGCGGGTCGAGGGCGGCACCTACCGCGTCGAGGTGGGCGCCTCGAGCCGCGATCTCCGCGCCACGGCGGAGGTCGAGGTCCCGGCCGACGGTTTCGTCGCGCCGCTCGACGCCGACTCCTCACTGGGTGAGGCGATGGCGCACCCCGTCATCGGCCCGACGGTCACCGGGATGCTGAAGGGGGCCGGCCTCTCCGCCGACGTCATGGTCATGACCAGGGCGATGCCCCTCGGTCGGCTCGCCTACCAGCCCGGCTCGGGCGTGACGCACCAGCAGGTGCAGCAGCTGCTCGACGTCGCGAACGGCACCGGGAGCCTGGCCAACCGCGCCACCGGAAGGCTGCTCACCCTGGCCGGCCGCCTCCGCAAGCACCGTTGAGTGCTGGCTATCTGCGGGTTTCGGGCCCGCGAAACCGCAGATATCCAGCACTCAGCGAGGGGTCAGAGGCGTTTTTGGAGGGCCGCCTCCGCGCCTGAGGGGCGGAAGCCCAGGGCCACGTTGATGTCGAGCATGTGCGCGTTCTCCTCGGCGTTGAACGTGTGCACGCGCTCGGTCTGCGGGTACCGGGCGGCGAGCTCACGCAGGTTGACCGCCTTGACCAGCATGCCGAGCCGGTGTCCGCGGTGGGACTTCAGCACGATCGTCTCCTCCTGGAACACGAACGCCGGCTTGCCGTCCTGCAGCAGGAACGACGTGCCGCCCGCGATCTCGCCCGACGGGACGTGCTCCACCAGGGTGGTCAGCAGGCGCTGGCCGCTCGCAGCGCGCTCCTCGAGGTAGACCCGTACCCGCTCGGCGTCCCACTTCTCCTCGCCGTAGTCGAGCTCACCCTGCGGCACGTCGGTCGTCATCCGGGTCATGAGCTGGGCGTATCTCTCGTACCACTCCTCGGGAATGCCCTCCCAGGTGTGGGTCCGGTAGTCGGCGCCGGCCTTGGCCCGCGCCTCCGTCTCGAACGCCGCCAGCTTGTCGGGATCCACCGGCAGATCGAGCCGCGACATGCGCTCCACCTGCTCGAGGGTGTATCCCCGCCCGAGTGCGAACCGCACGCCGGGGACGTCGGCGGGGATCCGCCCGACGCCGGTGGCCGGCACCGCCGCTTCCTCGTCGGCAGCGGCCTCGCGCGGCGCCGACGCCCAGACGAAGAACGTCGTCCGCCCGGCATCGGCGGCCGCCTCCTCGACCCGTGCCGTGAGGGCCGTGCCGATGCCCTGCCGGCGGTGGTCCGGATGGACGCCCACGTAGACGTCCGCGGTATGCGTGTTCTCCTTGAGCGTCATCGCCAGGAACCCGAAGCCGACCACGTCGTCGGCGGTGGGCGCTCCGCCGTCGGGCCGGTCCAGGACCGCGACGAATCGCTGCTTGCGCGCGTACTCCTGGTGCAGCATGCCGCTGATGGTCTGCCGCGCCGGGCGGGCGAGGTCGTCGTACCCGCGGCCGGCGATCTCCGTGGCCCGCTCGACCGCGGCCATCCCGTGGTACGCCCAGGCATCCGGATGGTCGGCGGACGGTACGGCCGCCACCTCGAGGACGTGCCACGGCTTCTGCGCCGCCGTGTGGCCGGTGAGGGAGGTCATGCCACCAGAGTGCCCCGGCCCGCCACCGGCGGCGAGGTAATTTCGGCGGGCAGGGGCGCCCTGGTCACGCGGCCACCCGCAGGCCCCGCAGCTACGGCTGGAGGCCCACCTGGAGGCAGAGCGCACGGCCGGCCGGGTGCGCGTCGACGAGCCGGGCCTGGGGCAGCGGCTGGTGGCGCCCGTGGCACCCGTGCTGCTGCCGGGCTGAGGCCCTCGGCTACGCGGAGTGCGGGGGAGCCGTGCTCGCACGCTCTACCAGCCGCGTGGGCAGGCGGGTGTGCTTGCCGGCCGTCGTGCCCGACTCGAGCATCGCGATGACCATGCGGAGCGCCTCGGCGCCCATCTCGTGCAGGGACTGCGCGACGGTGGTCAGGGGCGGGGTCGAGGCCGCGGCCTCGGGGATGTTGTCGAACCCGATGACCGACAGGTCCTCGGGGACGCGCAGCCCCAGCTCCTGGGCCACCTGGATGACGTGGATCGCCGACAGGTCGTTCGCGGCGAAGACGGCGGTCGGCCGGTCGGTACGTTCGAGGAGGTCGTGCGTGGGGCGGTCGGACCGGTCCGGACGGTAGCCGCCCTCGAGCACCAGGCTCGGGTCCGGGGTGAGGCCCGCGGCTGCCATCGCCTCGAAGAAGCCCAGCTCACGCAGGCGCGCCGACTCCAGGTCGGAACGTCCGCCCAGGTAGCCGATGCGCGTGTGGCCGAGTCCGATGAGGTGCTCGGTCGCGGTGCGGGCGCCGCCCAGGTTGTCGGAGTCCACGGTCGCCGGCCCGGTGGGGCCGGTGTGCGGGTCGATGGCGACGATGGGCACGCCCTCGTGCACCGGGAGGGCCAGGGTGGGCGTGACGATCACGACGCCGTCGATCAGGGTGCCGGCCAGGCGAGAGAGCGAGCGGCGCTCCCAGCCCACGTGGTCCGAGTGGCCGGCGTCGCCGCAGTAGGCGAGCAGCTCGTACCCGGTACCGTCGACGGCCGCGGAGATGCCCTTGAGCAGCTCCGTGCTGAACGGCTCGAACTCGGCGACGAGCACGCCGATCACGTTGGTCTGCCGGCGGCGCAGGCTGCGCGCGACGAGGGACGACTCGTACCCGAGGTCGGCGACGACACCGAGCACACGCTCCGCGGTGGCGGCCGCCACGCCGTAACGACCGTTGACGACCTTGGACACGGTGGCGACCGATACGCCCGCGACGCGCGCGACATCGGTGATGGTGGCGCGGCCGGTCGCACGTTCCTGGTTGGCGAACGGCTCCGGGGTCCCCGGATCGTTCCCCACGCCGTCACCCGGTCCGGCAGTGGACCCGGGTGAGCTTGTCCCACTGTGCACGGAAGCGAGGGTACCCCGGGCAACGCGGTGTGTCTGGCGGGCCGATCCGTTTCGAAATCGATATCGAAACCGTTTGACGAAACCGTCGCCGGGCTGCCACGCTCCTGACTGACGGACCTGTCGTCCGTCACAGGCAGGCTCCTGCCGACCGTCGATGACGACTACAAGGGGTTCCACAATGAAGAGGAAGATGCGCGGCGCGGCACTGATCGCGCTCGGCAGCACCGTCGCCCTGCTGGCGGCCGGCTGTGTCGGTGCCGGGTCCGGCCCGAGCGAGGACGCGACCAACGAGAACGCGGACGCCCAGGAGTTCACCTGGTGGCACAACTCCAACAACGGCGAGGGCAAGGCGTACTACGACCAGGTCGCCGCCGACTTCGAGGCCGAGACGGGGGTCAAGGTCAACGTCCAGGCCATGCAGCACGAGGACATGCTGACCAAGCTGCAGGCGGCCTTCCAGTCCGGCGACGACGCGCAGATCCCCGACGTCTACATGAGCCGTGGCGGCGGCGAGCTCGCCGCCGAGGTCGAGGCCGGTCTGGTGCGTGACCTCACCGAGGGTTCCGCCGACACGATCAGCAAGATCTCCAACTTCACCGAGCAGTACTCGGTGGACGACAAGGTCTACGCCCTGCCGTACTCCATCGGCCTGGTCGGCTTCTGGTACAACAAGGACCTCTTCGAGGCGGCGGGCATCACCGACGTGTCGCAGAGCCCGACGATCGAGGAGTTCGACGGCTACCTCGAGAAGCTCGAGGAGGCCGGTACCACCCCGATCTCCGTGGGTGCCGGTGACAAGTGGCCGGCCGCGCACTACTGGTACTACGGCGTGGTCCGCGAGTGCCCGTACGACGTGGTCGAGGCCGCGATCGAGAGCGCCGACTACTCCGACCCGTGCTTCCTCAAGGCGGGCGAGCACGTCGAGGACATCATCGCGCAGGAGCCGTTCAACCGGGGCTTCCTGACCACTCCGGCCCAGACCGGACCGACGTCGGCCTCCGGCCTGCTCGCGACCGAGAAGGCCGCGATGGAGCTCGCGGGTCACTGGGAGCCCGGCGTCGCCGGCGGTCTCACCGAGAGCGGCGAGGTGCCCGACTTCCTCGGCTGGTTCGCCTTCCCGACGTTCGACGGCCAGGGCGGCGACCCTGCCGACCAGATGGGCGGCGGTGACGCGTGGTCGGTCTCGGCCGCAGCACCCGACGCGGCGGTCGACTTCGCGAACTACCTGCTCAGCGACGAGGTCCAGCAGGGCTTCGCCGAGCTGGACATGGGCCTGCCGACCAACCCGGCGGCGACGGACTCGCTCTCGAACGAGACGCTCGCGCAGCTCATCCCCGTGCGTGACGGCGGCGGCGTGACCCAGCTCTACCTCGACACGCGCCTCGGCCAGTCGGTCGGCGGTGCCATGAACGACGAGATCGCCCTCATGTTCGCCGGCGAGTCGGGCCCGCAGGACGTCGTCGACGCCATCCAGTCCGCGGCAGAAGCGGAGCAGTGAGCCAGTGAACTCACCAGCCAGGGGCGGGCGCGGCAGGGTGACCTCTGCATGGCGCAAGCGCCTCGAGATCGTATTGTTCGTCACGCCCGCCCTGGCGCTGTTCGCACTCTTCGTGGTCTGGCCGATCGTCACGGCGGTCCAGCTCTCGGTGTACCGCTGGAAGGGCTTCGGCCCGCTGGTCGACTTCGTCGGTCTGCGCAACTACGTGACGGTGCTGGCCGACGACGTCTTCGTCGACTCGGTCGTCCACAACCTGATCATCGTCGGTGGCTCCATAGCGATCCAGCTCCCGCTGGGCCTGGCCATCGCACTGCTGCTCAACCGCAAGATGTGGGGCCAGGGCCTGCTGCGCACGATCATCTTCGTGCCGTACGTCCTCGCCGAGGTCATCGCGGGTGTGGTCTGGTTCCAGCTCCTGCAGCCGGAGTACGGAGTGATCGACGGGCTGCTCGGCAGCGTCGGCCTCGAGGCGCCCGAGCAGGGCTGGCTCGGTGACCCCGACCTCGCGCTGTGGACGGTGCTCGCGGTGCTCACCTGGAAGTACCTCGGGCTGGCCGTGATCCTGTTCCTCGCGGGGCTGCAGGGTGTGCCGGAAGAGCTCTACGAGGCTGCCCAGCTCGACGGCGCCTCGTGGTGGCAGGTGCAGCGCAAGATCACCGTCCCGCTGCTCGGCCCGACCATGCGCACCTGGGCGTTCCTGTCGATGATCGGTTCGCTCCAGCTGTTCGACATGGTGTGGATCCTGACCGGCGGTGGCCCGGCCAACTCCACGACCACCATGGCGACCTATCTCATCAACGAGGGCACCCGGAGCCAGAACTTCGGTATCGCCGGTGCCGCCTCGGTGATCCTCTTTGTCATCGCGCTCATCATGGCCGTCCTGTACCAGCAACTGATCCTCAGCCGGGACACGCGGTCCGACGTGGTGACGGTGAAAAGGACGAAGACGAAGAAGGTGACCCGGTGAGTACGTCGAACGCGGCTGTCCTGATGCACGCCCCGACCACGCGCGAACCCTCCGGGCGACGCCGGAACCGCAAGCGCGGTTCCTTCGGGGGCGGTAACCCTGTCGTCTACGCGATCGCTCTCGCGGTGGTCGCGCTCACCCTCGGGCCGGTGCTCTACGGCGTGCTGGGCGGCTTCCGCACCAACGCGCAGATCGCCCAGGACCCGTCGGGCCTGCCCAGCCCGTGGGTGCTCGACAACTACGTGGGCGTCCTGACCGGTGCCAGCTTCTGGCAGTACGCACTCAACTCGACCGTCATCGCCGTGCTGACCACAACGATCACCGTGGTGTTCGGTGTGATGGCCGCCTACCCGCTGGCCCGCTACCAGTTCAAGGGCCGGGAGACGCTTTTCATGGTCTTCGTGGTGGGCCTGCTCTTCCCCGCCACCGTGGCGATCGTCCCGCTGTTCATCCTCATCACGCAGAACCTGCAGCTGGGGAACACCTGGATGGGCGTGGCGCTGCCGCAGGCTGCCTTCGCCCTCCCCGTGACCGTCGTGATCCTGCGGCCGTTCCTCGCCGCGATCCCGAAGGAGCTCGAGGAGGCCGCGCAGCTCGACGGCACCTCACGGATCGGCTTCTTCTGGCGGATCCTGCTACCGCTGTCCGGTCCGGGCATGGTGACGGTCGGTGTGCTGGCGTTCGTCGGCTCGTGGAACGCGTACCTGCTGCCGCTGCTCCTGCTGCAGTCCGACATGAAGACGCTGCCGCTCGGCGTCGCGGACTTCTCGTCGGAGCACGCGTCGGACACGGCGGGCGTCTTCGCCTTCACGACCCTCGCCATGATCCCCGCCCTGGTGTTCTTCCTGGCCATGCAGCGGCGCATCGTCGGTGGTCTCACCGGAGCCGTCAAGGGCTGAGCAGGGCGCGGCCGCCGGCCCGGGGCACGTGACCCGGGCCGGCACGTTTCGAAGCAGGCCTGAACAAGCAGGTCAAGAAAGGGATTTTTATGACGGAGCTGCCCGTGGCGCTTCGGGCGATGCCCGAGGTGTCGGAGCGCGTGCGCGAGCTGCACGCACAGATGACTCTCGAGGAGAAGCTGGCCCAGCTGGTCGGGTACTGGCTGGACCAGGGCGGCAACGTCGTGGCACCGATGCAGGGTGAGATGCAGGGTGAGGTGGCCGGGAGGCAGGGCTCCACGGCGCTCCCCGAGATCACGAAGAACGGCCTCGGCCACTACACCCGTGTGTACGGCACGCGCCCCGTCGACCCGGTCGAGCGGGCGTCGTGGCTCTGGGACGAGCAGCGGAGGCTGAAGCGCGAGACGCGTCTCGGCATCCCCGCACTGGTCCACGAGGAGTGCCTCACGGGCCTGGCAGCCTGGCAGGCGGCGACGTTCCCGACACCGCTCGCCTGGGGCGCGTCGTTCGACCCCGAGCTCGTGGCCGAGATGGGCCGCGTCATCGGGGAGTCGATGCGGGAGCTCGGCATCCACCAGGGGCTGGCGCCCGTGCTCGACGTCGTCCGCGACCCTCGCTGGGGACGGGTCGACGAGTGCATCGGCGAGGACCCGTACCTCGTCGGCACCGTCGGCACCTCCTACGTGCGCGGGCTCCAGGGGGCGGGCGTACATGCCACGCTCAAGCACTTCGTCGCCTACTCCGGTTCCAAGGCGGGGCGCAACCACGCCCCGGTGAGCGCGGGTCCGCGAGAGATCGCCGACATCTTCCTGCCGCCCTTCGAGATGGCCGTGCTCGACGGCGGGGTGCGCAGCGTCATGGCCGCGTACAACGACGTCGACGGTGTGCCGATGCACTCGTCGCGCGAGTACCTCACGGGGCTGCTCCGGGAGCGGTGGGGGTTCGACGGCGTGGTGGTCGCCGACTACTTCGGGGTGGCGTTCCTGAACGTCATGCACGCCATCGCGGCGGACCGGGGCGGGGCCGCCGCGGCGGCGCTCGAGGCCGGCGTCGACGTCGAGCTGCCGTCGGGCGACGCGTACCTCGAACCGCTCGCGGCGCTCGTGACGGACGGCACGGTGCCGGTCGAGATCGTGGACCGTGCGGTGCTGCGCACGCTCAAGCAGAAGGAGGAGCTCGGGCTCCTCGAGCCGGACGTGTACGAGGACGCGCCACCCGCCGTCGTCGACCTGGACTCGCCGGCACACCGCGACGTGGCCAGGCGCCTCGCCGAGGAGTCGGTGGTGCTGCTCTCGAACGACGGCGTGCTGCCGCTCGGCTCGTGGCACGACAAGCCCGCTCGCGTGGCGGTGATCGGGCCGAACGCCGACCGGCCCGAGGCCCTGATGGGCTGCTACTCGTTCGCCAACCACGTGCTCGCGCACTTCCCCGGTGTGCCGGCGGGCTTCGAGATCCCGTCGGTGGCCGAGGCCCTGGCCGTGGAGTTCGACCGCGCGGGCCTGCCCGCGCCCGAGCTGACGTTCGCGCAGGGCTGTGCTGTCGAGGGCGATGACACCTCGGGGTTCCCCGAGGCGGTCGCCGCGGCGGAGGCCGCCGACGTCGCGATCGTCGTCGTGGGCGACCAGGCAGGACTGTTCGGCCGCGGCACCGTGGGCGAGGGCAACGACAGCGAGTCGCTGGAGCTGCCCGGCGTCCAGCGCGAGCTGGTCGAGGCGGTGCTCGCCGCCGGCAAGCCGGTCGTCATGGTGCTGATCACCGGTCGTCCGTACGCAGTGGGCTGGGCGCTCGATGCCCAAGCGGGCACCGGAGAGGCCGGCGGCAGGAAGCCGGGCGCGGTGCTCCAGGCGTTCTTCCCCGGGGAGGAGGGCGGCAGTGCGCTCGCCGGCGTCATCTCCGGCCGGGTGAACCCCTCGGGTCGCCTGCCCGTGTCCATCCCGCGTTCGACGGGATCGCAGCCGTACTCGTACCTGCACCCGATCCTCGGGGGCGCGTCCGAGGTCACGTCGACCGACTCGACGCCGCCGCGTGCCTTCGGGTTCGGCCTGTCGTACACGACGTTCGCGCGCGAGCTGGTCTCCGTGGACCCGCTGGTCACCGCTGGTGGCACGTTCAACGCCGTCGTGACGGTGACGAACACCGGTGAGGTGGCAGGGTCCGACGTCGTGCAGCTGTACGGGCACGACGTGCTGGGATCCATCGCCCGGCCCACCACGCAGCTGCTCGGGTACCACCGGGTCACGCTGGAGCCGGGGGAGTCCACCACGATCACGTTCGAGGTGCCGACCACCAGGTTCGCGTTCACCGACCGGAGCATGACGCGGGTCGTCGAGCCAGGCGACGTCGAGGTGTGGGTGGGTGCGCATGCCGCCGACAGCGTTGTCAGGGTGGTGGCCGAGGGTATCGCGGACCTGGACGAGCCCAACGACGTGCCGGGGGACGGTCCGGTCGACGCAGCCCCCGCGGCCCGCAGGATCGTCACGATCACGGGTGAGCTCCACGAGGTAAAGACCTCCGACCCTCGCTGGGTAAGAGCCACAACCTGACCGGCTCGTTGAGTGCTGGGTATTTGCGGGTCCACGGCCCGGAAATGCACAAATGCCCAGCACTCAACGGGCTGGACGGTGAGAGGATGGGGCGATGCGCATCGACGTGTGGTTGTGGGCGGTGCGGCTGACCAAGAGCCGGTCGGTCGCGGCCGACCTGTGCCGCAGCGGGCGCGTCCGGATCAACGGCAAGGTCGCGAAGGCCTCGGCGTCCGTCGCCGTCGGTGACCGCGTGACGTGGCGCGATCCCCTCCGGGACCGGGACATCGAGGTCGTGGAGCTGCTCCCCAAACGGGTCGGCGCTCCCATCGCCGCCAAGGCGTACCTGGACCACAGCCCCGCCCTGCCCACGCGGGTCGAGCGCGAGGCCGTCGGGCTCCGCGACCGCGGGGCGGGCCGCCCGACCAAGCGCGAGCGGCGCGATATCGACAGGCTGCGCGGCCGGATCTGACCCTGGGAATCACCCGGGTGATTTCTGGGCCTTTTGCGGTTTTCACCTGATCTCGGACGGTACCTTCACGGCACACCCCTGCCCCGCGCAGGTCCAGTTGCGCCCGGTGTCCCGGCGCGCCCCAGCCTGGAGAGCCCATGCACCCTCGCACGCGACGTCGTACCAGGACTCTGGCTTCAGCCACTGTCCTGGCACTCCTGGCAGTACCGAGCGCAGCGGTCGCCGCGCCCGACCCCAGCCCGCAGCCGGACGCACGAGCGCACGGCGCCGTCGCTCTCGGGACTTCCGGCCCTCAGGCGGCGCCCCTCATCGACCCGGCGGACAAGTTCACCGCCGGCGCCACCCGGGCATTCGCCTCCGACGACACCGCCGACTTCTGGCTGCGGTTCGCCGAGAAGCCCGACCTGTCGGCGGCCGAGGGCATCACGAGCTGGTCGGAGCGCGGCGACTACGTCTACGAGACGCTCCTCGCGGCCGCCGAGGCGTCCCAGAAGGACGCAGTGGCGGAGCTGGAGGAGGCCGGCACCAGGTACACCTCCTACTGGGCCACCAACGCGATCTTCGTCGAGGGTGGCTCGCTGGACCTGGCGACGGACCTGGCGGCGGACGCGCAGGTGCTGGAGGTGCGTCCGACGACGCACTACGAGGCGCCGGAGCCGGTGGAGGCGAAAGCCGCCCCGAACGAGGCCGAGGCAGCGGCGGAGGCAGCAGCAGAACCCACATGGGGTGTCGCGGCGATCAACGCTGACGACCTGTGGGCACAGGGAATCACGGGCGAGGGCATCGTGGTCGCGGGAATCGATACGGGTGTGGACACGGCGATCGACAGCGTCAAGGCGCAGTACCGCGGAGATGGGGGCAGCGACGACTACAACTGGTATGACGCTGCCGGCATCGGTCAGCCCTCCCCCGGAGATACCGCCGCGAACGGCCACGGCACCCACACCATGGGCAGCATGGTCGGCGGGACGGTCTGGTGGAACCAGGTACAGCACCAGTTCGGTGTGGCTCCGGGCGCTGAGTGGATCGCCACCAACGGTTGCGCCGCCGGATGCATGGACAGAGCCCTGATCCGTTCGGGGCAGTGGATCCTGGCGCCGACCCGTGCCGACGGAACCCGACCGGACACCGCGAAGCGCCCGCACATCGTGAACAACTCGTGGGGTAGCAGGCTCCCCTCGACGGACCCGTTCATGGAGGACATCATCACGGCGTGGGAGGCCGCGGGTATCTTTGCCACGTTCTCCGCCGGGAACATGGGCGAGGACGGCTGCCAGTCGTCCGGCAGCCCCGGCTCACGGCAGGCGTCGTACGCGGTGGGCGCGTTCACCGAGAGCGGCAGGATCGCTCCTTACTCCGCACGGGGCACCGGTCAGGACGGCATCGTGAAGCCGGACATCGCGGCACCGGGCGACAACGTCTTCTCTGCACTCCCCGGCGGCCACATGGGCATCCTGTCAGGTACGTCCATGGCTGCCCCGCACGTCGCTGGCGCCGTGGCGCTGCTGTGGGACGCCGTCCCCGAGCTGGTCGGTAACGTTCAGGCGACCCGCGCGATCCTGGACGGTTCCGCAGAGGACATGAGCAACACCTCGTGCGGTGGAACCGCAGACGACAACAACGTGTGGGGCGAGGGCAGGCTCGACGTCCTCGCGGCGTACGACCTGGCCCAGGCGCAGGCTTTCGACACGACGACCGTGCCGACCATCTCCGGTGACGAGTACCTGGTCGGTGAGCCACTGACGGCGACCGTCGAAGCCTGGAGCCCGGCCGCGACGTTCACCTACCACTGGCGCCGGACGGACCCGGCCAACGGCACGAGCGAGATGATCCCGGACGCGACCCGCGCGACCTACACGCCGCAGGCCGCTGACCTCGGCGCCAACCTGACGGTCACGGTCGTCGGCTCGGCTGACGGACGCACGCCCACGTCGACGACCAGCACCGCGACCCCGGTGATCGCTCCCGGCCGGCCGACGGCGTCGGTCCCGACGATCAGCGGTAAGGTCCGCGTCGGCTCCACGCTCCGTGCGCTCGCCGGTTCCTGGACCTCGGGTACCGGGTTCTCCTACCAGTGGTACGCGAACGGGACCGCGGTCCGCGGCGCCACCGGCTTCTCCTTCACGCCCACCTCGGCGCAGCGGGGCAAGCGACTCACGGTCAGGATCGTCGGCACGCGCGCCGGATACACGACGGTCAGCCGGACGAGCGGTGCGTCCGCAGCGGTGGCGTCCGGCGCCTTCTCGCAGTCGGCGCCGGCGATCAGCGGCGTGGCGACACCGGGAGCCACACTCAAGGTCTCGCGCCCGCAGTCCACGCCGACGCCGGGCGCCGTCGGCTACCGCTGGAAGCTCGACGGGCGCTCCATCCGAGGCGCGACCGGTAGCAGCCTGTCCGTCCGCTCGTCGTGGAAGGGCCGCACCATCACCGTCAGCGCGACCGTGCGGCGTACCGGCTACACGACTCGGACGGTCACCTCGGCGGGGGCGAAGGTCGGTTCGAAGTACTCCGCGTCGCCGAGCCCCAGGATCTCGGGCACCGCGCGAGTCGGGTCCCGCCTCCGGGTGACGGTCGGCAGATGGTCACCGAAGCCATCGTTCTCCTACCGCTGGTACGCGGACGGCGTGCCGATCTCCGGTGCGACGAGCTCGACCTACTCGCTCAAGGGCCCGGACTACGGGAAGAGGATCACGGTCTCGGTCCGGACGTACCGCGGGGGCTACGGGACGGCGACCCGGTTCAGCTCGGCGACCCGCGCCGTGCTGACGTCTGCCGTGCGGTTCCCGGGCGACGACGAAAGCGGCTGGCTGGTCGGGAACGGCAGCGTCCCGCCAGTGACGTACATCGCCCAGGCGGGCAGCGCGATGTGCACCTGGCAGCGGCAGTCCTTCAACGCCGTCCTCGCGCGTGACACTGGTCTGGGCCAGCGGATGGTCAAGGTGCAGTCCACCGACCACTCCATCTGGTCGACCACGAGCTGTGGCACCTGGACCAAGTACTACCCCGGGATGACCACCACGCGAGCCTCGACGGCTGCTCACGGCACCTACGCCATCGGCGACCACCTGGAGCGGGGTGTTTACTCCACGACAGGCCCGAAGGATCCCAGCAACGAAGTGTGCCACTACATCTTCTACAAGGGCTTCTACGGTGTCGATGCCGTGCTGAGCCACGACATCGTGACAGGCGCCCGCACGGTGACCATGCCGAAGTCCGCGACGGGCTTCGAAACCGTCGGCTGCAGCTGGAAGCGCATCGGCTGACCGGACGGTCGCACAGAGGGTCCTGGGAGTCGCGCTGCGCCCGCTTCGGCGCGGCTCCCAGGACTTCACGGCTCTGGTGGCGAGAACAGGCTTTCCGGCGCACCCCGGATCATGACTGGGATCCGAATCCTGACCCTGGGGGTCTCGACCGCGCGATAGCGTCGCCCGCATGACGACCGCCGACCGCCTGAGCGCGCTCCTCCAGAAGCACCCCGTCTGGGACGGGCACAACGACCTTCCGTGGGAGCTGCGCGAGCAGTCGTCGTACGACCTCGACGCGGTCGACATCGCACAGCGGCTCACGACCACCCACACGGACCTGCCCCGCCTGCGCGAGGGCGGCGTCGGCGCCCAGTTCTGGTCGGTGTACGTGCCGTCGAAGCTGGTCGGCGGGGCGGCGGTCACCGCGACGCTCGAACAGATCGACTGCGTGCACCGCATGGTGCGGAAGTACCCGGACACCCTCCAGCTCGCCCTGACCGCCGCCGACGTCGAGCAGGCGTGGGCCGGCGGGCGCATCGCCTCCCTCATGGGCGCGGAGGGCGGCCACTCCATCGACGAGTCCCTCGCCGTCCTGCGCATGCTGTACGCCCTCGGCGTCCGGTACATGACCCTCACGCACAACGACAACGTGTCCTGGGCCGACTCCGGGACCGACGTCGAGGTGCTGGGCGGTCTCTCCCCGTTCGGCGAGGACGTGGTGCGCGAGATGAACCGCCTCGGCATGCTGGTCGACCTCTCGCACACCTCCGCCGGCACCATGCGCCACGCCCTGCGCGTCACCTCGGCACCGGTCATCTTCAGCCACTCGAGTGCCCGTGCCGTCTGTGACGTCCCCCGCAACGTGCCCGACGACGTCCTCACCGACCTCACGACCAACGGCGGCGTCTGCATGGTGACGTTCGTGCCGCAGTTCGTGTCACCCGCGGTCGCCGAGTGGCGGGCGACCGGCGCCGAGGCGGCCGCGGCCCAGGGGATCAAGAGCACCGACATCGGAGCCTTCGAGCCGTTCATGGGCGAGTGGCGGGCCCGGAACCCGCAGCCCCGCAGCACGCTGTCCGACGTCGTGGCGCACGTCGAGCACGTCCGCGAGGTCGCCGGCGTCGACCACGTGGGACTCGGTGGCGACTACGACGGCACACCGACCCTCCCCGAAGGCCTGGAGGACGTGACGGGCTACCCGCGTCTGCTCGCGGCGCTCGCGGACAACGGTTGGTCCGACGCCGATCTCGGAAAACTGGCGAGCGGGAACGTGTTGCGCGTGCTCCGGGACGCCGAGTCGGTGTCGGCGCGGGCCGCGCACTGACCCGGCTCGACGACTCAGCTGGGCAGCTGGACGACCTTGCGCTGGAAGCCCAGGGCCACCTTCTGCAGGGACTCGAGCGGTTCCTGCTCGTTGTGATAGCTGATCTGCCGCAGCATCGAGCCCGACGAGGCGAGCAGCGCGACGATCACGTCGCGCGCGTCCTCGCGGGTCTCCAGGGCCTCCTGCAACAGCTCCTGGACGTGAGGTGACCTGAGGCCGTCCTCCTCGGGATCGAGCAAGGCTGTCAGGAGCGCTATCGACAACGAGCTTCCGTGGATGCTTGCCATGGTGGTCTCCCCCCGTCGGGGCCCGGTGTCCCGGGCATCAGGCACCCGCGGGCATGCCCGCGGGGTACGCGTCCGATGCCCCCACCCCCTGTGGCTTCGGTCGTGCACCCTTGTGTACCGCAGGTCAGGGCGTCGCGCCTGTTGGTAGGGGCGAAACAGAGACCGGCCGCGCGGATCAGTCGTGCAGGAGACGCTGGAACAGGACGTGGTCCTGCCACTGCCCGGCGATCTTCAGGTAGCCGGGCGCGAAGCCGATCCGCTCGAAGCCGACCCGGGCGAGCACCGCCTGGGACGCCTCGTTGTGCGGCAGAGTCGCGGCCTGGAGGCGGTGCAGGCCCAGCTCGTCCCGGGCATGCGTGGCCAGCGCCTCGATCGCGCGGGTCATCAGGCCCAGACCGGTGAACCGGGTGTCCAGCCAGTAGCCGACGTGCCCGTTCTCGAAGGCGCCGCGCACGATGTCGGTGAGGTTCAGCCGGCCCACGATCTCGCCGTCCGCCTCGAGCACGGTGTGCAGCGCCCGGCCCGTCGAGTTCTCCAGCACCTGTGCCCAGAGTCGCTCCTTGTGCCACTCCTCCGTGTAGAACGCCTCTGGCCGCGCCGGGTCCCACGGAGCGAGGTGCTCGCGGTTGCGGCTGTAGGCGTGGGCGAGCGCCACCGCGTCGTCCTTGGTCAGCTCCCGGAGTGTGACGTCATCGGTCAGGGCGATCTCGAAGGGCATGGCGCCACCATAATCCCGTACCGGTGGGCACTGCGTCTGCGCAGGTGAGCGGGGTTCTGGGCCGAGCAGTGCGCCGCCGGGAACTTTTCGGCCGTGGACGAGGTTGAGTGAAGTGGACTCAACTTTCGGCGTGCGGGCTTGCTTCCCTGCGAGCTCCGGCTTAAGTTGAGTGCAGAAGACTCAATCTGTCGGAGGAAGGCAGTCACATGGCACGCGCAGTAGGTATCGACCTCGGCACCACGAACTCGGTGGTGGCGGTTCTCGAGGGTGGAGAGCCCACCGTCATCGCCAACGCGGAGGGCTCGCGGACCACCCCCTCGGTGGTCGCGTTCTCCAAGACCGGCGAGGTCCTGGTCGGTGAGGTCGCCAAGCGTCAGGCGGTCACCAACGTGGACCGCACCATCTCCTCGGTCAAGCGCCACATGGGCACCGACTGGACGGTGGACATCGACGACAAGAAGTACACCCCGCAGGAGATCTCCGCCCGCATCCTGGGCAAGCTCAAGCGCGACGCGGAGGAGTACCTGGGCGAGCCGGTCACGGAGGCTGTGATCACGGTCCCGGCGTACTTCAACGACGCCGAGCGCCAGGCGACGAAGGATGCCGGCCAGATCGCCGGGCTCGACGTGAAGCGCATCGTCAACGAGCCCACCGCGGCCGCCCTCGCCTACGGCCTGGACAAGGGGAAGGAGGACGAGCTCATCCTGGTCTTCGACCTCGGTGGCGGTACGTTCGACGTGTCCCTGCTCGAGGTGGGCAAGGACGAGGACAACTTCTCGACGATCCAGGTGCGCGCCACCTCGGGTGACAACCGCCTGGGTGGTGACGACTGGGACCAGCGCGTCGTGGAGTACCTCATCAAGCAGGTGAAGAACTCCTCGGGCGTCGACCTGTCGAAGGACAAGATCGCGCTCCAGCGTCTCCGTGAGGCCTCCGAGCAGGCCAAGAAGGAGCTCTCGTCCGCGACGAGCACCAACATCTCGATGCAGTACCTCTCGATGAGCGAGAACGGCCCCATCCACCTGGACGAGAAGCTCACGCGCGCTCAGTTCCAGCAGATGACGCAGGACCTCATCGACCGCACCAAGGCACCGTTCCACGCCGTCATCCGCGACGCCGGCATCTCGGTCTCCGACATCGACCACGTCGTGCTCGTGGGTGGCTCCACCCGCATGCCGGCCGTGACCGAGGTCGTCAAGGAGCTCACCGGTGGTCGCGAGCCCAACAAGGGCGTGAACCCGGACGAGGTCGTCGCCGTCGGCGCCGTGCTGCAGGCCGGTGTCATCTCCGGTGACCGCAAGGACGTCCTGCTGATCGACGTCACCCCGCTGTCCCTCGGTATCGAGACCAAGGGTGGCGTGATGACCAAGCTCATCGAGCGCAACACGGCCATCCCGACCAAGCGCAGCGAGGTCTTCTCCACGGCCGACGACAACCAGCCGTCCGTGGCGATCCAGGTGTTCCAGGGTGAGCGCGAGTTCACGCGCGACAACAAGCCGCTCGGCGTGTTCGAGCTCACCGGCATCGCGCCCGCCCCCCGGGGTGTGCCGCAGATCGAGGTGACGTTCGACATCGACGCGAACGGCATCGTGCACGTGTCCGCCAAGGACCGTGGCACGGGCATGGAGCAGTCGATGAAGATCACCGGCGGCTCGGCCCTCCCCAAGGAGGACATCGACCGCATGGTCAAGGACGCCGAGGCGCACGCCGACGAGGACAAGAAGCGTCGCGAGGAGGCGGACACCCGCAACCAGGCCGAGGCATTCGCGTACTCCATGGAGAAGCAGATCGCGGACAACCGCGACAAGCTTCCGGCCGAGGTCGTCACCGAGGTCGAGGCGGACATCGCCGCGGTGAAGTCGGCGCTCGAGGGCGACGACGCCGAGGCCGTGAAGACCTCGTACGAGAAGCTCGGCGCATCCTCGCAGAAGATCGGCGAGGCGCTGTACTCCGCCGAGCAGCCCGCGGCGCAGGGTGCCGAGGGTGGCCCGCAGACGGCGAACGCCCAGTCCGCCCCTGAGGAGGACGTCGTCGATGCCGAGATCGTGGACGACGAGGACGAGCGCAAGTGACCGAAGAGAACCCGCAGGGTCCCCCTGAGCCCGAGGGCTCGGGAGAGCACCCCTTCCAGTTCAGAGACAAGCGCAAGGTGAACAACTCCGGGGACCAGAGCCGTCCGGCCGAGCCCGAGGTGTCCGCCGAGCAGCCGGGCGAGTCCGGGTCCGGTTCGCCGGCCGAGCCCGCCGGTGCCGACCAGGCCGACCAGCAGGGCGCCTCGGGCGACCCGCTGGACGGGCTCGACTTCGAGCCCTCCGGCGAGGCGGCCGAGGCCGCCGAGGTCCTCAAGGCGAAGGCCGAGGCCGCGGAGCACCTGGACGCTCTGCAGCGTGAGCGCGCCAGCTTCACGAACTACCGCAACCGGGCACTGCGCGACCAGGAGGCCGCGCGGAACCGGGGCGTGCAGGACGTGCTGACCGCGCTGCTGCCGGTGCTCGACGACGTCGAGCGCGCGAAGCAGCACGGTGAGCTGAGCGGAGCCATGGCGGCGATCGCGGAGAAGCTCGACCAGAACCTGCAGAAGTTCGGCGTCGAGCGGTTCGGCAAGGTGGGGGAGGAGTTCGACCCCACCGTGCACGAGGCGCTCATGCACTCGACCGACGCGGACGCGACGGCCGCCACGGTGAACCTCGTGGTGGAGCCCGGGTACAAGATCGGCGACAAGGTGGTCCGGGCGGCACGCGTAGGCGTCGTCGGGCCGGAGTGATCGCTCGGTGGTCGAGCGTGCCGGGACCTCGGTCCTGGCAGGCTCGACCACCTACAGCAACGCGGAAGGAGGTGCCATGACCGGTCAGGACTGGATGGAGAAGGACTTCTACGCCGTGCTGGGCGTGCCCAAGGACGCCGACGACGCGGCCATCAAGAAGGCCTACCGCAAGCTGGCGCGCCAGTACCACCCGGACCAGAACCAGAGCAACGCGTCCGCTGAGTCTCGGTTCAAGGAGATCGGCGAGGCCTACGCGGTGCTCTCCGATCCGGAGCAACGCCGTCAGTACGACGCCGTGCGTGCCATGGCGGGCGGCGCGCGCTTCTCCGCGGGGCCGGGCGGTGCTGGTGCCGGTGGCTTCGAGGACATCATGGGCGCCATGTTCGGCGGCGGGGGATCGGCCGGCCGGGGTGGGCCGCGCGTCCGCTATTCGCAGGGCGGCGGCGCAGGTCCTGGCTTCGAGGACATCCTCGGTTCCATGTTCGGCGCCGGGGGGCCGTCGGCCTATGGCTCGGCGGGTCCCACAGGATTCAATGCACCGACCCCTGGGGCAGACATCGTCGCGCAGGTCACCCTGCCGTTCCGCGCGGCGGTCGAGGGCACCACTGCCGATCTCGAGGTCAACGGCCGCACCATCACGGCCCGGATCCCGGCGGGCATCAACGACGGCAAGAAGATCCGCCTGCGCGGCAAGGGCAAGCCGGGTGTCGCCGGTGGCCCCGCGGGCGACCTGGTGGTCACCGTGCACGTGGCGCCACATCCCGTCTGGACGCTGGACGGGCTCGACCTGCGCATGACCGTACCCGTCACCTTCGCTGAGGCGACCCTCGGTACGGCACTGACGGTGCCGACCCTGGACGGCTCGACCGTGCGGCTGAAGGTGCCGCCGGGGACGCCGTCGGGCCGGTCACTCCGCGTCAAGGGGCGTGGCGTGCAGACAGCTTCGGCCAAGGGCGACCTGCTCGTCAGCGTCCAGGTGGTCGTGCCGCAGAAGCTCAGCAAGAAGGCCAAGCAGGCGCTCGAGACGTTCGCAGCGGAGAGCGACGGCGAGGACATACGCGCCGGGCTGGCCGAACGGGCGGCGGAATAACCTTCGGCGCGGTGGGGCATATGTCCCACCGCGCCGCAGTCGGTTAATCTGCCCGCACGCAATCCCGAACGAACGAGACAGGATCGAACGAGACAGGGAGGGGCACATGGTCGACGACGACGCACCCGTGCTCACCGTCTCCAAGGCCGCCGAGCTCGCGGGCATGCACCCGCAGACGCTGCGGCAGTACGACCGGCTCGGCCTGGTGGTACCCCGGCGTACCCGGGGCCGGGGCCGCCGCTACTCCCGCCGGGACGTGGCGCGCCTGTTGCAGGTGCAGCGGCTCGCGCAGGTCGAGGGCATCAACCTGGCCGGGATCAAGCGCATCCTCGACCTGGAGGCGCACGTCTCGGTCCTGGAAGAACGTCTCGGTGACCTGCTCATGCGTGTCCAGGAGGAGGGACGCGTGTTCGCCGCGGGCCCGGCCGCCGGTGACGTCGTCGTGGTACAGCGGGGCCAGCGGGTCCGCAGCGCGGCGATGCGGGTCGACCTCGAGCACCGCGGCGTCGGCGGTGGAGCAGTGGTGCTCTGGCGCCCGTCGCCCCGGCGCGACAGCTGAGTGGTCCCTGCGGACGCTCCGCCATTTCGGCAATGCAATTCTTTCGTTAATCGGAATGTGCGCCGGAAAGATAGGTAAGGCATTCCTTGCTCTACGCGTTCTGCATTTCCGGAATAGGATCTAGCTATTCCGGATGGTCCACCGCACCACGCGAGGAGTGAAAGTCATGAGCACGCTGATGGAAATGCCCGAGGTCGCCGAGTGCTCGATCGACGGCTGCGGCTACAACCACGACCACGGCTGCCACGCCGGCGCCGTCACCATCGCGGGCCATGAGGGCGACGCCTCGTGCGCGACGTTCATCCCGCTGAGCACCAAGGGCGGCCTCGAGAAGGTCATCGCACACGTCGGCGCCTGCCAGCGTGGCGAGTGCGTGCACAACGACAGCCTGGAGTGCGGCGCATCATCGATCCGCGTGGGCGCCGGGCCCGAGGAGCCGGGGCACGCCGACTGCCTCACCTTCCAGCCGCGCTGACCCGACGAAGCCCTGACCCGACGAAGCAGGGCGCCTGCTCGACGATGAGCAGGCGCCCTGCGGTGCGGTTCTGAGGGCTCAGCGAGCCAGGTGGTCCAGCAGCAGCAGCGCGTCGTCGTGCGTTCCGGGCAGGCGCTCGACCCAGACCCGGGTCGGCCGGCGGACCTCGGTCGTGAGGCCGAGCACCTCGGCGTTGCGCTCCACGACGCGACGCAGCGACTGGCCCAGCTCGGCGGTGGCGGGGCCACGCTCGCACAGCACCACGAAGGTGCCGTCGCCCACCGCGGCCATCGGATGTCCCTCGCCGAAGACCTGGTGCAGCGTGCGGCCGATGGCGGCGGAACGCGCGAGCCGTTGCCACGTGTCCAGGCTGTCGAGGCCGACGTCGAGCACGAGCAGGCAGTGGGAGGTCCCCGCGGTGGAGCCGGCGCGCTGCGCCGTGCCGTAGGTCTCGCGCAGGCGCTCGCCCAGGTACTCGCCGGTCGGCAGGCCTGTCGACGGATCGTGCGTCGCCACCTGATAGGGCACGCGCTCGCGTTCTCCTACCCAACCGATCGCCGCGGCACGCACCGCGCCCACGTCGGTAGGACGACCAAAGGCGGCATAGAGGCAGGCGACGTCGTCCAGCGCCTCGGTGATCCCGGCACCGATGGCGGCCCGTGCGGCGCCAAGGCGCTCCGCGGGGGCGATCACCCCGCGGCCCTCGGCCAGCGCCTCGGCCAGCGCTTCGGCGGCCGGATGCTCCCAGTCGTTCGGCCGGATCCAGACCGACGCCAGACTCGTAGCGCGCCACCGCTCACGCAGGTCATGCACACGCACCCGCGCCTCCTGCTGTGACTCACTCATGATGATGGGACCCTCACGGGGATACATCATGACGCACCTTCGAGGGTGGTGTATCGCACTTCACCCTGAGTTCACGTAGGAAATGTTTTTTCCACCCCCTAGAAGCCCGGCGTGGCTCTATAGTCTTGGGCAGGACACGGCAGAGAGTCTGGGTAGACGTGAAGCAAGCCGAGAGCAGCACGGGGGAAACTCCGAGTGACGCGGAACTGATCCTGCAGGTCAGGTCAGGTGACCGCGATGCTTTTGGCGTGCTGTACGAGCGCCACGCGGCCGCCGCTCGCGCGCTAGCACGCCAGTACGTCTCGCCCGCGGACGCCGAGGACGTCGTGGCCGACGCCTTCAGCAAGCTGTTCGAGATGCTCCGTCGCGGCGCAGGACCCGACGCCGGGTTCCGTCCCTACCTGTACACCGTAGTTCGTCACCGGTCGTTCGACGTCTCCCGGGGTGCCGCGCGAACGCGCCCCAGCACGGACGACGAGATCGAGTCGGTCCTCGGCCGGGTGGCCTCCGACGAGGACCCCGCGCTCGCCGGCTTCGAGCGCAGCGTGGTCTCCAAGGCCTACTTCGACCTGCCCGAGCGCTGGCGCGAGGTGCTCTGGTACGTGCTGGTCGACGACCTGAAGCCCGCACAGGTGGCGCCGGTGCTGGGACTCAGCCCCAACGGCGTCTCCGCCCTGCTCTACCGGGCCAAGGAAGCACTGCGCGCCGGCTACCTGCAGCAGCACCTGACGCATGCTCCGTCGGACACGTGCCGCTCCGTGAACCCGCTGCTCGGCGGGTACGTGCGCGACAGCCTGTCCAAGCGGGAGACCGCCAAGATCGCCGACCACCTGGGCACCTGCGGCACCTGCAGTGCCCTCGTGCTCGAGCTGCACGACGTCGCGCACGGCATGAAGACGGTCATCGCTCCGCTGGTGCTCGGTGCGGGCGGACTGGCTCTGGTCGGCGCGGGTGCGCCGATCGGCGGGATCGTGGTCGCGGCCAAGGCCGGTGCGGGTGCGGCGGTCGGCAGTGCGCCGGCGACCGCGACCGTCGGCGTGGCCTCGACCGGCACGTTCTCGGGCGCGGTGTCGTCGGCGGTCTCCGCCACGGCCGGTGCGTTCGCCTCGGCCGCGGCTGCCGCGACCGGTGGCAGCGTTGCGGCGGGAGCCATCGCGGTCGCCGCTGTCAGCATGGTCGCCGCTCTGCAGATCGCGGGCCCCGCCGACGGCGAGCGGGTGGCCACCGACGCGGTGATCGCCACGAACGACGGTCGTGAGCTGCCCGGTGCCGAGGAGATCAACGGCAAGCCCGTGCTGCCCACCGACATCAACATCGAGCCGGACCCGAGCACGCACGCGGTTCTTCGTGTCGGCTACACCGACGCCTCGGAGCCCCTGGCACCGCGCAAGCAGCAGCACCTGAAGCTCGCCGTCTCGAACGAGGGCGAGGTCGCTGCGTCAGGCACGCAGCTGCTGATCACGCTTCCGCCGGGGCTCACCCTGACCCCGGATGACGGGCCGTTCGGCACCGGTGTGGGCGGCCGGCTGGTGGGCTCCGTGGAGCCGCCAGCAGGTTCCGGCGACACCCAGACCGGCGACGCCCGGACCGCAGGACCGTCAGGTACCGGCACCGACACCGGTGCGAGTTCCGGCGAGAGCAGCGCGAGCGGCTCCGACGCCGGTTCCGCGACCCCGTCCGACGGCGAGATGCAGGCTCACCCGAGCGCGTCGCCCACCCCGCCCGCCACGGTGGGGCCGATCGGGAACGACGGCCCGGCCGCCTGCACGCCGACGGAGCAGACGAACGTGCTGCTCTGCTCGCTCGGCGAGGTCGAGCCGGGACAGCAGCACGACGTCCAGGTGCCCGTACGGGCCAACGCGGGCGGTGACTACCCGATCGGCGCCGAGGTCTGGGCCGACGGCCTCGCCCACCAGCCGATCGAGCTCCCGAGCCGTACGGTGGCGCCGTTCGGCCCGGAGCTCTCCGCGTCGACCGATGACGTCTCGCTCGGCAGCCCGGGGACGACCGCGCTGCCGGTCCGTGTGAGCAGCACGGGCGACCGCACCGTGCCCGCCGGGTGGGCCGTCAAGGTGTCGCTGCCCAAGGATGTCCGGCCCACGTCGACGCAGCCGGAGCTGCCCTGCGTGTCCGCCGAGCTGCCGAACACGTGGCTCTGTGCGCCGTCCGAGGGCACGGACGCGGGTGCCGCGCTGGAGACCGGCGAGACCCGCGATCTCTCGCTGAACATCACGACTGCGGTTGACATGCAGTCGGCGGCGGCTGTCGTGCTCGGTGCCGCCAACATCAGCCCCGTCGTGCCCCAGGGCAACGCGTACGCCGTCACGTCGACGCTCACCGCGACGTCGGCCTGGGTGGACGCCGCGAAGGGGGTGGGCAAGGTCGCCGCCTCCTGCCTCGCCGAGGGAGGAGTTACCACCGCCAAGGCGGTGGTGACCGGCACCTACGTCAACACGACGCAGCGTCCGGTACGGGTAGCCCTCCAGGCCGCGGGCAGTACCGATTCCTCGGGCAAGACCCTCGCCCCCGGGGAGTCCACCGCGCTGACGGTGCACGACGGCCTGCGGGTTCCGGCGGGCCAGGCGAACTTCGTCCTGGCCACGGATGTGGACGGCCAGACCTACAAGACGCCCGTGCCGGCAGGCGATCACCAGGCTGTGGACTGCTACGCGCCGTCGTGGACCACCGAAACGAGCGCCCGTACGGCCAACCCGGGCGGCACCGTGACCGTCGAGGGCACGCTGATCAACAAGTCGGAAGAGACGCTGAGTGCCGTCATGGTCGTCCGGGTGGATGGCGGCGAGTTGGAGTCCGTGGTTCGCACCGCCTCGCCTGGCGGCACAGTCAACTTCTCGGTGAACACGGGCAGCCTGCACGTCCCCGAGGGTGACGCTGTCTTCCGTCTCTCACGAGATGGTGTCGACGAGGACGGTGATCCGCCGGCTCAGCGGGTTGTGCCCAAGACTCACCCCAAGGCCCACTATGACGCAGCGTTGATCTCGCCGGATGTGGGTGCCGCGCCTGTGACCGCGGGGGCATGCGAGTTCGACGCTGCGCGGGACCGTTCGGTGCAGACTTTCGCCGTCACGGCTGACAACACGAAGTCGACGCTGCCCGTGCGGTTCCACGTGGGAGACGTGACCAGGACGGTGGCGGCAGGGGCGACCGAGGAGATCCAGTACCGGGTCGCTTGGGGCACCGAGACCGCCCAGCTGACGGCCGCGGGCAAGACACTGGACACGATGAACGTCTCGTTCGAGTCGTGCGCACAGCTCGCCTGGCCCGCCGAGGCAGTATCGGTCGAGACCGCCGCGCAGTGCTCCGACGACCGCCTGGTACAGCTCACCGCGACGGTGCACAACCGGACCGCTCACGACTGGATGGGCAATCTGGTCCGCGAGAGCAGCGAGGACGTCGGAACTCAGCAGGCGGTCCCCGCCGGCCAGACGACGACGCTCACACTCACCCGGCAGACCCCCGTCAGCAGCGAGGGCACTGTCACCGTGCGGCTCAACCGACCGCTGGAAGGCAGGGGCCACCAGGTGGAGTGGTCGTTCAAGGTCGAGGGCAGGAACTGCGTGGGCGTCGAGTGCCAGCCGGCTCCGGACGTGACACCGACCGCCGCGGGACAGGAGTGGGTGCGGCGCTGGTGGGAGTACGGCACCTGCAACGATGCGACCGCCAGCCGGGCGTGACGCTCGGCCCGCACACCGGCGCCAACGCCCGGCCGTAACGCCCTGGCTCAGACGATCCCGTAGAGGCGGTCGCCCGCGTCGCCCAGGCCGGGCACGATGTACGCCTTCTCGTTGAGCCGCTCGTCCACCGCCGCGACGACGACGGACAAGTTCGCGCGGTCGCCCACGTGCTCCTCGAGCAACTGGATGCCCTCGGGCGCCGCCAGGAGGCAGACCGCCGTGACCTCGCGAGCTCCCCGCTCCAGCACGTAGTCGATGGCGGCGACCAGCGTGCCGCCCGTGGCGAGCATCGGGTCGATGAGGAAGACGTGCCGCCCCGTGAGGTCGTCGGGCAGGCGGTTGGCGTACGTGACGGCCTTGAACGTCTCCTCGTCGCGCACGAGGCCGAGGAACCCGACCTCCGCCGTCGGGAGCAGGCGGCTCATGCCGTCGAGCATGCCCAGTCCGGCGCGCAGGATCGGCACCACGAGCGGTGGCGGCGACGCGAGGCGGGTGCCCGTCATGGTGGTGACCGGTGTCTTCACCTCGTGCGGCTCCGTGGCGATGTCCCGCGTGGCCTCGTAGGCCAGGAGCGTCACGAGCTCGTCGACGAGCAGGCGGAAGGTGGGCGAGGCGGTGGTCTCGTCCCGGAGGACGGTCAGCTTGTGGGCGACCAGGGGGTGATCGACGACGTGGAGGCGCATGGGGCCAACGCTACCGGGCGGTTGTGCGGCGGCACCGCGTGGAACCGCAGAACGTTGCCAGGCCCACACCAGGAGCCGCCGGCGCACCGTGGCGTCCGGCGTACGGGTCACTAGGGTGACTGTGTGGCTGACACGTCGGAGGGCCTGAGCGCGATGACCGTCGCGGAGCGCCGCGCCCATTGGGAGAACTGGATGGGCGCCGCCCTCGACGAGGCCCGCCGTGCCCTCGGCACAGCCGATGTACCGGTCGGGGCCCTGGTGCTCGACGAGGTGGGACGGGTGATCGGCGTCGGGCACAACGAGCGGGAGGCGACCGGGGACCCGACCGCCCACGCAGAGGTGCTCGCGATGCGGGCCGCCGCCGCGGCGCGCGGCGAGTGGCGCCTGACCGGCTGCACGCTCGTGGTGACGCTCGAACCGTGCCCGATGTGCGCGGGAGCACTGGTGCAGGCCCGCGTGCGGCGCCTGGTTCTCGGGGCATGGGACCCGAAGGCGGGCGCCACCGGTTCCGTCTGGGACCTGGTGCGTGACCAGCGCGCGCTGCACGAGGTCGAGGTGCTCGGCGGTGTGCGTGAGGGGGAGTGCGGCGCGCTGCTCCGGGAGTTCTTCGAGGCGCGGCGCGGCTGAGCCCGCCGTCCTGCCCTCAGACCTGGGGCAGTGCCAGGTGGAGCTGGTCGAGCAGCGTACGGAGGCGGAGCAGGTACAGCCGCTCGTTCGCCAGGCTGGACAGGTTCGACCCGGCGTCCGCACCGCCCTGGTACTTGATGAGCATGAGCTCGAACTCCGTGAGGTCACGGCGCCAGTTGTAGCCCTGCACCTGCTCCCGCCAGCGGTGCAGCTTGCCCACCAGCGGACTGTCGGGCGTACGGCTGAGCACGCCGGAGGCGAGCGCGGCGTCGACGGCGGACAGTGCGAGCCGAGGGCTCACCGAGAGGGCGCGCTCCCCGCCGGTCCGGAGCCCGGCAAGGCGGCGCTCGACGATCGCGCGGTTCTGCTGCAGCTCGAAGACGACGGACGCGACCACCTCTGAGCGGCGTTCCGTCTCCGCGTTCTGCCGCTCCACGACGAGGCCGGTGACACCGGCCAGGAGGGTCAGGGAGTTGACCCAGGGTTCCCACTCGGGACCGATGCCGAGGATCCACAGGATCCCGAGCACGAACGCGATGCCGAGCAGGGCGTACGTGATCACCGCGACGACGACGCGCCGTCGGCGGGCCCAGCGGCGGCTCGACCACGCCACCCGGACCTGTCGCCGCAGCAGGCGCAGCTGGGCCTGCATCACTTCCACACGTCGAACGTCGGCAGCTCGACGGGTGCGTTCTCGTCGTGGGACAGGATGCGCAGCTCCAGGCCGAACGGGTTGTGTCGCTGCGTGTGCCGGAAGCGTTCGCGCTGCATGTGGGTGGTGCGCAGACCGGCGCCGGCGACCAGCTGGTCGATCCGCTCCGTCGTGTACTTCCGGGTCGTGTACAGCCGGATGGTGTCCTGGGGCTTCAGGCGGATCGGGCGGCTGCCCGGGATGAGCATCCGGATCACCTCGGAGCCGGCGTTCTGCCAGAACACCTTCAGCAGGATGCTCTCGTCCTCGACCGAGCCGGCGAACCTAATCTGCTCGAGATCGATCTTGAGGTCCGTGTTGTAGCGGACGGCGCTCGCGACGAACTCCACGAACCCGCGGGTCTGGCGGTACTCGACCTCGGCGTCGTGCACGGCGTCGTCGGACAGGCTCTCCGTGGTCGCGAACTCGACGAGCATCCGGTCCTGGGGGCGGAGCACCTTGGCGATGCCGTTCAGGAACTCGGCGTCGCCGTCGAAGTTGGCGACCGTGTTGCCGACCAGCGAGTACAGGATCGGCTCGTCGTCGACGAGGCGGTCGAGGAACAGCTTGAGCTCCTCGAGGTTGCCGTCCAGGGAGAGGTCGATCTGCAGGCCGAGGGAGCGGTCCAGCGGGAAGTGCGCGTCCCGGACGGCCGTGCGTGAGCCGGTCCGGAGCATCTCGGCGCTCATGTCCACCGGGATGTAGAGCATCGACGGGTGGGCGCGCCGCATCGTCTCCAGGAACATCCCGTCCTTGGCGCCGGTGCCGACGCCCAGGCTGACCAGGTGTACGCACTCGTCGGTGACGAGCGGCGAGATGCTGCGCCACTGTCTGCGGAACATCTCGGTACCGACCTTGATCACCATGTAGGTCGGGTCGTTCGACGCGTTGAACCAGGCGATGGTGGGACCGATGCCCCAGTAGGCGTATCCGGACGGGACGCGCTTGCCGTCCCCGGTGCTCGAGTGGCCGTCATCGAGGTACTGGGCGAGGGTGGCCAGCTTGTCCGACTGATCCTCACCGACGAGGGTCACGGACCACGCGAAGTCGTCGCCGGCCAGGGTGCTGTCGATCCTTGATATCGCTGAGTCGCCCACGAGTCCCCTTGTGCTCCGGTGCAAAGAAATCCCAGGCTAGCCGGATGCGGTCCCGTGCGAAATGGAACACACGACGGCGTCGACGGCCGGTACGCGGCATACCCTCGTAGGGTGTTCCCTCAAGTCCGACCCACCACCTGGCAGCCGGAGCCCGTCGAGGTTGCCCGCACCACCGTGGACGACGCCGTCGAGGTGCTCGCCGGCCTCCGGTTCACGGCGCTCACAGGCGCCGGGATCTCGACCGACTCCGGCATCCCCGACTACCGCGGGCCCGACTCCCCGCCGCGCAGCCCGATGACCTACCAGCAGTTCGTGGGGGACGAGCAGTTCCGCCGGCACTACTGGGCGCGTAACCACGTGGGCTGGAAGCACGTGAACCGGTCGCTGCCGAATACCGGGCACAAGGCTCTCGTCCGGCTCGAGGAGCGCGACCTCCTCGCCGGGATCATCACGCAGAACGTGGACCTGCTGCACGAGGACGCGGGCTCGCGCAACGTCATCGACCTGCACGGACGTTACGACCGGGTGATCTGCCTGTCCTGCGGCCGGGTCATCTCGCGTACGCACCTCGCCGAGCGGCTCGACGCGCTCAACCCCGGTTTCCTCGAGTCCGTCGGTGACGTCGCGGACATCGAGATCGCGCCCGACGCCGACGCCGTCATCGAGTCGACCGCGCACTTCCGGCCGGCGCCCTGCGAGTTCTGCGGCGGTGTGCTCAAGCCGGAGATCGTCTACTTCGGGGAGAACGTGCCGCGCGAGCGCGTAGAGCGCGCGTTCGCCCTGGTGGACTCCGCCGACGCCCTGCTCGTCGCCGGTTCGTCGCTGACCGTGATGAGCGGGCTGCGCTTCGTGCGCCACGCCGCCACGGAGGGCAAGCCCGTGGTGATCGTGAACCGCGGCATCACCCGCGGCGACAAGTACGCGACCGTGAAGATCGACGCGGGCGTGAGCGACGTCCTGGACGAGCTGGACCGACGCCTCTGACCCGCACCACAGGTCAGTGGGTGGCGGCCAGGTCCGTGATGCCGCCGTGGCCCGTGGGGGAGAGCGTGAGCACGCGCTCGCCCGGGTGCAGGCGCACGTCCTCGCGGTAGAGCTCGGCGAGCTGGTCGGCGGCTTCGGCGTCCCCGGCGTCGGCCGCGACGAGCAGGTAGGCGAGCTCGTCGGCGATGGCATCGAGCTCGGCGTCGGACGTGTCCGCACCCGGCAGGCCGGCCTCCTGGACCCACTCCGACGCCGGCCAGCGCTCCGCCTCGCGAACAAAGGGGCTGCTGAGCCGGGATCCCCACAGATCCCAGAGGAGCAGCTCGTCGCGGTGCCGGTGCGCCACCTCGAGCAGCACGTAGTCCCGCACGAAGTCCCTGCCGCGCAGCCGCGGCACGTCCGGGTCCACGCCGAACGTGGCCGGGTCGGCGGTCCCGGCACGGATCGCGAGCCACGACTCGGCCGCCGTCGGGAACGGTGACTCGGGCCCGGTGGGCATGTCGTTCACGTCGAAGTCGAAGTCGTCCTGGTCGAGCTCCGGATCGAACCGAACCCAGCGGCTGCCGTCCCAGCGCTCGCCCACCACGTGGTCGGCATGCCAGCCGGGTGTGAAGTACCTGGCGAACCCGATCCGGGACCGGGCGGGGACGCCGTGCGTGCGCAGCACGCCGAGCGAGACCAGGGTGTGGTCACGGCAGCAGCCGGCCACCTGCTGCGCTCTCGTGCGCGGTCCGTCGAGCGGCGCGCGCGCCTCGGCGGCGTCCAGTATCGAGGTGAGCCAGCGGCGGTCGGGGTCGGCCTTCTGCGCCTCGGTCAGCTGCGGGCTCCCGGCCCGGTAGTGCACGACGGCGGAGCAGACGAACTGGTGCAGGTCGTCCGGCTCGGTGCTCAGCTCGGTGAAGAATCCTGCGTGATTTCCGGGGTTCGAGTACGGACTGTGGTCCGAGTAGTCGAAGAGCGTGGGCGCGGGCATCGGTGTCCTCCCTCGACGGTCTCGGAAGGCTACCTCGCGAACCGCATCCTGGGACAGCCATATCCGTACCGGGTTCGGCAGGTCTGCCGGTTCGTTCGTCGACACTGGTCTCGACTGCCTCTTGACGTGCCAATTCACCCGCCCCACACTGTTCTACAACCTTGTAGAAGCCGGAGCGACGATGGTCCGGCTCGATATGTGAGCGCTC
>NZ_JAJQMN010000020.1:55242-78456 GCF_028994775.1 Promicromonospora iranensis | reverse complement strand
CGCTCACAATCGGGTTCCGTCGCGCTGCCGGCACGTTCCGGACGGAGGCAACGATGCACCAGTTCCGAGCACTATCCACCAGCAGCACCCGACGCCGAAAGGTGGCCGTCGCGCTGCTCGTCGCCGCAGGGCTCGCGATCAGCCCCGCGGCGTCAGGCAGCCCGATCGCGTCTGCCGGCTCCACGGCGTCGGGCCCGACGGCTGCCGCCGCTCTGGCGGCCTACCCCAACCCCGGTCCCGTCACGGGGAGCACGGACGTGCACGACCCCGAGGTCGTCAAGTCGCCCGCCGGCAACTACCTGCTCGCCGCCACCGGCAACGGGATCTCCCTGAAGACCTCGACGGACCGTACCCGGTGGAGCAACGCGGGAGCGGCGTTCCCGAACGGTGTGCCGTGGGCGCACTCGTACACGAACAACAGCAACCACGTCTGGGCGCCGGACATCAGCTACGCCAACGGCCGTTACTACATGTACTACTCGGCCTCGACCTTCGGCTCGAACCGGTCGGCGATCTTCCTCGCGACCAGCACCACCGGCGCCCAGGGCTCGTGGACCAACCAGGGGCTCGTCATCGAGTCGCGGACGTCGGACAACTTCAACGCCATCGACCCGAACCTCGTCATCGACCAGTCGGGCCGCTGGTACCTGAGCTTCGGCTCGTTCTGGTCGGGCCTCAAGATGATCCGGCTCGACGCCTCGACGGGTAAGCGGACCGGGACCGAGTTCCACAGCATCGCCGGCCGGAACGGCGGCGCCATCGAGGCGCCGACGGTCCACTACCGCAACGGCTACTACTACCTGTTCGTCTCGTTCGACACCTGCTGCCAGGGTGCGAACAGCACGTACCGCGTGATGGTGGGCCGCTCGACCTCGGTCACCGGTCCGTACGTGGACCGTGCCGGGCGAGCCATGAACTCCGGTGGTGGCACCGAGATCCTGGCGAGCCACGGCAGCATCCACGGTCCCGGCCACCAGGCCGTGATCGCCGACAGCGACGCCGACGCGCTCTTCTACCACTACTACACCGACAGCGGTGCGCCGCGGTTGGGCATCAACCTGCTGGCTTATGACTCCGCAGGCTGGCCGTACGTGTACTGACCGACAGCACGGCCCTCGTTGAGTGCTGGGTATCTGCGGGTCCTGAGGTTCGGGGCCCGCAGATACCCAGCACTCACCTCTTTCTGATCGCGTTCTTCCGGTCATGGGCGGCAGGGTTTGCGGGAACCAAATTGTTCAACAATCTAGATACCTGCGTCGGACGCCGCTAGCCTGGTTGTGCAGCGATACCTGCCCGCTCACGCCGGAGGATGACCGCCATGGCCGAACCGACAGTGCAGCAGCAGCCCGTGGGGCGCAGGTTCGGCCTGCTGGTCCGAGCGGTTCCCCGGATCCGGCGCAGGGCGCACGTGCGTGTGAGCCGGCACGAGCCCGAGGCATCAGGGCCGGCCCGGCAGGGGATCCTCTCCCTGCATCTGGACCTCGTGGTCACGGACGACGACGACGCTGCGGCAGCCCTCGAGCGCGTCCTCGGTGCCCTCCGGCCGGGTGATCGTGTCTCCGTGGCGGGCCCGCCCGAGGCCCCGGAGCCGCGCGTGGACGACCGGCCGTTCACCATCTGGGCCTGACCGTGCCGGGCCTGGGCTGGATGGTCGAGCGGCATGTGTCTGTCGCGCGCGCCACGGTCGCAACGGTCACGTACGTGCTGCTGGCCACCGCATTCGTGCTGGGTGTGCTGTGGTTCGTGCTCCCCGGCGAGCCACGGTGGGAACCGGCGGTCAACTCGCTGACGCTGGTGGCGGGCATGACGGGACTCATCGTGGAGCGGCTGAGCAGCGAGGCGGAACGGCACGCTCAGGTGCTTGCGGCGATCCGCCGTGAGCTGGAGCGGAACTGCGCCGTGCTCGCCGACAACGAGTTCGCGCGGACCACTGACGACCGGCCGAGAGCAGTCTTCGCGCGGTTGGCGGTCTCCGCCGTCGACGCGGCGCTCGTCTCGGGTGCGCTCGACCGGCGTCGGGACACCACCCTCGTGACCCGGCTCCACCGGTGGCGCGACACGGTCCAGGGGTTCAACCGCCGGCTGGACCTCACCGAGAACATGAGCGTCCTGGAGCGGCAGACGGCGGGAGAGCGCGAGGTCTGGGATGCGGCGATGCGCCTCCGTGGTGGGTACGTCGCGACCACGAGAGCACAGCTGGACGAGCTGCTGGCGGTGCTGCCGGTGCGGTGAGGCCGGGTGACGTGTGGAGGGCTGAGCGGTACGTGGTGGGTGGTGCGCCGTCGTCGGCCAGGCCTCTCGGGGAGAGTGGCACTCCCCGGGGTGTGTTGCGCACGGTAGACAATGTGCACTCTCGGTGACACCGCAAGTGAACGAGGCGTCAGGCGGGGTCACCAGGTGTGCGGCGGGAGTACGCGGCCGCGACCGTCCGCTCCGACTGGACGAGGTACTCGTCGAGCTCCGCGGCGGCGGCCACGCTGTCCCCCGCGAGGGTCATCTCCAGGATGCGCGCGTTGCGCGCCACGTACGGGGCATGCAGGTACTCCGGGTTCGCGAGGAGGCCGAAGGCGAGGCGCAGCTCCGCGGAGACGGTGGCATAGAGCCGGTCCAGGTGCTCGCTGTCGCAGAGCGCGACGATCCCGCGATGGAACTCCATGTTGGCCGTACCGGCCGCGCGCCAGTCCTTCTCGTCGCGGGCCCGTTCCGCGCTCTCGACGGCCTTGCGCATGATCTCGGTAGCCGGGTGACCGGGCAGCGCGCCGCGCAGAGCCTGTCCCTCGATCATGCGGCGCACGCGGTAGATGTCGAGGATCGAGGCAAGTGTCGGGACGGCCACCACCACGCCCGCATGCGGACGCCGGACGAGCAGGTTCTCGTGGGTCAGCACCCGGAAGGCCTCACGGAGCGTGTTGCGGGAGACCGCGAGGGTTTCGGCGACCGCCTTCTCCGAGAGGCGCTCGCCAGGCCGCGACTTGCCCGTGATGATCCAGGAGCGGATGGACGCCGCAGTGCGCTCGACGAGGTCACCGACCTTGGCATCTGAGGGGTCCGTGGCAGCGTCTGCCGCAGTGTCGGAAACGGGTTCTGCGTCAGCGGTCGTCGCCATGGGCCCACTCTACGGTCGGGTGCGGGTCGCCGGATGATGCGGCGCGGGCGGAGGATCTGGCGGGTGCGGTCGTCGGACAGCCGCCGGCCGAGGGAGACGCCGGTCACTGTGTGCCCGGGGCGTGGCAGCCGATTCGTGGAACCGGGCTCCGACCGGGTATCCTGCTACGGCCCGCTGCTGTTGTGGCGGGCAAAGGTAGCGTGTCCGAGCGGCCTAAGGAGCACGCCTCGAAAGCGTGTGTGGGTGAAAGTCCACCGTGGGTTCAAATCCCACCGCTACCGCACACTGAAGGCCCCCAACCGCTAAATCATGCGGATCTGGGGGCCTTCGTCATGCCGGGCGGTCCATTTTTCAGTCCGGATTGATTTCCGGGACATGGTCGAGGCCGGCAGGTGCCTATCGGGCCTGCTGATTTAACCTCTGTGAGATCGAGGCGTGGCTCCGCCGCACTCCGGCGCTCCGCGCCTGCGCGCACCCCACCGCACCCCATCCGCCGGACCGATTTCAGGAACGCTGCAACTGTCTGAAGGTCCGGGCAGTCGCTGTTCCACTGGCGCAGGGTCATCACTAGTGTCTGCGCGTGAGCACGATCGACGACAAGACCCTCGCTGTCCTCTTCGGCATCATTGCCGTAGCCGCAGGCCTCGCCCTGAACCTCGCCAATCGGCCAATAACTCGGCTCATGCTGAAGGGTCAGTTCAGGGACCCCGACGCGCCGAAGAACCAGTGGATTTACCCGTTCGCAAGGTTCGTTGGCTGGTGGTTCGTGGGCTTCGGTGTCCTACTGCCGGTGCTCGTACTCACAGGTGTTCTCTCCGGTGCGCCGACGCCGGGCAGTCCGTGACGGGCCGAGGTCACCCCACCCGGGTGATCCGACGTCAGCGTCCGTAGATCGCGGACGTTCACAGCTGCCGGCGCCCGTAGCCGGCTACGTCGAGCAGCCGCCCAACAACCGCCCGCACGAGGCCGGCGAGCCAGGCGATCCGGCATAGGACACGAGCCCGGGGAGCGGTGAGCGAGTCGGCTCGCCAGTGGAACGACGTCCGTGTCTCGGAGGACCTTCATCGACGAGGCACCACGTCAAGGCCGCTTCGCGTCACTACGTGATGGCACAGGCGCCAGCCTTGACCCGGCACCACGACGACGAAGAACGTGGCAGAGAGCCGAACGACGACCCACTCCGAACGCGCCAGGAGGTCTCCGTTTTTGCGAACCCAAGCAATTTGGGTTCGGGCCATTGTCATCTCTGGGGTCTGGTGCGACGTGGCTGGCAGTCGTGGGCGAGGTCGATGGTGAAAACAGCCAGGGGTCTGCCCCGCCGCCCCTGGGCAGGAATTCGGCGCCACGCGCGGGGCGTCGGCACCTACTCGCTGCGGACGCTCTAGCGGTTCCGGGGCCACATGAGCGTCGATCGCTGCTGCTGTGCCTCAGTGACCGACTCTGTGACGTCGCTGGCCTGGATCCAGTGGAGTATGCCGGGCAGCGTCTCACGCCAGCTCACGCCTTCCGGAAGCTGCTTCGGGAGGGGCTCGTCGAACGAACGGGCACCGACGCCCGGGAACCGTCGTCCGTATGCCTGGCTGCTCTGCGCGGCGAGTAGCAAGTCGTACTGCCAGAGCTGCGCCCCAGACGCCGCAGCCACGTCGAGCGACCACTGCGAGCGGTCGACGATGATCTGCACCACCGAATCGCCCTCGAAGAGGAACAAAGCGCCAAACGTGCTGGCGCCCTCTTGGGAGACGAGCACGTAGCCGCTCGAGAACAGCCAAGCGACGGTGTGCTGGACATCTGCGGGCGCGTTCGCACGGAAAAACGCGTCGACCTGCTGCTGGCTCAACGGCACGTTGATGGTTCACGCTCCACGATAGGAGGGTTCGTTGACCATGCAGGCCCTGCCGGCGATGTTACTGGGGGGCGCCTTCCGTAAGTCGCGGATGGTCACGGCGGCCGGGAGACGGTGACCAGTGACGTCGAGCAGGGTGGTCCCGAAAGGTGGAGACCGGCGGGTCACAGACCCGCAGGGCTGGGCGCGCAGCGGACCGTAGGGGGACCAGGAGACCCATACGGGGTCCGGAGGACCCCATACGGGGTTCACAGGGATCATGAAACCTGCCATGATGATTTTCATGAGCGAGACGACGACCATCACCATTGCTCGCGCCACGAGGCAGCGGCTCGGACGCGTCACGTTCAACGGCAAGCCGCTCAAGACGGCGGACGAGACCGTGGCTGCCCTCATCGAAGAGCACGAGCGCCGCCAGTTCTGGGAGGCGATGGACGCCATCGACCCCGACGAGTACGAGGCCCAGTCCCGCGAAGAGGGCGCTTGGCCCGTTGAGAGTGAGTACTCGGCCGAAGAGCAGATGATCCGCGCGCAGGAGTCCAACGCGTGATCGTCCAGCGTGGCGACGTCATCTGGCTTTCCATGGACCCGACGGTCGGCCGGGAGCAGGCGAAGCACCGGCCGCACCTCGTGCTGTCCAGCACCCGTCAGCACCGAGCCATGCGACTGGCCATCGTGGTTCCCATGACGAGCGCCGACAAACCATGGCCGACGCGCGTCGAGGTAGTGACCGGGTCCTACGCGATCTGCGAGCAGCCCCGTACCGTCTCTCTGGATCGCGTCACCCGTCACGACTCGACCGGGTACGACACGACTGCTGTAGCCACCGTCATCCGCACGCTGATCGACCCCGCGTAGCGCGAGCGGGCGACGCTCCGACACCTCACCGTTATCACCCAGATACGCACACCCGAGGTCCGTCCGCATGCGGCATCCTGGCGGAGAGCGATCCCGACGGAGGAAGGTCCGATCTCGGATGACCGACTACAGCGCGCTGTACGCCGACCACGACACCATGACCGACCACTGGTGGTGGCGTCCGGACTGGCAGGTCGGGACCAGGTTCTACGCCTGGCACATCACCCAGGACGACCAGCCCGAGGTGCGTGACCTCGCGCAGCGGTACCGCGATGCCGTGAGCACGGTCGACACCCTCGACCCGATCCCGGACGAGTGGTTGCACATGACGCTGCAGGGCGTCGGCCACGTCGAGGACATCAATATCGCAGCCCTCGACTACGTGACCCTTCGGGTGGCCGACCGGCTGAGCGCGCTCGCCCCGATCACGACGTCGTACCGCCGTGCCCACGTCGCGAGCGAAGGCGTGATGCTGCCGCCGGCCGATCCCGAGGCGTTCACCGAGGTGCGCCGAGCCGTTCGAGCGGGCATCGCCGACGCGCTGGGAGAGTGCCCGGAGCCCGAGGACGGGTTCGGAGCGCACGTCTCCGTGGCGTACAGCAATGCGGACGCCGACGCCGCGCCGATCCGAGCGGCCCTCGACCAGGCCGAGCCGGCAGCGCCCTCGACGGCGACGTACACGCAGGTCTCACTGATCCGCATGCATCGGGACCACCGGATGTACGAGTGGGATGTCCTCCGTGCGGTGCCCCTCGGTGGCTAGCGATCCCTGAGGGGGCGCCAGAGCCACCGCAGCGCGTCCGGCAGCAGCACCCCCGCATGGTTCGGGTTGTGCCCGCCGTCGCCGAGCACGAGGCGGAAGTCGTAGTCCCCCTCGGCGAGGGCCGCGGCGACCCGCAGGTTCTCCGCGAGCCAGTTGTGGTCGGGCTGGTTCCAGCGCAGGTCACGGTGGCCCGCCTGCATGAAGATCCGGAGGGGTTTGCGGGGCGTCATGTGGATGAGGGCGGGGTAGTTGTTGCCGCCCGGTAGCTGCGGGAAGCTCGACAGGAAGCCGGCGACCCGGCGGAACCGGTCGGGGTAGTGCCAGGCCACGGTGAAGGCGCAGTTCCCGCCGCTGCTGCCGCCGACGATGCCCCAGCGTTCCGGGTCGTCGCTGATCGCGAAGCGCCGTCGGACCTCCGGGATGATCTCCTCGAGGAGGAAGGCGCCGTACCGGCCACCGAACGCGTCGTACTCGGCGTTGCGGTTCTTGCGTCCCACCGGATCCTCGATGTCCTCGAAGACGCCCGGGTCGACGAACACGCCGATGGTGACGGGGATGTCGCCGCGGTGGACGAGGTTGTCCAGGACGATCCCGCCGCGGACCTCTCCCTCGGGATCGAGGTACCACCAGCCGTCCTGGAAGACGAGGATCCCGGCGGGCTCGGCCGGGTTGTACGCGGCGGGCACGTGGATCCACACCGTCCGGGTGGTCCCGGGGTAGGCGGTGCTCTCCCAGCGCAGCTCGACGGTGAAGCCGTGCGGCACGCCGGGACTGCGGGACGAGTCAGGACCGTGCTCGTACCGGACGTCCTCCTGATCGAGCGGGAGGGGAACAAAGGGTACGTATGCGGTCACACAGCAAGGCTAGGGCGACGTTGGCCACCTGCCACTCGTCGCCCGCCCGGGCAGCGGTGGGCGTCGGCGGCAGGGCCGTGCCGCCGACGGCAAAAAACGCAGATGACCTGCATGTATATGGATGAAAGGTATTGCGCGTCCCACCGTTCATCGGTTGAACTTGGTCCACGCTCAACGGCGCATGCCCCTGGCGATCGATCGAGCGCCACACCACCCCTGTCGGCAGCTCAGAAGGAGAAGGACCATGACGGAGAACGACGCGGTGCGCGCGGAACGATTCGCGTCAGGCAAGGAGGTCCTCGACTCCATCCACGACGACCCCGGCCACAACGTCATCGACTCGCTGGCCGACATCGCGCCCGAGCTCGGGCACCAGATCGTCGCGTGGGGCTACGGGGACATCTACTCCCGGCCCGGCCTGGAGCCGCAGCAGCGCCAGCTCGTGACCCTGGGGATGCTCACGGCCCTCGGTGGCAGCGAGGCTCAGCTGGAGGTGCACGTGGGTGCGTCGCTCAACGTCGGGCTGACCCCGCAGCAGATCATCGAGGTCTTTCTGCACAGCTCCGTCTACTGCGGGTTCCCGCGCGCGCTGAACGCCGTCGGCGTCGCGAGGAAGGTGTTCGCCGAGCGCGGGCTGCTGCCCCTGGACTGATCCGGTTCCCGGCACGCCACCTCGACCGGCTGGAGCGGCGGGTCAAGCCCGTCCCGGCGCGTCCAAGGACCTTCAGGGACGCGGCAGCGCCGCCGCGTCCCTGTGCTCGACCAGGTCCGACCGCTCCCGCCGGATCCGTTCGACACCCCAGTCCCCGAGTGGTGCCAGGGCCTCGTTGAGTGCCCGGCCGTGCTCCGTCAAGGAGTACTCCACCCGCGGCGGCACCTCCGCGTAGACCTGACGGCGGACCAGCCCGTCCGCCTCCATCTCGCGGAGGTGCTGCGTCAGCATCTTCTCGCTGACGCCGGGCAGACCGCGCCGCAGCTCCGCGAACCGGCGCACGCCGTGCTCGTCGAGCTCCCAGAGGATCAGGCCCTTCCACTTGCCGCTGACGACGTCGAGCGCGGCGTCGATGCCGCAGACATAGGGGCCGGTGCGTGGTGCCTTCGTCATCGAACTCCTCCTACGTACCAAAGAGTAAGTACCCCAGTAATTAGTGGGTACTTCCATGATCGTACGTCGCGCGCCGAGCATGGGCAGGTACCTACCTACCGAGGAGATCCTTGATGACCGATCCCCAAGGCACCGGCGTCACGGTGCTGGGCCTGGGCGCGATGGGCAGCGCCCTCGCCACCACCCTGCTCGACGCCGGTCATGCCGTGACCGTCTGGAACCGCACCCCGGCCCGGGCCGCCGACCTGAGCGCGCGGGGCGCTGAGGCGGCGTCAGCCATCAGCGCCGCCGTGGCGGCCCACCCCCTGATCATCGCCTGCCTGCTGGACCACGCGTCCGTGCACGACACCCTCGACCCGGTCATCGCCGGGATGCGCGGGCGTGCACTGGTGAACCTCACGACCACTACGCCGAACGAGGCGCGTGAGCTGGCCACGTGGGCGGCCGGCCACGGCGTCGACTACCTCGACGGCGCGATCATGGCGACCCCGCCGATGATCGGCACCTCGGAGGCCTCGATCCTGTACAGCGGGTCCCGCGAGGTCTTCAACGCGAACCGGCCGGTGCTCGACCGCTGGGCGACCAGCACCTACGACGGCGAGGACAGCGGCCTCGCGTCGCTCTTCGACCTGGCCATGCTCTCGGGCATGTACAGCATGTTCGCCGGGTTCCTCCACGGTGCCGCGATGGTCGGCTCCGCAGGCATGAGCGCCACCGACTTCGCGGCGCGTGCCACACCGTTCCTCAGCGCGATGACCGCCGGCTTCGCGCTCGACGCCGCGGTGATCGACGGCGGTGACTACACCGTCCCGGGCCAGCAGAGCCTGGAGTTCACCGAGCTCAGCCAGAGCCACATCGTGCGCGCGAGCGAGGAACAGGGCGTCGACCCAGCCCTGATCGCCGTGGTGCAGGAGCTGATCAACAAGCAGATCGCCGCAGGACGCGGGGCCGAGGGCTCCGCCAGGCTCTACGAGAGCTTCCACGCCGACAACAGCGACTCCCCAGACCACACCGCCACCATGGAGGCCCTCCGATGAGCACACCCGTCACCCTCATGGGGCTCGGCCCCATGGGCCAGGCCATGGTCCACACCCTCCTGCGCGAGGGGCATCAGGTCACCGTCTGGAACCGCACCCCGAGCCGCGCGGCCGACGTCGTCGCCGCCGGCGCGACGCTCGCCGGCTCGCCCGCAGAGGCCCTGGCGGCGAGCAAGCTCGTCATCCTCAGCCTCACCGACTACCAGGCGATGTACGACATCCTCGGCTCCGCCACCGAGGCGCTCGCGGGCCGCACGATCGTGAACCTCAGCTCGGACTCGCCGGACCGCACCCGCGAGGGCGCCACGTGGGCCGCGGAGCACGGCGCGCGGTTCCTCACCGGCGGCGTCATGACGCCCGCGCCGATGGTGGGTACCGAGGCCGCGTACGTCTACTACAGCGGCCCGGCCGAGGTGCTGGAGGCGGACCGCGAGACGCTGGCCACGATCGGCGCACCGCGGTATCTCGGCGAGGACCCGGGCCTGGCGCAGCTCATGTACCAGGCCAACCTCGACGTGTTCCTCACCGCACTCGCGTCGCTCCTGCACGCCACCGCGTTGCTCGAGTCCGGTGGCATCCCGGCCTCACGTGCGATGCCGGAGCTGCTGCAGACCCTGGTCGGCACACCCGAGATGCTGACCGCGGGGGAGAACCCCGGGGTGCAGATCGAGGCGGGCGAGCACCCTGGACACCTGAGCACCGTGACCATGATGGGTGCGACCGCGGACCACATCGTCGCCGCGAGCGAGGCGGTCGGCGTCGACACCGGCCTGCCCGCCGCGGTCCAGGCGTACTACACCTGGGCCCGCGAGAACGGCCACGGGAGCGACAACTGGACCCGGATCATCGACGCCATGCGCCCGCAGGACCGTTGACCGTCATCCCCCGCCGATACGGCGGCGGGGGTCCAGGCCCGAGTCGGCGAGGCTCGTGACCATGCTGCCGGGCGCGAGCACCCGTTCCGCTCGCAGGTCGTGCACGACGGCCCGGAGCAGTCCTGGCAGAAAGTCCCTGCCCCTGCGCAGGCACCAGGGCAGGCCTGCTCTCAACAGCCAGCCCAGGCGTTGCCACACCGACGGAGGGTCGGGTGCCTCGGGCAGCCGCGCGGCGAGAGCTCGCACCCACTCCTGGTCCGTGCCCCGGACCGGGAGCGGGGCGTACTCCGGGCCCATATCGGCCAGCGCGGTCGCGGCGGCCAGCGCCAGCTGCCGGTGTCCGGCGGGTGACGGGTGCACACGGTCGACATGCCAGGCCTTGGCTCCGGCAGGGGCGATCGCCCGCGTCGCGTCCACGACGACGACCCTCCCGGGCCCCGAGCTCGGCGTCGACTCGTCACCACTGACGGGGTGCCCCGCCGGCCCGTCCGCCGCAAGCCCACCCGCGCCCATCGCGGCCGCCACTTCCTGGACCGCCGCGTTGATCGACGCCACCCGGCGCCGCATCACCCGGCGCACGAGCCGCGGACTGAGCTCGAACAGGCCGATGACCGGCAGCAGCACGAGCACGACGTCAGTACCGGCCTGCGACAGCTCGCTGACGCAGCGGCGCAGGTCCATCAGCGTGAGCCGCGCGTCGAAGTCGCTGCGGAGCACGTCGTTGCCGCCCACGATCACGGTGGCGAGGTGCGGTCGGAGCGCCACGGCGGCGTCGAGCTGCGTGCCGGCGACGTCGCGGGAGCGGGCGCCGTTGGTCGCGAGGTTGGTGAACGCCTCCGCACCGAGCACGGTGGCGAGATGCGCGGCCCAGCCGGGGCCGTGGACGGCGTCGGGACCGATGGTGTCGCCGACACCCGCCGTGATCGAGTCGCCGAGGGCGACCAGTCGGAAGCAGCGCTCGCGTCCCGCCGGCGGCGTCATCTCACCGATGCCCCACAGGGCCCGTGTGGATCGGGTCCGTCGGGTCGGCCACGACCGTCACGGGCTGCGCACGCTCCAGGCGGGCCAGCTCAGGGAGCACGGGATCCAGCGTCAGGTCGAACGCCTTGCGGGAGTGCAGCTCGATCATCGCGTCACCCGTGGCGCTCCACGGGAAGAGCTCGGCGCGTGCGCGGGCAGCCTTGCGGCGTTGGGGCACGTCGCGGTCCAGCACCTCGTGCAGCGCGAGGGCGAGCGCCGCGGCGTCCGGCGGGGCGGCGGCGCCCGCGGTGCCGACCACCTCGGGCAGGGCGCTCGACGAGCTGCAGACCACCGGTGTCCCGGACGCCAGCGCCTCGAGCGCCGCGAGCCCGAACGTCTCGATCGGGCCCGGGGCGATGACGACGTCGGCGCAGGTCAGCAGCGTCGCGAGCCGGTCACGGTCCGGGATGAACGACAGGAACCGGTGCGGCAGGCCTGCGGCCTCGGCCCGCCGCCGCATCTTCGGCAGGAGCGGCCCGGCGCCGGCGACGACGAGCCGCACGGGGCGGCCGTCACGCACGAGCTGCGCGGCGGCGTCGATGGCGAGGTCCGGCCGCTTCTCCGTGGACTGGCGGCTCGCGAGCACGATCAGGGCGGTGCCGGGCGGCGCGTACAGCGCGCGCGCCTCGTCCGAGTACCGGTCGGGCCGGAACCGCTCCAGGTCGACGCCCAGCGGCACGCGGTAGAGCGGCGGGAGCACCGCTGTCCGGTTGCGCTCGGCCAGGCGTTCCACCTCGCCCGCCGCGAACTGGGTGGTGGCCACCAGGCGGTCGAACCGCGGGAGGGTCGCGAGGTTGTAGCGGTCGGCCAGGGCCGGCGTCGTCGCGGCGCCGAACGCGGCGGCCGGCCCACCCTCCGCGGCACCGGGAATCCAGGAGCGGAGCACGCCGTCGACCCGTTCGTGCAGCATCATCAGCGACGGGATGCCGGACTCGCGGGCCCAGTCGCCCAGTCCGGCGAGGGTGGTGCGGTCGCTCACCTCGAGCCGGTCGGGCGAGAGGGTCTCCAGGAGGCCCCGCATCTTGCCGGGCTGCACCACGGCGCGGTACCCGCCGGAGAACGGCACGCGCGGTGCCGCCAGGGTGACGACCCGGACGCCGTCCACGAGCGATACCCCGTCCCGCCTGCCGGGCACGACGAGCACAGGTTCGTGCCCCCGGGACAGGTACTGCCCGGCCATGGCGTGCATCGCAGTTCGGATGCCCCCGGAACGAGGACTGTAGAAGTTCGCGACGTGGACGATTCGCAAGTCATACCTCCGCTGAGCCGGCTCTTGCGTGCACCCGGATCGCGTCGTCGTAGTGCCCCATGAGCTCGGAGCAGATGTCGTGCCACGTGCGCCCCTCGGCGCGTTCGCGCGCCGCGGTGCCGAAGGCGCGCCGCTTGCGTTCGTCGCCCACCAGGTCGGCGACTCGGGCACGGAGCGCCGCGTGGTCACCTGGAGAGTACAGCCACCCGTCGTGCGAGTGCCTGACGATGTCCAGCGGCCCGCCCGCGGCGGGCGCCACTACCGGGACACCGCTGGCGTGCGCCTCCTGCAGCGTCTGGCCGAAGGTCTCCAGCTCGCCGGGGTGCACGAAGACGTCGAGGCTGGCCATCGCGCGCGACAGCTCGGCGCCCCGCAGCAGGCCGGTGAAGTGGGCTTCCGGGAGGATCTGCCGCAGGTCGTCCCGCTCGGGGCCGTCACCCACGATGACGAGCCGCACACCCGGCAGGTCCTGCAGCACGCGCAGTGCCTCGACCTGCTTCTCGGCGGCCAGCCGGCCCACGTAGCCCACGAGGGTCTCGCGGCCGGCGCCGACCTTGCGGCGCCATGCCTCGTCCCGGAACTGCGGGTGGAACGCCTGCGTGTCGACGCCCCGGCCCCACAGCCGCAGGTTGGGGATGCCGTGGTTCTCCAGCTGCCGCATGGTCGCCGTGGACGGCGCGAGCGTCATCGTCGCCCGCTCGTGGATGTCCTTGACCCGCTTCCACAGCAGCGGCTCGAAGCCGCCCAGGCCGTAGCGCGCCGCATAGCCCGGCACCTCGGTCTGGTAGACGGCGACGCTCGGCAGCCGCAGCCGCTCGGCGGCCAGGATGCCGCGCCAGCCCAGGATGAACGGTGACGCGAGGTGGATGACGTCGGGCGCGAACGTCGCCAGGGTGCGCTCGGTGCGCCACTTCTTGCCGACGACGAGCCGCACGTCCGGGTACCCGGGAAAGCCGATCGAGCCGAGCTCGACGACGGGGGCGCCGCTGACGAAGGGCGGGACATGTCCGATCGAGGCGTCGGCATCGGGCGCGAGGACCATTGCCTGGTCCCCCCGCTCGTGCAGGTGCTCGAGAACCCGCAGGACGGAATTCGTGACCCCGTTGACCTGCGGGAGAAAACTCTCCGCAACGATGGCTACTCGCACGTTACGAACCTGCCGGTCGTCGATGTCCGGACGAAGTCTTTCGTGCGGCGAGCCGGGGAACGGGTGGCGTCGAGACGGTTACCGCTACACACGATGTCACGACCCTGACCGTAGCGGAGCCACCATGCACCTGGCATGGGGAACATCCCTGAAAAGGCCCTCAACCTGCTCTGGAAACGGTCTGGCGGGACCATGCGACCTGGACCAGGCGGACGATCGCGCCGATCAGGAGCGCCACGAGGAGCGCGTTGCGCAGGGCGCCGATGCTCGTGGCCAGCGGCCAGCCGCCGAGGAACTCGCCGTACTGGAGCGGGTAGATCTCCATGGTGAGCCGTGCGACGACGATGGTGCCGAGGGCAGGCAGGAACCAGGTGCGGCGTGTGCCCTGGGTGCGGGTGCCGAGCGCGATGGCGGCGGCGATGGGCGGCCCGATCCACGCGATGAACTGCGGGGACCCCACCTTGTTGAAGACGATGAGGGCCAGCAGCTCCGCGGCGGCACCGATCAGCAGGATGTCGCCGACACGCTCGGGACGGCGTCGCGCAGCCCACCACATGAGCGCCGCGATCAGGACCGCGGCGACGGGGAGGGCGACGTCGAGCGCCTGCGCGACGGCGTCGGCCCCGGCGCCCTGCACCTCGTAGGTGTAGATGACGTTGTCGTACTCGACCTGGATCGACGGGTCCCAGAGCCGCGCCATCGTGAACGGGGTCGCGCCGACCGCCTCGACCTGCAGCTGACGGTCGCCCTGCTCGCCGAACACGTCCAGCACGTTGTCCTGGCCGCCGCCCGCGAAGGAGACGCCGACGACGACCGCGGACACCGCCGCACCCGGCAGCACCACGTTCCGCAGGAACGACTTGGCCCCCGACGTCGTCGCGGCCAGCGCGAGCGCCACCGCGCCCGGAGCGATCTTGATCCACGCGCCGATCGTGGCCAGGGTCATGGCGAGCGCGGGCCGCTTGGCCGCGATGACCAGCGCGACGAGGATGATCGGCGCGAGCAGGCCGTCGAGCCGGCCGATCCAGATGGGACCGAGCGCCACGAGGAAGGCGAGCCAGAACCAGACCGCGATCCGTCCGCGCGGTCGAGCCCGGCCGAGGACCAGCACCGCGACGGCGTTCGAGACCGTCACCAGCCCCATCCACACCCAGCTGTAGCCGTCCGTCGACTCGGTCAGCAGCGCCGGGACCGCCATGGGCGCCAGGGCGCCGAGCGGATACACCCAGTCGTAGTGGAAGACCGGCCACCACCCGACATCCATGCCGTTGCGGACCCACCACTCGTACAGGCCCACGTCGCCGAGGATCTGCTGGTTGAAGACCCAGGCCTGCAGGATGATCCAGGCGTGGGCCAGGACGAAGCCGATCCACAGGGCCGGCCAGGACGTGAGCACACGGGTGGCGGACCGCAGGATGTCCTTGCCCACGGCCTTGGGCGTTGTCGAAATGTCTGACGCGCTCGGCACGGCCACATCCTTGCACTGATCCGCGGCGCAGTCGGCGGCCGACGGATAACGGTACGGATCCGGATGCCCGCGAGCTAGAGTTCGGAGGGACGAACTCGATGGAGAACCGATGACCCGAACCGTCGCCGGGCCGCGCGCCGGCCGCGCTCGCCTCGTCGTCCTGCTCGGCCCGGCCTTCGTCGCGGCCATCGCCTACGTGGACCCCGGCAACGTCGCCGCGAACCTGACAGCCGGCGCCCGGTTCGGCTATCTGCTCATCTGGGTGCTCGTCGTGGCCAACGTGATGGCGGTGCTCGTGCAGTACCTGTCGGCCAAGCTCGGCGTGGTGACCGGGCGCTCGCTGCCGGAGGTGCTGGGGGAGCGGCTGCCGCGTCCGGCCCGCCTCGCCTACTGGGCGCAGGCCGAGGTGGTGGCCGCGGCGACGGACCTCGCGGAGGTGATCGGCGGCGCCATCGCGCTCCACCTCCTCTTCGGCGTGCCGCTCGTGCTGGGCGGGATCCTCACCGGGGTGGTGTCGCTGCTGGTCCTGGCGGTGCAGCAGCGCCGGGGGCAGCGTGCGTTCGAGGGCGTCGTCACCACGATGCTCGCGGTGCTCACCGTGGGCTTCTGCGCCGGGCTGTTCTTCTCCCCGCCGGACCCGGCGGCCATGCTGGCCGGCCTCGTGCCTCGGCTGGCCGGTGCCGACTCGGTGCTCCTGGCGGCCTCGATGCTCGGCGCCACGGTGATGCCGCACGCGATCTACCTCCACTCCTCGCTCGCCCGGGACCACCTGCAGGCGCCGTCGACGCCGACGGCGCGGATCCTGCGCGGCACCCGGGTCGACGTCGTGCTCGCGCTGGTCCTGGCCGGAAGCGTGAACATCGCGATGCTCCTGCTCGCGGCGGCGAACCTGCCCGGCCGGGCAGGGACGGACACGATCGAGGGTGCGCACGCCGCGATCACCGGGGCGCTCGGGCCGGTGGTGGGGGTGCTCTTCGCGGTCGGGCTGCTGGCCTCGGGGCTCGCGTCGACCTCCGTCGGCGCATACGCGGGGGCGGAGATCATGGCGGGCCTGCTGCGGGTGAGGGTGTCGCTGCTGACCCGGCGGCTGGTCACGCTGCTGCCCGCGATCGTGCTGCTGATGACCGGCATCTCGCCCACCTGGCTCCTCGTGGTGAGCCAGGTGGTGCTGAGCTTCGGCATCCCGTTCGCGATGATCCCGCTCGTCCGGATCACCCGAAACCGTGAGCTGCTGGGCGAGCACCGCAACGCCCTGACCACCCAGGTGCTGGCCTGGGTGGTCGCGGGCGTCATCGTGGCGCTGAACGTCACACTGCTCTGGCTCACGTTCGCGGGGCAGTAGGTTCGCGGGGCGCCTACTCGTCGAGGTAGGACACGTCGCCGTTCGAGCTGCGGAGCTCGACCGTGCGCTCGGCGGCCGGGTCGACCGCCCCCTGGACGATCTCGTCGCCGCTCGACGTGAACATCGTCAGGGCTACCGGCTCGCCGTCACCGACCACCGTGACGTCGCCGCTGCTGGACTCGGCGTACACGTCGCCGCCGACCACCGTGACCTGCACCTCGCCGTTGCTCGTCGTCGCCGAGGTGTCGCCGGTCACCGAACCGATGGTGATGTCGCCGTTGCCGCTGTCGACGGTGACGGTGCCGTCCACGTCGGCGATGTCGACCTCACCGTTCGAGGTGAAGGTCCTGACGTCGGCCCCGACGTCCGCGACGTCGATGTCACCGTTGCTGGTGCTCGCGGTGAGCGGGCCGGTGATGTCGGTGGCCTCGATCCGGCCGTTGCTGCTGTCCAGGGACACGTCCCCGGCCAGCCCGTTCGCCACGACGTCGCCGTTCGCCGTGCGGACCGTCACCTCCGTGCCGGCCGGCAGCGTCACGTCGAGCGCCCCGGAGCAGCGCGAGCCGATGGACCAACCGCACTCGTGCGTGAGCTCCAGGCGGTTCGCCGACTCCTCCGCCAAGTACGTGGGCTCCCGCAGGCCGCTGTGCGCGATGGCGTCGACCTCGATGTCGCCCTCGGCGGCGGTGACGGTGACATCGCCGTCGGCCACGAGCACCACGGAGTCCACGGCGTCGTAGGACCGGTGGGTGGTGCTGGTCTCCGACATGGTCAGGTCGACGAGGTACAGCGCACCGAAGGCGACCACCACGAGGGCGATGACCACGCCGACGGCGCCGAGGACACGCCCGGTGACACCGCGGCGCGGCGGTTCCGGCTGGTACGAGCCCTGCCCGGCGTACGGCCCCTGCTCGGCGTACGGGCCGGGTGGTTCGACGGCGTCGGTGGGGACGGGGGCGTTCTGGGGATGCTGGTTCATCAGCGGGATCCGTTCTGGTCGAGCCAGCGCAGCACGGCGAGCACCCGGCGGTGGTCGTCGGTGGCCGGCGGGAGGCCGAGCTTGTTCAGGATGTTGGTGACGTGCTTCTCCACGGCGGCCAGCCCCACGACGAGGCGGTCCGCGATGGCGGCGTTGGAGCGGCCCTCGGCCATGAGCGCGAGCACCTCGCGCTCCCGCCGGGTCAGGACGTCGAGATCGGAGCCGGGGCGCCGGGCGATGATCTGGGTGACCACCTCGGGGTCCACGACGGTGCCGCCCCCGGACACCCGGGCGACGGCGTCGAGGAACTCGTCGACGTCGGCCACGCGGTCCTTGAGCACGTAGCCGAGGCCGCGGGCGCCGCGGGCGAACAGCTCGCTCGCGTAGCTCTGTTCGACGTACTGCGACAGCACGAGGACCGGCAGGTCGGGATGCAGGCTGCGCAGGTGCACGGCGGCGCGGAGCCCCTCGTCGGTGTGCGACGGCGGCATCCGCACGTCCGTGATCAGCAGGTCGGGCAGTTCGGTGCCGGCCGTCGACAGCGCCCGGACGAGATCGTCCGCCGTGCCGTAGCCGGTCACGGTGTGGCCCTCGGCGGCGAGCAGCCGGGTCAGACCGTCCAGGAGGAGAACGGAGTCCTCAGCGATCACGATGCGCACGGGACCTCCACGGTCAGGCGGGTGCCCTTACCGGGCGGGCTGTCGAGCTCGAACGTGCCGTCCAGGGCGGCGACCCGGCCGCGCAGGCCCTCGAGCCCGCTGCCGGGCGACGGTTCGGCGCCGCCGCGGCCGTCGTCGTGCACGATGACGCGCAGCCGCGACGGGTGGTCCTCGGGTACCAGGCTCGCGTGCACCGATACCGACTCCGCCCCGGCGTGCTTGGCGACGTTGGTCAGGGCCTCGGCCACCACGAAGTACGCCGCGGCCTGCGCGGGGGCGCTCGCGGGCGTGAGGTCACCGGAGACCTCCACGCGGACCGGGACCGGGCTGCGCCCCGCGAGGGCGGAGAGCGCGGCGTCGAGCCCGCGGTCGGAGAGGACCGCCGGGTGGATGCCGCGGACCAGGTCGCGCAGCTCGGCGAGCGTCTCCTTGATCTCGCGGTGCGCGAGCTCCAGGGCGGCGACGGCCTGCTCCGGATCCCTGTCGGCCAGCCGGCGGGCCACACCGAGCTCGACGCCCAGGGCGACCAGGCGCTGCTGGGCGCCGTCGTGCAGGTCGCGCTCGATGCGGCGACGCTCGGTGTCGGCGGCCGACACGACCGCCGTACGGGACTCGGTGAGGACGACCGCCCGTTCACGGGCGGTGTTGGCGGCAGCCTCGGCGCGGCGCGTCTCCTGCTCGGCGACGGCGGCGCGGGCGCGGGCGACGTCGGCGGCGGACAGCCCCAGCAGGTGCGTCGCGAGACGCACCGTGAGGTAGGACCCGTACTGCGCGAGCGCGGCGCCCGCCCACACCAGGACGACGGCGCCGGCGAGCGCACCGACCACCGTGGCCGGCCAGGACAGGCCGGACCACTGGGCGAGAGCGGTGCCCTGGCCGAGCGGAACGAACGCGACCGCCGCGACGGCGCCGGCGAGCAGCGCCGCGGTGAGCGGGAAGAACACCGAGCTGACCAGCATCGCCAGGAAGGCGTAGAGCGTGGCGGCCCACGCCCGGCTGTCGCGCATCGGCGACCACAGCCTCGACCAGAAGCCGCGCCGGGCCGGGGGCCGGGGCAGCGGGGCAGGGATCAGTACGCCGGTCTGTGCGGCGATGCGGCTGCGCTCCGTCCCGCCGAACCACCGGGCGGCGACGAGGGAGGCGGCGAGCAGGGGTACCCCGACGCCGAGCGCCGGGACCAGGCCCGCGGACACCAGGACGAGGATCCACAGGACCAGCCCGCCGGTCAGGTGCCACATCCAGCCGGTCGCGAGGGCGGCGACGGCGCGCCAGGTGGCGGCGTCGTACGGCGCCCTGAAGAACGCGGGGGCCGAGACGAGCGCGGGCGCGACCCGGTCCTCGAGGGGGCGGTGCTGGGGTGGCGGCGGCGGGCCGTCATCGCTGGTCATGGTCATGACACTAGGCCGACGCATGCCGCCGCGACATGCTGTCGCCCCACGATACGAAGGTCGGGGTACCCCTACCCCAGGTCGTTGGTCGAGCTTGTCGGGACCCGGCCTCGACAAGCTCGACCGACGGGCGAACGATCAGGCGAAAGCGCTGGTGCCCGTGATCTCGCGGCCGATGATCAGGGCCTGCATGCTCTCGGTGCCCTCGTAGGTGTGCAGGGCCTCGATGTCGGCGAAGTGCCGCGCCACGCGGTTCTCCAGCAGGATGCCGTTGCCACCGAGCAGGTCGCGGGCGATCGCCGCGATCTCGCGCGCCCCGCGGGTGCACGTGTACTTGGCGAGCGAGGCCTGCGGGCCGGTGAGCTGGTCGGCCTCGTCGAGCCGCGTCAGCTGCTTCACGAGGAGCTGCATCTGCGTGAGGATCGACAGCATCTTGGTGAGGCGCTCCTGCACCATCTGGCTCGCCGCGAGCGGCCGGCCGAACTGCGTGCGCTGCTTGGAGTACGCGACGGCGGCCTCGTAGCAGGCGATCGCCTGGCCGACGGCGCCCCACGCGACGCCGAGGCGGGTGGCGAACAGGACGCGGCCGGTGTCCTTGAAGGAGCGGGCCTTCGGCAGGAGGTTCTCGGCCGGGACGAACACGTCGTTGAGCACGATGTGCGCCTGGTGGATGGCGCGCAGCGAGATCTTGCCCTCGATGGTCTTCGCCTCGTAGCCCGGGGTGTCCTGCGGGACGATGTAGCCGTGGACCTGGCCGTCCTCGCCGCGTGCCCAGACCACCGAGATGTCGCCGATCGAGCCGAAGCCGATCCACTTCTTCTCGCCGTTGATGACGTAGCCCTCGACGCCGTCGTGGGTCTCCTTCACCGCGGAGGTCTCCAGGGCCACCGAGTCCGAGCCGTGCGTGGGCTCGGTCAGCGCGAACGCGCCGAGGATCTCGCCGCGGGCCATGGGGCCCGCGTACTTCTCGATCTGCTCGTCCGAGCCGAGCATCACGATGGAGCGCAGTGCCAGGCCGCCCTGCACGCCGCAGATGGTCGTGACCGAGCCGTCGCCGCGCGACATCTCCATCGCGGCCAGGCCCTCCGCCATCTTGGAGATCTTCGGGTAGCCGGGCACGTCCACGCCGTCGCGCAGGAAGTCCAGCTCGGCCATGCGCTTGACCAGGTCCATCGGGACCTCGTACCGCTCCCAGTAGCCGTCGATGACGGGCAGGACCTCGTCCTGCACGAACTGGCGGACGGCGAGCTGGTGCGCGCGCTCCTCCTCCGTGATGTCGGCGAAGGCGCCGGCGAAGTCGATGTCGAGCGGTTGCGAGACGTCGTAGTCGGGCGCCGTCACTCCTGGGGTCTGAGTCATGCGTCCATGGTGCGCCGGTACCGGATCTCAGGTCAAGCGATACTACGTCTCACGGACGGCTCTCCCCGGAGTGGCGGCAGGTGCGCCCGTGGGCCCAGGCCTGGGGCAGCGTCCGCACCCGCTCGCCCGACGCCGCGGCGCGCCGCACCTCGAGCTGGAGGTACTGGTCCTGGGCCGCCTCCGCCACGGAGTACGGCGCCGGCGCCCCGTGCAGCACGTGGTCCGCCATGTCGGCGACGATGCGGGCGATCGACAGCTCGTCGTCGGGCAGGCGGGCCGGGCGGAACGCGTTGCGGTACAGCCACTCGCCGTCGAGCGTGTAACCGCGCAGGAACATACCCTCGTGGCTGCCGGCCCCGCCTGCGGCCACCCGCTCCAGCGCGGATCGCCGTGGGAGCCCGTCGGCACCGACCTGGCGCACGACGTCGTCGCGCAGCTCGCCGCGCTCACCGCGGACCAGCAGTGCAGGGGAGCGCACCCAGGAGCGGTACTGGACGTCGTCGAACTCGTAGGTGCCCAGCCGGCCGCCGAAGTCCAGCCACGCCGTCGCGCGCACCGTGTCGACGAGGGTCAGGTCCTCGGGGTCGCCCTCACGGCTGGGACCGGGCAGTACCCGGCGGGCGTCCCGCCTGGCGGTGATCTCCGCGTCCTCGAACGTGACGCCCAGCGCCCGGCGCAGCACGCTGAGGCCGTGGTAGTCATGCGCGACGGCGACGTGCGCGTCCGTCACCGCCCCCAGCAGGCCGGACGCCGCGACCGCGAGCTGCGCCCCGACCAGCGGCTCCAGGTGGTACTGCTCCGCGACGTGCACGCAGGCGCCGTTGTCCACGAGCCGCTGCAGCGCCGTCAGCTCCTCGACGGTGCCGGCCGCGGGCGTCTCCGTGAGGACGGGGACGCCCGCGGTGGCGAGGTCGCGGACCACCGGCTGCGCGGCCCCGGCGGGCAAGGTCAGCAGGACGACGTCGGGACGGCCGCCGGCGAGCAGCTCCGCGACCGAGGCATAGGCGGGTGCGGGAAGCCCCGGCAGCCCGGCCGCCGGCAGGCCCCGCACCGCCAGCTCCGCTCGGTCCGCCGCGTTCCGGGTCGCTACGCCGGCCACCTCGAAGCGGTCCGGCAGCGCATGCAGCACGCGCAGCATGGTGCGGGCCCGGAAGCCCGAGCCGACGATCCCGATCCGTGCTGTGCGGTCCTGTGACGTCACGTGCGCCGACGGTACGCGATCAGGCCGTGGGCACCACCTCGTCCGGGGTCGCGGTCTCGCGGTTGCTGATGCGCCACCACGCGAAGAACCCGAACAGCGTGAACGCGCCGTAGAGCAGGTACATCAGGGCGGTCGCCCAGTATCCGGCGGAGAACAGCAGGGGCACGCCGACGAGGTCGACGGCCACCCAGATCAGCCAGAACTCGACCCAGCCCTTGGCCATGCCGTAGGTGGCGAGCACCGAACCCATGAAGATCCACGCATCGGCCCAGACCGGCTCGTACGAGCCAAGGGTCCGGAAGAGCGGGGTGAGCAGGAGCGTGCCGGCGAGCATCCCGGTCACGAGACCGACCCGGCCCCGCCACGAGGCCCAGCGGGGGTGCACCGCCACGGTGCCCACGCCGCCCAGCCGCCGGGTCTGGCGCCAGCGGTACCAGCCGTAGACCGAGACGGCGATGAACATGATCTGGCGGCCCGCCTGGCCCAGCATGTCGGCGCGCGTCGTCTCGCCGAACCACGAGCCCATGAAGACGGTGAAGAGCAGGATGTTCCCCACGATGCCCACCGGCCAGGCCCATACCTTGCGGCGCAGCCCGCCCAGCGCGGACGCGAGCCCGAACACGTTGCCGATCACTTCGCGCCAGTAGATCTGCTGGTCGGCGACCAGGAACGTCGCATCGTAGGCGGCGCGGAACCAGTCCATGTCTCTATCCCTCTCCGAAGTCCGCACACGGGGACTCCGGGGTGAGGGCCGGTACGCCACAGGGGCGCCGACGACGACGCGGAGCCGTGGCCCCGAAGGGTCGACGGCGCGCGCCGCACGTGCTTCCTCCCATCCGGACTTTAACCGTCGGTCCTGGAATCTCACCAGGTCAACCAGGTCGTTCCCGAAGGAGCGACCCGGGTCGCGGACTATCACCGCCGGCTCGGAATTTCACCGACCCCGGAGCACGTGTGCATC
>NZ_JAJQMN010000020.1:0-55232 GCF_028994775.1 Promicromonospora iranensis | reverse complement strand
CTTGGTCTACTTCTCTACGGCTAGCGGAACACAGGATGCCATGACCGCATTCCCTGCCGGAACGTCCAGCGGAACTCCGGCACGGAACTCCGGCACGGAACTCCGGCACGGAACTCCGGCACGGAGCTCAGCCACGGACGGCTGGGCGAGGACGCTAGGCGAGCGCTTCCCGGACCGCGCGCGCCACCTCGTCGGGCCCGGCACCGCCCTCGACGACCGTCACCACCACGCGGCGGCCCGCCGGGGCTCCGCCGTCGGCCGGCGTATGCGCGGCCGTGCCGAGCACGGCGGCCCGCCGCAGGTCGGCGAACGCCTCCTCGAGCTCGGGCCGCAGCTCCAGCGACGGCGTACGCAGCCAGCGGCGCAGTATCGCGTTGTGGACGGCGACGACGGAGGCGGCGAACGCTATCGACGCGGTGGACGTCGACCGCTCCGGCGGCAGCGTGTCACGCAGGTAGTGGGTGAACGCCCGCTCGTAGCGGTGCGTGGTGATGAGCTCGCGGTCGCGCAGGGCGGGTACCTGCTGGAGCAGGGCGTACCGGGCGAGCGAGGTGTCACGCTGGCCGACATGGTGGTCGAACACCATGCGTGCCGCGCGGCACACCTCGAGGTACGGGTCGACGTCGGGGTCCCAGGCACGACCGAGGTCGTGCCCTGCCTCCTCGCTGGTTCGGGCGTCGGGGCGGGTGGCGGCCAGCATCACCACCACCTCCTCGAGCAGGAGCTCGTGGTCGGCGAAGACCACGTCCTCCTTCGAGCGGTACCGGCGGAAGAACGTGGCCCGGCTGACCTTGGCGGCGTCGGCGATCTCCTCGACGGTGGTCCCCTCGTACCCCTGCCGGGTGAACAGGTCCACCGCGACGTCTACTGCCTGCGCATGCGTGTGGGTACGGACGGCGGTCATGCCAGGCAGGCTACCGCGTGCCCGTCGGGCGGCGTGAAGCATTCTTGAACGCTGCATGGTGTTCACGGCGCTAACTTTCTCGCCTCGGGATCTTGCCGGCCCGGAGTCTGCGCAGGTAGCGCACCTCACGTACTGCCATCAGGAGGCCGAGCCCGCCGGGCACGGCCGACCACGGATGGCCGAGCAGGACGCCCACGAGGCACACCGATGCGACCACCCCGCCGCCGACGACGGTGGCGAGACTCGCCCAACGGATCCCGGTCACGCAGTGAGCGTAGTCTGCTCGGCGTGACCGAGACCGCAGCCAAGCCCGTCGTCGACGTCTACGTCGACCCCATGTGCCCCTACGCCTGGATCACGTCGCGCTGGGCCCTCGAGGTGGCCCGGATCCGCGACGTCGAGCTCACCTTCAAGCTCATGAGCCTGTACCTGCTCAACAAGGACAGGGACATCGACGCCGACTACCGGGCGCGCATCGAGCGGTCGCGCGGCATCGGCCGCATCGCCGCGGCGGTCCAGACGGACCACGGCCCCGAGGCGTTCTCCGCGTTCTACACCGCGGCCGGCACCCGGATCCACGATCAGCAGAACAAGGACTTCGACGCCGTGGCGGTCGAGGCCCTCGCCGAGGCGGGACTGCCCGCCACCCTCGCCGAGGCGGCCACGTCCACCGACCACGACGCGGCGCTCGCGGCCTCCCACGAGTCGGGCATGAAGCCCGTCGGCGACGATGTCGGCACGCCCACGATCCACGTCGACGGCGTCGCGTTTTTCGGCCCCGTGCTCACGCGCATCCCGCGCGGCGAGGAGGCGGGGGCGCTGTTCGACGCCTCGGTGGCCCTCGCGCGGTACCCGTACTTCTACGAGATCAAGCGCTCGCGCACCACGGACCCCGTCTTCGACTGAGCCGACGGCCGACGGCCGACGGCTGACGGCTGATGTCGGTGCGGCGTGGCATCGTGGGTGCCATGACTCTCGACCTGCGTATCTTCACCGAGCCCCAGCAGGGCGCGACCTACGACGACCAGCTCGCCGTCGCCCAGACGACCGAGCAGCTCGGGTTCAGCGCGTTCTTCCGCTCCGACCACTACCTGGCCATGGGCGGCGGCGACGGCCTGCCCGGCCCCACCGACTCCTGGATCACGCTCGCCGGCCTCGCCCGCGACACGTCCACGGTGCGGCTCGGCACCCTGGTGTCCTCGGCGACGTTCCGGCACCCCGGCGTCCTCGCGATCCAGGTGGCGCAGGTGGACCAGATGTCCGGCGGACGGGTGGAGCTCGGCCTCGGCACGGGCTGGTTCGAGGCCGAGCACAAGGCCTACGGCATCCCGTTCCCGGACAAGCGGTTCGGCATCCTCGAGGAGCAGCTCGCGATCGTCACCGGCCTGTGGGGCACCCCGGCCGGGGAGACGTTCTCCTTCTCCGGCGAGCACTACGAGCTCGTCGACTCCCCGGCCCTGCCGAAGCCCGCCCAGTCCAGGATCCCGGTGCTCGTCGGTGGCGGAGGCCCACGCCGGACGCCCGCGCTCGCGGCGCGGTACGGCGACGAGTACAACCAGTCCTTCCCGGAGATCGACACGATCGGCCCGCGGATCGAGGTCATCAACAAGGCCCTGGCCGACGTCGGTCGCGCGCCCGGGTCGATCGTCCAGTCAGTGGCGCTGGTCGCCGCCGTCGGCCAGGACGAGGCCGAGTTCACCAAGCGGGCCGCGGCGATCGGCCGCGAGCCCGCCGAGCTGCGCGAGCACGGCATCGCCGGCACCGTGGCCGAGGCTGTGGACCGGCTCAAGGCCCTGGAGGCCGTGGGCGTCCAGCGGGTCTACCTGCAGGTCCTCGACCTGGCGGACCTGGACCACCTCGACCTGATCGCGCGCGAGGTGCGCCCGCAGCTCGGCTGAGCCACAGCCAGCGCAGGCCGTGTGGAGAAATCTTTCCTATGGTCGTCCCGGCCGTCCTTGCCGCGACACACATCGGAGAACTCCATGCAGAGCTTTTCTCGTGCCGTCCGAGCCGCTCTCGCGGCGACCGCGCTCGCCGCCGGAACTTTCGTGGCGGTCCCGGCCGCTGCCGCCGACGACCGCTACCAGCGCGGGCCCGACCCGACGGCGGAGAGCATCGTGGCTGCCCGGGGGACGTTCGAGATCCGCGCGGTCGTCATCACGCGTGCCGCCGCCGAGGGATACGGCGGCGGCACCGTGTACTACCCGACCGACACCTCCGAGGGGACGTTCGGCGCGGTGGCGATCTCTCCGGGCTACCGCTCCTCGCAGGCCGCCATCGCCTGGCTCGGCCCGCGACTGGCCTCCCAGGGCTTCGTCGTCCTCACCATCGACACCCTCCGTCCTGCCGACTCGCCCACCCGGCGTGGCGCGCAGCTCCTCGCCGCCCTGGAGCAGCTGCGGGAGGGCGCCCTGGCGGATCGCATCGATCCCGACCGGCTCGCCGTGATGGGGCACTCGATGGGTGGCGGCGGCAGCCTGGAGGCAGCCAAGGACGATCCCGCGCTGCGAGCGGTCATCCCGATGACCCCGTGGAGCCCGGACAGGACCTTTCCCGAGGTCACCGCCCCGACCCTGGTCATCGGCGCCGAGGACGACGTCGTCGCACGGGTGCGGTCGTACGCGGAGCCGATCTACGAGTCGCTACCGGCCGACGGGGACAAGGCGTACCTGGAGCTGCGGGACGCGTCACACTCCGCGCCGAGCGCCCCCAGCACGACCATCGCGAAGTACAGCCTCTCCTGGCTGAAGCGCCACGTCGACGACGACGAGCGGTACACGCAGTTCCTCTGCCCGGCGCCGGTGGTCGACGCCGAGCTCAGCGAGGTCCGCAGTACCTGCGACTAGGATCCGCGCGACACCCCCGTTGCGAGATCAAGGACAGACACATGCGAATCGGCTGGCAGCTGCACGGTGACGGCGCACGCATCACCCCCGGTGAGGTCGTCGCCCCCGACGAGCGGCTGAGCTGGCCGCGCACCATCGGGATCGGCCTGCAGCACATCGTCGCGATGTTCGGCGCCACGTTCCTGGTGCCGACCATCACGGGGTTCGACCCGGGCACCACGCTGTTCTTCTCGGCGATCGGCACGATCTCCTTCCTGCTGATCACCGGCAACAAGCTGCCGAGCTACCTGGGCTCGAGCTTCGCGTTCATCTCGCCGATCCTGGCGGCCACGGCGTCGAGCGGGCAGTCGGCCGCGATCGGCGGCATCCTCGCCACCGGCCTGCTCCTGACGCTCGTCGGCGTGGTGGTGCACTTCGCGGGACCGCGCTGGATCCAGGTGGCGATGCCGCCCGTCGTCACGGGCGTGATCGTGGCGCTGATCGGCCTGAACCTGGCGCCGGTCGCCTGGGGCACGTGCGACGAGCAGGGTATCTGCACGGGCTTCCAGGCCTCTCCGGTGACGGCGGTCATCACCCTGGCCTCGATCATCCTCATCCAGGTCCTGTTCCGCGGCCTCGTCGGCCGGCTCGCGATCCTGCTCGGCGTCGTCATCGGGTACGCCGTCGCCACCCTGCGCGGCGAGGTCGACTTCTCGAGGGTCGGTCAGGCGGACTGGGTGGGTCTGCCGCACTTCGTGGCGCCGTCGTTCGACCCGGGCGTGCTCGGTCTGTTCCTGCCCGTGGTGCTGGTGCTCATCGCCGAGAACGTCGGGCACGTGAAGTCGGTGGCCGCGATGACCGGCCGCAACTACGACCCGCTGACCGGCCGGGCGCTCCTGGCCGACGGTGTCGCCACGACCCTCGCGGGCCTCGGCGGCGGCTCCGGCACCACGACGTACGCCGAGAACATCGGCGTCATGGCGGCGTCCCGGGTGTACTCGACGGCGGCGTACTGGGTGGCCGCGTTCGGTGCGCTGGTGCTCAGCCTGTCGCCCAAGTTCGGCGCGCTGATCGCCAGCGTCCCCGATGGAGTGATCGGCGGCGTCACGACCATGCTCTACGGCATGATCGGCATCCTGGGCGCCCGCATCTGGGTGCAGGGCAAGGTCAACTTCTCGGATCCCGTCAACCTGACGACGGCGGCCGTGCCGCTCGTGATCGGCATCGCCAACTTCACCTGGACCGCTGGTGACCTGCAGTTCGGCGGTATCGCCCTCGGTACCGCCGCCGCCCTCGTGATCTATCACGTGATGGGTGCGATCGGCCGCTGGCGCGGCACCGCGGAGGCCTGAGCCACGTCCGTGCCGGGCGGGTGGGCCCACTACCGGGCTGCCCGTCCGGCACCGGTCTGGACACCGGACTGAACACGTGATTAGCATGCTGAACATGCGTTCAGTGCGTGGCGACGAAGAGCGCGGGGGAACCACCCCGCCGTCGGGCAGCGGTGTGCCCGCCGACGCCGACCTGACCGCCCGTGCCCGGATCCGCGATGCAGCGATCACCCGGTTCGCGGTGGACGGCTTCGGCGCGCCGGTCCGGGCCATCGCGTCCGACGCGGGGGTGAGCGCCGGCCTCGTGATGCACCACTTCAGCTCCAAGGACAAGCTCCGTGCCGAGTGCGACGCGCACCTGCTGGCCACGATCCGTCGGCTCAAGCGGGAGAACGTCGCCGACGCCGCGGCGGACCAGAGCTTCTTCCACAAGTTCGCCGCCGCCGAGCAGAACGCGACCCTCGTCGGGTACGTGCTGCGCTCCATGCAGGACGGCAGCCCACTGGCCCGGGAGTTCATCGGCCACATGGTCGACGACGCGGTCGACTACACCCAGGAGGGCGTCGCCGCGGGCGTCATCGTTCCCAGCAGGGACGAGGCCGCACGGGCGCGCTACCTCACGCTGTCCTCGCTCGGTGCGCTGCTGCTGGAGGTCACGCTCAACCCGCCGTCGGACCCGGGCGATCTCGTCGGAATCGTCCGTGGTTACTTCTCCAAGAGCTACCTGCCGATGATGGAGCTGTTCACCGAGGGCTTCCTCACGTCCCGTCGGATGCTCGACGACTACCTCATGTACGTGTCCGACCCGCCGTCGGGCGAGGAGGTAGCGCCCACGCCTGCCCCAGGCTGACCGGTACCCGCCGGTCGAGAGCGCGCTGCCCTGCCACGTCCCCTTCCGACGTCAGAGAGCGAGCGAGTCATGACCGCGACACCAGCGATTCAGATCGACGACCTGCGCAAGTCCTTCGGACGGGTCCAGGCCCTCGACGGCCTGGACCTGACCGTCCAGCCCGGCGAGGTAGCCGGGTTCCTCGGCCCCAACGGGGCCGGCAAGTCGACCGCCATCCGCGTCCTGCTCGGCCTGCTGCGCGCGGACTCCGGCACGGCCCGTCTGTTCGGCGGGGATGCCTGGCGCGACGCCGTCGAGCTGCACCGACGACTCGCCTACGTACCGGGTGACGTCAGCCTGTGGCCCAACCTGACCGGCGGCGAAGCCATCGACTTCCTGGGCCGGCTGCGCGGCACGGTGGACAAGAAGCGCAAGGCCGACCTGCTCGAGCGCTTCGAGCTCGACCCCACCAAGAAGGCCCGCACCTACTCCAAGGGCAACCGGCAGAAGGTCGCGCTCGTGGCGGCGTTCTCCATGGACGTGGACCTGCTGATCCTCGACGAGCCGACGTCGGGTCTCGACCCCCTCATGGAGGCCGTGTTCACCGAGTACGTGCGCGAGACGGCCGCGACGGGTACGTCCGTGCTGCTCAGCAGCCACATCCTGCACGAGGTCGAGAAGGTCTGCGACACCGTGACGATCATCCGTAACGGGACGTCGGTCGAGTCCGGCACGCTCGACGAGCTCCGGCACCTGACCCGTTCGAACGTCACCGCAGTGGTCTCGGACGACCCCTCCGCCGTCGGCGGGCTCGCCGGTGTGCACAACTTCGCCACCGCTCCGGCCGACGGCGGCACGCGCGTCACCTTCGACGTCGACAACGCCCAGGTCGGCTCCGCGATGTCACGGTTGACGGCGCTCGGGCTGCACAGTCTCACCGCCGCACCGCCCTCGCTGGAGGAGCTCTTCATGCGGCACTACGGCGACGTGCTGCCCGGCGCCGAGAGCGCGGCGGACGGCGCGGACGACACCGCGTCCGCGGCGCCGACGGCGCCCGGCACGGCAGGTGCGCGGTGACCGCCGTCGCCCAGGCGCCCGCGGTCCCGCGGCCGTCGTCCGGCTCCACGCTGACCGGGACCGGGCGTCTGGTCCGGTTCATGCTGCGCCGTGACCGGGTGCGGCTCACCGTCTGGACGCTGTCCGTGGTGGCCTTCTACGCCTACTTCGCCGTGGCGCTCGACGCGATGGGCCCCGAGGCGCTCGCCGGGCGGGCGCTCGTCATGGAGACGCCGGCCGGCATCGTCATGGGCGGTCCCGGCTACGGCATCGAGAACTACACGGTCGGCGTGGCCATCGCCAACGAAGGGATCACCTGGGTGGTCCTGGCGCTCGGGATCATGAGCGTCCTGCACGTCGTGCGCCACGCGCGCGCCGAGGAGGAGAGCAGCCGGTCCGAGCTGGTGCGCGCCGCCCCGGTCGGGCGGCACGCCCCCGCGGTGGCGGCCATCGTCACGCTGTTCGTCGTCAACGCGGTCATTGCCGTCGCCTCGGCGTTCGCCCTGTACGGCGCGAGCGGGGAGGCCATGCCGCTCGTGGACTCGTTCGGGCTCACCGTCGGGTCCGGCCTGGCCGCCATGGTGTTCGGTGCCGTCGCCGTGGTGGCGTGCCAGATCACCGAGCACGGCCGGGGCGCCACGGGCATCGGCCTCGCCGCGTACGGCCTGGCGCTCGTGCTGCGGTCCGCCGGGGACATCCAGGAGCGGCACGGCAGCCTGCTGTCGTGGCTCTCGCCCATCGGGTGGGCGCAGCAGATGCGATCCTTCGTCGACCTGCGCTGGTGGCCCGCCGCCCTCTCGATCGTGGCGATCCTCCTGCTGCTGGTGCTCGGGGCGGTCCTCGCCTCGCGCCGCGACTTCGGCGGGGGACTCGTCGCGACCCGCGGTGGACGCGCGGACGCCTCGGCACGCCTGCGCAGCCCGCTCGCACTGGTCTGGCGGCAGCAGCGGTCGGCCTTCGGGTGGACGGCTCTCGGGATGGCACTCATGTGGTACGCGTCCGGCACCCTCCTGCCGGAGATCCTGCAGATGGGCGTCTCCGGCGCGGCGGACAACGAGATGTTCCAGGCCGTGTTCGGGGGGACGGACCCGGCGGTGTTCCGGGACGGCTTCCTGAGCGCCATGATGCTGTTCGCGGCCCTGGCCTGCGCCGCGTACGCGATAGTCATGTCCGGCCGCGCCAAGGCGGAGGAGGCGGCGGGCCGCGCCGAGGTGCTCCTCGCGCTGGCGGTGTCGCGCTCGCGATGGTTCGGCGCGCACCTCGTGGTCGTGGGGCTGAGCACGGTGGTCCTCATGGCGGTGAGCGTCTACGCGATGTGGGTCGGCGCCGTCCAGGTCGGTATGGACGAGCCAGGGCTCGCCGCCTACACCGACGTGTTCTGGACCTACTCCGTGGCGCTCCTCGTCTACCTGGGCCTCGCCGCGGCCCTGTATGCCTGGGTCCCGCGGTTCGCGTCCGCCGCGTGGCTGCTGCTCGTGTACTCGTTCGTGGTCGGCATGTTCGGCGCGGTCTTCAACCTGCCCGAGGGCGCTGAGGCGATCTCGCCGCTGGACTGGCTCCCGGCGGGATTCGGTGAGGCGCCCGAGGCCGCGAACATGGTGGGGCTCGGTGCGGTGGTGGCCGTGCTGCTCGCCCTGGCGCTCCTCGGGTTCCGGCGGCGAGACCTGCAGAGCAACTGAGTGGCCGGACGGAGTGTGCGGCTGTTGTCCGCACTCTCCGTCCGGTATGGTGCGGGACGCCGTTCCGTGTCAGCAGGCAGGTGCTCACCGCCGCTCCCGGACCGCGCCCCGCCGAGTCCAGTGAGGATGGACCGATGATCTTCAAGGCCGTAGGAGACGGCCGCCCGTACCCCGAGCACGGGCGCTCGCGCACGCGCGACTGGGTCGACGTGCCCCCGCGCCAGGTGCGCCTCGACGAGCTCGTCACCACCAAGCGCACACTCGACCTCGACACGCTCCTGGCAGAGGACTCCACTTTCTATGGTGACCTGTTCGCACACGTCGTCGAGTACGAGGGCACCCTGTACCTCGAGGACGGCCTGCACCGCGCGGTGCGCGCCGCCCTGCAACAACGTCCAGTCCTGCACGCTCGCGTGCTCACCATCCGCTGACCTCAGGTAGGTTCCAAGAGTGACATCTCCCGGGTACGACCAGGCGCGCGTGGAGCGCCGGCGTCGAGAGCACGAGCGCCAGGCCGTGGTCTTCGGCGTGCTCATCGCGTTCCTGGCGGTCTGCGGCATCTTCGCGCTCGCGGTGTACTCGGGCGCGATCAGCTCTCCGTTCAACAGGCCGTTCACCACGGTCGGGGTCTCGGAGCAGAAGACCTATCCGGTGCCATGCCTCCCGCCGGTGAAGGGGCAGCCCGACGGCGCCCTCCCGACCGCGTACACCGATACCCGGGTGCGCCTGCTCAACGCATCCGGCGAGCAGGGCCTGGCCAGCGCGCACGAGACCGTCCTGGCGGACCGCGGGTTCGTCATCGTGGGGACCCCCGGCAACGTGCCGACGCCGCTCCAGGAGTCGGAGCTCCGGTTCGGCAAGAAGGGAATCGTCCAGGCGTACACGCTCGCCGCGCAGTTCCCCAAGATGCGGATGGTTCTGGACGACCGGCGTGACAGCGTGATCGACCTGCTCATCGGCGAGAACTTCGATCCTCCGCTCGACGTGGAAGACGTCGAACTGGCCGCTGACCAGCCTCTGCGGAACGCGGAGGGCTGCGTGTCCGTCGACGAGATCACCCCGGAGGAGCGCATCAAGCCGGCCAAGGAAGACGAGTCGGACGAGGTTCAGCCGGCCAAGTGACAGGGCTAGGGTCTGTGCTGTGCTGAACCCGTCCTCAGGTGCCGTGGGCTTCGGCCGCGCGCTCCTGTGGGCCGTGGTCGTGCTCGCCCTCGCGCTGACCGCGCACTTCGAGGCGGGCGGCCATCTCCCGCCGCTCGAGATCGTCGCCCTGCTCGGCGGGCTGCTGCTGGTCGTGACGACCGTCGCCGTGCGACGGCGGATCCGCTGGCCGGGCGGCCTCGCCCTCGCGGGCCTCGGGCAGTACGCCCTGCACCACGTCTTCTCGTTCCTCGGCGGCTCGTTCCCGGGCGGCGCCTGCGCGCCGTCCGCGCTGCCCGACGCCGGAGCGCACGCCCACCTGGCCGGTTCCCTCAGCGGCACGTTCGTGCACGGGGCATGCGTCGGGGCCGACTCCACCGTGATGGGTCCGGGGATGCTCGTCTGGCACGCCCTGGCGACCGTGGTGTCCGTCGGGCTGCTCGTGGGTGTCGAGCGCGGGGTCTGGCTGCTCGCGTCGTGGCTGGTCCGGCCGCTGTCGGTGGCGCCGCTTTGGGTGCCGGTGGTCCGGCGGGCCCTGGTGCCGGCGGCCCCCGAGGCGCCGGGCACGTCGGTGGACGTGCACGTGGCGCCGGAGCGCGGGCCGCCGTCGTCGGCCCTGGTGATGTACCTCGCGGCCTGACGGACTCGGGCGGGAGGTGCGTCGCCGCACGCCCTCCGCTCAACCCTCAGACCGAAGGACCGAGTACATGACTCGCTTCAGCATGCCCGCCCGCCGCGCCTTCGCGGCAGTCCCCGCAACCGCCGTCCTGGTGCTGCTGCCCACCGTGGCCTACGCCCACGTGACGGTGAACCCCGACACGACCGCCGCTGAGAGCTACGCGAGCCTCACGTTCCGCGTACCGACGGAGTCGGACACCGCGTCGACGGAGAAGCTGGTGGTGGACCTGCCCACCGACACCCCGTTCCTCAGCGTGACCCCGCGTTCCCTGCCCGGCTGGGACGTGGAGGTCGAGGTCGAGACGCTCGACGAGCCGTTCGAGGTCGAGGGCGCGACCGTCGACGAGGCGCCCGCGCGGATCACCTGGACGGCGGAGAAGGGCAGTGAGGTTCCGCCGCACGAGTACCAGGAGTTCGCCGTCCGGGTCGGGGCGCTGCCCGAGGAGGGCACCGAGATCGTGCTCCCCGCCCACCAGACGTACAGCGACGGCACCGTCGTCGACTGGGACGACCTCGTCGCCGACGACGGCAAGGAGCCGGAGGCCCCCGCACCCGTGTTCACGACGACCGCCGCCGAGGCGGAGGGCGGGCACCACGGTGCCGCGGCTGCGGCAGCGGAGGACGGATCGGACGACGCCTCGGGCGACGCATCCGGCGAGACCGCGACCGCGGGCGACGCTCCGGCCGTCGACCCGGTGGGCCGCTGGCTCGGTGTGGCCGGCATCGTGGTGGGCGCCGTGGGCATCGGCGCGGCGGTGTTCACGCGCCGTCGGGCCTGATGGCCTGATGCCTCGATGACGTAGGACGGGCTCGACCACCGGTGATGCGGTGGTCGAGCCCGTCCTCGCTGGTCGTGCCGGTCGAGCCCTCAGATCTTCAGCAGCGCCTGGACCGGGGTGTGGTCGCTCGGGTAGCGGCCGTCCCGGGTCCATGGGTTGATCGCCGCCGCACGGACCTCGACGCCGGGCGTCGTGAGGATCCAGTCGATGCGCGTGCCGTCCGGGTTCGGCGTCCCGTAGTTGGGGAAGGTGCCCGCGTGCGGGGTGAGCTGCCGGTCGGCGTCGAGCCAGGTGTCCCGGAGACCGCCGTCGGTCACCAGCACGTCGTACGGCGCCGAGCTCTCGGCCGTGGCGTTGCAGTCGGCGGTGAAGACGACCGGCAGCTCCGTCGCGGCAACCTGGTCGCGAACCACCTGGGCGCTGCGCACTCGCGCGTTCTCCGCCTGGTGGTCGAAGTGCGAGTTGATGTGCAGGAAGTCCCGGCCCGTCACGTTGTCGTGCAGCTCGGCCCAGGTGACGATCCGGGTCACGCTGTTGCCCCAGGTGGCGGAGCCGATGACCTTGGGGGTGTCGGACAGCCAGAACTGGTCCCACCACTTCACGGTCAGGCGGCGGGCGTCGTAGAAGATGCCGGAGTACTCGCCGCCCGCACCCCCGTCACGCCCGAAACCCACCATCTTGTAGTGGCGCCCCAGCCCTTCCTCGATGGCCGCGAGCTGGTGGAACAGGACCTCCTGGACACCCAGGACCGTCGGCTGCTCCAGCCGGAGGAACTCGGTGGTGAGCGGTGCGCGCTCCGGCCAGTAGTCCGGCTCGCCGGGCTGGGTCTGCCCGACCCGGTCGTAGCGGACGTTGAAGCTCATGGCGTGCAGCAGCTCGCCTCGTGCGCGACCGATCACCGGCCGGCCGGCCCCCGAGGTCCGGGCGGAGGCCGGGCCGGCCAGTGCGGCCGAGGCACCGAGGGCGCCCACGGCGCCCGCCGCCGTCAGCATGGTGCGGCGTGAGATTCCGGCGACGCCGGGGGTGGTGGACATGTGCTCTCCTCCAGGGCAGGGGACCGATGCCCGTTGACCCGACCAGACAGAGGTGAGCACGTCCATAACGGCATGTGACGGATGCGCGAATTGCCCGGCTCAGGCCGCCGAGGTCGTCCGCGTGCGGCGGGCCGTGACGGCGCGCCCGACCAGGTGGTCCACGCTCCAGGCGCCGGGTCCGGTGGCCGCGAGGAGGAGGGCGCCGGCGCCGAGTGCGGCGACGAGCTCGAAGCCGCCCTGGTCGACGAACACGCCGTTGCCGAGGTGCACGAGCACGAGCGCCCCGAGCATGTTCAGCACGACCAGGATCCCGGCGACGGTGGTCGCCGCGCCGAGGATCAGCGCGACACCGCCGACGAGCTCGACGACTGCCGCGAACAGGGCGGCGGCCTGGGGCACGGGGATGCCCATGCCGGCGAAGGAGTCGACGGTCCCGGGGATCCCGAAGGTAAAGAACTTCTGGGCGCCGTGCGCGACGAGCACCACCCCGATGGCTACGCGGGCGACGAGTACTGCGAGGTCCTTGGTCCACTGGAACTGCATGTGGTTCTCCCTGTGTCGTTCTGCTGGTGATGGCGGCGCTGGGGGGTGAATCAAGTTGTCGCTTCAACTGTCGCGGCACGCTAGCACGGGGTGAATTGAAGCTTCAACCGTCCCGTGGCAATCTGGCGTGGTGAACGACACCCCGTGGCTCGATCGCAGTCAGATGGCGGCATGGGTCCGCTTCGTCGCGGTGCTCGAGCTGCTCCCCGGAGTCCTCGACAGCCAGCTGCGGCGTGACTCCGGCGTCACGCACTTCGAGTACTTCGTCATGGCGGTGCTGTCCGAGACGCCTGGCGGGGCCATGCGGATGACCGAGCTGGCCGGCGCCACGAACGCGACGCCGTCGCGGCTCTCGCACGTCGTGGCGCGCCTGGAGGAGCGAGGGTACGTCGAGCGTTCGCCCTGCCCCGAGAACGGCAGGGCCACCAACGCGCGGCTCACGGAGGGCGGGCGCGCGAAGATGCGCGCCGCCGCGCCCGGCCACACGGCGGCGGTACGGCGGCACGTGATCGACGTGCTCAGCCCGGAGCAGGTGACGCAGCTCGCCGCGATCAGCGACGCCATCCTCGGGAGCGTCGCCCCGGCCGGACCGATGGCGGAGGGCTACCGGCGCTACGACGGGCCGGCGGGGGAGTCGTCCTGAATCGCGTCCACCTGGAAGCAAGGCGGAGACTCGGGTCCTGGTCCTCGTGGAAGGATCAGACGCATGACCATCACCGAGTTCCTGAGCGCACGGCTGGACGAGGACGAGTCGACCGCGCGTATGGCCGACAGCGCCTCGTCACGTCCCGGCGAGGTTGATGGCGAGCCCTCGGCGGCCGCCCCGTTCCCTCCGCAACGGCAGCGACACATCGACCGCTGGAGCCCCACTCGGGTCCTCGTCGACATAGCGGCCAAGCGGACAATCGTAGAGACGTACGAGGAGCTTGGGCGGGTTCTGAGCAAGGCGTCGGACAGCGGGCAGGAGGACGAAGCCACCGTCACCCGGAACCTGTTCGCTGGACTCCAGGTCGCGGTCCTGGCCCACGCCATGACGTTCGCCGATCACCCGGACTACCGCGCGGAGTGGCAGTTGTGACCTAGTCGTGTTCCAGTGAGGGTGCATGCTCCGGGTGAACGAGAAGAGGCCCGGGACCGTTGGTATTCCAACGTTTCCGGGCCTCTTCCGACTGCGGAGGATGGGGGATTCGAACCCCCGAGGGCGTTAACCCAACACGCTTTCCAAGCGTGCGCCATAGGCCACTAGGCGAATCCTCCTCGCGCTTCGCCGAGGCGGCGCGCGGCCACAGGACCGAAGTCTGGCGCGGCCTGACGAGGATACCGGACGCCGTGCTCGGACAACGAATCGGAGCGTGGAGCGGGGCTGTGAGGTGGCGTACAGCGCGTCCCGCGTGGTTGGGCCGGGGTGCCCGGATCGGTTAGGCTTGAGGCAGACCCCTCGTGCGGCATCACCTCGCCGAACTCCCCCAGGGCCGGAAGGCAGCAAGGGTAAGTGAGCTCTGGTGGGTGTGCGGGGGGTCCTTCAGTGCCCGGAATCTGGCGGCTTATCCAGCATGTGGATGGCTTCCCGTCCGCATCGTGGGATTTACCCCGAGGCGATTCGCTTCGACGTCGTGCAGTGCCGCACGATGTCCGTATGACCCGCACCTGGACCGCCACCACGACGTCGCGCATCTGCCGCGACGCCATGTGTAGCGGCCGCGTGCGCGGCGGGCGAATGTGCGTGCGCTGAGAGCGCCGCACCTCGCCGTAGCCCGCTGAGGGCCGCACGGTATCGCGAGCTCGCCACGTTGCTGATGGCCGTGGCCCGCCGCCGTCACACCCCGGCCTGCGCCCGACGCAGACCCCACGCATCCTGAGCACAGGCATACCCACGCCCGTGCGCCTCCGAGAGGACCACCCATGTCTCGCTTCACCCCTGTCCTGGCCACCGGTCTTGCCGCCGTTACCGCCCTCGCCCTGAGCGCCTGCGGCTCCGGTGAGGCGACTGCCGCCGCCGGCACCGCCGAGGACCCGGTACGCATCGGCGTCGTCAACTCCGGCGACGACTACTGGAACACCTTCACCGACCTGGCCGAGGAGGAGGGCATCAGCGTCGAGCTGGTGAACTTCAGCGACTACCAGCTGCCCAACCAGGGCCTGACGGACGGTGACCTCGACCTCAACCAGTTCCAGCACCTGCAGTTCCTCGCGGGCTACAACACGGCCTCCGGTCAGGAGCTGGCGCCGATCGCGGCCACCGCCGTCTACCCGCTGGGCCTGTACTCCCAGAAGCACGACAGCGTCGAGGACATCCCGGAGGGCGGCGAGGTCGCCATCCCCAACGACGACACCAACCAGGCCCGGGCGCTGCTCGTGCTCCAGGAGGCCGGGCTGATCGCCCTGCGCGACGGCGGCAGCGCGTTCTCCACACCGGCCGACATCCTCGAGGACGAGTCGCGGGTGACGGTGACCCCGGTCGACGCCGCCCAGACGGCGCTCGCGCTGCAGGACGTCGACGCCTCGATCATCAACAACGACTTCGTGGGTGACGCCGACCTGACTGTCGAGGACGCCATCTACTCCGACAACCCCGACTCCGACGCCGCCGCGCCGTACATCAACGTCTGGGTCGCCCGCGCGGACGACGCCGACAACGAGGTGTTCCAGCAGCTCGTCGAGATCTACCACTCCCCGGAGGTCGAGGAGGGTGTGCTCGAGGCGTCGGGCGGCACCGGCGTCATCAAGGACAACTCGGCCACGGAGCTGCAGGAGATCCTGGCCGGCATCGAGGCGGACGCTTCCTGATGCCTGCCGCGACCGGAGCTGCCGCTGGCAGCATCGTGCGGTTCGAGGGCGCCTCCAAGGTGTTCCCCGGCCGTGGGCGCGGGGCGGAGGTGCGCGCCGTCGACGAGGTCACCCTCGACATCCGCGAGGGCGAGATCTTCGGCGTCATCGGCCAGTCGGGTGCCGGCAAGTCCACCCTGGTCCGGCTGATCAACGCCCTGGAGCGCACCACCGGGGGTGACGTCGTGGTGGACGGCGTCGCGCTCGGTGCCCTGAACGAGGCGCGGCTACGTCCGGTGCGGGCCGGGATCGGGATGGTGTTCCAGCAGTTCAACCTGCTCGCCTCCCGGACGGTCGCCGGGAACGTCGCCTATCCGCTCGAGGTGGCGGGCTGGTCGCGCTCGCGGCGCGAGGCACGCGTGGCCGAGCTGCTCGACTTCGTCGGCCTGGCGGAGAAGGCGGGCGTGCACCCGTCGGCCCTGTCGGGCGGGCAGAAGCAGCGCGTCGGCATCGCGCGGGCACTCGCCACGAACCCGCGCATCCTGCTCGCGGACGAGGCGACGTCGGCCCTCGACCCCGAGACGACACGCGACGTGCTGAACCTGCTCCAGCGTGTCAACCGCGAGCTCGGGGTCACCGTCGTCGTGATCACGCACGAGATGGACGTCGTGCGCTCGATCTGTCACCGCGTCGCGGTGATGGACCGGGGACGCGTCGTCGAGGTGGGTGAGGCGTACCAGGTGTTCAGCGCGCCGGCCCACGACATCACCCGGCGGTTCGTCGCCACCGCGCTGCGCGACCGGCCGTCGCCCGAGGTGCTGGAGCGCCTGCGCGCCCGGCACACGGGCCACATCGTGACGGTGGGCGTGGACGAGGTCGCAGGTTCGTCGGCGGTGCTCACGCGCACCCTGCGCGAGCACGGCGTCGACGGCACGGTCGTCTTCGGCGGCATCACCGAGGTCGCGGAGCGGCCGTACGGGTCGCTGACCGTCGAGCTCGTCGGTGACCCGGCCGCGGTGGAAGCCGCAGTGGTGGCGCTGCGCGCGGTCACCTGGGTGGACGACCACGGGACCGCCGCGCGTCCGCACGAGGTGACCACGGGCGACGTCGTGCCCTTCGACGAACCGGCTGCCGACCCGGCAGGCCGGCCGAACCTGGGAGCGCCGCGGCGACCCCGGCTCGGCGGCGGGCTGTTCGGCGGGCCCACCGGATACACGGAAGGAAACGAGCTGTGAGCTGGGACCAGCTGACACCACTGCTCTGGCAGGCCGCCGGCGAGACGGCGTTCATGGTGCTGATCACGTTGCTGGTGGGTGGCTTTCTCGGCCTCGCCCTCGGCCTGGGGCTGTACCTGACGCGACCGGGCAACCTGCTCGGCAACCGGTTCGTGTTCGCCGTGCTGAACCTGGCCGTCAACGTGGTGCGGCCCATCCCGTTCATCATCTTCCTGGTGGCGCTCGGCCCGCTGACCCGGGCGGTCATCGGTTCGACGATCGGCATCGAGGCGTTCACCTTCGCCATGTGCTTTATGGCGACCTTCGTCTTCGCGCGGCTCGTCGAGCAGAACCTCGTCTCCATCGACCCCGGAGTGGTCGAGGCCGCCCGGGCCATGGGCGCCTCACCCTTCCGGATCGTGCGCACCGTGCTGGTCCCCGAGGCGCTCGCGCCCCTGATCCTGGGCTACACGTTCCTGTTCGTCGGTGTGCTCGACATGTCCGCGATCGGCGGCTACCTGGGTGCCGGTGGCCTCGGTGACTTCGCGATCGTCCAGGGCTACCGGCAGTACGACTGGGCGGTGACCGCCGTCGTCGTGGTGATCATCGTGCTGATCGTCCAGGCCGTGCAGTGGCTGGGAAACATCCTGGCGCGCCGCGCGCTGCGGCGGTGATCCGCGGCGGCGCCTCACACGTTGGTGAGGCGCCGCCAGGTCTGCACGACGGCGGCGGTAGCGACCGGGGCGACCGCCGCCGCGAGCAGCAGGTGGGGGAGGCCGACGGCGGCCGCTGCCGTGGGGCCGCCCAGGCCGGTCCACAGGGACGGCGCGGCATAGGGGAACCACGACCCGCCCCCGAGCAGGACCACGATCTGGGTGAGCGCCACCATGCCGACGAGCCCGCCCACGGTGCCGAGCTGGCTGCGCGTCACCGTCGCGAGCCAGGCGAACGGCAGGGCCAGGCCGCCGCCGAGGAGCCCGGCGACGAGTGCGGTGCGCGCACCGGCCCAGGCTCCGTCGAAGGACGCGCCCGACCCCGCCGTGACCACGGCCGAGGCGACGACGGTCACGGCGACCGTCACCACGACGCACACGGTGATCCAGGCCAGCGCGACCAGGCACTTGGCCAGGGCGATCGTGCCGCGCGGCACGGCGAGGCCGAACAGCGCGCCCGCCGTGCCGCTCTCCAGCTCGCGGCCGAACGACCACGCGACGTAGAACCCGCCCGCGACCAGCGTGGCGACGGAGAGGATCTGGGCACACGCCAGCAGATGGGTCGCGGCGAGATCGCCGGTGGCGTAGTCCGCGAGCTTGGCCGCGGTCGGCCCCACGGCCCGCGGCGACCGGGCCAGCGCCACCACGCCCACGCTGCCGAGCGGCACCAGCACGACGAGCAGCAGGGTGGCCAGGCGTGCGACGACCGAGCGGCGCAGCTTGAGCGCCTCGACGGAGAACGCGGCGCCGAGCGGGGCGAGGGCAGTCATGACCGGCCTCCCGGGGTCTCGGCGTGCGCGTCGGCCGCAGCCCGCGTGTCGGCGTCGAGCACCATGGCGAAGAACCGCTGTTCCAGGTCGGAGCCTCCAGGTTCAAGGCGCCCGACGTCGCGCCCGGCGTGCAGCACCACTATCTCGTCCGCGATGCGCGACACCTCGTCGAGGTGATGGCTCGAGACGAGCACCGCCGCGCCGGCGTCGGCAAGGCCGCGGACCAGACCGCGCACGAGGACGACGCCCTGCGGGTCGAGGGCGCTGGTCGGCTCGTCGAGGATCAGGGCGGAGGGCTGATGGAGGGTCGCGCAGGCGATGCCGAGGCGCTGCCGGTTGCCCATCGAGAGCGTTCTTGCGCGCGCGTGGCGCCAGGGCTCCAGGCCCATCCGGCCGACGGCGGCGCTCGCCGCAGGTATCGCCATGTGCCGTGACTTTCCGTGCAGCCGGGCGGCGCAGCGCAGGTTCTCCGTGACCGTCAGCTCGGGATAGACCAGTGGTGCGTCGACGACGTGACCGAAGCGCGCGGCGACGCCGAAGGGCAGGTCAGCGGGGTTGTGGCCCAGGATCGCCACCTCGCCGTCCGTGGGACGCAGGCGGCCGGCCAGCGCGCGCAGCGCCGTCGTCTTGCCTGCGCCGTTGAGGCCGATCAGGGCGGTGACCTGACCTGGCCGAACGGTCAGTGTGAGGCGGTCGAGTGCCAACCGTCCGCCGAAGGTGTGCGAGACGTTGTCGAGCCGGAGCGCCGTCATGGTGTGGCTCCTGCCGGGGCGAGCTGCGCGAGGGCGCGGCGGACGAGGTCGGTGAGGGTGACGCCGCTGGGCGCCGAGCCCCAGGCCAGGAGGGCCGTGGTGGTCGCGGCGAGACAGGCGGCGGCGGCGATGGCGGCGTCGAGGGGATCGGCACCGTCTGCCACGAGCCGGTCCGCGATCGCCTGCTGGGTGGCGTCGGTGCCTACCGAGACGGCCGCGCGGAGCGAGGGGGACTGCGCGACCAGGGCCACCCGGCGCCTGGCCGTCGTGTCCTCGGTCGGGGTGATGTCGCCGAGCGCGGCGAGCAGGCCCAGGCGGGTGCGTTCCAGGGGCGGGAGATCTGCCGGTTGGGCGCCGACGGCGTCCGCGATGAGCGGGTCGTACGGGTCCGTGACGAGCACGGCATCCTTCGTCGGGAAGTGCCGGAAGAACGTCATGGGCGTGATGCCCGCCGCCACGGCGATCTGGTTCACCGTGGTGGCGTCATAGCCCTGGTGCTCGAAGAGGTCGAGCGCGGCATCGAGGATGCGGGCTCGGGTACGGAGGGTGCGGGTGGTGACCACCATGAAATGTTAGTCGCTAACATCCGGTGGTGGCAAGGCATCGTGCCCGTTCCGGCCGGGTGACGTCTCGGTCGAATCCGAACCTGTGGACGGCTGTCCTCCGAGTGTCGGTGAGGCCGTCTATCGTTGCGGGGGTGAGCACCGCCCTATACCGCCGCTACAGGCCCGAGACGTTCGCCGAGGTGATCGGCCAGGACCACGTCACGGGCCCCCTCATGCAGGCCCTGCGCAGCGGGAGGGTCAACCACGCCTATCTCTTCAGCGGTCCACGAGGCTGCGGGAAGACGACGTCGGCACGCATCCTCGCTCGCACGCTGAACTGCGCGAAGAACACACCCGAGTCGCCGATCGACACCCCGTGCGGCGAGTGCCCCTCGTGCGTCGAGCTGGCACGCGGCGGCTCCGGCTCGCTCGACGTGGTGGAGATCGACGCGGCGTCGCACAACGGTGTGGACGACGCGCGTGACCTGCGCGAACGGGCCACGTTCGCCCCGGCTCGCGACCGGTACAAGATCTTCATCCTCGACGAGGCGCACATGGTGACGCCGCAGGGCTTCAACGCGCTGCTGAAGATCGTCGAGGAGCCGCCGCCCCACATCAAGTTCATCTTCGCGACCACGGAGCCGGACAAGGTGATCGGCACCATCCGGTCGCGCACGCACCACTACCCCTTCCGGCTCGTGCCGCCCGACGTGCTGTCCCCGTACCTCGAGCAGCTCTGCGGTGCCGAGGGAGTCGAGGTAGGTGGCGGAGTGCTCCCGCTGGTCACGCGTGCGGGCGGCGGTTCGGTGCGCGACTCCCTGTCCGTGATGGACCAGCTCATCGCCGGTGCCACGGGTGGCGTCGTCGACTACGACCTCGCGGTCGGCCTGCTCGGCTTCACGCACGCGACGCTGCTGGACGACGTCGTGGACGCGCTCGCCGCACGCGACGGGGGCTCGATCTTCCGGGTCGTCGACCAGATCATCGCGACGGGGCACGAGCCGCGCCGGTTCGTCGAGGACGTGCTGGAGCGCCTGCGTGACCTCATCGTCATCGGCGTCTCCGGTGACGCGGCCAGCGCCGTGCTGCGCGGCATACCCACCGATCAGCTCGAGCGCATGCGGACCCAGGCGGGACGGCTGGGGGTGGCGGAGCTCTCCCGGGCCGCGGACCTCGTGAACGCGGCCCTCACCGAGATGACGGGCGCCACGTCGCCGCGCCTGCATCTGGAGCTGCTGTGCGCTCGCCTGCTCCTGCCCGGGGCAGACGATGGCACAGCTGGTCTCGCGGCGCGCATCGACCGCCTGGAACGTGGCGGCATCCCGGCTTCCGGGGCGCCGGCCGCGCCCGCGCCGGGCCGCGACGCGGCACCGGACGGTGCGCCGGCTCCGGAGCCGACGACGGGCGGGCTCGCCGGTGCCGCCGCCGCACGTGCCGTGCTCGATGCACGCAAGAAGCGGGGCGAGCCAGGTCGGCCTGCTGCGCCGGAACCCGCTCAGCCCGAGCCGAGGAGCGCTTCCGCGACGCCTGCCGCCGCGGCGGAGCCGGTGCCGGCAGAAGATGGCGCTTCTGGGCCCGCCGCACCCGCAGAGGCCGAGTCGGTGGACCCGGCCGCAACGGCGACGCCGGCACCGGAGCCCGCGGCCCAGGAGTCTCCAGCCCAGGAGTCCCCGGCACCGGAGGCTCCGGCGCCGGAGACTTCCGCACGGCCCGTACGGGAGCCGGCCGACGCGTCCGTGGCGGCTGCGCCCGCGTCCGTGCCGGCTTCCACGGCCCCCGCGCCCCAGGGTGCGGAGCCGGGCGTCACGACGGAGACGGTCCGACGGCGCTGGCCCGAGGTGCTTGGTTCGCTCGCCGCGGCGCGCGTGACGTGGTCGCTGGTAGGACCGAACGCACAGGTCGTTGCCCTGGAGGGCAACACGCTGAAGCTGGGCTTCGCTGCCCCGGGCCTGGCGCGCACGTTCTCGAACGCACGGCACACCAGTGCTGTGGAGGAGGCGGTCTACCAGACGCTCGGCATCCGGGTCCGGGTCGAGGCGACACTCGACGAGGGGCCGTCCGGTGGCGGTGAGCCGACCGGCGGCGGAACCTCCGGCGGGGGACCGTCGGGTGGGGCCTCGTCAGGTGGGGCCTCGTCAGGTGGTGGTCCTTCGGGCGGCGGCGCGGGTCCGGTGTCGGGCGAGCCACGTCGCGAGACCCCGGCGCCTGCGGCCGCGCCGGCGCCCGACTGGCCCGACGTACCGCCGCCCGGTGGGCGGGTAGCCGCTGTGTCCGCGCCGTCGGCCTCCGCCGATGCGGTGGCCGCTGCCGGCGCCGCTGCGCCGGGTGCGGCAGGCGGCGGTGTCTCCGGAACGTCGGCGGCGCTGGCCCCGGTGTCGGCCCAGGGGAGTGTCGCGGTCGCCGAGCGCCCCGAGCCCTCCAGGCCCGAGCCCACTGGTCCCGAGCACGGTCGTCCGGAGCCTGCTCGGCCTGCCGCCCGCCCGCCGTCGGCGGCGAGTGCGGCGGATGAAGCGTGGCTCTCGGGCGCCAGCGCGACCGAACCTCCCGCCGACTACGACATGCCGGAGCCCGAGCCGGTCTACGAGGACCAGGCCCCGGCGCCCGCACGTGCCCCGATGTCGGGGGCGGGCGGTGCGCGCGAGGCGCTGCGGCAGGCCAACGAACGCCGGGCGCGAGCGGCGAGTGCTGCTGCTGAACCGCGTCGGGGTACCGCAGTGGACACAGGTCCGAGCTCTTCCCGGACCGCGGCCCCGGCCGTCGAGCCAGACTTCTACGACGAGCCGTCTGCCGACGACCCGGACATCACCTCGGCGGGCATGGTCGGAGTGCCGCTCGTGGTGCAGGTGCTGGGCGGAACGGTGATCGACGAGATCGTGGAGCAGCCGTGAGTGAGGACGGCGCCATCGGCCCGATCACGACGCTTCGCATCGTCGCGGCCGTCGTAGAGCGCTCCGACGGGCGGCATCTGCTCGTCCGCAAGCGGGGTACACACGCGTTCATGCAGGTGGGCGGCAAGATCGAGCCGGGTGAAGAGCCTTTGGCGGCCTTGGTGCGGGAGTTCGAGGAGGAGGTCGGGGTGCGACTCGAACCGGCTGACATCGAGAGCCTCGGCCGGTTCGGTGCCCCGGCCGCCAACGAGCCCGACCACATCGTCGACGCGCACGCCTATCGGGTGCGCCTGCGGCCTGGGACCGAGGTCGCGGTCCGGGCCGAGCTCGAGGAGCTGGTGTGGATCGATCCGGCCGACCCGGTCGCGAGCTATCCGCTCGCGCCGTTGTCGCGGGACCTGCTGGTCGCTGCCGGACATTGAGCCCGCCGCGGCGCCGGATACCGGCCAAGGCGACGAGCCGGCGCTGAACGCCTCAGCGCTCGCCCTGCTCCGCCCGGTACCGCGCCACGCGCGCGGCTCGCTCGCGCTCCATCCGACGTCGGGGATCGGTGTCGTCAGCCTGCTCGGCGGGACCGGCCACGTGCAGCAGCAGCCAGTTGAGCCGCCACTTGAAGCGGTATCCCAGGGTCAGACCATCGCTGTCGCGCATGCCGTTCCTCCACTTAGTTTGTGTACAAACAGTTTGCACACAAACTGTTACGCTGGTCAATGTCCGAGAGGAGCCGCATGAATGCCATGTCACGCACGGGTGCCGCGTCGCCGTCCGACCTGAAGGAGTCTTCCGGCCCCGACGTCCCGGAGGTAGAACCTGCCGACGGGGGCCCGACCGCCCCCGACGACCTCCTGGCCCTCGATCGCCAGGTGTGCTTCGCGCTCGCCGTCGCCTCGCGCAGCGTCATCGCGCTGTACCGGCCGCTGCTCGAGCCGATGGGCATCACCCACCCGCAGTACCTGGTCATGCTCGCCCTGTGGGAACGGTCGCCGCTCTCGGTCAAGCAGCTCAGCGGGCTGCTGCAGCTCGACCCGGGCACCCTGTCGCCCCTGCTCAAGAGGCTCGAGGCGATCGGCTATGTCACGCGGCGCCGCGACCCCCGCGACGAGCGAGCCCTCGCCGTCGAGCTCACGGAAGAGGGGCGCGCGCTGCGCGAGCAGGCGCTCCTCGTGCCGCCGGCCATCATGGCGCGCCTGGGCATGTCCGCCGAGGAGCTCACGGTGCTGCACCGCAGCCTCACCCGGGTCATCGCGGCGGCCGCCTCATGAGTCGCGGACGCCTGCACCACGTCGAGCTGTGGGTCCCGTCGCTCGGTCGGGCGGAGCGGTCGTGGGGCTGGCTCCTCACCAGCCTCGGCTACGTCGAGCACCAGCGCTGGAGCGCCGGGGTGAGCTGGATCCTCGACGGCACCTATGTCGTCGTCGAGCAGAGCCCGGCGCTCGCCGCGGACGTCCACGACCGCCTCGCCCCCGGGCTCAACCACCTCGCGTTCCACGGCGGCACGCGTGACGAGGTGGATCGGCTCGTCGAGGCGGCGCCTGCTCACGGCTGGGCGCTGCTGTTCCCCGGCAAACATCCGCACGCCGGCGGGGCGGACCACTACGCCGCCTATCTGGAGAACGAGGACGGCTACGAGGTCGAGGTCGTCGCGGACTGATCGTGCGGTGACGTGTCAGGGGCTGCCGGCGCACTCCGTCACACGCCTCGCGACGTCAAGGCGCGGCTGTTCGGAGACCCCGAAGGCCGAGCGTGCCGCCATCGACGCGCCAAACCCGATGCTCGCCAAGGTCGCCGGATCGGGATGGGCGCGAAGCACGGGGACGCGGAGAACCCGGCGGCCGGGCGCGGGCTCAACCTGCTGGGGTTCGCTCTGATGGAGGCTCGGGAGCGGATTCGGGGCTGAGTGGTCGCACCGCGAGCAGGACAGTCATCCACACCATCGTGAACGGGATGACCGTGACGTTCTTGATCGCGAGCTCCCAGGACATCCAGGTGGCCTCGTCGATGCCGCCCACGCGTCCGGCCAGCGAGTCCGGGACCACCTTGAAGGCGAGCAGGAAGACGAGCAGGAAGCCGGTGCTGATCAGCAGTGCGCCCGCATGTCGCGAGATCCAGGCCGACCAACGGGCTCCGGCGCCTGGTCCTCCCGCGCGCCGGTCGCGCAGTAGTGCCCGCACCACCCAGGCGATGAACGCGAGGCGAGCGACTGCCGTGAACACCTCGCCACCAACGCTGCCTGCCCACTCCGCGGTACCGCTCACTGCCAGGAAGCGCTGGATCGAGGCCAGGGCGCCGAAGGCGAAGACCACCGGATAGTTCCGCGCGAAGAAGCGCCACGTCTCCCCGAGGATCTCGACCGCCTCGGTCCAGGGCCGCGATAGTGCGGTCATCACCTGTGCGGTCATGACGTCTCCCTTTGGTCGACTAAATGGTTCAGCAAACTAAATCATATGGTGGGGTGCACAATGGAGAGATGTCAACACCCGAGCGCTCCGAGCTGCAGGACGCCGAGGCCGACTCCGGAGCCCGCCTCGGGGCCGGCCTGAGCGACGCGATCGTGATGTTCCACGAGGCTCTGGGCGCCCTGACCGGGCTCTCGGCGGCGGACCACAAGGCGCTCGGCGTGATCCGCCGCGACGGGCCGATGTCCGCACGGGAGCTCGCCGACCTGACCGGGCTCACGGCGGGCGCCGTCACCGGGCTCGTCGACCGGTTGGAGGACGCCGGCTACGCCCGGCGTACGCGGCATGAGACGGACCGGCGACGGCTCGTGATCGAAGCGACCGCGCCCGCATCACCGCAGGTGAAGGAGGCTGTGGCGGAGATGCAGGAGGCCATGACCCTGGTCACCGAGCAGTTCTCGGCCGACGAGCTGGCGGTGGTCGCGCGCTGGGTGACGCTGACGACCGCGACGATGCGTGAGCAGGCGGCGAGGGTCGGAGCGGCGGCTGGTCCGCGCTCGGCGAGAACGTAGCCGCCGCGGCAGTGTCAGTGGCGCGTGGGAGTCTGGATCATGGTCAACTTGCACCTGGCAGAGCTCACCCCGGACAACCTCTTCGGGGCGCTCCGCCTGCCCCCGCAGGCAGCCGACGAGGAGCCGGTTGCCCCCGTCGCGTGGTCTGTCGCCGAGGCCTACGTCAATCCCACCGCGTGGCCCAGGGTGGTTCTCGACGGCGACGAGGTGGTCGGCTTCGTGATGGCGAACTGGAACCCGGACGAGGAGATCCCGGAGTTCCGGGCCGGTATCTGGCGCCTCAACGTGGCACGCGAGGCGCGGATGCGCGGGGTGGGCAGATTCGCCGTCGATCAGGTCGCGGAGGAGGCCCGGCGCCGAGGGCTCGACCGCATCACCGTCCTGTGGGTCCCGGGCCCGGACGGGCCCGAGGAGTTCTACCTGCGCTGTGGCTTCCGGAAGACGGGGGACCACCTGTTCGGCGAGGTGGTGGGAGAGCTGCTGCTCTGACGAGGCCTGCCCGTCCTATCCGCCCAGCCAGTCCTGGACTCCGTCGAGCAGCCGGCGCCGCAGGCCTGCCGGCGCGTGCGACGCCCGGATCGAGGCCGCGGCGATGGTGGCGAGATCCGCGTCCGAGCACGCCTGCCGCAGGATCTCGTACTGACCCACCATCCCGACCCCGAACAGCAGCGGGTCGTCGGTGGCAAGGGCGACGGGCACACCCTCGGCCAGCAGGGGTGGTACGGCATCGAGGGCGGATGTGACGCCGAACGGCGGGTACGACGTCGGGCAGACCTCGAGCGTGACCTGGCGCTCCGCGAGGAGCGCGACCACCGACGGGTCCTGGAGTGCTGCCAGCCCGTGCCCGATCCGTGTGGCGCCCAGCAGGTCGACGCATTCGCGCACGTGCCACGCGCCCTCGTAGAAGCCGGCGTGCGGCACCCGCGCCAGCCCGGCGTCCGCCACCTTCCGGAACACGGGGACGAAGTCGCGTACACGTCCACGCCGCTCGTCGTTCGAGAGGCCGAAGCCCAGTACGCCGTCGGGCGCGTACCGCACGGCGAGCTCGGCGATCCGTGCCGCATGGTCCGGGTCCGCGCCCCAGCTCGCCGCCAGGTGCATGCCGACCGGGAGGCCCCGGGCGGCGTCGAGCAAGGCCTCGACCACGGCCTCCAGGGACCCCAGCCATCCGGCGTACGACGTCGGGTCCACCTGCAGCTCGGTCCAGCCGACGCCGTCCGCGGCGTCCTGCACCACAGCCTCACGGACCACGCGTGCGATGTCGTCGGTCGAACGCACCGCAGCGCGGGCCGTGTCGTACCGGGCCTGGAACACGTCCCAGCCGTGCACCACGCCGGCCTGGATCGCGGCGGTGGGAAGCGGCGGGAGACCGTAGCCGGCGGCCAGCTCGGCGGCGGTGGACGGCAGCATCGAGCCCGTCAGGTGCAGGTGGAGGTTGGCCTTGGGCAGCGCGCGCAGGTCGCGGGGCATGCCAGGGAGTCTGGCATGCCCGTCGTGGAGAACTGCCACACCGCCGGGGCACCGCAGCCGAGGTCGCCAGAAGCGGACGACGCTCGCACGCGAGCGTGGTCGCTGGCCGAGGACGCGTTCCGGCGGCTGGTGGGCGTGCGGTCCTGACCGTATGCCGGGCCCTGCTTCCGGCGTCGTGCCCGGTGCGGAACAATGTCGCGTCGCCGAGCGAAAGGACGTGCCCAGCATGTCGCGGATCCTGCCCCGCTCCACCCCAGCGGCCGAGGGGGTCGACCCCGCTGCCGTGCGGCGCCTCGTCGACCGCCTGGACCGCCTGGGAGCCGTGCACAGCGTCATGGTGCTACGGCACGGACGTGTCATCGCGGAGGGATGGTGGCACCCCCACACCGTCGACCGGCCGCACACCATGTTCTCGGTGAGCAAGAGCTTCACGTCGACGGCGGTCGGGATAGCGGTGCACGAGGGGCTCCTCACCCTGGACGACAAGGTGCTGGACCTCCTCCCGGACGACGCCCCGGCCGACCCGAGCGAGAATCTGCGCGCCATGCGCGTGCGCGACCTGCTGACCATGACGACGGGACACGGCGTCTCGACCATGGAGGGCATCGACCGCACGATCTCCCTACCCGGATCCAGCTGGGCCCGCGCGATCCTGGCGCAGCCCGTGGACCACGAGCCGGGTACCCGCTTCGTGTACAACACGGGTGCCACCTACCTGCTGTCGGCGATCCTGCACCGGCTCACGGGGGAGCGGCTCCTCGACTACCTGACGCCACGCCTGCTGGCGCCGCTCGGCATCACGCACGCCGAGTGGGAGCAGGACCCGGACGGCATCGACACCGGTGGTTACGGGATGTCGATCACGACGGAGGAGATGGCGGCGTTCGGTCAGCTCTACCTGCAGGGCGGTGTCTGGGAGGGAAAGCAGCTCGTCCCGGCCGAGTGGGTGGCAGCGGCGACGGTGAAGCAGGTGGAGAACGGCCCGAGCGACTGGCCCGACTGGAACCAGGGCTACGGCTACCAGTTCTGGCAGTGCCGCCACGGCGCCTACCGCGCCGACGGCGCGTTCGGGCAGTACATCGTGGTCTGGCCGGAGAAGGACCTGGTGGTCGTCACGACGTCGGGTCTGTCGGACCTGCCGTCGGTGCCGGACGCGGTATGGGACACCCTCCTGCCCGACGACGTCTGGGCCACGCCTACGGCCGCCGAGGCACCGGCGCTCGAGGATGCGGACGACGCCGCCCCGCTGGAGCTGGAGCTGGAGCTGGAGCTGCGCACGCCGGCAGGTGCGGACTCGTCCCCGGTGGAGGAGTCGCTCCTGGGCGTGACCTACGACCTCGAGCCCAACCCTCGGGGCTTCAGCGCTCTCACGCTGGGTCGCGACGCCGACGGCCGGATCGAGGTCGCCTTCACGGTCGAGGGATCGGACCTCGTGGTGCGGTTCGGCCACGAGGAGTGGAGCCCGGGAACCTGTTCGCTCGAGGGCAACCCGGCCGACGTCGCGACCGCGGCGGCCTGGACCGACGAGCTGACGCTGCACGGCCGGATCGTGTTTCTCGGCACCCCGTTCGAGCTGCGCCTGGAGCTGCGGTTCACCGGTGAGGACGTGGCCGTGCGGATCGACCAGAACGTGGCCTTCGGCGAGCGCGGCGTGCTGGACGTGCGGGGCACGGCGCGTCGGATCTGACAGCAGGTTCATCCCCGGGGCTGACGGCCCCGGGGCACCAGTCACGCTAGTGTCCCCGGCATGACCCCAGACGGTGGTATCCGCGCGCAGGGCGTGCGGCGTTCGTTCGGTCCGGTACACGCGGTGGCCGACGTCGACCTGGTCGCCGCACCCGGTCGCGTCACCGCGCTCATCGGTCCGAACGGGTCCGGCAAGACGACCCTCCTCCTCATGCTCGCCGGCCTCCTGACGCCGGACGCGGGCAGTATCCGCATCGCCGGCGCGGACCCGGTCACCGAGAGCTATGTGGCGCGCTCGCGGACCGGGTGGATGCCCGACGTCTTCGGCACGTGGGACTCCCTCACGGCACGGGAGGTGCTGACCACCGTCGCGGCGGCGTACCGGCTCGACGCCGCCGCCGGCCGGGACCGCGCGAGCGAGCTGCTGGAGCTGGTGCACCTGTTGGAGCTGGCCGACCAGCCCGCGCACGTCCTGTCCCGGGGCCAGAAGCAGCGGCTCGGCCTGGCCCGCGCCCTCGTGCACGACCCCGACGTCCTGCTCCTCGACGAGCCCGCCTCAGGCCTGGACCCGCGCTCCCGGGTGGACCTGCGCGTGCTCCTCCGTCACCTCGCGGCCGAGGGCAAGACGATCCTGGTCTCCTCGCACGTGCTCACCGAGCTCGACGAGATGGCCGACGACGCGGTGTTCATCTCGGGCGGCCGCACCGTCGACACCCGGTCCGTCGCCGACGCCGACCGCCCGCGAGAGTGGCGTGTGACCGGCCTGGACCCCGCGGCACTGGCGGTCTGGCTGGACGAGAACGGTCCCGCCTATCACCAGGAGGCCGACGGGCCCGGGCTGCTCGTCAAGCTGACCGGGGACGCGGAGGCCGCTGCGCTGCTGCGGTCGGCGGTCGAGGGCGGCGTCGCGGTATCGAGCCTCGCCCCCGCGGGCGGCGTGCTGGAACAGGCCTACCTGGCCCTCGAGGAGGAGCGACGATGAGCGTTGACGTGGAGGTCGTCGGGTCCGCACCGGCCGACGGCGGAGCAGCCCGCGGGCGCGGCACCTGGTCCCTGTCCTGGCACGGTCTGCGCACCGTGACGGAGCTCGAGCTGCGCCAGCGGGTGCGCTCGACACGATGGAAGACCGCGCTGATCGTCTGGTTCGTGGTGGTCGGCCTGATCACCCTGCTGACCACCGGGGCGTTCCAGATCCTCTCGGACGACTCGGGCCTGGGCGGCGGAGAGCCGTTCGGCGGGACGGTCTACAGCATCGTCGTCGGGTTCGTGCTGTTCCTGGGCCTGCTGGTGGCGCCGACCTTGTCGTCGGGTGCGATCAACGGCGACCGGAACGCCGGCACGCTCGCGACGCTGCAGGTCACCCTGCTGTCACCCGCCGAGATCGTGCTCGGCAAGCTCGCCGCCGCCTGGATAGCGGCACTCGCGTTCCTCGTCGCGAGCATCCCGTTCCTCGCCTGGGCGCTGGTCGGCGGCGGCGTGCACTGGTTCGCGCTGCTCACCACGGTGCTCATGCTGGCGCTGGTGCTGGGCGTCGTCTGCGCCATCGGGCTGGGCTTCTCGGCCCTGGTGAGCAAGACGTCCGGGTCGGCGGTGCTGACCTACCTGACCATCGGGGCGGTCACCGTGGCGCTGCCGATCCTGTTCGGCCTGCTGGTACCTGTCACCAGCACCACGGAGGAGGTCGAGGTGTGGGACATCGAGGCCGGCTACGACTGGGAGGAGACCACTGCACCTGAGTGCGAGTGGCGGACGCACGAGATGCCCGTGTGGCACAGCGAGCGCACCTGGTGGCTGCTGGCCCCGAACCCGTTCGTGGTGGTCGCCGATGCGCAGCCCCTCCAGGGCGACGTCCAGGAGCTGGCCAACAACGCCAACATGCTCGCGATGCTGCAGTACGGGGTCCGGTACGCGCGGACCGGCGACACGGGACCGCAGGACTGGTGCAGCGACTTCGTGTACGAGAACGGTCGAGAGGTCCGGCCGGACTCCCCGGTGGAGCCGGTCCAGGTCACCGACCAGCTCGTGTGGCCGTGGGGCCTCGGGTTCGACCTGCTGCTCGGTGCGGGCGGTGTCGTCGTTGCGGTGAACCGCCTGCGGATTCCCACGACGGAGCTGCCGCAGGGCACCCGGGTCGCCTGAACTGCCCGACCTCAGGAGTGGAGGGCGTCGTACTCCGCCTCGGCGGCGACGTCGTCCTCCACGTCGAGGCGCACGTGCGCCAGCAGGCCCTGCAGCACGCGCAGGGCGGACGCCGCGCGCTCCCCCCAGAGCGAGAAGTAGGAGAACTGCCACCACCACAGCGCCTCGAGCTCATGGCCGCTGTCGAAGTGCTGCAGGCCCTTGGCCAGCGCCTCGGCGACACACGCGAGGTCGCCGGACAGTGACGCCGAACCGGTCTCCTCGCCCAGCACCGGGTCGACCACCTCGGTGTAGTCGTCGAACCCGTCGAACATCTTGGACAGGGCCTCACGGAGCGGGTCGAGGTCGGTGTCGGGCCCGGCGTCGGGCTCGTACCGCTCCTTGGGCACCACGTCCACGATCGCCGCGAGCCGCGCCCCGGCGGCCAGCAGGTCGGACGACGCGAGCACCAGCAACGAGAGCTCCGCCCCCGGCATGCCGCCGGACGCCACCTGGGTCACCGTCGACAGAAACGTCCGTGCCTGTGCGGACACCTGGTCTGCGACCTCGCTGAGGTCCGACCCGGGGGTTATCTCACTCATCGTGGTCCCACCTACTTGTCGTTGCCGATGACACGGCGGCCTTCGAACGCGCGACCGAGCGTCACCTCGTCCGCGTACTCCAAGTCTCCACCCACGGGGAGACCCGAGGCCAGCCGCGAGACAGTGATACCCATGTGGGCCATCAGTCGGGAAAGATAGGTCGCCGTGGCCTCTCCCTCGACGTTCGGGTCGGTGGCGAGGATGACCTCCTGCACCGTCCCGTCCGCGAGCCGGGCCAGGAGCTCGCTGATGCGCAGGTCGTCGGGGCCGACGTTCTCGATCGGGTTGATGGCGCCGCCGAGCACGTGATAGCGACCGCGGAACTCGCGTGTGCGCTCGATGGCGACCACGTCCTTGGGCTCCTCGACGACGCAGATCACGTCGTCGCTGCGCCGTGGATCGAGGCAGACCCGGCAGCGCTCGGCTTCAGCCACGTTGCCGCAGAGCGCGCAGAACTGGACGCGGAGCTTCACCTCGGTGAGTGCGTCGACCAGCCGCTTGACCTCCTGGTCGTCGGTCGCGAGCAGGTGGAACGCGATGCGTTGCGCGCTCTTGGGCCCGACGCCGGGAAGCCGGCCGAGCTCGTCGATCAGGTCTTGGACCGCGCCTTCGTACACAAGAGGTCAGCCTACGGGTCGCCACCGACATCCGACCGCCGGGGCTGGTACGTTCCCCGCGTGACAGGACCTGAGGCGCGCACCGCGAAGTTCCTCACCGCCCAGTGGCGGCGGCTGGTGATGCTCAGCTACGAGACCGACCCCGCCGTCCTGCGGCCGCTCGTGCCGCGCGGCGTCGAGCTCGACACGTGGGACGGCAGGCACTTCGTGAGCGTCGTCGGGTTCCGGTTCCTCGACACCCGTCTGCTCGGGGTGCCGGTCCCGTTCCACCGGCACTTCGACGAGATCAACCTGCGGTTCTACGTCCGCCGCCGCGCGGACGACGGCTGGCGACGCGGCGTCGTCTTCGTCAAGGAGATCGTGCCCCGCCCGGCGCTGGCCGCCGTCGCACGCGCCGTCTACGGCGAGAAGTACGTGGCCCGGCCGATGCGGCACCGGATCGACCTGCACGACGGCGAGGTCGCGTCCGGCGGCCTGGTCGAGTACTCGTGGCGCGACGCCGGGGCCTGGCACCACGTCCGTGCCACCACCGAGGGCGCCGCGCGTCAGCCCGCCGAGGGATCCCAGGAGGAGTTCATCACCGAGCACTACTGGGGGTACGCGGCACAGCGCGGCGGGGGCTGCGTCGAGTACCGGGTCGAGCACCCGAGCTGGAGCGTCTGGCAGGCCCGCGACCCGTCGTTCGAGTGCGACGTCGAGCAGGTGTACGGCCGCCGGTTCGTCGAGAGCCTCGCCGCCGAACCGGCGTCGGCGTTCGTCGCCGACGGCTCCCTGGTCACCGTCCGCCGCGGCACCGCGTTATAGGCACAATGCACCCGTGCTCGAACTCGATCTCCTCACCATCGTCCTCCTCCTGCTCGCCGGCCTCGCCGCCGGGTGGGTCGACGCCGTAGTGGGCGGTGGCGGGCTGATCCAGCTGCCCGCGCTGCTGCTCGTCCCGGGCATCAGCCCCGTGCAGGCCCTGGCGACCAACAAGCTCGGCAGCATCATGGGCACCTCCACCAGCGCCATCACGTACTACCGCCGGGTCCAGCCCGACCTGCGCACCGCCGGGCCGATGGCGCTCGCCGCCCTGGCCGGAGCGTTCGGCGGCGCCATCGGCGCGTCACACATCCCGGAGGAGCTCTTCAAGCCGATGATCCTGGTCGTGCTCGTCGGCGTCCTGGCGTGGACGCTGCTCAAGCCGAACGTCGGCCAGCACGACAACCTGCGCTGGGTCGGCAACGGGCACAAGCGGATCGCCGCCCTGATCGGCCTCCTGATCGGCGCGTACGACGGGCTGCTCGGTCCGGGCACCGGCACGTTCCTGGTCATCAGCCTCGTGAGCGCCCTCGGGTACTCGTTCCTGCCCGCGTCGGCCATCGCGAAGATCGTGAACTTCGCGACCAACGCGGGCGCCCTGATCTTCTTCGTGCCGAGCGGCGCCGTCATCTGGAGCCTCGGCCTCGGGCTGGGCGTCGCCAACCTCGTCGGCGCCTACATCGGCGCCCGGATGGCCGTGGCCAAGGGCTCCAAGTTCGTCCGCGTGGTGTTCGTCATAGTGGTCGGCGCGCTGATCGCCCGCCTGGCCTGGGACGTCTTCGCCTGACCTTCCGCCGGCCCGGGCCCACGACGTGGGACGGACTACCCCGGGGAACACCAAGCACGTACCATCGAGCCGCAAACCCAACCACCCGGCGGGCCGTTGAGACAGACGGAGGCCGGCAACGGAAGGCAGGCGCATGGCACTTGTCGTGCAGAAGTACGGCGGATCCTCGGTCGGGGACGCGCGCAGCGTGAAGCGCGTCGCGAAGCGGATCGCCGAGGCGAAGCGAGCGGGCAACGACGTCGTGGTGGTGGTCAGCGCCATGGGCGACACCACCGACGAGCTCCTCGACCTCGCGCAGCAGATCACCCCGCTCCCGCCCAAGCGGGAGCTCGACATCCTCCTCACCGCGGGCGAGCGCATCTCCATGTCGGTCCTCGCGATGGCGATCAACAACCTGGGCGTGAAGGCCAAGTCCTACACGGGCCAGCAGGCCGGCCTCATCACCGACGCGGTGCACGGGCGGGCGCGGATCGTCGACGTCGTGCCGCACCGTATCCGCGAGACCCTGAACAAGGGGCAGGTCGCGATCGTGGCCGGCTTCCAGGGGGTCACCCAGTCGACGAACGACGTCACCACCCTCGGCCGCGGCGGCTCCGACACCACCGCGGTGGCGCTCGCGGCGGGCTTGGACGCCGACGTCTGCGAGATCTACACCGACGTGGACGGCGTGTTCACCGCCGACCCGCGCATCGTGCCGGCCGCCCGGAAGATCGACCAGGTCTCCTACGAGGAGATGCTCGAGCTGGCGGCCTGCGGCGCCAAGGTGCTCGCGCTGCGCAGCGTCGAGTACGCGCGCCGGTACAACGTGCCGGTGCACGTCCGCAGCTCGTTCAGCAACCACGACGGCACGCGGGTGGTAGCGGCCGATCTGAAGTCGAAGGAGAACCCCATGGAAGCCCCTATCATCTCCGGCGTGGCGCACGACCGTTCCGAGTCCAAGATCACCGTCATCGGTGTGCCGGACGTGCCGGGCATGGCCGCCCGCATCTTCGAGGTCGTGGCCGGCGCGGGTGCGAACATCGACATGATCGTGCAGAACGTGTCGGCAGCGGCCACGGGCCTCACCGACATCTCGTTCACGCTGCCCGACGGCGACGGCCCGGCCACGATGGCGGCCCTGACCGCGGTGCAGAGCGAGCTGGCCTTCGACTCGCTGCAGTTCGACGACCAGATCGGCAAGCTGTCTCTCGTGGGCGCCGGCATGAAGTCCCATCCCGGTGTGTCGGCGCGGCTCTTCGGCGCGCTCCGCGACGCCGGCATCAACATCGAGATGATCTCCACCTCGGAGATCCGCATCTCGGTGGTCACCCGCGCGGACTCGCTGGACGACGCCGTGCGCGCCGTCCACACCGCGTTCGAGCTCGACGGCGTCGACGGCGAGGCGGTCGTCTACGCGGGAACGGGGCGCTGACATGACCGAGATCTCTGACCAGGGCGTGCACGTCGCCGTCGTCGGCGCCACCGGCCAGGTGGGCGCCGTGATGCGGCGCCTGCTGGAGGAGCGGGACTTCCCCGTGGCCTCGATCCGGTTCTTCGCGTCCGCGCGCTCCGCGGGCAGCACCCTTCCGTTCGGCGGGTTCGACGTCCCGGTGGAGGACCTCGCCGCGACCGCGACGGAGGACCTCGCCGACGTCGACATCGCCCTCTTCTCCGCGGGTGGCGGCACGTCACGCGAGCACGCGCCGCGGTTCGCGGAGGCGGGCGCGCTCGTCGTGGACAACTCGTCGGCCTGGCGGCTCGACCCCGAGGTCCCGCTCGTCGTCTCCGAGGTGAACCCGGAGGCGATCAGCGAGGCGGCCAAGGGCATCGTGGCCAACCCCAACTGCACGACGATGGCCGCGATGCCCGTGCTGTCGCCGCTGGCCCAGGCGGCCGGGCTGGAGCGGCTGCGCGTGGCGACCTACCAAGCGGTGTCCGGTTCCGGGCTCGCGGGTGTGGAGGAGCTGGCGGGGCAGGTGCGGTCGGGAGCCGAGCAGCAGCTCGAGGGCCTGGTGCACGACGGCGGGTCCGTGGACCTGCCCGCCCCCAAGCAGTACGTGGCACCCATCGCGTTCAACGTGCTCCCGCTGGCCGGCAACCTGGTCGACGACGGCTCGGGCGAGACCGACGAGGAGCAGAAGCTCCGCAACGAGTCCCGCAAGATCCTGGGCCTGCCCGACCTGGCGGTGGCCGGCACCTGCGTGCGCGTGCCGGTGTTCACGGGGCACTCGCTGTCGATCCACGCCGAGTTCGGGCGAGCCATCACCCCGGACGAGGCCCGCAAGCTGCTGGCCGGCGCCCCTGGAGTCCAGCTGGCCGACGTCCCGACGCCGCTCGCGGCGGCCGGCGTCGACCCGTCGCTGGTGGGCCGCATCAGGCAGGACCAGTCCGTCCCGGACGGTCGCGGCCTGGTCCTGTTCGTCAGCAACGACAACCTCCGCAAGGGCGCAGCCCTGAACACCATCCAGATCGCCGAGCTCATCGCGGCCGACCTGGCCGAGCTCCAGACGCTGGACGCCGCGGAGCCGGCCGACACGTAGGAAGTACCGCTGTACCGCCGAGGGGCGGGGGAGTGTGCGCCGGCACACTGCCCCGCCCCTCGGTCTGTCTCCGCGCGCCTCTTGCGCTTCGGCCGGTCATGTGGTTCATTAGTCAAGTAACGAACCACTGAACGTCAGGACCGAGACATGTTCGACGGACCCGAGCCCATCTATGTGCAGATCGCGTCATGGATCCGCGCCCAGGTGCTCTCCGGCGAGCTCGGCGAGGAGGAGCAGGTCATGTCCACCACGCAGTTCGCGACCACCTTCCGGATCAATCCCGCGACGGCGGCCAAGGCGTTCTCCGGCCTGGTCGAGGAGGGCATCCTCTACAAGCGGCGCGGCCTGGGCATGTTCGTCGCCCCGGGCGCCCGCCAGAAGCTGCTCGCCGACCACAGGAAGCGCTACTTCGAAGAGGTGCTCGACCCGGCGCTGGCCCAGGCCGAGATCCTCGACATCCCGGTCGGCGACATCGTCGACCACGTTCTCGGCCGCGCTCCCCGCTCCGGCGCGCGCACCGTCAAGAAGGAGAAGTGATGAGCCACTACCCGTTCGGCGCACGGCTGGACGACGTCGCCGTCCGCTACCGCGCCTCCTGGCGGATGACGCAGCAGGGCACCGTCACGAGGGAGACCGGTGGTATCGCGCTCGAAGGCGCGACCTGCGTGTTCCCCGCCGGCGCGATCACCGGTCTGCTCGGTCGGAACGGTGCCGGGAAGACGAGCATGCTCGGCCTGCTGGCCGGGTTCCGCCGCCCTACCGCCGGCACCGTGCACGTGGGCCCGGAGGGCTACGAGCAGGATCCGTGGGAGAACCCGGCGATCGTGTCGGGGGTGCAGCTCGTCCGTGAGAGCGGCGACGTCATGAACGAGGAGAAGGTCGGCGCCACGCTCAAGCAGTACGCGGCCCAGCGTCCCGAGTGGGACGCCGACTACGCCGCCCGGCTGCTCGACCTGTTCGAGGTCGACCCCCGGAAGAGCCCGGCGGCTCTGTCACGCGGCAAGCGGTCGGCCCTCGGTGCCACGATCGGCCTGGCGTCGCGGGCCCCGCTGACGATCTTCGACGAGGTGTACCTCGGCATGGACGCACCGACGCGCTACGCGTTCTACGACGAGCTGCTCAAGGACTACGCGGAGCACCCCCGCACCATCATCCTGTCCAGCCACCTCGTGGAGGAGTCCGAGCGGCTCTTCGAGCACGTGGTGGTCGTGGACCGCGGCCGGGTACTGCTGGCCGAGCCCGCCGACGACATGCGGGCCAGGGGGACGAGCCTCACGGGCAGCGCCGCCGCCGTCGACCGCCTGGCCGCCGGGCACCGCGTACTGCACCGCCAGGAGCTGGGACCCACCGTCATGGTCACGATCGAGGGGTCGCTCACCGAGCGCGAGGAGGCCGAGGCGGCCGACTCCGGCGTCCAGGCCGGCGCCGTGCCGCTCCAGGACCTGTTCGTCCACCTCACCCGCACGACCACACAGAAGGAGACCGAGCGATGAGCATCCCCGTCACTCTCGAGGAGCGCGGGCAGCTCGCCCGCCACCGCTCCGTGCGTGCGGCCGAGAAGGCGCTCATGGGCGGGCTGTTGGTCACCAGCGGCTGGTTCTGGGGCACGGTCATCACCACCAGCATCATCATCGCGGCGATCCAGGGCCGCTTCGGCGGCCTCGAGGGCAGCACCCTGCAGTACACCCTCGGCTCGGCCCGCTGGTACATGTTCACGATGGGCCTGATCCTGGCCGTCGCCGTGCTGCCCCTGCACATCGCCGCCGGTGGCACCCGGCGCTCGTTCGTCATCGGGCTGGTCCGGACATCCGCCCTCGTCGGGCTCCTGACCGGGCTCCTCGTCGCCATCGTGGTACCGGCCGAGCGGCTGATCTGGGGCGCGATCGGCTGGGACTGGCACTTCCCGCAAGGACTGGTCCCCGAGGGCAGCTTCGCGGTCACCGTCGCGGGCGAGGCCCTCGTGATCGCCACCTACATCCTGGCCGGGGCGATGCTCCCCGCCGGCTACCAGCGCCTGGGTGCCTGGGGCGGCAGCCTCTGGATCGTGCCGCTGGTGGCCCTGGTCGTCTTCGTCGACTGGTGCATGCACACCGGCTACATCTTCGGCTGGGAGGCCCTCGCGAACCCCGGCCCCGGCCGGACCCTCCTCGGTCTCGGCGGCGGCGTCCTGGCCGTCGCGGTCGCCGCGTTCGGTGTGGACCGCTTCTACCGCGACATGCCGCTGCGGCCGACCCTCGGCTGAGCGCACTTTTCCACAGCCCTGTCCACAGGCTCCGTCCCCAGCGTTCCCCAGACTCCGTCCCCGAAGGAGAAGCACCGTGGCAACTCCCCAGCCCGACGCAGGCACCCCTGTCGTCGAGGTCAGCCACCTCCGCAAGACCTATCCCGCCGCACGCCGCGGCGCCGGCCCGAAGACCGCCGTATCCGACGTGTCCTTCCAGATCGCACGTGGTGAGATCTTCGGCATCCTCGGCCCCAACGGGGCGGGCAAGACCACCACCGTCGAGTGCCTCGCGGGCCTCCGTCACGCCGACGGCGGCACCGTACGGGTCCTGGGCCAGGACCCGCAGGCCGATCCCCTGCTGATCCGGGAGCACGTCGGCGTCCAGCTCCAGGAAGCGGCGCTGCACGACAAGATCACGGTCGCCGAGGCGCTCGACGTCTTCGGCTCGTTCTACACGGAGCGCGCGGACTCGGCAGAGCTGCTCGACCTGCTCGACCTGACCGCCCACCGCCACCAGCAGTTCGGCAAGCTGTCCGGCGGGCAGAAGCAGCGGCTGTCCATCGCGCTCGCGCTGGTCGGCAAGCCGCAGGTGGCCATCCTCGACGAGCTCACCACAGGCCTCGACCCGGCGGCGCGCCGCGCGACCTGGGAACTGGTGGAACGAGTCCGCGACTCCGGGGTCACCGTCCTGCTGGTCACGCACTTCATGGACGAGGCCGAACGACTCTGCGACCGGCTCGTCGTGATCGACGGCGGACGCGTGGTCGCCGAGGGTACGCCGTCGGCCCTGATCGAAGGGCTCGAGGGCGACCGGGGCGTCCGGCTCCGGTTCGCCGACGACGGCGCGCGCGACCGTGCCACCCAGCTGCTCACCGCCCTCGCCGAGAGGGACGACGACGTCACCGCCGCCGTCCCGGTCGGGGACGAGATCGAGGTGACCGGCACCCGCAAGGTGCTGTTCGCCGTCGTGCAGGCGCTCGCCGCCGCGGACGTCGTCCCCGACGACGTCCGCACGCTCGAACGGACTCTCGAGGACGTGTTCGTCCAGGTCACCGGTCGCCAGTACCGGGTAGAGGAGAACGAGGAGGTGGCGGCATGACCGCCGTCGAGACGACAAGGCCCGTACGCGTGAACCACGGGGGACTGCGCTTCCGCGCCTTCTGGACGTTGTTCGGCAGCGAGCTCAGGGTGTGGCTGCGCGAACCGACCGGCGTGTTCTTCGCTCTGATCTTCCCGAGCCTGCTGCTGCTCGGCCTCGGGCTCGCGATCCCCGACTTCTCGAAGCCGATGGTCGACGCGCCACCGCCCTGGAACGAAGCGCCGGGCGTCACGTCCTACCTGCCCACGATCATCGCCCTGGCCGTGGGGACCATCTCGCTGACCACCATGCCCGTACAGTTCGCCACCTTCCGGGAGAAGGGCATCCTGAAGCGGCTGTCGACCACACCCATGCCGCCGCAGAACCTGGTCGGCGTGCACATGGTGATCAACGTGCTGGCGCTGATCGTGTCGGCCGGCGCCGCGGTGGTCGGAGGCATGGTGGTGCTGGGTGTCCCGTTCGCGGCCGACCCGCTCGTCGTCCTGCTCGTCCTCGTGCTCTCCACGACGGCCATGTTCTCCCTCGGGCTGCTCGTCGCGGCCCGGGCCGAGAAGGGCCAGACGGCGTCCGGCCTGGGGATGCTGATCTACTTCCCGTCCCTGATGTTCTCCGGGGTGTGGGTCCCGCTGTCCGTCATGCCCGAATGGATGCAGGAGATCGGGCTCTACCTGCCGCTCGGTGCCGCCGCCCAGGGGCTCACCATGGGCTGGTTCGGCAACGAGGGCTTCCCCCTCGCCCAGGTGCTCGTGCTGACCGTCTGGACGCTCGTACTCTTCCCGCTCGGCGTCAAGCTGTTCCGTTGGAGCTGACCGCCTGACCGCCTGACCACCTGACGGACCCGGCCCGGGATGCACCCGGGCCGGGTCTAAGGTGTGCCGGCCGATGACGAGGCCGACACCCGGGAGAGGAACACATGGGGACCTTGCGGAAGATCGCGGAACTGGCCGGGCGCTGGTTCGCCCTACTGGTGCTGCTGGGCGGGGTCGCGGGCCTGCTCGCCCGACCCAGCTGGCGCCCCTCGCGGCGCACATCCCGATCTTCCTCGGGATCATCATGTTCGGCATGGGCCTGACCCTGCGGGGCAGCGACTTCGCCCTCGTGGCCAAGCGGCCCTGGGCAGTGCTGGTCGGTGTCGTGGCTCAGTTCGTGATCATGCCGCTGCTCGCCTGGGCCGTCGGCGGGCTGTACGGCCTCACCGGCATGGCGCTGCTCGGCATGATCCTCGTCGGGTCCGCTCCCGGCGGCACCGCCTCGAACGTGATCGTCTATCTCGGCAAGGGCGACACCGCGCTCTCCGTGACGATGACCGCCATCTCCACGCTGCTCGCGCCGTTCCTCACCCCTCTGCTCATCCTGTGGCTCGCCGACGAGACCCTCGACGTCGGGTTCATGGACCTGTTCGGCTCGATCCTCCAGGTGGTGCTCATCCCGGTGCTCGCAGGCATCGTCGTGCGCGCCATCGCCGGGAAGTTCGTCGAGAAGCTGCTGCCCTACCTGCCCCTCGTCTCCGTGGGCGGCATCGTCCTGGTGGTGCTCGGGGTCGTCGCCGCCAACGCCCAGACGGTGCTCTCCACCGGGCTGCTCCTGGCGCTCGCGGTCATCACGCACAACCTGCTCGGGCTGCTGCTCGGGTACGGCACCGCGAAGGCGGTCGGGCTGGACCGGGCCGGGCGGCGCGCGGTGAGCGTCGAGGTGGGCATGCAGAACTCCGGCCTTGCCGCGAGCCTGGCCGCCACCCACTTCACGCCCGCCGCCGCGCTGCCCGCCGCACTGTTCTCGGTGTGGCACAACCTGTCCGGGGCCGGCCTGGCGACGTGGTGGGCCCGGCGTTCCGGGACGCGCTGATCTCACCTACTCTCTTGTCATGAAGCCGTTCCTGCTGCTGGCGACACGCGGTGAAGACATCGCCGCGGACGGGGAGTACGCCGCGTTCTTGCAGTACGGGGGTCTGGAACCGGAGCAGCTGCACCGGGTGCGCCTGGAGCGTGACCCGCTGCCGCCCGTGGACCTCGACGACTACTCAGGTGTGCTCGTCGGCGGCGGGCCGTTCAACTCCTCGGACCCCGCGGAGCAGAAGGGCCCCGTGCAGCGCCGGGTCGAGGCGCAGCTCGCGGCGCTGCTCGACGAGCTGGTCGCCCGCGACTTCCCGTTCCTGGGCGCCTGCTACGGCGTCGGCACGCTGGGCGCGCATCAGGGTGCGGTGATCGACGCGACGTATGGGGAGCCGGTGGGCCCTGTCGTCGTGGAGCTGACGCCGGACGCGGCGTCGGACCCGCTCCTGGCGGGCATGCCGCAGAGCTTCTCGGCGTACGTGGGTCACAAGGAAGCGGTGCGCAAGCTGCCGGACCACGCGGTGCTGCTCGCCTCGTCGGCCGGCTGTCCGGTGCAGATGTTCCGGATCAAGCAGAACCTGTACGCCACGCAGTTCCACCCGGAGCTCGACGTCACGGGTATGGAGCAGCGGATAGCCGTCTACCGGGACTACGGCTACTTCCCGAGCGAAGAGGCGGAGCTGGTGCGTGAGCGGGCCGTCGCCGTGACGATCGCCGAGCCGATGCGCATCCTGCGGGCGTTCGTGGAGCGTTACGCCCGGTAGCGCGTGCGGGCCGGAGGGACTGTGACCGACCGCATCCTAAGATCCGGTGGACAGCCCGCGGGGGTGCGGCTACCGTTTTGGCCGTGGACATCCGTTGGTATTGGCGCTTTACGTCGGCTCCTGGTGGAGCTCGGCGGGCGTACGCCTGACCAACTTTCCACCCGGAGCCAGGGCCTGGGACGCCGATCGCGTCCAGGCCCTTCGTCTTTGCCAGACGGGCCGCTCCGGACCAGGAGTCGGTGGCGGGCCGTCCGGTTCCTCGAACCAGACCTCGCCAACCAGGAGCCCCGATTCCGATGAGCATCACCCCCGCGGAACCCAGCACCGAGGTTTCCGACCTCGGTACCCGCACCTCCGACCTGCGCATTCGCGCTCTCGACCCGCTTCCCGCGCCGAACAGCCTGCTGGAGTCGATGCCGCTCGGCACCGCCCGGAGCGACCTCGTCACGACGTCCCGCCGCGAGGTGCGCGACGTCCTGACCGGCGACGACGACCGGCTGCTGACGATCGTCGGCCCGTGCTCCGTGCACGACCCGGTCGCCGCGCTCGACTACGCCGCGCGGCTCGCCACGCTCCGGCGCGAGCTGTCCGACGACCTGGTCGTCGTGATGCGGGTGTACTTCGAGAAGCCGCGTACCACCGTGGGCTGGAAGGGCCTCATCAACGACCCGCACCTGGATGGTTCGCACGACGTGCGGCACGGTCTGAACCTCGCTCGTGAGGTGCTGCTGGGCGTGCTCGACGCCGGGGTGCCGGCCGGGGCCGAGTTCCTCGAGCCGACCAGCCCTCAGTACATCGCCGACGCCGTGACCTGGGGCGCCATCGGCGCGCGCAACGTCGAGTCGCAGGTGCACCGCCAGCTCGCCTCGGGCCTGTCGATGCCCGTCGGGTTCAAGAACGCCACCGACGGCGACGTCCAGATCGCCGTTGACGGCTGCATCACCGCGGCGAGCGAGCACACCTTCTTCGGGGCCGACGGCGAGGGCCGTGCCGCCGCGGTCGAGACCACCGGGAACCCGGACTGCCACGTGATCCTGCGCGGTGGGCGGTCCGGCCCGAACTACGGAGTCGAGGACGTCGCCGCCGCGCTGCGCGTTGCGCGCACCTCCGGCCTGGGCGGCGCCGTCGAGAACGGCGTGATCGTGGACGCGAGCCACGGCAACTCGGGCAAGGACCACGTCCGCCAGGCCGGCGTCGTGCACGAGATCGCCAACCGCATCGCCGACGGCGAGCGTGGCATCACCGGTCTGATGATGGAGAGCTTCCTGGTGGCCGGTGCACAGAAGCCCGCCCCGCTGTCCGAGCTCACCTACGGCCAGTCGGTCACCGACAAGTGCATGGACTGGGACACCACGGAGGACCTCCTCCGTGAGCTGGCCAAGGCGGTCCGGGAACGGCGCGGCTGACACCGCACGTGTGTGGTCGAGCCTGGCGAGAAGCACTCTCGCCAGGCTCGACCGGCGGCCTCGTCGCATCTGTGGACGCCGTCTCGTCGCGACCTTAGTCTCGGCCCATGACCAGGGTCGAGACTCAGGAACCGGCCGAAGCGGCGCAGGTGCCGACGGTAGTCAGGCGCCGTGGGCGCTGGGTACCCGTCACGCTGGTCGTGGCCCTGCTGGTCGGCGTCGCCGCATGGCAGGGCCTCGCGCGGGTCGGACGGATCGACACCGGCTTCGCCACGCTGGCCGAACGCGGCCTCGTTCTTCCTGACTGCATCCCGCAGGACGGGTACTGGACGTCGTTCGCCACGGACGAGGACGTCGTCGTGGCGCACACGGTGCGCAACCCGTCCCCATGGCCCGTCACGGTCATCAGCGCCGACCCCGAGGTCTACCGGTTCCAGCCGCTGAGCGCGGACCCGGCACTGGACACCGCGTTCGGGGCCAGCCCCCCAGGCGGCCTCCCGGAGGAAACCCGGAGCTCCGTCGTCGTTCCCCCGGACCGTTCGGTGGTGATGTGGATCCACAACCCGCAGGGCGACATCATCCGTGGTTCGACCGTCCAGTACAGCTTTGACAGCGCGCCTCTGCGGATCCGTTCTCTCGGTGTCGAGCGCGAGGTCCACATGCCGTATCGGGGGACGCTCTATGTGGGGGGCAGTGCGCGGGACAGCGCGGAGCTCGGCAAGGCCCTGGAAGAAGCCTGCTCGGCCTGACCGTTCGGGCCTGGTGGATCGACCGGCTCAGCTCGACGCGCGTGGTGCGCGGAGCCGGGGGCGCAGCCCGTTTCATCCAGTCTTTTTGCAGCGGCAGGCGGGCCGAGAACCTAACCTCGGCCCATGACGAGTGTCGAGGCAGCGAAACCGGCTGGGGCCGCTGAGGCGAAGAGAGTATGGGTTCGGCGAGCCGGCTGGATCGTGGGTGCCGCAGTGGTCGTGGCCTTGATTGCAGGTGTCGTGGCCTGGCAGGTAGCCGCACGCACGGCGCGCGTGGAGCGAGGTGCGTCCAGCAGCAGCGGGGCTGGTGCGACACTTCCGGACTGCCTCCCCGGCGACAGCATCTGGGCGATGTTCGGCGCGGAAGAGGACGCCGTGGTGGTGCAGACGGTGCGCAATCCGTCGCGGTGGCCCGTCACGGTGATCAGCACGGATCCGGATGTGTACCGGTTCGAGCCCATGGCCGACGATTGGCGGGGCGACTATACGTTTGTCAGCGACCCCGCTGAGGGCGCACCAGACCGCGGCGACACCTCCGACCGAGTAGTCATTCCGCCGGACCGCGAGGCGACGATGTGGATCATCAACCCCCAGGGCGATCTATCGATAAGCCCCGGTGTGTGGCACCTCTATGAGGGTACGTTCGTCACCGTTCGTGCTCTCGGGGTCGAGCGTGAGCTCTACCTGCCGTTTCGGGGGGCCGTGTCGGTCGGCGGGCGGGAATCTACGACCACCAGGCTCGATCGCGCCCTGCAGGCGGCTTGCGAGGCCTGAACGGGCCCGAGCTGCGGCTGCCGAGTTTCAGCCCGCTGGGCTCTGTCAGGTTGCCCCCGGAGCGAAACGACCGATCAACAGGTCCAGCCGTTGCTGGTGCGCCTCGGCCGGAAGGCGACCGCTGCGCTCCAGCATGGCGAGGCCGTGCAGGCTCGCCCAGAAGGTCTCGGTGAGGAGGCCGGTGTCGTCGTCCCCGGCCAGCGGCTGGACGGCCTGGAGCAGCTGGTCGAACCCTTCGCGCAGATAGGCGGGGCCCTCGGGGCTCGCGAACGTCAGGTCGACGGCGTGGGTGAACATCGCGTCGTAGAGCGCGGGGCGCTTCGTGGCGAAGCTCGTGTAGGCCGCCGCGACTGAGGCGAGGGCCTCGCGGGTCCCGCGGACGGCGGTCCGGGCAGCGCGCATCTCGACCGCCAGCTCCTCGAAGCCCTGGACGGCGACCGCCGTCATGATGGCGGCCTTGCCCTTGAAGTGGCTGTACAGGACGGGCTGGCTGTATTCGATCTCGGCGGCGAGCCGCCTGGTCGTGACCGCCTCCCACCCCTCCGTCTCCGCCAGCTCCCGGGCTGCCGCGACGATCAGCCGCTCACGCTGCTCCCGCTCACGCTCTCGGCGCGTCTGAATCGTCATGCCCAGATTCTAGCGCTGCTAGGTGAACTGCTCCTGCTCTGCTAGCGTCGCTACATCATCTATCGTCGCTAGCATGGAGCCTTCATGACCGTCGTCGCTTACACCCTCGCCGTCGTCCTCGACCTGTTCGTCCTGTACATCGGAGCACGGTTCCTGCTCCGGCCCTACCCCTCCGCCGCCGCCTACGGCGTGCCGGCCGCACACGATCAGGCCTACCTCGAGGTCAAGGGGCTGAGGGACTTCACCTTCGGCCTCGCTGGCCTGGCGCTCCTCTTCTTCGCGGGGCCTCTCGCCGCGGCATGGTTGATGCTCGTGGTGGCACTGGTGCCGCTCGGTGACACCCTGATCGTGCTGCGCCACGGCGGCACCAGGGCGGTCGCCTTCGGGATCCACTTCGCCACGGCGGTCGTCGTGCTCATCAGCGCCGGACTGCTCTTCGCGGTCTGACGCGGCTCACCGGGCGGGGCTGTAGCCCTCCAGCGCCTGCACCCAAGGGCTGATCCGGAGCGCGGCGCCGTCCAGCACGTCGAGGCCGCCGCGTGACTCCGGGCGTCCCGAGACCGGCACCTCGACGGCGGCGGTCCCGGGCTGCGGCACCACGCGGAGCGTCGTCGTGAGGTCGGGGTCGTTCGCCGTCGACATGGCGCCCCACTCGACCGCTGCCGATGCTGTCTCCCCGGGCGGGACGACCAGCCGGCCCGGCACCACGCCTGGTGCGTAGAGCTCGATCGACACGTCGTCCTGGCCGCGACCGGCACCGTTCAGGGGCGTCACTCCCGGCACCGCCTCGAGGGCGCACGCGTTTCCCGCGACGTTGCGCGCGGTGAGCAGACCGTAGCGGTGCCCGGTCGCGGCGTCGGACCCGGCCCAGGCGATGCGCAGGTCGTCATCCGTGCAGGCCGGCGCCGCGTCGTCGTCCGGCCAGGCCTTGGTCCCGGCCGGGAGCGGGACGGTGTGCGGTGCGTGGGCGGTGGGAACGGCGCCCGAGACCCAGCCGGTGGCCTCGGTGTACTCCGCGTCCAGGACCGTGTAGGCCAGCGGATGGTCGGCGGTCGCGAAGCGCCGGGCCTCGAGCCAGGACCGCAGGTCGGCGAGGCTCTGCGCGCCGGGCGCGGCGTCGGACTGGATGGTGAGCGGCTGGCCGGCGACGTAGGCGGCGTTCCGGACGTCCGGTCGGCCTGCCGCTGCGACCACGAGCCGGACGGCGGCCAGGTCGGGCGGACGCGACGCGGACTCATAGCGGATCCCGGGCGCCTCGAGGTCGGCACCGCGGTCCAGCTCGATGGCCTTCCGTGCCAGGGTGACGAGGTCGTCCGCGGAGGACGCCACGACGGACGCCCAAGCCGTGGGCGGATCCTCCGCCCCGGAGGTGACGCCGAGGCTCACGCTCTCGGCGCCGGTGGCGCGCAGCTCGTAGCCGTACTCGGTGGCCTCGGCCACTCTCTCGGGCTCGGCGTCGTCTTCCGCCCGGACGCTGAGCCAGGGCTGACCTGCCGTGAAGTTCTCGGACGGCTCGGATCCGGCGAAGAACTCCGCTGACACGGTGACGTTCTCGAGGGGGTCCACGCGTTCCGCCCCGGCCGCCAGCAGGCGGTGCGCCTCGCCGACGGCGTCCCCGGCTGCCGCGGGGTCGAGCGACTCAGCCAGCTCGACCCTGGCGTCGACACTGCTCGGCGGAGTTTCTTCCTGCTGGCCGAAGTTCCCCTGGACGGGACCGCTCACCGTCGTCCTGGTGACCTCGACGCCGACGACGCCGTCAAGCTCGCGTACCTCATCGGCCGCGGACCGGATCTCGGCCGGCGGTCGTTCAGCGCTCGGGGTGCACCCGACGAGCGTGAGGGCGGCCGCGGCGGCGAGCACGAGGATCCGGGGGAGTGGTGGCACCGGGGAATCGTCCCACCGCGGATCAGCCGACGAAGCCCTCCAGCTCCGCTGTCGACACCTTCCTCCGAGACCTGATCAGTTCCTCCACACGCTCCATCTGCTCCCACACGTTCACCGCCATGCCGGCCGCCACCTGCCCCTCGACGCGCCAGAACGCCACGAACTCGCGGGAGCCGGTGTCTCCGGAGATCACCACGTCGTCGTATCCGGCCTCGACGTCCACCCAGCCCGTGTACTCCATGCCGACGTCGTACTGGTCGCTGTAGAAGTACGGCAGCTTGTCGTACTGGTCCGGGGCGCCGAGCATGGCGCGACCCGCGTGCGCGCCGGTCTCCTGGGCGATGGCCCAGTGCTCGACGCGGAGCGGGCGGCCGTAGTGGGGGGACGGGACGCTTGCCACGTCGCCCCCGGCGAACACGTCGGGGTGCGACGTCGCCAGCGTGCCGTCCACGACGACGCCCCCGCCCTGCGACGCGGGCCGGAGGTCCAGGCCCGCGGCCTCGGCGAGACCGACGTTCGGCGCGGCGCCCACGCCGATCACCACGACGTCGGCTCCGATGCGCCTGCCGTCCGTGAGGTCGACGCCGGTGACGCGGCCGTCGGCACCCAGGATTCGCATGACCGAGGCGTTGCGCAGCAGATGTACCTCGTGCTCGGCGTGGACGCCCGCGTAGAAGTCGCTCATCTCGGGCCCGAGCACCCGCCCGAGCGGGTGTGAACCACGACCCACCACCGTGACGTCCAGGCCGAGGGACCGTGCGGACGCGGCCACCTCGAGCCCGATCCACCCGTCGCCGATCACGACGAGCCGCCCCACGCCCTCCAGGGATGCCTCGAGCAGCGTGCTGGAGATGCGATCGGAGTCGTCGATGGTGCGGAGGTAGTGCACGCCGGCGAGGTCCGTACCGGGCTGGTCCAGTGTTCGCGGCGTGGACCCGGGGGCGAGGAGTGCCTTCGCGAAGGTGAGCGTGCCGCCGTCGGACAGGGTCAGGTGGTGCCTGGTCAGGTCCAGCCCGACGACCGTCTCGTTGGTTCGGACGGTGACGTCGTGCTCGCGGTACCAGGCTTCGTCCAGCGGAAAGGCGACGTCGCGCTCCGCTTCCCCGCGCAGGTAGTCCTTGCTCAGCGGAGGACGCTCGTACGGGTGATGGGGCTCGGCCGTAACGACCACCAGGTCGCCGTCGTATCCACCGGCACGCAGCGCTTCTGCGGCGCGGGCTGTCGTCAGCCCGCCGCCGACGAGGACGTACGGATCCATCGGATGCCTCCCGTGCTGGGTTGGCTCTCCAGTCTTGCACCGGAGAGAGGGGCAGGCACGAGCGTCCGGAGGCGGTCGGCTCAGCGGATATCCGCCCAGGCGAGGTCGGTCCGGGGCCGCCGGTTCGAGGACCGGCGCCGCCCCCGCGGGCGGTAGGCGATCGTCTCGCTGCGCCGCGGGGCACAGCGCCCGACGTCGTACCGACTGCGCGGGGTGTGCCCGGCACGGGGACCGGTCATGCCCGTCGCCGGTGTCCAGGCGGGCGGTCCCTCACGACCCGGTTCGGGAGGCGCGGGCGCGGCGATGACGGACTTGTGCCCCGGTGCGGTGTCGTGGATCGGCTGCGGTGGCTCAGGCGCCACGAAGACAGACTTGTGCCCCGTCGGTGTGACCGTCTCCACGCCGTGGCGGCCGTTGATCTCGGTGGGCTTCTGCCGCCACCCTGGTGCCTGCTTGGCGTGGTTGCAGCGCACGCAAACGCCTTGGCCGTTGTCCAGGCTGGTCTCGCCGCCCTCGGCGTGCGGGGTGACGTGGTCGATGTGCCGTACCGGGGCGTCGCACCACGACGTGGCACAGATGCCCTGCTCACGAGCACGCAGCAGGTCCGCCAGCCCTTGCGGGTGGAACCGTGCCTTCGACGTGGTGGCCAGCAACCGCCCGTTCGGGTCGACGTAGATCGAGCGGAGCCATGCGGCGTCGGCGTCGATCCCGTGCGCGGCCAGGTGCCGGGCCACCGGGGCAGGGACGACGCCCGCGCCCACGGACATCCCCTCTATGACCACACCGGGCTCATCACCACCGGTCAGCAGCGTCTGGTCGGAGACCAGCAGGTTGAGCGTGACCGGGACGTCATCGGCATGACCTGGCTCGCGGCTGGTGACTCGTTCGATCAGGGTGTCGGCCATGATCTGCCCGGTCCCGCGCTCGTCGCCGGTCGCCTTGGCTGCTTCGGCGTGCTTCTTCAGCTGCGCGTACGCCTGGACGCCTTGTTGCATGGGTACCAGTGCGGTCAGGTACACCATCAGGTCCGGTGCGGGACGGACCGAGACGCACCGCTCACCGGCCGCCTTCGCGTTCCGCTTCACACACGCGTGCACGTCCAGCTGGCCCGCGAGCTCCTTGATCCGCGCGACAAGCCGGCGGGTGCCTGTCCCCGCCAGTGCTGGCAGGTTCGCGGGCCCGCAGATCTGCTCATCGATCTGAGCGCGATGCTCCGCCGTCAGGTGCGAGGTCTCCCGGACCAACAGGGTCGCGCGCCACTGCGAGAGCGCTCCGGTGCGGAGCGCGTGGAACGTGTGGGGCATGCCAGTCAGCCATACCCGCGCCGTGCCCAGGAACGCTGATCCGGCGTGCGGGCTCTGCTGCATCGCTGGCCCGACCTGGTTCGGCACGGCCCGACCCCGCCGCTCAGCACGGACCCCATGTTCGGCCTCGGCGGCCTTCGTGGCTTCCTCCACTGCTACGGCCAATCGAGCCTGAGCGGCGGTCGCGGTGTTCTTCAGGGCTTCGAGTTCCGCGAGCAGATCGATCCATTGTGCTTGAACCCCGTCGGCCGGTGCGGAAGCCGTGTCGGAGGTGCCTGGAAGGATCATGTCCGCGAGCTGCTCGCGCACAGCTCGCAGCGCCGACGGGCGGAGCGCAGCGCCGTCCACGCCGAGCGGCGCCGACGGAGGAGAGCCGTCGGGCGTCCGTCGTGATCGACCACTGGTTCGCGTCATGGCACCAACGTATCCGACAGGTGTTCGATGTGCGCGCTGGACGAATGTCCTCTGCCGACGGCAGAACCGCCGCCGACGGCAGTCGGTGGTCGGCCCCTCAGCTGCGGGCCGGCGCCTGTCGATTCGGCCGCGGGCGTGAAGCCTGACTGGTGAAGGGCGCCGCCGGTGCGGACAGGCAACGAAAAAGGCCCTCCGACACAGCATTTCTGCTGGTCAGAGGGCCTTTTTCATGGTCGGGGTGACAGGATTTGAACCTGCGACCTCTTCGTCCCGAACGAAGCGCGCTACCAAGCTGCGCCACACCCCGATGGAGTCCACCGCACGACAGGCACGAAGCCTTTCCGCGGAAGCCTGCTCAGAATAGCCGACGCAGGGCCCGGAACGGAAACCGAATCCACAGTGGGTCCGATCACGCTCGTTCCGGGCCGCTGCGGGGCGTTACGTCAGCTCGACGACGAGTTCCAGCTCGACCGGTGAGTCCAGCGGAAGAACTGCCACGCCGACGGCGGATCGGGCGTGCAGGCCGGCGTCGCCGAAGATCTCGCCGAGCACCGTGCTGGCACCGTTGATGACCGCGGGCTGGCCGGTGAACGACGGGTCGCTCGCGACGAACCCGACGACCTTCACGATCCGGGAGATCGCATCGAGCGAGCCCGTGACCGACCGGACCGCTGCCAGGGCGTTGAGTGCGCAGGCGCGCGCGTAGGCCGCGGCGTCGTCGGGAGAGACAAGACCCTCGCCCTCGCCCACCTTGCCGGTCGCCGGCAGGGCGCCGTCGACGAAGGGCAGCTGCCCCGAGGTGTAGATGTAGCGGCCGGTCTGCACAGCCGGCACGTATGCCGCGACCGGAGCCGCTACCTCAGGGAGGGTGATGCCCAGCTCGGCGAGGCGCTTCTCGTGGGTCATGCGTCACCGCCCGCCGGCCGCTTCAGGTAAGCGACGAGACCGGTGCCGTCGGGTCCGGGGACCACCTGCACGAGCTCCCAGCCGTCCGAGCCCCACTGATCGAGGATCGCCTTGGTGTTGTGAATGAGGAGGGGGATCGTCGCGTACTCCCACTTCGTTGCCATGGCGACGATGCTAGCCCGCGATCGGCGACGGCGATTCCCCACGAGACCTGCACACGGGTGGCTCCAGTTTCGGCGCGCCCGGTCAGGTACAGCCCGTAACCTGGGCTCATGGCCATGGCGAACCCTCGCGAGCCGCGCCGGATCACCCGGACCATTCCCGCCGCGCAGCTCATCGGACTCCTTCTCGCATTCGTGCTCACCGCTGGTGCTGGTGGCGTGATCGCGGCCGGGCTCGTGATCCCGCTGGCGTCGGGCGTGAACACCGCCGTCGACACCGGCGTCGAGGTCTTCGAGGAGGTGCCGGCCGAGCTGGTTCCGGGTCCGCTGTCGGAGCAGTCCCAGATCTATGCGAGCGACGGCAAGACGAAGCTGGCCACGTTCTACGCGCAGAACCGCATCGTCGTGCCGCTCGACAAGGTGTCGGACAACATGAAGAACGCCGTCATCTCCATCGAGGACGAGCGCTTCTACACGCACGGTGGCGTGGACCCCGAGGGCATCTCGCGCGCCGCGGTCAAGAACTTCGGTGGCGGCGACATGCAGGGCGCCTCGACGCTCACGCAGCAGTACGTGAAGAACGTCCTGATCGAGGAGGCCGACCGGTCGGGTGACACCTTCGGCATCCTGGAGGCTCGCGAGGACTCGCTGACGCGCAAGCTGCGCGAGGCGAAGCTCGCGATCGCCCTCGAGAAGGAGATGTCCAAGGACGAGATCCTGCAGGGCTACCTCAACATCGCGCAGTTCGGCCGAAGCGTCTACGGCGTCGAGACGGCCGCGCGGCACTACTTCAACAAGTCGTCGAGCGACCTGTCGGTGGTCGAGGCGGCGACGATCGCCGGCATCACCAAGGCGCCGGGCCAGTTCGACCCGGTGGAGAACCCGGAGAGGGCCAGGGAACGTCGTGACCTCGTCGTCGGCAAGATGTGGCAGCTGGGCTACATCTCGACCGAGGAGCGGGACGAGGCGCTGGCGACGAAGCTGTCGGACAGCCTTGACGTCCAGCCCCTGGACGTCGGATGTGACTCCGCGAAGGGCGCAGCGTTCTTCTGCGACTACGTCATCAAGGAGGTCATGGCCAGTCCCGAGTTCGGAGAGACCAGGGATGACCGCTCAGATCTCCTGTACCGCGGTGGACTGAAGATCGTCACGACGTTGGACATCAAGATGCAGCGCGCCGCCGAAAAGACGATCACGAATGCCGTCCCGGCAGACGACCCGAGTCAGCTCGAGGCTGCGATCACCTCGGTCGAGCCTGGGACGGGCAAGATCCTGGCGATGGCGCAGAACATCCCCTATGACTCGGGTGCAGAACCGGCCCCCCGGCACACCTCGTTGAACTACTCCGCTGACAACGCACACGGAGGGTCCCGCGGGTTCCAGCTCGGGTCGAACTTCAAGCCGTACGTTCTCGCGGAGTGGCTGCGTTCCGGCCGCCAGCTGTATGACCCGATCAGCGCCAGCTCGTATTCCGCACCCGTTTCGTCTTTCCAGGTGCAACCCTGCAAGCAGAGCCTGGGCGGTGATGTTTGGAATGTTGGAAACGTTGAAGGCTCGACTAGTGGGATGACCAACATCATGACGGGAACGTTCCAGTCGCTGAACACCGTCTACGCCCGCATGTCGCACGAACTGAACCTGTGCAATGTAGCCAACACAGCATGGGACGCCGGCTTCCGGCCGACCACGTCGACCGATCCGTCGCCCCGGCTCATCGACGTCCCCAAGAAGTCGGACATTGACGTCTTCGCACCGATGACGCTGGGCACCCAGTCGACGACGCCGGTCTACATGGCTGCCTCGTACGCGACGTTCGCCAGCGGTGGTACCTACTGCGAGCCGGTCGCGATCCTTGAGGTGTACGAGCGGGATGGCAAGAAGATGAAGGTGCCCGGGAGCGAGTGCAAGCAGACCATCGAGCCCAACGTGGCGAACACTGTCGCTTTCGCCATGAGCAAGGTCTTCGGATCGACAGGCACGGCCTGGAAGCTCGACGGCGGCCTCAACGATGGTCGCCCCGTGGCCGGCAAGACCGGTACGACGAACGGCGCGTACCAGAGCTGGTTCACGGGGTACACGCCGAATCTCTCGACCTCCGTCTGGGTCGGGGAGGCGAACGGTGACTTCGAGCACTTCAACTTTTACGTGAAGGGTCAGTTCTACGACGCTCTCTACGGTGGCGAGATTGCTGCGCCGACGTGGAAGACGTACATGGACCAGGCCGTGGCCGATCTGCCAATCAAGAACTTCGGCCCTGCGGACCCGAACCTCGTCGGTAAGGCTCCGTCCCCGAAGTCCAACAACAACAACAACGACGACGGCGGCTCCGGTGGCGGCGGCTCGGACGACGATGAGGGTGGCGACTCCGGTGACAACGGCGGCGGTGGCGACTCCGGCAACGGGAACGGGAACGGCAACGGCGGCGGTAACGGGAACGGCAACGGCGGCAACAACGGGAACGACTGATCTCTATGGGGACGCTGGGTAACGTCGGCAAGGCGCTCGGGATAGCCGGGGGCGTCGTCGCCGCCGGACTCGCGTACGCGCACGTGGAGACCAAGCTCTTCCGTGTGCGGCGGGTCACCATGCCTGTGCTGCCACCGGGGCAGCGCCCGATCCGGGTGCTCCACGTCTCGGATCTGCACCTGACGCCGAGTCAGCGCACCAAGCAGGCCTGGGTGCAGTCGCTCGCCGCGCTCGAACCCGACCTGGTGATCAACACGGGCGACAACTTCGGCCACACCCAGGCGCTGGCTCCGCTGCTCGATGTCCTCGGCCAGCTGATGGACGTGCCCGGCGCGTTCGTCATGGGTTCGAACGACTACTACGCACCGACGTTCAAGAACCCGGCCCGGTACCTCCTCCCCGACGCTCGCGTCCAGCGTGAGGACAAGGTTCCGCTGCCCACGGAGTCGCTCACCAAGGCGTTCACCGAAGCCGGCTGGGTGGACCTCGACAACAGCCGCGGGCTGGTGGAGCTGCGCGACGGTCGCACCGTCGGGCTGGTCGGCATGGACGACCCCCACCTCGACCGGGACGTCATGCCGGAGCCGGGCCGCGTGCCGGGCGAGGAGGACGCGGTGCTGCGCCTCGGCGTCGTGCACGCGCCGTACCAGCGGGTGCTGAACCAGCTGAAGGCTGACGGCGTCGACGCGATCATCGCCGGCCACACGCACGGCGGGCAGCTCTGCCTGCCGTTCTACGGGGCGCTCGTGACCAACTGCGACCTGGACCGGACCCGTGCGTCCGGCCTGCACGGGTGGCCCGGAGCCCGGCCCGACCGCGAGGGTGGCGAGGGCTCGACGTGGCTCCACGTGTCCGCAGGCGCCGGCACATCGCCCTACGCGCAGGTGCGCTTCGCGTGCCGCCCTGAGGCGACGCTGATGACGCTGACGGCGCGGGTGGCCTAGCTGTGATGTCCAGGGAGGTTGTTCAGTCGGCTGATGGGTGGTTGGTTGCCGATCGCTGAGTGGGTGCGGTGGTGGTTGTAGAAGTGGAGCCAGCCCGGTAGTTCGGTGCGGCGTTCGGCCTCGGAGTGGTAGTGCCGGGCGTAGGCCCATCCGTCGGCCAGGGTGCGGTGGAATCGTTCGATCTTGCCGTTGGTCTGAGGTCGGTAGGGGCGGGTCCGTTTGGGCTTGATCCCGAGCTGGTCGCACGCATCTCGCCAGGCGTGGGACCGGTAGGCCGACCCGTTGCTGGACAGCACTCGCTGGACGCTCACGCCGCGTTCGGCCAGCCAGGCCACTGCCCGGTGCAGGACCCCGACTGCGGTATCGGCCTTCTCATCTGCGTGGATCTCGACGTAGGCCACTCGGG
>NZ_JAJQMN010000002.1 GCF_028994775.1 Promicromonospora iranensis | reverse complement strand
AACGCCGCACCGAACTACCGGGCTGGCTTCACTTCTACAACCACCACCGCACCCACTCAGCGATCGGCAACCAACCACCCATCAGCCGACTGAACAACGTCCCTGGACATCACACCTAGCCGCACCGGACCGCCCTCGATCGGGCACACCCGGTGCGGCCGCCCCTCCTCGTGAGGGGCTTTTTCGTGCCCGGACCCGATCGACGTACCGGAGAAGGACAATGATGAGCCAGCAGCGACGCACCACCGGCCCCGCAGGCGATGGTCCGGAGGAGGACCGTCTGTTCGAGGCGTCCGACGACGGCGTGCGCCCCCGCCGCTACCTCCTGACGATGTTCCCGTACCCGTCGGGGGACCTGCACATGGGTCACGCCGAGGTGTTCGCGATCACCGACGTCGTGGCGCGGTACTGGCGGGCCAAGGGGTTCGACGTGCTCAACCCGGTCGGCTGGGACTCGTTCGGCCTGCCCGCGGAGAACGCGGCGATCCTCCGCGGTGAGCACCCCGCGGTGTTCACGGAGGAGAACATCGCCACCCAGGCGGCGTCGGTCCGGCGTTACGGCGTCTCGTTCGACTGGTCGCGGCGCCTGCACACCCACGAGCCGGGCTACTACCGCTGGACCCAGTGGCTGTTCGCGAGGATGCACGAACGCGGCCTGGCCTACCGCGCCGCCGCCGAGGTGAACTGGTGCCCGAAAGATCGCACGGTGCTGGCCAACGAGCAGGTGGCCGACGGCGTGTGCGAGCGCTGCGGCACGGCCGTCGTCCGCCGGGTGCTGACGCAGTGGTTCCTCCGGATCACCGCCTACGCGGACCGGCTGCTGGACGACATGGCGCTGCTGGAGCCGGGCTGGCCCTCGCACGTGCTGACCGTGCAGCGGAACTGGATCGGCCGTGAGGACGGGCCGGACGGCGTCCGCTACCGCCTGCACGACTGGCTGGTGTCGCGGCAGCGCTACTGGGGTGCGCCGATCCCGGTCGTGCACTGCCCGGACTGCGGGGAGGTCGTCGTGCCGGACGACCAGCTGCCCGTCGAGCTGCCCCACCTGGAGGGCGACCAGCTGGTGCCCGGAGATGTCTCGCCCCTCGCCGGGGCGCAGGACTGGGTACGGACCACCTGCCCCCGGTGCGGCGGTCCGGCCGAGCGGGACACCGACACGATGGACACGTTCGTGGACTCGTCCTGGTACTTCCTGCGCTACCTGTCGCCGGGGTACGAGGGCGGCCCGTTCCGCCCCGAGGACGCCGCCCGGTGGATGCCGGCCGCGCTGTACGTGGGCGGGGTCGAGCACGCGACCATGCACCTCCTGTACGCACGGTTCGTGACCAAGGTGCTGTACGACATGGGCCTGGTGCCCTCGCCCGAGCCGTACGCGCGCCTGATGAACCAGGGACAGGTGGTCAACCAGGGCAGGGCTATGAGCAAGTCACTGGGCAACGGTGTGGACCTGGCGACGGAGCTGGACCGGCACGGCGTGGACGCGGTGCGGCTGGCGATGCTGTTCGCGGGACCGCCGGAGGACGACGTCGACTGGGCGGACGTCTCGCCCGACGCGATGCGGAAGTTCCTGGGCCGGGTGCTGCGCCTGGTGCCGGATCGTGGGTCGAGCTCGTCAGGACCCGGGTCTCGACAAGCTCGACCAGCGGAGGGAGCTCCACCGGCGGAGGAGCGGATCGGCGGCGACAGCTTGCGGCGGGCGGTGCACCGCACGGTGCACGACGTCGACGGTCTGGTCGAGGCCGGGCGGTTCAACGTCGCCGTCGCGCGGCTCATGGAGCTGGTCGGCGAGGTGCGGCGGGCGATGTCGGACGGCGGGGCAGGCCCCGACCCGGACGTCTCCCGGGAGGCGATCGAGGTGGTCGCGGTGCTGCTGAGCCTGTTCGCGCCGCAGACCGCTCAGGACCTGTGGACGAGCCTGGGGCACGTGACGCCGGTCGCGGCGCAGCCCTGGCCGGCCGTGGACCCGGAGCTGCTGGTGACGGACGAGGTCGAGGCGGTGGTCCAGGTGGACGGAAAGGTGCGCGACCGCCTGCCGGTGCCGGCTGACGTCACGGCGGCCGACCTGGAGCGGGCGGCCCTGGCCAGGCCGGCTGTGGGCCGGGCCGTGGGTGACCGGCCGGTACGCCGGGTGGTGGTGCGGCCGCCCCACCTGGTCAACGTCGTGCTGGGTTAGGTGAAGAGGCCGGCCGTCGCCATCCGGACGCGCCGGCGTGCGGTGCTCTCGTCGTCACCGAACCGGTCGACGCCCCACGACAGGGTGGTGACGAGCTCGAACACCTCCTCGGCCGTGACGGCGTCCACCGCGTCGCCCGAGGCCTTCGCCTGGTCCAGCAGCGCGCCGGTCTGCTCGAGCAGGGGGTTGCACGCGGGCGTCATGGACGAGTCCGGGTCGCCGTGGGCCGCGGCGATGCAGTGGGGCAGGTCGTGCCACATGCGCAGCTGCCAGGTCAGTCGCGCCAGCCACTCGGCGAGGGCCCCGCGGGGGCCGAGCGTCCGTGACAGCTCCTCGGCCTCTGCCAGCGCGAGGTCGGTACTGGCCTGCATCACCGCGGCGAGCAGGTCGTCGCGGGTCGGAAAGTTCCGGTAGAGCGTGGCGTTGCCCACGCCCGCGCGCAGGGCGATGCCGTCGAGCGAGGCGAGCACGCCCTCTTCCTCGAAGGTCTCGCGTGCCGCGCGGAGGATCGCGTCGCGGTTCCGCCGGGCGTCGGCGCGCAGCGGCCGCGGGGCGCGTGCGGCAGCACTTGGGGCAGCAGCCATGACACTCCTCCTTGCATAACCGGGGATAGTCCCCACATACTGATGCGGGGACGTTCCCCACTTGATCGAGGAGTATAGATGAACCAGACGCTCGACGGCCGGACAGTACTCGTGACGGGTGCGAACGGAGGGCTCGGAGAACAGTTCGTCGCGCAGGCGATCGAACGGGGGGCGGCCAAGGTCTATGCGGCGACGCGTAGGCCGAGGTCCTGGGACGACGCCCGTGTCCAGTCGTTGTCCCTCGACGTCACGGACGCCGACGACATCGCTCGCGCCGTGGTGGCGGCGCCCGACGTCGACCTCCTGATCAACAACGCGGCGATCGCACCCGCCGGTGATTCGATCGCGGTGCCCGAGGATGGGCTGCGGCAGATCTTCGAGACCAACTTCTTCGGCACGCTGCGCGTCGCGGCCGACTTCGCCCCCGTGCTCGCCGCGAACGGGGGTGGAACGCTGCTCAACGTCTTGTCCGCGGCGAGCTGGTTCAGCGTGCCGACGGGCTACGCGGCGTCGAAGGCCGCGATGTGGTCGGCGACCAACGGGCTGCGGGTGCAGCTGCAGGGACAGGGCACGCAGGTGACGGCCCTCCTGGTCGGCATGATCGACACCCCCATGTCGGCACGGTTCGACGTCCCCAAGGTGACCGCCGCCGACGTCGTCGCCCAGGCATACGACGGGATCGCGGACGGCCTGCTCGAGGTCCTGGCCGACGAGCCGACGCGCGAGCTCAAGTCCCGGCTGAGCACCAGGGCGGAGGAGCTCTACCCCTGGATGGGCGAGCAGCTCGCCACGTTCGTGCCGTGACGTCGGGCAGGCACGGCTAAGCGGTGCCGTCCTCGTCGAGCCTCGCGCGCAGCGACCGGAGCTCGGCGAGGATCTCGCGGTTCTGCGCGGCCAGGTCGTCGAGGCGCTCGTCCTTCTGCTCGTCGTCCTTGCGCTCCTCCTCGGACATCTCCTCCATGCCGTTGACGATGACGGCGATGAACAGGTTCAGCACCGCGAAGCCGACCACCAGGATGTAGAGCACGAAGAAGATCCAGGCCAAAGGGTGCACCACCATCACCGCCCGGGCGATGTCGGGCCAGGCCTCGCCCGTCATGGCCTGGAAGAGTGTGAACAGCGAGGTCCCCAGGTTGCCGAAGTACTCGTCGGAGGTCTCGCCGAACAAGTTCGTCGCGATCACCGCGGACACGTAGATGACCAGCACCAGCAGGGCACCCACTGCGCCCATGCCCGGCACGGCGCGCAGCAGGCCGTCCACGACGCGGCGCAGCGACGGCACCACGGTGATCACCCGCAGTACCCGGAGCACCCGCAGGGCACGCAGCGCGGACAGGGACTCGCTGGTCGGGAGCACCGCGACCCCGACGACGGCGAGGTCGAACAGGTTCCACGGGTCCCGGAAGAACTGACGACCGTTGGCGACGATCCGCAGGAGCAGCTCCACCACGAAGAAGCCGAGCATGGTGTGGTCGATCGCCATCAGGACTCTGAGGGCGGAACCGTCCACCATGGTCTCCGCACCCAGGACCAGGGCATTCGCCAGGATCACGACCAGCACGAGGTTGACGAACCACTTCTGGTCGAGGAAGCGGCGCAGCCGTTCCCGCCAGGTGCGTGGTTCGATGCGCGGCCCGGCCGGTGTGCCGATCGCCTGGTCCATGCGGTCTCCTTGCTGTCTCGTGCCCGGAGTCCTTGCTCCGGTCCTGCTCAGGCCCTGTGCCCGCGCGAACTCTAGCGCGGTGGCAACGCTGGACCGCGGCGGGTGTAATGTCCCAATATGGGAGTGATTCGGCCGGTCCGGTGGCAAGTCGGCAGAATCAGTGTTGAGGTAGTCGCAAGCAAGCCACACCACTCTGGAGGAAACACATCATGGGTTTCTTTGCCTTTCTCATTCTCGGGCTGATCGCAGGCGTGATCGCCCGGATCATCATCCCGGGCAAGCAGCCGGGTGGCTTCTGGCTCACGCTGCTCCTCGGTGTCCTCGGGGCCATGCTCGGTGGCTGGTTGGGCGGCATGCTCTTCGACGTCAGCCTGGATGAGTTCTGGTCCTGGCAGAGCTGGCTCTTCTCGGTGATCGGCGCGATCATCGTGATCCTGATCGTCCAGGCGATCTTCGGTCGTCGTAAGGCCGCTTGATCGCAGCGCCCCGCGGCCGCGCCGTCACCGTCGTCCTCCGGACGTCGGTGATCGGCGCGGCCGCGGTCGTGTGTACGGCCGGCCGCGGGCCGCTACCCGCGAAGGGTCCGGTGCCCGACGACGTCGCGGCTCGCGGTCGCGGCTCGCGACCGAAGTATCAGCCGATGATCGGGGCGCTCTCCGGGAGGCGGTAGAGGCGTCGTCGGGCGCGGAGCGCCAGCGCGGTGCCCAGCGTGATCGGTCCGAGCCGCCCGATGAACATGAGCAGCACCAGCACCACCTGGTGATACCAGGCCAGCTGTGCCGTGATGCCTGTGGAGAGGCCGGTCGTGGTGAAGGCGGACGTCACCTCGAACAGGATCTGGTCCACGTTGAACGGCGAGAGCGCCGTCATCCACAGGGTGGGGAGAACGACGATCGCCACGGCGAGCAGGGCGAGCGTGAGCGCCTGACGCTGGGTAGCCGGCGAGATCCTCCGGTCGAAGACCGTGGCGTCCGGGTCGCCGCGCAGCTCGGACCAGATCACCACGGCGAGCACGGCGAACGTCGTCACCTTGATGCCACCGGCCGTACCACCGGAGCCGGCGCCGATGAACATGAGGATGATCGTGCCGAGCCACGTCTCGGTGTGCATCTCGCCGGTGTTCACGGAGTTGAACCCGGCCGTCCGCGCCTGGACTGACTGGGTGAACGACGCCAGCAGCCGGCCGCCCGTGTCGAGACTGCCCATGGTCGCCGCGTTGTCCCACTCGGCCACGAGGAAGAAGACGGTGCCGCCCGCCAGCAGCAGCGCGGTCATCAGCAGCGTGATCTTGGTGTGGACGCTCCAGCGCACGGGGCGCAGTCGCTCGCGCAGCACCTCGAGCACGACGGGGAGCCCGAGCCCGCCCACGATGGTGGCGAGACAGATCGGCACGACGATCCACGGGTCTGCCACGAAGTCGATCAGCGACAGCGAGAACAGGGCGAAGCCCGCGTTGTTGTAGCCGGAGACCGCGTGGAACACGCCGTGCCAGAGCGCCCGGCCGAACGGCTCGTCGTACGCGACGGCGAAGCGCACGGTCAGCACCAGGGCCACGGCGGCCTCGACGACGAGTGCGAGGACGACCACGCGGACCAGCGTCCGCCGCACGTCACCCAGTCCGACCGTGCGGGTCGACGCCGCTGCGACGAGCCGAGAACTAAGGTCAAGGCGGCGCGAGACCAGGACGCCGAGCAGCGACGCGACGGTCATGACACCCAGGCCGCCGATCTGGATGAGCACCAGGATCACGGCCTCGCCGAACCCGGACCAGAACACCGGTGTGTCCGTGACGATCAGGCCGGTCACGCATACGGCCGACGTCGCGGTGAACAGGGCCTGCATGAAGGAGGCCGGCTCACCGGATGCCGCGATCGGCAGCAGCAGGAGCAGCGTGCCCACCGCTATGGCCCCGAGGAATCCGGCGATCACGAGCTGGCCGGGCCGCCGCTGCAGTGCGACCCCACGGCTCCGGTCACGACTCGCGGGGCTGCTGAACCGCATCTGGCTACCGTCGTCTTTCGTCCGTCGCACGTCGCGCTGTGGTGCGGGCGCCGTACGGTGCCCGTCGGTCACCGTAGTCCGTTATCGCGGCGGGCACGCGAGAGGCGCCGCCTCCGGCACCGGGCGGGAACCCGGTGCGGAGGCGGCGCCTCGCGACGAACTGCTGTGGTTCTGGCTCTCGGCTCAGACGACGCGGATGAACGTCGGGCTGTTCTGCCACATCTCGGTGTAGCGCACCGGCATACCGGCGGCCCAGGCCTCGATGATCATGCCGTCGCCCGCGTAGAGGGCGACGTGGCCGGGCGTCCAGACGATGTCACCGGGCTCGGGGTACGTGACCTGGTAGCCGGAGCTGAGCATCGCGCTCGAGGAGTGCGGCAGGCCCACGCCGAGCTGCGCGTACACGTACTGGATCAGGCCCGAGCAGTCCATGCCCTCGGCCGGCGAGTTGCCGCCGAGCACGTACGTGATGCCGAGGTAGTTGAAGGCGACGTTGATGGCCTGCTGGCCGACCGGCACCGGGTCCGGCGCGTCGACCGACACGACGGCGGGTCCGTCGCCCTTCTTGCCCTCGGCGCCCGAGGAGGCACCCAGCGCTTCCATCTCGATCGGCATCTTCGCGTCGCTCGGGACGGTCACGGTGGGGGCCGCGGCTACGGCCTGCTTGGCCACCGCGGTGAGGGAGTTGAGGTCGACCGTGTTCAGCTTCGCTGACTTCACATCGGTCTTGAGGTCCATCGCGGGGGCCGCGTGGGCCGTCGTCGCGATGGTCGAGATCAGAACGCCACCGGCTGCTGCGGCGATGGCACCACGGCGGGCAACGGTGCCGGCGTTCTCCGTGGCGGTACGAGCGAGGATGGTCAGCGGAGTCATGGCCGGCCGGCTGTCACGATGCCGGCCGCGGATGGAGTGCGTCACCTAATGTCTCCTGTACCGCCTGCGAGGTCAGCTGTCGGGTTCGGGTAGAGGAGTGCACACCCGGCCGAACGGCTACTGGGGGGTTCCGTCCGGCTTCACCCCGAGGATGACGATCCTGCTGTCACCCGGGAAGTGGGTCCCCCGCTCCTGTCTCGAACGTCTGGTCATGAACCGGTGACAGGATTCGGCGTCCGGCTCACGACTCCCACCGTTGCGGGGGAGCAGAAGTCAAAGTACACACCTTCATCAAAAAAGTCACGATCGGGTTACGCATTCCGGTCTGACCCAACGAAGGCGCAGATTTGCGCCGTTTCGGTCTTCCGGGGTTATGACCGACATCACATACATCGGCTACCGTTCGGCGGCATGGCCGAAAGTGCATCTCGCATCTCCGCCTGGTGGGTACTTCCCATCAGCGCCGTCGCCTGGTGGGTGTGCGGCTTCCTGCCCTGGCTCCTGCAGGCGTTGTACGAGGTCACCGGCCTGACCGAGGCCTCGACCGCCCGGCCGGCCGGCTTCCTGCCGCTCCCCTTCACCGCCGACGACGCGGTCGTCGGCCTGGTCGTCATGGCCCTGATCGGCGGGCTCCTCGGCGGCCTCATGGCGGCGATCCCGGCATCGGCGCGGGCCGGTGCGGCTGCCGCGACGACGGGGACCTTGCTCGCCATGTCCGCGGTGGGTGGCGGCACGTGGTGGCTCGCCGTTCGCGGCAGCGTGCCCGGTGACGCCGCACCTCTCGGGATGCTCGTCGTCACCGGTGCTGCCGGCGTCGTCGGGCTCGCGGTGGGTCTCCTCGTGGCCCTCGGTCCGGCGGCCCTGCGGGGGCTCGCCCTCGCCCTCCCGGTGGTGCTCGTGGACGGCTGGCTGTGGGGCCTCCTGCCAGGCAACCCGGTCTCCCCCACCGGTACGTGGTGGATCTTCGCGGTGGCGCTCGGCATCGCGTTCGGGCTCGCCGTGGACAGCCGGCCCATCGAGCTGCTGGGCTGGCTGCCCGCCGCCGGCATCGTGTGGGTGCTCCAGGCGGCCGGCCCGGCGCTCCTGGCCGTTCAGGAGAACATCTGGCCCGGCTCCGCGCTCAGCGAGGACCCCCTCTCGGCGGTGGCGATCGTGGGGCACGAGCTCGGCTCGGCGGCCGTCGTGTCCGACGGGCACCAGCTCGGTGCCTGGGTGGTCGCCCTGCTGCTCGGCGCGACGATCGCCGCGCTCCGGCTCTCGCGGGAGGCGGCGGACGAGGGAGAGCTCTCCGAGGCCTGGGCCTGATCCGGCAGCTGACGTCCCTACTGATTGCGATTCGGTAAATTTCACCCGCTCCGCCCCGCTCGCCCTGTTCCGGCCCTGTCCGGTCGCCCTAGGTTTGGTGCGGTTTGGGGGCATCCAGCCCCTGTGCGAACAAGGGGGCCTATATGGACAGGAAGTCATTCGTCGGTGCCGCTACCTCCGCGGCGCTCGCCGTGGCGGCGCTCGTCGCCTCGGCGCAGGGTGCGCAGGCCGCGACCAGCGATCCCCTCCGGGACAAGCAGTGGGGCCTGGACCAGATCAACGCCGAGGCGGCCTGGGCGGTCGGCACCGGTGAGGGCGCGGTGGTGGCGGTGGTCGACACCGGAGTCGACTTCGACCAGCCCGACCTGGCGGGCCAGCTCCTGCCGGGTGCCACCTTTGCCGGCTGCGCGGACGTCCGTCCGTGCGGCGAGGGGGACTTCAGGGGACCCGACGGCAAGAACGACGGAGACGAGCACGGCACGCATGTGGCAGGCATCGTCGCCGCCGCGTCCGACAACGGCATCGGCGTCGCGGGCGTCGCCCCGGGCGCCAAGATCCTCCCGGTCAAGGTGCTCGAAGCCGGTTCGGGCTCGTCGCAGGACATCGCCGACGGCATCCGATGGGCCGCCGACAACGGCGCTGACGTCATCAACCTTTCCCTGGGCTCGGCCCCGGGCGGGCAGCTGCTGACGATCATCGGCGTCGACACCCTGATGCGCGACGCCATCGCGTACGCCCGTGAGCAGGGAGTGCTCACCGTCGCAGCGGCGGGCAACTCATCGACGCCGCTGTGCAGCGACCCGGCGTTCACCAGCTCCGCGATCTGCGTGGGGGCCACGGACTCGGCCCGCGTCCACTCCTACTACTCGGAGCTGCCGGTCAAGCTCGACCTGAAGAGCGTCTCGGCGCCCGGCGGTTCGGGTGGGCTGACAGGGTGCGACGGTGATGTCTGGTCGACCGTGCCGGTGGGCACCGGCTCGGACACCTGCGCAGGCGGCAGCTACGACTCCTACGCCGGCACGTCCATGGCGACGCCGCACGTGGCCGGGGTCGCGGCTCTGCTCTACGGCCAGGGCCGGTCCATGGCAGAGGTCGAGAGCGCGATCCTCCACACCGCGCGGGACCCGCTCCTGGGTCTCGTGGGCGTGTGGACCCCGCTGTACGGGTACGGCATCGTCGACGCGGCAGCCGCCGTCGCGTACTGAGCGGGAGGTCGATCCGGCCACCTACCGGACTCGGCAGGCTCGACCAGCGGTGGTCGAGCCTGCCGAGATCCGGGGCAGAGACCCCGTCCGGGTCAGTACGGGCGGATGTAGACCGCGTAGTCCTGCCACTGGGCGGTGTGGCGTACGGGGGTGCCGTAGTTGGCGGCCTCGACGACCATGCCGTCGCCCGCGTAGAGCGAGACGTGGCCCTGGGTCCACACGATGTCGCCGGGCATCGGGGAGGTGACCTGGTAGCCCGCGGACACCATGGACGACGAGGAGTGCGGCAGCTCGATGCCGAGCTGCGCGTACACGTACTTGATCAGGCCGGAGCAGTCGAAGCCCGTCCCTGGCGACTCGCCGCCGTACGTGTAGGCGATGCCGATGTACTGCATCGCGATCGCGACCGCCTGGGCGCCGATGGAGCCGTCGGAGACATAGTCCGGGGTGGCCGGCTCGACCTCCTCGGCCACCGCTTCCGCCACCGCCTCCGGCTCGGGGTAGGTGGTGGTCTCCACGACGGGCTCGGGCTCGGGCTCGGGCTCAGGCTCCGGCTCCGGCTCCGGAGCGGGGGTGACCTTGACGGCCTTGCTCTCGATGTCGAGCCTGGCGTCGTTCGCCACCTGTACGGCAGGGGCCGCCGCGAGTTCTTTGCGAGCCTCTTGCGTCAGTGCGATCCTGTCGACGCTTGCCAGGCGGCTCGAGCCGTCTCCCATGACGGCGTGCGCACCGGGTGCGAAAGCCGTCGCGAGAAGTCCGGACGATGCCGCGATCAGCGCGCCGGAGCGGGCTGCTGTACGGGTCACGGTCATCAGGGGAGTGCTAGGAGCGTGATCGGCGCGGTGTCGGCCGCGTCGGACGGTGGTACTCACCGAAGTTCTCCAAGTCGCCGGTTGCGCGAGCCCGTACCGAACTGCGGAATGGGGCCTGCGGTTGCGCCTCCGGTGGCGCAACGGGACCGACGCTACATACGGGTCACGACCTTGTCTCGATCAGATAACGCTTGTCGTGAAGTATCAACGTGTCCGAAACGCGGGTAACTTTTCGACCAGATGCCTTTTCCCAGCCCAAGGGCCATTCTTAGCGTCGAAATGAGCCTATGGAGGGCATCGGGAAACACAAGAAGAAATGATGCGACACGCCGGTCTCCGGCGGCGTTTCAGTTCTTGTCCCGGGTGCGCCGTTCCGCCTCGGCCTTCAGCTCGGCCAGCTCCGTGTCCACGAGCTCCCGTGCGCGGGAGCCCAGCACGACGTTGGTCAGGCCGGCGAGCATCCCGCTCTGCGCGACCACCAGCGTCACCTCGCACGCGGCGTCGGACAACGGCACGATCTGGTGCGCAGCTCCCGACCGGACGCCAGGGGTGCTGCTCGACCAGGAGAAGCCGCGGCCCTCCGCGAGCCCGTCCACCTCCCAGACCGACCGGGGCAGGCCGGGCTGCGTCATCTCGACGCGGGAGCCGACGGCGATGGCCGGCTCGGGGCCGAGGATCGCCACGCTGGTCATGGAGCTGGTCCAGGTCGGCATGCGCTCGACGTCGGACAGGACCTGCCAGACGACGTCGGCGGGCGCCTCGACCCGGGTGCTGGTGCGGTAGGCATGGGCCACGGGCCCCAGGCTACGCCGGGCTCGAGAGCGACCGGCGCGGCCTGGGGCCCGTGGTGACCTACCAGTGGCCTACCACTGACCTACCACTGACCTACCAGGTCACGAACCCGTGGAGAGCTGGAGCGTGACGGTGGCACCCCAGCTGACGAGTGCGCCGGCCTCCGGGTCCGACGAGATGATCGTTCCCGCGGGCACCGTGTCCGACTCGGTGTCCTCGAAGACGCAGGTGAGGTGCGCCTGCTGGCAGGCGATCCCGGCGTCCTCGACGGTCATCGCGGTGAAGTCGGGTACCTCGATGGCGCTGTCGGTCACCTCGTCGGGGAGGGGCGTGAACTCGGTCGTGACGAAGGTGTCGACGGAGTGGATCTTGCCCATCGACTCCTCGGTCTCGAGCGGAACGTCCTGCTCCTCGTCGTAGATGTAGGTCCACGTCGCGTCGAACAGCATGAACGTCGCTGCGGTGCCGAGCCGGTCCGCGGTATCCCGTGCGCCCTGCTGCACCTCGACGCCGGGGAGCGTCTTGAGCAGCTCCCACGCGGCGGCGCGCAGCTCCGGAGAGCTCGGTGCCGCGCTGACCAGCCCCGAGGCTGCGTAGAGCACGGCCTCCTCGCCCTGCCCGGTCGGCTCGTAGGCGGTGCGCAGCGCCTCCTCGAGAGCGGCTGGTTCGGTAGGCAGCTCGGCGAGCTCCGCCCAGGTGAAGCTCACGTTGGTCTCGTCGTGCCCGAGGTTGAGGTACGTGGGCACGTTGAGCAGTGCCGGCCCGTTCGCGGTGAGCTCGAAGCTGACACCGTCGCCGTACCAGCGCTCGATCCCGAACAGGGCGGGGTTGGTCTCCTCGCCCTGCTTCGTGGTGTCGTGGCGTGTCACCACGTGGAGGTACGTCGCGTCCCGCCAGCCCTCCGGCGGCACTGTCGCGTCCTCGACGGGGTTGCTGGGTTCGTTGGTGAGCTCGTCGCCCGCGCCCGACGTCACCGGCGGTCCGCTCGGCGACGGCGACGGCGACGCCGCTATCGTCATCGAACCGCCAGGGAGGGCGGTGCCCGGCGCCTCCAGGGTGGTGGCCACCCAGGCCCCTCCGCCCAGCGCCAGCCCCATGGCCAGGGTGACGCCGCCCACCCGGGCGGCCCGTCGCCGTCGGGCAGCGGGGACCACCCGTGCGACGTCGACATCGATCTTCGGCGCGACCTGGGACACCTGGGTGCGCAGGTTCGCTGCGAACTGCTCGTCGTTGTTCATGACCTGCTCCGCTCGTCGGTGGTGCCTGTGGGGGTTGTCGTGGTGCGCGCGGCGTCGGCCGCGTCCTCCGTCTCGAGGAGCTCACGCAGGCGGGCGATGCCGCGTGACGCGGTGGACTTCACGGTGCCGACCGAGACTCCGGTCGCATCGGCGACCTCACGCTCCGACAGGCCCTCGAGGTGCCGGAGCACCACGATCCGGCGCTGCTTGGTGGGGAGCGTCAGCAGGGCGCGGCTGAGCCGGTCGCGCTCGGCGTGCCGGTCGGCCGGGCTGGGGCGTCCGTCCGACCGGTCGGGCAGCGTGTCGGAGGCCATGAGGACCTCCCGCCGACGCCGGCGCCAGCGGTCGACCCGCAGGTTGGCCAGGACGCGGCGCGCGTAGGCGAGCGGCTCGCCCTGCCGTGCCTTCGGCCAGGCGAGGTAGGTCTTCATGAGGGCTTGCTGCACCAGCTCCTCGGCGACGTGGGTGTCACCGCACAGCAGCCAGGCGGTGCGTGCGAGGGCTGGTGCCGACCGGGCCATGAAGCTGGCGAACTCAGCCTCCTTGTCCCCCACCACCACGACGTCGATCGCGTGAACCTTGTCGGGGCTCGAACGCCCCGCGACCATTGGCATGCTCATGCCTCCCTCACGGTCCAGCACGACAAAAGGTTGAGTGGACGGCTCGAAGGAGCATGTCGGCGTCCTTCCGTATCCTCGCGGCATGGCCACCCATCGGCTCACCGTGCAGCAGGCGCGTCGCATCGCCCTCCGGGCCCAGCTGCTCGACGCCCACCGTCCGGTCGACCTGATCCACCTGGTGGAGGACCTGACGTTCCTCGCGGTGGACCCGACGTCGGCCGTGGCGCCCGCCGTCGACCTCGTTGCCTGGTCCCGGTTGGGCGACCAGTACTGGCAGGGTGCCGTCGACGACGCGATCTCCGACCGCATGCTGTTCCAGCTGCGGGGCACCGTGCGGTCGATGAGCGATCTGCCCCTCTACCTGGAGCAGATGGCCCGCTGGCCGCAGAACGAGACCGTGCGGCAGTGGCTTGCTGACAACCTGGAGTTCGAGCGGGACGTGCTGGCGCTGATCGAGGCGGACGGGCCGGTGCTCGCCAAGGACGTGCCCGACACGGCCCGGGTGCCGTACACGTGGGGTGCCGAGGGATGGAGCAGCCGGCGCAGCGTGGCCGAGATGCTCGAGGCGCTGAACATGCAGGGCAAGCTCGCGATGGTCGGGCGCAAGGGCAGGCAGCGGCTGTGGGACCTTGCGGAGCGGGTGTATCCGCAGGTCGAGCCGGTCCCCCTGGAGGAGGCGCTGCGGGAGCGGGTCGACCGGCGGCTGGCCGCCGAGGGCATCGCCCGCAAGCGGGTGCAGGGCCGCTCCGGCGACGCCTGGTGGGTGGAGCTGCCCGGCGAGGTGGTCCAGGTCGAGGGGACGGACGGCGAGTGGCGGGCCGACCCGGCGCTGCTCGAGCATGCGGACGAGGAGTTCGAGCCGCGCACCGCCCTGCTGTCCCCGTTCGACGCGATAGCCGCTGACCGGCCTCGCCTGCTCGACCTGTTCGACTACGAGTACATGCTCGAGATGTACAAGCCGAGGGGCAAGCGTCGCTGGGGCTACTTCGCGCTGCCGATCCTGCACGGGGAACGGTTCGTGGGAAAGCTCGACGCGAAGGCGGATCGCAAGGAGGGTGTCCTGAACGTCTTCGCGGTACACGAGGACCTGCCGTTCGACGGGGCCACGATGGACGCGGTGCACGCCGAGGTCGAACGCCTCGCGGCGTGGCTGGGGCTGGGCCGGGTCGACTACGCCCGGGACGCGTAAGCCCTTCGTCTCGCTGCTGACCCCGAGTCAGGTGGTTGAAAGTTTCACCACTCCCAAGGGGTCCGAAATGCGACTATCATCCGCGAGGTGACGTCGCAGATGATGGTCGACCTGGTTCCCGTGGACGAAGACGTGCTCGAGGTCCTCCTCGCCCTGGCTGTCGCCGAGGCCCAGCCCGGCGAGGTGATGCCGCCCGCCTCCGGCGAGTCGGCCACCGAGCCCCGCACCACCTGGACCGACCTTCGCAAGGGCGCGTTCCGGGAGTACCACCGCCGGTGCCGGGTGAACCCGCACGCCCCGGTCCCCGAGGTGACCTGGGCGGTCACCGCCAGGGGCAGGGTGGTGGGCGCCGCGCGCCTGGCCCTGGTCGACGGCGACCCGACCGCGCGAGAGGTCGGCCTCTGGCTCGGCCGGTCGTACCGCGGCCAGGGCATCTCCGGCGAGGTGGCCTACTGGGCACTCGCCGCGGCGCAGACCATGGACGCCAAGCGTCTGGTGGCGCGGACGACGGCGCGCTCGACGGTCGTCCGGAGGTCTCTGGAGCGCATCGGTTTCGAGGTGGTGGACAGCGGTGGTCAGCTGGTCGGCACCATCGCCGTGCCCTGACGCCCTGCCCTGACCCACCCGGCTCAGTCGAGCGTGAGCGCCTCGAGCTCGGCGCGTGTCCCCGCGAACACGTTCATGTCGATGTACGGCTCGACGCCGTCGTAGCCGGGCAGCCGGTCGCGGTTCGAGTACTGCCAGATCGTCCAGTCGCGCCCGTCGGACAGCCGGGGCGTCCACGCGACCGACCGGATCCAGACGGGCAGGTCCGGGTAGCGACCGGCGAGGTACAGGTCGTACGCCTCCTGCGTCGCGTACACGATCGGAGCGGCACCGTAGTGCTCCTCGATCCCCGCGACGAGCGGGTCGAGGATCGCGCGCACCGTTTCCGGTGACGGGTGGTCCTCGTAGAACGCGCCGTAGAACTCCAGGTCGATCACCGGCGGAAGGGTCCCGGGGGTCGCCGGGACCTCGGCGGCGAGCTGCGCCGCCTGTTCGGCGCCCGGGCTCTCGAAGCTCATGAAGTGGTACGCGCCGACGAGCAGGTCGGTCCGGGTGGCGGCCGCCCAGTTCGCGGCGAACCGCGGGTCGGTGTGCGAGGCGCCCTCGGTGGCCTTGATCCAGGCGAAGTCGAGGTCCTGCGCGGCCAGCACGTCCCAGTCGATCTCGCCCTGGTAGTGCGCGACGTCCACACCCCGCACGTCGTACCGGGCGGCGGGGATCCGGTTGGGCCAGACGACGCCGTTGGCCACGAGCACGCCGAGCACCGCTACGACGGCGACGCCCGCCGCCGTCGTCCACACGGCTTTTCGACCAGTGCTCATTCGCCCGTCGCACCGCCCGCCAGCTCCGCGGAGATGTCCAGGTGGCCCGCGTGGCGGGCGTACTCCTGCAGCACGTGGAAACAGATCCACGCGAGCGTCGGCGGATCCTCGGTGAACCGCCCGCCCAGCGCGCCGCGCTCGTCAAGGGCGTGGGTCGAGAGCACCTCGCTGGTCACGCCGCCACCGGCATGGAGGTCCCGGAGCAGCTCGTCCAGCCCGACGCCGTCGGGCACCGCCCAGGGGGCGTGCGGCTCCTGGTCCGCGTGGTCGCCCCACGGTCGCTCGACCGGCTCCGCCAGGAAGCCCCACCGGAACCAGCGCTGCTCCATGTGCACCAGGTGAATCAGCAGCTCGAGCGGTGACCAGCCGGAGGGGAGGCGGGAAGCGCGCAGGTCGGCGTCCGACAGGCCGCGCAGCTTCCGGTCCACGGCCTGCCGGTAGTAGTCCAGGTAGGCGGTGAACAGGGCGGCCGGATCGGCGGAGTCGAGGCGCGGTTCACGGTCGGAGAGGGGCACGCTGAGAGGCTACTTCGCGACACTGACAACTCGGTCGCCGAAGTGCTGTGACATTCGTGCGGTCGGTGCGTCTGTAGTGCATGACGCAGACCATGACCCAGACCACGACCCAGACCACGACCCACACGAGGAGCGGGACCTACGGCCTCGCTTCGAACCCCTCGGAGTGGGCGGCGCACCGCCGCGCCGTCGTCTTCTCGGTGCGCCGGATGTTCCCCGGGGTCGACGCTGAGCGGGCCGCCACCGAGGGGCTGGGCGAGCTGTGCCGCCAGATAGTGGTGCACGGCGCCGTCGACCGGCCGGCCGTCGTGTGGTGCGAGGCGGCCGTCGCTGCGGCCGCACGCCTCCGGGCCGGGGTCGGTTCACCGGCATGAACCGCCGGAGGTGCGCCCCGGCGCCGTCCGACCGCCCGCATCCGCGGATGTCGGACGCACAGGCCTACGGAACCTGTGCGCCCGACACCTTCATCAGCGCGTGCTGCAGACCTCTGCGACGAACCGCGCGGCCCGCTCGCGCAGACCCGCGATGCGCCGGTCGGTGATCAGCGCACGCATGGCGGGGTCGTTGCCCGCCTCCGTGAACGTCGGCATGCGCCGCACGTTCCGCGAGCAGCCGAACTCGGTGCAGATCAGCGTGCCGATGGTGTTCCCGTTGCGCCCCGAGGCACCGCCACGGCGGGCGACGTAGAGGGAGACGTCGTCCGTGACGACGACGTCCTCGCACCAGGCGCACACGCCCTTGGTACGCGCGCGGCCCGCCTTGGCGTCGGCGGAGCGCAGCAGCACGCCGGCCGGTTCGCCGTCGAGCTCGAGCACCACGTACGCGGACAGGGGCGCCTTGCGGTCGTGCCATCCGAGGTAGTCGAGCCGCTCCCAGTCGAGCGTGTCGAGGTCGGGAAGGGTGGCCTGCGCGGCCTCCCGCTTGCTCGCGTTCACGAAGGACGCGCGGATCTGCTTCTCGGTCAGAGGGTTCATGGGGTATCGGCTTCCGGTCGTTCGGAGGCCACCGGCCATCGGCCGTCGCAGGGTGTGCACGACAGGGGGTGCACGACAGGGTGTGTACGACGGCGCCTCGGTCACCGACACGTTCGGGTCACCGGGCAGGCAGGCGGCAGGGCAGGGGACGATGCCGCGCCCGCCTCCGACGTGCGGCCGCGGCGCGCGACCGTCGAAGCGGTCCGTGCGGGATGCTGCCGTGCGTGATCAGAGAGTCGTGACGCGGGTCCGGGCGCTGCCCGAGCAGGCCGTGACGGCCGCCCCGCATCCCGCGGTGAGTTCCCGCATCTCTCGCTCCTCGTGTGTTCCGTGAGGCCGGCCGGGCCAGATCGCCGCGCAGCCGACCGTTCGATGCTACGACACCGGCCCGGCGCGGTACACGTGGTTTTTGCCACAGGCCAAGGCCTGGGACACCGGCCACCGCCGCCCCGCGAGGCGCATGCCGCCTCGGCTCAGGTCCAGGTGGCGGTCGCGGGGTCGACGCCGTGGGCCAGGGCGTTGGCGTCCACGATGTCGCGGAGCCAGCCGGCGAGGCCCACCTCGATGTCGTCGTAGAACTTCAGGAAACCCGGGTCGTCGACGTAGGAGCGGGCCAGGCAGACGTGCATCGAGTGGGTGCAGTCGAAGTAGGTGCTCATCGACGCGCGGTGCCGCTCGGCCAGGGCGTTCGCCCGCTCGCTCCCCGGCCGCACCCCCTCGCGGACGGCCATGGCCAGGTCGCCGTGCAGTGCCTCGACGTCCGCCATGATCCGGCGCCAGTCCTCCGGGCTCCGGTCCGCGGCCCGTTCGGCGTACTGCGCCCACTGCTCGCTGTCGCCCCAACGGTCCCTGGCCACGAGCTGCTGGGACGGCTCCCAGCGTTCGCCGAAGATCTCCACCTGCTCCCCGGGGGAGAGCAGGATGCCGGAGCGGCGCGCCTCGATCAGCCGGTCCAGTGCGTCCGCCGAGCGTTCCAGGCGCCTGATGTGCTCGCGCACCTGGTCCAGCTGCCTGCGGAGGGAGTCTTCCGCGTCGTCGGTCGGCGCGTCGAGCAGGGCACCGATGTCGGCGAGGGGGACACCGAGCTCGCGGTAGAGGCGTACCCGGTGGAGCCGGGCGACGTCCGCGGCGTCGTAGAGCCGATGACCGCCCGAGGTGCGCTGGGACGGGCGGGCCAGACCCACCTCGTCCCAGTGGTGCAGGGTCCGGACCGTGACGCCCACGGCGGACGCGGCGCCGCCGACGGTCAGGCCGTCCGGCGGCACCGCGTCGGTGGTGCCCTGGTGCGTCATCCGGTCCAGTCTCGCAGCAGGCCCGGTCACCGGGGCGACCTCACGCGGAGGGACCCTCGATGCCCAGGTCCTCGCGCAGGGACTGGGCCTCGGCGCTGGCCGGGTCGAAGGGACGGGCAGCCGTCATGACCACCCGCATGTTCTCCGGTGTGACCACCTCGACGTCGACGGTGTTCCAGGGCGTCCGGCGTGGTCCGGTGGTGCTGCCGGGCAGCAGCTCCTCGCAGGCAGCGGCGATCTGTTCCACCTGGCTCAGCACGCACGAGAAGCTCACGCTCGCCGGAGCCGGGCTGTCCGCGGCCTCCGTCGGGACCAGCAGGACGTCCTGGAACGCCCAGCGCCGCAGGTGGGTGACGCGGCCCGGGGCAGCGAAGAACTCGAAGAAGCCGAGGCCACGCGTCCAGAACTCGACGGAGGCGGCCATGTCCCCCGTGGGCACGTTCACGAACATCGGCATGCCGTAGATGCCGCGAAACAGCTCGGGGGGCTCGGCGTCCGGTCCGGGAAGGGGGACGGGGCCCATGTCGAAGGCAGGAAATATATCGGTCATGGCGCCAGCGTGGCCCCTCACGTGGCGTGAGGTTCAAGTCCGGACGAGAGCTCCGGCCTGCTACCGGCCTGAGGTGGCCGAGGCGGTGTGCCGGCGCTGACCGGTTACCGGTGCGTCGGCTGCAGGTCCGCCGTCCTCCCGGCGGCAGCCTCGCGGTCGGCCGGGTCAGCGAGGTGGCCGGACCGCTTGAGCCACCACTCGGCGAGCAGCGTGGTCAGCGGCGGGACCGCGGCGGCGAGCGCCACGAGCGTCCGGAACCAGCCCCAGCGCAGCCTGACCGCCACGATCAGCGTCACCACCACGAACAGCACGAACGCGCCGCCGTGGAGCCGACCGAACAGCCACACCCCCGCCTCGGTGGTCTCCGTGACGTACTTGAGGAACATCCCGACCAGTAGTCCGGCCCAGGTGAACGCCTCGATCCAGGCGACGATGGCGAACAGGCGGCCGAGGCGAGACATCGCGGGCATGCGGAACCTTCCGGAGGCGGGGCGGGTCGCCCCCAGTCTGCCTGACGCCGGACGCTGCTCCGCGCCGCCCGGCTACCGCAGCCGGGACCGGACGGCCGCGCCCGCGCAGGCGATCACCGCCAGCCCGCCGAGCACCGTCGGCCAGGTGAGCTGTTCGTGCAGCAGCAGTGCGGCCCAGCAGATGCTGAGCACCGGCTGGACCAGCTGGACCTGGCTGACCTGTGCCATCGGGCCGATCGCGAGGCCGCGGTACCAGGCGAAGAAGCCGAGGAACATGCTCACCACCCCGAGGTAGGCGAACAGCGCCCAGTCGAGCGGGGAGCCCGTCGGCGGGCTCTGCGCCAGCGAGACGCCTGTGAGCAGCATCATCGGGACGCCGGCGAGCACGAGCGCCCACGAGATGGTCTGCCACGCCCCCAGCTCGCGGGCGAGCAGCCCGCCCTCCGCGTAGCCGACGGCGCACGCGACGACAGCACCGATCAGCAGCAGGTCCGCAGCGTGCAGCCCGCCCGTCCCGCCGCCCTGCACGGCGGCGAAGCCGACCGCCGCCACCGCTCCCAGCGCTGCCGTCACCCAGAACGACACCCGGGTCCGCTCACGCCCGCGCAGCACGGCCAGCACCGCCGTCACGGCGGGGAGCACCGCGATGACGACGGCGCTGTGGCTCGCCGACGCCGTCGTGAGCGCGAACGAGGTGAGCACCGGGAAGCCGACGACCACGCCACCCGCGACGATCGCGAGCCGCGCCCACTGCGCGCCACGGGGCCGGCGCTGCCGGGTGACCGCCAGGGCGACTGCCGCGAGCGCCGCCGCGACGACCGCGCGGCCGCAGGAGACGAACAGCGGTGACATGCCGCCGTCGTCGACCACCATGCGCGTGAAGGGGACGGTGAACGAGAAGGCCGCGACCCCGAGAAGGCCCCACCAGAGGCCGGCTCGGGCGGACGATAGCGGCGGTGCCGCCGGGAGGGTAGCGCTACTGTTGCTTGTCATGTATGACGATAGCAGTGCGCGCATCGTCGCCGGCCTGCACGAGTGGCTGACGACCGCGCCCCCGGGAGCCCGCCTGCCGTCCAGCCGTGCGCTCGTGGCGCAGTACGGGGCGAGCCCGGTCACGGTGCAGAAGGCGCTGCGCACCCTCGCGTCGCAGGGTGTCGTGGAGACCCGGCCCGGCGTCGGCACCTTCGTCCGGGCGGTGCGCGTGCCGCACGCCCACGACTTCGGCTGGCAGACGGCGGCCCTCGGCCCTCGCACCCGGCCAGGCCAGCAGCTGTCCCGGGCCCTGCACACCGCGCCGAACGACGTGATAGCGCTGCACTCGGGCTACCCGGACCGCGAGCTGCTGCCCGAACGCCTGGTCCGCTCCGCGTTCACCCGGGCCGCGCGCAGCGACGCCGCCGTCACCAGGCCACCCACCGCAGGGCTGCCCGACCTGCAGGCGTGGTTCGCAGCGGAGCTCGGCGGCGCGGCACCTACCGGGGTGACGCCGCCGGCCCCCAGCGACGTCGTCGTCTTCCCCGGCAGCCAGTCCAGCCTCAGCACCGTCTTCCGCGCCCTGGTGGGCGCAGGGCGGCCCCTGCTCGTCGAGTCACCCACCTACTGGGGTGCGATCCTCGCCGCGGAGCAGGTGGGCGTGCAGCTGGTGCCGGTGCCGAGCGGCCCGCGGGGACCGGACCCCGACGAGCTCGCACGCGCCTTCGACCGCACCGGGGCGCGCGCCCTCTACGCGCAGCCGAGCTTCGCCAACCCGACCGGCGCCCGCTGGTCGCCGGACCTGGCCGACGAGGTGCTCCGGCTGGCCCGCGAGCACGGCGCCTTCGTGATCGAGGACGACTGGGCCCACGACTTCGGGATCGCCCAGGACGTGGTGCCACTCGCGGCCCGTGACGACGGTGGGCACGTGGTCTACCTGCGCTCGCTGGCGAAGAGCGTCTCCCCGGCGGTGCGTGTCGCCGGGCTGGTCGCCCGCGGCCCGGCCCGTGACCGCATCCTCGCGGACGCGCAGGCCGAGTCGCTGTACGTGAGCGGCATGCTCCAGGCGGTAGCCCTCGACGTCGTGACCCAGCCGGCCTGGCGCACGCACCTGCGTGGCCTGCGCCAGCAGCTCGCCGCCCGGCGCGACCTGCTGCTCGGCGCGCTCCGGGAGCACGCACCGGCCGCCCGCGTCGACACGGTGCCGCAGGGCGGTCTTAATCTCTGGGTGCGGCTCCCCGACACCACCGACGTCGCACGCCTGGTCCGGGACTGCGATGCGGCCCACGTCGTCGTGGCCGCGGGTGACGAGTGGTTTCCCGCCGAGCCGACCGGCCCGTTCCTGCGCCTCAACTACTCCGGGCCGAACCCCGGCGCGTTCCCGGAGGGCGCGCGGGTGCTCGGGGAGGTGCTGGCGCGGCAGGCGGGCTGACGCGAGACGCTCGACCGCCCGAATCAGCTGGATCGCCGACTTCTCGCCTCGATACGTTGGACACATGTCGATCAGCGACCAGCACCTCACCGGCCGGACCGCGCTCGTGACCGGGGTGTCGCGGCGCAAGGGCATCGGCTACGCGGTGGCCCGCCAGCTCGCCGCCCTCGGTGCGAGCGTCTTCACGCAGCACTACGCCCCGCACGACGCCGCGACGCCGTGGGGTGCCGACGATCTCGACGCCGTGCACGCCGGGGTGCGGGAGGCCCTCCGGGGTGACGCCGTGGCCGGCTCCGCGGGTGCGGACCTCAGGGACCCGGCACAGGTCGACTCGCTGTTCGACGCCGCGAGCGCCCTCACCGGCTCCGTCGACCTGCTCGTGTGCAACCACGCCCGGAGCGGCGGGGACGGGTCGATCCTCGACATGTCGCCGGCGGCCCTCGACGGGTTCTGGGAGACCAACACGCGTTCCACGATCCTGCTCACCCGCCGGTTCGCGCTGCAGTTCCTGGACGCGGCGCCGGAGGCGGCGGCCAGTCCGGGGGAGCGGCAGGCGCGGACGGCGCCGTCCGACCCGGTCACGGCTCCGAAGGTGTTCTGGATGACGTCGGGGCAGCAGCAGGGGCCCATGCGGGGCGAGGTCGCGTACGCGGCGTCCAAGGCCGCGCTGGCGGGGGTGACGGCGACGGTCGCGGCGGAGCTGCTCGACCTCGGGATCGTCCTCAACACGGTCAACCCCGGGCCGGTCAACACGGGGTACCTCGACCCGGGCTCGACGGACCGGCCGCTCGAGGAGCTCGAGGCGTGGAAGGCCGCCACCCCGTTCGGCCGCTGGGGCGAGCCGACGGATCCCGCGCGCCTCATCGGCTGGCTCGCCGGGCCGGCCGGCTCCTGGGTGGTCGGCCAGGTCATCACCACGGACGGCGGCTTCAGCCTGCAGTGACCGGCCCCCTGCTCGGGCACCGTCACTCCTGCTTGGGTCCCACCCATACCTGCTGGGCGTTCACGAACTCGCGGATGCCGTGCGGCCCCAGCTCGCGCCCGTAGCCGGAGCGCTTGATCCCTCCGCTGGGGAGCCGGGGGTCGGACTTCACGATCCCGTTCACCGCCACCTGCCCGGCGAAGAGGTCGCGGGCCATCGCCTCTCCCCGCTCCGTGGTGGTCCAGAGGCTCGCGGCCAGACCGTAGGACGTGTTGTTGGCGAGTGCGAGCGCGCTCTCCGCGTCGTCGGCCACCATGACCGCCGCGACCGGGCCGAACGTCTCTTCCCGGCACGCGGGCATGTCCGGGGCGACGCCGGTCAGCAGGGTCACGGGGTAGAACCAGCCGTCGCCGTCGGGCAGCTCACCGCCGAGCACGCACGTGGCTCCCGCGGCGATGCTCTCGGTGACCTGGCGGTGGAGGTTGTCGCGCAGGTCCGACCGGGCGATCGGCCCGACCTGCGTGCCCTCGTCCCGTGGGTCTCCGACGACCAGGGCGCCCAGCCGCTCGGTGAGCAGCTCGACGAGCTCGTCGTGCACCGGCCGCTCGACGATGATCCGCTTGGCGGCGATGCACGACTGGCCGGCGTTGATGATGCGGGACAGCGCGATGACGTCCGCGGCCTGGGTCAGGTCGGCGTCGGCCAGGACGATGCAGGGGTCCGATCCGCCGAGCTCCAGCACGGTGGGCTTGATCTCGCTCGCCGCTATGGAGGCGACGGCCGCCCCGCCGCGCTCCGAGCCGGTGAACGACACCGCCTGGATCCGCGGGTCGCGGATCGCCTGCTCGACGTCGCGGTTCGCGGCCTGTACGGCCTGGAAGATGCCGGACGGGGCCCCGACGGCGTCGAAGACGCCGGCGATCGCCTCGGCGCAGCCGGGAACGTGCGGGTCGTGCTTCATGACGCAGGTGTTCCCCGCCATGAGGGCGGGCGCACAGAACCGGAACGCAAGCCAGAAGGGGGCGTTCCACGGCAGCACACCGAGGATCGGCCCGAGCGGCAGGTACTGCACATAGCTCGACATGGCGTCCGAGGCGATGACGTCGTCGGCCAGGTACGCGGCGGCGTGCTCGGCGTAGTGCTCCGCCGCCCAGGCCGCCTTGTTGACCTCGCCCCGCGACTCGGCCATGGGCTTGCCCATCTCCTCGGTCATGACCATGCCGAGCCGGTCCACGTTCTCCCGCATGTGCGCGGCCACCGCCCGGAGGACCTCGGCACGCTCGTCGAACGACGTGGTGCGCCAGCTCTCGAAGGCGGCCTGGGCCCGGTCGATGGTGGCGGTGATCTCCTCCGGTGTGGCGGCGGGGACGCGGCGCACGACGGCGCCGGTGGTGGGGTCGGTTGCGGTGAGGAAGCTCATGGTTCTCCTGTCGCTGCGGCGGCGGCCTGGGCGGCGGTCGGTTCTCCGGCGGCGTCGAGCTGGAGGTCGGCCACCGGCGTCAGGGTCGCGGCGTCGGCGGTGTGCACGACGAAGTCCTCGTCCAGGCTGAAGAACGACTCGCACCCGTCGTCGGTGACGCGGATCGTGTCGGAGATGCCGACGGTCTTGTCGCCGTCGACGCCCCACATCCACGGGATCACGTGGAAGGTCATGCCCGGTTCGAGCACGGAGAAGTCGCCGGGGTTCAGCGACAGGATGTAGCCCTCGTCCCACGACGGCGGGAAGGCGATGCCTATCGAGTACCCGGACCGGGTGACCAGCCGTGCGCCGACGTCGTTGTCCGAGATGATGCGCCGGACGATCGAGTCGGCGTCGGACACCGTCATGCCGGGGCCCATCAGGCTCTTCAGCTCCGCCAGCGCCGCCTTCATCCGCTCCTGCGCCCGGTACATCGACTCCGACAGCTCGCCGGTGACCGCCGTGCGCATCATCGCCGTGTGATAGCGGCGGTAGCAGCCGCCGATCTCGAGGAGCACGTGGTCGTTCGGCTGGATGACGCGCCCCTCCCACGTGGCGTGCCCGATCATCGACCGCGGCCCCGACGCCACGTACGGCATCACTGACGGGAACTCGCCGCCGGCCCGGAACATGGCCGACGAGATGGCGGCGGCGACGTCGTTCTCGGTGGCGCCGGGGACGGCGGCCGCGAGCCCCGCGGACATCCCTGCCTCGGTGGCGCGGGCGGCCCTGCGCATCACGTCGATCTCGACGTCCGACTTACGGAGCCGCCCGGCCTCGACGATGCCGAAGCAGTCCAGCAGCACACCGTGCTGGAACGACGTGTGGATGCGGTCCTGCTGGTAGGCGGGGAAGAAGTAGCTGTTGCGCTCGTAGCCCACCCGCTTGTTGCCGAGCCCGGACTGGTTCAGCGCCAGCACGAGCTCCTGGATGGCGTCACCGGTGTCGGGATACGGCCGCGTGTGCTCGACCCAGGTGCGCTCGACGACGTTCGACTCCTCCATGGCCCGGGTGATCATCAGGGGGTCGCCGTCGAGCGGGACGACCAGCGCCTGGAAGAACGAGTACCCGGTGGTCTGGTAGTCCGTCAGGTACATCAGGTTCTCCGGGTCGGTGATGACCACGGCGTCCAGCCGCCGGGCCGCCATCCGCTCGCGCAGGTCGTGCAGCCTGCGCTGGTACTCCTCCGGAGGGAAGGTCATGTCGTCCCGGGCCCGCATCACGCCACCCCCAGCGCCGTCGCCACTGCCTTGTCGAGGATGTCCAGACCCTGGGTCAGGTCGTCGTCAGGAATGGTCAGCGGCGGGATCAGCTTGATCACCTGCCCACCCGTGCCGCAGGGACCGATCAGCAGGCCCGCCTCGAAGGCCGCCTGCTGAACCCGCTTGGCGAAGGCACCGTCCCCGGTGTCCAGCGCCTGCATCATGCCCCTTCCCCGGACGGACCAGCCCTGGTCGGGGTGGGCGGAGGCGATCTGCTCCAGCCGGTCGCGCAGCACGGCACCCTTGGCCCGCACCTCGCCCATCAGCACGTCGTCGGTGAAGTAGTCGAGGGCGACCGTGCCGGCGACGAACGACAGGCCCTGGCCGCGGAAGGTACCGGTGTGCGCGCCGGGCGACCAGTGGTCGTCGACCGACGGCTTGTTCAGGTTCATCGCTATCGGGGTACCGAAGCCGCCGAGGCCCTTGGCCAGGTTGATGATGTCGGGCTCGAGGCCCATGCCGTCGAACGAGAAGTAGTCGCCGGTGCGGCCGCAGCCGGCCTGGATGTCGTCGATGATGAACAGCGCTCCGACCTCGCTGGCCAGGTCCTGGATCTGGTGCAGCCAGCCGGCCGTGGCGATGTTGACACCCCCCTCGGCCTGCAGCGCCTCGACCAGGAACGCGGCGGGCGGCGTCAGCCCGCTCGACGGGTCGAGCAGCGCGGCCCGGTACTCGGCGACCGCGGTGTCGCCGCCGGGGGCGGTCTCGAACGGCAGGCGCACGACATCGGTGAGCGGCACGCCGGCCCACTGCCGGAACGCCTCGTTCGCGGTGGCGGCCAGGGAGCCGAGCGTCATGCCGTGGAACCCGTGGCTGAACGCCACGATCTCGCGCCGCCCGGTGGACAGCCTGGCCAGCTTGAGCGCCGCCTCGACCGCGTTGGTGCCGGTCGGTCCCATGAACTGCATGCGGTAGTCCATGCCCCGCGGCCGGAGGATCACGTCCCGGAACTTCTCGATGAAGTCGCGCTTGGTGGTCGTGTAGGTGTCCAGGCTGTGGGCCACGCCGTCGGCCTGGAGGAAGGCGATCATCGCTTCCTTCATCCGCGGGTTGTTGTGACCGAAGTTCAGCACGCCGGCCCCGGCGAAGAAGTCGATGTAGGACGTGCCGTCCTCGGCGGTCTGCCGGGCGTTGGAGGCGGAGGCGAAGACGGTGGGATACGCACGGCAGTAGCCGCGGACGCTGGATTCGGACTGCTCGAACGGTGACATGTCCATGGCCGGCACCTCTTTCAGGTCGTTCAGATCGTCGTGATGGTCTCCTCGTGGCCGGCACGCTGCCGGGTGGTGAAAATGCGAAACTTCCCGCGTTCGAGATGCCGTCACCTCGAAGCAGGAAGCCAACACGTCCAGACTGAACCCTTGCCGGACGAGGGGCAACCCCTTGTTCTCGCGCTGGTTTTGCGTGCGTCCGGTCAGTACCGTCACGACCGGCGCCTTGCTTGTCCGCTTCCCCGTCCGCCGCCGCCTGGAGGAGTCATGACCACCACCCACGAGTCCGTCACCCCGCCGGACGGTGTCGTCGCCCCGCGATTCCGCCCTCCGGCCGGCGCGTCCGACGCAGCCACGCTGTCGCTCGACGGGGAGTGGCGGTTCCGGCTGTTCCCGCATCCCGACACCGGGGTGGACCGCGCCGAACGTGGCGACGACTGGGACCGGCTGACGGTGCCCGGCCACTGGCAGCTCGCCGAGGCCCCGCACGCCTGGCCCTACGGCGTGCCCGAGTACAACAACGTGCTCTACCCGTTCCCGGTCGACCCGCCGCACGTACCCGACGACAACCCGACGGGCGAGTACCGCACGACCTTCCGGCTGCCCGCCGACTGGCCGGAGGGCGGCCGTACCCTGCTGCGCTTCGAGGGGGTCGACTCCTGGTTCCAGGTGGCGCTCGACGGCGAGCCGCTCGCCACGTCGCACGGTTCGCGCCTGCCCACCGAGGTCGATCTCACCGGCCGGCTGACGCACGGCGAGCACCTCCTCGCCGTGCGGGTCACCAAGTGGTCGGCCATGTCCTACGTCGAGGACCAGGACCAGTGGTGGCTCTCCGGGATCTTCCGCAGCGTCACGCTGGAACACCGGCCGGACGGCGCGCTCGACGACGTCCGCGTGCACGCCGGCTACGACCACACGACCGGCGTCGGCACGCTGCGGGTGGACACCGCGACCGTGGTGGCGGCCGCCGACGCCGTGCCGGCGCGGGTGACCGTGCCCGAGCTCGGTCTCGAGGCCGCGGCCGGCGAGGAGCTGCGGGCTCCCGTCGAGCCGTGGAGCGCCGAGCGGCCGCGGCTCTACGACGTCGTCGTCTCGACGGACACCGAGACGGTGACCCTGTCCGTCGGCTTCCGCACCGTCTCCATCGAGGACGGGGTGTTCCTCGTCAACGGCCGGCCGGTCAAGCTCCGCGGCGTCAACCGGCACGAGTTCGACCCCCTGCGCGGCCGTGCCGTGACACCCGAGCGGATGCTCGAGGACGTGCTGCTCATGAAGCGGCACCACATCAACGCCGTCCGCACGAGCCACTACCCGCCGCACCCGCACTTCCTCGACCTGTGCGACCGGTACGGCCTCTACGTGATCGACGAGAACGACCTGGAGACGCACGGGTTCCAGCCCGGCGGCTGGGTGGGCAACCCCGTGGACGACCCGGCCTGGACCGAGGTGCTGGTCGACCGCGTGACCAGGACGGTGCGCCGCGACGCGCACCACGCGAGCATCATCATGTGGTCGCTGGGCAACGAGGCAGGCGGCGGGTGCAACATCCCGGCGATGGTCGACGCCGTCCGGGCCCTCGACCCGAGCCGACCCATCCACTACGAGGGCGACTTCTCGAGCGACCACGTGGACGTGTACTCCCGGATGTACGCCGGCAGCGAGGAGGTCGAGCTGATCGGACAGGGCATCGAACCGCCGCTGGAGCGCGCCGACGCCGACGCCCGCCGCCGGGCCATGCCGTTCATGCTGTGCGAGTACGCGCACGCCATGGGCAACGGCCCGGGCGGCCTCGCCGACTACGACGCCGCCTTCGACCGGTACCCGCGCCTGCTCGGCGGGTTCATCTGGGAGTGGATCGACCACGGACTGACCCGCGCCGATGCCGACGGGAACCTGTTCTCGGCGTACGGCGGCGACTTCGGCGAGCGGTTCCACGACGGGACCTTCATCGCCGACGGCCTGCTCCTGCCCGACCGCACGCCGTCACCCGGGCTGCTCGAGACGGCGGCCGTGTTCGCTCCGGTCCGCATCGACGCCCAGCCCGACGGCACGCTGCTCGTCCGCAACCGCTACGCCTTCCGCGACACCAATCATGCCGAGCTGTGCTGGACACTGCACCGCGGTGCGGAGGAGCTCGCCACGGGCGTCCTCGACCTGGTGCTGGAGGCGGGGACCGAGACGGTGGTGCGCCCGCCGTCCGACCTGGTGCTGCCGGAACCGGGCGACGCCCCCGTCTGGTGGACCCTGCGCGCCGTCCAGCAGAAGGCGGAGGCACTCGAGGAGGCGTGGCTCGAGCCCGGCTTCCAGCTCGGCGCGGGCCAGCTCCTCCTCGTCGAGCCCGCGGCGCTCGCGGCTCCCACCGGCCGGGTGTCCACGGAGGCTGACGGCGGGTTCCGAGCGGGCCCCGCGCGGTTCGACCGCCGGGGTGACCTCCGTACCCTCGCCGGGCGGACGGTGCACGGCTTCCGTGTCGACGCCTGGCGGGCGCCGACCGACAACGACCGCCGTCCGGCGAGGTGGCAGGGTTCGGCGGACGAGGAGAAGTGGAGCAGCGCGAGCCTGAACCTGCTCGCCGAGCGCAAGGACGGCGTCGCCGTCACCGCCGACGGGGCGCTCCAGGTGGACGCCCGGATCGCCGGCCCGGCGACCCGCGCCGGGTTCGCCGCCCACTACCGGTGGCAGCCCGTCACCGACGCGTCGGACGCCGTGGACCTGCTCGTCGACATCCGGCCCGAGGGCCGCTGGCCCGAGAGCGTGGCCCGCCTCGGGGTGCTGCTCGCGCTCGACGAGCCGGCGGCCGCAGAGACCGGCGTGCGCTGGACGGGCCTCGGGCCCGACGAGTCGTACGCGGACTCCAGGCAGGCGGCGCTCGGCGGCTCCTGGCAGCACACCGTCGCCGACTGGCAGACCCGGTACACCCACCCGCAGGAGAACGGTGCGCGCCGGGGCGTCACGAGCGCCGTCCTGTCCTTCACGGACGGCACCGGTCTGCGGATCGACGCCACGGACGTGACCATCGGCGCCCGGTCGCAGCTCGGGATCGAGCTGTCGCTCCGCCCGTGGTCGGACGAGGCGCTGGACCGTGCGGCCCACCCGCACGAGCTCGTGCCCGACGGCAGGCTGTGGCTGCACCTCGATGCGGCCCAGCACGGCGTCGGGAGCGCCGCCTGCGGGCCGGGCGTCCTGCCGAACGCACAGCTCCACGCCGCGCCCGTCCGGATGCGTCTGCGCTTCACCACCCTGTGAACACGTGCCCGCCCCGCACGACGGGGCGGGCATGATGTATACAAGAACGGCTATACAAGGCCGGTCGGACAAGGCCGGCACCCGAGGACGACGACGAGGAGTACGCCGTGAAGATGGGCTTCCGCTGGTACGGCGAGGGCAACGACACCGTGACCCTGGATCACGTGCGCCAGATCCCTGGCGTGGAGACCATCGTGTGGAGCCTGCACCACAAGCAGGCCGGTGAGGTCTGGGAACAGACCGAGATCGACGCCGAGGTCGCGCGTATCACCGGCCTGTCGGACGCGGCACGCGCCCAGGGCGTGACGCGGACGTTCGACGCCGAGGTGGTCGAGTCGGTCAACGTCCACGAGTCGATCAAGCTCGGGCGGACCGTCCTCGGGATGAGCCGGGACGAGGCCATCGCGAACTACATCACGACGATCGAGCGGCTCGGTCGCGCCGGCGTGAAGGTCGTCTGCTACAACTTCATGCCGGTCTTCGACTGGCTGCGCACCGACCTGTGGCACCCGCTGCCCGACGGCTCGACCGCGCTGTACTACGAGAAGGCCGTGGTCGACAAGATGTCGCCCGAGAGCCTCATCGCCGACATGGAGGCGAACACGCACGGGCTCACCCTGCCGGGGTGGGAGCCCGAGCGGCTGGCCAGCTTCCATGAGCTCAACGCGGCCTACGTGGGCGTCACCCACGACGACATGTACGCGAACTACAAGTACTTCCTCGAAGCGGTCATCCCCACCTGCGAGGAGTACGACGTCAAGCTGGGCGTGCACCCCGACGACCCGCCGTTCGACGTCTTCGGCTGGCCGCGCGTGGTCTCCAGCAAGGAGCGCATCGCGCGGGTGCTCGACCTGCACCCGAGCCCGTACCACGGCCTGACCCTGTGCCTGGGGAGCTTTTCCGCCAACCCGGAGCACGACGCGGTCGACGCCGTACGGACCTTCATGGACCGCATCCACTTCTCGCACGTGCGCAACATCAAGCACTTCGACAACGGCGACTTCACCGAGGTGGCCCACCGTGCCGCCGAGGGCAGCGTGGACACGACCGGGATCATGAAGGCGTACGCCGAGGCCGGCTACCAGGGCTACATCCGGCCCGATCACGGCCGCCACCTGTGGGACGAGAACACCACGAACAAGCCGCGTCCCGGATACGGGCTCTACGACCGGGCCCTCGGCATCCAGTACCTCCTCGGCGCATGGGACGCGTTCCGCTACCAGCAGGGCTGAGCCGGGTTGCCGGCCCGACAGGGCCGGCAACCTCGCAGGAACGGGGGTCCGGCGCGCTCCCGAATAACGTGGCGGGCTGCGCGGGACGGGTCCACGATGTTGACATGGAGCCCAGAGGACGCGGCGAAGAGGCCGAGACCCCTCGCTGGACGCGGTCGACGGTCTATCCCGACATGTGGATCGACCCGGACGACGATCCGCGAGAGACCGACGACCCAGCAGACGACGAGCGCGACATCCTGCTGGGCTATCTCCGCTACTACCGGCTCACCCTGGAGCTGAAGTGCGCCGATCTCGATGCGGAGCAGCTCGCCAGGCGGTCGGCCCCGCCGTCCACGATGTCTCTGCTCGGGCTGGTGCGGCACCTGGCCGACGAGGAGCGGCACCTGTGCCGCGTGATGGGCGGTGAGGACGCCCCCTATCTGTACCGCACCGAGACGGACCGGGACGGCGCCTGGAACGGTGCAGTGGCCGACCCGGCCGTCGTCGACGACGCCTGGCAGCAGTGGCGTGCCGCGGTAGCGGCCACCGACCGGTTCCTCGACGGCGTCCCCGACCTCGGCATGCGGAACGCCGGTGCGTCGGACTTCGGCCCGGACGGCGCCGACCTGCAGCTTCGCGATGCCCTCGTGGGGCAGATCGCGGAGTATGCCAGGCACTGCGGGCACGCCGACCTCTTGCGCGAGCGGATCGACGGCCGCGTGGGCCAGTGATGGCCCGGCTGCCGCCGACACGTGCGCGAGGGCAGTAACATCTGACGCCGTGTCTCCCACCTTCGTGCTGATCCACGGCGCCTTCGCCAACTCGTTCTCGTTCGCGCCGCTCCAGGCGGAGCTCGCCCTGCTCGGCCACCGCTCCGCCGCCGTCGACCTGCCGGGCCACGGCTTCGAGGCGACCTACCCCGCCGCGTACCAGGCCCCGCAGGACGCCGCGGCCCTCGCGACGGAGCCCGGCGGCATCAAGGGCGTCATGCTCGCGGACAACGTCGCGCGTGTCATCGAGGTCCTCGAGCGGGCGAAGGAGCACGGGCCGGTGATCCTCGTGGCGCACAGCCGGGGCGGCGCCACGGTGACCGCCGTCGGCAACGCCCGCCCCGACCTGATCGACCGGATCGTGTACGTCTCCGCGTGGGCCCCGGTGGACCTCGACGTGGGTGACTACTACGCGGAACCCGAGATGGCGTCGGTGGACGCCGGAGCGCTCGCGGGCGCGCTGGCGGCCGACCCGGCCGCCGTCGGCCTGCTGCGATGCAACTTCCGCACCGCCGACCCAGCCGTGCTCGCGGGCCTCAAGGAGGCGTTCCTCGCGGAAGGCACGGACGACGAGTTCCGCACCTTCCTCAACACCTTCCAGCCCGACGAGAACCTGGACGTGGGTACGTCGGCCGACCGGGCCCAGGCAGCGACCTGGGGCACGATCCCCAAGACCTACGTGCGGCTCAGTGCGGACACCAGCATCCCGCTCGCGATGCAGGACCGGCTGATCCGGGAGGGTGACGCGCTCACGCCGGACAACCCGTACGACGTGCACACCCTCGAGTCCAGCCACCTGCTCTGGCTGGTGCGGCCGCGTCCGGCGGCCGAGCTGCTGGCCGGCCTCGCCGGTTAGCGGGCCGCCCAGGCCTCAGGAGTCCGTGGCGCCCGGGGTTTGTTGCGGCCTGGTACCAGCGGGCGGTGTGAGGTCGACGTCCGTCCACACCTCGGTCATGTCGACGACGAGGCCGTCGCGCAGGGTGAGGAACGTCGCCACCTCGAAGTGCTGCAGCTCGCCGTCGGCAAGGCCCGTGACATGGGCTCGGCCGGCGGCGCGCTCACGGTCGGCGACGCAGTCGAGCAGCCGGAAGTCCTGGAACCCGGGATAGTCCGCGTTGATCCGCACCCAGGAATCCCGGTCGAAGGTCTCGCCGGTGTGCACGTAGCGGCACGAGAACTCGGGATGGAGCAGCGCCGGGAGGTCGTCCCACCGATGCCCGTCGATGACCTCTGCGAGCCGTTCCATCATCTCTTGTGCCGTCATCTGCGCAGGATGCCAGACGTCCTCACCCACGAGCCTCTTTCCTGGGCCGGCGCCGCGTGTGCTGCCATGCTTCGTCCATGTCCAGCAGCGACCCGTCCCGGCTCGGCGGGGGCACCGTGTCCGGCGTCGCGCTCGCGCCGGACGGGGCTGTCCTGCTGGCCGGTGCCGTCCTCCCGCCCTACGCCAGATGGCAGCAGCGGGTGGTCGCGGCGATCCTCGACAACGCGATCCTGGCGGGAGTGACCTGGCTGACGCTCGGTGCGGGGTCCCCCCATCCCACCCTCACGCCCGGCTATGGCTCCGTCGGCGACGCGGCCTGGCCGAACAACCCGCTGATCCTCGTGCCGATCGGCGCCCTCGTGGTCCTGCTGGTCCTGCAGGCGCTGACCGGCTGGACCCCCGGCAAGCTGGTGGTCGGCATCCGGGTCGTCCGCGAGCGGTCCTCCGGACCGGCCGGCTGGTGGACGACGCTGGTGCGCTGGGCGCTGCACCTGCTCGACGCCGTACTGCTCATCGGTTACCTGCGGCCGTTGTGGCACGCGAAGCGGCAGACGTTCGCGGACACGATCGCGCACACCGTGGTGGTGCAGGACCTGCCCGACCTCTCTCGCCGACCGAGGATCGCGGTGAACTCCGCGGCGCTGGTCGCGGTGGTCCTGGGGCTCGCCTACGGGTGCGTGCCGATCAGCAGCAGTCGTTCGGAGCCCATGACCGGCCTCGGCGGGTGCGGCGTCGATGGGGTCGGGCCGGCGCTGACCTCCGGGGACATCGCGCTCGGTGGCTCCGTGTCCACGGAACAGGACCGTCGGCTGTGGACAGTCCACGAGGCCCGGACAGCGAGCGTGACCGCGGTGATCTCCTGGACGAGCGAGCCGTCGGCACGGGAGGTCGACTACCGCATCAACGTCTCCGTCCGGTCGCCGTCCGCGCACGAGGCAGCGCCGGTCTCCCGGTCCTGGGACATCGGTACCGGGCAGGGCGACGACCGGTCCGCCGACGGCGGTTTCACGCACACGCGCACCGTCTCGCCGGACGGCGACGTCCACGTCGCGGACGTCGAGATAGCCGACCCGGAGGCCATGGCGGCCCTCGGTACCGACCTCCTCGTCGACGTGCGGCTGATCGCCGACGGCGAGGTCGTCGCGGAGTGTGGCGGTTCGGCCGCCGGCTGAGCCGGCGAGGAGGTACCTACCGGCGCGTGCCGCGTGCGGATTACTCTGAAATGCGCCAGTGTGTACTGCCCCGCACTCGGCGTGGCCTGACGGAGGTGCAAGCGTGTCCAAGAACTCGTCTGCTGATGCCGCGGCCCGCCGCGCACAGAACAGTGGACCCGTGCGGGTCCTGGCTCGAGGCGGTTACGTGGCCTCTGGCGTTCTGCACCTCCTGGTCGCTTGGCTGGCGATCCAGCTTGCGCTGGGCCAGCCCGCCGGCCAGGCGGACGAGTCCGGAGCCTTTCGGGCGATCGCACAGATGCCTGGCGGCGATGTGCTGCTCTGGGCAGTCGCGGTGGGATTTGCCGCGCTCGCGCTGTGGCAGCTCGCGACGGCCTTCCTGGGTGTGCCGAACGCGGAGCACCAGGCCGGCGCGCGGGCCAAGAGCGTGGCGAAGGCCGTGCTGTACGGCGTGCTGGCGGTCAGCGGCGTCCGGTACGCGCAGGGCACCGCTGGTGGTGGCAGCAGCGAGGAGGGCATGACGGCCGGTGTCTTCACCGTTCCGGGCGGCCGCTGGCTCGTCGGTGCCGCAGGCGCCGTGATCATCGCCGTCGGGGTCTACCACGTGGTCAAGGGGGTACGGAAGAGGTTCATGCGCGACCTCACCGGGACCGGTGGGGGCGCCGTCGGACCGGTGGTGGTGCGGCTCGGGCAGGCCGGATACGTCGCCAAGGGCATTGCGCTCGGGGTCGTCGGCGGACTCCTCGTGGCCGCCGCGGTGAGTGCGGACGCGTCACAGGCGGGTGGGCTCGACGAGGCCCTGCACACGATCCGGGACCAGCCGTTCGGCACCGTCCTGCTCCTGGTGACCGGGCTGGGAATCGCCGCGTTCGGCCTGTACTCCTTCGCGCGCGCCCGGTTCGCGCGGCTCTGACCGGCAGCTGACCGGCCCGTGACCGGGCCGCTGAACCGGCTGCCCCGCGACAGCAACTGCGCGTCGTACGGTTCGTTCAGGCACGCCGCCGGAACGGCGCGAGCTCGCCCCGCACGGGCCGGAGCGTCCACAGGCCGTATGCGGCGAGGACGGGCTTGAGGACTGACCACTCGCCGAACGTGTGGTCAGCCGCGCGGGTCAGCCTGGCGGCCAGGTCCGGCCGCTGTCGGCGGACGTACACCCGCGCCTTGAGGGCGTGGGCAGGCAGGGACGCGATCTTGACCCGGTCGACGTCGTCGATCATGGGCAGGACGTGGGCGATGTTCTCCCACGTCGTGCGGCTCTCCTCCTCGAGCAGGTAAGGGCCCCGGTAGCCACGCTTCCTCGCGTAGTCGGCCAGGATGCGGGCTTCGGAGCGGGACGACGTCGTGACGCCGCCGCTGAAGACCAGCCGCGTGTCGGCGTCCGGATCGATGGATCGAAGGGCCGTACGAACGCGCATCCGGTTGACGAGGTTGGCCTCGGGCTGAGGGTTCTTGAAACCGAGGACCACTATCGCCTCGGACCGGCCGGCTGAGGCACCGACCAGAGCTCGCGACCATCGCCAGCTCTGCCACTCGCCCCAGCCCAGGATCGCGGCCAGCCCTGCGATGGTGAGAATCGTTCCTCGGCGCATCCGCCCGATGCTAGACCGTCTCGGAGCGCTTCTGCCGGGCGAATCGTGCAGGCAGGTCGGGCCCGTCCCACACCTGGATCGCGCGCCAGATCGACGCGGCGATCGGCACGGCGAGGACGGCGCCGGTGATACCGACGAGCACCGTCCCCGCGGTCAGCGCGAACAGGATGACGAGCGGATGCAGGCGCAGGGTCCGGCCCATGACGATCGGCTGGAGGAAGTCGCCCTCGAGCTGGTTCACGCCGATGACGATCGCGACCACGATGAGCGCCTCGACCGGCCCGACGGCGACGAGCGTCACCAGGGCCGCGAGGATCCCGGCGAGGGTGGCGCCGACCAGCGGGATGAAGGCCAGGAGGAAGACGAGCACGGACAGCGGGATCACGAGCGGCACGCCGATGATCGCGAGGCCGATACCGATGCCTACCGCGTCGACGAGAGCCACGATCGCCGTCCCACGCACGTAGCCGCCGAGCGTGCCGATGGTCGCGGCGCCGACGCGCCGTCCCCGCTCGTACCGGTGCCCCTCGAACGGCCGCAGCAGGAACTCCCACATCGCCGGGCCGTCCTTCAGGAAGAAGAACAGCACGACGATCATGATGAAGAACCCCGCGACGAAGTCGGCGGTCTGGGAGACACCCGCGATGGCACCGGAGCCGACGGTGTCCGACTGCAGGAGGCCCATGGCGGACTCGCGCACCGACGCGATCTGTTCGTCGGTGATCTCGAAGGGCAGATCCTGGACATAGCTCTGCAGGGAGTCGAAACCGTCGAGCGCCTGGGCCTGCAGCTCGTCCCATTGGTCCACGACGGCCAGCACGACGAGCCATACGATCGCCGACAACAGCGCGATGAGGGTCAGGAGCGCGATCCACGTCGCAAGGAGCGACGGCAGGCCGCGGCGTCGCAGGAACGAGACCAGCGGGTAGATCGCCGCCGCGAGCACGAGTGCGATGAGGACCGGGATCACGACGAGGGTCAGCCGCGTGCCCACGAACCCGAAGACGGCGATGACCGCGACGACCGCGAGGATCTGCAGCGACCGGGTGGCCACACGGCCGAAGCCGTCCGACCACAGCCGGGAGGCCTTGCTGTCGCCGGGCTCCTTGCGCTCGGCCGGTGGCAACGTCTCGACGCCTGGGCGAGCGGGGGTCGGTGTGCGGCGTCCGAAGAGTCCCATCGCCTGTCCTCCTTGTGCTCCGATCCGGCGTGCACCGGATGTGCCGACGCTATTGCGGTCGGGACCAGGTCGCGCGGCGACTCGCCTCGTCGCCCCGTACGGATGACCTCGCGCTACGCTCCGACGATGATCGAGTTCGAAGGCAACGGAGGACTCTTTGCCGCCCTCGGCCTCGCGACGCTCGCCGCCGCGCTGCTGCCACGGGTCCTCGGTCGCGCGCCCGTCTCGATGCCGATGGTGTTCCTCGTCGCGGGCTTCGCGGGCTTCTCCTTGCTACCGGCTCTGCCCGACCCCGATCCGCTCAAGTACGGCGCCGTCGCCGAACACCTGACGGAGATCTGCGTGATCGTCTCCCTGATGGGTGCGGGCCTGGCGCTCAACCGGCCGCTCGGCTGGCGCTCGTGGTCGACGACGTGGCGCCTCCTCGCGATCGCGATGCCACTGTCCATGCTCGCCGTCGGACTCATCGGCTGGGCCGCGCTCGGCCTCGGTGCCGCGAGCGCGCTCCTGCTGGCCGCCGCTCTTGCCCCGACCGACCCCGTGCTCGCGACCGAGGTCCAGGTGAGCGAGCCGGTCACGGAAGCAGAAGCAGCGGACGACGAGGTCAGGTTCGGGCTGACGTCCGAGGCCGGCCTGAACGACGGGCTGGCCTTTCCGTTCACGTACCTCGCCATCGCCGTGAGTGCGGCGGCCGCGGTGGGCGCCGGTCCGGGCGACTGGTTCCTGGAGTGGCTGGCGGTCGACGTCGCGTGGCGCCTGAGCGTCGGCTTCCTCGCCGGGATCGCGGTGGGCTGGCTGCTCGGACGCGTCTTCTTCTCGCAGATCGGTGACCGCCTCGGTCTGACCGAGAAGACCGAAGGCTTCGTGGCACTCGCCGCGACGTCCCTCGCCTATGGTGTCGCCGAGCTCGCCGAGGGCTACGGGTTCGTCGCGGTGTTCGTGTGCGCGTGCACCGTGCGGAGGGTCGAGCGGAAGCACAGCTACCACTCGGTGCTGCACACGTTCGTCGAGCAGATCGAGCGCCTGCTGACCGTGGCCGTCGTCGTCCTGCTGGGCGGCGCCGTGGCGCGCGGCCTGTTCGACGAGGTGCGGTGGCTCGACGTCGTGCTGGCGCTCGGCTTCCTGCTCGTGATCCGGCCCGCCGCCGGTTGGCTCGCGCTCACGCCGGGAAAGACAGGTTCCAGGGACCGCGCGGTCATCGCGTTCTTCGGGGTGCGTGGCGTCGGCACCCTGTACTACGTGGCCTATGCCCTCGGCCACGCCACGTTTCCCGGGGAGGCGCGGATCTGGGGAATCGCGGGCCTGGTGGTCGTGGGTTCCATCGTGATCCACGGCATCGGCGCGACACCCGTCATGGCCGCGCTCGACCGGCGGCGAGCACGGGCCGCGGACGAGAAGGACGAGACCACGATCGCGGAGACGCCCGTCTGACCGACGGCTCGCACGGCGGCCGTCACACCTGCATGTCGACGAACCGCTGGTAGTGGCCCTGGAACGCCACGGTGATGACGTCGGTGGGGCCGTTACGGTGCTTGGCCACGATCAGGTCCGCCTCACCGGCACGCGGTGACTCCTTCTCGTAGGCGTCCTCGCGGTGCAGCAGGATCACGACGTCGGCGTCCTGCTCGATGGAGCCCGACTCACGGAGGTCCGACATCTGCGGCTTCTTGTCGCTGCGCTGTTCCGCGCCACGGTTCAGCTGCGAGATCGCGATCACGGGCACCTCGAGCTCCTTCGCGAGCAGCTTGAGCGAACGCGAGAACTCGGAGACCTCCTGCTGTCGCGACTCGACGCGCTTGCCGGACGACATCAGCTGAAGGTAGTCGATGACCACGAGCTTGAGGTCGTGCTTCTGCTTGAGGCGGCGGCACTTGGCACGGATCTCCATCAGCGACATGTTCGGCGAGTCGTCGATGAACAGCGGGGCGTCGGACACCTTGCCCATGGTGGCGGCGAGCTTCTGCCAGTCACCGTCGTCCATGTTGCCGCTACGCATCTTGGTCAGCGGCACACGTGCCTCGGCGGCGAGCATTCGCATGACGATCTCGTTGCGGCTCATCTCCAGCGAGAAGATGACGGATGCCATGTCGTGGTGGATCGCCGCATGAGAAGCGACATTAATACCCAAAACGGACTTCCCGACTGCAGGTCGGGCTGCCACGACGATCATCTGACCACCGTGCAGGCCGTTCGTCAGGCGGTCGAAGTCCGAGTACCCCGTCGGTACCCCGGTGAGCCCTTCACCACGGCCCTGCGCGGCGTCGATCTCGTCGAACGTCGGCCCGATGATGTCGGCCAGCGGCAGGTAGTCCTCCGACGCCCGGCGCTCGGTCACCGCGTAGACCTCGGCCTGCGCGTTGTTGACGACGTCGTCCACCTCGCCGCCGTCGGTGGCGTAACCCATCTGCACGATGCGGGTGCCCGCCTCCACGAGGCGGCGCATGATGGCGCGCTCGCGCACGATCCGGGCGTAGTAGCCGGCGTTCGCTGCCGTCGGCACGCCCGCCATGAGGTCGTGCAGGTACGGTGCGCCGCCGACTCGCGCGTGCTCACCGCGGCGCTGCAGCTCGGCGAGCACCGTGATGGCGTCGGCCGGCTCGCCTCGACCGTAGAGGTCGATGATCGCGTCGTAGATGGCCTCGTGCGCCGGCCGGTAGAAGTCGTTGCCGCGGATCTGCTCGATCACGTCGGCGATCGCGTCCTTCGACAGAAGCATGCCGCCCAGCACGCTCATCTCCGCGGCGACGTCCTGCGGCGGGGTGCGATCGAGGCCCGGCCGTCCCGAATAGCTCGACTCGAGCTCCTCGATCGACATCCGCACCTCCTGCTTTCCACGTCTCATGACGCCTCGGCGCACGCTGCGCATGCGCTCCACCGACGTCCTACATCTGTTCTACTCTCCACCACCCACACGCCACGGGACTTCAGGCCCGACACGCCTTTGTGTCGTGTGCGACAGCCCCGTGAGTGCCTGGCCGGCCGGTGAGTCCCGCTGACGCTAAGCCCCTGGGGACCCGAACGCAACGAGACCTGTGGACGAGCCTGTGTACAGCCATGTGGAAAGGTGGTCCAGGCTGTGCATAGCGGGTGGACAACCCTGTCCCCAGCTGTGGATAACCCCTGTGTAAAACATCACCATGCCGTCTGACCTGCATGGACGTAACCCCCAGCCTGTGGAGGAAAGAAAGTTGGGCGAGCCGCGCCACACCCCGGGTCTTCGACGGTCCATCGACCGGGAGATCCTCGCCCTGGCGGTACCCGCCCTCGGGGCGCTCGTCGCCGAACCGGTCTTCGTGCTTGTGGACAGCGCGGTGGTGGGGCACCTCGGGACCGCCCAGCTCGCCGGCCTGTCGCTCGCGAGCAACGTGCTGCTCACCCTTGTCGGCCTGTGCATCTTCCTCGCGTACACGACCACGGCATCGGTCGCCCGGCTGACCGGCGCGGGCAAGGAGCGGGAGGCGCTGCAGTCGGGTATCGACGGGATCTGGCTCGCACTCGGGATCGGCGCCGTCCTTGTCGCGGTGCTGCTGCTCGCCGCCCCGCTGACCGTGGCCGCCCTGGGCGCACAGGGCGAGGTCGCGGAGCACGCAGTGACGTATCTGCGGTGGTCGGCGCCCGGCCTCGCCGGCATGCTCGTGGTCCAGGCCGCGACCGGCGTCCTCCGCGGTCTGCGCGACACGCGCACCCCGCTGGTCGTCGCGGCCTCCGGTGCGCTGCTCAACACCGGCCTGAACTTCGCGCTCGTCTACGGGGCGGGCATGGGGATCGCCGGCTCCGGCCTCGGGACGGCCATCACCCAGATCCTCATGGCGGTCGTGCTCGGGGTGATCGTGGTGCGCGGTGCGCGGGCTCGCGGTGCGAGCCTGCGCCCGCACCGGGCGGGCATCCTCTCGGGTGCCCGGGCGGGCCTGCCCCTGGTGATCCGGACCCTCAGCCTGCGTGCCGCGATCCTGCTCACCGTGGTCGTCGCCACGGACCTCGGCGCCGTCGCGCTCGCCGGGCACCAGGTCGTGAGCTCCCTGTGGGGCCTCGCCGCGTTCGCGCTCGACGCCCTCGCCATCGCCGCGCAGGCGCTGGTGGGACACGGCCTGGGAGCGGGCGACGTCGGGCACGTGCGCCAGGTGCTGCGCCGCTGCCTGCAGTGGGGCGTCGGGGCGGGGGCCGTGATCGGCCTGGTCCTGGCCGCGGCCGGCTGGTGGATCGCGCCCCTCTTCTCACCCGACCCGGACGTGCGTGTCGCCATCGCCCTCGGCATCGCGGTGTGCGGCGTGCTCATGCCGATGGCGGGCTGGGTGTTCGTGCTCGACGGCGTCCTCATCGGGGCGGGCGACGGACGCTATCTCGCCTGGGCCGGCATGGCGACGCTCGTGGCCTACCTCCCGTTCGCCCTCGCCGTCTCCGCCTGGGCGCCCGACGGGGCGCGGGGCCTCGCCTGGCTCTGGCTCGCGTTCGCCGGCGTGTTCATGGCCGCGCGCGCGATCACGACCGGATGGCGTGCGCGGGGCGACCGCTGGCTGGTGACCGGCGCGTGACGCCGTTCCCCTCGGCAGGCGGCCCGCCGCACAGCCGGCCCGCGCCTACCGCACCCTGAGCCGGTAGCCCACCCCACGCACCGAGGCGACCTCCACGTCACGTACCGGTGCCAGTCGTTTGCGCAGCCGTTTGACCGCCGACGTCACCGGGTCGGAGTCGCCGAGGTACGGCAGCTGCCACACGCGTGCCGTGAGCTCGGCGAACGACCACACCCGCCCCGCCTCCAGTGCGAGCGTCGCGAGCAGGTCGAACTCGCGCGCCGACAGGTAGACGCGCCGGCCCAGCGCGGTGACCTCCCGGCCGGCCAGGTCGACGTGCAGTGGCCCGGCGACCAGCGGCTCCACCGTGGGTGGGGCGATCATCGGGATCGGGCCGGTGACGACGGGGGCCGTAGCGGTCCCGCGTGGGGCGGTGGCGTCCGGACCGAGGTCAGGGCGGCGAGTGGGGCTCTGAGCAGGTTCGCTGGTGCGACTGAGACTTCGAACAGCGGCAGCGGCAGCGATGCGTCCGGCATCCGGCCGGTACGGCGCAGGGGCGCCCGTGTGCCTCACCGGCGGCGCCAGCATGCTGCCCGACGTCGGCCGGAACCGTCCGCGGCGGCCGGCGGCCCCGGTGTCGGGCAGGCTCGGCGACGGCGACGGCGACGGCGACGGCGACGGCGAACTCGAGGACAGCGCTGTCGACCTGCGCTCCGCGGCGGCACGCGGCGACGCCTCGGTAGGGTTCTCGCTCCCGGAGATGCGGTCGGCGGGGTGCTCGGGACGATGCCGGCCGCGGGCCCGGTCCTCCGTCGGGCCGGGGTTGTCGTACCGCTCGGCCCGGGCGCCGAGGGCACGCTGTGCGCCACCGTCCGCCCGCCGGGGCGCTGCCTGGTTGGCGAGGACGGCGCGGGCGCCCTCCGCGTCGGGGGTGGCGAGCACCGTGGCCCTTCCGCGGAGCAGGTGGGCGATCTCGATGATCTGATCCGAAGGAAGGCCCACGCAGACGACGAGGCCGGGGGCAGAACCTGGTGCGGGGTCGAGCGTCACGTGCGTCACCCTCCATGAGCCGGGCCGTTCCGGTGCGTCCCGGGGCGAACCGAGCAGCGTGCGTCAGTTTGTCCCTGGGTCGTACCGTTGAGGTCAATTTTTCGTTACCTCCGCGTTGCGTGCCGGAAATGACACATTCCCGCCCCGTTGGCATTTTTCCGCCACGAGTCGCCTGGTAGAGGGTGAATTCAGGGCGGTGGCGGGTGAATTTCGTGCTGCATTATTGACAGGACAATTGTTTCTTGTCTGACCGTGTAGTGACCGCGAATTGACCCTCGTTTGACCGTGAACAGACCTTGTTGCTCCGACCGGCGCGAACGACGGTTGGGCATGGCCCACGACCGTGGTCCGTCCAAGCGCATCCGGAGTCGCGGATGCGCCGGGTAATGGAGGGTTCATGCATCGTCGAACTGCTCTCGCACAACGCACGACGACCGCCACAGCGGTTCTCGCGCTTGTCGCGGCATCAGCGCTGAGCGTCGCCCCGGCGGCGTTCGCCGGAACGTCCCCGACCGTAGCGGCGGCACCTACGAAGGCCGTCGCGACCGACCCTGAGGAGAAGTTCACCGACTTCGCCAGGGAGATGCTGACCGAGCGCAAGACCGCCGACTTCTGGGTGGAGATGGCCGACGAGGCCGACCTGACGGACGCCAGGGGCATCACCAGCTGGGGCGAGCGGGGCAGGCACGTCTACGAGACCCTCACCAGCACCGCCGAGGCCTCGCAGGCGAGCCTGATCAAGGAGCTCGAGGCGGCCGGCGCCGACTACGAGAGCTACTGGATCAGCAACCGGATCCTCGTCGAGGACGGCACGCTCGCCCTGGCGGACAAGCTCGCGAGGAGCAGCGAGGTCCAGCGGATCAGCGAGACGGTGCAGCTGAGCCTGGTCGAGCCGGTCAAGCGCACCGACGTCAGCGACAAGGGCACCCAGGCGGTCGAGTGGGGCCTGGACGCGATCAACGCCCCCGAGGTCTGGGAGATGGGCTACACGGGCGAGGGCATCACCGTGTCGAACATCGACAGCGGCGCAGAGTACGACCACCCGGCCCTGGCCGACCAGTACCGCGGTATGCAGGCCGACGGCGCGGTCGTGAACGACTACAACTGGCAGGACACCTCCGGCTCGGCCGAGCTGCCGTTCGACGACGACGGCCACGGTACGCACACCATGGGCACCATGGTGGGCGACGACGGCAACGGCAACCAGGTCGGCGTCGCTCCCGGAGCCGACTGGATCGCCACCAACGGCTGCCACAGCTGCTCGGACGCCGCACTGCTCGCTTCCGGCCAGTGGATCGTCGCCCCGACCAAGGTCGACGGCACCGACCCCGACCCGTCGAAGCGGCCCAACGTCGTCAACAACTCCTGGGGCCTCACCGCCGCGGGCACCGTCGACGACTGGTACACCGACACCACCGAGGCCTGGGAGGCCGCTGGCATCTTCGGCACCTGGTCCGCCGGCAACTCCGGCCCCGGCTGCACGACGACGTCGTCCCCGGGCGCCAACACCGGCTCCTACTCGGTCGGCGCGTTCGGTGCGAACGGGGCCATCGCCGGCTTCTCCTCCCGCGGCACCGGCGAGGGCGGCATGATCAAGCCCAACATCTCGGCCCCCGGCGTGAACGTGCGCTCCTCGGTCCCCGGTGACGGGTACGCCGCCTTCAACGGCACGTCCATGGCGGCCCCGCACCTCGCGGGCGCGGTGGCGCTGCTGTGGAGCGCCGCTCCCGCCCTCATCGGCGACATCGAGGGTACCCAGGCGCTCCTCGACCAGGCCGCCGTCGACACGGACGACACCACCTGCGGCGGCACCGCCGACAACAACAACGTGTGGGGCGAGGGCAAGCTCGACGTCGCCGCGCTCATCGACGCCGCCCCGATCGGCGCCACCGGGTACGTCACCGGCACCGTGACCGACGCCGCCGGCACCCCGATCGCCGGGGCCGACGTCACCGTCGACGGCGAGCGGGACCGCACCGTCAGCACCGACCAGGACGGCACCTTCACGGCCCGCGTCGCGACCGGCGACTACACGGTGTCCGCGTCGGCCTTCGGGTTCCTGCCCTCGACGCCCGCTCCCGCGGCCGTCACCGAGGACGGCACCGTCGAGGTGCCGATCACGCTCGAGGCCGCACCGTCGCACGCCGTGACGGGCACCGTCACCTTCGCCGGGTCCGGTGACCCGGCAGTGGGCGCGCCGGTCAGCCTCGGCAGCCACTTCGAGGACGTCACCACCGGCGCGGACGGCACCTTCGCCTTCGCCGACGTCCCCGAGGGCACGTACGCGCTCACCGTGGAGATGGGCGGCTGCGCCTCCTCCTACGAGGCGGACGTCGTGGTCGACGGCGCGGAGGACGTGCCCGTCGAGATCACCGCGGTGACCGACGACTTCGGCTACTCCTGCGCCACCTCGACCGGTGAACTCCTGCAGGGCGACACCAAGACCTCGCTCACCGGCGACGACGTGCAGACGTCGCTCGACCTGCCGTTCAGCTTCCCCTTCTACGGCGAGAGCTACGACAGCGCGTTTGTCACCTCCAACGGTCACCTGAACTTCCTGGCCGGCACGACGAGCTACGCGAACGGCCCCATCCCGAGCAGCGCGGCACCCAACGCCGCCCTGTACCCGTTCTGGGACGACCTCAACCTCGACGCCGCAGCCGGTCTGTACACCGGCACGACGACCGTCGACGGCAAGGACGCGTTCGTCGTCGAGTGGCGGAACGTGCGCAAGTACAGCCCCGCCACGGACCGGCTCAACTTCTCCGTCACGCTCGTCGCCGACGGCACGGTGATCTACGGCTACGGCGACACCACCGACACCGACACCGCCAAGGGCAGCTCGGCGTCGATCGGCATCGAGAACGCGACCGGCACCGTCGGCATGCAGTACTCCGCCAACACCCCCGCCGTCTCGGCGGGCCTGACCATCACCTACACGGCACCCGTCCTCGCGTTCCTCGAGGGCACGGTGACCGACCTGAACACCGGTGAGCCGATCGAGGGCGCCACCGTCACCGCCACGGCCGACGGAGTCACCCGGACCGCCACGTCCACGGAGGACGGCACCTACTCGGCCATCGCCCTCCCCGGCGACTACACGGTCGAGATCACGGCGCCGGACTACGAGCCCGAGTCCGGGACCGTCAGCCTCGCGCCGGAGGGCACCGGCACGTTCGACGCGGCGCTCGCGGCGGGCATGCTCGCCGTCAGCACCGAGTCGATTGATGCCACGCTGCCGCTCGGCAGCTCCACCACCAAGCGGTTCACGGTGAAGAACGAGGGCACCGCGCCGGCCGACGTCGAGCTGACGGGCACCGGTGGTGGTTTCGACATGCTGGGCACGGACGGCGCCGCCGTCATCCAGCACCCGCAGGGCGAGGCCACCGTTGCGACATCCACGAAGCCGTCGGCCAAGGTCGGTGGGTCGGTCGGTGACTCGGGCTCGCGGTTCCAGGCCGCGGGCAAGGGCACCACGGGCCAGAGCGTGACGCCGGAGTCCATCCCGGTCTCACCGAACGCCACGACCATCACCCACTCCGCGTCGCAGGAGATCACCGAGCTCAGCTCGGCCTCGTGCGGTGGCCTGGCGGGGACCACGGAGAACCACTTCTTCCGGACGTTCACGCTGAGCGACTTCGGCATCGACGGGGACTTCGAGGTCTCGGACGTGTCCTTCGGCGTCGAGAAGGCCACCGCTCAGACACTGACGGTGAACCTCTACACGCTGGACGGCGCCCTCACCTTCGCCAACCTGACCTCGATCGGGACGGCGCAGGCGAGCATCCCGGCGTCGACCCTGACGATGGTCTCCGTGCCCGTGACGGGTGAGGTGCCGGCCGGCGCCACGCTCGTGGTCGAGGTCGTCTCGCCCAACCAGCAGTCGAACGGTGGTGTCTTCTACATCGGGTCCAACGCGGCGGGGCAGAGCGCGCCGTCGTACCTCTCCGCCACCGACTGCGCTCTCCCGGAGCCGGCGACGACGGACTCCATCGGCTGGCCCGACATGCACATCGTCATGAACGTCTCCGGTGACACCGCCGGCGGCGGCATGGAGTGGCTCACCACGAACCCGACCGAGTTCACGCTCGAGCCGGGCCAGAGCAAGACGATCACCGCGGCCATGAGCGGTGTGGTGGCCCAGCCCGGCACCTTCACCGGCAAGCTCGTGGCCGACGCCGAGACGCCGTACGACGCGCCCTCGGTCGCCGTGTCCATGAAGGTCAACCCGCCCAAGAGCTGGGGCAAGCTGACCGGCACGGTGTCGGGCTTCGCGCCCGACGGCGTCGTCTCGCTCGGTGACTCGGTGGTCCAGGTGAACGGCCTCTACTCGGCGGTCACCCTGGTCACCGGGTCGGACGGCACGTACGAGTACTGGTTCGACAAGTCGGAGAAGACGGCGCAGATCATCGCCACGGCCAACGGGTACGTCCCGGAGGTCGGCTCCGCGAAGGTGACGGCGGGCACCACCGTCGTGACCGACTTCGAGCTGGACCCGATCAAGTAGCCCATCGGGTCCATCGCTGGTCGAGCCTGCCGAGACCTCGGTCTCGGCAGGCTCGACCAGCGAACGACGTCAGCGCTCGATGTCGCCGCGGATGAAGGCCTCCAGCTGCGTACGCCCGGCGGTGTCCTCCATCTGCACGGGCGGGGACTTCATGAAGTAGGTCGCCGCCGAGTGGAGGGGGCCGCCGACGCCGCGGTCCTTGGCGATCTTCGCGGCCCGGACGGCGTCGATGATGATGCCGGCGGAGTTGGGGGAGTCCCACACCTCGAGCTTGTACTCCAGGCTGAGCGGGACCTCGCCGAACGCGCGGCCCTCGAGGCGCACGTACGCCCACTTGCGGTCGTCGAGCCACGCCACGTAGTCCGACGGGCCGATGTGGACGTTGCGGTCGTCCTTCTTGCCGGCCAGTGCGCCCGTCAGGTTGGACGTCACGGCCTGCGTCTTGGAGACCTTCTTCGACTCCAGGCGGTCGCGCTGCAGCATGTTCTTGAAGTCCATGTTGCCGCCGACGTTCAGCTGGTACGTGCGGTCCAGGACGACGCCGCGGTCCTCGAACAGCTTGGCCAGCACCCGGTGCGTGATGGTCGCGCCGACCTGCGACTTGATGTCGTCGCCGACGATCGGCACGCCCGCGTCCTCGAACTTCTTGGCCCACTCGGGGTCGGACGCGATGAACACGGGCAGGGCGTTGACGAAGGCGACCCCGGCCTCGATGGCGCACTGCGCGTAGAACTTGGCGGCCTCCTCGGAGCCCACCGGCAGATAGCAGACGAGCACGTCGACCTCGGCCTCACGCAGGGCCGCCACGACGTCGACGGCGTCCTTCGTCGACTCGTCGATCGTCTCGCGGTAGAAGTCGCCCAGGCCGTCGAGGGTCGGCCCGCGCTGGACGATGACGCCGGTGGGCGGCACGTCCGCGATCTTGATCGTGTTGTTCTCGGACGCGGAGATGGCCTCGGCCAGGTCGAAGCCGACCTTCTTCGCGTCGACGTCGAACGCCGCGACGAACTCGAGGTCCGACACGTGGTAGTCGCCGAACTGCACGTGCATGAGGCCCGGCACGGTGCTCGCCGGGTCGGCGTCACGGTAGTAGTGCACGCCCTGGACCAGGGACGAGGCGCAGTTTCCTACGCCGACGATGCCCACGCGGATGGAGGTCATCCTCGCTCCTTCTTCGTTTGATCTTGCTGCGATGGGCGGGGCTGCGCCGCAGCGCGTCCCCGCTCCGTGGAGATGAGGCTGTCGAGCCAGCGCACTTCGCGCTCGACCTTCTCGAGCCCGAACCGCTGGAGCTCGAGCGCGTATTCGTCGAGCCGCGAACGCGGATGCGTCGCGGACTCCCGGAACGCCTCCAGCCGCTCGGTCAGCCGGGTTCGCCGGCCTTCCAGGACGCGGAGGCGGGTCTCGGCGTCCGTCTGCGCGAAGAGCGCGAACCGGACGTCGAAGTTGTCGTCCTCCCAGGCCGCGGGGCCGGCAGTGGCCAGAACGGTCTGGAGGTGCTCCTTGCCCTCGGCGGTCAGCTCGTAGACGACGCGACGTCGGCCGAGGGGCTTGGGCTTGGTGGTCCGGCCGGGGATCCCCGGCTTGGTCTTGCGGGGCGGGGGCGGCGGCGGGTCGCTCTCCGTCGTCGCGATCAGTCCGCGCGCGACCAGGGCCTTGAGGGCGGGATACAGCGTGCCGTACGAGAAGGCACGGAACGAGCCGAGCACGAGATTGAGGCGCTTGCGGAGCTCGTAGCCGTGCAGTGGGGACTCGTTGAGCAGGCCGAGGACGGCGGTCTCCAGCACGTCGGACCGGCTGCGCACGGTGGCCTCCTCCCGGGCTGTCCCGGTTGCCCGGGCGAATCAGTCATGCACGATGTATCGAGTCGATACATCGAGAGAATAGGCACCGGGATGACGGTGCGCAATCCGCCGCTCCGGAGGGACCGGCGTCGGCCGGTTGGTGGATGAAATGTGAAGCAGGGGCAGACGGACTGGGCTGACCCTGGGGGAGATGTCCGCGAGCGGGGCCTTGTAGCAGGTTGGGGCTATTAGCGCCTGCTGAAGATCCCCTATGGTTTCGGGTTGTCCGCCGTTGCACGTGTGTCGACCGCACACGACGGACGCAAGTCGAACCGAGGAAGAGGCTGACGTGTCGAACTGGAGTCCCCCTCCGATCTGGCCGCAAACTCCCCGACGGCGGCAGGGAATCTGGAACTACCCCCGCCCGTATCGCACCGGGATCCGTGCCTGGGTCCCGTCGTGGCGGGTGGTCGTGGGCGCGCTGCTGACGGGTACGTCGCTCGTGGCCGGTGTGCTCATCGCCGCCTGGGTGAACGTGGGCGTACCGGATGCGCTGGGTACGGTCCGTGACGAGGCCACCACCGTGTACTACGCCGACGGCAAGCCGATCGGTAAGTTCGCGGCGCAGGACCGGACCCTCGTGACGCTGGACGAGCTCCCGCCGCAGGTGACGAACGCGATCATCTCGTCGGAGGACCAGAGCTTCCGCTCCCACATCGGCATCAATCCGTTGGGCATCGTCCGCGCCACGCTGAACAACGTGACGGGCGGCGACCGCCAGGGTGCCTCGACGCTGACCCAGCAGTACGTCGAGAACTATTACATCGGCGTCGAGTACGCGACCTACGTGACGAAGCTCAAGGAAGCGATCATCGCGCTGAAGGTGACGCAGCAGCAGACCAAGGACGATGTGCTCGAGGGCTATGTCAACACCATCTACCTCGGGCGCGGGGCGTACGGCGTGGAGGCGGCGTCGCAGGCGTACTTCGGGCACCCGGCCAAGGAGATGACGATCTCCGAGTCCGCCTTCCTCGCAGGGATCATCCCGAACCCGACGTACTGGGACCCCCGCCAGGGTGAGGCGGCCGAGGCACAGGCGAGGGCCCGCTGGGAGCGCACCCTCGACCTGATGCTGGAGCAGGGCTACATCACCGCGGAGGACCGCTCCGCCGCGGAGTACCCCGAGCTGGTCGAGTACAAGCAGGGCTCCGGTGACAACCGGACCGCGTACCTGATGGAGCAGGTGGCCAAGGAGCTCGCCAAGCCGCGTGCCGAGGGTGGTGCCGGCATCTCCGAGGACCAGCTCACGACGAGCGGCTACGAGATCCACACGTCGATCGACCGCAAGATGCAGGCCGCCGCCTACGAGACGATGAAGCTGCCGAAGGATGCGAGCGACAACGCACGAGCCTCGCTGACCTCGATCGACCCGCAGACGGGTGAGATCAAGGCGATGTACGGCGGCCCGAACTACTCGACCAACCCGACCAACGCGGCGACCTTCCGGGCGCAGGGAGCGTCGACCTTCAAGCCGTTCACGCTGATCGGGGCGTTGGAGCAAGACATCCCGCTCACCAAGCAGTACGGCGCGGTCGACGGCACGGTGATCGAGGGCTGGAAGCAGGATCCGGACGGCCCCGACGTGCCGCTGTACAACTTCGACAACGAGTCGTGGAGCAGCCTCGACCTGACGGCCGCCACGGCCGACTCGGTGAACGTCGTGTACGGCCAGCTCAACAAGGAGATCGGCCCCGAGACGACCGCGCAGGTCGGCTACGAGCTCGGTATCCCGAAGGCCGACGACGACCCGGACACCAACGACTGTTGCACCATCGGGAACAACCTCGCCAACGTGCTGGGCACGGCGTACGTGACCAACGTCGACCTCGCGCACGCCTACTCGACCATCGCCGCCCAGGGGTATCGCACGACCCCGCACCTGGTGACCAAGGTGACCAACGGCGAGGATCTCATTCACGAGGGTGCGACGACGCGTGAGCAGGTCTTCGACGAGGAGACCATGGCGGCAGCGACCTACGCCATGACGAAGGTGGTCGAGGAGGGTTCCGGTGCGCCGGCGCAGGAACTCCTCGCCCCGGACGGTACCGAGCGTCCGGTCGCCGGCAAGACGGGATCCTCCAACGACAACATGTCGGCGTGGTTCGCCGGCTTCGTGCCGCAGCTCACGACGGTGGTCGGGCTCTACGAGTACAACGTCGACGAGAACAGGTACGAGCAGATCAAACCGTTCGGTGGCTACGAGCAGATCACCGGTGGTAGCTGGCCGGTGACAGCCTGGACCAAGTACATGCAGAAGGCTACGGAGGGCATGGAGGTCGAGCCGTTCCCCGACTACGTCCCGTCCGTCCCGCAGCCGTCCGCGACGCCGACACCCAGCCCCTCGCCGAGCCAGTCGGAGGAGGCCGAGGTGGAGAAGGTGGTCGTACCCGACAACCTCGTCGGACAGCAGTACCCCAACGCCGCATCGGCGCTCGCGAGTCTCAGCCTCGTGCCGGCGCAGGTGGACGTGGACAGCGACCAGCCGGCCGGCATCGTGGTCGCGGTGGACAAGGCGGGCCAGGAGGTCAACCGCGGCGACACCATCCGCGTGGAGGTCTCCAACGGGTCCCAGGTCGAGGAGGAAGAGACGACCACCGTGCCCTGGGGCCTGACGAACCAGGATCAGGGCTATGCCGAGGGCCAGCTCCAGGCCGCCGACCTGTCGCCGGTCGTGCAGGAGCAGGCGTCCGACACCGTGCCGGAGGGCCGGGTGATCGCGGTCGACCCGGGCGAGGGTACGGAGGTGCCGGTGGGCACCGACGTGACGCTCGTCGTCTCGACCGGGCCCGAGGAGGGCGAAGGCGATCCATCCGGCGATCCGTCGGGCGACGGGAACGGGATCTTCGGGTAGGTCGGCAGCGAACACGGGCGGCTCCAGGCTCCTGACCTGGGAGAAGGCGGGCTCGGCCGTTCTGGCCGGGCCCGTCGTCGCCCCCGGGTGAAAGCGGTCGAAACGGCCGCTTGAACACTGTGCGTACACAGAGAAACCGCGTTTGTACTACTTGCCGCGAACATAGATCCTCTATCGTTTCGTCGGTTCAGTGCGATCACTGAGCCGATACGAGGAACGAGGAAGACGTGGCGAACAGGAGTCCTTCTCCGATCTGGCCGCAAACTCCCCGGCGCCGACGGGGAATCTGGAACTACCCGCGGCCGCACCGCACGGGGATCCGCGCCTGGGTCCCGTCATGGCGAGTTGTCGTCGGCACCATGCTGACCGGAGTCTCGCTGGTGGTGGGTGTTTTTGTGGCCGGGTGGATCGGCTGGCCGGTCCCTGCCGAGCGCGGTGAGATCGGTTCGGAGACCACCACCGTGTACTACGCGAACAACAAGGTGATGGGTAAGTTCGCCGCGGTGGACCGCACGATCCGGAGCCTCGACGAGCTGCCCCCGTACGTGGGTGAGGCCGTGCTGGCGTCCGAGGACCAGAACTTCAGGGACCACCTCGGGGTCGACCCCGTGGGTATGGTCCGCGCCCTGGTCAGCAACGTGACCGGCGGCACCCGGCAGGGTGCGTCCACCCTGACCCAGCAGTACGTCGAGAACACCTATTTCGAGCCGGGACAGACGTCCTACGCGGACAAGTTCCGCGAGATCGTCCTGGCCCTCAAGGTGGACCAGCAGAAGTCCAAGAACGAGATCCTCGAGGGCTACGTCAACAGCATCTACCTCGGGCGTGGTGCCTACGGTTTCGAGGCCGCCGCGAAGGCGTACTTCAACAAGCCGGCGGCGAAGCTGACCGTCTCGGAGACCGCGATGCTGGTGGGGATCATCCCGTCCCCGTCGTACTGGGACCCGCGTTTCGGCGAGGGGTCACGGGCCGTCGCCGAGGAGAAGTGGGCACGTGTCCTGCGGAACATGGCCGAGGTCGGGGCCATCACGGAGGAGGAGCGCGCTTCCGCGACCTTCCCCGAGCCGATCAAGTACAAGCCGGTGTCCCGCGCCGGCCAGGTGGGGTATCTGCTCGAAGAGGTCCGCAAGGAGCTCGCTGGTTTCGGCATCAGCGAGGACGACCTCTTGAAGCGGGGATACGAGATCCACACGACCATCAACCCGAAGTGGCAGAAGGCAGCGGTCGAGACCGCGAACACCATCCCCACCAAGGGCGAGGGCGCCGCGTCGAAGGAGCTCGGCGTCTCCATCGTGTCCGTCGATCCCAAGGACGGCGCCATCCGCGCCCTGTACGGCGGCAAGGACTACGAGGAGACGCAGTACAACGCCGCCACCGACGGCTCGGCGCAGGGCGGCTCCACGTTCAAGCCGTTCACCCTGATCGGCGCGCTCGAGGAGGGGCACGAGCTCAACGAGCGCTACCTGGGCAACAGCCCGATGCAGATCCCGGGCTGGACCGAGATGGTCAACGGCGTCGAGCAGGAGAAGGAGCTCACCAACTTCGGCCCGGAGGGTTCGGGCGGCGAGTCGTTCGGCGAGATCGACCTGGTCGAGGCGACCGCCAACTCGGTGAACACCGTATACGCGCAGCTCAACGTGAAGATCACGCCGCAGAAGTCGCAGGACGTCGCGATCCGGGCTGGTATCCCCAAGGAGTCCACGAACGCCACGCTGTCCAACGTGCTGGGCACCGAGTCGGTGCGGGCCGTCGATCTTGCGGGTGCCTACGCCACGTTCGCCGCGATGGGCACGCGGAGCGATCCGCACATAGTGACCTCCGTGAAGAACGGCGACCAGCTCATCCACGAGTGGACCGGCGTACCCAAGCCCGGGGCCATCGATCCCGAGGCGATGTCCAAGGCCACGTACGCGCTGCAGAAGGTGGTCGAGGAGGGTTCGGGCACGCCCGCGAAGGAGCTCCTCGCCCCCGACGGCACTCCGCGCCCGGTCGCGGGCAAGACGGGGTCCACCAACGGGAACAAGGCAGCCTGGTTCGCCGGCTACATCCCCCAGGTGGCGACGGTAGTCGGCCTCTACCAGAACACGCCGGACAACAAGGGTCAGGCGTCGATCACGCCGTTCGGCGAGTGGGCGGGTGGCAGCCTGACCGGTGGCACCTGGCCCGTCTGGGCGTGGACCGAGTACATGAAGAAGGTGACCGACGGCATGGAGGTCGTGGACTTCCCGGACTACGAGCCGCCGCTCCCGTCGCCGTCCCCGTCGCCGTCCCCGTCGACGTCGCCTTCGCCGTCGGAGACCCCGGAGGACCAAGTGGAGGTCCCGGGCGGGCTCGTGGGGCAGCAGTACCCCGGCGTCGCGAGGCTGCTGGCCGAACTCGGCCTCAACCCCCGTCTCGCTGAGGTCGACAGCGATCAGCCCCGTGGCACGGTGCTCTCGGTGCAGCACCAGGGCCAGATGGTGAACATCGGCACGGACATCCAGGTCGAGGTCTCGAGGGGCCCGGCCGACACGGTGAAGGTGCCCGGCGGTCTGGTCGGCGGTGACGAGAACAACGCCAGGAACCAGATCCAGCGTGCCGGTCTCCAGCCCGTCATCCAGTACCAGACGTCCCAGGAGTTCGGCCAGGGCGTGGTCATGGACGTCAATCCGGACGAGGGCGCCGAGGTGCCTCCCAACAGCCCGGTGCAGGTGATCGTCTCGTCCGGCCCCGGCGACATCGGCATCCCGACCGATGAACCGACGGACGGGAACGGCAACGGCAACGGGAACGGCAACGGCAACGGCGGTGGCGGTGGCGGCTAGCGGTCCGTCCTCGTGGTTCGTCGTCCTGACACCCTGAGTCCGAGGGGCCGTCTCCTGCGGGAGGCGGCCCCTCGGCCGTCGTGAACCGGCAGGACGGTGTCTGTGAGCGGGCTCTCCGCCGTTCGATTCCGCCGTTGTCCACATGACGGGTAGGCTTGGCCCTTGCTGTGAACCCTCCTGTCACGGAACGACCGTGACCGCTGAGACCAGAGGAGGTGGGTAGACACATGCGTCAGTACGAAATGATGGTGATCCTGGACCCGGAGGTCGAGGAGCGCACCGTTGCCCCGTCGCTCGACAAGTACCTGTCGGTCATCACGACCGAGGGTGGCTCCGTCGACAAGGTGGACATCTGGGGGCGCCGCCGTCTGGCCTTCGAGATTCAGAAGAAGTCCGAGGGCATCTACGCCGTGGTCGACTTCACCGCGACGTCTGCCACCGCCAAGGAGCTGGACCGTCAGCTCGGCCTCAACGAGGTCGTGCTCCGGACCAAGATCCTGCGCACCGGCGACAAGTGAGTCGTCCGAACTGAACCCTCCTGCGCCCGCGCGAGTGTCAGTGGCTCGTGGTTGCATTCACCACGGACTAGATGCCGCGTACGGAATGTCGACTGAATCGAGGAATTGGCATGGCTGGTGAAACTGTCATCACAGTGATCGGGAACCTTACCGGGGACCCGGAACTGCGCTTCACCCCTTCAGGTGCTGCGGTTGCCAACTTCACGGTGGCGTCGACCCCGCGCACCTTCGACCGCCAGAGCAACGAGTGGAAGGACGGGGAAACCCTGTTCATGCGCTGCTCGATCTGGCGTGAGGCCGCGGAGAACGTCGCGGAGTCGCTGACCAAGGGCACGCGCGTCATCGCGCAGGGTCGCCTGGTCCAGCGCTCCTACGAGACCCGTGAGGGCGAGAAGCGCACCGTCGTCGAGCTGCAGGTGGACGAGATCGGTCCGTCCCTGCGCTACGCCACGGCCAAGGTCACCCGGGCCCAGCGGTCCGGTGGTGGCGGTGGCTTCGGTGGCGGCGGCGGTGGTGGCTTCAACGGTGGCGGCGCCCAGCAGGGCGGCGGCTCCGGTGGAGGATTCAGTTCTTCCGGTGGCGGTCAGAGCAACGACGACCCGTGGGCCACGGCAGGCCCGGCGTCGTCTGGTGGTTCGTTCTCGGACGACCCGCCGTTCTGACCGGCATCCCCCCGTTCATCTTTTTTGCTCGCACGGCCCGCCAGGCCGGGTGAGCAGCACCTGACAAAGGAGCAACACCATGGCAAAGCCTGTGGTGCGCAAGCCCAAGAAGAAGATCAACCCGCTGAAGTCGGCGAAGATCCACAACATCGACTACAAGGACACGGCGCTGCTGCGCAAGTTCATCTCCGACCGTGGAAAGATCCGTGCGCGTCGCGTCACCGGTGTCTCCGTGCAGGAGCAGCGTCAGATCGCGAAGGCCGTGAAGAACGCCCGCGAGATGGCCCTGCTGCCGTACACGTCCACGGCTCGCTGAGGAAGGGATCGAGAACAATGGCAAAGCTGATCCTGACCCACGAGGTGACCGGCCTGGGTGAGCCCGGCGACGTGGTTGAGGTGAAGGACGGGTACGCCCGTAACTTCCTCATCCCGCGTTCGCTGGCGACGCCCTGGACCAAGGGCGCCGAGTCCGACATCAACGCGATCCGCAAGGCTCGTAAGAGCCGCGAGATCGCATCGCTCGACGAGGCGAAGGCCCTGGCTGACTCGCTGTCGGCCAAGCCGGTCGTCGTCGCGGCGAACGCCGGCCCCGGTGGCCGTCTGTTCGGTGCGGTGACCACGGCGGACATCGCCGGTGCGGTTGTCGCTGCCGGCGGCCCGTCGGTCGACAAGCGCAAGATCGAGATCGGTCAGTCCATCAAGACGACCGGCGACTACACCGTGTCGATCCGCCTGCACCCTGAGGTGTCGGCCAAGATCGGCGTGAAGGTCGTCGCCGACTGAGCTAGCGCTCGGTCGATCGCCTGATCGCGAGAAGGCCCCGGATCCCCAGAGGGATCCGGGGCCTTCTGCTGCCCGGACCTCGTGCGGTCGGCACTACGAGTCGGGGAGCACCGCCGCCTCGTCGGCTACCAGTGCGTCCAGCGTCAGCGCTGCTGTCCAGGAGAACTGGCGGGTCCCTCGGCCGGTTCCGGTGTCGGGATCCACGTACTCGGGAAACCCCTCCGGCCTGGCGACGGCGAACTGCTCGAGCAGCCGCGACGCGACGTCGACACGGCCCAGCGCCCGGACGGCGCGCAGCAGCAGCCACGACGTGTTGAACCATGCGGGCCCTCGCCAGTACAGGGCGGGGTCGAAGGCCGGATCGTCACGGGCAGTGCTGGGTAGGAACGGTCCGCCGCCCAGGAACCCTGAGCCGGTGAGCGTCAGCAGCAGCTGCTCGGCCCGGCCCGCCGCCAGGGCTGCGGGGCCTCGCGCCAGCAGCAGCGGGACCAGGCCGTTCACGGTCGACCGGGACACCTGGGCGCCCGTGGTGTCGTCGAGCGCGACGTAGAGCCCGAGCGATTCGTCCCAGAGGTGCTCGTCCATGGCGGTGATCAGGCGCGCCGCGGTTGCCTCGTGCGCGGCACCGCCCCCGGCGTCGGACAGCGCGTCGGCCATCCTGGCGAGGGCGAGCTCCGAGACGGCCAGAGCCGTGGTGAACAGGGGGCAGACCATGGCGAAACCGATGGGGACGTCGTCGGCGCAGCCGGCGTCGCGGTAGGCCTCGGCAAGACGGTAGTAGCGGCGGTAGTCGCGGCTGCCGGGGCGTTCGCCGGACCCGGCGTGCCGCAGGTCCGGACGGCGGATGGGCGTCCGCGCCTCCGGAGGTATCCGTGCGAGCGCGACGTCCCAAAGGGGTGAGTTGTCCGTGCCGGTCTCCCACGGGTGCTTCGCCACGGGAAGGCCGACTCCGCCCGCGCGGGGGCCGAGGAGGTACTCGTGCCAGCGCGCCAGCCGCGGGTACACCCGGGCGAGGAAGTCCTCCCGTGCGGAGCCCGCCGGGTCGGCGCAGTGCACCAGCCACGCGGCCCAGGCATGGACGGGCGGCTGCACCAGCCCTGAGGTGGGAGCCCGCCAGAAGTCGGCTCCGGGTGCGTACTCGTCGTCGCGTGCGACGTCGTAGACGATCTGCGGCACCCGCCCGTCAGGCCACTGGGCGTCGAGAAGGGTGTGAAGCTCCGCCCGCGCACGAGTCGGCTCGCGGTGCCGCGTGCCGATCGCGATGAACGCCGAGTCCCAGCTCCACTGGTGCGGGTACAGCCCCGTGGCGGGGACGGTGTACCGGCCGGTCCAGTTCGTGTCGAGGACGCGTGCGGCGGCGACGGCGGCGTCTTCCTCCAAGTCCTTGTGCACCTTTCGACAATAGGTTAGACATAAGTGCCAGATCCACTCGCTCGATGACGAGGAGACGCCATGTTCCGGCACAACCGGGCGGACGCGGTCCGCCTGACGATCGCAGCTTCGACGGCCGCCGCCGCGGCCCTCACGCTCGCCGCCTGCGGTAGTGGCGGACCCGAGTCGGACGGGATGATCACCGTCTGGACCGTCGAGACCCAGCCCGAACGCCTGGCGATCCAGGAGGATGCCATGGCTGCCTGGTCCGAGGAGTCGGGCGTCGAGACGGATCTGGTGCCGGTCGAGGAGGACCAGATCTCCCAGCTCCTGTCGGCGGCCGCGCTCTCGGGCGACGACATGCCGGACGTCGTCAACGCGATCAGCCCCGGACTCGTCCGGGCCTTCGACCGGGACGGCTACCTCGACCGTGACGCTGCGACCGAGGTGGTCGAGTCGCTCGGGGAGGACACGTTCACGCCGTCGGCCCTCGAGCTGACCAGTGACGGCGACGAGCTGCTCGCCGTGCCCTCCGACGCGTGGCCGATGCTGGTCTACTACCGCACCGACCTCTTCGAGCAGGCCGGCCTGGAGCCGCCTGCCACCTATGACGACCTGCGCACGGCGGCCGAGCAGCTCACGACCAAGGGCCGGCACGGGATCACGCTGGCCACGGACGCGGCGGACCCGTTCACGCAGCAGACGCTGGAGTTCCTGGCGCAGGGCAACGGGTGCGAGCTCGTGGACGACGCCGGCGAGGCGACCCTCGACAGCCCGGAGTGCACCGAGACGATCGAGCTCTACGCCGACCTGGCGAGCGAGTTCTCGCCCGACGGCACGCAGGGCGTCGAGTCCACGCGCTCCTCCTACTTCGCCGGGCAGGCGGCGATGACCGTCTGGTCCTCGTTCCTGCTGGACGAGATGGCCGGCCTGCGGGAGGAGTTCACGCCGTCCTGCGACGAGTGCGCGGCCGACCCGGGCTGGCTCGCGGAGAACACGGGTGTGGTCCCGGTCGTGGAGGGGCCGTCGGCGGGCGGTGAGGCCGCCGGCTACGTAGAGCTCGTGTCGTGGGGCATCACCGACGGCGCCGACCCGGAGACCACCGATTTCGTGGAGTACATGATGTCCGACGCGTACGTGGACTGGCTGTCCATGGCGCCCGAGGGCAAGGTCCCGCTGCGCACCGGCACGGCCGACAGCCCCACCGAGTACACCGACGCGTGGTCAGCCCTGGAGATCGGCGTCGACTCCAAGAAGACGTTCTCCGACGTCTGGCCCACGGAGGTGACGGAGGCCCTCGCCGCAGCTCCCGACTCGGCGGACCGCTGGGCCCTGCCGCAGGGCCAGGGCGCGCTCCTGGGCCCGATCACGAGCGAGCTCCCGCTCGCCAAGGCGGCGGCCGACCTCGGGTCGGGCGGTACGGACGCGGCCGAGGCGCAGACGACCATGCAGGACGCCGTAGCCGACATCGCGGGCCGCGACTGACCCTCGTCGGTCGCCAGCGCGACCGTTGCGGCCACGTGTCTGTCCGAGGCGCAACGGTCGCGCCCACACCAGAGAAGCGCGCGGAGTGAGGAGGAGGCCGGATGGCGTCGAAGCTACGGCGGCACGAGAACCGCGACGGGATCACGCTCGTCCTGCCGGTGGTCCTGGTGGTGGCCGCGATCATCGTGGTCCCCATCGTGTGGACGGTCGTGCTGTCCTTCCAGGACGCGCGCTACGTGGACGTGGCGCGCAACGGGCTGTTCAACGAGCTGACCCTCGACAACTACGCCGACGTGCTCACCGCGCCGGCGTTCTGGCAGGCGCTGCTGACGACCGTCGAGTACTCGGTCGCGACCACCGTCGGCTCGATCGGCGTGGGCCTGGTCGCGGCGCTCGCGTTCCGGGACAAGTTCCGGTTCCGGGCGCCGCTGCGTGCGGTGATGCTGCTTCCGTACGTCGCACCCGTCGTCGCGACCACCTTCGTGTGGCAGGTGGCGCTGAACCCGCAGTACGGAGTGGTGAACGCGTTCGGCACACAGGTGCTCGGCTGGGAGCACCCGGTCAACTTCCTCGCGTCGGCGCCCACGGCGCTCCTGACCGTCATCGCCTACGACATCTGGCGGTACTTCCCGTTCGCGTTCATGTTCCTCGGTGCGGCCCTGACGGGCCTCAGCCGCGAGATCGAGGAGGCCGCGGTGGTCGACGGCGCCACACCGCTGCAGAAGTTCTGGTTCGTGGTGCTGCCCCAGCTGCTGCCGACGGTGGCCCTGCTGGTGCTCTTCCGCATGGTCATGGCGTTCAACGAGTTCGACGACGTCTACCTGCTCACCGGTGGCGCGGCCGGCACCCAGGTGGCGTCCGTGCGGGTGTTCGAGCAGCTCACCGGGTCGAGCGACATCGGGGGTGCGAGCGCCACCGCCGCGGTGATGGCCGTGTTCCTGGGCGTCGCGCTGGCGATCTACCTGCGCCTGACGGCGAAGCAGAGGGAGGCGCGATGAGCGCGGTGACCGTCCAGACCGGCGTGCTGCGGGTGCTGCGCGTCGTGGTGATCGTGGCGCTCGTGGTGGCGACCGTGGTGCCGTTCGTCTACATGCTCTCGCTCAGCTTCGTCCGCATCGACGACCTGCTGCGCGAGCCGCTGCGGGTGCTGCCCGCGCTGGACCGGATCACCACCGAGACGTACCGCGAGGTGCTGGCCTCGGAGGAGGACGGCGGGTACGGGTTCGCGCGGTTCATGCGGAACTCCGCGATCGTCGCCGTGTCGGCGTCGGCCCTGACCGTCGCGCTCGTGGTTCCGGCGTCGTACGCCCTGACGCGTCTGCGGTTCGCCGGGCGCTCGCAGATCTCGTGGCTGTTCCTGGCCGTGTACCTGTTCCCGACGATCATCATCGCGGTGCCGGTGTTCGTCGGGTTCCAGGTGCTGGGGCTCGGGTCGTCCCTGGTGGGTCTCGTCATCGCGTACGTCGCGCTGACGGTGCCGGTCTCCGTGCACATGCTGCGCAACTACCTGGCCGGCATCCCGGAGTCGATCGACGAGGCGGCGGTGATCGACGGTGCCTCGCGCTTCCAGATCCTCACCCGCATCACCGTGCCGCTGGCTATGCCGACCATCATGTCGACGGCGCTGTTCTCGTTCATGATCGCGTGGAACGAGTTCCTGTTCGCGCTCCTGTTCCTGTCCGCCAAGCAGGACCTGTGGACGGTCTCGCTCGGGCTGACCCGGCTCGCCGACGGGCAAGAGGTGTCGAAGACGGTCCTCATGGCGGGCAGTGTGCTCCTCACGGTCCCGATCGTGATTCTGTACGGGGTGGCCGAGCGCGCCCTGACCGAGGGGCTGACGGCCGGCGCCGACAAGGGCTAGCGGTAGACAAGGACTGAGGCACAACGTGGCAGCAGGCGCGGGCGAGATCCTGCAGCTCATCCGGAGCGGCCGGGCGACCACCCGCATCCAGGTGCTGGAGGTGACGGGGCTGTCCCGCGTCACCGTGGCGCAGCGGATGGACGCCCTCGTGGCGGCCGGCATCATCCGTGCGGCGGGCGACGCGGGTGCGACCGGGGGACGGCGTTCCGAGCGGTTCGTCTTCGACCCGAGCGACTCGCTGGTGCTGGTCGCGGCGCTGGAGCTGGGTGCGGGCGAGCTGGCGCTCGTCGACCCGCACGGGGCCTTGGTGGCCCGGACGCCGCTGGCCGTGGACCTCGCGGCGGGGCCGGACGTCGTCGTGCCGCAGGTGCTCGACGGGTTCGACGCACTGCTGGCCGACGCCGGGATCAAGCCGGCCGCCGTCGGCGGTGTGGCGCTGTCCGTGCCGGGGCCCGTCGACCCGCACGACCATCGACTGTCCGATCCGCCGGTCATGCCGGGCTGGGGCGGGTGGCCGGTGGTCGAGGCGGTGCGCGAGCGGTTCGACGTGCCGGTCCACCTCGAGAACGACGCCGACGCGATGGCGTACGGCGAGTTCACGGAGCTCGGCGTGCGGCGGGACGGCCGGCCGCAGCCGTTCGTGCTCGTCAAGGTGTCCGAGTTCCTCGGGGCGGGACTCGTCATCGACGGCCGCACCTATCGGGGCACCGACGGCGGCGCGGGCGACATCGGACACGTCGACGTGGGTGGTGACGCCGTCTGCCGGTGTGGCCGCCGGGGTTGCCTCGCTGCCGAGGCGGGCGGAGCGGCGCTGTTGCGTCGTCTGGGGGCGGCCGGGGCCGACGTCGGCTCGCTCGCCGAGCTGCGCGCGCTCGCCGAGCGCGGTGACCCGCTCGTGACCGCGGAGCTGGACCGCGCCGCCGAGCTGATCGGGCGGGTGCTGGCCGTGGTGGTCGGGGTGCTGAACCCCGCGGACATCGTGGTGGCCGGTGAGCTGGCGGTCTCGACGATGATCGCCGGGATCCGTGCGGGCGTGTACGCGGGGGCGCAGCCGCGATCGACCGAGCGGCTGCGGATCCGCCCGACGGTGCTGGGGCCCGACGCCGTGCTCGTGGGACTGGCGCGGGTCGCCGTCGACCACCGGTTCTCGGCCGAGGCGGTCGACGCCCGACTGGGCTGACGCCCGGCTATTGGAGGCACCCTCAGTGCGGGTGATCTTCGTGGCTTTACTGAGTTGTGATCAATAGAAGCGTTCCACCGGGCACCTCCCGCCGGTACCTTCAGCGCAGACGCCCGAGATGACGGGCTTCGTGCTCGCCAACGGCGGCGGGCCCGGCGGACAGTGGCGCCGGTTGGACAACTTTTTCGCGGGGCAGCGACGCCCGCGGAGCGAGAGGCGAACCGATGACGCAGTTGCACGCATCCCGAACACCAAGGTCAGGGCGCGGACCTACGATCATGACGGCTCTGGGCGTGGCCGTGCTGCTGGCCGGCACGATCGCAATCACGGCCCTCATGCTCCTGTTCCAGGGAAGGGTCGCCGACGGCGCGGATCGCCTGGCCGACGGCGCGGGCCAGCTGAACGACGGCGTCCAGGCTGACCTGGTCTCCGGTGTCGGCGACCTGGGTGCCGGGGCGACGGACCTGAACGCGGCCGTGCAGGACGATGTGGTCCCCGGTGTCGAGAAGCTCGCTGACGGGGCCGGGCAGCTCGATGCCGGTGCCGGCGAGCTGCGTGCCGGTGTGATCAAGCTGCACGACGGGTCGAAGAAGATCGCGGACGGGACCGCCGAGACGGCGGAGGACGTGGCCGATCTGGCCGACGCGTCGCTGCTGCTCACGGCGGGATCGACGAAGCTGAACGACGGCCTCGGCACGCTGAACACCAAGGCGCCGACGCTGGCCGACGGCGCCGAGCGCCTTGCGGGTGGCTCGGCGCTGGTGCAGGCCGGTGTCGTCAAGGTCACCGACGGTGTGACTCCGCTCGACGCGGGCGCCAAGAAGCTGGCAGCGGGAGCGGGTGACCTGGCCGAGGGTGCTGCCCTGGCTGATGACGCCGCGGCGCAGCTTGCCGCAGGCGCAGGGGAGATCTCCGCCGGCGCCTCGCTAGCAGACGATGCTGCTGCGCAGCTCGCCGACGGCTCCGCGCTCGTCTACAGCGGCAACCAGACGCTGAACGGCGGACTGTCCCAGCTGGCGGGAAACAACAGGACGATTCTGGACGGGACCAGCGCGCTCCAGACTGGTGCCGCCACTCTGGCCACAGGAGCTGCGACCGTCGACGCAGGCGCCGACCAGCTCGACGCCGGTCTGCAGCAGCTCGACGCCGCCGCGCCGTCGCTCGCAAAGGGCGCTGCCGATACGGCGGCGGGCGCCCAGAGCGTGGCGACAGGCGCGGCGCCCGTGGCCGACGGCGCGGCTGCGGCACAGGAGGGCGCACAGACGCTCGCGACGAAGCTCGACGGACTCGTCGGCGGTGCGCAGCAGGTGCAGGGCGGAAACCAGGCTCTTCAGGCGAAGTTGACGGAGCTTGCCGGGGCGACCGAGGACCCCGCCCTCAAGCAGCAGCTCGAGGGACTCGCGGCGTCGGCCGGCGGGCTGGCCGCCGGAGCCGGGCAGGTCGCGACAGGAGCCGGTCAGGCGAAGGACGGCGCGGCAGGCCTCGGCACCAAGCTCGGCACGCTCTCGGCAGGGGCGTCGGCCGTTGCGAACGGATCGGCGGCCGTGGCCAAGGGGGCCGGACAGGTGTCCGTTGGCGCCCAGCAGGTCGCCTCGGGCATCGACACCCTCTCGGACGGGGCCGGCCGCCTCGCCGCAGGTTCGGAGCAGGTCAAGGTCGGTAGCGCCACACTCCAGGGTGGGGTCGGCAAGCTCGCTCCCGGAATCCAGCAGTACGTGGCGGGTGTCGGGTCGGCGTACGCGGGTAGCTCGACGCTGGTCGCGGGTGCAGAGCGCCTCGCTGACGGCAACGCCGAACTGGCGGGCAAGACACCTGCGCTTGCGGCGGGTGCTGCGCGCCTGGCCGGTGGCAACGCTGATCTCGCGGCCAAGACGCCTGAGCTGGCGGCAGGTGCCGAGAGCGTCGCCTCCGGCAATGCTGCGCTTGCGGAGGGCACAGGCACGCTCAAGGGTCGCCTTCCCGCGCTGCTCTCCGGCGCGACGCAGGTCTCCGAGGGCAACGCCGAGCTGGCGTCGCAGACACCAGCGTTGGTCTCCGGCGTCAGCCAGCTGCACACCGGATCCGGGAAGCTCGTCGACGGCATCATCGAGGTGCGCGACCGCGTGGTTCCTAAGGTCGAGAAGTCGCAGCGCCTGGCCGACGGGTCCGTCAAGGTCCGCGACGGGCTCCAGGATGCTCGAAAGGGCACCCGCACGCTCGTCAACGGCACCGGCGCCCTCGACGACGGCACGCAGAAGCTGGCCGGTGGCGCCGTCACCCTGGCCGATGGCACGCAGCAGCTCGCCGACGGCTCTGCCAAGCTGGCGGACGGCACCACCGAGGTAGCGTCCGGTACCGAGCAGGTGTCCGACGGTAGCGGCCTGCTCCGCACCAGCGTCGACGGGTTCCCGGTGGCCGGTCTCGGCGTCGGCGTCATCGTCATCGCCGCACTCGCTGCACTGACCGCGCTCGCCGGCCTGATCCTGCTGAACCGGCGCCGCGCCTGATCAGCACCGGTCGGCGCTGAACGCCGCAGGTCACCACACGTCGCCGGGGCAGAGCCAACCGCTCTGCCCCGGCGATCGCGCGTCCGTCAACGATCGCGTGTTCGACGACGGTCGCGTCAGGCGACGCTCACAGCTCGGCCAGCATGTTCGACATCCGGTCGATCTCCGCCATCTGGTCGGCGGCGATGTTGGTGGCCAGCTCGAGCACCCGCTCCTCGCTGCCCGAGCCCGCGACCTCCTCGCACATGGTCAGCGCACCCTCGTGGTGCTTGATCATGCTCTCGAGGTACAGCCGGTCGAACTCCGCTCCGGATGCCTTCTCGAGCGCCACCATCTCGGCGTCGGTCAGCATCCCCGGCATGTCCTCGGCGTCGTGCTCGTGCTCCGGGGCGCGTGGGCCGGAGCCGTCGCCGCCCTCGGCGGTCAGCGGCACGGGGTACTCGTTCTCCTCGAGCCAGCTGGACATCAGGTCGATCTCGCTGTCCTGCACCACGTCGATCCGGCTGGCGAACTTCTTCAGCTGCTCGGAGTCGCTCCGCTCCGGTACCAGTACCGACATCTCGATCGCCTGTCCGTGGTGCAGGATCATGTCGCTCAGGAAGTCGGCGTCGGCCTTCGAGAACGGCGCCTGAGCAGGCCCGCCCTCGTAGTCCTCGGGCGCGATCGTCTCGGTCTTCTCGCCGGGTTTCCCCGGCTGCAGGACGACGGAGCTGGGCGTCGACACGGCTTCCGGCTCGTCGCCCGACCCGGTGCAGCCGGCCAGGCCGAGCGTGAGCGGCACCAGAACGACCAGGCCGGACGCGACACTGCGGAGGCGCGATCGTCGGGCGGTACCTGTCAGCATCTCCACGGGGCGATCCTCTCGTACGCGCTGTCGCGTCTCGGTCGAGCCTCGACAGCTGGTTCCACGTGACGATCCTGCCAGGCAATTTGTCACCACTGTGTAAAACGCTCACCAATTTCCTGGTGCTGGGAGAACCCTGTGGGTCAAACTGCGACTACCGACCTAGGAGGTGTGACGCCCTTGCGTCGTCCAACCTTGACCCGATCGCACATACGGGGCGCCGCTGCAGCCGCCCTCGCAGCGACGCTCACGGCAGGAACTCTCGCCGTCGCGGCACCGAGCCTGGCATCGCCGGGCGATGGTGCGGCCGAGCAGTCCATCACGAGCACCACGACGTCGACGTCCTCCGTCGACCCGGACGTACCGCCGGGCGAGACCGAGTCGTCGAAGATCACTCACCTGAGCAACCAGCCCAAGAACGGAGCGCTGCTGAGCACCGGCTCGGACCTCGCGTTCCAGGGCAAGTACGCGTTCGCCGGCAACTATGACGGCTTCACCGTCTACGACCTGTCCGACCCGGAGAACCCGGAGCAGGTGGTCCAGGTCCACTGTCCCGGTGGCCAGAACGACATCTCGGTCTACAAGGACATCCTGGTGCTGTCCACGGACTCGTCGCGCAGCGACGACTCGTGCGAGTCGACCTCGATGCCGGCGACCGAGAAGGCGGCCTGGGAGGGCATCAAGGTCTGGGACATATCGAACCCGCTCGAGCCGGAGTACGTCCAGTCCGTCGAGACGGCGTGCGGCTCGCACACCCACTCCCTGGTGCCGTCGAAGAACAAGCGGGACCTGTACGTGTACGTCTCCTCGTACTTCCCGTCGGAGACGTACCCGGACTGCCGGCCCCCGCACGACACCATCTCGATCGTGAAGGTTCCGCTGCGCTCGCCGGAGTCGGCTCGCATGGTCTCGACGCCGAACCTGTTCCCCGACGGCGGCTACGAGGGTGACGACCGCGGGTCGTACACGGAGACCACCGGGTGCCACGACATCACCACCTACGCCAAGTACGACCTGGCTGCCGGTGCGTGCATGGGCGACGGCCTGCTCATGGACATCTCGAACCGTGAGCGCCCGCGGGTCATCGACCGGGTCCGGGACACCGAGAACTTCGCGTTCTGGCACTCGGCGACCTTCAACAACGACGCCACCAAGGTGGTCTTCACCGACGAGCTCGGCGGCGGTGGCCTCGCGACCTGCACCGACGAATACGGTCCGACGCTCGGTGCCAACGGGATCTACGACATCAAGCGCAAGTGGTTCGGCAAGAAGGACCTCGTCTTCAAGTCGTACTACAAGATCCCGCGCATCAACTCGGAGAACGAGAACTGCGTGGCGCACAACGGGTCACTGATCCCGGTGGCGGGCAAGGACCTCATGGTCCAGTCCTGGTACCAGGGCGGCGTGTCGGTGTTCGACTTCACGGACTCCCGCAACCCCCGTGAGCTGGCGTGGTTCGACAGAGGCGAGGGCATCAGCAGCGGTGGCACTTGGTCCACGTACTACTACAACGGGTACGCCTACTCGAACGACCTGGGCATCGGGTTCGACACCTTCGACATCGACGACTCGATCGACCGGAAGGCCGAGAAGGTGCGGCTCGGATCGCTGAACCCGCAGATGCAGGAGCCGTTCGGCCGCTGACCCGCCCGTGCCAGCAGCCCGCGCCGCTTCGGCGCATCGTCTGCCCGACGACGCCCGGGGTGCGTTCCGTACGGAACGCACCCCGGGCGTCGTCGAGCCAGCGTTGTGTCGCTTAGGGCAATTGTCACCACTGTGTAAAAAGTCGCCGGAGTCCTGGTACTGAGAGGTTCCTGTGAGTCACACTGCCTCAACCGACCTAGGAGGTGTGACGCCCGTGCGTCGTCCAACCTTTACTCGATCTCGCGCCCGGGGTGCCACCGGTGTCGCCCTGACAGCGTTCTTCGCTGCGGCGGCCGTGGCACTCGCAGGGCCCGTCGCGGCATCCGTCGCGGAGCCGGACGTGCCGCCGGGTGAGACCGCGTCCCTGAACATGACCCATCTCAGCAACCAGCCCAAGAACGGCGCGTTGCAGGGGACGGGCTCGGACATCGCGTTCCAGGGCAAGTACGCGTTCGCCGGCAACTACGACGGCTTCACCGTCTACGACCTGTCGGACAAGGAGAACCCGGAGCAGGTGGTCCAGGTCTCCTGCCCCGGCTCGCAGAACGACATCTCGGTCTACAAGGACATCCTGGTGCTGTCCACGGACTCGTCGCGCAGCGACGACTCGTGCGAGTCGACGTCGATGCCGGCGACCGAGAAGGCGGCGTGGGAGGGCATCAAGATCTGGGACATCTCCAACCCGCTCGCCCCGGAGTACGTCAAGTCCATCGAGACCGCGTGCGGTTCGCACACGCACTCGCTGGCCCCGTCCAAGAACGGCCGTGACGTCTACGCGTACGTGTCGTCGTACTCGCCGAACGCGACGTTCCCGGACTGCCAGCCGCCCCACGACATCATCTCGATCGTGAAGATCCCGGTGAAGCAGCCGACGTCGGCGAAGCTGGTCGGCACGCCGAACCTGTTCCCGGACGGCGGCTACGAGGGTGACCCCACCCGCCGCGCCTCCACCACGAGCGGCTGCCACGACATCACCACCTACGCCAAGTACGACCTGGCGGCCGGTGCGTGCATGGGTGACGGCATCCTGATGGACATCAAGGACCGCGAGCGTCCCCGCGTGATCAGCCAGGTGCGGGACACGGAGAACTTCGCGTTCTGGCACTCGGCCACGTTCAACAACGACGCCACCAAGGTGGTCTTCACCGACGAGCTCGGCGGTGGCGGTCTCGCGACCTGCACCGGTGAGTACGCGCCGGAGCTGGGTGCCAACGGCATCTACGACATCAAGCGCAAGGGTAAGAGCACGGAGCTGGCCTTCAAGTCGTACTACAAGATCCCGCGGATCAACACGGCCGCCGAGAACTGCGTGGCACACAACGGCTCGCTGATCCCGGTCAAGGGCAAGGACCTCATGGTCCAGGCCTGGTACCAGGGCGGTGTCTCGGTGTTCGACTTCACCGACTCGGCCAACCCCCGCGAGGTCGCCTGGTTCGACCGTGGCGAGGGTCTGAGCAGTGGCGGTAGCTGGTCGACGTACTACTACAACGGGTACGCCTACTCGAACGACCTGGGCATCGGGTTCGACACCTTCGACATCGACGACTCGATCGACGGTCCGGCGGAGAAGGTGCGCCAGAAGTCGCTCAACCCGCAGATGCAGGAGTCGTTCGGCCGCTGATCCGGCACACCGCCGATCCGGCACACCGCCGATCCGGCACACCGCTGACCGGCTCTGCGACACGACGGCGCCTGGGTCACCTTCCGCGTGGAAGGTGACCCAGGCGCCGTCGTCTCACACGCTGTCGGGCGCCGTGCTGAGCGCGGCCCTGGCGCCTTCGGGGGTTTGTATGGGAACCTCCCGGACATGACACCCCAGGACTCGGCGACCGAGGAGACCACCCCGCCGTCGGGCAGCGTGCCTGAGTCGGAGGAGACGGCGACGGCGCCCGGGTACGACCTGCGGCGCCGCCTCCGGCTCATGGGGGCTGTGCTCGCCGGCGGGCTCGCCGTCGTGCTGGCCCTGCTGCTGTGGCTCGGTGTGCTGGTCCCGGCCAAGCAGGAGGCCGCGGGGTACTCGGACGCGGACGCCGCCTACGCCGCCGTGGCGATTGAGCACAACGCACAGGCGGTCCAGCTGACGGCGCTCGCTCCGGGCCGGTCCACCGACGACGAGGTGCTCGCCCTGGCGGTCGAGGTGGGCGAGGCTTCGGCCGGCCGCGTCCGCGAGCTCGCCGACTGGCTCGAGGCGCGTGACATCCCGGTGCCGACGGCGGGCCGGGAGGCGCTCGCTCTGGCCGAGGACGGTCTGGACACCGAGCTGCCCGACGACGGCAGCGGTCCCCGGTCGGGCGCCAGCGCGCACTCGCACGAGGGCGGGAACCACGGCATGCTCACCGACGAGCAGGTGAACGGGATCGCCGCGCTCCAGGCGCAGGACTTCGACATCGCGCTGCTCGCTGCGCTCGTCGAGCACCACTACGGCGGGCTGCAGCCGGCCGACGAGGAGATCACCGAGGGTGAGGACGCCGAGGCGATCGCGCTGGCCGAGGCCGAGGCCGATGCGATCCGTGTCGAGGTGGAGAAGGTCCGGGACGTGCTCGCCAACATCGGGGGTCCGGGCTCCAACGACGGATCGGGGTCGTAGCCGGGCCGAGGAGCCCGTCGGTGGTCAGGGCGCGGTGACGAAGATGTCGAAGAGCTCCGGGTGGTGGCCGTGCACCAGGACGGCGAACACGACGGCGTCGAACAGCAGGTGCACCGCCACGACGTAGCTGAGCGACTTGAACTTCGCGAAGATCCAGCCCTGGACCAGCGCGAACGGCACGGTGAGCAGCGGCCCCCACTCGCGGTAGCCGAGCTCCCACAGGAACGACACGAAGATCATCGACTGCAGCAGGTTCGCCTGCCACATCGGGAAGTGCTTGCACAGCAGGGCGAACACGATGCAGATGAAGAACAGCTCGTCCCAGATGCCGACGGCGTTCACCCCGACGAACAGCCGCCAGATGTCCTGCGACCCGTTCAGGTCCGGCCAGTTCAGGTACGCGCCGGAACCCAGGAAGTAGAACGGCAGCAGCACGTACCCCAGGGCCACCACGGCGGCGAGGTAGACCCACTGCCCGCGGGTCCAGCGGCGCCCGGTCAGCACGGGGAACTGGATGGTGTCCTGCTTCAGCACGAACCGGGACAGCGCCCACGGCACCAGCACCGACCCGCCGAGCGCGAGCGTGAAGCGCAGCATCCCGGCGTCGGACAGGTCCGCCTCGAGCGAGATCAGCGAGATGATCCCGAGCCCCACGCCGATCAGCGCCAGGTCACGGCCCAGCGCACGGTCGGCCCACACACCCAGCGCTATGCCCAGCACCAGGGGCACGTATGCCACCGGCCGGATATGGATGGCGAAGAGCAGGATCGCCGATGCCGACACGAGAAAGGCGGCGGTCAGACGCGCTGGGCCGACGAGGGAGGCCGGCAGAGTGGAGGTCACGGGGACGAGACTCCCACATCCCGGACCTTCCGTGTGGCGGCCCGTGCTGTGGTCACGTCAGGCGGTCGAACTCGCCCCTCGTCCACGCCGCGTGCCGTTCCGCGGAGCGCAGCACGATCGCCCGGGCGTCGGTCGGGATGACGCCGTCGAAGTTGTTGTAGAGCCGGTCGAACCCGAAGCGCCCCACGTGGTGTGCCACCCGCTGGGCCACGGCTCCTGACAGCGGGATCTGGTTCGGGTAGCTGCGCATGAACGACACCGACGTCCGGTCCGGGTTGGCGAAGATCGTGTCGCCGCTCAGCAGCACGCCCCTCCCCGCCGCGCCGGACGACCAGTGCGCCACCACGGAACCCGGGAAGTGTCCACCGGGCTGGCTCAGTGTGATGCCGGGCAGGATCTCGCGGTCGCCCTTCCACAGCTCGACGGCGTCGTCCGGCCGGGCGAGCCAGCCGGCGTCGGCCTCGCTGACCAGTACCGGGACTCCGCCGAGCCGGCGGCTCCACTCGACCTGCACCCCGTACATGTGCGGATGGCTCGCCACGATGTACGCGAGCCCGCCGAGCTCACGGACGGCGTCGACGGCCGTGTCGTCGAGGTAGCCCGGGACGTCGAACATGAGGTTCCCGGCCGCGGTCCGGGCGATCTTCGCGGTGGGCCCGATGCCGACGTCGGGCACCGTGGTGAGGCCGAACAGGTCGGGTTCGAGCTCCCTGATCCTGATGCTCTGCCCCGCGGCGGTGAGCTCCTCCAGCGTCGTCCAGTGCTGCCCGTCGGCGGGTACCCACTGGCGTTCGTCGGCGCAGATCGCGCACACGTCGGGCCGGGACTCGTGCTCCACGCCGCACGTGCGGCAGATCCAGAACGTCATGCGACAGCTTCCCCTCGTTGGTTCCCGTCGTCGGCCGGTGCTCCGTCACGATGCGCCCGTGCGGCGGCCGTGTCCAGCGATTCCGCCCGGATGCGAAAATTTTCGGTGGTCCGTACGGCGTGGCGCATCGGCGTGTCAGCATGTGAATCGATTCATATTGTCGCCGGACCTGGCGTGGGGCAGACATGGTCCTTACGCTCGTGACCGCTCCTACAACGTTGTAGGAGCGTCTTTCTCAAGGAGGAGTGACCATGGCACCAACGTCACAGCGTCGCCCACGGCTTCTGGCCGCAGGAGTCGCAGCACTGTCGGTAGTCGTCTCCCTGCTCGCCGCACCGGGGGTCGCGGCCGCGCCCGGCGGCACGGCGTCCGGGAACACCGCGACGGGCGCGACGTCCAGCGGCACGACGGCGACGGCCGCGCAGGCCGCGGCCTGCGGCGACGGCGCCGATGCCCTCGTCACGGGGAGCCAGTCGTCGGGCTTCACCACCACCTATCGGGGCCGGACCGTCTATCAGGGCGAGTACTACGTCACCGCGATCCGGGAGGGGATCGGCGCCCTCACCCCAGGGCGTACCAGCCAGGAGAAGGTTTCGGTCATGGCCAGCGCCTGGACCGGCAACAATGCGATCGACCTGCCGAGCAACACGGCGTTCGAGGTGTGCGGCACCATGGACGTCGGAAATGTCTCCGGACGGGGCGCGATCCAGGCCGTTGGGGTCCGCAACGTCTCCATCCCGCACCTGAACATGACCGGGGCGCCGTACTTCGGCATGCGGTTCGCCGACGTGCACGGCCTGCACCTGGGCCAGATCAACCTGCGGATGAGCGGTGGCCTCGGCATCCGGTTCGAGCGAGACCTGCCCGGCAGCACGGATGTGCGCATGGACAACGTCTACGTCTCGGGCACCGGCAACCACGGCGTCGAGACCTGGAACGTGGACGGGCTGCGGATCGGCACCGTCACCGCGCGCAACGTCGCCTATGCGGGGCTCCTCCTGAACAACACGCGCAACGCGACGATCGGCACGGTCGACGGCGAGAACGTCGGCACCGGCACCGGCTACGCGACGTTCCGCATGGCCAACACCAACGGGCCGGGCATCACCGTGGACCGCGTGCGGTCCCGTGGGGGCGCCCGGGGTGTGTTCTGCGTGTCCAACTCGCGGGGCGCACGGATCAACAGCGTCGACCTGGCGAACAACGGCAACAACTCGGTCCTCATCGAGAACTGCTCGGACATCACCATCGGCGGCGGCACGGTCAACGGGGGCGGTGAGGTGCGGCTCGCCGCGCGCACCGAGTTCCCCAACAACCGGAACATCAACATCACGCTCCGGGTGGACAACACCTCCGTGCGCGAGTCGCCGTGCGGCGAGAACACCAACTGGTACCTGAGCGGGAACGGGGCACGCAACATCTGCTGACCCGCCGGGCACTGTGATCGACTCCGCCTCGAGACGGAAGCGGCCATGCCCCCGGAGTTCCTACTCTGGGGGCATGGTCATCGCCCCCGCCCAGCCAACCGCTCGGCAGCCGGACACCGAGCGGTCCGACGTCGGGCGACCCATCGCGCCCCGCTCGGACCTGGGCCTCGCCGCCCGATTGCTCGACTGGTTCGGTGTCGACTCCGACTGGGAGCGGGTGCCGGCCGGCCGGGACGCCTACCGACGGGACCTGTGGCTCGGTGCCGGGTTCGCGGTGTTCTCGGCGGTCTCCGTCGAGCTGGGCCGCAGCATGGGATTCTTCGAGAACGTGCGCGAACCACTGTGGCTCGTCTATCTGCTCGGGGTGGCCGGCACGGTTCCACTGGCGTGGCGCCGCCGCTACCCGCTCGTGTCGTTGGTGCTCGTGTACGGGTTCTTCCTCGGCCTCGGCCTGACCATCCCGGCGATCACGGTGCTCATGCCGCTGCAGGTGATGTACTTCGTCGCGCTGTTCACCGCCGTGGCCTGGGCACGGGACCGGCGCGCGATGCTCGTGGTCGTCAGCATCTGCGTGCTGGTGATGTTCACCTGGCTGATCTGGATGTTCGCGGTCCAGCAGGGTATCGAGACGATTCTCGACGAGTACCCCACCCCTGCGGACTGGCCTGGCCTGATCGACCCCTACCTCGCCAGCAGCGCCTACCAGCTCATCATGAACATCGCGTACTTCGGCGGCGCCGTGGTCGCGGGTCAGATGCAGTGGAACGCGGCCCGGCGGCGGCGGCAGCTCGCCGACCAGACGGTGACGATCGAGCGGCAGGGCGCGGCCCTCACGGACCAGGCGATCGTGGCCGAGCGGTTGCGCATCGCGCGCGAGCTGCACGACGTCGTCGCGCACCACGTGTCCGTGATCGGCATCCAGGCCGCCGCCGCCCGCCGGGTCCTGGACCGCGACCCGGCCCGCGCCGCGGAGGCGCTGGTCACCATCGAACGCGAGTCGCGCGAGGGCGTCGCCCAGATGCGGAACCTCGTCGGCACGCTTCGCTCCGTGCCTGACGGCGGCCCGGCCGGGTCGGCGGGGGCGGACCCTGCCTCCCGGGCGCCTGAGCCCGGGCTCGCCGACCTGCCTGCCCTGACCGCCGCGGACCACGACGGCCTGGACACCACGTTCCGGCAGGTCGAGGAACCGCCGGGCGCGGCGGCCGATGTGCCGGATCCCATGGGACTCAGCCTCTACCGCACCGCCCAGGAGGCGATGGCGAACGTCCGGAAGCACTCGACCGCCCGGTCCGCGACGGTCACTCTGCGTGTGGTGCGTGATCCCGGGGCGCTGGACGGGCCGCAGTTCGAGCACGGCTTCGCCGAGGTCGAGGTGCTCGACGACGGGCGCCCTCGCCGTGGGACGTCCGGCTCGGGCCTCGGGCTGCTGGGCATCCGGGAGCGTGCCGCGACCCACCAAGGGGTGGTCGAGATCGGGCCGCGGGCGACCGGCGGCTACCGCGTCCGGGTGCGGCTGCCGCTACCCGCGCCCGACCCCCTCGCGGGGTCCGGTGCCGCACCGGCCACGGCAGAGGGCCCGGCGGCCCTCGTGGAGCCGGTGGCCCCTGTGGAGCCGGTGGCGTCAGCCGCGCCGGCCGCATCGCCGGAGGCGACCCGATGACGCGCGTGCTGCTGGTCGACGATCAGGCCCTGGTGCGCTCGGGCTTCTCCCTCATCCTCTCGGTGGAGGACGACTTCGAGGTGGTCGGCGAGGCCGGTGACGGCGCCACCGCGATCGAGCTGACGCGCGCGCTGCGGCCCGACATCGTGCTCATGGACGTGCAGATGCCTGTCATGGACGGCATCGAGGCCACGCGCCGGATCGTCGCGGAGGACCTCGCGAAGGTGCTCGTCCTGACCACGTTCGACCACGACGAGTACGTGTTCGACGGGTTGGCGGCCGGGGCGTCCGGGTTCCTCCTGAAGAACTCCGACGCGGAACACCTGGTGGAGGCGGTGCGGACGGTGGCGGCCGGCCATGCGCTGCTCGCACCGCAGATCACGCGGCGGGTGATCGAGCAGATGGTGGCGGGCGAACGGCAGGTGCCCGCCGAGCGGGGCACGCCGGTGGAGCGGAGCTCGTCGGCGGAGCCCGTCGAGACCCCTGCCGTGCGGCAGCAGATGTCGGCCCCCGCCGGCCTCGCACTCCTGACCCCACGCGAGCGTCAGGTGCTGGAGCTGGTGGGCACCGGGCTGTCGAACGCGGAGATCGCCTCGACGCTGTACCTCGGCGAGGCGACGGTGAAGACCCACGTCTCGAACGTGCTCGCCAAGCTGCACCTGCGGGACCGGGTCCAGGCGGTGGTTCTCGCCCACCGCCTGGGCCTGGTGTGAGACGAGGGACCGGCCGGTGCGCCCGGTCAACTCTGTATAAAGGAATACCCGAAACCAGTAGGGTTACCCAGTCCCCCGTCGACGACGACTCTGGAGGCCCCCGTGAACTCCCTCGTCCTGGCCGTCATCGGTATCGCGCTGATGATCGCCGGATACCTGCTGTACTCCAAATTCCTCGCCAAGAAGGTCTACCGGCTCGACCCAGCCTTCACGACCCCCGCGCACGAGCTGAACGACGGTGTGGACTACGTCCCCACCAACAAGTTCGTGCTCTGGGGCCACCACTTCACGTCCGTCGCCGGCGCCGCCCCCATCGTGGGCCCCGCCGTCGCCGTGATCTGGGGCTGGCTCCCCGCGGTCCTGTGGGTCACCATCGGCACCATCTTCTTCGCCGGCATGCACGACATGGGTGCCCTCTGGGCATCGCAGCGCCACAAGGGCCAGTCGATGGGCATGCTGTCCGGCAAGTACATCGGGCCTCGTGGGCGCGCCCTGTTCCTCGTGGTGATCTTCCTGCTGCTGCTCATGGTCGTCGCCGCCTTCGCGGTGGTCATCAAGAACCTGCTGATCAGCACGCCGTCCTCGGTCATCCCCGTCTGGGGTGCCATCCTCGTGGCCCTCGTGATCGGCCAGATGATCTACCGCTGGAAGATCAACCTGCTGCTCACCACGATCATCGGGGTGGTGGCGCTGTACGCGCTGATCATCGTCGGTGACGCGAACCCCGTCGTGCTGCCCGACCCGATCCTCGGCATGACGCCGGCGACGTTCTGGATCGTCGCGCTGTTCGTCTACGCGGGCATCGCATCCCTCCTTCCGGTGTGGGTGCTGCTGCAGCCGCGCGACTACATCAACGGCGTCCAGCTCTTCATCGGCCTGGGCATCCTGTTCGGCTCGGTCCTGCTGTCGGCGCCGGCGATCGTGGCCCCGGCGATCAACCACAACGTCCCGGAGGGCACACCCCCGCTGGTCCCACTGCTGTTCGTGACGATCGCCTGCGGTGCCATCTCGGGCTTCCACGGCATGGTCTCGTCCGGCACGTCGGCGAAGCAGCTCGACAAGGAGACCGACGCCCGGTTCGTCGGCTACTTCGGCGCGGTCGGCGAGGGGCTGCTCGCGCTCGGCGCGATCATCGCCGCCACGGCCGGCTACCGGACCCTTGCCGACTGGGAGGCTGTCTACACCGCGTTCAACGAGGGTGGCGTGGCCGCCTTCGTCGAGGGCGGCGGCAACATCCTCAACGCCGGTCTCGGCATCCCGCTGGGTCTGTCGGCCACGATCCTGGCCACCATGGCCGTGCTGTTCGCGGCGACCACCATGGACACGGGGATGCGCCTGCTGCGCTTCGTCGTCCAGGAGGCCGGCGAGCTCGCACGCGTCAAGATCGGCGGCACCGTCGGCACGCTCATCGCGCTCGTCATCGCCGTCGGGCTGGTGTTCAGCCTCGGCGCCGACGGCGAGGGCGGCATGCTGATCTGGCCGCTGTTCGGCACCACCAACCAGCTGCTGGCGTCCCTGACGCTGTCGGTGATCGCGGTGATCCTGCTGCGCAAGAGGATCAACCCGTTGCCGGTCATGATCCCGCTCGCCGTGGTCATGGTCATGTCGATCTACGCGCTGATCATCCAGCTGGGCACGTTCTACGCCGAACAGAACTGGCTGCTGCTGGTCCTCGACGTCATCATCCTCATCGCCTCCCTCTGGGTCGCGCTGGAGGCATTCATCGCCATGGGCAAGGCTCGCCGTGGTGTGGACGACGACGCCGAGCAGCCCACCGCGAGCGTCGAGGGCTGACCAGTGCTCGGCCGCCGGTTCGGCACCGCCCGCCGGCGGCTGAGCGCTGTCTCCGCAGGGCTGCGCGAGTTCTACGTCGCGCCGTATCGCCGCACGTTCGCCCGGGCGCGGCGGGACGAGGACGACCTGTTCATGCTGCTCGTCCTCAGCGAGGCGCTCGGTGTGCCCAACCCGGCGTCGTACTACACGGCGGAGCTGCTGCCGCTGGTCTACGAGCGGGTGCACGAGTGGCACACCCGCATGGGCATGGAACGATCACCGCTGGAGGACGTCTCGTGCTGCTGACCGACGTCGTGCGGGACCGCCGTGTCCTGTTCCTCGGAGGAAAGGGCGGCGTCGGCAAGACGACGACGGCGTCCGCGCTGGCGCTCGTGCAGGCTCAGGCGGGTCGCCGGGTGCTGGTCGTCTCGACCGACCCGGCCCACAACCTGGGGCACCTGTGGGAGCGGGAGGTGGGGGACGCCGTCGTGCCGCTGTGGCGAGGTGGTGCGAGCAGCTCCGGTCTGCTCGACGGCGTGGAGATCGACCCGCGCCGGACCACCGACGCCCACCTGGCCCAGGTCGGCTCCACGCTGCGCCGGCTGATGCCGGAACACCTCGCGGCGGAGGTCGACAGACACCTCGAGCTGGCCAGGGACGCCCCGGGGACCCACGAGGCGGCGGTGCTCGAACGGATCGCCGACGCCGTGGAGACCGGCCTCGCCGGGTACGACCTCGTCGTGTTCGACACGGCGCCGTCGGGCCACACCGCCCGGCTGATGGCGCTGCCCGAGACGATGTCCGCCTGGACCGAAGGGCTCCTGCGGCGGCGGGATCGCGCCGACAAGTTCGCCGGCGCGCTGTCGGGTCTGGGCGTGCGCGACCCGAAGGCGGAGCGCGACAGCGAGATCCGGCGCACCCTGCTGCGGCGCCGGGAACGCTTCGAACGGTTGCGGTCGGTGCTCACCGACCCGGAGACGACGTCGTTCCTGCTGGTCCTGGCCGCGGAGCGGCTGCCGGTGCTCGAGACCGTCGAGCTGGCGGGGACCCTGCGCAGGCTCGGCGTGCCGGTGGGCGGCCTGGTCGTGAACAAGCGCTCGCCCGACGGTGCAGGCGGGCTGCTCGCGGCGCGGCGGGCGCACGAGGACGAGTGGCTGGCCGTGCTGGACGACGAGCTCGGTGACCTTCCGCGCGTCGAGTGCGAGCTGCTGCCGGGCGAGGTCACGGGGGCCGACGGGCTGGAGCGGTTCGGGGCGGCGCTGCGGTAGACCGAGCGCTACGCGTCATCCGATCCTGGTCAGCCGCCGTGCGAGCCGTTGGCAGGCCTCGACGAGCTCGGGCGGCCTCACATCGGAGAGGTCCGCGTCGAACGTGATGAGGATCCCGGCGACGCCCGCCCAGGACCACGCGCCGATGGTGAGGCGGGACCGTCCGGCGTCGAGGTGCTCGACGACCGACCCGCCGGGCGCCCACCTGGCGACGGTCTCGGCCGGAAGATCGAGCTGTGCCGAGCCGACGCACTCCCACGCCGAGACGGTGTCCCCCCGGTCGTGCGTGGTCATGACGAGCTGGGCGACGTCGCCGCCCGGTACCTCCCTGCGGACGAACCGCTTCCCGGTCGGTGCGTGGGCGTGGATCTGGTCGAGGCGGTGGACCCGCCACGCGTGCTCGGTGAGGTCGTAGGCGACCAGGTACCAGCGCCCCGCCCAGACCACCAGGTGGTGTGGCTCGACACGTCGTGGCGGGACGAAGTCGGCGTCCCGGGGATGCGGGCGCGTGCCGTCGGTGCGCAGCGTCTCGAAGACGAGCAGCTCCTGGTGGCGGACCGCACCGCCGACGGTCCTCAGGGCGGCCGGCGGGATCGGCGGAGCCGAGAACTCCCAGTAGTTCTGCAGCGTGGTCAGCCGCAGCGCGTCCATGGTGGACCGGAGCGCCGGCGACACCACCTGCTTCAGGGTGTCCACAGCGCGCGCCGCGTCCTCGCCGAGACCGAGGACGCTGCTCGGCGCCGTCTGCAGGGCAACGGCCACGGCGAGTGCCTGCTCGTCGTCGAACAGCAGCGGCGGGAGCGGGTGGCCGGTACGGAGCTCGTAGCCACCGGCCGGTCCCCGGACGGTCGTCACCGGGTAGCCGAGCTGCCGCAGGGTCTCGATGTCCCGCCGAGCCGTGCGTTCGCTGACCCTGGTGCGAGAAGCGAGCTCGCTGAGCGGCCAGCGTCGGCGCGCTGCGAACAGGGACAGCAGCTGCAGGGCTCGTCGCGAGGTGTCGCTCACCACCAGGGGTTCGAGGCGGCGGTCTTCGAGAAGGATGTGGACGCGGCGGTGACCGGCGGCTACCACATCACCCTCGACGGCCCGGCGCAGTCAGCGCTGCGGGAGCTGGTCGAGCCGGAGATCTTCGAGCGGATCCTGGCGTCGGCGTCGGCGCTACGGCTGCGGGAACCGGACGCGTTCTGGGACCGGAAGGGCCGGATGCTGGGCCACGGGGGCGACCGGAGCGACGATCCTGGCGTGGACATCGACCGGATCACCCTGCGCCTCCTGCTGGCTGAGGCGGCCGGTGACAGTCTCCGCCTGGGCCGGACCGTCACCGAGGTCGGACGCACCGCCGAGGGGCGTCCGGACGTAAGGTTCGCCGACGGGTCGTCCGCCACCGGCGACCTGCTGGTGGGTGCGGACGGGGTGCACTCGCTCGTCGCACGCCACCTGGCCGGCGGTCCCACCAACCGTCCGGCAGGCATCATCGGGTTCTCCGGCAGGACCTCCGCCCTGGACCTCGACCCGGACGAGCAGCGGCGGCTCGGACCGAGATCGGGCATGGTGATCGGCCCACGAGGGGCTGCGCTCTACGTCGGGTTCCTCGACCCCGCGGGAAACGCCGTGCTGGACGCGCCCGGCTTCCGGGCCTCGATCACCACGGGACCGACCTACATCTGGGGCGCCATGTTCCCCGAGTCGCCCCGGACCGGCTCGCTGCGCGAGCTGGCAGGACCTGCGCTGCGGGACACCCTGCTGGCTCGCTTTCGGCAGCACGGCTGGAGCGAACGCCCCCTCGAGGTGATCACTCGGGCGGACGCCGCGAGCGTGGCCGCGTTCAGGTTCAACGCCGCCTCGACCCGGGCGCGCGACCTCGCCCCGTGGCCGGCGGGCCGGACCACCGCGCTCGGGGACGCCGTGCATGCGACGCCCCCGACGGCCGGTATGGGGGCCGGCGTGGCGATCCGCGATGCCGCGAGCCTGGTGACGCACCTCCAGGAAGCTCGCGCCGACACCATGGCGCTCTCGGTGGCCGTGAGCCGGTTCGAGGCGGAGATGCGGCTCCGCGGCGGCGCGATGCTGACCCTGGCCATGAAGACCGTGCGGATGATTCTGGCGACCGATACCCGGTTCGGGGCCGTTCTTACCGGAGCGGCACTACCGACGCTGGCTGCTGTCCAGCGACTCAGACGGTGAATCGGACTGTAAAGCGCCGAATCAGCAGAATATCCGTTTTCTAGAGGGTGCCCGGAAAGCGCGAAGAAGCGAGGCCCTCGGCAAAGGGCCTCGCTTCTCTGTGTGCGGTGATACCGAATGTCCTGCAGTAAACCGGACTATTCGGTCGGTTCGGTGGAGGGCTCGGTCGACGGGTCCGGAGAAGGGTTCTCCGACGGCTCCGGCGAAGGCTCCGTGGTCGGTTCCTCGGACGGCGGAGTCGTGGGTTCCTCGGACGGCGGAGTCGTGGGCTCCTCCGACGGCGGGTCGCTCGGCTCCGGGGTGGGCGTCGGGGTCGGCGTCGGTGTGGGAGTCGGCGTGGGGTCCGGCGCAGGTGTCGGGGTGGGCGTGGGCGTGGGCCGGGGCGACTGCGTCGGCGGGTTGGTCGGCGGGTTGGTCGGCCTCTGCGTCGGCGGCCTCACCGGATCCGTCGAGGGCCGCGTGGGGTAGCTGGGCCGGGACCCGTCGCCGACGTCGATACCAGGCAGGGGCGCCCTCGTGAAGCCGGTGCCTGGCTGGTCAGGGGTCGGGACGGCCAGGTGCCTGGGCGTGTACGTCGACGCGGGCGGCGGGGTGTACGTGAACCGGTTCGGCTGCTGCGGGCCCGCGTGCACGTCGACCGTGCCCCTCTCCCCCGGCCCGGACGCGGGCTCGCGCTTCAGCATCATCGGCGGCAGACCCTGCAGCGCGTCGGGAGCGGACGCCGGTCCGGCCGACGTCTCCCGGTCCTGGTCCGACCCCGCCGGTTGTACGGCGACGGCACCGACGATCCCCGCCGTCAGCACGAAGGCTGCGGCCGTTCCTGTGACGATCAAACGCTTGCGCACGCTTAGCTCCCCCTGCGGGTTCAGATACTGCCTTGTGCCCTTCTGCCTGACGTTTCGGTGGCTGAGTACCGAACCGCGAAGCATCCGCCGGAGCGCAGCGCTCATTTCTCCGGGGACGGGCTGACGAACCATTCAGCGCGGCCCTAGTTCGAGCAACGCTCCGGTCGGGACAATACGTGGCAGAACGCCATCGGCAACCGGTACGTGTAATACCAGGTCAAAGCCTGAATGGATGCAGGCGCACACACTGCGTTCGGCATAAAGTCGCATGATCGGCAACTCGAAATGCCGATCTTCTGACAGTTTGCCGACCATGGCGGGGGCGGTGCCCCACCTACAGGGTGAGGCGGGTCCCTCTTGCGGTGGATCTCATCAGAGGTGACGCCGCCATAGCGTGGCTGCCATGAGCGATCTGGAGGTGCGGGACCTGACCCGCGTGTTCTTGTCGGGTGGTGCGCCCCGGCGAGCGGTGGACGGCGTGAGCTTCACGGCGTCGTCGGGCCTGCTCACGGGGTTCGTGGGTGGCAACGGCGCCGGCAAGACGACGACCATGCGCATGATCATGGGCGTCCTGGCGATCACGAGCGGCGAGGTGCGGTTCGACGGCGCCCCGGTCACCCGGTTCGATCGCCGTGAGTTCGGGTACATGCCTGAGGAGCGCGGCCTCTACCCGAAGCAGCCGGTGCTGGAGCAGCTCGTCTACCTGGCGCGCCTGCGCGGCATCGCCGCGCCCGTCGCCCGGCGTGAGGTGCTGGAGCACCTCGACCGTCTCGGGCTCGCGGACCGTGCGAAGGAGCACGTGGAGAAGCTGTCGCTCGGTAACCAGCAGCGCGTGCAGATCGTCGCGGCGATCATGGGGCAGCCGAAGGCGCTCGTCCTGGACGAGCCGTTCAGCGGCTTGGACCCCGCGGCTGTTGACGCGATGGCCGACCTCCTGCGCGAGCACACGCGGCGGGGTGTGCCCGTGCTGTTCAGCTCGCACCAGCTCGACCTCGTGGAGCGGCTGTGCGAGCGGCTCGTCATCCTTGGTGGCGGCAGGGTGCTCGCCAACGGCGCGCCCGACGAGCTGCGCGCGCAGGGTGTCACCCGGCACCGGCTGGTGCTGTCGGGCGACGCGGGCTTCGTCCGCGGTGTTCCGGGCGTGCTGGCCGTGGACGTGGACGGCCCGTCCGCGCTGGTCGAGGTGCACGACGACGCCGCGGCCACCCGTCTCCTGACCGCTGCCCTGGAACGCGGCTCGGTCCGAGAGTTCTCCCCCGTGAGGCCGACGCTGGCCCAGATCTACCGTGAGGTGACCGCATGAGCAACGCGTGGATGGTGGTGGCGACCCGCGAGATCGTCGTGCGGGCGCTCAACAAGGGGTTCCTGATCGGCCTCGCGGTGACCGTCGCGATGATCGGCGGGCTGATCGGCTTCACGTCCTTCATGGAGGGGCGCACCCAGTCGTTCGACGTGGCGGTGGTCGCCGGCGACGAGTCGGCGGCGACGGCCGTGGAGTCCGCCGCGGCCGACGCGGCGTCGGACGACCGGAAGATCGAGCTCAGCGTGCTCACGGTCGACGACACGGCAGCCGCCGAGGCCGCGCTCGACGACGAGACCGCCGACGCGTGGCTCAGCTCCGGTGCGGCGACCGGCACCGACGGCTGGACCCTGTCCGGTTGGCGGGAGCCCGACCCGGACCTAGCGCAGCTGATCGAGACCACGGTGCGTGACCAGGTCCTGGCCGGCCGGGCGGCCGACGCGGGCACGAGCATGAAGGCCCTGACGGTGGGCAGCGAGGTCGAGACCGAACGGCTCGACGGCAATCCGGTGGACCCGCAGATCGTGTTCGCGGCCGGGTTCGTCCTCGCCTTCCTGTTCTTCGTCGGTGCCGTCGGCTCGGGCGCGATGATCGCGGGGAGCGTGATCGAGGAGAAGCAGTCCCGGCTCGTCGAGATCATCGCCACCGCCGTGCCGCTACGGCAGCTCCTGGCGGGCAAGATCATCGGCAGCTCCGCGATCGCTCTGGCACAGAACGTGCTGCTCGGCGCCGTCGGGCTCATCGGGGCCTCGTTCACGGACCTCTCGGCGATCCTGCCCGCGATGACGTCCACCATGCTGTGGTTCGTCGTCTTCTTCACGGTCGGGTTCGTCGCGGTGGCCGCCCTGTACGCGGTGGCCGGCTCCCTCGCGTCGCGGACGGAGGACCTCCAGTACACGACCAGCCCCCTGATGATGCTGCTCATGGGCGTCTACGTGGTCACGTTCTCCGCTGACGGCGTGTTCGAGCGCGTCCTGTCCTACATCCCGCCGGCCTCCATCGTGTCGATGCCGGTGCGGGTCCTGAACGGCGACGCGCTCTGGTGGGAGCCGCTCGTGTCGCTCCTGATCCTCGTGGTGACCACGCTCGGCGCGGTGCTCCTGAGCGAGCGCGCCTACCGCGGTGCGCTCATGCAGACCGGCGGCCGGGTCAGCTGGAAGTCGGCGATGGCCGCGGAACGGGGCACTACCCTCGGGGCGTGACCGAACGCACCCAGCACGACGACACCGGGAACGGGACGCCCGAGCCGTCGAAGGTACACACCTTCGACCTCATCGACGAGGTTCCCGGTGTCTCGGACGTCGGCGGAACGGACGCCGGCGAAACGGCAGCCGCAGGCACGGACGGCGACAGCCCGGACGGGGCCGAACCGGACGCCGCCGACGAGCCGGCTCCCCGCGAACCCGGCCGGGTGACGCAGGCGCTCATCGGTGCCGGGGCCGCCGTCGGTCGGACCGCGCGACGGGGTGGGGCGGCCGTCCGACGGCGGCTGCCCACCACCCGCCGCGGCAGGGTGCTGCTGGTCGGGAGCGTGGTGTCCGTCGTCGTGCTGGCGGTGGCGGCCGGGGTGCTGGTCGACGCACGGCTGCGCGAGCAGGCGCTCCTCGCGACCCCCGCCGGGGTGCGGAGCCTGGAGGCGAAGCCCGCCGAGCAGTGGTCGATGGACCTGGAGAACCCGATCGCCGCGACCCTGGTCGAGATGCCGGGTGTGCTCGCGATCGTGGGCGACGCGAAGGTCCGCGGCGTGGACCCCGCGACGGGCGAGGAGCTGTGGACCGTCGACCTCGAGGAGGATCTGGACTGCGGGCCGACGACGCGCCTCGGCACCGGCGGGTCCGAGTCCGGTGGGCCTGCCGACCCGCTGGTCTGCGTCACGTCGTCCGGTGACGGCGGCGATCGGGTGCAGGGCGTCACGGTCATCGAGGTGGACGGCGCCACGCGGAGCCGCGAGCTCGACCCGGCGGCCCAGGTGACGCCCGCCCCCGGCGGCGGGCTCATCCACTTCGAGCCCACCGGCGGCGAGCAGGAGCAGGGACCCGTGGTGGTCGACAAGCTGGGCGCCCCGCACCTTCCGAAGGCCTTCGTCGGCCCCGACCTGACGGTCCGCGTGGAGGACGCCGCGACGGGCACGGAGCGCTGGAGCGAGACGGTGGCCTTCGGGGCTCCGCGCCCCGACAGCTGCATCACCTACGACGAGAGCGGCGCCCCGGTCCTCGACGTCGCCGGCGCGCTGGGCTGGGACCTGCACGGTGACGTGCTGGAGGTGCAGGGCTGCGGGGTCTCGGCGGCGTTCCTGCTCGACGGGACCCGGCTGGACGACCCGGAGGACCCGGAGGACCCGCCCGCCGACGGTGTGGACACCGCGTCGTTCGCGGCCCTGCCCGACGGCGGCTGGGTCGGTCCCGACACGACGGTCACCGACGCCGCGGTCCCCGGCGACGTCGTGCACCTGCCGCACGGCGCGACCGTCCAGCTCGACGGCCAGGTCCTGGTGCCGTGGGCGACCGACGGCCGTGACCCGGGCATCCTGCTGGAGCGCGTGGGCGTCCACGTCGAGGCGAGCTCCACGTCCGAGGGTGACGCCGGGGCACGGCTCTGGTCCGCTCCTCAGCTCCGGGCCACGGCGCTCCTGGCCCGCGTGGCCCGCACCGCCGTCGTCCTGGACGAGCAGGGTGCGGTGCGTGGCATCGACCTCGGCACGGGCGCGGACCGGTGGACGCTCGATCCCGAGACGCTCTCGTTCGGCGACATGGCGTGGGCGGCGGAGTCGACGATCTTCGGTGCCTACACCGACGGCGACACCCTGCTGCTGCCGGTGAGCGCCGACCCGAGCGGTAGCGCGTCCGGCCTGCGGCTGCTCGCCGTCGACCTGCGGGACGGATCGACGCGCTGGGAGATCGAGCAGGAGACCCCGTACACCCAGCTGATCAGTGTCGACGGGTACCTGGCGCAGATCACGCAGGAGGGCGTGGTGGGCCTCGGCTGACCGCCGGTCGAGCCGCGGCCGGCTGCGGCCCGGAGCGCGCAGGTCGCGCGGGTAGGCTCCCGCCATGCCCCGGCCCGACAAGCAGGAGCCCGTCGTCTTCGACCTGGTCGAGGAGCACGGGCCGGACGCCGCGGCCGGCACCGACGAGGGACCGGACGCCGCTGCCGAGCCCCTGGCTCGCCCCCCGCTCCTGGTCAGGCTGTCGCGGGTGCCGCGCCGGACCTGGCTGCTCACCGCCGCGGCCGTCACCGTCGTCGCGGTGGCCGTCGCAGCCGTCGACCTGGTGCGGGACGACCGGCGCGAGGAGCTGATGCGCACCTCGTCGGTAGGCGTCGCGTCGCTCGCGGACCCGCCCGCGGAGATCTGGCGGGTGCCGTTCGACACGCTCCCCGAGCAGGGCCAGGACATGCCCCTGGATCAGCAGGTGGTGACCATGGGACCCCTGCTCGTGGTGCCACCGGCGAAGGCGCAGAGTCAGTGGGTGGCCCCGGCGCCCGACCGGGGCGAGCCGGTCCTGCCGGGCTTCGAGGACGTCGTGGCCATCGACCCCGAGCGCGGCGAGGTGGCCTGGCGCGTCCCGCTGGGCGACCACCCCACCTGCGGCCCCACCGGCTACGACGCGTCGACGTCGACCGAGGCGCTGGTGTGCGTGCACGGCGCGGACGATGTGCGCGAGGTGCTGACCATCGCCCCGGACGGGAGCACCAGGGCGCGGTCCGCGGACCTGGCACAGGGCGAGCAGGTGTTCCCGGGACCGGACGGGCTGGCCGTGCGGACGAGCCGGACCGGCGAGCCGGCCGGGGCGGTGGCGTGCGAACCGTCGGTCGGCTGCTCGCCCGAGTTCGTGACCACCGGCCGCGACCTCCTCGTCGTCGCGGAGGACGCCCGGACGGGTACCGCACGCTGGAGGGCCGTCGTCGACTTCGACCCGATGAACTCGATGAACTGCCAGGCGACGGTCGAGTCCGGCGAGCGGTTGACCGTCGAGTCGGCGGTCGACACCGACGTGGTCGCGGTCCGGGCGGGGGCCGGGACGGTGGTCGTCGACGGGTGCGGCGTGTCGGCGACCCTGTCGGTGTCGGGCACACGGCTCGATCTGGCCGTCGCCGCGGACGGGTCCTCGCCGGCGTGGGTCACGGAGCTCGACCCGGGCCGTTTCGCCCTCCAGGGTGAGGGTCCGGGCACGACGGTCGTCGACGAGGCCGGCGAGACCCTGCAGACCCTGAACGGCTGGGTGCGGGTCGACGCGACGTCACCCGACGCACCCGACGACCTGTGGTTCGTCACGACGAGGACCGACGGGTCGGGGTTCGAGGCGCAGCGCGAGGACGGCTCGGTGGCCTGGTCGGAGCGGTACGGCTGGAGCGTCCTGCTCGCCGGCCGGGACGTCGTGGTCGTGGACCGCGGGAACACGGTGGTGGGCCTGGAACGGTCCACGGGTGCGGAGCTCTGGACGTGGAGCCGGGACGGCCTGGCCGGGCTCGCCCGCTACCGGACCCTGACCGACGGTGAGGCGTTGGCGCTGGCGCACCTGTCGCGGGATGGGGTCGGTGAGGGACGGTTCGTTACCCTCGACCTGGACACCGGCGAGCAGCTCTGGGACATGCCGACGACCGGCCCGGTGGTCGCCGTCGGCGGACACCTCGTCGAGTTCACCCGGGAGGGTGTGCGCGGTCTGGGGTGAGGCCCGCCGGACCGGCTGATCCCGGCGCTACGCTCTGGCGCATGGCGCGCGGGCCGGACGAGGGCGACGCGTTCGTCTTCGACCTGGTCGAGGACGACGCGGCCGCTGGTGATGGGCCGGCGCGTCCGGCGGAAGCGGCCGATCCGGCCGATCCCGTGGCGTCGGGCAGCCCTGGCCGGAAGCGGCGGGTGGCCGCCCAGGTCGCCGCGGTCCTGGCCATCGTGCTCGGGACCGGGCTCGCCGTCGACGATGTCCGGGACCACGCGCGGAGCGAGCGGATGCGCGACGTCTCCCACGGTGTCACCGACCTGTCGTCACCCCTGGTCGGTACCTGGATGTGGGACGGCACGGTCGGTTCCGGCCCGAGCACGGACGTCGCGGTGCTCGGCGGTGTGCTGGTGCTCGAGTCCGACGGCGAGCTCGTCGCACTGGACCCGACGACCGGTGACGAAGCCTGGACCGTCCCGCTCGGCCGGAACGCGGACTGCGGGCCGAAGGGGTCGTTCGCCGGGACGGACCCGGACTCGGCAGCCCTCGTGTGTCTGCAGGGGATCGGCGCCGAGCGCGAGGTCATCGCTGTGCGGTCGGACGGGACGGCGTCCCGCCCACGCGTTCTCGACGCCGCCGACGCGCGCCGGTACGGACAGCCCCACGTCGGGCCGGACGGCACGGTGCTGCGCGCGAGACGGGTGGGGCTGCCCTCGGCGATCGATGTCGGCGATGCCGAGTGCACCGACCTCGGCGAGTGCACCGGAACGGTCCAGGCGGGCCGGGACCTGGTGCTGCGTGCGGAGGACGCGGCGACGGGTGCGGAGCGCTGGACGGTGACCGTGCCGTTCCGTGCGGCGGACGCCACGCAGTGCTCCCGCACGTTCGGAGGGTCCTGGGTCGGCTCGTCGACTCGCCTGGTGCTCAGCGGGCAGCTCGCCCCGGACACCTTCGGCGCCCGGGTCGGCGCCCGGCTCGTCGACCTGAACGGCTGCGGCATCCAGGCCTCCGTCACGCCGGACGGGGTGGTGCTCGGCACGGAGCTCTCACCGGGCCGGGGCGTTGTCACCGGGCTCGGCGCGACCGGCTACGCCGCGACGAACTTCGAGGGCGTGCCGCGCGCCACCCTGTACGCCGCGGACGGCGGCGTCGTCGGTGAGATCACCGGCTACCCGCTCGTCCCGTGGGCCTACGACGAGGCCGGGCCCGCGACGCTGCTCGCGGTGGACGAGCCCGCTCGTCGGCTGCGCGCCTACGAGGCGGACGGCACACCGCGGTGGGACATCGCGCTCCAGTCGGGCGGTCAGCAGTTCCTCGCGCAGGTGGGTGACACGGCGGTGGTCAGCACCGGAGGAGGGAACGTGCGCGGGCTGGATCTCGCGACGGGCGCGGAGCGGTGGGTCTGGGGCGGATCGGCCCCGGCATCGGCGGACGACGGCGGGTACTTCGGGAGCGCCCACGTGGTCCAGGCCTTCACCGACGGTGAGTCGGTGCTGCTGCGGACCGAGGGCGAGGCCGGTGGGACACAGGGGCTCGTCGCGCTCGACGCGGCTTCCGGAGCGGTGGTCTGGGACCGGGCCGGCGGCGGGCCGCCCACCACGTTCGGTCCGACCGACGGCGACACCGTCGAGCAGGGCGTGGTCGGCGACCTGGTCGCGGTCGACGGCAACCTGCTCGAAGTCACCCCGCGCGGCGTACGGGGTCTCGGGTGACTCGGGCCGGACCGGCATACGCTCGACCGCATGGCACGTGATCCGGATCAGGGTGGCGCGTTCGTCTTCGACCTGATCGACGACGGAGCGACCGATCCCGAGGGACCGAGCGCTCCACCCGGCGCGGGTTCAGAGGACGAGCCGGACGGTGCCGGGTCGGCGTCCGGCGAGCCGCCGTCGGGCGGGGCGGGCCGACGGCTGCGGGTCCTTGCACCGGCCGCCGCGGTCCTGGCGATCGTGTTCGGCACGGGGCTGGTGTTCGACGGCGTGCGGGACGGCGCGCGGATGGACCGGATGCGCGACGTGCACGGCGGTGTCGTCGACGTGTCCGCGCCGCTCGTCGAGACGTGGGAGTGGGAGGGCGACGTCGGCTCGCCCAGCGCCCTGGAGGAAGGGCTGGGAGCCGAGGTAGCGGTGCTGGGGGACGTCCTCGTGTTCGAGTCGGGCGCGGACCTGGTGGCGGTCGACGCGGCGTCGGGCGCCGAGACGGTCGAGTCGGGCACCACCCTGGTCGCGCTCGACGCGGCGACGGGTGCGGAGGCCTGGTCGGTGCCGCTCGGGGCTGTTGCCGACTGCGGGCCGATGGGCTCGGCGGACTGGGGTGAGGTCACGACGACGAAGCTGGTGTGCCTCACGGGCTCCGGAGCGGACCGGGCGGTCACCGTGGTGGGCCCGGACGGCGTGGTCTCGGCGACGCGTGTGCTCGATCCGGCGGACACCCGCCGGTTCGGCGCGGCGCGGCCCGGGCCGGACGGCACGGTGCTGCGCGGGGACCGGGTCGGACGGGCGTCGACGACGGACCTCGGCGACGCGCGGTGCACCGACATGGGGGAGTGCTCGGGCACCGTCGAGGCCGGCCAGGACCTCACGCTCCGTGCTGAGGACGCCGTCACGGGCGAGGAGCGCTGGCGGGTGACGATCCCGTTCCGGCCCACGCGCGCCGACCAGTGCGCCAACTGGTACGGCAGGTCCTGGGACGGGGGAAGCACTGCGGTGGACGTGACCGACATGCTCGATCCGAGCGCCTTCGGCGCGCGGATCTCCAGCGGGCTGGTGCAGCTGTACGGGTGCGGCATCGAGGCCGCCGTCACGGCGGACGGCGTGCTGCTCGGCACCGAGATCGAGCCCGGGACGGGCAGCGTGGATCGCCTCCGCGCCGGCGGGTACACCGGATACGCGTTCGGCGAGGAGATGCGGACCGTCCTCTACGACGCCGCAGGGGATGCCGTGGGCGAGATCGACGCGTACGCGGCGGAGCCCGTCGCCGTGGACGGGGTCGGGCCCGACACGCTCGTCGGGATGGGTGGACCGGGAGGCGGTGTGGGGGCCTACGAGCCGGACGGCACCCTCCGTTGGGAGGCCGAGGTGCCGGCGAACAGCCAGATGTTTCTCGCGCAGGTTGCGGGGACTGCCGTGATCCTGTCCGGCACCGGGGCGGTCCGTGGGCTGGACCTCATGACCGGTGAGGAGCGGTGGACGTGGGACGACTCGGGCTCCGACGAGACGGCACGGTACGTGACCCGAGCGTTCACCGACGGGCAGTTCGTGCTCCTGGCCACGGAGTACGCCTCCGGTGGTACGGGGCTGGTGTCGCTGGACGCGGTCTCCGGTGAGGTGGCCTGGGAGCTGCACGGCGACGAGGACACCGTCGATATGGACGTGCGCTTCGGCGGCACGATGTTGTCGGTCGACGGCAACCTCCTCGAGGTCACGCCGAACGGCGTCCGCGGTCTCGGCTGAAGAGATGGCTCGCCGTGACGCCGGTCGGCGTGCGCGCGCTGGGCTGACGCCGTCGGCCGTCGCCGTGTCGGTGTGCCGTCCTATGGTGGGGCCATGGTGAAGATCGGCGCGCACGTGGACCTGACCGACGCGATCGGTGCGGCGAAGTCGCTCGGCGCGGACACGGTGCAGGTGTTCCTCAGCGACCCACAGGCCTGGAAGGTTCCGGAACTGCCGTACGAGGGTGGCGCGGAGGCTCTCCGGGCCGACGCCGCGGCGGCCGGTCTGGACCTGTACGTGCACGCGCCGTACGTGATCAACGTGGCGTCCACGAACAACCGGATCCGGATCCCGAGCCGCAAGCTCCTGCAGCAGATCATGGACGGCGCCTCCGCGATCGGCGCCAAGGGCGTCGTGGTCCACGGTGGGCACGTCACCGCGAACGACGAGCCGGCCAAGGGCTTCGACAACTGGCGCAAGGCCATCGACGCCCTGGAGACCGACGTCCCGGTGCTCATCGAGAACACGGCGGGCGGGGACTACTCCATGGCCCGCCGCCTGGAGCGGATCGAAGCGCTGTGGGCCGCCGTGACCTCGGCGAACGGCGGCGAGAACGTCGGGTTCACGCTCGACACCTGCCACGCCTGGGCGGGCGGCATCGACCTCGCGACGGCGGTCGACCAGATCCGGGCGATCACCGGCCGCATCGACCTGGTGCACGCCAACGACTCGCGCGACGTGGCCGGGTCCGGGGCCGACCGGCACATCAACTTCGGCGCCGGCCAGATACCCGAGGAGCTGCTGATCGGTGTGATCGCGGCGGCGGGCGCCCCTGTCATCTGCGAGACCAAGGGCGACATGAGGCCCGACATCGCCTGGCTGCGCGAGCGCCTCGGCTGATCTTCTCGCTGTCGAGCTCGTCGAGACCACCTGGCAGGATCGGACGATGGCAACGACGCAGCGAGCAGTGGTCACAGGGGCGAGCGGCAAGCTCGGCCGGTTCGTGGTGGAGCACCTGGTGGAGTCGGGCTACGAGGTGGTCGGCACCGACCGCGTCGCGCCTGCCCCCGGCAGCCCGGGTGACTTCACCGTCGCCGACCTGACGGACCTCGGCCAGGTGATCGAGCTGCTGTCCGGTGTGGACGAGGGGCGCGCGGCCGACGCCGTCGTGCACCTGTCCGCCATCCCGGCACCCGGCATGGCGACCAACGCCGCGACCTTCCGCAACAACGTGCCCAGCACGTACAACGTGCTGCGCGCCGCGCAGGTGGTCGGCATCCGGAACGTGGTCACGGCGTCGTCGGAGACGGTGCTCGGCCTGCCGTTCGACGTACCGCCGCCGTACCTTCCGGTGGACGAGGAGTACGACGTGCTGCCGCAGTCCACGTACTCCCTCGGCAAGTCGCTCGAGGAGGAGATGGCCAAGCACTTCACCCGGTGGGACCCGGCGCTGAAGGTCGCCGCGCTGCGGTTCTCGAACGTGATGCGTCCTGAGGACTACGCCCGTTTCCCGTCCTGGCAGGACGACGTCGAGGCGCGGCGCTGGAACCTGTGGGGCTACATCGACGGCCGCGACGGCGCGCAGGCGGTGCGCCGCGCGCTGGAGGCGGACTTCACCGGGTTCGAGGCGTTCGTCATCGCCAACGAGGACACCGTGATGGACCGGCCGTCGGCCGACCTGGCCGCCGAGGTGTTCCCGGACGTGCCGCTCCGCCGTCCGCTCGTGGGAAGGGAGACGCTCCTGAGCATCGACAAGGCGCGCCGCATCCTGAACTACGCCCCGACCCACAGCTGGCAGCATCACGCCTAGCCCGCTGAGTGCTGGGTATTTGTTGCTTCCTGCCCCTCTATCGCGCAAATACCCAGCACTCAGCGGCGAGGGAGGGTGATCTGGTCGCGGGTTCGGATCTCCGACCACGCGCGTGCCCGGGGTAGCCGGTGGATGGTGATGTCCGTCGGCCGGCTGCCCGACGGCGTCCGGGGCGGCTCCGCGAGCACGTCCGCGCCCGGGAGCGGGCCGAGGCCCAGGCGGGTCAGCGCGGCGACGTCGGCGACGGGCACCTGGTAGGTCCGGAACGGACCGAGCGGCGGGATGTCGTCCCGGGCCAGGGCCTGGGCGGTGATCTCGTAGAGCTGGGCGTCGTCGAGCTGGGGCGTCTGGTCCAGCACGAACCCGGTGGCCTGCAGCACGTCGCCCGGCCCGACCCAGGCGACGATCTTCCAGAACAGGCGCGGGATGCGGACGCCGCGGTAGAGCGGGTCGTCGGCCGCGAAGACCGGCCCGGTCTGCACCACGATGCGGTGGTCATGGGCCGCGGCGTACCGGAGCACGTGGTCCTCGAGCCCGTTCCACAGCTCCTTGGACTGGTTGAACCTGTTCACCTGCGGCGCCGCGTTCGTGTAGGTGAACGTGTCGTGGTTGGCCCGTGCCGCGGTCTCGGCGTCGCCCCAGACGGGGTCGAGCCGCCGGACGAGGTGGCCGCGGTCGAGGGGGTTGCCCGAGTACAGTTCGCTGCCCGACTGCTCGTCGGTCGGGACGCGGCCGTCCAGCCGCCACCGGCCGCTGCGACGCAGGGCCAGGAGCGTGGCGCCCTCGACGACGCAGGCCGTCGCCGAGGCGAGCCGGCGGCGCGGGTCGAGCAGCACCGAGAAATGGGTGTAATGGAGGACACGTACCTCGACGGGCGAGACCGGGAGCGGGACGGTGAAACCGAGGAAATCTGCGTCGTAACCGGTCACAGGCAGACAGCCAACCAGAGTCGGACTGGTCATGACCAGACCAACAACCGGACACGATGAACGGGCATTGGCAATCTCGTCCTAGGCTCTAGCCCGTGAGTGAATCAACTCAGACCGTTCGCGGCAACGCCCGGCACGAGGTACCCGACCCGCTGCGCGAGGATGTACGCCTCCTGGGCGGACTTCTCGGCAGGATCCTCCGAGAGGACGGGGGCCAGGATCTGCTGGACGACGTCGAACGTCTCCGCGAGCTGACCATCCGTGCCTACGGCGACCCGTCGCCCCACGCGCTGGACGAGGCGGCGGACCTGGTGGCGTCCTTCACCGTCGAGCGTGCCGAACAGGTCGCACGTGCCTTCACCTGCTACTTCCACCTCGCCAACCTCGCCGAGGAGTACCACCGCGTCCGCGTGCTGCGCTCCCGCGAGGCCGAGACGACCTCCGGTCCGGCGGTCCTCGAGGACACCATTCCCGCGGCCTTCGCCCGGCTCACCGAGGAGGTCGGGCGCGACGAGGCCCTGCGCAGGCTCGGCGAGCTGGAGTTCCGGCCGGTCCTGACGGCGCACCCGACCGAGGCTCGCCGCCGGGCGATCAGCGGGACCATCCGCCGCATCTCGGATCTCCTGGCCGAGCGGGACACCCGCCGGCTCGGCGGGGTGACCCTCGTCGAGAACGAGCGGCGCGTCCTCGCCGAGATCGACACCATGTGGCGCACCGCACCCGTGCGGACCAGCAAGCCTTCGGTGCTCGACGAGGTCAAGACGGTCATGGGTGTGTTCGACGCCGTGCTCGTCGACGTCTTCGGCGACGTGTACCGACGCCTCGATGACTGGCTCCTGGCCGACGACGCCGGCCGCTCCACCCCCGTCGCGAAGCCGTTCGTGAAGCTCGGGACCTGGATCGGCGGCGACCGCGACGGCAACCCCAACGTCACCGCCGAGGTCACCCGGCAGGCCGCGTCCCTGGCGGCGGACCACGCGCTGGCAGCGCTGGAGCGGCTCGCGGTGGAGACCGGGCGCAAGCTGACGCTCGACGCAGAGGGCACCACCCCGTCGTCGGGCCTCAACGCCCTGTGGCAGCGGATCCGTCAGATGTCCGAGGAGGTCGCCCGGCGGGCCCAGGAGGCCTCGCCGAACGAGCCGCACCGGGCGGTCATGCTGGCCCTCGCGGAGCGCGTCGCCGCCACCCGGACGCGCAACGCCGACCTCGCGTACGCGAACGCCGAGGAGTTCGAGGCCGACCTGATGGTCGTGCAGGACTCGCTGGTGGCCGCCGGCGCAGCCCGCGCCGCGTACGGGGACCTGCAGCGGCTGGTCTGGCAGGTGCAGACCTTCGGGTTCCACCTCGCGGAGCTCGAGGTGCGGCAGCACTCACAGGTGCACGCGGCAGCGCTGGACGAGATCCGTGAGCTGGGGGTCAACGGAGCGCTGAGCGACAAGACCCGCGAGGTGCTCGACACCTACCGTGCGCTCGGCGCCATCCAGCGCCGGTTCGGTGAGAGCGCCGCGCGCCGCTACATCGTGTCGTTCACGCAGGCGCCGGAGCACCTCGCCGCCGTCTACGAGCTGGCGTCCTACGCCTTTGCCGACGACCCGCAGGCGGGTCCCGTGATCGACGCGATCCCGTTGTTCGAGACCTTCGCGGACCTGCAGAACTCGGTGCCGATCCTCGATTCGATGCTGACGCTGCCCGCCGTGCAGAAGCGGCTGGCCGACAATGGTCGACGCGTCGAGGTGATGCTGGGCTACTCGGACTCGTCCAAGGATGTCGGTCCCGTGGCGGCGACGCTCGCCCTGCACGACGCCCAGTCGCGGATCGCCGAATGGGCACGCAACAACGACCTGAAGCTCACGCTGTTCCACGGCCGTGGTGGCGCGCTCGGTCGTGGCGGCGGCCCCGCCAACCGCGCGGTGCTCGCCCAGCCGCCGCACTCGGTGGACGGCCGGTTCAAGCTGACCGAGCAGGGCGAGGTCATCCTCGCCCGGTACGGCGACCCCACCATCGCGTCCCGGCACATCGAGCAGGTCGCCGCGGCGACGCTGCTGGCGTCCGCGCCGTCGGTCGAGGCAGTGAACGAGAACGCCGCCGCGAAGTTCGCCCCCCTGGCCAAGGCGCTCGACGCGACCTCCCGCGAGCGGTTCCACGAGCTCGTGAAGGCCGACGGGTTCCCGAAGTGGTTCGCGCAGGTCACGCCCCTGGAGGAGGTGGGACTGCTGCCGATCGGGTCGCGTCCGGCCAAGCGCGGCCTCTCGGTCAACTCGCTCGACGACCTGCGCGCGATCCCCTGGGTCTTCTCATGGTCGCAGGCCCGCATCAACCTTGCCGGCTGGTACGGCCTGGGCACCGCGCTCGCCGCGTGCGGCGACGTGGAGCTCCTGCGGTCGGCGCGCAACGAGTGGCCGCTGTTCGCGACCCTGCTCGACAACGTCGAGATGTCTCTCGCCAAGACCGACGAGCGGATCGCGGCGCAGTACCTCGCGCTGGGTGACCGCGACGATCTCGCGGCGATGGTGCTCGACGAGCTCCGCCTGACCCGTGAGTGGGTGCTGAAGATCAGCGGCAACGAGTGGCCGCTGGCCTCCAAGCGCGTGCTCGGCCGCGCCGTGCAGCTGCGGTCGCCGTACGTCGACGCCCTCTCGCTGCTGCAGGTCCGCGCGCTGCGCGGCCTGCGCACCGGCTCCGACGGCGGCTCCGCGGTCGACGGCGACTACGCCGGCCGGCTGCAGCACCTGCTGCTGCTGACGGTCAACGGTGTCTCGGCGGGCCTGCAGAACACGGGCTGACCTGAGCGGCCGTTCTCGGTGGTGGCAAGGACCGGTGGACCGATGGGAGAGACGATGAGTGCGGTACTGGTCGGGACGTCCCACGGGACCGACGATCCTGCTGGTCAGGCGGCGGTCCGCGCGCTGCTCGACGGCGTTCGTGCGGCCCGGCCCGAGCTCGACGTGCGCGAGGCTTTCGTGGACGTGCAGCAGCCGGAGGTGGGCGAGGTTCTGGCGGCCGCGGCCGACGACGCGGGTTCCGCCGTCGTCGTGCCGTTGCTGCTGTCGACCGGGTACCACGTGCGGCACGACATCGCGCAGGCGGTCGCCGCGGTCAACGGCTCCGGCGCGGGCCCGGCAGTCGCCGCGGAACCGCTCGGGCCGCACCCGTTGCTCGTCGACATCCTCGCCGACCGGTATGCCGCCGCGGAGGCCGCGCACGGCCCCTTCCGGTCCGACGACGCGGTGGTCCTCGCCGCCGCCGGGTCCTCCGTGGCAGCCGCTGCCACCGCCGTCGAGGAGGTCGCCAGCGCGCTGGCCCAGCGCCTGGGACGGCCGGTCACACCGTCGTACGGGGCGGGCGCGGAACCGCGCGTGCCCGCCGCGGTGACCGCCGCCCGAGCCGGTGGCGCCACGGCACGCGTCATCGTCGTGTCCTACCTGCTGGCACCCGGGTACTTCCTGGACCGCGTGCTGGAGGCGGGTGCCGACATCGTGACCGATCCGGTCTCCGGACCGGCTCGAGCCGAGAAGGCCGACCCGCGCCTGGTCCAGGTGGTCCTGGACCGCTACGACGCCGCCGTCAGCTCCTGACCCACCGGTCGGACGCGCAGGTCACTCCGGTGACCTGCGCGTCCGACCTGTCCGGCTGCGCTCAAGCCCAGCCGAAGGCGGTGCGCACCCGCTCCACGCTGGACTTCAGGCCCCACTGGGCGGTCAGCGCCTCCAGTGCCTCCGGATCGGCGGGTGCCTGGGGCACCGCCGGGTCGAACTCCGGCAGCGGCACGTCCCGCGCCACCTGCACCACGATCGGCGCCACCCGCAGGTAGGCGTCGGCCTCCTGCAGGCGACGGCGCTGGGTGGTGGTCAGGCCCTTGTCGCCGGCGTCACGGGCCGCGAGGATCCCGGCCAGCGTGCCGTACTGGGCGAGCAGCTTGGCGGCCGTCTTCTCGCCGACTCCCGGCACACCCGGCAGGCCGTCGCTCGGGTCACCCCGCAGCGTCGCCATGTCCGCGTAGGCCTGCCCGGAGGCGACGCCGTACCGCTCGGCGAGGCGCTTCTGGTTCACCACGTCGGGGTCACGGATGCCGCGCGCGGGGTACAGCACGCGCACCCCTGCGGCATCGTCGACCAGCTGGAACAGGTCGCGGTCTCCCGTGACGATGTCCACGGGGCCGGCGTTCTGCTCGACGGCGCGGGTGGTCAGGGTGCCGATGACGTCGTCCGCCTCGTAGCCGGGAACGCCGACCCGCGCGATGCCGAGCGCCGCGAGCACGTCCACGATGATCGGGACCTGGGCGAGCAGCACCTCGGGCACCTCCTCGATGCCGGTGGTGCCCGGGGCCTCCTGCGCGACGCGGTGGGCCTTGTAGCTCGGGATCGCCTCCACGCGGAAGGCGGGGCGCCAGTCGTCGTCCCAGCACGCGACCATGCGGTCGGGGCCGTGCGTGGTGGCGAGCCAGGCGACGGTGTCCAGCAGGCCACGGACGGCGTTCACGGGCAGGCCGCTGGGCGCCCGCAGCGAGTCGGGGACGCCGAAGAACGCGCGGAAGTACAGCGAGGCGGTATCGAGGAGCATCAGGCTCATGCAGCGAAGCCTGCCACGGCACACCGACACGCGTACGGTGAGCGCCCTGGAGGCGCCCTAGGCCGCAGTACGGGAACAATCTGGGGGAATTGGCGCCCGAACGCCGGTTCCGGCCTGGTGTGCCCGTAGTGTCCGAACATGGAAAGCAAAGAACAGCAGGTGACCGAGGTCATCGAGGGCCTCGGTCTTGGCCTGGCGGCGATCGGCGAGACGCGTGTGACCTCCGCGAGGGCGGATCTCGAGCGCGCGCTGGCCTACGCGTGGACGAGCTGGGAACACACCAGCGACTACCCGTTGATCGAGCGGGTGCAGAAGCCGGAGAACGAGCTCCGGGCCGGGATCAGCGGGTCGAGCCGACGGACGAACGCCGCGGTCGTCTGGCGGGAGCGCGACGGCTCGTACGTCGTCGACATCGCGCTGGTGAACCGGACGCCCGAGGAAGCGGCACGCTTCGTCGGCGATCGACCGCTCAAGGAGTGGACGCTCCTGGCCGAGCTGTTCCTCAGCGCGATCAACCCGGGCGAGGCGCCCGGGTGAAGGGCCCCGGGTGACGAACACCCGGGTGCAGGCACCCGGGTGAAGGATGCCCGGACTCACCGCCGCCGGTGACCGGCGGCGGTGCTCCGACGCGGGTCAGCCGAACAGGCCACCCACCGCCATGCCCAGCCCGGCGGCCGCGACGGTCACCGCCAGGGTGCCCAGCGAGGTGGCCAGCGCGAGGCGCAGCCGACCGGACTGGGCAAGGCGGACCGACTCCATGGTGGCTGTGGAGAACGTGGTGAACCCGCCGCACAGGCCCACCGTGAGGGCGAGCAGCAGCACGGAGGCGACGTCCTCCGGGACGCCACGCTCGACGAGCGCGAAGGCCAGTGTCGCGAACACCCCGATGAGGAACGAACCCACGACGTTCACCACGAACGTGCCCCACGGGAACCCGCCGCTGTGCCGGGCGCGGATCTCACCGTCGACCATGAACCGGGCGGCAGCGCCCACGCCGCCGCCGGCAGCCACCACGAGCAGCTCGATCATCGGCGTGACCTCTGCTCCCGGCGTCGGTCGGCGCGTGCGGCGATCGCGATCCCGCCCAGGCAAGCCGCCGTGCCGCCGACGAGGGTGAGCACGACGTACAGCAGGGCGAGCCCGGCGACGCCCTGGGTGAGCAGGTGCTGTGTCTCCAGCGCCAACGCCGAGTAGGTGGTGAACCCGCCCAGGACGCCGGTGCCGATGCCGAGGCGGACCTTCCGCCGCCGGACGGTCTCCCGGCCGCGCCGCGAGAGGGACTCCAGGAGATAACCCAGGGCGAACGAGCCCACGAGGTTCACCACGAACGTGCCGACCGGGAACAGGAGCAGCGCCGGGACGGCGCCGTCGAGCGGGACGGACACCATGTTCAGCGGAGCGGTCGACCATCCGCCCACCAGATGGCGGGCCGTCGAGCCGCCGGCTCCGCCGAGCGCGACGAGACCGATGTACCGCCAGTCGCGATGCGGCGCTCGTGTCACGCGGTGTGCCCCCTCGTGAACGGTCGACAGGTTGTGGAAGAACCTATCGCTCACGATGCCGATCCCGTCCCCGGAAGAACGACGACGGGGCGCGGCTGGTTGTGGATGAGTCGGCCGGCGACCGTCCCGCCCACGATGTTCGTGGTCCAGCCGCGCAGGCCGGAACGTCGTGCGCCGACGACGATCATGGCGGCCTCCACCTCGTCGGCCACCCGTCCCAGCTCTGCGGCCGGGTCGCCGGCACCCCGGAGGGCGCTCCACGGCAGGCCGACATCGGCCATCGCCCTGTTCAGCCCCGCCAGGACGTCCGCCCCGTACGCGTCCGAGGACACGGCGATGTCCGGGTCCACCGACACGGTGAACCCTCGGGAGTCCGAGACGGCTGTCTCGTCGACCCACACACATACGAGCTCGATCAGGCTTCCACCCAGGGACTGGACGAGCGACGCTGCCCGCCGAGCCAGGTCCGGGTGCTTGTGGTCAACGCCGACCACCACGGATCGCACAGTCACCCTTGTGAGGGTATGGCCAAACGCCTAGTCGAGGTGGTCCGGCAGGCCGAATCGAGAGAACCACTTCTCCGTGTCGAGAAAAGTGGTGATGCCGGTGATGTGCTTGCCGTCGTTCTCCAGCACGACGATCCCCCACGGGAAATGGCCGCCCTTCGGGTCCGGCCGGTACTGGGCGAACCCCGGGGTGCCGTTGACGTGGATGGGCACGCAGCGCGAGCCCTCACACTCGTAGCCCGGCCCGGTCATCCACGCCTGGATGTTCTCGATGCCCTCCAGCCACATCGCGTATGGCGGCATGTTCATGACCGCGTCCTCGCGGAGGAGGTTGGCCAGCGCCTTCATGTCGTAGCGCTCGAACGCCACGACGTACCGCTCCAGCAGCTCGGACTCGTCCGCCGACGGCGGCGCCGAGGCCTCGGAGGTGCCCGACCTGTCCGGCGCCTTGTCGGCGAGCGTGGCGCGTGCCCGCTGCAGCGCACTGTTCACCGAGGCCACCGAGGTGTCGAGCAGCGTCGCGACCTCCGTCGCGGGCCAGCGCAGCACCTCGCGGAGGATGAGCACGGCACGCTGCTTGGCCGGCAGGTGCTGCAGCGCGGCGACGAACGCCAGGCGCACCGACTCGCGCGCCACGGTCGTGTCCGCAGGGTCGCCGGCGCCGGGCAGCACGTGCTCGGTCGGGACGGGTTCGACCCACGCGTACTCGGGCAGGACGGTGGCGAGGCTCTCCTCGACCGGATCGACCGCGGCGCCGAGGCCCATGGGCCGCTCCCGCTTGGCCCGGCTGGAACCCAGCTGGTCGAAGCACACGTTGGTGGCGATCCGGTACAGCCAGGTGCGCAGCGAGGAACGGCCCTCGAACCGCTCGTAGGACCGCCACGCGCGCAGGAGGGTCTCCTGGACCGCGTCATCGGCGTCGAAGGCGCCGCCCAGCAGTCGGTAGCAGTATCCGGTGAGCTCGCGGCGGTAGACCTCCAGCTGCGCGGAGAGCTCGTCCGCGGCCAGGGTCTCTCCGGTGCTCTGCCTGGGTTCTGACGCTGTCTGTGCCATGGATCACACGGTACGCGGCACCACTGACACGCTCTCGTGGATTCGACTCTGGCCGAAGCCGCCGGCCGAAAATCACCCGGCGAACCCTCCCGGGCCGTCCGGGGCCGGCCAGATCCCGCGATCCCGGCGGATCTACTTCAGGTCGAGCTCGAACCACACGGTCTTGCCGGTCCGCCGGCTCTCCCGCTGTCCGGTCCGCCGCTGCCCGGTGCTGGGCTGACCGTGCCGGTCCACGCCCCAGCGGGATGCGAGCCGTTCGAGGAACTGCACGCCCCGCCCGCCGAAGTCGGTGACCGTCGGGTCACGGAGCTCGGGCTGCGCGGTCGAGGAGTCGCGCACCCCGACACGGAGGCGTTCCATGTCCACCTCGACGGTGGCGGTGAACGGCGCCTGCCCGTGGTCGACGGCATTGGTCAGCACCTCCGACGTCAGCAGCATCACCGTGCGGCGCAGCGGCATCGGCACGCCACAGCTCTCCAGGACGTCGTCGACCCAGATGCGGGCCGGTCCGACGTCGCACAGCGACGGGGCGAGCTTGCGTTCCGCCGTGGCGGGACGACCGGGCGAGGGCGGCCCCGACGGGGCTGCCGCCCGCACCCGGACGGCCAGTACGGCGACGTCGTCGCGCTGGTCGTCCGATGCGAGGCGACGCACGAGGGTGACGGGCAGCGCGGCCGTGGCGGTGTCGCCCAGCACCCCGAGCGTCTTCTGCAAGCGGTTCAGCCACTGGTCGGGTGTCGTGCCGCGCTGCTCGGCGAGGCCGTCCGTGTAGAGCAGGAGCGTGTCACCGGGGTGGAGGGTCGTGACGTGGTCGGTGCGTTTGGCCGTCGGCCGTACGCCGAGCATCATGTCCGGCAGCACCGAGAGGCGTTCTACCGTCCCGTCCTCGCGCAGCACCAGCGGTGGCGGGTGGCCGGCGGTGGACCACGTGAGCTGGTAGGCCCCGGCGATCCGCTCCAGCCGGGCCACCACGGCGGTCCCGCTGGCGAGCAGGCCGAGGCCCGAGTTGGCCTTGTCGAGCAGGGTCAGAAGGGCCGACGGCGACTCGTCGTGGCTCCACGCGAACGCACGCAGCAGGGACCGGAGCTGGCCCATCTTCGCCGCGGCGCGCATGTCGTGGCCGGTCACGTCGCCGATCATGAACATCGTCGCGTCGTCGTCCACGGCGACCGCGTCGTACCAGTCGCCGCCGATCTGGTCGGACCGCGTGGCGGGGGAGTAGGTGGCTGCCATGTCGAGGTGCGCCACCTCTGGCAGGCGGCTGAGCATCGCCCGCTGCAGCGTCTTCGCCGACTCCCTGCGCTCCTCCAGGAGCCGTGCTCGTTCGAGCGCGTGCCCCGCGTAGTGCGCAAGACCTGTCTGGAGCGCGTACGAGTCCTTGTCCGGCCCGCGGTCCTGCTCCCACGCCAGCACGATGACTGCGACCACGGCGCCGGCCGTCACCACCGGAAGGAAGGCGCGGGCGCCGACCCCGGGGTCGCAGAGGCCCCTGACGTCGGGGAAGCCGGAGAACAGCTCCTCGCCCGTCCGGAAGAACAGGGGGCGGCCCGTGCGGGCCGCCTCCGCCAGCGGCCGGTGGTCGTCCAGCTTGGCCTGCCGCAGGCGCTGCGGGAACTGGGGCTCCGCGTGGACCAGCGAACGGTAGGTGATGCCCCGGCCGTCGGCGTCGGTCACGGCGAAAGCGCAGTACCGCGCGCCGATCCCGGCCGTACCGACCTCGACGATCACCTCCTCGACCTGGTCCAGGGTGTTGGCGTTCGCGAACGCCTCGCTCAGGGAGAGCAGGAACCTGCTGCGGCGGTTGGCCCGGACCGCCGTCTGCTGGATCCGGCGCGCGCGCTCCCGCTCAGCCCGGAGCCGTAGCTCCGCGGTGCAGGCCGCGGCCAGGTCGGCGAGGGAGGCCAGGTCGTCCTCGGACCATTCGCGGGGTTCGTCCACCACCGCGCACAGCGCGCCGACTGCTCGGCCGCGGAGGTCGAAGACCGGGTAGCCGGCCACGGCGACCAGTCCCATCTCACGGACGAGATAGTTGTCGCGTAGGAGCGGGTCCAGGCGGGCGTCCGACGACACGACCGGCTCACCGCGCGTGGCGACCATGTGCGTGAGCGTGCCGGGGTACTGCAGCATGCGGTTCGACTGCATCGGCTCCGGCATCCCGGAAGAGCCGGCGAGCACCTGGCCTTGGGGGACCGCGAAGTAGACGACGGCGGCCGGCACCCTCAGGTGGCGCCGAACCAGGCGAGCGAACCGGTCAAAGGCCTCATCAGCAGTGGGAGCACCGAGACCGACGTGCTCGAGGTCTCGCAACGCCTGGAGGTCCGTCGGCATCTACTCAGTATTGCGAGAGAAGGGCGTGTGCGCGATAGATGTACCGGATGTGTCCCTTTTGCGCCGGGCCGGTAGCCTGCCGCGTTCCCGGTCAGACTTCGAGCAACCCGCGCTGGTGTGCGACGCTCACCGCTTCCGCCCGCCCCGAGGCGCCGAGCTTGGCGAGCAGGTTGGACACGTGCACGCTCACCGTCTTGGTGGAGATGAACAGCCGCTCGCCGATCTGCCGGTTCGACAGGCCCTGCGCGACGAGGCCGAGCACCTCCTCCTCACGGTCGGTCAGGGTCGACGCGGTGGCACGACGTACTCCGGGCAGGTCGAGTCGGGCTCGCCGGGCCAGCGCGCGGACGGCGTCGGCCAAGGGCCTGGCACCCATGTCCTCCGCCTCCGAGAGCGCCTCGGCCGCCTCGACCTCGGCGGCCTCGCGCTCGCCGGTCCCCAGCAGGGCCTCGGCCCAGCGATAGCGGGAGCGCGCCACCTCGTAGCGGTAGCCGAAGTCGAAGGCGTTCACCGCGGCCTGCCACTCCGCGGCGGCTGCCCGCCACAGCTCGCCCGACGCCGGCTCGTCGCCCCCGGCGCCCGCCGATCCCGGGGCGTTCCCGACCACGGCGTGCAGGCGGGCGTTCTCCGCGGTCGCGCGCTGCAGCCAGGCCCGACCCTCGGGTCCGAGCACACCGCCGCGGGGGCGGCCGCGCTGGGCGGTCTCCCTCGCGATGGCCAGCAGCGAGTCACCGCTGTCGATCCGGGCCGCCGCACGAGACTCCACGGCGGTCGCCGCGGCGGAGCCTGGCGCGCCGGTGCGGCCGGCGGACCGGTCGGCCTCCGCCGCGTCGGCCAGGGCGGCGATCGCCAGCGCCGACAGCCAGATCCGGCCGAGGAACACCTCGGTCCACACCTCGCCGAGGTGGTCGGTGATGCGCACGGCCAGCGCCGCGGCGTCGTCGTACCGGCCGGCCCAGGTCAGGGCGTCCACCAGGCTGCCGCCACCGATCAGGGCGATCTGGCCGTCGCTCTGCCAGTGGTCGAGGAGGGCCTCGCCACGCGTGATCACGTCGCCGTCGCCGCGCGCGACCGCCGCGTACATCCGGGTCGCGTTCATGACGTGCTTGGCGGTGGTCGGCACTCCCTCACTGTTCCGTTCCGCGAGGTCACCACGGAAATAGAGCATGACCTCCTGCAGGATCCGCAGGTTGAGGGTGGGTGTGCTCCAGGCCAGCCCCAGCTCCTCCGCCCTGGCCAGCGCGTGCTGCACCCGCTGCTCGGCGGCCTCGAGCTCCCCCGCGTAGAAGCGGTTGGCCGTACCGCTGTACAGGGTGCGCATCTCGGTGAGCACGTCGCCGGCCTCGGCGGCGGCCGTCCGAGCCTCGTCCAGGAGCGTCGAGGCCCGGTCCGGGTCGGCGACGTCCAGCACCGCGAGGGTGGACAGCGCCCAGGCGAGCGCGCCGGACTGGCCCGTGGCACGCGCCTCCTCGATGGCGCAGTCGGCATGCACGCGGGCGTCGTCGTCCTGGTCGACGATCATCGCGATCCGAGCGAGCAGGGCGTTGGTCCAGATCCGCTCGGGGCTGCGTTCCGGCAGGATCTCGAGGGCGGCCCGCAGGTCCGCGATCGCCGCTTCGACCTGGCCCGGTGTCTCGTCCCAGGTCGGCAGGTCGAGATAGCGATGCACGAGCACGTGCTGCATGCCGGCGCGTCGCACCGGGTCGCTGACCCCGTCGACCGCGCGCCGGGTCAGCTTGACCGCGCGCACCGGGTCACCCGCCCGCGCGGCGGCCTCGCCCGCGGAGAGCGCGACGGTGACCCGGTCGCTGCCGATCCGCTCCTCGGCGTCCGGGACGGACTCCCAGAGGGCCAGCACCTGTTCCCAGTGCTTCAGCTCCTCCTCGGGAGCGAGCAGCCGGCGGGCGCGCAGGGCCGCGTCACGGGACGCGGTCAGGGCGGCGGGCAGGTCGTGCCCCTCGAAGGCATGGTGCGCGCGCTCGGCCGCGCTGCCGATCGGCATGCCGTCGGGCCCGTCCTGCTCGATCACCGCGAGGTAGGCGCGGTGCACTGCCGAGCGTTCGCCCGGCAGCAGATCGGCGTAGAGGGCCTCGGCCAGCAGAGCGTGGCGGAACTCCAGGTGTGCCCCGGACACCACGAGCACCTGCTGGGTCACGGCCTCGCGCAGCGCGGTGTCGACGTCCAGCGCGCCCCATCGGGCGGTGGCGGACCGCAGCAGCTCCTCTCGCACCCGGCGTCCGGCGACCGACGCGATGCGCAGCACCTGCTGCACCTCGGGGTCCAGCCGTTCGAGCCGGGTGCGGAGCACCTCGGTGAGGGTCCAGGGCAGGCCGGCCGAGGACGGCCCGGCGTCCAGGAGCTCCTCGGCGAAGAAGGCGTTGCCCTCGGACCGGTCCAGCACCTCGGCGAAGCTCGCGGCTGCCAGGGGCCGGCCGGCCAGGACGGTGGTGAACTCGCGCAGCTCGTTCTCGTCGAACGGCTGGAGGTCCATCCGCTCGACGTGCTCCAGCCGGGACAGCTCGGCGAGCAGCGGGCGCAGCGGATGGCGCCGGTCGACGTCGTCCGACCGGTACGTCACGATGATCAGGAGGTTCTCCGAACGCGCGCGGGCCGCGAGGAAGCGCAGCACGTCGCGTGTCGAGGCGTCTGCCCAGTGGGCGTCCTCGACCACCAGGACCAGTGGCCGGTCGGGCTCGCCCGCCACCGCGAGGCTGCGCGCGATGCCCTCGAACAGCTGGAGCCGCTCGTCATGGTCGGCGTCCGCGCTGCTACCTGGTTCCAGCAGCCGCCACAGCGCCGGCCGCTCGGCCACGAGCTCGGCCACCCGGGCGGCGGCGTCCGGCCCCGCAGCCCCGGCCTGCAGCTGCGTCAGCGCGTCGGTGAACGCGAGGTACGGGATGCCGACCTGCCCCAGGTCCACACAGTGCACGACGACGGCGCTCGCCCCCGCCTGCTCGGCCGCCTCGGCGACGTGACTGATCAGCCGGGTCTTGCCCACGCCGGCGTCACCGCCGACGAGCACGAGGCCGGGCCGGCCCGCCGAGGCGCGCCCCACTGCCAGCAGGAGCGAGGCAGCCTGCTCCTGCCGGGAGACCAGGGGGATCGTCGTGGAGCGTCGCACCTGCACATCGTGCCACCGCTCACCGACACTCCCCCCGGTCTTTCGCGCCCCGCTCCCCACCTCGATCACGCGAACAGGCCACGACGTCCGGTGGACGCCGGGCGCATACCCGCGATGCCCTCCCTGATCTGCTCGGCGCGGTCGGCACGCACCTGGCGTTCCGACCGGCGCTGCGACGTGCGCTCCGAGCGGCGCTCGGCTCGGCGCTCCGCCCGGTCGGCGCGGTCCGCACCGCTCGTTCTCCGGTCACCCCAGGCCTTCCTGAGCTCGGTCCGCCGGTACTCGATCTCCGCTTCGGCGGCGGGTCCCCACAGCGACATGATTCCTCCGGATGTCCCCGGCGGGCCGTGCGCCCGTCCGGCTGATGAGGAAGACACTCGTCCTGAGGTCGGACCCTCCGGATCAGGCGGTCGGGCAGTCCTGGTGGGCGAGGTACCTCAGACACGCGTCTGAGGTACCTCCTGAGTCGTCTGAGGTGCCTCTGAGGTGCCCTGAGGCACACCGCCGAGGCGGAGCAGGGCTCCGGGACAGGGCCCCGCGACCCGCGAGATTCAGGCAGTTCACAGGCTCACTATTGCGATCTACGTCACACCAGACGCACACTGGAGCAAGTAGCGAACCCAATTCGGGGGTGGAATCGTGACCGGAACCGAAGCTGGAACGTACGACATCTTGCCCATGCTGGGTCGAGGGAAGCACCGCAACCCCAAGAAGGGCGCGTGCTTCATGGAGCTCGCATCCTTCCTCGCAGGCGAGAAGTGGAGCGACCACCCCGCCTGCACCCACCCGCTCATCGCGATGCTGGCCCGTGCGGTGAACGACCTCACGGCGGACCACGCCCGTCCGCAGCTCGCTCCACTCATCCCGTCGGTCATCGGCCTGACCAGCACCGACCCGCGCTGGGACGTGCGCATCGCACTGCGTGCCGCGCAGACGGCGCTGCCCGTCTCGCCCGCCGACCGGCAGCAGACGCTGGCTGTAGCGATCCTCGGCTCCGAGCGCATGCTCGACGTTCTGGAGGACCGCCCCTCCGGCACGCTGGCACCGGAGAGCAAGGACGCGCTCGCGGCCGTGCCGAAGACGGCAGCCTGGGCGGAGCGTTTCTGCGCCGGCACGAGCGTGCGACCCAAGCGGTTCGTCCGTGACGCCGCACCGAGCGTGGTCTCCACCGCGGTGCAGGGCATCTCGGAGGCCTTCGTGCCCGACGTCGATGCGCGGCTCCGCGAGCTCCTCGCCGCCACGATCGACGACGCACGCCGCTGGGCCGGGAACGCGGACGACGACGCCCGCACCCTCGACCCGCTGGCCTGGGGCCCGGTGGTGAAGGCGGCACCGACGGCCTGACGATCAGGCTGAACAGGGGGAACGGGCCGGGGCGCACCAGGGGGTCGCCCCGGCCCGAGTCATGTCCCGGGCCGCGTCCCCCGACTCCTGCCCGGAGAGCCTCTCGGACCTGTCGATCGGGCGCCTGCGAGATCGTCACCCCGATGTCAGACAGACACCGACCGGAGGACAGAACCATGCGCTACACGTTCCTGCTGCACTACCCGGAGATGACGGACGAGGAGCTCGGCGCCGATCTGGAGGAGGGCCAGCGGGCCTTCGACGCCTACGCCACGGCGCTCGACCAGGCAGGGGTGCTCGTCTCGGCAGAGGTGCTGCAGCCGTCGTCGTCCACCACGACCGTCGCCGTGCGTGACGGTGAGCTGCGGGTCCAGGACGGCCCGTTCGCCGACACGAAGGAGCAGCTCGGCGGCACGTTCGTCGTCGAAGTGCCCGACCTGGACGCCGCGCTGGCCTGGGCGCAGAAGGCTCCCTCGGTCCAGTGGGGCACCGTGGAGGTGCGCCCGTCGGCCACTCGCTTCGAGAACGGCGCGTGGACGCGCTGACCGGGCACCAGGAGGTGCGGGCCGCCGCAGAAGCGGCGGCCCGCACCTCGTACGGCCGACTGCTCGCCCTGCTCGCGGCGCGCGACGGCGACATCCCGCGGGCCGAGGACGCCCTCGCCGACGCGTTCGAGCGCGCCTTGCGGCACTGGCCCGACGACGGCGTGCCGCGCAATCCGGACGGCTGGCTCCTGACCGTGGCCCGCAACCGGATGCGGGACCTGTACCGCTCGACCGCGCACCGTACGGCGGCCGGATCGGACACCGGCCCCGAACCCGCGGTCCCGCCAGAGGACCCCGACCCGGGTGAGATAGGCGACCGCCGCCTGGAGCTCATGTTCGTCTGCGCCCATCCCGCGGTCGAGGCCGGCATCCGCACACCGCTCATGCTGCAGACGGTGCTCGGCGTCGAGGCACGCGACATCGCGGCGGCGTTCGCCGTGCCGGCGCCCACGATGGCGCAGCGGCTGGTCCGGGCCAAGCGCCGCATCCGGGACGCGCGCATCCCGTTCCGCGTCCCCGACCGTGACGAGGTGCCCGCACGGCTGCCGCCGGTGCTGGAGGCGGTGTACGGCGCCTATGCGATCGACTGGCGCGGGGCCGCGCCGGAGGTGCGCGGGTCGCTCACCGGCGACGCGCTCACCCTCGCCCTGCTGCTGGCCCACCTGCTTCCTGAGCCGGAGGTGCTCGGCCTGGCCGCGCTGCTCTGCTTCTCCGTGGCCCGCGCGGACGCCCGGGAGGTCGACGGCGTGTTCGTGCCTCTCGACGAGCAGGACGTCGCCCGCTGGGACGCCGGACTGATCGAGCACGGGGAGGCGCTGCTGCGGCGGGCGCTCGGCGGCTCCGGCGCCGCGCCCGCCGGACCACCCGGCCGGTTCCGGCTCGAGGCCGCCGTCCAGTCCGCACACTGCGCGCGGGCCCGCACCGGACGTACCGACTGGCCCGCGCTGCTCACCCTGCACCGGGCGTTGCTCCGTGTCGCCCCGACGCTCGGCGGACGGGTGGCGCTCGCAGCGGTCCTCGGCCGGGTCGACGGCCCGGAGGCCGGGCTCGCCGAGCTGGACGAGGTCGCGGCGTCGGACCCGGCATCGGGCAGGTTCCAGCCGTTGTGGGCCACCCGAGCCCACCTCCTGGCGGAGTCCGGGGCGGCCGAGGCCGCCCGTACCGCGTACGCCAAGGCGCGTTCGCTCACCACGGATCCGGCCCTGCGGGCCTTTCTGGCGGGCCGGGCGGCTGACGTGACCGGGTGAACTCTGTCGCCGCGGTCACAAAACCCGGGTCGAAGCCTCCCTACCAACGAAACGAGCTCCTGGTGCGTCCTGTTCGACTGAGGGCGCCCACCTCGAGGAGCCAGGGAACGGGGATCGACCATGACGACCAGCACAGCAGCGCTCACCGGCACCGATGTCGCCGCGATCGAGCGTGACCTGCGGCGCATGGAGCTGCTCAACCGGCGGGAGCACAGGATTCGTGCCACCGGCCGTGCGGCACCGACGATCTCGTACCTCAAGCTCGCCACGCGCCCTCGTGACCGCTGGCGGTTCCCGGACGCGTGACGTCGCCGGGCGGGGCCGCAGATCCAGGGGGTTCGGCGGCCCCGCCCTCATTTCACCAAGACCTGCGCCGTTTCACCCAGGAGATAACACGTGCCGATCATGGCCAGGCCCTTAGGCTCCTGGGCATGAGCGGACACTCTTCACCCCATGTGCCTGCGGATGGTCATGCGCCGGTCCCGCCTCCGCCAGGTGGGTATGCAGAGGTCGGGTACGTGCAGGTGCCACCGGCAGCAGGCCCGCCGCCCGCCGCGCCGGCGCCCCGGCGCAAGGGCAGGCTGGCGCTGATCATCGGTGGCGTCGTCGTCCTGCTGCTGGCGGTCGGGGTCGGCCTGTGGTTCCTGTTCCGGGAACCGCCGATCCCCGACCCGGAGCCCGCCGCCGAGGAGCTCGCCGCAGCGCTCCAGGCGGGCACGCCCGCTGACTTCCCGCTCGCGATGGACACGTCGGCCTCGCCGGACGAGCAGTACGCCCAGGTGTTCGAGCAGCTCCTGACCGCCGTCGGCGAGGATTCCGGGACCGTGACGGTCAAGAGCGTCACGCCGGTCGAGGAGGGCGACGACGGCACCGCGACGGCCACCGCGACGCTCGCCTGGACCTGGCCCGTCGCGACGGAGGCTGCCTGGGAGTACGAGACCGTCGCGCAGCTGACCTACCCCGGCGCGACGGACGGTGAGGCCGGCGAGTGGGAGGCCGCCTGGAACACCGGCGTGCTGGTCCCGGGCCTGGAGCCGGGTGAGCGGCTCGCCGTCGAGCGCACCGAGCCGGCGCGTGGCGAGATCGTCACGACCACCGGCGAGACGCTCGTGGGCCTCACGCCCGTGCACCACGTGGGCATCGACAAGACCCGTCCGGGCTGGGACACCGCCGCCGAGAAGCTCGGACAGGTGCTGGAGTTCGACAGGGCGACCACGGACGACATCGCCGCGCAGGTCGCCTCGGCCGGGGAGAAGGCATTCGTCGAGGTCATCACGATCCGCGACAACGACCCCGAGTACGACTTCGAGGCCGCCATGGCGATCGACGGTGTCGTCGGGGTCCCCGACGAGCTGCCGCTCGCGCGGGACCGCGACTTCGCGCGGCCCCTCCTCGGTTCGGTGGGCGAGGCCACCGCGGAGATCGTCGAGGAGTCGGAGGGCACCATCAAGCCCGGCGACATGGTCGGGCTCTCCGGCCTGCAGGCTGCCCACGACGAGCAGCTCCGCGGGGTGCCCGGCCTGGCGGTGACCATCAAGCCCACCGAGGGCGGCGAGAGCCGCGAGGCCTTCACCATCGAGAAGAAGGACGGCGAGCCGGTAGCGATCACGCTCGACCCGGAGACACAGCTCCGGGCCGAGGCGGCGCTGTCCGACCTCGACGACCTGGCAAGCGCCATCGTCGCGATCAAGCCGTCGACCGGCGAGGTGCTCGCGGCGGCGTCAGGCCCGGGTTCCGAGGGGTACAGCACGGCCACGCTGGGGCAGTACCCGCCGGGGTCCACGTTCAAGATCGCGACGTCCCTCGCGATGCTGCGCTCGGGGATCACGCCGGAGACCACGCTGCCCTGCACGGCGACCATCGATGTCGAGGGCCGCCAGTTCCAGAACGTGCCCGGGTACCCCGAGTCCGCGATGGGTGACGCCGTGCCGTTCCGGACGGTGTTCGCCAACTCGTGCAACACGGGCTTCATCTCGCAGCACCAGGAGATCTCGCAGCAGCAGCTGCACGACGCCGCCGCGTCGCTCGGTCTGGGCGTCGAGCCGGCGGCCTTCGGTGCGGCGGCCGCGATGGGCGACGTCCCGACGGAGGCGGAGGGCACCGAGCACGCCGCGTCGATGATCGGCCAGGGCCAGGTGCTGGCCACACCGCTCGCGATGGCTACCGTCGCGGCGAGTGTGTCCGCAGGTCACACGGTGTCACCGTGGCTGGTCGAACCGACCGGTGAGAAGGCTGCCGACGAGGCTCCGGCGGGCGACCTGACCGCTGACGAGGCGGCGACCCTGCGCGACCTGATGGGCGGCGTGGTGCAGGAAGGCTCGGCGACCGTGCTCCAGGACGTGCCCGGGATCGTCGGCGCGAAGACCGGTACCGCTCAGTTCGGCGACGGCAACAAGGCCCACGTCTGGATGCTCGCCATCACGGACGACCTGGCGGCGGTCGTGTTCATCGAGGAGGGCGAGCTGGGCTCCACGACGGCCGGCCCGGTGATGCACGAGTTCCTCACGGGCCGGTAGCCCGTCGATCCCCGGTCGGCTGCGTCGAGACCCGACCAGCTCGACCGGGGTATCGGATCAGCCCTTGAAGCCGGCCTCGGTGCAGGCGGCCTTGTAGGTCTGGATGGCTCCCGTGACCGCCTTGGGGCGGGCGATGGAGCCGTCGAGCGCCTGGTCGAACGGCGCGCGGACCGCCTCGAGGTGGGCGATGCTCACCTCGTCGGCCTTGCCGATCAGCAGACCGAGGGACTTGCTGACGGTGCTGACGGAACCGGTCAGGTCCTCGTCCAGCGTGCCCGCGACCGCGGCGGAGAGCTGGGTGACGTCGGAGACGAGCCGAGTCGTGAAGAACGCGTTGCACGTCTCGACGAGGTCGTACTCGCCGGTACTGACGGGGGCTTCGACGACGGGCGACGGGGCGCTCTGCGCGACCTCTTCGCCCGAGGGCGTGAAGTCGCTGGCCATGTCCTCGAGGGCCGCGCATCCGGACAGCAGGAGTGCACAGGAGACCAGTGCGGCCGTCGCCCAGTTCTTGCTGGTGCTCACGATCTACTTCCCTCACGTCATCGGGTCAGAAAAGTGCGTTCGGTCGCACTCGCCCGCGAGTCTAGCGTCCATGCCGCAACAGAAGACCAATCGTTGCCGTCCGCCGAGCGGGTTCCGGCGCCTCGTGCGTCGCCACGCGGCGGATGCCCCGGTCACAGAGGTGACCGGGGCATCCGAGGCCTGCGCCGACGGCCGCGTCGGGAACCAGGGGCGGGTGTCAGCGGTCGCCGTCGGCGGGCGGCTGGTCCTGCGGGGTGGTCGCGGTGGGCGGCGCGTCGGACGCCGTCGGGCCGGTGCCCGTCCCGGCGCTCGGGTGGGCGGTCGGGTACGGGTCCGCCGAGCGGAGCACCGTGAGGCGCGAGCGGTACTCGGCCTCGTCGATCTCCCCGCGGGCGAAGCGGGTGCCCAGCAGTGTCACCGGGTCGGTGCCGGCGGCGGAGTGCGCCGCCCAGGGACCGCCCCAGCCGGCACGCGGTCCACGGCGGGCTCGCCGTGCGACCAGGATGATCACCGCGACGAACAGCAGGAACCAGAGCAGGGGAAAGATGAAGAAGAACGGGCCGGGTCCGCCCCAGCCGTAGTGCGGCCCGTTGGCGAGGACCTCCGTCGTCGCGGTGAGCATGTCGACCTCCAGCATTCGGTTCGGCCGGTCGTTCCGGCCATGGCACCAGGCTGCCGCCGTCCGACACCGGGGTCGTCACCCCCGCGTACCCGCTCCCCTACACCCGTGGTGCCGCCTGCCTCGTTCCTCCGCCCCCACCCTGCGCTGCACCTCCGGCCCACGCTCTGTCTGTACCAGGTGGGCCTGCGGTTCCGCTCCGGGCGGGTGCCTCGTTCCTCAGCCCCCACCCTGCGCTGCACCTCCGGCCCACCCGGGGCGGACGAGGCCCGCCTCGTACGCGAGCACCACGAGCTGCGCGCGGTCGCGCGAGCGGGTCTTCATCAGCACCCGGGAGACGTGGGTCTTCACCGTCGACTCCGAGAGGTACAGCTTGCGGGCGATCTCGTCGTTCGCCAGCCCGCCCGCCACCTCGACGAGCACCTCACGTTCGCGCGGGGTCAGCTCGTCGAGCGCGGGCACCGGCCGGACCGTGCGCGTCGCCTCCGCCACCTTGGCCAGCAGCCGCCGGGTCACCGTGGGTGACAGGAGAGCGTTGCCGGACGCCGCCACCCGCACGGCCCGCACCAGCTCCGCCGGCTCGGTGTCCTTCACGAGGAAGCCCGAGGCTCCCGCACGGATGGCCTCGGTGACGTACTCGTCGAGCTCGAACGTCGTCACCACGACCACGTGCACGCCCGCCGCCCGGGGCTCGGCGATGATCCGCCGTGTCGCCTCGAGCCCGTCCAGGCCCGGCATCCGGATGTCCATGAGTACCACCTGGGGGAGGTGGTCGAGAGTGAGCGCCACCGCCTCGTCGCCGGTGGCGGCCTGGGCGACGACACGCATGTCGTCCTCGGAGTCGATCAGCGCGCGGAACCCACCGCGTACCAGGGCCTGGTCGTCGGCGAGCAGGACGTCGATCATGCGGGTCCTCCGGTCTCGGTCGGTGCTGCCTCGCTCGCCGAGCTCGCCTGCCTCGGCGCCGGCAGCGTAGCCCGGACCTCCCAGCCGGTGCCGTCCGGGCGTGGGCCGGCGGTGAGCGTGCCACCGGATCCCTCGACCCGTTCGCGCATCCCGAGGAGCCCGTAACCGGGCTCGACCGGCCCGCCGGCCGGGACGCCGTCGTCGGCCACGACCACCTCGACGCCCTCGCCCCGGGTGACCCGCAGGGTCACGCGACGGGCGGACGGCGCGTGCCTGCGCACGTTGGTCAGCGACTCCTGCACCACGCGGTGCACGACGCCGACGACGTGGTCGGGCAGCTCGCCGACGTCGGCGGCGAGCTGGACGGTGACGTCGAGACCGTCGGCGCGGGCCTGGTCGGCCAGGTCCCGCAGCCCGGTGAGGTCCCAGGTGGGGGCGAGCGGCGCGGCGGCGTCGGGCAGCGCGTCCCGGGCGATCGGGGAGGTGCCCTCGCGGACGATGCCCAGCACGGTGCGGACCTCCGCGAGGGCATCCTTGCTGGTGTCACGGATGTGGGTCAGCGCCTCGCGGGCCTGCCCGGGATTCTTCTCGAGCAGGTGCAGGCCCACCCCGGCCTGGACGTTGATTGCCGACAGAGAGTGGGCGAGGACGTCGTGCAGCTCGCGGGCGATCCGCAGACGCTCCGAGGCGACGGCGGTGCGCTCGCGCTCCGCGGCCGTGGCCCGTGCGGCGGCTCGTGCCGCGGTGCGCCGCGCGACCCGGTCCCGTGCCGAGCTCGCGATCAGCAGCACGACGACGAGCCATGCGGCTGCCGCGATCAGCGCGGTCGGGGTGAGGAACCAGGCGCTGTCCCCGCCGCTCCACCTCGGACCGCCGGAGCCCGGCCCCCAGTCATCGTGCCGCCACTGCGGCCGCTCGACCACCAGCCGCTCGACGCGCGGTGCGATCAGCGAGGCCGCGGCGCCGATGCCCCCGGCGAGCAGGGCGGCGCCCGACCATGCGATCAGGCGGGCCCGGCGCACCTCGCCGCTGAGCATGACGCCGACGAGCACGGCGAGCGGGCCGAGGAACACCGGTCCCCACGGGAACCCGAGCAGCAGGAACGTGACGGTCGCCGCGACCGAGAGCGCTGTGGCGAGCGCCGGACGCAGCGGTAGGAGAAAGAGCAGCGCCGCGGGTGAGACCAGTAGGAGGAGGAACCCGACAAGGCCGGGTTCCGAAGCCCAGGTCTGACCGTGCGCGGCACCGATCGAGCCCAGGTTGGTGGCGAGAACGGTGGCGACCGCGACGAACACGCGGGGCCGTACGCGGTCGAACGGCCCGGGGGCGTGCGGGTCGGTAGGGACGTCGCTCGTGGGACGGGTGGTGCCCGGCATGCTCGCACGCTACGCCGAGCGGTACTCCGCTGCGTCCCCCCAGGGTGCCGATGTATGTCACCCCGGGGTGCTGGACCACCCGGTGGGGGTGGTCGGCAGAAGGTCAGGTAGTCGGCATTCCGAGGTACCGACCACATGACGTTATGCCGACCACGCGGTGTTGTGCCGACCGCGTGGGGTCAGGCGAAGCGGGTTGCGCGCTCCAGGACGTGGCCGGCTCCGCGGCCGCCGTCCGCGGCGGGGTCCCAGGTGTAGACCTCGGTGCCCGTGATGAAGACGCGCTCGGCGCGCGCCGTGGTGTCGAGCGGGTCCCCCGACCAGAGCACGACGTCGCCGTCGAGCCCTTCCTTGATGGCGCCCACTCGGCCGTCCAGGCCGAGGAACGACGCCGGGTTGGTGGTGATCGCGGCCAGGGCCGTGGCCCAGGGCAGGCCGTCGCGCAGGGCGAAGGTCGCCTGGTGCACCAGGAAGTTGATCGGGATGACGGGGTGGTCGGTGGTGATGGCGACCCGGACGCCGGCGTCGGCCATCTTGACCAGGTTGAGGATCGACCGGTCACGCAGCTCGACCTTGGAGCGCGACGTGAACATGGGGCCGTAGATGACCGGGATGTCCTTCTCGGCGAGCACATCGGCGATCTTGTGGCCCTCGGTGCCGTGGTTGATGACCAGCCGGTAGCCGAACTCCTCGGACAGGCGGATCGCCGTGGCGATGTCGTCCGCGCGGTGCGTGTGCTGGTCCCAGGCGAGCTCACCGGCCAGGACACGGGCCAGGGTCTCCTTGCCGAGGTCGCGCTCGAACGGCTTGCCCTCGGCCGCCGCGGCGTCACGCTGGGCGACGTAGTTCTGGGCGTCGACGAACGCCTTGCGGATCACGGCCGCGACACCCAGGCGGGTCGACGGAAGCTGCTTCCTGTCGCCGTAGACGCGCTTGGGGTTCTCGCCGAGCGCGCTCTTGACCGACACCGAGTCGCTGAGGACCTGCTCGTCGACGGTACGGCCGCCCCAGGTCTTGATCGCGACGGTCTGGCCGCCGATCGGGTTGCCCGACCCCGGCTTGATCACCGCGGTCGTCACGCCTCCGGCGAGAGCGTCGCGGAAGCCCTCCTCGTCGACGTGGATGGCGTCGAGGGCGCGCAGCGCGGAACCGTCGGGGTCGGTCATCTCGTTGGTGTCGTTGCCGGCCCAGCCCTCGCCCTCCTCGTGCACACCGAGGTGGCCGTGGGCCTCGACGAACCCCGGCAGGAGCCATCGGCCCTGCGCGTCGATGCTCTCGACTCCCTCGGGAACGGTGACATCCGGCCCGACGGCGGTGATGACGCCGTCCTCGATGAGGACCGTCCCGTGCTCGACGGCCTCGGTGGCGACGGGGACGACGTGGGCGTTGACGATGGCGATGCTGGAGCGGGTTGTCATGGGTACATCATTACCCGAGGTAACGAGGTGTCAGGACACCCGGTCGGCCACTCAGCCGGACGCCGCCGGGTTGGTCGCCTTGCCGTCGAGCCAGAGGACGTCGGAGTCGTCGCGGTGCGAGCCCGAGGTGCCCACGTGCTTCGTGCTGATCTGCGGCCCCTTGGTGATCACGTGGACCATGGCCATGCCGTGCCCGCGACCCAGGCCGTAGTCCTCCTTGAGCCACTCGAGGATCGGCCCCGCCTTGGTGGAAGCGTCGAATCCGCGCTCCTCCGCGAGCTTGATGAGCTCACGCGGGGTGTGGCCGGTCTTGGTCTCGACGGCGTCGAGGTAGGCCTGGAAAGACATGCGTGCTCCTTTCACATGGGGACACCGGACCGTACCGGGTCCTCGGAGGTCAGACGGCGAGGACGCCGGAACTCATCGATGGTTCCCCGAGTGGGACGCCCGCGCTCAGGTGGTCGGGCGCAGAAGGTCTGCCGCGGCGGCGATGCGCGCCGGGTCGCCCGGTGTCGGCGTCCACGGAAGGCGGAGCGCGTCACGCACCGGGTCGTCACGGAACCGGGGCACCACGTGGATGTGGAAATGGAAGACCGTCTGCCAGGCAGCCTCCCCGGCACAGTTCAGGAGGTTCACGCCGTCGGCGCCGAGCCGGTCAACGGCCCGGCCCGCGATGCGCTGCGCGGTCACGGAGCAGGCAGCCAGGTCCTCGGGAGTGATGTCGTGCAGGTCGCGGGCGTGTGCCTTCGGGATCACGAGCGCGTGCCCGTCGGAGGCTGGGTTGATGTCCATGAAGGTGAGCGTGCGCTCGTCCTCGTCGATCCGGGTCGAAGGCAGCTCACCGCGCACGATGCGGCAGAACAGGCAGTCGGGGTCCTGAGTCATGGGAGGACCGTAGCGAACGGAAGGGCTCGTGGGACGGGCCGGCGTCGAGATGCCCCGCGCCGCGTACCTTCGCGCGCATCCATAGACTCGAACCCGTGGACTTCTACAACGCCTACGCCCACGGGTTCGCCCGGGTCGCGGCCTGCACCATCCCCGTCGCCGTCGCCGACCCCGCGGCCAACGCCGCGATGGTGGTCGAGCAGGCGCGGCAGCTGCACGACGACGGCGTCGCCGTCGCGGTGTTCCCCGAGCTCTGCCTGAGCGGCTACGCGATCGACGACCTGCTCATGCAGGACACGCTGCTGGAGGCCGTGCTCGACGCGCTCGCCGACATCCGGCAGGCCAGCCTCGACCTGACCACGATGCTGGTCGTCGGGGCACCGCTCCTCGTGGGGAGCCGCCTGCTGAACACCGCCGTCGTCGTCCACCGGGGGCGGATCCTCGGCATCGCGCCCAAGTCCTACCTGCCGAACTACCGCGAGTTCTACGAGAAGCGGCAGTTCGCTCCGGGCGACGAGCACCGCGGCACCCTCACGCTGCTCGGTGAGGAGGTGCCGATCGGCGCGGACCTGATCTTCCGGGCCGACGACGTGCGCGGGCTCAACATCCACGTCGAGGTCTGCGAGGACATGTGGGTGCCGGTGCCGCCGAGCGCGCTCGCGGCGCTCGCGGGCGCGACGGTGCTGCTGAACCTGTCGGCGAGCCCTGTCACCGTGGCCCGTGCCGAGGACCGCCGGCTGATCGTGCGCAGCGGGAGCTACCGCTGCAACGCCGCCTACGTCTACACGGCCGCAGGCCAGGGCGAGTCCAGCACCGACCTGTCCTGGGACGGGCAGACCATGGTCTACGAGGCGGGGGACCTGCTCGGCGAGACCGAGCGGTTCCCCGACGGCGCACGCGCCACCGTGGTCGACGTCGACCTGGATCGCCTGCGCCAGGAACGGCTCCGGCAGGGCACCTTCGACGACAACCGGCGCGGGCTGGGGATGGTCGCGGCCAACGGCCTGGGCTCGACCACCGGCGCAAGGTTCCGCGAGATCACGTTCAGCGTCCGGCCACCGCAGGGCGACATCGGCCTGCGGCGCAAGGTGGACCGCTTCCCGTTCGTGCCCGACGACGCCGACCGCCTCGCCCAGGACTGCTACGAGGCGTACAACATCCAGGTCACCGGCCTCGAGCAGCGCCTGCGCGCCATCGGCCAGCCGAAGATCATGATCGGCGTCAGCGGCGGCCTGGACTCGACGCACGCGCTGATCGTCGCGGCCAAGGCCATGGACCGGCTCGGCCGGCCCCGCACCGACATCCACGCGTTCACGATGCCGGGCTTCGCGACCGGCGAGGAGACCAAGGACCGCGCGGTCCGGCTCTCCGAGGCGCTGGGCGTGACGTTCCAGGAGCTCGACATCCGGCCCGCCGCCGAGCAGATGCTGCGCGACCTGGACCACCCGTTCGCCGACGGGACCAAGCAGTACGACGTGACCTTCGAGAACGTCCAGGCCGGTCTGCGCTACGACTACCTGTTCCGGCTCGCGAACCACCGCGGCGGGATAGTGCTCGGCACGGGCGACCTCTCCGAGCTGGCGCTCGGCTGGTGCACGTACGGCGTGGGCGACCAGATGTCGCACTACGCGGTGAACACCGGCGTGCCGAAGACGCTGATCCAGCACCTCATCCGGTGGACGGTCGACAGCGGCCAGTTCGCGCAGCTGAAGAGCAGCCCGGTCAACGCCGTCCTGTCCGAGATCCTCGAGCAGGAGATCACGCCCGAGCTGATCCCCACCGAGGAGGGCGAGACGCCACAGTCCACCGAGGCGACCGTCGGTCCGTACGCCCTGCAGGACTTCACGCTGTTCCACGTGCTGCGGCGCGGCTACCGGCCGTCCAAGATCGCGTTCCTGGCCTGGCACGCGTGGCACGCGGTGGACGACGGCGAGTGGCCGCCCGGGTTCCCGTCGTCGGGCCGCACGGAGTACGACCTGGCGACGATCCGGCGCTGGCTCGACGTGTTCGTGCGCCGCTTCTTCGCCTCGCAGTTCAAGCGGTCGGCCCTGCCCAACGGCCCGAAGGTGTCTCCGGGCGGCACGATGTCGCCGCGCGGCGACTGGCGGATGCCGTCGGACGCGACGTCGGCGGCCTGGCTGACGGAGCTGGAGAACAACGTCCCGAGAGCGTGATCTTCTGCTCTCGGCGCGATCGTTGCGCCTCGAGCGGACGTCTCGTCGCGACCGGACCCGCCCACATCTCGGGCGGGTATCTCGGGCGGGTAGGGTGCCACCATGCCTGCTGTCTCCGTTGCCCTGGCTCGGCCCGGGAACCGTCGCCTCGTCCGGGTGATCACCGTGTTCGCGGCGATCCTGACCTTCGTCGCACTGCTCCTGGTGGGTGGTCCGGCGAGCGCTCACGACCAGCTCCTGTCGTCCGACCCGAAGGACGGCGCGACACTCGACGAGCACCCGGCGACCATCTCGCTCACCTTCAGCGCGTCGCCTCTCGACACGGGCATCGAGGTCGCCCTGGTCGGCTCCCACGGCCGCCTCGTCGCGGAGAGCGAGAACATCCAGGTCGACGACAAGGTGGTGACCGCCCAGCTCGCCGAGGGCGTGCCGCCGGGCGAGTACACCGTGGCGTGGCACGTAGTCTCCTCCGACGGGCACCCGATCGACGGCGAGTTCACCTACACGGTGGAGGGCCAGCTCCCCGAGGGTGAAGAGGAGCCCGAGATGTCCACGCAGGAGGCCGAGCCGACCGAGGCTGCGACGACCGAGGCCGAGCCGACCGCCACCGACGGCGCGGAGCAGCCCACCACGCCCGCCGAGCTGGCCGGTGCCGGCGACGGCGCCGGTGTCAGCGGCCTGGCCGTGACCGGCGGGCTCGTCGCCGCGGTGCTGGTCGTGCTGGGTGTCGTGGTGATGATGCGACGCAAGATCCTCGAGAACGACCGGCTGCGCCGGGCCAACGAGTCCGACCCGGAGGACCCGGACGGCGAGAAGCCCAACGCGAACCCGGACGACAAGCCGAAGGTCTAACGCACCAGGTCGCCGGCAGGCCGGGCCGGCCTCGCCGCCCGGACCGCCAGGATCACCGTCACGACGGCCGGCACGAGCAGGATGGCGCCCGCCGTGTTGACCGCCTGGAACCCGCCCCAGGCCAGGAGCGGGCCGGCGAGGGCCGCGGAGCCCGCGCCGAAGTAGTTCATCAGGGCGTCCGTCGCACCTTGCAGGGGCAGCTTGACGTGGGGCTCCGCCACGGAAGCCAGGACTGCCGACGACGCGATCACGCACGCCGACCAGCCGAGCCCGAGCAGCACGAGCGCGACCGCCGTGAGCACCTCCGTGTCGAGCACCGGTGCGGCGGTGCTGTGCCCGGCGTGCGCACCGGCGTGCGCTCCGGGCTCGGGCACCAGGGCGGCCGCCGTGAAGCCCAGGACGACCGCGGCGCCCTGGAGCACCATCCCGCCGACGGCGACGCGCAGGGGGCCGAACCGGTCGGCCAGCCACCCGAACACCGGGCTGAACGCGAACATCCCCAGCACGTGCAGGCTGATCACGATGCCGACCAGCTGCAGCGACATCCCGCCGTGCTGCATGTGGACCGGCGTCATCACCATCACCATGATCATCACGCCGTGCGCCACGGCGGTGGTCACCACGGCGAACCGGGCCCGTGGGTGCGCCCACGCCCAGCGCAGCGCGGCCAGGGCACCGGTCCGCCGGGGTTCGGCGCGCGCACCGCCGTCGTCCTGCGTGCCCACCCGGCCGACGGCACTGCTCGCGGCCGAGACCGCCGCGCTGCCCGCGGGGTCCCGGTACAGGACCGCGAGCACGAGCCCGGCCAGCAGGTAGGCGACGATCGAGAAGAGGTAGGGGCCGCCGAGCGCGGGTACGCCGAGCCCGCTGCCCACCACAGCTCCCGGTGCCGCGAGGTTGGGCCCCACCACGGATCCGACGGTGGTGGACCAGAGGACGACCGACATGGTCCTGGCGCGGGCACCCGAACCGACGTTGTCGGCGGCCGCGTACCGGGACTGCAGGTTGGTCGCGTTCGCCACGCCGTACAGGGTGAGGCCCACGAGCAGCACGACGAGCTGTCCGACCACCGCCGCTGTCACGATGAGCAGCGCGCCGATCGTGGACAGGGCGTAGCCGAGCGACAGTGCCCAGCGGCGTCCGCGGACCTGCGCGAGCGTGGCGAGCGGGATCGAGGCGACCGCGGCGGCGAGCACGCCGACGGCCTGTGCCAGGCCGGCCATGGACGTGCCACCCAGGCTCTCGGCGAGCAGTGCGCCGACGGCGGCACCGGACGCGACCCCGACGCCGGCCAGCAGGTTGCTGAACACGAGCACGACCAGGTTGCGGCGTGCGTGCGGGACGTCCGCGGGGGCAGGCACGCCGGGTTCCGCAGCGTCCTGGGAGCCGTTCACGGCGCCCTCGACGGTGGCTGGGACCTCGGACGGCGGTTTCTCCACGATTTCCTCTCATTGGCGAAGCAGTACCAGAACGGTAGACCGCTATGGGTTGCGGAAGTCATCGGATAGTGCGAGGTGACATCGCCTCGGAGGGCCCTCCACCGTCGTCGTCCACAGGCTCGTACACAGGTTCGCGTCCTCTGAGAGCGGAAAGTTACCCACGACTCGCCGTGGAAGTGCCTGTTCTCCGCGAATTCCTGCCGATCTGCTGGCAGTATGGGGCCTCGTCGTCGGGCGGGTACCGCCGCACGACGTGACCGATGAAGGGAACCGCATGTCGCTCAACAAGTCCGAGCTCGTCTCGGCCATCGCCGCCAAGGCTGAGATCAACAAGACCGAGGCCGAGGCCGCGCTCAACGCCTTCCAGGAGGTGCTGATCGAGTCGCTCGCCAAGGGCGAGGCCGTCAAGGTGACGGGCTTCCTCTCGGCAGAGCGCGTCGAGCGTGCCGCCCGCACGGGCCGTAACCCGCGCACCGGCGAGGAGATCCAGATCCCGGCGAACTTCGGTGTCAAGATCAGCGCCGGCTCGCTGCTGAAGAAGGCCGTCGCGAAGTGACGCTTCGCCGCTGATTTCTACAGCGACGCGAAGGCCCGGCTCCCCACCAGGGGGTCGGGCCTTCGCACGTTCGGTGCGGGTCGCGGCCGGCGCACGTTCAGGCGGACGTTCAGAGGTCGCCCTTGCGCTCCAGGTACTTCATCGCGACCCAGCCCATCGGTACGCGGCCCCAGTAGGTGCACAGGCGGTACAGGATGGTCGCGGAGAACGCGATGGTGGCCGGTACACCGGCGGCCGTCAGACCGGCTGTCAGGGCGCCCTCGACGCCGCCCAGGCCGCCGGGTGTCGGGATGAGCGCACCCAGCGCGTTGCCCACGAGGTTGACGAGCGCGATGTCGACCAGCGAGAGCGACTCCCCGAACGCCGCGAGGCAGCACCACAGGGCGACGATGTAACCGAGCGTCATGACGAGGTTGCCCGCCACGCCGAGCGCCAGCCGGCCGGGGTGGCTCAGCATCTGGGCCAGCCGGGGCCACACCTGCCGCAGCCGCGGCCCGATGTACCCCATGCCCCAGCGCCGTACGGGCGGCACCAGCAGCGTCGCGACGACGGCGAGCGCGATGCCCGCCAGCGTGATCAGGACCGCCGGTGACGGCAGCTCCACGAGCGCGCCGGACCCGGTGAAGATCGACAGGGCCACGAGCAGCAGCACCGTGACGACGAACTGCGACACCTGCACCAGCGCGACGGTGGCGACCGCCATCGACATCGAGACACCGCGCTGGGTCAGCAGCCGCAGGTTCAGGGCGGCCGGACCGATCCCGGCCGGGGCCGCCAACGCCACGAACGAGCCCGCGGCCGCGGTGAGCGTGGCGCGCGCGATCGGTACGCGGGCCGGTGAGAACGCGACGAGCGTGAGGCCTGCGCCGAACCAGGTGATGATGGCGAGGGCGAACGCCACCGCGATCCACCACGGGTTGGCCTCGCGCACGGCCTGCGCGATCTCGTTGAAGTTGATGGTGGTGACGATCACGGCGACCGCGATGATCATCAGCGTCGTGGTGAGCACCGTGCGGGCGCTGAACCGGGAGATGCGCTGCGGCTGGACGCTGGCCTCGGGCAGTCGCTCCACCAGCGCGTCCCGCAGCTCGCCGAGGAGGCCCTTCGTGCGGCGTACTTCCTCGCGGGTGGTCCGGGGCAGCGCGATCGACTGGATCAGGGGACCGATGGCGGCGATGTCGGCGTCGGGCAGGGCGCGGACCGCCGAGGCGACGGCGCGGCGTGGGCCGACCCGCAGGCCGATGAGCGCGAGCATCTGCACGAGGTCGAGTCGCCGCGACAGCGGCGACGACGCGATGTCGCCCTGCTCCCAGCCGGTGATCCACACGTGCGGCCCGCCGTCGGGGTCCCGGTGCGTGAGCACGATGTCCTGCGTGAGGGCGCGGTGCGTGAGCCCCGCGCCGTGGGCCCGGCCGAGCTGTTCCCAGGCCTCGGCGAGGACGTCGTCGTGCACCTCGTCGTCGGGCAGGTCTCGGAGCGACCGGGCCGCGGAGGCGTGCTCCAGGACGAGCGCTATCGAGTCGCCGAACTCGCCGATCCCCAGGAGCCGCGGGGTGCGGACCCCGGCGGCGGTCGCGGCGTAGGACAGGAGGGCGGTGCGCTCGGCGACGGCCTTGAGCGAGATGGCGGCCCGCCCTTCGATGCCACGCAGCCGCAGGGCCCGCCAGAGGCGCGTGATGAGCCCGACGACCTGGCGGTCGCCGTCGAGCACCACGACGTCGCGGCGCACGTCGTCGTGGCAGTAGAGGGCGTAGACGCGGTGGTCGCCCGCGCGGCTCAGGGCGAGCGCCACCGGGTCGGCGGGCGCGGCGTCCGGGGCGGCACTCCTGGCGGCCTGGGCGGACGCCGTGGCCTCGTCGCCGGCCTGCTCCGGCTGGGCGTGCACCCGGGCGAGCGACGTCGGCACGAAGCCCGCGCGTCGCACGGCCGCCACGAGGTCCGCCCCGTAGGCACGCTCGCTGCGGGTGCCCGAGACGTACTGCACCGACGAGCCGGCGAGCCGGCCGAGCAGCAGGGCGACGAGCACACCCGGCAGCGACACCTGTCCGGTGATCAGCACGATCAGCAGTGCCGCGAACATCAGGTTCCACGAGATGCGGACGGTTCGACGCCGGGTGGCCGGCCCGGCGACCGTGAGCATCGCCGTGACGGCTACCGCGTACTCCGGGATGGCCAGCACGTAGCCGGTCCCGCGTTCCCACACCGACATGCCCCGTACGAGCTCGTCCGAGCCGAACTGGTACAGCAGGACGGTGGTGAGGACCCCCAGGAGCAGGCCGAGGACGGCACCGATGATCGACTCGACGATCTGCCGCCCCAGGCGGCGGACCCCCAGCTCGATCATCACGGCGACCGGGGCGAACAGGCTGACCAGGCCCTGCAGCACCGCGACCGGGACGAACAGGAGCGTGGCCAGCAGGTCGTTGAAGCTACGGACGTCCTCGGTGACGCCCGCCGTGGTGCCGTGCGCGGCCACCGACAGGAACATGACGCCCGCGATGCCGAGCGCGCACCCGATCATCCACACCAGCGCACGGGGGTGCCGCACACGCTCTTCCGGCGTGTCGACGACGCGAACGAGGTCGGAGGCGGCCGGTGCTGAGTGCGGTGCTGCGGTCAGGTCGGCACCGGCGTCAGCGCGGCCGGTGCGCGAGGTGGACATGAATCGGATTCTAGGGGCGTTGGGCCGCGCATGACCGGAGGTACCGGCGTGACACCCGCTATATCCGGGTCAGGTCCGTGATGTTTCTGGTGTCTGCCTGCGCCGGCTCACCGGATCCCCAGGGCCTCGCGCCACTCGGCGGGTACGAGGGCGTAGCCGACGAATGCCACGACGTCGAGCAGGGTATGGGCGACGACCAGCGGCATGACGCGGCGCCGACCGTCGGGCTGGAACCTCGGCGAGGTGTAGAACCACGAGAAGACGACGCCCATCACCACGTTCCCGAGGAACGGCCCGATGCCCTGGTACAGGTGGTACGAACCGCGCAGGAGCGAGCTGGCGACGATGAACTTCACCCGGTTCCAGCCGAGCTCCCGCGTGCGCTCGTAGAGGTAGCCGACGGCGATCACCTCTTCGAGCAGCCCGTTCTGGAACGCGCTCAGCAGCAGCACCGGCACCGTCCACCAGTGGGTGTCCAGCGCGCTGGCCTGCACCTCGACGGTGATGCCCAGCGCGCGGCCGAGGGCATAGAACGCCAGCCCCGGGATGCCGATGGCGGCAGCCAGGGCGACACCCCAGCCGAGGTCCCGACCGGGGCGGGACCGGTCCAGGCCCAGGCTGCGGACGGCGCTGCGGCCGTGCTCGCTGAGCAGGTAGAGGGCCAGGGCCACCGGGACCAGCGCGAACCCGATGCTCAGCAGCTGGTAGACCAGATCGAGGTACGGGCGCTCGGACTGGCTCGCGTTGAGCGTGGCGGTCTGCTCCCCGAGGGGGGTCTCTGCGGTGAGGCGAGCCGCGATGTTGACGAGGGCGTACACCGCGGACTGGCCCAGGCTGAGCCCGAGCACTATCCACACCTCGGCAGCGACGCGACGGTTGGAGACTGGCTGCTGGCTGACGCTCACGCCGGGAAACTTACCTGCTGCTCCTGGCAGTACGGCAGCCGGTCGGCAGAACGTCAGGTGATCGGCAGCTCGAGGTGCCGATCACCTGACGTCCTGCCGACCATCGGTCAGCGGTTCGACGCGCGGCGGACGAAGTCCGCGAGATCCGCTGCCTGCGCCACGCGGGACTCCGGGTGGACGTACATCATGTGGCCCGCCGGGTACACCCGGGTCTCGATGCGGTCGCGGTAGGAAGCCGGGATCGCCATCTGGTCGAGGCTGTACTCGATCGCCTCGACGGGCACACCGCCGTCGTACCGGCCCATGGCGATGTGCACCTGCAGGTGCGGGTTGATGATCATCGCCGTCGCGAGCTTGTCGGCGACGTCGACCGCCTGGCCCTCGAACTCCTTGTACGACCAGGGGTGCACCTGGCGGGACAGCACCTCGTAGATCGCGTCGTGCTCGTACTCGAGCTCGCCGCGCAGGTAGTGGTGCAGGGCAGCGGTGTACGGCCCGGAGGTGGCGGTCATGAACGGGTCGTACGGCATCTGCTCGTGGATGTAGTGGTCGGCGGGCCCGGTGAACCGGGTGTCGAGGCGGCCGGTCACGAGACGGCGCGAGCGCAGCAGCTCCGCATAGACGCGGGTGTGCTCGAGCCGCAGGTTGGCGCGGTCGACGTAGTCCTCGCTGAGGCCGGTCAGGGACGCGATCTTCGTGACGGCGGCGGCGCGCTCGTCGTCGGGCACGCGGGCCCCGCGGGCGAGGATCGAGGCGTAGGTCTCAGCCCAGTCCCTGGCCTCGGCGACGACGTCGTCCAGCGTGCGGTCGCCGAGCAGGCCGTGGTACTGCGCCGTCGCGGCGTAGAGGGGGAGGAACAGCGGGTGCGGCAGGTTGGAGTGCTCGCCGTCGAACAGCGCCTCCAGGTTCAGCGCCGGAGCGACGAGCATGACGCCGTTGAAGAACATCCCGAAGCGCTGCTGCAGGTACTCGGCGAGGGCTGCGCCGCGGGTGCCACCGTAGGACTCGCCGATCAGGAACTTGGGGCTCATCCACCGGTCGTTGCGGCTCGTCCACAGCCGGATGATCTCGCCGACGGACTCGAGGTCGCCCGTGAACCCGTGGAACGGCTTGGCCTGCTCGCCCTCGGTGGCGCGTGAGAAGCCCGTGGAGACGGGGTCGATGAACACGAGGTCGGAGACGTGCAGCAGCGTCTCCAGGTTGTCGACCAGCCCGTACGGCGGCGCGGTCAGGTTGCCGACATCGCCCGAGTCGACCCGGCGGGGCCCGAGCAGGCCCAGGTGCAGCCACACCGACGACGAGCCGGGGCCACCGTTGAACGCGAACGTCACCGGCCGCCGCGTCACGTCCGTGTCCTGCCCCTCAGGACCCGTCGAAGGATCAAGCGTGTAGTACGTGATCGAGACCTCGGCCTTGGGCTTGCGGCCGTCGTACTTGTCGTCGGTGAGGACCTCCTGGCGCAGCACGATCCGGCCGGTCGTCGCGGTGTAGGACAGGTCGCCCTGCGGGGTGTGCAGCGTGTGCGCCGTGGTGACGAGGTCGTCGGTGGGTTCGGCCTTCTTGGGCGCTCCCGCCGTGCTCGTCGCGATGTCGGTCTGGCTGGTCTTCTCGTCGTCGGTCACGCCCGGGAACCTACCTCGCCCGGGGAAGCGGTCTCCAGGGGATTCAGCGGGTGGCGTAGGCCGGAGATCTCCGCACGTAAAAGTGCTTGCGGTCCGGACCGCCATCCGGCAAACTGGTTTGCAGTACAAACCAAACCTGAGGCGGAGACGATGACGGACGACACCCCGGCAGGCGAGCCGGTACGAGCGAGCGACGACGGCCCGGCGTCTGGCGCCGGCCTGAGCCCCGCCGAGACCCTGCGGCTGATCCGGCAGCAGCAGGAGGCCGCACGGGACGCCACCGAGCCCGACGGGCGCCTGCTGTTCGCCGCGTGGGGTCTCGCGTGGCTGATCGGCTACCTCGCCATGTGGCTCAGCGCCCGCGACACGGGCCTGGCGGAGAGCTGGGCGGGCTGGGTCCTCGCAGGGTGCATCCTCGGCGCGGTGGTGTTCACCATCGTGCACAGCATCACGCGCACCGCGGGCACCCGTGGCGCGAGCGCCCGGCTCGGTGCCATGTACGGGTGGTCCTGGTTCCTCGCCTTCACCGCCTTCGGCGTGCTGCTGGGTGCTATGGGCCACGCCGGTGCGTCCCCCGAGGTCATGGCGATCGCCTCCAACGGGTTCGCCTGCATGATCGTCGGCCTCCTGTACATCGCGTGCGCTCTCCTCTTCGAGGAGGTCCGGATGTACGCCCTCGGCGCGTGGATGCTCGTCACGGCTGTCGCCGCCGCGTTCGCGGGCATGCCGAACACCTACCTGGTGATGGCGGCCGCGGGCGGTGGCGGGTTCCTGGCCATGGTCGCGGTGGAGCAGTGGTTCCGTGCCCGGCGCCGGTCGCCCGGGTCCGTCCCGCGACGGACGGAGGGCGGTGGGCACGGTGCCTGAGGAGCTCGACCCCGTCATCCACGCGCCCGCACGCCTGCGGGTGGTGGCCTCGCTCGCGGCCCTGGGCCGCGGGGACGAGGTGGCCTTTCCCAAGCTGCGGAAGCTGCTCGACATGACCGCCGGAAACCTGTCGACCCACCTGCGCAAGCTGGAGGACGCCGGCTACGTACGGGTCACCAAGACCCACGAGGGCAGGATGCCCGCGACGTACCTGGCCCTCACCGATACCGGCCGCACCGCGTTCGCGGACTACCAGGCGGCACTGATGGACCTTCTGAAAGGAGCACAGGGATGAGCGCGGTAGAGGTCAGAGGGGTGACCCGGCGCTTCGGCGACGTCGTCGCCCTCGACGATGTCTCGCTGGAGGTGGGGCACGGCGAGCTGGTCGGCCTGCTCGGCCCCAACGGGGCCGGCAAGTCCACGCTGCTGTCGCTGGTCAGCGGCCAGCGTCGGCCCGACGCCGGGGTGGTGCGCCTGGGCGGCCAGGACCCGCGGGACCCCGCGGCGCGCACGGTGCTCGGCCTCACCCCGCAGGAGACGGGGCTGCCCGCGACGCTCCGTGTACGCGAGGTGGTCGACTTCGTGGCCGGTCACTACCCCGTCCCCGTGCCGACCGACGAGCTGCTGGACCAGTTCGGGCTCTCCGAGCTGGGCAGGCGCCAGACCGGTTCGCTGTCCGGCGGGCAGAAGCGGCGGCTCGCCGTCGCGCTGTCCCTGGTGGGCAGGCCGAGCGTGGTGCTCCTCGACGAGCCCACCACCGGGCTCGACGTCTCGGGGCGCACCGCCCTCTGGGACGCCATCCGCCGGTACCACGCCGACGGCGGCACCGTGCTGCTGACCTCGCACTACCTCGAGGAGGTGCAGGCGCTCGCCGAGCGCGTGGTGGTGATCGACCACGGCAAGGTGCTCGCGGACGACTCCCTCGAGACCGTCCTCGGCCGCGTCGGCGTGCGCCGTGTGCTGCTGACCGACGCCGCAGGGGTGCGGCAGGAGCACCTTGTCCCCGACTCGGACGCCTTCGTGCGTGACCTGGTCACGTCAGGGACCGAGTTCCGCGACCTGGAGATCCGGGGCGCGTCGCTGGAGGAGGCCTTCGGACAGCTCGTGAGCCATGAGGCCACGGAAGGAGCAGCGCGATGAGCGAGACCATGACCACGAACAGCACGGGGGCCACGAGGCGACCCGTCACGGACGCGCCCGCGGGTCCGGACGGTGGTGCGCGCACCCAGCCGTTCCTCGCGCTGACGTGGCTGCACCTGAGGTACCAGTTCCTGGAGACCGTCCGGATCCCGATCGCGGTGCTCGGGAACGTGCTGTTCCCGGCGCTGTCCATGTTCTTCTTCGTCGTGCCGCAGCAGGGGGTCGCGGGCAACCCGCTGTTCGCGACGACGGCCGTCGCCGGGCTCGGGCTGTTCGCGGTCTGCTCGGCCAGCCTGTTCACCTACGGGCTGGGCGTGGCCGAGGACCGGCAGCTCCCGTTCTACCCGTTCCTGCGTTCGCTGCCGGCGGGCCCCGGCCCGCAGATGGTCGCGCGTGTGCTCAACGGCGGGGCCTTCTCCCTGTTCGGCCTGCTGCCGCTGATCATCATCGGCTGGCTGTTCACGTCGGCCACCCTGACACCCGGACAGCTGCTCGCCGGGATCGGGACCATCCTCGCGGTGTCCGTGCCGTTCGTGCTGCTCGGCATGGGCATCGGGTACGCGCTGTCGGCCAAGGCCGCGCTGCCCGTCGTGCAGATCATCCTGTTCCCGCTGGCCTTCGCGGGCGGGCTGTTCATGCCGCCCCAGATGTTCCCGGGCTGGCTCGACGCCATCTCCCAGGCCACGCCCACCCGGGCCGGCCGCGACCTGCTGGTCCAGGCCACCACGGGGGCGGAGGCCTACACGCTGGCACTCCCCGTCCTGGCCGGCTGGACCATCCTGTTCGCGGTACTGGCCGTGGTGGCCTACCGCAACGACGAGGGCCGCCGCTTCCGCTGAGCCGGAACCGCTGGTCGAGCTTGTCGGGGCCTGCGCGGTCTCGACAAGCTCGACCAACGAGGGGCTCGACCGGCGAGGGCCTACTCCGCGCGGCGGAGGCGGAGCGAGTTCGTGACCACCAGGAGCGAGCTGGCCGCCATCGCCCCGCCCGCGATCATCGGGCTGAGCAGGCCGGCCGCCGCCAGCGGGATCGCCGCGACGTTGTACGCGAACGCCCAGAACAGGTTCTGCTTGATGACCCGCAGAGTCTTCCGGGACAGGCGTACGGCGCTCGCGGCGGCCCGCAGGTCGCCGCGGACCAGCGTGATGTCGCTCGCCTCGATGGCGACGTCGGTGCCCGTGCCCATCGCGAGGCCGAGGTCGGCGGTGGCGAGCGCGGCGGCGTCGTTCACGCCGTCGCCCACCATCGCCACCGTGTGCCCCTCGGCCTGGAGCCTGGCCACCACGGCGGCCTTGTCGGCGGGCAGCACGCGGGCGATCACGTCCACATCGGGGATGCCCACGGCCTGCGCGGCCACCCGGGCGGCACCCTCGGAGTCGCCGGTCACCAGGTAGGGCCGCAGACCCAGCTCCTGGAGCTCCGCGACGGCCAGGGCCGACGTCGACTTGGCCGGGTCGCGCAGCGCGATCATCCCGCGGGCGATCCCGTTCCAGGCCACGGCCACGGCGGTGGCCCCGGCCCGCTCCTGCTGCCCGACGGCGGTGCGCACCTCCTCCGGGACGGTGATCCCCTGCTCGGCGAGCCAGGTGAGGCGGCCGACCAGCACGCGGCGGGTGTTCAGCGCCCCGCCGAGAGCGAGGCCCGAGTGCGCACGACGGACCAGTCCTTCGACGCCGCCGCCCGGATGCGCGATGAAGCCCGTGACCTCGAGCGGTGTCTCGGTGTCCGGCTCACCGGCGGCTCGTCCCGCCGCCGCGATCGCGCTCGCGATCGGGTGCTCGCTCAGCGACTCGACGGCCGCCGCGTACCGCAGCACGTCGGGCGCGTCGCTGAGGTGGTTGGCGTCGGCCTCGGCCTCGGCCGGCTCGGCCGGCGGCAGGTCGGCTTCGGCAGCTTCGGCAGCTTCGGCCGTCGGCGGGTCGGCCTCGGTCGAGGGCTGCCGGGTCCCGGTGCTCCACACGTCGACCACCCGCATGCGGCCCTCGGTGACCGTGCCGGTCTTGTCGAGCACCACCGTGTCGACGCGGCGCGTGCTCTCCAGGATCTCCGGGCCCCGGATCAGCACGCCCAGCTGGGCACCGCGGCCCGTGCCGACCAGGATCGCGGTGGGCGTGGCCAGCCCCAGCGCGCAGGGGCACGCGATGATCAGCACGGCGACGGCGGCGGTGAACGCGGCCTCGACCTCCCCCGTCACGGCCAGCCAGCCGGCCAGGGTCAGCACGGCGAGCACGAGCACCACGGGCACGAACACCGCGGAGATGCGGTCCGCGAGCCGCGCCACGGGAGCCTTGCCCGTCTGTGCCTGTGCCACGAGCCGCCCGATGCGGGCCAGCATCGTGTCCTCGCCCACCCGGGTCGCACGCACCAGCAGGTGCCCCGAGGTGCTGACCGTGCCGCCCACCACGTCGTCGCCCGGTGCCACGTCGACCGGCACCGGCTCGCCGGTGACCAGCGAGGTGTCGAGGGCGGAGGTGCCCTCCACCACCGTCCCGTCGGTGGCGACCGTGCCGCCGGGGCGCACCGCGAACACGTCACCGGCCTGCAGGGCGGTGACGGGCACGGCGGTGGTGCGCCAGCCGCCGTCGGGCAGCCGCAGGGGGTTGCCGTCCGGGCCGAGCATGATGCGCTCGGCGTTCTTGGCGCCCAGGTTGAGAAGTGCGCGCAGGGCGTCGCCGGCACGACGCCGGGACCGGTGCTCGGCGTACCTCCCGGCCAGGAGGAAGGTGGTGACGACCGCGCCGACCTCGAAGTACAGGCCCGGCCCGGCGCCGGGATCCGCGGGCCGGAGCGCGTCGGCGACCAGCACCCACAGTGACCACAGGGTCGCCGCGAGCACCCCGATCGATACGAGCGTGTCCATCGTGGAGGTCCCGTGTCGCGCGGCTCGCACCGCAGCGGCGTGGAACGGCCAGGCGCCCCACGCGACGACGGGCAGTGCCAGCGCGGCGACCACCCACTCGCCGCCCGGGAACGACAGCGCCGGGACCATCGAGAGCAGGAGCACCGGAACCGTCAGCACCGCCGAGACCCGTAGGCGGCGGAGCAGGTCGTCACCGCGGTACTCGGCACCGGCGGTTGCGCCGGGGGCCTCGCCGGGTGCGCCGTCGGCGCCGGACGTGCCGGAGCCGTCCGGCGTCCCGTTCGCCGTCCGGCGCCGCGTCACGTGCGCCTCGTACCCGGCCGACTCGACGGCACCGACGAGGTCCTGGTCGGTGACCTGCGACGAGAGCACCACGTGTGCCGACTCCAGGGGCAGGTTCACGGTCGCGGCGACGCCGTCGAGCCGGTTGAGCTTGCGCTCGACCCGGGCCACGCACGAGGCGCACGTCATCCCGGACACGGCGAGCTCGACCTCACCGACGGGGTACGGGGCCTCAACGGCGCTCACGGTTCTCCTTCTGGGGTGGGGTGCCTCGCCAGCCAACCCCTTCGAGGCCTAAGTTTCTCCGTCTTGAATCGGTTCAGAAGGGAGAAACTTAGACCTCGAAGAGGTGTGGCGGCGCAGGCCCGGCTCCGGTCCGGAGCACGGACGGTCAGGACGAGACGATCGGCAGCGTGCGGTTGGCCTGGCGAGCCGGGGCCTGCGCCGCGGACTCGGCGGCGACCGCGTTCTCGAGCACCTCGACGCCGGTCACGTCGTAGCCGGCCTCGTCGATGGCGTCCCGCAGGGGTGCCTCGGCGAGGGGCAGCTTGGAGATCACGCGCACCAGCGAGGTGTCCCCGGCGTGCAGCTCGACGCTGACGTCCTGAACATCCTGGACGCCCTTCAGCTCGTTGGTCACGGCGGACACGCAGTGCCCGCAGGTCATGCCGGTCACGGCCAGCTTGGTCACGGTCGTCATGTCGTCTCCTCGGATGGCGGGCCCGCTCGGACGGCGGGCTCGTTGGTGTTCACATGCGGACGAGGCGGGCGATCGCGTCGGAGGCTTCCTTCACCTTGGCGGCGCCGTCGGAGTCCGATGCCTTGGCGGCGTCCACCACACAGTGCCCCAGATGGTCCTCGACGAGCGCGAGGCTCACTGCCTGCAGAGCCTTCGTCACGGCGCTGACCTGTGTCAGCACGTCGATGCAGTACGCATCCTCGTCGATCATGCGCGCGATGCCGCGTACCTGACCCTCGATGCGGCGCATCCGTTTCAGGTACGCGGGTTTGTCGGACGCGTAGCCGTGCGGCCCGTCGTGCGCGCCGTCCGCCTCATGATGATCATTCTGCCCGACAGCGACCACTGCCGCCTCGGTGGTCTCCGTCGCCTCGGTCATCCTTCTATCAGATACCCCGAGGGGGTAGAGAGTCAAGTGTCCAGGTCACACCTCACCAGGATGCGGCGTCGAGCTCCGGATCACTCTCGCTGATGCTGATCGACGCGGCGAACTCGTCGAGCACGGGCAGCAACGAGTCGAGCTCCACCAGGTTCGTTGTGCCGAACGTGACCACGACGTCACGGCCGGCTGCGCGCCAGGCCCAGTTGACGGACACCACGATGTCGCCACCGAGAGCCGGCTCGGCGACGTAACGGATCGAACGGCGGCCCCGGCCGATGGCGCCGTCGACGTCGGCGACGTCGGGCTCTCTGGTCGCGCGCGGCTCGGGTAGGCCGAGCAGCATCTCGTCGTCGAGCTCCGGGTCGGTGGGCGTGTCGGTGACCTGCACCATCGCGAACGTCTTGTCCGCGGTGCCCAGCATCGCGAACCGGTGCACCGCCTCGGCCATCCGGGGGTACTGCAGCAGCATGCCAAGGACCCGGACCAGGTTGGTGTGCTCGACGGTCGTGTACTCGAACGCCTCGGACGCGAGTCGAGCAACGGTGGCCACCCACTCCTCGGAGCTCTGGCCGTTCCACGGGAACCGTTCCGGGACGTAGACCCAGCGGTCGGTGTCGAAGTCGATCCGGATCGTCATGGTGCGCCCTCTCGTCCGGTGGTGTCCGAGGCCGGCACCTTCGCGTCGACCGCTCCGCCGTCGATCCGGAGCCCTCTCCAGGCCAGGGACGACATGATCGTGTCGCCGAGCTCGGTCAGGGCGTCGACGAGCGGCGCCAGCTCGGGGTCGTCGGAGCCGGCGATCGTGAACGTACCGATCAGGCGCCCGACGTCCGGCACGGGCGGCTCCCAGACGTGGTGCACCGTCCGCAGGGGGCTGTTGGACGAGTCGGCGCCCGACCCGCCGGGCAGGTCGAGGCCGTCCAGGTCAGGGAGCTGGGCGTCTGCCTCGTGCAGGACCACCTCGCGCATCGCCTGACCGGCTCGTGTGGTGACCTCTGTGGCGTCCGGACCGACGGCGGGGCCGGTCAGCAACGCGGGCGCGAAGGTGCACGAGAGCGAGACGGGGGCCTGCCACGGGACACCGAGGGGGAGGACCAGGTCGACGACGCCCTTGTCCTTCGCCTGTGTCGCTACGTGCACGAGGGAGCGTTCGAGCATGCGCACGCGGCCGCGCATCCTGTCGTCGGCGATCTTGCCGTAGAACCCACGGAGCACGGTCGCCACGTTGGCCTTCGTGTCCCCCTGGACGGGCACCAGCACGAATCCGGGCGGCAGGACCAGCGTGTACGAGTGAGCGCGCAAGCCGGTCATGTGTCGTCCTTGGAGGGAGCGAATCGTTGTTCGGGGATCTCGACGCCCGGTGCGGGCTCAGGTGCGACGCGCCAGGAACGGGGAACGAGGCGCAGCCAGCCGAGCACGATGCGCAGCACGAGGAGTGCGATCCCGCCGAACACCACGTAGACGACGAGTGCCGCCGACCCAGGCACCGGCGCGTCCGCCGAGAGGAACGAGACGGCATGCATCCACGTTCCCCACAGCGTCATGAACCCGAAGAAGAGCAGCGCGCCACGCCCCACGACCGGCAGCCGCATGCGTCCAGCTGCCGGCGTCCTGGGGGCGCGGCCCGTGGAGCGGGGCAGGGGCACGGAGAGCACGACCATCGTGACGTAGAGCAGGGCCGGTATCCACGCCAGGGCACGCCAGACCACGAAGGCGAGGTGGTCGCCCGCTATCGGGCCGGCGAGGCTTTGCACCACGATGTTCACTGCTCCGCCGACGAGAAGCTCTGCGCAGATGCACAGGGCCAGCACGAAGAACAGGCGGTCCAGGAGCGATTGCTGCTGCTCGGCGATCTGCATCCTCAGTTGCCGACCCCTTCGACCGTCGCGCCGTCGACGCTCTTCCACCAGTCCCCGTAGGAGCCGAGGCCGTCGCCGACCGGGCCAGGGAGATCCCTGAACCCTGGAAGGCTGAGCTCGGCGTCGCCGACCGACCAGTCCTTGCCGTTGACGACGTCGTCGTGCCAGCCGATGCCGAACGCGCCCAGGCCCGCCCAGTTCATCGCGGCGGCGGACCCGGAGAAGAACGAGCCGAGTCCGCGCAGCCCGTCGTCGACCAGACCGCCGGCACCGTGGGACGTGCCGTTGGCGATCGCCCGGAAGACCGCTGAGTCGGTGCCTCCGGCCTGCCAGACCCGGCTGATGTTGCCGGTGCCGAGGTAGGCGGGGCGACCCGTGAGAGGCATCCCCCTGGGCAGCGCCCTGGCGAAGTCGTCGCTGACCTTCGCGGCCTCGTCGCCGTACCGGAAAGCGGCCCGCACCGGGCGGGTGAGCCTGGCGAAGACACCGGGCTTGGCCGCCGCCGTCCACGCGGCCCGGCTCGACCGGGTGAACCGGAGCGCCGAGGTGACGCCCTTGACGAGGCCGCCGGCCGCCGCGCCGACCCCGAGGGTAAGCAGCGCCACCGTGTCGAGGGCGACGTCCAGCCAGGACCCGTTCCCTGTCGAGGCCAGGGTCACGCTCAACAGGAGCGTGAGGCCGGCGAAGATCGCCGCGAGCAGCAGCAGACCGGGGAAGAAGAGGGAGAGCACGGCCAGCGCGGTCGCGATGAGCGACAGGACGTCCTTGAGCGCCTGGATCCAGCCCGCGTTGTCGCTCACCCAGTTGGCGAACTTGTCCCAGGTCGAGTCGGTGAGGCCGTCGGCGTCCATGGCCTCGTTGAGCCGGTCCTCGGCCGTGCGGGCCCGGTCCTCGACCGCTTGCCGCGCTTCCCTCCACAGGGTGTGGGCGTCCCGGAGCGCCTGGACGTGCGGTTCCGCGGCGGCTTCGAGGCGGCCGGCCTGCTGCTGGGGTGTGGGGCCGTCGTCGTCGGGCGTCGGCGCCGGAGCGTCCTCGGCCTCCGCGATCTGGCCCTGGTAGCGGCGCACGTCGTCGATGTTGGTGTCCCGTGTGCTGATCGCCGTCCGGGCGTCGGCCTGCGCATCGGCGAGGACCTGCGCGAAAGCAGCGAGCTCCGAGCCGGCTACCTCGTAACGGCCCTGGATCTTCTCCAGCTGCGGCACCACGTCCTCGGACTTGTCGAACATGGCGTCGGTCGAGTCAGCGATGTACCGCTCACGGTCGGCGTTGATGATCTTCAGGTCCTGGACGGCGCGCGTCACCAGGATGGCCATGTCCGAGTACTTGTGGGCATGGCTGCGGATTCCTTCGGCGTCGCCGGGGATCGTCTCGATCTCTTCGGCGTTCGCGAGTGCTGCGGAGATGTCGCTCATCTCAGGAACCCGTCAGCCCTTTGGCCATCTGGCGGTCCGCGTCCGTGAAGGTCTCGAAGATCTGCTTGCCGACCTTGTTCAGGTCCTCGACCTTTCCGATGAGCTCGTTCCGAGCACGGTCCCAGTCGTTGCCGAACTTCGAGACGCACCCGGACAGGCCGTCGTGCGGGATCATGCCGGCGAGTGCGTCGGCATTCGTCTCCGACTCGCGCAGGTTGGTGGCGATGAAGCCGAGCTTCTCCGCGGTGGTGTCGACTTGTGCCAGATCGACGTGCAGCTTCTCAGCCATCGATGCCCCTTGGTCCGGTTCGTGCCGGCCATCAATATCGCAGAGGGCGCGCCCTCTGTCGACGGGGACGACTACCCATCAGGCACGTGCCGCGGCTGCCGCTCTCGCCGCCGTGGGCAGGACGTCCAGGATGCGGTTCACCGCGGCGTCGTCGTGCGCCGCCGAGACGAACCAGGCCTCGAAGACCGACGGCGGCAGGTTGACCCCGGACTCCAGCATCGAGTGGAACAGGGCGGTGTACCGGAAGGTCTCCTGCGCCTGGGCCTGCGCGTAGTCGCGCACGCCCGACGCGGCGGCCAGCGGGCCGAAGAACACGGAGAACAGGGAGCCGGCCCGCTGCACGCGGTGCTCCACGCCGGCGGCGGACAGCGCGTCGCCGACAGCGCCCGACAGGGTCGCGGCCACCTCGTCCACCCGGGCGTACACGGCGTCGTCGGCCAGGCGGAGGGTCGTGAGACCCGAGGCGACCGCCACCGGGTTACCGGAGAGCGTGCCCGCCTGGTAGACGGGCCCGAGCGGCGCCAGGTGGTCCATGATCGACGCCGGCCCGCCGAGCGCCGCCACGGGCATGCCGCCGCCGATGACCTTGCCGAAGGTGAACAGGTCGGGCGTGTAGCCCTCGCCGCCGACGGCGCGGATCGCGTCGTTCTCGAGCCCCCACCAGCCGGACGGCCCCACGCGGAAACCGGTGAGCACCTCGTCCATGATGAACAGCGCACCGTGCTGGGCGGTGATCCGCCGGAGACCCTCGTTGAAGCCCTCGGCCGGCGGTACCACGCCCATGTTGGCGGGCGACGCCTCCGTGATGACCGCGGCGATCTCGCTGCCGCGCTGCGCGAACGCCGCCTCGACGGCCGCGAGGTCGTTGTAGGGCAGCACCAGTGTCTCGGCGGCGGTCGCCTCGGTGACGCCCGCCGAACCCGGCAGCGCGAGCGTCGCAACGCCCGACCCGGCCTCGGCGAGCAGGGCGTCCATGTGGCCGTGGTAGCAGCCGGCGAACTTGATGACGAGCGGCCGGCCCGTGAACCCGCGGGCGAGCCGGATCGCCGTCATCGTCGCCTCGGTGCCGGTGGACACGAGGCGCACCCGCTCGGCGGGAGGCACCCGGCGGCGCACCTCCTCCGCGAGGTCGACCTCCGCGAGCGTGGGGGCGCCGAACGACAGGCCGCGCGCCGCGGCCTCCTGCACCGCCGCGACCACCTCGGGGTGCGCGTGGCCCAGCAGCGCCGGACCCCAGGAGCAGACCAGGTCCACGTACTCGCGCCCCGACACGTCCGTGACGTACGGACCGCGGGCCGAGGCGAGGAAGCGGGGGTCGCCGCCCACGCTGCGGTACGCGCGCACCGGCGAGTTCACACCACCGGGGATCGCCCCCTGCGCACGCAGGAACGCGGCGTGGTTCGCCTCGGGGGCACGGCGCAGGCCCTGGGTCTCGATCGCTTCGCTCATGCCCGTCCTTCTCGTTGAGTGCTGGGTATTTGTGGTGTGGGTGGGTGCGGGGCAACAAATACCCAGCACTCAGCGGAGGTCAGCGGAGCCAGTCCGCAATCTCCAGGGCCCAGTACGTGAGGATCACGTCGGCGCCCGCCCGCTTGATGCTCGTCACCGACTCCATGACCGCCCGGTCGCGGTCGATCCAGCCGTTCGCTCCGGCTGCCTCGATCATCGCGTACTCGCCCGACACCTGGTACGCGGCAACGGGCACGTCGCTCCGGTCGGCGACGGCGCGCAGCACGTCCAGGTACGACCCGGCAGGCTTCACCATCACCATGTCCGCACCCTCGGCGAGGTCCAGGTCGGCCTCGCGCAGACCCTCGCGGGCGTTCGCGAAGTCCATCTGGTACGTCTTGCGGTCGCCCTTGAGCTCCGAGTCCACGGCCTCCCGGAACGGGCCGTAGTACGCGCTCGCGTACTTCGCGCTGTAGGCCAGGATGCTCGTGTCGACGAAGTCGGCGTCGTCCAGGGCGTCCCGGATCATCGCGACCTGGCCGTCCATCATGCCCGACGGCGAGATAACGTCGGCGCCCGCCCTCGCCTGCGCCACCGCCATCGAGGCGTAGCGCGTGAGCGTGGCGTCGTTGTCCACAGCCCCTGTGGACGTGAGGACGCCGCAGTGGCCGTGGTCGGTGAACTCGTCGAGGCAGGTGTCGGCCATGAGGACCGGAGTGGCCGTGCCCGCCGGGACCTCGTCCAGCACCGTGCGCGACGCCCGCAGCGCCCGCTGCAGGATCCCGTCCTCGGCGTCCCCCTGCGACCCGTGCGCGTCCTTGACCGCGGGGATGCCGAACAGCATGACGCCGCCCAGGCCCGCGTCCCGCGCGGCGCGGACGGCCTCGACCAGGGACTCCTCGGTGTGCTGCACCTGACCGGGCATGCTCGCGAGCGGCGCGGGCTCGGTCAGCCCTTCCTTGACGAAGAGCGGCAGCACCAGGTCGGCGGCGTGCAGCCGGGTCTCCGCGACAAGGCGGCGCATGCCCGGTGTGGCACGCAGACGACGCGGTCGGTACACGATCCCGGTGGAGCTCAAGGTGTCCTTCTCTCTGTTCTGACGATGGAGCGTGTTCTGTGCCTCAGGTCCTGACGAGTGCCTCGGTCACGGCGTCGGCGAGGGCCTCGTCCGTGGGTTCCGCGGCGACCGCGAGCACCGTGTGCCCGACGGCGCCCGCCGCGCGGGCCGACGGCTCCCCGATCGCGACGACCCGCTGCGGGCCCAGCTGGGCCGCGACCTGGCGGGCAGCCGAGCCCGAGGCGACCACGACGACGTCGTACGGCCGCCGAAGCTCCCCGGGCAGCTCACGGGTGACCGTCCGGTAGGCCGTCACGACATCGGCGGCCCACCCCTTGGCCGCAAGGCCGCCGCGGAGGGTGTCGGACGCGAGGTCTCCGAGCGGGAGGAGCACCCGTGGCGCGGGGAGGTCGTCCGGCGCCGCGGGGAAGGCCTCGGCGAGTCCCGCACCGGTGGCGGTTCCCGGGACCAGCGCGACCTCGAGCCCGTGAGCGGCCAGCGCGCGCCCTGTCGCGGGCCCGACGGCGGCCCACCGCACGGACGCGGTGGCCGGTCCTGCCGGGCGAGCCCGGACAACCGACTCCGCAGACGTGGTGTCGTCCCGGGCGACCTCCGCGTCCGGCGCGGGACCGAGCAGCGCGTCGACGGCGTTCACGCTCGTGAGGGCCACCCAGTCGTAGTCGCCCCGAGCGAGGCGCTCCCGGGCGGTGTCGAGCTCCGCCCGGTCGTCGACGGGTGCTCGTTCGATGACCGGCGCGGCCACCGGGTCGAACCCTCGCTCACTCAGCAGCGTGAGCAGGCCCGCGGCTCGCTCCGGGGTCCGCGCGACCAGCACCGCGGGCCGACGACCGGCCGATCCGGTTGACCCGGCCGGTCCGGGAAGTTCGGGAGCGGGCAGGGCCGGCTCGGTCACGCCTTCTCCGGGACCGTGGCGCTCAGCGGGGCGAGGCGTTCGGCGCCGTCGGCCAGCAGGTCCTCGGCCACGGAGGTGCCGAGCGCGCGGGCGACATCGTCGATCACGTCGGGTGCGACGTCCGGGGAGAGGAGGGCCTCGCCCTCGCTCGACATCTGCTCCGAGCCGTCCACGGCGGCGACCACGGCACGCAGCCGCAGCACGTCGCCGGACACCGTCGCGTGCGCCCCGACGGGGGCGGCACAGCCCGCCTCCAGGCGGGCCAGCACCGAACGTTCGGCGAGGACACCGAGGCGGGTCGGCCGGTGGTCGAGCCGGTGGATCGCCTCGGCGAGATCGGGCACGCGGGGTGCGTCGCCGGACTCGGAGGCGATGTCGGCCGTGCGGACCTCCACGGCGAGCGCACCCTGACCGGGCGCGGGGGCGACGACGTCGACGTCGAGCGCCTCGCTGATCACCTCGGTGCGGTCGAGCCGCGCGAGACCCGCGTACGCGAGGACGACCGCGTCGAGGTCAGCGTTCGGACCGAGCGCCCGGTCGAGGCGGGTGCCGACGTTGCCGCGGATGTCGACGACCTCCAGGTCCGGCCGGGCGGCGCGGATCTGCGCGGCTCGCCGGGGCGAGCCCGTACCGACGCGGCCTCCGTGCGGGAGGGTCGCGAGGGTCAGGCCGTCGCGGGCGCACAGGGCGTCGCGCGGGTCGGCCCGCTCGGGTGTCACGAAGGTGAGGTCGGGTGCGGGGGTGGTCGGAAGGTCCTTGAGGGAGTGGACGGCGACGTCGCAGCGCCCGTCGAGCAGGGCTTCCCGCAGGGCCGTCACGAAGACGCCCGTGCCGCCGAGGCTGGCGAGACTGCCGGTCTTCACGTCGCCCTCGGTCCGGATGTGCACCAGCTCGACCGGCCGGCCGGTCAGTTCCTCGAGGCGCTTGGCCACCAGACCGCTCTGGGTGGTGGCGAGGGCGCTCGCACGCGTGCCGAGAAGGATCGGCGCGGGGTCGCCCGGAGCGCTTCCGGAGGTGCTGACGGCGAGGGGGGTCGGGGTCACTATCCCAGTCTCTACCCGAACCCCCGTCGGGAGGAAACCCAAGGGCTCATCTCACATCCTTGCTGGCGCACTGTCAGAACGTTGTGTCAGAACCCGCCGTGTCCTCGCCGTGTCCTCGCCGTGTCGAAGGGCTCCGGCTCCCCGCCCGGGCCTCAACACCTGCCGTCCGGAGCCGCGCCCGGCTCCCCGAGCCGTTCGGCCGTGCGCCGCGCGTGCCCGACGATCGCCGCGAGTCCCGTCCCCGCGATCCAGCCGCCGGTGGCATCGAGGCCCCGCTCGGCCAGTACCGCCTGCTCGAACTGCTTGATCGCCGCCCGGTAGACCGGCGTCGGCGGCGGCAGCGACCCGTCCCAGCGCTGGTGCAGGCTGTCCCGCACCCGGCCGGTCAGGTCCACACCGAGCAGCGCAGACGCGTCGCGGGCGGCCTCCTCGGCGTTCGGCTCCGGCGTCGGCTCGCCGATCCGGCCGTAGCTGAGCCGCACCACGTGCCATCCGGGCCCGACGGCGTCGTGCACCCGCTGGGCCAGCCACGGCCACTTCGCGGTCGCGTGGGTCAGCGCCTTGGCGCGCACCGTGCCCGGCGCCGTGCCGGGAGCGACGAGCATCCCTGAACCGCGCGGGGCCGTATCGAGCTCGGGGGCCTCCAGGAGCAGCGTGACGAGGCGGATGTCCGCACCGCGCTCGGGCGCCGCCGGCGGGGTCAGGTCGCTGGAGAGCGCGAGTGGCGGAGCCGGTTCTCCGTACGGCGCGGGCGTGACTTCGGTCGGTTGCACGTCCTTCGTTCCGACTTCGGTCCTTTGCTCCGAGATCGGTCGTTCGATTGACCGATCTCGGGGCAAAGGACCGAAGTCGCGACCGGCGGTCAGCAAGGGACCGAAGTCGGGGCGCGTCGCGAGCACCAACCGTGCCGCGAGTACCGCCTGGCTCCCCTCGATGCGTACCAGCCAGTTGCCACCACCTGGTCCGGCCAGACCGGGATGGGCGGTACTTGTTCCGGCGGCTGCCGCAGCGTCACCGGGCGCCCGCTCCACCGCCGGCACCCGTTCCACACCGACCACCCGCGCGCCCAGCCGCACGTCCAGCCGCTCCACCAGGGCGTTCACGAGCGTGTGGACACCGCCGTCGAACCCGCGCACCGCCGAGCCCGCGGGAGCCGCCGCCCGCAGCGACGCCACCGCTCGCGAGAGGGACCGGGTCCGCGTGTACGCGTCGAGCAGCCCGGGCGCGACGGCGGCGACGTCGAGCCGGTCGAGCGGAGCCGAGTGCACACCGGCCGCTACTGGCGTCACCAGCCGGTCCGCCACGCGTGACCCGAGCCGCGACCGCGTGAGCGTCCCGAGGTCAGTGGTGTCGACGAGCCGCGCGGGCAGCACGCGGTCCAGCGCGCCGCGCAGTACGCCCGGCCAGCCGACGGCGCGGCGCACGTCCGCGGCCCACGGCCGCGAGGGGATGCCCAGCACCCCGGCGGCGGGCAGCGGGAACGCCCGGCCGGCCGCGTAGCCCCAGGCCGTGAGCCCCGCGGGCACCTCGACGCTCAGCCCCAGCTCCTCGGCCAGCCGCTCGACGACGCCACCCCGCACCGCGAACGACTCGGCACCGAGGTCCAGCGGCACGTCGGGCAGGGACTCGAACGCCCCGCCGCGGATCGGCCCGCCGGCCCGGTCGGCCGCCTCCAGGACGACGACGCGCAGCCCGCGGGCGGCGAGCGTGTGCGCGGCGACGAGCCCGCCGATCCCGGCCCCGACGACGACGGCATCGGCCGCCTCGGGCCCCGCCCGGTGGTCGAGCTCGTCGAGAGCGTGCGTGGTCTCGGCGGGCTCGCCCACAGGATCGGCGGGGTCCGTCACAACGAGTGCACCAGCTCGACCACGCGGGTCAGTACCGTCGGGTCGGTCTCGGGCGGCACGCCGTGGCCCAGGTTGACCACGTGCCCGGGCGCCGTGCGGCCACGCTCGACGACGTCGCGCACGTGCGCCTCCAGCACCTCCCAGGGTGCGGCCAGCAGGGCGGGGTCGATGTTGCCCTGCAGCGGCACCCCGGGCAGCAGTGCGGCGGCCTCGTCGAGCGGCGTCCGGTAGTCGATGCCGACGGCGTGGTCGGTGATCCCCGCCGAGACCAGCACGGACCGCATGGCCGGCAGCAGGTGCCCGGTGCCGGTGCCGAAGTGGATTCCGGGTACACCGGTGTCCGCGACGTAGGCCAGCGCCCGGGTCGACGAGGGCGCGACGCGCGACGTGTAGTCCGCGAGCGAGAGCGACCCCGCCCAGGAGTCGAACAGCTGCACGGCGCTCGCGCCCGCCTCGACCTGCGCGCGGAGGAACGCACCGGTGAGGTCGGCGGTCCACGTCACGAGCGCGTCCCATGTCGCCGGGTCGGCGTGCATCAGGGTGCGTGCGGCCAGGTGGTCCCGTGACGGCCGGCCCTCCACGAGATACGCGGCGAGCGTGAACGGCGCGCCGCCGAAGCCGAGGAGCGGCGTCGGGCCCAGCTCGGCGACGGTCAGCGCGACGGCCTCCCGGATCGGGTCCAGGGCCGCGTCGTCGAGCGACCGGGAGACGAGCCGCGCGACGTCGTCGGCGGTGCGGTACGGCTGGTCCATCACCGGACCGACGCCCGCCGTGATGTCCACGCCGACGCCGGCGAGCTTGAGCGGCACCACGATGTCGGAGAAGAAGACCGCCGCGTCGACCCCGTGCCGGCGGACGGGCTGCAGTGTGATCTCCGACGCGAGCTCCGGCCGCAGGCAGGCCTCGAGCATGCCCGTGCCCTGGCGGACCTCGCGGTACTCGGGCAGGGAGCGGCCGGCCTGGCGCATGAACCAGACGGGCGTGTGGCCGGCACGTTCACCCCGGAGGGCCTGCACCAGGGGCGCGGCAGAGGTCCGCCCGTCGGCGAGCGGATGAGCAGGGGCAATCGTGGTGGACTTCACGCTTCCCGATTCTGCCCTGCCGCGCCGGGGTGCATAAAGTTGGAGCACTGTGGTTCTCCTCTCCCTCACCGCCAGCCACCGCGAGCTCGACCTCGACGCGCTGGAACGCCTGTCCACGGGTTCGTCGTCAGTGGGTCGCGTCGTCGTGGGTTCGTGCGGCCCCGTCGCGGGCGCCGTCGTGATCTCGACGTGCAACCGCTTCGAGCTCTACCTCGACGTCGACGCGCCTCTGAGCGGCGACAGCGTGCGGCATGCGACGCGCCACGTGGCCGAGCTGGTTGCTCACGCGTCCGGCGTCACCGGTGACGTCGCCGCGCGCAGCTTCACCGTCCGCACCGGGCCAGAGGTCACCGAGCACCTGTTCGCCGTGGCGTCGGGGCTGGACGCGATGGTCGTGGGCGAGCGGGAGATCGCCGGCCAGGTGAAGCGCTCGCTCGCGGAGGCCCGTGAGCAGGAGACCACCTCCAAGACGCTCGAGCTGCTCTTCCAGACGGCGTCGCGCACCTCCAAGCGGGTCGGCACCGACACGGAGCTCGGCGCGGCAGGCCGGTCCGTCGTCGCGCTCGCGCTGGACCTCGCGGAGCGGGAGCTGCCGCCGTGGGACGGCACCCGCGCCGTCCTCATCGGCACGGGCTCGTACGCCGGCGCGTCCGTCGCCGCCCTCCGGGCGCGCGGCTGCGACGACATCCGCGTCTACTCGCAGTCCGGCCGTGCCGAGGTGTTCGCCGAGTCGCACGGCGTGCAGCCGGTGGACTCGCTCGTCGAGGCACTGGCGGATGCCGACCTGGTGGTCAGCTGCAGCGGCGCTCGCGGCCGCGCGCTGGCCGCCCGGCCCGAACCCGCAGACCCGGCGGTCGAGCCTGTCGAGACCACCGCACACGCTCCTGCCGGGACCCACCTCCCTGGCCTGGTCGGAGAACGCGGCCCCGAGGCGAGCCTCGGCCACGTGCTGGACGCCGCCGCGCTGGTCCGTGCGCGGGAACGTGCCGCCGACCGGGCCGGCGACGAGCCGGAGCCCCGGCCGCTCGTGATCCTCGACCTCGCGCTGCACCGCGACGTCGACCCGGGTGTGGCGGACGTCGAGGGTGTGCTGCTCTTCGACCTCGCCACGCTGAAGGCGCACGCCCCCGCCGTGGCGCACGACGTCGTCGCGCAGGCGCAGCGGATCGTGGACGCGGCCGCCCGCGGCTTCGAGGAGACCCGGCTGGGCCGCGAGGCCGACGCCGCGGTGATCGCCCTGCTGGACGAGGCGGAGGTCCGCGTGGTCGCCGAGATCGCCGACTCCGTCGGCCGGCTCACGGCCGAGCTGGCCGCGCGCGGTGAGCCTGCTCCGGACGACGCCGACGTCGACGCCATCGCCCGTCAGGTGCGCAAGCGGGTGCACGCCGAGCTGCACGACAAGATCGTCGAGGTCCGGGCGAAGGCCACCGCCGAGGCGCGGGCCGCCGAGGCCGCTCTGGTCCAGGGTGCTGAGGCCCTGACGATGGAGGCGTCCGCCCAGCGAGACGCTGATCCGTCCCGCCGCCGATAACACTTCTGGCGAGAACCGGCAGAACAAGCCGGACGGACCGGTTTCGAAGGTCCATTCCGGCCATCGTTACCTAATCGTAACAAGGGTGATTTTATTCACCCGGGGGTGAAGACTAGGTTCGGGGGCTCAAGGACCGAACGCGCTTATGCGCAACGAGATGCTGGAGCACCTTTTGAAGCACGCAGCACCCAAGAAGAAGACCGCATCGGCGGGCGCGCGGACCATCGCGACCGTCGCCATCGCAACCGCGGCCACGAGCATGGCCGCCCCGGCCATCGCCGCGGAGGCCTCGCCGCTGGACTCTCTCGGTGACCTCGGCACCACTGCCGAGGGCCTCAAGGCGGGCCTCCCCGCCCTCTCCTCGACGTCGGTCGACCTGAACGAGCTCACCGCCGCCGTTCCCGCGGCCGACGCGGTGACCAAGGCGACCAAGGCGACCAAGGCGCTTCCTGCCTCCATCGCCCCCACCACGGCACTCGCGCCGAACTACGAGCCGGCCCAGTTCGTGTCGGGCGCCGTGCAGGGCGCCGCACCCCAGGTCGTCTCGGGCGTCGTGAGTGGTGTGACCAACGGTTCCGCCGTCTCCGGCGTGACCGGCACCGCCCGCTCGGCTCTCGCGAACGTGCTCGGCGGCAGTGTCGTCGGCACCGCCACCGGCGTCGCCGGCGGCGTGCTGCAGGGTGACGTCGTGAACGGCGTCGCGGGCACCGCGACCGGCGTGGCCGGCGGGGTCGTCAACACCGCGACGGGCGCCGCCTCCGGCGTCGTCGGCGGCGTGGCCTCCGGTGACATCGTGTCCGGCGCCACGGGCACCGTGACCGGCGTCGCGGGCGCCGCGGTCGAGGGTGCGCCCTCCACCGTCGCCGACGTGATCCGCAACGTGCCGAACATCCTGGGCGGCGTGACCGCTCCGGTCGCCGGCCTCACCGCCAACCTGCCGGGCGTGCTCGGCGGCGTGGGCAGCGTGGTGAACAACGTCGTGTCGCAGGTTCCCGGCGTGATCGCCGGTGTCCCGGGTGTCGTGGCCAAGGTCACCACCCCGGCCGCCGGTGCGGTCGAGACCGTCGTGGGCGACGTCGCGGTGGACGGTGTCGTCAAGCCGGTCGCCACCCAGGTGGTCCCGGGCGCCGTCGGCTCGGTGCAGGGTTCCGTCGTCCCGGGCGCCACCGCGGCCGTGGGCAACGTGGCGGGCTCGGTCGTGCCGGGTGTCGTCGGCACCGTCAAGGGTGACGTCGTCCCGGGCGCCGTGAACGGCGTCGCGAAGCCGGTCGTCGAGGACGTCGTCCTCGGCGGTGTGGCCAAGGGTGTCGTCAAGGACAACGTGGTCGACAACGTGGCGAAGCCGGTCGTCAAGGACACGGTCGTGGACCGCGTCGCCAAGCCGCTGGTCAAGGACGTCGTCGTGGACGGCGTCGCCAAGCCGGTCGTGAAGGACGTCGTCGTGGACGGCGTCGCCAAGCCCGTCGTGGACACCGTGGGCAGCACCGTCAAGGGTGTCGCCGGCGGCGCTGTGACGGGCACCGTCGGTGGCGTCACCGGCGCCGTGGACGGCCTGACCGGCGGTGCCGTGAGCGGCCTCACCGGTGGCCTGCTCGGAGGCAACTCCTGATCTGAAAACCAAGAGGACCCCAGCCTCTTCGGACTTGACGTAGCAGGGTGGAGCGCCATTGGCGCTCCACCCTGTTTACGTTTTACCGCGCTTTGTCAAGGTTCCATTGATTCGCCTGTTGTTATCGGATCGTGACCATCGGATCAGGTTTTCCCGATCTACCCCTTTTTCCTTCTATTCCCGATCCGGTAACGTCGTCGCGTCCCCGGGTTCCGGGCCGTTGTAGCCGATCAGCTGGAGCAGCTCCCATGAAGCACGCCGCAGTCAAGCCTTCGTCCGTCGCCAGGTCCACGGCCTCCCGTGTCGTGGCGACGATCGCGCTCGCCACCGCAGCGACCGCCGTCGCCAGCCCGGCGATGGCCAACGAGGGCGGTGGCCACGGTGACCACCACGGCCACTCCGCGGACAACGGCCACGGCTACGACCGCGGTGACCGCCACGACCAGCGGCACGGCGGCCAGCAGCGGTCCGAGGCCCCGCGCTCGTACGAGCCCTCCGGCTACGCGGAGCCGAACTACGACATGCCCCGGTACGGGTCACAGCAGGGCGACTGCGACCGCGGCACCCAGAACCAGACCCAGAACCAGACCCAGAACCAGACCCAGAACCAGACCCAGAGCCATGGCGGCGACTGGCAGGGCCATGGCGAGTGGGACGAGAAGGACCGCGAGCGGGTGCGCGAGGCCATCCGCGAGCACATGGACGAAGCGGCCGCGCCCAAGCCGAAGCCGGCGCCCGTCAATGCCGCCGCGCAGCCCGCCGCGCAGCCCGCCACGCAGCCCGTGCAGGAGGCCGCCCCGGCAGAGGAGGCCGCGCCGGTGGTGGCTGAGGTCGCCGCCCCCGCGCAGGAGGCCGCACCCGCCGTGGCCGCGAGCCGGGAGCCGGCAGCGGTCCAGGCCCCCGGCCAGCAGTGGCAGGGCAGGCCGACGGCGGCCGACACCGCCGGGGCCGAGCTCACCGCCTACGTCCCGTCCGAGGGCGCGAACGTGGATGCCATCGAGCAGGAGGCGTCCGCGCTCACCGAGGCCACGCTGGACGCCCCGATCCGGCTCGCCACGACGGGCGCCGAGGCGGCTGCCCTGACGGCGGCGGCCGGCGCCCTGGTGGTCGGTGGTGCGGGCTCCCTCCTCGTCGCACGCCGCAGCCACGTCCGGGTCTGACTCCGCTGCCGGCCCTGCCGGCCGTGCCGGCCCTGCTGGGCGGGCAACCAGCCACTAGCTCGGCCGGGTCGGGAGCCAGGACGGTGCGTCCCGTCCCCACGGGTGCGCCGGGTGCGGGTAGTCGTCGTGCCCCGGGAGCGCCGGGCGTGCGGTGGTGACCCGGTCGTGCGCCACTGTCTCGGTACCCGGCGCCGGTGCGGCGGCCGGGTGCAACGGGTCCCGCCCCGGTAGGTCCAGCAGCCAGGTGCCGGTGCGCGCGAGCGACACCGACACGTCGCGGCCCGGCCCGTCGTCGCACAGGGTGAGCGCGTCGACGATCCCCGCCGCCAGCAGGTAGCCGGACGCATGGTCGAGGGCCTGGGCGGGCAGCGCCCCTGGTGCCCCGTCCCGGCCCTCCAGGAGGGCGATGCCGCTCGCCGCCTGGACTATCGAGTCGAACCCGCGTCGGCCGGCCCACGGGCCGCTGTCGCCCCATGCGGAGACCCGTCCCGTCACCACGTCCCGCGGCACCTCGAGCCCGAGGGCGTCGATCGCACCCGGCCGGTAGCCGGTGACAAGCACGTCGGCCACGTCGAGCAGTTCCTGGGCGGCGCGGCGGTCACGGGCATCCCGGAGGTCCAGGACCGTGCTGCGCTTGCCCTGACCCGTGTCGAGGTGCTGCCACTCGATCTCCACGGGGTCCGGCGGGTCGACGCGCAGGACGTCGGCACCGAGCAGCGCGAGCGTCCGGGTGGCGACGGGGCCCGCGATCACCCGGGTCAGATCCAGCACCCGGACACCCGCCAGGGGCGCCGCCCTGCCCCGCGCGGCGGTGGTGGCGAGACGAGCTCGTGCCACGGACCCGGTCCGGCGTCCGCCCGCCGCGGGCTCTGCTCGTGGCCCGGTCCGTACCAGGGGGCCGGACCCCGCGGCGCGCCCGGGCTCCGACGTCCGCCACTCCTGCTCGGTCCGCACACGCGCCACGATCGCCCCGACGTCGGCCGCGCGGTCCTCGAGCTCCTGTCCCGTCACCTCGGTGAGGCGCCGGGCGAAGGCGGGGCGCGCGACGTCGTCGGGCAGGCCGACCAGGGCCGTCAGCCGCGCCCGGTGGTGCGGGTAGTTGGCATGGGTGCGGACCCAGCCGTCGGCGGTGGGGAAGAAGCCCGAGAGCGGGGCGAACCCGTCCACGGGCCGCCCGTCGAGTGCGAGGACCCGGTCGGAGGCGAAGGCCGCGGCGAGCCTGGCCGGGTCGGGGCCGGGGTCTGGACCGGGAGTGCCGGGCCGGGTCGGATCGAACCCATCCGCCTGTCGGCCGGCCCGTGCGGACGCGCGCTGGACGGCCCGGACGGCGTCGAGGGCGAGGTCGAGGACGGGCAGGTGTGCGGCGAGCCAGGGTTCCACCGCTCCATCATCGGCCCCGTCCGTGTCGCGCCGCGGTCACGACGTGTCCAAGGACTCCGACCGACCACTCCCGAAAACATCACCGGCCGGACAGATCTGTGACCATGCGCGCGGATACACTCGCCGCATGGCCAAGAACTCCTCCCCCGACTTCGTGCTCCGGCCCTTCGAAGGTCTCCCCGGAGAGACCGACTGGGTCGCGATGCGCGAGATCGTCCCGTCAGCGACCGCGACGGCTCGTACGACCGCCGAGTACGGCTCCCGGGACGTGACGATCGTGACGCTGCTCCCGGGGGCGTGGACGGCGCTGCACCGTGCCGACGGCACCATCCTGCTCGCCGTCCAGGGGGTCCTCAGCACGGGTGACGTGAGCCGTGACCTCGCCGCGGCCCTCCTCGAGGCGCTCGAGCTCGAGCCGGGCACGGCCGTCGAGTCGGGCGAGCTGCCCGGTGCGGGACCGCGCCTGCAGGACGTGCTCGACACGAGCGTCCCGTTCGAGGTCACCGTGCACGACACGTTCGACTTCTGGCTCGACCCGAGCGCCGAGGTCACGCCGGAGCTCAAGGAGAACCTGGAGGACGCCGCCGACGGCGCCATCCCCACCGTCAAGGTGTCCTCGGTCGAGTCGGCGTACTGGTGCCGCATGACTCGCGAGTTCCTCCGCTGGGCGCGTCCCGAGCCGGAGGACGACCTGATCGACGCACTCTCTCGGCTGCACGCAAAGCGCGAGTCAGGGCTAGCAGGTGGGAAGTTCGTGGGAGCGTTTCGTGCGTCAGGGCTGGTCGTGCCCGTCTGGGAGCTGCCGAAGGGCACCGAGGCGGCCGATCTGGAGGGTCCGGCGACGGACCTCGGCGAGCGGCTCGCGAAAGCACTTTCCATCAAGGAGCCGCTTGATGCGAACGAGCGACGCGCAAGAGCAGGTATCGTCTCTCGGCAGGTCACCCTGCGTTAGTCCGGACCCCCTGGCCGGTCGTGCGCGAGCGGCCCGGAACGCGTCGGCAGTCACCGAAGATCGCCACGAGCGGTCCAGGTTTCGGCAACTAGCGGACCAAGGGAGTAGGATTCCAGGGGTAAACCTTTGCACTCACCAAGCAAAGGACTATCCGGTCACCCACCAAGGCAATTCGACGCTTCAGGCAGGACAGGTGTGAACGCTCTCCCGGTCGCGAAGACCACGCGTCCCGGCAATGCTCAGACAGGCAAGAACGTCCAACGGGTGGCGGCAGTCATCCCTGCGAAGGACGAGGCCGAGCGCATTGCCGCCACCGTGCGCTCTGCGCGTGCGATCCCTCACGTCGACCTCGTGCTCGTGGTCGACGACGGCTCCGAGGACGACACGCAGCATGTTGCGCGTGCCGCCGGGGCCGTCGTCGTGCGCCACTCGCACAATCGCGGCAAAGCGGCCGCGATGGAGACGGGCGCGGCCGTCGTCGCGATGCGCGACGCCGACGGGCGCCCTCCGCGCCTGCTCATGTTCATCGACGGCGACCTCGGCGACACCGCCGTGAACACGGCACCGCTCGTGCGCCCCGTCCGTGAGGGGGTGGCCGATCTCGCGATCGCGCTGCTGCCCAAGCAGGCCGGCGCGGGTGGCCGCGGCATAGTGGTCGGCGCGGCCCGCCGGGCGATCGAGGCGATGACGGGCTGGAGCCCGTCGCAGCCGCTCTCCGGCATGCGCTGCCTCACCCGTGAGGCCTTCGAGGCGGCGACCCCGCTCGCCCGCGGCTGGGGCGTCGAGACGGGCATGACCATCGACCTGCTCCGCAAGGGTTACGTCGCCGTCGAGGTGCCGTGCGACCTCAAGCACCGGGCGTCGACGAACGACCTCAAGGGGCAGATCCACCGGGCGGCGCAGTACCGCGACGTGCTGCTGGCCGTGAACGCGCGCAAGATGCGTGGCGCGGTGGACGCGGTGCGGCACGCGGGCTCCAACGTCCGCAGCTGATGGGCAGGTGCCACCGCACCGGCCCCGTACCCTGATCCCATGGGGTGGCAGGTCTGGCTAGGGATTGCCGCGATCGTCGTGGCCGTGCTGGCACTTGCCGTCGCCATCGGGGTCTGGACGCAGCAGGCGCGGATGCGGCGACGCGACCCCCATCGGGCGACACCCCAGAGCGTGCAGGCCGCGCCGCGGCTCGCCGTGGTCGTCAACCCGTCCAAGCACGCCGCGAGCGGCCTCCGGCTCCAGGTCCGGGCCCACTGCAACGCGCACGGCCTCCCGGAGCCGCTCTGGTACGAGACCACGGTGGACGACCCGGGCAAGGGTCAGGCACGGCAGGCGCTCGAGGACGGCGCGGACATCGTCGTCGCGGCAGGCGGTGACGGGACGGTGCGGGCGGTCGCCGAGACCATGGTCGGCGCCGGCAGGCCGATGGGTGTGCTGCCCGTCGGCACCGGCAACCTCCTGGCGCGGAACCTCGAGGTGCCGCTGGCCAGCGTGGACCACGCTCTCGACGTGATCGTGCACGGCCGCACGCGTGCGATCGACGTCGGCTGGCTGCGGGTGACGGAGTTCGCGGAGTCGCCCCGCAACGGCGACCACCCCAACCAGCCCGACCACGAGCCCGACACCGAGCGTGAGCACATCTTCCTGGTGATCGCGGGCCTGGGCTTCGACGCCGCCATGGTCGCGACCGCCGACGCCGGCCTGAAGAAGCGGGTGGGCTGGGTCGCGTACTTCGTGGCGGGGCTGTCGCACATGCAGGCCCGGCGGATGCGCGCCACGCTGCAGCTCGACGACAGCCCGCCCGTGGAGGCCCGCGCCCGCTCGATCATGGTCGGCAACTGCGGCATGCTCCCGGGCGGCGTCACCCTTCTGCCCGACGCCGTGCTCGACGACGGCGTGCTCGACGTTGCCGCCGTCGACGTCCGCGGCGGGGTGTTCGGCTGGGCTCAGCTGACGCTCGAGATCGCCATGCAGGGTGTGGGGGTGCGCAACGACCTGCCGGAGAAGCTGGGCCGCATCGACCACACCAAGGCGCGTCGCGCGCGGATCCGCGTGCCGGCGGGCGAGGAGGCCCAGGTCGACGGCGACCCGCTCGGGCGGGCGGTCGAGATCGACGTCCACGTCGAGGTGGGCGCCCTGCTGGTCCGCGCACCGTGACGGCTTGGGCCATTTACCCTGGGCGGGTGAATCCCCGTTCCACACGAGCTCTGGCCGTGCCCGCAGTCCTGGCCATGCTCGTGGCGGCCCTGCTGAGCCTGCTGGGCCCGACAGCCGCGTCGGCGGCGCCCGGGACCGACGCGGCGGATGGGTCCGAGCCCGCCGCATCCGGCTCCACCTCGTCCGCGAGACCCGCCGCGCCGGTGGTCGTGGTGGGCGTGGCGGGCCTGCGCTGGACCGATGTGTCACGCAGCACCATCCCGAACCTGTGGCACATGATCGGCGGCGGCTCGGTCGCCTCGATCAACGTCCGTACGGCGGATCCCGCGACGTGCCCGCTGGACGCGTGGCTCACGCTCTCCGCCGGCAGCCGGACGGTCTCGGCGGGTAGCGCCGAACGGGCGGAGGCGCCCGCCCCCGAGCGGCAGGACGGCGAGACGCCCGAGGCGCGCGGGGCGACGTCGTGCACACCGGTGCCCCGGGCGGTCGGCGGGGGCGCCGAGCCTGCCCCCGCGACGGTGGACCGCTGGGCCCAGCTCCCCGAGCAGGAGGAGGACCCGGACGAGGAGGAGCCCACCGAGGCCACCGAGGCTCCGGCACCCGGGCTGCTCGGCGAGATGCTCGCCGACGCGGACGCCTGCTCGACGGCGGTCGGCCCGGGCGCCGCCGTGATGCTGGCCCGCGAGGACGGGACGGTGGGCCGGTACGTCCCGTCGCTGGACGCACTGCTGGCGACCGGCGCGTCGGGGTCCGACGAGACGGGGTCGGACACGAGGCAGGGCGCGACCGGGACGGGCGAAGGACCGGCCGAACCTGCCTGGAGCGGCGTCCTCGCCGAGTGCCCGGTGACCGTCATCGACGCAGGGAGCCTTCCCGAGGGTCCCGAGCGGGCCGATGCGCTCGACGCGCTGGACAACACCCTCAGCACCCTGCGTACCGGCCTGCCGACCGGTACGCGGGTGCTCGTGGCGGGCATCGCGGACACCCCGCTCACGCAGCAGGGGCTGCAGGTGGTCGTCGACTGGGTGGTCGACGTGCCGCGCGTACGCTGGCTGACGTCCGACGCGTCGCGCAGCACCGGGTTCGTCCAGCTCACGGACCTGACGGCGACCGCTGCCGAAGCCGGCGGCGCCCTCCCCGACCCCGAGGCGGAGGAGCCCGAGCAGGGTCCCGTCGTCGAGGAGCCGGAGATCGACGGCATGCCCATCGTGGTGGGGGAGCCGCGTCGCACGACCGTCGCGCGCACCGTCGAGAACCGGCAGTACGTCAACGTGCTCGCCGACACGATCCCGGCACAGGTGCCGGCGTTCGCGGGCGCGATCGCCCTGTTCCTGCTGATCGCCGTGCTCGTGCTCGTCCTGCCCCGCCGCACGGGGCGGCCGCGCAGGGATCCCGGTCCCTACCGGCAGCGGCTCGCGCTGAGCGCCGCGCTGCTGGCGGTCTCGGCCCCGGCCGCCGCGGCCCTCGCGACCCTGACCCGCTGGTGGGTGTGGCCGGCGCCCGAGTTCGGCCTGGCCCTGTCGCTCACCGTCGCGACGGTTCTCGTCGCGATCACGGTGCGCGCCGTGTCCCGTCTGCTCCCCCCGGCCCCGTGGCGCAACGCCGTCGCCGCGGCGGGAGTCACCTGGCTGGTGTTCACCATCGACGGCAGCACCGGCTTCACCCTGCTGCAGGGTTCGCTGCTGGGCTCCTCGCTCGCCACCGCCGACCGGTTCTACGGGTTCTCCGACGTGGCGTTCCTGATCTACGCGGTGACCGGTCTCGTGCTCGCCGGTGGCCTCGCGGCCTACGTGCTGCGTGGCCACACGCGGCCCGGAGCCGGAGCTGGAGCCGGAGCCGGAGCCGCGCCGGGCGACGGCGCGCGTGCCCTCGGCGCCGAGCGGCGGTCCCGGCCCGTGTGGCGTGCGGTCGGCGTCGTGGCCGCCGTCGCGCTCGTGACCGTCGGGGTCGACGCGGCACCCTTCCTGGGCGACCGCCTGCGCGGGCTGTTCCTGCTGGTGCCGTTCGCGCTGGTCGCGCTGCTCACCGTCCGGTCCGACCTGCTCACCCGGTTCCTCGACGCGCGTGGCTGGCTGCCCTCCGGCAGGCCGACCGAACCGGTACGCCGAGTGCCGTCCGCCGTGCTCGGCCTGTCCGGTGCCCTGCTGCTCAGCCTGCTGTTCGCGGCGGCGGTGCTGCCGGTACCCGGCGCCGACGCCGCCGGTGAGGAGTCCGGCTCGCTCAGCACCGCGGCGCCGGTGGTGCCGCCGGGCGGCAGCGTCATCGTCATCGGCACCCAGGGGCTGCGCTGGACCGACGTCCAGCCGTCCCTGGACACCGGCAACGCGCCCGCACCCACCCTGTACGGCCTCCTGGCCGGAGGCGCGGACGCCGCAGGCCTGACCCTGCCCAACGGGCGCGCGGCGCGCTGCCCGGACAGCGGCTGGCTCAGCCTGTCGGCGGGCAGGCTCGCCGAGATCGCCGACGAGCGCGACGCCGACAACCACTGGATCTGCGACGACGTCTCCGTGACGCCGGCACGGGGCGACAGCCCCGCCGTCGTCGACCAGTGGGACCGCTTCCTGGAGCTGCAGCGCGGGTCGGGCTACGCCGCCCACCCGGGCACGCTCGGCGAGGCCCTGGCGGACGAGTGCACGACGGCGGTCGGGCCGGGCGCCGCGGTGGCGCTCGCCGACCGGGACGGCAGCGTGGGCCGGTACTTCGACCTCGACACGGCGGTGGCCACGGGGTCGGGCGCCTGGGACTGCCCGGTCACGTTCGTGGACGCCGGGTCCGCGCTCCTCGACGTCGCGCAGCGCGCGGAGCTGGAGAAGGAGCCCGACGGCAGGGAGCAGGTCGCGGCCCTCCGCGCAGGCCTCGTCTCCGACGTGGACCTCGCGGTGTGGCGCGTGCTCGATGCCGCGCCGGCGGACACGACGGTACTGGTGATCGACGTCGCGACCGTGCCGGAGCACGCCCTCGAGCTCGGGCTGGCGATGATGCGGCCGTCCGCGGCGAACGAAGGGCTTCCCCGCTACCTGGCCAGCACCGCCACCCGTACGGAAGGCGTGGCGCGTCTGATGGACGTGCCGGCGGCGGTGCTCGACGCCGTCGGCGTGGACCTGCCCGCCGACGTCGACCCGACGCCGCTGCTCCGTGGTGGCGAGCGGCCCGCCTCGGCCTGGCTCACCGCCGACGAGCTCGCCGACATGACGGCCCGCGACCACGTGCGCCGCGATGCCTACATCTGGCTCGTGGACGTGCCGTTCTGGGTGGGTCTCGCGCTGGCCGCGGTGTGCTGGTGGGTGCCGCGCCGACGCCGTGCGCGCGGGCTGGGTGACGTCCCCGGCACGTGGCGGCGTGCCGCCGAGGTCGCCGCTACCGCGCTCGCTGCCCTCCCGGCCGGCGGGTTCCTGGCCTCGTTGACGGGCTGGTGGCGGTTCGACCTGCCGGGGCTCGCGATAGTGGGTGCCACGGCGCTCGTGACGGCGGCCGTGGCCGGGCTCAGCCTGCTCGCCCCGCGGCGACCGCTGTGGGCCGCTCCGGCCGTGGTCGCAGGCGTCACGTTCGTCGCGCTCACGGTGGACGCGTTGTTCGGAACGCCCCTCAACCGGGCGGCGCCGCTCGGCTCGGCCCCGACGTACGGCGCCAGGTTCTACGGCTTCGGCAACCCCACGTTCTCCGTGTACGCGGTGGCGGCGATCGTGCTGGCGGCGGCGCTCGCCCAGCTGCTCGTGACCCGGGGACGCCGGATCCTGGCGGCGCTCGCCGTGACCGCGGTGGGGATGATCGCGATGGTGATCGTCGTCTGGCCGACCCTCGGCGCGGATCTCGGTGGCGGGCTGGTGCTCGTCCCGGCGTTCGTGGTGGTCGGCATGGCGGCCTCCGGGCTACGGCTCACCCTCTGGCGGTTCCTCTGGGTCGGGGCCGCAGGTGTCGGTGTGGTCGCGCTCGTCGGGGTCCTGGACTGGCTGCGGCCGCCCGAGGCGCGCTCCCACCTCGGCCGGTTCGTGGGTCAGGTGATCGACGGCGAGGCCGTGTCGACGGTGCTGCGCAAGGCTCTGTACGCGCTGAACTCGATCACCGGTGGGCCCACTGTCTGGGCCACGGTGCTCGTGCTCGTGGTGGTGGGGCTGGCGCTGTACGGCCCGGCGGCGTGGCGGCGTCGGCTGACCCCTGGCTGGTTCGTGCGCGCACAGGAGCGCTGGGAGTTCCTCCGGCCCGCACTCGTGGCGATGTGGGCGATGGCCGTGCTGGGCTCTCTGGTCAACGACTTCGGCCTGCGGATCGCGATGATCGCGCTCATCCCGGCGGTGCCGCTGCTCACGCTGGTCGCGCTCCGGACGAAATCGGCGGGACAGCCCCGATAGGCTCACCCCTGTGATCGATCTCCGACTTCTGCGCGACAACCCCGACGTCGTCCGCGCGAGCCAGGTGGCCCGCGGCGACGACCCCGACCTCGTGGACGCGGCCCTCGACGCCGACGCGCGCCGCCGCTCGTCCCTGTCCGAGTTCGAGAACCTGCGGGCGGAGCAGAAGTCCCTGGGCAAGCAGGTGGCCAAGGCGCAGGGCGACGAGAAGCAGGCGCTGCTGGCACGCACCAAGCAGCTCGCCCAGGACGTCAAGAGCCACCAGGCCACGGCGGCGGAGGCCGAGCAGGAGCTGGAGCGCGTGCTGTACTCCATCGCCAACGTGATCGAGGGCGCGCCCGCGGGCGGCGAGGAGGACTTCGTCGAGCTCAAGCAGGTGGGCGAGCGTCGCGACTTCGCGGCCGAGGGCTTCGAGCCGAAGGACCACCTGGAGCTGGGCGAGGGCCTGCGCGCCATCGACACCAAGCGGGGCGCCAAGGTCTCCGGTGCCCGGTTCTACTTCCTGACCGGCATCGGAGCTCGCCTGGAGCTCGCGCTGCTGAACATGGCGATGGATCAGGCGGTGCAGGAGGGCTTCACGCCCATGATCACGCCGACCCTCGTCAAGCCCGAGACCATGCAGGGCACCGGCTTCCTCGGCGCGCACGCCGACGAGGTCTACCGCCTGGAGAAGGACGACCTGTACCTGGTCGGCACCTCCGAGGTGGCCCTGGCCGGCTACCACAGCGACGAGATCGTCGACCTCTCGGACGGGCCGATGCGCTACGCCGGCTGGAGCGCCTGCTACCGCCGCGAGGCCGGCTCGGCGGGCCGCGACACGCGCGGGATCATCCGCGTGCACCAGTTCCACAAGGTCGAGATGTTCAGCTACTGCGCCCCGGAGGACGCGGAGGCCGAGCACCAGCGCCTGCTGGGCTGGGAAGAGACCATGATGGCCAAGGTCGAGCTGCCCTACCGTGTCATCGACACGGCAGCGGGTGACCTCGGCTCGTCGGCGGCCCGCAAGTTCGACTGCGAGGCGTGGCTGCCCACGCAGGAGCGCTGGCTGGAGCTCACCTCGACGTCGAACTGCACGACGTTCCAGGCCCGCCGCCTCGGTGTACGCGTGCGGACCGAGGACGGCTCCACCCGGAACGTCGCCACGCTGAACGGCACGCTCGGCACGACGCGCTGGATCGTCGCCCTCCTGGAGAACCACCAGCAGGCCGACGGCTCGGTGTACGTCCCGGAGGCCCTGCGCCCGTACCTGGGCGGCCTGGAGCTCCTGGAACCCACCAAGTAGCCCCACGCACAACCACGCCGCATCACCTGGTGTTCTGCCGTTCTCGTGGCTCCGGTCGGCTGGTGTTCATGTTTCGGTCGGTAGGCTGCGGGTGTGCCCAGCGACATCGACCGAAAGCTCCTCGTAGCCCTCGACATCGACGGCACGCTCGTCACCTATGACGAAGTGCTCTCCGATGCCGCGCGGGACGCCGTAGCCGCCGTCCGGGCGGCCGGGCACCACGTGGTGCTGGCCTCGGGGCGGTCGCTCATCGCGATGACGCCCATCGCGGCCGAGCTGAAGATCGAGGAGTCCTGGATCGTCGCGTCGAACGGCGCGGTGACCGCCCGCCTCGACCCGTCCGCCGGCATGGGCTACACGCTGGAGCGCGTCGAGACGTTCGACCCGCAGCCGGTGCTCCGCATGCTCAAGGAGGAGCTCCCGCACGCGCGCTACGCGGTCGAGGACGTCGGCGTCGGCTTCCGGATGACCGAGCTCTTCCCCGACGGGGAGCTGAACGGTGAGCACCGCGTGGTCGACTTCGAGGACCTCTGGGCGGGGCACGTCACGCGCGTCGTGGTACGCAGCCCCGGTGAGACCAGCGAGGAGTTCCACCAGATCGCCGCGCGCCTCGGGTTCGACGACGTGACCTATGCCGTCGGCTGGTCCGCGTGGATGGACATCGCCCCACAGGGCGTGACCAAGGCGTCCGCTCTCGAGGAAGTACGCAAGGAGCTCGGCGTGCCGGCCGAGAACACGGTCGCCGTGGGCGACGGCAGCAATGACATCGATATGCTCCGCTGGGCCCGTCGAGGTGTGGCCATGGGCCATGCGTCGGACACTGTTCAGGCGGCTGCGGATGAAGTGACCGGCTCTATCGAGGACGATGGTGTCGTAGAAGTGCTCAGATCTCTGCTTTGAGGGTAAAAATAGCCAACGGCTGACGCCGCGGGTGAAAGGTATCCGTGCAAAGGTATGGATCACCAGCCGAATGCCTGTACATTTGGGCGCGATCCGTCGAAGGGTGACGGCGCTCACGGTGCCATGGGGGTACGTGATGATCCTGGACGACCAGCCGGTGTCCATGCGTGTGCGCAACGATGCGCCTCACCTGGTCGCCCTCGACATCGACGGGACCCTGTTGGTCACCGGGCAGCGAGTGCCCGAACCGACGGTTCTGGCCGTGCGGCTCGTGCGCGGCCGGAAGCACCACGTGGTCCTGGCGTCGGGTCGGTCGTTGACGGGAATCCTGCCCGTGGCCAAGGAGCTGGGGATCACCGACGGCTGGGTGGTCGCCTCCAACGGTGCGGTGACGGCGCGGCTGTGCGACACCTGCGCCAACGGCTACATGCTCGAGGACGTGCTCACGTTCGACGTCGGCCCGGTCGCCCGGATGGCACTGAGCCGGTTTCCGGACGTGCAGATCGGTGTCGAGGAGATCGGCGTCGGTTATCGCGTGAACCGGACGTTCGCGCCGCACGAGGTCAACGGTGCGCAGCGGGTGGTGCCGGCCGACGGGCTGGGTGAGCTGCCCGCGTCGCGCGCGATACTGCGGGGCCCGGACGTGCTGGATCTGCTCGAGCCGCTCCGCCGGCACGGTGTCACCGCCACGCAGGCCGGTCCGGACTGGATCGACGTGACACCGCGGCACCTGAGCAAGGCGACCTCGCTCGAGAACATCCGCAGCACCCTCGGCGTCCCGCGGCACAACACGTTCGCCGTCGGGGACGGCCTGAACGACATCGAGATGCTGAGCTGGGCCGCTCGGGCGGTCGCGATGGGGCATGCCCCGGAGGCCGTGAAGGCGATCGCGCACGAGACGGTCGGCGACATCTCCCAGCACGGCGTGATCCAGGCGCTCAAGAGCCTGATCTGACCGACCTGTCGTTGGTCGGGCCGGCCGAGACCTGGTGAGGTCTCGACCGGCTCGGCCGACGCCGGGAAAGGCGGGTCAGTCGCGCGCCGTCAGGATCAGCGGACCGTCCTCGGTGATCGCGATCGTGTGCTCGGAGTGCGCTCCCCGGGACCCGTCCGCAGAGCGGAGCGTCCACCCGTCGGCGTCGGTGTAGATCTCGTCGGTGGTCTCGAGGAACCACGGCTCGACGGCGATGACGAGGCCCGGCTTGAGCGGGAAGCCGCGGCCGGCCCGCCCGTTGTTCGGCACGTGCGGGTCGCCGTGCATGGTGCGCCCCACGCCGTGGCCGCCGAAGTCGGTGTTGATCGAGTAGCCGGCGGCGTGCGCGACCTCTGCGATCGCCGCGGAGATGTCGCCGATCTTCTTGCCCGGCTGCGCCGCGGCGATACCGGCGTCGAGCGCGACCTCCGTGGTGCGGATCAGCTTCGAGTCAGCCTCGGCGCGGGCCGGGTCTGGCGTGCCGACCACGAACGACATCGCCGAGTCGGAGACCCAGCCGTTCAACGACGCGGCGAAGTCGATCGACAGCAGGTCGCCGTCCTGCAACGTGTAGTCGTGGGGCAGGCCGTGCAGCACGCCGTCGTTCACCGAGGTGCAGAGGGTCTTGCCGAACGGCATGGCGCCGAAGGACGGGTGGTAGTCGATGTAGCACGACTCCGCGCCACGGTCGCGGATCATCTTGTGCGCGACCTCGTCCAGCTCGAGCAGGTTCACTCCCACCCCGGCCGTCGCCCGGACGGCGAGCAGCACGTCCGCGACGAAGCGTCCCGCCGGGCGCATCTCCTCGATCTCGCGCGGCGTCCTCAGCTCGATCATGTCCGTCCTTCCGTAGGGGCACCAGGGATCTGGCGGCATAAGCCTACGTCCCGCCACCCACGCGCGAGCCGGAGGGTGAGCCGACACCTTGCGCGCAGGCGACCGCGGGTTTCACCTCGCTTGAGCCGCACGGGCGATTGCAACGGTTTCGTAATGCAAGGCGATGCTGTATGGGCTTGCATTGGACGGTGAACCACGGTTGCGTTGAGGAAGGGCAACCTGGCAGTCTGCCGGGCCGTACCCGCACGTCAGAGGGTTCTGAGCCCACGAAGCAGTGGAGGAGCACGAGATGACTATCCGGATGTCTTCCAGGCGTCGCACAGTCGCCCTAGCAGCGACCGGCGCGAGCCTGGCCCTGGTCCTGTCGGCCTGTGCCGACACAGATGACGGCGGCGGCGGCGGTGCGGGCGGCGACGGCGGCAACGCTGCGGCCCCTGAGCTCGACTGCAGCGTCTATGAGGAGTTCGGTGACCTCGACGGCACGACGGTCACCGTCTACACGACGATTGTCGAGCCCGAGGCGGAGACGCAGCAGAACTCCTACAAGCCGTTCGAGGAGTGCACGGGCGTCACCGTCGAGTACGAGGCCTCGCGCGAGATGGAGGCGCAGCTTCCCGTGCGTGTCCAGGCCGGCAACCCGCCGGACATCGCGATCCTGCCGCAGCCGGGCCTGCTGAACACCCTGGTGACGCAGTACGACGCCGTCCTCCCCGCCCCCGAGGGGGTCGAGGCCAACGTCGACGAGTTCTGGTCCGAGGACTGGAAGGAGTACGGCACCGTCGACGGCACGTTCTACGCCGCACCGCTGGGCTCGAACGTGAAGTCGTACGTCTGGTACTCACCCTCGATGTTCGAGGAGGCCGGCTACGAGGTCCCGGAGACCTGGGACGACATGATGGCGCTCACCGAGGAGATCGCGGCGACCGACGCCATCCCGTGGTGTGCTGGTGTCGAGTCCGGTGACGCCACCGGGTGGCCGGGCACCGACTGGATCGAGGACGTCGTGCTGCGCACGGCCGGTCCCGAGGTCTACGACCAGTGGTACACCCACGAGATCCCGTTCAACGACCCCCAGATCGTCGAGGCCTTTGACGCGGCCGGCGAGATTCTCAAGAACCCGGACTACGTGAACGGGGGCCTGGGCGGGGTCGACTCCATCGCCACGGCGACCTGGACGGATGCCGGCTACCCGATCCTCGAGGGCAGCTGCTGGATGCACCGTGCCGCGAACTTCTACCAGACGCAGTGGCCCGAGGGCACCGAGGTGGCGCCCGACGGGGACGTCTACGCCTTCTACCTGCCGGCGGAGACCACTGACGAGCGCCCGACCCTGGTGGCCGGCGAGTTCATCGCAGCCTTCGCGGACCGCCCCGAGGTCGAGGCCTTCCAGACGTACCTGTCGAGCTCGGACTGGGCCAACGCCAAGGCGGCGGCCACCCCGGCCGGCGGCTGGGTGAGCGCGAACAGCGGCCTGGACCCGGAACTGCTCGCGACGGAGTTCGACAGGCTGTCCGCCGAGATCCTGGCCGACCCGGCGACGGTCGCGCGCTTCGACGCGTCCGACCTGATGCCGTCCGAGGTCGGTACCGGCTCCTTCTGGGCCGGTATCACCGAGTGGTTCGCCTCGGACGCCAGCAGCCAGGAGGTCACGGACACCATCGAGGAGTCCTGGCCCAAGAACTGACCCACAGCTCTCGGCCTGAGTGACGTGCGGAGGCGCGGGACATCATGTCCCGCGCCTCCGTGGGCCCTGGGGCCGGGTACTCGGCCCGGGCGACGACGGCCGGACCGGACAACCAGGATCTGGAGGATCCATGGACTGGCTTCTGCGTGCCGGGGATGACCCGGTACACAAGTTCTTGCTGATGATCATCGCGATCGCGATGTTCGTCGTCGTGATGGCGCTGATCCTCTTCGTGGTGGACCGGCGACGGAACCCGTCGAAGTGGTTCGTGGCGGGGGGATTCGTCGGGCCTGCGCTGGTCCTCCTGACGGCCGGTCTGCTCTACCCGGCCGGCGGGACGATCGTGAACTCGTTCCAGAACCGCAACGGCTCCGAGTTCATCGGCTTCGACAACTACGCGCGGGCGTTCAGCGAGCCCGCCTTCGTGCTGGTGCTCGGCAACACGGCACTGTGGGTGCTGGTGGCCCCACTCCTCGCGACGTTCATCGGCCTCGTCTACGCGGTGGTGGTGGACCACAGCCGGTTCGAGAAGTTCGCCAAGGCGCTCGTGTTCCTGCCCATGGCCATCTCGATGGTCGGCGCGGGCATCATCTGGCGGTTCGTCTACGAGTTCAAGCCTGACCAGCCCGGCATCGAGCAGACCGGTCTGCTCAACCAGGTGATCGTGTGGTTCGGCGGTCAGCCGGTGCAGTTCCTGCTGGAGCGGCCGGCCAACACGTTCCTGCTCATGGTGGTGCTGATCTGGATCCAGACAGGTTTCGCGATGACCCTCCTGTCGGCGTCGATCCGAGCCATCCCGGTCGACATCGTCGAGGCGGCTCGCCTGGACGGGCTGTCAGGCTTCGGCATGTTCTGGCGCATCACGATCCCGAGCATCCGCCCGGCGCTCGTGGTCGTGCTGACGACCATCGCCATGACCACCCTGAAGGTGTTCGACATCGTGCGGACCATGACCGCGGGGCGGTACGGCACGTCGGTCGTGGCGAACGAGTTCTACGAGCAGAGCTTCCGCCAGAACAACGCAGGGCTCGGTGCCGCACTGGCCGTGCTGCTGTTCATCATCGTCATCCCGGTGATCATCTACAACGTGCGCCAGATGCGCCTGGCGGAGGAGGTCCGATGAGCACCACACAGCCGGCCGTGGCACCGACAGCGGTCCCGCCGCAGTCAGGCGTCACCGAACGGGCGCGCAAGGCGAAGAAGAGGCTGACCTCCCCGTGGGCGAGCGGGATCGCCGTGATCATCGCGATCGCCTGGACGGTGCCCACCTTCGGGCTGCTGGTCACGTCCTTCCGGCCCGAGCTGGACATCCGCCGTAGTGGCTGGTGGACGGTCTTCGGCGACGCGTTCGCGGGTGAGGGAGTGTTCTCCCTCCGCAACTACGAGTCGGCGTTGTTCGACAGCTCGACCAACCTGATCGACTACTTCGTGAACTCGCTGGTGATCACGCTGCCCGCGGTGTTCATCCCGATCACCGTCGCGCTGCTCGCGGCCTACGCCTTCGCGTGGATCGACTTCAAGGGTCGGGACATCCTGTTCGTCGCCGTGTTCGCGCTGCAGATCGTGCCCATCCAGATCACGCTGATCCCGCTGCTCTCCGCGTACGTGAGGACGGGGATCAACGGCACGTTCTGGCCGATCTGGCTCTCGCACTCGATGTTCGCGCTGCCGCTGGCGATCTTCCTGCTGCACAACTTCATGCGGGACATCCCGTCCTCCCTTGTCGAGGCAGCGCGCGTGGACGGGGCCGGCCACGTGAAGATCTTCTTCTCGGTGATGCTTCCACTGCTCACACCGGCCATCGCGGCGTTCGCCATCTTCCAGTTCCTCTGGGTGTGGAACGACCTGCTGGTCGGTCTGGTCATGGGCTCGACGAGCACGTCGCCGCTGACGGTTCGCGTGGCCGAGATGGCCGGTTCACGTGGTGGCGACTGGCACGTGCTGTCGGCCGGCGCGTTCATCTCGATCCTGGTCCCGCTGATCGTGTTCCTCGCTCTGCAGCGCTACTTCGTGCGAGGCATGCTGGCGGGCTCGGTCAAGGGCTGATCCGACCGATCCGGTGGCAGGCTCGATCCGGTGGTCGAGCTTGTCGAGACCTACGCAGGTCTCGGCAAGCTCGACCACCGGATCCTCTGTTCGACCAACTTAGCTTTCCCGGGCCAGCAGGCTCTCCTTGATCGGCAGCCCGTAGCGGAACCCGCCGAGCGTGCCGTCGGTGCGCAGGATGCGGTGGCACGGCACGAACAGCGCCGCCGCGTTCATCGCGCACGCCCCGGCAGCCGCACGCACCGCCGCCGGCCGGCCGGCCCGCACCGCGTACTGGGTGTACGTGATGCGCTCGCCGGCCTTCACCTCGCGCAGGACGTCCCAGGCGTGGGTCCGGAAGGGACCGCTCACCTGCCGCACCGGCACCCGGCCGGGTGCCCCGTGGTCGCCGTCGTAGAAGGCGCGGACGGCGTCCGCGGCCTCGGCGAGCACACCGCCCGACGGCGACGTCGCGGTGAGTCCGCCCGGAGCCGTACCTGACCGAAGGGTGGGGTGGACCAGGGCGAGCAGCGCGTCGAGGTCTGCGGTCCAGCCGGCGGCCAGCACCGCCTCCCGGGCCGCGGCGACGGAGGCACCTGGTGCCTCGGGCACCTCGTCGACGAGGATGCTGAACGGGCCGTCGGGGGTGGTGAGGGTCGTGGCGTGCATGGTGTTCCTTCCGTGGGACGAGCGGTCAGGCGGAGCGCCAGAGGTGCATGGCGGCGTACGAGCGCCAGGGCGCCCAGACCGCGCCGCGCCGGGCGAGCTCCTTGAACTGGTGGGGCCGGGGCTCCTCGGCGGAGACCAGGCCGAGGTTGCGGGCGCCGGCGAGCAGGGCGACGTCGCCGTCCATGAGGACGTCCGGGTCGCCGAGCACCCGCAGCGCCACGTAACCGGCGGTCCAGGGGCCGATGCCGGTCCGGGACACCAGGCGTCGGCGCAGGTCCTCGGGGTCGTCGCCGACGCTGAGGGCGAGGCTGCCGTCCGCGAGGTCGCGTCCCGCGGCGATCACGGTCGCCAGGGTCCGGGCGGGCAGGCGAAGGTGCGCCGAGGCGCCGTCGGCCACCTGGGCCGGGCCGGGGAACAGGCGCGTGAGGCCCTCGAACGCGGAGGCGTACGGCGTGCCGACACCCTTCGCGAGGCGGGTCAGGTGGGTGCGTGCCGCGGCGACGCTGATCTGCTGGCCCACGATCGCGCGGACCAGGAGCTCCGCCGGGTCCAGCGTGCCCGGCACCCGGATGCCCGGGACCGCGGCGACCGACGGCACGAGCACCGGGTCGGAGGCGAGCGCCGAGTCGACGGCGACCGGGTCCGCGTCGAGGTCGAGCAGGCGCCGTACCCGCGCGACGGCGACCGGGGCGTCGGCCAGGTCGGTGAGCTCGAGGTCCAGGTCGACGCGGCCGCTGCCCGGACGCGGCACGCGCACCTCGAACGCACCGGGGCCGTGGGGCAGGGCGACGGTCCGGGCGTACCGGAGGACGCTCAGGTCCGCCGACTCCACGCCCTCGACCGAACGAACGGCGAGGAATTCCAGTACGCCCCGTGCGTCGAACGGCTCCCGGACGGGCAGGGTGAGCGAGATCCGGACGGGCTCGCCGCCGGCCGTGGCGCCGGTCCCGCGGGCCGAGTCCTTCGCGGTGCGCCCGGAACGCCGGGCCCGCGCCCGCAGCTCCGACGGGGTCGCGCCGAAGACCTCGGCCACCGTGTCGTTGAACTGCCGGATCGAGCCGAACCCGGCCGCGAAGGCGACGTCGGCCAGCCGGAGGGAGGTGCCGACCAGGAGCGCACGTGCCGTCTGTGCGCGCTGCGCCCGGGCCAGCGCCAGCGGCCCCGCGCCCAGCTCGGCGACCAGGAGGCGGTGCAGCTGCCGTTCGGAGTAACCCAGCCTGGTCGCCAGCCCGGAGACGCCCTCGCGGTCCACCACGCCGTCGGCCACGAGTCGCATGGCACGGCCCGTGAGGTCGCGACGCAGGTCCCACGCGGGCGTGCCGGGGGCCGCCTCGGGCAGGCAACGCTTGCACGCGCGGAAGCCGGCCTCGTGCGCGGCGGCCGACGTCAGGTAGAACGCGACGTTCTCCGCCTTCGGCGTGCGCGCGGGGCAGGACGGCCGGCAGTAGATACCGGTGGTCCGGACCGCCGTGTAGAACTGCCCGTCGAAACGGGAGTCGCGCGCGGCGATGGCGCGGTAGCGCTCGGTGAACGCGGGATCGCGGAGCTCGACGTCGGTCATGGTCACCATCCTGCGCCCGGTCCGGACACGGCGGCTAGCGGGTTTCGGACACTGCGGTGGATGTCCCGGTCGGGGCGCTCGCCCGCCCCTCGGACTCACCCTGTGGATAGATGGCGCGCTTGCCGTCGACTCCGCCAGGATGGCGGGCATGCCTCCGACCTGGGCCGGCGACGTCGTCGCCCGCCTCACCGACACCACGAGGTGTCCTGCCTGCGGGGAACACCTCACGTCCGTCGTCTGCGCTGCCTGCGGGCTCGATGTCTCCGGACGACACGCGCAGGAGGTATGGCGGTTGTCCGTCGCCGCGGCGGAGACGCTCCGGGACCGGGAGGTGGCGCTCGACGCGATGCGGCGGGTGCAGGTCGCCGCGACGGGCGCTGAGCTCGATTCGGCGGTGCGAACGGCCGACAACCTGGGGCGTCCGGCCCGCGAGGTCGGTGCCGTGAACGCACCTGCGCCGGCACTCGCGTCGCCGTCGGCACCGTCCGCACTGCCGGCACCGGCGCCTGCACCGGCACCTGCACCGGCACCTGCAGCGTTCGCACCGCCTGCGCCCCGTCCGTCGGCGCCAGCCACGCCGCTACCGGTACCCACCTCGCCCGCACCAGTGGTACGTCGAGCGGAACCGGCGCGACCGATCGTGGCCGGCCCGCCGCAGCCCGCCGGCCCGTCCGGCGCCGCCGACCAGGACGCCGCACCGGCGTCACGCCCGTCCGGGCCCGGCATCTCGCTCCAGCCGATCCTCGCGGGCGCCGGAGCGGCACTGCTCGCCGTGTCGGCGGTGGTGTTCGTGTTCTTCACGTTCGGCGACAACCTGCTGCTGCGTGCTGTCGTCACGGGGATCGTCACGGCCACGGCGGTGACAGTCGGCGCGCTGCTGCGCCGAGCCGGGCTACGCACGACGAGCGAGGCCGTCGCGGCGCTCGCGGTGGTGCTGGCGTGGGTGGACGTCGAGCTCGGCATGCAGGCGGGCCTGCTCGGCGGGCTCGACCCGGCGCTGGCTCGGGCAGCGGTGCTCGCCGCCCTGGCACCCGGGTTCGTCGCGCTCGGAGCATGGCTGCGGGTGCGCTCGTGGGTGTCGGCAGGGCTGGTGTCGGCACCGACGGTGCCGGCGCTGGTGGCCATCGGCCTGCCTGCCTCGACGTGGTCGATGTGGTGGTGGGTGCCCGCGCTGCTGCTGGTCGGTGTCGTGGCATGGGCGGCTATGCGGGTGGCGCCGCTGGCCGGCGAGCGTTCCGGTACCCGGCTGGTCGCCGAGACCTGGGTGCTACGGGTGGTGCGAGCCGCGGGGCCGCCGCTCGCCCTGCTGGCCGCGCTCGGCGCCGAGGCCGTGTGGCCCAGTGCCGTGCCGGGTGCGACGGCGATCCTGTGGTCCGGCGTGGTGGCGTTCTCCGTGGTGCTCGGATCCTGGCTCCGGGTGCGCTCGTGGACCTCGGCCGGGTTGGTGTCGGCACCGGTGGTGCCGGTCCTGGTCGTGGTCGCCCTCCCGGGGGCCGCCGGGTCCGCGTGGTGGTGGGTGCTCGCGTTCGTCCTCGTCGCGGTGGTCGCCTGGGCGGCGATGCGACAGCTCCCGGTGCTCGTGCGGCGGCTCGGACCCGACATCACGTTCGACCTCGAGGAGAGTGTCCTGCGCGTGCTCCGCGCCGCTGGGCTGCCGCTCGCCCTGATCACCTCGCGAGGGGCCGAGGCGGTGCCACCGCTGACGGGGCCCGGTTCGACAGCGGTTCTGTGGTCCGGGGTGGTCGTCGTCTCCGCGCTCCTCGGGTACCGGCTGCGCGTCCGCTCCTGGACCACTACCGCTCTTGTCGCCGCGCCGGTGGTCCCCGTGGTGGTCGCACTGGGCCTGCCCGCATCCGTCTGGTCGGCGTGGTGGTGGGTGCTCGCCCTGGTGCTGGTGGGGCTCGTCGGCTGGGCGGCGGGCCGATTGCTACCGACGCTCTCGGAGCGGCACGGTACGGCGTTCGGCATCGAGACGGCCATGTTGCGGGTGGTGCGCGCGGCAGCCTTCCCGCTGGCGCTGGCGGCGTCCTTCACCGCGGAGGTCGTGCCGCCCCTGACACGGCTGGGGGCGACGACGGTGCTGTGGTCCGTGGTGGTGGTGCTTGCCGTGGCACTCGGCTACCGGCTCCGTGTGCGGGCCTGGCTGTCGGCCGCGGTGCTCGCCGCGCCGGCGGTGCCGGTGCTGGTGCTGCTGGGCCTGCCCGTCTCCGTGTGGTCGACGTGGCGGTGGGTACTGGCCATGGTGCTCGTCGCGGTCGTGGCGTGGGCGGCGATGTGGGTGCTCCCGGCACTCCTCCGGCGTCTCGACGCCCCGCCCGGATCACTGTTCACCGTCGAGGCGCGGGTGCTGCGGGTGGTGCGCGCGGCCGGGCTGCCCGCCGCCCTGGCGGTCTCGGCCCTGGCCGTCCTCACAGTGCCGGCCGCGACCCCGAACCCGCTGGGGACCACCGCCACCCTGTGGTCCGCCGTGGTCGTCACCGGGGCGGTGCTCGGCCACGTCCTGCGGGTTCGGGCATGGATGTCCGCAGCGGTCCTCGCGGTCCCGGCCGTCCCGCTGCTGCTCCTCGGCGCAGGCGACCCGCCTGATGGCTCGTGGCTGCCGGCGGTCGCTTTCCTGGCCGCGGCGCTTGCCACGCTCCTCGGGCGTGCCGCCCGCCTCGTGTCGGGACCGCGGATCCGGTCCCGGCTGCGTCCCGAGATCGCCGTGCTCGACGTCGGCGCGCTCGGGGCGGTGCCGCTTGCCGTGCTCCTCTCGTTCGTCGTCCGCCAGCCTGAGGGGCTGCCGGGCCTCGGCGGCACCGCGCTGCTCCTCGCGCTGACGGCGGTGACCGTCGCGGGCCTGCGGCGCGCCACCCACCACCGGCACTGGACGGTCTTCGGCGGTGTGCTCGCCGTCGCGGCAGGTGGGCTGCTGGGCTGGGTCGGCGAAGGGGCCGGAGCGGGCTGGGTCCCCTTCGGCGCGGCGTGCGTGTGGGCGGCGCTCGCGCTCCTGACCGCTCCGCGCCTGCTGCGCGCGGTGGGCATCGGCTCCGTCCGTGGGGCGCTGGCCCCGACCACCCGGGACGACCTGCTGCTGAGCGGCTGGCTGGTCGTGGCGGCCTCCGCGGTTCCGGCGATCATGCTGGTCCTGGCACGGGTGGCGGACGCCTGGGCGGCCGCCTGGTCGTCGCGGGGAGCCGGGTGGACGGTGCCCACCGATGCACTGGTCCCCACGGCGCAGGCCGGAGAGACGGCCCGGAACGCCGAGACCCTCTTCAGCCTGGACCTCACGTGGGCGCATCTGGGGACCATCGCCCTCGTCGTCGTCACGCTGCTGGCGGCACGGCTCGCCCCTCGCCGCCGGCGGCTCGAGGCCGTCGTCGCCCCGGTGGCCACGCTGGTGGCCGCCGTCGGGCTGGCTCTCGACCCGCGCCTCGTCGCGGTGGTGTCCCTCACCGCCGTGGCGCTGCTCGCGTTCACCCTCGTCGCCGCCACTGCCGACCGTTCTGCGGCCTGGCGTGGGCTGCGCCCGGCCGTCGCGGCGGCGCAGGGCGCGGTCAGGAACCTGGTCCGCGCGTCGGGGCGGCTGCGCGTGATCGGCGGGACCGGCCTCACCGGCGCCGACCTGCGTCTCGCCCGCGCCACGGCCCTGGTCGGGGCGTTCACCGCGACCGGGATGCTGCTCGCCTTCTCCTGGGTGTCGCGGCCCACGGCGGCCGGCGGTGCCCTCGCCGTCTGCGCGCTGCTGCTGTCACTGCGCGGCGTGCTGCGGCCGACGGCGCACCCGTGGCTGGTCGGTGCCGGGTACGCCTACCCCCTGGCCGTGCTCGGGGTGCTCCTCAGCTGGCTCGACCTGTCCACCGTCGCGGCGATCTGCACGGTCTCGGCCGTCGCCTCGCTGGTGACGATCGCGGTCACCCTCGGGGCACGCACCTCGCGGAACGAGTGGTACGTGGTGCTCGGTGTCACCGCCGGACCGTTCGCGGCGGGCGTGGTCACCGTGGTGCTCGAACGCACCTGGTGGTCGGCGGGTGCCGCCGCGGCCATGCTGGCGCTCGAGCTCGTGCTCCTGCTCACCACCCGGGTGGGCCTGGCCGGCGTCGTCCGCGCCGGAGCCGCGTTCCTGCTGCTGCCCACGGCGTCCGTCATGGTCACCAGCGCGGGCGCGATGATCCTGGAGGTCTCGGGGTCCCCGTACGTCCTGCCGGCCATCGCGGCGTGCGTGGCGGCGGTCGCCGGCGGAGCGGCGCGCGTCGCGGACCGGATATCGACCCGCGTGCCGGACGGCGGACCCGGGCTCGCCGCGGCGATACGCCGGAGCCTGGAGCGGTCCGCGCTGCTCACGGGCGCCATCACCGTCTTCCTCGCCTACGCGCGACCGGCGGCCGGGTCGGACGTCGCGGTCGCCGTGCTGCTGCTGCTCATGGCCGGCGCCGTGCTCGTCGCGCGCGAACCCGGACGTCGCCACGTCTGGCCGCTGGCCGGCGCGCTCGGACTCGCCGCGCTCTGGACGGCGCTGGGCGGTGGTGACGTCCGGCTGGTCGAGGCCTACACCCTCCCGCCGGCACTAGCCGCCGTGGCGGTCGGCGTACTCGTGGCCTGGCGCGCGGGACGCTCCGACCCGGGAGCCGCGGACGCGGCGACCACGAACGGGAGCGGCCCCGGTCCGGTCACCGCCGCGACGCATGCGTGGCGGCTCGCCGCCGTCGGAGCCGGGCTCGCCGTCGTGCCGAGCCTCCTGGTGCACCTGACCCGCGCCGAGCCCGCCGACTGGCGGGCGTTCGCCCTGGTGGGCGGAGCCGCGATCGTACTGGGGGTGGCGTACGCCCTGGACCTGCCGGCGGTGCGCCAGCGGGTCGCGTTCCTGCGCGACTCGTGGACACGTCCCGTGCGGCGCGGACTGGTCGCGGTGGGTGCGCTGGCCGCGCTCAGCGGCGTGATCGAGTCGCTGCACGTCGCACGCGAGCCGGTGAGCTGGCTCGCGTCCGCCGGGGAGCGCCGGCCCGGCCTGCCCCGGCAGACCTGGTACGACGGCGCCCCGTTCGGGGTACCGGTCGACGCCGGCTGGGTGTTCGCCGCCGGACTGGGCTGGGCGCTCGTGGCCGGGCTGCTCCTGGTCGCGGCGGCCGCTCTGGCCCGTCGGTCGGCGCTCGGCCGGACGGCATCGTGGCTCGACCGTTGGGGCATGGCACCGGGCCTGGTGCTCGTGACACTGGGTGCGGTGGCGAACACCCGCCCGGTGTGGGGCTCGATAGTGCTGCTGCTGGCCCTGGAGCTCGTGCTGCTCGCGGTGCTCGTGCTGGTCACGCGGCAGGCGGGACGCGCGGGAGTCGGAGCACCACCGTGGTTGGTCTGGCTGTGCGCCACGGCCGCCGCGATCGCCGCCTGGTCGCCGCGCGAGCTGCGCGTCGAGGCGTTCTCGGTGATGCTCGGCGCCGGCCTGATCTGGACGGGTGCGACGGCGCTGCGCCACTGGGTGGCGGCCGGCGAACCGAAGGAGACGTCGGGCACGCTCATGACCTGGCCTCTCGGCCACGGCGGTTCCTGGCGCACCATCGGCTGGGGCATCGCAGCCCTCGTCGGCCCCTCGGTGCTGTCCACCGCCACTGACCCGCTGACGATCCGTGCGTCGTGGGTGGTGCTCGCCGCGCTCGCGGCGGTCCTCGTCGGGTCGCGGCTGCGCCTGTCGGCACCGTTCTGGATCGGCGTCTGGACGCTGGCCGTCGAGGTGGTCGTCGTGTTCGCCAAGCTGGGCGTCGGCGTCTCACCGCTGCCGTGGATCCTCACGCTCGTCCCGGCCGCCGTCGTGCTGCTCATCATCGCGACGCTCGACGAGCGCAGGACAGCGGCCTCGGGAGGCACCGCGGCATATCTGCGCGACCTGCGCTGACCGGCCGGCGGGGGACCGGCGGTGGGCTAGCGGGGCTCGGGTACGGCGGCTCCAGCCGCCAGCCGGGCCTCGAGGCGGTCACGGACCTCGGGCCACTCGTCGGACAGGATCGAGAAGTACAGGGTGTCGCCCTCGGAACCGTCCGACGCGACCCGGTGCGCGCGCAGTCGGCCTTCCTCCTGGGCGCCGAGCCTCAGGATCGCGGCGCGCGACCGGTCGTTCCGCGCGTCACAGCGCAGCGCGACCCTGCGCAGGTCGAGCGTCTCGAATGCGTGCCGCAGCAGCATGAGCTTGCACGCAGGGTTGGTCGCGCCGCCCCACCAGGCCCTGCCGTAGAACGTCGAGCCGATCTCGACCCGGCGTTGCCCCGTGCTGAGCTCGTAGAACCGCGTGGTGCCGCGCACCTCGCCGTCGGGCCCGAGCACGGCGAAACGGGAGGTGGTCGGGGGCCGCGAGGGCCGCGTCCACGTAGCTCTCCATCGCCGGGGCGGTGTCCGGGGGCGCGGAGGTCATGCCGGCCCAGAGCTGGGCGTCGACCAGCCCGGCCAGGGCAGGAGCGTGGTCACGCGACAGCGGTTCGAGGCGGATGCCGTGGGTGGCGAGGCGGAGATCGTGCTGCATGGCGTCATCCCACCACGACCTCAGATGGTCGCGTCCAGCCAGTCCAGGACCGTGGTGAGGTACTTCTCGCGGGCCTGCTTCGCCGACAGCACCAGGTCGTGGGCACCGCCCTCGATGATCGCCACGTCGACCTTCCCGCCCAGCTTCGGTGCGCGGGCGTGCATGTGCGCGACGTCGAGGATGGCGTCGGTGCTCAGCATGACCGTCGCCTCCCCGCCGTCGGGCCCCGTCCGGTCGCTGGTGCACACGAGCGTGGGGCACTGCACGGCCAGCCCGCGTGCCAGCCTGCGGTGCCCGCGCCGGATCGCCGCCAGCCATCCCGCCCGCACGGGGAACCCGGCGTACGGCTTCCACCGCAGGTCGTACTCCCACTCGCCGCCGGTGGCATGGTGCAGGGCACGGCCGTAGTCCTCGCCGAGCGTGGTGAGCACGGTGCGCGGCGCGATCCGTCCGAGCACGTACACCGCCTGGGTGACGATGGTCCGGTCGGACCACTTGCCCCGCAGGTCGAACCACGGGCTGTTCAGCACCAGTGCCGTCACCTGGTCCGGCCGCGCGTCCGCGTACATCGAGGTGATCAGACCGCCGGTCGAGTGCCCCATGAGCACCAGCCCGGCGTGGCCGTCCTCGGCGATGGCGTCGGCGGCGGCATCGAGGTCCTGCTGGTAGAGCCGCAGGCTGTTGACCATGTTGGGATCGCCACCACCGGCCGTCCACGCGTCGATGGAGCGCCCGTGCGCGCGCAGGTCGATCGCGTAGAACGGGTAGCCCCGCCCGGCGACGGCCTCGGCGAGGTGCCGCTGAAAGAAGTAGTCCGTGAACCCGTGCACGTACAGCACGGGCGGGCGCCCGGCGCCGGGACCGTCCTCGGGCACGTAGCGGACGAGGGTCGCCTCGGCGCCCTGCGGCAGCCGCAGCGTGCGGGCCTCGAAGCCCACGCCCAGCACGTCCTCGGTCCAGGCGGTCCCGCTGTCGTCCATGGCACGGTTCACCGGGCCAGTCTGCCCCAGGTCGGGACCGGTCAGAATCCCGGCGGGAAGCTCGGCGGCCGGCTCGGGTCCGGCGGCGTCGCCTGCTCCTGCGGGTGCGCTGCCCCGGCGCCGTACGGAGCCGGGGCAGCGCCGTAGGGCTGGGTCGCGGGATGTACCACGGGGGCCGCCGCCTGCTGCTGGGGGAGCTGCTGGCGCGAGACGTGTGGCTGCGGGAACTGCGGGACGTCGGCCGGCTCCGGGCGCCGGTCCCGCACCCGCATCATCGCCTGCCACACGATGATGCCGATGAGCAGCAGGATGACCAGCCCGCTGAGGCCGAGCACGAGGACCATCCACTCGGGCACGACGGGCAGGGTCACCACCTCGGAGGCACCGGTCGCCTCGTCGGCGAGCTGCTCGGCCGGGCCACTGGCCGAGCCGCGTGCCCGGATCTCGACGGCCTCGCCCACCGTGGGCTCCCAGCGCACGGTGTTGCCGTCGATGGTGCCGTTCGAGCGCCTCACCTTGCCCGGGAACGTGATGTCGACGGTGACGCTCAGGTTCTCGATGGAGGCGCCGCCTCGGCTCTTGAGGCCCTCCTCCGTGAGGTCGAGCGTGCCGGACACCAGGTAGTCGCCGCCCTTGCGGACCACCTTGATCGGCCAGCCCACCTGGGCGCCGACGTCGCTGATCGCCACGTCGGGGTAGACGTACCGGGTTCCCGTATAGCCGTCCTGCTGGAAGTTCTCGGTGCGGACCGCGTCCTGCGCGGGGTCGTCCTGGCCCTGGGTCAGGGCGTCGATCACGCTGTCGGGCGACTGGCCGGTCTGGTCCAGGTACTTGTCCTCGACGGCCAGCACCACACTGGACGTCGCCGCGTCGTCGGCCTTCAGGTCCACCTCCACACCCATGCGCACGCACCCGGACAGAGTCAGGGTCAGTACGGCGAGGGAGGCGGCAGCCAGGACGCGGGTGCGGATCACCCAGACAGCATGCAGGGCGTCACCCGGTATCGAAAAGCCTGATTGAGGGGAGTTGTCCCCATGGGCGGGACGCCGGGTAGCAGGTATGAGGCGAGCTCGGCCGCCCGGTCAGGCGGCGGTGGGGGTGACGGGAGTGCCGGTCGCGGAGCCTACGTCCGCGCCCGGTGCGGGGCCGGCGGGGCCGGCCATCGCGAGCCTCCGCTCCCGCCGCAGCGCGGGCAGGAAGCAGGCAGCGCCGAGGGTGCTGAACGCTCCCGCGAGCACCATGGCCGCCTGGGTGGACAACAGGTCTGCCGCCCAGCCGAGGGCGGGAGCGGCCAGGGAGAACGCCGCGAACGAGAGCATGGACGCCATCGACAGGACCGTCGAGCGGTTCCGCGACTCGGCCTCGCGGTGCAGCAGCGCCTGGTAGGCGGGCCCGCACGCGCCGTGCAGGCTGTACGTCACGAGGTAGGCGGCGATCAGGCCGGCCGGACCGAGCGCCAGGCCCATCCACACCGCCCCGAGCCCGTTGAGCACGCGAGCCAGGATCGCCGTCCGGGCGACGCCGAGGCGAGGCGTGGCAAGGCCGGTGAGCGCCGCCCCGCCCGCGAACACCGCCCATCCCGCCGCGGCGGCCGGGCCGGCGACAGCCGCCCCGGCGGCGGTGCCGCCCAGCAGCTCGGACAGTCGGATCGGCTGGAATGTCTCGAACACCACCATGCCGACGCTCCAGAACACCTCGACGAGGAGCAGCCAGCGCAGCACGCGGTTGTCCTGTGCGAGCCGCAGACCGTCGCGGACGACGCCGGGCGCCTGGCGCGCCGATGCGAGCACGCGGCTTCGCCTCTGTGTGCCGTCGGCTGCGGGTGCCGGGCCGCGGGGCGCCTCGCGCACCAGGACCGTCACGGCGACGAGGTGGACCATCGCGAGACCGGCGTACACCGCGTAGGGGAGAGCCAGGGCCGACCAGGCGTCGAGCGGGTGCCACCAGACGAGACCGCCCGAGACGAGGGCACCGGCGGCTATCGAGACGCCCAGCACGGTGCCGTGCGCTGCCAGCGGCCGGTCGACGTCGGCACCGGGTTCGGTGGCGTGCACCGTGTCGACGAACCAGGCCTCCAGCGGTCCGGAGTCGAGCGCTCTGAAGGCGCCGGTGACCGCCGCCGCCAGGGCGAACGCCCAGAAGGTCTGCGCCGTGAGGAACAGGACGGCCGCCGCCACCTGGAGCACCGCCGCGACGACGAGCAGCGGACGGCGGCCCAGCGTGTCGGCCAGGCCACTGGTGGGCAGCTCGAGGAGGAACACGGTGAACCCGGTCACGGAGAGCGCCGTCAGGGCCTCGGTGACCGACAGCCCGCGTTCGATCGGCAGCAGCGTGGTCACCGTGACGATCAGCCCGACGGGGAACCACCGGGTGAGGGTCAGCAGCAGGAAGACCCGCCGCGCCCTGGCCGGCGTCATCGGGATCATGGCTGGTCCGTCCTGGTTCCGGCTTCGGGGCTGGTGTCGGTGTCCAGGTCCGGGATGTCGTCCGGTTCCAGCGGGTAGGCGGCGGTCCAGAGGGTCACGCGGCGCGCGTCCGGGGTGGGGTCGGCGTCCCGGTAGCGCTCGAGGACCTCGTCCAGCTCCCGGCGCAGCGCCTGGAGCTGCGCCGGGTTGACCGTGACCCAGGAGTCGCCCATGCCCGCAGCGTCCTGCCACTCGTCGGGCCACGCGTCGGCGACGTCGAGCCAGTGGCCGAAGTCGGTGCTGAACAGGCGCAGGTAGTCGCGCTCCAGCCAGCCGAGCGCGGTGGCGGCGTCCTCGTCGTGCGCCAGCTCCGTGCGCTCCCAGCTGTGGGAGCTCGTGGCGGCCCGCCACAGCCGCTGCTTGCCGGCCCCCTCGCCCGTGTCCGCCACGAGGCCGACGGACTCGAGCTTGCGCAGGTGATAGCTGGTGGCGCCGGAGTTGGTGTTCAGCTCCGTCGCGAGCGTGGTCGCCGTCGCCGGACCGCCGCGCCGCAAGGTGCTGAGCAGGCGCGAGCGGAGCGGGTGGGCGAGGACCTTGACGGCCTCGGGGGTGAGGCGGAAGTCGTCCTGGGGCGCGGTCATGCGAGCACAATAGCTCTGCACAAATGTTGTGCACAAGACTCGTGCACAAATTTTCTGCACGTGCCACAGCCCGTCACGCGGTCGTGGGTGCGATCGGGGCACCCGCAGCGGGCGCGTCGTCGCAACGACCACACTCCCGCCGAGGGTGGGGTCAGAGGAGCATGAAGACCGCGGTGCCCACGCCCGCCACTACCACGAGCACCCGGAAGACGGCCGGCGGCATCTTGCGGCCCAGGCGCGCCCCGACGTACCCGCCCACCACGGAACCGGCTGCCAGCAGCCCGATCGCGAGCCAGTCGAGGTCGGCGACCGCCACGAAGATGACGGTGGCCACGACGTTGGCGGCCAGCACGGCGAGGGTCTTGAGCGCGTTCACTATCCGCACGGGGAAGTCGGTCCCGAGCCCGAGCACGGCGGCCATCATCACGCCGGAGCCGGCGCCGAAGTAGCCGCCGTAGGTGCCCGTGAGCACGGCGAACACCACCGTGGCCGGGGACATGTCGTGCCGCAGCCGGGTGGGCTCGTTGCGGGTGCGGCGCAGCCACGCGCTGATCCACGGTTGCGCACCGACGAGCAGGCAGGAGAGCAGGATCAGCCAGGGCACGACAGCCTCGAACACCCCGGGCGGCAGCGCGAGGAGCAGGATCGCCCCGCCGACCGACCCGGCCGCGCAGGTCATGAGCACGACGGCCGTCGCACGGGGGTGCTCACGCAGCTCCTGGCGGTAGCCGAACGAGCCGCTCAGGCCGGCGGGCACCAGTCCGACGGTGTTCGACGCGTTGGCGACGACGGGCGGCAGCCCGACGGCGAGCAGCACGGGGAAGCTGAGCAGGGACGCGACGCCGACGGTCGAGGTCAGCACCCCGGCCCCGAGTCCGGCCCCGAGGACGGCGAGCTGCTCCCAGCCGGTCACTGCTCCTGGCCCCGGAGGAGGGCCACGTCGCTCACCATCTCGACGTGCGCGTGCATGGCGGCAGCGGCGGCCTCCGGGTCGCGGGCCCGGATGGCGTCCGCGATGGCCCGGTGCCCGTTGAGGGAGTTGCGGGGGCGACCCGGCTGGGAGAGCGACTCGATCCTGCTCTCCCGGATCAGGCTGGCGATCTCCCGCATGGTCTGGGCCAGGAGGTCGGAGTGGGCGGCGGCGGTCACGGCCCCGTGGAACTGCTCGTCTGCCTCCACGCCACGGTCTCCGTGGGTGATGGCCTCCTCCATCGTGTCCAGCGCCGCGTCGATCGCCGCCAGGTCCTCCTCCGTGCGGCGCTGTGCGGCCAGGGCGGCGATCTTGGTCTCCAGGGCGTCGCGGATGTCGATGATCTCGGGCATCCGGTCGGCGTGGGCGCGGATGGCCTCGACGATGCGGCTCTCGCTGTGCTTGCCGGTGAGGACGGTGCCGTCCCCGTGCCGTACGACGACGACACCGACCACCTCGAGAGCGACGAGGGCCTGGCTGAGGGTCGCCCGGCTGACCCCGAGGCGTGACGCGAGCTCGCGTTCGGGCGGCAGCCGGTCCCCGGCCTTGAGCCCGTTCTGCCGGATCCAGGCGGTGATCTGCTCCGCTACCTGCTCGTAGAGGCGCGTGCGGGTCAGCGGTGTCGGCAGTTCGGCAGAAGCCTTGGGGGTCACCAGCCGAGAATACTTGACAGAACCCCGACTGGACTATTGGCTAGGCCACTGATCCATCGTGCCACGTCGGTCAAAGGTGTCCGCCGCGATGGGAAGAGGAGTTCTCATGGGTCCTGAGTGGATCGCGATCATCGCGCTGGTCGCGTTGTTCGTCGCCGGGACAGTCCTGCCGATCAACATGGGCGCGCTCGCCTATGTGGCGGCCTGGTTTGTCGGCGTCTTCGCCCTGCACATGGATGAGAAAGAGGTTCTTGGCGGTATCAGCGCCGACCTCGTGCTGACCCTCATCGGTGTCACATATCTGTTCTCCATCGCCAAGAACAACGGCACCGTCGATCTCATCGTCTCCAAGGCGATCCAGGCAGTCGGGGGCCGGGTGGCACTGATCCCCTGGGTCATGTTCGCCGTGACGGCCCTGCTCACCGCCATGGGCGCCGCCAGCCCCGCGGCCTGCGCCATCATCGGCCCTGTCGCCCTGGGCTTCGCCCGTCGCTACAAGATCAACCCGCTCATGATGGGCATGTTCGTGGTGCACGGCGCCCAGGGCGGCGGGTTCTCCCCGATCAGCATCTACGGCACCATCACCAACTCGGTGATGTCTGACGTCGGCTATGAGGGCACCGAGATGGCGGTGTTCGTCGCGTCCCTCGCCATCAACACCGCGATGGCCGTGATCCTGTTCCTCGCACTCGGCGGACGTCAGCTGATGCAGGAGCGCGTGGACCCCGCCGAGGCTTCCGAGGCGGCCAGCCACGTCGTCGACGACCTGCACACCGGCGGTACGTCCGTGACGGCCAGCGGTCAGGGCGCCGGCGTCTCGACCACCACGCGCGGCACCGGCGTGCGCCGGGACCACGTGCTGACCCTCGTCGCGTTCGCCGCGGTGGCCACCACCGCCCTCGCGTTCGACATGAACATCGGCTTCGTCTCGATCACCGCCGCGGTGGTGCTCGCCATGCTCTCGCCGCAGCAGCACAAGGACGCCGTCAAGCAGATCGCATGGCCCACGGTGCTGCTCGTGGCCGGCGTGAGCACCTACGCGACGATCCTCACCGCGGCGGGCTCGCCCGAGTACATCGGCAACTGGGCCGCAGGCCTGGGCATCGCCGCCATCGGTGCGCTGGTGCTCTGCTACGTCGGCGGCATCGCCTCGGCGTTCGCGTCGTCGACGGCGCTGCTGCCGGTCATCATCCCGATCGCCGTGCCGCTCATCGCCGGCGGCGGCGTCAGCCCCTGGGCGATGGCGGCCGCCCTGGCCGTCTCCTCGACCATCGTCGATGTCAGCCCCTTCTCCACGAACGGAGCCCTGATGCTCGCCAACCGCCCGGACACGATCTCCGAGCAGGCCTACTACAAGCAGATCCTCAACTACGCCATCATCGTCACCCTCGTGGGGCCGCTGCTGGTGTGGGGCATCCTCGTCCTGCCGGGCTGGTGAGCACCATGACCGGACCCCTGGACGACGTCGTCGTCGTCGACCTCTCCCGGGCGCTCGCCGGGCCGCACGCCACGATGATGCTCGGCGACCTGGGCGCGCGTGTCGTCAAGGTGGAGGTGCCCGACCGAGGTGACGACACCCGAGGCTGGGGACCGCCGTTCGTCGGTGAGGAGGGTGCGCGCGAGTCGACCTACTTCCTGTCCGCGAACCGGAACAAGGAGTCGATAGCCCTCGACCTCAAGGCCGACGCCGACCGGGCGACCCTGCTCGAGCTCGTCGACCGCGCCGACGTGCTCGTGGAGAACTTCCGGACGGGCGTGCTGGAGCGGCTCGGTCTCGGCGTCGAGTCGTTGCTGGAGCGCAACCCGCGCCTGGTCGTGCTCTCGATCACCGGGTTCGGGCACGACGGTCCGGAGGGCGGCCGCGCCGGGTACGACCAGATCGCCCAGGGTGAGGCCGGCCTGATGTCGCTCACCGGGTCCGGTCCGGACGACCCGCAGCGTGTCGGGGTGCCGATCGGTGACCTGCTGGCCGGGATCTATGGCGCGTACGGCGTGCTCGCGGCGTTGCACGAGCGGCACACCACCGGCGTCGGCCAGGTCGTGCGGACGTCGCTGCTGGCAGCGGTCACCGGCGTGCACGCGTTCCAGGGCACCCGGTGGACGGTCGCCGGGGAGGTGGGGCACGCGCAGGGCAACCACCACCCTTCGATAGCGCCGTACGGTCTGTTCCGCTGCCGTGACGGCGCCGTCCAGATAGCCGTCGGGTCCGAGGTGCTGTGGCAGAAGTTCTGCCTCGCCTTCGGGCTGGACGCCGACGCGGAGGGCATGCGGAGCAACCCGGAACGGGTGGCCCGCCGCGACCAGATCATCGAGGTCGTCGAGGCGGCGTTCGCCGACGTGGACGCCGACGCGCTGCTCACCCGGCTCGCCGACGCCGGGATCCCGGCCGGCCGGGTGCGTACGCTCGACGAGGTGTACGCATGGGAGCAGACGGCGAGCCAGGGGTTGCTCGTGGACGTCCAGCACAGCAACCTCGGCACGGTGACGCTGCCCGGCCCGCCGCTGCGGTTCTTCGACACGGCCGGCGCCGAGGTCACGCGTCGGGACCACCAGGCGCCCCCGATGCTGGACGAGCACGCCACCCGCATCCGGGCCTGGCTCGACACGGCCCGGCCGGAGACGCAGGGCGCGGAGACGGACGGCACGGAGACGGACGGCACGGAGACGGACGGCACGGAGGTAGGCCCGTGACCCGCCGGTGGACCGCACGCGAGCTGCTCGACCTGGTCCTCGACGCGGACAGCTTCGAGTCCTGGGACGAACCGGTGGATACGTCGGGGCATCCCGCGGAGTACCGCGCGGTGCTGGCGGCGGCCGCGGACAAGGCCGGGACCGACGAGTCGGTGCTCACGGGCCGCGGGAAGGTCCGGGGCCGGCCCGTCGTGGTCGTCGTCAACGAGTTCCGCTTCCTCGGCGGCTCCATCGGCCGGGCCGCCGCCCGGCGGATCACCGCCGCCGTCCGGCGCGCGACGGCGGAACGCCTGCCCCTACTCGCGACGACGGCGTCCGGCGGCACCCGGATGCAGGAGGGTACGCCCGCGTTCCTCCGGATGGTCGAGATCTCCCGCGCAGTCATGGACCACCGCGACGCCGGCCTGCCGTACCTCGTGTACCTGCGGCACCCCACCACCGGAGGCGTGTATGCGTCCTGGGGCTCGCTCGCCCACCTCACTGTCGCCGAGCCAGGGGCTCTCATCGGTTTCCTCGGGCCACGCGTCGTCGAGGCGCTGACGGGCAAGCCGCTGCCCGACGGAGTCCAGTCCGCCGAGAACCTCGCCGCCAAGGGCGTGCTCGACGGCGTCGTGGCCCCCGAGAACCTCCCGGCGCTCGTCGATCGGGCGCTCGCGGTGCTGGTCGACCCGCCGGCACCGCCGTCCCTGCCGCGGCGGGCCGGCGAGCCCTCCGGCACGACGTCGGCGTGGGACTCCGTGCTGCGGACCCGCGCCGATGACCGCGTGGGCGTGCGGGACCTGCTGCGCTACGGCGCGTCGGGAACGGTGCGGCTGTCCGGCACGGAGGAGGGCGAGCGTGACGAGTCGATGCTGGTCGCGCTCACGCGGCTCGACGGCCGGCCGTGCCTCGTCGTCGGGCAGGACCGGACCAGGCAGAGCGACCGCACACCGATGGGCCCCGCAGCCCTGCGCGTGGCGCGGCGTGCGATGGGACTTGCCGAAGAGCTGCGGCTGCCCCTGGTCGCGGTGATCGACACACCGGGGGCTGAGCTGTCGCAGGATGCCGAGGAGGGTGCACTCGCCGGCGAGATCGCGCGCTGCATGGCGGCGCTGACCCGGATGACGGTGCCGACGCTGTCGGTGATCCTCGGCCAGGGCTGTGGTGGCGGTGCGCTCGCGCTGCTCCCGGCACAGGTCGTGATCGCGGCGGAGCACGCCTGGCTGTCCCCGTTGCCGCCGGAGGGTGCGAGCGTCATCGTGCACGGGGACACGACGCACGCCGCGCAGATGGCCGAGACGCAGCACGTGCGCGCCGTCGACCTGCTCGCGGAGGGTGCGGTCCAGCGAGTGGTCCCGGAACACGACGGCGACACCGCACGGGACGTGGCCGTCGCCGTGGCCGCGGAGTGCGCGGCGGTGCTGAGCCGGATGGAGCAGGGCGCCGACGCCCGTCACTCTTTCGAGGCCTAAGTTTATCCGCTCTGAACCGTTTCAGAAGCGAGGAACTTAGGCCTCGAAAGAGCGTAGGCCCGTACGTGCCTAGCGCTTCTGCTTCTCGAGGGCCTTGCGGACCTGCTGGGCCAGTGCGAAGACCAGGAGCGCGGCGAAGGCGATCGAAGCGACCCTGTCGGGCATGACCACAGACAGGCTGGCACCGCCGAACGAGAAGCCCGACGCCACCAGGCCGATGATCGCGGCGGTCCTCAGGCGGACCAGCCGGTTGCGGGCGTTGACCCAGGTCCCGGAGATGGCGGTGGGGATCATCGCGACCAGGGAGGTGCCCTTGGCCAGGGCGGGGGCGAAGTCGAACAGGGCGGACAGGCCCGGGACGGCGAGCTGACCGCCGCCGATGCCGAGCAGGCCGGACGCGACACCCATGACGAGGCCGAGCCCGATCATCCCTGCGCCGTCGAGCACGCTGGGCAGCCCTTCGGGAGTGTCGACCGATGGCGGCTCGCCGAACCCGTCGAGCAAGGACCGCACGATCCCCGCGACGAGCACCCCGACGAAGAGCCAGCGCAGCAGGGTCTCCGGGACGCGGGCCAGCAGCCGCGCCCCGACCACCGCGCCGATCACCGAACCCACGACGAGCAGCCCTGCGGCGACGAGGTCCACCGCGTCGTGCGTCAGGTACGGGATGGAACCGACGATGGCCGCGGGCAGGATCGCCGCGAGCGAGTAGGCGCTGGCGCGGCGCTGCGTGAGGCCGCCGAGCGAGGTCAGGAGGGGCACCATCACGATGCCGCCGCCCAGGCCGAACAGTCCGGAGAAGGCCCCACCGACGATCCCGACGAGGACGGCGCGAGGAGGTGTCAGGGATTCGTCAGTCTGCTCTGTCACCCCGCGATGATCTCAGGTGGGCTGCGATGGTCCGGGCGCAGTCCATCGACGCCGTGTGCGTGGTGTCGACCTCGAGGTGGTAGACGACGCCCTCGTGGACGAGGTCGGCCTGCTTGGCGGCCATGCCCGTGACGCGGTCGCCGCGGGCTGCCTCACGCTCCTCGGCGACCGCGGCGGCGCAGCGCACGCCGACCCACAGCGTGGGCACGTCGCCCAGCGCGTCGATCCAGCGGCGCTGTGACGCGGCGCCGCCGAGGAACACGTCGTCGACGACGATGTGCGCGCCCCCGCGCGCCATGGCGACGAGCCCCGTCATCCAGGCGTCCTGCAGCGCCATGAAGTCGTGCCCGACGTCGACACCCCCGTCGTTCGCGAACCCGATCCCGTCGCCGCCGGTGGTCAGGCGGGCGGGCATCGCGTCGACGAGGGTGTCGATGCTGAGGGACAGCCACGCCTCGGCGAGGACGGTCTGCAGGCTGCGCGCGATACCTGACTTGCCGGAGCTCGAACCGCCGTTGAGGACGACCACCTGGGTACTCATGCGGCAACGGTATGAGTGTGGGTGGCGCGCGCTACAGTGAATTTCAAGGTTGAGCGGAATAGACTCAACTTTGAGAGCGTTTTTCATGCGCAGACTTCAGCATCATCGTGGGAGGCCTCATGGACACCAAGTTCACGACCATGTCGCAGCAGGCGATCGGCGACGCGATCCAGTCGGCGTCCGCGGCCGGCAATCCTCAGCTCGAGCCGGTCCACCTGCTCGCGTCGCTGCTCCAGCAGGAGCGTGGTGTCGCGACCGGGCTGCTCGACGCGGTCGGGGCGAACGCGCAGGCGATCGGTCGGCAGGTGCGTGCGGCTCTCGTCGCGCTGCCCCAGGCCAGCGGGGCGAGCACCGCTCAGCCGAGCGCGAGCCGGGCCATGGCGACGGTCCTGGACCTGGCGTCCAAGGAGGCGCAGGGGCTCGGCGACGAGTACGTCTCCACGGAGCACCTGCTCATCGCCGTCGCGTCCGGTCAGTCGCCCGCCGCGCAGGTCCTGTCCGACGCGGGGGCCACCGCCGACGCCCTGCGCGCGGCGCTGCCCGCCGTCCGCGGATCCGGCCGGGTCACGAGCCCCAACCCGGAGGGTACGTACAAGGCCCTCGAGCAGTACGGCACTGACCTGACGCAGCGTGCCCGGGACGGAAAGCTGGACCCGGTCATCGGCCGCGACTCGGAGATCCGCCGCGTGGTCCAGGTGCTGAGCCGCCGCACCAAGAACAACCCCGTGCTCATCGGCGAGCCCGGCGTCGGCAAGACCGCCGTCGTCGAAGGGCTGGCTCAGCGGGTCGTCGCCGGCGACGTGCCCGAGTCGCTGAAGGGCAAACGGCTCGTCGCGCTGGACCTGGCCTCGATGGTGGCCGGGGCGAAGTACCGCGGCGAGTTCGAGGAGCGTCTCAAGGCGGTCCTGGAGGAGATCACGGCGTCGGACGGCGAGGTGGTCACCTTCATCGACGAGCTGCACACGGTGGTCGGCGCGGGCGCCGGCGGCGAGGGCGCCATGGACGCGGGAAACATGCTCAAGCCCATGCTCGCGCGCGGTGAGCTGCGGATGGTGGGCGCCACCACGCTCGACGAGTACCGCGAGCACATCGAGAAGGACCCGGCGCTGGAGCGCCGGTTCCAGCAGGTCTTCGTCGGCGAGCCGTCGGTCGAGGACACGGTGGCGATCCTGCGCGGCCTCAAGGAGCGCTACGAGGCGCACCACAAGGTGACCATCGCCGACTCGGCGCTGGTGGCGGCCGCATCACTCTCCGACCGGTACATCTCCGGGCGCCAGCTCCCCGACAAGGCGATCGACCTGGTCGACGAGGCCGCCTCCCGGCTGCGCATGGAGCTCGACTCGTCCCCGGTAGAGGTCGACGAGCTGCAGCGTGCGGTCACGCGCCTCGAGATGGAGGAGGTGGTGCTCTCCGAGTCGGAGGACGCGGCCTCCAAGGAGCGCCTCCAGCGCCTCCGGGCCGACCTGGCGGACCGCCGCGAGGCCCTCGCGGCGCTCACGGCGCGCTGGGAGTCCGAGAAGGCCGGCCACAACCGCGTCGGTGACCTGCGCGCTCGACTCGACGAGCTGCGCACCGACGCCGAGCGCAAGCTGCGCGAGGGTGACCTCGAGGGCGCCGCACGGATCCGGTACGGCGAGATCCCGGTGGTCGAGAAGGAGCTGGTGGCGGCGGAGGAGGCCGAGGCCGGCTCGGAGGACGGGTCCGGTCAGGACGGGCTGGCTCCGGAGCACACCGAGCCGCCGATGATCGCCGACAAGGTGGGTGCCGACGAGATCGCCGAGGTGGTCGCCGCATGGACCGGCATCCCGGCCGGACGGCTGCTGCAGGGCGAGTCCGAGAAGCTCCTGCACATGGAGGACGTCCTGGGGCAGCGTCTCATCGGCCAGAAGACGGCGGTGGCGGCGGTGTCCGACGCCGTGCGGCGCACCAGGGCCGGTGTCTCCGATCCTGACCGGCCCACCGGTTCCTTCCTGTTCCTCGGGCCCACGGGTGTCGGCAAGACCGAGCTCGCCAAGGCGCTGGCCGACTTCCTCTTCGACGACGAGCGCGCCATGGTGCGCATCGACATGTCCGAGTACGGCGAGAAGCACTCCGTCGCCCGGCTCGTCGGTGCGCCCCCCGGCTACGTCGGGTACGAGGAGGGTGGCCAGCTCACCGAGGCGGTCCGGCGTCGGCCCTACTCGGTGGTGCTGCTCGACGAGGTGGAGAAGGCGCACCCCGAGGTGTTCGACGTCCTGCTCCAGGTGCTCGACGACGGCCGCCTCACCGATGGCCAGGGCCGCACCGTCGACTTCCGCAACACGATCCTGGTGCTGACCTCGAACCTCGGCTCGCAGTTCCTCGTGGAACCGATGCTGTCCGACGAGGAGCGGCGCGAGTCCGTCATGACCGCCGTACGCGCCTCGTTCAAGCCGGAGTTCCTCAACCGGCTCGACGACGTGGTGGTCTTCGACGCACTGACGCTGGGCGAGCTCGGCAGCATCGTGGAGCTGCAGGTCGGTGCCTTCGCGAAGCGACTGGAGGACCGTCGGATCACGCTCGACGTGACGGAGGCGGCGCGCGAGTGGCTCGCTCTGGAGGGCTTCGACCCGGCGTACGGCGCCCGGCCGCTGCGCCGTCTGGTGCAGCGTGAGATCGGTGACCGCCTGGCGCGGCTGCTGCTCGCGGGCGAGGTCTCCGACGGCGACACGGTGGTCGTCGACCGCGCGGAAGGTGGGGGTCTGACCCTCGACCGCAGGGTGCTCACCGCCTGACCCTCGTCCCGGCGACCCGGTGTACGTCGTTCGACGTACACCGGGTTACGTCGGTCGATCGATGTGAGGTGTGCGGTTCACCTGGGATGCTGGTGACACGAGGGAACGGCCGCGAGGGAGCGGACGGGTGATCGACATCGGAGCGCGACATCGTGTGATGGTGTTGTGAAGGTGAGTGCCCGGTCGCCCAGAATCTGAAATCTCGCACGTCCCTCTGTGTGCGCGGGGTGAAACCGTGAGCGGCATGCCGCACTCGGTCCCGCGCGGTCAGGGCGCGCGGGGGGCGAGCCGACGGGGGCCATGGGAAGGGCAGACGGTCAGGGAGGGCCTGATGCTGCGGTTCCACTTCACTTCGGATGATCTTGCCCGGGTCCGGATCGCTCCGGGCCCGGACCCCATGTGGGAGGTGCTGCTCAGCGCACACGTGGTGAACCAGCGTTCGGGCATGCTGCTGTTCGGGCGCTGGCGGGAGCGTGTCGTGACCGGACTACCGCCGGCGGCACGGATGCTGTTGCGACTGACACCCCCGCGCGGGTACTCCCCGGACTTCCTCACACCGGTGACGGGCACCGACAGCTTCGAGACAGGGCTCGACGCGGTGCTGTCCACCCCGAGGGCACGGCTCCGCAACGACATCTCGGTGCTGGCACGTGGGCACAAGCCGCACCTCTGGATGCGCGATCTCGCAGACGGTTCCGCACCCGCCCTGCGTGGGCTCGGCGTCGCGATGCGCTCCTACTACGAGCAGGCGGTCGGGCCGTACTGGAGCGGTATCCGCGCCGCCGTCGATATCGACCGTGCGGCGCGCACCCGCGCCTGGGTGGAGGGTGGTACGGAGCGAGCGCTCCGGACGCTGCACCCGTCGGTGCGCTGGGAGCGCCCTGTCCTGTCGGTGTCGACGGCCGCCGACCGGGACGTCCAACTGGCCGGCAGGGGCCTGCTCATCATCCCGTCCTACTTCTGTGTCCGGGCTCCGATCACGCTGGCCGACGCCGAGCTGCCCCCTGTGCTGATCTACCCCATCGTGCACGAGCCCGCCGCGGCGGACCGGAGCTTCGAGGCCCGGGCCGACGGCGGCCGACAGCTCACCGCGCTCCTCGGCCGCACCCGGGCGGCGGTGCTGCGGGCGCTCGGCACCGGGGCCACGACCAGCGAGATCGCGCACCGGCTGGCGATCTCCCCGGCCTCTGCGTCCGAGCACGCCACCGTGCTGCGCAACGCCGGCCTGATCGCCAGCGGACGCGAGCGCAACACGGTGATCCATGCGCTGACACCGCTGGGCCGGACCCTGTTGGACGGATGCGCCGGGCAGGGGCCGGCGACGTTGGCGCCCGCCGCAACCGCCAGTGCCCCTGCTACTGCAGGAGATCCTGCGTGATCGGCTCGTCAGTGGTGGCGAGGCACAGACCGACCCGGTCGCCGTCGTCCCACGACTCCTCGCTGGGGCCCCAGACCACATAGCTCACGGAGTTCACGAGCTGGCTGGTGCGCGCGATCGGGCCGAGCTGCTTGGTGCCGCACACCTGCGCCACCCGCTTGTCGACCTCGTCACGGCCGGGCCAGACGGCGGCCTCGGCGAAGTCCGTGCGGCCCACCACCTGCGCGGTGTGCGCGGTGTCGCAGGGAACGGCGAGTACCTCGGAGATGTCGCCGTCCTCGGGGACCGTCTCCACGCAGGATCCGAGCACCAGCTGGAGCGGGTGAACCTCGCGCGGCTCCGCGATCATCGCCTCGATCGGCTCCCACTGCTGCTTGCTCACCATGTTGACGACGAGGGCGATCACCGCCACCACGGCCACCAGTGCGACCACTGCTCCGCCGATGAGCGCGAACCGGCGGCGCTTGGCGGCATCGTCGGCGGCGGTCGCCGGGCGCCAGCCGGCGTAGGTGGTCTCGGGCGCGTAGCCCTGCACGGCCGGGAACGAGTGTGCGGAACCACCGCGCGGCGACGGGAACGGCGACGGCGGCTGCTGAGGACCGGCGCCCAGGGGCTGGCGCGGCGCGCCCGGCTGGTGCTGCGGCGGTCCGGTGGGCGTCGGGAACGGGCTCGGCGGCGCGACGACCGGCGGGATGCGCGTCGAGGGCGACGCGAAGAGCTCGGGCGCCTCGGCCGGGGCCGGGGCCGTGGTGGACGGCTTCGCCTCCGCGGGCGCCTCCTGCTCGGGAGGTGCTTCCGTGGTTCCCGAGGGGGCAGGGACGGCGTCGGTCGTCTGCTCCTCGGACGTCTCGGCCTCGCTGACGACCGTGCGCGGCCCGAGCGCCTTCTTGTGTGCGGCGGAGATCGCGGCGAAGGAGAGTGCCTTGAAGTCGGAGGTCTCGTCGATGACGGGGGCGGTCGCGCCGTCCGACGACGTCCCGTGGCCGGGCTCGCTCGTACCGGCCGCCTTCGACGTGGCTGGCTCGCTGTCGGCCGTGTCGGGTGAGCCACCCGAGCCGGTCGGTTCCCCGTCCTTTGCCGGAACCTCGGGCACCGGGCTCTCGGCGGGCGGCGCCGGTTCGACCGGCGTCACGGCAGGAGACTGCGGCACCCGCTTCGGCAGCGCGGCCGGGGGCACGACGGTGATCTCCTCCGTGGGTACCGCGGCAGGCGTGGCAGGGCTCGGAGCTTCCGGCGCCGCTTCGCCGGGCTGCGCGGCGTCGGTTGCGGACTCAGCTGCGGCCTCGGTCGCGGCCTCGGGTTCGACCGCCGGCGCGTCAGGCTCTTCCTCCGCGGCAGGGTTCTCCCCGGCGGGCGCTGACGCGGTCTTCTCCGGAGCGGCGCCCTCGGCCTCCGCGTCCGCCTCGACCTGCCCGGAACCTGTTGTGGCCTCGGCAGGTTCGGTGCCCGTGGCAGCCGCGGCCTGTGTTGCGGGAGCGGCCTGTGCGGCGGGAGCGGCCGCAGGCTCGGGCTGAGCGGCGGGCTCGGCGTCCGCCGCACCGGCTCCAGCCGCTACGACGCCAGCTTCAGCGCTCCCGGCCTCAGCGTCTCGGGCCTCGACGTTTCGGGCCTCGGCGTCCCCGGCCTGCCCGGTCCCCGGCTCAGTGTCCTCGGGCTCGGGTTCGGGCTCGGGCTCCTCAGCCTCAGCGGCCCGGACCTCAGGCTCCGCATCATCGTCCCCGGCGTCCCCGGCGTGGGCCACGTCCACGTCCTCGGTCGCGCCATCGGCCGCGCCGTCCGCGTGCTCGGTCTCCTGCTCGGGAGACTCGGCGCCGTCCTCGGAACCGCGGTCGCCGGACGCGTCATCGACTGCGGGGTTCCGCTCCGCCTCGACCACGGTCGCCGAGTCGACAGGATCCGTGGCGGGGATCTTGGCGACTTCGGTGGCGGCCGGGGACTGGTCGGGCGTCGACGTCATGCAGGTTAACTTACCGACATTCGGCAACGACCTTGTCACCAGGACGACGGACGCTCCCGGTGCGCTCCGTTTATGGACAATTTCACCTGCGGATTTCCCCATCGACGGTGGAACCTCGGCGCCTCGTGCGCCGTACGCGAGGGCGTCAGTCGGCCAGGTCGACGATCACCGGGACGTGGTCGGACGCGCCCTTGCCCTTGCGCTCGTCCCGGTCGATGACGGCGTTCGTCGCACGGCCGGCGACGGCCGGTGACGCCCAGCAGAAATCGATCCGCAGCCCCTTGTTCCGCGGGAAGGCGAGCTGCTGGTAGTCCCAGTAGGTGTAGGTGTGCTCGTCCGGGATGAATTTCCGCGTGAGCTCCGTGTATCCCGCCTCGCCGAATGCGTCGAACGCGGCGCGCTCCGGCGGGGACACGTGCGTCTTCCCGGCGAAGTCGGCGACGTTGTACACGTCGGTGTCGAGCGGGATGACGTTCCAGTCACCCAGGAGGGCGACGGCGTCACCGGCGTCGGCCCAGGTCTGCGCCGCGGTGCGCAGGGTGTCCAGCCAGGCCAGCTTGTAGGTGTAGTGCGGGTCGCCGAGCGCCCGGCCGTGCGGCACGTACAGGCTCCAGACGCGGACGCCGCCACAGGTCGCGCCGATCGCCCGTGCCTCGATGGGTGGGACGACGTCGAGCAGCGGGTCCGGGCCGTCCTCGATGATCGCCTTGGCGAAGCCGGGCTGCCCCGGGAAGTGGGTGGCGACGTCGTCCAGGCCGACCCGCGACACGATCGCCACGCCGTTCCACTGCGAGAGCCCGAAGTGCGCCACCTCGTACCCGGCGGCCTCGAACGCCGCCGTCGGGAACTGGTCGTCCCGGCACTTGGTCTCCTGGATCGCCAGGACGTCTGCCTGGGACCGGTCGAGGAAGGCGAGCACGCGGTCGACGCGCGTGCGGATGGAGTTGACGTTCCAGGTGACGAGGCGCACCTGGTCAGCGTACGTGGGCACCAGGATGTCCGAGCGGTGCTCGACCGGATCACCGCGCACATCTCGCCGGACGTACTGCGGAAGGCCCGGATCGAGGCGCGTCTGCTCGCCACCTGATCGGCGACTTCGGTCCCTTGCACGCCACAGAAAATGACTTCGGTCGCTTGCTCTGAGATCGGTCAATCAAACGACCGATCTCAGAGCAACCGACCGAAGTCAGAGCCGCCCCCCGTGCAACCGACCGAAGTCAGAGCCGCCACCCCCGTGCAACCGACCGAGGTCGATGCGCTGACGCCTACCGGCGCCAGGACGGCGCAGCTGTGATTCCCGCCGCACTTCTCGGGCCCTGACCACCGTGATGTTCACCCCGACTACGCTTGCTCCGTGCAGATCCTCACCAGGCGTCGTGCCGTCGGCGCCGCCGTCGCCCTCACCACCGCGGCCCTGGTCGCGGCATGCTCGGCAGGTTCCGGCGAGGACACCGGAGGAGCCCGCACCGACGTCGTCGTCGGCCTGACGGGCGAACCGACCAACCTCGACTTCACGACGACGTCGGGCTCGGCCATCCCGCAACTGCTGATGAACAACGTGTACGAGGGCCTGGTGACGATCGACCAGGAAGGTGAGGTCCAGCCTCAGCTCGCCGAGTCGTGGGAGGTCAACGGGAACCGCACCGTCTACACGTTCGCGCTGCACGACGGCGTGACGTTCTCCGACGGCTCACCCTTCACCGCGGACGACGTCGTGGCGTCGATCGACCGGGTCAAGGAGGACTGGACGCTGAGCCTGAAGTCCAAGATGGACGTGGTGGAGAAGGCGGAGGCGACGAACGACACCGAGGTCGTTGTCACCCTGAAGCATCCGAGCAACGCCTGGCTGTTCGACATGGGCACGTCCGTGGGGGCCATGTTCCCGGACGACCTGTCCGCCGACCTGGCGACGGAGGCGGTCGGCACCGGCCCCTACACGGTCGAGGAGGTCGCCACGGGCGAGCACATCAGGCTCGCGGCCCGCGACGACTACTGGGGCGAGGCGCCCGCTATCCCTGACGTCACCGTCCGCTACTTCGCCGACGCCAACGCCCAGGCCAACGCGGTCCGCGCCGGCGACATCGACATGGCGTACAACATGCAGGCGCCCGACCTGCTGGCCGGCCTGGAGCAGGACGAGAGCCTGCAGGTCGTCGACGGCACGTCGACGGGCGAGGTCCTGCTCGCGCTGAACAACGCCGCGCCGCCGTTCGACGACCTGCGGGTGCGTCGCGCGATCATGTACGCGATCGACCGGCAGGCGGTCCTCGACACCGCGTGGGCGGGGCACGGCGAGCTGATCGGGTCGATGGTGCCGCCGACCGACCCGTACTACCAGGACCTGACCGATGCCTACCCGTACGATCCGGACAGGGCCCGCGAGCTGTTGGCGGAGGCCGGCGCCGAGGACCTCAGCATCACGTTCGACGTCCCGACCCGCCCCTACGCGGAGGCTGTCGCCCAGGTGGTGGTGTCGCAGCTCGAGGACGTCGGCATCGAGGCACGGATCGTCCCCGCGGAGTTCCCCGCCGTCTGGCTGGACAAGGTGTTCACCGAGCACGACTACCAGATGTCGGTGATCCTCCACACGGAGGCCCGGGACATGCTGACGATCTTCGGCGACCCCGACTACTACATCGGCTACGACAACCCGCGGGTCGCCCAGGCCGCCGAGAAGGCCGACCAGGGCAGCCCCGACCAGTACATGTCGGGGATGCAGGAGGTCGCCCGGATGATCGTCGACGACGCGGCGAGCGACCCGCTGTTCCTCTTCCCCAACACGGTGGTGGCTGCCGCCGGCCTGGAGGGCATCGCCGCGAACGCGACCACCGAGTCGATGGACCTGACCGGCCTGCGCTGGTCCGACGGCTGACCCGGCCCGACGCCGGACATCACCCGTGGCCAGACATCTCGCCTCGCACGTCGCCCAGCTCGTCGCCACGCTCCTCGTCGCGACGGCGGCGATCTTCGTGCTGCTGCGCGTGCTGCCCGGTGACCCCGCGATCGTTGCCCTCGGGATCGAGGCGTCCCCCGAGGCGCTGGCCGCCTGGCGCGCCGAGCACGGTACCGACGGCCCGCTCGTCGCGCAGTACCTGGAGTGGGTGGGCGCCCTGCTCACGGGGGACCTCGGTACGAGCTACGTGACGTCCCAGGACCTCACCCCGCTGGTCGCGGACCGGGTTCAGGTCACGGGCATCCTCGTGCTGCTCGGCATGCTGATCGCCCTGGTGGTGGCGGTGCCGGTGGGCACGCTCGCCGCCGTCTGGCACCGGAACGCGGGCGGCGTGACCCTCTCCGCGGTGAGCCAGGTGGGTGTCGCCGTGCCGAACTTCCTGGTGGGCGTTCTGCTCGTGGCGCTGTTCGCCGTGCGGCTGGGCTGGTTGCCCTCGGGCGGCTGGGCGGCGCCGGTCGAGGGGTTCGGGGAGTTCTGGCGGCACGTGCTGCTGCCCGCGGTCGCGCTGGGTTCCGTGCAGGCGGCGATCATCACGCGGTACGTGCGCAGCGCCGTGCTGGAGATCATGCGTGAGGACTTCCTGCGCACGGCGCGCGCCAAGGGGCTCACCTTCACGGGAGCGCTCGTGCGACACGGGCTGCGCAACGCCGGCGTGCCGATCGTGACCGTCGTGGGCGTGCAGATCGCGTCGATGCTGATCGGCGCCGTCGTGATCGAGCGGGTGTTCGCCGTGCCCGGCCTCGGCAGCCTGCTGCTCGACTCGGTGGGCAACCGTGACCTGCTCGCCGTGCAGTCGATCGTGGCGGTGCTCGTCGTCCTCGTGGTGCTGCTCAACTTCCTCGTCGACCTCGCCTACACCCTCCTCGACCCCCGGCTCAGGAGGGCGTCATGACCGACCCGGCCATGGTCGCCGTCGGGCAGCCGACGCCCGATCCCCGATCCCCGGCAGGAGCCCTCCGGCGACCTGCGGGACCGCGGCCGGTGACCCGGCGCCCCGGTGCGCACCCTCAGCTCGTGATCGGCGCGGTGCTCGTGGGACTGGTCGTCGTCACGGCCCTGGTCTCACTGGTCTGGACCCCGTTCGACCCGGAGCACGCGGGCGCCGAGCGCCTCCTGTCGCCGGGTGCCGAGCACTGGCTCGGCACCGACCGGTTCGGCCGCGACGTGTTCTCGCAGGTGATGGCGGGTGCCCGGATCACGCTGCTCGTCGGCCTGGTGGCAGTGGGAATCGCGGCGGTGGTGGGCGTGCCGCTCGGCGTGCTCGCGGGGATGCGCGGCGGACGGCTCGGCGCCCTCGTGATGCGCGGTAGCGACATCCTCCTCGCCTTTCCCGGACTGCTGCTCGCGATCGTGCTGGGCGCCGTCTACGGCGCGGGCACGGTGACGGCGATGATCGCGCTCGGCATCGGCTCGATACCGGCCTTCGCGCGCGTCGCGCGCAGCGGCACGCTGCAGGTGATGCGGTCCGACTACGTGGTCGCCGCCCGGGCGGCGAACCGCGGCGAGCTCGCGATCGCCGCACGGCACGTGCTGCCCAACATCGCGGGCACCGTGCTGGTGCAGTGCTCCGTGAACTTCGCGATCGCCGTGCTCGCCGAGGCCGGGTTGTCCTTCCTCGGCCTCGGCACGCCCCCGCCGACGCCGTCGTGGGGCCGCATGCTGCAGGAGTCGCAGCAGTTCCTCGGCGTCGCCGACCACCTCGCGATCGTGCCCGGCGTCGCCATCGCCGTGGCGGTGCTCGGGTTCAACCTGCTGGGCGACGGGCTGCGCGACGTGTACGACCCGCGGCTCTCCGCCGTCGGCCCGCAGGCCCCGGCTGCCGAGCCCGGACCGTTGGCCGAGCCCGGACCGGCTGCCGAGCACGGACCGTTGGTCGAGCCTGTCGAGACCCCGCACCAGTCGGTCGAGACCCAGAGACCCCCCGCCCTCGACATCCGTGACCTCACCGTCCGCACCGGTAGCGGCCGCCCGCTCCTGTCCGACGTCTCCCTCCGGGTGGCCCCCGGCGAACGTGTCGGCCTGATCGGTGAGTCCGGCTCGGGCAAGACCATGACGGCGCTCGCGGCGCTCGGCCTGCTGCCCGACGGCGTGGCGGCCACCGGGCAGGTGAACCTCGCCGGGGTGCCCGGGAACCTCCTGGACCGCAGTGAGCACGCCCTGGCGGGACTGCGCGGCGAGGCCGTGTCGATGGTCTTCCAGGAGCCGATGACCGCGCTGAACCCGCTCATGCGCGTGGGTCGCCAGGTCGCCGAGACGATGACCCTGCACGGTGCCACGGGCCGGACCGCGACGAGACGCGCCGCCGAGCTCCTGGCCGAGGTGGGCCTGTCCGACGGCGCCGCCCGGCGCTACCCGCACGAGCTGTCCGGCGGGCAGCGCCAGCGAGTGGTGCTGGCGATGGCCCTGGCGAACGACCCGGCCGTGCTGGTGGCCGACGAGCCGACGACGGCCCTCGACGTCACGGTGCAGCGCCAGATGCTGGACCTCATGGTGCGGCTGGTCGAGGACCGGGGCGCCGGTCTGCTCTTCATCACGCACGACCTGGCGGTGGTGTCCCAGGTCTGCGAGCGGGTGGTGGTGCTGCTCGACGGCGTGGTGGTCGAGGAGGGCACTGTCGCCGAGGTGTTCGCACACCCCCGGCACGAGTACACGAGGCGCCTGCTGGCGGCGTCGACCCTGGAGCCCCGCGCCGCGTCGTCCATCAGGTCCGAGGACCGGGTCACCGAGCCGCTGATCCGCGTCGAGGACGTGACGCGCACCTACCAGAGCCGGGGCCAGGCGGTGCACGCGCTGGGCGGCGTCTCCCTGGAGGTCCACGAGGGGCAGCGCTTCGGGATCGTGGGCGAGTCCGGCTCGGGCAAGTCGACGCTGCTGCGGATCGTTGCCGGGCTCGACCGTGCGACATCGGGCCGGGTCACCAGCGCCGGTGTGCGGCTGCCGGCCGCGCCGCACGAGCTGGGCGACCTGCGTGCCGCCCTGCAGCTCGTCTTCCAGGACCCGTACGGCTCGCTCGATCCCCGCATGACCGTGGGCGACATCGTGGCCGAGCCGCTCCTCAACCCCGCGAACGTCCGGGTCGGTGGCCCGCGGACGGCGTCGGCCCGCCGGGACGCCGTGCGCGAGATGCTCGATGCCGTCGGCCTGCCGCTCGACGCGACCGAGCGGTACCCCCACCAGTTCTCCGGCGGGCAGCGCCAGCGCATCGCCATCGCGCGCGCCCTGGTGTGCCGCCCCCGCATCCTCGTGGCGGACGAGCCGGTCAGCGCGCTCGACGTCTCCGTCCGGCGGCAGGTGCTCGACCTGCTGGCCCGGCTCGCGGACGAGCACGCCCTGACGCTGCTGCTCGTGTCGCACGACCTGGGCGTGGTGCGACACGTGTGCGACCACGTGGCGGTGATGCGCGACGGCCTCATCGTGGAGCAGGGGCCCGCCGAGCAGGTCTACGACCACCCGCGGCACGAGTACACGCGCACGCTGCGCGAGGCGACACCGGTCCTCCTCCGCTGACGCTGCCGTAGCTCGGTCCGAGTGCCGGACCCCCAGGCCACCCCGGTGACCTGCGGGTCTGCCGGCGCACGATGCGTGTAGCCTCTGCGCGACATGAGCGAGCAGACGACCAGCGGCGACAGTGATCTCCCGGGGCTCGACGCCGCCGCCCGGCGCGTGGTCGGGGTTGCTGGGAAGGCGCCGATCCGCGTGATCTTCGTGCCCGGGCTCGGCGACCGGCTGCCGCCCCTGGTGCACCTCCAGCGCGAGGCGCTGCGCACGTGGCGTGCCCTCGGCGTGCGCACCACCATGTTCCGCGTCCGCTGGTCCTCGGACGCGTCGTTCCAGGACCGGCTGGACCGGCTCGACGAGATGATCGAGCGCTACGAGCAGCGCGGGGAGCGCGTCGCGCTCATGGGTGCTTCCGCGGGAGCCGGCGCGGTTCTCGCGGCGTTCGCCCGACGCCGCTCGGTCGTCGCCGTCATCATCATCGCCGGCAAGTTCCTCGACCCCGAGGACATCATCAAGCCGGTCCTCCTGCACAACGCTCCCTTCGCGCAGTCGCTGTCGACGGTGCCGAAGCTCCTCGAGGGCCTGGGCCCGGACGACCGCGCGAGGATCCTCAGCCTGAGATCGGCCCGGGACGGTGTGGTCGACGACGAGGACACCCTGCTCGAGGGCGCGGTCAACGAGACGATGCGGGTGGTGGGTCACGTGATCGCGATCGGTTACGCGCTGATGTTCCGCGCGCGCAGGGTCGTCCGGTTCCTGCACGATGCGGTGACGGACTGACCTACAACAACCCGCGCGCATGGACCCTCCCCGGCGCTGGGCGTAGCGCGGCTTACGCACGTTTCAGAGAATGTGGGGGTCCGCCCTCTTGTCGCCGACGCCATCGCGTCCGCACACTCGGCCCATGACGACCTCTCAGGACACCTCCGCCGCCGTCGCGCACTTCGCCGGGCGGCTCGCCTTCGAGACAGATGTCGCCGACGTCCACGTCGCGCTCGACGGGAAGGACGCGGCGGACGCCCCGTTCACCCTGGTCGACGTCCGCTCCCAGGAGTCGTGGGACCAGGGCCACGTGCCCGGCGCGGTGCACCTGCCCAGCGGCAAGGTGCGGCTGCGCGCCGAGCAGGCCATCGACCGGGACAAGCCCGTCGTGACCTACTGCTGGGGCCCGGGCTGCAACGCGGCGACCAAGGCCGCGCTCGAGTTCGCGAAGCTCGGTTACGAGGTCAAGGAGATGATCGGTGGCTTCGAGTACTGGGTCCGCGAGGGCTTCGCGTACGACACGGTGAACGGCCCGGTCCAGCCGACGGCGGACCCGCTCGCTGCTCCGGTCTGATCGCTCCCGCCGGAGATCTGCTTCCACAGAGCGGTGCGACGGCCCGTGCCCACGGTGGGTCAGATCGGGCGGTAGCGGTTCTCCGGGCGGCCCGTCGCCCCGTAGCGCGGGCTGACCCGGGCGTGGCCCTCTGTGACCAGGTGCTCCAGGTAGCGGCGGGCGCTGACCCGTGACATCCCGACCGCCTCGGCGACCTCGGCCGCCGAGGCGTCGTCGGCCGGGCCGCACAGCCGTGTCAGTGCCTCCTGCACGAGGGTGCGGCTCCGCTCGGACAGGCCCTTGGGCGGCAGCGTGGTCGCGGACCGCGGCCCGGCCAGGAGCTGGTCCACCTCGTCCTGGTCGAGGGTGGTCTGCGCGCGCCGGACGTCCTCGCGCCGCTGCCACACCTCGTCGAGCCGCTCACGCAGAGCGGCGGACGTGAACGGCTTGACCAGGTACGCGAGCACACCCCCGGCCATCGCCTGCCGCACGCTGTCGAGCTCGCGTGCGGCGGTCGTCGCGACGACGTCGACGGGCGGACCCGGCAGCAGCCGCAGCCGCCGGAGCACGTCGAGACCGCCGATGTCCGGCAGGTGCAGGTCGAGCAGCACGAGGTCGGGTCGCAGCGCGGACGCCAGGCGCAGCGCGTCCGCGCCGTTCCGGGCCTCGCCCACCACCACGAACCGCGGGTGGCCCTCCACGAAACCCCGGTGCACGACGGCGACGGTCGGGTCGTCCTCGACGATGAGCGTCCGTGCCTGCTCGGTCATGGTGCCGCCTCGCCCGCGCCGGCAGCCGCTCGGAGGCGCCCGCCTGACGCGGACACCGGTACGGGCAGCTCGACGGTCATCCGCGCCCCGCCGAGGTCGCCGGTGCCGATGACCACCTCGCCGTCGCGCCGGTCCACGACCCGTCTGACCAGCGCCAGACCGATGCCACGGCTGTGCTCCCGGTCGCCGGGCACCTTGGTGGAGAACCCTGCCTTGAACACCTGGTGGTGCAGGTTGGCCGGTACGCCGGGGCCGTCGTCGTCCACCCGCAGGCGCAGGTGCGTGCCGTCCGCGTGCAGCAGCACGCGGACCCGACCCTCCGGGGCAGCCGCGTCGACCGCGTTGTCGATCAGGTTCCCGAGCACGACGAGCGCGTCCGTGTGCAGGGACGAGGCGTCCGGTGTGGTCGGCGGGTCGAGGGCGGACGCGTCGTCGACGTCGAGCGTGACGCCGCGCTCACGCGCCGTGATCGCCTTGACCAGGAGCAGGGCCGCGAGCTCGGGGGACCGCACGCCCGGTGCGACCGCCGACGCCGTGAGCAGTCCGCCGTAGCCCGACCGCTCGATGAACGCGACCGCCTCCTCGGTACGGCCCAGCTCCAGCAGCCCCGAGATCACGTGCACGGTGTTGGCGAACTCGTGCGACTGGGAGCGCAGTGCGTCGGTGAGGCCGCGGGTCTCCAGGAGGCCCGCGATGTCCTCCGGCTCCAGCAGGTAGATCCGGCGACGGACCAGGCGGGTCACCCACGCCGCGCACAGCACGCCCACCGCCGCGGCGGCCGCGAGCGCCGCGAGCAGCCAGCCGAGGTCCTCGGTCAGGTCGGCGCGCAGCTCGGACTCGAGGATGCCGACGCTGGCGGTGCCGATGACGGGGGCGGGTGAGGCGTCGTCGGCGGCGTCGCCGAAGACCGGGACCTTGACGCGCCAGGACGTGCCGAGCGTCCCGGTCTGGGTGCCGGTCCAGATCTGTCCGGACAGCGGCACGGAGGGGTCGGTGGAGACGGGTTGCCCGATCTGCTGCGGGTCGGGGTGGGAGTACCGGACGCCGTGCTCGTCGGTGACGACCACGTACGTCACGCCGGACGCCTCGCGGATGACCTCGGCGATCGGCTGGATCGTGGCGGAGGGGTCGTCGTCGTCGAAGGCGTCGTGGATGGCGGGCAGGCGCGCGACCGACTGCGCCACCCCGGCCATCCGGTCGACGTAGGCCTCACGGAGCTGTCGCTCCTGCAGGGCGACGGCCACGAACCCGGTGGTGCACACGAGCACGAGCACGATGACGACCTGCAGGACCAGCAGCTGCGCCCGGAGCGTCATCGCTCTTCTCACGGACGCCAGTGTGCACCGCGTGAGGGCAGGTGCGGTAGCCGGGAGGCCGCGATCAAAACGACCACAACCTTCGTTGCGACCACAACCGGGCCCGCGGGGTGGCCGCTCCCTACGCTCGCGCCGAGACGGACCGAGGGCCGGCAACGCAGCCGGCCCGGGTACCCGCATCTGCCGCATTCACTCAAAGGAGAAGACATGCGCATCATCCGAACCGGGGCTGCCCCCGTCGGGATCGTCCTGGCACTCGCCCTGGCGGGCTGCTCCAGCCTGGAGGCGAACGGTGGCGGCGGCAGCGACGCGGCCATCGACGAGCTCAGCATCGTGGTTCCCGCGGGGCCGGGCGGCGGCTGGGACCTCACCGGCCGCTCGATGCAGGCGGACATGCAGGAGGAGGGCCTGGTCGGCACCGCGACGGTGACGAACGTCGACGGCGCGGGCGGCACCGTGGGCCTGGCGAACATCGCCAACGCCACCGACCCGAACACGCTCCTGGTGATGGGTCTGGTCATGGTGGGTGCCGTCGAGACCAACGAGTCCCAGGCCCGGATCGAGGACACGACGCCGATCGCGCGCCTGACCGAGGAGCAGGAGGTCATCGTGGTCCCGGCGGAGTCGCCCTACGAGACCATCGACGACCTCGTCGAGGACATCAAGACGAACGGCAAGGACGTGTCGATCACCGGCGGGTCCGCCGGCGGCACGGACCACATCCTCGCGGGCATGCTGCTCCAGGCCGCGGGCATGCCCTCGGAGCACATCGTGAACAAGCTGAACTACATCGCCTACTCGGGCGGCGGCGAGTCGCTGGCGGCGCTGCTCGGCAACAACGTGAACGCGGGCATCTCGGGTATCAGCGAGTACGCGGAGCAGGTGCAGGCGGGTGAGCTGCGGGCGCTCGCGGTCTCCGGCGAGGAGCGCGTCGATGCTCTCCCGGACACGCCGACCCTGACCGAGGCGGGCTACGACGTGGTCCTGACGAACTGGCGCGGTGTGGTCGCTCCCGGCACGATCGACGAGGCCGAGAAGGAGGCGCTGACCACTGCCGTCACGGAGCTCGCCGAGTCCGACGCGTGGCAGGCGACGCTGGAGGAGAAGGACTGGGACGACGCCTTCCTCGCCGGTGACGAGTTCGACGCGTACCTCGACGAGAACATCGCGGAGATCCAGGTGGTGCTGCGGGACATCGGTCTCGTCCGGTGAGGCCCGACGACGCGGCGCCCGAGGCGCCCACCGAACCGGGTGAGCCGACGACGGAGACCGGCCCTCCGACGTCGGACACCCTCCAGCAGGGGCCGGCGGAGCGGCCGCGCCGCCGGTGGGGCGAGCTCGTGCTGGCCCTGGCCACCGCCGCCCTCGGGGTGTACGTGCTGGTGGCCGCCGGGAGTATCACGGTGCCGGGCTCGGCCAACACGCTCGGTCCGCGGGCCTTCCCCTACCTCGTGGGCGGCATGCTCGTCGCCGCTGGGGTGGTGCTGGTCGCGCTGGTCCTGAGCGGCCGGGCAGGTGAGGAGGAGGGCGGCGAGGACGTCGACCCCACCGTCCGGACCGACTGGCTGACGGTGGTGCTGCTCGTGATCACCCTGGTCGTCCACGTGTTCGCGATCAACGTCATCGGCTGGCCGTTCGCCGCGGCGATCCTGTTCGGCGGTGCCGCGGTGATCCTGGGGGCGCGTCCGTGGTGGCGTGCCGCCCTCGCCGGGCTCGTGCTGGGCCTGGTCGTCCAAGTGGTCTTCGGCGGGCTGCTGGGGCTCTCGCTCCCGGCCGGCCCGCTCCTGGAAGGGGTGCCGTTCCTCCGTGGATAACTTCTCCGCACTGCTCGAGGGGTTCGCCACCGTGCTGCACCCCGTGTACCTGCTGTGGGCGCTGTTCGGCGTGTTCATCGGGACCGCGGTCGGCGTGCTGCCGGGCATCGGCCCGGCCATGACGATCGCCCTGCTCCTGCCGCTGACCTACTCCCTGGAGCCGACGGCGGCGATCATCGTCTTCGCCGGCATCTACTACGGCGGCATGTACGGCGGGTCCACGACGTCGATCCTGCTCAACACGCCCGGTGAGTCGGCGTCGATCGTCACGGCGATCGAGGGCAACAAGATGGCGCGTGCCGGGCGCGGGGCGGCGGCGCTCGCCACTGCCGCCATCGGCTCGTTCGTGGCGGGCACGCTCGCCACGGTGGCGCTCACGTTCATGGCGCCGGTCGTCGCCCGGCTGGCCGTCCAGCTCGGCGAGCCGGACTACTTCGCCCTGATGGTGGTCGCGTTCGTCACCGTGGGCGCCCTGCTCGGCTCGTCGGTGCCGCGCGGCCTCGCCTCGCTCTCGCTCGGCCTGTTCCTCGGGCTGGTCGGCACCGACACCCTGACCGGCCAGCAGCGCTTCACGTTCGGCGTGCCCAACCTCGCGGACGGGATCGACGTCGTCGTCGTCGCCGTCGGGCTGTTCGCCGTCGGTGAGGCCCTGTACGTGGGATCCCGGATGCGGCACGGGAAGATCCAGGTGATCCCCGTCGAGAAGGGCTGGCGCACCTGGATGAAGCGCGACGACTGGCGGCGCTCCTGGAAGCCGTGGCTGCGGGGCGCCGCCATCGGGTTCCCGGTCGGCACCATCCCCGCCGGCGGGGCCGACGTCGCCACCTTCCTCTCCTACGCCTCCGAACGCCGGCTCGCCGGCAAGGAACGGCGCAAGGAGTTCGGCAAGGGCGCCATCGAGGGTGTGGCGGGTCCGGAGGCGGCGAACAACGCCGCGGCGGCAGGTGTGCTGGTCCCCCTGCTCACGCTCGGCCTGCCCACGACGGCGACCGCGGCGATCATGATCGTCGCCTTCCAGTCCTACGGCATCCAGCCCGGCCCGATGCTGCTGCAGAACGAGTCCGCGCTCGTGTGGGCGCTCGTCGCGAGCCTGTACCTCGGCAATCTCATGCTCGTGGTCCTGAACCTGCCGCTCGTCGGCATGTGGGTGCGCGTGCTGCGCATCCCGCGGCACTACCTGTACGCGGGCATCATCCTGTTCGGCGCGCTCGGTTCGTACGCGCTGAACTTCTCGCCCGTCGACGTGCTGCTGCTGGTGCTCATCGGTCTGGCGGGGTTCTTCATGCGACGGTACGGGTACCCCGTGGCGCCCCTGGTGGTCGGCATGATCCTCGGCCCGATGGCGGAGGACCGGCTGCGCCGCTCCCTCGCCATCAGCCAGGGCGACCTGAGCTACCTGGTCACCAGCCCGTTCGCCGCCACGGCGTACGCGGCGATCGTGGTGCTGCTGGCCGTGGGCATCTGGCTCAAGCGCCGGGAGCGTGCGGCAGCCTAGGCTGCCGCCATGAGCACAGCACTGATCACCGGCGGGTCCGCCGGCCTGGGTCTCGAGTTCGCGCGGCAGCTGGCGGCGGACCGGCACGACCTGGTGCTGGTGGCCCGCAACGAGGAACGGCTGAAGCAGGTCGCCGAGGAGCTCCGTGCCACCCACGGTGTGGCGGTCGAGGTGCTCCCGGCGGACCTCTCCCTGCCCGAAGACGTCGAGCGGGTCGCGCGGCGCCTCGCCGTCGTCGGGGGCCGGCCGGGCGAGGAGGGCCTGCACCCCGTGGGCCTGCTCGTCAACAACGCGGGGTTCGCCACGAGCGCGAGCTTCGCGGAGGGCCGCGTCTCCACGGAACGCCGCGGGATCGACGTCATGGTGAGGGCGGTGGTCGAGCTGACGCATGCCGCCGTCGGGCAGATGCTCGAACGGGACCGCGGCGCGATCCTCAACGTCGGCTCGGTGGCCGCCCTCACCGCGGGCGGCACGTACGCCGCCGCGAAGGCGTACGTGCGGACCTTCACCGAGTCGCTGGCGGTCGAGCTCAAGGGCACCGGCGTGACCGCGACGCTGCTGTCACCAGGCTTCACGCACACCGAGTTCCACGCACGGGCCGGTATCGCCGAGTCGGCGATCGTGCCCGAGTGGGGCTGGCTCGACGCCGAGTACGTGGTCCGGACCGCCCTGGCCGACGCGCGCCGGGGCGTCGTCCTGTCCACGCCGTCGGTGCGCTACAAGGTCGCTACCGCCGTGCTGCGGGCCGCGCCGCGCTGGGCCGTCCGCGCCGTCGGCAAGTACCGCTGAGTGACGGCGTGCCACGTACCCTTGCACCGTGAACGCTGACTTCTCCCCGACCCCGCGCGAGCAGCTGGCCGAGCTCATCAAGGAGCTCGCCGTGGTGCACGGCAAGGTGACCCTGTCCTCCGGCAAGGAGGCCGACTACTACGTCGACCTGCGCCGGATCACGCTGCACCACCGGGCGGCACCGCTCGTCGGGCACGTGCTCCTGGACCATCTCGAGGAGGTCGGGCTGGGCACCGCCGAGATCGACGCCGTCGGCGGGCTCACCCTCGGCGCGGACCCGATCGCCGACGCGCTGCTGCACGCGGCGGCCTCGCGCGGCCAGGACCTGGACGCGTTCGTGGTGCGCAAGGCGGCGAAGGCGCACGGCATGCAGCGCCAGATCGAAGGGCCGGACATCGCCGGGCGCAAGGTGGTGGTCGTCGAGGACACCACCACGACCGGGGGCTCGCCGATCACCGCCATCGAGGCGGCCAGGGCCGCCGGCGCGGAGGTGCTGGGCGTCGCCACGATCGTGGACCGTGCGACCGGTGCCGGCGAGAAGATCGAGGCGCTGGGCGTGCCTTACCACTACCTCTACGGCCTGGAAGAGCTCGGTCTCGCCTGAGTGACTCGGCTGGACTTCGCTATACCGTAACCGGGCCGTCTCGATATCACTTGCTGTGGAGACTTTTGCCTAGCCCTACGGTATCTTTAGGTTCATGGGGACATTTGTCGCTTTAGTCCTGCTCGTCATCGGCGTGGTGGCGTTCACGGTCGGTGCTGCGTACGTCATGAAACGCGGCCGTACGCAGGACGTCGCCCGGTGGGCGGAGGAGAACGGCTGGGAGTACGCCAGCACGGATCCGGTCCTCGCCCAGCGGTGGAGCGGCCGGCCGTTCGGCATCGGCCTGGACCGTGAGGCCCGCGACGTCCTGCGGGGCAGCGTCGACGGCTACGACATCGTCTCCTTCACCTACACGTGGCGCTCGGGTTCGCCCGGCGCCGACGCGCGCCGGGCCGGCCTGCGCCGCACGGCGCACGTCGTGGCGCTCGACGCGTTGCCGGGCGAGCCGGTGGTCGACCTGTCGCCCGAGGGCCTCCGTGAGAAGTGGCAGAAGCTCTTCGGTGCCCAGGACGTCCAGATCGACAACCCGGCGTTCGACGGGCAGTGGCTCGTGCGTGCCTCCGACGAGTTCTTCGCGCGCCGCGCCCTCGACGCACGGCTCGCGAACATCGTGATGCTGCCCGACTTCCACGGCTCCCGGCTGCGGATCGAGGGGCCCTCGGTGCTGCTGTGGCGTCCGGGCCGCACCGACGTCACCAACCTGACGGAGCGGGCCAAGCGGGTCGCCGACGTCGCACGGATCGTGCTGCCGCTGGAGAAGGGCGGGCCGCGCTTCGAGAGCGGTGGCGGTATCGGCGGCTTCGGGATCCCCGGCCTGACCTGACCGCCGGGTTCCTCGGACCAGGTCCTCGGACCAGGTCCTCAGACCAGGTCGACGATGTCCGCTATCGAGTTGACCACGTGGCTCGGGCGGAACGGGTACTTCTCGACCTCGTCGACCGAAGTCGACCCGGTGAGCACCAGGAACGTCTCCAGGCCTGCCTCCATGCCGCCCAGGATGTCCGTGTCCATGCGGTCCCCGACCATGGTCGTGGACTCCGAGTGCGCGCCGATCAGGTTGAGCGCCGACCGGAACAGCACCGGGTTGGGCTTGCCCACGTAGTAGGGCTGGCGGCCGGTCGCCGCGGTGATCATCGCCGCCACCGAGCCGGCGGCGGGCAGCAGCCCCTCCTGCGACGGCCCGGTCACGTCCGGGTTGGTGCAGATGAAGCGGGCGCCGCCGACGATCAGCCGGATGGCCTTCGTGATGGCCTCGAACGAGTAGGTGCGGGTCTCGCCGAGCACCACGTAGTCCGGGTCCGACTCCGTGAGCGTGTAGCCCGCCTGGTGCAGCGCCGTCGTGAGACCTGCCTCGCCGATCGCGTACGCGCTGCCGTTGGGGATCTGGTCCGCGACGAACTGGGCGGTGGCCAGGGCCGACGTCCAGATGTTCTCCTCCGGCACGTCGATGCCGCTGTAGGCGAGCCGGGCGCGCAGGTCGCGCGGAGTGAAGATCGAGTTGTTCGTCAGGACGAGGAACGGCAGCTCCTTGTCCCGCAGCGCCTTGATGAACTCGGGGCCGCCGGGCAGGGCCGTTCCCTCGTGCACCAGCACGCCGTCCATGTCCGTGAGCCAGGCTTCGGTGGTCCGTTCGATCATGGCCGTCAGCCTAGCGCCCGGGAGGTCCAGGTCGCGGGCGTGGTTCCGGCCCCGCGGTGGGCCGTAGGCTTTCGCGCGTGACCAACCTGTCCTCAGACGACACGCTGCCCCACGACGACACAGCCTCGCCGCAGGGCAGCACCACCCGCCCCGGTCCGGTCCGCCGTCACGCCGCCCCGTCCACCCGGACGCCGTGGTCCGCCGCGCTGGGCAACGGGCTCCGCGGCGGGATGGTCGGCGCGGCCGAGTCGGTGCCGGGCATCTCCGGTGGGACGATCGCGCTCGTCGTCGGCCTCTACGACGGTCTGCTCGGCGCGGCCAGCCAGCTCGTGCACGCCGCGCGCGAGCTCGTCCAGGGTGTCGCCGGAGGCCGGGGCCTGCGACCGGCCCGCGCCGCGCTGCGCCAGATCGACTGGCCGTTCCTCCTCCCGGTGCTCGTGGGCATGGTCGTGATCCTGCTCGTCTCGCTGAACACGATCGCTCCCCTGCTCGAGTCGAACCCGGTGCCGATGCGTGCGCTGTTCTTCGGCATGATCGCCGTCTCCGTCAGCGTGCCGCTGCGGATGATGCCGCACAGGTTCCGCGTGCTCGACGTCGTGCTGCTGGTCGGCGGCGCGGTCGGCGCCTACTTCCTCACCGGCCTTCCGGCGGCCGAGATCTCGGACCCGTCGCTCTGGCTGGTCTTCGTCGGAGCGGCGATCGCCATCAACGCGCTGGTGCTGCCGGGGGTCTCCGGCTCCTTCGTGCTGCTGGCCATGGGGCTGTACATCCCCGTCCAGGAGGCCCTGCACGACCGCGACCTCGCCTTCGTCGGGACCTTCATGCTCGGCGCGGCGGTCGGGCTGGGGTCGTTCGTCAAGGTGCTGCACTGGCTGCTGGAGCACCGCCGCCAGGGCACGATGGCGCTGCTCGCCGGCCTCATGATCGGCTCGCTGCGCGCGCTGTGGCCCTGGCAGGACGAGGCGGGCGGTCTGCTGGCCCCGCCCGGCGACATCCTGGTCCCGCTGCTGCTCGCCCTCCTGGGCGCCGCCGTCGTCGCCGTGGCTGTCTGGTGGGAGTCCCGCCGGGCCCCGGACACTGCGACGCCGGAATGACGGAGCCGACGGAGTGACGGAAGAGCCCGGCGAGACCCAGGTCGGCGTCGGCCCCTGGTCCGGCCCGCTGCCCGACGACCCGCGCTACGACCCGGAGCTCCTGGCCGACGGCGACCGCCGGAACGTCGCCGACCAGTACCGGTACTGGTCGGTCGAGGCGATCGTCGCGGACCTGGACACGCGCAGGCACCCGTTCCACGTGGCCATCGAGAACTGGGCGCACGACCTCAACATCGGCTCCGTGGTCCGTACGGCCAACGCGTTCAACGCGGCGGGCGTGCACATCGTGGGCCGACGCCGCTGGAACCGCCGCGGTGCGATGGTCACCGACCGGTACCTGCACGTGACCCACCACCCGGACGCGGCGGCGCTGGCCGAGTGGGCGGCGTCGGCCGGACCGGCGGGTGGGCGCCTCCCCGTCGTCGGCATCGACAACGTGCCCGGCTCCGTGCCGATCGAGGGCTACCAGCTCCCGCCCGAGTGCGTCCTGCTGTTCGGCCAGGAGTCCACCGGCCTGACGGCGGAGGCGCAGGCGGCCTGCGACGTCGTCCTGCACATCACGCAGTACGGCTCGACCCGGTCCATCAACGCGGGCGCGGCGGCGGCCATAGCGATGCACGCGTGGGCCGTGCGGCACGCGGGGTAGTCCGGCCGCCAGAAGTCGTGGCGGTCCGGACTCCACATCAGGCGGGGTGAGGGACGTCTTAAGAGGGCAAGCACATCCCACGCACCTGGAGGTCCACGTGACCAGCAGCACCCGCACCTTCCGCTCGAAGACCCTCCGACTCACCGCGATCGGCGTCGCGGCCACCGGCCTGTGCGTCGTCGGTGCCGGCATGGCAGCCGCGTCCAACCCGACCTCGGCCTTCGGCCAGGCGGTCGGCACCACCGTGCACGCCGTCGGCGTCGACTGGTCCGACATGCCCGACGGCTACACCCAGGCGCAGTACGAGGCCTTCTGGGCCGCCGAGTACAGCGGCGAGGACCTGATCGAGCTGCAGGAGCTGTGGTCCCTCGACGAGACCGAGACCAAGTCCCGCGCCGGCCAGATGCTCCTGGACGGCGAGGCGCTCCCGTTCGCGCCCGGCACGCACACCACCCCCGAGCTGCCGGCGGACGAGCAGGCGGCGATCGCGGCGTTCCTCGACGCCGGCCACACGGCCGAGGACGTCGAGACCCTGAGCGCGCTGTGGGACACCGAGTTCGTGGAGACGAAGGCCCGCGCCGGCCAGATGGTGCTCGACGGCGAGGAGCTGCCCCTGGGCTCGGCCACGCCGGCTGACAGCTGATCCGTGCGCCCGGCACCGCTGACGACTCGCCAGGAGGCGACCATCAACACCCTCACCTCGCGCATCGGCTTCGAGATCGAGCTGCTCGCGCCCGCCGGCTCGGACCGGCAGACGCTCGCGGACGCCGTCGCCGCTCGCGGTGGCGGCCGGGTGCACCGGTCCTTTCACACCGACAGCGAGCCGTCACCGGTGCCGGGCGTCGGGGTGTTCCGGCACCTGTCCCCCGCGTTCGACGTGGTCGACGGTGCCGGTTCACCCGTGGTGCGGCTCGTGGACGACATCACCATCGTGTCCGACCTGGCCGGGGCGTCCACCCGGGGGCACGAGGGCTGGTACCGCGTGCTGTGCGACGAGCCGCGCCTGCTGCGCCTGATCGAGCGGTGCACGGACCCCTACGCCGCCCTGGCCGACGTCCTGGCCCCGGTCGCCGACCTGTTCGGCACCCAGGTCGAGCTGCGGGGCGGGGCGGCGCGGGTGAACGACGCCGCGGGCGCCACCATCGCCGTCGTGATGCCGCTGCCCGCGGGCCGCGAGCGACCCTGCGAGATCGTCACGCCGCCGATCACGCGGGACCACGGCCGGAGGCTGGGCGAGCTGCTGGCACCCGCGCGTGACCTCGGGTTCACGGTTCCCGCCGAGGCCGCCGTCCACCTGCACCTGGACGGCGCTCCTTTCCGGCGGTCGCCCGCGTTCGCCAACCTGGTCCGGCTGTTCGGGCACTGGCGCGAGCCGCTGTGGGCGGCGCTGGGCACCAATGCGGCATGCCGGCGCCTCGCGCCGCTGCCCGAGGAGCTGGTCCAGCTCGTGGAGCGGGAGGACCTGTCCTGGGCCGAGCTGCGTACCGCCGCGCGCGAGACCGGCCTGACGAAGTACGCCGACGTGAACCTCACGCAGCTGGTCGCCACGAGCCCCGCCCGCGACACGGTCGAGGTGCGCCTCCTGCCCGGTGCACTGGACACGTCGGACATCGTCGGGCGGGCGGCGCTCGTCGAGCGCCTGCTGCTGCGGTGCCTCGACGACACACCGATACCGCGACCCGACGTAGCGGCGGCGCACGACCCGGAAGAGGCGCTGCTGGCCCTGACGACGGCGGGGGCCGGGCGATGACGACCTGGTTGCCGGCCGTCGGCCCGAGCAGCGCACCGACACCACGGGTGCAGGCGCAGGTGCCCGCTCGCGGTGCCGACGAGGGCGACCCGGCCCGGACGCTGGACGAGCTGGTGCGGACGCACCTGCCCGGGCTGATCCGCTACGCGACGGTCCTCGTCGGCGACCAGCACACAGCTGCCGACCTCGTGCAGGAGGTGCTGCTGCGTGCCCACCAGCGGTGGCGTCGGATCGTCCTGACGGATCGCCCCGACCTGTACCTCCGGCGCATGGTCACCAACGAGCACCTGTCGTGGCGCCGTCGCTGGCACGTGCGCATGATCCAGCCCACCGGCGACGACGCGCTGGCCCGGCACGGAGGCGCCGCGGGCGACCCCGCGGAGGACCATGCGGAGAAGGACGCGATGTGGCACCGCCTCGCGCAGCTCCCTCCGCGGCAGCGCACGGTGCTCGTGCTGCGGTACTACGAAGGGCTGGCCGACGCCGACATCGCGACCGTGCTCGGTACCTCGCCGGCCACCGTCCGCTCCCACGCCGCGCGCGCCCTGGCCACTCTCCGGCGCACCATCTCGACACACCTGGAGAAGCGATGAACCAGTACCGTCCCGACCGGCCGGAGGGTGAACCCGGCCACGACGAGCTCGCCGAGCTGATCGGTGCGGCCCTGCGCGCACGTGAGCCCGACGCCGCGGCCACCGCCGCCACGGCTCAGCGGATCGCCGCCACGATCGCCGTGGCGGCCGACGGCCGGAACGCCGTGGTGACCCCGTTCGTGCGGCGTGCGGGCGCGTTCGCGCTCACCGGTGTCGTCGCGTCCACGCTCGGCGTCGTCGGTGCGGGCGCCGCGGCGGCGGCGAACCCCTACACGGGCTTCGCGGCCGCGGTCGACGGTGTCGCACAGGCTGTCGGCGTCGAGTGGTCCGCCATGCCGGACGGCTACACCCGCGAGCAGCACGACGCGTTCTGGGGCGCCGAGTACACGGCGGGGGACCTGGTGGCGCTCCGCGACCTGTGGAACGTCGACTCGTTGGAGGCCAAGGCGCGCGCCGGGCAGCTGATCCTCGACGGCAACGCCGTCCCGGTGGCGCCGGGCTCGCACGGGTCGAACGAGGAGGTGCGCTTCCCCACCGTGGCGGAGCAGGACGCGTTCCGGAAGGCTGGGTACACCTACGAGGACGCCGAGCGGCTGGCCGACCTGTGGCAGGTCGGCGCGAGCGAGGCGAAGGCCCGAGCGGGGGACATGCTCCTCGACGGCGAGAAGCCTCCGCTGCCCTGAGCAGGCACGTCCGCCACCCGGCACCCGACCGCGGCGTCGGCCGGCGGACCCTTGCTTCCGGGCGGCCGCAGGGCCACGATCGTCGGGTGAACCGGAGCGTCGGATGAGTCCAGCACCCCTGACGCGGGACCGAAACTTCGTGGTCTTCTGGGGCACTCAGACGCTCTCGGTCCTGGGCGACTCCTTCTCCGTGATCGCCTTCCCGCTGCTCATGCTGGAGGCCACCGGTTCGCTGGTGCAGATGGGTCTGCTGACGAGCGTCATGGCGGCCGGTTCGCTCTCGATGGGCCTCGTCGGCGGGGCCGTCGTCGACCGGTTCGACAGGCGCAGGCTCCTGATCGCCTGCGACGTCGCCCGCCTGCTGCTGTTCGCGGCGGTACCCGTCTGCTGGGCGTTCGAGCCCCAGGTGTGGCTGCTGTTCGTCGTCGCGGGTGTCGCATCGGTGTTCGGGCAACTGTTCCAGATCACCTACATCACGGCGGTGCCCACCATCGTCGGCCGTGAACGGGTCGCCGACGCCAACAGCAAGCTCCAGGCCACCGCCTCGCTGGCCAGCATCGGCGGACCGGCGCTCGCCGGGCTGATCGCAGCGACGGTCGGCGTGACGGCGGCGATCGCCATCGACGCGGCGACCTTCGGCGTCTCGGCGCTCGGCCTGCTCGCCGTCCGCCTCTCGCGGGTGGCCCCCGCCGCGTCGGCGGACCGCCCCGGACTCGGACGCGATCTCCGGACGGGTTTCATCACCGGCGCGCGGTTCCTGTGGCGGCATCCGGTGCTGCGCGTGCTGACCATCTTCCTGACGGTCACCACGTTCGTCACGTACGGCCTGACCGACGTGATCATCTACCAGGTGCGCCACGGCCTGGGGGAGAGCGAGGACGTCGTCGGCTACGTGATGGCCGCCGCAGGGGCCGGGACGTGCCTGGCGGCGGTCCTGTCGGCCCGGTTGCGCCGGACGTTCGGCTTCGGCGCCTGCTGGATCACGGCCATGACCCTGTGCGGCCTGGCAGGCGTGGTGCTCGCGCTGAACCGCGACGCGGTGGTCATGGGAGCGGGCGTCTTCGTGTTCTGGTTCGGGCTCATGCTGGCGGCGGTCTGCTCGATGTCGCTGCGCCAGCTTGTCACGCCTGATCCCCTGCTCGGGCGGGTCACCGCGGCGTTCTGGACCATCCACTACAGCCTCGCGCCGCTCGGTGCCGCAGTCCTCACCGCGGCCGCCGACCGCTTCGGCGCGTCCGGGCCGTTGCTCGCGGTGGCGGTCATCTATGTGGCGGTGGTCGGCGTGGCGATCTTCACCCCGATCCGCGAACGCAACCCGGAGGACCGCCCCGCCAGCTGAGGCCGGAGCGGGTTCGAGAGGCGCCCGACGGCGACGAACAGATGAAAACCACAGTGTTCCGGCCGTTCGACTGTCGAACGGCCGCACACGGGCGCCTGTGGATCGTGGCAAGATCGATGGTGCATACCCGGGCGGCTTCGGACACTCTTGCGACCGCCCATCTCACCAGTCGTTTGGAGTTTCGCAGATGCCCATCGCAACCCCTGAGGTCTACGCCGAGATGATCGACCGGGCGAAGGCCGGCAAGTTCGCCTACCCCGCTGTCAACATCACCTCGTCGCAGACCGTCACTGCCGCACTTCAGGGCTTTGCCGAGGCGGAGTCCGACGGCATCATCCAGGTCTCCGTGGGCGGCGCCGAGTACGCGTCCGGCTCGACGGTGAAGGACCGGGTCTCGGGCTCCCTCGCGCTGGCGGCGTATGCCACCGAGGTCGCCAAGGGCTACGGCGTCAACATCGCCATCCACACGGACCACTGCACGGCCGACAAGCTCGACTCCTGGGTCAAGCCGCTGCTCGCGATCGAGGCCGAGCAGGTGAAGAACGGCGGCCTGCCGACGTTCCAGTCGCACATGTTCGACGGCTCCACCGTGCCGATCGAGGAGAACCTCGTGATCGCCGCCGAGCTGCTCGAGCTGTCGCAGGCCGCGCGCACGATCCTCGAGATCGAGATCGGCGTCGTCGGTGGCGAGGAGGACGGCCACATGGCCGAGATCAACGACAAGCTGTACACGACGGTCGAGGACGGCCTGGCCACCGTGAAGGCGCTCGGCGCCGGCGAGCGCGGCCGCTACCTGACCGCCCTCACCTTCGGCAACGTGCACGGCGTGTACAAGCCGGGCTCGGTGAAGCTGCGTCCGGAGATCCTGCTCGACATCCAGAAGGCCGTCGGCGCGGAGATCGGCAAGGAGAACCCGTTCGACCTCGTGTTCCACGGCGGTTCGGGCTCGACGGCGGAGGAGATCTCCGCGGCCGTCGACAACGGCGTCATCAAGATGAACATCGACACGGACACGCAGTACGCGTTCACGCGCCCCGTCGTCGAGCACATGTTCAAGAACTACGACGGCGTCCTGAAGATCGACGGCGAGGTCGGCAACAAGAAGGCCTACGACCCGCGCGCCTGGGGCAAGACGGCGGAGGCCGGCATGGCCGCTCGCATCGTCGAGGCCTGCCAGCAGCTCCGCTCGGCCGGCCACAAGATGTGACCCGACCGCTTGGGTGATCGGTAGAAGGTCAGGTGATCGGTAGTTCCAACTACCGATCACCTGACCTTTTACCGATCATTCCGGAAGGCGTCAGCCGCCCACACCCGCAGGGGTCGGAGCGCCGCCCGACGGCGGGCCGGACGGGCCGTCGTCGTCCAGCTCGAAGCCCGGGTCCTCGTCCACGATGTCGAGGAGGTCGCCGATCCGGGTCACCTCCAGCAGGAAGCGCACCGTCGGCGGTGCGCGCAGTACGCGCACCCGGTGCGGGCTGCGGCTCGCGAGGCGCGCGAGGAACGCGACGCCCGACGAGTCCATGAAGGTCACATGATGCGCGTCGATCTCGACCGGGAGACGTGACTCCTCGGCCGCGGCCGTGGCCTCGTGCAGATCACCGCCGATGTCGGCGTCGATCTCCCCGGAGAGCACTATCCGAGCACGTGAGCGGCCCACGATGACGTGGATGCTCGCGGGGTCGCCGATCTCGGGGGTCTGATGGCCGGGGTCCTGGGGGCTCCCGCCCTGCGGACCGCGCGGGGGGTCGTAAGTTCCGTCCTGCACGGTTCTCCTTCCGGGAGCAGTGGTCGTGGCGCTGTGTCGGTCCGATGATAGAGGTTGAGGTTCAGATCTCGGACCGTCCCAATCTACGGTTGAATGTCCTGCTGGAACAGCACCTCGAGCAAGAGATACCGTTGGGAGGGCATTTTGACCGATTCATCCGGTCTACCACCGTCCTCTCCGCCGCCACGGCACCCCGGCCTCTCCGTCTTCGGCCTCGGTCCGATCCGGGGCGGGACGTCGAACGGCAGTGCCAACGGGACGTCGAACGGAACGGCGAACGGAAACGGCTTCGAGACCAATCGGCCGGTGGTCCGTGCCGCGAGCGTGCCCCCGAGCATCCCGCCGAGCAACCCGCCGCTCGGCGCCTACCGGACGCAAGGTGCCGAGGCGCGCCGGCACACGTCGGCCACCGGCATCCCGCGCACCCTGCCGCCGTCGATCGGCGACGTGGTCCTGCGCGCCGCGGTGAACGTGGGCATCCCCGTGTTCCTCACCGGGCCCACCGAGGACGGCATGCCGATGCTCTGGGCCAACAGCGCCTTCGAGCACTACGCCGGCGTGCGGTTCACCGACTTCGCGGGGCACACCGTGCGCAGGCTCGGCGAGATGCTCGTCGAGCCGCAGGACCTCGAGCGCATGACCGAGCTGGTGAACGCCGGCCAGGAGGTGCACGCGACGGTCCGTTCGCACCTGCGCGGAGGCACCCACGGCTGGGCCCAGCTCACGCTCACCCCGGCGCGTGCGGGCCACAGCGACCGCATCACGCACTGGGTCGGGTTCAGCGTGGACGTCTCCGACCACATGGAGCGGCACGCCGCCCAGCTCGCCAGCCTCGAGGTCGAGCGGCAGCAGCGCGAGGACCTCGACCTCATCGCCCAGACGACCGAGATCCTGACCGACCTCGAGTACCCGTACGCCCTGCGCGACATCGCGGAGCTGCTCCAGTCGATGGTGCGCTGGGCAGGCTTCTACGTGAACGACGACGGCCTCAAGCACGCCGCCGGCGTCGACGTCGCGGCGCCGCCGAGCGGGCGCGGGCGCCGTCATGCCCGGTACATCGAGGGTGACAACATCGCGGACAAGACCGCGCGCCGCAGGCCGCAGACGGATGCGCTGGGCGACTCGGTCACCACGGGCCCCATGCCGATCCTCGAGGTGGTGGACTCGGTCCAGGACGTGCTCGACGGCGTGCTCGACGGCCCCGTCACCCTGCACCTCGACATCCCGCACGCGCCGCACTCGGCGTCGGGCTGGCTGCAGCGTGACCTCACCCTGCGCCTGGCCGACGAGCTGGGCAAGGCGCCTGACTCGGTGGTGGTGCACCCCGTCGCAGGACGGCGGGACGTGCTCGGGCTGGTCGTGATCGTCCCGGACGAGGACGAGCCGGGGGACTACGTCGAGGCCGACGAGGCGGACACGTTGCGCACGGTGGTGGAGGTGGTGGCCCGCCGCGCGGGCAGCGCCATCGACAACGCGCGCATGTACGCACGCGAGCACCGCCTCGCCGAGACCCTGCAGCGCGCCATGCTCCCCGAGCAGGCGGACGTCGCCGGGCTCGACGTGTGGACCTACTACGCGCCGAACGCCGAGCACGCCCAGGTGGGCGGCGACTGGTACGACGTGCTGCAGATCTCGCCGGAGCTCGTCGGGCTGGTGATCGGCGACGTCGTGGGTCACGACGTCGAGGCCGCCGCGACCATGGGGCAGCTGCGGTCGGTGGTGCGCTCGTACGCCTTCGAGCTGTCGACGCCGAGCCGTGTGCTCGAGCGGGTGGACCAGCTCGTGGCCGGCATGGGCATCCCGCGCTCGGCAAGCATGGTGTACGCCTCCCTGAAGCGCGAGGAGGAGCCGGACGTGTGGACGGTCGGCTACTCGCGTGCGGGCCACCTCCCGCCCCTCCTGCTGCGCGCGGGCGAGGTGATCAAGCTGGACGAGGGCGGTGGCGCGCTCGTCGGCTTCGGCTCGCGGGAGCGGACCACGGGCGAGGCGCGCCTCCAGCCGGGCGACACGCTGCTGTTCTACACGGACGGCCTGATCGAGCGACGCGACCGGTCCCTGCGCCTGGGCCTCGAGGCGCTGCTGGAGACGGCGTCGGCGATCACTGCGCGCGACGCCGCCGGAGTCGGCGAGGAACTGCTCTCGCGCCTGGCCGACGCGCCCGAGGACGACGTGGCGATCGTCGTCGTCCGCATCCCCGATCCGACGGGTGACGCCGGGGAGACAGCCCTGTCACCGCGGTGGCGGCGCTGGATGCTGCCGAGCGAGCCGTCCTCGATCGGCCGGGCCCGGCACGCCGTGCTGCGCACCTGCCAGGCATGGGGCATCGAGGAGTCCGCACAGGCGGAGCTCGTCGTGTCGGAGCTGGTGGCGAACGGCGTGCTGCACGGCTGGGGCCACATCGCGCTGCGCCTGTACGACACGGGGGACGGGCTGCGGATCGAGGTCGAGGACAACAACCCGGCACCGCCGGTCGCCACCGACGGGCACCCGAACCGCCTGGGCGGGTTCGGCATGCAGATCGTGGACCGGCTGGCCGAGTGGGGCTGGCGCCCGTCCGGCTCCGGAAAGCTGGTCTGGGCGAAGCTGCGCCGTCAGCCCACCCCGCCGAAGTAGGTCGGTTACCGAAGCCGGTCGGATACCGAAGCAGGTCTCGACGGACTCGACCACCGGTGGCCGAGCCTGTCGAGATCCAGGGTGGATAACGTTTTACGCAGTGGACACGTCGCGGTGGGATAACGGCGAGCCGTCGTCATCCCGCGATGTCAGGACCGCAAAACCCGAGTCAGGGGCGGAGGGCTCGCACGAGTGGTCGTCGTCGACGCGGAAGAGCTCCATCGCGCCGCACACCTCGAGCACGAACAGGTCGCGCTCGTCGGCGCCGCGGATCACGGTGGCGCCGCCCCGCTTGCGGCCGGCGTCGGCCAGCGAGATGAGGAACGCGGCCCCGGTGGAGTCCATGAACGTGACCCGGCACATGTCGATGACGAGCAGCTGTCGGCGGAGGCCGACGACGCGCGCTGCGATCTCCGGGAACTGGTCTCGTTCGGCGAGGTCGAGGTCGCCGGCGATCACGAGCGTCGTCGTCGTGGGAGACGTCGCGATCTCGATCATGTGTCGAGCGTAACGACTGTTGCTCGATCGCACCGGATGAAAGGCAAAATTCACCATCCGCGCGGGCGTCAGGGGTAATCCGGTGCGACCACCTTTGTCCACCTGTGCCCCGGAAGTGTGAGAATTTGTGCATGAGCACCCACGAGAACCTCCTGCAGGGCCCCGCCCCCACCCTGCTTCCCGACGACTTCCCGGCGGCTCGTGAGCGTCTGACCAGCGGCGACGACCCGGTCGATGTGGTCGCGTCGGCCCCGGCGTCGTCTCTCGTCTGGGCGGTCCTCGCCGAGGGCGCGCTCGCGGCCGACGACGCCGCCGGCAACGTCGAGGCCTACGCCTACGCGCGCACCGGCTACCACCGTGGGCTCGACGCGCTGCGCCGCGCCGGCTGGCGCGGGCAGGGTCCGATCCCGGCGGACCACGTGCCGAACCAGGGCTTCCTCCGGTCGCTTCTCGCGCTCTCGCAGGCGGCGCACCTCATCGGCGAGGAGGATGAGGCGGAGCGTTGCGCGAAGTTCCTCGTGGACTCCGGCACGTCGGTGGACGAGGTACGCGCCCTGGCGTCCACCACGAAGTAGACTCGGGCGCGGCCCGCGGGCGCCATCGGGCGCACCACGCGGAGCAACTCAAGCAATCCGAGAAGGTGGAGATCCATGCCAGGCGTCGTGCTCGTCGGGGCCCAGTGGGGCGATGAGGGCAAGGGAAAGGCGACGGACCTCCTGGGCTCCCGCGTCGATTACGTGGTCAAGTTCAACGGTGGGAACAACGCGGGGCACACGGTCGTCATCGACGACGAGAAGTACGCCCTGCACCTCCTGCCGTCCGGGATCCTGTCGCCGGGCGTGGTGCCGGTCATCGCCAACGGCGTGGTGGTCGACATCGAGGTCCTGTTCCAGGAGCTCGACGCCCTGATCGAGCGCGGTGTGGACGTGTCCAGGCTGCTGGTCTCGGGCAGCGCGCACATCATCGCCCCGTACCACCGCACCATCGACAAGGTGACCGAGCGGTTCCTCGGCAAGCGCCGGATCGGCACCACGGGCCGGGGGATCGGTCCGTCGTACGCCGACAAGATCAACCGCGTCGGCATCCGCATGTGGGACCTGTTCGACGAGAAGATCCTCCGTGCCAAGATCGAGGGTTCGCTCGACCAGAAGAACCACCTGCTCGTGAAGGTCTACAACCGGCGCGCCATCACGGTGGACGAGACGCTCGACGAGCTGCTCCAGTACGCCGACCGGCTCCGGCCCATGGTCACGGACACGGCCGTCGAGCTGGACAAGGCGCTCGCGGCGGGCAAGAACGTCCTGTTCGAGGCCGGTCAGGCGACGATGCTCGACATCGACCACGGCACCTATCCGTTCGTCACGTCCTCCAGCGCTACGGCGGGCGGCGCGGTGACCGGGTCCGGCGTCGGGCCCACGCGGATCGACTCCGTGATCGGCGTCATCAAGGCGTACACGACCCGCGTCGGCGAGGGTCCGTTCCCCACCGAGCTGTTCGACGACAAGGGCGAGTTCCTGCGCAAGACGGGCGGGGAGTACGGCGTCACCACCGGCCGCGCGCGCCGCACGGGGTGGTACGACGCCGTGATCGCCCGCTACGCGACCCGCATCAACGGGCTCACCGACATCGTGCTGACCAAGCTCGACGTGCTCACCGGCATGGAGAAGGTGCCGGTCTGCGTGGCGTACGACGTCGACGGTGTCCGCCACGACGAGATGCCCACCGACCAGACGGCGTTCCACCACGCGAAGCCGATCTACGAGCAGCTCGACGGCTGGTGGGAGGACATCTCCAAGGCCCGCGCCTTCGAGGACCTGCCGCCGAACGCCCAGGCCTACGTGAGGGCGCTCGAGGAGATGTCGGGCACCCGGATCTCCGCGATCGGCGTCGGCCCGAAGCGTGACGAGATCATCCCCCTCCACGACCTCATCCACCCGCGCTGAGTCCAGACCCCTCCCAAGAGAGCCCTCCGCCACAGTGAAGATCCTCGTCATCGGGACCGGTGCCCGCGAGCACGCCATCATCCACTCCCTGCACCGGGAGACCGCGTCCGGGGCCGCCGCCCACGAGCTCCACGCGGCGCCCGGCAACCCGGGTATCGCCGGGCTGGCCACGCTGCACCCGGTGGATCCGCTGGACGGCACGGCGGTCGCGGCGCTGGCCGAGCAGGTCGGCGCGGAGCTGGTCGTCGTCGGTCCCGAGGCGCCGCTCGTCGCGGGCGTGGCGGACTCCGTCCGGGCGGCGGGCGTGCCCGTCTTCGGGCCGTCCGGCGAGGCGGCCCGGCTGGAGGGCTCCAAGTCGTTCGCCAAGGAGGTCATGGCCGCCGCGGGCGTGCCGACCGCCATGGCGCACGTGTGCACGGACGCCACGGAGCTCGCCGCCGCGCTCGACGCGTTCGGCGCCCCGTACGTGGTCAAGGACGACGGCCTGGCGGCCGGCAAGGGCGTCGTCGTCACCGACGACCGCGAGGCCGCGCTCGCGCACGGCGAGGCCTGCCTGTCCCACGAGAACGGCCGCGTCGTGGTCGAGGAGTACCTCGACGGCCCCGAGGTCTCGCTGTTCTGCGTGTGCGACGGGGCGACGGTGGTCCCGCTGGTCCCCGCGCAGGACTTCAAGCGCGTCGGGAACGACGACGAAGGACCCAACACGGGCGGCATGGGCGCCTACACCCCGCTCGACTGGGCGCCGGCAGGCCTCGTGGACGAGGTGGTGAGCCGCGTCGCCCAGCCCACGATCGACGAGATGGCGCGCCGCGGCAGGCCGTTCTCGGGCGTCCTGTACGTCGGGCTCGCGCTCACCGGCCGGGGCACGCGCGTGGTCGAGTTCAACGCGCGCTTCGGCGACCCCGAGACCCAGTCGGTGCTGGCCCGGCTCATGACGCCGCTGTCGGAGGTCATGCTCGCCGCGGCTCGTGGCAGGCTCGCCGAGCTCGAGCCGCTGCGCTGGCGTCCCGAGGCCTCGGTGACGGTGGTCGTCGCGTCCGAGGGCTACCCCGAGCTGGCCCGGTCCGGTGACCCGATCACGGGCATCGAGGACGCGGAGTCGCTCCCCGGCGTCCACGTGCTGCACGCCGGTACGGGCCGCTCGGCCGAGGACGAGCTGGTCAGCGCGGGCGGGCGGGTGCTGTCCGTCGTCGCGCTGGGCACCGACCTGGCGGACGCCCGGCGTCGGGCCTACGAGGGCGTCGCGAGGATCGATCTCAAGGGTTCGCACCACCGCACGGACATCGCGCTCCGGGCGGAGCGCGGCGAGGTCACCGTCCCGTAGGACGGCGCCCGCGCCCGACGGCGGGTCAGCGCGCCACCCCCCTGCGCTCCCGGGCCGGCATGCCCGTGACGTCCATGAGCACGCCGATCATGCGCGCGCGGATCCCTGCGTCGTCGGTCACCGTGGTGGCCCGGCAGCGGACCCACATCTCGCGACCGTCGGCGGCGATCAGCCGGTGCTCCAGGTCGAGCGGCTCGGTGGCCCCGGCGAGCTGCCGGGCGATGGCCGTCTGGACCGCCCGCACGTCCTGCGGGTGCACCCGGCCGGTCCACTCCTCGATACCGGTGCACGAGGCGTCGTCGGGCAGGCCGACCAGGGCGCGCCAGGTGCGGGAGTAGAAGACCTGGCCGGTGGCGATGTCCCAGTCCCAGGTTCCCTCCAGCGCCACGTCCTGGACCAGGGCGTTGCGCTCGACCTCGGTGCGCAGGTCGAGCACGAGCGCCCGTTCCCGGCTCGCGGCCTCCGCGAGCGCCGCCTGCTGCCGCTGCAGCGAGGTGAGGCGGTCCTCCCGGTCGAGTGCGACGGCGACCATGGCCGCCCAGTGGTCGTACTTGTCGCGGGAGCTCGTGGCATGGATGTCCACGCCACCGCCGATCGCGAGCATGCCCCAGTCGCTCTGGTCGAACGTCACGGGCACCACGAACACGACGCCCTCGCCGGCCAGCGCGGGGGGCGGGAACTTGCTCACCGGCACGTGGGTTCCGACCATGGCCGTCGCCTTGCGGGACACCGCCGTGGTGCCGACGATCTCGAGCGTCCGCGCGCCGTTCATCCGGGCCGCCGCGGGCGCCGTACCGGGTACGGGCGCGCTCTCGGCGTCGGTCCAGAGGGCGAGCGTGGCGGGGCCGGGGTGGCCGCGCGGGAGCCAGGTGAGCGCGCGGATCGCCCGGCCGTCGGCGTGCAGCAGGTCGAGGTCGAGCTCGTACTGGTCGGTGATCGTCCGTTCGAGCCTGCCGGACCGGGCGAGCAGGGTCTGCGTGCACCCGGCGCTGAGGGCGACGAGCACGTCGGTGGCGGTGTGCGTGACCGCGCGGGCGCGGGCCGCGCGGCTGGGGGCGCGTGCCGCCTTCGTCCCGGCGTCACCGCCGGCGGCGACGCCCGGTTGGCCGGCGCTCCCGGGCTGGCTCGCGCTTCCGGCCGAGCCCCCGGCCGAGCCGACGGCTTGCGGACGCTCGGCGTGTGCTCGCTCGACGGGGACGGTCGGCACCTGGCCCCGTCGCACCTGCTCGCGGAACTCCTCCTCGACGGACCGCAGCGCGGGAATCAGCTGTTCGAGCGCCTCGGGGTGCGGCCGCAGCGCGCGGGTGCTCTCGGCGAGGCTGGTGAGGGTGGCCTGCGTGGGTGGCTGCCCCAGCGCCGCCGCGCTGCGGAACACGCGCTGCACGCCCCGCAGCCAGGAGTCGAGGTCGGCGCCGAGTCCGAGGCGGGCCTCCGCTCCGTCGAACGTCGCGCGTGCGACCTCGCCGAGCCGTCGCCAGGCCGTCGACCCCTCCTGTGCGGGTAGGCCTTCGACGAGCGCCCCCGCCCGCGCGTCGAGGCAGCCGCACGACTCGCGGGTGACGAGCGTCGAGCGGGACAGGTGCTGGCCCGCCACGCGTTCGCCCCGGATCCGGGCGAGCAGCAACGAGACGGCGAGCTCCCCGACCTGGTCGTGGTGCGGGTCCACCGTGGCGAGCCGGGGCCGCACGCGGGCGCCCGCCTCGGAGTGGTCGAAGCCGATGATCGCCTGGTCGGCCGGCAGGGACAGGCCCTGGACGCGCAGCGCGCGGGAGAACCCGATCGCGTTGCGGTCCGTCGCGGCGACCGTCGCCGTCGTGGGCAGGCCCGGGCCCCCGACGAGGGCCTGCGCGACGGTGGCCGCGCTCGCCTCCTGGTTGTCGGCGGTGCGGTAGAGCCACTCGGGCCGGGGCGTGATGCCGTGCGCGAGGAGCGTGGCGAGATAGGCCTCGTGCCTCTGGACGATGTCGGCCTGCCGGAGGCTGCCGAGGAACCCGATCTCCCGGTGCCCGTGCGCGATGAGGTGTTCGACGGCAGCACGGGTGCCGCCCTCGTTGTCCGGGGTCACCACGGGGGCGTCGATGCTCGTGGTGTGCCCGCTGACCAGCACGATCGGCGTGCCGTCGTCCTCGATCCGGAGCAGTGTCGCCTCGTTCACGGCCGAGGTGATGACGATGACGCCGTCGACCTGTCCGAGGCTGACGGACGCCGTGCCCGGCGGACGGTCCGGGAACTGCTCGCGTTCCAGGTCCGCCGGATACGTCTGGACCGCGACCACGCGGTGCCCGTCCGGTCGGACGGTGCGCGCGATCCCGGCGAGCACCCGCCCGAAGTAGTAGCCGCCGACCACCGGGGACAGCACCCCGATCACATACCTGCGCTTTCCAATAAGCATGCAAATACACCCGTCTTCGTTGACGCTGTGCAAAATTCACCCGAGGGTGCATGCTACGTGGTTATGGTCCCAACGTCGCGACCGAATGATCCCGAACTGTCAGATTGCCCGCCCCATCAGCGCCGACCGACGATTGTTGATGTCGCCAGAGCCGCCGGCGTGTCCACGGCGGTCGTCTCGTACACGCTCAACGGGCGCAGCGGCGTCTCCGCGACCACTCGCGAACGGGTGCTCCGGGTGGCGGACGAGCTGGGCTGGCGACCCGCCACCGCCGCCCGCTCCTTGCGCAGCGGTCCAGCGGCGGCGGCTCTCGTCGTCGTGCACGACCAGCCGTTCGGTACCCGTGCCGCGTTCCCGCTCGACCTCGTGTCGGGTGCGCTGCAGACCCTCGGCCCGGACACGCTCACGCTCGCCGTGCACGTCGCGGAGTCGCCCACGGGCGCGGCGCAGCTCATGGATCGCTGGTGGACGGAGCGCCGCTACGCGGCCTTCGTCGTCACGGGCGTCCGGGTCGACGACGCGCGGCTCGCGGCGCTGCGCACCCTTCCCGCCCCGGCGGTGGTGGTGGGGGCGGTGGTCGACGGCGCGCCCGCCACCTGGCAGCACGTGGTGCTGGACGACGGCGACGCCTTCGCGCAGCTGGGCGCCTTCCTCGCGGAGCTGGGGCACCGGCGGATCGCGATGGTCGCCGGGTCGGAGCGCCTCGTCGCGCCGGTCCGCCGGTCCGCCGCCCTGGCGGCAGCCCTCGTTCCGTACGGCATCGAGCTGCGCACCGTGGCCGGCGACGGTCCCGAGCGGGCTGCCGCGGCGCTGCGCCCGCTGCTCTCCGCGAGCGACCGCCCCACGGCGATCGTGACCGACGACGACGCCACGGCCGGCCTGGTCCTCGACGTCGCCCGACGGCTCGGCCTCGGCGTGCCGTGGGACCTGTCCGTCGTCGCGGGGACCGACTCGCCCGCGTGCTACCTGACGACGCCGTCGCTCACCGCGGTGCCCTACCCGGTCGAGGAGCTCGGCCGGGCGACGGGCAGGGCCCTGCGTGCGGCGCTCGGCACCGCGGCGTCCCGGCGTGCCGTGGGGGTCGACCCGACGGAGGGAGAGGCCCCGCCGTCGGGCACGGTGCCGGTGGGCAGGCTCGTCGTACGTGGCTCGACCGCACCTCCGGCCGGGAACTAATCGTTTAAGACGGTTCTGCCGGAGCACAAGGATAGGCAAAGTTGCGACATGCCACGGCGGAACGAGCCGCCGCGGTGCGCGTGTCGTCGCTCGGCCTCGAGCCGGTGCGGTACGCGCTCGGTACGGCCAATGGAGGTCACCGTGTTCACAGCACAACGCCGCTCACGCGGCACGTCCCCACGCAGGTCACGCACCGTGGCGGCGACAGCGGTCGGCGCACTCCTCGCCGCCCCCGCGCTGGTCGCCGTGAGTGCGCCGGCCGTCGCGCTCGAGGACAACCCGTTCGTCGGGGCCGGACAGTACGTCAACCCGGACTGGTCGGCGTCGGTCGACGCGGCCGCCGACCAGGTCAGCGATCCCGGCGTGGCCGCAGACATGCGGGCCATCGCCGACGAGCCGACATCGGTCTGGATGGACCGGATCGCGGCCATCGAGGGCACCGAGCGGCAGCACGGCCTGGAATGGCACCTCGACCAGGCGGTCGCCCAGTCCGGTGGCGCACCTCTGGTGTTCAACCTGGTCATCTACGACCTGCCGGGCCGGGACTGCCACGCCCTGGCGTCCAACGGTGAGCTGCCGGCCAGCGCGGAGGGGATGCAGCGGTACAAGACCGAGTACATCGACCCGATCGCCGCGCTGCTGAACCAGCCGGAGTACGAGAACCTGCGGATCGTCGCCACCATCGAGCCGGACTCGCTGCCGAACCTCGTGACCAACCAGTCCGACCCGGACTGCGTCACCTCGGCGCCGTACTACCGCGAGGGAGTGCAGTACGCCATCACGGAGCTGTACGAGGTCGGCAACGTCTACTCCTACATCGACGCCGCGCACTCGGGCTGGCTCGGCTGGCCCAACAACTCCAGCGGTGCCGCGCAGGAGTTCGCAGGAGTCATCGAGGGCAGCACCTACGGCTGGGACGCCGTGTCCGGGTTCGTCACGAACACCGCGAACACCACGCCGCTGGAGGAGCCGTTCCTGCCCAACCCCGACCTCCAGGTCGGCAGCGGCCAGGTCAAGTCGGCCGGCTGGTTCGAGTGGAACCCGGACTTCGACGAGGTCGACTGGACGGCACACCTCTACGACCTGATGGTCGCTCAGGGCGCGCCGGCGAGCATCGGCATGCTGATCGACACGTCGCGCAACGGTTGGGGCGGCTCGGCCCGGCCGACGGCGGTGAGCACCTCCACCGACCTCAACACCTACGTGAACGAGTCCAAGGTGGACCGCCGGAACCACCGCGGCGCCTGGTGCAACCCGTCCGGCGCGGGCATCGGTGAACGGCCGACGGTGACGCCGTCGGGCTACCCCGAGTCGCACCTCGACGCCTTCGTGTGGGTCAAGCCCCCGGGCGAGTCGGACGGCTCGTCGGTCGAGATCCCGAACGACGAGGGCAAGCGCCTCGACCGCATGTGCGACCCGACCTACCAGTCCAGCGAGCTGGGCGGAAACTACACGGGAGCTCTCGCGGACGCGCCGCTGTCGGGCCACTGGTTCCAGGCGCAGTTCGAGATGCTGGTCCGTAACGCCTACCCGGCCATCGGCTAGGAGCGGGTCGGGGGCTGAGCCGGCCGCCCGGAACGGCGGCCCGGCACGAGGGGCAGGGTCACAGCGCGGGGCTGTGGCCCTGCCCCTCCGTCATCTCCAGGAAACGTGGGTGGCGTTAATATCGCCCCCTGTCGACAGGGGGAGTGGTCGTGGCTGAGCGCGTCACGTTCGAGAGCACATCGGGGCCACGCCTCGCGGGCATCGTCGATCTGCCCGACGGCGAGGTGCGCGGCTGGGGAGTGTTCTCCCACGGGTTCACGCTGGGCAAGGACTCGCCCGCCGCGGCCCGGATCTGCAAGCAGCTGAGCTCCGAGGGCATCGGGATGCTCCGGTTCGACAACCTCGGCCTCGGTGACTCCGAGGGCGACTGGGGCGACGGGTCCTTCACGCACAAGGTCGCGGACACCGTGCAGGCGGCCCGGTTCATGGCCGACCAGGGCCGCCCGGTCCACCTTCTCGTGGGGCACTCGTTCGGTGGTGCCGCCGCGATCGCTGCCGCGGGGGACATCCCTGGTGTGCAGGCGGTCGCGACGATCGGCGCCCCGGTCGAGCCGCGCCACGCGGAGCACAACTACGACGCCGTGCTGGACCGCGTGTTCGCCGACGGCCACGCCCAGTGGATGGTGGGCGGCCGGGCGCTGACCTTGAAGCGGCACTTCGTCGAGGACGTACGCCGGGCCGACCTCCGGTCGAAGATCCGCGAGATGGGCTCGCCGCTGCTGGTGATGCACTCGCCGACGGACAGCACGGTGGACATCTCGAACGCCGGGGAGATCTTTCAGGAGGCACGGCACCCGCGCTCGTTCGTGTCCCTCGAGGGCGCCGACCACCTGCTCACCGCACCTGGCCAGGCCAAGCGCGCCGCCCGCATCATCAGCGCCTGGGCGGACCAGTACCTGACGGTGTGAGGTCGGCCCGTCCCCGTCCGGCCGTCCGGGCCGCGCCGGCGTGCGGCCTCCTGCGTCGCACCAGTGTCAGCGTCTCCGGCGTCGGCCGGTGGTCGCAGAAGGCCAGACCGTAGAGAAACGTGAGGACGACGGCGAGGACCACGAGCTCGCCGCCGTCCTCCAGCGCGGTGACGAGGACGTTCCACGGCTCGACGTGGGCGACGAGCATGTGCAGCGCGTCGATCACCACCCCGCACAGCACGAGCAGCCCGAGCAGCAGGGTCAGCACGCGTGAGGTGGCCCGCCACACCGGCGTCGCGAACCGGTGCCCGATCGCGAGGGCGGTCAGGAGCACGATCCCGACCATGCCGAACCACCCGATCTCGCCGAGCGGCTGTCCGTAGGGGTGCGGGAGGCCGAACGTCCCGTGGATCACGGTGCCCATCCGCTCGTGCAGCATGAAGTAGTCGTCGGCGAGCAGCACCGCGAAGACCGCCGACCAGGCGGCCAGGACAGCCTGCCGCTGCGTGGCGGCGAGATAGAGGGCCAGCCCGGACGCCCAGGCCGTGAACACGTACCCGATCATCTCGGGTACGGCGCGATCCTTGCCGAACCGGAAACCCTTCCAGTCGGGGACCCCGAGGAACGAGTGCGTCAGGTAGAGGAGGCCGAGGCCGAGCGTGACGGACATGGTCATCGCGAACATGCCGGCGACCGGCCGGTGGTTCAGTCCCAGGGCGGCGGCGACTCTGCTGCGCACGGTGATTCTCCTCAAAAAGGTCGGATCGGATCAGACTAACCATGCTGAAACGTGATGAGGATCCGAGGAGAAGCGGATGAGAGTCCTCTCATCGGGCGGGGACAGCGGGGCACACCGCCGCACAAGTAGACTCTCCCCGGAATTCCCGTCGCACTTTCCGCCTGTCAGCAAGGAGCCTTCGTGGGACGCGTTGTCGTCGAGGTCATGCCCAAGCCCGAGATCCTGGACCCCCAGGGCAAGGCTGTGGTCGGAGCGCTGCCGCGCCTCGGCTTCACCCAGTTCTCCGGTGTGCGTCAGGGCAAGCGGTTCGAGCTCGAGGTGGACGGTGAAGTGACGCCCGAGATCCTCGCGGCGGCACAGGAAGCCGCAGCCACCCTGCTGTCCAACCCGGTGATCGAGGACGTGGTCTCCGTCACGGAGGCCACCGAGGACGCCGACGTCGCCGGTGAGGCGAGCGGCGCGCCGGTGAGTGCCTGATGTCGGCCATCGAGCCGACGCCGGCCGCCACGTCGGTGCCCGGGATCGAGGGCGCCCGCATCGGCGTCATCACGTTCCCTGGCACGCTCGACGACCGTGACGCGGCGCGCGCCGTCCGCCTGGCCGGTGCCGAGGCCGTGTCGCTGTGGCACGCCGACGCGTCGCTGCAGGACGTCGACGCCGTGGTGCTGCCCGGCGGCTTCTCCTACGGTGACTACCTGCGCGCGGGCGCCATCAGCCGGTTCGCCCCCGCGATGGCAGCGGTGGTCGACGCCGCCAACGGCGGCATGCCGGTGCTCGGCATCTGCAACGGCTTCCAGGTCCTGACCGAGGCGCACCTGCTGCCCGGCTCGATGGTCAAGAACGACCACCTGCACTTCGTGTGCCGGGAGCAGTCGCTCATCGTCGAGAACGCGCGGACGGCCTGGACCAACGAGTTCCGCCGCGGGCAGCAGATCAAGATCCCGCTGAAGAACCAGGACGGTCAGTTCGTGGCCGACGAGCGCACGCTCGACGAGCTCGAGGGCGAGGGCCGCGTCGTGTTCCGCTACGACGGCTGGAACCCGAACGGCTCCCGCCGCGACATCGCGGGCATCACCAACGACCGCGGCAACGTGGTCGGGCTCATGCCACACCCCGAGCACGCGGTCGAGCGCGGCTTCGGCCCGGCCTCCGCCGAAGGGCCGCGCGCCGGCGTCGACGGACTGACGTTCTTCACGTCCGTGCTGTCCTCGCTGGTCCACGCGTGACCGTCGGTCCGGTCCGGGCAGGCGTGCATGGCCGCTGAGGTCCTCGCGGGTATCACCGTCGAGAGGGTGGGCTGGGACCACGCCGACGCCGTCCGCCTGCGTGCCGAGCAGCAGCAGGAGATCGACGTGCGGTACGCGGAGCCGGGCAGGCCCCCGGCGACCGGCCCCGACCCGCGCGATCAGGTCGACCCGTCCAACGTGTTCGCGACCCTGCTGCTGCGGGTGGGCGGCGAGCCGGCCGGACATGCTGCTCTGCGCGACCTGTCGGGGCGCGACGACTACCAGGGCGGCCGGCACCCCGAGGGGACGGCCGAGGTCAAGCGCGTGTACGTGGCGCCAGGGCACCGGGGGCGTGGGCTGTCCCGCACCCTGATGTCCGCGGCCGAGGACGTCGCACGCGCCGCCGGCGTGCGGCACCTGATCCTGGAGAGCGGGCTCATGCAGCCCGAGTCGCTGGGGTTGTACCTGCGCCTGGGCTACGACCCGGTCGAGCCGTTCGGGGTGTTCTCGGACGAGCCCGGGTCGCGGTGCTTCGGCAAGTACCTCGGTTCCGGATCCCGGCAGGATCGACCCACGGACGGCGACCCTGCACCGCTGGCCGCACCACATTCGCTGGTCGAGCCTGTCGAGACCCCCGCCCCGCAGATCCGCGAGGTGCCCTGGGACGACCCCGACGCCGCCACCCTCCGGCGCGCCATGTGGGCCTTCCACCAGGAGCGCTATCCCGAGCTGGTGCGCGACGTCGAGCGGCGCGGCGGCCACGACGTCGTCGACGCGGAGCGCGGGCGCTCCGCCCTGGCGACGTTCCTGGCGACCTTGGACGGGCGCCCCGTCGGCTGTGCCACGGTCGCGGCGGCTCAGGTGGGGCCGGAACATCTCGCGGCTGATCCCTTGCGCGGCGTCGCCGGGCTCGTCGCCGGCGGCTCCTCCGGCGCTCGGGACACGCGCGGCTTCGAGATGCGGACCGTCTTCGTGGACCCGGCCGCACGGCGCGCGGGTGTCGCGACGACCCTGGTCCGGCAGACCGAGGCCGAGGCCCGGAGCCGGGGCGGCCGCGCGCTCTATCTCGGCACGGGCACCCGGCAGCCGGAGGCGCTGCGTCTCTACGTGAAGCTCGGTTACCGGCCGGTGCTGCCGTACCCGCCGCACGACCCGGACAGCGCCGTGCTCCTGTTCCTCGGCAAACCCCTCTGACCGGTCAGGTCAGCGTCGCCCCCAGGTAGCCCAGCTGCGCGCGGACCGACGACCGGGCCGCGGGCAGCACCGACGGGTCGACGTCGGCGTAGACCACGCCGGTCACCGCGTCCAGGAGCTCGTCGGGGAGCGGCTCCCCGGCACCGGGCGCCCGCGTGCCCAGGGTCGCGAGTGCCGTGCGCACCTGGTCCAGCCGCTCCAGGCGGTGCTCGCGATACGCACGCACCGCCGCGCCGAGGTCCGGGATCACCGGGCCGTGCCCGGGCAGGCCCAGGACGGGGCCGGGCAGGTCCAGCGCGCTCAGCCGGTCGAGCGAGGCCAGGTAGTCCCCCAGCGCGCCGTCGGGCTCGGCCAGGACGGTGGTGCCGCGCCCCAGCACCGTGTCACCGGTGAGCACCACGCTGCCCGACGCCGGCTCGTCCGGCGCCGACACCACGAGGCACACCGAGTCGGCGGTGTGGCCGGGGGTCGCCAGGACCTCGACGCGCAGGCCCGCCACGCTGATGATCTCGCCGTCCGTCAGCGGCCCGACGGCCGCGCCGTCGTCACCGACCGCGCAGAACTCCGGCAGCGCGCCGCGCGACGGAGCACCCGTCAGCTCGCGGAACCGGGCCAGTCCGCCGGTGTGGTCGGCGTGCCGGTGGGTCACGAGCGCCAGGTCCACCGGGCCGGCCCCCGCCAGCGCGCCGAGGTGCGGTTCGAGCGCGGGGCCGGGGTCCACCACCACACAGCCTGACGCCCCGGGCGCACGCAGCACGTACGTCCGGGTGCCGTCGAGCGTCATCGGGCCGGGGTTGTCGGCGCGCAGCATCCGCGCAAAGGGGGCGACCTGGTCCACCGCATCACCTTATCCACTGGTCAACAGGGGTTGTGCCGGGGCGGACTCCGGTGTGTGATCGGTAAATCACCTCCCAAGGTCGAGAGGAACCCCAGGATGTCCGCCATCCACGGCACAGCGCGGAACCCCCGCGCCCGCACTGTTCCCGCACTCCTCGCCGCAACAGCACTCGCCGTGACACCCCTGCTCGGACCCGCCCCGGCCCAGCGAGCGGCGTCCGCGGCCGCGAACGCCGAGGTGGCCGTCAGCGGAGGCCCGGTCGTCTTCGTGGAGGACGGCCACACCGCGACCGTCACCGTCACGGTCCGGGCGGCCGACGGCGCGCCCCTCACCGCACCGGTCGACGTCGACTGGCGCACGGGTTCCGGAACGGCCACCGTCGACGCCGACTACGAGGCCGGCTCGGGCACGCTCCAGTTTCCGGCGGGCGCGCCGTCGGGCACCGAGCGCACCATCACCCTCCGCATCCGGGAGTCCGCGGCGGGCGAGACGGCCGAGACCGTCCCCCTCGCGCTGGAGTCGCGCGACGCGGACGTCAGGGCCGAACCCACGGTGATCGTGCGGGCACACGGCCTGCCCTACCTGAACGAGCGCCTGCCCACCGAGGAGCGCGTCGCGGACCTCCTGAGCCGGATGACGCTCACGGAGAAGGCCGGGCAGATGACGCAGGCCGAGCGCGGCAACGTGGCCGGCGACCCGGCGGTGATCACGGAGCTCGGGCTCGGCTCGATCCTCAGCGGCGGTGGCTCCACGCCCGCCCAGAACACACCGGAGGGCTGGGCCGACGCGATCGACGGCTTCCAGGAGCGCGCGCTCGCCACCCGGCTGCAGATCCCGATGCTCTACGGCGTCGACTCCGTGCACGGGCACGGCAACCTGGACGGTGCCACGATCCTGCCCCACAACATCGGGCTCGGCGCCACGCGCGACCCGCTGCTCGTGGCCCGGGCGGGACGCATGGTGGCCACCGAGACGAGGGCCACCGGCATCCCGTGGACGTTCGCGCCGTGCCTGTGCGTCGTGCGCGACGATCGCTGGGGCCGCACCTACGAGTCCTTCGGGGAGCACCCTGCGCTCGCGAGCGTGCTCGGCGGGGCGGCCGTGCTCGGGTTCCAGGGCACGCGCCTGGACAGCAGCCGGTCGGTGCTCGCGACGGCCAAGCACTTCGTGGCCGACGGCGACACCGCGTACGGCACGGGCGAGGGCGAGTACACGATCGACCAGGGCATCACCGAGCAGAGCCGCGACCACGTCGAGGACGTGGACCTGCCGCCGTACGTGGCCGCGCTCGCGGCCGGCGTGGGCTCGGTCATGCCCAGCTACTCCAGCATGGACTGGACCGACGACGGCCTCGGCAACCCGGTGAAGATGCACGCCCACGACGAGCTGATCAACGGGTGGCTCAAGGACGAGCACGGCTTCGACGGTTTTGTCATCAGCGACTACCAGGGCATCCACCAGATCCCTCCGCTCGCCTCCGACTCGCCCACCACCGAGCAGATCGTCACGAGCGTGAACGCGGGCGTGGACATGTTCATGGAGCCGTCGCAGTTCGAGCGGTTCCACACGCGGCTGGTGGCGGCGGTGCGGGACGGCGCGGTGTCGGAGGCGCGCATCGACGACGCAGTGTCCAGGATCCTCACCGCCAAGTTCGAGCTGGGGCTGTTCGAGGAGCCCTTCGCCGACCGGACGCACGCCGACGACATCGGCTCGGACCGGCACCGTGCGATCGCCCGCAAGGCGGTGGCGAAGTCCCAGGTGCTGCTCAAGAACAGCGGGCAGGCCCTGCCGCTGGACGACGACGCGAGCATCTACGTCGCCGGCCGCAGCGCCGACGACCTGGGCAACCAGGCCGGAGGCTGGACCGGCACCTGGCAGGGCTGGTCGGGCGACGTCACCGAGGGCACCACGATCCTCGAGGGCATCGAGGCCGCCGCGGACGACGTCACCTTCAGCGAGGACGCCTCGGTACCGACGGACGGGGCCGACGTCGGCGTCGTCGTCGTGGGCGAGACGCCGTACGCCGAGGGCTACGGCGACGTCGGGGGGCCCGAGTGGGCCTGGGACCCGGCCGACGGCGGTGTGCCCCGCGAGGAGAAGTCGATGGCGCTGCAGCCGGGCGACGCCGAGCTCGTGGAGCGGGTGTGCGCCGAGATCGAGACCTGCGTGGTCCTGGTCGTGTCGGGTCGGCCGCAGGTCCTCACCGAACAGCTCGGCGCCATCGACGCGCTCGTCGCGTCCTGGCTGCCGGGCACCGAGGGGGACGGCGTGGCCGACGTGCTGTTCGGTGAGCGTCGGTTCACGGGCAGGCTGCCGGTCTCGTGGCCGCGGTCCGCTGACGACCCGGTGGTGAACGTCGGCGACGCCGACTACGACCCGCTGTTCCCGTTCGGCTGGGGCCTGACGACGGGCGGTCGCGCGTCGAGCCTCGACCGGCACCGGCTGGAGCTGCAGGACGCGGTGCTGGACCCGGCGGACGGCGTCCCGGCCGCCGCGTCGAGGGCGATCGCCACGGCCGACGTGGCCCTGCTGGAGGGCAAGAAGGGCCGGGCCCACGGCATCCTGACCTCAGCCGCTGCCGCCGAATAGGTAAGGCCGTTCGCGACGGGCCCGACCACCGGTGGTCGAGCCCGTCGGGACGAGCCGGGGCTCAGCGCCCGGTCTGGTTGAGGGCCTGTTCCACGTCCTCGACGAGGTCCCGCGTGTCCTCCAGGCCGACCGACAGGCGCACCGTCGTCTCCGTGATGCCGACGGCCGCCCGGCCCGCCGCGCCGAGCTTGCGGTGGGTGGTCGTCGCGGGGTGCGTGATGAGCGACTTCGCGTCCCCGAGGTTGTTCGAGATGTCGATCACCTGGAGCGCGTCGAGGAACTCGAAGGTCCGCTTCTTCGCGGTCTCGACGTCGGTACCCTCCGGGACCGCGAGGTCGAACGTGACGACGGTGCCGCCGCCGCTCATCTGGGCGCGAGCGAGGTCGGCCTGCGGGTGGGAGTCGAGGAACGGGTAGCGCACCGCGCCCACCCCGGGGAGCGCCTCCAGGGCGTTCGCGACGGCGAGCGCACCCGCGCCCTGCGCCGCGATCCGCACCGGCAGCGTCTCCAGACCCTTGAGCAGCGTCCACGCGTTGAACGGCGACAGCGACGGCCCGGTGTTGCGGATGAACGTCTGCACCGGCCCGGTGACGTACTCGGACGAGCCGAGGATGGCACCGCCCAGCACCCGGCCCTGGCCGTCGATGTGCTTGGTCGCCGAGTAGACGACGACGTCGGCCCCCAGCTCCAGCGGCTTCTGCAGCAACGGGGTCGCGAAGACGTTGTCGAGCACGACCGTCGCCCCGGCGGCGTGCGCGAGGTCGACGACGGCGCGCACGTCCACGATGTCCTGCATCGGGTTGGAGGGCGTCTCGAAGAACACCACGTCGGCGGGCGTCGAGAGCGCCTCCTCCCACTGGGACAGCACGTGGCCGTCCACGTAGTCGGTGCGCACGCCCCACTTCTTGAAGATCTCCTCGAAGATCACCACGCTGGACCCGAACAGGGCACGGGCCGCCACGATCCGGGAGCCGGACCGCACGAGCGCCGCCAACGACGTGAACACCGCCGACATCCCGGTCGCCGTGGCGTAGCAGGCCTCGGCACCCTCCAGCAGGCGTAGGCGCTCCTCGAACGTGTGGACGGTCGGGTTGCCGTAGCGGGAGTAGACGAACCGGTCGATGTCGCCGGCGAACGCGGCCTCGGCCTCGGCCGCCGTGTCGTAGACGTAGCCCTGGGTGAGGAAGAGCGCCTCACCCGTCTCCTGGAACTCGGTGCGCTGGTGTCCGCCGCGCACGGCGAGGGTCGCGGGGCGGACGCCGCGGGGGAGCGGCTTGCGGCCGGACCCGCCGGGGTTCGCGTCGGGCGGGAACGCTCCGGTGACCGTCACTGCGCGCCGTCCGTCCAGGGGAGGCCGGCGACCTTCCAGCCCTGCTGGTCCCGGACGCCGTCGGCTCCCGGTGCGCCCTCGAAACCCTCCAGCACGTTGTACGACGGCGCGATGCCGGCCGCGGTGGCGAGCCGCGCGGCGCCGATGGAGCGCTGGCCGGAGCGGCACAGGAAGACGACCGGCCCGCCCGTCACGCCGGCGGCCTTGAGCTCCTCCAGGAACTGGGTGTTGGGGCGGCCGCCGGCCCGCACCCATTCGCTGAACACGGGCTGCTTCTCGAGGGATGTCGTGCTGGGGACGCCGATCGCGCGCCACTCGCCCTCGGTGCGGACGTCCACGAGGGTGGCGTCCGGGTCGGCGGCGAGCAGGTCCCAGGCCTGCTGGGGTGTGATGTCGCCGGCGTAGCCATCGGCGGGGCGGGCTTCGATGTGCGCGGGGACGCTCATGTGCTCCTCCATCGGTCGTGGCGGTAGCACCCTCGTCCGTCCTCGCCCTGCCAGGTCGACAGGGGCGGGAACGCTGGGTTGCTGCGGCGTCGTCGTGCCACGTCACTCGGCCGCTCGGGATGGTCGCTCGTGATCGTACGACACGACGTCCGGTGGGTGGGATGCCGTCTCGCTCCGCGGTCGGGGCTAATGTCTCCGGGATGGACGAGATGGTGGGCAAGTCTGTGGACAACGTTGTGGACAGCCCTGTGGACAAGGCTGTGGACAAGGCGGCGGACGACGCCGCGCACGACGCCGCGGGCGAAGCCGGCCACGAGCAGGTGCTGACCGGCGGCAACACCACCGGCGTCGTGCGGGTCGGCGACACGGTGCATCGCGCGGCCGGTCCCTGGACGCCCACGATCCAGCGGCTGCTCGCCCACGTCCGGGCCGCGGGGATGACCGAGGTCCCCGAACCCCTCGGGGTCGACGACCGGGGGCGGGAGATCGTCTCGTACCTCCCCGGCGACGTCCCCGGCTGGCCGGCGCCGACCTGGCTCTGGTCCGAGGACGTCCTGGTCGAAGCGGGTCGCCTCCTGCGGGGCTTCCACGACGCGACCGCGGGGTTCGACCGGTCCGACGCCGCGTGGCGCGTCCCCGCGACGGAACCCGCCGAGGTGATCTGCCACAACGACGCTGCGCCCTACAACATGGTCTTCCGCGACGGCCGCCTCGTCGGCCTGATCGACCTCGACACGGCCTCGCCCGGCCCGCGCGTCCTCGACCTGGCGTACCTCGCCTACCGGATCGCGCCGTTCTCCGGCGACGCCTTCGCGGGGGTCGGCTACGACGTCGGGCACCTGGAACCGATGGCCCGGCTCGACACCCTGACGGCGGCGTACGGGTCGCCGTTCCGCCGTGTGGAGGTGCTGCGCGCCATGGTCGGCAAGCTGGGCGACCTGGCCGGCTGGTCCGTGGCCCGGGCGGACGACGGCGGCCCGGCCGAGCTGCGCGAGCACGCCGCCATGTACCGCGCCGACGCCCGCCGGATCGCCGCGCTGGCCGACGCGGAGGAGCGCGGCTGACCGGCGTCAGCCCGCGGCGACCCGTTCGATGCGTGCGACGGCAGCGGACGCGCCGTCCTCCTCGCCGACCCGCGCCGCCGTCGCGCGCGCCGCGTCCGCCCTCGACGCCGCGTCGTCGATCGCCGCCGCCAGCCGGTCGCCGGTGAGTCCGCCGGTCAGCGGCGGGGCCGCGACGCCGATCTCGTGCACCCGCCGTGCCCAGAACGGCTGGTCCCCCAGGAACGGCTTGACCACCTGCGGTACCCCGGCCCGCAGGGCTGCGGCGACGGTGCCGACACCCCCGTGGTGCACGGCGACGGCGGTGCGCGGCAGCAGGAGGGCGTGCGGCGCCTGGTCGAGCACGTGGACGCTGTCCGGCACGTGCGTCGGCCGGAGCGCGCCCCAGCCGGTCGCCAGGATCGCGCGGCGCCCCGAACGGTGCAGGCCGTCGAGCACCGCGCGTGTGAAGGCCTCCGGATCCTTGGCGAGCATGCTGCCGAACCCGACGTACACCGGCGGCTCCCCCGCGTCGAGGAACCGGTCCAGCGCGGCGGGCGGCGTCCAGGCGCGGTCCGGCGGCAGGCTCCAGAACCCGGTGGGCGCGAGGTCCGCGGACCAGTCGTCCGGCGCTGGCAGCAGGTGCGGGCTCCACGCGTGCAGGACGCCGTCGCGGGCCACGCGTTCGGTGAGCCCCGGCATCGGGCCGGCCAGGCCGAGCACCTCGGACCGCCAGGTGCGGACCATGCGCCGGTACGGCGCCTCGACGACGCCGGCCAGCCGCCAGCTCGCCCGGTTGAGGAACCGCGGTGGCCGTACCGGGCTGAGGGGTGACGGGAACCGCGCCGTCGGCGTGAACAGCGGGACGGGTAGCGCGGCGATCGACGGCACCCCGAGCAGGTCCGCGAGATGGGTCGCGCCGAGCGACTTGGGGGCGTAGACCACCACGTCCGCGTCGCGGTCCCGCAGGGTGGCCAGGTCGTCGAGCCAGCGGCGCAGCAGGGGCAGCGCCGACCGGGCAGCCGTGAGCGACGCCCGGGTGCCCTTTCCCGCCACCTCCTCCTGGAGGGCGAAGATGCCGTCGTCGAGCGGTGCGACCGGGAGCCCGCGGGCCGCGGCGTCCTCGGTCAGCCGGCGCGGTGCGGCCAGCAGCGGCTCGTGACCTGCCCGGGCGAGCTCGAACCCGAGCGCGGCGAACGGTTCGACGTCGCCCCGGCTGCCCGTCGTGACCAGGAGGACCCTCATCGCGTGGCCTCCCACTCGTCCAGGAGTGCGGGGAACCGCTCGGCCATGAAGGCGTACATGTCGCGCATGTTCTCGAGCCGCTGACGGCGGCGGGGGTCGTCACCCACCGCGGCGAGACCGTGCGCCGCGAGCTCCTGGAACGCGTCGAACTCCGCCATCTTGGCCCGGAAGGCCCTGCCGAACACGTCCTCGGTGAGGCGGTACCGATCGCGCCGTTCGCCGCGGCGCCGGAACCGCTCGATCATGCCCGCCTGGTCGAGCTGGCGCAGGGCCACGCTCATGCTGCTCTTGGCGACGGAGAGCTGTTCGCACAGACCGGGGGCGTCCGCGCCGTCGTCGTCGGATGCGAGCAGGTGCCCGACGACGCGGCCCGCCGTACGGCTCAGGCCGAGCCGCTCGTAGAAGAGCCCGGCCTCCTCGGTGAAGTCCTCGATGGCGCTCATCCGACCAACGTACCGTATTGTTCGGATCGTTCCGAACCAACGGAACTCCAGGGCTGCGACATGCGCCGTAGCGGATCTCGGCGCGCGCGCGACGACCAGATCATGAGACCAGCATCTGAGACGAGCGTTGACAGGGGTTTTGGCGCAGCACAGGATGACGTCAGGTCATGAGTGCCAGCATCAAGCCCCGGCTCGCTGGTCGGCAACCCTCCTACCGCGGTGGGGTGCCCCGGGTGACGACCTGGCCGCGCGCAGCCGCGCGTGGCAAGCGCGGGGGAGCCTCCCCCAGGACTGTGCTGGAGGACGTCATGTCAGCAACCACCCTCGCCCGAGACGCCGCAGTGGCCGACGTCGCCCCGCTGCGCCCCGTGGTCGGCGGCGAGACGCTCGTTCCGCTCGTGGACGGCACCCGCGTGCCGTACGCCAACCTCGACGTCGCCGCGTCGGCCCCGGCGCTGCAGGCGGTCGCCGACCGCGTCACCCAGGTGCTGCCCCTGTACGCCAGCGTGCACCGCGGCGCCGGATACCTCTCCCAGGTGAGCACCGCGCTCTACGAGACGGCACGGCGCACCATCGGCGCGTTCGTCGGCGCCCGCGACGACGACCTCACGATCATCACGCGCAACACCACCGACTCCCTGAACCTGCTCGCCGGCTGCGTCCCCGCCCAGGCCGACGGCCGGCCGGGCCGCGTGCTCGTCCTCGACGTCGAGCACCACGCCAACCTGCTGCCCTGGCAGCGTGGCACGGACGCGACGGTGCTGACCGGCGGCTCCACCGTGGCCGAGACGCTCGCGCAGATTCGTGCGGAGCTGGCCGACGGCGCCGCCGACCGCCCGTTCGCACTCCTCGCCCTCACCGGCGCCTCCAACGTGACAGGGGAGTCGCTCCCCGTCGACGAGATCGTCGCGATCGCCCACGAGTTCGGCGCACGGGTGGTCCTCGACGGTGCCCAGCTCGTGCCCCACCGTCGCATCTCGCTCGAGACCACCGGCGTCGACTACCTCGCCTTCTCCGGCCACAAGACCTACGCCCCGTTCGGTGCGGGCGCCCTGGTGGGCCGCCGCGACTGGCTCGACGCGGGCACGCCGTACCTCGCGGGCGGTGGCGCCGTGCGGCGCGTGCGCGTCGCGGGCACCGAGTGGCACGAGGGCCCCGCCCGGCACGAGGCCGGATCGCCCAACGTCATCGGCGCCGTGGCGCTCGCGGCGGCGTGCGAGGAGCTCGCCGCGCTCGCCCCCGCCGACGTCGCGGCGCACGAGAACACGCTCCGCCGTCGGCTCGTGTCGGGGCTGGAGGCGATCGACCGCGTCGAGGTGGTGCGGGTGTGGGCGGACGCCGTCGACCCCGTCGGCGTCGTGACCTTCACGGTGGCCGGCTACGACCCGGGCCTCGTCGCCGCGTACCTGTCCGCGGAGCACGGGATCGGCGTGCGGGACGGCCGCTTCTGCGCCCACCCGCTGCTCGGCCGCCTCGGGTTCGACGCCGGCGCGGTGCGCGCCTCGGTGGGCGTCGGCACCGCCGGCGAAGAGGTGGAGCGGCTCGTCGCCGCCGTCGGCCGGCTCGTGACGGAGGGACCGCAGGCCGGGTACGACGTCGTCGACGGGCTGTGGGTCGTGACCGACGACCCGCGTCCCGTCCCGGAGGGTTCCGGCCTCGCGGGTCTCCTGGCGACCGCGGCGCTGGGCTTCGACGAGAACTTCGGCTGCCTCCCGGACGAGGACTGACCCTCCGCCGTTGGTCGAGCCCTCCACCGTGGTCGAGCCACACCCCGCTGGTCGAGCTTGTCGAGACGCCGGCAAGCTCGACCACCGACGCTCTGTCAGAGCGGGAATGCGCGGGGCCGCGGCAGCGCCGCCTCCAGCTGCGCCGCCAGCGCCAGCAGCGTGAGCTCGCCGCCGGGCCGGCCGATGATCTGCACGCCCATCGGCAGCCCGGCGGGCGCCTCGACCGTCGGTTCGGTCCAGTGCGTCGGAACGGTGATCGCGGGCAGCCCCGCGACGTTGAGCATCGATGTGAACGGCGTGTACTGGCACTGCTGCTCGAAGTTCCGCTCGGGGTTCGCGGCGTCGTACCAACCGATGGGCCGGGGCGTGAGCGCCAGCGCGGGCGTCACCACGGCGTCGTACACGCCGACCTGCGCGACGAGCGAGCGCTCGTAGTCGCTGAGCGTGCGGACGGCCTCGGCGAGCTGCCGCGCGGGCACCTCCCGGCCCGACCGGATCAGCCACTGCGTCAACGGCTCCAGCTTGCCGAGCGTCTCCACGTCGTCGATGGGTACCGCCGAGGCGCCGCCCATCCACAGGGTGCGGAACGCCGGGGCGTACTCGGGCGCCTCGGCCAGGACCGTCTCCTCGACCTCGTGCCCGAGCCCGGACAGGGCCTGCACGCCCGCGTCCAGCGCGGCCCGGGCCTCGGGTGACACGGTGATGGCGTAGAACGAGTCCCACGCCGACGAGGTGGTCACCCCGATCCGCGCGATGCCGCCGGCCGGCCCCGGCTCCCCGGGGCGCCGGGCCGGGAGCGTGGCGTGCTGGGCCGCCGTCAGGTAGGCCCCCGCCTCGTACGACGGCGCGCGCAGGGAGAACGGGTGCGCGACGTCGCCCCCGGCGCGGCGCGGGAGCATCGCCTCCAGCAGGAGGGCCGTGTCGGCGACCGTGCGGGCGATCGGCCCGTTCACGACCAGCCCGCCCAGCGAGTCGACGCCGCTGCCCGCGGGGAGCAGCCCGCGCGTCGGCTTGAGCCCGACGACGCCGCAGGCCGCGGCCGGGATGCGGACCGAGCCCCCGCCGTCGGACCCGGGGGCGAACGGCACCATGCCCGCCGCCACGGCCGCGGCCGCTCCGCCGCTCGACCCCCCCGCACCCCGGGTCAGGTCCCAGGGCGTGCGGGCAGGCGGGGCGCCGACGGGCTCGGTGTAGGCGGGGAAGCCCAGCTCGGGCGCGGCGGTCTTGCCGAGGCTGACGATGCCCGCGGCGTCGAGGATCTGGACGATCGAGTCGCTCTCCTGCGCCGGCGGCAGGTCCGCGAACGCGCGGGACCCGAACCCGGTCGGCACCCCCGCACGGTTCCACAGGTCCTTGTCCCCGGTGGGCAGGCCCCACAGGCTGCCCGACGCCGGGAAGGCGCCGTCGCGTCGCCCGTCCGGGCCCGACACGGCGCCGGCAGCCCTGACGCCGTCCCGCTGGAGCGCCGCGGCCCGCTCCCGGGCGAGCTCCGGGGTGACCGTGGCGAAGGCGCCGACGGTGGGGTTCAGCCGCTCCACCCGCTCGAGGAAATGGTCGGTGACCTCGGCGGGCGTGAGCTCTCCGGCGGCGAGGAGGTCGCGGAGCTCGACGGCGGTCCGCTCATGCAGGGCATCCATCCGGCCAGGTTATGTGCTCACTTGCGGTGGCGGGGGTCCGGGGCGGCGGGAGGAGAATTATCCCCTATGTCTCACCCGCTCTACAGCGGAATCAGCCAGATTCATGGACACGGCGACCGGCACTCAGCCGCCTGACCTGCGCACACATCCAACCGCGCGGTCAATTGATGCGCTGACGCACTGAATTCCGGCGCGCAGAATGCGCTTCTCCGGCATATGTTCGTGAGGTGCTGGCACCTTTATGGCACGCCACCGTGGTGTGCCGGAGGTGACCAAAAGGTCTCGAAGGGGGAGAGAACTATGCCATTCCTGAATGCAGGTCTCGCTGTACCGAACGCGGTCGACTGGCTGGAGCCGCTCACGAGCGCTCTCGGTGCGGTCGCGAGCTTCATACCGAAGCTGCTCGTGTTCCTGATCGTTTTCCTCATCGGGTACTTCATCGCCAAGGCGGTCGCCCGGTTCGTAGGGATGATCCTGACCCGGATCGGCTTCAACAAGGTGCTGGAGAAGGCCGGGGCCAACAGGCTCCTCGCCGGCTCGGGCATCGAGCCGATCACGCTGCTCACGAAGATCATCTACTACTTCATCCTGCTGATCACGCTGCAGCTCGCCCTGAGCGCCTTTGGGCCCACCAACCCGGTCAGCGCGATCGTGAACGACATCGTCGCCTGGCTCCCGAGCCTGGTCGTCGCAATCGTCATCGTCGTGATCGCCGGCGCCATCGCGAATGCGGTGAAGGATCTTGTTCTCAACTCGATGGGTGGCGTTTCCTACGGCCCGCTCGTCGCGAAGACGGTCTCATACTTCATCATCGCGCTCGGTGTTATCGCCGCCGTGAACCAGATCGGCATCGGCACCACCGTGACAATGCCGGTACTCGTGGCATTCCTGGCCACCGTCGCCGGCATTCTGATCGTCGGCGTCGGTGGCGCGATGATCGGCCCAATGCGTTCGCGCGTCGAGAATGTTCTCGACAACCTGTCGTCGGGCGGCGGCGCCGCTGCCACGCCCGCCGCGCAGACCGGCACCACCCCGGGTACCACGCCCGGCACCACGCCCGGCGCAGCACCCGGCACGTCCGGGTCGTTCGCGCCGCCGCCGCGCGACATCTGATCGCCTGACCGGCCGGCAACCCACGACGCCGGGGTCGCACCGTCACAAGACGGTGCGACCCCGGCGCCGTGCTGCCCGGGCTCAGCAGTCCCGGCCTGCCCGGTCGAGGTGCCGCGGGTGCCGTCCCTGCCGTACGCGCGCCACTCAGGGGGTGAGGGCTAGTCCTTGCGCAGCAGATCCTGGGCCGCACCCACCACCTCGATGAACCGCTCCAGGTCGGGGTCGTCCTCGGTCGGCTGGAGCGCCACGGTGTGCGCGCCCGCCTCGCCGTACCGCTGCACACCTTCGGCGATCGCCTGCGCGTCGCCCCACAGGGCGTACGTGGCCAGGCCGGCGTCGTCGGCGACGTCCTGACCCCACGCCGTGAGCTCGGCGCGCAGGCGTGCGACCGCGTCGGGACCGGTCGCGGCGGACACGTTCTGGATCACCGGGAACGGCGCCGACGGGTCATGGCCCGCAGCCGCCCTGCCCTCGGCGATCCGCTCGAGCACGGCAGGCAGCCCGGTCAGGCCGACGGAGCCCTCGAGGACGACGCCGTCCCCCACCTCGCCGGCGAGCCGCAGCGACTTCGGCCCGGTCGCCGCGACCGGCACCCGCACGGGCGCGGCGGGAGGCCAGTCCAGCGCGACGTCGTCGAGGGACACGTACCGGCCGGACGTGGTGACGCGCTCACCGGCGAGGAGCGCGCGCAGCGCCGTCGCGTACTCGCGCATGAGGGTCAGGGGCGAGGCGGCCTTGCCCCCGACCTGCGCCATCCACGACTGCACACCGTGCCCGATCCCGGGGACGAGCCGGCCCGGGAACATCCCGTCGACCGTCGCGACCTCCATCGCGGTGAGCGCCACGTTCCGCAGGGGCGTCGGCATGACGCCGATCCCGACGCGCACATGGTCGGTGGCGGACAGGATCGCGCCGGCCGCGGAGATGCCGCCGGTCTGGAAGCAGTCTTCCCAGAGCCAGATCTCCTCGATACCCGCCGCCTCGACGGCGCGTGCGAGCGGGATGATGCGGGACGGTGGAGTCGATGGGCGGATGATGCACGCCAGTGTGGTCATGGGCCTCACGCTGTCACGGAGCAGGCCGTCAGATCCAGCCCTTGCGCGCGGCGTGCCAGCCCAGCTGGATGCGGGTCGAGACGCCGGCGACGCCCATCAGCACCTTGACCCGTCGCTGCACCGTGCGAAGCGAGAGCCCGAGCTGGTTGGCCACCGACTGGTCGGTGAGGCCGGCCAGCATGAGCGCGAGGATCCGGCTGTCCTCGTCGTCGAGCTCGGCGGTGTCCGATCGCTCGCCCGGCCTGGGGAACGGGGTGGCGTCGCGCCACACGCTCTCGAACAGGGCGATCAGGGCGTCCAACAGCCCGGACGGGTGGATGATCAGCGCGCCCACCAGGTCGGGTGCCAGGTCGGACCCCTCGGTACCGGCCTCGACGACGGTCTGGATCGGCACGAAGGCCAGCCTGCGGTCGATGATGAACAGCTTGATCGGCACCCGCTCCGAGAACCGCACGTCCTCGCCGTTCTCGATCGCCTCGACGACGTCGTCCACCCGCAGCACGCCGGTGTCGAGGAAGACCCGGTCCACCACCACGCGGTACCGCACGCCGCGTGCGACCGCCTGGTCCTCGGCGGTGTTCTCGTCGGCGGGCATCACGAACACCGGCGGCTTGGTGAAGGACTCGACGGTCTCGCGCGCGCCCAGCTGGAGCTGCGTGATGCGGTGCTTCACGGCGTCGGCGCCGCGCACCACGTCGACGACGTCGGTGGCCGGTCGCAGCGCGGACGAGCGCCGGAACTCCTCCTCGAGCTCGATCAGCTCGACCTGCGCGGCGCGGATCTCGTCCTTGCGGCGGGCGAGCAGCGCACCCAGCGCTATCTCGGGAGGAGCCGCCTGAAAGCGGGAGTCGTCGGCGCTCTGCCGGGCCGCGAGGCCGTGGCCCTCCAGCGCACGGAGGACATCCAGGGCGTCCCCGGGGTCACAGCCGAGCCGGCGGCCCAGCTCCACCGCGTCGAGGGACGGAGAACCCACCAGGTCGCGGTACGCGAGTGCCTGCGACTGCGTCAGACCGAGCACGTCGCCGAGCATGGCATCCTCCCGCCGGATGAGGTTCGCAGCGCCCTGGCGAGGATACGGGATTGATAGCCTCCGGCACGTGAGCACCGAGGACGTGAGCTTTCCCGCCGCCGACGGCGAGTCGGTCGCCGGCCGCTGGTTCCTGCCGGACGGCGAACCGGTGGGCGTCGTGGCGATCGCGCCGGCGATGGCCATGCCCATGCGGTTCTACCGGCACCTCGCGGCCTGGCTCGCGGATCGCGGTTTCGCGGTCCTCACCTTCTCGTACCGCGGTTCGGAGCCCGAGCTCTACGGCCCGATGCGGGACTCGTCGGCGACAGCTCTCGACTGGTACCACGACGCGGAGCTCGCGGCCGGCCACGCCCGCACGCGGGCGGACGCCGTCGGCGTCCCGCTCACCTGGGTGGGCCACTCGTTCGGCGGCCAGAGCCTGGGCTTCCTGTCCGACGTCGGTGTGGACCGCTGCGTCATGGTGACCTCGGGGACCGGCTGGCGAGGCAAGGCCGCGCCGCCGATCAAGCGGTGGTCGCCGCTCCTGTGGCGCGTCATCGCGCCCGTGGCGATCGCCGCGGTCGGCTACTACCCGGGCCGCAAGCTCCGGATCCTGGACGACGTGCCCGGCGGCGTCATGCGGCAGTGGGGCCGCTGGTGCCTGCACCCGGACTACCTGTTCAGCGAGCACCCCGAGCTGCGGGACCGCTTCGCGAAGATCCAGATTCCGGTCGCGGCCCTCTGGACCAGCGACGACGAACTCATCTCCCCCGAGTCGATCCGGTACTGGATCCGGGAGTTCCCCCACGCCGAGGTCGAGCTCGTCGAGATGCGCGCCGCCGACCACGGCCTGAGCCGGATCGGGCACTCGGGCTTCTTCCGCCCGAAGCGCGCCGTCCTCTGGGACGAGATGCTCCTCCCGCGCCTGGCCACCGCCACCCCCGCGACGTAGGCACCGGCACCGGCGCTGGCACCCCCGCGAGGTAGGGCGCTGTCGGGGTGAGTACACGTCTGCGGGGTGTGTTGCTCTGCGTAGACACGGTCCACGCAGAGCAACACACCCCGCAGACGTAGGCATTGACCCTGCCCGACGCCGAGGCGTCAGAGAGGCTTGATCGTGCCCCGGAAGTGACGCGTGTCCTTGCCGGACCGCCAACCCTCGTACACGAACCCGCCCCCGCTGGTCGAGCCTGCCGGGGCCGCCTCCGCCGCGTACCGGATCGACACGTCGACCGTGCCCGGCAGCAGCACCGGCTTGAAGAACTCGACGGTCCACTCGTAGGCGTCGCCCCGTCGCGCCGGACCGACCTCGGCCAACGCCCGTGCCGCGGTGTACATCCCGTGCGCGATCGCCCGCGGGAACCCGAAAGCCTTGGCGCCCAGGCTCGAGGTGTGGATCGGGTTCTGGTCGCCCGACACCGCGCCGTACGCCCTGCCTGTACCGCTGCCGAGCTTCCAGCGCGCGGTCGGCAGGGGCGCCGTCCACTCCTTGCGCGGGGCCTCGGCGTCGGGCGCCGCGCCGTCGGGTGCCGTGAAGCCCTTGGCGAGGTAGGTCGACACGCCCTGGTAGGCGAGCTCGCCGCCGACCAGCACCTCGGCGATCAGGTCCACCTGGACGCCGCGGCGGTGTGCCCGGGCGTCCTGCGCCCAGGCCCGCACCGTCAGGACCTCGCCCAGCCGTACCGGCCGGAGCACCCGCGCCGTGTTCTTCAGGTGCACCATGCCGAGGAGCGGGAGCGGGAAGTCGCCCCGCACCATGACGGCGGTCGCCAGCGGGAAGGCCAGCACGTGCAGGAACCCGGCAGGCAGCACCTCGGAGGACGGCTCACCCAGCAGCCGCTGGTAGGCCGCCAGATGCTCGGCCTCGCCGGCGGTGTCGACGTCCGCCACCTGGTAGGCCACCTCGGGCAGCCGGACCGCACCCTTCGGGCGCTTGCCGGCGGAGCCGGCGAGACCCTTGGCGAACAGCCCGCCCAGGCTCGGCAGCTGGGCCAGCTCTGTCACGTCGAACGACGCCGGTGCGCCCGGCACTGTCAGCTCTCTCATTTGCCCAGCATGGACTGACCGCAGACGCGCAGCACCTGGCCGTTCACCCCGTGAGCGACGGGGGACGACAGGAAGGCGATGGCCTCCGCGACGTCGAGCGGCAGACCACCCTGCTGGAGCGACGGGATGATGCGCCGGCCCACCTCGCGTGTGGCGAACGGGATCGACCTGGTCATCTCCGTCTCGATGAAGCCCGGTGCGACGGCGTTCGCCGTGCCGCCCAGCTGCGCCACGAGCGGCGCGGTGGCGGCCGTGTGGCCGATCACGCCGGACTTCGAGTACGCGTAGTTGGTCTGGCCCTTGTTGCCCGCGATGCCCGACGTCGAGGCGAGCGACACGATGCGCAGCCCCTCGACCCCGGCGGCCAGCAGCTGCTCGTTGATGCGCAGCTGCGAGGCGAGGTTCACCGCGATGACGGCGTCCCACTGGGCGGGCTTCATGTTCGCGAGCAGCTTGTCGCGCAGGATGCCCGCGTTGTGCACCAGGATGTCGATCCCGCCGAGGTGCCGGGTCGCCTCCAGGATCTTGGTGCCCGCGTCGTCGGCGGTCACGTCGAGCTGCACCGAGGTGCCCTTGATCTCGTTCGCGACGGCGGCCAGCGACTCACCGGCAGCCGGTACGTCCACGACGACGACCTTGGCGCCGTCCCGGGCCAGGGTGCGCGCGATCGCGGCACCGATGCCGCGCGCGGCACCGGTGACGACGGCGACCTTGCCGGCGAGCGGCTGCTCCCAGTTGAGGTCCTCCGGCGTGTCCGACGGGCCGACGGGCAGCACCTGGCCGTCGACGTACGCCGACTTGGCGGACAGGAAGAAGCGGAGCGTGCCGAGCGCGGAGGCCGAGTCGACGGCGGCGCCCCCGGTCAGCTGTACACCGTTCGCCGTGGCGCCGGCCCGCAGCTCCTTGCCGACCGAGCGTGTGAAGCCCTCGAAACCGGCCCGGGTGGCGGCGACGGCCGGCGAGTCGCCGGCCTCCGGTGCCCGGGACACCACGACGACCCGGCCGTTGCCCGCGAGCCTGCGGAGCGTGCTGCCGAGGGTGAGCACTGCCTCCGAGACAGCCTCGGGGGACTCGGCGGACGTACCGACGAGCACGACGCCGCCCCAGCGGACGTCACCGGCGCCCTCGGTGGACCGGCGCACGTCGACGTCCCAGGCGAGCAGGGCCTTGGCGAGCGCGTCCGCGTCGCCGGCCGAGGCGTCGTCGGACACGACGAGCACCGGGCCGACGGTCAGCGGGGCGTCCGGGGTGTAGCGGCGCAGGATCGCGGGCCGGGGGAGGCCCAGCTTCTTCGCGATGGTCTTGGTGAAGCCGCGGTTCACGGCCACCGTGTACTTGTCGGACGGGGCGGACTGGTCAGCCACGAATTTCCTTCCGGTCTGGGGGGAGAGGCTCGATCGCGGGGCTCACACTGATTGGTATGCCGTGTGAGCCCGGCGCTTCACTGCGGGCGAGTGCCTCGTTCCTCGGCCCTCACCCTCCGTTGCGCTCTGGGCTCACACGGATTCAACGACGGCGACGGCGCCCAGGCCACCGGCGGCGCAGACCGAGATCAGTGCCCGTGCCGGGCGGCCGGTCTCGGCGGCCTTCGCGGCCACCAGCTTCGCGGCGGTGGCGATGATGCGCCCACCGGTCGCCGCGAACGGGTGTCCCGCCGCGAGCGAGGAGCCGTTCACGTTGAGCTTGCTGCGGTCGATCTTGCCGAACGCGCCGTCGAGACCGAGCTCGGTGCGGCAGTACTCCTCGTCCTCCCACGCGGCGAGCGTGGTCAGCACGGTGGAGGCGAACGCCTCGTGGATCTCGAAGAAGTCGATGTCCTCGAGAGTCAGGCCGTTGCGGGCCAGCAGGCGCGGCACCGCGGCGGCCGGCGCCATGAGGAGACCTTCGTGACCGTGCACGAAGTCGACGGCCGCCGTCTCGGCGTCCACGAACTTCGCCAGGATCGGCAGGTCTCGCTCCTCGGCCCACTCACGCGAGGAGAACAGGACGGCGGATGCGCCGTCGGTCAGCGGCGTGGAGTTGCCGGCCGTCATCGTGGCCGATTCGCCCAGCTTCGTGCCGAAGACCGGCTTGAGCTTGGCGAGCTTCTCGAGCGACGTGTCGGGGCGCATGTTGTCGTCGCGGGTCAGGCCCTTGAACGGCGTCACGAGGTCGTCGAAGAAGCCGGACTCCCAGGCGCGGGCGAGGTTCTGGTGCGAGTTGTACGCGATCTCGTCCTGCGCCTCGCGGCTGATCCCCCACTTGGCGGTGGTGATGGCCTGGTGCTCGCCCATCGACAGGTGGGTGCGCGGCTCGCCGGTGCTCGGCGTGGCCGGCGCCAGGTCCTTGGGGCGGACCGAGAGCAGAGCCTTGATCTTCGCGCCGGTGGTCTTGGCGTGGTTCGCGTCCAGGAGCGCGGCGCGCAGGCGGTCGCTGACGACGATCGGCGCATCCGACACGGTGTCGGTGCCGCCGGCGATCGCGGACTCGATCTGGCCCAGCTTGATCTTGTTGGTCACGGCGATGGCGGCCTCGAGACCGGTGGCGCAGGCCTGCTGCACGTCGTAGGCGGGCGTCGTGGGCGCCAGCGAGGAGCCCAGCACCGACTCGCGGATCAGGTTGAAGTTCTTGCTGTGCTTGAGCACGGCGCCGCCGGCGACCTCGCCCAGGCGCTCGCCCTGCAGACCGAACCGGGCGACGAGGCCCTCCAGTGCTGCGGTGAACATGTCCTGGTTGCTGGTCCGGACGTACTTCTTGCCGGCGCGGGAGAACGGGATGCGGTTGCCGCCGATGATCACGGCTTCACGCGTGGACGGGACGGGGGAGGGGGTAGTGGACACGTCGCTGTTCCTTCTCACTTCGTCGTCGGGCAAGTGGCTTCGTAGAACGAGCCTCGTCGAGGCCGGGACAGGCCGCGACCCGGTTCGCCCCGGGGTGGTGCCCAGGACTCACAGTACCTGATACTCTCAGTCTCGTGAGACGAATCACAAGACCTCTAGCGAGTCACGGTGAGGAGGTGGATCGATGAGCATCGGAGTCGATGGTCGTTCGACCCGCTGGGACGACCACCGCACGGCCCGTCGGGCAGAGCTCGTCCGCGCGGCGCGCAAGGCGGTGCACCGCCTCGGGCCTGCGGTCTCGATGGACGAGATCGCCGCTGCGGCGGGCACGTCCAAGTCCATCGTCTACCGGTACTTCGACGACAAGGCGGGCCTGCGGCTCGCCGTCGCCGAGACCGTGGTGATGCAGATGCACGACGCCCTGCGCGCCGCCGCGCAGCGTGCGGACAACCCCGAGATGGCGCTGCGCGAGATGGTGCGGGTCTACCTCGAGATGATCGAGAGCTCCCCCAACGTCTACTGGTTCGTCACGCGTACCGCTATCGGCGGCAACGAACCGGCGCCGGTCGAGAGCGGCCGTCGTGGTCGTCGTGCCGCCGCCGCCGAGGACGCGGCCGCCACCGTCCCGACCACACCCGTCGACCTCCACCCGCTGGGGGCCTACCTCGACTCGGTGATCGAGCTCGTCGCGGAACCGTTCGCGCGGGCCACCGACGTCCCCCAGGCGGACGCGGCCGCCTGGGCCGCCGGCGCCGTCGGCTTCGTGCGGGGCTCCGGCGAGTGGTGGCTCGGCCATCGCAACGTCGAGTCCAGCCCGCTGACCCGGGAGGAGCTGACCGAGCGCGTGACGCTCTGGCTCTGGACCGGTCCCGTGGGCGTGCTGCACCACAACCGTCCCGGATCCGCGACCGTCACCGCCTGACCTCACCGTCACCGGCTGACCCGACCGAACCGACCACTCGTAGACCCACCCTCCCGAACCCAGTACCTGGCCCACCGGCCGCACACCGAGGAGAACCGATGACGACCACCTCCGAGTCCGTGACCACCCCCACGGCCACCGAGGCCGCAGCGCCCCAGCCCCAGGCGCCTCGTCCGGCGTCGGGCACCCGCGTGGACGTGCCCGCCCTGCAGCGGATGCTGCTCGGCCGCTGGCCCGAGGAGCGCGCGGAGGCTCGTCGCATGGTGGCCGAGCATCCCGAGCTCTGGAAGCAGGAGGGCATCACCAAGGAGGAGCACCGGGAGATCGCCCTCGCGCAGATGAAGCAGATGGTGCCTTACGGCCATGTGCTGAAGGCCTTCCCGGAGCGGCTCGGTGGCCGCGAGCAGGCGGGTGCCAACCTGGTGGGGTTCGAGGAGCTCGTCGCCGCCGACCCGTCGCTGCAGATCAAGGCGGGCGTGCAGTGGGGCCTGTTCGGCGCCGCCATCCTGCACCTCGGGACAGAGGAGCAGCAGGACCGGTTCCTGCCCGGCGCGATGGATCTGAGCGTCCCCGGCGCGTTCGCGATGACGGAGACCGGCCACGGCTCGGACGTCGCCTCGATCGGCACGACCGCCACGTACGACCCCGAGACCGAGGAGTTCGTGCTCAACACCCCGTTCCGCGGGGCGTGGAAGCAGTACCTCGGCAACGCCGCGAAGCACGGTGTCGCGGCCACGGTCTTCGCGCAGCTCATCACCAACGGCGTCGACCACGGTGTGCACTGCTTCTACGTGCCGATCCGCGACCCGCAGACCATGGAGTTCCTGCCGGGTGTCGGCGGCGAGGACGACGGCCAGAAGGGCGGCCTCAACGGCATCGACAACGGCAAGCTGCACTTCACGAACGTGCGGGTGCCTCGGCGGGACCTGCTCGCCCGCTACGGCCAGGTGGCCCCGGACGGCACCTACACCTCCTCGATCGACAGCCCCGGCCGGCGCTTCTTCACCATGCTGGGCGCCCTGGTGCAGGGCCGCGTCTCGCTCGACGGCGCGGCGATCACGGCGGCGAAGATCGGCCTCGCGATCGCGACGAAATACGCCGACCAGCGCCGCCAGTTCTCGCCGTCGGCCGGTGCCGACGAGCTGACGCTGCTCGACTACGCGACGCACCGCCGTCGCCTCTTCCCCCGCATCGCCGAGGCGTACGCGATGCACTTCGCGCACGACGAGCTGCTCGACCTGTTCGACGCGGTGTTCTCCGGCCGCGAGGACACCCCGGCCATGCGCGAGGACCTCGAGACGACGGCTGCCGCGCTCAAGGCGACCTCCACCTGGTACTCGCTCGACACCCTGCAGGAGTGCCGTGAGGCCTGCGGCGGTGCCGGCTTCCTCTCGGAGAACCGCTTCACCGGCCTGCGCGCCGACCTCGACATCTACGCCACGTTCGAGGGCGACAACCACGTGCTGCTGCAGCTCGCGGCCAAGCGCCTCGTGGGCGACTACGGCAAGCGGATGGCCAAGGTGGCGAAGTCTCCCGGGGGCATGGCGACCATCGTGGCCGGCCAGGCCAAGGACGCGGTGCTGCACAAGCTCCCGCTGAAGCGCCTCGGCCAGACGGTGGCCGACGGCGGCCGTACGCGCTCCGCGGGCCGGCTGCTGGACGCCGAGGTGCAGCGTGAGCTCATCGCCGGGCGCTTCGAGGGCATGGTCGCGTCGACCGCGATGGGCATGCGGCCGGCGCTCAAGGCCGACTCGATCCGCGCGCAGGAGATCTTCGACGACAACCAGGTGAACCTCATCGGGTCCGCCGCCGCGTGGGCCGAGCTGGTGCGCTGGGACGCGTTCACGAAGGCCATCGGCAAGGTGTCCGACGCCGGTACCCGCAGGGTGCTGACCCTGCTCCGGGACATCTACGGCCTCACGACCATCGAGCGGCACCTGGACTGGCACCTGACCAACGGCCGCCTCTCGACGGGCCGTGCGAAGGCTGTCACGTCGACGATCGACCGGCTGCTCAAGGAGCTCCGCCCGCACGTGCTCGACGTCATCGACGCCTGGGGCTTCACGCAGGAGCACCTGCGTGCCCCGATCGCCGACGGCTCCGAGAAGGTCCGTCAGGACGAGGCTGCCGCGTACTACCGCGAGCTGCGGGCGAGTGGTACGGCGCCGATCAGCGAGAAGGAGCTGCGCAAGCGGGAGGCGCGGGGCGCCTGACGCGCGGGCTACCGCAGACGAGGGGCCTCGACGGGCTCGACCATCCGCTGGTCGGGCCCGTCGGGGCCCCTCGTCGTCCGCTGACGTGCGAGGGGTTACGCGGCGTCGGGCACCGCGGCCACGACGGGGACGGGAAGCTGCTGGACGGGAGCCGGGACCGGCTCGTCGTCCGCCTCTTCGTCGTCGACGGTGCGCGCCAGCGGTCCGCCGAGCGTCACGGGGGCGCCCTGCTCCGTCGCCGGCTCAGGGGTCGCCCGTACGGTCGCAAGAATGCCCGCCAGCCCGAGGAGGACGGCGAGCACGGTGAGTGGCACCAGCTGATAGGCGACCGTGAATCCGAGCAGTACGCCGCTGCCCACGGCGACGATCGATCCAAGGACTAGTACACGGGTCATCAGGAGCCTCCCTGCCAAGGTATCTCCGAGGAGCAATGCCTGACCCCAGGGGGGATCCCGTGGACCACCGGCCGTCGACGGATGGCGATCGAGTGCCTGGGAGCGCACGACGACATGAGCTGGGGTCCGGCTGAGCTGGGGCTCATCTGATTGTGTGGCGAGCCTGCCTCGCCGCCTTTTCCAGGAAACCCCAACCGGAGCCGGTTCGCACCTTGAATCACACCGCCGACGGTCACGAATCAGTCACGGCGCGGCCGTCTTCGGCGGAGAGGCGCGGTGGCGTCACACGGGGTTGCAGTGCGCGGTGGCGGTGAGGATGAGCCCGACATCGGGGCGCCAGGGCTCGAGGTTCCACGTGGCCTTGTCGGGCGCGCCCACCGCGTGGCACACGAGCTGGTCGCCCATGGTGCTGCTGCCGGCGTCCGGTTCCGCCGCCACCAGCTGGGTACGGATCAGGTCGAGCCCTGCCTGGCCGGCGTGCCGTGCCCAGTCGGTCGGGTCGACGGCGAGCGAGCGCCCGCCCTCGTTCTCGCCCCAGGTCGCGCTCTCGATCGCGTCCGTGCCGACCACGAACGCGACGGGCAGGGGACCGGTCCGCTTCGCCGTCCCGGCGGAGCCCGACCCGCGGATCACCCTGGGCCTGTCCACCTCGACCCTGGCCTCGGTGGCGCCGAGGTCGGTGACCTCGATGCGGGGCGCGTCGTTCCCGGTGCCCGACGCCGAGGCAGGCGGGCTGACCGCCGCGACGGGGGTGCCCTGGCCGTCCAGCACGGCGATGCTGCCGTCGCTGTCGACGTCGAGCGCGCCGGGCGAGTCGAGGGCGATGCGTGCCGAACCTCCGGGGGCGAGGCTGAGGGTGACCGTCCGCGTGCTCGGGCCGTCCTCGTCCGTCTGTACGGTGGCGGCCTTCCGCGTGACGATCCGCAGGACGACGTCGTCCAGGGTGACCGTGCTGGTGCGTGGCCTGGGCCGGCTGCGTTCGGGCGCCTCCGGCTGCTCGGACGGCTGGGACGACTCCGCCCCGGTGGGCGCCGGTCCGGCGTCGGCGCCGCGGGCGCGGTCCGTCCGGGCGGCCAGGTCGCAGCCGCTCAGGGCGAGGAGCGCGGCCAGTACGGCGCACGCGGCGAGGGGTGACCGGGCGGCTCGTCGGATCGGCACCTCCCCATTGTGCGGGTGGTCGGCACGGACCGGTGTGTTGGGTGGCGCGTGTCGGCTGCACCCTCTATGTTTAGAACATGCGTTCGAACAAGGTGCTGGTGACTCATGGTCCCGCCGATGTGCCGGGCCAGTCTCCGCGTGGTGCAGCCGCACCGCGCGAGTCGGGGTTCGCGAGCGGTTTCGCGAATCTCACGGAGGCGGTCGACGCTGTGGCGGCGGTCGACGCGCTCCTCGCCTCGCTCGCGGCGTCCCGGGCGGTGCTCATGGAATCCGTCCGGGAGTGGGTCGCCGACCAGCCCGAGCTGTTCGAGGCGCCGGAGGTCGACGCGGACGATCTCGCAGGGCTGGCACCCGAGCTCGTCGAGCAGCTGGCCAGGGCGCTGCGGGTGCCGGAGGGGTCGGCGGTGGCGCTCATCGAGGAGTCCCGTGCGCTGGTGCACGAGCATCCGCGGACGCTCGCCGCGCTGCGCGGCGGGCACATCACCCACGCGCACGCGCAGACGATCCTCGGCTACACGGACGGCCTGCGGCGGAGTAACCGGGTGGCGCTGGAGACCCGTCTGCTCAAGCGGGCGCGCACGACCACCCCGGGGGAACTGAGCATGGTCGCGCGCACCGAGCGCGAGCGTCGGCTGCGTCCGGAACGGCCCTCGGGAGCACCGGTCGTGCGTCAGGCGGCGGCCGCCCGGCGGCAGCGGCTCAGCGCTTCCCCCACAGGTCGTCCCATGCGGTGAACGGGTCGTCGGCGCGGTGGGACTGCTGCGCGCTGCCGCCTGCCGCCACGGCGGGGGCCTGGCTGCCCCACGTGGTGCTGCCCCAGGTCGGGCTGTTCCATGCCGGGGCGGCCGGGGCCTGCTGATCCATGCCGGAGCCGGCCGGTTCGGCGTCGTACGGGAGCCAGGCCTGCGGCGGCGGGGTCCAACCGAACTGCTGGTCGGACGTGCTCGTGCCGTGCGGCTCGGCGGCGGGGTAGGACGGGTAGTGCGGGGCTGCGTCATCGTCGACCGCTGTCGCGGGTTCGGGTTCCTGGTTCGGGTCCGCCCACTGCTGCGCCGTCTCGGCCGGCCCGGACCAGTGCGGGGCGGCGGCGGCCCTGTGCTGTCCCGGCTGCTGCCCCGGCCAGGGCGGCGTAGGGGCCGGCCGGTCCGGGTTGGCCGGCGCCTCGTAGCTCTCGGCCGCGTAGTTGTGAGCGCCGTAGGTCTCAGCGCTGTGGGCCCGGGCGGCGTAGGGCTGGACGCCGTCGTTCTGCCCCGGTGCGGCGACCGCGGCGAAGGTGGTGGTGGCGAGGTACTGCTCGAACGGCACGTCGAAGGTCTCGTCCTCCGACCAGGCGGCGTCCCAGGCCGCGGCGACCCGGGGCGCGTCGGCGTGCCGCCCGTCGTCGGGCATCGGGGGGAGGTTGATCTCGCCGGAGCCGTGCAGCACCTGGTCGTGCATCTGCCCGACCCAGTTGACCGCCAGCTCGAAGCGCATGGTGCCGAGCCCGTTCACGCCCAGCTCACCGCCCAGGGCGGGGTGCGGGTTGAACGTGTAGACATCCTCCTCGCCGAGGTGGATGCCCCGGCTCCGGGCATCGCGGACCAGGTCGTCCATGAGGTAGGTGGCGCGGCCCTCTGCCGACTCGAGCTCGGCGTACATGGTGACCGCCGAGGTCCAGCGGAGCTCGAGCGTGCCCTCGACCGTGTCCAGGAACCACCATCCGTCCAGCGACTCGAGGAAGATGTCGCCGAAACAGGTCGCGAAGCGCGGTGTCTGCTCGCGAAGCCCCATCCACTGCCATGAGGCAAGCCCGAACTCGAAGGCAACCTTCGGAAAAGTTCGAAGCAGCTTCATGTCCGAATGAAACCACTATCGGGTAAACGGCGGGAACCCCCCGATGACATCTTCGTTACGCGAGCACTCAATAGCGGCGCGGGCTCACGCGAGGCCCGACTGGTAGGCGAACACGACCAGCTGGGCACGGTCCCGTGCGGAGAGCTTGATCATGGCGCGCGAGACGTGCGTCCGGGCGGTCGCGGGGCTCAGGACGAGGTGCTCGGCGATCTCGTGGTTGCTCATCCCCTGGGCCACGAGGCGGACCACCTGGTGCTCACGATCGGTCAGGTCTCCGATCCGGGGGTGCGGCGCCGGTGCGCGCGGCGCCGCGGCCGTGAACTCCCTGATCAGGGTGCGGGTGGCCGACGGCGCGAGCAGGGCGCCGCCGTCGTGCACCGTGCGGATCGCCGTGACGAGGTCGGCCGGTGAGGTGTTCTTCAGGAGGAACCCGCTGGCCCCGGCGCGCAGGCCGTCCACGACGTACTGGTCGTGCTCGAACGTCGTGAGCACCACCACGCGCGTCGCGGTCAGGTCGGGGTCCTCGGCGATGCGCCGGGTCGCCTCGATCCCGTCGATGCCGGGCATCCGGATGTCCATGAACACCACGTCGGGCCGCAGGCTGCGGGCCTGGGCGACGGCGGCTATGCCGTCGGCGGCCTCGCCGGCGACCGCCATGTCCGCCTCCCCGGAGATCAGGGCACGCAGGCCCATCCGGACCAGGTCCTGGTCGTCCACGAGCAGCACCGAGATCATGCGACACCCCCAGCGGGCAGTACCGCCCGCACCTCGAAGGACCCATCGGCGGGACCGGCGTCGAGCCGCCCGCCCAGGGACTCGACCCGGTGCCGCATCCCGGTGATGCCGAAGCCCGCGACGAAACCGCCGTCCGCGGGGCGCGGATTGCGGACGCACAGCCGGACCATCTCCGGCTCGTACGCCACCTCGACGCGCGCCGTCGATCCGGCGCCGTGCTTGACGACGTTGGTCAGTGACTCCTGCAGCACCCGGTAGGCGGCGAGGTCCACGGCGTCGGGCAGCGGCCGGGGCGTGCCGCCGACCGCGACGTCGACGGCGACCCCCGCCGAACGCACCCGCTGCGCCAGCACGTCCAGGTTGGCCAGCCCGGCCGTCGGTGCGCGCTCGGGGCCCGCGGACGCGGTGGCGCCGGGCCGGATCACGGCAAGCGTGGTGCGCAGTTCGGTCAGCGCCTCGTTCGCGGCCTTCGAGATGGTCTCCAGCGCGGTCGTCGCGTCGTCCGGGCGGCCCAGGTGGAGCGCGATGTCAGCCTGCATCTGGATGGCGGCCAGCCCGTGCCCGACGACGTCGTGCACCTCGTGCGCGAGCTGCAGCCGCTCGTCGTCGCGTGCCTGCTGCTCCGCCGCCGCGTGCTCCGCCGCCCGGGCCTGGTGCCACATCTGCCGGGCGGCGCCGATGCTGAACGGTACCGCCACGACGGCGGTCGCCGGGATCAGCCCGATCGGCAGGCCCAGCGCCGCCGGGTGCGTGAAGACGTGGACCAGGAGCAGTGCCAGGGTCGCCGCGGCATACAGGAGCGCGGGCCGCAGCGGACGGTTCCGCGCCAGGGAGTAGACGGCCACGACGAGACACACCATGACCGGGCCGTACGGGTACGCGAGCAGCAGGTAGACCACGGTGGCGGTGGTGACCACGCACAGGGCGAGCACCGGCCGGCGGGTGCGCGGCAACGTCCCGAGCGCGGCCGTGACAGCCAGCGCGTACGCCAGGCCGTCGACCGGACGAACCCCCGGCGGGGTCTGCAGGAACGGCAGCGCCACGAGCGTGAGCGCCGTCAGCGCGGCAGTGACCCCCACGTCCACGAGACGCAGCCTTCCCATGTCCCCTCACCTCCGGTCCCACTGTGTCCGATGCCCGACCGGGCGTCACCCCCTGTGCGCCGTAGACCGCCGTACGTCCGGGAGCGTAGACGGGCCACCGAGCACACGTCGGGCGGCGCAGGACGAGTGCCGCCCGACGGCCGATCCCGCGGCGGACCTGGTCCAGGACGCTGGGACGCAGAGGCGTCGCCCGGCGTCCGACGGAGGAAGGGGCAGGACCATGAAGCTGGCACCGCGCGCACGGAAGGCAATACTGACGGTCCACATCGTGTCCGCCGGAGCGTGGACAGGCATCGACGTGCTGGTCGCCGTACTCGTCGGCGTAGGGCTCGGCGGCGGCTCGGACGCCGCCCGTGGCCTCGCCCTGCGTGCCCTCGCCGAGTTCGTGGTGACCCCCATGCTGGTCTCGGGGCTGGCCTGCCTGGCCTCGGGCCTCGTGCTCGGCCTGGCGACCAAGTGGGGCCTGGTGCGCTACTGGTGGGTGGCGGTCAAGCTCGTCATGAACGTGCTGCTGTGCGTCCTCGTCGTCGTGGCCCTGCGGCCCGGCATGGCCGGCGTCGGTGCGGCCGGCGTCGCGGTCGAGGCCGGTCAGGTCCCCGTCACGGACCTCTCCTCCCTCGTGTACCCGCCGACGGTGTCGCTCACCGCGCTTGCGGTGGCCACCATCCTTTCCGTGTACAAGCCGGGGGGACGGGTGCGGCGGCGCTCGCGGAGCGGGCCGGTGAGCGAGCCGGGGAGAGGGGCGGTGGGAAGGGTGGGGAGCCGGACCGGCACGGCGTCGGGGCGAGCGCAGCAGAGGGTGTCAGAGGCGCGGCCTACCGTTGTGGCATGAGCGACGAGAGCCAGGCGGCCTTGGTGCGAGCCGGTGAGCGACGGGCGGTCGAGGTGCGCGCTGCCGTGCCCGCCGAGTACGAGGCGGTCGGTGAGATCGTCGTCGAGGCGTTCTCCGCGGACGGGCAGCTCGACGCCCCCGACGCCGCGTTCTATGCCGACGTCCTCCGTGACGTCGCGAGCCGGGCGAGCGCCGCGGAGATCATCGTCGCCCTGGACGACGGCGTGGTGGTGGGCGGCGTGACGTTCGTGCCGCACGGCGGTCCGATGGCCGACATCGCCCAGGACGACGAGGCAGAGATCCGCATGCTCGGCGTCGCACCGGACGCCCAGGGCCGGGGCGCGGGGACCGCGCTCGTGCGCGAGTGCATCGCGCGGTCCGCCGGGACGCGGCGGATCGTGCTCTCCACCCAGACCGGCGCGCACGGCGCGCACCGGCTCTACGAGCGCCTCGGCTTCCGGCGCGAGCCCGCCCGTGACTGGGCGCCCGTACCCGGGGTGGACCTGCTCTGCTACGTCCTGGACCTGGGCTACCCGGCGGTGCCGTAGCGGGGCCGGCCCGGCCACCGCAACAGCCCCGACGTGATCGCCACCCCCAGCAGGAGGAGCAGGCCACCGCCCACCTCGGCCGCGTTCGGCACCTCGTCCAGCGCCAGCCAGGCGGCGGTCATGCCCACCACCGGGACCAGCATCGTGAACGGCACCACCGCGCTCGCCCGGTACCGGTCCAGCAGCGTGTTCCAGATGCCGTAGCCCACCAGGCTCGCGAGCCACGCCGTGTAGAGGGTGGACAGCACCGCCGCCCACGTGGGGTGCGTCAGCGAGTACCCGACGGCCGCAGGACCGTCCAGCACCAGGGCGAGGGCGAACAGCGGCACCGGCACCACGAGAGCCGACCACACGGTCATCGACAGGCCGGCCAGCGGGCTCTGCCTACCCCCGGCCGCCTGCGTCGCCGAACCCAGCCGGCGCACGATCACGTTGCCGGTCGCCCACGACGCCGCGGCCGCCAGCGTGAGCAGGAACGCGAGGGCGGGGGTGGCCGCCGACCGTCCGACACCGACGATCACCAGACCTACCGCGCCCAGCAGGACGCCGACGAGCTGTGGCGGCGTCGGGCGCTCGCGGAGGGCGACCGAGGCGAACAGGACGGTGAGGACGACCTGCGCCTGGATCACGAGCGAGGCCAGTCCGGGCGGCATGTCCAGCCAGATCGCCGTGTACATGAGGGCGAACTGGCCGAGGCTGAGGAACAGTCCCACCACCAGCACGTCCTTGAGGCCGGCCGCCGGCCGGGGGACCAGGAAGATCGCCGGGACCAGCACCACGACGAACCGGATCGCCAGGAACAGCATCGGAGGCACGTCGTCGACGCCGGCGTCGATGGCGAGGAAGTTGGTGCCCCAGATGATCATGACGAGCACGGCGAGGAGGGAGTGACGCAGGGGCATGCCGTCATCGTCGGCCGGGGCAACCCTGCACGTCCATCGTGTATCACTGGCTGACCGTTCAGCACCGCTGAAGGAACACGGCGGGCGTGTGACTACGTACTTTCACCATCTTGTCCCATCCAGCGGGTGAAAAGTACCGTCACCCCACCAACCAGTGCGATCGACCGCAGGCCCGCCCCGTCCTCTGTGCGGCGGGAGACACATCTTCGCGAAGGAGCGTCCGATGCGTAGCACGAGACAACGCACCATCCGCACCACCGTCACGGCGACCGCCGCCGCGGCCCTCGTTCTGTCCGCCTCGCTCGTCGCCTCCGCGGCGGCGCCTGAGGCGCCCGACGCCGGGTCGGCGCCGGCCACGCAGGAAGCCGCCCTCGGCGCGCTGACCTGGTCGGACGAGTTCGACGGCGCAGCGGGCAGCGCCCCCGACCCTGCCACCTGGAACCTGGAGACCGGCGCCGGGGGCTGGGGCAACAACGAGCTGCAGACCTACACCACCTCCCGGGAGAACTCCGCCCTGGACGGCAACGGCAACCTGGTCATCACCGCTCGCCAGGACGGCAACGGCGGCTACACCTCGGCCCGGCTGACCACGCAGGGCAAGGTCCAGCCGAAGTACGGCCACCTCGAGGCGCGGATCAAGATTCCCCGGGGCCAGGGCATCTGGCCGGCGTTCTGGATGCTCGGCGGGCAGATCGGCAACGGCGTCCCGTGGCCCGACTCGGGCGAGATCGACATCATGGAGAACGTCGGGTACGAGCCCCACATGGTGCACGGCACCCTGCACGGCCCCGGCTACTCGGGCGGCGCGGGCATCGGCGCGGCGTACACGCACCCGCAGGGCTGGTCGTTCGCCGACGACTTCCACGTCTTCGCCATCGACTGGGAGCCGGGGCGGATCAGCTGGTCGGTGGACGGCAACGTCTACCAGACCCGCACCACAGCCGACACGGGCGGCAACCAGTGGGTCTTCGACCAGCCGTTCTTCTTCCTCCTGAACGTCGCCGTCGGGGGCAACTGGCCGGGATACCCGGACGGGACCACGCAGTTCCCCCAGCAGATGGTCGTCGACTACGTCCGCGTGTACGACTCCCAGCTCTGACCGGCGCCCGGCCTGTCAGACGGACGGATCACGCCTGTGACCTGTGTGTCTGGCAGGTGCGGGTACCGGGCGACCGCCCTGCTGCGTGACGCGTCGTAGACTGGCGGGGCGCTCCGGCGCCCAGAAACCTACCCCGCTCGCGAGGAACTACATGACCGCGCCCGCGTCCCAGGCACCTTCCCGCCCGACCCCCGCCGTCCCGAGACTGGACACGGTGGAGACCGCTGCGGCCAACCCTGATGAGGTGCAGCCGTACGGAGAACTCGGACTCAAGGAGGACGAGTACCAGCGCATCAAGGACATCCTGGGCCGCCGCCCCACCGCGGCCGAGCTCGCGATGTACTCCGTGATGTGGAGCGAGCACTGCTCCTACAAGTCGTCGAAGGTGCATCTGAGCAAGTTCGGCGAGAAGGTCACCGACGAGATGAAGGAGCACCTCCTCGTCGGTATCGGTGAGAACGCGGGCGTCGTCGACATCGGCGACGGCTGGGCGGTCACCTTCAAGGTGGAGTCGCACAACCACCCCTCCTTCGTCGAGCCCTATCAGGGCGCCGCGACCGGCGTGGGCGGCATCGTCCGCGACATCATCTCGATGGGCGCGCGCCCGGTGGCGGTCATGGACCAGCTGCGCTTCGGCGCGGTCGACCACCCCGACACGGCGCGGGTCGTGCACGGCGTCGTCTCCGGCGTGGGTGGTTACGGCAACTCGCTGGGCCTGCCGAACATCGGCGGTGAGCTCGTCTTCGACGGCTCCTACCAGGGCAACCCGCTCGTCAACGCCCTCTGCCTCGGTGTGCTGCGGCACGAGGACATCCACCTCGCCAACGCCTCCGGCCTCGGCAACAAGGTGGTGCTGTTCGGCGCACGCACGGGCGGCGACGGCATCGGCGGTGCCTCGATCCTCGCGTCCGAGACGTTCGAGGACGGCGTCCCCGCCAAGCGCCCGAGCGTGCAGGTCGGTGACCCCTTCATGGAGAAGGTGCTCATCGAGTGCTGCCTCGAGCTGTTCTCGGCGAAGGTCGTGGAGGGCATCCAGGACCTCGGCGCCGCGGGCATCTCCTGCGCCACCTCCGAGCTCGCCTCCAACGGTGACGGCGGCATGCACGTCGACCTCGACGACGTGCTGCTGCGCGACCCCAGCCTCAACGCCGGCGAGATCCTCATGTCGGAGTCGCAGGAGCGCATGATGGCGGTCGTCCGACCCGACCAGCTCGACGCCTTCCTCGCGATCACCAGCAAGTGGGAGGTCGAGACCGCCGTCATCGGCGAGGTCAACGACTCCGGCCGCCTCACCATCGACCACCACGGCCAGCGCATCGTGGACGTCGACCCCAGGACCGTGGCGCACGAGGGGCCCGTGTACAACCGGCCCTACGCGCGTCCGGAGTGGCAGGACGCGCTGCAGGCCGACTCGACGACTGCGGCGGGCCTCGCCCGTCCGGCGTCGGGTGAGGAGCTGCGGGAGACCGCGCTGACGCTGCTGGCCTCGCCCAACCTCGCCTCCAAGGCGTGGGTCACGAACCAGTACGACCGGTTCGTCCAGGGCAACACCGCACTTGCCCAGCCCGACGACAGCGGCGTGATCCGCGTCGACGAGACAACCGGGCTCGGTGTCGCGCTCGCGACCGACGCCAACGGCCGCTACGGCAAGCTCGACCCGCGGACGGGGGCCGCGCTGGCCCTCGCGGAGGCGTACCGCAACGTCGCCACGTCGGGCGCGAAGCCGCTCGCCGTGACGGACTGCCTGAACTTCGGCTCGCCGGAGCACCCCGACTCGATGTGGCAGCTCGTCGAGGCGATCGAGGGCCTCGCCGACGCCTGCCAGGAGCTCGGTGTGCCGGTCACCGGTGGCAACGTCTCCCTCTACAACGGCACGGGTGAGCCCGGCCAGATCGACTCGTCGATCCACCCCACCCCCGTGGTGGGCGTGCTCGGCGTGCTCGACGACGTCAGCACCGCGCTCTCGTCCGGCTGGCAGACCGAGGGGCTCTCGCTCCTCCTGCTCGGCACGACGCGGGACGAGCTCGACGGTTCGGCGTGGGCCGACGTCGTCCACTCGCACCTGGGCGGCCTGCCGCCGCGCGTGGACCTGGCCGCGGAGAAGGCGCTGGCCTCCGCGCTCGTGGAGGCCCGGCAGACCGGGCTCGCGGCTGCCGCGCACGACCTGTCCGAGGGGGGCCTGGTCCAGGGCCTGCTCGAGGCGTCGCTGCGGTTCGGCATCGGTGCGTCGGTGGCGCTCGAGGGCGTGACCGGCCGGGACAAGGTCGACCCGTTCGTGGCGCTGTTCGCCGAGTCGACCGGCCGCGTGATCGTCGCCGTCGACCCCGAGCACGAGGGCGAGCTGACGCACCTCGCCGAGGACGCCGGTGTGCCGGTGCTCCGCCTCGGCACGACCGGCGGCGACGCCGTGGTGGTCGAGGGCCAGTTCGAGATCCCGCTGTCGGAGGCCCGCGAGGCACACGAGGCCACTCTCCCGCGCATCTTCGGCTGACTGGAAAGCCCCGGCGGGTGATCGGCAAAAGGTCAGGTGATCGGCAGCTCGGACTGCCGATCACCTGACCTTTTGCCGATCACCCGTCAACGGGGCCCCGGGCGCCACACTCGTAGCTGCGCAGCCGGTAGGGTCCGGGGGTGCGATTTGTCCATGGCTTCATCTCGTTAGTGCTCTGGATCATCGCGATCCCCCTGCTCCTCGTGGCCGTCGCCCGGGTCCTTCCGTTCGACAACGTGGTCCTGCTGCCCCACCTCGTGGCGTTCACACCGTGGGCGACGCTGCTGACGCTGCCGCTGCTGATCGTCGTGCTGTTCGCCCGCCGCCGGGTGCTGACGCTGCTGCTCGCGGTGGCGATGGCCGGCTACGTCTACTGGACGGCGCCCTTCTTCGTGCCGCCGGACACGTCGTCGGCGGCCGACCCCGCCGAAACCGGGACGCTGCGGGTCATGACGATCAACGCCCTGTACGGGGAGGCCGACGCGCAGAGCGTGGTCCACCTCGTGGCGTCGCAGCACGTCGAGGTGCTCGCGGTCCAGGAGCTGACGCCCGCATTCGAGGACGCCCTGGCGGACGCCGGCCTCGACGAGTTCCTGGCGCACAGCTTCACCGTGCCCGCCGACGACAGCCCGGCGGGCAGCGGGCTGTGGTCGTCAACGGCCCTGACCGACGAGGAGGAGCTGGCGGGCACGAGCTTCGCCATGCCGTCGGCCGTCGTCGGGGTGGGAGGCACCGACGTGCGGGTCACCGTGGTGCACCCGCATCCGCCGATGCCCACGGAGATCACCACCTGGCGCACCGAGCTCGTCAAGCTGACGGAGCAGGCGCACGCCGACGACACACCACAGATCCTGGCGGGCGACTTCAACGCCACCTACGACCACGCGACCTTCCGCGACCTGCTCGGCTCGCGCTTCGCCGACGCCACGCGCGAGTGGGGCGCGGGCCCCGCGGTGACCTGGCCGGAAGGCGGCCAGGTACCCGCACTGTTCGCGCTGGACCACGTGGTGGTGGAGAAGGACATGCCTGTCTCCGACGTCGTCACGATGCAGGTCCCGGGCACCGACCATCGGGCGGTCCTGGCCACGGTCGTCGTCGAATAGCACAGTGACACCGCGCGGGGAGCGCGGAATCGGCCTATGTTCGCAGATGTGCCGACTCGTCAGATGCGCCTCGCGCCCGCCGCCCCCGACGACGTGAGCAGTGCCCTCGCGGCGCTCCGCGCCGAGGTCGGTCTGCCCGCGATGTTCCCGCAAGACGTTCTCGAGGAGGCGCGGGCAGCGGTCGAGCAGGACTTCTCCGCCGGCCGCACCGACCGCCGCGACATCGAGTTCGTCACCATCGACCCACCCGGTTCCAAGGACCTGGATCAGGCGGTCCACGTGGAGCAGTCGGGCGAGGGCTATGTCGTGCACTACGCGATCGCGGATCTGGGCGCCTTCGTGACGCCCGGCGGAGCCCTCGACAGGGAGGTGCGCAAGCGCGGCCTGACGGTCTACGGGCCCGACGCACGCACCCCGCTGCACCCGAAGATCCTGTCGGAGGGCGCGGCGAGCCTCCTGCCCGAGGAGGACAGGCCGGCGGTGCTCTGGACGGTCACGCTGGACGCGCGCGGCATCATCACCGGCGCCTCGCTGGAGCGGGTGCTGGTGCGCAGTCGCGAGCGGCTCACCTACGCGGAGGTGCAGTCGGCCCTCGACGCGGGCACGGCGAGCGAGTCCCTGCAGCTGCTGGCCGATGTCGGGCGCCTGCGCCAGTCCCTCGAGTCCGCCCGTGGCGGCGTCTCGCTGGAGGTGCCCGAGCAGGAGGTGGAGCGTCGTGAGGACGGCACGTACACGCTGTCCTTCCGTCGCAACCTGCCGGTCGAGGAGTGGAACGCGCAGATCTCCCTGCTCACGGGCATCGCGGCGGCACACCTGATGCGCGAGGCGGGTGTCGGCATCCTCCGCACCCTTCCCGAGGCCGACCCGCGTGACGTGGCCCGCCTGCGCCGTACCGCCCGAGCGCTCCGGATCGAGTGGGCCGACAGCCTCCCGTACGCACGGCTGGTGCCGACGCTCGTGTCGCGGATCCCGGAGCACGCCGCGTTCCTCAACGAGGCGACGACCCTGTTCCGCGGGGCCGGCTACGTCGCGTTCGGCATGCCAGGGCCCGACGGCGCCCCCGTCCCACCGCCCGAGAGCACTCGGCACGCCGCTATCGCCGCCGACTACGCGCACGTCACCGCCCCGCTGCGGCGCCTGGTGGACCGCTACGCGACGGAGGTCTGCCTCGCGGTCTCGGCGGGTACCGCGGTGCCCGCGTGGGTGCTGGAGGCGTTGCCGCACCTGCCCGCCGTGATGGCCGAGACCGGCCGTCGCGCCTCCTCGTTCGAGCGCGAGTGCGTCGACATCGTCGAGGCATCACTCCTCGCCGACCGGCTGGGCGAGGAGTTCGACGCCGTGGTGGTCGACGTCGACGACGACACCAAGGACGTGCAGCGCGGTCTGGTCGTGCTGCGCGATCCCGCCGTCCGCGCACGGGTGACGGCCACGCGGCTGCCTTTGGGCGACGAGGTGCGGGTCAGGCTCACCGAGGCCGACGTCTCCGAGCGCCGTGTCATGTTCACGCTGGTCGGCGACCGCGCGATCGACACGGCGCCCGCGGCCGACCGCGGAGCCGGAGCCCAGGACGCGCCCGGATCCGGCGGGGCAGGCGCGGGAGGTGGCCGACGCCGTTCCACGTCCGGCCCGCGGTCGGTGCCCGGGTCGCGGTCGGCCGCCGGGGCGGCCCGGCGTGCGGCCGCACCCGCCCCGTTCGCGACGCCTGTCGCCGACGGCCCGGTACCCGCGCACGGGAGGATCCTGCGGTCCGGCGCCGAGCCCGGTCCGACGACGGGCCCGGAGCCGGACCCGCGGCCCCAGCCGAGCCCCAGCCCGGGACCGCGCCCGGTGCCGCGGCCACGCCCGGCCCCACAGCCGTACCCCCAGCCCGGCCCGAGTCCGCAGCCGGACGGCGAGGCGCAGGCAGCCCCGGCTCCCCGGCACCCGGGCCACGGCATCAGCTACCCGCCGGTGCGGCGGCCCGTGCGCCCTCAGGTCCGCGACGAGATGCCGCTGTCCGAGCCGTGGCCGCGGCACGCGCCCCCGAGCGGTTCGCCCCGTCGGCTCGCGCAGCCGCAGTCGCAGCCGGTGCCCGCGGTCGGGTCCGACGGGCTCCCGGACGTCGTGCGCGTAGCGGAATACCCCTCCGTGGCGTCGCTCGAGCTGCCGGTGGTCGTGGCGGCGGACCTGTTCGCGGTGGAGGGCCCGGGTTCGGACGTCTACCGCTACTGAGGCGGTGGTCCGCGATACTTGTCCCATGATCGACGTCGTCCACGCTCAGGTTACGTTTGTCGTGCCCGGAACCGACTTCACCGGCCTTGAGCAGTCCGGCTGGACGAGGTTCGGCGACTTCCTGGCGGTGCAGTAGTGTCCCCGCGGCGCCGGACGGACCCGGCGGCCGGGCGCACCGCGGTGGCCGCGTGGGCGCGGGGCGACGCGGAGCGCCGTGAGGTGACGACCGCCGTGCGGTTCACGCTGGAGGAGCTCGCCGACCGCGCTCCCGGCAACTCGGTGGAGGTGCGCGTGCCCCCGGCGGGCGCCGTGCAGGCGGTGGCCGGTCCGCGCCACACGCGTGGCACGCCGCCGAACGTGGTCGAGACGGACCCCGACACCTGGCTTGGTCTGGTCACGGGCGCGGTGACCTGGGCGGATGCTGTGGAGGACGGACGCGTCCACGCCTCGGGCGAACGCTCGGACATCTCCCACCTGCTGCCGTTGCCGGTCGGGCACCGGGCCGTGTCCGGGAGGAACAGCGCCCCGGAGGCTCCGGCTCCCGGGTGAACCGGGGCCGAGGTGGCGCGTGCCTGGCAGCGGATGTCGGTGACACCCGCTAGCCTCGGCGCTGATCAAGTCGATCGGTCGAGACAGGTTCACCCGGTGCGGGGAGGCCAGTTCTTCCGGCCGGTGCTCGACCGTAACCGCCGGTTCACAATGCAGTGATTGGTTGGTGGCGCTCGTGCCGGATCGCTCGCGCAACGAATGCGCGCCCGGCCGCGGCGATGCCGCCCACCAGGACGTTCAGCAGCAGTGCACTCCAGCCCGACCCTTCCCGGGTCGGCTATTGCAGAAGGAGTCAGCGTGAGACCCAGCACGCTCCGGTCCCCGCGACCGAACCCCCGATCCCGCGGAAGGGCCGCAGTCGCAGTGGTTCTCGCCGCAGCGCTCGCCGCACCCGCGACCGCGGCGTTCGCCGCGCCCGCGGCGACCACCGACGGTCCGGACTCCGGGCACGTCGTCATCAGCGAGGCCTACCTCGTGGGTGGCAGCGCCGGCCAGCCGTACCGGAACAAGTTCGTGGAGCTGTACAACCCGACGGACGAGCCTGTCAGCGTCGACGGCTGGTCGGTCCAGTACAAGTCCGCGACGGGCGCGTCGTTCTCCGGCGTCACCGCGCTGAGCGGCACCATCGCCGCCGGCGGTCACTACCTGGTGCAGGGCGCCTCGAACGCGACCAACGGCGAGCCGCTCCCCACGCCTGACGCCGTCGGCAGCCTCAACTCGAGCGGTACTGCCGGCGTGGTCGCGCTCGCGTCGCAGGCCACCGCTGTCACGCCAGCCAAGGGCGCCGTGCCCGCCGAGGGCGCCCAGGGCGTCGTCGACCTGCTCGGTTACGGCACCGCCGACACGTTCGAGACCGCTCAGGGCCCGGCCGGCCGGGGTACCGGTGTCGTCGGGTCGCTGGAACGTATCGACGACACGGGCGACAACTCGGCGGACTTCGTCTTCTCCGCCGAGGTGACCCCCGTCAACGGCGAGGGCTCGGAGCCCGAGCCCAGCCCCACACCGTCGGAACCGACAGAGCCGACAGAGCCCGGCGAGGTCACCCCGATCGCCGAGATCCAGGGCACCGGTGCCGCCTCGCCGCTCGTGGGCAAGACGGTGACGACCCGTGGCGTCGTCACCGCTGTCTATCCGACCGGTGGGTTCAACGGCCTGTACCTGCAGACCGCCGGGACGGGTGGTGGCCAGGACCCGACGCCCGGGGCGTCGGACGGCCTCTTCGTGTTCTCCGCCGCGGCTGCCGCCGACCTCTCGGCCGGCGACCATGTGGAAGTGACCGGCACGGTCTCCGAGCACAACGGGCTGACCGAGGTCACCCCGACGGCGGGCAGCTGGACCGTTCTGGACGAGCCGGCGACGGTCGAGCCGACCGTGACCGCCTGGCCCGCCACCGCGGCCGAGCGCGAGGCCCTCGAGGGGATGCTCCTCGCGCCGCAGGGCGACTTCACGGTGACGGACAACTACGACACCAACTACTACGGGACGGTCGGCCTGGCCGCCGGTGACAGCCCGCTGGTGCAGCCTACGACCGCCGGCCGCCCGGGTTCGGCGGAGTACGACGCGCAGGTCGCGGACAACGCCGCACGCGCGGTGCTGCTCGACGACGGTGCGTCGCTGAACTACAACTCGACCGCCAACAAGTCGAAGCCGCTGCCCTACCTGACCGGCGGTGCGCCGCTGCGCGTGGGCGCCGCCGTCACGTTCACGCGTCCCGTCGTGCTGGACTACCGGTTCGACGCCTGGGGGTTCCAGCCGACGTCGCAGCTGACGCCCGACGTCGCCGAGGCGGTCCAGCCGGCCACCTTCGAGAACACGCGCGAGGACGCGCCCGCAGAGGTGGGCGGCGACCTCAAGGTCGCGACGTTCAACGTGCTGAACTACTTCAGCACCACTGGTGACGAGCTCACGGGCTGCACCTATCACAGGGACCGCACGGGCGACCCGGTCACCGTCTCGGGCGGCTGCGACGCACGCGGCGCGGCCGAGGAGGAGGACCTGCAGCGGCAGCAGACCAAGATCGTCGCGGCGATCTCGGCGCTCGACGCCGACGTGGTGGCGCTGCTGGAGATCGAGAACACGGCGGCCCTCGGCGGCTCGCGCGACCAGGCGCTGTCGGACCTGGTGGACGCGCTGAACGTCGCCGAGGGTGCCGGTACGTGGGCCTACGTCGGCTCCCCGGCCGAGGTACCCCAGGCCGAGGACGTCATCCGCAACGCCTTCATCTACCGGACCGCCACGGCGGAGCCGGTGGGCGGCTCGACGATCCTGCTCGGCGACGAGGCGTTCCAGAACGCCCGTCAGCCGCTGGCCCAGGCATTCCAGCCCGCGGGCGGTGCCGCCGACGCCGGTGACGACGTGCTCGTGATCGCCAACCACTTCAAGTCGAAGGGCTCGGCCGGCCCGTGGCCCGGCGACGCGGACCAGCGTGACGGTCAGGGTGCGTCGAACGAGTCCCGCACGCGCCAGGCGACGTCGCTCGCGAGCTTCGCCGAGACGCAGGCCGCCGCGGCCGGGACCGACAAGGTACTGCTGGTCGGCGACTTCAACGCCTACGAGCAGGAGGACCCGATCAAGGTCCTCACCGACGCCGGCTACACGGACCTGGGCCCGACCACCGGCGAGTACACCTACAACTTCGACGGCATGGTCGGTTCGCTCGACCACGTGCTGGCCTCGCCGGCCGCAGCGGAGCTGGTGACCGGCACCGACATCTGGAACATCAACGCGTACGAGCCGGTGGCGAACGAGTACAGCCGGTACAACTACAACGCGTCGATCCTCTACGACGAGACGCCGTTCCGGTCGTCCGACCACGACCCGGTCCTGGTGGGCCTGGACCTCGGCGGCACGACCACCGAGCCCGGCTCCGTCGACCTGGACCTCGTGGCCATCAACGACTTCCACGGCCGCATCGACCAGAACACCGTGAACTTCGCCGGCACGGTGGAGGAGCTGCGGGCGCAGAACCCCGACGGCACCGCGTTCGTCTCGGCGGGCGACAACATCGGTGCCTCGCTGTTCGCGTCCGCGCTGCAGCAGGACCAGCCCACCCTCGACGTGCTGAACGCGCTCGGTCTGAAGACCTCGGCCGTCGGCAACCACGAGTTCGACCAGGGCATGGCGGACCTCACCGGCCGTGTCGCCGACGCCGCCGACTGGGACTACCTCGGCGCCAACGTCTACGACGCCTCCGGCGAGCCCGCGCTGCCCGAGTACCAGGTCGTCCCGGTGGACGGCGTCGACGTCGGTTTCATCGGCGTGGTCACGGAGGAGACGCCCACGCTGGTCACGCCTTCGGGCATCGAGGGGCTCGAGTTCGGTGACCCGGTCGAGGCGCTCAACCGCGTCACGGACGAGCTGCTCGACGGCGACCCCGCGAACGGCGAGGCCGACGTGGTCGTGGCGCTCGCGCACGACGGTGCCGGCGCGGGCACGCCCGACGGCGCCACGCTGGAGGACGAGATCGCCGCGGGCGGTCCGTTCGCCGCGCTGGTGCAGGACACCGACCCGCGCGTCGCGGCGATCTTCACCGGCCACACCCACAAGCAGTACGCGTGGGACGCGCCGGTCCCGGGTGCGGCGGGGGAGACCCGGCCGATCATCCAGACCGGCAACTACGGCGAGTTCCTGGGCCACGTCTCCCTGACGGTCGACACGGAGTCGTTCGAGGTCACCGACTACACCGTCGAGAACGTGGCGCGCACCACCACCCCGGCTGCCGAGCTGATCGCGACCTACCCGGCGGTCGCCGAGGTGGACACGATCGTGGACGCCGCGCTGGCCGAGGCCGAGAAGATCGGCGCACAGCCGATCGGCAAGGTGACCGCCGACGTCACCACGGCCTTCGCGGGCGGTTCGTACACGAACGGCGTCTACACGGGCGGCAACCGTGACGACCGCGCGTCGGAGTCGGCGCTCGGCAACCTGGTGGCGAACTCGCTGCGCGAGTCGCTCTCGAGCGACGACCGGGGCGGCGCCGACATCGGCGTCGTGAACCCGGGCGGTCTGCGCAACGAGCTCTACCGTGGCGAGGACGGCGTCATCACGTACGCCGAGGCCAACGCGGTGCTGCCCTTCGTCAACAACCTGTGGACGATCACGCTCACGGGTGCGCAGCTCGACGCGCTGCTCGAGCAGCAGTGGCAGACGGACGCCAACGGCAACCGCCCATCGCGTCCGTACCTGGCGCTGGGCCTGTCGGACAACGTCTCGTACACCGTGAAGACCGCCGACCCGAACGCGGCGCCCGGGGACAACGTCTCGTCGATCACGATCGACGGCGTGCCGGTCGACCCGGCCGCGGAGTACCGCGTCGCGACCTTCTCGTTCCTGATCTCCGGGGGCGACAACTTCCGGGCCTTCACCGAGGGCACGGACGGCCGCGACTCGGGCCTGGTGGACCGCGATGCGTGGATCTCGTACCTGGAGAGCGCCTCGCCGATCACCCCGAGCTTCGCCCGTACCCGCACGGTCGCCCCGGCCCTGCCGGGCACGGTCAAGGCGGGCGCCTCGACGGACGTCAGCCTGTCGGGCCTGGACCTCACCTCGCTCGGCGCCCCGCAGAACACCGCCGTCGATACCTTCCTGGTCCCGTCCGGCGGAGCGGCGGCCGACGGCGTCTCCCTCGGCACCAGCACGGTGTCCGGGGGTGCGACGTCGGCGTCGGTCACGGTCCCGGCGGGCACGGCACCCGGTGCGTACCAGCTCCTGGCGCAGGCTTCGCCGTCGGGCACCACCGCCCGGCTGCCGCTGACCGTGGAGGCGGCTGACCCCGTGGAGCCGGTCGCCCCCGCGTGGCAGCCGTGGAAGCTGTACTGGTGGGGTGACACCGTCTCGTACAAGGGCAAGGTCTATGTGGCGACCCGCCCCACCATCCTCCAGATCCCGGGTGCGTGGAAGCACGGCCCCTGGAAGCTCGTGAAGTAGTAACCCGACCGGCCGCCCGCCCGCTGGTCGAGCTTGTCGAGACCCGGGTCCCGACGAGCCCGACCAGCGGGCGGTCGTTTTCAGGCGCCCTCCCTGGACGCGTACCCTGGTTTCGTGAGTGAAACCCAGGTACCGAGCGACTCCTCCGACGACGTGGAGGTGCGCGACGTCATCGATCCGACGAGCGTGCGCCGGGCTCCGCGGTACAAGGCGTTCTTCTGGACGGGCGCGCTGGTCGGGATCGTGCTCGGGCTGAGCCTGTCGCTCTACCTCGTGAACTCGCCCTCGGGTGCGGCCATGATGAAGCCCGGCGTGTACGTCACGGTGCTCACGGCGTTCGTCACGATGGTGACCACGCTCCTGGCGGGCCTGTTCGCGGTGATCGCGGACCGTCGGAGCCTGCGCGGCCGCTGACACGGAGGTCACAGGCCGGGCTGGCACCTTCGATCCTGCTGCATGGGATACTCGGAACATGCCTCTGCGCGGAGATGGCCGACTGAACCACGACCTCATGCCCGGCGAGAAGGGCCCCCAGGACGCATGCGGCGTCTTCGGGGTCTGGGCACCTGGCGAGGAGGTCGCCAAGCTTGCGTACTTCGGCCTGTACGCACTGCAGCACCGTGGGCAGGAATCCGCGGGTATCGCCACCAGCAACGGTGAGCAGATCCTCGTCTACAAGGACATGGGGCTCGTATCCCAGGTCTTCGACGAGACGGCCCTGAACGCCCTGACCGGTCACATCGCCGTCGGGCACTGCCGGTACTCCACCACTGGTGGTGTGACCTGGGAGAACGCCCAGCCCACGCTCGGCGCGACGGCGTCGGGCACGGTGGCGCTGGGCCACAACGGCAACCTGACCAACTCGGCAGAACTCGTGAACCTCGTGGCCGAGCGCTACGGTGCGCAGCGCCGGGGCGAGCTCGCGCGCGGCAACACGACGGACACCGCACTCATCACCGCGCTGTTCGCCGGCGACGCGGACCGGACCCTCGAGGCCACGGCGCTGGAGGTGCTCCCGCGCCTGCGCGGCGCCTTCTCCCTGGTCTTCATGGACGAGAACACCTTGTACGCGGCGCGTGACCCGCAGGGCGTGCGCCCGCTGGTCCTCGGCCGCCTCGACCGCGGCTGGGTGGTCGCCAGCGAGACCCCCGCTCTGGACATCGTGGGCGCGTCCTACGTGCGCGACGTCGAGCCGGGCGAGCTCATCTGCATCGACGCCGACGGCATGCGCTCGGAGCGCTTCGCCGAGGCCGAGCGGGCCGCCTGCGTCTTCGAGTACGTCTACCTGGCCCGGCCGGACAACACCATCAACGGCCGCTCGGTGCACTCGGCACGCGTCGAGATGGGGCGACAGCTGGCGCGCGAGCACCCCGTCGACGCCGACCTCGTGATCCCGACGCCGGAGTCCGGCACGCCGGCCGCCGTCGGCTACGCGGCGGAGTCCGGCATCCCGTTCGGGCAGGGCCTCACGAAGAACGCCTACGTGGGCCGTACCTTCATCCAGCCGTCCGACACGCTGCGGCAGCTCGGCATCCGGCTGAAGCTCAACCCGTTGCGCGAGGTCATCAAGGGCAAGCGCCTCGTGGTGGTCGACGATTCCATCGTGCGCGGCAACACCCAGCGCGCCCTGATCCGCATGCTGCGTGAGGCGGGCGCCGCCGAGGTGCACGTGCGTATCTCGTCGCCGCCGGTGAAGTGGCCGTGCTTCTACGGCATCGACTTCGCCTCGCGCGCGGAGCTCATCGCGAACGGCCTGGGGGTCGACGAGATCGGGCAGTCGCTCGGCGCCGACAGCCTCGGCTACATCACGACCGAGGGCATGATCGCCGCGACCGAGCAGCCCAGCTCGCAGCTCTGCGCCGCCTGCTTCACCGGCAAGTACCCGATCGAGCTGCCGCCGGACGACCAGCTCGGCAAGCACCTCCTCGAGCAGGCCGAGCTGCCGCTCGGTCCGCCTGAGGACGGCCTCAAGCGCCTCGCCGTGCGCACCGGCGGCTCGACCGCGCTCGATCACCCGTGACCACACGCAGCTTCACCAGCCACAGCGCTTCACCCGCCCCGACCACCCTCATGGAGCACCAGTGACATCCGAAGGCCTGACGTACGCCGCCGCCGGCGTCGACACCGAGGCGGGCGACAAGGCCGTCGAGCTCATGAAGGACGCCGTGCGCCGCACGCAGGGTCCGGCCGTGCTCGGCGGCGTGGGCGGCTTTGCCGGCCTCTACGACCTGTCGGCCTTTCAGGGCTACCGTGCGCCACTGCTCGCGACGTCCACGGACGGCGTCGGCACCAAGGTGGCGATCGCCCAGGCGATGGACAAGCACGACACGATCGGGTTCGACCTGGTCGGCATGGTCGTCGACGACATCGTCGTGATGGGCGCCAAGCCGTTGTTCATGACCGACTACATCGCCACGGGCAAAGTGGTGCCGGAGCGGATCGCGGACATCGTGCGGGGCATCGCCCAGGCCTGCGAGGTGGCGGACACCGCCCTCGTGGGCGGCGAGACGGCCGAGCACCCGGGTCTCCTGGAGCCGGACGAGTACGACGTCGCGGGGGCGGCCACGGGCATCGTGGAGGCCGACAAGGTCCTGGGCCCGGACCGGGTGCAGCGCGGCGACGTGCTGATCGCGATGGCCTCCAGCGGACTGCACTCCAACGGCTACTCACTGGTGCGCGCGGTGATCAAGCAGGCAGGCTGGGCCCTGGACCGGCACGTGGACGAGCTGGGCCGTGCGCTGGGCGAGGAGCTGCTGGAGCCGACACGCGTCTACGCGACGGACTGCCTGGCCCTGGCCGCGGACGAGGCGGCACAGGTCCATGCGTTCACCCATGTGACCGGTGGTGGGCTCGCCGCGAACCTGGCACGGGTTCTTCCGGCAGGGATGGTGGCCACGGTCGATCGTGCGTCCTGGGACGTGCCCGCGGTGTTCCGCATGGTGCGCGACCTCGGCGGCGTGCCGAACCGCGACCTGGAGAACACCCTGAACCTGGGCGTGGGCATGGTGGCGGTCGTAGGAGCCGACGGCGCGGACGCGGCGCTCGCCCGGCTGTCCACGCTGGGCGTACCCGCGTGGACGCTGGGGAGCGTCGATACCCTGGATGCCACTGCGGCGCAGGAGAACCTGGTCGCAGGGACAAAGGGTGTGTCCGGCGGTGCGGTCAGACTGGTGAACGACTACCGACCGTGACGTGCTGAGAAGCCTGGTCGAGGACCGGGCGCGGTGCCGGCGCAGACGCGCCGGCACCCTCAGCGCGTATTGTCTTGCTCTGCCCAGTCGGAGTACCTGTTGTCGTACTCCTCGTCCTCCGGTGACTCCCACCGCGACTCAGTCGCCACATCCGTGTGGGAACCCCCGCTGAGCTCCTGCTCGAGGGCGTGATAATTGGTGTCCGGGCTGTAGTACTTCAGCGCGCGAGCAACCTTGGTCTGCTTTGCCTTCTGACGGCCGCGGCCCATGGCTCCGACCCCCTCAACGTAGGAGCGGGGCGGCACCGTGCATGGACGTGCGGCCCCGTGGCGTTTCGTCTGTCCAGGTTCCAACGTTACATGCTGGTACGGCGTTTCTTCCAGTCCGTGAGCGTGATTCGTCCCATCCTCCGATGTGACATTCAGATCGATCGGGCTTCACCCCTGCCCACGGACTCGATCGGCCACCTGGCAGTACCTTGACGCAGCGTTTGCCATGGGCGGACCTGTGCCGCGTGCCAGTCCCCGGCCTCCGTCCTGCCGTTGGCCATCTTGCCCTCCGGTCCAGGCCATGCGGCTCCGGTGCTTTGCCGATACCTGGGTGATGCACGGATGTCTCCTGGGCGCGTTCGCGGAGCGTTGCGATGGTGCGGTGTCCGGGGGGTGGATAGCGCTGTCGGCGTGTCGCACGTGTCCGGGACTCGCCCGAAACGGACGCGCGTGGCGAGTCTCGGAGAAAGTGAGGAAATAAACCCCGTCCCCAAGTCGCCTAAATCCCGTTTGCTGCTAACAATGGTGCAAGAGCGGGTGTCGTCAACCGCCTGGTACGGCCAGGCCGGCACCGTTCCGGAGGAGGTGCGGGGATGTCCATCCACGGAGAATCCGAGGTCCTGCTCACGCCTGCCGAGGTAGCGAGCTTGTTCCGTGTTGACCCAAAGACAGTAACGCGTTGGGCAAAAGCGGGAAAGCTCTCGTCGATCCGGACACTTGGCGGTCACCGCCGCTACAAGGAGTCCGAGGTACGGGCGCTGCTCGGTGCGGCAGCGGACAGCTCGGGCGACTCCGACAACTAGTCGGAAGTCGTTGACGGATTGGTCGGCAAGTAGGACGAAGGCGCGCCGGGTGCTGCCCCCCAGCATCAGCCCCGCGCGCGCCTGAGTACAGCGGTCACGGCAACCGCCGTGCCCAGGACCACTAGACCTAGCGTGGCTCCTATCAGAATCTTGGCGTTGCGGGCCCGGCGCGGATCTTGCGCCGGGCCGTTCTTGTTGCCGAATGCTCCGGTGGCCATCGCGCCGGCGTCGCTCGCGGCCTGCTTGGCCTCGCGGGCAATGCGGGAGGCCTGATAGCTCGGGCTCAGGCGGGTCGTCAGCTCGTCGATGGCTGCGGCGAGATCCGCACGGGTGCGGAGAACCTCGGCCTCGAGCTCCTGGCTGCTCGGTGGCGGTGTAGTCGGTGTGCTCATCGGTGCATCCCCTCCTTGATCGACGCGACGTCATCCTTGACCCGCTGGACGCTCTCGGGCTTGGCGGTGCCCTTCTTCAGCAGCTGCACGCCGACCAGCGCGAGGACAGCGATCACGAGCAGCATGAAGCCGCCTACGGCGAGCGCTGACAGCCAGAGCGGCCAGACGGTCCCCAGGCCGAACACGGCGGCCAGGAGCAGTACTCCGACCGCGTAGATCAGGATCAGGAGAGCGAAGACCAGCAGTCCGATGCCGATGCCGGACTTCTTCGCCTTCTCGGCAAGTTCCGCCTTGGCGAGCGCGATCTCCGCCCGCACGAGCCGAGACGCCTGTTCGGAGATCTGTTCGACGAGCTTCCCCAGGGATGCGGGGCGCTCAGGTTCCGGCGTGTCTGCCGGGGCGCTACCTGCTGCCCCCGTGTGGCTGTCGATCTTCACGTCCTCGATCATCTGCCCTCCCGTACCGCCGATTTCGGCCTGCGCCGCTGAAGACAACTCAACAGGCGAAGTGGGCACGGGGCAATTCCTGGCGCGGCGTGGCTTCGAGGAAAAGAGATGAAGGGAACCATGCTCGAATGGGCATTTACTGGAAGGAATTGCCTTGGAGTCGTCTGAGGATGATGTTCACGGCTTCTGGGAAGCGCGGCTTAGGGCGCGATGATCGGCCGGTGAGGGGCCCGGCCGATTACTGTGTCGCCCCTGCGGCGCATCAGCATGGGCATGGGCATGGGCTTCAGAGGGCCATGGCCGGCTCAGCCTGGCACGCCGCCCCAGGTCACGAGCTGGTCAGCGAGGACGCTGACGAGGAGCAGGCCACCGAGCGCCCACACGGCCACGAGGCCATTGCGTCGGCCGACGGTCAGCAGGAGGGCGGTCACCGCGCTGTAGCCCAGCGAGATGACGATCGCGGAGATGAACGCAGGAGTGAAGCGGGCTTGTGGTGAACAAGCGGGCGGCGGGGGATGGACCAGCGCGCACGCCGTCCCGGGCTCGGGTGGGTAGGCGGCGGACCAGATGCTCACGAGTGCCCAAGCGGCGATCGCGGCAGCGGCGACGAGTTCGAGCGCGAGCACGACTGCTCGGAGCGTGTCGGTGGTGCCCTGGTCGCTCGCGTCCGCGTCTCCCACGATCCGTCAGCCTAGCGGGACGCCCGCCGGTTCGGTGGCGAATCGAGCGGAGAAACGCAGAACCCCCGGAACCATGATGGTTCCGGGGGTCCTTGGCTGTGGCTCCGACCGGCGTCGATCCGGTGACCTTTCGATTTTCAGTCGAACGCTCTACCAACTGAGCTACAGAGCCCTAGCGCGAACGCCCGGATAGTCGAGACCGACAACCCGGGCGCCTCTCGCGCGACCCTGACGGGACTTGAACCCGCGACCTCCGCCGTGACAGGGCGGCGCGCTAACCAGCTGCGCTACAGGGCCTTGAATGCTTACCCGCATCCGGGGGGCTCGTTCCGAACCGTGAGAACCCTAACCCATCCCGGGCCCGAATCTGAAATCAGATTCGGACTCCGGCGGGATGACCTGCCTCACAACTGCCGAAACAAGGCTCTGACGAGCCCCTTCGTACCCCCAACGGGATTCGAACCCGTGCTACCGCCGTGAAAGGGCGGGGTCCTAGGCCGCTAGACGATGGGGGCTGGGACCTGGCAAGTCTACAGGCGCTCGGCGGCCCCGCTGCACGGTCCACGAAGTGGTCCCGAACCGGCCCCGGTCAGGGATGATGGGTACGTGGTGGAGATGACGCGAGAGGACTTCGAGACGGCGGTCAGCGAGGGGCTGGACCTCGTCCCGCCGGACCTCGCGGCGCAGATGGACAACGTGGTGGTGCTCGTCGAGGACGATGCCCCTGCTGAGGATCCGGAGCTGCTCGGGCTCTACGAGGGGGTGCCGCTCACGGAGCGGGACCACATGTGGGCCGCGGGTGCGCTGCCGGACCGCATCACGATCTTCCGCAACCCGACGCTCGCGTTCTGCGAGACGCGTGAGGATGTCGTCGAGGAGGTGGCCGTGACCGTGGTGCACGAGATCGCCCACCACTTCGGGATCGACGACGAACGGCTCCACGAGCTCGGCTGGGCATGACGAAGCCGGCCCTGCGAAGCTGTGCTTCGCGGGGCCGGCTCACCGTACGGGACCGGGCACGAGGTCAGTACGAGGTGCGGTACTCCCAGTGCCAGGCCTCGGGCTTGCTGCCGCCGGCCTGGGCCCAGGCCGGCAGCTTCCAGCCGTACTTCCCGGCGTTGGCGACCATCCAGGCGTGCTCGGCGGTACCGAACGACTGGATGCCGCCGGACAGGTCGACAGCCTGACCCCAACCGTGGTTGGAGGTGCCGGGCACGGCCGCGAGGCCGCCCTTGGTGGCAGCGACCGACAGCTGCTCCCCGTAGGAGCGGTACCCGTCGGTGACGTCAAGGTTCCGGCCGAACGCCGCGCGGAAGGCACCGTTCAGGTCCTCGAGCTCGGCGGCGGCGTCGCACCGCAGCTTCTCGCCGCCCGCCCAGCTCAGACCGCAGAGCACGTCGGACGGGATCTGGCCGTTGCCATAGCGCTGTGCGGCCCGGGCCATCGCCTTCGCCTCGGCGGCGCGGGCAGCGGCCTTCTCCCGTGCCTCGACGGCGGCACGCTCGGCGGCGCGAGCCGCACGGACCTCGCGTGCCTTCAGGACGGCTTGCCGCGCGGCCTCGATCTCCTCGGGCGTCGGTCCCGCCTTGACGGACACGACCGCGTCGCCGTCGACCTGGGTGATGAGCCGCTGGAGCGACGTCGTCGCCTTCTCGATGGAGGCGGCCGACGGCGCCGCCGCGGCGGCAGGCGTCTCGGTGGCGGCCTCGGAGTCGGGCTCCTGCGCTTCGGCGGTCGTGTCGACCGCGCCCGCGAGCGGGGTCTCGAGGATCGGGAGGTCGGTGGTCGCCTGCTCACTGATCGGGGTGACCCCGGTGACGGCGCCGGCCAGGTTGGTCGGCTCGGTGGCCGCGGCCTGAGGGCCCTCCTCGGTGGCCTTCTCTGCGGCTGCTTCACGGGCGGCGCCGTCCGCTGCCCGGTCGGCGAGCGAGGTGCGCTCGCTGTCCCGGGACGCGGCAGCGGCCTGCCGTGCACCGACGATCGTCGTGCCGGACGCGTCGCGCGCCTGTTCCAGCGTGGACCGCAGCTTCTGGGCCGCCACGCTGAGCCGCTTGCGCTCCTTGCCCCCGAGGTCGCCCTCGCGGGAGACGTAGCTCGCGTCGCTCAGGACGGCGTTCGCCTTCGCTGCGGCGGTTCGGACCGCGGGGTCGGTGGCCATGGCGCCAAGGGACATGGCGCTGGGCTGCGTGCCGCGCTCGCCGGCCGACGCGGTGCTCGGGGAGCCGCCGTCGTTTCCGGTGAGGCTGACCGCCGCTGTGGCGGTCAGGGCCACGGAGGTGAGTGCGGCGGCTATCGCGAGGGACGAGCGGCGCACCAGGGGATGAGATGAGTGCTCGACGACGGCAGCGTGCGCTCCGCGTGTGCCCGGGCGCCGCGTACGACGGGGGGCGAGCGCGTGGTCGCCGCGCGTCAAGGATGCACCTGGGACTCGGGGGCAAGGACAAAGCACGCCGTACGGGGCGCGACGGGGTTCGGCGTCTGGGGCACGCTGAGCTTCCGTTTCTGCGGCTGCGCACGACGGCACCGTGAGGGGCTGATCCCTCGGACGGACGGTGACGAGTGCGTCGACTGCGGTCAGGCCATGGCGCGCGATGTGTCGCGGAGGTCATGGCGGTCGCCGCGTGGAACCGGGCCAGAAAGGCCCAGGGGGTTGGTTCCATGCGGCGACATTCAATGCTGAACGACCGTCCAAGAGTTATGTAACCCCCTCCACGGAGGCGTGCCTCACAAAAACTGAGCGCAGACGGTGCTGCAGAAGTGAAGAGGCGACAACCTGGGGTGTGCGCGCTCACATTGATGGGTGCAGGGCCATGCGTGAGACTTCGGACATGGCCCATCACGAACAGGCCGCGAACGGATCCGTGCCCACCCCCGCCGGACAACCCGTCACCGTGTCCATCCACCGCATCGTCAACCCCGACCACGTTCCTGAGGTCACCCGCTGGGTGCAGTCAGGCGTCAACCTCGCCAACCGCTGGCCCGGCTTCCTCGGCTCGGGCTGGATCCGCGCCGCCGAGGGCTCCCGCGACTGGCACATGCTCTACCGCTTCGCCGATGCTGACCGGCTCGCCGCCTGGGAGCAGTCCGCCGAGCGCCGTGACTGGCTGGCGCAGGGCACCGGCCTCGTCGAGGAGCTGCGCTACCAGCAGCGGACGGGTATCGAGGGCTGGTTCGACGACCCCGCACGGACGGACGAGCCGGCCGACGTCGCGGCCTCCGTCGTGCCGCCCCGGTGGAAGCAGGCGACGAGCATCTGGCTCGGGTTCTTCCCGGTGAACCTGCTGTTCACCGCCCTCTTCACCTACCTGGTACCCGGGTGGGACGACGTGGCGCTCGTGCTCAAGGTGCTGATCTCCACCCTGATCCTGACGCCGATCATGGCGTACTGGGTGCTCCCCTGGGTGACTCGCCGCCTGCACGGCTGGTTGCACCAGACATAGCCCCGTAGCGCGGGATCAGGCGGCCGTGCGGGTCAGGCCCGGGTGGCGACCACCCGAGGAGCCGGTGCGCGCCTGGGCCGCCGCAGCCGGATCCCGCCACGCCCCGGTGCCGACCCGATCACCGCGCGGTCGGTCCGTCCGGCGAGCCAGCCCGCGAGCCGCTCCGGACGGTCGGTGATGACGGCGTCGACGCCGGTGCCCTCGTCGGTGTCGACCAGAATGGTCCATGCGGCCGGGTCGTTCGCCGTCCAGGACATGACCCGCAGGCCGGCGGCATGCAGGCGGGACACCAGCCGCGGGCTGTTCGCCACCGCCGCGACCGACGGGTTGCAGGCGACCACCCGGAGCCGCTCGCAGAGCCGCAGCAGGCCGGGCGGGTCGAACGAGACGAGCAGGCCGCCCGGCAGGTGCGGCGCGACGTCGCGCACGGTCGCGACCGTGCCCGGCCAGAAGCTCTGCACGAGCACCCGGTCGTCGAATCCCGCGGCGGCGATCGTGGCGGTGACCCGTTCGACCTGTGCCGTGCTCCACGAGCCCTTGAGCTCGAGCAGCAGGTCCGTGTCCGGGTGGCGGGCCAGCACGCCCAGCACATCGGCGAGGCTGGGCACGCGTTGGCCGGTGAACGCGGGAGAGAAGCGCGAGCCGGCGTCCAGCCCGAGCACCTCGGCCGAGGTCAGGGCCGAGACCTTGCCGGTGCCGTCGGTGGTGGCGTCGACGGTCTCGTCATGGATCACGGCGCCCACGCCGTCGGCGGTGGGCTGGAGATCGATCTCGACGGCGTCCGCGCCCGCGCGGCACGCGGCCTCGACCGCGGCGAGCGTGTTCTGCGGGGCTACCGCGGAGTAGCCGCGGTGGGCGATGACTGCGGGACTGGCGACGGCCATGCTGACCTCCGGGTCTGCGGTTCACTCACCACGCTAGGCCGGTCTCGTACGGCTTCCCAGTGGGGGCCAGGCGAATTCCGGGAGTGTTCCGGGACAGTTCACCGCCCGGCCCTGAGGACGCCGTGTCGGCCACCCGGGCGAAACCCACCGGATGCGCGGATTCTCAGCGCCGGGTGGTTTCATGTGCGCCATGGTCCGACCCGTCACCACCACCTCGGCCGGCTGCCGCGCCCGCGGGGCCCTCGTCGCCGTGGCCGCGCTCGTCCTGCTCGCCGGTTGCTCGGCCGATGGAGATGCCGACGCCGACGCCGGGGCGAGCGCATCGCCGTCGAGCAGCGTGAGCGCCGCACCCACCCCGAGACCCGACCCGGACGCGCCCTTGAACGCGAACCAGGCGTGCGCCGCGATGTACGTCGACGGCGACAAGACGCTCGAGGAGCGCATCGGTACGGCGCTCGTGGGTGCGAGCGACGGGCTCGACGGCACGTCGGCCGACCAGATGCACGCGATGGCGATGGAGCTGGGGCGGCTCGAGCCGCGTGTGCCCGAGGAGTTCCAGGACCCGCTCGAGAAGATCCGGGTGCCGTTCCTGCAGCTGCAGGAGGCGCTCGACCTTGCGGAGGGTGGGCAGGTCGAGCTCGACATCGCCTCGACCGTCGCGGGTCTCAAGGAGTACGAGAAGCTCTGCTGACCTCTTCGAAGATGCCCTGGCCCGGCGTGAGCACACGGCGGGGGTCGTACCGGCTCTTGGCGCTGCGCACCGCGGGCCAGCGGTCGCCGTAGTGGGCACGCCAGTCGGCCGGGGTCAGGTGCAGGGCGTTCACCGGGTAGTTGGCGCCGCCGACCGCCCGGACCTTGGCGTACAGCGCGTCGTTCTCGGCGATGAGGCGCTCCGCCTGCGCGTCGTCGGGCGGGCTCACCGCTCGCAGCAGTGCGAGCAGGAAGAACACCGGGCCGTCCGGGACCATCACCTGAGGGCGCGTGACCAGTGACCGGTTGGTCGGGTAGAGCAGGGCGACACCACCGGCGTCGGCGGGGTTGAGCGTGGTGAGGAGCTCCGTGGTGATCTCGTCGACTGCTGCGTCGGGGACGAACACGTTGATCCAGGGGCAGGGCAGGCGGAGCGCCTCGACCTGCTCGACGGTCTCGTAGATGCGGTTCAGCCAGTCGAAGAACGGCAGGTCCGCGACGTCGATCCCGGCGGGCGCGAGGCCGGCCACCAGGGCGTCGTCGTCGGGGGGCTCGCTGGTGAACCAGGCCCCGCCCTCCAGGACGAACGCGAAGCCGTCGTCGTCGGTGGGGACCAGCTGGCCCTCCAGGTAGTCGAAGCGGCCGTCGGCCAGGGCCGTGCGCTGGGCTGCCGTCAGGTCGGTGACCTGGGGATAGGTCAGCGTGTAGACGCGGGTCATGGCCGGGGCCGCCACGAGCCGGACCGTCGCACGCACGATGACGGCGAACTGGCCGAGCCCGCCGAGCACCGCCTCGAACAGGTCGCGCTCGTGGTCGGCGGAGCAGGTCACGAGTTGGCCTTCGCCCGTGACCACCTCGAGCTCGATCGTGTTGTCGACGAGCAGCCCGAAGTGCTGGGAGGTGCCACCGATACCGCCGACGCTCAGCGTGCCGCCCACCGACAGGCCGAGGTAGTCCGTGGTGACGGGGGGCGTGACGCCGTCCGCCAGGGCCGTGCGGACCAGGTCGAGCCATTGCACCCCGGCGTCGACCACTGCCCGGTCGGGAGCGATCGAGTGGATGGTGGCGAGGGTGCGGGAGTCGATGACGACGCCGCAGTCGGCCTGCGCCTGCCCGAACGTCGAGTGACCCTGCCCACGCACCGCGACCGTCAGGCCGTGCTCGTTCGCGAAGCGCACCACCGCGACGACGTCGTTCACGGAGCCCGGCCGTAGCACCGCCCGCGGGCGGTGGTGGACCAGACGCCCGTAGTCGGTGGCCGCCTCCGCGAGGGACGCGTCGTCCGTGACGAGCTCGCCGTCGAGGTGAGGGATCTGGACCGCCCCGGCGTTCTCCGGGAAGCTGGTGAGCCAGTGCGACGTCACCGGGTCGAACGCTACGACGGCGGCGCCTGCCAGGAATGTGCGGCGGTCGAGCTGTGCCATGTGAACCCCTCAGCCTCGGGTGGGCGACCACGGTACCGGTCGCGTAGCGCACAATGGTGCGCGTTCCGTGGATGTGCTGTCAGGAGTGGCCCGGCTGTGCCTCGACCGTGAGGGGTCCGGGTCAGGATGAATTGACTGATGACGACGCTGTCACGGTGGGCCCCCCGGGGATCGAACCCGGAACCCGCGGATTAAAAGTCCGCTGCTCTGCCAGTTGAGCTAGAGGCCCGCGCGCCCGGGATCCGGGCGGCGCGAGTAGAAAGCCTACCGGTCAGGCGCGCCCGACGACGTCGTGCCGCACAGCGGGGCACCGTACGTGCTCTGTCCGCGCCTGTCATGCGCTGTCTCACCCACCGGGAGATATCGGGCTAAATGCGTCTCACGCTTGCGGTGACGGAGAGGGCTTGGTTCGGTGGTCGGGACCGCGGAGAACCAATGTGAGGAGCTCAACGTGCTCACCGTGACCGACAATGCCCGTACGGCCGTCCAGGACCTCGCCCAGCAGGCTGGTGTGCCGGTCGAAGGCGGGCTGCGCATCGCGCAGGCGTCCGGCCAGCCCGGCAACTTCGAGCTCGCGCTGGTTCCGGCCCCGCAGCCCGACGACCAGGTCGTCGACGCCTCGGGTGCCACCAACGTGTTCGTCGAGGCGCAGGCCGCACCTGCTCTGGAGACGCTGACCCTGGACACCGACCCCGGTGCCGAGGGCCCGGGCTTCGTGCTCACGCCCAAGGCGTGATTCCTGGCGCCCGCACCCGGGCGCCAACCCGAGCAGGCTGAAGTCCGCTTGTACCAAGCGTTTGGGCCCAGAACTCACCGGAGTTCTGGGCCCAAACGCTTGGTACAAGCGGACGTTTTGCGTCAGAGCGCGACGCCGAGGATCCATGCACCGCCGAGCGCCAGCGCACCCAGCGTGACCAGCAGGAACAGCGACACCCAGAACAGGCCGGCGACACCGGTCAGGCGGGCGAGCATGTCGGCGTCGGACGTCCGGGCGTGGCCCCGGGAGCGCTGGATCTGCAGCTCGAACACGGGGCGCACCGCACCGAGCAGCAGGAACCAGGTCACGGCGTAGGCGACGGCGCTCTGCACCTCGGGCTCCAGGAACCAGGTGACGAACACGAGCGCGGTGCCGCTGACGAGGATCGACCAGAGCCCGAACCAGTTGCGGATCTGCAGGAGCAGCAGCGCGAGGAGCGCCACGAGCAGCCACAGCAGGCCGACGGCGTAGCCCAGCTTGAGCAGCCATGCGGCACCGAGGCCGATGATGCCGGGCCCCACGTAGCCGGCGAACGCCGTGATGACCATGCCCGGGCCGCGGGGCTTGCCGCGGGAGACGGTGAGGCCGGAGGTGTCGGAGTGCAGCCGGATGCCCTCGAGCTTGCGGCCCGAGAACAGGGCGGCGAGGCCGTGCGACGCCTCGTGGGCGATGGTGATCACGTGGCGCGTCACGTGCCACAGGGGCCGGAACAGGACGACGACCAGGGCGATCGCGCACATGCCGAGCACCATCACGTTCGACGGCGGGTCCACGGGGGTGACCGCGTTGGTCCAGATGGTGCCCAGCACGTCGCCGATGGCGGCGAACGGCCCGGCGGAGCTGGTCGCTGCGGGAATCATGCGCCACATAGAACCACACCGAACGTGACGTGCGCCGCAGCCACCGTCACCGAGACATGAGATAGTTGGTGGTCGTGGGCGGTTTCAGCTGCCCGACGTCGTGGCCCCGGCCCGGGTTAGCACCCGCCGCCCGGTGTGAGCACGGCGGACCACCGGCGCGAACCGCGCCGCCACCGAGCCCGAGAGGCCCAAACTCCTTTGACTACCTTTGCCGACCTCGGTCTGCCCGCGCCCGTTCTGCGCGTTTTGACAGACCGCGGCATCACTTCGCCGTTCCCTATTCAGACGGCTTCCCTGCCGGATTCCCTGACCGGTCGCGACGTGCTCGGCCGCGGCCGCACGGGCTCCGGCAAGACCCTCGCGTTCGCGCTGCCGGTCGTGACGCGTCTCGCGACGTCCAGCGCCCGTTCGGTCGCGGCGGGGCAGCCGCGTCGTGGGACGGGCCGCCCCCGGGCGCTGATCCTGGCCCCCACGCGTGAGCTCGCGAACCAGATCGACGAGTCGATCGCCCCGCTGGCGCAGGCACTCGGTCTGAAGACCACCACGATCTTCGGCGGCGTGGCGCAGTCGCGCCAGGTCACCGCGCTCAACGCCGGCGTCGACATCGTCATCGCCTGCCCCGGCCGGCTCGAGGACCTGCTCGGCCAGCGGCACCTCACGCTCGACGACGTCGAGATCACCGTGCTCGACGAGGCCGACCACATGGCCGACCTCGGGTTCCTGCCCGGTGTGAAGCGCATCCTCGACCGCACACCCTCGCGGACCCAGCGCCTGCTGTTCTCGGCCACGCTGGACAACGGCGTGGACGTCATCGTGAAGCGTTACCTGCACCAGCCGGTCACCCACTCGGTGGACGACGCCGCCGCGCCGCCGCCGCAGATGACGCACCACATCCTCGCCGTGGCCGACAAGGACGCGAAGAAGCACGTGGTGCACCAGCTCGCACAGGGCACCGGTCGGCGCGTGCTGTTCATGCGGACCAAGCACCAGGCCAAGAAGCTCGCCAAGCAGCTCACCGCCGCGGGCGTGCCCGCCGTCGACCTGCACGGCAACCTCGGCCAGGGGGCGCGCGAGCGTAACCTCGCCGCGTTCTCGTCCGGCGACGTCCGGGTGCTCGTCGCGACGGACATCGCCGCGCGCGGCATCCACGTGGACGACGTCGAGCTCGTGGTGCACGTGGACCCGCCCGCCGAGCACAAGGCGTACCTGCACCGTTCCGGGCGGACGGCGCGTGCGGGTTCCGGCGGCGACGTCGTGACCATCATGCTGCCCGAGGAGCGCGGTGACGTGCGTGACCTGACCCGCAAGGCGAAGATCACCGCTCGTCCCCAGGACGTCCGTCCCGGTGACGCGACGGTGACCAGCCTGGTCGGCGAGGTCGCACCGTACGTGGAGTACGTGGAGCCCGCCCCGCAGCCGCAGGGTCGTCAGGGCCAGCCGCGCAAGCAGGGCGGACGCTCGCGATCCGGAGCCCAGGGCACGGGCCAGACCCGTGGTCAGGGCACGGGACAGGGTGCTGGGCAGAGCGGTGGCCGGCAGGGCCAGGCGCGCAGCCAGGGCGCCGGCCAGACGACCGGCCAGCGCGGCGGCGGTCGGCCGGCGTCGGGCGGCGGACGCACCGCTGCCGACCACTTCCCGAGGACGGACGGCGCGGGCGCGCCTCGTCGTCGTCGGGGCGGCCGTGGCCGTGGCGCGGGCAGCACCAACGCCTCGGCCGCGAGCTGACCACCTCGTAGCACCGGCTCGTCACCGCGTGAGCCCCCGGACCCGTCAGGGCCGGGGGCTCACGCGTGCTCAAAGGGTGCGCGGGAACACCGCGGACCGGAGGAAGGTTGGTATGCGCGGAGGTGTCGACATGACGTACAAGGTCTCGAAGTCGGACGAGGAGTGGCGCAAGGAGCTCTCGCCCGAGGAATTTGCGGTGCTGCGACAGGCGGGCACCGAACGGGCGTGGACGGGCGAGCTGCTCGACGAGAAGCGCACCGGCGTCTACCGGTGTCGCGCGTGCGACGCGGAGCTGTTCCGGTCGGACACCAAGTTCGACTCGCACTGCGGCTGGCCGTCGTTCTACAGCCCGCTCGCGGGCGACTCCGTCGAGCTGATCGAGGACCGTTCGCTCGGCATGGTGCGCACCGAGGTGCGTTGCGCCACGTGCGGGTCCCACCTGGGCCACGTCTTCGACGACGCGCCCCAGACCCCCACCGGCGACCGGTTCTGCATGAACTCGGTGAGTCTCACGTTCGAGGAAGGCTGACGGGAGGCAGGGCGGTTCAGCGACCGCTCTGCTTCCACGCCACGATGTCCGCCGAGTAGCGGTTGAGGAGCCTGGCCAGCTGTGCGACCTCTTCGGTCTCCCAGGTGGCCAGCGCCCCCTCCAGCATGGCGACCCGGCTGGAGCGTGCGCGGTCGAGGCGGGCGGCGCCGTCGGGCGTGAGGGTGATGCGCTGTCCGCGGCTGTCCTCCGGGTCGACGGTGCGTTCGACCAGGCCGAGCTCCACCAGGCGGCTGAGCTGCCGCGACACGGTGGCGCGTCCGACACCGAAGAAGGTGGCGAGGTCCGAGCCGCGCGCGCCGGGCCGCTCCGAGATGTGCGCGAGGAGCGGATACGCACTGGCGTCGAGCTCGGGATGAACCCGGCGGGCGATCGACGTCCCGGAGGACTGCGCGCGGCGGATCAGCAGCCGGATCTCCCGCTCCAGACCCTCGAACGGCGCAGCGGTGGCTCCGTTGTCACCGACCGCGTCGTCGGCACCGTTGCCGGCGGCGACCTGGTCGTCGGACGCGTCCGTACCGGACCTGTCTGTACTCGAGAGCATGCGCCCATGATGACGGGTCAAGCCCTCGGATCACAGCCCGTAGGCCCGAATTCCCCCGATCACCGCCGTTCGTCGACCGGCATGTCGCGGCCGGGGCGGCTCGTCACCGTCCCCTGAACCCGGCCCGACGTGCCGGGACCCTCGGGCCGCCGGAGTGGCCAGAGGGTCCCGCACGTCGGATCGGCCGGTCAGTTCCCGGCCGTCTCCAGGTCCTTCAGCTGGTCGATGCCGGAGCGGTGGCCCAGCGGGACCTCCTTGATCAGGGACACGCAGAGCAGCGCGACGAGGGCCAGCGGGACGGCGGCGAGGAAGATGTCCGCGATGCCGTCCGCGTACGCCTTCTCGACGACCTCGACCAGGATGTGCGGGAGCGACGCCAGGTCGGGCAGGGTTCCGCCGCCGGAGGCTAGCGCCGACGGGTCGATCCCCTGCTTCGCCAGCTGCGGTGCGATCTCGGCGACGCCGTCCTGCAGGCTGGTCTTCACGCTGTGCCCCAGGACCGCGCCGAGCGCCGAGACGCCGAGGGCGCCCCCGAGCGAGCGGAAGAACGTCACGGTGGACGTACCCGAGCCCGAGTCCTTGATGTGCAGCGTGTTCTGCGTGGCCAGCACCATGTTCTGCATGAGCAGGCCGACGCCTGCCCCCAGGACGAACAGGTAGATCGAGACCAGGACGAACGACGTGTGGTAGTCCAGCGTCGACAGGAGCAGCAGGCCACCTGTCAGGAGCACGCCGCCGGTGACCATGTACGGCTTGTACCGGCCCGTCTTGGAGATCAGCTGCCCGCCGATGGTGGAGGACAGGAACAGGCCGACGACCATCGGGATCGTGTAGAGGCCGGACTCGGTGGGCGTCTTGCCGCGCGAGAGCTGCATGTACTGGCTGAGGAACACCGACGAGCCGAACATCGCGACACCCACGGCGACCGACCCGATGACGGCGAGCACCAGTGTGCGGTTCTTGAACAGGTACATCGGGATGAGCGGGTTCTTGACCCGCAGCTCCACGAGCACGGCGATCGCCAGGATCAGGAGCGAGCCGCCGACCATGACAGCCGTCTGCCAGGAGAGCCAGTCGAACTCGGTCCCTGCGAAGGTGATCCACAGCAGCAGGGTCGCGATGCCGACAGAGATCAGCGTGGCGCCGATGAGGTCGATCCGGACGGAGCCGCGGGGTCGCTTCGGAAGCTTGAGCGTCATCTGCAGCACGATGATCGAGGCCACCGCGAACGGCAGGCCGACGAAGAAGTTCCAGCGCCAGCTGATGGCGTCCGTGAGGAAGCCGCCGAGGATCGGGCCGCCGACCATGCCGATACCCATGATCGAGCCCATGAGGCCCATGTACCGCCCGCGCTGACGCGGGCTGATGATGTCGGCGATGAGCACGGCGGACAGGGCCTGCAGACCACCGGCACCGATGCCCTGGAAGGCGCGGAAGGTGATGAGCTGCCCGGTGTCCTGCGCGAACCCGGCGGCGGCCGCCGAGAGCACGGAGATGATCAGGGCGATCTGGATCAGCGTCTTGCGGTTCGCGAGGTCGGCGAGCTTGCCCCAGATAGGGGTGGAGATCGTCGAGGTCAGCAGGGTCGCCGTGACCACCCAGGTGAACGCCGACTGGTTGCCCTCGAGGTCGGTGATGATCTTCGGCAGCGACGACGAGACCACCGACATCGCCAGGACGGAGACGAACATGCCGAGGAGGATCCCGGACAGCGCCCGGAGGACCTCGCTGTGCGTCATGGCGGGTGGTTCGCCCTGGAGGTGGTCGGGCTCGACCACGAGGGACTCGGTGTGGGGGCTGGTCATGCAAACTCCTGCTGGTTCTGGGGTGATCTCCGGTGCGCGGTGTCCGCACTGATGGTGTCGACGAGACGGTCCAGCGTGCGGGTCGCCTCGGCGAGGTCTTCGGGCGACCAGGCGGCGAACGCCCGGTCGATCAGGTTCGTGTACTGCTCGGCTGCCTCGGCCGCCAGGGCGTGTCCGGCATCGGTCAGCTCGACCGTGCGGACCCGCCGGTCCTCGGCGTCGACCGTGCGGACGACGTAGCCGGCGTCGGCCATCGTGCTGACCTGGCGGCTCGCCACGGAGAGGTCGACACGCAGGTGTGTAGCGATGTCGGTCAGTGAGGCCGGGCCGCACCGCGCGAGCAGGTGCAGCACGGCCACACCGGACCGGGGCCAGTCGAGCTCGTGGGCGATCCGTGCCGCCGCTTCCCGTTGGGCGCGCGAAAGGCTCTGGAGCGCGGCGAGCAGGGCGACGGCCGGAGCTTCGGTGCCGGACGGCGTCCGGCTGGTCGGGGAAGTCATCGTGCCTCGCAATTGATTGCTTAGAGCAACTATATAACGATGGTTGCCGAATGCAAGCGTTCTCGGGATGTCGCTGTGCTGTCCGGTATGTGACGTGCACAACACCGGGGCCGGGCGGTCCGCCCGGCGCACGAGAACGGCGCCGCCCCCACCGTGGTGGGGGCGGCGCCGTCGTCGATCGGCTGGACCGGTGCTCGGGTCAGGCCTTGGTGCGGCTCTCCTCGCCCATGTCCTCGAGCTCCACGCCCTTGGTCTCGCGCACCTTGGTGAGCACGAAGAAGAAGCTCAGGGCCGCGAAGCCCGCGTACATCAGGTACGGCACGCTGGCACCGAACGCGGACAGCATCGGCGGGAACGTCATGGTGATGGCGAAGTTGGCGATCCACTGCATGGCGGCCGCGACACCCAGCGCGGCGGCGCGGATGCGGTTGGGGAACATCTCGCCGAGCAGCACCCACACCAGCGGGCCCCACGAGGCGCCGAAGAAGACCACGAACGCGTTGGCGCAGACCAGTGCGACCATGCCCCAGGGCCCGCTGAGCGAGATCTCGCTGCCGGAGCCGGTGGCCTGGGTGAAGGCGACGGCCATCAGGCCCAGCGACACCGTCATGCCGGCCGAGCCGATGAGCAGCAGCGGGCGGCGGCCCACCTTGTCGATGAGGGCGATGGCGATGAACGTGACCACGACGTTCGTGACCGCGGTGATGGTGGAGACCAGGAACGCCTGGCTCTCGTCGAACCCGACGGCCTGCCACAGCGTCGTCGAGTAGTAGAAGATCACGTTGATGCCGACGAACTGCTGGAAGACCGACAGCAGGATGCCCACCCAGACGATCGGCTTGAGACCCAGGGTGCTGCCTCGGAGTGAAGCCTGGGCGGCGTTGGCCTCGTCGATCGCGATGCTGCGGTGGATCTGGACGAGGCGGTCGTCGACGTCCTCGTCGGGGCCGAGCACGCTGGCCAGGACGGCCCGAGCCTCGTCGTCGCGGCCCTTGCCCGCGAGGTAGCGGGGCGACTCCGGGATACGCAGCGCGAGGATGCCGTAGACGGCGGCCGGGACCACGGCGACCAGGAACATCCAGCGCCACGCCTCCCAGCCGAGCCAGAGCACGTTGGCGGCGCCGCCCGCCGACTCGGCGAGGATCTGGTCCGAGAGGAGCGCGGCGAAGATACCGACGGTGATCGCCAGCTGCTGCAGCGAGCCGAGCCGGCCCCGCATGGCGGCGGGCGCGATCTCCGCGATGTACGCGGGCGCGATGACCGAGGCGATACCGATGCCGACGCCGGCCATGAAACGCCAGATGCCGAGGTCCCAGGCGGAGAACGCGACCGCCGACAGGATGGACGAGACGAAGAACAGGATCGCGCCGAGCACCATGACCCGGGTGCGGCCCCAGCGGTCGGCCAGCCGCCCGCCGGCCCACGCGCCGAGCGCACAGCCGAGCAGCGCGACGGCGACCACGAAGCCGGTCACCGAGGGGTGCAGGGAGAACTGGCCCTCGATGGCGTTCACGGCGCCGTTGATCACGGAGCTGTCGAAGCCGAACAAGAAGCCGCCCACCGCTGCGGCGAAGGCGAGGGCCGTTGCTTTGCGGTGGGCTGATCTGGCGCCCGCGGTCGGGGCCGATGGGGTGGTGCTCATGCGATCGATGCTAAGTCTCACCCGGCACGAGTCGCGCGCGGAGCGCCTCGTTGTGAAAAGCGTCTCTGGCCGGCACGTCCTGGGTGCTGGTCCGGATCAGACCAGGAACGGGAAGAGCGCCCACGTCGCGAGCGCGGCCACCAGGGCGGCTGCGGGGATGGTGAGAACCCACGCGACGGCGATGTTCCCGGCCACGCCCCAGCGCACCGCGGAGAGCCTGCGGGTGGCGCCCACGCCCATGATCGCCGAGGTGATCGTGTGGGTGGTGGAGACCGGGGCGTGCAGCGCGAACGCGTTCACGTACAGCACGAGGGCCGAGACCGACTCGGCGACGAAGCCACGTGCCGGGTCGAGCTCGATGATCTTGCGGCCGAGGGTGCGCATGATGCGCCAGCCGCCCGCGTACGTGCCCGCGGAGATGGCGGCCGCCGCCGAGAGCTTGACCCAGAGCGGGATGCCCTCGTCGGCGTTGGCCCAGCCCACGGTCAGCAGCGCCAGGTAGATGACGCCCATGGTCTTCTGCGCGTCCTGGAGGCCGTGGCCCAGCGCCATGGCGGCGGCCGAGGCGGTCTGCGCGATCCGGAAGCGGCGGTTCGTCCTGGCGGGTGACGCGTAGCGAAAGATCCACATGACGCCGACCATCACGGCGAACGCGAGGCCGAAGCCCACGAGCGGCGAGATGATCATCGGCAGGACGACCTTGTCCACGATCGCGGACCAGTAGACGCTCATACCGCCCGCGAGCCCTGCGCCGACCAGCCCGCCGATGAGCGCGTGCGTGGAGGACGACGGCAGGCCGAACCACCAGGTGATGAGGTTCCACACGATCGCGCCGAGCAGGGCGCACAGCACGACCGTCAGCTCGGCGTGCGTGCCGGCAGCCTCGAGGTTGACGATCGACGTCGCGATCGTCTCCGCGACCTCGGTCCCGAGGAGCGCGCCGGTGAAGTTCATCACGGCCGCCATGAGGAGCGCCACCCGCGGGGTGAGCGCCCGGGTCGAGACCGACGTCGCGATCGCGTTGGCGGCGTCGTGGAAGCCGTTGGTGTAGTCGAAGCTCAGGGCGAGCGCCACCACGAGGACGACAAGGGCGACCTCCAACTCAGGACTCCTTGAGAGCGATGGTCTCGACCATGTTCGCGACCTTCTCGAAGCTGTCCGCGGCGTTCTCGAGGACTTCCACGATCTCCTTCAGCTTCATGAGCAGGACGGGGTCGCCGGCCAGGTCGTCGAAGAGCTGGGCGAGGAGCTTGCGGTGCAGCTTGTCCGCCTGGTTCTCGAGCCGGTTCACCTCGACCCAGTAGTCGGCGAGCTTGTCCATCGAGCGCAGGCGGGGCATGGCCTCCGCCGTCAGCTCCGCACAGCGCTGCAGCACCTGGACCTGCTCCGACACGCGGTCGGGCAGAGCGTCGACCTTGTAGAGGACGATGAGGTCGGCGGCCTCGTCCATCTCGTCCATGCAGTCGTCCAGCGCCGAGGCGAGACCAGAGATGTCCTCGCGGTCGAACGGCGTGACGAAGGTCTGGTTGAGGCGGCGCATGATCGAGTGCGTGGCGTCGTCCGCGAGATGCTCCACCTCGTGCATCTCTTCGGCGAGCTTCTCTCGCCCCGCCCGGTCCGCACCGAGCAGCTCCGCCAACAGGGACGAGCCCCGGACGAGGTGCTGGGCGAGCGCGGCGAGCAGGTCGAAGTACTTGGTGTCGCGCGGAGTAAGGCGCACGAGGGCTCCCGTTCTAAGGGCTCTGGAACAGGCTCAGCGTAGAGCTGTTGCCGACTATCGCCAATTTGCAAGGTTGCGCTTTGGTAACCCGTGACAAACGGCACGGGAGCGTGAGCAGAGTTCCGCCGACCACGTTGTCGACCAGAAAAGGGAGTTTGGAGCGACGCCGAACCGGGAGCGCCTCTCGGCGCGGGGCCGCTCGTAGCGGCTTGAGGTGGAGCCCGGGGCTTCCGCAGCCCGGCGTCGCCTGCACCATCCTAATGGCGTGTGCGGATCTGCCAAGGGGGTCGGACGTCACAGTGTCCGTGCGTACCGCCCGCTTGACAGGGTGGCGGCCTACTCGAGCGAGCCGTTCCGCCACAGGCCTCCGGCTCGTTCCAGCTCTTCCGCGGTACGCAGCAGGGAGCTGGCGCTGCGGGTCATCCGGGTGGCGCCGGTGGGATCGGCGACCTCGCGGGAGTCCGCGTCGAACGCGGCTCCGGTCGACAGGATGCGGCAGAACGCGCCGGCCCGTTCGAGGGCGACGCCGAGGTCACCGGTGAAGACGCCCGACAGGACGGCGTCGGCGAGGATCCGCAGGTCACCGGGCTCCGGAGGGCTCGGGACACCCGCCACGGCCTCCTGGACCGGTGCGGCTTCCACACCGAGCCGATACCGGAGCATGACGGTAGCCATGTCCCGGCGTACCCACTCGCGCAGCACGTAGAGCCGCCAGAGCGCGCCGGGAAGGGACACGGCGGCGGCGTCCGCCCACAGGCCCGCCACCGTGTCGAGGCCCTCGTTCTCCACCAGGTGGATGAGCCGTTCCACGACCGCCGGGTCCTCGGTCGTGCGGGCCCGGTCCACGAGGGCTCGTGCCGTGGCGTGCGCCACCTCGTCGCGCAGCGCGGGGTCCACCTCGCCGGGAAGCGCCTCGGCGTCCCGGGGGTCCAGCATGGCCGGCCGTCTGGGCGGTCGTTGGTCGCTGCTCATGGTGTCCGATAGTGCGCTGAAGTCGGGCTTGTGTCCACCACGGTCGTCACCAGACCGGGGGGCAGACCTTCTCGGTCGCCACCACCCGCGGTCCTGAGGTGGTGTCGGCGACGTGCGCCACCAGCGCCTCGCCCGGCTCGAGGAACGGGTCGGTGGAGGGCAGACCCTCCGCGACCGCGCGCGACGCGTGCTGGCCCAGCACGTCCAGCACCGTCGGCAGGACCGGGCGGTGGGTGCAGATCACCGAGGACTCGGTGGTCTCCTCCAGGAGGTCACGCACCGTCGCGGCGACGCGCGACGGCGACCGCTCGTGCTGTGCCTCGGTGAGGTACTCGCTGTAGCTCGGGCGCAGGCCCGCGGCATGCACGTACGGGTCGATCGTGGTCGCGCAGCGCTCCCACCGTGAGCTGATCACGTGCTCGACGCCGTAGGCCGCCAGCACCGGGACCAGGGCGGCCGCCTGTCCGTGCCCGAGCGGGGTGAGCGGGCGGTCCCGCTCCGAGCCGTGCCACCCGGTGCGCGGGACGGCCCGGCCATGTCGTGCGATGACGAGCGTCCGGGTCTCGAGCACGCCCTCGGCCTCGGCGGCCACCAGGGCGTTCAGGGGTCCCCGGTCGGATGTCCTGGTCAGGCGGTGCTCGGCCTCGTCCACGTCGAACCACTCGGTCCGGTCGACCTCGTCGCGGTCGACCGGCGCCACGGGCGCACGTGCCGTGAGCGACGCGCTGTCGTGCCCCTTGCGGGCACGGCGCGCCGCCCAGTAGTGCACGCGCTTCACCGTGCCGTCGGGGGTCAGGTACTGGAGACCCGGCAGGGGCCTGCCCAGCACGATCTCCTTGCCCGTCTCCTCACCGACCTCGCGGATCGCGGCGCCCTGGAAGGACTCCCCGATCTCGAGCTTGCCCTTGGGCCACGACCAGTCGTCGTACCGTGGACGGTGCACCAGCTGGACCTGGAGCGCGCCGCCACGACGGCGCCACACGAGCCCCCCGGCGGTCATGATGACCGGGGTCTGCATACCCGCGGTGGGGGAGGCCGTCGCCGTCGGACCTGTGCCCACCACCGACCGCCGGCCGGTCACCGGACGGGCTCGAGCCGACGGCGCTGCCGCTGGATGAGGACCGCCTGCAGGTCACGGAGGCCGTTGCTCTCCGCGGCCGGGGTCGGACGCTCCCAGCTGCCGTCGGGCATGAGGTGCCATGACGCCGTCGTGTCGGCCATCGACTCGTCCAGCAGGCCGATCAGCTCGCCCACGTGCTGCGGGTCGGAGATCCGGATGAGCGTCTCGACCCGGCGGTCGAGGTTGCGGTGCATCAGGTCGGCCGAGCCGATGAACACCTCGGGGCCGGACTCCGGACCTTCGGCGAGGGCCGGGCCAGCCGAGTTGGCGAACGCGAAGATGCGCGAGTGCTCCAGGAACCGGCCGAGGATCGAGCGGACACGGATGTTCTCGCTCAGACCCGGGACGCCCACGCGGACCGCGCAGATGCCACGCACCACCAGGTCGACCTGCACCCCGGCCTGTGAGGCCCGGTACAGGGCGTCGATCACCGTCTCGTCGACCACCGAGTTGATCTTCATCTTGACCCACGCCTCGTGGCCGGCACGAGCCGCGTTGGCCTCGCGCTCGATGCGCTCGACCAGGCCCGAGCGCACGGCGCGGGGCGCCACGAGGAGCCGGTGGAACGTCGACTTGGGGGCGTACCCGGAGAGCTGGTTGAACAGCCGGGTCAGGTCCTGGCCGACGTCGGAGTTGCAGGTCAGCAGGCCGTGGTCGGTGTACAGGCGTGCCGTCTTGGGGTGGTAGTTGCCCGTGCCGACGTGGCAGTAGCGCAGGAGCGAGCCGTCGGGCTCCTGGCGCACGACGAGCGACAGCTTGCAGTGCGTCTTGAGGCCCACGATCCCGTAGACCACGTGCACGCCCGCCTCCTCGAGCTTGCGTGCCCAGGAGATGTTGGCCTCTTCGTCGAACCGGGCCTTGATCTCGACCAAGGCCAGTACCTGCTTGCCGGCCTCGGCGGCGTCGATCAGCGCGTCCACGATGGGCGAGTCGCCCGACGTCCGGTACAGCGTCTGCTTGATCGCCAGCACGTGCGGGTCCGCCGCGGCCTGCTCGAGGAACGTCTGCACGCTCGTCGAGAAGCTGTCGTACGGATGGTGCAGCAGGATGTCCCGGCGGCGGATCGCGGCGAACACGTCGGTCGGCTTGGAGCTCTCCACCTCCGCGAGGTGGCGGTGCGTGGACGGCACGAACGGCGGGTAGTGCAGCGATGTCAGGTCGAGGTCGGCGATGAGGTTGAGGCCCGTGAGGTCCAGCAGGGCGGGCAGCTCGTAGACCTCCTCGTCCTTGACCCCCAGCTCGCGGACGATCAGGTCGCGGATGCGCGGGCTGATGTCCTTGGCGATCTCCAGGCGCACCGGCGGTCCGAACCGGCGCCGGAGCAGCTCCTTCTCCATGGCCTGGAGCAGGTTCTCGGCGTCGTCCTCCTCGACGTCCACGTCCTCGTTGCGGGTGACGCGGAACGTGTGGTTCTCCCGCACCTCCATACCGGGGAACAGGTAGTCGAGGTGCTGGGCGATGACCTCCTCGAGCGGCACGAACGAGAGCGGACCGCGCTGCGGGTCGGCCTTCTTGGTGCCGGGGCGTCGTGGCTTGCCCGACGCGTCCACGGCGATGAAGCGCGGCAGCAGCGGCGGCACCTTGACGCGCGCGAAGTGCTCCTTGCCCGTCGCCGGGTTCGCGACGACGACCGCGAGGTTGAGCGAGAGTCCCGAGATGTACGGGAACGGGTGGGCAGGGTCGACGGCGAGCGGGGTGAGCACCGGGAAGATCTGCTTGCGGAAGAACTTGTGCAGCCGCTCCTGCTCCTTGGTGTCCAGCTCGCCCCAGTGCACCAGCGTGATGCCCTCACCGGCCAGCGCGGGCTGCACCTCGTCCTCGAAGACGCGCGCGTGCCGCTCCATGAGCGAGTGCGCCTCCTCCGAGATCCGCGAGAGCGCCTGACGCGGGCTGAGCCCCGACGCGCTCGTGACCGCGATTCCGGTCGCGATGCGGCGCTTCAGGCCGGCTACGCGCACCATGAAGAACTCGTCCAGGTTCGACGCGAAGATGGCCAGGAAGCGGACACGCTCCAGCAGCGGTATGCGCGGGTCCTCCGCGAGCTCCAGCACTCGCTTGTTGAACGCGAGCCAGCTCAGCTCGCGGTCCGCGAACCGGTCGACCGGCAGCGGCCCACCGAGCACCGGCTCCAGCAGGCTGGTCCCTTCCGGGCTCTCCGCGATGTGCTCCGCGATGTGTGCGGCCAGGCTCGCGTCCAGGGAGTGCGGGTCCATGATGTCGTCCGCCGAGGCGCCTCCCGGCGCCGGAGCGAGAGTCGGAGCGGGCGTCGGAGTCGGCGTCGGAGTCGGCGCGGCAGCCTGCTTGGTCTTCTCCGCGACCTCGGCCGTCGCCAGTCCGTCGGTCGTCTTCCCCGGCCGGTCCCGGTGCCCGTCCGGCGCTCCGTTCATGCTCTCCGTGCTGACCGTGCGAGGGCTCTGCTTCATGAATCGACCATTCTTGTCCCGGGGCCTGGCGGAGGTGTGCCCAGCGCTGTCCTTCATGTCATTCATGGTGTCACCGTTCGGTACACAGTGGGTGACGCTCTCGGAGAGCGTTCGTCACGGGCGGGCATACTGCACGTGTACGGCGGCAGGGGTGAACCCGGCCCGCTCGTACGTCGCCCGAGCGGGCGTGTTGTCGCCCTCCACGTAGAGCACGGCGCGCGTCGCGCCGGTGCGGGCGAGGTGCGCCAAGCCGACGTCGGTCATCAGGCGGCCCAGGCCCTTGCCCTGGTGGGCCGGGTCCACGCCGACCACGTAGATCTCGCCGTCGCGGGCGCCGTCCGGCTGGCCCGGTTCCGTCTTGGTCCACAGGAAAGCCGCGGGCTCGGTGGCGCCCTCCGGCACGAGCAGGAAGAAACCTTCCGGGTCGAACCACTCCTCCGCCTGCCGCGCCCGAAGGTCGTCGAGGGTCATCCGGCCCTGCTCCGGGTGGGTGGCGAACGCGCGGGCGTTCACAAGGAGCCAGGCGTCGTCGTCGGCTCCCGGGCGGAACGTGCGCAGCCGGTAGCCGGCGGGCGCCGCGGGGAGCTCCGGCGTCGCCGGAGAGGCCGGGGCGGCCGCGGCTGTGGGGCGGGCCAGGAAGAGGAGCTCGCGCACCGGCCGCAGGCCCGCGGCCCGAGCGAACTCGCGAGCCGGCTCGAGGTCGCCGTGCGCCCAGACCCGCAGGTGCTTGCCGTGCTGTCCGGGCTCGCCCGAGCGGGACGGGAGCGTCGCGTCACGCTCGGCGGTCTTGAGGAGCATGCGTCCGTGCCCGTTGCGGCGGTGCTCCGGATGGATCACCAGCTCGGCGCTCGCGGTCTCGCCCGAGCGGTCGACCTGCACGTAGCCGATGGTGCTGCCCGCCGTGGTGTGTGCAACGACGTGCGTGATCCACTCCGCGTCCGTCCCCAGGTGGAGCAGCGGCTGTTCGGAGAGCGGCGCCACGCCGTCGTGCGACTCGGCGGCCGCGGCCAGGTCTCGGACGGCCTGCTGGGCGTCGGCGTCGAGCGGGCCGATCTCGATGGGGGCAGCGATACGCATATGCCCATCTTCTCGCGCCGGTCGGACTGGTCGCACCACGTCCCTCGTGGGTCGAGCCTGTCGAGACCGGGTCTCGACAGGCTCGACCAGCGGAGCGCGGTCAGTCCTCCGACGTCGCCGCCGGAGCCTGCAGACCCGCCGTGATCAGGTCCATCACCGAGGAGTCGGCGAGCGTGGTGGCATCGCCCACCGCCCGGTCCTCGGCGACGTCGCGCAGCAGGCGCCGCATGATCTTGCCGGACCGGGTCTTGGGCAGCTCGGGCACGACGAGGATCTTCTTGGGCTTGGCGATGGGGCCGATCTCCTTGCCCACGTGGTCGCGCAGCGCCTTCTGCACCTCGGCGGCGCCCTCCGGCGTCGACGCCCGGTTCGCGTGCTCGCCGCGCAGGATCACGAACGCGACGACGGCCTGGCCGGTCGTCTCGTCGTTCGCGCCGACGACGGCGGCCTCGGCCACTATCGGGTTCGACACGAGGGCCGACTCGATCTCCGTGGTCGACAGGCGGTGGCCGGACACGTTCATGACGTCGTCCACGCGGCCCAGCAGCCAGATGTCGCCGTCCTCGTCCTTCTTCGCACCGTCGCCGGCGAAGTACAGGTTCTCGAACCGCGACCAGTACGTGTCCTTGTAGCGTTCGAGGTCGCCCCAGATGCCGCGGAGCATGGACGGCCACGGCTCGGAGAGCACGAGGTAGCCGCCACCACCGTCGGGCACGGGCTTCGCCTCGTCGTCGACGACGGTGGCGACGATGCCGGGCAGGGGGACCTGGGCCGAGCCGGGCTTGGCCGCGGTGACGCCCGGGAGGGGGCTGATCATGATCGCGCCGGTCTCGGTCTGCCACCACGTGTCGACGATCGGGGTCCGGTCGCCGCCGATGACGCGGCGGTACCACATCCACGCCTCCGGGTTGATGGGCTCGCCCACCGAACCGAGGACCCGCAGCGAGGAGAGGTCGAACTTGCCCGGGATGTCGTCGCCCCACTTCATGCAGGTGCGGATCGCGGTCGGCGCGGTGTAGAGGATCGAGACCTTGTACTTCTCGATGAGCTCCCACCAGCGGCCGCGGTGCGGGGTGTCGGGTGTGCCCTCGTACAGGACCTGCGTCGCACCGTTCACGAGCGGGCCGTAGACCACGTAGGAGTGGCCGGTGACCCAGCCGACGTCGGCGGTGCACCAGTAGACGTCGGTCTCCGGCTTCAGGTCGAACACGTTCTTGTGCGTGTACGCGGTCTGCGTGAGGTAGCCGCCGGTGGTGTGCAGGATGCCCTTGGGCTTCCCGGTGGTGCCGCTCGTGTACAGGATGAACAGCGGGTGCTCGGCCTCGACGGCGACCGGCTCGTGCTGGTCGGACTCGGCGGCCAGCGCCTCGTGCCACCACACGTCGCGGCCCTCCACCCACTCGACGTCCTGCTCGGTGCGCCGGACGACGAGCACCTTCTGCACCGACGTCGGGGCGGCGCCGTCCTTGGGCGCGAGCGCCTCGTCGACGGCCGGCTTGAGGGCCGAGGGCGCGCCACGGCGGTACCCGCCGTCAGCGGTGATCACCAGGGTGGCCTCGGCGTCGGCGATCCGGCTGCGCAGGGCGTCCGCGGAGAACCCGCCGAAGACCACCGAGTGCGCGGCGCCGACGCGGGCGCAGGCCAGCATGGCCACCACGGACTCCACGAGCATCGGCAGGTAGATGACCACGCGGTCGCCGGTCCGCACACCGAGGGTGGTCAGGGCGTTCGCCGCGCGGGACACCTCCTGCTGCAGGTCGGCGTACGTGACCGTACGCGTGTCGCCGGGCTCGCCCTCGAAGTGGATGGCGACCCGGTCGCCGTGGCCCGCCTCGACGTGGCGGTCCACGGCGTTGTACGCGGCGTTCAGCGTGCCGTCCGCGAACCAGCGCGCGACCGGGGCGCCGCTCCAGTCGAGGGTCTCGGTGAACGGGGTCTTCCAGGTCAGGAGCTCCCTGGCCTGCTCGGCCCAGAACTCGAGGCGGTCCGCCGACGCCTTCTCGTACAGGTCGGCCTTCGCGTTCGCCTGGGCCGCGAACTCCTCGCTCGGCGGGAAGCTGCGGGACTCGTGCAGAAGGTTCTCGAGGCTGGGGCCGGATGCCGGGTCCGACGTCGGGTTGGTGTCTGTCACGGTGTGACCTCCGGTGCGCGTCTTCGCGTTTCGTTTTCGAGCAGATACTTGGCGCTGCCTTGACGTTCTCTCTGCCCGGTGAGTGTAGTCCCGGATGGTGACAGCCCTCACAATCCGTGGTCACTCCCTGAGACACGGCACATCGGCCCAGGGGGCACGGAGTCCTGCCTCGGAATGGCCCGGCCACCGGCCACGTTGCCCCGGCGTGAGCCTTCTCTTCGAACCGATCACCCTCCGTGAGCTGTCCGTTCCCAACCGGGTCTGGCTGTCGCCGATGTGCGAGTACTCCGCGTCGGACGGGATGCCGAACGACTGGCACCTGGTGCACCTGGGTGCCCGGGCCGTCGGCGGGTTCGGGCTGGTGCTGACCGAGGCGACCGCCGTCGTGCCGGAGGGGCGCATCTCGCCCCAGGACACGGGGATCTGGAACGACGAGCAGACGGATGCCTGGAAGCGCATCGTCGACTTCGTGCACGAGCGCGGGGCGCGCATCGGTATCCAGCTCGCGCACGCGGGGCGCAAGGCGTCGACCTTCCGCCCGTGGTCCACGGCGCAGGGCACCGTCCCGGTGGCCGACGGCGGGTGGCCGACCCTCGGCCCGTCGCCCGTGGCCTTCCCCGGCTACGACACCCCGGCAGAGATGACCGCCGCGCATGTCGCCGACGTTCCCGAGCAGTTCGCCGCGGCGGCGCGCCGCGCACGGGAGGCCGGGTTCGACACCGTCGAGGTCCACGCGGCGCACGGGTACCTGCTCCATCAGTTCCTTTCGCCGCTGGCGAACTCCCGCACGGACGAGTACGGCGGGTCCGCGGACGGCCGCTCGCGCCTCGTCGAGGAGACGGTCGCGGCGGTGCGGTCGGCGTGGCCCGACGAGCTGCCGGTGCTGGTGCGGCTGTCCGGGACCGACTGGCGCGACGACGGTCTCGGGGTCGACGACGTCGCGGCGGTCGCCGGACGCCTGAGCGCGCTCGGCGCGGACCTGATCGATGTGTCCACGGGTGGCGTGGCGCCGGCGTCCATCGCCGTCGGGCCGGGCTACCAGGTGCCGTACGCGCGCCGGGTACGGGAGGTCTCCGGGCTGCCGGTGAGCGCCGTGGGGCTGATCAGCGAGCCGGCCCAGGCCGAGCAGATCCTCGTGGAGGGTTCTGCGGACGCCGTCATGCTCGGCCGTGAGGCGCTGCGGGACCCCTACTGGCCGCTGCGAGCGGCGCACATCCTGCGCGAGAAGATCGGGACCCTGCCCGTGGACTCCGGGGTGGGAATGCAGCCGCAGTATGCGCGTGCGCAGTGGCGGTGACCTGGCGGAGGGCCGAGCGGTGAGCGCGATTCCTGTGCCTGCGGCGTTTCAACGCCGGGAGGAATGGCGAGCGCGGTGATTCTTTTCCAGCCGGTACGCATTCCGCGAAACGATTCGCCGTGCGGCCGGGCTCCTCACATTTTCCGTTCGCGATCCGGAAGTGCAAGGGCCCGGCCACTGCGGTGGCGAGATCTCGGTCTTCGAGCACGGCGCCCGGGAGCATCCTCAAGCCGGGTGCCGCTCTCACCAGCTGGACGGGGTGACCATGCGCCTCGCTTGCCGACCGATCGGGTCAACACCCTTTCGGTCCCCAGAGCACGGTCCCTTCCGCCCTGAATGCTTGCTGTGAACACAATCACACTGCCTTCTGCTAACAAAAGCAACCGGAGCGGACTCATCTTCACAATTGCCAATTCCTGTCATGTCAGCAATTGGCTGCGAAAATCTTCGGCCTTGCCTTGGCTTGACCTGATGTGGTGGATCGATCGACCTTGAGCGAATGTCGTGCGCGTTCAGCCGCGCCGGGCCCGGCGTCGGGCAGCCCGCCAGATCAGCCAGACGGCGACCCCCACCGCCGCCACGCCGACCACGGCGATGACCGGGACGGGTTCGATGCGCGGGCGCAGCGCGATCGGACGAGTGAACGCGAGGACACCCCAGCCGGACTCGGCGGCGCGCCGCTTCAGGACCCGGTCCGGGTTGACCACGTAGGCGTGGCCGACGGCGGCCAGCATCGGGGCGTCGGTGATGGAGTCGGAGTAGGCGAAGCTCTCGGCGAGGTCGTACTCCTCGCGCGCGGCGAGCCGGCGCACACCCACCGCCTTGTTGTCGCCGTAGTTGTAGAAGTCGATCTCGCCGGTGAAGCGGCCGTCCGCGACGCTCATCTGCGTGGACAGCACGTGATCCGCGCCGAGCGCGGCGGCGATGGGCTCGACCAGCACGGCCGCAGACGCCGACACCACGACCACGTCCCGTCCCGCCGCGTGGTGGTCGGCGATGAGCTGCACCGCTTCCGCGTAGACGTACGGGTCGATGAGCTCGTGCACCGTCTCGGTGACGATCTGCCGGACCTTCGCCACGTCCCAGCCGGTCACGAGCGACGACAGGTGCGCGCGCATCCGCTCGGTCTGGTCGGCGTCGGCGTTGCCGATCATGAAGACGAAGTGGGCGTAGGCGCTGCGCAGCACGTCGGCGTGCGAGAGCAGCCCGCCCGCGAGAAACGGCTTGGAGAAAGCCGCCGACGAGCTCGTGGCGATGATCGTCTTGTCGAGATCGAAGAACGCGGCGGTACGCGGGGCGCGCGACATCGGTCGAGGGGCGATCTGGGGAACCTGCTCGGTCACGCGACGAGCCTAGCGGGGCGGCCCGTCCGCGCGGGCCAACGGTGTGGTGTGCCGCCGTCCGGATGAAACTCCTCCGTTCGATCCGCAGACCCTGGTCACGGTGGCACGGGGGAGCTAGCCCGACCACAACCACGACTTTCCCCAGCCTGTGCACAACCGGACGGGCCCGGGCACCTCCGCACCGTGACGAACGCCCAACCTGAATCCGGGAGCCCGGGCAGCCAGCCGGGGCGAGGACCGGGTCGCGGGCCCGGACGGAGGCCCGGGACAGCCCGGGCGAGGAGGCGGCGATGGTCAGCACAGCGGGCGGCACGGTGCCGGAGCCGGGGCGGGTGATCGGCGTGGTCGGGGCGTGCGGGGGAGCAGGCGCGTCGGTGGTCGCGGCATGTGTGGCGCACGGCCTGCGCCGGGGCGGCGAGCGCGCCACGCTCGTCGATCTCGACGCCCACGCACCGGGCACCGACCTGCTCCTCGGGGCCGACGGCGGGCGCGGGGCGCGCTGGCCGGACCTGGTCGAGGCGCGTGGCGAGGTCGACGGCGCCGGAGTGGTGGCGGCACTACCGCGGTGGGGCACGGTGCCGGTGCTGAGCGGCACGGCGTCCGGAGCGCCGTCGGACGACGACGTGGTGCTCGACGTCTGCCGCGGACTGGTGCGGTCAGGCGAGACCCTGGTGCTCGACCTGCCACGGCCGGGTGCGTGGGGGACCGCCACCCGCCGGGGCGCGGGCGCAGCGGCTGAGGCACCGGGCAGCGACGGGCTGGCGGTGCGCACGCTGCTCGCGGGGTGCGACACGGTACTGCTCGTGGTGCCGCTGACCCTGCCGGCGACCGTGGGTGCCCGACGTGTGCGCGACGCCCTGCGCGGCGCCGGTGTGCCCGACGTGCGCGTAGTGGTGCGTGGCCCGGCTCCCGGCGCTGTCGATGAGGACGACGTCTCCGCCGCCCTCGAGTTGCCGGTCGTCGCCGTGCTGGGCCGTGACGCGGGACTCGCCCGGGCCGTCGAACGGGGCGAAGGGCCGGCGATGTCGCGTCGGGCCCCGCTCGGCCGGTTCGCTGCCGACGTGGCGGCCGCCCTGTGAACGCGCCCGTCGGCGAGATATCCCTGCTCGACGACGTCCGTGCGCGCCTCGCGACAGGCGGCACCGGCGCGGGCGCCGCCGTCCGCGAGGCGGTGCGGGACTCCGGGCGGGTGCTCGGATCGGACGCGCTCCGGGACCTGGAGCGCGCCGCCCGCGCGGAGCTCACGGGTGCCGGACCGCTGCAGTCGCTCCTCGACGCCCCCGACGTCACCGACGTGCTGGTCAACGGGCCCGACGACGTCTGGGTCGACCGCGGCGGCGGGCTCGAGCGGGTGCCGGTGCGTCTCGGGTCGGCCGCCGGGGTGCGAGCGCTGGCCGTCCGGCTCGCCGCGCTCGGCGGCCAGCGGCTCGACGACGCGTGCCCGACCGTGGACGCCCGTCTGCCCGACGGCACCCGCCTGCACGCGGTGCTGGAACCACTGGCCGAGACCGGCGCGGTGATCTCCCTGCGGGTGCTCCGCACCCGAGCGTTCACGCTCGACGAGCTGGTGGCGGGCGGCGCCCTGCCGAGCCAGTGGGCCGGCCTGCTGCGCTCCCTGGTGCTGCGGCGAGCGAACGTGCTCATCAGCGGCGGCACCGGCACAGGAAAGACGACCTTGCTCGCGGCGCTGCTCTCCCTGGTGCCCGACGACGAGCGGGTGGTGACCGTCGAAGAGGCCCGTGAGCTGCAGCCCGCGCACCCGCACGTGGTGCACCTCGCCGCCCGTCGGGCGAACGTCGAGGGTGCGGGCTCGGTGGACCTCGCCGACCTCGTGCGCAACGCGCTGCGCATGCGACCCGACCGGATAGTGCTCGGCGAGTGTCGCGGCGCTGAGGTGCGCGAGGTCCTCATGGCCATGAACACCGGGCACGACGGCGGGTTCGCGACCCTGCACGCCAACGCCGTAACCGTGGTCCCGGCCCGGCTGGAGGCGCTCGCAGGGCTGGCGGGCATGACTCGCGAGGCGGTGGCGGCACAGGCCGCCGGCGCCCTGGACGTGGTGCTGCACCTCCGGCGGTCGTGCGGCGTCCGGTACCTGGCGGAGATCGGGCTCGTGGGACGCGAGCCGGGCGGGGAGCTGGAGGTGCGGTCGGCCGGGCGGTGGGACGGCAGCGGTGGCTGTGCGGTCGAGCCGAACGCATGGGCCGAGCTGACAGGCCGGTACGGGCCGTGGTGAGGATCGCGGAGTCGTTGGGCGTCGGTCTGCTCGTCGCGATCGGTGCCTGGCTGGTGCTGGCACGCGGGGGCCGTCGGCTCCGGGAGGTGCTCGGTCCTCCGGCGCCGGCGCCCGCCCCGGAGCCGGGTGCCATGACCGGTGCTCTCACCGGTGTCGTACCGGTGATCGACGTGACGTCCGCCGCGCACCAGGGCCGCTCGACCCGTGCGGGCCGCGGACCCCGTGCGGGACGGGGCCCCGGCGCTGATGTCCGGGTGGTCGTGATGCAGGTGGTCGCGCTGCTCAGGGCCGGGTCGTCTCCAGGGGTGTCGTGGTCGCGTGCGGCCGACGTGGGCGTGGACCTCGCGGGTGTGCCCGACGTCGACGAGCTCTCCCGGCTGCTCGGCGTACGGCATGCGGAGGCGGTGGTCGCGGCGACCCGGCTCGCGCTCGACGTCGGGGCGCCGCTCGGGCGGGTGCTGGAACAGGTCGCCGGAACGCTCGTCGCGGAGGCCGAGGCGAGAGCCGAGCGGGACGCGGCGCTCGCCGGTCCCCGGACGACAGGGCGGCTGCTCATGTGGCTGCCGATCGTCGGCGGGTTCCTCGGGTGGGCGCTCGGTGCCGACCCGGTCGGCACGGCCACCGACGGCGGCATCGGCAGCCTGGCGGTGGGTGCAGGGCTCGTGCTGCTCGTGGCCGGCCGGGTCTGGTCGGACCGGCTGGTGGCCGCTGCCCGTGGCGCTGATCAACCCGGCGTGGACGTCCAGGTCGTGGTGGAGCTCGTGGCCGCAGCTCTGCGCTCCGGGGCCGGGGTGCCACGAGCGCTGGAGGCCACCGGCGTGGCGGTCGGGGGAACCGATGGGGTGGAGCTCACCAGAGCCGCGCACGCTCTCGTGCTCGGGGCGGACTGGGAGCGCGTCTGGACCGGCGTTCCCGCAGAGCTCGATCCGATGGTCCGGGCGCTGCGCGGTGCCTGGCTGGACGGTGCCGCGCCGGGCGAGGCGCTCCGGGCCGCCGGCGAGGAGGTGCGGCACGAGCGCAGGGCCACCGCACGGACCGCGGCCGCCCGGCTCGGAGTGCGGCTCGTGCTCCCGCTGGGCACCTGCTACCTGCCTGCGTTCGTGCTGGTGGGCCTGGTTCCGGTGCTGCTGGCGCTGGGGATCGACCTGCTCGCCGGCTGAGCCGACATCGGGCAGGAACCAGAGCTTCGGCGCGCTCACGTGCGCCGATGCCGTCCGCCGCACGGCGGGCGGGGCCCGCGGCAGCGGGCCGTGGAGAAGGTCCGCTTGCGGACCGTGGTGCCCGGAGACGGGCGGACAAGGAGAAGACATGACGGCGAAGACAGCGGTGGCCTGCCCCGAACCGGAGGACCAGGCGGAGACGGCGGTCGACGAGCGTGAGTCGGAGAAAGGGCTGGCCACTGCCGAGTACGCGATCGCCACGATCGCCGCAGCCGGGTTCGCGGGAGCCCTGATGGTCATCCTCAAGGGCGGTGACGTGAAGGCGATGCTCACGTCCCTGGTCCAGTCGGCGCTCACGATCGGCTGACCCATGACGGAGCGTGGGTCGGAGCGGGGCACGGTCACGGCGGAACTGGCCATCGGGCTTCCCGTCGTGGTCCTCGTCCTCGTCGCCGTGCTCACCCTCGCGGCCGCGTCCACGGCGCAGATGCGCGCCATGGACGCGGCCCGCGCGGGGGCGCGTGCGGTGGCCATCGGGGAAGAAGGGCCTGCGGTGAGTGCGGTGGTGGACCGGGTCGGCGGCCCCGAGGCCGAACTGGTGCTCGCGCACGAGGGCGAGTGGGTACGGGTGACCGTGACGCGGCCGGTGGCAGGCGGCTGGTTGTCCGGGACGTTGCGGGCCACCGGCACGGCGACGGCATGGGCGGAGCCGTGAGGTCGGGGCGCCGGGACCCCGAGCGTGGAGCCGGGACGGTCCTGGTGCTCGGGATCGTCGCCGCGATCCTGCTGCTGGCCGTCGGGATCGCGGCGCTCGGCGCCGCCCAGAACGCGCGTGGCGCGGCGCAGGCGGCGGCGGATCTCGGAGCGCTCGCCGGTGCCACCGCGCTGCGGGACGGTTTCGATCCGTGCGGTACGGCAGGGGCCGCCGTGTCACGCAACGGAGCGGAGCTCGCTTCCTGCGCGGTGCTCGGTGGCGGTGTCGTGCGAGTGGTGGCGACACGGGTGGCGACCGACCCGGGTGGTGTCCTCGGCGAGGCGCGGGCGAGTGCGCAGGCCGGGCCACGAGCCGGCGTACCGGGTCTCGGCGCCGAAATGTAGTGACATGCGTTCAGTACGACCCGTAGTATTCCTGCTATGAAAAGTACGGAGGATGCGATGAGCGCGCGGGATGCGCCTCCGCCGTCGGGCGACGTGGCGCTCGATGTGCGCGACCTACGAATGCGGTACGGGACGAAAGATGTCCTCACGGGGGTCTCGTTCGAGGCCCGCCGGGGCGAGGTTCTGGCCCTGCTCGGCCCGAACGGTGCGGGCAAGACCACCACGATCGAGATCCTCGAGGGGTTCCGCATGCGGTCCGCCGGCGAGGTCCTGGTACTCGGCCAGGACCCCGCGCACGCCGACGAGGCATGGCGCGCACGGCTCGGTGTGGTGCTCCAGTCGTGGCGCGACCACGGCAGATGGCAGGTGCGAGAGCTGCTCGGGTACCTCGCACGGTTCTACGTCCCGTACTCGACCCCTGAGGTCACGCGACCCTGGGACGTCGACGAGCTGATCAGGATGGTGGGTCTCGCGGAGCATGCGAACGCGAAGGTGCAAAACCTCTCGGGTGGTCAGCGACGTCGCCTGGACGTGGCGATCGGCATCGTGGGGCGGCCGGAGCTCGTCTTCCTCGACGAGCCGACGGCGGGCTTCGACCCGCACGCGCGCCGGGAGTTCCACGACCTGGTGCACCGCCTGGCGGACTTCGAGAACACGACGATCCTGCTCACCACGCACGACCTCGACGAGGCCGAGAAGCTGGCCGACCGGATCATCGTGCTCGACGGGGGCACGATCGTCGCCAACGGTTCCGCGGATCAGCTCGCGCGCGAGCTGACCACCCAGGCGGAGGTGCGCTGGACGTCCGGCGGGCGCCGGCACGTCCACGCCGTGACCGAGGGTGACCCCACAGGCTTTGTCCGAGGCCTGCTCGCGCAGGACCAGGAGGTCACCGAGCTCGAGGTCAAGCGAGCCAGCCTCGAGGACACCTACATGTCGCTCGTCCACCGGGCCGAGACCAGCGGTGCCGAGACCAGCGGTGCCGAGACCAGCGGTGCCGACAAGAACACCGCCGCTGCCGGCGGTTCCGGCCAGGCCCTGTCCGAGCGGACCGAGGAGGTGCAGTCATGACCACGACCACGACCACGCGAACCGACGCACGGTGGGCGGCAGTGCGTGCCGGGCTGTCCCGGGGCTGGCTCGAGACCAAGTACTCGATCCGGGAACCGGGCGATCTTGTCTGGACCCTGGCGTTCCCGGTCATCTACCTGGTGGTCCTCCTGTTCATGCGGGGCAGCACGGTGCCCGGGATGGACTTCGCGCTGGGCGCCATGGTGCTGCCGAGCCTCGTCGGCATGTCGATCGGCTTCGGCGGGTTGACCGGCCCGGCCAGCACGATCGCCGTCGACCGGGAGGACGGCACGCTGCTGCGGGCGAAGGCGACACCCAACGGGATGATCGGCTACCTCGTCGGCAAGATCCTGATGTTCGCGCTGACCACCGCGGTCAGCCTGGTGGCGCTCGTCATCCCGGCGTTCGCGGTGGCCGGAGACCTGCGGCTCGACGCCCGCACCTTCGTCCTGCTCGTCCTGATCTTCCTCGTCGGGATGCTCGCCACGGTGCCGATCAGCGTCGCGCTCGGCTCACTGCTCAAGCGGGCCTCGCAGACCGGTCTGCTGTTCCTCGGCTCGATGCTGCTCATCGTGCCGTCGGGCATCTTCTACCCGATCACGGCGCTGCCCGAGTGGGTGCAGTGGGTGGGACAGGCGTTCCCGTACTACTGGCTCGGGCTGGGTGCCCGGTCGGCGATGCTCCCGGAGTCCATGGCGGCGGCGGAGATCGGCGAGTCATGGCGCACGGCCGAGATGTTCGCGGTGCTCGGCGTCTGGGCGGTGCTGGGTGTGGTGCTCGCGCCGATCGTGCTCCGCAGGATGGCCCGCCGCGAGTCGGGCTCCACGGTGGCGGCGGCAAGGGAGCGCTACATGAGCCAGGGGTACTGAGTTGGTGGCAGAGCAGTCCGACGTCGTCCACAACCGCATAGCGATGCTGCGCGCCGAACGCGGCGTGTCGCGGCGGGAGCTCGCCGAGGCGCTCGGCGTGCACTACCAGACCATCGGGTACCTCGAGCGGGGCGAGTACAGCCCGTCGCTGCACCTCGCCCTGCGGATCGCGGAGTACTTCGGGGTGGCTGTCGAGGTGGTCTTCTCGACGACGCCGTTCAAACGCCTCGGCGAGTAGCCCTCAGTGCTGCGCCCCTGTCCGGGGCCGGGCGAACCGGGCGAGCAGCGCGCCGGAGGCGACGAGGAAGGCGGCGGCGAGCAGGACCTGCCACGCGACGCCGCCGGTGGCGGCGAGCGGGGGAGATCCGTCCGGCCCGACGTCGTGCGTGGTGGACGGGCAGCCGTCCGCAGAACAGGGGGACGATCCCGCGACCGTCAGCTGGTTGCGGATCGTCTCCCCCGCCGCGTCCTCGTCGACCCGGACCTGATAGGTCAGGACCTCGTTCCCGGACAGGCTCGGGACGGTCCACGTGAGCAGCGTCCCCTCGAGGTCCGCCGCGCCGGCGGTGGTGCGGATACTGCCCGGCACGACGGTGGCATGCGGCAGCACGTCCGAGAGGTCGTCCGGCACCACGGCTCCCGTGACGGGCCCGTTCGCGAGCTCGCTCGCGGTGACCCGATAGGTGATGAGGTCACCCGGACGGACCGACGTGCCGGACGCAGGGTCGCTGTCCTTGGCGACCGCCCACGTCGGACCCGTGGCCCGCCGGTCGCGGAACGTGACGAGCGCGAAGTCGGTGCCCGCGTTGCCGGCGTCGACCACCACGGGATCGCTGACCGGCTCCTCCGGCATCAGGTACCCGTCCGGCGCGGCGGTCTCGACCCAGAAGTACGTCCCGAACAGCAGACCGTCCACCGAGCACGTGCCGTCGTCCCCGGTGATGCACGAGTCGACCACCTCGTCGGTGCCGAGGCTGTAGGTCCCGTCACCGTCGTCCAGCACCAGGTCGAACTCACCGCCCGGTAGGACACGGTCGTCCTCGGCATCCAGCTTGCGGACCGCCAGGGTCGAGGTCAGCTGCGGATCACGAAAGACCGACGGCGGCATCGCCGTGCCCGCGTTGCTCGCGTCGACGACCACCGGGTCGCCGACCGGGGCGTCGGGCAGCTCGTAGCCCTGCGGTGCCGCGGTCTCGACCCAGAAGTAGGTGCCGAAGTCGCGCTCGCCGATGGTGCAGGTGCCGTCGTCCCCGGTGGTGCACGAGCCGACGAGCTGGTCGATCTCGGGGTCGTAGGCCCCGTCGCCGTTGTCGAGCACCAGGTCGAACTCGGCGCCCGCCAGGGGCTCGTCGGTCTGCGCGTCGAGCTTCGACACGGTGAGCTCCGAGAACAGCCGCGGGTTGCTGAACGTGAACGTGTTCGGTGCGCCCGCGTTGTCGGCGTCGACGACTATCGCGTCACCGACCGGGTTGTCCGGCACCGGATAGCCGGGCGGCGGGTCGGTCTCCACCCAGAAGTACGTGCCGAAGTCGAGGCCGCCGACCGAGCAGGTGCCGTCACCCCCGGTCTCGCACGAGCCGACGACGGTGTCGCCCTCGTCGTGCCCGCCGTCGCCGTTCGTGTCGAGCACCAGGTCGAACCCCGCGCCCGCCAGCGGCTGCCCGTCCTCCGAGTCGACCTTCTGCACCGTGAGCTCGCTCAGGACCCGGGGGTTGGAGAAGTCGACAGCGAGGTCGTCGCCGGCGTTCTCGGCGTCGATCGTCACGATCACGCTGGTCCGGTTCACCGGCACCTCGAAGCCGGGCGCCGGCGCGACCTCGTACCAGTAGTAGTCGCCGAAGCGCAGCCCGTCAGCCGAGCACACGCCGTCCTCGCCGGTGGTGCACGGGTCACCGAGGGGCTCGTCCGGGCCTTCCGGGCCGTCGGCCACACCGTCGCCGTCGTCCAGGTAGAGCTGGAAGACGGCGCCCGCGAGCGGGTCGCCGCTCTCGCCGTCGAGCTTGCGCACGGACAGGCTCGTGAGGATCTGCGGGTCCCGGAAGGTCGTGACCGCGAGCTCGCCGCCCGCGTTCTGGGCGTCGACGACGATCGGGTCGCTGACCGTCTCCTCGGGCAGATCGTAGCCGGGAGGGGCGGCGGTCTCGACCCACCAGTACGTCCCGAAGACGAGGTCGCCCACCGAGCAGGTGCCCTCGTCGCCCGCCGTCTCACACGATCCGGCGACCGGGTCGGTGCCCTCCTCGTAGGTGCCGTCGCCGTCGTCGCGCACCAGGTCGAACGCCCCGCCGGCGAGGGCGGCGCCGGTCTCGGCGTCCAGCTTCTCGACCACGAGCGTGGAGCGGATCTGTGGGTCCTCGACCACGAACGGGTCGATCTCGGTGCCCGCGTTCGTCGCGTCGAGTGTGATCACGCTGCCGGTGCGGTCCGCGGGCAGCTCGTAGCCCGGCGGCGCGGCCACCTCGAACCAGTAGTAGTCACCGAAGTCCAGCCCGCCGACCGAACAGCTTCCGGCGTCGCCGGTGGTGGTGCACTCGTCGACGAGATCGTCGTCGGGGTCGGGCGCCACGCCGACCCCGTCGCCGTCGGTGTCGCGATACAGACGGAACACCCCACCGGCCAGTGGGTCCTCGGTCTGCGCGTCGAGCTTCTGCACGGTGAGCGCGGAGAGGAGTCGCGGGTCCGCGAATGCGGTCGCGGGCAGCTCGGTGCCCGCGGTGGAGGCGTCGACGGTGACCATCGCGCTCGTGCGGTCGTCCGGCAGGTCGTAGCCGGCAGGTGCGGCCACCTCGAACCAGTAGTAGGTGCCGAAGTCCAGCCCGTCGAACCCGCAGGTGCCGTCCTCACCCTCGGTCGTGCACGTGCCGATCTGCGTGTCGTCCGGGTCCGGGCCGTCGCCGGTCACGCCGGCCTCCCCGTCGCCGTCGGTGTCGAGGTAGAGCGCGAACTCGCCACCCGCCAGCGGCGCCTGGTCCGACGCGTCCACCTTCTGCACGTCGAGCCGGGAAAGGACCCGCGGGTTGGAGAACTGGACCGTCAGCGCCTCGCCGGCGTTGGCGGCACCGATCGTGACGATCTCGCTGGTCCGGTCGTCCGGGACCTCGTAGCCGGGCGGCACTACGACCTCGTACCAGTAGTACTCACCGAAATCGAGGTCGGTGACGGTGCAGAGGCCGTCGCCGTCGTCACCAGTGGTGCACAGGTCGCCCACCGGCTGGTCGGCACCGGCAGGGCCGTCGGCGACGCCGTCGCCGTCGTCCTGGTAGAGCTGGAACACCGCACCGTCGAGCGGCGCGCCGCCCTCCGCGTCGACCTTGAGCACCGACAGGTCGGTGCGGAGCCGGGGGTCGGCGAACGTCGTGACGGGGAAGGTGCCGCCCGCGTCGGAGGCGTCGACGACGATCATGGCGCTCGTGCGGTCGGCGGGCAGCCCGTACCCGGGTGGAGCGGCGACCTCGAACCAGTAGTAGGTGCCGAAGCCCAGGCCGCCGATCGAGCACGTGCCGTTCGTGCCGTCGGTGGTGCAGGTCTCGACCTGGGTGTCGTCGGGGTCGGGTGCGTCGCCGGTCACACCGTCCGCACCGTCACCGTCCTCGTCGAGGTACAGCGCGAACTCGGCCCCGGCCAGCGTCGTCCGCGGGTCCGACTCGTCGACCTTCTGGACCGCCAGCGTCGAGGCGACCTGCGGGTCTGCGAACGTCGTCTGCTCGATCGTGCCGCCGGCGTTGGTGGCATCGACGGTGATCATGGCGCTGGTGCGGTCCGAGGGGAGCCGGTACCCCGCGGGTGCGCTGGTCTCGAACCAGTAGTAGGTGCCGAAGTCGAGGCCGCCGACCGAGCAGGTCCCGGCGGGGAGGCCGGTGCTGCAGGTGCCGATCAGCGTGTCGTCGGGGTCGGGTGCATCGTCCGCCACGCCGCCCGCGCCGTCACCGTCGTCGTCGCGGAACAGGGCGAACTGCCCGTTCTCCAGCGGCTGCTGGGTGCTGCCGTCGACCTTGCCCACCACGAGCTCCGAACGCAGGCGCGGGTTGTCGAACGTCGCCCAGGGCAGGTCGGTGCCCGCGATCTGGACGTTGATGGTGATGGCGCCGGAGACCTGTGGGTTCGCCGGACCGTACCCCGACGGCGGAGCCGTCTCGACCCAGAAGTACGTGCCGAAGTCCAGGCCTCCGACTGAGCATGTGCCGTCGGGACCGGTCGTCTCGCACGAGGCGACCACCTCGTCCGTCTCCGGGTCGTACTCACCGTTCTGGTTGGTGTCCGCGACGAGATCGAACGCGGCACCTGCCAGCGGCGCGCCACCGTCGGCGTCGAGCTTCTGCACCGTCAGCTCGGACAGCGCGCGCGGATCCTCGAAGGTGGAGATCTGCACCACGTCGACGTTCTCGGCGGTGATTGTCACCGGTGCGCTGAACCGCGGCTCTGGGAGTGTGAAGCCCTGGGGAGCCCGGACCTCGACCCAGAGATAGGTCCCGTAGTCGAGCCCCTCGACCTGGCAGGCACCGGGGCCCAGCCGTGTGACCTGAGCGAGGGTGACGCACTCGCCGACGAGCGTGTCGCCGTCCGAGGGCACGCCGTCGCCGTCGTCGAGGAGGAGCTCGAAGACCGCACCGCCCAGTGGCTCTCCATCGGCCGCGTCGACCTTCTCGACCTGCAGCGTGCCCGCCGCCCGCCCGTTGGCGTAGGTGAAGGTCTGTGTCGCGCCCGCGTTCGCCGCGGTGACCGGGATCAGCGGACTCGTCCGGTCGTCCGGCATGACGTGGCCAGGGGGTGGTGACACCTCGTACCAGTAGTACGTGCCGAACGGCAGGCCGGTGACCGTGCACAGGCCGGTGCCGTCGCGCCCGGTGGTACACGGCTCACCGACCGGCTCGTCGCCCTCGTCGGGCTCGTCGCCCACGCCGTCGCCGTCGTCGAGGTAGAGCTGGAAGACGGCGCCGTCCAGGAGCTCGCCATCCACCACGTCGGTCTTGCGCAGCGTGAGGTCGGTCAGGACCTGCGGGTCCTCGAACGGCGCCGTGATCGCCACGTCCGGCTCCGCCGCGGTGATCTCGATGCCGCTCGCCGACACCTCGTCGCCGGGCGGCAGCTCGTAGCCGGCGGGCGGGGTGACCTCGGTGACCGTGTACGTCCCCGTGGGCAGGTTGGCGGCGGTGAGCAGTCCGTTCTCGGGGTTCGCACCCGGGGATCCATCGTTGTCGGTGATCTCGAAGTCGATGTTCCACGGGTCGGCGGCGGCCGCGCCGGCGGTGCCCTGGACCCGGAACGTGGCGCAGCAGACCAGCTCGCCCGTGGTGGCGTCGCGCTTCTGCCAGGAGATGGAGCCGAGCGAGTTCACGAAGGTGAGGGTCTCGTCGGCGGACTCGCCGGGCGTGACGGTCTGCGGGCCGGCGCCGAGATAGCCCGGCGGCGGACCCGACTCGGTGACCGTGTACTCGATGCCCGGCTGGACGGTGGGGATGCGGATCACGCCGTCGGCGGGGTCGGCGTCGTTCGCGTCGTTGTCGGCGATCTCCAGGCTGTCGCCGGTCCCGTCCGGCAGGGGGTTGGGCGACACGGTGAAGGTCGAGCCGCCGACGGCGTTGCCCTGTTCGTCGTCCTTCTCGATGGTCAGCTCGGCGCAGGTCGACTCGATGGCGACCGGCTGGTGCAGGTGGTCCTTGAGCTGGGCGGTCGCGCCGCCAGAGGTCGAGCGCACGTTCATCGCGATGAAGTCGCTGAACCCGCACGACTCCTCGCCGAAGAGCGTGCTGATGTTCAGGCCGAACTCGAGGAAGAGCTGCGCCGCGCGCTGTCCGTCGGGCAGGGTGATCGTCGAGTCGTTCACGCGCCCCTCGACGTCGGTGGCGGGCGCTCTTTCCCAGCTGGTGTCCGCAGGTCCGACCCAGCGGTCGATCGCGAGGACGGTCAGCCCGGAGCCGGATCGCTGGAGGGTGACGCGGAGGTCGCCCCCCGACCGGTTCGGCACGGACACGCCGTTGCCGTTGACCGTGTTCTGTCGCTGGTTGAGCTCGAGGTACCAGGTGACCTGCCCCTGCGTCGCGAGCCTGTTCCAGGCGAAGAAGCCGTAGAGGTCCCCGTCCACCACGCGGTCGTACGCCCAGACGTTCTGGATGTCCGAGGCCCCGGGAGCGTTGCCCTGCGCCGCGTTGCGCCACTCGGAGAGCGGCTCGTCCTCGTGTCCGCTGTCGAGCACCGTCGTGTCGCCGCTGCCGATGCCGTCGACCACATGCGCTGTCGCGCTCTCGACGGCGGGCGTGCCCCAGTCGTCCCCCTGCGGATCGACCGGAGCCGTCGACGTCGTGCTGTTGTCGAACCCCTCGTAGAAGTTGCCGTCGATCTCGAAGTTCCCGATCACTACGTTGCCCGTGCCGTTCCCCTGTGCCGGGGGAGTGATCACGCCGCTCAGCGCTGTGGCGAGGGATATCGCGAGTATCGCCCGCGGAATGCGGGAACGTGCGCCGCTGGTCGGGATGGTCTCGGTTCGCTGTGACGGCTTCGGCACACCCGGCTCCTCATCGCCCAGACGCGGAACGACAGCCATGACAGTCACGGCTGCCACTCCATTGGGCCCGTCGTGAGCGAGGGGCGCAAACGCAATGAAATGCATGTTTCTGCGGTGCGCGGCAGCGGTGCGCGGCAAAGGCGGGCGCGGCTTCCGTGAAATCGCCCAGGAAATGGCGGCGAAATGACGCCGAATGCTCTGAGGGGCCCGACGCCGGAACTACGCGGGCTGCGGGTCGTGCGACAGCACCGCGTCCAGGAGACGCACGGCCGCCGCCTTGTCGAGCGGCGCGTTGTACGAGCCGCACTTCGGCGACTGGACGCACGCCGGGCACCCGTCGGCGCACGGGCAGGCCGCTATCGCGTCGCGGGTGGCCCGGAGCCATGTGGCGCCCAGGTCGTAGGCGCGTTCGGCGAATCCTGCGCCGCCCGGGTAGGCGTCATAGACGAACACGGTCGCCTCGCCGGTGTCGGGGTGCAGCTCGGTCGAGACCCCGCCGAGGTCCCAGCGGTCGCACGTCGCCAGCAGCGGCAGCAGCCCGATCGACGCGTGCTCGGCGGCGTGCAGCGCGCCCGGCGCCTGCTCGGGGGTGATGTCGGCGGCTCGCAGCACGAACTCGGGCACCGACCACCAGACGGCCACCGTGCCGAGCGTGTGCTCGGGCAGCTCCAGCTGCTCGGTCCCCAGCACCTGCATGTCCGGTATACGACGCCGCTGGAAGCTCACCACCTGCGACGTCACCTCCACCGGGCCGAGACCCCAGGTGATCGGTCCCCACTCGCGCGTGACCAGGTCGTGGCCGGGCGCGTCCTCGCCGTCACTCTCGGCGCCCGGGACGCCGGACGTCTCGGCGTCCTCGCCCCAGCCCTCGATGGCCACCGACATGACCGAACGGGACCAGGTGCCGTAGTCGAGCTTGCGCCGCTGCACGACGGCGGTGTGGTCGGTCAGGTCGAGGTGCGCCACCACGTAGGTGGTGCCCTGGTGCACGTAGACGGCACCGTCGTGCACCTGACCGTCCGCCGATGAGGCGTCGACGGTGCCGAGCATGCGGCCGGTGCCCTGCTCCACCACCCGGACGGGCGTACCACCCGCTCCCCGCAGGTCCGTGAGGCCTGCCGCGGCCTGGTGGTGGGTCCAGTACCACCCGGAGGTCCGACGCCGGAGCGCACCCCGGGCGACCAGCACCTGCAGGATCCCCCGGACGTGGTCGGGGTCGCCGAACGCCGCGAGGTCCTCGGCCCGGATCGGCGCCTCCTGTGCCGCTGCGCACAGGTGCGGCGCGAGCACGTGCGGGTTCGCCGGGTCGAACACCGTGGCTTCGAGCGGGGCGTCGAACACTGCCTCGGGATGCGTCACGAGGTAGGTGTCCAGCGGGTCCTCCCGCGCGACGAACGCGACCAGGCCGTCCGCTCCCGCGCGTCCCGCACGGCCCGCCTGCTGCCAGAGCGACATGCGCGTGCCCGGCCACCCCGCGATCAGGACGGCGTCCAGGCCGGAGATGTCCACACCGAGCTCGAGCGCGTTCGTCGTCGCCAGTCCGAGCAGGTCGCCGCTGCGGAGGGCCTGCTCCAGCTCCCGGCGCTCCTCCGGGAGGTAGCCGCCGCGATACGCGGCGATCCGCCGGGCAGCGTCGGGGGCGGCGTGGCGCAGGTGGTCGCGAGCCTGCTGGGCCACCGACTCCGCGCCGCGTCGGGAACGCGTGAACGCGAGGGTGCGCGCACCCGCCGCGGACAGGTCGGCGAGCAGGTCGGCGACCTCCGCGGTCGCCGACCGGCGCGGATGCTCCGGCGGCACCTCGGTCGCCACCGGCTCGGCCTCCGGATCCGGCTCGGGCTCAGCGGCGGGCAGCGCCCAGGGGTCCGGTTCGTCGTGGCGCGCCCGGCGCATCGACGCCGGCTCATCGCCGCGCCCAGCCCCGTGCGCGTCGCCGCCGTCGCCGTCCGCGGGCGGGCGCCAGCCGGCGATCTCGGGCGGCTGCCAGAGGACCACGGTGCGGCGTCCGGAGGGTGAGGCGTCCGCGGTCACGGCGGTGACGTCGTCGGGTGTGACGCCGATGAGGCGGGCCGCGCTGACCGCCGGCTCCGCCGTCGTGGCCGAGGCGACGACGAAGGTGGGCGAGCCGTCCCCGTACCGCACCGCGAGGCGCGCGAGTCGCCGCAGCACCAGGGAGACGTGCGCGCCGAAGACGCCGCGATAGGCGTGCCCCTCGTCGACCACCACGTACCGCAGCCCCTTCAGCAGCCGGGACCAGCGTCGATGGTTCGGCAGCAGGGCGTAGTGGAGGAAGTCGGGATTCGTCAGCACGACGTCGGCGTGGTCTTGCACCCACGAGCGTTCCTCGCGCGCGGTGTCGCCGTCGCACGTCGCGACGCGGACGTCGCGGGTCCCTGCGGCGTCGAGGATGCGTTCGAGCGCGCTCAGCTGGTCGGCGGCCAGGGCCTTCGTGGGGCTGAGGTAGATCGTCGTCGGGCGGATGTGCGCCGACCGGATGTTCCCCGGATCGAGCGTGGCGGCGGCGGCAGCGGTCCGGACCGCGGAGAGCGCGGGGAGCCAGAACGCGAGCGACTTGCCCGACCCGGTAGACGTCGCGAGGGCCGTGTGCCGGCCCTGGTGGACGAGGTCGGCGGCCACCGCCTGGTGCGTCCACGGCCGCTGGACGCCGAGCTTCCGGTACCCCTGCACCAGCGTCGCGTCGGCCCAGCGGGGCCAGTCGGAGTGCTCCGCGGTGCGCTCCGGGAACGTGCGCGACGCCGTCAGCCGCTCGGCGCGCGCGCCACCGGCGAGCAGCACGTCGAGCAGGGGATGGATGGGGTCGTCGGGCACGGTGCACAGTCTCGCACCGGTGGCGCCACGGTGGTGCCGGAGGCCGAGGAGTTCACCGGAGCGGATCAAGGGACCGGCACGTCCACGACGTGCCGGTCCCTCGAACCAGGTGATCGGTCCGGATCAGCGATCCGGGTCAGCCGTCGCCTCAGGGCACCGCCGGCCGCACCACGCGCGCCGACCCGCCGCCGAGCCGGGTCGGCTCGGCCACGGCGGTGAGCAGCCCGTCGGGGCCGATCTCGATGGCGGTCGCCGCACCGATCGTCACGTCCGGCACGAGCTGGTGCCCGTACCCGGACAGTGCGGTGCCGTAGCGATCGATGAAGCCCTGTTCCGCGGTCGTCCGCGCCGAGTTCTGCGGTGTCGCCCGCGGCGCGGCGATCGCTTCCTCGATGGTCATGCCCAGGTCGATCCGGTTGATCAGCATCTGCATGACCGTCGTGATGATCCGCGAACCGCCCGGCGACCCGAGGGCGAGCACGGGGCGTCCGTCGGCCAGCACGATCGTCGGCGACATGGACGAACGTGGCCGCTTGCCCGGCTCGATCCGGTTGGGGTCGTCGGCGTCGTACTCGATGCTGAAGTCCGTGAGCTCGTTGTTCAGCAGGAACCCGCGACCGGGCACCACGATCCCCGACCCGCCGATCTGCTCGATCGTCAGCGTGTACTCGACCACGTTGCCCCACCGGTCGGCGACCGTCAGGTTGGTCGTCGACGTGCTCTCGGTGTCCTCCGGCTCGGACGCCGGTGCGGCCGGCTCGTCGCACACGCCGTCGTACGACCGGGCGTCCCCCGCCGCGACGGGCTTGGCGGCCGCGGCCGCGGGGTCGAGCAGGCAGGCCCGTTCCTGTGCGAACGTGTCGTCCAGCAGCCCGGACACCGGCACGTCCACGAAGTCGCCGTCGCCCAGGTAGGCGGCCCGGTCCGCGTACGCCAGCGCGCTCGCCTCGATGTAGTGGTGCATCGCCGCGGAGTCGTCCAGGGACGCCAGGTCGAACTGCTCGAGGATGTTCAGCGCCTCGCCCACCGTGGTCCCGCCCGACGACGGCGGCGCCATCCCGTAGACGTCGTACCCGCGGTACGAGACGACGGTGGGGTCCCGGTCCACCACCTCGTAGGACGCGAGGTCCTCGGCGGTCATCGAGCCGGCGGGCACGGGGAGCTCGGTGCCCGGCGCCACGGGCGGCGTCTGCACGGCGTCCGCGATCTCCTCGGCGAGAACTCCCTCGTAGAACGCGTCCACGCCGCCCCGCGCGAGCAGCCGATACGTCGCCGCGAGGTCCGGGTTGCGGAACACCGAACCGACCTCGGGCGCCTCGCCGTCCGGCAGGAAAAGCTCGCTGGTGGAGGTGAGCGCCTCGAACCGCTCCTGGTTCGCCACCGTCTGGTCGTGGAAGAGCTGGTCGACGACGAAGCCTTGGTCGGCTACCTTCGTCGCCGGCCGCAGCGCCTGGCGCAGCGACGTCGTACCCCACCGCTCCAACGCGCGTTCCCACGTGGCGGGCGTTCCCGGCACGCCGACGCTGACGCCGCCGGTGACCAGGTCGGGATAGAACGGGTACGGCTCGCCGGTCGCCGGGTCGACGAAGGCGTCGTGCTCGATCGCCCCGGGCGCCGTCTCCCGCCCGTCGATGGTCTCCACCTGACCGGTCGCGGCGTCGTAGTGGACGAAGAACCCACCGCCACCGATCCCCGCGCTGTACGGATCGGTCACGCCGATCGCCGCGGCCATCGCGACAGCGGCGTCGGTGGCGTTGCCACCCTTGCGGAGCACCTGCAGGCCCACCTCGGAGACGACCGGATCGAGCGAGCTGACCGCGCCGCCGTACCCGGTCGAGGTCGGCACCCGCGGTGGGACGGGCTTCGAGCCGGTGGCCGTGGCGGCCGGGCTCGCCGCGAGGGCGCCGGCCAGCAGCAGGGCGAGCACGCCGGTGACTGCCGACGAACGAGCGGCGGATCTCTTCTTCATAGGCCTTTGCGCTCCTGACGTGTACGTCGTTCCCACAGCGGGACGGCACGGACTACGACGTACTGTCGGTGCAAAAGGGTGCTGAGCGGAATCAAGCGCGTGATATCCGAGCCTGGTCCGCGGGCCGATCACAGGTCGAAGAGCGTGGGCTGCTCCAGATAGACGCCCTCGGTCTCCAGCATCCGTAGCTTGGTGCGCGGGCCGCCGCGGGCCGAGAACCCGCCGATGCGGCGGCCGGCCGCCAGCACACGATGGCACGGCACGATGGGTGGGAAGGGGTTGCGACCCATGGCCTGCCCCACGGCCTGGGCTGCCCCGGGAGCGCCCAGCTCGGCCGCCACCTCGCCGTATGTGCGGGTCTCGCCGGGCGGGATGGCGCGCACCACCTCGTACACACGGCGGTCGAAGTCGGGCACTGCGCCCATGTTCAGGGGAACCTCGGCGAGGTCGCCGACGCCGTCGTCGAGCAGCCGGACCAGCGCGTCGACGGTCGGCGCCACCCGCGTGGGCCGGGCCTCGACCGCTCCTGGGTACCAGCCACGCACCGCGCCCCGGACCTGGTCGGCGCCGCCGTGCGGCAGTGCCGAGCCGACGATCTCCGCGTTCTCGTCCCAGACGAGCGCGCACTCGCCGATCGCCGTCGGGATCACCGCGAACTCGAGCCTGGTTCGGTCCATGCGCCACACCCTAGGCGGGACCACCGACACCCTCGGGTCCGCTGCTGAACCGGTCAGCCGGTGGCCCTCAGCTGTTGCCCCAGCGCGCCGCGAGGTTCGCCGCCTTCTCCGCCGCGTCCGGTCCGCCGCTCGCCGTCGCGCCCATGTCTCCGGCCGCCGCCAGACCTGCCGCGAATCCCACCGCGTAGGTGGTGACCGGTGCGGCCGGCCGGGCGACGGCGTGCGCCGCGTCGCGGGCCAGGTCGAGCACCGCCCCGACGTCGACGGTCCCCGGCGGAAGGCCGAGCTCCTCCTCCAGCGCCGCTACCCAGCTGTCGAGGTCTGTCATCTCGGGTCCTTTCAGTTGTCGGCGGTCGTCCCACCGGTCTCGCCGGTTGTCGCCCCGAGCCGGGCCGCATCCGCCGGGGTGTCGATGTCGTCGCTCCAGCCTGCCCGGTCCGGCACCTCCACGCAGTGGAGCCCGCCGACCAGGTGCTTCATCGAGGCACCATCCGTGGTGATCCCACGGAGCGCCGCGTCGAGGGCGGCGCGGCGATACAGGCCCACCAGCCACTGGGCCCGTCCCGCGCGCACCAGGTAGGCGCCGTCCACGGGTTCACGTGAAACAGCCTGCTCCAGGAGTGTGATCGCCCCCGCGGCGTACGGCACGTCCACCGCCAGGAGCAGTACCCAGGGCGCTCCCGGAGCCGTGAGTGCGCGAAGACCCGCCGCCAGGCCCGCGGCCGGACCGCCGAACGGGGGATCCTCCCGCGTGAGCACGGGCGTGTGCCGGACTGCATCCGGCGGCGCCTTGCTCGGCGGCGTCTCGCTCGACGGCGCCTCGGTCAGCGCGTCGGCGAGCTCCGGGGGGCCGACCACCACGACCTCTCGGGCCCGGCCGCTCGCCGTGAGCGCCCGGTCGAGCAGCCGCTCGCCGTCGACGACGAGGCGGGCCTTGGCCGTGCCGCCCAGCCGCGTGGCCTGGCCGCCGGCCAGCACCACGGCGTCGTGGGTGATCGACGGCGGCGTCTCGGTCGGGCGCACCGTCATCGCAGCATCAGCACCTGGACGAGGTCTCCGGCGCGCACCTTTTCCACGTCCGGCGGGACCAGTGCCAGGCCGTCGGCGGTGGCGAGCGCGGAGAGGGAGTGGTGGGAGCCCGTGGGCACGACGCCGCGACGTTCCGCGCCGGTGCTGCCGACCGCGCCGACGTCGGGCAGCGGGGCGAGCCGGACCGGAAGGACGAGCAGCCGCCCGGGTGAACCGGACCAGTCGGCCGCGGCGGCGAGTCGTACTGCGCGGGGTGCGTTGCTCTGCGTAGACAATGTCGACTCGGAGTAACACACCCCGCACACGTGGTGTCGCCCCGAGGCCTCCTCGCCACGAAGACGGTCGATCGCCGGGCGCGCGAACAGCTCGAACGACGCGTAGGCGCCCACCGGGTTGCCCGGCAGAGCCAGCCACGGCACGCTGCCCCAGCGGGCCAGCGCCTGGGGCTTGCCGGGGGACATGGCGACGGTGGCGACGTCGACGTCGGTCGCGCCGGAGCCGCCTTCCGGCCCGGACTTCGACGCCGCGAGGACCTCCCGCACGACATCCGCGGCGCCTGCCGACACGCCGCCGGCGGTCACGATCAGGTCAGCGCCGCCACCGTCGGCACTCCCACCGTCGGCACTCCCACCGTCGACACTCCCACCGTCGGCGCCCCTGTCGGCCCGCACAGCCCGCACAGCCCGGTCGAGCGTGCGACGGAGGGCCTCCGGGTCGTCGGGCACCGGGCCGAACCGGACGACGTCGGCGCCGGCCGAGCGGGCGGCTGCCGCGAGCATCGGCCCGTTGGAGTCGGTGATCTGCCCCGGGCCGAGCACGCCGCCCAGAGGCACCAGCTCGGACCCGGTGGAGATGACGGCGACAAGCGGCCGGCGCCGGACCGGTACGCGCACCGCCCCGGATGCGGCGAGCCCCCCGACCAGCGCCGCCGTCACCTCCGTCCCGGCGTGCGCGAGAAGTTCCCCCTGGCGTACGTCCTCGGCCGCGCACCGGACGTGCGGCCGGGGCTGCCGGGTGAGCGTGACGGACTCCTCCGCCCGGGGCGCGCCCGCGACGAACCGGCCGGTCGAGGTGCGTTCCACGGGGATCACGGCGTCGGCACCGGACGGGAGCGGGGCACCGGTCATGATCCGCACGGCCTGTCCCGCCCCGACATCGGCCAGACCGCCCGGCCCCGCCGCGACGTCGCCGGTCACCCGGAGCGTCACCGGGCTCCCGTCGGGCGGCAGGTCCGCCAGCCGCACGGCGTATCCGTCCATCGCGGCGCTGTCGAAGGGCGGGACGGAGGTCGCGGCGTACAGGTCCTCGGCGAGGACCGAGCCGAGCGCGTCCTCGAGGTCCTGCGTCCCGGCGCGCAACGGGGCGACCAGGGCGAGCACGTGCTCGACGTGCTCGGTGACGCTGCGCGCCTGCGGCTCCATGTGTCCGACCATAGGACAGCCGGGGACGATGGTGGTTTCGGAGCCCGCACAGCCTGTCGGCGAGTGGTGTGAGCCGCCATAATCGCTGCCATGCGCCTTCACCACGTCCAGGTTGCCTGCCCACCCGGCGGCGAGGACGCCGCCCGCCGCTTCTACGGCGAAGGCCTCGGCCTGACCGAGGTGCCGACGCCGGAAGGGCTCGCGGGCCGGGCCCTCTGCTGGTTCCGCGACTTCGACGAGGAGGGCCGCACGACCGCCGAGATCCACGTCGGCGTCCAGGAGCCGTTCGCGCCCGCCCGCAAGGCGCACCCGGCCCTCGTGGCCGACGACGTGGCGCACCTCGAGTCCATCGGTGCCCGCCTGGAGGCGCTCGGTTTCGAGGTCACGTGGAAGGACCGCTACACCTTCGACGGTTATGAGCGCTTCCACGCGTTCGACGGCGCGGGCAACCGCGTGGAGGTGCTGACGCCCGTCGGGTGACGCTCAGCCCTGCGCGCCCCTGCGCACCGGCCCCAGGGTGAACAGCAGCGTCGCCAGACCGGTGGCGGCGAGCAGCGCGAAGCCGATGCCGTAGTCGCCCTCGAACTGGTACACCGCTCCCATGACGAGGGGCGGCACGAACCCGCCGAGTCCACCGGCGGCGCCGACGACGCCGGTCACCGCACCGACCTTGTCGCGCGGCGCCACCTTGGCCACCAGCGCGAACGTTGCCCCCGACGACGCGCCCAACGCCGCCGCGAGGCCGAGGAACGCGATGGTGCCCACGGGTACCAGGCCCGGCTGGAACGCGACGACCGCAGCCAGCAGCGTGACCACGGCGAAGCACCAGAGGGACACGTTCACCGGCCCGAGCCGGTCGGACAGCACCCCGCCCACCGGCCGCATCACGACCGCGAGCACCACGAACCCGGCGGTGCGGGCCGCGGCGTCTGCGGCCTCCAGGTCGTACGCGTTGGCGAGGAACGTGGGCAGGTACACACTGAACGCGACGAACCCGCCGAAACCGACCGCGTACAGCCACGAGAGCTGCAGGGTCGCCGGGATCTTGAGGATGGACCAGGTGCGCGCCCACATCCCGCCGGCGCTTCCCGCCGCCCGGCCCGGTGCGTCCCGCAGCAGGAACCACGAGGCGACCGCGAACGCCGCGAGGATCACGGCGACCAGGACGAACGGCGCCCAGCGCCCGAACGCGTCGGCGAGGGGCACCGTCGTGAACGACGAGACGGCCGTGCCGCCCATGCCGACCCCGAAGATCCCCAGCGCGGTCCCGCGTCGCTCGGGCGGGAACCAGGCGTTGACGAACGGGACACCGACCGCGAACGTCGTGCCGCCCAGGCCCAGCAGGAACCCGCCCACGAGCAGCGCGACGTACGAGTCGGCGACGAGTCCCACGAACAGGACGGGGAGGATCGTCAGGGAGCTCAGGAGCGGGAACATCACCCGGGCGCCCAGGCGGTCGGTGAGCGCGCCCACCGGGATGCGGCCCACGGAGCCGACGATCACGGGCACGGCCACCAGCACCGACTGCTCGACGGCGGACAACCCGTACTCGACCCCGTAGGCCTGCCCGAGCGGGCTGATCAGCGCCCACGCCCAGAAGTTGATGGCGAACCCCACCGTGGCCAGCGCCAGCTGGATCGTCGGCGAGGTTCCCGCTGTCCCGGCCCCGCGGCCTTCCGCGGTGGGCTGTGCCTGCGTCATGTCAGCTCCTCTTCCGGGGGTCGGTGGACGGTTCCCAGCCGGGCCGCGGACGGTGCGACCCGGATCCTCCGGACGCTGCGCCGGACCGGGCGTCGTCGCGCGAGCGGTAGACGACGTAGGGCCGGAACAGGTACCCGACGGGTGCGGAGAACGCGTGCACCAGGCGCGTGAACGGCCACAGCGCGAACAGCAGGAACGCGGCGACGACGTGCACCTGGAACGCGACGGGCACGCCGACCATCAGTTCGGGCTGCGGCTGCAGGTACCAGAGGGAGCGGAACCAGGGAGAGATGGTCTGCCGGTAGTCGTACCCGTGCGCGGTCAGGAGCTGGGTGGTCGCCGTGGCCCAGGCCCCGGACAGCACCGACAGCCCGAGCATCGCGTACATGACCTTGTCCATCACCGTCGTCGCGAGGAACACCGCGCTGGTCACCCTGCGCCGGTAGATCAGGATGAGCAGTCCGAGCACGAGCACGGCCGACGCCGCCGCACCGGCCAGCGCCGCGACCAGGTGGTAGACCCCCTCGGGGATGCCGACCGCCGCGGTCCAGGTCTCCGGGATCGCCAGCCCGGCGACGTGCCCGAGGATCACCACGAGCAGCCCCAGGTGGAACAGCGGCGAGCCGAGGCGCAGCAGCCGCGACTCGTACAGCTGGGACGAACGGGTGGTCCAGCCGAACTTGTCGTAGCGGTACCGCCACACCGACCCGACGACCAGCACGGCGAAGGTGACGTACGGCAGCACCACCCAGAGCATCACGTCCATGGCAGAGCCCTTCCTCCGGCGTCTCCTCCGACGTCGCCCCCGAAGCCCGGCAGCCCTGGCAGCCCGGACAGCCCGACCAGCTCGGCGGGCGGGCCCTCCGCCACGAGGGTGGCCACGCGGTCGAGCGTGCGCGCGTCGACGGGCGGGAGGGTGAGACAGACGGCTTCGACGGCGGACACCCACGGAGAGTCCTCGGCCGCGAGCGCCGAGCGCAGCACCTCGATGCCGTCCCGGTGCGCGGCCAGGAGCGCTCCGGCGATGCGCGCCCCGTCGTGATCGGCCCGGGCGGACAGCTCCAGGACGCTCGCCAGGTGGTCGGGCAGCTCACCCCCGGTTACCTCCCACCCGACGGCGCGGTACGCCTCCGCGAACCGCAGCAGCGCGGCGCCACGCCGCCGGGTGTCGCCGGCCGCGTAGTACGACAGGTACAGCGTGCAGCGTCGCTTGAGGTCGAAGGTCGCGACGTAGGCGGCCTGGAGATCGTGCGGGTCGCCGTCGGCCAGAGTCGTGGCGAGCCGGGCGAGCCGCTGCGCCACGGGCTCCGGCAGCTGCCCGACGGCGGAGCGCACCTCGTGTGCGGCCGTCACCGTCTTCTCGTCGGGATAGGCCAGCAGGAGCGACGCGGCCATGTGGGCGAGGCGCCGGTCGGCGTCGGACAGCGCGACAGGAGCCAACGGATCGGCCTTCGACCGTCGGGACCCACGCAGCCCCGGCCAGGGCAGGAAGGAGCGGCTCACGATGCGTCCCCGTCCCGGGCGACCGTCGAGCCGGTGTTGCCCGACGGCGGGAACAGGCCCGCCGGCCGGCCGTTGCCGTCCCAGTTCAGGAGGTTGACCCGGCCCGGTGTGGAGGGGCCGTTCGGGGAGTCGGCAGTCTGCCGGGACGACAGGGCGTGGAAGTTCTCCACGGCGACCGGCACGGGCGGACCCGAGGACTCGCCGAGCGGGCCGGCGCCTCCCATACCGGGACCGCCCTCGTAGTCCAGGGAGCAGGCGATCTCCTCCAGGTCGCGGGCCTGCTCGGCGTGCGCGGAGGGAATCACGTACCGGTCCTGGTACTTCGCGATCGCCAACAGCCGGTACATCTCCTCGACCTGCGGGCCGGTCATGCCGACGGCGCTCGCGGTCTCCTCGTCCGGGGTGTTGCCCAGGTTGACGTCGCGCATGTAGGAGCGCATGGCGGCGAGCCGGCGCAGTACCCGTTCGACGGGCCGGGTGTCACCGGCGGTGAACAGCCCGGCGAGGTACTCCAGCGGGATGCGCAGGCGCGAGATCGCGGCGAACAGGGTGCGCGGGTCCTCGCCGTCGTTCCCGGAGCTCGCGACGACGTCGACCACCGGGGAGAGCGGCGGGATGTACCAGACCATGGGCAGCGTCCGGTACTCGGGGTGCAGGGGGAGCGCGACCTCGTAGTCGCTGATGAGCTTCCAGATCGGGGACGCCTGCGCGGCCTCGATCCAGTCCTCCGGGATGCCCTCGCGGCGGGCCGCGGCGACCACCTCGGGGTCATCCGGGTCCAGGAAGACGGAGCGCTGTGCGGCGAGCAGGTCGTGCTCGTGCTCGACGGCGGCCGCCTCGCCCACCTTGTCGGCGTCGTACAGCACGAGGCCGAGGTACCGCAGACGACCCACGCACGTCTCGGAGCAGACGGTGGGCAGGCCAACCTCGATGCGCGGGTAGCAGAGCGTGCACTTCTCGGCCTTGCCCGTCTTGTGGTTGAAGTAGACCTTCTTGTACGGGCAGCCGGTGACGCACATGCGCCAGCCGCGACAGGCGTCCTGGTCCACGAGGACGATGCCGTCCTCGGCGCGCTTGTACATCGCGCCGGACGGGCAGGACGCGACGCACGACGGGTTGAGGCAGTGCTCGCAGATGCGCGGCAGGTAGAACATGAACGTCTGCTCGAGCTCCTCGGCGACGTGATCACCCATGTGCTTGAGCACGGGGTCGTCCTGCATGGTCGCGGTGGACCCGGCGAGGTTGTCGTCCCAGTTGGCCGACCACTCGATGTTCATGGGCTTGCCGGTGAGCAGGGACGTGGGCCGGGCGACCGGGGTGTGCGCGCTCTGCGGGGACGACAGCAGCATGTCGTACTCGTACGTCCAGGGTTCGTAGTAGTCCTGGATGGACGGCATCTTCGGGTTGGCGAAGATCGTGGCGAGCTTCTTGAGCCGCCCTCCGGCGCGCGGCTTGAGCCGGCCGCGCTTGGTGCGGACCCAGCCACCCTGCCACCGCTCCTGGTCCTGGTAGGTGCGGGGGTAGCCGAGACCGGGCCGGGTCTCCACGTTGTTGAACCAGACGTACTCCGTGCCGGACCGGTTGGTCCACGCCTGCTTGCAGGTCACCGAGCACGTGTGGCACCCGATGCACTTGTCGAGGTTCATCACCATCGACATCTGGGCCATGACCTTCATTCGTAGCGCACCTCCTGGGAGCGACGCCTGACCACCGTCACCTCGTCGCGCTGGTTCCCCGTCGGCCCCAGGTAGTTGAAGGCGTAGGACAGCTGGGCGTACCCGCCGGCCAGGTGGGAGGGCTTGAGCAGGATCCGGGTCAGCGAGTTGTGGATGCCGCCGCGCAAGCCCGACGCCTCCGCGATCGGCACGTCGACCGTGCGGTCCGTGGCGTGGTGCATGTAGACGGTGCCCTCCGGCATGCGGTGGCTCACCACCGCTCGCGCCACCACGACGCCGTTGCGGTTCACGGCCTCCACCCACTCGTTGTCGACGACGCCGATCCGGGCGGCGTCGGCCGGTGACATCCAGATGTTCGGGCCGCCCCGCGAGAGCGACAGCATGAAGAGGTTGTCCTGGTACTCGGAGTGGATCGACCACTTGGAGTGCGGGGTGAGGTACCGGACGACGACCTCGGCCTCCGCCCCCGCTGGCCGAGCTTGTCGAGACCCGGGAGTGGTCTCGACAGGCTCGAGCCCCGGGGAGGAACCCGACAGCGGAGGCGAGTCCGGGAACAGCCGGTGCAGGTCCAGCGGCGGCCGGTACACGGGCAGCTGCTCCCCGAGCTCCACCAGCCAGTCGTGGTCCAGGTAGAAGTGCTGCCGTCCGGTCAGCGTGTGCCAGGGCTTCAACCGCTCCACGTTCACGACGAACGCGCTGTACCGGCGTCCGCCGTGCTCGCTGCCCGACCACTCCGGCGACGTGATCACGGGGGTGGGCCGTGCCTGCACGTCGGCGAACGTGATCCGCCTGCCCTCCTCCTCGCGGGCGAGGTCCGCCAGCGGCCTGCCCGTGCGGTGCTCCAGCCGTTCGAAGCCCTGCACCGACAGGCGGCCGTTGGTGGTCCCGCTCAGCGCCAGGATCGCCTCGCACACGTGCGTGTCCCGGTCGAGCCGCGGCCGTCCGGCCACGGGCCCGTCGGGCACCAGCCCGTTGAGCTCGCCGAGCCGTCGCACCTCGGCGTCGGGCGAGAAGGCGACGCCCTTGGTGACCATGCCGAGGCCTTCGGTCAGCGGACCGAGCGCCGCCATCCGGGCTGCGAAGGCCGGGTAGTCGCGCTCGACCTCCACGATCTTCGGCATGTTCACACCCGGGACCAGGTGGCGTTCCCGGAAGGGGACGGCGGCGTCGGTCAGGGTGCCGTGGGGCACGGCCATCTCGTCAGGGGTGTCGTGCGCGAGAGGCGACGCGACGACGTCGTGCCGCACGCCCAGGTGGTCCACCGCCATCGCCGAGATCTTCCGGGCTATCGCGTGGAACGCGGCGAAGTCGGTCCTGGTCTGCCAGGGCGGGTCGATGGCGGGGTTGAACGCGTGCACGAACGGGTGCATGTCCGTGGACGACAGGTCGTGCTTCTCGTACCAGGTTGCGGCGGGCAGCACGACGTCGGAGAACAGCGTGGTGCTGGTCATCCGGAAGTCCATGGTGACGAGCAGGTCGAGCTTGCCGCGCGGGGCGTCGTCGCGCCACGTCATGGACCGTGGACGGCGCTCCGGCGTGGACTCCTCCGCGAACACCGCGGAGTCGGTGCCCAGCAGGTGCTTGAGGAAGTACTCGTTGCCCTTGCCGCTCGACCCCAGGATGTTGGCCCGCCAGACCGACAGCACACGTGGGAAGTTCGCCGGGTCGTCGGGGTCCTCGACGGCGAACCGCAGCCGCCCGGCCTTGAGCTCGTCCACCACGTGCTCCGCCGGCTCCTTGCCCGCGGTGCGCGCCTCGTCGGCGAGGTCGAGCGGGTTGCGGTCGAACGTGGGGTAGCTGGGCATCCAGCCGCGCTGCGCCGAGTCCACCAGGGTGTCGGCGGTGGTGCGGCCGGCGAACGTGCCGGGAGCCAGCGGCGAGGCGAGGGTGTCGGCGGGCAGCCCGTCGTATCGCCACTGGTCGGTGGCCAGGTACCAGAAGGCCGTGCCGATCATCTGCCGGGGCGGGCGGACCCAGTCCAGCCCGCCCGCGTACTGTGCCCAGCCCGTGACCGGGCGGCACTTCTCCTGGCCGACGTAGTGCGCCCAGCCGCCACCGTTCACGCCCTGGCAGCCGGTCATCGTGGTCAGCGCGAGGAACGCGCGGTAGATGGTGTCCGAGTGGAACCAGTGGTTGGTCCCGGCGCCCATGATGATCATCGAGCGGCCGCCCGAGTCGACGGCGTTCTGGGCGAACTCCCGCCCGATACGGGCCGCCGCGGCCGCCGGCACCCCGGTGATCTCCTCCTGCCAGGCGGGGGTGCCGGGCGCCGGGTCGTCGTAGCCGTCCGGCCACTCGCCGGGCAGGCCGGGCCGGCTCACGCCGTACTGGGCGAGCATCAGGTCGAACACGGTCGTCACCAGGTGCCTGCCGACCCGCCGTACGGGTACCCCGCGGACGACGACGCCCTTGCCGCCGGTGTGCAGATCGCCCGCCGGTCCGCCGCTGTTGGTCGAGCCCTCCGCACCGCTGGTCGAGCTGGTCGAGGCCCCAGGGACGACGTCGAACCGTGGCAGGGCCACCGCGGCGGTCCCGACGGGCTCGGCCGGCGACGGGCCCACGACGTCCGCGACGCTCAACGCGGGGTCCACGTCCCCGAGGTCCAGGTTCCAGCGCCCTTCGTCCGCCTCCCCGTAGCGGTGGCCGAGGGTCCCGTTCGGCACCACGGGCCGCCCGCCCGAGTCCAGCAGCACGGGCTTGAAGTGCGGGTTCGCCTCGGCGTCCGCGCCGGGCAGGACGTCGTCGGACAGGTCCGCCGCCGTCAGGAACTTGCCGGGGACGTAGGCGCCTCCCGCGGCGTCCTGCCCGAAACCTGACGCTGTGTCGGGCACGGGCTCCAGCCGCACCAGGAACGGGGAGTCGCTGTACTGCTTCAGGTACTGCTCGAAACGGGGCGTGCGCCGGTCCACCAGGTACTCGCGCAGGATCACGTGTCCCATGGCGAGGGCGAGCGCGCCGTCCGTGCCCGGGTGCGGGGCGAGCCAGGCGTCGGCGAACTTCGTGTTGTCGGCGTAGTCCGGGGAGACCACCACCACCTTCTGACCGCGGTACCGCGCCTCGGTCATGAAGTGGGCGTCGGGCGTGCGGGTCACGGGGACGTTCGAGCCCCACATGATCAAGTACGCCGCGTTCCACCAGTCCGCGGACTCCGGCACGTCCGTCTGGTCCCCGAACACCTGCGGGGAGGCCACGGGAAGATCCGCGTACCAGTCGTAGAAGCTGAGCATCGTGCCGCCCAGCATCTGCACGAACCGGGCTCCGACCCCGTGGGAGACCATCGACATCGCCGGGATCGGCGAGAACCCGGCGACGCGGTCCGGCCCGTACCGCTTGATCGTGTGCACGTGAGCGGCGGCGACGATCTCCGCGGCCTCCTCCCACGTGGCCCGCACCAGCCCGCCCTTGCCGCGTGCCCGCTTGTACGCGGCGGCGGTGGACGGGTCGGCCGTGAGCTCGGCCCATGCCTCCACCGGGTCGTTCCCCTGCCGCCGGGCCGCGCGGTAGGCCTCGAGGAGCACGCCGCGGACGTACGGGTAGCGGACCCGGGTGGGTGAGTAGGTGTACCAGCTGAACGCGGCGCCGCGCGGGCACCCGCGGGGCTCGTACTCGGGGGAGTCGGGGCCGACCGAGGGGTAGTCGGTCTGCTGGGTCTCCCACGTGATGATGCCGTCCTTGACGTACACCTTCCAGGAGCACGAACCGGTGCAGTTCACCCCGTGCGTCGACCGGACCACCTTGTCGTGCGACCACCGGTCCCGGTAGAAGGAGTCGCCGTCCCGGCCGCCTTCCAGATACAGGCGGCGCAGGTCCTCGGACACCTCCCCGCGGCGGAGGTGCCGACCCAGCCTGACCAGTGCGTCCTTGGCGGCCATATTTTTCAGTCTCACCCGACCGGGGTGAACGCGCTACCGCACCGGAGGCCGGGCGGCGAGCAACCTCTCACATGGTGAAGCGGGCGACTGTGCGTTCTTCCTTACGGTCGATTAACTGCTCTTTGTCGGGCGATGAAACACCGCCTCCCTAGGTTCATACGCGTCGGTCCGACGTCGGGCCGGCCCCGGATCCGGCGCCTGTCGATCCGGGCGCGCCCGGCGTCGTCGGGCATACGCCCATGCAGGGAGGACAACGTGTCCACTCCGACAACACGCGACGACCAGACCTCGGCCGCGAGCGAGCCCACCGGCTCGATCGCCACCGAAGCGGCGCCGAAGTCAGCGGTCCAGCGGCACACCGGCCGCTGGATCGACCACTGGGACCCCGAGGACAAGACCCTGTGGGAGGACGGCGGCCGCCGGACCGCCCGCCGCAACCTCGTGCTCTCGATCTTCGCGGAGTTCCTCGGGTTCGGTGCCTGGGCCCTCTGGTCGATCGTCGTGCCGCAGCTGCCCGCGGCCGGCTTCGACCTGACCGTCGACCAGATGTTCTGGCTCATCTCGGTGCCCGCCCTCGTCGGTGCCACGCTCCGTATCCCCTACACGTTCGCGGTCCCCGTGTTCGGCGGCCGCAACTGGACGATCGTCTCGGCGCTGCTCCTCCTGCTGCCGATCGGCGCCCTGATCGGCACGGTCGGCGACCCGACCACCCCGTTCCCCCTGCTGCTCGGTGCGGCGGCGCTCGCAGGTCTGGGCGGCGGCAACTTCGCGTCGTCGATGGCGAACATCTCGTTCTTCTTCCCCGAGCGGGAGAAGGGTGCGGCCCTCGGCTGGAACGCCGCAGGCGGCAACATCGGCACGGCGGCCGTCCAGCTCGCCGTGCCGCTCGTCATCGTGACCGGCGCGGGAGTCGCGCTCGACCGGGCCGGTCTCATCTTCATCCCGTTCATCCTGCTCGCCGCGTTCCTCGCCTGGCGCTGGATGGACAACCTCAGCACCGCCAAGGCGGACCCGCGCTCGTTCGGTGTGGCGGTCCACGACAAGCACACGTGGATCATCAGCTTCATCTACATCGGCACGTTCGGTTCGTTCATCGGGTACGCGGGAGCGTTCCCGACGCTGCTCAAGGCCGAGTTCCCCGACGTCGCGCTGCCGCTCGCCTTCATGGGCGCGCTCGTCGGCTCGATCGCCCGCCCGCTCGGCGGGATCCTCGCCGACCGGGTCGGCGGCATGATCATGACCATCGCCTCGTTCGGCGTGATGGCGCTCGGTGCCATGGGCGCGATCTGGGCGCTCGGGACGGGCAGCTTCCCCGTGTTCTTCGGCTCCTTCCTCATCCTGTTCGTGGCCACGGGCGTGGGCAACGGCTCGGTCTACCGGATGATCCCCGCGGTCTTCCGGGTCAGCGGCGCGACGGCGAAGGCCGCCGCCGGGTGCATCGGCATCGCCGGCGCGATCGGTGCGTTCGGGGGGTTCCTCATCCCGCGCGGGTTCGCGCTGTCCACCACGGCGGCCGGGTCGCTCGTGCCCGCCCTGTGGTTGTTCATCGGGGTCTACGCCGTGATGGCGTTCGTGTGCTGGTTCGTCTACGGACGCGGCGCCATGGCAGAGGCACGGGTCTGAACATGCTCGCTTCCCCCGGAACCACCGTCGACTCGCACTGCCCCTACTGCGCGTTGCAGTGCGGGATGTCGCTGACGCGGGCCCGTACGGACGTGACGGCCGCACCCGAGGTGCAGCCCCGCGACTTCCCCACCAACCGGGGCGGTCTGTGCCAGAAGGGCTGGACGTCGGCGGCGGTGCTCGGGGCGTCCGACCGGCTCGTCACCCCGCTGGTCCGGGGCGCGTCCGGTGAGCTGGAGCCGGTGAGCTGGGACGTGGCGCTCGACCTCGTCGCGTCCCGGCTCGCGGCCCTGGCCGCGGAGCACGGCCCCGGGTCGGTGGCCGTGTTCGGCGGGGGCGGGCTCACCAACGAGAAGGCCTACGCGCTCGGCAAGTTCACGCGCACGGTGCTGCGTACCCCCAACATCGACTACAACGGCCGGTTCTGCATGGCCTCGGCGGCAGCCGGGATGAACAGGTCCTTCGGCGTCGACCGCGGTCTGCCCTTCCCGTTGTCCGACGTCGGGGGTGCGCAGGCGGTGCTGCTCCTCGGCTCGAACCTGGCCGAGACCATGCCGCCGGCCGTGCAGCATCTCGCCGGGGCGCGGGCGGCGGGCGGGCTCGTCGTCGTCGACCCGCGACGGTCCGCGACCGCCCGGCTGGCGGACCCTGCGTCGGAACAGCCCGCCGGTGGCGTGCACCTCGCGCCCGTGCCCGGCACGGACCTCGCCGTCCTGCTCGGGCTCCTCCACGTGGTGCTCGCCGAAGGACTCGCCGACCGCGCGTACCTCGCGGAGCGCACCACCGGGTTCGACGACGTCGCGCGCTCGGTCGCAGGCTGGTGGCCGGAACGGGTCGAGTCCGTCTCGGGCGTTCCCGCCACCGAGCTCCGCCGGGTGGCTCGGCTGCTGGCCGCCGCCGCGCCGGTACACGGCGGGGCCGGCGCGTACGTGCTGACCGGCCGCGGCGTCGAGCAGTCCACGCAGGGCACAGCGACGGTCACGGCGTCGATCAACCTGGCGCTCGCCCTGGGCCTGCCGGGCCGGGTCGGGTCGGGCTACGGCGCCATCACCGGGCAGGGCAACGGGCAGGGCGGCCGCGAGCACGGCCAGAAGGCCGACCAGCTCCCCGGCTACCGCAAGATCGACGACCCGGCGGCACGCGAGCACGTCGCGGCCGTGTGGGGCGTCGACCCGGAGACGCTGCCCGGACCGGGCCTCCCGGCGGTGCAGCTGCTCAGGTCCCTCGGCACGCCGGGCGGGCCGCGCGCGCTGCTGGTGCACGGGTCGAACCTCGTGGTCAGCGCACCCAACGCGAGCAGCGTGATCGAGCGGCTCAAGAGCCTCGACCTGCTGGTCGTCTGCGACTTCGTGCCGAGCGAGACGGCGCTGCTGGCCGACGTCGTGCTCCCCGTGACGCAGTGGGCCGAGGAAGAGGGCACCATGACGTCGCTCGAGGGGCGGGTCATCCGCCGTCGCGCCGTCGTGGCGCCCCCGGGCGAGGCGCGCTCCGAGCTGTGGATCCTCGCCGAGCTGGCGCGCCGGCTCGGTGCGCCCGAGGCGCTGGCGTTCCCGACCGACCCGGCGGTGGTGTTCGACGAGCTGGCCCGCGCCTCCGCGGGCGGCCCTGCCGACTACTCCGGGCTGTCCCACGCGCGGCTCGACGCCGACGAGGCCTCCGGTGGGCCGGGCCTGTTCTGGCCGGTACCCGCCGCGGCGGCAGGCGCCGCAGCGCCCGCCGCAGCCGTGGGCACGGCCGCCCCGGCGGAGCATCCGGGGACGCCGCGGCTCTTCCTCGAGCGGTTCGCCACACCCGACGGGCGGGCGCGCATGGTCGTCGTCGATCACGTGGGCCCGAGCGACGACGTGCGCCCCGGTGCTCCGTTCTACCTGGTCACGGGCCGGGTGCTGCAGCACTACCAGTCGGGCGCGCAGACGCACCGCGTGGCAGAGCTGGAGCGCCTCGTGGCCGAGCCGTACGTCGAGCTGCACCCGATGCTGGGCTTCCGCATCGGGGTGCCCGACGGCGCCCGCGTGCGCCTCACCAGCTCCCGCGGCCGGGTCGAGGCCGTCGCGCGCTGGACCGACGCCGTCCGCCCCGACACCGTCTTCATGCCGTTCCACTGGAGCGGCATCGGTTCCGTCAACCAGGTGACGACCGACGCGACCGACCCTGTCTCCGGCATGCCGGAGTTCAAGGTCTGCGCCGTGGACGTCACGGTGGCTCCGGCAGGGGCCGAGCCTGTCACTCCGCCGGTCGAGCCGGTCGAGACCCTGGCGACATCGGGTCTCGACAAGCTCGACCGGCGGCGTCCCATAGCGAAGGAGCTCTCGACATGAACCTACGTGTCCCCGTGAAGGTGGTCGTGGTCGGCTTCGGGATGGTCGGCTCGCGGCTCGTCGACGAGCTGCTGCGCCGCGAGCCCGAGGCGTTCGACATCACGGTGCTCGGCGCCGAGCCGTACGAGCCGTACAACAGGGTGCTGCTCAGCGACGTGGTGGCCGGCCGTACCGACGTCGCCGCCATCACCATGCCCCTGCCCGACGGCGCCCGGGTCAGCGTGCTCCGGGGCGTCACGGCGACCGGCATCGACCGGGAGTCGAGGGTCGTGACCGCTGACGACGGCACGACGCACCCCTACGACCACGTGGTGCTCGCGACCGGCGCGGCGGCCCGCATCCCGCCGATCCCCGGCCTCCGCACGGCCGACGGCGGCCTGCCCGCCGGCGTGCACGCGCTGCGCACCCTCGACGACGCCCGCGAGATCGTCGCCGCCACCGTGAACGCGCCGCGCGTCGTGGTGGTGGGCGGCGGCGTGCTGGGGCTGGAGGCCGCCGTCGGGCTCGCGGGCCGAGGGCTCAGCGTGACCCTGATCCACAACGTGCCGTCCCTCATGGAGCGCCAGCTCGACCCGGAGGCCGCGGCCGTCGTCCGGTCGGGCCTGGAGGCGCAGGGCGTCGCGGTGCTGCCGAACTGTCTGTCCAGCGAGGTGCTCGTGGCAGGTGGACGTGCGGTGGGGATCCGGGTCAAGGGCAACCCGGACCGAGTCCCGACCGGCGACGGGGGTGCGGCGCAGCGCGACGAGGTGGTCGCCGCCAGGCTCATCATCTTCTCCGTCGGCACCATCCCCGAGACCGGGATCGCCGCGGAGGCGGGACTCTCGACGGACCGCGGCATCGTCGTCGGCCACGACCTCGCCAGCCCCGACGACCCGCGTGTGCACGCGATCGGCGACTGCGCGCAGCCGCCGGAGGGCTCGCGCGGGCTCGTCGCCGAGGGCTGGGACCAGGCGCGCCGGCTGGCCGAGAAGCTGGTCTCGCTGGTCGAGCCGGTGTTTGCGCTGGTCGAGCCTGTCTCCTCGCTGGTTGAGCCTGTTGCGACCCCCGCCGAGCCCACCGCCCACCTCCGCCTGCCGCACGACGCCGCCCAGCCCAGCATGGCCGTCCGCCTGGGCGCCCTGCTGGCGGGCGGCGCGACCACGCGCGCGCAGTCGGACCGGGGCATCGACACCCGCGGGACCGACGTCGTGAAGGTCAAGGGCGGCCCGCTCAGCGTCACCACCATGGGGGTCTGCGGGCCGTCACGCCCCAAGGGTGCGACGCAGCGCGCGGTCCGCCTGGCCGACCCGGCGGGCGGCCGGTACGTCGAGGTCGTGGTGTCCGACGGCATCCTCGTGGGCGCCACCTGCGTGGGCGACCCGCGGGTCGCCGCCGACCTCACCGCCGCCTACACGCGCCGCACCCCGGTCCCGGTGGACCCCGCGTTCCTGCTGCTGACGCCGGTGATGCCGACGGCGGCCCCGGCGTCGTCCCCCGAGCACATGCCGGACGACGCGGTGGTGTGCCGGTGCAACGGCGTGACCAAGGGCGACATCACCGAGTCGTGCGGAGCGGGTGCCCACACGGTCGAGGAGGTCGCACGCGACACCCGGGCGACGACGGGCTGCGGCTCGTGCAGGGACGCGGTGTGCGGGCTGGTCGACTGGCTGCAGGAGACGAAAAACCCGGTCCCAGAACCGGCATGAGGCGTGCTTTGTACCCAGCGGTTGGGCCCACAACTCACTGCGGAAACGGGCCCAATCGCTGGGCAGATGCGGACCCTGGTTATGCCGGGCTCGTCCACTCCAGCGTGTAGCGGAAGAAGAGGCGGCGGCGGATGCTTGCGCCCGGCAGCACCCGGCGTGCCACACCGGAGATCTCCGTGAACGTCTCGGCGGCGTCCCGCATCGGCATCACCGGGCCGCCGCCGTCCACAGACTGTGTGACGGGCCGCGGATGCCTGATCATCCCGACCAGCGGGTTGAGGAGCGACGACGGCACGTCCCAGGCCAGGTCGGCGAGGCTCTCCGCCCGCGCCAGGCCGACGACGAGTCCCGCCGCGGATCGTGGAGTGGACTCCCGACGTCGCAGCCGACCTCGCTGCTGATACGGAGGAGGCGGCCGCTGCCCTGAGCAGGTTCGACGACTACGCTCGCGCCGTACTCGGGGAGTCGAGCCCGTCGCTCGGGCCGATGAGCTCCATCCTGCTGCGGACCGAGTCCACGTCGTCGTCGGAGATCGAGGACCTGACAGCTGGCGCAGGGCAGCTCGCGCTCGCGGAGATCGACCAGTCGACGTCGGACAACGCGCGGACCGTGGTCGCCAACGTCCGTGCCATGGAGGCGGCGCTCGACCTGGCAGACAGTCTCGATATCGCCGCCGTGCTGGAGATGCACCGGGCGCTGTTGTCAGGCCAGCGAGGCTGGGAGGAGCACGCCGGCCAGTGGCGCGACCAGCTGGTGTGGATCGGGACGAGTTCCGTGAGCCCGCGCGGAGCGTCCCACGTGGCGCCGCAGGCAGCGCTCGTACCGGGGGCGATGGAGGACCTGATGGCCTTCGTCCGCAGGGACGATCTTCCCGTCGTCGTTCAGGCTGCCGTGGCGCACGCTCAGTTCGAGAACATCCACCCGTTCACTGACGGGAACGGCAGGACAGGCCGCGCGCTCGTGCACTCGATGCTCCGTGCCAAGCGACTGGTGACGAGTACGACGGCGCCCGTATCGGCGGGCCTGCTGAAGGACACCGATCGGTACTTCCGAGCACTCACCGCCTACCGTGACGGGGATGCGCGGCCGATCGTCGAGCAGTTCTCTGCTGCTTCGCGGTTCGCAGCGACCGCGGGGGCGCGCCTGATCGACGACCTCGCGGCGCAGCTCGAGCAGTCTCGCGACCGGATGGCCGGCCTGCGTCCTCAGGCCTCGGCGTGGAAGGTGCTCCCGTACCTGCTCTCCCACCCGGTGCTCAATGCGAGCTACCTGTCCGACCAGGTCGGTCTGGGGGCGCAGAGCGCACAGAACGCGCTTAGCCAGCTGGCCGACGCCGGCGTTCTGGAGGAGCGAACCGGCCTGCGCCGTAACCGGGTCTGGCAGCACCCCGGCATCCTCGGAGTCCTGGACCACTTCGCGCAGAGCCTGATCCGCGCCTGACCCGACTGCACTCACTGCACTCACTGCACTCACCGGCCTCCTCCCGGCCCTGTGAGGAAGATGTTCGGCCCGGGTAACCACCGGCGCACCAGCGCGAAAAACCCGCGCTCTACGGTCAAGACATGGTCAACTCCGGCGGTTCTCAGCACCTTGTCGTGATCGGCGGTGGCATGGTCGCGCAGCGGCTCGTCGAGGCGCTGCGCGCCCGGGACGACGCCGGTCGCTACCACGTCACCGTCTTCGCGGAAGAGCCACGCGCGCCCTACGACCGGGTGGGGCTGACGCGCTGGTTCGAGGACGGTCCCGAGGGCATCGCCCTGGGCGACCCCGCCCTCTGGGCCGACCCGTACGTCACCCTGCACACCGACCGGAAGATCGAGTCGATCGACCGCGAGGCCAAGACCGTCACCGACCGGCTCGGCCACGTCCACGCCTACGACGAGCTGGTGCTCGCCACCGGCTCCAGCGCCGCGATGCCACCGATCCCGGGCAACGACCTGCCCGGCGTCTTCGTGTACCGCACCATCGACGACGTCGCCGCGCTGCGGGGCTGGGTCGAGCAGAAGCGCAAGAGCTATCCCGAGGGCAAGCCGGTGCGCGGTGCCGTGATCGGCGGCGGCCTGCTCGGTCTGGAGGCCGCGGGTGCGCTCACCGCGCTGGACGCGCAGGCCACGGTCATCGAGTTCGGTACCCACCTCATGGGCGTGCAGGTCGACCTCGGTGGTGGCCAGGCGCTAAAGCGCCTCATCAACGGCAAGGGCATCGGTGTGCGCGCCGAGACCGCGACCAGCCAGATGAAGCCGCACCGGCGCACCGGCCACGTCGGCCGGCTGGACTTCGCCGACGGCGGGCGGCTCGACGTCGACGTCGTCGTGGTGGCCACCGGCGTGCGGCCCCGCGACGAGCTCGCCCGCGCGGCCGGTCTGCCGGTCGGTGAGCGCGGCGGCGCCGTCGTCGACCTGTCCTGCCGCACTGAGGACCCGCACATCTGGGCCGTCGGCGAGGTGGCCTGCATCGAGGGCCGCTGCATCGGTCTCGTCGCGCCCGGCAACACCATGGCCGAGGTGGTCGTGGACCGGCTGCTCGGTGGCCTCGCGGAGTTCCCCGGCGCGGACACCGCCACCAAGCTCAAGCTCTCGGGCGTCGACGTCGCCTCGTTCGGCGACGCGCACGCCCGCACCGAGGACGCCGTCGAGGTGGTCTGGGCCGACCCGGTGGCCGGCGTCTACAAGAAGCTCGTCCTGTCCGACGATGCCCGCACCCTCCTGGGTGGTGTCTTCGTGGGCGACGCCGGACCGTACGCCAGCCTGCGCCCGATGCTCGGCGCGGAGCTGCCGGGCGACGACCCGAGCGCGTTCCTCCTGCCCGAGGGCGGCGGCGGCGCACCGAACCTGGAGCTGCCCGACGAGGCGAACGTCTGCTCGTGCAACAACGTCTCCGCGGGGGCGATCCGCGGCGCCGTCACCGAGCACCAGTGCACCGACGTCCCCGGCGTGAAGGCCTGCACGCGCGCAGGCACCACGTGCGGCGCCTGCCTCCCGCTGGTGAAGAAGCTCGTCGACACCGAGCTGGAGCGTGCGGGTATCGAGGTCAGCACCGCGCTGTGCGAGCACTTCGACATGTCCCGCGCCCAGCTGTTCGACGCCGTCCGGGTCGCCGACCTGCACTCGTTCAGCGACATCGTGGCCCGGTTCGGGACCCCGGTGGTCGGCAGCCGCGGCTGCGACATCTGCAAGCCCGTGGTCGCCTCGGTCCTCGCGTCGCTGGGCAACGGCCACATCCTGGCCGGTGAGCAGTCCACGCTGCAGGACACCAACGACCACATGCTCGCCAACCTGCAGAAGGACGGCACGTACTCGGTGGTGCCACGGATGCCCGGCGGTGAGGTCACGCCGGAGGGGCTGATCGTCGTCGGGCAGGTCGCCAAGGACTTCGGGCTGTACACGAAGATCACCGGCGGCCAGCGCATCGACATGTTCGGCGCGCGCGTCGAGCAGCTGCCGGACATCTGGCGGCGGCTGGTCGACGCCGGCTTCGAGTCCGGGCACGCCTACGGCAAGTCGCTGCGCACGGTGAAGTCGTGCGTCGGGTCGACGTGGTGCCGCTACGGCGTGCAGGACTCCGTGGGCATGGCCGTCGAGCTCGAGCTGCGCTACCGCGGCCTGCGCTCACCGCACAAGCTCAAGATGGGCGTCTCCGGCTGTGCCCGCGAGTGCGCCGAGGCGCGCGGCAAGGACGTGGGCGTCATCGCCACGGACAAGGGCTGGAACATCTACGTGGGCGGCAACGGCGGTCAGACGCCGCGGCACGCGAAGCTGCTCGCCGAGGACCTGACGTCCGAGGAACTGCTGCGCACCATCGACCGCTTCCTCATGTACTACGTCCGCACGGCCGACCGCCTGCAGCGCACCGCGCCGTGGATCGAGGAGGTCGACGGCGGCCTGGAGGGCGTGCGCGAGGTCATCATGGAGGACTCGCTCGGCATCTGCGCCGACCTGGACGCCGCCATGGCCCGCCACGTCGAGAACTACGAGGACGAGTGGAAGGCCGTGCTGGAGGACCCGGAGAAGCTGCGCCGGTTCTCGTCGTTCGTCAATGCCCCCAAGGACGCCGACCCGTCCCTCGCCTACGTGGAGGAGCGCGGCCAGCGCCGTCCCGCCACGGCTGAGGAGCGCGCGTCCGGCGTCGTCATCGCAGGCCCGAAGCTGGAGGTCCGAGCATGAGCTCCGACGACGTGTCAGAAGCGCAGGCGCCCGGGACGACCCTGGTGTCCGACGGCCCGGTCCGCTGGGAGCGGGCCTGCCTGCTCACGGACCTGTTCCCCGAGCGCGGCGCGGCGGCGCTCTTCGGCGACGTGCAGGTGGCGCTCTTCCGTCTCGCGGAGGACCCGGCCGACCCGGTTCAGGCCGGCCAGGTCTACGCGGTGCAGAACCTCGACCCGTTCTCCGGGGCGCACGTGATGTCGCGCGGGATCGTCGGCACGCGGGCCGGCGTGCCCACGGTGGCCGCCCCGGTCTACAAGCAGGTTTTCTCCCTGCTCACGGGCGAGTGCCTGGTGGCGGCGGACAAGACCCCGAAGGGGGACCTGCCGGCGGACCTGGTGACCTACCCGGTGGAGATCCGGGACGGCGTGGTCCACGTGGGCCTCCCGTGACAGCCGCCTCGACGACGGGCCGGGTGACGCTGGTCGGGGGTGGGCCCGGGGCGGTGGACCTCTTGACGCTGCGGGCGTGGCGCGCGCTGCAGTCCGCCGACGTCGTGGTCGCGGACCGGCTCGGGCCCGTCGAGATCCTCGCCGAGCTCCCGCCGCACGTCCGCGTGGTCGACGTCGGCAAGGAACCCGGACGGCACCCCGTGCCGCAGGAGCGCATCAACGAGCTGCTCGTGGAGCACGCCCTGACGGGCGCGCACGTGGTGCGGCTCAAGGGCGGCGACCCCTTCGTGCTCGGCAGGGGCGGCGAGGAGGTCATCGCGTGCGTGAGCGCCGGCGTCCCCGTGGAGGTCGTGCCCGGGGTGACGTCAGCCGTCGCCGTGCCCGGCCTTGCCGGGATCCCGCTCACCCACCGTGGGGTCACCACGGGCTTCCACGTCGTCTCCGGCCACTGCGCCGCCGGGTCCGCCGACTCCCTGGTCGCCGGGTCGGACGGTGCGGCTGACCTGCCCGGACCGCTCGACGCCGCCGCCGTGGCCTGCGTGCGTGATGCCACGGCTACTCTTGTCGTACTGATGGGGGTGCGGTCCCTCGGCGCGATCGTGGCGCAGTCCCTGGCCGCAGGCGCCGATCCCGCAACCCCGGTGGCGATCGTGGAGAACGGTTCCACCGCGGAGCAGCGCGTCACCCGGGCACGTCTCGACGAGGCCGCCGGTGTGGCGGCGGTTCGCGGGGTGCGGTCACCTGCGGTCGTCGTGATCGGCCGTGTGGCAGCGGAAGGACTCCTGGTCGGAACGGTGGAGGATACGAGTGAGCGACGTCTGGCAGGTGCCGGTGTCTGATGTCGCAGCGCCTGCGCACGCCCAGGCGACCCACCCGACGCTGGGCCAGGTCATGGCCGGGGCGACGGTTCTCGTCACCGCCGAGCGCCGGGCCGCCGAGCTCGCAGCGGCGCTGGAACGACGCGGCGCCACCATCCGGCACGCGCCCGCGCTGAGCATGATCCCGCACGTCGACGACGAGACCCTGATCGCCGCGACGCGCGCGATCTTCTCCGCCCCGCCCGACGTCGTCGTGGTCACCACCGGGATCGGCTTCCGCGCCTGGATCGAGGCCGCCGACGCGCACGGCCTCGCGGAGCCGCTCCTCGACCTGCTCCGGAAGACCCGGATCGTGGCGCGCGGCCCGAAGGCCCGCGGCGCGATCCAGGCCGCCGGACTGCAGGCCGACTGGGTCGCCGAGTCCGAGACGTCCGCCGAGGTGGCGGAGGTGCTGCTCAGCGAGGGTGTGCAGGGTCTGCGCATCGCGATCCAGCACCACGGCGCGGGCGCCGACGGTCTGGACGAGGTCTTCGAGAAGGCGGGCGCCCAGGTCGCCAGCCTCGTCGTCTACCGGTGGGGACCGGCGCCCGATCCAGCGGCGGTGCGCGCCTCGGTGCACGCGCTGGCCGACGGCGAGATCGACGCCGTCGTGTTCACCTCCGCCCCCGGCGCCGAGGCCTGGCTGCGGACCGTCGAGGAGGAGCGGCTGCTCGACCGCGTGCGCGCGCGGTTCGTCGACGGCGGCACCGTCGCGGCCGCCGTCGGACCCGTGACGGCGAAGCCGCTGGAGAGCCGGGGCATCGTGCCCCTGCAGCCCGAGCGCGGCCGGCTCGGGGCGCTCGTCCGCGCGCTGGTGGGCCACTACGAGCACATCGACTCCGTGGCGCTGGGCACCGTCGCCGGGTCGCTGGTGATCCGGGCACGCGTGGCGGTGCTGGACGGGAAGGTGCTCCCCCTGTCGCCGACGGGCGTCGCGGTGCTGCGGCTGCTCGCCGCGGCCGAGGGCGACGTCGTGCCGCGCGAGCAGGTGCTCGCCGCGCTGCCGGGCGACTCGCAGGACACCCACGCGGCGGAGGTCGCGATCGCGCGCCTCCGCGAGGCGGCGGGCCGCCGCGACCTGATCCGCACCGTGGTCAAGCGCGGCTACCGCATCGAGCTGGCCTGACCTTCTCTTCGAAGTCTACGTTTCTCCCTTCTGAACCGATTCAGAGCGGAGGAACTTAGACCTCGAAGTGGGTTGTGGGGGTCGGCGGATCAGTCGGCCAGCTTGAACGCCAGCTCCGTGTCCCACTCGGCCATGTCGGGCTGCTCGCGCGGGTCCGTGAGGTAGAACTCGAACCGGCCGGCCCACGCATCGCCGGCATCGGTGTCGTGCCGGTCGAAGGTGAGCCCTTCCCCGGCCGCCCACTGCAGCAGCGCGCCGGTCACGTCGATCAGCTCGTCGGGGTGCCCGTGGTGGACGGTCGTCACGTACCGCCCGGCGGGGACGGTGCCGAGGGTGACGTCGCCGGACGGGGTGAGCGCGGCGTCGTCAGGCACGGGGAAGCCTGCCTCGACGACGAGCTCGGCCGCCATGTCGATCACGTGGAAGCGGAAGAACAGCGGGCCCGCTGGATGCGTGTCGCGCTCGGCCAGCCAGGCCACGATCTCGGGGATGCGGTCCGCTATCTTCGCGAACCCCGTCATGGTGACGTTCTCGGTGATGCCGACGGTAGGTGTCTCGGGGCGTGTCTCGACACGGAACTGGCTCATGCTGGGGGGACCGACCGGGAGCACGGAACTCATCGGCGGCCCTGCTGTACGGGCTCAACGTTCCGCACCCTCCGTCCGTTACGGGTGGCGGGACGAGAGGAGACCGACATGGTCCAGTGGGAAGCCGAGCTGACGGAGCTCGTGGTCCGCCGTGGTGGTGCGCTGGTGGGGTACGCGTACTCGCTGACCCGCGACAAGCCGCAGGCCGAGGACCTGGTGCAGGACGCGCTGGTCAAGGTCTACTCCCGGCTGCGCCGTCCGGCGCCCGCGGGTAACCGGTCGAGCCGGGTGAACCTGGACTCGCAGGAGGCGACCAACGCGGAGGGCTACGTGCGACGCGCGATCCTGACCATCTACCTGGACGGGTACCGGCGCAGGAGCCACTGGACCGGCCTCAAGCACCTCCTCGCCGACGACGCCCACTCGCCCGGGGCGGACCGGGTCGCCACCGCCAGGGTCGACGTGGGCGTCGCGCTGCGGCGGCTCACCCCGCGGCAGCGCGAGGCGGTGACGCTGAGGTTCTTCGAGGACATGACCGTGCCGCAGATCGCGGCGGCTCTCGGGACGAGCCAGGGCACGATCAAGCGGCACCTGTCGGACGGGTTGGCCCAGCTGCGTGCCCTGCTCGCGGAGATGGAGGCACCCGAGATGGAGACGTCGCTGGAGGACCGGATCGGCGCCGTGTCGGGCTCGGTGCGCCGTCGTCGTACCGCGAAGGTGGGGGCCATCGGCGGCGCGTCGCTGGTGCTGGTCGGCCTGCTGGGCGTCGCCGCGCTGTGGGGGCCCGGCCGGATCCTGTCCGACCCGGTGCCGCCGGCCACGCCGAGTCCCACGGTGTCGAGCCAGCCGGTCGGCGCGGGGTGGACACCGACTGGCTGGGAGAGTCTGGGCGAGCAGTACCACTGCGGTATGGAGGTGACAGAGCTCGTGTCGTCGTCCGACTCGGTGCGCGTCGAGCTCACGGGAGACCTGAGGTCTTCCGACGGCCTTGAGTTCGCCGACGGCGACGCACTCGTGGATGGTCTCGCCGCTCCGATCCGGATAACCCGGACCGATGCCGTGGGTCCGGCACTTCACGGCGGGTACCCCGCACTGGTCTTTGCGCAGAACGGCCAGGTGGTCGACATCGGTCCGGGCTGGTTCGAGGGGGGCTACACACTGCCGGACGCCGGCGCGTCTGTGGATGACCTCGCCGAGGCAAGAGCCACCACCGCGTGCGGGCAGTGGACGATGCCGGACGTGCGGGAGGAGTACCTTGACCAGCGGCCGGCCGGCACCTACGACGTGTACGCGGTGGTGCAGTGGGGCGACGGCTTGGCGGTCAGCGAGCCGGTCACCATGGAGGTCCCCGCGCTCGACGTGCCGGAAGAGGAGCCGCTGACCGTCGGCATCCGTGACGGCTACCAGCCGCCGTGGCTCGAGGGCACGAACCTGGCCTGTGGGGCCTATGCGTCCGGGATCCCGGGTAGCTGGCAGGCGCCCTGGGCGCGATCGGTCCTGGAGCTGAGGGCCGAGGACCGGCGGGACGGCGCCCCTCAGGACGAGGCGACCGTGACGTTCACCGAGACCGAGGGCGAGCCCGTCGACACCACCCGGACGCCGTTCACGACCGTCTGGCTCAGTGACGGGCGGGTGGTCGGTGTCGGCCGCGACGTCTGGTCCGATCCGGTGGAGCCCCTTCGCGTCGACGCGAGGGGCGAGACGTCCGTCGTCGTGCGGATCGAGCCCGACGTGACGTGCCTCGAGAACCCGGACGCCGGCCTGCCCGCCGGGGTCTACGACGTGTACGCCGTCACGGAGCTCGATCCGGGCTCGGGCGGAGAGCGGCAGTTCCTGTCCGCGGACGTTGGGTCGGAGTACGTCGTCGAGGACTGACTCGCCTTTTCTCACCAGCGGCATCATCGTTCTGCCGTTCCCGCCCGTCAGGAACTATGAGCACGGGAGAGGGGACGTCACAGATGGCGCAGTGGGAGAGCGAGCTCGAGGAGCTCATCGTGCGGCGTGGTCGCGCGCTGGCGGGATACGGGTACACGCTGACGCGGGACCGGCTGCAGGCCGAGGACCTGGTGCAGGACGCGCTGGTCAAGGTGTTCTCGCGCCTGCGGCGTCCGCCGCGCGAGCCGGCCGACGGCGGGCAGGTCGTGGACGTGGACCAGCCCCGGCTGACGAATGCGGAGGCCTACGTGCGCCGGACGATGCTGACCATCTATCTGGACGGCTATCGCCGGCAGAACAGCTGGACGGGCGTCAAGCACCTCCTGGCCGACGAGGACCGCGCGCCGGCGGCGGACCGTGTCGCGACGGCCAAGGTCGACGTCGGCGTGGCGCTGGCCAAGCTGTCCCCACGGCAGCGGGAGTCGGTGGTGCTGCGGTTCTTCGAGGACATGACGGTTCCGCAGATCGCGGAGACCCTCGGCACGAGCCCCGGCACCATCAAGCGGCACCTCTCCAACGCGATGGACGTGCTGCGCGTGTCGCTCGCGGAGATCTCGGCGCCGGAGATGGAGACGTCGCTGGAGGACCGGCTCGGCGCGGTGGCGGGTTCGGTACGCCGTCGCCGGGCGGTGAAGGTCGGCGCCCTCGGTGGGGCCACGCTGGCGCTGGCGGGCCTGCTCGCCGTCGCGGCGCTGTGGGGGCCCGCGCGGCTGCTGTCCGAGCCGGTCCTGCCGGCCACCCCGAGCCCCGAGACCTCGGTGCAGGCGGTCGGCACGGAGCTCACACCGAACCAGTGGCGCGAGGTCGGCGGCACGTACCGGTGCGGCATGGAGGTCACGGAGCTCACGTCCACGTCCGACGTCGTCGAGCTGGAGCTGACCGGTGCCGCCGAGGCCGAGGAGAACGGCCTGACCGCACCCGTCCGCATCACCCGGACGGATACCGACGGCCCGGACCTCGACGGCGGCTACCCCATGCTGGTCTTCGCGAAGGACGGTCAGGTGGTCGACCTGGGCCCGGGCTGGAACGAGGGCGGCTACGCGCTGCCCGACGCCGGCGGCTCCACCGTCGACCGCGCGGAAGCCGGTGCGACCACCACGTGCGGGGACTGGACGTCCGGCATGATCTACGAGACCTTCCTGGACGCGCGACCGGCCGGCACCTACGACGTCTACGCGGTCATGCCCTGGTACGGCCGCGACAAGACCCACCTGGCCGTCAGCGAGCCGGTCACGATGGAGGTTCCGGAGCTCGAGGTGGCCGACGTGGAACCGCTGGACGCCGCCTTCCGCGACGGCCTCCAGCCCGAGTGGCTCCAGGGCACGAGCCTGGCCTGCGGCGCCTATGCGTCGGACATCCCGGCCGGGCCGCACGTGCTGTCGGAGCGGTCGGGCCTGACGCTCACGACCGGGTTCGACGCGGCAGCTCCACCCATCGGCAGGCTGTGGGTCAACGTCACCGAGATCGAGGGCAAGGCTGTCGATACGACCCACACGCCGTTCACCCTGGTCTGGGTGAACGACGCGGGGCGGGTGGCCGCCGTGGGGCGCGACGTCTGGTCCGAGCCGGTGGAGCGACTGCGGATCGACGCAGGGGGTGAGGCCCGCGTCGTCGTGCCCTTCGACGAACCCGACACGACCTGCCTGACGCAGCCCGAGCAAGGGTTCCCGGACGGCACCTACGTGCTCTACGCCGTGACGGAGATCGATCCCGGGGCGGACGGCGATCCGCAGTACCTCGCCGTCGAGATCGGCCCATGGGAGTACCCGCTCGAGGACTGACCAACGAAACCCTCGCACGGCGCGTCATGGTGGATGTGGAGACGATGACAGCACACACGCACCTGGGGGGTGGCCATGGCGGGATGGGAGCACGAGCTCGATGAGCTCATGCGAGTGCGCGGCGGCGCGCTCGTCCGCTATGCCTACATGCTCTCGGGCGATCGAGCGCTCGCCGAGGACCTGGTTCAGGACGCGCTGGTCAAGGTCTACTCGCGGCTCCGCGGACGCCCTGCCGTCTCCGGGGCGGTGGGCGTGGCCGAGGGCAGCCGGGCGCACGACCTCGACTCACCGTTCACCAACGCCGAGGGTTACGTGCGGCGTGCGGTGCTGACCATCTACCTGGACGGCTACCGCAAGCGGCAGCGCTGGACCGGGATCAAGCACCTGTTGGCCGACGACCCCAGCACCCGGGGCGCCGACCAGGCCGCCTCGGCGCGCGTCGACGTGATGGCCGCGCTCGCGCGGCTCGGTGCCCGCGAGCGGGCCTGCGTGGTGCTCCGCTACTTCGAGGACATGACGGTGCCGCAGATCGCGGACGCCCTGGGCACCGCCCAGGGAACGGTCAAGCGCTACCTGTCCGATGCCACCAAGAACATGCAGGAGTTCCTGCGCCCCGACGACTTCCGACCTGCCGAAGGGAGGGCCGCCCGATGAACATCGACCGGAACGACAGCGGATACGACGACAACGACTTCCTGAGCGGCGCGCTCCGTGGCGCCGCCGACACGATGCCTGGCGGGGAGGTGGACGACCTGCACGTCTCATTCGGAGTGGTGCGTGACCGTGTGCGGCGCCGTCGTGCGGCCAAGATCGGCGGCCTCACGGGTGCGAGCCTTGTACTGGTCGCCGGGATCGCCTTCGGTGCCACCCAGACTCCGTTGCTGGACCGCGGGCCGGTGCTGCCGGGACAGTCCGAGAGCGCGTCCGCCACCCCCTCTCCGAGCGGGGCCGCGACGCAGGCGCCGGATTCCGGTCCGTCGGCGACGCCCGCGCGGAGCGTCATCGAGGACGGGTACGCGCCGTCCTGGATCCGAGACCTGGGGGCCGGGCTGGAGTGCGGCATGCCCGTCGAGGACCTTGAGCCGACGGCGACCGGGTGGTCGGCGGCGGTGGCCGGTGACATCTACGCACGGACCTCGGACCAGGACGGCACCCCCTCGACGACCTGGGGCATGTCAGCGCTGGTCTCGGGGACTGAAGGAACGCTCGACGCTCCTCCGGTGCTGGTGTGGAGCCAGGACGGTGTGGTGGTGGACCTGGGAACGAACGTCTTCGAGGGATCCGTCCAGAGCGCGCCGCTGCTCAGCTCCGAGACCGGTGACGTCACCGAGGCGCAGGGGGGCGCGTTCACGTCGTGCGCGCCGGCCGACGGCGACGCGGGACAGATCTTCGAGACGCCTCTTCCCGAGGGCGACTACGAGGTACGGGTGGTCGCCTTCCCGCAGGTCGCCTCCGGCCAGTGGGCGACGGCGGTGAGCGAGCCGGTGGAGGTTCGCCTCGACGCCGACGGCGCGCACAGCGCGACGGGTACGCGTGGCGGCGACGCGACGATCGAGCCGCCGGAGCCCGCCGAGGGCGAGCTCTCCCGGTTCGTGCTCGACCGGAGCACGGACCGGGTCACCGCGGAGCTGACGCAGTTCCGCTCTGTGACCACCGGCACGCCGTCGGTCACGGCGCAGTGCGAGAGCTCCGACCCGGACGACGTGGTGCGCTACGAGGTGGTGCAGCCGTCCATCAACGAGTCGTTCGCGTCGGGCGAGGTGCCGTGCGACGGTTCCACGTTCGAGTCGAAGCCCGTGGTCGGCGGTGGCGAAGACGTGGTGGACATCCGGCTGACGAGCGTGCCGGACGGCGTCGCACGCCTCTGGGCGACCCTCGCCCCGAACGCCGGCGGCGGGGACGCCGCCGGCGACTGCTCCGCGGACGGCCTCGGCCTGGCGTACGACCCGGCGAACTCGCCCAGCGCGGGCGCCGGGGCCACGGCGGAGGCCATCGTCGATGCCGCGCTGGCCTGCGACTCGGACCGGCTCGTCGAGCTGGCGACGCAGTACCCGACGGAGCTGCTGATCCCCGCCGAGCCCGCCGAGCAGGTCTTCGCGCTGCCCGAGGACGAGTCGCTGCACTACCTGACCCTGGTCGGGCTCCTCGCCGGTACGGTCGGGGCCGACCAGGGAGACGGGACGGTCGTCTGGCCCCGGGTCGCGCTCGACGAGTTCCGCGACTCGGACGAGGCCTGGGACGAGGTGGTCGAAGCCGGCCTGCTCACCCAGGGAGAGGCCGACGCGCAGCGTGCTGATGCGCAGGGGTTCGGCTACACGGGGATGCGGATCGGGATCGACGACGCCGGCAACTGGCGGTACTACTCGGCCACCCCCTGACCCGATTGGTCGGACCGCTGTCCCAACGTTTACCGTGCCCCGCTCGTATCTCTGTGCGAGCGGGGCACAGTGCCCGCCAGGAAGAGGGGACGGGCGCATGGCCGAGCAAGCGATCCGACAGGGGCAGGACAGGGGCGCGTGATGAGCGCACGCTGGGACGACGAGCTCACCGACCTCGTCACGACCCGAGGGCGCGCTCTCGTGGGATACGGGTACGCGCTGACGGGTGATGTGCGGCGGGCGGAGGACCTGGTCCAGGACGCCCTGGTGCGCGTCTTCCGGCGGTTTCGCCGCCCCGAGGCGGCAGGTACCGAAGGTCGCACGGAGTTCGCCCTGAACGACGACGGGAACCACGCGGGCATCGAGGCGTACGTGCGCCGGACGATGCTCAACCTCTACGTCGACGAGAGCCGTCGTTTCGCGCTGTGGCGCAAGGCCGAGCCCAAGCTGGCGGTGCCGGACGCGGTGAAGGCGCCCGCGTCGGACATCACTGCCCGCGCGGACGTGACGGCGGCGCTGCGAGGGCTCAGCCCGCGCCAGCGTGCCTGCGTGGTGCTCCGCTTCTACGACGACCTGACAGTGCCCCAGATCGCCACGACCCTCGGCCTCTCGCAGGGCACCATCAAGCGCTACCTGGCCGATGGGATCCACGCGCTGCGTGGGGTGCTGGTGCCGGAAGGAGAACTCATATGAGCGGGCACGACGACCTCGGGTTCGACTCCGATCTCGGCCACGGCCGCGACGTCCTGAAGCAGACCATCGGCGCGCTCGTCGACGGCGCCACACCCTCGGGCGTGCCCAGCACCCCGGAGAAGAATCTCGGTCTCCTGCGCCGCAGGGTGCGCACCTGGCGCATCGCCAAGGCAGGAGCGGTAGGGCTGACCAGTGCCGTGGTGGTCGGCGCGCTGGCCTTCAGCACCGCGCAGGCCACGACCTGGAACAGGGCCGAACCGCTGCCCGGCCGGCCGACGGTGCAGGCCACCGACACCGGGCCGATGCCGTCGGAGATCCCGACGACGCTCCTCCCACCGAGGCCGACCATGTCCCCGAGCCCTTCGCCGTCCGCGTCACCGTCGGTCATCCCGGATGCGGCACCTTCGGGAACCCCGTCCGGGGAACCGGACCCGGAGGCGAGCGACTCGTCCACGGACAGCGGTTCGGGCGAGGTGCTCACCGCGCCGTTCGACGACGGGTACCGGCCGTGGGGGGACGCGTATCCCGTGTGGTGCGGGATGCCGACTGCCGACCTCGTGTCGACGAGTCCGACGGTGTCGATCGAGATCGTCGGTGACCTGACCTACGAACGCGGGTCAGGAGGAACGATCCCGGTCCGGCTCACGGGGGAGATGCCCGGGTACGCCGAACCCGGAGGCAGTGGTGGCACGGAGTCCATCGGAAGCCAGGCGTTGCTGATCTGGTCGCAGGCTGGGCGTGTGGTCGACCTCGGCGAATTCTGGAGGGAGAACAACTACGACATCCCGCCGGCGCTCAACGACACGGGAGAGTCGACGGGTGTGGCCAGCCCACCGCCCTACAGCAGCTGCACCGAGGCGGACCTGGCTGTCGGAGACCCGTACGGCTACGACAACGTTCGTGCGGCCGGTACGTACCAGGTGCAGGCCGCGCAGATCCACGGCATCGGCGAGGCGGGTGGTCCCGACTACCAGGAGCACCTGGTCATCAGCGCACCCGTCACGGTGACGATCCCCTGACCACGTGTCAGCCGCCGAGGCCACCCGGATGGTCTCGGCGGCTGACAGGTCGGTGAGGTTCCGGCAGGTAGCTCGCCAGGATCGCGTCGCTCCGGCGTCGGCCCCACCGCTCGAGGCGCTCCCGGCCCTGCCGGGAGCGTCCGCGCACGTGGTACCGCCAGATGTTGAGCGGCAGCAGGTAGGCGTGCGCCCACGGCGGGCGCTGCGGCAGATCGAGCTCGCGCATGCTGCGCAGCCCGAGGAACGCCGTCAGCATCGACAGCAGGCGCTCCCGTTCGAACCACGCCCGGAACGGCTGCCACCAGGACGGCCCGCGGTACGTCCGCTCGGCCTGCGCGGCGACCACCGCCCGGGCGAGGCGCGGCCCGGCGTCCGAGATGCCGGCCTGCGCGAGCAGCACGTGGTAGCTGATGCGGTGCCGCTCCCACTCGTCGTCGACCAGGAAGTCCGGGTGCACCCCGAGCAGATGCCCCACCCACTTCCACAGGTGCATCAGGGCACGGCTGTCCGACGGCGAGATGCGCACGCCCAGCGCCCGGCACCCGAGGATCAGGGTGCCGTCGAACAGCCCGAGCGTCGCCGCCTGGTCCGCCTGGTTGATCGGCAGACCCCAGCGTGCGGCGTCCCACGGCTCAGCGGTTCGTCCGCCCCTGCCGGTGACCGGGTCGGCGAACGACGCGCTGACCAGCGCGTGCATCGCCCGCACGTGCGCGGTGGCCCGCCAGGCAGCGGCGAAGGGCCGGAGCGCCCCTGGCTCGGACAGCCCGACCGTCCACTCCTGGGTCTCCGCGAGCCGTCGCAGGGTCCCGCCGGTCAGGGCGCCGGTCGCCGCGAGCAGGTCCGTCGGCCCGCCGAACCGGTACCCGCCGACGAGCGACAGCTGGAGCAGCACGTCGCCCGCGTTCTGCCCGAGCCTCCGCTGCACGGCGGCACCCTCTTCGATCAGGTTCCAATCCACCCAGTCGGGCACGCTGGTGACCTCGTCGAGGAACCGGCGCAGCGCCTCCGGCAGGTCGGTGCCGGGTTGGGTCCGATGCTGTGGCGCGGCCTCGGGTCCGGGCGGTCGTCGTAGTGCCGGCTCGAGTCCGGGCGGTTGCGGGAGTGCCGCGCTGAGATCGGGTGGTTGCGGGAGTGCCACGCCGGGACCGCTCGGTTGCCGGGATGCCGCACTGAGATCGGTCCTCTGCACGCGTCTCGTACCGACATCGGTCCCTTGCTCCGACATCGGTCGGTTGAATGACCGATCTCGGAGCAAGGGACCGATCTCGGCGTCGGGGGTGTGCAAAGGACCGATCTCAGTGGTGCGGCGGTGCAAGGGACCGATCTCGGTGTCCAGGTCCAGGTTGTGCGACGGACCGATCTCACGATCACCGGCGCCCCTCAGATCTCCAGCACCGACGCCCGGACCCGCCAGTGCCGCCCGGAGCTGCGCGTGGGTCACCCGGCCAGGCGTCCCCGCAGGTAGCCGCATCGCCGCGGCGAGCGCCGCTCCGGCGTCGTCCTCCTCGAAGAACGCGCGGCCGATCCGGTCCAGGAGTGCCTCGTCCACATCGCCCGCGCGCCCGAACAGCCGCAGCGGCCGGCCGATCCGCGCCCCGCGCGCCTCGGCGGAGCGGAACCGGCGGGGGTACGCCGGCACGGCGGACCGGCCGAGGTCGTTCGCTGCATGCCCAGGCACCATGCCCCATCCTCACCTGCGAGAGACCCACACCAGAAGTGCGTCGGCACATGCGTTGCGACCGCCTGCGGCAACTCGGCCCTCCGGTCCCGTGTGCTGACCTGTGTTCAGCAGGCTCGGCAGGGCCGTCACTCATCCGATAACGGCTGTCCTGCGCCTGCTGAACGACAGTCAGCATCGGGGCCGCGCTGGCCCGCTTCAGGGGGAGCATCGCCCGGTTCAGGGGGCGGAGCCTCGGTCAGCTCGGGCAGGGGTTCGAAGCCCGATGCCGGTCTGCCCCAACCTGGCGGCCCGTTGGTTCGTCGATACGGTCAGGACAGCAGGAAGGAGCCGGCAATGGGCTGGCACGAAGACCTGGAGATGCTTGCCGCGCAGCGTGGCAGCGTGCTCGTCGGGTACGCGTACACGTTGTGCGGCGATGTCCGGCAGGCCGAGGACCTGGTGCAGGAGGCGTTGGTCAAGTACTGCTCCCGTCTGGTGCGGCCGGGTGGTCGGCGCGGGGCCGCGGCGTCGGGAATGCGCACCGTGCCGTTGAACGGGCCGCACCGGCCGGGAGCCCCGCCCGAGCGGCGGGCCGTGGAGTACGCCGAGGCGTACGTGCGCCGCATGGTGCTGAACCTGTACCTGGACGGCTGGCGCCGCCGCAAGAGGTGGGCGGACATCGAACCCAGGATCGCCACGGACGACCACGTGCGGTTCCCCGACTCGGGCATCACGGCCCGCGCGGACGTGGTGCAGGCGCTCTCCCGCCTCTCGCCCCGGCAGCGGGCGTGCGTGGTGCTGCGCTACTTCGAGGACATGACCATCGACCAGGTGGCGGAGACGCTCGGGAACGCTCCGGGCACCGTCAAGCGCCACCTCCATGACGCGCTGCACGTCCTGCGGGACGTGCTGGATCCGGCCGGGACGGCCACGACAGGACCGGCCGGATCGGCCACAGCAGAAAGGGCAGTGCGATGAACCAGCACGACGACGGCGCGGGTCCGGACCACGGCTGGTCTGACCCGGCGGAGGCAGGCCTCCTGAAGCAGACCTTCAGCGCGATGGCCGACGGCGTGGACCCTGCGTCCCCGACCGGGCCCGCCGCGGCCATGACGGCGATGAGCAGGCGGGTGCGGCGGCGTCGGGCGGCGAAGCTCGGCGGGCTCGGCGGTGGCGCGCTCGCCCTGGCCGGTGCGCTGGTGCTCGGGGCGGGGCAGCTCGCGCCCGTTTCCCCCGACCAGTCCGAGGTGCTTCCGGGAACGTCCGCGTCCGCGCGGCCGGTCGTGCAGGCACCCGCGCCCGACTTCAAGCTCAAGGACGGGCACCAGCCGGCCTGGCTCGCGTGGAGCGACCTGACGTGCGGCATGCCGGCGGCCGACCTGGAGACCACGGCGTCGGGCTGGTCGGTGGCGCCGGCCGGTGACATCTACGCCCGGACGACCGACATGGGCGGCGAGCCGACCACGTCGTGGGGCATGGCGGCGACGATCGACGACGGGCCGGTCGTGCTCAACTCCACGCTCGCGCTGGTGTGGAGCCAGGACGGCGCGGTCGTGGACCTGGGTCCCGACCCGTTCGACTCGGCCGGCGAGCCGGGGCGTGCGCCCTTGATCGGGTCCGACCCCGCGGGCTACCTCGAGGCCGAGGGCGCCGCGGGGTCGTCCTGCTCGCCGTCCGGGACGAAGGGCGACCCGGTCTACGCGTCGCCGCTGCCCGCAGGGGAGTACGAGGTGCGGGTCGTCGCGTTCCCGCAGGTCGGCTCGGGCGACCGGGCGACGGTGGTGAGCGACCCGGTGCCGGTTCGGATCGACGCCGAGGGCGCGCACATGCTGACCGGGAACCGAGGCGGCGAGTCGACGATCGAGACCCCGGCGCCGATCGACGGCGAGCTCGCGCGGTTCGAGCTGGACCGCAGCACTCGATGGGGCACGGTGGGCCTGACCCACCGGGGCTACCCGCCGGCACCCGCCGTGTCGCTCACCGCGCGGTGCGAGAGCTCCGACCCGGGTGACACCGTGCCGCTCGAGGTGGTGCAGCAGAGCACCGGTCAGGCGGTCAGGTCCGGCGTGGTCACCTGCGACGGCAACGAGACCGTCCTACCGTTCGGTGCCCTCGGCATCAGCGAGGGTGCGCTCGACATCCAGGTGCCGTTCGGGCAGGTCGTGCCTGATGGCGTGGCTCGGCTCTGGGCGGTGCTCGCGCCCTCGGCAGGCGCCGGCACCGCGGCCAGGGCCGCGGCGGGAGACTGCTCGGCGGACGGGTTCGAGAGCCCCGACGACGCCCCGAGCCTGCCGGACGGTGCCGCGGGGGAGACCGCCGAGGCGATCCTGGAGGCGGCCCGCGGCTGCGACTCCGGACGGCTGATCGAGCTGGCGACGGCATCCGGGGCCGAGCTGATGCTCCCCATGGAGGCCCCGGAGGCGACCTTCGCGCTTCCCGAGACGGCCGCGCTGCCGTACCGGACGCTGGCCGCGCTGCTGGGCGGCACCACCGGCGGGGTTCGCGCCGAGCAGTCGGTCGAGGGCGGGCAGATATCCGAGACCGTCGTGTGGCCCCGGGTGGCGCTGGACGAGTTCGCCGGCTCCGACGAGGCCTGGCGGGAGGTGGTGGACGCGGGTCTGCTCACGGCCGACGAGGCGGCGGCGCAGCGGGCGAACGTCCAGTTCGGGTACCAGGGCATGACCGTGAGCATCCACGAGGACGGCACCTGGAAGGCCTTCTCCGCCGTCGGGTCGTTCGCCCGCGAGTAGCCCGCGAGCACCTGAACGAGCTGCGACGCCTCCGGAACCCAACGGTCCGGAGGCGTCGTGCGTCCTAGGGGGTGAAAGCCAGGGAAGCACTGGCAGACGCGACCGGCCTGAGCCGGTCACATCAAGGAGGCGCACCATGAGCAACGACCACCGCGGTCAGGGCGACGGCCCGCAGGGCCGGACGGGTTCGACGACAGCGACTGCCCCCGGGCCGCGCCGGCGCCGGACAGCTCGGACGGCCGCCGTCTGCGGCGGTGTGCTGGCCCTGGCCGGAGCATCCGTCCTGGGCACGACGCAGCTCGCCGCGGCCGGCCTGCCGACGCCGCTGTCGTCGTGGTCGGAGCAGGCGGCGTCGTCCGACGCGCCGCCCCTGGCCGTGGACCAGCCGGAGCTCCTGGTCGGCACCGCGCTGGAGTGCGGAGCGGACCTCGCCGACCTCACCTTCGCCGAGCACGTGCGGCTGGCCGCCACCGGCGACCTGAGCACCGAGTCCGTGCACTACGAGGGCGCGTGGTCCACGCACTCCGCCCTGCCGCTGCGAGCGGCCGACGCCGCAGGCGGCGACGCTCCGGAGGACGACCTGAACTCGCCCACGTTCGTGTGGGTCGACCAGGACGGCACGGTCGTCGACCTCGGTGGCTGGGACGAGTACCCCATGTACCTCGCGCACGAGGACACCGGACCGCAGGCCCAGGAGGACCGGACCTCGTCGTGCGCCGCTGACGGCGCCGGGCAGTGGCTGCCGGACGGCACCTACGACGTCTACCCGATGACCGTCGAGTACTCGACGGGCACGCTCGTGGCGGGAGACCCGCTGCCGGCGACGATCGTGGACGGCGGGCCGCGGTGGGCGCCGGGTGGTCTGAAGGCGCCCGTGCCGTTCGACCTGCCGGGGCACCCCGACCAGACGCTGGTCCCCGAGCACGCGCTCGCCAGCGCGGTGGTCGACCGCACCGGCCAGTGGGAGCGGAACGACACCTACCGGGTCGTCCGGCCCGACGCCGACCTGGTCGAGGGCGAGCGGTACGAGCTCCAGGCGCGCTGCACGTCGTCCGACCCGGACGACGCGATCACGTACCGGCTGGTCGGCGAGTGGGGCGACGTCACCGGGGAGATCGCGTGCGACGGGCACGACCGCACCGACGGGCCGTGGGGCTACACGCATCCGGTCGTCCCGGGCAGCCCCACCGGTGTCGAGCTCACCGACGTGCCCGACGGCGTCGCGCTCGCCTATGCCCGCCTGGCCCTGGCCGGCTGACCCACCCGTGGCCCACCGTCGGTCGAGCAGCGAAAGTGCTCGGGCGGCGGGACGACATAATGGCTCGGTGACTGCCCAGACATCTCCCGCCCGGTCCGTCGACCCCATCCAGCCCTCCGTGGTCCCGGACGCAGCCCGCGCGCACGTCGCGGACCTCGGCGCCCTCGTGGCGGCGTCGCCGTCGTCCTACCACGCGGCCGAGGAGGTGGCCCGGCGCGCGGAGGCGGCCGGCTTCACCCGCCTCGCGGAGGACGCCGCCTGGGCGGTGGCCCCGGGCGGTCGCCACGTGGTGGTCCGGGACGGCTCGGTCATCGCCTTCGCCCTGCCCGACGCCGCCGGCCCCACCACCGCGTTCACGATCGTGGGCGCCCACACCGACTCGACGGGCTTCAAGCTCAAGCCGAAGCCCACCACCCACGGCGCCGGCGGCTGGTGGCAGGCCGGCGTCGAGGTGTACGGCGGCCCCCTGCTCAACTCGTGGCTCGACCGCGAGCTCGAGCTGGCCGGGCGGATCGTCACCCACGACGGCACCGAGCACCTCGTGCGCACCGGCCCGATGCTGCGCATCCCGCAGCTCGCCATCCACCTGGACCGCGGCGTCAACGACAACGGGCTCACGCTGGACAAGCAGCGCCACACCCAGCCCGTCTGGGGGCTCGGCGACGCGGAGAGCGCCGATGTCCTCGCGGCGCTCGCGGCGGATGCCGGCGTCGACCCGGCGACCATCGGCGGGTACGACGTCGTGCTGGCCGACACGCAGCCGGCCCGCGCCTTCGGCGCCGGGCAGGCGCTGTTCGCCTCGGCGCGGCTGGACAACCTGCTCTCCACCCACGCGGGACTGACGGCACTCCTGCGGGCGTCCTCGCCGGGCTCGACCAACGGGGCGGGCTCGATCCAGGTGTTCGCCGGATTCGACCACGAGGAGATCGGCAGCGCGTCCCGCTCGGGCGCGGCGGGACCGTTCCTGGAGGAGGTGCTGACCCGCATCTCGGCGGCCCTGGGCGCCACGGCGGACGAGCGGGCGCGGGTGTTCGCGAGGTCGCTGCACGTGTCGTCCGACGTCGGGCACGCGGTGCACCCGAACTATGCCGAGCGGCACGACCCGGCCAACCACCCGGTGGCAGGCGGCGGCCCGATCCTCAAGATCAACGCGAACCAGCGCTACGCCACGGACGCGCACGGCGCCGCGACGTGGAGCGTGGCCTGCGCGACGGCAGGGGTGCCAACCCAGGAGTTCGTCTCGAACAACGCGCTGCCGTGCGGATCGACGATCGGACCGATCTCCGCGACGCGTCTGGGCATCCGCACTGTGGACGTCGGGGTGCCAATTTTGTCGATGCACTCGGCGCGCGAGCTCACCGCCGTCGTCGATCCTTGGTACCTGGCGCGTGCGATGGAGTCCGTTTTCGCGCGATGAAACGTCGAATCCTCCTGGAACGGGCCGCTAGGGCGGTTAATCGGAGTGACCTGGGCTTATGCATGTTTCGTTGGTTCTGTCCCGGTCTACAATTGGCGTAATTCGGGCACTAGTTGGACGATTGTCCAAAAAAGACCACGGCTGACCTGCGAAAACGTACGCTCTCAGGTAGCCGCTGGTCTGGAAGAAAATACCTAGTACTGTCCGGATGCATGGACCTCAGGGGGGTGATACCACTGTGGTCATCCGAGCCGTGAACTCGGCAAAAGAGAAATGCCGGACCCTCAGGAGCCCCCGTTGCCTCGTGCCACCGTTCGCACTTGCGCCCGATGCGGTTGTGTACTCAGCCGTTACAACTCCGAAGCTCGCTGCGCCGCGTGCCGGCGCACCGAGTCAGTGCCCGTGGTCTCACTGCCCAGCGTGCCGACGCGGGTCTGGCAGGACGAAGCCGTCCGGTCAGCCCTCGCGGACTGGGACTTCGGGCAGGTCAGCCGCATGGTGCGGCAGCTCGTCCCGCTGCGCCAGGAAGATGTGGCGGCCCTGACCGGGCTGAGCCAGTCCTACCTGTCGATGCTCGAGTGCGGTGACCGCCGCCTCACCGACGTCTCGCGGGTGGTCCAGTTCCTCACGGGCCTGGGCACACCGCCGGACCTCGTCCGGCTCCCGCTCCCCGGGATCAGCCCGCTGCCGGACGCCGCCGCTCCCGCACGCACCGCCGCGTCCGGCCAGACCGCGCCGGAGCCGGAGCCGGTGACGCCCACGGCGCCGGACCCGATGCTGCCGTGGACGGCGGACCGCATGCTCACCGCGCTCCGCCTCGCGCACGTCGCCGACAACACGGCGGACTGGCTGCCCACGGACGCCAACGGCCCCGTGTCGGCCACGGCGATGGCCGAGGCAGCGGGGACCGACACTCCGCGGCCGGCGTCCGGCATCGCGCTGAACTCGATGATCCAGCGCTGGGACGCCGAGCAGGCCGAGCCGCTGCGGCGCGCCACCGCCGGCACCCGGGTGTCGCACGAGCTGTGCGGACACCTGCAGGGCACGCTGGACGAGCTGCGGGTCATGGACAAGGGCTCGGGCAGCGGGGCGGTGGCCGACCTGGCCCGCGCCCACCTCGCCCTGGTCGTCCGCGTCCTGGAGCGCAGCACGTACGACGAGGTGACGGGCCGCCGGCTCACCGCCGTCGCTGCCGACACCGCTACGCAGGCCGGCTGGTTCGCGTTCGACGCGGGACGTCCGGACGCGGCGCGCGCGTACATGCTCGCGGGTCTGCGCGCCGCGCATGCGGCCGCCGACGACCGGCTCGGTGCCGGGGCGCTGTCCTACCTCGCGATCCACGGCTACTCCAGCGGCGACCCGCGCGACGCCGTCCGCGCCGCCGAGGCGGGCCGACGTCGGATCGCCCGGCTCGACGCACCTCACCTGTCGGCGACGCTGCTCACCCGTCAGGCGCGCGGCCATGCCGCCGCGGGCGAGGGCGAGGCGGCACGCCGGGCGCTCGGCGAGGCCTCGGAGCTGTGTGCCCGTGGCCGCGGCGAGGACGACCCGCACTGGTTGTACTGGATGAACGAGGGAGAGATCCACGGGCAGTCCGGGTCGGCGCACCTCGCGCTCGGCAACACGGCCCTCGCCGTCGAGAGCTTCGGGCACGCGATCCAGGCCGACCGCGCCGGCGAGCGCCGCACGCACGGACTGTTCCTGAGCCGGGCGGCTCAGGCGCACGCCAGGGCGGGCGACCTCGACGCCGCGTGCGCGACGGGCGACGAGGCGGTCAGCATCGCGGAGACCGTGCAGTCGGCGCGGCTGCGGGAGCACCTGCGCGACCTGTCGGCGGACCTCCGGCGCGGCGGGTCGTCGAGGCGGTCCGGGGTCGGCGCCCGGGTGCTGACCGAGCGGATCGCGGCCCTCGCGTCGTGACCGCACCGGTCACCTCCCGCGGTGATGCCAGGGCCCTGGTGCTCTGGGACATCGACCGGACGCTCGTCTACGTCGGGGAGGTGGATCGGACGGCATACCGGGAGGCGTTCGCCGAGGTCGTGGGCCGACCTGCCGAACGCCTTCCGGCCAAGGGCACCGGAATGACCATGCCGCTGGCGATCCGCGGGCTCCTGGAGGACAACGGGGTCAGCGGGGAGATGGCGGACGCGCTGCTGCCGCGCATGCTCGAGGCGGTGCCCGTGCGGTTCGCGGCGCACACCGAGGACGTGCGCGACCTGGGCTCCGTGCTCCCCGGGGCCATGCAGGCGCTCAAGGCCGTCGCGGCGGAGCCGGGCGTGGTGTCGACGGTCCTGACGGGCAACCTCCAGGCGAACGCCCTGATCAAGCTGCAGGTGTTCGGTATGGAGCGGTACGTGGACGCCACGGTGGGCGGCTTCTCGTCCGACGACCCGCACCGGCCGGCCCTCGTGGCGATCGCCCAGCGCAGGGCGGGCAAGCGGTACGGCAGCGCGTTCGACGTCGGGAACACGGTGATCATCGGGGACTCGCTGGAGGACGTACGGACGGGACGCGAGGGCGGGGCGCGGGTGATCGCCGTCGCCTCGGGTACGACGCCGGCGGACAGGCTCGCCGAGGCGGGGGCCGACGTGGTGCTCCCGGACCTCACGGACGCCGCTCGGCTGCTCCAGGAGATCCGCGAGCTCACCACGGGTGCGGGACCCCGGTAAACACGGCCCGATCCGGGTGCGAACCTCCTGCGGTTACGACATAGTGACTGGCGTCACATGTGGGTAGACTCTGGTCTCTTCCCGCTATCGACGTTGCCGGCGGGACGCAGAGGCCTTGTACGGGTCAACCCCGTGCAGGGCAAAACACTTTCTGGGGGACCTCCCTGGAGCTCGTCGAGGAGGACGAATGCTCGAAGACGGCATTGTTTTCGGCACAGGCAGCTACACCACGGTGGCGGTGATCGCTCTCATCGCGGTCCTCGCTCTCGGGTGCGCCTTCGTGCTGCGCCGCCAGGTGCTCGCCGCACCTGATGGGACTGCGAAGATGCAGGACATCGGCCAGGCCGTGCAGGAGGGAGCCTCCGCCTACCTCAAACGGCAGTTCCGCACCCTCGTGCTGTTCGCCTTGGTCGTGTTCGGTCTGCTCTTCCTGCTGCCTGGTGACAGCGGCATCCGGATCGGGCGCTCCATCGCGTTCGTGTTCGGCGCCGGGTTCTCCGCGGCGATCGGCTATCTGGGCATGTGGCTGGCGGTGCGGGCGAACGTCCGCGTCGCCTCGGCCGCTACCCGTCCGGGCGGCCGGGCCGAGGGTGCCCGCATCGCCTTCCGTACCGGCGGCGTCGTCGGCATGTCCGTGGTGGGCCTCGGCCTGCTCGGCGCCGCGCTCGTCGTCCTCGTGTACGACGTCGACGCGCCCGCCGTGCTCGAGGGCTTCGGCTTCGGCGCCGCGCTGCTCGCCATGTTCATGCGGGTGGGCGGTGGCATCTTCACCAAGGCGGCCGACGTCGGCGCCGACCTGGTGGGCAAGGTCGAGCAGGGCATCCCCGAGGACGACCCCCGCAACGCCGCCACCATCGCGGACAACGTGGGCGACAACGTCGGCGACTGCGCGGGCATGGCCGCCGACCTCTTCGAGTCCTACGCCGTCACCCTCGTGGCCGCGCTCATCCTCGGCAAGGCCGCCATGGGTGAGCAGGGCCTCGTGTTCCCGCTGATCGTCACCGCGGTCGGCGCTTTCGTCGCGCTCCTGGGCGTGTTCATCACCCGGATCCGCGGGTCGGAGAGCGGCCTCGCCGCGATCAACCGCGGGTTCTACGTCTCCGCCGTCGTCGGCGCCGCGCTGGCCGGGATCGCCGCCTTCGTCTACCTGCCGTCGTCGTTCGACCAGGTACCGGGCACCGCCGACCTCTCCGGTGTCACCGCTGACCCGCGGGTCGTCTCCGCGCTGGCTGTTCTCATCGGCGTGGTCCTGGCGGGCGTCATCCTGTGGGTGACCGGGTACTTCACGGGCACGGACAAGAAGCCGACGCTGCACGTGGCGGCGACCTCCCGGACGGGTGCGGCGACCGTCGTCCTCTCCGGCATCGGCGTGGGCTTCGAGTCCGCGGTGTACACGGCGGGCATCATCGCCGCCGCGATCTGCGGTGTGTTCCTGCTGGCGGGCGGCTCCGTGCCGCTCGCGCTGTTCCTCGTCGCCCTCGCGGGCTGCGGCCTGCTCACCACCGTCGGCGTCATCGTCGCCATGGACACGTTCGGTCCGGTGAGCGACAACGCGCAGGGCATCGCCGAGATGTCGGGCGACGTCGACGAGGAGGGCGCGCAGATCCTCACGGACCTGGACGCCGTCGGCAACACCACCAAGGCCATCACCAAGGGCATCGCCATCGCCACGGCGGTGCTCGCGGCCACCGCGCTGTTCGGCTCCTACGCCGACGCCGTGTCGCACGCGCTCGCGCAGGTCGGCGACGTCGGCACGGGCCTGGTGACCTCCATGCTCAGCTACGAGATCATCTCGCCGGTCACCCTCGTGGGCGTCATCCTGGGCGGGGCCACCGTGTTCCTGTTCTCCGGGCTCGCGATCGACGCCGTGACGCGCGCCGCCGGCGCCATCGTGTTCGAGGTGCGCCGCCAGTTCCGCGACCACCCGGGCATCATGACGTACGAGGAGCGTCCCGACTACGCCAAGGTCGTCGACATCTGCACCCGGGACTCGCTGCGCGAGCTCATCACCCCGGGTCTGCTGGCGGCGTTCGCACCCATCGCCGTCGGCTTCGGCCTCGGCGTCGGGCCGCTGGCCGGCTTCCTCGCCGGGGCCATCGGGACCGGTGTGCTCATGGCGATCTTCCTGGCGAACTCGGGCGGTGCCTGGGACAACGCGAAGAAGATCGTCGAGGACGGCAAGTACGGCGGCAAGGGCTCGGACGCGCACGCGGCGACCGTCATCGGTGACACCGTGGGCGACCCGTTCAAGGACACCGCCGGCCCGGCGATCAACCCGCTGATCAAGGTGATGAACCTGGTCGCGCTGCTGATCGCTCCCGCGGTGGTGGCGATGAGCGTCCCGGCGGACGCCAACCACACGCTCCGCATCGGCATCGCCCTCGTGGCGGCGGGCGTGGCGTTCGGCGCCGTCGTCTGGTCCCGGATGCGGGCCTCCCGCGTGGACGCCGAGCAGCAGGAGGAGCAGGACCGCGCGGAAGAGAGCGCGGTCGTCTGACGCCCAGGTAGTCACTTGGCGAGGTAGTCATGAGGCGAGGTAGTCAGCCAGCTCCACTCGGCTGACCACCTCGCCTCATCACTACCTCGGCGGGGTGGTCATTGGCCCACGCGGCCGTCTATGCACTCGCGCAGCAGGTCGGCGTGGCCCACGTGGCGGGCGTACTCCTCGACCATGTGGACCAGGACGTCACGGACGGGGATCTCGTCGTCACCGCGGCGCACGGTGCGGCCCAGCTCGTCCTCGGGCAGAGTCGCCAACCAGGCGTCGGCTGCCGTCACCTCACGCCGCCAGTTCTCCCAGGCGTCCTCGACGACCGCAGGATCCCCGACGGCGTCGTCGAAGTCAGCATCCGGATTCTCCGGCGACTTGCCGAACAGCTTGGGCAGGTCCGGCTGATCCTGCAGGATCCGCTGGAACCAGCTCTGCTCGACGTGTGCGAGGTGCCGCACCAGTCCCAGGAGCGACAGCGTCGACGGCGGCACCGCACGCAGGGCGAGCTGCTCGGCGTCGAGTCCCTCGCACTTCATCTCCAGCGTGAGCCGGTAGTGCTTGAGATAGTTCCAATACGTTTCCTTCTCCCCGACCGGTTTCGACAGCGCCTCGCGCGGGTCCTTGTCGGGGTCGGTCCACATGTCGGGGTAGACGGTGGCGGCGGTCCATCGCTCGGTGGTCATGACGTCAGTGGACCGCCGCATGCCACCGCGGTCAACGGCTTTCTCGGCGTACACGACGGCCGACCGTGGAAACCTCGCCGTGAACTCTCCGCCCCAGATGTTTCCCGTGCGGCAGGGTCGTGGGCCAGAATTGGCCGACTCGCCGCTGGGGAGGCACCTTGCTCGCTCGAACTCGTTCGCTCGCCGTGATGACCGGCGCGGTGCTCACCGGCGCCGCGCTGGCGGCGGGCTCGTTGGCGGCGCCCGCCGTGGCGCAGCCCTCGGGCGCGTTCGTGGACGGCCGGGCGACCACGGGAGTCGTGACCACGGGAGCCGCGACCACGGGAGTCGCGACGGCGGGCCTGGGCCGGGGCGTCGAGGCCGGCGTCCTGACCGACCCGATGGCGGACGACGGCCACGGCACGGCCGACCCGCCGGCCCCGCTGCCGGAGCGCGGCGGGACCGCCCTGCGTATGCCGGCGTCGTACCCGTACCAGCCGGAGCTGCGCTCCTTCCCGCAGGACGAGGCGGATGCCACCGAGCGGAACGGGACGGTCAGCCACGCGGATCTCGCGCCCCGCCTGACCAGGCTGATGGAGCTCAGCGACCGGGTGTCCACCCAGGTCGTCGGCAGGTCGACGGAGGGGCGCGACCTCTACCTCGTCACCGTGACGGCGCCCGAGCGCCGCGGGGAGACCGCCCGGCAGACCGCGTGGCGCGAAAAGATCAAGGAGCGGCCGGACGAGGCCCTCCGGGACGCCGAGCTGCGGGCGGGCTACAAGACGCCGATCTGGATCAGCGCCAACATCCACGGCGACGAGTGGGAGGGCACGGACGCCGCGCTGCGGGTGGTCGAGCGGCTCGCCACCGCGAGCGATGCGGGCACCCGGGGCGTGCTGGAGCACCACCGGCTCGTGTTCAGCCTCACGCTCAACCCGGACGGCCGGACGCACGCGACACGTGCCACGTCCCTGGGCCTGGACGCGAACCGCGACATGATCACGCTCGCCACGCCGGAGGCGCGCTCGTACGTACGCACGGCGCAGGTCGTGCAGCCGCTGTTCGCGGCCGACTTCCACGGCTACACGGACGTGCTCCAGGTCGAGCCGGCCGGCCCGCCGCACGGCGAGAACTACGAGTACGACCTCTTCCTGCCGCACGGCTACGCGATCGCACGCCAGGTGGAGGACGACGTCGTCGCGGCCGAGATCGCCGGCAACACCTACTACGACCCGGACACCGGCGACGTCGCGGCGGAGAACACGGGGTTCATCAAGATCCCGTACCGGGACACGCCATCAGGCTGGGACGACTACCCGCCGGTCTTCACCGCGCAGTACGCGCCGCTCCACGGTGCCGTGACCAGCACCGTCGAGCTGCCGCTCGGTCTGACGGGCCGGACCACCACACGCTTGGACGCGGCGGTGAACACCGAGGTGGCGGTCACGGTGATGCGGTCGATGATCGACTACGTCCACACCCACTCGGACGCGATGCTCGCCGACCAGGCAAAGCTGTTCCGCCGCGGCGTCACGGGCGCGCCGAAGGCCGCACTGACCGCCGAGAACATCGGCGAGGTCCCCGGACCGGACGAGTGGAAGCGGCTCTGGGACGCGGCTGACGACCAGGGGAAGGTGCGCCTGCCACGCGCGTACGTGATCCCGGTCGGCCCCGGCCAGCGATCGGCGTCCGACGCCGAGGAGCTGGTCGACGCGCTGCTGTTCCACGGCGTCGAGGTGGAGCGGCTGTCCGCCCCCGCGCACGTCGCCGGCACCACCTACCCGGCCGGCTCGTACGTGGTAGACCTGCACCAGCCCCTGCGCGGGCTGGCGAGCGCGCTGCTCGCCCTCGGCTCGGACGTCTCCGACGAGGTCCCGGCCATGTACGACATCTCCGCGTGGTCGGCCGCCTACCTCTGGGGCGCGACGGTGGACCGGGTGGGCGTCACCACCGACGACCCGATCGGGCGGACGACGCCGGTGCGCGGTGCGGCCCCGCGCGGGAGCGTCCCGGGCGGCGCCCGGTACGCCACCTTCGACGTGGCGGGCGTCGCGGACCACCGCGCCCTGAACGACCTCCTGGGACAGGGCGTCGCCGTGCGGCTGACGACGGACGGGCGTGCCGCCGTCGGGCCGCGCGGGCTCCGGGCGGCGCGCGCCGTGGCCGACCGGTACGGCATCACCTTCGCGACCGCCTCGCGCGCCGAGTACACCGCTGGGCAGCCTGCCGAGGACCTCACCGTTGCGTACACGGGCAACCAGGACGACCGGCTGTCGCTCCTGTCTCTCGGGTTCGACGACCTGGTGCCGGTCTCGGCGTCCGGTATCGAGGAGAGCGCCGCTGCCGGGACCGCCACCGGGCTCGAGGACGCCGACGTGCTCTGGGTGGGCTCGTCCCTCAACCTGCCGGCGGGCTCGGCGGGCCACGCCCACGTCCGCACCTGGCTGCACGACGGCGGCGCCATCGTCGGGCGCGGAGCGGGCGCGTTCGCGGCTGCGGAGGCGTACGGCCTGGTCAGCGGCACTGCGGTGACGGGTGACCCGGCGAGCAACGGCATCGTCGCGACCGACACCGCGGGCAAGGTGCTGGACGACCACATGCAGCGTCACGGCTTCGTCTACCCGGCCGTCTGGTTCACGGACCTGGGCCCGGGCACCGCCACGGAGCTGACCTACGGCACTTTCCGGGCCGGCCACTGGCCTCGGTCGGGTGTGGCGGGCGGACGCGACGCCGCCGTCGGGCAGGCTGCCGCCGTATCCGGCAAAATAGGACAAGCGCGGGCGTTCGTGTTCGGTACCTCGGTCTTCTTCCGTACCCACCCCCGGGGTGGCCTCAGCCAGGCGGCGACGGCCATCCACTGGGCTGCGCGGTGACGTCTGCGACCTCTTCGGAGGTCGCGACCCTGCACCGTCCAGCATCACCAGGGGTATGGGGAAAACCGGTTGCTACCGCTATCGTCTGCGGTGTTGTGCTCCCGAACGCTCCGCGGTCCGCGGGCGCCGACGAGAGCCCCGACGCAGGAGCCCCCCTCGTGGGAGACCCGGAGCAGGAGAAGGTCCCGTGAGTGCCGACATCGACCCGACCGAGGCCATCCCTCAGGTCACGGCCGAAATGATCGCCAAGGCGGCAGTCCAACCGGCTGCGTCGCCGTCCGCCGAACCCGCATCCGAGCCGCGCCGGGCGGTGCCCCCCGCCCCGTTGTCGGCGACCCGTCCCGACACCTCGCTCGCGCAACCCGCGATCGAAGGCCGCGGGACGTCCGACGGACGCGGTGGTCCCGCCGAGCCGGAGGCCCCGGCGCCGGGGCAGGACGAACGGCGGATCGCGGAGCAGCCCGCGGCGCCGGACGCGGTGCTCGCCGACAAGCCGGGCCCGTCCGCCTTCGCGCCGTCGGAGGCGTACGGCGAGCGGCACGCGTCGGTGGGGCACATCGCGGCAGGGCACCTGTCCTCGCTCGTGCAGATCCCCACCATCTCGTCGTGGGACCCGCAGTACGTGGACCACGACGCGTTCGCCAGGCATCGCGCGGCGCTCGCGGCGTTCTACCCCCGCGTGCACGCCCTGCAGAGCGAGCCTGCGGGCGATCACGGGCTGCTCTACCGGTGGCCGGGCCGTGGTCGGCAGGAGGTGCTGCACCCGTTCCCCGTGGTTCTCATGGCGCACCAGGACGTGGCGCCCGTCCAGGTCGCGGACTGGCCCACCAACCCGTTCTCCGGCGAGATCCGGGACGGGATGGTGCACGGACGCGGCACGCTCGACGACAAGGGCGGGCTCGTGGCGGTGCTCGACGCCGTCGAGACGCTGCTCGGCGACGGCTTCGTGCCCGAGCGTGACGTCTGGCTGTTCTTCGGTGCGGACGAGGAGGCGGCGGGCGAGTCGGCGCAGATCGCCGTCCGGCGTCTGTACGAGCTCGGCGTGCGACCGTGGCTCGTGCTCGACGAGGGCGGTGGCGTCGTGTCCGACGTCTTCCCGGGCCTGGATCGTCAGACGGCCATGGTGGGCGTCGCGGAGAAGGGTCTGGTCGGGATCGACCTCTACACCTCCGACGTCGGCGGGCACGCGGCCACGCCCGGCAGGCAGTCCGCCACGGCACGTCTCGCCCGTGCGGTGACCCGGGTCAGCCGACGCCGGTTCGCGGCGCGGGTCAGCCCGACGACGGCCGCCATGCTGGAGCGCGTCGTCCCGGGTGTGAGCGGCGCCAAGGGTCTGGGCCTCAAGCTGGCGGCCAGGCTGGCCTCCGGGCCGCTGCGCAAGGTGGCGGCCTGGCTGCTCGCCGGGGGCGGTCCGGAGGCCTCGGCGCTGGTCCGCACGACCGTCGCCGTCACCGAGCTCGAGGGCAGCGCAGGGGCGAACGCGGCGGCGTCGACGGCCCGCGCGCGCCTGGACGTGCGGGTGGCGCACGGCGAGACGGTGGACCGGACGGTGGCGCGGCTGCGCCGCGTCATCCGGGACAAGAAGGTGGTGCTCGAGGTGGTCGAGAGCAGCGAGCCCAGCGAGGTCTCGCCCGCGGACAGCCAGCAGTTCGCGTTGCTCGGCGAGGCGATCGGTGCGTCGTACCCCGACGCGGTGGTGGTCCCGTACACGTCGCTCACCGCCACCGACGCACGCACCTTCACCCCCATCAGCGACCACGTCTACCGGTTCAGTCCCTTTGCTCTGTCGCGTGCGCAGCGGCAGTCGATTCACGGCGTCGGCGAGCACCTGAGTGTCGATTCCCTGGGCCGTGGCGTGCATTTCTATCGTGAGGTGCTCCGCAAGATCCCCGGCTGACCTGCGGGTTCAACAAATCGCCGAAATTGGACTAAGTTCTCCCATTACTCAGGTGAGGGAGACGTCCATGAGCAGCTCCGCCGTACCGCCCGCCGTCCCGGGCGGATCCCGCTCGCCCGTGCGCGTCAACGTCCACACCTACCCGGCGCAGCTGCAGTATCCGCCGCGGACTTATCTGCTGTTCTCCGTGCTGGTGACCATCTTCTGCTTTCCGCCCACCGGCTTGGTCGCACTGGTGAACGCGATGCGCGTCAATTCCCTGTGGAAGGCTCAGCAGCACGACAAGTCCAGGAAAGCGTCGCGCCGGGCACGCAACTGGGGGCTCCTGTCGCTCGCGATCGGAATCGTCGTGGTCGTGTTCGTCGTGTTCTGGTCGAGCATCAACTACCTGAACGGGTAGTGACTTCACCCGCGGTTCGCGACGTATCACACGATTGCCCCTCCTGTCCTGGTGGGACTTGCGGGTAAAGTTCGCGGCTATGAGTGCGACACGACGCAAGGGTTCGCGGGGCGGTCGTGCTGCGTCTCGCGCTGGTGGTCCCCCCGCATCGAATGCGCTCACGTGGGCGGAGAGCCTTGCCGCCGGGGAGTCCGCGCCCAGCGCCAGCGCCCTCGAATGGGCCGAGAGCCTCAAGGAGAACGAGCCCGCACCGAGCCCCTGGGGCAGCGGAGCGGCGGTCGACGTCCCCGCGGAGCCGTCGCCCGTCGACGAGCCGACGGGCTCTCCCTGGGGTCCGGTGCCGGCGCCCGTCGTCGCGGACGGCGACAGCGACGGCGACGCGAACCCGTGGGGCGCCGTGGCGGCGACGGAGCCACCGGTCACCCGCGGACGCGGCAAGAACGCCGGCGGCAAGGCAGGTAAGGCCGCCAAGTCCCGGTCGAAGGGCAAGGCCGCCAAGTCGGGTCCGAAGGGCGCACCGAAGAGCGATCCCGCGCCCACCCCGGCAGGTGGCTTCCCGCTGAACGTGGGCCCGGGACCCGCCCCGCTGAGCCCTGGCCCGGCGGTCGACGACGACTTCGCTGCCGAGCCACTGGCGGACGAGGAGGTCGCGTCCGCCCCGCTGCCCGACGACACCCCGCCCGCCAGGCCGGTCGAACCAGGGTCCAGGAAGTCGGGTAGGCAGGGGAGCAAGGGGCCGAAGGGCGCCAAGAGCGCCAAGGACCCCAAGGGGCCCAGGGGGCGCATGTCGGGCCCCAGCACGGCGCAGCAGAAGCGGATCAAGCGAACGCTGCGCCGCGGGCTGCCCAAGCTGCTGGACAAGCCGCTGGTCCTGGTGCTCGCGGGCGTCATCGCCGCGGCGCTGGGCCTCGGTACCGGCTGGGGGACGACCCTGCTCCAGGACGACGACGTCCTGTCCAGCGCGGACGCCGCTTCCTGCGCGCAGACGCAGATGGCGTGGACACAGGCCGCCAACGCGCAGTCGGCGATGGTCGAGGACCAGCCGGAGACCCTGCGCAAGGGGTTCATCAACGCGCGCAACGCGCTGGAGGGCGTGACGCCGCCCGAGGCCATCGCGGAGGACTGGGCGATCGCCTTCACCTACTACTCGACGGTCGCGAACAACATCGAGAAGGTGAAGCCGAACGACGGCCCGGCGGTGAGCGATGCCGTGGGTGGTGCGCAGCGCGAGCTCGACACCGACGCGATGGTCGAGGCGTCCCAGCGTGTGCAGGAGTTCGTGGCCTCGAACTGCCGCGGTTAGCCGGACGGCTCCGCGTGGTGAGGGTGCGGAATCTGCGGGCAGGATAGGCCCGTGCAGCCTCCCGTGACCGACCCCGCCCTCGTCGGCGCCCTCCGTGACGACCTCGCCGCCTCCGACTACGACGTCGACGGCGTCGAGCGTTTCCTCGGACCGCTCGCCGCCGCCGCGCTGCACCGCGAGCAGTCCTTGCCGGCGCGCCGGGCGGTGGCCACGGCGGAGGGCGGCAGGCCGCCGTCGGACCGCGATCCGCTGGCGACCCTCGTCGGCCTGTTCCTCCTGGGCACGGCGGTGCCGCGCGCGGCACTGGACCGGGCGCTGCCGGCGACGGGGACGGCAGCCGCGGAACGGCTCGGCCTGGTCACGGCCCAGGGCACGGGAGCCGACGACGAGGTACGTGCGGTCGTGGACCTGCGCCCCTACTCCTCGGTCGACGCCGTGGGCGACGCCAGCTGGTGGCTCGCCTCCGACCTGGGCGAGCTGGCCACCGGCGGGCGTCTGGCCACGGACCACGTGCTGGGCGCCGGCGGTGCCTCCCTCACGCTGGCACAGGTCACGGTACGGAACCCGACCGGCCGGGTGCTCGACCTCGGCACCGGCTGCGGGATCCAGGCCCTGCACGCCGCGCGGCACGCGCAGCACGTGGTGGCGACGGACATCTCGCGGCGTGCGCTGGCCTTCGCGGCGTTCAACGCCGCGCTGAACACCCCGGCCGGTGCGGAGCTGGACCTGCGGCACGGGTCCATGCTGGAGCCGGTCGCGGGGGAGCGGTTCGACCTGGTGGTCTCCAACCCGCCGTTCGTGATCACCCCGCACGCCGGGGCGGCGGGGCGCGCGGTCGCCGACGCGCTCGGCGACTACGAGTACCGCGACGGCGGCCGCGCGGGCGACGACCTGGTGCGGGACCTGATCCTCGGGGTGGGCGGCGTGCTCGCGCCGGGCGGCACCGCCCAGCTCCTCGGCAACTGGGAGCACCGGCGGGGCGAGCCCTGGACCGAGCGGGTCGGCGCGTGGCTCGACGCGGCAGGCCTGGACGGCTGGATCATCCAGCGCGAGGTCCTCGACCCCGCCGAGTACGCCGAGACATGGATCCGGGACGGCGGCACCACTCCCGACCGTGAGCCGGACGCCTGGGCTGCCGCCTACGGCGCGTGGCTCGACGACTTCGGGTCCCGGGACGTCGAGGCGGTCGGCTTCGGGCTGGTGACCCTGCGCCGGCCCGTGTCCGGGGCGGCCACGCTGCGCCGACTCGAGGAGCACACGGGCTCGGTCCGGCAGCCGCTCGGCGCGCACATCGCCCGCAGCCTCGCCGACCATGACTGGCTCGCGGCCCGGGACGACGCCGCGCTCGCGGCGGCACACCTGGTCACGGCCGCTGACATCACCGAGGAGCGCTACCTGACGCCGGGTGCCGCCGACCCGAACATCGTGATCCTGCGTCAGGGGGACGGGCTGGGGCGCGGGGTGCAGGCGTCGAGCCCGCTCGCCGCTCTGGTGGGGGCCTGTGACGGCGAGCTCTCGGTCGGACAGATCGTCGGCGCGCTCGCGTCGCTGTTCGAGGTCTCGGCCGCCGACCTCGCGGCGGAGCTGCTCCCCGCGGTGCGCGGCCTGGTCCGCGACGGCTTCCTGGCGGAGTGACGTCCCGGCTTTTCAGCGGGTCCGCTGTCGGTGCGCTGTCCGTTTCGCGGACGTAACGGTCAGGCGCTCGCCCCGATAAATCTTGTTCAGAACAGAGACATACGCGCCCATGACAGATATTTTCCACCGTGTGGAACTCGACATGCGGCACTTGAGGATGGTTGTCGCTGTTGCCGAGTCGGGCAGCGTCACGAAGGCGGCCGCTGCTCTCGGCATCGCGCAGCCGGCGTTGACTGCGCAGCTCAACCGGATCGATCGGTCGCTGGGTGGGAACGTGTTCGTCCGCGACCGCTTCGGCGCGCGGCCGACGGAGCTCGGTGAGCTGATCCTGCGGCATGCCCGTGTGCTGCTGCCGGCCATGGCCGCCCTGGCTGACGATGCCGAGCGTCTGGTCAACGGCGACGTGGCCAGGGGTGAGACGGTGCGGGTAGGCATCGCGGGTACCGCGCTGGGCGGCCTTTTCGTCAACCAGCTGCACATCGCGATACCGGGCGCACAGGTCACCACCGCCATGCCCCACCTCGCGGACGACGTCGCGTCCCGGCTCGCGAGGGGCACGATCGACGTCGGGCTGGTCGGGATGTGCTCCGACGTCTCCCCTCCGGCCGCCGGGGAGGTCGCCTGGACCCGGGTCTGCACCGACCCGATGTTCGTCCTCATCGACGAGCACCACCCCTACGCGGGCAAGCCGGAGGTCTCCCTCGCCGAGCTCGCGGAGGAGCAGTGGCTCTGCGTGCCGTCGCACGGCTGCCTCGAGGAATGCTTCGTGTCGGCGTGCGTGCGCGCCGGGTTCACCCCGCGCGGCATGGGCGAGGCGGAGTGGACCACCGCCGTCGACCAGGTGCGAGCGGGGCGTGCCGTCGCGCTCGTCGAGCCCGGTCAGCTGGACCCACCGGGCGTCGTGACCGTCCCCCTCGCCGGGGCGCCCCTGCGGCGGACCCACTATCTGGGCTGGCGGCACGACGCCGACCTGCGCGTGGACCTGGAGGCCGTCGAGGGCGCCGCCCACCGCGCGCACCGTGACGCCGTGCGACGCAGCCCGCAGTACGAACAGTGGCTCGCGATGTACGGGATGCTCGGCTGACCTCAGGTGCTGGCGGGGGTCCTGGCAGGGATCCCCCCTACGCGTTTTGCCCTCCATAGGAAATATGTATGACCTGAGTGTGATCTGTACGTGAAGTCTGGCTGCTCCTAGGTTGAGCGCACGGGTGAATAGTCGCCCGGAGGTGGCACTTTCACCTCCTCTCCGACACAAGGAGTCGCCGAGATGAGTCGTACTTCCCTCCGGGGTCTTGCCGTGGCAACCGCCACCGTGGGCCTCTTCGCCGGCACCATCAACGCCGTCGCCGCTGCGCAGCCCGACACCGAGGCGGCTGCCTCCCAGTACGCGCCGGGCATGGTCGCGGCCATGGAGCGCGACCTCGGCCTGAGCACCACCGAGGCCGTGGCGCAGATCAAGGCGCAGGAGGTCCTGGCGGGAACGCAGCGGAGCCTCGAGAAGTCGCTGGGTGCCTCGTACGCCGGCGCCTGGGTCGAGGGCGCGGACGAGCTGCACGTCGCGGTGACCGACGCCGCGGACGCCGCGGCGGTCCGTGCGGCCGGCGCCACCCCTGTGGCCGTGGACAACTCGCTCGCGGCCCTCGACGCCTGGACGGCGGACCTGGACGACGCGCTGTCCGAGTCCGACGTGACCTCGTACCACGTCGACGTGGAGACCAACGAGATCGTCATCGACGTGGTCGAGGGAGCCACGGCGGACGTCGAGGCGGCGATCGCCGAGGCCGGTGTGCCCGCTGACGCGGTCTCGCTGTCGACGGCCGCGGAGCGGCCCACGACGCTGATCAACGTGGTCGGTGGCAACGCCTACTACATCGGCGGGTCGCGTTGCTCGGTCGGTTTCTCGGCCACCGGTGGCTTCGTCACCGCCGGTCACTGCGGGTCGCGGGGTGCGACCACCAGCCAGCCGAGCGGCACCTTCCAGGTGTCCTCGTTCCCCGGCAACGACTACGCCTACGTGAACACCGGCACCGACGACACCCTCATCGGCGCGGTCAACAACTACAACGGCGGCACGGTCAACGTCACGGGGTCGTCCGCGGCCGCCGTCGGCGCCACCGTCTGCCGCTCGGGTTCCACGACCGGCTGGCACTGCGGCACCATCCAGGCGCTCAACGCCACGGTGAACTACGCCGAGGGCAGCGTCACCGGCCTCATCCGGACCAACGTGTGCGCCGAGCCGGGTGACTCGGGCGGCTCGCTGCTCGCGGGCACCCAGGCCCAGGGCATGACCTCCGGCGGGTCGGGCAACTGCTCCTCCGGCGGCACCACGTTCTTCCAGCCGGTCGGCGAGGCCCTCAGTGCCGCCGGCGTGTCCCTGCTGACGAGGTGACCGTACCGAGCTAGCACGATGGTCCATCGCCCGAGAGGCGGGTAGGGGCATTCCCTACCCGTCTCTCGGGATGCCCGCATATTGCGTCGATATGTCCAAATCGGTATCTGGGAGTTTCCTGGAAGCGACTCTACGCTTTGCCGCACTGGGTGAATTCATTGCCCCGACGACAAGGGAGTCGCTGGACATGAGACGCACATCCTTCAGAGCGTTCACCGTGGCTACAGCCGCGGCGACGCTCCTCGCCGCCAGCATCACGGCTGCTACCGCAGGCACTGCCGCCGGTTCCGACAGGCCCGAGGTGGCCGGGTACGCCCCGGGCATGGTCGCCGCGATGGAGCGCGACCTCGGTCTCACCACCGCACAGGCGGTGGACCGCCTCAAGACGGACGAGTCGCTGTCCGAGAAGCAGCACACCATCATCAAGACCCTCGACAAGGGCTACGCGGGGGCGTGGGTGGACGGCGACGAGCTGTTCGTCGCCGTCACCGACAAGGCCGGAGCCGCCGAGGTCCGTGCCGCCGGTGCCACCGCGGTCACCGTCGACAAGTCGCTGAGCCAGCTCGACCGGCTGGCCGCCAAGGCCCACCGCGCCGCCCCCGACGCCAAGGTCGCCGCCACATACGTGGACGTCGAGTCGAACTCGGTGGTCATGGAGGTGGCCAAGGGCGCGAAGGGCGCCGTCACCGCCGCCGTCAGGCAGGCGGGTGTCTCGGCGGGTTCTGTCTCCGTCGTCGAGGTGACCGAGATGCCGCGCACCCTCATCAACGTGGTCGGTGGCAACGCCTACTACATCGGCGGGTCGCGTTGCTCGGTCGGTTTCTCGGCCACCGGTGGCTTCGTCACCGCCGGTCACTGCGGGTCGCGGGGTGCGACCACCAGCCAGCCGAGCGGCACCTTCCAGGTGTCCTCGTTCCCGGGCAACGACTACGCCTACGTGAACACCGGCACCGACGACACCCTCATCGGCGCGGTCAACAACTACAACGGCGGCACCGTGAACGTCGCGGGCTCGTCCGCGGCCGCCGTCGGCGCCACCGTCTGCCGCTCGGGTTCCACGACCGGCTGGCACTGCGGCACCATCCAGGCCCTGAACTCGTCGGTCACGTACCCCCAGGGCACCGTGTCCGGCCTGATCCGGACCAACGTGTGCGCCGAGCCGGGTGACTCGGGCGGCTCGCTGCTCGCGGGCACCCAGGCCCAGGGCATGACGTCCGGCGGGTCGGGCAACTGCTCCTCCGGCGGCACCACGTACTTCCAGCCGGTCGGCGAGGCCCTCAGCGCCGCCGGCGTGTCGCTGATCACCGGTGGCGGTGGCACGACGCCGCCCCCGGGCTGCGCGAGCCAGCGGACGCCGTTCAGCGGCTCGCTCAGCTCCGGTGGCCAGGCGGCGAAGCCGGGCGCCACCGGCTTCTCCGCGCTGTCGGGCACCATCACGGGCTGCCTCGACGGGCCGACCGGGACCGACTTCGACCTCCACCTGCAGAAGGCGAGCGGCGGCTCCTGGGTCACGGTGGCCCAGGGCATCACGTCGTCGCCCGACGAGAACGTGCGCTACACGGGCACGTCCGGCACCTACCGCTGGGTGATCCAGGCGTACTCGGGCTCGGGTTCCTACACGGGTGGCTACACCACCCCGTGACGGCCCTCGCTCGAGCGCGTGGCGTATGAGCACGTGACGTCGGACGCCCAGGTCACCCGGTGACCTGGGCGTTCGGCATGCGCGGAGCGGGCCGGCTCAGGGTCGCGCCGTCGACTGCCGCACGAGGAGCAGCAGCGCGAACGAGGCAAGGGTCACCGCGACGACGCCGAGCATCCCGCCCATGTACGCGGTGAGGTCACCGCCCAGCGGGAGGCCCCAGCCGTCACCCCGGACGCTGCCGAGTGCCCCGACCGCGAGAGCTCCGGTGCCCACCGCGCCGAGCAGGAGCAGTCCGGCCGCACCCGACGTCCCGCGGTCCGGGCCGTCCTGCGGCGCGTCCAGCGAGGAGGACGTGCTCAGCAGGCACACGCCCGCACCCCAGGCGAGCACCACGAGGATGGCGGCGACGACGTCGGAGGGCCGGTGCCACTGTCCGATCAGCGTCGACACACCGGTGGCCCCCGTATAGGCCGCTCCGGCCACCGCCACGACGGGACGCCAGCGCCGGGGAACCGCGATGAGGAGACCGGCCGCGATGGACGCGGCGACCGTCGTGTGCCCGCTGGGCAGGGTGTTGATGTCGGCCCGCGGGACGTCGAGCAGCGCGGGCCGGTCGAGGACCGCGTGCTTGAGCACCTGCGTGGTGAGGTTGGACCCGGCCACCAGGATCGCCACCTGCGCCGCGAGCCACCAGCGCCCGCGAGCCAGCGCGAGGATCACGGCGGCCGCGAGACCCAGGCCGATGAACGTGTTCGACACCACTCCGAGCACCGGCTCGGCCAGCTCCCAGAGCACGCCCTGGCCGCGGGCGGCGCCGTCGAGCGCGAGCTGGTCCGCGCGCTGGCCGACCGACGACACCACGAACGTGTCCCACGTGGCCCACACGGCCCACAGCGCGAGCACCGCCACGACTCCGGCGATGATGCGCGGCGCCAGCCGGGGCTGGTGCCCGGGCGTTCGTGGACCGGCCTCGTTGGTGCTGCTCCGGTCCGGCTCGTCCGACGTCGGCCGCGGGCCCGCGGGCGGGTTCTCCGGGAGCTGAGCCGGGCGGAGGGCGCGGCGGGGCCTGCGGACCTTGGGTGCCGGCTCGGCGGGCGGCGTGTACCCCTTCGCCGTGCCGACGACGCGGCCGTGCGCGGGCTGCGGAACGTCAGGCAGCGGGAGGGTGTGGTCCGTCATAGGCTCAACCGTAGGGGAACGGCCTGAAGAGACCGTGTGCCCGGTGTGAGGCTCCGTTGTCCACGGCGTCGTTCACATCACGCCACGGGTGAAAATCACCACGGTCATGCGAGACACCGGGCAACCGGCTGTCGGCCCGGATAGGGTGCGAGCCGTCGTGTCTGGCGTACCGTGAACTCTCCAACGGCGCTCGACGCCCTCCCCCAGACCCCGCAGGAAGCAGGCAGGACCGGATGTCCCAGGCACGCAAGCTCGTGATCGTGGAGTCGCCCACGAAGGCTCGCAAGATCCAGAGCTACCTCGGCGACGACTACGAGGTCGAAGCCAGCGTCGGGCATATTCGCGACCTCCCGCAGCCCAAGGACCTGCCGGCGGAGATGAAGAAGGGCCCGTACGGCAAGTTCTCCGTCGACGTGGACAACGGGTTCGACCCGTACTACGTGGTCCACGCGGACAAGAAGAAGAAGGTCAGCGAGCTCAAGAAGGCGCTCAAGGACGCCGACGAGCTCTTCCTCGCGACCGATGAGGACCGCGAGGGTGAGGCCATCGCCTGGCACCTGATCCAGGAGCTCAAGCCCAAGGTCCCGGTCAAGCGCATGGTGTTCCACGAGATCACCCGCGAGGCGATCTTCCGGGCGCTCGAGAACACGCGCGAGCTGGACCAGGACCTCGTGGACGCCCAGGAGACCCGGCGCATCCTCGACCGCCTGTACGGCTACGAGGTCTCGCCGGTGCTGTGGCGCAAGGTGCGACAGGGTCTGTCCGCCGGCCGCGTGCAGTCCGTGGCGACCCGTCTCGTCGTCGAGCGCGAGCGTGAGCGTATGGCGTTCGTCTCAGCGGACTACTGGGACGTGGCGGGCACCTTCGCGGTCTCGGACGACGACGGCGCCGCCTCCGGCCAGCCGTCCTTCCGGGCCCGGCTCACCCAGCTCGCCGGCGACAAGGTCGCCTCCGGCCGCGACTTCGACGATCGCGGGCGGCTCAAGGTCCGCACCGGCGTCGTGCAGCTGAACGAGGCGACGGCGCACGCCGTCGTCGCCGGGCTGGAGACCGCCGACTTCGCGGTCCGCAGCCTGGAGACCAAGCCGTACACGCGCCGCCCCGCGGCGCCGTTCACCACCTCCACGATGCAGCAGGAGGCGGGCCGCAAGCTGCGGATGTCGTCGCGCCAGGCGATGCGTACCGCGCAGGGCCTGTACGAGAACGGCTACATCACGTATATGCGTACCGACAGCCCTTCCCTCTCGAAGGAGGCGACGGACGCCGCCCGCCGTCAGGCCGCGGAGCTGTACGGTCCCGAGTACGTGCCTGGTGCTCCCCGGCTCTACCAGTCCAAGTCGAAGGGCGCCCAGGAGGCGCACGAGGCGATCCGCCCGGCGGGTGACTCGTTCCGCACGCCCGCGCAGGTCGCCGGTGAGCTGAGCGGTGACCAGTTCCGCCTGTACGAGCTGATCTGGAAGCGCACGGTGGCGTCGCAGATGGCTGACGCGAAGGGCTCGACGGCGTCCGTCCGGCTCGGCGCGGTCATCACCGGCGGCGAGCAGGACGGCAACGAGGCGGTGTTCTCGGCGTCGGGCACGGTGATCTCGTTCCGCGGGTTCCTCGCGGCCTACGAGGAGAGCGCCGACGCCGACGCCGAGGCGGCCGAGGGCGCCGCCGCGGCGAAGGAGACGCGTCTGCCGACGATGTCCGAGGGTGACGCGCTGGTCGGGACCGACCTCGCCGCCGACGGGCACTCGACGGCACCGCCGGCGCGCTACACGGAGGCGTCGCTGGTCAAGGCGCTGGAGGAGCGCGGGATCGGCCGCCCGTCCACGTACGCCGCCACGATCTCGACCATCCAGGACCGCGGCTACGTGATCACGCGGGGCCAGGCGCTGGTGCCGACGTGGCTCGCGTTCGCGGTGATCCGCCTGCTGGAGGAGCACTTCGACCGGCTGGTCGACTACGACTTCACGGCCACGATGGAGGCGGACCTCGACCAGATCGCCGCCGGGTCGCGGGAGCGGGTCGCGTGGCTCAAGGAGTTCTACTTCGGTGAGACCCCGGGCAACATGGGCACGTCCGACGCGCTCGGCGTGGACAGCGACGGCGGCGGTCTCCGCGCTCTCGTCGAGAACCTCGGCGAGATCGACGCCGCGGCGATCAACTCCGTCGATATCGGCGAGGGTATCCGCGTGCGGGTCGGCCGGTACGGTCCGTACCTCGAGGACCTCGCGGCGGAGGTCGAGGAGGGCAAGACCCCGCCCCGCGCCTCGGTGCCCGACGACGTCGCGCCCGACGAGCTGACCGTCGCGAAGGCGCGTGAGCTGCTCGCGGCAGGCGCCGACGACGGCCGTGTGCTCGGCACGCACCCCGAGACGGGCAACCCGATCGTGGCGAAGAACGGCCGGTACGGGCCGTACGTGACGGAGCAGCTGCCGGAGCCGGACCTTGACCCCGACCTGTCGGCCGCGGCGAAGAAGCGGGCGCTGGCCGCCCTGCCCAAGCCCAAGACCGCGTCGCTGCTCAAGTCGCAGGCCCTCGACTCGGTGACGCTGGAGGACGCCCTGCAGCTCATGTCGCTGCCGCGTGTGGTGGGCGTGGACCCTGAGTCGGGTGACGAGATCACCGCGCAGAACGGGCGCTATGGTCCGTACCTGAAGAAGGGCACGGACTCGCGCACCCTGCCGTCCGAGGAGGCCATGTTCACGGTCACCCTCGACGAGGCGCTGGAGATCTACAAGCAGCCCAAGCGGGGCCGCGGCCGGACCGCGACGCCGCCGCTGCGGGAGCTCGGGGACGACCCGAACAGCGGCAAGCCGATCCAGGTCAAGGACGGCCGCTTCGGCCCGTACGTGACCGACGGCGAGACCAACCGCACGTTGCCGCGAGACGTCACGCCGGAGTCCGTCACCGCGGAGCAGGCCATCGAGCTGCTCGCGGAGAAGCGCGCCCAGGGGCCGGCGAAGAAGCGCACGACGCGCACCGCCGCGGCCAAGAAGCCCGCCGCGAAGAAGGCGCCGGCCAAGAAGGCCCCGGCCAAGAAGGCGTCGAGCTCCAAGTAGCGTCGGACGTGCGGGTCGCTCCGGTGACCTGCACGTCCGAGCCGTCGGACCAGGCCTTCTCGCCAAGCGAGCCGTGCGCGCCGAGCGCACGATGGACGCATGGACGTCAACGAGCAGATCACGCCGATGACCGAGGACGAGTGCTGGGAGTTCCTCTCGATGCAGCCCATCGGGCGGCTCGGTACGGCCGTCGCCGGGGAGCCCGAGATCTTCCCGCTGAACTTCGCCACGGCGGACCGGAACATCTACTTCCACACGATCCCCGGCACCAAGGTCGCGGAGGTCGCGATCAACGAGAAGGTGGCCTTCGAGGTGGACCAGTGGGGTCCCGAGATCGCGTACAGCGTGGTCGTGAAGGGCACCGCGGAGATCCTGGAGAATGACGCCGACATCGCGGCGGCCGAGGCGACCAACCTGGTCAGCTACCTGGAAGACACCCGGGACACCTGGGTGCGCATCACGCCCACGCGGGTGACCGGCCGCAGGCTCCGGCGCTGACCCGGTACGGGCGCCGGCCCGGTGCCCGGGCCGGCCGGTCGATGTCGGTGGGCGCGGTTAGGGTTGCGGCGTGAACGCACCGGGCTACTTCATCTCCTTCGAGGGCGGCGAGGGCGTCGGCAAGTCGACGCAGTCCCGCCTCCTCGGCGACTGGCTGGCCGACCTGACCGGCCGCGAGGTCGTGCTCACCTTCGAGCCCGGCGGCACCGCGCTCGGCAAGGAGCTGCGGGCCGCGGTCATGCACGGCCAGGACATGGGCCCGCGCGCCGAGGCGCTGATCTATGCGGCTGACCGCGCCCACCACGTCGAGACGGTCGTACGGCCCGCCCTGGACCGCGGTGCGGTGGTGGTCACGGACCGCTATCTCGACTCGTCCGTCGCCTACCAGTCGGGCGGCCGCGACCTGCCCGGCCACGAGGTGGAGCACCTCTCGCTGTGGGCCACGAAGGGCCTGCGGCCCGACGTCACCGTCCTGCTCGACCTCGAGCCCGCCGCGGCGGCGGCCCGGCGCGCCAAGGCCGAGGGCAAGGGCGAGCTGGACCGCCTGGAGCGAGCCGGCCTCGAGTTCCACACCCGGGTCCGGGACACGTTTCTCCAGCGCGCCGCCGCCGACCCCGAACACTGGGTGATCATCGACGCGACGGCGCCCGTCGACGACATCCAGGCGCAGATCCGGGTGGACGTCTCGGCCCGGCTGGGCCTCACCCCGGTGGTCACGGAGGCCAGCAGCATGGCCGAGGCCGCCGGTAACGCCGAGTCCGCGAGCCTGGCCGAGGCGGCTGGTGTCGCCGAGGCCGTCGCCGAGGACCGTTCATGACGGTGTGGGACGACGTCGTCGGGCAGGAGCATGCCGTCGCCGCGCTCCAGGGTGCTGTGGCGAACCCCGTGGCGATGACCCACGCATGGCTGGTGACCGGTCCGCCGGGGTCCGGCCGTTCGGTCGCCGCGCGTGCCTTCGCTGCGGCGCTGCAGTGCCCCCAGGGCGGCTGCGGCACGTGCCAGGCGTGCACCACCACCATGGCGGGCACCCATCCGGACGTGACGCTGCTGGCCACGGAGAAGGTGGTCATCGCCATCGACGAGGTGCGGGACCTGATCATGACCGCGTCCCGGTCACCGTCCGGCGGGCGGTGGCGCGTGATCATCATCGAGGACGCCGACCGCATGGCGGAGCGCACCACCAACGTGCTGCTCAAGACCATCGAGGAGCCACCGCCGCACACCGTCTGGGTGCTGTGCGCGCCGTCGGTCCAGGACGTGCTGCCGACCATCCGGTCCCGCTGCCGCGCCGTGGTGCTGCGTGTGCCGCCGCCGCAGGCGGTCGCCGACCTGCTGGTGCGGCGCGACGGAGCCGATCCCGCGGTCGCGCTGAGCGCCGCCCGCGCCGCGCAGAGCCACGTCGGCCTGGCGAAGCGGCTGGCCCGTGATGCCGGCGCCCGCGAACGGCGCACCGCGGTGCTGAGCATCGCGCGGCGCATCCGCGGTGTCGGCGACGCGGTGCTCGCGGCGGGCGAGCTCGTGGACGTGGCCAAGGCGGAGGCCGTGTCGGCCACCCAGGAGCGGGACGCGGCAGAGAAGGCGGAGCTGATGCGCGGGCTGGGCGTGGCCGACGGCGAGACGCTGCCGCCGCGCCTGCGTTCCCAGCTCAAGCAGCTCGAGGACGACCAGAAGCGGCGCGCGACCCGGCACCAGCGCGACGTGCTCGACCGCGCCATGGTCGACCTGCTCTCCCTCTACCGGGACGTGCTCGTGGTGCAGCTCGGCGCGGAGGTCGACCTGGTGAACGCGGAGCTCGCCGAGACCGTGCGCTCGCTGGCCGCCGACTCCACCCCGGAGCAGACGGTGCGGCGGATGGACTCGATAGGCGTGGCGCGGACCCGTCTGGCCGGCAACGTCGCTCCGCTGCTCGCGCTCGAGGCGATGACGATAGCGCTGCGCCCGCAAGGGTGACGCGGCGCTCATCGGCTCCTGTGAAGATTTGGCACGGGTGAAGTTGAACGGCCAAGGCAGATTGTCCCGGTTGGCGTCCGTGGTTAGGCTGCGGGACGCCCCCAGAGCTTTTTCGTGCGACAAGGAGTCCACCGCCTGATGAGGATCCTCCTGCTGGTATCAGCCTTCAACGGTCTCACCCAGCGGGTCTGGTGTTCCCTGAGGGAGCAGGGGCACGACGTCGGCGTCGAGCTGGCCCCGACGTTCGAGTCGGGTGCCGCCATGACGCGGGCCGTCGAGCGTGCCGACCCCGACCTGATTCTGTGCCCGTTCCTGAAGCACCGCGTGCCGGACACGATCTACGACCGGTGGCCGACGGTCATCGTGCACCCCGGACCCGTGGGTGACCGTGGCCCCTCGTCGCTGGACCACGCGATCCGCGACGGCCGCGACCGGTGGGGCGTCACCGCCTTGTCCGCGGTCGAGGAGCTGGACGCCGGCCCCGTGTGGGCGACGGCGGTGTTCGACATGCCCGACCAGCCGATCGCCAAGAGCGCGCTCTACAACAGCCGCGTCGCGGACGCCGCGATGGCCTGTATCGGCGAGGTCGTGCGCAAGGTGGCTGACGGCGAGCGGCCGATCCCGGCAGAGGCCTGCCTGCGGATCGTGCCCGTCGACGGCGAGCTCCCGCTGCTGCGCCGGGAGGACTTCCGCATCGACTGGAGCCGTCCCGCGACCGAGCTGGAGCGGCTCGTCGCGGCGGCCGACGGCGCCCCCGGCGCCCCCGCCGGCGTGAACGGCCGGTCGGTCTGCGTGTTCGACGCCGTCGCGTCGCCGGAGCACACCGGTGCCGCGCCCGGCACCGTGGTGGGCCGCAACCTCGACGCCGTGGCGATCGCCTGCGGCGTCGGTACGCTCTGGGTCGGCTACGCCGCCGAGCTCAGCGGCCGCCGTGGCGCCAAGCTCCCGGCCGCCCAGGTGATCGACGCGAGCGGCGCACCGTTCCGCCGTGTCCCGGACGCCCTGGCGGAGACCACGTACGTGCGGGACGGCGCGGTCGGCTACCTGACGATCCGCTCGTACAGCGGCGCGATGTACACGGAGCAGTGCCGCCGCCTGACCAGCGCCGTCGAGAAGGCCCTCACCGAGGACACGCGGGTGCTCGTCATCAAGGGCACCGAGCACGCGTTCTCCAACGGCATCCACCTGGGCACCATCGACGCGTCGCCGGACCCGGCCGCCGAGGCCTGGGACAACATCTGCGCCATCGACGAGCTGTGCCTCACCATCGCGACCGCCGAGCAGCTCACCGTCGCCGCGTTCACCGCGAACGCCGGCGCGGGTGGCGTCATGGCGGGGCTCTGCGCCGACGTGACCCTCGCCCGCGAGGGCGTCGTCCTCAACCCGTACTACGACATGGGGATCTACGGCTCCGAGCTGCACTCCTGGAGCGTCCCGGCACGTGTGGGAGAGCACCGCGCGTCGCTGCTCCTGAACCGTAAGCTGCCGATCTCGGTGGCCGAGGCGGCACGCATCGGGCTGATCAGCGCCGTCGGGCCGCGGGAGTGGGGCGAGTTCACCACCTGGCTGTCCTCGGCCGCCCAGGGGTACGAGGAGCCGGCCACGCTCGGCTGGATGCTCGCCGCCCGCGCGGAGCGTCGGGCCACGGACCGGCCGCTGTCGTACTACCAGACGATCGAGCTGGCCGAGATGGCCCGCGACTTCTTCGACGACCGCAACGCGTTCTCGGTGCACCGCCGCGCCTTCCTGCGCAAGGCGGCGGCCGACTCCACCCCCGAGAAGCTCCGCTTCTCCACTGCCCGCGTGTGAGCCGTCGGCGCGCGTGATGCCGCGCGAACGCGGATGATCGGTGACAGGTCGGGTGACCGGTGGCTCGGGGCTGCCGGTCACCTGGCATGTCACGGATCATGGGGTGCGGTGCAAGACACGTGTCGCCCGCCACATGACCAGGGTGGAGGTGTCGCAATCCTGCGACGCACATCCGGTGGTGTCAGGCGAGTGGAAGGATCTGGGCATGAAGATCAGGCGGATGGACCGATCCGGTGCAACGGCACGACCTCTGGGACGTGCCGGCGCGGCGGCCCTGGGCCTCGGCGTGACGGCGGCGCTCGCGCTGTCGGGGTGCGCACAGTCCGACGTCGGAGGATCCGAGGCGGCGGACTCGAGCGTCACCACGTCCCCTGCACCGGAGGAGAGCGACATGGTCAGCCCCAGCCCGACCGACGGCACGGAAGAGAGCGGCGGAGCGGGTGAGGACGGCAAGCTGCCGCAGGCCGCCGACATGGAGGTCACGGCCGGGAGCACCGGGCGCGGTCTTCCGCCCGGCCTGGAGGGCAACACCAGCTCGACCATCGGTGCGGCCTGGGCACCCGTGGAGGGCCTCCTGTACGTCGTGACCAACGGGTCCAGCTCGTGCCCCACGTTCGCTGAGCCGGAGGCGACCCTCGGCTCGGGCGGCAAGTCAGGCGGGGTCGACGCAGAGAACGGCGTGCTCACCGTGCAGCTCGTGCCGCCGAGCGACGGCATCTGCACCATGGACTTCGTGCCCACGACCACGGTGGTCGAGGTACCGGCGGAGTCCGACACGGGAGAGGCCGTACCGGTGGTGCTGGGTGACAAGGGCACGGTCGAGCTCGAGCCCCGTCCCGCGGAAGGTGAGCCCGGACCGGTGGCCTGGCTCGACTCGTGAGGGTCGCGTGTCGGTTCGCCAACGGGTAAGAAATCTACCCAGCACAACCGATAGGTTGTGCGGGTGATTCGCCCCGCCCGCCGTCGTCAGCCCGCGGCCGTCGTCGCCACGCTGCTCACCACCGTTCTCCTGCTCGCCGCCTGTGGTGCACCGCCCAAGGTGCAGACGGCGCTGGAGGACGTGGGCAAGTCGGACGGCTCGGCGACGGTGGGCGCGCCGAAAGGCTTCGAGGACTACTACGGGCAGTCGCTGGAGTGGACCGACTGCGGCGAGGGCTTCCAGTGCGCCACGGCCTCCGCGCCGCTCTCCTGGCAGGATGCCGGGGCCGGCAGCATCGAGATATCGCTCAAGCGAATTCCCGCCGAGGGGCAGAAGGTGGGATCGCTGCTGGTCAACCCGGGTGGGCCGGGCGGTTCGGGCGTGGACTTCGTGAGCGACCCGGCGCGGTTCGGGCAGTCGCTGCGCTCGTCGTTCGACATCGTGGGCTTCGACCCCCGTGGGGTCGGGAAGTCGACTCCCGTGAAGTGCTATGACGACGCGGGCAAGGACGAGTTCCTCAGCACCGACTTCCCGTACACGGAGGCGGGCCTGGCCGCCCGGCAGGACGCGGTCCGGGACTGGGGTCAGGCGTGCGCCGAGAACACCGGCCCGCTCCTGGAGCACGTGGACACGCAGTCCGCCGCGCGCGACATGGACATGCTCCGGGGTGCGCTCGGTGACGACAGGCTCAACTTCCTCGGCTTCTCCTACGGCACCCAGCTCGGGGCCACCTACGCGGGGCTGTTCCCGAAGCGGACCGGACGGCTGGTGCTCGACGGCGCGCTCGACACCACGCTGGGTTCGGACGAGGTGGCGCTGCAGCAGGCCGAGGGTTTCGAGAGCGCTCTGCGCGCGTACGTGACCGACTGCCAGGCGGGCAGCGACTGCCCGCTCACCGGCGACGTCACCAGTGGCCTCCAGCAGATCCAGTCGATCGTCGAGGACGCGGAACCCAACCCGATCCCGACGTCGTCCGGACGTTCCGTGACGAAGAAGCTCGCGTTCTACGGCGTGGCCGTGACCATGTACGACGAAGGATCCTGGTCGTTCCTCACGCAGGCTCTCCAGGAGGTCCTGTGGGAGGGCACCGGCGACGACCTGCTGTACCTGGCGGACGTCTACAACGACCGCAACGAGGACGGCACGTTCAAGTCCAACAGCGAAGAGGCGTTCCGCGCGATCAACTGCGCCGACTCCCGCGCCGAGGAGGACATGGCCACGATGCAGCAGCTCGCCGCCGAGATCGAGGCAGCGGCGCCCACGCTCGGCGAGTCGTTCGGGTACTCCGGCATCGAGTGCACCGACTGGCCGTACCCGCCCGCCAAGGAGAAGTTCGACCCTGCGGCCAAGGGGGCGCCGCCGATCGTCGTGGTCGGTACCACCAACGACCCCGCCACCCCGTACCGCTGGGCCGAGTCGCTCGCGACGACGCTCTCGTCGGGCACCCTGGTGACGTACGAGGGTGAGGGGCACACGGCGTACGGCCGGTCCAACACCTGTATCAGCACGGCAGTCGAGGACTACCTGGTGGAGGGCAAGGTGCCGGAGGACGGCCTCACCTGCTGACCCTCCGGAGCCTGGACCCGGCGGGTTGAGGACGTCACACGGTTTCACTTTGAAACCTGGGCCCTCCATTGGGTACAGTGAGGGCCGCTCACCGATCCGGTTCGTACCGGCTCGCGGTGCGCACGCCGCCTTAGCTCAGTCGGTAGAGCATCTCACTCGTAATGAGAAGGTCGTCAGTTCGATTCTGACAGGCGGCTCAGCCAGCAGAAGGCCCGGAACCTCGACGGTTCCGGGCCTTCTGCGTGTCGTGCCGCCAACCCCCGAACTGCGGATCAAACTCTCTACATCTAATGTTATCTGTAGAGAGTTCGATCCGACTGCTGAAGGAAGGCCCCGGTGCACGATCTCCTTGCTCGACCTGGTCCGTTCCGCACCGCTGAGGCGCGTGCTCGAGGGATCAACGCGCGGACGCTTCGCGCCTGGGTGGACAGCGGTCTCGTTACTCAGATCTCGCGAGGGTTGTATCAGCCGACGGATGCCGAGGCGGGGGATCCTGACTTGATTGAGATCGTCACCAGGTCTCCGCGGGCCACGATCTGCCTCACGACCGCCCTTGCCCAGTACGACCTGGTCGATGACATTCCAGCGGCGTACGATCTGGCCCTCCCGCGCGGCGCACACCGACCGCTGCTGGCGGCGCGCGTTGCATGGCGATCCTTCGACGCCGCGACGTTCTACATCGAGCGTGGCAACGAACAGATCGGTGGTGTCGCTGTTCCGATCTACTCACCTGCCCGAAGCATCGTCGATGCCTTTCGGATGCGCGGCTACGAGGGCTATGAGGCAGCGACCTCCGCGTTGCGCCGTTGGCTCGTCATACGCGGAAACCACCCATCAGAGCTGCTGCGCATCGCGCATCTGCTGCCTCGTGCCGAGGGGCCCCTTCGTACCGCTCTGGAGATCCTGACGTGACCGAGAGTGCGGCGGCAACCACCATCGGCCAGGCCAGGGTGGCCTATCTCGCGCTGCGGAGGGTGGCCAAGGAGGAGGGCGTCAACTTCGCCGAGGCGCTCGTCCTCTACAAGCTTGAGCGAACGCTCCACAGGCTTACGCGCACCGTCTACGGAGACAAGTTCGTCCTCAAGGGGGGCTTCCTCCTGGCGGCGTATGTCGAGCGCCGGCCAACCAAGGACATCGATGCGATGCTGAGTGACCTCAACCTGGACGAGGCCACCGTTCGTCAGGTCTGCCGTGCCGTCATCGCAGTGGACGAGCCAGATGGCCTGACGTATGACGTCGAGTCGTTGACGATTACCGAGATTCGCGAGAACGAGGACTACACCGGCTTTCGCGCGGCTATGACCTGCAATCTGCACACCGACAGACAGAAGATCGCCTTCGACTTCTCGGCTGGTGACCCTGTAGCGCCCCCGGCGGTTGACGTCGTGCTGCCGGGGCTGCTCGGTCAGGACGTGGTCGTGCGCGGCTATGTGCCCGCGATGATCGTCGCCGAGAAATACGTCACAGCATTGGCGCGTGGCGAGACGAATACCCGCTGGCGTGACTTCGTGGACCTGTACACCATAGGTAGGACCATTGCGGTCGATGCGGACGAACTCCTGACGTCGTTGCACGCGGTCGCCGAGCATCGAGGCGTAGTCCTGGCTTCTCTTGCCCAAACGGTCGACCTGGTGGTGTTTGCCGAGGCCGCACAGGCTCGGTACATCGCTTGGAGACGCAAGCACGGGCTTTCTGAACTTGCACCTGAACAATTCTCCGACCTCCTCGCCGCGATCGGGAAGTTCATCGATCCCGTCCTGACGCGGTGACCGACGGCGCGGGTGCTCAGTAGCCTGCGTGAGGTCAGCCCACGAACGCCTCCGGCCCGAAGCGCCCCCAGGCCACGAAGGCGAGCAGCACCACGTAGACCATGTCCAGCAGCATGAGCTTGTACTCGCGCCGGCTGATCCGGGTGACCACAGCGCCGACCATGATCATCACCAGACCGAGCGCCGCGACCGGTACCAGGTCCGGTGCGATGCCGACCACGGCGGGCAGGGCCAGACCGAGGCCGCCCAGCACCTCCAGGACTCCGATGACCTTGATGGCGGCCGGACCGAAGTCCTCGGTCCAGCCGGCGGCAGGCCCGGTGCCGGCGATCCACTGCTTGCTCGCGAGCACCTTGAGCCCGCCGCTGCCCACGTAGACGACGGCGAGCAGTCCGGCAACGATCCACAGGGCGATGTTCATGCGTTCTCCTCCGAGCAGGGGTGTTCACTGCCCCGCCGACGACACGGCTGCCCTGTGTGTGACAGTGCCCGCAGGTGAGCCTGGGCCTGCCACGCGGGCTACCCCGCCGGCGCCGGGATCGGCTCCTCGGCCGCGCGGCTCACGGCCTCCCACTCCTTCCAGGTCCGACGACGTTCGTCGGTGACGTCGAACGCGATGTCGTACGCCGTGCCGCCGAGGAGCAGCCGGCGCGGTGGGCGAGGGCTCGCGACGAGCTCGAGGATCGCCGCAGCGGCACGCCTCGGGTCGCTGTCGACGCTGTTCTCGGCGAACTGCGCGGCCAGGCGATCGCGCAGCCCGTCGTACTCGGGCAGGGGCGTCGCGGTGTCCATCGCGGTGTAGAGATCCGTCCAGTAGCCGCCCGGCTGGACGATCGTCACATCGACGCCGAACTCGGCGAGTTCGTGCGCCACCGCCTCGCTCAGGCCCTCCAGGGCGAACTTGCTCGCGCTGTACAGGCCGGTTCCCGCGAAGCCGGCCAGGCCGCCGATGCTGGAGACCTGGATGAGGTGGCCCGACCGCTGCCGGCGGAGCACCGGGGTCACTGCCTGCGTCACCCAGACTGCGCCGAAGAAGTTGGTCTCGAGCTGGGCGCGGACCTGCGCCTCGGTGAACTCCTCGACGAACCCGTACGACAGGGTCCCGGCGTTGTTGATCACGATGTCGAGCCGTCCGAAGGCGTCGACGGCCTGCTGGACGGCCGCGCCGACCGCCGCCGGGTCACGGACGTCGGCGGTGATCTGGACCAGGCCGTCGCGGTGGTCGTCGTCCCGGATCGTGCGCGATACGGCGGCGACCTGGTCACCCGCGGCCAACGCCGCATCGGCGAACGCGCGGCCCAGACCACGGCTGGCCCCGGTGATGAACCAGGTACGCCGACGCGGGGTGCTGGTTGGTTCGTTCATGGGAGATCCCCTCATAGTTTGTCGAGACGGTGCGTCTCGGAATGAACCATGACAGGCGAACGATCCGTTTGTCAATACGCAACGTCTCGTCTTGGTGAGATATCCTGCGTGCATGCCGACCGCACAGCAGGCGTCCACCGGGCGACGTCGCAACCCCGCCACCCGCGCGGCGATCCTCGCCACGACCTTCGACGTCGTCGCCGAGCTCGGTTACGCGCGGCTGACCATCGAGAAGGTGGCCGCCCGGGCCGGTGTGGGCAAGCAGACGATCTACCGGTGGTGGCCCACCAAGGGCGCCCTGGTGCTGGACGCCGTCCTCGAGCGTTCGCTCGGGCCGGGGGAGCCGACAGACCTCCCCGACACCGGTGACCTCGAGGAGGACCTGACGGCCGTGCTGGTCGCCACCGTCGAGGAGTTCGCCGATCCTGCGTTCGACCGCGCCCTGCGTGGTCTCACCGCGGCGATCATCGAGGACCCGGAGCTGAGCCAGGCCTACCGCGAGCGGCTGGACGAGCCCATGCGGGAGCTCAAGCGGCGTCGGCTGCGCCGGGCCCAGGCGGCGGGCCAGCTCGATGTCGACGTCGACCTGGACCTGGCTGTCGATCTGGTCTTCGCGCCGGTCACGCGGCGTTGGACCGAGCGGTCCGGCGACCTCACGCCCGATGGCGTGCGGGCGATCGTCCGGCGCGCGCTGCGAGGGCTGGCCGGCTCTGCCTAGCGGGAGTCCGTGGCGCGCCGCCGCGTCGACCGGACCCCCCGCGCGGTGCGGTGCAGAGCCCACCCGAGCGCCGCCCCCACGGCGTAGAACGGCAGGTCCGGCGCGTTGAAGGTGGTGCCGAGCACCATCCGCGCGAGCGTGCTGTGCGCGCCGAGCTCGGCGGGGACACCGGTGAGCTGGAAGAGCTCGACCGCCACACTCACCCCGAACGCCACGGCTGCGGCTGTCGAGGCTCGGGTACGTGGCGCCACCACGAGCACGAGCCAGAAGATCAGCAGCGCGTAGAGCGCATCACCCGCGTACTTCGCGAGGTCACCGCCGAGCACCGACCGTACGGACAGCCCTGCCGCCACGGTCACCGCCGCCGCGAGGACAGGTACGGTCCGACGCCGGAGCCGGTCCCGGACCGTCACCTCGCCAGTCGCCTCACCCATCACGGGTGCCGCTCATCTGCGCAGTCTGCCGCAGCTGCCGCAGGCGGCTGGAGGCACGGGCGAGGTCCGGCGGCGCAGGGCGGCCGACGGGCACCGCGAGCACCTCGTCGAGCGGCCGCGGCGCCGTCAGCACCAGGGGCAGATCCCGGTCGTACAGCACGTCCACGAGGCTCACGAACCGCTGCTGGGTGGTCACATGACAGTCGGCGAACGGCACGACGTCGGACACCACCCACCGCCCGTACCGCTCTGCGAGCGACAACATGTCCAGCGCCGATATCGGGGCAGCGCACAGGCCGGCGAAATCGAACCACACGGCGCCGGCCGTCGCCCGGAGCGCCCGCACGCTCCGGCCGCCGCCAAGTGGGACTGCCACGGCCTCGCGAGAGCTCGGTGGGACCAGGCCGGCGTCGGCGAGCTGCCGAGCGGAACCCGGTACGAGGGCGGCTCCACCGCGCCAGCCCGGAGCGACCGGCGCGGCGTCGGGCACCCGGAGCTCGCGGTAGTCCACCGGACCGTCGACGCGCAGGACATCCAGCTCCGCCTCCAGGAGGGCGATGAGCGGCTCGGCGAGCTCGTGGAACAGCGGGTCGGGCAGCAGGCCCTGCGGCGGGTAGTTCGACGTCGCGACAAGCGTCACCCCGCGGGCCAACAGGTTGCGCAGGGCGCGGGACAGGAGCATGGCGTCTCCGGCGTCGTGCAGGTGCAGCTCGTCGAAGCAGAGCACAGACGTATCGCCGAGGAGCGCGTCGAGCGCGCCGTCCATCGCGTCCGGTGTGCCTGTGCGCGCCCACACCTCGGCGTGCAGCGCGCGGTAGAACTCGTGGAAGTGGAACCTCGGGCCGCCCGCGAGACCGTGGAAGCGGTCCAGGAGCCAGGTCTTGCCGCGGCCCACGGGCCCCCAGAGATAGACGCCGTGCGCGCCGTCACGGCGCCGCCTCGCGGGACCCGCCTGCATCCGGTCCAGCACTCCCTCGAGGTGCTCCGCCGCGGCCTGCTGTGCGGCGTCGAGCACGTACCCCGCCTCGCGCGCGGCGTCGCGGATCGGCGTGGACTGCATGCGTCGAAGGTACCCTCTGTGCCATGGCATGGACCCGCGCCCGACGGCGCAAGCCCGTCACCTATCTGCTCGGCGAACCGGTCGAGGAATATCCCGCGACAGCGCCCGAGGTGCACCGCGGCCGCGTGCTGCGCATCACCGAGATCGGTGAGCCGGTGCTGCACAACCCGGCCCGGACGGTCGACGCGTTCTCGACCCCGGAGCTCGCCCGGCTGATCGACGACCTGTTCGCCACCATGGAGTCGGCGCAGGGCGTGGGCCTCGCGGCCCCCCAGATCGGCGTGGACCTGCGGGTGTTCGTGTACGACCTCACCGACTCGACGGGCGACCGCCACGTGGGCCACGTGGTGAACCCGGTGCTCGAGACGGACCCCGAGGCCGAGCCCGAGACCGAGGAGGAGGGCTGCCTCTCGGTGCCCGGTGCGTACGAGCCGCTGGAGCGCCCGGGCCGGGCGACGGTGCGCGGCGTGGACCAGCACGGCGGGCCGGTGCAGCTGTCGGGCACCGGATACCTGGCGCGCTGCTTCATCCACGAGTCGCAGCACCTCGACGGCACCCTCTACTGGGACCACCTGAGCGAGGACCTGCAGGCGGACGCGCTGGAGCAGCGCGACGAGGAGCGTCCGCACATCATCGCGGAACGCCGCGAGATCGCCATCGAGCTCGACAAGACGCCGCCGGAGTACCCCGAGAAGCCCGCCGGCGGCCGCTGACCCGCTCGGCTGACCCGCTCGGCGTTCACAGCGAGGTGGCCCAGCTCGCCACCGCGTCCGCGACCTCCTTCTGCCGGGCGACGCCGCGCATGTCGTGCGCGCCGGACAGGGTCACGGTCGTGACGGGCCGCGGGATCGCCGCAACGTGCTCCGCCAGCTCCTCCGGGGTGCCGAACTGGTCCTTGTCGCCGGACACGAACAGCGTGGGGACCGCGATCTGCCCGAAGTGCTCCACGCGGAGCTTCTCGGGCCGTCCCGGTGGGTGCAGCGGATAGCTGAGCAGCACCAGGCCCGCTGCGGGCAGGCCCTCCGCCACGGCCATCGAGCACATCCGTCCGCCGTACGACCGCCCGCCGAGGAGCAGCCGGTCGGTCGCGACACCGAGCTCGTCCGCCCACGCGGCGGCCTCCGCCCGTAGGTGCGCGACGGCGACCGGCGCCCGGTCCGGCATCCGGCGGCCCTCCAGGCGGTACGGGAAGTCGGCGCGGCGCACGGGGAGGGGCGGTTCGACGTCGGCCAGGGCCTGCTCCACCGCGACGAGGGCCGGGCTGTCCCGGTTCGCGCCCGCGCCAGGGGTCAACAGGAGGCCTGCGGGAATGCTCACACGCTCAGTCTGCCCTGGACGGTGCCGGTCGAGCAGATCAGGTCAGGCGTCGCCAGAGCAACAGCACGCCGCCGGCGGCGAGCAGCGCGCCGGCGCCCAGCACGGCCACCCAGCCGAGCGGCGAGATGATCTCGTCCTGCTGGACGGCGACCGCCTGCGTCTGTGGCTGCTGCTGGTCGCGGAGATTCTGCAGGAGCGCCGCCTGGGGGGACGTGTGGGACGGCGAAGGGCTCGGCGTGCCCGAGACGGACGGCGACGGTGACGGGCTCGCGCTGGGTGTCGGCGCCGGCGTCGGTGTCGGGGGCGTGGGCGACGCGACGGGCGTCGGGGCCGAGGAGGGCGCCGGCGAGTCCTCCGCGACCGGGGCCGGCGGCCGCGCGGGCTTCGGCGCGGCCGGGGCCTGGCCCTCCGCGGGCTCGTCGGCCTTGGGGGGCGTCGGGGTTGGTGTGGGTGTCGACGTGGGGGCCTGCTGAGGGTTGCCCCGGCACGCGGTGTTGTTCCCCGACTCGTGCCAGTTGCTCGCGTCCTCGACCTCCACCCACACCACGCAGTAGCCGTCCGGATAGGCCTGCCAGGCCTCCCAGAACGAGGTCCAGCCCTGGCGCTGCTCGTCCCGGGTGAGCTCGCGGGAGAAGGCCCTGCCACCCCTGCGCTCCCCGGGCGGCCGGACCACGTAGGCGACCTCGTCGCTCTCGCTGCCCCGCTCGAAGGCGACGCCGTCGGCGTTGACCCAGATGTTGTCGTTCGAGAACTTGGCGGCGGTGGCCCGCTGCCCGACGGCGGCGCTGCTTCCCAGGGCGAGCATCGTCAGCAGGAGCACGAGCAGGACCAGAAGGGCGGGGCGTCGTGCCGGGGCAGCACGCACCGTCGGCTGCGGCGTCGTGTCGGAGGCGGTGGCACGTATCACAGCGGCGATCGTACCGCCGCGCGGCGTCTTGCCAAGGATAAGGAGCGGGTTAGAAGCGCGGGCCTTCCTCGCCGTGGAGGAGGTTGCGGATGGGGCGCGTGATCACGTCCACCCGGTCCACCAGGTCGGCGGGCCCGGTCACCACGACCGCGCGGTCGGCGGCCGGGGAGTAGACGGCGGTCACGTTGCGCACGGTGACGCGCATGCAGCGCTTGCCCGTGCCGTCGACCCGGAACTGCCGCGTCTCGCACGGGACGTCGTCGACCTCGGCCACGATCGCCCGCATGGCGCTGCGGTAGTCCTGGTAGGACTCGGCCAGGTCGGTCACGTCGGCGATCTCCGGCGGCGCCGCCGGGTCGACGTCGGCGTGCAGCGGTGCGACGAGCGCGCCGCTGCAGGCGGCGCGGACGATGTCCTCGATCTGTGCCGGCGTCGCGGGCACGCGCAGCGTCTCGACCTCGACGGTCTCGCCGGAGAACGTGCGATAGGAGCGCAGGAAGCGCTCCTCGGTGGGGTCCGTGCTGTCGGCGATCCCCGTGACTTCCTCCTCGACGAGGTCGAGCCCCCAGGTCAGGGGGTCGTCGACCTCACCGACGACGCCGGAGAAACGCGCGAAGCGCGCGACGATCTGTTCCCAGGACTCGGGGGTCGGGCTCGGTTCGTCCGCCATGTGGCCTCCCCGGGGCGGGTTCGGGTCTGACACCGAGACTGCCGGGTGCGGCGGAAGGCGTCAACGACCTCCACCGGAATCGGCCCGGAATCAGCCGGGACTCGCCATCGAGAGCCTGCGCCCGGGCGTGTCGCCGCGCGACGGGGGGTCCGACACCTCTCAAGGGCCGGACATCGTCACGCCCCTGGCGAACATGGGCATCAACCGGCCCATGGGCGCGTTGTGACCGCATAGAGTCGTTGCGGTCAGGCCTGGTACCGCCGGTGCAGGTGTACGCCGCTCGTGAGGGAGCAGCACATGTTCGAGAGATTTACGGATCGCGCCCGTCGGGTCGTCGTCCTCGCCCAAGAAGAGGCGCGGATGCTGAACCACAACTACATCGGCACGGAGCACATTCTGCTCGGCCTCATCCACGAGGGTGAGGGCGTAGCCGCCAAGGCGCTCGAGTCGCTCGGGATCTCGCTGGACGGCGTCCGCACCCAGGTCACCGAGATCATCGGTGAGGGGCAGCAGGCGCCGAGCGGGCACATCCCGTTCACGCCGCGTGCCAAGAAGGTGCTTGAGCTGTCGCTCCGCGAGGCGCTGCAGCTCGGCCACAACTACATCGGCACGGAGCACATCCTGCTCGGTCTCATCCGCGAGGGTGAGGGCGTCGCAGCACAGGTGCTCACCAAGATGGGTGCCGACCTGAACAAGGTGCGCCAGCAGGTCATCCAGCTGCTGAGCGGCTACCAGGGTAAGGAGCCGGTCTCCGCAGGTGGTCCTCAGGAGGGCCAGCCCGCGGGTTCGGCAGTGCTCGACCAGTTCGGCCGCAACCTCACCCAGGCCGCGCGCGAGGGCAAGCTGGACCCGGTCATCGGTCGTACGCAGGAGATCGAGCGGGTCATGCAGGTCCTGTCCCGCCGCACCAAGAACAACCCGGTGCTGATCGGTGAGCCCGGCGTCGGCAAGACGGCTGTGGTCGAGGGTCTGGCGCAGGACATCGTCAAGGGTGATGTCCCGGAGACGCTCAAGGACAAGCAGCTGTACACGCTGGACCTCGGCGCGCTGGTGGCCGGTTCGCGTTACCGCGGTGACTTCGAGGAGCGCCTCAAGAAGGTGCTCAAGGAGATCCGCACGCGGGGCGACATCATCCTGTTCATCGACGAGATCCACACCCTGGTGGGTGCGGGTGCCGCCGAGGGCGCGATCGACGCAGCCTCCATCCTGAAGCCCATGCTGGCTCGCGGTGAGCTGCAGACCATCGGTGCCACCACGCTCGACGAGTACCGCAAGTACGTCGAGAAGGACCCGGCCCTGGAGCGCCGCTTCCAGCCGATCCAGGTGTCCGAGCCGTCGCTCGAGCACGCCATCGAGATCCTCAAGGGCCTGCGCGACCGCTACGAGGCGCACCACCGCGTGTCCATCACGGACTCCGCGCTGGTCTCCGCGGCCACGCTCGCCGACCGGTACATCAACGACCGGTTCCTGCCGGACAAGGCGATCGACCTGATCGACGAGGCCGGCGCACGCCTCCGCATCCGTCGCATGACGGCGCCGCCGGAGCTCAAGGAGCTCGACGAGAACATCGCCGAGGCGCGCCGCGAGAAGGAGTCGGCGATCGACGAGCAGGACTTCGAGAAGGCCGCCGGCCTGCGTGACAAGGAGAAGCAGCTCACGCAGCTCCGTGCGGACAAGGAGAAGGCCTGGAAGTCGGGCGACCTCGACACGGTCGCAGAGGTCGACGACGAGCTGATCGCCGAGGTGCTGGCGATGTCCACGGGCATCCCGGTCGTCAAGCTCACCGAGGAGGAGTCCAGCCGGCTGCTCCACATGGAGGACGAGCTGCACAAGCGGGTCGTCGGCCAGGAGACGGCGATCAGGGCGCTGTCGCAGGCCATCCGCCGTACGCGTGCCGGCCTCAAGGACCCGAAGCGCCCCGGTGGCTCGTTCATCTTCGCCGGCCCCACGGGTGTCGGTAAGACCGAGCTCGCCAAGGCCCTCGCGGAGTTCCTGTTCGGCGACGAGGACGCCCTCATCCAGCTCGACATGTCCGAGTTCTCGGAGAAGCACACGGTCTCGCGACTGTTCGGCTCCCCGCCCGGATACGTCGGCTACGACGAGGGTGGCCAGCTCACCGAGAAGGTGCGTCGCAAGCCGTTCTCCGTGGTCCTGTTCGACGAGGTGGAGAAGGCGCACGCCGACATCTTCAACTCGCTGCTCCAGGTGCTCGAGGACGGGCGGCTCACGGACTCGCAGGGTCGAGTGGTCGACTTCAAGAACACCGTGATCATCATGACCACCAACCTCGGCACGCGGGACATCGCCAAGGGCGTGCAGACCGGCTTCAACTCCGGCGGCGACCTGGTGACCTCCTACGAGCGCATGAAGGCGAAGGTCAACGAGGAGCTCAAGCAGCACTTCCGGCCGGAGTTCCTCAACCGTGTCGACGACACCGTCGTGTTCCCGCAGCTCTCCCAGGACGAGATCATCCAGATCGTCGACCTGGAGATCGCGAAGCTCGACCGTCGTATGCGCGACCGGGACATGGGCCTCGAGCTCACGCCCGCCGCCAAGCACCTGCTGGCTGAGAAGGGTTACGACCCGGTCCTCGGTGCCCGTCCGCTCAAGCGGGCGATCCAGCGGGAGATCGAGGACTCGCTGTCCGAGAAGATCCTGTTCGGCGAGCTCACGGCTGGTCAGCTGGTGATCGTCGACGGCGAGGGCGAGGGCATCCTCGGCGAGTTCACGTTCCGCGGTGTGGAGCGCGACGAGCGCCGTCGTCCGACCCAGGCCGAGCCGCAGTCGGTGCCCGCGGGCGCCGGGCTGGTGCCGCGCGACCTGCCGCCGTCGGGCCAGATGGCTGCCGGCGGAGCCTGATCACCCGGTAGTACTCCGGACCACAGAGGCCCGGTCACCCCGAGAGGGGTGGCCGGGCCTTCGTGCGTTCGCGGCAGGACCAGCCTCGTCCGAACGGGGCCGAGTTTGACATGTTCGACCTCAAGATGGTTCCGTACAACAGAACTCAGTTCCGCTAGGCGGACCACCCGTACCGATGGAAGTCCCGCTCGACGTTGAGCAGAAGGAGAAGCGATGAGGCTCAAGAAGATGGTTGTCGCCGGCACGGCGGCGCTCGTGGCTGTGGCGCTCACGGCCTGTGGCAGTGGCTTCGAGGCCCCCGCCGAGGGTGGCACCGACGCCGCGGGCGGGGCCGGCGCCCCGGAGGCGGAGACGGTCTTCAAGGTCGCCTTCAACCAGAACGCGGACCAGCCCGAGGCGGTCGCCATGACCAACCTGGGTGAGCGCCTCGCGGAGCGGACCGACGGCCGCTACACGCTCGAGGTGTTCCCGAACGAGACGCTCGGCGCGCAGAAGGACACGGTGGAGCTCGTCCAGTCCGGCACCGTCGACTTCGCGCTCGTCGCCGGCTCGCTGCTGGAGAACTTCAACCCTGACTTCGTCGCGCTGAACCTGCCCTACGTCTACGACTCGCAGGAGCACCAGGAAGCGGTGCTCAACGACCCGGAGATCACCGGCGACCTGTTCAGCTCGATCGAGGACCAGAACCTGCGCGTGCTGGGCGGCTTCTCCGCCGGCGTCCGCAGCGTCTACAACTCCTCGCACCCGATCGAGAAGCCCGAGGACCTCGACGGGCTGAAGATCCGGGTCATGGAGTCGGACACCAACACCCGGATGCTCGACCTCATGGGTGGCACGGGCACGCCGATGGGCCAGGGCGAGGTCTACACGGCCATTCAGTCCGGCGTGCTCGACGGCGGCGAGAACAACGAGTCCATCTACGCGAACCTCAAGCACGCCGAGGTGGCGCCGTACTACTCGTACACCAAGCACCTCATGATCCCGGACTACCTCATCACGAGCCCCGCGGTCTTCGACGCGATGTCCGAGGAGGACCGCGCCGTGTTCCTCGAGGAGCTCCAGGTGGCGTACGAGGAGTCCAGCGAGCTGACCACGGAGATCATGACCGAGAGCCAGGCAGCCGCCGAGGAGGCGGGCGCCCAGTTTAACGAGCCGGACATCGAGCCGTTCCGGAAGGCCGTCGAGCCGCTCCTGGACGAGTCGCTCACCACCGACACCGCAAAGGACCTGTACGACAGCGTCCGTGCGGCCGCCGAGTGACCCGGCACTGAGGTTCGGAACCGATGACACACGTCAAGCAGGGTCTCGATACCGCGCTGAAGTGGTTCTGCGTCGCGCTGTTCGCGGTGCTGGTGCTGGTCGTGGTGTGGCAGGTCTTCACCCGGCAGGTCCTGTCCGCGCCGAGCACCTGGTCCGAGGAGCTCGCCAAGTACATCTTCATCTGGCTCGGCCTCTTCGGTGCGGCGCTCGTCTTCGGTGAGCGGGGGCACATCGCCATCGACGCGGTCGTCCAGAAGCTGCCGCAGCGCTGGCAGCGTTGGAACGCCGTGCTGGGCCAGGTGGTGATCGGAGCCTTCGCGGCCCTCGTGCTGGTCTACGGCGGGTGGCAGGTCTCCGAGCTCGCCTGGAACCAGAACCTGCCCGGCCTGCCGCTGAACGTCGGCTGGCTCTACCTGGCGCTCCCGCTGTCGGGCGCCCTGGTGCTCTTCTACACCGCCTACCACCTGGTGGCCGTCGTGCGAGGCGTGGAGAACGCCACCGCCGACGGCGAGCCGGACGCCATCTGAGGAGGTCGTACACATGGAGGTGGCTGCTCTCGCCGGGCTCGTCCTGGTGGTAGGAATCGCCGTGTTGCTGGTCCTGGGGGTCCCGGTCTCCGTGGCCGTCGGCACGTCCGCCGCGGCTGCGGCGATCACGGCCCTGGGCTTCGAGAACGGTCTGCTGACGTCCGCCCAGCAGATGTTCCGCGGTATCAACAACTTCTCGCTGCTCGCGATCCCGTTCTTCGTGCTGGCCGGCGTGATCATGAACAACGGCGGGATCGCGCTACGGCTCGTCAACTTCGCCAAGATGCTGGTCGGGCGTACCCCCGGGTCGCTCGCGCAGACCAACGTCGCGGCGAACGCGATGTTCGGCGCGGTCTCCGGCTCCGCGGTGGCGTCCGTCGCCGCCGTCGGGTCCACGATGGGTCCGCTCCAGGCCAAGGAGGGGTACCCGAGGGACTTCTCCGCCGCCACGAACATCGCGTCGGCGCCCGCGGGGATGATCATCCCGCCGAGCAACCTGATGATCGTGTACTCGCTGGTGTCGAGCACGTCGATCGCGGCGCTCTTCATGGCCGGCTACGTGCCGGGCCTGCTCTGGGCGGCGGTGTGCATGGTGATCGTCTACCTGTACTCCCGCAAGCGGCCGGAGCTGCGTGTCACCGAGCGGCTGTCGTTCGCGGCGGCGCTGCGCGTGACGCTCGAGGCGATCCCCGCCCTGCTGCTCATCGTCGTTGTGATCGGCGGCATCCTGGCGGGCATCTTCACGCCGACCGAGGCGTCCTGCATCGCGGTGGTCTACTCGCTGATGCTGGCGTTCGTCTACCGGACGGTCAAGGTCCGCGACCTGTACGGCATCCTGCTCGAGTCCACGCGCACCACGTCGATCGTGATGTTCCTGGTCGGCGTCTCCGCGGTGATGTCGTGGGTCATGTCGTTCGCGCAGATCCCGCAGCTGGTCACCGACGCGCTGCTGTCCGTGACGAACAACCCGTACGTGCTGATCATCCTGATCGTCGTGCTGCTGCTGGCCATCGGTTGCTTCATGGACCCGACGCCGGCCGTGCTGATCTTCGCGCCCATCTTCCTGCCCGTCGTCACGGCGTTCGGGATGGACCCCGTCCACTTCGGCATCTTCATGGTGATGGCCCTGTCGATCGGCACGATCACACCGCCGGTGGGCCCGGTCCTCTTCGTCGGTGCCCGGATCTCCGGGATGTCGATCGAGAGTGTCATCCGCCGGCTCGTGCCGTACTTCGTCGCGCTGGTGCTCCTGCTTGTGGTCGTCGCGATGACCCCGGCGCTGTCGATGTGGCTGCCCACCGTCCTCGGGCTCGTCTAGCCCGTCCTACCCTGCCAAGGAGGCATCCAGTTGGAACAGCGATACGCCACCGCACCTGACCAGATTCCCGGAATGACCACGGACGACCTGCGTCGGCGCTACCTCGTCCCCGAGCTCTTCGTCGACGACGAGATCCGTACGGTCTACACCCACCACGACCGGGTGGTGCTCGGCGGGATCAGCCCGGTGTCGGCGCCGCTGACGCTGCCCGGCTACCCCGAGATCCGCTCGGAGCAGTTCTTCGAGCACCGCGAGGCGGGCATCGTCAACGTGGGCGGCCCCGGCACCATCACGGTGGACGGCACCGAGCACCGGCTGGACCACGGCGCCTGCCTCTACGTCGGCAGGGGTGCCGCCGACGTCGTGCTCGCCTCCGTCGACCCGACGGCGGAGGCCGGGCCCGCGCGGTTCTACCTGTTCTCCGCGCCGGCGCACACGGCGTACCCGACCACACTGGTGCCGCCGGGCCAGGGCACGGTGCGAGAGCTGGGCGACCCGGTGACCTCGAACCGCCGCACGCTCAACCAGTACATCCACGAGAACGGTGTGCGGTCGTGCCAGGTGGTCATGGGTGTCACGACCCTGCACCCCGGTTCCATGTGGAACACGATGCCGGCGCACACCCATGACCGGCGTACGGAGTGCTACCTCTACTTCGACCTGCCCGCCGAGGCGCGTGTCATCCACATCATGGGGGAGCCCACCGAGACGCGGCACCTCGTCATCGGCGACCGGGAGGCCGTGATCTCACCCAGCTGGTCCGTGCACTCCGGGGTCGGTACCGCCGCATACTCCTTCGTGTGGGCCATGGCCGGTGAGAACCAGGCGTTCGACGACATGGACGGCTTCGACGTGTCCACGATGCGTTGACAACCAGGAGGCAGTGATGAGCGAGGCGACGACGGCCAGCGAGAAGACGCTGATGGTGCTCGAGGCGGCGATGACGCACGAGCGGTTCAGCGAGATCGTGACCGCGGTGAACCTGCCCAAGGCGACGGTCCACCGCATACTCGCCACGCTCGTCGAGCGGGACTTCATCCGGGTCGCCGACGGCGGCGGGCACGTGCCCGGTCCCAAGATCCTCTCGCTCGCCGGCGTCGCCTACGACCGGGTGGACGTCTCGACCATCGTCCAGCCGTACGTCGACGACCTGGTGCGCCGCGTGCAGTGCACCGTGCACGTCGGGGTACTGAGCGGCGACGAGATCATCTACCTGGTCCGCACCGACTCCGACAAGCCGTACCGGATGCCGTCCCGCGTGGGCGCCGCGATCCCGTTGCACACCTCGGCGATCGGCAAGGCGATCCTGGCCCGGCTCGACGACGACGCGATCGAGCGCTTCGTCAACCGTGCCGGGCTCCCGCGCCGGACCGCCCGCAGCCTCACCACCCTGGAAGACCTCCGCGCGGAGCTCGCCGACATCCGCAGGGACGGCTACGCGTTCGACCGCGAGGAGAACGTGCCGGGCGTCGTCTGCATCGGCACCGCCGTCCGCGACCACACGGGGCACTCCAACTACGGGCTGTCGATCTCCTCGCTCGCGCTCGAGCACACGGAGGGGCAGCTCGCCGCGATGGCCGACGACCTGAACAAGGCGGCCGCCGACATCACCCACGCACTCGGGGGCGACCGGTAGGGCATGCGTGCCCGGCCGGGACCGCCCCGGACCCTGACGAAAGAAAACCAAACGTGAGCACTACGAGCACCACCGCCCCCGACATCGACCCGGCAGTGTCCCGGATGTTCAACCTGTCCGGCCGCACCGCCGTCGTGACGGGAGCGAGCAAGGGTATCGGGCTGGGCATCGCGACCCTCCTCGCGCGGGCCGGTGCGGACGTCATCGGCGTCAGCACCACGATGCCGGACGGCGACAGCGACGCCCGCCAGGCCGTCGAGGCGACGGGCCGCAGCTTCACGCCGATCGCCACCGACCTCTCCGACCGGGCCGCCGTCGCCGAGCTGTGCGACCGCCTGGCCGAGCGTGAGGTGGACGTGCTCGTCAACAACGGCGGGACCATCCGCAGGGCTCCGGCGGCCGAGCACCCGGACGCCGACTTCGACCACGTGATCGAGGTGAACCTGCGGTCCGCCTGGACGCTGTCCCGCGAGGTCGGCCGGTCCATGCTCGGACGCGGCCACGGCAAGATCGTCAACACCGCCTCGATGCTGAGCTTCCAGGGCGGCGTCAACGTGCCGGGCTACACCTCGTCGAAGTCGGCGCTCGCCGGCCTGACCAAGGCCCTCGCGAACGAGTGGGCCGGACGAGGCGTCAACGTCAACGCGGTCGCACCCGGCTACGTCGCCACCGCCAACACCGACGCCCTCCGGGGCGACGCGGACCGCAACGCCGAGATCCTCGGCCGCATCCCGGCGGGCCGCTGGGCCACCCCCGAGGACATCGCCGGCGCGGTGCTCTACCTCGCCGCGCCGGCGTCCGACTACGTGCACGGCGCCATCATCCCCGTCGACGGCGGCTGGCTGGCCCGATGAACGCGACGGCGGCACCGGCCCCGACCGCGGGCCTGTCGATGGTGGTCACCGAGTGCGACCACGACGCGTTCGTCCAGGAGGAGGACGTCGCCCGCGCTGCCGGGGCGGCCTTCCGCGTCGAGCAGGCCCACGACCGTGCGGCGCTGGAGCGCGCCTGCGCGGACGCCGACGGGATCCTCGTGCAGTACGCGACGATCGACGGCGCGCTCATGGACGCCCTGCCCCGCCTGCGCGTCGTCGGCCGCTACGGCGTCGGCGTCGACTCGGTGGACGTCCAGGCCGCCACCGAACGGGGCATAGCCGTGTGCAACGTGCCCGACTACGGCACCGAGGCGGTCTCCGACCACGCGATAGGCATGGCGCTCGCGGTGGTGCGCGGCATCCCGCTGCTCGACCGCGGGGTGCGTGCCGGCCGGGTCGACCTGCCAAAGGTGCGGCCGCTGCACCAGATCGCCGGGCGGACCTTCGGCGTCGTCGGGCTCGGCAGGATCGGGCGGGCCACGGCCCGCAAGGCCGCGGGCCTGGGGTACGACGTCGTGGGCTACGACGTGCTCGCGACGCCGGGCGCCGACTACCGCGGCGTGCGTGCCGTCGGCCTCGAGGAGCTGTGCGCGACCGCCGACGTCGTGTCCGTGCACGTTCCGCTGCACGACGGCACCCGCGGCCTGATCGGGCCCGACCAGCTCGCGCTGATGCGGCCGACGACGGTGGTCGTGAACACGGCCCGTGGCGGGGTGCTGGACACCGAGGCGCTGGTCGCCGCGCTCGACAGGGGCGCGATCGGCGGCGCCGCCATCGACACGCACGACGTCGAGCCGCTGCCCACCGACCATCCGCTGACCCGCTTCGACAACGTGGTGCTGACGCCGCACCTCGCCTGGTACACGGAGGAGTCCTACCGGGAGCTGAAGCGGCGCACGGCGCAGAACGTCGTCGACGTGCTGGCCGGCCGCCCGCCCCGTGAGGTGGTGAACCCCGAGGCCTGGGGTCGTGGCCGCACCGCCCACCTCGCCACCCAGCCGATCGGAGCCTGACATGCCGACCAACCCGACCACGATGACCGCCGCCGTGTGGGACGCGGCGGACACCATGAGCGTGCGCGACCTGCCGCTTCCGCAGGTGCCGCCGGGCTGGGCCCTGGTGCGGGTGCTGTACAACGGCATCTGCGGCACCGACCTGGCCATCGTGCACGGTGCTCATCCGCGCGCGGAGGCCGGGCTCGTCCCCGGTCACGAGATCGTCGGCACGGTGGTCTCGCCGGGCGACAGCGGTCCGGAGGCCGGCGCGACGGTCGTCGTCGAACCGCTGATCTCGTGCGGGGACTGCCGCGCCTGCCGGGCGGGCGCCACCCACGTCTGCCGTGACCTGAAGCTGTACGGCATCGACGCACCCGGTGGCCTCGCGGAGTACGTGGCCCTGCCCCCGGCGGTGCTGCACCGGCTGCCGGACGGCGTGGACCCGCGCGTGGGTGCCCTGGTCGAGCCGCTCGCGGTGGCGGTGCACGCGGTGAGCACGGCGCGCGTCGACGACGGCGACGTCGTGGCGGTGGCCGGCGGCGGGCCGATCGGCGTCCTCACGGCACTGGTGGCCCGGCACGCGGGTGCGGCCCGTGTGATCGTGAGCGAGCCCTCGGCCTGGCGCCGCGAGGTGCTCGCGGACCTCGGCCTCACCGTCGTCCCCGGTGACCGGACGCTGACGGACGTGGTGCTCGAGCACACCGGCGGGGAGGGCGCGGACCTCACGTTCGACGCGGCCGGGCACCCGGCCGTGACGCCGGAGCTGACCGCTGCCACCCGCGTGCTCGGCTCGGTGGTGGTGGTCGGCGTGCACAAGGCGCCGGCACCCGTGGACCTGCGCGCCGTCTGCTTCAAGGAGCTGTCGGTGCGCGGCGTGCGCGTCTACACCCGGGCCGACGTCGTGCGGGCGATCGAGCTGGTCGCGACGGACGCGCTGGGCCTGGACCGCGTACCCGTGCAGGTCTTCCCGCTGACGGAGGTCTCGGCGGCGGTCGCCGCGGCGGCCGACGGGGGAGCCGCGCTGAAGGTGCTGGTCACCCCGGCGGGGGGCGAGGCATGACCGGCGACCCGCAGGGCTCTGCGGCGTCCGAGCCGCTCGTCCGGCAGCCCGCCGCACCGTTCTCACTGGCTGGCTCGGTGGCCGTGGTCACGGGCGGGACGCGCGGACTCGGTGCGGGCATCGCGCGGTCCCTGCTCGACGCCGGCGCCGACGTGGTGGTCCTGGCGCGGTCCGGGCCCGGGGCCGACCTCACCGAGCACGCCGCCGCGCGCGGGCGGGAGCTGCGGTTCGTGCCTGTCGACCTGGCCGACCTGGCGTCCGTCGAGGCGGCGGCGGCCCAGGTGCTCGCGGACGGCGACGTCGACATCCTCGTCAACAACGCCGGGACGCAGGACCGGCACGCGGCGGTGGACTTCCCGATCGACGCCTGGGACGCCGTGCTCCAGGTCAACCTGCGCGCGGTGTTCCGGCTGTGCCAGCTCTTCGGGCGGCCGATGCTCGACCGCGGGCGCGGCAAGGTCGTGAACGTGGCCTCGCTGCTCAGCTTCCAGGGCGGGATCACCGTCCCGGCCTACGCGGCGAGCAAGGGTGCGGTGGCGCAGCTGACCAAGGCGCTCTGCAACGAGTGGGCGGGGCAGGGCGTGAACGTCAACGCCGTCGCGCCCGGGTACATGGACACCGAGATGAACGAGGCCCTGCTGCGGGACCCGGTGCGGTCCCAGCAGATCTCGGCGCGGATCCCGGCCGGGCGCTGGGGTACGGCGGAGGACGTCGGAGGCGCGGTCGTGTTCCTCGCGTCCGCGGCGGCCGCCTACGTGCACGGCCAGGTCCTCGCGGTCGACGGCGGTTGGCTGGCCCGCTGACCCGCCACCGCCCCCGCCGCTGAGTGCTGGCTATCTGTGCTGTTCTGGCCCCGGAAACCGCAGATAGCCAGCACTCACGGGGTGGTCAGGCCGGCCGGGAGGAGAGGCGGGAGGATCTCGCGGAGCGCCGCCACCCGGTCGGCACGCGCCGTGCCGGTGAGCCGCTCGACCGGCGCGGTGATGCTGACCGCCGCGACGGCCCGACCGGACCGGAGCAGGGGGATCGCTATGCAGGCGATGCCGGGCTCGTTCTCCTCCGTCTCGCCGGCGATCCCGGCGAGACGGGCCGCGGCCAGCGCCTCGCGGAGCCGGCCCGGGCGGGCCTCGTCGCCGGCGAACCGGGCGAGCGCCGCCTCGTCGAGCTCCTGGACCGACAGGAGCGCACGGCCGAGCGCGGTGGTCGCGGCCGCGCGCCGCCGTCCGACGGCGGACCACACGCGGACCGCCCGCTGCGGCTCGACCTTGTCGAGGTAGACGACCTCACGCCCGGCGAGCACGCCGAGGTGCACCAGCTCGTCGGTCTTCTCGCTCAGTGCGGTCAGGGCCGGGTGCAGCAGCGCGGGCAGGTTCTCCTCGGCCAGGTACGAGCTGCCCAGGGCGAGCGCGGCCGGGCCGAGGCGGTAGGCGCCCTCCGGCGTCTGCTCGGCGTACCCGCGGTGGCGCAGCGCGGCGAGCGTGCGGTGCAGGGTCGGCTTGCTGACACCGACGGCCTGCGCGAGAGCGGCCAGGGAGGCGCCCCGGGCGCCGAAGCCGGCGAGCGTGTCGAGCGCCAGCAGCGCCTTGTCGACGCTCCCGAGCGGGCTGGCATCCATGGGGCTCCCTCACGTAGCATGCGTTTCGCAGTGAACAACAGGCGTTCACCATAGCGAAACGGAGATCCGATGTCATCCGCGGACAGCACAGTCCTCGAGACCCTCGCCGCCCACCGGCTCGTGCCGGTCGTGGTGGTCGACGGCGCCGACGAGGGCGCCCGCCTGGCCGACGCGCTCGTCGCGGGCGGCCTGCCCGTCGCCGAGATCACGCTGCGCCTCGCGGGCGGCGTCGACGCCATCCGCGCGGTCGCGAAGAACCAGCCCGACGTCGTGGTGGGCGCGGGCACCGTGACCACCGTGCAGCAGGTGGACGACGTCGTCGCCGCCGGCGCGCGCTACATCGTGTCCCCGGGGCTGTCGGCCGCCGTCGTGCTGCGCGCCCAGGAGCACGGCATCCCCGTGCTGCCCGGCGTGGCCACGCCGTCGGAGATCATGGCCGCGCTCGACCTCGGGATCGACGTCGTCAAGCTGTTCCCGGCGTCCGTCGTCGGCGGACCGGCCGCCATCAAGGCGTTCTCCGCGCCGTTCCCGGGCCTGCGGTTCGTGCCGACGGGCGGCGTCAGCGCCGCCAACCTCGCCGACTACCTGACGCTGAAGCCGGTGCTCGCCGTCGGCGGCTCCTGGATGGTCGACCGCAAGCTCGTCACCGCGGGCGACTGGGACCAGATCACCACCCGCACGCGCGACGCCGTGGCGCTCGCCGCACAGATCTCGACAGGCTCGACCAGCAACGAAGGGAACAACCGATGACCTCGCTCAACGTCCGCCCCGCCGCCGAGAGCGCGTACGACGTCGTGGCCCTCGGCGAGGTGATGCTCCGCCTCGACCCGGGCAACCGGCGCGTGCGCACGGCCCGCAACTTCGACGTGTGGGAGGGCGGCGGCGAGTACAACGTGGCCCGCGGTCTGCGCCGCTGCTTCGGCCTGCGTGGCGCGATCGTCACGGCCCTCGCCGACAACGAGATCGGCCGGCTGGTCGAGGACTTCATGCTGACCGGCGGCCTCGACACGCAGTACGTGCGGTGGGTGCCCTACGACGGCATCGGCCGTGAGGTCCGCAACGGTCTCAACTTCACGGAGCGCGGCTTCGGGGCGCGCGGCGCCGTCGGCGTGAGCGACCGCGGCAACACCGCCATCTCGCAGATGAAGCCCGACGACGTCGACTGGGACGCGCTGTTCTCCCGGGGCGTGCGCTGGCTGCACACGGGTGGCATCTTCGCGGCGCTCTCCGAGAGCAGCGCCGACGTCGCCGAGGCCGCGATGTCGGCCGCCCGCCGCCACGGGACCATCGTGTCGTACGACCTGAACTACCGGCCCTCGCTGTGGAAGGGCATCGGCGGCGAGGAGCGCGCCCGAGAGGTCAACCGGCGCCTGGCCCAGCACGTCGACGTGATGATCGGCAACGAGGAGGACTTCACGGCCTCGCTCGGCTTCGAGGTCGAGGGCGTTGACGAGAACCTCACCGATCTGGACACGGGCGCGTTCCGGGCCATGATCGAGACGGCGTCGGAGGCGTACCCGAACTTCCAGGTGATCGCGACGACGCTGCGCGGCGTCCGCTCGGCGTCGCGCAACGACTGGGGTGCCATCGCGTGGTCGCGCAAGGAGGGCTTCGCCGAGGCGACCCACCGGGCCGACCTGGAGATCTTCGACCGCGTCGGTGGCGGCGACTCGTTCGCCTCCGGTCTGGCGTACGGGCTCATGGAGCTCGGTTCGCTCCAGGAGGCCGTCGAGTACGGCGCCGCGCACGGTGCGCTCGCGATGACGACCCCCGGTGACACCACCATGGTGACGCTCGCCGAGGTCGCCAAGCTGGCCGGCGGAGGAAGTGCCCGCGTACAGCGCTGACCTGGCCTTTGGGTGCAAGGATTGGCGACATGTCGTCCAAGAGCATCCTGTTCATCGGTGGAAGCGGAATCATCAGCCACGCCTCGGTGGCCCGGGCCGCACGGCTCGGGCACCGGGTGACGGTGCTCAACAGAGGCCGGTCCTCGATCCGTGCGCTTCCCGCGGACGTCGAGACCCTTGTCGCGGACGCGAACGACCCTGAGGCCGTGGCCCGGGTGCTCGGCTCCCGGGAGTTCGACGTCGTGGCGCAGTTCCGGGCGTTCAGCCCGGAGCATGTGGCCCGCGACGTCGCGCAGTTCGCGGGCCGGACCGGGCAGTACGTGTTCATCTCGTCGGCGTCGGCGTACCAGACGCCGCCGTCGCGGCTGCCCGTCCGGGAGTCGACGCCGCTGCGCAACCCGTTCTGGCAGTACTCACGGGACAAGATCGCGTGCGAGGACCTGCTGGTCCGCGAGTACCGGGACAACGGGTTCCCCGCGACGATCGTGCGGCCGTCGCACACGTACGACCGCACCCTGCTGCCGACATCGGGCGGGTGGACCGACGTCGCCCGCCTGCGCGCGGGCAAGCCGGTGGTCGTCCACGGTGACGGCACGTCGCTGTGGACGCTGACGCACACCGAGGACTTCGCCGTCGGGTTCGTCGGCCTGCTCGGCCACCCGCTGGCCGTGGGGGAGGCGTTCCACATCACCGGTACGCACGCGCCCACGTGGGACCAGATCTACACCTGGCTGGCCCAGGCGGCAGGCGTGCCGAACCCGGACCTGGTGCACGTGGCGTCCGAGACGATCGCCCGGGTGCTCCCCGAGCTGGGGCCCGGCCTGGTGGGGGACAAGGCGCACTCGATGGTCTTCGACATCTCCAAGGTGCGGACCCTGGTGCCCGAGTTCGGCACCACCATCACGTACGACGTGGGGGCCGAGGAGCAGATGTCCTGGTTCGACGCCCATCCCGAGGCGCAGGTGGTGGACGCCGGGCTGGACGCGGCGTTCGACCGGCTCGCGGCACACGCGCGCGCCCTCTGACCCCGAACGCCCGGTCAGCTCAGCGGCGCCGTCGACTCCCGGACCACCAGTTCGGTCGAGAGGTTGAGGCGGCGCACCTTCGGTGACCGGCCGCGCGCGATGTCCAGCAGGATCTGCGTGGCGGCCGCACCCATCTCGCGGAGCGGCTGTCGCACGGTCGTGAGCGGCGGGCCGACCCACGAGGCGAGCGGCAGGTCGTCGTAGCCCACCACCGACAGGTCCTCCGGCACGCGCAGGCCGAGCTGATGGGCGGCGCGGAGCAGCCCGAGGGCCTGCATGTCGGAGCCGGCGAACACCGCGGTGGGCCGGTCCGGCCGGGACAGCAGGTCCAGGCCCTGGTCGAATCCGGCCTCGACGTAGAAGTTGCCCTCCCGCACGAGCGCGGGGTCGACGGTGGCGCCCACCTCCTCGTGCGCGGAGCGGAACCCGTCGACGCGGGCGCGGCTGCACAGCATGTCCCACGGTCCGGTGATCATCGCGATGCGGCGGTGCCCCAGCGCGAGCAGGTGGCGGGTGGCCTGCAGCCCGCCGTTCCAGTTGTCGGAGCCCACCGAGGCGACGTCGGCAGGGGGCTCGCCGTCGGTGTCGATCACCACGTAGGGGATGCTGCGCCGGTCGAGCTGCTGGTGCTGTCCCTCGGACAGGTTCGCGGCGACGAGCAGCACGCCCAGGGGCGGGCGCGCGATGGTCGTGTCGAGCCACTGGGCGGGCGGGCGGTGCACACCGCCCAGCTCGGACAGGATCACGCTGGTGCGGGACTCGGCCGCGGCGTCCTCGACGCCGCGGATGATCTCCATGGACCAGCCGGAGCCCAGGCGGTGGAACACGAGGTCGATCAGGGCGGTGCCGGGTGGCGCGGTCGCCGGACGCCGGCGCCGGTACTGGTGCTTCTCCAGCGCCGCCTCGACGCGGTCGCGGGTGGCGGGGGCGACGTCGGCCCTGCCGTTGAGCACCTTGGACACCGTGGGCACCGACAGACCGAGCTCGCTCGCTATCGACGCGATGGTGGGGCTGGGCCGTACGTCTGTCATCCCGCAGCCCTTTCGATCTGTCCGCTGAAACTTTCGCTCCTGACCGTACACCAGCCGTAGGCACTCCGGCGCAGAAGTCCGGCGTAATCACATCGTGACGCTGTCAGTCATGGCCCGGCCTTGACGATGTGACGGTAGCCACCCTAATGTCCCAGCCAATGGCTGTCGGTAAGGTCGCCGATAGTTTCGAAAACGTTCCACGAAGACGTGGCGCCCTCCTCGTGAGGCCCGGCACGGCGAGGTGACCGGAGGACTTGATGGCACGAGGCACTGGGACGGTAGACGCCGTTCCCCGGACCGGCGGCGGGCTGCCCGGCCGGGGCGCGGGTGGCGCCGCCGTCGGCGACGGGCTCATGCCGCCGCAACAGCTGCGCAACAACGAGACCTGGCGCGTCTCCCTGCGGAGGCACTGGCGCCTGTACACGTTCGTGGTCCTGCCGGTGATCTTCCTCCTGGTGTTCCGCTACGTGCCCATGATCGGCAACGTCATCGCGTTCCGCCGGTACCGGCCGGGCGGCTCGATGTTCGGCGACGAGTGGGTGGGCCTCTACTACTTCGAGATGTTCATCGGCAGCAAACCGTTCTGGGACGTCTTCTGGAACACCGTCATCCTCGGCGGGCTCACCCTGGCGATCTGCTTCCCGCTGCCGATCATCCTGGCGTTGATGCTGAACGAGCTGCGGTCGCGGCTCTTCAAGCGAGTGGTCCAGACCGTCACCTACCTGCCGCACTTCATGTCGATAGTGATCGTGGCCGGCATGGTCTTCCAGCTCACCGCCATCAACGGCACCATCAACCAGGTCATCGAGGCGTTCGGCGGCGAGGCGATCCCGTTCATGCAACGGGCCGACTGGTTCCGCACGATCTACCTGACCTCCGAGGTATGGCAGACGGTCGGCTGGGGCACCATCCTCTACCTCGCCGCGCTGACCACGATCGACGACCAGCTCTACGAGGCGTCGCGGATCGACGGCGCCAACCGGTGGCAGCAGACCTGGCACATCACGCTCCCGGGGATCCGGCCGACGATGATGGTGCTCCTCATCCTGAACATCGGCAGCTTCATGGCGGTCGGGTTCGAGAAGGTCCTGCTGCTCTACAACCCCCTCACGTACGACACGGCCGACGTGCTCTCCACCTACCTGTACCGCGTGGGGATCGGGGAGGGCGGCAACTATTCGTTCGCCGCCGCGATCGGCCTGTTCGAGGCCCTGATCGGCGTCGCACTGGTCGTCACGGCCAACCAGATCTCGAAGCGAGCGGTGGGAGCCTCCCTGTGGTGACGACGAACACTCCCGACATCACGGCGGTCAGCTCCGCCACGATCACGGTCAAGGACACCCCCGGCTACCGGCTGTTCCGGGCCGTCAACGGGATCGTGCTGGTGGTGATCACGTTCCTGACGCTCTACCCCTTCGTCAACATGGTGGCGAAGGCGTTCAGCTCCCAGGCCTATATCGCCGCCGGCCAGGTCAACCTGTGGCCGCGCGGGTTCAACCTGACCACGTTCGCGAGCGTGATGGGCGACTCGATCTTCTGGGTCAACTACCGCAACACGATCGTGTACACGGTGCTCGCCACGGTGATCGCGATGGCGCTGACCACCACCTTCGCGTACGCGCTGTCCAAGCCGTACCTGAAGGGGCGGGGGGTCATGATCGGGCTGGCCATGGTGACCATGCTGTACGCGGGCGGCCTGATCCCGAACTACCTGCTGATCGACGCCCTCGGGTTCAAGAACACGATGTGGGCGATCGTCGTGCCCGGTGCGATCAACGTGTTCAACCTGCTGGTCATGAAGTCGTTCTTCGACAACTTCCCCAAGGAGCTCGAGGAAGCCGCGGAGATCGACGGCATGTCGCAGTACGGCGTGTTCTTCCGCATCGTGCTCCCGCTGTCCAAGGCGGTCATCGCCACGATGACCCTCTTCTACGCGGTCCAGTTCTGGAACTCATGGTTCCAGGCGTACCTGTACCTGAACGACCGCGACATGTACCCGGTCACGCTCTACCTGCGCAACCTGCTCGCCGCGGCGACCTCCACGACGGACCTCGGCAGCGACACCGTGCAGATCCAGGCGAACGTCCAGTCCGTGGCGATGCTGCTCACGGTCCTGCCGATCATCTGCGTGTACCCGTTCATCCAGAAGTACTTCGTGTCCGGCGTGATGCTCGGCTCCGTCAAGGGCTGACCAGAGGCCGTCCGACACGTGAGGACCACCCGGTCCCGCCTGACCTGAACGACGACGTTCACAACCTGAAGGAGAACCATGAGGATCACCCGCAGACGGGCTGCCGCGAGCTTCGCTGCGTCGGCCCTGGTCGTCACCCTGACCGCATGCTCGACCAGTGGTGGTGGTGAGGAGGAGTCCGGCGCCATCGACATGGAGTCGCAGGTCGGCTACATGGAGGACTTCGAGGTCGGCACCACGTTCAAGGCGACAGAGCCCGTCGACTTCAGCCTGCTGTACCGCGACCACCCGGACTACCCGTTCAAGGACGACTGGTCGATCGTCGAGCACCTCAAGGCCAACCAGAACGTCGAGTTCGACTACGTCAACGTGCCGCTCGCCGACCTGGCGACACGGCGTTCGGTCCTCATCAGCTCCGGCGACGCGCCCGACATCATGCCCTCCATCTACGCGGGCGAGGAGACGCAGTTCCGGAACGCGCTGCTGCCGATCTCGGACTACGTGGAGCACATGCCCAACTTCCTCGACAAGATCGAGAAGTGGGGGCTCGAGGCCGAGGTCGAGCAGCTGCGCCAGGAGGACGGCAAGTACTACCTCCTGCCCGGCATCCACGAGATCGCCAAGCCGCAGTACTCGATCGCGGTCCGCTCCGACCTGTGGGAGAAGGCAGGCCTCACCGAGGACCCGGAGACCTGGGACGAGTTCAAGGAGCAGCTCGCGGCCGTCAAGGAGGCAAACCCGGAGGTCGACTACCCGTTCAGCGACAAGTGGTCGATCAACAGCCCGATGGAGCAGACGCTCAACGCCGCGGCGCCCAACTTCGGCACCGCAGCGGGCACCGGCTTCATCAACGGCCTGTGGTGGGACGACGCGGCCGGCGAGTTCACCTACGCCGGTGCCTCTGACGGCTACCGCGACCTGGTGACGTACTTCGCCTCCCTCGTCGAGGACGGCCTGATGGACCCCGAGTCCGTCACCCAGGAGATGGAGCAGGGCGAGCAGAAGTTCGCCTCCGGCAACGTCGCCGCCATCAGCTCGAACGACCAGGAGCTGGTGAAGTACCGCGACAACTTCGACCAGCTCGGCAACAAGGACGCCGAGGTACGCCAGATCGTCGTGCCGGCCGGTCCCTACGGCAGCTACCTGGCGCCGGGCTCGCGCAGGGAGTCGGGCATCGTGTTCGGCGCCGAGGCGGCGAAGGACGACGACTTCCTGGCGATGCTGCAGTTCGTCGACTGGCTGTACTACTCGGACGAGGGCCTCGAGTTCGCCAAGTGGGGCGTCGAGGGCGAGACGTTCGAGCGGGAGGGCGACAAGCGCGTCCTCAACGAGGAGATCGACGTCAACGGCCTCAACCCCGGCGCACCCAAGGAGCTCCGCAAGGACTTCGGGTACCACAACGGCGTCTGGATGCTCGCGCACGGCTCCACCGAGGACCTGGACAAGTCGATGCTGCGGGACGAGGTCATCGAGTTCCTCGACGGCATGAACTCGAAGGAGGAGCTGCCCCTCCCGCCGGCCATCACGTACGACGAGATGGAGCAGGAGCAGGCGACCCTCTACCAGACGAACCTGCAGGACATCGTCTACCAGAACACCGCGCAGTTCATCGTCGGCGACCGTCCGCTCAGCGAATGGGACGACTACGTCGCCGAGCTCGAGGCGGCCGGCATGGCCGACTACGTCGAGCTGGCCAACGGCGCCATCGCCGGCGGCGAGTGACCCTCGCACAGACCTGACGAGGCGTGCGGGTCGTCGTCGACGGCCCGCACGCCCCACCACGCCCGAACGGACGACCGAGGAGATCCGTGTCCCGCACCATCGTGCCGACCGAGGCCGCCGGAACACTGAGCGACGCCTGGCGTACCTGCGTCGGCACGGGCCGGTTCGGTCTCGCGCTGCGCAAGGACTACCAGGACTCACTGGCCCTGGTGCAGCGCGAGATCGGGTTCCGGTACATCCGGGGGCACGGCCTCCTGCACGACGACGTCGCGATTCACCGCCCGTACGACGCCGGTGGGCACCGCGGCACCGCCTACGTGTTCACCTATGTCGACCAGGTGATCGACGCCTACCTGGGGCTGGGGATCAAACCGTTCCTCGAGCTCGGCTTCATGCCCGGCGGGCTCGCGTCCGGCGACCGGACGGTGTTCTGGTGGCTGGGCAACGTCACCCCGCCCCGCGACCACGCCGAGTGGGCGAGCCTGGTGCGAGCCCTCCTGAGGCACCTCATCGACCGGTACGGCCTCGACGAGGTGCGCACCTGGCCCGTCGAGGTGTGGAACGAGCCCAACCTTCCCCAGTTCTGGGCGGGCGACCAGGCGGCATACTTCCGGCTCTACGAGACATCCGTCCACGCCGTGAAGGACGTCGACGCGTCGCTCCAGGTCGGCGGACCCGCCATCTCACCAGGAGCGGACGACTGGTGGGAACCCTTCGCCGAGTTCGTCACCGAGCGCGACCTGCCCGCAGACTTCCTCTCCATGCACGCCTACAGCTCCGGGCCCGCCCAGCACGTGCCGTTCGGCGTCTACCAGACGTTCAGACGGCCCCAGCACCTGCTCGACCAGTTCGCCAAGCCGCGCAAGATCCTCGCCGGGACGGCGCTCGCGGACCGGCCGCTGCACGTCACCGAGTTCAACACGAGCTACCGGCCCGACAACCCGGTGCACGACACGGCGTACAACGCGGCCTACCTCGCGCTGGTCCTCGCGGAGGGTGGCGAGCACGCGGACTCGTTCTCCTACTGGACGTTCAGCGACGTCTTCGAGGAGGTGGGGGTGCCGGCGTCGTTCTTCCACGGCGGTTTCGGGATGCTGGCCCACCGGCAGGTGCGCAAGCCGACCTTCCACCTGTACGCCTTCATGGCGCGGATGGGGTCGGAGATCCTCGCACGCGGCGTCGACCACCTGGTCACGCGACACCCCGCTACCGGCCAGGTGACGGTGCTCGCCTGGCAGCCCGTCGGCGGGACCGACGACGCGGCCGAGCCCGACCGTCACGAGCTGCAGCTGAGTGTCCCGGTCCTTTCGGCGGGCGAGCTTGTCGAGACCGGTCCAGGGGTCTCGACAGGCTCGACCAGCGGAGCGACCTCGACCGGAAGTCGGGTGTTCGTCATGCGGCACGACGTCGACGAGACCGCCGGCAACGCCTGGGCGGCCTGGCGGGAGATGGGGCGGCCCGCGTCGCCTTCGGGCAGACAGCTGGACGCGCTGCACGAGGCGAGCGAGCCCGCGCGACGGGCGCGCTCGCTACCGATCGACGGCGGCGGCCGGGTGGACCTCGACCTGACGATCGGACGGCACGGCATCACGCTGGTCACCCTCGACGTCGTACGCGACGAGACCCCGTCCTGGCTCGACGACACCCGGATCCTGGGCCGTGGCTGAGCGCCGGGAGTTCGGCGACGGTCCGCTGGGGCGGGCGGCGAACGCTGTCTACTGGTACCTCGTGGTCGAGCTGCTGCTCGTGCTGACCTCGTTGCCGGCCCTGGTCGCCCTCGCGCTGCTGGACCGGTCGGCCGGCAACGCCCCGTTGGTGGTGCTGTGTCTGCTGCCGCTCGGCCCGGCGGCATCGGCCGGGCTGTTCGCGCTGCGTGCCCGGGCCACCGCCGACGTTCTGACGCCGGCGTCCTTCTTCTGGCGGGGATACCGCCTGAACTGGGCCGACGTCCTCCGGGTGTGGGCTCCTGCGCTCGTGGTGCTCGGTCTCGTGGGGTTCTCGCTGGCGAACCTCGGTGCGTCAGGGGTGCCCGGGTGGTACGCACCGGTCCTCCTCGTCATCGGCGCAGGGCTGCTCCTGTGGACGGTGAACGTGCTGGTGATCGTCTCGTTCTTCGGCTTCCGGGCGCGGGACTCGGCACGGCTCGCCGCCTACTACCTCGCGGCTCGCCCGCTCGTCGCGCTGGGGAACCTCTCCCTGCTCGTGCTCGCGGGGGGAGTGATCGTGCTGACCAACGAGGCGTTGTTCGGCATGTTCGCGGTGGTGTGGCTCGCCTTCGTGCTGCGCAACGCGGGCCCCCTGCTGGCCGACGTCGAGGAACGGTTCACCGCCGGCGCATGACGCCCGCACCACCGTTCACCTGGACGTCGGCCCCGGGTCCGGCGTCGGACACCTCGCGGCCGTAGCGTCTGCGCCGGACGTATCAGGTCGACGAGAGGCACCCGGAATGACCTCCACCTTCCACGCTCGGACCCGACGCACGGCAGCCGTGCTGGTGGGGGCGAGCCTGCTCGCCGCCGGCACCGTGGGCACGGCTCTGGCCGGTCCCGCCGAGCCGGGCCCCGCCCAGCCCGGCGGTCAGGCCAACACCCGGGCCACCGACGGTGTGCTGTACCGGGAGAGCTTCGACTCCCTCGCGGACGACCTGCTGCCGCGTGCGGAGGACCCGGGCATCGAGGACGGCGTCGTGGGCTTCACGCACACCGCCCCCCGGGGCTGGTCCGTCGAGAACGGCCCGGACATGGCGGACGGCGGCGTCGAGGAGTGGCGCGGCTGGTCGTTCACCACCCGCGACTTCTGGACCGACGCCGAGGACCAGATGCGCTACCGGTTCGCCCGGGCGCAGGACGTGATCGCCGTGGCCGACTCGGACGAGTTCGCCGACGGCGCCGGCACGCCGGGCGGCTACGCGACGACGCTCGCCTCCGCGCCGGTCAAGGTCAAGGGCCGCGACCGCGTCGAGCTCACCTTCGACTCGCACTACCGGGGCTGGGCCGGGCAGACCGGCCGGGTCACCGTCGCGTTCGACGGCGGCGCGGAGACCGAGCTGGTCCGCTACGACAGCTCCACGGTCACCGACAACTACGACGGCGCGCTGATGAACGCCACCGAGACCGTGCCGGTCGACGTGCCCCGTGGCGCGAAGCGCGCCGTCTTCCGCTGGCACTTCACGGCCGGCGCGAACTCCTGGTACTGGGCGATCGACTCCGTGGCGGTCCGCGCGCCCCTGCCCTCGGCGAGCGGCGACCCGACGACGGCGTGGGTGCTCAGCGACATCCAGGGTGACCCGGACGACCTCGGTCACGCTCTGCGCGACCTCGACGCCGTCCGCCCGGACGCGGACGGGCTGCTCATGGTGGGCGACATCGTCGACTCGGGCTCGGCAGCACAGTGGCGGGAGGTCGACGACGTCATGACCGGCGCGGCCGGCGTCCTGCCGGAGCAGGTGGTGGCCGCGATCGGCAACCACGAGAGCTACACGGGCGAGTCGTGGGAGACCCTGCGCGACCGGTTCCTCGACTTCGCGGAGCGGGACCGGGTGTGGGACGAGTACCTTCTCGAGGGTTCGGGCGGCGACGTGCCGGTGCTGGTCCTCGGCCAGGAGGCGGCGCGTCCGCCGGAGGTGCCGATGTCCCGCGAGCAGGTCGAGTGGCTGCGCGAGCGGCTCGCGTACTGGTCGGAGCGCGACAAGCAGGTGCTGGTCATCTCGCACTTCCCGCTCGGCGACACGGTCTCGGCGTCGTGGATCCCCTGGTACAGCGACAGCTACCAGTACAACGACGAGCTGACCGAGCTGCTCGGCGCCCACCCCAACGCGATCCTGTTCAGCGGGCACACGCACTATCCGTTCGAGCTCGGCGACTGGGCGGTGCAGCGCCGCACGGCGGGCGGCCACCCGGACGGCTTCTGGACGGTGAACACCGGCGCGGTCCAGGTGGAGTGGGACGCGCGCGGGGAGGCCACGTCCGGCATCAAGGAGATCGTGACGCGCGACGTCAACCGCGGGCTCACCGTCGACGTCTTCGACGACCGGGTGGTGGTCGAGGCGCGCGACTTCGGCACCGTCGACGCCAGGACGCCGGACAACGAGGTCAACGACGTGGTCCGCTCGGTGACCATCCCCAACCCGCTGACCCGATAGCGGGTTCGGCGGTGCAACATTGTTCGGTGCAACATTGTCCGGTCTGTGGCACTTAGGCCACAGTAAGCGCATGGGGATCAAGCAGGGGGACCCGGTACGGCTGACCTATCGCTATCTGCGGGTGGCGATCGTGGCGGTGGTGCTGGTGCTGTTCGTGTCGTTGACGATGCAGATCGTCGCCGACCACGGGAGGCTCGGCTCGGGCGAGGAGTGGTGGCACGCGTCGATCAGCGCGTACTTCTACTCGCCGGTGCAGAGCATCTTCGTGGGCACGCTGGTGGCGATCGGCACGTGTCTCATCGCGATCAAGGGCCGGCGCGGGGCCGAGGAGGTGCTGCTCAACTTCGCGGGCATGTCCGCGGTGGCCGTGGCGCTGATCCCGACGCCGCTCGACGCCGCGATGTGCACCGCCGAGCCGTACTGCCTGGACGTGCCGGAACGGGTGGGCAACAACGTGGGCACGCTGCTCGTCGTGGGCGGCGTGGTGCTGCTGCTGTCGACCTGGCCCCGGCGGCGCGACCTGGGCCGCCGCGCGGGCTGGGACCTGTGGCTCACCTGGGTGGCGTGGGCCGGGACCGGCATCTGGCTGCTGGCCTGGCCCGCGAGCTTCCTGACCTCGGCGCACTACTCGGCGGCGGTCCTGCTGTTCGCCTGCCTCGTGGCCGTCGCGTGGATCAACGGCTCGGACCATGCGGTCACCGCCCAGGCGCTCGAACGGCTGCGCGGTATGTCCGCCCGGGCGTACCGGGTCTGGTACCGGTGGATCGCGGTGGTCATGGCCGCCGTGCTCGTGGTGGGCCTGGCCACCATGGTGATCCTGGACCGGTATCTGCCGGACCTGTTCCCGCAGACGCTGTTCGTGGTCGAGGCCGTGATGATGCTGATCTTCGCGCTGTTCTGGGTGCTGCAGACCATCGAGTTCTGGGACATCGGCCTGCCGGCCCGCGCCCGGGTGCAGGACCGGAAGATCCCGGGGGACACGCCGCTGTAGCGCTCGCGGCGCGGACTCCCGCGGAGGCCCACGTGCCCGGACGGTCTCGACCGATCTGGATGCGAGCGGGACGTCACAGCCGTACGGTCGAGGGGCGGCGGCGCGGTCGTCCCCACGCTCGCGCCGCCGCACCACCCAGCCGGAGGGAGCGCAGCATGAGCGAGAACGAGGACTACCGGACGGACGACGCACAGGCCCCGCAGGCCAACCCCGGACCGCGTGTCGATCCCGTCTCCGCCGACGACGACGTGCAGGGCCGCACCAATCCCGGACCGCGCGACGTGCCGGGCCAGGACGACGGCGCGGACGACGGCCTCGACCGTACCGAGGACCCGGCAGGCGAGAAGGCGATCCCGGGCGAGCACCCCAAGGACGACCCCGACCTGGAGGGCGAGGAACGGTTCGACGCGGGCTGAGGTCCGGCGTCCGGCCTCCTGTCGCTCGACTCCTGGGCAGGCTGTCGGGGGTGGGCTCCTGAGCGGGCGCAACGGTCTACCGTCGTGACATGGTCACACGCTCGATCATCCTGTTCATCGCCGCCGCCCTGTTCGAGATCGGCGGCGCCTGGCTCGTCTGGCAGGGCGTTCGCGAGCACCGGGGCTGGCTGTGGATCGGCGCCGGGGTGATCGCGCTGGGCCTGTACGGTTTCTTCGCGACCCTGCAGCCCGACGCGAACTTCGGCCGCATCCTGGCGGCCTACGGCGGCGTCTTCGTGGCCGGCTCGCTGGTCTGGGGCATGGTCGTCGACGGCTTTCGCCCGGACCGCTGGGATGTCGCCGGGGCGCTGATCTGCCTGGTCGGCGTCGCGATCATCATGTACGCGCCGCGTGCCGTGCCGAACTAGTCGGTCTCGGACACGGGGTCGAACATCGCCTGCAACTGGTCGGCGATCCGGTCCAGCTCAGGGTGATCGGACGCGACCTTCAGCACCAGCGCCTCGTGCTCCTCCACCGTGCCGACCAGGTGGGGGTAGCCGTTCACTCGATACGTCGCAGCGACCACGATCCACGCAAGTCGCTTGTTGCCGTCGACGAGCGGGTGGTTCCGGTTCACGGAGTCGAGCGTGGCCGCCATCTTGAGGTGGATGCCGGGATAGAGCTCGTGGCCGTACGAACTCATGCTCGCGCGCGTCAGCGAAGACTCCAGGAGCCCGAGGTCGCGGACCACGGGCTTGATCCCCTCAGCGATCTCGAACATCCGCAGCGCGATGTGCGCCGGGACGAGGTGCGTCACTGTGCGAGCCGGTTCAGGAGTTCTCGGTCACGCTTGCCGACGTAATCGGCCGCGGCGAGCCAGTCCTCGGCAGTGGGGCGGGTGTCCTTCGCTGGCCGTCCGAGCTCGACCTTGGTGATCACCACCGCACCGTCGACGACGGTGAAGTCGAGAGCGTCGCCGACATGCAGGTCAGCGGCCTCGGCGACGTCCTTGGGTACCGTCACCTGGTTCTTGGGTCGAAGAGTCGGGATGGTCATCGCAGCCTCCGGTAAGAGATTCCTACTGTCCAACTATCGCACCTCCGTAGACGGGTGACGATGGCTGCGTCGGTTTGCGCCGATGAGTTTTCTGTCCGACGCCGGTCGGACCGTGCATGGCGAACAACACCGCGGGCATCCCGCAGGTACGTGTCCAGGAGGCCGTCGACCGCCTCGTGGCCGACGGCGGCGAGGTCGGCCTCCAGGTGGCGGTCATCCACAGGGGCGACCTGGTCGTGGACGCGGTGGCGGGCTCGGCCGACGCCAGACGCGGGCTGCCCGTCACCTCGGACACCCTGTTCTTCGCCACGTCGACGGCCAAGGGGGTCGCCTCCGCCGTCGCGCACGTACTCGTGGAGCGCGGCGAGCTGACCTACGACCTGCGGGTCGCTGACGTGTGGCCTGAGTTCTCCGCGCACGGCAAGGGCGATGTGACGCTGCGGCACGTGCTGATGCACACGGCCGGTGTACCGGGCCTGCCGCACGCCACGACCGTCGAGGAGCTGTGCGACTGGGACCTGATGTGCCGCACGGTCGCGGACGCCGAGCCCTGGTGGGAGCCGGGCACCCGTTTCGGATACCACGTCCATACCTTCGGGTTCCTGCTCGGCGAGACGGTACGCCGGGCGACCGGACGAACGCTGACCTGGTGGCTGCACGAGGCGGTGACCGGCCCGCTCGGTGTCGAGGACGACGTGCACTTCGGCGTCCCGCCGGTGCTCCTGGACCGCGTCGCGCGCCAGGAGGCGGTGCCTGGAGCGCGCCCGCACCACCTGGATCCAGGGACACCGGCCGGCCGGGCAGTCCCGCCCGCGACCCGGCCGACCGCCGACCTCGCCAACCGGCGCGACGTGCTCACCAGTGACCTCGTCGCACAGGGCACCATGACGGCGCGCGGGATCGCCCGGGTCTACACGGGCCTGCTGGGCTACGCCGACGTCTCCCTCGTCTCACCGGACCGGCTGACGGATCTCGCGCTCCCGGCCTATGCGGGGCCGGACGAGGTGATGGGCATACCGGCCACCACCTGGGCCTTCGGGTTCAGCGACTACCGGCCGGGGGACGTGACGGCCCGTCCCGGTTCGACGTTCGGCATGGCCGGCGGCAACGGGTGCGCCGCCTGGGCCGACATCGACTCCGGCCTTGCGGTAGCGGTGATGCGGAACCGCTTCAGCCCGGACTGGTCGGCCGCCGGTGAGATAGACCGCATTGTTACGGACCAATTTTCTACGAGACAACTAGGAGCAGGATCATGAACGACCCCGTGACCACTCTCGACACCCGCTTCAGCGCCCCCGACGCCGAGCCGACCAGCTGGCAGGCGACGCAGGAGGTGCTCGAGAACGCCCAGATCAGCTGGCTGACCACCGTGCGCGCCGACGGACGCCCGCACGTCACGCCGCTGGTCGCCGTCTGGCTCGACGGCGCGCTGCACTTCACGACGGGCCCGGAGGAGCAGAAGGCGGTCAACCTCACCGCCAACCCGAACGTCGTGCTCACCACCGGCCGGGACACTTGGGACGAGGGCGTCGACGTCGTGGTCGAGGGTCCGGCCTACCGGGTCACCGACTCCGCGGCCCTGGAGCGGCTCGCGGCAGCCTGGCGCACCAAGTGGGACGGGCAGTGGGTGTACGAGGTGGGTGACGGCGTCTTCCGCAACGACGACGCCGGCCCCGCCCTGGTCTTCGCGGTGGAACCGACGAAGGTCCTGGCCTTCACCAAGGGCACCTACGCCCAGACCCGCCACACCCCGCGAGCCTGAGGTGGTCGGTAGGACGTCAGGTGGTCGGCAGCTCGGACTGCCGACCACCTGACGTCCTGCCGACCACTCGGGGTCCCGGCTTGTGGTCAGTAGATGCGGCGGGACTGGGTGTCTGGGATGCCCGACTTCCGCAGGAAGTAGGTGTTCACCTGGTCGCGCCACTCGGTGGCGCTGCGGAGCTGCTCCGCGAACCGGTCCGCCACCCGCTCGGCCAGGTGCGGGTCCACGAGCTCCGCGACGACCGACCACGCGGCGATCATCGCCTCGACCCGTTCAACGCCCTCGAAGTGGGTGTCGTAGATGTGCTGGACCACGGTCTTCCCGCTGTGCAGCACGTGCGTGTACGGCACGTGGTGGAAGAACAGCAGCAGCTCGTCGGGGCAGGTCGACAGCGACTCGTAGGTCTCGCGCCACGGTGAGGGGTACTGCCCCGCGTACCCGGTCCCCGTGCGCACCGTGCGGTCCACGCCGATCCCGTCCCGGTCCGCGAAGTGGTACGTGCCCCACGGGGTGTACTCGTAGCCGTCGACGTCGGGGCCGTAGTGGTGGCCGGGGCGCACCATGAAGCCCACGCCGAGCGGCGCGGTGTACTGCTCGTACGTCTCCCAGGACCGGTCCAGCACGGCGTGCACGGCCTGCCGGACGGCGTCCGGTGCGCCCGGGAACGTGAGGCCCACCCACTCGTCGAGCAGGGCAGCCGGGTCCAGGGTCGGGTCCCAGCACAGCCGCCCGTACGCGTAGAGGTTCGCCTGGGCGAACGGGTGCCCGGTCCAGAACTCGTCGTCGCCCACGTTGGAGACGGCGGCGAAGCCGCCCGCCGGCTTGCGCCACGTGCCGGTACCAGGGTCCTCGGCGGCCTTGCCGCGGCCGGTCGCGAGGTCCGCGACAGTGGGCGACCCGCCGTCCCGGCCCGTGGGCTCCCAGAACCGGAACCCGAGGATCTGGCTCCACTGCGGTCCGAGGTACACGGCGTGCTTCTGCTGGCCCGTGTACTCCTGGGTGATCTGCAGCTCCAGGGCGATCCGGGTGTGCGGCATCGCGGCCAGGACGGGCGAGACGGGCTCCCGGACCTGGAAGTCGAGCGGACCGTACTTGACCTGCACGATCACGTTGGCCGAGAACGTGCCGTCCAGCGGGTGGAAGTGGTCGAAGGCGGCGCGGGCGCGGTCGGTGGACCGGTCGCGCCAGTCCTGCCGGTGGTTGTAGACGAAGGCCCGCCAGTGGATCAGGCCGTCGTAGGGCTCGACTGCCGCCGCGAGCATGTTCGCGCCGTCGGCGTGGGTGCGGCCGTAGGCGAACGGGCCCGGCTGGCCCTCGGAGTCGGCCTTGACGACGAACCCGCCGAAGTCCGGGATCGCAGTCCACACCCGTGCCGCCGCACGCACCCACCAGTGCGCGACGTCCTGGTCGAGCGGGTCCGACGTGCCGAGGCCGCCGAGCAGCATCGGCGAGGCGAACGACACCGACAGGTGCACCCGGATGCCCCACCGCCGGAAGACGGCGGCGATCCGGACGACGTCGCCCAGGTCGTCGGTCAGCAGACGGGCCTCGTGCTCGTGCACGTTGACGTTGTTGATCGCCACCCGGTTGATCCCGACAGCGGCCAGCAGCCGCGCGTACCGCTCCACCCGGGACAGGTCCGCCCGGACGAAACCGTTGTCGTAGAAGATGGAGCCACCGGCGTACCCACGTTCCACCTGGCCCATCGTGGGGTGCAGGTCCACGTTGTCCCAGTGGTCGAGCATTCGCAGGTCGGTGGCGGGGGCGTGCGTCTCGTCGGCGTCCGGCCCGTCGAACGCGGCCTCGCCCAGGCGCACGACGTGGAACAGGCCGCGCAGCAGCCCGGCATCGGTCGGCGCCTGCACGACGACGGAGCCCGCCTCCCGCGTGAACCGGAAGCTCTCGTCGGTGTCGTCGCCGTGGTCGGCCGGTGACGTCCCGGCGGGCGTGGTCTCGGTCGGCGAGAGCGTCAGCACCAGTTCGGCGTCGGCCACGCCGTCGCCCACCTCGAGGCGGGAGAACGCGCCTCCGAACCGTGCTGTCGCCGCCGCCACCTCTTCCGCGACCGTTCCCGTGAGTGCGCCGTCTCCGGCCACCACCACGCGGCGGCTGCCGAGCGCCGCGAACGCGCCGTCCGGCAACCACGCCGGATGGGGGAAGGAGGTCGAGCGCTGAGTGTCACCGGTCATGGGTCGTCCCGTCCGTCTTGCGGTTGATGTGCATATATGTGGGGTTCTGCTTGAACTGTGCCTCAGCGAGCTGGCTCAGGTCTACTCCCGGTCCGGGTTCCTCATCAGGATGCAACAGGCCCGTCGATCGGCGTCCGGCGGTCGGCCGCCCATACGCTGTGGACATGACCGACCGGCCGCTCCAGCACACCACCCCCGTGACCGCCGACCTGCTGCGCGGGGCCCCCGAGCTCGAGCAGACGCCGACCGGCGTCCGGGTGCACCGGCTGCCGGCCTGGGCGCGGGCACAGGCCGCCGACCCCCAGCTCGCCATGGTCGAGGCGCAGCCGTCCGGGGTGCGCCTGGCCTTCACGACCGACGCCACGAGCATCGAGCTGCGCGCGCTTGCGACCCGGTTCGGGTTCCGCGGGGCTCCGGCCAGGCCGCTCGGCGTCTTCGACCTGGTGGTCGACGGCCGTAGGGCCGGGCACGCCAGCCTCGCGGCGGCCACGGTCGTGACCATCGACATGGCCACGGGCGCCCGTGAGGTCGAGCAGGGCGGCGTCGACGGCGTCCGGTTCGACGGGCTGCCGGACGGCGAGAAGACTGTCGAGCTCTGGCTGCCCCACAACGAGACCGTCGAGCTCGTCGAGCTGCGCACGGATGCGCCGGTACGGCCCTCGCCGGAACGGCGGCCCGTCTGGCTGCACCACGGCAGCTCGATCAGCCAGGGCTCCAACGCGGTGCGGCCCACGGACATCTGGCCGGCGGTGGCCGCGTCCCTCGGCGGGGTCGACCTCGTCAACCTCGGGTTCGGCGGCAGCGCCCTGCTCGACCCGTTCACCGCACGTGCCATGCGTGACACCTCCGCCGACCTGATCAGCCTGAAGATCGGCATCAACCTCGTGAACGCCGACCTCATGCGCCTGCGCGCCTTCGGGCCCGCCGTCCACGGGTTCCTCGACACCGTCCGCGACGGCCACCCGGACACGCCGCTGCTGCTGGTCTCACCCATCCTGTGCCCGATCCACGAGGACACGCCAGGCCCCGGCGCCTTCGACGCCGACGCCCTCGCCGAGGGGCAGCTGCGGTTCCGCGCGACGGGCGACCCGGCCGAAAGGGCGGCGGGCAAGCTCACCCTCACCGTGATCCGTGAGCACCTCGCCCGCATCGTGGCGGAGCGCGCCGCCGACGACCCGAACCTGCACCACCTCGACGGCCTCGAGCTGTACGGCCCCGCGGACGCCGACGAGCTGCCCCTGCCCGACCGGCTCCACCCGGACGCTGCCACCCACCGCCGCATCGGCGAACGCTTCGCGGCGCTGGTCTTCGCCGAGGGCGCCCCGCTGGCCCTGCCCCGCGACTGACCCGGGCCCCTGGCCGCCCCGGACCCGGGCCGACCTCGGCCGAGGCCAACCACTTTGAGGTCTAAGTTTCTCCGCTCTGAAACGCTTCAGAGCGGAGAAACTTAGACCTCGAAGTGGTTGGGGCGCACGGGTCAGCACCAGTCAGCGCAGGGCGGCACGGGCCCGCTCAGCGGGCCGCGTAGGCCAGCTTCGGCAGGTGATAGGTCAGGTCAGCGGCGGTGTCCAGCGCCTCGTCCAGGTCGAGCCGGTGCTCGGCGACCAAGCGCGCGAGGTAGCCGGCGTCGACGCGGCGGGCCAGGTCGTGGCGCGCGGGGATCGAGCAGAACGCGCGGGTGTCGTCGACGAAGCCCGACATGTTCGAGAAGCCGGCGGTCTCCGTGGCCGCCTCCCGGAACCGGCGCATCGCGTCCGGCGCGTCCAGGAACCACCAGGGCGCCCCGAGCCGGAGTGCCGGGTACACGCCGGCCAGCGGCGCCAGCTCCCGCGAGTACACGTCCTCGTCCACGGTGAACGCGATCATCCGGAAGCTCTCCGAGTTGCCGAACGCCTCCAGCACCGGCCGCAGGCCCTGCGCGAACTCGGTCACGACGGGGATGTCGTACCCCTTGTCGGGTCCGAACGTGGCGGCGACCGCCGTGTCGTGGTCCCGCAGCACACCCGGGTGGAGCTGCATGACGAGGCCGTCCTCCGCGGACATCGCCGCCATCTGGAACAGCATGTGCGCCGAGAACGCCGCCTCCTCCGCCGCGCTGATCCCCGAGCCGTCCGAGCCGCCCTTCAGCGCCTTCTCGAACAGCTCGCGGGCGGCGTCGTCGGGCAGCGGGGTGGTGTCCGCGCTGAGGTGGCCGTGGTCGGTGGCCAGACCGCCGGCCGCGACGAAGGCGGCGCGGCGCTCGCGGAGCGCCGCCAGGTAGCCGGCGTACGTGTCGGTGGCGATGCCCGACGCCGTGGCGAGCCGCTCCAGGTCACCCTGCCAGGTCCCGCGCGCGGGGTGCAGCAGCGGGTCCGGGCGGAAGGTCGGCAGCACGCGGCCCGGCAGCTCGGCGGCCAGGCGGGCGTGGTCCTCGAGGCTGCTCCAGGCCGGGTCGGTGGTGCCGATGGTCTCGATGCCGAACCGGTCGAGGAGGGCGCGCGGCCGGAAGGACGGGTCGGCGAGGCACTCCGCGATCTGGTCGTAGACCTGGTCGGCGGTCTCGGCGGAGGGCCGCACGGTCACGCCGAAGATCTCGACGAGCTCGTGCTCCAGCCAGTACCGCGTGGGCGTGCCGCGGAAGTGCTTCCAGCCCGCGCAGAAACGCCGGAAGATCTCGCGGGGGTCCGACTCGAAGCCGGGCGCGTCCGCCGGGCCCACCCCGAGCTCGGGCAGCTTCGCGCCCTGCGACACGAGCATCCGCGTCAGGTAGTGGTCGGGCACCACGAGGAGCTGGGCGGGGTCGGGGAACGGCTCGTCGTCCGCGAAGGCGGCGACGTCGACGTGGCCGTGCATCGACACGATCGGGAGTTCCCGCACCGCCTGGTAGATCTCGCGGGCGATCGGCCGCGTCACGGGGTCGGCGGGCAGCGCTCGGTCGGGGTGCAGGGTCCATGGGGTCATTCGTGTGCTCCTGGCGTCATTGCCTGGCCGGTGCGGTGCGCGGCCGGACGGAGGATGGGTGCGAACGTTTGCACTCTAACCTAGGGTAGGGTGCAAACGTTTGCAGCGTCGCAACGGTCACGAGGAGGTGCCATGGTCACGGTGCACGACGTCGCCCGCGCCGCCGGAGTCTCGATCTCCACCGTGTCGCGCGCCCTCGCATCCCCTGAACGGGTGGCCGCCGAGACCCGCGACCGCGTGACACGCGTGGCGGCGGAGCTGGGCTACCGGCCGAACCAGGCGGCGAGCGGCCTGCGGATGGGGCGTACGCACGCCGTCGGCCTGCTGGTGCCCGACCTGGAGAACCCGTACTTCGCGACGGTGACCAAGGCAGTCCAGGCGCATGCCCGCGCGGAGGGGTACGAGGTCTTCGTCGCCGACTCCGACGAGGACCCCGACGTCGAGGCGGAGCTGATCGGCGCCCTCTCCGCCCGGACGGACGGCCTGCTCCTGGCCTCACCGCGGTCGGGCGACGCGGAGCTGCGCACGGCGCTCGTGGGTGTGACCGCGGTCCTGGTGAGCCGGGAGCTGGTCGACGGTACGGTCGACACCACGGCGCCGGAGATCCCGTCCGTCTCGGTGGACGACGCCGACGGGGTCGCCCAGGCGCTCGGTCATCTGTCCGCGCTCGGGCACCGGAAGGTGGGTGTGGCCGCCGGTCCGGCGTCGTCGTGGTCGGGCGGACGTCGTGTCGCCGGGCTGGTCGCCGCCGCCGAGCACCGAGAGGTCGAGCTGGTGGAGCTCGGTACCTTCCAGCCCTACTTCGCCGGTGGCACCCAGGCCGCCGACTACGCCCTGGCGAGCGGCGTCACCGCCGTCGTCGCGTTCAACGACCTCATGGCGCTCGGCATCCTGGACCGGCTGCGGCACCGCGGCGTCGACGTGCCGGACGAGATGTCGGTGGTCGGGTTCGACGACGTCCAGCTCGCCACGCTCGTCTCGCCGGCCCTCACGACGGTGCACGCGCCGCTCGCCCGCCTGGGCCGGCGCGCCGTCGACCTGCTGCTCGCCCGTCTGCGTGGCGGGACTCCTACCAGCTCACAGCTCCCCGTGGAGCTCACGATTCGCGGGTCCTCAGGACCCGTCCCTGCCGGGCCGGTCGGCTGACGCCCGACCCGGCGACACACCCTGGGCGATGGAGCCCGAGAGAGAGGAAGGCACTATGCGAACCTCGAAGAAGGCCATGGCGCTCGTCGGCGTCGCGGCGCTGACCCTGCTGACCGCGTGCGCACCGCCGGCACCCCAGGGGGGCGAGGGCGGCGGCGCCGCCAGCGACCCCGCCGAGGTGCCGGACACGCCCTCCGAGCCCGTCACCCTGAACATCCTCGACGTCGCGGGCAACCAGCGGCTCACCGAGGGCATGGTCGACGAGTTCGTCGAGAACAACCCGGACGTCATCGAGTCCGTCACCTGGGAGACGGGCGGCGCGCCCGACGTCACCGGCCTCGTCAAGCCGCAGGTCGACAGCGGCAACCTGTCGATCGACGTCGTGTTCACCGGTAACGACGGCCTGGCCGCCGGCATCAGCCAGGACCTGTGGCTGCCGATCGTGGACGACTACGGCGACCGCGTGTCGAACCAGGAGAACTACCTGGAGCCGGCCGCCAAGATGCAGGAGCTCGCCCAGGGCTACGGCGTGGTGACGACGTACTACCCGTCAGGGCCGCTGCTGCAGTACAACCCCGACGTCGTCGACACGCCGCCGGCGACCCCGGAGGAGCTGCTGGAGTGGGCGGAGGCCAACCCCGGCAAGTTCGGGTACGCCCGCCCCGCGAACTCCGGTCCCGGCCGCACGTTCCTCATGGGCCTGCCCTACATCCTGGGGGACGAGGACCCGACCGACCCCGAGAACGGCTGGGACAAGACCTGGGCCTACCTCAAGGAGCTCGGCCAGCACGTCGACACCTACCCCACGGGTACGGGCCAGGTGGTGACGAACATGGCCGACGGCACCTGGGCCATGGTCCCCACGACCACCGGCTGGGAGATCGCCCCGCGCGCCGAGGGGCAGCTCCCGAACACCCTGGAGGCCGCCGCGTTCGACGACTTCACCTGGGTGACCGACGCGCACTACGCGGCGATCCCGAAGGGGCAGAGCGCGGACAAGATCAGCGCGATCATGCTCCTGCTGCAGGACATGCTCACCCCCGAGCAGAACGCCAAGGCCTACGACGCCGGCTACTTCTACCCCGGCCCGGCCGTCGAGGGCGCCACGCTCGACCTCGCGCCCCAGGCGTCGCAGGACGTGATCGAGGAGTTCGGCCGTCCCGAGTTCGACGAGCTCATCGAGTCGCAGGACGCCGTCGTGCCGCTCGACGCCGAGTCGATGGTCACCGCGTTCGACATCTGGGACCGCGAGGTCGGCGGCGGCAAGGTGGAGGAGGAATCCTAAGTGAGCGACTTCGATTCCCTGGAGCTGCGCGGCGTCGGCCGGCGGTTCGGCGGGGTGGACGCGCTGTCCGGGCTGGACCTGACGATCAAGGCCGGAGAGTTCGTCGCCCTGCTGGGACCGTCCGGCTGCGGCAAGTCGACGGCGCTGAACTGCCTTGCGGGCCTGCTCCCGCTGACGCACGGCGAGATCCTGATGGACGGCAAGCGCATCGACACCCTGCCACCGGAGCGGCGCGGGTTCGGGATGGTGTTCCAGTCCTACGCGCTGTTCCCGCACCTGTCCGTGGAGAAGAACGTCGCGTTCGGCCTGCAGATGCAGGGGCGGCCGCGGGCCGAGATCGACTCGCGGGTGCGGGAGGCGATCGCGCTCGTGAAGCTCGGTGAGCACGCCAGGAAGCTCCCGGGCCAGCTCTCGGGCGGGCAGCAGCAGCGTGTCGCCATCGCCCGCGCGGTGGTGCTCGAACCGTCGCTCGTACTCATGGACGAGCCCCTGTCGAACCTCGACGCCAAGCTGCGCCTCGACATGCGCACCGAGATCCGGCGGCTGCACCAGTCGCTCGGGCTCACCACCATCTACGTCACGCACGACCAGGAGGAAGCGCTGTCCCTGGCCGACCGCCTGGTCGTCATGCGGGAGGGTCGCGTGCAGCAGGTGGGCACGCCGGACGAGCTCTACGAGAGCCCGACGAGCTGGTACGTCGCGGACTTCATGGGGTACCGGAACATCCTGTCCGCCACCGTCGTGTCGGCGTCCGGGGGCGAGGCGGTCGTCCAGCTCCCCGGGACCGCCGAGGGCGGGGCCCGGCTCACCGGGCGTGCGGTCGGCGCCCTGGCCGCGGGGGACAGTGTGCGGGTCGCGATCCGCCCCGACGACTTCGTCGTCACCCAGGACGCGTCCGACTCGGCCGGCGCCGGAGCGATTCCCGGCACCGTCTCGGTGGTCGAGTACCACGGCCGCGAGCACGCCGTCGGCGTGCAGACCGGAGACACCATGCTGCACGCGCGGACACCCACTGCCCCGCAGGTCGGCGGCGCGGTCTGGCTGACGGCGCCCGTAGAGCGCGTGCTGGTGTTCCCGGAGTCGCTGGACGCCGTCGTCCCGGTGGAGGTGGCAGCGTGAGCCGCGCCCGTGGTCGTGACCGTTGCGCCCACGTGCCCCGTACCGGCGCGACGGCCGCGCTGACGACCAAAGGGTCGAGGTCGTGAGCGGCGGCGGACAGCAGACGGGGCGGGCGACCGCGAGCCTGCGGCACCGCCTGGCCGAGCGGGGCATCGACCCGACGCTGCTCCTGCTCGTGCCCGGCCTCGTCGTGGCCCTGGCCCTGTTCGTGTACCCGTTCTCGTACGGGATCGGGCTCACCGTCCAGCCCACCGCGGCGATGCAGGAGCAGTGGGGCGGCGGGATCCTCGCCAACTACGTGGCGTTCTTCCGCGACCCGTTCGTGTTCGACTCCGTCTGGCTCACCATGCGGCTCGCGCTGCCGGCCGCGCTGTTCAACGTGCTCGCGTCGGTGCCGGTCGCGATGGTGCTGCGCCACCGGTTCCGTGGCAAGCGGCTGCTGACGTCCCTGCTGGTGCTGCCCATCACGCTGGGCACCGTGCTCACCGCGCAGGGGCTGCTGATCTTCGCCGGACGTCAGGGCTGGATCAACCGGGCGCTGCTGGAGTTCGGGCTCATCGACGAGCCGCTCAAGCTGGTGAACAACTACCTGGGCGTCATGTTCTCCCTGGTGATCACCGGTTTCCCGTTCGCGTTCCTGCTGATCTCGTCGTACCTGTCGGGCATCGACCCGTCACTCGAACGGGCGGCCAAGACGCTGGGTGCCGGCTGGTGGCAGCGGTTCCGGCGGATCATCCTGCCCCTGCTGGCACCGGGCCTCGCCACCACGTTCGTGCTGACGTTCGTGCTCGCGTTCTCCGTGTTCCCGTCCGCGCGACTCGTCGGTGACGCCATGGGGGAGACCCGGGTCATGTCGCTCATGGCATTCCGGGCGTTCGGTGAGCAGAACGACTACGCGATGGCGTCCACCATCGCGCTGATGATGGGCGCCGTCGAGCTGCTCGTCGTGGTGGCCGTGCTGGGCCTGCGGTCGCTGCTCTACCGAGGGACCACGGGAGGGAAGGGCTGATGGCTGCTTCAACGCTGGAGCGGCCGCTCGCCGCCCGACCGTCCACCTGGTTCGTGTGGGCCGGCATGACCGCGTTCGGGGTGTTCCTGGTGGGCATCCTCGTCGCGGTGGTCGTCGACTCGTTCGGCCGTCAGTGGTTCGACACCTGGTTGCCCGAGGGGCTGACCACCGATCGCTACACCGAGGCGTGGGACCGGTTCGCGCTCGGCGAGGTGGTCGGCGTCACCGTCGGCGTGGCGGCGCTCGTCGTGGTCATCTCCGTGCTGGTGGGCGTGCCCGCCGCATACGTGCTGGCCCGTCGCGACTTCCCGGGCAAGCGCGCGATCATGCTGCTGTTCCTGCTGCCCGTGCTCATGCCGCCCATCACGTACGGCATCCCGCTCGCGACGGTCATGTACTCGTTCGGGCTCGGGCGCACGCTGACCGCCGTCGTGCTGGTCAACCTCGTGCCGTCCGTGCCCTTCGTGATCCTGACGATGACCCCGTTCATCGAGCAGATCAACCCCGCCATCGAGTCGGCGGCCCGGATGTGCGGGGCACGGACCCGCCAGGTGTTCACGCGGATCCTCGCCCCGCTGCTCGTGCCGGGTATCCTCGCCGCGGCGATCCTCGTACTCGTCCGGACCGTCGGACTGTTCGAGCTGACGTTCCTCGTGTCCGGTCCTGGATCGGACACACTCGTCGTGGCGATCTACCGTGGCATGACATCCGCCGGCGGTGGTGAGGCGAGACAGCTCATCTCGGCCATGTCGGTGATCTACACCGCGACCATGCTGGTCATGCTCGTGGTGGCGCTGCGGTTCGTGAACCCGACGCAGCTCGTGGCACAGGTGAAGGAGACACGCGATGACTGACGACCGCCTGCACCGGGACAACGTCCCCGTGGGCATCGACGCGCCGGTGATGCCGACGGCGGTGGGCATCGTCCACCTCGGTATCGGGGCGTTCCACCGGGCTCACCAGGCCGTCTATACCGAACGCGCGGCGATCGCCACCGGCGACACCGTGTGGGGCATCCTCGGTGTGACCCAGCGGTCCGCGACGGTCCGCGACCAGCTCCGCCCCCAGGGCGGCGTGTATGCGGTACTGACAGCGGGCGAGCAGGAGTCGTCGGTCGAGCTGATCGGCTCGGTCGTCGACGTCGCCTACCCCGCCGAGGAGACCGAGCGGGTGCTGGCGGCGCTCGCGGCACCGACCACCCACGTGGTGACGCTGACGATCACCGAGAAGGGGTACGCCCGGCGTCCGGACGGGTCGCTCGACCTGGACGCCGTCGCGGGGGACCTCGAGGCGCTCCGGGACGACGTCCGGGGCGGGTCTACCGTCCGTGCGGCCGGCTCGGCGATCGGGCTACTGGTGCGCGGCCTCGCGGCACGCGCCGCCTCTGGCGCCCCGATCACGGTGCTGACCTGCGACAACATGGTGGACAACGGGCGGGTGCTCGAGCGTCTGGTGCGCCAGGCGGTGGACGCCGGCCTGCCGGGCGCCGCGGGGGACACCCTGCGCGGCTTCCTCGACGCCCGGGTCACGTTCCCGTGCTCCATGGTCGACCGGATCGTGCCCGCGACGACGCCGGAGCAGCGTGACCACGTCGCGAAGGCGCTCGGCGCGCGGGACGAGGGGCTCGTGGTGGGCGAACCGTTCGCGCAGTGGGTCATCGAGGACCGGTTCGCCGGCCCCCGCCCGGCATGGGAGGCCGCCGGCGCCACCCTCACCAAGGACGTGGCGCCGTTCGAGCAGGCCAAGCTGCGGCTGCTCAACGGGACGCACTCGCTCGTCGCGTACTCGGGGTGGCTCGCGGGGCACACGACCATCGCGGCGGCGGTGACCGACCCGGTGATCGCCGAGCGCGCCAGGCAGTACCTCTTCGAGGACGCGCTGCCGACGCTCACCCCGCCCGACGGCCTGGACCTGCGCCAGTACGGCGAGCAGATCCTGGCCCGGTTCGCCAACCCCCACACCGGGCACACCACCGCGCAGGTGGCCATGGACGGCACGCAGAAGATCCCGTTCCGGTGGGGCGGTGTCCTCGAGGACGCGCTGGCCGCCGGACGTGAGCCGGAGGGTGTGGCGTTCGGCCTGGCCGCCTGGGCCGAGTTCGTCCGCAGCCGGACGAAGTCCGGCGAGGGTGTGGACGACCCCCGCGCCGAGGAGCTGGCCGCGGTGGTCAGCGCCTTCGAGGTGCCGGGTGGCGCCGACGGGCTGGGTGACGTCGAGGGGCTGGCCGGTGCCGAGGAGGACGTCCGGGCGCTGCTCGGGCTGCCGGGCCTGCTGCCCGAGAGCACGCCCGAGAGCTTCCTGGACGCGGTGGCCGCCGAGATCGGCTCCGCCACCCGCTGAGCCGCACCCGCCGTTGAGTGCGGGATATTTGTTCTCCCAGCCCGCTCGGCTGGACAAATATCCCGCACTCAACGGTGCCTGGTACGGTCTGACCTGCGAGTGAATCGATTCATCGTCAACGAGGACGGAGAGACATGAGAGCCACGATCCTGGGTACAGGTGCCATCGCCGGAGCCCACGCCGAGGCGATCGCCGGGCTGGCGGAGCACGGCGTGGACGCCGTGCTGGCCCACGCGCTCGACATCGACCCGGCCCGGGCCGAGGGGTTCGCCCGGAAGCACGGCGTCGCCGGGTACGGCACCGACCTGGCCGCCGTGCTCGCCGACACCGACGTGCTGCACGTGTGCACCCCGCCGGGCGCCCACGTCGAGGCGACGGTGGCCGCGCTCGAGGCCGGTGTGCACGTGGTGGTGGAGAAGCCGGCCACCCTCTCCCTCGCGGAGCTCGACCAGATCGCCGAGGCTGAGGCGGCCTCGACGGCCACCTTCACGCAGGTGGTGCAGCACCGGTTCGGGCACGGGCTGCGCCAGCTTCGCCGTCTGCTCGACGACGGCGCGCTGGGCCGCCCGCTCGTGGCGACCTGCGACACCCTGTGGTTCCGTGCGCCCGAGTACTTCGAGGTGCCGTGGCGCGGACGGTGGGACACGGAGGGCGGCGGGCCCACGATGGGCCACGGCATCCACCAGTTCGACCTGCTCCTGGCGGTGCTCGGCCCCTGGTCCGAGGTGACGGCGATGGCCGGGCGGCTCGCCCGGCACGTGGACACCGAGGACGTGTCGATGGCGATCGTCCGCTTCGCCAACGGGGCGATGGCGACCGTCGCCAACTCCCTGCTGTCCCCGCGCGAGACCTCCGACCTGCGGTTCGACACCGAGGCGGCCACCGTCGAGCTGTCGCACCTGTACGGGTACGGCGATGCCGACTGGACGTTCACACCCGCGAAGGGGCGGGACGACGTCGCGCAGCTGTGGCAGCCGGACGCCATGGCCCTGCCTTCCGGGCACCTGGCCCAGCTCGTGCCGACCTACCGGTCCTTCGCCGCGGGCGAGGCGCCCCCGGTCACCGTGGCCGACGTGCGCGGCACGCTCGAGCTGGTCGCCGCGATCTACCGGTCGGCGTTCACCGGGGCGGTGGTTCGCGCGGGCGAGATCCGGCCGGGTGACCCGTTCCACGCGTCCATGCGCGGTACCGGACCCGCGTGGGCTCCCGTGAAGGACACCGGCGTCCGCTCCTGACCGGCGGGTGCTGCTCCGCGTCCGGGATGCGTCCGCACCGCGTCCGCTCCCGGCAGACCATGCGTCGACCTGTATCGATGCACTTCGTTACGAATTCCTGACCTCAGCCCCTGGACAACGCTTCCCGTAGGGGTATTGTATCGATTCAGTCGGCCGTCGAGGATGCAGCCGGCGTGCCAACAGCAGTACGAGCAAGGAGGCTCACGTGGTCCGCACACGCACCACCACAAGGACGGCCGCCGTCCAGATCACCGCCCTCGCAGCGGCGTCGGCTCTCGCCCTCTCCGCGTGCGGAGGCGGTAGCGCCGCCTCCTCGTCCGAGGCGGCGCCCGTTGCCACCGACCGGGACATCAAGCTGTCCCTCGTCTGGTGGGGAGACGACGACCGCGCGTCCCGGTACGAGGAAGCGGTCGAGCTGTTCGAGGAGAAGTACCCGAACATCGACGTCTCGACCCAGTTCCAGGCGTGGGACGACTACTGGACCACGCGCACCACCGAGGCGGCCGGCCAGACCCTGCCCGACGTCTTCCAGATGGACCTCGCCTACATCCATCAGTACGCGTCGAACAACCAGCTGCTCGACCTGTCGAGCCAGGTCGGTGTCAACCTGGAGACCGGTGACTACGACGAGACCCTGCTCGGCTCGGGTGCGGTGAACGGCGGGCAGTTCGGTATCCCGACCAGCACCAACACGCTCGGCCTGTTCTACCACCAGGACCTTCTTGACGAGCTGGACGTCGAGCCGCCGACGGAGGGTCTCACCTGGGACGAGTACGACGCCTGGATCCGTGAGGTCAGCGAGGCGGGAGCCAACCAGGACCCGCAGGTCTATGGCGGCACCGACTACACCGGCACCCTCTGGCTCTTCATCCAGTGGCTGCTCCAGCAGGGCAAGACCGCGTTCGCGGAGGACGGCTCGCCGGCCTTCGAGAAGGCGGACCTCGTCGCCTGGGTCGAGCGCACCCAGCCGCTGCGGGACGAGGGCGTGTTCTTCCCGATCGAGCGGACGAAGCAGGTCGAGCCGCTCACGGGCATGCAGGTCGGCCAGGCAGCCACCGAGATCACCTGGGACAACATGCTGGCCGGCTACGCGTCCGGTGCGGGTACCGAGAACCTGGGCCTGCTGCCGGTGCCGACGGGTGCCGAGGGCTCGCAGCAGTTCTGGAAGCCGTCGATGCTGCTCGCGTCGTCGGCGAACACCCAGGAGCCGGACGCCGCGGCCGCGCTGATCGACTTCCTGGTCAACGACCCGGCGGTGGGCAAGATCTTCGGGACCTCGAAGGGTGTGCCCGCGGTCCCCGCCCAGAAGGACGCGATGGAGCTGACGGACGGCTCGATCGACGAGAAGATCGTCGGCTACGAGGAAGAGGTGGCCGACCGGGTCACGGCCGAGACGCCGCTCCCGGGGGAGGGCTACGGCGTGGTCGAGGCCGAGTTCAAGCGCCTCGGTGAGGAGCTCGCGTACGGCAACGTCACGGCGGAGGAGTTCGCGGACCAGTGGTTCCAGAGCGCCGAAGCGAACCTCGGCGGGCAGTGAGCATGTCAGCTACCACTACCGAGCGCGGCCGTCAGGCTGGGCGCGGCAGCGCGCGGGGGACGACGGCCCAGCCGTCCCCCGCGCGGGGCGGTGCCGCCAAGCCACCGCGCAACCGGTCCGACACGCGTGCCGGATACGCGTTCCTGTCCCCGTGGTTGCTCGGTTTCGGGCTGCTGACCGCCGGTCCGATGCTGATGTCGCTGTACCTGGCGTTCACGGACTACAACCTGTTCCGGGCGCCGGAGTTCATCGGCATCGACAACTTCACCGCCCTGTTCGCCGACCCCCGGTTCCTCAAGTCGGCACAGGTCACCGCGATCTACGTTCTCGTGGGCGTACCGGTGAAGCTCGCCGCGGCCCTCGCGGTGGCGCTGCTGCTGAACGCCAAGCACCGTGGCCAGGGCACCTACCGTTCGATGTTCTACGCGCCCTCGCTCATCGGGGCCAGCGTCTCCGTGGCGATCGTGTGGCGCGCCATGTTCATCGACGACGGCGTCGCCGACCGGGTCCAGCAGTTCTTCGGCCTGCCCGGCGGTGGCTGGGTGGGCGACCCCGGCATGACCATGCCGATGATGATCCTGCTGGCGGTATGGCAGTTCGGCGCCCCGATGGTGATCTTCCTGGCGGGTCTCAAGCAGATCCCCGCCGAGCTTCACGAAGCTGCCGCGGTCGACGGCGCCGGGCCGATCCGGCGCTTCGTGTCGGTGACGATCCCGATGCTGTCCCCCGTGCTGTTCTTCAACCTGCTGCTCGAGACCATCGGCGCGTTCCAGGTCTTCAGCTCGGCCTTCATCATCTCCGGTGGCACCGGTGGTCCTGCCGACTCGACGCTGTTCTACACGTTCTATCTCTACATCAAGGGCTTCACGGAGTTCCGCATGGGGTACGCCTCGGCCATGGCCTGGGTGCTCGTGGTCGTCGTCGGGATCATCACTGCCATCCTGTTCCGCACCTCGCGTGCGTGGGTCCACTACACGGGAGACGTGCGATGACTACTGCGATGACAACGGTGAGTGCTACCGCGAGCGCGGTCGCGAGCCGAAAGAAGCGCACCAGCTCGGTGGTCTTTCACGTGCTCGTGCTCGCGATCGCGGCCGTGATCCTGTACCCGGGTCTGTGGATGGTGATGAGCTCGTTCAAGCCGAACGGCGACATCGTCGGCAACGTGAACCTGTGGCCCGAGACGTGGACGCTGGACAACTACGTGTCGGCGCTCGGCGGGATCGGCGGGGTCTCGTTCTGGTCCTTCGTCCTCAACTCGCTGATCCTCGCTGTCGGTTCGGTGGTCGGCATCGTCCTGTCGGCCACCGTGTCGGCCTACGCGTTCGCGCGCATCAACTTCCCCGGTCGCGGTGTCTACTTCGCGATCATGATCGGCACGATGCTGCTGCCGTTCCACGTGGTGATCATCCCGCAGTACATCCTGTTCAACTCGATGGGCATGGTGAACACGTTCCTGCCGCTGCTGGCCCCGAAGTTCCTGGCCACCGAGGCGTTCTTCGTGTTCCTCATGGTGCAGTTCCTGCGTGGGCTGCCCCGCGAGCTCGACGAGGCCGCGCGGATCGACGGGTGCGGCCACTGGGGGATCTTCCGGCTGGTGCTGCTCCCGCTGATGCGGCCGGCGGTGATCACCAGCTCGATCTTCGCCTTCATCTGGTCGTGGAACGACTTCCTCGGGCCGCTGCTCTACCTCAAGCAGCCCGAGACGTACCCGTTGCCGATCGCGCTCCGGATCTACGTGGACCAGACATCGGTGTCCGACTACGGCGCGCAGATGGCCATGGCCGTGCTCGCGCTCGTGCCGGTGCTGCTGTTCTTCGTGCTGTTCCAGCGATACCTCGTCGACGGTGTCGCCACGCAGGGTCTCAAGGGCTGACCCGACAGGGTCACGGGGCAGGGCTGGTGGGTCCGTCGACGAGGTCCACCAGCCCGCCCTGCCAGCGGACCGCGACCCGGGTGCGGTCGGCGTCGGGCAGCCGCGTCACCGATTCGACGGCGTCCAGGTCGAGCGGCGACGGGGCTCCCGTCAGCACCACGAGCGCCGCACCCACCTCGTCGGGGTCTACGGGCCGGCTGCTGCGCAGCCAGGGGGTCGCCGACGCCGCGGCCAGCGGGTCGGCGCCCAGCCGACGCCTGGTCCCGGGCATGTTCAGCCCGGTCAGCCCCTTGACGAGCGACGACAGCCCGTCGCGGCGGTCGACGCGCACCCAGTCCGTGCCCGTCTCGACGGTCAGGCGGGTAGCGTCCGGCGCGGCCAGCGCCCAGCCGCCCACCTGCAGGCTCCACGGGCCGACGTCGCGCGGCCACGCCGCGCCGTCCACGTCCGTACCGTCCACGTCCGTACCGTCCACGTCCGTACCGTTCCCGGCCGCACCGTTCCCGGCCGCACCGTCCGGCACGTCCTGGAGGTACCAGCCGATGCGGACCTCGAACCGGCCGCGCACCACCGACGCGGTGACCAGGCGCGGCCCGCGGCGCATCGCCGCCCAGGTGGCGGCTGCCCCGTCCGACGCCGCACCGCTGTCCGACGCCGCACCGGGGAGGTCCAGCCAGTGCACCCGCGACCACGAGGTGGCCACGTGATCGCCGAGTGCGAGCCGGTCGACGCCGTCGCGGTGGGACGGGGCGCCGTCGGCGTCGAGCAGCGCGACGTGCGACTCGACGGGCGCGGCGATCGCGTCCTGCGAGAGCTGGGGCGAGACCAGGTTGGCGTAGGCGGCCCGGCGGTAGAACGGGTCGTCGGCGTGCGGCTCTGCCGCGTGCTCCAGGAGGCGGTCCGAACCGTGGTTGACGATGCGGACGAGACCGTCCTCCGGCGTGCTGGAGACCAGCCAGCCCGGTGCGCGCAGCGGCACCACCGCGTCGTTGTGCCAGGCCTCCGGTGTCTCGGGTTCCGTCGTCCAGACGGCGTGGCCCGGCGGGAGCAGCAGGCCCAGGAATCCCTTGCTCGCCCAGTACGGCGACGCGGCCCCGGTGTACAGCTGCCGGACCCGGTCGTAGCGGTGGTGCCAGCCGACCGGCAGGAGTCCGTCGCCGTCGACCGAACCGGCGTCCAGGAAGTGCTCGGCGACGGCACTCGTCAGCGCACGGGTCTGCCCCGGTGCGAGCGGCGTCGCGTCCGCGAGGGCGCCCGCCCAGAACGGGGCGAGCATGCCCAGGCGATAGGTGGCCGACCGGCCCTGCAGGAGGGGCGCGCCGGTGGAACCCACCAGGTGCCTGGCCTGGTCGAGGTAGGCGCGCAGCCGGTCGGCGTGCCGTCGGGCCAGCGGACGGTCCTGGATGCGGGCGTGCAGCACGGGGTAGAAGTGCCAGGCCCAGCCGGCGTACCAGTCGAAGGACTGGCGCCGCCCGTCCCGGCCGTGCCCGTCGGAGTACCAGCCGTCGCCCACGTACAGGCGTTCCTGGAGCTCCTCGTTGCGGTCGAGGTCGGCCTGGTCCCACGGGCCGCCGACCGACACGAGGAACTCCTCGATGATGTTCTGGAACCAGATCCAGTTGTTGCGGTACCCGCGGGTGCCGACGATCCCGGCGAGCCAGTCGACGGTGCGCTCCTTCGTGGCCTGGTCGAGCCCGTCCCAGAGCCACTGCCGCGTCTCGGACAGCGCCACCGCGACCGAGGCGGCCTCGACGACCGCCTGCCGCCGTTCGTCGATCCGGGGCCAGCGCTCGGGGTGGGCGGGGTCGGTGCCGTGCCGCAGGCCGTCGGCGTAGCGCTCCAGGAGGCCGTGCGGGTCGTCGCCGCCCTCGCCCCGCAGGCGGAACGCCGCGAGCAGGAAGGTGCGGGCGTACCCTTCGAGCCCGTCGCTCCACGCACCCGAGGCGCTGATGGGTCCGGGCAGCCGGATCAGCGAACGGCCGGGGGAGGCGTGCCCGGCGGTCGCGTCGAGCAGCTGGTCGGCAGTGGTCAGCCAGTGCTCGCGCGTCCAGCGCTGGGCAGGTCGGAGGGCGGCGTGGTGGGCGGCGTCAGGACTCGTCACTGCGGGAGTCTCACCGACCCGTGTGAGCGGTGCGTCCGATCGGACATTTCCGCTCAAGCATCAACCACCGCGCTCATGACACGGCGGGAGACAGGGGGAGGGAGACGGTGACCATGAAGCTGCCACGGGCGCGCCACGAGTACCTGCTGCGTGAGGTCGAGCTGCGGGGGAGTCTCCGCTCTGCGGAGGCCGCGGAACGACTCGGGGTCTCGGAGGTCACCATCCGCCGCGACATCATGGCGCTCGACCGGGCCGGCAAGCTGGCGCGGGTGCACGGCGGGGCGATAGCGCTCCGCTCGTCCCGGGGGCCCGAGGCCGCACGGGTCCTGGTCGGCGTGGTGGTGCCCAGCACGGCCACGCACTTTCCCCAGTTCGTGCGCGGTATGGAGTCGCTGGCCCCCGCGGTCCGGGCCCGCCTGGTGCTCGGGGTGTCGCACTACCGGCCCGAGGTGGAGGAGGCCCAGGTCGCGCGCATGATCGCCCTCGGCGCCGCGGGCATCGCCATCGCCCCGACCACCCGCGGCCGGGAGCCCGCGGAGCTCGCCGCGTGGGCGTCCGCGATCCCGGTGCCGGTCGTCCTCGTGGAACGCCGCATCGACGGGATGACCCGGCTCAGCGAGCTGGACCTGGCCCGGACGGACCTGACCCACGGCGCGGTGGTCGCCGTCGAGCATCTGGCCGCCCTCGGCCACGAGCGCATCGCCCTCGCCGTGTACGACCGGACGCCGACCGCACCGTACGTGCGCGAGGGCTACCGGCAGGCCGTCGAGCGGCTCGGGCTCGGGGCCGCGCCGTCGGCGTCCCTGCCCAAGGGCGAGGACGACCCCGCCGAGCTGGAGCTCGCCGTCGGCCGGATGCTCGACGAGTGCGCCCGGGCCGGGGTGCGTGCCGTCCTCGTGCACACGGATCACCATGCGGCGCGCTTCGTGGAGGCCGCGCTGGACCGAGGGCTGCGCGTGCCGGAGGACCTCGCGATCGTGGCGTACGACGACGAGAACGCCGAGCTCGCGGCGGTTCCGCTCACCGCCGTCACGCCGCCGCGCTGGGAGCTGGGACGCGAGGCGCTCCGCCTGCTGGTCGACCGGATGGCCGAGCGGGACGAGGACCGCCGTCCGCCGCGCCACGTCGACCTGCTGCCGCGCCTCACCGTCCGGGAGTCGTGCGGTGGCGCGCCGCGCGACTGACCGTTCTTGTCCGTTTTCGTCGGTTCCCCGCGCGCGGCGGGCAGCATTCTGCCGTGCGCGGAGGCGCAGACGGCTGAGCAAGGAGGCTCACGATGAAACGAACGGACGCCTACAGCGCCCGGGCCCTGATCGCCGCGGCAGCTGTGCTGCCGCTGGTGGTGACGGGATGTTCGGCTGGCGACACCGGCGGCGGGGACGACACGGTGGTCCTCGACTTCGCCTGGTGGGGCGACACGACGCGCGCCGAGCGGTACGAGGAAGCGGTGGCGCTCTTCGAGGAGCAGAATCCCGGCGTCGAGGTACGCACGAACTTCGCCGCGTGGGGCGACTACTGGAGCGCCCGGAACACCGAGGCGGCCAGCGGCAGCCTGCCCGACGTCATCCAGATGGACCTCGCCTACCTCGCCGAGTACGGGCAGAGCGGGCGCGTCGCCCCGCTCGACGAGCACGTCGGCGAGCAGATCGACGTCTCGGCCCTGCCCGAGGGACTGGTCGAGTCCACACAGCTGGACGGCCAGACCTTCGCGATCCCCACCAGCACCAACACGTTGGCGACGATCGTGAACACGGACCTGCTCGGGGATCTCGGCGTCGAACCGCCCGAGGGTGACCTGACCTGGGACGAGTACGACGCTTTCCTGGCGGACGTCGCCGAGGCGGGCACGGACCAGGACCCGGTGGTGCACGGCTCCGTGGACTACACGCAGGCCCTCTGGCTGTTCCAGATCTGGCTCGGGCAGCAGGGAAAGGCCCTGTTCGAGGAGGACGGCGCGCTCGGCTTCACGCAGGACGACCTGGCCGAGTGGTGGGGGCGGGCCGCGCCCCTGCACGAGAACGGCTCCTTCCTGCCGGCGGATCGCCTGGACCAGCTCGAAGGTGTCGACGCCATCGGCGCCAAGGAGACTGCGGCCGACATCAGCTGGGACAACTTCCTGGTGCGGTTCAGCGAGGGATCCGGCGGAGCCGACCTCGCGATGCTGCCCCTGCCCGCGGACGACCCCGAGCAGCGCGGGCTGTTCCTCAAGCCGTCCCTGATGCTGTCCATGGCCGCAGGGTCGGAGCACCCGGACGAGGCGGCTGCCCTCATCGACTTCATCACCAACGACCCCGAGGTCGGCGAGATCTTCGGCATCTCGCGCGGCGTCCCGGCGTCGTCGACGGCCATGGACGGTTTCGAGCCCGAGGGGCTGGACGCGCAGGTCGTGGAGTACGAGGCCGCGCTCGAGCCGCACCTCACCGGTTCCGTGCCCCCGCCCGTCGCGGGCTTCGGCACCGTCGAGACCGCGTTCACGCGGATCAGCGGAGACCTGGCGCACGGAGCGGTCGGCCTGGACGCGGCGGTGAACCAGTTCTTCACGGAAGCGGAGGCCGCACTCGCTGCGGGGAGCTGAGCCACCCCGCTGACGCCGCGGGGCGGGCCGCGCACGACCGGCCGGGCCCTCCTGCGCCGGTCGAACCACCCAGCGCCGGTCGAGCCGCGCCCCGCTGATCGGGCCGTGCCCCGCTGGTCGAGCCTGTCGAGACCCCTCGGCAGGCTCGACCAGCGCGTCCGGCTGCCAGGGTCCGGCTGCCAGGGTCCGGCTGCTAGGGTCCCTTTGTATCGTTTCAGGACGCGACGGTGAAGCGACGCAGGTGTCCGCCGCCGTCCGACAGAGGAGTCGGAGTCCCCGTGAACTCTCAGGAGCAGGCCGACGAGCCCGAGGAGCAGCCGGAGCGCGGCCGCCACGTGGCGGGCGAGAGCCGGTTCGCCCTTCTCGGCGAGACGCTGCTGACCGGGCTCCTCGTGCTGGTCGGGAGCCTGCCGGTGGTGACGCTGCCCGCGGCGCTCGCTGCCGGCGTCGCGCACCTGCGCCGTCATCTCGGCGGCTACGACACGTCCGTCCGCACCTTCGTGCGGGACTGGGTCGCGGCGGTGCGCGGCCTCTGGCTGCTCGGCGTCCTGCTGGTGCTCGCCGTCGTCGTCGTGGTCGTCAATACCGGGCTGACGGCGTCGGGCGCGCTCCCGGGCTCGTCCGCCGTCCGCTGGGTGACGTGGGTGGTCGCGGCGTGCGCCGCGGTGGTGCTGGTGCGCGCCGCGGCCGCCTGGTCCGACGACGACGCCGCGCCGGGCTCGGACGCGACGCCGGGCACGGGCGGCGTGCGGCAGCTGCTGTCGCGCGGAGCCGCCCGGACCCGTGACGACGTGGCCGGATCCGCGCTGCTGGTCGCCGCCCTGGCCATGTGCGCGGTGCTGGTCTGGATGCTCACGCCGCTCGTGCTGGTGACGGGCGGTCTCCTCAGCCTCGCGGCGGTAGCGGTAGAGACCCGCCGCCGATCCCGCCCCTGACCCCACCCCGCCCCGGGCGGGGGTTGCGCCCTACCCAGTGATTCGGCCCGAAACCGTGACGGGTACGGGCCGAATCGCTGGGTACCCAGCGCAGGCGTGCTCGCGACGACCGGGGCAGGTCAGCCGAGGCGGGAGCCGATCAGGGACAGGCACTGGATCGCGGCCAGGCCGTACTGGGCGCTGGCGTTGGTCGAGAAGTCGGCCTCGTCCACCGGGCGCAGCACCCGGGGCGGCTCGATGCGGCGCGTCCCCCAGTCGTGCCTGTCCGGGTACCCGGCGTGCCCGGTGCGCAGCTCCTGCCAGGCGCGGTCGGCGAGCCTGTCGTCGTCCAGCCGGACGGCGGCGTACGCCGTGGCCCGCGAGTAGGCCTGGCGCAGGTTGAGGCTGCCCCAGGACGCGCCGGTGACCGCCTGCTGCTCCGCCGCGGTCGCGTTGTAGAGGCGGCAGAACTCGACCCACTTGGCCTCGATCTCCGGCTCGTCCACCAGGTCGAGCAGCTCGGTCATCACCTCGATCAGCCCGAACACCGAGCTCAGGCTGCCTATCGACACCGTCTTGTCGGGGCCCGAGCTGAACCTCGCCGTCGTCAGGTCGTAGGTGGTTCCGCCCTGGACCCAGCCGTTGGGCAGGGCGGCGATCGACCGGGCGCTCGCGAGCAGGCGCTCCCGCGCGGCCGGGTCGCCGTTCCGTTCCCACTCGGTGAGCCACGCACCGGCGACGGCGCCCCAGTCCGTCGTCGTGCCGAAGGGCAGGGCGGTCGGGTCGGGGTCGTAGGGCCTGGTGGACCCGTCGATCTTGCGGGTCGCGTTGAGCACCAGATAGGTGCGGTCGGAGTCGACGAGCTCGTGCAGCAGGTCGCCCGTGCGTTCGTCGCCGGTGAGGAAGTAGTAGAAGCGGCGGTAGTTCGCGTTGCTGATCCGGACCTGCTTGGCGCTGTCGCCCCAGTGCATGACGGCGTGCCGGGTGCCGAGGCCCTTCCACACGCCGAGGTGGTAGACGTCGACCTCGCCGGTGTGCCTGGTCATCGCCTCGGCGAGGCGGAAGGCCGCGGCGTCACCGGTCCGCAGGTAGTGGTACCAGAGCCACAGGTCGGTGGAGAGCTCGGAGTTGTCCCACGCGTAGCCACCGACGTCGTAGCGCCACTGGTGCCGGTCGACGTCGTAGGTGTGCATGACGTCGCCGTAGTCCCAGAACCCGTACCAGGACCGCTGGTCCACCTGGTCCTGGTGGTAGCTGTGGATCGCGTCGAGCCGGTCCTCGATGGTGGCGCGGGCCGGCGTCGACCGGTCGACGGGGGACCACGAGCCGAACACGCCCGCCTCGTGGTTGTGCTCCGGGCTGCTCACGATCAGCGGCGGTGCGCTGTTCGCGGCGGCGAGCTCGGTGAACCGCTCGGCGGTCGGCGTGGCGCCGAGGGCCCAGAACATCAGCTCGCTCGTGCGGGCGACGCCGTACGGGGTGCCGAACCCCGGCTCGTAGTCCTCGTACGTGATCTCGAGGGCATCGAGCTGCTCGGGATACGTGTCCTGGCCCATGCCGTCGTGGTAGAACCGCAGGTCCATCGCGCCCGCCCGCGGCGACCACAGCCATACCGTCGCCTCGGCCTCCTCGGTGGCGGCCCCGGTGATCTCCAGCTCCGTGGGGTGGAGCTGCCAGAAGTTGCGCATCCCGAAGGCCAGGCCGCCCGACGGCGTCCCCACGTAGCCGAGCCCGGCGGCCCGCTCACCGTCGTCGACCCGGAGCCACGAGTGGCCCTTGCCGGTGCGCTTGCGGATCTCGAAGCCCTGCGCCGTGAGCTGGCTGAGGCTGTAGTCCCCGAACGCGGGGATCCAGTGCAGGCGCGACGTGACGCGCTGGTCCCAGGTGGCCGGGTCGGGTAGCGCCGTGCCGGCGACCTGTGCCTGCCGGACGGCGGCGCCCGGGTCGCGCCGCAGCCCGGTGATACCGCGGACGGCCTCGGACAGCACGCCGCCGTCCGTCCCCGCGAACCGCACGTGGCGGTCGTACAGCTCGCCCCGCATCGGCACGGTGAACCGCACGCCGATGCCGTTGATGAAGTCGCGCTCCTCGTCGCCGTCGAACATGAACGTGTGCACGACGCGGATCCCGTCCGAGCCCGCGAACAGCGAGAAGCGGAGCACGAAGGGGAGCCACTCCCGCGATCCCTTGCGGTGCTTGCCCTCCACCCGGACCACCGCGCGGACCGGCCCGGACTGCTCGACGACCACCGAGCTCACGGACCCCGTGAAGGACTCGAAGCGGATCGCCTGGGGGTCGTCCGTGTCGGGCTTGTCCTGGCGGGAGACCACGAGGCGGCCGGAGTGCGCGAGCACCGTGCCCCCACGCCGCACCGACCGGACCACCTGGTTCCCGTGCCGGGCGAACGCGACCTGGACGACTCCGGTGTCGACGGTGATCTCGCCCGCCGACTCGCGGACCGCTATCGCGTGCGCTCCGGTGGCAGGCCGGCCGGCCCCCAGCCGGTAGGTCTCGGCGCGCGGTGCGTCCTCGCTGACGGCGTGCGCGGTCCACTTGACCGAGCCGTCGGGCCACCAGGCGGTCGGCCACGTCTGCACGGGCACCGCCTCGCCGGCCCCGGTGCTGAGGGAGAACTGCTGGTCGGGTGCGAACGCCCCGCGCGGCCACGGCACACCCCAGGTGGTGCCGCCGGCCAGTGCGGCGGGGCTGTCGCGGTCGAGCCAGCGCAGCTCGACCGGATCGTGGGACCGCAGGATCGGCGGCGGGGTGGCCGCCGGGACGGCGGCACGCGCGTCACGGGGGACGAGGGCGGCAGCGCCTGCGGTGAGGGCCGAGGTCAGGACGGTACGACGGCTGACATGAACCACGGTGTTCATCTCCTTCGGGTGGTGCACTCGGATGTCGAGCCCCTGCCCGGTCGGCGTCGACGCGGGCAGGGTCCAGCAGCTTCCGCAGGGAAGGTAGGTCCATAGACGTCGCCGGATGGCGGAACGGACATTTACGCGCAACCACCGGACGGGCCCAGGTCTTGACCTTGTACCGATTTAGAGACAGCCTCGTTCCTGGCCTTGAATCCTTTCAGGGCCGCGTGGTGCCCGGCGGCAACGGCGCCGTCGGGCGCCCACCCCAGCGCAGAATTCAGAGAGGAATTCGACAATGGTCCCGAGGAGAATCCGGGCAGGTGCTGTCCTGGCGACAGCGCTCTGCCTCGGCGTGAGCGGCGTACCGGTGGCAGCGTCGGCCGGTACGGTGGCCGCCCCCACGAACGTGCCGACGACGGCCCAGGCCGTCGAGACAACCGCCCAGGGTGGCCGGCCCGGGAAGGGGTCCGGAACCGAGCGGCTCGGGCGCGGCCTGGTCGCCGCCGCGACCAGCGAGGGCGTGTTCCTGAGCTGGCGGCTGCTCGCGCCGGAGGTCACCGGGCATACCGACGCTGGGCTCAAGGGCCCCGACTTCGCGGTGTTCCGCGACGGGCGGCGCGTCGCGAAGGTGTCGGGCTCGACCAACTACCTCGACGCCGCCGGGAACGCCGGCTCCCGTTACCGGGTGGTGCCGCTGAGCGGGCCGAGCGCGGGCCGGTCGGCGTCGGCCACCGTGTGGGGCGACGGGCACCTCGACATCCCGCTGAACAAGCCGGCCGACGGCGTCACGCCGGCAGGCGAGGCCTACACGTACCGCGCGAACGACGCGTCCGTCGCGGACCTCGACGGCGACGACGAGTACGAGATCGTCGTGAAGTGGGACCCGTCCAACTCCAAGGACGTGTCGCAGGTCGGGTACACGGGCAACGCCTACCTCGACGCCTACGAGCTCGACGGCACCCAGCTCTGGCGCATCGACCTGGGCGTGAACATCCGCGCGGGCGCGCACTACGCGCAGTTCCCCGTCTACGACTTCGACGGCGACGGCCGCGCCGAGCTGATGGTCAAGACGGCCCCCGGTACGCGCGTGACCACGTACGACAACGGGAGGCCCGCCGGGCAGCGCTACATCGGGATCCCGCGGGACGACCGGGCGGCCGGTGTCACCCATGCCGACGACTACCGGATGTCGGCCGGTGACTACTACGAGCACCTCGTGGACACGTTCCGCGGCTGGTCGTCGCGGTCCGAGGTGACCAACGGGCAGTGGCCCGCCACGCTCGAGGAGGCATGGGGCATCGACGCCCGATGGTCCTACCCGCTGTCCGACGCCGAGGCGCGCGCCGCGGCCGACCACTTCGTCGACGTCTACGCGCCTGCCCGTTCGACGCGGAACCAGCTGCGGAACTTCGAGGGCTTCGTGGTGAGCGGCCCGGAGTACCTCACGGTCTTCGACGGGCGCAGCGGCAAGCCCATGGAGACCGTCGACTACGAGCCCGGGCGCACCGACGACGGACTGCTCTGGGGCGACTACGCGATGGCCCGCATCGAGCCGGGCAACCGGGTCGACCGGTTCCTGGCAGGTGTGGCCTACCTGTCCGAGGGCCGGCCGAGCGCGATCTTCGCGCGCGGCTACTACACCCGCTCCACCGTCGCTGCGTACGACTGGGACGGCAGGCACCTGACCAAGCGCTGGCTCGCCGACTCCGGCTGGACGCCGATGTCCAACCCGTTCAACGACAGCCCGCACGGCGTGCCGGGCACGTCACCCGAGTGGGGCAGCCTCACGACGCAGGGCTTCCACTCCCTGTCCGCCGCCGACGTCGACGCCGACGGCAGGCAGGAGATCGTCTACGGCTCGGCGACGCTCGACGACGACGGGTCGCTGCTGTACTCGTCGTTCGACACGCTGCCCGAAGGCTCGGCGAACCCCGGCGCGCGGGCGGGGCTGGGCCACGGTGACGCCATGCACGTGACCGACATCGACCCGGCGCGCCCCGGGCTCGAGATCTGGACCGCGCACGAGGGCGGCAGCTGGGCGCCGTACGGCTCCGCGCTGCGTTCGGCGGAGGACGGCGAGGTGCTGTTCGGCCAGTACTCCGGGCGGGACACCGGTCGGGCGATGATCGGCGACGTACAGCCGGACGTGCCGGGCATCGAGGTCTGGGCGTCCATGCCGGACGGCACGCTGGGGTCGGGCACGCTGAGCGCCACGGGTGTGCGGGTGTCGTCGACGACCATGGGCACCAACCAGTCGGTGCGCTGGGCCGGCGACGGGACCACCCAGCTCATCGAGGGCTCGGGCGACGCGGTGCCGACGATCAAGGACTGGTCGCGCGGCACGGTGGCGACCCTGGACGGGACGCTGACGAACAACGGCACCAAGGGCAACCCGTCCCTCGTGGCCGACGTGCTGGGCGACTGGCGCGAGGAGGTGCTGGTGCGGACCACCGACTCGAACGCGCTGCGGCTGTTCACGACCACCGAGCCGACCGACATCGCCCTGTACACACTCATGCAGGACAGGCAGTACCGCGTCGAGGTGGCACGTCAGCAGACGTCGTACAACCAGCCGTCGTACCCGGGCTTCTACCTGGCCGCGGACACCGACTGGTCAACGGTCCCGATCCCGCAGAAGTAGTTCGTTGTGGGCGTGATCGTTGCGACTATGTGCCCGCTTGAGGCGCAATGATCACGCCCACACCAGCGGACTACTTGGGCGGGGTGCTCTCGCGGACTATGACGTGGCCCTCGACCACCGTGGTCCGCGGGGCATCGCCGCGGGGGCCGAGGGCCAGCGACAGCGCCTCGTCGGCCACCTGCTCCCACGGGAGCCGCACCGTGGTCAGCGCCGGGGTCACGTCGCGCAGCGCCTTGATGTCGTCGAACCCGGCCACCGCCAGGCGCTTCGGGTCCCCCGAGTCACGCAGGAAGGTGAGCACCCCGAGCGCCATCGCGTCGTTCACGGCGAACACGGCGTCCACCGCGATGTTGCGGCGCAGGAGCTCGCCGGTCAGCGCGTAGGCCGCGTCCCGGTCGAACTCACCGATCAGCACCCGGTCGGCGGAGAGCTCGATCCCGGCGTCGGCCAGCCCGGCCGCGAAACCCTCGGTGCGGTCGCGCTGGGTGAGGCCGTGCTTGAGCCCGGAGATGACCGCGAAGTCGCGGTACCCGAGGCCGACCAGCGCGGTGGCCATGTCGTAGCCGCCCTGCCGGTTCGCGTACGCGACGGTGTCGAACGGCAGACCCTCCTGGGTCACGAGCACCACGCGGCCGCCCTCGGCCTCGTAGCGCTTCAGCGCCTCGACGAGCGCGGGGACCGTCGGGTCGTCCTTCGTGCGCCCGCCGGCGATCATCAGGATCTCGGGCCGGTGGCCACGGGAGAGGTTCACCGCCTCGACCAGGTCGGCCTGGTCGGGTCCGGCCGAGATCAGGGTGAACGGCAGCCCCCGCCGCTGCGCCGCGGCCACCAAACCCGCGGTGATCGGGTTGGCGAAGTCGTCGGGCATGCCCTTGACGACCAGGGCCACCCCGCGGGAGCGGCCCTTGGCGACGGCCTGCGCGGCGAAGTTCGTGGTGTAGCCGAGCGCCTTGGCCGCCTCGAGCACCCGGGCCCGGTTGGCCTCGCGGACGCCGCGGTCGCTCCCGTTGAGGGCGCGCGACGCCGTCGCCGCGGAGACCCCGGCGAGCTCGGCCACGTCAGCAAGCCGTGCGGCCCGGGACGGTGCCGGATCGTTCATCGTCGCTGCTCGCCTCCCTGCGTCGGTGGGTACCTCGGCTGCCCGGAGAGCGTATCCGTCGGGGTGCGGAGCGCACGTATCGAGCGAGGTCTGCGGCCGCCATGTCGCCCATCCGGCGCAGCTCGGTGCCCATCGACCCGGCGATGTGCGGCGTGAGCAGCACGTTCGGCAGGTCGTACAGCGGGGACGACGCCGGCAGGGGCTCGGGGTCGGTGACGTGGAGCACCGCGCTGATGCGGCCGCCGACCAGCTCGCGCTCGAGCGCCTCGGCGTCCACGACCGGGCCGCGCGCGGTGTTGATCAACGTGGCCCCGTCGGGCATGCGGGCGAGCAGGGCGGCGTCGATCAGCCCCACCGTCTCGGGCAGCAGCGGCGTCTGCAGCGTCACGACGTCGCTGCGGCTCATCAGCTCGGGCAGCGTCACCGGCTCGACGCCGAGCTCCGCCGCCTCGTCCGCCGTGACGTACGGGTCGTACAGGAGGACGCGGAGCGCCGGGAACGGCCGCAGCAGCTCGATCAGGGCGCGCCCGGTCCGGGACGCGCTCACCACGCCGACGGTCCGCCCGTAGTTGCCGGACACCTCGAACTCGGCCTCGCGGTCGATAAAGGCCCGGCGCTCGGACCCGAGCGAGCTACCCGCCTGGGCCCGGGCGCAGCACGACGCCGATCCGGAGCTCGTGCGGCACGGCGACGTCATCCCGACGCCGCCGTGGCCCGACCTGGTGCGCAGCCTCACGTCCGGCGGGGTGGACGTGCTGGTCGTCACCGGGGGAGTCGCGCCAGAGGTCGGGATGACGGCCAGGCACCGGCGGATGCTCGCCGGGTGCGGCGCCCGCCTCGCAGTGGTCGACGGCGCGTCCCACTTCGTGCGCCGGGACGCCCCCGAGCGGTTCGCCGCCATCGCCGCCGAATACCTCACGGCGACCGTCCGACTCCACGCTCCAGCGGCCCGGTCAACCGATTACTGAGATGACCATGCTGTTTCTGCCAGGGACGGGCCGTCGGTGGCAGCAACCGCATGGTCGTTCGGCGTGCGGTACCGGGGGCTCACTCGGACGGGGGATGCAATGACTTCGTGATCACCCTGGTGGGGGAGCCGTCCACCGCATGTCGCGGCACATGCTGCTGGTCTGCCACGACGAAGGAGCATCCCGATGAACCCCACCCACCGAGCACGAGCCGCGCTGAGCATGGTGATCGCCGGCATCCTGCCGCTCACCGGAGCCGGCGCCGTCACTGCGGTCGCGGCACCGCCGGCCGCACCGGTGAGCGCGACGCCGCCGGAAGCCGGGTCGGCGCCCGACCATCCCACCGCCCTCGCGCACGCGGTGCGCGCAGCCGCCGCGGACGCCGCGCCGCCCGCGGCGTCCGACGGCACCGTCCATCGGGACCTGGACCAGGCGCTCGCGGACCTGGTGGACGACGGCGCCCTCGCCGTCACCGCACGCGTCGACGCCGAAGGCTTTTCGTGGTCCGGGGCGCGTGGTGTCCGCGAGCTACGGGGCCACTCCCGCGCCCGGACGACCGACCGTTTCCGGGTCGCCAGCGTGACCAAGATGATGATCGCGACCCTGGTGCTGCAGGAGGTCGAGAACGGTACCTGGTCGCTCGACACCAGCACCGAGGACGTCCTGCCCGGTGCGCTGCCGCGCGACGTGACGATCGAGCAGCTGCTGAGCCACACGTCGGGCGCTCCCACCGCCAACGACCAGCTGACGCGGGACCACATGACCGACCCGGACGACATCGACGAGTACCTGAGCGTGGTGGGCGACCACTATTCCGAGGCTGACCACATCCGCGCCGCCCACACCGCGCCATGGGTGCTGGAGCCGGGCAGCGGGTTCTCGTACTCGAACGCCGGGTTCGTGACCCTCGGCATGATGCTCGAGAAGGTGACCGGGCGGAGCCTCGACGACCTGCTCGAGGAGCGGGTGTTCGATCCGGCGGGGATGTCCGACAGCGACTACCCGGAGCAGCCCGGTACTCCTGGGCGGTTCCTGATCGGCGCCGCGTACACCGGTGCGGAAGGCAAGGGCTGGTACTCGACCGAGCATCTCGACCCCACGCTGTTCCGCGCGGCAGGCTCGGTGACCAGCACGACGGCGGATCTCGCGGCCTTTGCCGACGCGCTCGTCACCGGCGACCTGCTGCGGCCCGGGACGGTCGCCGAGATGCTCACGCCACGCAGCGCGGTCGGTTACGGGTTCGGGATCGTCCGCGTGCCCGACCCCTGCGTGCCGGGCGAGTACCTCTACGGTCACGACGGCGGTGGCGTCGGCACGATGAGCGTGGTGCTGACGTCGGCCGACGGCGAGCGGGTGGTCACGGCCGGCATCACGGGCCGGAACTACTCGGCCGACCCGGATGCCCTCTACGAGCTGGGTGACCTGCTGGTCCCGCTGTTCGAGGCCACCTGCTGAGACCTACCCCGCCACGGTCGAGCTCGAGCCCCGCACCACGAGAGTCGGCTGGAACATCACGTGCTCTGCCGCCGAGTCGGGGCCGCTGAGCAGGAGGTCCGCCGCGCGGACGCCGAGCTCGTGCGTCGGCTGACGCACCGAGGTCAGGGGCGTGGACAGCTCCGCGGCGAACGCGACGTCGTCGTACCCCACGACCGCCATGTCGGTGGGGACGGCGATGTTCTCCGTGCGGAGCGTGCGCAGCACGCCCAGCGCGACCAGGTCGTTCACGCAGAACACCGCGGTCGGCCGGTCGCCCGACTCCAGGAGGCCGCGGATCGCCGCCTCGCCGCCCTCCGCGTTGAGGCTGGTCACGGTGATCTCGACCAGCGCGGTCGCGGGGTCGAGCCCTGCGGCCGCCAGCGCCTTGACCACGCCCTCGTGGCGGTCGGCGCACTGCCTGATCGTGTGCGGCCCGTTGAGGAAGACGATCCGGGTGTGGCCCTCGTCCAGCAGGTGGTGGGCGGCGAGCTCACCGCCGCGGACGTCGTCGACGGCGACCGACGAGATGCTCGGGTCCGACGACGGCTGGTCCAAGAGCACGACGCCGGTGCCCCGCCGGCGGACGGCCAGCAGGTGCTCGATGTTGTTCGTCGCCGGCACGACCATGACACCCTGCACGCCGTGCTCCTCGAACAGGCGCAGGTAGCGCTGCTCGCGGTCGGGGTCGTCGTCGGACGACGCCACCATGAGCGTGAAGTCGTCGCGGTCCAGCCGCTCCTCGATGCCCCGCGCCACGTCGGTGAAGAACGGGTTGGCGATGTCCAGGACGATGGCGCCGATGGTCGTGATGGTCCCGGCGCGGAGCTGCCGTGCGGAGCCGTTGCGCACGAAGCTCAGCTCCTCGATGGCGGCCTCGACCCGCTCGCGGGTGCCGGGCAGCACGCGTTCGGGCCGGTTGAGGACGTTGGACACCGTGCCGACGGAGACACCGGCAGCACGGGCGACGTCGGCGATGGATGCTCGTCGGTGAGCGGCCGGCTGGGTCATGGAGTGCCTCCTTGCTTCGGGCTACATTATGAACCGTTTCACGAGGAACCGGAGGACGGACATGTCGAGCAGTACTGCTGGCGCACGGGTCTGTTTCACGTCACGGGTGCGGGCAGACCGTATCCCGGAGTACCGGGCGGCACACGCCGCCGTCTGGCCAGAGATGCTGGAGGCCCTGCGGGACACGGGCTGGCGCGACTACCACCTGTTCCTGCGCGACGACGGTCTGCTCGTCGGATTCCTCGAGACCGACGACTACGAGGCGGCGCAGCGGGGCATGGCGGCGACCGAGGTCAACGCGCGCTGGCAGGCGGCGATGTCGGGGTTCTTCGTCGACGAGGGCAATCCCGACGACGGGTTCGTGCTGCTGGACGAGGTCTTTTACCTGGAGGGTCAGCTGGCGGCGCTGGAGGGCGGGGCCGACGGCGCTGCCGGGGAGTGAGCTCGTCCGGTGGCGACATCGTCCGGTGGCGACATCGTCCGGTGGCGACATCGTCCGGTGGCGACGTCGCCCGCGGCGGCGCGGTGGGTCCAAGCCCGGGCGGTGTGTTGCTCTGCGTAGATGATGTCTACGCGGAGCAACACACCTCCCGGACCAGCAGTCACCTCGCGCGGTCGGGAGCCGCGAGCTCGGCCTAGTTGACGCCGCCCTCGCGTTCGCTGAGTGCGTTCGGATCCGTGATCTGGGTCGGCTCCGGGCGGTTGAACGACCAGGTGACGAACCACAGGACCACGCCGATGAGCAGGAGCCAGCCCGCGATCTGGTACTGGAGCGGATCGCGCCCGGTCCACGGCCCGACGAAGAACGCGCAGAGCAGCGCGCCGAGGATCGGCAGCACGGTCGGAGCCACGAAGTGCTTCCGCTCCACGATGTTGTTCCGCAGCTTGAGCACCGCGACGTTGACGATGGTGAACACCGCGAGCAGCAGGAGCGAGGTGGTGCCGCCCAGTGCGGCGATGACGCCGGAGCCCTCCTGCAGCGTCACGAGCACGATGAGCCCGAACGAGAGGACGGTGGTGAACAGGATCGCCGCCCACGGCGTCCGGCGGCTCGCCCCCACCTTCCCGAGGAACGGCGGTAGCACCTTCTGCTTGGCCATGCCGTACAGCAGGCGGGACGCCATCAGCATGTTGATCAGGGCGGAGTTGGCGACGGCGAAGATGGTGATGAACGGATAGATGGAGCCCATGGGGAAGTCGGGCAGGGCCCGCTGGACCACGAGCGTGAGCGGGGTCTCGCTCGCACCGAGCTCGCCCACGGGGACGATCGCCACGGTGAAGATCGCGACCAGCACGTAGATGACGCCGGTGATGCCGATGCCGGTGATCATGATGCGCGGGAAGATCTTCACCGGATCCCGCGTCTCCTCGGCCATGTTGACGGCGTCCTCGAACCCGACCATCGCGAAGAACGCGAGCGACGTCGCTGCAGTCACGGCGAGGAAGGCGTTCTTGTCGCCGGGGCTCTCGAACACCATCACGCGGCTGAAGTCGGCCTGCCCGCCGAAGATGGCGAAGATGCCGACCAGGATGATGAAGAGCAGGCCGGACAGCTCGACGATCGTGAGCACGATGTTGGCCTTCACGGACTCGCCGACGCCGCGCAGGTTCACGGCCGCGACCAGCGCCATGAAGACCAGGGCGACACCCACCACCACCCAGGTGTTCGGTTCCTCGACGCCGAACCCGACGAGCAGGTTGGACCCGACGGCCCGGGCGGCCGTGGACGCCGACGTGATACCCGAGCACATGACGGTGAAGCACACCATGAACGTCAGGAAATGAAGTCCGAACGCCTTGTGCGTGTACAACGCTGCGCCGGCCGCCTGCGGATACTTGGTCACGAGCTCCAGATAGGAGAACGCGGTGATGAGCGCGATGAGAAAAGCGACGATGAACGGCGCCCATGCCGCACCGCCGACCTCGGCCGCGACCTGTCCGGTGAGCGCGTAGACGCCCGTACCGAGAATGTCGCCGACGATGAAGAGCAGGAGAAGCTTGGGCCCCATCACCCGCTTGAGCTCAGTGGGTTCCTCGCCGAGAGCTGCATGCTCCTCGGCCGCTGGTTGGCTCATCTCCGGTCACCTCCGGTGCGTAGTACGGGCGGACTGCACCCCTGATCGCCCAAGAGTTCCGTAAGTGGAACAGCACGGCAATGGACGCGCCGAAAGTTCTTGACGCTCTGACCTGGCAGGTCTATCTTCCGAAGTATCTGTTTGAACGATTCAAACCGGATGTGCAGTCAGCCCTGCGGTCACCGTTGACCGCCCGCACAGCTCGACGGAGAGATATGCCGAACGCCGCACCGACGCTGCGCCTCGAAGGGGTGGCCAAGTCCTTCGGGCCCGTGGCAGCGCTCCGCTCCGGCACCCTGGTGGTCCGCGCGGGCAGCATCCACGCCCTGGTCGGAGAGAACGGCGCGGGCAAGTCCACGCTGGTCAAGATCGTGGGCGGGGTGCACCGGCGGGACGCGGGCATCGTCGAGCTCGACGGTGAGCCCGTCGACTTCGCCGGTCCCGCGGAGGCCAAGGCCGCCGGCGTCGCCGTCATCCACCAGGAGCCCGCGAGCTTTCCCGACCTCACCGTCACCGAGAACATCTTTCTCGGCCGCGAGCCGCTCGGCCGCTTCCGCCGGATCGACCGTCGCGCCATGCGCGAGGGGGCCCGCGACCTGTTCCGGGAGCTCGGTGTCGACCTGGACCCGGACCGCCCCGCGGAGGGCCTGTCGATCGCGGACCAGCAGATCGTCGAGATCGCCAAGGCGATCTCCCTGGACGCGCGGCTCCTGGTCATGGACGAGCCGACGGCGGCGCTGAGCGCCGTCGAGGTACGCAGGCTGTTCGCTGTCGCTCGTGGCCTGCGCGACGCCGGCCGCGCCGTCGTCTTCATCTCGCACCGCCTCGACGAGGTGGCCGACCTCTGCGACACCGTCACCGTCATGCGCGACGGCGAGCATGTCTCGACCGACACCGTCACCGACGTCACTCCGGACGAGCTGGTGCGCCGCATGGTCGGCCGCGACGTGGCCGAGCTCTACCCGAAGATGCCGAGCACGCCCGGCGAGGTGGCGCTGCGGGTCGAGGGGCTGGAGTCGACGGGTACCTTCCACGACGTCTCCTTCGAGGTGCGGGCGGGAGAGATCGTCGGCCTGGCGGGCCTCGTCGGCGCCGGGCGCAGCGAGATCGCGCGGGCGGTGTTCGGCATCGACCGGTACGACGCCGGGCGCGTCGCCGTCGGCGGGCGGACCCTGCGGCCGGGCGACCCGGCCGCGGCCATCGCCGCGGGTCTCGCCCTGGTCCCGGAGGACCGGCGTCTGCAGGGCCTGGTCACCGAGTCGTCGGTGGCGCGCAACGTGAGCGCGGTCGCGCGGAAGCGGTTGGCGCGCCTCGGCATCCTGCTGCCCGACGTCGAGGCGCGGCTCGCACGCGATTGGTCCGGCCGCCTGGCCGTGAAGGCGGGAGCCCTGGATGCGCTCGCCACCACCATGAGCGGCGGCAACCAGCAGAAGGTGGTGCTCGCCAAGTGGCTGGCCACCGGGCCGAAGGTGCTCATGGTGGACGAGCCGACCCGCGGCATCGACGTCGGCACCAAGGCAGAGGTGCACCGGCTGTTGTCCACCCTGGCCGCCGAAGGGCTGGCGGTCCTCATGATCTCGTCCGAGCTGCCGGAGGTGCTGGGGATGGCCGACCGGGTACTCGTGGTGCGCGAGGGGCGGATCGTCAGCGAGCTGAGCCGCGCGGAGGCGACGCCGGAGGCGGTGATGCGCGCGGCGACCCCGGGCGCGGCCCGGAGCGACACCGCGACCGAGGGGGCGGCATGAGGAACGTGCTCCGCCGCCGCGAGGCAGGCATCGCGCTCGCCCTCCTGGTGGTGATCGGCGTGACCACCGCCGTCCAGCCGGGCTTCCTGCTCAGCGCGGGCGGCTGGCGCGACCTCCTGCTGACGCCCGCGATTCTCGTGGTGCTCGCCGTGGGTCAGGCAGTCGTCGTCATCACGCGCAACGTGGACCTGTCCGTCGGGTCGGTCCTGGGGCTCACCGCCTACCTGACGGGCCGCCTGTTCATGGCGGCACCGGACCTCCCGATCATCGTGGTGGCGCTGGTCGCCGTCGCGGCCGGGGCGTTGCTCGGCCTGATCAACGGCTCCATCGTCGCGTTCGCGCGCGTGCCCGCCCTCGTCATCACGCTCGGCACCCTGTACGTCTACCGCGGCGTGACCCTGACCTGGGCGGGCAGCGACCGGATCGACGCCGGCGACATGCCGCGCACCTTCCTCGGCCTGGGCACGCGGCAGGTGCTCGGCATCCCGGTGCTGACCATCGTCGCCGCGATCGTGCTGGTGGCCGTGGGCTACTACATGTACACGTCGCGGGGCGGTCGGCAGCTGTACGCCATCGGCTCCGACCCCGACGCCGCGGCGCTGCAGGGCCTGCCCGTCCGACGTCGCCTGCTGTGGGCGTTCGCGCTGAACGGGGCGCTCGCCGGGCTCGCCGGAGTGATGTTCGCCGCCCGCTACGGGACGGTCTCCTCCGGCGCCGGAACAGGCATGGAGCTGCAGGTCGTCGGCGCCGTGGTCGTGGGCGGCGTGGCGATCTTCGGGGGCAGCGGCACCGTCGCGGGCGCCGCGCTCGGCGCGATGCTGCTGCTGACCATCAACCGTGCGCTGCCCGTCGTGGGGATCCCCGACTTCTGGCAGCGCGCGGTGGTCGGCGCCCTCATCATCGGTGCCATCGCGCTGGACCGTGTGCTCGCGAACCGCCGCTCGCGCCGCCTGGCCGCCGCCCGCGACGCCGCGCCACCCGGCGCGCCACCCGGCGCACCGCCCGGCAGCGTGCCGCCCGGCGCAGGCCCGGACGACCGCGAGGAGGCGACCGCATGAGGACCCACGCCCGCCCGTGGTGGCAGCGTGCGCTGCTCACCCGCGAGATGCTCACCATCCTGATCCTGGTGGTGGCCTGGATCGTCGCCTCAGCGGTGGTGCAGGGCTTCGACGGCCCGCTCACCATCACCTACCTGGTGCTCGACGTCGCCCCCGTGCTGCTCATCGCCCTCCCCATGACGCTGATCATCGCGACCGGCGAGATCGACCTGTCCGTCGCGTCGGTGGTCGGGCTCTCCAGCGTGACCTTCGGCCTGCTCTACCAGGCGGGACTCGGCCTCTGGGCCGCCCTGCTGGTCTCGGTGCTGCTCGGTGCGGTGTGCGGCGCCGTCAACGGGGCACTGGTCGCGTACGCCGGCCTGCCGTCGCTGGCGGTCACCATCGGCTCGCTCGCTCTCTACCGCGGCCTCGCCGTCGGCCTGCTCGGCACGACGGCGGTCACCGGGTTCCCCGGGTCCTGGACCGACGGCGCCACGGAGAATCTGGGGGAGTCGCCCTACCCGGTGATCACCCTGGGGCTCCTCGCGCTGATCGCCGTCTTCGCCGTCCTGCTGCACGCCACCCCGTTCGGCAGGAACGTGCTCGACATCGGCCGCAGCAGCGAGGCCGCCCGGTTCTCCGGCGTCGACGTCAAGCGCACGCTGCTGATCCTGTTCGTGCTGTCGGGGGCGGTGTCGGCGCTCGCGGGCGTCTATTACACGCTCCGCTACGGCAGCGCTCGCGGCGACAACGCGACGGGCATGGAGCTCCAGGTCGTCGCGGCCGTGCTGCTGGGCGGGGTGTCGATCTTCGGCGGGCGCGGCGCGATCCACGGGGTGGTCGCCGGCGTCCTGCTCATCGGTGTGCTGGGCAGCGCGCTCCGCCTGGAGGGCGTCACGGTCAACGTCATCAACATAGTGATCGGCACGGCACTGGTTGTTTCCGTGGTCGCCCCGCGTATCGCGGGCGGCCTGAGAGTCCGGCGGCGCAGCGCCGTCGGGCAACGAACGTAGGGAGACGGACGATGAAGTTCACATCTGTGCTCGCGGCCGGTACGGCCGCTGTGCTGGTGCTGGGTCTGACGGCGTGCAGCTCGAGCGAGGAGGGCGGTGGCGCCACCGACGACGTGTCGATCACCGTGCTGCCCAAGAACCTCGGCAACCCCTACTTCGAGGCGTCGATGACGGGCGCACAAGAGGCGGGTGACGAGCTGGGCGCCGCCGTGGAGGAGGTCGGCCCGGACGCTGCCTCGCCCGACGCCCAGGTGCCGTTCATCAACACCGCCGCACAGCAGGGCAGGGGCGCGCTCGTGGTGTCGGCCAACGACCCCACGGCGATCGGTGACGCGCTGGAGGAGGCGCGGTCGGCGGGCACCAAGGTGGTCACCTTCGACTCGGACACGGAGCCGCAGTTCCGCGACCTGTTCGTCAACCAGGCCTCGCCCGAGGGCATCGCCGACAAGCAGCTCGAGCTGGTCGCCGACCAGATCGGCGGGGAGGGCGAGATCGCGATCCTGTCCGCCTCGGCCAACGCGACCAACCAGAACGCGTGGATCGCGCTCATGGAGGAGAAGCTCGCCTCCGACTACCCCGACATCGAGCTGGTCGAGACCGTCTACGGCGACGACGACGACCAGACCTCGTTCGACAAGACGGCGGCACTGCTCCAGTCGCACCCCGACCTCAAGGGCATCGTCTCGCCCACGACCGTCGGCATCGCCGCTGCCGCGCGCTACGTGTCGACGTCGGAGTACAAGGGCGAGGTCGCCGTGACCGGTCTCGGCACGCCCAACCAGATGCGCGAGTACGTGGAGGACGGCACCGTCGAGGCCTTCGCGCTGTGGAACCCGACTGATCTCGGCTACCTGGCGACGCAGGCCGCCGCCGCTCTCGTCGCGGGAGACATCACGGGCGAGGAGGGTGAGACCTTCACCGCCGGCCGCCTGGGTGAGTTCACCGTCGGGACCGGCGGCGAGGTGCTGCTCGGTGAGCCGTTCGTGTTCGACGAGAGCAACATCGCGGACTTCGACTTCTAGTCGCACGCGATGCGCCGTTCATTGCCTTTCTTTGTGTGATCCTTTCCGGAATGCGATCAGGCTTGCTACCTGCCCGAGGTGACAAGCCTGATCACATTCCGGAACGGGTTTTCCGCCGGTTCGGCGAATGGATGCCGATGCCCGGTACGGGTGTGTCGGACGCTCCTTTGTTCCCGTCGAGTTCACCCGCCGGGCTGGGTGAAAAGCGGCTCCAGGGGCAACCGTCACCGCTAGGGTCCCTGTGTTATTTGCGTCGTTCGCGCTGGGCGCGGACACGCTCGATACGAGGAGGACACAGTGGCTCGGCATGCGGCAGCACCGACATCCCGGTCGAATCTGAGGGCATCGGTCGCCCGCAGCGTGGTGGGTAGGACGATCATCCTGGGCGTGGCCCCGGCGATCATGCTCGGGGGCGCGCTCGCCCCGGCGGCGACAGCACAGACGCTGGAGCCGTCCCTCGAGCCCGAAGGCAGCTCGGCACCGCTCGCCTCGGAGGACTCGGCGCTCCCGGACGCCGGGACGACGGACGCCTCGGTCGAGAAGGTCGCTGTCGCGGCAGCTCCTGCCGCCGAGACCACTCGGGTCGCGGACGTGACCAAGGCCGCGCCGGAGGTCGCAGGGAGCAGCACGGTGGCCGACGGCGAGGTGGTGCTCGACACCACCGACACCGCCGGGCGCGTCGCCGGCGAGGTGGCGGCGCCGAAGGGGTTCCAGACCGTGGGCGTGAGCTGGCCCGTCGCCATCGACTCGACGGTGCCCGAGCTGCAGGTCCGGGCACAGGCCGAGGACGGTACGTGGGGCCCGTGGACGCACCTGGAGAAGTCCAGCGACGTGCCCGACGGGGAGCAGACCGAGTTCCTGTCCGCGCCGGTCCACGTGGGTGAGGCGGTGACGGTCCAGGTGGCGACCGTCGACAAGGCGGCGAGCGTCCCGGAGGGCATCGAGCTGACGCTCGTGACCTCCGAGCAGGTCCGGACGGTCGCGGCGGCGACGTCGGGCGAGGTGGCGGCGTCCGCGGCCACCAACGGGCCCACGATCATCACGCGTGCCCAGTGGGGCGCGGCCCCGCCACGTGCGATCCCCGAGTGCCCGCCCGAAGGCGGCACGGGGACGGCAGGGACGACGTGGGGCGCGGCGGACCGGCTCGAGGGTGCCGTCGTGCACCACACGGTGAACCCGAACGACTACGCGACGGTCGCCGAGGCGATGCAGCTCATCCGCAACGACCAGGCGTACCACCAGAACGGCAACGGCTGGTGCGACATCGGCTACAACTTCCTGGTCGACAAGTGGGGAAATATCTACGAGGGCGCCCAGGGCAGCATCACGGCCCCGATCATCGGCGCGCACGCAGGCGGCTTCAACACCCGGACCGTCGGCGTCTCGATGGTCGGCACGTACACGAACGTGGCCCCGTCCGCGGCGCAGAAGGACAGCGTCGCGGAGATCGCCGGCTTCCGGCTGGCGCAGTACGGGGTCGACCCGGACACGTCGGCGACCTTCACCTCAGCGGGCCGCACGGCCGGTGGTCGGTACGACGCGGGCCAGCAGGTGGTCCTGCCGCGGGTGTTCGGACACCGGGACACGCACCAGACCGAGTGCCCGGGCAACCTCGCCTATCCGGCGCTGTCGAGCATCCAGGACAGTGCGGCGGCATACGCCCGGCAGTACTCCGAGGTGGCCGAGAAGTACCGGAACGCGGTCCAGGCGATCTACCAGGACATGCTCGGACGCCCGGCCACCTCCGCCGAGATCAGGAACTGGGGCTATCGGGTGTCCGCGAGCGGGACGGGCGTGCTCGCCGACACCATGGAGAAGTCCAACCAGTACCGCAGCGCGCGGGTGGTCTCGGCGTTCCAGGCGACGCTCGGCTACACGCCGACGTCCACGCAGGTCTCCGGCTACGTCTCGCTGATCAAGCAGGGGAGCCTCGCCGTGGACGAGGTCGAGCCCTACCTCATGTGGAAGTCGTCGGCCTACTACCGGAACGCGGGTGGCACCAAGGCCGGTTACGTGAACGCGCTGTACCGGGACATCCTGAACCAGCGGCCCACGACGCATCAGCGCAACGTCTGGGTCTCGCGGCTGTCCACGCTCGGCAAGCAGGGCGTGGTCCAGGCGATCTGGGACAGCCGGGCCGCCCTGCGGCTGCGGGTGACGGAGACCTACCAGCACTACGTGAACATCACGCCGACGGCCGCACAGCGCGACGCCTGGGTGACACGGCTGAGCGGTAGCCAGACCGAGGCGGCGCTGCGCCGGTCGCTCATCACGTCCAAGACCTACCTCGCGTACGCCGACTCGCGGTACTGACCCCGCGCCCTCCGGGCCGTGAGAACGTCAGGTGACCGGCAGCTCGTGCTGCCGGTCACCTGACGTTTCTCGTCCTGGGGAGGCGTGCCCGCGACCACCGCTCTTGACCCGCCGCCGCCGTCGACATAGGCTCCGACTGAATCGTTTCAAGGTGTGCACGAGGGAGTGCGCGGAGAGGGAGGACGCCATGGCGGCATCCACACGTGTCGCGGAAGCCAAGGCCGCGCTCAAGGAACAGACGATCGAGCTGCCGTCGTGGGCGTTCGGCAACTCGGGGACGAGGTTCAAGGTCTTCGGCCAGGCGGGCGTGCCGCGCGACCCGTTCGAGAAGGTGGCCGACGCCGCGCAGGTCCACCAGTACACCGGTGTCGCCCCGCGGGTCAGTCTGCACATCCCCTGGGACCTGGTCGACGACTTCGAGGCGCTCGCGCGGCACGCGGAGGGCCTGGGCGTGCGGATCGGCATGATCAACTCGAACGTCTTCCAGGACGACGACTTCATGCTGGGCTCCCTCGCCCACCCGGACCCCCGGGTGCGGGCCAAGGCGGTCGACCACCACAAGCAGTGCATCGACGTCATGCGGGCGACGGGCTCCAAGGACCTCAAGGTCTGGCTCTCCGACGGTCTCAACTACCCCGGCCAGGACTCGATCCGGGCCCGGCAGGACCGGATCGCCGAGTCGCTGAGCGAGATCTACGGCGCGCTCGACGACGATCAGCACATGGTGCTCGAGTACAAGTTCTTCGAGCCCGCGTTCTACATCACCGACGTCCCGGACTGGGGCACGTCCCTGCTGCACGTCATGGCCCTGGGCGACCGGGCCAAGGTGGTGCTCGACACCGGCCACCACGCCCCCGGCACCAACATCGAGTTCATCGTGGCGCAGCTGCTGCGCCAGGGCCGCCTCGGCGCGTTCGACTTCAACAGCCGCTTCTACGCCGACGACGACCTCATGGTCGGCGCCGCGGACCCGTTCCAGCTGTTCCGGATCATGCACGAGATCGTCTCCGCCGGCGCCCACGCTCCGGACAGCGGTGTCAACTTCATGCTCGACCAGTGCCACAACATCGAGCCGAAGATCCCCGCCCAGATCCGGTCGGTCATGAACGTCCAGGAGGCGACGGCGAAGGCCCTGCTCGTCGACGTCGAGGCGCTCACGGCGGCGCAGCTCTCCGGTGACGTGCTCGGCGCGCACGCCGTCCTCATGGACGCGTACGACACCGACGTCCGGCCGCTCGTCGCCGAGGTGCGCGAGGAGATGGGACTGGAACCGAACCCGACCGCCGCCTTCGCGGCGTCCGGCTATGCCGAGAAGATCGCCGCAGAGCGGGTCGGAGGCGCCCAGGCCGGATGGGGCGCGTGAGCGTCCCCGTCGCGGACCGCGTGCTGGACGGCCCGCACGGCGACCTGCGGGTGCGGGTCTACGAGCCCGCGGCCGACGTCGGGCGGGTGGCCGGCCTGGTGTGGGCGCACGGCGGCGCCTTCATGCACGGCGACCTCGACATGCCGGAGGCCGACTGGGTCGCGCGCAGCCTAGCGGCCGTCGGCGTCGTGGTCGTGAGCGTGGACTACCAGCTCGCACCCGAGCTCGACTACCGGGACCCGGACACGGCCGACGCGGCCGGCGGGGTGCGGTTCCCCGTCGCGTCCGAGGAGGTCACGTTCGCCTACGGCTGGGCGCGGGACGCCGGTCTCGGCGTCGGGCCGGACCGCTGGTCGCTGGGTGGGGCGAGCGCCGGCGGCAACCTGGCTGCCGGCGCGTCGCTGCGCCTGCGCGACACGGGCGGACCGCTGCCGCGGTCCATCGTGCTCGCCTACCCCGTGGCGCACTACGAGCTCCCGACGCCGAGCCCGGAGCTCGCCGAGAAGATCGCGGCGCTGCCGCCAGAACGGGACTTCCCGCCCGAGGCGATGCGCGCGATGGGCGCCAACTACCTCGGCCACAGCGACCTCCCGTTCTCCCCCTACGCCCACCCCGGAGGGCAGGACCTGCGCGGGCTGCCGCCCACGTTCGTCGTCACGTCCGACCACGACGCGCTGCGGTCCTCGGGCGAGGCCTACTGCGCCGAGCTCGCCGCCGCCGGGGTCGACGTGCTGCTCGTCCGCGAGGACAGCACCTATCACGGCCACCTCAACGAGCCCGACACCGCCGGCGCGGCACGCAGCATCGCGCGCATCGCGACCTGGCTCACCGCCGACGGGCTCGTCGGCACGTCGCACGAACCACCGCACCACCGAGACGCAACGCCCCCGCCGGCCGAGCTCGCCGGGACCTCGGTCCCGACGAGCTCGACCGACGGAGGGCACCGACCCGAAACGGAAGCAGCAGCCCGATGACGAACCAGACTGCCGACGCGACAGACAACCCGACGGTCACCTCGCTCGTCGCCCGCTCGAACCGGCTGGGCGCCGATCCCAGGAACACCAACTACGCGGGCGGCAACACGTCCGCGAAGGGGCACGCCACCGACCCCGTGACGGGCGAGCCCGTGGAGCTGCTGTGGGTCAAGGGCTCCGGGGGAGACCTCGGCACGCTCCGGGCCAAGGGCCTGGCGGTGCTGCGCCTGGACCGGATGCGGGCGCTCGTCGACGTGTACCCGGGTGTGGACCGCGAGGACGAGATGGTCGCTGCCTTCGACTACTGCCTGCACGGCAAGGGCGGTGCGGCGCCCTCGATCGACACGGCGATGCACGGCCTGGTCGACGCCGCCCACGTGGACCACCTGCACCCCGACTCCGGCATCGCGGTGGCCGCCGCGGCCGACGGCGAGGCACTCACCCGCGAGATCTTCGGCGACGAGGTCGTGTGGGTGCCGTGGCGCCGCCCCGGCTTCCAGCTCGGCCTGGACATCGCCGCGATCAAGGCGGAGAACCCGCAGGCCATCGGCTGCATCCTGGGTGGTCACGGCATCACCGCCTGGGGCGACACGAGCGAGGAGTGCGAGGCGCGCTCGCTCGACATCATCCGCCGGGCAGAGGCGTTCATCGAGACGCGGACGGCGGCACTCGCGGCCGACGGCGTGCACCCCTTCGGCGCCGTGCGCCCCGGTTACGAGCCCCTGCCCGACGCCGAGCGCCGGGCCCGCGCGGCAGCGCTCGCCCCCGTGATCCGCGGCATCGCGTCGGCGGACGCGCCGCAGGTCGGCCACTTCACCGACTCCGACGTCGTGCTGGACCTCCTCGCACGGGAGCGGCTGCTGCCGCTCGCCGAGCTCGGCACCTCGTGCCCCGACCACTTCCTGCGCACCAAGGTGAAGCCGTTGGTGGTGGACGTCCCGACGTCGGCCACCGTGGAGGAGACGGTCACCGCCCTGCGCGAGGCGCACACCGCCTACCGTGCGGACTACGCGGCGTACTACGAACGTGGCGCGGAGGCGGCGCGGGCGCGTGGCGAGGAGCCGCCGGCGATGCGTGGCGCCGACCCGGCGATCGTGCTGGTGCCCGGCGTGGGCATGTTCTCGTACGGGCGCAACAAGCAGACGGCGCGGGTGGCCGGCGAGTTCTACGTCAACGCGATCAACGTGATGCGTGGCGCGGAGACCATCTCCACGTACGCACCCATCGCCGAGGACGAGAAGTTCCGCATCGAGTACTGGGCGCTCGAGGAGGCGAAGCTGCAGCGCATGCCAGCGCCTAAGCCGCTGGCGACGCGGGTCGCCCTGGTGACCGGGGCGGCGTTGGGCATCGGCAAGGCGATCGCGCAGCGGCTCGCCGCCGAGGGCGCGTGCGTCGTGGTCGCCGACCTGGACGCCGAGAAGGCCGCCGCCGCAGCCGCGGAGCTGGGGTCGGCGGACGTCGCGATCGGCGTCGCCATGGACGTGTCGTCCGAGGCGGCGGTGCAGGCCGGGATCCGTGCGGCCGTGCTTGCGTTCGGCGGTGTGGACCTCGTGGTGAACAACGCGGGCCTGTCCCTGTCGCGGTCGCTCTTCGACACCACCGAGGCCGACTGGGACCTGCAGCACAGCGTCATGGCCAAGGGCTCGTTCCTGGTTTCACGTGAAGCCGCGCGGGTGCTGGTGGACCAGGGACTCGGCGGCGACATCGTGTACATCTCCTCGAAGAACTCCGTGTTCGCGGGGCCGAACAACATCGCCTACTCGGCGACCAAGGCCGACCAGGCGCACCAGGTGCGGCTGCTCGCCGCCGAGCTGGGGCAGCACGGCATCCGGGTGAATGGCGTGAACCCCGACGGCGTCGTGCGCGGGTCTGGCATCTTCGCGTCCGGCTGGGGTGCCAACCGGGCAGCGGTGTACGGGGTGCCGGAGGAGAAGCTGGGCGAGTTCTACGCGCAGCGCACGCTGCTCAAGCGGGAGGTGCTGCCCGAGAACGTGGCGTCCGCCGTGTTCGCGCTGTGCACCTCGGACTTCTCGCACACGACCGGACTGCACGTGCCCGTCGACGCGGGCGTGGCAGCGGCGTTCCTGCGGTGAGCGGTTCGTTGGTCGAGCCCGGTTCGTTGGTCGAGCCTGGTTCGTTGGTCGAGCCTGTCGAGACCGGGTTCGTCGCGATCGACCTCGGCGCGACCAGCGGGCGGGTGATGCTCGGTGTGGTCGACGGCCGGCGGGCCGAGCTCGTCGAGTGCGGACGGTTCCCGAACGGGCCGGTGACCGATGAGCGCGGTGAGCTGCGCTGGGACGTGCGTGCGCTGTGGAGCGGCATCCTCGACGGGCTGCGGTCCGCGGGTGACGTCGCGCGCGAGCGGGGCGTTGCGATCCGCGGGATCGGCGTCGACTCGTGGGCCGTCGACTACGGGCTGCTCGACACCGCCGGCGAGCTCGTGGCGGACCCGTACTGCTACCGCGACCCGCGCACGGACGGGGTCGCCGACGAGGTGTACCGGCAGATCCCGTTCGCCGACCACTACGCGGTCAACGGGTTGCAGCACCTGCCGTTCACCACGGAGTTCCAGCTGGTGGCGGGGGTCTTCGGCTCCGCCGGCGAGTGGGGGAAGGCCGAGCACCTGCTGCTGGTGCCCGACCTCATCACGTTCTGGCTCACGGGCCGCCGGGTCGCAGAGGTGACCAACGCGTCCACGACCGGGCTGCTCGACGCCCGGTCACGCACCTGGTCGGCCGAGCTGCTCGACCGGCTCGCCGCGAGCCATCCGGGGCTCGTCGGCCTCCAGGCCCGGCTGCCGGAGCTCGTCGAACCCGGCGCCGCCGTCGGGCACCTGTTGCCCGAGGTGCGGGAGGCGACCGGGCTCGGCGAGGTGCCCGTGCTCGCCGTCGCCTCGCACGACACGGCGTCCGCCGTCGCGGCCGCCCCGCTCGGGCACTCGGCGGCGTACATCTCGTCGGGCACGTGGTCGCTCGTCGGGCTGGAGCTGCCCGCTCCTGTCCTCACCGAGGCGAGCCGCGCCGCCAACTTCACCAACGAGCTCGGGCTCGACGGGACCGTGCGGTACCTGCGCAACGTCATGGGGCTGTGGGTGCTCGACGAGTGCGTGCGGGCCTGGGCAGCGGAGGACGGCGCGCCCGTCGACCTGACCGCCCTGCTCGCCGAGGCCGCTACGGAGCCGGGCGGCCGTTGCCTCATCGACGTCGACGGTGACGAGTTCCTCGCCCCCGGGGACATGCCGCGCCGGGTCGGGGAGGCCGTCTCCCGGCTGGGCGTCGATGTCCCCGGCACGCGGTCCGCCCTGGCCCGCGTGATCCTCGACAGCCTCGCCGCCGCGTCCGCGCGGGCGATCTCGGAGGCGTCGTCGCTGGCCGGCGTGGTTGTGGATGCCGTGCACGTGGTCGGTGGGGGGTCGCAGAACGAGCTGCTGTGCCGGCTCACCGCCGAGGCGGCGGGGCTGCCTGTCGTCGCGGGACCGGTCGAGGCGACGGCTCTCGGGAACGTGCTCGTGCAGGCGCGTGCGGTCGGCGTCGTGTCAGGGGGCCTGACGGCGCTCCGCGATGTGGTGCGCGCGAGCGTCACGCTTCGGCGTTACGCCCCTGAGCCCTGAGCCCCGAGCCGGGAAGCCAGGGGACAGGACTGGCGACGCATGTCCGGGGCAGGTGTGTTGCGCTCAGTAGACGTTGTGTACTGAGCGCAACACACTCCCCGGCGTTGGTCCTTCCCCCGCCTCAAGCGTGGTGGGTGTTCGACGTGCGCCCCGGCCTCACACGCGGGAAGCGCTCGACGCGCGCACGATCAGGCGTGGGCTCAGCTCGATGCGGTGTACCGGCCGGTCTGCTCCGGTCACCGCGTCTCCGCCGTCGCTGTCACGCGCGGCAGCGGCGTCCGCCCGAGCAGCGAGCCTGCGCGTCAGGAGCTCCAGTGCGCCCGCGCCGATCGCCGCCTTGGGCGGTCGCACCGCGGTGAGCGGCGGATCGGCCAGGCCGGCGACCTCGTCGTCGTACGCAACCACGGCGAGGTCCGCCGGCACCCGCATGCCGCGCTCCTGCGCCTGCTCCACCAGCGAGATCGCCTCCCGGTCGGAGTGCACGAGGAGTGCCGTCGCTCCGGCCCCCGCGCACCTGTCCAGCACGGAGGCGGCCTCGTCCGCCCAGTCGGCGTCGAACAGCGGCACCGTCTCCAGGTCGAGCACGACGTCGAGTCCCAGCTCGTCCGCCACCGCGAGAAAGCCGCGCCGGACGGCGGCCGACGTCGGGCTGGTCCGCGACGTGACCAGCCCCACCCGCCGGTGCCCGCGCTCCGCGATGTGCCGGGTGGCCATGCCGGAGCCGAGCGCGTGGTCGGTGGCCACGGACTCCAGCGGCTCGCGGTACGGGCCGGTCGCCAGGCGCCGCTCCATCAGCACCACCGGGAGGTTCAGGCCGGCCAGCCACTCGCCGAGGTCGGCGGCCTCGGGACCGTCGACAGGGGGTGCCACGAGCAGGCCGTCGACGCCCGGTCCGCCGTCGTCCCCGACGAGCGCGGCAACCTGCCGCCTCACCTGGTCGACCTCGTACGACGCGCCGCGCAGGATGAGCCGCGCTGCTCCGTGCGCGGCGTCCCGCGCGCCGCGGATCACCTCGGGCCAGTAGTAGTCGATCGAGGGCACGACCATGCCGATCGTCAGCTGGTCGGTACCTCCGGAGGGCGCCGTGTCGGGCTGGACGATGCCGGTGCTGGCGCCGGTGTGCGCGCCGAGGCCCGTGCCGCGGGCCGGGACGCGCGCGCCCAGCCCTGTGTCGCGGGCCGGGATGCGCGCACCGCCGTGCACCTTCTCCAGGACGCCCTCGCCGACGAGCAGGGCCAGGTCGCGCCGTACGGTCACCGGTGTCACGCCGAGCACGCGCGACAGGTCGCTCACGCGCGCCGAACCGGTCTCCCGTACCCGCGCGATGAGGCGCGCCCGACGCTCGCTCGGGAGCGGCGCTTCCTCAGTCATGCAACCTCCTGCGGTCCGGACCCGATGGGTCTCATGGTTACCCCGAACGTGCCCGAATGCGTCTCGGTACGCGCCGTCAGCCGCAACCGGGTCAGATGTCCGCCCCAGACGACTGCCAGCTCCGGGTCGTCCAGCTCGCGTCGTTCGACCTCGGCGTCGGCGGCCTCAGCATCCCAGGTCAGGGCGAGTGCGCGAGCCGGTGCCGGGCCGCCGTCCGGGGTGAACCGGGCCACAGCCCGGCCGGCAACGAGTGTGACGTCACCGGCGATGAGCCAGTGCCACGCCGTCGAGCCGTCTGCGGACGTCGGCCCACCCGTGCCCGAGTACGTCCAGGAGTCCTCGACGGTCAGTGTCTCGGCGGCCGGGTCCAGCGCCACCTCACGCCACCAGTGCTCGAGCCCATCCACGGGGTAGGCACCGGCGAGATCCACCCGCGCGCGCCAGGGGCCGACGTCCGCCCCGCCGTCCGACACCTGGAGGTCGCGGGCGCCGAACTGCCCGCCGGGCGCCTGCTCCACGCCGCGCACCCGGGGGACGTTGTGCCAGTCGCCGCGGACCACCCACAGGTCGTACCGGTCCGGTCCGAAGGTCTCCGCGCGGTACGTGGGCTTGCCGGCGTCGACCACGACGGGCACGCCGTCGAGCGCCACGATGACCGAGCCCACGTCCACGTGGTTGTGGTTCTCGCCGTTGTGCCCGCCCTTGACCGATATCGCGAGGCCCTGGGTCGATCCGGGTGCCGAGCGCACCACCGTGAGCCCGGTCGTGGGGAAGTGCGCACGCCCGACCAGGGGCGGAGCGACCGCGGGGGCCTGAGCCCACGCGGCGTCGGACAGCATCCGGACCGCCCGGGGGAGGGACGCGCGCTCGTCGAACAGGCCGCCGGGCTGCCCGCGGTAGGAGGCCGCGTGCTGTGCGGCGGCGTCGTCCCCCACGCGTCGCGCCCATGCGTGCACGACGTTCCAGGGCCAGGTGGAGAGCGGACGCGCGGCGCCGTCGGCCACGTTGACGTACCAGTCGCCGCCGAGGTGCATGGAGTGCGGGAAGGCGACGGTCGCGCGGATCCGGTCCAGCGCGGCCGGCTCCGGCTCGATCCCGGCCGATCCGAGCAGGTCCTGTGCCTCGAGCGCGCGGGCGGCGCCCTGCCACCAGTAGTGATAACCCTCGTCGACGCCACCGTCGGCGGGCAGCGACGCCCAGTAGGCGGCGATCCCCTCCGCGACGAGCGCCGAGACCGCCTCACGCCGGACCGGGTCCTCCTCCAGCGCGAGGTTGGCGGCGAGCACGTTGCCCTGGATCCACGGGCTCCAGTTCATGATCTGGTGACCGACGCCCAGCCACCACCAGTCGCGCCGCTCGGTGAACGGCCGCAGCACCCGGGTCTGCGTCTCCTGCCGGATCCGCCACCGTACGCCGGGCGCGCGCTCGTCGAGCGCCGGCCCGAGCAGGTGGTCGATCCACGCGAGCTGCGCGGCGACCTCGCCTGCCCCGAGGTCGAGGTATGGCTCGGTGACGGTGGGCGTGACCCTGCCGAGGCGTGACCACGTGTCGTCGTGCGCCGCCCAGCACCAGGTCGACTGCTCGCACAGCAGCAGCATCCCGTCGACGACCTCGTCGATGCGGTCCGTACGCGGGTCGAGCAGTGCCGCAAGCGTCGCGCGGGTGAGGCGCGTGTGCCGGGCGGCGACGTGTGCCTCGTAGACCGTGCGGTCGCCGTCGCGAAAGAACCGGGCGTACTGCGAGGCGAGGGTCTGGGGCCAGGGGGTGCCGCGCTCGGCGTCGGCTGACGCGAGCGTGGGCATGAGGGCCTCGGCCACCCGTCCGGATGCCCAGAAGCCCCGGTCGGTGACGTCAGGCGCAGGCAGCGGCGCTGCTGTCATGTGCTGTCCTCCAGTGATCGAAAATGATCGTATAGGAATTCCCGGTCCGGGGCCAGGGGCTTGCCAAGGCGGTATCGCGTGGGCTTCAATGGGCCATCGTCCGATCGTAGTTGATCGGAACTGTTCGTCTAGATGATCAGGCGAACGTGTGACTCGATGGAGAGGAGAGCGGTGGTGCGGCGACCTGAGGTCCTGCTCGTCATGGATGACCGAGCGCGGCGTATGCAGTTCGGTCCTGAGGAGGACACCCGGCTGCGTGAGCTCGCGCGGCTCGGCGAGCCGGTGCGCGTCACCGCCTACGACACGCCCGAGGCCAAGGAACGGCTGGCCGACGTCGAGGTGCTCCTCACCTCGTGGGGTGCTCCCCGGATCACCGCGGAGGTGCTCGAGCTCGCCCCGAACCTGCGCGCGGTGCTGCACTGCGCGGGCACGGTCCGGCCGCTCGTGTCCGACGCCGTGTGGGAGCGCGGGCTCCTCGTCACGAACGCCGTCGCCGAGAACGCGCTGCCGGTCGCGGAGTTCACCGTGGCCGCGATCTTCATGGCGGGCAAGAAGGCGCCGTTCCTCGCGAACATCGCCCGCACCCGGCGTGACGACTGGTCCTACCTGGGCGAGCACGACGTCCTCTCCAACCGTGACCGGGTGGTAGGGATCGTCGGCTTCTCGCGGACCGGGCGTCAGGTGGTGGCACGGCTGACCGTGCCCGGCTCCGGCCCCGAGACGCGCGAGATCCTGGTTGCGGACCCGCTGGCGGACGCCGCCGCCGTGGCCGAGGCCGGCGCCCGGCTGGTGCCGCTCGACGAGCTGCTCGCCGCGTCCGACATCGTCTCGCTGCACGCACCCGAGCTGCCCTCGACGCGCAAGCTGATCGGTGCGCGCGAGCTGGCGCTCATGCCGAACGGCGCCACCCTGATCAACACGGCGCGGGGCGCGGTCGTGGACACGGCGGCGCTGGAGCGCGAGTGCGAGACGGGCCGCATCTACGCGATGCTCGACGTCACCGAGCCGGAGCCGCTGCCGGCGTCGTCGGTGCTGTACGACCTGCCGAACGTCATGATCACACCGCACATCGCGGGGTCGCTCGGGACGGAGACGCGGCGTATGACCGCTGCCGCGCTCGACGAGCTGGAGCGGTATGCGCGGGGCGACGCCCCGCGGAGCGTCGTGACCCGCGCCGACATGGAGTTCGTCGCATGACCGGCCACGTCCCCGACCTGCGGACCGGGCAGGAGTCCCGCGCCTGGCTCGCCGCCTACGCCGACCGGCTCCTCGCCGGGGTGCGGCCGTACGCGTCGCCGAGCGGGTCGCTCATCACGCTGCCCGGCAAGCCCGGCGGGTACGGCACTGCCGTCGACGGCCTCGAGGGCTTCGCCCGCACATTCCTGCTGGCCGGCTTCCGGCTCGCGGGGGAGGACGGCGCGGACCCGACGGGTCTCGCCGAACGGTACGCGGCCGGGCTGGCCGCGGGCACCGACTCCACGCACCCCGAGCGCTGGACCCGGCCCGAGGAGCACGGCCAGGCCAAGGTGGAGGCAGCCTCGCTCGCCCTCATCCTCGACATGACGCGGCCGTGGATCTGGGACCGCCTGTCGTCCGACGTGCAGGAACGGACGGTCGAGTACCTCGCCTCCGTCGTGGGCGACCCGGACTACCCGGACAACAACTGGGTCTGGTTCCGGATCGTCGTCGAGACGTTCCTGCGGTCGGTCGGTGGCCCGTTCTCCGCCGACGACGTGGCGCACGACCTCGCCGCGCACGACCGGTTCCGTCGTCCCGGCGGCTGGTTCGCCGACGGCCCCGAGCGGAGCTTCGACCACTACACCGGCTGGGCCCTGCACCTGTACCCGGCCCTGTGGCCGCAGATGTCGGGTGCCGCAGATGTCGCGGCGGCCGCAGGCGACGACCTGAGTGCCCGGTCGGTAGTCGACCGGGAGCACCTGGCGCGCTACCTCGACGACGCGTTCGCCCTCGTCGGTTCCGACGGCGCCCCGCTCATCCAGGGACGCAGCCTCACCTACCGGTTCGCGGCCGCGGCGCCGTTCTGGGCCGGTGCCTATGCGGGTGTGGGCCGGCCAGGACAGCTCCGGGAGGCGGCGACACGCATCGTGCGGTACTTCGCCGACCACGAGGTGCCTGGTCCGGACGGGCTCCTCACTCTCGGGTGGCACCAGCCGTGGCGCCCCATCGCGCAGCGGTACAGCGGCACCGGATCGCCCTACTGGGCGAGCAAGGGCCTGCTCGGCCTCGCGCTCCCTGCATCCCACGAGGTGTGGACCGCCGCTCCCGAGCCGCTTCCGGTGGACGCCGGCGACGTGCTCACGATTGCCGCCGCGCCCGGCTGGGCGATCAGCGCCACGCGCGAGGACGGCGTGGTCCGCGTGATCAACCACGGCACCGACCACGCGGTACCCGGGGCGGACGGCGGCGACTCGCCCCTGTACGCCCGCTTCGGCTACTCGACGGCGACCTCGCCGCTGCTCGACGCCGAGGCGTGGACCTCACCGTTGGACCAGTCGGTCGTGCTGCTCGACGCCGAGGGCCGGGCGACGCACCGCACGGGTTTCGAGCTCTCGTACGCCTCGCTGGTCGAGCCCTCGCTGGTCGAGCATGTCGAGACCGGGACCGAGACCTCGGCCACCGGTGCCTCGACCGCCGCCGTGCTCGCCTCGACCGCCGACGCCCACTGGATCGAGGTCGACCCGACCGCTCCGGACCATGGCTCGGGCCGTCCCGGGACGTCGACCCCGGCGGGCCGGATCACCACGGTGTCCCTGGTCCGTGGCGCGTGGGAGGTGCGCCTGGTGCGCGTCTCGGCACCGGAGACCTCGGAGACCCCGGAGCCCACGGCGCTGCGGATCGGCGGCTGGGCCGCAGGTCCGGGTCTGGTCTCGACGCTGGTACCGCTGCTGGGCGACGTCGCGCCGGTGTACGGCGAGACGACCCTTGACGACGCCACACCGCTGGCCGGTCCGACGACCACCCCCTGGTCGCGGTACGCACCGGTCCCCGACGGCTGGGTCGCCGTCGGCATCCACCTGGCGCGCACGCCCGCCATCGGGCAGCCGCGTCTCGAGCTCACCGCCGGACAGGCCGCCGTGACCTGGCCGGACGGGGAACAGACCACGGCAAACCTGCCCTGACCACACACGCCGCTCCCGGCAACCGCCATCAAGGCGTCGCGGGAGCGGAATTACTCGAAGGAGAGTAGGAATGAACCGCAAGATCATGAGCGCGTTCGGCGTTGCCGCCGCCGCGTCGCTGGCCCTGACGGGGTGCGGCGGAGAGTCCGAGCCGGAGGCCCCCGAAGGCCCCGTCACCATCAGCCTGGCCGGCTGGGACTTCGCGTCCACGCCGGAGTTCCAGACGCTCGCCGACGCGTACGAGGAGGCGAACCCGGACGTCACCGTGGAGCTCAAGGAGTACCCCGCGGGCGACGACTACGACACGGCCCTCACCGCTGACCTGTCCGCGGGCGCGGCCCCGGACGTCTTCATCGTGAAGAACCTGAAGAACTACGTCACGTTCCAGGAGGGCGGCACGCTGCTCGACATCTCGGACGTGGCGGCCGAGCTCGACCCGGAGACGGGCGGCCTGGAGCCGATGGCCGTCGACGGCGCCACCTACGCGGTGCCCTACCGCCAGGACTCGTGGCTGCTCTACTACAACAAGGAGCTGTTCGAGAAGGCCGGCGTCGACCTGCCGGACGGGTCGTGGACCTGGGACGACTACGCCGCCGCCGCGGAGGAGCTGACCGAAGGCGTCGACGAGAAGTCGGTCACCGGCACCTACCTGCACAGCTGGCAGTCCACCGTGCAGGGCTTCGCGCTCGCGCAGACCGAGGGTGCGGCGCTGGACGGCGGCGACTTCTCGTTCCTCGCGCCGTACTACGAGCGTGAGCTCGCACTGCAGGACGCCGGCGCGCAGCCGTCCTACGCCACCGTCACCACGAACGAGCTGACCTACCAGGCGCAGTTCGGTACCCAGAAGGCAGCGATGATGCCGATGGGCTCGTGGTACATCGGCACGCTGGTGGCCGAGCAGGAGTCGGGTGCGGCGGACACGTTCGAGTGGGGCATCGCGCCGATCCCGCAGCTCGACGAGTCGACGACCGGCACCGAGAACACGCCGGTCACCTTCGGTGACCCGACGACGATGGGCATCAACGCCGGGATCGACGAGTCCAAGGTCGAGACGGCGAAGGACTTCCTGAGCTTCGCCGCCGGCCCCGAGGGTGCCGCGGCGCTCGCCGGGATCGGCATCACGCCGGCCCTGATCGACGACACGGTCGCGGACGCGATCTTCTCGCTGGAGGGTGTGCCCCAGGACGAGCTGTCCCGGTTCTCCTACACCACGCACGAGACGCTGCCGGAGAACCCGGTGGGTCAGAACACGGCAGCCATCCAGACCATCCTGGGTGAGATGCACTCGGCGGTCATGTCCGAGTCCACACCTGTGGACGAGGCGATCACCGAGGCCGAGGAGCGCGTCGCCAACGAGGTCGGCTGAGCGCCCTGAGACGTGCGCACCCGGGTTCGGCAGCCCTTGCCGAACCCGGGTGCGCGGTCCCGGACCATCCCGTTTTCCAGAGGAGATATCCCCCATGACGACACCGGTCGTCGGCAACCAGCGGACCCTAGGGTTCTCGCAGCCGGAGCCCTCCCGGCCGCTCAGGAAGCCGCGCACCTCGCTCAAGGTGCGCAACGCGCTGATCGGCTGGACGTTCATCCTGCCGAACTTCCTCGGCTTCGCGGTGCTCACCCTGACACCGGTGATCACGCTCTTCTACATGTCCCTGACGAACTGGAACATCTTCGGGACTGCCGAGTGGGTCGGCCTCGAGAACTTCGCGCGGCTGGTGGGCGACAAGAGCTTCCACATCGCGCTCGGCAACACGCTCTACTACGCGGCGTTGCACATCCCGATCACCATCATCGTGTCGCTCGCGCTCGCGCTGCTGCTCAACCAGAAGCTGCGTGGCGCCGCGTTCTTCCGCACGGTGGCCTTCTTCCCGTACATCACGTCGATCGTCGCGGTCGCCGTGGTGTGGAACATGTTGTTCAGCCCCGAGTTCGGGCCGATCAACCAGTTCCTTGGCATGTTCGTCGGGGGAGACCTGCCCGGCTGGACGGTCTCCAAGGACTGGGCGATGCCCGCCGTCATCATCGTGGGCACCTGGAAGGACATGGGCTACTACATGCTCCTGTTCCTGGCGGGCCTGCAGACCGTGCCGACCGAGCTGCACGAGGCCGCCCGGATCGACGGCGCGGGTGCCTGGCAGCGGTTCTGGAACGTCACGCTGCCGTGCCTGCGGCCCACGATGTTCTTCGTGACCGTCATGGTCACCATCCAGAGCCTGAAGGTGTTCGACCTGATCCTCGTCATGACCGACGGCGGGCCGGGGCAGGCGACCCTCGTGCTGAGCCAGTACATCTATCAAAAGGGCTTCGAACAGTTCCAGTTCGGGTACGCCTCGGCCATCGCCGTCGTCCTGTTCCTCATCTGCATCCTCGTGACCGTGGTGCAGTTCCTCTACAACAAGCGGAGGGATGCCTGATGACCGCCCGCACGTCCCCGTTCCGGCGGTTCGGCCGCGTCCTGCTCTACGTCACGATGATCGTCGCGGCCGCCGGCATCATGCTGCCGTTCGCCTGGATGGTCATCTCGTCGCTGAAGCTGAACAACCAGGTGTTCACGGCGCCGGTGCAGTGGATCCCGGACCCCGTGCAGTGGAGCAACTACATCGACATCTGGGTCAAGGCCGACATGGTCACGTGGGTGCGCAACACCCTCGTCGTGTCCGTCGCCGTGACCTTCCTGCAGGTGCTGACCGGCAGCTTCGCCGCCTACGGCTTTGCCAAGATGCGCTTCCCCGGCCGGGACGTGCTGTTCCTGCTGTACATCGGGACCATCGCGGTGCCCTGGCAGTCCTACATGATCCCGCAGTTCCAGATGCTCTCGAGCTGGGGGCTCAACAACACCCTGTGGGCGATCATGTTGCTGCAGGCGTTCGGTGCCTTCGGTGTGTTCCTCATGAAGCAGTACTACGAGTCCATCCCCGACTCGCTGTCGGAGGCGGCGCGGATCGACGGCCTCTCCGAGTACGGGATCTGGTGGCGCATCATCATCCCGCTGTCCGTGCCCGCTCTGGCGTCGCTGACGATCATCACGTTCGTCCAGACCTGGAACGACTACCTCGGTCCGCTCATCTACCTGCGTGAGCGCCCGCTGTGGACCATCCAGCTCGGTCTGCAGTCGTTCATCGGCGAGTACAACGCCGAGCACGCGCTGATCATGACGGGTTCGGTGCTGTCGGTGCTGCCGATCGCGCTCATCTTCCTGCTCGGCCAGCGCTACTTCGTCCAGGGCATCGCGACGACGGGTGTGAAGGGATGAGTGCCGTGGGCGCGGCGGGTGCCGCCCCGCGGCGCCGGCCGCTCATCGGGCCGGACACCTACGAGATGGTGTTCGGCACGGTCTACACGGGGCTGATGACGAACGTGCTCCTGGCGGTCGCCTGCCTGCCCCTCGTGGTGCTGGTCGCGGCGACGGACCCCGGCGTCACGTGGCCGTACCTCGCCCTGGTGGCGCCGCTGCTCGGGCCGGCCCTGTCCGCTGCCTTCGCGGTTTTCGCCGCCTTCAGCTCCGAGGGGTCGACGGCGGTCGTGCGCACCTTCGTGCGCGCCTGGCGCCGGCACCTGCGGCGGGGCCTGGCGATCGGGGCGCTGGCCACGGGCGCCGTCGTCGTGGTCGCCGTCGACGTGGTGTTCTTCTGGGGCCGCACCGTCGGCGCGGTGGTGATCCCCGTGCTGGTGACCCTCGCGGTGGGGGCCGTGCTGACGGCGGTGCTCGCCCTGGCCGCTGTGCCCGACCTGCCCGGCGCCCGCCTGCGCGACGTGCTCCTCGGGGCCCTCGTGCTCGGCGCACGGCGCTGGTACCTCTCGGCGGGAGCGCTGCTCGTGCTCGTGCTGCTCGTGTCGGTGGTGGCGGCGCGCCCGGTGGTCGGCGTCGGCTTCGCCGCGGCGCCCCTGCTGTACGCGGTGTGGGGCATCTGCCGTTACACCCTCCGCCCGACGAGGTAGGCCGGCTCGCCCCGTTCCGTCGGCCGCGCGTCCCGTTGCATTCGGTCGCTCGCCCAGTCCCCTTCGAGGTCTAAGTTTCTCCGCTCTGAGACGTTTCAGAGCGGAGAAACTTAGACCTCGAAGGGGTGCTCCTCAGAGGGGCCTCAGAGGCCTCTCAGAGGTGCGGGGCCACGTGCTTCTCGTACCGGTCCAGCACCGTCGCGGCGGTCTCCGCCGTCGGGCGGGACCAGATCTCCTCGTTGAAGATCTCGGTCTCGATGTCGCCGACGTAGCCGGCGTCCCGCACCCAGCCCGTGACCGTCGCGAAGTCGATGTACCCGTCGCCCACGTGCCCGCGCGAGTTCAGCGGCTCCGCCGCGAGCGGCAGCACCCAGTCGCACACCTGGTACGACGCGATGCGGTCCTCCCGACCGGCGCGCGCGATGGACTTGCGCAGGGCCGGGTCCCACCACACGTGGTACGTGTCGACGACGACGCCCACCTCGGCCGCCGCGAACGGAGCCGCCAGGTCCAGCGCCTGCGCGAGCGTCGAGATCACGGCCCGGTCGGCGGCGAAGATCGGGTGCAGCGGCTCGAGCACGATCCGCACACCGTGCTCGGCGGCGAACGGCACGAGGTCGGCGATCCGGTCCGCGACCCGGCCGCGTGTGGCGACGAGGTCCCGGTCCACGTCCGACGCCGGAGCGCCGCCCGGTGTCGAGCCCACCAGCCCGCCGACGACGAACACCAGCTCCGAGGTGCCGATCGTCGCGGCCTCCTCGATGGCCAGCTTGTTGTCGTCGAGCGCGGCGCGGATCCCGGCGTCGTCCGCCGCGGTGAGGAACCCCCCGCGGCACAGGGAAGAAGCCCGCAGCCCTGCGTCGGAGATGATGCGGGCGGCCTGCGGCGCCCCGACGTCCTGCACCAGGTTGCGCCACGGCCCCACGGCGCCGAAGCCGGCGGTGGCCGCCGCCTCGCACGCCTCGGCGAGCGAGGCGTGCTTCACGGTGGCGGTGTTCAGCGAGGCCCGGCTCATGCGGTCACCCCGTTCGTCGTCAGGAACGCCCGGAGGCGGGCGGCGGCAAGGGGCGGGTCGAGCAGCATGCCGCAACCGTCGGCCAGGCGGGCCAGCTCGACCAGGTGGCGCAGCGACCGCCCGGACTGCAGGCCGCCCACCAGGGAGAACCCGGGCTGGAAGCCGTTGAGCCAGGACAGGAACGCGATCCCCGTCTTGTAGTAGTACGTGGGCGCGGCGAAGATGTGCCGGCCCAGCGCCTCGGTCGAGGCGAGGATCTTGTGCCCGCCCTCGGCGTCGCCGGCGTCGAACGCCTGCAGCGCCGTGGACGCGGCCGGATAGATCGCCGCGAAGATGCCGAGCAGCGCGTCCGAGTGGCCCTGCTCGTCGCCCGCGATGAGCTCGGGGTAGTTGAAGTCGTCACCGGTGTAGAGCCGGGGCCTCGTCCCCGCGTCCGACGGCGGCAGCGAGGCCAGCGACCGGCGCAGGCCCACCTCGTGGGCGGCGTCGAGCAGGGAGACCTTGACGCCGTCGATGCGGGGCTGGTGGGCGCGGATCAGGTCGAGGAACGTCGCCGTGGCGTCGTCCACGGAGTCCGAACCCCAGTAGCCGGCCAGCGCCGGGTCGAACATGGTGCCCAGCCAGTGCAGGATGACCGGCTGCTCGGCGTCGGCGAGGACGGCGTCGTACACCCGGGCGTAGTCCTCGGGCCCGCGGGCGACCTTCGCCAGCGCGCGGGAGGCCATGACGATGACCTGCGCCCCGGCGTCCTGCACCAGGTGCACCTGCTCGCGGTAGGCGTCGGCCACCGCGGCCAGGCCGGCGTCGCCCGGCTCCAGCGCGGCCACCACGTCGGGGGAGAGCTGGTCGGTGCCCGCCCCGCACGCGACGCGCGCGCCCACGGAGGCGGCCTCGGCCGCGGAGCGCCGCACGAGCTCCTGCGTCGCCGCCCAGTCCAGTCCCATGCCGCGCTGCGCGGTGTCCATCGCGTCGGCGACGCCGAGCCCGTGCTCCCAGATCCGGTGCCGGTAGGCGAGCGTGGAGTCCCAGTCGACGACGGCGGGCGCACCCGGGACGTTCTCCGCCCCGATCTGCGGCACCACGTGGGCCGCCGCGAAGGCGACGCGGGACTCGATGGGCCGTGACGGCGTCGTCCAGGGTCCGGGGGCGCTCAGCTCGATCGCCTCCGAGCCCGTGACGCGGCCCTCGGCGTCGAACCGGGGGAGGATCACCGCCGCGCTCACAGCGTGATCTCCGGGATGTCGAGGCGACGGCCCTCCGCGGAGGACTGCAGGCCGAGCTCGGCGAGCTGCACGCCGCGCGCCGCCGACAGCAGGTCGTACCGGTGCGGACGCCCGGCGACGACGTCGCGCAGGAACTCCTCCCACTGCAGCTTGAACCCGTTGTCGAGGTCGGCGTTCGCGGGGACGTCGAGCCACTGGTCGCGGAACGGCTCGGTGACCGGCAGGTCCGGGTTCCAGACGGGCTTGGGCGTGTGCGAGCGGTGCTGGGCGCGGCACTCGCGCAGGCCTGCGACGGCGGAGCCGTGCGTGCCGTCCACCTGGAACTCGACGAGCTCGTCGCGGAACACGCGCACGGCCCAGGACGAGTTGATCTGCGCCACGACGTCGTCCCCGCCCGGGGTGGTGACGTCGAAGATGCCGTACGCGGCGTCGTCGGCGGTCGCGGCGTACTCCTTGCCGGACTCGTCCCAGCGCGTCGGGATGTGCGTGACGGTCTTGGCCGTCACCGACCGGACCTGGCCGAGGATGCCCTCGAGCACGTAGTTCCAGTGGCAGAACATGTCGGTGGTCATGCCACCGCCGTCCTCCTTGCGGTAGTTCCACGAGGGGCGCTGGGCGGGCTGCGTGTCGCCCTCGAACACCCAGTAGCCGAACTCGCCGCGCAGCGAGAGGATGCGGCCGAAGAAGCCCTCGTCCACGAGGCGGCGCAGCTTCACGAGGCCCGGCAGGTACAGCTTGTCGTGCACGACGCCGACGGTCACGCCCGTCTCGGCCTGGAGACGCGCGAGCTCGATGGCCTCGGTGAGGGTCTCCGCCGTCGGCTTCTCGGTGTAGACGTGCTTGCCCTGCTTCATCGCCTTGCTGAGCGTCGCCGGGCGCAGGTTCGTCATGGCGGCGTCGAACACGATGTCCGCGTCCGTGATCGCCGTGTCGAGATCGGTGGTCCAGTGCTCGACGTCGTGCAGCGTGGCGAGCTCCTTGAGCTTGTCCGCGTTGCGGCCCACCAGCACGGGCTCGACCTGGACCCGGGAACCGTCGGGGAGCGTGACGCCACCCTGGTCGCGGATCGGCAGGATCGAGCGCACGAGGTGCTGACGGTAACCCATGCGGCCGGTGACGCCGTTCATGGCGATGCGAAGTGTGGTCACGGGCGGGACTCCATCGTCGTGGCTGGGAATGCGCTTTCCCAATGAGCGTAGCGCACGGTCGGCGGGGAGTACATACGGGGCCGCCGGGGCGTGCTACCGGGTGCGCTCCGGCGTCGACTCGCGGAGCACGACCTCGCCACGCACCCGCGCGTCCCCCTGGCCCGAGCGGCCGAGCGCCAGGTCGGTGGCCAGCGCCCCGATCTCCGCGAGCGGGATCCGCACCGTGGTGAGGCCCGGCGTGACGTCGCGGAGGGTGTGGATGTCGTCGAACCCGGCCACCGCGACGTCGTCCGGCACGCTCAGGCCTGCGTCGCGGACGGCGGCCATGGCGCCGACCGCCATGACGTCGTTGACGGCGAACACGAGCTCGGGCAGGTGGCCTGCGCGGCCCGACGGCGCACCCGCGCCCGACCGCTCGATCAGCGCGGCCATGGCGGAGTACCCGCCGTCGCGGGTGAAGGCGCAGGTCAGGATGTCTTCGGGTGGAGGAGCGCTGCCGAGGTCGGCCAGCGCCCCGGTGAAACCGTCCGTGCGGTCGGCCGCCGTGCGGTGGCCCGTCGGGCCGGCGAGCACGGCGAACCGGCGGTAGCCCAGTCCGTGCAGGGCGCGGGCGAGGTCGGCGGCCCCGTCGGCGTTCGCGACCTTGACGACGGGGAGGTCGTCCACCGGCTGACCGATCAGCGCCACCCCGCCCCCGGCGTCCCGGAACGCCTTCAGGGCCGCCTCGAGCGCATCCGAGATCGGGCCGCCGCCGCGAGACCGGTCCGTCGTCGAGCCTGCCTCGATGCCGGGTACCGGGCTCGCCGGATCGGCGTCGCCCGCATCGGTGGAACCGCCGTCGTCCGGGGCGAGGCGACCGCCCGCGAGGATGATCGCGCGTGACCGCTGCCGCCGGGCCAGCTCGACGAAGGCGAGCTCTCGCTCCGGGCTGTGCTCCGTGGAGGCGAGCGTGACGATGAGGCCCTCGCGCTCGGCGGCGCGTGCGACGCCGGCCGCGATGGTGGAGAAGTACGGGTCGGCGATGTCGTGCACCACGAGCCCGAGCGCCGTGGTGCGGCCGCGGGCCATGGCCTGCGCGCTGGGGTCGGGTGAGTAGTCGAGGCGCCGCGCGGTCTCCAGGACGCGCTCGCGCAGGTCCTCGCGGACGCTGCGGGTGGCGCTCCCGTTGATCGCGCGCGAGGCCGTCGCGAGCGAGACGCCGGCTTCACGGGCGACCTGGCTGAGGGTGACGGGGCCGTCGGACATGAGGTCATCCTGCCGTGTCCGCGGGGCAGGCGGGGACCGATGCGGGCTGATCGGCAGAACGTCAGGTGGTCGGCATTCCGGAATGCCGACCACCTGACGTTCTGCCGACCACCGTGGCGGGTCCGCTGCACGCGCGCGCCGGCCGCTAGACGCGCGCCGGCCTGATGGTCGCGTCGCGGTGGGTGCGCTCGATGATCGTCGAGTAGCCGGCGATCATCCGGACGTGGCTGAACCGGGGCCGGACGGCGGTCCGCGCCGACTCCAGCTCCGCGCGCCGGGCCGCGGCCTCGATCCAGGTGGCCGCGATCTCGGCGGGCTCGAACGACGTCACGAACCCGATGCGGTCCACGATCGACGGCGCGTCGCCCACGTGGGTGGTGACCGGGACCGCCCCGCACATCGAGCCCTCGATGAGGCACAGCGGCGCGGCCTCGCCGAACGTCGAGGTGAGGGCCACGACGTCGGCCGTCGCGTAGATCAGCTCCATGTCGTGGCGCACACCCAGCAGATCCAGGTGCGCGAGCAGGTCCGGCCGGTCGCCGAAGATGCGGGCGAGGTCGTCCCGCAGGCTCGGGTTGGCCGCCGTCATGCCGGCGCCGCACATCAGGACGTGGCCGTCGGGCTCCAGCTCGAGGAACGTGCGGGCCGACCGGAGGAAGAGCTCGGGGTTCTTCATCTCGTCGTACCGCGCGGCGTAGACGACGACCGTCGCGTCGGTGGGTATCCCGGCGGCGCCCCGCAGGGCGAGTCGGCGCGCACCCTGGACGGGCCGGAACCGGGCGAGATTGATGCCGTTCGGCACCACGCGGAGCAGGTCCGCGGGCACGCCGGCCTCGCGGTACGCGTCCCGGGTGGACTCCGCGCAGCAGACGACGGCGGCGAGCCGGCCGCGGTCCGCCGCCGTCAGCAGGTCGCCGAGGGCGTCGCCCTGGTGCTCGGGGTCGGACCGGTGCAGGCAGGCGATGACCGGACGGTTCGGGAACGCGTCCTGGTTCACGAGCCGGAGCGGCTGCTCCTTGAGTGACAGCACCACGTGGGAGCTCTTGACCTGTCGGACGGCGGCCTCGAGCTCGTGCTCGCTGAAGACACGCGGATCGTGCCCCGCCTCGGTGCTGCGCCCGAGGGAGCCGATGCGGACACCCGCGGCGCGCAGCGCGCGGTACCGGGGGTCGTCCTCCATCCGCTGGAGGGTGGCCTCACGACGGACCTCGTGGTGCAGGCTCAGCACAGAATGCTGCTGACGGCCGCCCTGATGCAGACCGGCGACCACTGTCGAGTGCAGGACACGAGCCCCGCCGCTGAAGAAGCCCTCGTACAGCGAGAGCACACGCAAGCCATTGCGCTGGATCACAGACACCACCTCCTGTGCCCAGAGTGAGCCCCATGCATGTGGGGTACATGGCAATTCGGTTACGCGTGGATTACGTGTTCGAGGACTTTTGCGCAAGCAGGCTGCGGATGTCCTTCTCCGCCTGGGCGGGCGAGGTCTCGCGACAGCCCAGCGCAACCCACCGCTCGATCATCGCAGGCTCGGCGCGCAGGAGCGAGGTCCCGCGGCGTAACAATGTGCCGATCGGTTTGCGCGCCTCGGCGACGTCCCGGAGGAACCGGAACCAGAAGGTGACGAGCCGCGGCCGGGAGAGGCAGATGGCGTCCGCCAGCAGGCCCTCGGCGCGGCATTCGTCGACGAGGTGCGCCGCGAAGATGCCCTCGGCGAGGATGAGCGGCGAGTCGCCGATGTCGAGCCGCCGCATCCCCGTCCGGCGCGAGGTCGGGATGTCGTAGACGGGGACGTCGGCGCGGCCCTCCGTCGTCAGCTCCTGCAGCGCGGCGAGCGCGCCCTTGGCGTCCCAGGTCTTCGGGCTGTCCCAGTCCACGCTGCCGTACCGCTGCGGCAGGCCTGGATGGTCGATGTCCAGGTAGAAGTCGTCGAGCTGGACGACCGGCAGGCCGAGCCTGCGCGTGAGCGACGTCTTGCCGGAGCCCGACGGACCGGTCAGCAGCACTACCCGTGCCCGAGGGCGCCGGGCACCCGGCGGCAGGTCGAAGAGGGTGGGCTCGGGCGCTGGATCGGTCACGAGAGGCCATTCTCCCGGAGCCGACGGCAGCACGCGCCCGGTCGACGGCCCGGGAGCGTGTGAGATCTCCCCTTCGAGGCCTAGGTTTCTCGCTCTTGAATCGGTTCAGAGCGGAGAAACCTGGACCTCGAAGGAGCGGACGGCGGGCGGCGGGCGGCCGGTGGCGGGCGGCGGATACCGGGCGGCGGCGGGATGCGGGCGTGCGGGCGGCAGGTCGAGCTCAGGCCGCGCCGGCGCCGCGCGCGTAGCGGCCCGGGGTGGTGCGCAGGAGGCGGCAGAAGTGCCGGGTCAGATGCGCCTGGTCGTGGAACCCGGTGGCCACGGCGACGTCGGCGGCGGGCTCGCCGGCCAGGAGCCGCCGCCGCGCCATGTCCAGTCGCCGCCCCACGAGGTACCGGTGGGGCGGGAGGCCGAGCTCGCGGGTGAACGCGCGCACCAGGTGCGGCACCGTGACGCCGAGCTCGGTGGCGACCTCGGCCAGCCGGATCGGTTGGGCGGGGTCGGCGTCGAGCAGGTCGCGGGCGCGCCGCGCGGTGGTGCCGGTGGCGGGTTCGCGCGGCGGCGTCGGGCGGCCGGAGAGATGCCAGGCCAGGCCCTCCGTGACCAGGGCGAGCAGGCTCTCGGCCGCGAGGTCCTCACGGACGGTGAGCGCCCGGTCCAGGCCGACGAAGCGGGCGCGGAGCGCGTCGTCGAGCACGAGCGGGGCGTCGACGGCGCGCCCGACCAGGCCGTCGTCGAGCAGCGTGGGCTCCAGGTAGACGACGCGCTTGCGGAAGCCGGTAGCGGTGACCGACCGCCCGTCGTGCACCACGCCGGGCGGCAGCACGGTCACCCCGGAGTGCTGTGCCGCGTGCTCCTGGCCGTCCAGGCCGTACCCGATCAGGCCGTGGTCGACGACGAGCACCGTCCACGTGTCGTGGGTGTGGGCCGGGTAGGCGTGCTCGTGCCACGCGGCGTGCAGCACCTCGGCGACGCCGGGCACCCCGGGCCGCCAGGCGCGCACGACGTCCGAGTCGGCGGCGAGCGAAGGCATGTCAAGAACGTACAAGAACTCGGCCCGCCCGCGGCCGCAGTGTGAGCGGTATGACTTTCGAACAAGCCAAGATCGTGATCGTCCTGCGCGACGACCTGCTGGGCTGGCAGGAGAACAACGTGACCGCCTTCCTCGCCAGCGCCGTGACCGCCGCGTACCCGGAGCTGGTCGGCGACATGTACCGCGACGCCGACGGGCACGAGTACCTCCCGATGCTCGGCACGCCGGTGATGGTCATGGTGGCCGACGGCGACCGGCTCGCCACGATTCGCGAGCGCGCCGCCACCCGGGGCCTGCGCATCGGCGTCTACACGGCCGACCTGTTCGCCACGGGGAACGACGTCGACAACCGGGCCGCCGTCGCGAGCGTCGCCACGGAGAAGCTCGACCTGGTGGGCGTCGCGGTCGCCGGCGAGCGCCGGGTCGTGGACAAGGTGGTCAAGGGCGCGGCCCTGCACCCCTGACCCGACGTCCGGGCGGCTTCAGGACACCAGCACCACGTGCAAGGTCCGGGGGCCGTGCACGCCCTCGACGCGTTCGAGCTCGATGTCGCTCGTCGCGCTGGGCCCGCTGATCCAGGTCAGGGGCCGGCCGGGGTCGGTGCCCAGCAGGCGCACCGCCTCGGGGACGGTCTGCACCACCTGGTCGGTCCGGACCACGCACACGTGCACGTCGGGGACCAGGGAGATCGCGCGCCGGCCCTGGTCGGGCTCGCCGTCCAGCACGATCGTCCCGGTCTCGGCGACGGCCACTCGCGCGGCGGTCACGACGGCGTCCATCCCGTCCAGCTCGGCCGCCGACAGGGGGGCGTCGCGCGAGTCGACCCGCACGTCGACCCCACCCATGGCAGAAACCCAACCCTGGTCGATCCCGTGCGGCACGACGACGGCACCGCGCGGGGTAGCCGGGGTGGTCGGTAGAACGTCAGGTGATCGGTAGTCCGAGCTGCCGACCTCCTGACGTTCTGCCGACCGCTGTGTCACCAACCCTGCCAGCAGGTCTGGGAGGTCCTCCGGGGTCGTGCGGTGCACCTCGGCCTTGTAGTCCACCAGCCGGTCGATCAGCAGCTCCAGCACGGCGTCGGAGCCGGGGGCGTGCTCACCGGCGGACCGGTACTCCCGGGGCACCGCCACCGGGGCCGCGGTCGTACCGGCAGTCCCTGTCGCGCCAGCCGTTCCCGCAACTCCGGTGGCGCCGGCCGAGCTGCCGTCCGAACCGAGCGCGCCGCGGATGCGCGAGAGGATCTCTGCCTTGGTGTCGCTCATCGCTGATCCTCTCGTCCGTCCCACCAGTCGCGGAACGTCTGCCGGGGCGGTTCCATCAGGTCCCGCGACCGCGTCCACAGGGAGCCGGGGAACGGCAGCTTCCTGATGACGCCGTTGCGCGAGATGGCGCGCAGCAGCCGCGGTACGCGGGCGGCGCGGCGGAACCGTGCGCCGTCCGCCATGGCGAAGGACGCCGCCTTCATGGCCGCGCTCCACACCCGGTCGGCGGTGTGGCCGGACGAGCCCGCCGTCAGCGACACCTCGCGGGCGCGCAGCTCCACCAGGATCGACGGGATGTCGATCTTGACGGGGCACACCTCGTAGCACGCGCCGCACAACGTCGAGGCATATGGCAGGTCCGACTCCTCGCCGGTGAGCTGCGGCGTGAGGATCGCACCGATCGGGCCGGGGTAGACCGAGCCGTAGGCGTGACCGCCCACCCGCTCGTACACGGGGCAGACGTTCAGGCAGGCCGAGCAGCGGATGCAGTGCAGCGCCGAGCGGCCGGCCTCGTCGGCGAGCACCTTGGTACGGCCGTTGTCGAGCAGCACGAGGTGGAACTCCTGCGGCCCGTCGCCCGGCGTCACGCCCGTCCACATCGACGTGTACGGGTTCATGCGCTCGCCCGTCGAGGATCGCGGCAGCAGCTGGAGGAACACCTCGAGGTCATCGAACGTCGGGATCAGCTTCTCGATCCCCATCACGGTGATCAGGGTCTCGGGCATCGTCAGGCACATGCGGCCGTTGCCCTCGGACTCGACCACGGCGAGCGTCCCGGTGTCCGCGACGGCGAAGTTGGCGCCGCTGATCGCGACCTTCGCCGAGAGGAACTTGCGCCGCAGGTGCGCGCGGGCCGCCATGGCGAGCTCGCGCGGCACGTCCGTCAGGTCCGGCGGGGCGTCCGCCATCCGCTCCAGGAAGATGTCGCGGATCTCGGTGCGGTTGCGGTGGATGGCCGGCACCAGGATGTGCGACGGCATGTCGTCGGCGAGCTGCACGATGAGCTCCGCCAGGTCCGTCTCGACCGCCGCGATGCCCTCCTCGGCGAGCGCCTCGTTGAGCCCGATCTCCTGGGTGGCCATGGACTTCACCTTGACCACCTCGTCGGTGTCCTTGGCGCGTACGAGGTCGGCGACGATCTGGTTGGCCTCGGCGGCGTCCCGTGCCCAGTGCACCACCCCGCCGCGGGCGGTGACGTTGCGCTCGAGCTCCTCGAGCAGCTCCGGCAGGCGCGCCATGACGTCCGTCTTCACGGCGGACCCTGCGTCGCGCAGCGCCTCCCAGTCGGGCACCTCGCCGACCACCCGGGCCCGCTTGGTCCGGATGGTCGACGTCGCCTTGCCCAGGTTGCGACGCAGCTGGCCGTTGTCCAGCGCTGCCTTCGCGGCGTCGGGGAACGAGGCACCCCAGTGCAGCGGGTCCTCCGGGCGCCCCACGCCCGACAGGGATCCCGGGGCGGCATCGGGGCCCGGTCCGCGGCGGTCACGTGCGGCGGGCATGCCCAGGAACGTGCTCATCGGGCCACCTCCGCCGCGGCTCCGGAACGGCCGGATCCCGGGTGCCCCGGCACGACCGGCGACTCCCGCGTGGAGGCGAGGATCTCCGCCAGGTGCATGGGACGTACGCCGGTGCCACCGCGCGAGAGGCCGCCCCCGATGTGCATCAGGCACGACCAGTCACCCGCGGTGAGCACCTCGGCTCCCGTGTCCACGACGGTCGCCACCTTGTCCTCGAGCATCGCCGCGGACGTGTCCGCGTTCTTCAGCGAGAACGTCCCACCGAACCCGCAGCAGCCCTCGGCCTCCGCGAGCGGCGCGAGCTCCAGCCCTTCGACGGCCCGCAGGAGCCGCTCGGGCTTGTCGCCGACACCGAGCATCCGCAGCGAGTGGCAGGTGGGGTGGTAGGTGACGCGGTGCGGGAACCACGCGCCGACGTCGGTCACGCCGAGCACGTCGACCAGCAGCTCGGACAGCTCGTAGGTGCGCTCGGCGACGGCGCTCGCGGCGCGTGCCTCGGAGTGCAGGCCGGCGCGCTCCAGGACCATCGACTGCTGGTGCCGGATCGACCCCGTGCACGAACCGGACGGCACGACGACGGCGCCCCACTCGCCGTCGGCCACCGGCGCGAACGTGCGCACGTGGTTCCGGACCACCGGCACGGCGTCGGCGAGATAGCCGGTGTTGACGTGCATCTGGCCGCAGCACGCCTGCCCGGCCGGGAAGACCACCTCGTGGCCCAGGCGCTCCAGGAGCGTCACGACGGCCCTCGGGGCCTGCGGGAACATGGCGTCAGCGATGCAGGTGGCCGCCAGGGCTATGCGCATGGGCACTCTCCTTCGAGGTCTGACCTCACCCTAGCCCACTGTGGACAGACCACAGAAGTACACTCGCCCGGTGAGAACCCACGAGCGCGTCCTGGCCCGGATCGAGACAGGCCTGAGCGCTGGCAAGTGGTCCATCGGCGAGCGGCTCCCGGCGGAGCGGGCGCTCGCCGAGGAGCTGGGCGTGTCCCGCCCGTCGGTGCGTGAGGCCATCCGCATCCTGGAGGCGATGGGCATCGTGCGCACCGCCGTCGGCTCGGGTCCGAGCGCGGGTGCCACCCTGATCGACCGCCCCGCGGCCGGTCTCGGTGCGGCGGTGCGGCTGCACGTGGCGTCCGGCACGCTGCCCGTGTCCGACGTCGTCCGCACGCGCGTGCTGCTCGAGGCGGGCGCCGTGCGCGACGCCGCCGCCCGGGTCACCGACGACGCCGCGCTCGCCCGGGTGCGCGCGCACGTCGAGGCGATGGCCGCACCGGACCTCGACGTCACCGCCTTCGTGGAGCACGACCAGGACTTCCACATCGAGCTCGTCCGCCTGGGCGGGAACCAGCTCGTGGAGGCGATCCTGAGCGGCATGCGGGCCGCCGTCGCCTCCTACGTGGTGACGGGTGCCGACGCGGTCGAGGCGTGGCCCAGGACTGCGGCGCGCCTCTGTGCCGAGCACCGCGCGATCGTCGACGCCGTCGCGCGGCACGACGGCGCCGAGGCCGAGCGGCTCATGCGCGAGCACATCGAGGGCTTCTACCGCGAGGCAGGGCTCGGCGAGCACTGAGCCCGGCCGCGCTCGGTCGGTGAGTGCTTGGCCGGCGGTGCTCGGCCCGGGAGGGCGATCCTCCGCAAGGCGGGTTGCCGAGAGTGGACACTGTCTACGTAGAGCAACGCACCTCGTCCGCGGCGCGCTTACCCGGCCCGGCTCACGGCCTACGCGGCACGGACCGTGGGCCGCGGCTTGTCTACCCGACCCGGCCGGGCCGGGCGCCCGTGGCCTCGACCACCGTGCGGCAGGGGTCCTCGTCCGGACCGGTGCCCGTGGCGGCACGCTCCAGCAGCTCGCGGAGCAGGGTGCGCTGCGCGGGCTCCAGCCCGGCGAGCAGATCGTCCTCCGCCGCCGCGACGCGCGCGTCCACGGTGGCGAGCAGCTCCCGGCCGCGGTCGGTGGCCACGATGCGCCGCGCCCGCCGGTCCGCGGGGTCCTGCTGTCGCTCGACGAACCCGCACTCCTCGAACGCGTCCACCAGGTAGGTCATCACTGTCCGGTCGATGCCGAGCGTCGCGGCGAGTGCGGCCTGGCTCGGCAGGTTGCCGTGCACCACCGCTGAGAGCAGCTGATAGCCGCGCGTGCCCTGCGGCAGCTCGTCGGCCGCGCCGTCGACCCGGGCGCTCCACTCGCGAAGGAGTGCGGCGAGCGACCAGCCGAACAAGGAGTGCTGACCCGTGCGGGCCTCGGTGGGCGTGGTGCTCATGCCCTCATCCTACGGGAATGTGCGGTGAACAAGAAGAGTTGTTGCTAATATCATCTTCTGCACAGACGATCTGCCGCGCCGCGCGGTGGACGACGCGACACGAGGGACACCGCACGCATGACCGACTACGGGCACGAGCTGCTGTTCGGAACGTTCATCACCCCCACCAACAGTGACCCGCAGGGTCCGGTCCGGCTCGCCCAGCTCTCGGAGCAGCTCGATCTGGACCTCGTGACCTTCCAGGACCACCCGTACCAGCCGTCGTTCCTGGACACGTGGACCCTGATGTCGTGGGTCGCAGCGCAGACCGAGCGCATCCACATCTCCGGGAACGTGCTCAACCTGGGCATGCGCCAGCCCGCCCTCGTGGCGCGGTCGGCCGCGAGCCTCGACCTGCTCAGCGGCGGCCGGTTCGAGATGGGTGTGGGTGCGGGCGGCTTCTGGGACGCGATGGCCGCGATGGGCGCCACCCGGCGCACCCCCGCCGAGTCCGTCGACGCCCTCGAGGAGGGCATCGAGATCATGCGCGGCATCTGGGACGCAGCCAACCGCACCCCGCTGCGCGTGCCGGGAGAGTTCCACCGGGTCGACGGCGCCAAGCGTGGCCCGGCCCCCGCGCACGACATCCCGATCTGGCTCGGGGCGTACAAGAAGCGGATGCTCCGCCTCACGGGCACGAAGGCCGACGGTTGGCTGCCCTCGCTGCCCTACTTCAAGGAGGGCGACCTCGCCCGGGGCAACGCGACCATCGACGAGGCCGCACAGGAGGCGGGCCGCTCGCCGAGCGAGATCCGCCGTCTGCTCAACGTGGGCGGTGCCATCACCGACCGTTCGTCCGGCCCGTTGCAGGGCCCGGCCGACCAGTGGGTCGAGGAGCTGACGCTCCTGGCGCTCGAGGACGGCGTGAGCGGGTTCATCGCCATGGGCGACGACCCGGACCAGATCCGGGCGTTCGCGCAGGAGGTGGCGCCGGCCGTGCGGGAGGCCGTGGCGGCGGAGCGCCGCTCCGCGGGCACGGTGCCTGCGGACGCCCGACGTGGTGCGGTGGCGCTGGCCGCGCGGCGGCCGGGGATCGACTACGACTCGCTCCCGCCGGAGCTCGCGACACATGCCGTCGAGCCGGGCGACCGCGAGTACGCGGCGGTGCGTCACAACTACCTCCGTTCCGGTGCGCCGGGGCTGGTGCTGCGGCCCCGGAACGCGGACGAGGTCGCATCGGGCCTGGCCTGGGCGCAGAAGCAGGGCGTCGAGCTCGCCGTCCGCTCGGCCGGGCACGGGATCTCCGGCCGATCCACGAACGACGGCGGCGTCGTGCTCGGCATGAACCGCATGCGGTCGGTCGAGGTGGTCGACGAGGCCACGCGTCGTGTGCGGATCGGCGCCGGTGCCACCTGGGGCGAGGTCGCCGCAGCGCTCGCACCGCGGGGCTGGGCGATCACGTCGGGTGATCACGGCGGTGTCGGCGTCGGCGGGCTCGGGACCACCGGTGGCATCGGCTTCCTGGGCCGGCTGCAGGGCCTGACGATCGACCACGTGGTCGCCGCCGAGGTGGTCACGGCCGACGGACGCGTGCTGCACGCCTCCCGTGACGAGCACCCCGACCTGTTCTGGGCACTGCGCGGCGCCGGCGGGAACATGGGCGTGGTGACCTGGCTGGAGATCGAGGCCGGGGCGGTCGGGGACGTCGTCTTCTCCCAGATGACGCTCGACGCGACGGACACCGCAGGGCTCCTGGAGAAGTGGGGCGCCACCGTCGAGGCTGCCCCGCGCGGACTCACCTCGTTCATGATCCTGGGTGCGGGGCGCGGCGGTCAGGCGCCGATGGCGCAGCTCATGACGGTGATCGCGGCGGAGGGCGCCGACACGGACCCGGACGACGCGATCGCCCAGCTGGAGCTGCTGGCCGACGCCGGCCCGCTGCTCGGCCACCAGGCGCAGCTGCTGCCGTACTCGGGTGTCGTGCGGAAGGAGGACGCCCACCACTCGGGTGGAGGGGACCCCTCGGCTCGCTCGGGCCTGCTCACCCACCTGGACCAGAGCACCAGCCGGGCGATCGAGCGCCTGCTGGCCACGGGGGAGTCGTACTTCACGTCCATCCGGGCGACCGGCGGCGCCGGGAACGACGTCGCGCCCGACGCGACGGCGTACGCGCACCGGCACCAGAACTTCGCGCTCTCGGCGCTCGCCTCGGACCAGGACCGGCTCAACGGGGCGTGGGACGCGGAGATCGGACCCGTGATGGACGGTTCCTACCTGTCCTTCGATACCGACAGCCGGCCCGAGCGGCTGCTGGAGGCCTTCCCCGAGCCGACGTTCACCAGGCTGCGGGCAGTGAAGGCGACGTACGACCCGTCGAACGTGTTCCGGACCAACTTCCCGATCCCGCCGAGCTCTACTCGGTGAACCTGGTCAGGGACAACGCCTTGTCCAGGCGGCCGGCGGCCAGGTCGTCGTGGCGGATCGAGAAACGTCCGAAGTAGAGGTCGGCGTCGAGGAGGAAGGTGGCGAGCGACGTCCACTCGTTCGTCACCCGGCGCTGCTCCTCCCTCACCAGGGACCGCCAATCCGCTCTCTGGAGGGTGCGCTCGCGGATCTTCTCGCGCTCGCGCCCATTGATGATCCGCTCCGCGATGGCCCGGATCACCTCGTCGTCCGGGTACCCGCCGAGATAGCCGCTCGGGAGCCCCTCGGAAGACGGCCAGAGCTCGTCGGCCAGAGCGCAGAGCTCGTCCAGGTGCGGCATGTCGCTCCTGAGCTCGCGCGCCAACTGCTGCTGGAAGAGCGTCATGTCCTCCTCGTCCGTCGTCAGGCCGTCGGGCAGCGACGCGACGAGCGTCGCGCTGACGTCGTACTGCTCGCCGACCAGCTCGGGGTTCGAGGGCGCTGCGACCGCGGTCTCGGTGCCGGCCGGTATGTGCACCACTCGCGCGTACTGCCGGCTTCTGGTGCGGGGGGCCTCATGGTCCTGTTCGTGGTCCAGGAAGAACAGCAGCGAGCCGTCCACCGGCAGGTCGAAGCCGTCGACCCTCGGCAGCGCCGCACAGTCGAGGGAGAAGATGAACGGCAGATGGCTGAACCCGTCGGACTGCCTGTCCCCCTCCACCGGCAGCCGAGGTGATCCGCCGAACCGTCCGACGGGTGCGCCGCCGTCGGAGCCGGCGAGCCCGCCCAGTCTGATCGACAGCCGGAGGTGCCCGAGGAACCTGCTGACCTCGTCGTCCGGAAGGTTCGAGGCGAGCGCCGCACGACGAAACTGTTCCCGATGACTCATGGGCCCGGATGGTGCCACGGATCTCGACGACGAGGGGCGCGGTTCCGGCCGGGCGTGGTCACGAGCGCGCGCAGCAGCCGCACCTTCCGCCGGCCGACGGACGTGACGAGCCTGCGGCACGGAACTGTGGATAACCTCGCGCGGGTGTCAGTGGAGCCCCGTAGGTTCGACAGCGTCCGGAACGGCCGGACACAATCACGACGATCACCGCAGGGGTACGCATGAACCTTGTCGCCGCCTCGCGCCTGGCGCGCGAGCTGATGGACCAGCACGGCCTGAAGGCCTGGACATTCGAGTTCGACGACGCCGTCCGGCGCGCCGGGATGTGCAGCTACGGCAAGCGCCGTATCAGCCTCTCCGCACCGCTGACCCGGATCCACGACGAACGCGAGGTGCGGGACACGATCCTGCACGAGGTGGCGCACGCGCTCGCGGGATCGAAAGCGAAGCACGGGCCGGTGTGGCGCGAGGTGGCAGTGCGGATCGGGTGCTCGGGCCGGCGGTGCGTCGACCCGTCCGCCCCCTCCATCGACGGGCCCTGGGTCGGGGTGTGCCCGGCCGGCCACAGGACGACGCGGTTCCGCCGGCCGCAGGGCATCATGTCCTGCCGGTCGTGCGGGCCGCGGTTCGCCCTGGCCCATCTCATCGCGTGGACGTACAAGGGCCGCAACGCGGCGATGGGCGAGCGGTACGACGCCCAGCTGCGCGGCGCGCTCCGCGAGGTGGGCGAGCTGCCGGAGACGGGTCCGGGAGCGGAGGAGCGCATCGTGCGGGCGGCCCTGGAGCGGGTTCCGGGCCTGACCGTCGAACCGTTCGACCTCAGCGCGCTACGTTGACCTCATGGCTACGTCGTCCGTCATCGCGCTCCCGCCCGGTGCTCCCGGCTCACGCATCATCGGTCTCGGTCATCACCAGCCACCGAAGACGCTCACCAACGATGATGTGGCCCAGCTCGTCGAGACCAACGACGAATGGATCCGGTCGCGCACCGGCATCGTCACCCGTCACGTAGCGGCTGACGACGTCACCGTCGCCGACATGGCGACGGCCGCGGCGGAGCACGCGCTCGCCGACGCGGGGGTGATCGCCGACCAGGTCGACCTGGTGATCGTGGCGACGGCCACCAACGACGACCGTTCGCCGAACACCGCCGGGCGGGTGGCCTACGCGCTGCGCACCGGGGTCCAGCCGGGCGCCTCGACGCCGGAGGGCGAGGAGGCGCCGGACCTGCGCAACGTTGTGGGCCCTGCGGCGATGGACCTCAATGTGGCCTGCTCCGGCTTCGCGCACGCGGTCGGCGTGGCCGACCAGGCGATCCGTACCGGTTCGGCGCGCACGGCGGTGGTGATCGGCGCGGAGAAGCTCACCGCGTACACGGACTGGACCGACCGCTCGACGTGCATCCTGACTGCCGACGGCGCGGGTGCGGCGGTGCTGCAGGCGGCCGACTCGCCCGCCGTCGGGCCGGTGGTGTGGGGCACGGAGCCGGAGCTCACGCCCGCGGTGCGGATCGAGGTGCCCGAGGTGAAGTTCCAGCAGGACGGCCGGGCGGTCTTCAAGTGGGCCATCACGCGGGCCGCGGACCGGGCGCGCGACATCGTCGCCCGGTCCGGGCTCGGCCTCGACGACATCGAGGTGCTGGTGGCGCACCAGGCCAACCTGCGGATCATCGAGCCGCTGGCGAAAGCCCTCGGGCTGGAGGGCAAGGTGGTGGTCACGGACATCACGGAGTCGGGCAACACGTCGGCGGCGTCGATCCCCATGGGACTGTCGAAGTGGTGGCATGCGGGCAAGATCCCGGCCGGCGTGCCCGCGTTGCTGTTCGGGTTCGGCGGCGGGTTCGCGTGGGCCGGACAGGTGGTACTGACGCCCGACCGGTGAGCCCGGCGCGGGGAGGGATCATGGACAGCGCTTTCCGAGCGCCGTATCGTTTCAGTCCCATCCCACCTACCCGACGTCGATGACGACCGAAGGAGCTCTCCACCGATGCCCGAGCCGACCACTGAGCCGACCACTGAGCCGACCACTGAGCCGATCACCGGTCCGACACAAGAGCCCGTGCCGCCGTCGGGCCCGCTGCCCGAGGGACGCCGCCGCTACGCGGTGGTCGGAACGGGGCACCGCGCGTCCATGTACATCAACGCCCTGATCGGTACGCACGCGCCGGACGGGGAGATCGTCGCCTGGGTGGAGCCCAACCCCGTGCGTGCCGCGGCCTACGAGGCCCGGGTGGCGGCGGCGCTCGGGGGCATCCGCCCCGTGTACGCGCCGGACGACCTCGAGAAGGCGATCGCCGAGCACTCCGTCGACCGCGTGATCGTCACGTCGGTCGACCGCACCCACGGGGACCTGGTGGCGCGTGCGCTCCGGGCCGGCGCCGACGTCGTCGTGGAGAAGCCCATCGCGGCACACGCGGACCAGGCCCGCGAGATCGTGGACGCCGTCGCCGAGACGGGCCGGGACCTCGTCACGACGTTCAACTACCGCTACTCGCCCCGCAACAGCGCGCTGCGCGAGGTGATCGCGAGCGGCGAGATCGGCCGGGTGCTGTCCGTGCACTTCGACTGGGCCCTCGACACCGTGCACGGCGCCGACTACTTCCGCCGCTGGCACCGCGAGAAGGTCAACAACGGTGGCCTCCTCGTGCACAAGTCGAGCCACCACTTCGACCTGGTCAACTGGTGGATCGACGGCGTGCCGCAGCGCGTCTTCGCCACCGGCGGCCGGCGCTTCTACGGTGACGACGGCGCGCACGAGACCGAGTACGAGCCCACCGAGGCCGAGCGCGCGCTGAACGAGCGCGGCATCGACCCGTGGCAGCTCTCCGTCGAGAAGAACGAGTGGCTGTCCGCGCTGTACGGGCCCGAGGCCCAGGCCGTGGACGGTTACGTGCGCAACCGGTCGGTGTTCGACGCCGGGATCACCACCGAGGACACGCTCGGGCTCGTCGTCGAGTACGAGGGCGGCGCCCTGCTGACCTACTCGCTCACCGCGCACGCGCCGTGGGAGGGCTACCGCGTGGTGGTGAACGGTACGCGCGGCAGGGCGGAGCTCGAGGTCGTGGAGCGTGGCTCGGTCGAGTTCGGTGACAACGGCGCGGCGGTCCTCGACCCGAGCGCCACCGAGGTGTTCGCGGGTGACGACGTGCGGCCCATCGGAGAACGCCTCGTGGTGCAGCGGCACTGGGAGCGGGCGGAGGAGCGGCCGATCGTGCGCGGCGGCGGCGGGCACGGCGGCGGTGACGCACTGCTGCTGGCCAGCGTCTTCGCACCGGCCGCGGAGCCGGACCCGCTGGGCCGGGTCGCCGGGTACGTCGACGGCGTCCGGGCGTCGTCGGTGGGCTACGCGGGCAACCGCTCGCTCGAGACGGGCGACCCGGTCCGCATCGAGGACCTGAACCTGGGCGTCTGACCCCGATCGCGGTCTCGACAGGCCCGACCACCTTCGGTCGAGCCTGTCGAGACCCTGGTCAGGCGCCCTGCCGGCTACCGGGGGAGGTCGGAGTCAAGGACGCCCGCGCCCGCGGCAGCCGGGACCACCCACGGCACCGCGGCTGCAGGGAGCAGCCGGTACCGGTACGCGTCGGAGGGCGTCCAGCGGGCCTCGTCGGCCAGTGGTGTCGACGCCGTCGCGTTGTACGCCGCCAGGAGATCCGCCCGCCGGCCGTTCAGCACGGTGCCGGACTCGCTCAGCATCGTGCCGCCGTACGCGCCCACGACGTGCGCGGGGTCGGTCCCGCGCGCCAGCGTCACCGCGTTGTTCTCGACGACGAGGCTCGACTCCTTGCCCGCGCCCCAGTAGTACTGGAACCCGCCCGTCTCGGCCTGTCGGCGGGTCTGCCGGTAGTAGTTGTTGTACGCGTGCACGTCGCCGAACCGGACCCGCGGCGCGCGCTGGCCGATGTCCTGCCAGTAGTTGTGGTGCAGCGTCACGCGGTGCTGCCCACGGTCCTGGAGGCGCGAGTCGGACGAGCCGATCAGCATCGTCTTGTCGTGGCTGAGGAACCTGTTGTACGACACCGTCACGAGGTCGGAGCCGTGAGTGATGTCGAGCAGGCCGTCGTGCACCTCGAACGGCCGCCCGAAGACGACGGGGAGCGAGTCGGCGGGGTGCGCGCCGTCGTCGAACGTGGAGTGGTCCACCCACACGCTGGTCGACGTCCACAGCGACACGTTGTCGTAGGCGGAGTTCCAGTTGCCGGTGTCCCCGTCACCCGGGTCCCACTGCGGGAAGCAGTCATAGCCGTCGGAGAAGCGCAGGTTCCGCAGGATGACGTTGTGCGCGTCCCGCACGCGTAGGTTCGCACCGGAGATCTGGGCGTCGTCGCCCACGCCCACGATCGTCACGTTCGAGCCGACGTGCTGCTGGGTCTGGGCGGCCTGCAGGCTCGCGGCCCGGACCCGAGCCTCCTCCAGGGGCCCGGCCGGATCGGCCCAGCCCCACGGCCCGGACGGGTCGTAGTGCGCGATGTAGTCGTCCATCGAGAACGGCTCGCCCGTGTCCCCAACGGTCACCTGTGACGCGAAGTCGTCGCAGGTCAGCTGGGTTCCGTCCGGGGCCGTGAAGGCGTCCAGCGGGCCCGTGACGTAGACGATCCGCGGGGTCACGTTGCGACGCGCGTCGGTCTGGCTGCCGCCCTCCCGGCCGGCGAGCGCGTCCCGCAGCTCCTGCCAGGTGTCCACCTCGTACACCTCGGCCGGCGCGGCCGCCGCCCCGCCCGTCGTGGGTCCGGCCTGCCGCTCCACACCGTCGGGGAACGTGGGGCCGGACCAGGCGGCCCAGCCGTCGTCGGCCCGGATGGTCTCGCGGCCCAGGTCGGCGCGGTGCCCGCGGCTCGGGTGCCGGTCCGGTGCGTGGCCGACGGCGGCGGCCGCCGGCCCCGCGGCAGGGCTGGCCGCAGCCGGCTGCCCGGCGGCGATCAGGGCGCCCGCCATGCCGACGGTCAGTGCCAGGGGTAGCACGAGGGACCGGCTGAACTGGTTGCGGGTCGGCAGCGCGAGGGCGCGCTCCGCCGTCGGGCCGACGGTTCGGCGCGGATGCGCGGATGGTGGTGTTCGCATGTGACTCCTTCGTCCATGACACCGGTCGTCCCGACGATGGGAAACCGGTTTCTCACACGATGCCAGTCAGCCTGCTCCACCACAAGACCCGTGTGCGGCGGACCTCGAGCTTCACCTGGGCAGGAGCTCGCGCCGTCCGCCGTCAGCCCATGAGCGCGCCGACGGCGACCAGGACGGGGACGCAGAGCGCCGTCGTCCAGACCGTCGCACGCGCGGCCACACCGTCGAACACGCCGTACCGGGTCGCGTACGTGGTGACGTTCACGGCCGTGGGCAGGGCGGCCATCGTGACGACGAGCGCGAGGGCGGCCGGGTCGAGGCCGACGGCGGTACCGACGCCCCACGCCGCCAGGGGGTGCAGCACGTTGCGCACCAGGACGGCGAGCGCGACGACCGCCCGCACCAGCACCTGGTCGCGGCCCGTCCACCAGGGAGTCGACGCCGCGTTCGACCCCGGAACGGATGCCGGAGCCTGCTCCGGCCCCGATGCCGGCGAAACACCGGAGTCCTGCTGTGACTCGGTGTCCGCCGCCGGCGGGGTGAGCGCGGGCATCGGGACGGCGAGGGTCATCCCGAACGTCAGCAGGCCGAGCGGCGGAGCGGCGGTGCCGATCAGGTCGAAGGGGATCAGGGCGACGTCGGGCAGCCGTGCGCCGGTCAGCTCGCTCACCAGGGCGACCAGCAGGCCCGCGAGCGTGCCGACCGTGATCGGGTTCCGGACGGCCGCGAGCAGGACGCGGACCACCGACGACCAGCCCGACCGAGCAGCGGTCCGAGGCGCCCCGGCCGCACCCCCGGACGCACTCCCGGCCGCGGCACCGGAACGGTCGAGCACGGCAAGCGTCAGGGGCGCGAGCACGAGCAGCTGGAAGAGCAGGGTCGGCACCACGGCGAGCGCGTCGTCGAACAGGTAGACGGCCAGCGGGATCCCGATGTTGCCGCCGTTGACGTAGACGGCGGCGAGCGTCGTCACGGCGGCCGGACCGGCCGGAAGCCGCAGCACCCAGCGTGCCACCGCCGCGGTGAGCAGGGCGAGCGCGGCGGTGGTGGCCCAGGTGACCGCCGCGCCGCGCGACACGACGTGCGCGAGGTCGGTGCCCGCGAGCGTGCTGAACATCAGCGCCGGGGCGCAGATCGTGAACGACAGCGTGGCGAGGACCGCGCGCGCCCCCACCTCACCGCGCGGAGCGTCCGGTCCGCCGCCGCGGGAGATCCGGTGGCCGCTGAGCAGGCCGCGCCGCTGGATCACCCAGCCGAGCGCGACGATGCAGCCCATGGAGGCGATGGCAGTCAGGACGGAAAACACGCGAGCACCCTCCCACGGTCGGGCGCGTCAGCTCCCGACCGTCCACGGAGCGCCCAGCTCCGTGAACGTGCGCTGCTCACGCGCGGCCCGCTCGCACCACTCGGCGACGTCGTGCACCACCGGGTGCCGGGTGTCGCCCTCGGGGTTGCCCTGGCTGCCGCCGGGAACCGCGGCGATGCCGTCCATCCAGTCCACGAACGTGTCCCCGATCGGTGCGGGGTCGGGAGCGGTGCGCACCGCTTCGAGCACCTGCATGAACGCGCCGGTGTCCCGGACGTCGCACAGGAGCCGTTCCCCGGTGCGCGCTCGGAGCAGGTTCTCCAGCAGCCCGGTCCGTCCGTACTGCTTCTCGGCGACGACGCGTCCGGTGCGCAGGCGCACGACGTCGTGCTCGTACTCGAGCTCGATCTCGCCGGCGGTCCCCTGCACGACCACCCGCGCCGGGGTGCGCTCCGCGGCGCACAGCGTGAGCCCGAACCCGTAACGTGTCCCGTCGGTGCCGACGGCCCGCAGCGACGAGGTGTCGTCGGCCTCGATCGGGTTGGCCCGCCACAGGTCCGTGTTCACGTAGGCGAGGTCCGTGCTGCTCCGGGCGCCGCCGACCCACAGCGCGGTCGCCACGGCGTGTGCCAGGGGGTTCGTCACCACGCCGTCGACCACCGCGCGGTCGCCCATGCGCCGTCGCCCCGCCCACGGAGAGCGCGCCCAGTACGCGGCGGTCCGGACCCACGTCCCGATCGCGCCGATCCCGGTCACCTGGCCCACCTCGCCGCGCGCGATCAGGTCGACGACGGCGGGCAGCGCGTGCGACCCGAAGGTCTGGAACCCGACCTGGCACAGCCGTCCGGTCCGCTCGGTGACGGCCACCAGTTCTGCGTGCTCGGCGAGCGAGGCGGTGGTGGGCTTCTCGAGCAGCACGTCGATGCCCGCCTCCGTCGCGGCACGGGCGAGCGGCAGGTGCGTGTGGATGGGCGTGGAGAGCACCACGACGTCGGGCAGCGCGTCGGCACCCGCCGACAGCAGGTCACCCAGGCTCGCGAACCATGACGCCGGGGCGTCGTCCGGCTCCCGCGGGTCGACGACGGCGCTCAGCCGCGCCAGCCCTCTGTTCTCGAGCTCCGCGACCGTCCGCAGGTGTGAGCCGCCGTGGCCGTGGATGCCCACCACCGCGACCTTCGGCAGGCTCACCGCTGGCCGCCGTCAGTCAGGTCGGCGGCCAGTGCTGCGGCGGCCGCGCTCGTGAGCTCGGTGTCGAGCAGCACCGCGACGAGGTCGAGCTGCACGGAACCGCCCGCCGGGACGAGCAGCGGCGCGTCCCAGGCGAGCGCGGGGCACGCGCCGGGGTACTCCGCGGAGCGCAGGAACCACGGCCTGACCTGACCCGGCTGCACCAGCAGCAGGGTCGTGGACCGGCCACCCTGGCGCTGCACGAACGCGACCCACGGCGACGAGCTGCCGTGCGCACGGTTCTCGCCCGTGCCCGCCGCGGACAGGACGGACGTGCTCTCGGCGATCGGCAGCCGCCAGAACAGGCCGCCGTAGCCGGCGCCCGGCCTGCCGTTGGTCGCGGGCGACCGGATCTCCAGCGGGCCGTGGTCGGCGTGCAGCGTGGAACGCCAGTCGAGCACCCAGCCGGGCGCCGCGGCGGATCCGGGAGCCTGGGGGAGCAGGCGCGCCGTGATGCGTCGCTCCTCCCGCAGCTGCGGTTCGCCGTGCTCGTCGGACCACAGCACGTCCTCCACCAGCACCTCGCCGGCCTCGGCACCGGCGCCGACCGGTCGTGAGTCGGGAGCGGCGTCGACCCGGATGCCCTCCGACGTCTGCCGGCCGTGGTTCTTCAGCAGCGTGGGGCCGACGTCCTCGATGAAGGTGCGGCCGCCCCAGTGGCTGGTGCCGTTCACGTCGGGCACCGCGATACCGACGCCGTAGTGGTGCCGGTGGTCGACCGGGCTCACGTCGGTGAGCGGCACGCCGGCCAGGGTGTGCACCGGATGCAGGTAGGGGCGCCGGGCGTGCACCTTCGGCATGCGGCCGCCGGCGTCCCGCCGTACCAGCTCCAGTCCGTCGCCGCAGGTCAGCATCACGGCGTCGGTATCGGGATCCGCGGGTACCGACCAGGCGGGGGCGGCCGTGGGCGGCACGGTGGGGATCTCCTCCCGTCGCACGGGGGCGACGTCGTCGTCCGTGATGTGCACGCGTTCCGGCCCCTGTCGTACGGGCCCGGTACTGCCGCGCACCTCCAGGCTGGGCGTGAATCGGGCAGAGCTTGCGGGGTGGGCATCGTCGTCGATCACGGCGTGCAGCTCCCTCCAGGCGTGGCGGCCGAGCTCGGCCTGCGGCACCGCGACCGTCGTCAGCGCGGGTGTGGCGTAGCGGGACAGTTCGATGTCGTCGAAGCCGGCGACCGAGATGTCGGCGGGCACGGCTACTCCGGCCTCGTTCAGGCCTGCGAGCAGGCCGAACGCGACAAGGTCGTTGAAGGCCACCGCTGCGGTGGCCCGGGTCGCCAGGACGGCGGGCGCGGCGAGGTGGCCCGCCTGGATGTCCGGCCCGGCGGGCAGGTCGAGGATCTCGAGGTCGGCGTGCAGCTTCTGGGCACGGGCGAGGCCGGCCCGGCGCAGCTCGTCGGAGGCGCTGCGTACCGGGCCACCCAGGTAGACGATGCGGCGGTGGCCGAGCGACACGAGGTGCTGGACCACCTGGAGGGCGGCGTCCTCGTAGTCCACGACCAGGCTGGGGGCCGCCCCGCCGGTCTCCCGGTTGACCAGGACCACCGGCTCGACATCGGCGATGAGCGCGCTCAGCTCCGCGTCCCCGATGCGTGGTGACACCAGCACCAGGGCGTCGCAGCGCATGCGAGCCTCGAGCGCGATGGCGCCCTCCTGCTGGTCGTCCTCCACCGTGTCCGCGACGAGCACGCGGTAGCCGTCCTCCGCCGCGCCGTCCATGACCCCGCGCAGGATCTGCTGGAACACGGGATTGCCCAGGTCAGGTACCACGAGGGCGACGGTCTGGGTGCGACCGAGGGCGAGGCTCCGCGCGGCGTTGCTGGGCCGGTAGCTCAGCCCTGCCGCGGCTTCGCGCACGCGTTCCGCGATGGCCGCGTCGACGGTGCTCCGCCCGTTCATCACGCGCGAGACGGTCGCCCGTGACACGCCGGCCGCCGTCGCGACATCCCCGATCGTGGCCGTGACACGGCGCTGACCTGCACGCTGACCGGTCTCCCGTGCGCTGCCGCTGACCATCTGCTCTCCGTCCGTCACCTTCGTCCGACCGGATGTGCGGGGCGTCCGGCGACTTCGTCGGCGTGGCACCCCTGCTACCGGTTTCCCGATGTGACGGTACACCATGGGAAACCGGTTCCTCGTGTGGTACGTTCCTCCACCAGAGACCGGTTTCTCACCGATGGGGCCGGGGATCGACGACGATCCGGGAGGACAAACCGATGCGCCGCCTGAACCACGAGCCCGGACCCTGGCGGTCCGAGCCACCACCCGCCACCACGGGGGTGAGGACATGTCAGTGATCCAGGAGCTCTCCCGCAGCAAGCGGAGCGTCAGCCCACGCAGGAAGGGTGACGGTCGCTGGGCGCTCTTCTTCCTCGCGCCCTGGTTCGTGGGCCTGGCGCTCATCACGGCCGGACCCATGGGCGCGTCCCTGTACCTGTCCTTCACGGACTACGACCTGCTCTCGGCGCCCGAGTGGGTCGGCTTCGAGAACTACACGCGGATGTTCGACGACCCGCGGTTCGTCAACTCCATCGGCGTCACGTTCACGTACGTGTTCGTGTCGGTGCCGCTGCAGCTCGCCGCGGCACTGGGCCTGGCCCTGCTGCTCGACAAGGGCATGCGCGGGCTCGCCCTGTACCGCTCCGTGTACTACCTGCCCTCCCTGCTCGGCGGGTCGGTGGCCATCGCGATCCTGTGGCGCCAGATCTTCGGCGCGGACGGCCTGGTCAACCAGGTGCTGGCGCTCTTCGGGGTGCAGGGCCAGGGCTGGGTGTCGCACCCGGACTACGCGCTCGGCACGCTCATGGCGCTCAACGTCTGGACGTTCGGCGCCCCCATGGTGATCTTCCTGGCGGGCCTGCGGCAGATCCCGCAGATGTACTACGAGGCGGCCTCGATCGACGGCGCGAGCAAATTCCGCCAGTTCCGGTCGGTCACGCTGCCCCTGCTGACGCCGATCATCTTCTTCAACCTCGTGCTGCAGCTCATCGAGGCCTTCCAGTCCTTCACCAGGGCGTTCGTGGTGAGCGGCGGTAACGGTGGCCCGTCCGACTCCACCCTGCTCTACACGCTCTACCTCTACCTCAAGGGGTTCGGCTCGCTCGACATGGGTTACGCGTCGGCGATGGCCTGGTTCCTGCTGCTGATCATCGGCGGCATGACGGTAGTCAACTTCCTCGCCTCCAAGTACTGGGTCTTCTACGATGACTGACGCCACGACGTCCACACAGACCGTGACGACGACGGCAGCGCTGCCGCCGTCCGACAGCGACGTGCCTCCCGGTACCGAGGACCGTCGTCCGACCGCCAGGCCTCGCGGCCGGCAGGTGCGAGCCAAGGTGGGCAGCGTCCTCAAGCACGCGGGCCTGATCGCCTTCGGCTTCGTGATGCTGTACCCGCTGCTCTGGATGGTGGCCAGCTCGTTCAAGCCGAACGCGCTGATCTTCCGCGAGCCCGGGCTGATCCCCACCGACATCGACCTGTCCAACTACACGGACGGGTGGAACGCGCTGCTGCACCCGTTCAGCCACTACCTGATCAACTCGGCGATCATCGTGCTCGGGTCGGTGCTCGGGAACCTGCTCTCGTGCTCGCTGGCGGCCTACGCGTTCGCGCGGCTGGAGTTCAAGGGCAAGCGGCTGTGGTTCGCGGTCATGCTCATGTCGATCATGCTGCCGATCCACGTCGTCATCGTTCCGCAGTACGTGCTGTTCTCCCAGCTCGAGTGGATCAACACGTTCCTGCCGCTGATCGTGCCCAAGCTGTTGGCCACCGACGCGTTCTTCATCTTCCTGATGGTCCAGTTCTTCCGCGGGATCCCGCGCGAGCTGGACGAGGCGGCAACGCTGGACGGCGCCAACCACCTGCGCATCTACCTGCAGCTCATGCTGCCGCTGTCGATGCCGGCTCTCGCCACCACGGCGATCTTCACGTTCATCTGGACCTGGAACGACTTCTTCAGCCAGCTGATCTTCCTGACCCGGCCCGAGATGTACACGGTGCCGATCGCCCTGCGCACCTTCGTCGACTCCACGGGCAACAGCTCGTGGGGGTCGCTCTTCGCGATGTCGATCGTGTCGCTGATACCCGTCTTCATCGCCTTCCTTTTCGGACAGAAGTACCTGGTCAAGGGCATCGCGACCACCGGAATCAAGTAGTTCCGCCCGCGCTGCGACAACGACGTCAACGACACCGAAGGAGAATGACATGAGCACCACCGGTAACGGACTACGAACGAGGCGCGGCAAGCGCCTCGCCGCCTCGGCCGCGGGCATCGCGGCCATGGCGCTGACCCTCGCAGCGTGCGGGGGCGGCGACTCGGGCATCGGCGGTGGGGGCGGCGACGACGAGCCGGTGGCCGCCGCCGAGGAGTGCCCCTGCGAGATCCGCTTCTCGTGGTGGGGCTCCGACAGCCGCCACGAGTCCACGCAGCAGATCATCGACGCGTTCGAGGCCGAGAACCCCGACATCACGGTGGTTCCCGACTTCACCGACTGGGACGGCTACTGGGACAAGCTCGCCACCTCGGTGGCCGCCGGTGACACCCCGGACGTCATCACGCAGGAGGAGCGCTACATCTCCGACTACTCCACCAAGAACGTCCTTGCGGACCTGGCCTCGCTGGACATCGACACCTCGAAGATCGACGAGGGCGTCCTGGCCGGCGGCCAGATCGAGGGTGCGCAGTACGGCATCCCGACCGGCATCAACGCCTACGCGCTCGTCGCCGACCCGGAGATCTTCGCCGACGCCGATGTGGAGCTGCCGGACGACACCACCTGGACCTGGGAGGACTACGTCACCACGGCGAACGCGATCTCCGAGGGTGCGGGTGACGGCGTCTGGGGCACGCAGGACTACGGCTTCAACGAGGCCGGCCTCAACGTGATGGCGCGCCAGCGCGGCGAGACGCTGTTCACCCCGGAGGGCGAGCTCGGTGTCTCGGAGGAGACCGTCGCCGACTTCTTCCAGGTCTCGCTGGACCTGATGGAAGGCGGCGGGCAGCCCGACGCCGCCCGCACCGTCGAGTACCAGGCGGCTGGGCCCGAGGGTGGTCTGCTCGGCACCAACCAGGGCGCCATGGGTGTCTGGTGGACCAACCAGCTGGGTGCGCTGACCGACTCGTCCGGCCACGAGCTCGAGCTGCTCCGGCTGCCCGGCGAGTCCGAGGGCGAGCGCACCGGCATGTACTACAAGCCGGCGATGTTCTACTCGATCTCCGCGGACACCGAGTACCCGGAGTCCTCGGCGAAGTTCGTCGACTTCCTCCTGAACTCCGAGGAGGCGGCGAAGATCATGCTGACCGACCGTGGCCTGCCGGCGAACACGGAGGTGCGGGAGTCGATCCTCGGTGACCTGTCGCCCACCGACCAGAAGGTCGCCGACTTCATGGCGGACATCGAGGACGAGATCGTCGACACCCCGCCGGTGCCGCCGCACGGTTCCGCCGAGCTCGCGGACATCATGGAGCGCGTCAACACCGAGGTGCTCTTCGAGCGCATCACCCCGGACGAGGCGGCCACGCAGCTCATCGAAGAGGTCAACGCGGCCATAGCCGACTGACCCCTTCGTTGAGTGCGGGGTATTTGTTGATCTGGGACCGTCCAGGCAACAAATACCCCGCACTCAACTGTTGGGGGTGGCTCCCGTTACGATGAAACGGTTCAGAACAGAGAGGTGCTGGCGTGTCTGAGGTCGATCTGCTCGTTCTCCGCGAGGGCGACGACGTCGCCGTCGCGACCCGCGACCTGACCCCGGGCGACCAGGTCTCGGCCTCCGGGACCGGCCCGGTCGCCGTCGGGCAGGCGGTGCCGCGGGGTCACAAGATCGCGCTGCGCGCCGTGCCTGCCGGCACCGAGGTGCACAAGTACGGGCAGGTCATCGGGGTCGCGACCGCCGACATCGCCCCGGGTGACCACGTGCACTCGCACAACCTCGGCTTCGAGGAGGGCGCGCGCGAGGCGCCCCTGGGCGGCACGCACACCGACCTCCCGCTGCCCGACGGCGCCCGCCCCACCTTCCGGGGTTACCGGCGGGCCGACGGCAGGGTCGGCACCCGTAACTTCGTGGCGATCCTGACGAGCGTGAACTGCTCGGCCTCGACGGCCAAGATGATCGCCGACCAGTTCCGCGGCGCGGCCCTCGACGAGTTCGGACACGTCGACGGCGTCATCGCGCTGACCCACACCTCGGGCTGCGGCCTGGTGCCGGACTCCGAGGGCGGGCAGATTCTCCTGCGCACGCTGCGGGGCTACGCCGCGCACCCGAACGTCGCCGGCCTGCTGGTGCTGGGCCTGGGCTGCGAGATGGTCCCCGGCGCCGCGCTGTCGGCCCGCTCGGGCCAGGTCGCCGACCTGGGGATGCCCACCGTCGGGCCGCCCGACGACACGAGGCAGGGGCTGCTGGCCTCCATCGCGGACGACACCGTGGTGCGCTCCCTGACCATCCAGGAGGCCGGCGGTGTGCGCGCCTCGGTGCGGGCGGGCGTCGCCGCGGTCCGCGAGATGCTGCCGCTGGTCAACGCGCGGGAACGGGTCGAGTGCGACGTCTCGGAGCTCGTGCTCGCCCTGAACTGTGGTGGCTCCGACGGCTATTCCGGGATCACCGCCAACCCCGCGCTCGGCTGGGCCTCGGACCGCCTGGTCGCCTACGGGGCGACGTCCGTGCTGGCGGAGACCCCCGAGGTGTACGGCGCCGAGCACCTGCTCACGGCCCGGGCCGTGAAGCCGGAGGTCGCCCAGCGCCTGCTGGACCGCATCGACTGGTGGCGCGGTTACGTCGCCGCGGGCGGCGGCACGCTCGACAACAACCCGTCGCCGGGCAACAAGGCGGGCGGGCTGACGACGATCCTGGAGAAGTCGCTCGGCGCGGTCGCCAAGGGCGGCCAGGCCGACCTCGGCGCCGTCTACGAGTATGCCGAGCCGATCACCGAGCGCGGGTTCGCCTTCATGGACACCCCGGGCTACGACCCCGTCTCGGTCACCGGCCTGGTGGCCGGCGGCGCCAACGTCGTCGTCTTCACCACCGGCCGCGGTTCGGTCTTCGGGTGCCGCCCCACGCCGTCGATCAAGGTGGCGACCAACACCCCCATGTACTCGGTGATGTCGGAGGACATGGACATCAACGCGGGCGTCGTCGTGGACGGCACGGCGACCGTCGCCGAGGTCGGCCGGCAGATCTTCGACCGGATCCTCGCCGTCGCGTCGGGGGAGCAGACGGTGAGCGAGGAGCTGGAGATCGGCGCCGAGGAGTTCATCCCCTGGCACATGGGTGCCGTCACCTGAGCGCCTGACCCGCCGACTTTGATGGTCGGCCCTCGGCGTGGGCAGCTAGTGTCAGGATCATGTCTGAGCTCTTGGTGATGCTGGTGGTCGTGATGCTGGTCATGAACTGGATCTCAGCGAGCGGGCACAGGCGGTCGCAGCAGCACGAGCTGGACAAGCTCAACACCAAGATCGACCTCGTCATGGCGCAGATGGGCGTCGTCGTGCCGGAGCCGGACGGGATCTCGGAGGTCGACGCGCTGATCCGCGCCGGCAACAAGATCGAGGCGATCAAGCGTTACCGGGAGCTCACGGGCGACGGCCTGCTCGAGGCCAAGGAAGCGGTGGACCGCCGCGCCGAGTCCCTCTCCTGATTCACCGTAGGTCGACCACCGGTCGACCAACACTGGTCGAGCCTGTCGAGACCGGTCTCGACAGGCTCGACCAGCGAAGAGCCTACGGGTAGCTCACCACCTTGGCCGGGACCGTCTCCGTCCCGGCGGCGCGGGGGCCGACGCCGTTGATGACGTGCTCGTACGAGCCCACCCCGCCGAGCGACACCGTGAGCAGCGAGTGCATCCGCACCCCAGGTGTCCGCGGCACCTCGAACCCGTTGTCCGAGGTGATGGACGCGTCCGAGGTGAACACGCAGTACGAGCCCAGGCCCCACGCCTCGTGCTCCCGCACGCCGTCGGCGACCTTGTACGCCGCCCAGCCCCGGACGCCGTCGTGGTTCCACGCCGCCTGGTTCGGCGGGTCGTACGGCAGCTCGTTCTGGTAGAAGATCGTGCGGCCGCGCTCCCCGGTCCACAGGGTGTTGTACTCCTGGTAGTGCTCGACGAAGAGGCCGTATCCGTCGACGTCGTCACCGTTGACCACCAGCCCGTTGTCCGCGGTGTTGACGTTCCAGCCGATGCCCTCGCCGTGGTCGCCCCGCCAGGACCAGATGTGGTCGATGATCGTGTCGTCGGCGTTCACGACGATCGCCTGGTCCACCCGACCGACGTGCGCCCCGCCGACCCGGACGAACACGTCGTGCAGCGAGATCGGGTCATCGGCATGGTCGGCCGTGGACCCCTCGGTCCCCACCGTGAGCATCGACGGCGACTCGGCGGCGCCCGCGTCGAAGAGGACACCCGCGATGCGGACGCCGTCCACGTCGGCCACCCGCATCGCCGTCTGGCCCGCGGTGGGCACGATGGTGGCGTACCCGAGCCCCAGCACCACCGTGTCGGCGCGGTCCACCTCGATCGTCCCGTCCAGCTCGTAGATGCCGGGTGTGAGCAGCAGGTGCAGGCCCTGGTCCAGCGCCTGGTTGATCCGCGCGGCCGAGTCGCCCGGGTGGGCCACGTAGAAGTCGTCGAGCGGCACCGAGGCGCCCGCCGTCGTCCCGCCGTCCCAGGTCGCGCCCCGGGTGCCCTCGCGGGCCGACGGGACGAACACCGCGTAGTCCTCGCCGTCGAGGTAGAGGTACGGCTTCTCGCGGATGATCCCGGTGGTGTCCAGGGTGGTCACCGCGGGTTCGGGGAACGACGTCGGCGGTGCGTTCTCGACACCTGAGAACACCATGTTCCACAGTGTGCCCGCCCAGCCGCCCGTCAGGGTCGAGTCACGGGTGTACCACTGCTGCTGGGTCCAGGCGCGGACCTCGCCGTCGACCACGGAGTCGGCGATGAAGCCGCCGGACGCCCAGCCGTACCGCGACGAGTGCAGCATCAGGTTGCCGTTGACGTGCACGCGCCGCATCGGCGCCGCCTGCGACACCGCCCAGCGCATGTCCCCGCCGGTCGGCGTGACCGCGAGGTTCTCGACCGAGCGCCAGAAGTTCTGGGTGGCGTTCCCCTCGAACCACTCGGCGTCGGCCCAGACGCCGCCCGTGATGTTCACGTCGTCCGGGTCGGCGCCCAGGCCCGCGATCGACGTGTGGAAACCCGCGTTCACGTGCACCGGATAGGTGCCGGGTTCGAACAGGAACTGGTGCCGTCCGTCGCCGAACTGGTCGGACTCCTGCTGGTCGTAGACGGCGTCCACGGCGGCCTGGACCTGGTTCGCCGGGGTGTCAGGACCGAAGACGTGTACGTTCGGCCCGAGGTCACCGCCGCCGGGGATCGGGTCGCCCGGATCGCCGCCGGGGTCGCCCGTGAGCACCTTCAGCTCCCAGAGCGAGTACCCGTACCCCGTGCCGCGCTCGGTGCCGGTGATCCGCACGTACCGGCCGGTACCGGCGACGTCGAAGCCCTGGGTGCCACCGGTCCCGTCCGCGACGGTCCGCAGCGTCCGCCACGTGGTGCCGTCGTCGGAGGCCTCGATCCGGAAGCCCTTGCCGTAGGCCGCCTCCCAGACGAGCTCCACGCGACACAGGTCCTGGACCGTGCCGAGGTCGACCCGGAGCCACTGCGGATCGGTGGGCTCGCTGCTCCAGCGGGTGCCGGGGTCGCCGTCGACGGCCAGGTCGGGACCGAACGGCCCTTCGGTGGACGACGCCGTGGCCGGTCTCCCGAGCGCGGCGTTCGTGGTGCACGGGGCGGCCGCCGTCCCGACCGCTGCGGTCCCGGCACGTGCCACGTCGTGGGCAGTGCCTGACGCCGGGGCCGCGCCCGCCGTCAGCGGTGCGGCCACACAGGCCGCCGTGATCGCGGCGGCGAGCCAGGCGCGCCGTCCAGGTCGCGGGGCCGGCCGTGGTGCCTCCGGCGGTGCTTCGTCGAGTGCTCCGCGGACGGTCATGATGCTGTCTCCTCGCGTGCGGCGGGCTCGGGCACGAGCTGGTAGTTCTCGTCGAGCACGGTGCCGCGGTGCGGCTTGTACAGGTCGTAGCCGCGCGGGTTGCACTGGAGCCCGCCGTTGATGCACTGCTCCACGAGGCGGCGGAGCACCTCGGGATCCCAGGCGTTGACGAAGTCGTAGTGCCAGGACTGGTCGGACCCGCTCACGAGCGCGACGTCGGACATGTCACCGCTGACCGGCCAGGCGATCTTGAACTCGAGCATCGGCACCGCCACGGGGTGGCTCAGCGGGCACTGCCCCGAGACCGGGTATGCCATGTGCGTGCCGTGGCCCATGTGGGCGGACTCCTCCGGGGTCAGGTGGATCCCGTCCCAGCAGCTCGGCGCCTGGTACCGGATGTTCAGCTGGGTGCCCGGCGGGCAGTAGGCCGGGATCTCCCAGCTCTTGGAGATGTCGCCGCACTCCCAGCCCTCGACGGCGCCCGGTGCGGTCCGGAACTCGTCGACGGTCGCCATCATGTCGCCGGCCAGGAACTGGAGCCCTGCGGGGAACGGGACCACGTCGGTGTAGTCGTCGATGCCCGACTTGTAGTAGACGGTCATGGGGATGTTCGGCTCGACCGGAACACCGGCCTTGGTCAGGGCGGGGAACCAGTAGGCGGACTTGTCCTGCGGCACGGTGCACGTGCTCGCCGGGTTCGCGAGCAGGCTGGCCGGGGTGGTGAAGGCGTTCGTCGACCGGTTGCCGATGAACGTGTGCAGGTGCGACCGGCCGGGCTGCCCCGGGTACACGATGGAGTCGTCCGGCAGGAAGTGCGAGAAGGTGCAGTTCGCCTGGAACTCGTGGTGCGTGACCTCGTCGTCCGGGAACGGCGGCGGATCCTCGGGGCCGCCGGCCTCGCCGTCGCCGAACACCTGGAACTCCAGGAGCGAGTAGCCGTACTGGGTGCCGCGCGCGGTGCCGACGAGCTGGACGTAGCGGGCGTTCGCCGCGACGTCGTACACCTCGGTGCCGCCTGTGCCCGCGGACTCGGTGACGACGGTGGTCCAGGAGTTGCCGTCGGGGGAGACCTGGAGGCGGAACGCCGCGCCGTACGCGGCCTCCCACTCCAGGGCGATGTGGTCGAGGTCGTAGGACCGGCCCAGGTCGATCCGGATCCACTCGTCGTCCGTCGGGGCGCTCGCCCAGCGGGTGCCGCGGTCGCCGTCGACCGCGAAGCGGGGGGCGAGGCCCCCGGACTCCGAGCTCGACGCCGCGGTGAGCGCGCCCTGCGAGAGAAGCGTGTTCGGTTCGGCCACGGCGGTGGTGGCGCCGAGGGTGGCGGCCGCGCTCAGGGTCGAGGCGAGCAGTGCCGTGGCGAGTGCGCCGGCCAGGACGCGAGATCTGAGGCCGCGGGGCGTGCGAGGTGCTGTGCGCATGGTTCCTCCTTCACTGGTTGTCGCTGCTGATCACTGCTGTGCTCACCGCTGGTAGACGCCGACCTCGTACAGGGAGTAGCCCCACTCGGTGCCGCGCTCGGTGAGGTTCAGACGCACGTAGCGGCCGGAGCCCGTGACGTCCACGCTGTCGACGCCGCCGTTGCCACCCGTGACCGTCCGGACGGTGGTCCAGGTGCTGCCGTCGTTCGAGGTCTGGATCTCGTAGGACTTGCCGTAGGCCGTCTCCCAGACGAGCTGCAGGTGGTCGAACGACTGCACGGAACCGAGGTCCACCTGGTACCAGGCGGTCGGGCCCCACTCGCTGGCCCACCGTGTGGCGGGGTCGCCGTCGACGGCGCGGGCGGGCGTCCAGTCGCCGTTCCACGGGTCGAAGCTCGACGCCGTGGCTGTCTTGCCGCGGGCGATGTTCGTGCCCTCGACCTTCGGTGCCACGACGCGGAACGACCGGGTCTCCACACCTACGTTGCCCTTGCCGTCCTCGGCGAACACGTAGACCTTCCAGACGCCGAGCATCTCCGGCGCCGTGACCCGGTACGTCCCGGGAGCGGTCTGAGTGAAGTCCGCCTGCGCGATGCCGCCGGCGTCGTTGATGTACTTGCTGTTCAGCATCACGTTCGGCGTGATCGGGTCGCCGTCGGGGTCTGTCATGTCCACGGAGACCGTGAACTGCTCGCCGGCCTCCACCGCCGTCGATCCGGGGACCTCCATGGCGGAGATGCGCGGTGGGGTGTTCATCCGGGAGGTGTCGACGCCCCAGGCCCGCGCGATCGAGTAGTAGCCGAGCCGCTTGTTGTCACCGGGCAGGATGTTGAACCACACGCCACCGAAGTCGCCCTCGATGCCGTAGTGGAAGAACGTCGCGCCCAGCGAGACGCCCTCGTGCTCCCGCAGGCAGCGCCACGAGTCCACGTACGCGGCACCCTTCTCGAGGTCGGTGGGCTCCTTGGGGACGCCGTTGGCGTCGTCGGGCACCTCCCACTCGCCGGCCGCGCCGCCCTCGGTGAGGAGGTAGGGCCGGTCGTAGCCACCCGACTCCCACGACTCCCGGATGTTGCACACGTCGCCGTAGGCGTTGATCGACAAGAGGTCGAGGTCCGGGGCGTTCCGCTCGATGTACGGCCAGGCACCGGCCCAGGCATCGGTGTTCGTGGTCGGGTGGTTCGGGTCGGCCTGGTGCACGGCGACGCTCACCTCGTTGACGAAGGCCGCGTAGGCGTTGCGGATCTGCTCCAGCTCCGTACCCGAGTAGCAGTTCTGCAGGCCCAGGATCGCCTCGTTACCGATGTTCCACATGAGCACGCCGGGGTGGCTCTTGTAGGTCTCGACCCACTTCAGGATGTCGGCCTTGGTCTCGGACTTGTAGGCGGCATCGGTGCGGTAGTCGATGCAGCCGCCGGAACCGGGGCCGCCTCCCGGCAGGAGCCAGAAACCCATCACCACCCGGACGTCGTGCGCCGCGGCGGAGTCGAGGAGCTGGCGGGTGTCCGCCCCGGTGCCCCAGGTGCGGATCGTGTTGGCGCCCATGGCGACGAGCGGTGGCATGTAGTGGTCGGCCGCGTTGAACGAGGGGCCCCAGGTGAAGCCGCGAACGGTGTACGGCCTGCCGTCGACCTGGAGGTCCCACGAGCCGTTGCCGCCCACCACCTCGACAGTGCTGGGCCCGGAGTCCCGGACGGGAACGTTCGGATGGCCGGGGTCGACGTAGTTCGGGTCGCCGGGGTCGCCCGGGCCGGTCCCGCCGGTCTCGCCGAAGACGCGCAGCTCCCACAGCGAGTTGCCGTAGCCGCCTGACCGTGCCGTCGACAGCAGGCGCACGTGACGGGCCGTGCCGTCGACGTCGAACCTGTCGGTGCCGCCGTCGCCCGAGCTGGTCGAGTACACCGTGGACCAGGAGGAGCCGTCAGCGGATACCTGGAACTGGTACGTGGTCGAGTACGCCGACTCCCAGACCAGCTCCACGTGGTCGAGGTCGGCCGACCGGCCCAGGTCGACCCGGATCCACTGCGGGTCGCTGAACTCGCTCGCCCAGCGGGTGCCGAGGTCGCCGTCGACGGCGGCGCTCGCGGGTGTGTAGTCGGGGCTCTCCTCGGAGGAGGCGGTGGCGGTCCTGCCCTGCGACAGCAGGACCGGTTCCGCCTGCGCCGACGCCGCGGGGGCGACGAGCGCCGCCGCGGCCAGCAAGCCGGTCGCGAGGGCGGCAGCTCCCGCGCGGAGGCCGCGCCCGAGCCGGGCCGCCTGCGCGCCGGGTGATCCGGTGGTCGTCATGGGTCTTCCTCTCCGTCCGCTCGTCGGCCACGTGCTGGCCGGGGCGCGGTTCGTCGTTGAGCCTGCCGTCGCGTCGCTCCAGTGCGCCGCGAGCCGGGAGAGCGCTCTTACCGGACCAATCCTTGACCTGTTCTCGACTGGGCGTCAAGGGTTCGGCACTTCGGCTTCGCGTCGATTTTCCCGGCGGATAGTGGCTAATGTGTTCTTTACGTACTGGATCGGCACGGCGTTGCCGGAGGCGGAGCGGGTGCCACGTCACCCGATCGGGGTCCATGGGAGAGCGCTCTTACTCTGTTAACGTCAGCGTGTGAGCAAGGATTCGCGGCGTCCGGCGCCGACCCTGGAGGACGTGGCGAAGGTCGCCGGCGTCTCCCGCGCGACCGTGTCCCGTGTGATCAACGGCAAGCGCAAGGTCGCGCCCGCGGTCCAGGAGGTGGTGCTCGAAGCGGTCGCCGAGACGGGCTACGTGCCCAACCGGGCCGCCCGGTCGCTGGTCACGCGGCGCACGGGCACCGTCGCCGTCGTCATCTCGGGTGCGGACGCCGACCCGGACGCCGAGCTGGACCTCTCGGGTGTCTTCTCCGACCCGTTCTTCGGGCGCGTGGTCGGGTCCCTCGTACGGACGCTCCGACCGCACGACGTGCACCCCGTCCTGATGTTCGCCGACAACGCCCAGACGCGGGCCCAGGTGGTCTCCTACCTGCGGTTCGGCAACGCCGACGGGGCCTTGCTCGTGTCGACGTACGCCGACGACCCGCTGCCCGAGGAACTGCTGGGCACCGGTAGCCCGATAGTGCTCTTCGCCCGGCCGGGCCGCGCGATCCCGGCGAGCTACGTCGACCTGGCCAACGCTGACGGCGCCCGGCTGGCGGCGAACCACCTGCTCGACCGTGGGTGCCAAAAGCTCGGCGTGATCTCGGGGCCGGTCGACGTGCCGTCCGCGCGGGACCGGCTCGACGGTTTCCGCGATGCGGCGGCGCGGCGCGGGCACGCGTTCGTGCCGAGCGTCGAGGGCTCCTTCACGTTCGAGAGCGGCGAGGCCGCGATGGCGGAGCTGCTGGCGGCTGCCCCGGACCTCGACGGGGTCTTCGTCTCGAACGACCTCATGGCCCAGGGTGCCATCCACGTACTCCAGACCAACGGCCGGCGTGTGCCCGACGACGTGGCGATCGTCGGGTTCGACGACAGCCCCGTGGCGGTGCAGACGCGCCCGCGCCTGACGACGGTGCGCCAGCCCGTGGAGAAGATGGCGGAGGAGATGGCGCGCATGTTGCTCGAGCAGATCGACGCCGACGAGCCGGCGGTGCGGTCGGCGATCTTCGAACCGGTCCTGGTGGTTCGCGACTCGGCCTGAGCGCGCTTCGCGACATGTGCGATGACTTAACGCGTCCTGCGGAAGTGTTAAAAATCGAGCCGAAACTTAACGCGTCGACTAGGTTGTCGATATGGCCTGGAACCCGGAAGTGCCGTATGACGCACTTCCTCTAGGCCAGCAGCGAGATCGAAAATATCGTCACCACCACCGACGAACTCTTCGAGGCCACTGCGCACCAGTCCGGTGCGACGCCCGCCGCGCGTGAAGCGCTCCGCTACCGCTCGGCGCTCCGGATGGGTTTCGACGAGATCGGTAAGCGGCCGATCACCGAGCGAACTACGGCACGCCTCTGCTCGGCGATCCGTGGCCACGAGGTCTCGTTCCGGCGAAGCGAGGTGTACATCGGCGACTCCGTGGTGGGACGGCGGATCTACACGCCGCCGGCCTCTCCTCAGGTGATCGAGGGCCTGCTCGACAACTGGGCGACTTTCGTCAACGAACCGTCCGACCTGGACCCGCTCGTCACGATGGCGGTCGCGCACTACCAGTTTGAAGCCATTCACCCGTTCGACGACGGAAACGGCCGCACGGGCAGGATCGTCAACGTCCTGATGCTCTGCGACGCAGGCCTGCTCCACCTTCCGCTGCTGTACCTCTCGCGCTACATCATCGAGAGCAAGGACGACTACTACCGGCTGCTTCGGGGGGTCACGGCGTCGGACGGCTGGGAGGACTGGGTTCTGTACATGCTCGAGGGCGTCCGTGTGACTGCTGTGCGCAGCATCGAACTGGTAGAGCAGGTGCAGGTGGTGCGGGGCGAGATCGTCGACGTGGTCCGGCACGCACTCCGCTCGGCCAACTCGGACGTCGTCGAGGTCCTCATGGAGCAGCCATACTGCCGCGTCCGGGACGTGGTCGAGCGGTGCGGGGTCACCCGCCAGACCGCGGCCCGCTGGCTGCGCGATCTGGTCGACGCGGGAGCCCTGGTAGAGGTCAGGGCCGGGCGAGAGGCGATGTTCATCAACCGGCGGCTCATGGACGTACTGCGCCCGTGAGGTGATGCCCGACGACGTGGTGCTTGTTGTTCGCCGCTCACCACGTACGAGTCGTTCGTGTGGAAACCCCTCACTCTCGCATGGCCGCGACCTTGCTAGGTTCCTGAACAAATCGGTCGTCGAAGCCCGACGGCCCAGAACCGGAAGCGAGGTGGTTCCCCGTGAGATCTCGTCGCGCACCGCTACTCATCGCAGCCCTCGTCGCTGCGCTCCTGACACCAGCGGCCGCGGCAGCGGCCCCCGCCCCCGCGGCCCAGGCCGTGGTGGCCAGCTGTAGCGCAGCCGCATGGAGCAGCGGCGCCGTCTATGTCGGAGGCAACCAGGTCACCCACGCCGGCGCCGCATGGCGGGCCAAGTGGTGGACCCAGGGCGAGACGCCCGGCACCACCGGCCCGTGGGGCGTGTGGGAGCGCACCGGTACCTGCGACGGAGGTGAGCCCCCGGTCGACCCGCCAGGCACCGAGGAGTTCCCGGTCAGCCAGGCCCAGTTCAACCAGTTCTTCCCGAACCGGAACTCGTTCTACACGTACTCCGGGCTCGTCGCGGCGCTCAGCGCGTACCCCGGGTTCGCGAACAGCGGCAGCGAGACCATCCAGAAGCGTGAGGCTGCCGCGTTCCTCGCCAACGTGTCCCACGAGACCGGCGGCCTGGTGCACGTCGTCGAGCAGAACACGGCGAACTACCCGCACTACTGCGACACCTCGCAGCCCTACGGCTGCCCCGCGGGCCACGACCAGTACTACGGCAAGGGCCCGATCCAGCTGAGCTGGAACTACAACTACAAGGCGGCGGGTGACGCGCTCGGGATCGACCTGCTGAACAACCCGCGCCTGGTGCAGACCGACTCGGCGATCGCCTGGAAGACCGGGCTCTGGTACTGGAACACCCAGAACGGGCCGGGCACGATGACGGCGCACGCCGCGATCGTGAACGACCGTGGCTTCGGAGAGACCATCCGGAGCATCAACGGCAGCATCGAGTGCAACGGCGGAAACCCCGCACAGGTGCAGAGCCGCATCGACACGTACCTGCGCTTCACCAGCGCGCTCGGCGTCGACCCGGGCGGCAACCTCCGCTGCTGACCCGGGCGGTCAGCCCGACGTCGGCCTGGGTGCCGCCGTTGACCACAGCAGTTGCTGCCAGAACGGTCACGGTTCTGACGCAACTGCTGTGGTCAACGGCGGTGGGCTGTGGGCGGTGGGCTGTGACTGGGTGGGCGGGTGGTACGTGCCACGATGAGCGCATGCCTCTCGCACCTCGGTACCTCGCCGCCGACGACCGCTACGACACCATGACCTACCGCCGGACCGGCCGGTCCGGCCTGGACCTTCCCGCACTGTCCCTGGGGCTCTGGCACAACTTCGGCGACACCAGCCCGTTCGACACCCAGCGCGCCATCCTGCGTCGCGCACTCGACCTGGGTGTCACGCACTTCGACCTGGCGAACAACTACGGGCCGCCCTACGGCTCGGCGGAGGAGAACTTCGGGCGGCACTTCGCCGCTGACCTGAAGCCGTACCGCGACGAGCTGATCCTCTCGACGAAGGCCGGCTACGACATGTGGCCCGGACCGTACGGGGACCACGGGTCGCGCAAGTACCTCCTGGCGTCACTGGACCAGTCGCTCACCCGGATGGGTGTCGACTACGTCGACGTCTTCTACCACCACCGGCCGGACCCCTCGACGCCGCTCGAGGAGACCATGGGCGCGCTCGCTTCCGCGGTCCAGCAGGGCAAGGCGCTGTACGTGGGAGTCTCCAACTACTCGCCGGCGCGGACGCGCGAGGCGGCGCAGGTCCTCCGCGACCTGGGAGTTCCGCTGCTGATCCACCAGCCGTCCTACTCGATCCTCAACCGGCACATCGAGAACCCGGCGCACGAGGACGCGTACGACGGCAGGCAGAGCGAGTCCCTGCTCGACGTCGTCGGCGAGCTGGGCGTCGGGACCATCGTGTTCTCCCCGCTACAGCAAGGGCTGCTGACCAGCAAGTACCTCACCGGCGCCGCACCCGAGGGGTCCCGCGCGGCCCGCTCGGACTCACCGTTCCTCTCGTCCGGCGCACTCACCGAGGACTACCTGGGCCGCGCCAAGGCCCTCAACGAGATCGCCGAGGGCCGCGGACAGACGCTCGCGCAGCTCGCGCTCGCCTGGGTGCTGCGGGACACGCGCGTGACCTCGGCGCTCATCGGGGCGTCGTCGGTGGCGCAGCTCGAGGACAACGTGGCGGCGCTCGCGGCCGGCCCGCTGACCGAGGACGAGATCGCGGCGATCGAGCCTCTGGCGCAGCAGCTCGGCTGAGACCGCGAGACCGCGCCTCATCTGCGCCACCGCCACCGGGCCGACGTCGAGCCGACGTCGGCCCGGTGCTGTCAGGTACCGGCCGCCGCCGTCCCGAGGTCTGCGCGGCGCCTCCGACGAATCCACACCACGCGTTTCACCGCACTTCACCGAGCTGTCGCGCCGAATCGATCCGGTGGGCGGACCATGAGGGTGTCCGCCGCTCGACGGGGAGGGGTACTGGAAGGTACAGCCCTGAAGAGAAGGAGCACGAACGTGGCCGAGACGAGAACAGCGACAGTCGTAGGCGCCGGTATGGTCGGCCTCGCCACGGCCTGGCACCTGCAGGAACGTGGCGTGGAGGTGACGGTCCTCGACCGGCACGGCGTCGCCTCCGGAGCGTCCTGGGGCAACGCCGGCTGGCTCACCCCGGGCTTGGCGATGCCCCTGGCGGACCCGTCGCTCTGGGCCTACGGGCTCCGGGCCATGCTGGACCCGAGCGCCGCCCTCAGCGTCCCCTTCCGGTTCGACGGCGCCCTGTGGGCGTTCCTCGCGCGCTTCATGGCGCACGCGACGCCCGACGCGTGGCGGCACGCGATGGCGGCCCTGACCCCCATCGACCGGATCGCCCTCGACGCGTACGACGAGCTCGAGGCCGGCGGCGTGCACGCGACGTCGTACCCCAGCCGCTGGGTGGTCGGGTTCGAACGGGAGCGGGAGTCGCGCCCGTTCGTGGACGAGCTGCGCGGCGCGGCCAGGGCGGGGCAGGAGATCCGGCTGTCGAGGGTGCCCGACGGCGTCCGTGTGCCCCACCTCTCCCGGTCCGTACGGTCGATCTGGACACTGGAGGGCCAGCGGTACATCGATCCGGGGTCCTACGTGCAGGCGCTCGCGACCTCGGTCAGCGCGCGGGGCGCCAAGGTGCTGTCGGACGCCCGCGTCGAGAGCGTCCGCGCGGTACCCGGTGGTGCCGAGGTGGCGGTGCACGGCCACGACACCGTGACGTCCGACGCCGTGGTGGTCGCCACGGGCGCGTGGCTCCCGGAGCTGGCACGGCAGCTCGGGGTGCGGACCCGTGTGCAGGCCGGGCGGGGCTACTCGTTCAGCGTGCCCGTGGACGGTCTGCCGATCGACCACCCGGTCTACTTCCCGGCCCGGCGCGTCGCCTGCACTCCGTACCAGGGGCGGCTCCGGGTCGCCGGGACCATGGAGTTCCGCGGGCCGGACGAACCGCTCCAGCCGGCCCGCGTCCGGGCGATAGCGAGCTCGGTGCGGGACCTCTTCGAGGGCGTGGACCTGGACTCCCGCGAGGACGAATGGGTGGGCTCGCGCCCTGTCACGCCGGACGGGCTACCGCTCGTGGGCCGGACGGCCGCGCCCGGCGTCTACGTGGCCGGCGGCCACGGCATGTGGGGCATGGTGCTCGGCCCGGCGACCGGCCGGGCACTGGCCGGCCTGATCACGACGGGGCGCACCCCGGAGGAGATCCTGCCGTTCGACCCGCTGCGCTGACCCGCGTCAGCGCCGCTCGCGCTCGGCCATCCGGTCGAGCCCGTCGAGGATGATGTCCAGGCCGAACTCGAACTCGGTCTGGTCGTCGCACCAGCCCAGGGTGGATCCCGTCCCGTCCTCGTGGCTGACGGCGGCCATCATCTCCACCATGTGCGGCACCTGTTCGGCCATCTGCCGGAGCATCGCGGTGGCTGCGTCGTCGGCGCCCTCCTTCGTGCCACCGCCGGCCGCCGAGCCCGCCGTGGCGCCGTCGGGCTCGAAGAGCTCCTGGGAGAAACCGAGCGCACGGCTGCCCAGCGCGTGCATGGCGTGGTGGACCAGGTCGTACGAGAAGCCACCGCGCCGCATCAGGCCGATCAGCGAGTCGTAGTACCGGATGACGGGCAGGCTGAAGTTCTTCCGGGTCTCCAGGACGGTCGACGCCCACGGGTGGCGGAGCAGCACAGCGCGTGCGGTGAGGATCTGCCGGCGCATCGCGGGCTTCCACGCGGACCGGGGCGCGCCGTCGGAGAGGGGGTCCAGCTGGGCGACGGCGTCCTGGATCTCTGCCGCGACGACGTCGACCACACCGTCCAGCAGGTCCTCCTTGTTGGCGACGTGGTGATACAGCGACATCGCCTCGATCCCGAGCTCGCGAGCCAGGCTGCGCATGGTGAGCGCGCCAAGACCCTCGCGGTCGGCCAGCGCGACCGCCGACTCGAGCACCCGGGCGCGCGTCAGGACGCTCCGTGGCGCGGTACCTGCCGTCCGGGGTGAAGTCATGGTGTCGCGATCCTACGTGGGCAGAATCCTTGACGGGCGGGTCGGGCGGTCCTACCTTACGACGTAAGGCTCACGTCGTGAGCCACTTCGAGAAGGCGGTACGCCATGTGGGTCTGGATCCTCTGGGTCGTCGTGGGGCTGCTGGTCGTGGCGCTCAGCGGCTTCCTCGCGCTCGTGCTGGTCATGCGCACCAAGAACCGACGCGGCCTCCTGATCGTCCGGCGCCTCGGTCGCCGGTTCGGCCGCCCGATCGAGCTGCGGACCGCCGGTGAACCGGGCGCGTCCGCCGCGGTGATCCGCCATGTCGGGCGCAGATCGGGTGCGTCCTACGCGACGCCGATCGGGGTGTACCCGCTGGACGACGACTTCCTCGTCTACCTCCCCTACGGCCCGGACGTGGACTGGTTGCGGAACATCCGCGCGGCGGGCTCCGCGGAGCTGCGGGCCGAGGGGCAGACGTACCTGGTGACACCGCGGATCGTCGAGCCGTCCGAGGCGCTGCCTCACCTGTCCGCGCGGGACCGTGGGGTCGCTCGCCTCTTCGGCGTCACCGACTTCCTCGTGCTGAGGCGTGCGCCGGCCTCCTCGGGCGGTACGGACGTGGGCGGTGCGGACGCGGGCGGCATGGACGCGGCCGGTTCGGACCTGGGCGGCACGGACTCGGGTACGACCGCCCCCGGTGGCACCGCGTGAGGGCGGTGGTCCGGGACGAGTACGGCCCGGTCGACGTGCTCCGGGTCGCCGCGGTCGGGGACCCGGAGCCCGGTCCGGGCGAGGCCGTGGTCCGGGTCGCCGTCGCCTCCCTGAACATGGCTGACCTCGATCACCTGCTCGGACGTCCACGCCTCGCCCGGATCGGCACGGGCCTCGTTCGGCCGGCCCACCGCCGGGTGGGGATCGACGTCGCCGGGACGGTCGAGGCGGTAGGGCCGGACGTCGCCGGGCTCCGGCCGGGCGACCGCGTCTGGGCCGACCTGTTCGAGCACGGGCACGGTGCGCTGGCGGACCGGGTGCGCGCGTCGGCGTCGGCCCTGTCGCCGCTGCCCGACGGCGTCCCGTTCGACGTCGCCGCCACCGTCCCGCACTCGGGGTCGCTCGCGCTGCAGGGTCTGCGGGCCGCCGGCCGGCTCCGGCCGGGCGAGCGGGTGCTGGTCAACGGGGCCGGCGGCTGTGTGGGGCCGTTCGCCGTGCAGATCGCCAAGGCGCGGGGAGCCGTCGTGACGGCCGTGGACCACGGCGGCAAGCTCGACTTCCTGCGGGAGCTCGGTGCGGACGACGTCGTCGACCACACCCGCGAGGACGTCACACGCGGCGATCGGCGGTGGGACGTCGTCCTCGATATCGCCGACACCCGGTCGGTGCCTGCGCTCCGGCGCACCCTGGCTCCGGGCGGACGTTACGTGCTGATCGCCCGGCGGATCGGCTCGTTCGCGGAGAAGGCCTTGTTCGGCCCGGTCGTCGGCCGGCTGACGGGCACCCGGATGGGCGTGTTCGCCTGGCGCGCGAACCAGCGGGCCGACCTGGCCGAGCTCGCCGGGCTCCTGACCGCCGGCGACGTCGTGCCGCGGATCGACGGGCGCTACGACCTCGCCGACGCCGTGGAGGCGTTCCGTCGGCTCGAGTCGGGCGCCGCCCGGGGCAAGATCCTGGTGGTGCCGTAGGTCGCCGGCGTCGTGGCAGGATCGCACCGTGACGACGAAGCGCATCCTCATCCTTGCCGGCCGTGGACGTTACGAGGACCCCTGGCACGACCATGCGGCGACGTCGCACGTGGTCGCCGGCATCGTCGGTGACCTGGGCGTCGTCGAGGTGCGGGGACTCTTCCGGGACGCGCTGGACGGTCTCGACGAGGTGGACCTGCTGGTCGTGAACGGCGGCACCGGCCGCCGCGACGCGGACTTCGACGGGTCCGACGACGACTGGCTCGGCTTCCACGCCCGGCTGGCGGACTGGGCGCGGGCCGGGGGCGCCGTCCTCGGACTGCACCAGGCGGCGAACACGTTCTACGACGCGCCCGACTGGTCGGCGGTGCTCGGCGGGCGGTGGGTGCCCGGTGAGTCGATGCACCCGCCGATCGGCCCGGCGCGGTTCGAGCTGACCGGGGGCCACCCGGTCACGGACGGCCTGGGCGCCGTCGAGGCGTTCGACGAGCGTTACTGCCTCCTGCGCGTGAACGCGGGGACGCGGGTTCTCGGCACCACTCCCGACGACGACGGTGTCGAGCAGCCCGTCCTGTGGGTCAACGAGACGCACGGCGGCCGCAGCATCTACTCGGCGCTGGGGCACGACACCCGCTCGTTCGCGTCCGAGGGGCATCAGGAACTCCTGCGGCGGTCGGCGTCCTGGCTGCTCGCGTAGCGCGGGTTGACCTCAACCATGGTTGAGATAGTTGGCTGGGCGCATGGAGATCATGAGCGTCGACACGGTGACCCGTTCGGCGGCGGAGACCGCCGCGTACTACGAGACGGTCCTCGGCCTGCCGGTGCGGAAAGAGATCGGCGCGGTGGAGATCACCGTCGGACGATCGGTCATCCGGTTCCGCGAGGATCCTGACGCCGAGGGCGACCAGCACTACGCCTTTCTCGTCGACGACGCGCGGTTCGACGCGGCCCGAGCCTTCCTCGAGGCGGGCCCGGGCCTCCTGGGCGACGGCGACCGCACCGAGTTCGAGGCCCAGCCGGCCTGGAACGCCCGGTCCCTCTACTTTCCGGGCCCGGACCGGTCGGTGCTCGAAGTCATCGCACGCCGTGATCTCCCTCCAGACCTGGGTGCCGGGCACGCATCGGGGGCGAAGGCCTCAAGCCCGTACGCGCCCGGCACCCAGCCTGTCCCGTTCGGGCCCGCCGACCTGCGCTCCGTGAGTGAGGTGGGCGTCGCCGTGCCCGACGTCGCAGGCACCGCCGACCGCCTCACCGACGTCGGCATCGGCCGTTACCCGGACGGGTCGAAGACGTTCTCCCCGGCCGGGCAGATCGACGGCATGCTCATCCTGGTCAGCCCCGGGCGCACCTGGTTCCCGACGTCGGACCGGGTGGCGGCTGAGCCACCCGTCACGATCGTGGCGCAGGCCGGTGCCGCAAGCCCGGGTGTGGTGGCCGGGAGGTACGAGCTCGCGCCGGGCCGGGTGCTCGTCGTCCGGCGGTAGCCGTAGCGCCGACACCATCGAGGTGCTACCCCTGGTCGAGAACAGGGTGCTTCAGGTAGGATCACTGGTATGAAGGTTAGTGTGAGCATCCCGGAGCAGGACCTACGGTTCCTGGACGACTATGCGGAGGACAAGGGGCTTGGCTCAAGGTCGGCCGCCGTCCACGAGGCGATCGTCGCGCTTCGACAGATGGCGCTCACGCTTGAGGCCGAGCAGGCGATCACAGAGTGGTATGACTCCGGCGAGGCCGAGGTCTGGGACGTGACAGTGGCCGACGGGTTGGAGTCCGATGTACCGCGGTGAGATCTGGTACGCGGACCTCGACCCGGTTCGGGGGTCAGAGGCGAACAAGGTTCGGCCGGTCGTGATCGTGTCGAACGACGCGTACAACGCGGCGGCTCGTCGGCTCGGGCGCGGGGTGCTGACGGTGGTGCCACTGACAAGCAACGTCAAGCGGGTGCACTCGTTCCAGACCCTTGTCTCGAAGCAGGGCTCGGGCCTGCCCGTCGACTCCAAGGCACAGGCAGAACAGGTGCGTTCGGTCGACATGGTCCGCCTGGTGAACCGTGTTGGGAAGCTGTCTGCCGAGGAGGCCGCTGAGCTCGACGATGCTCTACTCATCCACCTCGGGATCGCGTGACCGTCTGCGACGTGCGCAACGACTGATGGCCGTCATGTTCCCTCGGCAAACCCCGCCTGCCGCCACACCTCGTACACCGCGATCGACGCCGCGTTCGTCAGATTGAGCGACCGGCGCCCGGGCAGCATCGGGATGCGCAGCTCGTCGGTGACGCGCGGATGCGACAGCGCCTCGGGCGGCAGGCCGGTGGGCTCCGGCCCGAACAACAGGATGTCACCCGGCAGGTACTCGACGTCGGTGTAGCGGGTGGTCGCTCGGGTGGTGAACGCGAAGACGCGCGCCTCGGGCAGGGCGTCGAGCGCGGCGTCGAGCGAGGGGTGCACGTCCATGACGGCGAGATCGTGGTAGTCGAGGCCCGCCCGCTTCAGCTTGGCCTCCGACAGGTCGAAGCCGAGCGGCTCCACCAGGTGCAGCCGGGCCCCGGTGACCGCCGCGAGCCGGATCGCGGACCCGGTGTTGCCGGGTATGCGCGGTTCGAAGTAGACGACGTGGGCGAGCGGGTTCTCGGGCAGCGCGGGGGTATCGGCGGAGTGCGGCACGGGTCCATTCTCGCTGTCCGACGGCGGGGCGTCGTCCCGCCCGCGAGCACCCTTGCCCGCCGTGAACGCCCCGCATAACCTGAGCGCATGACGCACGGGCTCAACTGGTGGTGGCTGCACTCGCAGCCGTGACCTGACGCGCCCATCGCACACAAGTCCCGAGCTGCTCACGCAGCCCGGGACTTCCTTGTGCCCGACGCCGTTCGTGGGCAGCTCCTGAGCAAGGAGGACCCATGTCCGTCACCACCACGCCCGAGGCGACCACGTCGACGTCGGCCACCCCGCACGAGCCAAGCATCCCGAGCAACCCGGCCAGCACCACCCGCTCCGCCGCGGCCGCACGCGAGCGCACCGCGGTCCTGGAGAGCCAGATCGTCCGGAGCCCGGGGGAGTACCGCGTGCTGACCGGGGACCGCCCGACCGGCGCGCTGCACCTCGGGCACCTGCTCGGCACCGTCGCCAACCGGGTGCGGTTGCAGAACCTGGGCGTCGAGGTGTTCCTGATCGTCGCCGACTACCAGGTCATCACCGACCGGGACGACGCCGGGGACCTGCCCGCCACCGTCCACGAGGTGCTGCTCGACTATCTCGCGGCAGGGATCGACCCCGAGCGCAGCACGGTCTTCACGCACTCGGCGGTACCCGCGCTGAACCAGCTGCTGCTGCCGTTCCTGTCGCTGGTCACCGTCGCGGAGCTGGAGCGGAACCCCACCGTCAAGGCCGAGGCGGAGGCCGCCCTGCTGCGGCAGAAGCGCGGCATCTCGGGCCTGCTGTTCACCTACCCGGTGCACCAGGCCGCCGACATCCTGTTCTGCCACGGCAACCTCGTGCCCGTCGGCGTGGACCAGCTGCCGCACCTCGAGATCACACGCACCATCGCCCGCCGTTTCAACCAGCGGTACTCCGCGGCCCAGCCGTACTTCCCGGAGCCGGATGCGCTCATCGCGCCGTCCACCGCCGTCCTGGGTGCCGACGGGCGCCGCATGTCCAAGTCGCGAGGAAACGCGCTCGAGCTGCGCGCGTCCGAGGACGAGACCGTCGCGTACTTCCGGCGCGCCAGGACCGACGCCGACCGCATGATCACCTACGAACCGGACCGCCGGCCGGAGATCGCGAACCTCCTCCAGATCGGCGCCCACTTCGCGGGAACGTCCCCGGAGGCGCTCGCGGACGAGGTCGGCTCGGCCGGCGCGGGGCAGCTCAAGACGGTGGTCACCGAGGCGGTCGTCGAGGGCCTGCGCCCGCTCCGGGCCCGACGGCGAGAGCTCGCCTCGGCGGGGCCGCGGCACCTCGCCGAGGTGCTCGCCCGCGGTAACGCCCGGGCGAACGCGATAGCGGACCGCACCCTGGACGACGTCCGGGCCCTGATGAACATGCGCTACTGATCCCGCGGGCGGTGCCCGGCGCCCCACATCTTCGAGGTCTAAGTGGCTCCGTTCTGAACCGTTTCAGAAGGGAGCAACTTAGACCTCGAAGGACAGGGGGTCTTGGAAGACAGTGGGCGCGCAGAAAAGATCCCCGGCCGGGATGCCTCAATAACCCGGCCGGGGAACTCGGCTCGAACGGCTGACGGCGCAACGGGTAGCCACCCGAGGAGGTCGCGCCGTCAGCCGCTCGAAATCAACGGGCCAGACGCTCCTTGAGAGCCTCCAGCTGGGCGTGCAGCTCGGCCGGCGTGTGGTCGCCGAACTGGGCGAAGAACTCCTCGGTCAGCTCGGCCTCGGCCTGCCACGGCGCGGTGGGGACGTCGAAGAGGGCTGCCATGTCGGCGTCGGGCACGTCGATGCCGTCGAGGTTCAGCGTGCCCGGTGCGGGCACGCTGCCCACCGGCGTGGCCACGGAGACGTCCTGGTGCAGGCCGCGCTCCGCCTCGAGCTGGCGGACCATCCACTCGATGACGCGCGAGTTCTCGCCGAAGCCCGGCCACAGGAACCGGCCGTCGTCACCCTTGCGGAACCAGTTCACCTGGAAGATCCGCGGCCGCTTCGACTCCTCGATGCCCGCGCCGACCTCCAGCCAGTGCGCCCAGTGGTCGGCCATGTTGTAGCCGCAGAACGGGAGCATCGCGAAGGGGTCGCGGCGCAGCTCGCCGAGCGCGCCCTCGGCCGCTGCGGTGCGCTCCGACGAGATGGTGGCACCCATGAACACGCCGTGCTCCCAGTCGAACGACTGCGCCACGAGCGGCACGTTCGTGGCGCGGCGCCCGCCGAAGACGATGGCGTCGACCGGCACGCCGGCCGGGTCCTCCCACGTGTCCGCGATGGTGGGGCACTGGGCCGCCGACACCGTGAAGCGCGAGTTCGGGTGGGCCGCGGGGCGCTCGTCGGCGTCGGCGGGCGTCCAGTCGTTGCCCTGCCAGTCGATCAGGTGCTCCGGCGGCTCGGGCGTCAGGCCTTCCCACCAGACGTCGCCGTCGTCGGTCAGCGCGACGTTCGTGAAGATGGTGTCGCGGTCGAAGGTCGCGACGGCGGTCGGGTTGGTGTCGATGCCGGTACCCGGCGCGACGCCGAAGAAGCCGGCCTCCGGGTTGATGGCGCGCAGTGTGCCGTCGGGGCCGGGGCGCATCCACACGATGTCGTCACCGAGGGTCTCGACCTTCCAGCCCGGGATGGTGGGCTGCAGCATCGCCAGGTTCGTCTTGCCGCACGCGCTCGGGAAGGCGGCGGCCAGGTGGTACTGGCGCTGCTCGGGCGAGGTGATGCGGATGAGCAGCATGTGCTCGGCGAGCCAGCCCTCGTCGCGCGCCATCGCCGAGGCGATCCGCAGCGCGAAGCACTTCTTGCCGAGCAGGGCGTTGCCGCCGTAGCCGGAGCCGTACGACCAGATCTCCCGGGTCTCCGGGAACTGCACGATGTACTTGGTGTCGTTGCACGGCCAGGCGACGTCCGCCTCGCCGTCCGCCAGCGGGGCCCCCACCGAGTGCACTGCCGGGACCCACTGCTGCCCGGCGTCGATGAGGTCCAGGATCTCGGCGGACACGCGCGTCATGACGTGCATCGAGACGACGACGTACGGCGAGTCGGTGATCTCGATGCCCACCTGTGAGATGGGGCCGCCGACGGGGCCCATCGAGAACGGCACCACGTACATGGTGCGGCCCTTCATCGAGCCCTCGAAGACGCCCTTCAGCTCGGCGCGCATCTCGTCCGGGGCCACCCAGTTGTTGGTGGGGCCGGCATCCTCCTCGTCCTGCGAGCAGATGAACGTGCGCGACTCGACGCGGGCGACGTCGGCGGGGTTGGAGCGCGCCAGGTACGAACCCGGACGCTTCTCCTGATTCAGCTCGACGAGGGTGCCCGCTGCCAGCATCTGGTCGATGAGGCGTTGCTTCTCCTCCGCGGAGCCGTCGCACCAGACGATCTCGTCCGGCTGGGTGAGCTCGGCGACGTTCGTCACCCAGGCGCGCACGTCCTGGTCTCCGACGGGCGGCACAGCGCGCAGCGGAGCCTGGGAGGACGTGCTGGAGCCCTGGCCGGTCGTCATCTCGGAGACGAGCTCGGCGACGAGCCGGGTTCGGCGGGGGTTCGCGAGGACGGACATGTGCGCTCCGATCGTCGTACGGCTGGCCACGTTGGCGGGCTTGTTTCCACTCTTGTGTGTTGATCCGTCCGAATTCCAGTCTCTGGGCTGTCAAGAATCGCCGATCTTCACGTAGTGTGAAGGAGTAGGTTCCTGTTGGCCTGTCCCGGGTGTCTCCGGGTGACGGCCGTCACACGATGGGACGGAGGACGACGTGCCCAGCTCGAACGAGGCGCCGTCGCGCGGCGAGACCGACCTGATCACGCTGGGGCGCCGTATCCGGCACCTGCGCACGGCGCAAGGCCTCACCCTCGACGCGCTCGGCGAGAAGGTGGGTTCGGCGCCCAGCCTCCTGTCGCTCGTGGAGAACGGGCGGCGCGAACCGCGTCTCGGGCTGCTGCGGTCGATCGCGGAAGCGCTCGGCGTGCCGATGAGCGAGCTGCTCAGCGCGGAGCCGCCGTCCCGCCGCGCGGCCCTGGAGATCGCGCTCGACCGCGCGCAGCGCGGCCCGCTGTTCACCACGCTCGGTGTACCCGCCGTCAAGCCCAGCCAGAAGCTGCCGATACCCGTGCTCGAGCAGCTCGTCGGCCTGCACGACGAGCTGGCGCGACGCGAGCAGCTCGCCATCGCGACCCCTGAGGAGGCGCGCCGGGCCAACACCGAGCTACGCCTCGAGCGGGAGGCCCGCGACAACCACTACCCGCAGTTCGAGGCGGTGGCGGAGCAGCTGGTCAGGGCCGCCGGGTACACCGGCGGCGCGCTGACGCACCGCACCGTGGCCCGGATGGCGGAGCAGATGGGCTTCACGCTGCTGCACGTGGACGATCTGCCGCGGTCCGCCCGCTCCGTGACCGACCTGCGCAACGGGCGGATCTACCTGCCTCCCGCGTCGACGCCCGGTGGTCACGGGCTGCGGTCGCTCGCCCTGCAGGCGCTCGCGCACCGCGTGCTCGAGCACGACCGGCCGCGCTCCTACGGCGAGTTCCTGCGCCAGCGCGTCGAGATCACCTACTTCGCCGCGGCGTGCCTCGCGCCGCAGTTCGTGGCCGTGCCGTTCCTGGAGGCGCGCAAGCGGGAGCGCGACCTCGCCGTCGAGGACTTCCGCGACGCCTTCGGCATCACGCACGAGGCCGCCGCGATGCGGCTCACCAACCTCGCGACGCACCACCTCGGTATCCCGCTGCACTTCTTGCGGGTCGGGGCCGACGGCGCGCTGTTCCGGGGCTACGCGAACGACGGCCTGCCCTTTCCACAGGACGTCACGGGCGCGATCGAGGGGCAGCTCATCTGCCGGCGCTGGGCGGCGCGCGAGGCGTTCGAGCGGCGCGACCGGGCCACCGAGTTCTACCAGTACACCGACACGCCCGCCGGCACCTTCTGGTGCTCCACCCAAACCGGCTCCATGTCGCCGTCGGGCGGGCCCGACGGCGGGTCCGGTGCGTTCTCCATCACAGTGGGCGTGCCCTACGCGCACGCCAAGTGGTTCCGCGGGCGTGACACGCAGGTGCGGCGCACCTCGACGTGCCCGGATCCCGCGTGCTGCCAGCGTCCGGCGCCGGAGCTCACCGCACGCTGGTCGGGCGAGGCCTGGCCGTCCGGGCGCATGCACCAGCAGATCCTTGCCGCACTGCCGCGCGGCGCGTTCCCGGGCGTCGACGATGCCGAGGTGTACGCGTTCCTGGACAAGCACGCGCCCGAATGACGGTTTCACGGTGTATCGCGCGTTCCGGGCAGCTGCCGGGTTAGCGTAGGCAACCGTGGCATCGAACCTGGCTTGCATCGGACTGGACGTCTGGCGACGTAGCGACTTTCGCGACATGGTGGCGGCGGCCCGCTCCGAGGCGGAGACCATCGCCAAGGACGGCGAGGTCGGCGTCCACATCTGGACCGACGCGTCGGGTGCCCGCCTGATCATCACCACTGAGGGCGACCTGGTCCGGGTGGTCACGCCCACGTTCTACGCGGCACCCGGCGCCATCATCTCCGAGCCGCAGGCCGTCGACGGCGGTCTGGTGCTCGCCGAGCTCGTGAATCAGGACGACGAGGTCATCACCGAGATCGCCTGCCAGCTCGAGGAGCTCGCGCTGCTCGGCTCGGCCGCACCACCCGTCGAGGGTCCGGTGTCCATCGTCGTGCTGGGCAACTCGGTCCAGGTGCTCGGCCGTGCCGACGCCGGCCCGTCCGACTTCGTCTTCGAACCCACCGGGGCGTACGCCCTGTCGACCGACGCCGTCGCGCACCTGACGGGCGTCGTCCTCGCGATCCAGCAGCGTGCCGTCAGCCGCACCGGTCAGACCTTCACCGCCGCGCGTGTGCAGACCGATGGCTTCCAGGTCACCCTCTGCGTCCCGGCGGGCAAGCCGGACCTGACCGCCGGCGACGTCGTCGAGGTGACCGGCTACGTGGTCGCCTCGATCCCGGCCCTCCGCGGCTGAGCGTCCAGCCGGGGTAGCTCTCTTCGAAGAAGGGGCTATCGGAGCGGGCCACCCCGGGCGTCCAGGCGGTCCAGCAGCCGGGACAGGACGTCGCCCAGGCGCAGGCCGTCGTGCTCGAACTCGTTGGTGACCCAGGGCTCGACGTTGCCCACGTGCGCCGCCGTCTCGAGCGAGAGGGCGGAGTCCACGAACATGTCGTCGAAGTACACGGCGGCCTCGACCGGGACCTCGTTCTCGGCGAGGCGGTGCAGGTCGTACAGGTCGCGCCAGTGCTGCCGCTGCGCGAGGGCGTGCGCGGCCGCCTCGAACGGACGCAGGGCGTTGATCTCGGCGAACATCCAGGGGTAGATCATCTCGCCGGTCATCAGCAGCGGGCGGGCGTCCTCGGCGAAGGCGGGGTCGGCGTCGCGCACGGACTGGGCGGCCCACGCGGTCGGGCCGGTGTGGGACTGGGCGTAGATCGACTCGTGCAGCACCGCGTACAGCGGGTTGGTCGCGAACGACGTCTCGGCCGCGACGGTGGCGAGGAACGTGTCGCTCAGCGCTCCGCCGTGAGGGGAGTCGAACGCCTCGTCGACGGCCCAGTGCACCCGTTCGAACCCGGGCTGCATGCCGAAGTCCATGCCGAGCGTCTGGAACCGGCGAGTGGTGAGCGTGTCGCCGTCGGGTGCGGCCACCTCGCCGGTGGCGAGGCGGTCGGCGATGCGGCCGAGCGTCGTCACGGCGTGCGGGTAGCGCGCGCGGAACCGCGCGTTCTTGGCGACCACCCGCGGCTGGGTGCGCTCGTAGACCTCGCGGGCCGACGCCGTGAGGCCGGGCAGGCCACCGGTGACCAGGCTCGCGTTCAGGCCCTCGGGCGCGAACGACAGGTAGGTCATGGTGATGAACCCGCCGTACGACTGGCCCAGGGAGGTCCAGCGCCGGCCATCGAACAGCGTCTTCCGGACGTGCTCGGCGTCGCGCACGATGTTGTCGGCGCGGAAGTGGCTGAGGTACTCCGCCTGCTCCTCCGGCGTGCCGACCGCGGCGAGCGAGGCCGCCCGGACCGCGCTGGAGCGCCCGGTGCCGCGCTGGTCCAGCAGCACCACGCGGAAGCGCTTGAGCGCGGTGCCGACCCAGCCGTCCGGGCCGGTCGGGCGCGGGCCCTTGCCGCCGGGGCCGCCCTGCAGGAACACGAGGAGCGGCAGGTCCTCGGTGCGACGGGCGGGATCCACGAGCTCGCGGGCGAACACGGAGAGGGTCGGGGAACCGTCGGGCTGGGACCAGTCGAGCGGGACGTCGACGGAGTGGTCGGTGATGTGGACGCCGGGAAGGGTGTAGCTGATGGGCACGGGCTCACGTTATCGCTGCCCGGACGACGATGGACCGTTGCATTGATGGAGTGACTGCTCTAATAATTGGGATATGACGACGACAGAGGTGCGGCAGGCACCGGCGCTACCCGTCCTGCTCGGCCTGGGCGTGCTCGTGATCGGCCTCGTCCTCGGCTGGTTCGCCGCCCCTCTGGCCGGCGGCCTGGCCGGCCTCATCGAGGCGTCGCCGCTGCCCGTTCCCGGGGTGCTCCAGCTCGTCGAGACGCTGCCGCCGGCCTGGACTCTCGGCATCCTGGGCGGGCTCGGGCTGCTCGGCGGCGGCTTCATCGCCTTCATGACCGTGGGTGAGGCGCCCGCCCTGACCGTCGCCGACGACCACCTCGAGCACCGGCAGGAGGAGCGCGAGGCGTGGATCGAGCGGTCCGACGTCGGCACCGCGTTCCGCGACACGAGGTACCTGGTGCTCCTGCGAGCGGACGGCGGACTCCGCGCCCGGCTCGACGCCGACACCCTGTCCTGGGCCAAGGTCCAGGCTGCCCTGGAGCAGCACCGCTGGCCGTGGCGGGACGCGGATCCCTACGAGGAGCGGTTCGAGCGCTGGCTCGACGGCCGCCCCAGCTTCACCGCCGCCGAGCACGAGGCGCTCCGCCGTCGGCTCGAGGAGCGCAAGGACGCCGCCGCCGCTCGCAAGGCGGACGACGACCTGGCCGCGCTCGGACTGGTGGCGCGCATCCGGGACGACCGGATCCAGGTGCGTCGGACGGCGTCGGCCGGCGAAGGCCCGCGTGGCACGGACCGTTGACCCGGCGCGCCATGAGGCGCGCAGGCTCGTCATCATCGACGCCGCACTCACCGTCTTCGCCGAGCGTGGGTACGACGGTGCCACGACTGCCGAGATCTGCCGGCGGGCACGTATCGGGTCGGGCACGTTCTTCCACTACTTCCCGACCAAGCTGGACCTGCTCCTCGCGATCCTGCGACTCGGCACGGACGAGACGCGCGAGCAGACGGAGCGGTATGCGGGGCGCACGGACGCCCTCGGTGTCCTGCTCGACATGGTGGCGAACGGCGCCGACGAAGCGGCGGAGCCCCGGATGCCCGGCTTCGTCCAGGCAGTGGCCGGCGTCATGCACCTGCCCGAGGTCGCCGCGGCCCTCGAGGAGGACACCCGGGCGCAGCGTGACGTGCTCCTGCCCTGGGTGCGGCTGGGCCAGCGGACGGGCGAGATCAGGACCGACCTCCCCCCGGCCCGGATCACCTCGTGGCTCTACCTGCTGACCGACGGCTTCCTCGGCCGCATCGCGACCGAGGAGGACTTCACGGCCCAGGAGGAGAAGGCGACCCTGATCGACACGGCCCGCCGCTTCCTGACCCCCTGACCCCCGCCACCCCAGCCAACCCCGCCACCCCAGCCAACCCCGCCCCAGCCAACCCACTTCAACGACTGGTGGACGCACCCCACGCCCAAGGCGACACGACAGACGAGCGGAGGGCGAGGAAGGCCTTGTCCGGCAGTAAGACGTTCCCGAAGTGGAGCGCCCCCTGGGGCGCGTGAACGCTGCCGGACAAGGCCTTCCTCGCCCTCCGCGGACGCAACACGAGCGCCCGAACAAGGACCTACGACACGTCCGAGTCCACCCAGTCGAACGTCTTCGTCACGGCCTTCTTCCAGCTCCGGTACTGCCGGTCGCGCTCGGCCTCCTCCATGGAGGGCTCCCACCGCCGGTCCTCGGCCCAGTTCGCGGTCACGTCCGCCTCCCCGTTCCAGAAGCCGACGGCGATGCCCGCCGCGTACGCCGCACCCAGCGCGGTGGTCTCCGCGACGACGGGCCGGATGACGGGAACCCCGAGCTGGTCGGCCTGGAACTGCATGAGCAGCTCGTTGGCGACCATGCCGCCGTCGACCTTGAGCTCGGTGAGGTCCACGCCGGAGTCGGCGTTCATGGCGTCCATGACCTCGCGGGTCTGGAACGCCGTGGCCTCCAGCGCGGCCCGTGCGATGTGGTTCCGGTTGACGTACCGGGTGAGGCCGACGAGCGCACCGCGGGCGTCGGGCCGCCAGTACGGCGCGAACAGGCCGGAGAACGCCGGCACGAAGTAGGCGCCACCGTTGTCCTCGACCTTGCGGGCATACCACTCGACGTCGGGCGCGTCGTGGAACAGGCCCAGGTTGTCGCGGAGCCACTGGACCAGGGATCCCGTGACGGCGATGGAGCCCTCGAGCGCGTAGATCGGAGCCGCGTCGCCGATCTTGTAGCAGACGGTGGTGAGCAGGCCGTTCTCGGACGGCACCTTCTCGGTGCCCGTGTTGAGCAGCATGAAGTTGCCGGTGCCGTAGGTGTTCTTCGCGGTGCCGACCTCGAAGCACGCCTGCCCGAACGTGGCCGCCTGCTGGTCGCCGAGGATGCCGGAGATCGGCACACCGGGCACCATCCCGCGCGGACGGCCCTTGCCGTACACCTCGGACGAGGAGCGGATCTCCGGCAGCATCGAGAGCGGGATGCCCATGTCCGCCGCGATGTCCTCGCGCCAGGAGAGCGTGTCCAGGTCCATGAGCATGGTGCGCGACGCGTTCGTCACGTCGGTGACGTGCACGCCGCCGTCGGGCCCGCCCGTCATGTTCCACAGGACCCAGGCGTCCGTGTTGCCGAACAGCAGGTCGCCGCGCTCGGCCGCCTCGCGTGCACCCTCGACGTTGTCGAGGATCCACTTCACCTTGGGGCCGGAGAAGTAGGTGGCGAGCGGCAGGCCGACGATCGACTTGTACTTGTCCGCGCCCTCGGACCCGCCCAGCTCGTCGACGATCGCCTGCGTGCGCGTGTCCTGCCACACGATGGCGTTGTAGACCGGCTTGCCGGTCGTCTTGTCCCACACGACGGTCGTCTCGCGCTGGTTCGTGATGCCGACGGCGGCGAGGTCGCTGTGGTTGAGGTTCGCCCTGGTCAGCGCGAGCCCGACAACCTGGCGGGTGTTGTCCCAGATCTGGTCGGGCTTGTGCTCCACCCAGCCGGCCTTCGGGAAGATCTGGTCGTGCTCGAGCTGGCCGGTGGACACGATGGTCCCGGAGTGGTTGAAGACGATCGCCCTGGTGCTCGTGGTGCCCTGGTCGATCGCGAGTACGTAGTCAGCCATCGGTGTTGACTCCCTTTGTCTGTGTCACTCTGCTTGTCTGTCGCCTGAGTCTGCGGCTCCGCCGCCGGCTCCGGCTCAGGCGACGGCCGCCGCGACCAGGCCACCGAGCGCGCCGCCCACCAGCGGCCCGACCACCGGCACCCACGAGTACGCCCAGTCGCTGGAGCCCTTGCCCGGGATGGGCAGGAGGAAGTGCGCGATGCGCGGGCCGAAGTCACGTGCCGGGTTGATGGCGTACCCCGTGGGGCCACCGAGGCTCGCGCCGATACCGACAACGAGGAGGGCTGCGGCGAGCGGGCCCAGGTCCACCGGCGAGTTGCCGAACGACAGGATCACGAAGACCAGCATGAACGTGGCGATGACCTCGGTGACGAAGTTCCACGTGTACGAGCGGATCTCCGGGCCCGTGGAGAAGACGCCGAGCTTGACGGCCGGCTCGGCCTCCAGGTCGAAGTGCTGCTTGTGCGCCAGGTACGCGAGGACGGCGCCCACGAAGGCACCGACGAGCTGCGCGACCCAGTAGAGGAGCATGTTGACGAAGTTGGCAGGGACGCCCTCGGCGAACTCCTCGGCCCCGCTGGACAGGATGCCGAGCGTCACGGCGGGGTTGATGTGCGCCCCGGACTTCATCGAGACGAACACACCGGCGAAGACCGCGAGGCCCCAGCCGAAGTTGATCAGCAACCAGCCGCCGTTGAACCCCTTGGTCCTGGGGAGGATGACGTTGGCCACCACGCCGGCGCCGCCGAGGATCAGGATCATCGTGCCGAGGAACTCCGGCACCATGATGTCCGTGAATGCGTTCATCGCTGACTCGCTTTCTGCCGACCACTCTGTCGGCGTACGGGGGTATACCCGGCGGCTCCTCTGGGGCAGGCCGTCGGCGGTCGCGTAGTAGTCGTTACCTCGGGGTTCTCAGCTACGGAGCGGCTGCATGGCCGCCACGTCGGGGGTGGTCAGGCGCGCCTGCTCGGCGGCCTCGTCGTCGGGTGCTTCCTCGGCATGGCGCTCGGCCTCTATCCGCTCCTGCCAGGCGCGGACCTCGCGCTCCGCGTCGGAGGCGTCCCAGTCGAGCAGTGGTGCGACGACGGACGCGACCTCCTCCGCCGCCGCCGTGCCCCGGTCCGCGATCTCGTAGACGAGGCGTGTGCGGTGGGCCAGCACGTCCTCCAGATGGAGGGCGCCCTCGTGGCTGACCGCGTAGTGCGCCTCGGCGCGGAGGTAGGCAGGGGCGTGCTCGAGCGGCTGCGCGAGCGTGGGATCGGCGTCGCACAGCTCGACGATCTCGGCGAGGTTGGCGCCGTACCGGTGCAGCAGGTGGTCCAGCATCGGGGGAGTCCAGCCGAACCGCTTGCCCCACGTGCGTGCCTGGCGCTGCACGGCCCGCAGCCCGACCGCGCCCGTGAGCGGGATCTGGTGCGTGATGGAGGGCAGGGCGGCCGAGCGCTGCCCGATCGCGAAGTCGACGGCGTCCTTGGCCATGACCCGGTAGGTCGTCAGCTTGCCGCCCGCGATCACGGTGAGGCCCGGCGTCGGCGAGGCGACGGTGTGCTCGCGGCTGACCTTCGCGCTGCTCGTGCCCGCCTTGGTGCCGGGCTGGAGCAGCGGGCGCAGGCCCGCGTAGGTGCCGATGATGTCTTCCCTGGTCAGGGGGTGTGCCAGGACGGCGTTGGCGTGATCGAGCACATAGTCGATGTCGGCGCTCGTGGCGACGGGATGAGTGGGGTCGAGGTTCCACGGGGTGTCGGTGGTCCCGATGATCCAGTACCTGCTCCACGGGATGACGAACAGCACGGACTTCTCCGTCTGCAGGATCAGCCCGGCGTGGCCGCGGATGCGTTCCCGCGGGACGACGAGATGCACACCCTTGCTGGCGAGCACCCGCAGCCCGCCCTCGGAGCCGGCGAGGGCCTCGGTGTCCTCGGTCCACACGCCGGTCGCGTTGATGACCGAACGAGCCCGGACGGTGATCTCCTTGCCGGTCTCCAGGTCGACGACCACCGCGCCGTTCACCGCGCCCGTCGCGCCCTGCGTCAGGTCCACCACCTGGGTGCGGCTCGCGGCGTGCGCCCCGTAGCTCGCGGCGGTGCGGATCAGGGTCGCGACCAGGCGGGCGTCGTCGACCGACGCGTCCCAGTACTGGACCGCGCCCACGGCGGCGTCGTGCGCCAGGTCGGGGAACTTGGCCTCCATCTGGTTCTTGCTCAGGTGCCGGTGGAACGGCATGGGGCGGCGGCCCGGCGTGAGCGTCGCGAGCACGTCGTACATCGCGATGCCCGCGCCCACGTAGGCGCGCTCCCAGACCCGGTGCTCCAGCGGATACAGGAACGGGACCGGTCGCACCAGGTGCGGTGCGAGGTCCCGTAGCAGCAGGTCCCGTTCGGTGAGGGCCTCGTGGACCAGCTCGAAGTCGAGCATCTGGAGGTACCGGAGTCCGCCGTGGACCAGCTTGCTGCTGCGGCTGGAGGTCCCTTGTGCCCAGTCCTGCGCCTCGACCACGGCGGTGGACAACCCGCGCGTGACCGCGTCCAGCGCTATGCCGGCGCCGGTGACGCCGCCCCCGATCACCAGTACGTCGAGCTCGGCCGAGGGACTGACACTGGCTTCGAGTGCGGCCAGTGCTTGCGTCCTCGCGTCTGCGGTCAGGCGAGTGGATGCCATGCGCCAAACTCACCACGCATTCCGCCACTTGGCAAGACCTTTGCCCTGTTGGTCGGGGTGTGTTGGGAGGTTCTCTTGCTCACATTCCGATTCGCCCTTCGATTCGTCTCGTCTGCCCGGCTGGAGTCTGTGTCTGGTATGCCCGTCTGGCGTTCGCTCCGGGCGTGCTCCCGGCCCCGGTCGTAGTGTGTCGGCGTGACGACACCCGAGGCGCGGCCGGCGCCCGTGATCCGCCCCGCCCTCCCCTCCGACGTGCGCACCATCCGCGACCTCGTCGAGCCGCTCAGCCAGGAGCGCATCCTCCGGCCGTACGAGATGGTGGGGTACTTCGAGGCGGTCCAGGAGTTCCTGGTGGCGACCGACCCCGCCGGTGCCGCGGGCGACACCGCCGTCGGCTGTGGGGCGCTCCACGTGATGTGGGACGACCTCGCCGAGGTGCGCACCCTGGCCGTGCACCGCGACTGGCGCGGCCGCCGGGTGGGGCACGCCCTGCTGGAGGCGCTGATCGAGCGGGCCCGCGCGCTGGGTCTGCGGCGCGTGTTCTGCCTGACCTTCGAGGTCGACTTCTTCGCCGCGCACGGGTTCCGGGAGATCGACGGTACGCCGGTCACGCCCGAGGTGTACGCGGAGCTGCTGCGCTCCTACGACGAGGGTGTGGCCGAGTTCCTCGACCTGGCGCGCGTGAAGCCCAACACCCTGGGCAACTCCCGCATGCTCCTGGAACTCTGACTACCTCGCCTGATGTCTACCTCGGCAGGTGGAGGCGGCCGACGTCGTCCTGCTCGGCCAGACCGTCCTCGACCAGGCCGGCGATGGCGCGGTCGAGCTGTTGCGGGTCGTGCCACACGCTCGCGAGCAGGGCGCGGTCCACGGGTTCGGTCGCCCGGCGGAGCTCCGCCATGACCCGGCCGCGCGCCTGCCGGTCGGTGCCCGCCCAGGCCTGGGCGCGGCGGCGGTCGGCGTGCGCGTCCGGCGGCGAGCCCGCCCGTCGCCACGCGCACAGCCCGGCGACGGGGCAGGCGCCGCACTTCGGTGCCTTCGCGGTGCAGACGAGCGCGCCCAGCTCCATCGACGCGGCGGCCCAGCGTGCGGCCTCGCTGTCGTCGGCCGGAGCGAGAGCCGTCGCCAGGGCCCGTTCGGCCGCCGTGTACGACGGCGCCGGGAGCGCCGTCCCGCCGACGGCTCGCGCCAGCACCCGGCGCACGTTGGTGTCGACCACCACCGACCGCTTCCCGTAGGCGAACGCCAGCACCGCGGCGGCCGTGTACTCGCCGACGCCGGGCAGGGCGCGCAGCTCGTCCTCGGTGCGCGGCACGACGCCGTCGTGCCGGTCGACGATCGCCCTGGCGCACTCCTGGAGCCGCAGCGCGCGGCGCGGATACCCGAGCCGGCCCCAGGCGCGCAGCACGTCAGCCGTGGGCGCCTTCGCGAGATGGGCGGGCGTGGGCCACTGCTCCAGCCAGGCGTACCAGGCCGGCTCCACGCGCACGACGGGAGTCTGCTGCAGCATGACCTCGCTGACGAGCACGCCCCACGGCGTCCGGTCGGGTGCGCGCCAGGGCAGGTCGCGCGCGGCGCCGTCGAACCACTGGACGACGCCGGAGCGCACCTCGGTGCGTCGTGTCGTTTCCCCTGCTGTCACAGGGACCCATCCTGCCGCACCGCCGCGGCCCCGCCGAAGCCGCGGGGACGCGGCGCCGCGAGCGACCACCGCACCGCGCGCGGCCCGTGAAGTAGGACACGTGACCGACTCGGCGGCGCGGCTGCCGCTGTGGTGCTCTGCGTCGTCGTATTTTGGTGGCGCGGGGTGTTGCCGCACGTCAGGCCATGTCCGAGGTTCAGCAGGGGGTTCAGCAGGTGGTCAGTGCGTCGGAGAAGGGCGAGCGGCCCCACGCGCGGGACGCGCAGGAGGAGCCCGTCGCGAGGCGCCCGCGTCGGTTCGGACGCGCGATCGCGGTGCTGACCGTCGTGGCGGTCAGCGGCGTGGGCGTGGCTGTCACATGGCCCCGGGCCGACCCGCCGATCGCGTCGGCGAAGGCGGACCCACCGGCTCCCGTCGACCCGAACGCCGCGGCCTCGCCGTGTACGCCCGAGGACCTCGACCTCACACTCGCCACGGACCGGGTCTCCGTGACGCCCGGTGTACCGGTCGGGTTCACTGTCTCGCTGCGGAACGAGGGCGACGTGCAGTGCCTCGTCGACGCCCCCCGGAGCGCCCTCGCCGTGACCGTGTACGAGGGCGAGGTGGGCGAGCCGGGTGCGGAGCGGGCGTGGTCGTCGGCGGACTGCGCCGACGAGGACGAGGAGCGGCTGCTCCTCCTCGGGTCCGGTGACGTCGACGTCACGGAGACGACCTGGTCCGACTCGCGGTCGATGCCCGGCTGCACGCCGGGCCAGCCCAGGCCCGCCGCCGGCGAGTACACGGCGCAGGCCACGCTCGCGGGCGTCGAGGGCCTGTCCAGCGACGTGGTGCGGCTGACGTACACGGTCCCGGAGCCGAGCGGTTCGCCGTCGCCGTCGGGCAGTCCGTCGGGTGACTCGTCCGCCGGACCGGGCAAGGGTTCGTCGGCAAGCCCGTCCGCGGACCCGAGCGCGTCGGGGGACGCGTCGGACGACGCGTCAGGAGACGCCTCGGACAAGGCGAGCAAGAAGCCCTGAACCGGCTCGGTGCCGGATGCGCGGATCGCCCGGGCGGCCCGGACGTCCGCCCGGTGGGGCCAGGTGTGCCGTGGCGTCGGCCGTACGACCGGGTCAGCCGTACAGCCGGGTCTGCCGTACGGTCGCGTCAGCCGTACCTCAGCGTCAGACGTACCGCTCGAGGATGCTCGACTCCGCCAGCCGGGAGAGGCCCTCGCGGATGGTCCGGGCGCGCTGCTCGCCGACACCGTCGACGGACATGAGGTCGTCCACGCTCGCGGCGAGGAGCTTCTGCAGGCTGCTGAAGTGGCCGACGAGCTGCTCGATGGTGGTGTTCGGCAGGCGAGGCACCTTGGACAGGAGCCGGTAGCCGTGCGGCGCGACGGCGGCGTCGAGCGCGTCCCCGCCGCCGGGCAGGTCCAGGATCCGGCCGATCTGGCTCATGTCGAGCAGCTCCTGCGACGTGAGCGCGGAGAGCTCGGCCTGCACGTCGGCGAGCGTGCGGTCCTTGCGGCCCAGCACGTAGTCGCGGATCACGAACTCGCGGTCCGAGCCGACGTCGCCGATCAGCTCGTCGAGCTGGAGCGCGAGCAGGCGCCCGTCGACCCCGAGCTCGATCACGTAGCCGGCGATCTCGTCGGAGATGCGGCCGACCATCTCGAGGCGCTGCACGACCGAGCACACGTCGCGCACCGTGACCAGGTCCTCGATCTCCAGCGCTGACAGCGTGCCCGACACCTCGTCGAGGCGCGCGCGGTACCGCTCGAGCGTCGCGAGGGCCTGGTTGGCGCGGCCGAGGATCGTGTCCGAGTCCTCCAGCACGTGCCGCTGCCCGCCCACATAGAGGGCGACGATCCGCATGGACTGGCTCACGGAGATGATGGGGAACCCGGTCTGCTTGGCGACCCGCTCCGCCGTGCGGTGCCGGGTCCCGGACTCCGTGGTCTCGATGGTCGGGTCGGGCAGCAGCTGCACCGCTGCCTTTCGGATGCGGGTGGCGGCCCGGTCGAGCACCACCGCGCCGTCCATCTTGGACAGCTCGCGCAGGCGCGTGGCGGAGAAGTCGACGTCGAGCGAGAACCCGCCCGAGCAGATCTGTTCGACGGTCGCGTCGAGACCGAGCACGATGAGCGCGCCGGTGCGACCGCGGAGGATGCGCTCGAGCCCGTCGCGGAGTTCGGTCCCGGGCGCGACAGCGGCCAGGGTCTCCCGGAGCAGCTCGTCAGGGTGCGAGGAGGTCGTGGCCACGAAGAAATCCTACGCTGTGCTCTGGGTCACAAGCAGTTCGTTTCACGAAGCGGTCATTCGTCGTCCACCGCACGGAGCGGTCTGCCGCCCGCCGACTGCGCCCACTCCACCGCATCGCGGATGTGCGCGGCCTCCACCAGCTGCAGCCCTTCGGGCGCCTTGACCCCCGTCCCGTGCGGCACGACGGCGCGTGCGAAGCCCAGACGAGCGGCCTCGCCCAGGCGTCGGTCCAGGCCTGTCACCGGACGGATGTCTCCGGCCAGGCCCACCTCGCCGATGGCGACGGTGGCCCCGGGGAGCGGCCGCCCGGTGCGAGCGGACACGAGCGCGAGCGCGGCCGCGAGGTCCGAGGCCGGCTCGGTGATCCGGGCGCCGCCCACCGTCGAGGCGTATACGTCCTGGTCGGCGAGGCGCAGACCGCCGTGCCGCTGCAGCACGGCGAGGATCATGGCGAGCCTGCTGGAGTCGACGCCGCTCGTGGCGCGGCGCGGGTTGTTCAGCGGGCTCGGCGCCACGAGCCCCTGCACCTCCACGGCGAGCGGACGCCGTCCTTCCAGCGTGACCGTGATGCACGACCCGGCGACCCCCGCGCCGGCGTGCGACAGGAACAGGCCGGACGGGTCGGCCAGCCCGACGATCCCGTTCTCGGACAGGTCGAAGCAGCCCACCTCGTCCGTGGGGCCGTACCGGTTCTTCACCGCACGGATCATGCGCAGGCGCGAGTGCCGGTCACCCTCGAACTGGCACACCACGTCGACCAGGTGCTCCAGCGTGCGGGGGCCGGCGACGGAGCCGTCCTTGGTCACGTGGCCCACGAGGATCGTGGGGATCTGCCGCTCCTTGGCCACGGCGATCAGCGCTGCGGCGACCTCCCGCACCTGCGAGACGCCGCCCGGCGCGCCGTCCACCTGACCGCTCGCGATGGTCTGCACCGAGTCCACGATGAGCATGTCGGGCTGGTTCACCTCCAGGTGGCCGAGCACCGTGCCGAGGTCGGTCTCCGCGGCGAGCAGGAGGGTGGCGGACAACGCCCCGATGCGCTCGGCCCGGAGCCGGACCTGGGCGGCGGACTCCTCGCCCGTCACGTACAGCACGGTGCGGGGCGACTCGAACCCGTCGGGCCCGAGGGCGCCGTCGGCCACGTTGCTCGCGACGGCGAGCAGCAGGGTCGACTTGCCCACGCCCGGCTCACCGGCGAGCAGGATGACCGCACCCGGGACCAGACCCCCGCCGAGCACCCGGTCGAACTCGCCGACGCCGGTCGGGTTGGCGCGCGCCGACTCGACGTCGATGTCGGCGATGGGCCGCGCGGGCTCACGCGCCGGCGAGACGGTCGCCGTGCGTGGCCCCGACGACGCCGGTCCGTCCTCGCTCACCGTGCCCCACGCCTGGCACTCCCCGCAGCGGCCGACCCACTTGACGGTGGTCCAGCCGCACTCGGCACAGCGGTATGCGGGCCGGGCCCGCTTGGAGGTCGATGAGGTCACGAGCGCCACCGTACGTGCCGCCACCGACACGCAGCCGAAGATCACCCGGGCCGTGTCCCGCTGCCGGCCGCTCCGGGCATCCCGAGCCAGGTATTTTTCGACCATGCCGACCTCCGGAGGGCGTGTGGCGCGCCACGACGGATCGCGTACCGGTCCCGACCACCGAACCTTCGTGTCCCGGCCCCGCCCTTCGCCGGCGCGACCGGCCGGCCTGGCCGTCGCCCTCGCGGCTGCGCTGGGCACCTGGCTCGTGTGGTGGGCGATGGTCACCACATGGCCCGGGCAGCGTGTCGAGGAGAGTGTCTTCGAGACGGCCGACAGGTTCCAGGACGTGGTGAACCACCTGGTCGAGCCGGTGCTGCTCCTCGGCTCGCCGCCCTGGCTCGCGGCCGGGCTCCTGGCGGTGTGCGGGATCGGGGTGCTGCGCCGGAGATGGGCTGCCGCGGCGCTGGCCGCCGCCGTGATCCTGGGTTCGAACGTGACCACTCAGCTGATCAAGGACGGGGTGTTCCACCGCACGGGTCTCGTCGGCGAGTGGAACCGGGACATCAACACCCTCCCGAGCGGCCACGTCACGGTGGTGGCCGCGGCCTGGGCAGCACTGCTCCTCGTCGTTCCACGGGGCTGGCGGCCGGCGACGGCGGTCGCGGGAGCCGCCGTGACCTGCGCCATGAGCCTCGCGACGGTCGCGGACCGCTGGCACCGCCCGTCCGATGTCGTCGCGGCGGTCCTCGTCGTGGTGTCGTGGACGGCGCTGGTCTGCGCCGTCGCCCCGGCCGGGTGGGCAGGCCCGGACGACGGTCCGGCACGGCGCGGCGACGCCGGGACACGCCTGGTCGTGGTGTCCCTCGGTGCGGTGGCCGTGCCGGCGGCCGTGCTCTCCGTCCTGGCCGCCGCCGCGACCGAGGAGCACGCCTGGGCGGTGCTGCCGTGGGCCGGCGGGCTGACGGCGTACGCGGGCGGTCTCCTCGCCGGGTGCGCGATCTCGGCGGCGGCCTTCGCCGTGCTGCTCGCGGTCTGCCAGGCGACCGCCCGAGCGGGTCGGACGCTTGTCCAGCACCGGGCGTGCCTCCGTCCGAATGTCAGTGCTCCGACATAAGGTCTTGGCTGAGCCACCGTGACGCATCCGGTGGACAGAGCACGGGGGAGCCAGGACATGACCGACCAGCGCGTGAACTCACCGCGCACCGGCGCGACCGCGTCGGTGGCCGCGAAGAAGGCATCGCCCGCCGTGTACCGCCGGCGACGGCTCGCGGCGGTCGTCGGTCTGCTCGTCGTCGTGCTCGCCCTGGTGCTCGTGACCGGTTTCGTGTGGCCGGGCTTCTGGCGCAGCGAGGCGACTCCGCAGCCCGTCCCCACGGTGACGGTGACCGCCCCGGTACCGACACCCACGGTCAAGGCGATGGAGCGGGCCGACGACGAGACCGCCTTCCAGAAGGCCCTCCCGTCCGCCGTGCTGCAGTTCGCGCTCGGCTCGCTGGCCGAGGCGAAGGAGCCCAAGGGTGAGGGTGCGCTGGAGGCCTGGAACGCCGAGTACTCCGACGGCGGCTCCGGTGAGGTGGCGGTCCTGGCCGGTCAGTGGGCGACGTCGGACGAGGCGGCCACCGCTGCCGCGGCCTGGACCAGTTCCGCCGGCGAGGCTGATCGCGAGGGCGACGTGAAGGTCGGCAAGAAGGTGGTGGGGCAGTACGCGATAGTCCCCGCCAAGGGCGGCAAGGCCGTCGTCGTCTGGCAGAACGGGACCGCGGTGATGCAGGCGACCGGCCCGGTCGACACGATGGAGGACTTCTACGCGGCGTTCCCGCTGTGAGCTCGCAGGGGAGAATGGCACCGTGAACCAGCGACTTGCAGTGCTCGGGGCCGGGAACATGGGCGAGGCGGTGCTCGCGGGCGCGCTCTCGGCGGGTTGGCAGGCGTCCGACGTCGTGGCCACCGTGCGGACCGAGGCCAAGGCCCAGCATCTCCGCGAGGCCTACCAGGTGGCCACCACCAGCGACAACGTGGCGGCGGTCCGCGGGGCGGGCCTCGTCCTCGTGGGTGTCAAGCCCAAGGACGTCGGTGCTCTGCTCGACGAGATAGCGCCCGGGATCGAGCCCGGCGCCGTCGTGGTGACGGTCGCGGCCGGCCACCCGACCTCGTTCTACGAGGAGCGGCTGCCCGCAGGCACCGCGGTGGTCCGGACGGTGCCGAACACGCCCGCGGCGATCGGTGCGGGCATCACGGCTATCGCGCCGGGTGCCGCCGCCACGGAGGCCCACCTGGAGGCCGTCGAGCACCTCCTCGCAGGCACGGGCGCCGTGGTGCGCGCAGCCGAGAAGGACCTGAACGCCGTGTCGGCCATCTCGGGCTCCGGCCCCGCCTACGTCTTCTACGTCGCCGACGCCCTGGCCGAGGCGGGTGTCCTGCTCGGCCTGACGCGCGACGTGGCACGCCGCCTCGCGGTCCAGACCCTGCTCGGCGCGTCGCGCCTCATGGACGAGTCGGGGGAGCACCCGGTTCTCCTGCGCGAGAAGGTCACCTCGCCGGGTGGCACCACCGCGGCGGCGCTGCGGGCACTGGACGACGGCGGCGTACGTGCCTCCTTCCTCGCCGCTGCGGCCGCGGCACGTGACCGCGCCCACGAGCTGGGTGGATGATCCTCCCGTGACGATCTCTCGACCCGCGATGACGCGGCCGCCGGCCATGGCCGACGTCGCCGCACTCGCCGGTGTGTCCCACCAGACCGTGTCCCGTGTGCTCAACGGGCATCGGAGCGTGCGCCCGGCGACACGGGAGAAGGTGCTGGAGGCGATCGCCACGCTCGGGTACCGCCGCAACAGCGCGGCGCGGGCCCTGGTCACCGCGCGGTCGGACACCGTCGGTGTGGTGACCACCGGGTCCCCGCTGTTCGGCCCGTCGAGCACGCTGATCGCCGTCGAGGAGGCCGCGCGCGAGCAGGGCTGGTACGTCAGCGTCGCGACGCTACGCCGGTACGACGCCGCCACCATGCACAACGCCATGGAGCACTTCATGGACCAGGCGGTCGAGGGCATCGTCGTCATCGCGCCGCACACCGACGTCGCCGACGCCGTGGAGTCGTTCCGGGCCCCGGTGCCGGTGGTCATCATCGCGGCCCGGGAGCTGCACCCCGATGTGCCGACCATCCCCCTCGCGGTGGACCAGCGTGCCGGCGCGCGGATGGCCGTCGAGCACCTGATCGAGCTGGGGCACCAGCGGATCCTGCACGTCGCGGGCCCGCCGGACTGGCTGGACGCCGTCGAGCGTGAGGAGGCATGGCGTGCCGTCCTCATCGAGCACGGCCTGCCCGTGCCCGAGCCGGTGGTCGCGGGCTGGAGCGCGGACCGGGGCTACATGGTGGGCCTGGACCTGGCGCAGCGGGTCAAGGCGGGTTCAGGCCCGACGGCGGTCTTCGCCGCCAACGACCAGCTCGCCCTCGGCCTGCTGCGGGCGTTCTGGGAGTGCGGCGTCTCCGTGCCCGACGACGTCTCGGTGGTGGGCTTCGACGACGTCGACGGCTCCGGCCACTTCATCCCACCGCTGACGACGGTGCGCCAGCCGTTCGTCGACCTGGGCCGGCGGAGCGTCGCGCTGCTGCTCGCGGCGGTCGACGGGGGCAAGCCCGCCGCGGAACTGATCGCACCCGAGCTGGTAGTGCGCCGGAGCGCGGCCGCGCCGCGCCGCTGAGACGAAGGAACCTGACCATCAGAAGCCTGCCGCGGAACGCCTCCCTCCAGATCGGTCCCGTCGACACCTGGCGCTGGCTCGGACCGGTCCTGCTGGTCCTGGCCGCTGCCACGGTGCTGGTGGGGGTGCTCGCCGGCCCGGCGGCCGTGCTGCGGGCCGGCGGCATCAGCCTGGCTGACGCCGCGCTCACGGTCGTCGCCGTCGGCCCGCTGCTGGCCATAGCGCTGTGGCGCCGGCCGGGCGCACTGCGGGTCGTGGCGGTCCTGGCCGTCCTGATCGCATGCAGCCGGTGGGCGCACAGCCTGCCCAGGGTCTTCGGGGTCGAGCTCGAGTACAACTGGCAGGGCAAGACGATGGAGCTGCTCTGGCTCGTCGCGCTCTTCCTGGCTCTCTGGCCGTGGGCGCGCGAGGAGGCGGGCCTCGGCCTGCGGCTGAAGCCGGGCTGGCGACCGGCCGGCTGGGTGGTGGTGGGGCTGTTCGTCGGGTTCACCCTCCTCTTCCTGTGGAACTATGCCGACGCCGGGGCGCCCCCCGACCCGATGGACACCGAACGCCTCCTGTTCGACGCGGCGCATCCCAACCTCGTCGAGGAGCTGCTCGTGCACGGAGCGATGCTCGCCGTGCTCGACCGGGCCTGTGGCACACCGTGGCGGTTCCTCGGCGCGGACGTCGGCTGGGGACTCGTGCTGACGTCCCTGTGGTTCGGCCTCTGGCACGGGCTGGTGCTCACCGCCGACGGGCTGGTCGTGGAGCCCGTGGCGATCCTCAGCACCGGGCTCGTCGGCCTGCTGCTGGGGTGGGTGCGGCTCCGCAGCGGGTCGGTCTGGCTCGCGTACGCGGGGCACTGCACGATCGAGCTGGGGCAGGACGCCGCGACGATGGTCTGGGCGATGCTGGGCGGAAACGTGCCGCTGGGCTGAGCGCAAGGGCGGCAGCGAGCCTCCCCGGCATGACCTGTTCCTGCCCTTGGCGAGGGGCGTTGACAGCCTTCTGCGGGGGTGGCAGAGTCACGGCGCACAGGGATGTTGACGTTCACATTCCGTCGCCGGGCAATGGTGTCCGGCGTGTTCCAGGACATTGAAGTCCAGGTGAATCCGGACACTGCCGTCCGGGGAAAGGGGTGCCGCCCGTGCCAGGCCGCCGCCCACCGAGCCTCCGCGTGTCCGCGGCAGGCTGGAGCTTCGTGACACCGTTCCTCGTGGTGTTCGCGCTGATGATCATCACTCCGCTGGTCTACTCGATGTACCTGAGCCTGTTCCGCAACCAGCTCATGGGCGGGACCACCTTCGCCGGGTTCGCCAACTACGTGACCGCGTTCAGCGACCCCAAGCTCTGGGACGGTGCCGGTCGCGTCGGCCTGTTCCTGCTGGTGCAGGTGCCGATCATGCTGGGCCTGGCGCTGATCGCCGCGCTCGCGATCGACAGCGGACGGCTGCACGGCAAGAGCTTCTTCCGAGTGGCGCTGTTCCTGCCGTACGCGGTGCCCGGCGTCGTAGCGGTCCTCATGTGGGGCTTCATGTACGACGACCGGCTGGGTCTCACCGGGAGCCTCAACGACCTGGTCGGCTTCGCGCTCGTCGACCCGTACACGAAGAAGTGGATCCTCACGGCGATCGGCAACATCGTGACCTGGGAGTTCGTGGGCTACAACATGCTGATCCTGTACTCGGCGCTGAAGACGGTGCCGAACGAGATCTACGAGGCGGCCGCCATCGACGGTGCCAACCAGTTCCGCATCGTCCGGTCCATCAAGCTTCCCGCCGTCCGCGGGGCACTGGTGATCGCGACGATCTTCTCGATCCTGGGCAGCTTCCAGCTCTTCAACGAGCCGAACATCCTCAAGGAGATCCAACCGGCCCTGATCTCGTCGTACTACACACCCAACATCTACGCCTACAACCTGACCTTCGTGGGTAACCAGGTGAGCTACGCGGCCACCGTCGCGATCGTGATGGGTCTGATCACCGCTGTCATCGCCTACGTGGTGCAGCTTCGTGGAACCCGGAGGGACGCGTGATGGCGGGCTACTCGTACCTCAGGCCACGCAAGTCGATCACGCTGACGGTCCTGCTGGGCGCCCTGATCGTCTACTCGATCCTGCCCCTGACCTGGATGCTCTTCAGTATCACCAAGACGCAGAGCGAACTGCTCAGCTCGTTCGGCCTGTGGTTCTCGGGTCCGTTCGCCCTGTTCGACAACCTGCAGCAGGTGGTGACGCACGACGACGGCATCTTCGTGCGCTGGTTCGCCAACACGATGCTCTACGTGGTGGTGGGCGCCGGAGGTGCCACGATCCTTGCGACCGCTGCCGGCTACGGACTGGCCAAGTATCGGTTCCGGGGCCGCAACGCGGTGTTCGCGACCATCCTCGGGGCGATCGCCGTGCCCGGTACGGCGCTGGCCGTGCCCACGTTCCTCCTGTTCAGCCAGGTGGGCCTCACCAACACGATCTGGGCGATCATCCTGCCGTCGCTGGTGTCGCCGTTCGGCCTGTATCTCATGTGGGTGTTCTCGGCGGAGGCCGTCCCCACGGAGATCCTGGAGGCAGCACGGGTCGACGGCGCGGGGGAGTGGCGCACCTTCTTCACGATCTCGCTGCGCCTGCTGGCGCCCGGCATCGTGACCGTGGCGCTGTTCGCGATCGTCGCCACGTGGAACAACTACTTCCTGCCACTGATCATGCTCAACGACCCGGACCTGTATCCGCTCACCCTCGGTCTGTACCAGTGGCTGGCGGACGCGTCCGGCATCGGAGCGCAACCGGTGTTCAACCTGGTCATCACCGGTTCGTTCCTGACGATCGTGCCGATCGTCATCGCGTTCCTGCTGCTCCAGCGGTACTGGCAGTCAGGCCTGAGCGCGGGCGGTGTGAAGGCATGACCGAGGCAGCGAGAACATCGGAAGACCTGAACTACGACGACGTGGAAGAAGGAAGACCATGACCATCACCCGCAACCGACGCGTAGCGCTCGGGGCTATGGCCGCGCTGCTGGCCGCATCTCTCACCGCCTGCTCGGGCGACGACGGGGGCGGCGGTGGAGGCGGTGGCGAAGGAGCGAGCGCTGAGGAGATCGAGGCCGCCCTCGAAGAGGGCGGCAGCATCACCTACTGGACGTGGACCCCGCAGGCCGAGAAGCAGATCGAGGAGTTCGAGAAGGCGTACCCGAACGTCGACGTGACGCTCGTGGACACCGTCGGAGCCGGCGAGGGCAACACCAAGCTGCAGAACGCCATCGCGGCGGGCGACGGCGTGCCCGACGTGGTGCAGATCGAGTACCAGTCCATCCCGCAGTTCCAGCTCCAGGGCCAGCTGACCGACCTCACGGAGTACGGGTTCGACGAGCTGGAGAGCCTCTACACGGCGTCGACCTGGGGCTCGGTGTCGCAGAACGGCGGCATCTGGGGCCTTCCGCAGGACTCGGGCCCGATGGCGTTCTTCTACAACCAGGAGGTGTTCGACGAGGTCGGCGTGGAGGTGCCGACCACGTGGGACGAGTACATCGAGGTCGCGCGTGCGATCAAGGAGGACAACCCTGACAGGTGCCTCGCCAACGACTCGGGCGACCCCGGCTTCACCACCAGCATGATCTGGCAGGCCGGCGGCACCCCGTTCCAGAACGACGGCGAGGCGGTCACCATCGACCTCGCCGACGAGGGCACCACCCGGTTCGCCGAGATGTACCAGCCGCTCATCGACGACGAGCTGATCTGCCAGCTCCCGGGCTGGAGCGACGAGTGGTACCAGGCTTTGGGCGACGGCACCATCGCGTCGGTCGCGCTCGGCGCATGGATGCCTGGCATCCTCGAGGACGGTGTGCCGGACGGCAAGGGCAAGTGGCGCGTGGCGCCGATGCCGACGTACGACGGCACCCCGACGAACGCCGAGAACGGCGGCAGCACGGAGTCGATCCCCGAGGCCGCGGAGAACAAGCTCCTCGCGGCGGGCTTCCTGAAGTGGCTCAACTCGAGCGACGAGTCGATCCAGGCCTTCATGGAGACCGGTGGGTTCCCGGCGACCGTCGAGCACCTCGAGTCCGAGGAGTTCCTGGGCTACGAGTCCGAGTACTTCGGCGGGCAGAAGATCAACGAGGTGCTCGGCGCCGGCGCGGCCGACGTCAACGAGGGCTGGCAGTACCTGCCGTGGCAGTCGTACGCGAACAGCATCTTCGCGGACACGGTGGGCCAGGCCTGGCTCGACAAGTCGTCGCTCCTGGAGGGGCTCGCCGCCTGGCAGGAGGAGAACGTCTCCTACGGCTCCGGCCAGGGCTTCACGGTGAACGGCTGACGCCCCGGCGTCGGCCCGCCGAAGTTGTGGGCGAGCGGGGCTCCCGAGGAACGGGACCCCGCTCGCCCCGCACCACCCGCACCACTCGCACCGCCCTGCACTGCCCCGATCCTGCACCGCGATGAAGGAGTGTGGTCCCGTGAGGCGTCTTCATGCTGCCCTCGCTGCCCTGGCCTGCGTACTGGCGACCGCCGTCGGCGCGGTCTCCGCGCAGGCCCAGCCCGAGACGGTGGTCAACGCCACCCAGTTCACCGATACGTCGGGCAACCCGCTGCACGCCCACGGCGGCGGCGTGGTCAAGGTGGGTCAGTACTACTACTGGTTCGGCGAGAACCGGAACGCCGACAACACGTTCCGCTACGTCTCGGCCTACCGGTCCACCGACCTCGTGCACTGGGAGTTCCGCAACCACGTGCTCACCGAGGCCAGCCACCCGGAGCTCGGCGTGGCCAACATCGAGCGGCCCAAGGTCATGTACAACCAGGCCACCGGCAAGTTCGTGATGTGGATGCACAAGGAGAACGGCAGCGACTACTCCGAGGCCCGCGTGGCGGTCGCCGTCAGCGACACCGTCGACGGCAACTACACCTACCAGCGCAGCTTCCGGCCGTTCGGACACATGTCGCGCGACATCGGCGTGTTCGTCGACACGGACGGCACCGGCTACATGTACTCGTCCGCCCGCGAGAACTACGACCTGCACATCTACCGGCTCACCAGCGATTACACGGATGTGGCCGCCCTGGTCGCCAACCCGTGGCCCGGTGGGCACCGCGAGGCACCCGCACTCTTCAAGCGGGGCAGCACGTACTTCATGCTGACCTCGGGCGCCACGGGCTGGAACCCCAACCAGCAGCAGTACGCGACGACCAGCAACCTGGCGTCCGGCTGGTCGACGATGCGGAACGTCGGCGACGCGACCGGCTACGGCTCGCAGACCACCTTCGTGCTGCCGGTGCAGGGCACGTCCGGCACGTCCTACCTGTACATGGGTGACCGGTGGGGCAACTCCATCGGTACCAACGTCAACGGCTCGCGCTACGTGTGGGCGCCGATCACGTTCCCGACGTCGACCTCCATGTCCTTCGCCTACTACCCGGAGCTCTCGATCGATGCGGCGGCGGGCACGATCACCGGGCGCGGCGGGCCGTTCGAGTCGCTCACCGCGCGGCACTCCGGCAGGTGCGCCGACGTGACCAGCCAGTCCGCCGCCGCGGGCGCCCAGATCAAGCAGTACGACTGCAACGGCGGCGGAAACCAGCGCTTCTGGTTCCGGAGCACGGGCACCGGCCACTACAACCTCGTGGCCCGGCACAGCGCGCTCTGCGTGCAGGAGAACGCCACGACGGTGACCCAGGAGGGCTGCGGCACGGGAACGAACCAGCAGTGGGCGGTCGTCGCGGCGTCGGGCAGCTTCGTGACCGTCCGGTCGCGCGCGACCGGTGAGTGCCTCGATGTCAACGGCGGCTCGACCGCGAACGGCGCGGCCCTGATCACCTACGCCTGCAACGGTGCGACCAACCAGCAGTGGACGCGCGGCTGAGATTCTGACGGTCCGCTCTGATCACGTCGTCGGGCATGGTTCCAGCTCCGGAACCGTGCCCGACGGTGTGATGGGGGCGGACCTTTCCCATGCTCGCGGGGTTGGGAAAGCCGCCTGTCGTAACGTATCGTGTGAGCGCTAACATCGCCGTGGACGGACTGTCGACGGCTTACCGTGACCAGCGACCGACGGTGACACGACGACGCCTCGCGACGATGCGGGCAGGACGGAGCGGCCCACGATGGTGGAGCGGCAGGATGAAGGAGCGGGACGGCTCGCGGGCCTCCGGGAGGCGATCGAGCAGGGGCGGACCGCTCTCGGCATCGAGCTCGGCTCCACCCGGATCAAGGCGTGTCTCGTCGGACCGGACAACGCGCCGCTGGCGAGCGGCAGCCACGACTGGGAGAACCAGCTCGTCGACAACGTGTGGACCTACTCGCTGGACGCCGTCTGGTCCGGGCTGCAGGAGTCGGTGACAGCGCTGTTGGCCGACGTCGAGCGCCAGTACGGCGTGCGGCCCACCACTGTCGGTGCGATCGGCGTCTCGGCGATGATGCACGGCTACCTGGCGTTCGACGAGGCGGACGAGCTGCTCGTGCCCTTCCGCACCTGGCGCAACACCAGCACCGAGCGCGCCGCGACCGAGCTGACCGGCCTCTTCCGGTACAACATCCCGCTGCGCTGGTCCGTCGCCCACCTGTACCAGGCGATCGTCGACGACGAGCCCCACGTGCCCCGGGTGCGGCACGTCACCACCCTGGCCGGCTACGTGCACTGGCGCCTGACCGGGCAGCAGGTGCTCGGTGTCGGCGACGCCTCCGGCATGTTCCCGATCGACCCGGCGACGAAGGACTACGACCGGCGGATGCTGGCCCAGCTCGACGAGCTGCTGGCTGACCGCGGCCCCGGCCGCGCTGTCGTGGACCTGCTGCCGCGTGTCCTCCCGGCCGGCGCCGACGCCGGTGCGCTGACCGCGGAGGGGGCGGCGCTGCTGGACCCGACCGGCACGCTCCGCCCGGGCATCCCGCTGTGCCCGCCCGAGGGCGACGCGGGGACCGGCATGGTCGCCACCAATTCCGTGGCGCCCCGCACCGGCAATGTCAGCGCGGGGACCAGCATCTTCGCGATGGTCGTCCTGGAGAAGCCGCTGGAGCGCGTGCACGAGGAGCTGGACCTCGTCACGACCCCGGCCGGCGACCTCGTCGCGATGGTGCACTGCAACAACGGGGCCAGCGAGCTGGGTGCCTGGGCCGAGATGTTCGGCCAGTTCGCCGCGGCGCTGGGCCGCCCGGCCGCGCCGGGCGCGGTCTTCGAGGCGCTCCTTCGGTCCGCCCTGGACGGCGACGCCGACGGCGGCGGCCTCCTCGCCTACAACTACCTGTCCGGGGAGCCCATCACCGGACTCGAGGCCGGGCGCCCGCTGTTCACCCGCACGCCCGACAGCCGGCTCACCCTGGGCAACTTCGCGCGGACCCAGGTCTACAGCGTGTTCGGCACCCTGAGCCTCGGTATGCGGGTGCTGGCCGAGGAGCAGGTCGAGCTCGACGCCATGTTCGCGCACGGCGGCCTGTTCAAGACCGAGGGTGTGGCCCAGCGCCTGCTGGCCGCCGCGCTCGGCGCGCCGGTGGCAGTGGGCCGGACGGCGGGGGAGGGTGGCGCCTGGGGCATCGCGGTGCTCGCCGCCTACCGGGCTTCCGCACGCGGTGCGGAAGCCCCCGAGCAGGACCTGGGCGCCTACCTGGGCGCCGAGGTGTTCTCCGACGCCGCGCTCGACGTCGTCGAGCCGGACGCCGAGGACGTGGCGGGATTCTCCGCCTTCCTGGAGCGGTACAGCGCGGGGCTCGCGATCGAGCGTGCCGCCGTCGAGACGCTCCGGACCCGAGACACGACGCAGGAGGCAGCACGATGACCACGAAAGCCCTGACCGACTACTCGCGGGCGGTCCAGGACGAGGTGGCGCGCGTCCGCGTCGTCGTCTCGGACCTGCATGCCGAGCTGCCGCGCTGGGACCTGGTGGTCTGGACGGCGGGCAACGTCTCGCAGCGCGTGCCGAACCCCGACGTGCCGGACGGCAGTGCCGACCTCTTCGTCATCAAGCCGTCGGGTGTCTCGTACGACGACCTGACCCCCGAGGGCATGGTCGTCTGCGACCTGGACGGCAACCTCGTGGACGGCACGCGGTCCCCGTCGTCGGACACGGCCGCGGCCGCGTACGTGTACCGGCACATGCCGGAGGTGGGCGGTGTCGTCCACACGCACTCCACCTACGCGACCGCCTGGGCCGCGCGCGGCGAGGAGGTGCCCTGCGTGCTCACGATGATGGCCGACGAGTTCGGTGGACCCGTCCCGGTGGGTCCGTTCGCGATCATCGGCGACGACTCGATCGGCCGGGGCATCGTCGAGACCCTGAGCGGCCACCGCAGCCCCGCCGTGCTGATGCGCAACCACGGCCCGTTCACCATCGGCAAGGACGCGCGCGCCGCCGTGAAGGCGGCGGTGATGGTCGAGGAGGTCGCACGCACCGTGCACATCTCCCGCCAGCTCGGCGAGCCCGTCCCGATCGAGCAGCAGCACATCGACTCCCTCTACGACCGCTATCAGAACGTCTACGGCCAGCCCGCGACGACGCCGTCGGGCACGGCCGGACAGAACACGGAAGGACAGGCATGAGCACCAAGCCCTACGCGGACCGTGAGGTCTGGTTCCTCACCGGGAGCCAGGACCTCTACGGCGAGGAGACCCTTGCCCAGGTCGCGGAGCAGTCCCAGGAGGTCGCCCGCGCGCTGGACGCGTCGTCGGACGTGCCGGTCAAGGTGGTGTGGAAGCCCGTCCTCAAGGACTCGGCGGCGATCCGCCGCGCGATGCTGGACGCGAACAGCGACGACAAGGTGCTGGGCGTCGTCACCTGGATGCACACCTTCAGCCCCGCCAAGATGTGGATCGCAGGCCTGGACGCGCTGCGCAAGCCGCTGCTGCACCTGCACACGCAGGCCAATGTCGAGCTCCCCTGGGACGACATCGACATGGACTTCATGAACCTCAACCAGGCGGCGCACGGCGACCGCGAGTACGCGTACATCGCCACGCGGCTCGGCGTCGCGCGCACCACCGTGGTGGGGCACGTCTCCAACCCGGCCGTCACGCGGCGGGTGGGCACCTGGGTGCGCGGCGCGGCCGGCTGGGCGGCGACGCACGAGCTCAAGCTGGTCCGCTTCGGCGACAACATGCGTAACGTCGCGGTCACCGAGGGCGACAAGACCGAGGCTGAGCTGCGGTTCGGCGTCTCGGTGAACACCTGGGGCGTGAACGACCTGGTCGCGGCCGTCGACGCCGTCGAGGAGCCCGCCATCGACACGCTGGTGGCGGAGTACGAGGAGAAGTACGACGTCGCCCCCGAGCTCCGGGCCGGTGGCGAGCGGCACGACTCCCTGCGCTACGCGGCGCGTCAGGAGATCGCGCTGGAGGCCTTCCTCGAGGCGGTCGGCGCCAAGGCGTTCACCACCAACTTCGAGGACCTCGGCGCGCTGCGCCAGCTCCCCGGCCTGGCGGTCCAGCGCCTCATGGAGAAGGGCTACGGCTTCGGCGCCGAGGGCGACTGGAAGACGGCGGTGCTCGTCCGCGCGGCCAAGGTCATGGGCGAGGGGCTGCCGGGCGGCGCCTCCCTGATGGAGGACTACACCTACGACCTCACCCCCGGCTCCGAGCTGATCCTCGGCGCGCACATGCTCGAGGTCTGCCCGTCGCTCACCACGTCGACGCCGCGCATCGAGGTCCACCCGCTCGGCATCGGTGGCAAGGAGGACCCGGTCCGCATGGTGTTCTCCGCGGACGCCGTCGAGGGTGCCGTGGTGGTCTCGCTCGCCGACATGCGGGACCGGTTCCGCCTCACGGCCAACGTGGTCGACGTCGTCACCCCGCCGCACGACCTGCCGAAGCTGCCGGTCGCCCGCGCGATGTGGGCGCCGCGGCCGTCGTTCGAGGTCTCCGCCGAGTCGTGGCTGACGGCGGGCGGCGCCCACCACACGGTCATGTCGACCGCTGCGGGCATCGAGGCGTTCGAGGTCTTCGCGAACATCGCGCGCACGGAGCTGCTCGTCATCGACGAGGACACGACGCGCCGCGGTTTCGCCGACCAGGTCCGCTGGAACCAGGTCTACTACCGCGTGGCCCAGGGCCTCTGACCCGCCCCTGGTTCGTTGAGTGCTGGCTATTTGCGGCCTGAAGGCCCTCCTGGCCGCAAATAGCCCGCACTCAACGAGGGGTTAGCTGCCGCCCGCCGTGGCTGCGCTCGTGGCCGCTACCGTCGCTGCGACCATCGCCGCGTTGACCTCGTCGATCGCACGCTTCACCGCGGCGCCGGACCACTCCGACTCGGCGATCTCCTTCGCCCTGCGCTTCAGCGCGCGTCGGTCCTGGTCGGGGAAGACCTTGCGGGTCAGGTCGGTCGCGAGCAGCAGGGAGACCAGGGCCGCCGTCCGCTCGTCCGCGTCGGCGCGCCCGGTCAGGGCTGCCAGAACACGCTCGCGGACGGCGGCCTCCGGCGTCGGATCGTGCGCCGGCCACGTGGTGCTGGGGAACAGCCCGAGAATCCTGACCTGCTCTTCGCGCAGCACGCCCCGCGCCCCCAGGCCCTGGTGCAGCGCGTCGCGCAGGTTCCGGGCGAAGCCGCCCTGCCCCACCTTCCGGATCGCGTCCTTGGGCCTGCGCTCGTGCATCAGCTCGAGGATCTCGCGCTGCATCGGGTCCGACGGCGTCGCCCGGCCGGTCACGCGGAACCGGCCTGCGCGGCCGCCGTCCGCGCCGGCGGACACCTCGAGCGCACCGCGCAGGGTGAGGTCCGCGACCGATGCCCCGGCCAGGGCGAACTGCAGGTGCTGCCCGCTGAGCAGCGGCCGGCCCGAGACGTCGTCGAGGGCGAGGAGCAGGTACTCCTCGGCGAGGGTGAGTTCCATGTCGGCTCCTCCAGGACGGTTGCGATGCCGGAACCAGCAGACCACGACCACCCGCCGAGGAGATCCACCCCAAGACGGATCCTCCCCTCTTTCGTTGAGTGCTGGCTATTTGCGGCCTGGAGGCCTTCCAGGCCGCAAATATCCCGCACTCAACGGGGGTTGATCACTGGCCAGCCCGCCTTCCAGCCCAGCCGGTACAGGCCGAGCGTGGGGAAGTACGGGTTCTGCTCGTTGGCGCCGTCGTAGTAGTGGTAGGCCAGAACGCCGTCGTGCACCGACTGGCCGCCCGGGCCGACCACCGGGCCGTTCGACTCCAGGAGCACCGTGCCCCCGCCGCCCACCATGTCGCGGCCCTCCTTGTCGAGGTACGGACCGGTCACCGCGCGCGACCGCCCGACGGCCACCTTGTAGGTGCTGTCCGCCCCGGCGCAGCAGGCGTCGAACGAGACGTACAGGTAGTACCAGCCGCCCCGCTTCTCGATGTACGGGGCCTCCACCCGGTTGCCGGGGGCGAAGCGGTCGACCAGGTGGACGGCGTTCTCCAGGGCGCCGGCCACGGGCTTGCCGCTGGGCCACGAGATCTCGACCAGGAAGATGCCGTACCAGTGCGAGCCGATCGCCATGTACGGCGTGCCGTCCTTGCCGGTGACGATGCCGGCGTCGATCGCGTTGAACTCCTTGCCGTCCTCGATCGGGGCGGGGGAGCTGATGACCGGCCCCTGGTCCACCCACTCGTAGTCCGGGTCGTCCGGGTCGAGGGTGGTGTTCGTGGCGAGCGCCGTGACCGAGTTGTTGGTCTCGAAGCGGGACGCCGAGTAGTACAGGTAGTACGTGCCGTCGTGCTCGTAGATCTCGGGAGCCCACAGGTTCTCCGGCAGGGCGCCGTCCGAGAAGTGCTCGTCGATCCAGGCGGGGATCTCGTCCCACACCGTGCCCTCGTAGGCCCAGGTGGCACCGCGGTCGTGCGACGACCAGATCTGCACCGTCCCGCCGTTCTCGCGGTTCACGAGGCCGGTCGAGTAGACCCACCAGGTGCCGTCGTCGTCGACGGTGAGGGCGGGGTCGTGGATCGGGGCGATGTCGCCGGCGACCTCGATCGCCCCGGGCGGGCCACCCTTCGCGCCGGACGGGCTGCCGACTGCCGCGCCGGCGGCGCCGGCCGTGCCGGACGCCGTCGCGCCCGGTGCTCCGGCCGCCGCGCCCGACGCCGGGGCGCCGATCGCGAGGGCCGCGGTGATCGCGAGCGCACCGAGCGCCGCGAGTGGTCTGCGTGGTGACATCTTTGTCCTCCGAGTTGGTCCGACCGTACTTCTACAACGATGTAGAGTATACGGGAGCGCTCGCGCCGAGCCACCATCCGTCGAAAGGGCGCGCACCCATGCCGGTGAGGATGCAGGACGTCGCGCAGCGCGCCGGCGTCTCGGTCAAGACCGTCTCGAACGTGGTGAACGGGTACCCCCACGTCCGCGAGTCCACCCGTCGCCGTGTCGAGGAGGCGATCGACGAGCTCGGCTACCGGATGAACGTCTCGGCCCGCAACCTGCGCACCCGACGCACCGGCATGATCACCCTCAACGTGCCGGAGCTGTCGCTGCCGTACTTCGCGGAGCTCGCCGACTCGGTGATCCGGGCCGCCGACGAGCGGGGCTGGTCGGTGCTCATCGAGCAGACCGGGGCCGAGCGGCAGCGGGAGCTCGAGGTGCTCGCGGGCCGTCGTCGCCACCGAGGCGACGGTGTGCTCTTCTCGCCCCTCGCGCTCGGCCAGGACGACCTCGACCAGTTCGACGTCGACTTCCCGCTCGTGGTCCTCGGCGAGCGCGTGTTCGGGGCGCGGGCCGACCACGTGACCATGAACAACGTGGAGGCCGCGCGGGCCGCCACCGCGCACCTCATCAGCACGGGCCGACGGCGCATCGCGGTGGTCGGCGCGCACGCGGGCGAGGTCATCGGCTCGGCGGCGCTGCGGCTCGCCGGTTACGAGCGGGCGCTCGCCGACGCCGGGATCCCGTTCGACCCGGCGCTCGTGGGGGAGGCGGGCCTCTGGCACCGGGCCACCGGTGCGGAGACGATGGGCCGCCTGCTCGACTCCGGGATCGGTATCGACGCGGTGTTCGCCCTGAACGACGCCATGGCGCTCGGCGCCCTCCACGCGCTGCACGAGCGGCGCATCGACCTCCCCGGCGACATCGCCCTCATCGGGTTCGACGACGTCGACGACGTCCGCTACTCCGTACCGACCATCTCGTCGGTCGACCCGGGCCGCGACGAGATCGCCCGGACCGCCGTCGACCTGCTGGTGCAGCGGATCGGCGGCACCACCGAGCCGTTCCGCCGCGTGGTCCCCGACGCACGGGTGGTCGGCCGTCAGTCGACGGGCGACGTGCGGGGGGACGGCGAGCAGGTGGTCGCGGTGATGCCGGGCAGGGTCGAGGACACCGAGGTCAGCCCGCTGCCGGTCGGCTGGCCTCGTCCGGTCGGCTGACCTCGTCGATGCGGTTCAGGCGGTCGTCGACCATCAACCCGCTGAGCCACAGCGGCACCGCGATCCCGGCGAGCAGTCCGAGCAGGGGGACCACGTACGCCACCAGGCCGCACGCGCCGAGCACCACCACGGCGCCCGCCGCCGTTCCGGGACCCAGCGGAGGGCTCAGCAGCAGGAAGCGCCACGTCTCGAACGCGGGCCGGTCGTAGCGCAGCACCACACGCGGCCAGTAGGCCAGCACGACGGCGGTCCACACCCCGACCAGGACGAGCCCGGCCTGCAGGGCCGCCCGCGCCGGACCGTCCAGCTGCCCGAGGACGAGGGAGTCCAGGGCCAGCGCCGCGCCCACCGCGGTCAGCGGAGCGCCGAGCAGGTTGGTCCGGCGCCAGTCGTCCCGCCACGCCCGCCAGAACGGCCGCCAGGGCGACTCGGCCGGGTCGGCGTCGAGCAGCAGCGCACTGGCTGCCCGGACCGCCGGCCACACGCCCAGCACGATGCCCCCGGCGAGCGCTCCCAGCAGGACCAGGACGTTGACCTCGACCAGGCGGGTGACCCGCCGGAGCACTCGCATCACCCCGCCGGTCCAGCCGAGCTCGTCCTCGGCCGAGGTGTCGCGCACCGGCCTGTCCGGCCTGAGCTCGGTCATCGGTCGTCCACCCTCGTGCCCGTCACCGTTCGGCCTGCGTCGTCCGTCGCCGCCAGGCACAGCGTGGCACGGTCGCGCACGGCGTCCCAGCCGGGAAAGACGACGGCGGTCCACCTGCGGCCGGCGGACGCCTCGTCGCCGGGACCCCAGGCAAAGCGTCCTGCGCCGAGCGGGCGTGCCGCGCCGACGCCGGCGAGCGCACCGTCCAGCACCTCGCCGAGCGGCCCGCTCTCGCCGTCGGTGACCTTGGCGGGCGCGGCGCCCACGTCGAGCACCTCCCAGGTGCCGTCGAGCGCGCCGGGTTCGGCGGGCCAGCCGCCGGTGTCGTCGTCCTCCCGGTCCGCTCCGGCCCAGGGCTGCGGCGAGACCACCGGCCAGCCGTCGTGGGTCCACACGAGCCGGCGCACCTGGACGCGGTGCTCGGTCGGTGCGTCGGCGTCGCGCACGTGGTGGACCAGGAGCTGGCGGCCCGGCTCGGTGAGCACGGAGGCGTGACCCGGCGCGAGGATGCCCGGACCGCCGGCCAGGCGGTGGCTCGCCAGGACCGGCACCCCGACCTGCCACGGGTCGACGCCGGACGCCGCCTCCTCGGTCCCGGCCGCGCCGTCGGTCATCAGCCGCCCGGCCCGGTCCCGGAACGGCCCCATGACGTCGTCCCCCACGGCTGCACGCAGGTGGTACGTCCCGGCCAGCGAGTCGTACGAGACCAGCAGTGCCCAGCCACCGTCGGGCCGGGGGAGGACGAACGCACCCTCGACGGCGCCGTCGGCGAGCCGCGAGCGGCGGGCCAGCAGCGTTCCCGGAGCGTCGCGTAGCGCGCCAGGTGCGGGTGCGTCGACGACGAACCCGGTGGCCGGATCGACCGGCAGCGCGTAGATGCCGCCGAAGAACGAGCCGTAGACCAGCCACTGGCGCCCGCCGGGCCGCTCGGTGACGAGGTTCGCGTCGATCGCGTTGGGGTGGCCGAGACCGGGCGGCCCGTCCACGTGGTCGCTCGCGACGACGATGCCGCGGTCGGTCCACGGACCCGACGGGTGCGGTGCGACCGCGAGCCCGATCGCGGACCGGCGTGACCCGAACGTCGACGCGGAGTAGTACATGCGCCACTCGGTGTCCCCGGGCGCACCCGCCCGGACGACGTCGGGTGCCCACAGGCCCTGTGCCCCGGACCAGTCAGCGGCCGGACCGGGAACGCCGTCGAGCGCCCAGCCGTGGAACGTCCAGCGCACCAGGTCCCGCGAGGTGCGCACCTGGACGCCGGCACGTACCGGCCCGTCCGACCGCGCGTCCGTGGAGAACATCCAGTAGGTGCCGTCGTCGTCACGGACGACGGTGGGGTCGTGGACGTGCCGGCCGCCCCAGGTGGAGGTGTCCATGTCAGCCCTTGGTCCCGGTGAGGGCGACCGACTCGATGATCTGCCGCTGGAAGATCAGGAAGACCGCGAGGATGGGCAGCAGCGCGACGAAGGACGCGGCCATGATCAGCGGGTAGTCCCGCTGGGTCGCGTACTGCACGTTCATGTTGGCGATGACCACCTGGAGCGTCTGCCGCTCCGGCGTGTTCAGGTACAGGATCGGCGCGAGGTAGTCGTTCCAGACCATCATGAACCAGAGGATGAACTGGGCGGCCACCGCCGGGCGGATGATCGGGAAGATCAGCCGCCAGAAGATCTGCCAGAAGGTGGCGCCGTCGATCTTGGCCGCCTCGATGATCGAGTTCGGCACGTTCTCGAGGTACTGCCGCAGGAAGAAGATCACGAGGATGTTGCCGAAGATCGCCGGGACGATCAGCGGCAGGAGCGTGTCCACCCAGCCGATCCGCGAGAACATCACGAACTGCGGGATCATCAGGGTCGGGTACGGGATCATGATCCCGGTCAGCATGCCGATGAAGATGAGGTTGCGGAACGGCAGGCGCATCTTCGCGATGGCGAACGCCGCCATCGAGCACGTGATCATGCCCAGCACCGTGACGGACGCCGCCACGATGAAGCTGTTCTGGAAGCCGGTCAGGATGTTGGAGTCCTGCCACATCCGCACGTAGGTGTCCCACTGCGGTACCTCGGGGATCCACACGGGCGGTAGGGCGAAGACCTCGTTCTTCGTCTTCAGGGACGTCGAGAGCATCCAGACCAGCGGTGCGATCATCACGATCGCTCCGGCGGAGAGCAGGACGAAGACCAGCCAGTCGCCGATCCGGGTGCTCGTGGTGCGGCTCATCGGGGTGCGGCTAGGGGCCTTGCGGCCGAGCGGGACACCGCCGAGAGGGGTGCCGTTCAGGGGGTCGCGGCTCTGTGCCGTGGTGAGACTCATGGTTCCTCCGCCTTTAGTCTCTGTTGGTGGTCGACTGAGCCTGCGGTTTCGCTTCGGGCGCGTGCCTCGTTCCTCGGCTCGCACCCTGCGCTGCACCTCCGGCTCAGTCGATGACGAAGCTGTTGCGCCGGTTCAGGCGGAACTGGATCAGGGTGACGACGAGGATCAGCAGGCCGAGCACGATCGCCATGGCCGTGGCGTACCCCATCTGCTGGTACTTGAACGCCTGTCGCCAGATGTGCCAGACGGCGGACGCGGTGCTGTACTCGGGCCCGCCGGTGGGCGTCATGATGTTGATCTCGGTGAACAGCTGCGCGCCGCCGATCACGTTGGTCACGACCAGGAAGAACGTCACCGGGCGGACCATGGGCAGCGTGATGGTGCGGAACCGCTGCCAGCCGTTCGCGCCATCGAGCTGCGCGGCCTCGTAGAGCGAGCGCGGGACCGACTGGATGGCGGCCAGGTACAGGATCATCGAGAACCCGAGGCCCTTCCAGATGGCCATCAGGATGATCGCGGGCTTGGCCCAGAACGTGCTCGCCAGCCAGTTGGGGCCGTCGATGCCGACGAGGGCCAGGGCCTGGTTGACCAGGCCGAAGTCACCGTTGTACGCCCACTGCCACAGGATGGCGATCGCCGCGAGGGACGAGATGACCGGCACGTAGTAGATGGTGCGGAACGCGGTAAGACCCACGATCTTGCGGTTCATCGCGACGGCCAGGGCCAGAGACACGGCCAGGCCGATCGGGATGCCGATCATGTAGAAGAACGTGTTGTAGAGCGACTCGAGAAAGTTCGCGTCGCTGAAGAGCCGGACGTAGTTGTCCAGGCCGACGAACCGCATGATCCCGAGGCCGTTCCAGTTCGTCAGTGACGCGTAGACCGCGAAGCCCACGGGATACAGCGTGAACAGCAGGTAGCCGATCACCGGGGCCGCGACGAAGGCGAGAGCCCAGCGATGCTCGGACCGGTGCAGGCGCGAAGCCGAGCCAGTCATGAGGTTCCTCTCTGCAGTGGCCGTGGGGTCGGGACCCGGTGGTCGGGCCGGCCGAGACCAGGCAGGTCCCGACCAGCTCGACCACCGGGTCCCGACCCCAGGGGAGGGCTAGTTGCCGGCGCTCGCGGCCGCGGCCTGCTCGGCCTGGGCGTTGGACTCGTCGAGCAGGGCCTGCATCCGCGGCTCCACCTCGGCCAGGTACTCGTCGGCGCTCTGCTGACCGTCCAGGACGGGCTGGATGTTGGTCCACATCTCGTCGTACCAGGCGGCGCCGTAGGTCATCGCGGCGGGCATGGGGCGGCCGTAGTTCTCGACGATGTCGAGGAACTCCTGGCGGTTGGCCGGGCTCGCGCCCTCCTCGGCCGCCCACTCGGCGGCCATGTCCTTGAGGTTCGGCACCTGGATACCGGCGTCGACCAGGGTCTGCTGGGCCGTCTCGTCCGCGGAGAGGTAGGTCACCAGCTCGGCGGCCTCCTCCGGCATGGCCGTGGTCGCCGAGACGCCGATGCCGAGCGAGCCGATCCATGTGGCGGGCTCACCGGTGGAACCCGCGGGGAACGGGATGAGGTCGTACTCGAAGTCGAGCTCGTTGTACGTGCTCACGTCCCAGGGGCCTACGGGGAAGAAGGCGATCTGGCCCTCCATCCACCGCTGGTACGTGTCCAGCGTGGCCGCCTGCTCGGCGTTCGGGGTGACCGCGTCCACCGTGGTCATGTCGGCGATGTACTGCAGCGCCTCGGCCATTTCGGGGGTGTCCACGGTGACCTCGGTGCGGTCCTCGTTGGTCCAGTCGGCGCCGTTGCTCCAGGCGAAGCCCTGCATGTTCCACTGGACGTTCAGGCCGGTGCCCCACTGGTCGATCTTCTTGTCGCCGTCGGTGTCCTTGGTGACCTGCTTGAGCACCTCGAGCCAGTCGTCCCAGGTGTAGGGCTCGTCGGGGCTCGGCAGCTCGATGCCCTCGGCCTCGAGCATCGTCTTGTTGTAGCCCATGGCGAACGGGCCGACGTCCTTCGGCAGACCGTAGAGCGCGCCCTCGGGCGTGCCCTGGAGCGTGCCGTCGTAGCGGTAGGAGTCGACGCCGTACTCCCACAGGTTGTCCAGGTCGACGCCGGAGGCCGCGACGTGGTCGGTGATGTCGAGCAGCACGCCCGACGTCACGTAGGACTGCAGGTTGGCCTGCTCGATGTAGAACACGTCGGGCACGTTGTTGCCCGAGATCGCTGCCTGGAGCTTGGTGGCGTACTGGTCGGCGTCGGTGACGATGACCTCGACCTCGACGCCGCTCTCCTCGGAGAACCTGTCGATGGCCTCCTGGTAGGCGGCCTTCTCGTCCTCGCCCCCGCGGAACATGAAGGTGAGCTTGCCGTCGTCGTCAGTTCCCGAACCAGCGCCGCAGGCGGCGGTGGAGGCCAGGACCAGGCCGGCGACGATGCCGGTGGTCAGGCGTGACTTCTTCATCACGGTTCCTCTCGTGAGCCGGGCTGCTGGGTGCGGGCCGTGCCGCCGGAAGTGGCGGGCACAACGTGTCGCGGAGCGTGCCGGTTATCTCTTCGACCTTGAAGTTACATCGATGGAGAATCGATGCGGCACACGGTAGCATCACTTCTACAACGATGTATACACGCGGCATCGCTGCCGCCACGAGAGGAACTCCATGCACTCCGTCACCGTCTCCCTCGACCCTGCTTTTGTCGTCGGACCCGTGCGTCGGCGCACCTTCGGCTCGTTCGTCGAGCACCTCGGGCGCTGCGTGTACACGGGCATCCACGACCCGGGGCACCCCACCGCCGACGCCGACGGCTTCCGTGGCGACGTCATCGAGCTCGCGCGAGAGCTCGGCGTCTCGACGGTCCGTTATCCGGGCGGCAACTTCGTCTCCGGCTACCGGTGGGAGGACGCGGTGGGGCCGGTCGAGCAGCGCACGCCGCGGCTGGACCTGGCCTGGCACTCGACCGAGCCGAATCTCGTGGGCGTCGACGAGTTCATGCGCTGGGCCGCCAAGGCCGACGTCGAGCCGATGATGGCCGTCAACCTGGGTACCCGCGGCGTGCAGGAGGCGCTCGACCTGCTCGAGTACTGCAACGTCCCCGGCGGCTCCTTCTGGGCGGACCAGCGCCGGGCCAACGGTGCCGAGGACCCGTACCGGATCAAGATGTGGTGCCTGGGCAACGAGATGGACGGCCCGTGGCAGATCGGCAGCAAGACGCCGCAGGAGTACGGCCGCCTCGCCGCGGAGACGGCCCGGGCCATGCGGATGATCGACCCTGGCCTGGAGCTCGTCGTGTGCGGGTCGTCCGGGTCGCAGATGCCCACGTTCGGCGAGTGGGAGCGCGTGGTCCTGACCGAGGCGTACGAGCACGTGGACTACATCTCCGCGCACGCCTACTACTGGGAGGAGGACGGCGACCTGGCGTCGTTCCTGGCCTCCGTGGTGGACATGGACCACTTCGTGGAGGCGGTCGCCGACACCGCCGACGCCGTGCGTGCCGCCCGCAAGCAGACCAAGCGCGTGCACATCTCGTTCGACGAGTGGAACGTCTGGTACCAGAAGCGCGCCGAGTCGCGGCCGCCGTCGGGCGACGACTGGCCCGTGGCGCCCGTGCTGCTCGAGGACCGCTACAACGTGGCCGACGCCGTCGTGGTGGGCAACATGCTCATCTCCCTGCTGCGGAACACCGACCGAGTGCACTCGGCGTCGATGGCCCAGCTCGTCAACGTGATCGCACCGATCATGACCGAGCCCGGCGGCCGCATCTGGAAGCAGACGATCTTCCACCCGTTCGCCCTCACCGCCCGGCACGCCGCCGGCGAGGTGCTCCGGCTGGCGATCGACTCGCCCGTGCACGAGACCGCCAAGTTCGGCGACGTGGACGTGCTCGACGCCGTCGCCACGCACGATGCCGAGTCCGGCGACGTCGTGGTGTTCGCCGTGAACCGGTCGCTGACCGAACCGGTGGCGCTCGACCTCGACCTGCGCGGCTTCCCGGGCATGCGCGTGGCCGAGGCGGTCACGCTGTCGAACCCCGACCACACCTGGCAGGCCACCGCGGACGACGACACCAGCGTGCTGCCGCAGCCCAACACGTCCGCGAAGGTGGCCGACGACCGGGTGCGGGCCGAGCTGCCCCCCGTCTCCTGGTCGATGCTGCGTCTGGAGCGCGAGTGATCCGGCGCCGCACCGCCGTCGTCGCGGTGGCGGCCGTCGGTGCCGCCGCCGCGGCGGCGGCACTGGTCGTGACCAAGCCCTGGGAGCCGCGTCCCCGGGTGCTGGACCTCGCGGGGGACCTCCGGGTGCACGATCCCGCCCTGGTCGCAGGGGGTGACGGCGAGCCGTGGTTCGTGTACTCCACGGGTGACGTGCACGTCGGGGCGGGCGCGCCCCAGATCCGCCGCTCGGACGACGACGGGCGTACGTGGGCCGACGCCGGCACCGCCTGGGACGCCGGCTCCGACCCCGAGTGGGTCAGGGCGAGCATCGACGGCGTGGAGAACTTCTGGGCGCCCGAGCTCTACGAGCACGACGGCACCTGGTACCTCTACTACTCGGCGTCGACGTTCGGCTCGAACCGCTCGGCGATCGGCCTGCGGACGGGTGCGACCCCGGACCCGGACGACCCGGGCTACGGCTGGACCGACCAGGGGTTGGTCGTCGAGTCGGTGCCGGGGCGGGACAACTTCAACGCCATCGACCCCGGCATCGTCGAGGACGCCGAGGGCAACCCGTGGCTGTTCTTCGGGTCGTTCTGGGGCGGGCTCCAGGTGCTCCCGCTGGAGTGGCCCGGAGGCAAGCCGGTGGCGGGCGCCGAGCCCGTCACGGTCGCGAGCCGGGTCGGCGTGCCCGACAACCCGATCGAGGCGCCCTACGTCGTCGAGCGGGACGGCTGGTACTACCTGTTCTTCTCCCGGGACCTCTGCTGCCGCGGCGCCGAGTCGACCTACAACATCGCGGTCGGCCGCTCGCGGGAGGTCACCGGCCCCTACCTGGACGCCGACGGGAAGGATCTCGCCCTGGGCGGCGGCACCCCGGTGCTCGCCACCGAGGGGGTGATGGTCGGGCCGGGCGGGCAGTCGGTCTCCCGTGGGCACCTCGCCTTCCACTACTACGACGGCGCGTCGGACGGCGATTTCCGGCTGGCGATCCAGGAGCTGGCGTGGTCCGCCGAGGGCTGGCCGATGGCTGCGGCGGTGCCCTGACTGGGGGCTCATGGGGCTTAAGTCCGATAGTTCCCCGGATGGGCGGGGCGGGCCGGACTCGTTACTGGACCGTGACGTGGTGCCCTATGAAAGGCCCCATGTGAGCGCTAACATTCGAGGCGGGCACAAACCCCGCTAGTCCTCGCACGAAGCCGTGCGGGATCTCAAGGAGGAGACATGGCACGCACGACCCTGACCCGCACCATTCTGGCCGCGGTGTCCGTAGCCTCGCTGTTCACGCTGGGCGCCTGCGCCTCGGACGCGGGTGGTGAGCCGGCCGGCGGAGGCGAGACCGACGCCGCCGCCCCCGACGACGGCGTCATCACCCTCGGTTTCTCGCAGGTGGGCGCCGAGTCCGGGTGGCGAGCCGCCAACACCAAGTCCATCCAGGACACGCTCACCGCGGAGAACGGCTTCGACCTCAAGTTCTCCGACGCGCAGCAGAAGCAGGAGAACCAGATCCAGGCGATCCGGTCCTACATCACCCAGGGCGTGGACGTCATCGCGTTCTCCCCGGTGGTCGAGACCGGATGGGACCCGGTGCTCCAGGAGGCCAAGGCGGCCGGGATCCCCGTGATCCTCACCGACCGTGCCGTCGACTCGAGCGACGAGACCCTCTACGAGTCGTTCATCGGCTCCGACTTCGTCAAGGAGGGTGAGATGGCCGGCGAGTGGGTGGTCGAGCAGTACGACGGCGAGGGGTACAAGGCCGTCGAGCTGCAGGGCACCACGGGCGCGGCCCCGGCGATCGACCGCAAGGAAGGCTTCGAGTCGGCCGTCGAGGGCTCGGACCTGGAGATCATCGACAGCCAGACCGGCAACTTCACGCGTGCCGAGGGCAAGACCGTGATGGAGGGCTTCCTCAACAAGCACGACGACATCGACCTCGTGTTCGCGCACAACGACGACATGGGGCTCGGCGCGATCGAGGCCATCGAGGCCGCCGGCATGACGCCGGGCGAGGACATCAAGATCGTCACGATCGACGCCGTCAAGGACGGCATGCAGGCGCTCGCCGACGGCAAGATCAACTACATCGTCGAGTGCAACCCGCTGCTGGGCCCGGACCTGGCGGAGATCGCCAAGAAGGTCATCGCCGGCGAAGAGGTCGAGAAGCGCATCGTCGTCGAGGACCTGGCGTTCGACCAGGAGTCGGCCAAGGAAGCGCTGCCGACGCGCGAGTACTGACGCCCCTGCCGCCGGCCCGTTCGGCTGTGAGCGCGATCGTCGGTCGAGCTTGTCGGGACCTGGGGTCCCGACAAGCTCGACCGACGACAGGCCACATCCAGGGCCACGCACGTTAGAAGGTCGAGGATGACCCAGCAGACAGCACCAGCCGTCGTCGAGATGACCGGCATCAGTGTCGAGTTCCCCCCGGTGAGAGCCCTCGACGGGGTCGACTTCCGCCTCCGCCCCGGCGAGATTCACGCCCTCATGGGTGAGAACGGCGCCGGAAAGTCCACCCTGATCAAGGCCCTGACGGGGATCCACTCGCCGACGGCGGGGACGATCCTGGTCGACGGCGTCGAGCGCCGGTTCACCGGCCCCGCCGACGCGCGGGCACACGGCGTGAGCACCGTGTACCAGGAGGTCAATCTCTGCGAGAACCTCACGGTCGCGGAGAACATCATGCTCGGTGCGGAGCCGCGCCTGCTGGGCGGCCTGCACTGGCCGGCGATGCGCCGGCAGGCGGCCTCCCACCTGAAGCGGATGGGTCTGGACATCGACCCGTCCTCGTCCCTGGGCTCGCACTCGCTGGCGGTGCAGCAGCTCGTCGCGATCTGCCGCGCCACGGTGAGCGACTGCAAGGTGCTCATCCTCGACGAGCCCACCTCCAGCCTGGACACCGACGAGGTGGCGCACCTGTTCACCGTGATGCGCCAGCTGCGCTCCGACGGTGTCGCCATCCTGTTCGTGAGCCACTTCCTCGACCAGGTCTACGAGGTCTCCGACCGCATGACGGTGCTGCGCAACGGCAGCCTGGTGGGGGAGTACGCCACCGCCGACCTGCCCCCCGCCGAGCTGGTGCAGCACATGATCGGCCGGTCCATGGAGGTGCTGGAGGCCGCCGAGGAGGTGGTCGAGCACGCCGAGCGGCCTGCCGGCGCGACGCCGCTGCTGCAGGTCGTGGGCCTCGGCCGCAAGGGCTCGGTGCAGCCCTTCGACCTCGACCTCTACGAGGGCGAGGTGGTCGGCCTCGCCGGCCTGCTCGGCTCGGGTCGCACGGAGCTGGCGCGCCTGCTCACGGGCGCCGACCGGGCCGACGTCGGGCAGACCCGCGTGGCCGGGCAGGTGACCCGCCTGCGGACACCGCGTGCGGCGATGGGCCACGGCATCGCCTACACGTCGGAGGACCGGAAGGGTGAGGGCGTCGTGGACGGCCTCACCGTGCGGGAGAACATCGTGCTCGCTCTCCAGGCACGGCGCGGCTGGATGCGGCCGCTGCCCCGCAAGCAGGTCGACGAGCTGGTCGCGTCGTACATCCAGCAGCTCGGGATCCGGCCCGCCGACCCCGAGGCGCTGCTGCGCAACCTCTCGGGCGGCAACCAGCAGAAGGTGCTGCTCGCACGGTGGCTCGCCACGGCGCCGCAGCTGCTCGTCCTCGACGAGCCCACCCGCGGCATCGACGTCGGTGCCAAGGCCGAGATCCAGAAGCTCGTGGCCGACCTGGCCGTCGAGGGCATGTCCGTCGTCTTCATCTCGGCGGAGCTCGAAGAAGTGCTGCGCATATCCCACCGCATCGCCGTGATGCGGGACCGCCGCAAGGTGGCGGAGATCGACGGAGGAGGAGCGACTATGGACCAGGTGGTCGACCTCATCGCCGGGGGTGGGACAAGGTGACGAACCTCCTGCGACACCACCTCTTCTGGCCGGTGGCGGCGCTCGTCGTCCTGCTGGTGGCCAACACGATCGCGCGGCCCAGCTTCCTCGCGATCACCGTCCGGGACGGGCACCTGTTCGGCGCTCCGGTCGACATCCTCCGGACCACCGCACCCCTGCTGCTCGTCGCCCTCGGCATGACCCTGGTCATCGCCACCCGCGGCATCGACCTCTCGGTCGGCGCGGTGGTCGCGGTCTCGGGTGCGGTCGCGCTGTCGCACATCGCGTCGTCGCCGAACCCGGACTCGCCGGTCACCGTGCTCACCGCCGTCGGCCTGGCCCTGGCGCTGTGCGTGGTGCTGGGCGTGTGGAACGGCTTCCTGGTCTCGGTGCTCGGCATCCAGCCGATCATCGCGACGCTGATCCTGATGACCGCCGGCCGTGGCGTCGCCATGCTCATCACCGGCGGCATGATCACCACCGTCAACAGCGAACCGTTCAAGGTGCTGGGCTCAGGGTTCTGGCTCGGCCTTCCCGTCGCGGCGGTCATCGCCTTCGGCGTGTTCGCGGTGGTCGCGTTCGTGGTGCGCCGCACCGCGCTCGGCATGCTGCTGGAGGCGACCGGCATCAACCCGGCGGCAAGCCGCCTCTCCGGCGTGCGGTCCAAGACCCTGACCTGGACCGTGTACACGGCCTCGGGCCTGTTCGCCGGCCTCGCTGGCCTGCTCATCAGCGCGGACACCATGGCGGCCGACGCCAACAACGCGGGCCTGTTCATCGAGCTCGACGCGATCCTGGCGGTGGTGATCGGCGGGACGGCGCTCTCGGGCGGCAAGTTCAACCTGTCGGGCACGCTGGTGGGTGCGCTGGTCATCGCGACCCTGGAGCGGACCGTGACGGTGCTCGGCATCTCGCCGCTGGTCACGCCCCTGTTCATGGCGCTGGTCGTGATCGCGGTGACCCTGCTGCAGTCGCCCCGGATGCGGGAGCGGCTCACCGCCGCCGCCCGTCGCCCGGTCGCCACGACGCCGCCTGAGCCGCAGCCCGCTGCGCGCCCCGACTCGACGGAGGTGAAGGCCCGATGACGACGTCGGCCCCCGCACGCGCCACCCGCGCGCTGAAGATCCCGACCCGGCTGGACCGGCGCTACCTCCCCGTGCTGGGCACGTTCGTCGTGCTGGCGCTCATGCTCGTTCTGGGCGGTACCCGGTACGAGAACTTCCTGACGCCCGCCGTGGTGTCCAACCTGTTCATCAACAACGCACATCTCATCGTGCTCGCGGTGGGCATGACCTTCGTGATCCTGACCGGCGGCATCGACCTGTCCGTCGGGTCGGTGCTGGCGCTCTCCACGGTGGTCACCGCTGCCCTGCTCCAGGCAGGCCTCCCGCCCGCCGTGGTGATCCCGCTCGCCGTCGGCGCCGGGACGGTGATCGGCCTGGCGCACGGCGTGATGGTGCACTACTTCCAGGTGCAGCCGTTCGTGGCGACGCTCGCGGGCATGTTCTTCGCCCGCGGGCTGTGCTTCCTCATCGCGCCGGAGTCCATCGCCATCGAAAACGCGTCGTTCGTCGAGCTCGCGAGCTGGGTCCAGATCTTCGGCGGCTGGCGGATGTCGTCCAGCGTGCTCATCGCGCTGGTCGTCGTGGGCCTCGGCTTCCTCGTGCTGCACTTCACGCGGTTCGGCCGCACGGTGTACGCGATCGGCGGCGGCGAACAGTCCGCGCTGCTCATGGGCCTGCCCGTGGCCCGCACCAAGGTGCTCGCCTACATGGTGAGCGGCACGTGCGCGGGGCTCGGCGGCCTGCTGTTCGCCATGTACTCCCGGTCGGGCTACTCCCTGACCGGTGTCGCGATGGAGCTCGATGCCATCGCGGCCGTCGTCATCGGCGGAACGCTGCTGACGGGTGGCACCGGCTTCGTGCTCGGCTCCGTGCTGGGCGTGCTGGTGCTCGGTCTGATCCAGACCATCATCACGTTCGAGGGCACCCTCAGCTCCTGGTGGACCAAGATCGTGATCGGCGTGCTGCTGCTGATCTTCGTGGCCCTCCAGCGAATCCTGACCCTCAGACGTACGTAACCGCACCACCCCCTGACCCGCCGTACCCGGTACGGCGGGTCAGGACCGCACAACCGGGTACCGCACGACGACCCACTCCACAGTGACGTGACGAAGGGATCGACAGGACATGGATCTACAACGATATAGAAGAGGCGCGCTCGCCATCGGCGCGGCGCTCGCGGTGAGTCTGGCGGGAGCTGTCGCGCCCTCCGTGGCCGCGCCGGGCGCCGCTCCGGCGTCGTCCACGGCGGCGTCGGCAGAGGGAGAGTATGCCGCCTATTTCTTCCCCTACTTCACCGGTGAGTCGACCGCCGACGGCGAGACCATCTCCTTCGCTGTCTCGAACGGTCCCGACCCGCTGGAGTGGACGACGCTGAACGGCGGCGAGCCGGTGCTCTCCTCCACCCTCGGCACCGAGGGGCTGCGCGACCCGTTCCTGATCCGCGGCGGTGACGGCACGTACTACCTGCTCGCGACGGACCTGAAGATGCACGGCGGCGGCAGCTTCGGCGACGCCCAGGAGACGGGCAGCCGCTCGATCATGGTCTGGGAGTCCACGGACCTCGTGAACTGGGGTGAGCAGCGAGAGATCGAGCTGGCCCCCGAGAACGCCGGCAACCTGTGGGCGCCCGAGGCGTACTGGGACGAGGCGGCCGGCGAGTTCGTCGTCTACTGGGCCTCCGCCCTGTACCCGGCCGACGTCCCGCCCGCCGAGCGCGACATCCGTACCTCGTACCAGCGCATGATGTACGCGACCACCACCGACTTCGAGACGTTCTCGGAGCCCCGGGTGTGGATCGACGAGCCGCAGGGCGACGGCCTCGGCATGATCGACTCGACGGTCCAGGAGGAGGACGGCGTCTACTACCGCCTCACCAAGGACGAGTCGTACATGGGGATGCGCCAGGAGTCGTCCACCGACCTGCGCCGTACGCAGGGTGTGTCCGAGGGCGACGGCTGGGACCTGATCACCGAGCGCGTCGGGTTCGGGCAGCCGAACCCCTGGGGTGGCACGTTCACCGGCGGTGAGGGACCCACGCTGTTCCCGTCCCTCACGGACGACCGCTGGTTCCTGCTCCAGGACCAGCCGAGCTACCACGGCGGCCAGGGCTACATGCTCTTCGAGTCCGACGACCTGAGCAGCGGCGAGTGGACGGCCAACCTCGACGCGGTCCTCCCGGCGAGCCCGCGGCACGGGACGGTCCTGCCGATCACCGCCGAGGAGCAGGCGGCGCTGCTGGCGGCGTACCCGCCGGCCGAGGCTCCGGTGCAGGAGCACACGCTCGACGTCGACGCCGCGGCAGCGGGCACGGAGATGAGCGACGACCTGTACGGCGTCTTCTACGAGGACATCAACTACGCGGCCGACGGCGGGCTGTACGCCGAGCTGGTCCGCAACCGGTCCTTCGAGTTCGCGCCCACGGACAACCAGAGCTTCACCGGTATGACCGGCTGGGACGTGGTGCAGCGGCGTGGGTCGAGCGGCTCGGCCGAGGTCGAGTCCGAGCGCACCGAGTGGCTGAACGACGCCAACCGGGCGTACCTCACCGTCGAGTCCGACGGACCCGGCGTCGGCGTGCGCAACGCGAGCTACAACGAGGGCTTCGCCATCGACAAGGGCAAGAAGTACGACTTCTCGGTCTTCGCCCGGGCCGAGCGCAAGCAGTCCCTGCGGGTGAGCCTCGAGTCCCCGGACGGCAGCACCACCTATGCGTCGACCACCGTGCAGGTGAACGGCAGCGACCGGTGGAAGAAGCACACGGCCAAGCTCACCGCGAAGGGCACCGCCAACGACGCACGGCTCGTGGTCACGGGCGGCGCGGCCGGCACGCTGCGCCTGGACATGGTCTCCCTGTTCCCGCGCGACACGTGGGAGGGCCCCGTCAACGGGCGCTCGGTGCTGCGCGAGGACCTCGCCCAGAAGGTCGCCGACCTGGAGCCGTCGTTCCTGCGGTTCCCCGGCGGCTGTGTCACCAACGTCGGCACGTTCGACACCTACCTGGAGTCGGACGGCGCGGACCGCCGTCGGACCTACCAGTGGAAGGAGACCATCGGGCCGGTCGAGGAGCGCCCGACCAACTGGAACTTCTGGGGCTACAACCAGACCTACGGCCTGGGCTACCTCGAGTACTTCGAGTTCGCCGAGGACCTGGGGGCGACGCCGCTGCCGGTGCTGTCGGTGGGTGCCAACGGCTGCGGCAGCCCCATCCCCGAGATGACCGACGACGTCCGCATCGACCGCTGGGTGCAGGACACCGTCGACCTGATCGAGTTCGCCAACGGGTCCGTGGACACCGAGTGGGGCGCCAAGCGCGCCGCGCTGGGCCACCCGAAGCCCTTCGGCCTGAAGTACATCGGCCTGGGCAACGAGGAGAACACCCGCACGTTCGAGGCCAACTTCCCACGGTTCCGCGACGCCGTCGAGGCGGCGCACCCGGACGTCACGGTGATCTCGAACTCGGGCCCGGACGACACCGGCGCCCGGTTCGACGAGCTCTGGGAGTTCAACCGCGAGCAGGGCGTCGCGATGGTCGACGAGCACTACTACAACGACCCGTCGTGGTTCCTCAGCAACACGGAGCGCTACGACTCCTACGACCGCGAGGGGCCGCACGTCTTCCTCGGTGAGTACGCGTCGCGCGGCAACGCGTGGTCCAACGCGCTGTCCGAGGCCGCGTACATGACCGGGATCGAGCGCAACGCCGACCTGGTCGAGCTCGCGTCCTACGCCCCGATGTTCGCCAACGAGGACTACGTCCAGTGGTCCCCGGACATGATGTGGTTCGACAACGACGAGTCCTGGGGCTCGACGTCGTACTACACGCAGCAGATGTTCATGACGAACACCGGCGACCAGGTGGTCCCGTCCACGCACGACGGCCCGGAGGAGACGCCCGAGGACATGTCGGGCGGCGTCTTCCTCTCGACCTGGAACACCCAGGCGGCCTACGACGACGTCAAGGTCACTGACAACGAGTCCGGCGAGGTGCTCTTCTCCGACTCGTTCGACGACGGGTCGCAGTGGGACCCGAAGGCGGGTTCGTGGGCGGTGTCCGACGGCGAGTACGTGCAGTCGGCGGGCGACGTCACCGACGCCCGCTCGATCATCACCGACGCGTACACGAAGGACTGGGACAACTACACGCTCGAGCTCGACGCCCGGAAGCTCGGCGGGAGCGAGGCGTTCCTCGTCGGCTTCGCGGCCGGCGGCCAGGACGACTTCTACTGGTGGAACCTGGGCGGCTGGAACAACACCCGCCAGGCGCTGCAGCGGGCCGACGGTGGCCCGGCGGGTGAGGTGGCGGCCGTCGAGGGGCACCGGATGGAGACCGGGCGGGACTACCGCGTGAAGGTGGTCGTCTCCGGGCGCACGGTGGAGCTCTACCTCGACGGGGAGCTGCAGATGAAGTACACCGAGCCGACCACCGAGTCGCTGTACCAGGTGGTCACGCGGGACGCCGAGACCGGTGAGCTGGTGCTCAAGGTCGTCAACCCGTTCGAGTCGGTGGCGCGCACGGCGGTCACCGTCGACGGGTACGCGGTGGAGCCCGACGCCGAGGTCATCGAGATGAGCGGGGCGCCGGCAGCCATGAACACCAAGGCGCAGCCGGAACGGATAGTGCCGGTGGAGGACACTGCCACGCTCGACGTGTCGTCGTCCGACGGCGGCTCGGCGTTCAGCTACGACTTCCCGGCCCACTCGATCACGTTCCTCCGGCTGAAGGAGTCCGACGGCAGCTGAGCTGATCGCCTCTCGCCGGTCGAGCTTGTCGAGACCCGGGTCCCGACAAGCTCGACCGGCGGTGGGGCCGCTCGACCGGGGTGTCCTTGGAGCCCACAGCGGGGCGCCCAACCCGTACCGTGGTCCCCGTGAGCAAGCTGCCCCAGGACGTCCGGGACCACCCGATACCTGACCCCGCCGAGCTCCGGAAGCTCGTCAGCGAGCTGCGCAGGCTGGTGCTGACCTACAAGTTCGGGATCGACGAGGTCATGACCAAGGTCTCGATCCTGCGCGACGAGTTCCGGCACATGCAGAACTACAACCCCGTCGAGCACGTGGGGTCACGGCTCAAGTCGTTCGAGTCGATCGTCGCCAAGTGCCGCCGCAAGGGCATCCCGCTGACGCCGGACGGCGTCCGCGCGAAGATGTTCGACATCGCCGGCGTGCGGATCACCTGCAGCTTCGTCAACGACATCTACCTGGTGCGCGACATGCTGCTCAAGCAGGCAGACCTGACGCTGCTGGAGGAGCGCGACTACATCAAGCACCCGAAGGCGACCGGGTACAAGTCGCTGCACCTCATCGTGCAGATCCCGGTGTACCTGTCCGACCGGGTCGAGGACGTCATCGTCGAGATCCAGCTGCGCACCATCGCGATGGACTTCTGGGCCAGCCTCGAGCACAAGATCTACTACAAGTACGACGGCGACGTGCCCCGGCACCTCACCGACTCGCTCAAGCTCGCGGCCGACGTCGCCTGGTCCCTCGACACCTCGATGGAGCGGATCCACGACGAGGTCAAGGCGATCTCGGGCGACGAGGAGCCCGTGGCGAGCAGGCACAACCTCCACACGCCGGAGGAGATGCTGCGCGACTTCTGGCGGGCCGCCGAGGCGGACGGCGGGTTCGACTTCGGCAACGACGCCTGACTCACCGCTGGTCGAGCCGCCCCACCGCTGGTCGAGCTTGCCGAGACCGGTCTCGGCAAGCCCGACCAGCGGCCGGAGATCACAGGGACGTGAGCGTCCCCGACAGCGCTGTCCATGACTCCGGGGCCAGCGTGACCTTCGTCGACGTGCCGTCACCCGCGACGCGCCCCGCGACGTCGAACGCGCCCCAGTGCTCGGCGGCCACCTTCTCGGCATGCTCCGGCCCGACGACCGCGGCCTCGTGGTCGGCCGTCATGGCCCAGCCCTCGGCGACCTCGAGCGCGGCGCCCAGGTGCGCCAGCTCCACCTCGACGGGCTCCGCGGACCGGTTGGTCAGGAACAGCGCGACGGCGCCGTCCGCCAGGGTGGCCGCCGCCGTGACCGCCGGCACCTCGCCGTGGGCCTTGGTGGTGATGCTGGGCGCGGTCACGCGCAGGTCGAGCGCCTCGCCCCGCGCCAGGCGGGCCGTCGTCGCGAAGGGGTGGAACGTCGGCTGCCGCCAGGCCTCCCCGCCGGGCTCGGTCATGATCGGCGCGATCACGTTGACGAGCTGGGCGAGGCACGCGACGGGGACCCGGTCGGCGTGGTTCAGCAGGGTGACCAGCAGGTCACCCACGACCACGGCGTCGAGCCCGGAGTAGACGTCCTCGATGATGCGCGGCGCGTCCTTCTGGATCGGCAGGTTCGCCTCGCCGGGGAACCGGCTCTGCAGGTACCAGACGTTCCACTCGTCGAACGAGATGGTGATGCGCTTGTCGGAACGACGCTGGGCGCCGACGGCGTCCGCCGAGGCCACCACCCGCTCGATGAACCGGTCCATGGCCGTGCCGGACCCGAGGAACGACGCGCGGTCGCCGTCCAGCTCCTCGTAGTAGGCATGCATGGAGATGTGGTCCACGAGGTCGTACGTGTACTCGAGGACCGTGCGCTCCCACTCGCCGAACGTCGGCATCTGCATCGACGACGACCCGCAGGCGACCAGCTCGATGGACGGGTCCACGAGCTTCATCGCGTGGCCGGCGTTCCGGGCGAGCTTGCCGTACTCGTGGGCGTCCTTGTGGCCGATCTGCCAGGGGCCGTCCATCTCGTTGCCCAGGCACCAGAGCTTGACCCCGTAGGGCTTCTCCCGGCCGTTGGCGATGCGCAGGTCGGCCCAGCGGGTGCCGGCCTCGCCGTTGCAGTACTCGAGGAGGGCCACCGCCTCCTCGACGCCGCGGGTACCGAGGTTGACGGCCATCATCGGCTCGATGCCCTCGCGCTCGGCCCACTGCAGGAACTCGTCGGTGCCCACGAGGTTGGGCTCCACGGTGCGCCACGCGAGATCGAGGAACGGCTTGCGCTGCTCCACGGGCCCGACGGCGTCCTCCCACCGGTAGTTCGACACAAAGTTGCCGCCCGGGTACCGGACGGTGGTGACGCCGAGCTCGCGCGTCAGGTCGGCGACGTCGCGGCGGAAGCCGTGGCTGTCGGACGTCGGGTGGCCCGGTTCGTGGATGCCCGTGTAGACCGCACGCCCCAGATGCTCCACGAAGGAGCCGAACAGGCGGCGGTCAACGGTGCCGACGGTGAAGTCGGGGTGCAGCAGCACGCGGGTGCGGGAGGTCGTCATTGTTCCTCGCTGGATCGGTCGACGGCTTTACATCGTTGCACACTAGTCGATCGACGACGCGGGGGCGACGGTGGTCCTCTACTCTGTGGGAAAACTAGGGGACCGGAGGCTGGCAGCGTGGCTGTGACGATGCACGACGTGGCGCAGCGCGCAGGCGTGTCGATCAAGACCGTGTCGAACGTGGTGAACGGTTATCCGTACATCCGTGCCGAGACGCGGCAGCGGGTCCAGTCCGCCATCGAGGACCTGGGCTACCGCGTCAACATGTCCGCCCGGAACCTCCGCACGCGCCGCACGGGGCTGATCACGCTGGCGGTTCCCGAGCTGTCGCTCCCGTACTTCGCGGAGCTCGCCGACTCCGTCATCTCGGCCGCGGACGCCGCTGGGTGGACGGTGCTCATCGAGCAGACGAGCGCCAGCCGGGAGCGGGAGACCGAGGTGCTCTCGGGGCGCCGCAGGCACCTCACCGACGGCCTGATCTTCTCGCCCCTGGCGCTCGGACCCGACGATCTCGGCCTGTTCACGGTGGACTTCCCGATGGTGATCCTCGGCGAGCGGGTCTTCGGGGCGCCCGCCGACCACGTGACGATGAACAATGTGGCCGCGGCCAAGGCGGCGACCCTGCACCTCGCATCACTCGGCCGCCGGCGGATCGCGCTGATCGGGGCGCACGAGGGGGAGCAGGTGGGCTCCGCCGCGCTGCGTACCACCGGCTACCTGGAAGGGCTGGCGGAGGCCGGCCTGCCGCACGACCCGGCCCTGGTCGGCGAGGCGGGCCTCTGGCACCGCTCCACCGGTGCGGAGGCGATGCGCCGCATGCTCGACGACGGCACGGAGATCGACGCCGTCTTCGCGCTCAACGACGCGCTCGCCCTCGGCGCGCTGCACGCCCTGCACGCCCACGGGATCGACGTCCCGGGCCAGGTGGCGCTCATCGGGTTCGACGACGTCGACGACGCCAAGTACTCGGTCCCCGCGCTGTCCTCCGTGGACCCGGGGCGGGACCAGATCGCGCGCACCGCCGTCGAGCTGCTGCTGGAGCGCATCGGCGCGACCGGTGACCCGGCGCCGTTCCGTCGGGTGGTGCCGGACTCGCGGATCGTGGGCCGTGAGTCGACGGGTGACGTCGCGCAGGGCCAGGAGGGCCGGCTGGTGAGCGTCCAGGAGGGCGGTATCGAGACGGTGGAAGTCGCTTCCGGGTGACTGAGAATGCCTGTTCTGTGCTCCGAGAGGCCTTTTTCCGGAACCGATAAAACCGTCGACCCCGGTCTGACTGTGGCTTTTCTGGCGGTCCTCGGGACAGCTTCGGTGATCAGTGCGGTTCTCGCCGGAGCGCGCGCAGGAGCCGAGGCGTTCCCGGTGATCGCGAGCCGGAAGGCGGGGCGGTCCAGGGCTTCCCCGTTCGCTCTCGCCGGCCTCGTCATGATCGCCCTGGCATTGTTCTGTCGTTCGCACCGGGCGCGAAGAATCGTTCCCGTCGTTGTTCTGCTGATTCTTGTGGTGGGGTACGGATCTCTGTGGGAAGAGCATCTGTTCGATATTTTGTCCGGACCCGCTCCGCTCTGGTTCGCCGAGCGCTCGGGGCAGTAGGAGCGGGTGGAAGGCTGCGCCGACTCCGGCTCCGGTCTTGCCACGGAGTCGGCTACGGGGTAGAACGGTGGCGAGCGTTCCTACAACGTTGAAAGGGCCCGGCGACGACGCGGGGCGACCCTCGGCCTCTCGGCCGCGGTACCGAATCAAGGAGGACTCGGATGCGCACATCAGCCCGACGCCGAGGCGTGGCTGCCGCAGCCGCCATGGCCGTATCCGCCGTCGGCCTCACGGCCTGTTCCGGTGGTGGTGGGGGCGCCGCGGAGGCGACCTGCACCAACGAGATCAAGCAGCCGGACGCGACCCAGGTGACGGTGTGGGCGTGGTACCCGTCGTTCGAGACGATCGTGGATCACTTCAACGAGACCCACACCGACCTGCAGGTCTGCTGGACCAACGCGGGTCAGGGCGCCGACGAGTACAACAAGTTCCAGACCGCCATCGAGGCGGGTACCGGCGCGCCCGACGTGATCATGCTCGAGGCCGAGGTGATCCCGACCTTCACCATCCTCGACTCGCTCGTCGACCTGTCCGAGTACGGCGCCGGCGAGCTCGAGAGCGACTACACCCCCGGCTCCTGGTCTGACGTCTCCAACGGTGACGCCGTCTATGCGATCCCCGTCGACGGCGGCCCCATGGGCATGCTGTACCGCGCCGACATCTTCGAGGAGTACGGCGTCGACGTGCCGACCACCTGGGACGAGTTCGCCACGGCGGCCCAGGACCTGCGCGACGCCGGCTTCGAGGGTCACATCACCGACTTCCCGACCAACGGCAACGCGCTCAACTACGCGCTGTTCGCGCAGAACGGCTGGGAGCCGTTCCAGTACGACACCGCGAAGCCGACGGAGATCGGCATCAACGTCGACAGCCCGGAGGCCGAGGAGGTCCTCGGCTACTGGAAGGGCCTGATCGACGACGACCTGGTGGCCACCGAGGACGCGTTCACCACCGACTACAACGCGGCGCTCGTCGACGGCACCTACGCCGTCTACCTGGCGGCCGCCTGGGGCCCCGGCTACCTGCAGGGCCTGTCCGAGGCCGACGCCGACGCCGAGTGGCGTGCCGCCCCGCTCCCGCAGTGGGACCCGGAGAACCCGGTCCAGGTGAACTGGGGCGGCTCGACCTTCGCCGTGACCACCCAGTCCGAGCAGCCGGAGGCCGCGGCGACCGTGGCCAAGGAGCTGTTCAACACCGAGGAGGCCTGGAAGCTCGGTGTCGAGGAGGCGGCCCTGTGGCCGCAGTGGAAGCCGATGCTCGAGTCGGACTGGTTCACGCAGCGTGAGGCGCCATTCTTCGGTGGCCAGAAGATCAACGAGGAGGTGTTCCTCGACGCGGCCAACGGGTACGAGGGCTTCTCGTTCAGCCCGTTCCAGGTCTACGCCTACGACCAGCAGACCCAGGCCCTCTACGACATGGTCGAGAAGGACACCGACGCGGGGACCGCGCTGAGCACCGTCCAGGACGGTCTGGTGCGGTACGCCACCGAGCAGGGCTTCACGGTCACGGAATGAGCCCGGGGAAGAGGTCGGGGATGAGCTCGGGGACCAGTACGAGCGAGAGCGTCGTCGTGCCTGCCACGGCCCGCCCGACCAGCAAGATCGCCAGCCGGCGGCAGCGCTGGGGATACGTGTACGTGGCGCCGTTCGCCATCGTGTTCGCCGTGTTCCTGGTGCTGCCCCTCGGCTACGCCCTGTGGATGAGCCTGCACAACAAGGGCATCGCCACCGCCGGGCGCAACGTGTTCGTGGGGACCGACAACTACGTCAAGGCCTTCACGGACCCGGTGTTCCTGGAGGGGCTCTGGCGGGTGCTCCGGTTCGTGCTGGTCATGGTGCCGGTCCAGATACTGGTCGCGCTCGTGGCGGCGCTCCTGCTCGACACCCTCGCGACGCGGCTGAGCCGGGTCTCGCGGCTGCTCATCTTCGTGCCGTACGCCATTCCGGCGGTGATCGGTGCCCTGATGTGGGGCTTCCTGTACAGCCCGCGGTTCGGCCCGGCGCAGGACCTGTTCGGCCTGGTAGGCCTGACCGCGCCGAACTTCCTCAGCTCCGCCAACATCTTCGGGTCGCTGGTCAACATCGTGACCTGGCAGTGGGTGGGCTACTACATGATCATCATCTACGCGGCGCTCCGATCGATCGACCCGTCGATCTACGAGGCCGCGGTGCTCGATGGCGCCGACCGCCGGCAGATCGCGCTGCGGATCAAGGTGCCGATGATCTCGTCGTCGATGGTGATGATCGTGGTCTTCGCGCTCATCGGCACCCTGCAGTTCTTCACGGAGCCGCAGGTGCTGCGGTCCTCCGCGATGGGCGCCATCCCGACCGACTACACCCCGAACATGTACGCGTTCGCCACGGCGTTCAACTACAGCCAGTTCAACTACGCGTCGACGCTGGCGTTCTCGCTCGGCTTCCTCGTGTTCGTGGGCTCGTACCTGTTCCTGTTCCTGACGCGCAAGCAGAGCGGGCTGAAGTGATGGCGAACTCGAATATTCTCGCGCGGCCCCGCGCCGAGCGGGCCGCGGCGGAGCGGACGACGGGGGAACCCGTGGGCCAGGGCCGCCGCCTCGGCTCCCACGTGGTGCTCGTGCTGCTCGCGCTCTACTTCGTGGTGCCGCTGTGGTGGTTGGTGGTGGCGTCCACCAAGACGAACGCGGGCCTGTTCGGCGGCGCGCCGCTCTGGTTCGGCTCGGACTTCGCTCTGTTCGACAACATCGCCGGCCTCTTCAGCCACCAGGGCGGCATCTACTGGGTGTGGTTCCGCAACTCGTTCGTGTACGCGATCGCGGGCGGCGTCGGTGCGACGGTGCTCTCGGTCCTGGCCGGCTACGGTCTCGCCAAGTACCGGTTCCGGGGCCGCAGCGCGTTCTTCGCGCTGCTGCTCGGTTCCGTCATGGTGCCGATGACGGCGCTCGTGATCCCCACCTTCGTGCTCCTCAGCGGTCTGGGTCTGCTCAACACGATGTGGGCGGTGATCCTGCCGTCGCTGCTCAGCCCGGTGGGCGTGTACCTGGTGCGGGTCTACGCCCAGGGCGCGGTGCCCGAGGAGGTGCTCGACGCCGCACGGGTCGACGGAGCGGGTGAACTTCGTCTCTTCTTCCAGGTGGTTCTACCGCTCCTCCGGCCCGCGATCGTCACAGTGCTGCTCCTCACCACGGTTGCCACGTGGAACAACTTCTTCCTGCCGCTGGCAGTGCTGCGCGACCCGAACCTGCTCCCCGTCACGGTCGGGGTCTACAACTGGCAAGCCCTTTCCAACGCCGGTGCCGGCGGCGAGCAGGTCTGGAACCTCATCGTCACCGGGTCGTTCATCTCGGTGGTTCCGCTGGTCGCAGCGTTTCTGTCGCTGCAGAAGTACTGGCAGGGCGGGCTCTCGCTCGGGAGCGTGCGCTGAGGCGGACTACCCAGGACGCCGCTTCCTGGATTCAAGAGTTGACTGTATCGATGCCGTAACCATCCAGTAAGTTCTCCTTACTTGCCCTCGACCACCGCTACGGTGAGCACTGTCGCCGGTCGGCAGTGGCGAAGTTCAGCCGACTCGGTTTTGACCAACGGACGTGTGAGCGTTCA
>NZ_JAJQMN010000019.1 GCF_028994775.1 Promicromonospora iranensis | reverse complement strand
GGCCGGCGTGCCTGCCCCGCCGCCCACCAAGCCCGACGTGCGTTTCCACGGCACCACCGGTCGGCCGGAGACGCTGGAGAAGGCTGCGGGCGCCGTACAGGACGCACTCCACAAGGAGTGACGCGGTCAGGAGCGACAGGTAACCGGGGGAGCGGCTGTCCGACGGCGAAGGTTGTGGGACGGCCGCCCCCACCGGGGCTCCAAATGAGCACTGATCGGCCTGCCGTCCGAACGGAAGACGCATGGCCATGAGCCAGGTGGTCCGTGCCCTGGCGAGACAGACACGATGCCTCAGCGGTCGTCCAGTGTCGGAGGTCTAAGAGGAGGGTTACACATGGAGAGCAGCGCCAAGGCGGCGGGGCACGCGGTGCACCAGCAGCTGATCGTTCTTCCGCTCGGGTTGTTCGCGACGGCGGTCGCCTTCGACGTGGTCGGCATGGTGACTCACGACGAGAGGCTGGCGTTCGCGTCGTACCTCATGATCGTCGTGGCGGTCGTGACCGGCCTGGTCGCGTCGGTCTTCGGCCTGATCGACTATCTCGCGATACCGATCGGCACCCGTGCCAAGCGCGTCGCGGTCCTGCACGGCGCCGGCAATGTCGTCATGCTGGTCCTGTTCATGGGCAGCGCGTTTCTTCGCGCCGGGAGCCACGACAACGTGCCCGGCACCCCGGCCTTCCTGCTTGCGCTGGTCGCTCTGGTCATCGCGGCGGGCACCGGGTGGCTGGGCGGGGAGCTGGTCGGGCGGCTTGGCGTCGGTGTCGACGACGACGCCGATCTGGACGCCCCGGCACGCCTCACGACCCGGATCTCGATACCACGGGGACCGCGATGAGAGCGACCGCTCGCCCTGGTCGGAGTCGGCACGGGCTCGCGCTCCGCGCGGTGAGATCGTCACCACGGACCCACCACGAGTGGATCCGGTCCAGAGCGGACCGGGAGCTCTGGGCGCCACCCGGACATCTGGGAGGTCCGGTGTGACCAGGAGGCTTCGGTGCCGGCATGACGACCGTGACAGCTGGGGGCCGGCGCGCTACCGGAGGTGGATCAAGTGGTAGTCCACGACGCACTGTCGTTCATCGCGGCCGGCGATCCGGCCGGCCTGCTCCCGGCGCGCCAGCAGATGGCGTTCACGCTGGGGTGGCACATCATCCTGGCGTCGTTCGGTGTGGCCTTTCCGGCGATGATTCTCGTGGCCCACTGGCGAGGCCTGATGCGTAACGACGCAACCGCGCTCGTCCTCGCCCAGCGGTGGGCCAAGGTCTCTGCCGTCCTGTTCGCGATCGGTGCGGTGTCGGGCACGGTCCTGAGCTTCGAGATGGGGTTGCTGTGGCCGGGGCTGATGGGGACCTTCGGCGACGTGCTCGGCCTGCCGTTCGCCCTGGAGGGGCTGTCGTTCTTCGTCGAGGCGATCTTCCTGGGCATCTACCTCTACGGATGGGGTCGCATGCCGCCGCGCCGCCACCTGCTCATGGTGGTGCCGATGGCGGTGGCCGGGGTGGTCGGCACGTTCTGCGTCATCTCCGTGAACGCGTGGATGAACACCCCGGCCGGCTTTCGTATCGTCGGCGGCGAGGTCACCGACGTCGACCCCTGGGCGGCGATGTTCAACCCCATCGCAGGGTGGCAGTTCGCCCACATGTGGCTCGCCGCCTACATGCTCGTCGGCTTCACCATCGCGGGCGTCTACGCCGTCGGCATGCTGCGCGGACGACGCGACGCGCACCATCGGCTGGGCTTCCTCATTCCCTTCAGCTTCGCCAGTGTGGCGGCGGTCATCCAGCCGGTCGTCGGGCACCTGCTCGGTGGTGGCCTCGGCGACCGGCAGCCCGCCAAGCTGGCCGCATTCGAGCTCGCCACGACCACGGAGAGCCCCTCTCCGCTGCGCATCGGCGGCGTGCTGGTCGACGGCGAGGTCCGCGGGGCCCTCGACATCCCTGTGCTGGGTTCGCTCATCGCGCAGAACTCCTTCACCGCACCGGTCCGGGGGCTGGACACGATCCCGCTGCGGGACCAGCCGCCGGTGAACATCACGCACTGGGCGTTCCAGACGATGATCGGGATCGGCACACTGCTGGCCCTCGCCGTCGTCGTCTACTGGGCACTTCGCTGGTGGCGCAGGCGCGACCTGCTCGAACACACGTGGTTCCTGAGGTTCTGCGCCGTGTCGGGGCCGCTGGCCGTCGTCGCCGTAGAGTCCGGCTGGATCGCCACCGAGGTGGGACGCCAGCCGTGGGTGGTCTACGGCATCATGCGCACCTCCGAGGCGGCGGGGGACTACCCGGGCCTGTGGTGGCTGCTGGCCACCACCGTGGTCGTCTACACCGGACTGACCGTCGGCGCCGTGTTCGTGCTGCGGTCGATGTCTCGCCGCTGGCGCCAGGGGCAACAGGACCTGCCCAGTCCGTACGGCCCAGGATCCAGGCTGCCCGGTGAGGGATCCGGGCGGGAGGCACAGTGACCGTCGAGCTCGCGGTAGCCATCGCCCTGTTCGTGGGCCTGGTCGCCTACGCGGTGTTCGGCGGAGCCGACTTCGGCTCCGGCTTCTACGACCTCACCGCGGGCGGCGCTGCCCGCGGTGCGCAGCTGCGCACGGAGATCGACCACAGTATCGGCCCGGTGTGGGAGGCCAACCACGTCTGGCTGATCTACGTGCTCGTCATGTGGTGGACGGGGTTCCCGACGGCGTTCGCCGCCGCGATGTCCACCCTGATCCTGCCGTTGTTGTCCGCGCTGCTCGGGATCGTGCTGCGCGGCGCCGGCTTCGCGTTCCGCAAGTATTCTCCGACGCTGTCGCAGGCCCGCGTCTACGGTGCTCTGTTCGCCGGCTCGTCGCTGATCGCACCGTTCTTTCTCGGCACCGCCGCCGGTGCGATCGCCTCGGGACGGGTGCCTGCCGACGGCCAGGGCGACCGCTGGTCGTCCTGGCTGAACCCGACCTCGCTCCTGGCCGGGATGATCACGGTCGCCTGCTGCGCGTTCCTGGCCGGCACGTTCCTCACGGCCGACGCGACGCGCGCCGGCCACGGACCGCTTGCCGCACAGCTGCGTCGCCGCACCCTCCTGGTCGGAGCGGTCACCGGTGTCCTGGTTCTCGGCTCGCTCGTCCCCATCACCCGGGACGCCCGCACGCTGGCCCAAGGCTTGACCGGGCGGGCGGCCCCCCTGATCATCACCTCGATCCTCGGCGGAATGGCGGCCCTCGTGCTGCTCCTGACACGGAGGCCCGCCGCCGCGCGGGTCAGCGCCGTCATCGCTGTCGCCTCAGTCGTCATCGGATGGGGCGCCGCCCAGTACCCCTGGATGCTCGTCGACGAGATCACCATTGCCGACGCGGCGGGTGCCCCCGCCACGCTGAGGGCCCTCCTGCTGGTCGCAGCGCTCGCCGGGGTGATCGTGATCCCACCCCTGGTGTACCTCTTTCGACTGACCCAGACCGAGCAGTGGACCCGGGACTAGCAGTGCGGGCCGAGCTCCCCGGCGCCCGCGCACATCGCCGGACACCGGTTCTCAGTCGGCGACGTAGCTGATCGTCTGGGCGGTGATCTGCCCGTCACTGACGACGAACGAGTCGACGCCGCGGAGCTCTACGCCGTCGGGCCCGGTTCCCGACCAGCGCAGCAGCCCATAGGCGTCGCCCACGACCAGGTCGTCGTACCGGTACTTGCCCTCGGGAAGGTAGGTCCGCAGCACACCCGCAAGAAGTCGCACCCCGTCATGGCCGCGGTGGATGCCCTCACCCCACGAGAGCAGCACCACCTCGTGCGCGTAGTTCCGGCGCAGGTCGCTCTCCAGATCGAGGGCGCGCCGGCATTCCAGATGGTCGTCCAGTACCTCGCGGGTCGAGCGCAATCTCGCCTCCTCACGTCCGCGGCTCAAACACGCACGTCGGCCGTTGCGCCGGGAAACCGTGCCTGGATGAGTGGTGCGGCGACGTGATGGTCAAGATCACGCCGCCGCACCACGACGCTAGGGCGGGTGCCGGTTACTCGCACCCAGAGCGCGGCTCAGGTTGCCCGCAGTCCGGGAGTCCGGGAGAGGAGGTGCCGGCGTTCCGACGGGGCCACAGCGCTGCATCCGCCCATGTACGCGCCCTGGATCACATGAAGGCGGTCGGCGGGAAGGGGCGCCCGATCGCTGCTCCCGGGAGCAGAGCCCGCTCGTACTCGGCGGTGCTCAGGGCGCCCGAGTCCAGGTCGTTGATGCGCCCGTCGCGCGACGGGTGGTAGTCGCCCGTCGAGAGCACCGTGCTTCCGTCGAGCGCGTCGACCGGGAGCGTGCCGTAGGCGGACAGTCGCGTATCGATGATAACGCTCGTTTGATATCGGGAGTTGCTATCCAGCGATATCGCACTTAGTGTTATCGCTGGTAACACTTCAACGGTGGGAGCAGCTGTGCCAACGACGAGACGTTCGACCCTGACCATGGCCGCCACGGCGTCCGTGGCTGCACTCCTGACAGCCGGGTGCGGCGGTGCACCGTCCGGTCCCGCCGACGACGCGCGCTCGCCGGGACCAACCGCCACAGCGAGGGCGTCGTCGGAACCCGGGGACCTGACCGAGCTCACGACCGGCCTCGAAGCACCGTGGGGACTGACGTTCCTGCCCGACGGCTCGGCCCTGGTCGCGGAACGGCTGTCGGCCCGGGTGCTGCGGGTCCCTGCCGAAGGCGGGCCGCCGGAGGAGGTCGGCGTGGTGCCCGGTGTGGAGACCAGCTCGGAGGGCGGCCTGCTCGGCCTGGTCGCCTCGCCGGAGTTCGCGACCGACCGCACGGTGTACGCGTACGCATCCGGCTCGCCCACCAACCGGGTGGTTGCCCTCGAGGTCGGCGAGGACTTCGGCTCGCTGGAGGTCGCCCGGGTGCTGCTCGACGGCATCGAGACAGCGGACCGCCACCACGGCGGACGCCTGCGGATCGGGCCCGACGGCCACCTGTGGATCGGCACCGGTGACGCGTTCCTTCCGGAGAACGCCGCGGACGACGGGTCGCTGAACGGCAAGATCCTGCGGATCGCGCTCGACGGCTCGATCCCGGACGACAACCCGTCCGGTACCGCCGTCTACTCGGCGGGCCACCGCAACGTCCAGGGCATCACCTTCGGTCCGGACGGGACGGTGTACGCCTCGGAGCTGGGGCACCGCACCTGGGACGAGGTCAACGTGCTACGCCCCGGCGCGGACTACGGCTGGCCGGAGACCGAGGGCGTCGCCGGGGACACCGGCGAGCCGCCGCTGTTCACCATCCACCCCGACGACGCCTCACCCTCCGGCATCGCCTACGCCGAGGGCTCCCTCTGGATGGGCGCCCTGGGTGGACAGCGCCTGTGGGAGCTGCCCGTCGACGGTACCGAGGCGACCGGCGACCCGATCGAGCACTACACCGGAGAGTACGGCCGCATCCGGACGGTCGAGGTCGCGCCGGACGGCGCGCTCTGGCTCGTCACCTCCAACACCGACGGGGCGACCTGGGGCGGGACCGAAGCCCGCCCGGGCGACGACCGGATCCTCCGGCTCGAGCTCGGCACCACCGAATGACCGGGCACCACCGAATGGTCAGCAACGTGAGCGGCACCCATCCCGGCACCACAACCCGGCACCACAACAAGGAGCACACCATGAGCACTGCCAGCACCACGTCCCGCGTCGCCGTAGTCACCGGCGGGTCGCGCGGCATCGGCCGCGCCATCACGCGCCGCCTGGCCGCCGACGGGTACGACGTCGCCGTCGTCTACACCTCCAACGAGTCCGAGGCCGCGACCACGGTCAAGGAGATCGAGGCTGCGGGCCGCACCGGCCTCGCATACAAGACGGACATCGCCGACGCGCCAGCGGTCGAGCGGGTCTTCGAGGCTGTCGAGGAACGGCTCGGCGGCGTCGACGCCGTGATCAACTCCGCCGGGATCATGCCGCTGGCCCCTGTGGCCGGGATCGACCTCGACGTCCTGGACCATGTGCTGCGCACCAACGTCCGCGGGGCGATCGTCGTCGCCCAGCAGGCCGCCCAGAAGGTGCGCGACGGCGGCGCGATCGTCCTGTTCTCGACCACGGTGACCCGCACGCGCCTGCCGACCTACGGCGCGTACGCGGCGACCAAGGGCGCGATCGAGGTGCTTGTCCCGATCCTGGCCAAGGAGCTCGCCGGCCGCGACATCACCGTCAACGCCGTCGCCCCCGGCCCCACCGCCACCGAGCTGTTCTTCGAGGGCAAGCCTCAAGAGCTCGTCGACCGCATCGCCGGTGCCAACCCCTTGGGCCGGCTCGGCACACCTGAGGACATCGCCGAGGTCGTTGCGACGCTGGCCGGACCCGCCCGCTGGATCAACGGGCAGACGGTCTTCGCCAACGGCGGCCTCGCGTGAGGTTCCGCCCCAGCAGCAATACCTTGCAACACAACCCGCACCAACCCGTTGATATGACGACCGTGGCCCGGCTCCGGTCCGGTCGGAACGGGAGAGCCCAGCCCGAACTCCTCGAGCTCAACGCGCTCCCTTGGCTCCTGCTCAGGAGAAGACGGCGAGGGCGCGGACGGTGAGGGAGCGAGCATCCCGGTCGACGACTCGCACCACCGCCAGGACGGTGACCTTCTGCATCTCGCGGATGCCGTTGTAGTCGATCTTGCTCCGGCCCCACGCGCCGAGCTGGATCGTCGTCGTCCAGGGCTGTGCCCCGGCGTCGTCCGTGCCCTGCGGGCCGACGGGGACCGACACCTCGACCGTGCATTCCTGGGACCTCTTGATACAGGTCTCCTTGTCGCAGGTCTCCGCCGGATGACTCTCGAACGCGCGGTGGATGTCGGCGCCGGCGGCGGTCAGCTTCACGAACTCGTTCGAGGATTCCCTCGAAGGCGGCGTGTACCAGCGCAGGTCGGTGTCGTCGTCCAGGTCGTGCAGAAGCCCTCTGTCCGACAAGGCCTCCCGAGCCTCCTGCAGCTGGTTGACCAGACTCAGTTTGAAGGCACTCTCGTACTCCTGCGACGTATCGAACGTCCGGCCGATCGCTGCCTCCGAACGGGCGACCCTGATGGTGGCGCCGGCCGTCGTGCCGGTCTGCCTTCCCGTCCTGACGACCTGCTGGATGTTCGCCCCGTAGAAGAGCTGGGCGTGCAGGTCGGCGACACGCCACGGGCAGAGGTAGTGGTAGGTGCCGAGCGGGCGTAGCGGCCGTGGTCCGGGCGCCGGCTCGGACTGGATCACCGCGCCGACGGCTCCCCCCAGTACGGCGACTGCGGCGGCGCCGAGCACGACGTCGCCGACACCGTCGGGCACGAAGTGGGCGGCAACGGCGCACGCGGCCGCGAGCGTGCCGCCGAGGTAAGCGCTCGTCGTGCTCAATGCGCGCCGCACGCGGCCGCCACCGGGCGTGCCACGATCGATGTCGTCACTGGTAGGCACGGATCTCCTTGAAAAGTCTCTGCAGGTCGGCAGGGTTTGTCGACCTGACGACCGACCCGCCGGACTCGAAGGCGAACGACTCCAGCTCGTGGACGGTGGTGCACTTGTCGTTGTCCACGCCCGCGCACTCGGCAGCATCCGCTACGAGGACCACATGCGTCGGCACGTCGAGCGCCGCGTAGTCCCTGTCATAGGTAGTGCGGAACGCGTCGTACCTGGTGCCGCCGTTCCAGTAACCGTCGGTGACGATGACTACTGACGTCTGCCGGCCCTCCACGACCTCGTCGTCCTCCAGCGTGTTGTACGCCGTGTCGAGGGCATCGTAGTAATGGGTGTCGCCGTCGCCGGCCCCGAGCGCCTGGACGTTCTCGTTGAGTCGATCGAGCTGGTCGTCCTCAGGGCTTTCGACGGTGATGTCAGCGATCTCGTCCACCGCGCTGTCGTACGTGAACACGGTGAGCTCCTCGCCCGTCCGGAACCGCATGAACTGCCCGCTGATGCTGGTGTCGGTTCCGGTCAGACCCCCGAAGGCCGTTTTGAGGCTCTCGAGCCGGGCGGGCGAGCTGCCCATCGACCCGGACACGTCGAGCAGGAAGACGGTACGTGCCTTGGGCGAGTAGTCGTCGAAGTAAGCGGTGAGGAGGCCTTCCAGGGTGGCGAGGGCGTCCGGCAGGAGCACCTTCTCGACGGTGGCTGCCGTCTCCAGCTCCTTCTCGAGCTCCGGCGCCCGATCGGCGTCCGTCGTGCCGGGGTGGCGCAGCGTCAGCGCGCTGAGCTCCTCCTGTATCTCGGTGCGCAGGAGGTACTCGGCGACGACGTCATAGGCCGCGGTCTTGTCCGGTTCGGCCGCAGGCCCCAGACCCGTGAGGGGGTAGGTCGCCTCGACGACACCCTCCTCGGGATAGATGATCGCGAGGTTCGCGCCGTTCCTGCGCAGCCCTAGCAACTCCGACTCATAGTTGAACAAGCCCCCGTAGACCCCGGCGTTGTCGACAAACTTGTCCGAGAGCCAGCCGGAGCTCGGCGCCTGGTCCGCACGGCCGCCGAAGAACTTCTTCATGGCTGCCGGGTCCGCGGACGCCGGGTCGCCGTCGGTCCCGAACGCGCTCGCCACGCCGACGAGGGTGGCGAGCCCGGAGTTCGACGCCGCCGGGTTGGTCATGAGGAAGGAGAGCGAAGCGGCGTCGTCGCTGTCGGCAGCGTCGGCGATCTCGGACCACGACACGGCATCGCCGTCGGACCAACCGAGTGCATCGGCGACCGACGCCTGGACACCGAGCACGACGGGGGAGCGCATGACCGGGTCCGACGACGTGATCCCGGCGTGGTCGTGGTCCGCGAGCGCGAGACGCAGGTAGTGGTCGGAGGCGAACCAGGCGGCGTCGAAGCGCGAACGGTCAGCCAGGATCTCGTCGGCCGCCTCGAGCGTGCCGACGAAGTCGGGCTCGAGTTTCACATCGGTGGCGGCGGTGAGCTCCTTCGCGAACTCGCTCGGGCCCTCGGCGCAGCCGAGATGGCCGTCCGGGTCGGGTGCCGGGGCTGCCTCGCCGTCCTCGCAGAGCAGCTCGTCGAGCTCCGACCCGGCGGCGAGAACGAGTGTTGTCGGGTCTGCGACTCGCGGAGGTTCCTGGGACTCCCGTACGAGGTACCAGATGGACGCAACGACGGCGACCGCGAGCAGGGCCGACACGAGCCAGGGCGAACGCTTCACGAGTCGCGAGATCCTCTGTTGTCGATGGTGCCGATGTGATGGGGTCCGGCCGATGCCGGTGCGCAGCACAATCCAGGACAACTTTGTCGTAGGCGCTGGTGACGGGTCCGAGAGGCGCGGCTCGGTCCGCATGAGTTCGGTAGCTGTTCACTACCGATTCATGTTGCGCCGAGAGTGTCGGTCCATGTGGCGCGACCAGGCGGAGGTGGCCCCGGACGGTACCGACGGCGTTCCCGGTCGAGGTCGTCGAAGTCGATGCGGCCCAGGGCGGCCGCTCCTGACGTCAAGTGCCGCAGCGCGTCATCGTGCCGGAGCCGGGTAGACCTGCGATGTCCATGAGACGCCTGCGGTAAGCAGAGCCCGCAGTGCTACGAGGACCAGGAGGACACCCGCCCCGGTCGTGAGGACCGCCAACACTTCGTCGGTCTCCCTCAAGCAGCGCATTCCGTGCAGACCAGCCGGCCGGCGTCCTCGTACGCCAGCTGGCTGCGGTGGTGCACGAGGAAGCAGGAGGAGCACGCGAACTCGTCCGGCAGGGGCGGCAGCACCCGTATGGTGAGCTCCTCGCCGGACAGGTCGGCGCCCGGCAGCTCGAAGTTCTCCAGCGCCTCGGTCTCGTCGGGATCCACCACGCCGGATGCCTCGTCGGCGCGGTGTGCTTTCAGCTCCTGGATCGACTCGTGCTCGACGTCCTCGTCCTCGGCTGTCTTGCGTGGGGCATCGTAGTCAGTTGCCATCAGGTGCTCTCCGCGTCGGCAGGTGATCGTCGGCAGGTGCTCTGCTTCGCTGCCGGGTCCGAGCATTCCCTGCGTGCGTCTCACTCGCACGACATGGGGCGCCGGCTTCGACCTCGAACCCACCGAGCAGAAGCTGCTCCGCCCGGAGGAGGTCCGGTCACGTCCGACCGCTGACGCCAGTTCTCGGGGTGCCACCCGCCTAGCGCGGTCAGGGATTCCAGTAGACGGTGCTGAAGGTGCGGTCGAAGCGACGGGCCTCCAGGTCCGCGCGCTGGATTCCCCACTGCACGTCCGCCCCTTCCCGATCACTGATGTCCGGGTTCCAGTGAGCCAGCAGAACCCAGTCCTCGACGGCGCCCGACACCGGCTCCTCACCGCCCCAGCGCCCGCGCTTCGCTTCGCGGGCTGCGCGGATGGCGAGGCGTTCCAGCGGGTCCGGGTCGGAGTCCTCCTGGTCCGCGTATCCGCCGACCTGTAGATGCCCGCTCCTGTCAGAGGTCTCGCACCATATGGTGACCAGCTCGTCGGCGTTCGGGAAACCGGGAAGTGAGTGGTAAGGCAGGTCCGGTTCGGTTCTGGCTCTCAGCTCGCCCAGCGGGTAGGCGTCGACGATCCGCTGGTAGTCGTCGTCGCCGGGGTAGCCGTTCCAGGTGTTCTTGTCGCGTTCCTCCACCGGTGTGCCGGCCGGGACGTAGATGGCCTGCCCACAGGTGCCGTCGCCGTCGGTCTCATCGAGTGACACGAAGAGCAGCAGGCGTCCGTCCGGTGGCAGAGGGAGGTCGGTCGCGTCGTTCGGCAGCGTGGCGAAGTCGACCGACGCGAGATACGGGTGCTCAGGGTCCGGGACCTCGGCAGGCAGCAGCAGCGGCCCGCCGAAGGCGCCCGCGACCGGCCCGTCGCCGCCGCCGGTGAGGACCACGCAGGGCCGGACGTGGCCGATCCACCGGTCAACTTCTTCTGCCGGCAGCGGGTCGATGTCTTCCCACGGGTACCCCTCTTCAACTGCCCGCGTACGAAAGGGAATCAGTTTTTCTCGGAGCTCGTCAGCCGTCACGCCGGTGAGCGTAGTGCCTGCCACCGACAAGCCCTGGCCACAGGGTGGGCGATCGGTTGCCCCGGGGATCAGAGCCTTGTAAGTAAGTGGCCGCTGGCACCGGTGCAGGACGTTTCATCGGATCGCGGGCTCCGCGGGGACGCGGCGTGCGTAGGCGCGGGCGGCGCGCACCCGGTTGCCGCAGCGGGTGGAGCACCAGTGGCGGCGGGCGTGGGTTCGCAGGAAGAACCGCCTGCACGACCTGGCGGTGCAGGCGGTCAGGGAGGTCGCCTCCGGGCTGGTGACCAGACCGACCGCGTCTGCCGCCAGGGCCGACATCGCGTACTCGACCACCTGGGTGACCGGATGGGCGGCCACCCGGACGAGTCCTTGATCCGGCTCCCAGCGCAGCACCTCGGTCGCGGGTGCCAGGCGGAGCGCCGTATTGACGCCTTCCAGCACTTCAGCCGGCGGCGCTTCGTCTGCGACGACCGAGCGGAACAGATCGCGGATCTGCCCCCGCAGACCGGTCAGGCGGGATGCGCAGTACTCCTGGAGCGGGGCGCCGGAGGGTGCGAGGTCGCGCTCGACCAGCCACGCGGTCGCCGTCTCGGGCGTCGCCAGCGCGTCCACCGTACCGCCGCCGGGGACCAGGATCACCGAGTTCACCAGGTCGAGCGCGGGGTGCTCGGCTGCGCCGGGCGCGGGTCGCGGCAGCTCGTGGTGAGGCGTCGAGGGGCTGGGCACGTTCTCATGCTACATCTTGCATTTTGCCGTGATTTGTCGAGTAGAGTCGTCACGGCAACGTGCCGGATTTTCCATGAGAGGGAGACAAGATGTCTGAGCAGCCGACGGCGTCCGAGCAGTTCCTCGCCCGTGTGATCAGTGGTCCCACCGTCCTGGTCGAGTACGGAGGGCTGCGCCTGCTGACCGATCCGACCTTCGACCCGGCGGGCACCTATCCCGGCGCGTCGCCCCTGGAACGCACCGTCGACTCGCCGGTCACCGCCGACGAGGTGGGCGCGGTGGACGCGGTCCTCCTGTCGCACGACGAGCACGCGGACAATCTCGACAGTGCGGGTCGGGCCTTCCTTTCCGGTGTCCCCGTCACGCTCACGACCGTCAGCGGGGCCGTACGACTCGGTGGAACCGCGCGAGGCCTGGCGCCCTGGGAGGCGATCGAGCTGCCACGTCCGGACGGGGGGACCGTTACCGTCACCGCCACGCGTGCCCAGCACGGACCGGACGGCTCGGAGCCGGTCGTCGGTGACGTGATCGGGTTCGTGCTCACCGGCGAGGGCCTCCCGGTCGTGTACATCAGCGGCGACAACGCCTCGCTCGACGTCGTCCGCGAGGTTGCCGAACGGTTCGACGTCGAGGAGGCCGTGCTGTTCGCCGGTGCGGTGCGGATGCCGGTGGTGCGGGACGAGCCCGACCTGCTGACCCTCGACGGTGAGCGCGCGGTGGAAGCGGCGCGCCTGCTCGACGCACGGCGGGTGCTCATCGCCCACGTCGACAGCTGGGCCCACTTCTCCGAGGATCTCCGGACCACCGTGGCAGCCTTCGACGAGGCAGGGCTGGGCGATCGGCTGGTGCGCCGCTGACCGCTGCCGCCGGGGCGCTCGGCCGGCGCCTCCGGCGGCCGCGGCTCAGCGCTCGGCGGCCGCCATCCACTCCCAGATGCTCGTGCCGGCGTGGCGCGGGTCGTTGCGAGCGACGTAGATCCAGGACCAGTGCCCCGGATAGGTGTTGCCGTTCCAGGTGACGCCGTCGTACAGGCTCATGATCGAGCCGTCGATCCGCTCGTGGGCGTGGACGGTGTTGTCCTCCGGGTCCAGGGTGGTGTCGTCGGCCGAGGCCACGAGCCACGTGGGCGTCTCCATCGCCGCGAGCTCGGCGTCCGAGATGAAGTAGCCGCCGGAACCGTCGCGCGCACCGATCCCGCAGCAGATCGGCACGGAGGTAGCGAACATCTCGGGGTGCTCGGCGACCATCTTCAGCGACATGTACCCGCCGTTGGAGCAGCCGACGACGTGGATCCGGCTCGCGTCGATCCGGTGTGCCGCGGTGACCTCCTCGATCGCCTCCAGGACGAGCGGCGCGAAGCCGTCGCCGTCGAGCATCCAGGCGGACGTCGACTGCGGCGCGAGCACGTAGGCGCCGCCGAAGAGCTCCTGGGCCTCCGGCGTGGCGAAGCCGAGCGCGCCGCGGTTGGCCCGCAGCTGCGTCTCGTTGTCGTAGTAGACCCGCCCGTCGTCGGTCCGCAGCCCACCCTCGCCCCCGCCGTGGAGCCAGACGACGAGCGCCGCACCGTCGCGGTCGCGGCGACCCGCGGGGGAGAACAGCCGGTAGTTCAGGCCCGACGCCGTCACATGGCGGGTGAAGGCGTCGACCTCCGGATCGGACACGCGACCCTGGCGGAACGCGTCGAGCACGACCGGGCCGCCCGCACCCCTGGCGCGCAGCGGCTCCACCTGCGTGATCGCGTGATCGAGGTCCAGGACCACGTTGCGGCCGTACGGGCCCGTGTACTGCAGGGTGCTGCCGCCGTCGACCCCCCACCCGTGCTCGAGCTCCAGGGTGATCGCGCCACGCCGCGTCCAGCTCACCGCGGTCACCCGACGGTCCTGCTCGTAGGCGACCTCCCCGCTGAGCGGGTTGGTGGCGGTGACGTGCACGGCGAACGTCGACACGCTGAGCGACGACCGTTCCGCACGGCTCAGCGCGGGCGAGGAGATGACCAGCGAGGTCACCTGCTCACCGCCGTCGAGCACCTCGGCGACAGGCGTCACGAGTGCGGCGCCGTGCTCGCGGGTCTCGGCGCTCGCAGCCGGTGCGCCCAGCAGGGCGGAGGCGCCGACGGCGGCGCCTGAGACGAGCAGGGTGCGGCGGGTGATCGGGGTACGCATGGCGGAACTCCTTCGTCCGGGGCCACAGGGCCGGTATCCGCGACGAGGCGCGCCACCGGCCACCCGGAGGCTAGTGAGCGGTCTCGCCGTACGTCAACGGTTGGTGGCCGGGACGAGACGGTTCGTCAGCCGTGCAGGACCGGTCGGTAGGTGAGCTCCTGGGTGCGGCCGTCGAGCGTGCGGCTCTCGATCAGCTCGAGATCGAAGTCGTCCGCCTCGCCGAAGACCGGATCGGTCCCGGTCCGGCCGCTGATGACGGGAAAGATCGTCAGCTGGACGCGGTCGACGAGCCCGGCCGCCATCAGCGCACGGTTCAGCGACAGGCTGCCGTGCGAGCGGAGCGGGACGTCGGAGTCCGCCTTGAGGCGGGCGATGAGCACGGCGGCGTCGCCCGCGACGATCGTCGCGTCCGGCCAGGTGACGCCTCCGTCGAGCGTGCTCGACACGACGGTCGTCGGCATGCCGCGGATGCGGGAGTTCACCGGGTCGAGGTCGGCTCCCGGGATGGGCCCCAGCAGCTCGACGAACTGGCGAAACGTGGTGGCTCCCAGCACCATCCGCTGTTCCTCGCGCAGCACGTCACGACGCCGGTCGAGGAACTCCGGCCCCTGCTTTCCCCAGTAGCCGCCCCAGTCGCCATCCGGGCCGTAGGACCCGTACCCGTCAAGGGTGGCGAAGACGTCCCAGGTGTAGGTGGTGGCCATGATGTTCTCCTCGGGTGTCGGGACCGTGTCGTGGTGACGGACGAGGAGCGCTGACCAAACTCATCGCTACCGGCCCGCGCCCGTGATCCGGCGGCGCAGCTCGGCGGCCGCGGCCCGGGGGTCGTCCGCCTGCGTGATGGCGCGTACGACGACGACGCGGTGCGCCCCGGCGTCGAGCACCTGGTCGAGTCGGGCGGCGTCGACCCCGCCGATGGCGAACCAGGGCGTGCCCGGAGCCCGGGCCGCGACGTCGCGCACCAGGTCGAGGCCCACGGCCGGGCGGCCCGGCTTGGTCGGCGTGGCCCACACGGGCCCGACGCAGAAGTAGTCGACACGCGGGTCGGCCTCGGCCGCCTGCGCCTGGTCGAGGGAGTGGGTGGACCGGCCGAGCACGGGGCCGTCGCCCAGCAGGGTCTGCACGGCGTCCGACGGCAGGTCGCCCTGGCCCATGTGCACCACCGGAGCCCCGGCGAGCCGTGCGACATCGGCGCGGTCGTTGACCGCCCACAGCGCGCCGTGCTCGGCGGCCACCCGGGCGACGAGCGCGTGCAGCTCGACCTCACGGGCCGCCTCCAGGGACTTGTCCCGGAGCTGGACGACGTCGACGCCGCCCTCCAGCGCCGCGTGCAGGAAGGGTTCGAGGTCGCCGGTGTCCTGCCGCGCGTCCGTGCAGAGATAGAGGCGGGCGTCGGCGAGCCGGGTACGGGGATCCACGAGGGCGAGTGTAGGTCGATGCCGTACGGGCCGGTCCGCGCCGTGCGCCGTGCGGCCGGGTCCGGGTGGCCCGCGGCCGGGGTTATCGTTGTCGGGTGCACGGGAGCCCCGGACGGGGCTGAGAGGGCGCAGGGCGCCGACCGTCGAACCTGATCTGGGTCATGCCAGCGAAGGGAGCTTCAGCTGTGAGCAGTCATGTGTGTGACGTCCTCGTGGTCGGCGGGGGCATCGTCGGCCTGACCGCGGCCTGGCGGGCGCAGGAGGCCGGGGCGAGCGTCGTCGTGCTGGACCCGTCGCCCGGTGACGGCGCCACCCACGCCGCCGCGGGCATGCTCGGAGCCGTCATGGAAGCGGGCTTCGGCGAGGAGGGGCAGGCCCGGCTGGGTACCGCGTCGCTCGCCCTCTGGCCGGCGTTCGCCGCGGCCCTCGAACGGGCGGCGGACCTGCCGCCGGGCGCCGTCGGCCTGGAGACGGCGGGCACGCTCGCGCTCGCCTACGACCGTGACGACCTGGTCGCGCTGCGCCGGCTGCTCGCGCTGCACAGCGGGTGGGGCCTCGGCTCGGCGGAGATCTCGCCGCAGGACGCGCGACGGCGTGAGCCGGGCGTCGGGCCGCGGGTGGCGGGTGCCGCCTGGGTCCCGGGTGACCACCGGGTGGACCCGCGTGCGGTGCAGGTGGCCCTGTCCCGGGTGGTCGCGGCGCGTGGGACCCTCGTCCCGCACGCGGCAGTCTCCCTGACCCGGTCGGACGGTGCCGTCGTCGGCGCGCTCGACGAGGCAGGTACGGCGTACGCGGCGGGGACCGTGGTCCTGGCCGCCGGGCACGCCAGCGGGTCCCTGTTCGCGGGGGCGCCCACCCGACCCGTGCCCGGCACGACGCTGCGCCTGGACGCCGGGGCCGACCGGTCGCCGTCGGTCGTGGTGCGCGGCACCGTGCAGGGGCGTCCGGTCTACGCGGTGCCGCGCCCGGTGCGGCCCGACGGGCGGCGCGAGGTGATCGTGGGTGCGACCTCCGACGAGCGCGAGGACGATCACCTGACCCGTGCCGGGGACGTCTTCGGGCTGCTGCGCGACGTCCGGGCCCTGCTGCCCGAGCTCGACGACGCGGTCCTGCTGGAGGCCGTCACCCGTTCCCGCCCCGGTAGTCCCGACAACGCGCCGATCCTGGGCTGGGCCGCGGACGGCCTGTTCCTGGCCACCGGGCACCACCGCAACGGCATCCTGCTCACGCCGCTGACGGCGGCCGCCGTCGACCAGGCCCTGGGCGCGCCCCCGGACAGCGCGGACGCGGTGGCGGCCGTCGAGGCGACCACCCGGTTCGCGGACCCGCGCAGGTTCACCGACGCCTACAGCACCACCCGAGGAGGCACAGCATGACCAGAGCACCGTCCACGCCGGCCGGCACAGGAGCGCCGACCACCGGCGCACCGGCTACCGGCGCACCCACCACCGAGGCGCCAGGCACCGCCGTCGTCAACGGCGAGCCGTACCCGCTCGACGGCCCGCTGCCCGTCACCGACCTGGTGGCCCGGCTGCTGCCGGGGCTCGTGGTCGACGGCGCACCGCGGGGCGTCGCGATCGCGATCGACGACGCCGTCGTGCCCCGCGGAGCCTGGAGCACCACGACCATCAGGCCCGGCGACCACGTCGAGGTCGTCGCCGCGGTACAGGGAGGCTGACCGTGCTGACGAACGACGCACCGCTCACCATCGCGGGCACACCGCTGGGGTCACGCCTGATCATGGGCACCGGGGGAGCGGCGAGCCTGCTCGCCCTGGAGGACGCCCTCGTGGCGTCGGGCACGGAGCTGACGACCGTCGCGATGCGGCGCGTGTCCCGTCCCCGGCAGACCGACGACCCGGCCCGTGCCGGCGACCCGTCCGTCTGGGGCCTGCTCGAGCGCCTGGGCATCCGCGCCCTGCCGAACACGGCGGGCTGCTTCTCCGTACGCGAGGCGGTGCTCACCGCGCAGCTCGCCCGGGAGGCGTGCCGGACCGACTGGGTCAAGCTGGAGGTCATCGCCGACGACGTGACCCTGCTACCCGACGCGATAGGCCTGGTCGAGGCTGCCAAGATCCTGGTCGACGACGGCTTCACCGTGCTGCCCTACACCAACGACGACCCGGTCACCGCGCGCCGCCTGGAGGACGTGGGCTGCGCGGCCGTCATGCCGCTCGGCTCGCCCATCGGCTCCGGACTCGGCATCGCCAACCCGCGCAACATCGAGGCGATCGCCGCCGCGGCGTCGGTCCCGGTGATCCTGGACGCGGGCATCGGCACGGCGTCGGACGCGGCGCTCGCGATGGAGCTCGGGTGCGACGGCGTCCTGCTCGCCACGGCGGTGACCCGCGCCGCCGACCCGGTGCGCATGGCCCGCGCGATGCGGCTCGCGGTCGAGGCGGGGTACGACGCCGCCCGCGCCGGCCGGCCGCCGCGGCGGGAGCGGGCGCTGGCCTCGTCCCCGGTCGACGGGCTGGTCGCCGTCGGCGACAACCTGGACCTGGCCCTGTGACCGCGCTGCCGCCGCTGGTCGAGCCCGGCCGGGAGCTGAGCCGCGACGAGCTCGCCCGGTATGCCCGGCACCTGGTGCTGCCCGGGATCGGCCCTGAGGGGCAGCGCCGGCTCGCGAGCGCCCGCGTGCTCGTGGTGGGCGCGGGCGGCTTGGGCAGCCCCGCCCTGCTCTACCTCGCCGCGGCGGGCGTCGGCGTGCTGGGCATCGTGGACGACGACGTGGTCGAGGTCTCGAACCTCCAGCGCCAGGTGGTCCACGGCGTCTCCGACCTGGGCCTGTCCAAGACAGCGTCGGCACAAGCGGCGATCGCGGAGGTCAATCCGCACGTGCAGGTGGTCGAGCACCGGGAGCGGCTGACCACGGAGAACGCGCTCGACGTCCTGTCCGGGTACGACCTGGTGCTCGACGGGACGGACGCCTTCGCCACCCGCTACCTCGTGTCGGACGCCGCCGAGGTGCTGGGCATCCCGTGCGTCTGGGGCGCGATCTACCAGTTCACGGGGCAGGTCGCCACGTTCTGGGGCGCACCGCCGGCGGGTTTTGAGGGTGTGACCTACCGTGACGTGTTCCCGGACCCGCCGCCGCCCGGCGCGTCGCCGGACTGCGCGACGGGCGGCGTGCTCGGTGCGATGTGCGGCACGCTGGGCTCCGTCATGGCGACCGAGGCGATCAAGCTCGTCACCGGGGCTGGCGAGACCCTGCTCGGGCGGCTCGCGACGTACGACGCGCTGGCCGTCACGTGGCGCCACCTCGCCGTCCGGCGCGACCCGGCCCGGGAGCCCGTCACGGCGCTGCTGTCCGGCCCGGGCGACACCGACCCGTACGCGGTGTTCTGCGGGCTGCCGCCGTCGGACGACGCCCTGACGTCCGTACGCGAGCTGGCGGCCTTGCGCGGTGTCGTACCCGAACCGGCGGTGCTGGACGTCCGCGAGCCGTGGGAGATCGAGCTCGCCGCCCTGCCCGGCGCGCGGGCCGTCCCCTCGGGTGCCTTCGCCGGGGCTGCGGCGGCCGGCGCGGTGGACGACGTCGCCGCGTGGGCGGGCGGGCGCCCGGTGCACGTGCTGTGCAGGTCCGGCGCCCGGTCGGCCCGCGTGGCCCGGCAGCTGCGCGACGCGGGGCTCGACGCCCGGTCGGTCGAGGGCGGCATGCTCGCCTGGGAGCGGGCGCAGGCGGGATGACCTGTCGTGCGGGAGCCCCGTGCCGCGCCGCGAGGCTCCCGCACGGCGGGGCTCAGCCCACCCGTCCGAGCCGGAAGACCTGGGCGGTTGCGCCGGTGCACGGCTGCTGGGTGAACCGGGTCCCGTCGGTCCCGGTCGCCGTGCCCAGCGTGAGGCACAGGTCGCTGTGCCGGGCGGTGAAGCTGAGGCCGGCGCCGGTCGCCGTCGGCCGCCACTGCTGGTTGGTGCCTCCGACGTACGACCAGAGATGCACCGAGGTCCCGTGGGCGACGGCGCCCGAGCCGCCGGCCACGTCCCAGACCTTGCCCGCGTGCTGGCTCAGCACCTGGTAGTAGCCACCCGAGGTGGGTGTGAAGCGCCAGCGCTGGTTGGCCTGGCCGGCGTCACCGCAGGCCCACTGCTGGAGGCCGGTCCCGTCGGTGGTGCCCCAGCCGGCCGCGTCGAGGCACTTGCCGCTCGCGGCGGATGCCACCTGGTACCAGGCGGCCGGGTCCGGATCTGCCGGGACGGTGGTCGACTGCGGGTCCCACGTATAGGTGGCGACCGCCCGGCCGGGCAGGGTGTGGGTCAGCGATCGGCCCTCGTCGGTGATCGAGAAGGTGCGGCTGCCGGAGGAGGCGTTCACGACGTAGGCGACGCGGGTCCCGTCCGGGTTCTGGAGGACGACGTTCTGGAGCCCGCCGGGCTGCTCGCTGGTCGAGCCGATGCGGCGGGCGCCGGCGTCGACGAACTTGCTGAGGTGGCCCAGGGTGTAGAACTCGGCGTTACGGGTGACCGTGCCCCCGGCGATCTCGACGACACCGTTGCAGCGCGTGCCACAGTGTCCCTGGTGCGGTCCGCCGTTCTGGTCGAGCGCGAGGTTCCAGTTGATGACCGTCTCGCCGCCGTTGCGCATGTTCCGCACGACAAGGTTCTCCGCGTGCCAGACGAGCGTGTCGCCGAAGGTTCCCGCTGCGTTCTCGCTGTCGGTGCCGGAGCACTCGGTGAAGTAGACCCGCTTGCCGGCCGCCACGATCTGGGCCTGGGCCTCGGGGGAGCCGCCGTAGCAGTGGAAGGCGGCGCCGGTCACGCGGGAGATGCCCTGAGTGCCGGCGAAGACCTCCAGCGGGTAGTCGGGACGGTCCCAGTTGTGGTCGTAGGCGAAGAGCTGTGTGCCCAGTCCGGCGCGGGTCAGCGCCCCGTCGAGCACCCGGAAGAACTCCGCCTGCTCGGCCGCGGACATGCTCATGGAGGGGTAGCTCGTCGCGAAGAGCGGCTCGTTCTGGACGGTGAGGTCGCTGAGCGGCACGCCCTGCTGCGCATAGGCCTGGATCGCCCGGACCAGGTAGTCGGCGTACTCGTCGTAGTTCTCGGCACGCAGGCTGCCACCGTTCAGGGAACCACCGGTCTTCATCCACGCCGGGGCGGTCCACGGGCTGCCCATGAACCGGATACCGGGGTTGATCGCGAGCGCCTGGCGCAGCACGGGCAGGATCTGCTGCTGGTCGCGGGCGATGCTGAACTGCCCGGGCGTGTCCTCGTAGGTGTAGAAGCCGCCGGAGTTGAAGTCGGTGCTGCCGAGCGGCTGGCGCAGGTAGTTCAGGCCGATGCCGTCGCCCGCGCGGGAGAACAGCGACCGCAGCAGGCTGTCGCGGGTGCCGGCGGGCAGGTTGCCGATCAGCGCGGCCGAGGCCTCGGTGACCGAGGCGCCGGCGCCGGTGAACCGCTGGGCCACCTGGCCCGGGTTCACACGGATGTCGACCGGTTGCGGGCCGGTGTCGAAGCTGAGGTTGCCGCCGTCGGCGAGCTTGCGGCTGCCGTCGGCGGTCGTGACCCAGACGTGCGCGGTGGTCGGTGCTGCGGCGGCGGGGGCTGCCGCGGGGCCGATGCCGACGGCGCCGACGGCCAGCACGCTCAGCGTGGCGAGTGTCGTCCGGATGGACCCGGTGCGGGTGGTGCGCGTCATTGCGACTCCCTCGGTGGGTGGATGGTGCGCCGATCGTACCGCTACCTACCGAGTGTTCGGTAGGTAGCAAGATCCCGTACCCGACAGGGTGGCGGGAGCAGGGAGAAACGGGTCCGTAGACTCGTTCGGATGACACGAGAAGGCGGGAGAACCAGGGTGCGGCGGCCTCCCGTGGAGCGCCGGGCGGAGATCCTGCGCATCGCCATGGAGACGTTCGCCGAGCGCGGCTACCAGAGCGCCTCGCTGGCCGAGATCGCCGACCGTGTGGGGCTGACCCAGGCCGGGGTGCTGCACTACTTCTCGTCCAAGGCCAGCCTGCTCACCGGGGTGCTCGACCTGCGCGACACCACCGACATCGAGGAGCTCGGCAGCGAGCGTCCGCGTGGACTGGCATTCCTGCGCCACCTCGTCGAGACCGTGCGGCGCAACACCGAGCGCGAGGGCATCGTGCGGCTCTACACGGTGCTCGCGGCGGAGAGCGTGACGGCGCAGCACCCGGCGCAGGACTGGTTCCGCTCCCGGTACCAAGGCTTGCGCGCCCTGGTCGTCGAGGCGCTCGACGAGGCGCAGGAGCTGGGGGAGGTGGCGGCCGACGTCGATACCGGGACGGCTGCCCGGGTGATCGTCGCGACCATGGACGGCCTCCAGCTCCAGTGGCTCCTGGAACCCGGCTCCGTCGACATGGCCGGTGCCACCGAGGTGGCGATCTCCCGCATGATCGGCCGCGACCTGCCACCGGCGGAGGGCCGCTGACCGAGCGGTTCAGGCGGCCTCGGGGATTCCGGTCAGTCGCACGGCCGGGCTCGGTTCGAGGCCGACGAGCCTGAGGAGCGACTGGTTCAGCTCGGTGATCGCGTCGCCGAACGCGCTGACCGGTCGCGTCTCCGGGTCGAAGGCGAGCATGCACAGGACCCCGAAGATCTGCCGCCAGCCCACCGTCATGAGGTAGACGACACCGAGGGGGAAGTCGTCACCCATCCCGGCGTTGTCCCGGACCAGGAACCGCCGGTACACGACCAGCTGTGCGGCCAGGTCGGCGGGGATCTCCTCGTCGGGCGGGTACGGCGCGCCGCTGCGCCGGACCCGGTCGAACAGCGGGGCCCAGGCCCCGCCGAGCCGGGACGCGATGCTCTGGCGCACCGACGCGCGAGCGCCGACAGCCTGTCGGAACCCCGGCCCCATGAGCAGGTCGAACTCGGCGCGGTGGGTGCCGCACCAGACCACTATGGCGTGCGTGCCCGCCTCGACCTGGGCCGGGAGGTCGTCCGGGTCCTGCTGCGCGACGACCGAGCCCAGGAACGCCAGCAGCCGGTCCATGGTCGTCTCGTAGAGCGTCTCCAGCAGCTCCTCGCGGCTCGTGACGACGTCACGGAGCTCGGATTCCGGTACGGCGAGGTCCTGTGCGACGGCGGCGAGCGTGACACCCGGGACGCCGTGCTCGAGCAGCTGCCGCCGGGCCGACGCGAGCGCCTCCTGTCGCAGCGGATCGCGCCCCATCCGAGCCCCCTCTCGCACCGGCCAGGTGCCTGTTCGTCCGGAACCCGGCAGCCGGGTGAGACGACGACGTATCAGCGTCGGACTCTATCCGGACAGTCGACTCCGATGCCAGGAAGATCAGGCGTCGACGAGTCGGACGCTCGGGCTGGGCCGCAGTCCGAGCGTCGCCAGGAGGCCGTGCATCATGTCGTCGAACATGGCGTCGAAGTTGCCGAACGCGTAGTCGAGCTGGTCGTAGGCGACCATGCACAGCAGGCCGTAGACCTGGCGCCAGAACCCGATGATCGTGTGGACGACGCCGACCGAGATCTCCTCGTCCGCCCCGGGGTCCTCCTGTGTCAGGACGGCGCGGTACGCGTCGAGCTCGGGCGCCAGACCGGGTGCGACGTCGGCGTCGGCCGGGAACGGCACGCCGGCCCGGGACAGGGCGGCGAAGCTCGGTACGAAGACCGGGGCCAGCCGGTGGACGAAGTGCGGCCGGCCGGCCCCGGCCGGCCCGACGGCGTGCTGGGCGTCTGCGCCGAAGAGCAGGTCGAACTCGTTGCGGTGCGTCCTGCACCACACGAACAGCGCATGCGTGGCCGCGTGGAGGCGGGCGACGTGGTCGTCGGCCGGCTGGCAGCGGACGACCGCCTCCAGATACGCCACGAGCTCGTCCAGCGTGTCGTCGTAGACGGCGGCGAGCAGGCCGGGACGCCCCTCGAAGTATCGGTACATGCCCGGGCCGGCGATCCCGACCTCCTTGGCGACCGCGACCATCGTGACGCCGTCGACCCCGTGCTCGGCGAGCAGTCGCCGGGCGGCCGCACGCGCGTCACGCAGGAGCTCGGCACGATGCTGCCTGCGCGTGGGGGTGGCGGTCACGATCCTCCTGCGGTGCTGCTCACGTTCTCCTGGCCTGGCACGTGAGGTGACAGTCTCGCATGTCGGCCGGAGAGCTTCCGCCGCCCCCTGCTGCGCACCGCTCATGGCACGTCCTGCACCCTTCCGTAGGCCTCTGACGTCCTCTGACGTCCTGCCCGGCGGCCCGCTCAGGGCCGCCAGGAGGTCAGAAGGGCGCGACGCCGAAGCGGTCGATGTACGTGCCGGTCGGGCCCTCGCCGTCGCGGGTGGCCAGCTCGACGATCGCGTCGGTGCCCTCCTGGACCGTCTGGTGGCCGCCGTGCCCGTTGAAGTCGGTGGCGGTGTAGCCGGGGTCGGCGGCGTTGATCCGCATCTCGGGGAACACCCTGGCGTACTGGACGGTGAGCATCGTGACCGCCGACTTCGAGGACGTGTAGAGCGGGGCGAGGACCCCGAACTCGACGCGTTCCGGATCGTGCACGGCGCCGAAGGAGCCCAGGCCGCTGGTCACGTTGACGATGGTGGGAGCGTTCGACCGCCGCAGGATGGGCGCGAAGGCCCGGATCATGCGGATGATGCCGAAGACGTTGGTGTCGTAGACGCCCAGGGCGTCCTCCGCGGTGAGCTCCGCGGGCGGCGTGGTCGGGCCCAGCACGCCGGCATTGTTGATGAGCACGTCGAGGCCGCCCGCCGCCGCGATCGTCTCGGCCGCGCGGGCGACCGACGCGTCGCTCGTCACGTCGAGCTGGACGAACCGCCCGCCGAGCGCATCCGCGGCCCGCCGGCCGCGTTCGGGGTCGCGGGCGCTCATCCAGACCGTGTGCCCGGCCTCGATGAGGCGACGGGCGGTCTCGTGGCCGAGGCTCTTGTTGGCGCCGGTGATCAGTGTTGTCGTCATGCCCCGACTCTGCGCCGCCGCCACGGGGGGAGCCAGGCCCGTCCGGACGTACGGACCGGCAGTACCACCCAGGATCGTGCTGCCGCTGGAACACTGGCGTGATGCAGGGTTCGCAGAATGACCTCGGGACGCTCCTTCACGCGTGGCGCGACCGCCTCTCGCCCGTCGACGTCGGGTTCCCCCTCGACCCGTCGCGCCGGACGGCGGGCTTGCGGCGCGAGGAGCTGGCCATGCTGGCCGGGCTGAGCGTCGACTACGTCGTCCGCCTGGAGCAGGGGCGTGCCACCCGGCCGTCCAGCCAGGTCGCGGCGTCGCTCGCCCGCGCGCTCCAGCTCAGCGACTCGGAGCGTGACCACCTCTTCGTGGTCGCGGGCCTGCTGCCGCCGTCGCCCCGCGAGGTGTCCGAGCACATCCCGCCCGGGGTGCAGCGCCTGCTCGCCCGCCTCGGCGAGGTCCCGCTGGCGGTCTTCACCGCGTCGTGGGACCTCGTGACGTGGAGCCCGCTGTGGGCGGCGCTGCAGGGTGAGCCGGTCCCGAAGGGCCCTGGGCGGAACCTGCTCCGGGCAGTCTTCTCCGAGGGCGCGCTCGACGGGGGCGAACAGCGGATCGTCGTCCGGTCGGGCAGCTCTGCCGGGTTCGAGGCGTCCCTCGTGGCGGACCTGCGCCGGGTGCACGGCCGGTATCCCGGCGACGTCGGCGTGCGCACCCTGGTCACGGACCTGCTGGAGTCGAGCGAGCGGTTCCGGGAGCTGTGGGAGAGCGGTGTCGTGGGCGAGCACCAGTCCGAGCGGAAGGTCGTGCGGACCGATCTCGCCGGCGACATCGAGCTCGACTGCGACGTGCTCAGCGTCGCCGGGTCCGACCTGCGCATCGTCGTGTACACGGCGGCGACCGGGTCCGAGGCGGCCGAGAAGCTCGACTTCCTGCGGGTCGCGGCGGTCGCCGCCGTCGGGGCGTCCTACGCGGCCCCGCCGGACGCCAGCGGGGTGTAGCGCACCTCGCTGACCTCGACGACGCCGTCGAGCGCCCGCAGCCCGACGACGCGTCCGGTGAACCCGCCGGCCACCTCCGTCGAGAGGTACCGGCCGTCGAAGCGGGTCAGCTCGTGCTCCGTCCCGTCGACGACGGCCGACAGGCGCACATCGTCCGGCCCGTCCGCGGTCGGGGGGAGCGCCTCGGCCCGCAGCGTGAGCGACGGCCCGGCCCACGGGACGGTCGTCCCGTGGACGGTCTCGACGGGACCGATGCGGACGACGGCGCGCAGCTGGCCGGCCTCGGCGCGGATCTCGCACCAGTGGGCGTCGTCCAGGCGCAGCAGGAGGGCTCCCGTGCCCTGCGCCAGGTCGAGGTCGGCCTCGAAGCGCCAGAAGGGATCGAGGGCACGTGCCGTCAGCGCGCCGACGGCGGCCCGCGGGCCGCTTCCCGGACGGAGCCGGAGACCCGCATCCGGCGCGGGCACCGCGATCTCCGTCAGCGCGGTGCCGGGGGAGACCCAGCGCGGGTGCAGCGGGACGGCGTCGAAGGTGTCCGTGTACGACGTGTCGGGCACCGGTCCGCTGTGGCGGTTCTCGTCGACGACCGGCCAGCCGTCCACCCAGTCGATCCCGGCCAGGAACGTCTCGCGGCCGTTGACATGGAACATCGGCGTGACGCCGCGCGGGCGCACCCCCAGGTAGACCACCGCCCAGGTGCCGTCCGCGTTCTCGACGAGGTCGGCGTGGCCCGTGTTCTGGACGGGATGCGTGGTGCTGCGGTGGCTGAGCACCGGGTTGTCCGGTGCGCCGGTGTAGGGCCCGTCGGGCCGGTCGGCGCGCGCCACCGAGACGCTGTGCCCGCGCTCCGTCCCGCCCTCCGCGACGAGCAGGTACCAGGAGGAGCCGCGCCGGTACAGGTGCGGTGCCTCAGGGTGCGAGAGGCCGGTCCCGCTCCACAGCCGGCGCGGCTGCTCCAGGACGGTCCCGGTCCCGAGTTCGACCCGTGCCTGCGCGATCCCGACGCCGTCCGGGCCGGTGGCGCAGTAGGTGACGTAGCACGTGCCGTCGTCGTCCCAGGCCAGGTCGGGGTCGATGCCGTGCAGGCCGTCGAGGAAGATCGGCGCGCTCCAGGGCCCGCGCGGGTCCTCGGCGGACACGACGAGCTGCCCGGGGCGGTCCGACACGTCGGTCGTGATCAGCCAGAACCGCCCGTCGTGATGGCGCAGGGTAGGGGCGAACACACCCCTGCTGGAGGAGGCGTGCCCAGCCGGGAACTGGTCGGGGCGGTCGAGCACGTTGCCGACGAGCGTCCACGTGAGCAGGTCGCGGCTGTGCCACAGGGGGACACCCGGTGCGTACTCGAACGACGAGTTCGCCAGGTAGTAGTCGTCGCCGACCCGGCAGATCGACGGGTCGGGGTGGAAGCCCGGGACGATGGGCACGACGCTCGTCAGAGCGGTGGACATGGCGGTGGACATGGCGGTGGGCTGGGCGGCGGGCTGGGTGGCGGTGGAGGTCACTTGATTCCTGTCGCTGCGATGCCCTGGATGAAGTAGCGCTGGAGCGCGACGAACAGCAGGAGCACGGGGGTGATGATGAGCACGGAGCCGGCCAGGAGGACCCCGTAGTTGGTCGAGTTCTGGCCGACGGAGTAGAGGGAGAGGGCGACCGGCAGGGTGTACATGTCCTCGGACTGGGCGACCACCAGCGGCCACAGGAAGTTGTTCCACGACCCGAGGAAGGTCAGGATCGCCAGCGTCGCGAGCGCAGGGCCGCACAGCGGCATGACGACGCGCAGGAAGATGCGCAGCTCGCCGGCTCCGTCGATCCGGGCCGCCTCGATGAGCGAGTCGGGGATGTCCTTGATGAACTGCCGCATCAGGAAGACCCCCAGCGGGCCGGCGAGGAACGGCAGGATGAGCGCGGGGTAGGTGCTCACCATCCCGAGCTTGCTCACCACGACGAAGAGCGGGACGAAGGTCACCACGCCCGGGACCATCAGCGTGACGAGCACGAGCGTGAACACCACACGCTTGCCCGGGAAGTCGAGCTTCGCCAGCGCGTAGCCCACCAGCGAGCAGAACACGAGGGTGCCCAGGACGGTGAACGCGGCGACGACGACGCTGTTGACGAAGAAGGTGCCGATGTCGAGCCGGCCGAACCACGCCGTGAAGTTGTCCCACGTGAACGTCTGCGGCCACCACGTCGGCGGGCGCTGCCGCAGCTCGGCCTCGGTCTTCACGGACCCGAGGAACATCCACACGAACGGGATGAGCGTCGCCGCGAGGGCGACGGTCAGCGCCGCGTACACGAGGACACGGCTGGGCCGGCCCCGACGGCGGGCCGACGGCGTGACGGGTACAGGGGTCACGATCACTCCTTCGTCCGGAACGCTCGGAACTGCACGATGCTGAGCAGGGCGATCGCGACGAAGAGCACGTAGCTGGCCGCCGACGCCGTCCCGTAGTTCCCGAACCCGAACTGGTTGAAGGTGAAGTAGCTGATCGACAGCGTGGAGTCGAGCGGGCCACCCTTCGTCATGACGAAGGGCTCCTCGAAGAACTGCAGGTAGCCGACCGAGAGCAGGACGGCGCCGAGCAGGAGCGTGGGGCGGAGCATCGGCAGCGTCACGCGCAGGAAGCGCTGCCACGCACCGGCGCCGTCGACCTCGGCGGCCTCCATGACCTCCCGCGGGATGCCCTGCAGACCCGCGAGGAAGATGATCATGAGCGTGCCCATGTTGCGCCACACGGCCATCAGGATCATCGATGGCATGGACCAGGCGGTGTCACCCAGCCAGTCGGGGCCCGTGATGCCGATCGACGCGAGCAGCGTGTTGAGCAGCCCGTCGGGCTGCAGGATGAACCGCCACACGACGGCGACCGCGACGATGCTCGTGACGACCGGGGCGTAGAACCCCACCCGGAAGACCGTGCGGAACCGGGTGATCGCGCCGTTGAGCGCGACCGCGAGGACCAGCGCCACGGCCATGGTCAGCGGTATCCCGACGCCGACGAAGTACAGCGTGTTCAGCATCGAGCGGAGGAACTGCTCGTTCTGGAACAGTGCCGTGTACTGGTCGAGCCCGACGAACGCCACCGCGAAGGGCGTGGGGATGTCGGTGCTGCGGAAGTCGGTGAACGACATCCCCAGCGAGCTGATCAGGGGGAAGACCATGAAGATCGCGAAGCTCGCGATGAACGGCAGGGAGAACAGGTAGGCGATGACCGCGGTCCGCCGCCGCCGCACCGCGGCCGGCCCGCGTCCCCGGTCGCGCACGGGCGCGACCGGGGACGCCGGCCGGGTCAGGACAGTCATTGGCCGGTGCCCAGGGAGTCGGCGGTCGACTGGAGCTCCGCCAGCGCGTCCTCGACGTCCTTGCCACCACGGAAGATCTGCTCGACCTGGGTGTCCGCGGCGGCGGACACCTGGGTCCAGGAGACCAGGGTGGGTGCGATCTTCACGCTCTGCAGCTGTTCGCCGAAGACCGCGACGCGCGGGTCGGCGGTCAGGGCCTCGTCGTCCCACGCCGACTGCTGGGCGGGCAGGTCGTTGACCGCCTCGAACCACCTGGCCTGGACGTCCGGCTCGCTGAGCCACTGGATGAGCTTCCAGGCGGCGTCGGGGTTCTCGGCGTCCTCGAACACCCCGAGGTTGGCACCCGCCGCGAACGACGTCGAGGTGCCGTCCGGCCCGGCGGGAACGGTTGCGACGCCGAACTTGTCCTCGAACCCCTCGCCGCCTGCCAGCTCGAGCCCCGGGATGTCCCAGGGGCCGCTGAGGAACATCGGCACGGCGCCGCTGACCAGGTCGGCCGACGCCGAGCCGGACTCGGTGTCGGGGCTCTTGTCCGCGAGCCCTTCCTCGAAGAACGAGTTCAGGTACGACAGCGACTCGACCATCTCGGGGCTGTCCAGCGTCCACTCGGTCTGGTCCTCGTTCATCACCTCCGCGCCGTTCGACCAGGCGAAGGGAAGGCCGCCGAGGAAGGAGTTCCACCCGCCGGACGGCAGGGAGATGCCGAACTCCGCCCCGGTGTCCTCCTGGTACGCGCGCGCCAGGTCCTTCAGGCCCTCCCAGTCGGCCGGGAACTCGTCGAACCCCGCTTCTTGGAGCAGGTCGGTCCGGTAGAAGATGACGCGGGTCTCGACGTACCACGGCACGGCGTAGCGGGCATCGTCGAACTGCGTGGACTCGACCGCGAACGGGAACACGTCAGAGGTGTCGATGTCGTCGGGCACGGGGGTCAGGGCCGACCGGAAACCAGGCATCCAGTCGCTGCCGAGCATCCCGATGTCCGGCGTGGTGCCGCCGGCGATCGCGGTCTGGTACTTGTTCTGCGCCGAGTCCCACGGGACGGCGGTGACCTCGACCTGGACGTCGGGGTTCGCCTCCTCGAACGGCTTGACGAAGTCCTGGAGCGCCTCACCCTCCGTGCCCTGGGCCCAGACGGTGACGGTGCCGGTCGCGGGGCCGTCGCTCAGCTCGGTGGCCGCGGCGCCACCCGTCTGCTCGGGGCTCTCGGCCCGCCCGCAGCCGGAGACGAGGAGGGCGGAGGCGGCTGCGACGGCGAACGCAGCCTGAAGTCTGTGTCGGATCATCGTTGTTCCTTCATCGGGTCGGTGCGGCTGACGTGTGCGCGCGGCATTGCGAGCAGGTCCGTCGAGTAAGAATCTAAGCGCTTAGATTTCTGAGCGCAAGAGGCTGAGGAGCAACCGATCGTGGTGTCAGTGCGTGCCGCAGCTGCTGCCGACGAAGAGCGAGCAGGTCAGCGGGAGTGCTGGGCCCGCGTCGTCCCGGCCGTCGATCGCGCCGGCCAGGATCTCGACGGCGACCCGCCCGACCTGCTCCATGGGCTGCAGCACGGTGGTCAGCACCGGTGTCGCGAGGCGTCCGGCGAGGATGCCGTCGAAGCCCGTCACGGCGACGTCGTCCGGCACGCGCAGCCCGGCCGTCCGCAGGGCGACGATCGCCGCGAGCGCCGACTGGTCCGTGTCGCAGACGATGGCGTCGGGCAGCTGGGGAAGCGCGAGGATCTCGGCGACAGCGCGGAGCGTGGAGGCGTCGTCGCCCGCGTGGGCGGGTACGACGTCCGGCACGGTGATGCCGCCGGCGCCCAGCGCCCGTTCGAAGCCGCGGCGTCGAGCCTTGAACTCCTCGGTGCCGAGCTCGCCCACGTAGGCGAACCGCTGGTGGCCGTGCTGCTCGACGAGGTGACGAGCCAGGTCGAACATGCCGCTCTCGTTGTCGACGAGGACGGTGCGGGCGTCGTCACGCTCCAGACCGCCGAGCTCGACGACGGGGATGCGCGCGGTGACCTGACGGCGCGCGCCGTCCGTCAGGGCCCCGGCGAACGCGATGAGCCCGTCCACCCGGCCGGCCACCTCGATGACGTGCGGCAGGTGGTCGGAGGCTCGGTTCCCGCCGAGCATGAGCGCGTAGCCGCGGCGTCGGCACTCGATCTGCACGCCACGCTGGACCTCGTCGGCGTAGAGCGGGAACAGGCGACCGTCCGGGGCCGGGGTCCGGGTGTCCGTGGCGGGCTTGTCGTGGTCGGGATCGAGCAGGTAGTCGTAGGAGTAGATGCCGATGGCGCCCGTCCTGCCGCGCGCCAGGCCGCGTGCGCTCGCGCTGGGCACGTAGCCGAGCTGGTCGGCTGCGGCCATGACGTTCCGGAGCGTCTCCGCCTTGACCTTGTCGGGTCGCGTGAAGGCGAACGAGACGGTCGCGATGGAGACTCCGGCGAGCTCTGCGACGTCGTAGACCGTCACCTTGCGCACGATGCTCCTCCTCGGGATAGAACCCGCATCCGGGTAGGGCGATCGTGCCACGAAGCGGGCGGCCCCGGAGGCGAGTGGCTCTCATCCGCGTCAGCCTGAGGGTGTCTGGATCCGGCTCCCGTGACCTCGGGGGCCGAGGAGAGAAGGGAAAGCTGATGAGCTCAGGGGACAAGGCACAGAACGCAGCGGAGAGAGGCCTCGGGAAGGCGAAGGAAGCTCTGGGTAATGCCAGCGACGACGAGGATCTCGCCGCCGAGGGCAAGTCCGACCAGGCCAAGGCTGACGTCAAGGACGCCGGCGAGAACGTCAAGGACGCGGCGGGCGACGTCAAGGACGCCTTCAAGAGGTAGAACCACCCTCCCGCGCGCGGCCTGCGGAACCGGCACCCGTGCCGGTTCCGCAGGCCGCACGCTGGTCCCGGTCCTCGCCGTCCGACCCGCGCGCGGACCGGCACGGGAACATCGGTACCGGAAGTGCTGTGACATCCGGGCGTGCCGTGCGTCTGAGCTGCATGACGCAGACGACAGGTACCGTGACGCCGTCCACCACCGACATGCAGCGGGCCTCGGTGCCCTTTCCCGGAGGGGGCGCCGGCGTCGGCGCCCTGGTAGCGCTCGACATCGACGGCACGCTGTCGCCCGGCGGCATGACCGTCCCCGCCGCGACCGTCGAAGCGGTCCAGGACGTGCGGCGCTCGGGGCACCACGTGGTGCTCGCCTCGGGCCGGTCCCTCGTGGGTGTGCTGCCCGTCGCCCGGCGGCTCGGCATCGACCAGGGCTGGGTCGTCGCGTCCAACGGCGCGGTCGTCGCTCGCGTCGGGGACGCCCTGCCCGGCGGCTACCGGCTCGAGAAGATGTACGCCTTCGACGTCGAGCCGGTGATCCGCCTTGCCCGCGCCGCCCTTCCCGCCGTCCAGGTCGGCGTCGAGGAGATCGGCTGGGGCTACCGGGTCGACCGGCTCTTCGACCGGAGACTCGTGAACGGGGAGCAGCGCAGGGTCCCGGACACGGAGCTCTGGAACGTGCCCGCCTCGCGGGTCGTCCTCCGGGCACAGGGTGTCCTCGACCTGGTGGAGCCGCTGCGTGCGCTCGGGGTCACGCCGACGCCGGCCGGTCAGGACTGGCTGGACGTCACGCCCGGCGGCGTGAGCAAGGCGACGGGGCTCGAACGGATCCGGCAGCGCGTCGGGGTGGACCCCCGGTGGACGCTGGCCGTGGGGGACGGGGTCAACGACCTGGACATGATCGCCTGGGCGGCACGCGGCGTCGCGATGGGCCACGCCCCGGCCACCGTCGTCGACGCCGCGGACGAGGTCACCGGGACGCTCGAGGAGCACGGCGTCGTCACGGTCCTGCGCACGCTGACGTCGCAGGACCGCTCACCTCGCTGACCCGCTCACCCCGCTGACGCGCGCGGGCGTCATGAGGGCTGGGGCTGCTCCCCGTACGACCCGGCGAGGTCGGCCACGTCGTGGGCGTACGACACCGACTGGTTGTAGGCCGACAGCGCGGCCGTCCAGCCGTCGTCGGTGCTGACGTCGCCACCGCTCTCGCACAGGTAGTGGGCGGCGGACAGGGCCGCGTCGTCGATCTGGTGCGGGTCGGCCTCGCCGTCGAGGTTGCCGTCCTCGGCGTAGTCCGCCCAGGTGGTCGGGATGAACTGCATCGGTCCGACGGCGCGGTCCCATTCCCGGTCCTCGTCGAGCTCACCGTCGTCGGTGTCGGCGATGGCCTTGACTCCCTCGCTGCCGTCCAGGGGGATGCCGATGATCGACGGGCTGACCATCCCCTCGGCGTCGGCCTGTGCCCCGAGGTAGGTGCCGTGGATCGACTCGACCGCGCCGATACCTGCCAGTGTGTTCCACCCGATGCCGCACTCCGGCTCGGTCTGTGCCAGCCGGAGTGCGGCGCCGGCATAGGCCGCCAGGGCGCGGCGCGGGATCTCCGTGCGCGCGGCGGTGTTGCGCAGCCAGCCGGTGTGGGCCAGGTCCGCGAGGGGAACCTCGGCGGTGGGCTCCCGTCCGGCCGGTGCGGCCTGGGGGAGCTGCTGCTGCGGGGCGGGCGGGTACTCGAGCTCCTGCGGCCACTCGACCTCGCTCGGGCCCTCGCCCGAGCCGCAGCCGGTCAGCAGCAGCACGGCCGCGAACGCGGCGGTCCAGGTTCTAGCTCTCACGTTCTTGCTCTCACAGTGATGCGTCTCCGAGGTCTGGGGAACCAGCGAGCGGACGTGGCGCCCCCCGCTGGTGCTCGCCGCGCTGCCCTCGAAGGTTAAGGCAGTCCGGGGCGTGATCCGACATACCGCGACAAGACCTCCCACACATCTACGCGACGCGGCGTCCTCGTCGAAGGTGCTGCTGAGCTTCGACGAGGACGCCGGTCAGCGGCCGTGGACCAGGTCGTGGCCCATGGGGGTGCGCATGTGCAGCACGCTGGTGGCCCGGAGCGGAGCGGTCAGGCGCGCGCGACGGCGATGTTGGTGTTCCCGCGCTGTCCGGCCTCGTAGAACATGTAGAGGCGGCCACCCTCCTCGGCGAAGCTCGGAGCCGCTGCCCGGGTCGCGACCGGCTCGGTGTACAGGACGCCGAGGTGGTTCTCGCGGTCGAAGCTCGTGCCCACGTGGGCCACGTGGATCGCGCCGCTGCCCGAGTGGTAGACCACGTGGCCGCCGCCGTTGCGGGACCAGTAGTGCGCGCCGGAGAGCTGGCCGCCCTCGCCCGCCGCCGGCGAGATCAGCGGTTCTGGCTTGAACTGCCAGCCCGAGGCCGGCTGGTGCGACCACCCGATGAAGATCTTCCGGGTCCCCGCCTGGTTGCCCATGAACAGCATGATGTACATGCCGGGCCGTGCCGGGTGCGGGAAGACCCGTGCGTAGGAGGCCTCGGTGACGTCTCCGGGCAGCATCCCGGTCGTGAGCACGGTGCCGCCGTACGAGAAGCTACGCCCGTCGGTCGAGGTCGCGACCCGGGTGGTGGTGTTCTCCCCGTGGAAGTACAGGTAGATCCTGGCGTCCGCGGCGTTCCAGACCGCGTGCGGGCTCGAGACGTGGCTCACCGAGTAGTGCGGCGACCAGGTGCGGGAGATGATCGGGTTGCCCGGGTGCTCCCGCCACGGGCCGGCGAGGGAGTCGGCGTACGCCAGGCAGATCCCGCCGGGCGCGTCGTGCGGGGCGTAGTACATGTACCAGGCGCCCAAGGGGTTCGGCACCCGCCCGGCGACGTGCAGGATGGCCGGGAAGATGAGCTCGTTCGTGGGGTTGTAGGCGAGCGTCGACTTGTCCAGGGCCGCGCCCAGGCGGGTGAACGTGGGGAAGCCCGGCACCGCGGCACGGGCGGGCGCGGCCACGCCCAGGGCGGCGGCCGAGCCGAGCACGGTCGCGCCCAGGAGCAGGGTGCGCCGGTCCAGCACGGGCTCTCGGTCTGATTCCACAGTGACTCCAGTCCGGCCCGCACGGCCGCCACCGGGCTCCGGTGCGCGACGGCGTGAGAGTGCCGCGCCGGGCCAATCGGGATCGAATCTGTGGCCACCGGCGTACCGCGGTCAAGACGATGATGGGGATCTTCAGCAGTCGCCCACCTCGAGGTGCTGGGAACCGGTGCTGCCCCCGACCGCGATCTGCTGCTCGGCATGAGCCGGTCAGCAGCAGATCGCGGCCTGGAGCGGTTTAGTCCGTCACGGCGTCAGGTACGGCGTCCTCGTCCGACCAGACCCATGATCAGGCTGGCCACGAGGACGATTGCGCCGATCCAGATGAGGAACTGGCCGATCTCGGTGGCGACACCCAGAATCACGAGAGCCACGCCGACCAGGATGAGAATGAGCCACGATGGCATGTCGATCTCCTTCCTCGTCACGGCACATTGTCGTGCCGTGCTGTCTTCGACACTGCCCCTGTTCCCGGTTACTCGCATCTCGGGCATATTCGGCATCCCCGGCTGCGCGTCGCAGGCCAGTACGCGGCCCCGGCCCGGGCGGCGTCAGACCGACGACGGCGCCGGCGTCGGACCGTGGTGACCGCCCGCCGGAGGTGCACCCCAGCGGTACCGCAGGGAGACCATCCGCAGGGCGAACACCAGCGCGGCGATCGCCGTCCCGGTGCCGACGCCGAACCAGTCGGCCCAGGACGTGAGGCTGGTCAGCGCGGCCCCGATCAGTGCGGGGATGGCGTAGAGGCCGCGGGCGCGGAAGATCTGGGGCACGTCGTTGGCGACGACGTCGCGGATGACGCCTCCGCCCACGGCGGTGACCACGCCGAGGATCGCGGACGCCGTCGGGTTCATGCCCGCGCCGAGGGCCACGAGCGTGCCGGTGACGGAGAAGAGCGCCATGCCCGCGGCGTCGAACGTGAGCAGGAGGTCGTGGAAGCGCTGCACGGCGTGGGCGAAGAAGTACACGACGACCGCCGCGACGACGGGCGGCACGAGGTAGATCGGCGAGTCGAACGCGCGCGGCACGCCGACGTCGAGGATCACGTCCCGCAGGATGCCCCCGCCGAGGCCGACGCAGGTACCCAGCAGGAGCGAGCCGATGATGTCGAACTCGCGCCGGACGGCGAGCAGCGAACCCGACACGGCGAAGAAGAAGACGCCCAGAAGATCCAGGACGAGCGAGGTCCACGCCACGTAGGGCTCCTTTCCGCGGGATGCGTGTGCCACGCAACCTTAGGTCCGGACCTGTCCGTCGCCGATCCCGGCGCGCTCAGGCGTCCCAGGCCTCGGTGAACTCGGCCAGGTCGATCTTGCCGTCCTCGTCGTGGTCGGCCTTGCCGAAGATCTGCTCGAGGTCCTTGTCGGAGGTCTCCTCGCCCCGGGTGGCCATGGCCTGGCGGAACTCGTCGGCGGTGATGCGGCCGTCGCCGTCGCCGTCGAACTCCACGAACGTGCGGCTGAGCTCGTCGTTGGTGGTCATGGGCAATACCTCCGCGATGTCGGAAACAAGTCGGGATGTATGCAACCACAGATCGGTTGGGCGGTGGCGCCCGAAAAGAGGCTCCTGTCCGCTACGGTGCGGCGTGCGACTTGCCGACGTCCGGAGGGCCAGACCATGAGGTTGTACGCGGTAGCACCAGCCCGGTGCGCCCGTCAGGTGCTCGGTGACCTGATGCTGCTCGCCTGGATCGCGGGCTGGGCCTGGGCCGGGCGCGAGACGCACGACGCGACCCTGACCCTCGGACGGCCGGGCCGGACGACGGCGTCGGCGGCTGACGAGATGGCCGGCCGGTTCCAAGACGTCGAGGGTCGGATCGGCGGCATCCCGGGTGTGGGGGACGACCTGGCCGCACCCTTCCGCGGTGCCGCGGACGCGGCGCAGAGCCTGGCCGCCGCGGGCCGGGCGCAGGCCGAGACGGTGGCCGACATCGCGCTGCTGGTCGGGATCGCGGTGTTCCTGATCCCCGTGCTGCTGATCGCCGTGCTGTACGTGCCGTTCCGCGTCCGGTTCATCCGCCGGGCGAGCGCCGCCCGGCGGTTCGCCGGCGGCGATCCGCAGCTGCTGGCGCTGCGCGCCCTGGCGAACCAGCCGCTGCGTGCGCTGACCCGGATCTCCGACGACCCGGTGGGCGCATGGCGCGACGGCGACCCGGCAGCGGTGCGCAGGCTGGCGGACCTGGAGCTGCGGGCCCTCGGCCTGAAACGCTGAGCGCCGGATCCGGGGTCAGTCCCGCTGCTGCGCCGCCCCCGCCAGCAGACCGGCCAGCTCCGCCGGACGCGTGAACATCGGCCAGTGACCCGAGTCCAGGTCGACCAGGTCGACATGCTTGGTCCGCGCGAGCTCCGGCACGTCGCCGGCGTCGATCCACTGCCTCGCCTGCTCGGCAGTGAACTCCGGGCAGACGACGGTCACCGGCACGTCGAACCGACGCTCGTCGGTCAGGCGCACCACGCCCCGGGCCACTCCTTCGGGGACCGCGGCCGCCCGTGCCGCGAAGGCGCTGCGCGCGGCCTCGTCGAGGTCCGCTGAGTCCGGCCCCTCGAAGGGGCCCCAGCCCGGGAACGGCATGACGCCGTCGGTGATCTCGAACAGGTCGGCGTAGAGCTTGCCGTCGTCCCACGGGAAGCCGCCGACCAGCACCACGCCGGCCACCTGCTCCGGTCGCGCGTCGGCGGCGAGCCAGGCCAGGGTGCAGGCAGCCGAGTGGCCGACGACCAGAGGGCGCCCGGATCCGGATTCCGCCGCCGAGTCCACCGCCGCGAGCACCGCCGCGACCTGGTCGTCCAGCGTCGCCGACGTCGAACCGTCGCCCTGGCCGGGGAGCGCGACCGGCACGGCGCGGTGGCCGAGCGCTTCGAGCTCCGGGACCACGTCGTCCCAGGCGGACGCGTCGAGCCAGAGGCCTCCGATGAGCAGGATGTCCATGTTTCTCTCCCGTGGTGAGTGCGGCAGGATGCCGGTGAGCACCACGTTAGAGCCAGTTCCGGACGTTCTACTTCCGGATTGATGCCCGGGTCGAGAGCCGATGAGTTTTTCGCGTCGGGTCGTCAGACCTGGCAGAGAGCCGCGCATCCGCGTGGCCACCACGGCCCAGGGAGAGAGCCCTTCATGAGCACCATCGTCGCCACGCACTTCGTCTCGCTCGACGGCAAGGTCGACCCGACCGGGGGAGACCCTGAGCTGCACGACACGGAGTGGACCTTCAAGACGGTCGCCCCCGCGCAGGAGATGTACGAGCTCAAGTCGCGCGAGCAGGAAGAGGCGGGTGCTCTGCTGCTGGGCCGCGCCAGCTACCAGATGTTCGCGCCGGTCTGGCCCGAGATGGCGGAATTCGTGCGCTACAACTCGCTGCCCAAGTACGTCGTCTCCACGACGCTCGCCGAGGACGACCTGGTCGACAGCTGGGGCGAGACGACCATCCTGCGCTCGCTGGACGACGTCGCGAAGCTCAAGGACTCCGACGTCGGCGAGATCCAGGTGCACGGCAGCGTCTCCCTCACCCGGGCGCTCGGCGACGCGGGCCTCATCGACGCGTACCACCTGCTCGTCTTCCCGGTGCTGCTGGGCCAGGGCAAGCCGCTGTTCAGCGACACCGACAAGGCGGCCCAGTCGCTCCGCCTCGTCGAGCACGAGGCGTACAAGAACGGGGTCCAGAAGCAGATCTTCGACGTGGTGCGCTGACCGTCCGCGCACCCACCCGGCCTCTCCTGGCACCCACAGGACTGGTCGGGACAGACGTCGGGCCGGCCCGCACGTGCGGACCGGCCCGGTCGTACGGACGGCAGCGCCGACCGGCCCGAGCAGCTTGGCCCGGGCCGGCCGGTACCTGTCAGCTCACGTCGCCGCGCCAGGCGCCCGTCTCGGTGCCGCGTGACTCGATGAACTCCTTGAACCGTTCGAGGTCACCCTGGACGCGCCGGTCGTCGAAGTTCAGCGCACTGCCCACCTTTTCGGCGGCGGTGTCGGGCTCCCAGTCGAGCTGCACGGTGACCCGGGTCTGGTCGGCCTGGAGCTTGTGGAACGTGACGACTCCGGCCTGGTCCGGCCCGGTCCTGCTCGCCCACGCCACACGCTCGTCCGGATGCTGCTCGGTGATCTCGGCGTCGAACTCCCGCTCGACCCCGCCCACCTTCGTCTTCCAGTGCGTGTGGGTCGGATCGAGCTGGCGGATCTCCTCGACGCCCTCCATGAACCGCGGGAACTCCTCGAACTGCGTCCACTGGTTGTAGACCGTACGGACGGGGACGTCCACGTCGATCGACTTCGTGATGCTCGCCACGAGGTTCTCCTTTCGTCGGGTGTTCTCACCGTGACCTGGACGAGACTCACTCGCACTCGCGCCGGGAATCGGCCGTAGCCTGCACGTGTGCCCTCCGAGATCAGTCCCACCGCACGGGCGCTCCGTGCGCTGGAGGTCCTGCAGACCCGCCCCGGCACGACGGCGGGCGAGCTCGCCGACCGACTGGGCGTCACGGAGCGGGCCGCGCGTCGGTACATCGAGATCTTGCGCGAAGCAGGCATCCCCGTCTCGTCGGCCCGTGGGCCGCACGGCGGCTACCGGCTCGGGCGAGGGACCCGGCTTCCCCCGGTCACGTTCACCCAGACCGAGGCGCTGGGCCTGGTGATGGCCGTGCTCGACAGCCACCCCGACGCCGACGGTGACGACCTGGTCGACACGGCGCTCGGCAAGGTGATCCGGGCGCTGCCCGAGGACGTCGGCCGGCAGGCCGCCCTGCTGCGGGAGCACGCGTCCGCCGCACCCGACCGGCACGCGGCCCGTCCCGACTCCGCGGTCACCAGCGACCTCGTCGCGGCCATCGCCGCCCGACGGCGGGTGCTGGTCACCTATCGGGGCGAGTCCGGCAGCGAGTGGGTCGCCGAGGTGGACCCGTGGGCCGTCGTCGTGCGCTACGGGCGGTGGTACCTCCTGTGCCACTCCCACCGCGCCGGCGCCACCCGCACCTACCGCGTCGACCGGGTCCGCGCGGTGGAGCACACCAGCCAGGCGTTCGCGCCGCCCGCCGACCTCGAACCCGTGACCGCGCTCGAGGAGCACCTGGGCACCGGCTGGCAGTTCACCACCCGCGTCGTGTTCGACGCCCCGCTCGCCGACGTCGCCCCGTGGGTCGGGGCGCAGATGGGACGGCTCGAGGCGGCCGGTGCCGGGTGCGTGCTCGTCGGCAGCACGCGGAACCCGGCGATGTACGCGCAGGAGTGGCTGGCGAGCGTGCCCTACCCGTTCCGGGTCGAGGGCGGGCCGGAGCTCCAGGAGGCGGTCAGGACGCTCGCGGAGCGGCTCTTCGCGGCGGTCCGGGACGCTTGATCACCCGCTTGTTCGGCGGGTTCCGGTCGAGGCTCCTGAGCGGCTGTGGAAACATGCCGACATGACCGCACAACGCGTCTGCATCATCTGGAACCCGTCCAAGACGACCCGGCAGGAGCTCGAGTCCGGGCTGGCCCGTGCGATCTCCGCGGCCGGGCCGGACACCGAGGTCCTGTGGTTCGCGACGAGCGAGGACGACGCGGGCCAGGGCGTCACGGCGCAGGCGCTCGCGACGCGCGCCGACGTGGTGGTGGTCGCGGGCGGTGACGGGACGGTGCGGGCCGTCGCCGAACGCCTCGCCGAGGCCGATACCGAGACCGAGCTGGCGATCGTTCCGCTCGGCACCGGGAACCTCCTCGCCCGGAACCTCGAGGTGCCCCTCGGCGACGTCGCGGCCGCGTTCACGCGGGCGCTCACTGGGGAGGCGCGGGCTCTCGACGTGGGATGGCTCGAGATCGACCTCGCCGGCGGGCCCGAGCGCCATGCGTTCGCGGTCCTGGCCGGGTTCGGCCTCGACGCGCACATGATCACCGAGACCGATGACGACCTCAAGGACAAGGTCGGCTGGCTGGCCTACGTGGAGTCGATGGGACGGGCGCTCGCCGCCAGCGACCCGCTCGAGGTCCGGATCACCGCGGACGGTCAGCCGCACGACGGGCACCGCGTGCACACGCTGCTGGCAGGCAACTGCGGCACGCTGCAGGGCGGCTTCAACCTCCTGCCCGACGCCGATCCCGGTGACGGGGAGCTCGACCTGCTCCTGCTGAGCGCCGATGGTGCGGCCGGGTGGATCGACACCATGCGGAACATGGTGTGGGACAACGGCATCAAGCGCCTCGCGAAGCGCGGCAAGGTGGCCGAGAGCAGCGAGAGCGCCACACACCTGCGGGTGCGGAGCCTGCGGCTGGAGCTGGAGGAGCCGCGGGTGTTCGAGATCGACGGCGAGGACCTCGGTGCGGCCACCCGGGTCTCGATCACCGTCCAGGCGAGCGCCGTACGGGTCCGCTGAGCGCGGCGCTGCCGACCGGACAGGGCCCGCGCGTTGCGCGGGCCAGTAGGCCGTACATGCCCCAGGATGGTCGCGAAGGCTGGTACGACGCGAAGGCCAGATACCGACAGCACGGGAGGCACCAAGATGTCGCGCAAGAAGCACACCGACCACGCGGAGAAGGCGGCGCACGGCGGCGGTGGCCTGAAGAAGTTCCTGACGCTCGTGGCGCTCGCGCTGACCGCCGCGGCTGTCGTCAAGGAGCTGCGCAAGCCCGAGGCGGAGCGCACGTGGCACGGCAAGATCGCCTCGGTGGTCCCGTACGAGCTGCGCGTCCCGACCCTGGCGCGCGCCCGTGAGAGGCTGTGGGACCCCGAGGCCGAGAACGTCGTGGGACCGCGGGTCTTCGGTGTGGGCTGGACCGTGAACATGGGCAAGGTGACCGCGATGGTGCGGGAGAAGATCGGGGTCTGAGCCGTCGGCCACGGTCGGTCGTGGTCGGTCGCCGTCAGCCGCGGAGCGCCGTCGCCTCCTGGTCGCCGACGAGGAACGGGCGCAGCAGGCCGGGGACGGCGGCGTCAGCCAGGGCGAGGCCGTCAGCCTCACCCGCGTCGCGGACGGTGTAGGCGCCGGAGCCCGCGGCGGTGGTGGCGACGACGGTGACGAGCCCGGCCCGCCGCTGGAACCACGACCGGCGAACGGTCCAGCCGACGATGCCGCGCCGCTGGAGCGCCACCGTGGCGCGGCGGACCGTGCCGCTGCGCGCGACCAGGTAGCCGCCCGCGGGGCCGCCGGTGCCCACGGGGCTGCCGGTGAGCGTGTGGCCGAGCGCCCGGTAGGCGTCGAGGGCCAGCAGCACCGCCACGGGGACGAGCACCAGTGCGCTGATCCAGGCCGCATGGAGCAGCACCGGCGTCAGCAGCACGCCGAGCAGGACCACGACGGCCTCGGTCACGAGCACCGTGGCGAGCGCCCAGCGCAGCCGGCGCCCGCGGGCGGCCACGGGGTGCGGGGTGAGCACTGCCGCCGTCGGCGAGGCGACCGGCTCGCGGAGCACCTTCGCGGCCACCTGGTCTGCCAGCTGTTTGGGCGCGGTGGGCAGGAGCGTCCGGCTCTCTGCCTTGTCCTCCTCGCCCGTCGCGAGCCCGGTGGCGACGGCGTCGACCCGTGCTCCGCCGGCCAGGCGAGCGGCGAGCGGCTCGACGACCTCCAGGCCGCGGAGCCGGGACTCCTCGAGCGAGATCGACCGGGTGGTCAGCAGCCCGCGCCGCACGTGCAGCGTGCCGTCGGCCTGGCGGTCCAGGGTGTGGTTCCACCAGGCCTCGACCCAGAGCGCCACCGTGGCCACGCCGCCGACGACGATCAGGCCGACGGCCAGCGCGAGGGACACGAGCAGCACCGGCGCGAGGCCGAACCACGAACCGACGGTGCCGATGACGCGCTCCTGCATCCCGAACCACTCGGCCACCTGGAGCGTGCCGCCGGCCGCGGCGGCGCCGAGCGCCGGGGTCAGGAAGGACAACGGGGCGAACCGGATCCACCCGGGGTCGAACCGGGCCAGCGCCCCGTCGCCCGCCTCCGCGCCGCCGGGCCGCGCGGCGTGCGCGAGGAGGGTGGCGCGCAGCGCTTCGGCGGACGCCCGGCGCACCGGCCAGAGCGTGACGGTGCCCTCGGCGCCGGCATGCTCGCCGGTGCCCACCCGCACCGTCACCGCGCCGAGCACCCGGAGGACCGGGTCCGCGGTGAGGTCGACGGAACGGATCCGCTCCCTGCGGAGGGCGAGGCGCTTGCGGAACACGACGCCGGTGTGCACGTGGAACCGTTCGGCGTCCACGCGGTAACGGGTGACGCGCCACATCCACTCGCCCGACGCGGCCCCGACGGCGGTGACGACCACGAAGGCGGGCAGCACCCAGGCCAGCGCGACTCCGACCGAGGTGCCCACGGTCACCCAGTACGCGGTGATGAGCGCGGCTCCGGCGGCGGGCAGGGCGGTGTAGGTACCGCCCGCCAGGAAGGCCCGGCGGTCCAACCGCTCCCAGGTCAGGTCGTCGGCGCTCAGGTCGCGTCCTCGGGTGTGGCCTGGGTGGCGGCGGTGAGGTCGGCCGAGAGGGTCGCCGCCGTCTCGGCGTCGAGCCCCTCGACCTTCACCGCACCCTTGGCGGACGCCGTCGTCACCGTCAGCGTGGCCAGCCCGAAGCGCTGCTCCAGCGGCCCGCGGACCGTGTCGACGGTCTGGATCCGTGACAGCGGCGCGACCCGCCACTCCTGGAAGAACCACCCGGTGCGCGTGTAGACGGCCTCGTCGGTGACCTCCCAGCGGTGGTGACGGAACCACAGCCGGGGGAGGGCGACGGTGGCGAGCACCCCCAGGGCCGCCAGGATGCCGGCGGGGACGAGCAGCCACAGGCGGGCGGGAGGGATCAGGAGGCCCAGCACGCCGAGGGTCACAACGGGCACCGCGATCCAGAGCCCGAGCTGCACCGACCACCAGCCGACGGCTCGGGGGTCCACGGCGTGCCGTGGCGGGCGGAGGCGGAGGGGCGGACTCTCGTCGATCGTCGGCGTGGTCACGGCACCATCGTCCCAACCGGCTCCCGCGGCGGCAACGCCTTTCGAGGTGGCCCGAACCCGATGAGTCCTGCGGCCCCCGCCGGTCTCTCCTGCACCGGGTCCCGCACGGGGATCTTGGTCCCAGGAGGAGCGACCACATGGACATGATCGACGGCACCACGGCGTCAGGCCTCGACGTCCGGCGCCCGGGCGACGCCGGGTTCGACGAGGCGCGCACGGTGTGGAACGCGATGGTGGACCACCGGCCGGCGCTGGTGGTCCGCTGCCGGCGGGCCGACGACGTCGTGGCGGCGCTGGCGCTGGCGCGGCGCGAGGACCTGGAGGTCGGTGTCCGCTGCGGTGGCCACAGCGTCGTCGGGCACGGGGTTCCCGACGGCGGGCTGATGATCGACCTCACGCCGATGGGCGAGGTCCGCGTCGATCCGGGGGGTAGGCGGGCGTGGGTGCAGGGCGGCGCGCTGCTGGGTGCGCTCGACGCCGCCACCCAGCCGCACGGCCTGGCCACGACGGCGGGCAACGTGTCGCACACCGGCGTCGGCGGGCTCACTCTGGGCGGCGGGATGGGCTGGCTGGCCCGGCAGTGCGGCCTGGCCTGCGACAACGTCGTCTCGTACCAGGTGGTCACGGCCGCCGGCGAGGTGGTCCGCGCCTCGGCCGACGAGCGGCCCGAGCTGTTCTGGGCGCTGCGGGGCGGCGGCGGGAACTTCGGCGTGGTGACCGAGTTCGAGTTCCGGCTGCACGACGTCGGCACCCGTGCGCTCGGCGTCGAGCTCGACCTTCCCGTCGGGGGAGCGGCGCCGGTCGTAGCCCGGTGGCGCGACCTCGCGGTCCGGGCTCCGCGCGCGGCCACCTACACCGCTGGTGTGCACGACGGCGTGGTGACGCTCGGCTTCGTGTGGGTCGGCGACCCGCGTGCCGGCCGGGCCCACGCGGCGGAGTTCGAGGCAGGACTGGAAGCAGGGCTCGATGCGCCGGGCGCCCCGGTGGCCCGCCGGATCGAGGAGCTGTCCTACCTGGACCTCCAGACCCGGGAGGACAGCACGGCGGGACATGCCGTGCGGCGCTACTGGAAGGGGCACTACCTCCGCGACCTGTCCGCCGGCGCGATCGAGGCACTGCTCGCCACCGAGCCCGGCGCGCGTGCGGGCCTCCAGGCCTACGGCGGCGCCATCGCCGACGTGCCCGACGGCGACGCCGCGTTCAGCCAGCGGGACACCCGCTTCGAGTACGTGGCGGCCACCGGCTGGACCGACGCGGCCGAGGACGCGGCGCGCATCGCCGCGACCCGGGCGAGCGCGGCACGCGTCGCCCCGTTCGCCAGCGGCGTCTACGTCAACGTGCTGGGCAACGACGGCGCTGCCGGCGTCGGGCGGGCCTATCCGCCTCAGAAGCTGGCCAGGCTCGCCGCGGTCAAGGCCCTCTACGACCCGGACAACGTCTTCCACCTGAACCAGAACATCCCGCCGGCGGCCACGACGCCGGCGCGCTGAGGCGTACGCCCCGGGGGGCGGGCGTCACTCCTCGCCGAACGAGCCCGCGAACTCCTCGATCGCGCTGACCACCTCGTCGAGGATGGCCAGGTTCTCCGCCCGGTCGCCCGGCACCTCCAGGCTGTGGTCGGCGTTCTCCACCTCGAGGACGTCGGCCTCGGAGCCGTCCGCGAGCTCGCCGTCCCACAGGGGGTCGGCGGTGCCGCCCACCAGCAGGTGGTCCTCGTCCAGGTCGGCGGCCGTCTCCCGTACGTCCGGCGCCTGCTCGCTCGTGAGCACCGGGGTGAGCCACACACCCGGCAGGCCGAGGCGGACCGCCATCGGCATCGCGAGCGTGCCGAGGGACTTGGCCACCACCAGGTGCAGCGCGTCGCCGCCGGGTGCGTCGCCGCCGTCGAGCAGCTCCGCGTACGCCTCGCGGGCCGAGCCGAAGGACGGCCTGGCCGCCCACTCGAGGGTGCGGACCGTCCAGCCCAGGTCACGCAGCGCGCTGCGGGTGTACCAGAGCAGGGGGCCCATGGCGGTGTAGCCGCTCCCGGGCAGGACCGTGACGACGCGGGCCGGGTCGGCTTCGGTGACGTGCAGGTCGTAGGCGGTCACACCAACATCATGGCAGGACCGGGGCGAGAACCGCTTCTCGTGCGAGTGCATCCGCCCGGGCACACGATGATCCCGAGCCGGCCGTCGAGCGATGCCGGCAGCCCGCACGGAGGAGGATCACCATGTCCGCGTCACGTCAGCGCCCTGCGTACTCGCCTCGCTCCACCGGTCGTGCACCCGGCCATGGACCGGGCCGCGCCGCCGGTTCTGTCGCGACCGGGATGCTGCTCGTGCTCCTCGGTGCGACAGGCTGCGCCTCCGGCATCGGTGCAGAGGACGGGGCAGGGGCCGACGTCGACTTCGGGGCGTCGCCGTCGCCCGGCGGCACGCTCCAGGTGATGGGGTTCGGGACCGGTGACGAGATCGGCGAGGTGCGGCACGAGCGCGCGGTCGAGGCGCTCGGCATCGACGTCAAGCTGTCCGAGGGCGAGCTCGACCCGCAGGCGTTCCTGTCCGCCGCGGCGGCGGGCAACCCGCCCGACCTGGTCTACGCGGAGCGCGACCAGATCGGTACGTTCGCGTCGCGCGGTGCGATCCTGCCGCTGTCGGCGTGCGTCGAGGAGCAGGGGATCGACACCGACGCGTTCGTCGACCCGGCGCTCGCGGAGGTGTCCTTCGGCGACGAGCTCTACGGAGTCCCCGAGTTCAACATGGTGCAGATCACCATGGCCAACGCCGACCTCCTCGCGGACGCGGGCCTGAGCCTCGCCGACGTCGACGGGTCGGACCCGGACGCCGTCCTGGACGCCACCGAGGCCATGACACGGCGCGAGGGCGGCAAGCTGTCCGTCATCGGCGTCGACTCCAAGCTGCCCGAGTTCCTGCCGCTGTGGGCCAAGGGCCGGGGTGCGGACCTCCTGTCCGAGGACGGCCGGACCGCTCAGCTGGACGACCCCGCTGTGGTGGAGGCGCTCGAGGACGCGGTAGCCGTCTACGACGCCCAGGGCGGCTTCGCCCGGGTCAAGACCTTCCGCGACTCGGCGGACTTCTTCGGCGCGGGCAACCAGTTCGCCACCGGGCAGCTCGGCGCCATGGCGATGGAGCAGTGGTACGTCAACGTCCTGGGCGAGAGCTCACCGGACGCCCCGCTGGCGTTCGGTCCGGTCAAGGGGCCGGACGGCGAGGTGCACGCCTTCGCGACCGGCTCGGCCTGGGCGATCCCCGTCGGTGCGAAGGACCCGGCCGCCGCCTGCGCGTACGCGGCCCGCATGACCGAGACCGAGGCCTGGACCGAGGCCGCGCAGGCCCGGGCGGACGCGCGCGAGGCCGACGGGCTGGTGTTCACCGGCGTCCTGACCGGCAACGAGGAGGCGGACCAACAGATCCGCGACACCCTGGTCCCGGCCGACCCGCCCGCGCCGTGGGGCGACGCCATCGACGCGATGTACGAGGCCAACGACCACACGTTCGCCCTCCCGGCCAACCCTGCCGGCGCCGAGTTCGAGACCGCCTGGCAGGACGCCGCCAACCGCGTGCTCAACGGTCAGCAGGAGCCCGCGGAAGCCCTCGCCCAGGCGCAGGAGGAAGCACAGTCCGCGCTCGACGAGGCGTGGGCCACGTGGGACGAGAAGCAGTGACCGTCGCGCGTCCCAGCGCTCGCGCCCGCCGCGAGCGCAACGCCGGCCTGGCCTTCATCAGCCCCTGGATCTTCGGGTTCCTCGTCTTCACCGCCTGGCCGATCATCTACAGCGCCTACCTGTCCCTGACCGACTACGACGTGCTGACCGACCCGTCGTTCGTCGGCCTGGAGAACTACGAGCGCATGGTCCAGGACCCGCAGGTGAGCCTCGCGCTCTGGAACACGCTGCAGTACACGCTGCTCCAGGTGCCGCTGTACGTGCTCGTCGCTCTCGCGCTCGCCCTCCTGCTGCACCAGGCCGGCCGCGCCTCCGGGTTCTTCCGCACGGCGTTCTTCGTGCCGAAGATGACGCCGCCCGTCGCCGTCGGCGTGCTCCTGCTCCTGCTGTTCAACGGCGAGTACGGCCTCGTCAACGAGGCGCTCGGCGCCCTCGGCATCGACGGGCCGAGCTGGACCACCGACCCCGACTGGATCAAACCGGGCCTCGCGCTCGTGAGCCTCTGGTCCGTCGGCGCCGCCGTCGTCATCCTGCTCGCCGCGCTGCAGGACGTGCCCGTCGAGCTGTACGACGCCGCCCGCGTCGACGGCGCGGGCTGGTGGCGCCGGACCCGCACGGTCACGCTGCCCATGATCAGCGGCGCCCTCTTCTTCGTCACGGTGGTCAACACCATCGCCGCGTTCCAGATGTTCACCGAGGCGTACTCGGCCTACTTCGGCGCCGGCAACTCCACCTACGCGAACGACGCCGCCCTGTTCTACGTGATCTACCTGTTCCGCGAGGGCTTCGCCGAGCTGCACATGGGGTACGCCTCGGCGCTGGCCTGGCTCCTGTTCGTCGTGATCATGCTGGTCACCGCTGTGCAGCTCCTCGTATCACGCAGACTCGTCTACTACGAGGGGGAGCAGCGATGACCGCCGCCACCCGGCGCAGGCGCTGGGTGCGCGTCCCGGTCCTCGTCGCCCTGGTCGCGCTCACCGTCGTCTTCGTCTACCCGCTGGTGTGGCTGCTGTCGGCGTCGCTCAAGCCGCGCGCCGAGATCTTCGACAACCGGCTGATACCCCGGCACCCCACGTTCGAGAACTACCTCACCGTGTGGGAGTCCGCACCCCTCGGGCTCTGGCTGGGCAACACGCTCGTGGTGACGGCGCTCGCGGCCACCACCGTGACGGTCTCCAGCGCGCTGGTCGCGTGGGGCTTCGCCCACTACCGGTTCCGCGGGCGCGGACCGTTGTTCGGGCTGGTGCTCGCGACGATGATGCTGCCGGGCGCGGTCACGCTCATCCCCACCTACCTGATCTGGCACCAGCTCGGGTTCGTGGGCACCAACGTGCCGCTGTGGGCGCAGAACCTGTTCGCGAGCGCGTTCTACGTGTTCCTGCTGCGGCAGTTCTTCCTGAGCCTGCCGCGCGAGCCGTTCGAGGCGGCCAGGCTCGACGGCGCGAGCGAGTGGAAGCTGTTCTGGCTGGTGGCGGTGCCGCTGTGCCGCCCGGCGCTGGTGCTGACGTTCCTCTTCGAGGCGCAGGCCTCCTGGACCGACCTGATGCGCCCGCTGGTGTACCTGCAGGACACGGCGACCTTCACCGTGCCGCGCGGTCTCAAGGCGGTGATCGATCAGTTCGGCCCCGGCGGCGAGTCGCAGTGGGAGGTGGTGGTCACGGCGTCGGTCATCACGACCGTGCCGATGATCCTCCTGTTCTTCGCGGGTCAGCGGTACTTCGTGCAGGGGATCGCGACGACGGGGTCGAAGGGCTGATCCCGGGACGTTCCCGCCGGGGGCGTCCCGATAGGGTCGTCCGGTAGGGCAGAGGGGACAGGGACACCCAGCGGACGGGGAGGTCGGGACGATGGTCGTGGTGGAGCGGGGCGACGTGCTCGGCGAGGATTACCGGCGGCGCATCACCGAGGTCTACGTGCGCAGCTTTGCGCAGGACTTCGTCGCCTTCTCGCGGGACACCGACAAGCTGGCCGACGCCTTCGAGCGCATGCTGCTGCTCGACCGGTTCTACATCGCGCTCGTGGACGGGGAGCCCGCAGGTCTCGCCTCCCTCACCGAGGGTGACCAGAAGCTGTTCGCGCCACGCTGGCGCGAGCTCCGGCGCCACCTCGGCCTGGTGCGCGGGCTGCTGAGCTACCTGGTGATCCGAAGCTGGTTCATGAGCGCCTCGTCCGACGCGCGGCCGGGCCGTGCCGAGATCGGGTTCGTCGCCACGGAACCGGCCTACCAGGGCCAGGGCGTGGCGACCGCGTTGCTGCGGCACCTGCTGGCCCGACCGGGATATCGCGAGTTCGTGCTCGAGGACATCAAGGACACCAACGAGGTCGCCCTCGGCCTCTACGCCAAGCTGGGCTTCACGGTGTACGAGCGGCGGAAGGTGCGCTTCGCGCGCCGCGTCGGGTTCACCGAGCTGCTGTCGATGAGACTTGTGGGGGAACCCCCGGCGTAGGGCTCAGCCCACTGCCCGGCGAGCGGATCCTTCAGCGGGTGCGGTTCGCCGCCAGGATCTCCTCCTGGTACGGCGCGACGACGTCCCCGGAGACCCGGCAGTCGAGCAGCAGGAAGCGGCGGTCGGCGACGGGCTCGGCGGTCCACCGCGCCACCCGGTCCAGGTCGGCGATGGAGCGCACGACGACGCCCTCCGCGCCGACCGCCGCCGCCAGTGCCGCGAAGTCGGTCTCGGGGATGAGCATCGGCTCCTTCGTGATGCCCTGCCGCCCGTACACGTGCACCTCGGCGCCGTAGGCGGCGTCGTTCCAGACGACGGCGATGCCGCGGCCGCCGGCGGTGCGCACCGCGGTCTCGAGGTCGGCCAGCGCCATGAGCGCGCCGCCGTCGCCGGTGGTCAGCACGACGGCGTCATGGGGGCGGGCCGCGGCGGCGCCGGCGACGCTGGGGAAGCCGAGCCCGATGGACTGGTAGGCGGTGCCGACCATCACCATGCGGTCGGGGGAGGCGACCGGCCAGTACATGTTGGCCCAGCCGATGAAGTGCCCGCCGTCGGACACGACCACGCGCTCGGCGGGCAGCAGGTCGGCGAGCCGGTGTGCCACGGTGCGCGGGTCGAGGCGCCCGTCGGGCGCGATCCCGTCGGCAGGTCCGGTGTCGTAGCGGCGGGCCGCGGCGACGTCCACCGTCTCGCGCCAGCCGGACGGCTTGGCGCCCAGCGTGTGCAGCTCGTCCAGCAGGATGCGGCTCACGAGCGTGGCGTCGCCCCGCACGAAGCCCCCGACGTGCCGGTGCGTCGCGGCGGGCGCGGTGTCGACCTGGACCACGTGCGTGCCCGGCGCGAACAGGTCGCCGAACCGCATGGTGAACTGGTTGAGCGACGCCCCGAGCACGACGGCGACGTCGGCCTCGCGCACCAGCTCCATCGCACGTTCGGCGCCGAAGCCGCCCGCGACGCCGAGGTCGTACCGACCGTCGGGGAAGACGCCGCGGCCCAGCGCGGTGGTCGCCGTCAGCGCCCCCGTGGCCTCCGCGAGCTCCCCGAGCGCCGCTCCCGCCCCTGCCAGCCAGGCGCCGCGGCCGGCGAGCAGCAAGGGCCGCTCGGCGGTGGCGAGGTGCTTGGCGAGGTCGGTGATGGCGGCGGCGTCGAACGGCCCGGCCGGGGCCATCGGCCGGGGGAGCGAGGGCTCCGGCGCGTCCGGGACCGGGCCGGCCTCCAGCGCGGCGACGTCGTAGGGGATTGCCAGCACCACGGGCACGCGGTAGGTCAGGGAGTGCTCGATGGCGATGACGCTGGTGGCCGCGGCGTCCGCGCGGCCGACGGTATAGGTGCGGGCGCCGACGGCGGCGGCGAGCGCTATCTGGTCGACGTCCCAGGGGCGCGGGCCCGACGTCGGCTCGTCGCCCGCCAGCAGCACGAGGGGCACGCGGGCCGCCGCCGCCTCGGCGAGCGCCGTGAGCGCGTTGGTGAAGCCGGCCCCGTAGGTCGCGGTGGCGGCGGCGATGCGGCCCGACGCGCGGAAGTGGGCGTCGGCGGCGACCACGCCGCCGGCCTCGTGGCGGACGGCGGTGAAGCGCGCGGTCGTCGAGCGCTCCAGGGCGTCGAGGAACCAGGCGTTGCCGTTGCCCATGACACCGAAGACATGGTCGACGTGGCGGGCGACGGTACGGGCGACGTGTGCGGAAACGGTGGGCACGAGGGCCTCCAGGGAAACAGTGACGGATGAGTGGTGCGGTCCGTATGTGTCCCGTGCGGGCCAGGCGCCTGGCCCGCCGCGCGCCCCTTTTTCGAGCGCAGGCGGTGGTGTGGGTGCTGTCCGCCTTGACGTCTCGGAGTATATCGCCGGCGGACGTGGACGACCGTCTGCCGTGAGCGAATCTGCTGGTGCGGGGAATGTTCGCTCGGCACGCTGTGCCCATGATGACCGCCGACCGCGCTGAAAGCCTCCGTCGAGCCGAGAGGCGCCTGCAGGCCGCCCAGCTCGCGTCCGACGTCGACGCCCTGGATGGTCTGATCGACGACGCGGCTCCGTTCACAGGGCCGGACGGGAGCGTCCTGTCCAAACAGGACGACCTGCATGCGCACGCATCCGGCTATCAGGTGATGAGTCGCGTCGCTGAAGAAGACCTCAGAGTGTTGGTGACCGCCAGCACCGGGGTCACGTTGTTCCTTGGCACTCTCGAGGGCACCTTCGGCGGTGAGCGTCTGGCTGCCCGGATGCGCTACACCCGGACCTGGACACACGACGACCGAGCAGGGTGGAAGGTCATCGCAGCGCATGCCACGTTCGTCGCCGAAGGCGTCACCCCGGCCGAGCAGTAGTCCGCTCCCACCGGTAGGGCTCCCATCGCCGGACCTTGTTGCGAAGAAAGGCTTTGCGAAGCCCAGGTCCCGGTGCTGGGGCGGCACGGTGACCGATCACGACGACGCGATGGCTGTCCGCCCGTTGACCTGGCCTGGGTGGGCCGGCACCTGGAGGCCGGTGAACGGGTCGGCCGAGCGGAGGTGCTGTGCGGCGGCACCACTGCCGAGGTGCGGCGGATGACGCTCCGGACGCGGGGCGGGGGCAGCCGAGACCTCGTGCTGCGGACCTTCGTCGGCGTGGAGCAGGCCGAGGACTGGCTGGACGGGGAGGCGGGCGCCATGACTCTGCTGCTTGGCACGGGTGTGCCGGCGCCCGAGCTGGTAGCGGCTGAGCCGAGGGCCGCGCGGTGCGAGTTTCCGTCGTTCCTCATGACGCACCTGGCCGGCAGGGCAGTCCTGGACGACGGCGGTCTGAAGGAGCGCATCCCGCTGCTGGCTGGTCAGCTCGCGGCGATCCACGAGCTGTGGCCCGCCTGGCAGCCAGGGGAGTACGTGACACTCACGACTGCCGACACGGTCGTGGTTCCCCGGGGTGCTGACGCAGCGGCATGGGCGGCGGCGATCGACGTGATTCGCCGGCCCGCGCCAGCTTCCAGCCCGGCAACGTGCTGTTCGACATGCTGCCCTCCGAGCCGACGGGGGTACGGATCACCGGCGTCGTCGACTGGGCGGGCGCCTCGTGGAGCCCGACAGATCTCGACGTGGCGCACTGCTGCGCCAATCTCGCGCTCCTGCACGGTCCGGCGTGGGGCCTGCGGTTCGCCGCCGCGTACGAGGAGACTGGCGGGGCGCTCGCCGCGGCTGCAGGGCGAGCGGCTGTACTGGATGGTCCGAGATGCGCTGGCGGCCTCGGAAGAGGTGGGGCTGAGGGCGCGGACCTGGCAGGAGGGCGGCAGGGGCGACCTGACCGCACGGGACTTCGAGGAGCGGCTCGATGCCTGTGTCGTTGCCCTGATCGACACGTTGGCCTGAGGTGCTATCTCGGTTCGCCTGGGTGAAGTCGATCTCTCGGGTACAGCACGGCTCAGGGCCCGGCACAGCGCGAGCCGGGCCCTGAGCGGTGGCGGCCGCCCCGTTCAAGGATGACGGGCTGCCGGGACCGTCAGGCCGGGGTGAGCGTGTACTTGGTCTGGAGGTACTCGTGGATGCCCTCGGCACCGCCCTCACGGCCGAGCCCGGACATCTTCCAGCCGCCGAACGGCGCGGCGGCGTTGGACACGACTCCGACGTTGAGCCCCATCATCCCGGTCTCCAGGCGCTCGATCATCCGCTGACCGCGCGACAGGCTCTCGGTGTAGACGTAGCTGACGAGCCCGTACTCCGTGTCGTTGGCCAGGGCCACGGCCTCGTCCTCCGTGTCGAAGGTCGCGATCGCGAGCACCGGGCCGAAGATCTCCTCGCGCAGGATGTCGCTGCCCGGCGTGACGCCGGTCAGGACCGTCGGCTCGAAGAAGCTGCCCGCACCGTCGATGCGGGAGCCGCCGGTGGCGAGCTGTGCGCCCCGGGACACCGCGTCCTGGACGAGCGCCTCCGCCTTCGCGACGGCGTTGTCGTCCACCAGCGGGCCGATGGTCACGCCGGACTCGGTGCCGCGGCCGATCACGAAGTCGTTCACCGCGGCGGTGACCCGGCGGGCGAACTCGTCGGCGACCGAGGAGTGCACGATGAACCGGTTGGCGGCCGTGCACGCCTGCCCGATGTTGCGGAACTTCGCCGCCAGGGCGCCCTTGACCGCCTGGTCCAGGTCGGCGTCCTCGAAGATCACGAACGGGGCGTTGCCGCCCAGCTCCATGGACGTGCGCAGCACGCCGGGCGCAGCCTGCTCCAGCAGCTTGCGGCCGACGGGGGTGGAGCCCGTGAAGGACAGCTTGCGCAGCCGCGGGTCGGCGATGATCGGGCCGGACACGGCGCCGGAGCTCGACGTGGTGATCACGTTGACCACGCCGTCGGGCAGGCCGGCGTCCTGCAGCAGCCTCGCGAAGTACAGGGTGGTCAGCGGCGTCAGTGCCGCGGGCTTGATCACCACCGTGCAGCCCGCCGCCAGCGCGGGTGCGATCTTGCGTGTCGCCATCGCCAGCGGGAAGTTCCAGGGCGTGATGAGGAAGCAGGGCCCCACGGGGTGCTGGCTGACGATGATGCGCCCGGTGCCCTCCGGGTTGGGCCCGTAGCGCCCGGACACGCGCACGGCCTCCTCGGAGAACCAGCGCAGGAACTCGCCGCCGTACGTCACCTCACCGCGGGCCTCCGCGAGCGGCTTGCCCATCTCGAGGGTCATCAGGAGCGCGAACTCCTCGCTGCGCTCCTGGAGCAGGTCGAACGCGCGGCGGAGGATCTCGCCGCGCACGCGGGCGGGCGTCGCCGCCCAGTCCGCCGCCGCGTCGACGGCGGCGTCGAGCGCTGCCGCGCCGTCCTCCGGGCCGGCGTCGGCGATGGTCCTGATGGTCTTGCCGGTCGCAGGGTCCTCGACGGTGAGCGTGGCGCCGGCCGCGGCGGGCCGCCACCGGCCGCCGATGAGCAGCCCGTCGGGGACGGAGTCGAGCAGGTCGGACTCGCGGGTGTCGGTCATACGTTCTCCTTCGTGCGCGGGTTCGTGCGCGTGGTGTCCTGCGGCAGCAGTGCCCCGGCGAAGAACGCGCTGAGCTCGTCCCTCGCGCTCAGTGGGAGCACAGCGGCAACGTACTGGTCGGGCCGCACGACGACTACCACGCCGCCGCGGTCGACGCCGCGCAGGTCGAAGATGTCCTGCGCCGGGTCGGTCGCGTACACCTTCTCGTAGTCCACCAGCCCGAACGGGCCGACCCGCGGCTTGAAGACCTCCGGGACGTCGGGGAACTCGACCCCGAAGTGGTCCTGCTGGTAGACGACCTTGACGTCGAGCACCGAGTCCGGGTCGGTCCCCGCCGGGGTGTGCCGCAGCAGCGGGGAGCCCGGCGCGGTGCCCAACCACTCCGCCCACTCCCGCAGCGCCGACGGCTCGCCCGGAGCGGCGGCGTCGGCGAACGCGTAGACGCGCCACCGGCCGTCGGCGCGGGCGTGGTGCCCGAGGTGAGCGGGGTTGCCCTCGGCGACGCGCTCCACCGGGGCCGACTTGAACCGCTTGCCGATCGGAAAGCCGGCGGCGAGGTGCTGGTGGGCCGGCTCGGACACGATCATCGACGGCTGGTACTGCGTCATGAACCCGCACGGGAACTCGGCGGTCTTGACGTAGAAGTCCTCGAGGTACGTCGGGTCGGGCAGGTCCTCGGGAGCCGTGGCCATGAGGCGCGACCACTCCCGGTCGAAGTCGATGAGGTCCTGGGCGACGACCTGCCGTTCGGCCGAGTACGTGGCCAGCAGCGACTCCGGAGCCCGGCCCGTGAGCACGTGTGCCAGCTTCCAGGCGATGTTCCAGCCGTCCTGCATCGACACGTTCATACCCTGACCTGCCTTGGCGCTGTGCGTGTGGCAGGCGTCGCCGGTGAGGAACACGCGGGGCGTGCGGGTGCCGGCCAGCTCGTCGGGGACGTCGTCGAACCCGTCGGTCACCCGGTGGCCCACCTCGTACACGCTGTGCCAGGGCACGTCCTTCACGTCCAGGGTGTAGGGGTGGATGATCCGGTTCGCCCGCGCGATGACCTCGTCCAGCGACGTGGCGCGGATGCGGCCGCCGTCGTCCGGCGGCACCTCGCCGAGGTCGACGTACCAGCGCGCCAGGAACCCGCCCTCGCGGGGGATGAGCAGGATGGACCCACCGTCGTGGGACTGGATGGCGCACTTGGTGCGCACGTCGGGGAAGTCCGTCACGGCGAGCACGTCCATCACGCCCCAGGCGTGGTTGGCCCGGTCGCCCACGGGCTTGCGGCCGATCGCCTGCCGGACGGCGCTGTGCGCACCGTCGGACCCGACGACGTAGCCGGCGCGCACTGTCCGTTCGGTGCCCTCGTGCGGTCCGGCCGTGTGGCGCAGCGTCACCGTGACCGGGTGCGTGCCGTGGTCGGCCACGGTGAGCCCCACGACCTCCAGACCGTAGTCGGGGGTCACGCGGGCGGGCGCCGTGGCCGCGACCTCGGCGAAGTAGTCGAGCACCCGGGCCTGGTTGACGATCAGGTGCGGGAACTCGCTGATCCCGTGGGCGTCGTCCGGCGGCACGGCGCCGCGCACGATGTTCGACGGGTCGGCGGGGTCGGGCTTCCAGAACGCCATCTCGGTGATGCGGTAGGCCTCGGCGGTGATGCGCTCGGCGAACCCGAAGGCCTGGAACGTCTCGACGCTGCGCGCCTGGATGCCGTCCGCCTGGCCCATCTCGAGGCGCCCGGCCCGCCGCTCGACGACGTGGGTGCGGATGCCGGGGAACTGCGCGAGCTGCGCGGCGGCGATCATGCCCGCCGGGCCGCTGCCGACGATGAGCACGTCGACCTCGTCCGGCAGCTCGGCGGGCCGCTCGAGTCCGTAGCCCGCCGCCGGCTGGACGCGCGGGTCCCCGGAAACGTAGCCGTGATGGTGGAACTGCATCGTTCTCCCGTTCTGTTCGTGGTGCCCGGGGCTCAGGCCTTGGCGAGGCCGTAGATCGGGCTGGCGGCCTGCAGCTCCTCGTGGTCGGGCCCGAGCGGTATGCCCGTGCGGTCGCGCAGCATCAGGGTCGCCGCGAGGCCGATCACGGTCATACCCGCCAGATACATGGTGACCGCCGCCGTCGTGCCCGTCGCCTGGACCAGCGCCGTGGCGATCGTCGGTGCGAACGCACCGCCGAGGATCGACCCGATCGCGTAGGAGATCGAGACGCCGGAGAACCGGATCGACGCGGGGAACAACTCGGCGTAGAGCGCCGCCTGCGGCCCGTAGGTGAGGCCGAGGCCGACGGACAGGAAGACCAGGCCGAGCAGCAACGAGCCGAACGTCCCGCCGTTGACCAGGGGGAACAGGGCCAGCACGCCGGCCAGCTGCACCACGAAGCCGATCGCGTACGTGGTGCGGCGGCCGAGTCGGTCGGACACGGCACCCGCGAACCAGGTGGAGACGAGCCAGACGACGGCGGACGCTGTCACCGCCCAGAGCACCGCTCCGCGGTCGAGCCCGACCGGCCCCGCCGGGTCGGACGCGTAGCGCTGGATGTAGCCGCCGGTGGTCATGTAGCCGACAGCGTTGTTGCCGGCGAAGACGAGGGCGGCGACGATCACCAGGGGCGTGTGCTTGCGGAAGAGCTGGAGCAGCGGCTGCCGGGTGGTCTCCGCGCGCTGGGCGATCTCGACGTACACCGGGCTCTCCTCGACGCTGCGGCGCACCCAGTACCCGATGCCGATGAGCACGACGCTCAGCAGGAACGGGACGCGCCAGCCCCAGGTGAGGAACGCCTCGCCGGGCGCCACGGCGTTCATGATGCCCAGCACCCCGGACGCGAGCAGCAGGCCGAGCGGGACGCCGATCTGGGGCGATGCCCCGAACAGGCCGCGCCGCGCGACGGGTGCGTGCTCGCAGGCCATGAGGACCGCCCCGCCCCACTCGCCGCCCGCCGAGATGCCCTGCAGGATCCGCAGCAGCACGAGCAGGACCGGCGCGGCGACGCCGATCTGGGCGTAGGTCGGCAGCAGGCCGATGAGCGCGGTGGCAGCCCCCATGAGGACCAGGGTCAGGACGAGCACCACGCGCCGGCCGTACTTGTCGCCGAGATGCCCGGCGACGAACGCGCCGAGCGGCCGGAACAGGAAGCTGACGCCCACCGAGCCGAACGCCAGGAGGGTGCCGAGGCTCGACCCGGCGGGCTCGAAGAACAGCTGGCCGAAGACGAGCCCGGCCGCTGAGGCGTAGATGAAGAAGTCGTACCACTCGACCGTCGTGCCGACGATGGTCGCGAGGACGACGCGGCGGCGCTCGCGCGGATCCGAGGCTCCGGCCGCTGCGGGGCCGTCCGGGGCTGGGCGTGACATCGCATGACTCCCTCGTCATCCGGGCCCGCCGTCGTTGGCGGGCCGGTCGTGGTGGGCTCGGCCGGGGCGGCCTTGCCGGGTACTCCTGGACCATATACGATTTGAGATACAAAGCGCCAGGGGTCATCCGGAGCACGGGACGACCGGCGCGGAACGACGGGCAAGACGACGGGCAAGGGAGCTCATGGGTACCGAAGCGCAGGCCTCGACGGCGTCCACGCCGTCGGTCGACGGGCCGCTCGCACAGCGGCCGGGCAAGATCGTCGCCGTCCATCTCGCCTACCTCTCGCGCGCCGACCAGCGGGGGCGGCGGCCCGCCGCGCCGTCGTACTTCCTCAAGCCGACGAGCTCGCTCGGCGCCACCGGCGGTGTGGTCGAGCGGCCGGCCGGTACGGAACTGCTCGCGTTCGAGGGGGAGGTCGCCCTCGTCATCGGCGACCCGGCCCGGCACGTGTCCGTGGAGGAGGCTTGGGAGCACGTCGCGGCCGTGACCGCCGCCAACGATCTCGGCGTCTACGACCTGCGCTGGGCCGACAAGGGCTCGAACGTGCGCTCCAAGGGGCGTGACGGCTACACGCCGGTCGGTCCGGCGCTCATCGACGCCCGCGCGGTCGACCCGGCCGCGCTGCGCGTGCGCACGTGGGTCAACGGGGAGCTCGTGCAGGAGGACACCACCGGCGACGACGCGCTGCTGTTCCCGTTCGCGCAGATCGTGGCCGACCTGTCCCAGCACCTCACGCTCGAGACGGGTGACGTCATCCTCACCGGCACGCCCGCCGGGTCGAGCGTCGTGGCGCCGGGCGACGTCGTCGAGGTCGAGGTGGACGCCCCGACGGCGCCGGGCGCACCGACGTCGGGCCGCCTGGAGACGACGGTGGTGCAGGGCGAGGTGCCGTTCTCCGACGTCGGGGCCGGGCCGAAGGTCGACGACACCCAGCGTGCCGAGGCCTGGGGGAGCCGTGCGGCGGCGGGACTGCCGCCGGAGCCCGATCCGGGTGCCGAGCCGGAGCCGTTCGCGCTCACCGACGAGCTCGCGGACAAGCTGCGGCGCGCGCCGGTCGCCGGCCTCTCCGCCCAGCTGCGCAAGCGCGGCCTGAACAACGTGATCATCGAGGGTGTGCGCCCGAACGTGCCGGGCGCGACGATCGTCGGCCGGGCGCGGACGCTGCGCTTCGTGCCCAACCGGGAGGACCTGTTCGCCGCGCACGGTGGCGGCTACAACGCGCAGAAGCGGATGTTCGACACCGTCGGCGCCGGTGAGGTCATCGTGATCGAGGCGCGCGGCGAGACGGGCTCGGCGACCCTCGGCGACGTCCTCGCCCTGCGCGCACAGGTGCGCGGTGCGGCCGGCGTGGTCACGGACGGCGGCGTGCGCGACTTCGAGGCCGTGGCCGCGACGGGTCTCCCGGTCTTCTCGGGCGGTCCGCACCCGGCGGTGCTCGGCCGCCGGCACGTGCCGTGGGACACGGACGTCGCGGTCGCCTGCGGCGGCGCGACGGTGCTGCCCGGCGACGTCGTGGTGGGCGACGCGGACGGCGTCGTCGTCCTGCCACTGCGTCTGGCCGAGGAGGTCGCCGAGGCGACGATCGCCCAGGAGGAGCAGGACGCCTGGGTGGCCCAGCAGGTGGCCGCCGGCCATCCGGTCGACGGGCTGTTTCCCCCGAACGCCGAGTGGCGCGCACGGTACGAGGCCCAGCGGTCCCAGGAGGCCAAGCAGCCCAAGCAGCCCCAGCAGCCCCAGGCTTCGGGGGAGTCGCGATGACGAGCGGAGACGCGACGGCGTCGGCCGTCGAGACCGCGTTCGCCGGCGCGCTCAGCAAGTCGCAGCTCGCGTACGACTACCTGCGCGACGGCATAGCACGTCACGAGCTCAGCCCGGGCTACCGCCTCGTGCTGCAGAGCATCGCGGACGAGCTGGCGATGAGTGTCGTGCCGGTGCGCGAGGCGATCCGCCGCCTGGAGGCCGAGGGCCTTGTGACCTACGAGCGCAACGTCGGAGCGCGGGTCGCCATGGTCGACGAGCACGGGTACGTCGACGCCATGCAGGCCCTCGGCGTCGTCGAGGGGGCCGCCACCGGCCTCTCGGCGCCCGCCATCTCCGCGGCCGACCTCCAGCGTGCGACGGAGGTCAACGACCACCTGCGTGCGGTGCTCGACCACTTCGACCCGCACGCGTTCACCGCCCTCAACCGGCAGTTCCACTCGGTGCTGTTCGAGTCCTGCCCCAACAAGCTGCTGCTCGACATGGTCCACCGTGGCTGGGCCCAGCTCTCCGGGCTGCGGGACTCCACCTTCGCGTTCGTCCCCGGACGGGCCAGGGACTCCGTGGCCGAGCACGCCCACATCCTCGACCTGATCGCCGGCGGGGCCGACCCGCTCGAGATCGAGATCGCCGCGCGCAACCACCGCTGGGCGACCATGCAGGCCTTCCTGGACGCTCGCGCCGACAGGGCAGCGCCCCGCCCGACACCACTCAGGGAGACACCGTGACCGACGAGACGACCAACCAGGAGATCAACCAGGGGACCAACCAGGCGCCGCGCCACGTGCCGGCGGACCTGCCGGACCGCATCCAGCACTACATCGGCGGAAAGTTCGTCGACTCGGCCGACGGCGACACGTTCGACGTGCTCGAACCGGTGACCAACGACGTCTATCTCCGGGCGGCCGCGGGCAAGCAGGCGGACGTCGACCTCGCGGTCGCCGCGGCGCGTGACGCGTTCCTGAACGGGCCCTGGCCCAGGATGCTCCCGCGCGAGCGCTCCCGGATCCTGCACCGGGTCGCGGACATCGTCGAGTCCCGCGACGCGCGGCTTGCCGAGCTGGAGAGCTTCGACTCCGGCCTGCCGATCACACAGGCGCTGGGCCAGGCGCGCCGGGCCGCCGAGAACTTCCGGTTCTTCGCCGACCTGGTCGTGGCGCAGGCGGACGACACCTTCAAGGTCCCCGGGCGCCAGATCAACTACGTCAACCGCAAGCCGATCGGCGTCGCCGGCCTCATCACGCCCTGGAACACGCCGTTCATGCTCGAGTCCTGGAAGCTCGGCCCGGCGCTCGCGACGGGTAACACCGTGGTGCTCAAGCCCGCGGAGTTCACGCCCCTGTCGGCGTCGCTGTGGGCGGGCATCTTCGAGGAGGCGGGGCTGCCCGCCGGTGTGTTCAACCTGGTCAACGGCCTCGGCGAGGAGGCGGGCGACGCGCTGGTCAAGCATCCGGACGTGCCGCTCATCTCCTTCACGGGGGAGAGCAGCACCGGTCAGCTCATCTTCGCCAACGCCGCCCCGTACCTCAAGGGCCTCTCGATGGAGCTGGGCGGCAAGTCGCCGGCCGTCGTCTTCGCCGACGCCGACCTGGACGCCGCCATCGACGCGACCATCTTCGGTGTCTTCTCGCTCAACGGTGAGCGCTGCACCGCGGGCAGCCGCATCCTCGTCGAGCGGGCGGTCTACGACGAGTTCGTCGAGCGCTACGCCGAGCAGGCGAAGCGCGTGGTGGTCGGAGACCCGCAGGACCCGCGGACCGAGGTCGGCGCGCTGGTGCACCCCGAGCACTACGACAAGGTCGTCTCCTACATCGAGATCGGCAGGACGGAGGGCCGGCTCGTGGCCGGCGGCGGGCGCCCGGAGGGCCTGGCGACCGGCAACTACGTGCAGCCGACCGTCTTCGCGGACGTGCCGCCGTCGGCCCGGATCTTCCAGGAGGAGATCTTCGGCCCTGTCGTGGCGATCACGCCGTTTGACACGGAGGAGGAGGCGCTCGCCCTGGCCAACGGGGTCAGGTACGGGCTGGCCGCCTACGTGTGGACCAACGACCTGAAGCGGGCGCACAACTTCTCGCAGGGGATCGAGGCGGGCATGGTCTGGCTCAACTCGAACAACGTGCGCGACCTGCGCACGCCGTTCGGCGGGGTCAAGGCCTCGGGTCTCGGGCACGAGGGCGGCTACCGCTCCATCGACTTCTACACCGACCAGCAGGCCGTGCACATCACGCTCGGCACGGTGCACAACCCGACTTTCGGCAAGCAAACTTTCGGCAAGGGGGCCTGAAGATGACCGACACGGCCGGACCCGTCGTCACCAGCGACGCGCCGATCATCGCCGCGGACCCGATCCCCACGCCCCTGGCGCCCCCGCCGGACATCCTGCGGTGCGCGTACATGGAGCTGGTGGTCACCGACCTTGCCGCCTCGCGGAACTTCTACGTCGACGTGCTCGGCCTGGTCGTCACGGAGGAGGACGAGGACGCCGTCTACCTGCGCAGCCTCGAGGAGTTCATCCACCACAACCTGGTGCTGCGCAAGGGGTCGGTGGCCGCCGTCGCCGCCTTCTCCTACCGGGTACGCAGCCCCGAGGAGCTGGACCGGGCAGTCGCCTTCTACACGGAGCTCGGCTGCCGCGTCGAGCGGCGCGCGGAGGGCTTCACGCGGGGTATCGGCGACTCGGTGCGGGTCACGGACCCGCTCGGCTTCCCGTACGAGTTCTTCTACGACGTCGACCACGTCGAGCGCCTCGCGTGGCGGTACGACCTGCACACCCCGGGCGCGCTCGTACGCCTGGACCACTTCAACCAGGTGACACCGGACGTGCCGCGCGCCGTGAAGTTCATGGAGGACCTCGGGTTCCGCGTCACCGAGGACATCCAGGACGCCGAGGGCACGACGTACGCCGCGTGGATGCGGCGCAAACCCACGGTGCACGACACGGCGATGACGGGCGGCGACGGCCCACGCATGCACCACGTCGCGTTCGCCACGCACGAGAAGCACAACATCATCGCGATCTGCGACAAGCTCGGCGCGCTGCGGCTGTCCGACCACATCGAGCGCGGCCCGGGCAGGCACGGCGTGTCCAACGCCTTCTACCTCTACCTGCGCGACCCGGACGGGCACCGCGTGGAGATCTACACGCAGGACTACTACACGGGCGACCCCGACAACCCGGTGGTGACCTGGGACGTGCACGACAACCAGCGTCGCGACTGGTGGGGCAACCCGGTGGTGCCGTCCTGGTACACGGAGGCGTCGCTCGTCCTGGACCTGGACGGCAACCCGCAGCCGGTCGCCGCCCGCACCGACACCTCCGAGATGGCCGTGACCATCGGCGCCGACGGGTTCTCGTACACCCGCCCGGAGGACGACGCGGACGATCTGCCCTCGTGGAAGCAGGGCGAGTACAAGCTGGGGCACCAGCTGTGACGGGGGAGCGCATGCTCGACGACGCGGCGATCACCACCATCGCCGATGAGCTGGCCCGCGCGGAGGCCGAGCGCACCATGGTGCCGCTCCTGACGGCGCGGTACCCCGGCATGACCATCGAGGACTCGTACGCGGTGCAGAACACGTGGCGCCGGCGCGGCATCGAGGCGGGGCGCCGCCCGGTGGGCCGCAAGATCGGGCTGACGTCCAAGGTCATGCAGGTGGCCACCGGGATCACCGAGCCGGACTACGGGGCGATCTTCGCCGACATGGTCTTCGACAACGGGTCGGTCATCGAGCACTCGCGGTTCTCGAACGTGCGGATCGAGGTCGAGCTGGCGTTCGTGCTGCGCGAAGGGCTCAAGGGGCCGGACGTCACGGTGTTCGACGTGCTGCGTGCCACCGAGTACGTGGTGCCGGCGCTGGAGATCCTGTCCTCGCGCATCGAGATGGCCGGACGGACCATCGTCGACACGATCAGCGACAACGCGGCGATGGGTGGCATGGTCTACGGCGGCAACCCGGTACGGGTCGGCGAGACCGACCTGCGCTGGGTCTCGGCACTGCTGTACCGCAACGAGACCATCGAGGAGTCCGGCGTCGCGGCCGCGGTGCTCAACCACCCGGCCACCGGCGTCGCCTGGCTCGCGAACAAGCTCGCCCAGCACGACGACGCGCTGGAGCCCGGGGAGATCGTCCTCGCCGGCTCCTTCACGCGACCCGTGTGGGTGGAGCCCGGCGACACCGTGCTGGCCGACTACCGAGAGCTGGGGACCGTCTCGTGCCGCTTCGTCTGACCCTCCCGCCCACGTTCCGTGACCGCATCGCCGGCTCCGACAGGCCGCAGGTCGGCATGTGGGTGTGCACCGGCAGCCCGCTGGTGGCCGAGATCTGCGCCGGCGCCGGCCTGGACTGGCTGCTGATCGACGGCGAGCACTCGCCGATCGGCCTGGAGACCACATCGGCACTCCTGCAGGCCGTGGCGCCGTACCCGGTCACGCCGCTCGTGCGCGCACCGTCCGACGACGCGGTGGTGCTCAAGCAGCTGCTCGACCTGGGCGCCCAGAACCTGCTGGTACCCATGGTCGACACGGCCGAGCAGGCCGCCGCCGTCGTGCGGGCGGTGCGCTACCCGCCGCGGGGCATCCGGGGCGTGGGCAGCGCGCTCTCCCGGGGCGCGCGCTGGAACCGCGTGGCGGGCTACATGGCCGACGCCGACCGGTACGTCTCACTGTTCGTGCAGGTCGAGTCGGCCACCGGCGTCGAGAACGCGGCCGCCATCGCGGCGGTCGACGGGGTCGACGGTGTCTTCGTGGGGCCGTCCGACCTGGCGGCGTCCATGGGAGTGCTCGGGCAGCAGACCCACCCGGACGTCACCGCGGCGGTCCGCGCGACGTTCGACGCCGTGCGCGCGGCCGGCAAGCCCGTCGGCGTCAACGCCTTCGACCCGGCCGTCGCCCAGGCGTACCTGGACGCGGGGGCGTCCTTCGTGCTCGTCGGGGCCGACGTCGCGGTGCTCGCCCGCGGGTCGGAGGCGCTCGCGGACACCTGGATCGGTGACTGAGCCGGGGGACTGAGCTAGGGACTGAGCTAGCGGTCGACGACAGTCAGGGCGAGCAGGTGCTCGCGGAGCCGCGTCAGCTCCTCCGGTGCGGGTTCCATGCCCCACACCGGCTGGGCGCTGACGCCGTCCGCCGCCGCGAGGACGAGCGAGAGCACGTCCTCGGGAAGGCCGTCGGCGCGCAGGTCCTCCTGCCAGCGCTGCGCGTCGGAGCGAGCGAGCTCGGTGACCGCGTCCACCGTCGACAGGTGCGCGATGACCACCAGCGCGTCGCGAGTCGCCGCCGCGTCCAGCGCGCCGTCGATCGAGACGCGCACGTAGGCACGCACGAGGCGACCCGGGGCGTCGTCGTCCGGGGCGACGGCCGCGAGCACCGCTACCCGGAACCGTTCGAGCCAGTCGGTCGCCAGCGCGAGGAGCAGCTCCTGCTTGCTCGCGAAGTGGTAGAGCAGCCCGCCCTTGGAGACTCCCGCCCGGCGGGCGACGTCGTCGAGGGTCGCCGAGATCCCGCGCTCGCGGACCAGTCGGCTCGCCGCGTCCAGGAGCGCTGCGCGCGTCTGCTCCGGGTCCCTGCCCGCCGTTCGACCCACTGACCGACACCTCACACTCGACATGACCCTCGGCACGCACTATAGGGCCCGCACGGTGAAACTGTACCGGCTGGACGGTACAGTTGTCAGGTGACCGCTTCATCTCCAGCCCTCTCCACACGCCGCCGGTGGGCGGCGCTCGCCGTCCTCGTGCTGGCGGTCGGCCTGCTCGCCATCGACGGAACCGTCCTCTACCTGGCGGTACCCTCGCTGACCCGCGACCTCGCGCCCACCGCCACCCAGGTGCTCTGGATCGGCGACATCTATTCGCTGGCCATCGCCGGGCTCCTCGTCGCGATGGGCACCCTGGCGGACCGGGTGGGGCGCAAGCGCCTCCTGCTGATCGGCTCGACGGCGTTCGGAGTGGCCTCGGCGCTGGCCGCGTTCGCGCCCAGCGCCGAGATCCTCATCCTCGCCCGGCTCCTGCTCGGCGTGGCGGGCGCGACGATCATGCCGTCGACGCTGTCGCTCATCCGGACCCTGTTCCCTGAGGCGCGCGAGCGCAGCCGTGCCATCGCCGCGTGGTCGGCGGCGGCCGGTGGTGGTGCCGCGATCGGGCCCCTGGTCGGCGGCGCGCTGCTCGAACACTTCTGGTGGGGCTCGGTCTTCCTCGTCAACGTGCCCGTGGTCATCGTGCTCGTCATCGCGGGAGCCGTGCTGCTGCCCGAGGCGAAGGACCCGGAGCCCGGGCGCCTCGACGTCCTGTCGGTGGTGCTGTCGTTCGCCGCCGTGATGCCGCTGGTGTGGGCCATCAAGCACGCGGCTTCCGAGGGCGTCGACGCGCTGGCGATCGGCGTGCTGGCGCTGGCGGTGCTCTCTGGGATCACCTTCGTGCGGCGTCAGGCCCGGCTGGTCGCCGACGGGCGAGGGCCTCTGCTCGACATCGGGCTCTTCAAGATCCCGGCGTTCAGCGGCGCCGTGGCGGCGAACCTCATAGCCATCTTCGCGCTCACCGGCATGCTGTTCTTCTTCTCGCAGTATCTGCAGCTCGTGCGGGGATACTCCCCGCTGGTGGCCGGCGTCGCCGAGCTCCCGGCCACCATCGCGTCCATCGTCGTGGTCGCGGTGGTGGGCTGGTCCATCACACGGTTCGGCCGCGGCCCCGCGATCGCCCTCGGCCTCGCGGTCACGGCGCTCGGGATGGTCGCCATCGCGGCGGCCGAGGGTGCCGACCAGTACGTGTGGCTCGCGCTCGCCCTGGTTCCCGCAGGTCTGGGCGTGGGGCTGGCCATGACACTGACGACCGACGCCGTAGTCTCCGCCGTGCCGCCGGCCAAGGCGGGCGGGGCCTCGGCGATCTCCGAGACCGCCTACGAGCTCGGGGTCGCGCTCGGTGTCGCGGTGCTCGGCTCGCTCGTCACCCTCGGCTACCAGGCGCGCGTCACACTACCCGCGGACCTGACGGCGGACGCCCGGGCACAGGCCGGTGACTCGCTGGCGTCGGCGGTGGCCGTAGCCGGCGAACGCGCAGACGTGCTGGAGGCGGCCAAGGAGGCGTTCGTCGCGTCCCTGCAGGTGGCGTGCGTCGTCGCGGCAGTGCTGACGGCGCTCGCCGCCGTCGTCGCGTGGCGGCTGATCCCGGCGGAGGGCAAGAACGTCACGTGAGCCACGGCCCGGCCACGGTGCGAGGCCGGCGCGCCCAGGAGTCCTCGCGGACGTCGATGAACGCACGGGTGCACTCGGCGCAGCGGTCCAGGTGGACCTCGACACGCCTGCGCCGACCGGGTACCAGCCGCTTGTGGAGGTAGTCGTGCAGGGCGGCCCGGGTGGTGCGGCACTCAGGCTGGCGCTCGAGGCGGCGCTCGACGCGATCGGGGCCGACGGCGGAACCGCCGGTGTCCGCTGCGAGGTCGGCCAAGGCGGAGCGGAGCATCGGGACGACCGCCTGAGCGGCACCCGCACCCGGGTGCGTGGTGCCCTGGTATGCCCTCTCCGAGCCGGCCCGGCCCGGTCCGGCGGACGGCTGGCCGAACCGAGGGTGGCCCGTGGTCGTCATGCGAATCCGTCACTCTCCCTGCATGGTTTCCCGGCTCGCTGGGCAACAGTTGCACTACGAGTCAGGAGTCGCGCGACTCGGGCGTGATACGACACGACGTCGCCTGACCGGACCGGGCCGGACCTCACCGGACCGGGCCGGTGAGCGGTGCCCGACCGGCCCGGATGCGGCTGGGCCGGCCCGTGCCCACCCTGAGAGAGGTCCGGACGACGTCGAGACGCTGGGAGGCGACGATGGACATCGAGGACGAGCGAGTCACCGTCGTGATCGCGAGCCGAGATCGCCGGGACGAGCTGCTCACCTCGCTGCCCGCCCACCGGGCGCGGGTAATCCTGGTGGACAACGGCTCCACCGACGGCAGCGCCGACGCCGTCGCGGCGGCCCGTCCCGATGTACGGGTGATCCGGCTGTCCCGCAACGTCGGCGCCGTGGCCCGGACCATCGGCGTCCGGGCGGCGACCACGCCGTTCGTCGCCTTCGCGGACGACGACTCGTGGTGGGCGCCGGGTTCGCTGCACGACGCCGCCGACGTGCTGGCCGGCCACCCCCGACTCGGTCTCGTCTGCGCCAGGATCCTCGTCGGTCCCGAGGAGCGCACCGACCCGGTGAGCGAGCAGATGGCCGCGTCGCCGCTGCCGCACGACATCTCGGTGCCCGGCAGCGCGCTCCTGGGCTTCGTGGCGTGCGCCACGATGGTCCGCCGGAGCGCCTTCCTGGCCTCGGGCGGCTTCGATCCCGTGGTCCGGTTTCCCGGCGAGGAGGAGCGGCTCGCGCTCGACCTCGCGGCTGCCGGCTGGGCGATGTCCTACGTCCAGGACGTCGTGGTGCATCACCACCCGTCACCGAGCCGGCAGCCGCCGGGCAGGCGGCAGCACGGGATGGCCCGAGCGGCGACGCTCACCGCGCTCATGCGGCTGCCGTGGCGCGACGCCGTCGGCCACATCCGGCACGTCGCGGCCCAGGGCCCGAGCCACCGGTCCGGTGTGGTCCGGGGCCTGTGCGAAGCGCCCGCCGCGCTCCGCCGTCGGCGGCGCGTACCGGCCGAGGTGGCCGAGATGCGGAGACTCCTCGTGCGATGAGACGGCCCACCCGGAGCGGCCTGCCGTTCACTCAGAGCGCCCCGCCGGCCACCCTCGGCGCGGCAGCGGACTCGCCGGAGTCGCCGATCGTCTCGCGCGCGACGTAGTTCTCCAGGTCGAACAGGTTGTCGCCGGCGCGCTTGGCGACGGTGACGAGGGTCGTCGCGGCGGCGACCTCCTCGACCTGCTCCTCGAGGAACCACATCAGGAACTGCTCGCCGAGCGCGTCACCCTCGTCGCGCGCGGCCCGGAAGATCGCCTCGATCTGCCGCGTGACCTGCTGTTCCTGGTCGAGCGCGAGCTGGAGCGGCTCGACCACGTCCGAGAAGTCGTTGCGCACCTCCGGGGTGCCGGGGATCTTCACGGGCAGCGACCGGTCCAGGTGGTACTGGACGATCATCATCCCGTGGTTGCGCTCCTCGAGCGCCTGCCGGTAGAAGTGCGCCGCGAGCTGCGGCAGGTCGTGGCTGTCGAACCACACAGCGATCGCCACGTACTGCAGGTGCGCTGCCAGCTCGTGGCCCACCTGCTCGCCCAGCAGCCGCAGGTACTGAGAGTTCTCCGAGGTCGTCGTCATGGCCCCACGCTACCGGGGGCGGTCAGATCCGCGTCGGCTCGCCCAGCAGCACCATGCCGGCCGGGAACCGCGCGTCGGTCAGCTCCTGGACGCGGCGCCGTGCCTCGTCGGCGCTGCTGGCGTGGACGTGCAGCTCCCGGGTGGTGGGGCCCGGGTCGGGACGGCCGCCGTCGCCCTCGGAGTCCAGGCCTGGTTCGGCGATGATCTCGGCCTGGATGCCGGCGGCGCGCAAGGTGTCCACGAGCGGCTCCGTGCCGCTCTTGGCCGCGGCCAGGTCCGGGAACGTCACGGGGATGAGGTAGTTCATCGTCTCTTCCTGCGCCATGTCTCCAGCGAATTCCCGCCCGGTGCTGCTCGCAACCCGAACGTCCTGTGCCGTTGATCCCCTCTCTGTCGTCCGTCCCTTCTGTCGTCCGTCCCTTCTGTCGTCCGTCCCTTCTCTGCCGTCGAACCCTTGACGCATGCCTATATGGGTATATGTTTGAGCCATGGCACGAGCAGCGACCACGACCGACGCGTTCAACGCGGTGGCCGAGCCGCGCCGTCGCGAGATCCTCGACGCCCTGGCCGGCGGAGAGCTCGCGGTGGGTGACCTGACCGAGCTGCTCGGACTCGCCCAGCCCCAGGTGTCCAAGCACCTGCGGGTCCTGAGGGAGGTGGGGCTGGTGGAGGTGCGCGACGACGGGCGTCGGCGTCTGTACCGGGTGAACGCCGCGCCTCTCCGGGCGGTCCATGCCTGGGTCGGGCAGTACGAGCGGCTCTGGAACGAGCGGTTCGACCTGATCGACGGCGTGCTCGACGAGCTCGCCGGGACCGAGAACGAGATCCGTACCGACATCGAAACCGACATCGAAACCGGAATCGAAACCGGAAGAGGAGACTGACATGGCCACCACGACCAAGGGCAGCGCCGTCCTGACGCTGCCGACCGATACCGAGATCCTGGTCACCCGGGAGTTCAACGCGCCGCGCCACCACGTGTGGAAGGTGCTCACCGAGCCCGACCTCATCAAGCGCTGGTGGGCCGGGCGGCGCGGCACCGTGACGCATGCGTCCGTCGACCTCCGCGTCGGTGGGACGTGGCGGTACGTCATGACGGCGGACGGCGGTTTCGAGGTGGGCTTCCACGGCGAGTTCCGCGAGATCGACGCGCCTGCGGGCATGGTGCAGACGGAGGTCTACGAGGGGGCGCCCGACGGCGACTCGGAGCCCACCCTGAACCACTACACGCTCACTGAGCGAGACGGGCGTACCACGCTCACCGTCCGCACGGTCGCCCCGAGCAAGGAGCTGCGTGACACGATCATCGCCTCGGGCATGGAGGGAGGCATGCAGGAGGGCTACGACCTCCTGGAGGAGCTGGCGGCCGACCTCACCGCGTCCGAGTAGCGCACAGCGATCAGGTGGGAGCGATCAGGTGGGGGAGTCCAGCCGGGTGCGGAGCGCCGCGGTGAACTGCTCCACCTGATCCAGCTGTTCGGGGGTCAGGGCGTCGACGAACAGCTCCCGCACCGCGCGCAGGTGTGGCACCGACGCGCTCCGGAAGGCCTGTGCACCGTGGTCCGTGAGGACCACCTCGGCCCCGCGGTAGTCGACGGCGCAGTCGTCGCGACGGATGAGGTCCCGCCCCTCCATGCGCCGGATGTGGTGGGACAGCCGGCTGCGCTCCCAGCCGACGGCGTCCGCGAGCTCGGAGGAGCGCAGCCGGCGCCCGTCCGCCTCGCTCAGGGCGAGCAGCACCGCGTAGTCGCCGGGCGACAGTGCGGACTCCTCGTGCAGGCGGCTGCTCAGCCGCCCGTTCAGCGCCTGCGCGGTCTCGATGAACCCGCGCCAGATGCGCAGCTCGTCCGCCGTCGGCGACTGTCGGGAGCGGGGTGGCGTGCTGTTCGTCACGGTGACCTCCAGTGATTGACGTGTCAACCATATCGGGTACATGATTGACACGTCAATCAGATGTGTAGGGCAGTCGTGGAGGAGTTCCCATGGGCGACATCGAGTTCGGCATCGACACATTCGGCGACCTGCCGCGGAACGACCGCGGAGAGGTCGTGTCCCACGGCGAGGCGATCCGCCGTACGGTGCACGAGGCGGTCCTCGCCGACGACACGGGGATCGACGTGATCGCGGTCGGCGAGCACCACCGGCCCGAGTACGCGATCTCCACGCCGGAGACCGTGCTGGCCGGCATCGCGACCACTACCTCGAACATCAAGCTCGCCTCAGGCGTGACCGTCCTCAGCTCCGACGACCCGGTGCGGGTGTTCCAGCGGTTCGCGACCGTCGACGCACTGTCCAACGGCCGGGCCGAGGTCATCCTCGGGCGCGGGTCGTTCACCGAGTCGTTCCCGCTGTTCGGTTACGACCTGCGCGACTACGACCAGCTCTTCGACGAGAAGATCGACCTGTTCGTGAAGCTGCTCGACGAGAAGCCGGTGACCTGGGAGGGCACGCTGCGGCCGTCCCTGGAGAACGCGGACGTCTTCCCCAAGACCGACTCCGGCCGGCTGACCACCTGGGTCGGGGTCGGCGGGTCGCCACAGTCGGTCGTCCGTACCGCCCGGTACGGGCTGCGGCTCATGCTGGCGATCATCGGCGGTGCTCCCGAACGGTTCGCGCCGTACGTGGACCTGTACCGCCGGGCCGCGGACGAGCTCGGCACCACCGCCTACCCCGTCGGCATGCACTCACCGGGCTTCGTCGCCGAGACCGACGAGAAGGCGATGGAGCTGTTCTACCCGGGATACAAGGTGATCCGGGACCGCATCGGAGCCCTGCGCGGCTGGCCGCCCCTGCGCCGCGAGGAGTTCGAGGCAGAGGTGGCGGAGGGCTCGCTCTACGTCGGCTCACCCGAGACGGTCGCCCGCAAGATGGCGCGCGCCATCGGCGCCCTGGACGTCGGCCGGTTCGACCTCATCTACTCCGCGGCCGGCACCGTGCGCGCCAGCGACCGACTGCGCGCCGTCGAGCTGTACGGCACGCAGGTGATCCCCATGGTCCGTGAGCTGCTCGCCGAGCAGCCGGAGAAGCTGGCGGTGGCGTGATGGCTGCGGCTCCTGTGCGCGACGAGCTGCGCGCCGGGGTGCGCGCCCCCGTGCGCACCCTCGGGATCCTCGGCGCCGGCAAGGTCGGCACCGTGCTGGCCCGCCTCGCCGTCGCGGCCGGGTACCGCGTGCTCGTGGCGGGCTCCGGCGACCCGGCCCGCATCGCGCTCACCGTGGAGGTGCTCGCACCGGGCGCGGCCGCGGTCGACGCGACGACGGCGGCCCGCGAGGCCGACGCCGTCGTCCTCGCCCTGCCGCTCGGCAAGCACCGGTCGGTCCCGGCGTCGGCCCTGGACGGCAAGCTGGTCGTCGACGCCATGAACCACTGGTGGGAGGTCGACGGACCCCGCGACGGCATCGTGCCGCCGGGGGAGTCGACCAGCCGGCACGTCCAGGCGGCGGTCCCGGGCTCCCGCGTCGTCAAGGCGTTCAACCACATGGGCTATCACGACCTCGAGGACGGCGCCCGGCCCGCCGGCACGTCCGGCCGCAAGGCGATAGGGATCGCCGGCGACGACCCGGACGACGTCGCGGCAGTGGCGGCGATCGTGGACGCGCTCGGCTTCGACCCGGTCGCCGCCGGGACCCTCGCCGAGAGCATCCGCATGGAGCCCGGCACCCCGGCCTTCGGGGCGAACGTCGACGCCGGGGCGCTGGTCGAGCTGCTGGACGCGTCGTCGGTCGCGCCGTCGGTCGCGCCGTCGGCGGCGCCGGAGGACGTGGGGGAGGAGCAGGGCGAGCGAGCGGGTTCCGAGGTGGTGTCTCAGGCTCCCGCGTAGTGCCGGGCGAGGGTGTCGTAGGAGTCCCAGACGTCGTCCGACGTCCGGCCGTCCGCCCAGCGGTCAAGGCTGTCGAGGATGACGTGCCAGCCGACGGCGAAGTCCGTGGCAGGCGCGCGGCCCACCTCACGGTGGGTCAGCACGAGCCGCGTCCCACCGTCGGCCGGCTCGAGCCGCCAGGTGACCACCGAGACCGGGAGCCCGTCCCAGCGCCAGGTGTGCTCCAGCTCGGCGGTGGGTTCGGCGTCGTCGGCCGCGCGCAGGGCGGTCACCTCGCCGGTCGCCGCGCCCTCTTCCCCGAAGTCGTAGCGGACGTCGCCGCCGACCCGGGCCTCGATCCGGCAGCCCGGGAGCCAGACCGAGAGCTTCGCCGGATCGGTGAGGGCCGCCCAGACGGCGGGCAAGGGATGGCGGAGCGTGCGGTCGAACTGGATGCGGAAGGTTCCGTCGTCGCCGACGCCGAGGGTTCCGGCGCCTGCGGGCGGTGTCGTGGTCATATCTCTCCTTGGTCGAGGGCGGACTCCAGGGCGTCGAGCGTGCGGTTCCAGCGGGTGGCCTGGGCGGAGAGCCAGTCACCGGCCTCGGTCAGTGCTGCGGCATCGAGGTGATAGATGCGTCGCGTCCCGTCTCGGCGCACGGTGAGCACACCGCCGTCGACGAGGATGCCGAGGTGCTGGGAGATGGCGGGCCGGCTGGCGTCGAAGTGCTCGGCGATCGCGCCGGCGTTGAGCTCGCCGTCCGCCAGGATCTCCACGATGCGGCGCCGGGTGGGGTCGGCGAGGACATCGAGCGCGCTCATGGGTCAAGCGTAAGCAGATGCTTACAAAGGCGCAAGGGGTGGACGGGGCGCCCGGTCGGCGGCGACCGTCAGCTCGCGCACTGCCCCGTCGACACCGCGGTGTCGAGGTTCTCGGCCTGCTCGGCGACCGGCAGGAGCTCGGCGTTGGTCATCGCGTAGCCGATGTTCTGCTCGGAGTCGTCGCGCGCGAAGATGACGCCGGCCACCTCGCCGCCGGTCGTCAGGAGCGGACCGCCCGAGTTGCCGGGGCGCACCTCGGCAGCCAGGGAGTAGACCTCCCGGGGCGCCGCGCCCGTGCCGTAGGCATCCGGCACGCGGACGGTGCTGACGCTCAGCACCCCGGCGCTGCCGGAGGTGAACGGACCGCCGTACGGATACCCCTGGACGACGGCGGGGTCGCCGGCCGACAGTGTCGGCGCGATGCCGAGCGGGTCGGCGGCCAGCTCGTCGACGGCGATCACGGCGAGGTCGTCGACGGCGTCGAAGTACACCACCCGTCCCTCGCGGACCGCACCTCCGGGCAGCTCGATGACCGGCCGGTCCACACCGGCCACGACGTGCGCGTTGGTCACGAGGCGGTCGGGCGCCACGACGAAGCCCGACCCCGTCGAGCTCTTGCCGCACGCGTACGCGATGCCGGAGATCCGGGCCACCGACCGCGCCGACGCCTCCAGCGCCGGGTCGTCGAGGTCGACGGCGGGCACCGTCGGCGTGTCGCGCGGCACCATCAGGATGTTCAGGCGCGGCAGGCCGTCGTCGAGCACGATGGCGCGCATCTCGGCGAGCGGGCGGCCCACTGCGGGCGGCGTCAGGTTGTCGATCGTGCGCAGGACGGCGGACGACGAGACCGCCGAGGCGACCCCGGGCGCGCCCGTGGCGCTGACCGCGTTGCCGACGAACGAGAGCGCGAGGGCTACGACGCCCACGTTCGCGACCCCGCCCAGCAGGCGTTCGAGCGGGCGGAGCGAGGTGCGGTCCACGCCCTGCCGCAGGCTCCGGCCCATCCCCGCCCCGATGGAGGCGCCGAACAGCGGTAGCAGGACGGCCACCACGATGGACACCGGTCCGCGCCACTCAGCGGTCGGCACCAGGTCGTTCACGGCCGGGACCGCCCAGAAAGCGGCGACGCCACCGATGACGAGCCCGATCAGACCACCGAGCGTGGCCAGCAGACCCCGGCTCAGGCCCGCCATGAGGGCCAGGAACAGCACCACGAGAAGCACCAGGTCGAACAGCTGCACGGGGCTCCTTCGGGGGCGGTTGCTGACGGGCGAACGGGCAGGACGAGATGACCGTATGCGCTGAACGCGGCTGCTACGGCCCGCGACCCGCCTCCCTCACTCGATCCCCCGATTTACGGCGAGAAGTTCACCACCGCTTTCACCTTTCTTTCGACGGTCCGGTCGGCGGGCGCCGGGGCCGGCTGCCGCGAGGGTGATCGCCGCGGCCACCGCCAGGGCGGCGACGACGACGGCAGTGGTGCCGGGCCAGCCCATCCAGGCCGCCGCCGCGGCGCCGAAGGCCGTGCCAAGGCTCCCGCCGATGAAGTAGACCATCATGTAGGCGCTGTTGAAACGCGCCGGCGCCTGCGGGTCGATCGCCAGGACGGTGCTCTGGTTGGCGACCTGGGCGGCGAACAGCCCGGCGTCGAAAAGGGCCAGGCAGACGACCAGCAGGAGGGGGCTGCCCAGGGCGAAGCCCATCGCGGCCGCAGCGACACCTGCCGCACCGAGGCCGACCAGGATCACCGTGTGGGCTCCGACCCGGTCGGTGAGCACGCCGGCGACCCGCGTGGCGAGGATCCCGGTGAGGCCGGCGAGGGCGTACAAGCCGATCCGCTCGGCCGAGTAGTCGTACGGTGGTGCGGACAGCGCCACCGCCAGGCCTGCCCAGACCGCACAGAACGCGAAGAACCACGCAGCGCCCCTGGCGGCGGCCAGGCGGAGCGGTGAGAACCGGACGAACAGGCCTGGCATCGATCGCAGGGTCGCCAGGTAGCCGTTTCGCCCACCGCGGCCGACTCGGGGCAGGAGCAGCCAGGCGGCTCCCGCCGTCAGGAGGCAGCCGCCCGCGAAGGCCAGGAGCATCCCGCGCCAGCCGACGGCGTCGGCCAGCCAGCCCCCGGCGATGCGACCGAGGAGGATCCCCGCCGAGATCCCCGCAGTGACGATGCCGAGCACGGTCGCCCGGCTTCCGGCGCTGGACAGGCGCCCGGCGACCGAGCTCAGCCCGGCCCCGACCGAGGAGCACAGGCCGGTCAGCAGGACGCACAGCCCGAGCAGCCAGCTGGTCGAGGCAGCAGCCGTCGCGCCGATCGAAAGGCTCAGTGCGACGAGCTGCGCCGTCAGCACGTACCGCGGAGGAAATCGGTCGACGAGAGGAACCAGCAGGCCGAGCCCGGCGAGGTAGCCGGCAGGACCGCAGGCCAGAGCCATGCCGAGGGCCGACGTCGAGGAGTCCAGTGAGGCTGCCACGTCGGCGATCGCGGGCTGCAGCGGGTAGGTCGCTGCCGTCCCGAGGGCGGCGGCGACTGCCATGAACAGCACTACCGGGCCGCGAAGGGTCGAGGCTCTGACGGAGTCGTCCGCTGGTGAGATTCGCACACGAACGACCATAGGAACGCAGGGCGCGGACTACTGGCGGAAACCGGCCGTCACCGTGCTCAGCGTGCGCGGTTCTCCAGCTCGCCCAGCGCCGCGGGCAGGTCGGCCAGCGCGGCGATGGCCCGCTCCTGGCACCGGCCGACGACGGCGTCGTACGCGGGGGAGCCGTTCGCGTGCGTGTGGACGTGCTCGGCGAGCAGCAGGGCGTCGCGGTGGTCGCCGAGCAGCGACTGGATCCGCTGCCCGGCGGAACCGACGTCCTTGGTCCTGCGGCCGAGCAGGCCGACGGGCTTGCGGGTGATGGCCTCGCAGGTGTGCCGCAGCCGACGCGCTGCCTTTCGTAGCTCGTGGGCGCTCTCGAGGTCGGTGAGCTCGCCGGCCGCACCGCGGGTGCGCTCGACCTGCCGGCGCACGGCACGGCGGGAGGCCTTCGTGGCGGGCCGTGCGGCCCGTTCGCCGAGCCGGGGCTCAGCGGCCCACTCGGTCAGCAGCCGGTCCAGGTCCTGGCCTCGTCCCGACCGGCTCCAGCGCACGGCGTCGGCGTGTGTCTGCTCGTGGGCCGTCAGCAGCGGGTCGAGCAGGGCGGATCGCGCCTGCTCGTCGAGGCCGGCCGCATCAGCAGCCGCGGCGGCCTGCTGCGCGCGCACCTCCAGGTCGCGGGTCCGTCCCAGCACATCGCCCCACTCCTTGAGCAGGGACCGGAGCTCGGCGGTCGCGTCCTTGTCGAGGTACCGGCGAAACGCGGCGAGCACGTTGCGCAGCCGACGGACCGAGGTGCGCAGTCGGTGCACGGCGTCCGGCTCGTCCGCGAGTGCCGCCGGGACGCGGTAGTGGATCCGGCGCACGAGGTCTCCGACCGCGAGGGTCAGCATCTCGCCCGCGGTCCCGGGACGCGTGGTGGTATCTGCGGCGATGCGGCCAGGCTACCGCGGGAGCCAGTTCGGGCGAGGGCCGCGGGTCGGGAAGGGCTCGACGCGAGAAGCGTCAGGGGAGTGTCAGGGGAGTATCGAGTCCACATATCCGCCGTCGACCCGTACGGCCGCACCTGTCGTCGCCGAGGCGAGCGGCGAGCTGAGGTAGGCGACCATGTTCGCGATCTCCTGCGGCTCGATGAGCCGCTGGAGCAGGGACTGCGGGCGGTGCAGGCGCATGAACTCGCGCTGCGCCTCGTCCCAGGGCAGGGCCGGGTCGACCAGCTCGTAGACGAACTTCTCGACGCCACCGGTGTGCGTGGGGCCGGCGATGACGGAGTTGACCGTCACGCCGGTGCCCGCCGCCTCCTTCGCGAACCCGCGGGAGACGCCCAGCAGCGCCGTCTTCGAGACGCCGTAGTGGATCATCTCGGCGGGGATGACTATCGCGGAGTCGCTGGCGATGTTGAGCACCCGGCCCCAGCCACGCGCCGTCATGCCCGGCAGGCTGGTGCGGATCAGCCGGACGGCGGCAAGCACGTTGACCTCGAAGTACCGGCGCCACTCGTCGTCGTCGATGTCGAGGGCCGGCGTGCTGCCGAAGATGCCCAGGTTGTTCACCAGGATGTCGACGTCGCCCGTCGCGGCGAGCACCTCCGCGGCCCCCGGGGCCGCGGTGACGTCGCCGGCGGCGGCGACCAGGTCGCGCTCCGCGGACTCCGCTCGGAGCTCGTCGATGGTCGTTGCCACGCCGTCGGCTCGCCTTCCGTTGATGGCTACCCGGGCGCCCGCGTCGGCGAGCGTGGCGGCGATCGCTCGGCCGATGCCCTGCGTCGAGCCGGTCACCAGCGCGGTCTTGCCGGTCAGATCGATGCGCATGTTTGTCCCCTTGCTGTCTGTCTTGTCGCTGGTGGGCTGGTGGGCGGCCCACCGGCCGGGCGGGTGCCTGGGCGGTGCGATAGACCGGTGGCGCGGGTGCCAGGTCTGGTTGATTTCGTTCGGCTCAGACTGACTCAGTCCAGCCAGACTGAACAATTCAGCACAGCCCGCATTCCCGGTCTCCAGCCGAACATAGTTCAGCCCAGCCGGCACCTTCCGAAACAGCGCTCCCCACCTGCGGAGGCCGCGACCTGCGACCGGCGATCGCGACCTAGCGTTCCTCGGCGCGGGTCCACCGCTCCCAGAGCCACAGGATGAGGACGATCAGCAGGAAGCCGGGAATCCCGACGGCGCCGAGGTTTCCGAGCCAACTCCTCATCTCGCCACCAATGCCGACGTCCGTGCCGTCGGCGGACGTCGTGCCCTCGTTGTTGTTGTTTCTGTTGCCGGCACCAGTGTCCGGCTGCTCTCCCGCGCCGGACCTGCCGCCCGCGTCGCTGCCGTCGGCACCGCTGTTGCCTGCGTCGTCCGAGCCGCCGTTCTGCTCGTCGGCCGGCTCGCCACCGATGCCGAGCTCGGCGAGCCAGCCGGTCACCGCTGCCCCGATGTGTGGACTCGTGTCGTTGCTGTTGCTGTTGCTGTTGCTGTTGCCGCCGGCGGCGTTGCCGGTGTCGCCGCCGTTGCCCATGTCGGTGGGGTCGCCGGTCCTACCGGCTCTGCCGCCGTCATCCACGCCCCGGCCTTCTGTGCCGGCACCGCCGGGATCGCTGGCCGCGCCCGCCCCTGTTCCTGCACCTGCGCCCGCATCATCACCTGCGCCGCCGCTGCCATCGCTGCCGCCGCCTCCGCCCACGCCGCCCCCGCCACCACTACCCGCTCCGCTGCTTTCACCAGCGCCCCCACCCGCACCGCCGCCACCCGCACCGCCGCCACCCGCACCGCCGCCACCCGCACCGCCGCCACCCGCACCCGGGTTCGCGACCGACTCGGCGGCGGGAGGCTCGGCGGGCTGCTGGTTGGCGACCAACGCCGCCGCTCCTCCGCCGAGGCCGATCGCCGCGAGGACACCCGCCGCGATCGCCGCCTCCTTCTTGCCGAACGGGCGCGGCGCTCCGGCGCCCGCCGCGCCCGCTCCCGAGCCCGCTGCTCCACCGGCCGCTCCGGCACCGATCGCGGCGCCGAGTGCTCCCGTGGCGAGCGCTCCCGCGACGACGTGCTGACCGAGGTCGCGCAGCATCCAGGACACCTCACGCACGTCGATGAACGCCCGGGTGCATTCGGCGCAGGTGTCCATGTGCGCCTCGAACCGGCCACGGCGGCGGGGGAGCAGCCGGTCCTTGAGGTAGTCGTGCATGGCGGCGCGGGTGGTGCGGCACTCGGGTTCGTTGACGTCTTGGGCGTGGGCGGCGGCGAACGCGCCGGCGAGGCGTTCTTCGGCGCGGCGTAGTCGCATGGT
>NZ_JAJQMN010000018.1 GCF_028994775.1 Promicromonospora iranensis | reverse complement strand
GCCGTCGTCCGCGGGCCGCCGCACGGCCGCGCCGCGGAGCGCCCCGGCCCGGTCCGCCGCGCGCCCCGGCACGGCTGCCCCCAGGACCGCGCGCCCGACGTCGGGCGGCGGGGCGAAGCGACCCACGCAGCCGCGTCGCCGTACCGCGGTCAGCTCCGGTGGCTTGCCGCCGCGTGCCGAGCGCAAGCGCGGCAGCTTCGGCCTCGTGCTGCCCGAGGTGCTGACGGTCCGCGCGATGGTGCTGTCCGTGGTGGTGCTCCTCGCGGTGGTGCTGCTGCTGCCGACGGTTCGAGCCGTCGTGACGCAGCAGGCCGAGCTGCGCGAGCTGCGGTCCGAGCTGAGTCAGCAGCAGGACCAGAAGGAGCAGCTCGAGACCGAGCTCGAGCGCTGGGACGACCGGTCGTACGTGATCGAGCAGGCGCGGTCTCGGCTGCGGTTCGTCATGCCCGGGGACAAGGTGTGGCGCCCGCTCGACACCGACTCCGTCGAGCAGGAGGAGCCGGGCCCCGGCGTCGTCGAGCCGTCGCCCGAGGCGTCCGCGGACGCGGACGCCCCCTGGTTCACGAGCGTGTGGGACTCCGTGCGGATCGCCGGCGGCGACGAGTAGTCCGCCGGCGATCCGCCCGCGCCCTGCACTGCTCTGCCCTGCACTGCTCTGCCCTGCTCTGCCATGGGCCGCCCGGCCGTCGGGCAGTCCGCGTCCTGGGAGACAATGGGTGGGTGAACACCGCGACTGAAACCGTGTCCGACGACGATCTGCGCGTCCTGGCCGAGCAGCTCGGCCGCGAGCCGCGCGGCGTCGTGGGGATCGCGGCGCGCTGCGTGTGCGGCCGTCCGACGGTGGCGCGCACGGCGCCCCGGCTGCCCGACGGCACTCCGTTCCCGACCGTCTTCTACCTGACGCACCCCGGTGCGGTCGCCGCGGCCTCGACGCTGGAGGCGAACGGCGTGATGAAGGAGATGACGGCGCGGCTCGAGACGGACGAGGAGCTCGCCGCCGCGTACCGGAAGGCGCACGAGCACTACCTCGCCGAGCGGGAGGCCATCGGCCACGTCGAGGAGATCTCGGGGATCTCGGCCGGGGGCATGCCGACCCGCGTCAAGTGCCTGCACGTGCTCTTCGCGCACGCGCTGGCCGCCGGACCGGGCGTGAACCCCCTCGGCGACGAGGCGCTCGGCCTGGCCAAGGACACCTGGCGGCCGGACCGCTGCACCTGCTGAACCTCGTACTGAGCGCGACCGTCGCGGCTACGCGACCGTTCGAGGCACGACGGTCGCGGTCACGACCACGTGAGGTTTCTCGCGGAACCGGCACGTCCGACGGTCCGTAGCCGGGACGCCTGGGAGAATCCTCCCGTGACTTCCTCTCGCGTAGCCGCGATCGACTGCGGCACCAACTCGATCCGCCTGCTCCTCGCGGACGTCGACGCCGCCGGAAACCTCACCGAGCTCGACCGCCGCATGGAGGTCGTGCGGCTGGGCCAGGGTGTGGACCGCACCGGTGAGCTCGCACCCGAGGCGCTGGCGCGCACGCTCACGGCGACCCGCGACTACGCGGCCGCGATCGAGGCCGCGGGGGCGCAGCGGGTGCGGTTCGTGGCGACGTCGGCCACGCGGGACGCGCGGAACCGGGACGAGTTCTTCGACGGCGTCCGGGCGGCGCTCGGTGTCGACGTCGAGGTCATCACGGGCGGTGAGGAGGCCCAGCTGTCGTTCCGCGGAGCCACCGGTGCGGTCGCGGAGGCGCACGCCGGCCCGTTCCTCGTGGTCGACCTCGGCGGTGGATCCACGGAGCTGGTGCTCGGCACCGGTTCGGTGGACGCGAGCGTCTCCATGGACATCGGGTCGGTGCGGATGACGGAACGGCACCTGCACAGCGATCCGCCGTCGGCGGCCGAGATCGAGGCCGCCCGCGCGGACGTGCGGTCCCACCTGGACGACGCCGCCCGCGTGGTCCCGCTCGCGAAGACGGCCACCCTGGTCGGGCTGGCCGGGTCGATCACCACCGTGACCGCGCACGCGCTGGGGCTGACGGAGTACCGGCGCGAGCGCGTGAACCAGGCGGAGCTGCCCGTGCAGACGGTGCTGGACTCCTGCGCCGCCCTGGTGGCGGCGCCGCGAGCCGAGCGGGTGGCCATGGGCTTCCTGCACCCGGGGCGGGTCGACGTGATCGCCGCGGGCGCCCTTGTCTGGTCCGAGGTGATCACCCGCGTCGCGGCCGACGTCGCGGCGGCCGGTGGTTCGCTCACCAGCGTGGTGACCAGCGAGCACGACATCCTCGACGGGATCGCGCTGTCCATGGCGTGAACCCGTCGGCGTGAACCCGTCGGCGTGGCACGGCGGCGGGGCACGGCGGCGGTGGGCGCCGGCGTGTTTCGTCGCACTATTACGCATTGCGCGGTACCGTGCTGTCCGTGGATACGACACAGCTGCTCAAGGGAGTGCTTGACGCCGCGGTGCTCGCGGTCGTCGAGCAGGAGGACGGGTACGGATACGACATCGTCCGGCGGCTGCGCGCCCGCGGCGTCGAGTCCGGTGAGGCCTCCGTCTACGGGACGTTGCGCCGCCTCTACGCGAGCGGCTCGCTCACCAGCTACGTGGTGCCGTCGGAAGAGGGCCCGCACCGCAAGTACTACGGCATCACCCCGCACGGGCGGGAGGCGCTGAACATCCAGCGCAAGGAGTGGCAGGAGTTCGCCGGCACGGTGGCCGGACTTCTCGGCGAGAGGAACGAGGCAGCTCGATGAGCACCATCACCAGCAGTGACGCCCTGTCCGCCCACGTGCGCGGCTACGCGCAGGCGGTGCGCCTGCACCTGGCGGACCTCGGGCAGGACGCCGTCGACGATCTCACGGACGGGCTCGAGGCCGACCTCACCGAGGCGGTCCTCGACGAGGCGGCAGCCCCTGCCGACGGGGCGGGCACCCAGGCCCTCGACCTGGCCGTGCGCTTCGGACCTGCCGACGAGTACGCGACCGAGCTGCGCACGGCTGCGGGGCTACCGCCCGCCGCCGGGGCACGGGCCGGGCGGGGGCCTGGCCACGCGATCGGCGAGGCCTGGACGGTGATGTCCGAGCGGTGGCGTTCCTTCTGGAGGCCTCTGACGAGCACGCCGGGCTGGGCGGCGTTCGTGGAGTTCGCGAGGTCGATCGCCCCGGCCTGGTGGATCCTGCGCGGCTGGGTCGGCGCGCAGGTCGTCATGTGGCCGTTCGGTATGGCCGACGTCACGCTCTGGCCGTCCTCGACCGCTGGTCGGATCCTGGTCATCGCGGCGATCGTCGTGAGCGTCCAGTGGGGGCGTGGCCGGTGGATCCCGCGCTGGACCTGGTTCCCGCGTGCCGTCGCCGTCGCGTCGGTCGCCGCGGCCCTCCTCGCGATCCCCATGGTGACGGACGTCGAGGCGGACTCTCGGCCGGTCGTGGCCGACTACTACTCGGGCTTCGACTCGGGCTTCGACGAGGGTTTCAACAACGCACTGGTCTCTCAGGACGGCGCGGGGAACGGCCCGGAGGTGGACGGCGTCTGGGTCGACGGCATGCGGGTCAGCAACCTCTTCGCCTACGACGCGGCAGGTGACCCGATCCGCGACGTGCAGCTCTTCGACGACCGGGGTCGGCCCGTGCGCACGATCGGGAGCGACGCGACCTGGGACACCTGGTCCGTGCCCGACGTCGCGGGCGACTGGAGCTTCCAGCCCGCCACCGCGTCCGACGGTCGCACGCGCTGGAACGTCTACCCGCTCAGGGCCTTGCTCGCCGAACAGATCGGCGGGCCCGACGGGGACGGCGACCTCTACGACCTCGAGGGGCAGGAGTACCCGGTCCCACCCACGGGCGTGCAGCCGCAGGAGATGCCGTGGCCGTTCCTCAAGGCGCCGACGGCGATCGACGACGGCGGAGCCGCCGGTGCGGGCTCGGGCTCGGGCACGGGCACGGACTCGAACTCGGACGCAGGCTCCGACGAGCCGGGCGAATCCGGTGAGCCGAACCAGGGGCGCCCCGGCAGCGACCACCCGGCGAGCGACCCTGCAGGGGAGCCGGTTCGCCCGGGCGAGCGGCCGACGTCGGGCAGCGGGTCCCGGGAGCCGACCCTCGAGGCGACGCAGGCCGACTGACACCCGTTCTGGTGCCGCTGACGGACCGCCGCCAGCCGGGAACTCCCGGCGGCGGTGGTCCGTTATGGCTGCCAGAGGATCGAGGAAGTTCCTGCAGCGGCGACGACGGCGTGGTGTGCATCACGCCCACGCCGCTCTTTGTCGTGTCAGTACGGATGCGACGCTCGCGGTACCCTGGGAATCATGCCTCAGAACGACCTGACCTCGGTCAGCCATGCTTCCGATACGGCGAGCACGCCGCGCCCGCGGAAGGTGCCGCGCATCGTGGTGCTCGGCGGCGGGTCCGTCGGCCTCTACGTGGCGCGCCGCCTGCGTAAGAAGCTGAAGAAGCGGGAGGCGGCCATCGTCGTCGTCGACCCGCGGCCGTACATGACGTACGCCCCCTTCCTGCCCGAGGCGGCCGCTGGGTCGATTGACGCCCGCGACGTCGTGGCGCCGCACCGCAAGGCCCTCAAGGGCATCGACGTGCTGCAGGGCAAGGTCACCGGGATCGAGCACGGGCGCAAGCACGTGAAGATCCAGCCCGAGTCGGGCGACGAGTACGAGGTGTCGTACGACCAGCTGGTCGTCGGCCTCGGCTCGGTGTCGCGCACGCTGCCCATCCCCGGCCTCGCGGAGTCGGCCATCGGCTTCAAGAACGTCGAAGAGGCCATCGCGGTCCGCAACCACGTCATCAACCGGATGGACGTCGCGTCCTCCACGTGGGACGCCGACCTGCGCAAGCGCATGCTCACGTTCACCTTCGTCGGTGGCGGGTTCGCCGGTATCGAGGCGCTCGCCGAGATCGAGGACATGGCGCGTTACGCGACACGGCAGTACCAGACGATCGAGGCGTCCGACCTCCGGTTCGTCATGATCGAGGGCGCCGGGCGCATCCTGCCCGAGGTCACGGAGCCGATGGGCGAGTACGCCCTCGCCGAGCTGAAGAAGCGCGGCATCGAGTTCCACCTCAACACCTTCCTCTCGTCCTGCGTGGACGGGCACGTCGTGACCTCGACGGGCGTCGAGTTCGACACCGAGACGATCGTGTGGACCGCTGGCGTCAAGGCGAACCCGGTCATCAAGGAGGCGTCCGACCTCCCGTTCGACAAGCTGGGCCGCGTCATCGTGCTCCCCACGCTGCAGGTCGCCTCGGAGGACGGCGAGATCGTCGAAGGCGCCTGGGCCGCCGGGGACTGCGCCGCCGTGCCGGACGTCAACAACCCCGGCAAGTTCTGCCCGCCGAACGCGCAGCACGCGATTCGCGAGGCCGTGCGCCTGGCCGACAACATCGTCGCGCTCTACAAGGACAAGCCCGCCGTCGACTACGACCACAAGAACCTCGGTGTCGTCGCGTCGCTCGGTCTCTACAAGGGTGTCGCCGAGCTGTTCGGCTTCATCAAGCTGCGCGGGTTCCCGGCGTGGGTCGCCCACCGCGGCTACCACGTCATGGCGATGCCGACCGGCAACCGCAAGATCCGCATCCTGATCGGCTGGATCGGGCAGTTCCTCATGGGCCGCGAGCTGGTCTCGCTCGGCTCGCTGCACGACCCCCGCCAGGAGTTCCGCAACGCGTCCGTGCCGCCGAAGCAGACCAGCGAGAAGGTCGAGCAGAAGGCGGAGTCGTCCGCCGAGCGTGCCGAGTCGGGCTCCAAGCCCTGACCTGCCCGCCCGCTCTGCTTCCGCCGAGGTAGCCGTCTGGCGAGGTAGTCAGCCGGCGAGGTAGTCCCGTAGCGCGATGCGCGGGACTACCTCGCTGCGTGACTACCTCGCCAGACGACTACCTCGGCGCAGTAGTCTCTGGGTGCGCCCCCATAGCCCAACTGGCAGAGGCAGCCGGCTTAAACCCGGCACAGTCCCGGTTCGAACCCGGGTGGGGGCACCCGAGACCTTCAGGTCATGCGATCAGCTCGCACGCGATCAACCCGTCACGCGATCAGCTCGGCGAGGTGGCGGCCGGTCAGTGATGCTTCTTCTCGCGCCAGGTCGGCTGGACTTCCCTCGAAGACTACGCGGCCGCCGTCGTGCCCGCCGCCCGGTCCCATGTCGATGACCCAGTCGGCACGCGCGACGACCGACAGGTTGTGCTCGACGACGATCACGGACCGGCCGGAGTCGACCAAGCGGTCGAGCAGGCCGGCCAGGTTGTCGACGTCCTGCATGTGCAGGCCCGCGGTGGGCTCGTCGAGCACGAAGACCGGGGTGTCGCTGCCCATCTCGATCGCGAGCTTGAGCCGTTGCCGCTCGCCGCCGGACAGCGTGTTCAGGTGCTGCCCGAGAGAGATGTAGTGCAGCCCGACGTCGGACAGCCGGGACAGCATCGGCTGGATCGCCTTCTCCGTGAAGAAGCCCAGCGCCTCCTCGACCGACATCGCGAGCACGTCGGCGATGTTCTTGCCGCGCAGGGTGTAGCCCAGCACCTCGTCCGTGAACCGCTTGCCGCCGCATGCCTCGCACGGGCTCGCGACCCCCGCCATGAACGCGAGGTCGGTGTAGATGAGGCCGACACCCTTGCACTCCGGGCACGCACCGGCGGAGTTCGCGCTGAAGAGCGCGGGCTTGACGCCGTTCGCGCGGGCGAACTGCTTGCGGATGGGCTCGAGGATGCCCGTGTAGGTCGCGGGGTTGGACCGGCGCGACCCGCGGATCACCGACTGGTCGACGAACGTCACGCTGTCGCGCGGCAGGCAGCCGTGGATGAGGGAGCTCTTGCCCGATCCGGCCACGCCCGTCACGGCGACGAGCATCCCGAGCGGGACCTCGACCGAGACGTCCTGGAGGTTGTGCAGGGTCGCGTGCTCGATCCGGAGCGCTCCCGTCCGGGTGCGTGGAGTCTGCTTGACCGTGACCGCCTGGTCCAGGTGCTTGCCCGTCGCGGTTCCTGAGTTGCGCAGTCCCGCGATGTCACCCTCGTAGACCACCGTGCCGCCGTGGGTGCCGGCACCCGGGCCCATGTCGACGAGGTGGTCGGCAGCGGCCATGACCTCGGGCTTGTGCTCCACGACGAGCACCGTGTTGCCCTTGTCCCGCAGGCGCTGGAGCAGCGCGTTCATCTGTCGCACGTCGTGGGGGTGCAGACCGATCGTCGGCTCGTCGAACACGTAGGTCATGTCCGTCAGGGCCGATCCCATGTGCCGCACCATCTTGGTGCGCTGGGCCTCACCGCCCGACAGCGACGACGACTCCCGGTCCAGCGACAGGTACCCCAGCCCGATCTGCTCGAAGGTGGCGAGCAGATCGCCCAGACCGTCGAGGACGGGCTGGACCTGCGGGTCCGCGAGGTCGCGCACCAGCTCGGCGAGGTCGGTGAGCTGCATGGCAGCCGCCTCGCCGATGTGCTTGCCCTTGACCAGCGACGACCGCGCCCTATCGTTGAGCCGCGTGCCGCCGCACGCCGGGCAGGCCGTGAACGTGGCGAGCCGGTCGACGGCGGCCCGCATCGCGCCCTTCATCGACTCGACGTCCTTGACGAGGTAGAGGCGCGTGATCTTGGGGACCAGCGACTCGTAGGTGACGTTGATGCCGCCCGCGACGATCTTGCGCTCCGCGCCGTACATCAGGTCGTGCCACTCGGTCTCGGTGTAGTCCGCCAGCGGCTTGTCGACGTCGAACAGGCCGGACTCGGCGTAGACCTTCCAGTACCAGCTGCCGACCCCGAAGTTTGGGAACGTGATGGCGCCCTCGTTCAGCGACTTGCTGCGGTCCACCAGCGCGTCGGTGTCGACGGCGGACACGCGGCCCAGACCCTCGCAGTTGGCGCACATGCCCTGCGGGTCGTTGAAGGAGAAGAGGTTGGACCCGCCGATGTGCGGCTGGCCGAGCCGGGACCAGATGATCCGCAGCATCGTGTAGGCGTCGGTGGCCGTGCCGACCGTCGAGCGCGCGTTGGCGCCCATGGGCTCCTGGTCCACGACGATCGCGGCCGACAGGTTCGACAGGGTGTCGACGTCGGGCCGCGGTCGGGACGGCATGAAGCCCTGGAGGAATGCCGAGTACGTCTCGTCGATCAGGCGCCGCGACTCGGCGGCGACGGTGCCGAACACGAGCGAGCTCTTGCCCGAGCCGGAGACCCCCGTGAACACGGTCAGCTTCCGTTTGGGGATGTCGATCGAGACTCCCTGCAGGTTGTTCTCGCGAGCTCCGCGCACCTCGATAGATCCGAACACCACTGTCCTCTCCTGGTCGGTGGTCCCATGGTGCCAGGAGCCACTGACACGCACCCTGGCTTCGCTCTCGGGCGTTACGCCAGGAGCAGACGCCGGAACGACCCGCGGTGTCAGTGGGGTTGGGTACCGTGACGGGTACCAACGGCGGGAGTGGGCAGATGGCAATGATCTCAACAGGTACTGCACGTACTGCTGGGCTCGGCACCACGGACGAGGGCGGGCCAGGGGCGAGACCCGGCACGCTCGAACACACCCGCGAACCGTTGCTCCGTGACCTGGTGGGCGGCATCCTGCGGCGCACCCGGCGGGAGCAGCGCCGCACGCTGGCCGACGTCGCCACCGACGCCCGGGTGTCCACCGCCTATCTGTCCGAGGTGGAGCGGGGGCGCAAGGAAGCCTCTTCCGAGGTGCTCGCCGCCGTGTGCGAGGCGCTCGGCATGCGCCTCGTCGACCTGGTGGAGCGGGCCTGGGCGGAGCTTGCCCTCGCGCTGGCGGCACAGGAAGAGAGCCGCCGGGTCCGGGTGCTGTCGTCCGCGGCTCGCCGTGCGGCCGGCTTCTCGTCGTCCCGCCACCCCCTGCAGGCCGGGCACACCGCGCCGGCTGGTACCTCCGGCACCGGCAGGCGAGGCGAGGCAGCGCTGCTCGCGGCATGAGACCTCAGAGGCCGGCGCGTCGTTTTCCGCCCGGTCGGACGTCGTTCACCTGGTCCACGATCTTGTCGATCATGCCGTAGGCCAGGGCCTGCTCCGCGGTGAACCAGCGGTCGCGCTCGGAGTCGGCCGCGACCGTCTCGACGGGCTGGCCCGTGTGCTCGGACTGCAGCCTGGTCATCACGTCCTTGACGTACCGGATGTTCTCGGCCTGGATGACGACGTCGCTCGTCGTACCGCTGATACCGCCTGCCGGCTGATGCATCATGATCCGCGCGTGCGGCAGGGCGTAGCGCTTGCCCTTGGTGCCCGCGGTGAGCAGGAACTGCCCCATGCTGCCGGCGAACCCGACGGCGACCGTCGAGACGGCGTTCGGCAGGAGCCTCATCGTGTCGTAGACCGCGAGCCCGGCGCTGATGGAGCCGCCGGGGGAGTTGATGTAGAGACTGATCTCGGCGCCGGGGTCCTCGGCGGAGAGCAGCAGGAGCTGCGAGGTCACGCGGTTGGCGACGGCGTCGTCGATCTCGGTGCCGATGAGCACGATCCGCTGGTGGAGCAAGCGCGACGCGAGGTGATCGTCGAAGGGCTGGGTGTGCGGTGTCTCGGTCATGTCCCCACGATCGCCCCGCCCCCGCCCGCACGGTAGCGATCTCTGCCCACCGCAGATCTGCTCACGGCAGACCGTAGGTGTCAGAGCGGGTTGCCGTGGGGGTCGACCGTGGGGAAGACGTCGAAGTGGACCTCGAACGGCACGGCTCCCGGCTCGCCCTCCTGCCCGGTCAGCGGGTCGAGATGCTCCGCCGCGAACCGCTCCCATGCCTCGATGACCGCCTTGGTCTGTGCCGGCGTGGCCCACTTGTTGGTCGTGACGAACGTGGCGGCACCCTGCCAGGTCTTCAGCGTCTCTTCGTCCACCGCCTGTCCCGTGCGGACGAAAGCCATCACGCGTTCGTTGCGGAGACGCAGGAACTCCATGTTGACGGCCTCGGCTGTCTGCCGGCCTGCGGGTGAGTCCTTTCCCGCGCTGGAGATGCTGAACCCACCGGGGGTGCGCTCCCACCAACGTTCCCGGGCTGTGCCCTTGCCCTCCACCTCGCGGACGAGGCCGTGCTTGGCCAGCTGGCGAAGGTGGTAGCTCGTGGAACCGCTGGACTCACCCACTATCTCGCCGAGCTTGCTGGCCGTGAGCGGGCCGCGGATCGGCAGCAGATCGAGGATGCGGATGCGCAGCGGGTGGGCGAGCGCGCGCAGAGCCGCGGGACCGAGCTCGGCCGGCGGGCCTGGGGCAGTGGACCCGGCCGGATCGGGCACGGCGCGTGGCGTCCGGGACGCCGTGGAGGGAGTGCCCCGGTCCGCCTGCCGGCCCGAGGAGTCCTTGCGTGCTGTCGCCATAGGCAGGACGTTACCCACTCGGCGTGGCCGGGACCGTGCGCGGCCGGTGCGCGGCGGCGTGCCGGTCAGCGCAGGGAGAGCGGGTGACGGGCTGCCATGTTGTCGCGCACGCGCTCGGCCTGGGCGCGCTGTCGCTCGACGCGCTCGATCTCGCGACGCTGCGCCTCGGGGTCGGGCCGCCTCGGTGTCGCGGGCTGCCTGACCCGGGCGGACGTGGCCGCACGGGGGATCCCGAGGGGCTGCGGAACGGCGGTGCGGGCGGTGGGGACGTAGGCGCTCATGGCGATCTCCTGGCTGCGGGGTCCGGTGGGGTGGCGCGTGCCGCCCACTCTACGCATGCCAACATCTCTTTGCAAGAAGATCTTTGCAACCGAGTCTTTGGAAGTCGGATGGCGTCTGCGGTGCCTGACCCATATGGCCGCACCCAGCTCGCCGACGCCCATCCAGCGACCCTGCTCACCCCGCGAACACGGCCAGCCGTTCCCAGGACCGGTGCATCCCGAGGGCGTCCCGCAGCGGCTGCACGCAGTCCCGCACACCGTCGCAGGTCAGCACACCGGGCGCCGAGGTGTCGACGCCGGAGCTGGTGAGCAGGTCGACGCCGTCGCCGAGGGCGACCATCGCCTTCCCGTGCCGGAACGCCTCCAGGAGCAGGACGGCGGTGCGCGGGTCCGCGGCCAGGGCACTGCCGGCGACGCCCGGGGCGACCACCACGGCGTCGTACTCCACCGAGCGGGTGGTGAGCAGCGTGCGCTCCACCGTCTCCGTCTCGCCCGAGGCGCCCGAGACCTCTCCGCCGTGCGCGGCGATCGCGCGGACCACCACGTTCTCGTCGGAGTAGGCGGTCCGGAGGTCGGAGACCGGCGTCAGGTCGCCGCCCTCGGCCACCAGGACACCGACCACTCGACCGTCCACGCGGCCGGGCTCGGCCGGGATCTGGGACAGCGCGGGGGACGGCATGACGCCGTCGGGCACCTCCCCCTCGGGGACCGGGAGTCCGAGCCCGGCCGCAACCCGCCGGACCAGGTCGGAGTCGACGCGGGCGAGCGACCTGAGCACGCGCTCCTTGACCTCCTGGCGCAGGCACTTGCCGAGCTCGAACGTGAACGCCTCGACCTCGTGCGCCTGCTCCACCGGTGTCAGCGACAGCCAGAACATGCGGGCCTGGCTGAAGTGGTCGGTGAACGACACCGGGTGGTGGCGGCCCTTCTCGCCCGAGACGGGCGTCGGGAGCGTGACGAACACGCCGTCACCGTCGGGTTCGGCCACCGGACGGTCGTCGTCGATCTGGTTCGGCTTGTAGGTCACGACACCCCTGTGCACGGCCTGCTGGTGCATGCCGTCACGGAACATGTCGTTCACCGCCGCGCGGGGCCGGTTCACGGGCAGCTGGGCGAAGTTCGGGCCGCCGAGCCGCGTGAGCTGCGTGTCCAGGTAGGAGAACAGGCGGCCCTGCATGAGTGGGTCGTTGGTGACCTGGATGCCGGGCACCACGTGATCCACGTGGAACGCCACCTGCTCCGTCTCGGCGAAGAAGTTCTCCGGGGCCTCGGTGAGGGTCAGGAGGCCGACGGTCTGGACCGGGCAGATCTCCTCCGGCACGATCTTGGTGGGATCCAGCAGATCGATGCCCTCGAACATCTCGTCAGCGGTGTCGGGCATGATCTGCAGCCCCAGCTCCCACTGCGGGAACGCGCCCGCCGCGATGGCGTCGTAGAGGTCGCGGCGGTGGAAGTCCGGGTCGGCACCCTGGGTGATCTGCGCCTCCTCCCACACCTGGGAGTGCACGCCCAGCACGGGCTTCCAGTGGAACTTCACGAGCGACGTCGACCCGTCGGCCGCCTCCATCCGGAAGGTGTGGACGCCGAACCCCTCCATCGTGCGGTAGCTGCGCGGGATGCCGCGGTCCGACATCGCCCACATCGCCATGTGCGTGGACTCCGTGTGGGACCCGATGAAGTCCCAGAACGTGTCGTGCGCGCTCTGCGCCTGCGGGATCTCCCGGTCGGGCTCCGGCTTGCCCGCATGGATGATGTCGGGGAACTTGACGGCGTCCTGGATGAAGAACACCGGGAAGTCGTTGCCCACGAGGTCGAAGGTGCCCTCCCGGGTGTGGAACTTGGTGGCGAAGCCCCGCACGTCGCGCACTGTGTCCGCGGACCCGCGCGAGCCGAGCACCGTCGAGAACCGGACGAAGACCTCGGTCTCCTCGTCGGGCGTGGCCAGGAAGGCGGCCTTCGTCACGGACGCCGCGTTGCCGTACGCGCGGAAGACGCCGTGCGCGCCGGCGCCGCGGGCATGGACCACGCGCTCGGGTATCCGCTCGTGGTCGAAGTGCGTGATCTTCTCGCGCAGGTGATGGTCCTCGAGCAGCACCGGGCCGCGGGGACCGGCGGTGAGGGAGTGGTTGGTGTCGTCCACACCGGCGCCCTGCGCCGTCGTCAGACGGTCGCCGTCCTGGGCGTGGAGATCTGGTTCGTGGGTGACGGGGTTCCTGTCGCGCGCCATGGTGCGCCCTCCGATCGGAGCTCAGGATGGGGCCCGGCTTCTTCAGGTCCGCAAATCCACGATGGCGCAGCGTGCGACGGCATGCGACCGGAACGCCGCGGCCCCGCGGCCCGCACGCTTCGTCCCGAAGGACGTCGGTGCGGGCCGCGGGGCCGAGGCCGGATCCGCTACGCGTCCTGGAGCTTGAGGCGCGCCGCCGCGCCGGCCAGCACCAGCACCGTGTAGCCGGCCAGGACGCTGACGCCCACCCACGGGTCGAGCACGTCGGGGAACGCCCCGGCGTTCGGGGTGATCTGCGCGCCGGCCACGCTGGGCAGCAGCTTGTTCACCGTGCCCACCCACTCCAGCTGGGACGCCGCGAAGGTGGCGATCTGGACGATCGTCGGGATCACGAGGAAGATCGCGACCACCGTGAAGATCGCGCCCGCCGTGTGCCGCAGCAGGGCGCCGAGCCCCAGCGCGAAGAGCGCCACGAGCATCACGTACAGCACCGTGCCGAACAGTGATCGGACCTGGTCACCGTCGCCGAAGTCCACCGTGGCGTCGTTCGAGTTCAGGATCGGGTAGGTGACGAGCCAGCTCAGTGCGAGCGAGACGGTGATGAGCACCGCCGTCACGAGTGCCAGCACCACTGCCTTGCCGAAGAACGCGGGGAGCCGGCTGGGAACCGCCGCGAACGTCGAACGGATCATCCCGGTGGAGTACTCGCCGGTGATCATCAGGGCACCGAGCACCGCGACCACGAGGGCCGCCATCTCGAATCCGGCGCTCACGACCATGGTCCCGCCGAGCATCCCGCCCATGGCGGCCTGGTCCTCCGGCGCCGCGCCCTCCATCTCGTTCCCGACGAGCTGCACGATGAGCGCCATCATGAGCGCGAAGCCGACGATGACCACGACCGTCGAGCCGAGCGTCCACCACGTCGAGCGCAGCGACCACAGCTTGATCCACTCGGAGCGCAGCACGCGCCAGAAGGTGACGTTCTGCACCGGGGTGGACCCCGCCGTCGTGCCCGGCGCAGGTCCGCCTGCCGGGGCGGTGACCGTCGCGCTCATGCCTTGCTCCCCTCAAGATCGGACTGCGTGCCCGCGTGGCCCGCGATGCCCTCGGACTGGTACTCCACCGAATCGGCGGTCAGCGACATGTACGCCTCTTCGAGCGTGGACGCGACGGGCGTGAGCTCGTGCAGCACGATCCTCGACAGGGCGGCGAGCTCGCCGACCGCGGCCGCGGTGCTGCCGCGGACCTCGATCAGGCCCGGCTCGACGCCGTCCACCTGGGCGTCCTGGGCCTTGAGGAGCTCTGCGAGCTCCGTGGCCTGCGGCGACCGGACCCGCACGAGCTTGCGCTCGGCGCCGTCGACGATCTCGGAGACCGGGGCGTCGGCGAGGATGCGGCCCTTGCCGATGACGAGCACGTGGTCGGCCGTGAGGGCGACCTCGCTCATCAGGTGGCTGGACAGGAAGACCGTGCGGCCCTCCGACGCCAGGTACTTCGCGATGTTGCGGACCCAGAGCACACCCTCGGGGTCGAGCCCGTTGACGGGCTCGTCGAGGATGAGCGTGCGCGGGTCGCCGAGCAGGGCCGCCGCGATACCGAGGCGCTGGCCCATGCCGAGGGAGAAACCGCCCACCCGCTTGGTGGCGACGGGACGCAGACCTGTGAGCTCGATCACCTCGTCGACCCGCTTGGTCGGGATGCCATGGGTGGCTGCCATGGCGAGCAGGTGGTTGCGCGCCGTCCGCCCGGTGTGCACCGCCTTCGCGTCGAGCAGCGCGCCCACCTCGGCGAGCGGACGGCGGTGCGCGGCGTACGGCTTTCCGTTCACGGTGACCGTGCCGGAAGTCGGTCTGTCGAGCCCCACGATCATGCGCATGGTGGTCGACTTGCCGGCGCCGTTCGGGCCCAGGAAGCCCGTCACCTGGCCGGGCTGCACGGTGAACGTGACACCGTCCACGGCTGTCTTCGCGCCGTACCTCTTCGTCAGGCCTCTGGCCTCGATCATTACTTGCCCTTCCATCTGGCACGCCGGGGTGGCCTCTGCGGTCACTGGTCGGTCACGACAAGACTGGTTACTACGAGACTAGGGATCCGATGGTGCCCACCGCACCCATAACGGGCCCGGATCATCCCTTGGACGGACCCAGTTCATCCGAAGGTATGACCCGGGAACTCCTGAGGCCTTCCCAGCGTTCCCTAGGATGGTCAGACAGACCAGGAGGAGCAGATGAGCAACCCCGTCTTTTCGAGAAGCGACGTCTTCGGTGAGCCCCGTCGCACCGGTGCAGCTGGCGCACGCCGCGGCGGCACCGCCACCTATCCCAACCAGAGTCCCGCATATGGCACCGCGCCGCAGCCTGGCCAGTACGGCCAGTACGGTGCGGGTCAGCCGGTCGACGCGTCGGACCTCGACGCGATGTACCAGTCGCCGTCCGCGACCACGGCGGACACCAGGCGCATGACCTACGACGACGTGATCATCAAGACCGGTGGGCTGCTCGCCCTCCTGGTCGTGGTGGCCGCGGCGACGTGGACCTTGGTGCCCCGCCCGATGCTTGGCATGGTCATGATCGTCGGTCTGGTCGGCGGCCTGATCCTCGGCCTGGTCAACGCCTTCAAGCGCAACCCGAGCCCCGCGCTCATCGTGGCCTACACGGTGTTCGAGGGTGCGTTCCTCGGCGCGATCTCGTTGATGTTCAACCAGATGGCCGAAGGCGCCGTGTGGCAGGCGGTGCTCGGTACCGCCTCGGTGTTCGCGGTGAGCCTGTTCCTGTTCCGGAGCGGCAAGGTCCGGGTGACGCCCAAGTTCACTCGCTGGCTCATGTTCGCCCTGCTGGGTTACGCCCTCTTCAGCCTGATCAACTTCGTGCTGCTGATGACGGGTGTCCTGGAGGGCTTCGGCATGCGCAACGGTCCGATCGGCGTGATCGTCGGACTGGTCGCCGTCGGCCTGGCCGCGGCGTCCCTGATCGTCGACTTCGACTCCATCAAGCGTGGTGTCGAGGCGGGCGTGCCGGCCAGGATGGCGTGGGCGGCGGCCTTCGGCCTGCTGGTGACGCTGATCTGGCTGTACCTCGAGCTGCTGCGTCTCGTGACGCTCATCAGCAGCTTCGGCAGCGACTGACACGTCAGCCGGCTGTGACGACAGAGGCGTGAGTCCCGTCCGGGGCTCACGCCTCTGTCGTATCCACAGCGTTGTCCACAACGAGTCGTCCGCAGCTAGCGGCTCGGACCGGGCTCCGAGCTGCCGCGCACGCTCAGGGCGACGAGCACGCAACCCGCCGCGACGAGGAACCCGTGCGTGATCCGCACCTCCGGCCCGCCGAAGAACTGCGGCAGCAGGAGCACCAGGCCGATCGCGAGCGGCACGCCGGCCCACCTCGGCCGGGCGCCGGAGCGCCACAGGGCGACGGCGAGCAGCACGCCGGCCGCCGCGAGCAGGAGCAGTCCCGCTGCGAACAGGGTCACGGCCCACGGCTGCATGCGCAGCACCTCGACGTCGGCGAGCAGCCCGAGGTCGTCGTCCCGCAGTGCGGCTTCCGCGATGGTGCGGATACCGAAGATCTCGGCACCGAAGTAGAGCGCCGCGCAACCGGCGCCGACCCATGCCGTGACGAGCGCCCAGGTCACGGTGCCGGCACCGGCCCTGTACGCGGCGCCGCCGCCGCCGTCGGCCGGACCGGCCTGGGCGAGGACCGTCCGCAGGCCCAGCAGTGCGGGGGCGAGGAGGGCGAGGCCGAGGATCCCGCACAGGTGCGCCACCACCCAGCGGTCGGATGCGAAGGCCGTGGCGAGCTCGGTCGTGGCGGCCGTCTCGTCGGGCCAGGGCCGCAGCAGCGGGAAGAGGAGGAACGAGAGACCGGCGGCGACGAAGGCGACGCGGGTCCAGCGGGCGGTGGTCATGGCCGGCTCCCCGTGGCGGTGTCGCCCGGTGGTGCGGCGGACGGCGCGAGCGCGGCGACTCCCGCCACGAGCATGTCGAGCAGCACGGTGAAGCTCTGGTCGACGTCCTCCCGCATGCGGAAGCCGCCGCCGAGCTCCAGGGTCACGAAGCCGTGCACGCCGGCGCGGACCGCCCGGACGGCGTCGATCACCCGGTCGTCCGGCAGGCCGAAGCCGCGCAGGACGGCGACGACCACCTGGACGCTCTCAGCCGCCGCGTCGCGGAGCGTGGCGTCGGCGGGGTCGTCCGGGTCCGGGCCGATCTGCGTCGCCGCGTACCGCCCGGGGTGGTCGAGGGCGTAGGTGCGCCAAGCGGTCGCCAGCTCCCGGAGGGCCTCGGCCCCCGCGCGGCCCACCGTCGCCGAGGTCGCCACCGCCGTGAGCTCCCGGACGGCGATCACCGTGACCTCGCGCCGGAGGTCGGCCAGCGAGCCCACGTGCTTGTAGAGGCTGGGGGCGGCGACTCCGGCCTTCGCGGCGATCTTCGCGAGCGTCAGGTCGGCGAAGCCGGTGGGTCCGCCCGCGTCCACCACCTCGATCGCCAGGCGCACGACAGCGTCAGGGGACAGGCCTGCCCTAGGCACGCTGACCGCCGTCCCCGGCCTGCGCGGCCGTGTCGGTGGCGGTGCCGCCGGCGGTGGCGGGCGGCGCCGGGAGAGCGGCCAGGAACTCGAGCACCGCGGGCACGACGACGTCGGGCGCCTGGTGCTGCGGGTAGTGGCCCACGTCGGGGACCAGGACGCCGCGGGCGTCGATCGCGCCGGTGATCCAGGCGAGCTCCGCGGCGGGGTCGGAGAAGTCGGGGTCGACGGAGCCGACCAGCGCGAGGGCCGGAGCCTTGACCGCGGGCAGCCGCGCCTCGACGACCGAGTGGTCGAGGGCGATCGCGAGGTCGCGGAAGGAGCGCAGCCGACCCGGTTCGCTCATGCTCCGGCGGATCGCGGCGACGTGCTCCGCGTGCCGGGGCGAGCGGCGGCCCTTCGAGATCGAGGAGTAGAAGGAGCTCCAGAACGCGGCGCCCCAGGGCCGGGCGAAGAGCACCCGGTAGGCGACGCCCATGACCTTCTGCAGGCCCGGGGAGCCCGGCTGGCGCAGGTAGGGGCTGAGCAGGACGAGGCCTCGCACCAGGTCGGGGCGCTCTGCGGCGGCCCAGGCGGAGGCGGAGGCGCCCATCGAGTTGCCGACCAGCACGGCGGGGCCCGCACCGAGGTGCTCGACGAGCGCGACGAGGTCCGAGCCGGTGGCGTCGTCGCCGTGCGTGCGGAACGTGGTGTCCGAGTCGCCGTGGCCGCGCAGGTCGGCGACGACCACGCGGTAGCCGGCGGCGACGAGCGCGGGTACGACGTCGTCGTAGGTGGACCGGAGGTCACCCATGCCCGGGACGGCGACGACGAGCGGTCCCGCGCCCGTGTCGCTGTAGGCGATGTTGCCCTCGGGTCGGGCAAGGAAGGCGAGCGGTTCGCTCTGGTTGTTCGTCATAGCCAGAAAGCTACGCCTATTAGCCAAACGGCGCAAGGGGTCCCCGAAAGAAAGATCCCGGTGGTCGAGCCTGTCGAGAACTGGGTCTCGACAGGCCCGACCACCGGGGACAGGCCCGACCACCGGGGCCGGGCAGGCGCGGAAGGTCAGACCGGGCGGGTGACTCCGAAGTAGCCCTTCTCCGCCTCGCCGTTCTCCGCCTTGATCACGTGCATCACGGCGTTGATCAGTGCCAGGTGCGTGAACGCCTGCGGGAAGTTCCCCAGGTGCCGGCCGCTGCCCGGCTCGATCTCCTCGGCGTAGAGGTTGAGCGACGACGCGTAGCCGAGCAGCCGCTCGCACAGTGCCTTGGCGCGCTCCACCTCACCGATCTCGACCAGCGCCGACACGAGCCAGAACGAGCAGATGGTGAAGGTGCCCTCCTCGCCCTGCAAGCCGTCGTCGGTCTCCTCCGTGCGGTAGCGCAGGACCAGGCCGTCCTCGGTGAGCTCGTCCGCGATCGCCAGCACCGTCGCCTTGACGCGGTGGTCGTCCGGCGGCAGGAACCGCAGCAGCGGCACGAGCAGGAGCGAGGCGTCGAGCGCCGGGTCGCCGTACCGCTGGGTGAACACGCCGCGCTCGTCCACACCCTTGGTGCAGATGTCGTCGGCGATCTCGTCGGCGATCTTCTGCCACGACTGGGCGTAGTCGGGCTCGTCGTACAGCCGCGCGAGCTTGGCGCCGCGGTCCATCGCGACCCAGCACATGAGCTTGGAGCTGGTGAAGTGCTGCGGCTCGCCGCGCACCTCCCAGATGCCCCGGTCGGGCTCGTGCCAGTGCTTCGCCGCCTCCTCGACCTGCCGCTTGAGGATGGGCCACAGCGACTCGGGCAGCTGGTCGCGCGACTTGGCGTGCAGCCACACGGAGTCCAGCACCGCGCCCCACACGTCGTGCTGCCGCTGGTCGTACGCGGCGTTGCCGACACGGACGGGCTGCGCGCCCTCGTAGCCCGACAGGTGCGGCAGCTCGAACTCCTCCAGGGTCTCCTCACCGCCCACGCCGTACATGATCTGGAGCTGCCGGTTGTCGCGACAGACGTCCTGGATGAACGCGAAGAAGTCGTTCGCCTCACGTTCCAGGCCGAGCGTGTACAGGCCCCAGAGCGCGAACGTCGAGTCGCGGATCCATGCGTACCGGTAGTCCCAGTTGCGCTCGCCGCCCGGGGTCTCGGGCAGGGACGTCGTCGCGGCGGCGATCAGCGCGCCCGTGGGCGAGTAGGTGAGCCCCTTCAGGGTGAGCGCCGACCGCTGGAGGTAGGCGCGCCACGGGTGGTCGGGGAACTGGCCCTGCGTGATCCAGTCGCGCCAGAACCGCTCGGTGCGCCACATCGCGTCCAGGGCGCCCGCGTACGTCGTCGGCGCGCTCTGCGAGCCCCACGACATCGCGACGAAGTGCGTCGCGCCCTCCGTCATCCGCGTGCGCGCGGTGGCGCGCTTGCCCTCCAGCCCGAACCGCAGGCTGGAGCTCAGGTGCAGGTCGGGGTTGGAGTCGCCGATACGCGCCACGACCGACGAGTACCCGCTGTTCTCGTACTCCCAGTCCACGTCGGACCGGGCGTAGTCCGGGCGGGGCTCGCACACGACGTCGAGGTCCACCGTGCCCGAGACGCACTTGATGGTGCGCATCAGGATGTGCTCGGCGTCGTCGTCGGTGGGGGTGCGGCGGTGCGTGCCCGAGCGCGACTCGAGGTCGTGCCACGGACCCATCAGCATCGCGTCACGCACCACGAGCCAGCCGGTCGGTGTCTGCCACGTGGTCTCGAGGATGAGCGTGCCGGGCAGGTAGCGGCGCGCGACGGGCACGCGCACCCCGTGCGGGCCCACCCGGAAGTAGCCGGCTCCCCGGTCGAGGATCTTGGCGAAGATGCTGGGTGAGTCGGGTCGGGGCACGCACATCCACTCGACGCTGCCCGACGGCGCGATCAGTGCGTTGGTCTCGCAGTCCGAGAGGAACCCGTACTCGCCGATGTGCGGGAACTTGCTGCGTCCGTCCCAGGCACGCGGGGAAGCGCCGTCGCTCGACGTATGTCCCTTCACCGGACCCGAGTTCGCGGGCTTCGAGGTCTGGCGGCGCCGAGGGGACTTGCCGGATGCCGTGGGGGCATCGGCCCCCACGGGCTCAATCGATTCGAGCGTCATGAGACTCAAGGGTTCCGCACGTTCCGCGCACGTGGCAAGCCGTGCGTGTGTGACGCGCAGAACCCCTGCTCCATGCTTCGACATGCATTCGTTCAGGGAATATCCGGGTTGTGTCGATCGAGCGGTTTCCCGTTCGACCTGAGGGTGAGAAGGTCCCATCAGGGGGCCCGGAACAACAGGAGAAGAGACCATGCCGAAGTACATGCTGATCATGCGCTCGACCGACGAGACGAAGGCCGTCTACGAGAACATGGACTTCGAGAAGATCATGAACGACATGGGCAAGTTCAACGAGGACATGGTCCAGGCGGGTGTGCTCGTCGCCGGTGAGGGCCTCGCGGACGAGACCGACTCCGTCGTCGTCGACTACTCGTCCGAGACGCCCGTCGTGACCGACGGCCCCTACGGCGAGACCAAGGAGCTGTTCAACGGCTTCTGGATCGTCGACGTCGCATCGCGGGAGGAAGCCGTCGAGTGGGCCAAGCGGGCACCGCTCGCCGGGCCGGGGAGCAAGCTGGAGATCCGGCGCGTCCAGCAGATGGAGGACTTCCCCCAGGACAACGAGTACGTCCAGAAGGAGCGCGCGTGGCGCGAGTCGACCGGCCAGAACTGACCGGGCCAGCTCTGACCGGGTCAGCTCTGACCGGCGAGGACGCCGCGCGGCGGGCCGTCGAGGCGGTCTGGCGGATCGAGTCCGCGCACATCGTGGGCGCGCTCACCCGTTACACCCGCGACTTCGCGCTCGCCGAGGACGTGGCCCAGGAGGCGCTCGCCGCGGCGCTCGTCTCCTGGCCACGCGACGGGACGCCCCGCGATCCCGCGGCCTGGTTGATCGCGACGGCCCGACGCCGGGCGATCGACGCCTACCGGCGCCGGGCCGGACGGGACGAACGCTACGCGGCGCTCGCGCACGGCCTGGCCGAGGGGGAGGCGACGTCGGGCGCCGGTGGTCCGTCAGCGGCGTCCCCCACGGGCATCGTCGCAGGTGAGCTGGGTTCTGACCCGGCCGCCTTCGACCCGGACCGGATCGAGGACGACGTGCTCGCCCTCATGTTCGTGGCCTGCCACCCCGTGCTGTCGAGGGAGGCGCAGATCGCGCTGACGCTGCGGGTCGTGGGCGGCCTGACGAGCGACGAGATCGCGCGCGCGTTCCTCGTGCCGGTAGCGACGGTGCAGGCGCGCATCACGCGCGCCAAGAAGACCATCGCCGCGGCGCAGGTCCCCTTCGAGCTGCCCGACGGCGCGGACCGGGCCGCCCGGCTCTCGTCGGTGCGCGGCGTGCTGTACGTCATCTTCACGGAAGGCTCCTCGGCGACGTCGGGGGACGACTGGATCCGGCACGACCTGGCCCGTGAGGCCGTGCGCCTGACCCGCGTGCTCGCCAGGCACGCGCCCGAGCCGGAGACGTTCGGCTTGCTCGCTCTGCTCGAGCTGACCGCAGCGCGGTTTCCGGCCCGGGTGGGGCCGGCGGGGGAGCCGGTGCTCCTGGAGGACCAGGACCGGCGCCGGTGGGACCGGGCGGCGATCATCCGGGGCAGGGCCGCGCTGCGGCGGGCCACCGGGCCGTCCGGCATGGGGGTGTACGCCTTGCAGGCGGCGATCGCGGAGTGTCACGCGGTGGCGCGCTCGGTGGCCGAGACGGACTGGGAGCGGATCGTCGTGCTCTACGAGGCGCTCGGCCGCCTGGCTCCCTCGCCGGTGGTGGACCTGAACCGCGCGGTGGCGGTCGCGATGGCGCGCGGCCCCGCCCTCGGGCTGCAGGTGGTGGACGCCCTGGTGGACCAGGGCGCGCTCGCGGGCTCGCACCTGCTGCCCGGCGTGCGCGGCGAGCTGCTCGCGCGGCTCGGGCGCACCGCCGAGGCCCGGGGCGAGTACCTGCGCGCGGCCGAGCTGTGCGGGAACGCCGCCGAGCGCTCGGTGCTGGAGCGCAAGGCGGGCGCCGTCGAGGCGTGAGCCCGGCAGGGGAGTGAGCCCGGCCGTGGCGTGAGCCCGGCCGGGTTCAGCCCCCGTGGGCTGCGGCGGCGTCCCGCAGCCAGCCCAGGGTGTCCGCGGTCGGGCCCGTCGGGCGGTACTCGCAGCCGACCCAGCCGGCGTAGCCGGAGGCGTCGAGGGCACGGAAGAAGGCGGGATAGTCGATCGTCCCGCTGCCGGGCTCGCCCCGCCCGGGGGAGTCGGCGACCTGCACGTGGCCGACGGCGGCGCCGTGGTCGGCGATGTCCGTGACCACGTCCGAACCGTTGTTGTGCAGGTGGTAGGCGTCGAAGAGGACGGCGACGCCGTCACCGGCCCGGTCGGCGACGGCGAACGCGTCGCCGAGGGTCCGGACCGGGTAGTCGCCGTTCTCACCGCGGGTCAGCGGCTCGACCAGGACCGTCACGCCGGCATCGCCGAGGGTGTCCGCCGCGAGCCGGAGGTTCCCGGTCGCCGCCTCGTCCTGGACGGCTGACGAAAGCCCCGCCAGCCGCTGCCCGTAGAGCGCGTTGACCCTGTCGCAGCCCGTGGCCTCGACGACGGTCCGGACGGCCGCGAGGTTCCTCCGCAGCTCGTCCGCCCGGTCCGGGTGGGAGACGATGCCGCGCTCGCCCGCCGGCATGTCCCCGGCGAAGAGGTTGATCCCGGTGAGGCGGACTCCCGCCGCGTCCAGGGCGTCGACGAACGCGCCGATCTGGGCGGCGTCGGGATCCGCGGTGGGGAACGGCCACCAGCACTCCACCGCCTCGAACCCCGCGGCGCGGGCCAGGGCGAACCGCTGGACGAGCGGCACCTCGCTGAACAGCAGGGACACGTTGGCGGTGAACCTGGGCATCACTATCTCCGATCGTCGGCATTGACCAGGACAGGTATATCGAAATACCATGCGTCATGCCAGTGCTGAATCGCTAGCAGTGTTGCCGTGATCAATCGATGGATCATCGAACGAAGGAGTTCGGTCGTATGGCAGTCGTGGGCTTTGTCGGGCTGGGTGTGATGGGGCGGCCGATGGCGGCGAACCTCGTCCGCGCGGGACATGAGGTGCGGGCGTTCAGCCGCGGCGCCGCCGGCCGCGAGAGCGCGGCGGAGCTGGGGGTGCCGGTGGTGGCAGGCCTCGCGGAAGCGGTCCAGGGCGCCGACGTGGTGCTCACCATGCTGCCCGACACACCCGACGTCCGGGCCGTCGCCGTCGGCCCGGGTGGTGTGCTCGACCACCTGGCGCCCGGGGCCGCCTACATCGACATGAGCACCATCGAGCCCGGTGCCGCGCGCGAGGTCGCCGAGCGGTTCGCACGGGCCGGCCACGACGCCCTCGACGCCCCCGTGTCCGGCGGCGAAGCCGGGGCACGGGAAGGAACACTGTCGATCATGGTCGGCGGCCCGGCCGATGCGGTCGAGCGGTGGCGCGACCTCCTCGGCACGCTCGGCACGACAGTGGTGCGGGTCGGCGAGTCGGGTGCGGGGCAGGTGGTCAAGGCGGCCAACCAGCTCGTGGTCGCCACCCACCTGCAGGCGCTCGCCGAGGCGATCGTGTTCCTGGAGGCGCACGACGCCGACGTCGCCACCGGCCTCTCCGTCATCGCGCGCGGCCTCGGCGGCAGCACGGTCATCGACCGCAAGGCGGACGGGGTGCTGGCCGGCGACTTCCGTCCGGGCTTCCGCCTCGAGCTGCACCACAAGGACCTCGGCATCGTCGAGGGCGCCGCCCGGACGCGCGGTGCGGTGCTCCCCGTCACGGCAGTGGTCGGCCGCCTGGTCCAGTCGCTCGTGCAGCGCGGCGACGGCGCGCTCGACCACTCCGCCCTGGTGGCGCTCGCCCGCGAGCTCAACGGCACCTCGGAACGGGCCGCCGCCCCGCCGCCGGAGGGCACGTCGCAGGGCGCGCCGCACGGGGCGGAGACGCGATGAGCCTGACCACGCAGCGCACCGGGACCGAGGAGCAGGTACGCCCCGGCTGGTGGGACGAGCCGTTCCAGGTCTTCCAGACCAACCTGCGCGAGATCGACGCGGGGCTCGACGTCGAGCGCACGCTGGACGCCGTCCAGGAGCACGGCGCGAACGTCTGGCTGCTCAACGTCGGCGGCATCCTCTCGCACTACCCGACCGGGCTCGGCTTCCAGACCCGCAACCCGCACCTGGCCGAGCGGCCCGGCGGCGACCTCGTGGGGGATGCGCTCGCGGCCGCCCGGCGGCGCGGCGTCCGGCTGCTGGCCCGGATGGACTTCTCGAAGGTGGCCCCGGCGATCGCCGACGCGCACCCGGAGTGGTGCTTCGTGTCGCCGTCGGGCGAGCGGCAGGAGTTCGAGGGGCTGGTCAGTGTGTGCCCCAGCGCCGAGTACTACCAGCAGCGGATCTTCGACGTCCTGGACGAGGTGCTGGACCGCTACGAGGTAGACGGGTTCTTCTTCAACTGGTTCGGCTTCAACGAGGTCGACTACGCCGGCCGCGTGCACGGCGTCTGCCACTGCGCCGCGTGCCGGGCCGGGTTCGAGGAGCACACGGGCCTGGACCGGCTGCCCGACCGGGCCGGCGACCCGGGCTACCGGCAGTGGCGCGGGTATGCCACCGCCACCATCGACGCGCTCACCGCCCGGGTGCGCGCCCACATCGCGGCCCGTCGGCCGGACGCCGGGCTCATCCTCGGCACGGCGGCCGACGTGCTCTTCCACGAGGCGAACAACGCGATCGGCCGCACCCTGTGGCCGTACGCCACCGGCGAGGCCGTGAGCGCGCTGCGGTCGGCCCGTCCGGGCAAGCCGGTGCTGGTCAACGCCGTCGCGTTCTGGGACATGCCGTACCGGCTCGCCGGCGAGCAGCCGGAGATGCTCGGCCAGTACCTGGCCCAGGCGATCTCGCGTGGCGCCAACCCGTCGACCTACATCATGGGGCCCACCGGCGGCATCGCCTACGGCGGCCTGCCCGCCGCCGCCGCTGTCACCCGGTTCCACCGGGACCACCGGCGCGAGTACACCGGCCTGGCGCCCGCGGCCGAGGTGGGCCTCGTCCGGCCGGACCCGCTGGACGACGACGGCCGGTTCGGCACCGGGACCGCCGAGCACCGTGGCCTCCTGACCGGCCTGGTCGAACGGCACGTGCCCTTCGACGTGGTGCCCGTCGGGGCGCTGGAGAACCTGGCGACCGACCGGTTCCGGGTGCTCGTGCTCCCCGACCTGCCGTCCCTCCCGCAAGGGGCGGCCGAGGCGCTCGAACGCTTCGCCCTCGCGGGCGGCTCGGTCGTCGCGACCGGCCGCAGCGGCATCCGCGACGACGGCTCGGTGGTCGACTGGTTCCCCGGACTCCGGGTGACGGGCATCGACGCCGACCGGGAGGCCCTGAAGTCGAGCTACGTGCAGCTCGACGACCGGGACGGCGCGGACGGCAGGCAGGTCGAGGGCACCGCGGTGGCGCCGCGGCACGGCCGCCACCACCGGCTGGCCTGGCGTCCGGACACCGCACCACGGCACCGCCTCGTGGAGCGTGCCCCCTACGGCCCGCCGGAGAAGGCATACGGCCATGTGCCGAGCGGCGAGCTTGTCTGCGGCGTACGGCCGCACGGCGCGGGCACGGTGGTCCAGCTGCCCTGGACCACCGGCGCCGCCTATCGGGACACCCGGCTGACCCGCCTGCGCGACGTGGCGGTCGATCTCGTCGTCGAGCGTCTCCTGGACCGGCCCGACGGTCGGCTGCCGGTCACCCTCGACGGGCCCGAGCAGCTCGAGCTGGTCGTCGGACGCTCCGCGGCCGGGCTCGTGCTGCACCTGCTCAACCACTCCGGGCAGCGCGGCAACGGCTACGGCCCGGTGGTGCCGGTGCACGACGTCGTGCTCCGCCTCGCGGGGCTCGCGGGCCGCGCCGCGCGTGCCCTCTCGGGCACCGCGACGGTGCTGGACGACGGCGACGACCTGATCGTGCGGATCGCTGCCGTGGGCGAGCTCGAGGTGGTCGTCGTCGAGGACGAGGGGGGCTCCCGTGGCTGACGTGGTGATCGTCCGGGGCGGCCAGGGCGAACGGGTGGTCGAGCGGGTACGCGCGGCGCACCCCGGCATCGTCGTCGCTCCGGCCGACGACGCCGACGCGTTGCGCTCTGCCACCGTCGCGGCCGGGCACCTGACGGACGACGAGGTGGCCCGCATGCCGCGCCTGGCCTGGGTGCACTCGTGGGCGGCCGGCGTGGAGTCCGACGTCGGACCCGCGTTGCGGCGGCGCGCGACCGGGGCGGGGCCGGCGTCGTCGCCGGCGCCCGGCCCGGGGCCGGTGACCGTGACGTCGTCGGCCGGCAACGGGGCGATCCCGCTGGCCGAGCAGGCGCTGATGCTCATGATGATGCTGGGCCGGCAGGCCCCGCGGTGGGCGGACGCCCAGCGGGAGCACCGCTGGGAGCGGTTCACGCACGACGAGCTGTACGGCCGCACGGTGGGCATCTACGGGTACGGCAACGTCGGGCGGGAGCTCGCGGTACGGGCCCGGGCGTTCGGGATGGGCGTCGTCGGGCTGCGTCGTCGGCCCGCGGAGCCCGGCGACCCCGTGGACCGCATGCTGACGCCCGACGCCGTGGACGAGCTGGCCGCGGTCAGCGACGTCCTGGTCGTCGCCGCGCCGCTCACCGACCGGACCGCGGGTGCGATCGGGCTGCGCACGCTCCGTGAGCTCGGCCCGCAGGGCCACCTCGTGGTGGTGTCGCGCGGTGGCATCGTGCGAGAGGCCGACCTGGTCACCGCCGTCCGCGAGGGCATCGTCGCCGGAGCCGGCCTCGACGCGCACGCCGTCGAACCGCTGCCCCCTGGATCACCCCTGTGGGACCTGCCCCGCACGATCATCACCCCGCACAACGGGGCGACGACGCGCGCCACCGCGGACCGCGGCACGGCGATCTTTCTCGACAACCTGGACCGATGGCTGGCGCGGCGGCCGCTGCGCAACGTCGTCGACGTCGGGCAGCTGCCCTGACACCGCGCCCTGCGCAACCGAAGATCCGTACAACGACGTACTGAAAGAAGGACACCATGTCAGATCTCACTCGCCGGTCATTCCTGACCTGGACAGGCGTGGGGGCGCTCTCCGTCGCCGCCATGTCGCTCGCCGGGTGCGGCCCGTCCGCCTCGGGCGGTGACGGCTCGCTGCGCTTCGCGTGGTGGGGCGGCTCCGACCGGCAGCGCGCCTACCTCGAGGCGCTGGACGCGTTCACCGCCGAGCACCCCGAGATCCAGGTCGCGCCGGAGTTCGGCGACTACGACGCCTACCAGGAGCGCATGACGACCCAGATGGCGGCCCGGGACGTGCCCGACGTCTTCTGGATCCCGTCGCCCGCGGTCCTGACCTATCGCGAGGCGGGCCTGTACCGGGACCTCGAGGGTGCGCCCGGCCTGGACCTGAGCGCCTTCACCGAGGAGCAGGTCGAGAGCTTCCGGCTCGCCGGAACGCTGGACACGCTCCCGAAGTCGATCTTCAGCCCGGTGCTGCGCTACAACACCAACTTCCTCGAGGACGAGGGCGTGACCCTGCCTGATCAGCTCGACTGGGACAACCTCGCCGAGTTCCTCGTCGACTACTCGGCGAACAACGCCGACGGCCGGAAGGGGACCGCCTACGGCCCGTACCACGACATGCCGTTCGAGTCCTTCCTGCGGCAGCGCGGGGAGGACCTGTGGACCGAGGACGGGACGCTCGGGGCCAGCGTCGACGGCGTCGCCGCCTGGATCGACTGGTGGGAGAAGCTGCGGCGCGCCGGTGCGACCACGAGCGTGAGCGAGCAGGACGGCATCGAGCCGGCGTGGTCCCAGGTCGGCGACAAGGTGCTGGTCACGTTCGCCAACTCGAACCACATCGTGGACGACGCCCAGGCGTTCCCGGACTACGTGTTCGACCAGCGTGACGTGCCGGCCGCCGAGGACGCTGCGGCCGGCTACCACTTCACGTACTACAGCCGGTTCGCCATGTACTCGGGCGTGCCGGACGACCGGGTCGAGGCCGCGGCCACGCTGATGAGCTTCAACCTCAACTCGCCCGAGCTGCTCAGCCTGGTCGGCCTGTCGGCCGGGGCGCCACCGAACACCGAGCTGCTCGACCAGTACGAGCCGGACGCGACCCCGGACGAGCAGAAGGTCATCGCGATCACCCGCGAGATCAACGAGACGGAGCAGCGCCCGCGGTTCGAGGCGCCTGCCGGTTCGGGCAGCTGGCGTGACCTCATGATCCGCGAGCTCGAGGAGGTGACGCTCGGCGAGAAGACCGTGCCCGACGCCGCGGCGTCCTTCGTCGAGGCCGTCGAGGGCGAGATCGCGGGGGCATGATGACTCTCACCTCGAAGGACACCGGGCGCCGGGTGCGTGGAGCACCTGGCGCCGCCGGGTCGAAGCCGCCGGGCGGCAGGGCCAAGCCGTCGGGCGGCACCCGCGGCCAGGGGCTGGTGGCCCACATCTTCCTGCTGCCCTGGATGATCGGCATGATCGGTGTCACCGCCGGCCCGCTGATCGCCTCGGCGGTGCTCGCTTTCACCGACTACGACCTGCTCAGCCCACCGCAGTTCATCGGCCTGGACAACTTCGTGCGGATGGCGGGCGACGAACGCTTCTGGGCCGCCGTCCGCGTGACGCTCGTCTACGTCCTGGTCTCGGTGCCGCTGCAGCTCGGGTTCGCGCTGTTCCTGGCCGTCGTGCTCGACAAGGGGCTGCGCGGGCTGTCCCTCTACCGCAGCGCCTTCTACCTACCCTCGCTGCTCGGTGGCAGCGTCGCGATCGCCATCCTGTGGCGGCAGATCTTCGGTGAGAACGGCCTGGTCAATCACGTGCTGGGCTGGTTCGGCATCGAGCTGGGCTCCTGGCTGCAGGACCCGTCGCTGGCCCTGTCGACCCTGGTGGTGCTCAACGTCTGGACCTTCGGCTCGCCGATGGTGATCTTCCTGGCCGGGCTGCGGCAGATCCCCGAGGAGCTCTACGAGGCCTCGATGATCGACGGCGCCGGGCGCGTGCGGCGGTTCGTGTCGATCACCATCCCGCTGCTCACACCGATCATCTTCCTGAACCTGATCCTGCAGATGATCAGCGCCTTCCAGGCCTTCACGCAGGCGCACGTGGTCAGCGGCGGCAGCGGCGGCCCGCTCGACTCGACGCTCTTCTACACCCTCTACATCTACCAGCGCGGCTTCGTGAACTTCGACATGGGGTACGCGTCCGCGATGGCGTGGGTGCTGCTCCTGGTCATCGCAGCCGCCACCGCCGCGAACTTCATCGTCTCGCGGCGCTGGGTCTACTACGGAGACGAATGATGGCTGCCTCTACCCTGAGCCGCGGCACGCTGAGCCGCGGCACCCTGAGCCGCGTCGCGCGGCACGTGGTCCTCGCGGTGTTCGTGCTGCTCATGATCTATCCGCTGCTGTGGATGCTCGTGAGCTCGTTCAAGCCGAGCAACCTGATCCTGTCCCAGACCGGGCTGTTCCCCAGCGAGATCACGCTGGAGAACTACGGCGACGGCTGGGACGCGCTCGGCTCACCGTTCACCCTGTTCCTGGGTAACTCGCTGCTCATCGGCGTCGGCTCGGTGATCGGGAACCTGTTCTCCTGCTCCCTCACGGCCTACGCCCTGGCCCGGCTCAACTTCCGGGCCGGGAAGCTGTACCTGGCGCTGACCCTGATGACGATCATGCTGCCGTTCCACGTGCTGGTGATCCCGCAGTACATCCTGTTCGCGGAGCTGGGATGGATCAACACGTACGTCCCGCTGCTGCTGCCGAAGTTCCTGGCGACGGACGCCGTCTTCATCTTCCTGATGGTGCAGTTCATCCGCGCCCTGCCGCGCGAGCTCGACCAGGCGGCGATGATCGACGGCGCCGGCCCGTTCCGCATCTTCTGGTCGGTGATCCTGCCGTTGATGCAGCCCGCGCTGATCACCACGACGATCTTCACCTTCATCTGGACGTGGAACGACTACTTCGGGCCCCTGCTGTACCTGACACGGACCGAGCTGTACACGGTCCCGGTGGCCCTGAAGTCTCTGGTCGACACCGAGACCCAGAGCGGCATCGGGACGATGTTCGCGATGTCGCTCGTGTCCCTGGTGCCGATCCTCCTGTTCTTCATCTTCGCCCAGCGCTACATCATCAAGGGCATCGCGACGACGGGAATCAAATGACTGCTGCGCGCACAGGGCTGGACGGCGAGCACCGCTGGACCCAGCTGACCTTCGTGGAGAACGACCCGCTCGACTTCGACCTCGACGCGTGGGCCGACGTCATGGAACGTACGGCGTCGACGGCGGTGTGCATCAGTGCCGGCGGCTACATCGCCTACTACCCGACCAAGGTGCCGCTGCACCACCGGAGCGTCTACCTGGGCGACCGGGACCTGCTGGGCGAGGTGGTGGACCTGGCCCGCTCGCGAGGCATGGCGGTCATGGCCCGGGTGGACCCGCACGCCGTGCACCGCGACGTCGTCGAGGAGCGGCCCGACTGGATCGCGCGGACGGAGGACGGCGAGCTCCTGGAGCACTGGGCGATGCCCGGCATCTACCTCACCGACGCGTTCGGCGGCTACAGCTGGGAGCTGACGACCGAGGTGCTCCGTGAGATCGCGCGCGACTACGACGTCGACGCCCTGTTCGCGAACCGGTGGCAGGGGCACGGCCCCGGGTACACGGAGTCGACCGCACGGGACTTCCGGTCCGCGACCGGCCGCGCGCTGCCCACGACGGCGGACCCCGCCGACGGCGAGGCCTGGGCCACCTACCGGGCGTGGCGCCGGAGCAGGCTCAGCGACCTCGTGGCGCACTGGGACCGGGCCGTGCAGGACGCCGCGCCGGCGGTCCGGTTCGTGCCGAACCTCGGCTCGTTCACGGCCGCCGACCTGGAGCCGCGGGTTGCCCGGTCGGTGCCGTTCCTGCTGGTGGACCACCAGGCGCGCGGCGACGGGGAAGCGCTCTGGGCAGCGGGCCGGGACGCCAAGCGGGTGCGCGCCCTGCACCCCGGCAAACCCGTCGGGCTCATCACCTCGGTGGGGCCGGAGTCGCACGACTTCCGCTGGAAGGACTCGGTCAACGCGGCGGTCGAGACGACCGGGTGGATCGTCGACGGGTTCGTCCACGGTGCCTTCCCTTGGTTCACGAAGTTCGCGGCGCGGATCCACGACCCGCGCTGGATCCCCGCCGTCGAGCGGGCCTTCGGGCTGCACCGCGCGGTCGCGGGCGTCCGGGGCGACGAGCGGCCGGTCGCGGAGGTGCTCGTCTGGGACGCGGACGAGCACACGGCGTCCACCCGCGTGCGCGACGCGGCGTCGGGCGTCTACCAGGTGCTGGTCGAGCTGGGGGTCCCGTTCGAGTACGTGGGACCGGGTTCGCTGTCGGCGCTGACCAAGCCCGGTGTCCGGCTGGTCGTGCTCCCCGAGGTGCCGTCGCTTGACACGTCCGCCGCCGACGCCCTGCGCGTGTTCGTCGAGGACGGCGGAGCGCTCCTGCTCACGGGCGGGGGGCCCGACGTCGCCGGGCGCGGGGCGCTGGTGACCGAGCTGCTCGGCGTCGACGTCGTCGAACGCCGGGGCGGGATCGTGCGCAACAACTATGTCCAGCGGGAGCCGGGCGGAACGCTCCAGGAGGGCTACGGCGATGCGCTGCGCATCGTGGGTGGCACCCGGCTCGTCCGCTTCGGTGCGTTGGACGGCGTGCCGGACGGCGCGTCGGCCGGCGCCCCGACCGGTGCGTTCGACGTGTCGTGGCGCTTCGTGCCCGACCACCCCGACCTGCCGATGGAGGAGGTCTATCCGAGGTCGGAGCCGACCGCCCCGGCCGTGTTCGGCGCCGAGGTCGGCGCGGGCCGGGTCGACGTCGTCGGCTTCAACGTCGCCGAGCTGTACTGGCAGGCGCTCCAGTCCGACCACCTCACCCTGCTGGACAACCTCGTGCGCCGCGCTCTGGGCGGACGGCGGTCCGTCGCGGTGCGCGGACCCGGCGTGGTCGACGTCGCGACATGGGCCGGCGACCGTTCGTTCACCGTGCTGGCCGCCAACCTGACCGACCCCATGATGATGCGCGGCCAGCGGCGGGCGGTCTCGCCGCTCGACGGCGTGCGCGTGGCGGTCGACCTGGACCGGGTCGCGGCGCTGGCGGGCGGGCCGGTGCCGGAAGAGGTGCGGCTGCAGGTGCTGGCCGGCGAGGAATGGGTGGACGCCGACGTGTGCATGTCGGCGGGGACGGTCGACGTCGCGCTGCCCCCGGTCCTCGAGCTGGCGGCTCTCCGGCTGACCTGGTGACGCCGAGGTAGTCGTCCGGGCCTGGTCAGCGGGAGGGGGCCGCCGTCGAGCCGCGGACCACCAGGGTGGGCTGCTCGAGCGGGACCGGTTCTTCCACGGTCTCGCCGAGCAGCGTCAGCACCTTGGCGGCGGCCGCGCGGCCGCGCTGGAAGGCGAACCGCTGGACGGTCGTCAGCGGCGGGTCCACCCACTCGCCGAGGGTGAGTCCCTCGAAGCCGACCACGGAGATGTCGTCGGGCACGCGCAGGCCGGCCGCCTGGATCGTGCGCATCCCCGCGATCGCCATGGTGTCGGTGCCGTACAGGATCGCCGTCGGGCGGACCGCGCCGTCCAGGAGCCGGGTGGTCTCCTCGGCGGCCCGAGCGGGGGAGTACTCCACCGCGACGACGGTGTGGGGCTGCAGGCCGTGGTCCGCCAGCCGCTGCACGAACGCCTCGCGCCGCAGCACCGGCAGCACGTAGTCCTTGGGGCCGCTCACGAACGCGATGCGCTTGTGGCCCAGCGCCACGAGGTGGTCCACGGTCTCCGCGATCCCGGCGCTCGGCGGGTCGGCGTCGACGTACTCGATGGCGCCGGGCTTCCACGGCGCACCGACGAGTACCGCGGGCAGCCCGAGCCGGGACACGAGCTCGAGCCGGGTATCGCCCACCATGGAGTTGGTGAGGATGATCCCGTCCATCCGCTGACGCTCGGCGAGCGTGCGGTAGAAGTGCTCCTCCTCGTGCTGCCCGGTGATGAAGACGTTCAGCAGGAGCCCGTACTCGCGAGGGCTGAGCACCGACTCGATGCCCGAGATGAAGTCCATGTTGCCGGCGCCGACACCCGGCACGCTGGAATCGCTCGTCAGCACCAGCCCGATCGCCTGCGCGCGGGCGGTGCGCAGGGCGATCGCCGCGGCGCTGGGGCGCCAGTTGAGCTTTCGGGCGGCCTCGCGGATGCGCTCGGACGTCGCCTCCGAGATGCGGCCGGTGCCGTTGAAGACCTTCGAGACCGCACCGGGCGAGACGCCGGCCAGCGCCGCCACGTCGCTGATGGTCGGGCGGCCGCTGCCGCGCGGCTTCGGCGGCGTTCTCGGTGCTGTCATCGGGCGCTCATCTCGAGCGCAATCCTACGTGGTTTATCGGTGCACCAACGGCTTCAGCGGAGTCGTAGCGTCGCCACCAGGACGCCCGTCAGGCACAGCGCCCCGCCGACCAGGGCGACGGGTGCGGGAACCTCGCCCAGCAGGGCCCACGACAGGAGCACCGCCAGCGGCGGGGAGGCGTAGGTCGCCGCGCCGAGCCGGCCGGCGGTCGTCCGGGTCAGGGCGAAACCCCAGGTGGCGAAGGCTATGGCGGTGGGGAAGACGCCCAGGTAGACAACGCTCAGGGTGGCCGACGTCGGCGCCGTGGCGAGCTCGTCCAGGAGCACCGGGGCGAACGGGAGGCACGCGACGGTGCCGGCCGCGCAGCCCAGCCAGGTCATGGTGAGGGAGTCGACCTTCGGCAGCAGGCGCTTCTGCAGGATCGTGCTGCCGGCGTAGACGACGGCGGCGGCCAGCCCGAGCGCGACACTGATCGTGTCCGAGACCCCGCTCGACGTGGCCAGCGCGATCGCGGCGACGCCCGCGAACGCGATGCCGATGCCCAGCAGCAGCCGGGCGGGGAAGCCCTCGCCGAGGGAGACCCCCGCGAACACCGCGATGAGGATCGGCGCCAGGCCGACCAGGAGCGACGCGGTGCCCGCGTCGAGGGTGCGTTCGGCCGCGTTGAGAGCGAGGTTGTACAGGCCGAACCAGAGCACGCCCCAGACGAGGACGCCCACCAGCGTCCGGCCGCGGGGCAGCCGAAGCTTGCGGGCCAGGGCGGCCATGACCGTGAGCGCGACGGTGCCGACGAGGATCCGGCCCAGGGCGAGCGCTCCCGGCGAGTAGTCGACGCCCGCCGAGCGGATGCCGATGAACGCCGAGGCCCACAGCACCACCGTCACCGCGGCGGCTGCCGGGACGAGGAAGCGGTTCGTGACCGGCGGCGCGGTCGGCGTGGTCAGGGTCATGTCCGGAACCCTGTCCGAGGTAGGAGCCGGGGGCTGGCGGCTTTCGGCCGTGGTGTTCGTCATGAGCCGATCGTGGCCCCGAACCACTGTGAAGCACCAGCGATTCTTCCTTCACCAGGATTCAGTCTCGCTGTACAGTGGCGCCATGCTCGACGTCCACCGCCTCCGCGTCTTCCGTTCCGTCGTCGCCTCCGGGTCCATCGGTGCGGCCGCGGCGAACCTCGGCTACACACCCTCCGCCGTCAGTCAGCACGTCTCCGCGCTCCAGCGCGAGACGGGGCTCAAGCTCCTGGCGCGGCACGGCCGCGGGGTCCGGCCCACCGCCGCCGGGCACGCCCTGGCCGCGCAGGCCGACGGCGTGCTCGAACGGCTCGGCGAGGCCGAGGCCATGGTCGCCGACCTGCGCGCCGGACGTACCGGCTCGCTCTCGGTGGCCTACTTCGCCTCGGTCGGCTCGGCCTGGCTGCCCGACGTCGTGCGCACCGTGACCACGGAGTTCCCCGGCGTCCGCCTCGACCTCGAGCTGGCCGAGCACATCCCGGACAAGACCGAGGACCGGGCCGACCTGCAGGTGGTCGTCGCGAACGCCGAGTTCGCCGCGGGGAGCGGCTTCACGGCGCATCACCTCCTCGACGACCCGTACGTCGCCGTCCTGCCGCGGAGCCACCGGTTCGCCGACCGGGACGAGATCGAGCTCGCCGAGCTCGCGGACGAGTCCTGGGTCGACAACGACTTCGCGCGCGGATGGTGCCGACGCAACCTGCTGGAGGCATGCACGGCAGCGGGTTTCAGCCCTACGTTCCGCGTCGAGGCGCACGACTATCCGACGGCGGTCGCGTTCGTCGAGGCCGGCATCGGCATGACCGTGCTGCCCGAGCTCGGTGCCGTCAACCTGCCGCAGGCGACGGTCGCGGTGCCCGTCGTGCGGCCCACGCCCGTGCGCTCGATCTACGCGGTGCTGCAGGACGCCGTCGCGCACACCCCGCCCGCGATCGCCGCTCTGGACGCGCTGCGGCAGGCCGCCGTCGCTTCGCGGGCAGCAGTGGTGGCCGCATAGGGTGGGTGGGTACCGGCGCCGGGACTGCCCGGCGTCACCCCGATCGAGAGGCAATCCTCGTGACCACGCTTCCTACCGCCTCCGGCACCTTCGGTGACAAGCCGGAGCTGACGTTCCCCGAGGGTGGTGCGCCCACCGGTCTGCAGGTGCAGGTGCTCTCCGAGGGCAACGGCCCGGTCGTCGAGTCCGGTCGCACCATCGTGGTGAACTACCTGGGCCAGACCTGGGGCGGCCACGTGTTCGACAACTCGTACGACCGCGGCACCACCATCGACTTCCCGATCGGCGTCGGCGCCGTCATCGGTGGTTGGGACAAGGGCATGGTGGGGCAGAACGTCGGCTCGCGCCTGCTGCTGTCGATCCCGCCGGAGCACGGCTACGGCGCGCGCGGCGTGCCGCAGGCCGGCATCGGCGGCGGTGACACCCTGGTGTTCGTCGTGGACATCGTCGACGTGAAGTGACGTTCCTGCCGAAGTAGAACTGCAGCGCACCCTCGGGTGCGCTGCAGTTCTGTCCGGCCCTGGTCCTACCTCCGACGGAGGGGTTGGGTCAGGGGTAGGAGATCACCTGGGGGGCGGCGAAGCTGCCGACCGCCGGGGCGCCCGTGTCGTTGATGACGTGGTTGATGCCGCCCGATCCGTTGAGGAAGACGCTGGTCATCGACCGGAACGTGACACCGGGCCGGTTCGGCGTCTGGATGCCTGACTCGACGCGGATGTCCTGCTCCTGGTTGAAGAACGAGTAGACGCCGAGCCCGGTCGCCTGGTGGCTGGTCACGTGGTCCGCCACCCGGTAGGACGCGTAGCCCAGGCGGTCGCCGTCCATGAACGCCGCCTGCGACGGCGGGTCGTACGGGATCTCGCTCTGGTAGAAGATCGTCCGGCCGTTCTCGCCGTTCCAGATCGTCTGCTGCTCCTGGTAGTGCTCGACGAACAGGCCGGTCGCCGTCACGTCGTCGCCGTTCACGATCACGCCGTGCGCACCCGTGTTGCCGCCCCAGGAGACGCCGTGGCCGTGGTCGGCGCGCCACGCCCAGATGTGGTCGAGCAGGGTGTGGTCGCTGTTCACCTCGATGGAGGTGACGGCCTTGCCCTCCCACGGACCGCCCACGCGGACGAAGACGTCGGTGAGCGTGGTCGGGTTGGCCGGGTCCGAGACGCTCGCGCCCTCGGGGCCCACCTTGATCAGCGTCGCCGACTCCGGCACGTTCGCGTCGGCGGTGATGCCCGCGACCTTGACGCCCGCGACGTCGCCGATCTCCAGCACGCTGTTGCCCGCCGTCGGGGTGAGCGAGGCGTAGCCGAGGCCGAGCACGACGGTGTCGGCACGGTCGACCCGCAGGGCCGCGTCGAGCTCGTAGACGCCGGGCGTGAGGAGGAGGTTCTTGCCGTCCGCCAGGGCGGCGTTGATCGAGGCGGCGGTGTCGACGTCCTCGCGGGCCACGTAGAAGTCGCTCATACCGATCGACGTGCCCGACTCGGCGGACGTGGACCAGTCGGTCCCGTTGCTGTCGGTCCGCGCGTTCGGCACGAAGACGGCGAGCTCGCCGTTGTCCGCCCGGTACACGAACGGGGCCTCCCGGCTGATCGGGGTGTTGGCGACCGTGGTCTTGACACCCTTCGCGCCCTCACCGAGGTCCTGCCCGAAGTCGGTGGCGGGGGCGCCACGGACGCCCGAGAACACCATGTTCCAGACGCCGCCGTCCCAGGTGCCGACCTCACTGTTGCGCGTGAACCACTGCTGCTGTGACCCGGTGGCGATCGTGCCGGCCACACGTGAGTTCGCGAGGTAGCCGCCGGAGGCGAACTCGCCGTACCGGCCGAAGACGGTCAGGCTGCCCTGGATGTCCATGCGGCGCATCGGCGCGGCCTGGGACACGGCCCAGCGCATCTGGTGCGGCTCGGTCACGCCGGCCGGGAACGGGCGGGCGGCGTCCTCGCCGACGGGGCGCTGGATGGGGTTGATCGCCATGTTCGACATCGAACGCCAGAAGTGGTTCAGCGAGCCGGGGGCGGCGCACTCCCAGGGCCGTTCCGGGCAGCCGACGACAGGCTCCACGTGCAGGGCGCCGTTGATCAGCACGTCGCCCGGCTGCGCGCCGAGGCCCGAGATCGACTCGTAGTACCCGACCGTCTGGTTGACGATGTCGGTGGCCGTGGCCGGGTCGTTCTGCCCGGCTGCGCTGCCGTAGGTGCCGGGCTCGAAGAACACCTGGTGCCGGCCCAGGCTCATCTCCGCCTCGTCGTTCACCGAGTCGAGGAAGGTGTTGATCCGGTCGGTCGACCAGGTCGGATCGATGAAGGTGACGTTGGGCCCGAAGTCGGGGTCGGCCGCGGCCTTCTTCGGCTTCTTCACCTTCGGCTTGACCTTCTGCCCTTTGCCCTCGGACGTCGCCTTCTGCTTGGCCACGGACGCCTTGACCATCGCTCTGCCCTCGTCGGTGGCGGACGGCGCGGCAGTGGCCGGTAGCGCTGCGACCGCGGCTCCCGCGGCGAGCGATGCTGCGACCGCCGCGACGGCGGCGCCGCGCAGGGTGGTGCGGAGTGTCCTCATCGACAGATCCTTCGAGCTCGGGGCAGGCCGGCCAAGACCGGACGTGCTGCCGGTGCGGTGCGCCCGGTTCGGGCGCCCCGCCAGGCTAACCGCCCTGCACTGACCGATCTGTAAGTACTTTCCGCACACTCCGGGTCACGGTGAACCGCGGGTCCTGGGCCACGTGCTCCGTCGGCCCGACGGCGCGCCGCAGGGCGTTGCGGTAGTGCAGGCCCGTGTTGAAGACGGTCCAGAGCTCGCCGCCCTCGCGCAGGACCTGGCCCGCAGCGGCGAACATCCGGTGTGCCGCGTCGGTACTCAGCGCGGCACGGTCGTGGAAGGGCGGGTTGAGCAGCACGAGGTCCGCCCAGCCGTCGGGGACGGGGAGCCGGTCCCCGGCGTCGCCCCGCACGACGGCGGCCCGGACACCGTTCGCGGCGAGCGTCGCCTTCGTCGAGGCGCAGGCGGCCGTGCTCCGGTCCGTCGCGATCACGTGGGCGCCGGGGAACCGCAGCGCAAGGACGGTGGCGAGGATGCCGGTGCCGCAGCCGAGGTCGACCGCGATGGGCCGGCCGTCCGCGTAGTCCGGGTCGTGCCCAGGGGTCGTCGGGAGGGGCTCGGCGCCCGACAGGTCGGGCCAGCGATGGGCCTGCGCCAGCAGGAGACGCGTGCCGCGGTCGAGCGTGGCTCCGGCGAAGGCGGCCCCGTGCGCGACGACGGTCAGCCCGGCGTCCGGCGTCCGGGTTTCTTCCGGGGTGCCGATGGCTTCGAGGATCTCGCGGTCGGTGAGCCGGGCGGTCACGGGATAGGTGAGCGGCCCGACGTCGGACCGTGGCTCGCGCGCGATCAGCAGCCGCGACTTCTGCCGGGCGAGCGAGGCGCTGACCTGCCCGAAGGAGGCGCTGAGCACGTCGTTCATCGCGTGGGTCATGTGCTTGACCCGGCCGCCCGCGAGGAGGGTCACCGCCGGGTCGGCGTGCCGGGCCACGTGCTCGGTGATCTCGGTCAGCTCCGCCAGCGACGCCGGCAGCTGGAGCAGCACGAGACGTGCGCCCGCGAGCAGCTGAGGACCGAGGTCGTCGTGCACGGTGTACCCGGCCCCGGCCGGCTCGTTCGGGTTCGGTGCGTTCTCGGCGAGCTGTCGGTGCGCGGCCAACAGAGGCCGGGACGCGCGCGAGGTGTTGTCGGAGAGGGCGGCCTCGGCGGTGATCGCGTCCAGGTGCACGTCGACGGAACGGGCCCCCAACGCCAGCGCGCCGAGGGTGAGGGCACCGAACCGGTCGCCGATCACCACCACCCGCTCGGGATCGCTCGCGATCAGCGGGGCGGCCTCGTCGAGGAGCAGCCGGTCCGTGGCGTCGACGGCGACGGGGCCGTCGGCGCGTGAGCCGTCCCCGGGGTAGGGGAGGAGCTCGGCCAGGACGGCGTCGGCCGCGGGGCTCATCGTGCGGAGCGGGCCTTCTTCTCCGCTGCCTTGCGGGCCTCCTCGACGCGCTCCTCCTCGGCGCGCACCTGGGCGGCGATCTCGCGCTCCTGGGTCAGCCACTCCGGCGGGTCGTCACGCAGCTCGTTGATCTGCTCGGTGGTCAGCGGCTCGGTGATTCCACCGCGGGCCAGGCCCGCGATCGAGATGCCGAGGCGCCCCGCCACGACGGGCCGCGGGTGCGGGCCGTTACGGCGCAGCTCGGCCAGCCACTCGGGAGGGTTGGTCTCCAGCTCCTCGAGCTCTGCGCGCGTGATCGGGTTGTCCTGGAACTCCTGCGGGGTGGCAGGCAGGTAGACGCCGAGTCGCTTGGCGGCGTTGGACGGCTTGAACCGCTGCGAGGCGAAGGAGGAACTCATGTTCCCAGGGTATCGGGGCATGCCCTCCTCGCTCTCCATGGCGAGCGTGATCCTCACCGCTCATCCGCGGATGCCTCGGCCCGTACCGGGTCCGGGTGTTCCGGACGAGCCGCCGTCGTCATCCAGGGACCGTAGCCTTGGCACGTGAGCCAGCCCTTGCCCGACGTCGGACCGCCCGTTCCGGACGGCGACCCCGCCGACCCCTCGACCACCGAGTCGGAGGCCGTGGACGGCCCGGCGCCCGCGGAGGATTCCGCCGCCGACGCCGACGCCGACGCCGACGCCGACGCCGATCCGAGCCTGCCGCAGTTCCGGCTGGCCTACGTGCCTGGTGCATCGCCCGGCAAGTGGGCGGCGGTGTGGCGCGAGCGGCTGCCTGACGTGCGTCTCGTCCTCGTGCAGCTGGAGGCAGCCGCCGTTGTCCCCGCGCTGGCGGCGGGCGAGGCTGACGCCGCCATCGGCAGGCTCCCCGTGGACAAGGAGGTGTTCTCCGCCATCCCGCTCTACGAGGAGATCTCTGTCGTGTGCTTCTCGCGGGACCACCTGCTCGCGGCCCTCGACGAGGAGGAGGCGGTGTCCACCGACGACATCGCCGAGGATCCTGTCTGGGTGCCCGCCGACGACGTCCTCTTCGCCACACATCCGGTCCCCGGTGTGGTGCCCGTGGACCCGGACGGGAACCCTCTGGACCCGGTCCCGACCACCGCCGACGCCGTGGCGACCGTCGCCGCGAATGTGGGCGTGGCCGTGCTGCCCATGTCGCTCGCGCGGCTGCACCGCCGCAAGGACGTGACCTACCGCCCGCTCGTGGACGGGCCGACGGCGCCCGTGGGGCTGGTCTGGCCCACCGACGGCACCACCGACCTGGTCGAGGAGCTCATCGGGATCGTCCGCGGGCGCACGGTGAACAGCTCACGCGGTCGGGGCAGACCGGACGCCCGGCAGGCCGAGGACGGCGCCGCCGCCGGCGGATCGGCCGGAAAGTCCGCGAAGGCCGGGGTGAAAAAACCCGTCAAGGGCGGTACGGGCGGGGCCGCCGGACGCTCCGCCGGAGGGCGCGGCGGGGCGAAGGCAGGCGGTCGCGGGGGTGTTCAGCGGGGCGGTGGCGGGGTACAGCGGGGCAAGGGTGCGCGACCCGTCCCGAAAGGGAAGAAAAAGGGCAAAGGCCGGTAGGCTCCGATACAAGCCTATGTAAGGTATTTCAGTAAGATAACGGCATATTGGCGATCTGCGACATTGTCGCTACGCTCCGGGGAGTCGTGCCCGCTGTCGGGCACGGGCCAGATCCCCGTTTCGAAGGAGCGCTCAGTGCGCAAGATGACCGTCTTGGGAGCCTCCGCGCTCCTCGTCGCCGGCCTGATGGGCTCGCCGGCCGCCGCTTTCGCCGCACCCGTTGCCGGTGCTTCCGTCGCGATCACGGGTGGTGGCAACCACGGCGCAACCTGCCCGAAGGACGGGAAGGTCGACGTGGTGGGCGACCACAAGACCGTTGAGGTGACCGCCGAACCGGGTTACCTGATCACGGGTTACTGCGTGAAGGCTGGGCCGGGCGGCAAGGCTGGTTCGAGCAACGAGGACCTGGGGCCCGTCGACGTGGTTGTTGACCCTCCGAGCGCTACGGTGACGATCTCGCACCCGTCCGGCAAGGACGTCAGCCACTACACGCTCGTCACGGTGAAGGTGGGGTCGACACCGACTCCGACCGAGCCGGGTGAAGAGCCGACGGAGCCGGGTGAAGAGCCGACCGTGCCGGGCGAGGAGCCCACCGAGCCGGGCGAGGAGCCGACGCAGCCGGGCGAGGAGCCGACCGTGCCGGGCGAGGAGCCCACCGAGCCGGGCGAGGAGCCGACGCAGCCGGGCGAGGAGCCGACCGTGCCCGGTGTCGAGCCGACCGTGCCGGGCGAGGAGCCGACCGACGGGTCTGTCGCACCGGTCGACGGCGACGTCACGCCGTCCCCCTCTCCCTCCGCAGCTACTGACGGGCCGGGCGTGCTCGCCGCCACCGGCGCCAGCACCGCCATCGGCTTCACGCTGATCGCGCTGGCCCTCGTGGGCGGTGGCGTGACGCTGATCGTGCTTCGTCGCAAGGGCGTGCTCGGTAGCTGACGCTGCTTCACACCAAGCCGTCGCCCCGAGCGACCGCTGGTAGAGCGGGCGTCCGGCAGGTTCTCCGTCCCATGAGCTTCTGCTCCGGGTGGAGGGTCGGCCGGGCGCCCGCTCTTCGTCGTGCGACGCCCGCCGGGCGACTACACGTCTGCGGCCCCGTGGGGCGCACGAGGACTACGGAGTGGTGGCCGTCACCTGGATGATCAGCGCCTGCATCGGCCAGAGCGTGGGCAGCTGCAGCCCGACACCGGTCAGCACCGAGCCAGGGATGTCCATCGCGTCCTTGCCGAGCCAGCCCGGGGTGATCCAGCGGTGCCACTTCGCCGCCCCGACCTCGTCGCGCACCCGCACGCTGTACCGCCGGGCGGGGTCGAGCCCGTCGAGCCGCACCCGTTCGGTCAGGGCGTCCCGCGGCGACGCCACCGTCGCGACGGTCCACACGCCCGCCGTGCGGTCGGGGGACACGAAGCCGGTCACCCGCAGCGCCGGGTCCACCGTGTCGGCATGCACCATGGTCCCGGTGTGCACCAGCGACCGGAGCTCCTTGTAGAGCGCCCCGTACGCGGCGACGGCGACCAGCTCGTCGTCGGTGCAGGTCAGCAGGTCCCACTCGAAACCCGCGTGCCCCTGCAACGCCGTGGCCACCCGGTACGACAGGTCGGTGGTCCGCCCCGACGAGTGGGTCGGCGACGGCCCGACGTGCGCCCCCACCAGCTCGGGCGGCAGCACCAGTGAGGTCCACCGCTGGATGTCCTGGCGCTCCAGGGGATCGTTGGAGTCCGACGCCCAGACCCGGTCGGTGAACTCGAGGATGCCGAGGTCGGTCCGAGCGCCGCCCGAGGAGCACGACTCGATCTCCAGCCCGGGGTGGTCCGCCTTGAGCCGAGCGATCAGCGCGTAGGCGGCCCTGGTCTGCACGTGGGTGCCCGGGCGAGCCGCGCCGTCGGCGCCGACGTGCACGGGCTCGGCGAGGTCGCGGTTGTGGTCCCACTTGATGAAGTCGATCCCCAGCTGCGTCACCAGGGTCGAGATCTGCGACCGCACGTGCTCCCACGCGTCGGGGTTCGCGAGGTTCAGCACGTACTGCGTGCGGAACGAGAGGCCGTCCGGCGACGGGACGGCCGCCGGGTTCGACAGGATCCACTCGGGGTGTGCCCGTGCGAGGTCGGAGTCGAGGTTGACCATCTCGGGCTCGAACCACAGCCCGAACTGCATCCCCAGCTCGTGCACCAGCCCGGCGAGCGGGTCGAGGCCCTCGGGCCAGACATCGTGATCGACCACCCAGTCGCCGAGGCCGGTGGTGTCGTCCCGGCGGGAGTGGAACCAACCGTCGTCGAGCACAAAACGCTCCACGCCGACGGCCGCGGCGCGGCGAGCCAGCCGCTCCAGCTTGGCCGGTGAGTGGTCGAAGTACACGGCCTCCCAGGTGTTCAGCACCAGCGGACGCGGGCTCGTCACGTGCTGCGGGCGCGCTCGCATCCACGTGTGGAACCGGTCCGCGACGCCGTCGAGCCCTGCCGCCGACCACGCGAAGTACGCGACCGGCGTGCGGTAGGTCTCGCCCGGCGCCAGCCGGATCTCGCCGGGTCGCACGAGCTCTCCCGCACCGAGCAGCGTCGAGTGCTCCGTGAGGTGGTCCACCCGATGCGTCACGTCGGCGCTCCACCCCAGGTGGGTGGCCCACACCTCGCCGGCCCGGTTGCGCGGTGTGCCCGACGACGCCAGGGTCACCCAGGGCGCGTCGTGTCCTGAGCGGCCGCGACGGGTCTGGCGGGCCGTGCTGCCGGCGGGCATGGCGGTGGTGACCGGCACCTTCTCGCGGGGCCAGCGGCCGGTGAACTGGGTGAGGTGGTCAGCGGACCGTGGCACGGGCAGCGTGGCCTCGAGCCAGTGCACGTCGACCACGGTGGGACCGTCGTTGCGGAGCTCGTGCCGCAGGAGCACCAGTCCGCCCGCGCCGATCTCCAGGTGCGACCGCAGCGTGAGCCCCAGGTTCGCGTCCTGTGCGGTGACGATCAGCTCCGCCGTGCCCCGCTCGGCCTCGGTGACGGTCCAGCGAGGGTAGAGCGTGACGCCGTCCGACACCACGAGCAGGCCGGGTCGACCCGACCAGCCGTCCGACTCCTGCGGGAGCAGCGACGGGCGCCAGGCTGCGTCGAGCGTGCCGGGCGCGGTCTGGCGGCTGGTCGCCGAGTCGAGCGCCCGCAGATCGGCCGACGAGAGCTCACCCAGGTCCTGACCCCAGTGGAGTACCAGTGGCAGGCCCACCTCCGGGTGTGCCACCACGACCGCGACACCCTCGCGGCGTAGTACTGACCAGCTGGAATCCTCGGCAAGCGTGTTCATGATGGTGTCCCTTCGCCCCCTCGACCACACCGTACGTGCGGCCACCGACATCGAATCGCCCGACCCTAGCCCGCCGCGCGGACCAGGTCGTTCTCCGTACGCAGCACCGGCCGGGTGACCAGCGCCTCCGGGTCGAGGCCGGTGCTCGTCACGTGGAACACCGCCGTCGTGCCCGCGGGGAGGTCGACGACCTGGTCGTCCACCTCGGCGTCCGGGTCGAGGCGGTCGGCCAGCAGCGTGACGCCGAGCGCCAGCGACGTCGCTGTCACGTCCACCCGGTAACCGCCGTCCTCCGCCGTGACCGTGGCCCGTACGGGGGCCGGGTCGAGGGCAAGGTCCTTGCTCTCCGCCCAGCGGTGCAGGCCGCGCGCCTCGCCGACCGTGACGACCAGCACCTCGTTCGCCGGGTCGCCGACCGCTACCAGGTCACCGGCCAGCGGGACATGGGTCACCGACCGCGGGGCGACGGTCACCGTCCCGGCTGCCGTGTCCGACGCCGCCAGCACCGCACCGTCCAGGGTCGTCCGGACCGCCTCGACCTGCCCGGTCCACGGCTCGTCGGTGTCGTTCACGAGTGCCGCCACCAGGTCGGTCCCGCGCGGCTGCACCGTCACCACCCGGTCCGCGAACGCGTGCTTCAGCGCGTACCAGAGCGGCTTGCGCCGGCCGTCGCCGTCGACGGCGGCCCAGGAGGTCACCGGCCAGCAGTCGTTGAGCTGCCAGACGATCGCGCCCGCGGTACGCGGCCACCACGACCGGTAGTGCTCCAGGGCGAACTGGAGGGCCCGTGCCTGGTTGAGCTGCGTCGCCCAGTGCCAGTCGGTGAAGTCCTCGGGGACGCCCAGGTGCGGGGCCAGACCGCGGTCGAGCTTGCCGTTGCCGTCCAGCGCCTTCTGGTGCAGCAGGAAGACCTCGGACTCCTTGAACCCCGGCGGGACGTCAGCGCTGTCAGGAAGGATGGCGCGCTGCATCGTCGCCCACGTCGCCGGGCCCTGGAAGCCGAACTCGGACGGGAACCGCGGCACGTCGTCGCGGTAGTGCGTGTAGTCGATGCGGTTCCAGACGTCCCACTGGTGATGGGTGCCGTGGTCCGGGTCGTTGGGGTGCGTCTCCTCGGGCGGGAAACCGGGGGAGTAGGGCGAGCCGTCCGAGTAGGTCCGGGTCGGGTCCACCTCGGCCAGGACCTTCGGGAAGAGCTCGTAGTAGTAGCCGGCGCCCCACGTGAGGTCGCCCAGCGGCTCCTTCCAGTTCCAGTCCTCGTGGCCCCAGATGTTCTCGTTGCCGCCGTTCCACAGCACGAGCGACGGGTGCGGGGCGAGACGTGCGGCGTTCTCGCGCAGCTCGGCCTCGAACTCGGTCGGGTGCGGTGCCTCCTCCGGGTAGGCGGCGCAGGCCAGCAGGATGTCCTGCCAGACCATGACGCCCTTCTCGTCGCAGACGTCGTAGAAGTCGTCGGACTCGTAGATGCCGCCGCCCCACACCCGCAGGAGGTTGAGGTGGGCGCCGAGCGCCTGGTCGACACGCTGTTCCAGGCGTTCGCGCGTGATGCGGGTGAGCAGGTGGTCGTCGGGGATCCAGTTGGCGCCGCGGGCGAACACCGGCTTGCCGTTGATGACGAACGTGAACGCGGTGCCGTGCTCGTCCCGGCCGCGGTCCACCTCGACGGTGCGGAACGCGACCCGGCCGGACCACGAGTCCAGCGGGTTCGAGCGGTCCTCACCGTTGCCCTCGTACAGGGTCACCACGATCGGGTACAGCGGCTGCTCGCCGTGCCCGGCCGGCCACCAGAGGTCGACGTCGGGCACCTCGACCTGGACGTCCAGGGCACCGCCGGACCAGCCTGCCGGTATCCCGGTGGTCACGCCGCGGTCCCCGACCGAGACATCGACGACGAGCTGTCCGACGTCGGACAGGCCGGACGTCTCGACCTCCAGGCGGACGTCGACCAGCCCGGCGCCGTCGTCGGACACGGTGGCCAGGGGGACCACCCCCGCGAGGCGCGCCACGCGCCAGCGCTGCACCCGCACGGGCTTCCACAGGCCGGCGGTCTGCAGGTCGGGACCCCAGTCCCAGCCGAAGGAGCACGCCATCTTGCGGACCATGTTGAACGGCTGGTCGTACGCCATGGGACGGGTGCCGATGCGCTCGGCCTCGGCCTCGGCGGTCTCCAGCGCGGAGTCCAGGTCGACGACCAGGTCGGCCGGTGTGCCGACGAGCGACCGGATGTCGTACCGGTAGGACCGGTGCATGTTGGCCGTGCGGCCCAGCGCGGCACCGCCCAGCGAGATCTCCGCGACCGTGTCGACCCCTTCGAAGAGCAGGTCGACACGCTCGTCGGGTGCCGCGGCGGGCTCGTCGAGGACCGTCGCGTACCGCCACGTGGCCCGCTTCATCCAGGCGAGCGACGTCTCGTTGGTGCCGAGATACGGGTCCGGGATGAGGCCACGGTCCAGGAGCGCCGTGTGGTTCGTGCCCGGGACCGTCGCGGGGACGTCGACCCCTGCGAGGTCTGCGGGAACGGGGCCACCGGTGGCCGTCAGGGTCCAGTCGGTCAGTTCGCGGCTGATCATCATCGATCCTCGTCCCTTGAGGGCGTGAGCCCAGTACGTGTGCGAGCGGACCCGAGCATAGGGCCGCGCGCAGGGTCCGATCGAACCGATATCACTGGCCGAACCGCCGGCGCCGCAGGCCGCTCAGTCCGGCCGGACCACCAGGCCGAGCGTCTCGGCGAGCATGATCGCCTGGGCCTCGCTGACCACCGCGCCCGTCAGGTTCGCCGAGAGCGGGTCCAGCGCCGACAGGTCGCTGCCGCGCAGGTCGGCGTTGGTCAGGTCGGCCTGTTCAAGGTCCGCACCGGACAGGTCGCAGCCGACCAGCACCGCCCCGGACGCCTTGATCCCGGCCAGGTCGGCCTCACGGAACCGGACGCCGTCGAACTCCGCGCCGGCCAGCGCCGCCCGGTGCAGGTCGGTGAAGGACCAGTTGCCGCCGGTGACCTTGAGCAGGTCGAACCGGCAGTCGGCGAACCGGGAGCCGACGAGCTTGCAGCGCTCCAGCTTCGCGTCGAAGAACACGCACCCGTCGAACACGCACGATGTGAAGGCGAACTCCGTGAGGTGGGCGCTGTTGAAGCGCACTCCCCGGAACACGCACGAGTCGAAGGTCGCGCCCGTCCCCGTGGCCTCCGTCATGTCGACGTCGGCGAACAGCGTGGCCATGTGGTCCTCACCGGAGAGGTCACGGCCGTACCAGTCCTCGCCGGTGACGGAGATCTCGGTGGCGGGCATTCGAATCATGGGAGCGACCCTACGGCGCCCCACTGACACGACCCAGGGCTGTGGGCGTGACCGTCGCGCCCCGGGCGCGTGCTCGCAACGGTCACGCCCACGACCAGAGGTTGGTCAGGCGGCGTCGGGGAACGGGACGCCGGTCGTGGCGTGGCAGCGGTAGCCGTTCGGGTTCTTCGCGTCGGACAGGTACTGCTGGTGGTAGTCCTCGGCGTAGTAGAACGGTCCGGCCTCGGCGGCCGGGGCGATCTCCGTGGTGATCGCGTCGTACCCCTTGGCGCTGAGCACCTCGGCGTAGCGCTGCGCGGTCTCCTCGGCCACCTCCGCCTGCTCCGGCGACGTCCAGTAGATCGCCGAGCGGTACTGCGTGCCGACGTCGTTGCCCTGGCGGAAGCCCTGCGTCGGGTCGTGCCGCTCCCAGAAGATCTTGAGCAGATCGGCCTCGGTCACCCGGGCCGGGTCGTACGCGACGAGGGCGGTCTCCGTGTGCCCGGTCCGGGCGCTGCAGACCTCCTCGTACGTCGGGTTGGGCGTCGTCCCGCCCATGTATCCGACGGCGGTGCTCACCACGCCGGGTACCTGCCAGTAGATCTCCTCGGCGCCCCAGAAACAGCCCATCGCCAGGTAGAGCACCCGCGTGCCGGGCTCCCACGGACCGGTGATCGACGATCCGAGGACCGTGTGCGGGCGCGGGTTCTGCAGCAGCGGCGCGGAACGGCCGGGCAGGGCGTCCTCAGGCGCGACCATCGTGGTCTTGGAACCGGAACCAGGGCCGAAGAGGGAGTTCAAGAACGTCATCAGGCGCACATCCTTAAGGGTCTGCTTCGTGCGGTAGCACGTTTACCCATTCCAACACGGACCGGCGTGGAGGTGTTCCGGCGCTTGCGTTCTGCCAGCGGCAGACCCTGGTGGCGGTGCGGGCCGGTTCACGCCAAGGTCGGGGCATGAGCAGCGAGGTCGGTTCCGTAGCGGTCCTGTCGGACGTCCACGGGGTGCTTCCCGTGCTGGAGGCGGTGCTCGCGGAACCCGACGTGGTGGCTGCGGACCGTGTCGTCGTGACCGGCGACCACGCCGCAGGGCCACAACCCGTCGCCGTGCTGGACCGCCTGCGGGCCCTGGGCGAGCGGGCGCTGCTGGTGCGCGGCAACGCGGACCGCGAGCTGGTCGCGCTCGCGCGCGGCGGCGGCACCGACATCCCCGATCCGGTGGCACCGTGGGCGGCGGCCCAGCTGCGCCCCGACGACGTCGCGCTGCTCGCCGGCCTGCCGCACCCGGCCGAGCTGGCGGTGCGCGGGTTCGGCCGCGTCGTGTTCTGTCACGCCACCCCGCGCGACGACGAGGAGGTGGTGCTCGTCGACTCGTCCCTCGAGCGCTGGGCGGAGGTGCTGGGCGGTCTCGACGCCGACATCGCGACCGTCGTCATGGGCCACACCCACATGCCGTTCGTGCGTCTCGTCGACCGGCGCCTGTGTGTCAACCCCGGCAGCGTCGGGATGCCCTACGGCCGTGCGGGTGGCTCGTGGGCGCTCCTGCGGGACGGTCAGGTGGAGCTGCGGCACACGCCCGTCGACGTCGAGGTGGCGGTGGCCGCGATCGCGACGGCGAGCACCTACCCCGGCGCGGAGGAGTGGGCACGGGAGTACGTGACGTCGGCCAACAGCGACGCCGATGCGCTGCGGGCGTTCGGGCCCAGGGACGGGCGGCATGTCGGTGGTTCGGCGTAGCGTCCTCCCCATGGCTGAGACCGATCCCGAGCTCCTGATCCCGGACGTCGCGGCGTGGCGCGCCTGGCTCGACGAGAACGAGTCGACGTCGGACGGCGTCTGGCTGATCCTCGCGAGGAAGGGCAAGGACTCCCCGACGACCCTGACCCGCGGCCAGGCGCTCGACGAGGCGCTGTGCAGCGGCTGGATCGATGCCCAGGCGCGCAGCCGGGACGATACGACCACCCTGCAGCGGTACTGCCCCCGCCGGCCACGCAGCCGGTGGTCCGCCCGGAACGTACGCATCGTGGAGCGTCTGATCGCCGAGGGTCGCATGCGCATCCGGGGCCAGGAGGAGATCGACAAGGCGAGGGCCGACGGGCGCTGGGAAGCCGCCTATGAGGTCAACAGCAATTTCGAGGTACCCCCGGACCTCGCCGAGGCGCTCGCGGCGAGCCCGCGTGCTGCGGCGATGTTCGAGATCCTCACCGCCCAGAACCGGTTCGCGATCCTGTTCCGGGTCACCGGCGTCAAGAAGGCGGAGACTCGCGCCCGCAACATCACCAAGTTCGTCGAGATGCTGGAGCGCGGCGAGACCCCGCATCCGCAGAAGCGGAAGCTGGAGGCCTGACGGCTACCTGCCGGGACGGCTCGCGAGAGCGGCACCCGGACGCGTTCGAGACATGTCGGACCCGTGAGCGGGCGGTGCACCTTTGGTGCGGCGCGTGAGCAGGCCAGCGGCATGCCGGTGTGCTCCCCTAGGGTCGTATCCGTGTCGCAGACCGAGGAGACAAGCGTGACGTCCAGCCCGACCACCGCGCCGCCGACCGACGAGTCGGGTGCGGTCCCGCCAGCGATCCGGGCCGCCGCCTCGTGGTCGTGGCGGATGCTCCTCATCGGCGCGTTCGTCGCCGCCGCGCTCTGGCTCCTCACGCTCCTGAAGTCGATCGTGATCCCGGTGGCGGTCGCGCTGCTGCTCACCATCATGCTGACGCCGGTGCGCCGCCTGCTGAACGAGCGCCTGCGCCTGCCGCGCGGGTTGTCCGCCGGGCTCTCCCTGGTCGGCCTGATCGTGGTGGTCGCCGGCCTGATCACCCTGGCGGGACAGTCGATCGCGAACGGGTTCGCCGACCTGACGGCGCAGGCCATCAGCGGCTTCAACGAGCTCTGGACGCAGCTCTCTTCGCAGTTCGGGCTCGAGGAGCAGCTGCAGAGCTACAGCCAGGACATCCTCGACCAGCTCGAGGCGCAGCAGGCCGCGATCGTGAGCGGGGCTCTCGGGGCCGCCGCCACCGCGGGCAGCGTGCTGATCGGGGCGCTGATCGCGCTGTTCTGCACGTTTTTCTTCCTGCACGACCCGCGGGGCATCTGGAGCTGGATCGTCGGCCTGCTGCCGCAGTCCTCCCGCGAGCGGGTCAACCAGGCCGGCCGGCGCGGCGCCGTCACGCTCGCCGCCTACACCCGCACACAGATCCTCGTCGCCGCCGTGGACGCGGTCGGTATCGGGATCGGCGCCGTGTTCTTCGTCCCGTCGCTCGCCCTGCCGATCAGCATCCTCGTGTTCGTCGGTTCGTTCGTGCCGGTGGTCGGTGCCATCGTCACGGGAGCCATCGCCGTCGTCGTGGTGCTCGTGTCGAACGGCTGGGTGGCCGCCCTCATCATGCTCGGCGTGGTGCTGCTGGTGCAGCAGATCGAGTCGCACGCGCTGCAGCCATTCCTCATGGGGCAGGCCGTCTCGCTGCACCCGGTCGCCGTGATCCTCGCCGTGGCCGCAGGGTCGTATGTCGCAGGCATCGTCGGCGCCCTGTTCGCGGTGCCGCTCGCGGCAGTGCTGAACACCGTGATCCTCTACCTCAACGGGCACGACAAGTTCCCGGAGCTCGGGGACGAGGACGCGCTGCCGATCCGGTGGCGCGCCGCCGACGCGCCACCGATCCCGCTCCGGCTGCGCCGTACTCCCGGCGTGGTGGCCGAAGGCGCCGTCGCGGACGTCGGCGTCGACGAGGATCGTGATCCTTCAGAGGGTGATCAGAAGCGCTGAACGTGCATCCGGGGGCGTAGTCGGGCAACATGCGCGCTGTGCCCCTGGATCCGTTCGACCTGGAGTCCTACGGCGGCCACCTCACGGTGACCGCCGACGACGCCCGCGCCGCCGCAGAGATGCTCGACGGCGTCATCACCCGTACACCGATCACCGAGAGCCGCGCGCTCTCCACCATCGCCGGTACCAAGGTGCTGCTCAAGTGCGAGAACCTGCAGCGCGCCGGCTCGTTCAAGGTGCGCGGCGCGTACGTGCGGCTCGCACGCCTGTCGGCCGCCGAACGGGAGCGTGGAGTCGTCGCGGCCTCGGCCGGGAACCACGCGCAAGGCGTGGCGGTCGCGGCGGGCATGCTCGGTATCGACACCGTCGTCTACATGCCGGTCGACGCGGCCCTGCCCAAGGTCGCGGCGACGCGCGGGTACGGGGCCGAGGTGCGGATGGTCGGCTCCTCCGTGGACGAGGCGCTCGCCGCCGCCCGCGTGGAGGCCGCCCGCTCCGGCCGGGTGCTCATCCACCCGTTCGACCACGTTGACGTCGTGGCGGGCCAGGGCACCGTCGCCCTGGAGATCCTGGAACAGGTGCCGGACGTCGCCACCGTCGTCGTGCCGCTGGGCGGTGGCGGGCTGGTGGCCGGGATCGCCGCCGTGCTGGCCGAGGCGGCACCGCACGTCAAGGTGGTGGGCGTCCAGGCGGCGTCGGCCGCGGCCTACCCGGGCTCGTTGAAGGCCGGCAAGCCGCTGGCGGGCACGCTCGGCTCCACCATGGCCGACGGCATCGCCGTGGGGCTACCGGGCGACGTGCCGTTCGGGATCGTGCAGAAAGAGGGCGTCGAGGTCCGGACCGTCAGCGAGGACCAGCTCTCGCGGGCGCTGCTCGCGGTGCTCGAGCGCTCGAAGCTGATGGTCGAGCCCGCCGGAGCTGCTGCCGTCGCCGGCATCATGGCCGCGGGTCCCGGCGTGTTCAAGGGGCCGGTCGTCGCCGTCCTGTCGGGCGGGAACATCGACCCCCTCGTGCTGCTGCGCGTGGTGCAGCACGGTCTGGTCGCGGCCGGACGGTACCTCAAGCTGCAGGTGCGGCTGATGGACAAGCCGGGTGCGCTCGCCCGGCTCGTGGAGACGATCGCTGCGGCAGGGGCCAACATCGTGGCCGTCGACCACACGCGGACCGACGTCTCGCTCGCCGTGTCCGAGGTGCGGGTCAACCTGCAGCTCGAGACCAAGGGCACCGAGCACCGCGCCGCCGTCGTCGAGCGGCTGGAGTCCGAGGGCTACGAGGTCGTCGCGAACTGAGTGTCGTGCGGGTGTCGTGCGGGCGCGTTCCCGTTCGTCGTCGGAGTGACGCGGCCGACCGGTCGCGGGACCATGACTCCGGGGCCGCCCCGGAAGGGAGCACAACCATGCGTTACCTCATGCTCGTCCTGTCCACGCCCGACGCGCCCGCGCCCACGGGGGACGTGCCCCACATCGAGGACTGGGTGCGGGACACCTACGGCACGGGACGGGCGATCATCGGCGACCGGCTGCGTCCGCCCGCCGACGCCGTCGGCGTGCAGGTCCGTACCGGCGAGGTGGTCGTCACCGACGGCCCGTTCACGGAGACCAAAGAGGTGATCGCGGGCTTCGACGTCCTGGAGGCGCCGGACCTCGACGAGGCCATCCGGATCGCGGCCGCCCACCCGATGGCGCACACCGGCGCGATCGAGCTGCGCCCGTTCTGGCCCCTCGACCTCGACGACGGTGCCGAGGGCGAGGGGTGACCGACGTCGGGCAGGCCGTCACCGCCGCGTTCCGCGAGGAGTGGGGACGCGTGCTCGCGGCAGTCGCCCGCAGCACCGGTGACCTCGACCTGGCGGAGGACTGCGCGCAGGAGGCGTTCGCGGTCGCGCTGCGCACCTGGGAGCGGGACGGCGTGCCCGCCCGCCCCGGGGCGTGGCTGACCACCACCGCACGCAACTGTGCGCTGGACCGGCTGCGCCGCCGCAAGGTCGAGGCGGAGAAGGTGGCGGTGGCGGCGCGACTGACCGAGCGGCTCACCTCGGCTGCCGGCGACCCGGCCGCCGGGGCCGTGGACGGCGGTGGGGGCCCCGGCGACGGTTGGGCCGCCCCCGGGGCGGAGGACCCCGACGGCGACCTGCTGCGCCTCGTCTTCACCTGCTGCCACCCCGCACTGCCGCTGGAGGGCCGGGTCGCGCTCACGCTCCGGTCCCTCACGGGTATGACGACGGCGCAGGTCGCGCGAGCCTTCCTGGTGCCCGAGACGACGATGGCCCAGCGCCTGACCCGGGCCAAGCGCAAGATTCGGAGCGCCGGCATCGCGTTCCGCGTGCCGCCGCCCGAGCTGCTGCACGACCGCGTCTCCGCGGTCCTGGCCGTGCTGTACGTGCTGTTCACCGAGGGGTACGACGCGTGGGCGGAACCCGTCGACGAGGTCGCCGGGGCCGAGGCTCGCCGAGCCCTGGCCGACGACGCGGTCCGGGTCGCCCGGCTCGTCGCACGCCTCCTGCCCGACGAGCCGGAGGCGCGCGGTCTGCTCGCGCTGCTGCTGCTCCAGCACGCGCGGCGCCGGGCGCGCGTGAGCACCGGGGCCGAAGCGGTGCCGCGCACGCTCGAGGAGCAGGACAGGTCGCTGTGGCGGCGCGACGAGATCGGCGAGGGACTGACGGTGCTCGACGACGCGCTCGCGGCACGCCGTGCCGGTCCGTACCAGGTGCAGGCGGCGATCGCGGCGCTGCACGCCCGGGCGGCCTCGGCCGACGCCACGGACTGGGCCGAGATCGAGGCCCTCTACGACGTACTGGCGGGTATGACGCGCTCGCCGGTGGTGGCGCTCAACCGGGCGGTGGCGGTGGGGATGTCGCGAGGACCCGAGGCGGGCCTGGCGGCGCTCGACGACGTCGCGTCAGCACCCGAGCTGGCGGCCTATCACCTGCTCCCCGCGATGCGGGCGGACCTGCTGCGGCGCGCGGGCCGAACCGCAGAGGCCGCGGTGGAGTACCGGCGGGCGCTCGGACAGGTGGACCGGGAGGGCGACCGCCGGTTCCTGCAGCGCCGGCTCGCGGACCTCGGACATGCCGACGGGCCTGCCGGACACTCCGGTCACGTGGGTGAACCGGCTGTCTGACAGGCCCGTCGTCCTGCGCTGCGATCAGGCTCCAGGGGCACGGCCCGAGCCTGTGGCTCAGCCCTGGAAGGGCTTCGCTCCCGTGATCTCCACGGGGATGTCGCGCCCGTTCGGCGCGTGGTAGGTCGTCTTCGCGCCTATCGACTTTCCGTCGATCGCTGCGCCCAGCGGCGACGTCGGCGAGTAGACGTCGAGGTCCGTGGACCCCGCCATCTCGCGCGAGCCGAAAAGGAAGTTCATCTCGTCGCCGGCGACGATCGCGGTCACGACCATGCCGGGCTCGACCTTGCCGTCGTCCGCGGGGGTGCCGACCTGGACGTGGCGGAGCTTCTCGGTGAGCTCAAGGATCCGTGCCTCGTTCTTCCCCTGCTCCTCGCGCGCGGCGTGGTAGCCGCCGTTCTCCTTGAGGTCGCCCTCGTCGCGGGCAGCCGCGATGCGCTCGGTGATCTCCGCCCGGTAGGGGCCGGAGAGATACTCCAGCTCAGCCTTGAGCTTGTCGTGCGCCTCCTGGGTGAGCCAGGTGACAGAAGCGTCGGCCACGGGGGCTCTCCTTTCGTCGTTGCTCGATCGAGCCACAGTTACGGCAGCGCGCGGATCCCGGCCGACGGAAACGGATCGGGCACGCGCGTCAGCCGGTCAACACAGCGTGTGAAACGACGAGAATACCAATTCCCGGGAAAGACATGCCAAGAGATTCCCTGTTTCCGCTCTGAGCGGACGACGTACTTGTTCGGTGAGGTCGGTCTCAGCGCAGGTCACAGTGGTCCACGACGCCCGTCGTCGCGAGCTCCGTCGTGGCGACGGTCACCGTGTGGCGTGTCGTGCGGGCCTCGTCCGGGCCCACCTCGACGTCCACCGCGCCGACCTCCGCGAAGCTCTGGCTCAGCGCGGTCACGGTGCACACGGCCTCGGTCCCCGGCGGCATGCTCACCTCGAACGTGACGTCCACCGCTTCGGGGCTCGTCACCGAGAAACCGACGTCGGTGAAGGTCACAGGATCGCGCTGCGTGTCGACGATCGTGAACCACGCGGCGAGCGCGACACCGGCGGCCAGCGCGGCGGCGACCGCGATCCGGGCGCCCACGGAGAGCTTCGGACGAGGCCGGACGTCGTCCGCCTCGTCCCACGGGTCGTCCCCGCCGGGCTGCGCCGCCGCCCGGTGCGATCCGGGCCTCGCGCGGCCGTAGCGCTCGGCGAGGCTCGGTGCCTGTACGGGCGTGGCGCCGGTCGGTGCGGCGGGGTCTGGGTCGGTCATCACGGCTCGCTCGGTTCGAGGTGTCAGTGGTTCGTAGCAAGATTGTCCCTGGACCATCATGGTCCATGTGAGTGATTGTCCCAGTAGTCATCCCACGCAGCCTCATCCCACACAGCCTCATCCCACACAGGAGGACCCAGTGTCCGTACCCGAGCGCGAGCCGCTCCGTCTGATGGCGGTGCACGCGCACCCGGACGACGAGTCGAGCAAGGGGGCCGCCACGATGGCCCGCTACGCCGCAGAGGGGGTGGAGGTCCTCGTCGTCACATGCACCGGGGGCGAACGGGGCGACATCCTGAACCCGTCGTTCGAGGTACCCGCGGGCCACGAGTTCGAGTCGGTCGAGGGCCGCCGCGCGGTACGCCGGCTGGAGATGGCCCAGGCCGCCGAGGCGCTGGGTGTGCGTCAGCAGTGGCTGGGCTTCGTGGACTCGGGACTGCCCGAGGGCGACCCGCTGCCTCCGCTCCCCGAGGGTTGCTTCGCGCTGGTACCGCTGGAGGAGGCCGCGGCGCCGCTGGTGCAGGCTGTCCGTGAGTTCCGGCCGCACGTCATCACGACGTACGACCCGTCGGGTGGCTACCCGCACCCCGACCACATCAAGTGCCACGAGGTGTCGTTCGAGGCGTTCGCCGCGGCGGGCGACCCGGACCGGTACCCCGGCGCGGGGGAGCCCTGGGAGCCGCTCAAGCTCTACTACAACCACGGCTTCTCGATGAAGCGCATCCGTGCGGTGCACGAGGCGATGGAGGGCGCCGGCCTCGAGTCACCCTTCGGCGACTGGGTCGAGTCACGCGACGCCCGCGAGATCCCGGAGCGCCAGGTGACCACGCTGGTCCCCGTCGCCGACTACTTCACGAACCGGGACGCCGCCCTGATGGCGCACGCCTCGCAGATCGACCCCAAGGGCTTCTTCTTCGCGGTGCCGCGCGACCTCGAGGTCGACGTGTGGCCGTGGGACGAGTACGAGCTCGCGGAGTCCCGTGTGCCGCTGCCCGAGCGCGCTGAGGGTGAGTACGAGGAGGACCTGTTCGAGGGCGTCCGGTCGGAGGTCCCCGCATGAGCCGCCTGGCAGCCGGCGCGATCGCTCTCGCGACGGAGCCGTCACCCAACCCCACCGAGGGCACGCTCCGCCCGGGCCTGGAGGAGTGGCAGGTCTCGCCGGGGCTCATCGGCTTCATCGTCACCTTCGCGCTGGCGATCGCGTGCGTGCTGTTGTTCCTGAACATGAGCAAGCACCTGCGCCAGGCAGGTCACAACGCCCGCCAGCAGGGCCTGCCGGTCCCGGCCCCGCAGGTCGTCAGCTTCCGTCGGGCCGACTCGAACGGCGACACGGCCCCCGCCGCCAAGGAGCCCGACGACGCGAGCACCCCCGACGCGGGTGGTACGTCCGGGACGTCCGACGCGGGCGGCTCGGCATCCGGCGGCAGTGGTTCGTCGGGCGGGGACGGTGGCGGCTCGGGTGACTGATCAGGCCGAGCGGGCCACCGTCGCCGGAGTTGTCCGCGTGACGGTCGCCCAGGTGGCCGTCACCGACGACCACGGCGCCAACCGCCAGACCGCGCTCGACGCGTTCAAGGTGGCGGCGCGGGCCAAGGCCGACCTGCTCGTGCTGCCGGAGTACGCGTCCGGCTACGACCCGCACGGCGTCGGGCCGAAGCACGCGGAGCCGCTCGACGGACCGTTCGTCACACTCCTGCGGGACAGGGCGCGCAAGCACGGGCTCGCCGTGATCGCCGGCGTCACGCTGCCCGGCTCCGACGGGGTCCGCGCGGTGAACGCCCTGGTCGTCGTCGACGGCGCCGGCGAGCTCGCGGGCGTCTACCGCAAGGTGCACCTGTACGACGCGTTCGGGTACCAGGAGTCGGACCTGCTCGAGCCCGGCCCCGCGGACGCCGAGCCGGTCACCCTGCGCCTGGGCGGGCTCACCTTCGGGGTGCTGACCTGCTACGACCTGCGGTTCCCGGAGTCGGCCCGCCGCGTGGTCGACGCCGGAGCGGACGTGCTGGTCTACCCGGCCGCCTGGGTCGCCGGCCCGCTCAAGGCCGACCACTGGCGCACGCTGCTCCAGGCGCGGGCGATCGAGAACACCGCGGTGGTGATCGGCGTCGGCATGACGGGCAAGGGCGTCACGGGGCGCACGCTCCTGGCGGGGCCGGACGGCGTCGTCGGACTGGAGATGGGTGACGAGCAGGCGTACCGCACCGTCGACCTGGACCCCGCTCCGCTCGCCGCGGTCCGCAGGACGAACCCGTCGCTGGCGAACCGGCGCTACACGGTGGTTCCCACGGGCGCATGAGAGCCCGCGGGGTGGTCAGATCGCGAGGTTGGCCAGGTAGATGGCGACCAGGTGGCAGACGAAGCCGACCACGGTGAGCACGTGGAAGATCTCGTGGAAGCCGAACCAGGTAGGGCTCGGGTCGGGCTTCTTGGTGCCGTAGACGATCGCGCCGGCCGTGTAGGCCAGGCCGCCCGCAAGGATGAGCCAGACGACGGCCGGGCCGCCGGTGGCCCAGAACTGGCCCATGTACGCCACGGCCACCCAGCCGAGCGCGAGGTAGACCGGCACGTAGACCCAGCGGGGGGCGTTGAGCCAGAAGACGCGGGCCAGCAGTCCGAGCAGCGCGCCGCTCCACACCAGCCAGAGCAGCACCGTCCCCTGGTCGCGGGGGAGGAGCAGGACCGCGAGCGGTGTGTAGGTGCCCGCGATGATGAGGAAGATGTTCGTGTGGTCGAGGCGGCGCAGGACGGCGTCGGCCCGGGGTGACCAGTTGCCGCGGTGGTAGACCGCGGAGACACCGAACAGCAGGCAGGCGCTCAGGCCGAAGACGGACGCGGAGACCTTGCCCGGCACGGTCGGGGCGAGCACGACCAGGACGATGCTCGCCACGAGGGCGAGCGGGAACGTCCCCGCGTGGATCCAGCCGCGCAGGCGCGGCTTGATCTTCTGCTCGACCTTCTCCACGGTGGTCGATACCGAGTCGGAGATGTCCTGTACGACGTCGCCCGCCCGGTCCCGCACGTCGTCGAGCCGGTCGGTGAGCTTGCTCGTGTCCTCGTCCGAGCGGCCGGCCGAGTGGTCGGGCTCGTCCGTGGGTGCTCGCACGCTGCTCTCCTCTTCGTTCGGCAATTCGTTCGGCAACCGGCGCCCTTCGTGGACCGGGACGCTACCTACGGTTGCGTAACTTACTCTAGCGTAGGTTCGCTGGCCGCCCCCTTGACAAGGGCCTTGTGAAGATACTGCGCCGGGTTGGCGGGAGTCGCCCGTCCGGCGTCCCGGAAGGGCGCCGATGCGCCGGAACGCGCGCGTTCGGGGGGTACCTTTGTCCACGTCCTGCCGGGTGTCACCCGGCCGCCAGAGCTGCCGTGCGGACCGCGTCTCGCGGTCCACGGCCCCGGACCCACTGAGGTATTCGTGCGCCTGCCCAGCCCGCTGTACCGCCTCTACGAGCGTCGCCTCGCGTCCGCCCTGCACGGCGCGACGCTGCCCCGGCACATCGGCGTGATGCTCGACGGCAATCGCCGCTGGGCGCGCTCCTTCGGCGAGACGGCGGCGACGGGGCACCGTCGGGGCGCCGACAAGATCACCGAGTTCCTGGGCTGGGCCGAGTCGCTGGGTATCGAGGTCGTCACGCTGTGGATGCTGTCCACGGACAACCTGAGCCGGTCGGCCGATGAGCTGAGCAACCTTCTCGACATCATCGAGGACGCCGTGTCGGACCTCGCGGAGTCCGGTCGCTGGCGCCTGCGCGTCATCGGACGGCTCGACCTGCTGCCGGCCCGCCTGGCCGCCGCACTGCGCGCGGCCGCGGACCGCACGGCGGGCGTGAAGGGTCTCCAGGTCAACGTCGCGATCGGGTACGGCGGCCGCACGGAGATCGCCGACGCCGTCCGCTCCTACCTCACCGAGCGCGCGAAGGACGGGGCCACGCTCGCGGACCTCGCTGAGTCGATAGACGTCGAGCACATCGCGGAGCACCTGTACACGAAGGGGCAGCCGGACCCGGAGCTGGTCATCCGGACCTCGGGGGAACAGCGCATCGGCGGGTTCCTGATGTGGCAGAGCCAGCACACCGAGTTCTATTTCTGCGAGGCCTACTGGCCCGCGTTCCGGCGCGTCGACTTCCTGCGCGCACTGCGCGACTTCTCGCTCCGGGAGCGTCGGCTCGGACGCTGAGGACGGGTCGCTCGAGGGGGTCATGACGCCCGTGTCGCCGATATTCGACATGGTGAAATTCGCCACCACGCGCCCAGGTAGGTAAGCGAAAGTTCAGTCGGGTAGCGTGCCGTGGATGACGAGAGGGGCGCTGATGACTGAGCGACGTGCGCCGTCGGCTCGCGAGGCCGCCGAAGCATGGGAGTCGCTGTTCCGTGCCCAGGTGACGGTGATGCGCCGGCTCTTGGCGGACGACATCTGGGGCGATCTGAGCATGCGGGAGTACGACGTGCTGTTCACGCTCGCTCTCGCTCCGGGGGAGACGCTGCGCCTGCGCGAGCTGAACGAGAACATCCTCATGGCCCAGTCATCGCTGTCGCGCATGGTGGAGCGGCTCGAGAAGCGCGGCCTGGTGCGCAGGCATCCGTCGCCGGACGACGGGCGCGGCGTGCTGGTGAGCCTGACCGACGAGGGTTCGGCCACCCAGAAGGAGCTCGGGCGCCGCCACGTGCGGTCGATAGCGCACTACGTGGCTCCCGCGATGGACGCGGAGGATCTCACGCGGCTGCGCGAGCTGACGGAGACGCTGCGCGCCGCTCAGGCGGACATCGACGACTTCTGACGGGGCCTCAGGCCGATCGCGCCTGATACCGGAGCGCCTCCACCACCACGCGTACGGCGGCCCGGTCCATGGTGGTGCGGCGGACCACGAGGTGGATGTCCCTCCGGGGCGGGTCGATGAGGTCCAGCGTGCGCACCGTATATCGATCGTGGACGGCGAGCAGCGGCAGCAGCGTGACCGACAGTCCCGCCTCGACATGGCTGAGCAGCGTGCCGTGGCTCTCGAACCGGGCAACGGTCCGCGGCGTGAAGCCGGCGCGGCGGCAGAGGCGCTCGGCCAGGTCGGCGAGGTGGGCGCCGGGATGCTCGAACGCCCACGGCTCGTCCGCGAGAGCGGCCAGGTCGACCCGGCCCGAGCGCGCGCCGGTGGGCGTGTCGCGAGCCGTCACGAGCACCACGCGGTCGCCCGTCAGCGGTAGGCGGCTGAGGTCGGCGTCGGGCGGGACGGGCGCGTCCGGGAAGTCCGCGCAGACGGCGACGTCCACCTCGCCGCGCTGCAGTGCAGGGCGGCTGACCAGGGGTTCCGCCTCGGTGAGCTCCACCGTGATGCGCGGGTGCTCCTCGGCGAGGGCGGCGACGGCGGGCACCACGATGCCATGGAAGGCGCTGGTGAACGCGGCGAGCCGCACCACGCCGGTGGCCTCCGAGTGCAGGCCCGCGATATCGGCCTCCGCCGCGGCGATCCGGTCGAGGATGTCGGAGGCGTGGCCCGCGAGCGTGACACCGGCCGGGGTCAGCCGGATGCGCCGTCCGACCCGCTCGAAGAGCTGCGCCTTCGACTCGGTCTCCAGCGTCGCCAGCTGCTGGGAGACGCTCGACGGGCTCATGTGGGCCGCGTCGGCCACGGCGCGAACGGTGCCGAGCAGGTGCAGCTGGTGCAGGAGGCGTAGCCGCCAGGGGTTGAGCATTCGCCCATTGTTGTGCACAACGGCCGAACATTCTATTCGGGAACGTGGCCTGGACCCGTACACCGCAACGTGATTACCGTCACCTTATGAACGTCGGCGTCCCCACGGAGATCAAGAACAACGAGAGCCGGGTCGCGCTCACGCCTGCCGGCACCCACGAGCTGGTCCGCCGCGGCCACGACGTGCTGGTGCAGGCCGGTGCAGGGCAGGGATCCGGCTTCGACGACGACGCGTACCGGCTCGCCGGTGCGCGGATCGCCGCCACCGCCGAGGAGGTGTGGGGCACGGTCGACCTGCTGGTCAAGGTCAAGGAACCGATAGAGCCCGAGTACGCACTGATGCGGCCCGACCTGACCCTCTTCACGTACCTCCACCTCGCAGCGTCCGCGTCGTGCACCGACGCGCTGCTCGCGGCCGGCACCACCGCCATCGCGTACGAGACGGTCCAGCTGCCCGACCGCTCCCTGCCGCTGCTCAGCCCCATGAGCGAGGTCGCCGGGCGGTTGTCCGCGCAGGTGGGGGCCTACCACCTGATGCGTCCCCAGGGCGGTACAGGCGTGTTGATGGGCGGAGTGGCCGGCACGCCCAAGGCCAAGGTCGTCGTCATCGGAGGCGGCGTCGCCGGCGAGCACGCGGCGGCCAACGCGCTCGGCATGGGCGCCGACGTCACCATCCTGGACATCTCCATCCCTCGGCTGCGGCAGCTCGAGGTGCAGTTCGGCGGGGCGCTGGCCACCCGCGCGTCCACGACGTACGAGGTCGCCGAACAGCTCGAGACCGCGGACCTGGTCATCGGTTCGGTCCTGATCCCCGGCGCCGCCGCGCCCAAGCTCGTGACCGACGCCATGGTCAAGGCCATGAAGCCCGGCGCCGTGCTCGTCGACATCGCCATCGACCAGGGCGGCTGCTTCGAGCACTCGCACCCAACCACGCACGACGCCCCGACCTTCGCCGTGCACGACACGCTCTACTACTGCGTGGCGAACATGCCCGGCGCCGTACCCGTGACGGCGACCCGGGCCCTGACGAACGCGACGCTGCCGTACGTCACGGCGCTCGCGGACAAGGGCTGGCGGGACGCGCTGCGGGCCGACCCGGCGCTCGCCCACGGCCTCAACGCGCACGCCGGGCGCATCACGAGCGCGGGTGTGGCCGAGGCGTTCGGCGCCGACCTCGTTCCGGTGGCCGAAATCCTCTCCGACTGACGGCCTCGACGGCCTACGATCAGCGCGTGGAGCCGCTGCACGTCGTTGTCTGTCCCGACTCGTTCAAGGGCAGCCTGTCCGCTGCCGAGGTCGCGTCCGCCGTCGCTGACGGGGTGCTGGACGCCGCCCCGGACGCCGTCGTGACCCGCTTGCCCATGGCCGACGGCGGTGAGGGCACGCTCGACGCGCTGCTCGCCGTCTGGGGCGGTGAGGCGCTGGTCACCACGACCGTCGACGCGATCGGCAGGCCGGCGTCGGCCCGATGGGCCGTGTCGCCCGACGGGAGCACCGCCGTGGTCGAGCTGGCCGAGGCCAGCGGCCTGCCCGGGGTGTCCGACGCGCCGCTGCAGCCGCTGCACGCGAGCACCCGCGGCACCGGGGACGTCGCGCGAGCCGCGCTCGACGCGGGCGTCGCCGAGATCCTGGTCTGCCTGGGCGGCTCCGCCTCCACGGACGGCGGCTCCGGCATCCTGACCGGGCTGGGTGCCCGCCTCCTCGACGCGGAGGGCCGCCAGGTGCCCGACGGCGGGGAAGGGTTGGCCTCCGTAGCGTCCCTCGACCTCTCCGGGCTGCACCCGCGGGCACGCGAGGTGCGCTGGCGGCTCGCCGTCGACGTCACGAACCCGTTGGTGGGCGAGCACGGGGCGGCGCAGGTGTTCGGTCCGCAGAAGGGTGCCCGGGGCGGGGACGCGGAGTTCCTCGACGACGCGCTGCGGCACTGGTCGGAGGTCCTGGAGCGCGAGACGGGCGTCGCCGTCGCCGAGATCCCCGGTACCGGTGCGGCCGGCGGCGTGCCCGCCGGGCTGATCGCCGTGCTCGGGGCCGAGAACACGCCCGGCGCCGTGCTCGTGGCCGAGGCGGTGGGTCTGCCCGCGGCGCTCGCCGCGGCCGACCTGGTGATCACGGGTGAGGGGTCCTTCGACTCCCAGTCGGTCAACGGCAAGGTGGCCGACGGCGTCGCGCAGCTCGCCGCGGCGTCGCCGACCCGGCCGCCCGTGGTGGTCGTGGCCGGTCAGGTGCTGCTGCCGGAGGCGCAGGCCCGCGCCGCGGGTATCGCCGCCGCGTTCTCTATAGCGCCCGGTCCGGTCGAGCTGGACGACCTGATCGCCCGGACCGCACCGCGCCTGCGCGACCTCGCCGCAGCCGTGACGAGCCTCGTCGGCGCCGCCCGCCGTTAGCTCGTCCCGTCCGCGCCGGTCGGGTGCGCAGCCACAGGGTCGCCACGGCCGCCGCGACGATCTGCACCAACCCGGTGACCACCAGGACCGGGCCGGCGCCGAAGGCGCCGATCACCGCGCCGCCCACGAGCAGGCCGGCCGAGGCGCCCCCGCTGTGCAGCACGGTCTCCGCGGTGAACGCGGTCCGGCGTTCCGCGCCTGTCGTCCGGTCCACGATCAGCGCGTTGAGCGCCGCTATCCCGAACGGCATGGTCGAACCGCCCACCGCGGACACCAGGGCCACCGCGAGGAGATCGGGCGCGGCCAGGGGCAGCGCGAGATAGGCCAGCCCGAACATCACCCACGACACGACGATCGCGGGGACGCGTGGCACCCGGTGCACCACGAGCGGCACGACGAACGACATACCGACCGTCGCGGCGCCGTACCCCGCCATGCCCGTCGCGACCAGCTCGCCCGGTCGGTCGAGCTCGGCGCCGAGCAGGGTCAGCCCCAGCGTGAACGCGAACCACGTGACGCCCCCGATGCCCGCCAGGACGATGCCGACGGCCAGGTCCGGATGGTTGCGCAGCACCGAGCGGATCGAGGGGGACGGCTCATCTCCCTCGGTGGTCGGGCCTCGTTGGTCGAGCCTGTCGGGACCGGGGGAGGTCCCGACAGGCTCGACCAACGGCTTGTGCGCGGCCGCCGAGGCCGCCGGTACCGTCAGCATCGCCACGGCGCTCAGCGCGACGGCCGCGGCCTCGCACCACAGCAGCGGCTCGGCGCCCCACACGACCAGCAGCCACGCCCCGAGTGGTGGCGCGAAGATCATCGACGACCGGTGCGCGAGGTCCTGCCAGGCGAGGGCTCGCGCGCCCACGTCCGGCCCGTTGCCGGGCAGCTCGGCCAGGTCGGCGGTCAGGGCACGCTGCGCCGGCGCGAGCAGCGCCGACGTCGTGCCGGTGACGAGGCCTGTCGCGCAGAGCACCGCCGCGCCGACCCCGACCGTGGCCGTCGCCACGGGCACCATGGCGAGCCCGAGCACCTGCACGGCGAGCAGGGCCGCCAGCGCGTGCCCGGACGTCAGCCGAGACCGCAGGCGCCGGCCCCACCACGCGGAGGTGAGCAGCGGCAGGCCGGCGAAGCCACCGACGAGACCAGTGGTCCAGGCGTCGCCGGTCTGGTCGAGCGCGACGAGCGGCAGCGCGACCGCGGTGATGCGCTGGCCGGTCCACGTGACGAAGGTGGTGGCGGTCAGGGTGACGAGGTGGGGGTGGCGCACGGCGTCATCCTGCGCGCGCCCGGGACCGGCCGGTAGACGGCCGTCGCGCATGAGCGGCCATAGGCTGGTGCTATGAGCTCATATCCCTCCGTGGAGGATCTCCGGCTGGTCGACGCCGTCGCGCGGCACGGGTCCCTCGGCGCCGCCGCGCGCGAGCTGCTGGTGAGCCAGCCCTCGGCGAGCCAGCGGCTGGCCGCGCTCGAGCGGCGGGTGGGCGTCACCCTGTTCGACCGGGACACGACCGGCGCGCGCCCGACGGCAGCCGGGCAGGAGTTCTGCGCGCAGGCCGCGCACGTGCTCGACCACCTGGGTGCCATCGTCGACCGCACGCTCGTGGCCGCCCGGTCGCGGACGGTGTCCGTCGGCACCATCCCGAGCCTCGCGGGCACGCTGTTCGCCGTGCTCGACGTGCTGCTCGACGACGTGGTCGTCCAGCCGGAGGTGGAGCACGGCCCGCGGCTGCTGGAGTGGGTGGAGCGGGGGACGCTCGACGCGGCGTTCGTGACCATCGCGAAGCAGGTGCCGATCGCCCGCGGTCTCGTGGCCACGGAGGTGGGGCAGCACGACCTGGTCACGCTGCTGCCCGACGGTGCCCCGGAGCGCGGACGCGGTCGACGCCCGTACGCCGGGCAGACGGTGGTCTGCTGCGCGCTCGACCTGTCCCGGGACGCCCTGCTCCAGAGACTCACGGACCTGGGTGCGCACGTCCGGCACTCGGCCACGGCGGAGTCGGCGGTACGCACCGCGCGGGAGCGGCGCTGCGCCGTCGTCGTGCCCGACATGGTGGCGCACTGGTACGCGGCTCCCGGTGACCGCATAGAGCCGGCGCCGGTCCGGTCCCGGGTCCGGCTGTCGATGGTGACCCGGAGCCCGGCGCCGTCGGACCTGCTCGATGTCCTGCCAGGGCTGCGGGAACGGCTGGACCGGGGCAACGTGCACGCCCGGCCGAGGGCGACCTGAGCCGCGGGCGGCTGGCGCGGTTCTGACAGGACGTCGCATCGATGTCACGTCCCGTTCGCCCCTCTCCGGGCGAGCGTGCGCCGCTGACGGTGGAAAGATGGGCGCATGCCCGCGAACTCCCCCCAGCCTGCGGCGCACGACGCCGCGCCGTACGACGCCCTTCTGCTCTACTCCTTCGGTGGTCCGAACAAACCGGAGGACGTGGTGCCGTTCCTGCGCAACGTCACCGCGGGCAAGGGCATCCCGGACGCGCGGCTCGAAGAGGTGGGCGAGCACTACTACGGGTTCGGCGGCAAGAGCCCCATCAACGAGCAGAACCTCGCGCTGAAGGCCGCGCTCGAGGCCGAGCTGGCCGACCGTGGCATCGACCTGCCGGTCGTGTGGGGCAACCGCAACTGGGACCCGTACACCAGCGACGCGATCGACGAGCTGGAGAAGCTGGGTGCTCAGCGCGCGGTCGCGCTGGTGACCAGCGCCTTCTCCTCGTACTCCGGCTGCCGCCAGTACCGCGAGGACCTCGCGGTGACGCTGGAGAAGCGCGGCCAGCTGGACTCCGTGGGGTCCACCGGCGTCCAGTTCGACAAGATCCGCTCCTACTTCAACCACCCGGGCTTCGCGCAGGCCAACGTCGACGCCGTCGTCGAGGCCTACGCCGAGCTCGAGGCGAAGGGTGGGTCCGGGGCCGACGCGAAGCTGGTCTTCGTGACGCACTCGATCCCGGACACCATGGAGGCGGCGTCGCGGATCTCGCGCGCCACCTACTCCGAGCAGCACCTGGACCTCGCCCGCGTCGTCGCCACGGAGGTCGCCGAGCGTCTCGGGCACGAGGTGCCCTGGGACCTGGCCTACTGCTCCCGCTCCGGTCCGCCGAGCCAGCCCTGGCTGGAGCCGGACGTCAACGACCACCTGGAGGCCCTCGCGGGCGACGGGCTGCGCAACGTGGTCCTGTCGCCGATCGGGTTCATCTCGGACCACATGGAGGTCGCCTACGACCTCGACACCGAGGCGCTCGCCACCGCGAAGGACCTCGGCATGGCGGCGGTACGAGCCGGCACGGTGGGCACGCGCGAGCCGTTCGTCCGTGGTCTCGTGGACCTGCTGCTCGAGCGGGCCGCACTGGCCCGTGACGAGGAGATCACCGAGGCGACCGTGGGCTCGCTGCCCGCACTGCGTTCCGTCTGTGCCCCGGGCTGCTGCCTGCGCCGGGACGGCGAGCCGAGCGGCGTCCCGGCGCTCTGCAGCACCGACCTGTACTCCTGAGTCCCGCGGGACGGCCACGACGAGAGGCATCACATGAACGACGCACACGTGCACGGCGACACCGGGCACGAGATCGACACCACCGTCATCAACGAGGGCATCAGGTACACGATGTTCTCGGTCTTCTCCGTGACCGAGACGCTCCCGGCGGACGAGGCAGAGCGCAAGGCGGTGGTGGCCGACGCCGAGGCCGCCGTCGGCGGGGGCAGCGACCCGGCCGCGACCACCGGGGACCTCGTGACGCGCGGCTGGTACGACGTCGGCGGCCTGCGTTCCGACGCCGACCTCCTGCTCTGGACCCACGGGCCGTCGATCGAGGCGGTGCAAGGTGCCTACCAGGCCCTGCGCGCGTCCGAGCTGGGCCGCTCGCTGGAGCCCGTGTGGTCGGTCGCCGCGCTGCACCGCCCGGCCGAGTTCAACCGCGGGCACGTGCCGGCGTTCCTCGCGGGGGAGGCGCCGCGCGACTACATCTGCGTCTACCCGTTCGTGCGTTCCTACGACTGGTACCTGCTGCCCGAGGACGAGCGCCGCACGATGCTGCGCGACCACGGCATGGCCGCCGCCGGCTACAAGGACGTCCGCGCCAACACGGTCTCCGCGTTCGCGCTCGGCGACTACGAGTGGATCCTCGCGTTCGAGGCCGACGAGCTGCACCGCATCGTCGACCTCATGCGCGACCTGCGCGCGACCGAGGCTCGTCGCCACGTGCGCGAGGAGGTCCCGTTCTTCACGGGCCCGCGCACGAGCTTGGAGGCGTGGGCGTCCCGCCAGCCGCTGAGCTGATCCGGCGCGCCGGCCCGCCCCTGCCGCGCGGCTACTCCGGCAGGGTGGCGGCGAGGGCCGTGGCGCCCAGCTCGTCGTCGGACAGGACGGTCGCCCTCAGCCCGGCGGCCGTCATGTGCCCGACGGCGGCGCTCACCTGACCGTCGCCCGTCTCCACGAGCAGGTGTCCGCCCCGGCGCAGAAGCTTCGGGGCCAGGTCGATCACGCGCCGCAGGATCGCCAGCCCGTCGCCGCCGCCGTCGAGTGCCGCGTGCGGCTCGTGCTCCCGGGCCTCGGGCGGCATCAGGCTGATCGCGGCGGTCGGCACGTACGGTGCGTTCGCGACCAGGACGTCGACGCGGCCCCACACCTCGGCCTCGAGGGGGTCGGCGAGGTCGCCCACCAAGGTGTGCGCTGTGAGCACGCCGGCCCGGGCCGCGGCAGCGTCGTCGGCCAGCGTCTTGAGGTTGTCGTGGGCGCAGGCCACAGCCGCGGGGTCGACGTCGGCGGCGTGGATCTCGACGTCGCGTCCCGTCGCGAGGAGGCGGGCCGCGACCGCGCCGCCGAGCGCGCCGCAGCCGCAGCACAGGTCGACCAGCAGGACGGTGCCGACCGCGGTCCCGTCACCGGCCGCGCGCACGGTCGCCTCCCGGACCAGCAGCTCGGACCGTTGCCGCGGTACGAAGACCCCGGGTGCGACACGCCAGCGCCGGCCGTCGAGCTCGGCCCAGCCCACCAGGTGCTCCAGGGGAAGCCCGCCGACGCGCGCGGCGACCAGCTCTTCGAGGCGGGCGGCGTCACCGTCGGCGGCCTCGGTGATGATGCGCGCCTCGTCCTCGGCGAAGACACAGCCGGCGGCACGCAGCCGCGCTACAAGTTCGTCCACCCCGAGAGCGTAGACGAGCCCGCCCCACCGCCGGTCGAGCTCGTCGAGACCTCGCCAACCGCTGGTCGAGCTCGTCGAGACCCGACCAACGGCGGCCGTCACATCAGGGGTACAGGCCCCGGATCTGGTGGGCCTCGGCGACCCGCTTGACGCCGATCACGAGGGCGGCGTCCCGCAGCGACAGGTGCTCGCGCTGAGCCAGGGCCGAGACCTCCGCGTACGCGGTGGTCATGCGGTGCTCCAGCTTGTCCGCGATCTCCTGCTCGGTCCACCAGTACGTCTGGTTCGCCTGGACCCACTCGAAGTAGGAGACGACGACGCCGCCGGCGTTCGCCAGGACGTCCGGGACCACCGTCACGTCGTTCTTCGCGAGCAGCGCGTCGCCGGCGGCCGTCGTGGGGCCGTTGGCTCCCTCGACCACCCAGCGAGCCTTGACGTCGCCGGCCGTGGTCTCGTCGAGCACACCCTCGATGGCGGCGGGGACCAGCACGTCGACGTCGAGCGCGAGCAGCTCCGTGTTGGAGACCCGGTCCGCGTCGGGAAAGTCCACGACCGAACCGGTGCGCCGCACGTGCTCCATGAGCCGGGGCACGTCGAGGCCGCCGTCGGCGCGGATGCCGCCGTACTGGTCGCTCACGGCGACGACGCGCGCGCCGCGCGCCGCGAAGATCTCCGCGGCGTGCGAGCCGACCTTGCCGAAGCCCTGGATGGCGACGGACACATCGCTCAGGGAGACGCCGGCCTCGGCGAGCGCGGCGGACGTGACGTGCACGATGCCCGCCGACGTGGCGGTGCCGCGGCCCAGCGAGCCGCCGACCGCGAGGGGCTTGCCGGTCACCACCGCGGGGATCGTGTAGCCGCGGTTGACCGAGTAGGTGTCCATGACCCAGGCCATGGTCTGGGCGTCGGTGCCCATGTCCGGGGCCATGATGTCGGTGTCGGGGCCGATCATCGGCATGATCTCCGACGTGTACCGCCGGGTCACGCGCTCGAGCTCGGCCTGCGAGTAGCCGCGGGGGTCGATGGCGACGCCGCCCTTGGCGCCGCCGTACGGCAGGTTGACCACCGCACACTTCCAGGTCATCCACATGGCCAGCGCCCGCACCTCGTCGACGTCGACCGAGGGGTGGTAGCGCAGGCCGCCCTTGCCCGGGCCTAGGCTCACGTTGTGCTGCACGCGGAAACCGTGGAAGAGCACGGTCTCTCCGGAGTCGCGGCGAAGCGGCACCGCGACGTGGATCTCACGGCGGGGGGTCGCAAGCATGCGGCGCAGGCCTTCGTCGTAACCGAGGATCTCGGCCGCGGAGGCGAGCTGCGCGTGCGCGGTGGCGAGCGCGGAACCCTCGGCGGGCGATCCGGACGGTGCGAAGCTGGGCGGTGATGCGGGTGTGGACGTCGTTGTCGTCGTCACGTGGGTCCTCCGGGGAGAACGGCGCCAACCGCCTTGGGAGCGGGAGCGCGGGTTTCGCGGCGCGGGGTTTGCGCCTCGGTATCACCGTATCGCTTCGACGGGCCTCGGTGCTCACCCGAGGGAATCAGTTCGGTGATTATTCGGTGGTCGTGCGCCCTGCCGAGCGAAACTCTGCCGCTGAGCCCGGGTCGGGCAAGGAATTTTGCGCACGGAAAAGGTTGAGCAGGACCAGGTGCGGTCGCCGGCCGGGCGACTGTCAGCGTTGGGCGGCCTGCTTGCCCTCGATGTAGGACATCAGGCCGTCGATGATCCGTGCGAGGCCGAACTCCATCTCCCGAGCTGGGTCGGTGGCCGCCTGGTAGGCCTCTCCCGCGGCGGCGCCGACGCGACCGGCGAGCGGGTACGACCGCCCGGCCATCACCACGTCGAGCTCGTCGGCGTTCGCCGCCCACCACTCGGCCTGGGTCAGGCCCGACGTGCGCTCGTCCTGCCGGATCCGCTGCTGGGCCTGGACGACGCTGCCCACGAAACCGCTGAGCAGGGCGACCGTCTGGTCCATCTCGATGTCGTCGAGACCAACACCCTCGAGACCGGAGAGCTGCCACTCGTAACGGTCGGACGCGCCGGGTCCCACCCAGGCCCGCAACCCCGAGATCTCGAGCAGCCAGGGGTGCTCCTGGAGCTCCTCGTACTGGACGCGCGCGATCAGTGCCATGCGGTCAGGCAGGCCGTCCGGCATCGCCGGTAGCTCTCGACGACCGAGGGCCCGGTCCACCATCAGCGCGAGGAGCTCGTCCCGGCCGGGCACGTAGGTGTACAGGCTCATGGCGCCGAGCCCGAGGTCGGTGGCGAGCAGCCGCATCGAGAGGCCGGACAGCCCGTCGCGGTCGGCTATTCGGATCGCCGCGTCGACGACGTCGTCCACGCTCAGCCGCTGCTTGCGGCCGCGCCGGGGTCCCTGCGGTTCGCCGGCGCCGTGGCGCCACAGGAGTCGGAGGACGGGGTCGGGCTGGGTGGGCATGGCTTCACCGTAACTTTTTGGTACGCCGTACGGAATAGATGCTACCCTGGTTCGGTTTTAGACGTACGCCGTACGAAAAAGGAGACCATCGTGCCCGTCCTACCCCTGGTCGCTCACGGACTGCGCAAGCGGTACGGCGACACCCTCGCTCTCGACGGGTTCGACCTCGAGGTCCGACCCGGTTCCGTCCACGCGCTGCTCGGCCCCAACGGGGCGGGCAAGAGCACCGCCGTCAACACCTTCACCACCCTCACGCGCTGTGACGAGGGCGAGGTGCACGTCGCGGGCCATGACGTCCGTCGTGAGCCCGCGGCCGTTCGCGCCGCCGTGGGGCTGGTGGGCCAGCACGCGGCACTCGACGAGATCCTGTTCGGGCGAGAGAACCTCGTGATGTTCGGCCGGTTGTACGGCCTGTCGAAGGCCGCCGCGCGCGAGCGGGCGGACGAGCTGCTCCGCACCTTCGGCCTGTCGGACGCCGCCGACCGCAAGGTGTCCACCTACTCCGGCGGGATGCGACGCCGGCTGGACATCGCCGCGGGGCTGATCCGCCGTCCGGCGCTGCTGTTCCTCGACGAGCCCACCACCGGGCTCGACCCGCGTGCCCGGAACGAGGTCTGGCAGGCCGTACGCCGGATCGTGGACGCCGGGACGACCGTGCTGTTGACCACCCAGTACCTCGACGAGGCGGACCAGCTCGCCGACCGGATCACCGTGATGGACGCCGGACGGGTGGTGGCGGAAGGCACCGCCCAGGAGCTCAAGCGGCGCGTCGGCGGCGACCGTGTGCTCGTCACCGCACCGGTCCATGCCGACCTGGACCGGCTGGCCGCGGCGCTCGGCGGCATCGGTGACCCGGAGCTCCGGCAGGTCACGGTCGAGGCGGGGCCCGGTGGCGGGGCGGCGGCTCTGACGGCCGCCGTCCGAGCTCTGGACGCCGCGCACCTGGAGGCCGAGGACATCCTGCTGCGCCGTCCCACTCTCGACGAGGTGTTCCTGCACCTCACGGCTGATCACTCGGCCCCAGACACGGCACGACCCGAAGGAGCTCACCGATGAACGCCGTCACCACCACCTTGCGGCAGAGCTGGGTGATCACGCTGCGCGATCTCAAGCACTGGCAGCGGGAGCCGTGGACCCCGATCTTCGGGATCGCCTTCTCCGTGATGCTCGTCCTGATGTTCGGCTTCCTCATGGGCGGAGCGATCGGGCTGCCGGGCGGCGGGGACTACCTGCCGTACCTCCTGCCCGGGATCTTCGCGCTCTCCATGATGTTCGGCATCGAGGCCACGATGAGCGCCGTCGCCAACGACTCGAAGAAGGGCGTCACCGACCGCTTCCGGTCGCTGCCCATCAGCTCCGCCGCCGTGCCGCTCGGACGAGCGGGGGCCGACCTGATGAACTCCGCGGCCGAGCTGGCCGTGCTCATGGTGGGCGGGCTGCTCATCGGGTGGCAGGCCTCCGGCAGCGTCGGCGCCACGGCGCTCGCCGTCGTGCTGCTGCTGTGGCTCCGGTTCGCGATGCTGGTGCTCGGGGTGTTCCTCGGGCTCGCGTTCCGTGGTGAGGGCGGTGTGACGGCGGTGCAGGTGCTGGTGTGGCCTGTCGGCTTCCTGTCCAACGTGCTGGTCGCACCGGAGTCCATGCCCGCTTGGCTCGGAGCGGTGGCGCAGTGGAACCCGATCTCGGCGACGGCCGCTGCGTGCCGCGAGCTGTTCGGCAACCCGACAGGCATCACCGGGGGCGTCCTGGCTGACAACGCGCTCCTTCTTGCCGTGCTGTGGCCGACGGCGCTGGTCCTGGTGTTCGTGCCGTTGACGGCACGCGCCTACCGGCGGCTGTCGCGCTGACCCACGTCCGCGGCCGGTCGAGGCGGCGCCTCAGGCTCCGCCTTCTGCCGCCTCGACCGGCCGCGGAACGACGACGGCGTCTCGCCGGTCAGCCGTGCGAAGGTGCGCGTGAACGACGGCTGGTCGTAGAAGCCCGCGGCCGCGGCGACGTCGGCGAGCGGCACGGTGCTCGACGTGAGCAGGTGCGCCGCCCGGTCGACCCGCAGCCGCAGCACGAGCTGGCGCGGGGAGAGCCCGAAGACCCGGCGCACCCGGCGGTCCAGGGCCGCGGGGCTGCAGCCGGCGAGCGCGGCGAGGTCGGCCACCGAGGGGACCTCGCCGTGCTCGAGCAGGTCCTCGATCTCGCCCCGCAGGCGAGCCATGGCCTGGATCGTCGCGTCGTCGGCGTCCCCGGAGCGCAGGTCCTGCGAGACGGAGACGAGTCCCACGTACGCACCGTCGCCGTCGTGCAGGGGGAACTTCGAGGTGAGGAACCAGCCGGGCGCCCCACCCACGTGGCGGATCAGCTCGAGCTCGCCCCGCAGCGGCTTGTCGGTGGTGCGGACGTGCGTGTCCTGGCTCTCGTAGCGTTCGGCGAGCTCGGGCACGAACAGGTCTGCGGCACGCTTGCCGATCACGTCCCGGCGCGAACGTTCCCGCGTGCGGCCCACGAAGACCTGGTTCACGAGCACGTAACGTCCGTCGGCGTCCTTGGCGCAGAACATGACGCCGGACAGCTCGTCCATCAGGGACACCATGGCGGGGTTCAGCGCTGCCAGCAGGGCCTTCGTCTCAGGCCGAGCGGTGCCGTTCGACGGGTTGCTCATCTCGACCTGATCGTACGCGGCGCCTTGGCGAAAACAGGTGCCGACAGCGAGTGATCCCGCCAATACATGCGAACGGGTTCGGGTGCACCCTGGAAGGATGAAGACCTCCGCCCGGCGCGACAGCGCCACTTCCGCCGCAGTCCCGACCGGGGGCGCAGGCGCACCGGACAGCGCCACGCCACCGGCTCCGACCGAGCCGTCCGTGCAGCCCGCCGCCGACACCCTGGTCGAGGACGCCGTAGCCCTCGCCAGGACCTGGATCGGCACCGCCATCAGCACCGGCGACACCTCCGGCACAGCCGCCGGGTCCACCACGACCGGGTCCACCACTACCGGGTCCACCAGGACGGACAAGGCCGTCGCCCGCGCCTCGGCCGCCCTCGGCGCCCTCGTGTCCGACCCGGCGGGCCTGGAGCTCGCCGTCGGGTTCGTCGACGACGTCGCCCGCCCGCAGGACACCCACGTCGCCGCGAAGGCCCTGGCCCGGCTCGGCAAGCAGGCGGGCAGCGCCACGTTCCTCAGCCCGGCCGACCGCGCCCTGTTCCGCGCCGGTGCCCTGGCCGCGCCGGTGTTCCCCGGCATCGTCGTCCCCGCCGCGCGCGCCCGCCTCCGCCAGCTCGTCGGGCACCTCGTGGCCGACGCCGGCGCCGGGCTCACCGCCCACCTCGCCCGTACCCGCGCCGAGGGGTACACCCTCAACGTGAACCTGCTCGGCGAGGCGGTCCTCGGTGAGGAGGAGGCGGCAGCCCGGCTGGCCCGCACCATCGCGCTGGTGGAGCGCCCCGACGTCGACTACGTGTCGGTCAAGGTGTCCAGCGTCGCCGCCCAGCTCGTCACGTGGGACCTCGAGGGGTCCCGGGACCGCGTCGTCGAGCGGCTGCTGCCGCTCTACCGGGCCGCCCGTGACCACGGCGTCTTCCTCAACCTCGACATGGAGGAGTATCGCGATCTCGCACTGACGACCGAGGTCTTCACCGAGATCCTGGGCCGCGACGAGTTCCGCGACCTGGAGGCCGGCATCGTGCTGCAGGCCTACCTCCCGGACGGTCTGGGAGCGCTGGACGGCCTCACCGAGTTCGCGACGCAGCGTGTGGCGGACGGCGGCGCGCGCATCAAGGTGCGCATCGTGAAGGGCGCCAACCTCGCCATGGAGCACGTCGAGGCCGCCCTGCACGACTGGCCCCAGGCGCCGTACCCGACCAAGCCCGACGTCGACGCCAACTACGTCCGCATGCTCGACCACGCCCTGCGTCCGGGCCGCGCGCACGCGGTCCGCATCGGCGCGGCATCGCACAACCTGTTCCACGTGGCGCTCGCGATCCTGCTCGGCCGCGCGCGCGGCGTGTCCGAGGCGCTCGACATCGAGATGCTGCAGGGCATGGCGCCCACCGAGGCCGCGGCGGTCCGCGACGAGGTCGCCAAGGACCACGGCCGAGTGGTGCTGTACACCCCTGTGGTCCGCGACGAGGACTTCGACGTGGCGATCTCGTACCTGGTGCGTCGCCTCGAGGAGAACGCGGCGGAGCAGAACTTCCTGCACGCGGCGTTCGCTCCTTCGCAGGTTGAGCCCGCCGGGGTCTCGACAAGCTCGACCAACGGGGAAGGCTCGACCACCGGCGGCTCGCCCATGGACCGTCAGGAGGCGGCCTTCCGGGCGTCGGTCACCCACGGCGTGCACTACACGCCCGACGACGTCACCCCGCGCCGCCGTCCGCGACCCGCGCCGCAGCCGCTGACGGGGCCGTTCCGCAACGCCGCCGACACGGACCCCGCCGTCGCCGCTCACCGTGAGTGGGCGCAGCAGGTCACCGGCGCGCTCTCCGGGTACGTCCCGGCGCTCGCGGAGCCGCTGGCGACGTCCGCCCAGGTGGACGACGTCGTGGCGCTCGCCCGCCGTGCGGGGACCGCCTGGTCCAAGGTGTCGGCGCCGGATCGGGGCCGCGTGCTCCGCGCGGCGGCCAAGCACCTCGAGGCCGCACGGACCGACCTCGTCGCGGCCATGGTGCACGAGGCGGGCAAGACCGTCGCGGAGGCGGACCCCGAGGTCAGCGAGGCGGTGGACTTCGCCGCCTACTACGCGCAGGCCGCCGAGGCTCTCGACCCGACGTCGGAGGCCTGGCCCGGTGCCCGCTTCACGCCCGACGGCGTCACCCTGGTCACCCCGCCGTGGAACTTCCCCGTCGCCATCCCCATCGGCGGTGTGCTCGCGGGCCTCGCGTCCGGCTCCGCGGTGATCGCGAAGCCCGCCCCGCCCACGCCGCGCTGCCTGGAGATCGCCGTCGAGGCGGTGCACGCGGCGCTCGACGAGGTGGCCCCGGAGATCGGGCTCGACTCGGCGCTCGCTCGCGACGTCGCCCAGTTCGTCCGCGTGCCCGACGGCGACCTCGGCCGTCGGCTCGTGACACACGACGACGTGTCCCGCGTGATCCTGACGGGTGCCATCGAGACCGCCGAGATGTTCGCGTCGTGGCGGCCGGAGCTCCCGGTGCTCGCCGAGACCTCGGGCAAGAACGCCCTGGTCGTGACCCCCTCGGCCGACCTCGACCTGGCCGTCGCGGACGTGGTGCGTTCCGCGTTCGGGCACGCGGGGCAGAAGTGCTCGGCCGCGTCGCTCGTGATCCTCGTCGGTTCCGTCGGCGACCCGCGCACGGCGACCGGTGAGCGGTTCCGCCGCCAGCTGGTCGACGCGGTGGCGTCGCTCGCCGTCGGGCCCGCGACGGACCTGGCGACCGTGATGGGGCCGCTCACGGAGCCGGCCCAGGGCAAGCTGTTGCGTGCGCTGACCACGCTGGAACCCGGCGAGACCTGGCTCGTGCGGCCGCGCCGGATGGACGGCGTGGCGCGGGCGGCCGGTCTGGGCCACGGCCGGCTCTGGACCCCCGGTGTGCGCGACGGCGTCCGTCCCGGCTCGTTCTTCCACCTCACCGAGTGCTTCGGCCCGGTGCTGGGCATCATGACGGCCCGCACCCTGGACGAGGCGATCGCGCTGCAGAACGCCGTGTCGTTCGGCCTCACGGGCGGCATCCACTCCCTGGACGACACCGAGGTGGAGCGTTGGCTCGACCGGGTGGAGGTCGGCAACGCCTACGTGAACCGGCACATCACCGGTGCCATCGTGCAGCGCCAGTCGTTCGGCGGCTGGAAGGCCTCGTCGGTGGGTCCGGGCGCCAAGGCGGGCGGACCCAACTACGTCGCGCAGCTCGGCCGGTGGGAGGACGCGCCCGACGTGCCGTCGCGCACGGCGGACCCGTCCGGCTGGCTCGCCTGGGCCCGGGCCGACGACGACCGTGCCTGGGTCACTGAGTTCGGTACCGAGCACGACCCGTCGGCGCTCGGCGTCGAGTCGAACGTGTTCCGCTACCGGCCCGTCCCCGGCATCACCGTGCGCGTGGGCGTCGACGCCCCGGACATCGAGGTGCAGCGCGTGCTGGCAGCGGCCGCGCGTGCTGACGTGCCGGCGACCGTCGTCGGGCAGCGGCAGATGACGGACGAGGCGTTCGCCGAGGCCGTCGCCGACGGCAAGGTGACCGGCCGGATCCGCGTGGTGGGTACGGCGCAGGGTCTGCGCGAGGCCGCGGCGAGCCGTCTCGGCACGGTGACGGTGCTCGATGCCCCGGTGCTGGCGAGCGGACGGCGCGAGCTGCTCACGATGCTGCGTGAGCAGGCCGTGAGCCGCACCATGCACCGCTACGGCCACCAGCGCACCGCCTGACCCACTCCGTTGAGTGCTGGCTATCTGTTGTCGAAAGGCGTCGGAAGCAACAAATAGCCAGCACTCAACGAGGTGGTCAGGTCAGGCCGATTCGCCCTCGACCAGGCGCGGGGCGAAGATCCGGCGCTCGTCACGCACCGGCCGTCCTGCGACGAGGTCCACGAGCATGCTCGTCGCCGCGCCGACCATCTGCACCACCGGGTTGTGCACGGTGGTCAGCCGGGGCGACGTGGTCTCGGCGATGCCGAGGTCGTCGAACCCGACCACCGAGACGTCGCCGGGCACCGACCGGCCGCGGTCGGCGAGCACACGCAGGGTGGCCTCCGCCATGAGGTCGGACGCGGCGAAGATCCCGTCCAGGTCCGGGTGCTGGTCCAGCAGCCGCGCCGCGGCGACGGCTGCCCCGGCCACGGTGAAGTCACCCTCGACGACGGCATCGTCGGGCAGGCCGGCGTCACGGAGGGCATCGCGCCACCCGATCATCCGGTCCACCCCGGCCGGCATGTCGAGCGGCCCGGTGATGGTGCCGATACGACGGCGTCCGCGGTCGATCATCCGCTGGGTGGCGATGCGCCCGCCCGTGACGTTGTCGACGTCGACGTAGCGCAGGCCACGGGAGAACATCGGGTCGGGCTCGAACAGGCGCCCCACGAAGACGGCGGGCAGCATGGCCGGCCCGAGCTCCGTCTCGAGATGGTCGCCCCGGTGGTGCGACGCCACGATGACGCCGTCCACGTGGCCGCTGCGCAGGTAGCGGCCGACCCGCCCGCGCTGCTCGCCCGGACGGGCGAGCAGCAGCACGAGCTGCAGGTCCGTCCCGGCCAGTCCCTCGCTCACCCCCGCGAGGGTGCCGCTGAGGAACGGGTCGGTGAGGATGCGCTGGTCCGGCTCGGGAACCACGAGGGCTATCGAGTCGGTCCGCCGGGTCACGAGCGACCTGGCGGCGCGGTTCGGTGCGTACCCGAGGCGGGCGACGGCGTCGTCCACCGCCGCCTGCGCCTCGGGTGAGACTCGCAGGCCACCGTTGATGGCGCGCGACGCGGTCGACCGGGAAACCCCGGCCGCCTGGGCCACGTCGTCCAGAGTGGGTGGGCCTGAGATGGTCACGCCTGGGGAACCGCCTTGTCTCCGCCGTTGTCGTCGTCTCCGTGCGATGCGGGCGTCACAGTTCGCTCCGGAACGGCATTGGCCCGCGCGACCTGACCGTACCAGCGGCCGGACGCCTTGACCGTGCGTTCCTGCGTCTCGTAGTCGACACGCACGAGCCCGAAGCGCTTGCCGTAGCCCCACGCCCACTCGTAGTTGTCGAGCAGCGACCAGCCGAAGTAGCCGCGCACGTCGGCGCCCTCGTCGATCGCGTCCCTGATGGCGCGCAGGTGCACGTCGATGAACTCGAGCCGGTTCTGGTCGTCCACGAACCCGTCCGGCCCGACGACGTCGTCGTAGGCGCTGCCGTTCTCCGTCACGTACAGCGCGATGCCGCGCGGCCCGGTGTAGTCGCGCTGCAGCCGCAGGAGAAGCCTGGTCAGGCCCTCGGGCTGGACCTCCCAGTTCTGGTCGGTGATCGGCAGTCCACGCGGGTGCGTGTACGCGCCGTCGCCGGCCGGGAACGGGGAGGACGACGGGCGGGAGACCGGGGCGCCGCCGTCCAGCGACCGCTCGGGCGGCGTCGCCGACACGGCATTGCCGTGGTAGTAGTTCACGCCGAGCGAGTCGATGGGCGTCGAGATGATCTCGAGGTCGCCCTCCTGGATGTGCCGCTCGAGGCCGTACTCGCGCACGTCCTCCAGCACGTCCTCGGGGTAGGCACCGCGCAGGATCGGGTCCGCGAAGATGCGGTTGAACCCGCCGTCGAGTCGGCGCGCGGCGTCGACGTCGGCGGGGTCGTCCGGGTTCAGCGGGTCCTCGATCTCGAAGTTGAGCGTGATGCCGAGATTCGCCTCGGGTGCCCGCTCCCGCAGTGCCTCCACGGCCAGGCCGTGGCCCAGCATGAGGTGGTGCGCGGCCGCGAGACCGTCCTCGCGGGACTGCCGGCCCGGCGCGTGCTGACCGCCCGTGTAGCCGAGGAAGGCTGCGCACCACGGCTCGTTGAGCGTGGTCCACACGTCGACGCGGTCGCCGATCGCCTCGTGCATGGTCACGGCGTAGTCCCGGAACCGGTACGCGGTGTCGCGGTTCACCCAGCCGTTCGACGCGGCCTCGATGGCCTGCGGCAGGTCCCAGTGGTAGAGCGTGAGCCACGGCAGGATGCCGGCACCGAGCAGCTCGTCCACGAGCCGGTCGTAGTACGCGACACCGGCCGGGTTCACCTCGCGCCCGCCGGGCACCACGCGGGACCACGACGTCGAGAACCGGTAGGCCTTGATGCCGAGGTCCTTCATGAGCGCGACGTCGGCGGGGAAGCGGTGGTACTGGTCGCACGCGACCTCGCCGTCCTCCTGGCCGAGCACGGCGCCCGGGACCTTCGCGAACACGTCCCAGATGGAGTCCTCGCGGCCGTCCTCGTGGGCGGCGCCCTCGACCTGGTAGGCGGCGGTGGCCGCGCCCCACAGGAACCCGTCCGGGAAGCTGACGGTGCCGGTGGTGTTGGCCGTCCGCTCCGTGCGGGGTGCGGTGGGCGTGTACGGCAGGGCGATGCCCGGTGCGGGCACGCGCCGTGCCTCCGCGGTGGTCTTGACGTTGAGTGTCATCTCGGAAGTCATCCCTTCACAGCTCCCTGCATGATGCCCGCGACGAGCTGCTTGCCGACGACGGCGAAGATCACCAGCAGCGGGAGCGTCACGAGGAACACACCGCCCATGACCAGCGAGTAGTCGACGAAGTAGTTCGCCTGCAGGGACTTCACGACGATCGGTAGGGTCGGATTCGACGAGCTGAGCACGATCGAGGGCCAGAAGAAGTTGGTCCACTGCTGGACGAACGTGAACAGGCCCAGCATGGCCGCCGCGGGGCGTGCGGCGGGCAGCGCGATGCTCCAGAACGTGCGGATCATCGACGCGCCGTCCACACGGGCGGCCTCGATCAGCTCGTACGGCAGCGCCTCCGACAGGTACTGCGTCATCCAGAAGACACCGAACGCGGCGACGAGCGACGGCACGATGACCGCCTCGAGCTTGCCGATCCAGCCGAGGTCCGACATGAGGATGTACATCGGGATCACGCCGAGCTGGGTCGGGACCGCCATCGTCGCGATGACGAACACGAGCAGCGGCCCACGGCCACGGAAGCGGAGCTTCGCGAACGAGTACCCGGCGAGCGTCGAGAACAGCACGACTGCCACCGAGACGACCACCGCGATGATCAGCGAGTTCGTCAGGGCCAGCCAGAAGTTGATCTGGGTGGACTCGATGACGGTCCGGAACTGGGTGAACAGCGACAGGTCCGGCAGCCACTGCGGCACGGGGTTCTGCGAGATCGCGATCGGCTCGGACGAGCCGAGCAGCAGCGTGAAGTAGAGCGGGAAGACCGAGATCAGCAGCGTGATCCCGAGCAGCGCGTAGACGATCCAGCTCGCGCGGCGGTTGGTGCTCCCGCGGGACCTTTTCGCCCGACGGCGGGCGGCGACCTTGGCGGCGCCCTCACCAGCGGTCTGGGCGGTGACAGCGACGGAGCTCATGCGTTCCCTCCGGTGGTGCTCTTGCGCTTGGGCTTCTTGACCGCCGCGTTCGACGAGATGCGCTGCGTGACCAGGAAGTTCACGAGGCCGATCACGACGATCAGGAGGAACAGCATCCAGGCGACGGCGGAGGCCCGGCCGAGGCTGTGCTGGTCGCCCCAGGCGAGGTCGTACATGTACACGACGGTGGTCATCCAGTTCTGGTCCGGACCGCCGAGCCCGATCGAGTCGAACATACGGACCTCGTCGAAGATCTGCAGGCCGCCGATGGTCGAGGTGATGACGACGAAGATGATGGTGGAGCGGATCTGCGGCACCGTGATGGAGAAGAACTGGCGCACGCGGCCCGCGCCGTCGATCACGGCGGCCTCGTAGAGGTCACGTGGCACGGCCTGCATCGCGGCCAGGAAGATCAGGGCGTTGTAGCCCATCCAGCGGTAGTTGACCATCGTGGCGATGGCGACGTGGCTGGCGATCCGGTCCCCGTGCCAGGCGATGGAGTCCAGCCCGACCAGGTTGAGCATCGCGTTGATCAGACCGTACTGGTCGGCGAACAGCCGGCCGAAGATCATCGACACCGCGACGGGCGCCACCACGTAGGGGATCAGCACACCCATGCGCCAGAAGGTCGCCGCCCGCAGGTTCTGGTCCAGCAGCGCGGCGATGATGATCGCGATGACCACCTGCGGCACCGAGGAGAACACGAAGATCGACAGCGTGTTGACCAGGGCTTTCCAGAAGGTGGGCTGGGCCAGCACGAACGTGAAGTTCTCCAGGCCGACGAAGTCGCCCTGCCCGCCCAGGAGGCTCCACTCGTGCACCGAGACGAAGGCGGTGTAGCCGAGCGGGAACAGGCCGGTCACCGCGAACAGGATGAAGAACGGCGAGATGTACAGGTACGGGGAGAGCTTCACGTCCCACCGGCCGAGCCGCTGGGAGAAGCCGATTCTGCGCGACTCGCGCTGGGGCGCACCTGATTCCGGTGCCGATCGTTGAGGTGTCAGGACAGCCATTTCTTCTTCCGCCGCGTCATCGTCGGGTGAGGGTCACTTCCGGTGTGTCGCCGAGTCCGGAACGGAGGGCGACGGCAATCGGTGGTCGAGCGCGTCGAGACCTCAGGTCTCGACACGCTCGACCACCGGATCACGTCAGCCCTTGAGAGGGCTCAGGCGCAGCTCAGGCTCAGCCGAGGGCCGAAGCCTTCTGCACTGCCTCGTCCCAGGCCTCGTCGGCGTCCTGCGACTTCGTGACGTCGACACGGTTGAGCGCGTTGGTGACCTCGTCACGGATGCCGAAGTAGTGCGCGCCCTTGAAGGGAGCGCCCTCGATCGTCTGCGCGCGGGTGGCGAAGATCTCGCCCACCGGTGCGTCGTTGAAGTACGCGTTGGTGGCGGACTGCACGGCCTCCGAGTCCTGCGCCTCGAGCTGCGACGGGAACGTGCCTGCCGACTCGAAGAACCGGGACTGCTGCTCGGGGGCGGTGAGCCACGCGGCGAGCTCCTTGGCCGCCTCGGTGTTCTCGCCCGAGGCGGGGACGGTCAGGAACGAGCCGCCCCAGTTACCGCCGCCACCGGGGAAGACGTTGGCGACGTCCCAGCCCTCGACGCCACCGGCGCGCTCCTCGACCGCACCGGTCATCCAGGCCGGGCAGAGCATCGTGGCGAAGGCATCCTGCTGGAACGCCGCGTTCCAGTCGTCCTCCCACTGCACGAGGCCGGCCGACAGGTCGTCCTCGACCGACGCAACGATCTCGTCGTAGATGCCCTTGACCTCGGTGTTGTCCGCCAGGTCCTTGGGCTCGCCCGTCTCCGGGTCCTCGAAGGCGGCGGGGAGCTGGTTGACCATGCCCTGGAAGGTGCCGCCCACGCTGTCGTACCAGGCGGCGTCGGACTCCTTCACGAACTCACGGCCCGCGGCGAAGTAGTCCTCCCACGTCGCGTCCTCGCCACCGAGCAGCTCGGCGACCTCTTCGCGGTCGGTCGGCAGGCCGGCCTCCTCGAACAGGTCGGAGCGGTAGCAGATGGCCTCGGGGCCGATGTCGGTGCCGTAACCGAGGACCTTGCCCTCGAGCGTGGTGGCCTGCTCGACCTTCCAGTCCACCCAGCGACCGTCGAGCTCGGGGTCGGCCAGGTCGGTGAACAGATCCGGGTACTGCATGAGCTCGGGCAGCCAGTCGACCTCGATGGCCTCGATGTCGGCCAGGCCCTCGCCACCGGCGGCGAGCTTGGTGGTCAGGTTGGCGCGAGCGTCGTCGCTGGTGGCGGCCGTGACGTGCTCGACGGTGACGTTCGGGTGCTCTTCCTTGTACTCGGCGAGCACCTCCTCCGTGTAACCGAAGTTGTTGAACGTGGCGACCTTGAGCGTGATGGGGCTGTCGTCGCCGGATCCGCCTTCGGCCGCGTCGCCGGACCCGCCGCAGGCGGTGAGGGCGAGGGCGATGGCGGCGACGCCTGCGGTCGCCTGGAGGGTGCGGGCGGCGGTGCGCCGCGTGGGTCGGGTACTGCTCAGCACTGGGGACTCCCTTGTCGTGCGATCTGGGGCATGCGGTCAAGCGTGGTGCGGTCGCGTGACGTGCGAGCACGTCGGCGTACCAGCGCTGGAAGCGCTCCCACCATCGTGGTGTGGTAGCGCTTCCACAGGCACTGATCGTTGCGCTGTCCGCCGTGTCGTGTCAAGACAGGCAGCGGGCGAAAGGATTCTCGGCTACTCCGGGACCCGGAAGTCGCCGACGGTCTGGACGGCCTGGTTCCAGGCGATCTCCGGCCCGCTGCTGCCGGTGTCCACCGCTGTCAGGGCGTTGTTCACCTCGTCGCGGATCGCGAAGTAGAACGGGCCCTTGTACGGTGCGCCGTCGATGGACTGCGCCTGGGCGGTGAAGATCTTGCCGACCGGAGCGTCGTTGAAGAACGGGTTGGTGTAACCCTGCACGGCCTTGGAGTCCTGCGCCTCGATCTGCGACGGGAAGGCACCAGCCGCGGTGAAGGCCTTCGTCTGCTGCTCGGGTGCGGTGAGCCACGCGGCGAGATCCTTCGCCTCTTCGGTGTACGCGCCCGCGGACGGCACCGCGAGGAACGAGCCGCCCCAGTTGCCGCCGCCACCGGGGAAGACGTTGGCGACGTCCCAGCCCTGCACGCCCTCGGAGTACGACTCGATCGGCCCCATCATCCAGCCCGGGCACAGCATCGTGGCGAAGGCGTCCTCCTGGAAGCCCGCCGCCCACTCGGGGGTCCACTGCACGAGGCCTGCCGAGAGGTCGTCGCCGATCGCGGCCGTGATCTGGTCGTAGACCGAACGGACCTCGTTGTTGGTCGAGAGGTCGGTGGGCAGCTGCGTCGCCGGGTCCTCGAACGCGGCGGGAAGCTGGTTGACCATGCCCTGGAACGTGCCGGTCGCGCCGTCGAACCACGCGGCGTCGGACTTCTCGGCGAACTGACGGCCCACCTCGAAGTAGCGTTCCCAGGTGGCGTTCTTGCCACCGAGCAGCTCGGCGACGTCGTCGCGGTCGGTCGGCAGGTCGGCCTGCTCGAACAGGTCGGCGCGATAGCAGATGGCCTCCGGGCCGATGTCGGTGCCGTAGCCGAGGAGCTTGCCGTCCGGTGTGGTGGCCTGTGCCACCTTCCAGTCCACCCAGCGCTTGGAGACCTCGGGGTCCGTCAGGTCCTCGAAGAGCTCGGAGTGCTGCATCAGCTCCGGCATCCAGTCGACCTCTGCCGCCACGACGTCAGCGAGCTCGGCGCCGTCACCCGTGGTGAACGCCTTGAGCATCTGCAGACGGGCCTCGTCCGACGTGGGGGCCACGATGTGCTCGACGGTGACGTTCGGGTGCTCCTTCGTGTACTCCGCGAGCAGCTCGTCCGTGTAGCCGAAGTCGTTGAACGTCGACACGGTGAGCGTGATCGGGGCGTCGTCGTCGCCTCCGTCGTCGGCCGGGCTCTGCCCCAGGAGAGAGCCGCAGGCGGTGAGGGGCAGGACGACGGCTGTGAGCGCGGCGAGGGCCACGCGTCTGGGGGCGACGGTCCGGCTTCGGACCGGTCCGTTTTTGCTGGGCACTGGGACTCCTCGTGATCGGGATGCTGTGTGTCGGGGCTTGGAAGCGGTATCAGAGCACAAAGTTGCCCACATCCGACACGAATGTTCGCTCAGGTTCTAGCACCAGTCGCCCGAAAAGGGCAGGGGTTGAAGGAACCGGAGGGTGCAATCGGGGAAACTATGTCCGAAATGATGAGCTTGCACCAGGACGGGGCACAGGTTCGTCAGGTTTGCCACAGTCGCGGTGCCCGACGCGACCGGCAGAGGGGCGCCCCTGGCGGGACGTCCGGAGCGGGACGGGCTCAGGCCGAACCCGTGTGCTTGCCCTCGAGCCAGTCGCGGCCTGCTTCCGCCTCGGTCTTGAGGGTCGTGCGCACCGCACTGACGGCGGCCTCCTCGATCACCGCGCCGAACAGCGGCACGGTTGCCCGGACGTCGCCCGCGTAGGTGAGACGTGTCCCGCCGTCGGGCAGCGCGGTGAGGGCGGCCGTCGCGGTGACCCGCACCGGCGCACCCATGATCTCGACGGCCACCGTGCCGGTGCGGCGGCCCTCGGACGCTGCCTCCCACGCCTCGGCCTGGCGGATCTCGAGGTGCGCGCCGACGAACGGGCGGGCCTGCACGGGGATGATGTCGGTCGGCAGGGTGCGTCGCACCACCACGGTGAAGCCCGTGGCCGCCGTGCCCGTGACGTCGGCCTGCTCGACGGCGCCGTTCACGGATCCGGTGGAGCGCTGGGCGCGCCACCGCACGAAGGACTCGTCGGCGAGCATCGCGGAGACGTCGTCGATGTTCGCGGGGAACGTCAGGTCCACAGTCAGGTGCACGGGCTTTCCTCCTCGCGCCGACGGGGGCATGCCGGTGGTGGAACTCTAACCGACACGTTGCGCGCATCCGATACGTACGTGCGGCGCCCTGGCCAGGGGCGGGCGCCGGGCACGCAACAGGTCATGAGCGGTTCCGGCATAGGCTGGGCGCGTGTCCGCGATGAGTGACCTGATCCTTGAGCACGCCGACCTCGAGCCGGCCGACGTCGAGTGGCTGCATCTGCTGGTCGGCGACTGGCAGGTGGTCTCGGACCTGGCGTTCGCGGACCTCGTGCTGTGGCTGCCCACCGACGACGGGCGGTTCGTCGCGATCGCGCAGTGCCGTCCCTCGACGGGCGCGACGGTGCACTACGACGACATCGTCGGCTCCTTCGCCCCCGAGGGTCAGCGCCCGCAGCTCGCCAAGGCGATGGCCGAGGCCAAGGCCCAGCGCGCCCGCGAGCCGCGCTGGTTCGGCGCGTACGCGGTGCGGGAGGAGGCGATCCCCGTCGTCCACAAGGACACGGCGGTAGCGGTGATCGCGCGACAGACCAATCTCGGTTCGGGCCGCACGCCGTCGCGGCTGGAGCTCAACTACGTCGAGGCCGCCGACGACCTCGTCGCGATGATCCCGCGGGGTGAGTTCCCCCTGCCGAACGCCGCGACAGGATCGCGGCGCGGGGCCCCGCGTGTGGGTGACGGCCTGATCCGCCTCAACTCCGAGGGCGAGGTGCTGTACGCCAGCCCGAACGCCCTGTCGTGCTTCCACCGGCTGGGCGTCATCGGCCCGCTCGTGGGCCAGTCGCTCGTCGAGGTGACGGCCGAGATGGTCGAGCAGCTCAAGCCCGTCGACGAGTCGCTCCCGCTGGTCGTGATGGGCCGTGCGCCCTGGCGCACCGACATCGAGGCGCACGGGGTGTCCCTGTCACTGCGTGCGATGCCGCTGACGGATCGTGGGCAGCGCATCGGCGCCGTGCTGTTGTGCCGTGACGTGTCCGAGCTGCGCCGGCGCGAGCGTGAGCTCATCACGAAGGACGCGACGATCCGCGAGATCCACCACCGCGTGAAGAACAACCTGCAGACCGTGGCCGCGCTGCTCCGGCTCCAGGCCCGGCGGATGGATGTGCCTGCGGCGAAGGAGGCGCTCGAGGAGGCCATGCGGCGCGTCTCGACCATCGCCCTGGTGCACGAGAGCCTGTCGCAGACCCTGGACGAGCAGGTCGAGCTCGACGACATGGTGGGCCGGGCGCTCCGCCTGACGGCCGACGTCGCCTCCGCGGGCACCTCGGTCCGCACCGTGCGCACCGGTTCGTTCGGCATGGTGCCGGCGCAGGACGCGACGCCGCTCGCCCTCGTGCTCACGGAGCTGGTCACCAACGCGGTGGAGCACGGGTTCGTGGGCCGCACGGTGGGCACCATCGAGATCGGCGTGGAGCGCGAGAACTCGGACCTCCGGGTGGTCGTGGCCGACGACGGCGTCGGGCTGCCGGAGAACGGGGGCGCAGGTGGGCGGGGTCCCGGCAGTGGCCTGGGTACCCAGATCGTGCGCACGCTGGTCACCAACGAGCTCGGGGGAACCATCGAATGGTCGACCCGCGACGGTGGCGGCACGCAGGTGGAGCTCCAGCTCGTGCTGCGGGTGGCGGATTCGTCGCGGTCCTGAGCCGACCAACGGGAACGGCATTCCCGACATTCGGTACGCCGTTCAAGCGCACCCAGGGCGTTCCTGGAAAAGAATGACGCGAGCCGCGCCCGAGCGAAGGGGGAGTGCTCAGGCGCGGCTCGCGGAGAAGAGTGGGGCGGAGGTCAGCCCGCGCGACGAGCGCGCGCAGTGCGACGCTTGAGCGCGCGGCGCTCGTCCTCGCTCATACCGCCCCAGACGCCGGCATCCTGGCCGGACTCGATCGCCCACTTCAGGCAGGTGTCGACGACGTCGCAGCGACGGCACACTGCCTTGGCCTCCTCGATCTGCAGCAGGGCGGGGCCCGTGTTACCGATCGGGAAAAACAGCTCGGGGTCCTCTTCGAGGCATGCTGCGCGGTGGCGCCAGTCCATGGTCACGTACTCCTTGGAAGGAACTACCCGCCGTCCGGCTCGCCACGTGGGGAGCATCGTCGTCGTGCGTCTGGGGCGCGCAGGTCTGGTTATGGATCGTTTTTCCGATCCCTGTGCGCCAGGCGGCGACCGACGGGGGTTTGTTCGGGGGTGTGGTGGATTGCTGCGTCTAGGTTCACACGCTCGTGAACACTCGCACAAGGGGTTACGGCGAAGTTTCTTCGCAGTGAACCCTGAGGTATCCGTCACACTATTGTGAATAGGCTGCTCACCAGTATCCTAGTCCGTCGTGCCCGTACTGGAAGCCTTTTTCGCGAGTCGTGTCCCCGCGTTTCTTCGTGCCCTCGTCATCGGTGTCCTGATCGAGGTGATCGGCCTCGTTGCTTTCGCAGTGGTGTTACTTGGTGAACTCCTTACGGGCGGTTCCTCGTCCGTCGGGGTGAGCCTCTTTCTGGTGATCTTCCTCCTGGGTGTCGCCTGGGTTCTCGTTGTGTCCTGCCGGGCACTTCTGGCAGGACGTCGTTCCGGTCGTGGACCCGTCGTGACCTGGCAGCTCTTCCAGATCATCGGATCGGTCGCGGCGATCGGCAGCGGTACCGGGATCGCCGTGACGGGCGGCTGGGTGGCCCTGGTGATCGCCGTGGCCGTGGGTGCGCTGCTCATGACTCCGTCGGTCGTGGCGGCGACGTCGGGGATCGGCTCCGAGGACTGATCGCCGGCTCCGGACCGATCGCCGGCTCCGGACCGAGCGTCGCCTCCGGGCCGATCTCTGGCTCCAGCACCTGGCAGAGCACCGGTTCGCCCCGGCCGCACCATGCGGCGCGGCCCGGCGGACCACCCGAACCGGCGAGAGCTACCGGCGCCCCGAGCGCGACGTCGGCCGCGCGGTCCGTGCCGAGCAGCACCAGGCGCGGACCCACCCGCGACGCCAGGCCGCCCACCGACGGGCTGTCCGCGGCGAGCGCGAACGCCACCTCCGACCGCAGCGCCCCGGGTGAGAGGGTGCCGCGTGCGTCCTCGACCCCGTCGACGAGGACCAGGGTGCCGGTACTGGTGCCGGCACTGGTGCCGCCACGGGCGTCGGCGAGCAGGCAGGCCACGGCCCCGGCGTCGTCCGGGCGTACTGTCCCGCCGTAGCCAGGATGATGCTCCAGGGGTGCGAGCGCGCGTGGGTCGCGTGCGATCCCGTGCACGGTCCAGCCCTGCCGCAGGGCGGCCAGCGCCAGGGTGACCAGCGCCGTGGTGCGTCCGGAGCGGGCTCGTCCGACGATCGCGACGTGGCCGTCGCTCGGATCCCACGTGACGGTCGTGCGGCGCTGCCCGTCAGGGTCGTCGCCGAGGGCGAGCACGAGCCCTGACCGGTCCCGCCGGGTGGCCGCAGGCAGGTCCGTGACGCTTGCCCGCCGGGGCAGCTGCGGCAGCCAGGGCGGCGCGCCCGGAACATGGCCCTGGGCGTCCGCCGCTCGACGGGCGGCGTCGAGCACGAGCTCAGCGGTGTCCGGCGGCGCGTGAACGGGAGCGCTCAGCGGAGTTTCCTGGAGCTCGGTGCCGGTGTGCGCGGTCGCCGTCCGGGGGGCGTCGGGAAGCCCGGGCGCGCTCCGGGTCGCAGGCCACGTCGGGGCGCGGCGCACCAGCGGCATCTCCGCCTCGGGCGCCGCCGTGACGTGCGCGCACTGCAGCGGAACGGCCGGCGCCGAGCCCAGGCGCAGCATCGCTCGACCCGGTGCCGTGGCGGGGATGCGCGCCGCTGCGGGATCGTCGAGCACGTCCCGTGACTCGAGCGGGTCGGTGACACGGAGCGCGATACGGGCGCTGACGTTGGCCCGCAGGTCCGGCCCGACGGCCCCGCCCGGACGCTGCGTCGCGAGGACGAGGTGCACACCGAGCGACCGTCCCTGTGCCGCGACACGCAGCAGGGCCGGCAGGAACTCGGGCAGGTCGTCGGCCAGGGCGCGGAACTCGTCGATCACCACCACCAGCCGGGGGAGCACGCCGGGCGACAAGGCGGCGACGTCGGGCAGGCCGTGGGCGGCGAGGACACGTTCACGACGGCGCAGCTCTGCCCGCAGGCCGGCGAGCGCCCGCGCCGCGAGCCCTGGCTCGAGGTCGGTGACCCGGCCGACGACGTGCGGCAGCCCCGGGCACGCGCCGAGGCTCGACCCGCCCTTGAAGTCCACGAGCACGAGGGCGAGGTCGGCGGGCGACCGCGTCAGGGCGAGCCCGACCACGAGCGCCTGCAGCAGCTCCGACTTGCCCGCACCCGTGGTGCCCGCGACGAGCAGGTGCGGCCCGTCGTGGACCAGGTCGAGGAGCACCGGCGCGCCGTCCGCGCCGATCCCGAGCGGTACTGCCCAGCCGTCGGCGCGGCTCCACCGCTGCGCGAGCTCCTCCGGCCCCGGCAGCTTCGCGAGGCCGTGTGCCCTGGTCAGCGGAACGACGGAAGGGAGGAGGTGGGGGTCCCCGGGGTGCCCGACGGCGGCGGTGCGGCCGAGCCGGGCTGCGCCGGCGAGGAGACGGGCCAGGTGCTCGGCCCACTCCGCGGTGACACCGACGAGCGGCACGATGCGCGCGGTGCCGTCCGGTCCGCTGATCCGGACGCGGCGGGCGTCGAGTACGCGTGCCACCGCACGGCACCCCGGTGGTACCGCACCGACGGAGACCACGAGGCAGCCGTCGGCTGCGCGGGCCCGCGTGGCGGCGGTCGCGACGGCGGGTGCGGGGACCGGCACGGGACCGGCGCCGTCCAGCACGAGCACGAGCGGGCCATCCGGGGGGAGCCAGCGGGCCCAGGACCAGCCCTGTGTGCCGGCGCCGAGTCGCACCGTGGCACCCCGGGCGGCACGTCCGGCGACGAGTGCGCGGGCGACCGAGCCGGCCAGGCCGGCGGGGCCGACCACGGCGACGACGCCGTCGTGCAGCAGCTGCTCCCAGGGATCGTCGGTCGGCGGAGGCAGGAGGTGCAGGGCTGTTCCCGGGGGAGTGCCCGGGGCGTTCGGCGGGCCGGCTTCGTGGGCGGCGAGACGAGCGTCCAGCGCTGCCGTCCAGGCACCCGGCGAGACGTGGTGCGCGGCGTGCGCGAAGGCGAGGAGCCCTGCCGGTCCGGGCAGTACCTGCGAACGGTTCCGTGACCTGCCGCCGGTCGTGGTCCGCTGCCGGGCGGCGCGCAGCTGCGGAAGCGTCACAACCAGGCTGACCAGCGCAAACACCGCCAGGAGCGGTTGGCGCAGGGCTGCGGCGAGGCCGAGCGACGCTGCGGCGGGCAGCAGTGTGAGCACCCAGGGCACACCGCCGTGCGGGAGTGCGGGAGGAGGCGTGAGCCATGCCGCCGGACCGCGCGTCCGGCGGACCACGAGGCGGCCCCCCGGCCGCATGCGGACCCAGGTCCGGAGCGCGGCCAGCGGTCCGGTGGCACCGACCACCGTCCCTGCGTCCGGACCGGTGACCCGCGCGACGAGCCAGGGCCGGCCGTCGCCAGGGCCGAGACCCGGGCTTTGACCTCGGGCGGGCAGCGGCTCGGCACCGTGCCTTTCCGGTTGCCCCACCCCGAGGACGGCACCGGGCAGCAGGGGGCGTTCGCCGACCACCTGGTCGTCGGTCAGGGGCGCGTCGTCGACCGTGAACGTGGCGTACCGCAGCTCCGGGCGCCGGGTGAGGGCCGCGAGGGGCACGCGCAGGTCGGCCAGGCGGGCGCCGGGGCGCAGGAGCACGTCCTCGCCAGGGTGCAGGGTCAGGCGCACGGCGCTGTCGGCAGTCGGGGGTGGGGCCATGGTTCCGAGCCTCGTCGTCACACGCCCGGATCGGTGCAGACACAGGGGTTTCTGTGCACGATCCCGGATTCCACAGGACCGCCGTCGTGCTCGCTACGGCACAACCCCTGGGTGAGTGCCCCTACCAGGGCCTGACCGGATGTACGACCAGGGGATGACACGGTCAGGGAAGGATCAGGCCGACGCCCGATGTCCGCGCCGGTCCCCGCTCCGTAAGTTCGTACCTGCCGGCCGTACCGGGATCAATCCCGGGAAGGTCGGACCACTTCCGGGCCGCAGGCAGGGGACGTTCCTCGCGTGCGCCGCCCGGGGCGGGCCGCCGTCGGCGACTCGCCGCAGCACTCAGCAGCATTGACGACTCGAGGAGAAATCTCGTGGACACCACCGTGTACGTCCCGGCGGACCAGCCGGCCCCGGCGCCGGGCGGCGCCGCCCGCGCCGTACGGGCCCGGAACCTGAGCAAGACCTATGGCAAGGGTGAGGCGATCGTGCGCGCCCTGGATGGTGTGGACGTCGACTTCGAGCAGGGTCGGTTCACGGCGATCATGGGGCCGTCGGGTTCGGGTAAGTCGACGCTGATGCATCTGCTGGCGGGTCTGGATTCCGCGACGGGTGGTCAGGCGTTCCTGGGGGACACCGAGATAACGGGGTTGAACGACAAGGCGTTGACGCGGTTGCGTCGTGACCGGGTGGGGTTCGTGTTCCAGCAGTTCAACCTGTTGCCGATGTTCACGGCGGAGCAGAACATCACTTTGCCGGTGGAGCTGGCCGGTGGTACCGCGGACAGGGCGTGGTTCGACACCCTGGTGGAGACTCTGGGTCTGGCGGGTCGGTT
>NZ_JAJQMN010000017.1 GCF_028994775.1 Promicromonospora iranensis | reverse complement strand
CCCGGACCGGAGGAGGCGCAGAATCGCCCCACGCAGCCGACACCGGCGTGGACCCCGGCCGTCGGCATGGGCAACCCCAGCGGACGCATCCCACGCAGCCGCTACACGATCGGCTGCCACAGTCGCCCCGACCGAGGAGCCATCGCCTACCGGCCGGCCTCGAACACCGGCCCGGGGCGCCGGCCACCTCGGCGCGCACGTCCGGCCGACCTCTCCTGGGCTATGACACGACCCCCGGAATCAGCGCATGGGCGATCACCGTGATCGAGTTGTTGAAAGCGTGCACCGCCACGCCCGGCCAGACCGAGTCGCTGCGCCGTCGGAGCTCCGCGGTGATGATCCCGACCACCAGGGCGGCGGGCAGCACGACGTTGATGCCGTGGAGCAGCGCGGAGATTACGGCGCTGCCGACGGTCGCGATGACGGGGCCGTAGCGGAGCAGACCGGTCGTCACCACGCCGCGGAAGAGAAGCTCCTCGCCGATCGGCGTCAGGACGATGAGCCCACGGTCAACACGGTGGTGTCAGGGCACGAGGACGATCCGCCCGAACACCGTGCCGTCATCCATCTGCTGGTGCGCCTCAGCGGCCTGGGCCAAGGGCAGCACGTCGTGCACGACGGCGTGCAGCTCCCCACGCGCCGCCGCAGCGAACTGTTCGGCCCGGACGGCGTCCCTGGCCGGGACGGGCACGCTGTCGAGGCTGAACGTCGCGACGGAACGGGACTGCTGGAACGAGCTCAGGAGTCGGCCGCCGAAGTCGGCCGGCGGGAATCCCGCGACCGCCCCGACCAGGACCAGGCGCCCGTTCGGTGTGAGCCGGTCGACGAACTCGGCGGTATCCGGTCCCCCGACGATGTCGATGATCACGTCGAAGGACGCCGGCGCGTCCGGTTCGCCGTCGCCGGAGCGGTCGAGGGCGTGTGTCGCCCCGAGCTCCCGGAGCCGGGCACCGCGTTCGGCCGACGACGTCGTCACCGCCACCGCGCTCGCGCCACCACGTACCGCCAGCTCCACGGTCGCGATGCCGATGCTCCCCGCGGCACCGCGCACCAGCACCGACTCGCCGGGTGCGAGGTGCGCGTGCGCGAGCGCGAAGTGGGCGACAGGTGCCGAGCTTCCGAGGGTCACCGCGTCGATCGACGACAGCCCTTCGGGAAGCGCGACGACGTCGTCCACCCGGGCGAGCGCCTGCTCGGCGTAGCCACCGCCGAGACCCGTGAACGCCCATGTCCGGCGACCCACCCACGACTCGTCGACGTCCGGACCGACCGCCGTCACGGTGCCGGCCACCTCGCTGCCCAGGATCAGTCCCGTCGTGATGCCGTACCCGCTGATGGTGCCGCGGCGGATGACGGCGTCAACACCGCCGACCCCGATCGCCTCGGTCTCGATCAGGAGCTCCCCGGGCCCGGGGGCCGGGGCGGGGGCGTCCGTCATCGCCATGCCGCTCGGGTCGCCGAATCGCTCGACAGTCATTGCTCGCATCGTTCGTCTCCGTTGTTCTGTCCGTGGCTTCTGTCCCTGCGTCGGCGACGTTAACGGACGGGGGCGTCCGCTTCGGCGAAGTGAGAGCAACGGCGAATCCGTTGCCTCACATGCTCACGGTGGAGAGCGATGACACGATCCTGGGACGCTGTCCTCATGACGTTCGCCGACCTCCACCACGGCCCCCGACCACTCCTTCTCCCCAACGCGTGGGACGTCGCGTCTGCCCTGGCTTTCGTCGAGGCCGGCTTCCCGGCGGTGGGTACGACGAGCTTCGGCGTCAGCGCCGCCCTCGGAACACCCGACGCCGGCCGGACGAGCCGCCAGGCCACGGTGGATCTGGTCCGACGCCTGCGGGCACTCCCCGCCTACCTCACCGCCGACATCGAGGACGGTTACAGCGACGACCCGGCCGAGGTCGCCGACCTCGTCGCGGCCCTGGCCGACGAAGGGCTGGCGGGCGTCAACGTCGAGGACTCCACGTCCGGCGAGCTCATCGATCCCGCCGCACACGCCGCGAAGGTGGCGGCGATCAAGGCGGCGGCACCCCACATGTTCGTCAACGCCCGCGTCGAGACCTATTGGCTCAACAAGAACGCCACCGTCGACGCCACCCTCGACCGGGCCCGCGCCTACGTCGACGCCGGGGCCGACGGCATCTTCGTCCCCGGCGCCACGGACCCGGCAGTGCTCGAACGGTTCGCGAGCGCGCTGCCGCTGCCGCTGAACGTCCTCGTGGTCCCCGGCCGCACGGTGGGGCAGCTTGGTGAGCTCGGGGTCCGGCGGGTCAGCACCGGCTCCCTGCCCTACCGTGCGGCGGTCGACGCGGCGGTCGCCGTCGCGACCGCCGTCAGGGACGGTCACGACGTTCCGCCGGCCACGCCCTACCCGGAGGCGCAGGCCCGCCTCGAGCGGCACGTGCGTCGAGCGACGGACGGGTGACGACCGCGGGCTCCGGTCAGCTCCGTCCCAGGACGTCCGCGTTGAGGATGCTGCCGCCCAGGCTCCACCCGCCGTCGGCCACCTCCTCGAGGATCACGAGCGTCGACGCCCGCGCGCGCTCGCCGTACACGTTCGCGAAGGCATCGGTGACGGCGTCCTGGAGCTTCTTCCTCGATTCCGCGGTGAGGGTGTCCGCTGGCACCTTGAGGTTGGCGAACGGCATGGATGCTTCCTTCCGGAGTATGGCGACTGAGCCGGACGGCTCAGACTGACGACGGCCACGGTGCGCGGCACGACGTCGTCCACTCTGCGGGGCTCCTGCCGGGAGCAGGAGAGGACTCCTGATCGAGGGGCCCGCGATCCCTGGTGCGCTCGCTGTAGCGTGGCGCCGTGATCGAGGTCCCGGAGTCGTTTCGCGCGATGCCCAGGTGGTGGCACGCGACGCCGCCGGAGCTGCGGTGGCTCACCGGTCTGCCGCACCTGGTCGAGTCCTGGTGCGAGCGCTGGGACCTGACGGTCGACGGGCGGCCTCGGCACGGGTCGAACGCGCTGGTCGTACCCGTGCGCCGCGCCGGCCGGCCGGCCGCGCTCCGTCTCGCGCCGCCGGGCGACGACGTCGCCGCGCTCTCCGCCGCGCTGCGGTTCTGGCGCGGCCACGGCGTCGTCGCGGAGCACGCCGCCGACGCCGCGGAGGGCGTGCTGCTGCTGGAGCGGCTCGATCCCGACAGGTCGCTCGCGAACGAGCCCCTGGAGCTCGCGATCAGCGAGATCGCGCGGATCGCCCGCCTGCTCGCCGTCCCGGCCCGCGACGGCGTGGCCGCCGGCCTGCGGCACACCTCCGACGACGTGGCCGAGCTGACGCCACGGCTCCGCGTGGTGTGGGAGCGACTGGGCAGACCGTTCGACGGTGCGGACCTCGACGTCGCGACCGAGGCGGGGGCGACCATCCTGGCCGGCGACCGCGAGCCGGTCGCGGTGAACGCCGACCTGCACTTCGGCCAGGTCCTGCGCCATCCGGACGGCCGGTGGTGCGTGGTCGACCCGGTGCTGCGCCGCGGCGACGCCGAGCGCACGGCGGTGGAGGTGCTCTGGCACCGCGTCGACGAGATGGCCGACGGCGATATCCCCCAGTGGTTCGACCTGCTTGTCGACGCGGGCGGGCTCGACCCCGGCCTGACCCGTGCGTGGGCGCTGTGGCGGACCACCGACTACCGGCTCTGGGGCCTGGAGCACGGCCTGACGGAGGACCCGCCTCGGTGCGCCCGGCTGCTGCGCGCACTGCGCTGAGCCGCACCAGCACCCCCTCAAAGCGGACAGGATGCGAGCGGCATCCCGGCGCGGCACGGTGGGAGCGCGGGACACCCCGCCGTCGGCCCCCACGCAGGGAAGTCGTACCGAGGGAAGGAGCGAGACATGGCCCAGCAGACAGTTGCGGACGTCATGACCCCAGCACCCACCACGATCGGCATGTCCGAGACACTCGAGACCGCCGCCCGGACGATGGCCACGCAGGATGTGGGGGCGCTGGTCGTGCAGGCCGGTCCCACCACCGTCGGCATCGTCACCGACCGGGACCTCGTGGTGCGCGGCCTCGCGGAAGGGCTCGGCCTCGAGGCCATGGTGGGCGAGGTGGCGAGCGAGGAGCTGCTCTCGATCGGCCCCGGCGTCCCCGTGGAGACGGCCGTCGAGCTGATGCGCGTCGCCGCCGTCCGCCGCATCCCGGTGATGGAGGGCGACGTGCCGGTCGGCATCGTCTCGATCGGCGACCTCGCCGTCCTGCGCGATCCCACCTCGGCGCTGGCCGACATCTCCGAGGCGGAGCCGAACGGCTGAGGGCGTAGGCCGCGACATGGTCGCTCCCCGGATTCCGGTGCGCCTCGCGCGGCCGGCCGGACTTCTCTCGGCGGCCCACCGCGCCTGGCTGAGGCATCCGCGCTGGTCGCTCGCTGTCAAGGGCGCGCTGGCGGCGAGCCTGGCCTGGTTCGTGGCGCTCATCGCACCCGCGCCGTTCTCGGAGTACCCGTACTACGCACCGCTGGGCGCCGTGCTCGCCACGACGAGCACTGTGGTGCGCTCGGTCCGCGACTCCCTCCAGTCCGTCGCGGCGGTGCTGGTGGGCGCAGTCATCGCCCGCACCGTCGGCCTGCTGCCCCTGCCCGGCCTGCTCGAGCTGGCGCTGGTGGTGGGCATCGCCATCCTGTGCGTCGCTTGGCGGATCTTCGGCGACATGGGTAGCTGGACGGTCATGTCGGCCATCTTCGTGCTCATCCTCGGCAGCGGTGACGGGTTCGACTACATCGGCTCCTACGCCGGCCTGATCGTCGTCGGCGCGTCGATCGGCATCGGCATCAACCTGCTGCTGCCGCCGCTGCCGCTCACGCCGTCCGAGCTCGCGCTCGGCCGGCTCCGGAACGGCGTCGCCGAGCAGGCCGAGGTGCTGGCGAACTGGCTGGAGGACGAAGGGACTCTGGACCCGGACGAGTGGGAGGAGCGCCGCCGACAGCTCTTCCCCACCGTCGAGAGCGCGCGTGCGGCGATCGCACAGGCGCGCGAGGCATCGCGCGCCAACGTGCGCGTGCGGTACAAGCGCAACGAGTACTGGATGGCGTCCCTGATGCGGCGGGCCGGCGCGCTGAGCACCGCGGCCGAGGTGGTCGACGAGGTCGTGCGCCTGCTCGTCGAGTGGGAGCGGGACGGCCGTGACGACGTCGCGCTCGGGAAGGACCTGAGACCGGAGTTCGCCGTCACGCTGCGTGCCTTCGCCTCCGCGGTGCGCGCCGCGGAGACCGAGGACACCGGCGACGACACGACGGCCGACGCGGCCGGCAAGGAAGCCGCGGACTCGGTCACCCAGCTCGATCTGGCCGTCCAGCAGCTCCGGGCCGCGGTCCGTGCGGCGCAGCACTCGTCGCAGTACGACTACTTCGTGGCGGGCGCGCTCGCGGTGGCGCTCGGCCGTGGCGCCGACGCACTGCGTGCCTGATCTCGAAGGGCGCGCGAGCCACGGTCCGCGTTACGTTGAGAGAGGTCGAGAAGTGGCTGCCGATGCGACCTGCCGAGGTGTCTCCGTGAAGGCCATGTTCATCAGCTGCACCCTCAAGCCGTCCCCCGAACCGTCCAACACCGAGGCGCTCGCCGCGGTGGTCGCCGACGCCCTCCAGGAGCGCGGCGTCACCGTCGAGCACGTCCGGCTCGCCGACCTGGACGTGAAGCCCGGAGTCCAGACCGACATGGGCGCCGGCGACGCCTGGCCCGGCGTGCACGACCGCCTCCTGGACGCCGAGATCCTCGTCGTCGTCACCCCCACCTGGCTCGGCCGCCCCTCGTCCATCGCCCAGCGCATGCTCGAACGCATGGACGCGATGCTCTCGGAGACGGCAGACGACGGCACCCCGGTCGCCTACAACCGGGTCGCCGGCGTGGTGGTGACCGGCAACGAGGACGGCGCGCACCACGTGATCTCCGAGATCGGCGGGGCCCTGGGCGACATCGGCTACACCGTGCCAGGCCAGGCCTGGACCTACTGGAACCAGGGCCCCGGTCCCGGCGCCGAGTACCCCGACACCGAGCACGGCCACGAGTGGTCGCACAGCACCGGCCGCCTCATGGCCCACAACCTGCACGCCGTGGCGACGGCGCTCGCGGCCCACCCCGTGCCACCGCCGCCCGGCAGCTAGCGCGCCCGACAGCGAGCACGTCCGGCAGGCGAGCGGGATGCGAACGGGACGCCACCGAGGCATGGTGGATCTGTCGGTGAAGCAGCCCGCCGTCGGCCCTAGCGAGGGAGGAGAGCGACATGGTACAAACCGTCGCCGATGTCATGACCCCAGCGCCGACCACCGTCGACGTATCCGATTCGGTCCAGGTGGCCGCCCGGGCGATGGCCGCCGAGGACGTGGGTGCGGTGGTCGTCCAGTCCGAGTCGAAGGTCGTCGGGATCGTCACCGACCGCGACCTCGTCGTCCGCGGTCTCGCCGAAGGGCTCGGCCTCGACGCCACCATCAAGCAGGTCGCGAGCGAGCAGCTCGTCACCGTTGGCCCCAGCGACCCTGTGGAGACCGCCGTCGAGGTGATGCGCTCAGCAGCCGTCCGACGCGTTCCCGTGATGGACGGTGACGTGGCCGTCGGCATCGTCTCCATCGGTGACCTCGCCGTCGAGCGCGACCCCTCGTCCGCGCTCGCGGACATCTCCGAGGAGAAGCCGAACAACTGAGCGGACGCCGGCCGGGCTCGTCCGTCGACGTCCTCGGCGGACGAGCCCGGCCCGTGCCACCTGACGTGAGACCACCTCGGAGCGGGCCGCGCACCGAGTCCGGTGAGGAGACGCCATGAGCCCCACGCCCGTCGACCTGACCCCCGCCGAGAACGTGCGCGTCCTGGGGAAGGTGCTCGCCCCCCTGGTGGCCCAGGGAGCGATCGTCCGCCGCCCGCGGATGACCGCCTGGGCCGAACGCCACCAGACCGACCGCACCGCACGTGCCGTCCTGGCCGACCTGCGTGCGCGCCACGGCGGGGCGCCGCTCGTCGTACGCCTCGGCACGCGCCGCCTCGTCGTCGTGGTCGAGCCCGACGACGTGCGTCGCCTGCTCGAGGGCTCGCCCGAGCCGTTCACCCCCGCGACCAAGGAGAAGCGCGCCGCCCTCGCGCACTTCCAGCCCGAGGGCGTGCTGATCTCCTCGACCGCCGAACGGTGGCACCGCCGGCCGTTCAACGAGAAGGTGCTGCAGACCGACCAGCCGGTGCACGACGACGGGGCGGCCGTCGTCGACGCCGTGCAGCGCGGCGCGGCCGACCTGAGCCGAGAGCTGGGCGCGAGCGGGCGGTTCGACGCCGAGACCTTCACCGACGCATGGTGGGGCACCGTCCTGGAGGTCGTCCTCGGGTCGAGGGCGCGCGGGGACCGCGAGCTCGTGGCACTGCTCAACACACTGCGGGGCGACGCGAACTGGTCGTGGCTGCACCCGGCCCGACCGGATGTTCGCGAGGAGCTCGAGGGCCGTATCGCGTCCTACCTCTTGAACCCTGAGCCCGGCTGCCTCGCCGCCGTCGCCCACCAGTGCGGACCCGCCACCGCGGTGGGCCAGGTGCCGCACTGGCTCTTCGCGTTCGACGCCGCGGGTGCGGCGACCCTCCGGGCGCTCGCGATCGTCGCCGCCCGTCCGGCGGTCCGCGAGCGCCTGCTCGCCGAGGCGGAGCCGGCCGGGCAGGGTCCGGCGCTCCTGCCCTACGCGCGGGCGTGCGTGCTGGAGTCGCTGCGCCTGTGGCCGACGACGTTCGCCGTGCTGCGTGACTCGACGGGCCCGACCGACTGGGGTGAGCGCACCCTGCCCGCCCATACGGGTTTCGCTGTGGTGAGTTCTTTCTTCCACCGTGACCCGGACCGGCTGGAGCACGCCGACGCGTTCCTTCCGGAGGCGTGGCTGGACGGCCGCAACAACGCCGACTGGGGGTTGGTCCCGTTCAGTGGTGGTCCGGCCGCGTGCCCGGGACGCAACCTCGTGCTGCTGGTCGCGTCCCACATGCTCACGCGGCTGGCCGGCCACGATCTGCGGGTGGCCCGCGGCCGCTACCTGGCCCGTGACCCGCTGCCCGCCACGGTGGACCACCTGGGCTTGCGCTTCCGGGTCGCCGGCAGTCGCTGACCCCGCCGGAGAGGCGGAGAGAGGAGGCTCGCTCGATGGAGGAGCTCGGGATGCTGCCCGGCGTGCCGCACCTGCGTTCGCTCGCGGAGGTGCGGGAGCTCGTCGAGGCGGTCTCGCCGCTCTACGTGCGGTTCAGTGGGGGCCCGGTGGCTGACGCCGCCACCGTGAGCCGGGACCACGAGAGCGGGTGTCTGCTGCCCGGTCTGAGCGTGAACCCGCTGACGCCGGAGCCGTGGTGGGACCGGGAGGTCGAGCACTGGCTCGCGCGGCAGCTGTGCCAGTACGCCCACCTGCTGGCGCCCGACCGCTACCCGTGGGCGCTGACCGGCGAGATCGCGGGGCGCGGGCCGGACTGCGAGCCGCTCCTGGTCGCGACCACCGCCGTCGCCTCGATCGACCGGTCGGTGGTGGACGAGGCGGCGCGGCTGTACGCGCGCGTCTTTCACCCGGGGGCCGACGGGCGGTGACGGACTCCTCGCCGGCCCTTCAGCGGCGGGTGGTGTTCCTGCCGTGGAGCACCCCGGCCAGCAGGACCACCAGCAGGCCGGCCAGCGGCACCACCAACAGGCCGTAGCGCAGGCCGACGGCGTCGGCGACCAGGCCGACCAGCGGCGGGGATGCGAGGAAGCCCAGCCGCATCAGCCACGACACGATGGTCAGGCCGGTGCCGGCGCGCAGGCCCGGAAGCTCGTCCGCCTCGTGCATGGCGGCGGGCACCAGCGTCGCGCTGCCCAGGCCGACCGCGGCGAAGCCGATGATCGTGCCGGGCACGCTCGGGAAGGCCAGGGCCAGCCCCATGCCGAGCGCGATGACGACGCCGCCCCCACGGGCGACCATCCGCTGCCCGAACCGGTCGACCATGCGGTCGCCGAGCAGCCGTCCGACGAACTGGGTCCCGACGAGCGCGACGAACCCGGTGGCGGCCAGCGCGGCGGGGGCGCCGAGCGTGCCGGACAGGTACAGGGCCGCCCAGGAGCTGCCGGCGTCCTCCGCGAGGGTGCCGCCGATCGCGATCAGCACGAGCGCCGCGAGGATCAGCAGCGTGCGCGGGCTGGCCGCGGCGCCACGCAGCCTGCTGTCCGGCCTCGAGCCCGCCGCCGCGTCGTCGGCGTCGCCGTCCTTGCCGGGAAGACGGAACCGCAGCGCCACCAGCGCCACCGTCGCGAAGATCGCCGTGGAGATGCCGAGGTGCACGCCGAGCGGCAGCCCGATCGCGATCGCCCCGGCCGCCATGGACCCACCCAGCACGGCGCCGACGGACCACACCGCGTGGAAGCCGTTGATGATCGACCGTCCGTAGCGGCGCTGCACGCGCAGGCCGTGGGCGTTCTGCGCCACGTCCGTGACGGCGTCCATCGCGCCGCCCAGCAGCAGGGCGAGGATCAGGAGACCGAACGAGGGGGAGAGCCCGGCGGCCAGCACGCCCAGGCCGGTGAGGATGGTTCCCGCGACCGCTGCCTGCGCGGACCCGAGCTTGCGGACCATGAAGCCGGCGCCGAGGCCCGCGATGATCGCCCCGGCCGGGAAGGCCGCGACAGCCAGGCCGTAGGTCGCGTTGTCGAGGCCGAGTGCGGCCTTGATCTCCGGGTAGCGCGGGACCAGGTTCGCGAACAGGGCGCCGTTGGTCAGGAACATGGCGGCGACGGCGGCGCGGGCGCGCCGGTCGGCGGGCTGCGGGCCGGAACCCGGGACAAGAGGCATGGGCACGACCCTACCCACTCTGCGTACGCTCGTACACATCGCCCGCTAGGGTGACCGCATGACTCAGGACTACTTCGCCGGAGACTCCCGGACCAACCGCGAGCGCATGCTCGCCGGCGACCTGTACATCGCGGACGACCCGGAGAACGCGCGGCTCGCGCAGCGCGCCCTGCGGCTCGCCGACGCCTACCACCGCGCCTCGGTCGCGGACGACGCCGGTGCCCGGTCGCTGCTGGCGGACCTCCTCGGGACGCTGGGGGAGGACGCGTACGTCAAGCCGCCGCTGTTCGTCGACTACGGCGAGAACATCCACATCGGCCCGCGCACGTTCGTCAACTACAACCTGACGGCGCTCGACGTCGCGCCGATCACCATCGGCGCGGACTGCCAGCTCGGCCCGGGGGTCCAGCTCCTGACGCCGACCCATCCGGTCGAGCCGGAGCCGCGCCGGGACAAGCTGGAGGCGGCGCTGCCGATCGTGCTGGGCGACAACGTCTGGCTCGGTGGGGGCGTCGTCGTGTGCCCGGGGGTGACGATCGGGGACAACACGGTGGTGGGAGCCGGCGCGGTGGTCACCAAGGACCTGCCGGCGAACGTCGTCGCCGTCGGGAACCCCGCCCGCGTGGTCCGCGAGATCTGACGGGAGGCGGCGGATGACCGTACGGCGGCACGACCCCGACCGCAGGAGCCGCATCATCGACGTGTGCCTCGACCTCATCGCGGAGGTGGGGGTGGCGGGGGTGTCCCACCGCAAGGTGGCGGCCGCGGCGGACGTGCCGCTCGGGTCGATGACCTACCACTTCACCGGCATGGACGAGCTGCTGCGGGAGGCCTTCGGCCGGTTCTCGCGGGGCGTCAGCGACGGGTTCGAGCAGCGGATGAGCGAGGCCACCGACCTCACGACGGCGCGCGCCGCCGTGGTCGAGATCATCACGCGGGACGTGTTCGGCACCCACCGGGACCTCGTGCTGACCCACGAGCTGTACACGCTCGCGGCCCGTGAGCCCGCCTACCGGGAGCTGACCAACGCGTGGATGGCGCGGTCCCGCGCGGCGCTCGAACGACACTTCGACCCGGTCACCGCCAGGATGCTGGACGCCCTGATCGAGGGGCTGACGATCCACCGCGCCCTGGACACCGAGGCCCCGCGGCCCGAGACGGTGACGGAGGCGGTGCGGCGGATCACAGCCGCGGGCTGAGCGGGTGCGGGAACATCCGTGCACCCGACGTGTTGACCCGGGTGTGAGCGAGGAACTGCGCCGGGCGACGGCGGTGGTGATCGGCGGCGGGCAGGCCGGCCTCTCGGCGGCGTACCACCTGCGGCACCGGGGATTCGTCAGCGCGGTCGAGCAGCCGGACGCCGAGCGCACCTTCGTCGTCCTGGACGCGAACCCCGCGCCCGGCGGTGCCTGGCAGCACCGCTGGGAGTCGCTGCGGATGGCGACGGTCAACGGCATCTTCGACCTGCCGGGCCTGGCCCAGCCCGCCGTCGACACGACGGAGCCGAGCCGCGCCGCGGTCCCGCGGTACTTCGCCGGCTACGAGCGGGAGTTCGCGCTCCCGGTCCTGCGCCCGGTCCACGTGGTGGCGGTGCGCCGCGCCGACGACGACCCGGACGGCGACCTCGTCGTGACGAGCGACCGTGGCACCTGGACCACGCGCGCCGTCATCAACGCGACCGGGACCTGGACCAACCCCGTGCTGCCGCGCTACCCGGGGCAGGAGACGTTCGTCGGCCGCCAGCTCCACACCCGCGACTACGTCCGGGCCGAGGACTTCGCGGGCAGACGCGTGGCGATCGTCGGCGGCGGCATCTCCGCGATCCAGCTCCTGGAGGAGATCTCCCGCGTGGCGACCACTCGCTGGTACACGCGCCGGGAGCCCGTCTTCCGCGAGGACGGGTTCCAACCCGAGACGGCGGGCCGCGAGACCATCACCAAGGTCATGTCCGACGTCGCGGCGGGCCGGCCGACCGGGAGCGTCGTCTCGTACACGGGGCTGATCTGGACGCCGTACGCGCTCGCGGCGAAGGCCCGCGGCGCCCTGGAGCGGCGGCCGATGTTCCGGGCGATCGAGCCCATGGGCGTGCGCGAGGCGGACAACACGTTCACCCCGGTGGACGTCATCCTGTGGGCCACCGGGTTCAAGGCCGACCTGGCGCACCTCGACCCGCTGGACCTCCGCAACGAGCTGGGCGGCATCGCGCTGACCGGTACCCAGGCCGCGGCCGAGCCACGGCTGCACCTCATCGGGTTCGGGCCGTCGCAGTCGACGGTCGGCGCCAACCGCGCGGGCCGGGAGGCGGCGGCGACGGTGGTGCGCCGGCTGCGGGTGCCCGTGGCGGGCTGACGGTCGTGCGAGGGTCAGGCCACCGCGTACGGGTGGCCCACACCACCCCGCGGCGGCCTGCCGCACCGCCCGGCCGTGTGCCAAAATCGGATCAGGACCTGAGGAGGTCCCCGGACGAGGGTTGCCGTACCCGGTGCGCGACAAGACGGCAACGAGGGAGCACACCATGTCCTGGATCGTCCTTGTCGTCTCCGGCCTTCTCGAAGCCGTCTGGGCCACCGCCCTCGGCCGTTCCGAAGGGTTCCAGAACGTCGGACCGACCATCGTCTTCGGGGTTGCCCTGGTCGCGAGCATGGGCGGCCTCGCGTTCGCCATGCGCGACCTGCCCGTGGGTACCGCCTACGCCGTATGGGTGGGCATCGGGGCGGCGACCACCGTCGCCTGGGCCATGGCCACCGGCGCCGAACCCGTCTCCGTCGTCCGCGTGCTGCTGATACTCGGCCTGATCGGCTGTGTGATCGGGCTCAAGGTCACGCACTGACAGCTGGTAGGCCGATCGCCGGTGGCGAACATCGGCAGGAAGCGGCTGTCGACCTGCTTGTGGGCGTGAGGTTCCCGCGTGGTGCTCACTGGGCCTCCTTGTGCCTGTGCGCTCCAGCTGTGTTGCTGTGCGTCGACATTGTCCACTGCGGGCAACACAGCCGGAGCGCGAGGGCTCAGCCCTCGACGGACGCCACGACCAGCCAGGCGGTGATCAGCACGATCACCACCATCAGCGACGTCTCGCGTCCGGCGCTGCGCCGCAGCAGGTTGCTCGCCTTGCGCGCGCTGCGGATCCTGGAGCGCCGTGCCGCCAGCTTCGGGACCACCCGGAAGTGGTTGTACGTGCCGATCGCCCCGACGACGGCGACGACGGCGACCTTCGCGAGCAGGAGGAGGCCCCAGGCGCTCTCCCAGATCTGCGCCGGACGGTCCAGGATCTCGACCGCCAGCACCACCCCCGCCGCGCCCACCACCGCCACGGAGACCGCGGCGACGACGGAGAAGCGGGCGCCGAGGAGCGCGGCGTCGAGCGCCCGTCCGTCCCGGCGCCGTTGGCGCAGCAGGATCACCGTCGCGACGACGCCGCCCACCCAGGTGGCCGCGGCCGCGAGGTGTGCGACGTCGGCGATCACGACCACCCAGCGTGGCTCGGCCGTGTTGCTGTGGCCGCCGAGCACGTGCCCGGCGCCGACGAGCACGCTCCCCAGGATCGCCAACCACGAGCCCGGCAACGTGCGCCAGGCCCCGACCGCGATCGCCGTGGCGCCGACGGCCTGGAGCCCGAGCGCCCAGCGGGTCGTTCCGGTGAGCGAGGCTGCGATCGAGGTGGGCGAGACCGCGGCGGCCAGGTCGCCGTGCGCCAGGTGCACCGATCCGGCCGCGACCTGGACCGTCAGGCCCACCAGGATCAGCGGCCCCGTCCAGCGGACCGTCCGCAGCACCACCGGGACGTCCTCCCGGTCCGGCCCGCGAAGCACCAGACCGGCGAACACCAGGGCACCGGCTGCGACGAGCCCGCCCCAGAGGGCCGCCGCGCTGCCCACACGCGTGACCACCGCCGCGGCGTCGGCCGCCGGGCTGTCCATCTCGGCGGCGTCATGGCCCATGTCGTGGTCCATGCCGCCGTCACCCTCGTGGCCGGTGTGCGGGCTGCCGCCGGCCGTCTCCTCCGGCTTGCCGGGCGCGGGTTCGGACGGTGCAGGGTCGGTCCCGGTCCCGGTCCCGGTCCCGGTCCCGGCGACAGCGAACCCGAAGGTGCCCTCCAGCGGGTGTCCGTCCTGGGCGGCGGCGGTCCACCTCACCGTGTAGTCGCCGGCAGCCAACGGCTCGGCGGGCGTCGCGACGAGGACGAGACCGCCCTCGGCCGTGGCGACGTCGGCCGTGACGGTACCCGCCGGGCCGGCGATGACGATCCCGTCGCCGAGGGAGGTCACCGGCAGGGTGAACGTCAGCGCCACCTCGTCGACCGGGCCGTCGGACGTCGAGCCGGCGGCGGGCGCCGACGACTGCAGCTTGGTGTGCGCGGCGGCGGGCGGTGCGCACCACGTCGCCAGCACGAGCGCCGCGAGCAGGCCGACCACCCAGCGGGCGGAGGCGCGCGCGACCCAGGAAGGTCGGACCATGTCTGGCTCCTCACGGACGGGTGGTGCGCCGGCTCGTCGCCGGCGCACCACCCATCGGTCACATCGAGGCGAGGAGATTCTCCATCGCCTCGATCTCGGACGACTGGGTCTCGACGATGGTCTGCGCCATCTCGACGGCGCTCGCGTCGGTGCCCTGCTCGACCTCTTCCTGAGCCATCTCCAGCGCGCCACGGTGGTGCGCGATCATCTGCTCGAGGAACAGGCGGTCGCTCTCCGGGGCCGTGGCCGCGTCGAGCGCACGCAGGTCCTCCTCCGACATCATGCCGCTCATCCCGGCGTGGCCGGCGTGCTCGGAGGTGCGCTCGGCACCCCACGTGTCGAGCCACTGGGCGAGCTGCTCGATCTCCGGGGCCTGCGCGGCCTTGATCTCGGTGGCCAGCTCGGTGACCTGCGGGTTCGTCCCGTCCTTGGCGAGAACGGCGTCGGCCATCTCCACCGCCTGCTCGTGGTGCGGGATCATCATCTGCGCGAACATGACGTCCGCGTCGTTGTGCGTGCCGGACTCGCCGGACCCGGATCCCGGGTCGGCGACGGTGGACGTGTCCTGCGGCGTCGGCTCCTCGGAGCCTGAGCAGCCCGCCAGGGCGAGTGCTCCGGCCAGGACGACTGCGGACAGAAGGGTGCGCTTCATCGGTTCTTCCTCTAGCTCGTTCAGCTCATCGGGGTAGCACTGACCGGCACGACCACGGTGCGTGGTCGCGCTGGCCGGGTCGACGCGGTGCGCGTCGACGCCGGGTCTACGTCCGGGAGATGCAGAGCTCGTGCAGGGAAGGAGCCGCGAGCGCGCGGAGGTCGACCGCCACCCGGGGTGCGGGCACCGACCAGGCGGGCAGGACCCGCCAGAGGAACCGTCGTGCGGGCACGACGAGGGCGAGCAGCGCGACGAGGATCATGAGGCACATCGCCATGGCGGCGTCGTGCCCGCCGCACCCGTCGCGGCACTCGCCCTCAGAAACCGCGGCGTTCACCGTCGCGGGGCTGTCCGGGGCGGGGACCGAGGGCAACGCGATCCCGCCGGCGGCGGCCACATCCTGCGCGACGACGGTGGAGGCGTCGTGCGGCCCGTGGTGGTGCGAGGTCGGTGACCCGCTCATCGAGTGCATGGTGACCACGCCGATGATGACCATCAGGATCATCAGCGCGCCGTTCAGGCGTCGCCCCGGCTCGGCGACCGCCGAGCGAAGGAACGAGATCACGAGCACGGCACGGAGGCTATCGCAATCACCCGCCGAGGCGAACTCGAGCGAGTGACGCGACCGCGTATGACAATGGTTCAGGTGACCGATACAGACACCTGGTCGCCGACCACGTTCGTGCGCAACGGCGACGTCGAGCTTGCCTACGACCGCTTCGGGGAGCGTGGGGGAGTCCCGCTCCTGCTCATGATGGGCCTCGCGATCTCCCGGTTCTGGTGGCCGGACGGCCTCTGCCGGGCCCTCGCGGACCAGGGCTTCGACGTGATCCGATACGACCAGCGTGACACCGGCGCGTCCACCCGGTTCAGCGACACCGTGCAGCGCGGGTACTGGCGCATGCTGTTCGGCCCCGGCGCCTATACGGCGGAGGACCTGGCTGACGACGCCGTCGCGGTGCTCGACGCCGTCGGCTGGGACCGCGCGGTGATGTTCGGGCACTCGCTGGGTGGCATCGTCGCGCAGCGGGTCGCGCTGCGCCATCCCGACCGGGTGCTCGGGCTCGTTTCGTGCGACGCCCCGCCGAGCGACGCTGTCGGGTACCGCGCGCTGCGCTACGTGCGGTTCGGTCTGGTCGCGCGCAACGCGACGAAGCGGTATCCGGCGGGCCGCGAGGGCGACATCGCCGCCTCCCTGGCCATCGCGAAGGGGATGGCGTCCCGGGCGAACCCGTGCGACGAGGCGGCGGCCCGCGAGCGGATCGAGCGCGGGCTGGAGGCCGGCCCGCGGGACATGGCCGGGATCGGCCGCCAGCTGCACGCGAGGTGGCAGGGCCCGCGGCTGCGCGAGATCCAGGCGCCGACGCTCGTGCTGCAGGGCGAGGACGACCCGCTCATCCGGACGTCGGCGGCCCGCGACGTGGCGCGCGCGATCCGGGGCGCGAAGCTGGTGATCCTCGACGGCATCGGCCACGACCTGCCGCCCGTGGTCTGGCCGACGATCGCGGAGGAGACCCGGCGCCTGGTGGGCTCGCGGACCACCTGACCGGGCCGTGCGGCTCACCGGTGATCGGCACGCTCCAGCTGCTGCGACAGGTCGAGCATCTCGCGGGCGAGGGCGTTCAGGCGGGCGCGGAGACCTGCTGTGCCCCCGGCGTCCGGGGTCGGCGTCGCCTGGGCTCGCAGCCCTGTGAAGGCGTCACCCGGGCCGGTGGCGTCAGGCTCCCGGACCACGTTGATGTCGAAGACGACCCGGTCGGCCCGGTGCCACGTGCGGAACACCTCGACCGGTCGCGCCGCCTCGTCGGTGCTCGTGCCCTCCAGCAGGAGCGCCGGCGTCCCGACCGGCACCTGGAGCAGCTCGGCGGTCTCCGTGTCGGCCCCCACCGCGCGGACCTGACGCTTGCCGGCCACGATCCGGGTGCCGAACCGGCGTCGGATCGTGGCGTGCAGGGAGGCGTCGGTCAGCTCCTCGGCCGTCAGGTCCCCGAACTCCTCGGGCAGCCACGTCTCGATGACGGCGAGCGGCTCCCCGCCGGCGCTGCGCAGCCGTCGCATGCGCAGCACCCGGCCCGAGCCGAGCGCGCCGGTGGCCTCCGAGGCCGGCTCGGGGCCGAGCTCGAGCACCTGGGTGCTGACGTGCACCCCGCCGTCCTCGACCTGGGTCGAGAGCCCCGGGACGCGCTGCACGAGGCGGTGGAGCTCGCCCCGCTCCCGGACGGTGGTGCCCCGGCCCCGCCGCCGCTCCACGAGGCCCTCCTGCTCCAGCGCGGCCAGTGCCTGCCGGACCACCGAGCGGGAGACCCCGTAGCGTTCCTGCAGCTCGGCCTCGGTGGGCACCTGCGCGCCCGGGGCGAGCGCGCGGCCGAGGATCTGCGCGCGCAGCTCGCTGCTGAGCTTGCGGTGGAGCGGCGTGCCGTCCGGTCCCGGGAGCGCCACCGTCAGCTCGCCGTCTTCTGCGCCGTCTGCCACACGTGGTCCCAGCCGGGCGCGAGCTCGGCGGCCCGCTCGATCGCGAGCACGAGGCTGGCCTCCCGGGCGATGCCCTGGCCGGCGATGTCGAAGGCGGTGCCGTGGTCCACGGAGACCCGCACGACGGGCAGGCCGACGGTGATGTTCACGCCGTCGTCGCCGTAGACCGCCTTGAAGGGGGCGTGGCCCTGGTCGTGGTAGCAGGCGATGACCATGTTCCACTTCCCCTTGACGGCCGCGGGGATGAGGGCGTCGGCGGGCAGCGGGCCGTGGGCGTTGATGCCGCGGGCACGGGCCTCCTCGACGGCGGGAGCCAGGATGTCGGCGTCCTCGTCGCCGAACAGGCGGTTCTCTCCGGCGTGCGGGTTGAGGCCCGCCAGGCCGATCGCCTCGTCGGGCCGGCTGAGCGCGGCGGTGAAGGCGCCCGCGAGGTCCAGGACGTTGCGGGTGCGCTCCGGCGTGATGTCCTCGATCGCCTGGCGCAGCGAGACGTGCGTCGTGAGGTGGAAGAAGTAGAGGTCGCCCGCGGAGAGCACCAGCGAGAAGTTCATGACCCCGAACTCGTGCGCGAGGAGCTCCGTGTGTCCCGGCCACTTGTGCCCGCCGGCGTGCATGGCCGCCTTGTTCAGCGGCGGGGTGACGATGCCGTCGACCTTGCCCTCGCGGGCCAGGCGGCAGGCCTCGACGACGAACCGGTAGGCGCCGTCGCCGGCCGCGGCGCTGAGCTCACCGACCGGGACGTCCGCGAGCGACGGCCCGGTCTGGAGCAGCTCGATGGTGCCCGGGGTGTTCGTGGCCTCGTCCGGGGACCCGATCACGCGGACGGTGGTGGGGTCGGCACCGAGCGCGGACACGGCCCGGCGCATGGCGCCCTCGTCGCCGACGACCACGGGGACGCAGCGTGCGCGCAGGTCGTCGTGGCCGAGCAGGGCCTTGGCCGTGATCTCCGGTCCGATGCCTGCGACGTCGCCGAGGGTGACGGCGAGAGTGGGGATGCTCAAGGGTTTACCTCCTGGTGGGAACAGTACGACCTCAGGTTCGCGAGGACGTCGACGACGGTCCGTGGGGTGCCGAACCCGCCGGCCTTCGTCACGACGACGGTGCCGTCGGACGGCCCGCCCTCGAGGTGGCCGAGGGGGACGCCCTCCGCCACCGACCCGGCGACCTGCACGCTGCGGGCGCCGAGGCGGGCGAGGACGGCGCGGGCACCGTCCCCGCCGATGAGGACTATCGCGTCCGGGTGGGTCCGGGCCGTGACCGCGGCGACCAGCTCCGCCAGCGCGTCCGCGGCCTGCGCGGCGCGCTCGCGGCCGGCCGGGGCGGGCCGTGCTGTCGGCTTGGCTGCCGGCTCGGGGTCCGGCTCCGGGGTGCGCACGAGGACCGTCACGGGCCGGGTCCCCGGACCGAGACCGGCGAGCCACGACGTGACCGCCTCGTGTGCCCCGACGGCGGGGTCCGGCACCAGCACCTGTGTGCCTGGTTCGGCCCGCAGGAGCTCGTCGGCCTGCTCGCGGGAGACCTCGTTCAGGGAGCTGAGCACCACGAGCGCCCGGTCGACGGCGACACGCGGCGGCTCGGGCCGTTCGCCTCCGCCGTTCCACCGCGGCGCGAGCGCGCCCGCGAGGCCGGCCGAACCGACCGGGACCGCGAGGGCGCCGAGCAGGGCGACCGCGTCGGCCAGGTGCTCCAGGTCGGTGTCCTCGACGGCGTCGACCACCACCGTGCCCGCGACCTCGCCGGCCTCGGCGAGGCGGAGCGCGAGGGTGCGCGCGTCACCGTCGGCGGAGACGAGGACGGAGCCGGGCAGGAGGGTGGTCAGGTCGCTGTCCTGGACCGGGGTGACGGGGTCGTGGCCGGCCGCGGTGGTGGCGACAGGCGCGCCGTCGACCAGCAGGACGCCGCCGCTGACCGTGCGGCGCAGCGCCGGATAGCTCGGGCAGACGACGGCGAACGCGCCGGGCACCTGATCGCGCCAGGCGGCCAGCGCCCCGGCGACCTGTCCGGCGACGCTCCCGCGCATCGTCGAGTCGATCTTCACGTAGAGCCGCTGTGAGCCCGCCGACGCCAGCGAGCGGACGGCGTCGGCGGTGGCCCGCGCGGCGTCGTCGTCGTCGAGCGGGCGGGCGTCGGTGACCACGGCGACCGCCGTCCGCTCGCCTGCCGGCAGGGCCTGGCCGAGCGCCAGGTGGCTGCGCCACCCGGCGCGGGCGAACTGCACCACGCAGTCGCCCGCTCCGGTGAGGTCGTCGGCGACGACGCCGACCGTGTCCCGGGTCGTGTCGGGCTCGTTCATGGCGTCCTGGCTCATGCCGTGCCGCGTTCCTCGGTCGCGGCGGCAGGCGTGGGCTCGGCGTCGTCCGCCGGGGTGAGGCCACCCTGCCGCTTGAGGACCATGGTCGCGATGAGCGGCGCGAGGATCGCGCTGACCAGGACCGCCGACGCGACCTGGGCCGTCGCCACCGCGACGTACGGCTCGAACGAGGGGTCGATCGCGCCGATGATCGCCGGCGTGGCGACGGCGTTGCCCGCCGTCGTCGCCGAGGCGATGGCGACGCCCGACTTCGCGCCGCGGCGCAGGATGAACCGGTAGCCCGAGTAGGTGAGCGCCGCGGTCAGGGCGACGGCGATGACGCCGACGAGGATGCCGCTCGCCCCGCCGGACACGACGTCGCGCAGGTCGATCCCGGTGCCGAGGGCGAACGCGAAGAACGGGATGACGATGTTCGGCACCGGGCGCATGATCTCGGTCCACCGCGGGTCCAGGTTGCCGACGACGAAGCCGAGCACCAGCGGGATGATCGCCGCGAGGAAAGCCGTCAGCGGGATGTCCGCCAGCCCGGAGGCGCCGAGGAAGAGCATCGAGATGAACGGACCGTCGTTCAGGGCCGAGGCCATGTAGGCACCACGGTCACGGGCGTCGCCGTACTTGCCGGTGAAGGCGAGCCACAGGCCGCCGTTGCTGTTGTCCACGGTGGCCATGAGGGCCAGGATCGAGACGCCGAGGAAACCCTCGATGCCGAAGATGCTGCCCGCCAGGGCGACCAGCGCCGCGGGGATCAGGGACTTCGTCAGGAGCAGCGTCCCCGTCGCGGCCAGGACCGGCCCGGAGGTGCGGGCGGTGATCTGCATCCCGGTCGCGAAGATCAGGACGGCGATCAGTGGCAGCGCCGAATCCTTGAACAGCGCGGTGGTGAACGAGCCCAGCTCGAGGAAGCCCGGGAAGAACGTCCCCACTATCGAGCCGAGGACGAGCGGGATGAGCATGAGCCCGCCCGGGACCCTGTTCATCCAGTCGTAGAGGGGGACTATCGACCTCGGTGAGCGCCCGGCATCCATGGCGAACCTCTCGTTCGTGCGTCGCCGACCATGGCGCGCAGTTGTTAGGACAAGAAAGTACGGACGAAGTTACGCCCTTGCGCGGGCACGGGCAAGTCCCGGCGTCTAGCGTGGTCCCGGTGACGGACGTGTGGACCTGGCCGGCCGAGATAGGCGTGCTGTTCGGCGTGCTGCTGTTCGTCGTGCTTCTCGTACCGATCCTCGCGATCCAGGTCCGCAGGTACGGGGCCATCAGCCTGGTCCGCCTGATCGGCGCGGCGGCGCTCGCGATCTACGGGACGGCGCTGCTGGCGTACACCCTGCTGCCGCTGCCGGGCGGTGACCTGGCCGCCTGGTGCACCCAGCACGGCCACGAGGGCGCGCAGCTGCGGCCGGGGCAGATCTTCGCGGACATCCGCGAGCGCACCGCCGGGCTGTCCCTGGGCGCCACGGTGCGGGACATCTCGGTGCTCCAGGGTGTCTTCAACGTCGTGCTGTTCGTGCCGTGGGGCATCCTGGTGCGCCGCTACCTGGGCTGGGGCCTGCTCGCGTCGGCGGCCTCGGCGCTGGCGGCGTCGCTCCTGATCGAGACGACCCAGCTGACCGGGATCTTCGGCCTCATCCCGTGCTCGTACCGGCTGGCCGACGTGGACGATCTCGTCACCAACACGGTGGGCGGCGTGCTGGGCGCGCTGGTCGCGCCGTGGGTGCTGCGCTGGATGCCGGGTGCGCGGACCCTGACGGCGGCCCGGGGCGTGCCGCGTCCGGTGACGGTCTGGCGCCGCTGGCTCGGCATGGCCGTCGACGCCGCCGCGTACGGTGGGCTGAGCTTCGTGCTCAGCATCACGTGGGGCCTGGTCACCTACCTGACGACGGGCCTGGCCGCCTCCGACACTGCGGTGTCGTGGCTGGTCACCAGCGTGCTGCCCTGGCTGGCGGTGTTCCTCTACCCGCTCGTGACGGGCGCGGGGGAGTCGCTGGGGCAGCGCACGGTGTGGCTCGCGGTGGTGCCCGACGGCGACGGCGCGGGGCTGTCCGCGCGGGCGCGGGCCCGGCGCGGGCTGGCCGGGGGAGCGCTGTGGGGTCTGCTCCAGGTGCTGGCCGACGCCTCCACGACGTTCGACGTGGGCGTGCTCGACGGCGCGGCGGCGCTCGGCTTCGTCCTCGGTGTGGTGTACGTCGTGGCCGCGCCGTTCAGCGTGGGGAAGCGAGGGCTCTCGGGCAGGATGGCGCCGTACCGGCTCGCCGACGCACGTCAGCCCGAGCTTCGACCGTCGCGGCCGAGCAGGTGACGAAGGGCCGGCTCCAGGGTCGGGTGCCGGAACCGGTGTCCGCGCCCGAGCAGGGCCGCCGGGTAGAGCCGCTGGCTGGCCTCGGCGAGCTCGGTCGCCCCCTCCGGGCCGAGCAGCAGCCGCGGTCCCAGGCCGGGGACCGGCAGCACCGCCGGCCGGCGGAGCACGCGGGCCAGGGTCTTCGTGTACGCGGCGTTGCGGACCGGCTCGGGTGCGACGGCGTTGACCGGGCCGGACAGCCCGGCGTCGTAGAGCGCGCGGTGGTAGACGTCCACCAGGTCGTCGATGCCGATCCACGACTGCCACATGTGGCCGTCGCCGAGCCTGCCGCCCAGGCCCGCCGAGAACAGGGGGTAGAACAGGCGCAGCGTCCCGCCGCGCGGCGACTGCACGAGCCCGGTGCGCACGTTGACCACCCGGAGGCCGGCCTCGGCGGCATCGGCGGTCGCCTGCTCCCAGTCGGCGACGACGTCGGCGAGGAACCCCTCGCCCCGTGCGGCGGACTCGTCGAGCACCTCGTCGCCGCGGTCCGGGCCGTAGTACCCGATCGCCGAGGCGGAGACGAACACCGTCGGCCCGTCCGGGGTGCGCCCGGCGAGCTCGGCGAGCGACCGGGTCGGGGCGATCCGTGAGCCGCGGATCGCCGCGCGGTGCGCGTCGGTGAACCGGCCGGCGATCGACGCGCCGGCGAGGTGGACCACGGCGTCCACTCCGCGGAGCAGGTCGTCCGCCGGGGCGGCCGGGTCCCAGCGCCGCTCGTCGGGTCCGTGCGGCGTGCCGCGCACCAGACGGATCACGCGGTGGCCGGCGGTGGTCAGGAACGGCGCCAGCGCACTGCCGACGAACCCGCTGCTGCCGGTCATCGCGACGACCATCGGCCGGTCGCCGCTGTTCCGTGCGGTGGCCTGGGCCGCCAGGTCCATGCGGAGCTGGCGGTGCCGGTAGGCGAACATGGCGCGCAGCAGTCCGGGCGGCACGTTGGTGTGCACCGTGTCGGTGATGCGGGTGCGCGTGCCCTCGTCGCGCAGCTCGTGCACGTGCCGCCAGCGCACGCCCCAGCGCAGCGGCGCGGAGACCAGCTCGTCGACGAACCGTTCCGGTGGCTCGTAGTCCGAGTGCCGCGCCACCCAGCGCAGGCCGAGCGGGAGGCCCAGCACGGCCTCGCCGTCAGCCAGCGACGTCGTCTCCCGGACCACCCGCATCGGTGTCCACGGCGGCGTGAGCCGCGCGACGGCGCCGGGTCGCTCGTGCCAGGCGAAGACCTCGGAGCGCGGGTAGGCGACCACGCTCGACCAGGTCAGCGGCTCGACCAGCGTCATGGCAGGCCTCCGTTCCGTAGGACGTGCACGATGAGGATCATGGTCACGGCGGTGCCCACCGCGTAGTTGACCCACAGGAAGTGCCGCCACCCGCCGTTGGCCCGGGCGGAATCCTCGTCACGCAGCCGCGCGTAGGGGAGCGCGAGCGCGAGGTAGGGCAGCACGAGCAGGCCGGCGAGCGCGCCGGGCCAGCCCGTGGTGGCGACCAGGAGCCCCGCGGCGGTCCAGGCCGCGAGGGCGAGGCGGACCGTGGTGGCGGCGCCGAGCGCCGTCGCGATCGAGGCGATGCCTCCCTTGCGGTCCGGGACGACGTCCTGGACCGCGCCGAAGGCGTGGCTCGCCATGCCCCACAGGAGGAACGCGCCGAGCACCGCGTACGTCCCGGCGGTCGGGGCCGCCTGGGCGAGCGTCAGGCCGTACACCGCCGGGCTGACGAAGTGCACGCTGGACGTCAGCGAGTCGAGCACCGGCACCTCCTTGAAGCGGAACGGCGGCGCGGAGTAGGCGACCAGCGCGAACAGGCTGACCGCGAGCGCCACCCAGGACAGCGGTGGGCCGAGCAGGACCAGCGCCGCCACGAAGGGGACACAGGTGACGACCGACGCGACGAGGATCGTGCGGTGCCGCGCCGGCGGGAGCAGGGCGCCCTCGACGCCGCCCTTGCGGGGGTTGGCGAGGTCGGAGCCGTAGTCGAACACGTCGTTGATCCCGTAGAGCGCGAGGTTGTACGGGACGAGGAAGAACAGCGTGCCGATGATCAGCGAGGCGTCGACGTCCCCGGTCGTCAGCAGGTACGCCGCCGCGAACGGGTAGGCGGTGTTGATCCAGCTCAGCGGGCGCGAGGCGCGGACGAGGTCAGCGATCATGGCGGCCTCCGAGCAGGGACCAGAGTGCGGGCAGCAGGATGACGGCGGCCAGGGGGTAGGAGAAGTCCTCGATGGGCGCCAGGCCGATCCCGATCCCGGAGATGTGGGCCTCGGAGTAGGTGAACAGCCCGCTCGCGATCATCAGGTTGTCGAACACCGCGGTGAGGGTCAGCAGGGCGGCCGCGGCGAGCGCGATGGCGCGCCATCCCGCCGGGGGTGTCTTCGCGCGGTATGCCAGGACGGCGACCGTCGTGGCGAGCGCGAGGAAGCCGAGGGCGAGCAGGAGGTAGGTCATCGCCGGGCCTCCGCGCGGTCCAGGACACGCTGGGCGCCCATCACCAGCACCATCGTGAGCTCGCACAGGAAGAGCAGGAACACGAGCTCCTCGAGGGGCAGCTCGGGGGCGAGCATGACCCCTGTCATGTACTGCCCGGTGCCGTGGACGAACACGCCGAGCGCGATGCCCGCCACGTCCCACGCGAGGAAGAAGGCGGTGCCGACCGCGAGGACGGCGGCCGCGCGCGCCGGGGAGCGCCAGCAGAACAGCCGGAACCTGGCGTCCAGGACCAGCACCCCGGCCGCCGAGACCAGCAGCACGGCGAGGTAGGCGTAGCTCACCCGTCCTCCCGCAGGGGTCCGGCGGTCGTGTCGTCCCGGAGCCGCTTGACGACGAGCTCGGCGCTGATCAGGCACATGGGCAGCCCGATCCCGGGGATCGTCGTCGCGCCGGCGTACAGCAGGCCGGACACGCGCGAGGACGCGTTCGAGCCGCGGAACATGGCGCTCTGACGCAGCGTGTGGCCAGGGCCGAGGGCGCCGCCGCGCCAGGCGCCGAAGTCCCGCTCGAAGTCGGCGGGGCCGATCGTGCGCCGCACGACGACGCGCTCGGCGAGGTCGGGCGTGCCGGTCCACTGCGCGATCTGCGCGATGGCCTCGTCGGCGATGCGCTCCACTCCCGCGTCCCCGGCGCCGTCGACGCCGCCCGCACCGATGGTGGTGTCGGCGGGCACGGGGACCAGCACGAACAGGTTCTCGTGCCCGGGTGGCGCGACATCGTCGGTGGCGCTCGGGCGGCAGACGTAGAGCGACGTCGGCGTCGGCACCGAGCGGTGCTCACCGAAGATGGCGTCGAACCCCTGCTGCCAGTCACGGGCGAACAGCAGCGAGTGGTGCGCCAGTCGCGGAAGCTCGCCGCGGACGCCCAGGAGCACGAGCACGGCCCCCGGGCCTGGGTCGCGCCTCCGCCACCAGCGGTCGCTGTGGCTGCGGTGCGCGGGGTCGAGCAGCTGGTGCTCCGTCACGTGCAGGTCCGCGGTCGACACCACGACGTCCGCCTCGAGGTGGTGCGTGCCGCCGGTGCCGTCGTCGACCTCGACGCCGGTCACGGCGCCGTCCGCCACCGTGATCCGTTCCACGCGCTGGCCGGTGCGTACCTTCGCACCCGCACGCTGGGCGACCCGGGCGACGGCGTCGATCACCGCGCCGAAGCCGCCGCGCGGGTACAGGACGCCCTGGGTCACGTCCAGGTGGCTCATGAGGTGGTACATGCTGGGTGCGGCGTGCGGTGAGGTGCCCAGGAACACCGCCGGATAGCCGAGGATGCGGCGGGCCCGGTCGTCCGTCGTGTGGCGCGCGATGAAGTGGTCCAGCGGCTCCCCGAGCAGGCGGGCGAGGCGCGGCGCCTGGCGGACGAGGTCGCGGTCGAGCAGGGGCCCGAGCGACGCGTACGTCGCGTACAGGAACCGCTCCGTGGCGATCCGGTACGTCTCCGCCGCGGAGTCCAGGTAGGCGTCCAGGCGCCGGGCGGACGGCGGGTCGAGCGCCATCAGCGCCTCGCGGGCGCCGTCGGCGGGCAGGTCGAAGGGTTCGGCGTCGCCCTCGAAGAAGACCCGGTAGGAGGGGTCGAGCCGCACGAGGTCCAGCTCGTCGCGGGCGCTGGTGCCGAGCAGCCGGAAGAAGTGCTCGAAGACCTCCGGCATGAGGTACCAGGAGGGGCCGGTGTCGAACCGGAAGCCGTCGCGCTCCCACCGCCCGGCCCGGCCGCCGAGCTCTGTCCGCGCCTCCAGCAGCGTGACCTCGGCCCCGTCCCGCGCGAGCAGGGCGGCGGTCGCCAGACCCGAGATGCCGCCGCCCACGACGACGACCCGCCGGCCACGGATGTTGTCGGTCATGCCCGTGCCCCCGTCCGAGTGCCGGCGAGGACCGTCGCGGCGATGCGCAGCTTGACGGCTGTCGGCACGGACACCCGCTGCCCGCGCAGCCGGTCGGCAGGAGTGTGCCGCAGCCGGTCGTTGAGCTCGGCGAAGAGGCCGGCGGCCAGTGCCGTGGCCCGGCGTGGCCCGATCGGGAGCAGCGGGATGACGGCACGCGCGGCGGCGAGGTCGCCGTCGATGTCCTTGACGATCACCGCCTTGTGCTCGTCGTCGAGCCGGTCGGGACCCGTGCCCGGAAAGTAGGACCGGCCCAGGCGGTCCTCGTCGTCACCGAGGTCACGCAGGAAGTTGATCTTCTGGAACGCCGCGCCGAGCCGGCGCGCTCCCTCTTCCAGGCGGCCACGTGCCGCGGGGGAGACGGGCGACCCGTGCAGGAAGGCGCGCAGGCACATCAGGCCGACGACCTCCGCCGAACCGTGCACGTAGGCGTCGAACTCCCCGGCGCTGAGCGTGGCCATCGGGTCGAGATCGCGGCGCATCGAGGCGAAGAAGGGGCGCACCAGCGTCTCGTCGATGCCGACCGTCCGCGCGGTGGTGGCGAACGCGTGCACCACGATGTTCGCGCTGAACCCGCAGCGCAGCGCCGCGTAGGTCTCGGTCTCCAGCGCGTCGAGGGTGCTGCGGCACTCGGCGGGCGCCAGGCCCGCCTCGTGCGCGGGGCCGTCGACCACCTCGTCGGCCACCCGCACCAGCGCGTAGATGTCCTCGATCATGGCGCGCTGCGCGGGCGGTAGCAGCCTGGTGGCCAGGCTGAACGACGTCGAATAGGCGCCCAGCACCTGGGCCGCGGCCACGTGGGCCGTGTCCGTGTAGAGCGCGAGGGAGGACGACGGGTTCATGACTCACGCTCCGCGAGGGTGTCCGCGAGGCCGACCAGCTCGCGCCGCAGGCTCGTGGGCAGCGCGGAGCCGCCGATCACGGCGATCGCCTCACGCCGCATGACGTCGACGAGCTCCGTGGTCTGGTCGCGCGCACCGCTCGCGACCAGGGCGTCCCGCAGGAGGCCGGCGCCGGCCCGGTCGAGCTGGGGATCACCCCACAGGTGGCGCACCGCCGTCCAGGCCGGCTGGCCCTCGGCGAAGGCGACGAGCAGCGTCCGCTTGCCCTGGCGCAGGTCGCTCGTCGTGCTCTTGCCGGTACGGTCCCCGTCGCCGAAGACGCCCAGCAGGTCGTCGCGCAGCTGGTAGAGCACGCCCAGCGCGATGCCCACCCGGTCCAGCTCGATCGAGACGTCCGCGCCCGCCCCGGCGAGGGCCGCCCCCGCCCGCAGCGGTGCGGCGAACGAGTAGCCGGCGGTCTTGTTCTCCATCATCCGCACCACCCGTTCGGGTGTCGCCGACGCCGTGCCCAGGCCGAACGCGATGTCTTCATGCTCGCCTGCCGCGGCCCGGAACAGGCTCTCGTCGACGATGTCGGAGAGCTCGGCGCGCACCTCCGGCCGTACCCGGCCGACGAGGGTGTGTGCCGCGCTGAGCAGCAGGTCGCCGCCCAGGATCCCCGACGCGTCGCCCCACGCCGCAGCGACTCCTGGAGACAGGCCGTCGTCCGCCACGTCGTTCGCGAACTCGGCGGAGACGGTGGGCCGTCCCCTGCGGCTGAGGTCCTGGTCCATGACGTCGTCGTGCAGCAGCAGGGCGGTATGGAGCAGCTCGAACGCCGCGGCCGCCGTGGTGGCGTCCTCGAGGTGCGTGCCGCCGAACGCCGCATGCGTGTTGAGCAGCAGCCGAGGGCGCAGGCGCTTGCCACCCTCGGACGACCGGGCCAGCCGCCGCCACAGGAGCGCGTAGTGCTCGGCGAGCGGGGTGGCACGCCGGATCCGGTCCTCGAAGAAGTCGGTGAGGACGGCGTCCACGGCGTCCCGGGCGAGGGTCTCGGTCATCACGGCGTCCCTCCGGCTGGAACCGTTCCGAGGCTGAACGTGCCGGTGGAGCCCGGGGGTGTATAGAGCGTCAGCTCGTAGGCCTGACGCACGAACCAGGGGGAGAACGCCCACGGTGCCGACCGGAGCGCGGTCCCCAGCGCGGCGGGATCGGTCCAGTGCTCGTCCATGACCTCGGCCGGGTTCGGCCACGGCTCGCCGTCGGTGACCGCGAGGTAGACGGGGCAGACCTCGTTCTCCACGATTCCCGAGGCGTCGACGGCTCGGTAGCGGAAGTCGGGCAGTACCACCCGTAGGTCGCGCACGGTCAGGCCGAGCTCCTCCTGGGCGCGGCGGACGACGGCGTCCTCCATCGGCTCGTCCGGCTGCGGGTGGCCGCAGAAGGAGTTGGTCCAGACGCCGGGCCAGGTCAGCTTGCCCAGCGAGCGGCGGCTCACCAGTACCTGGCCGGCGGCGTTGAGCACGTGGCACGAGAAGGCCAGGTGCAGCGGTGTGCTCTCCGAGTGCACGAGGTGCTTGAGCTCCGACCCGATCGGCGCGTGGTCCTCGTCCAGCAGGACGACTCTCTCTGTCGGCACGTGCCCTCCTCGATGGGTTTAACTAGCCAGGCTATATTCAAGCACAGGAAGCATTAATCCAGGGAGGGGAGCGGGCGTGGTGCCTGAATCTGAGCCGGTCGAGCCGACCGAGCTGTCGATGTTGGATCCCCGTGTCCTGGATCCCCACCAGGAGATCGTGCGGAGAGCCGGCCTCGACGACGACGAGGTGGACCAGGTGGTGCGGGTCCTCGCGGGGCTCCGGAGCTGGCGGGAGGCCGAGCAGCGGCTGAGCGAGGCGTCGCGCCGGTACATGAAGCTGGGCGAGACCGACATGCGCGCGCTGCGCTTCGTCATCGCCGTCCAGCACCGGGGAGAGATCGCGACGCCGGGGGCCATCGCCGCGCATCTCGGCATCTCGTCCGCCTCGACCACCAAGGTGCTCGACCGGCTCACGAAGGGTGGGCACGTCCGCCGCCTTCCCCACCGTTCCGACCGGCGCAGCCTGGCGATCGAGGTCACCGAGGAGACGCGTCAGATCGCTCAGCGAACCGTCGGCCGCAGCCACGCCCGGCGGTTCGAGGCGGCAGCGCGCCTGAGCCCGCGGGAGCGGGAGATCGTCACCCGCTTCCTGAACGACCTCGCGGGCACGGGCGATGAAACCCTCCCGGCACCTCAGTCCCAGCATCCGCGCCGTCCGGCGAAGTAGTCCCGGGCCACGCGTGCGTGCTGGTCGTTCACCAGGGCGGGCAGCTCGTCCTCGGTGAAGTGGGCGAGCGCGCGCGTCTCGGCGCCGTCGCACGTCAGGGTCCCGGAAACCGCCTCGGCGACGAAGAAGGTGGTGATCGCCTGCGCCGAGTCCCCGTTCGGATACGTGTCGATCCCGGCGCTGTACACGCCGAGGAGGGAGGCCACGGAGACCGTCAGCCCGGTCTCCTCCCGGCACTCGCGCTCAGCCGCGTCCGCGACGGTCTCGCCGAGCTCTACCGCGCCCCCGGGAAAACCCCAGACGGCCGTGTCGCGGTCCCCCCGCTGCTGCAGGAGCACGCCGCCGTGCTGGTTCGCGATCACACAGCCGGCGAAGTTGAGAATGATCGTCTGCCGGCCGACGAGGCTGCGGATCCAGCCGATGTAGTCCTTCATGTGCTCCCCAGGTGGTGTAGACGGAGTGCGGTACATGACAACTGTCATGCATCGACCGGTGCAGAACGCACCCGAGCACATGACCGGTGACACTGCCCCGCACCAGGCCGCGGCAGCAGAATGAGACGCATAGCGGATCGGACGACGGTCAGCGCACACCGGTTCGAGACCTTCGTGCGCTGGTCCACCTACACGGTCACGTTCGCGCCCGTCGCCTCGCTCATCGGCGGGGCGCTCGCTGACGAGCGGGTGGTCGGCGAGCATCGCACCGCGTTCGTCGTCGCCCTCGCGCTGTCGCTCGCGCTCGTCGCCGGGAACGTCATGATCAGCCGCTGGAGCGTCGACCTCCTCGTCGGGCGCCCACGGCCGGTCGCCGCCCGCGCCGTCGTCGTCTGGCTGCTGGTCCTCGCGGGACTCGTCGCGGTGACCCTCGCCATCCCCGTGCAGGTGATGGGACTGACCGCGGCGGTCGCGGTCGGGTCGGCCGCCGCGGTGCTCGTGCTCATGCTCGACGCGCGCCGGACGGCCTACCTCAACGCCGCGATCGTCGTCCTCGCCGCCCCGCTCGTCGCCGTCGCAGACACCACGCTCGTGGTGACCGGCGTGCTCCTGATCAGCCTCACCCTGTGGAGCTACTGGTCCAGCGGATGGCTGCTGCGAGTCCTGCGCGAGCTCCAGGAGGCGCACGAGGACCGGGCGGCCCTGGCGCTCGCGAACGAGCGCCTGCGCATCTCCCGCGACCTGCACGACGTGTTCGGCAGGACGCTGGCGACCATCGCGGTCAAGAGCGAGCTCGCCTCCGAGCTGGTCCGCCGGGGCAAGGGCGACCGGGCCGCCGAGGAGATCACCGCCGTGCGAGGACTCGCCCAGGAAGCGGGCAGCGAGGTGCGGCGCGTCGTGCGGGGAGAGGTCAGCGTGACGTGGGACGGCGAGGTGTCCGGTGCACGTTCGCTTCTGGGCTCCGCCGGCATCCGCTGCACCGTGGCCGGCGACCCCGTGCCCGAGGAGTGTGCCGAAGGGCTCGGGTGGGTCGTCCGGGAGGGCGTGACGAACGTGCTGCGCCACTCCGCGGCGACGCACGTCACGCTCGCGACCTCGAACCAGGACGGCGAGGTGGTGCTCACCGTCGCGAACGACGGTGTGGGCCGAGGGCCGGACGGCGCTCATGCTGCGGCAGAGCCGAGCGCGGCGCGGCCCGACGGCGGTACGGGCCTGCGCGCGATGTCCGAACGGATCAGGGTGCTCGGCGGGAGCATCACGACGAGCCGCGACGGAGACTGGTTCCTGCTCGAGGCAACGATCCCCCTCCCGGAGAGAGTTCTCGCATGATCCGCATCCTCGTCGCCGACGACGAACACCTCATCCGCGACGCCATCGCCGGGCTGCTCGACCTCCAGGAGGACTTCGAGGTGGTCGGGCAGGCGGCGTCCGGCACAGAGGCGATCGCGGCGGCGCTCCGGCTCCGGCCCGACGTCGCGCTGCTCGACCTCCAGATGCCCGGGCCGGACGGCATCGACGTGGCACGCCGGCTCTCCGCCGAGCTACCCGAGTGCCGCTCCATCGTCGTGACGTCGCACGGACGCCCCGGCTACCTGAAGTCGGCGCTCGCAGCGGGCGTGCGCGGCTTTCTCCCGAAGACGGTGTCCTCCCGCATGCTGGCAGATGTCGTGCGGAAGGTCGCGAGCGGCGGCCGACACGTCGACCCGGAGCTCGCCGCCGAGGCGATCGGCGCGGGCGACTCCCCGCTGACACCGCGCGAGACCGACGTCCTCGCCCTCGCGCGCGACGGTGCCCCCGTCGACGAGATCGCCCAACGGGTCTCCCTGTCGCGGGGGACCGTGCGCAACTACCTGGCGGCGGCGATCGCGAAGCTCGGTGGTGCCAACCGCCACGAGGCCGCGCGCATCGCCGCCGAGCACGGCTGGATCTGACCGACCACGAGCTTTGGAGCATCGATGTTCAAGGAGTGGTCGACGGCCGGCATCACCCGGAATCCAAGCTGCCGGCCGCCTTCCCGGTGCCAGGCGGGGTCATCGAGGTGGCCCCGACGCCGTTCGGCCTCAAGCGCAGGGCTGACTCAGGACGCCCCCGCTCGCGCCTCGGCCTCGAGGAACTCGGTCGGTGGGTCGAACTGCGCCAGGACGAGCTCGGCGCCGAACGGATCGCGGATCGTCGCCTCCTTCGACCACTCGCCGTCCTCCGTGGCCAGCACCGTCGCACCTGCCCGCTCCACCTCCGTGAGCGACCGATCCCGGTCGGCGACGGCAAAGGCCACGGACCATCGCGCCGGCCCGTCGGAGGGCACCACGCCGGCGACCGCGTCGGCGAACCCCGGAGGCACGTTCGCCTGGCGTTCGTGGATGCCCGGGTCGACCGTGTTCGCCAGGTGGTCGCCGTACCCGGGGACACGCGCCATGCCGACCGCGAGGTCGTCGCTCCGTTCCCACCCGAGCAGCGGGCCGTAGAACTGCAGGGCACGGTCCACGTCAGGTGTGAGCAGGTTGCTGAAGTTCCACGTACCCGGCGCATTGACGACCTGGGCACCGATCCGTGTGCCGGCCTGCCACAGGCGGCTGGGCGCCCCCTGCGGGTCGACGATCCGCGCCATCCGGCCCGCCGGCTGACCCGCAGGTCCCACCGCCTCCGGCGGAGAGCTCACGATGCCGCCGAGCTCTGCGACCCGAGCCGCCGAGGCCGCGACGTCGTCCACGGCGAGATAGGTGTGCCACGCCACCTCACCGACGTAGCCCTCGTCCGGTGTGGCGATCGCGGCGACGGCTGTCGCGTCCGTACCGTCCCGGGACGCGACGACGTAGCGTCCCGGTGCTCCGGGCGGCAGCTTCTCCTCGAACCGCCAGCCGAACAGACCGCCGTAGAAGGTGAGCGCCGCGTCGACGTCCTGCACCTCCAGATCGATCCAGCTGGGCACGCCGTGCGGGTAGGTGTGGGCGGTGTGCGAGTCAGCCATGACATCCTCCGGTTCGGTTCTGGTACCCCGATGCTGCCTCGGACCACTGACACTCGCGGCGCCGGGATGGTCAGGACGCTCCCGGCGCCGCGAGCGCCTCCTCCAGGCGGTCGACGAACGCGGCCTGTGCGCTGACGGCGAGGCGTCGCGCGTCGTCGGGCGCCAGCCAGGCCACCCGGTCGATCTCCGGGACCTCGATGCGTCGTCCCGACCGCGGGGGCCACTCGATCTCCACGGTGTTGCCGGCGATCTGCTCCAGGGCAGGGCCGTCCTGGGGCCACTCGCGTGCCCAGGCGAAGACCTTCTTGCCCGAACGCTGGCGGACCTCGCCGAGCTCGATGTCCGGCGCCGACGGTGGTGGCAGCTCGATCCCGAGCTCCTCGCTCGCCTCGCGCAGCGCCGCGGCGTGCGGCTCCTCGTCGGGGTCGAGCTCACCCTTCAGCAGGGTCCACGCGCCCTCGTCCTTGCGCGCCCAGAACGGCCCGCCCATGTGGCCGAGCAGCACCTCGAGCCCGCCGTCGGGGAGGCGCCGGTAGGGGAGAAGGCCCGCACTGGTCGTTGGCATGGGTCCAGTCTCGCGCTCCTTGGCGGTGGGGCGAACTACGGGGGGCTGGAGCGGTTCATCGAAGCGGCCCGCGACAGCGCAGCTGATGTCTTCCCTGACGTGGACGGGATCGAGGGTGCGCTTCGGCTCGTCTCCGAGCATCTGTGGGCGGAGGCCGGATCCGTAGAGGGGAGGGTCCTCGCGGTCGGCGTCGATCGGCGTGGTCAGACCTGGCGCCGCGCGGAGCTTGCGCCGCACCGAAGCGCCTTGCCCCCAGGCGACTACCGCTGGTCCGCGGAGCGTGAGGGTTCCGATTCCCCTGATCCGGGCTGACGCCGTCGGGCCGAATGCCGTGGCAACTTGTTCTCGCGAGTCGGTACGGTCCACGCATGCCCACGCCCCTGCTCCTGGTTCCGTCCGATCCGCTCGCCCTTCGGTTTCCTGACCAGCACTTCATGCATGAGGCCGAAGCCGCATTGCAGGCTGGCATGGAAGTCGCAGTGGTGGACCATGAGGCGATCGTCGCTGGAGATGTCCGGGCGGCAGTGCGCCGGGTTCCGACGTCCGACGGTGAACGGGTCGCCTGGTACCGCGGCTGGATGATGCCCTCCGCCGCGTACTCACGGCTCGATGCCGCGTTGCGTACCTGCCGAGTCCGGCTGCTCACCGACCCCTCCGCGTACCAGGCCGCGCACGAGCTGCCCGGGTGGTACGGCACATTCGCGGACCTCACCCCGGCGAGCGCCTGGACGCCGTGGGAGCCAGGGCGGACACCGACAAGCGCGCACGTCGGCGCCTTGGCCGAGGAACTGGGCGGCGGTCCGGGCGTCGTCAAGGATTACGTGAAGTCCCGCAAGCACGAGTGGCACGAGGCGTGCTTCGTGCCCGATCTTGCCGACATCGCGGCTGCCACCCGTGTGATCGGAAGGATGGTCGAACTGCAGGGAGACGACCTGGCCGGCGGGATCGTCGTGCGCGACTTCGAGCAGTTCATGCACCACACCGACGGGTATACCCAGGAGGCGCGGATCTGGTGGGTCGCGGGGGCGGCCGTACTGATCACCCCGCATCCGGACGCGCCCGTTGGCGCCACAGTGGATGTTCCGTCTGCCGTATGCGACACGGTCGGCGCGAGCGTGCGTGCCCTGGGCGCACCGTTCGTGACCACAGACGTTGCGATGCGGTCCGACGGCGTGTGGCGCGTGATCGAGGTCGGCGACGGACAAGTGAGCGACCTGCCTGCCGTCGAGGAGCCGGTCCTGCTCATGCGGGCGCTCGTCGCGGGAGCTGACGGCGTGGAGGTCTCCAGGGCTGGGACTCGGCGATAGCTGACCGCGACCCTGTCGTCATAGCTGGCGTCGACCGATGGCAGGGCCACGGGGAGCCCGGTTCACCCCCGTCTGAGTGGGGCTCCCGCCGCAAGCAACAAGGCCCCGAATCCCCAGACGAACTGGGGCTTCGAGGCCTTTGGATGCTCCCGCGGTTGGACTTGAACCAACGACCGTCCGATTAACAGTCGGATGCTCTGCCAGCTGAGCTACGCGGGATCGCGTTCGCCCGTCCCGTGCACCGGGAGGGCGACCGGTGAAAACTCTAACAGGTTCAGGCGGGTAGTCCTGCCGCATTTCGAACCCGGGCCTCAGCGGCGTCGATCACACCCGCTATGTCCGGATCGGCGAGGTCGAGATCGCTCCCGCCGATCACCTGGGAGAACAGCTCGCCGTCCACGCGGCGTCGGACCGCGACGCGGGCGGAACCGCCGCCGGGGAGCTTGACCGGCTCCGCCAGGACCACCGACCACTGCACCCGCTCGCGTAGCACCTGCGGCAGGACGGACCGTCGGCCGTCGAGGGGGAGCGGCGTCGGCTCGGCGCCGTCGACCCAGTGCACGCGGATGACGTTGGACTCCGTGTCGTAGGTCGCCCGGTCGACGTCGGCCCACTCCCGGTGCACGACGACGGACGGTGCGCCCCGTGACTCGTCGTCGGCCTGTCCGGCCGGTGCCTCGGGCGCCGAGATCATCAGGAGCTCGGCGCGCGTCGCGAACGCCCATGCCTCGCCGGTGGACGTGACCAGCGCCGCCCGCGCCAGCACGGAGTCGGTGCGGTGCGAGCGCACGGTGCGGCGGACGGCCTTCTGCGGGCGGTGCTCGAACCACGATCGGAACCCCATGCTCCCACCGTAGTGCCGCGGACCGGGCGAACGAACGAGGCCGATCCCGTGTCTCCCGCGGCGGACGCAGAAAGCGCGTCGAGAGCCGAGAGTTCACCCCCTGGCGGGTCGGCTCCAGGGTGTCGGTTGCCGTAGGTTCTGGCCAGTGACCTCGACGAACGCCATGCCACTTGTCGATCCCCCCGGCACGAATGCCGGCGGGACAGCGAGAGAGCGGCGCGAGGCGAAAGACCGCCGTCGCCGTGCCATGCGGTCGATGATCATCGTGACGCTCGTGGTCGTCCTCGCGATGGGCGGGGGCGGGCTCGCCTGGTATGTCGTCGCGGAGACGGACGACCTGGCCAACCAGACCGCCGCGGCAGAGCAGCTGCTGGCCACCTCCGAGGGCAAGGTCGCGGAGCAGACGACGCGCGTCGGACTCTCCGCACAGATCGCCGAGGCCCAGTCCGTGCTGGACGAGTCGGTCCTCACCCGGCTCACCACCGGAACCGGTGACGCCCGGGATACCCTCGAAGCGGCGACGGACGCCGTCGATGCCTCCATGGTCGAGTTCGCCCGCGGCCGCGTCACCGAGGCGCGCGAGAGCCTCGCGGCCGCTCAGGCCCGCGGGGAGAAGATCTACCAGGCGACGAAGGGCAAGGGCGTCGACGACGCCGTCCGAGCCCGCCTGCAGGCCGCCCTCGAGACCATGGCCGCCGCCGACGCCGCCGCGGACAGCACCCTCGGCAGCGAGGACCTGACCGAGCTGGCACAAGCCGCGGATGAGCTGAGCACGAACCGCTCGGTCGTCACCGTCGCGACCCAGGCGCTGTCCGACGCGCAGGACGCGATCACCTGTCCCGCACCCGACCAGACGTGGGACCCGGACAGTGGCAAGGTGCCGAGCTCTGCCCTGGCGGAGATCCCGTGGGCGCCCACGCACTTCGTGCGCGCCGACGTGCTGCCCGGCCTGATCGAGCTCGACGCCGCCTACCAGAAGGCATTCGGCGAGCACCTGACGATCAACTCCTCGTACCGCACGTACGAGTCGCAGAAGTCGCTCTACGACCCGTCGTCACCGATCGCCGCCCCGCCCGGCTGCTCCAACCACGGCCTCGGCCTCGCGGTCGACATCGGCGGCGGTGTCGAGACGTTCGACACCGAGCAGTACACCTGGCTCAAGCAGAACGCCGAGACCTACGGCTGGACGCACCCGGACTTCGCCGAGCCCAACGGGCGCGTGCCGGAGCCGTGGCACTGGGAGTCCGTGCTCGCCCGCGCCGGCCTGTGAGATCTGGCGGTTCCCTTCCGCGCGCGAAGTCCATGCGGGTGAATTAACGTCGTCGCGGAGATCGCGCCGATGGGAGACTTGTGAGCAGCGGGACGACGACGCCGACGTCGGCACTATCGAGGGGCCGGACGCTTCGGCGCACCGCGGCCCTCGCCGTAGCCCCGATGCTGGCGGTGATGCTCCTGATACCCGGCCTGATGGGGCCGCGCACGGCGTCGGCGCAGGAGGCCACCGGGCACCTGTCGCTGTTCAAGCGCATCGAGAACCTCGACACGGGTGCGTCCGAGGGGCGGCGCGAACTGTGGACCATGCGTGCGGAGAACCTGGCGACCGGCGAGGTCATCGAGGGTAACGGTCTCAACGGCGTGCAGGATCGTGTGGTCCCGGCCGGCACCTATCGCATCTCGGAGAGCGGGGGCGTTGCCGGCTACCGGTTCCAGAACTGGAACTGCGGTGGCGAGGACATCCTTGACCCCACCCCTGAGATCACGGTGACCGAGGGTGGCAGCATCACGTGCACGGTGGACAACGAGGCGATCGCGCCGACGCTGACGCTCGTCAAGGACGTCGTCGGGGGGACCGCCTCGCCCGAGGACTGGGAGCTGCGTGCCCAGGGACCCGAATCGATCGCCGGTGCCTCCGGATCGGAGGCGGTGACGAACCAGTCGATGCGGATCGGGCAGTACACGCTGTCCGAGGAGGGCGGGCCGGACGGCTATCTCAGCGCAGGCTGGTCGTGCGACGGGGCGGAGCTGACGGGCGACGTCGTGACGCTGGAGCTGGGCCGCTCTGTGACATGCACGGTGCGCAACGTGGGTTCCGGACCGACGCCGTCGCCTACTCCGACGCCTACGCCGTCGCCTACTCCCACGCCGACTCCCACGCCCACGCCGACGCCCGTACCCACTCCGACGGTGAAACCCACACCGACGCCAACACCCACTCCGACCTCCACGGGGACCCCTGCACAGGGCCCGGACGAGTCCGACGGGTCGGACGACCGTGGCACCGGCACCGGCACCGGCACCGAGGATCCATCCTCCTCCCTGGCGGCGACCGGTGCGGACGCGGCGACCTTCGCTGCGGTCGCCCTCGCCGCCGTGGCCGCGGGCCTGGGCCTGATCTGGCTACGCCGGCGGCACGGCTGATCGCTCCGTGAACGCGATGAGGTCGGCGCGCATGCGCTGGACCTCGGTGATCGGCTCGAACACAGACCACTGACACCCAGGTCGTCGGCCCAGGGGGTTGCCATCTGAGAAACCGGTTACTAGGATCCGGGAAACCGGTTCCCCACTGGTTGGAAAATCATCCGGTGGGTTTGCCCCAGCGTCGGCGCGGACGCGCCTGGCGGCCCCGCATCGCACTACACAGCAATGTCCCGCTTTCAACGACGAACGTGAGGCAATGACGATGAGACGACCAAGAGCAGTACAGCTCCTCTCGGCGGTGGCAGCGGTGACGCTCGCCGTCACCATCGGGGTGACAGCCCAGTCCGCCCCGGAAGCGGCGGCGGCCACCGGCCCCGCCACGGGCTTCGCCACCCAGAACGGCGGCACCACCGGCGGTGCCGGCGGGCAGACGGTACGGGCGAGCACCGGGACGGCGATCCACACGGCGCTGTGCAACCGCGCCACCAAGAGCACCCCGATCATCATCGAGGTCACGGGGACCATCAACCACGGGAACACGACCCAGGTCTCGGGTCCAGGTTGCAGCACGGCCTCCGGGGTGATCGAGCTCAAGCAGATCAGCAACGTGACGATCGTCGGTGTGGGGAGCGGCGCGGTCTTCGACCAGATCGGCATCCACATCCGCGAGTCCAGCAACATCATCATCCAGAACGTGACCGTCCAGAACGTGAAGAAGTCGGGGTCGCCCACGTCCAACGGCGGTGACGCCATCGGCATGGAGAGCGGCGTCCGGAACATCTGGGTCGACCACGTCAACCTGATCGCGTCGGGTGGTGAGTCGGAGGGCTACGACGGCCTCTTCGACATGAAGAACGACACCAAGTACGTGACGCTGTCGTACAGCGTCCTGCGCAACTCCGAGCGTGGCGGCCTCATCGGGTCCAGCGAGAGCGACCTCTCCAACGGGTTCGTCACGTTCCACCACAACCTGTACCAGAATCTCAACTCCCGCACGCCCCTGCTGCGCGGCGGCATCGCGCACATGTACAACAACCACTACGTGGGTCTGGTCGAGACCGGCATCAACTCCCGGGCCGGGGCCAAGGCGAAGGTGGACAACAACTACTTCGAGGACTCCAAGGACGTGCTCGGCACGTTCTACACGGACCAGGCCGGCTACTGGCAGGTCGCGGGCAACGTCTTCGACAACGTGACGTGGTCGGCCCGCAGCGGCGACCACAACCCGGCCGGGCCCAACCCGACGTCGAACACCTCGGTGAGCATCCCTTACTCGTACCCCATGGACGGCGCCAGCTGCGTGCCGGCGATCGTGAGCCAGACGGCGGGGGCGAACAAGGGCAACCGCGTGTCGGACGGCAGCTGCACGCCGACCAACCCGACGGACCCGCCCACCGACCCGCCCACCGACCCGCCCACGGACCCGCCGACCGACCCGCCCACCGGCACCAACCTGAGCCTCGGCGCGGGCGCCGACGGCTCCAGCAAGGCCAGCGGCACCAGCTACGGCAGCGTGCTGGACGGCAACGCCAGCACCTACTGGTCACCCGCGAGCTCGACCGGTCGCGTCTCGGTCAAGTGGGCATCCGCCAAGACGGTTTCCAGCGTCAACATCCGTGAGGCGTCCGGCGCCGTCGGCAACATCGGCTCGTGGCGCATCGTCAACAACGACAACGGCGCGGTGCTGGCCACCGGGAGCGGCGCCAAGGCCGTCAGCTTCCCGTCGACGTCGCTGACCAAGATCAACTTCGAGATCACCAGCTCGAGCGCCACCCCGCGGGTCGCCGAGTTCGAGACCTACGCCGGAGCGCCGTCGTCAGGAGGCGACCCCACCGAACCGCCGGACGACGGCGGGCCGATCGAACAGCCCAGCGCGGACGCGCTCTACGTGGCGCCCGGTGGCACCGACAGCGCCGCCGGCACCGAGGCGAACCCGACGACGCTCGCGTCGGCGATCAGCCGGATCAACCCCGGCGGCACGATCTACCTGCGCGGAGGCACCTACAACTACTCGCAGACGATCGCCATCCCGCCGGGCAAGAACGGCCTCTCGGGCAACCGCACGGAGATCTTCGCGTACCCCGGCGAGCGGCCGGTGCTCAACTTCTCGGCGCAGAGCGAGAACTCGGCCAACCGCGGCCTCGCGATCGGCGGCGACTGGTGGCACGTGCGCGGCATCGTCGTCGAGTGCGCGGGCGACAACGGAATCCTCCTCGGCGGGGACAACAACGTCATCGAGCGGGTGGTGACCCGGTTCAACCGCGACTCCGGGCTCCAGCTCTCCCGGTACACCGCCGGCGCTCCCCGGGCCGACTGGCCCGCGAACAACCTCATCGTGTCCACGGAGTCGCACGACAACGCGGACTCCGACGGTGAGGACGCGGACGGGTTCGCCCCGAAGCTCACCGTGGGCTCGGGCAACGTCTTCCGCTTCACGGTGGCGCACAACAACATCGACGACGGCTGGGACCTGTACACGAAGTCGGACACCGGCGCGATCGGCGCCGTCACGATCGAGGACTCGCTCTCCTACGAGAACGGGACCCTGTCCAACGGCGGCCAGGCCGGCAACGGCGACCGCAACGGCTACAAGCTCGGCGGCGAGGACATCGCGGTGAACCACGTCGTGCGGCGCAGCATCGCCTTCGACAACGGCAAGCACGGGTTCGGCTACAACCGGAACCTCGGCTCGCTGACGGTCGAGAACAACCTGAGCATCGGCAGCACGGAGCGCAACTTCAACTTCGACGGCGGATCCTCGACCTTCCGTAACAACACCTCCTGCAACAGCGGGTCGAACGACCGGATCATAGGCAACGACGCGGGCGGCAACCAGTGGTGGTCCGGCTCCAACGGCTCCCGGTGCGGGCAGTACGCCGGGGCGCTGAGCTGGTCCTTCGCGTCCGACGGTCGCCTGGCCGTGACGATCGGGGGTCGGGCGGTCAACCTCTGACGGACCGGCTGAAGCAGCGGACTGCCGACGAGGGCGTCCTGGGGAGCGCGAGAGCGCACTTCTCAGGACGCCCTCGTCGGCTCTGCCAGACTGCCTGCATGTCGTTCAGCAAGATCTCGCTGGAGGGTCGGCTCACGGTGATCGCCGGCCCGCGGCCGCCGTCGGACGAGGGCTTCCGCTCGGACCGGCTCCAGGTCCTGCACTGGCGCGTCGACGAACCGTTCCGCGACGACGGAACGCACCTCCATCGGGCGAGCGACGAGGTCTACGTCGTCCTGGAGGGATCCATCGACCTCGAGATCGAAGGATCGCGGATCACGGTGGCGGCGGGGGAGGCGGTCACCGTCGGCGCGGGCGTCTCCCATGCCCTGGTGGCTGTCCACCACCCGGCTCGGGGTATGACGATCCGTGGTCCCGCGATCGACGACAAGGTGATCACGGACGACGATTCTCCGGGCGGCGGCTCGGGAGTCGAGCGACCGTGGCGCGACGGCCGGTGACCGCATGAGAGAGGCCCGGGATCGGCGGGATCCCGGGCCTCTGGTGCCCCGTACAGGACTTGAACCTGTGACCGAGAGATTATGAGTCTCCTGCTCTGACCAGCTGAGCTAACGGGGCCCGCGGCATCGAAGCCGCGGGAGGATCTTACTGCCTCGAGCAGGGAATGCAGGGCCACCCACGCGTCCGCGGACAGCGGCTGTGCCGAAATCTCCTGGCGCACGTCCGATGACGGCCCATAGGTTCTGCGAGCCATTCCCGCACAGAACAGGAGCACTTCCATGTCCTCGAACTTCCCGGTCGCTCTCTCGGGCGCCCGGGCCCAGACCCTCATGTGGGCGCACGAGCACGACGTCGACCACGCCGCGCTGAACCAGCTGCGCAACATCTCGGCCCTGCCGTGGGTGGCGGGCGTCCGGGTGATGCCCGACGTCCACCTCGGCAAGGGGGCGACCGTCGGCTCCGTGATCGCCATGCGCGACGCCGTGTCGCCGAACGCCGTGGGTGTCGACATCGGCTGCGGCATGATCGGTGTCCGTACCTCGCTGACCGCGGACGACCTGCCGGACGACCTCTCGCGCCTCCGTGCGCGGATCGAGGCCGCGATCCCGGTCGGGTTCCACTCGCACGACGAGCCCGTGGACCTGCGTCGCCTGCGGCCCGTCAAGGGGTCCGGAGGTCAGGAGCGGCTGCGGGGCGAGCAGGCGTTCTGGGACAGGTTCGAGACGCTGGACCCGAAGGTCCGCCAGCTCGAGACGCGGGCGCGGAAGCAGCTCGGTTCGCTTGGCTCGGGCAACCATTTCGTCGAGCTCTGCCTCGACCAGGACGACCAGGTCTGGCTCCAGCTCCACTCCGGCTCCCGCAACATCGGCAAGGAGCTCGCCGAGCACCACGTCGGCATCGCGAAGCGCCTCGAGCACAACGTGGGCCTCGTGGACCGCGAGCTCGCCGTCTTCCTGGCGGGCACGCCCGAGATGGACGCGTACCTCAACGACCTCTGGTGGGCGCAGGAGTACGCGGCCCGGTCCCGCGCGGTCATGATGGCCCTGACCGTCCAGGCGGTCCGGGACGAGTTCGCGCAGCTCATCGACGGCGGCCGGGCGCTCACCTTCGACGAGGGCGTGAACGTGCACCACAACTACGTGGCGCGCGAGCAGGTCGACGGCGAGGAGCTGATCGTCACCCGCAAGGGCGCGATCCGGGCGGGCCAGGGCGACCTCGGCCTCATCCCCGGGTCGATGGGGACGGGCTCGTACGTGGTGCGCGGTCTGGGCAACCCGGAGTCGTACTGGTCGGCGTCGCACGGCGCCGGCCGGCGCATGTCCCGGACCCGGGCCAAGAAGGAGTTCACGGTCGAGGACCTCGCCGCTCAGACCGAGGGCGTCGAGTGTCGCAAGGACCGCGGCGTGCTCGACGAGATCCCCGGCGCGTACAAGGACCTCGACGCGGTGATCGCCGCGCAGTCCGACCTCGTGGAGGTCGTCGCCCGGCTGCGTACGGTGCTCTGCGTCAAGGGCTGACCGCCTCGGCAGCGGACCGCGGGCTGGAACGAAGGTGGGTGCCTCTGGCAACCTGTGCGCGGTGAGCGTCGCACGGAGGGGTGGGGACGAGGCACCGGTCGTCTCCGCCCGCGTCCGCTGCCTCGTGGTCGTGGTCTGGGCGTTGCTGCTCGGGCACTTCGTCGCCACGTTCCTCTGGGCGGCTCCCGGTTCCCTGACCGGCCGGGCCGACGACAAGCCGGCCAGCCGTGCGGACACCGGCGCGCTGAGTGCCTACATGACCCCGGTCTTCGCGCAGAACTGGTCGGTCTTCGCGCCGTCGCCCCTGCGTGTGGAGTACGCGCTGCGGGTCCGCGGCGTGTACCCGCGGGCCGACGGCGGCCTGACGCCGGGGCCCTGGATCGACGCGACCGCCGTCGAGCTCCGCGCGCTGACCGGGCGTCCGCTCCCCGGGGCGAGCGAGCGGCCGGCTCGCCGGCTGGCCTCCGACACGCGCGCCGCGTACCTGGCGTTGCCCGAGGAGGCGCGGGTCGTCGTCCTGCGGTCGCCCACGGACGCTCCGGCCCCGGAGCGCGCCCCGCCCGAGCCCTGGCCCGCGCTGCGGGCATCATTGCTCGACGCCGGAGCCGCGCCCGGCGTCGTCGACGACTATCTCGCCCGGGACCGCGCCCTGGCCGCCTACGCCACCCAGGTGCTGCGGGCCGGCCACGTCGCGGACGGCCCGGCGAGCGGCTCCGGGGTGGTGGCGTCCCTGGCCTACGTCCAGGCGCGCATCGTGCGCCACGGTGTCGCTCCCTACGGGGCACGGGAGCGTCCGGAGCCTGCGGGGCTCATCATCGGGGCGCGCCCGCCGCACGTGGTCACCGGCCAGGACGACGCGGCATTCCATGGCACGTGGGATGCGCTGGACGGGTCCGCAGCGGCCGGCGGGAGAGCCGGGTGACCCGCGTGCCGGCCCGGCCCGGCCACTCCCTGACGGTGCTCCTGGACGCCGGCGCCCGCTGGATGACCACCTCCGCGCACGCGACGTACGGCATCGCGCTGATGCGCATCACCTTCGGCGTGGGCATCGGCGGGTATGTCGCGGTGAACTTCCCGGCGCGCCACGCCCTGTGGGGCGCGGGCGCCCGCTGGACGACGCCGCTCGGCGGGCAGGCGCTCACCGGCGGCCTGGTGGTGACCGTGGCCTGTGCCGCGCTGCTCGTGGTCGCCGTGCTGGTCACGCTGGGCTGGCGCGCCCGCTGGACGGTGCCGCTGCTGCTGGTCGGCTGGGCCGGGCTGACCTCGATCAACCCGCTGATCGCCGACCAGGGTGACAACATCGCACGCATCCTGCTGGTCTACCTCTGCTTCGCGGACACGTCGGCCCGCTGGTCCCTCGATGCCCGACGGCGGGCCCGGTGCCCTGCCGGGTGCCCTGCCCGCCGCCGACGCGGCCGGCTACGAAACCTGGCCCACAACGCCGCCGTGCTGGCCGTGGGCGCGCAGATCTGCCTGGTGTACGTGCTGTCGGGGCTGTTCAAGCTCCAGGGCCCGGAGTGGCGCGACGGTTCGGCCGTGTACTACCCGCTGCTGCTGCCGCAGTTCCGGCCATGGCCGGAGCTGGCCGACCTGGTGGCGGGGACCGGCTGGCTCGTGGCAGCGGTGACCTGGGGGACGCTGGCACTGCAGCTCACGTTCCCGCTCCTGCTGCTGCACCGCCACCTGCGGACGGCGGCGGTGGCCGGCGCGTTCCTGATGCACGCGGGCATCGCCGTCGTGATGGGGCTGCCGTTCTTCTCGCTGTTCATGATGGCGGGGGACTGTGTGTTCCTGCGCGACTCGACGGTCGCGCGGTGGGCGACACGCAGGAAGCCCGGCGCCACCCAGCGATCCGGCCCGGAACCCGCGAGGGTTCTGGACCGGATCCCTGGGTAGGGCCGGGCTACCGGGAGACGCCCCCGGGAGGAAGAGGGGGTCGTCAGCCCACCTGGTGGAGCCACCGGACCGGGGCACCGAGGCCCGCGTACCGGAACGGCTCGAGCTCGTCGTCCCAGGCGGCGCCCAGAGCGAGGTCGAGCGCCTCCCGCATGGCACGCGGGTCGGCGAGCTCCAGGGCGGCACGGACACGGTCCTCCTGGACCACCACGTTGCCGTGGACGTCCGTCATGGCGTGGAAGATGCCGAGATCTGGAGTGTGTGACCAGCGGGCGCCGTCGGCCCCGTTGCTCGCGTCCTCCGTGACCTCGTACCGCAGATGGGACCAGCCGCGCAGGGCGGACGCCAGCTTGGCGCCCGTGCCCTGCGGACCCTGCCACGAGTACTCGGCACGGTACAGACCGCGACCCGCTGGCTGCGCGGTCCAGTCCATGGAAACGCGCACGCCAAGTACGTTCCCCGCTGCCCACTCGATGTGGGGGCACAGGGCACGAGGCGCCGAATGCACAAAAAGCACACCCCGCGTGATGACACCGGCCATGTCTTCCTCCCTGGGTCGAGGTACGTCTTCCCCTACGTCCTCACCAGGGCGGTGACGCTGTGGTCGGCTGCACAGCGGTGCTTCGGACCACATCCTGCCCGATTCGTCGACGAGATGCGAGGCGAAACGGCGCGCAGGCGTCGAATGAATCACCACGTACGACGAGTTCGTGCGGCACATTCTTGCCTAAAAAGGCGCACCACCACTAGTGCCCCTTAAGACTTTCTTGAGATTGATCCCACAGGGCGTGGCATGTACGAAACGGGGCGGTCAGGCCCTCACAGGCGCGCGCGAAGCTCCCGCATCGCGGCGCGGCGCGCCTCCTTCTGGAGGCGGTCGAGGTAGACCATGCCGTCCAGGTGGTCGCACTCGTGCTGCAGGCAGCGGGCCATGATCCCGGTGCCCTCCACGGTGATCGGCTCGCCGTCCAGGTTGATGCCCTCGACCCGGGCGTAGTTCGCGCGCACGGTGGGGTACCAGAGGCCGGGCACGGACAGGCAGCCCTCGCCGCCGTCCTGCTGCTCCTCGCCCAGCTCGACGATGCGGGGGTTGATCACGTAGCCGATCTCACCCTCGATGTTCCACGAGAAGGCCCGCAGGGAGACACCGATCTGGTTGGCGGCGAGTCCGGCACGCCCTTCGTCGTCCACCGTCTCGACCAGGTCCGCGACCAGGCTGCGGACGCGGTCGTCGATAGTCGTCACGGTGTCGCACGGGGTGCGCAGCACTGGGTCGGGAACCACACGGATCTCACGCATTGCCATGCGGACATTCTCCCATGTCAGAAGGAAGGGGCGCGGGCACGACAGGCCCGGGCGGCGACGTCGGATCGGACGCGACGATCGCGACCGCCGGTAGACGTGCCGACGCTCAGGTCACCGGGGCGACCTGAGCGTCTGACACGTACGAGGGCCTTCGGGGCGGGGTCAGTGGTTCTGGACCACCAGGGCGACGTTGTGCCCGCCGAACCCGAACGAGTTGTTGATCGCGGCGATGTCGCCGCCCGGCAGCTTGGCCGGCTCGTCGCGGACGAGCGGCACCTGGAGCTCCGGGTCGGGGTTGTCCACGTTGATCGTCGGGGGAGCGACGCGTTCGGACACGGCCTTGACCGCGAACAGGGACTCGATGGCGCCGGCACCGCCCAGCAGGTGACCGGTCATGGACTTCGTCGCCGACAGCAGCACGTGGTCGGCGTCGGAGCCCAGGAGCGTCCGGATGGAGTACGTCTCGGTGAGGTCGCCCACCTTGGTTGAGGTGGCGTGCGCGTTGACGTGCACGATGTCGGCGGCGGTCACACCGGCGTCCTCCATCGCGGAGCGCATGGCGGCGACCTGGCCCTTGCCCTCTGGGTCGGGGGAGGTGATGTGGTACGCGTCGGACGACAGGCCCACACCGCCGATCTTCGCGTAGACGCGGGCCCCACGGGCCGCCGCGTGCTCGGCGCTCTCCAGCACCAGGACCGCGGCACCCTCGCCGAGGACGAAGCCGTCGCGGTCGATGTCGTACGGGCGGGAGGCGCGTTGCGGGTCGTCGTTGCGCAGGGAGAGCGTGCGGGACGCCGCGAACGCGCCGAGCGGCATGGGGTGGATCACGGCCTCGGTACCGCCGGCGACGACGACGTCGGCCCGGCCGGTGCGGATCATGTCCGCCGCGTAGCCCACGGCCTCGGCGCCGGAGGCGCACGCGGACACCAGCGCGTGCGTGCCGGCGCGGGCGCCGAACTCCAGGGAGACGTAGGCGGACGGCGAGTTCGGCATGAGCATGGGGACGGTCATGGGCAGCATGCGGCGTGCGCCGCGCTCCCGGAGCGTGTCCCAGCCGTCCAGGATGGTCCAGAGCCCGCCGATGCCGGACGAGACCACGGCGCCGAGCCGTTCGCCGTCGACCTCGGGGCTGCCGGCGTCGGCCCAGGCCTCGCGTGCCGCGACGATCGCGTACTGCGTGGACGGGTCCATCCGCTTGGTCTCAGGGCGCGAGAGCACCTCGGCCGGGTTCACCTTGATGGTGGCGGCGAAGTTGACGGGCAGGCTGTACTTCTCGGCCCAGTCGTTCTCGAGGGTGCGTGCCCCCGACTCGCCTGCGAGGGCGGCCTCCCACGTGGATGCCACGTCCCCGCCGATGGGTGTGGTGGCGCCGAGGCCCGTGACGACGACTTCGCGTGCGGAGGTCATGATGATGCTCCCGAGGGTGGTGGGACGAAGGGGGCAGGTGCGGAAGGTGCTGCCTTGTGGGCAGCGAGTGCCCGACGGCGGCGCGGGCCCTGTCGATCAGGTCGACCAGGTCGACCAGGTCGACCGGGCCACGCGGCCGCCGCCGGGGGGCGGCTCAGTCCTGGGCGCCCTTGATGAAGCTCACTGCGTCACCGACGGTCGCGAGGTTCTTGACCTCCTCGTCCGGGATACGAACCCCGAACTTGTCCTCGGCGTGCGTGACGATGGTCATCATCGACAGGGAGTCGATGTCGAGGTCGTCCGTGAAGGACTTCTCCAGCAGGACGTCGGCCTTGTCGAGGCCCGTCTCCTCGGCGACGATCTCGGCGAGGCCCTCGAGGATCTCCTGGTCCGTGTTGGCCATGGGACTTCCTTATCTTTCGTAACGGTCACCGGCGCCGTCGGGCACCGGAGTCTTGCTGGTCAGATCTTGGCGCATCCGGAGACCGGAATGCACGGCGGGGTCATTCTCCGCCACTGCGCACCCTGCTACGGCAGCACCACTACCTGGGCGGCGTAGACGAGGCCCGCACCGAACCCGATCTGCAGGGCGAGGTCACCGGACCTGGCCTGACCCTCCGCGAGGAGACGGTCGGCGGCCAGCGGGATGGACGCCGCGGACGTGTTGCCGGTCTCAGCGATGTCGCGGGCGATCACCACGGAGTCCGGCAGGCCGAGCTGCTTCTTCATCTGGTCGATGATCCGCATGTTGGCCTGGTGCGGGATGAAGACCTGGATGTCCTGGGCGGTCACGCCTGCCTCGGCCATCGCCTTCTCCGCGATGGGCGCCATCTGGAAGCTCGCCCACTTGAACACGGTCGGGCCGTCCTGGCGCAGCGTGGGCCAGCCGAGCGAGGGGTCCTCGCGCAGCTCGGTCCAGGAGTGTGTCTGCCGGATCGCGGTCGCCTTGGCGCCGTCGGAGCCCCAGACCGTCGGGCCGATGCCTGGCGTGTCCGACGGGCCGACGATCGCGGCGCCTGCACCGTCACCCAGCAGGAAGGAGATGGACCGGTCGGTCGGGTCGATGATCTCGCTGAGCTTCTCGGCCCCGATCACCAGCACGTGCCGGGCGAGGCCCGCGCGGACCAGGGCGTCCGCCTGACCGATGCCGTACGCGTAGCCGGCGCAGGCCGCCGACACGTCGTACGCCGCAGCGGGCGTCGCGCCGATGCGCTCGGCCAGGATCGCGGCACCCGACGGCGTCATGTGCATGTGCGTGATCGTCGAGAGGATGATCGCGTCGATGTCGGCGCCCGTGAGGCCGGCGGCGTCGAGCGCCTTGCGGGCCGCTGCCTCGGACAGGTCGAGCACGTCCTTGTCCGCGCCGGCCCGACGGCGGGTGATGATGCCGGTGCGCTGGCGGATCCACTCGTCCGACGAGTCGATGGGGCCCGCGATGTCGTCGTTGGTCACGACGAGCTCGCCGCGCTCCGCGCCGATCGAGAGGATCCGCGAGAACTGCGTGGGCTGGGCCTGCTGCAGGATGGTCACTGGTCTGCTCCGGTCGCGTTCGTGCCGCTGGGAAGAACGTTGCTGTGCGCGGCGATCAGCGCCCGGGCCGCGTCGAGGTCAGCGGGCGACTTGACCGCCACCGTCTCGACACCCTTGAGGCCGCGCTTGGCGAGACCCGTCAGGACGCCGCCCGGCGCGAGCTCGAGCAGACCGGTGACGCCACGCTCGGCGAGGCCGGTCATGATCAGGTCCCAGCGGACCGGGGCCGTCACCTGGCGCGCCAGGTTGGTGAGCACGTCCGCGCCGGTGCCGTGGCCGTGGGTGCCGCCGGTGTAGGCGGTCCCGTCGAGGTCGGCGAGGAAGGGCAGAGTCGGGTCGGTCGCGTCCCAGCCGAGGGCCACCGGCTCGAACTCGGCCCGCGCCGCGTCCATGAACGGCGTGTGGAACGCCCCGGCCACCTGCAGCGGGATCACGCGGGCCCGGGTCGGCGGGTTCGCTGACAACTCTGCCAGCTTGTCCAGCGCGCCGGCCGCCACCGTCTGGCCGGCGCCGTTCACGTTGGCGGGCCACAGGCCCGCGGCCTCGATAGCGGCCAGCACCTCGTCCGGGTCACCGCCCACGACGGCGCTCATACCCGAGGGTGCCGCCGCTGCCGCCGTGGCCATCGCCCGGGCGCGGCGCGCGACCAGACCGGCCGCACCGTCGTCGGACAGGGCACCTGCCACCGCGGCCGCCGACAGCTCGCCGACGGAGTGACCTGCGGTGACGTCCACGACGTCGGCCGCGGGGCGCCCGTCGAGCAGGGCGCGGAGCGCGAGCAGCGAGGTGGTGACGATCAGGGGCTGGGCCACCGCGGTGTCGCGGATGGTGTCGGCGTCCGACGTCGTGCCGTGCGCCACCAGGTCCAGGTTCGAGGCCTCGGATGCTGCGGCGAGGCGTTGTTCGGTTCCGGGCAGCTCGAGCCAGTCGCTGAGCATCCCGGGGGTCTGAGAGCCCTGTCCAGGGCAGACGACGGCGAGCACGCGTCCACTCTGCCAATCCGGAGAGCCCGCGGGACGTCGCGACCTGTACCAACCTGGTAGAGGCCCATTGTGGAGAACCTACAAGGCGCTGACCTCGGTGAAGAGTTAGGACACGACGGTCAGCCGCGGCCGAGCTGGCCCAGCGCCAGAGCCACCTGCAGCACGAACGACTCGCGGGCGTCCAGCGGGTCCCAGCCCGTGATCTCCGACACCTTGCGGAGCCGGTAACGCACCGTGTTGGGGTGAACGTACAGATGCCGTGCCGCCGCCTCCAGCGAGCGGCCGGTGCCGAGGTAGGCGGACAGGGTCTCCAGCACGGCGCCGCCGGACTCCTGCAGCGGGGTGAACGCCTGGGCGATCAGTGTGGCCCGGGCCGTGTAGTCGCCGGTGAGGACACGCTCCGGAAGGAGGTCGTCGGCCATGACCGGACGGGGCGCCTGCGGCCACGCCGGGGCGGCCGTCAGCCCGGCGAGCGCCGACCGTGCCGACCGGGCGGCGTCGGTCAGGCTCGGCACCTGGGTGCCGATCACCACCGGACCGGTGCCGAAGCGGCTGAGCAGCGACGTGGCGGCGGCGACCAGGTCGCCCTCGCCGCCGAGCACGAGGACCAGGCGGTCGCCGTGGATGCCGACGAGGGCGTCTCCTGCGGCACGCCGGGCGACCCGGCGGATCTCGGCGGTGCGGATCTCGTCGAGCTCCTCGGTCGCGAGCCCGACGACGACCAGCGCGTTGCCACGGCCGCTCCAGCCGAGCGCGGAGATCCGCGAGCGGAGGGAGTCGTCACCGTCGCCGCGGACGAGCGCGTCGACCACCAGCGCCTCGAGGCGGGCATCCCAGGCGCCTCGCCACTCGGCCGCGCGGGCGTAGACCTCGGCCGCGGAGAACGCGACCTCACGGGAGTAGCGCAGCACCGCCTCGCGCAGGTCGCGCTCGCCACCCGGCGCGGCGATCCGGTCGGAGTGCGTCTCGACGACGTCGACCACGACGCGCACGAGCTGCAGGGTGTGCTGCAGCGAGATGGAGCGGGTCAGCTCGGTGGGCGCCGCGGCGAAGATCTCGCTGACACCGTGCGGCGGCCGGTCGGGGTCCGTGAACCACGAGGTGAAGGCGTTGATGCCGGCCTGGGCGACCAGTCCCACGTACGAGCGGTCCTCCGCCGGCAGGTCGCGGTACCAGGTGAGGTCCTCGTCGAGCCGGCGCATCGCGGCGGCCGTCAGCAGGCCGCTGGCCTCGCGGACCCGCTGCAGGTTCATCGGGAAGCCGGCCGGGTCCGTCGCCGCCGCGGAAACCTCTCCGGGGACGGGCCCGGGGGTCGCCTCAGTGGCCTGATCGGTCTCCTGGCTGTCGCCGCGGTCGGCTGCCGGCCCGGGCTCCGGGCCGGTCTTCTGGGCGCTGACCCGCGCGGCCCGTCGTGGTGGTGGCACCCCGGCAGCATACGAGTCCGAGTTGTGGGGAGTCCACAAACGGACTTTCAAGACAGCAGGATCCCAGTGCGCGGCGGAGTAAAACTGTAGGGTCGAGGTATGGCCCTGATGCATCGGCTCCGCCGCCTCATCCGTCGGCCCCTGTCTGCGTCCACGGTCGGTGCTCGTCGACCGTCGCCGTCGGCGCCCCGACGAGGGGACGCGGGACACGAGGACGCGTTGCGCGCCCAGCTGACCGACGATCCCAACAACGAAGAGGCTTTCGGCGCCCTGGCAGAGATCGTTCGCCGTCGGGCCGCCGAGGACCCGACGCTGGAAGACCCCCTGCGGGACTCCGACGAGATCCCCGAGTCCAAGCAGCGTGAGGCCGACCTCGCGGTCTGGGCGCTCGCGGAAGAGCTGGCCGGGCACCCACGAGGCTGGTACCCGCTGATCGAGCTGGGCAGGCTGTCGCTCGCCGACGACCCGGACGGCGCCGTCCGGCGGCTCATCACCGCGGCGGAGCGGGACCCCGACGGCCGCGCGCTGGCGGAGGGCATGGCGATCCTGCGCGACGCGGGGATGCCCGTGGAGGCCCTGGGTCTGGGCGTGGGGCACTGGCGCGTGCGGGAGCACTCGCCGGTGGTCGGCAAGCACCTGGTCCTGGCCGCGCTCGAGGCCGACCGGGTGTTCGAGGCGAAGCAGCACCTGCGGTCGCTGGAGATGCACCCGGACTCGAAGGCGGTCAAGCCGCTTCGGGACGAGCTGGAGAAGGCGATCGCCGCGAGCGAGCAGCAGAAGTCGGGCACCTGACGCCCGCCGGACCACCGATCGGTGGTCCCACGCGAATCGGTGGCCGAGCTCGTCGAGACCAGGTCTCGACGAGCTCGACCACCGATAGGCGTTACCTCGGCGGACCGAGGGTCAGCTGTCGCCGCCCGCGACGCCGGACGTGCCGGCGTTGACGTCGAGCAGGCGGTACTTCTCGACGGCCTTGGCCACGACGTCGGTCGACACCTCGCCGCGGCGGGCGAGGATCTGCAGCGTCTTGACCACCATCGACGGACCGTCGATGAGGAAGAACCGACGTGCGGCGGCCCGGGTGTCGGAGAAGCCGAACCCGTCGGCGCCGAGCACCGCGTAGTCGCCGGGGACCCACGCGCGGATCTGGTCGGGCACCAGGTGGTCGTAGTCGCTGGTGGCGACGAACGGCCCCTGGGCGCCGGACAGCTTCTCCGTGACGTACGGCGTGCGCATCGGCGTCGCCGGGTCGATCAGGGAGTCGTGCTCCGCGGCCAGCGCGTCGCGACGCAGCTCGTTCCAGCTGGTCACCGACCACACGTCGGCCGAGACGCCCCAGTCCTCCTTGAGGAGCTGCTGCGCCTCGAGCGCCCACGGCACACCCACGCCGGAGGAGAGGAGCTGGGCCTTGGGGCCCTCGGCGTCGGACACCGAGATGCGGTGGATGCCGCGCTTGATGCCCTCGACGTCGACGTCCTCCGGCTCGACCGGCTGGACCATGGGCTCGTTGTACACCGTGAGGTAGTACATGACGTCCTGGTCGCGACCGTCGGAGCCGTCCCCGTACATGCGCTCGATGCCGTCGCGCATGATGTGCCGGATCTCGTACCCGAAGGCGGGGTCGTACTGCACGATCGACGTGTTCGTACCGGCGATGAGCGGGCTGTGCCCGTCGGCGTGCTGCAGGCCCTCACCCGTGAGGGTGGTGCGGCCCGCGGTGGCACCGATGATGAAGCCGCGCGTCATCTGGTCGCCGGCCGCCCAGAACTGGTCGCCCGTGCGCTGGAAGCCGAACATCGAGTAGAAGATGTAGACCGGGATCATCGGCTCGCCGTGCGTCGCGTACGACGTGCCCACCGACTGGAACGCGGCGGCGGAACCGGCCTCGTTGATGCCGGTGTGCATGATCTGGCCCTGCTCGGACTCCTTGTAGCTCAGCATGAGCTCGCGGTCCACGGCGAGGTAGTTCTGGCCGAGCGTGTTGAAGATCTTGGCGCTCGGGAAGATCGAGTCGAGGCCGAAGGTGCGGGCCTCGTCCGGGATGATCGGCACGATGCGGTTGCCGAAGTCCTTGGCCTTGAAGAGGTCCTTGAGCAGCCGCACGAACGCCATGGTCGTGGCGATCTGCTGCGTGCCGGAGCCCTTCTTCAGCAGCTCGTACGTCTTGTCCTCGGGCAGCTTGAGGGTCGTCTTCGCCGTGGTGCGGCGTTCCGGCACGAACCCGCCGAGCTGACGGCGGCGCTCCAGCATGTACTGGATCTCCGGCGAGTCGGCGCCCGGGTGGTAGTACGGCGGCAGGTACGGGTCGGCCTCGAGCTCGGCGTCCGAGATCGGGATGCGGAGCGAGTCGCGCAGCGTCTTGAGGTCGTCGGCCTTGAGCTTCTTCATCTGGTGCGTCGAGTTGCGTCCGGCGAAGCCGGAGCCCAGGCCGTAGCCCTTGACGGTGTGCGCCAGGATGATGGTCGGCTGGCCCGTGTGCGCGCGTGCCGCGGAGTAGGCGGCGTAGAGCTTGCGGTAGTCGTGCCCGCCGCGCTTCATGTTCCAGATGTCCTCGTCGGTCATGTTCTCGACGAGGGCCTTCGTGCGCGGGTCGCGCCCGAAGAAGTGCTCACGGATGAACGCGCCGGACTCCGCGCGGTAGGTCTGGTAGTCACCGTCGGGCGTGACGTTCATCAGGTTGACCAGCGCGCGGTCCTTGTCGGCGTTGAGCAGGGCGTCCCACTCGCGGCCCCAGACGACCTTGATGACGTTCCAGCCGGCGCCCTTGAACTGGGCCTCGAGCTCCTGGACGATCTTGCCGTTGCCGCGGACCGGCCCGTCGAGGCGCTGCAGGTTGCAGTTCACGACGAACGTCAGGTTGTCCAGCTGCTGCTGGGCGGCGTGCTGGATCATGCCGCGGCTCTCGGGCTCGTCCATCTCGCCGTCGCCGAGGAAGGCCCAGACGTCCTGCTGGCTGGTGTCCTTGATCCCGCGGTTGTGCAGGTACTTGTTCGTCCAGGCCTGGTAGATGGCCGACGCCGGGCCGAGGCCCATGCTGACGGTCGGGAACTCCCAGAAGTCCTGCATGAGGCGCGGGTGCGGGTAGGACGGCAGGCCGCCGCCCGCGTGCGACTTCTCCTGGCGGAACCCGTCGAGCTGGTCCGCGGACAGGCGACCCTCGAGGTAGGCCCGGGCGTAGACGCCGGGGGAGGCGTGGCCCTGGAAGTAGATCTGGTCGCCGCCGCCCGGATGGTCCTTGCCCCGGAAGAAGTGGTTCAGCCCCACCTCGTAGAGCGTCGCCACGGACGCGTACGAGGAGATGTGCCCGCCGACGCTGAGACCTTCGCGCTGGGCGCGGGTCACCATGACCGCCGCGTTCCAGCGGATCCACGAGCGATAACGGCGCTCCATGGCCTCGTCGCCCGGGAAGTACGGCTCCTCGTGGACACCGATGGTGTTCACGTAGGGCGTCGCCATCGACGCGGGAATGCTCACATTCCGCTCTCGCGCACGGCGCAGCAGGTTGAGCATGACGTACCGGGCGCGGGGTCCGCCCTTGTCGTCGATCAGCCCGTCGAAGGACTCGACCCATTCCTCGGTCTCGGCCGGGTCGATGTCAGGTACGGCGCTGAGCAGACCGTTGATCAGCGGTCCGGTCTCGTCAAACGAAGCCACCAGCAACCTCTCTCGGTGTCGCGCGGCGCGGTCGCGGTTCGCGCTCCTCGCCGCCTCGTCAGAACCCGTCGCGTCGGCGTAGCGTCGCCACAGCTGGGGTTGCGACTGTGCACGCCCACGCACAGGTGGTCCTAGCCATTCTGTCCCCTCACAGCGTGTCCTCACACCATAGGGCGGTCAAGAGTGCGTGATCTGCGTTACGTCTGTGCCGGTTCGCACCAGTATTGATACGGGGTATCGCAATGATGAGACTGAGTGCATGACTGATGCGTTGCCGAGGTCTCATCGATTCATCAAAAAGACACCACGCGTCCTGGTTGCGAGGCATGGCCGGGGTGCGTGCACTACCTTTGGCGACGGAGGGCCCGACGCAGGGCCGACAGAACAGGCATACGACCCGGCTGCGAGTGCCGGACAGAGAGAGGGACGATCAACCAAGTGAGCACGGACACCCAGGGCGCGGGGCGCCTCGGTTTCGAGGCCGGCCAAGTGGTGCAGGAGTTCGGCTGGGGCGACGACGTCGACGAAGCACTCCGGGCCGACATCGAGAAGATCATCGGCAGCGAGCTGGAGGACGAGGACTTCGGCGACGTGACCGACGGAGTCGTCCTCTGGTGGCGGGAGGACGACGGCGACCTCACCGACGCACTGGTCGATGTGCAGACCGTCCTGGACGACGGCGGCCTCATCTGGATCTTCACGCCCAAGCCCGGGCGCGACGGCGAGGTCGGCCACAGCGACATCCAGGAGGCCGCGACCACCGCAGGCCTGCAGACCACCAGCACGTTCGCCATCGCGGAGGACTGGTCGGCGACCCGGCTCGCCTACCGGGGCCGCGGTAAGTGAACGCCTGACAGGACAGCAGCCATGACCGAGCCTGCCGCCGCCGCGTCGAGCGCTCCCGTGGTGCCGTTGAAGTCGGGTGACCCCGCACCCGACTTCACGCTCCCGGACACGCACGGCACCCCGACCTCACTGTCGGACCTGCGGGGGGCGCCGGTGCTCGTCGTCTTCGTCCCGTTCGCGTTCTCCGGCACGTGCACCAGCGAGCTGTGCGAGCTGCGCGACAACATCGAGGACTTCGAGACCGCCGGTGTGCGGCTGCTCGTCGTGTCGACGGACGCCGTCTTCACGCTCAAGGCGTGGCAGGCGGCCGAGGGATACCAGTTCGACCTGCTGTCCGACTTCTGGCCGCACGGCGAGGTGGCGCGCGCTTACGGCGTGTTCGACGAGGGTTCGGGGATCGCGCTGCGCGGGACGTTCCTGATCGACGCCGACGGGATAGTCCGCTGGTGCGTGGTGAACCCACGCGGCCAGGCACGCGACCTGGAGGACTACCGCAGGGCGGTCGCGGAGATCTGATGCGGGTCAGCCGGGAAAATTAGGCTGGATCGGGTCGCGGGCCAGGTATTGTTGTCCGCTGCCGGGGCTCGTAGCTCAGTTGGTTAGAGCGCCACGTTTACACCGTGGATGTCGGGGGTTCGAATCCCTCCGGGCCCACCATGTGATGACGCGGGACATCGTTCATAGATGTCCCGCGTCATCATTTTCTTCAGGCAGCCGGCCGGCGGATGTCGGGAACGTCCGCGCCGCCGTCCGGCAGCCCGGCTCAGAGCAGGTCGCGCGGGTCGAATCCCTGGGCGAGATCGGAGAGCGACTGGCCCGCTCCGGAGACCTGGTCCCCGAGGCCGGACAGCGCACCGTCGGCCGAGCCGGCGAGATCCCCGACACCCGCGGTCGCCTCGTCGAGGGCGCCGGTGCCGAGATCCCCGATGCCTGCGGTCGCCTCGTCGAGGGCGCCGGTGCCGAGATCGCCGACCGACGAGGTGAGCCCTTCGACGTCGACGCCCGACGCGAGCGCCTCGAAGTCCACCCCGAGGTTCGATGCGTTCTCCAGGAGCGGGCCCGCGACGCTGCTCACCGCCGCACCGGCCGCGACCGCGCCGAGGACGCCGACCGCGCCGACGGCAACTCCCGCCACGGCCCCGCCCGTGCCGACCTTGGCGAGCATCGAGCGCATGGCGCCCGGCTGACGAGCCTCCGTGCGTGCGGCTGCCCGGGACAGGTCGGCGACGTCGGCAGAGCGAGGCTGCTCATGCGCCGGAAGCTCCGTCTGCATGCGCTGCAGCACGGCCTGGCGCTGCGCCGGCGTCAGTCGCGCGAACGACTCGGCGTGGATCTGCTCGATCTGGTGCGGTTCGGCGGTCTGCATGAGGTAGTCGTAGCGGGCGATGGCCTGCCGGTCGGCGTCGGAGCCCGCCGAGGCGCTCGGCCGTCCTTGCGGTGCGGGGGCGCTGGGCCGGCCCTGTGGTGTGGGTGCGTGGCCCGGCGCTTGCGCGTCCTGGGAACGTCCGCCCACCGCCGCTGCCACGTCCTCGAGCGTGGACCGCCAGGACTTCTGACCGGTCGAACCGCCCTGCTGCGTCCCCTGTGGCGTCCCCTGCTGAGGTTGCTGCCCGGTCTGGGAGTCGAGCATCTTCTTCGCGAGGCCGATCATGTTGGAGAGCTTGGACATGCGGTCCGTTCCTTCCGTCGGTCGGGCGGACCACACTGCCAGGCCGGGATGAGAAGTTCGTGAGAGCGAGATGAGAGTTTTCGCCCGTTCGCGGACCGACGGCGCGCCTCTTTGCGCTTGCCGTCCGCGCCCTGTCGCCGTCAGGCTGAGCAGGATGTCTACCGACGAAGTGGTCCTGGACTGGCGCGGGCCGGTGTCCGACGCGGAGATCGTAGATCTCACCCAGTCCCACGGCGGCACCCCGGCGCCCGGATGGTGGGACCGGGTCCGCGGTCACTCGCTGGGGTGGGTCACCGCCCGGAGCGCGGGCGGCCTGCTGGTGGGGTTCGTGAACGTGGCGTGGGACGGCGGGGACCACGCGTTCCTGATCGACACCAAGACACGGCCGACGCACCAGCGGCAGGGCCTCGGCACAGCCGTGGTACGTCGTGCGGTCGAGGGGGCCAGGGCGGCGGGGTGCGAGTGGCTCTCCGTCGACTTCGAGCCGCACCTCGAGGCGTTCTACCTTGAGTCGTGCGGTTTCCGCCCGACGCTCGCCGGGCTCGTCCACCTCACCGACACCTGACCGTCCGGGCGTCCGACGTCGCTCCACCACGGTGGGTACGTGCTACAGCGCTGACCGGCGATGGGTTACGGAATGGCGGAGACCGTGCGGGTGGCGGCACGCAGCCTCAGGGTCGCCGCCACACCGAGGACGACGGCGGCCGCGGCGGCCGCTGCCACCGCGGTCGGGGCGGACTGTGGCGCACCGTCCCATCGGGCCACCGCGATCCACGCAAGTCCCCAAGCGATCGCGGCGGCCACGGCGATACGGCCCCCGCTCCGCGCCGCCAGGACCACGCCGACACCGCCGACCACCACGAGGACCGCGACCGCCCACCAGTCCGGGTCGATACCTGCCCCGTCGAACCCGGACCCCGTGAGCGCCGCCGCGATGTTGGCCGCCGTGGCCACGCAGACCCAGCCGAAGTAGAGGCCGAGCGAACCGTCGACGAGGAGGCGCTCCAGCATCCCGGCGGGGCGCGTCCGCACGAGGATCACGAACACCCGGCTGAGCAGCGCGAGCAGCGCACCGATCACGGCCACGCTCGCCCAGAGCCAGCCCGCCTGGACCACCAGGATCCACGCGGCGTTGAGCAGCATGGTCCCGGCGACCGGCAGCCGGAGGCTCCGCTGACGGTCCGCGGACGCCGGGGCGGGGAACCACTGCAGCACCGTGTACCCGGCGAGCCCGGCATAGACGACCGTCCACACCGAGAAGGCAGCGGAAGCGGGTGCGAGCAGCGTGGCGTCGGCGGCGAGCGCGCCGCCGGCCGCCGAGGCGATACGGGTCCCGCCGAACACGCCGACGCCGATCATGGAACCGACCAGGCAGGCCAGGTAGCTGAGCGTCACGACGATCTGCTGGGTCCGGTCGGTCGAATGCTGTCCCGTCATGGGTCCTCACTCCTCGGGTCGGTGGTCCGCTCCCGCCCGCGTGCCTGAGCCATGAGCGGCGAATATCGCTAGCCTATCTAGTAATCTGCCAAGATTCAGGTTGTCGAGCGAAAGGCGGTGCTGCCATGACGGACGGCGCTACGGTCCTCGTCACCGGGGCCACCGGCTACATCGGCGGACGGCTGGTGCCCGAGCTGCTCGCAGCCGGGTACCGGGTGCGCGTGCTGGCCCGGCACCCCGAGCGCATCTCCTCGCGTGAGTGGTCCGACGACGTGGAGGTGGTCGCCGGCGACGCCACGTCCCGTCCGGACCTGCGGCGGGCGCTCGACGGCGTCGACGTCGCGTACTACCTCATCCACGCCCTCGGGTCCGGGCCCGGGTTCGCCGAACGCGACCGCGACACCGCCCGCGGCTTTGCGGTCGTGGCGCGAGAGCTTGGTGTCGCTCGCCTCGTCTACCTCGGCGGGCTGCACCCGGACGCCGAACGGCTCTCGCCCCACCTGGAGTCCCGTCGCGAGGTCGGGGAGATCCTGCTGGACAGCGGTGTGCCGACGGTCGTGCTGCGGGCCGCGGTGATCCTGGGCTCGGGCAGCGCGTCCTTCGAGATGATGCGGTACCTCACCGAACGGCTGCCGGCGATGGTGGCGCCCCGCTGGATCAACAACCGGATCCAGCCGATCGCCGTGCGCGACGTGCTGCGCTACCTCGTCGGAGCGGCGAGCATTCCGCCCGAGGTGAGCCGGGGCTTCGACATCGGTGGCCCCGACGTCCTCACCTACCGCGAGATGATGCAGCGCTACGCCGCCGTCGCGGGCCTGCGCCCCCGGGTCATCCGCGCCGTCCCGGTGCTGACGCCGGGCCTGGCCAGCCTGTGGGTCGGTCTCGTGACGCCGGTGCCGCCGGCGATCGCCCGGCCGCTGGTCGGATCCCTGGTGCACGAGGTCGTGGCACGGGAACGCGATATCAAGGCGTACGTGCCCGACCCGCCCGAAGGGCTGATCGGCTTCGACCAGGCGGTCGAGCTGGCGCTCGCGCGCATCCAGGACCTGGATGTGCGCACGAGCTGGGTGTCCGCCTCGACCCCGGGTGCGCCGTCCGACCCGCTGCCCGAAGACCCCGACTGGGCGGGCGGGAGCCTGCTGGTGGACGACCGGTCGGTCGTGGTGGACACGACCCGCGAGTCGCTCTGGACGGTCATCGAGGGCATCGGCGGGGCACACGGCTGGTACTCCTGGCGGCTCGGCTGGGTGGCCCGCGGCGCTCTGGACCGCCTCTTCGGCGGCCCGGGCCTACGCCGCGGACGGCGCCACCCGCACCGCCTCGCCCCTGGCGACGCGCTCGACTGGTGGCGGGTGGAGAAGGTGGTGCCGGGCGAGCTGCTGCGGCTGCGCGCCGAGATGCGCCTGCCGGGGCTCGCCTGGCTCGAGCTGTCCGTGGAGGGTGAGCCGGGGGAGCGTCCGACGTTCCGGCAGCGCGCCGTCTTCCTGCCGCGCGGGCTCCTCGGGCAGCTGTACTGGTGGGTGATCAGCCCGTTCCACGGGATCGTGTTCGGTGGGATGCAGCGCAACATCGCCCGTGCGGCACAGGAGCACGGGGCGGAGCAGGGGCACTCCGCGGGCCGAGGCGGCCGCACCGGGTGACAAACCGGTGATGGAGACGAAAGTGAACCCGGCGAGCACGGCGGCCGGGCTACGCTGCCGCCCGTGACGGCACAGGAACACGCGGACAGCGCTACCGACATCGGCGTCCGCTCGGAGTACGGCTTCGTGCCCACGCGGGCGGACTACGTGGCGTTGCTGCGGACCAGCCCCGTGGTGCGTGTGGGCAAGGCGCTCGCGTGGTTCTTGCTCGCGATGCTCGCGCTCCTGGTCCTGGCGAGGTTCTTCGTCGTCGATGCCGAGGGTCGACCCGTCGGTGATCCCGAGGTCGTGGCGGCTCTGGTGGCGTTGGGGACACCCCCGGCCCTGTTCATGCTCGCGTACGCCCAGCTGGGCGCGTATGCAGGCTGGCGCAAGCCGCAGAACCGCGAACCGGTGCACGCCGTGCTCGACGCCGACGGGTTCAGCCATGCCGGCCCCAGCGGCCGGCAGTTCATGGTGTGGGGCGTGGCGTCCCGTGCCCGCGAGACGGCTTACGCGTACTACGTCTACGTGCCGAGCGGTGTGGCCTCGATGGTCTACTGGCTGCCCAAGCGGGCGGTCCCGGTCGGTGAGCAGGCCGCCGTCAGAGCGCAGATCCAGGCGCACGTGCCCCGGTACCGGATCCGCTGACCGCCCGGCCGCTGCTCACGTGACCAGGCCGTTGCGGTAGGCGTAGACCACCGCCTGCACACGGTCGCGCAGGCCGAGCTTGGCCAGGAGGCGTGACACGTACGTCTTGACCGTCTCCTGGCTGATCACCAGCGTCGCCGCGATCTCACCGTTCGACTGGCCGTCGGCGATGAGGCGCAGCACCTCCAGCTCGCGCCGGGTCAGCTCGGTGTCACCGGCCGCGCTCTCCGTGGGCCGGATCCGCGCCGCGTACCTGCCGACGAGCTGCCGGGTCACCTCGGGCGCCAGCAGCGCGGCCCCGGACGCGACGGTACGGATGCCGGTCAGCAGCTGCGCCGCCGGGGCGTCCTTGAGCAGGAACCCGCTGGCCCCGGCGCGCAGCGCCTCGTAGACGTACTCGTCGAGGTTGAACGTCGTCACCACGAGCACCTTGACGGGCTCCTCCACCCCGGCACCGGCGAGGAGACGGGTCGCCTCGATGCCGTCGAGGACGGGCATGCGGACGTCCATCACCACGATGTCCGGGCGCAGCCGGCGGGCGAGGTCGACGGCGGCCCGTCCGTCCCCGCACTCGCCGACCACCTTCAGGTCGGGCTGGGCATCGATGATGGTCGCGAACCCGGTGCGGATCAGCACCTGGTCGTCGCAGACCAGGACCCGGGTCGGCGCCGTCACGAGCGGCTCCCGGTGGGGATGCGGGCCAGCACGACGAAGCCGCCGTCGTCCGTCCGGTGTGCACTGAGCTCGCCACCCAGGGCGGTGACCCGTTCCCGGAGCCCGACGAGGCCCCGCCCGCTCCCGGGCGCGGCACCCCGCGCACCGGCCCGGTGGCCGCGCTGTGTGCCGGTGTCCGCGGCAGGCGCTGCCGTGCTGACCTCCACGCTGATCTCCCTGTCGTCGTAGTGCACGGTGACCGCCGTCGGGCGGCCGTAAGCGTGCTTGAGGGCGTTCGTCAGCGACTCCTGGACCACCCGGTGCGCAGTGCGTTCGGCGCTGCCCGCCTCCTGGGCGGGCGTGCCCTCCTCGGTGAGCTCCACCGGCTGCCCGGCCTGGCGGGTCTGCTCGACGAGGGTCCGGAGGTCGCCGTCGGGCTGCGTCCTGGCGGGGCCCTCGTGCCCGGGGTCGAGGAGGTCGAGCAGGTTCCGCAGGTCGCCGATGGCCCGCCGGCCGGTATCGCCGACGGCCGTCAGGGTCGCGTCGAGCCGGTCCGGCGCGGTGGTCAGGTACCGCGCCGCTTCCGTCTGCACGACCATCGCCGTGACGTGATGGGTCACGACGTCGTGCAGTTCGCGGGCGATGCGGGTGCGCTCGGCGGTGCGGGTGTCCTCGGCGACCCGGCGGCGGCGTTCCGCCTCCGCCGCCCGGCTGGACCGCAGCCAGGCGCCGACACCCCACGCCAGGGCCATGACCAGGTAGAACGTGAGGTACTCATCCACGCGCTCCACGCCGGTCAACCGGTCGAGCGTGATTGCCAGCCCCACGTACGCCACGGAGAGCACGGCGCCGACGAGCCGACGGCGGTGCGCCAGGTGCGCACCCGTGCTCACCAGCGCGATGCCCAGCGCGTTGGCCCCGAACGAGTGGTAGCCCTGGACCTGGCTGACCACGAAGCCGAGCGAGACCAGCGCGATGCACAGGGCCGGCCACCGCCGGCGCACGGCGAGCGGGAGGCACTGGAGCGCGATGACCAGCACCGCGACGCCGTCGAACGGACGGGCGGGCACCTCGCCCACCTGCGTCCCGTACTCGCGCAGCACCGGCACGAACGCCGCACCGGCGAGTGCCAGGGCGAGCGGCAGGTCCCGGACCGTGACGTCGAGCCGGTGCCACCGGTCGCGCCACCGGTCATGCCGCTGGTTCGAGACCTGCCGGAGATCGATCACCGGGGGAGCGTAGCGGCCGCGTCGGCCCGGGCGCCGCGACGACGCGGGATGACGTGACCGCGCCGGTAGGCCAGCCGCATGAACACCGCGGCGACCAGCACGCAGAACAGGATCGAGAGCACGCTGCCCTCCGGGCCGAACTCGCCGCCGGTGAGCAGCACGGGGCCCGACGTCGAGGCGTCCAGCAGGCCCTGCGGCGTGTGGTTGCCCGAGACCTCGGTGCTGAAGATGGCGCTCCCCGCGATGTTCCAGCCGAGGTGCAGACCGATCGGCACCCACAGCTTGCGGGTGGCGACGTACGCAGCGGTGAGCATGCCGCCCGCCTCGATGGCGATCGCGAGGGCGCCCCAGAGGCTGGCGTTCGGGTTGAACAGGTGGGCCATGCCGAACAGCACGCTGGTCAGGACCAGGGCGATCCAGGTGCCGGTCCACCCCTCGATGATCCGGAACAGGACACCGCGGTACATCAGCTCCTCCGTCACGGCGACGGCCGCCATGACGCCCAGCAGCCCCACCGCGCCCGCCGTCGTGCCAGGGCCGTGGACCGTGTAGCTGCCGAGGAGAGCGAGGTTCACGATGACCAGGCTGAACAGCGCGACGCCGAGCAGCGTGCCCCAGCCGAGACCGGACACGGCCCCCTGCCGGGACACCTCCATGACGGCGCGGTGCTCGGTGCGCCGCACCACCCAGGCGTAGACGAGGACCGCGACCACGGCGGTCGCCAACCCGACGACGAGCGCCAGCCAGGGGTTGTCGCCGACCAGCAGCGAACCCTGGCTGCCGAGGAACGAGACCGCTACAACGGCCAAGAGCTGCCACACCAGACGCACGATGACTCCTTCGAGAAGCCGCAGCCGGAGTGCCGCGGGCTACCCAGAACGCTATGGATCCGGCCGTCCCGGGTAGTCACCGCACGGTGGACACTCGCAGGTAGCTCGCTCGGGGGACAGACTGGCCGCCATGCGCAGCACTCTCGACCGGATCCGGGCGGAGATCGTCGCCCACGAGTCCAACGCCTGGGCGCGCGACCTCGGCTACGAGCCGCTCTATGCGGCGGCGCCCGGCGCACGCATCGCGCTCATCGGGCAGGCGCCCGGCCGCAAGGCCCAGGAGAGCGGCATCCCGTGGAACGACGCCAGCGGTGTGCGGCTACGGAACTGGCTCGGCGTCGACGACGTGCAGTTCTACGACCCGAACCTGTTCGCGATCATCCCTATGGACTTCTATTACCCGGGCAAGGCCGCCTCCGGCGACCTGCCGCCCCGCAAGGACTTCGCGAGACTGTGGCACCAGCGGATCCTCGCGGAGCTGCCGGACCTCCGGCTCACCGTCCTGGTCGGCGGCTACGCTCAGAAGTACTACCTGGGGGGCCGGGCGAAGCCGACCCTGACCGAGACCGTGCGCGCCTACACGGAGTACCTGCCGTCCGCGATCCCGCTGGTCCACCCGTCGCCGCTGAACTTCCGCTGGCAGACCAAGAACCCGTGGTTCGAGGAGGAGGTCGTACCCGCTCTGCGCTCGCTGGTGGCGGGGGCGCTCGCGGGTGGGTGAGGGGGCGGCGGCCTCACGTCGGCGAGTCCGTCCTGAGGCGAGCCTGCCGTGAGCTGAGCCTGCCGTCAGGACGTCAGGCGGCGTCCTCGGCCGGAGGTGTGGGTGCCGGACCGGGTTCTGACGGCTCGATCCCGCCGAGCGCGTCCCTGAGCAGCCGGGCCCTGTGGGCCAGCTCCAGGATCTGCAGGCCCTTCGCCGTCGGCTGCCAGCCCTGGCCGGTGTAGGTGAGTACATCGTCGCCGTAGGCCAGCCGGGTTGCCGTCAGGTGGTACTTGACCGTCGCGGAGTCCCGCTCGATCGCGTTGGCGGCAGCGCCGTACGAGCCGCGCTCGTGCAGCGCCAGCACGGCAAGCAGGTTCTCGCTCGTGGCCTTCTTGGCGCGCCCCATCGTGGCAGTTCCTTCCCCCTGGCGGCACTGGTGTGGCATACGGCTACACCGTAGGCATGCTGACATGTAGTCGTCAAAGTCCGACAAATCCAAACATTCGATTTCACCCGTAGGTTTTCTTCCTCTGTTCGGCCCTGGGCAACCGCTGGTTGGGTACCGATGGTTCGTTGACCTCTGCCTGAAACGGGCAGGGGCATTGCTCAGGGGGATCTGATGGCTCGCAGGACGACGACCGGTCCGGTCGCGATGTCGACGACGTTGCCCATGCCCGGCGCGCGGTGGTGGACGCGGACGGTGACAGTCGCGGTCACGGCAGCTGCCCTGGTCGGCGTCTACCTGGTGCCGGCCGTGCCGGCGGTCGCGTCGAGCCTCGACAAGCAGTCGGAGGCGGACCGCGCCGCCGCCGCGGCTGCTGCTGCTCCGCCTGCCTCGAGCAAGTCAGAGGGCAAGAGCGACGACGAGGGTGGCAACTGGTTCACGGACCTGTTCGAGGGCGGCGAATCGACCGAGGCGGATCCCATCCCGGCGGACGCCGAGCTGGCGCCCGAGGAACACTCGGTGGATCCGACGGTCGCGACGCCGGCCGAGCCGGGCGAACGCGTGCGCGAACTGACCGGCAAGCGCACCGTCAACACGAGGACGTTCCTGCTGGACGACGGCCAGCGGCAGGTCGAGGTCGCCGGTGAGCCGCTGTTCTACGAGACCGCGCAGGACGACCTGGCGGAGATCGACACCGCCGTCACCGCGACGGGCAAGGCGGTGGCCGCCGCGGGCGCCAAGGGTCTGTCCGCGAAGGCGGGCAAGGCCGCGACCTCCGAGGGCTGGTCCCACGCGAGCGTGGCGAACACCGCTCGGTCGTACTTCGGTGAGAAGGCTGACCGGGTCGTCCGGGTGGAGGACGCCGATGGTCGTGGCGTGACCGTCGGTCTGCCCGACGCCGAGGACGCCGAGCTGTCCTCGCCTCGGGTCGACGGCGACACGGTGACGCACGAGGACGTGGCGGCACTGGGCGGCGCCGACCTGTCGTACGAGGTCCTGCCGGGCAGGGTCAAGGAGTCGATCATCCTCTCCGAGGCACCGGACGACGCGGGCCAGGTGGAGTACACGTTCACGCTGTCCGATCTCGCCGAGCTGACCCCGCGCCTCGAGGAGGACGGGTCGATCGGGTTCTACGGTGAGCTCGATCCGGAGCCCGCCGTGGTGATCCCGGCGGGGGTGATGTGGGACTCCCGCGAGGCGGAGACCTCTGAGGGCGGCAAGATGTCCGCGCCGGACGACCAGGGCGCGTCGGTGTCCGAGGACGTGACCTACGAGCTGGAGCCGTCGGGCAGCGGCGAGTGGACGCTGACCGTCACGCCGGACCTGGACTGGCTCACCGACGAGGACCGGGTCTGGCCGGTGACGGTGGACCCGACGATCATCATCTCGCCGACGGGGAACTTCTCGAAGGACACGATGCTCCTGTCGGAGGCGCCCTCCACGGAGTACTACGCGAGCAGTCGGCTGTCGGTGGGGCGCACGGAGGGCGGCGTTGCTCGCGCCATGCTTGCCTTCCCGCAGCTCGGTGACGTGGTGCCGAACGGTTCCACGGTGACGGATGCGGACCTGGGGCTCTACTTCGACCAGGCGCACACCGACTGGGCCACCCGCGTGCCACTGGAGGTGCGAGAGGTCACCGGTGCGTGGGACTCACCCACGGCCAACTGGTCGAACGCAAACGGCCTGGAGGGCGGGATCGCCGGGCTCCAGCGCACCTTCGACAACACGCACGCCTCGGCGCAGTTCACCGGATCCTGGCCGGCGTCGGCGAACACCGCGCTGACGCAGTACGCGTACGGGCGCACCTACCAGTACACGTACGGCAACGGTGACGGCACGACGGACGAGTTCTCTGTGACGCCGAACCTCCCCGAGGCCGGGGTGTGGCAGATCCGGGTGGCGCACGTCCCGGGGGCTGACCGGGCGCGGGCGGCGAAGCTGCAGGTGACGTTCCCGGGCGGGAGCACGCGCACCTACAACGTGGATATGACGCGGGGTACTGCGACGTCGGGTGGGGTGTGGTCGGTGGTGCAGTCGCACACCCTGAACCCGGGGGCGCGGGTCGCGGTGACCGACCAGGACGTGCAGACCGGGAACGTGGTCATCGCCGACGCCATTCGCCTGATCAAGGGCGGTACGGCGACCCGGACCCCGGGCCAGATCGGCAAGTGGCACAACTATGACGTGACCCAGACGGTGAAGAAGTGGACCACCGGTTCGTTGGCGAACAACGGGTTCATGGTCCGCGCCACCGATGAGACCGTCAACGGCCCGGTGGGCGGACCACGGTACGAGGCGGGGGAGAACGCCTACGGCGGCGAGACCCGCAACATGCCGCGCCTGACCGTGACCTACGGGCAGCCGGGCGTCGTCATGGACATCCCTGACACCATCCACGCGACAGGCGCCGAGCTGTCCTGGTCGACGTACCGGGACCCTTCGTCGGGCACGGGCGACAACCTGGTGGAGTACCAGGTGCACCGGTCGGTCTCGCAGACGTTCGCGCCGTCGTCCTCGACGCTGGTGGCTCCGGTGGCCCCGGGAACGACGGAGTTCGTGGACACGACGGCGGTCCCGACGCCGGCTGACGCCACCGACGAGGGCAAGCTGTACTACTACCAGGTCGCGGTCAAACGGCGTGACGGCAGCATCGTCCCGTCGTCGACGCAGATCGTGCGCCTGCCGAAGGCGGGGCACACGACCAAGGTGCTGGTCGCCTCGGGGGACACCTCGCTGGCCAGCGGCAAGCCGACCCAGAACTGGAACACGATCCAGGACATCACCACCCAGCACTGGGACCTGGTCGGCAACGCGTCGGCGGTCTACGGCGACACCCGCACCGTCATGGAGTGGGACGACGCCACGTGGGACATCCCCGACGGTGCGGTGGTGACCGATGCGTCCCTGCGGATGTGGCAGGAGACGACGGAGACCACGCGCACCAACTCCGACGGCAGCATGGTCTACCCGACTCTCGGCGAGTACGAGCTGCGTCGTGCCACCGTCGACTTCGACGAGACCACCGCCACGTGGAACGACCCGGACGGAGCCGGCCCGGGCACGTGGAACCCAGGCGGCTCGCACTCCTCCGCCGTCCAGTCGACCGTCTCGGGCGTCGGTGAGGGCCCGTCCCGCCTGGCGTGGGACGCCAAGGCCGTGACCCAGGCGTTCGTGAACAACCCGTCCTGGCACAAGTCCCTGATCGTGCGGATGGCTGACGAGGCGGAGTCCCAGGACCGGTCCCTGTTCGCCTCGAAGGAGGCGGCAGCCAACGGCGGCCTGGAGCGCTCCGGTCCCCGCCTGTCCGTGACGTACCTCAGCACCGCGCCGGAGGACACGTTCTACGCGCCGGACACCCCGGAGCGCATGAACCCCGGCTCCACGTACAAGGTGCCGGTGACCGTGTCGAACACGACCCAGACGACCTGGGTCGCCGGGGCCCAGGAGCTGGTCGCGTCCTGGACGCTGCCGGACGGCTCGGTGGCACCGGGCTCGGAGTCGACCACCACGGCTCTGCCGCAGGACCTCTCCTCCGGCGAGGTGGCGGACATGACGGCGACCGTCGTCGCGCCGCCCGTCAGCGACGGCAACCTGCGCTCGGACTACGAGCTGTCGTGGGAGATCGCCAACGGCACGTCGGCCGCGCAGGAGAAGACCGCCCGGCAGGACGCGGAAGCGGCGGGCGAGGACTCCGCGCAGGCCGCGGCGTCCGCCCAGGGGCTGGACACCACCGCGACGGGTGACGTGGCCGAGGAGACCGAGGCGAGCACCCTGGCCGACGCCGGCATCGCGGCGCTGCCGGCCGGGAAGCTGAAGCAGAACGTCGCGGTCGAGGACCCGACGTCGGACCAGCTGGGTCTGGAGAGCTTCTACACCTACGCCGGCAAGAACACGGGTGCCGGTGGCACCCTCATGACCAACGTGGCCGCCGGCAACGCCGTCTGGTCGTACGACGCGCTCAGCAACCCGGGCCGCGGCCTGTCGACGTTCGCGCGGTTCTCGTACAACTCGCAGGACACCTCCGACACGGTGTCCGGGTTCGGCTGGTCCGCGCAGGTGGCCGGGCCGATCCGGCTGGGCGCGCCGCTGGAGTTCCACCCGAACAACGGCCCGCGCGAGATCATGCTGCCGGACGGCGACGGCACCACCCACGTGTTCCGGCTGAACTCCACCACCGGTCAGTGGGACGCGCCTGCGGGCGTGAACTACCGGCTGACGCAGAGCGCCGCCGACGTGACCTGCCCCGGCAACCAGGACTATGTGGCGGACGCATGGCAGCTGCTGCGCCCGGACGGCACGACGTTCGTGTTCGGCTGTGACGGCTACCTGAACAAGGTGATCGACAAGAACGGCAACACGCAGCAGTTCACCTACGCCGAGCGGCAGTCGAACAACCAGCCCCGCAAGTTCCTGCAGTACGTCACCGACCCCGCGGGCCGGCAGACCCTGACCGTGGACTACTGGACCAAGGGCCAGACCGGCTGGCGGTACGTCGACGAGACCACCGGGAACCTGGTGACCGGGTCGGGCAAGCTGACCAACTCGAAGATCTACGACCACGTGCGGTCCATGACGGACGTCTCGGGGCGCAAGCTCGAGTTCTACTACACCGACAAGGGCCTCATGGGCCGGATGATCGACGGCGCGGGTGCCACCGACGACGCCGGCGAGTCGATCGCGAAGCACTTCAAGTTCACCTACGACGCCGACCAGGGCAACAAGAACGCCAAGCTCACCGCGGTGACCGACCCGCGTGGCAACACCACGCGCATCGGGTACTACTACCCGTCCGAGGGGGACGACCCGAAGGACCACTGGTCCGTGCAGACCATCACCGACCGGCTCGGCGGCGACACCTCGTTCGACTACGTGCCGCACGCGACCAACGACGACTGGTGGACCTCGACGGTCACCGATGCCGAGGGGCATGCGACGAAGTACGTCTCGGACGACTTCGGCCGGCCACGGTCGGTCACGAACGCGAAGTCGGAGACGGTCGCGCTCACTTGGGACGGCGACAACAACGTCCGGACCCTGACCGAGGCCAACGGCGCGGTCACCGCGTACTGCTACGACCCGAAGACCGGGTACCCGCTGTGGCAGCGCGACGCGGAGCAGAACGATGCCCGGGGTGGTGCGCCCGCAGCCGCGGAGTGCGTGCCCGGGGAGACGGCCGAGCAGGCACCGCCGGGTGCGCAGGTCATGGAGTACCGGCCCTGGGAGAACGGGTACGTCGCGCAGATCGCACGGACCACGTCGCCCGAGGGGCGGAAGAACCAGTTCACGTACGACGCCAAGGGCAACCTGCTGACCGTCACGGACGGCAAGGGCATCGCGACGGCCACCGCTGGTGACTTCACGACGTCGTACACGTATGACACGTACGGGCAGCTGCTGACGGCCAAGGACGCGAACGAGAACGTCACGAAGTATCGCGGGTACACCGCGGTGGGGTATCCGGAGGTGACCGAGGACGCGCTCGGCAACGTCTCCCGGACCACGTACTCGAACGACGGACGTGGCCTGGTGACCCAGGTCGAGGACCCGCTCGACGGCCTGGTGACGCAGGCGTACGACGCCTTCGGCCGGCCGCTGGCGGGTACGCAGCGCAAGTCGGCGGACGAGACCATCACGACGCCGGCACCGGTCTACGACGCGAACGACAACGTGACCGTCTCGACGGCGCCCAACGGCGCCGTGTCGACGGCGACGTACGACAAGACCGACCAGGTCACGAAGTCGACGATGCCGAAGGACACGTCCACGGGGCCGGAGCGCGCGAGCGTGTTCACCTACGACACGGTCGGCAACCTCGAGACCGTGACCGAGCCCAAGGGCGTGGCCACCACCGGGGACGCCTCCGACTTCGTGACGCGGTACGGGTATGACTCGATCTACCAGCAGACGTCCGTGACGAACGCTGACGGCGACGTCATCAGCTACTCGTACGACGAGGTCGGCAACCTCGTGAAGACGGTGGACCCGAAGAAGAACGCGTCGGCGGACCCGGACGACTTCACGTCCACGACGAAGTACGACCTGAACCACCGGCCTATCTCGGCGACGGACGCCGCGGGCAACACAAGCACGACGGATTACGACGCTGACGGCCTGGCCGTGTCCTCGACGGACCCGGACGGCAACACGTCCTACGTGACCTATGACGTGCGCGGTGCCCAAGTCGAGACGAAGACGCCGCACGAGAGCGTCGGCGGTGTGGTGCAGTACCGGACCACGAAGGTCGAGTACGACGAGGTCGGCAACACCACACGGGTGATCACGCCGCGCGGTGTCGCAACGGCCGACCCGGACGACTTCGCCTCACGGACGGAGTACGACGCGCTGAACCGGCCGGTCAAGCAGTTCCAGCCGTACGACCCGGCGGACACCCGGCACAACGACGCGAACGTCTACACAGAGACGACGTACGACGCCGCCGGGCGAGTGGTGAAGACGTCGATGCCGCCGTCGGAGGACCAGACGGTGCGCAACGACTCGACGACCGAGTACTTCGACAACGGGTGGATCAAGAAGTCCAGCGATGGCTGGGACATCTCGACCGCGTACGAGTACGACGACCTGGGTGCGCAGACGGCGCGGACGCTGACCTCGGCGGACGGGTCCGCGAACCGGACGATGACGTGGTCGTATTTCCCGGACGGGAAGCTGAGGACCAAGGCCGACGACGGTGTGCCGGTGGGATCGCACTCGGTGGTGACGGACAACGACACCGAGGGTCTGGTTGAGCCGACGGGTACGTGGGCGACAGCCTCGGCCGCGGGCGAGCAGGGCACCAACCACCGCACGCATGCTGCGGTGTCGGGGGCCTCGACCGACAAGTTCACCTGGACGCTGGATGTCCCGGCGGACGGCACGTACTCGGTGGCGGTGACGTACCCGCAGGTCTCGGGTGCCGCCTCGGACGCGACGTTCGAGCTGACGCATGGCAAGGACGGTGACGGTCACGGTGGTGTGGTGACGGAGCCGGCGTACACGGTGAACCAGACGACAGGTGCGGGCGGGTGGTCCGACGTCGGACGGGTTGCGCTGCGCAAGGGCGACCCGGTCACGGTGACGTTGAAGCCGTCGGCGACGGGCAAGGTTGTCGCGGACGCCGTGCGGTTGGTGCGGGACAACTCCGCGGACACCGACACGGAGGCGCATGCGTTCGCGTACTCCTACGACGTCAACGGGAACATGACGGGGATCAACGACACGAGCTCTGGTGCCCGGGCGGACGACTACCAGGTCGCGTACACGGGGTTGAACCAGGTGGCGTCGGTGAAGGAGGCGTTGGCGGGTCAGGAGACGGCGACGACGTCGTACTCGTACGACGTGCTGGGACAGCCACTGACGGTGGCTCACCCGGACCAGCGGTCGGAGTACACCTACGACCTTGCGCTCGACCCTCGCGGGCCGCTCACTTCCCTGTCGGTCGACGATCTGAACGACAGCGCCGCGGCGAAGGTGACTCGGTACACCTACGACGCTCTGGGGCGTCAGGCGACGCAGACCAAGGCCAACGGGAATGTCGTCACCAACGGGTACTTCCTGGACGGTGCGCTGAAGTCGCTGCGTGAGGAGAAGTCTGGTGGGGCGCTGGTCGCGTCGCATGCCTACACGTACGACGACAACGGGAACAAGCACACCGATGTCGCCTCGAAGGCGAACGCGGATGTTGCCGGTGCGTATCTGAACAGCACGACGACGTACTCGTACGACCCGGTAGACCGGCTGAGGAAGTCGGTCAAGACGGGTAACGGTGCCAAGACCGAGACGTATGTGCATGACGACAACGCGAACGTCATCGAGCAGTCGGTGGGTGGGACGGCGACGGCGTACTCGTACGACCGCAACCGCCTGCTGACAGCGACGACGGGCACTGCTGCGGCGTCGTACCGGTATGACCCGTTCGGCCGGCAGACGTCGGTGGTCTCGGTGGGGCTGACAATCTCCCGGACGACGTATGACGGGTTCGACCACATCGCGCAGTCCGAGCAGATGAACGACGCCGGGGTGCTGGAGTCGACGACGTACGAGTACGACCCGCTGGACCGGACGGCGTCCAAGACGACGGGCAGCGGCACAACGGAGAAGACGACCAACTTCAGCTACCTCGGTTTGTCCGAAGAGGTTCTGGGCGAGGAGGTTGCTGGGCAGCTGACGAAGTCGTACCAGTACTCGCCGTGGGGTCAGAGGCTGTCACAGGTCACCCAGAACGATGACGGGACGTCCGAGGACGCGTACTACGGCTACAACGCTCACACCGACGTCGAGACGCTCACCGACGAGAACGGAAACGTCGAGGCCACCTATGGGTACACCGCGTACGGGAACGCGGACGAGTCCGAATACACGGGGATCGACAAGCCTGAGGCCGGCTCGCCGGAGGACGCGGAGCCGTACAACGCATACCGGTACAACGCCAAACGTTGGGACGCGGCTTCTGGGACGTACGACATGGGGTTTCGTGACTACGCACCCGGCCTGAACAGGTTCACGACGCGAGACATGTACAACGGCGCCCTCGCCGACATGGGCCTCGGCTCCGATATCTACACCGGAAACCGTTACGCCTTCGGCGCCGGCAACCCAATCTCAATGATCGAGATCGACGGCCACTTTTCGCTCGACGGTTTTATGGGCAGCGCTGCCAACCTTTGGGAAGAGAACAAGGCTGACATCATCGGGGGCGCGGCGGGCTTAGCGGTGGGCGTTGTCGGGGGCGCCGCCTGCGCGGCAGTTGGCGCTGTAACGTTCGGAGTCGGAGGCGTGATCTGCGGAGCTGCTGTCGGGGCGCTCTCTGGCGCAGTAGCTGGCGCGGTCACGAGCACAGTCCAGGGGAACGAGGTTGGATCGGGCGAGTTCTGGAAGGACACTGGTGTCGGCGCCGCAACCGGCCTAATTGGTGGATCCGTCGGTCGCGCTGGCGCCGCTGCCGTCCGGAGCGCGACAAGTAAGGTAGGCATTGTCGACGAGCTCGGTGGGGCGATAAAGCGACCAGACTGGATCGCGAGGACGCTCGAGCGGTACACCAACAAGGCGCTGCAAGAGGCAAGTCGTGGAACGAATAAGCTCTCCAGACATCTCAGTAGCAAAGAGATCGGTCATCTTTCCAATCCCCGCTTGAGTAATGCCACTCTTGGGAAGTATGTCGATCGACGTGTTAAGGAACTTGTCGACAACAGCCGACTTATGAGAATGTTGGGCGTCAGGACGACACCGAACGGTGCGAAAGGCGGGGGGCCCGACGTGGTAAACCGCGGGAGAGAAGCTGGCGGCGTGTCGTGGTATGACGTTACAACCGTTGGTCACTGGGCGGCTCACACAACTAGGAGCTACAGCGGGAAAGGCGTTGGAATTCTGTGGAACCAGATAAAGTAGAAGACCTGCGACACCGCTGGTCTACGACAGCAGGGCAACAAGTACTCGCCGAACTAGCTGGTCGAATCGTCAGGCGGAAAGACTTCGATGGCCTTCCGCTCGGCCGAGTAAATGGGCGAATCGACTTGCGGTACGCGCCAATTCCGGGCGACTATCTTGAGGTCCGAAAGATGAAGGTTACTGATGTGGACTTCACTGCCGCCAGTTTTCCGAGTACACGAATGGAGTTCTCGATGGTGGAGAACTGCCTCTTCAATTACGCGAAGTTCGACGGTATTGTCATTGCGGGATCGGCGGTCCGTGACTCGTCATTTGTGGGTGCGGATCTTCATGAAGCGCGCCTTGGCCAGGACACGAGAAAATTGCCGAGGTCGCTAGTCAGTCATTTTAGTGAAGTCAGCTTCGAACACGCTTTATTGCGCGGCGCGCACACCACCGGGGCCGAATTTGTCGACTGCAATTTCCGAAACGCATCTCTGGACCAGGTGAACTTTAGCGGGAGCCTGCGAATGATTCGCTGCACTTTTGGCGGCGATGTACGCGGAGCGACCTTCCAGGGACAAACGTCCCGAAAATCAGTATTGTCCGATGTGGACTTTTCGGATTCGATGTTTAGTGATGTGGACGTCATTGGATTCGACTTGTCGAGCGTGCGCCTGCCAAGGGATAGGCGAATCTTCGTCATTAAAGCCGGACGCCTCGCCGATGAACGCGTCCGAATGGAATCACTGGTCAGGTCTGAGGAGACGCCAGCTAGGGATCGCAAATCTGTTTCCTTAATTCTCGAGTGCGTCAACTCCATTTCGTCACTGGGTGGAGGTGATGTTCTTATCAATTGCGCCGACCTGGGGCTAGGCTTCGAGGAAGTTGAACGGGTTCTGAGCCTCATTGACTCTGAAATAAACTCACCGCGCGGCGAGTAGTTCGGCCTAAACATTTCTTCATTGTTGAATAGATTGGCGTCCTCCTGAGGTCTGCCCAGTGACGCCCCCGTCTAGCCGACGGGCGCTGCGGGCAACGCGAGCTCTACCGAGTACGACGCGGACGGACTGACGGTCTCTTCGGCAGATCCGGACGGCAACACCTCGTATGTCCTGAATGACGAGCGAGGGACGCAGATCGAGACGAAGACGCCGCACGAGACGGATAATGGCGTGGTGCAGTACCGGATCACACGGATCGAGTACGACGAGGTCGGCAACACCACGCGGGTGATCACGCCGCGCGGTGTGGCCACGGCTGACCCGGACGATTTCGCCTCACGGACGGACGGGTTCGACCACATCGCGCAGTCCGAGCAGATGAACGACGCCGGGGTGCTGGAGTCGACGACGTACAAGTACGACCCGCTGGACCGGACGGCGTCCAAGACCGCAGACGGTAAGACGACTGACTACACGTATCTTGGGTTGTCGTCGGAGGTGCTGGGTGAGGAGGTTGCTGGGCATCTGACGAAGTCGTATCAGTACTCGCCGTGGGGTCAACGGCTCTCCCAGATCACGCACCAGGCCGACCCGGAGGCGGGGGTCGAAGCGGGGGAGAGCGCGTACTACGGGTACAACTCGCACACCGACGTCGAGACCATAACCGATGACGCTGGTAACGCAGTCGCGACGTATGGGTATACCGCGTATGGAGACGCGAACGAGTCGGAATACTCGGGGATCGACAAGCCCGAGGCCGGTAGCCCGGAGGACGCGGAGCTGTATAACGCGCACCGGTACAACGCCAAGCGCTGGGATGCCGGCTCCAGCAGCTATGACATGGGCTTCCGCGACTACGCACCCGGCCTGAACCGGTCCACGACTCGGGACATGTACAACGGGGCTCTCTCGGATATGAGCCTCTGTTCGGACCCGTACACAGGAAACCGATACGCGTTCGGATCCGGCAACCCGATTTCTATGGTCGAAATCGATGGCCACCTCGCGTTGGACATGTTCGGTGGGGACTTCGTTTCGGATCCCTGGATCGACGCCGCAATCCACGGCGGCGAACTCATATCAGGCACGCGCGACGGTGCTGCTGGGCTTGGCCGAGACAGCAACCAGATCATGTACCGCGAGTCTGGATCGAGCGGGAGTGGGACGTCAGGTGCTGGCAATGGCAACGTACGAGTCCCAGTTGGGGACGAGCGCGGATCGGGCAATTGGATCGAATACAAGCGAACTGGGAGAGGGATGGACTACCAGAGCCAGGTCGCGGGTGTAGAACGCGGATGGGAATCTCGTATTGAGGTCCCAGGTCTGAGCAAGCCTGTTGACTTCGATGGGTGGGACGGCGCGCGCAAAACCCTTATGGATTCGAAAGGCGGTTATGGCGGGGACTCCTGGGTCAAGGATGGCAAGGTTACTGAATTGTTCGCCGGCAAGATCAGGACGGAAGTCGATCGGCAACTGGAGACTGCGGGTGACACCGACCTCGAGTGGGTGTTTTCTGACCGCACCGCGACGAGCGCCGTTGAGACATTTTTCGAAGAGAACGGTTACGACGTGGCTGTTAGGTTCCAGGCGAAAGCAAATAGCACGGGCAAGGGGCCACGGCCCGTGTGAGTCCACCAGCGTTCGGGATGGCGAGGACAGATGCTGGTTTCCGGATTGGTCGGCTGTGTGGGGTTGGGCCCGCCCTGGAGAAGGGGTTAATGAGCTGGAGGTCTCCCATCCTGTATCTGAGTGACCGAACGGTTCGGCATGATAGCGGTATGCCGTGATTGACCGAATGCTCCTGCGTGGATTTTGGGGTGCGCGCCAGGAGGATGTTGACCGACTCGCCGACAAGTGGAGCGGTTTTCTCCAGTCAATATCCCAAAACTTGGACCTGCCCGGCGATGGGTGGAGTGGCGCAGACTACGGGGAGATTGATATTTCGAGTGCGGACGCGGTCTCGGACTGGGTCGATCGATCGATCTCGGAGTCGATTTCTGCGGACACGCCAAACCTTCAGTTCTCAATCACTTCGGACGGTTTGCCGGCGGGCGCATCGGTGTCAGTAGCTGCCAGGATGGGCTATGAGGGAAGCGCAAGAAAGGTCCTGAACGCGGTAGTTATCACAGTCGACTACAGAGAACCGCTTGTCGTAGTGTCACTACACCTTTCTCGTTTATTGGAGGCACTGGTTAGCGTTTGGCGTCCGGATTGGGTAGAAGTTTCAGACCGAGAATTGCGCGCGATGCTCGCCGATTCGCGACCCGCGTCGGTGAGGAGCCCGCGCGCCGGGTATGTGACGTACTTGTCTGCCGGGCGCGCTCAGGCTATTACCGGCCTGCCCAGCGCTGTGCTGTCGAGGCACTTTGATGGTGGTCTGATTCTGGAATTTCCTACAGCGAATTGGCAAAGTTCGAGAGAGTTGGCGCTGGAGTTGGATACTCGGCTCGCGCGGTCCTCGGCCATGGAGGAACTCCCGATTGGGTTTTCTGTTTGGAGCTGAACTCGATCGTGTGGTCAGGGTGAGTGACCTCGGGACAATTCTTAGTTGACAACCCGGCTAGCGGCCCAAGGGAACGGCTTGCCGACATCGAAACAAACTTGAGGGATGAATGGCACGATATCACTCAGTCGTCCTCAGGGAGGCGGGGTATGGCTCTGGTCGGGCCAGTGGGGATAGCGCCAACGGTCGCCTCATGTATACGAAAGTACGACGGCATCGTTGGCCTTAGGGTGTTATTCAGCGGTTCGGGCGTGATCATGAGTGCGTAGCGTTCTGACCGGCGGCGTGCGGGCCGTTCTTGCGATTCTTGGTGTTACGACGATGGACGTACGGAGCCCATTCAGGGAAGCCGTTTAGCCCGGGAGGGACTGAATCACGATCTTGACGATTAAACCAGGTGGCGACTACTTCTATGAGCCAATCGAGACCGGACCTGCCATACGGTCGAGCCCGCGGCCCCGTACGACCTCGTCGACCACCGGCGCGCTGTCGAGTCTGCGCGCCGATCGAACCCTCGATCGAGATTCCGCCCATACGAGTTCCACGGGAGTGGTTCTGTAGGATTGAGCCTGAACGGCTACAACAAGGGACGCTATGTTGAGCTCACGGGACCGCGTCGTGGCGATCATGCGGCCACCCTCGGTTCTCGAGAGCCGTGGATGGAACGCTTTCGAGACAATTTCCCGGGCCCGCCCCCCGAGCGACTATTCCTGGCTGATCGAGACCTACGGCGCCGGTGGCATTGAGGGGTACGTAACGATCCTCGACCCGGGTAGGGGCGGGGACTTTGCTGGGTCAGTACGCGGGGAGACGGATACAGCGCGTGCTGCTTGGCGGCAGTGGGGCGGGTCCGCCGCTGCTTGCGGTGAAGCGACGGAGCCGATCGCGTGGGGCGTCAGCGCAAGCGCCGACCTGCTGTGCTGGAACCCGTCCAAGGCTGATCCGGACGAGTGGACAGTCCTTGTCTGGTCACGAGCGTCAACGTCATGGACCGAGCTGCCTTTCGGGATCCTCGAGTTCCTGACGTCGATCGTTGACAACTCACTTGATCCCTGGCCGCTGGGTGACGCCGGAATCCGGGGAAAGTGCAGCCTTCGCTTTCTCAGCTTCGAGGAAGAGCGGCGAAGCTGGATGAACGACGTGGACCCATGGGCAAGCTAGGGCGTGTTCTACGGCGACTGGCGCATGACCGGATGACCGGCCAGTGCCCCTGCCCCGGAGGTTGAAGACCTCTGTGGTGACCACATCGGTCGAGGGCTGCGCATGCACAGATGCCGCAGAACCGGCCCGTGCTGTACGTTGCATCGGTGCTGAACGAGACGCCCCTCTGGCCGGAGCTGCAGGCGCCGCCACGGTCGCGGAGGCCGGCGCGAAGCGCACGCGCTTCGCGCCGACGGCGGACCGTGGGCATCGTGGCCGTCACCGTGAGCCTCGTCATCGCTGCGGGGAGCGCATACGGGCTCGGTCTGTTCGACCCGGGTGCAAGGACAGCGGACCCGCAGCCCGTCGTGGCGGACGCCCACGCGGCGGTAGCGGAGAACGCGGCGCTGCGCGGCCACCTGGCCACCGAGATCAAGGATGCCCGGGCCGTCCTGAAGAGTCCCGACGGTAGGGCTGCGGCGAAGTCCGACCGCCAGGCGCTCGACGCGGCGATCGATGACGCGCGCTCCCTGGTGAAGTCACTGGAGTCGGTGGCGTCGTCGCCGCCGGGCACAGCAGCCGAAGTCAGCGCGGTGCTCGAGCGGACCAGCGAGCTCCACCAGGACGCACCCGCTGTCACCGCCGCACTGCGCGACGCCACCACCGCCGTGGTCACCTCGGGACGACTGGCTCGTCTGGAGCGGGCAGGATCCGGGCTGGAGGAGGCCCGGACCACCCTTCAGGCGGTGATGGCCGACGGTGAGCGGGCCTATGCCGAGTCGGAGGCGGCTGCCGAGGTGCCGGACCGGGACAGCCTGCGCGTCGCGCTGGACGAGTCCGGCGACCTGGTCGCCCGCGCCGACGGGCTGCTGGAGACGGCTGCGGGCGTGAAGCCTCGCTCGGACGCTCTCGCCGACCTCCTGGGCCAGGCGAGAGAGCTGACCACGGCGATGTCCGAGGCGGCCGCCCGGATCGAGGACGCCATCGCCGCCGTCGTGACGGCGGCCCAGGAAGACGGTGCGGACGCGGAGGCGGACGGCTCCGACCCGGCCGCCGGGGATACGGGCGGCGAGGCTGCAGCCGACGTGGCCACGGAGGAGAACGCGGGCACGACCGCCCCGGCGGGCACCTGTCCCGAGCCGGACCAGGTGTGGTCCGCGGAGAACGGCCACCTGTCGTCGTCGGAGCTGGCGCAGATCCCGTTCGCCTCCGGGCACTACGTGCGGGCGGACGTCGTCGGTGGCCTGACCGAGCTGAACGAGGCGTACGCGGCCGAGTTCGGCGTGAACCTGACCATCAACTCCTCCTACCGCACGTACGCGGATCAGGAAGCGCTGTACGACCCGACGTCCAAGACCGCAGCTCCGCCCGGCTGCTCGAACCACGGCACCGGCCTGGCGATCGACATCGGCGGGGGCGTGCAGACGTTCGGGTCGGCCCAGTACGAGTGGCTCAAGGCGAATGCCGAGGCCCACGGCTGGGTGCATCCGCCGTTCGCCGAGCCGTCCGGCCGTAACCCCGAGCCCTGGCACTGGCAGTCGGTCCACGCGCCGAACAGCTACTAACGCGTACGCCGTCGTGGTGCTCACGACCGGCGAGCGAATTTGGCTGCTGCGCGAGGCCAAGAGCCCACTCGCCCCGTGGTTGCCGGCTCAACCCCAAATGGCATACTCCGAAATTATTGGGCGTATTGCCAGATCGATCCTGATCGTCCTGCTCTTGGGATGGCCATGGATTGTCGGCGCCATCGTGCTGAGTCGCCCGAAGAAATGGGCGAACCTATTGTTCAAACGGCTCGAATTGCGATATCCGAAAGGTCAAGAGTCGTTAACGCGCCGAATGGCCGGACTTGACAGCGAGTCGGCTAGGCTTTTCTGCATCATCTTCTGTGGGATCATCGCGGCGCTTATTGGCATACCTCTCGTAATCATTACGGTTCGGGAAGTGTCTAATGTTTGGTGATGAGGAATTCCGTTGGCGATCCGACTTCAGGTCTCGTGAGTCGCCGCTGTAGCAGCGTTCAGTCAGCGACTCGACTCGTGCTGAGTACTCCGGATGCGGGCGGGAACCTCAATCTCGGAGCAGTGCAGGGCCTCGTGCATGACCATGGCGGCTGAATTGTGGCCAGGGCCCGAAGGGCCTAGTTTCTACCGGTGATGTCGAGTGCACGCTTAGGCCGCAGGTCGTGACGCCTGCCATCGTGATTAGGTGAGGGAGTCAAGCTGCCGCTGCCCTTCTGCATGAGGACTAGATGCCCGACGACAATCAAGAAATCTGGCACTGGGCGGAGACTCCGAAGTCACTTGTCTACCTTGCAAGTTCAATTGCTGGAAACTCGGTTCAAACCTCAGGGCTGTTTGCGGGGCAGCCGACGATCTACGCTCGGGAGCTGAACATGCCTTCGGAAGCGGGATACACCCGGACTGGAGACTACATGGCGTCTCCGAAATGAGGCCAGACCTGGGGCTACTCGATTTGCCGGGAGGGCCGGGCGAGCCTGCTGCCGAGTCGTGGTGGAAACAAGTAGCGGATTCGCTCTCGCAGGACGAGCCCGGATGGCTGGCTGCCACGGAGCGGGCCGCCGAACTCAACATTGACCGCGCATGGACCTTATTGTCCTGGGTTGAGTTCGCCGCCAGCGTGGTCGGCCGTCAGCGTAGCCATCACCATCTCGAACTTGCGGCCTTCGCTATGTCGCTGCTGGAGGAGGCCGATGTCGACCGACGAGACCGTGCCGTTGTGGCTGCATTGCTCCATCGGGCGGCGGTCTTCAGCGACATAGACTTCGTAGCATGTGTGACTCTTGGGTGCAGTCGCGCAGGCAAACGAGGTGCGGCCTGCATCGGTTGGCTTGCGAAGGTTGAAGGAGTAGTGCCGGACACGCACGACGAGATCCAGAGTGACGGAGCCTTGACCTTCACGCGAAATCCGCATGCGTTTGACGTTTCGGACCTTGAGACATGGCTGGAAGGTGGCAATTAGGGCTCGGTTCACGAGGACACGCCTGTAATGAACGTGCAGGGCTTCGTATCCCCACACGATCACGATGCTTTGGAACAGCAGAGTGACGAAGGCGATCGGTTCTGTATGGTCTACAAACACGAATGCTGGAACCCCGGGATGTCAGGCAACAGACCGATCGCAACCAGAAAGGGGGACGCTTCTGTTGGATGGTCTCGAACCGTGGGTCCAGCGGCTGACCGATTCGGTCGGATTCAGGGCTGTTCGACAAGAGGTGAATTGGCCTAATGTCGAGGCGGAACTCGGGATTGAGCTGCCCAAGGACTACAAAGAACTGGTTGAGATCTTTGGCGGTGGTGTTATTTCCCGAACGGCGATCATCTACACAACGGGACCAGGTGATCCTTACGACCTGGTTCGACGGTGGCGTAGTCTCGAGACCTCGTGCCGGGAAAATCCTTGGTCACGATCGCGGTATCAGCCATATGAGTTCTTTCGGCCTGATTCGCCGGGCCTGCTCGAATGGGGTTCAAGCACTGCAGATGACCGATACTACTGGCTCGTCGACCCGGTCGGAGCCAAGCGATGGCCGATATTGGCGCTGTCGGCAGACTGGCCGCCCTTTTATCAGTTCGACATGACGGCTTCGGAATTTATCTGGCGTATCGCCTGCGAAGAAGAGTTCAGTCAGTTTGGCGTGGCACGACATATGCAACCGCCGACATTTGATGACCCGGAGGGGAACACCTATGCAGCCATTGGTAGCCGTGATGGCTGGCCTTAGCTGGCGCTGTGGGGTGGGTGTGAACCGTGGCTGACCGTACCGCCGATGGTAGAACCCGCGATGATCTTGATCAAACCAGGCTCAACGCCCTTTCGGGGCTCGGATTTGCCCTCGGGATAGTTGCCATGATGGCACTCGGGATGCGTTGGGTGGTTGACCTTCCTTCGCTAGTGGAACTAGCGGCACTTGTGCTGCTGATCGTTGCGGCCGGTGCCGTATTGTCCGGGCTGATGATGGAATGGCATCGATCAGAGTTCTCGGTTCCCAGGGTGTTTCGCATGCTTGTGAGGGCGGCGTTCGGACTTTTTGTCAGCTTGAGATCCTGGTTCCTGCCTCAGCCTGGAGAAAAGCCTGGCCGGGCTCCGGACTTGCCCGGGATTGGTGGCGATCTCGGTGAAAAGCGTGCGGCGACCTTTTAGTGTTGTTCGAGGAGCTGAATCATGAGCCTAGCGATTCAATATGGTGAGACACGCCTCTACGAGCCAACTGAGACGGCTGCCGCGCTCCTCGGTGACTGGATCGACGTTGGCCGAGATGGTTCTGGACCGATGGTGGGAGTGCTGGAGATGTTCGTAGCTCCGTGCTCGTGGCGGCCTTCGGCCAGGTGTTCGCCAGATCATCTGTTGCGCGTCGCTGTAAACGCCGTGAAGGGATATGTGGCACTGGTTTGGGCCCCCTTGGGGCACGCGTCGGTTCTGACGTCGTTTCGCAGAGCGTTTGGGTGTCGAGCCCCCCGCCATAACTCTTGATGTCGAGCCTCAGATCCCCACGAGGTATCAAGGCAACCCGTTCCACTCGCGGCTGAGCGCGCTCGTGATCTCGGACCTGATGACCGTGGTGAGCAACTTTTGTGACACTGGATCGGGCGCGCGCCCGGAGGGTGTGCCGTGGGTTCCAGGCGAGATGGACGGCCAAAGGCTCTGAGCCCGCCTTGCATCTTCCGAGGCGGCTCTGATGGGCGGCCCCGGCCTACCGGTTCACCCGAACCGGCTCCCACGCGAACCCGTCCGGGTCCGTGAACTCGCCGAGGTCGCTGTGCAGCGCGAGCCGGTGCGAGCCCGTTCCCTCCGGCGGCACGCCGGCGTCCTTGGCGAGCGCGGCGCGCTTGTACAGGCCGAACCCGATGGGGCTGGATCCCATCTTGAAGTCGACGTACGAGCCGAAGCTCTTGCCCACGGTCAGCCCGTGGGCGACGTAGAACTTCTTGCTCGCCGACACGTCGTCCACCCCGATGAGGAGGACGACCTCGTCGAACTCTCGCGAGGCCGGCCCCGAGTCCTTCTTCGCGGAGGTCGTGAACTTCCAGATGGTGCCATCGGGCGCCTGGACCACAGCGCCGTAGCCCCAGAGCGACTTGGTGACGGGTTTGAGCGCGGTGGCTCCCGCCGCGACGGCGGCGTCGAACAGGGCCTTCACGTTCGCCGGCTGTGACGAGACCAGGGAGATGTCGAACCCGCGGAACCCGTCGCTGGGTGCGTCGGTCTCGCGCAGACGGAGGCGGTCTCCCAGGTCGAAGGCGGCGTCGTAGAAGGAACGTGCGGCGCTGAGGTCGGTCACCTCAAGGGTGACGGAGTCGATGTGTGCCATGCCCATGACGTTAGGTTCGGCGTGCCACCGGGCGCTTCTCGATTCCTGACCACTCGCTGCTGACGGCCGGGCCCGCTGGAAAGTAGCCTGCTCACCATGGCACCGGAGCTGCTCACCTGGCTGCTCGACTTCGACCCGGCCCTGCGCTGGCAGGTCGAACGCGACCTCGCCGGCGCGCCCGAGGGCGTCTGGCGGGCCACCCGGGCACGCGTCGCCACCGAGGGATTCGGAGCCCGGCTCCTCGCGCACCAGGACCCGGATGGCCAGTGGGCGGGCGGCGCCTACTTCCCGGCCGGCTTCCAGGGCGACGAGGAGGGCCAGCCCTGGACCGCGACGACCTGGTCGCTCAGCAGCCTCCGCGACTGGGGTCTCGACGCCGCCGTGCTGGCCGGGACCGCCGAGAAGCTTGCCGCGAACAGCCTGTGGGAGTACGAGGACCTGCCCTACTGGGACGGCGAGGTCGACTGCTGCATCAACGGCTTGACGCTCGCCAACGGGGCGTGGCTGGGCGTCGACGTCTCGGGCATCGCCCAGTGGTTCGTGGACCACCGCCTCCCCGACGGCGGCTGGAACTGCGAGTGGGTGGAGGGTTCGACGCGCTCCTCGTTCCACTCCACGCTCAACTCCCTCAAGGGCCTCCTGTACTACGAGGCAGCGACCGAACCGGCGGCCGGCGGCAACGACGACCTGCGCGCCGCGCGCCGGGCGGGTGAGGAGTACCTCCTGGAGCGGCGGCTGCTCCGCAAACTGTCGACGGGCGAGCCTGCCGGCCCATGGGCGACCTATTTCCGGTACCCGTTCCGCTGGGGCTTCAGCGCGCTCAACGCCCTGGACTACTTTCGCGCGGCGGCGCTGCACGACGGCATCGGGCCTGAGCCTCGGCTCGCCGACGCCGTCGGCGTGGTCCGTGACGCCCGCCGCCCGGACGGCACCTGGCTGCAGGAGGGGCGCCATCCGGGCCGGGTCTGGTTCGAGGTGGACGTGCCGCCGGGGGAGCCGTCCAGGTGGCTCACGTTCTACGGCACCCGCGTGCTCGACTGGTGGGACGGCGCTGGCCCTGTGTGAGGCTCGGGTCGCGGAGCTGTGCAGGGCTGCAGGCTCGCTGCCCGACTGATGGCACACGTTTGACTGCCGATTTACAGCGCTGTAAATTCCCCCGGTCGCAGTGATCAAGGGAGATGCAGCGTGAGTTCTGGTTTCAGTCGTCCCGTTCCGCTGAGTCGTCGCTCGTTCCTCGCCGGCTCGGCTGCGCTCGTCGCGCTCGGCGCCGCCGGGTGCGCGCCCGCCTCGCGAGCCGCCGGCGGAGGAACCGGCCTGCGCTTCTACCTGCAGAAGCAGGAGGTCATCGCGTACTTCGGCGAGCTGCTCCAGCGCTTCGAGAAGGAGCGTCCTGGCATCACCGTGGTGCACGACTCGACGGTGGCCATCGCGCCGCAGTTCGTGCGCAACGAACCGGCCGACGTCGGCTGCTTCAACGACAACCTCGAGCTGGCCCGGTACATCAAGCGCGGTGTGCTCGGCGACCTGTCCGACCTGCCGTCCGCGCAGACCGTCCGGACCGACATCGACGAGCTGACCGACCAGTACGCCACCTACCCCGGCCGCACGAGCGTCCTGCCGTACTCGCTCGCGGCCGCCGGCGTCATCTACAACAAGAAGATCTTCGCGGACCACCAGCTTCCCGTGCCGGAGACGTGGACCCAGTTCGTCGAGGTGTGCGACGAGCTGACCCAGGCCGGCGTCACCCCGATCTACGCGACCGACCGGGACACGTGGACGCTCTGGCAGGGGCTGTTCGACTACTCCGTCGGCAGCCTCGTGGCGCCGGGCGAGTTCTTCCGCCGCATGAAGGAGCTCGGCACGGACGTGGGGCCAGACTCCGAGGTCTCGTTCGAGAAGGACTTCGCGGTGCCGATGGAGCGCGCGAAGGTCATCTCGTCGTACTTCAACAAGGACCACGCGGTGCGTGCGTACGCGGACGGCAACCTCGCCTTCGGCAAGGGCCAGGCCGCCATGTACCTGCAGGGGCCGTGGGCGCTGAGCCAGATCGAGCTCGTCGACCCGGACCTGGAGGTCGGCACGTTCCCGCTGCCCGTCTCGGAGAACCCCGACGAGCGGCAGGCGCGCGTCAACATCGACCTCGGCCTGTGGATCCCGACGGCGTCCACGCACCAGGACGAGGCGCGTGAGCTCGTCGAGTTCCTCATGCGGCCGGACATCCTCAACGCCTACAACGCCGACAACCTCGCCTACTCCACGCTCGTCGACGCGCCGCCGCAGCAGGACGAACGCCTCGCGGGGCTCCAGGACTACGTCGACCGTGCGGCGTTCTACCAGGGGGCCGGCACGTTCGTCCCGACGTCGATCCCGCTGGGCAACTACCTGCAGGCCGCGATCCGCAGCGGCAACTTCGAGGGCATGCTCCGCCAGCTCGACGCCGACTGGCGCCGTCTCGCCGGACGAGGAGCGACCGTATGAGCGGCACAACGTTGTACCGGCGCGAGAGGCACCAGTTCGAGACGTCCCGGCTCACCGAGGAGCGACGATGACAGCACACGCCACCCTGTCCGTGCCGACGGCGCGGGAGGCCGGTCCGCCGAGCCGCCGTCCGGCCGGCGGACGACGGGTCGAGCCGGTGTACTACCTCTTCCTCGTGCCGACGCTGCTCGTGTTCACGGCGTTCGTCGTCGTGCCGGCCCTGATCGGCATCTTCTACAGCCTCACGGACTACGTCGGGTTCGGCCGCTGGTCGTTCCTGGGGCTGCGGAACTACGCGGCGCTCGTCACCGACCCGCGGATACTCGAGTCGTACGGCTTCACGCTCGGGTTCGCGCTGGTCACCGTCGTGGTTGCGCAGGTGATCGCGCTCGCGCTGGCCGTGGCGCTATCCCGCCGGATCCGCTTCGCGACGACGCTCCGCACCGTGTTCGTCATCCCGATGGTGGTCTCCGGCATCGTCGTGGCCTACGTGTTCAACTTCCTGTTCTCGAACTCGCTGCCGGCCGTCGCGACCGCCGTCGGCTTCGGGCCGCTGGAGGAGAGCATCCTCGGCAACCCCGACCTCGCCTGGCTCTCCATCGTGATCGTGTCCGCCTGGCAGACCATCCCGGGCGCGCTGCTGGTCTACACGGCCGGGCTGACGTCGATCCCGGACGAGCTGTACGAGGCGAGCTCGCTCGACGGCGCCTCCCCGTGGCGGCAGTTCCGCTCCATCACCGTCCCGCTCATCGCGGGCTTCATCCTGATCAACACGATCCTCGGCGTGAAGGGTTACCTCGGCGTGTACGACGTCATCGTCGGTCTGACGGGCGGAGGGCCCGGCACCGCCACGAGCAGCGTCGCGATGACGATCTTCGGCGGCTTCACCGGAGGCGACTACGCCTACCAGATGGCCAATGCCACGGTGTTCCTGGTCGTGACCGCGCTCATCTCCGTCGCCCAGATCGTCGCCACCCGTGGAAGGGCGGTCAAGCTGTGACCACCGTGAACTCCGCCAGCCGTGCCGGCCGCGTCAACCGGACGAACTGGCCGCTGACGATCGTCCTCGGCCTCGCGACGCTCACTGTCCTCGTGCCGCTGTACGTCACGCTGTCGATGGCGTTCAAGACCAGCGCCCAGTCGGCGGACGGCAACGCGTTCTCGCTGCCGGCGCCCTTCAACCCGGGCAGCTTCGCCGAGGCGTGGGAGCTCACGCGGTTCCCGGTGTCGTTCGCCGTCTCACTGGGTGTCGCGGCGATCGCCGTCGTGCTGACGCTGTTGCTCAGCTCCCTCGCCGCCTACGCCATCGCGCGCAACTGGTCGCACCGGTTCTTCCGCTGGTCGATGATCTACCTGTTGGTGGCGCTGTTCCTGCCGTTCCCCGTCGTCGCGCTGCCGCAGATCCAGCTGACGGCGCTCACCGGCCTGGACACCCCGATCGGTGTCGGCATCCTGCACGCGATGTTCCAGCTGTCCTTCAGCGTGCTGCTGTACACCGCATACCTGCGCTCGATCCCGGTCGAGCTCGAGGAGAGCGCCCGGATCGACGGCGCGAGCACCTGGCAGATCTTCTGGCGGATCATCCTGCCGCTGCTGGGGCCCATGAACGCGACGGTCGGCATCTTCGCGTTCCTCGCGTCCTGGAACGACTTCATGATGCCGTCGCTCATCACGTCCGACCCGGCGCTGCAGACTCTGCCCGTGGTGCAGAACATCTTCCAGAGCCAGTTCGGGACCAACTACAACGTCGCCTTCGCGTCGTACCTGATGGCGATGGCACCGACGATCGTCGCCTACCTGTTCGCGCAACGCTGGGTGATCAGCGGCGTGACGCAGGGCGCCGTCAAGCACTGAGCAGCACCGAACGAGTACGAGGAGATTCATGTCAGAGATCGCCGAGAGCCTGCCCGTCATCCGGCCCCTGCCGGAGGCGGCGCCGCACGCGCGGCCCGAACAGCAGGTGCACGGCGCCGGCTGGCGGATCACCGTCCTGACCGATGGCGTCTTCCGCATCGAGCGGTCGGCCGACGGCAGCTTCGAGGACCGCGCCTCCACGTTCGCCATCCGCCGGGACCTGCCCCCTGTCGACTTCGCCGTCGAGCGGGTCGGCGAGGGCGTGGTGCTCACCACCCGGCGCGCCCGGCTGCGGTACGACGGCGGTGAGTTCTCCGCGAGCGGCCTCGTCGTCGAGGTGCTCGGGCACGACGCCGGCCGGTGGCGCTTCGGCGAGCCGACACGAGACCTCGGCGGCACCGCACGGACCCTCGACGACGTCGACGGCCGGACCGCGCTGGAGCCGGGGGTCGTGGCGCCTGACGGGATCGCCGTCGTCGACGACACCGTGTCGTTCCTGTTCGAGGACGACGGGTGGGTCGGCTCGCGGGTCCCCGGCCGGCAGGACCTGTACGTGTTCGCCCACGGCCGCGACTACCAGGACGCCGTCCAGGACCTGTATCGGGTCTCCGGCCACCCGATGCGGCTGCCGCGCTGGGCGCTCGGCAACTGGTGGAGCCGCTACCACCCGTACAGCGACGAGTCCTACCTGGCCCTCATGGACCGCTTCGACGACGAGGGCATCCCGTTCTCCGTCGCGGTGATCGACATGGACTGGCACCGGGTCGGATCGGTGCCCCCGGAGTTCGGCAACGGCTGGACCGGCTACTCGTGGGAGCCCACGCTCTTCCCGGACCCCGCCGAGTTTCTGCGCACGTTGCACGACCGGGGTCTGCGCACCACCCTCAACCTGCACCCCGCCGACGGCGTCCGCGCCTTCGAGGACGCCTACCCCGCTATGGCCCGCGCCCTGGGCGTGGACTCGGACGGCGGTGAGCCGATTCCCTTCGACCCCGTCGACCCGACCTTCCTGCAGGCCTACTTTCGCGAGCTGCACCATCCGCTGGAGGCCCAGGGTGTCGACTTCTGGTGGATCGACTGGCAGCAGGGCCGCACGTCCGGGCTGCCCGGCGTCGACCCGTTGTGGGTGCTCAACCACTTCCACCACATCGACGCTGCCCGGGACGGCGGTCCGGGCATGACGTTCTCCCGGTACGCCGGGCCCGGGAGCCACCGGTACGCCGTCGGCTTCTCCGGCGACACGGTGGTCTCGTGGGCGTCGCTGCACTTCCAGCCCGAGTTCACGGCCACCGCGGCGAACATCGGGTACTCGTGGTGGAGCCACGACATCGGTGGCCACACGCGTGGCGTGCGCGACGACGAGCTCGCCACCCGGTGGGTGCAGTTCGGTGTCTTCTCGCCGATCATGCGGCTGCACTCCGCGAACAACCCGTTCATCAGCAAGGAGCCGTGGGTGTTCCCGCCGGAACACCGTGCAGCCATGGGGGACGCGCTGCGCTTCCGGCACCGCATGGTTCCCTACCTGCACACGATGAACCATCGGGCCGCCGAGGGAGTTCCGCTCGTCCGGCCGATGTACCACCTCGAGCCGCGGCGGTCGGAGGCGTACTCGGTGCCCAACCAGTACGCGTTCGGCAGCGAGCTGCTGGTCGCGCCGATCACGGAGCCGCGCAGTCCGCTGTCGCTGCGGGGCCGCGTACGGGTCTGGCTGCCGGACGGCCTGTGGACCGACATCTTCACCGACGCCGTCTACCAGGGCGGACGGACCGTGGAGATGCATCGGACCGACGCGTCCATCCCGGTCCTGCTGCGGGCCGGCGGGATCCTGCCGCTCGACGCCGGACAGGACCTCGACGCGACGCGAAACCCGACGGCGTTCGAGGTGCTTGTCGCGCCGGCGGCGTCCGGCGAGCTGGTCCTGGCCGAGGACGCCGAGGACGACTCGGTCGGTGACGGCAGCGGAGCCGCGGCACGGACCGTGCTGTCCTGGGACCGTGAGCGGGGCGAGTTCCGGATCGGGGTGGCGGAGGGAAGCACCGGCGTGCTGCCCGCGCGCCGGGAGTGGACGGTGACGTTCCTCGCCGCGCTGCCCGAGGGTCCGGTCACGGTGAACGGCGCGCCCGCCGAGGTGAGCGGCGTCGACGGGCGGTGGAGCGTGAGCGCCGCCGGTGCCACGGGCGCCGAGCTGGTCGTCCGGGTCGACGGCGGACCCCTGCGGGTCGGCTCGGACCGGCGTGAGGCGGCGCGCGTGATCCTGGAGTCCGCGCAGATCGGCAACCCGGAGAAGCTCGAGGCGTGGGACGTCGTCAGTAGTGACCGGAGTGCCACCGAGAGGCTGGCGGAGCTCACGGCGGTCGAGCTCCCGGAGCCGGTCCGCGCGGCACTCGTCGAACAGCTCGCGGCGCGGACTGGCTCGGTCCGGTAGGGCGGTTCGCGTCGGGGCGCAGGGTGCTGTTGCGGTGGGTGCCGGGTGGGCTGAACTTCGTTCGGCTCAGGCAGGTGCATGTCGCCTGAGCCGAACAGTTCAGCCAGGGTTGAATGTGCAGGGCCTGGCTGAACGAATTTCACCGGACCTGGCACCCACCGCCCAGGTCCACCCGACCCAGGCGAGCTGTGAGCCGCGCCGATCCGCGCCGCGCCCAGCCGCTCGTCCGAGCCTCGGTCGAGCCGTACGCCGGCTGGATCAGCGCAGCGCCGGGGCGCTCTCCCGGAACAGGATCGTGTGCCCGACGGTGACGTGGCGGCCCGGTACCTCGAGCCCGTCCAGTCGGTCGAGCAGCAGGTCGAGGGCGCGCTCGGCGAGCGCCCGGGTGTCCGGCGCGACCGACGTCAGGCTCGGTGCGGTGCTCGCGCCGAGCTCTATCGCGTCCCAGCCGATGACCGCGACGTCGGCCGGGACGTCCAGGCCGTGCCGGCGCAGAGCGCGCAGAGCACCGATGGCGGCGAGGTCGTCGCGGCACAGCAGACCGTCCAGCTCGAGGCCGGCGTCGAGTGCGGCGCTGAGGGCTTCCTCCGCGTCGCGGGCGTCGCCGTCCTGCCGCCGGGGGACGAGCAGGCTCGGGTCGACGGGCAGGCCTGCGTCGTCGAGAGCTGCGCGGTAGCCCTCGATCCGTAGTGTCGATGTCCAGGACAGGCGGTCGGTCTCGTGGCCGAGGAACCCGATCCGCCGTCGGCCGAGCCGCAGCAGGTGCTCCACCGCCTCGCGGGCCGCGGCGACGTTGTCGATCGCGACCTGGTCGGCGCTCGCGGGCTGCGGGTCCTCGCCGAGGAACACGATGGGCATGCCGCGCCGCAGACCGTCCAGGTCGCGGGCGGCCAGGACCTGCGGCTGCATGACCATCCCGTCCATGATCCCGGCCTCGCGGTCGTGCAGCACCGACCGCTCGCCGTCCGCCGTCGCGCCGGTCTCCGCGAGCAGGAGCCGGTAGCCGCGCGACTCGGCGACCCGCGCGAACATGTGCGCGAGCTCGGCGAAGTACGGCCGCCGGAGATCAGGGAAGGCGAGGCCGAGCATGCTCGAACGGCCGGTCGCGAGGCTGCGGCCGGTGCGGTTCGGCCGGTACCCGAGCTCGTCGATCGCGGCCTGCACCCGCTCGCGCATCCCCGGGCTGACGTGACGGTATCCGCGGACGACGTTGGACACCGTCTTCATCGAGACCCCCGCACGGTCCGCGACGTCCTGCAGGGTCACCCGGTTCATGTCGGAAGATTATCGGGCCGCCGGAAAGACCCGCCTCCAGCACCCGGCCACGGGCGGGCGACGGACCCCGGGCGCCTCAGACCAAGCCGAGGGCGAGCATCGCGTCCGCGACCCGCGTGAAGCCCGCGATGTTCGCGCCGGCCACGTAGTCGCCCGGCACGTCGTACTCGTCGGCGGTCTCGAGGGCGCTGTCGTGGATGGACCTCATGATCTCGGCGAGACGCGCCTCGGTGTGCTCGAAGGTCCACGAGTCCCGCGAGGCGTTCTGCTGCATCTCGAGCGCACTGGTGGCGACACCGCCGGCGTTCACCGCCTTGCCGGGCGCGAACCGTACGCCCGCGTCCCGCAGGAACCGGATCGCCTCCGGCGTGGTCGGCATGTTGGCACCCTCGGCGACGATCTGGCAGCCGTTCTCGACCAGGACCTTCGCGTGGGTGCCGTCCAGCTCGTTCTGGGTGGCGCAGGGCAAGGCGATCTCGCACGGCACCTGCCAGATGGACCCGCCCGCGACGTAGTGGGCGTCGCCGCGCCGTGCCGCGTAGTCGGCGACCCGGCCGCGCTGCGCATTCTTGATCTCCTTGAGCAGGTCGAGGTCGATCCCGTCCTCGTCCACCACGTACCCGCCGGAGTCGGAGCACGCGACCACACGGGCGCCGAGCTCGTGCAGCTTCTCGATCGCGTAGATCGCGACGTTGCCCGAGCCCGACACGACGACGCGCTTGCCGTCGAGCGAGTCGCCGGTGTGCCTGAGCATCTCGTCGACGAAGAAGACGGTGCCGTAACCGGTCGCCTCGGTGCGTACCTGAGACCCGCCCCAGCTCAGGCCCTTGCCGGTGAGCACCCCGGACTCGTACCGGTTGGTGATGCGCTTGTACTGCCCGAACAGGTAGCCGAGCTCGCGCTGGCCCACCCCGATGTCACCGGCGGGGACGTCGGTGTGCTCACCGAGGTGCCGGTACAGCTCCGTCATGAACGACTGGCAGAACCGCATGACCTCGGCGTCGCTGCGCCCCTTGGGGTCGAAGTCGCTGCCGCCCTTCCCCCCGCCGATCGGCAGCCCGCTGAGGGAGTTCTTGAAGATCTGCTCGAACCCGAGGAACTTCACGATCCCCAGATACACCGACGGGTGGAAGCGCAGACCGCCCTTGTACGGACCGAGCGCCGAGTTGAACTCGACCCGGAAGCCGCGGTTCAGCTGCACGCGTCCGGTGTCGTCGGTCCACGGCACCCGGAAGATGATCTGCCGTTCCGGCTCGCACAGGCGCCTGATCACCGCGGCGTCGGTGTACTGGGGGTGCTTGGTCACGACCGGGCCCAGGCTCTCCAGTACCTCCCGCACGGCCTGATGGAACTCGGTCTCGCCCGGGTTGCGGGTGACGACCTCGTCGAAGACGGGTATGAGGCGCTCGTCCAGGAGGGGCACGGTACTTCTCCGTTCAGGCGGTACAAAGGGCGGCGACACCATAAGCAGCACAGACCACCGTCTGTGACGCCGTCCCACGACGCGACCCCCGGCCCGTTGAGTGCTGGATATTTGTTGATCCAGGTCCGCCTAATCAACAAATACCCAGCACTCAACGATGAGGGAAGGGGGTTACTCGACCAGCTTGCCCGCCGTGGAGACCTCCTGGTCCTGGATCAGGGTGGCGATCTCGTCCGAAACGGGCGGGATCTCCTCGCGGACCACGCCTGTGCGCGGGGACCAGACCAGGTTCACCTGCAGCGTCGGGTCGAGGTCCGGGTAGTCGGAGCGGTTGTGGCAGCCGCGGGTCTCGCGGCGTTGGAGTGCTGTTTCGAGTGTGGCGCGGGCGGCGATGAGTGACGCCTTGAGGTCGAAGGCGTGCGCGAGGTCCTGGAATCCGGCGATGTCGGGGTGGATGCCGACGTTCTTGGCGCGCACCTCGATCTCGTCGAGCTCGCGCAGGCCCGCGAGGAGTCC
>NZ_JAJQMN010000016.1 GCF_028994775.1 Promicromonospora iranensis | reverse complement strand
CGGTCCTGGGGGCAGCCGTGCCGGGGCGCGCGGCGGACCGGGCCGGGGCGCTCCGCGGCGCGGCCGTGCGGCGGCCCGCGGACGACGGCGCCGCGGGCTTGCGGCCGGCGGACGCGCCGGAGGCCGACCGCGGTGTCGCCCTGGTCCGCGGTGAGCCGGCTGCCCGGGGCGACGACCCGCCCGGCTTCCTGACGGCGCCCTGCGTTGTCGTGCTCTTGCTCGTCGTGTTCTTGCCCGCCGAGCTCTTGCCCGTCGTTCCCTTGCCCGCTGTCCCCCTGCTCGTCGCCCCCCGGGGCGTGGCGCCCTTGGCTGTCGAACCGGACGGCTTCTTCGGCGCGGACTTGCCGGTGGGCCCGGGAGTCGCCCCCTTGGTCTTCTTCGCGCCCGCAGCACCCGACGCCGCGCGCGGGGTCGATGACGGGCGCGCGCCCGAGCCGCGCGCCGCACCCGAGGGTCGCGCCGGGCGACGTGAGGAAGGCATGGGTCGATTGTGCCGATTCGCCAGGCCTTTGTACCGGCATTACCTCCGGCGCGCCGTGTGTCAAAGCAAAGGTCCGCCCCGACCAAGCCCTCCGGCACGCGTCTCGGACGAGACACATGCCGGGTCGCTTGGTCGAAGCGGACTCCTCAGAGCCGCCTGGTGAGCGGGCTCGACCAGTCGGCCTCTGTCAGCTCTGTCGGGCTCAGCCCTGGAAGCGCGGGAAAGCCGACCGACCGGCGTACGTGCCGGCCTCGTCGAGCGCCTCTTCGATGCGCAGCAGCTGGTTGTACTTGGCGATGCGCTCGCCACGGGCGGGGGCACCGGTCTTGATCTGGCCCGCGTTGGTCGCGACGGACAGGTCCGCGATGGTGGTGTCCTCGGTCTCGCCGGAGCGGTGCGAGGTCATCGTGGTGAAGCCGTTGCGCTGGGCCAGCGTCACGGCGTCCAGCGTCTCGGTGAGCGTGCCGATCTGGTTGAGCTTCACCAGCAGCGAGTTCGCCGACTTCTCGGAGATGCCGCGGGCGAGACGCTCGGGGTTGGTGACGAACAGGTCGTCACCCACGATCTGCACCTTGTCGCCGACCTTGCTCATGAGCCCGGCCCAGGCGCCCCACTCGTCCTCGGACAGCGGGTCCTCGATCGAGACCAGCGGGTAGTCGGCCACGAGCTGCTCGTAGTACGCGATCATCTCGTCCGAGGTCTTCTTGCCGCCCTCGAACGCGTACACGCCGTCGGAGAAGAACTCCGTGGCGGCGACGTCGAGCGCGAGCGCGACGTCCTTGCCCGGCGTCAGGCCGGCCCGCTCGATGGCGACGAGGATCAGGTCGAGCGCCTCACGGTTGCTGCCGAGGTTCGGCGCGAAGCCGCCCTCGTCGCCCAGACCGGTGGCCAGGCCCTTCTCCTTCAGCACGGACTTGAGGGAGTGGTACACCTCGGTGCCGGTGCGCAGCGCCTCACGGAACGTCGGGGCGCCGATCGGGGCGACCATGAACTCCTGGACGTCCACGTTCGAGTCCGCGTGGGACCCGCCGTTCAGGATGTTCATCATCGGCACGGGCAGCACGTGGGCGTTCGGGCCGCCCACGTAGCGGAACAGGTCCAGGCCGGCGCTCTTGGCGGCAGCCTTCGCGACGGCGAGCGACACGCCCAGGATCGCGTTCGCGCCCAGCTTGCCCTTGTTCGGGGTGCCGTCCAGGTCGAGGAGCGCCTGGTCGATGATGCGCTGCTCCTCGGCGTCGTACCCGACGAGCTCGGGGGCGATCACGTCGTTGACGGCCGCGACCGCCTTCTCGACGCCCTTGCCCAGGTAACGGCCCTTGTCGCCGTCACGCAGCTCGACGGCCTCGAACGCGCCGGTCGATGCGCCGGACGGGACCGCCGCACGGGCGAAGGTGTCGTCGTCCAGGACGATCTCCACCTCCACGGTGGGGTTGCCGCGCGAGTCGAGGATCTCGCGTGCTCCAACGGCTTCGATGCTAGCCACGGGGTCTCCTTCTAAGGATGTTGCTCGGAGGTTACGGCCTCAGCCTAGGACGTCCCGCGACGAGGCGGGCAACCGTCCACGGTCCGCCCGCCCCGGACGGCCAGGGCGTGGGACGACGCCGTACGCCTGCGGTTCACAGGGTCACCGCAGGTTGACGACAGGCTCACCACAGCAGGCCCACCTAGCGTCCGGATGGTCCGGCGCGGACCGCCCCGTGAGGCGATCGCCCCGCCCCTCACCCGTTCCCCGGGGCGCGGCGCTACGGCCCGCGAGACGGTCCGCGCACGGACACCAACGTCCCGTATGCCCCATCCCGACCCCAGGCAGGAACCCATGTTCTTCACCTATCTGCGCAGAGAGCTGCGCAACAGACGCAAGCAGACCGTCGTGGTGGCGATCGGTCTCGCGGTAGCTATCGCGCTGGTCATCGTCGTCAACGCGGTATCGACCGGCGTCAAGGACGCCCAGTCCGAGGTACTCGCGTCCGTCTACGGCGTCGGGACCGACATCACCGTCGACCAGCCCAGCGAGGGACCGGTCGCGGCCGGTAGCAGTCCGGGCCGTTTCGACTTCGACGAGGGAGAGGGTGAGGCGAACGAGGACGGCACGCGCGACCTCTCGGACGACCGCCTCAGCACGGCGATGGGTACTGCGCCGTTCGACGCCTCCGCCCTGGAGACGGTCGCCGGGCTGGACCACGTGTCCGGCGTCGCCGCGTCGCTCGACCTGGAGAACATGTCCTTCTCCGGCGAGATGCCGGACCTGGCGGCCATGGAGGAGAGCGGCGCCGGCGACGTCACCTTGCGGATGGGACAGGACGGCACCGGCGACGGCTCGGCGGGCGGCTCGTCCTTCGAGATCAACCGGTTCACGGTCACGGGCGTGGACCCCGACGCCGCCGCCGTCGGACCGCTGACCACTGCCGAGGTCGCCGACGGCCGGACGCTGGAGGCCGACGACAAGAACGTCGCCGTGCTCGATGCCACCTACGCCGAGCAGCAGGAGCTCGCCGTCGGCGACACGATCACGGTGGGCGGCAAGGACCTGGAGATCGTGGGCACCGTCTCGTCCACGACGGGTGACGGCGTCGCGACTGCGTCCGACGCCTACCTCCCGCTCGCCACGGCCCAGACCCTCGCGGACCTCGCGGACCAGGTCACCGACGTCTACGTACAGGTGGACTCGGCCGAGAACGTCGACGCGGTGGCCGCCGCCATCGAGAGCGAATTGCCCGACGCGTCGGTGAGCACCCAGTCCGACCTCGCCGAGGGCGTCACCGGATCCCTCTCCACCGCGTCCGACCTGGTCGGCACGCTCGGCACCTGGCTGAGCGCGATCGTGCTCGCGGCCGCCTTCGGCCTCGCGATCCTGTTCACCGTCTCCGGCGTGAACCGCCGGACGCGCGAGCTGGGCACGCTCAAGGCGATCGGCTGGAGCCGGAACCGGGTGGTGGGGCAGGTGGCCGGCGAGTCCGTGGTGCAGGGCCTCATCGGCGGAGCTGCGGGCCTCGCGCTCGGCGTGCTGGCCGTGTGGGCGGTGAACCTGGCGGGCATCACGCTCAGCGGCGCATCCGGCGGTCTCACCATGGGCGGGGCGAGCGAAATGATGCGCGCCGGCCCCGCCGGCACCGTCCAGGGCGGCGGCACCGCACCGGACGGCGGCGGGGGCGGTGCGTTCGGCGAACGCCCCGACGCGTTCGCCGGCGCCGCGGGCGACGCGGTCGACATCGTGCTGCAAGCGCCCGTGAGCCTGTGGATCGTCCTGGCGGCCATCGGGCTGGCCGTGCTGGGCGGGCTGCTCGCCGGTGTCGTCGGCGGGCGGCGGGCGGCGAAGCTGCGCCCCGCCGAGGCCCTCCGTTCCCTCGCGTGAGCCCGACCGAGCCCCGACCCGAGAAGAGGTAGACCCATGTACCAGATCGACGACCTGACCAAGACGTACCGCCAGGGCAAGCGCGAGGTACGCGCGCTCAAGAACGTGTCCCTGACGATCGGCGACGGCGAGCTCGTGGCCGTCCAGGGGCCGACGGGTGGCGGCAAGTCCACCCTGCTGCAGATGCTGGGCGGGCTGGACCGTCCGACGTCGGGCACGGTGAAGCTCGACGGCAAGGATCTCGCCGCCATGAGCGATACCCAGCTCACCGCCGCGCGTGCCGAGACCATCGGCTTCGTGTTCCAGAACTTCAACCTCATCCCCACGCTCACCGCGCTGGAGAACGTGGAGACGGCGCTCGTGCCCTCGAAGATCGCGCGGCAGAGCCGGACGGCGCGCGCCCTCGCCGCGCTGGACTCGGTGGGTCTCGGCGACCGGGGTGATCACCTGCCGGGTGAGCTGTCGGGCGGACAGCAGCAGCGCGTCGCCATCGCGCGTGCGCTCGTGAAGAACCCGAAGGTGCTGCTGGCGGACGAGCCCACCGGCAACCTCGACGAGGAGACCCGCGACGAGATCGTGGACCTCATCGAGGGCCTGTGGAAGGAGCAGGGCCTGACGATCGTGCTGGTCACGCACGACTCGGTGGTCGCGGCCCGGACGCCCCGCCGGCTGCGCATCGCGAAGGGAGCGATGAAGGAACTCCCGGCCTGAGCCGCACCCCGGCGTCTACCCAGTGATTGGGCCCGAAGTCCGTACGAGTTCGGGCCCAACCGCTGGGTAGACGCCGGGCCTTTCGTCGGCGTCCAGCGGCGCCTCTCGACTGCGGCGCCACCGCTGGCTACGCTGCCCCTACGACCGCCGCAGCACCGTCGCTCCGGCGTTCGCCCCCATCGGAGACACGCGCAAGGGAGCGCAGCATGCCGCGTCGAAATCGTTTCACCCCGGTAGACCCACCAAAGCGAAATCGTTTCACAGCCGCTGGCCTCGCAGTGCTCGTCGCTGCCGGAGCCCTCGGGGCGGCGCCCGCGAGCGCCGCCGGCGCCAGCACGACGCCGGCCACTACAGTCACAGCCACCGCCCGCACCACGGCCGACACGGTCGTCACCTCCGTCGACTTCGAGGACGGCACCACCGGCACCTGGACACCCAGCGGCGGCGCGGGTCTCGAGGTCGTACCCGACCCCGGCCCCGACGGCACGGGCAAGGTCCTCGCCATCACCCGAGCGGCCGACTACGAGGGCCTCCAGTCCCCCACCGGGATCTTCCAGCCCGGCTCCACCTACACCTTCAGCATGCGCGCCCGCCTCGCCGAGGGCGCCGACCCCGGCCAGCCCGCGCCCGCCAGCTCGGGTGTCCGGTTCGTCATGAAGCCGACCTACACCTGGGTCGGCAACACGACCATCGGCTCGGACTGGACCACCGTCACCGGCACGTACACGGCCGACGGCGACCCTGCCGAGCTGCAGGCCTACCTCGGCAGCGCCGACCAGGACGCGCCCTACACGATCCTCGTGGACGACATCATGGTGACCACCTCTGACCCCGTCGCGCCGGGCGACGTCGTCCCGGGCGGCGCGATCAACCCCGTACCGACCCCCGCCTACGCGGCGGGAGGCAGCGGCGACGTCTCGGCCCTGACCTTCGACGACGGTCCCAACCCCGGCACGACACCCGCCCTGCTCGACTTCCTCGCGGAGCACGACATCAAGGCGGTGTTCTGCGTGATCGGCCAGAACATCCAGGCCGACGGCGGGGCCGCGCTCCTTCGCCGGATCGTCGCGGACGGCCACGTGCTGTGCAACCACTCGACGGGCTACGCCGACATGGGCTCCTGGTCCGAGGAGCGGGTGCGCGCGGACCTGGTCGCGAACATGGGCATCATCCGCGACGCGCTCGGCAACCCGAACCAGAAGATCCCCTTCTGGCGCGCCCCGAACGGTTCGTGGGGCGTCACCCCCGGCGTCGCCGTCGAGCTGGGCATGCAGCCGCTCGCGGTCCGGAACACGATCGCCGACTGGGAGACGCAGGACGTCGACACCCTGACCGGCAACCTGCGCGCCGCGATGGTGCCGGGCGAGCTCGTCCTGGCCCATGACGGCGGCGGTGACCGGTCGGGCACCCTCGCCGCGGTCCGGACGGTCGTCACCGAGCGGCTGGCGGACGGCTGGGAGTTCGTGCTCCCCCAGGGCACTCCCCCGGCGTCGGGCCCGGTGATCAGCACCGACTTCGAGGACGGCACGCTCGGCGGCTGGGAGCCGCGCAACGGCACCGAGGCCTCGGACTTCATCCTCGCGGTCACCGACTCCGACGCCCACGACTCCACCCGCTCGGCGGCGCTCACCGGCCGCGATGCCACGGGCGACGGCATCGGCCGCGACGTCACCGGCGTGCTGCGCGCGGGCGTCACGTACGACGTCTCGGCCTGGGTCCGCTTTCCCGAGGGCCAGGCGACCGGCGACATCTGGCTGAGCCTGGCGACCGCCACCGACGGCGCCCAGACCTTCGCGACGCTCGGCCAGTTCGACGGCATCACCAGCACCGGCTGGACCCAGGTGACCTCCACCTTCACCATGCCGGCCCACGACAGCGCCCTGCTGTACTTCGAGACCGCCTACAACGGCGGGAACACCAGCGACTGGCTCGTCGACGACATCGTGGTCTCGGTCCCCGAGCCGCCGCTGATCGAGGACCTGACCGGGATCAAGGAGACGACCGACTTCCCCGTGGGCGTCGCGATCGACAGCCGCGAGACGTCGGGCGCCGCCGCCCAGCTCCTGGACCGCCACTTCGGCCAGATCACCCCCGAGAACCACATGAAGCCAGAGGCCTGGTACGACACCGACGGCACGTTCCGCCGGCATCCCGAGGCGACGGCGCTCATGGACTTCGCCCAGGCGAACGACCTGCGTGTCTACGGTCATGTGCTGGCCTGGCACAGCCAGACGCCCGACTGGTTCTTCCAGGACGACGCCGGCGAGCCGCTGCCCGCCGACGAGACGGGCAAGGAGATCCTCCGCGAGCGCCTGCGCGAGCACGTGTTCGCCATCGCGGAGGACCTCAGCGCCGACTACGGGCCCTTCGGCTCGGACACCAACCCGCTGGTCGCGTTCGACGTGGTCAACGAGGTCGTGTCCGACGGCGGCGAGAACCCGGACGGCCTGCGCCGCAGCGAGTGGTTCCGGGTCCTGGGCGAGGAGTACATCGACCTGGCGTTCCGGTACGCGGACGAGGCGTTCAACGAGACGTACGCCGCGCCGCCGTCGGCCGGTGCGGACCGGCCGGTGACCCTGTTCATCAACGACTACAACACGGAGCAGGGCGGCAAGCAGGACCGGTACCGCGCGCTGGTGGAGCGGCTGCTGGAACGCGGGGTTCCGGTGGACGGTGTCGGGCACCAGTTCCACGTGTCGCTCGCGATGCCGGTGAGCGCCCTGGAGGGAGCGATCGAGCGGTTCGCGGACCTGCCGGTGACGCAGGCGGTCACCGAGCTCGACGTCACGACGGGCACGCCGGTGAGCCAGGCCCGGCTGATCGACCAGGGGTACTACTTCCGGGACGCGTTCGACGTGTTCCGCACCCACGCCGAGCACCTGTTCTGCGTGACGGCGTGGGGCCTGACCGACGGCCGGTCGTGGCGGGTCGACAGCGGCGCGCCGCTGATCTTCGACGACCGGTACCAGGCCAAGCCCGCCTACTACGGTGCGGTCGGGGCGGAGCTCCCCGCGCGTCTGCGCACCGCGAACGTGTTCGCGGGTGACGTGCCGCTGGACGGGACCGCCACGGCGTCCCCGGAGTGGGACCGGCTGCCGAGGCACACGTTCGCCGCGCCGGACGGCGGCGAGGCCGCGTTCCAGCTGCGCTGGGCGTCCGACCACCTGACGGCGTTCGTCTCCGTGGACGACGCCGAGGCCATCCCCGGCGACGCCGTCACGCTCGTGCTCGGTGGCACGGAGGCCGGTCCTGACGCGGAGTACGTGGTCGGCCGCGACGGTTCCGTGACCGGCGACGGCGCGGATGCCGTGGTGACGGAGCGGGAGGGGGGCTACGACGTCGTCGTGCACCTGCCCGGGGCCCTCGAAGAGGGCGGCACTGTCACCTTCGACGCCCAGGTGACCAGCGGCGACGCGTCGACGGCGTGGAACTCGCCGGGTGCTCTCGGCACACTGACGCTGATCGAGGAGCTGTCGTACCTGGAGGTCCCGCGGGCCACCGCGGCACCGGTGATCGACGGCGACGTCGACGACGTGTGGGCCACGGCCGGCGAGGTGTCCACCACCAAGGAGGTGGAAGGCTCGGGCGGCGCGGTGGCAGAAGTCAGCACGTTGTGGCGGGACGGCACGCTGTACGTCCTGGCGGACGTCGCCGACCCCGCCGTCGACGTCTCCGGCTCCGACCCGTGGATCCAGGACTCCGTGGAGATCTACGTGGACGGCGGCAACGCGAAGAACGGTGGCTACCGGGCCGACGACACACAGATCCGCATCTCGGCCGAGAACGCCGTGTCGTTCGGGACCGGTGACGAGGCGGCGCAGCGCGCTCGCGTGGCGACCGCCACCACCCGGACCGACGGCGGGTACCGGGTCGAGGCATCGGTCGACCTGCTGTCCTACGGCGGGCTCGGCACGTTCCACGGCCTGGACTTCCAGGTCAACGACGCGACGGACGGCGCACGGACCGCCGTCCGGAACTGGGCGGACCCGACCGGGACCGGCTACCAGTCCACCGCCCGCTGGGGCGTGGGCCTGCTCGTGGCCGACGCCGGGCTGGTCAGCCTCACCCCGCCGCTGGTGACGGGCAAGGCAGTGAAGGGCAAGGTCCTCACGGCCGAACCGGGCACGTGGTCGCAGGAGGCGACGTACACGTACCGGTGGCTCCGGGACGGCGAGCCGGTCCACGGCGGCGGCAAGTCGTCCGGCGACGGCACGACCTACAAGGTGAAGCCGTGGGACGTCGGGCACGCGCTTTCCGTGCAGGTCACGGCCCGGGCCGCGGACGGCGCGACGGCGTCCGCGACGAGTGATCCGGTGACTGTGCGGCGCTGAGCCAGGGGCCGGAGTTGTTGCTGTCCCGAAAGGTTGAAACAGAAACAACTCCGGCCTCCACCCGGTCCGGACCTGGTTCCTCCTGCCCCAGGGAGGAAGGGGCCCTGACGAATCGTTACAGATGGTTTACACGAGTTTCCACGCAACGGGCCTCCCGTGGCGATATGGTCCAAACCTCCCCAACCTCTGATCGGGGAGACGAACTGGGGAGGCAAGCAATGACGCATGCACGAGCAGGACGAAGGGCGCCGCTCGCCACGGTTGCCGCGTGCGCCGCCGTGGCGCTGGCGCTCGCAGGATGCACCCCGAGCCAGACCGCGGACGACGACGCCGAGGGCCCGGTCACGCTCGAGACCTGGATCAGCCAGGACATGGAGACACTGTTCCCCGGCGACGCCGGCGCGTACGACAACATCAGCGTTCTCGACGTGGTCTACGACGGCCTGGTGCGGTACGACCCGGAGACCACGGAGCCGTACAACTACGTGGCCGAGTCGATCGAGCCGAACGACGACAACACGGTCTGGACCATCAAGATCAAGCCGGACCTGACGTTCCAGAACGGGGAGCCCGTCGACGCCGAGGCGTTCGCCCGCGCCTGGAACTACACCGCCGACGGTGACAACGGTCTGTACTCCGGTTACTTCTTCAGCATCATCCAGGGCTACGACGAGATGCAGCCGGAGACGGACGACGACGGCGAGATCGTCAAGGAGGGCGCGGCTGACGAGCTGTCCGGACTGAACGTCGTCGACCCCCTGACGCTCGAGGTCACGCTGAACTCTCCGTTCGCCGGCTTCGCGACGATGCTCGGCTACACCGGCTTCTTCCCCGTCGCGCAGGAGTGCCTGGACGACGTCGAGAAGTGCGCCCTCGAACCCATCGGTAACGGCCCGTTCCGGGTCACCGAGTGGTCGCAGGGTCAGGAGCTCACCGCGGAGAGGTGGGCGGACTACCCGCTCGACGAGACCCCTGAGTACGACACGATCCACTGGACCGAGTACGCGACGGGCGAGACCGCGGGGTGGGCCGACTTCAAGACCGGCGACCTCGACCTCTCGTTCCCGCCGACCGCAGAGGTCGAGGCGGCCAAGAACGACCCCGAGCTCGCCGAACGCTACATCGAGCGCCCCGGGGCCGCCCTGACGTACCTCGGATTCTCCGGTTACACCGAGGGCCCGTGGAACGACAAGGAGTTCCGCAAGGCCATCTCGATGGCGATCGACCGCGAGGGCATCATCGGCTCCCTGGGCAGCGGCCAGGCCACCCCTGCCGACTCCTGGGTGGTCCCTGGTGGCGTGCCCGGTGGCGAGGCGGGCACCTGCGAGTGGTGCGTCTTCGACCCGGAGGCCGCCAAGGCGGCGCTGGAGAAGGCGGGCGGCTGGCCCGAGGGCGAGAAGCTGCAGATCAGCCTGGGCGACGACGAGGCGGAGGTGGAGTACTTCACCGCGATCGGCAACTCGATCGAGGAGGTGCTCGGCATCCCGTACGAGCTCAACATCGACCCTGACTACTTCACCACCCGTGCGGAGCAGGGCTACGACGGCATGTTCCGGAACAACTGGTTCCCGGACTACCCGCTGAACGAGAACTACCTCAGCTTCTACGCCTCGGGCGAGCCCGGAGCGGGGCACTGGGGCTGGTACAGCGAGGAGTTCGAGGACAAGCTGGACGAGGCAGCCAGGGCCGGGTCGCTGGACGAGTCCGTCGCCCTCTACCAGGAGGCGGAGGCCATCCTGGCCGAGGAGTTCCCGACCATCCCGTTCCGCTGGAGCTTCAGCGCCACGTACTACAGCGAGCGGCTCGACAACGTGATCCTGAACCCCTTCTCGGGTGCGCCGATCCTGCGTGAGATCGAGGTCTCGGCAAGCTGACCACCCGCACGTGATCACCGCGAGGTAGTGCCACCGACGCACCACGGCACTACCTCGCGGTCATGGACGACCGAAGGAATCCATGGGCCGCTACATCTTCAGGCGTGTGCTGCAGGCCGTCGGCACGCTGCTGCTCGTGATGCTCCTGCTCCACCTGCTCACGACAGTCGCCATCCAGCTCAACGGCAACCCGGCGCAGGCGTTCTTCGGGGACAAGGTGGCGTCGCCGGCGCAGATCGCCGTCGTCGAGCAGCGTTTCAACCTCGACGACCCCTGCTTCGACCAGGTGGGCAACCCGTGCCTCGGCCCGTTCGTCGAACGCCTCGGCCAGTACGCCCAGGGCGACTTCGGCACCAACCTGCGCGGGCGTGAGGTCTCGGACATCGTCGCGACCGCGGCACCGAACACGCTCCGCCTGTTCTGCGTGGTCCTGGTCACCTGGCTGGCGCTCGGCATGGTGCTCGGCTCCGTCGCCGCCCGCTGGCGCGGCTCTCCGGGAGACCACGGCATCCGCCTCACGTCGGTGCTCATCGACGCCTTCCCCGTCTTCGTGCTGCTGATCGTCTACCGCTACGTGGTCGCAGTCCCCCTCAGCAGATGGGCCGAGGAGACGTTCGGCGAGGACAGCTGGCCGCCGTACTGGTTCAAGCCGTCGTTCGACCCGGAGCATCCGTGGGCCACGGTGCTCGTGCCGGGCATCCTGCTGGGCCTGGCCGGTTCGGCGGCGTTCATCCGCCTGGTCCGCGCGGGCCAGCTCGAGTCCTACCAGGGCGACCACGTGCGTACGGCGCGGTCGAAGGGCCTGGGCGAGCGGCACGTCGTCGTGCACCACGTGGTGCGCAACTCCTCGGTTCCCGTGGTGACCGCCGTCGGCCTGACCTTCACGGAGGCCCTGGGTGGCGCCGTGATCACCGAGGGCCTGATGAACATCTACGGGATGGGCGGCGTCCTGTGGGGCGCCGTGCGCGACGACGACGTCGGGCTCGTGCTCGGCATCGTCACCCTGCTGGCCGCCGTGACCGTCGTGGTGATGATCGTCGTCGACATCGCCTACGCCCTGCTCGACCCGAGGATCCGCTATGAGTGACGCCGCCACCCCCACTCCTACGGTGCCGCGGGGATCGGGTGCGTCGTCGAGCCCGGTGGCCGACGCCTGGCGCACGCTCCGGCGCAGGCCTGACACGATCGCTGCGGCGGCCGTCCTCGTCTTCTTCGCGGTGATGGCGGCCTTCCCCCGGCTGTTCACGGACACCAGCCCGCGGAGCTGCCCCATCCGGGAGGCTCGGACGGCGCCCCAGGGCTGGGGCGGTGAGCACCCGCTGGGCACCGATGCGCTCGGCTGCGACGTGCTGGCCACGATGGTGCACGGCGTCCGCCCGTCGCTGCTGCTCGCGATCGTCGTGGTCGGCGTCTCGCTGGTCATCGGCGTCACGCTCGGCCTGCTCGCCGGGTACTACCTCGGCTGGGTGGACTATCTGGTGTCCCGCACCGTCGAGGTGTTCCTCGTGATCCCGCTGCTGCTGGCGGCGCTGCTGGTGCTGTCCCTGTTCAAGGGTGTCGACCTGGGTGCCGGGACGTTCGACGTCATCCTGCTGCCCGCGGTCGTGCTCATCCTGTTCGGCTGGATGCCGTACGCCCGCTACGTCCGGGCCGCCACGCTGGAGGCCAAGAACCTCGACTACGTGACGGCCGCGCGGTCCCTCGGTGCCTCCGACCTGCGCATCATGGGCCGGCACGTGCTGCCGAACGCGATAGGCACGGTCACGGCGCTGCTGCCCACCTCGGTAGCCGGCGTGATCAGTGCGGAGGCGGTGCTGTCGTTCCTCGGTATCGGGGTGCGCCCCCCGGCGACGAGCTGGGGCATCCAGATCGAGCAGGGCTCGCAGTGGGTGCTCGGCGGCTCGCCGCACGTGTTGCTCGCACCCCTGATCTGCCTGGTCGCCACCGTGCTCGCCCTCGTCGTGCTCGGTGACGCCCTGCGTGACGCCCTCGACCCGAGGCTGAGCTCATGAGCCGCACGCGGAGCGCGGCGGAGGAGAAGACCGTGAACAAGGACGAGAGTTGCGCGCCTCCTCCGCTGCTGGAGGTGACCGACCTCAGCGTCGAGTTCCGTACCCCGGCCGGCCAGGTGCGTGCCGTGGACGGGCTGTCCTACCGGGTGGAGGCAGGCCGCACCCTCGCCATCGTCGGCGAGTCCGGCTCGGGCAAGTCGGTCTCGTCGCTGGCCGTGCTGGGCCTGCTGCCGGACACGGCCACCGTGACGGCAGGCACCGCGCGCCTCGACGGCGTGGACCTCCTCGCGCTGAGCCGCAAGGAGCACAGGGCGCGCTGTGGCGACCAGGTGGCGATGGTGTTCCAGGACGCGCTGGCCGCGCTCAACCCCGTGCACACGGTGGGCTACCAGCTCACGGAGGCGCTGCGCGCACGGCGGGGGATGTCCCGCGCGGACGCCCGCAAGCGGGCCGTCGAGCTGCTCGATCTGGTCAAGGTGCCGAACGCCAAGGCACGGGTCAAGGAGTACCCGCACGAGTTCTCCGGCGGCATGCGGCAGCGCGTCATGATCGCCTCCGCCCTGTCCTTGGACCCGGCGGTGCTCATCGCGGACGAGCCCACGACCGCCCTCGACGTCACCGTCCAGGCGCAGGTGCTGCGGCTGCTCGCCGAGATCCAGGCGGAGCGGCAGATGGGCCTGGTGCTGATCACCCACGATCTCGGCGTCGTGGCCGGCGTCGCGGACGACGTCACGGTCATGTACGCGGGCCGCGCCGTCGAGCAGGCACCCGTGGTTCCTGCCTACACCGCGCCGGCCCACCCGTACACCCGGGCGCTCCTGCGCTCGATCCCGTCCGCCTCCGGAACGGGACGGCTCTCCGTGATCCCCGGGCGCCCGCCGAGTCTTGCGGCGAGGCCGTCGGGCTGCCCGTTCCACCCGCGCTGCGACGCCGCCCGCGACGTGTGCCGCACCGAGGTACCGCCGGCCGCCGTCCCGGCCAAGGGCCGGATGTCGGCCTGCCACTTCGCGTCCGACATCATGGCGGGCCAGGAGCCGGCACCGGACGGCGCCGACGAGCACAGCACGGGTCGCACCACGGCCGCCGGGAACGCGGCCGCCACGGCGTTCGACCGTGGGGACGACCGCGGAGACTCTGGAGGGGACCATGGCTGAGCCCGTGCTCGAGGTGCGTGACCTCGTCAAGCACTACCCCGTGCGCAACGGCCTGCTGCGCCGTTCGGTCAGCGCGGTCAAGGCGGTCGACGGTGTCTCGCTCACCCTGGACCGGGGCCGCACCCTCGGGCTGGTGGGCGAGTCCGGTTCGGGCAAGTCGACGCTCGCGCGCGTGCTGGTCGGCGTCGAGACGCCGACCAGCGGCCAGGTGCTCGTGGACGGCGAGGACGTCTCCCGCCTGTCCCGGGCCGGGCGCAAGCAGCTGCGCCGGGACGTGCAGATGGTGTTCCAGGACCCGTACACCTCGCTGAACCCGAGGATGTCGGTGAACGAGATCGTGGGCGAGCCGTTCGCCATCCACGGCATCGACCCGGCCGGCGGACGGCGGGCCGCGGTGAGCGAGCTGCTGGAGCTCGTCGGCCTGGACCCGGATCACGCGAACCGATACCCCCACCAGTTCTCGGGCGGGCAGCGGCAGCGTGTCGGGATCGCCCGCGCACTCGCGCTGCGGCCGAAGATCCTGGTGTGCGACGAGCCCGTGTCCGCGCTCGACGTGTCGGTGCAGGGGCAGGTCATCAACCTCCTGGAGGACCTCCAGGCGGAGCTCGGCCTGTCGTACCTGTTCGTGGCGCACGACCTGGGCGTGGTGCGGCACATCGCCCACGACGTCGCGGTGATGTACCTGGGGCGGATCGTGGAGCAGGGAGCCGAGGCCGAGGTGTACGACGCGGCACAGCACCCGTACACCCAGGCACTGTTGTCGGCCGTGCCCGTGCCCGACCCGTCGGTCCGCCTGGTCACGTCGAGCCGCCCGGTGGAGCCCACGCCGGTGGCCGGGCCTGTCGAGACCCGGGTCCCGACAAGCTCGACCGGCAGCGTCGGTGCGATCGGCAGCGTCGGTCCGACCGGCAGCGTCGGTGCGATCGTCCTGGAGGGTGACCCACCCTCCCCGGTCGACCCGCCGTCCGGCTGCCCGTTCCACACGCGCTGCTGGCTCGCGCCGACACTGCCCGAGGCACGCACGGACGCGGCCCCGGCGCAGCCGCCTGCCGGCCGGCCCGACCTGGGTCTGCGGCTGGTCCCGACGATGTGCGAGACGGACGTGCCCGCGCTGGTCCCCCGCTCCGCGGACACCTCTCCTGGTGCCGCCTCGGACGTTTCCCACGTGGTGGCCTGTCACTTCGCGCGAGAGCTGGTGGACCCTAGGGTCGAGGTATGACGCGTGTCCTGGTTGTCCTGAACTCGCCCACCAGCCTGATGGGCCGGCTCGAACAGTGGCTGCCCGAGGCCGGCCTCGAGCCCGTCCTCGTTCCCGGCGCCGAGCTCCCCGAGAGTCTCGACGGGTTCGGGGGCCTGGTCCTGCTGGGCGGCGGCTTCATGCCGGACGACGACGTGCACCACCCGTTCCTGGCGCGCGAGCGGCGGCTGACCGTCGAGGCGCTGGACGCCGGGATGCCGCTGCTCGGCCTGTGCCTCGGCGGCCAGCTGCTCGCGCACGTCGCGGGCGGCGGCGTGACGGCACGGTCCGGCGAGACGGAGCGCGGCATGTGCCCGCTCACGGTGCTGCCCGCCGCCGCCGACGACCCCGTCTTCGGTGTGCTACCGGGGGTCCCGGACGAGCCGCTGTGGATGATCGAGAACCATGAGGACTCGGTGACCACCCTGCCGCCGTCGGCGACGCTGCTGGTCTCGAGCGGCGAGTGCCCGATCCAGGCGTTCCGCGTGGGCGATCGCGCCTGGGGCCTGCAGTTCCACCCCGAGGCGCGGCCGGAGCGGGTGGCGACGTGGGACGAGGCGGCGCTCTCCGAGCAGGGCATCGACCGGGAGGCGCTGGCCGCGGCCGCGATGGTCCATGCAACCGAGAATGAGGCGCAGTCGCGCGCGCTGGTCCACGCGTGGGCCGACGTCGTCCGCGAGGCCGCGAAGGAGGACGGGACGAAGCAGGACCGGGGCTAGGTAGGACCGGAGATCAGCAGGACCCGGGCGTCGTACGGCCAGGGCGAGGATCGACGAGAGGACGGACCGAGATGGTGTCCACAGGGACGCACAGCGACGGGGTACCCGTGGTGGCCTACCGGATAGCCCGGGCGTCGGGCGAGGTGCTGGCGGCGCGCCAGGACTACCTGGACTTCTACGCGGCCTCGACGGTGAAGCTCGCGGTGCTGGTGGCCGCGGCCCGCGAGCTCGACGCCGGGACGGCGAGCCTCGACGAGACCTGCACCGCCACCCGCACCTTCACGTCGCAGGTGCCCGGCGCGGGCGAGTACACGATCGAACCCGACGACGTCGACGGCGGCCTCCCGCTGGACGGCACGCCGATGCCGCTGGGCGACGTCGTCGAACGCATGATCGTGGTGTCCTCCAACGAGGCCACGAACATGGTCGCCGATCGCGTGGGCCTGCCCGCGGTGAACAAGGTCCTGGCCGACGCCGGCGCCATCGACTCGGTGTTCGGCCGCAAGTACTCCGACCTGGCCGCGGAGCAGGCGGGAGCCTCGCACCGGACGACGGCGGCCGACCTGTGCCTCCTGATGTCCGCCCTGGTCACCGGCAGGCTGGCGAGCCCAGAGCGGACCATCTGGATGTGCGAGATGCTCGGCCGCCAGACCGACCGCCTGCTCACGGCCGCCGTGCCGCACGGGACCCCGTTCGGCTCCAAGTCCGGCTGGGTCGACGGCATCCGGCACGACGTCGCGTTCGTGGGTGAGCCCGGCCCGGACACACTGGTCATCTCCGTGTGCACCCGCGGTTACGACGAGCAGGCCGCGGAGGAGACCCTCAAGTCCCTGGGCTCCCTGGCGCTCTCCCTGACCTGACCGCGTCGCCGTCACCTTCGAGGTCTAAGTTTCTCCGTTCTGAACCGATTCAGAACGGAGATACTTGGACCTCGTAGTGGTGTGGCGGCCGCTCCATGGCCGACGGCGGCGCCTCGCCCGGCCCCTCGCCCGACTCTCGCCCCGCCCCGCGCCGGGGTTGATCCGCGTGCCCGTTTCCTATTGAATGCGAGTGCAATAGCGGCGAGCCAAAGGGGGCGACGTGGTGACCACCGGAGCGACAGGGACACGACCCGACGGCCTGGCGCAGGTCGACCGCCGGGAGAACCTGATCAACCAGGGCTTCCATCTCGTCCGGTCGGGCGTCCTCGCCCCCGGCCTGCGCGTGCACCGGGACGTCGGCGCGATCTGGCAGCTGATCACCTGGGGGCCGTCGATCGCGGGCGGGTACCGCGCCAGTGCCGTCCGCGCCCCGCACCAGACCGGGGTCGTCGACGACCGGCGCACCCTGACCTTCCGCGAGCTCGACGACCGCACCAACCGGCTGGCCAACGCCCTCCGGGACCAGGGCGTCGGCGTCGGCACCCCGGTCGGCCTGATGTGTCGCAACCACGGCGGCCTGATCGAGGCGATGGTGGCGCTGGCGAAGGTCGGCGCGACGACGTTGCTGTTCAACTCCGGCCTGTCCCCCGCGCAGGTCTCGGCCGTCGTCGCCGAACAGGGTCCGGCCCTCTTCCTCGCCGACCAGGAGTTCCTGGACAAGGAGCCCGACCTGCCCACAAGCCTGCGCATCCTGAGCACCTGGTCGGACGACGGCGCTCCCGGCCTCGCGGAGCTCATCACCGCGGGCGACCCCGCCAAGGTTCCCGTACCCGAGCGGCCCGGCCGGACGGTCGTCATGACGTCCGGCACCACCAGCACGCCCAAGGGTGCCCGCCGCCCGCAGCCCCACGGGCTGAGCGAGGCGGCGTCGCTGCTGTCGGTCATCCCGCTGCGGACCGGCGACCGCATGATGATCACCACGCCCATCTTCCACACCTGGGGTCTCGCGGCCCTGCAGCTGGGCATGGCGCTGCACGCCGAGCTGGTCCTGCAGCGCCGGTTCGACCCGGAGCAGGTGCTCCGGGTCATCGCGGAACGCCGGGTGACCGCGCTGATCGCGGTGCCGGTCATGCTGCAGCGCCTCCTCGACCTGCCGGCCGAGGTGAAGGCCCGGTACGACACGTCCTCGCTGCGCGTCGTCGCCTACTCCGGCTCGGCCATGCCGCCCGACCGGGTCACCCAGTTCCTCGACGAGTTCGGCCCGGTCCTGTACGGGCTGTACGGCTCGACGGAGGCCTCGTGGGCCTCGATCTCCACCCCCGAGGACCTGGCCGCCGAGCCCACGACCGCGGGCCGCCCGCCCCTGGGCACCCGCATCGCCATCCTGGACGACGACGGCCGCCCGGTCCCCCGCGGCGACGTCGGCCAGATCTGCGTCGGCAACGGCATGCTGTTCGAGGGGTACACCAACGGCGCGGGCAAGCCGATGTTCGGCGACCTGATGGCCACCGGTGACCGCGGCCGGATCGACGCAGAGGGCCGGCTCTACGTGGTCGGCCGGGCCGACGACATGATCGTCTCCGGGGGCGAGAACGTCTTCCCCCGACCCGTGGAGGACGCGATCGCCGCCCTGCCGGAGGTCGCGGACGTCGCCGTGTTCGGCGTGCCCGACGACGAGTTCGGCAACCGGTTCGCCGCGTACGTGGTGCTGCACGACGGCGCGACGCTCACCGCCGACGCCCTGCTCGACCGACTACGGGACCGGCTCCCGCGGTTCTCGCTGCCGCGCGACGTCCATTTCCTGGAGTCGCTGCCCCGCAACCCGACGGGCAAGGTCGTCCGCCGAAACCTCCCCTGACCACCCCCGCTCGTTTCAGTGCTGGGTATTTGTGCGGTCAGAACGTTTCGACCCCACAAATATCCAGCACTCAACGGGGTGAGGTGGTTCGTCAGCCCACGAGGTCTCGGATCAGCCAGAGGCCGTTCGCGACCTCCGTGAAGCTCGTGCTCAGCGGGGACAAGCCGACGCGCAGGCCCTGCGGTGGCCGGAAGTCCGGCACCACTCCGCGCTCCCAGGCGGCCGCGACCACGCGCTTGAAGTCCGGGTGGTCGAGCATGATGTGGCTCCCCCGGCGCTGGGGGTCACGCGGCGAGGACACGCGCACGCCGGCCAGGTACTCGTCGGCGATCTCCGTCGCGAACCCGGTCAGCGCCAACGACTTCTCGCGCACCGCGGGCATGCCGGCCTCCTCGATGAGCGCGAGCATGTCGCGCATCGGCAGCATCCCGATCACCGGCGGCGTACCGCTGATGAGCTGGCGGATCCCCGCGGCGGGCTCGTACTCGGCGCCCATCGCGAACGGGTCGGCGGCCCCCATCCAGCCCTGGACCGGCTGACGCACCTCGTCCTGCAGGCCGGCGGCCAGATAGGCGAAGGCCGGCGAACCGGGCCCACCGTTCAGGTACTTGTAGGTGCAGCCGACGGCGATGTCCACGCCGTCGGCGTCCAGGTCGAGCGGGACGGAGCCCGCCGAGTGGCACAGGTCCCACAGGACGAGCGCGCCGGCGTCGTGCACGATCCGCGTGATCGCCGGAAGGTCCGCGACGTACCCGGACTTGTAGGCGACGTGGCTGAGCAGGACCAGGGCGGTGTCCTGCCCGACGGCGGCCGCGACGTCCTCCGGTGTCACGCCGGACTCGGCGTCGGGCGTGATCCAGCGGAGCTCCAGGCCGCGCTCGGCGGCGATGCCCTGCAGCACGAACCGGTCGGTGGGGAAGTTCTCCGTGTCGGCGACGATCACCCGGCGGCCCGGCCGGGCGTCGACCGCGGCGCGGGCCAGCTTGTAGAGCAGCACCGTCGTGGAGTCGGCGACGACCGTCTGCCCCGGGGCCGCGCCGAGGACCACTCGGCCCAGCGTGTCGCCGAGCTCGGTCGGCGCGTCCATCCAGCCCTCGTCCCAGGACCGGATCAGGCGTGCGGCCCACGGCCCGTCCACGAAGGACGCCAACCGCTCGCGCGTGGCGGCCAGCGGCCGGCCGAGCGAGTTCCCGTCCAGGTAGGCGACGAGGCCGTCACTCGGGGCGAAGCGGTCGCGGTAGCCGGCCAGCGGATCGGCAGCGTCGAGCGCGGTGGCTCGGTCGCGCAGGGCGTCGGGCAGGTTCACCGACAGGTTCTCGGGCAGGGGTACGGGTGTGGCGGGGTCGGTCACGAGTGCTCCAGGTCGTTCGGCTTCGTGCCGAGCGTACGTCCCGGACGGGCCCGACCGAACCGGTCCACGCCATGCGGCCCTTGACGCCCCAACCGTGCCGTCAGTACTGTCCGAGACGTCACAGCGCAAGAAGTCGACAACTTACTGCACATTTATCAACAGAGTCGCGGCAAGTACCGAAGATCTATCCAGTGACGACACCCGTCAACGACGACGGGAGATCGGGGACGACGATGTTCCGCAACGCCACGCCACGCCATGTACCGGGCCGGGGACCCAGACCGGGACGAGCTCCCGCTCTCCTGTCGGCGCTGACGACGGCCGCCCTCACGGCGGCAACCCTTGTGCCGGTGACCGCCGCCGCCGCACCGAACGTCCTCTCCACAGGCGCGCCCGCGGCAGCCAGCAGCAACAACGCGCCCTACCTCGCCGACAACCTGACCGACGGCAACCCGGCCACCTACTGGGAGTCGACCAACGGCAACTTCCCGCAGTGGGCCCAGGTGGACCTGGGCAGCGGCGCGACGGTCGACGAGGTGGTCCTCCGGCTGCCCACCACGTGGGAGGCCCGGACCCAGACCCTGTCCGTCCAGGCCGGCACCGACGGCTCCAGCTTCACGACCCTTGCCGCGAGCGCCCAGCGGCGGTTCGATCCGGCGTCGGGCAACACGGTGACCATCGACGTCCCGGACACGAAGGCGCGCTACCTGCGGGTCGCCGTCTCCGCGAACAGCGGTTGGCCGGCGGGCCAGCTGTCCGAGCTCGAGGTCCGGGGCACGCGGACGGCTCCCGACCCGGACGAGCCGGTGGAGGGCACCGATCTCGCGGCGGGCCGCGGTATCCAGGCGTCGTCGACGCAGTGGACGTACGTCGCCACGAACGCCAACGACGGCGACACCGCCACGTACTGGGAGGGTGCGGGCGGACAGTACCCGAGCACGCTCGCGGTGACGCTGGCGTCCCCGGCCGAGCTGAGCGCCGTCGTGGTGAAGCTGCCGCCGGCCGCGGCGTGGGGGCCGCGGACCCAGACCTTCGAGGTGCAGGGCCGCGCGGGTTCCGGGGACGACTGGGCCACGCTGGCGCCGTCGGCGGGCCATGCCTTCAACCCGGCGACGGGTAACACCGTGACCGTTCCCGTCAGCGGGACCGCGCGCGAGGTGCGGCTCCGGTTCACCGGGAACACGGGCTCGGGCAACGGGCAGGTGGCCGAGCTGCAGGTGTTCGGCGCTCCCGCGGCCAACCCGAACCTGACGGTCACCGGTATCACTGCTGACCCGGCGTCGCCCACGGAGTCGGACGACGTCACCCTGTCCGCCGTCGTGAGGAACATCGGGTCGAAGGCCTCGGCCGCGACGGACGTCTCGTTCACCGTCGACGGAGACCCGGTGGCGACCGGTCGGGTGGGTGCGCTCGACCCGGGCGCCGAGGCGACGGTCACCGCGGACATCGGCTCGCAGGAGGCGGGCTCCTACAGGATCGGCGCCACCGCCGACCCGTCGGGGGCGGTCGCGGAGCAGTCCGAGACGGACAACGCGTTCGTGCGCCCCGACCCGCTGGTGGTGACCGAGATCGCCAGCTCGGACCTGGTCCCGACGGTGTCGTGGACGCCGACCACCCCGGCTGCGGGCGAGACGGTGAAGTTCTCGGCCCGGATCGCGAACCGGGGCACGCTCGCCACCAGCTCCGGCGCGCACGGCCTCACGCTCACGGTGAGGAACGACCGGGGTGCGGTGGTCCGCACCCTGACGGGCTCCGTCTCGGGCGCCATCGCGGCGGGCGGCACAAGCCAGAGCGTGGACCTCGGCTCCTGGACCGCCGCCGACGGCTCCTACGACGTCACGGTCACGGCGGCGGCCGACCCGACGGAGGACGCGGCCAAGCGCGCGAACAACGAGGTCACGCAGTCGTTGTTCATCGGCCGCGGTGCGGACATGCCGTTCGACACCTATGAGGCCGAGGACGGCGTCTCGGGTGGCGGCGCGGTCGCCGTCGGACCGAACCGTGTGGTCGGTGACCTGGCCGGCGAGGCGTCCGGGCGGCGGGCGGTCACCCTGGACAGGACGGGCGCCTACGTCGAGTGGACGACGCGGGCGACCGCCAACTCCCTCGTGGTGCGGTTCTCCATGCCGGACGCCGCGGGCGGTGGCGGCACCAACGCCACGCTGGCCGTCTACGTCGACGGTCAGTTCCTCAAGAACATCGACCTGACCTCGCGCTACGCGTGGTTGTACGGCCCCGAGGCGAGCCCGGGCAACCAGCCGGGTCAGGGTGCGCCCCGGCACATCTACGACGAGGCGAACGCCCTGCTGGGTACCACCGTCGAGGCGGGGTCGACCATCCGGCTGCAGAAGACCGCGAGCAACACGAGCCGGTACACCGTCGACTTCGTCGACCTGGAGCAGGCGACCCCGCAGGCCAACCCGGACCCGGCCCGGTACGTGGAGCCCGCCGGATTCTCCCACCAGGACGTCCAGGCCGCGCTCGACCGGTTCCGGATGGACACGACGGGCAAGCTGGCCGGGGTGTACCTCCCCGCCGGCGACTACCAGACGGCCAACAAGTTCCAGGTCTACGGCAAGGCGGTCGACATCGTGGGCGCCGGGCCGTGGTTCACGCGGTTCCACGCACCGGCCTCGCAGGAGAACACGGACATCGGGTTCCGGGCCGAGGGCACGGCGAACGGCTCGACGTTCCGCGACTTCGCGTACTTCGGCAACTACACCTCGCGGATCGATGGTCCGGGCAAGGTGTTCGACTTCGCCAACATCTCCGACATGACCATCGACAACATCTGGGTCGAGCACATGATCTGCATGTTCTGGGCGGCCAACATGGACGACTCGGAGATCAAGGACTCCCGGATCCGCAACACGTTCGCCGACGCCCTCAACATGACCAACGGCAGCGCGAACAACCACGTGCACAACAACCAGGCACGCGGCACCGGGGACGACTCGTTCGCGCTGTTCGCCGCCACCGACGCCGGTGGCAGCGGCCAGCGGGGCAACGTGTTCGAGAACCTGACGTCGACGAACACCTGGCGGGCCGCCGGTCTCGCCGTCTACGGCGGGCAGGACAACACGTTCCGCAACATCTACATCGCGGACACGCTCGTCTACTCCGGCGTGACCATCAGCTCGCTGGACTTCGGGTACCCGATGGAGGGGTTCGGCCCGGCGCCGACCACCTTCGAGGGCATCTCGGTCGTGCGTTCCGGCGGGCACTTCTGGGGTGACCAGGTGTTCCCGGCGGTGTGGATGTTCTCGGCCTCGAAGGCGTTCACCGCCATCCGGGTCAACGACCTCGACATCGTGGACCCGACGTACTCCGGGATCATGTTCCAGACCCAGTACCTCGGCGGCCGGCCGGTGAACCCGATCCAGGACACCGTCTTCACCGACGTGTCGATCACCGGTGCCCAGCGCAGCGGCGACCAGTACGACGACCGGTCCGGGTACGGCATCTGGGCCAACCCGATGCCGGAGGCGGGGCAGGGTCCGGCCGTCGGCTCGGTGACGTTCAACAACCTCACCCTGGAGAACAACTACCGCGACATCGAGAACACGACCTCGACGTTCACGATCAACCGCAACTGACACGCACCACCGTTGGTCGGCCAGCTTCGGTCGGCCACCGGTCGAGCTTGTCGAGACCCCGCCACCACCGCGCGGGTGGAAGAGGTCTCGACAAGCTCGACCGACGGGCGTGCCGGCGTCTCGGGTGGTCGTCGTCAGACGGGCGTCATCAGAGGCGGCGAGAGGCGCGGAGCCAGGCGGTCAGCTCGGCCGCCGTCCGCGGCTCCGGGCCGGGTCCCGTCAGCGCCGGGGCGTCCGCCGGGCCCAGCACCGCGCGCAGCAACGCCTCGCCGCTCAGACCCACCTCGCCCAGCAGCTCGATCTCGCGCTCGTTCACCCCGACCGGCGTCGGGCCGTTGCCCATGTCCGTGCCGTAGACGAGCGTGCCGCCCGCCGCGACGAACCGCCGCGCGTTGTCGAGCGCCGGCTCCGGACCGGCCGGCTGCCCCGGCCGGTCGTGGATCGCGAGCGTGGAGATCCAGGTCATGTGGGCGGCCCGGGCGATCAGCTGCGGCGACAGCGGCTCCGTCCAGGGCACGTGCACCAGGGTGTCCGCCCCTGCGTCGACCGCACGCCCGGCCTGGCCCGCCCCCTCGGCGTGCACGACCACGGGCAGTCCCGCTGCGTGCGCCTCGGTGACCAGCGCCCCCAGGACGTCGTCGGGCAGCAGGGCCATGCCCGCGTGCAGGGCGACCTTGACCGCGAAGCCGCCGGCGGCGGCGACGTCAGCTACCGCCTCGGCCGCGGCCCGCCGCGAGGCGATGTGCCGCACCGCGGCGTCCGGCGCCCACGAGCGACCGCTCGGGTACCCGCCGGGCGCGGTGTGGAACGGCCCGACGTACCGCACCCGGACACCCGACGGCGGCGTGGCCGCCCAGTCGGTCGTCTCACGCGGGTCCCAGCCGAGGTCGTGCACCTCGGCGACCGGGCCGTCGGCCAGGAGCGCCCGGTCGACCAGCCCCAGGTGTACGTGGCGGTCGACGACGCCCGGGAGCGTCACGTCCGGCACGCCGTCAGGCACCGAGCGGGCCGTCGATCTCGGTGCGCACCGAGATGAGCTCGGGGAAGAACGTCAGGTCCAGCGCACGCTTCAGGAAACCGACGCCGCTCGAGCCGCCCGTACCGGTCTTGAAGCCGATGGTGCGCTGCACGGTGCGGAGGTGGCGGAAGCGCCACAGCTGGAACGCGTCCTCGATGTCGACCAGGTCCTCGCAGGCCTCGTACAGCTCCCAGTTGCCGTGCGGGTCCTCGTAGATCGTCTTGAAGACGGCGACCAGCTCCGGGTGCTCGGCCCAGGCCTGGGTGACGTCGCGGTCCAGGATCTCGGCCGGCACGGGATGCCCGCGCCGGGCCAGCAGGCGCAGGAACGCGTCGTACACGGTGGGCTCCGCCAGGAGCTGGGCCAGCTGCGCGTGCACCCCGGGCTTGTCGCGGAACACCTGGAGCATCCCGGCGTTCTTGTTGCCCAGCAGGAACTCCACGGCTCGGTACTGGTGCGACTGGAAGCCGGAGGACTGCCCCAGCGACCCCCGGAACTCCGCGTACTCGCTGGGTGTGAGCGTCGCCAGCACCGACCACTGCTCGGTGATGGTGCGCTGGATGTGCTTCACCCGGGCCAGCCCCTTGAGCGCCCGGGACAGGTCGTCGGTGTCGAGGAACCCGCGCACGGCACGCAGCTCGTGCACCACGAGCTTGAGCCACAGCTCGGTGGTCTGGTGCTGGATGATGAACAACAGCTCGTCGTGGTGCGGCGGGTCGCTCATCGGGTGCTGTGCCGAGAGGAGCTCGTCGAGCCCCAGGTAGGAGCCGTAGTCCATCTCGTCGCGGAAGTCCGTGCGGATGGAGGCCTCGATGGGCCGGGTGTTACCAGTCACCTCTGGAGCGTAACCCTCAGGCCGCTCGGGCCTCGTCGTGGTTGGGGTTCTCGAACGCCTCCGCCATCAGCGCGATCTCCTCGGGCGGGAGCGACATGTCGTGGGCGACACGCGACCAGCCCGACGTCGCCGCCGCGACCTCGGCGAGCACCCGGCGGGCATTGTCCTGCCGGAGACCGTAGGAGTCCGCGGTGACCAGCAGCTCCCGCACGTCCCGGTCGATACGGCTCCCGCCGGGGAGCAGCGGCGTCGACTCGGCGACCGCGAACGGGTTGGGGTTCACGTCGAACAGCGGAGAGAGCGACCAGCCGTCCGCACGGCGCAGGAAGCCGTGGTTCTTCATGTGGTCGTCCACGTTGCGCACGAGCAGCGTGAACGCGACGCGGCGGAACAGGTCGTGCCCGTCCGTGGCCGGCCGGCCCGAGTGGTCCGCCAGCGTCTCCGCGAGCGTCCGATAGTCGATGACCTCGAAGAACGCCTTCTGCGTGAGGCTGTCGGCGGACAGGAAGCCGATGCGTCCGCCGTCCGGCCGCCGGTCGAAGCGGCGCGTCAGCAGGATGGACCGTGCGGGGCCGATGCGGTGCAGGCGCGCCACGGGCACCTCGATGCCCGCGTCCGACGCCAGCCGCAGCGTCAGGTACTCCCAGGCCTGCACGTCCCACCGGTCGCCGCTCTCGGGCAGCTTGGCCATCCACAGGTCGCCGGCGCTGTCCTTCACCGTCACCTTCGGCCGCGCCCCGCCCATCGAGGTTCCGGCCGCGACCAGGAGCCGTACGTCGTGGTCGGTCTCCCGGTGCTGCGCGACGGCGTCCGCGGCGGCCGTCAGCGACGGCAGGTCCACGAGGTCCGGGACCTCCGCCCGCGGCGGTCCCATGAAGGTCCTGCCCTCGTCGAGCGAGAACCGCAGCGCCCCCAGACGGGTCTCGTCCTGCACCCCGAGCAGGAAGTCCACCTCGGTGAGGGTCATGAAGCCACGGCCCTCCGCGCGAGCGGCACGCCGCTCCGCGTTGAACAGCAGGGTGCGCCCCCACTGGTCGGGCTGGCAGTCCGCGAGGACACCGAACAGGGGCCGGTCGCTGCCGGAGGGGATGTTCCCCGGCGTCAGCGGCAGCTCCGGGCACAGGGCGTACGCACGGGGATCACGCAGGTAGGCGGCGTCGTAGCGGAACGTGCAGCCCACGAGGGCACCGCCCCGGTTGAGGTGCATGTCGAGGTCGCCGGCGCGGACCTGTCCCCCGCCTGGCAGCTCGACCTCGACATGTATCGACAACGCGGCTCACCTTCTCAGCTCGGCACTCTGACCCGCTGCGGCAGGGCGCGTTCCGCGTGGAACCTGCCCATCTCGGTCGTCAGCGGGTCGGTGGCGCCGACGACGGCGTCAGCCACCCCGAGCACCCGCAGTACCGCCAATGTGTTCTCCAGGCTCACCGTTCCGGTGCCCGTCTCGATCGCGCGGAGCGTGGTGCGCGTGATGCCCGCACGGTCGGCGACGAGCTGGGCCGTGAGGCCGTGGATCTTGCGCCAGGCACGGACGTGGTCGCCGAGTGAGGCGAGGTCGCGCCGGGTCCGGAGGGAAGTTCTGGCCATGGCTGCTCCTTTCGGTTACCAGGCTAACCGACGGGCCACGTAATGGTCACTAGGGTGACCACTATCTTGCAGACCGGATCGACGGTCGGCCCGACGGCGGGTCCTGGCACAGCAGAACGGGCCGCCCCACGGTGTGGGACGGCCCGTCGGCATGACGTTCAGCGGTGCGTCACGGCTGCTGGTTGTTGACCGTGGCCGTCGTCAGAGCGCCCGCCGAGAGGTCGTGCTTCTCGAGGATCTGGGCGTACGTGCCGTCGTCGATGATGCTCTGCAGCGCCGCCTGGTACGCGCGGACCAGCTCGACGTCGCCCTTGAGGAACCGGAAGCCGAGCGGCGTCGGGTTGATGATCTCGGTGTTCCCGACCTCGAAGACGTCTCCGGAGCCGATCTGCTTCGCGTTGTAAGCACCCGTGGACCACTGCGTGAGCTCGGCGTCCGCCTTGCCCGCCTGGACCTGCGCGAGCGCGTCGGCGTCGGTCTCGAACTCGACGATCTTGACCGGCTTCGCCTGGCACTTTCCCGCGTTGAGCCCGGTGAGCGCCTCCGCCTGCGTGGTCTCGACGAGCACGGCCACCGTGCGGCCGCACAGGTCGGTGAGCTTGGTGATCCCCTCGGGGTTGCCGGCCGGGACCATGATGGCGTCGCTGTCGTTGTAGTAGTCGACGAAGTCGGAGTCGACCTGGCGCTCGGGGGTGTCCGACATGGCCGCGGCGACGATGTCGACGTTGCTCGCGTACAGCTCCTCGATGAGGTCGTCCCACGGCATGTCGTGGAACGTGTACTTCAGGCCCAGCCGGTCCGAGGCGGCGTCGAACAGGTCGATCTCGAACCCGACGATGCGCCCGGCCTCGTTCGTGTACTGGAAGGGCGGGTAGCCCGACTCCGTACCGACCGTGATGCGCGTGGACTCGGCCAGCAGCTCGCCGGGCAGCAGCGCGCGCAGCTGCGGATCCACCTCGACCGTCTGCTCAGCGGCTTCCGCCGGCTGGTCCGAGCTGGTCGAGCAGCCGGTCATCAGCGCCCCGAGCGCGGTGGTGACCGCGATAGAGCCAATGACCGCAAGCGCGCGGTGTCCGAGTGCCATGCGGGGTCCTCCACACAAAAAAGACATGATGAGCGAGTTACGCGGGTGGAGCCTATACGTTCCTGGCGGGTTGCTGTGAATCTGAGTTTCACCTATGCCCACGGGCCACGACACCGGGGCTCAAGCGCTGGTGCCGACCTTAGCCGCAGCACCCACGTCCGCCAGAATCACCGCATCGATGAGGCCTCGCGCCCACTCCAGCACCTCGGTACCCCGCAGCGGCCGGCCGCCGAGCCGCGCGGTGGTCGGGAACGGGACGAGGATCGCCCGGATGCCGGGCTTGAGCACCGTCCCGGGGTAGAGCCGCTTGAGCCGCAGCTGCGCCGACTCGGGCAGGTTCACCGGCGCGAACCGGACGAACTTGCCCTGTGCGGTGATGTCCGTGAGCCCCGCCTGGCGGGCGTGGTTGCGGAAGCTCGCGACGTCGAACAGGGCGCCCGCGACGTCGGGCAGCGCGCCGTAGCGGTCGGTGAGCTCGGCACGCACCTCGTCCAGGGCCACGGCGTCGTGCGCCGTGGCGATCTTCTTGTACGCCTCCAGCCGCAGCCGTTCCGTGGCGATGTACGACTCGGGCAGGTGGGCGTCGACGGGCAGCTCGATGGTGACCTCGGGCGCCTCTTCCTCCGCGTCGCCGCGGAAGGCGGAGACCGCCTCACCCACCATGCGCACGTAGAGATCGAACCCGACGCCGGCGATGTGGCCGGACTGCTCACCGCCGAGCAGGTTGCCCGCCCCGCGGATCTCGAGGTCCTTCATGGCGATCTGCATGCCCGCGCCCAGGTCGGTGTGGGCTGCCATGGTGGCGAGCCGGTCGTGCGCCGTCTCGGTGAGCGGCTTCTCCGGCGGGTAGAGGAAGTACGCGTAGGCGCGCTCGCGCCCGCGGCCCACCCGCCCGCGAAGCTGGTGCAGCTGGGACAGGCCCAGCATGTCGGAACGCTCCAGGATCAGGGTGTTGGCGTTGGAGATGTCCAGCCCGGTCTCGATGATCGTGGTGCACACCAGGACGTCGAGCTCCTTCTCCCAGAAGGCGCGGATGACCTGGTCGAGCTGGTGCTCGCTCATCTTGCCGTGGGCGACGCCGATCCGGGCCTCGGGCACGAGCTCGTTCAGCCGTGAGGCGGTGCGCTGGATGGTCTCGACCTTGTTGTGCACGTAGAAGACCTGCCCCTCGCGGAGCAGCTCGCGGCGCAGGGCCGCGGCGATCTGCTTCTCCTCGAACGCGCCCACGTACGTGAGCACGGGGTGGCGCTCCTCCGGCGGCGTGGCCAGCGTGGACATCTCGCGGATGCCGGTCACCGCCATCTCGAGCGTGCGGGGGATCGGGGTCGCGGACATGGCCAGCACGTCCACGTTGGTGCGCAGCTGCTTGAGCGTCTCCTTGTGCTCGACGCCGAAGCGCTGCTCCTCGTCGATGACCACCAGGCCCAGGTCCTTGAACTGGACGGAACCGGTGATGAGGCGGTGGGTGCCGATGACGACGTCGACGCTGCCGTCCTTGAGACCGGCGAGCGTCTCCTCCGACTCCTTGGCCGACTGGAACCGGCTCAGCGCCCGCACGTTGACGGGGAACCCGGTGTACCGCTCGGAGAACGTCTCGAAGTGCTGCTGCACCAGGAGCGTCGTGGGCACCAGGATGGCGACCTGCTTGCCGTCCTGCACCGCCTTGAACGCCGCCCGGATCGCGATCTCCGTCTTGCCGTACCCGACGTCGCCGCACACCAGGCGGTCCATCGGCACGGACTTCTCCATGTCGGCCTTGACCTCGTCGATCGTCGCCAGCTGGTCCGGGGTCTCGACGTAGGCGAAGGCGTCCTCCAGCTCGCGCTGCCAGGGCGTGTCCGGGCCGTAGGCGTGGCCCTGCGTCGCCATGCGCGCGCTGTACAGCCGGATCAGCTCGCTCGCGATCTCCTTGACGTGCTTGCGCGCCTTGGCCTTGGTGTTCTTCCAGTCAGCGCCACCCATCTTGGACAGCGACGGCGACTCCCCGCCGGTGTACTTGGTGACCTGGTCGAGCTGGTCGGTGGGCACGAACAGCCGGTCGCCCGGCTGGCCGCGCTTGCTGCTCGCGTACTCGATCACGAGGTACTCGCGCGTTGCGCGGTTGCCGCCCGTACCCATGGTGCGCTGCGCCATCTCGACGAACCGGCCCACCCCGTGCTGCTCGTGCACCACGAAGTCGCCGGCCTTGAGCTGGAGCGGGTCCACCACGTTGCGCCGTCGGCTGGGCATCTTGCGCATGTCGCGCGTCCCGGAGCCCGCGCGCCCGGTCAGATCCTGCTCGGAGAAGACGGCGAGCCGCAGGTCGGGCGCCACGAAGCCCTTGCCGGCACCGCCCGCGACGACGTGGACGACGCCGGGCTCCGGCTCCTCCTCGAGCGAGATCGCCAGCCGGGCCGCGGTACCCGCCTCGGACAGCTGTTCGGTCATGCGCTTGGCGGGGCCGTGCCCCTCCGTGGTCAGCACGAGACGCCAGCTCGCGACCTGCAGGCCGTGCACGTCGTCCAGGGCGCGCGCGAGGTCTCCGCGGTACGACTCGACGTCCCGGGCGCTGATGGTGAACACGTTCTCGCCCGCCACGGCGGGGTCGTCGTCACCGGCCGGTCCGAGCTCGGTGTCCTGCGTGAACGACGAGAGTGTCCACCAGCCCAGGCCGCGCCGGGCCGCTACCTCACGCACCTCGGCGAACGTCGCGAAGGACGCGGCGGACAGGTCGATCGGCGCCGCTCCGCCCGCCACCGCCCCCGTCCAGGCGGCGGCGAGGAACTCCTCGGTGGTCGCCACCAGGTCGTGGGCACGACGGCGCACGCGCTCGGGCTCGTTGACCACGAGCAGCGCGTCGTCGGGCACCAGCTCCAGGACGGAGATCATGCGGTCCACCAGCACGGGCGCCAGCGACTCCATGCCCTCGACCGCGACACCGGCGGCCAGCTTGTCGAGCATCTCGACGGCGCCGGGCAGGGTCTCGACGAGCTCCGCGGCGCGCGTCCGGACGGCGTCGTCCAGCAGGATCTCGCGGCAGGGCGGCGCCCAGAACCCGCGCTCGGCCATCTCCAGGCTGCGCTGGTCGGCCACGGCGAACCAGCGGATCTCCGTGACCTCGTCGCCCCAGAACTCGCACCGCAGCGGGTGGTCCTCCGTGGGCGGGAAGATGTCGAGGATGCCACCGCGGACCGCGTACTCGCCACGCCGCTCCACCATGTCGACGCGGGTGTAGGCGGCGGCGGTGAGCCGCTCGGCGACGTCGGTCAGGTCAGCGGTGGCACCGATGTCGAGCTGAACCGGCTCGAGCTCCCCCAGGCCCTCGACGACGGGCTGCAGCAGTGCCCGGACCGGCATCACCAGGACCCGGATCTCGCCCGCCTGCCCGTGCCCCTCCGCCGGGTGCGCCAGGCGCCGGAACACCGCAAGGCGCTTGGCCACGGTGTCCGCGCGCGGGCTGAGCCGCTCGTGCGGCAGCGTCTCCCAGGCGGGGAGCACCGCGACGTCGTCGGCACGGTCCTCCGGGAGGTACCCACGCAGGCTCGCGGCCAGGTCATCGGCCTCGCGGCCGGTCGCGGTGACCACGACGAGCGGCCGCTCCGCGGACGCCGCGACCAGCAGGGGCGGACGCACGCCGGCGGGGCCCACCACGTCGGCGAAGCCACGGGCGCGCACGTGCTCCACCGCGGCGGCGGCGCCAGGGTCGCGCAGGAGGGTGGGAAGCAGGCCGGTGAGGTTCATGGGTTCTGTCCTTCGAGGGCGCACGACGACGGGCCCATCACGAGCACGACCGGGTGCGGCCGACGGGGTGACGGGCTGATCCCAGGCTACTCCCGACCACCGACACCGCCGCCCGGCACGGTGTCGGGCGGCGGTCGGGCACGGTGTCGGGGCGCGGTGTCGGGCACGGTGTCGGGCCACGGCGTCCGGCACATGTCCGACGTGTCGTGGCCGGCGCTGCCCTCCGACGGGACTCTGCACGTACGATGACCCGCGATGTTCACCCCCTCCGGGTCCCCGCGGCACGCAGGCGCGCCGAAGCCGGGACGAGACGCCGCCGTCGGGCCCCGCACCCCCGACCGCCTCGCCTGGCCCGACGCCGCCCGCGGCCTCGCCATCGGTCTCGTGGTGCTGTACCACGCGACCAACTGGACCTGGTCGACCGGGTACGAGGTGAGCGTGCTGCGGGAGGTCAACGAGACCCTGCGCAGCCTGCGCATGCCGCTGTTCTTCGCCGTGGCCGGCATGTTCGCCGGAAAGTGGATGACGGTGCCGTGGTCGCACCTCGCCCGCGGCAAGCTGCTCTTCTTCGCGTGGGTATTCGTCCTGTGGGAGCCGATCTCCCTGGTGGTCCGCCTGCTCACCGGCTACTACCAGGTGGTCGACGCCGACTGGGGCACCGTGGGGCAACACCTGACCTGGTCGCTCCTGGTCCCCCGGTCCGAGCTGTGGTTCATCTGGACGCTCGCCGCGTTCTTCGTGATCGCACGGGCACTGCGCCGGGTCCCGGCCCCCGTGCAGCTCGTGATCGCCGCCTGCGTGAGCGGGTGGGCGCTCGCCGGCTGGGAACCGGAGAGCATCGCGTGGCGCGGCACCGCGCAGTTCGTGGTCTTCTTCCTGGGCGGGCTGCACCTGCGGCCGCTGCTCGAGCGGTTCGCCCGGCGGGTCACCTGGCTCTGGACGATCGGCGCCGTCGGTGTCTGGCTCGGGATCCAGGTCGCCGTGCGCGAGCTCGGTCTCGCCGACGTCCCCGGGCTCTACCTGCTGGCGAACGTCGCGGGGGTGCCGGCCGGGGTGGCGGTGAGCGTGCTGGCCTCGCGAGTGCCCGGAGTGCGGGTGCCCGGCGTCGGGCATCTGCCCAGGTCACTCGGGTTGCAGTGGCTGGGCTCGCGGACGCTGCCGGTGTTCGTCACGCATACCTCCGTGGTGCTCGGGCTGCTGTACCTGATGTACAGCAACGCCGTGTGGGTCCCCGCCCCGCAGTCGCAGTGGCTGCCGGTGGTGCTCTGGGCGGCGGCGATCACCGTCGGACTAGGACTGGGTGCCCTGGCGCCCAGGATCGGCGCACGCTGGCTGTTCGCCCCACCGAGGTGGCTGTCGGGCTCCAGGCCCTGACGCCTCAGAGCGGGCGTGCCCCGTCGGTCCGTTCCGCGGTGGTCGCGACGTAGTCGGTCGGGGTCTGACCGTAGCGCTCGCGGAAGGCGCGGGTGAGGTGGCCGCTGTCGGCGAACTGCCACCGGGCGGCGACCTCCGTGACGGTCGTGCGCCGCGGCCCGGCGACGAGCGCACGACGGGCCTCGTCGAGGCGACGGGCCCGGATGTACGCACTCGGTGTCTGCCCCTCGGCCGCGAACGCCCGCTGCAGTGTCCGCACGGAGACGTGCAGCTGCCGTGCCAGGGTCGCCGGCGAGAGGGCGGGATCGGTGAGCCGCCGGTCGGCGATGTCCCGAGCGGCCTGCGCGAGCGCCGCCGCCAGGCGGGGCTCCACGTCGTCGAGGCCGCCGTGCACCACGGCCCGGGCCAGCTCGGCCAGGGTCTCACGTGCGGCGTCCACGCCGGCCGGCTCCAGATCGTCCAGCAGCCGGCTCACCATGGTGGCGTGCGCGGTCAGCAGGCGCACCCCCGCGGCGTCGGCACTGCCGGCCGCCGCGGTGCCCCTCGGGAGCGAGATCTCGGCGGCGGGCAGCACGAGCACCTGGGCCGAGGTGCGCGGCAGGGCCGCGAAGTACGACAGCTGCCCCGCCTGGACCAGGAAGCTGCCGGCCGGCGCCGAGTGCTCTGCCCCGCCGGGCACACCGAACCGCCAGCCACCCCGGTGGACGATCCACAGGCGCAGGTGGTCCTCCGCACCGACCCGCGGGCCCACGGTCCGCAGAGCGGCCGCGTTCTCGAAGTCGTTGAAGACCATGCCCCGCAGCCGGAACCCGCGGGACCGCGCCCGGAAACCGGAGACGGTCGCCGGGTTGTAGGGCGGCAGCGCGAACCTGTCGCCCATCCGGGAGCTCCACTCGCGGGCGAACTCGCTGAAGGCGTTCCCGCCGCTCGGGCTCATCGAGAACGTGCCGTCCATCGTGTCGCGCATCTTCCGTCCGGGTTGTCGCGCTGATCCGAGCCCGGTCACCCACGGCCTTCGTACGGTGTCCACGTGAACCGGAACAATGACACAAACAATGACACAGGTGTGGGCCGATGAGCACGATCGCGATCGTCGGCGCGGGACCGCAGCTCGGTCGGGCGATCGGTCAGCGGTTCGCCGCCGAGGGGTTCGACGTGGCGCTGATCGCCCGCAACCGTACGACACTCGAGGATGTGGCCGACAGCCTGTCCGAGGAGGGCGTCCGGTCCGAGGTGTTTCCTGCCGACGTCACCGACCGGCCCGCTCTGCATGCGGCACTGACCGCCGCGGAAGAACAGCTGGGACCGATCGACGTGCTGGAGTACTCGCCTGCGCCGAGCCCGGCCGACCTGCGCACGGCACCCATCGTCGAGGCCACGAAGGTCACCGTCGACTCGGTCCTCGACCAGCTGGACCTCTATCTGCTCGGTGGTGTCGCGGCGGTGCAGCACGTGCTGCCCGGCATGCTGGAGCGGGGCACCGGGACGGTCCTGGTCACCAGCGGAGCGGGTTCCGGGCCGATCATCGCCCCGCACGTCGCGAACGTGCAGATCGCCACCGGCGGCATGCGCAACTGGATCCTCAACCTCCATGCCGCGTTGTCCGGCACCGGGGTCTACGCGGCGCACGTCGCGATCGCCGCCTACATCGGCCAGGGCGGCCACGACTCCCAGCCACGGACGTTGGCCGACGCCTACTGGCGGCTGCACACCGAGCGCGCCGAGGCCGAGCTGCTCGTCCAGGATCTGCCGGCCGACTACCTGGAACGCGGCCTGGCGGACAAGTTCGTCGAGTCCTGACGCCTCCGCACCGGCATCAGCAGGCTCCGGTCGTCCGGCCGCGTGAGGCAGGCCACCGCCAAGACCTGACGAACAGCGTCCAGGGCGAGCGTCACGTCGTCGCCGTCGATCGCCGCGAGCGCCTCCAGCAGGTACGCGCGGTCGAACGTCACCGCGCCAGGGACGCTCGGCCGCACGACGTCGACCCCGTGGTCCCGTAGCAGCACCGCGACGACGTCGGGCCGTCCGTCATCGGCCGGCGTTCCCTCGTCGTCCGGCGTTCCGTCGCCGACCGGCAACCCGTCCACAACCCGGCTGACCAGGTCGGATGCCGGGATCCGCACCTCGCGGACCCAGCTGGCCCGCAGCAGCGCCCGGTAGTCGGGGTACTCTCCGGCGACCGGTTCAGCGGTGCTCGGGTCCGCGCCCGGAGCGCCGAGCACCACCCGGTCGACCCGCAGCTCGACGGACAGCACCGGCCCGTCCGCGCCGCGGTCCGCGCCGTCGGGCAACGCATCCAGGGCGGCGAGCGGCGCGACGACCCGAACGGGCGGCCCGTCGAGGTGCCGTACCGACACGGAGGCGACAGCGAGCCGAGCGCGATCGCAGGCCACCAGCCGTAGGCCGCCGTCCGAGCAGTCGAGCAGGATGCCGGTCAGCGCAGGCCACGCGGGATCCGAGCTCACGGCGTAGCGGACGGCGGCGAGCGCCCGCGCGAGGTCCCCCGCCGACACCTCGAAGCGGGTGGCGGGCGGGTCGGCGAGGAGTGCGCGAGCGTCGGACAGCTGCTCGCGAGCCGCAGCGAACCGTTCCTCGAGGGTGCGCTGGTGCCGCTCCAGCACGGCCAGCGCATCGACCGGACGGTGCCGCCCGGCAACCACCTCGGCGATCTCGGCGAGCGGCATCTCGACCTGCCGCAGCCGGGCGACCAGCCGAGCCTGGTCCACCTGGTCACGCGAGTACCAGCGGTATCCCGTGGCGGGGTCGGACCAGGCGGGGCGGAGCACGCCTGCGGCGTCGTAGAAGCGCAGGGCGCTGACCGGGAGGCCGCTCTCCGCGGCAACGGCCCCGATACCACGCAGCTGATCGTGCATGGGCTCACTGTGCACCCTCGACCTGCTCGAGGGTCAACCGTCGCAGGGCCGTCGCACCACAGACCGCGCAGCCCAGCAGCCCCAGCGCACAGACGCTCCCGGCGACCGCCACGGACGTGACGCTCGCAAGCGCCCCGAGCGCCGGGACGGTGATCGTGACCGCGACGGCCTGGACCAGCCCGACCAGAGCCTGCACCCGGGCGAGGTGCGTACGCGGGGCCCGGCCGAGCACGACCGGGGCGAGATGCGCGGTGAACAACCCGCTGCCGAGCCCGACTGCGCTCGCCGCGGCGACGCTCACCCAGCCCTCGGCGGGTATCGACGCCGCGATCACCAGTCCGGCCTGCCCCAGGGCAGCGACGGCCAGTCCGCCCGACACCGCCACGCCCGGGCGCCGTGCGCCGCCCCGGTGCACGACGACCAGGGTGACCGCGACGATCCCGGCCCCCTGCGCACCGGTGACCACGCCGGTCCATGACGAGCCCCACCCGGCTTCGCGCGCCAGCAGCGGGACGACGAGGGACATGGTGGGCAGCAGGAACGCAGCCGCTCCCCCGACCAGCGCAAGGGCCGGGAGCAGGCCGGGCGTGCGGCGTACCACCCGCACGCCGTCGAGCGCCGCGCGCCACACCGGCTCGCCCCGGCGCGGCGACGGCGTCGCGTACCGGGGGCGGACCAGCACCAGGACGACCAGGACCACGAGGAAGGTGCCCGCGTCGACCAGGGCCACCGAGCCGAGCCCGCCGGCCGCGACCAGGATGCCGGCGAGCGGCGCACCGAGGAGGAGCACTGCCTGGCCGGTGCCCTGCCGCAGCGCCAGGGCGCGGGTGAGCTGCCCGTCCGCGACCAGGCGCCGGGGCATCGACCCGGCGGACGGACGGTAGAACGCCGACACCGTTCCACGCAGGGCGCTCGCCACGAGCAGGAGCCACAACGGCGTGCCGACCCGGAGGACGCTCAGCGCCAACGCCACCGAGAGCAGCAGCATCACGGCATCGCCGGCGATCATCACGCGGCGCGCGCCGAACCGGTCGGCGATCGTCCCGCCCAGGAGGAGGAGCAGCACCGACGGGAGGCTGCCCGCCGCCAGTACCAGGCCGGCGGCGCTTCCGCCGTGTTCGGCCGCGACCCAGCCCACCGCGAACCCGAGCACCACGTCGCCGAGCTGGGAGATGGTGGAGGCACCGAGCCACACCAGGTACGACGCGGGGAGCGGAGAGCGGGTGTGCGGGTGTGGTCCCCGCCATCGGACGGACTGTGGTGATGTCATGCCGCGCAGCCTGCGACCTCGACCGGGTTCAGGGTCCAGCGGCATCTCGGACGACGGCGACCTCGGCCCGCACGAGCGCATGTTCTTTTTTGCCGACATCTACCCCGTACGTGGCATGTCCTGTTATTGTGTCCAACTCAGCAACGGCAAAGGCGCCGTCGCGACCGGCGGAGCCCCGGCCTCGCCCCGGTACAGCGGGAGGTCCTGTGCAACGCCTGCGACGCATCAGACGGACGGCTGTGCTCGCGGCCGCGGTCGCCGCCGCCTGTCTCAGCACCACGGCGCTGGTGGCTCCGGCGTCGGCCACGAACGGGCCGGGCACCGCACCGCGACCCGCGGCACTGGCCGAACCCACGCTCCCCAGCCCGGAGGCAGAGGTCAATGCCACGGGCACCCCCTTCACCGGCACCCGGCCCGACGGGACGGTGTACGGCCTCATCGACGCGCACAGCCACCTGTTCATGCAGGACGGCATGGGCGGAGCGGCCCTGTGCGGCAAGGTCTTCTCGGAGCGCGGGATCGAGACCGCGCTGCGGGACTGCCTGTCGCACGAACCCCACGGGCTGGGCGCCCTGCTCGAGAACCTGACCCGGGACGGCTCCCCCATCGGTACGCACGACACCACGGGATGGCCCACGTTCGCCGACTGGCCCGCCCACGACTCGCTCACCCACCAGCAGATGTACTACCGCTGGGTCGAGCGGGCCTGGCGCGGCGGACAGCGCGTGCTCGTCAACGACCTGGTCACCAACGGCCTGCTGTGCTCCATCAACCCGGGCACCCACCAGAGCTGTGACGAGATGACGGCGATCCGGCGCCAGGCGCAGGACACCTACGACCTCCAGGCCTACGTCGACGCGCAGTACGGCGGGCCGGGCAGGGGCTGGTTCCGGATCGTCACGAGCAGCGAGCAGGCGCGGCGGGTGATCGAGGAGGGCAAGCTCGCCGTCGTGCTCGGTGTCGAGACGTCGGAGCCGTTCGGGTGCAAGCAGACCCTGCGGATCCCGCGGTGCTCCCGGGCCGACATCGACGCCGGCCTCGACGAGCTGTACGACCTGGGCGTCCGCTCGATGTACCTGTGCCACAAGTTCGACAACGCGCTGTGCGGCGTGCGGTTCGACGAGGGGTCCATGGGCACGATCATCAACGCCGGCCAGTTCCTCTCCACCGGCACCTGGTGGGACGCGCGCTCCTGCCCCGCGGACCAGCCGCACGACCACAACCCGGGCAACGGGGAGCTCCCGCCGGAGCTGGAGGACGACCTCCCGCCGGTGCTGCCCCTCTACCCGCCGGGGACGCTCTGCAACACGCGCGGCCTGTCCGGGCTGGGCGCGTACACGGTCCGCGGCCTGATCGAGCGCAACATGATGATCGAGATCGACCACATGAGCGCGAAGGCGGCCGACCAGACGCTCGACGTCCTGGAGGCGGAGGGCTACCCGGGCGTCCTGTCGACGCACTCCTGGATGGACGAGCGGTATCTCGACCGGCTGTACGCCCTCGGCGGGTTCGCCACCATCTACGGGCATGCCGCCCACGAGTTCGTCGAGGAGTACGAGCGCACCGCACCGGTGCGCGAACGGTACGGCGCGGGCATCGGGTTCGGCTTCGACATGAACGGGTTCGGCGGCACCCCGCCGCCCCGGGGTGACGCGGCGGCCAACCCCGTCACCTACCCGTTCCGGTCGTTCGACGGCGGGACCGTGCTCGACCGGCAGACCACCGGCGAGCGCACCTGGGACGTCAACGTGGACGGCGTCGCGCACTACGGTCTGGTGCCGGACTACGTCGAGGACCTGCGCCTCGTGGGCGGGCAGGAGGTCATCGACGACCTGTCGCGCGGCCCGGAGAGCTACCTGAGAACCTGGGCGGGGGCGGAGGCGCACCGACCGGCACCCGCCGGCTGAGCAGCTCCGGTGGCCGGGCGGCCGAGAACTGGGTCTCGGTCCGCCCGGCCGCCGTGAGCATCACGCCTTGGCGGTGTGAAACTTTCCCTGCGCGGCGAGCAGACCCTCGGTGACCAGCAGCTCGACGGCGTCGGCGGCGTCGTCCACCAGGATCGGCAGGTCCTTCTTCTCCGTGGCGGAGAAGTCCTTGAGCACGTGGTCCGCGGTGTCCATCCGGCCCGGCGGACGGCCGACGCCGACCCGCACCCGGTGGTAGTCCTTGGTCCCCAGCGCCTTCGTGGTGTCGCGCAGCCCGTTGTGACCGCCCTCGCCCCCGCCGATCTTGAGCTTGATCGTGTCGAAGGGGATGTCCACCTCGTCGTGCACCATGACCACCTGCTCGGGGTCGATGTCGTAGTACTTCGCGAGCGCGCTGACCGGACCGCCCGACGTGTTCATGTACGTGGTCGGCTTCGCGAGCACCACCCGTGGGCCCGGTGCCCCGCCAGGGAGCACCCCGAGCCGCGCCTCGGCGACCACGGCCTGCGCGCGAGGATGCTTGGAGAAGCGCGCGCCGGTGCGCTCGGCGAGCAGGTCGAGCACCATCTGCCCCACGTTGTGCCGGTTGCCGGCGTACTTGGGACCTGGATTGCCGAGCCCGACGACGAGCCAGGGCCGGTCACTCATGTCGTGTCCTTTCCAGACAACGGACTTGCAAGACAACGGGGCTGCTCACGGCAGAGGATCGCCTGCCGAGGCCGGTACGAGCGGAAACAGGTCGGGCCGAGGCAGAACCCGCGCCGCGCACGATCTTCTCGTGCGCGCGCCTGGAGGTTCTGCCTCGGCCCGGTGCGCTCCGGCTCAGGCCGGGTCGCGCTGGGTGCTGCCGGGGGGGTCAGCCCTCCGAGGAGGCCTCGGCGGGCGACTCGGCGGACGCGGCGGACTCGTCGTCGTCGCCGGCCTCGCCGCGCGGCTCGGTGACGAGCACGACGACGGCCTTCGGGTCGGTGAGCAGGGTCGAGCCGGTCGGGAGGGCGACGTCCTCGGCGTGGATCTGCGAGCCGGACTCGAGGCCCTCGATGGAGACGTCGACGGACTCGGGCAGGTGCGTGGCCTCGGCCTCGACCGACAGCGTCTGCTCCTCGACCAGGTGGATCGTGCCGGGGGCCGACTCGCCCACGATGTTCACGGCGATGTCGACGGTGATCTTCTCGCCGGCGCGCACGACCTGCAGGTCGATGTGCTCGATCGTGTTCTTCACCGGGTCGCGCTGGACGTCCTTGGCGACGGCCAGCTGGCCCTTGCCGTCCACGTCGATGTTGAGCAGCACGTTGGTCTGGCGCAGCGCCAGCATCGACTCGTGGCCCGGCAGCGTGACGTGCACCGGGTCGCCGCCGTGCCCGTAGAGGACGGCGGGGATCTTGTTGTCGCGGCGGATGCGGCGGGCCGCACCCTTGCCGAACTCGGTACGGGGCTCAGCGGCGAGCTTGATCTCGGCCATGGGAATTCACTCCTGGAAGGTCTGTGTGTGCAACTCGGTCGGCGGCTGCGTCGGCGCGGGACACGTGACGGGCGCGGAGCGGGCACGTGGGACGGAGTGCTGGAGGGAACTCCACCCAGGGGCCGCCGACGGCCGCCCAGTCGATCACGGACGCCGTCCGGGTGCTAGCGGGATCGAGTCCCGCCGCGGCCGTCAAGCGTCCCTCGCCGAGGCAACCTGACTACTGTACCCGCTCGTCGGCGCGGTCCGCACCGACAGGCGGTGTGACGCCGATCGACGGCTGCGTGCGGCGCGGCCGGTAGACCACCTGGACGTGGAACACGAACCGCAGCAGGAACGCCACGACGAGCGTCACCGCCTGCACGAGCACCGGCCACATGCCCGTGAACTCGACCAGCCACCACAGCACGGGCAGCCGGATGGCTGCCTCGGTGCCGTTGAACGCGAACGAGTGCGCGAACCGCGACCAGACGCCGCGGCCCTCGTTCCGCAGGTCGCGGAACACGAACCGCTCCTGCAGCAGGAAGTTGGTCAGGATCGTCACGACGGCGGAGATCACGGCCCCCGCCACGTAGTGGACGCCCAGCGCGGTCAGGGCCCACAGGATGAGGATGTTGAGCACCGCGCCGAAGCCGCCGATGATCGCGAACCGCGACATCCGGCCGAACCGCAGGGCGGCGAGCTGCTCCAGGTAGCGCAGGCCGGTCTTGAAGGTGGCCTTGGAGTGCCCGGCGTACCGCTCGCCGAACACGAACGGTTCCTCCCCGACGGCCAGCGTGTTGCGGGCGAGGAGCTCCAGCAGGATCTTGAAGCCCCGCGGGTGCAGCGAGTCCAGGTCCAGCCGGTCCACGCGCGCGGCGAAGAACCCGGTCAGCGGATCGGTCACGTTGCGCAGCCGCACCGGGAACATCGACCGCGCGAGCAGCGCCGAGGCGATCGACACACCGTGCCGCCACCAGCCGTCCAGGCCCCCGGCGTCGCCGTCGCCCGTGTACCGGGAGGCGACGACGAGGTCGAGCCCCGACTCGCGCCCGCGCGTGACGAGCGCGGGCACGAGCTCCGGCGGGTGCTGCAGGTCGCCGTCCATGACCACCGCCCACTCGGTGGTCACCGTCCGCAGCCCGTCCACGACGGCACCGCTGAGCCCGCCCTGCGGCGTCTCGCGGTGCAGCAGGCGCACCGGGACGGGCGCGGTGGCCGCGACCTCGCGGATCAGGTCCGGGGTGTCGTCCGTCGAGTCGTCGACGAAGAGGATCTCCGACAGGCCGGGCGCCCCGACGGGAGCCGGGCCGCCCTCGGGGCCGTACACGGCGCCTGAGGTGCGACCGCCGTCGGGCAGCACACCGAAGGCGGCGCACAGCCGCTCCGTGAGCACCCGAACGTTGGGCCCCTCGTTGAACGTGGGCACCACGACGGTGACGGTCACTGACCCTCCCAGATCGTTGTCAAGACACGGTCCTCCGTTGACCGTATCCGAGTCAAGAGTCAGACCGTATACCCAGACAGGTGCCCCGGCGGACACACCCTGTGGATCAGGAGTTGTGGATCAGAAGTTGTGGATCAGAAGTTGTGGATCAGAAGTTGTGGATCAGGAGTTGCCGTCGAAGAGCGACGTCACCGAGCCGTCCGAGTGGACCTCGTTGATCGCGGACGCGAGCAGCGGCGCGATGGAGAGCACCTTGAGGTTCGGGAACCGGCGGTCGTCCTCGATCGGGAGGGTGTCGGTCACGACGACCTCGCGCGCCCCGCAGTCCGTGAGCCGCTGCGCGGCCGGGCCGGACAGCACGCCGTGCGTCGCCGCGACGGTCACGGACTTCGCCCCGGCGGCCATGATGACCTTGACCGCCTCGGCGATGGTGCCGCCGGTGTCGATGAGGTCGTCGACCAGCACGCAGTCGCGGCCCTCGACGTCGCCCACCACACGGTTGGCCACCGACTGGTTGGGCCGCGTGACGTCGCGTGTCTTGTGCACGAACGCCAGCGGGCCGCCGCCAAGCTTGGAGGCCCAGATCTCGGCGACGCGGATGCGCCCGGCGTCGGGCGAGACGACGGTGACGTTCTCGACGTCCACGCGGGTGCGCACGTAGTCGACGAGGATCGGCATGGCCCACAGGTGGTCCACCGGCCCGTCGAAGAAGCCCTGGATCTGCGCGGTGTGCAGGTCGACGCTCATCAGGCGGTCGGCGCCCGCCGTCTTGAACAGGTCGGCGATGAGCCGGGCCGAGATCGGCTCACGGCCGCGGCTCTTCTTGTCCTGGCGTGCGTAGCCGAAGAACGGCGCCACGACGGTCACCGAGTGCGCGGATGCCCGCTTGGCGGCGTCGACCATGAGCAGCTGCTCCATGATCCACTGGTTGACCGGCATGGTGTGCGACTGCAGCAGGAACAGGTCCATACCGCGCACGGAGTCGCTGAAGCGTACGTAGGTCTCGCTGTTCGCGAAGTCGTACGCGGACACGCCGAGCAGATCGATGCCCAGCTCCTTGGCGACGTTCCGCGCCAGCTCGGGGTGTGCGCGTCCCGATGCGAGGACGAGTGGATGGCGGTTCGGGCCGGGAGCAATGCTGGTCATCAGCGGGACTTTCCTTCCTTGTCGGCCCCGGGGACGGGGGCCAGGTCGGCCGGCTCGGCCTGGGTGGCCGCGGCCTGCGGGGCCGTGGGGGCCCCGGTTGCATTCTGCTGGGCAAGCTGACGCTGTGCCTGGTCACCGAGACCGGCCGCCCTTCCCTGGGCGTTCGACGCGGCCTCCGCCGCGGCCGTCCCCGGCCGGCGACGGGCGACCCAGCCCTCGATGTTCCGCTGCTGCCCGGCGGTGACGCCCAGCGCACCCGCGGGCACGTCCCGGCGGATCACGGAGCCGGCGGCGGTGTACGCGCCGTCGCCCACCGTCACGGGGGCCACGAACATGTTGTCCGCTCCCGTGCGGGCGTGCGAGCCGATCACCGTGCGGTGCTTGTGCACGCCGTCGTAGTTGACGGTCACCGACGCGGCACCGATGTTGGAGTGCTCGCCGATCGTGGCGTCACCCACATAGGACAGGTGCGGCACCTTGCTGCCCGCGCCGATCTCGGCGTTCTTCGTCTCGACGAACGTGCCGATCTTGCCCTTGCGGCCGAGGCTGGTCCCCGGACGCAGGTACGCGAAGGGCCCGACGGACGCGCCCTCACCGATGACCGCGAGCGACCCGTGCGTACGGACGACCGTCGCACCCACGCCCACCTCGACGTCGGTCAGCGTGGTGTCCGGACCGATGGTGGCGCCCGTGCCGACCACGGTGGCGCCCTGGAGCTGCGTGTTCGGCAGGAGCGTGACGTCGGGAGCGAGCTCGACGTCGACGTCGATCCACGTGGTGGCCGGGTCCTGCACCGTCACGCCCGCGCGCTGCCACTCCTCGACGATGCGCCGGTTCATCTCGCGCGCCAGGACCGAGAGGGCCACCCGGTCGTTGACACCCTCGACCAGCATCGGGTCGTCGGCGAGCAGTGCCCGCACGTGCAGACCCTCGGTACGGGCGAACGCGATGACGTCCGTCAGGTAGACCTCGCCCTGCGCGTTCCGGCTGTCGAGACCACTCAGCCCGCGGCGCAGCGTGGCGGCGTCGAACACGTAGACCGACGAGTTGATCTCGCGGATCTCGAGCTGGTCCGCACTCGCGTCCTTGTGCTCCACGATCTCGAGCACGTCGCCGGTGTCCGGCTCGCGCACGATCCGGCCGTAGCCGGCCGCGTCAGCGACCTCGGTGGTGAGGACGGTCACCGCGTTGCCGTCGGCGTGGTGCGCCGAGAGCAGCTGGCCGAGCGTGGCGCCGTCGAGCAGCGGGACGTCGCCCGCCACCACGACGACCGCACCGTCGATGCCGTCGCCCACGATCTCGCCGTCGGCGATGCCCGCGGCGGCCGCGGCCGCCTGCGCCTTGGAGTCGAGCGCCGCGAGGGCGCACTGCACCGCTCGGCCGGTGCCGGGGATGTCGTCCTGGTCCACGAGGACCGCGCCGGGATCGAGCTGACCGACAGCCTCGGCGACCAGCTCACGCTCGTGCCGGACCACCACGGCCACCTGCAGCGGCTCAAGCTCACGAGCAGCCGTCAGCGCGTGCCCGACCATCGGCTTGCCGCCGAGCGGATGCAAGATCTTCGGCAACGCTGACTTCATGCGGGTGCCCTGGCCAGCGGCAAGAACAATGACTGCTGCCGGCTGAGGTGTCTCGGTCACGAGTGCTCCGATCGGTGGGTTCGTCAGATCCGGATGGCTCCGCCCCCAGGATTCGAACCTGGACTAAAGGCACCAAAAACCTCTGTGCTGCCGATTACACCAAGGCGGACCGGGCGCGCGGGGGGCTCCGTCGTGACCCGAAGCGGGCGTGTGCCACCGTCGCACGTCCGTGAACAGTCTGCCAGGTCCCCGGGCATGCCCTCGCCCGCGCCCGGCGAGTCGTCAGCCACATCCGCTCCCCGCCGAGCACCTCGGACGGGAGCGTTCCGGATACGTCCCGAACTGTTCCGGACTCGTCCGGAACTACCCCTCGGGCACAATGAACACCATGGCCGCCGACAACCGACGTACCCACCGACCTCGCATGACGGCCAGTCAGCGCCGTGAGCAGCTGCTCGCGGTCAGCCGCGGACTGTTCGCCGGGAAAGGCTTCGAGGGCACGAGCGTCGAGGAGATCGCGGCGCGCGCCGAGGTCTCCAAGCCGGTCGTCTACGAACACTTCGGCGGCAAGGAGGGCATCTACGCCGTCGTCGTGGACCGCGAGGTGCAGGCGCTGACCACCGCGCTGACCGGAGCCCTCGGCTCGGGCGGCCACCCCAAGGTGCTCCTGGAACGGACGGCGCTCGCCCTCCTGGACTACATCGAGTCGTCCGAGGACGGTTTCCGCATCCTCGTGCGCGACTCCCCCGTGGCGCAGGCGACGGGCACGTTCTCCAGCCTGATCGGCGACGTCGCCACCCAGGTCGAGGCGATCCTCGAGCCGCAGTTCCGGGAGAACGGTCTCGAGACCAAGGCCGCACCCCTCTACGCACAGATGCTGGTCGGCATGATCGCGCTCACCGGCCAGTACTGGCTGGACGCACGCAGCCCCCGGAAGACCGAGGTAGCGGCCCACCTGGTCAACCTGGCGTGGAACGGCCTGCACAACATGGAAAAGAAGCCGGCGTTGACCAAGCACTCGCGCTGAGCCGTGGAGAGCACGCGCGCACTGACGGGGCGTCAATAAAGCCGTCGAAATGCCTGCCACCACCGGAATGTCCGAACCGGTCAGGCCCTTTTGCGTCAAGGCAACAATGTCTGCGCGCAACGCAAAAAACGAAAGCCCTCTGCATTGGAAGCAGAGGGCTTTCGCTTTAGCTGGGGATGCTATTGACGTCGCTTCCGAGGAATGTCAGCAACGTCTGTGCAGGTCAGAGACCCAGGAGGCAGAGGATCTGCTCGACGGTGTAACCCAGGTTGTGCAGCAGGTCCGAGAGGATGTCAACGACGGTCATGGAGCTATTCCTTCCAGAAAAGGGAAATCACAGGATGATCACCTGCGAGCGGAACAGTGTTCGCGTTCCATACATTAAGCACACGACACGGACTCTGCAACGGGAAATGGATATTCGCCTTTAATGCGCGCTCCGTTTCACCCTGTGATAGAGAGTCAGGAATCGAAGTACGGTTCACCGCAAAGTGGACAACTCGTGAGCGGGAGTCCGCCCGGTCGGACATCGGCCCGCGCCCTCCGGCGTCGCGTCTAGGCTGCGGAGCGTGACGTCTTCCGAACATCTCGCGACCGTCCGCGCGGACTACGACGACATGGCCGACGCCTATACGGCGTTCGTCCGGGGAGCGTTCGCCGACCAGCCGCTGAACCACGTCATGGTCCAGGCCTTCGCCGACCTGGTCCGGCAGGCGGGCGGCGGTGCGGTGGCCGACGTCGGCTGCGGACCCGGGCACGTCACCGCGTGCCTGCGGGACCGCGGCGTCGACGCGTTCGGCATCGACCTCTCGCCGCAGCTCGTGGCGATCGCTCGTGCGGCCCACCCCGGCGTCCGCTTCGACGTCGGCGACATGGGTTCGCTCGAGGTCGCCCCAGGAGGTCTCGCCGGGGTGCTGGCGAACTACTCGATCATCCACACGCCGCCCGCCGTGCTGCCGACGACGCTCGCCGAGCTCAGCCGGGCCCTGGCGCCCGGCGGGTATCTCCTGGTGTCGTTCCAGGCGCTGGGCGGTACCGGAGCGGCTGCCGAGGCCTTCGACCACAGGGTGTCGCCCGCCTGGCGGTACTCGCCCGACCACGTCGCCGGGCTGTTGCGGGAGAACGGTGCGGACGAGGTGTCCCGCCTCGTGATCGCGCCGGGCGAGGACCCGGTGCGGGGCTTCCCGCAGGCACACCTGCTCGCCCGCAGATCCGCCCGCGGTGCAGGCGGCTGACGCTCACCAGGCGGCGAGCAGCAGCTCCTCCACACCGTCAGCGGTGACCGGCCGGGGGTTCGGGTACGGATCGTCCGCCACCCGCTCCGCCACCTCACGCAGTGCGGTGCGCGGCACGCCGAGCGCGCCGAGCGTCGTCGGACCCTCGTGCGTCGAGGCGAGGGTGGCGACGGCGAGCGTCGGGTCACCGCCGGCGACGCGCGCCAGGCGAGCGGCGGCGTCCGGCGCCGCGACCAGGTTGAACCGCATGACGTGCGCCAGGAGCAGCGCGTGCAGCTCCGCGTGCGGCAGGCCGAAGGTCCCGCCGAGTACGTGCGCGAGCTGGTGGTGCAGACCCATCCGGGCCTGCGCCAGGCAGGCACCCGCCAGCCACGCCGCCTCCTGCAGACGGCCGCGGGCAGCGATGTCGGACGGGTGGTCCAGCACCACGGGGAGCGCCGCGAGGATGCCGTCCGCGGACTCGACCCCGTAGGCCCGGGTCGCCGCGCTCGCCCCGGTGTCCCACAGCGCCTCGACGGCGTGCGCGAGCGCGTTGAGGGCCGACGTCAGTGTCAGGCCGCGCGGCAGCGACAGCGTGAGCTCCGGGTCGTACACGACGGTGTCCGGGGCGAAGGCCGGGTCGCGCCGCGTCGTCTTGACGCCGTTCTCCGTCTCGCCGAGCACCGGTGTGGCCTCCGAGCCCGCATAGGTGGTCGGTACCGCCACCTGGGGCATGCCGGTCCGGATGGCCAGCGCCTTCGACAACCCGATGGCTGATCCGCCACCGATCGCGACCAGCGCGTCGGCCCGGACCTCACCGGCCAGGGCGAGCGCCTCGGCGGTCACCTCGACCGGGGTGTGCTGGGCCGGGTGCCCGAAGGTCGCGGCGTACCGCTCCCCCAGCGCGGTGGCCAGGTCCCGGGCGACCTCGGCCGACGACGGTGCCGCCACCACCAGCACACGCTGCGACCCGAGCCGCTCCGCCTCCTCGGGCACGAGGGACCGCGCCCCCGGACCGTGCAGCACTCGACCGGCGTACACCTGGTGCACCCTGATATCTGTTCCCACGAGGCCTGAGCCTACGGTCGCCGCACCGCCGCTGACCACGCACGACACCGGACGCACCCGCTATCGAGATTCTTGACGTCGAGACATCCGGTAGCCTCTCGCCATGGAGCACACAGGTCCCGCCGACGAGGTCGACCGCATCGTCGCCGCGTGGCACCACGTGCGCCCGGACCTCGAGCTCGAGCCCCTCACGGTGTTCAGCCGCGTCTCCCGGCTCGCCCGGCACCTCGATCTCGCGCGGCGTACGGCCTTCGCCCGGCACAGCCTCGAGACCTGGGAGTTCGACGTGCTCTCCGCGCTGCGCCGCGCGGGTGAGCCGTTCCGGCTCTCGCCCGGCACGCTCGTCACGCAGACCCTGGTCACCAGCGGCACGATGACGAACCGGATAGACCGCCTCGAGTCGCGCGGGTTCGTCCAGCGGCACCGCTCCCCCGACGACCGCCGCGGGGTGCTGGTCCAGCTCACCGAGGAAGGGCTGGCACGGGTCGATGCTGCGATGAGCGACCTGCTGGACATCGAGGCCAAGGTGCTGACCGCCCTGTCGCCCACGGAGCGTCCGCAGCTGGCGAACCTGCTGCGCACGGTCACCGCCCAGTTCGACGAGTGAGCTCGACGGCCCGCCCGCTCAGCGGCTCCGGCTCACCACGATCTTCTCGCGCCCGAGCTGGTCGGGCAGGAAGAAGAGGTCATCGGCGTCGGCGACGTACAGGGGCAGGCTGCCCAGCTCCGCGGGCATGCCGTCCGCGTCGGTGACGGTGAGCTCGACGTGGTCGGCGGAGCTCTTCGAGTCGTACTTCCAGGTGCCCTCGATCTCGGCCGGGACCTCCTCGACCGTGCCGCCCGCCGCGTCGTCGAGCACCTCGTCCGGGACCCCGACGGCCTTGAACGTCCTGTCCTCCCCGAGTGCGACGACGGTCGCGGCGCCGTCGCCCACGTAGGAACCGACGAACTCGGGCTCCGTGTAGTCGAGCTTCCCGATGTCGAACCCGCACCCCGACAGCATGAGTACGCCGACGAGTGCTCCGACACCGCGGAAGACCTGCCGCTGCTCCATTCGACACCTCTGTTGTTCCAGACCGGCTGATGGTGTTCCAGACCTGCTGACCGGTCGCCCAATCTAACGGGAAAGCCGCAATCCCTCCTGGGGAGCGGAGATGACGATCAGCACACCTGTGGGGATGCGATGGACGCCTGACGCAACCAACTGACCCCGTCACGCACAATGACAGCATCATGAGCAACATCCGCACAGCGGCCGGCGGCTCCGCGCTGCTCGTCGCGGTCCTTGTCTTCGCCCTGAACCTGCGCACCCCCATCACATCACTCCCGCCGGTCATGGCCGACGTCGCGACAGGCCTCGGGCTGGACCAGACCCTGGCCGGCCTGTTGGTGGGGATCCCCGCGCTCTGCTTCAGCGTGGTGGCGCCGGCGGCCTCGACCCTGATCGCCCGGGTGGGGCCGTACTCCGCGGTCACCGTCGCCCTGGTGGGCGTGATCGTGGGGACGCTCGTCCGGTCGGTCGGCACCGGCACGGCAGGCGTGGTGGCGGCCTTCGCGGGCACGGTGGTGCTGGGCTGTGCGATCACCGTCGGCAACGTGGTGGTGCCGGTCATCATCGCGCGCGACTTCTCGACGCGGACGGCCCTTGCGACCGGCCTGTACTCGTCGACGATGAACCTCGGCTCCGTCTTCGCGACGTCGCTCACGGCACCGTTCGCCGCGATCATGGGCTGGCAGGGTGCCATCGCCTCCTGGTCGGTCGTCGCGATGGTGGCGCTGGTCGTGTGGCTCGTCACCACCAGGAAGCAGGGCAGGCGGTCACCCGACGCCGACCGCGGGCGCGCGGGGACACCCACCGGGACGCCCGTCGAGACCCAGGTCGACGGCCCCACCGGGATACCCGCCGACGCACCCGCCGAACCGGTCACCGCGCCACGTGGCGAGCGGCCCGACGAGACGTGGGGCGGCGTGCTGCGCCGCCCGATCACCTGGGCACTGACGGTGGCGTTCGCCGGGCAGTCCTTCTCGTACTTCGCGGTCACCGGCTGGCTGCCCGAGCTGCTGCGCGACCTGCTGCACGTGTCGGTGACCACGGCGGGCAACGCGGCGGCCCCCTTCCAGGGCTTCGCGATCGCGGGCAGCGTGCTGGTGCCGCTCGCGCTGGCCGCCCGGGTACCGATGCGGGGCGCCGCGGTCACGATGGCGCTGCTGTGGGTCTCCCTGCCGGCGGGCCTCCTGCTGGCGCCGCAGTGGTGGCTGCTGTGGGTGAGCCTCGCCGGGATCGCCCAGGGCGGGAACTTCGTCGTGATCTTCACCATCGTCGCGCAGCGGTGCCGCACGGTGGCCCAGACGCGGCGGACGGTGGCGGCCGTGCAGGCGTTCGGCTACGCCGTCGCGGCTACCGCGCCCGCCGTGATCGGCGCCGTGCACGCGGCGTCGGACGGCTGGACGGCGGCGCTCCTGGTGCTGCTCGGCTCCACGCTCGCGCTGGGGACCGCCGAGCTGCTGGCCACCCGACGACCCAAGGATATGCGCTCCTGACAGGAACTTTTCCATAGTCATTGAAACTTGACAGGATCATTGCCTACCTTTCCAGCATGACGACACCTCTTGAGCCCACCGCAGTGCTCCCCACCCTTCGCGAGCACCTCCTGGTCGACGGGTTCGACCTCGTCCTCGACCTCACCCGGTCGCACGGCTCCACGCTGGTCGACGCACGTGACGGTCGCGAGTGGCTCGACCTGTTCACCTTCTTCGCCTCCTCACCCCTGGGCATGAACCATCCGGCCCTCGCCGACGACGCCGCGTTCCGCGAGGAGCTCGCCACCGCCGCGATCAACAAGCCGTCCAACTCCGACATCTACACCGTCGAGATGGCCCGCTTCGCCGACACGTTCGCGCGCGTCCTCGGTGACCCCGCGCTGCCGCACCTGTTCTTCATCGACGGTGGCGCACTCGCCGTCGAGAACGCGCTCAAGGTCGCGTTCGACTGGAAGTCCCGCCACAACGAGGCGAACGGCCGCTCGTCCGAGCTCGGCACCCGGGTGATGCACCTCGAGCACGCGTTCCACGGCCGTTCCGGGTACACGATGTCGCTCACCAACACCGAGCCGGGCAAGGTGGCGCGGTTCCCCAAGTTCGACTGGCCGCGCATCCCGTCCCCGTACATCGCCGAGGGCAAGGACATGGACGCGGCGGAGGCGGCGGCGCTCGGGGCGGCACGTGCGGCGTTCGAGGCTCACCCGCACGACATCGCCGCGTTCATCATGGAGCCCATCCAGGGTGAGGGTGGCGACCACCACTTCCGCACCTCGTTCCTCCAGGGCATGCAGGACCTGTGCCGGGAGTTCGACGCGCTGTTCATCGTGGACGAGGTCCAGACCGGCGCGGGCATCACGGGGACGACCTGGGCATACCAGCAGCTCGGCATCACCCCCGACGTCGTCGCGTTCGGCAAGAAGACGCAGGTCTGCGGCATCATGGCCGGCGGCCGCGTCGACGAGGTCCCGGACAACGCGTTCGCCGTCTCCTCACGCATCAACTCCACGTGGGGCGGGAACCTCACCGACATGGTCCGCTCGCGCCGGATCCTCGAGACCTACGAGGCGGAGGGCCTCGTGGACCGGGCACGCACCATGGGCAAGCGGCTCAACGACGAGCTGGTCGCGCTCGCCCAACGGCACGACGGCGTGACCGACGTCCGCGGCCGGGGCCTCATGTGCGCGCTGACGCTGCCCTCCCGCGAGGTCCGCGACCGCGTGCTGGCCGCGCTCACCGAGCGGAGCGTGCTGCTGCTGGGCTGCGGCGAGCGGTCGGTCCGGTTCCGCCCGGCACTGACGGTGCCGGCCGAGGCCCTGGAGGCCGGCGTCAAGGCGCTGGACGAGGTCCTGACGGAAACCCTCTGACCCGCTCGCCGCTCACGGCGCGCTGGTCGAGCTTGGTGAGCGCCCTCGCTGAACCAGCGAGGGCGCTCACTCGTCCTCGGCCGCGACGCTGTCCGCGATCCTGATCAGCTCGGCCACCGTGGGCCCCGAACCGCCCGTCGGCGTGCGGCCCATGGTGCCGAGCAGCAGGTAGGAGCCGGCGTCGTCGGACCATTCGACCCGGACCGGACCGAAACCGTTGTTGTCCACGCGAGTGACCCGGGCATCCAGGCCCGACTCCGCGAGGTCCACCCACTCGACCATCACGTTGTCGCCGGACATCTCGTCCGACAGCTCCGCCGAACCCGGGTACGCCACGTAGGTGATGGCCGAGGCCGGGTGATAGGCACCGGAGCGGACCTCGTCCTCGGGCCAGGCCGGTCCGGGACCACCCCTGAACGTCTCCTGGTTCTCCGCGCCGTCCAGCGGGTAGACGATCCACGTGCCGAGGTGGTCCTCCGCCGTCGTGCGGCCGATGCCCGCCGAGATGTCCGCCGGGCACTCGACCACCGCACGCCGGACGGAATCCGGCACCCAGTGCGGCTGGCGCAGGTCCTCGGCGCAGGTGCCTGCCGTGAGTTCCGTGGCGTCGGCAGGAGTGACCACGGGCTCCTCCTCACCCGACCCCAGCACGAGCGTGACCACGATGATGACGATCGCGCCGAGCAGCGTCACGGCCCCGCCGAGCAGCCACTCCGGACGGATCCTCGGTTCCTCGATCGAGGTGACCACGTCAGCCCTCACACTCGATCTCGACGACCGCGTCCCGCGAGAGCGCCATGATCTTGTTGGACGTGACCGGCGTGTGCGCCACCCCCGGCAGCACGTAGGAGCCCCAGTCGCAGTCGTTGTCGGCGAAGTAGGCCTCCCGGGCGCCGCCCGGCGCGGCGTAGCGCACGCGGTGGTCGGGACCCCGGCAGTCGAACTCCGGGTCGCACAGCGAGATGACGTACGCCCGCATGGTGACCCAGGTGCCCGTGTCGACGCAGCCGTTGACCGGCAGGCCGTTGTGGGCCTGGAACGCCTTGGTCGCGACCTCCGACTCGGCGTCCCACGACCCGTCGACGGGCTCGAGCCCGGTACTCGCCGACAGCACGTTCTGGGCTGCCACCACCGCACCGCCGGACGTCTGACCGCACTCGCCGACCGGGTCGTTGGACACCCACATCGCGCTCGAGTTCATCGCCTGCACCACGGCGGCGATGATCAGAGCGGCGGCCACGGTGCCACCGCCCGCCTGCAGCCAGGTTCGGGTGGTGGGCATTCCCTCGGCGCTCCTTCGTCTGCCCGACGCGGAGCCGGGCAATGTACTGGCGAGCGCGAGCGTAACAATCTGCTCTTACAAGACGGAAGCGACGCACCGGACTAAATAGGTGCAGGTGCACCGAACCGGCACGGGCGCGCCAGATTTCGCCTGACTGCAAAGCCTGCGGCCCGACGCGCGGCGTATCGCCCGAAAGGTAATCTCGGCCGCATGCTGCGGCACCTGATGAGCCCGCCGCGACTGCGTCCGGGGGACATGGTCGCCGTGGTCGCCCCGTCCGGACCGGTCCACGCCGACCGGCTCGACGCTGGCGTCAACCACCTCCGGGGGTGGGGCCTCGACGTGCAGGTGATGCCGCACGTGCTGGACGAGCATCCCGGCCTCGGCTATCTGGCCGGCTCCGACGAGGCGCGCGCCGCCGACTTCCAGGAGGCCTGGCTCGATCCTGACGTCCGTGCGGTCGTCTCGGCGCGCGGCGGGTACGGGGCGGCACGGATGATAGACCTCGTCGACTGGGACGCCCTCGCCGCCACGGACCCGAAGGTGCTCGTCGGCTACAGCGACTGCACCGTGCTGCACCAGGCGGTCGCCGCCCACCTCGGCCTGGTGTCCCTGCACGGCCCGATGGCGGGGACGGCGTCGTTCCTGACGTCCGAGCCGGCCCGCGACCATCTGCGGCGCAGCCTGTTCGAGCCGGAGACCACGCAGACGATCACCGGTCCCCTGGCACACACCCTGGTGGGTGGCACGGCCCGTGGCATCACCACCGGCGGCTGCCTCTCGCTCCTGGCGACGTCGGTCGGGTTCGGCACGCCGCCGACGTCCGCCGCCGGCGGGATCGTCCTCCTGGAGGACGTCGCCGAACGGGCCTACCAGATCGACGCGCACCTCACGTACCTGCTGCGCTCGGGCTGGTTCGACGGTGCGCTCGGGATCGCGCTGGGCTCGTGGGAGGACTGCGGCCCCGCGGAACCGGTGGTCCGGGACCTGCTGGGCGCGCTCGGCATCCCGATCGTCGGCGAGCTCGGGTTCGGCCACGGGCCCGACCCGCGCACCGTGCCCCTGGGGGTGTCCGTCGAGCTGGACGCCGACGCCTGCACGCTCACGCTCGACCAGCCGGCCCTCGCTCAGCGTTGAGGCGCGGGCCGCGTCACCGGGGTCAGGACGGCTCCGTCGTCTGCCCCTCGAAGTAGGTCTGCAGCACCACCGTCGTACGCGTCGAGACCTTTGCCGTGCGCCGGATCCGCCCGAGCAGCTCCTCCAGCGCCCTGGGCGAGGCCACCCGGGCGGTGAGCAGGTAGTTGGCGTTGCCGGCCACGGAGTAGCAGGACTCGATGCCCGGCATGCCGCGCAGGCGCTCGGGTGCGTCGTCCTCCTGTGCCTGGTCGAGGGGCGTGATCTCGATGAAGGCGGACAGCGGCAGCCCGACCGCCTCCGGGTTCACCACCGCTCGATAGCCCGTGATGACGCCGCGCGCCTCCAGCTTCCGCACCCGCACCTGCACCGCGGACAGGGACAGGCCCGAGATCTCGGACAGCACCGCGAGCGTGGTGCGTCCGTCCTTGCGCAGTGCGTCGACGAGCGCTCGGTCCACCCCGTCGAGCGGTGTCAGATCGTTGTCGGTCATCCCGCCACCTCCGCCGCTTCCAGCCATGCCGCCTCGAGCTCGTCGCGCTCGCTCGCCAGGTCGCGGAGCTCCGCGTCGAGCCGGGCGACAGCCTGGTAGTCCGTGGCCTGCTGTGCGATGGTCTCGTGCAGCTCGGCCTCCTTCTGGGCAATCTTCGCAAGACGGCGCTCGATTCGGGAGACCTCCTTCTTGGCGGCACGGATGTCACGCTGGGTGACCGCCTCGCCCCCGGAGTCGGCGCCGGACGTCGGGGCCGCACCCGTCGCCGTCCCGCCGGCGCCCGAGCCGCCCGCCGGGGTGCCCGAGGCAGAGGCGCCTGCGGCCTTGGCGGCGGCCCGCAGCCGCAGGTATTCCTCGACGCCGCCGGGCAGGTCGCGGATGGTCCCGTCACCGAGCAGCGCGACCTGCCGGTCCGCCACCCGCTCCAGCAGGTACCGGTCGTGGGAGACGACGATCAGCGTGCCCAGCCAGCCGTCGAGCAGGTCCTCGACGGCGGCGAGCGTGTCGGTGTCGAGGTCGTTGGTGGGCTCGTCGAGCAGCAGGACGTTGGGCTCGGCCACCAGCAGCCGCAACAGCTGGAGCCGACGCCGCTCGCCGCCGGACAGGTCACGCACCGGCGTGTAGGCCCGCTCCCGCGTGAAGCCGAGCTTCTCGGTGAGCTGCGACGCGGTGAGCTCCTTGCCGTCGACGACGACCCGGCCCTTCTCCTGCTCGATGACCTCGACCGCCTTGAGGTCACCGAGCTCGTCGAGCTCCGCGACGTCCTGCGACAGCTCGCGCACGTGGATCGTCTTGCCGCGCTTGACCCGGCCGGAGTCGGGCTCGCGACGGCCGGCGAGCAGCGCGAGCAGTGTCGTCTTGCCCGCGCCGTTGACACCGACCACGCCGTACCGGTCGCCGGGGCCCAGCCGCCAGGTCACGTCGTCGAACAGCACCTTGCCCGGGACGGTCACGGTGACCGACTCCAGGTCCAGCACGTCCTTGCCGAGCCGCCGCGTCGCCATGCGGGTCAGCTCCATCGAGTCGCGCGGCGGCGGCTCGTCGTCGATCAGCGCGGAGGCGGCGTCGAGCCGGAACTTCGGCTTGGACGTCCGTGCCGGCGCGCCGCGGCGCAGCCAGGCGAGCTCCTTGCGCAGCAGGTTGTCCCGCTTCTCGGCGGCCGTCGCGGCCTGCCGTGCCCGCTCGGCGCGCGCGAGGATGTAGGCCGCGTAACCGCCCTCGTACCCGTCGACGGCGCCGGTGTCGTCACCGCGCACCTCCCACATCCGTGAGCAGACCTCGTCGAGGAACCAACGGTCGTGCGTCACGACCGCCAGCGCACCCGTCGTGCCGGGCCGCCCGTACCGCTCACGGAGGTGGGCGGCGAGCCAGGCCACGCCCTCGACGTCGAGATGGTTGGTGGGCTCGTCGAGCAGCAGCAGGTCCGGGTCCTGCACGAGCAGGGCCGCGAGCGCCACGCGACGGCGCTGGCCGCCGGAGAGCTTGACGACCGGAGCGTCCCAGGCGAGGTCGGCGAGCAGTCCGTCGTGCACCTCGCGGACCTTGGCGTCCGATGCCCAGACGTGCGTCTCGGCGTCGCCGTGCACGATGTCGAGGATCGTCGCATCCTCGGCCAGCTCGTCCCGCTGGTCCAGCATCCCGAGGGTGGAGCCGCCCACCCGGGTGACCCGGCCGGCGTCGGGCCGCGAGGTGCCCGCGAGGATCCGGAGCAGCGTGGACTTGCCCGCGCCGTTGGGCCCCACGACGCCGACGCGGTCGCCGTCGTCGAGACCGAGGGAGACGTCGGACAGGAGGGTGCGAGTACCGATGGTCAGCGCGATGCCGTCCGCGCCGAGAAGATGTGCCACCTCAGAAGACTACGGCGTGTTCCGCCGGTCCTCAGACGCCGGACACCGCCCTTCCCGGCATGCTCCGGCCGGTTTCCGTGCGGTCCCTGCCCGGTCCCTGCCCGGTCTCCGGCAGGTATCTGTTCGATGTCGGACGCCGCGGCTACGCTGTCCACCGTCGACGGCGACCGTGCCCGCGGGGCCCCGGCGTCGACCCTGCAGACGACTACGCCGAGGAGCACCCACGTGGCCCAGTTCGACATGCCGCTGTCCGATCTCGAGGTGTATGCGCCCGAGATCGACGAGCCCGCCGACTTCGACGAGTTCTGGTCCACGACCCTTGCCGAGGCGCGCACGTTCGACGAGGCGCCGAAGGTGGAGCGCATCGACGTCGGGCTCACCGAGGTGGTCGTCGACGACGTGACGTTCCCCGGTTTCGGCGGGCACCCGGTCAAGGCGTGGCTCACCCGCCCCGCGCACGCCGACGGCGACCTGCCCGTCGTCGTCGAGTACGAGGGCTACGGCGGCGGACGGGGTCTGCCGCACGAGAAGATCCACTGGGCCGCGGCCGGCTACGCGCACCTCCGGATGGACACGCGGGGCCAGGGTTCGGGCTGGGGCGCCGGCGGGGACACGCCGGACCCGGTGGGCTCGGGACCGGCGACTCCCGGGTTCATGACCCGCGGTGTGCTCGACCCGCACGACCACTACTACCGCCGCGTCTTCACCGACGGCGCCCGCGCCGTCGACGCGGTGCGTGCCGTCCCCGGTCTGGACCCGCGGCGCGTGGCGGTGAGCGGCGGCAGCCAGGGCGGCGGCATCACCATCGCGGTCGCGGGGCTCGTGCCCGACGTCGTGGCCGCGATGCCCGACGTGCCGTTCCTGAGCCACTACCGTCGCGCGGTGTCCATCACGGACAACCTCCCGTACGGCGAGATCACGCGGTTCCTGTCCGTGTACCGCGACCCGGCGGTCGAGGCGAAGGTCTGGCGCACGTTCTCGTACCTGGACGGGGTGTCGTTCGCGCGGCGGGCGCGTTCGGCGGGCCTGTTCTCGGTCGCCCTCATGGACGCCACCTGCCCGCCGTCCACCGTGTACGCGGCGTTCAACAACTGGGCTCCGGACCAGGCGGAACCGGTGCTCAAGGACATGGACGTCTACCCGTACAACGACCACGAGGGCGGTGGCGACTACCGGTTCCCCCGCAAGCTCGCGTGGCTGGGCAAGATCATCTGACGGGACGGAGGGGACGGACCGGAAATTTACCTGCCGCATCCTGGCGGTAGGCTCCCCAGCGCACGCCCATCCCCGGAGGTCTCCCCCGTGCCTGAGTACGACCTGCCGCTCGTCGCGGTGGCGCCGGCAGCGCCACCGGCCACCGACGAGCCCGCCGACTTCGACCTGTTCTGGTCGCAGACGCTCGCCGCGCACCGCGACATCGAGGTCGCGCCCGTGCTGACCGCTGCCTCCGCCCGTGCCCGGGACCTCACGGCCGAGGCCGTGACGTTCGCGGGGTTCGAAGGACGCCCGGTGACAGGCCGGCTCATCACCCCGGCCGGTGCCGGCGCCACGCTGCCCGGCCTGGTCGAGCTCCGGCCCGCCGGCCGGGCCGCGGGCCGCGACCTCGAGTGGCTCGCCTCCGGTGGGTTCGCGCACCTCGTGGTTGAGCTGCCGCCGGACGACCTCGACGACCCCTACAACCGGGCCGTCTTCACCCATGCCGTACGGGCGGTGCAGGCGCTGCGGACCCTCACGAGCGTCGACCCGTCACGCGTCTCGGTGCTCGGCACCGGCCCGGTGGCGGCGGCCGTCGTCGCGGCGGCCGGGCTGCTGCCCGATCTCGCGTGCGCCATGGTGGAGGGCGACATCCCCGCCGCGCACAAGGACTCGCTGGTCGCTTTCGCCCGCCGGGCGAGCACACCGCTCCAGCTCACCCAGGGCGCGGGTGCACAGGTGCTGTTGGAGGAGTGGGGATTCAACGCCGCGCTGGCACTGGCCGCCATGACCGGCTCCGTCGAGCGCGTGGTGGAGTGCGTCCTCACCACGGAGAACAACACCACGGCGCGCCGCACCCGCTGGATCGCCTCCCACACGCACCTGACGAACGTCTTCGTCCCGCAGGTCGCCTACTGACCCCTCCCCGCCACTGTGGCGGGGGGAGGGCGGTCAGCGGGTGATCGAGGTGATGATCTGCGTGCCCGGGGCGGGGCCCGTGGCGCACCAGACGGCGTCGACGACATCGGCCGCCGTCCACGCAGCCCCTAGCGCCAGCGCATGCTGCCGGGAGCGGCCGAGAGCCGCGACGGTGGGGCCGGACCCGGACACGACCACGCCCAGCGCCCCGGAGTCCATGGCGACGTCGAGCACGGCGGCGAGCTCGGGTCGCAGGTCCAGGGCAGGGCCCTGCAGGTCGTTGTGCAGCGCCTCGCCCAGTGCGACCGCGTCCCCGGCCCGGAGCGCGTGCATGAGCTCGGTGTCGTCGGCGGCGGGCGCGACGTCGGGCGTCGACGGGCCCGCGAGCTCGTCGAACCGTCGGAACACGCTGGGTGTCGACAGGCCGACGCGCTGCGTGCCGAAGCACCAGTGGAACTCGCCGCGTGTCATCGCCGGGGTCAGCAGGTCGCCGCGCCGCGTGCCGACGGCGGTGTGCCCCAGGAGCGAGAACGGCACGTCGGCCCCGAGCTCCGCGGCCATCTCCACCAGCTCCGGGCGCGGCACCCCGGCCTCCCAGAGCGCGTCACAGGCCACGAGCGCTGCGGCGGCGTCGGCTGACCCGCCGGCCATGCCCCCGGCGACCGGCACGCCCTTGGTGATGTGCAGCGCGACGTCGGCCGCCAGCCCCGTGCGGTCGGCGAGCAGCGCGGCGGCGCGCCACGCGAGGTTGGACTCATCGGTCGGCACGGCGTCCGCCTGCGGGCCCGAGACCGTCAGCGAGATACCGGACCCCGGCGCCACCTGCGTCGCCGTGACCTCCTCGAAGAGGGACACCGCCTGGAAGATGGTCGCCAGCGGGTGGTAGCCGTCGCTCCCGACCGGCCCGACCCGCAGGGCGAGGTTGACCTTTCCGGGCGCGCGCACGCGGACCGACGGCGGCGGCGCCGCACTGAGACGGGCGCTCACTCGGCGCCCTCCGCCCGCTGGTCGAGCTGTTCCGCGATGCGGGCGAACTGCTCGACGACGAGCGTCTCCCCGCGTGCGCTCGGGTCCACACCCGCGGCACGCAGCGCCGTCTCGGCGGCGGCTCCTGAGCCGAACAGGCCCGACAACGCGGCTCGCAGCGTCTTGCGCCGCTGCGCGAACGCGGCGTCGATGACGGCGAAGACCCGCTCGCGCGGCGCGCTGGTCGACGGCGGATCCCGGCGCTCCAGGTACACGAGCGCGGAGTCGACGTTCGGCGCGGGCCAGAAGACGTTGCGGCCGATGGTCCCGGCCCGGCGCGCCGACGCGTACCAGGCCGCCTTCACCGACGGGATGCCGTAGATCTTCGAGCCTGGTACCGCGGCGACCCGGTCGGCCACCTCGGCCTGCACCATCACGAGCACCCGTTCCAGCGAGTCGAACCGCTGCAGCATCGTGAGCAGCACCGGGACGGCCACGTTGTACGGGAGGTTCGCCACGAGCGCCGTCGGCGGCTCACCGGGCAGGGCGGTGACGTCCAGCGCGTCGGAGAGCACCACCTCGAAGTCGGCGTCCGGGAACCGTGCCTTGACGGTTTCGGTGATCTGCCCGGCCAGGACCGGGTCGATCTCGATGGCGACCACCGAGGCGCCGGCCTCGACCAGACCAAGGGTGAGGGAGCCCAGCCCGGGCCCCACCTCGACGACCCGTTCGCCGGGCCGCAGCCCGGCGATCCGCACGATCTTGCGGACCGTTCCGCCGTCGTGCAGAAAGTTCTGACCCAGCGTCTTGGTGGGCCGAACGCCCAAACGCCCTGCCAGGTCGCGGATCTCCGCGGGACCGAGCAGGGCGCTTGAGGTTTCGTTCATGCAGGGGAGCCTATCTGGAGCGTTCGTGCGGAGCGCACTCGGAGGTGGGACGCAGCGAAGCAAGTTCCGCCGGAGAGTGCGCGCAGCACGAGAGCGACCTAGGGTCGGATCAGTACCAACCCACCGACTCCGAGTGGCCCCACGCACCGCACGGCGTGCCGTAGCGGTCAGCGATGTAGCCGAGACCCCACTTGATCTGGGTGGCCGGGTTGGTCGCCCAGTCCGAGCCCGCCGAGCCCATCTTGGAGCCGGGCAGCGCCTGCGGGATGCCGTAGGCACCCGACGACGGGTTAGCCGCCTGGTGGTTCCAGCCGGACTCGCGCTCCCAGAGCATCTCGAGGCAGGTCCACTCCTGGCCGGTCCAGCCACGGGCGGCGGCCATCTGCTGACCGATCTCCTTGACGGAGCCCGCCGGCACCGGGGTGCTCGGCTCGCTGGAGCCGCTGGGCTCGCTGGAGCCGCTGGGCTCGCTGGCCGCCTCGGTCTCGACCTCGGCGGAGGTCTCCTCCACGACGGGGCGCTCCTTGGTGCCCTCGACGATGACGCGGTCGACAGGCTTCTTCGTGACCTTGTCGGAGAGCTCCTTGCGGAGCACGACCTCGCCGTCGACGGTGCGCAGCAGGATGACCCGCGTGCGGACTCCCCGCTCACCGTCGGTCCGGACGAGCTCGCCCTCGTCGACGAAGCGGTCGTCGTCCTGGACCGTCTTCGTGTCGAAGGCCACGTGGGACTTCTTGGTGACCTGCTTGCTCTCGACGCGCTGCACCTGGACGGCGACGTCGGCGCCGGCCTCCCGGGCAGACTTCGCCGACCTGGCGTCGATCGTCTTGTCCTCGGCCAGGGTGTCGACCGGGACGACGCTCACGAGGTCGTTCTTATCGACCTTGATCTTGACGTCGTCCAGCACGCTGTCGACGCTCGCCGAGTGGTCCTCGACCACTCGGGCCGAGCCGTCCGCCACGACGGCGACGGGGCCGTCGTCGTTCAGGCGGAGCGGGAGCGACACACGATCGCCGGAGCGGGACGCCACGAGCGCGACGTCGCCGCCACGCTCGGCGAGGGTGGTCAGCGCCTCGTGCGCGTCGGTGACAGTGACCCAGACGTCTCGCTCCGCCTTGCCGTCGGACATGGTGACCTGGCGGGCGTAGCGGACGACGATCTCGTCACCGTCGGACAGCTTGGCGTCGGCCCCGGGGGCCACGAGGTCGCGGTCGCCCAGACGGACGCCCTGCGACTCGAGCATGCCTGCGACGGAGCCGGAGTAGGTGGTGATGGTCTTCGATGTGCCGTCGACGTCGAGCGTGACGGTCTTCTGTGCCTCCGCGAAGGCGACCGATCCGGACGCGACGATCGCGACGGCCGAGAGGCCGGCGACGAGCGGCCAGCGACGGCGACGCTTCGAGGGGGCGTCCTGAGGTGCTACAGCCTCGGACTCTGAGTTGATGCTGGGGATGGAGCCAGAACTCTGCTGCTCAAAACGGGGGTTCACTCGTGTCCAGTCGTCGGACGTCCCGGGCACGGGCGGCGAGACGGGTCCCGTTTGGGGCGGGAATCCTTACCACGATTCGGCCTGGGGGCCTGGCGACTCTCGCGAGTCGTCGCGGTCTCGACCGGCCGATCCGGCGGTCTCACACTGCCCGCGAGGTTCCGCGTCCAGTGCCGTCCTACTGCCGCCGGAGTGCAGTGGTCTACACCACTTCGCACCCCCGCGCCAGCGAGGACAACCGAACGTAACTGATTTGTTACCGCTCGGCCAACTATCCCAGTGAATTGCAACTGTGTTCTCGGTCACTTGTCTTGGACAAGTGTCCAAGTCTCGGAGGGGCCTGTGAGGGGTGGCGGTGGGGCACTACCGGGTCAGTTCTCGGCCTGCCGCTTCGAGTCAGGCCCGGCATCGCGCTTCGGCTCGGTCTCCGTGTCGGACTTAGCGTCGGACTTAGCGTCGGACTTCGTGTCGGCCTTAGCGTCGGACTTGGCGTCGGACTTGGCGTCGGGCTTCGTGTCGGCCTTGGCGTCGGACTTGCCGTCGGACTTCGAGCCCGGCTTCGACTTCGTGTCGGACTTCGCGTCGGACTTCGGCTTCGGGTCCGGCTCGGGCTCGGGGCGCTTCTTCGTGCCGTACATGATCACCCTGTCGACAGGTGCCTTCGCGACCCAGGTGTTCAGCTGCTCCTTGCTCACGACCTTGCCGTCGACCTCGGTGATGTCCCACGACATGACCCGCTTGCCGGCGGCTCCTTCGGAGGCGACGTATGGGCCGAGATCCTCGTAGTGGTCCGGGTCGGTCGCCGTCACCGTGTCGAACGGCATCGTGCTGACCGTCTCGACGATGGAGGTTTGGATATCCTTGACGACCACAGTCACCGCGGGCGCGTCCTGATCGCCCATCGGCCTGTGCCCGACGGCGATCCGGTCGTCCGCGTCCACGGCGATGTCGTTCGCGGCGAGCAGCTCGTCGAGGTGCACGGAGCCGTCAGCCACCCGCTGCGTCTCCCCGCCGGCCACCAGGTACACCGGGCCGTCGGCGTCGAGCCGCATCGGGAGGGTCACCCGGCCCTCGGCACGCGAAGGGACCAGGACCACACGGCCGGACTCCTGCGAGAGCTGGCTCAGCGCCTGGTCGGCATCGAGTGCGGCCACCCAGGCGGTCCGTTGCTCGCCGTCGGCCCGCACGGTGACCTCGTGGGCATAGCGGACCACCACGGTGCCGCCGTCCCGCAGCGCGCCGTCCACGCCGGGCGTCACGACGTCCCGGCCGGTGAGCTCGACACCCTCCCCCGCCAGCAGGTCGCCGACGTCACCCTCGAAGGTCTCGACGGTGGCCACCTCGCCGTCCACGTCGAGCGTGACCGTCTTGTGGGCCGCCGCGTAGGTCGCGGCGCCACCGGCACCGGCCAGCGCGACGACCACGAAGGTCACGAGGAGCACCACGCCGCGGCGCCGCCTGGGTGGCTCCGGCTCGGGCGGCGGCGGCGGGGGCGGCGGGGTCGTCATGACCCCTGCCCCGCCGGTCGTCACGACCGGCGTCGGCCCGGAGGGATGGCCGGGCGGAAGGCTGTCCATCACCTCGGACGGGGTGTTGAGCACGTCCGCGACGGTCATCGCCGCGGGAAACACCTCGTCCGCGGGCGGCGGCGGGCCGAAAGGCTCGGTGAGGCCGACGTCGCCGTCGGCGTCGGGGTGGAGGAAGAGTCGTCTGGGGCTGCTCTGAGCCGGATGCGGAGATGTCACGCGGGTCCAGTCCTCGAGCGGTCCGGGCACGGCAGCCGGGGCGGCTCGCCTCGCACGCACCTCTCGCGCGAGACGTGGGCCCGGCTGTCCGATCCGGCGGTCTCACAGACCGTAACTCGGCCGTTACCAAATGCAAGCGCTATTGCGTGATTTGCTGAGCAAAGGGTCCAGAAAGCTCAGCAATACCCTAAATGTCTGCTGGGAAAAGCATGGCTCAGTACCAACCGATCTCCACGGAGTGGGCCCAAGCGCTGCAGGGTGTGCCGTAGCGCCCGGAGATGTACCCGAAGCCCCACTCGATCTGGGTGGCCGGGTTGGTCAGCCAGTCGCTGCCGACGGTCGCCATCTTGGAGCCCGGCAGCGCCTGCGGGATGCCGTAGGCGGAGCTGTTCGGGTTGTCCGCGTTCCAGCGCCAGCCGCTCTCCTTCTGCCAGAGCTGGTCCAGGCACGAGAACTCGTCGGCACCCCAGCCACGTTCCGCGGCCATCGCCTGGCCCAGTGCCCGTGCGGAGCCGGGGTCGACAGGGGCCGTGGCGACGTCCATGGTCCCTACCACCAGCACCTCGTTCACCGGCTTACGGGTGACCTTGCGCTCCACCAGCGTGCGCTCGACGACCGCCCCGCCGACCGTCTTCACCGCGTACGTCACCTTGGCCTCACCGGGCACGCCCGCCGTGCGGATCGACTCGTAGCCCTCCGGCAGGCTCGAGTCCTCGACGGTCTCGGTCTCGAACGGCAGCACCTCGGTCACCGTGCGCGACGACGAGGCGTCGCGACTAACCATGACGACCATCCCGTCCACGGCCGCGGCGTCGAGCGGCACGGAGGTGACGTCACGGTCGGCCAGCGAGATGCCCGCCTCGCGGAACAGGCCGCGGACCGTCGACTGGGTGGTGTGGAACTCGAGCACCGAGCCGTCCACCGCGATGTTCACCTGCTTGACCGTGGAGAACCGGACCGGGTCGCGGTCCAGCCGCGCGGTCCGGGAGGCCGTGGCGAGCGCACCGTCCCCACGCGGTCCCAGGGCCGCCAGCAGCTCACCGACGGTGCCCGCGGTGGTGCGGAGCGTCATGACCTGGCCATCTAGCTCGACGGTGACCTCGCGGCTGGTCCGGACCACCACGGTGCCACCCGCGCCGACGTCGGAGGTCGCGGCGGGCTGCACGACGTCGTCGCGCCCCAGCCGGATGTGCTGCGACGCGAGCGCCTCGCCCACCGTGTCCCCGTAGACACCGACCGTGCGGACGACGCCGTTGTAGTCGATCGTCAGGGTGTTCGCGTTGGCGACGTAGACACCGCTCACAGCAGCGAGCGTGCCGACGACGGCGCCACGGACCACCCAGCGGGCCGCTCTGCTCGCGAGCCACGGCCGTGCGTACCTCACCACGAGCACCAGACCGTAACGGAACAAACCGCGCAGGAAAAGCCAACCGGGCATGAAATGAAATACCGCATTCTTCGCCTCAATGCGGCATTTTCACCAGGTGCCGTAGACGCGTTCCGAGTTCGCGGCGAGGTCGGTGCACAGCGTCCCGAGGTCTTCGTCCAGGTGAGCCGCCATGGCTCTGGCCGTGTGGGCGGCCGCGAACGGGGCGTTCGGCTGGCCCCGGAAGGGGTGCGGCGTGAGGTACGGGGCGTCGGTCTCCAGCAGGATCAGCTCCCGCGGTGCCGCCGTCAGCGCCTCCCGCAGGTGATGGTTGGCCTTGAAGGTGACCGGCCCGGCGAACGACAGGTACCAGCCGTTCTCGGCGCAGACGCGGGCCATCTCGGCGTCGCCGCTGAAGCAGTGGAAGACGGTGCGCTCGGGGGCGCCGTCGGCCAGCAGGACCTCGATGACCTCGGCGTGCGCGTCCCGGTCGTGGATCTGCAGGGCGAGGCCCAGCTCCTTGGCCAGCGCGATGTGCGTGCGGAAGCTGTCCCGCTGGGCCTGCGCGCCGCGCGGACCCGTGCGGAACAGGTCCATACCGGTCTCGCCGATCGCCCGGATGCGTTCGTTGCCCTTGGCCAGGTCCGCGATCTCGGCGATCGCGTCGTCGAGCCCGACGGCGTGGTGCGCCTCGGGCTCCGGTGCGAGCCCGTCCGGCCCGACCTCGAGGATGCCGGCGTGCAGCGTGGCTTCGTTGGGATGGATGGCGACGGCCCCCAGGACCCCCGCCGTCGGCTGAGCACCCGCGCCCGACGTCGTGAGGAGGGTGTCGGTCCACCGGGCCGACGGGAGGTCACAGCCCACCTGGACCACACGGTCCACCCCCGCACGCGCGGCACGCGCCAGGTGGTCGGCGACCGACGGCGGCCAGGCGCCACCTGGCTCGCCGTCGGGCGGCGTGTCCGGGAGGACAGCACCGATGTGGTCGAGGTGGGTGTGGTTGTCGACGACGGGTACGGGCAGCGGCTCCGGATCGGCCGGGAATCCGCGCTCGCGTGTGCGCTTCGCCATCTCCGGGCCGCTCAGGCCGTCTGGTCCTCGAGGCGCGGGAAGAGTGAGGCGCCCTTCGTCACCGTGGTGCCTGCGGGCAGGACGCCGAAGGCGGCGGCACTCTCGAGAGGCTGCGCATCGAGCGCCCCGAGGTGAGCCTCCGCGCCGAGCAGCTCCCACAGCGCGGCCGCCGCCTTGGGCGTGATGGGGTTGAGCAGCACCGCGAGCGACCGCAGCGCTTCCGTGGCCGTGACGAGCGTCGTGGCGAGGCGTCCGCCGTCGACCCCGGCGCCGGACTCGTCGGTCTCGCCGGGCTCCTTCGCGAGCTTCCACGGCTGGGTGTCGGCGAGGTAGCCGTTCGTGGCGTCCACGAGCGTCCACACCGCCGACACGGCCTCGTGGATGGCCAGCCGGTCGATCGCGGCCTCGGCGTCGGCCACGGCCTTGGCCGCGACCTGAGCGAGGGCGACCTCGGCGTCCGTGCGCTCACCAGGAGTCGGCAGCGAACCACCGAAGTACTTGCCGATCATCGCCGCGGTCCGGGACGCGAGGTTGCCGAACCCGTTGGCGAGCTCGCCGTTGTAGCGGGCGGACATGTCCTCCCAGGAGAACGAGCCGTCGCCGCCGAACGCGATGGTCCGCATGAAGTAGTAGCGGAACGCGTCCGACCCGAAGGTGTCGATGATGTCCGACGGCGCGATGCCGGTGAGCTTGGACTTGCTCATCTTCTCGCCACCCACCAGCAGCCAGCCGTGCGCGAACACCGTCTTCGGCAGGGGCAGGCCCGCGGCCATGAGCATGGCCGGCCAGATCACGGCATGGAACCGCAGGATGTCCTTGCCGACGAGGTGCACGTCGGCGGGCCAGGTCCGTGCGAACTGTTCCTTGCGCTCGGGGTCGCTGCTGTCCAGGCCCACGGCCGTGGCGTAGTTGAGCAGGGCGTCGAACCACACGTACAGCACGTGCGACGAGTTCCACGGGATCGGGACACCCCAGTCGAACGTGGAGCGCGAGATCGACAGGTCCTGCAGGCCCTGCTTCACGAAGCTGACGACCTCGTTGCGGGCCGACGCCGGCTGGACGAACTCGGGGTGCTCCTCGTACAGGGCGATCAGCCGGTCGGCGTACGCGCTCATCTTGAAGAAGTAGTTCTGCTCGGAGAGCATCTCGACAGGCGTCCCGTGGATGGGGCACAGCTTCTGGCCCTCGTGGTCGCCCGTGCCGTCGACCAGGTCGCCCGGCAGCTTGTACTCCTCGCAGCCCACGCAGTACGGCCCCTCGTAGGAGCCCTCGTAGATCTCGCCCTTGTCGTACAGGTCCTGGAGGAACGCCTGCACCGCGGTCTCGTGCCGCTCCTGCGTGGTGCGGATGAAGTCGTCGTTGCGCACGTCGAGGGTCTTGAGCACCGGCTTCCACGCCGTCTCGACGAGCCGGTCCGCCCAGTCCTGAGGGGACACGCCGTTCGCCTCTGCGGTGCGAAGCACCTTCTGGCCGTGCTCGTCCGTCCCGGTGAGGAACCAGACGCTCTCCTGCCTCTGACGGTGCCAGCGCGTCAGGACATCGGCGGCGACCGTCGTGTACGCGTGCCCGATATGAGGGGCATCGTTCACGTAGTAGATCGGCGTCGTGAGGTAGAAGGTCTTCTCGGCTTCCGGCATGACCTCAATGGTAGTTGGGTCGCGGCGGAGAGCGGCGCGCGGATGGTCGGCATCTCGTCAGGTGGTCGGCATTCCGGGGTACCGATCATGTGACGGACTACCGATCGCTCGGGGACCGGGCGGGCGCCGGTCGGTGGCAGAGTGGGGGCATGAGCATCAGCGAGTCCGGAACCGTACGCCGGGCGCTCGTCGTCGTCGACGTGCAGCCCACGTTCTGCGAGGGCGGTGAGCTCGCCACGGAGGGCGCGAACGAGATAGCGCACCGCGTCGCGGCCTACGCCGCCGCGCACCGCGACCGGTACACCACCGTGGTGACCACGCAGGACTGGCACATCGACCCGGGCGAGCACTTCAGCGACACCCCGGACTTCGTCGACTCCTGGCCGCCGCACGGCGTCGCCGGCACGCCCAACGCCGAGCTGCACCCGGCGCTGTCCGACCTCGACCCGGACGCCCGGCTCAAGAAGGGCCAGTACTCGCACGGGTACTCCGGCTTCGACGGCGCGGACGAGCACGGCCGCACGCTCGCCACCGTCCTGGAGGAGGCCGGGGTCACCGACGTCGACGTCGTGGGCCTCGTCGAGTCGCACTGCGTGAAGCACACCGCACTCGACGCGCGCCGAGCAGGGCTTGCGGCGCGGGTGCTGACCGACCTGACGATCCCGGTGTCACCGGCGCAGGGCGAGGTCGCCGAGCGGGAGCTGACGGCCGCGGGCGTGGAGCTCCGCGACTCCTCGGCGATCTGATCGCAGCTCGACCGGCGAGGTCCGTCAGATCCAGCTCGGGAGCAGCATGAGGCGCTGCCAGTACTCGTACGGCACCGGCATCGCCGTCCAGATCGGGTAGTAGAGCACGCTCACCCCCACGATCAGCACCACGAGCACGGCGGCCAGCCAGCACACGATGCGCCGGTCCCCGCTCCGGCGTGCGGTCCGTTCGATCCCGACGGCCAGCAGGTACACGAGGGTCAGGATCACGAACGGCGTGAACACGATCGTGTAGAAGGTGAAGATGGTCCGGTCGGCCAGCGGCCACGAGTACTGGAACCAGGGCAGCCAGCCGGCCGCGATGCCCGTCAGGGCGGCGGCGCCGCGCCAGTCGCGGAACCGGATGGCGAGCACCAGCACGACGGGGATCGCCAGCGCGCCCAGCCACCACAGCAGCGGGTTGCCCAGCGACGTCACGGCGGTCGCGCAGTCGCCGACGGCGTCCGCGGGGCACGGCCCCTGGCCGGGGGTGTACTTCTCCCAGAAGAACGACGTCGGACGCCACTGCACGATCCAGCCCAGCGGGTGCGACGCGTAGTTGTGGTCCGAGTCCAGACCCGTGTGGAAGTCCCACATCATGTGGTGGTACTCCCACAGCGACCGTCCGGCCTCCCACGCGCCCTGCGCCCAGCCCCAGTCGGGCCACCAGCCGGGCGGCGTCACGCCGTTCACCGCCGCCCAGTCGCGCAGGTACGACTTCGGGTGGGCGAACCAGGCGGACCACGACGCGATGTAGACGGCGGCCACCGTGGGCAGCATGATCAGGGCGGCCGGGACGGCGTCGACCACCAGGGCGTCCTCCCACCAGCGCTCGACGCCGGCGGTGCGGCGCGCCGTCATGTCCCAGACGACCGTGAGCAGGCAGAACGCCGCGACGAAGTAGAGGCCCGACCACTTGACGCCGCATGCGAGCCCCAGCGACACCGCCGCGGCGAGCCGCCACCAGCGGAACCCGAGGCGCGGCCCGTACTTCCCGATCGCCCCGCCCGCCTCGACGATCTGCGCCACGCGGTCCGCGAGCCGCCGTCGGGCCCACTCCCGGTCCATCACCAGGCAGCCGAACCCGACCAGCACCCAGAACATGAGGAACTGGTCCAGCAGGCCGGTGCGCGAGTGCACGATCGCCTCGCCGTCGACCGCCAGCAGCAGGCCCGCGACCAGGCCGAGCATGGTGGAGGAGAAGAGCCGCCGGGCGATCCGCACCATGAGCAGGACGGCGAGCACCCCGATGACCGCGCTCGCGATGCGCCACGCCATGGGGTTGTCGGCCCCGCCCATGAGGCGCATCCCGATGGCGATCATCCACTTGCCGACGGGCGGATGGACGACGTACTCGGCCTCGTCGGTCTTGTACGAGCTGACGTCACCGGCCTCGAACGCCGGGTTCGGGTCCTCGGGCCAGGCGGCCTCGAACCCGAGGCTGGCCAGTGACCAGCCCTCCTTGACGTAGTAGGTCTCGTCGAAGACCAGCTTGCCGGGACGGCCCAGCTCCCACAGCCGCGCACCCGCGGCGATCGCCGTCACGAGCAGGGCGCCGAGCACGCCCCAGAACCGGTCGGCGGCGGTCCGTCCCAGCGCCAGACGGCGCTCACCCAGCAGATCGCGCAGCAGCCGGTCGCGCACGGAAGGCACGGGCCGCGCAGGCTGCCCGACGGCGGGGAACGACCCCGTGCGCGTCATCCGGCCCGCGACGGCTTCACGGCGCATGTGCGCGCCGTACGTTCCGGGCAGAGCCTGCTGCGTTGCGGCGAAATGCGCTCCTGTGGCGTCAGGCTGCTGAGACACCGGGCCAGCATAGAGCGTGGGACCCTGTGGTTCATGACCGAACCGTCCCTGGTTCCCGGGCCCGCGCCCGAGGCCGGCTCCCTCGTCCTGGCCGCCACCCCGATCGGCAACACGGAGGACGCCTCACCGCGCCTGGTCCGGCTGCTGGCCGAGGCCGACGTCGTGGCCGCCGAGGACACCCGCCGCCTGCACGGGCTGGTCGCTCGACTCGGGGTCGAGGTACGCGGCCGGGTGACCAGCTACCACGAGCACAACGAGACGGCCAGGGCCGACGAGCTCCTCGACGTCGTCGCCGGCGGCGGCACCGTGGTGGTCGTGACCGACGCCGGGATGCCGTCCGTCTCGGACCCGGGCTACCGCATCGTGGAGCGCGCCATCGAGCGCGAGCTGCGCGTCACCGCCGCCCCCGGACCGAGCGCCGTGCTGACGGCGCTGGCGCTCTCCGGCATGCCCACCGACCGGTTCACGTTCGAGGGCTTCCCGCCGCGCAAGGCGGGCGACCGGGCCCGGACGCTCTCCGCGCTGGCCGCCGAGCCGCGCACCATGGTGTTCTTCGAGGCACCGCACCGGATCGCGGAGACGCTGGCCGCCATGGCCACCGCGTTCGGGGAGACCCGGCCGGCCGCCGTCGCGCGCGAGCTCACCAAGACCTACGAGCAGGTGCTGCGCGGCCCGCTCGCCGACCTCGCCGAGCGGGCGGCCGCGGAACAGCTGCGCGGCGAGATCTGCGTGGTGGTCAGCGGCGCGCCCGCGGTGCGGGTCAGCGTGGAGGACGTCGTGGGCGAGGTCCTCGAGCGGGTCGCCGCGGGCGAACGGCTCAAGGTGGCGGTCGCCGAGGTCGCGGAGACGGCGGGCGTGCCGAAGCGGGACCTCTACGCGGCGGCCCTGGCGTCCCGCCCCCCGAAGTAACCCGTTGAGTGCTGGCTATTTGTTGAGATCGGGCCGTTTTCTCAACAGATAGCCAGCACTCAACGAAAGGGCTACCAGTCGATCTGTGGGGTCGGGTGGTACGTCGAGCCCTCGCGGCGCCACGTGCCCGCCTCGACCGCCACCCGGCTCCTGAACGACTCCCAGTCCTTCGCGGCCGGTCGCGACCAGGCGGTCTCGGCCACCGCGGCGAGCCGGGGCAGCAGCATCGAGAACAGATCGTCGCGGCTCAGCAGGGTCTCGGTCCAGACGGCGGCCGAGACGCCCTCGATCGCCGACTCGGGCAGGCCCTCGATGAGAGCCGCCGGGTCCCAGTCGTAGGAGTCGTGCAGCTCGACGAACGCGGCCCACTGCTGGCCCAAGGGGTGCTCGGGCGTGTACTTCATGTCGAGGTAGGCCCGGTCGGCCGGGGACATCACGAACTTCGCGCCGGCTTCGGCTGCACGCAGGAACGGCGCGTGATCCGGCCGGGTGTCCCAGTACTGCAGCACCGTGCCCGGCCGGACGACCGCCGGTCCTTCGCCGTCCGCCACCGCGTCGGACGCCACCGCGCCGGACGCCACCGCGCCGGACGCCACCGCGGCCCCCGCCTGCGCCGCCACCGCCACCGCCGACTGGTCACCGTGCGCGGCGCCCGCGGCCTCCTGCCACGCGACGGGCGTCTTGCCCGCACCCGTGACGATCTCCTGGCACAGGGTCACGAACCGGCCGAACTCCTCGGGCTCCATGGTGTGGACCTCGTCGCCGCCGAAGTGCACCCACGGCCCCAGCGTCATGCGCGCGACGTCGGTGAACACGTCCCGCAGGAACGGCTCGGTGGCCGGCAGGTCGATGTGCAGCTTCGAGAAGCCGACCTCGATGCCGTCGTAGGTGTCGGTCGGCTCACCCGAGGGTGTGAGCTCGCCGTAGGCGTGGGTCGCCGCGTTGACGTGCCCGGGCACGTCGATCTCGGGCACGATGACGATCTCCCGCTCGGCCGCGTACTCCTGCAGCTCGCGGTACTCGTCGGCGCCGAGGAACCCGCCGGTCGCCCCCGACACGGCCGTCTGCGACGACTTCTCCGTCAGCGCCGGCCGGGACGGGATCTCCAGCCGCCAGCCCTGGTCGTCGGTCAGGTGCAGGTGCAGCCGGTTCATCTTGTACGAGCCCACGAGATCCACGACGGCCCGCAGGTCGGCCGGCCCGAACCAGTGGCGCACCACGTCCAGCGACAGCCCGCGCCACGCGTACCGCGGCTCGTCGCGCACGACGACGGCGCCCACCTCGAGCGGTCCGTCCGTCTCCCGGCGGCCCGCGTTGACGAGCTGCCGCAGCGTCCGCACGCCGTGCAGCAGGCCCGCACGCTCGGGCGCCGCGACGGCCACGCCGGCCGCCGTCACGGTCAGGGTGTAGCGCTCCGGGTTGCTGGAGCCGGCGGGGCCGGCGGCGGGGTCCATCGTCAGGTCGACGGGCGTCCCGCCGTCCGGCACGACGGACGCCCCGGTGGTGGCGAGGAGCTCACCCGCGAGGCGCACGACGACGGCGTCCGGCGCGTCGACGGTGACCGCCGTGAGGTCCAGCACCCCCTCGGCCGGCATCAGCTCGACAGGTGCTGGGATGACTGCGTCGGCGACGATGCCCGCGCTGCTGCTCACGGTGGTCACGATTGTTAGGGCCCCTTCGCTCCGATGGTTGCCCGCAGTTTCGCAGGTTCAGCCTGCGGAGACCAGACCCAGGAGCGGTTCGGTGGGCATGATGCTCGTGGGATCCGCCGGAACCTCGCTGGGCGCCGACCAGCCGAGGAACGTGTGCGCGGGGATCTCGCCGGCGACGTCGGCCCACACGCCGGCCGCCGTGGCCTGCCCCTCGCCCGGACCCGCGGCGGTGAAGACCACCGCGACCTGCGGCGGAACCTGGAGCTGCGCCCGGTCCACCACTGACGCCGCCGTCGACTGGTGCACCTCCAGCATGATCTGCGGCAGGCCGCGCTCCGTCGCGATCTTCGCGAGCCGGTCCACGACCGCCTGCAGCTCCGCGACGGGCACCGCGCCCGCCTCCGCGCCATTGCCCGCCAGCCGGAACTCCGGGTGCACCGACAGGCCCACACCCGGCTTCGACAGCAGCGGCTCCACCTCGTCGAGCTGCGCGGCAAGCGGCTCGTTGCCGGGTGCGACGTCCAGCAGCACGAGCTGTCCGGCCGCACGGATCGCGTCGACGGCCGGGGTGAGCAGATCGAGCGGCTGCTCGTCGACGTAGTCGCCGTCCTCGCCGGCCGCACCGGACCGCAGGCTCGCGGTGACGGTGACCAGGGGCGAGCCGCCCAGTACCTCGCCGTTGGTCGTGGCCGCGGTTACCGCCCGAGCCGCGTCGGCCGCCGGGTCGGCGATGCCGGCCGGCACGGTGTACGACGTCGACACGTACCGGCCGGGGAACAGCCGCAGCGTGCCGTCGGGCAGCGTGGCCCCCGAGGTGGCCACGGCCACCTGCCAGCCCAGGTCGTCGGCCGAGCCGAACTCGGCGCCGATCCCCACCACGCCGAGCGGCTTGAGGGTACGGATGGTCTCCACCGTCTCCGGCCCGGCGGCGACGCTGCCCCCCGGGACCACCACGGGCACGGCGCCGGCGGCGAGCGCCGTGCCGATCGCCGCTTCCTGTCCGAGCTTCGGGTCGACCGCCACGAGGATCTCCTGCAGCAGCTCTGGGTCCGCGACGTCGGGGATCTTCGAGCGCAGCCCGTCCACGTCGGCCGCGTCGAGCCGGTCGGCGGTGGGCATCTGGACCTTGGCGACGTTCTGCTTCTTGTCGTTGCCGCCTCCACGGCCCGTGGAGGCGGCCGCCTCGGCGGCCGCGCTCAGCGCGCCCGGGTCGAACCGGACCGCCTCGGCCTCGCCGGTGGCGTCCCCGACGGCCGCGAGCGCCTCCTCGTCCCCGATGACGACGACGGTGCTCGCGCCGAGCCGTTCGAGCTCCGTGGCGAGATTCTTGTCCGAGACGCCGCCGTCGGTGAGCAGCACGGGGGCGGTGACGGCGGCGCCGGTGGCCGCGGCGGTGGAGCGCGCGTCGTCGTCGTCGGCCGACGCGAGCACGGCTACCGGAGAGGCGTGGAAGAAGGCCTGGCTCGCGGTGAGCGCGAGCTCTGCGGGGTCGGTCGAGTCGAGCACGAGTGCCGGCCCGGACGGTTCACGGACCTGAAAATTCTCCCCCGTCCTCCCGTCGACACCCCCGGCCGTCGGCACCGTGCAACCGGCGAGGACGAGGGCGGCTGCCGCGAGCAGAGCCGCAGCGGACGCAGAACGGTGGTGCGGGACGAATCGGGCGTTCCGGATGACCACGGGTGCCATTGTCCCCCACCCGGCGGTGAAGTGGAAACCCCGGGGTAGCGACGACCCCAACACGGGCCGACCTACGGATGAACAGGCCTGGGCGGCGGGATCGAGGTAGACGAACCCGTCAGTACACCGCCGCGTAGAATGGTCCTTCGGATCATCGAAAACGAGCACGGAAGCAGATGGCGCGATGAGCACCCCGACAGCGGGCGGCCCGACGGCCCGGGACCGCGTCCTCGACGCGGCGACCGAACTCTTCTACTCCCAGGGGATCCGCGCGGTCAGCGCGGACCGGATCATCGAGCGTGCCCGGATCACGAAGGTCACGTTCTACCGCCACTTCCGCACCAAGGACGCACTGGTGGTGGCCTACCTCGAACGGCAGGCAGCCTGGGAGCGCGAGGCGCTGGACGGCGTGCGTGCGAGCACCGGCGACGACGCCGAGGCCCTCCGGCGCTTCGCCCGCGCCGTCGGCACCGAGACGTGCCGCCCGGGTTTTCGCGGCTGCTCGTTCATCAACGCCGCGGCCGAGTACGCCGACCCGGACAGCCCGGTGCGGCAGGTCGTCGCGGAGCACCGCGCCTGGTACCGGCGGACCTTCGCCGCGATGGCCGGGCACCTGGGCGTGCCCGACCCGGAGCAGGCGGCCGACGAACTGATGATGCTGCGGGACGGCGCCATGCTGACCGGCTACCTCGACGACCCGTCCCGGGTCGGCGAGGCGCTGGAGCGTGCCATCTTCGCGGTGGTCGACGCCGCCCGGACCGCCCAGCCCGCGCAGCCCGCCTAGTTATCGCAACAGCGCCCCGTCGCGCCGCGCACGAGCCCGCCGCCACGTCCTGTGGCGGCGGGCTCGTGCCGTTCCCCGGCTGCCCTTCCCGCCGGCAGGCCGGGCCGCTCACTTGTGCGCGGCAGGGTTCGGCCCTACGGTAGACGTACTAGTTCGTCTACTTGGCCGGAGCGCTCGTGCGCCGGTCTCAGAGAAGGAGCAGAACATGGCTGACAGCATCTACACGGCAGTCGCGACGTCCACGGGCGACGGCCGCGCCGGAGGCCACGTGGTGACCGACGACGGCGTACTCGACGTCGGCCTGGCGATCCCGCGCGAGATGGGCGGCCCGGGCGGGGCCACCAACCCCGAGCAGATGTTCGCCGCGGGCTGGGCCTCGTGCTTCCACAGCGCGCTCAAGGCGGTCGCCGCCTCGCAGAAGGTGCAGATCAACGACTCCGCCGTCATCGCGGAGGTGGGCCTGAACCCGATCGACGGCGGCGGGTTCGGCCTGAGCGCCGCGCTGCACGTGGAGCTCTCCGGGGTGGACCAGGACACCGCCGACAAGCTCGTCGAGGGCGCGCACGCCATGTGCCCGTACTCGAACGCCACACGCGGCAACATCCCCGTGACGATCGACGCGACGGTCGCCTGAGCCGGAGGTGCAGCGCAGGGTGCGGGCCGAGGAACGAGGCACGCGCCCGAAGCGGAACCGCAGGCTCAGGCGATACAAGTAGGACCTGAGCCGGAGGTGCAGCGCAGGGTGCGGGCCGAGGAACGAGGCACGCGCCCGAAGCGGAACCGGCTCGCCGAGCGTCGATGTCAGAGGCTCAGGTCACCCTGGTGACCTGAGCCTCTGCCGTACCCGCCCTCGTCGAGAAGGAATCGCATGCCGTTCGCCGACCAGCTCATCAGTGACCACACGGCCACCACGCTCACCGACGCCGTGGGTGTGGCCGCCCCGGACCTGGTCCTGCGCGCGCTACCCGCGACGGTCGGCCGGCTCGGCGAGCTCTCGCTCCGCGAGCGGGCGGACCTGCTGCGCGACGCACTGCTGGCCGACGTACCCGGCGGGTACGCGGACCTCGCCCGGGTGGTGCGCGCCGCACGCGACGGCGTGACGCCGTTCACGGGCTGGTTGATCTGGCCCGTCACGAGTGCCGTGGCGGAACGCGCGGTCGAGGAGGGGACGGACGCCGCCTTCGACGACGCGATGGACCTCCTCGCCGAGCTCACCGGGCGCCTCACCGCCGAGTTCGCGGTGCGCACCCTCCTGCGCCAAGACCTGGACCGCGCCCTCGGCCGCGCCACGGCCTGGACGCGGTCCGACGACGCCGATGTGCGCCGGCTGGCCAGCGAGGGCACCCGCCCGTATCTGCCCTGGGCAGTGCGGGTGCCGCAGATCCTGGCCCGCCCGGGAGTGACCGTGCCCGTCCTCGACGCCCTGTACCGGGACGAGAGCAAGTACGTACGCCGGTCCGTCGCCAACCACCTCAACGACCTCAGCCGCGACCACCCCGAGCTGGTGGTCGCCACGGCCGGCCGCTGGCTCGCCGAGCCCACCGCGACGACGCAGGGACTCGTGCGGCACGCGCTCCGCACGCTGGTCAAGCGTGGCGATCCGGGTGCCCTGCGGCTGCTCGGGTTCGGCCCCGCCTCCCTCGAGATCGAAGGCCCGGTGCTCGACGGCGCCCGCGTGCCGTTCGGCGGCACGCTCCGGTTCACGGCCGAGGTCCGCAACGTCGGCGCCGAGGAGGCCCGACTGTCCATCGACTACGTGGTCCACCATCAGAAGGCCAACGGTTCCCGCACCGCCAAGACGTTCAAGCTGACCACCCGCACGCTCGCACCCGGCGAGCGGGTGCGGCTCAGCCGCGAGCACTCGTTCCGGCCGATCACCACGCGCCGCTACTACCCGGGACCGCACGCCGTCGCCCTCCAGGTCAACGGCATCGCCACCGACCTGGCCGCGTTCGAGCTGGAGACCCCGGTGGACGCCTGAGCGCCTGGACTCCTGGACTCACCGAGCGTCAGCGCAGCCACGTCCGAACGATCCCGGCGGCGTAAGCGGCCCACCCCGTGGGTCGAGCTGGTCGAGACCTGATCTCGACCAGCTCGACCCACGGGCCCGGCCTTACCCGAACGTCATGGTGAAGACCTGGACACCCTTCGGCACCTTCAGGTCCACGAGCCCCTCGGTCCGGTCGTCACCCTCGAGCACCGGGTAGAGCCGCGGGTTGCCGGAGACATCGATCTGCAGGATCTCCTGGGTCTCGCCGTCGGCGTCGGTGACTGCCGCCTCGACCGTTCCCTCGCCGCCGAGGACCACGAAGACGTCGGCCGACCGATACGCGACGCGCACCCGTGCGTCGTCGGACAGCGCCTGCGCGCCCTGGAAGTCGACCTCCCAGCTACCGCCGAGCGAGAACGTGTCCTGCTGCTGCCCGTCCGCGAGGACGAACTCCTGGCGGCCGGCCGCGTATTCGGGTTCACCCGCGTAGTTGATGACGCGCTTGATGGAGAAGTAGGTCTCGGGCGTGATCTCGTCGAGCGGTGACGCGTCCTGCACCGTGGTGGCCGCCGGCAGCTGTACGCCGGGGTTCGCGTCCGTCAGGAGCTCGCGGATCAGCTTCTCGGTGTTCTCGTAGCCGCCCTCGCCCAGGCGGATGTGCCGCACGGTGCCGTCGGAGTCGATCAGGTACTGGGCCGGCCAGTAGCGGTTCCGGTAGGCCGTCCAGGTCGCGTACGAGTTGTCCTGGGCGATCGGGTAGGTCACGTCGAGGTCCTCCGCACCCTTGATCACGTTCCGCGTCTCCCGCTCGAACGCGAACTCGGGGGTGTGCACACCGATCACCTCGAACCCCTCGCCGACGTCGGCATACGCGTCGTACCAGGCGTTGAGGTGCGGGATGGCCCGCTGGCAGTTGATGCAGGAGTAGGTCCAGAAGTCGACAAGCACGACCTGGCCACGCAGGGCCTCGAGCTGGAGCGCCTCACCCTGAGGGGTGTTGAGCCATGCGTCGATGCCGCGGATCTCGGGCGCGGTGCCGCACTCCTCGAGCACCGGTGCGCCGTTCGAGCAGTTGGACAGCTCACGGTTCTCGTCGGTGACGAGGCCGCCCAGGTCGAGTGCCTGCCGCACGGTCTCCGAGGAGTCAACCCGCTCCTGCAGCGCACCCGTGTAGTCCGGGAGCTGCCGCTGGATCGCGGCGGGCACGTTGAACGCCAGGGCGATGGCCAGCAGGATGACGACCACACCGCCGCCGGTCCGGATGGCCTTCGTGTGCCGCTGGAAGGCCTGGACCCGCTCGGCGATCCGGCGTCCGGCAAGTGCGAACAGCAGGAGCGGGAGCGCGGCGCCGACGGCGAACGACACCGTCAGGGCCACGGTCTCCGGCCCGATGTTGCCCGTGGCGCCCGCGACGGTGATCGCGGCGAGGACCGGTCCGGCGCACGGCACGTAGAGGACGCCGAGGCCCATACCGAGGACGAATGCGCCCCGGTCCTGCCGGGCCGCGCCCCGCTTCGCCCCGAAGGCGGCGATGCGCTGGAAGGGCCGTTCAAGGACGGTCTCGAACCGGGGCACGATCATGCCGATGCCCAGCAGAATGAGCAGGGTGATCCCCGCCCAGCGCAGCAGGTCCTGGGGCAGGCCCAGGACCGTGAGCAGCAGGGAACCGAGCAGCGTGAAGACGCTGAAGCTCAGGACCAGGCCGGCGATGACGATGTAGGGGCGCAGAGAGCGCCGGGTGCGCACGGCGGTGGCGGTGGCGGTGGCGGTACCGCCGGTGCCAGTGCCCCCGTTGTCGTCGGCGCTCCGTGGCCGCGCACCCTGGACACCGCCCGCGAAGAAGATCACGGGCAGCATCGGCAGGATGCATGGCGATATTCCGGTGATGAGGCCTCCCAGGAGGCCGATGACGATGAGGGTTCCCATGCAGCCGGTTCGGTACGGCGGCCCGTCCGGATGGGTGGAGCCGCGGTTCCGGGCGGATCCGTCCCCGTTCCGAACACCGAAAAAACTCGTACCCATCCGGCCCCATCCGGGTGGCCGCCGGCTCCGAACCTCGGTCAAGACGCCCCGTGAGACCGCGGGGTGACGACACACCGAGGAGAGACCGATGAACGTTCGAACCCGCAAGTCTTATGCAGCAGTCGGCATCGTCGCCCTGACCATGATCGGCCTCAGCGCCTGCGGCTCGGGCACGGAGGACGAGGCCGGCGCGAGCGAGACCACGGCGACCGAGGAGGCCCCCGCGGAGGAGCCCACGGACGAGATGACCGAGGACATGGCAGCCGACCCGGCCGCCAACCTCGTGGGCCCGGGCTGCGCGGCCTACGCCGAGCAGGTGCCCGACGGCCCCGGTTCGGTCACGGGCATGTCCACCGACCCGGTGGCGGTCGCGGCCTCCAACAACCCGCTGCTGACGACGCTGGTCGCGGCGGTGAGCGGCGAGGTGAACCCCGACGTGAACCTGGTCGACACCCTCAACGGCGACGAGTTCACGGTGTTCGCCCCGGTGGACGAGGCGTTCGCCGCGGTCGACGCCAAGACGATGAAGAGCCTGGAGACGGACGCCGACCTGCTGAGCACGATCCTGACCTACCACGTGGTCCCCGGGCAGCTCACGCCCGACCAGGTGATGGGTGAGCAGACCACCGTCCAGGGCGAGACCCTCGAGGTCACCGGCAGCGGCGACGAGCTCAAGGTCAACGACGCCAACGTGATCTGCGGCGGCGTCATGACCCAGAACGCGACCGTCTACCTGGTCGACTCGGTGCTCCTGCCCCCGATGTGAGCATCCTCTGAAGCATGATCGCTGAGCGGGCCCTCCGGGTCTCGACAGGTTCCACCACCGGTGGTGGAACCTGTCGAGAACCGGAGGGCCCGCTCTTCTGTGCGCGCACGAAAGAGCGGGCAACCCGTCGTACGGGTTGCCCGCTCGAAGGCCGTCAGGCTCCGAGGACCACGACCGGGTCGGTGGTCGGCTGCTCGGAGCCGGCCTCGGGCTCGACGGTCACGGCCATCCCGATGCCCTCGACGCCCTGGACCAGCGACGCCGTCTCGCCGTCCCGCACGGAGAGGACGCCCGCCGAGGAGACGCTGCCGTCCTCCGCCACCACCCAGAGCTGGTAGGCGCGGCCCGGGGCCGGCTCCGGCAGGTCGTCGGCACGGAAGAACATGTCGTCGTCAGCCACGAGCACGGACGCCTGCCCCCCGCCCGCGACGGCGCCGCGGAGGATCGAGGCGTCGGGGTCGACCAGCATCTCCGACACGATCTCGCTCTGCTCCTGCAGGCGGTCGCGTTCCGCCGTCACCTGCACGGCGATGGTCGTCGGGACGGCGATGGCCGCCGCCGCGGCCACCGCGGTGAGCGCGACGCCCCAGCGACGTGTCCGCCTGCGCGCGGTGAGGTCGACGACGTCGCCGCCAACGCCCGTCGTCGGCCCGCCTGCCGGCGGAGCGGCCACAGCCGACGACGACGGCGCGGTCATGCCCGACGACGCAGTCGTGCCCGACGACGCGCTCGGGGCACTCGTGGCGGACAGCTGCGGTGTGTTCCGCACGCGGTCGAGCACGCTCGCACGCAGCTCGGCCGGGGGTTCGGTGTCGACAGCGAACGCCGCGACGACCTCGCGGTACTCGTCCAGGGCACGGCGCGCATCGGCGTCCGACTCGAGGAGCCGCTCCACCGACCGGCGTTCCAGGTCGTCGAGGGCGTGCAGGGCGTAGCCGGGCAGGAGGTCGCGCACGTCGCCCTGCGCGCCCTGCGCGGCCTCGCGGTCGTCGCGGTCAGACATTGCGCGCCACCCCCAGGCAGTCCCGCAGCCGGATGAGTCCGTCACGGATGCGGCTCTTGACGGTCGGCAGGGCCGCGCCGAGCTGCTCGGCGACCTCGCGATAGGTGAGGCCGCCGTAGTACGCGACCACCACCGCCTCGCGCTGGGTCGGGGTGAGCCCCTCGATGCAGCGACGTACCGCCGAGCCGTCGAGGCTGCGCTCGACATCCTCGACGACCACGTCCCGCGCGGACTCGCCGTTGCGCAGGTCGGTGTCCCGCTGGTCCCGGTCACGTCGAGCCTGCTCCGAGCGGACGCGGTCGACCGCGCGCCGTCGGGCGAGCGTCGCGACCCAGGTGCGGGCGGAACCGCGAGCCGCGTCGAACCGTGCCGCCGTCTGCCACACCTCCACCATTACCTCCTGGGTCACCTCGGCCGCGTGATCCGGGTCCCGGAGGACGCCGATCGACGCGCCGTACGCTACCGGGGCCAGCGCGTCGTACACGGGAGTGAACGACGCAGGGTCACCGCCGGCGCACGCCGTGAGGAGTGCGTCGACGGAGTCGCGCGACGAGGTACGGGCGGGTGGTGATGCCACCGGCCCAGTCTGCCTCACGAAGACCCGATCATCTCTACACAGCAGGTTCGGTGCCGAGACGTTATCGGATGGGCGTGCATCTGCCGCAGAGCTGTGATCCGCCGCACGCTCGGCTCACCAGTCGTGGACCGAGCCGTCCTGGAGCCGGTTGACCGGGAGGTAGCCGGGCACGTACGGGTGCGCGGCCGCGAGCTCCTCGTCCAGCTCCACGCCGATGCCGGGGGCCTCCCCGGGGTGCAGGTAGCCGTCCTCGAACGTGTAGGCGTGGCGGAAGACCTCGTTGGTGCGGGCCGTGTGCCCCGAGTACTCCTGGATGCCGAAGTTGTGGATCGCCAGGTCCAGGTGCAGCGCGGCCGCCATGCCCACCGGCGAGATGTCCTCCGGCCCGTGGATGGCGCTCTTGATCCCGCGCTGCCCCGCGTAGTCGAACAGCTTCCTCATGGGGCTGACGCCGCCGAAGTGGGTGACGGCGGAGCGCACGTAGTCGATGAGTCGTTCGTCGACGAGCGTCTGGTAGTCGAACACGGTGTTGAACACCTCGCCGATGGCCAGCGGCGTCGTCGTGTGGTGCCGCACGAGGCGCAGCGCGTCCTGGTCCTCGGCGGGCGTGCAGTCCTCCAGCCAGAACAGGTCGTACGGCTCGAGGTCCTTGCCGAGGCGGGCCGCCTCGATCGGGGACAGCCGGTGGTGCGCGTCGTGCAGCAGCGGCAGGTCCGGGCCGAACTCGTTGCGGACCGCCTCGAAGACCCGCGGGATGTACCGCAGGTAGGCGGCGGTGTCCCAGTCCTCCACGACGGGCCGGGCGAGCACGTCCGGCGCCGACCCGTCGTCCGACGTCGAGGTGTGCACCCCGTAGACGGACTGGAGGCCCGGCACCCCGCTCTGGATGCGGATGCTGCGGTAGCCGCGCTCCTGCAGCGCCCGCACGGAGTCGAAGATCTCGGGCAGGCTGGAGCCGTTCGCGTGCCCGTAGGCCATGATCCGGTCCCGGCTCGCACCGCCGAGCAGCTGGTACAGCGGCAGGCCCGCGACCTTCGCCTTGATGTCCCACAGCGCGACGTCGACGGCGGCGATCGCCGCCATGGTCACCGGACCGCGGCGCCAGTAGGCGCCCCGGTAGAGGTACTGCCAGGTGTCCTCGATGCGGTGCGGGTCTCGGCCGATCAGCAGCGGGGCGACGTGGTCGCGCAGGTAGCTGACCACGGCGAGCTCACGCCCGTTCAGGGTGGCGTCGCCGAGCCCCGTCACACCGTCGTCCGTGGTGATCTGGAGCGTGACGAAGTTACGGCCGGGCGAGGTGACGACGACCTTCGCGTCGACGATCTTCATGCGGAGACTTTCTGTTGGCGGTTCAGGAGGAGTTGCCGGTTCGGCAGGACGGCGGCGTCAGCCCTTGGTGGCGCCTGCGGTCAGGCCCGCCACGAGGTAGCGCTGGCCGAAGACGGCGGCGAGGAGCACGGGCACCGTCATCAGGGTCGCGGCGGCCATCAGCCCGCCCCAGTCGGTGCTCGCGTAGGACATGAAGTTGAAGAGCAGGACCGGCATCGTCATGGTGCGCTCGTCCGCGAGGATCAGGGCGAAGATGAAGTTGTTCCAGCTGAAGATGAACGCCAGCACCGCGGCGGACGCCGTGCCGGGCGCCGCGAGCGGCAGCGCGATCCGCAGGAACGCTCCGAAGGCGGAGAGCCCGTCCGTCCGTGCGGCGTCCTCGAGCTCGACCGGCAGCCCCTCGAAGAAGCCGATCATGATCCACAGGATCAACGGCACGGAGACGAACATGTGGCTCAGGATCAGCACCAGGTGGCTGCCGACCAGGCCGAGCTGCGCGAACATGTAGTACCAGGGCACGAGCAGCGAGATGGCCGGGACGATGCGGGCCACGAGCACCATCGACCCGGTCCGGCGCATCCGGAACCGCCCGACCGCCCAGGCGGCAGGTACGGCGATCACCACGCTGAGCGCCGTCGAGACGGCACCGATGAGCAGCGAGTTGCCCAGTGACTGCACCAGGGCGCCGTCGGCCAGGACACCCCGGAAGTTGTCCCACGTGGGCGAGAAGACCAGGCCGACGGTGGGGTCGGTGACCTGCACGTTCGTCTTGAACGCAGCGGCGATCATCCAGACGATCGGCAGCGCGATGACCGCGCACACGAGAAAGATCAGGACGGCGCGCAGGGTGCGGTAGGTGGTCGATGCGCTCACGAGGCGCTCCTCTCGGTCCGGCGCCGCAGCACGACGACTATCGCGACGATGAACAGCGTGAACAGGACCAGGACGGCGGAGGCGAGGCCGTACTCCTGGTAGTCGAAGGTGAGGCCATAGGCGTAGACGTTCAGGGTCTCGGCCTCGAAGTCCGAGCCGCCGCCCGGGCCCTTGGTCGCGTAGATCAGGTCGAACGTCTTGAGCGCGTCGACGCCGCGGAGGACCAGGGCGGTGAGGATCGTGGTGCGCAGCATGGGCAGGATGATGTGGACGAACCGCTGCCAGGCGTTGGCACCGTCGACCTTCGCGGCCTCCTCGGGCTCCTCGGGCAGGGTGGTGAGTCCGGCCAGCAGCAGCACGGTCATCATCGGCGTCCACTGCCAGACGTCGATGAGCATCAGGGTGGGCAGTGACTGCGAGACCGACCCGAGGAACTCTTGCGGCGGGATGCCCACGAACCCGAGCAGGTGGTTGGCGATGCCGTTGGTCGGGTCGAGGATGAGCATCCAGAGGATGCCGATGGCGACCGGCGTGGCCAGCAGCGGGACCATCAGGATGGTGCGGACGATCTCCATCCCGCGGAACGGCTTGCGCATGAGCATCGCCAGGGCCAGCCCGAGCACGGTCTCCAGGAGCACGGCCACGAGCGTGAAGACGACGGTGCGCCCCACGGCCGGCCAGAAGCGCCGGGTGTCGGTGAGGGCGTCCGCGAAGTTCTGCAGACCCACGAAGGAGTTGCCCGCGTTCACCGCACCGAACGCGTCGGTGAGGCTGAGGTTGATGGTGAACGCCAGCGGGAACACGATCATCAGGCCGACGAACCCCAGGGCCGGGGTCAGCAGCGCCCACTTGAGACGGCGGTTCGCCTGCTCGAACGTGACCATGGGCCTGGTGCCCGACGACGGGGTACGGCGGCCGGGCGTGGCGCCGACGGCGGGACGGGTGCTTGTCGTCGTCATCAGAACTCCCGCTGACGGTTGTCACGGACGAGGAAGTCGTTGAACTCGGCGTCGGCGTCGGCCGCGACCGCGCGCACGTCCTCACCGACGATCCCGGAGACCAACGGTCGGCCGACGATGTCGCGAGCGCGGCCCACCTGCATCACCTCGGGGCGGTCGTGCCCGACGCCGTTGGCGGCGTTGACCCGCATCGCCTCGGCGAGATCGGCCGGGAAGGACTCCAGCGTCGAGGGGTCGTCCCAGACGGACTGCCGGGCGCCAGGGATGCCCTCGGCCTGCAGCCGGGCGACCATCCGCGGGCTGGAGGCCCAGCGGACGAACTCCCACGCGTCGTCCCGCAGCAGCGAGAACTCGTTGATCGCGAGGCTCCACGACGGGATGTTGTGCGGGACGGAACCCGCCTGACCTGCGGGGAAGGGTGCGAACCCAACCGTGTCGGCGACCGTGGAGATCTTCGGGTCGAGAAAGTTGCTGTAGATCGCGTCGGCGTCGACGTACATCGCGGCCTTGCCCTGCGCGAAGATCGGCATCGCCTGTTCGAGGCTCATGTTCGTGGCTCCGGGCGGTCCTGCCTCGTGCAGCAGGCGGCCGTAGTACTCGTAGGCGGCGACCGCCTCGGGCGTGCCGATGCCGGACCGCCCGTCGTGCATGAAGTCGCCGCCGAACGAGTAGAGGAAGCTCGACCACTGGGTGACGGCCCCGCTGCGCTGGCCACGGCCGACGTAGCCGAAGAAGCCCTCGCTGCGCCGTTCCAGCTCCAGGGCGATCTCGAGCATGTCGTCGAGGGTGCGCGGCGCTCCCCCGAAGTCCTCGAGCAGGTCCTTGCGGTAGTAGAGCGCGGGACGCTCGGTCACCACGGGGACGCTGACGGCGGCGCCCGCCGTGATCGACCGCTCCCGCGGGGCCTCCTGGAAGTCGCTCCAGCGGAAGTCCGCGTCGTTCTCCACCCGGTCGGTGAGGTCGGCGATCCAGCCGTTGCGCGCGAACATCATCTGGTCCTGCAGCGGCCGGACCGTCATGACGTCGATGTCGGTGGCCGAGGCGTTGAGCTTGACATTGAAGCTCGACGTCAGCTGGTCGGCGGTGAGCATCCGCATGGAGACCTTGCGGCCGATCTGCTCCTCGAACTCGGGCAGGTAGCGGCTGATCGCCTGCGTCCAGACGTGGTTGATCGCGAGCACCCGCAGCGGGGCGTTCGGGGCAGCCGTCTGCGGCCCGCGCGAGCAGGCGGCCAGCACGGACGCGGCGGCGAGCACGCCGAACGACCGTCGGCTCAGCTCGCCGGCGCGCCGTCGGCTCGTGGGGGGTGTCATGCGTGCGTCACACCTCCATGTGTGGCAAGGAATCTTGTTCGGGACCAGTGGTCCAACTGGTAGGACCAGTTGGACGCTAGCACGGTGACGAGGGCGTTCCAAACGTGCTGGCACCGCAGGACGGCGGCACCGCCTCAGCCGCGGGGACGCCCGCGTCAGATGATCGAGGCAGCCCTGTCGACGGAGGTCGGCGGATCCGCATCGACCGCGATCAGCATGCCGTCGTCGTACTCCATCAGCGTGACCGCATCAAGCGTGCTACCGCCGCTCCGGATGATGCGCACCAGATCACGGGCGCACGCGCGGGACGAGCTGACCGCATCACCACCACTGAAGCCGGCATCGACGGCCTCTGGGGAAACCAGGTGCCGCCGCGTGAACCTCGTCGCGCAGCTCACTCATGCGCATCCAGGATCAGGTCGACCTCGCCCTCGGTAAGAAATCCGCCTTCGAGGAGCACCTCGACGTCCTCCTCCGACGAACCGGGTAGAGCACCGTCGACGGGGTCGACGACGCGGGGCATCCAGGCCGTCACCTCCCGCAGGCGTCGGAACATCTGGTCGGTCGAGCACTTGCCCACGAACCTCTCAAGCACGATTTCCTCGACCGACTCACCGACGCCCAGCACCTTGGCCCGGGCGATCAGTCGATGCACAGCGGACTGGGACATGTGTACGGCACGCGCGATGTCACGCTGCGGCATGCCGCCTTCGGCGGCGAGGTACACGCGCCGGGTCCGCTCGAGCTCCGCCAGGCGCGCCCGCGCGTAAGCCATCTTCAGATCTGACTCGCCAACACGGGCAACGTTGTTCGACATGACGACCTCCCGCGGCCGGCTACCGCCCCAGCAGCGTCTCGATGTGCCGGGACGCCATCAGGTCCAGGCCGACGTCGAGGTCCGCGCCGTACGTCCGCAGGCCGAGCGCCAGGTGCTCGCGCATGCGTTCCCGGGCGAGCTCGACGTCGCGCGCCTTGATCGCATCGACGATCTCGGGGTGGTGCGGCACTCCCGGCTCCCCGATCCGCGGGTCGGAGTTGGACCGCAGCATCATCTCGAACATCATGCCGCCGATCGACGACAGCATGGTCCGCAGCACCGGGTTGCCGCAGGCCGCGGCGATGGTGTCGTGGAACCGGAGGTCCTCGCGCGCCTTGTCGACGACGTCGCCCGCCGACTCGACCCGGTCGAGTGCCTGCACGATCGCCTCGACCTGCTCGTCCGAGGCGCGTTCCGTGGCCAGTCCTGCGATCTCCACCTCGAGCGGGATCCGTGCCTCGATGAGCTGCCGGACGGTCGGCCGCTCCGTGCGGTACAGCGCGTCGTACCCGCGGGCGTGCGCCGACGACTGCTCGGCGACGAACGACCCGCGCCCGGGTGCCACCTCGATGAGGTCGGTGGCCTCCAGCCGGCGCAGCACCTCCCGGATCACGTTGCGGCTCGCGCCGAACTGCACGGCGAGCTCACGCTCCGACGGCAGCTTCGCGCCCACCGCCCACTCGCCCGTGCGGATCTGCTGCTCCAGCTGCCGCGCGATGTGCTCGGTGAGCAGGCCCCTGCGTCCGGTCGTGCCCGTGTCACGGGGGTCCGACGGCGGCACGAGGGGGGTAGTCATGCGTCGAGGATAAGCACCGGTCGCCATCCGACGGTGCAGAAAGGTGCCGTGCCCCGCGGGGCCCTACTGCGCGCCCCATGGACGTCAGCACTGGTCGTACGCGTACGCATCGTCGTCCGGCCCCACCAGGTCCCGGTCGCGCAGGATCGTCAGCGGCGCACGGTCCGGGTCGGCGCAGACGGCGCCGAACCCGTCGGGGAGGTTGTCAGTGTACTCGATCTGGAGCACGTGCTCCCCGTAGACGTCGGTGTACGAGCCGCACTCGTCGTAGGCCGCGCACTCCTCGGTGACCGCGAAGTCGAACCCGAGCTCGCGGGCCGCCGCCGTCGCCTCCGCGGCGTTCTTCTGCCCGATGGCGAGGCCCGCCTCGTGCGCGAGGGCGATGTACGAGCCGGCGAGCGCCAGCGCGTCCTCCCGCTCGATCAGGCCCGTACCCGGCTCGGTGAACCGGGTCCAGGTGTCGAGGTTGTCGATCTCCACCGCGTCGAAACCGGCGTCCGCGCAGCCGGTGAGCACCGGGCCGAGCAGGCCGACGATGCGGTCGCGCCGCTCCTCGGTCGAGGGGTCCAGGACGTATTCGTCGGGCCAGTCGGGATCGACGACGAGATCGCCTGCCGCGTCGTGCAGGAGCAGGTCCTCGTTGCCGTCGAGCCAGAGGTCGGCTTCGCCGGGCTGGGTCTGGAACCCGTTGACGTAGCAGACGCCGTAGGCCCCGTCGGCGGGCTCGGCCGTCGCGTCCCGCACCACGACGTCGAGCCCGCCGTCCAGCTCGTAGGCGGTGCCTAGCTGGTAGTCGAACTGCCCGCTCGTGGGCGGGAGGGCTACCTCGGCGACGGTCAGGGAGGCGGCATCCTGGTCGCCGTCGCGCCCCTGCTGCCCGGCGCTCGAACCGCCCTGGCATGCCGTGAGCGTGAGAACGACGAGCGCGGCGACGAGGATCTGAGGCATCTGCCGATCGTAGGCGGACCGCAGCCGCGGCGGACGGGACGGCGGACGACTGATCAGAGGGAATGAGCGCTCCGCCGCCGTCCACGGGCTGCGCACCTCTTCGAGACCTAAGTTCCTCCGCCCTCAACCGGCTGAGAGCGAAGAAACTTGGGCCTCGAAAGAGGGCGCCGCAGGCAGCGCGCTGCGGCCGGGTGACCAGGTCAGCCGCCGGCGACCGCCTCGGCGATCGGCGTCCCGCCGTTGCCGAACGGGATGGTCTGTCCCACCGTGCTGTCGTCCGCGAGGACCGCGGCGGCGACCGCCGCGACGTCGGCCCGCGAGACCCTGCCGTCGCCGGGGTTGACCACCTCGATGAGCCCGGTGGGCTCGTCCATCGTGAGCGGGCCGGGCTGAAGGATCGTGTAGTCGAGCGTCGAGGCACGCAGGTGCTCGTCGGCCGCGGCCTTCGCCTCGGCGTAGGCGAAGAACGAGTTGTCCTCCGGCACCCCGTGATCGGGCCCGGCGCCCAGGTAGGACACCATGACGTAGCGGGGCACGCCCGCCGCCTTCGCGGCGTCCATCGAGCGGACGGCGGCATCGCGGTCGACGGCGTAGGTGCGCTCGGGGTTCCCGCCACCCGCGCCGGCCGACCAGACCACCGCGTCCTGACCGTCCAGGAGCGAGGTCAGCCCGTCGGTGTCGAGCTGCTCGACGTCGGCGACCAGCGGGAGCGCCCCCGTGGCCGCGACCTCGTCCTGGTGCTCCGGGTTGCGGATCACGCTCGTGACGACGTCGCCCCGCTCGACGAGCAGAGGGGCGAGCCGGAGCGCGATCTTGCCGTGACCGCCGATGATCAGAACACGGGACATGGTGCTTCCTTCCGAGAGGTTCCGTTCAGGCTATGCCGGGTGCCGGACGTCGGCGCATCCGCGGCGTGGCGACCCCGACCACTGAACGCCCCGGCCACGCCGAAACGTCCCCACACCCACCGCCACCTCGGCAGGTTCCCGAACAGCGCAGCTCACCGGACACCTTCGAGGTCTAAGTTTCTCCGTTCTGAATCGGTTCAGAGCGGAGAAACTTAGACCTCGAAGGGGATCGTGGTACCCGTGGAGAACCGTCAGCCGAGCTTCTCCGCGAGCGCCACGATGATTCCCTCGGGGCCGCGGACGTAGCAGAACAGGTAGCTGTCCTCGACGGGTGTCAGCTCACCGACGAGCTCCACCCCACGGGCCCGCAGTCCGGCGACGACGTCTTCGATGTCCTCGACGGCGAACAGGACGCGGCGCAGGCCCAGCGCGTTCGCCGGTGCGTTCACCGGCTCGGTGCGGATCGCCGTCGGCGTGTCGTAGCTCATCAGCTCGACGCGACCGTTGCCGTCCGGGGTGCGCATCATCGCGACGTCGAGCCGGACCTCGTCGAACCCACTGATCCGGGCCGCCCAGTCCTGGTCGACGGTGACCTCGCCCTCGAGCTCGAGGCCGAGCCGGGCGAAGAAGTTGATGGCTGCCGGGAGGTCCTCGACGACGATGCCGACGTTTTCCATGCGCGTGATCATCGTGCTGCTCGCTCTCTGTCGTGCGGCCCGTCCGGCCGCTTCTGCCCCTGGGACGGAGCCGCTACCGGATTCTCGACATCTGTCGCGAGACCCGGTCACGAGAACGAGCCGCACATCAAGAACAGAATGCACATTCTTCGCCCCATCGTGGTCGGATGGCTCTCGTCCGAGGATCCACTGCACCGTCGCCGTGAGGAGACCGATGTCCGAGCGTGTCCTGCCCGACGCCGCCACGGTCGAGGCCGCACTCGCCTCCCACGAGGGACCTTGGGGTGCCGGTGCGCGCGTCCTCTCGGTGCTGGACCGGTCCACGGGGCTGGGACAGGCAGCGGTGCTGCGGGCGAGCGTCGCGCCGCCGAACGCCTGCCCGTCCGTGTGGATCGTCAAGATCCTGGGCTGGGGCCGTCAGACCTTGCTCGACTCGCGCGACAGCCTGCTGGACCGCCGCGAGGCGCACTTCTACGGCAGCGGGATCTCCGACCTGCTGCCCAGCGGGCTGACGACGCCGCCGGCCGCGACGGTGTTCAGCCACTACGGCTTCACCTGGGTCGTCATGCGGGACATCGACGCCGTCCTGCAGCAGCGCTGGACCCCCGAGTCCGCCATGACCGCCGCCAGGCGGGCCGCGCTGCTGTACGTCCCGGGTGTGCTGCGCCCCGGCCTGCTCGACGCCCCGTGGCTGGAGCTGGAGGGCTACGCCGCCTACACCCACCACATCCCGACCGGCCACGACAACCTGGACGCACTGGCCGGCGACCCGCGGCTCCGGGCCCTGTTCACCTCCGAGCAGGTCCGTGACCTGCATGCCTGCCTCGACGCGTCCGACGAGCTGTGCGCGCGTGCCGCAAGGCTGCCCACCACGCTCGTGCACGGTGACCTCACGCCGCGCAACGCGGGCGTGGACCGGCGCGGCGCCCTCGCCCTCATCGACTGGGAGCACGTCGGCGTGGGCCCCGTCGGCTTCGACCTGGGCACGTTCGTCTCGCTCTACCGTGCCTTCGGTGGCCACGGCGAGCTGGACGAGCCTGCAGTCCTCGAGGCGTACGGGCGGACCGTGAGCGAGCTGGCGGGCATCGATCTCCGCGCCGCCGCGGCGCTGGGCGCGGCTACCACCCACCTCACCTGGGGCCTGCACCTGCGCCTGGGCCCCGGCCTGACCCTGGTGCGCCAGGGTCTCAACCGCGACGCCCCGGCGAAGCTCGCCGCACACCTCGACGACCTCCGGTCGGGATGCCTGCGCGCCCTGTCGTGGGCGTCCGCGGCCGGAGCGGTCGCCGCGGTCCGCTGATCCGCGCCTCCGCCACGGCCGCCGCCGGTTCCACCGTCAGCCGTACCGGCTCCGCCGCCGGGACTGTCACGAGCCGTCGCCACCCGAAGCCGTCCCCTGCGGTCCGGACGGCGACGATCACCCAGGCCACGACGAGCCCGGCGAAGAGCAGGACGGACAGCACCACGAACGCCGTCAGCCCGGTGTGCGCGGCGAGCCCGGCGGTCGCCGTCACGCAGGTGCCGACCGGGAAGGTGAACGACCACCAGGTCAGTGAGAACGGCAGCCCGTGGACGGCGGCGCGCACCGTGACCGCGGCGGCGATCGCCGCCCACAGCAGCGCGAACCCGAGCACCGAGACCCCGAAGACGACGGCGAAGTACACGAGCCCGCGCTCGAGGACCGGCCCGAACGTGCCACCCGCGTTGGCCGCGAGCAGACTCACCGCGGTGACCGACTGGCCGAGCGGGCCCAGTGCTATCCACAGGGTGGGGACCATCCGGTTCGCGCCCACCTGGTGGTGCATCAGCCGGCTCCACAGCTGGGGAAGGATCACCAGCGACGCGATCAGGCTGAGCCCGAACATCGCGTAGCACGCCAGGAGCATCGTCTCGCGGGCCTCCCCCGGCGCGATGTGCGGCAGGAGGAGCGCTCCCGTCGCCGCCGACACCATGGGCGCCACCACCGGCATGAGCCAGCCGGCGAACGCCGCGTCCGCCGGGTTCTGGTGCCGCGTGAAGGCGAGGTAGGGCACTGCCACGGCGCTGACCAGGCCGGCGACGGTGCCGAGAGACCACAGCACCGCATGGATCACGACGGCGGCCTCCAGGCCGACCAGGTCGCGGCCGACCAGGAGCGTCCCGGCGCCCACCGTGAGCAGCGCCATCGGAGGGGCGCCGTAGAAGTGCGCCATCACCGGGTCCGCGTGGTGCGCACGCGCCGCGGCGGGGTGCCGCACCCAGTGCAGCACGGTGGCGGTCAGGAAGAAGACGAGCATTGCGGAGGCGAGCAGCCAGACGGCGACAGCGGCCTGGCGCTGGCCGGGGAGCTGGACCGGCAGCGTCGCGGCGGCATTGGCGACGATCCCGGTGCCCATCACGGAGGCGAACCAGTTCGGTGTCACGGTGGCGATGCTGAAGCGGGCCATGCGCCTCAGTCTCGCTACCGACCGACCCGGCCGGTATCCTCAGTTTCATTGTGGAACCACAACCTGACGTTGTAGCTGGGAGCGGTGTGGACCTGCCATCGCTCCGCCTCCTCTCGGCGATCGCGGAGGCCGGGTCCATCACCGCCGCCAGCAGGACGCTGGGTATCACCCAGCAGGCCGCGTCGACCCGGATGCGCCGGCTCGAACGCCGGCTCGGGGTGGCGCTCCTGGTCCGCGGGCCGCGCGGCAGCACGCTCACCCTCGACGGCACGATGGCGGCGCAGTGGGCGGCCGAGACCGTGGAAGCGGCCGACCGGTTCGACGCGGGCGTCGCCGCACTCCGCACGGCCGGTCACGCCAGGCCCCTTGCCATCGCCGCGAGCCTCACGGTCGCGGAGTACCTGCTCCCCCGCTGGCTCATGACGCTGCGCGCGCGGGACAGCGCCGCGCACGCCATCTCGGTGACCGCGACGAACAGCGCGCACGCCATCGAGCTGGTCACCGATCGCAGCCACCAGCTCGGCTTCGTCGAGACGCCCACGGAGATCCCGGGTCTGGTCACCACCACCGTGGCGAGGGACGAGCTCGTCGCCGTCGTCGCACCGCAGCACGCCTGGGCCCGGCGCCGCGCCGTGAGCGCCGCCGAGCTCGCGCGCACCCCGCTCGTGACGCGGGAGAAGGGCTCGGGCACCAGGCTCAGCGCGGAGCAGATCCTCGTCGACGCCGGGCACACGATCGCGGCTCCGCTGGCCGAGCTCCCGACCACCGCGGCGGTCCGGACGGCCGTCGCGTCCGGCGCGGCGCCCGCCGTGCTCAGCATCCTGGCCGTGCGGGACGACCTCACCGCGGGGCGGCTGGTGCGCGTCCCCGTCAAGGGTCTGCGCTTCGTGCGCGAGCTGCGCGCCATCCGTTCCCCGGACACGTCACCGCTGCCGCCGCTGGAGACGCTGCTGTCCATCGCGGCACGGAACGGCTGAGCCGACGGCGTCCGTGCCCGTCACCCCTCGGCGTCGAACCGCGTCCGCGCCCGCTCGACGTCGGCCATGTTCTCGGCGCTCCAGTGGAACAGCGCGTCGATGAGGTCCTGGATGGACCGGCCGAGCGCCGAGATGCGGTACTCGACGGCGATCGGACGCGAGCTCACGACCACCCGGTCGACCATCCCGTTGCGCTCGAGACGGCGCAGCGTCGCCGTCAGCGACTTCTGGGTCACCACGGGGATCGCGCGCCGCAGCTCGTTGAACCGCAGCGGCTGCTCGCACAGCTCGTCGAGCACCTGGAGCGACCATTTGTCGAGCACCTGGTCGAGCAGCTCACGGTGCGGCGTGGAGATCTGTATGCGCTCGGCGGGTTCGGTGGTATCCGGCATGAAACCTAGTCTCGTTGAAGTTCCCTTCGTACACCAAGTACACATGGGATACCTGCTAGACCATCAACGAAGGGACCTTCCATGACCGTGCAGCTGCTCACCCCCGAGGGCATGTTCCAGCCCGTCCCGTATCACCACGTCTCGATCGGCACGGGCACCCGCCAGGTGCACGTGGCCGGCCAGATCGCACGCGACGCCGAGGCGAACCACATCGCGCCCGACGACCTGACGGGCCAGGTCGCGCAGGCCCTGCGCAACACCGCCCGCGGCCTCGCCGGCGCCGGCGCGACCTTTGCCGACGTGGTGCGCCTCCGGTTCTTCGTCACGCACTGGAGCCCCGAGAAGATGGACGACTTCATGGCCGGGCTCGAGAGCGTGACCGACGAGCTCGGCATCCCCAAGCCGCTGCCGCCCGTCTCGCTCATCGGCGTCGACTACCTGTTCGAGCCGGACGTGCTCGTCGAGGTCGAGGCCTTCGCCGTCCTGGACTGACCGTCCGGATCGCCGGCGGTCGCCGATCTTGACCATGGATTCAAGTTGCGGCTAGGGTTCTTGACCATGATGTCAAGTAACGTGACCACGGACCCGGCCTCGGTGGTCGACTCCCCGGTGGAGCAGACCCCCGAGGCCGCCGGCGGCGGCTCGGCCACCACCACGTCGCCGTTCGAGCTCCTGCCCGCGGGCGAGTCGTTCGGCGTCTGCGACCTGGACGGGGTGTGCTCCTGATGGCCGGCGAGGCATTCGGCCAGGCCGCGGACCGGCTCGTCGTCGACGTGTGGAGCGACGTGATGTGCCCGTTCTGCTACATGGGCGACACACTCCTGGCGCAGGCCCTGGAGAAGTTCCCCCACGCCTCCGGCGTCGACGTCCGGTACCACAGCTTCCTCCTGATGCCGCAGCTGTCCGACGACGACGCACCGGTCAGCCCGACCGAGCTGCTGTCGGCCAAGCACGGCCTCCCGCGCGAGCAGGCGCAGGCGATGAACGACCAGGTCACGGAGCGCGCCCGGCAGATCGGGCTGGACTACCGCATGGACCGGGCCCAGGCGGTCGGCACCCGCACCGCGCACCAGCTGAGCCACTTCGCGGCCACCCAGGGCAAGCAGCACGAGATGGTCCAGCAGCTGTTCAAGGCGTACTTCACCGACGGCCGCAACGTCGCCGACCACCAGGTCCTGGCCGACCTCGCCGCCGACGTCGGCCTGGACCGCGACGCCGCCCTCGCCGCACTGGCGAGCGGCGAGTTCGCGGAAGCCGTCGAGGAGGACATCCAGCAGGCCCGCCAGTACGGCATCCAGGGTGTTCCGTTCTTCGTGTTCGCCGGCAAGTACGCGGTCTCGGGCGCACAGCCCGTCGAGGCGTTCCTGCAGGCCCTGGACACAAGCTGGAACGAGACGGTCGGGGCGGCCGACGCCGCTCCCGCCGGGGCGGGTCGATGACGGCGGAGACCCCCCGCCTGCGTGCCGACGCGCGGCGCAACGTCGAGGGCATCCGCACGGCTGCCCTCGACGTGTTCCGCGCGCACGGGCTGAACAGCCCGCTCGACGAGGTGGCGCGGGCCGCGGGCGTCAGCAAGGGCACCATCTACCACCGCTTCGGGGGCCGGCAAGGCCTGATCGACGCGGTGGTCGAGGAGCTCGTCGCCGAGCGCATCACCGGCATCATCACCGCGGTCCGCGACATCGAGGACCCGGTCGAACGGTTCGAGAGCTACCTGCGGCAGATCTGGCTGCTCCAGTACGACGAGCCCGCCGCGAACGACGTCCTGCTGCGCGCGATGCCCGGCTCGGACCCGCTGGTCGCACTGTGCGAGCGCGCCAGCGAGATCGCGGGCGGCCTGCTGGCCGAGGCGCAGGCCACCGGCAAGGTCCGGGACGACCTGACCTCCGAGGACGTCTACCTCCTCATCTGGGAACGCGGCATCATCGCCCGCGCGTGCACCGAGCAGCCCCGCGACGGCTACCGCCGACGCTGCGAGTACACCCTCCGGGGCCTGCGCAGCGGCGCGTAGCCGGTCACGCCCCGGGCCTGCCGCGGAAGGTGGTCCGGTAGGCGTGCGGGGTCACACCGGCCGCCCTGCGGAAGAGGGCGCGGAAGTTGCTCGGGCTCGAGAACCCGACCTGCCGGGCGATGCGCTCGACGCCGTGGTCGGTGGTCTCCAGCAGCTCCTGCGCGTGCCGGATGCGCACGCCGCCGAGCCACTGCATCGGGCTCTGGCCGGTCTCCTGGTGGAACCGGCGGTTGAGCGTGCGGACGCTCGTGTGCGCGGCGGCGGCGATGTCCGCGAGCGTGAGGTCGGAGTGGGCGTTCTCCTCGATCCACAGGAGCACCGGTTCGAGCGTCGCGCTCTGGAACGTGGGCGGGTTGCGCAGGATGAACTGCGCCTGGCCGCCGTCGCGGTGGAGCGGCGCGACCGAGAGCCGTGAGGTGTCGGCGGCGACGGCGACACCGTGGTCGCGGCGCACGAGGTGCAGGCACAGGTCGAGCCCGGCAGCGGCGCCGGCCGAGGTGAGGATCTGGCCGTTGTCGATGTACAGGGTCTCCGGATCCACGTCGATCGACGGGTACCGCTTCGCCAGGGCGTCCGCGGCGAGCCAGTGCGTCGTCGCACGCAGCCCGTCGAGCAGGCCGGCTTCGGCGAGCGTGAAGGCGCCGACGCAGATCGAGGCGATGCGCGTGCCGTCCGCGGCCGCCGCCCGGAGCGCGGCGATCGCGGGCGCCGGGGTCTCCAGCTCGGGATGGATCCGGCCCGGGACGACCACGGTGTCCGCCCGCTCCAGCGCCTCCAGGCCGACGTCGACGCCGAGCCGCAGCGGGCCTGCCTCGACGACCGGCTCGGTTCCGCACACGATCACGCGGTAGGCGGGGCGGCCGTCCGGCAGCCGGGCACGCCCGAAGGTCTCGATCGGTGTGGCCAGATCGAAGATGATCGTGTCGGGCAGGGCGACGACCGCGACGGTGTGCACCGGCCCACGGTATCCAGCGCGCGAAGCGGGTGGGGCCACTCAGGAGCAGGTGGCCAGATACAGGCGGTTCGTGGCATGCGGGCCTCTGGTTCGGCGGCCCGGCGGCAGCCGAGCATGGACGCAACAACCCGGCCACACCCACTCGTCCCTGAGGAGCACTCATGCCCCTGTCCGTCCAGGTAGTCCTGTTCGACGGCTTCGACCCGTTGGACGCAGTCACCGTCTTCGAGGTTCTCGCCGCCGGGAGCGCCAGCATCGGCGGCGAGCTGGCGGTCGAGCTCGTCACCGCGGAGGGCCCGCGGCAGGTCCGCTCGGGCACCACCGGCATCACCATGCCTGCGACGGGAACACTCGACCCGGAGCGACCGGGCTACGTCATCGTCCCGGGTGCCAGCGGGCCGGTCGATGCGGATCCCGACGACGGCGTCGACACCATCCCGGTGCTGCTGTCCCGCTTCGCGCAGACGGCCGCCGTCCCGCTCGTCCGGCGCGCCATGGAGAACTCGAAGGTCACCGTCGCGGCCGTCTGCGGTGGCTCGCTCGCGCTGGCGATGGCGGGGCTGCTCGAAGGGCGCAACGCCGTCACGCACGTGCTCGGCATGGACGCCCTGGATGCCACCGGCGCCCACGCCGTCCGGGCGCGTGTGGTGGACGACGGCGACCTGGTCACCTCCGGCGGCGTCACCTCAGGGCTCGATCTGGGTCTCTACCTGCTTGAACGCGAGTACGGCCCGAAGATCGCCCGCGCCGTCGAGACGCTCTTCGAGTACGAGCGCCGCGGGACGGTCTGGACCGACACCGGACGCGTCCCGCAGGCCGCCTGAGTCCCGGCCCTTGGATACGGGGACACGCTCACCGGGCACTCCCGCGCCGGCCGGCTCCCCTGGAGCCAGGCCAGGGCAACCCGTCGGCCGCACTGAACCGAGCCGCCACCTTCGTTACGGTGGAAACCATGGAACCCGCGACGGAGGGCACAGCCCGGCCGACCGTTGTCTTCGATGTTCTCGGCACCCTGGTCGACCAGACAGGGAGCATGGAACGGCAGGTGTCAGCGATGGCCGGGATCGACAGCGGTGCCGCCGCGGAGGTGGCCCGCCGCTGGCTCGGGCACGTCGCCGAGCAGGAGCGCGCGATCGTCGAGGGGCGGCGCGCGTTCACACCCAGCCATGAGCTGGACGTCGAAGCCTTGGACGTGCTGGTCCGCCAGGGCCTGCTGGTGCCCGAGGCCGCCAGCCGGCTCGCCGACGCGTCCGAGTGGCTGCGGCCCTGGCCGGACACGGTCGCCGGCCTCGACCTGCTCGCCGCCGACGTCACGGTGCTCGGGCTGTCGAACGCGAGCCGCCGGGTGCTCGCCGGGATCAGCACCAACGCCGGGCTGCGGTGGCACCAGGTGCTGTCGAGCGAGGACGCACGCACCTACAAGCCGGACCCGGCGATCTACGAGCTGGCGAAGAACAGCACCCCCACCGGGTCGGGCACACCGTTCATGGTGGCGGCGCACGCCTGGGACCTGCGGGCCGCCGCGGCGGCCGGGCTGCGGACGGCGTACGTGCCTCGGTCCGACGGCGACCCGCCGGGGCCCGGCGACACGTTCGACCTGCAGGCGAAGACCCTCCTGGATCTGCACGCGCAGCTCCTCGACCTGATGGAGGGCACGTAGCCGACTGCTGGACCCTGCGTGTCAAGCGTGCTTTTGCTTGCCGACACGTCAAGCACGCTTGACTTCCAGCGGAGGCGAACGATGATCGGTCGATCGCCGTCGCGCTCCTGGTCGGCGCGACCAACCCGGCCGACTTCTGGATCGCGGCGGGCATCGGCGCGATGTTCGCTACGCCGTGATCCGACGCCGCGCGCTCCGATGAAGAACGACCTGGCGGCCCGCCGGCTGGAACGCGAGTGGACCCAGGCCGATCTGGCGACCGCCCTCGGCGTCTCACGCCAGACGGTGATCTCGATCGAGCGGGGACGGTTCGACCCGTCCCTCCCCCTCGCCTTCCTCATCGCCCGGATCTTCGGCTGCACGATCGAGGACATCTTCACGCCCGACCGAACCGGCGCCGAGAGGTAGTCCTGGGCGCCCATCTCCGAGATGCAGACCTCAGGACGCCCGGCCGTCAGCTCGGGCCTTGACGTCGCGGTCCATCGTCTCGGGGTCGATACCCCGCTCCTGGAGAAGCGCATCGATCTTGGACTCGACGCGCTCCTCGCCCTCACGGGACTGCGAGGATCCCCAGAAGTAGAAGAGCATCAGGCCGGCCGCCTGCCACACCAGCTGAAGGAACTCCGACTGCCAGTTCTCGAACGTGGACGAGAGGAACTGCGGAAAGAAGTCGGACCACGTGAACGCCGAGCCGTGCTCTTCGGCGTCGTTCCGCACCGCGATCGCCTGGAAGACGAACTGGCCGACCCACGACACGATGAAGAAGATTCCCGTCACGATGCCGAAGGAATAGGCACGGTGAAACCTCGGGCGAGACTTCGCTTCGTCGGTGGAGCTATCAGTCATCGCAACCAACCTCCTCTTCGACCGGCGAACAATCGCCGCTGGCGCTGAGAGTCCCGCTCATTGAGGCCCGCGCCCCGGACGTCTATAGACGTCCATGTTGTTCACGTTAGGCCGAGGTGAATCGGCTCGCACGAGGAACCCTCTCGAGCAAAAATTCCGGCATCTGAAAAATCCCCGGGGCACGGTGCGGCCCCGTACCGGTCCCATGTGCGAGTGGCCGAACCGCACACAGACAGTGGATCTGCCGCTCGCGACAGCGGGTGGCTCCATCTGATGGATCGTCTGAGGGAGTACCGCTATGTTCTTCCATCGTCAGGAGCTGCAGCACACGGTCAAGCCAGAGAAGCCCGATGCCGTCTACGCCCGCAAGCTGCAGGAGGTGCTCGGTGGCCAGTACGGCGAG
>NZ_JAJQMN010000015.1 GCF_028994775.1 Promicromonospora iranensis | reverse complement strand
GTTCACAATCTGTTGCGTTCACAATGTGAAGTCGGCCGGGTCGCAGAGACGTGCCCGGGCAAACTCGAAGAGGAGACGTCATGGCAAGGAAGCTGTGGGCCAAGCGCGGTCTGGCCGCGCTGGCAACGGGCGCGATGGCTGTTTCGCTCGCCGCATGCGGCGGCGAGGGTGCCGGCGGTGGCGCCGGTGGCGGTGGCGGGGACGGCGAGGAAGGCGGCCTCGTGGGTGTCGCCATGCCGACCCAGACCTACGAGCGCTGGATCGCTGACGGCGATGCCGTCAAGACGGGTCTCGAGGAGGCCGGGTACGACGTCGACCTGCAGTTCGCGGGCGACGACATCCCGACCCAGCAGTCGCAGATCGAGGCGATGATCAGCAAGGGCGCCGAGGCGCTCATCATCGCGTCCATCGACGGCACCGCGCTGGGCAGCCAGCTCGAGCAGGCTGCTGCCGCGGACATCCCCGTGATCTCGTACGACCGCCTCATCCGCGACTCGGAGAACGTCGACTTCTACGTCACGTTCGACAACTACGAGGTCGGCGTGCAGCAGGGCACCTCGCTGCTGACCGGGCTGGGCGTCCTGGACGAGAGCGGCGAGCCGGCCGCTGACGCGCCCGAGGGCCCGTTCAACATCGAGCTCTTCGCCGGTTCGCCCGACGACAACAACGCCGGGTTCTTCTTCGACGGCGCCATGTCCGTGCTCCAGCCGTACATCGACGACGAGACGCTTGTCGTGCCCTCGGAGCAGACCGAGTTCGGCACCGTCGCCATCCAGCGCTGGGAGCAGGAGGGCGCGCAGAGCCGCATGGAGGACCTGCTGACCTCCACGTACAGCGCGGGTGACACGAACGTCGACGGTGTGCTCGCGCCCGCCGACGTGCTGTCCCGCGGCATCATCACCGCGCTGGAGAACTCCGGCTACGGCAAGGGTGACCTGGACATGCCGATCATCACCGGCCAGGACGCCGAGGCGGCCTCGGCCAAGCTGATCGTGGACGGCAAGCAGTACTCGACGATCTTCAAGGACACCCGGCTCCTCGCCGAGCAGGCCGTCACCGCGGCGACGTCGTTCCTCGAGGGCAACGAGCCCGAGGCCAACGACACGGAGACGTACGAGAACGGCGTGAAGGTCGTGCCGTCGTACCTCCTCCCCACGGTGATCGTCACCGAGGACAACCTCGAGGCCGAGCTGGTCGAGTCCGGCTACCTCACCGAGGACGAGGTCGCTTCCGGCCAGGTCGACGAGTAGGACTGACCTGCTGACGAGACCGGTCCGACGTCGCTGACGTCACCGCGGTCAACCGGTGGTCGAGCGTGTGGGGACTCAGGTCCCGACACGCTCGACCACCGGTTGACCGCGGTGACCAGACCGGCGGCGTCGGTATCGGACACCCCGCAACATCACTATTGGCGACAAGTACGCGACAAGGACTGGCATGGCCGATTCGGCGCCGACCGACATCCTCGAGATGCGCGGCATCACCAAGACATTCCCTGGGGTCAAAGCGCTCCAGGACGTCAACCTCACTGTCCGTCGAGGCGAGATCCACGCGATCTGCGGCGAGAACGGGGCGGGCAAGTCCACCCTGATGAAGGTGCTGTCGGGGGTGTATCCGTTCGGCACCTATGACGGCGACATCGTGCTCGACGGCGAGAACGCCCAGTTCGGCAACATCAACGACTCCGAGGCACGGGGCGTCGTGATCATCCACCAGGAGCTCGCGCTCGTGCCTTACCTGTCGATCGCCGAGAACATCTTTCTCGGCAACGAGCGTCGCCGGCTCGGGGGCGCCATCGACTGGAACCGGACCAACGCCGAGGCCGCGGTGCTGCTCGAGCGGGTCGGGCTGAAGGAGTCGCCGACGACTCTTGTCTCCGCGCTCGGTGTGGGCAAGCAGCAGCTCCTGGAGATCGCCAAGGCGATCTCGAAGGACGTGCGCCTGCTCATCCTCGACGAGCCGACGGCGGCGCTGAACGACAACGACTCCGAGCACCTGCTCGACCTGCTCCGGCAGTTCAAGAGCCAGGGCATCACGTCGATCATGATCTCCCACAAGCTCGCCGAGATCGCCGAGATCGCCGACCGCACCACGATCATCCGGGACGGCCAGTCGATCGAGACGTTCGACATGGCCGAGGCGGGAGGTTCGTCCGAGGCGATCCAGAACCGCATCATCCGGGGCATGGTGGGCCGTGACCTCGACAACCGGTACCCCGACCGCGAGTCGCACCCGGGCGAGGAGGTGCTGCGCGTCGAGGACTGGACGGTGTACCACCCGACCCAGCCGGGGCGCGTCATCGTCGAGGGCGCGAACCTGAACGTCCGCGCCGGCGAGGTCGTCGGTATCGCCGGCCTCATGGGCGCCGGGCGCACGGAGCTCGCGATGTCGCTGTTCGGCCGCTCGTACGGCCGGGACATCTCCGGTACGGCCTACGTGCACGGTGAGGAGGTCGACGTCCACAGCGTGCCGGAGGCCATCAAGGCCGGTATCGCCTACGTGTCGGAGGACCGCAAGCAGTACGGGCTGAACCTCATCGAGGACATCCGGCGCAACATCTCGGCGGCGGGGCTCGGCAAGCTGTCGAAGCACGGCTTCGTGAACGAGAACGAGGAGCTCAAGGTCGCGGGCGAGTACCGCGAGTCGATGAACATCCGCACCCCCAACGTGCTCGTGGAGGTGGGCAAGCTCTCGGGCGGCAACCAGCAGAAGGTGGTGCTGTCCAAGTGGCTGTACACCGCGCCTGAGGTGCTGATCCTCGACGAGCCCACCCGGGGCATCGACGTCGGCGCCAAGTACGAGATCTACACCATCATCAACAAGCTGGTCGCGTCCGGGAAGGCCGTGCTGGTCATCTCCTCGGAGCTCCCCGAGCTCCTCGGGATCTGCGACCGCATCTACACCCTGGCCTTCGGCCGCATCACTGGCGAGGTCGACGTGGCCTCAGCCACCCAGGAAGGACTCATGGCTCTCATGACGCAGGAGACCGCACAGGAGACGAAGGCATGACCGGCATCGCCAACATCCGGGAGCTGTTCACCCGCAACATCCGCACCAGCGGCATCTACATCGCCTTCGTGCTGATCGTCGCGCTGTTCTCGGTGCTGACCAACGGACTGTTGCTCAGCGACCGGAACCTGACCACGCTCGTGCTGCAGTTCTCGTACATCCTCATCCTTGCCATCGGCATGGTGATCATCATCATCGGCGGGCACATCGACCTGTCGGTCGGGTCGGTGGTGGCGCTCACCGGCGCGGTCGCGGCAGTGCTCGTGATCCGGAACGGGATGCCCTGGTGGGTCGGCGTTCTCGCCGCCATCGGAACGGGCCTCCTGGTCGGGGCCTGGCAGGGGTTCTGGGTCGCGTACGTCGGTATCCCCGCGTTCATCGTGACGCTGGCGGGCATGCTGCTCTTCCGCGGCCTGACGCTCGAGGTGCTGAACAACGTCTCGCTCTCGCCGTTCCCCGCGGAGTACAGCTCGATCGCCACCGGATTCGTCCCCGCCCTCCTCGGCGGCTACGGCTACGACACGTTCACGCTCGTCATCTTCGCGATCGGCGTGCTGGGCTTCGCGTACAACTCGTGGCGTAACCGCCGTGCGCGCATCGCCTACAAGCAGACCGTCGAGGCGCCGGTGCTGTTCGTGCTGAAGCTCGTGGTGATCGCGTCCGTGGTCATGTGGTTCGCGTACAAGCTCGCCACGTACCGCGGCCTGCCTGCCGTGCTGATCATCCTGGCCGTACTGGTCATGGCGTACACCCTGGTCACCAAGCACAGCGTGTTCGGCCGGCACGTCTACGCCATCGGCGGCAACCTCGCCGCCGCGCAGCTGTCCGGTGTTCGCGTGAGGCGCGTGAACTTCTGGATGTTCGTGAACATGGGCTTCCTCGCCTCGATCGCGGGCATCGTGTTCTCCGCCCGGTCGAGCGCCGCGCAGCCCGCGGCGGGCAACATGTTCGAGCTCGACGCGATCGCGGCGTGCTTCATCGGTGGCGCCGCCGTGACCGGCGGCATCGGCACCGTGACCGGCGCGATGGTCGGTGGCCTGATCATGGCCGTCATGTCCAACGGCATGTCGCTCATGGGCATCGACCAGTCGACGCAGCAGATCGTCAAGGGCATCGTCCTGCTCCTGGCCGTCGCGTTCGACGTCTGGAACAAGAAGCGGGCCGCGGCCGCCCGCTGACCCGCCCGCCCCGCCGAGGTAGTCACTTGGCGAGGTAGTCACTTGGCGACGTAGACGTGCAGCGAGGTAGTCATCCAGTTCGCGCTGGACGACTACCTCGCTGCACGTCTACGTCGCCAGATGACTACCTCGGCGGGCTCGACCTGCGGAGCAGAGGGTTCAGCGGAGGCGGAGGGCCTTCGCGACGTCGCCCCAGTGGACGTACGAGAAGCCTGTGGCGTCCTCCTCGCGGTCCGGGTCCACGTCGGGGCCCGTCTCGGGCTCGTCATGGGTGACCAGCAGCCCTGACTCGTACTCGCCGACCGGCGCGTTGGAGACCGCGATCCCGTCCGACCCGTTGACGTCGTCCACGCCGTCCCCGGCCACCCGGAAGCTGCCGAGCGGGCGGTTGCGTCCGGTCAGGTCGTAGACGCCGTAGGTGTCGTCACCCTGGCTCGACACGAGCACGTAGCCGGTGCGTCCGGGCCCGTACCAGATGTCCACGCCCTCGGCGTCGGCCGTCAGGTTCCTGCCCCCGTACGACGGCGCCTCCAGGTCCACCGGGGCGCACTCCTCGGTCTCGGGGTCGTAGGCGTCATGCACGCCGAAGTCGGTGACCTTGTCGATCAGGCGCGGCGCGCCCGAACCCAGGGGGAGCGGCAACCGCCAGAGGCCGACGTCCTCCTGCGCCGCGTACAGCGTGCCGGTCCGCCGGTCCACGGCCAGGCCCTCCAGCTGCGGACCCACCCCGGGCTCCTCGCACGGCAGCCAGGTGGTGCCGTCGGGCAGGTTGAACTCGCTCGGCATCGCCAGGTGCTCGACGTCGGTGTATCCGACGCCGTCCGGGCCGGTCGTGAGCCGGGCGGTCGCGATGGTGGCGTTGCCCTCCTGCGTGACCACCGCGTAGGCCTCGTGATCGTTCGGCTGGTAGACCGCCAGGCCGTACACCGTCTGGTCCTCGGCAACCGTCTCCCGGTCCGGGCTGAACAGGAACTCCAGCTCGGGTACGGTGATCTCGGTCAGCGGTACGGCGGCGTCGGCCCCGGCCGGGTCGATGGCGAAGAAGCGGATCTGGTCGTTGTACCGGTCCGAGACGACGGCCACGTCCGTCGCCCTGCCGGCCACGTCCAGGCCGTAGGCGATGTCCACGTTGTTGTACCGGCCCGCGACGCCGTCCGCACGGGGTGCCGCCGTGGCCGCGACCGACTGCAGCTCGGTCGCGGCCACGGAGTAGACGCGCAGGCCACCCTCCTTGGCCGTGGCGACCACGAGCGACCGGCCGGAGTCCTCCGGGTGCACCCAGATGGCGGGGTCGTCGCCGGACGCGTTGCCGCCGGCCTCGTCGTCGTACAGCGGGGGCGTCTCCACCGACGTGGTGACGGTCGCCGGGCCGGGTGCCGGCCGACCGGGCCCGCCGCTCGCGGCGGCCGAGGCCGGGACCAGGGTGGACAGGAGCAGCAGGGCAGCCGGCAGGGCGGCGAAGCGACGTCGCATGGCCCAGAGATTCCCTGACGCGGATGTAACAGGGGTGAACGGAGCATGTACCCGCCAGGGTGATCGGTAGTCCGTCAGGTGGTCGGCATTCCGAGCTACCGACTACCTGACGAACTGCCGACCAGCCCGGGCCGGGGTCCCTCAATCCAGCAGCGGGTCCAGGCCCCAGTGGGGGAAGGCCGCCCTGCGGGTGGCCTGGACCGCGCGGTCCACGGCGTCCGCGGGGTCGTAGCCGTCGCGCCAGCTGCGGAACGGCACCTCACCGGAGCCGAGCGTCCGCGCCGCCTCCAGGCCCATCGCCTCGACCGCGGCGCGCCACTCCGCGGGCAGCTCGGAGCCCCGTTCCAGCGGCACGTGCGCCGCCTCGGCGACGAGGGCCGCCCAGGCGAGCGGGACGACGTCGGACACCGCGTACCCGCCACCGCCCAGGGCCAGCCAGCGGCCCTCGGCGTGCTCGTGCGCGAGGGCGTGCACCCACCGCTGCGCCGTCCACTGCGCGTCCACCGACACGTTCAGGTTCGAGAGGGGGTCGCGCCCATGAGCGTCGCAACCGTGCTGGGAGACGATCACCTGCGGCCGGTGCTCCCTGACCACCGCGGGGACGACCGCGTCGATCGCCCGCAGCCAGGCCGCGCCGGTGGTGCGCGCCGGTACCGGGATGTTGACGACGCTGCCCTCGGCGGCGCCCCGGCCGACGTCGGCGGACGCGCCCGTGCCCGGGAACAGGGTGCGGCCGTCCTCGTGGATCGAGACGGTGAGCACGCGGGGATCGTCCCAGAAGATCGCCTCGACACCGTCGCCGTGGTGGGCGTCGAGGTCCAGGTACGCCACTCGCTCCGCGCCCCGGTCCAGCAGGCGCCGGATCGCCGCCGCGGCGTCGTTGTAGACGCAGAAGCCTGACGCCGCCCCCGGCATCGCATGGTGCATACCGCCCGCGACGTTCACGCCGTGCGTGATCTCGCCGGTCCAGAGGGCGTCGGCGAGGTCGACGGATCCGCCGAGCTGCCGCGCGGCGGCCTCGTGCATCCCGGCGAACAGCGGGTCGTCGTCGGTGCCCAGCCCGCGCGCGACGTCGGGCTCCAGCGTGCTCCCGGCGTGCCGGACGGCGGCCACGTAGTCGGCGTCGTGCACCGTCTCGATCACGGCGTCGGAGGCCAGCTCGGCGTTCGCGAGCTCGAGCGTGGGCTGGTCCAGCAGGCCGAGCGCCTCGATGAGCCGCATCGTGAGGTCGAGCCGGGTCGGCGACATGGGATGCCCGGGTCCGAAGTCGTACTCGAGCAGTCGCGGACTCCAGACCAGCCGGGCGAGGTGCACCCGCCCACGGTAACGGACTGGCGGGCGCCCGAGGGTTTCTGCTCAGAACGGCCTCGGCGGCGTGGCAGAGTTAGGCGTCGATCGAAAGTCATCGTGGAGGGAGCAGGTCGGATGGCGCGGAGCTTGCGGCACCGGCTGTTCGGGCTCCGGGAGCTGGTCGATGACCTGGCCTTCCGGGCACCCGCGCGACTGGCCGTGACCGTCTTCGCCTGCGTGGTGGGGCTGTTCGCGCTGCTCCTGATGGTGCCCTTCGCGACGGCCGACGGTGAAGGCGCGCGCTTCGTCGACGCCCTGTTCACCGCGGTCTCCGCCGTGTGCGTGACGGGGCTCGTGGTCCAGGACACGGCCACCTACTGGTCCCTGTACGGGCAGATCGTCATCCTCACGGGCATCAAGGTGGGCGGCTTCGGCATCATGACCGTCGCCTCCCTGCTCGGCATGATCGTGTCGCGCAAGATCGGGCTGACGCAGAAGCTGCTCACGGCGTCCGAGACCAAGACGAGCCGGCTGGGCGACGTCGGCTCGCTGGTCCGGGTCATCATCATCACGGCGACCACGCTCGAGCTGTCGATCGCCCTGCTGATCTTCCCCCGGCTGGTGGTCATCGAGGACAACGTGGGTACGGCTGCCTGGCACGCGCTGTTCTACGGGATCTCCGCGTTCAACAACGCGGGGTTCGTGCCCACCGCCGAGGGCCTGATGCCGCACGTCGGCGACTGGACGCTCGTGCTGCCGATCGCCCTCGGCGTGTTCATCGGTGCGCTCGGCTTCCCGGTGATCCTCAACATCCAGCGGGCGCTGCCCCGCCCCGGCCAGCGGTGGCGCAACTGGACGAAGCGGCTGTCCCTGCACAGCAAGCTCACGCTGGTGACCAGCGGCGTGCTGTTCGTCGTCGGTGCGCTCCTGCTCCTGATCCTGGAGTGGTCCAACCCGGACACGTTCGGGCCGCTGAGCCTCGGCGACAAGGTGCTGGCGTCCGTCTTCGCCGGGATCATGCCGCGCTCCGGCGGGTTCAGCACCGTCGACGTCGGCGCCATGACCCAGTCGAGCTGGCTCATCCAGGACGCGCTGATGTTCGTGGGCGGCGGGTCCGCGTCGACCGCGGGCGGCATCAAGGTGACCACGCTCGCCGTCATGCTGCTCGCGATCGTGGCCGAGGCGCGCGGTGACCGCGACATCGAGGCGTTCGGCAGGCGTATCCCGCGTGACGTCCTCCGGCTCTCCATCGCAGTGGTGTTCACGGGGGCGAGCATCGTGCTCGTCTCGTGCATCGCACTGCTGGAGATCACGGACCTCCAGCTGTCCCAGGTGCTGTTCGAGGTGCTGTCGGCGTTCGCTACCGTCGGCCTGTCCACGGGGATCACACAGGGCCTGCCCGACTCCGGGAAGTACGTGCTGGCCCTCCTGATGTTCGTGGGGCGCACCGGAGCGGTGACGGTGGTGGCGGTGCTGGCGCTGCGCGACCGGCGGCGCATCGTACGCTTCCCCGAGGAACGACCCATCATCGGGTGAGGCTGGAGTGCAGTGCAGGGTGAGGGCCGAGGGACGAGGCGCTCGCCCGGAACGAAACGCAGGTCTCAGCCGACAGACAGCATCGAATGACGCACGTGCCGGACGTCAGGTCACTATCGTGACCCGTACGTCGGACGAGCAGCCAGAGAGGAATACCGTGCCGGAGAAGAAGCCCGAGCGGGATGCGGGTGTGCTGGTGATCGGCCTGGGCCGGTTCGGGTCGGCGATCGGCTCGACTCTTGATCGGCTGGGCCAGGACGTGCTCGCCGTCGAGCAGGACCCGGTGCTGGTGGCCCAGTGGTCCGGCCGGCTGCCGCTGGTCGAGGCCGACGCGTCCAACCCGGAGGCGCTGGAGCAGCTCGGTGCCAAGGACTTCGGCGTGGCGGTGGTCGGCGTCGGCTCGTCCCTCGAGGCGTCGGTGCTGATCACCGGCAACCTGGTCGACCTGGGTACGCCCCAGATCTGGGCCAAGGCGATCTCCGCGGAGCACGGGCGCATCCTGACCCGGATCGGCGCCCACCACGTCGTCTTCCCGGAGGCCGACGCCGGTTCGCGCGTGGCGCACCTGGTGAGCGGCAAGCTGCTCGACTACATCGAGGTCGAGGACGGGTTCACCATCGTCAAGATGCGCCCGCCCAAGGAGGCGCAGGGCTTCACGCTCGCGCAGTCGAACATCCGCAAGCGCTACGGCGTCACGGTGATCGGTGTGAAGTCCCCGGGCGTCGACTTCGTCTATGCGACGCCGGAGACCCGCGTCTCGGCCAACGACCTGCTCGTCTGCTCCGGTCACGCGGAGCTCCTGGAGCGGTTCGCCGCGCGGCCGTGACGTGGCCGTGACGCGGCCGCCAGGACCGGTTCGGCGCACCTCACACCGCCGTCGATTACGGGGCGCGCGTCAGACCAGGTAGCCTAGGGAGCGGACTCCCTTTCGTGTTGGTCGGCCATCGTCACTCTGGCGTCACTGTCCCGGACCAACCGTGGACCATTTCGCTGAGCGGCCCGTCGTCGGGCTGCCGCCGACCGATCGAACATTGCGAGGACCTATGGGCTCCGTCATCAAGAAGCGCCGCAAGCGTATGGCGAAGAAGAAGCACCGCAAGCTGCTTCGTAAGACGCGCCACCAGCGCCGCAACAAGAAGTGACGCCCGCGCCCTCTGGCGCGTGACGAGCAGGCCCGGCCCTTCGTGGGCCGGGCCTTCTTCGTGCCCGGGGTGGATCCGGCCGCCCCCTCTCCTTCGAGGTCTAACTTTCTCCTCTATGAATCGATTCAGAACAAAGAAACTTTGACCTCGAAGAAGATGGGGCCGGCTCCGGACGGGGCAGCCGGGGCAGCCCTGGCCCGAAGCGGCCGGGCTAGCGGCCCTGCAGCCGACGGCGCGCCGCCCGCAGCACCAGGCCCAGCACCCACGCGGCGCCGGCCCACGAGGCCGTCCGCACACTACGGCCCGCCGCACGCTGCGACCGCCCGCGGAACTCGCGGATGGGCCAGCCCACCTCCTGCGCGTGCCGGCGCAGCCGCAGGTCGGGGTTGATCGGGCAGGGGTGCCCCACCGCCCGCATCATCGGCAGGTCGTTCAGCGAGTCCCCGTACGCGTAGCTCTCGTCGAGGTCGATGTCGTTGATCTCCGCGAGCTCGACGATGGCGTCCGCCTTGGCCTGGCCGTGCATCAGGTCGCCGTTGAGCCGGCCCGTGTAGAAGCCGTCCTTGTGCTCCGCGATGGTGCCGAGCGCTCCCGTGGCACCCAGGCGGCGCGCGATGAGCTGCGCGATCTCCACCGGCGTGGCAGTGATGAGCCAGACCTGGTGGCCCGCCGCGATGTGCTCGTCGAGCAGGCGGCGCGTGCCCGGATAGATCCGCAGGGACAGCACGGCGTCCCACACCTCCTCGCCGAGTGTGGCGACCTCCGCGACGGTGCGGCCGGCGATGAGCGACAGGGCGCGGTTGCGCACCTCGTCGATCTGCTCCCGGTTCTCGCCCCACACCAGGTAGCGCGCCTGGATCAGGGCGAACCTCAGGATGTCCCGCGTGCCGAAGAACTTGCGCTGGTACGCGGACTTGGCCAGGTGAAAGGCGCTCGCACCGCGGATGATCGTGTTGTCGACGTCGAAGAACGCCGCGGTGGCGGACGAGGGGTGCGTCGACGGCATGGAGGTCACTCTATCCGCGTGCCACGTCGTGCAAGTCACACCAGGCACCCGGGGTCGGCCGGTGGTAGAACCAGGGCGTGACGCAAGAGAACAGCATGCGCGAGCGGGCCACCCTCGCACGATTCCTCCACCTGCTGGTGGCCGTGCTGGCACTCGGGGGCGTCGCCATCGAGCTCGTCACCGCTCTCGTCAGCGGCCCCGGCATCGCGCCGACGCACGCCGAGCGCATCGTCCGGCTCTTCAGCTACTTCACCATCGAGTCGAACCTGCTGATCGGCGGGGTCTCGCTCGCGCTCGCGGCCGACCCGCGCCGCGACGGCCCGGTCTTCCGCGTCCTGCGGCTGGACGCGCTGCTGTGCATCGCGGTCACCGGGATCGTCTACAACACGGTGCTGCGCGGTCTCACGACGCTGACGCCGTCGGGCGCCGTGGCGAACGCGATGCTGCACGACCTGGCGCCGCTCCTCGCCGTCGTCGTCTGGCTGTGGGTCGGACCGCGGCCTCGCGTGTCGGCGCGAACCGTGTGGTGGTCGGTCGTCTACCCGATCGCGTGGCTGGTCTACACCTTCCTCCGGGGCGCGGCCACCGGCTGGTACCCGTATCCGTTCCTCGACGTGAACGTGCTCGGCCTCGGCGGCGCGCTGCTGAACGCGACCCTCGTCGCCGTCGTCTTCCTCGTCCTGGCCTGGGGAGTGCGCTGGGCGGACGGACGGCTTCCGGACACCGGCCGTTCGGCAGCCCGCACGTGACGTAACCTCGGGTCGTGACAAGTCCTGCCGAAGCCCGGGTGGTCCTGTACACGCGCGCGGCGTGTCATCTGTGCGAGGACGCACGCGCCGTCGTCGTCCAGGTGTGTGCTGGTGCGGGAGCCGGATGGCGCGAGGTCGACATCGACAGCGCGCCCGCACTGCGGGAGAAGTACGGGGAGTACGTCCCCGTGCTCGAGGTGGACGGGGTCCAGCAAGGATTCTGGCGCGTGGACGGTGCGCGCCTGGCCCGCCTCCTGGCATGATCATCCCGGCAGTGTGTGCGTACGCCCGCGACACAGTGGTCGCGGGGAGGGGAGCAGCACGTGGTCGAACTCAGTGACGGGACAGTTCCGGCAGCAACCGTAGGGAGGTTGCCGTACTACCTGCGCGCCCTGCGGGACCTAGCGGCCGAGGGAGTCGCGCTGACCTCCTCGACGGAGCTCGCCGAACGGTCGGGCGTGAGCTCGGCGCAGCTGCGCAAGGATCTGTCGTACCTGGGTTCGTTCGGCACGCGCGGCGTGGGGTACGACGTCGAGTCGCTCGCCTCGTACATCACCGTCGCCCTGGGCCTCGAGACGGAGCACCGGCTCGCGATCGTCGGCATCGGCAACCTCGGGCACGCCCTGGCGAACTACTCCGGGTACGCGACGCGCGGCTTCCAGGTGGTCGCCCTGCTCGACGCCTCGCCCGACGTCGTGGGTACCCGTGTGGCCGGCGTGACCGTGGAGCACGTGCGCGGCGTTGCGGAGGTGATCCAGCGGGAGCGGGTCTCGATGGTGGTGCTCGCGCTGCCCGGTCACGTGGCCCAGGACGTCGCCGACGCCGTGGTGGCCACCGGGGTGCGCGAGATCCTCAGCTTTGCGCCCGTCGCGCTCCAGGTGCCCGACGACGTCGTGGTCCGCTCGGTCGACGTCGGCGGCGAGCTGCAGATCCTGGCTTTCCACGCGGCGACGCGAGCCGCGGCGCTCTGAGGTCTGCTGAGGCCTGCGCAGGTCTGCTGAGACAGGTTCAGCAGGCTCCAGGGTGCTGGAAGCCCCACGTGGGTGGTCTCCTGGAGCCTGCTGAACGAACGTCAGCCAGGGTCAGCCCTTGGCGATCGCGCTGACGTCGAGGGTGATCTTGACCTTCTCGCCCACCAGGAAGCCGCCGGTCTCCAGCGAGGCGTTCCAGGTCAGGCCGAACTCCTTGCGGTTGATCTCGAGCGAGGCCTCGAAACCGGCGCGGTCGTTGCCGAACGGGTCCTTGGCGGTGCCGGCGAACTCGGTCTCCAGCTCGACACCCTTGGTGACGCCGTTGATGGTCAGGTCGCCCGAGATGATGTAGGCGTCACCGTCGGGGCGGATCGCCGTGGACGAGAAGGTCCAGGCCGGGTTCTCGTCGGCGTGCCAGAAGTCGGCGCTCTTCAGGTGGCCGTCGCGACCGGCGTCGCCGGTGTTGACCGACTGCGCGTCCAGCTCGGCCGTGACGCTCGACGACTCGAGGTCATCGCCGACCGTGATGGTGCCGGAGGCGACGGCGATCGTGCCGCGCACCTTCGCGATGCCCGCGTGACGGACCGAGAAGGCGGCGGTGGTGTGCGAGGGGTCGATGTCGTAGGTGCCGGTGGTGAGTCCGGCGGGGAGCGGGGTGGCCATGAGAGAGGACTCCTTGTCGATACGGCGTTCAGGGCGGATAGTTGAGAGATCAACTAGTCACGGTCAGGTCCAACATAGCGGGTCCCGTAACGTATTCCCAGAGGTGTCGGAGCAGGCACGAAGGTGGTGGGCAGCATGGCAGTAGAGACGGTCGAGCAGCAGGACATCTGGTTGACCGAGGAGCAGCAGGGCTCATGGAGGCACTATCTGGAGGGCACCGCGCGCTTCGTGGAGGCGCTCGGCGCGGTTCACGACCGGACCCTCGACCTCTCCCTCGGCGAGTACAGCCTGCTGGTGCAGCTGTCGGAGGCGCCGGAGCTCACGATGCGGATGTCCACGCTCGCCGACGGCCTGGTGCTGTCGCGCAGCCGGCTCACCCACACCGTCGCGCGCATGGAGTCGCGCGGGCTGGTCGAACGCCGCGCCGCCGAGGGTGACCGGCGCGGAGTGAACTGCACGATGACCGACGCCGGCCGCGCGGCCCTGGAAGCCGCCGCACCCGGCCATGTCGCGGCGGTGCGCCGGATCATGGTCGAGGCGCTGGAGCCGGAGGAGTTCGCGGCACTCGGCCGCATCATGGCCAAGGTCGCGGAGTCCTCGAAGCTCTCGGGCGGCACGGAGGAGGGTCTGACGGCCCACTGCGACTGACGCCCGGGTCAGGTGGTGGCGACGCGGCCGAACATCGGTCGGTACGCGAGCCCGGCGAGCACGGCGCCGAGGATCGGGAACAGGATGAACACCCAGAGCTGGCCCCACGCCCAGCCGCCCGCGTAGATCGCCGTCGCCACGGAACGGGCCGGGTTCACCGAGGTGTTGGTCACAGGGATCGAGACCAGGTGGATCAGCGTCAGCGTGAGGCCGATCGCCAGCGGGGCGAACCCGGGGGCGGCGATCCGCGCCGTCGCGCCGAGGATGACGAAGAGGAACACGGCGGTCAGGACCGTCTCCACGAGGATCGCGGACCCCAGGCCGAACCCGTCCGGCGAGTGCTCGCCGAACCCGTTCGCGGCGAAGCCCGACTCGCGTGCGGCGTCGAAGTAGCCGCTCGGCCCGCCGAGCGCGATGAGCGCCAGCACGCTGGCGCCCAGCACGCCACCCACCAGCTGCGCCACGATGTATCCGCCCACGTCACCCCACGAGAACCGGCCTGCTGTCGCCAGTCCCAGGGTGACCGCGGGGTTGAAGTGGCCGCCCGAGATCGGGCCCAGGGCGAAGGCCGCGACGACCACGGTGAGCCCGAACGCCAGAGCGACACCGAGGAAACCCACACCGACGGTGTTGGTCTCGGCGTCGGGGAAGTTCGCGGCGAAGACCGCGGTGCCGCAGCCGCCCAGCACCAGCACGAAGGTGCCCAGTGTCTCGGCAAGCAGGCGGGCATACATGGCTGGGGATGCTTGCTCCGTCATGGTGGGGCTCCCTTGCTCAGTCCGAAAGTTTCCGGCGAGACCTCTCACCGACAGTAGGTCGGTGTCCCCGGATCGGCGCGAGATGACGTAATCCACACGCCCGAGGTCACGGGCACCCAGCCTCGGGTGCGAGACTGGGCGCCATGGTTTCCACGACGGTTCACCTGCTGCGTCACGGCGAGGTGTACAACCCCGACGGTGTCCTGTACGGGCGGCTGCCTGGCTACCGCCTCTCCGACCGTGGCCAGGCGATGGCCAAGATCGTCGCTGACCACCTCACCAGCACCGGCCGGGACGTGACCCGGGTGGTGGCCTCCCCGCTGCAGCGCGCGCAGGAGACCGCCGCCCCGGTGGCGCAGGCCTTCGGGCTGGAGCTCGCTACCGACGACCGCATCATCGAGGCAGGCAACCGGTTCGAGGGACTGCCCGTCGGCAACGGTGGCGGCGCGCTCAAGAGCCCGCGCAACTGGCCGTACATGTGGAACCCGTTCCGTCCCTCGTGGGGCGAGCCGTACACGCAGCAGGTCGAGCGCATGCGCGGCGCCGTCGAGGACGCACGCCGGGCGGCCGAGGGCCACGAGATCGTGCTGGTCAGCCACCAGCTCCCGGTGTGGCTCACGCGCCGGTCGTTCGAGGGCGGCCAGCTCTGGCACGACCCCCGCAACCGCCAGTGCAACCTCGCCTCCCTGACGTCCCTGCACTTCGAGGACGACCGGTTCGTCGGCCTCCACTACACGGAGCCCGCCGCGGAGCTCTATGACGGCGCGAGCAAGGTTGCCGGCGCGTGATGCGGGGTAAGACCTTCAGGGTCGTGCAGTGGGTAGTGGCAGTAGGCATCGTCATCGGCCTGGTGGCCGCCCTCGCCGGGTGCACACCTGAGGAGTCGGGGGCCGGCGACGTCGTCGGGCAGGGGTACGTCTCCGGCGACGGGTCGGTGCAGACGTACGACGTCGGTGAGCGCAAGGGTCCGGTGGCCATCGAGGGCACCGACTTCGAGGGCGAGGACGTCGACACCGCCGACTGGGCCGGTGACGTGGTCGTCGTGAACACCTGGTACGCCGCGTGCGCCCCGTGCCGCGCCGAGGCTCCCGACCTCGTGGACCTGGCCGGCGCCAAGGACGGCGTGCGGTTCGTCGGCATCAACACCGAGGACGACGCCGGCGCCGCCCAGGCGTTCCAGCGCACCTTCGAGGTGCCCTACCCGAGCATCGAGGACCGCACCGGCGTGGTGATCGCCGGCCTGAACGGCGTCGTGCCGCTGCAGGCGGTGCCGACCACCGTGGTGCTGGACCAGGAGGGCTACGTGGCCGCGCGGGTCATCGGTCAGGCCGAGGGCTCGACGCTCGAGGCGCTGATCGACGACGTCCTGGCGGAGGCCGCCTGATGCTGTCCGGCACCGTTGCGACCGCCGTCGGCGACGGGCTCGCCGTCACCGCGTTCAGCGGGTCGCTGCTGCTCGCGGTGCCCGTGGCGGCGCTGGCGGGCCTCGTGTCCTTCGCCTCGCCGTGCGTGCTGCCGCTCGTGCCGGGATACATCGGTTACGTGAGCGGCATGGCCGCCGCCTCCATGAACGCGACCGCCGAGGCCGGGGGCGTGGCGACGCGCGTCAAGCCTGCCCGCTCCCGCGTCGTCGGCGGCGTCGCCCTGTTCGTGCTCGGCTTCACCGCCGTGTTCGTCTCGTTCGGTGCCGTGTTCGGCAGCCTCGGCTCCTACCTGGTGCGCTGGGAGGACGTGATCACCCGGGTGCTCGGCGCGGTGGTCATCCTGCTCGGCCTCGGCTTCCTCGGCGCCCTCCCCTTCCTGCAGCGTGAGGCGCGGTTCCACCTGACGCCCCGGGCCGGTCTGTGGGGCGCACCGCTGCTCGGTGTCGTGTTCGGCCTGGGCTGGACCCCCTGCATCGGCCCCACCCTCGGCGCCGTGCAGGTGCTCGCGATCGACGAGGCGTCCGCCGGCCGGGGCGCGCTGCTCGGCGTCGCCTACTGCATCGGGCTCGGCGTGCCGTTCCTGCTCGTGGCGCTCGGGCTGCAGAGCTCCGAGCGGATGATGGACTTCCTGCGCCGGCACCGCCTCGCGGCTCTGCGCCTCGGCGGCGGGATGCTGGTTCTGGTCGGGCTGCTGCTGGTCACGGGGCTGTGGACGCGGCTCACCGGTGCCATGCAGCTCTGGATCGGCGGATTCGAGACGGTGATCTGATGGCCGGGCGTACGAGCAAGGACGGCACCTACGTCCCCGAGGGCATCGCGGACGAGTTCACGCAGGGTGAGCCCGCGCAGGGCGCGTCTGCACAGCGCGCGCCGTCGTCCGGCGACAAGGAGCAGAGGCCGAACCGCCCCGCCGCGCCCACGCTGGGCCTGGTGGGCACGCTGCGCTGGATGTGGCGGCAGCTCACGTCGATGCGCGTGGCGCTCATGCTGCTCATGCTGCTCGCCGTCGCCGCCGTGCCGGGGTCGGTGCTGCCGCAGCGCAATCAGGACGCGGCCGCCGTGATCGAGTACCTCGCCGATCACCCGACGGCGGGGGAGTGGCTCGACAGGGCCGGGTTCTTCGACGTCTACACGTCGGTCTGGTTCTCCGCGATCTACATCCTGCTGTTCGTGTCGCTGATCGGCTGCATCCTGCCGCGCTCCATGGCGCACTACCGCGCTCTGCGCGGCCGCCCACCGCGCGTGCCGTCGCGCTTCAACCGGTTCCCCGCCAAGGCGTTCGCGACCACCGACGCCTCGCCCGAGGAGGTGGCCGACGCCATCGCCACCCGCCTGCGCGGCAAGATCTCCTGGCTGCCCACGTTCCGCGTGGACCGGGGTGAGGAGCCCGCCCGGGGTGCGCGTGGGGCGTCGGGCCGGAGCGAGCCTGCGAGCACGGGGCCGGAGCGACCACCGGGACAGCCGTCGGCCACCGTGAGTGCCGAACGCGGCTACCTGCGCGAGACCGGCAACCTGGTGTTCCACCTGGCGCTGGTCGGCCTGCTCGTGTCGGTGGCGACGGGCCAGCTGCTGCACTACCGCGGCCAGGCGATCGTCACCGAGGGGCGCGGGTTCGCGAACGCCGTCGTGGACTACGACACGTTCGAGAAGGGCGCCTGGTTCCGGCCGGAGTCGCTGGTGCCGTTCTCCATGACCCTCGACCGGTTCGTGTCGGAGTTCGCGAGCGACACGGTGGCCTTCGCGCAGGCGCGCGACTTCACGGCGCATGTGACGGTGACCGAACCGTCCGGCGAGCAGCGGCCCGAGATCGTGAAGGTGAACCACCCCCTGGTCGTCGACGGCGCCAAGATCTACCTGCAGGGCAACGGCTTCGCACCGGACATCACCGTGCGGGACGCCGAGGGCGAGGTCGCCTTCTCCGGGCGCGTCACGTTCATCCCGCAGGACACGATGTACACGTCGCGCGGCGTGGTGAAGGTGCCGGACGTGGCACCGGGGCTCGACCAGATCGGGCTGGTGGGCTACTTCCTGCCGACCGCCGAGGTCGAACCCGACGGCTCCGCCCGCTCGGCGTTCCCGCAGCCCGTCGACCCGCTGCTCGTGCTGGAGGTGTACACGGGTGACCTGGGCCTCGACGAGGGCGCTCCGCAGAACGTGTACGAGCTCGACACCGCGTCGCTCACCCCTGCCGTCGAGGAGTCCGGCGAGCGGGTCAAGGTGCTGGCCCGACCGGGCGAGACGGTGGACCTGCCGGACGGGCTCGGCACCCTGACCCTCGGCGAGGAGCTGCCGCGTTACGTGGCGCTCGACCTGCGGCACGACCCCTCCCTCGGGTTCGTGCTGGCGTTCTCGCTGCTCGCGCTCGGCGGGCTCACCGTCTCGCTCTTCACGCCCCGGCGGCGCGTCTGGGCGCGAGCGTACGTGGCGCAGGATGGGGCTACCGTGGTCGAGGTCGCGGGGCTCGCCCGCGGGGACGACGCCGGCCTGCAGGCCGAGGTCGACCGCGCGCTGGCGGCGGTGCCCGGAGCAGTGGAACGGCCAGAAGAGGCGGACGTGTCCGCCGAGGCGTCGGCGGCCGCACGCCGACAGGCACGGGAACCACGTGTCGAGACCGGATCGGAAGAGGACTGAACATGGAGCTGGCAAACCTCAGTGTGCTGCTCGTCTGGGGCGCGGCGACGGCCCTCGCCGTCGCGCTCGTCGCGTTCGCGGTGGACCTGTCGCGCCTGTCAGGTGCCAAGGTCGACGCGCGGGACGCGACCCGGAGCCGGGACAAGGTGGCGGTGGGCGCCGGTGGACCCGTGGACGCGTCGGCCGACGCCCCCGCGGATGCCCCGGCGGCCGCCGCAGGACCGGTGAACCGCAGGCTCGCCGGCGTCGGGATGTCCGTGACCTGGCTGGCCGCCGCGCTGCTGCTCATCGCGATCGTCCTGCGCGGCATCGCCGCCGGCCGCACGCCGTGGGCGAACATGTACGAGTTCGCCCTGGTCGGCACGTTCGTCGCCGTCGCGGTGTTCGCCGGGGTGAACACCCGGCGTGACGTGCGGTTCCTCGGCGCCTTCGTGACCGGGATCAGCGTGCTCTTCCTCGTGCTGGCGCAGCAGCAGTTCTTCGTGGCGGCCACGGGCGTGCAGCCCGCCCTGCAGAAGTACTGGCTGGTGATCCACGTGGGCGTCGCAATCTGCGCGACGGGTATCTTCACGGTCGCCTTCGTGACGTCGGTGCTGCAGCTCCTGCGGGACGGCCGGGACAACGGCTCGGTGATGCTGGGCAGCCGGCACTGGGGCTGGCTCGACCACACGCTGACGCCCTCGGCCCTGGAGTCGCTGTCGTTCCGGCTGAACTCGGTCGCGTTCGTGCTGTGGACCTTCACGCTCATCGGCGGCGCCATCTGGGCCGAGGACGCCTGGGGCCGGTACTGGGGCTGGGACCCCAAGGAGGTCTGGACCTTCATCCCGTGGGTGGTCTATGCGGCCTACCTGCACGCGCGCACCACGCGCGGCTGGTCCGGGACCCGTGCCGCGTGGTTCGTCGTGGCCGGTTACGCGTGCGTGCTGTTCAACTTCACCGGCGTGAACCTGATTTTCAACGGAAAGCACTCGTACTCGGGCCTGTGAGCCCGACCCGCTCGTCGGAAAGGTTCTGCCCAGCGGTTGGGCCCACAACTCACGTGAGTTGTGGGCCCAACCGCTGGGCAGAAGCGGTCCTTGTGATCCCCCCGACGCGGGGCGACCGTCTTGGTCAGCTCTCCGCGTCGTCGTCCTTCGCCTCCTGGTGACCGCGCGCCTCACGCTCCCGCTTGCGCTTCTCCTGCTCGAGCCGCCAGAGGAACTCGGGGTCGTCGTCGGGCGCGACGGGGCCGGACGGGCGGCGCGGGCCGGGACGGGTCGGCGGCTTCGGGCGGCTGCCGCCGGGCCTGCCACCGGCCGACGGGCCGGCACCGGACCTGCGGGCCGCTACGCGCATGACGATCCACGAGATGGCGCCCAGCAGGGGCAGCAGCACGATCAGGAGCACCCAGAGCCAGCGGGGCAACCCGCCGCGTTCGTCCTCGTCCGCTCCCCAGACGTCGGCCAGGGCATACGCCATGAGTCCGACGACGACCAGGATCAGGAGTATGCGTGCCATCCCCCCAGCCTACGGCGGGTGAGCGGGCTCGCGTGAGCCTCGAGGGTGACCTTCGCCGCGTTGCCGACCGTCGGAGTGTGACCTGGCCCCGGCCTACCATGGGTAGGTGCCCCTTCTGATCTACTCCCTGCTCCGTCTCGCGCTGTTCGGCGCGGCTCTCGGCCTGCTCTACCTGGTCGGCCTGCGGGGCTGGCTGCTCCCGGTCGTGGCGGTGGTGGTGGCGCTGGCGCTGTCGTACCTGACGCTGTCCAAGCCGCGTGACGCCGCGACACGATGGATCGCCGCACGGGCCGACCGCCGTGCCGCCGAGCGGGCGGTCTTCCCGAAGGTCGACGCGGACGCGGCTCACGAGGACGCGCAGGTCGACCAGAAGTTCCGGACCGACTGAACTCCGGCCGGGCTCAGATCGCGAGCCCGAACCAGAGCAGCAGGCCGTAGCCCAGCTCGTACAGGCCGGTGCCGGCCAGGACGGGGATCAGCAGCTTGCCGCGCGCCCCGGCGAGCACCGGGATGGTCAGCAGCAGCGCCGGGCCGAGCAGGAACAGCACCACGAGCGTCCACGGCGCCCAGAACGCGCACACCGCGCCGAGGAGCACCGGGACCCACAGCATCGCGACGTAGGCCCGGCGGGCCCGGTGGTCGCCGAGACGCACGGCCAGGGTGCGCTTTCCGGCCAGCACGTCGGTCGGGATGTCGCGCAGGTTGTTCACCATGAGCAGTGCGCACGCGATGAGACCCACCCCGACGGCGCCGAGCACCGCCGGCCAGGTGATGCGGTCGGCCTGCGTGTACGTGGTGCCGAGCACCGCGACGAGGCCGAAGAAGACGAACACGGCGATCTCGCCCAGACCGCGGTACCCGTACGGCGTCTTGCCGCCCGTGTAGTACCAGGCGGCCGCGACGCACACCGCGCCCACCGCGAGCAGCCACCAGTGGCCCGAGACCGCGCTGAGCGCCAGCCCGAGCACCGCCGCGACACCGAATGCCGCGAACGCCGCGCCCTTCACGGCGCCCGGGGCGGCGGCGCCGGACGCGGTCAGCCGCATCGGGCCCACCCGGTCGAGGTCGGTCCCGCGCACGCCGTCCGAGTAGTCGTTGGCGAAGTTGACGCCGATCTGCAGCGCGAGGGCGACACCCAGCGCGAGCAGTGCGGGCAGCCAGGCGTACGAGTCGACCTGGGCGGCCGCACCGGTGCCGATCATGACCGGGGCCGCCGCCGCCGGCAACGTGCGGGGCCGGGCCCCGGAGATCCACTCGGCGGCAGTCGCCATCAGCGTGTCCTTCGTTCGTGGGGTGTGTCTGGTTGCTCAGGACGTCAGGTCCGGGCCTGTGCACGGTCCTGGCGGAGGAACGAAGTCATGGTCGCACGGGTTCCCCGGCTGCCTCCCGCTCGGCCCGCACGACGGCGTCCCGCACCGCCCGGCGGTCCGTCTTGCCGGGGCCACGGGTCGGCAGGGCCGTCGTGACGTACACGCGACGCGGTGCGCTCGGCGCCCCCAGCCTCCGCCCGACGGCGGAGCGCAGCCCGGCGAGCAGCTCACCGCCGCCGGCGACCAACGCACCGCCGTCGGCGAGGCTCGTGGCCGCCGACGGTTCGCGGCTGACCGGCGTCCGGCCGGCAGCCTCGATCGTGACGACCGCGACGACCGCCTGGCCCCACTCGGCATCGGGCACGCCGACGACGCAGGTCTCACCCGGGGTGCCGAACTCCGCGAGGTGCTCGGCCATCGCGTCCTCGACGGCCGCCGGGGCGACGTTGACCCCGCCGGTGAGGATGACGTCGTCCGCGCGGCCGAGGATCGTGAGCCGGCCGTCGTCCAGGCGGCCGAGGTCCGAGGTGCGGAACCAGCGGGTGCCGTCGGGGTCCGTGCGGAAGGCGGCTGCGGTCGCCTCGGAGTCGCCCACGTAGCCCTCGGCGAGCATCGGGCCGGACAGCTCGACGACGCCCGTGCCGGTCTTGGCCCCGGCCCTGGCCTCGGTGTCGGCGTCTGCCACGGCCTCGACGTCGGCACTGGCCCCGGCGTCAGCCAGCCGGACGCGCACGCCGTCGAGCGGCACGCCGTCGTACACGCAGCCGCCGCTCGTCTCGGACATGCCGTAGGTGGTGACCACGCGCACCCCGGCGGCCCGGGCCCGGGCCAGCAGCGGTGCCGGTGCGGCCGCGCCGCCGACGAGCACGGCGTCGAACCGGGCGAGGGCGTCGAGGCCGGCGCCGGCGCCGTCGTCGGCCGCCGCGACCAAGCGGTGCAGCTGCGTGGGGACGAGCGAGACGTACGCGCGCCCGCCGTGCGCGTGGAAGTCGGCGAAGTCGGTGGCGACGGCCGCGAACCCCGCCGCGGTGAAGTGGTCGAGCGTGTCCGGGTACACCCCGCGCCCCGTCACGAGGGAGCGGGTGATGACCTGCACCCCCGCGACGTGGGTGGGCGGCAGCACGAGCAGCCAGTGTCCGGGGCCGCCGAGCCGTGCGTGGGTGGCCTCCGCGGAGGCGCGCAGGGCGGCGGCGCTCAGCGCGACCTCACGAGGGTTTCCCGTGGAACCGGACGTCCGCAGCACGAGTGCGGTGCCGGCCGGCACGTCGGCGTCGGACAGCCGGGGCTGTGGTGCGTACGCCGGGCCGCCGTCGAGGGCGTCCCGGACGGCGCGCACGACGCTGTCCAGCGGGGCGGGCGAGGGGTCGGTCGGGGCCACCTCACGAGGGTAAGCGTGCCCCGCGGGTGCGGGACTACCGTGTCTGTAGGGTGTGCGCCACGCGGAACGACCCCGGGGATGGCCCAGGGCCGGGTGCCGGCGGAGGAGATCGCATGACGATGCGCTGGACGACGGCCGTGCGGGGCACAGCAGCGGTGCTGGCGATGGTGCTGACGCTGGCCGGCTGCGGACCCGACCGCCCCGCCGAACCGGAACCGACCCCCACCACCACCGTCGACGCCCCCGTCCGAGGCGACCGGGACAGACCGCCCCGACCTGACGAACCCGTCGTGTGGCCGCTCACCGGCGTGGAGACCATGAAGGTCAAGGCGCGCCCGGCGGTGTCGGTGAAGATCGAGAACGCGGTGGAGGCCCGCCCGCAGCGCGGGCTCGTGGAGGCCGACATCGTCTGGGAAGAGGTGGTCGAGGGCGGCATCACCCGGTTCGTCGCGACCTACCACTCGAACATCCCGGACGTCGTGGAGCCGGTGCGCTCCGTGCGGCCGATGGACCCCGCGATCGTCGCGCCGCTCGACGGCATCCTGGCGTTCTCGGGCGGGCAGGGCCCGTTCATCGCCGCGGTGAAGCGCCTGGGCACCCAGGCGATCATCATGGACGACGGCGACGGCGGCTTCAGCCGGGACCCGGGCCGGCGGGCGCCCCACAACGTGATCGGCCGGATGTCGTCGTTCATCGCGCAGGCCGACGGCAAACGGACAGCCCCGCCGCCGGCGCAGTTCGAGTACGCGCGGAAGCTGGGCGAGGGGTCCGCGCCCCAGGCCGGGAAGCCTGCGCGGGTGGTCGACGTGCGGCTGTCCCGCGCGCAGCGGACCGTGTGGACGTGGGACCGCACGAACAAGCGCTACCTCCGCAGCGAGGGCTCGGCGGCTTCGGTCGCGGCGGACGGCCGGCGGCACGCCGCGCGGAACGTGCTGGTGCTGTCCACCGAGGTGTTCAACACCAAGTGGAGGGACCCGGCCGGCGCGCCCGTGCCGGAGCACCGCCTCGCGGGCCGGAGCGGCACCGGCACACTGGCGTCGATGGGGCACCGGGTCGCCGTGCGCTGGTCGAAGCAGCACCTCAGGGCGCCGATCGTGCTCAAGACCCTCGACGGCCGGGAGGCGGAGCTCGACCCGGGCAACACGTGGATCGAGCTCGTCCCGCGCGGCACGGGGGACTGGTCGGTGCGCTGACCAGTGCCGACGGCGTCGGCCGGGTGATGACGGCGGTTCGGCGGGTGCCCGATGAGAGACCTTTCATCCGGGTCTCATCACGGGTTCATGGCGGCCTAGTTGAGTGACGGTGTTGCACCTCGCGTCCCTCGACAAGAAAGCGTGGCCGTCATGAGCATCCTCGACACGTCCCCGGACCTGCGCGGCTACGCCCCGCGCCCCGTCGCCACCCCGCGCCCCGTCGCCACCCCGCTCCGGGTCGACGCCGCCGCCGTCGCGGCGCGGACGCCCGACCCGCTCGTCCGCCGGCTGCTGCGGGCCAAGAAGGCCTACTCCACGCGGTTCGTCGCGGCGGCGATCGAGGCGGACCCGGGCGCCTTCGACCTGGTCACCGACCTGGCACGTGCGCCGCGGCCCGGCGACGTCGTCCTGGCCCGGGTGGTGACGATCGGCCAGCACAAGCGGCTCGAGTCGCCGGTGTCCCGCCGCCAGATCCTGTTCGAGGGTGACGAGATCATCGTGTCCTACGGATCGCGCTACGCCTCTGACCAGTTCCTCGCCGTCATCCCCGAGGACCTGGGGGAATGCCATCTCGCTGCCGCAGGCGGGCTCGCCTCGCGGGTGGTCGAGCAGCATGCCGCGACCGACGACGCCACGGTGATCGAGCCGGTCGGGCTGCTCTCCAGCGGGAACCGGGTGGTGAACCTCTCGACGTTCGCGCCGCACGTGGTGCGCGCGGCGTCGGCGGCGAGCGGTGCGGCGACGCGGGTCCCCGTCGTCGCCGTGGTCGGTACGTCGATGAACTCCGGCAAGTCCACGACGCTGGCCTGCCTCGCCCGAGGCCTCACGGCGGCCGGCCTCACCGTGCATGCGGGCAAGGCGACGGGCACGGGTGCGGGCAACGACGCGCACCGCTACACCGACGCGGGTGCGGACCGGGTCGTCGACTTCACCGACTTCGGCCTGCCCAGCACGTTCGGCCTCTCCTTCGAGGAGGTGCGGGACGTGTTCGCGACCATGACCGACGTGCTGGCGTCCCCGGCGGGGGACGGGGCACCCGACGTCGTGCTGATCGAGATCGCCGACGGCATCTTCCAGGGCGACACGAGCCGCCTGCTGACCGACGACGCGTTCCGCTCGGTGGTGGACCGCGTGGTGTTCGCCGCCGGGGACGCGCTGGGCGCGAGCGGCGGGATCGCCGCGCTCCGTGCGCTCGGCTGCGAGCCGTCCGTGGTGTCCGGGGTGCTCACCGCCTCGCCGCTCGCCACGGCTGAGGCACGTGCGGCGCTCGACGTCGCGGTGGTGCCGACCTTCGACCTCTGCCTGCCCGCCGTCGCGCTGACGGCGGCGGGCCTGGCTCCTGCCGGGGCGGGTGCTGGGCATGCGGTCGCCTGATCCGGGCGGCCTGCCGAAGATCTTCACCGGCGCCCGGCGGGGCTGGGTGCTCGGTCTGGTCGGCCTCGGCCTGGGCCAGGGCGCCCTCGGCGCGCTCAGCGCGTGGGCCCTCACGCAGCTCCGCGGGAGCGGCTCGTGGCCGATGGCAGCCGTGATCCTCAGCATCGTCGCGGCGGCCGTGGCGCTCGGGGGACTGCGCGTGGAGGAGCGGATCGCCGCGGAACGGCTCGGCCAGGACTACGTGCGGCACGTGCGCCGCGACCTGGTGGAGGCCGAGCTCACCCCGGGCAGCCGCACCCACCTCGGCATCACGGTCGCCCGGACCACCAACGACCTCTCCAGCGTGCGCAACTGGGTGTCGCAGGGCGTCGGACCGCTCGCGGCGGGGATCCCGCTCATCGTCGGCTCCGCCGTGGGCCTCACGATCATCGACCCGTTCCTCGGCCTCGGCTTCCTGCTGCCGCTCGGTGTGCTCGCCGCGGTCCTCGTGCCCTGGGCGCGGACCGCCTACCAGAAGTCGCGCAGTCTCCGGCGCGCCCGCGGTCGCATGGCCACGCGGATCGCCGACACCGTCGGCGCCTCGCAGGGGATCATCGCCGCACGCGGCGCCGGCCGGGAACTGGGCCACATCGACTCCGCCTCGGACGCGGTCGTCGACCGCGCTGTCGACCGTTCGGAGATCGTCGGCCTGATCCGGGCCGGGGGCACCGTGGCTGCGATGCTGGCCACGCTCGCCGTCGCGGCGATCGGCGTCGTCCGGGGCCTCGATCCCACCGTCACGATGGCCGCGATGGCCGTCGCGGGCATTGCGTCGACCCCGATCATCGACATCGGCCGGATCGTCGAGTACCGCCAGACCTATCTGGCCGCTCGCGCCGTGCTGGGCCCGGCGCTCGCCGACGCCGCACGCCGGCGCACCGCGTACGAGCGGTCGCGGGACGCCGCGGCGTCGGCCCCCGTGCCGGACGGCGCGGACGGGCCGGGCCTGGTGCACCTGGCGGTCCCCGGGCTCACCCCGGACGGCTCACCCCTGCGTGCGGCGCCCGGCGCCCGGATCCGCCTGACCAGCGACGACCCCGAGGCAGCCCTGCGCCTGATGCGCAGGGTCGTCGGGCTGGATGCCGCCCCACCGGGCATCGCCGACGAGGTCTGGGTGGGCGGCGAGAACCTGGGGGCCGTCGCGCCGGCACGCGGTCGCGCGCTCGTCGGGCTCGCGACGCGGGGCGCCGTGTTCGAGCGAGGGCCGCTGCGCCGCGCGCTGCGCTACCGGCGTCCCGACCTCGACGAGGAGACGGCCCTCGCCGTCCTGGAGACCGTCGGCCTCGCGGTCGGCCGCTTCCCGGACGGGCCGCGCACCGTGCTGCGTTCCGGCGGGGAGCCGCTGAGCACCGACGAACGTGCCCGGCTCGCCCTGGCGCGCGCCATCTACGGCGAGCCGCCGCTGCTCCTGGTCGCGGACCTGGACCGCGACCTGGACCAGGAGGGACGCGACCGGTTGGAGCGCATCCTGGCGCGGTACCCGGGGGTCGTGGTGCTCACCGGATCCGACGAGCTGGCGCGAGCGCTGGGTGCCGAGGAGTTCCGGGTCGACACGACGCCGGCCCCGGTCACCCCGGACGGTCGTGTGCCGGACGACGACTGACCCCGCCGTCACGTCGTTCGCCGAACCGTCACCTGTCCGTCGATCCGGGCTCCGGAGGACGTTCAGATCTCGGTCCGGCGGCCATGTGACGACTAGTAATAGTGACGACTAGTAATAGTGACGACTAGTAGTAGTAGGGGAAGGCCGACCAGTCCGGCTCGCGGCGCTCCAGGAACGCCTCCTTGCCCTCGACCGCCTCGTCCGTCATGTACGCCAGCCGCGTCGCCTCGCCGGCGAACACCTGCTGCCCCGCGATGCCGTCGTCGGCCGCGTTGAACGCGAACTTCAGCATCCGGATGGCCTGCGGCGACTTGGTGGCGATGATCCGCGCGTACTCGAGCGCGAGCCCTTCCAGGTCCTCGTGGGCCGCTACCTCGTTGACGGAGCCCCAGCGCTCGGCGTCGTCGGCGGAGTACTCACGGGCGAGGAAGAAGACCTCGCGGGCGCGCTTCTGCCCGATCTGGCGGGCGAAGTACGCGGACCCGTACCCGGCGTCGAACGAGCCGACGTCGGCGTCGGTCTGCTTGAACCTGCCGTGCTCGCGGCACGCGACGGTGAGGTCGGCGACGACGTGCAGGGAGTGCCCGCCGCCGGCAGCCCAGCCGTCCACGACCGCGACCACGACCTTGGGCATGGTCCGGATCAGGCGCTGCACCTCCAGGATGTGCAGGCGTCCGGCCTTGGCCGGGTCGATGGAGTCGGCGTTCTCACCCTCCGCGTAGCGGTAGCCGTCCCGCCCGCGGATGCGCTGGTCACCGCCGCTGCAGAACGCCCAGCCGCCGTCCTTGGGGGAGGGGCCGTTGCCGGTCAGCAGCACCGTGCCGACGTCGGACGTCATCCGCGCGTGGTCCATCACCCGGTACAGCTCGTCCACCGTGTGCGGGCGGAACGCGTTGCGGACCTCCGGCCGGTCGAACGCGACGCGGACCACCGGCAGGTCACGCGGCTCCGGACCGGTGCGGTCGACGCCGCGGTGGTACGTAAGGTCGGTCAGGTCGTCGAAGCCGGACACCGCGCGCCAGCGCTGCGGGTCGAACGTCTCGGAGACTTGCTGGGGCAGTTCGGTGCTCGTGCTCACGCGGCAAAGCCTAGTTCGGGGCGGGTGAGTCGATGGCGGGCCTTGTTTCATGAACCGGTCGCTACCGTTCGTTTTACGAAACAACCGCGGGCGCTCGATGTCGTGTGGGTGTCGGCGCTTAAGGTGACCGCGACGAGAGGAACCCTTACATGCTCATCCGCCATCGCGGTCTCGAACCCTCCATCGACCCGTCGGCCTACGTCGCCCCGTCGGCGACCGTCGTCGGTGACGCCCGCGTCGGGGCGGGCGCGAGGATCCTGCACGGAGCCGTGCTCACGGCCGAGGACGGCGCCGTGGTGATCGGCGAGGACACCGTCGTCATGGAGAACGCGCTCGTCCGCGGACGCCGGGACCACCCTGCACGCATCGGGTCCGCAGTCATGATCGGCCCGCACGCCCACGTCAACGGCAGCACCGTCGAGGACGAGGTCTTCATCGCCACCGGCGCCGCACTGTTCCCGGGGAGCGTCATCGGCACGGGCGCCGAGGTGCGCATCCACGGCGTCGTGCAGGTCAACACCGTGGTGGCGCCGGGAGCGGTCGTGCCGATCGGCTGGGTCGCGGTCGGCGACCCCGCCACGATCCTGCCGCCCGACCGGCACGAGGAGATCTGGGCGATCCAGCGTGAGCTCGACTTCCCCGGCACTGTGTACGGGGTTGGCAGGGACGTCTCGATGCGCGAGCTCATGCGCCGCCAGTCGGACTACTACGCCGCCCACTCCACTGACGGGCCGCTGCCCGGAGTGGACTGACCCGCGTTCAGCAGGCCGGATCCGACCATGCCGGCCTCGGTTCCGGCGCTCCAGAGCCTGCCGAACCAGCGTCAGAACCAGCGCCGGAACCAGCGTCAGGAGCCGGGAGGGCCCGGCCGGCTCGCGTGGGTCGTTAGCCTGAGCCTGTGCTGATCGGTGAACCCGTCGTCTGGTCGACGCCCCTACAAACCCGCTTTCGCGGTATCGACGTGCGCGACGGCGTCCTGCTGCACGGCCCTGCCGGCTGGGGCGAGCTGTCGCCGTTCTGGGACTACGACGACGCGGAGTCGGCGACGTGGCTGCGCGCGGCCCGCGAGGCCGCCTTCGTCGGCTGGCCCGAACCGGTCCGGCAGAGCGTCCCGGTGAACGTGACGGTCCCCGCCGTCGGGCCGGACCGGGCTCGGGAGATCGTCCTGGCGTCCGGCGGCTGCCGAACCGCCAAGGTCAAGGTCGCCCAGCGCGGGCCGGACGGCACGCTCGAACCCGTGTCCGCCGAGGTCGAACGGGTAGCGGCGGTCCGAGAGGCCCTCGGGCCCGACGGCGCCATCCGGATCGACGCCAACGCCGCCTGGACCACCGGCGAAGCCCTCGCCCACCTGGCCGAGATCGACCGCGCGGCGGGCGGGCTCGAGTACGTGGAACAGCCCTGCGCGGCCGTCGAGGACCTGGCTCTCGTCCGCCGCAAGCAGGACGTACCCGTCGCGGCCGACGAGTCCATCCGCCGCGCGTCCGACCCCCTGCGGGTGGTGCGCGAGGAGGCTGCCGACATAGTCGTCCTCAAGGTCCAGCCCCTCGGCGGCGTCCGCGCCTGCCTCGACCTCGCCGAACAGGTAGGGCTGCCCGTCGTCGTCTCGTCCGCGCTGGAGAGCTCGATCGGCCTCGCCGCCGGCGTCGCCCTCGCTGCCGCCCTGCCCGAGCTGCCCTACGCCTGCGGGCTCGCGACCTCCCAGCTCCTGGTGCACGACGTCGTCGCCGAGCCGCTGCTGCCCGTCGACGGCGCGCTCCCCGTCCGCCGCCCCGAACCCTCGCCCGGGGCGCTCGCGGCCGCCGCGGCCGACCATCTGACCGCAGAGCGCTGGCTCGCGCGGTACCACCGACTGACCCGGATCCTGGAGGACGCATGACGATCCCGCCCGCCGTCACCGCCGCTCGCGCACTGGTCGCGGACCTGGTCAGCCGGGGTGTGGAGGACATCGTGCTCGCCCCCGGCTCGCGCAGCGCCCCCCTTGCCTACGCCGCGGCGGAGGCCGCCGACGCCGGCCGGGTCACGCTGCACGTGCGGATCGACGAGCGGTCGGCGGGGTTCCTCGCGCTCGGCCTGTCGAAGGCCTCGGAGGGTGCACCGGTCGCCGTCGTCACGACGTCGGGGACCGCGGTCGCGAACCTGCACCCCGCCGTGCTGGAGGCGAGCCACACCGGGCTGCCGCTGATCCTGCTCACCGCCGACCGGCCGCACGAGCTGCGCGGCACCGGGGCGTCACAGACCACCGACCAGGTGGGCATCTTCGGCTCGGCGGTGCGGTTCGCCGTGGACGTGCCGGCGCCGTCGGGCAGCCAGGGCCTGGCGGGCGAGCCCGGCGCCGAGCCGGGCACCGCGAGCGCGCAGGAGCTGAGGGACCTGCGGAGCGTCACCGGGCGTGCGGTCAGCGCCGCCCTTGGGTTCCGGTCGGGGCATCCCGGCCCCGTGCACCTCAACCTGGCGTTCCGGGACCCGCTGGCGCCGTCGGCCCCGCTGCCGGGGCTGCCCGCGGACACCGCGCAGGAGGGTCACCCCGAGCCGGACCCGCCGCTCGTCGTGCCCGCGGTGCTGCAGCACGTCGCGTCGCCCGCGCTGCCGGGTGACCCGGCGCGGACGGTCGTCGTCGCGGGTGACGGTGCGGGCACCGATGCCAGGCAGCTCGCCGAGGTGCAGGGCTGGCCGCTGTTCGCGGAACCCTCGTCGGGCGCGACCGGCGGACCCAACGCGATCGCCGCGTACCGGGTGCTGCTCGGGTCGGACGAGCTCGCCGCGGGGATCGAGCAGGTGGTCGTCCTCGGCCGGCCCACGCTCTCGCGGCCGGTGCAGCGGCTGCTGGCCCGGCCCGACGTCACGGTCACCGTGGTCGCGCCGGGCGCCGGTCCGTGGCCGGACGCCGCCCGCAACGCCGCCGTCGTGCTACCGGGCGTGGCGCCCGCCTGGTTCGAGACATCCACGCCGCCGCCGTCCGCCTTCCTGGAGCGCTGGCGTGCCGCCGGGGCGCAGGCGTCCCGTGTGCTCGACGACGTCACCAGCGACGACGCCGTCCTCGGCGGGCCCACCGCGCTCTCCGTGGCCCGGGCCGTCGCCGCGGTGCTCGGGCCGGACGACCTGCTGGTGGTCGGCTCGTCCAACCCCGTGCGGGACCTCGAGCTGGTGCTCGGCCTCGACGGCCCGGGCCCGGCGGTCCTCGCCAACCGGGGTCTCGCGGGCATCGACGGCACCGTGTCGACGGCGGTCGGGGTCGCGCTCGCCGCCGCCCGGCGTGGCCTGCGCACACGCGCTCTCCTGGGCGACCTCACGTTCCTGCACGACGTCGGCGGTCTGCTCCGGGGGCCGGACGAGCCCCAGGTGGACCTCGAGATCGTCGTGGTGAACGACGACGGCGGATCGATCTTCGCGACGCTGGAGCACGGTGCGCTCGCCGACACGGGCAGTGCCGCGAGCGCCACGTTCGAGCGGGTCTTCGGTACGCCGCACGGGTCGAACCTGGCGCAGCTGTGCGCGGGGTACGGCGTGGACCACCAGCTGGTGAAGGACGTGCCGACCCTGCGTCATGCGCTGCAGGCGCCGAGTCACGGCATCCAGGTCATCGAGGTGCGGGTGCCGCGCGCGGACCGGCAGACGGAGACGACCGAGCTGGCGCGCCGCATGGTCGCTGCCGTCCAGCCGTGAGGGCATGCAGCAAACTCACAGACTCGTCCAAGGCTGGAGCAAGGAAGGGGGTGTCAACTGGTTCTGACTTCAAGGAGGGTCACGATGACCGACGAGAACAGCACTACTCCGCAGCCGGACCAGCAGCCGCCCGCGACGCAGCCCACCGAGCAGCTGCCGCCCGCGACGCAGCCGACCCAGCAGCTGCCGGTCGCCGCACCGGCACCCGCACCCGCACCGGCACACGACGCGGCACCTGAGCAGTCCTCGAACGCCGCGCAGCCCTCGAACCCTGCCCAGCCGTCGAACCCTGCGCAGCCCCCGGCGCCCCCGTCCGTACCCGTGGGCGGGCCGGTCCGGCACCCGCTGCCCGTGCAGCACGCGGCGCCTGCCGCCGGCGCGACGTCCGGATACGTCAACCCGTACGCGGTGCCGGCCACGGCGACCGCGACGGCGTCGGGCGAGCAGAGGACGAGGAACCGCACCTGGGTTCCCGTGGTCAGCGCGGCCGCGGCCGCCGCGCTGCTGGCCAGCCTGGGCACCGCCGGTGTCATGTCGCTCACCGACGACGACGGTGTCGGCTCCCTGGCCGACGTCGGGCAGACGGCCAGCCAGAACGTGCCCGTGCGGAGCTCGACCGTCGAGAACCCGAACTGGACGTCCGTCACCTCGGCGGTCCAGGAGTCCGTGGTGGCGATCCAGGTGGAGAGCCAGGGCGGCGGCGCGGAGGGTTCGGGCGTCGTGCTGGACTCCGAGGGCCGCATCCTCACCAACAACCACGTCGTCGCCGACGCGTCGACGGTCCAGGTGACGCTGAGCGACGGCCGCGTGTTCGAGGCCGACATCGTCGGCACCGACCCGGCCACCGACCTCGCCGTCGTGCAGCTGTCCGACCCGCCGTCCGACCTCAGGCCCGCGAAGTTCGGGGACTCGTCGGACGTCGTGGTGGGCGAGCCCGTGATGGCGCTCGGCAACCCGCTGGGGCTGGCGAACACCGCCACGACGGGCATCGTGTCCGCCCTGGACCGTCCCGTCACGGCCAGCGCCGAGGACGGCTCGGACCAGGTGGTCACCAACGCCATCCAGATCGACGCCGCGGTGAACCCGGGCAACTCGGGTGGACCGCTGTTCAACGCGTCGGGCGAGGTCATCGGCATCACGTCCTCGATCGCCACCCTGTCGAGCGGGATGGCGTCGGGCGGCTCCGGCTCGATCGGCCTGGGTTTCGCCATCCCGTCGAACCTGGCCACGCAGATCGGTGACCAGCTCAAGGAGGACGGCACCGCCGAGCACGCGTTCCTCGGCGTCTCGCTCCAGGACGCCACCGCCACGGCCGACGACGTCACCCGCCGCGGTGCGGGGGTCGTGGAGGTCACCCCGGACTCGCCGGCCGGCGAGGCGGGCATCGAGCAGGGCGACGTGATCGTCGCCATCGACGGTGACGCGGTCAACGGCTCGGCGTCCCTCACGGCGTTCGTCCGGGAGAAGCAGGCCGGAGACGAGTCGGTGCTGACCGTGGTGCGCGACGGCAGCACCGAGGAGGTCACCGTCACGCTCGCGGTCAAGGAGGAGTCGGCGACCCAGGACCAGGGCTCGCAGGACCAGGGCTCGCAGGGCGGGCAGCAGCCGGACTCCGGCTCGGACCAGAGCGCGCCGAACAACGTCCCGGACTGGATGCAGGAGTGGTTCGGCAACCAGGGCTGACGCCCTCACATCAGGTCTCACCTGAGGTCCCACATCAGGTCTCACATCAGGTAAGGAGCGGGGCGGCGCAGGACGCGAGCCGGCGTTCTGCTTCGCCCCGTTCCTACCTCGCCAGAGCTCTACCTCGCGTATTCGCGTTCAGCGGGTGAACCTGGGCCGTCCGGTCTAAGTTAGGCCGCGTGTCTGGGACGTTCACCGTGGTCAGGACCCTCGGCCGCTCGGATGCCGCGCACGACATCCTCGAGGAGCTGCCGGAGTGGTTCGGCATCGACCGGTTCACGCACGAGTACGTCGAGGCGGCGGCGAAGTTCCCCAACTACGTGGCGGTTCCCGCGCCCGAACCTCCGCCGCCGGGGGTGGCGCCGGGCGGATCGGCTCAAGGGATCGAGGCCGACGGCGGCAGGATCCCGTACGAGGACGTGCTCGGCGTGCTGCTCCTCGACCAGCGCTACCCGACGTCGGCGGAGGTGCACCTGCTGGCCGTCCGGCGCAAGCATCACCGCGCGGGAATCGGCCGGACCCTCCTGGAGCGCGTCGAGGACGACCTCCGCACCCAGGGCGTGCGCCTGCTGAGCGTCAAGACGCTCGGCCCGTCGGCGCACGACCCGGGATTCGACCAGACCCGCGCGTTCTACACAGCCTGTGGATTCCACCCGGTGGAGGAGTTCCCGGACCTCTGGGTCGACGACCCGTGCCTGCTGATGGTCAAGGCGCTCTGAGCCGGCCCCTGGCCGGCTTCGTCGGGCTCACAGGCCGCACGTGCGGCAGCTGGGCCGGGTGGCCCGGAACCGCGCGACGGACGCGACCGTGAGGCCGGCTCCCCACACCAGATACGCCGACACGGAGGTCCACAGGAACCCGGCGCTGCTGACCCCGTCGCCGTACACGGCCGCGCCGGAGACCAGCGCACCGACCATCTGCGCCAGGCCGAACCCGAAGTACAGGGTCATCATGCCGCCGAAGAGGAGGCCCGGGCCCAGTACCAGCCATCGCGGCACACGCCGACCGGCCAGCGGCAGCACCCAGGCGGGCCAGATGAGGCCGAAGCGATGCACCAGCGCCAACGGCAGCAGGGTGCCCGCCAGGATGAAGCCTGCTTCGAAGACGACCAGCGCTACCCCGGCGTCATCCACGATGTCGCCGAAGCCGACGGACAGCTGAGCCGCGACACGCACCAGGCACCCGGCGACGGCCAGATAGGCCGCCCACCAGGCCCACCGCGGGGTCCGCTCGTCCCGGACGGCGGGTCGGGCTCGTCCGCACCGCTGGCATCCGCCACGCATCTCGCGCTGGTAGGACAGGCTCGCCGCCGCCAGCAGGAGCGCGCCGGACAGCATTCCGGCGCGGCTCGCGAACGAGACCAGATCGATCGGAATGCCCAGGCCGGCGAGCAGTCCACCCACGATGTCCAGAAGAACCAGCGGACAGGCGACCAGGATCGCGGCGGTGACGGCCCAAGCGGCCGCCAGCACCGCTCGACTGCCTGTGGTCAGCCGCAACGCGACAGCTGCCAGGCCGGCGGCGGCACACAGCGCCACCGCTCCCCAGTACGGGTAGAGCATCAGGTCCTGCGGCAGCGGTGAGAACGTCGGCGCGTTTCCCAGCGCGAAGTAGATCCGTACCGATCCATACAGGACTGCCCACGCGACGATGACCGGTGTCAGTCTGCGCAGCACGGCCGGCCGGGATCGTGGAACTGACGTGACGTCGTCGGTGATCATGCCTGCAACTGTTGCGAACGCGGACCCCGAAAGCCTGGCGCGCTCGGGGGATACGGCTCCCCCGGCAGGGGGATCTTCGGGTCTGGCCGACCGGCCGGCCGGCCCGTGCCGGAGCCTGGCTCAGAGCGTGGACGGGGCCCCGAACAGCGCCTCAGAGGCGCCCGGCACGACGGCGGCGACGACGCCGCCGAGGCTGCGCTCGAGGTAGCCGACGAGCTCGTCGTCGGTGAGGTCCGAGTTGATGCCGCCGTCGACCAGCGCCTGCTCGGCGAGCGCCACCCACGAGCGGACCGCCACGCGCAGCAGCTCCGTCTCGGGCACCCCCAGCTCCAGGAGCACGGCGAGGGCGCGCTCCGTCTGCTGCCGCCGTGCGTCCTCGATGACGGCACGCACCTCCTCGTCGCCGCTGGCCGCGCCGCGGACGAGCGAGTAGAAGGTGGGGCCGTGCTCCTTGACGTACGCGACGAGCCTGGTCAGCGTGCTGACCAGGCGTTCGGCCGGCGGGAGCTCCGGGTGCGGCTCCGAGGCGTGCAGCATCGAGTCACGCGCACGGCGCACGATCTCGTGGTGCAGGCCGTTCTTGGAACCGAAGTAGTAGTAGACGAGACCTGTCGAGACACCGGCTTCGGCGGCGATCTCCTCGACGGTCACTTCGGCCAGCGGTCGGTCCGCAAGGGTGGCGACTCCCAGTGCCACAAGCTGGTTGCGGCGTTCCTCCGGGCGAAGTCGCGTGCGACGGGCTGTTGCCATGGTTCGAGCATATCCGGCATGCTTTGCGGCGCCGTCAGCGGGACAATTGACGCTGATTCAGTAATCGCGCTAACGTCGCGACGGGGCGACGGCGTAGTCGTCCACATTGGCATCGAGGGGAACACCAATGAAGCTCAGCAAGCTCACGGGGTCGCGCAAGGGTCGCGTGGCTCTCGCAGTCATTCCGGTCACGATCGCCGCCAGCGTCCTGCTTGGTGGGGTTGCTCAGGGCGCAGTGCCCGTCTCGTTCGCCATCTCCGGCAGCCAGTTCAAGATCGGCGCCGACCAGCTCGCGGGCACCGGCTTCTCCCAGTACGCGGGCGTGGCGACCGCCTCCGACGGCACGCAGCACCCCGCTGCCATCGCGAACATCAAGGACGCCCAGCTCTACAACCTGTGCCAGTCGGTCGTGCAGGACACACCGCTGGGCAAGGTCGGCCTGCTGATCTCGGCGGGTACCGGCAAGGAGCCCGCGAAGGCCACCGACCTGCAGATCGGCATGAACGACCTCTCGGGCACCGCCATCTTCAAGAACATCCGCATCGGCGTCGACGCCTCGACGGTGAACACCGCCAAGAAGGGTGACGCCGGCGACTTCGCGATGGACTCCGACTCCGTGGACATCTCGAACCTCGAGCAGGTCTCGTGGAGCACCCAGGCCGCCGTCTTCCAGCTGACGGACCTCAGCCTCAAGATCACGGACGGCACCGAGTGCTTCTGAGTCCGGGTGACGGCCAGGCCAACGCCGGCCGCCCCGGACTTCGTACGAAGCTTGCTGACTGGCGCCGGGACTTCCGTCCCTGGCGCAAGCAGCGGCCGTTCGTCGGGGGTGTGCTGGTAGCGCTCGCTGGCCTGGAGATGCTTCTGTCCGGCCCGATCAAGCTGGACCAGCTCGGCATGAACATCATGCTGCAGTTCGGGGTGGAGGGAGCTCAGGCGACGATCCTTCCGATCGCCCTGATCATGCTCGGGATCCTGTCGATCGCCCAGCCCGTCCATCGGATCTTCTACGGCGTCATCGCGCTGTCGATCTCCGTCTACTCGATCGCCGGGGTGAACCTCGGCGGCTGGGTCGTCGGGTTCCTGCTCGGCGTCGTCGGCGGCATCATCGTCGTGTCCTGGGCGCCGGCCGAGGCGGTCGCGGAGGCCGACGGCACCGACGCGGGGGACACGCAGGAGGGTGCCGAGGGCGACGTCCCGGACGGCGACGCCCCGGACGCGGACGGCGGCGCCACCGACGGCGGCCCCACGGACACGGGCTCCACGGACACCGGCTCCACGGACACGGACGACGACAGCCCGGACGCAGGGCGCGAGCCCGCGCCGGACACCGAGGCGATCCCGCGGGCCGAGTCGCTCAGCACCGCACTGCGCGCGCTGTCGCAGAAGTCGGCGGCGGTCGTGGTGGCGAGCGCGATGGCGCTCGGCGGCATGAGCATGCCCGCGTCGACATCGGGCGCCGAGGCCAAGCCGGACGACTCCTTCTGGTGCGTGGTCTTCGGCGCCTGCGACGAGGCCGAGGCGGACCCGTCTGCCTCGGCGACCCCGTCGCCGAGCGGGTCCGACCCGGGCACGTCCGAGCCCGGCGCCGGCGACACCGAGGATCCGGTCGGGGACGCCGTGGACGACGTCACCGACGGCGTGACCGGTCCCGCGGACGGCAGCGGCGGCGACAAGGACAAGAAGGACGACGCGGCGGACGGCGGCGCGGGCAAGGACGACGACAAGTCCGAGTGCAAGGAGCCGACACAGGACGGTGAGGTGCCGCCCGAGGCGGGGGACAGCGCGCCGTCGGACCCGTGCGGCGAGATCGACCCGCAGGAGACCATCGAGGAGGCGCTGCGGACCGAGCTCGGCACCTGCGTCAAGGTGAGCTTCGGCGGCAGGTACGACCTCAACGTCGATCTGCCCGGTCAGTGCGGGGCCACGGAGGACGGTTCCGTCTTCTCGCTCCCCGCCGACCTGGAGAGCCGCGACCTGACGATCCCGCTCACCGGCATCAACGGCATCGGCCTGGCGAACGTGCCGGTCAAGGGGGATGGTGGTGGCCGGAGGGACGCCATCAAGATCTCGGCCGACAAGGTCGTCGTCGACGGGTTCTGGCTCAAGTCGTACGCCTACGACCACGGCACGACGGCGGGCACGGACACCCGGGCGAACTTCGTCTCGCTCGAGGGCGACGCGCAGATGTACGTGTCGTCGATCCACGCCGACCTGCCCGACGGACAGGACCTTCTGGAGGTGGCCACCAAGGTCCTCGAGGGCGCCTCGCTCATCGAGCTCCTGCTGACCGCCACGGACGCGCGGATGGGCTTCCTCGGCGCGACGTCCGACGTCCAGGTGTGGGACGGCTTCCGCGAGCAGGTCTGGGGTGACCCGACCGACCCGATCGGGGAGGGTCCGACGGCCGGCACCCCCTGACACCGTTGAGCTGACACCGTTGAGTGCGGGGTATCTGCTGGATCAGCCGTAGCGATCCAGCAGATACCCCGCACTCAACGGTTGGGGATCAGGAGGCGCCCAGGGCGTAGCGCATCGGCTCCAGCTTCGCCTCGGACTCCGCCAGCTCCGCCTCGGGGTTCGACGCCGCGACGATGCCGCAGCCGGCGAACAGCCGGATGTGGCGGCTGTCCGTCGGCGAGATCTCGGCCGACCGCAGGGCGATGCCCCACTCGCCGTCCCCGTCGGCCCCCACCCAGCCCACCGGCCCGGCGTACCGGGCCCGGTCCAGTCCTTCGATCTCCCGGATGAGGCTGCGAGCGGCGGTGGTCGGCGTGCCGCACACCGCGGCGCTCGGGTGCAGCGCGGCCGCCAGCGACAGCGACGACGGCGGACGCCGGCCCGACGTCGGGCTCTGGCCCGTCAGCACGCCCGTCACGTCGGTCGCCAGGTGCATCACGTTCGGCAGGTGCAGCACGAACGGCGCCTCGGGCACGTTCATCGACGAGCAGAACGGTTCCAGGGCGGCGGCCACGGAGCGCACCGCGAACTCGTGCTCCTCCAGGTCCTTCGAGGAGCGGGCGAGCTGGGCGGCGTGCAGCAGGTCGGCGTCGGCGGGCGCCGCGGGCGAACCTGGCCCGTGCTCGCGGCGGATCGTGCCCGCGAGCACGCGCGAGGCGACCAGGCCCTTCTCGCTGCGGACCAGCAGCTCCGGCGTGGCGCCGACCATGCCGTCCACGCTGAACGCCCAGCAGGCGTCGTACGCGGACGCGAGCCGGCCGAGCACGTGGCGTGCGTCGACCGGGTGCTCGGCGGTGGCGACGACGTCGCGCGCGAGCACCACCTTCTCCAGCTCGCCGGTCTGGATCCGGGCGACGCCCTCCGCGACGACCGCGGGCCAGTCGGCGGCCCCGACGGCGCCGTCGGCCAGCACCACCCGGCCCGGCTCCCCGACCGGCTGGTGCGGGTACGCGGTCAGCAGGTCCTCGCCCACCGGGGCGGACCGGTCGCCCACCAGCGAGATGGTCGTCATCCAGGCGCGCTCGCCCCGCCGCCCGACGACGACCCGCGGCACGATCAGCACGCCGCTGGCCCGCGCGGGGTCCTCGGACTCGTCGCCGGGCGAGACGTCGTCGAAGGCGAAGCTCCCGAACGCGACGAGGCCGCTGCCGGGCAGGGACACGTCGTCGTGCACGACGGCGCGGTCGAGCACCTGGCGCCAGGCGTCGTCGGCGTCGGCGAAGCGGCCGGGGCCGAACGTCTCGAACCGCAGGGCCTCACCCCAGCCCACGAGGCCGTCACCGTGCCGGACCCAGGCGAGAGCGTGGGTGTCGGGGAGCCTGTCGATGAGCGCGGTCGGGCTGTCGGGGAGGTCGTCGACCGCGACGGTGCGGACGACGAGCTGCGGGCCCAGAGCTGCACCCGGCGGGGCGTCCGGCGAGGCCGGCGCGCGGGTTGCCCAGGTGCTGGACGCGGTGGTGCCGGTCGGCGCACCAGGGGTGCGTCCGGCAGGTGAAACGATCATCCGCTTCAGGATAAGGGCGTGCGACGCGCGCAGGTGCGGGCCGTAGCGGAGGTCACAGCGCGGGTGACCGTGTCCCGGCGACATGAAACGATGGCGGCATGTCCCGCGCAAGCCTGGAAAAGAAGCCGGCCGAGGTCGCGTCGATGTTCGACGGGATCGCCGCCCGCTACGACCTGACCAACGACCTGATCTCCATGGGCCAGGACCGGCGCTGGCGCCGGCTCACGGTCGAGGCGGTCGCGGCCATGCCGGGCGAGCGGGTGCTCGACCTCGCGGCGGGCACCGGGACCAGCAGCGAGCCCTTCGCCGCCGACGGCGCGTTCGTGGTCCCGTCCGACTTCTCCATCGGCATGCTGCAGGTCGGCAAGGACCGCCGGCCGGACCTGCCGTTCGTGGCGGGTGACGCCATGCGGCTGCCGTTCGCCGACGCGTCGTTCGACGCCGTGACCATCAGCTTCGGCCTGCGGAACGTCGCGGACACCAGCAAGGCGCTGCGCGAGATGCTCCGTGTGGTCCGGCCCGGGGGGCGCGTGGTGATCTGCGAGTTCTCGACACCCACGTGGGCGCCGTTCCGGGTGGTCTACCAGGAATACCTGATGCGGGCCCTGCCGGTGGTGGCGAACGTGGTGACGCGCGAGAAGGGGTCCTACGACTACCTGGCGGAGTCGATCCGCACCTGGCACACCCAGGTCGAGCTGGCGCACCTCCTGCTCGAGGCCGGCTGGGAGCACGCCGCCTACCGCAACGTGTCCGCCGGCATCGTTGCGCTGCACCGGGCGGTCCGGCCGGCCTGAGACCGTCCGCCCGGCCGACGCCGTCCGCCCGGCCTGACGCCGGACGGACGGCGATGTCCTACCGGGCCGAGCTCCTGGCGACCCGGTCCGCACGCTCCTTCTGCTGCCGCGCCTTGAGCTCCTGCTCCCCCTTGAGCGTGGTCGACTCGAACCAGTCGAGTGCGCCCGCCGTGGCGGGGTCGCGGAACACCTGGCCGTACCGGATGCGGCTGAACAGATCAGGCAGCCGGGCGGTCAGGTAGCCGATCGTGACCCGGCCCAGCAGCCACGCGGCGCCGAACCCGTTCGCGAGCCCGACGACGGCCGTGAGCGCTGCCAACCACACCGAGGGCGACACCGCGAGGAGCGCGACCATGACGGCGGTGGGTGCCACCGCTATCGAGATCAGCAGGATCACCACCCAGACGTGCAGGCTGATGTTCCCCACGGCGTCGTTGGGGCCCACCCGCTGCCGGGGGTCGACGCCCGGTGACACCCCCACGGCGGCCACGAGGACCGCCGCGCCGGAGGCGGCTCCGAACAGGGCGGGCAGGGCGGCCAACAGGATCGGGATCGCCCACCAGGCCTGGCTGAGCACCACGAAGAGGGCCGTGACCACCAGCACCTTGGGCAGGAACACCAGCACCGCGCCCCACTGCCGTCCGCGCACGTCCGACCGGACCGACGTCTCGTCCTGCCCGACGACGTCGAGCCACACCGCGCTGCCGTCCTGGCCGTACATGGTGCACGCGGCGATGCCGAGCATGAAGGCGACGAACAGGCCGGAGAACGCGGCGATGACCCGGAGGTCCTCGCTGGTCAGCGCGAGCGCTCCGATGAACACGCCGCCCCAGACGGCGGACTGCACCTCGACCATCCGCCAGCCGTCGCGGCTCCACTGCCGGAGCTCCTTGCTGATCACCGCGCCGGTCTGCGTGCGGGGCAGGAACCCGGCTCCCGCGACCAGGCCTGCGGACCGGCGGCGGCCACTACGGCGCCGGGTGCGAGGGCTGGTCGAGGGCACCAGGAGCGGCACGGCGGCCACGATCGCCGCGCCCGCGCACAGCGCGAGGGCACCCAGCAGCAGCAGGGCCCCGCCCCAGTCGCCGCGCACGGCGCGCTCGACCGCGAGCACCGACCAGGACGTGGGGCTCATGTCCAGACCGCTCGTCACGACGGGGTCGGTGATGCCCGTGGCCAGCAGGTCGGGCGTGCGCTGGATGGCGATCGTCACCGGGATCCAGCCGGCGAACATCCCCGCGAACATCAGGCCGAACTGGATCGACGCGATCTCGATGCCGATGCGCGAACCCATCGCGGCTCCGAGCAGGCCGTAGACCAGGCGGGACAGCGCGATGACGAGTACCCAGGTCAGCAAAGCTCCGGGGATCGCCACGACCAGGGTCACGGGGTCGAGCAGCGCGGCGTGCAGGCTCACGGCGAGCAGCGCGACGAGCACCAGCGCGGCGGCGATGCTCACGTACACGCTGACCAGGAGACCGCGGCCCAGCGTGCGCCGGGGAATCGGCAGCAACGCGAACCAGCTGGGCCGCAGCGTGCCCGCTCCGCTCATCAGTACCGGGCCGATGGCGGCCCCGAGACCCCAGAACAGCAGACCGAGGGTCAGGATCGAGTGCCGGGCGTCGTCACTGCCTGCGACGAACGTGGCCGCCCAGGTGGCCGCGGCCAGCAGGCTGCCGATCACCCAGCCCGCCGGGCGCATGCCCGGGGCGGTGTGGCGCAGCGTGGTCAGCTTGAGTGATATCAGCTCCCGATCCACGCCAGGTCCTCCTCTGCGAGATCGGTGGTGCCGACGAGCTCCACGAACCGGTCCTCGAGGCTGCCGCCACCGCGGACCTCGTCGAGGGTGCCGTCGGCGAGGACCTGGCCGCGGGCGATGATCGCCACCCGGTCGCACAGCTGCTCGACGAGGCTCATCACGTGGCTGGAGATGATCACGGAGCCGCCGGCGTCGGTGAACCGGCGCAGGATCGCCGTGAGTACGCGGGCCGAGACCGGGTCCACCGCCTCGTACGGCTCGTCGAGGACCAGGAGCCGTGGCGAGTGCAGCAGCGCGGTGGCCAGCCCGATCTTCTTGCGCATGCCCGTCGAGTACTCGCCCACGAGCGTGCCGAGCGCCTCGGCCTCCTCCAGCTCGAGGATGCGCAGCAGCTCGGCGGTGCGGTCCGCGACCGTCTGCGCGGGCAGCCGGCGGAACCGGCCCCAGAAGGTCAGGAGCTCACCGCCGGTCAGCCGCTCGGGCAGGGCCAGGCCGTCGGGGAGCACACCGAGCAGCCGCTTGGCCTCGGTCGGGTCGGCCCACACGTCGACGCCGTGCACGAGCGCCCGGCCGGCGCTCGGCCGCAGCAGACCGACCGCCATCGACAGTGCGGTGGTCTTGCCGGCGCCGTTGGGGCCGACCAGGCCGAAGAACGAGCCGGGCGGCACCCGGAGGTCGATGCTGTCCACCGCCACCTTGTCGGCGAACTCGCGGCGGAGGCCGGCGAGCTCGAGCGCGGGGACCGCGCCGCCCGGTGGCGCGCTGTTCAGGGTTGAGGGCTCTGGGGTCATGGAACCAACCTGCCGGGTGGGGACCGAACGCGCATCGGCTGATCGGCCATTGCGTGGCGCGGGGTCTGGCCGATCGGCCAGACCTGTCTCGATCCGTGGCCGCGGCACCCGGCGGGTACCTATTCTCGACGCATGGTCAGCGCGGCACTCCCGGTCGAGGGCGGACGGCGGTCCGTGCTCGCCGGGCTGAGCCCGCTGCGCCCCCGCCGGACCAGGTCCCAGTGGGTGGTGGACTGGCTCCTGTTCGCCTTCGCGCTCCTGGTCGGGGCGTCTTACTGGGACCCGGCCGGGGACGGGGCGGCAGGCATCCCGGACTGGTTCCAGCCCTGGGACTACGCCATGGGCATCCTGGCCTGCTGCGCGCTCTGGTGGAGCCGCAGCCACCCCCTGGCCGTCGGGCTCGTGGTGTTCGTGCCCGCGGCCCTGTCGGCGAGCGCCGCCTTCGCGGTGGTCGTCGTCATCTACCGGATGGGAGCCCGCCTGCGGCCGCGGGTGTCGGTCCCGCTGGTCGCCGGCTATCTCGCGGCGGCGATCCCGTACCACGCGCTGTTCCCCATCCCGGAGGTGGACTGGCCGTCGTACCTGATCGTGATCACGCTGCTGCATCTGCTGGTGCTCAGCTTCGGGCTGCTCACGCGGTCCAGGCGGCTCGTGCTGGAGGGTCTGCGCGCCGAGGCGGCACGCGAGCGGGAGGCCGCCGCCGCACGGTTGGACGGCGCTCGCCGCGCGGAGCGGGAGCGGATCGCCCGCGAGATGCACGACGTGCTGGCCCACCGGGTCTCGTTGCTCTCGGTGCACGCCGGGGCGCTGGAGTACCGCACGGCGGGTGAGGCGCCGCCCACGCTCGACGAGGTGCGCGCGGCGGCGGCGGTGATCCGGCACAACGCGCACCTGGCCGTCGAGGAGCTGCGGCAGGTGCTGGTGGTGCTGCGGGACACCGCGGCGACGGGCACCGCGCCCGAGGAGGTGCCGGACGCTCCACCGGAGCGCCCGCAGCCGCTGCTCCGGGACGTCCCTCAGCTGGTGGACGAGGCACGGGATGCCGGTCAGCGGGTCAGCGCGCAACTGGACCTCGAACCGCTCGCCGACCTCCCGGACAACGTGCAGCGCACGGTCTACCGGACGGTGCAGGAAGGGCTGACGAACGCCCGCAAGCACGCGGCCGGGGCGATCGTCACCGTCGACGTCGGTCCGGCGGACGGGCAGGTGCGCGTCGAGGTGGCCAACGTGCTGCCGGTCGGGGTGACCGCGAGCGAGATCCCCGGCATCGGGGCGGGACTAATCGGGCTGGCCGAACGGGTCCGGCTGGACGGTGGACGGTTCGAGCACGGCGTCCACGACGGTGAGTTCCGCCTGGCCGCGTACCTGCCGAGGGGCCGCGCATGACGCAGGTCCGGGTGGTGCTGGTGGACGACGACGCGCTCGTCCTCCAGGGGCTGCGCCTGATGCTCGCCGGAGCGGCGGGCATCGACGTGGTCGGGGACGCGGACGACGGTGACGGGCTGGTCGGCCTGGTGCGCGAGGCGACGCCGGACGTCGTGCTGCTGGACCTCCGTATGCCGCGGCTCGACGGCGTCGCCGCGCTCCGCGACCTCCGGGGGACTCCGGACGCGCCGCAACCCGCGGTGATCGTGCTGACCACGTTCGACGCGGAGCCGGTGGTGCTGGACGCCGTGCGCGCCGGTGCGTCGGGGTTCCTGCTCAAGCACACCCCGCCGGCCGACATCGTCCGGGCGATCCGTGCGGCGGCCGACGGCGAGCCGACCATGTCGCCCACCGTGCTGCGACGGCTGATCGAGCACGTGGCCGACACACCAGGGGGTGCCGGGGGCGTCCGGGCGGGCGTCGGCGCCCCGGGACCCCGTGCCGCGACGGAGTCCCGCGAGGACGGCCTGGCACCGCTCACGGACCGGGAGCGGCAGGTCGCGGCCGCCGTGGCCGAAGGGCTCGGCAACGCCGAGATCGCACGCAGGCTGTACCTGTCGCACGGTTCGGTCAAGGCGCACATCTCGAGCGCCCTGACCAAGCTGGGCCTGGAGAACCGCACCCAGCTGGCCATCGCCGCGCACACCGCGGGAATCGTCGGTACGCCACCGTCGCCGCCGCCCCGCCCCTGAGCGGACCCGTCATCCGGCGCCGACGGCAGCGGCCTCCCGGAACTGTCCGGGCGGCTGCCCCGTCCAGCGCCGGAACGTCCGCGAGAAGGAGGCGGCGTCCGAGAACCCGACGAGGTAGGCGACCTCGCCCACGGACGTCCGGCCTGCCCGCAGGTAGGCGGTCGCGAGCTCCCGGCGCACGTCGTCGACGACCTGCCGGAAACCGGTGCCCTCGGCACGGAGACGGCGGAACAGCGTCGAGCGGCTGCAGTGGAGCCGGGCGGCCACGGCGTCCGCGCTGACCTCTCCCTCGTGCACCACCGTGCGCACGAGGTCCGCCACGCGCTCGCGGAAGGTCTCCGGTGGCGGACGCCGGGCCAGCAGCGCGTCACCCTTCTCCCGCAGCACACCGAAGACGTAGCGGGGGTGCCGCGCCACCGGCCAGGAGCCGACCTCGGGGTGGAGCTCGATCTCGGTGCGCGGGGCGGCGAACCGGACAGGGCAGCCCAGTACGCGCTCGTACTCGTCCGGATGCTCCGGTGTCTCTCTGGTGAGCTCCACGCGGAGCACGTGCGGCCGGTCCAGGAAGCGTCGGGGGCCGCAGACCAGGCGGGCGACCGCCTCCTCGGAGAGCTCGGAACCGGGGCCCGGGGGCCGGTGCTCGACCAGCAGCAGCCGGTCCCCGGCACGTTCGACCTCGAACCGGGGGCCGTCGTCACCCTCGTCGATCTCCAGCGCGAGCCGTCCGTACCGCTGGAGCTGGCGCAGGGCGGTGGCCATGTCGGGGGCCGCCTCCATGATCAGACCCACTATCGACACGTCGGCCATCGCTATCTCCGCTCCGAGGTGGAGGGCGAGGGCCTCGTCGTCGAGGGCGAGGCCGGCCAGGCGCACGAGCTCCAGGTAGCGTGGCAGCGGGACGCGTTCGTCCGGGTCGTCCAGCCGTTCGCGGGACAGGCCCGAGGCCGTGGCGAGGGCGTCCGCGTCGGCGCCGTGCCGCTCCGCGTACGTGAGCAGGCCGATGACGATTCCGGCCGCGATCGTCGCTCGTCGCACCACGCCCCTCCTCGGGTCGGGACCTCGGGGACTCCTGACCCGCAGGATCAGGGATCCTGACACCGCAGATCATTCCGGTGGGGGCGCGCCGGGACAAGAGTGGCCGCATGAACACTTCGACCAGGTCGGCGACCACGACCGGCACGATCACACCTCTGCGGCGCAACCTGATGCGTGGCTGCTACCTGCTCATGGTGGTCGGGCTCGCTCTCGTCGCCTGGCCACGGCTGCTGACGTCCGGGTCCGACCGGCCCCTCATCGAGGGCACCTTCGACGCCGTGCTGTGCGCACTGCAGCTGCTCTCGGTCGTCGGGTTCTTCGCCCCGGTGCGCATGGCCGCGATGCTGGTCTTCGAGGTGCTGTGGAAGGCGATCTGGGTGCTCGTGGTCGCGGTGCCGCTGCTGTGGAGCGGCGGCATCACACCGGAGGTCTCCGAGACCCTGTTCGCCTTCTCGTTCGCGGTCCCGTTCGTCTTCATCATCCCCTGGCGCGCACTGGCCCGTGACCTGTTCCGGGGGCGTGAGCCCTGGCGCGCGGCACCGCCCGCAAAGTAAGGGGAACCTTCCTACACAATCCCCCCTAAGTGTGGCTAGGGTGTCGGTGTTGTGACAGGGTTCACAAGGGCTTGTCAGGAGTCCAAGTCGAACCCCGCACAGCGAGGTCAGCACCGACCGGCTGCGGGTTCCCAACGGGGGTGAACGTGCGAACTGCAAGACGCGACGACGCGGACGTCATCGTGGTGGGCGCCGGCCCGGCCGGGTCGTCCACCGCGCACTGGTGCGCTGCCGCGGGTCTCGACGTGCTCCTGCTGGAGAAGGGCGAGTTCCCGCGGGACAAGATCTGCGGCGACGGCCTGACCCCGCGCGCCGTGGCCGAGCTGGTCCGCATGGGCGTGCCCACCCGCGAGGAGGACGGCTGGATCCGCAACCGCGGCCTGCGCGTTCACGGCGGCGGCCGCTCCTACGAGCTGGACTGGCCGGCCCTCACGACCTACCCCGGCTACGGCATGGCCCGCGCCCGGATGACGCTGGACCACACCCTGGCCCAGCACGCGCAGGCCAGCGGCGCCAAGCTGCTCCAGCGCACCAAGGTCACGGGTCCGCTCCGCGACGACGACGGGCGGGTCGTCGGTGTCACCGCCCAGCCGCTCGACGCACGCGGTCGCGCGGACGGCCCGGTCACGGAGCTGCGCGCGCCCGTGGTGGTGGCCGCCGACGGCGTCAGCTCCCGCTTCTCGCTCGCGATCGGCCGTGAACGTCGCGACGACCGCCCCATGGGCACCGCCGTCCGCGCCTACTACCGCACGCCGCGGCACGAGGACCCGTTCATGGAGTCCCACCTCGAGCTGTGGGACGGCGAGCCCGGCAAGAGCGACCTGCTCCCGGGCTACGGCTGGATCTTCCCGCTCGGCGACGGCACGGTGAACGTGGGCCTCGGCAGCGTCCACTCCACCCCCGCCAGGCAGTCGGCGGCGGGTATCGACTACCGGCGCCTCATGGAGACCTGGCTGGCCAAGAGCGCACCGGAGGGCTGGGACCTGGTGCACGAGCCGGAGCGCGGCCCGATCCGTGGCGCGGCCCTGCCGATGGGCTACAACCGCGGCCCGCTGTACGCGGACGGTGTGCTCCTGGCCGGCGACTCCGCCGGCATGGTGAGCCCGTTCAACGGCGAGGGCATCGCCTACGGGCTGCAGGCCGGCCGGGTCGCCGCCGAGGCGATCAGCCAGGCCCGCCACAAGAGCACCGACGCGGCCCGGGAGGCCACGCTCGGTACCTACGCCGACCGTATGCGCGAGGACCTCGGTGGCTACTACACGCTGGGCCGTTGGTTCGTGCGGCTCATCGAGCACCCCGAGATCATGCGGCTCTGCGTCCGGTACGGGCTGCCCCGCAAGGTAGTCATGCAGTTCACGCTCAAGCTCCTGTCCGACTGCTACGAGCCGCAGGGCGGCGACTGGATCGACCGCGTCATCGCGGGTCTGACCAGGGTGGTCCCCCGCTCATGAGCAGTCCCACGCAGAGCCGTCGCACGCAGCGCATCACGCATCGAGAAGGCACGTCGTCCACGAAGGGCACAGCATGAACCCCTACGTACCGATCCTGATCCTCATGGCGATCGGGGCCGTCCTGGCGCTCGGTGGTGTCGCCGCGAGCGCCGTCATCGGCCCCAAGCGGTACAACCGCGCCAAGCTCGACTCGTACGAGTGCGGCATCGAGCCGACGCCGCACGCCGTGGGCGGCGGGCGGCTGCCGATCAAGTACTACCTGGTGGCGATGACATTCATCGTCTTCGACATCGAGGTCGTCTTCCTCTACCCGTGGGCCGTGGACTTCACGACGCTCGCGACGTTCGGGCTGGTGTCGATGCTGGTGTTCCTGGCGTTGATCACCGTGCCGTTCGTCTACGAGTGGCGCCGCGGCGGTTTCGACTGGGTCTGAGCAAGCGACTTTTCATGCCCGGCGCCTGACGGTGCCGGGCAGCGACGCCGGGCGGGTCCCGGCAGCAAGGAGGGGACATGGGTGTCGAGGAAGCGCCGTCAGGTTTCCTGCTGACGACGATCGAGGATCTCGCCGGGTACCTGCGCAAGGCTTCGGTGTGGCCGGTCACGTTCGGCCTGGCCTGCTGTGCCATCGAGATGATGGCGGCGGGTGCGTCGCGGTTCGACCTGTCGCGGTTCGGCATGGAGGTGTTCCGTGCGTCGCCGCGCCAGGCCGACCTGATGATCGTCGCGGGCCGGGTGAGCCAGAAGATGGCCCCGGTGGTGCGCCAGGTGTACGACCAGATGAGCGAGCCCAAGTGGGTGCTCTCGATGGGTGTCTGCGCGTCGTCCGGCGGGATGTTCAACAACTACGCGATCGTGCAGGGCGTCGACCACGTGATCCCGGTCGACATCTACCTGCCCGGCTGTCCACCGCGGCCGGAGATGCTGATCAACGCGATCCTCGGGCTGCACGACCAGATCCAGAACGCGCCGCTCGGCGTGAACCGGATCGAGGCCGCACGTGCCGCGGAGGCCGCGGCCATGGAGGCCACGCCCACCTTCGAGATGAAGGGTCTGCTGCGATGAGCGACGTCACGCCAGGCGGGGACCAGAAGGTCGCGGCCGGCGCGGTCCAGCCACCCGAGGGCGCCTCCACCCTGGAGATCGTCGAGGTGAAGCGCGGCATGTTCGGCGCCGACGGCTCGGGCGACACGTCCGGCTACGGCGGTCTGATCACCCCGATCGCGATGCCGGCGGCGTCGGCCCGGCCGTACGGGAGCTGGTTCGACCAGGTGGTCGACGTGCTGACCGAGGTGCTGACCGAGGCGGGCGTGCCGCCCGAGGCGGCGATCGAGAAGGTGGTCGTCGACCTGCACGGCGCCGACAGCGCGGAGGCGCAGCAGGCGGAGCTGACGATCGACGTCGCCCGCGAGCACATCGTCGCCGTCTGCCAGGCGCTGCGCGACGACCAGGACCTGCGCTTCGAGCTGTCGCTCGGCGTGAGCGGCGTGCACTACCCGCACGACGCCGGCCGGGAGCTGCACGCGGTCTACCACCTGGCCTCGGTCACGCACTCGCGCCGGCTGCGGCTGGAGGTCGCGGCACCCGACGACGACCCGCACATCCCGTCGACCACGTCCGTGTACCCGTCGAACGACTGGCACGAGCGCGAGACCTTCGACTTCTTCGGCATCGTCTTCGACGGCCACCCCGCCCTGACCCGCATCGAGATGCCGGACGACTGGGTGGGCCACCCGCAGCGCAAGGACTACCCGCTCGGCGGCATCCCCGTCGAGTACAAGGGGGCCACGGTGCCCCCGCCGGACACGAGGAGGAGCTACTCATGAGCGCTCCGACAGACCACCGGCCGCACGCACCGCATGCGACCAGGCCCGCCGGGAACGAGGACATGGCGTCCACGGTGCGCGCCTTCGAGGCGTACGGCGACGGCGACTGGGACGACATCGCGCGCGAGGCGATCGGCGAGGAGCGGATCGTCGTCAACATGGGTCCGCAGCACCCGTCCACGCACGGCGTGCTGCGCTTGATGCTGGAGATCGACGGCGAGACCGTCACCGAGGCCCGCGCCGGCATCGGCTACCTGCACACGGGCATCGAGAAGAACATGGAGTTCCGGACGTGGACGCAGGGCACCACGTTCTGCACCCGCATGGACTACGTGGCGCCCCTGTTCCAGGAGGCCGCGTACTGCCTCGCGGTGGAGAAGCTCCTCGGCGTCACCGACGACGTGCCCGAGCGTGCCTCCGTGATCCGGGTCCTGATGATGGAGCTCAACCGGATCGCCTCCCACCTGGTCTGCCTCGGCACCGGCGGCAACGAGATGGGCGCCACCACCGTGATGACCGTCGGGTTCACCGCTCGTGAGGAGATCCTGCGTCTCTTCGAGGCAGTGACCGGCCTGCGCATGAACCACGCGTACATCCGGCCCGGCGGCGTCGCCATCGACGTGCCCGAAGGGTTCACCACGCAGGCCCGCGCGGCGCTCAAGAACGTGCGCGGCTACCTCAAGCAGCTGAGCGACCTCATGCTCGCCAACCCGATCTTCAAGGCGCGCCTGACCGGGGTCGGCGTGCTCAACCTCTCCGGGTGCATGGCGCTCGCGGTGACCGGCCCGGTGCTGCGTTCCACCGGCCTGCCGTACGACGTCCGCAAGGACAACCCGTACTGCGGTTACGAGACGTACGACTTCGACGTGCCCACCTCGAAGGGCGCCGACTGCTACGACCGCGTGGTGCTCCGCGTCGAGGAGTGCTACCAGTCCCTCAAGATCGTCGAGCAGACCCTGGAGCGGCTCGACCGCACCGAGGGCGAGCCGGTCATGGTGGCCGACAAGAAGATCGCCTGGCCGGCTCAGCTCGCGGTCGGCGGCGACGGCCAGGGCAACTCGCTGGAGCACATCAAGAAGATCATGGGCACCTCCATGGAGGCCCTGATCCACCACTTCAAGCTGGTCACCGAGGGCTTCCGCGTCCCCGTCGGCCAGGCCTGGCAGACCGTGGAGCACCCGCGGGGGGAACTGGGCGTGCACGTCGTGTCCGACGGCGGCACCCGCCCCTACCGCGCGCACTTCCGCGACCCCTCGTTCAACAACCTCCAGGGCGTGTCCGTGATGTGCGAGGGCGGCCAGGTGGCCGACGTCGTCGTCGCCGTCGCGTCGCTGGACCCCGTGCTGGGAGGTGTGGACCGATGACCGCAGATCCGGTAGAGACCGCGACGAGGACCCGCTACGACGCGGACACCCTGGCCGCGCTGACCGCCGACGCCACGGCGATCATGGAGCGCTACCCGAACCCGCGGTCCGGCCTGCTGCCGATGCTGCACCTCGTGCAGTCGATCGACGGCTACGTGAGCCGGGACGGCATCCTGTTCTGCGCCGAGATGCTCGGCATCACCGCCGCGGAGGTCTCGGCGGTCGCCACCTTCTACACCCAGTACAAGCGCCACCCCAACGGCACCTACACCGTCGGCGTGTGCACGAACACGCTGTGCGCGGTGATGGGCGGCGACGCGATCTTCGACGAGCTGAGCGAGCACCTCGGTGTCGGGCACGACGAGACGACCGACGACGGCGCGATCACCCTCGAGCGCGTCGAGTGCAACGCCGCCTGCGACTACGCGCCCGTCGTGATGGTCAACTGGGAGTTCTTCGACAACCAGACGCCCGAGACGGCGACGGCGCTCGCGGACAAGCTGCGCCTCGGCGAGGACGTCGCCCCGACGCGCGGAGCCGCGTCGGTGTGCTCGTTCAAGCAGATGAGCCGGGTCCTGGCCGGGTTCAACGACGGCCGCGCCGACGAGGACGCCGGCACGGGCGAGCCGACGCTCGCCGGCCTGCGGATCGCCCGCGAACGCGGCTGGACGGCGCCGGACGGTCCGGACTCCGAGCCCGACCGGCGGGGCGAGACCATCACGGGCGAGCCCGGGTCGAGCGCGGAGCGCCGGCCCACCACGCCGTCGGACACCCAGGTCGGCAAGGACAAGAAGCCCGGAGAGGACGCGAAGTGACCCTCACACCGGTTCTCACCGACACGTGGGACAAGGACCGCTCGTGGCGCCTGGCGACCTATGAGCGCGCCGGCGGCTACGCAGGCCTCAAGAAGGCGCTGAAGACGGAGCCCGCCGACCTCGTGCAGGCCGTGAAGGACTCCGGCCTCCGCGGCCGCGGCGGCGCAGGCTTCCCCACGGGCATGAAGTGGGGCTTCCTGCCTCCGCCCGACGGCGGCCCGCGCTACCTCGTCGTCAACGCCGACGAGTCCGAGCCGGGTACCTGCAAGGACATCCCGCTCATGCTCGCCAGCCCGCAGCACCTGATCGAGGGCGTGGCGATCACGAGCTACGCGATCGGCTGCGACCACGCGTTCATCTACGTGCGCGGCGAGGTGCTGCACGTCTACCGCCGGCTGCTGAACGCCGTCGAGGAGGCGTACAAGGCGGGCTACCTGGGCAAGAACATCCTGGGCTCGGGCTACAACCTCGACGTCACGGTGCATGCCGGGGCCGGCGCCTACATCTGCGGTGAGGAGACGGCGCTGCTCGACTCGCTCGAGGGCCTGCGGGGCCAGCCGCGGCTCAAGCCGCCGTTCCCGGCCGTCGCCGGCCTGTACGCGCGGCCGACCGTCGTGAACAACGTGGAGTCCATCGCCTCGGTCCCCGCGATCGTCGCCAAGGGCGCCGACTGGTTCTCCTCGATGGGCACCGAGAAGTCGCAGGGCCACGGCCTGTTCTCGCTGTCGGGCCACGTGACACGGCCCGGCCAGTACGAGGCGCCGCTCGGCATCACGCTGCGCGAGCTGCTCGACCTGGCCGGCGGCGTCCGCCAGGGGCACGAGCTGAAGTTCTGGACCCCGGGCGGTTCGTCGACGCCGATCTTCACGGCCGAGCACCTCGACGTCCCGCTCGACTACGAGTCCGTCGGCGCTGCCGGGTCGATGCTCGGCACGCGCGCGCTGCAGATCTTCGACGAGACGGTGTGCGTCGTCCGTGCGGTGTCGCGCTGGACCGACTTCTACGCGCACGAGTCGTGCGGCAAGTGCACACCGTGCCGCGAGGGCACCTACTGGCTCAAGCAGGTGCTGCACCGCATCGAGGCCGGCGAGGGGCAGGACAGCGATCTCGACCTGCTGCTCGACCTGTGCGACAACATCCTCGGCCGAGCGTTCTGCGCCCTGGGTGACGGCGCCACCTCGCCGATCACCTCCAGCGTCCAGCTGTTCCGCGAGGAGTACCAGGCGCACATCGACGGCCACGGCTGCCCGTTCGACCCGAGCGCGTCGGCACTCTTCGCGTACACCCCCAAGACACGGACTCCGGGTGCCCTCGCGGGCGCCGGCGCGGGAGGTCACTGATGACCGTCACCACGAACAACCCCACCAGCGAGGCCGCGCCGGTCGAGCTGGTCACCTTCACGATCGACGGCACGGAGGTCAGCGTCCCCAAGGGCACGCTGATCATCCGGGCCGCCGAGCAGGCGGGGATCCAGATCCCGCGGTTCTGCGACCACCCGCTCCTGGCGCCCGCCGGCGCCTGCCGGCAGTGCCTCGTCGAGGTGTCCATGCCGGACCGGGAGGGCAACGTCCGGCCCATGCCGAAGCCGCAGGCGTCCTGCACGATGACCGTCGCGCCCGGCATGATCGTCAAGACGCAGCACACCTCCGCGGTCGCCGACAAGGCGCAGCAGGGGGTCATGGAGCTGCTGCTCATGAACCACCCGCTGGACTGCCCGGTGTGCGACAAGGGTGGCGAGTGCCCGCTGCAGAACCAGGCGATGTCGAACGGCCGCGCGGACTCGCGGTTCACCGACGTCAAGCGGACGTTCCCCAAGCCGATCGCGCTCTCCACGCAGATCCTGCTCGACCGTGAGCGCTGCGTGCTGTGCCAGCGCTGCACGCGGTTCAGCGAGGAGATCGCCGGGGACGCGTTCATCGCGCTGCAGGACCGCGGCGCGCACCAGCAGATCGGCCGGTTCGACGAGGGTGTGCTCGGGTTCGCGGGCGAGCCCGTCGGCCCGGTGGACCGCCCGGTCGGTGAGGCCACGAACGACACCTCCGGCCGGCCGTTCTCGTCCTACTACTCCGGCAACACCGTGCAGATCTGCCCGGTGGGTGCGCTCACGGGCGCGGGTTACCGGTTCCGCTCGCGGCCGTTCGACCTGGTCAGCACCGAGAGCATCGCCGAGCACGACTCCTGCGGCTCCGCGATCCGCATCGACCACCGCCGCGGCCAGGTGCTGCGCCGGCTGTCGGGCGAGGACCCGGTGGTCAACGAGGAGTGGATCACCGACAAGGACCGCTTCGCCTTCACCTGGCAGTCCGCGGCGGACCGCATCACCACGCCGCTGGTCCGGGAGAACGGCGAGCTCCGCCCGGCCTCCTGGGTCGAGGCGCTGGAGATCGCGGCGGCCGGCCTGACGCAGGCCCGGCAGGCCGGCGGCGTCGGCGTGCTGCCCGGCGGTCGGCTCACCGCCGAGGACGCCTTCGCCTGGTCCCGCTTCGCCCGTACGGCGCTGGGTACCAACGACGTCGACCAGCGGTCTCGCGTGCACTCCGCGGAGGAGGCCGAGTTCCTGGCCCACGTGGTGGCCGGTTCGGGCGTCGGCGTGACGTTCGGCGACCTCGAGCAGGCGCCCGCGGTGCTGCTCGTCGGCCTGGAGGCCGAGGAGGAGGCGGGCATCACGTTCCTGCGGCTGCGCAAGGGCGCCCTGGGTGGCGGGGCGGGTGGCAGGACTGGCGGGACGAAGGTCTTCGCGGTGGCCCCCTACGCGACGCGGGGCCTGACCCGCATGAACGGCACGTTGCTGCCGGCCGCGCCCGGGACCGAGGCCGAGTGGCTGACCAGCCTGACCACCACCCTTCGCGGCGGTCTGTCCCCGGCGGACGCACCGACGTCGGACATCGACACCAGCGCCCTGGCCCAGCCGGGCGCCGTGATCCTCGTGGGCGAGCGCCTCGCCGGGTCGCCCGGTGCGTACGCGGCAGCCCTCGGCCTCGCGGAGGCGACGGGCGCACGTCTCGCGTGGATCCCGCGCCGTGCGGGTGAGCGCGGCGGCGTCGAGGCGGGCCTGCTGCCCGGGCTGCTGCCGGGCGGCCGCCCGGTGGCGGACCCCGCCGCACGCGCCGAGATCGCCCAGGCCTGGGGCGCCGAGGTCCCGGAGACCCCGGGCCGCGACACCGCAGGCATCCTCGCGGCGCTGGCGGACGGCACGCTGGGCGGCGCGATCGTCGGTGGCGTCGAGCTCGCCGACCTGCCCGACCCGGCCGCTGCCCGTGCGGCGCTCGACGCGGCGGGCTTCGTGGTGAGCCTCGAGGTACGTGCCTCCGAGGTGACCGAGCGGGCCGACGTCGTGCTGCCCGTCGCGCCGCCCGTGGAGCGTGCCGGCTCGTACTGGAACTGGGAGGGCCGCGTGCGGTCCTTCGGCGCCGCGCTCGAGTCGAGCGCACTGCCCGACCACCGCGTGCTGCACGTGCTGGCCCAGCACTTCGACGTCGACCTGCAGGCGGCGTCGCCGACCGAGGCGCACCTCTCCATCGCCATGACGCAGCGCAACGCCTGGACCGGTGACCGGCTGACGGTCGAGGCCGGCGCACCGGCCGAGCCGCCCACCATCGGTCCGGGGCAGGCGGTGCTCGCCACCTGGCGGCTCCAGCTCGACGCGGGGCGCGGCCAGGACGGCGAGCAGTTCCTCGCCGGCACGGCGAAGCGGCCGGTGGTCCGCATGTCCGCCGCCACGGCGGCCGGCTTCGGTGCGGCCGACGGCGACCGCGTCGCCGTCAGCACGCAGCGCGGTGCCATCGAGGCGCCCGCCGTGATCACCGACGACATGGTCGACGGCGTGGTGTGGCTGCCGCTCAACAGCGCGGGCTGCCGCGTGCACGACACGCTCGGCGCGGCGGCCGGCGACCTCGTCACCGTCACGGTGGCCGAACGCACGGAAGGAAACGCTCGATGAACCCGGTGATCCTGGCCGCGGCCGCACCCGGCGTGACCGCCGACTTCTCGCAGGAGACCATCTGGGCCTCCATCGTGAAGGCCGTGCTGATCGTGGTGTTCCTCCTGACCAGCGTGCTCTTCGCGATCTGGTTCGAGCGCAAGGTCGTCGCACGCATGCAGGTGCGCCCCGGCCCCAACTGGCACGGGCCGTTCGGCCTGCTGCAGTCGCTCGCGGACGCCATGAAGCTCCTGCTCAAGGAGGACCTGACGGTCACGCGGGCCGACCGGTTCGTGTACCTGCTGGCACCGATGATCTCGGTGTTCTGCTCGCTGCTCGTGTTCGCCGTCATCCCGTTCGGTCCGAGCCTGCCGTTCCCGTGGACGGACTGGACGACGCCGGCGCAGCTCACCGACTTCCCGGTCGCGATCCTGTACGTGCTGGCCGCGGCGTCGCTCGGCGTCTACGGGATCGTGCTGGGCGGGTGGGCCTCCGGCTCCACCTACCCGCTGCTCGGCTCCGTGCGCTCGACGGCTCAGGTGATCAGCTACGAGCTCGCGATGGGCCTGTCGCTGGTGAGCGTGTTCATCATGGCGGGGTCGATGTCGACGTCGCAGATCGTGGACAGCCAGACGCAGATCTGGTGGTTCATCCCGCTCGCTCCCGCGTTCGTGATCTACGTGATCTCGATGATCGGCGAGACCAACCGTCTGCCGTTCGACCTGCCCGAGGCCGAGGGCGAGCTCGTCTCCGGCTACATGACCGAGTACTCGTCGATGAAGTTCGCCTGGTTCTTCCTGGCCGAGTACATCAACATGCTCAACGTCTCCGCCGTCGCCGTCACGCTCTTCCTGGGCGGCTGGCGGGCGCCGGTGCCCGACGGGTTCCTCGGCGGCGCCCTCAACGAGGGCTGGCTGCCCATCCTCTGGTTCCTCGTGAAGCTCTGGGGAGTCATGTTCTTCTTCGTGTGGGTGCGCGGCACGCTGCTGCGCCTGCGCTACGACCAGTTCATGGTGTTCGGCTGGAAGGTCCTCATCCCGGTCGCGCTCGGCTGGGTCGTCGTCCTCGCCGTCGTGCAGTGGCTGCAGCGCATCCAGGGCGTCACCTTCCTGGACTTCATCCCATGGATCGTCGGGGGCGCCATCGTCTTCATAGCGATCATGTGGTTCTGGCCCGAGAAGAAGGAAGCGCCACCGGGCGCGGACGCCGACAAGGAGCCCGTCGACGCCTTCGCCGGCGGGTTCCCGGTGCCGCCGCTGCCCGGCGAGAAGCTGCCCCCGTCCAAGCGGTTCGGAAAGGAGGTCCACGGTGAGTGAGCGTCAGGCGAGTGAGTACCAGCCCCTACGGCCCCAGCCGGGGCCCATCGGGGAGATGTTCGCCCCCGTCGCGGGCTTCGGCGTGACGCTGTCGTCGATGTTCAAGCCCACGGTCACGGAGCAGTACCCGCGCGAGAAGGTGCCTACCCAGCGCCGCTTCCACGGGCGCCACCAGCTCAACCGGTACGCCGACGGGCTGGAGAAGTGCATCGGCTGCGAGCTGTGCGCCTGGGCGTGCCCGGCGGACGCGATCTACGTCGAGGGCGCGTCCAACGCGGCCCTGCCGCAGAACGCAGGCCTGGACGTGAACGCGGACGACTCCCACGGGGCCCACATGAGCCCCGGCGAGCGGTACGGCTCCGTCTATCAGATCAACTATCTGCGCTGCATCTTCTGCGGGCTGTGCATCGAGGCCTGCCCCACGCGTGCGCTGACCATGACCAACGACTTCGAGCTGGCCGGCAAGACGCGCGCCGGCATGATCTACGAGAAGCAGGACCTCCTGGCCCCGCTCTCCGAGGGCATGCTGGCCGCGCCCCACCCGATGGTCGAGGGCACCACGGACACCGACTACTACAGCGGTGACGTGCTGGGCCCGACGGCGGCGCAGGTCGACTGGGTCCGCGAGCAGCGGCCGGACGACCCGACGCTGGACGCCGCCGAGGCAGTGGTCTCGGGCAAGGCCCCGGCGCCCACGCAGAGGCAGCACGAGCTGCGCCCGGACGAGGGCCCCGGCGCGGCCGAGAAGTCCGCCGGTGCGGCGGCCGTCGGTTCCGTGCGGTCCGACGCCGGAGTCGACCCCGCCGAGACCATCGACGCATCGGGCGCGCACACCGGCGCCCACCTCACCGGTGGGTCCCGTGGCACGGAGGTGAACGCGTGACCCCCACCGGCCTCGAGATCTCGGGCGGCGAGACCGTCCTGTTCTGGGTGATCGCCCCGCTCATGGTTCTCGCCGCACTGGGCCTGCTGTTCGTCAAGCGGGCCGTGCACGCGGCAATGTGCCTCGTGTTCGTCATGGTCAGCATGGCGATCCTGTACATCGCGCAGGAGGCGCCGTTCCTCGGCGTCGTCCAGGTCGTGGTGTACACGGGCGCGGTGATGATGCTGTTCCTGTTCGTGCTGATGCTCGTCGGCGTCGACGCGTCGGACTCGCTCACCGAGACCATCCGGGGGCAGCGCTGGATCGGCCTGCTCATCGGCATCGGCCTCGCGGCGGTCCTCGGTGGCGTGGTGGCGAATGCCGCATTCCCGCCGGCCCGCGGCCTGGAGGGCGGGGACCCCGGTGGTGTCGCCAACCCACAGGCCCTGGCCCGCGTGCTGTTCGGCGACTACGTGCTGGCCATGGAGGCCGTCGGCGTGCTGCTCGTGACGGCGGCGGTCGGCGCGCTGGTGCTGACGCACCGGCGCCGGCTCACGCCGAGGAAGACGCAGGAGTCGGTGGCCGAGGCGCGCATCAAGGCACTGCCCGACGGTGTCATCCTCACCCCGCTCCCGTCGCCCGGCGTCTACGCCCGGTCCAACGCGATGGACACGCCGGCGCTCGGCCCGGACGGCGAGCAGGTACCGCAGTCCGTGTCGCGCGTGCTGCGTATCCGCGGGCAGGAGCGGCCCGCGCCGCACGGCCCCGCGGTGGTCGTCTCGACGAGCACGGCCCGCGAGAAGACCGGCTCGACCCGCGGGACGACGGCGAGCGCGACCACCGAGTCGGAGAGGGACGCCTGATGGACATCACCAACTACGTGGTCCTGGCCGCCGTGCTCTTCGCCATCGGTGCGACGACCGTGCTGCTGCGCCGCAACGCGATCGTCGTGTTCATGGGCGTGGAACTCATGCTCAACGCGACCAACCTCGCCTTCGTCACCTTCGCCAGGCTGCACGGCGACCTGACGGGCCAGGTGCTCGCCTTCTTCGTCATGGTCGTCGCCGCCGCTGAGGTCGTCGTCGGCCTCGCCATCATCGTGACGATCTTCCGTACCCGCCGTTCGGCCTCGGTCGACGACGTCAACCTGCTCAAGGGCTGAAGGGTAGAGACGTGAACGACGTGATCGGACTCGCCCCCTGGCTGGTCGGCTTTCCGCTGATCGGCGCAGCGATCCTGCTGCTGGGTGGCAAGGCCACCGACCGCTGGGGCCACTGGCTCGGGGTGCTGGCCTCGGCCGCCTCCGCGGTCATCGGCTTCATCCTGATGTTCCGCATGATCGGCACGCCGGCCGAGGAACGTTCCATCGACCACCACCTGTGGACGTGGTTGTCCGCGGGCGGCCTGGACGTGGACCTCGGCCTCCGGCTGGACCCGCTGTCCCTGACATTCGTGATGCTCGTGACCTTCGTGGGCACGCTCATCCACGTGTACTCGGTGGCCTACATGGACCACGACCCGCACCGGCGCCGGTTCTTCGGCTACCTGAACCTGTTCGTCGCGGCCATGCTGACGCTGGTCCTCGCCGACTCCTATCTCCTGCTCTTCGTGGGCTGGGAGGGTGTGGGTCTCGCGTCCTACCTGCTCATCGGGTTCTGGGACACGGGACGGCCCTCGGCCCGGGAGAACGCGGTGGCGGCGAAGAAGGCATTCGTCATGAACCGCATCGGCGACATGGGCCTCATCGCCGCGATGGCGCTGCTGTTCGCCGGGACCGGAGCCCTCGACTTCGGGACCACCCTGTCCGACGATGCTGTCGGCTCGCTCTCCGAGGCCACCGCCACCGCGATCGGCCTCTGCCTCCTGCTCGCCGCCTGCGGCAAGTCGGCGCAGTTCCCGCTGCAGGCCTGGCTGGGTGACGCGATGGCCGGCCCGACGCCGGTGTCCGCGCTGATCCACGCCGCCACGATGGTCACCGCCGGTGTGTACCTCATGGTGCGCTCCGGCCCGATCCTCGAGGCCGCGCCCACCGCGCAGCTCGTCGTGGTGATCGTGGGAGCCGTGACCCTGCTGTTCGGTGCGGTGGTCGGTACCGCGAAGGATGACATCAAGAAGGCGCTGGCCGCCTCCACGATGTCCCAGATCGGCTACATGATGCTCGCGGCGGGTCTCGGCCCGGCCGGGTACGCGTTCGCGATCTTCCACCTGCTCACGCACGGCTTCTTCAAGGCGGGGCTGTTCCTCGGCGCCGGCTCCGTGATGCACGCGATGGGGGACCAGACCGACATGCGGCGCTTCGGCGGCCTGTCGCGGTTCCTGCCGATCACGTGGATCACCATGGGCCTCGGCTGGCTCGCGATCCTCGGGATCCCGCCGTTCTCCGGCTTCTGGTCGAAGGACGGGATCATCGAGGCAGCCTTCATGCCCGTGGAGGGGCAGCCGTGGCGGGCCTGGGTGTTCGGCTCGGTGGCGGTGCTCGGCGCCGCGATCACGGCCTTCTACATGACCCGCCTCTTCTTCATGACGTTCGGCGGACGCCGCCCGCGCTGGACGGAGAACCAGCACCCGCACGAGAGCTCGCCGCTGATGTGGTGGCCCCTGGTGTTCCTGGGCGTCGGCTCCGCCGCGCTGGGTGCCGTGCTCGGTATCGGCGGCACGTTCGTCACCTGGCTGGAGCCGGTGGTGGGGCACGCCGAGCACCACGAGCCGGTGCTGCCGGTTCCCGTGATCATCACCACCACGCTCGTGGTCGTGGTGCTCGGGGCGCTCCTGGCGTTCCGGATGTACGCGGTCGCCCTCGTGCCGGAGGAGGCGCCGCGCGGCTCCGTCCTCACACGGGCGGCCCGCCGGGACCTGTACCAGGACACCGCCAACGAGACGCTGGTGCTCAAGCCCGCACACGGCGTGGCCCGCCTGGTCCAGGTCGGCGACCGTGACGTCGTCGACCGCGGCTGGAGCGTCCTGCCCCAGGCCGTGTCGTGGTTCGGCGCGGTGTTCCGGAAGGCGCAGAGCGGCTACGTCCGCTCGTACGCGGCGGGCATGGCGGGTGGCGTCCTCGTGATCGCCGTCGTCGTCTGGCTCGTGGTCGGCCTCGGTGGTGCCCAGTGATCGGAGGAGAGATGTTTCCCTGGCTGACCGCGCTCATCGCGTGGCCGCTGGTCGGCGCGGCCCTGGTGGGTCTGAGCGCGCTCGGCCTGTCCCGCACCGGTCCGGCGAGCGCCGGGGTGGGCCTCGCCCGTCCGATCGCGCTCCTGTTCTCGCTGGTCGAGGTGGGCCTGCTCGTGGGCGCGTTCATCGCGTTCGACACGGGCGCAGCTGCCGAGCACCAGCTCGCCGAGACCTACCGGTGGATCCCGCAGATCGGCACCTCGTACGCGGTCGGTGTCGACGGCGTCGGCCTCCTGCTCGTGGCGCTGTCCGTGGTGCTGGTCCCGCTGGTGCTGTTGGCCGCCTGGACGGAGCAGGGCCGGGACGAGGTGCGGCTGCGCAGGTTCGTCGGGCTCGTGCTGCTGCTCCAGGCGTTCATGGTCGCGGTGTTCTGCGCCCGTGACGTGTTCCTGTTCTACGTGCTGTTCGAGGCCATGCTGATCCCGGCCTACTTCCTCATCGGCGGGTTCGGGCAGGGCGCCGGACGGCGCAAGGCTGCCGTCAAGTTCCTGATGTTCAGCCTGGGCGGCGGGCTGATCATGCTCGCCGCGGTGGTCTCGCTGTACTTCCTCGGCATCGCGGCGGGCATCGACCGGAGCCAGGTGTTCCTCGTGGACGAGCTGGCGGCCGTCGACCTGGGCACCACCGCCGAGCGGCTGATGTTCGTCGGGTTCTTCATCGCCTTCGCGATCAAGGCACCGATGGTCCCTGTGCACAGCTGGCTGCCCGACGTCGCGGGTAACGCCACCCCCGGCACGTCGACCCTCCTGATCTGTGTGCTGGACAAGGTCGGCACGTTCGGCATGCTGACGCTGTGCCTGCCGCTGTTCCCGGAGGCGTCCCGCTGGGCCGCACCGCTGGTGATCGCGCTCGCCGTGATCTCGGTGCTCTACGGCGCGATCATGGCGATCATGCAGACCGACCTGCTGCGCCTGGTGGGCTGGACGTCCGTGAGCCACTTCGGGTTCATCATCCTGGGCATCTTCACGTTCACGCCGCTGGGTACGGCCGGGTCGAGCTTCATGATGCTCAACCACGGGCTGGCCACCGGCGCGCTGTTCCTGGTCGCCGGGTTTCTCGTGTCCCGGCACCCGGAGAAGTCGCAGAAGATCGCCGACTACAGCGGTCTGCGGTCGGTCACGCCGGTGCTCGCCGGAACGTTCCTCGTGGCGGGCCTCGCGACGCTGTCGCTGCCCGGCCTGGCCACGTTCGTCAGCGAGATCATGGTGCTGGTCGGCGCGTTCGGCGGGTCGCCCGCGGGCTCCGCCGGCTGGGCGGTCGCCGCGGTGCCGGGTGTGGTGCTCGCGGCGGTCTACGTGCTGCTGACCTACCAGAAGATCTTCACTGGAGCACCGGCGGCCGGGCTCGAGGCCCTGCCCGACCTCAGGCTGCGTGAGCGCGTCGTCGCGGCGCCGCTCGTCGTCGGACTCCTGGTGCTCGGCCTCGTGCCGGGCCTGGCCCTGACCTACGTCGACGCGCCGGCCGAGCAGTCGGTGGCGCTCACGTCGGTCGACGAACCGGCGGACGACGCCGCGCAGACGGGGAGCGACAACTGATGTTCGAGGCACCTGAGATCGACTGGCTCGCTCTCGCACCGCTCATCGTGGTGCTCGGCGCGGGCGTGGTCGGTGTGCTCGTCGAGGCCTTCGTGCCCGCACGGGCCCGCCGCATGACCCAGATCGTGCTGACCCTGGCCGCGCTGGCCGGCGGGTTCGCGTTCATCGCGGTGCTGTGGCCGCAGATCGTGGTCCAGCCCGTGCAGGTGGTCGGCGGCAGCGTGACGCTCACGCCCTTCGCGCTCGGTGCGCAGGGCATCATCGCCGTGCTCGCCTTCCTCGGCGTGCTCGTGGTGGCCGACCGCACGGCCACGGGACAGGACGCGTTCGCGCCCACCGCCTCGGCGGTGCCCGGCACCTCGTACGAGGACCTGGCCCGCCGTTCCGGTCTGGAGCAGACGGAGATCTACCCGCTGCTGCTCTTCGCGGCGGGCGGCATGATGCTGTTCGCCTCCACCGACGACCTCATCGTCATGTTCATCGCGCTGGAGGTGCTCTCGCTCCCGCTGTACGTCCTGTGCGCGACGGCGCGCCGGCGCAGGCTCCTGTCGCAGGAAGCGGCGGCCAAGTACTTCCTGCTGGGCGCGTTCGCCTCGGCGCTGTTCATCTTCGGCGTCGCGCTGATCTACGGGTTCGCGGGATCGGTGCGGTTCTTCGGCGATCCGAGCAGGCCGGGCGTCGGCGTCCTTCCGGCCATCCAGTCCGGTGCCGCGCAGGGGGAGGGCATGAGCGTGCTCCTCGTCGCCGGCGTGCTGCTGGTCGTCGTCGGCCTGCTGTTCAAGGTCGGGGCCGTGCCGTTCCACGCCTGGACGCCCGACGTCTACACCGGCGCGCCCACGCCTATCACGGGCTTCATGGCGGCGTGCACGAAGGTGGCGGCCGTCGCCGCGCTGGTCCAGGTGCTGTACCGGGTCGCGATCGGCGTGCAGACGGTCGATCCGGAGATCATGCGGCAGCTGCAGATGGTCATCGTCGTGGTCGCCGTCCTGACGATGGCCGTCGGCACGATCGTCGGTTCCGTCCAGACCGACGTGAAGCGCCTGCTGGCCTACTCGTCGATCGCGCACGCCGGCTTCCTGCTGGTGGGCGTCGCGGGCTTCAACTCGCAGGTCCAGGCGTCCACGCTCTTCTACCTGCTGGCCTACGGCATCGCCACGATCGGCGCGTTCGGCGTGGTCACGCTGGTCCGGGAGCGTCGGGTCACGCCCGGCTCGGGCGAGCACAACGGCCCGGTGGGCGACGACGGGGTGGTGCTCGGCGAGGCGACGGAGATCGCGCAGTGGGCCGGGCTGGGCCGCAAGGCCCCGTGGCTCACCGCCGCGTTCGCGCTGTTCCTGCTGTCGATGGCGGGCATCCCGCTCACCGCCGGGTTCATCGCCAAGTTCGGCGCGTTCACCGGCGCGGCCTCGGGTGGCCTCTGGTGGCTCGCGGTCCTCGGTGTGCTCGCGTCGGTGGTCGCTGTCGCGTTCTACCTGCGGCTGCTCGTCGTCATGGTGTTCCAGCGGGCGCAGGACGACCCGGCGGAGCCGCTGGTCAAGCTCGCCGAGACGACGCCGGGTGCCGCGCCCGGCGAGGCGGAGGTATCGACCAGCGGTGATGTCTCGACCGGCGCGACCGCCGGTGCCGGCGCGACCGCCACGCTGACCACGGTCCAGGTCACGACCGCGCAGCGCATCGAGGTGACGGTGGTGCGGTCCCGTGGACCGGCCGCCGTGGCCATCGCCGTCTGCGCGGTCGCGACAGTGATTCTCGGCGTTTTCCCGTCCCCGGTTCTCGCTCTGGTGGAACAGGCAAGTAAGTTCGTGCCGTGACCTCCGCACCGCTGCCGCCCCAGACGACGACGGGTACGTCCGCGTCGGCTTCTCCGGCCGCTTCGTCCAACCCGCCCGATCCGACCGCGCTCGGCCTGCCGATCTCCGACCCGGAGCTGGCGGCCCGCCTCGCGGAACGGCTGACGGGGGTCGACGAAGCGCTCCTCGAGGCCGTCGCCAGCACGGACAAGCTGGCCGACGGCGCCTCGCGGCACCTCATCGACGCCGGTGGCAAGCGGTTCCGTCCCCTGCTCACCCTGCTGACGGGTGAGCTGGGCGACGGCGCCGCGCCCGGCGTCGTCGACGCCGCGGTGGTGGTCGAGCTGACGCAGGTCGCCTCGCTGTACCACGACGACGTCATGGACTCCGCGCCGATGCGGCGCGGAGCGCCCGCCGCGCACATGGTGTGGGGCAACTCCGTGGCGATCCTCGTGGGCGACATGCTGTTCGCACGGGCGTCCGCGCGCGTCGCGGAGCTGGGGCCGGAAGCGGTGATCCTGCAGTCCAGGACGTTCGAGCGGATGTGCCTGGGCCAGCTGCACGAGACCATGGGCCCCGACGACGGCGAGGACGCCGTGGCGCACTACCTCCAGGTCCTGTCGGACAAGACGGCGTCGCTGCTCTCGGCGTCGGCCCGGCTGGGTGCGATGCTCGCCGGGGCGCCCAGGGACCAGATCGAGGCGGTGGGCGCCTACGGCGAGAAGGTGGGCGTCGCCTTCCAGCTCGCCGACGACGTGCTCGACGTCGCCTCGTCCGGCGAGACCTCCGGCAAGACGCCGGGGACCGACCTGCGCGAGCACGTGCCGACCATGCCGGTGCTGCTGCTGCGGCAGCACGTCGCGTCCGACGCGGCCACCGACGAGGACCGGGACCTGCTCGCCACGCTCGACGGCGACCTCTCCTCCGACGAGGCGCTGAACGCCGCGCTGGAGCGCCTGCGCGCGCACGCCGTCCTGGCGGAGACGCGAGACCTCGCCGTGCAGTGGGCGCGCGCGGCCTCGGCCGAGCTGGCGCCGCTGCCGGAGGGTCCGGTCAAGGAGTCCCTGGAGCAGTTCGCCCAGGTGCTGGCGGACCGCGCCGCCTGACGGACCGCGTCCGGCGGCGCCGAGTTCGATCGGACGGGATGAGATCGGGTCCGGCGACTGACTGATCTCATTCCGTCGGACCGGAGCCGATGAGCTCGGTCGGACGCCTCAGGCCGGCGGGGCGCAACCGTGACCTCGGTGCATGGGTACTTCTCCCCGCACGTTCCCCCCGCGGGATGGCTACGATGCAGCCTGACGAGGGAGCAGTGTGGTGGCGAACGACGTAGTGGCTGAGGGCAGGCGCGGGGCAACCCCGGGTGTGCTGGTGTCCTGGTTCCTGGTGACCCTGTTCGTCGGCGCGCTGACCGCCCTCGCCTTCCTGCAGGACGGCGAGGCCACGGCGGACCTTGATCTCAACGACTCCGGCGTCTGGGTCACGCAGACCGCGTCGGGCAAGCTGGGCCGCTTCAACGACGAGGCCAGGGCACTGGACAGCACGCTGCTGGCCGGATCGTCGACGTTCGACGTGCAGCAGGACGAGTACCGCGTGCTCCTGACCGACGAGGGTGCGTCGTCCGCGAGCCCGGTCGACCCCGCGCAGCTCGCGCTCTCCGGAACGGTCCAGGCCCCCCGTGACGCCCAGGTCGCGTCGGGCGGCCCGACGACGGCGATCCTGGACCCGGAGGACGGCCGGCTGTGGGTCCTGCCGTTCGACGGCGTGACCGCCTTCGACGAGGAAGAGCTCGACCCGACGGCTGAGCTCGGCACGGGCGGGCGGCTCGCCGTCGCGACGGACGGGACGGTGTTCGTCGCGGTCCCGTCGGACCGGACGCTGTACCGCGTGGAGACGGGTGCGCAGGGCGCGCCCGGCGAGGTCACCGAGAGCGAGCTCCCGGTCGCCGACGACGCGGAGCTGGAGCTCACCGCCGTGGGCGACGAACCGGTCGTCCTGGACCGGACCGCGTCCACGCTGGTCCTGCCCGGCGGCGACGTCGTCGATCTGCCCGGCGGCGCCGAGGCCCGGCTGCAGCAGCCGTCCGACACGCGGCGTTCGGTGGTCGTCGGTACCCCGAGAGGACTGGTGACGCAGCCGCTGGGCGGCGGCGAGGCGACGACACGCGTCGCAGAGGGAGTCCCCGCGGCCCCGGTACAGGTGGGCGTCTGCACGTTCGGTGCCTGGTCCGGCACCGGCCAGGTGGTGCGGGACTGCCCGGGTGCGGACCGGGACGTGGACGAGCACCTGGAGGGTGCGGACGGCGAGATCGCCTACCGGGTGAACCGCCACGTCGTGGTGCTGAACGACGTCTCGGCGGGCACCTTGTGGATGGCCGCGGAGGAGTTCGAGAAGGTCGACGACTGGGACCTGACGATGCCCGAGAGCTCCGAGGGCGAGAAGACCGAGACCGAGACCGAGACGCCCGAGCTCGTGGACCAGTTCGTGGCCGAGCGGGACAGGCCCAACCGGCCGCCCACGCCGGCGGACGACGACATCGGCGTCCGCGCGGGCCGCACCACCGTGCTGAACGTGCTGGGCAACGACACCGACCCGGACGGCGACGTCCTGACGGCATCGGTGGCGTCGCCCGCGAAGACCGACGGGATCACCGTCCACCGCGTGCTGGACGGCCTGGCGCTCCAGGCGGACGTCCCCGCGGAGGCGTCGGGTTCGGTCACCGTCCCCTACACGGTCGACGACGGGCGCGGCGGCATCGCCACGGCGAAGGTGCGGGTCCGCGTGGTCCCGGCGGACGCGAACGAGGCGCCGGCACCCGAGGGCGAGCCGGTGCTCCGGGTGGCGCAGGGCGGCACGGCGACGATCAAGGTGCTTCCGTACTGGCGGGACCCGGACGGCGACGACCTCGTGCTCTCCAGCGCCGTCACCAACGACCTCTCGGACGAGATCCGGTTCCGTCCGGACGGCACCCTCGAGTTCCGTGACGGTGGCACCACGATGGGCCGCAAGCTCGTCGACCTGACCGTCAGCGACAGCGGCGGGCTGGTCGGCGAGGGGCGCCTCCTGGTCGACGTGGTCGCCTCGGACCAGCCGCCGGTCGCCGTCGGCGACCACGTGGCGGTCCCCGCCGGGCAGCCGGTGACGGTGCATCCCCTGACGAACGACACCGATCCCAACGGCGACCAGCTCCGCCTGGTCGACGTCACCGAGCAGGCCCCGGCGACGATCACGCCGAACTTCCCCGCCGGCTCGTTCCGTTTCGTGAGCCAGGACCCGGGCAGCTATGACGTCACCTACCGGGTCAGTGACGGCCCGAACGCGACGCTGGGGCTGGTCCGCGTGGACGTGCTGCCACCCCCGGAGCAGGACGGCACGCCCGTGACGGTGACGGACACGGTGCTGCTGCCGGCCGGCGGCACGGCCCTGGTGGACGTCCTGGCGAACGACACGGACCCGGCCGGCGGCGTGCTCGTCGTGCAGTCCGTGACCCTGCCCGACGGCGCCCCGGTCACCGCGGCCGTGCTGGACCATCACGTGCTGCGGATCAGCGAGATCAAGCGTCCCGAGGGGCCGGTCACCGTCGAGTACACGGCGGCGAACGGCACGGGGACGGCCGTCGGGCAGGTGCGGGTGGTGCCCGTGGCGGCCGCGACCGAGCTGCGACCGCCGGACGCGGCGGCGGACGAGGCGACCGTGCACGCGGGTGACGTCGTCTCCGTGCCGGTGCTGCGGAACGACTCCCACCCCGACGGTCTGGAGCTGGCGCTCGCCGAGGACCTGGTGGAGCGGCCCGAGGCGGGCGAGGCGTTCGTCTCCGAGGACATGGTGCGCTTCAAGGCCGATCCGGGCCAGAGCGGCACCGTCCACCTGGTCTACGAGGTCACCGACCCCAACGGCCAGAAGGACTCCGCCCAGGTCACGGTGACCGTCCTGGACGACGGCGAGAACGCCGCCCCCCAGCCGCCCGACGTCACGGCGCGGGTGCTGGCCGGGGCGAGCACGCGGGTGGCCCTGCCGCTGGAGGGCAGCGACCCCGACGGCGACCACGTGCGGCTCGAGGCGATCACGTCGGCCCCGACGATGGGCACCGTCGACATCGTCGACGGGTACCTCGAGTACGCGGCCTCCCCGAACGCCGCGGGGGAGGACCGGCTCAGCTACGCGGTCACCGACACGCGCGGCGCCACCGCCACCGGCACGGTCCGCATGGGCGTCGCGTCCCCGCCGCAGGTCAACCAGTCCCCGCTCGCCGTGGACGACGAGGTGTCGGTGCGTCCGGGCCGCACGGTCGGCGTCGACGCCCTGGCCAACGACTCCGACCCGAACGGGGACCAGGTCGGCCTGGTGCCGAAGTCGTTCGACGGCGCGCCGGAGCTGGACCCGACCGTCACCGACGACCTCGTGGTCGTCACCGCGCCCGACGGTGAGGGCACGCACACCTTCTACTACGGCGTCGAGGACTCGTTCGCGGCGCGGGCGACCGGTGCGATCACCGTCGAGGTCGCCCGGGACGCACCGCTGCTGCGCCCGGTCGCGCGGGACGACGTCGTCCCGCCCGAGGACGTCACCGCCAGCACGGTGACCGTCGACGTCACGGCCAACGACCTGGACCCGGACGGGCTCGCCGCGGACCTGGAGGTCACGGTGCCGGGCCAGGGCCCCGACGGCGTCACCGCGACCGAGGAGGGTGAGGTCGTCGTGCCGCTCACGGCGCGGCCGCAGGTCATCACCTACGAGGTCACCGACAGGGACGGGCTGACGGGCAAGGCGTTCCTGCGTGTGCCGCGGGACGGCACGCTCCCGCGGCTCCGCGACGACCTCGAGCCGGTCGAGGTGGTCGCCGGTGAGCCGGCCGCGCTCGACATCACCGAGTACGTGGTCGTGGCCGAGGGCGGTGAGCCGCGGCTCACCGACGAGGAGAAGGTGGCGGCGACCGAGGGCAGCCACGAGGTCACCGGGCCAGCTGCCGTCACCTACACCGCGCACGACGACTACTCGGGCCCGGCGGCCCTGACCTTCGAGGTCACCGACGGTGCCGGCGCCGACGACCCCGACGGCCGCACCGCCCTGCTCACGCTGCCGCTCACCGTGCTGCCCGGTGCGAACGAGCCGCCGGAGATCACCGGGACGCCCAGCGTGGAGGCCGCGGCCGGCGACGAGACGGCGCTCGACCTGTCCCGCTTCGTGACCGATCCGGACGGTGATCCGCTGACCGTCGAGATCGACGGCGGCGCGACCGGCCTGAGCCTCGCCACCGAGGGCACGACCGTCCTCGTCACGGCCGCGCCGGACGTCCCGAGGGGCACCAGCACCGCGGTCCGCTTCACCGTGTCCGACGGCGGCCACCCACCCGTCGCCGGACAGCTCACGATCGCCGTGGTGGCCTCGACGCGTCCGCTCGCGCGCGCCACCGTGGACGAGGTACCAGACGCGCACCAGGGCGAGCCGGTCACGGTGGACGTGCTGGAGAACGACGTCAACCCGTTCCCGGAGGATCCGCTGGCCCTGGTCTCGGCCCAGCTCGAGTCCGGCCGGGGCACCGTCGAGAAGACGGGGGACAGCGTGACGGTCACTCCGCCGGCCGACTTCCACGGGGTGACGGTGGTGCGTTACCGGGTGGCCGACGCGACGGGCGACCGCACGCGTGAGGTCGAGGGAACAGCCCGTGTGACGGTGCTCGGCGCGCCGGAGACACCCCGCCGGCCCGTGGTCGAGGAGGTGCGGTCCGAGACGGTGGTGCTGACGTGGGACCCGCCGTCGGACAACGGCGCGGAGATCACCGAGTACCGGGTGCGGCCCAGCCGGGGTGCTGCGACGACCTGCCCCACGACCACCTGCACGATCACCGGCCTGACGAACAACCAGGTCTACACGTTCACCGTGACGGCGAAGAACGAGGTGGGCACCTCGGGGGAGTCGGGCGCCTCCGAGGAGGCCCGTCCGGACGAGAAGCCGGACCCGCCGGCCGCTCCGCGCCTGCGGTTCGGCGACGAGCGGCTCACGGTGTCGTGGAAGAACAAGGCGTACACCGACCGCTCGCCCATCGAGTGCGTCAACCTGGAGATCAGCCCGGCACCGCCGTCGGGCCGGATCCAGAAGACGTGCCTCGACGGGACGCAGACCGTGTGGGAGGGCCTGCGGAACGGCACCGCCTACACGGTGCGGGTGCAGGCGCGGAACGCCGCCCCCGACCCGTCCGAGTGGTCCGACCCGTCGGCCCCCGAGACGCCCGCGGCGCCGCCCGCCCAGCCGGCCGCACCCCGGGCGACGCGGGTCGACACGGCGGTGGGTGGGGAGATCACCGTGCGCTGGACGGCGCCCGCGAGCAACGGCGCCCCCATCGAGACCTATCACCTGAGCGTCTACCGCAACGGCGAGAAGCAGCGGACGACTGCCGTGTCCGGCACGTCGCGGAAGGTGCAGGACCTCGACCAGCAGGCCTCGTACCAGTTCACGGTCGTCGCGGAGAACAAGGCGGGCACGTCTCCCGCGAGCCCTCGGTCGGCGGCACTGGAGCCGTACGGGACGCCGGTCAAGCCCGGAACCCCTAAGGCATCGCTGATCAGCGGGGACACCAACGGCAAGGCCCGCGTGACGTGGAGCGAGGTCACCCAGTTCCGCGGCAACGGTCCCTACTACGAGGTGCGGGCGGACGGTTCCACGAGGAAGCGGGCAGCAGGTTCCCCGTACACGTTCGGATCGCTCGCGAACGGCCGTGACCACACCTTCGAGGTCCGCGCCTGCAACGCCTACACGTGCTCGGCCTGGACGGCGCGCTCGAACGCCGTCAACCCGTACACCGTGCCGGGGGCGCCGCGGGTCGACTGGTTCAAGGACCTGGGGGACGACGGCAACTTCCGGGTCTGGGCTCCCGACAACAACGGCGGGCGCAGGGTGGACCGTATCGAGTGGAAGCTGAGCGGCGACGCGACGCGCGAGGGCGAGCGCTCGCCCCTGGGTGACGGCTGGCAGGCAGGGTCGCACCCCTATCAGGTCAACGTGCCGACGGAGCCGAACCGCAGCTACACGCTGACGGCGCGACTCTGCAACGGTGCGGGGTGCGGGGTGTGGGCCAAGGCGTCGGGCCGTACGGGAAGCAACGAGAGCAATCGGACGCTCACGACGTACAAGGGCGCGAGCGCGGTGGGTTTCACGAACGACGACGGCTCCACCTGCACCAGGTCCTCGTGCCACTACCTCGGGCTGCGGCTGCGCAACGCGACGCCGAACTACGCGTTCGGCGTCTCGTGCTACGCCTCGGGGAACAAGTTCGCTCCGACTGCGAACGGCAACCTCGCCTTCGAGACGACGCGCGATGGCCGGAAGTTCGAGACCGACGCGAACGGGAACTTCACGGGTGAGCTGCCGTGCGCCTGGGGGACGACCGGCGTCCAGGTCAATGTGGGCACGTTCAACTGGGGCGCGGCCACGGCCGTGACGTGGTGAACGGGCGTGCGGCGGGTACGTCATGAGGTGCCACGTCGCCCCGTTTCACCCGGCCGGACCGCCCGTGGATTCTGCTCGTCGGCTCCGGTCCCGGCTAGGCTGCGGCCACCGCTGCTGACCGAAACTTGAGGAAGATCTGTGCCTGGACCGAAGGTGTCCCCGCGTTCGATCGTGTCGGGCGCTGTCGTAGCCCTCTTCACCGGGGCGCTGGTGCTGCTGATGCTGCTGCACGACGGCGAGGCGACCGCTGAGGTTGACCTCGACGACTCGGGGGTCTGGGTCACCAAGACCTCGGCGGGGCTGCTCGGCCGGTTCAACTACGAGGCGCAGGCGCTGGACGGCACCCTGCTGTCCGGGTCCTCGACGTTCGACGTGCAGCAGGCCGAGTACCGCGTCCTGATGACCGACCCCGGCGCCGCCACCGCGAGCCCGGTCGACCCGGCGCACCTCGCTCTGCAGGGCACCATGACTGTGCCCGCGGGTGCGGTCGTCGCTTCGGGTGGTCCCACGACCGCCGTCCTGGACCCGGACGACGGGCGCCTCTGGGTCCTTCCGTTCGAGGGGTCCGCCCAGTTCAGCGAGGCGGACCTGGAACCGACGGCGGAGGTGGCCCCAGGCGCCCGGCTCGCCGTCGCGATGGACGGCACGGTGTTCGTGGCGGTGCCGGCTCAGGGCCGACTCGTCACCGTGCGGACGGGCGTCACCGGCTCCCCGGGTGAGGTGAGCGAGGCGGAGCTCTCGGTGGGCGAGCGTGCGGAGGTCGAGGTCACCGCGGTGGGTGACCAGCCGGTGGTGCTGGACCGCACGGCCTCGACGCTCGTGCTGCCCGGCGGCGACGTCGTCGACCTGGCCGGCGGGGCCGAGGCCCGGCTGCAGCAGCCGTCGGGCGCCGGGACGGTCGTCGCGGTGGCGACGACCAAGGGCCTGGTGACGCAGCCGCTCGGCGGGGGCGACTCCACCACGCGGCTGGCACAGGGCACTCCGGCGGCGCCCGTACGGTTGGGCGACTGCACGTACGGCGCCTGGTCCGGAACCGGCCAGGTGGTCCGCGACTGCCCGGGTACGGACCGTGATGTGGACGAGCACCTGGAGGGCGCGGAGGGCGAGATCACCTACCGGGTGAACAGGCAGGTGATCGTGCTCAACAGCGTCGCGACAGGCACGCTGTGGATGGCGGCCGAGGACTTCGAGAAGGTCGACGACTGGGACCTCACGATGCCCGAGGAGGCAGAGGGCGAGAAGACCGAGTCGGAGACCACCACGCCCGAGATGGTGGATCACTTCATCGCCCAGCGGGACAAGCCCAACCGTCCCCCGAGGGCTGAGGACGACAGCCTGGGGGTGCGGCCGGGGCGTACCACCGTGCTCAACGTGCTGGGCAACGACATGGACCCGGACGGCGACGTCATGACGGTGTCGGTCGGCCGGGCCACGGCGGAGCCGGGAGCGTCGGCGACCAAGGCGTCGGCCGTCTCCGTGGACCGTGTGCTCGACGGCGCGGCACTCCAGGCGAACGTGCCGGAGACCGCCTCGGGCAGTGCCACCTTCGGATACACGGTGGACGACGGGCGCGGGGGCACGGCTCAGGCCGACGTGCGGGTGCGGGTGGTGCCGCTCAGCGAGAACGCGGCGCCCGCCCCGACGGGTGAGCCGGTCCTGCGCGTCGCGCAGGGCGGCGATGCGACGATCAAGGTGCTGCCGTTCTGGCGCGACCCCGACGGCGACGACCTGGTCCTGTCGAGCGCCACCACCGCCGAACCGATGGACGAGGTGCGGTTCCGCCCTGACGGGACCGTGGAGTTCCGGGATGGTGGGACCGCGACGGGCCGCAAGATCGTGGATCTCACGGTGTCGGACGGGCTCGACCAGGTGGGCGAGGGCAAGCTCCTCGTGGATGTCGTCGCGGTCCAGGAACCGCCCGTCGCGGTGGCCGATCACGTGTCGGTGCTGGCCGGCGACACTGTCACGGTGCGACCGCTGCGCAACGACACCGACCCGAACGGTGACCGGCTGCGTCTGGTCAGCGTCAGCGACCAGGCCCCGGCCACGATCACGGAGAACTACCCGGCGGGCACGTTCCGGTTCGTGAGCCAGAAGCCCGGCAGCTACGACATCACCTACCAGGTCAGCGACGGGCCCGGGTCCACGATGGGGCTGGTGCGGGTCGACGTGCTGGCACCGCCGGACGACGCGGGGCCACCTGTCGTCGTGGCCGACACCGTGCTGCTCCCCGCGGGTGGATCGGCGCTCGTGGACGTGCTCGCGAACGACACCGACCCGGCCGGAGGTGTACTCGTCGCCTCGTCGGTCGAGGCCGACCCGGGCGTGACCGCCGTCGTGCTGGACCATCACGTGCTGCGCGTGGCGGAGACGGAGCGGCTGAACCGGCCGGTGACCCTGCGGTACACGGCGTCGAACGGCACGCAGACCGCCGTCGGACAGGTGCGGGTGGTGCCCGTCGCGGCACCCACCAAGCTCCGTCCGCCGGAGGCGACGGCGGACGAGGCGACCGTGCACACCGGCGACATCGTCACCGTCCCGGTGCTGAAGAACGACTCCCACCCCGACGGGCTGGAGCTGACGGTCGCGCCCGAGCTGGTCGAGGAGCCGGAATCCGGCGAGGCCTTCGTCTCGGACGGCACCGTGCGGTTCAAGGCGGGATCCACCGCCGGCACGGTGCACCTGGTCTACGAGGTCCGCGACAGCAACGGCCAGAAGGACTCCGCGCAGGTCACCCTCAACGTGACCGACACCCCGGAGAATGCCGCACCACAACCGCCGGACACGACGGCCCGTGTGCTGGCCGGAGGCGTCACGCGTATCGCGCTCCCGCTGGACGCCAGTGACCCCGACGGCGACTACGTGACGCTCGACGGTTTGTCGGCGGCGCCCGCGCAAGGCACCGCCCGGGTGGTCGACGGGTACCTCGAGTACGAGGCGTCGCGAGACGCCGCAGGCGCCGACGAGTTCCGGTACGCCGTGACGGACACCCGCGGCGCCACGGCGGAGGGCACGGTCGCCGTCGGGGTGGCACAGCCGCCCGGGATCAACCAGCCGCCCACCGCGGGAGGCGACAAGACGCTCGTCCGGCCTGGCCGCGAGGTCGCCGTGGATGCCCTGGCCAACGACTCGGACCCGGACGGGGACCAGGTCGGCCTGGTGCCCCGGTCCTTCGAGGGTGCCGACGGCCTGGACCCGCGGGTCGTCGACGACCTGGTCGTGGTGACGACTCCCGACGACGAGGGCACGCATACCTTCTACTACGGCATCGAGGACGCGTACGCGGCCCGAGCCACCGGCTCGATCACCGTCGAGGTCGCCCGGGACGCGCCGCTGCTGCGCCCGGTCGCCCGCGACGACGTCGTCCCGCCCGCCGACGTCACCTCCGACACGGTGACCGTGGACGTGCTGCGGAACGATGCCGACCCCGACGGCGTCGCGGCAGACCTTGAGGTGGCGGTGCAGGACGAGCGTGGTGCGCTGCCTCCGGGCGTCACCCTCGGCGAGGACGGTGAGGTCACCGTGGCCCTCACCGAGGACCCGCAGGTGCTCACGTACACCGTGACGGACATGGACGGTCTCACCGCGAAGGCGTTCCTGCGGGTGCCGCGCGACGGCTCGCTGCCGCACCTGAAGCAGCCGGTGGAAGCGCTGCGGACGTTCGCGGGCGAGACGCTCGAGATCGACATCGCCGATCACGTGGTGGTCGCGGACGGCCACGAGCCACGGTTCACCGTCGAGGAGAAGGTCACGGCCGTCGAGGGGACACGGGAGGTCACGGGCACCACCACGCTGACGTTCACCTCCGACGAGGACTACGTCGGGCCGGCGTCGGTCACGTTCGAGGTGACCGACGGGGACGGTCCCGACGACCCCGAGGGCCGTACCGCCGTGCTGACCGTGCCGATCGACGTCCGCGCGAGCCGCAACCAGCCGCCGGAGATCAAGGGAACCGCCCTGCTCGAGGTGGCAGCGGGCGAGGAAGCGACGCTCGACCTGTCCCGCGTGGCGGTCGACCCCGAGGGGGACCCGCTGACCGTCGAGGTCACCGGCGGGATCGACGGCGTCACGTTCGGCACCGAGGGATCCCGGGTCCTGGCACAGGCACAGGTCTCGGTGCCGAAGGGCACGCGCGCGACCGTCCCGTTCACGGTGTCCGACGGCGGTCACCCGCCCGTCGTCGGCGAGCTGGTGGTCACCGTGGTCGCCTCCACCCGTCCCCTCGCGCGCGCCAACCCCGACGAGGTGTCCGACGCGCACCAGGGTGAGCCGGTCACGGTGGACGTGCTGGCCAACGACGCCAACCCGTTTCCGGAACAGCCACTGACCGTGGTGAGCGCGGGGGTCGAGACCGGCCAGGGCAACGCGGAGCCGTCCGGGTCGGGCGTGGTCGTGACGCCGTCGGACACCTTCGTGGGGACGCTCGTGGTCCGTTACCGCGTGGCGGACGCGACAGCCGACCCGAGCCGGGAGGTCGAGGGCACGATCCGGCTGACCGTGCTGGGCAGGCCGGAGGCGCCTCGCGCGCCACAGGTCGAGGAGGTGCGGTCCGGGACGGTGGTGCTGTCGTGGGACCCGCCGTCGGACAACGGGGCCGAGATCACCGGGTACACCGTGCGCTCCGGCAAGGGCGACACGACCGAGTGCCGGTCCACGACCTGCACCGTCACGGGCCTGAAGAACGATGTCGTCTACAACTTCACCGTCACGGCCACCAACGAGGTGGGGGAGTCCGAGGCCTCCGCACCGTCGGAGGATGCGCGACCGGACGAGAAGCCCGACAAGCCCGAGCCGCCGACGCTGACGTTCGGCGACTCCTCCCTGACGGTCGCCTGGCAGAACCGGGCGTACAGCGACCGGTCGCCCATCGAGTGTGTCAACCTCGAGATCAGCCCGGCCCCGGCCGACGGCGTGATCCAGAAGACGTGCGTGACCGGGACCCGAACGGTGTGGGACGGCCTGGCCAACGGCACCTCCTACACGGTGACGTTGCAGGCGGTCAATGCCGCGCCGGAGCCGTCGGACTGGAGCGACGCGTCGGCGCCCGAGACGCCGGCCGCCCCGCCGGCCAAGCCGGCGGCGCCCACCGCGCAGCGGGTGGACAACGCGCTCGGCGGCCAGATCACCGTCTCGTGGACCGCGCCGGCGAACAACGGCGACCCGGTCGAGCAGTACTACCTCGACGTGTTCGAGAACGGCACCAAGAAGGAGACCCAGACCGTCGCCGGGACCTCGCAGGTGGTCTCGGGGCTGTCGCCGGAAGCCTCTTACACCTTCGCGGTCACCGCGGAGAACAAGGCCGGCCGGTCGCCGGTGAGCGACCGGTCGCCCGAGCAGGTGCCCTACGGCCAGCCGCAGGTACCGGGCACGCCGACAGCGGAGCTGGGCAGCACCACGAGCGGACAGGCGACGGTGCGGTGGACCGGGATCTCGGGCGACGGGTTCCGCGGCCCCGGGCACCGGTACGAGGTGCAGGGCAACGGCGTCGCTGCCCGCACCGCGTCCTCCCCGCACACGGTCACGGGACTGACCAACGGCACGGCGTACCGGTTCCAGGTGCGGGCCTGCAACCAGTACACGTGCTCGGCGTGGACCGCCAGCTCGAACCCCGTGACGCCCTACACCACACCGGGTGCTCCGGGTGTCACCTGGGCGTTGCGGTCGTCCTCCGAGGGCCGCTTCACGGTGTCGCCACCCGGCGACAACGGCGGCCGCGCCCTGGACTCGATGCGGTACCGCATCAACGGTGGTGGGTGGCAAGGTCTGTCCGTGTCGGGCGGCAATGTCGACGTAGGCCCTGCGTACAGCACGACCTACAACATCGAGGTGCAGGCCTGCAATGCCGCCGGGTGCGGCGCGACGGCGTCGGGCAGCGGACGGACCAACCCAAACCCTGCCAACAGGAGCTTCACCATCTCGAAGGGCGCGGACGGGTCGACCTCGTCCGGTTGCCGCCAGGGGGCGGCGTGCCGGTGGATCAACATGAGCATCACCGGATGGGAGCCCAACATGACGTTCACGATGCGGTGCTTGTCCACGCAGCACGACCCGGCCGGCCAGGTGTACTTCCCCCGAGCGGAGCAGGGGCGCTGGTGGGGTCAGGCGTGGGGCGCGCCGCTCCGGACTGATGCCAACGGAAACTGGTCGGGCCAGTCGGACTGCATGCACGGCTACTCGGGTGAACACACCTGGGTGGAGACCCAGCAGCTGGGGGAGTCGAATCACCTTCTCTGGTGAACCGCTGACAGATGAGGTCCGGACGGCCGACTTTCCGCGACGGCGACCAGACAGACTCGTACAATTTGGGCGTTGGCCATGGGTAGTCCTGCCCACCGAAAGTCCACGACCATTCACCCTTCCTCCCGGTAAGGTGCTCCCGTTGCGCCTGTGGGGATTGACCGGGCGAGCAGACTTCGGTGGAGTGATGAAGAGGAGGACGCATGAGCTTTGCCTCACGCGTGTACGAGAATCGCCGGTCAGCGGCATCGATCGGAGCGGTCACCCTCTTCGGCGCAGGGCTGGTCGGCTTCGCACTCCTCTACGAGGGTGAGGCGACGGCCGACGTCGAGCTGAACGACTCCGGTGTCTGGGTGACCCAGACGGCGTCGGGCAAGCTCGGGCGGTTCAACTACGAGGCGAAGGCCCTCGACGGCACCCTCCTGGCCAACTCCACCAGCTTCGACGTCGAGCAGGACGCGCAGCGGGTGCTCCTCGACGACATCGGCGGCTCCGCCGCCAGCCCGGTCAACCCGGCGCAGCTCGCGTTGTCCGGCGTCATGAAATTCCCGGCGGGTGCGCAGGTCTCCGCGGGCGGCACCGCCACCGGTGTGTACGACGGGGAGACGGGCCGGCTCTGGGTGCTGCCCTTCGACGGTGCGGTCGGGTTCGACGAGGAGAAGCTCAAGCCGCAGCTGAAGGCCGGTACGAACGGCGAGCTCGCGGTGAGCAACGAGGGCACGGTGTTCCTCGCGGTGCCGTCCGAGGGCAAGCTGTACACGGTCCCGACCAGCACGCAGGGTGTCGCGGAGGAGCCGGAGGAGTCCGACCTGCCGGTGGAGGCGGATGCCGAGGTCCAGGTCTCCGCGGTGGGTGACGAGCCGGTGGTGCTGGACGAGTCGACCGGGAACCTGGTGCTGCCGGGTGGTGACACGGTCGCGGTGGAGGACGGCGCGCAGGGCGCGCTGCAGCAGCCGTCCGAGGCGGCCGACAACGTGCTGCTGGCGACGAAGAAGGGCCTGGTCACCCAGCCGCTCGGTGGTGGTGACGCGACGACGCGCACCGCGACCGGTGCTGCCACCGGTGAGCCGTCGGCTCCCGTGCAGCTGGGCGGCTGTGCCTACGGCGCCTGGTCGGTCTCGGGCCAGGTCGTCCGTGACTGCCCGGGGCCGGACAACGACGTCGACCAGGTGCTGGAGGGCGTCGACTCGTCCGCCAGGCTGGTCTACCGGGTGAACCGGAACGTCATCGTGCTGAACGACGTCGCGGACGGCTCCCTGTGGATGGCCGCCGACGAGTTCGAGAAGGTCGATGACTGGGACCTGAAGATGCCCGAGGACGCCAAGGGCGAGAAGTCCGAGTCCGAGGACGCCACCCCGGAGCAGGTCGACCAGTTCGTGGCCGACCGGACCAAGGCGAACCGTCCGCCGGAGCCGAAGCCGGACATGTTCGGCGTGCGCCCCGGCCGGACCACCGTGCTGAACGTGCTGGGCAACGACATGGACCCGGACGGCGACGTCATGACGGCGCGGGTCGCGTCCGAGCCGAAGGGCGACATCGCCGTGGACCGCGTGCTGGACGGCGCGGCGCTGCAGGCGAACGTGCCGGCCGACGCCAAGGGGACCACGACGTTCGACTACGAGGTCGACGACGGCCGGGAGAACGGCACGGCCGTCGATTCGGTCACCGTCAAGGTGGTGCCGATGGAGGAGAACAACCCGCCGGTGCAGTCGGGTGAGCCGGTGCTGCAGGTGGGCCAGGAGGGTCTGGCGACCATCAAGGTGCTGCCGTACTTCACGGACCCTGACGGCGACGACCTGTTCCTCTCCAGCGCGAGCACCGCCGACCCGCTCGACGAGGTCCGGTTCCGTCCCGACGGCACCATCGAGTTCCGGGACGGCGGTACGGCCATCGGCCGTAAGAACGTGGACATCACGGTGTCGGACGCCGAGGGCCTGCCCGTCGAGGGCAAGCTCATCGTCAACGTGGTCGCGAGCAACGCGCCGCCGGTCGCCGTGCAGGACCACGTCACGGTGCTCACCGGCGAGCCGACCACCGTCAGCCCGCTGAAGAACGACTACGACCCGAACGGTGACGAGCTGCGCCTGACGCGGGTGGACGGGCCGGAGTCGGTGACGATCTCCCCGAACCAGACGGCGGCCACGTTCAAGTTCGAGAGCGACGAGCCGGGCTCGTACGACCTCACGTACGAGGTCACCGACGGCCCCAACCCGGTGACCGGCCTGGTGCGCGTGGACGTCGTCGACCCGCCGGAGGGCGCGGGTTCCCCGGTGGCGGTGTCCGACCAGGTGCTGCTGCCCACGGGTGGCACGGCGCTGGTCGACGTCCTGGCGAACGACACCGACCCCGCGGGCGGCGTGCTCGTGGTGCAGGGTGTGACCGTCCCGTCGGACGCACCGGTGAAGGTCGCGGTGCTCAACCACCAGATCCTCAAGATCTCGGAGGTGAAGCGCCTCGACGAGCCGGTGCTCATCGACTACAAGGTCGCGAACGGCACCGGTGCGGTCACCGGCCAGGTGCGCGTGGTGCCGATCCCGGCGTCGGCGCAGCTGCGCCCCCCGGAGGCCGGACCCGACATGGCCACCGTGCACACCGGCGACATCGTGACGATCCCGGTGCTCAAGAACGACTCCCACCCGGACGGGCTGGAGCTCACGCTCAACGACGAGCTCCAGGAGGCGCCGCCGGCGTCGGCGGGCGAGGCGTTCGTCTCGGAGGACGACGTGCGCTTCCGCGCCGGCGACGAAGCGGGCACGGTGCACGCCGTCTACGAGGTGGTGGACAGCAACGGGCAGAAGGACTCCGCGCAGATCACCATCAACGTGGTGGACGCACCGGAGAACGGGGCGCCCGCGCTGCCGGACGTCGAGGCACGGGTGCTGAGCGACGGCATCGTCCGCATCCCGCTCCCGCTCGACGGCACCGACCCCGACGGGGACTACGTGACGCTGAGCTCGATCTCGGAGGCGCCGGCCAAGGGCACCGCCACCATCGTGGACGGCTTCATCGACTACAAGGCCGGCGAGGACGAGACGGGTCTCGACCAGTTCACCTACCAGGCGATCGACACGCGCGGCGCACCCGCCGAGGGAATCGTCCGCGTGGGTATCGCGACGAAGCCGGCGAGCAACCAGGCACCGCAGGCCGCCGACGACGAGACGACGGTCCGGCCGGGCCGTACGGTGGCGATCGCGGCCCTGGAGAACGACTCCGACCCCGACGGCGACGAGATCGGCCTGGTGGCCAAGAGCTTCGAGGGCACCGAGGACATGAAGCCCAAGGCCGTGAAGGACGACGTGGTGGTCACGGCGCCGAACGACGAGGGTGCGTACTCCTTCTTCTACGGCATCCAGGACAGCTACAAGGCCAAGGCCTCCGGTGCCATCACGGTGAACGCGGACGCGGACGCACCGCTGCTGCGGCCCATCGCGCACGACGACGTGGTGACCTCCGACGACGTCAAGGGCTCCGCCAGCGTCACGGTGAACGTCCTGGAGAACGACGTGGACCCGGACGGCGTCGCCGCCGACCTCGAGGTCTCGGTGGACGAGGACCTCGAGGGCGTGACGGTCACGGAGTCGGGTGCCGTCGAGGTGCAGCTCACCGAGAGCGCGCGCGTCATCACCTACACGGTGACCGACATGGACGACCTGGAGGCCAAGGCCTTCATCCGGGTGCCGGGCGACCAGTCACGTCCGCACGTGAAGCCAGGCGTCGGTCCGCTGCAGGCCGTCAGCGGCGAGCCGCTGACCATCGAGCTCGAGAAGTACGTGGTGGTCCGCGAGGGCCGCGAGCCGCGCATCACCGAGGACCGCACGGTCAAGGCCCTGGAGGGCCGGGTCCGGATCGTCGATGCCCACACGCTCGAGTACACGTCGGCCGAGGACTTCGCCGGTGCGGCGTCGGTCAGCTTCGAGGTGACCGACGGCTCGGGGCCTGACGACGAAGAGGGCCTGACCGCCGTGCTGACCCTGCCGATCGACGTGACCCCCGCCAAGAACCTGCCGCCCGAGATCACGGGTACCCCCGTGCTCGAGGTCGCGGCCGGTGACGAGAGCTCCGTCGACCTCAGCCGCTACGTCAAGGACCCGGACAAGGACGACCTGACGTTCGACGTCAAGGGTGCCGAGGGCATCGTTCCCTCGGTCTCCGACGCGACGGTGTCCGCCGACGTGGAGCCTTCGGTCCCCAAGGGCACGGCCCAGGAGCTGTCCTTCGCAGTCAGCGACGGCACGAACCCGCCGGTGAGCGGGACCCTCACGGTCATGGTCGTCAAGTCGACCCGACCGCTGGTGCAGACCACGCCGGACGAGGTGCCCGACGCCCACCAGGGGAAGCCGGTTTCGGTCCCGGTGCTCGCCAACGACACCAACCCGTTCCCGGAGGAGCCGCTGAAGGTGGTCGGTGCCGCGGGCGAGACCGGCCGGGGCGACGTGTCCTTCAGCGACAACGAGGTGGTGATCACGCCGGACGCTGACTTCCACGGTGTCATGACCGTGCGGTACACGGTCCAGGACGCCACGGAGGACCGGGACCGGCAGGTCGACGGCATCGTGAAGCTGACGGTGCTGGGCGCCCCGGAGGCGCCACGGGCTCCGCGCGTCGAGGAGGTGCGCTCCGAGACGGTGGTGCTGAGCTGGGACCAGCCGAACAACAACGGCTCCGACATCACGGGCTACACGCTGCAGGCGAGCAACGGGCAGGAGCACCAGTGCACCACCACCACGTGCACGTTCGGCGGGCTGGCGAACAACGTGAAGTACACGTTCAAGGTCATCGCGACGAACGAGGTCGGTGACTCGGACCCGTCGCCGGCGTCACGCGAGGCGCGCCCGGACCAGAAGCCGGACAAGCCGGCTGCGCCGACTCTCGAGTTCGGCGACAGCGAGCTCACCGTCAGCTGGAAGAACAAGGCCTACACGGACCGGTCGCCGATCGAGTGCGTGAACCTGGAGATCAGCCCGCCCCCGAACAACAGCGTGACCCAGAAGACGTGCGTCAGCGGTGAGTCGACGGTCTGGTCCGGCCTGCAGAACGGCACCGCGTACACCGTGCGCGTCCAGGCGAAGAACGAGGCCCCGGATCCGTCGGACTGGTCGGTCCCGTCGGCACCCGAGACGCCTGCCGCGCCGCCCGCACAGCCGGCTGCCCCGGCCGCGAAGCGCGTGGACACGGGGGTCGGTGGTCAGATCGACGTGTCGTGGACGGCTCCGGCCAACAACGGCGACCCGGTCAAGACGTACTACCTCGACGTCTACCAGGACGGCAGCAAGACCAAGTCGATGACCGTGGTCGGCAAGACGTCGCAGCGGGTGCAGCAGCTGAACCCGGAGTCGTCCTACACGTTCACGGTGCAGGCCGAGAACAAGGCGGGCAAGTCCCCGGTCAGCGCGCAGTCCGCCGCCGAGCCGGCGTACGGCGTACCGCTCGTCCCGAGCGGGGTGCAGGCCAGCAACCCGAGGAACCAGGCCGCCGACGTGCGCTGGAACGCGATCTCGAGCTCCGACTTCCGCGGCCCGGGGCACCGGTACGAGGTGCAGGCCAACGGGGCGCAGGGCAGGAGCGTCGGCGACACCACGTCGTACGCGTTCCCGAACCTGAACAACGGGACGTCGTACACCTTCCAGGTGCGCGCCTGCAACCAGTACGTCTGCTCCAACTGGTCCGCCTCGTCGAACGCCGTGACGCCCTACGGCCCGGTGCCGAAGCCGACCATCACCGCCAACGGCGGTGACCAGAAGGTCACCTTCACCTGGGACGGCCGGGCGACAAACGGCCGACCCATCGCGTCGGTGCGCGTCACCGGGGCGATCAGCAGCTCCGCCCCGAGCGGTTCGGAGAGCGCGTCGGCCGGCTACAGCGACACCAAGCAGGCCTGCGTCGAGGTCACGGACAGCGAGGGGCAGAAGAACTCGGCCTGCGCCTCGGGGACGTCGGATCCACGCCCCGACCCGAAGGCGTTCGTCACCCGTGGCTCGAGCGTCAACACCGGTGACTGCGACACATCGGCGTGCGCCTACTTCGTGGTCAACTGGTCCGACTTCAGCACGGGAAACCACTCCGTGGAGTGCTGGTCCGGTACGAACCCGGCTGAGTCGGGATGGCACAACATCGTAGGAGAGGGCCGCAGCACCACCCGTAACTTCGGGTCGCCGAGCGGCCGGATGCAGCTGACCTGCTACTACGGGTACGCGAACACCCAGGTGGCGGTCCGGATCGACGGCAAGCTGTACGAGGCGAGGAACTGGTAGAACTCCACCGTGGCCGGTCGCCGCGCCGTCGGCGGCCGGCCACGTCATGATCAACACGACTTCACCCGACGAACGAGCAGTAACGAGCAGTAGGGAAACATGAGATGACCACGATGACCCCCGAGCAGGCGGCCTGGTTCGCCCAGACCTTCGACCGGCTCGTCGGCAACGTCGGCCAGGCCGTCCTGGGCAAGGCACCGGTGATACGCCTGGCGCTCACCTGCATGCTCGCCGAGGGCCACCTGCTGCTGGAGGACGCACCCGGTACCGGCAAGACCATGCTCGCGCGCTCGATCGCGGCGTCGGTCCAGGGCACGCACAACCGCATCCAGTTCACGCCCGACCTGCTGCCGTCCGACGTCACCGGTGTGACGATCTACGACCAGAACAGCGGCAAGTTCGACTTCCACCCCGGCCCGATCTTCAACTCGATCGTGCTCGCGGACGAGATCAACCGCGCCTCGCCGAAGACGCAGTCCGCCCTCCTGGAGGTCATGGAGGAGGGCCGGGTCACCGTCGACGGTGTCGCGCACGAGACCGGTCGCCCGTTCATGGTGCTCGCCACCCAGAACCCGATCGAGCAGGCCGGCACCTACCGCCTGCCCGAGGCGCAGCTGGACCGTTTCCTCATGAAGACGTCGGTGGGCTACCCGGACCACGCGTCGACGGTGGAGATCCTGTCGGGCGCCTCGGTCAAGGACCGCAGCCTGGCGCTGCAGCCGATCATCACCACCAAGGCCGTCACGGAGATGGCGGACCTGGCGATGACGGTGCACACCGACACCGCGGTGCTGGAGTACGTCAGCCGGCTCAGCGAGGAGACGCGCAACGCCGCCGAGGTGCGGGTCGGCGTCTCGGTCCGTGGTGCGCTGGCCCTGGTCCGCTGCGCCAAGGTGTGGGCGGCCGCCCACGGCCGTAACTACGTGCTGCCCGACGACATCAAGGAGCTGGCCCAGCCGGTCTGGGGCCACCGCTTCGTGCTGGACCCGGAGGCCGAGTTCGCCGGCTCCCGCCCCGACGTCATCCTGGCCCGGATCATGGCCGACGTCGCGGCGCCGCAGGAGCGGGCCTCGGCATGACCGCGTCGGGCATCGCGTACGGGAAGCGGCAGGAGAAGCCGCGCGGCCTCGGCGGAGCCGTGGCCGCGGGGCGCACGCAGGTGCAGCGTGGCCGCCGCGGCCTGGTGACCCTCACCGCCGCCGTCCGTTCCCGGGCGGCGGCGGTCGGTCGCGTCCTGGCGCCGGTGCGCCGCACGTTCAGCACGTTCGGGATCGCGGTGACGCTGACGGCCGCGGGCGCCTGGGTGGCCGGCCTCATGCTCGGCTGGCTCGAGGTGCTGGTCGCGGCGATCGTCCTCACCGTCACGCTCGTGTGCGCCATCGTGTTCGTGCTCGGCCGGTTCAAGTACGACGTGGTGCTCGACCTGGCGCAGGCCCGTGTGACGGTCGGTGACCGCGCCGTCGGGCGCCTCGACGTGCGCAACGCGTCGAGCCGCCCGCTGCTCCCGTCGGTGATGGAGCTCCCCGTGGGCACCGGAACCGCCGCGTTCCCGGTGCCGCGCCTGCGCGGCGGCGACGCCCACGAGGAGATCTTCACCATCCCGACCCGGCGCCGCAGCGTGATCACCGTGGGCCCGGTCAAGTCCGTGCGCGCCGACCCGCTGGGGCTCCTGCGCCGCGAGATGACGTGGACCAACGAGCAAGAAGTCTTCGTGCACCCGCGCGTCAAGAACCTCACCGGCTCGTCGACGGGCTTCCTCAAGGACCTCGAGGGGCGCGTCACGAACGACATCACGAGCTCGGACGTGAACTTCCACGCCCTGCGCGACTACGTGCCCGGCGACGACCGGCGGCACATCCACTGGAAGACGACCGCGCGCACCGGCCAGCTGATGGTGCGGCAGTTCGAGGAGACCCGGCGCTCGCACCTCGCGGTGCTGCTGTCCACGCGCGCCGAGGACTACGCGAACGACGAGGAGTTCGAGCTCGCCGTGAGCGTGTGCGGCTCCCTCGGCCTGCAGGCCATCAAGGAGGACCGCGGCGTCACGGTGCTCGTCAACGAGGCGACGCTGCGTGGCGACCACCGCACCCGCCTGATGGACGACCTGTCCCGGATCGAGCTCGAGTCCCGCAAGTCCAAGCTGGTGGACCTGGCCCGTTCGGCCGCCATGGCCGCCGCCGACTTCTCGGTGATCGCGTTCGTCATCGGCAGCCGCGTCACGCCCACGGAGCTGCGCTCGGCGTCGGCCCGTGTCCCCGCGGGGGTGCAGGTCATGGCCATCCAGTGCGTGCCGGGCGCATCCCTCGGCCGGCACGCGATCGCGGAGCTCGGCGTGCTCACGCTGGGCCGCCTCGCCGACCTGCCCCTTGCCCTGAAGAAGATGAGCGACGGATGAGCGACGAGAACACCCGCGGGAACGTACCGGTCGGCGCGGGCTCCGGCCCGGGCCGACCGTCGTCCCGCACCCGCGGCACCCGTACCGGGTACGGCACCGGTACGGGCCGGGGCACCACGCGCCGCAAGGACGCCGAGCGCCCCCGGGCGCTGACCCGGTTCGCCCTCGTCGACGTCGCCGCGCTGGGCGTGATGCTCGGTGCCGTCGCGGTCGGCTTCGGCCCCGTCTGGGGCTCGCTGGGCTACCTGCTGCCCACGATCGGCGGCGCCGTCGTGGGCCTGCTGGTGGCCTGGGTCGGCGCCTGGCGGCGCTTCCCCGCCGTGACGGTGACCGCCCTCGCGGTGCTGGGCTACCTCGTGTTCGGTGGCGCGCTCGCGCTGCCGCACACCACCATCGCCGGCGTCGTGCCCACCCTCGACACGTTGCGCGAGCTGCTGCTCGGTTCGGTGGAGGGCTGGAAGCAGTTCATCACCACCGTGCCGCCCATGCGGTCGTTCCCCGACCTCGCCGTCGTGCCGTACCTGCTCATGCTGCTCGTGGCACTGGTCGCCGGCACCATCTCGTGGCGGGCGAAGCACGCGGTCTGGGCGGTCCTGCCGGTCATCGTCGGTCTCGTCGGCGTGATCCTGCTGGGCACGGTCGACGAGGCGTTCCCGGTGGTCCAGGGCCTCGTGATCGCCATCGTCGCTCTGCTCTGGGGCGCGGTACGCGTCATGGAGGCGCGCGTCGGCACGCACTCGATCAGCACGGAGTCCAGCCGCGAGGCCACGCGCAGGCTGCGCTGGTACCGCATCCGCACCGGCGCCACCATCCTCGGTGTCGCGGCGGTGGCCGCGGGCTTCACCGCGCCGATCATCATGCCGGAGCAGCCGCGCACGGTCCTGCGCGAGACGATCGTGCCGCCGCTGGACATCCATCAGTTCACGAGCCCGCTCGTCGCGTTCCGGCACTACGCGAAGGACGCCCGCGAGGAGGAGCTGTTCACGGTCAGCGAGCTGCCCGAGGGCAGCCGCATCCGGCTCGCGACGCTCGACCGGTACGACGGCGTGGTCTACGACGCGTCCGGCGACGGCGGTGACACCGGGTTCTACACGCGCGTCGGCGAGGAGATCGCGACGACCGACGACGGCACGCCGACGCCGATCGAGGTCACCGTCGCGGCGTACTCGGGTGTCTGGGTGCCCGAGATCGGCGACCTGACCGGTGTGCGCTGGTCAGGCCCGAACGGCGAGGTCCAGACGGACGGCACCTACTACAACTCGACCACCAACACGGCGCTCACCACGGCGGGCATCCAGCGTGGTGACAGGTACACGCTGAACACGCTGGTGGAGGAGGAGCCCGACGAGGAGACCCTGAAGAAGAGCGAGATCGTGCTCGACGCGGACCTGCCCGAGACCGATCCGAGCTCGCTCCCTCCGGGCCTGCCGGCCAAGGCGGCACAGTTCGTGGGCGAGGAGACCGACCCCGCGACCAAGCTGTTCCAGATCCGGGACCTCCTGCAGCAGTCGGGTGTGCTGTCCAGCGGGCTCGACGGCGAGACGCCGTCCCGCCCCGGCCACTCGGCAGAGCGGATCGACACGCTGGTCGCGGAGGAGAAGATGGTCGGCGACGACGAGCAGTTCGCCGTCGCGCTCGCCCTCATGGCCCGGCAGGCGGGTATCCCGGCCCGCGTCGTCATGGGCTTCTACCCGGACAAGACGAGCAAGTACGAGGAGGGCGAGCCCTGGACGGTGCTCGGCAGCGACGTGCACGCGTGGATCGAGGTGCCGTTCAAGGAGTACGGCTGGGTGCCGGTCGACGCCGTCCCGGAGGAGAAGCCGCAGATCCAGCCCGAGCCCAAGAGCAAGACGGAGCCGAAGCCACCGGTGCTGCAGGACCCGGAGCCACCGGAGGAGCCGGACAAGGCGAAGGCCGGCAGCGTCGAGGACGACGAGAAGGAAGAGGCGGAGAACGACCTCTTCGACTGGGGCCTGCTCGGCGTGATCCTGCTGGCGGTCGGCATCCCGCTCCTGCTGATCGCCGGCCCGATCCTGGCGATCCTCGCGTACAAGGCCCGACGCAGGGCCGCACGCCGCAGCGCCGAGCAGCTCGCGGACCGGATCAGCGGCGGCTGGCACGAGGTCGTCGACGTCGTGACCGATCTCGGGACGACGGTGCCGCGCGGGGCGACGCGGCGTGAGAGCGCCGGGGTGATCGCCGGGGCGCACCAGGTTCCGTCGACACTCATGCTCGCGCACCGCGCCGATGCGACGGTCTTCGGGCGGGAAGAACCCACCCCGGCCGACGTCGAGGCGTTCTGGGTCGAGGTGGACGAGCTCGTGGGAGGGCTACGCTCCACCGTGAGCACCCGACGGAGGGTGCGGGCAGCGTTGTCGCTCCGTTCCGTCTGGGCACGAATCGGTGGTCGCCGCGGGATCTTCGCGGCACTCGGGGGACTCGGGTCCCGTCGGACGAAGGAGAGTCGATGACGGACGTGGTCTGCGCTGGATGCGGGTCCGCACAGGATGGCAGCGCGCCGTACTGCGGCGTGTGCGGACGCCCGTTCCCGCGTACCCAGACAAGTGACGTAGGTACCACGGTGCCGGAGTCGCTCTCGCACACACGGGTGGGAGTCTCGGCGGTGCAGCCGGTACCCGTGGTGTACGCGGGCACCGGGCGCCGGTTCCTGGCGGCGCTCGTGGACGGCGCGGTGATCGGGGTGGTGGCCTGGGTGATCCTGATGATCGGGCTCGCCACCGCCGGGGGCACCGGCACCCTGCTGATGTCTCCGGACGTCATCGCGTCGAGGATGCTGGTGCCGCAGCTGATCAGCGGCGTGCTCGTGCTGGGCTACTGGCTGGGCGTCTCCGCGTGGGAGGGCAAGACCGGCAAGACGGTGGGCAACCTCGTCTGCAAGATCCGTACCGTGGACGTCGTCGCGCACGACCCGATCGGGTTCGGCCGCGCGTTCCTGCGCTGGCTCATCGTGGGTCTCGGGTCGCTGGTGTGCCTGGTCGGCCAGATTCTCGTGCTCGTGTCCCCGGCGTTCGACGGCGGCGGCAAGCGCCAGGGCTGGCACGACAAGGTCGGCCGCGCCGTGGTGCTCATGGCCTCCGACGTGGCGGGTGCCCCGGCGAGCCCGGTGGCGGGCACCGCCGCGAAGGCGCCCGCCGGTACGTCGACGGTGTGGACCGGCGCCGGCAACGGCGCCCAGTCCCAGGCGCCGGCGCAGCAGGCCCAGCCTGCCGCACCGGCCCAGGCACGGGACCCGTGGGCCTTCCCCGACTCCTCCGCGCCGGCCGGTGGCGGCGTGATCACCGGGATCCCGGGCCAGACCCCGAGCGCACCCGCGGAGGCGCTGCCCCCGCAGGAGGAGCCGGTGACGATTCGTCGGCCGCATCCCGGTTCCGGCGGTACGCCCCACCCGGCGCAGACCGCGCAGCAGCCGGTCCAGCAGCAGCCCGTCCAGCAGACGCCCGTCCAGCAGACGCCGGTGGCACCCGCGGCGCCGGTGCAGCAGCCGGCCCAGCCGGACCTCACGCGGCGTGCCCCGATGCCCGCGGAGCCGCAGCCCCAGCCGGTGCAGCAGGCGCCGCAGCCGGAGGCGGAGCAGCGCGACTCGGCGCCCGTCGACATGACGCGTACCCACATGAGCCGCCCGATGTCTCCGGCACCGGTGGCGACGGTGGTGCTGGAGGTCGAGAACGGCGAGCGCTACGTCGTCGACACCAAGGCGCTCGTCGGCCGCAACCCGCAGGCGCCGGACACGTCCGGATGGATCCTCATCAAGGTGGAGGACCCCACCCGTTCGGTGTCCAAGACGCACGCCGAGCTCGGCGTGGACACAGCGGGCCTGTGGCTGACCGACCGCGGTTCCACGAACGGCACGGTGGTCTCGGCGCCGGGCCTGCCACCACGCGTCGCGGAGCCGGGCGCCCGGGTCCGGGTGCCGGTCGGTTCGACGATCCACGTGGGTGACCGCCGCGTCGTCGTGCACCCGCAGGCGTCCGCATGAGCGAGGAGGCACTGACGCTGGCGTGGGGGGCCGCCTCCGACCGGGGGCTGCGCCGTCAGCTCAACGAGGACGGCTACTTCGCCGGGGGCGGCGCGTTCTTCGTGGCCGACGGCATGGGTGGGCACGCGGCCGGGGAGGTCGCCAGCGCCACCGCGCTGGACGCGCTGCGTCCGCTGTCGGACATCGAGCGCGTGGAGCCGCACCACGTGGAGGCGCTGCTGGAGACGGCGCAGGAACGGGTCCGGGCGATCGACACCTCCGGCCTGGGCCGGGGTGCGGGCACCACGCTCACCGGTGCCGTGGTCGCGTACCTCGACGACGCCCCGTACTGGCTCTTCGTGAACGTGGGGGACTCGCGCACCTACCTGCTCTCCAGCGGGGTGCTGGACCAGGTGAGCGTGGACCACTCGGAGGTCCAGGAAATGGTCGACGCCGGTACGCTGACCGCCGAGGAGGCGCGGAACCATCCGCGCCGGCACGTGATCACGCGGGCACTGGGCGGACGGGACGAGGCGCGGGCCGACTTCCGGTACATCCCGATCGGCGCGCACGACCGGATCCTGGTCTGCTCGGACGGGCTGACGGGCGAGCTGACCGACGCGCAGATCACCGAGATCATGCTGGGCCACCCCGACCCGCAGGTGGCGGCGGGCCGGCTGGTCGAGGCGGCGATCGCCGCGGGCGGCCGGGACAACATCACGGTCATCGTCGTGGACGCGACGGGCGTGGCGCACGAGACGGCGGGGTCGAGCACCTCGCCACGGGGTGGGTTCGCGGACGAGGACACCTTGCCGCGTGACTGACCGGAACCCGATCCGGGACCGATCTGGTACCGGACCGCGGGAACCGGGCACGGTCAATAGAGTCTGACGCGGGGTTGTGGCAGGGGCGGGACACGAGCAGAGCAACAAAACAGGAGGCGACCATGAGCACCTCGGACGCTGGACAGCGAACCGGGATCCGGTACACGACGGGGAAGGCGCGCGTCATCGTGCGCGGCGACGCCGTCGTCGTGCTGCCCGGTGAGGGGACAGCGGCGGACGGGACCGATCCCGCAGCCGGGCTCTGGGCAGACCTCGGGACGCCCGGTGCCGGGGTCGCGGAGGTCCTGGGTGCCCTGACGGCGTCCGCGGTGGGTGGCCTCAAGGGTGTCCCGCCGTTCGCGGTGGTGGTGCTGACGGGCGCGGGCACCGGCGAGCCCGCGAGCGCGCACGTCGTCGCGCGCGGTGACGGGCTGACCGTCACCATCGAGACCGGCGAGGACTCCCAGACCGTGTCCGGGGCCGGCGTGATCTCGTGGACCGAGCGGGTCGTCGAGGGCGTGACCGCCGTCGAGGTGGCGACGGGGGTGTCCGGTTTCGGTAGCTTCGCGGACGGTCTCCCCGTCGAGTCCGGTGTGGTCCTGGCAGGCGTGGTGCGGCACCAGGTCGTCGAGCCCGCGTCCTCGCCCGTCGAGCCCGCGCCTTCGCCGGTCGAGCCCGCGTCCGCGCTGGTCGACGCCGTGCCCTCCCCGGTCGAGCCGGTGCCGTCGCCGGTCGGGCCCGCTTCGTCGCGGGTCGAGCCCACTTCGTCGCTGGGCGAGCCCACTTCGTCGCTGGGCGAGCCGGTCGAGACGGAGCCCCCGACCGTGGAGATCGAGGGATCGACCGTCGGGACCACCGTCGAGTCCGGCTCCGAGACCATCGCGCCGATGGGTACCGTGACGATGGTCCCGGCCTCTGAGGAGACCATCACGCCGGCCGAGGACAACGGTGGCGAGACGCCGACGCCCGAGGTCGAGCCTGCCGAGGACGAGGGTCCGGACGAGGACGACTACATGCACCTGTGGGGCGCCACCGTCGCCCACGGTGTCGAGGCCGCCGCGGTGCGGCCGGAGAGCACGGAGGAGGGTGAGGACGAGGAGCCGGCCGCCAGCGTCGGCCCCCCGCCGCCCCCGCCGTCGCCCTCCACGCCCGCACCGGTCCCCTCGACACCCGCCCCGGCCACCACCGACGCGGACGGCATGATCTCCGGTGTCCCGATCTCCGGGGTGCCCGGCTGGTCCGGTGCCACGCCCGCGGCGGCGCACCGCGCGGCCGCGGTGGGCGCGGACGGTGCGGTGGAGGCGGACGCGGCCGACGACGACCACGACGGCCACACGGTGATGTCGTCGGCGATCGCCGACCTGAAGGCCGCCGCGTCGTCGCCGTCGTCGCCGAAGTTCTCCGTGCCGGCCAACCCGAACGCGCCGAAGATCCTCGCCGTGACCTGCGAGAACGGCCACGCCAACCCGACCGCCCGTGAGAACTGCCGGGAGTGCGGCAGCGCGCTGTCGGCGGAGGCGGAGCTCGCTCCGCGCCCGTCGCTGGGCCGCATGGTCGTGACCTCCGGCGCCGCGACGGGCGGTGCGACGGGGGTCCGTGGTGGTCAGGTGGTCGAGCTGGACCGTCCGGTGATCGTGGGCCGGCGGCCCCGCACCAACAACACGTCGGCCGACCAGATGCCGCGCCTGGTCACGGTGTCCAGCCCGCAGCAGGACATCTCGCGGTCCCACGCCGAGATCTCGCTCGAGGACTGGCACGTGCTCGTGACGGACCTGGCCACGACGAACGGGACCACGCTGCTGCGGCCGGGCCAGCCCCCGCGCCGCCTGCACCCGAACGAGAAGGAGCTCGTGTCCGACGGCGACGTCGTCGACCTGGGTGACGGCGTGACCCTGACGTTCGAGGGCATCTGGTGAAGGCCCCGACATGCTCGACCGTTGACGAAGGAGCAGTGTGAGCAGCAAGAGGAAGCCGTCCCCACCACCCGAGATCGAGGGCTTCGAGTACCGGAAGCTCATCGGTTCGGGTGGTTTCTCGGACGTGTTCCTGTACGAGCAGCAACGACCGCGCCGACAGGTCGCGGTCAAGGTGCTGCTCAAGGAGTGGTCGAGCGAGACGCAGCGCGCGGCGTTCGACGCCGAGGCGGACCTGATGGCGACGCTGGGCAACCACCCGTCGATCGTCACCATGTACGAGGCGGGCGTCGCGAACGACGGCCGCCCTTACCTGGCCATGGAGTACTGCTCGCGCCCGAACCTCGGTGCCCGCTACCGCTCCGAGCGGTTCTCGGTGGCCGAGGCCCTGCGCATCACCATCCAGATCGCCGGCGCGGTGGAGACCGCGCACCGGCTGGGCATCCTGCACCGTGACCTGAAGCCGTCGAACATCCTGGTGACGCAGTTCGGGCACCCGGCGCTGACGGACTTCGGCATCTCGTCGACGGTGGACGAGGCCGCGGCGGCCGAGGGCATGTCGATCCCGTGGTCGCCGCCGGAGTCGTTCGGCGACCCGCCGATGTCGGGCATCGCCACCGACGTCTGGGCGCTGGCCGCCACGTGCTACACCCTGCTGGCGGGGCGCACCCCGTTCGAGACGCCGGGCGGGTCCAACACCTCGGCGGACCTCGTGCGGCGCATCGGGCAGGACGAGCTGCCGGCGGTGAGCCGCAGCGACGTCACGCCCTCGCTGGAGCGCGTGCTGCGCATCGCGATGTCGAAGCACCCCTCCTCGCGGTACCCGACGGTGCTGGCCTTCGCGCGCGAGCTGCAGAAGGTCCAGGTCGAGCTCTCCCGCGACGTCACCCCCATCGACCTGCTGGACGAGTCCGGCGCCATGCAGGAGGACGAGGCCGAGGCCGACGGCACCCGGCTGCGCCAGGTCGTCTCCATCGACCCCGCGGGCCCCGGTGCGGCAGGCCCGAGCGCGTTCGGACCCGGCCGGAGCAACTTCGGCCCCGGCGGCTCGGGCGGCGCCCAGCAGGCCGCGGTCGCCAGCGCCTACGCGCCGGCCCTGCCGACCGCGACACCGTCGCCGTCACCGACGGACGACACCGTCTTCCGCGGCTCGACCGACCCGTCGACGCAGAGCACGCAGGCGACGCCCGGCGCCGTCGGGCAGCTCGCACCGGCCGAGCAGGCCCCGGCACCCGAGGCCGAGGAGCAGCCGCGGCGCGGCGTCTGGGCGCTCGTGGTGGGTGTGGTCGTCGTCGCCGTGGTCGGGGTGTCCGTGTGGGCGCTGAACGGGGCCGGCGGCCAGGAGCCCGAGGGTGAGGAGACGGCAGTGACGTCCACCTTCGTGCCGCCGCCGCCCGCCGGCGGGTACGTACCGCCGGTGGTCGAGCTCACGGGCAAGGTGCAGGGCAAGGAGGCGGTGTTTTCATGGACGGCGCCCCGGACCCTGGAGGAGGGTGACACCTACGCCTACAGCGTGCTGGAGCTGACGGGCGACCCCGTGCCCCAGCCGGTGCCGGGCAACGGCACATCCGTGAGCGTGCCGCTCAAGGGCAAGCAGGAGCTCTGCGTCGAGGTCGTCGTGGTGCGCTCCAGCAAGGCGTCGAGCGGGGAGAACGCCTGCGTGACGCCGTAGGGCCGACGTGTCGGCAGAGAGCTCCGGGCGGGACCTGCCCGGAGGAGGACATCAAGGAGGTGAGTGGATGAACGGCCTTGCGATCGAGTTCGCCGGTGAGTGGTTTCGACCGTCCGAGGAGGGCGCGCCGTTCGACATCGGCCGCGAGGGCGACCTCGCGATCGACGACAATCCCTACCTGCACCGCCGGTTCCTGCGCATCACCCACGAGGACGGCATCTGGTGGCTGTCCAACGTCGGCTCCCTCATCTCCGCGACCGTGTGCGACGCCGGGGGCGGCGTGCAGTCCTGGCTGCCGCCGGGCAACCGCCTGCCCATGGTGTTCCCCACGACGTCGATCGTGTTCACGGCCGGACCCACGACGTACGAGATCACCGCGCAGCTCGACAACGCGCCGTACCACGAGATCCGGTCCGAGGACGATGACGACTCCGGCGCGACCACCATCGGCGCGATCAGCTTCACGAAGAGCCAGAAGCAGCTCATCGTGGCGCTCGCCGAGCCGATGCTGCGGCGCGAGGGCACCGGCCTGAGCGAGATCCCGTCGTCGGCTTCGGCCGCGCGGCGGCTCGGCTGGGCGAGCACACGGTTCAACCGCAAGCTCGACAACGTCTGCGAGAAGCTCGACCGGATCGGCGTGAAGGGGCTGCGCGGCGGTCCCGGCGCGCTCGCGACGAACCGGCGCGCGCGGCTGGTCGAGTACGCGGTGGCCTCCCGGCTGGTGACCTCGTCGGACCTGCCGCTCCTCGACGAGTCGGACGACGACAAGGGAGCCACGGCATGAGCCGGATCGTGCGCAGCACACCCGAGCTCGTGGTGGCCGGAGCCCTCGGCGGCGGCCTGATCGTCTGGGTGATCGTGGTTTTCGGGTCGGTGCTGCTCACGGGCGCCGGCACCGGTGACTTCCTCGACCCCTACCGCGCCCTCGGGCGCGTTCTCGCCACGGGGTCGACGTGGCTGATCTCGGCCGGTGGTGCCGTGGTCGGTGGGGTGGTGGGCGCCGTCGTCGGCGGCTCCCGGGACAAGAAGAAGTGACGGGGAGGATTCATGCGCGTCAAGGTGACGCTCGTACGCTCGGACGGTAGTCACGACGATGTCGTGGTGACCGCCGACGCCGGTGCCCGGATCGGCGAGATCGCCGACACGATCGCTCGGGTGGACCCGTCGGCGCCCGGCGCCCCGGGGCGGCCCCGCACCCTGGAGGCCCAGCTGCCGGGCCAGGACCGGCCGGTCCGCCTCCCGGCCGACGCCGCGCTCGGTGAGGCGTGGATCGGCTCGGGTGCGTTCGTCGCCTCGGTGGAGCAGGCGATGCCCGGCTTCGACTACCCGGGTTCCGACGCCGTCCGCGCGGCGGTCCGCATCGAGGGCGCCGGCACCGTGGAGCTCACGGAGGGCTCCTGGGTGCTCGGCCGCTCGCAGGAGTGCGACGTCGTGGTCGACGACCCGATGGTGTCGAAGAAGCACCTGCGCCTGGACGTGTCCGAAGACGTCGAGGTCGTCGACCTCGGGTCCGCCAACGGCATCCTGGTCGACGGCGAGCACGTGCAGCGCCTCCGCATCGAGGGCTCGCAGCGGGTGGTGCTGGGTGACACGGCCGTCACCATCGAGAGCCGCCGGCCGAGCACCATCACGGGTGTGACGCCCAAGGCCGGCCCTGTCGCGTTCACGCGGTCGCCGCGGGTCGAGGCGCGCTACAAGGGGGAGGAGTTCGACTCCCCGGAGGCGCCGAAGGAGACGGACCCGACGGAGTTCCCGTTCCTGGCACTGCTCGCGCCGGTGCTGATGGGCGGCGCGATGTTCATGCTGACCGGGCGCCCCGCGTCCCTGCTGTTCGTCCTCATGGCACCGCTGATGATGATCGGCAACCACGTCACGCAGAAGCGGCAGAAGCGCAAGCGGATGGAGCGTGACGTCGAGCGGTTCGAGGAGCGGCTGTCCTCGCTGCGTGCGGTCCTCAAGGAGGAGAAGGAGACGGAACGTTCCGTCCGCCTCCGTGAGGCGCCTGCCACCCAGCACGTCTACGTCGAGGCGATGCGTCACGGCCCGCTGCTGTGGACGCGCCGCCCGGAGCACTGGAGCTTCCTCAACGTCCGGTTCGGGCTGGGCACCATGCCGTCGCGCAACACCGTGAAGACGGGCGGCAAGGGCGCGCTCATGAAGGAGTACCAGGACATCCTGGACGACCTGGTGGAGCAGTACAAGGACGTGGACGGCGTCCCCGTGGTGGAGAACCTGTACGACGCGGGCGCGCTCGGCTTCGCCGGACCGCCGCCGCGAGTCATCGGATCCCTGAACGCGACGCTGCTGCAGCTCACCGGCCTGCACTCGCCGTCGGAGCTCGTGGTCACCAGCATCGTGAGCCCGGTGTGGACGCAGCACCTGCAGTGGCTCACCTGGATCCCGCACACGTCGTCGGCCCACAGCCCGATCGACGGGCACCACCTCGCGGACTCCGCCTCCGGCGCGCAGCGCCTGCTGGCGCAGCTCGAGGAGCTGATCTCGACCCGGCTGAAGGCGGTGCGCGGCAACCAGCGCCGAGGTGCCCTGGCCGAGGACGCCGCGGCGCTGGAGCGCGGCAGCGACGTCGGCGACAAGAGCAAGACCGACACCGGGACCAAGTCGCCCGTGCCCGCGGTCGTCGTGGTCATCTCCGACGACATCGACGTGGACCGCGCGCGGCTCATCCAGCTCGCCGAGATGGGCGCCGACGCCGGCGTCTACCCGCTGTGGATCTCCGCGGACACGTCGGGCCTGCCCGCCGCGTGCCGTACGTTCGTCGAGGTGGGCCAGGAGGGCCCGCGCGTCGGCATGGTGCGCCTCGGCCGCTGGGTCGACGACATCGTCCTGGAGGAGGTCGACGGCAAGTCGGCCCTCGAGTACGGGCGCCGGCTGGCGCCGGTGTTCGACGCGGGCGCCATCGTCGAGGACGCGTCCGACCTGCCGCGCTCGATCACGATGCCGGCCCTGCTGGGCCATGACCTGTTCGAGAACCCCGACGCCGTCATGGAGCGCTGGCGCCAGAACCTGTCGGTCTACGACCGCACCGGTCAGGGCGTGCGGCGCAAGCGGCCCGGTTCCCTGCGTGCGATCGTCGGCTCGGCCGGTGTGGACGCCCAGCACCTCGACCTGCGCAGCCAGGGCCCGCACGCCCTGGTGGGCGGTACCACGGGTGCCGGTAAGTCGGAGTTCCTGCAGGCGTGGGTGCTCGCGATGGCCGCCGAGTACAGCCCGGACCGTGTGACGTTCCTGTTCGTGGACTACAAGGGTGGTTCGGCGTTCGCCGACTGCGTGAACCTGCCGCACTGCGTCGGCCTGGTCACCGACCTGTCGCCGCACCTGGTGCTGCGGGCGATCACGAGCCTCCGGGCCGAGCTGCACCACCGGGAGCACCTGTTCAACCGCAAGAAGGCGAAGGACCTGCTCGAGCTGGAGAAGCGCGGCGACCCGGAGACCCCGCCGGCCCTGGTCATCGTGATCGACGAGTTCGCCGCCCTCGTGGGTGACGTCCCCGAGTTCGTGGACGGCGTCGTCGACGTCGCCCAGCGAGGCCGCTCGCTCGGCATCCACCTGATCATGGCCACGCAGCGTCCGGCCGGTGTCATCAAGGACAACCTGCGCGCCAACACCAACATGCGCGTGGCGCTCCGCATGGCCGACGAGTCGGACTCCACCGACGTCGTCGACGTGAAGGACGCGGCCTTCGTCGACCCGTCGATCCCCGGGCGCGGGCTCGTCAAGACCGGCCCCGGCCGCGTGCAGGCGTTTCAGTCCGGCTACGCCGGCGCATGGAGCACCCGCGCGCCCGAGCGTGCCAAGGTGGAGGTCGCCCGCCTGCACTTCGGCCGTGAGGAGAAGTGGGAGGAGCCGGTCGTCGAGTCGGACGTCTCCGTCGACGAGAAGGACCTCGGCCCCAACGACCAGCAGCGCCTCGTCGCCCGGATCCAGGAGGCGTTCGAGCGTGGCCGCCTGCCGGTCCCGCGCAGGCCGTGGCTGGACTCGCTCGCCGACGTCTACGACCTGACGCGGCTGTACCAGCGCACCGACACCGAGCTGCTCATCGGCGTGGCGGACATCCCGGAGCACCAGGCCCAGGCGCCGCAGTACTTCCGCCCGGACCAGGACGGCCACCTCGGTGTCTACGGCACCGGCGGTTCCGGCAAGTCGACCACGCTGCGCACGCTCGCGGCCGTCGCCGGCATCACGCCGCGCGGCGGTCCGGTGCACGTGTACGGGCTCGACTTCGCGGCCGGTGCGCTGCGCATGCTGGAGTCCCTGCCGCACGTCGGCACGATCGCCCGGGGCGACGACACCGAGCGCGTGGTGGGTCTGATGCGGATGCTGCGCGACGAGCTGCTGCGCCGCGGCGAGTCGTTCGCCGCGGTCAACGCCGCGAGCGTGACGGAGTACCGCCAGGTCACCGGCCGCCAGGACGTGCCGCGCATCCTCCTGCTCGTGGACGGGTTCGCGAACTTCCGCGACGAGTACGAGGTGGGGGCGGGCCGCGCCGAGTGGTTCGAGGCGTTCCGCGACATCCTCAACGACGGCCGCGGCCTCGGCATCCACGTGGTGTTCACGGCCGACCGCTCGGGTGCCGTGCCGACGTACGTGCGGTCGCTGGTGCAGCGCAACATCCTGCTCCGCATGACCGACGACGGGTATCTCGCGTTCAACGCGCCGCGCGACATCGTGACGCCGACGTCGCCCAGCGGGCGCGCCGTCGTCGACGGCCTGGAGGTCCAGGTCGCCGTGGTCGGCGGCACCAAGTCGGTGCAGGAGCAGGCGCTCGCCACCGACCGGCTCGCGGAGTCGATGCGCCGGGCCGGGGTACGTCCCGCTCCGTCCGTCCGCGTGCTGCCCGCCGAGTACGACGCGCGGGAGCTGCCGGCCTCGGTCAACGGCCAGCCGGTACTCGGTCTGGACAACATCGCCCTGGAGCCCCTGCCGTTCGACCCGACGGGCACGCTCGTCGTCGCGGGCCCGCCCGGAGCCGGCCGCTCGAACGCGCTGGTCCACATCGCACGGGCGGTCCAGCGGGCCAACCCCGGGGCCCGGCTCTACCTGTTCGCGCAGTCGCGGTCGCCGATCGCGGGCGAGGTCACGTGGGCCGACGTCGCGATGGGTGTGGACAAGGTCGCCGAGATGGCCAAGGAGCTGCTCGCGGCGGTGCAGGACGAGGACACCGCGCCCGGCGTCGTCGTGGTCATCGAGGGTCTCAACGACTACCTGCAGACGCCGGCGGACAAGCCGATCCAGGACCTCACCAAGGCCATCAAGAAGTCGGACCACCTGCTGGTGGCCGAGGCCGAGACCGGCTCGTGGGGGGCCACCTGGCCGCTGCTCTCCGAGGTCAAGAGCGGTCGCCGCGGTCTGCTGCTCCAGCCGGAGAACCTGGACGGCGACACGATCCTCAAGACCTCGCTCCCGCGTGCGGCGAAGGGCGAGTTCCCGCCGGGGCGCGGCGCGTGGATCGCGCGCGGCAAGAGCGTCCGGGTACAGGTCCCGCTCGTTCTGGGGTCCGAGGGCTGACCCGCGGGCTGACCGAGGGCTGACCGACAGAACGGCCATGGGGAGTGCTCCCCATGGCCGTTCTGTCGGCAGCCCAAGTACGGTTCCCTTGGACGCAGGACCTGGCCCGAGAAAGCAGGGGGAACGATGGCTGGCTACGATCTGTCGATCGACATGGATCAGCTGACGACGTTGAAGGACGATCTCAAGGCGATCACCAGCGAGCTGGAGAATGCCGACGGGAACGCTCAGGCCGCAGCCGACGCGACCGGCGACGACGAGCTCCGCGACCGCGTGAACGAGTTCGCGGACAAGTGGGAGATCAAGCGCGGCGAGATGCTGGAGAACGTCAAGAAGCTGTCCGACATCATCACGCAGATCGTGGACACCTTCAAGCAGATCGACACCGAGCTCGGCAAGGCGCTCGAAGACGCGGCAGCGAAGTAGGGGGAAAGCAGCAGATGAGCGACACACAGTGGGAGGAGCTCGACGGTGAACCCGGCACCGTCGAGGCGAAGGGCCGCACGTACACCGAGCTGGCCGAGGCGATCACCCGGTCGGTCCGGACGCTCCAGCAGATCGTCGACGACACGAACACGACGGCGAAGTCGATGGAGAAGACCCGCAAGCTCGCCGGTGAGGTCCGCGAGGACATCGAGAAGGCGAAGGAACGGTACTCCTACACCGGCGAGGCGCTGACGACCTACGGTTCTGCCCTCCGAGCCGCCAAGAACGAGGCCGATCCGGCTGCTCACAGGCTCAAGACCCTCCGGAACCAGCTCGAGGACGCTCAGGCCGCCGCGGCGACCGCCGCGGAGACGGTGGACGACCTGCCGAAGGACGCGAGCGACGCCGACGTCACGGACGCGAAGCGCGCGGAGAGGATCCGCGGCGACGTCGTGAGCGACCTGCAGGCGCAGATCAGCGACGCCGAGGCCCAGTGGAACGGCGGCCACGGCGACAAGGTCACGGCCGCGCGCAGCGCCGTCTCGAAGATCGAGGAGGTCGTGACCGGCGACAGGGTCAACGGCCTCGAGGACAGCGGCTGGGACAAGGTCAAGAACGTCGTCAAGGGCATCTACAAGGTCTTCAAGATCGTCTGCGACATCGCCGGGATCCTGGCCATCTTCCTGTCCTGGGTACCGATCCTCGGGCAGATCCTGCTCGTTCTCGCCGCTATCGGCGCGATCATCTCGATCGTCGAGAGCATCGTGAAGTTCTCGAGAGGCGAGATCGGGTTCGGCGCGATGCTGCTGGGTGTCGGGCTCGGTGTCATGGGGCTCTTCGGCGGCAAGGCGATCGGCTCGATCGCCAAGTACGCCAAGGCACGGTCGGTCGTGTCGACCGCCGGGCGGATGAGCAACACGGCCGCGAAGGCCCGCTTCGGCAAGGCCCTTCTCAAGACGTCCCGGAAGACCATGGCCATGACGAAGGGCCAGCGCGTGACGGAGGTGCTGAAGTCTCCGTTCGTCCGCAGCGCGGGCGACAAGGCCGTCGCGGGCATGGTCAAGAACGGCCTGTACAAGAACGCCTTCAACTCGTGGCAGGGCGCCAAGTTCCCGCTCCCGTACAAGGACGGCGCTGCCCGGTTCGCGCTCGGCAACGACGACGTCATCGACATGATGTCGACGCTGGGCAAGTCGGGTATGCGGATCGACGGCGTCACGAGCACGGCGCAGAGCATCGCCACCGTCGGCGCGGTCTTCAACCAGAGCGCCAACCTCGCCAACAACGCGGCGAAGCTGGGCAACAGCATCGCTGGTGGCGACGGGTGGGGCATCTACGGCGAGGGCAACTCGATGGCGACCGGCCCCGCCGGCGGTGACTGGGGCAAGATCACCGGCCTCCCCGGCAACATCAACAACGCCGTGACGGGCGTCTCCGACGTCTTCGGCAACAACGGCTACGTGGCAGGCAAGTGGTGAGCCGGCGGATCGCGGGCTTCGAGCTGCGCCTGCCCGAGTCCTGGCACGTCGTGCCCACCGAGGTGCCGGAGGAGATCGATGCCTGGGCGCGGGCGACGGCGGAAGCCCTCGTCGCCGAGGTTCCGGCGTCCGACCGGCCGGAGGCGGTGACCACCGACATCACGGACGTCCTGGCCGAGCAGCTGGCGGACGTCGGGCGCGCCGTCGTGGACACCCGGATCGGCGGGCTCCAGACCGCGGTGCTCGTGCGGCACCCCGAGATCGGGGCCGTCGACGCCATGTTGACGATCGGCTCGCAGCTGGACCTGGGCTATGACGTGTTCGCGGCACAGCTGGCCGCGATCGTCGAGAACTCCGAGGAGCACGACTTCGCGTTCGCCGGCCGGGTGGACGGCACGGCGGAAGCCGGCGAGGTGACCGGGATGCACTCGATGATCAGCCACTTCGGTGATCTCGGAATCGAGGGTACGGCGGTCCTGGAGGAGCGGGTCGTGCTCGGCGTCTTCCCCGACGGATGCCCGGACATGGTCGAGCTCACGGCGATCGCGCGCAGCGTCGGCACGTTCGACGACATGCCACAGGAGATGCTGGACCTGCTCGCGGGGCTGGCGCTGGAGCTGGAGGCGGCATGACGCAGGATCTGAAGGTGCTGGGTAGCCAGGTGCGGGTCATCGTGCCCGGGACCTGGGTCAGCATCCCCCTGGAGAGCCCGGAGAAGGCCGCCGCGTTCATCAAGCGCCTGGTTCGCGACCAGGTGGGTCCAGCGGATCGCCTCGCGCGCATGCGACGACAGGCCGTCGAGGAGGTCTTCGCGACCGCACGGGACGCCGCGGCGATCGGCGTGCACACGTACCTCATGTCGCTCGAGATCGCGCCGGGGGTGCCGTTCCCCGCCGCGCTGCTGATGGTCGACGAGGACTGGCCGGAGGAGGTGCGCCCACTGGTCGCGGAGGGTGACTACGCGGGGGCGCTCAGGGCCGCCTACCCGGAGGGCGAGGTCGCGGTGCAGCGCAACGGCCGGCCGGCGGCGCGTGTCGTCGAGATGTCGCAAGGGCAGGCCGGCGACGGTGACGAAGCGGTGGACGTGCTGACCATGCGCCTCGAGTACCACATGCCCCATCCGGTCGACCCGTCGAAGATGCTGTTCGTCCGTGCGAACGCCTCGGACATCCCGTCGGCCGAGCCGTTCGCCGTGCTCTTCGACGAGATCGTGGACTCGATCATGTTCCTCGAGGACGAGTCCGCCGGCGACGCGCCGGTGCCCGGCGATCCGGTCGCCGCCGAGGCCTGACCCGCTGAGCGGTCTGGTCAGTCCGTGCGGTCGGCGTTCTGGTTCGTGCTGCGCACGATGGCGAGCCCGGCCCACACGGCGATGACGAAGAAGATCACGATCACGGTGAGCCAGCCGCCGAGTGCGACGAAGACGGCCGGTGCGGCGTTGGCGAGGATCACCCCGACCACGCAGATCAGGGCGGCCGCCACGAAGGCGTACATCGCCGGCCGTGCGGCACGGTTGGTCGCGGCGTCCCCCGCCGCGTTCCGCTTCTTGCTCATGGGTGTCCACTCCTGTTTGTCCGGTTCGGGTGCCCTGGCTGGCGGTCATGCGCCCGATGAATCTAGCGGTACGGAACATCTCGTGCAGCCCTGCCCGGGGCGCGTCCGCCCTGCCCAGGGCGCCGTCGGCCCTGGTCACGCGGTCTGCGCGGCGCACGGGTGACTGTGTGGTGGCATGGGGACTAATACCCATCGACGGAGTCTGGTGGGTTGGTTACTGTCTGGGTAGTCGGATCGGCCGTGGGGGCCGGCCGGGATCTGAGAAGGGGAATCTTCATGGCGAACATGAACGTGACGTACGAGGAGCTCCGTGGGACCGCTGGTCAGCTGCGTAACGGCCAGACCGCGATCATGGACCAGCTGACGAATCTGTCCTCGCAGGTGAACAACCTGGTGGCGTCCGGCTTCCA
>NZ_JAJQMN010000014.1:29550-117521 GCF_028994775.1 Promicromonospora iranensis | reverse complement strand
TGCCGTACCGCTCGAGGTCGGCGATGCCCTGTGCGGCGCCCTTCGCGACGATCTCGGCGGTGTGGGGGTTGGCCAGGAAGTAGCTCTCCTTGATGGTGTCCGCGGCGTGCTGCTGCCAGGAGTCCTCCGCGTCCATCGTGCCGAGCGCTGCGTTGATCCCGCCCGCCGCGAGCGACGTATGGGTGTCCATGCGCGGCCGCTTGCCGAGGGCCAGCACATCGACACCCTGTTCCGCGAGCTCGATCGCGGCCCGCAGGCCCGACCCGCCGGTGCCGATCACGAGCACGGTGGTCGAGATGCGTCGTTCGGTGATGTTCATCTGCTGCTCTCTGTGTTGCTGGATGGGGTGTTCTGGTTCGATCGAGGTCGGCCCGCTCGAAGATTCATGCGAGAACCGTCCAGGGGTCCTTGAGCAGGCCAGTGAGCGTCTGCAGGAACTGGGCGGCCAGAGCGCCGTCGATGATGCGGTGGTCCGCCGAGAGCGTGAGCCGCATCCGGTGACGCGCGGTCACCTCGTCGCCGACGATCGCGGCCTCGCGGCGCGTGGCTCCGACGGCCAGGATCGCGGCTTCGGGCGGGTTGATGATGGCGGTGAACTCCTCGACGCCGAACATGCCGAGGTTGCTGATCGTGAATGTCCCGCCGCTCATCTGCGCCGGGGTGAGCGCACGGTCGTCGGCGAGCGTGACGAGCCGCTTCGTCTCGATGCCGAGCTGGGTGACGGTCTTGAGGTCGACGTCCTCGATGACCGGGACGACGAGACCATGCGGCGACGCGACGGCCACGCCGATGTTGACGCGACGGTGGATGTAGCTGGTTGTCGCGTCGTCTCCCCGATAGCTCGCGTTCACGTCGGGATGCCGGCGTAGTGCAAGCCCGGTCGCTCGGACGACGAGGTCGTTCACGCTGACCTTCCCGCGGCCGGAGGCGGCGAGGCGTGCGTTGAGCTGGGCGCGTAGGGAGGTGAGCTCTTCGACGTCGGCGACGGCCGTCACGGTGAAGTGGGGGATGCTACGGGAGCTCTCGGCGAGGCGGCGCGCGATGACGCGCCGTACCTGGCTGAGCGGCACCTCCTGCGGGTCCCGGCGGTCCGTGTCGCCGGAGCCCTGCGCCGGCCGAGGGGCTGGGTCGGGGACGGCGACCGCGGGGGTCGTCGGGCCGGTCCTGCTCGGAGCGCCGGTGTCGAGCAGCCCGGTCAGGTCGACCTTGGTGATGCGGCCACCCGGCCCCGAGCCGGTGACCGTCCTCAGGTCGATGTCGTGCTCGCGCGCGATCGAGCGCACGAGCGGCGTGGCCAGGACGCGTTCACCGTCCGGCCGTGGTTCGACCGCGTGGTCGACGACCCTCGTCTTCGCCGGCGCGTCTTCGGTAGTGCTCGCCGTTGATGTGGGCACCGGAGCCGGTTCGGCAGGGCCGGGCGTTGGCACCTCGGCGCCGTCGAGCTCGGCGATCGGTGCGCCGATAGGGACCACGGCGCCTTCGGGGTGGAGAATCGCGGTCAGCCGGCCGGCGTCGTACGCCTCGACCTCCATCGTGGTCTTGTCGGTCTCGATCTCGACCAGGAGGTCGCCGACATCGACCTGGTCGCCCGGCTTCTTGAACCAGGTGGAGATGGCGCCTTCGGACATGGTGTCGGACAGGCGCGGCATGGTGATCTGGATCATCGGATCCCTCTCTTCGTCACGTCAGCGCCGGCGTCCGACAGCGGCGAGCGTCTCGTGCACGGCGGTGACGACGTCGTCGTGGGACGGCAGCGCAGCGGTCTCGAGCGACTTGGCGTAGGGCAGCGGCACCTCGGCCATCGCGACGCGCCGCACCGGAGCATCGAGATGGTCGAAGGCACCGTCGGAGATCGACGCGGCGATCTCTGCGCCGATCCCGTAGGTGAGCCAGTCGTCCTCGAGTACGACGGCGGCGCCGGTCTTGCGTACTGATGCGATCACCGTGTCGCGGTCGAGCGGGCGCAGGCTACGCAGGTCGACGACCTCGATGTCGAGGCCCTCGGAGTCCGCGAGCTCTTCGGCGACCTGTCGGGCGACATGAGCCATGCGGGAGTAGCCGATGAGGGTCAGGTCTTCGCCCTCGCGACTGATGTGCGCCTTGCCGATGGTGGCGGGAGCGCAGTCCGCCGGTACCTCGCCCTTGGTGTTGTACAGCGCGAGGTTCTCCAGGAACAGGACGGGATCGTCGTCACGGATCGCCGCCAGGAGCAAGGCCTTGGCATCGGCAGGGGTGGAGGGTGCCACGACCTTCAGCCCGGGGACGAAGGAGTAGTAGAGCTCGATGTTCTGGGAGTGCGAGGCGCCGAGCTGCTGTCCTCCGCCACCCGGGGTGCGGATGACCATGGGTACGGCCAGCTGCCCGCCGAACATGCCGTGGATCTTGGCCGCATGGTTGACGATCTGGTCCAACGCCAGCAGGGAGAAGTTGATGGTCATGATCTCCACGACGGGACGCAGTCCGAGCATCGCGGCGCCGATCGCGGCACCGGTGAACCCTTCCTCGGCAATGGGGGTGTCGCGTACGCGCCGGGGGCCGAACTCGTCGAGCAGGCCCGCCGTGATCTTGTAGGAACCCTCGAAGAGGCCGATCTCTTCGCCCATGAGGAACACGTTGTCGTCGCGTGCCAGCTCGGCCCGGAGTGTGTCGTGCAGAGCCTGGCGATAGGTGATGACGCTCATGCGGGCCTCCCCGGGAACGGTGCCGGTGCGAAGAGAGGACTGCCTGGTAGTCGGCGGGAGTCGTTGGGTACCGGGGTCGCGTAGGTGTGGTCGAACAAGGTGGAGACGTCAGGCTCAGGGCTCGCCTCGGCAAACTGGGCCACGGCGTCGATGCGGGCTGCGGTCTCCGTGTCGATCACGTCAAGCGCGGCCTGGTCGAGCACGCCACGTTCGAGCAGCCGTGCGGCGAACAGGACGACGGGGTCGGCGCCCTTGAGCCGTGTTGTCTCGTCGGTCGAGCGGTACTTGGCCGGGTCGACGACGGAGTGACCACGCAGCCGCTCGGTCATGACCTCGAGCAGGTACGGCGTGCCGCCCCGGGCAGCCTCGACGGCCTGGAGCGCAGCTGAGGCGGTCGCCTCGGGGTCAGCGCCGTCGACGCGCGCCGACGGCATGCGGTAGGCGGCGGCCCGCTTGTACAACTCGGGCTCGGCAGACGCGTGCGCCACGTCGGTGCCCATGCCCAGGCCGTTGTTGATGATCACGTAGACGATCGGCAGCTTCCACAGTGCCGCGAGGTTGAGCGACTCGTGGAAGGCGCCGATGGCCGTGGTCCCGTCGCCCATGGTGCACATGACCACCTCGGAGCGGTCCTGGTACTGCAGGGCGAGGGCCGTGCCGGTGGCGATCGGCAGCTGGCCGCCCACGATGCCGTAGCCGCCGAGCAGACGGTGCTCGACATCGAACATGTGCATCGAGCCGCCCCAGCCCTTGGAGACGCCGTCGGTGCGACCGTAGAGCTCGGCCATGACCCGTTCGGGCTCGATGCCCTTGGCGATCGCGTACCCGTGCTCGCGGTAGTTCGTGAACAGATAGTCGTGCGGGTCGAGCGCGTCCAGCAGGCCGACGATCGCGGCCTCCTCACCGAGGTTCAGGTGGCAGTAGCCACCGATGTACGCCTGCAGGTAGGCCCGTTGGGCACGCTCCTCGAACCGGCGTACGAGGAGCATCTGCCGGTAGTAGTTCTCGAGCTTGGCTCGTTGGGCCTCACTGGTGCGCGAGGTCCGTCGACGTGTGCTGGTCGCTGCGGTCGACTTGGCTGGTGCCGGCATGGGCATTCCTTTCGGTACTGCCTGGTGTGGATCGTTGCCGTCAGGCGAGGTGCAGGGGTCCGGGCGGAGCGCGCCTCACATATAAGGACGACGTGGTTCACCGAGGTGTCAGGACCCAGGAGCAGATCTGGGAGTCGCGCCCGTCACACAGGCTGCTGTGACGAGGTCCTCGAATCGGCTCGCCGAATGTCCGAACGAAATTCCCGGCCCAGGACCCCAGGACGCCGGTAGCCGCCCGCCCTTGACACGGCATCGGTCGACCAGCATGCTGCTTTTGCGTGCTTAGCGGCAAAAGTCGCGTGGTCGCGCTATCCACCGACAGAGTCGTCAATCGGAGCAGCCATGCAGATCTCACGACACTTGTTTCGCGCGCGGCGCCTCGGTGCGGCGTTGACGGGCGGCGCGCTCCTCGCGGGCACGCTCGCCGCGGCGCCGGCCGTCGCCGCCCCTTCCATCGGCGCATCCACCACACCGACCACGGCAGCCCAAGCATGTGGAGCGGACGACGGGCTGCCCGACTCCAAGATCTCCATCCAGCTCTACACGCACGTCAATGAGATCGGTTCGGGGACACCGTCCCCCGAGACGATCGACCGCGTGCTCGGCGAGGTGGCCAACGCCGGCTTCACCAACATCGAGCCGTTCAGCCAGCCCTACTCGATGCCGGTCGACGAGTACCGGGCGATCCTCGACAGGCACGGCCTCGAGGTGTCCTCGAGCCACGGCAGCACGGACTGGGACACGTGGCCCGAGACGGTTGACTACGCCGTCGCACTGGGTCAGGACTACATCGGCACCGGCGGGATGGCCGGCAGCTACGGCACCTACGAGGAAGCGCTCGCAACCGCGGCGTACGTCAACCAGCTCGGCCGGTACGCGCACGAGCACGGCGCGAACAAGATCGTGCTGCACAACCACCAGAGCGAGTTCACCACGCGGTACCCCCACCCGGAGACGGGTGAGATGGTCAGCGCCTGGCAGGTCATCGAGGAGAACACCGACCCGCGCTACGTCACGTTCCAGCTCGACGTCGGCTGGGCCGCGGACGCCGGCATCGACGTCGCGGCGTGGATCGAGGAGTACGGGGACCGGATCGAGCTCCTCCACATCAAGGACGCCGTCAACGTCAACGCTGAGGGCGATCCGAGGCAGGTCGGCCTCGGCAATGGTGACCTCGACCTTCCGTCGATCATCGCCGCGGCCGAGCCGTACGTGGAGTACTACACCTACGAGTGGGACTACGCGCCGTCGTTCGAGTCCTCTGCGGAGTCCTACCAGTACCTGCGCTGCTACTTGTCCGGGGGCGGGGGCGGCGACGAATGCGCCGCCGAGGACGGGGAGTCGCTAACGCTGGGCCGACCGGTGACGACGTCCAGCATCGACGACCCAGCCCGCACCGGCGACATGGCGGTGGACGGCAACGCCGGCACCCGGTGGGGCAGCCAGTGGAGCGAACCGGAGTGGATCGCGGTGGACCTCGGTGCGAGCTACGACCTCAGCCGCGTCGTGATCGACTGGGAGACCGCGTTCGCGTCGGGGTACGAGATCCAGACCTCGCCGGACGGCGAGACCTGGACCACGGTGCATACCGTCACCGACGGTGACGGCCTCTTCGACGACATCGACGTCTCGGGTACGGGCCAGCACGTGCGCCTTTACGCGACCGAGCGCGCGACGCAGTGGGGCTTCTCTCTCTATGAGCTCGAGATCTACGGCACGCCGAGTGACGGGCCGCCGACGCCGGAGCCCGTGGCTCGCGGTGCCGGGTACTGGTCGTCGGAGTACCGGCAGGTCAGGAACCCGGACTACACGACCGCTGAGCTGCTGTGCTTCCTGTCGAGCACGCGCGCGCAGAGCGACGTGTTCGACGAGGTGGTCGATCTGACCACGCTGGACGACGCCGTGCAGGTGCTGTGGGCGCCCAACCATGACGACTGGGTCGACGTCTTCGACCGGCAGCTGCTCGGTGTGTGGCTCGACGTCGCGGCCGGCTCGGCCTCCCTGGAGGACCCGGTCGTCGGGGGTGGCACGGTCGGCGACCTGCTGCATGCCATCGAGACCGTGCGCCTCGACGCGGGCGCCACGCGGGCCGACCTCAAGGAGTACAAGAACGCGCTGGAGGCGGTGAACGCCCAGCACTGACCGGGAAGGTCCGCAGCCGGGGCCGGGGTGCGCTCGTCCAGGCGCACCCCGGCCCCCAGCCGCGTAGTCAGGACACTAGGGGGTGTTCCAGAGCGAGAGCTTCTCCGGGTTCAGCACCATTCGCACGTCCCTCACCACCCCGTCGAAGACGTCGAGAGTGACGACGCCGAGGACGTGGCCCTCGTCCCGGACCGCAAAGCCGAGCCCGTCGTGTGTCTCCTGCTCCAGCACCTCGCGGCCGGGGTACTTGTGCACGACGCCCGCTATGAACCGGGCCACCCGTTCGGCGCCGACGATGGGGTTGCGGGCCGCGGTGACGATCCCGCCGCCGTCGGACCGCAGGACGACGTCGGGGTCGAGGGCCGCGATCAGCGCCTTGACGTCCCCGTTCCGCGCGGCCGAGGCGAAGGCCCGCACGGCGTCGTCGTGCTCGCGCCGCGTCGCACGCCGGTCCCGGGACCGCTCGACGCGGTGCCGGGCAGAGGAGGCCAGCTGCCGGCAGGCACCTGGGGTGCGGCCCACAGTTGCCGCGATCTCGTCGAACGGGACCGCGAACACGTCGTGCAGCACGAAGGCGACCCGTTCGGCGGGCGTCATCGTCTCGAGCACGACCAGCAGCGCGGAGCTCACCGAGTCGTCGAGCGTGACCTGGTCGGCCGGGTCCGGGTCGGGGCGTGCGAACACCCGGGACGGCACGGGCTCGGGCAACCAGGGCCCCACGTACTCCTCGCGTCGGGCGCGCGCCGAGCCGAGCATGTCCAGGCAGATGCGGCTCGTGACGCGCTGCAGCCAGAAGTGCGGCGCCTGGACGGCCGCACGTTCCACCCTGCCCAGGCGCCACCAGCGCACGTAGGTCTCCTGGACGGCGTCCTCGGCCTCGGCGACCGTGCCGAGCATCCGGAACGCGAGCGTCATCAGATACCGCCGTTCGGCGAGTGCCTGGGCGATGGCCGGTTCGTCATCGGTCATCGCAGCTTCCTTCCCGGAGACGAGGGGACAGCGAGACACGAGGTCAGGGTGACGCCTGACATCCCAGGGGGCCGCGTCGTCTTTCTAGGCATGGACATTCCCTTCCGAGAGATGAGGGTGGCCGTCGCCGGTGGCAGCGGCACCGTCGGACGTCACGTCGTGGATCAGCTGCGTGCGGCAGGACACGAACCGGTCGTGCTGACCCGCGCTTCCGGTGTCGACCTGCTCGACGGCACCCACCTGGCCGACGCGCTCCAGGGCGTCGAGGCCGTCGTCGACGTCTCGTCGACGAGCACCGCGTCGCCCAAGAGGTCGACGAGGTTCTTCGAGACCGTCACCCGCAACCTGCTCGCAGCCGAGCGCGAGGCCGGCGTGGGCCACCACGTCGCGCTCTCCGTGATCGGTGCGGAGAAGGTCGGCGCCTCCTACTACGAGGGCAAGGCCGCTCAGGAGAGGATGATCATGGCAGAACCGGGTGGTTGGTCGCTGCTGCGCGTCGCTCAGTTCCACGAGCTCACCGAGTTCCTCGTTGACAACTACCGCATCGGACCGATCCGGGTCGTTCCGCCGATGCGGGCGCAGCCGATCGCCGCGGCCGAGGTCGCGGCCGAGCTGGTGAGCATCACGCTGGGTGCTCCTCGGGGGCTGGTGCGAGACCTCGCGGGCCCGCGCGAAGAACGGGTGAGCGACATGGTCCGCCGCTACCTGCGCGCGACCGGCCGGCCCCGCCCGGTGCTGGAGGTGTTCCTCCCCGGAGCCTGGGGGCGCGGCATGCGCAACGGCACGTTCCTGCCCGCTCCGGGTGCGCGGAAGAGTCGGCAGTCCTTCGAGGTATGGCTCGACCACGTCGCATGATGAGGCCTGGCGGTTCAGAAGGATTGCCGCATCCCCAGCTTGTCGGGGTTGCGGACCAGGTAGATGCCATTGATTCCGTCGGCGCCGACGCTGACGGTGGCCAGGCACAGCACCTCGCTACCCCGCGTGATGACGAGGCCGGAGCCGCCGTTGGCATCGACGATCTCGAACGCCGCGTCCTGACCGAACTGGCGCAGGGCGCCGAGCAGGAAACGAGCCACGTGATCACGGCCGGTCACCGGATGCCGGGCCGCGGTCACCTTGCCTCCACCGTCGGAGACGCTGACGACGTCCTTCGCGAGGAGCTGTTCGAGCGCGTCGAGGTTGCCCGAGCGAGCCGCCGACAGGAACGCGTCCAGCAGGCGGGATATCTCCTGCGGCCGGGCGGGCGCCCGCCGTTCGCCCGCCAGGTGGTCGCGGGCGCGCCGGGCGAGCTGCCGGGCGTTGGCCTCGGTGGTGTCGAGGACCTCGGCGATCTGCCGGAAGGGGTAGTCGAACGCCTCACGTAGCACGTACACGGCTCGTTCGTTCGGCGAGAGGCGCTCCATGAGGGTCAGCATGGCGACGCTGAGCGCCTCGGTACGCTCGGCCCCCAGCGACGGGTCGTCGCCCGACGGAACAGGCTCTGGAAGCCACGGGCCGATGTAGGTCTCCCGGCGTGCCCTGGCAGACGTCGCGGCGTTGATCGACAGCCGGGTGGTGGTGGTGACCAGGAACGCCTCCGTGTTGAGGACCACTGACCGGTCGATCCCCTGCCAGCGCAGCCACGCGTCCTGGACGACGTCCTCGGCGTCAGCCACTGTGCCGAGCATGCGGTACGCGATGCCGAACAGGCGCCGCCGGTGGCCCTCGAATACGTCGGCCGCCTGGCTCAGTTGTGACACCGTCGCCCTTTCCGTCGTGTCAGCTTCCCGGCGGTGCCGGTAACTGACGAGTCTGCGGTCGGTGGACATGTTCTGCATAGCGGTGCGCGCTCAGATGCCCACGGCGAAGAGCGGTTCGCCTACGTAGCCGCCAGGTCGGCAACCCCCGGGCAGGGCGTAGACGCCTGACCCGATAGGCGTTGTCCACTGGTTGAGCAGGTCGGCTGCGGACAGGCGTTCCTGGATGGGCACGAACTGGCGGTCGACGTCGGCCTGGTAGGAGGCGAACAGCTGGCCGGGGGACGAGCTGTCGGGGCCTTCCGCGTAGTTGTACGCACGTCGAAAGATGCGGTGCTCGGGTGCGTTCACGCGGGCGCGTCGCACGTGCGCCAAGTCGTGGATGACGGGAAACCCGGTAGGGCCGACCGCGTCGAGATCTGGGTCATCGATCTCGGTGGCGCCGGTCAGCGGCGCGCCGGTGGCAAGGGACCGCCCGACCGACTGCTCGCGGGAATGACGGTCGATCTTGTCCCACCCGGCGATGTCCATCCGGATGCGCCGTAGCACCAGGCTCGTACCGTCGGCCAGCCAGTCGGGGCCGTCATGGGTCCAGACGGCGGCGTCGAAGTCTGCGGTTCCCGGTACGGGGTTGCTGGTCCCGTCGACCTGACCGAAGTGGTTCCTGGTTCCGATCGTCCCTGTGGTGGGCGGCCTGCGGAAGCCGTTCTGCGTCCATCGCGGCCGAGCGAAGGCGCGAGAATCCTTGAGCAGAACGCGGACGGCGTGCGCCAGCGTCAGGGAATCGTCGGATCCGACCTGCAGCAGGAGGTCACCGTCTGACCACCCGGGTTCGAGCTGGTCTATCGCGAATCGTGGCAAGGGACGCAGCCACTCGGGGACTGCGGAGTCGCCCGCAGCGCGTCGGACCAGCTCCGGTCCGAAACCGAAGGTCACCGTCAGGGCCGCCGCGGGAGCGGCCAGCTCGGGTTCGAGGTCGGCCAGGGCCGGTTCCCCCCGCATCAGCCGGTCCGCGTCGTCCGACAGCAGCTGCAACAGCCGGCGCAGGGCGGCGCGATCGGTGGTCTCGTCCAGGTCGAGCGCGACATAGGTGATGGCGGCCTGGGGCGGTGTGGAGATCCCGGGCTGGTGCCGGCCGTGGAAGGCGACCCGCGGGTCGCCCTCCGGCGTCGCCGCGGTGGGTGGTGTCGTCAGTGGGGCCTCGGCAGCTGTGGCATCGGGCGCGTGCGGTTCGGTGAGCAGGCTGAGGCTCACGCCGCCCATCGCGCCGATGCCGGCAGCGGCGCCGCCCATCAGAAAGCCGCGCCGTGAGACGGCGCTGTCCGCCGCCTGTCTCATTCGTGGGTCCCGGGCACGTACTCCTCGTCCCCGCCGGTGAAGTCCTTGGCCGGGGCGGTGACGTCCACTGCCGATCCGTCCTCGAAGGTGAGCGTCAGGTCGACCGTGTCGCCCGGACCGACCGGCTCCCGGACATCCATGAACATGATGTGGTCGCCACCTGGCTCGAGCACCAGCGTGTCGCCCGGAGCGATGATGAAGCCACCTTCCTGGGGCGACATCACCATCTGCCCGTCCTCGTCGGGGCCGGTCACGTGCAGTTCCATGTCGCTGGAGATGATCGACGCAGCGGAAGTGAGTACGACGTCGGAGGATCCGGTGTTCGTCAGGGTGCCGAAGCCGGCACTCATTCCGCTGTCGACGGCCTTGACCCACAGGTCTTTGGCCTGGACGGTGTCGGCCTGCATCGGCTGGGCCTGGCCTTCGGTCGGGGAGGCGGCCTCGGACGGGCTGCCGCAAGCGCTCAGGACGACAAGAAGCGCGGTCAGCCCGAGAGCAGCGACCAGGGCTCTGATAGTCATGGGTTGTCCTCGTTGTTCGTAGGTGGGGCGTTTGAGGGTGCCGGGCCGGTGGGCGGCTTGCGGTGATACGTCGCCCAGAGGGCGTAGGCGGTCAGGCCGAGCAACGCGCCCACCAGCGCGTGGGTCACGGCTCGGAACCACTCCGATCGGGTCCCGGTCAACGGGACGTTCAGGGGGTTCGGCTCGGGCTGGACGCCACCGACGGTGAACCGGTAGCTCCCCTCGAGCGGGGCGCCGTCGGCGGACACCACGCTCCAGCGCACCTGGTATCGCCCGTCGGGCATCTCCGGGTCGACGGCTTGGGCGACCCCCGTCGTGGTGATTTCCAGGACGCCGTCGGTCCAGTCGTGGTCGTCCTCGTCCTCGACCACGACGGTCGTGGTGACGGCGTCCGTATGGATCTCGGACGTGAATGCGATCACCACCGAGGACGGCGGTCGGTCGAGGGCCTGGTTGTACGACGGTCGCGCCGAGGCGACGGACGAGTGCGCCGAGGCCGGTACCGCCCCCAGCAGTGGAACTGACAGGGCGATGAGCGTGAGCAGGCCGAGCCCGACAGGTATCCGCTCGCTCATCGATCCATCTCCCGTGGGTGGCTGTTGTTGTGAGCCGCAGCGGCGGCACGTTTCCCAACTCAGACCACGCAGCGGCCTCGGTTCGTGACACCCGCTCTGTCACGAATCGCGGCCGCTGCGTGGTCTTCGATGCAAGCCCGCGCCCCGGAGACGCCGAAGACGGCGCCATCTCGGTGATGCGCGTGTGAGACAGGCCAACTGAGGAGCCTTGAACTGTGACGTTGATCATCCGCATTGCACTGGCTGTGCTGTTCCTGGACGAGCTGATCGTCGGAGGGTGGAACCTCATCTCGCCGGAGACCTTCTACACCCATTTCCCGACGGCGGACCTGACGCCACCGTTCAGTGAGCACTACGCGAGCGACTTCGGCGGCGCCACCCTTGGCATCGCCCTGCTGCTCGGGATCGCCATGGTCCGGCCGAAGGCCCACTTCGTGGTCCCCGCCGCGCTCGCCTACTCGATCTTCGCCGTGCCGCACTTCTTCTTTCACCTGAACAACCTCAAGAACTTCACCCTCGGCGAGGCGATCGCGCTGAACATCGCCAACGGAGTTGTCGCGCTCCTGGGGATAGGCGTCATCCTGCTCACCGCTGCCAGGGACCGACGCGCGGCAGGCGCCACGGTCGACGTGGGTTCGCCGGCAAAATCATGACCGCCCCCGGCGGAGGAGCTGGCGGCCACGAGTCCGCGGCAGGACGTCAGCGCGACGGACGAACGCACTGTGGGCCGTCCCTGGAACGAGGCGGCGACATGGCGATCCTTGAGTACGTGATACGTGCCGCGATGCAGTCAATCGAGCCCCGGGAGACCGCCGCACTGATCCTGCACGGCGCCTTCCCTCACGACACACGCTTCGTGGCAAGGTTCGTGGGTTGCTCAGAAGGCGACCTGCCGGGGTTGCTCGCCTCCGCTCGCGCGAGGCTGCGTCGCGACCGTGCCACGACAGTGACAGAGCCGATCAGAGCACTCAGGCGTCTGCGGTCGGCATGGCTTGAGGGGGACCGAGGAGCCGTTGCCGAACTTCTGTCGTCCGACGTCGAGATCTTCACGGACGGCGGCCCGGACTCACGGCGCCTGCGTATACCTGTCCATGGATCGTGGGAGGTCGCAGCCCTCCTGAACGACATCGTGGGCGACGACCCACCGGCGCTGGAGCTGACGTTCGTCGATCGAGTGCCCTGGCTCATCGGACGGTACGACCAGCTCACTGTCGGCTTCCTCGCCGCGGAGGTGCTGAAGGAATCGGTCAGGCAGGTCTGGCTGGTCGCTGGCCCGGACACGCTGGGTCGATAGTGACGCGCCTGTCGCCAGATCGTGGTCAGTGGGCCTGGTCTCGGCTCCCGTGACGATCCGCAGCGGTGGGCAGGAGCTGGGCCGCGAGCGAACGGGCCGTCGCCGCGAGTGTTTCGACGTCCATCCCCGTGCGACCCATGAAGGTCAGGCCTTGATGTGCGGCCAGGAGTGCCCGGGCTGTTTCGACCGGATCGGCGGAGGTGCTCAGGTCACCCTGGGCCTGCGCGGCGCGCACGGCGCCGGCGAGCACGGTCGTCATCCCCTCGTACGCCTGTCGCGCTTCGGCGGCGACGACGGGGTCGGCGGCAGCCAGCTCCGTGGTGCTGTTGGCGAGCAGGCAGCCGCGACGGGCGGCCACGCCCTCGGGGTCGCCCACCGGCATCATCAGGAAGGAGCGCAGCGCCTCGATCGCGCGCGGCGCCGAGTCGATCAGCTCGTGCAGCGTGTGGTCGATTGACTCGACGTACTGGCGCAGCACCCGCAGGAACAGCTCGTGCTTGTCCCCGAAGGCGGCGTAGAGGCTGCCCTTGCCCAGGCCGCTGACCCGCATGAGGTCCTGCAGCGAGGTCGCCGTGTAGCCCGATGCGCAGAACTGGTCGCGCACGGCCCGCAGTACCGCGTCCTCGTCGAACTGCCGTGGCCTTGCCATGCCCCCAGGATAGGGGTTCTTGACCGCTCGGTCCACCATGCTTATGGTGGACCGCCCGGTCAAGAACGAGTCGGAAGGTGTCCGTGGCCGGCCGGACACGACCAGCCCTCGCGTTTCACGCACCACGGAAGAGGATGAACTCATGGGACAGCTGACTGGCAAGGTCGCTCTGGTGACCGGCGCGAGCACGGGCATCGGCCGCGCCACCGCCGAGCGCTTCATCGCCGAGGGCGCGCACGTCTACCTCACCGGACGCCGCAAGCTGGAGCTCGAAGCCGCCGCCGAGTCGTTGGGTGACCGGGCAGTTGCGATCCAGAACGACATCTCCGACCTGGACGACCTCGACCGGCTGTTCGGGCGGATTGCTGACGACGGAAACCGGCTCGACATTCTCTTCGCGAACGCCGGCGGTGGCGAGGCGGAACAGCCCCTGGACTCGCTCACCCCCGAGGCCTTCGACCACACCTTCGGGATCAACGTGCGAGGCACCGTCTTCACGGTCCAGAAAGCGCTACCGCTGCTGAACGAGGGCGGGAGCATCGTGCTCACCGGCTCCAGCTCAGCGAGCCGCGGTATCGCCGGCTTCGGTGTCTACTCCGCCACCAAGGCAGCGATCCGGCAGCTGAGCCGGGTCTGGGCCGCTGAGCTCGCGCCCCGCGGCCTGCGCGTCAACACCCTGGTACCCGGCCCCACCGACACCCCAGGGCTCCGCGGCCTTGCGGGGCCAGGACAGGTAGGCGCACTGCTCGACGACATGGCCCGCAGCACACCCCTGGGCCGCACCGCGGACCCTGCTGAGATCGCCAACGCAGTCCTCTTCCTGGCCTCCGACCAGTCCAGCTTCATCACCGGCAGCGAGCTGTTCGCGGACGGCGGCGAGGTACAGGTCTTCCAGTGACCAGGACTGCCCTCCGGCCCTCTTGAGTGCGGGGGCGCGGACCACTGGCCGGCAGCCGGGTGGAGCCGTCCTGGCTCCACCCGGCTGCCGCGGTGATCGGCCACGCAGTCGACAACGTCGGCCTTCCGCTGCGGAAGCCGTGCCCATGGGGCAAGGTCGAACAGTCGGTGGCCTGTTGACTGTGTCCCAAGGGCATGGTTTTCACTGGTTCTCAACGGAACGGTGGTGAGAACGATGGCCTGGAGTACACGTCAGCTCGCGGACCTCGCAGGTACGACGATCAAGGCTGTACGGCACTACCACGCGCTGGGGTTGCTCGACGAGCCGCGACGCATGTCGAACGGCTACAAGCAGTACGAGACGGCGCACCTCATCCGGCTGCTGCAGATCAAGAGGCTGAGCGATCTCGGGCTTCCGCTCTCCCAGATCGCCACCATGGGTCGCGCCGACGAGGTGCCGGACGACGCGATTCGGCTGATCGATGCGGAGCTCGCGGCGACCATCGAGCGGCTGCAGCGCGTTCGGGCAGAGCTCGCAGTGCTCCTGCGTCACCGCGCTCCGATAGACGTTCCCCGCGGATTCGAGTCGGTCACGCCGAATCTTTCGGACAACGACCGCGCCATGATCCTCGTCTACGGTCAGGTCCTCGACGAGAGCGCGATGGGCGAGCTCCGTGAGCTGGTGAGCCGGCGCGACCCCATTGACGACGAGTTCGACGCACTTCCGGCAGATGCGGACGATGCGGCGATACAAGACCTGGCCGAACGGATGGCAGGTCCGCTCGCTGCGGCACAGGCCGCGTTTCAAGTGGTGGCTGACCCCACCCGTTTCTCGACGCACAGCGCCGAGCGCACGGCCAGCACGGTCTCGCAGGCGATCGGCGATCTGTATCACCCCATCCAGATCGAGGTGCTGCGACGAGCGCACGCGATCGCGACGACCGGCTCGGCAACCGACCCGGATCCCCGGCGGGGAGCTGAACCTTCCCGTGGCGCTACCGACGGAGCATCACAATGACCGACCCAGCCGCAGGCCCTCGACCGGACGACACAGGCGCCATCCTTGGTGCGGACATGACGCTGCCGGAGGCCGTCATGCTTCTCCTGTTCGACCCCCGCAGCGGCGCCATCGCCGGCGAGGGTCAGCCGCTGATGTACACGCTCGGCGGCGCGATGCTCGTCGAGCTCGTCGCGAGAGGGCACATCGAGCTCGACGACAGAAAGCGCCGCGTTCGCGCCGTCGGCCACGCTCCTGAGGACTCGCTCCTGCGCGCAGCATGGGAGCGGGTCCCGGAATCCGCGACGGGGATCAGAGGGCTCGTGGCCGACATCGGCGCCCGGTCGAGAGAGAGCACGTTGAACCGGCTCGTCGCTCGAGGGGATATCCGCCGGGAGCCGCGCCGTTTCCTTGGCTTCATCCCGACGCACGCGCTCAAGGGCGGAGACACCGATACGCGGGACCGGCTGCTCGTCCCGGTCCGGGCGGCTCTGGTGGACGGCACTGAACCTGATGCCGGGACCGCCGTGCTGATCGCGCTGCTCTCGGCGAGCAAGAACCTGGCCGCGATGGATGCCGATATCCCGTGGTCCGGCGACGTCTACACGCGCGGCAAGAAGTTCGAGCGCGGCGACTGGGGCGCGAAGGCCGCCTCCGACGTCATCCTGAGCGCTCTCGTCGCGCAGGTCGTCGGGACCGCGTTCGCGACGACTGTCGCGACGTTCACGCAGCCTGACTGATCACCTTTCACCGGCGGGAGCCGGAAGTCTCCACGGGCGGCTCCGCCCGGATCCTCATCACCAACCACGCGTACTTGGTGTACCCGGATCACGGGCGCGCCCAGCACTGGAAGAGAGAACACAGTGAACCCGGTCGAACCATTGGTCCAGGGATTCCGAGATCTTGTCGCGGACGTTCCCGAGGTGGTCCAACCCCTGATCGTCGCGTTGGCCGGCGCCGTGCCCTTCGTCGAGGGTGAGCTCGCGACGATGGTCGGGGTGCTCGGCGGCCTCAATCCGATTGTGGCCGGGATCGCCGCTGCCGGGGGCAACTTCCTCTGCGTCTTCCTGATCGTCACCCTCAGCAGCCGGGTGCGTACAGCGACCCTCGCCCGTCGGGAGCGACGAGAGACGGTGGGTGTCTCGGTGACCCCGACGGTGTCGAGCGGGGCCGCGGCGGAGGAGGCGCCCGCCAAGGAAAAGCCGGAATCGAAGGGCAAGGAACGTTTCCGGCGCTACCTCAATCGGTACGGAGTGCCCGGGGCGAGCCTTCTGGGCCCTCTCGCGATGCCTACCCAGTTCACCGCCGCGCTGCTGGTCGCCGGCGGTGTGTCCAAACCCTGGGTACTGCTGTGGCAGGGCATCGCGATCACCCTGTGGACCGCGATCTCGACAGTGAGCGCCTGGCTCGCCCTGCTCGTGGTCTACAACGTCGGCTGAGGCGGGCACGGTCGGGGGCACGCTCAAGCAGTGGGTCGCGGCCATGACACATGTCATGGCCGCGGCGTGTGTTCGCCCCGGATGGTGGTGACAGGCAGGCACTTCTGAGCGGCGTTCCCACGCGGTGGACTGGGTTCAGCACGGGGGACACCCCGGTACCCACACCGACAGGAGCACACCATGAGCCTCATCGACAACCTCCAGGACCTTGTCGGGCAGGTACCCGAGGTCGTCCAGCCGCTGATCGTCGCCGTCGCGGGAGCCATCCCGTTCGTCGAGGGCGAGGGCGGGGTGGCGATCGGGATCATCGGTGGGATCAACCCGTTCGTGGCCGCGGTCGCCGCGATGGCCGGCAACTTCCTGGTCGTCGCCGCGCTCGTGCTGCTCAGCTCGGGTGCGCGCAACGCCGTCGTGACCCGGCACCGGACGAAGGTGGCCGCGCGGGCCGGAGTGCCGGCGGGTGGCGAGACCGTCCTGATGGCCGCGCCCGTCGAGGACGCGGACTCCCGCAGCGCCGCACGCCGCGCGAAGTTCCAGCGTGCCTACGAGCGCTACGGCGTCCCGGGTGTGAGCCTGCTCGGCCCGCTGCTGCTGCCCACCCACTTCACCGCCACCATGCTCGCTGCCTCCGGCGTCGGCAAGGTCCGCATCCTGATCTGGCAGGCCGCGGCGATCATCGCCTGGACCACGCTCACCGCCCTCATCATCAGCGGCGTCATCAACGCCGCCGCCTGAGAACCCGGCCTGTCCCGCCCACACCAGACTGACCACCCCGCGGCATGCTCGCGGACTCCACCGGGACGATCCTGTCGGACGGACGGAGAGGGGGATCAGGAGGCCGTGGATGGCGTTCGGTGGGGCGGCTTGGATGACTTCATGACTGTTTCGAAGAATGCCTTGCCGGTGCCCGATCGGGCCGTCGACCTCGCGGCGGCCCGGACCCGCCACGGCGATCGCGTCGACCTCATGCTGCGGGCGCTCCAGGCGGGGGATCCTCTGGCCGACGCCGTCATCGCCGAGTTCGACCAGCTCGGCCGGCCCGCCCGCGCCGCCCTCGGACGCGGCCTCGCCGAGGGCCGGGCGAGCGTGCCGGACGCCCCGCCGGCCGTCGCCGCGCTTCTCGCCCACACCGAGGCCGTGCACGGCTGGGTCTCGGCGGAGCTGCTGGACGAGGGGGACCGGACCTCGCTCGCCGTGCCGCCGCACTGGCGCAGCCTCGCCTTCGTGGGTGGTTCGCTGGCCCACACCTACCGGTCGCCGGCGATCGCGAGGCTGCTCGTGGGTACCGGGCGGCTGACCACGGCGGCACCGCGTCGCCTGGCCGAGACCGGGCTGTGGAACGCCTCGGTCGTCCTGCCCCGTGGCCTACGGCACGGCGCTCCCGGCTACGTGCAGACCGTGCAGGTCCGGTTGCTGCACGCACGGGTGCGGGCCACGGCCACGGCGCACGGCTGGGACGCCGGCCAGTGGGGCGTACCGATCAACCAGGCCGACGTGGCACGTACCTGGCTGGACTTCACGGTGGTGCCGTTCACGTTCCTGGAGGGCATCGGCTACCGGCTCACGGACGAGGAGCAGTCCCGCCTCTACCGCTACTGGTGGTACGTGGGCCACCTGCTCGGCCTGGACGAGGAGTTCTTCCTCGGCATCGAGGACCACCAGCAGGCCGGCGAGCTGCTCGACCTGCTCGACTCGACGTCCGCCGCGCCGGACGAGAACAGCCGGGCGCTCGTCGCCGCCCTGTTCGACGCGGCGACGGCCAACCTCGCCGCCCTGCCGCAGTCGCCGCTGGACGCGTCGGGCTGGCGCGACCTGCTGAACGCCCTGGCCGGCCGGTACCACGGAGACGCTGCGGCGGGGCTGGGCATCGCGGAGTCGCCCGTCACCTCCGTGCTACCGCTGCTCGCGGCGGGAGAGGCGAGGGCCCGTCGCTACCAGCTGCAGGTTCCGGGAGCCGTGCAGGAGGCCGTGGAGGATGGCGCCCGGGCGTTCCGCGGCATCATGGCGGTTCTCGGCGATGCCAGTGCCGCCTACCAGGATCATGTCGCCGCTCCATGAGCCATCCGGACACCGCAGAGGGGCCATCCGATCATGTTGATCGGGTGGCCCCTCGGGCGTAGCCAGGTGCGCTGGTGCCCTGAGAATTGGGCGTCTATAGGTGCTCGATCAGCTTGTCCGGCGTGATGGGGACGTCGCGCAACCGGACGCCGGTGGCGTTGAAGACGGCGTTGCCGATCGCGGCCGCCGAGCCGACCGTGCCGATCTCCCCGAGGCCGCGGGCGCCGAGGCTCCTGGTCCCCACGTCCTCGCTGCCGTCGCCGAGGGGCCCGGTGAGGCGGGGGTCGGGCTCGTCGAGCATGACCACGTCGATGTCGGGGACGTCGGCGTTCACGGGCACGAGGTAGTCGGCCAGGGTGCTGTTGGCCAGCCGCCCGGTGCGGAGCTCGAGGTGGTTCTCCTCCAGAAGGGCGTGGCCGATGCCGAAGATGACGCCGCCGACGAGCTGGCTGCGAGCGGCCTTGGCATTGATGACGCGGCCGACGTCGGCGACGGTGGTGAACCGGGTGACGCGGGTCTCGCCGGTGAACCGGTTGACCCGTACCTCGCAGAAGTGAGCACCGAAGCTGTGGTGGATGACCCCGGGGATGGGGTCGCCTCCCGGAGAGGACTCCATGTCGACGCCGCGCGATCCGATGGCGGTGAGCAGGCGGCCGAAGGTCATCGAGCGGCCGCCCCCGTGCAGGATGCCGCGCTCGTAGCGCAGGTCCTCGGCGGCCGCTCCCTGCCAGGGCGACCCGTCCCTGGTGACGGCAAGCCGCTTGAGCTCCGCGATGACGTTCCGGGCGGCGTCCACGACCAGCGGCACCGTGGCATGCGTGCCGCTGGAGCCGACCGCGGGTGCGCCCGGGGGAAGGTAGGTGTCACCGATCTCGGGCGTCACCCGCGCCAGCGGGATGCCCAGGGCATCGGCGCCGGAGATCGCCACCATGGTCGTCGCGCCGGTGCCGAGGTCCGAGGTGCCCGTGGACACCACCGCGGTGTCGTCGTTGCGCAGCTGGACCCGGACGGCGAACCCGGTCCGGCGTGCCGCAGGGTAGATGGCGGTCGCCATGCCGGTGCCGTACAGCCACTGCCCGTCGACACGTGAGCGGGGCCTGCTGCTGCGGGCGGACCAGCCGAAGCGTTCCGCCCCGACGCGGTAGCACTCCTCCAGGTGCTTGCTCGACCAGGGCAGCCCCGAGACGGGGTGGGTGGTGGCGTGGTTGCGCAGCCGCAGCTCCACGGGGTCGACGCCGGTGGCGATGGCCAGCTCGTCCATCGCCGTCTCCAGGGCGAAGGACCCGGGTGCCTCGTTGGGGCCGCGCATCGCCCGGCTCCCGGGGATGTCGAGGACGGCCAGCTGAGCGTCGACGTGCAGGTTCGGTGTGCGGTAGAGCGCGTCCGACGTGGAGTGGGCCGGAGTCATGGTGAACGACATGGTGCTCGGACGCTCGGCGATGCTCCGGTGGCTGACCGCGTTGAGCACTCCCCGCCGGGAGGCGCCCAGCCTGACGGTCTGCGTGAGGTGCGAACGGTGGCCGGTCAGGGTGAACATCTGTTCCCGGGTGAGGACCAGCCGGACCGGCCGGCCGAGCTCACGGGCCGCGGCAGCGGCCAGGGGCGTATCGCTCCACAGGACGACGCGGGCGCCGAACCCGCCACCCACGTACTTCGTGATCAGTCGGACGTTCTGGGGCAGCAGACCGAGCCGCTGTGCCATCCCGAGCGCATACGCCGCGGGGATCTGCGCGCCGGCGTAGATGGTGACGCGGTCCGGTTCCTCCCAGACGGCGAGGACCGCGTGAGGCTCCATCCCGACGTGGTGCTGCACGTTCTGGTGGAACTCGGCCTCCACCACGACGTCGCTGGCGGCGAGCGCGGCGTCGATCGACTCGACGCCAGGAGCCAGGATGTCGAGGCTGCTCGGCGACCCGCTGATGGTGGGGCCGGCGGGCACGTGCGGCTCGTCCGCGATCGAGGTGCGCGGCGGCTGGGCGGCGTAGGTCGCGGTGACCAGCGCCGCGGCGTCGCGTGCCTGCTCGGGGGTCTCGGCGACAACCATCGCTATGGCCTGGCCGTAAAAACGGACCGCCGCGGTCTGCAGCGGGATGTAGGGCTCGGTGAAGCCGGCGGCCTGGCCGGTGACTCCGTACAGCGCCAGGCGCTCGATGGGCTCCGGCGCGGCGTACACGCGCAGCACCCCGGGGGAGGCCAGTGCGGCGGCGGTGTCGATCCGGGTGATGGTGCCTCGCGCGATGGTGCTGGTGACGAGGTGGGCGTGGGCGAGGTCGGCGGCGCGCTCGGGGGCGCGGTAGTCACCGGAGTACTCGGCCGCGCCGGTGACCTTCAGTCTGCCGTCGACGCGGTCGATCTCGCGTCCTACGGGGGAACGGGGCATCGTGGCTCCTTCTAGCTGCTGTGCGTGAGCGGGCGCGGTGACGGGACGCTGCGGTGGGTGATGTCGTGCTGGATGACTTCGCGGTGGATCGGGACCCCGGTGCTCAGGGGTACGCCGGAGCCGTCGTGCCGGTTCGCGATGATTTCCGCCGCGATCGACAATGCGGTCTCCTGCGGGGTGCGGGCACCGAGGTCGAGCCCGATCGGTGAGTGCAGCCGACCCAGCTCGTGATCGTTCAGGCCTGCGTCGCGGAGCCGGGCCAGGCGTTCCTCGTGGGTGCGGCGAGAGCCCATGGCCCCGACGTACGCCACGGGCAGGCGCAGGGCGGCGGTCAGGAGCGGCACGTCGAACTTGGGGTCGTGGGTGAGCACGCAGACGACGGTGCGCTGGTCGAGCAGCCCGGCCTCGGCCTGGGCCCCGAGATGGCGGTGCGGCCATTCCACGACGACCTCCGCGCCCGGGAACCGCTCCGGGGTGGCGAACGTGGGCCGGGCGTCGCAGACCGTCACCCGGTACCCGAGGAAGGTGCCGAGCCGGGCCAGCGCGGCGGCGTGGTCGATGGCGCCGAAGACGAGCATCCGCGGCGCCGGGGCGCAGGACTCCACCAGCAGCGTCATGGGCTCCCGGCAGTAGCTGTCGGCCACCCCGATCTCGACCGTGCCGCTCTGGCCGGCATGCAGCACGTCCGCCGCCTGCGCCCCGGCGACCTGGTCGAGCAGCTCGTCGCCGAGAGTTCCCTGGCTGGGCTGACCGGGACGCACGACGATCGTCCGGCCCAGGTGCGCCTCGGGGCCGCGCACCACCGTGGCCAGGGCGACCGACTCGTCCCGGGTGGCGTCGAGGAGGGCCGCTTCCAGCCCCGGTTCGGTGGCCGGGTCGTGGTGGCACAGCAGGAGCTCGATGGTTCCGCCGCAGGTCAGGCCGACGCCGATCGCGTCGGCGTCGGTGTACCCGAACCGCAGGACCTGGGGCTGGTGGTCCCCGGCGAGCATCTCCTGACAGGCGTCGTGCACGGCGGCGTCGACGCACCCGCCGGACACGTTGCCCAGCACCGCGCCGTCGGCGTCGACCACGAGCGACGAGCCGGGCTGCCGGGGTGCGCTGCCGGCCACGTTCGTGACGGTGGCCGTCACGAACGGGATCCGACGGCGGGTGCGTTCGAGCAGCTGGGCGGCGAGCTCAAGCATGGCTACCGCCTGCGCTGGTCATCGGCTCTCCTGCAGCTCGGTCAGAGCCCGCACCAGGGTGCGGCGCAGCAGGGCGGGCTTGAACGCGTTGTGCTCGCGCGGCTGCGCACCGTCCGCGGCACGGACGACGGCGGCCTCGAACGTGGCAGCGGTGGCAGGCCGGCCGGTCAGGGCGCGTTCGACCGCCGTCAGCCGCCACGGCCTGGTCCCCACTCCGCCTGCGGCGACCCGGGCACTCGTGATGGTCCGGCCCCGCATCCCGAGGGCGACGGCCGCCGAGGTGAGTGCGAACTCGTACGACTGCCGGTCACGGACCTTCACATAGAGCGAGTGCGCCGCCCACGGTGAGCGGGGCACAGTGATGCCGGTGATCAGCTCGTTCGGTCGCAGCACGTTCTCGACCTCCGGCGTGGCGCCGGGCAGGGTGTAGAAGGTGTCCAGCGGCACGCTGCGGGTGCCCCGCGCCGAGGCGAGGTGCACCACCGTGCTCAGCGCCACGAGCGGGACAGCCAGGTCGCTGGGGTGGCTCGCGATGCAGTCGTCGCTGGTGCCGAGGACCGCATGACCGCGGTTGATCCCCTCCAGCGCCGAGCACCCGCTGCCCGGCTCGCGCTTGTTGCACGGGGTGCTGACGTCGCGGAAGTAGCCGCACCGCGTGCGCTGCAGCAGGTTCCCGCCGATGCTCGCCATGTTGCGCAGCTGAGCCGAGGCGCTCAGCTCCAGCGCCTGCGCGACCATCGGGTAGTTCTCCCGCACCCTCCGGTCGGCCGCCACGTCGCTCATGCGTTCGAGCGCACCGATGTGCAGCCCCTTGTGGTCCAGGGTGATGCCGTCCAGCGGGAGCCGGTTGATGTCCACGACCCGTTCCGGGGTGACCACCTCGAGCTTCATCAGGTCCACCAGGGTGGTGCCCCCGGCCAGGAACGCGGTGTCGGGTCCGGCGCCCCGCAGGGCCTCGCGGACCGAGCGCGGCTGGGCGAAGGTGTAGGGCCGCATCAGCGCATCACCTGCTGCGCGTCACGGATCGCGTCGACGATGCGCGGGTAGGCGCTGCAGCGACAGATGTTGCCAGACATGCGCTCCCGGATCTCGTCGTCCGAGCGGGCGGGACCCTCGTCGTCGACCATGGCGACCGCGGACATGATCTGTCCCGGGGTGCAGAAGCCGCACTGCAGGCCGTCGTGCTCGATGAACGCCTGCTGCATCGGGTGCAAGCGGTCCCCGTCGGCCAGGCCCTCGATCGTGGTGACCTCGTGGCCTGTCGTCGACGCGGCCAGGGTCAGACAGGACAGCACGCGCCGCCCGTCGACGTGCACGGTGCAGGCACCGCACTGGCCCCGGTCGCAGCCCTTCTTCGTGCCCTTGAGGTCGAGCCTCTCGCGGAGCGTGTCGAGCAGGGTGGCCCGTGGGTCGACCAGCACCGTGACCGGTGCGCCGTTGACGGCGGCCCGCACCAGCACCTGTGCCACCCCGCCCGCGGTGGCGGAAGCCGCCTCTGCCGCCTCGGCCTCGGCTGTCGCGTTCAGCAGTGGCGTCACGGCGGCGGCGACCAGGCCGCCGCCCAGGAAGTTTCGCCGGGAGACGCCCGAACGGCCGTGTCCCGCATCGTTCTCTGGATTCATCGAGTCTCTCCTGGCTGGTCGCAGCTTCGGGCGGGGAAGGACAGCGCCGCGACCATCCGTGTGGTCTCCGGCTCGGTACTGGTCCCAGGTTGGGCACTGGGGCGAAGGACATCCAGGACCTGCCGATCCCAGGCTGAGGTCGCCGGGGTGTCAGGCGCGGTTCAGGTCGCCTCGGGCGATCTTCGTGATCGCGAAGAGGGAGACAGGGATGATGCTGAAGATGTTGAAGATCATGAGCGCCTCGAAGATCGCCGGCGTGCTCCACGCGGCGCCGGTCGTGTCAACGACGGTGTCGCCCTCGGTGAAGCCGAGGAAAGCGGCTATCGAGCTGATACCGAACATCATGTAGATGAGCACGGGTTGCAGGTGGGAGATCCGTGGCAGGCCGTGAGCGGTCTCCTCGGGGCGCCGGGTCTGGCGAACGGCGAGGGCCAGCGCGAAGACCTGGAAGAAGCTCCACGTGACGAACCACCAGCCGAGATAGTTCGTGAAGGGGACGCCGAAGACGCCGCCGCCTTCTTCCCAGACCCATGCGCCTCGGACGGTCGAGGAGATCGAGTCGATGCCGACGTCGAACATCGTCATGACGGCACCGGCCAGCACCGGCAGCGCGAAGACGTTGATCCGGCCGACCCGGGTGCGCAGGTTCAGATGTTCGTCCGCACGGTCGAGGATCGTGTTGGCAGTCATCCAGCTGACGAAGCCGATGCCGAAGTAGGCCACACCGATGATCACGGGCACGTGGAGCAGCTGCGGCGTGAGCGTGTAGTGGTAGTTGCCGAACGGGAAGCCCGTCATGACGCTCAGGTTTTCCCAGGCGAAGCTGATGACGTAGCTGATCACGAAGAAGGCGAGCAGCGGTCCCCAGCCGTATCGCCGCGTGCCCTGCACGAGGGCGAGGGCGACACCGAGCAGCGCGATGGACTGCGCCGCCGCGGGCGCGCCGGACAACGGCACGATCACGGCGGCAGCGGCGGCTGCGGCCACCACGATCCATCCGAGTGCTCGCCGGACCGGGCCGTGGGATCGTCGCGAGGGGCTTTCCGTGGTGATTCTGAGGCTGAACGTGTCGGACATGATTTCCTTCCCTGGGGAGACGGTCTCCACAGTGGTGGAAGGCGGCACCGTTATTCAGGGCCTGTCGATCCGCCCCTGACCAGCGCGAGAGCAGGGATGGCGCCCGTTCCTCGCGGGCATCAGTCACACGTCCGCGCTGCGATGTCGGACAGCTGCTGCAGCTTCTCGTCGCTCTCGGAGCCGGGGACGGCCGCGAAGACGAGCAGGCGGTGCGACTGGTCCGGGTCGAGCAGGGACTGACAGGTCAGTTCCAGGGCGCCGACCTCAGGGTGGACCAAGCGCTTGACGGCGACCGACCGCACGCCGACCTCGTGAGCGTTCCACGCCTCGCGGAACTCGTCGTTCTGCCCGAGCAGGTGGTCCGCCAGCTGCGCTGCCCGGGAGCCGGGGCCGCGCAGTGCGGCGACGTGGCGCAGGCCGGCGGTGAAAGTGCGGGTGAGCAGGGGATGGTCGTCGGGGTCGTAGAGCTGTCGTGTGGTGGGGTCGGTGAACCACCGGTAGCCGATGCTACGGGCGGGTCCCGTGTGCCGGGTCCGGTCGCCGGTGAGCGCGATCCCCAGCGGGCTCTGCCGGAGAGTCTCCCCGAGCTCGGTGACGATCTCCGCGGGAGAGTCGTCCAGGCAGTCGAGGATGCGGAGCAGACCGGGGCTGACGTGTTCGCCGGCCGCGCCGCGCGCCGGTGGGTTGTGCCCGGAGAGCCGAAGCAGGTGGTCGCGTTCGTCGAGGCAGAGGCCCAGTCCCTGCGCGATGGAGGTGATCATCTGCACGGACGGGTGAGGTCCGCGCTCTCGTTCGAGCCGCGCGTAGTAGTCGGCCGACATGTGACAGAGCGAGGCGACCTCCTCCCGTCGCAGGCCGCCGGTCCTTCGGCGCGATCCGCGCGGGAGGCCGACGTCCTCAGGTTGCAGCGACTCGCGGCGCCGTCGCAGGAACTCGGCGAGCCCGGCCCGATCGATCACCATGGGTTCCCTCTCTGATCGCCGGCTGCGGCCGGTCGTGACCATAGTCTCCGCGCCGGGGATCATCGACCACCCGACGTCGAGGCGTCGAACCCGCAGGGCGTGGTCCATGAGACGACCATCGGCGCCTACCTGATCGGATCCGCAGACCGTGACCAGTGGGGTTCCATGGGCGACCACGCTGGAGGAACCTGGCGGTGTGGCATTCGGTCAGGGCGGTGCCCGGTGACTCGGGGCGCCAAGTAACTCAGGACCCTCGCGTGCCTCAGGACGTCAGGAGCCTGCGAACAATCCTTCGGAGCGCCCTGACGTCCTCGGGGTCGAGGGCATCGAGCAGGTGACGTCGGGCTGAGTCCTCCAATGTCGGTATCGACGTGTCGAGCGCATCCCTGCCCCTGGTGAGCAGGGCCACCTCGACACCCCCCGTCACCTTTCCACGGGTCACGTACTCGCGCGCCTCCATCCTGGTGAGCAGGTGCGACAGCCGGGTCCGGTCCCAGCCCAGCTCTGCGGCCAGGACGTTCTGGCGCGCGGCGCCGCCGGCCTCGAAAAGTGTGACCAGGACGCTCAGCTCGGGCTCCGAGAGATCGGATCCGGCGGTCACGTCGGCGACGATCGGTGCTCGCACCGCCTCGAACGCGCGCTTCCATGTCAACCACAGCTCCGCGGCACTCTCGACCCGTGTTGACATGTCAACATTCGCTTTCTATCGTAGGTCGAACCAGTATCGCCACAATCCTAGGGGTTCCTCCGTGCTCGACTCTCAACGGCGCTACGTCGGCCTGCGCTACATCGCACTCCTCCCGCTCGCGCTCTTCGTCCCCGTCGTGCTCGCTCTGCTGATCGACCCCACCGTGGTGTGGGGGGAGTACCTCGGCGTCTTCTTCCACCTCTCGATCCTGCTCCTCGTGTCGCGCCTGGACGCCGCACCATGGGCCAGGGCTGCCGGGTACGGCTGGGTCGCCCTGGACGTTCTGGCAGGCATCCTGATGATCAACGACATCTCCTACGAGACCGCGTGGGCGGTCCGTCTCGGCGGTCACGTCCTTGCCGGTGTCTGGATCGTCGCAAGCTCGCTGGTGTCCCGATCCTGGCTCGTGCGTGTCGCCGGACTCGTCTCTGGCGTGTGGCTCGGTGGATACTCCTTCGTCGGCACGACAGTGCCCGAGGAGTTCCTCAGTCCGGCGGGGATCGTCACCGCGGTGTGGTTCGCCCTGGTCGCCATCTATGGGCAGGAGTCCGAGGAGCCGCCCGCTCCCCGTGCTGTTCTGGCAGGCGGATGACATGTCAACAACGGCGTGAGCCGGAGCTCCGGGTGGTGCCCGAGGTGGGGCTCGGGTCGCTCGTGACCACCGGTGCGTCGTCACCGGGGCATGAGCAGGGCCTCGGGCGTGATGGGCAGGTCGCGGACCCGGCGTCCTGTCGCGTTGAAGACGGCGTTGGCGATCGCGGGCGCCACGCCGACCTGCACGACCTCGCCGAGCCCTTTGACGCCGATCGGTGCGGCCTCGTTGTCGACGCCTTCGATATAGATCGCACGGATGTCGGTCGCGTCCGCGTTGGTCGGCACGAGGTAGTCCGCGAGGTTGGCGTTCAGGATCCGGCCGTCACGCGGGTCGGTGACGGTGTGCTCCAGCAGGGCTTGGCCCAGGCCGCCGATCATGCCACCGTGGGCCTGGCTGTCGGCGAGCTTGGGGTTGACGATGCGTCCGGCGTCGAAGACCCCGAGCATCCGGCGGACCCGCACGATCCCGAGCCGGGCGTCGACGGCGACCTCGGCGAAGATCGCGCTGTAGGCGTACATCGAGTACCGGATCTCCTCGGGCGGCTCGTAGCCACCGACCGCCTCGAGATGGGTCCGGCCGTTGCGTGCCAGCAGCTGCTGATAGGTCTCGCCACGGCGCGGATCCGCCCTGGTGTGCAGCCACCCGCGCCGCACGACGACCTCGTCGGCGGGCACGCCGTGCAAGGGCGACCGGTCGTCGCCCACCGCCAGGGCGACCGCCTTGCGCCGCAGCCTGTCGCAGGTCGCCTGGACGGCGGAGCCCACGCTCGCCATGGTCCAGGCCAGCGCGTGCACGGGGGCCGGGGGCATCATGGAGTCGCCGAGCTGGAACTGCACGCTCCACATCGGCAGACCGAGGGCGTCGGCGGCGACCTGTGCCATCGACGTCGTCGTGCCCGGGCCCATGTCGCTGCTCGCCGAACGGACGACGACGGTTCCGTCGGCGCCGAGCCGGGCGTGCGCCTGCGCGGGGGCGCTCTCGGCCGGGTAGGCCCCGGCCGCCATACCCATACCGATCAGCCAGTCGCCCTCGCGGACCGCCCGCGGACGGGAGCTGCGCCGGTGCCAGCCGAACTCGCGCATGCCGGTCGTGTAGCACTCGTGGAGCCGCCTGGTGGAGAACGGCTGACCGGTCGCGGGGTCGTCGGCGGGTTCGTTGCGGATCCGCAGCTCGATCGGGTCGATGCCGAGCTCGTGCGCCAGCTCGTCCAGGGAGGTCTCCAGGGCGGTCGCCGTGGTGGACCACCCCGGGCCACGCATCCACGTCGGTGTGTTGACGTCCAGGGGAACGAGCCGTACGTCCTGCCGGAAGTTCGGCGTGTCGTAGAGCATCCGGCCCAGTGCGAGGTCGTCCGAGTGGCGCTCGTAGCGGGAGGTCTCGCCCCGCACGTCGTGCACGACGGCGGTCAGCCGGCCATCTCGCTCGCTACCGAGGCGCACGCCGTACTCGTAGGCCGGGCGGAACCCGATGCCGAAGTAGAGCTGTCTCCTGCTGAGGACGAGCTTGACCGGGCGACGAAGCTCCCGGGCCGCCAGCGCCGCGGCCACGGAGTGGACCCAGGTGCGTCCGGAGTTGCCGAACGCTCCGCCGACGAAGCGCGAGTAGCACCGCACGGCGGCCTGGGGGATCCCGAAGACCGCCGCGAGCTCGTTCCTGGGGTCGGCGACCCACTGGGTCTTCTCCCAGACCGTGAGGCGGTCGCCGTCCCAGCGCGCCACTATCGCGTGCGGTTCCATCGCGTTGTGGTGGTTCCGCCCCATCCGGTAGGTCATCTCGAGCTGCACCGGGGCCGAGGCGAGCGCGGCTGCGGCGTCGCCCCGGGTGTAGATGTCGGGCTCGTGGGCGGGTGCCGTCACGAGGTCGAGCTGTGGGGGCTCCGCGTCGTAGGTGACCTCGACGAGGCGAGCGGCGTGCCGCGCCGCCTCCAGGGTCGTGGCGACGACGACGGCGACCGGTTGTCCGAAGAACCGGACATGGTTGTCCTGGAACGCGCGCAACCGCTCGCCGGGCGGGTGGATCGAGTCGGGGAAGGAGTTGTCCCGGTACGGCAGCCGCGGCGCGTTCCCGTGGTGGATCACGGTGAGGACGTCCGGGACGGCCAGGGCGGCGCGGGCCTCGATGCTGGTGATCCTTCCCCTGCCGATGGTGGCGTCCACGAGTACCGCGTGCACGATCCCGTCGATGCCGTCGGCGGGGCCGTGGTCCGCGGCGAAGCGGGCCTGGCCGGTCACCTTGAGACGTCCGTCGACGCGGGACCGCGGCGTGCCGACCGCGGCCTGGGGCTGCCGGGCGGGCCGCGGGGCAGGCTGGGGGGTCATGAGCGCCCTCCTACGATGCGGAGCTGGCGTTCGACGGTGCGTCGCAGCAGCTCGGTCTTGAATCCGTTGTGGACCAGTGGTCGCGCCCCGTCGGCGGCTCGTTCGGCGGCCTGTGCCCAGAGGTCGGGCGAGGGGCGTCTGCCGACGAGGTGCTGCTCGACGGCCGGGAGCTTCCAGGGAATGGTGCCCACCCCGCCGGCGGCGACCTTGGCTGTGTGGATCACGCCACCCCTGATGTGCAGCGCGACGGCGACGGAGGTGAGCGCGAACTCGTAGCTCTCCCGGTCGCGCACCTTCAGGTACCCGGACCGCAGTGGCCGCGGGAGCGGGGGTATCTCGAGGGCCACGATCAGCTCACCGGGTCGGAGGTCCTGCTCCCGGTCCGGCGTGTCGCCGGGCTGCAGCAGGAACTGGCCGATCGGTGTGGCCCGTCGGCCCTCCGGGCCGACCATGTGCACGGTGGCCTCAAGCGCCGTCAGGACGACCGCCAGGTCCGACGGGTGCGTCGCGACGCAGTGTTCGGACGTTCCGAGGATGGCGTGGGTCCGGTTGTAGCCCTCCAGGGCCGAGCAGCCCGAACCGGGCTCGCGCCGGTTGCAGGGAGCCGAGACGTCGCGGAAGTACGCGCATCGCGGGCGCTGCATGACGTTGCCGCCGATGGTGGCCATGTTGCGCAGCTGCGCCGAGGCGCTCAGCTCCAGCGCCTGCGCGACGGCGGGGTAGGTCTGCCGCACGACGGGGTCCGCGGCGACGTCCGCCATCCGGGCGAGTGCTCCGATGCGGAGGCCGCCACGCGGCGTGGCGCTGACGTCGGACAGGGGAAGGCCGACGATGTCGACGAGGGCGCGTGGGCGCTCGACCGTCTCGCGCATGAGGTCCACCAGGGTGGTGCCCCCGGCGATGTACCTGCCTCCGCGCTCACCGGCTTCGATCGCTTCGTGGACGGAGGTCGCCCTGGTGTAGGTGAAGGGGAACATGGCGCCTACCTCCCGCCTGTGGCGACGTGGTCGACCGCACGGACGATCTTGACGTAGCAGCCGCACCGGCAGATGTTGCCGCTCATCCACTCCCGGATCTCCTCCGGGGATTCCGTGTGTCCCTCGCGGATGCAGGCCACGCCCGACATGATCTGGCCGGGCGTGCAGAACCCGCACTGCAGGGCGTCCTGCTCGATGAACGCTCGTTGCAGCGGGTGCAGGTCGCCGTCGGGCGCGAGGCCCTCGATGGTGGTGACCTGCGCGCCGTCGAGCCTGGCGGCGAAGGTGAGGCAGGCGTTGACCCGGCGGCCGTCGACATGGACCGTGCAGGCCCCGCAGGCACCGGCGTCGCAGCCCTTCTTGGTCCCGGTCAGGTCCAGCCGCTCGCGCAGCAGATCGAGCAGGGAGGCTCGGTTGTCGACGACCAGCGACTGGCGGCGCCCGTTGAGCAGGAAGGAGACCTGGCTCGTCGTGCCGTCCGCGAGCTCGCTCGCCACATCCTCGGTGGCGGATACCGGACGGGTGCCCGACCCGGTCACCCCGGCTGCGACGGCTACTCCCGTCGCGGTACCCGTAGCGGCGATGAAGGTGCGTCTGCTCAGAGGGGAGGGGCGTCCTTCTTCTGGCTGGAGCTCGGGCTCCTGTACATCGGTAGACATGTCGACCTCACTCGGTCTTGTCGTGAACCTGTCCCGAACGGAATGCCGGCCGGGACAGGACGGCTGGTAAACTCAACCGTACCGTTTACTTTTGGACCCGACAAGGTCCGGCGAGGAGCGCACGTCTCCCCGGTAGACGGTTCGGTCCCGCCCACCTCCACGATCGGAGCTGCCCATGCTCGTCACCCGGCCGGCCGCCACGGCACTCGCCGCGACCCTGTCACTCGCCGTCCTCCTGTCCTCCTGTGCCGGCCCTCCACCATCCTCGACCGCGAGCCCCGGACCTGGTTCCGCGGCGCCGTCGGGTACGTCAGCGCCGGCGGATGCCGCGCCCGGCGAGCTCGCCTCGCCGGGACGCGTCACGGAGCTCGCCACCGGTCTGGACACCCCGTGGGGCCTCACGTTCCTCCCGGACGGGTCGGCGCTCGTGTCCTCCAGGAACACCTTCGAGATCCGCCGGGTCGATCCCGGGACCGGCGACCACCGTTCGGTGGGGCAGGTCGACGGCGCGGCCACCGCACCCGACAGCGGCCTGCTCGGCCTCGCGGCATCCCCGGACATCGCCCGGGACCGCACCGTCTACGCCTTCGTCTCCACCGCGTCGGACAACCGTGTCGTCGCACTCGAGCTCGACTCCGAGTTCGGCTCGTTCACCCAGGCCAGGGTCGTGCTCGACGGGATCCGCCTGGGCACGGGTCGGCACCAGGGTGGTCGGCTCGCCTTCGACCGGACCGGGGCGCTGTGGATCACCACGGGCGACGCCGACGAGCCGGCGCTCGCCCCCGACCCGGACAGCCTGAACGGAAAGATCCTGCGGATCCGCCCCGACGGGACGGTTCCGTCGGACAACCCCTCCGACAGCCCCGTCTACACCACCGGGCACCGCAACGTCCAGGGCATCACCTTCGGGCCGGACGGGACCGCGTACTCCTCGGAGTTCGGCGACCAGGAGCAGGACGAGGTCAACGTGATCGTGCCGGGAAGCGACTACGGCTGGCCGGACAGCGAGGGCTCCCTCGGCTCCGCGGGCGTGCCGCCCCTGTTCACGTTCGCCACCGAGGAAGCCTCACCCTCCGGCATCGCCTATGCCGCCGGATCGCTCTGGATGGCGGGACTCAGGGGCCAGCGGCTGTGGCAGCTGCCCGTCGACGGCGGCGAGGCGGCCGGCGACCCGATCTCTCACCTCGAAGGCGAGTACGGGCGCCTGCGGACCGTCCAGGCCGCACCCGACGGGACGCTCTGGGTCACCACCTCGGAGACGGACGGTGCGTCCTGGGGCGGAGCCAGCCCCGAGGAAGGTGACGACCGCATCCTGCGGATCGAGCTCGACGAGTGATCCGGCCGTGCGCGGGCTGACGGGCGGCCCGGCCGGCACGGATCGGCTGGGCCGCGCGGAACGGCCCGCCGCGTAAACTCCGTCGTACCGAAAATCTCGATCACGACGGAGGCAGGCCGGTGGGACGCCGCGGGGAAGAGCTCAAGGAACACATCCTGTGGTCTGCCAAGGACGTGTTCCTCGAGCTGGGCTTCGAGCGCACCTCCATGGACGTGGTCGCCGCACGCGCCTCCACGTCCAAGAGGTCCCTGTACACACGCTTCCCGAGCAAGGACGCGCTGTTCCGCGCGGTGTTCGAGCTCGCCCGCACGATGTATCTCAACCGCCTCAAGACCCCTGACACCTACAGCGACGACGCCACCGAGGCGGTGACGGTGTACTGCGCACGCTTTCTCCAGCTCCTCCTGCGTGAGCCGGCGCTGCGTACCTGCCGGATGGGGATCGCGGAGGCCGAACGCCTTCCGGACGCGTCGAGCCAGTACTACGACGCCATCTTCCGCACCTCCCAGGAGCGCCTCGCGTCGTTCCTCACGGAGCGGCTCGAGATCCCAGGGCCCGCGTCCGGCGAGCTCGCGACCGACCTGCTCGGTCGCTCGCTCCACCCCCGCTTCTTCCAGGCCTTGTTCGGCGTCGAGAAGCCGCTCCCGGAGAGCTCCGACGAGGGCTCGCTGTACACCGACGTCGACGTGGACCGGATCCGGGGCTTCGTCACGACACTCCTGACGACCCCGTAGGACGCCGGAAGCTGCCGGACGGCGAGGTGGGGCTCGGTCGTCCGATGAGCAGGTCGTGTTCTGCCACGGCTCGGCTGTCCACGGATCGCAAGGTCCTGGATGCCGGCTCGCCGACGCGCGAGCCTTCTCGGGTCACACCCACTCAGCGAAGGATCGGGACACGCTCGATGTCCTCGCCCGGCGCGCACACCAGGGAGCCCCCGAGATGACACACCCGCCAGGAGAGAACGGTCCCGTCGAGGTCGAGAGAAAGGGATTGTCCCGCCGCACGTTCGTCCGACTCGTCGGTGTTGGTGCCGGGGTCGCGATCGTCGGCGGTGGCACAGCCGCCTTCGTGGCGAACCGGCCGGAGATGTCCCCGCGTCAGCAGGGCCTGCCGAGGATCCCCGACTGGACGGCAGCTGACGTTCCCTCGCTGCGGGGGCGCTCGGCGCTCGTCACGGGCGGCAACGGCTATCCCGTGGAGGACCGGAGCGGCCTGGGCTATCACAATGCCCTTGAGCTCGCCCGTGCCGGCGCGGAGGTGACGATCGCGTCCCGCAACCAGGAACGGGGCGCGGAGGCTGTCCGGCGCATCAGGGCCGACGTTCCCGGCGCTTCGATCCGCTTCGAGACGCTCGACCTGGCGGACCTCGCTTCGGTCGCAGCCTTCACGGAGCGCATGCGTGCTTCACGAACGAGCCTGGATCTTCTCGTCAACAACGCCGCTGACGGGGGGCAGCTGGCCCGCCAGGTGAGCGCCGATGGATTCGAACGGGTCCTGGCCACGAACACGATCGGTCACTTCGCGTTGACCGCCCGGCTCCTGCCTCTGCTGCGCGCAGCAGAGGCGCCCCGGGTCGTCTGGGTCTCCAGCCTTCGTGCCGCCACCGGGACGATCAACTTCGACGACCTGCAAGCCACTCACGAGTACGACTACGGGGCGGCCTACAGCAACTCCAAGCTCGCCAACCTCATGCTCGCCTTCGAGATGCAGCGGCGCAGCACGGCGCGAGGCTGGGGAATCTCGTCCATAGCCGCCCACCCCGGCGTCGCCCGTACCAACCTGATCCCGGACGGCCCTGGTCCGGACAGCACGGAGGGGCGCAATCACAGGTACATGCCTTTCCTGTACCAGCCAGGCGCTCAGGGAGCTCTGCCAACCCTGTATGCGGCGACGTCACCGCAGGCCGAGGCGGGCGCGTACTACGGTCCAGCCGGATTCATGGGGCTCAGCGGCCTGCCCGCCTGGGCCGGCATTCCTGAACAAGCCGAGGACCAGCAGGTCGCGGCCAGGCTGTGGACCACGCTCGACCAGCTCGGCGGGGTCACGTTCGGGCGGGCGGGCTGATCCCGTGGAGACTTTCACGCTGAACGACGGCTACCAGATCCCGAAGCTCGGCATCGGCGTCAACCAGGTTCGTTCCGCCGACGTCGGCCCGGCGCTGGCCCGTGCGTTCCAGGTCGGTTACCGCTCGGTGGACACCGCCAACACGTACCTGAACGAGCGCGCTGTCGGCCAGGCCGTCCGGGACAGCGGCCTGCCGCGGGAGGAGATCTACCTGACCTCGAAGGTATGGTCGACCGACTCCGGGTACACGAGGATGTCGGCCGCGATCGACCGCACGCTCAAGCGGCTCGACACCGACTACCTGGACCTCTTGCTGGTGCACCAGCAGTACGGCGACTACAACGGTTCCTGGAAGGCGATGGAGGACGCCGTCGGGGCGGGCAAGGTGCGCTCGATCGGCATCAGCAACTTCAACCATCGAAGGCTGACGGACCTCATCAGCAGGGCGACCGTGCTCCCCGCCGTCGCCCAGATCGAACGCCACCCCTACTTCCAGCAGCGTGAGCAGAAGGCCTTCCTCGAGCAGTTCGGCACGGTCGTGGCGGGCTGGTTCCCGCTCGGGCGCGGCGACCGGGAGCTGCTCGCGGAACCCCTCTTCGCCGAGCTGGGCCGGAAGTACGGGAAGTCGCCGGCGCAGGTCATCCTGCGATGGCACCTCCAGGGCGACACGATCGTCATCCCCGGCTCCACCGACCCTGCCCACATCCGGTCGAACTTCGAGCTGTTCGACTTCGCCCTGACGGCCCAGGAGATGGACCGGATCACCGCGATGGACAGGAACAAACGGTTCCACAACCTGCCCGAGCTTGTGGAGAGAATCATCTTCCAGAGCATGCGCATGGACTACGACAAGCGGCAGCGCTGAGCCGGTACGGCGACCGCACTGTCTACGGGGCGGTGAGCTTCTGCGTACCGATCACGGCGAGCAGCTCGAGCCGCTCGGCGGTGCCGGTGCCGGGCGTGGGAGTGAACCAGAGCAGTCGTTGCCGGCCGTCCTCGCTGAACAGGTTGAGGCAGCTGACGTCGAACAGGCCGAGCTCGGGATGGTTGATGCGCTTGCGGTCTCGGCGGCGAAACGCCACGTCGTGCCTGTCCCACAGCTCGGCGAACTCCGCCGAGCCCTCCCGCAGCTCGGCGATCATGGACCGTGCCTCGGTGTCCTTGCTGCCCCGGCGGGCGGCACCCGCGCGCAGGTCGGCGACGAAGGCCTGTGACTGGGTGTCGTGGTCGGCCTCGGGGTAGACGGCGCGGGACGCCGGGTCCATGAACCAGCGGTAGGCGAAGCTGGCGTGCTTACCCGTGAAGTGCGACTGGTCGCCCAGCAGTGCGACGGCGAGCGGGTTCTGGGCCAGCGTCACGTGCAGATCGGTGATCACCTTCGCGGGTGTCGGGCCGAGGCGGGTGAGCAGGTCCAGCATCCCGGGTTGCACGTGCGAGGTCGCGGCGCCCGGGGGAGGCACCGGCCGCTCGGCCAGGTGGTAGAGGTGGTTCCACTCGTCGTGGGTCAACCGCAGTGCCCGGCCGATCGCGGCGAGCATCTGTTCGGACGGCTGGGAGCCCGCACCGCGTTCGAGCTCGTTGTAGTAGTCCACCGAAGCGCCCGCCAGCTGCGCGACCTCGTCACGCCGCAGTCCGGGCACGCGGCGCCGCGGACCGGGAACCAGCCCGACGTCCTCGGGCCGGATGCGTTCGCGGCGGGAGCGGAGGAACGTGCCCAGCTCGGCGTACCCGGCGGCTCTCATGGCCCAATTATCCCGTGAGAGGTACCGCTGGCACAGGGGATGGCGTCCCCTGGTTCACGGGTCCGCGGTCCGGGAGCGTGGGATGCGTCCCCCACCGAACAGACGAAGGGTCCACCGTGACCAGACATCCTGTCCCCTCCCGCCACCGCGCGGCGATCGCCGTGCTCGCAGCCGGCGCGATGCTGACCACGGCGTGCACCACCGTGCCGGCCTCGTCGTCCCCGGAACAGAATGACGCCTGGCAGGAGCGCGCGCCCATGGCCCTGGAACGGCAGGAGCTCTACCCTGAGGTCGTCGACGACCGGATCTATGTCGCCGGGGGACTGCTCAACCCGAACACCGGCGTGTCAGCACACTTCGACGCGTACGACCCCGTCGCGGACTCCTGGCACCGGCTCGCGACGCTCCCGCAGGCCCGGCATCACATCGGCCTCGCCGAGGCGGGCGGTTCTCTCTACGCCGTCGGCGGGTTCAGCGGGGGGTTCCCCCGGTGGCGAGCGCAGTCCGACACCTTCGTCTACTCGCCGGACGACGACACCTGGTCCGCCGGCGTCGACCTGCCGGAAGCGCGCGCCGAGTTCGTGATCGAGAGCGTGCGGGACCAGGTGTTCGTCATCGGCGGCAGGGTCCGCGAGACACGTGACGCCATGACGTTCACGACCCACGTCGACAGCGACCGGAACGAGATGTTCGACCCGGCGACGGGCAGGTGGACCCCGCGCGCCCCGGCGCCCACCCAGCGGAACAGCGCCGCGTCGGCCGTCGTCGACGACCGGATCTACGTGATGGGTGGCCGGGAGTTCTCGCTCGCCGAGGACGGCTCCGCCGTCCAGGAGAACGTCGCGACGGTCGAGGTGTACGACCCGGCCTCCGACGCGTGGGAGACGGTCGCCCCGCTCCCCGAGGCTCGCGGCGGGCTCGCGGCAGCCGTGCACGACGGTTCGATCTATGTCTTCGGCGGCGAGCAGCACAACCCCGACCCGCTGGTGTACGACGACGTCTGGCGATACGACCCGGAGGCCGACGAGTGGACCTCCGCGGGGAACCTGCCCACGCCGCGGCACGGGCTCGGGGCTGCCACTGTCGGCGATGTGATCTACACCTTCGGTGGGGGTACCGAGGTGGGCGGCAACTTCGCCAGCGTGCGGAACGAGGCGTTCACACCGGAGTGAGCGGGTAGTGAGAGGGTACGGCTCGCACCACCTGCCGGTGGTGCGAGCCCTCAGGCCGGGATGGCCGTCCTGGTCAGCTGCTCCGAGACGTCCCAGACCCGTGCGGCGTCGTCAGCGCTGCGCAGCGGCGGGTACATCCGCTGCTCGGCCGGCGCGCCGCTGGTGTTACCGAACCCGCTGGGGCTGTACAGGGCGCCGGGCTTGGCCTGCGGATCGGTGGCCGCCATGAGCGCGGGCAGCGCCGCGCTCTCGACCGTCCCGGCCATGATGCCGCGGGCGGAGAGCCAGCCGATCATCCGGCGGCCGGCGGTCTCCTGGGCGCGGCCGAGCTCGGGACGGGCCGCCAGCAGGTTGGTGGGGGCGACCCCGGGGTGGGAGAGGTTGCTGGTGATGCCCCACCCGTGGGCCTTGCTGCGCCGCTCCAGCTCCAGGCCGAACAGGCCGAAGGCGACCTTGGACTGGCCATAGGCGCGCATGCCGTCATAGCTGCGTTCCCAGTTCAGGTCGTCCCAGTTGATGCGGCCTCTCCGGGCGGCCACGCTGACCTGTGAGGTGACCCGTGCCCCGCCGGCGCGCAGGAGCGGCATCAGGTGCGCGACGAGAGCGAAGTGGCCCAGGTGGTTGGTGCCGAACTGGAGCTCGTACCCGTCGGCAGTCTTCTGGTGGTCGGGCGGGGTCATGACGCCCGCGTTGTTGATCAGGAGATGGATCGGCGCGCCCTCCGCGCGCAGGGTGTCGCCGAGGGCGGCGACGGACGCGAGGGAGGACAGCTCAAGGCTGCGCAGCGAGACGTTCGCGCCGGGCACGGACTGCTTGATCGTGGCGATCGCGGCTTCGCCCTTCGCCGGGTTCCGGACGGGGATGATGACCTCGGCTCCGGCCGCGGCGAGTCGCCAGGCCATGACCAGGCCCATGCCGTCGCTCGCCCCGGTGATGACGGCGCGCTTGCCGGTCAGGTCGGGGATGGTGATGTCGATGGGTGTGCGGGACATGTGGTTCGCTCCTCGATGTTGTGCGTTCGGCACCACACTCCCCGATTGCCGGCCTGTTATTCAGGGCCTGTCGATCCGCCCCTGTCCCCGTCAGCTGTGGACCTGGGGGCGTGGACGGCCCGATGACGGGGCGTCGTGGCTCTCGGCGATGTCGCTCAGCACCTCGGCGGCAGCGAGTTCGTCGCGTGCCGCGAGCCGGTCGAAGCCGTCCACGGCCGGGTAGACGTAGGGGCCCAGCGTCGCGATGAGGACCGCGCCGACCACGAGCACGCCCATCAGGACCGGGATGACCGGGTCGTAGGAGCCCAGCTGGTCGTAGCCCAGCCCGAGGAGCAGCGGCCCGACGGCGCTGCCGAGGATGAACATGGCCTGGATCGGGCCGATGATCTGGCCGAAGTTGCGCATGCCGAGGTACCGGGTGATGAGCAGGGCGAGCAGGTCACCCTCGATGCCGAACGCGACGCCGATGAACGCGACCGCGAGAGCCGCGGTGGAGAAGGGCGGCTCGAGAAAGAACATCCCGGCGATGGGGGCGAGGATGACGATCGGTCCGACGACCGAGCCGTGGACGCGGTCGATGATGACGCCGCCGACGACGCGGCCCACGAGCGAGGCCAGGCCGAAGACGACGAGCAGCTGGCCCGCCTGGTCGTTGCTCAGGCCGCGGTCGGTCATCATCGGCACGAGGTGGACCTGGAGCCCGATGATCACGACGCCGACCATGCCCAGGCCGAGCGCGATGCCCCAGAACTGGCGGGTGCGCAGCGATTGAGCGAAGGTCAGGCCGGGGAGCTCCAGGCTGACGTCACGGTCTCCGACGTGGGTCTCGTGGACCAGTCGTCCGCGCACGTGCCGCTCGGCGCGGCCGCGCACGAACAGGGTGATCATCGTGACGGACACGAGGGCGGCGATCAGTGCCATGTAGCCGTAGGTCTGCCGCCAGCCGACGCTCTCGATGAGCGCGCCCGCCAGCACCGGGCCCAGCGCTGCGCCGAGGCCGATGATGCCCGTGACGATGCCGACGGCGAGCGCACGGTTGTTGTCGAACCAGCTCACGACGACGCGGGTGGCGGGGATCGCGGTCCCACCCCCGAAGAAGCCGACGAAGAAGCACGGGATGAAGTAGATCGCCTCGACCGGCGGCACCAGGCCGATCGTGGCCATCGAGGCGGCGAACAGCACGAAGCTCGGTAGGAGGATGTACCGGGCGGCGTACCGGTCCACGAGCCGGCTGACGATGATCAGACCGATGACCATGCCGACGGCGGCGACCGAGTACGCGCCGGTGACGGTGGTGCGGCTGAACCCGGTGTCCTCGACGATCGGCAGGACGAAGAGGCCGGTGGTGGCCAGGTACATCTGCGGGCCGACGGCGTTGGCTGTGCCGGCGCCGACGACCACCCACCAGGGGCTTCGGCGTCGGGGATCGGGCTGGGTGACAGAACTCATGCGGCTTCTCCTGCGGCTCGGCTCGTGGGGCTCGCGGTGGTCGGCTGTGCGGTCACGCGGTCGGGAAGGAGGTCTTCGTCAGCTCCTCGGACACCTGCCAGATGCGGGCGGCCTCGGTGAGGCTGCGCAGCGGCCGGTGCATCCGCTGCTCGGCGGGCGCGCCGCCCAGGGTGCCCGGACCGCTGGGCCCGTACAGCGTGCCAGGCTTGGCGGCAGGATCGGTCGCGGCCAGGAGGGCGGGCAGCATCGCGGTCTCGATGGTGCCCAGCAGGACGCCGTGCTCCGAGAGCCAGCGGATCCGCCGGATGTGGGGCGTGTCCTCGGTGCGGCCGAGCTCGGGGCGGGCAGCCAGGAGGCTGGTGGGGGCGACCCCGGGGTGGGAAAGGTTGCTGGTGATGCCCCAGCCGCCCGCCCGGCTGCGGCGTTCCAGCTCCAGGCCGAACAGCCCGAGCGTGATCTTGGACTGGCGGTACGCGTGCATGACGTTGTACGAACGCTCCCAGTTCAGATCGGGCCAGTTGATGGAGCCGCTGGCCGAGGCGACGCTGACCTGGGAGGTCACCCGAGCGCGCCCGGCGCGCAGCAGGGGCAGCAGGTGGGCGACCAGGGCGAAGTGGCCCAGGTGGTTGGTGCCGAGCTGCAGCTCGAACCCGTCGACCGTGGTCAGCCGCTGCGGCGGCCGCATCACGCCCGCGTTGTTGATCAGGAGATGGATCGGCCGCCCCTCCTTGCGCAGGGTGTCGCCCAGAGCTGCAACGGACTCCAGCGACGCGAGGTCGAGGTCGCACAGCGAGACCTTGGCGCCGGGGGCGGCCCGGTTGATCCGGGTGATCGCGGCCTCGCCCTTGGTCCTGTTGCGCACGGGCATGATGACCTCCGCACCCGCGGCGGCCAGACGCCCGGCCATGCCCAGGCCCATGCCGTCGCTGGCGCCGGTGACCAGCGCGCGTTTGCCCGTCAGGTCGGGGATGGTGATGTCGATCGGTGTGCGTGGCATCGCTCTGCTCCTTGGGGTCGTCATGGGCCGTTCGTCGGCCATGGCCCTGATCCTTGGCGGACGGCGCAGACCTATCCAGGACCTCCCGATCACAGGCTCACGAGGTCACGGTTCCTTTCGGCATCGGGTGGCCGGGCCGTAAGGGGGGATCGCCGGGCCGTGGCTACCGTCCGCCGCACGGGATACAAACGAGGCAGTACTTCAAGAAAAAGGGGAGCGACATGATCGATCGGACGGGGCTCGCGAGCTTTCTCCGCAACCGGCGCGAGGCACTGCAGCCGGAGGACGTCGGCATGCCCCGCGGCCAGCGACGCAGGACCAGCGGGCTACGGCGCGAGGAGGTCGCGACGCTGTGCAACATGTCGGCCGACTACTACGCCCGCCTGGAGCGGGAGCGCGGCCCGCAGCCGTCGCAGCAGATGCTCGCCTCGATCGCCCAGGGGCTGCACCTGTCGATCGATGAACGTGACCACCTGTTCCGCCTCGCCGGGCACAACCCGCCACCCAGGGGAACTTCCAGCGAGCACATCAACCCCGGGCTGCTGCGCATCCTCGACCGCTTGGAGGACACTCCCGCGGAGATCGTCACCGAGCTCGGCGAGACCTTGCGGCAGACGCCGATGGGCGTCGCGCTCACCGGTGACACGACCCGGTACACCGGGCCCGCGCGCAGCATGGGCTACCGGTGGTTCACCGACCCGAGCGCCCGGACCATCTATGCCCCGGAGGAGCACGCGTTCATGACCCGGATGTATGCGGCCGGACTGCGTGGGCTCGTCACTCTCCGGGGGCCCGACTCCCGGGCCGCCTATCTGGCGGACCTGCTCCTGGACAGCAGCGAGGAGTTCCGACGGGTGTGGGCCGACCACGAGATCGGGATCCACCCCCACCAGGTCAAGCACTTCGTCCACCCCGAGGTCGGCGCCCTGGAGCTCAACTGCCAGCGGCTGGTCGATCCGGACCAGGCCCACTCCCTGATGGTCTACACCGCGGTCCCCGGCACCGAGAGCTACGAGAAGCTGCAGGTCCTGTCCGTCATCGGCGCGCAGTCGCTCCGCTGAAGCCACCCACCGCCGCGGAGAGGATGATCGTGGTGTGTCCACACCGAGCCAGCACGACCAGCCGTCGTCCGACGAGCTGCCGTCCGACCGGCCACGCGTCGGCCTGCCCTCGGATCCGTCGGTGCAGGACGCGGGCGACGTCGTCCGCGAGCTCGGCGTCGATCCCGCCACCGGGCTGAGCGACGCGGAGGCCGCGCGCCGCCTCGCGGCGGACGGGCCGAACGAGCTGCGGTCCAGACCACCCGTGCCGCTGTGGCGCAAGGTCCTCGAGCAGTTCCGGGACCCGCTGGTCGCCCTCCTGCTGGTCGCCGTGGGCATCTCGGTCGCCGTCTGGTGGGTCGAGGGCGCAGACGGGGTACCCGTGGACGCCGTGGTGATCGCGGCCATCATCGTGCTCAACGCGGTGCTCGGCCTGATCCAGGAGAGCAAGGCGGCGAACGCCGTCGCGGCGCTCCGGTCCATGACGGAGGCGACCGCCACCGTGCTGCGCGAGGGCCGCCGGCTCACGGTGCGGTCGGCCGAGCTGGTCCGCGGGGACATCCTGGTGCTGGCCGAAGGCGATGCCGTCGGCGCCGACGCCCGGCTGCTGACGGCGACGTCCCTCCGCGTCCAGGAGGCGTCGCTGACGGGCGAGTCGGAGGCGGTCCTCAAGGATGCGGCGGCCCTGCCGGCCGCGGCACCGCTCGGCGACCGGTTCGACATGGTCTTCAAGGGCACGGCGGTGGCGCAGGGCGTGGGCCGCGCCGTCGTGGTGGCAACGGGCATGGCCACCCAGATGGGCGCCATCGCGCAGCTGCTCGACGCCACCGAGGAGGAGATGACGCCGCTGCAGCGGGAGATCGCGCGCGTCGGCAAGATGCTGGGCCTCACGGTGATCGGCATCGCCGTCGTCGTGATGGTCGCCGCTGCGCTCGTCAACGAGGTCCGCACCGCGGCGGACCTCGTCACCGTGCTGCTCCTCGGCGTGTCGCTCGCCGTGGCCGCCGTCCCCGAAGGGCTGCCCGCCATCCTGTCGGTCGTCCTGGCCGTCGGCGTGCAGACCATGGCGCGCCGCAACGCCGTGGTCAAGAAGCTGCACTCCGCGGAGACTCTCGGCGCCGCCTCGGTGATCGCGTCCGACAAGACCGGCACCCTGACCAAGAACGAGATGACCATCCAGCGAATCGTCACCGCTTCCGGAGAGGTCACCCTCACCGGCGTGGGCTACCGGCCCGACGGCGACGTGCGCACCGGCCCCGACGTCGACGGCGAGCCGCTCACCGACGACCGCCTCGTCCGGGAGGTGACCATGGTGCTGGGCGGAGGCTCGCTCGCCAACGACGCCCAGCTCCTCGAGCGTGACGGCGAATGGACGGTGCAGGGCGACCCGACGGAGGCCGCCTTCCTGGTGGCCGCGCACAAGCTCGCCGGCACGGTGGACCGCGTGGCTGAGTTCGAGCGCCGCGGGGAGATCCCCTTCACCTCCGAGCGCAAGATGATGTCCGCGCTGGTCGACCCGCCGGGGGAGGGCTCCTGGGCGCTGGTCACCAAGGGCGCGCCCGACGTGCTGGTCGGACGCTGCACCGCCGTGCAGGTGGGCGAGGAGACCGTCCCGCTCGATGACGAGCGGCGCACCGCGGCGCTCGACGCGGTCGAGCGGCTGTCGGACCGGGCGTACCGCACCCTCGGCGTCGCCTATCGCCGGGTCGCCGAGGGCCTCGGTCCCGAGGACCTGGAGGAGCAGGAGGCGGACCTGGTCTACCTGGGCGTCGTCGGCATCATCGACCCACCACGCCCCGAGGTGACGGCGGCGGTCGCGGAGGCGCACCGGGCCGGTATCCGCGTCATCATGATCACCGGCGACCACCCGGTCACCGCCACCCGGATCGCGACCGACCTGGGCATCGTGGAGACCGGCGCCCGCGCCGTGACCGGCACCGAGCTGGACGGTCTCGACGGACCGGGCCTGCGCGAGACCACGCGGACCGTGTCGGTGTACGCCCGGGTGGCTCCGCAGAACAAGCTGCAGATCGTGGACGCGCTCCAGGCGGACGGGCACGTCGTCGCGATGACGGGGGACGGCGTCAACGACGCGCCCGCCCTGAAGACCGCCGACATCGGCGTGGCCATGGGTGTCACCGGCACGGAGGTGACGAAGGAGTCGGCCAAGATGATCCTGGGCGACGACAACTTCGCCACCATCGTCGCCGCCGTGCGACAGGGCCGCGTCATCTTCGACAACATCAAGAAGTTCCTGCGCTACCTGCTCTCGTCGAACATGGGCGAGGTGTTCACCGTGCTGCTCGGCGTACTGCTGGCCGGTGTCATCGGCCTGGAGGGAGCGGCGGGCGGCGAGGCCGTCGTCGTGCCGCTGCTCGCCACCCAGATCCTCTGGATCAACCTCGTCACCGACTCCGGCCCGGCGCTGGCCATGGGCGTGGACCCCGAGACGGACGACGTCATGGCCCGGCCACCGCGCGGCGCCCACGAGCGGATCATCGACGCGCGCATGTGGATCGGGGTCCTGAGCATCGGCCTCGTCATGGGGGTGGCCACCCTGCTGACCATCGACATCTTCCTGCCGGGCGGCCTCGTCGAGGGGACCGACTCCCTCACCGTGGCCCGCACCGCGGGGTTCACCACCCTCGTGCTCGCCCAGCTGTTTAACGTGCTCAACTCCCGGTCGGAGAGCATCAGCGCGTTCCACCGGATCTTCGTCAACCGCTGGCTCTGGGGCGCGATCGGCCTGGGCGTGCTCCTCCAGATCGCCGTCGTCCAGGTGCCGTTCCTCCAGGCCGCCTTCGGGACGGCGAGCCTCGACCTCACGCACTGGGGCGTGGCGCTCGCGATGGCGTCCTCCGTGCTCTGGTTCGACGAGCTCCGCAAGCTGCTCTGGCGCGCACGGCACCGACGGACGAGCCGGCAGCCCGCGTGACATCGACGAACACGGGTCGTGACCGGGACGGCGCCACTCAGCCCTGCACAAGACCCATGGAGACGTAGGCGGAGAAGCCCGCCCGCTTCGTGAACCGGACCGGACGGCGGGCGGACTCCCCGAAGCCGAGCTTCGCGTACAGGCCCAGGGCGGGAGCGTTCGTGTCCTTGATGTCGCGGAGGACGTACTCCTCGTACTCCGGCAGGGCCAGCAGGTGCCGCATGAGCGCGGTCGCGACGCCGCGTCCCTGGAACCGCGGGGCAGTGGTGACGAAGCCGATCTCCGCAAGGCGGTCCCGTGCGCCGTCGTAGGTCCCGAGGAACTGGCTGCGGACGATGAGGTAGCTCGTCGAACCGTGGACGGGACCGAGGTGCTGCCGGAACTCGTCCCACCGCGGGGCGAAACACTCCTGCGCGCCTTCGGTCACGGAGGCGATCGCCGCCGGCTCCCCGTCCACGACCGCGACGTAGAAGCGGTCGAGCAGCACCATGTGCGCGAAGGTGTCCACGAGCTCGCGCGGGTCGCCGGAGAAGTAGGCGAAGTCCTCGGCGAAGCCGCGGACGAGCACGTCGGTGATTCCGCGCCGGTACGGCTCACCGAGCTCGTCGCCGCGCTTGACCTCGATCATCGTCGCTCCCTGCCGTGAGTGTGCGGAGCACCAGGTCGGCGCTGGGCATGGTCAGTTCGTCGTGCAGCGCGAGGCACATGGTGGTGAGGCCGGAGAGCGTCGCGAAGTAGCACACCGTCATGGTCTCGGGGTCGCCGTCAGCGAGCTGGCCGGCCTCCTGGCCCCGCCGTACGACGGCGGAGAAGGCCTGCCAGAGCGAGCGGTGCGGCGCCAGGAGCCGTGCCCTCGTGCCGGCGGGGGTGTCGGTGCTGAATCCCTGGTTGACGACCTCGAAGAACTCCGCGGCGCCCTTGTCGGTGGCCAGGTCCGCCAGGTAGCCGACGGTGAACTCGCGGATCAGGTCGAGCGGCAGGCCCGGTCCCTCGAGGCGTGCGGCCGCCGCAGCGAGACCGCCCGTGGCCTGGTCGAGGAACTCGTCGAACAGCTCGTGCTTCGTCGCGTAGTGACGATAGATGGAACCGACGCTCAGGCCCGCCTCCGTGGCGATGGTGCGGATGCTCGCGGCGGCGAACCCGTCCCTGGCGAAGACGCGGATGGCGGCGGTCTGCACCGTCTCCCGCGTCGCGGCCCGCAGCGCCTCGTTCTGCTCGGCGGTGCGTGGCATGGGGCCTCCTCGGCATTCGCGATCCGGGCGTTCAATGAACCGATGTTCATCGTAACCCGGTTCGGCTCCGACGACGGCATCGGGGGACTGTGGGCGCGATGTCAGGCGGCAGGTCCGGTGTCGTCCCGTCACCAGGTCGAACCGTCGACGTCTGTGGAGGGAGCAGCCAGCACGCGAGCGACGCGTGCGAATACGAAAGGACAGCCATGCACAGTCCGTCACAAGACCGTCGCACCGGTCGCAGGAGAAGAGGCCGTCACTCAGAGGTAGCGCAGGGGACCCGTGGTACCCGGCAGCGCCTGCTCAGACGCTTGGTCGGCGGTGCGATGGTCGCCGTGACGGCCTGCGGCGGGCTGGTCACGGCGCCGGCGCCGGCGTACGCCGAGACCGTGTACGAGATCGCGGGTGAGTGGGAGGAGGGCACGCCGGTCACGGTGGGGCGCGGTGACGTGGTCAACGCCGTGTGGCGGGTCAACGTCAACGACGACGAGGAGGCACCGGCGAACGAGCCGGTCGAGAACGTGACCTTCACCGCCACCTTGGACAAGGGACGGTTCAACGAGATTCCCGACGTCTGCCTCACCGCGGACGTCGATCCGGTCTCGGCGATCTCTGAGGACGGCAAGACGTTGACCTGCAACCTGGGCACCGTCGTGCAGGGCACCGCCGTCGTGGTGCAGACGCCGGTGGTGGTCGACGGCGAGACGGGTGAAGAGCTCACCGTGGTCGGTGAGATCAACGGCCAGGAGCTGCCGCTGGACCCGATCGAGATCGTGAACGACTTCTCGCTGGACATGCAGTTCGGCGGCAACACCCAGTACTACGTATGGAACGGGACCTACACCGCGGTCGACCTCGACCTGCAGTGGGCGCTGCGGCTGGGCAAGGGATCGGACCCCGGTCCTGACAGCGTGACCTACCGGCTTCGGCTGACCGAGAGCAACGGCGCAGCCGTGACGGTCGGCACGGGCATCTATGGTGACGTGGGCTGTTCCCCGTTCAACGCCAACCGGGCCAGCGGGGTCCCGTGGTCGGAGCTGCCGAACTACCCCGCCGACCAGCAGACGTCCTTCGTGGACAGCTGTACGCTGACGCCGGTGGCGGGTCAGCCAGGCGCCTTCGACCTGACGCTGAGCGGCATCAACTACGACCTCGCGAACGTGCCGAAGTACGACTCCACCGTCGCGCGCGACCCGCTGCCGACGGACTGGAACTACATTGCCAGCGGCAGCATCTGGCTCCACGTCGCGACCAACCAGGCCGGCTCGGTCACCCTGCAGTCCAACGCGCCGACCTACACCTCGACGACCGGCCTGACGTTCACCGACCTGGCCGGGAACAACTCCACGAGCAAGTCCTATGTGCTGCCTGGTCGTTGGGCCGCGCCGTGGTACCGGGAGTTCACCGGTGCGGGTGGGACCAACTGGGACGACACCTATCGTGTGCCGGCCGGGACCCAGGTCATGCAGTACGTGAACAACCACCCCAACCTTCTGAACGCTCCTCCGTCTGCGACGCACGGCCAGTGTCTGGTGTTCGACACCGACTACGTCGACTACAGCCCTCGGCCCGAGGGGCAGTGGGCCATGATTCTGGGCTTCAGCCCGACTGACGGCGGTAGGGGCTCTGGCGAGCTGGAGAACCCGCCGGCGCTGCAGTACTACGTGGGCAACGTGGGCGACCCGAACGCCTTCAACTGCGGCAGTGACCCGGCGAACTGGACGACGACTGAGCCGGCGGACCTGACCACGGTGGGGGCCGTCCGGATCCTCTATCCGGACTCGCTCCCCGCGTCCGAGGGATGGAACGGCATCCAGCTCCGGGCGTACCCGACCGTCGAGGACGACGTGGCGACCGGCCAGGACGTCTGGATGTTCGCCTCGGTCTACAACCCGGTCAGCGGCGTGTGGGAAGGCCCGGGCGAACCCTGGAACTCACAGGTGGTCACGCCCACGCCTGACGCGCGGTACCCGCACACGAACGGGCGTCGCGACATCCTGCGGATCATCTACGCCAACCCGGCGATCCAGAAGAGCGCGGACAGGTCGACGGTCCGGCCGGGCGAGCCGGCCACCTTCACGCTGACGTACTCGGCGAACGGCTCCGGGGCGCTGCCCGACACGGTCGACGACTACTCGATCGTGGACACCCTCCCGGTGGGCATGACGTACGTCGGCGGGTCCGCCGACCCGGAGCCGACCGTGACCACGAACGGCGAAGGGCAGCAGGTCCTCACCTGGAACCTCGACGGCGTGCCGACGAACGAGCCGCAGGAGCTGACCTATCAGGCGGTGGCCGGCAACTCGGTGGAGGCGGGCCAGGTGCTCACCAACACGGTCACCAGCTCGCTGGCCGGTGAGACATCCCGACCCGCGACCGCTCAGGTCACGATCAGCAGCAGCGGCAACACGCTGATCGCCAAGACCACCGACCAGTGGTTCATCGCCAACCCGGACGGTTCGGGCAACGGCACGGGATCGTGGACCGTGACGCTCAAGTCCGAGGACCCGCTGCCGCAGGCCTACACGGACACCATCGATGTTCTCCCGTACAACGGTGACGGCCGGGGGACGGACTTCGAGGGCACCTACCGGGTGACGGACGTGGAGGTGCCGGAGGGCGCGACGGTGTACTACACCGAAGCGGACCCGGCGACTCTCTCGGACGACCCAGCGGACGAGTCGAACGGCGCCGCGGGCGACCCTGACGGCAACACCGTGGGGTGGACCACGACCAGGCCCGAGAACCCGACGGCCGTCCGCGTGATCGGTGGTGAGCTCCCGCCTGGGGCGACCCTGGCGTTCCACATCAACATCGAGACCGAGGGCGCGGACCCGGGTGACACCTGGGTGAACCGTTCGCAGGCACGTGCGGAGCACACCCGACTGGTGATGCGGACGTCGGAGCCGCTGACCATGGGCACGATGTACTCCGCGTCTCTCAAGAAGTACGTGCAGGACCTCGACGGGCAGTGGCGTGACGCGAACGACGTCGCGGACTACCCGGTCTTCCGTGACGGTGACACGATCCGGTACCGGATCGTGGTGGAGAACACCGGCCAGGGCACGCTGACCGACGTCGTCGTCTCCGACGACAAGCAGCCCGAGCTCGGCTCCTTCACCATCGACTCGCTGGAGCCGGGTGCCTCCGAGAGCCACGAGTTCGAGATCACCGCTGACGCATCGAGCGGCGAGAGCATCGTCAACACCGCGTGCGCCGAGGCTGCCCAGCCGGACGACTCCGAGGAGCCGCCGACGATCAACTGCGACCCGGCAGGGCTGACGATCGTCGGTGACCCGGCGCACGAGAAGACGCTGATCTCGGCGAAGCCGATCGGTGACGGTCAGTGGGAGGTCGTGTACGGCATCGAGGTGACCAACACGAAGGCCGCGGCCACGTCGTACACGCTGGATGACGAGTTGCACTTCGCCGAGGCGGCAGCCATCACCTCAGCCGAGGTGACGGTCTCGCCGGACGGGGTGACGCTGGCCGAACCCGCCTGGGACGGTCAGGAGAACCTGACCGTCGCCTCCGCGGTGCCGCTCCTCGGCAACGAGGACAGCGGCTACGAGCCGCACCGGTACGAGCTGACCGTGATCGCCGATGTCCCGCTGCAGGTGCCCGGTGCGGGCACGGCGGACGACCCGACCACGTGCGGCCCCGACGGCGACGACTCCGACACGGCGTTCAACAACACGTCCGCGATGACCGACCCGGCCGGCCAGGTCGAGGACGATCAGGCGTGCGCCCCGATCCCGTCGATCGACATCACCAAGTCCGTCCTCGGCGACCCGGTCGCCGGCAAGGACAGGGCGTGGACGATCACGTACGAGATCAAGGCCACCAACAGCGGTGACGCCGACGGTAAGTACACGCTCACCGACCGCCTGCGGTTCGGTGCGGGTATCGAGGTCACGTCCGCGGACGTGACGGCGACGCCCAAGGGCGTGACAGCTGCGAAGTCGTGGACCGGTCAGGGGATCGACGGTGACGATGCGAACGTGGTCGCCTCCGACGTGAACCTGCGTGCGGGAGCCACCCACACGTACCGGGTCAAGGTCCAGGCCACCGTCGACGGCGACGCAGCCAACGAGTCCACGTTCACGTGCCCGCCTTCCGGATCAGGCAAGCCGGGCGGGTTCGCGAACACGGCCGGTATCGGTCACAACGACCTGACCGACAGCGCGGACGCGTGTGCCACGCCGAAGGAGCCGAAGGAGCCGGGCAAGCCGGTCGAGCCGGCCGACCCGGTGAAGCCGGGCACGCCGAGCGACCCGCCGCCCCTCGCGATGACGGGCGCCAACATCGGGTGGATCGCCGCGGGAGCAGCACTCCTGATCCTGCTCGGAGCGGCCGCCCTGGTCCTCGCACACCGACGCCGCGATGTCGGCTGACGCCTGAGACCGAAGGTCCCGTCCACAGCCACCCCCGGCTCGTGGGCGGGGCCTTCGCACGCCGAGATGCGCACCACCGACTTGCACCGCACCGCTTCCTGGTCGACGGCTCGACGTGGCTCCGTCGTGCGGGCGGCGCCGCTGCGTCTGTCTCACCAGAGGCCGCCGAGCCGTGCGGCCCGAACCGAGAGGAGCCCGTCATGGACAGCACCCGTCTCGACAGCCCGTGGGCCACCACCGGTGAGCAAGCGTCGAGCGCACCGTACGTCGAGGTGACGATCGTCGAGCCCAGGACCCTCCTCACCGCCACCGTGCCCCGTGTGGCGGCCGCCGTGCCGGTGGCGGGGCTGGGGGGTGCGGTCCTCGCTGCGGGAGACCTCTTCCGGCACGGCGAGGCCGTGCTCGACGCCCGGCTGCTCGAGGGTCTGTTCTCTCGTCCGGCGATCGTGCCCCTCGCGGACCCCGTCTTCTACTACCAGGCGACGGCGGGAACGGTGCCCGTGTGGCCGAGCCACTCCGTCACCGGCCTCGGTTCGGCCTCGTGGTTCATCGGCGGGATGCTCGTGGTGACCGCCCTGATGCTCCTGTTCTGGCGCCGTGCGCCCGTGTCGGGCCTGCTGGTCGCGAGTCTGGTCACGATCACGACGCTCGCGGTGGTCAGCACAGCGCGGACCATCCTCGTCGTCGAGGCGACGGCACGCTGGGGGGAGACCGGGTTCGGCTGGATGATGCACACGGTCGGCGGCCCGGCCCTCATGATCGCCACCCTCTGCCTCTGCTCCCTGCTCTTCACGCCGGGCACGCTGCTGGCCGGGGCCCGGCCCACGGGGGACGTGTGAGCCGGGCTGGCCTGGATATCGACCCCGGTCACAAGAGTGCGAGGGACAAAAAAGAAATCACACGCAAGAGCGTCATCAGCCCCGCCCGGCTGCGTCGGTCCCGTCGGCTCGTGCTTGCGAGTCGTCCGCCCGAGCAGAGAGAAGCAGCATGCCCCAGACAGCTCGCCGTGAGATAGCCGTGCTCTACGGAACGCGGCCGGAGGCCGTGAAGCTCGCCCCGGTCGTCAACGAGCTCAGGCGCCGGGACCGGCACGTGCCGCGCGTCGTGACCTCCGGACAGCACCGTTCCATGCTCGACCAGGTCAACCTGCTCTTCGACATCGTCCCTGACCATGACCTCGGCCTGCTGCGGCGCGGGTACTCTCTCGACGACGTGCTGATCGGCGCCGTCCGGGGCTTCAGCGAGTACCTCGACGCGCACCCTGTCGTCGCCGTGGTGGTGCAGGGGGACACCACCACGGCCTTCGCGGGTGCCCTGACCGCCTATCACCGCCAGATCCCCGTGGTGCACGTCGGGGCCGGGCTGCGCACCGGGGACGTCCACTCGCCGTTCCCGGAGGAGGGGAACCGTCGGTTCATCACCACCATCGCCGCCCGGCACTGTGCCCCCACGGACCTGGCCGCACGCAACCTGCGCCACGAGCACGTGCCGGAGCGCCAGATCACCGTCACCGGCAACATCGTGATCGATGCCCTGATGCACGCCGCCTCCCGGCCTGCCCGGGTCAGCGACCCCGTGATCGAGACAGCGATCCAGGAGGGCCGACGTCTGGTCCTGGTCACCGCGCACCGCCGCGAGTCCTGGGATGATGGGATCGAGCGGGTCGCGCGCGCCCTGGTCGAGGTCGCCGACCGGTTTCCCGACGTGCTCGTCGTCGTGCCGCTGCACGGCAACCCGCTGGTGCGTGAGGCGATAGTGCCGACCACCTTAGACACCCCCAACATCCTCCTGACCGACGCCCTGCCGTACGCGGAGTTCACCCAGATCCTGTCCAAGGCGACCCTCGTGGTCACGGACTCGGGCGGGATCCAGGAGGAGGCACCGGCGTTCGACGTGCCCGTCGTGATCACCCGTGACACCACCGAACACCCCGAGCTCCTCGACACCGGCGGGGGCGTACTCGTCGGCACCCACACGCGGCGCATCGTCGACACGCTCACCGCGCTGCTCACCGACGAGACGCTGCACCGCCGGATGGCGAAGGCGCCCGGCCCGTTCGGTGACGGGCACGCCGCGAGCCGCGTCGTCGACGTCATCGAGAACCTGCTCGCCAGCCGACGGGCCGAGGACGACGTCACCGGGTGGTCCGCGCCCGCGCTCGCCAACTGACCCGCAGGGGTCCTGCTGGTTGCTCGGTTCATGCCCGGAAGCTGGGGTTCTCGGGCATGAACCGAGCTTCCAGCAGGACCTCAGGTGCCGCGCGGTGGCCCCGCATCCTGTCGTGCGGGGCCACCGCTGTGCGCGGAGAAAGGTCATGATTATGCATTCGCATGCGATTTACCCTCTCTGACCAGGCAGATCACCCTCCCGATCACCTCTGTGGCCCGCGACACGCTCGCCACTCCACGGCGTCTTCCCCATCGCGTACGTACGTGCGCGGACGGCCCGGCCGAACGGTCGGACCGTCATTGCGAGGAGGGGATCTGGATGCCGATGACGACGACGGCGGCCTGGCAGCGTGCGATCGGCCAGATGGGGCAGGGGAGTTTCGGTGCGTCGGGGGAGATGGGCGGCGAGCCGGACGAGCTCGGCGACATCGAGCTGTTCGGGCGGGCTCGGGCGGGGGACATGCGTGCGATAGACCTCGTGTGGCGGCGGCACTACCCGTACGCGCTCAAGTTGGCCCGGCGCTACACGCGCAACCCCTCGGACGCCGACGACCTCGCGGCCGAGGCGTTCGTCCGCATCCTGTCGCTGCTGCGCGAGGGGCGCGGCCCGCGGGAGCACGGAAAGACGTACGTGGCGCGCACGGTGCGCAACATCGCCACGGACCGGTCGCGTCGGCGCCAGCCGGCGATGACAGAGATCGACGAGGCGCGCGATCTGCCGGCGTCGGACGACCCGGCGGCGGCGGCGCTCTCGGCGATGGAGCTCGGGGACGTGCTCGCCGGGCTGGCGGCCTGTCCGCCGCGCCAGCGGTACGCCATGCAGATGACCGTGTTCGAGGGCGTCCCGATCGCGATGGTGGCTGCAGACCTCGGCATCTCCAAGAACGCGGTGGCGGCCCTGCTCGTGCGCGCCCGCGAGTCGATCCGGCGGTTCGTCGCGCGCGGGGTGCACGAGCACGGCTCGGAGAGCGGGCGCGCGGCGCACGCGCGGGAAGACGACGGTGATGGCACGGGCCGGGGCTAGTGCGCCTGGTCGACTACGCGACGTCCTCGGTGATCAGGCCGCGGAGCGCCGCGAGGTCATCGGGCAGCGGTTGCACGGTGATCCGGACCGGTGACCGCAGGATGCTCGGGTTCTTCCGGGCCAGGCTGGTCAACGTGGCCCGGGCTCGAGCGACGGACGCCAGGACGCGGCCCGCCGGCTCCGACCGGCCGAGAACCACGGCGACCCCGTCGCGGTAACCCGTCGGATAGTCCTCGCCGAACGACAGACGGACCACCTCGCCGAGCAGCACGTCGCGCTTCCACCGGACGAGTCGCGCGGCGCCGCCGATCCTGCCGACCCGGCCGTCGATGGTCACCAGGACGAGCGAGCCGCCCTCCCGGGTGCTCTCGATGCCGGCAAAGACGTCCGCGGCGCGCGCGAGGAACTCGGCGTGCTGCGGGAGCCCACTCATCCCTCGGGCGGCGACGTGGGGGTCCGGCCCTGTGTCCGTGGTCTCCCAGCCGGCGGCGAACGCCAGGGTGACGGACGAGGGCATGCTCGTCAGGCACAGGTCGTAGAGCACCTCGACGTCGCGCAGGCCCTCCGTGACCCCGACGTCGGCCAGCGCCCGGGCCGTGCCGAGAGCCTGGGCGGGCACCTCCGCCGCGAGTCCGTTCATCACCGCGTATGCGAGCGGGACCAGGGCGGGTGTGGACCAGTCCTCGGGCATGCGCCAGCCCTCGGCGACCGTGTGCCTGCGCCATCGCGCGCACAGCGTGCCAAGTCCATCGTCTCCTGCCGGTGCCATGTTCATCGCCGGGCTAGACGGTGACACAACCAGGTGGTGACGGCGCAACCGGAACCGAGGTTCTGGCGCGCGATCACCCCCCGGATCACCCTGGTGACGTGCGCGGTAGTGCCCATCCGTCGGTAGTATTTTACGCAATCAGGACAACTCCATCGAGGTGTGCCAGGGGGGCGCTGCCGGATGGTCGACACGACCAGCTCCACGCCGGTGCGGCAGCGGGCGGATGCTCCGACGCCGGATTCCGACGAAGCACTGCTCGCCGAGTTCCGCGCCGGGCGCGACCGGGCGTTCGCCGAGCTCTACGCGCGGCACTACCGGGCTGCCGCAGGGGTCGCCCGACACGTCGTCGGCAGGGGATCTGCCGTCGACGACGTCGTCGCCGAGGCGTTCACCTCGCTGCTGACGGCGGTCCGCCGTGGCGGTGGTCCGTCGAGCAACGTCCGCTCCTACCTGCTGACGACCGTGCGCAACACCGCGATCGGGTTCCTGCGGACGCAGCAGAAGGCGGTGCCCGCCGAGACCGAGGTGATCGACCGTCCGCACCATGACGGTGACGGGCTGGTCCGGGCCGACGACGACCGCCGCGTCCGCCGGGCGTTCGCCGAGCTCCCCGCGCGCTGGCGGCGTGTGCTCTGGTACGTCGACGTCCACGATCTTCCCCCGGCCCAGGTCGGCCCGCTCCTGGGCGTGTCGCCCAACGCCGTGTCCTCGCTCGCCCGCAGGGCGCGCGAGCGCCTCCGGCGGGAGTACCTGCAGGCCCATCAGGACCGGGTGGCTCCGGGGTGCGAGGACTACGCGCCGCACCTGGCCCGGTACGTCGACGGGACGTTGGCCGTCCCGGTGCACCATCGAATCGATACGCACGTGCTGGCGTGCGTGTACTGCACGACGGCCGTGGAGCAGATGCGCGACCTCAAGCGCCGGATGCGTGGCCTGCTGCTTCCGCTCGGTCTGCCGCTCGCGGCAGCAGGCGAGCTCGACCGGCCCGATGCCGAGCGCTCCCGGGGCGAGGCGTCGATGACGAGGGCAGGAATGGCGAGTGCCCGAGCACTCGGCAGGCGCTGGTGGTGGGCGCGCCCGCGAATCGGTGTCCGGACGGCTCTCCTCGCGGCGGGGTCGGTGGCGCTGTGCGTCCTCATGCTGTGCACCCTCACGGCGTCGGGCGTGGCGGGCCGGGACCCCGGGCAGGTGCCTGGACCCGTCGCGGACGAGGCGCCGGACGGCGGCGGGTTCGCGCCTGAGCCCGGACCTGGTGGCGGCGGTGAACTGACCGACCGGGACGATCCCGTGGACCCGGACCCGGACCTGGTGCCCGGCGGCGGAGTACCGTCGCCGGGCCCGTGGCCAGGGGACCAGGGCGACACGCCGGAGGGCGGGACGCGCTACGTGGACGAGCGGCCCGCGCGCTGGGACACGCCTGCCCGCGGCGGGCCGGAGGCGGTCGATCTGACCCCCGCACCGGGGGAGAGCAACAGGCCTGGTTCGCGGCCCGGCCCGCCGGCGCCGAACCCGCTGCCGGATCCGTTGCCGAGCTCCGACCCGAGCACACCGTCCGGCCCGCGCCCGACGTCTCCGCCGTCCGCCCCGACGCCCACCCCGCCGCCGGACCCCGTCGTGGTCGGGGTGGCGCACGACGACTTCGGTGACCTCGTGCCCGGCCGCACCGGGGTGCTCGGCGCCACCGTGACCAACCCGAACCCAGCCCCGACGGGCGCCGTGACCGTCGACGTCTCGTTGCCGGCCGGCGTCGAGCTCGACTCGGCGGGCGAGGCACGTGCCGTCTCCGCCTGGTCCTGCGCCACCGTGGGTGCGCCGGGCCTCGTGCGCTGCGGCGTCGACTCGATCGCGGCGGGTGGCGCGTCGACCCTGCTGGTGCCCGTGCTGGTCTCCGCCGACGTCGCGGAAGGTGACGTCGAACTGCGCCTGGACGTGCACGGGGACGGCATAGTGCCCGCAAGTGAGAGCCGGCCCGTGCCGGTGCGCGCGGGCTCCCTCGCCGCACGCTACGTCGCGACCGGCGCCGTCCAGGTGAGCCAGGTGGGCGCGCCCGTGCTGCACTGTGATCCTGCTGCGGCGGGCTGCGCGGCGGTCGCCGACGGCACCGCCACCGGATCCATGCAGAACAACAACGCGTGGAACATGGTGTCCGTCGACGCCCTGGGAACGGGGACCCGGTCGTCCACGGCGGTGCTGGATCTCCCCACCGGTTCCGAGGTCGTCGCCGCCCGGCTCTACTGGGCCGGGGGCTGCGTGGGCGAGATAGCGCCGGTCCGGGTCGCGCCTCCGGGCGGCGTGCCGGCCACCGTCGGGGATTTCACGGTCGACCGATCCGGAGACCAGGCATACCAGGCGAGCACCGACGTGACCGAACTGGTCCGTACCGGTGGGGCAGGCACCTGGGGCGTGGCTGACGTGTGCGCCACCGAGGCGAAGGGCGGTTACGCGGGCTGGGCGCTCGTCGTGGTGCACCGACCGGCGGGGTCCGTGCCGGACGGTTCCGGGCTGGCGATCGTGTACGACGGGCTGCTGCCGGTCTCGTCCGCCGCAGGCCCCGGCACCTTCTCGGTGGCCGGCCGACCCGGAACGACAGCGCGGGTCGGAGCCGTCGTGTGGGACGGGGACCGGAGTGCCCCGGGGGACCAGCTTCTGTTCGACGGCACGCCGCTGGTGCCGCTGCGCTGGAACGGCAGCGGTCCTGCAGGCCAGGGCTCGGGCGACAACGCGTTCGACTCGACGGCATGGGGCTCGGGCTATGCCAACGCGCTCGGCGTCGACGTCAAGTCGTTCGTACCCGTCGCTCTGACCACGACCCGCGCTGAGCTCACCGCCGTCGAGACGAACGGCGACGCGTTCACCGTCGGCGTTGTCACGGTCACGACCGGAGGCTGAGCCGGGCGCGGACCATCGGGTCCAGCAGACCCAGCTCGCGGGCCCGCCGGAGTGCCGCCGTGCGGTCGTGCACCCCGAGCCGGCGGTAGACCTCGCGGATCTGCGTCTTGACCGTGTTGTGCGAGACGAACGACGCCTTGGCCACCTCCGTCGAGGTCATGCCGTCGGCCAGCCGGTGCAGGACGATGAGCTGACGGTCAGGCACGATCACGAACTCGGCCGGGACCGGCTCCGCGCGACGGTGCAGCACCTGGGAGATCTGCTCGCACACCCGCGGTGGGGCGTCGCGAGCCAGGAGGCGAAGCACGTCGGACGAGGCCCACCAGTACGGCAGGGCGCCGCCGACCTGCTGTGCCAACGCGGCCGCGTGGGCCAGCTCGCGGCGCACGCCGGCGTCCGGGCCGTCGAGCGCGGACAGCGCCTCGGCAGCGACGAGGTGTGCTGTGAGGCGTGCGCCCGCCGTCGCCCCCTCGTGTCCTACGGCGCCCACGGCCAGGAGGGCGTCGTGCGGCTGCCTTTGTGCAAGGTGGAGCAGGCCGTCGAGCAGTGCGGCGGCGGATGCTCGCGAGGTCGGCGCGTCCGCGACGATCATGGCGTTGGTGCCGCTGCCCAGCATCAGGTAGAGCCGGCCCAGGTCGAGCGTGAGCAGTGGTGGGATCCAGAGGTGGTCGTTCGACGGTTCGGTGTACGCCGGTGTCCGCCCACGGCGGGAGAGCGCGTCCCGCAGGTGACCAACGGCGAGCTCCTCCTGCTGACGTAGGACGGCGAGCATAGCCTCGACGTGCAGCCCGGCGAACCAGAGGTCGGTCCCCGCGGCGTCCCGCACAGCGCCGGCCAGATGGTCCGACAGCTCGTCGTCGAACCGCTCGATGTGCGTGAGCGCCGAGGCCAGCGCGGACGGATAGCCGACGGCGCGTCGCCACCAGCTGGGCGGCTCGGGCAGCACGTCGGCCTCGGCGGACCAGTCGGCGGCCGCATGGACGTTGGAGTCGAGGGCGTGAACCAGTGCCGCCACCTCGGCCGCTGCGGTGGCCAGCGGCAGCGCCCCGGAACCGAGCGCACCGTGGTGCGCGGCTTCCGCGTATCGCAGGGCCTCGTGGAGCAGACCGGCCTCGGTCGCGGTGACGGCGGCCTGCAGGCCGACGAGGACCCGTCCGACGACGGAACCCCCGCCGGTCCCGTTCAACAGTGCGCGCGCCAGCCGCAGGGCGTCCTCGGTGCGTCCGGTGCGCCGGAGGCGCGCGATCCGGGCGAACGTCGGGAGAGCGCCCTCGGGCCCGTTCGGCTGACCCGAGCCCTGCAAGCGTTCGGTCGTGGGCTCCTGCGCACCGGGCCGACCGGGGGAGCGCCGCGTCACGGCGAGGAGCACCCGGAGCTCGGCCGGAACGTGCGCGGTCGGTACCGAGGTGGCGGCACTCCACACGGCCTCGTGCAGCGTGGGTTCCTGGCCGTCCAGGATGCTCGTCCACATGCTCTGCAACAGATCGCGTACCAGCGCGGCGTCGCCGGACTCGAGCGCGGCCAGGAGCGCACCGCGCGCGTCGCCCGCCCGTTCCCTCCTCCGTGCCGCCCTGGTCGCCCGGAGCCGCAGCTCGTCACGGTCGCGGCCGCGCGCGAAGTCGAGCAGGGCGCGGCGGGCGCTCGGCTCCATCGCGAGCACGTCGTCGGGCACCGCGGGGTCGTCGAGGACCAGACCGGTGGCCACGAGGCGATCGATGAATGTACGCGCGCCAGGGAGGGCGGTGAGCAGGCCCGTGGACTCCAGGTCGGACCGGCTGAACCGCGGCGCCAGAGACACCTCGACCAGGACGCTGATCGCCTCCTCGGGCAGTGTGGCGCGCAGGAACCTGGCCCGGTGTGCGGCGGCGATCGTGGAGACGACGTCGTCGGTGACCGGGCTACCCGCAGAGCTCGCGCGGCGGATGTCGTCCAGCGCCGGATAGACCACCGGTGCCCACCCGGCCGCGGCTGTGACCAGCAGATGGGCCTGCGAACCACTGAGCGGCACACCGCGAGCGGCGCTAGCTGCCCGCGCCTCGTCGGCACGGACAGCCAGGTCGCGCAGCGTCAGCTCCACAGGGCCGGTCGGCTCCCGCACCGCTGGGGGAGTGGACGACGGTACGCTCCCAGCCTCCCTGTCGTGCGCCCAGCCGTCGAATCCTGGGACGGGCCCGGGCAGCGGCATAGCGGTCAACGCGACGATGCGGGCATGGCTCAAGAGGCGTGACAGGCGGTCGAGACAGGCCAGCGCGGCGCCCGACGCGGGTCCGATCCGGTCGACGACGAGCACCACGCCGTGGGCGTCGAGCGCGGCTGCCAGGGCCTCGGCGGTCGGGCGTCCGGTGGCTCCCGGCGCCGACGGCTCGGTGCCGGTCACGGACGCGAGGCGAGCGGAGACGGCCTGCGCGAGCAGGTCGCCGTCCTGGGCGTCCGGCTCAGGGACGTCGACCCAGATCACCACTCTTCCGTTGCGGACCAGCTCGCGGGACCACAGCGTGACCGCGGTGCGCCGCCCGGCTCCGCGCGGGCCCCTGAGCAGCACCATGCCGACAGGGCCGCTACGCAGCGCGCGGTCGAGCGCCTGCTCGACGTACGGCCTGCGGAGCGCATCCCTCGGTGGCGCGGGCAGACTCTCCTCCGCGCGCAGGAGAGATTCCGGCGACGCACCGTGCAGCGCCGGCCGATGCGGCCGACCGTTCACCGGGCTCCTTGGGGTGGACAAGTCAGGGCAGCGAACGTGCCCGTCCGGGCGACTGCTTCGATCACACTCGTGTAGGACGGCGTACCACCACCGACGTGTCGAGTGATCTGGGTCACAGTCGCTAGGTGCTCGACCGGGGTGTCACCAGGTCTGCACGGGCGACCGGTCCGTGACCGTTTCCCGTAGAGTCACGCCGCCCGTGCACAGCCCGGCGACGCGCTGTGAGACCTTGCAAGGAGCCGACCCTCCGTGACCGACCCACAGCCCATGACCGCCGGCCGCACGTTCCCGCTGGGGACCGTCCGGCTCGCTCCCGGACCGTTCGCCGTCGCCCAGCAGCGGGCGTTGGAGGCGGTGCTCGACATCGACCTCGACCGGCTCCTCGCCCCGTACCTCGCCTCGGCGGGGATCGACGGACCGGCCGAGCCGTACGGCGACTGGGAGGGCGGAGGGCTCGACGGCCACATCGGCGGCCACGTCCTGTCCGCGCACGCGAAGCTGTGGGCAGTGACCGGCCAGGACGTGCTGCGCGACCGCATGGAGCACCTGCTCGACGTGCTGGAACGGTGCCAGGACGCGGTCGGCACCGGCTACGTCGGCGGGGTCCCGGACGGGCAGGCCCTCGGCGAGGAGCTTGCCACCGGGCGCATCGACGCCGACCTGTTCTCCCTCAACGGCCGGTGGGTGCCGGTCTACAACCTGCACAAGACGCTCGCCGGGCTCATCGACGCGGCGACCCACGGGTGCTCCGCGCGCGCCCTGACCATGGCGACACGCTGGGCCGACTGGTGGCTGGCGGTCACCGGGGCGCTGACCGACGAGCAGGTCGAGCAGCTCCTCACCGCGGAGTTCGGCGGGCTAAACGAGGCGTTCGTGGAGCTGGGCCGGCTCACCGGCCGCCAGGACCTCGTCGCCGAGGGGCGACGGCTGGCCCACCGCCGGCTGCTGGACCCGCTGGCCGACGGGGGCGATCCGTTGGACGGGCTGCACGCCAACACGCAGATCCCCAAGGTGCTCGGCTACCAGCGCCTGGCCGGCCTGGCCGACCCGGCCGACCTGGCCGACCTGGCGCCGGACGGTGTCCCGGACGCCGCGCGGTTCGCGGCCGCGGCCGACGCCTTCTGGTCCTCGGTGGTCGAGCGCCGGACGCTGGCGATCGGCGGGAACAGCGTGCGCGAGCACTTCCATCCGTCGTCGGACTTCGTCGAGGTCATGACGGACCGCGAGGGACCGGAGACCTGCAACACCCACAACATGGTCGAGCTCGCGCGTCTCCGGCTCGATCGTGGGCATGACAGCGCCGCGATCGAGCTCGCCGAACGTGCGCTCTTCAACCACTTGGTCTCGTCCGTCCACCCGCGCCGCGGGGGCTTCGTGTACTTCACGCCCATGCGGCCCGCGCACTACCGGGTGTACTCCAGACCGCACCTCTCCATGTGGTGCTGCGTGGGCTCGGGTCTCGAAGGCCACACGCGGTACAACGAGCTCGTCTACACCCACGACGGCCCCGACCTCCGGGTCGAGCTCTACGTGCCGTCGGAGCTCGACTGGGCGGAGGAGGGGCTGCGGGTCGAGCTGTCGACTGAGCTGCCGTTCCGGGACGAGGCGCGTGTCGTCGTCACCTCCGCCACGCCCACGACGCGCACGCTTCGCCTCCGCGTCCCGTCCTGGGCTGAGCTCGTGGGCCTGAGCGTCGACGACGAGCCGGTCGCCGCCGCCGTCGTCGACGGCTACGCCGAGGTCGCCCGGACCTGGAGCGGCGTGACGGCCGTGACCGTCCGGCTCGCGCCCCGGCTCGTCGCGGAGGGGCTGCCGGACGGGTCCGGCTGGGTGGCGTTCCGCTATGGCCCCGTCGTGCTCGCGTCGCGCGACGGTGGTGACGACCTCGCGGGTCTCGTCGCGGGGCCGGGACGCATGGCCCACGTGGCCCACGGCCGGAAGGTGCCGATGCGGCGCAGCGCCATCGTGGCCGCCGAGCCGCCGGAGTCGGCCGTGTCCACCGTCGACGAGCGCACCCTGACCTTCGAGCTCGAGGTGCTGCGGGAACGGTCCGGCGCGCTCGTTCCCGCCACCGTGCTGCTCGAACCTTTCGCGGGCATCCACGACGAGCGCTACAGCATCTACTTCGCGGCCGACGCCGACCCGTCCGGGGCCCTGGCCGCCCTCGGGGCACTCGACGACGCCGACCTCTCGGCGGTCTTCGACCACGTCGCGGCCGGCGAGCAGCAGCCCGAGGTGGACCACGGGTTCACGGGGGAGCGGACCCGGGCGGGCGGGTCCGGCGGGATCCACTGGCGCAGCACGACCGGGTGGTTCGAGTACCGGCTCCGCTACCCGGACGGCGCGGCACTGGTGCGGACTCGCTTCGTCGACCGGGTCGGCAGTCGACGCCGGGTCCTGCTCAACGGCCTCGAGGCCGGTCCGGCCCGGATCCTGACGGCACCGGCCGACGGCGCGGGCCCCGCCGAGCACGAGTACGACCTCACGGAGACCGTGCGCGAGGCGGGCGTCCCGGGCGAGGCGGTGTTCCGCGTGGAGGCGGTGGACGGTGCGGACAGCGGCGACCTGCTGCGCGTCGAGGTGGTCCTGCAGCCGACGTGATCCAGCGGGAGGACTGATCCGGGGTTCCGCTCGCCGACCGCCCCACGTCGTCCGGAGTTCACCTGTCCGTCAGCACCCGGCGCTTGCATGGGCTGACCAGTCAGTCGGGCAGAAGGAGACGAACGTGCGCGGAAGAACCATCGTCGGAGCGGCCCTGGCGGCCGCGACCCTGCTCGGAGGGCTCGCGGCGCCGGCGTCGGCCACCCCGCCCGGGGGTGGCGTCGAGCTGGGCGAGCCGCACGACGCCGCGCACGCCCACAACGACTACGAGCACGAGCGCCCGCTCCACGACGCGCTCTCCCACGGCTTCACGAGCGTCGAGGCGGACGTCTGGCTCGTCGACGGCGAGCTGCTCGTCGCGCACGACCTCGTTGACGTGGACCCCGCACGGACGCTGGAGAGCCTCTACCTCGACCCGCTTGAGGACCTGGTGCGGGGCCGCGGCCGGAGCGTCTACCCCGGCTGGGACGGCAGCCTCCAGCTGCTCATCGACATCAAGTCCGACGGCGAGCCCACCTACGCCGCGATCCACGATGAGCTCGCCGAGCACGGCCGGATCATGACGCGTTCCGCGCACGGCCGGGTGCGGACCGGCCCCGTGACCGCCGTCATCAGCGGCAACCGGCCGCTGGAGACCATGAAGGCGCAGCCGGTGCGCTACGCGTTCTACGACGGCCGGTCCGGCGACCTGGGCTCCGGTCTCCCGGCGAACCTGATGCCCCTGGTCAGCGACAACTGGACCAGGCTCTTCACGTGGCAGGGTGTGGGCGAGATGCCCGCCGCCGAGCGGGAGCGCCTGCACGCCTTCGTGGACCAGGCTCACGCCGCGGGCTACCGCGTCCGGTTCTGGGCCACGCCCGACCAGCCGGGTGCCGCGCGCGACGCGATGTGGACCGAGCTCGCCGATGCCGGCGTGGACCACATCAACACCGACGACCTGGCAGGCCTGGACACCTTCCTCACGGCCCGCTGACCCCAGCCCCTCCCGTTGAGTGCTGGCAATCTGCGCCGAATCGGCCTGAGAAACCACAAATAGCCAGCACTCAACGGGTCGGGCGGTGGTCAGCGGCGGAGCTCTATCGCGCTCAGGCCCGCGAGGCTGAGGATGAGCCGGTCGCCCGCGTCGACGATCGTCGCGAGCACCTGGTCGCATCCGGCGCAGCGGGCGACGAGCCCTGGGGCGCTGGTGTAGACCATGGCCTCGGCGATCGCGGACATCCGCCCGCAGCCGCCGCACCGTGCGCGGGCCGCCGTCACGTCGGTGGTGAACACCTCGGAGAGTGCGCCGGCGAGGACATTGCCGTCCAGGTGATCGGTCATCTAAAGGCCTCCGAAGCGTTCGGTGTGGATTGCCGCCGCGGGGTGGCCGAGATCCTGCAGCCAGCGCGCGACCGTCTCGACGAATCCCGTCGAGCCGCAGACGTAGATGCGCGGCTGCCGCGCCGCGGGAAGGGTGCGGGCGGCGAGCGTCTCGCGGGTGAGCCGTCCGACGGCGTCCGGCCAGCCGTCGGGCGCCTCCCGCGTGTAGACGAGGTCCAGCGAGAAAGCCGGCCCGGTGAGCGCGGCGAGCTCGTCCGCGAAGAACACGTCCGCCGACGTGCGGGTCGAGTACAGCAGCCGGAACGGCGCGGCGTCGGCGGCGGCGCCGTGCGCCGCGGCCATGGCGTAGAGGGGGACGACGCCGGAGCCGCCCGCCACGAGCTGGACCGGGAGGTCGCTCTCCCCGGGCCGCCAGACGAAGAACGCGCCCAGCGGGCCGTGCAGCTCGAGCTGGTCGCCCGGCCGCACCTCGTGGACCAGGAACGGCGACACCTCACCGTCCGGCTGCTCGTCGACCGCGAGGATCACCTGCCCCTCCGGTGTCGAGGACGCGATCGAGTACGAGCGGCTGGCCTGGTAGCCGTCCGGAGCGGTGAGGCGCACGTCGACGTGGGACCCGGCCTCGCTCCCGGGCCACGTGGGCACCTCGAGGGTGAGCCGGGCGGCGGTGGGCGTCTCGCGCCGGGTCTCGGCGACCGTCGCGACGTGCCACGCGGGACGGGGCCGGGACCGGCCGACGGAGGCCAGGGATGGGGCGCTCACCAGTAGCGCTCCTCTTTCCACGGGTCGCCGTAGAGGTGGTAGCCGTACTGCTCCCAGAAGCCGGCATCGTTGTCCGGCATCATCGTCAGGCCCCGGATCCACTTGGCGCTCTTCCAGAAGTACAGGTGGGGCACGAGCAGCCGGGCCGGACCGCCGTGCTCGGGGGTCAGGGGTGCGCCGTCCGCCTCGGTGGCGATCCACGCCTTGCCGTCGAGCAGGTCTTCCAGGGGCAGGTTCGACGTGTAGCCGCCGTAGGAGTGCGCCATGACGAACTCGTGCTCGGACTCGACGTCCTCGAAGAGCTTGTCGAGACTTACCCCGCGCCAGGCCATGTCGAGCCGGGTCCAGTGGGTGACGCAGTGGATGTCCACGGTGATGTCCTCGACCCCGAGCGCGAGGAGCTCGTCCCAGCTCCACCGGTGGTCGGCCCCGGTCTCGTCCTGGAGGGTGAGCTCCCAGTCCGCGGTGTCGACCTGCGGGGTGGGCCCGGCGCTCAGCACCGGCCAGTCCTGGACGAGCGTCTGGCCGGGCGGGAGGCGCGTGTCCGCCTCCCTCCTGCGACCGGAGAAACCGCGGGTGGCGAAGGACATGTCGGCTCCGATCCGGGCGACCGGGCCCTTGTGGAGCGGCCCCGGTTGACTGTGGGAACAGCGTAGGACCGGATGCCGCACGGGTGCGTGCCGAACCGGACGGTCACGCGGGCGAACTTTTCGCCGGTCCCGTCGGCGGAGGGCGTCGTCATAGGCTCGGCCCCATGACCGACGATCTGCTGCGGCAGGACGAGCTGGACCTCTTCGAGGGATTCCGGCCGCGCCTCGAGGCCATCGCGTACCGCCTGCTGGGCTCCGCCGCGGAGGCCGAGGACGCCGTCCAGGAGGCCTTCCTCCGCTGGGAGGCCGCCGACCGTGAGCAGATCAAGGTGCCGGAGGCGTGGCTGACCCGGGTGCTGACGAACCTCTGCCTCACCCAGCTGGGGTCGGCGCGCGCCCGCCGCGAGGTGTACGTGGGCCAGTGGCTGCCGGAGCCGGTGCTGGGCGGCGACCCGATGCTCGGCCCGGCGGACACCGCGGAACAGCGCGAGTCCGTCTCGACGGCGATGCTGGTGCTGATGGAGCGCCTCACCCCGAACGAGCGGGCTGTCTACGTGCTGCGGGAGGCGTTCGCCTACTCGCATGCGGAGATCGCCGAGATGCTCGACATCACCGAGGCCGGCAGCCAGCAGATCCTGCACCGTGCCAGGCAGCACCTGGCGACCGAGCGGACCCGCGCCGACGTCGACCAGGCAGCGGCCCGGCAGGTCGTGGCGGAGTTCCTCGCGGCCGCCACGAGCGGCCGGACCGAGCCGCTCGTCCGGCTGCTGACCTCCGACGCGATGGGCATGGGCGACGGCGGCGGCAGGGTCCCGGCGCGTGCCAAGCCGTTCTTCGGGGCCGAGACCCTCGCGAAGTTCCTGCGCGGGCTGTTCCGGCCGACCGAGCCCAAGCGGGCCGCGCTCGGAGGGAGCCCCGACCTCTACGCGTGGACGGCCAACGGCCTGCCCGCGATCGTCGCGGTGGTCGACGGCGCGCTGGTCGGCGTCATGACTCTCGAGGCGACCACCGACGGCATCGCCGCCGTGCTCAGCCAGGTCAACCCGGACAAGCTCGGCCGCGCCGCCCGGCAGTGGGCGGCGTCGGACCACGGGGAGCCGATCATCAAGGGCTGGTGAGCGGGCTGGTGACCTCGGTCCGTAGCGGGTGACGGGCGTCACACGCGGGGGACGTCAGGGATCGGGCGGCCATCTGGTTCAGGAGGCACAGTCCGTCCACCACAGGAGCTGAGTGATCCCATGAAGCACCGCATCGTTGTTCTCGGGGCCGGGTACGCCGGAGCCTCCGTCGCCGGCCGGCTCGCCCGGCGCCTGCACGCCGACGACGTGGACGTCACGGTGGTCAACGCCGAACCGGACTTCGTCGAGCGGGTCCGGATGCACCAGGTGGCCGCCGGGCAGGAGCTCCGCCGGCGTCCGCTGCGCGACATCCTCGCCGGGACGGGCGCCACCCTGCGTGTCGCGCGGGTGACCGCCGTGGACGTCGAGCGCAGGACCGTCTCCCTCGCGGCGGCCGGCGGCGCGGGCCAGGCCGAGGGCGCCGCCCGCGCCGACGACACCGACGAGCTGGCCTACGACACCCTCGTCTACGCCCTGGGCAGCTCGCTGGCCGGGCACGGCGTGCCCGGAGCCGGCGAGCACACCTACGACGTCGCGGGCCGGCCGGGTGCGCTCCGGCTGCGCGACCGCCTGGCCGAGCTGGCCCCGGGCGGCCGGGTGGTGGTGGTCGGCGGCGGCCTGACCGGCATCGAGGCGGCGACCGAGATCGCCGAGGCCCGCGGCGACCTGGAGGTCGCGCTCGCCGTCCGGGGCGGTCTGGGCGACTGGCTTTCGGCCACGGGGCAGCGGCACCTGCGGGCGGTGTGCGACCGCCTCGGGATCACCGTGCACGAGCACGCCGACGTCGAACGTGTGGGCGCCACGGAGGTGCTGGCCGGCGGCACCACGATCCCGGCCGACGTCACCGTGTGGGCGGCCGGCTTCGCCGTGCACCCGATCGCTGCCGCCACGACCCTCCAGGTCTCGGCGCGCGGCCAGATCGTCGTCGACGGCACCATGCGGTCGGTCTCCCACCCGGACGTCTACGCCGTGGGCGACGCCGCGCTGGCCGACGGGCCGCTGGGCACACCGCTGCGGATGTCGTGCGCCTCGGGCATCCCCATGGCCTGGCAGGCCGCCGACTCCATCGCCGCCCGCCTGACCGGCGGAAGGCTCCCGAACACGCCCCTCGGCTACGTGCACCAGTGCATCAGCCTGGGCCGGCAGGACGCCGTCATCCAGCTGGTCACCGCCGACGACCGGGCCAGGCCCGCCGCCCCGGGCGGCCGTCTCGCCGCCGGCTACAAGGAGCTGGTCTGCAAGGGCGCCGCGTTCATGGTGGCCCACCCGCTGCCGTACCCGGTACGACGCCGGCGGGTGACCGCGACCGCACCCGTCACCGCTGCGGTCTGAGCGCGACCGTTGCGCCTGGGTGCCCGTCCCAGGCGCAACGGTCACGCGCACGGCCAAGGGGGTGCCGCGTCTACTCTTGGCGCCATGGACGACAGGCCAGTCATCCTCCTGGTCGGCGGCGAGCACGCCGACGTGGTCGAGGAGGAGTTCCGCGCTCGGTACGACCGCGACTACCGCTTGGAGACCGCGGCGGGCGTGGAGGCGGGCCTCGAGCGGGCGCGCGAGCTCGTGCGCGACGGCGCGCAGATCGCGATGGTCTGCGCCGAGTACCGCCTGGACGAGGGCACGGCCATCGAGTTCCTGCACCATGTGCCGGCCATCGTGGCGACGGCGCGGCGCATCGCGCTCGTCCCGTTCGAGGTGTTCGCCGACGCGATCGACGACCTGCGGGCCGCGGCCCTGCGGCGCGACATGGACACGTTCTTCCTCCTGCCGCGCGGCCCGCGCGACGAGGAGTTCCACACCGCGATCGCCGAGCTGCTCTCGGAGTGGGGCTGGTCGGTGGCGCGACCGCTGGTCACGGTGACCGACGTCGTGGCGGAACCGGGGGACCGGGGCGCGGCGGCGATCCGGGACCTGCTGGAACGCCTGGGCCACCCGCACCGCAACCTCGCGCCGGCAGACGACTCCGCGGGCGAGATCGTCGAGGCAGCCGGGCCTGGTGCGGAGCTGCCGATCGTCCGGACGTTCTCCGGCCGCGTGCTGTCCGGCGCGACGGCGGCCGCGGTGACCGAGGCGATGTACGGCGGGTTCGACACGATCCCCGAGGGCGTGATCGCCGACGTCGCCATCGTCGGCGCCGGCCCGGCGGGGCTGGCGGCGGCCGTCTACGCGGCGTCCGAAGGGCTGGCTACCGTGGTGCTCGAACGGGACGCGATCGGCGGCCAGGCCGGGTCCAGCTCGATGATCCGCAACTACCTCGGGTTCCCGCGCGGCATCTCGGGCATGCGGCTCGCGCAGCGGTCCCGCATCCAGGCCGGCCGGTTCGGCGCGCGCTTCTTCACTGGCCGCGCCGCGGTCGAGGTGACCCCGGGACCGCCGAACGAGCCGGAGCACCAGCACGTGCACGTGGCGGGCGCGCAGCTGTGCGCCCGCACGGTGGTCATCGCCGCCGGGGTGACCTACCGGCGCCTGGACGTGCCAGGGGTCGACGACCTCGTGGGCGCAGGTGTCTACTACGGCGCCGCGACGTCGATGGCCAGGGAGATGCAGGACCGCGACGTGTACGTCGTCGGGGGCGGCAACTCGGCGGGCCAGGCGGCCGTCCACCTCGCCAAGTTCGCGGGCGCCGTGACGATCCTCGTCCGGCGGGCGAGTCTCGCCGAGACGATGTCCGACTACCTGGTGCGTGAGATCGAGGCGACGCCCAACATCCAGGTGCGTACCCGGACGGTGGTGGCCGACGGCGGCGGGGAGGGCCGGCTGCAGTGGCTGTGGCTCGAGGACCTCGACACCGGGGAGCGCGGCAAGACGCTGGCCGACGGCCTGTTCTGCCTGCTCGGTGCCGAGCCCGACTGCTCGTGGCTGCCCGACGGCGTGGCGCTCGACGAGCGGGGGTTCGTGCTCACCGGCCGGGACGTGCCGCGGGAGCTCTGGGTCGACGGCCAGCCGCCGGCGAGCCTCGAGACGACGGTGCCCGGCGTCTTCGCCGTCGGCGACGTGCGCGCGGGTTCGATGAAGCGGGTCGCCTCGGCGAGCGGTGAGGGCGCGTCGGTCCTCCCGCTGGTCCACGCCCACCTGGTGCGGCTGCGCGCCCGAGAGTTCACCGCCTGACCCACCGGACCCGTTGAGTGCTGGATATTTGTTGATCTGCAGCCCGAAACTCAACAAATATCCAGCACTCAACGACCGGTCTGGTGGAGGCGGCTCAGCTCCTCGCCTACCGCCGCCATGCCCCGGGCCAGCGCCCGCAGGTCGTCCAGCGGGATGCGCAGCAGGACGTCGTTCCCGAACTCCGGACGCGCGGCGACGAGGCGGCGCATCGCGGACCGGCCGTGCTCGGTGGCGTGGATCCGGCGGACGCGTGCGTCGTGCGGGTCGCTCGTGCGTTCGACCATGTCCTGCGCCACGAGCCGGTCGAGCAGCCCGGACATCGAGGCCATGGAGACGCCGAACGCCTCGGCGAGCCCGCTGCTCGTCATGCCCTCGTCGGTGGTCACCAGCATGGTCAGCACCTTGAGCTGCTGGATGGTGAGCTCGACCGACAGCAGCGGGTTGAGCAGCGTCGGCAGGGCTCCGGTCTCGAACGCGATGCTGAGGTTCCGGATCTGCTCAGCCAGGCGCACGCGCTCGGCGTCACCGGTCTCTGTCACGTGCCCACCGTAGCTCCTGCGGAGGTGTCCGGGCCTGGTTTGTTAGGCTCGTCCTTACCTATTTACTTAGGATCGGGTTAAGTTTATGGTGCAGGGCATGACAACTTCACCCTCTGAGCACGCGACCCTCGAGGAGCTGGACGTCGACGCGATGCGAGCGAGGTACGCGGCCGAGCGTGACCGCCGCATCCGCTCGGACGGCGCCACCCAGTACCGCCGCGCGGCCGGCTCGTTCGGCTACTACGCCAAGGACCCCTACACCCCGCGTGTCGAGCGCGAACCGCTGACCGACTCGGTGGAGGTGCTGGTGGTCGGCGGCGGGTTCGGCGGCCTGATCACGGGTGCCCGGCTGCGCCAGGCCGGTGTCGAGAACGTGCGGATGATGGACGAGGCGGGGGACTTCGGCGGGACCTGGTACTGGAACAGGTACCCCGGCATCCACTGCGACATCCAGTCCTACGTGTACCTGCCGCTCCTGGAGGAGGTCGGCTCCGTGCCGGAGTGGCGCTATGCGCCCGGCGAGGAGATCCGGCAGCACGCCGTCGCCATCGCCCGGAAGTTCGACCTGTACCGCGACGCCGTCTTCCACACCCGCGTGACCGCTCTGGACTGGGAGGAGACGACGGCGGAGTGGGTGGTGCGGACCGACCGCGGGGACCGCATGCGGGCCCGCTTCGTGATCACCTCGTCCGGCACCCTCTCGGAGCCCAAGCTGCCCGGTATCCCCGGCATCGAGACGTTCCGTGGCCACACCTTCCACACCAGCCGGTGGGACTACGGCTACACCGGCGGCGACCAGTTCGGCGGCCTCACCGGGCTCGCCGACAAGAAGGTCGCCGTCGTCGGCACGGGTGCCACCGGCGTCCAGGTGATCCCGTTCGTGGCGCGCGACGCCGAGCACCTCTTCGTCTTCCAGCGCACGCCGTCGTCGGTGGACGTCCGGGACAACCGGCCCACCGACCCGGACTGGGCCGCCTCGCTCCGGCCCGGCTGGCAGCGCGAGCGCATGGACAACTTCCTGGCGGTGGTCTCGGGGGAGCCTGTCGGGGAGGACCTGACGCAGGACGGCTGGACGTCGACCGCGCAGCTGCAGCGCAAGGTCATCAGCGGCGCCGTCGACACGAGCGTGTCCGACGAGGAGCGCGAGCGGATCGACGAGCTCGTCGACCTCGCGAAGATGAACGAGATCCGCGCCCGGGTCGACGAGGTGGTCACCGACCCGGTGACCGCCGAACTGCTCAAGCCCTGGTACCGCTACATGTGCAAGCGGCCCACCTTCAGCGACGTCTACCTGCCGACGTTCAACCGCCCGAACGTGACGCTGGTGGACACCGCCGACTTCGGCGGGATCACCCGGATGACCGAGACCGGGGTGGTGGTCGGCGAAGTCGAGTACGAGGTCGACTGCGTCATCTTCGCCACCGGGTTCGAGGTGGGCGTCTCCGGCGTCATGTCCGGGACCATGCCGGTGCGCGGCAGGGGCGGGCAGATGCTCCTGGAGGCCTGGGCCCGCGGGCCGCGGACGCTGCACGGGTTCTACAGCCACGGCTTCCCGAACCTCTTCCACCTCGGGGCGGTGCAGAACGCCAACTCGGTGAACTTCGTGCACATCCTGCAGGAGCAGGCCGAGCACATCGCCGCGGTCATCGCGGAGGGCCGCGCGGCCGGCGCCCGCTACGTCGAGCCGACCGAGAGCGCGCAGGCCGACTGGGCGCAGACCATCCGGGACACCGGCCACGACCACAGCGCTTTCCAGGCGGAGTGCACTCCCGGCTACTACAACCGGGAAGGCGCGGGGGTCGGCGGCAGCTTCTCCTACGGCCCCGGGCCCGTCGCGTTCCACCGCCTGTTGCGCGAGTGGCGCGCGAACGGCATCAGCGACGTCCTGGTGGCGGGCGAGTGATCGCGGTGCAGGCGGCGGCTGCGCGGCCCGTGGCCTTCCGGACGCTGTCCGCGCTCGCGGCCGTCGGTCTGCTGGCCGGGTGCGCCGCCCCCGGGCCGGCGGACCCGGGAGCCGGCGGGCGGCAGCCGGAACCGGCTCCCGAGCGGACGGCGACCAGGCTGGTCCAGGTGACCTCCGTGCACGAGGCGACGGGGATGACCCTGCTCGAGGGCCCGACCTTCGGGCCGGACGGCGGCCTGTTCGTGGTCGACGTGACCGCCCCGGCCGGCGAGCCCAAGGTGCTGCGCGTGGACATCGACACACGCGACGTGTCCCCGATCTACACGGACGAGGACAGCGCGTACACGTCCGCCCAGTTCAGCCCGCACGACGGCCGGCTGTACCTCACCGACTTCGCGAGCGGCGGCATCGACAGCATCACCGCCGACGGCGACGACCCCCGGGCGTTCTTCAGCGGTGACGTCGACGGTCAGCCGATGCGGCCGGACGACGTGGCCTTCGACGAGGCCGGGAACCTCTTCGTCACGGACACGACCGGCTATGCGGACCCCTCCTGGGAGGCGCAGGGCCGAGTGGTGCGGATCGACGGCGAGACGGCCGAGGCGACGGTCCTCGCGCGGGACCTGCCCGCGCCGAACGGCATCTCGTTCACCCCGGACTTCGACGGCCTGTGGGTGAGCCACAACACCGGCAACCGGGTCGACCACCTCGGGCTCGACGCGGACCGGACCGAGGTGACCACCGCCTACCCCGCCATCTGGTTCAGCGGGGGCCGAAGCCAGGTCGACTCGACTGCCGTCGACGCCGCCGGGAACGTCTATCAGGGGGTCCACGGGCAGGCCGAGGTGTTCGTCTACAGCCCGACCGGCGACCTGCTCACGACGGTCTCCCTGCCGCGGAAAGCCAAGGGACTGACCTCGGCGACCAACATCGCGATCCGGCCCGGCACCACCGACGCCTACGTGACGGTCAGCGGTCCCGCGGGCGGGTTCGTGTACGAGTTCGAGGCGCTCGCGGACGGCATCCGCCAGTCGAACGGCGGCTGACCGCACAGCCGGCCGGCAGAGCGGCGGAGGCGAACCGCGGCGGCCCCACGTGGGTCGAGCTTGTCGGGACCCGTGACCAGGTCCCGACAAGCTCGACCCACGGAGGCTAGCTCCAGCTCTGCTTCGGCGGACGCTCTCCGCCGGGCGGTCAGCGACGGCGTTCGGCCTCGACGAGCGCGTTGACCCGCTCACGCTCCGCACGGGGCCAGGTCTCCCGGGTGACCAGGATCCCGATCAGACCCACGACGGCTGCACCGAGGTACAGGACCGAAGCGCCGGGCCAGCCGTAGGCGCCGACCAGCGCGGCGGCGATCAGCGGCGCGAACCCGCCGAGGGCGGCGGCGAGCTGGTAGCCCAGGGAGGCACCGGAGGTCCGGGTGGCGGTGCGGAACTGCTCGGTCAGGAGCGAGCCCTGCGTGCCGGTCAGGGCCGCGTGGATCACGCCGATGCCGATGACGAACACGACGACGATCAGAACGGGGTTGCCGGTGTTGGCCATCAGGTACATGGGGAACGCGAACAGGATCGCCGCGAGACAGCCGGCGATGTAGATCGGGCGCCGGCCGACCCGGTCCGTGAGCGAGCCGGCGAGGAAGGTGACCACGATGGCCGTGATGCTCGCGGCCGTGATCGCGCCCAGCGCCGTGGACCGCAGCTCCGGGTCGCGCTCGGAGATGTAGTTGAGCAGGTAGGTGGCGGTCGAGTAGTAGGCGAAGGACTCGACGACGCGCAGGGCGATGACCCGAAGAATGCCCCGCCAGTCGTGCCGAAGGGTCGCCAGGAACGGGTTCTTCTCGGTCTTGCCGGTCGCGACGGCCTCCTGGAACTCGGGGGACTCCGACAGGCGGGAGCGCACGACGAGCGCCACGATGACGAGCACGGCGCTCAGCAGGAACGGCGTCCGCCACTTCCAGTCACCCTCGAGGTTGGCACTGAGCGCGAACATGCCGCTGGCGAGCGCGATCCCGAGCGGGTTGCCCGACTGCGGGATGGCCGCGAACATGCCGCGGCGGTGCCACGGGGCGTGCTCGTACGCCATGGTGATGGCGCCGCCCCACTCCGCACCGAACGCGAGCCCCTGGATCATCCGGATGATGACCAGCAGGACCGGCGCGGTGGCACCGATCTGGGCGTACGTCGGCAGCACGCCGATGAGGACGGTCGCGCCACCCATGACGAGCATCGCTCCGACCAGCACCGGCTTGCGGCCGAACCGGTCGGCCAGATAGCCACCCACGGCTCCGCCGAGCGGACGCATCACGAAACCGACCGCGAGCGTCGCGAACGCGAGCAGGGTGCCGACCAGGGGGTCGCTCTCAGGAAAGAAGACGGCACCGAAGTAGAGGGCCGAGGCGGTGCCGAACGCGACGAAGTCGTAGTTCTCGACGCTGGTTCCGACGGCGGCCGCGACGGCCGTCTTGACGCGGTCCTTCGACCCGAGCGGTGAGCGCCGTTGCGCGGGTGTCGTGGTGGACATGGGATCTCCTTCGATCGGTGCTGGTGCTGTGGTGCTGTGGTGCTGCGCGCAGGATCAGTCGCTGGTGGGCGTCAGGTGGTCGAGCGCGTTGAGCTTGGTGACGCGCCGACGCGTGTCGACGTCGTCGTCGAACGTGGCGTCGAGGAACTCACGGACGATGTCGGGGACGAAAGCGCGCGGGGCGAGCCACGCGCCGAGGGCGATGGCGTTCGCGTCGTCGTGCTCGACGGCCTGGTGGGCCGAGTACGGCTCGTTCGCCAGGCCGCACCGGATCCCGGGGATCTTGTTGGCCGCCATGATGGCGCCGGCGCCCGTACCGCACACGAGGATCGCGCGGTCCGCCTCACCCGCCAGCACCGGCGCGCACGTGGCCTGCGTGATGTCGGGAAAGTCGACGGGGTCGGTGCCGTCGGTACCGCAGTCGACGACGGTGTGCCCGAGGCTCTCGATCGCCTCCCGCACGTGGTCCTTGAGCGGGAAGCCGGCGTGGTCGGCTCCGAGGGCGACTCTCATGGTTCGTTCCTTCCGGTGGTGGTTGTCGTGTCCGTGGAGGCCACGGCGAGTCGCCGCTCGACCTCCGCGAGCCCGGGGATGGACGGCGTCGCCCCGTGCCGGGTGACGGCGAGGGCGCCGGCCTCCGTGGCCCGGCGCACGGCGTCCGCGAGAGGGAGGTGCCAGGAGGCCGCGAGGTAGCCGACGAACGTGTCACCGGCCGCCGTCGTGTCCACGGCGGTCACCCGCGGGGCAGGTACGCGGGTGAGCGTGCCGGTGCGGTGCACCAGCGCCCCGGCCGCCCCCAGCGTGCAGACCACGTCGGTGCCGAGCCGCACGGCGACGGCCGCGACGTCCTGCTCCGGTCCCGACGGCTCGACGCCGAGGAGCCGGGCCACCGCGTCGAGCTCGTGCTCGTTGACGACGAGCAGGTCCACGTGCTCGACCAGGTCGGCGGCGTGCGCCGGAGCCGGTGCCGCGTTCCAGACGACTGTCGCTCCCACGTCGGACGCGGTCGCGGCAGCCAGCCGCGAGGTCGCCACGGGAACCTCGTGCTGGAGCACGAGCACGTCGCCCCGTGAGAGCTCGGCGCAGGCCCGGCGCACGGACTCGTCGTCGATCGCGGCGTTCGCTCCGGGGACCACGATGATCGAGTTCTCACCGGCGTCGTCGAGCAGTACGAGGGCCTGGCCGCTCGGCCGCTCCGACCGGGCCAGCAGCGCCGTGTCGATGCCCTCGGCCGCCAGGGCGTCGGCGAGATGCTCGCCGTCGCGAACGCCCACTGCCCCGACCATGCGGACGTCCGCACCCGCACGGGCCGCGGCGACCGCCTGGTTGGCACCCTTGCCGCCGAGCGAGCGCGTCGCCTCCTGGGCGAGGACCGTCTCGCCGGGGCGGGGGAGGACCGCGAGCCGGAGCGCGGTGTCGGCATTGATGCTGCCGACGACGGTGACGCGCGTCGTCATGCCCCGGCTCCGGGCGTGAGGGCCGCCGAGCGGTCGACGAAGGAGGTCGCTACACGGTGCGACGCCGCAGGCCGCCCCTCGATCACGTCGACCAGCGCGCCCACACCCAGCCGCCCGATCGCCGTCGCGTCGTTGCGCACGGCGGAGATCGGCGGTGAGACGAGCGAGAACCAGTCGAGGTCGTCGAACGACACGATCTCGATCTCGCCGAGCGCCCGGTCGGACTCCTCGCGCAGTGCACGGCCCACCCCCAGGGTCATCAGGCCGTCCGCGCTGAGCACCGCTGTCGGACGTGCGCCCGAAGCGAGGACCGTGCGCATCGCCTCCACGCCGCTCTCGGCCCGGAAGTCGCCGTGCGCCATCAGGCGGGGATCGGTGGAGAGCCCGAGCTCGTCCCGGATCCGGAGGAAGGCGACGCGGCGCTCGCTGCCGGTCGAGATCTCGGGTGGTCCGCCGACGAACGCGACCTCCCGGTGCCCTCTGCCGTGGAGCCAGGTCAGGGCCTGGCGCACACCGTCCTCGTTGTCCGTGCTGATGGTCGGCACGTCGATGCCGTCGACCGTCCGGTCGACGAAGACGAGCGGCAGGCCCGACTCCCGCATGCTCCGCAGCTGGGTCAGGTCCGAGCCCTGGGGTGCGATGAGCAGGCCGTCGATGCGCTGCGCGGCGAAGGTCCGCAGGTAGGCGGCCTCCTGGGCGGCGTCCTCGTCGGCGTTGGCGAGGAGCACGGTGTAGCCGCGCCGCTGCGCCTCGCGCTCGGCGGCGTGGGCGAGCTCGGAGAAGAACGGGTTGCGGATGTCGGACACGAGGAGGCCGAGCACGTCGGTGCGGGAGCGGCGCAGCGACCTGGCGGGCCCGTTCGCGATGTAGTTGAGCTGCTCCGCCGCGGCCGTGACGCGGGCCCGCGAGTCCGGGGACGTCTGGCTGCTGCCGCTCAGCACCCGTGACGCGGTGCCGAGGGACACGCCCGCCAGCGCTGCGACATCTTTGATCGTGGCCACTCTGCCGTCCTCCGTGGAAACGTTTCCATGACTGCCTGACGCCAATCTTCCACATGCACCCCGTCGGACGCAAGAAGGATGCGTCCGCATCGGTCCCCGCGCGGGAGCGTCAGTTGTCTCCTACCGTTTCGACTGTGAAGCACACCCCGGCGAGGCTGGGCGTACTCGCGGCGGCTGTGCTCGCCGCCCTGTGCGCCGTCGTTCCCGCGATGTCGGCGTCCGCGGAGACGTCCGCGGGGTGGGCGGAGTGGGACCCGTTGACCGGATCGGCAGGTGACTGGTCGACCACGGTGCGGCTGCCGGCCGGCGGCTTCCCGGCCGCGACGGTGACCTCCGACTCGCGCGGTGGTGTCGGCGTGATCTCCGGGGCCTCCTCGTGGCTCGGTCCGTCGACGCCGCCGGGCGACGTGTTCGGGTCGAGCCGCGATCGGCAGTACCTCAACCTGCGCCCGCGGGCCGACCGGCCGACGACGCCGTCCACCACCACGTACACGTTCGAGCGGCCGACGCCGGCGGGCGGCTGGGCGTTCGTGCTGGGCGACATCGACGCCGACCGCGCGGTGGTGACCGCCCGCGGCGCGGACGGCCGGCTGCTCACCGGGGCGGAGCTCGGCTGGCAGGGCGGTTTCAACTACTGCCCGGGGACGGGCTCGCCGTCCTGCGCGGGTGCGCCGGAGGACGTGCCGACCTGGAACCCGACCAGCGGTGAGCTGCTCGGCAACGCGGGGGCGGCCGACACGTCGGGTGCCTCCGGCTGGTTCCGGCCCACCGCGCCGATCGTGAGCCTGACCGTCGAGTTCTACCAGCGCAGCGGCTTCCCGGTGTACCAGACGTGGTTCGCGTCGCTGGCGCGGGACATCACCGGGACCGTCCAGCTCGTCGACACGGGCGGCGCGCCGCAGGGAATGCTGCCGGGGGCCGGGCTCACGCTCTTCGGCCCGGACGGCGCCGAGCTCGCCACGGCGACGTCCGACCAGAGCGGCCAGTACATCTTTCCCGGGTACGTCGCGGCGCCGGGCTACCGCGTGGAGCTGACGACCCTGCCGGAGGCGGACGACGACCACCCGTTCGGGCTGGTCCCCTCCGGCGAGCGGGTGGTCGACGAGGTAGATCTCAGCACCGCCGACGCCACCGGCGTCGACTTCGCAGCGCGCGACGTCCAGCCCGTCGCCGTGAGCGGCACGGTGCTGACCGACGACGGCACCCCCGTCCCCGGAGCGACGGTCACGCTCACGCCGGTCGGCGGGGGCGCGCCTCTCACGGGCGTGACGAGCTCGACGGGCGAGTACCTGATCGACGACGTCGGGTGGGACGCCGACGGCGATCAGCCGCAGGACTACACCTTCGCGGTGACCGGCCTGCCCGAGGGGTACGTCACGGCCACGGCGCCGGACGGCATCACCGTGGCGGTCGGCCAGGAGGAGCCCAGCACCGGCAACGACTTCGTCGTCCGGGCTCCGGCGTCGGTCTCCGGCACGGTGACCGCCGGGGACGAGCCGGTGGCCGGGGTCGTCGTGACGTCGGCCGGCCCGGACGGGACCGTCAGCACGACGACGGGCGCGGACGGCACCTACGTCTTCACCGGGGCGCGCCCGGGCGACCACACGGTGCGTGTGACGCCGCCCGACGGGTACCGCGCCGACGGCCCGGACGCTCGGGACGTCACGGTCGCCGGGGAGGACGTGGTCGACGTCGACTTCGCGCTGTCCCGGCCCGGTTCCATCGGCGGCACGGTGACCGACGACGTCGGCGACCCCGTGCCGGACACCACGGTCGTGGTGACCGGTCCCGGCGGCTCGATCACCCTGGCCACCGACGCCGTCGGCGGGTACTTCACCGGCGGCCTGGCACCGGGCGACTACGTGATCACGCTGACCGTGCCCGCCGGGTACGCGGCGGAGGTCGTGGAACGCACCGTCACCGTGACGAGCGCCGGGGAGAACTGGCTCGAGGAACACTTCCCCGTCGTCGCTGTGCCCGTGCCCGTGCCGAGCCCGACGCCGACCACGAGCCCGAGCGCGACCACGGAGCCGAGCCCGACGCCGGAGCCGTCGGCCGGCCCGGCCCCGGACACCGGCTCGGACGGCTCGGACGGCGGGAAGCCGGACGGCCTCGCCGCGACGGGCGCGACCGTCGGCTCCATCGGGCTGGCCGCGGCCATCCTGGTGGCCCTGGGGGTCGCCCTGGTCCGGGCCTCCCGCGCCCGCTGACCCCGGGTTCCAGCCGGATCGTGGTGCTCCGGGCGTTCAGCGTCACGGTCAGGGGTTTGGACGCCCACGTGGCCGTCGACCCTGCGCTCGATACCCTCGGGCCCGGCACCGCGGAACCCAGCACAGAGGAGCAACGATGAAGTTCGCCCGGATCGGAACCCCCGGCCAGGAACGCCCGGTGGTGCACGACGGCACCCGCTGGCACGACCTGAGCCCGCTCACCGCTGACGTCGACGGGGCGTTCCTCGCCGCCGACGGCGTCGCGCGTGCCCGGACGGCGCTCGCGGCGGGGACGCTCGCCGTCGTCGAGACGGAGGGCGCGCGGTTCGGCTCCCCGGTCGCCAGGCCCTCCGCGATCGTCTGCGTCGGCATGAACTACGCCGCGCACGCCGCCGAGTCCGGTTCCGCGCCGCCGGAGGCGCCCGTCATCTTCCTCAAGACGCCGAACACGATCGCGGGGCCGTACGACACGGTCACCATCCCGCGGGGCAGCAGCAGGACGGACTGGGAGGTCGAGCTCGCGGTGGTGATCGGCCGCCGGGCCTCCTACCTCGACTCGCCGGAGCAGGCCCGCGACGTGATCGCCGGGTACGCGGTGGCCAACGACCTGTCCGAGCGCACGTGGCAGCTCGAGGAGTCGGGCGGCCAGTGGTCCAAGGGCAAGTGCGCGCCGGGCTTCACCCCGTTCGGCCCGTGGCTGGTCACCCCGGACGAGACCGACGGCGCCGACATCGCGGGCCTGCGGCTGCGGTCCTGGGTGAACGGCGAGCCCCGCCAGGACTCCACGACGGCGGACCTGATCTTCGGTGTCGACGTGCTGGTGCACACGCTGAGCCAGTACCTCGCGCTGGAGCCGGGTGACGTGCTGCTCACGGGTACGCCCGAGGGGGTCGCGCTGTCGGGCCGGTTCCCCTACCTGCGACCGGGCGACGTGGTCGAGACGGAGATCGAGGGTCTGGGGCGGCAGCGCCAGGAGTACGTGGCCTGGGCGGCCCGCCACTGAGCACGCCGCGTTAGCGTGTGGGGCATGCAGACCATCACCTCGGACGTCGTCGTCGTCGGGCTCGGAGGGTTCGGCAGCGCCGCACTCTGGCGCCTGGCCGAGCGTGGCGTCGACGTCGTCGGGATCGACCGTTTCGACATCGGGCACAACCTGGGTTCCTCGCACGGTGTGACGCGGCTGTTCCGCGTCGCCTGCATGGAGCACCCGGGGCTCGCCGCCGTCGCACGCACGTCCCTGGAGCTGTGGACGGAGCTGGGCGAGCGGTACGGCGAGACGTACGTGGAGCAGACCGGGTGCCTCAGCGTCGGGCGCCCCGACTCGCGGCCGGTCCGGGGCACGATCGCGGCAGCCGCCGCGGCGGGTATCGAGGTGGCCCACCTGACGCACGCCGAGCTGGTCGAGCGCTACCCGCAGTACGCGGGCCACGACGACGAGACGGTCGGCGTGCTCGACCCCGAGGGCGGGCTGTGCTTTCCCGAGCGCAACGTCACCGCCCAGGTGCGGGCGGCCGCCGAGGCCGGCGCGCAGGTATACCCCGGGACGCGTGTGACCTCGGTGGAGCTGGTGGACGGCGGTGTGCGCGTCGTGACGCCGACCGCCGTCTTCGAGGCGGGGCAGGCGGTGGTCGCCGCCGGGGCCTGGAACCGGAAGCTCCTGCCCGGCCTGCCGCTGCGCCCGCGGCGCACCCCGCTGTACTGGTTCGCGCCGAAGGCGGACGCCACGGCGTCGTTCGACCTGTCACGGTTCCCGTCGTTCATCTACGAGCTCGCCGACGGGCGGAGCGTGTGGGGGCACGGGAGCGACGACGGGTTCCACATCAAGATCGGGCTCGGCGACCACGGCACCGACGACACCGATCCCGACGAGCTCGACCGCTACATCCACCCGCGCACCGACGTCGAACGGCTGGCCGACGCCGTCGCGACGGCGTTCCCGCAGGTGGACCCGGTTCCGGTCAAGGCGATCCCGTGCATGATCACGAACTCGCCCGACGAGCAGTTCCTCGTGGGCCGACCGGAAGGTGATCCGCGTCTCGTCGTGGCCGGCGGGGACAGCGGGCACGGGTTCAAGCACGCGGCGGGAGTGGGCGAGCTGCTGGCCCGGATCGCGGTGGGGGAGCGGCCCTACGGGGACATCGGCTTCCTTGATCCGACCCGGTTCACGGCCCAGGCCACCCGTGATTTCGTGGGGTGAGACGGCATCCGGCGAAAAGTGGCACCGAGCACCCCCTGACATGCGGAAAGATGCGCGCATGAGGTTCGAGTATTTCGCAGTCGCGGACGACGAGACAGCAGCCCAGACCATCGACGGCGGAGAGATCGACGGCAGCGTGGGATCCCACGTCGTCGACCCCGCATCGGTGCTGGGGCAGCTGGAGCGGCTGCTCGGTGGCCCGGTCGGGGACGACGGCCTGCGCAGCGCCCAGCTGGTGGCCGAGAGTGCCGACGGCGCCCGGCTGGTGATCCGGCTGTCCAACCACCTGGTGTCGCTGTTCGGGATGGTGCGCCCGACGACGCTGGACGACGTCGTCAGGCACTGGTCGCTGTCGCGCCGGTTCCGCCGTGCCGACCCGGAGGACCTGCACGCCTTCGCGGCGGGGCTGAACCAGCTCTGCAAGGGCAGCGGCAAGCGGGTCTACTGCCGGGCGACGGCGGACGAGGCCGAGCTCGCCGCGGCGCTGGCCCCGGCCGGTGTCGGCGCGGGCGTGGGGTCGGGTGCGGACCCGGACGAGCCGAGGCCCCTGCCGCGGCGTCGCTGACGTCCGTGCCGGATTAAATCGCTTCCGCGGGTCCGGGACCGCGGCCTAGGCTCCCGGGCGTGACGTCGTTCGAGGGCCTCCGCCACCTGCCGCACCGGGACGTGGCCGGTCGCCTGCTCGCCGACGGCTGGAACGTGTGCGGCATCGGGGACTGGGCGACGGTCTGGCGCTCGCCCGAGGGAACGCTGGTCGCCAGGGTGAGCCCGTTCGAGCCGGCCTACGAGGTCTTCGTGGACCTGTGCCACCGCCTCGACGGGCATCCGCTGCTGCCGCGGATCGACTTCGACGCCCCCTTGGCGGGCGGAGGCCGCCTCACGGTGATGGAGTTTCTGCTGCCCGCCGATCCGACCGAGGCGGAGGGTGTCGTCGGGCGCTGGGCTGCCGCCTCGCCGGACGACCCGATCAGCGAGGTCCGCCGGGTGGCCGAACAGCTCGATGCGGAGGCGGCCAGGTCCGTCCCGTTCTGGGGCGGGCTCGACCACAACCCGGGCAACGTGATGCGGAACGCCTCCGGCGAGCTCAAGCTGGTCGACCTCTTCTACGCCGCCGGCCTGGAGATCTACCGGGTGCTGCTCGAGGATCCGGCGAGGATCGCCGAGGCCTTCGCGGCTGACCGGCGCGAGTACATCTGCGACATCGCGGCGCTGGCCCGGATGTCGTCCCCGGACGAGATTGCGGCGCTCCGGACCGCGGCGGCGCGCATCGCCTGACCGCCACGGTCAGCCGCCGTACCGCCGTGCGACCTCGCCGAATGCCTCCTTGCGCTGGTAGACGCCGTCGTCGGTCACCGCCATGACCCCGAAGCCTGCCTTGTCGAGGTCGAGGCTCGGGTCGTCGCGGCGCGGGAAGTCGGGCATGGCGAAGGTGAAGACGAAACAGCCGTGGACGCCTTCGGCGTCGTACAGCTCGACGAGCTCGCCGAGGTAGCGCGCCTGGACGGACTCGTCGCGCGGATGGTCGCCCCGGATACGCGGCGGTTCGGCGAACCAGCTGACGATCTGGAAGGAGCCGGCACCGCGCAGGTCGGCGCCCGTGAAGGATCCGCAACCGAACTCGGTGATGACCACCGGCTTGCCGTGGTCGCGGACCAGGCCGCGCAGGCGCTCGGTATAGGTCGCCTGGTTGCGCGCGCCCCGGTACAGGCTGACGCCGACCAGGTCGAACAGCGACCAGTCGACGTTCTCCCAGCCTGCCGCCGAATACGTCAGGGGACCCTGGAAACGGCGGCGCGCGACGGCCACCGCGCGGGTGAGCAGCTCGTGGAGGCGCCGGTCGATCCGGCGCCGCAGCAGGCGGCGGAACCGCAGGATGAGCCACAGCCGCAGGAAGGACCGGGGCCCGGGGACGATACCGGGCGCGACATGGGAGAACTCGCTGCCGACCAGGAGCGTCACCCGGTCCGGGTGCTCGAGCCGCAGGGTCTCCGCCGCCGCGGCCACGGCGTCCAGCCGCTCCAGCAGCTCGTGCCGGGGAAGGTCGGTGACATCCGGCCTGAGGTAGACGGCCAGGCCGACGTCGAGGGCAGTGCGAGCCGCCTCGACCAGCGGTTCCACCTCACCACCGATCACCTGGACCGTGTTGCAGTGCAGGTCCCGCGCGATGGTCTCGAGGTCGCGGCGCACGGCGTCGATGCTCGACCCGCCGACCAGGTAGGAGATGCCGCGGACGCTCAGCACGCGTTCGTCTCGGCTCCGCCGTCGTCAGCGGCGGGTGCCGCTGACGACGGCCGGCGACCGCCGCGGGAGCCGCCGAGCCGGTCGAGCAGCTCGCCGAGGAGGGCCCGCTCGCCCGCGGTGAGCAGGTCGTCGGTCTGGTCGAGTGCGGCCTTGAGGGCCGTCGCGTGCTGGGTGTACCCGGGAGCGGCCGGGGGCGCTTCACCAGTGACCGCTCCCAGCACGGCCTCGCGGAGGCGCCCGGGCAGCTCGGGGTCGCGCTCGTCGGGATGCACGCCGATGAGATGCAGGGTGAGACCGCTGCCCGCCGAGTGGATCATCGCCGCCGCGGTCTCGACGGTGACGGTCAGCCGGCCCGCCGCGGCGATCCGCTCGACGAGCAGGTGGAGCCGGTCGGCCGAACGCTGGGCCGCCGGAGACGTCTCGCCCGGGACCCGCCGGCCATACATGAGCTGGTAGTGGGCCGGATGGGTGAGGCCGAACTCGATGTGCATGTCCCAGCCGTTGCGCAGGTCCTGCACGGGGTCGTCGCTGAGGGCGGCGCCGTGCTTCCGGGCGAGGTACGTGTCGAAGCCGTGCGCCGCGACCGCCTCGAGCAGGCCGTTCATGTCGGTGAACTGGCGGTAGATGGTCGGCGGCTGGACCCCTGCGGCGTGGCTCACCGCGCGGGTGGTGACGCCCTCACGTCCGTGCTCCTCCAGCAGCCGCGCCGCGGCGTCGAGGATCCGTCGTCGGGTACTGGTGGGCTCGCTCACGTATCGATGATAACGCCACCCCGATATCGACAGTTGCCAACCAGCGACATCGCGTCGACGGGGGGAGTAGCAGTGCTGGCGATCGTCAACGGTGGCTTCGCCTGACCCGCCCGCGGTCCGGCGCCGTTCAGCGCTGGGCCGCGGGGCGCACGATGATCTCGTTCACGTCGACGTCGGCCGGCTGGCCGACGGCGAACGAGATGGCCCGCGCTATCGCGTCCGCCGGGATGGCGTTGCGGCGGTAGGCCCGCATGGCGTCCTGCGCGCCGGGGTCGGAGATGTGCTCGGCGAGCTCGCTCTCGACCACGCCGGGGGTGATCGTCGTGGTCCGGATGCTCGGGTCGGACTCGAGCCGGAGGCCCTCGGTGATCGCCCAGGCCGCGAACTTCGTGGCGGAGTAGACGGCCGACGTCGGGACGACCTCGTGCGCCCCGACCGACGCGACGGTCACGACGTGCCCGCCGCCCTGTCGCGTGAAGTGGGGCAGCACCGCGGCGACGCCGTGCAGCAGCCCACGCACGTTGACGTCGATCATCTGGTTCCACTCGTCCACGAGCAGGGCGTCCAGGCGGGACAGGGGCATGACGCCCGCGTTGTTCACGATGACGTCGATCCGCCCGTGCTCCTCGGCGACGCGGTCCACGACGGCGCGCACGCCGTCGGCGTCGGTCACGTCGAGCCGGTGGATGCTCGCCCGCCCGCCGTCGGCCCGGATACGGGCGGCGAGGGCCTCAAGGCGGTCCGTCCGCCGGGCGCCGAGGGCCACCTGGTGCCCCTCCGTCGCGAGCCGGAGCGCGGTGGCCTCGCCGATGCCGCTGCTCGCGCCGGTGACGAGGATGACCTTGGCGGTGCTGTTCTGGCTGTTCGTGTCGGTGCTCATGCACCCAGGCTGCGTCGTCGGGCGGGACCCAGGAAGGGCGCTGTTCTCCTGGGTGCAGCACACCCTGGTTACGCGGCGCCGGCCGAGTACGGTCGAAGGCATGACCACATCACCGCTCGGCGACTACCTGCGCGGCAGGCGCGCGCAGCTGACCCCGGAGGCGCTCGGCCTGCCCGTGTACGGGCGGCGCCGCGTCGTCGGCCTGCGGCGTGAGGAGGTGGCCATGCTGACCGGCGTCAGCGTGGACTACTACGTCCGGCTCGAACAGGGCCGCGAGGTGAACCCGTCACCGCCGGTCCTCGACTCGCTCGGCGAGGTGCTGCGCCTGGACGACGACGGCAGGCAGCACCTTTACCGCCTGGCCGGTCTCAGCCCCCGGCCGGCGACCCCCGCGGTGGTCGAGGAGGTCGACAGCTCGCTGCTGGAGCTCATGCTCTCCTGGCGGGACAGCCCCGCGCTGGTGCTCGGGCGGGCCTACGACGTGCTGGCGAGCAACCAGCTGGGCGAGGCGCTGTTCGGCGGGTTCCCGTTCTCGCGGAACCTGACCCGCGCGACGTTCCTGGACCCCGCCGCGCGCACGTTCTACCCGGACTGGCACGCCGTCGCCGAGAACACGGTGGCCGGGCTCCGCCTGGCCGACGGGCTCACGCCCGGAAACCCTGGGATCCGCGAGATCGTCCGCGAGCTACGGGTCAAGAGCCCGGACTTCGTGCGGATGTGGGACCAGCACGACGCGCGCGGCAAACGACTGACCAGCAAGCGCTTCCTGCACCCCGAGGTGGGCCACCTGGAGCTGCGCGTGCACGTGTTCGACGTCCGCGGCGTGCCGGGGCAGGAGCTCGTCGTCTACCACGCCACCCCGGGCTCGCCGGCCGCCGAGGCGCTGGCCCTGCTCGGCGCGATCGTCGCGACGCGAGCGGTCGGCTGACGCCGTCGGCGTCTGACAAACTTGTCCCGTGGCAGACCGGATCCCCACCGGAGTCCCGACCCAGCCGGGACCCCGGCCTCGGGTGGACATCCCGTATCCCCGCTTGTCCCCAGGCCTTCGCAGCTACTTCGCGACCGAGGGTGGGGGTGCGACGCTCCTGCTGGCGGCGTCCGCCATCGCCCTGGTCTGGGCGAACGTAGGGGGTCACTCCTACCACGACGTGTGGGAGACGCCCGTCAACCTCACGGTTGGCACCTGGGAGCTGCACCTCTCGCTGCACCACTGGGTGAACGACTTCCTCATGGCGGTGTTCTTCTTCGTGGTCGGCGTCGAGGTCAACCGTGAGCTGACCGTCGGCGAGCTGCGCACCTTCCGTGCCGCGTCCGTGCCGCTCTTCGGGGCTATCGGCGGGCTGGTCGTCCCGATCGGCATCTACCTGCTGATCAACCCGTCCGGGCCGGACGCCTCCGGCTGGGGGCTGCCGATGTCCACGGACACGGCGTTCGTCATCGGCGTGCTCGCGCTGGCGGGCCCCCGGTGTCCGGACCAGCTGCGCGTCTTCCTGCTGACGCTGGCGATCTTCGACGACATCGGAGCCATCGCCCTGCTCGGCATCTTCTACTCCGACGCGCTCTCCGTCGGTGCGCTGGCGCTCGCTGCCCTGCTCACGGTGGTGCTGTTCGCGATGCGCTGGATCGGCGTCTGGCAGATCCCCCCGTACCTGTTCGTGGGCCTGATCCTGTGGGTGGCGGTGCTCGAGTCCGGGCTGCACCCGACGCTCGCCGGGGTCGTCGTGGGCCTCGCGGTCCCGACCACTCGCCGCGGGCGGGACGACGAGGCCCGCTGGCATCTCGGCTGGTACGCGCGCGCCCTCATGGAGGATCTCGACCCCGCCCGCTCGCGCCTCGCCGTCAGCGCCGCGCGGTCGGCGGTCCCCACGAGCGACCGCATCCTCGACGCGCTGCACCCGGTGAGCTCGTACTTCGTCGTACCGGTGTTCGGGCTGGCCAACGCGGGCGTCGCGTTGTCGGGTGAGTCGATCAGCGCCGCTCTGACCAGCCCTGTCACGATCGGGGTGCTGGCGGGCCTCGTGCTGGGCAAGGGCATCGGCGTCTTCGCCGGGGCGATGGTCGCGCTCGTGACCGGGCTGGGCAGCCTCCCGGGCCAGGTGCGCTACGGCCACCTCGCCGGCGGCGCGTTCCTGTGCGGCATCGGGTTCACCATCGCGCTGTTCGTCAGCGAGCTCGCCTTCGACGACGAGGCCCTGATCAACGAGGCCAAGGTGGGCATCATCGTCGGGTCGATCCTGTCCGGGGTCATCGGGGTGCTGGTGCTCCGGTACTTCGGCGACCGCCTGCCGCTGTGCTCGCCCAACGAGGCCTCGGGTCCGCCGCCGCTCCCCGAGGGGGCGTGGCGCCCGCCGGCATGACGGTGGGGGTGGGGTGTTGTGGCGGGGGGCGATGGCGGGGTGGCGATGGCGGGGTGGCGATGGCGGGGTGGCGACGACGGCGTTCGGACGACGACGGCGGCGCGCGTCGTAGCGCCGACGGCTGTGGCGGTTCCGGGTTCGGTCCGCCGTGAGATCGGTCGGTTGCACAGGCGGCTGATCGAGATCGGTCCGTTGCTCTGAGATCGGTCGTTTGATTGACCGATCTCAGAGCAACGGACCGAAGCCAGTGAGTTCGGTCCGTTGCACGCCGTGGCAGCGGCTAGCGGTCGAGGCGGTCAGCCGCGAGGAACTCCGCCAGAGCCTTCAGATGACCCCCGACGGGCCCCGCGGTCAGGACACCGCTGCCCGCCGAGGCCTCGTCGGCTGCCGGGGTGAGCGCCGTCCGGGCGCGCTCGGCGATCCGGTGGTCGCCGACCGCGACGGCCGCGCGCCCCGCCAGGATCCAGAGCACCTCGGCGAGCAGGCCGGGCGGCGGGTCAGGGATACGGCGGACGGCGGCTGCCGCATCGGCGCCGGCTCCACGGGCCAGGAGCAGGTGTGGCAGGGCCCACGGTGCGTAAGGTCCCCAGCGGGCACTGTCCATGTCGCCGCCAGCCGGGCCGTGACCGCCGACGACTGCGCCGCCGCCATCCGCATCC
>NZ_JAJQMN010000014.1:0-29540 GCF_028994775.1 Promicromonospora iranensis | reverse complement strand
ACCGCCGACGACTGCGCCGCCGCCATCCGCATCCCCGCCATCCGCATCCCCGCCATCCGCATCCCCGCCATCCGCATCCCCGCCATCCGCAACGCCTCCGCCCGGACCTGCGCCCGCCGAACCGCCATCTGCATCACCGCCCGCCGAACCTCCGCCCGCCGAACCTCCGCCCGCCGAACCTCCGCCCGCCGAACCTCCGCCCGCCGAACCTCCGCCCACCGAACCACCCCCCACCGGACCGCCGTCAGCAGGCAGGCCGCGCCAGACCCGCACGGCGAGCACCGCCAGCGGGAGCAGGCCTTCGGCGAGGCCGGGCATGCCGGACCCGTCGAGCCGGGTCGCGGCGTCGCGGTACGCCTGCTCGGCGGCCTCGGCGGCCTCGGCGGCCTCGGCGGCCTCGGCGGCCTCGGCGGGGGCGCCCGAGGCCGCGAGCCGCACCGCCGCGAACCACCGCGTGAACACCTCGACCAGCGGCCGCTCGTGCTTCCTGCCCAGCGCCGCGGCCTCGTCCGCGTGCTGCTGCGCCACCTCCCACCGGCCGAGGGCCGACTGCGCCTGCGTCCGCACCAGGTGCCCGAGGATCTCGAAGGTGCTCAGCCCGTGCCGGGCCGCCAGGGCCACCAGCTCGGCGCCGATCGTGTCCCGCTCGGGAGCCAGGCCGGTGCGTCCGAAGGTCGTCAGGTACCGGCCGGCCAGGGCGAACGCCAGGACCGCGGGGTCGCCGGCCCGACGAGCGAGGTCCTCCGCCCGACGCGCGGCCTCCGGTCCTCGTGGTCCGGGCAGGCCGCGCGACTCGATGGCCACCGTCGCCAGCAGCCTGGAGCGGACGGCGTCGGGCGCGTCCGCGGGAAGGGCGGCCAGCGTGCGCTCGGCGGCTGCGGCCATCTCGGCGGCAAGCTCCGCGTCGTCGGACCGTGTCCACGCTCCGGGAACGTCGAACGCGCCGATCACCCGGGCGGTGAGCTCCGGGTCGCTGAGCTGCTCCGCGGCGCGGACGGCAGCCACCCGCTGCGACCGGGCGACGGTCAGGCCGTCACCACCGCTCAGCGCCAGGGTGCGCAGGAGCGTCGCGGTGGACTCCAGCCGGCCGCGGGCGCCGGCCGCCACGACACGCTCGTAGGCGGAGGTCGTGTCCCGCCAGACGTCGTCGGCGGAGGCGGCGTCGACAGGGACCTCGTGCCGCAGCACCTGGGCCTCCAGCTCCGCGAGCCGTGGACCCGGGTCCACGCCGAGCTCGCCGGCCAGCATCGCCCGCGCCCGCCGGAGCACGGCCAGCGCGTCCGCCTGCCGGGCCGACCGGTACAGCGCCAGCGCGAGCAGGCGCCAGGCCTCCTCCCGCCACGGGTGCTCGGCCACGTGTGCGTCCAGACCTGGCACGACGTCGGCCGCGTCACCCAGCGATATCCGCACCTCGGCGTGGCGCTCGGTGGCGATCAGCCGTAGCTCGACCAGCCGGGCCCGCTCGGCGACCGCCCACGGCTGGTCGAGGCCCGCGTAGGGGTTGCCGCGCCAGGCGTCCAGCGCCCGGTCGAGCGAGGCCCGGGCGGCGGCAGGCGCCAGGGCACGCACCCCGGACACCACCGCCTCGAACGACCAGGCGTCGACGTCGACGCCGCGCAGCGCGTAACCCGGGCCGTCGGTCACGAGCAGCCGGGCCGGGGTGCGCGCCGTCCGCGCGGGCTCGAGGCCGCGGCGAAGGGCCGCCACGAACGTGCGCACGGCGGCCAGCGCGCCCTGCGGCGGCTCCTCCCAGAGGTCCTCGACCAGCCGGTCGGCGGTCACCACCCGCCCGTCCGCGGCGACCAGGCGCGCGAGGACCGCACGCTGGCGCGGGCCGCCGAGAGCAGCCTCCGAGCCGTCGACCCAGGCCGTCACCGGGCCGAGCACACCGACTCGCACGTGCTCACTCATCGTCTGCTCATCCACGTCCTGGAGATTCGGGGCATGACACAGTCAATCCCTGAGTTCGAGTACCAGCGCGTCGCCGTGGGCGACGTCGTCCTCAACGTAGCGGTCGGCGGCTCCGGCAGCCCGGTCGTGCTGCTGCACGGTTTTCCGCAGACCCACCTCATGTGGCGCCACGTCGCGGCGGATCTCGCTGCCGACCACACGGTGATCGTCCCGGACCTGCGTGGCTACGGCGCCAGCGACAAGCCCGCCGAGCAGGACCGCGGCACCTACTCGAAGCGGACCATGGCCCAGGACGTGGTGGCGCTGGCCGACGCGCTGGGCCACGAGACGTTCGCCCTGGCGGGGCACGACCGCGGTGCGCTCGTCGCGGTCCGTGCGGGCCTGGACCACCCGGACCGCGTCACGCACCTGGCCGTGCTCGACGTGCTGCCGACGCTCGACATGTGGGACGTGCTGCACGGCGCCGACGCGGCCGTCGCGTTCCACCTGTACCTGATGGCGCAGCCGCCGGGCCTGCCCGAGCGGATGATCGAGGCCTCCGCCGACGACTTCTTCGGGTTCTTCCTCGACGCCTGGGGTACCGGCCCTGACGCGATCCCGGCGGAGGTCCGGGCCGAGTACCTGCGCGCCTCCCGGGAGGCGGTGCCTTCGATAGTGGCGGACTACCGCGCCTCGGCGGGGATCGACGTCGAGCACGACCAGGCCGACCGGACGGCCGGACGGCGGCTGACCATGCCGGTCACCGTGCTCCAGCAGGACTGGGGCACCGCGCTCGGCTACGACGCGGTGGGCCTGTGGTCCGCCTGGGCCGCCGACCTGGAGCACCGGACGCTGGACGCCGGGCACTTCATGGCCGAGCAGTCGCCGCAGGAGGTGGTCGCCTACCTGCGGGCGCTCCTGGCGCGGTGATCCGGGCTACCGGCCGAAACGGGACGTGCGCTTGCGCGACAGCCCCATGGTGTCCCGCAGGTCGGTCACGGTGACGCCGTCGGTGTACGGCTGGCCGTTGATGAACAGCGTGGGCGTACCGTGCACGCCCGCGTCGATGCCGTTCTGGTAGTCCGTGCGGACGGCGTCGGCGAACCGCTGCGCAGGGTCGCCGACCAGGGCAGCGGTGTCCAGGCCGAGCTGCTCCCCGTAGCGGATGATCGACGCGTCGTCGAGGCGGTCCTGGTTCTTGAAGAGCAGGCCCGCCATCGGCCAGAACGCCCCCTGGTGCCCCGCGGCCTCGGCCGCCAGGGCCGCCGTCAGCGCGTACGGGTGCGGCTCGAAGAGGGGGAAGTGCCGCCACACCAGGCGGACCTGACCCTCCGAGCCGTTGATGAGCTCGTGCAGCACCGGCTTGGCCGCACCGCAGTACGGGCACTCGAAGTCGCCGAACTCCGTGATGGTGAACGGGGCCTCCGGGTTGCCGTACGCCCATCGGAACGCGAAGTCGCCCTCGTGCGGGCCACTCTGCAGGGCGAGCGGCGCCGCCTCACGTGCGCCGCCGTTGGTCTCGTCGGTCGTCATGTCCTCATCCTCTCGCACTGTGCGTCGAGCCGACCGCGCGTGGTCAGCGGCTCGGGGTCAACCGCTCGTGGTTACGTGTGGGCGGCGGTCAGGAGGGTTTCCGCGGCAGCCCTCGCCTGGCGGGCGGCGTCCGGGGTGCCTGCGATGGCGGCGGTGGTCTGCGCGCCCTCCGCGAGGATCGCGAGCTGGGGCGCCAGCGTGGCCGGTGCGCCGGCGTCGGCCACGAGGTGGGCCACGTACTCCTGGAAGCTGCGCTTCTGCTCGCGGACGGCGTCCGAGACCGCCGTCGAGGTGGCACCCAGCTCGCCATGGGTGTTGATGAACGCGCACCCACGGAAGCTCGGCTCCCGGAACCAGGCGTCGAGGAAGTCGAAGATCGCGAGGATGCGCTCGCGGGCGGTCGTCGCGCGTTCCGACGCCGACTCGAGCCCGGCGTCCCACATGGCGGTGCGGTGGCGGAGCACGGCGACGACGAGCTCGTCCTTCGACGCGAAGAGCGAGTAGATCCGTTTGAGCGACACGCCCGCCGCCGTCCGCACGGCGTCCATACCGACGGCCTGGACGCCGTGCGAGTAGAACAGGCGGTCAGCGGCCTCGATCACGGCCTCCCGGGCGGTCTTCTCGTCGATCATGCGGTCTCACCCCGTCTTCACCCCGCGCACGGCTTGCGCAGAGAACGTTCGTTCTCTACTGTAGCGGATATCGGCAGAGAACGACCGTTCTCCGTCGGCCCCGAGAACAGCACTGGGAGCAGATCATGGGTTTCATCACCGTCGGCACCGAGAACAGCACCACCACGGAGCTCTACTACGAGGACCACGGCACGGGTCAGCCGGTCGTGCTCATCCACGGCTACCCGCTGGACGGCAACAGCTGGGAGCGTCAGTCCCGCGAGCTGATCGACGCCGGGTACCGCGTCATCACGTACGACCGCCGCGGGTTCGGGCAGTCGAGCAAGGTGGGCGCCGGCTACGACTACGACACGTTCGCCGCTGACCTGAACACGCTGCTGAACACGCTCGACCTGCGCGACGTCATCCTGGTCGGCTTCTCGATGGGCACCGGCGAGCTGGCCCGTTACGTGAAGAACCACGGCCACGAGCGCGTCGCCAAGCTGGCCTTCCTCGCGTCGCTCGAGCCGTTCCTCGTCGCGACCGACGACAACCCGACCGGCGTGCCGCAGTCCGTCTTCGACGGGATCCGCGAGACCGCCCACGCCGACCGCTTCGCCTGGTTCACGAACTTCTACCAGGACTTCTACAACCTGGACGAGAACCTCGGCAGCCGGATCAGCCAGGAGGTCGTGACGGCCAGCTGGAACACCGCGACGCGCAGCGCCCCGGTCGCGGCCTACGCCGTCGTCTCCGCCTGGATCGAGGACTTCCGGGCCGACGTCGAGGCAGTCCGCGCCGCCGGCAAGCCGTCCCTGATCCTGCACGGGACCAAGGACAACATCCTCCCGATCGACGCCACGGCTCGTCCGTTCCACAAGGCGTTCCCCGAGGCCGAGTACGTCGAGATCGAGGGCGCGCCGCACGGCCTGCTCTGGACCCACGCGGCCGAGGTCAACGAGGCGCTCCTGTCCTTCGTCAAGTCCTGACCCCTGCGCGGGCCGCGGCGCCGCTGGACCGCTGGAGCAGGGCGCCGCAGGAGTAGTCGGTAGTCGGTAGAAGGTCAGGTCGTCGGTAACTCGAGTTACCGACGACCTGACCTTTTACCGACCACGCTTGGCGCCGGATCCGGTGGCCAGATGCGTCCGGTAGTGGGCCCGATACGGCCTCCCGGGCGCGCGTCGACGCGACCAGACTGCAGGTATGAACCGAGCCCTGATCGTCATCGATGTCCAGGAGTCCTTCCGCGCCCGCCCGCAGTGGGCCGACACGCTCAACCCGACGGTCGCGGAGCCCGTCAACCGGCTCGTCGACCTCGCCCGCGCGGCCGGCGACCTCGTCGTCTGGGTGCTGCACACCGAGCCCGGGACGGGTAACGCGTTCGACCCGGAGTCCGGCCACGTCCGGCTGTTCGAGGAGCTGAGCGAGCCCCGGCCCGACGAGCCGGTGCTCCGCAAGACGTCGCACAACGCCTTCACCACGACCAACCTGCAGCAGATCCTCACCGCACACGGCGTGGGGGAGCTGCGCGTCTGCGGCATCCGGGCCGAGCAGTGCGTGGAGACCACCACGCGGGTCGGCTCGGACCTCGGATACACCATGACGTTCGTCAGCGACGCCACCAGCACCGACCCGCTCGGCCGGTTCAGCGCCGCCGACATCCTGGAGCGCACCGAGGCCGTGCTCCGTGACCGGTTCGCGCGTATCGCCACCGTCGCGGAGCTCGAGGCGGAGGCGGACGCCACGGTGGGCGTGACAGCATCGGCAGGGTGACCACTGTCGTCTTCGTGCTGCTGCCCGGGGTCCACCTGCTCGACCTGGCGGGCCCCGCGCAGGCCTTCTTCACGGCGGGGGACCACGGCCACCCCTACGAGCTGCGGTACGTGTCCGGCATCGAACCGGGCGGCCCCGAGGCGAGCGGCACGCCCGGGCCCGATGCCGGCGTGGTCGCCTCCGCGCAGGGCCTCCCGCTGGTCGCCGGAACCGACTGGCCGGAACTCGGTCCCGACGACCTCGTCGTCGTGCCCGGCTGGCGCATCGGCGGCGTCCGGACCGCCTGGCCCCGGCTGAGCACGCCGCTCCGCACGCGGCTCGCGGACCATCACGCCGCCGGCGGAACGGTCGCCAGCGTGTGCGCGGGTGCCGACGCCCTGGGCCAGGCGGGCCTGCTGGACGGCCGGCGCTGCACCACCCACCACGCCGTACAGGACGAGCTCGCCGCCCGATATCCCCGGGCACACGTGGTGCGGGACGTCCTCTTCACCACCGACGGCGGCGTGGTCACCTCGGCGGGCATCGCCAGCGGCATCGATCTCTCGCTCCACCTGCTCGCCATGCGGCACGGCCCCGCGCTCGCCGCCCGGGTGGCTCGCGAGATGGTGGTGTACGCCCGCCGCAACGGGACGGAGCCGCAGGCCAGCGCCATGCTGCGGCACCGGTCGCACGTGGACGACACGGTTCACCGCGTGCAGAACCACATCGACACGTACTTCGACCAAGCCCTGCCGCTCGCCGACCTCGCCGCGCACGCCGGCGTGGCGGAACGCACCCTCACGCGGTTGTTCACGCGGTCCGCCGGGGTGACACCTCTGCGCTACCAGCAGCTGCTGCGGCTGGAGCGGGCGGAGCACCTCATCGGCCACGGTGCGACCGTCGAGTCGGCGGCCCACGCCGTCGGCTTCCAGGACGCGCGCATGTTGCGGCGGCTCCGGAGCTCACGGCCCGGGTGATCGGCAGGACGTCACGTGGTCGGCACCTCGGAATGCCGATCACCTGACGTACTGCCGATCACCCGCCCGGGGTCAGTTTCGCCGCGCGTTCCGCGAGCAGGCCGCCGATCGCGGGGATCAGGGCGAGCAGCCACACCCTGTGCCGTCCGCGGGCGAGGGCCACGGCGGTCACGATCACGGCGAGGTAGATCATGCCGTGCAGGGGCCCGACAGCGCCGGACACCGCCTCGCTGTGCACCGTGGCGAGGTTGCCGAACAGGATCAGGACGCTGGCGAGCTCCGCCGCGCCAAGCAGCCGCAGCGCGAGGCCGCCGGTCACAGTCCGGCTCCCGTCGTCGACCCGGGTCGGTAGATCATCAGCACGACCACCACCGCCCAGAGCAGGTTGAAGATCCCGGCGTGCATCGCCAGACGGCGGGCGGCGCCCCGCTCGGCAGGGTCCGCCGCGCCGGCGGGTCCGGGTGCGTCGAGCGCCTCGACGACGCGTCGCTGACCCGGCAGCACCAGGACGATCAGCACGGCGGCAGCCGCGGCGGTGAACACCATCGAGGTGATGAGCCAGGCGTCGGACAGGACGCCGAGGCTGGCCCCGGTCGCGTATCCGAGCACGGGGACGGCGACGCCGACGACCGCGTACACCCGCGTGACGCGGTGCAGCAGCCGGACGGCGGCGGTGTTCGTCTCGTCGGGCGCCGCCAGGGCCTGACGTGCGGCCCGCGGGAACATGCTGGCCGTGATCGCCACCGGTCCGACGGTGAGGATGGCGGCGAGGACGTGGAGGGAGAGGAGCAGCGCGGTCATGCCGCGGTGTCCGAGATCGTTCGCATGCGGTCATCGTCCGCGGGCGTCGCCAGGCGCCGACAGTGGCCCTGCTGCCAACAACCTCCGGGATCTGGCCAGGGCCCGGACGAGGCGGGTCAGACCGTCAGGCCGACGATCACCGCGACGACGCCCAGCAGCGGGACGAGGCCCTGCTTCAGTGCCGCGCCGCGCTTGGTCGGGTCCGAGATCACCAGCACGAGCGCCGCCGCGACCATCGAGCCGGCACCGGCGAGGACGAGGGCCGCGCCCACCGCCGTCGACCCGGTGGCTGTGAGAGTGATGCCGATGCCGGTCATGACCGCGAGGAACAGGTTGTAGAAACCCTGGTTCAGGGCCATGGGCCGCATCGCCTCGGCCTGCTCCGCCGTCATCCCGAACACCGCCAGCGTCTTCCGGTCGGTCCAGGCGAAGGACTCCAGGTAGAAGATGTAGACGTGGACGAGGGCGGCGATCCCCGCGAGCACGAGACCGACGATCAGCATGGGGGCTCCTTCGCTGCGGGCGTGTCACGCGCAGTATGTCAGGGCACGGCCGTACCTGATCGCCCGTTCGGGAATAGCCTGCGCGCGTTCGTGGCTCCGCTTCGTATGGAATGGGACATGACGACGCTGAAGCGCGAGCAGCTGCCTGCTGACGCGACCCTGGTGCGGTCCGGTGCCCTGTGGGCCCTGGTCCTGTCCGGGGCCGCGACGCTCGAGACGGCGGGTGACCGCCGGACGATCCTGCCCGGCGACGCGGTGCTCGTCGACCCTCGAACGGCATACCGGCTCACCGCCGACGTCGACACCGACCTCGTCCACGGGGACCTCCGGCGAGAGGCCCCCGCCGCGCCCTGGCCGAACCCGCTGGTGATGCGCGGGTTCGGCGACGAGCACCGCGGCGTCGTCGCCCTCGTGACCACCTGTCAGCTGTCGGTGCGGTGCAGGTCCGACCGGTTCGCGGCGGCCTACGCCAGCCTCATCGGGGCGGCGATCTCCGTCATGTCCCGACCGGCCGAGACCGTCGGCGGCCAGGTCGACGGCGCACGCGTCCCCGCCGACCCGCAGGTCGCCGAGGTGGTCGCCGCCCTCGCGGCGAGCCCGGGCGAGCGGTGGACCCTCGACCGGATGGCCGCCCTGGTGCACCTGTCCCGCTCGGCGCTCACCGAGCGGTTCCGCCGGGCGACCGGGCACAGCCCGATGCGGATGCTGCGCGAGGTGCGGATGCACCGGGCCCGCACGCTCCTCACCGAGCAGTGCCTGGCGGTCACCCGGGTCGCGTTCGAGGTGGGCTACGGCTCGGTCGCGGCGTTCAGCCGGGCGTTCGCCGCGGACCACGGCGTCTCACCGCTCGCGTGGCGCACCGCACCGGCGACGGCGGGGCCCGGTGCCGTGGCGCCCGACCCCGCCGTGCTCGCTCCCGGCGTGCCGGGAGCGAGCGCCCCGTTCACGCGGACGGCGTCAGGCGCGGGGTATCCGCAGGAGCGCCCAGCCGAGCCCCGCCGCCACCGCCGCCCCCGCGCCGACCAGCAGCAGTGGCCGGACGCCGTACCCGTCCAGTAGCAGCCCGCCCAGCGCGGAGCCCGCGGTGATCGCCACCTGGAAGGCCGTGACGCTGAGCGCCATCGCCGACTCCGTCCGCTCCGGCTCGACCCGGGAGCCCCAGAGCTGGACGATGACGGGGATCATGTTGAACGAGAAGCCCCACAGGACCACCGCGACGGCCAGCATCGGCACGGACGAGGCGTTCGCCGTGAGCACCAGGGCGATGCCGAGTGCGATCGGCGCCGCCCCGGCCAGCGGGCGCAGCCAGCGCGCGAGCATCCCGGCCACGATCGTGCCGGTGACGGCGCCGGCGCCCCACGCCAGCAGCATCCAGGTGGTGGCGCCGGGGTCGATGCGGTCGATCGCGAGGCGGATGTACGGGTACGCGGCGAAGTTGCCGAAGGCGACCAGGACCACGCAACCGATCCCGGCCATCAGCCGGGTGCTGCGCAGGGCCTCGCGCAGCATCTGCAGGCCCGCCGTCGGGTGTGCCGGGACGGAGGGCAGGGCGATCGCGAGCGCGACCGCGCTGACCGCGCAGAGGACGGCGGCGCCCGCGAACGCCGCCCGCCAGCCGACGGCGTCGCCGACGATCGACCCGAGCGGGACACCGAGCACCGTCGCGATGCTGACGCCGAACGAGATGGCTGACGACACCAGGCGATCCTTGCCGGGGGCGGCGTAGGTGCCGACGCCGAAGGCGAACGACCAGTACCCGGCGATCGCGACACCGAGCAGGAGGCGGCCGATCAGCAGCACCGCGAAGCTGGGTGCGACAGCGACCGCGAGGTTCGACACGGCGGCGGCGGCGAGCAGTCCGAGCATGACCTTGCGCCGGTCGGCCCGGGGGAGGAGCACGGCGATGCTCGGCGCGGTGAAGGCTCCGGCGATCGCCGTCGCGGCGACGGCCAGGCCCGCCGTGCCCTCGGTCACGCCGATGTCGGCGGCGAGGCCCGGCAGCACGCTCGCGGGCAGGAACTCGCTCGCGACCAGGATCGCGATCCCGAACGAGAGCGCGATGACGGGTGTCCAGGCGGTGCGGGCCGGGGAGCTCGCGGAGGTGTTCGGGGGCGCACCGGCTGATGCGCTCAGCGGCGAGGACTGTGCGGGCACGTCGGGCGACGTGGTGCTCTGGGTGGGCATGCTCCCAGCCTGCGCGCGCCCCGTGCACGGCTGTTGATCGCACGGCGGCCCCTGTTGATCAACCGGCTGCGGCTGCGGTGCGACCCGCCCGGTCCTGGCGCCAGGCACGGATGCCCGCGACCACCGACGCCGCGATGACCACGCCCGCCACCACGTACGCGATCGGGCGCACGGACGGGTCGGACGCCGCGAAGTACCCGAGCACCGTGATGAGCACACCCCAGGTGACCGCCCCGAAGACGTTCGCCGTGAGGAAGCGCAGGTAGGGCATGCCGCCGATGCCCGCGATCACCGGGACGAAGACCCGCGCCCACGGCATGTAGCGGCCGATCACCACGGACCACCAGCCGAACAGCTCGTAGAACCGTTCGGTGCGCGCGACCATCGACTGCACCCAGCGGCCCTTCCGGGAGCTCAGGTACGGCCGCCCGTATCTGCGACCCAGGAGGAACGCGACCTGGTCACCCGCCACCGCCGCGACGCCGACGCCGATCGCGAGCACCCAGATGTCGATGCGATCCGTGCTGCCGGCCACGATCCCGGCGCCGAACAGCAGACCGTCCCCGGTGAGGAACGGGATGAAGACGCCGACGAAGAACGCCGTGCCCACGAACACGAGGCCCCAGACGACCAGGTAGAACGCGATCGGTCCGAGCACGTCGAGCCAGCCGGCGACGTCGTCGGAGACCGTGGTTCTGATCATCGGGGGCGCCCTCCGGTCCGCTCAGGAAAGTCCTGTTAGGACACCCTAAGGCGTAGTGCCCCCGGCGCGGTGTGTCAGGCGCCCGGCCGGTCCACCACCCGTGACATCACGAGCGCGGTGCGGGTCTTGACCACGTGCGTGACGGTCCGGATGCGCTCCACGACGTGCTCGATCTGTTCCATGTTCGCGGCCATGACGTGCACCATCGCGTCGGCGTCGCCGGTCACCGTGGAGACCCGCACGACCTCCGGGATCGGGGCGAAGTCACGTTCGAGCACCGCGGGCGACACGATGCCCGAGCAGAAGATCTCGACGTAACCCTCCAGCGTCCAGCCCATCGCCTGCGGGTCCACCCGTACGGTGAAACCCGCGATCTCCCCACGGGTGATCATGAGGTCCACGCGTCGTTTCACGGCAGGGGCGGACAGCCCGACGACGTTGCCGACCTCCTGGTACGTGGCTCGCCCGTCACGCAGCAGTTCCCCCACGATCGCACGGTTGACAGCATCCATGAACGAATCGTTCAGTACAGCGGGCGATTGCGCAAGAAACCACTGCTGAATGCGCAACGAAAGCGTGCCTGTTGTGAATCAGTGCGGACATAGCCTCACGACATGACGCAGACCACCGCGATACCGCAGACCACCGCACAGCGGATCGCCACGCCGCGGCACTACCTCATGTGCCCGCCCACGTACTTCGACGTCGTCTACGCCATCAACCCGTGGATGGACCCGTCCTCGCCGGTCGACACCGCCAAGGCGCTCGCCCAGTGGGAGGCGCTCCGCGCCGCCTACGAGGCCCGCGGCCACCGGGTCGACGTCATCGAGCCCGAGCCCGGCCTGCCCGACATGGTCTATGCGGCCAACGGCGGCATCGTCGTCGGCGGACGGGCGCTCGCCGCCCGGTTCACCTTCCCCGAGCGCGCGGCCGAGGGCCCCGCGTACGACCGCTGGTTCGGCACCGACGCCGCCGCCGGCTACCGCCGGCTCGGCGAGGCCGTCGAGACGATGGAGGGCGAGGGCGACCTGCTCCTCATCGGCAAGCTGCTGCTCGCGGGCACCGGCTTCCGCACCACGCCCGCCGGCCACGCCGAGGTCGCCGAGCGCCTGGAGCTCGCCGAGCAGGGCATCGAGCTGGTCCCGCTCGAGCTCGTCGACCCGCGCTACTACCACCTCGACACGGCCCTCTCGGTGCTCGACGACGGCGCCGTCTCCGGCGAGACCGTCGTCGCCTACCACCCCGAGGCGTTCAGCCCCGCCGCGCAGGAGACCTTGCGCCGCCTGTTCCCCGACGCCATCCTGGTCGGCGCCGAGGATGCCGCGGTGCTCGGCCTGAACGTCGTCTCCGACGGGCTGCACGTGTTCCTCAGCGACCGCGCCAGGGACTACGCCGATGCCCTCAAGGAGCGCGGGTTCGTCCCCGTCGGCATCGACCTGTCCGAGATCTTCAAGGGCGGCGGCTCGGTCAAGTGCTGCACGCTCGAGCTGCGCCCGGCGTCCGACGACGCGGCAGCGATCACCCTCGGCACGACCACCACACAGGAGAGCAAGCGATGACCACTGTCCCGTACCTCGACGTCGCCGCCACCGCACGCTGGGTGGCGCGCCGTGGCCCCGAGGCCGCCATCGCCGCACTCACCGACGCCCTGGAACGTGACTTCGCCCGCTGGCCCGAGCTCGACAAGCGGCCGCGCATCGCGTCGCACTCGAAGGAGGGCGTCATCGAGCTCATGCCCACCTCCGACGACGAGACCTACGGGTTCAAGCTCGTCAACGGGCACCCGCTCAACCCGGTGAACGGCTTCCAGACGGTGACGGCGATCGGCATGCTCGCCTCCGTCGGCAACGGCTACCCGACGTTCCTCGCCGAGATGACGCTGCTCACCGCACTGCGCACCGCGGCGACGTCGGCGCTCGCCGCCCGCTACCTCGCACCGGCCGGGTCCCGCACCCTCGCGCTGATCGGCTGCGGCTCGCAGGCCGAGTTCCAGGCGCTCGGCATGCGCGCGGAGCTGGGCATCGAGACGCTGCGCGTCTTCGACGTCGACCCGCTCGCCATGGAGAAGCTCGCGCGGCACGCCAAGGCGCTCGGCTTCGACGTCGTCCTGGCCGACGACGCCGCTGACGCGGCCCGCGGCGCCGACGTCATCACCACCTGCACGGCGGACAAGCAGAACGCGACGGTGCTGCACGACGCCGACGTGACCGGCGGCGTCTTCATCAACGCGATCGGTGGCGACTGCCCGGGCAAGACCGAGCTGGACCCGGCGATCGTCGCCCGCGCCAGCGTGTTCGTGGAGCTCCCCGAGCAGACCCGCATCGAGGGCGAGATCCAGCGGCAGGCGGCGGACTTCCCGGTCACCGAGCTGTGGCAGGTCATCACCGGCGCCGCGCAGGGCCGCCGGAGCGAGGACGAGCTGGTCGTCTGGGACTCCGTCGGGTTCGCCGTGGAGGACTGGACGGCGCTGAAGTTCGTGCTCGACGACGTCACCACGAACGCGCCGGAGCTGCTGCAGCACCTCGACCTGATCGCGGAGCCGGAGGATCCGAAGGACCTGTTCTCCCTGGTGGCGGAGGCCTGACCAGTCACCACCCCCGCTCGTTGAGTGCTGGCTATCTGTGGTCTCAGAGCCTCTTTGACCACAAATAGCCAGCACTCAACGGGATGAAGGAGAGCGGCCCGTTACGGGAGGGTCCAGCGTTGGACGGCGCTCCCGTCGCAGTTGGCTATCTCGGTGCGGGTGCCGTCGTTCTGTACCCGGCCGACGGGCTGCAGGCAGCGTCCGGACTGCGGGTTGCGCAGCGCCTGGGTGCCGCTCGTGTGGCTCCACTGCTGGGCGCCGGTCCCGTTGCAGTCCCAGAGCTGGACGGCGGTGCCAGCAGCGGTGCCGCCGCCGGCCACGTCGAGGCACTTGCCCAGGGCGCGGACGGTGCCGTCCGAGCCGACGGTCCACTGCTGGGCCGCGTTGCCGTTGCAGCGGGCGAGCTGGATGGGCGTGCCGTTGGCCGTGGCCGCCCCGGCGACGTCGAGGCAGATGCCGTTGCTGCCGGTGACCGTGCCGGTGCGACTCCCACCGCCGCCGCCCGTGGAGTCGTAGACACGCACGTAGTCCACGACCATCTGCTGGGGGAACTGGGTGCTCCCGTCGGGGTATCCCGGCCAGTTGCCGCCGACGGCGACGTTCAGGATGAAGAAGAAGGGCTGGTTGAAGACCCAGGGGTTGCTGCCCGTGTTCGCCGGGGTGAACGTCTGGTAGGCGTTCCCGTCCACCAGCCAGGTGATGGAGTTGGGGCTCCAGTCGATGGCGAACGTGTGGAAGTCATCGGCGAAGGACCAGTTCTGCGGGTGCGCGTACGACCCGGTGACGGGGTTGGCCCCCGAGTAGCCCGGACCGTGCAGCGTGCCGTGCACCCGGTTGGGCTCGCGGCCGATGTTCTCCATGATGTCGATCTCGCCCGAGTTCGGCCACGGCGTGCCCGGGAACTGACCGCCCAGCATCCAGAACGCGGGCCAGATGCCCTGCCCGCGCGGGATCTTGATCCGCGCCTCCAGGCGGCCGTACTGCGGCTGCACCTTGCCCTTGGTCGTCAGCCGGGCCGAGGTGTAGCCGCTGCCCTCCTGGCGGGCCGTGATGACCAGGTTGCCGTTGCCGTCCAGCGCCGAGTTGTTCCGTGAGCTGGTGTAGTTCTGCAGCTCGTTGTTGCCCCAGCCGCCCGCACCGGTCTCGAAGTTCCAGTTCGCGCCGTTGGGGGCGCTGCCGGCCGCGCCGTTGAACTCGTCCGACCAGGTCAGGGCGGCTGCCTGGGCCGCGGCCTGTGCGGCCTCGGCGTCCGGCGCGGCCCCGCGGTCGGGTGCCTTCGGTGCCGCCGCGGCGGACGTCACGAGCGAGGCAGACAGGACCAGGGTCAGGACCGCCGCCGCCGTCAGGCCGGCGCGGGTGGTGCGGTGTCTCGTGCTACGCATCGAACGCTCCTTCGCGAACATGTCTCTCCCGGCACGCGGAACCGCGCGTCAGGCATAGCTGCGGCAGTCGCGCGTGCACTCCGGTGTGTCACGGGCGATGCGTGAGTGGTGACGAAACAGTGTCAACGAAAAGTATCGGCGCCACGCGGCGGCGCACAACGGCCTGTTGAGCAGATACGTGTTTCCCCCGACGCCGTCCCACGCCCGCCACGCGCCGGACCTTCCCGGACACGCGGACGGCGCCCGGCCGCGGGTGCGGTCGGGCGCCGTCCATGGGGCCGCTGAGGTGATCAGGCGGCGGTGGTGACCTCGATGCGCTGCGGCGTGGTGCCGGCGAAGACGCCCGGCACGGTGACCGTCAGGACGCCGGCGTCGTAGGAGGCGCGGACGACGTCGCCGTCCACGGTCTTCGGCAGCGTGACCGTGCGGCGGAAGGAGCCGAAGCGGACCTCCGAGATGCGACGGCCCTCGGACTCCTCCGAACGCTGGTCCTTGCGCTCGCCGCGGACGACGAGCTTGCGCCCCTCGACCTCGACGGTGATGTCGTCTACCGGGTCGACACCCGGCAGGTCGAGGCGGGCGACGAGGTCTTCGCCCTCGCGGTAGACGTCGGCCGCGGGCACGGGGCCCTCGGTGACGGCGAGCTGCGGGCTCCACGGGTCACGGACCCAGGTGCGGGCGAACGGTGAACGGGTCAGAACGGTGGTCATGATGTTCTCCTCCGGATGGGATCGATGTCAGGTTCAACCTGAGTCGACCCGACTCAATTTCCGGGTTCGCCGACGGCGGACGACGGCAGGGATCAGTGACGCGTGATCGTCAGCTTCGTGCCGACGGCGGCGCCGTCCGAACCGCCGTCCGCCCCGACCGTGAGCTCCGCCTCGCCGCCGACCGGGAACGTGAGCAGCGGGCTCGTGTGCCCGAGGTCCACACCGGCCAGGACCGGCTTGCCGCGCAGTGCGGGCTGCCGCGCGACGATCTCGTCGAGCGCCGCACGGGACACGCCCGAGCTGCTCTGGAACCGGCCGACGACGAGCCCGGTGACGCCCTCGGCGTCGGGCAGCTGGAGCAGCGAGGTGAGGTGGCGCGCGACGTGGGCCGCATCGGACTCGAAGTCGTCCTCGAGGAACAGGAGCGCGCCGTCGAGCGACGGCATGTAGCCGGTGCCCTGCAGCAGGCCGAGCGTGCTGAGGTTGCCCCCGACGATCCGGCCCGTGGCCTGTCCGGGGCGCAGCGCCCACCAGCCCGCGTTCGGCACCGGGGTGCGGGTGTCCTGGTCGGCGAACCACAGGTCGTCGGTCCAGGCCGCCGCGGGTTCCACGACGATCGGGGCGTCGTCCATGACGGCCGCACGGAACCAGTCCCCGGTGGGTTCGAAGTGGTCGCGCATGCCCCAGCTCGACCAGTGCGGGCCCGAGTAGGTGACCAGGCCGGTGCGGGCCAGGATCGCGTTCTGCAGCGCGCTGATGTCGGAGTAACCGCAGAAGACCTTCGGGTGGGCGGAGATCAGGTCGAAGTCCAGGTGGGGCAACAGCTCGTTGCTGTTGAACCCGCCGATCACCGTGAGGATCCCGGCCACGCCGGGGTCGGCGAACGCGGCGTGCAGGTCGGCCACCCGGTGCTCGATGGAGCCGCTGCGGAACTGGTCGTCCTCGTCGACATGCTCGCCGAACGTGAGGGTGAGTCCCATGGCGGCGAACCGCTCGTCGATCCACCGGGTGTTGTCGTGCTCCATGATCATCGCGCGCGACCGCGCGGGCGCGACCACCCGGACGGTGTCGCCGGAGCGGAGCCTGGGCGGGACGACGGTCGGTACGCGCGCTGACATGCCCGCAGCCTAGGTCGGCGCGGCCGACGTCGGCGCACGCTTTTCCGGAACCCGAGAGATGATGGAACCGATCGCAGCGACGCGAGGAGGACCCCATGAAGGCAGCTGTTGGTGACCGGATAGTCACGGCCTCGGGAGTGGTGGGCGGTGCGGTGCGCGACGGCGTCGTTACCGAGTGCCCCCACGACGACGGCTCACCGCCCTACCGGGTCAGGTGGTCCGACACCGGTGAGGAGACGCTCGTCTACCCCGGCTCGGACACGTTCGTCGACCCGGACGCCCGGGCGGCACGCGGTGAGCAGGCCGGGTCCGCCGAGGAGCCACGGCAGGGGCGGGCGCTCACCTGGGACGTGCGGATCACGGTGGTCGAGTCGGGCGGCAGCACGACGGCCGAGGCGACGGTCATGAACGGTCCGCCGGACGCGCTGCGCGCCGTCGGGCACGCCAGGAAGTCGCCCGAGGACCCGGAGGTGCCCCTGATCGGCGACGAGATCGCCGCGGGCCGGGCGCTGAGGCGGCTGGCCGACCGTCTGCTCGCCGTGGCCGAGCAGGACGTCTCCGCGGCGGTCGGGCACCGGGCGCACGTGCACAAGTAGCCCGGCCGCCCGGCGCCGGCGGCTACGTCAGGATGCCTGAGGCGTCCAGCGCGCCCCGCACCTCGGCGTCGAGCCACGGCTCGATGCCCTCCCAGGTGGTGCGCCACGAGATGCCGCTGATCTGGCTGCCGTCGGGGAACGTCTCGATGTAGTCCGCCTGGAGCACCCCGAAGTTGTCGCACCAGAACGCGTTGGCGGGGCTGCCGTCGAGGAGCTGGTCGATGCGCATCGCCGACGTCGAGACGCCGTCCGGCAGCAGGAGCGGCTGCGTGTCGGTGCGGATCAGCAGTGCGTGCCGTGTCCGCGTCGGGTCGGAGTCGTCGAGCTGGGTGTACTCGACCCACGCACCGACCGTCGCGAGCTCCAGCACCAGGAGGTACCGCGCGAACGAGGGCACACCGTTCCCCACCCCCGGCGGCAGGTCGGCGCGCTCGAACACGACGTCCACGCCGCCGGGCTCACGCTGCAGGGAGTACCGCACCCAGTTACGCACGTTGCCGTCGTACTCGACCCGCTGCCGGGCCCGCAGCACGACGTCGGGAGTGGGCCGCATGGCGAGCGCCGAGTCGAGGACCCGCAGCCCGTCCGGGGACTGTGACTCCCGGCGCACGAGAGCGCCGTCGGGCGTCGTCCCGTTGTTGCTCAGTGCGTGGATGTGCATGGTCGATTCTGGCGCCCGGTACCGCCCGGGCGCCAGAGCAGCGGGTGTGCTTCGCCCGGGTCGTCCCGGGTAGGTTGCGGACATGAGCGAGCGCGTTGACGTGGAACAGCATCGGGCCGACGTCGCAGAGCTCCTCGCGGAGCTCGCCGACCGGCCCACGGAAGAGGTATCGATCCACCGGGAGGTGCTCGGGCGGGTGCTGGCAGGTGACGTCGTCGCCCCCGTGCCGCTGCCCCGCTTCCGCAACTCGCAGATGGACGGTTTCGCGGTGCGTGCCGCCGACGTCGCCCCGGCCGGGCCGGGCGCGCCCGTCACCCTGCCTGTCGTAGGGGACGTCGCCGCGGCGCCCGGCGAGCCGGCCCCGCTGGAGCCCGGCACCGCGGTCCGCATCATGACCGGAGCACCGGTACCCGACGGCGCCGACGCCGTGGTCCCCGTCGAGGACACCGACCACATCACCTTCAACGGCGTCCATGACGACTCGTCCGCCTCGTCGGCCACGGTCGAGGTGGTCCGCGGGCGGAAGCCGGGGGAGTTCGTCCGGGAGCCCGGGTCCGACGTCGCCGAGGGCGCAGTCGTGCTGCGTGCCGGGACGGTCCTGGCGCCGCACCACGTGGCCGCCGCTGCCGCGTGCGGCATCACCCGGCTGGCCGTTCGTACGCCGGTGTCGGTGGCCGTCGTCTCGACAGGGAGCGAGCTCGTCGCGCCCGACGGCGAACCCGGCCCCGGCCAGATCTGGGACGCCAACGGACCGGCGCTCGCGGCCGCCATCCGCGCGGCGGGCGGGCATGTGGGCCTGCGCCTGAGCGTCCCCGACGACGCGGAGATCGTGCGCATGGGCCTGGAGCGCGCGGCGGCGCTGTGCGACGTCGTGCTCACCACCGGCGGCGTCAGCCAGGGCGCGTACGAGGTGGTCAAGGACGCCCTGCCGGAGATCACGTTCCGCTCGGTGGCGATGCAGCCCGGCGGGCCACAGGGTCTTGGGCGGGTCGCCGGCACGCCGGTGCTGGCCTTCCCGGGCAACCCCGTCAGCGCGCAGGTCTCGTTCGTCGTGTTCCTCCGCGACATCCTGCGCCAGGCCGGCGGCCTGCCACCCGTGGAGCAGGTGCCCGCGGTGCTCGACGCGGCCGTCGCCTCGCCGGACGGGAAGCGTCAGCTCCTGCGCGGACGCTGGGTCGGCGGCGTCGCCGCCGGAGCGCGGGTCGCCGTCGTCGGCGGGCCGGGGTCGCACCTCGTGGCGTCGATGGCCGCCGCGGACGTGCTGATCGACGTCCCCGCCACCGCGACTAGGCTCGACGAGGGTGCCGAGGTGGCCACATGGCCGCTGTGACGTCGTGCCCGGCACAGGTGAGGGAGTGCTGATGGACCAGGTGGTACGCGTGACGCAGGACGCGCTCGACGACGCGGTCGGGCGGGCCGTCGAGGCCGCTGTGGCGGCGCCCGAGTGCGGCGCGGTGGTGACGTTCCGCGGCGTGGTCCGGGACGACGACGGCGGTCGGCACGTCACGAGCCTCGACTACGAGGCACACCCCGACGCGACCGCCGTCCTACAAAAAGTGTGCCAGGTGGTGGCCACCGAGACGGGCCTCCGGGTGGCGGCGACCCACCGGTACGGGCACCTCGAGGTCGGGGACGTCGCGCTCGTGGCGGCGGCGTCGGCGGGGCACCGCAAGGAGGCGTTCGAGGCGTGCTCCCTGCTGGTGGAGCGCATCAAGGCCGAGGTGCCGATCTGGAAGAAGCAGCAGTTCACCGACGGCGAGTCCGAGTGGGTCGGTCTGTAGCCAGCCGGCGCACGCGGCTGGCCGCCCGGCGCACCGTGTCGCTGCCGGGGATCCGGTCCGGCAGCAGCTCGGGGAGCCGGGCCGGATGCATCCGGTGGGTCAGGTCCCGTGCCGACCGGAGCGTCAGACTTGGCATCGACAGCCCGGTCACGGTGAAGCCGGTCAGGCTCGGCACGCTCACGCTGATGTTCGGCAGCCGCTGGATACCCCGCCGCCAGATGCGTTCCCGTACCGGCGGGGGCGGCACGTCGAGCTGGGCGTAGAAGGCCTCGGCGCACGCGCGCCACGAGAAGAGCTCGGCGTACCGGCGGGTGTCCTCGCGAGAGCAGGCGAGCGCGGCGAGGCAAGCGGCCCGGAGGTCGTCGTCGACGGCGCCCGCGCCGGAGCCCGGGATGAGGTCGCGCGGGCCCGGCGCGTCGAAGCCGGCCACCGGCGTGCCCGACGCCATCGCCTCCAGGATGACCAGGCCGAACGTATCGGTGCGGCTCGGGAAGACGAGCACGTCGGCGTCGGCGAAGTGCTGGGCCAGGTCCGCACCCGTCCGGCGCCCCCGGAAGTGCGCGTCGGGGTGCTCGGCCTCGAGGTCCGCCCGTGCGGGGCCGTCGCCCACCACCACCTTCGACCCGGGCAGGTCCAGGGCGAGGAACGCGTCGACGTTCTTCTCCACGGCCAGCCGCCCCACGTACAGGAAGACGGGGCCGGGCAGGTCGCGGTACACCCCGTGGCCTCGCCCGGCGTCCGCCGCCGCCCGACGGCGGGGATGGAACTGCTCGGTGTCCACGCCGAGGCTCCACGGCGTCACGTTGCGGATACGCCAGTGGGTGAGCTGCTCGCGCATGGTCGGCGTCGTGACCAGCACGCGGCCCGACTTGTCGTGGAACGTACGCATGTACCGGTACCCGGCCCAGAGCGGGATCCAGGACCAGCGAGCGGTCAGGTACTCGGGGAACTGGGTGTGATAGCTGGAGGTGAAGGGGAAGCCGAAGTGGTCGCAGACGGCGCGCGCGTACCAGCCGAGCGGACCCTCGGTGGCGATGTGGACCGCGTCGGGCGCGAACTCCAGGAACCGCCGCTCGACGTCGTCCCGCGCCATGATCGGCACGCGGATCTCGGAGTAGGTGATCAGGGGGATGGTCCGGTAGCCGTCCCACGGCGTGACCACCTCGACGGCACAGCCCATGCGGCGTAGCTCGGCAACCGTGCGCGACAGTGCCGTGGCGACGCCGTTCACCTGCGGCTCCCAGGCGTCGGTCACGATCATGATGCGGTGCGGCCGGTCGGTCGCTGTACTCACGCCGGAATTCAACCACGCCCGCGACCCCGGCCCGTGCACGGTCGGGCCGGGCTCGGCAGGTGCGGGGTCAGCCGCCGATGGCGCCCATGCTGCGCTCGGTCTGCGCGAACGCGTCGGCCGCCAGCTCGACGGCGTCGCTGCCGTGCGCGCGGGGCTTCGCCCACATCGCGGCGCGCCAGGCGTCGCCCACCTCGTCGTCCGTGGCGCCGGCCCGGAGCAGGGACTTGAGGTCGGTCTCCTCGTTGCCGAAGAGGCACGAGCGGACGGTGCCCTCGGCGGTCAGCCGGGTGCGGTCGCAGGCCCCGCAGAACGAGCGGGTCACCGACGCGATGATCCCGACCGTCGCCGGGCCGTCGTCCACCATCCACTCCTCCGCCGGGGCCGAGGGGTCCTCGCGGCCCGCCGGGGTCAGCGTGAAGCGTGACCCCAGCACGCCGAGCAGGTCGGCGGCGCTCACGACATCGTCCCGCGTCCACTGTCCGTCAGCGTCGAGCGGCATCTCCTCGATGAAGCGCAGGTTGCAGCCGTGCTCCACGGCCCAGGCGAGCAGGTCGGCGGCGCCCGTCAGGGTCTCGGGCAGGAGTACCGCGTTGATCTTGACGGGAGCCAGGCCCGCGGCGAGCGCGGCGCGGATGCCCTTGAGCACGTCGTCCAGGCGGTCGCGCCGGGTCAGGGTCGCGAACGCCTCCCGGTCCACCGTGTCGAGGGAGACGTTGACGCGGTCGAGCCCGGCCGCGACCAGCGCGTCCACGCGCTTGTCCAGCCCGAGCGCGTTCGAGGTCATGGCGATGCGGACCCGCTCGGCCGGCGTCGGCGTGCTCGCCGTCGTGCCGTCCACCGTCGTGCCCGGACGCGGCGCGGCCATCGCGGCGTCGGCCGCCGTACGTGCGGCGCCGATGATCTCCTCCAGGTCGCGTCGCATGAGCGGCTCGCCACCCGTGAACCGGATGTCGCGGATGCCGAGGTCACGCACGCCGATGCCGACGAGCCGGCCGATCTCCTCCGGCGTCATCAGCTCGTCGCGCGGCACCAGGGGCAGGCCCTCGGCGGGCATGCAGTACGTGCAGCGCAGCGAGCACGCGGTGGTGATCGAGACCCGCAGGTCCCGCGCGACGCGTCCGTACCGGTCGACGAGCAGGGGCGTCTCGGGACGCGGCCTGCCGCCCGGGGGAGTGGCGCGCCGGGGCACGCCTCGGACCGACGGGATCCCGAGCGTGACAGGTGCCATGTCCAGAGACTAGACCAGCCCGAATCTCCCGCTGCCGGGCTGCCTACGATATGGCCCATGACGGACAACCTCATCGCGATCATCGGCCCCGGCGCGATCGGCGGCCTCGTGGCGGGCATGCTTCAGCGGGCGGGGCACGACGTCGTGGTCGTCGCCCGGGAGAAGACCGCCCGGCAGGTCACCGAGCACGGTCTCGACATCGAGACCGACGAGTTCGGGACGTGGCACGCCCCGCTGGCCGCGGCGACAGAGGTTCCGCACGGCGCGCGCGTGATCGTCGCGGTCAAGGCGGAGGGTGTCTCCGACGCCGCCCGGCTGCTCGCCGGCACCGCGCCCACCGAGGTGCTGTCCCTGCTCAACGGTCTGGACCACGTCGACGTGCTGCGGGCGGCGCTGCCCGGCCCGCGGGTGGTCGGCGCCACCATCGCCGGGGAGACGCTGCGGACCGGGGCGGGCGGCTTCGGTCCGGCCCTGGTCCGGCACCGCGGGACCCTGCTGCGGACCGTGGTGCCCGACGACGCCGCCGAGCTCGGCCTGGTCACCGCGCTCCGGGACACCCCGATCGAGGTGCTGACCGGCGGGTCCGAGGCCGAGGTGCTGTGGAAGAAGCTGCGCTTCCTCGCGCCCCTCGCGCTGCTGACCTCGACCTGGGCGACCGGCATCGGCGACGCGCTGACCCGCGACCCCGCACTGACGTCCGGCCTGCTGGCCGAGATCGCCGCGGCCGCCACCGCCGAGGGCGTGCCGACCACGGGTGAGGACCTGCACGGCATCCTCGGTGGCTTCCCGGCACCCATGCGGTCGTCGCTGCAGGCGGACATCGAGACAGGCAGGGAGGGCGAGCTCGACGCCATCGGCGGAGCGGTGCGTCGCCGGGCGGCGGCGCACGGCATCGCGACCCCGGTCCTGGACGACGTCATCGGCCGGATCGGCGCCCGGGTCGCGGAAGCCGAATCCGCGTCCTGACCACCTCTGCCTCACGGGACACCCGCTGCCGGCCGTGCGGCTGCCGGTAGTGCGACAGGGTCAGGCGTAGCCGGCCTTGACCACGAGGACGGGGGCGGGGGAGTCGAGCAGCACCCGCTGCGTCGTCGACCCGACGAGGAACTTGCCGACCGACGAGTGCTTGCGCGAGCCGATGACCACGAGGTCGGCCGAGACCGCCTCTGCCTGGTCGACGATCGCGTCGGCGACGTCGGCGTGCTCGGCGCGGAACACGATCGGCGCGACGGTGACGCTGCCGGGGACGGTGTCGAGCAGATGTGCGAGCGCCGCGGGGACCTTCGGCCCCGTCTGTGGTGTCAGCACGAGGACGGCGAGCTCCTGCTTGCGTCGCGTCGCCTCGGCGACGGCGGCGCGCATCGCGGCCTCACCCTGGGGTGACTCGTTGTACGCCACGAGGACGGTCATCGGTCCTTGCACCTCCGGACAGGTTCGCCGGGTGTCACCCCTGCTGGTGAAACTCTCTCACATGTCTGGGCAGGTGGCAGTCGTGTGCTGCCACGTGATACGACGCCGGGCCGGCTGATCAGGGTCGGACCGGGTCGCACCGGACGACCGGAGCGTTCAGCGGAACAGGCCCAGGGGGACCGCCGCCGCCATCGCCGCCATGCCGGCATCGTTCGGGTGGATGTGGTCGCCGCTGTCGTACCGGGGGAGCAGAGCCGTCGGCTCGGCGGGATCACGCACGGCGGCGTCGAAGTCGACGACGGCGTCGCACTCCCCGCTGGTCCGGATCCACTCGTTGAGCGTGCCGCGCGTGGCCTCGTTCCCCGGGGTGTCGAACCTGGACGAGCCGCCGAACGGGAGGATCGTGCCGCAGTAGACGGACAGCCCGGCAGACCGTGTCCGGGCGACGAGCTGGCGGTGGCCGTCGATCAACTGCTGGGCCGTGACCGTCTGGTCGGCCGGCACGGACCGGCCGCCGGGCTGCACGATGTCGTTGACGCCCAGGAGGGTGATCACGTATCTCGCGCCGGGCTGGGCCAGCACGTCGCGGTCGAAGCGGCGCAGCCCGGAGTGGCCCGAGTAGGCGGCGAACGACTCGCCGTCGCTGCCTGCCGCGGAGTGCGGGTCGCGGAGCAGCCGGTTCCCGGAGATGCCGACGTTGAGCACACCGCGGTCGGGAAGGCGAGGAGCGCCCAGCAGCCGGTCGCTGAGCAAATCGGGCCAGCGGTGGTTGGCGCCGACGACGGTCGTCGCGCCGTCCGTGATGGAGTCGCCGAGCGTGACGACCGCCGCGGACCGGTGCGGTGCCGCCACGCTCACCCCGGACAGGAACAGCCACTGCTGCGGCTCGCGGACCGGGTCGACGGACGTCTCGGCGGTCACGTTGCCGTCGGCCACGGCGTTCAGCTGGAACGGGAAGTTGTGCAGCGTGCCGGCGGCAGTCGGCTCGGGCAGGTAGAGGCTCACGACGAGGTCGGAGTCGGGCGCGACGGTCAGGTCCACAGGGTCGCTCACCAGCGGGGCGCCGGCAGGGACGGTCGCCGACGTCGCGCCACCGAACGTGACGGTGCGGTCGCTCGCCGGATCGATGTCGGTGCCGTCGTCGCCGTCGCGGACCGCGACGTGCACCTCGCCCAGGATCAGGGCTTCCGTGCCGAACTCGTTGGTCAGCCGGAGCCGCAGCTGGTCGCCGCCGATGCTCAGGTGCACCACCTGCCGGACCGTCACGTCCTCGAGCCGCTCGACGCCGCTCTCGGGTACCGCGGTCGGAGCCGTCGCCCAGGTGCCGACCCAGCTGACCGCGTCGTCGGCCGGTGGTGGCCGCCGGTCCTGCGCGACGGCGGGTACTTCGGTGTCCGACCCGGTAGGTGCGGTGACGGGCGCGGCGACAGGCTCGGCGTCCGGGCCGTCCGAGAACAGGATCCCGGCGGAGACACCCCCACCGGCCAGGAGCGTTGCCCCCACGACCAGGGCGACGAGGCGGCGACGGGGACGCGCGCCAGCGGGCATCGTCGTCTCCCCGGTCGGTGGCGCCGCGCCGGCCGCGGCACACCCGTCCGAAACTAGGCACGCCGGGCGACGCGGGTCAAGGCGTTCTTTCGTTCCCCGCTGGTGTGCCGGACTTGTAGGGTCCGAGTGCTTGCAGCGTCCGGGCGAGCGTCCCGGGTAGGAGCGAAAGAGGAGCACGTCATGGGCCTGCTGGACAAGATCAAGGGTGAGCTGGTCGACATCGTCGAATGGCTCGACGACACGCGCGACACCATCGTGTGGCGGTTCCCGCGCTACCAGAACGAGATCAAGATGGGCGCCCGGCTCGTCGTCCGCGAGTCGCAGACCGCCGTCTTCGTCAACGAGGGTCTGATCGCCGACGTGTTCGAGCCCGGCACCTACACGCTCGAGACCCAGAACCTGCCCGTGCTGTCGACGCTGAAGGGCTGGAAGCACGGCTTCCACTCGCCGTTCAAGGCAGAGGTGTACTTCGTCAGCACCCGCCAGTTCACCGACCTCAAGTGGGGTACCAAGAACCCCGTCATGATGCGGGACCCGGAGCTGGGCATGGTGCGCGTGCGCGCGTTCGGCGCGTTCGCCGCCCGCGTGGTCGACCCCCAGCGGCTGCTGCGCGAGCTGGTCGGCACCGACCCGCAGTTCCGCACCGACGAGGTGCACGAGTACCTGCGCCAGAACGTCGTGAGCCACCTCGCGAGCGCGCTCGCGTCCGCGGGCATCCCCGTGATCGAGCTCGCCGCCCACCACGAGCGGATCGGCGACCAGCTCGCGATCAAGCTCACCGAGGAGCTCGCGGAGCTCGGCATCTCGGTGCCGAACTTCGTCATCGAGAACATCTCCCTGCCGCCCGAGGTGGAGCAGGCGCTCGACAAGCGCACGTCCATGGGCATCGTCTCCTCCGGGACCGTCGGCAGCATGGCCTCCTTCCAGCAGTTCCAGGCGGGCCAGGCGATGGAGGCGGCGGCCGACGGCGGGGGCAGCGCCGGTGCGGTGATCGGCATGGGGCTGGGGCAGTCGGTGGGCAACGCGATAGTGCCGCCTGCCCAGCAGGCTCCTGCCGCACCCGCCCAGCCCGCCGCGGCGTCGGCCCCGCCGCCGCTGCCCGGCTGGTACCTCGGTAACGGTGGTGCGCAGACCGGTCCGTTCGACGACGCCGCGCTGGCCGCTCAGGCCGCCGCCGGCACGCTGACGGCCGGCACGCTGATCTGGCGCGCCGGTATGGCGAGCTGGGAGCCGGCGTCGTCGGTGCCCGACGTGGCGAAGCACCTCGGTGCCACCCCGCCGCCACTCCCGCCGCAGGCCTGAGGATGGCGGAGCTCACCGGGGGCGGCACCACCGCCCACCACTCCTACCCGTGCGAGCAGTGCGGGGCCAGCGTCGAGTTCGCCGCGGGGACCGGGACCCTGACCTGCCCGTACTGCGGGCACGCGCAGCAGGTCGCGGCTGCCGGCGGCGAGGTGCGCGAGCACGACTTCGCGGCCCTCGCCGCGATGCGGCGTCCGGCCGCCCCGGCGACGCACGACTACCGCTGCGGCACGTGCGGCGCCATGACGACCAGTGACCACCTGTCCCAGAAGTGCGGGTTCTGCGGGTCGCCGATGGTCGCGGAGGTCGAAGGGCTCGGGCTGGTTCAGCCCGAGGCGGTGCTTCCGTTCGCGGTCGACCGGCCGACCATGCAGGGCGCGCTGCAGAACTGGGTGCGCTCGCGCTGGTTCGCGCCGTCGGCGCTCAAGAAGGTGGTGTCGGCGGAGCAGGCGCACGGCGTCTACCTGCCGCACTGGACGTTCGACGCACAGACCCGCTCCCACTACACGGGCCAGCGCGGCGAGCACTACTGGGTCACCGAGACCTACACCACCACCGACTCAGAGGGCCGCAGCCAGACGCAGACCCGGCAGGTGCAGAAGACACGCTGGTACCCCGCCAGGGGCACGGTGGCGCGGGCCTTCGACGACGTGCTGGTCGCGGGGACGCGGCGGGTCATGCCCGAGCACCTGGCCAAGCTCAGCCCGTGGCCGCTGGAGCAGGCGGCGACGTACCAGCCGGACTACCTCGCGGGCTACGAGACCCTGCGGTACGACGTCGAGCCCGAGGCCGGGCTGGACGTCGCCAAGGGCAAGATGGCTCCGGTCATCGAGAACGACTGCGAGCGGGACATCGGCGGTGACGTGCAGCAGGTGCACCACGTCGACACCAGCTACTCCGAGGTGACGTACAAGCTCCTCCTGCTGCCCGTGTGGATCGCCACATACCTGTACGGCGGCAAGCCGTTCCAGGTGCTGGTCAACGCACGCACCGCCGAGGTGGTGGGCGAGCGCCCGTGGTCGGCCTGGAAGATCACGTTCGCGGTCCTCGCGGCGCTGGTCGTGATCGCCGCGATCGTGTGGGCGGTGGTGGCGGCCCAGGACGGCGGTTCGGCGACCGTCGTCTACTCGGGGCTCTCGCTGTTGGGTGATCCGGGGTCTCGTGAGAGCGTGAGGCTCTACGCGGGACCGGGCGTCTGACCCGGGCGCCACGGAACCGTACGACCAGGCCGTCCGTTGGGTGACCGGCAGACGACGACCGCAAGGAGACCACGATGCTGTGCCCCATCGACCAGACCACGCTCGTCATGTCCGAGCGCAAGGGGATCGAGATCGACTACTGCCCCACGTGCCGTGGCGTGTGGCTCGACCGCGGTGAGCTCGACAAGGTCATCGATCGCTCCGTCGAGACCGAGATCGCCGCGGAGAACCGGCCCGCGCCGGCCGCCCCGGGGGCGCCGGCACCGATGGCCCCGCCCGTGCCCAACCCCGTGCAGGCGGGCCCCTACGGCTCCCCGCAGCCGGCCTACGACCCGCGCTACGACGACCGCCGCCGCGACGACGACCGGCGCTACGACCGCGACCGAGACCGCCGGTACGACGACGACCGTCGGTACGACGGTGACCGCCGGTACGACCCGCGCTACAAGAAGAAGCGCAAGGAGTCCTTCCTGGAGGACCTCTTCGACTTCTGACGGGGCGCCGTCAGACCGGAAGTGCGCTTCTACCCAGCGATTCGGCCCGCACCCTGAGACGGTTCGGGCGGAATCGCTGGGTAGAGGCGCACTTTTGCGCTTCCCCGCATCGGCTTGACCTGAGGTTTGGTTGAGGTTTTAGCGTCGTGCAGGACATGACGAGCGGCCGCCGGCCGCGGTCTGCGAGGGAGCCGTTGATGAGTGAGCTGGGGCTGGGGCCGCTGGGCCTGGTGCTGAACGTGGCGGACGACCGTGCCCACATCGAGCAGGCCGCAGAGGCGGAACGGCTGGGCTTCTCGACGCTGTGGCTGCCCGGCGGTCAGCTGGAGTCGCTGGAGCCGCTGGTCGAGCTGCTGCGCGCGACGGAGAAGGTGGTGGTCGCCCCGGGGATCATCCCGCTGGACCTCCACGGAGCCGCGGCCGTGGCCCGCCTTGTCAGCCTCCTCGACGACGGCGAGCTGGCACGGTTCATCGCCGGTTTCGGGGCTTCCCAGCGGGAGGCCCGGCCGCTCGCCGGGCTACGCGCGTTCCTCGACGAGCTGGACGTGACGGGCGTGCCGGTGCCTGCCGGCCGCCGGCTCGTCGCGGCGCTCGGCCCGCGCAAGCTGGAGCTCGCTCGGGAGCGGGCCGCGGGTGCGATCACGATGCTCGTGACGCCCGGCGCCACATCGTGGGCCCGGGAGATCCTGGGTCCGGACGCGACTCTGGTGGTGCACCAGCCGGTGGTGCTGGACACCGACGCGGACCGTGGCCGGCAGACCGTGCGCGGGATGCTGGGCTTCCTGCTGAACGTCGGTGGGTACGCGGCGAACATGCGCCGGATGGGCTTCGGCGACCGTGACATCGCCGACGTGAGCGACGAGCTGGTCGATGCGGTGGCGACCGTCGGTGACGCCGACGCGATCGTCGCGGGTGTGCGGGCACACCTGGACGCCGGCGCTGATCACGTGGCGTTGTCCGTCCTCTCCGACGGCACCCAGCCGGGCCCGATCGAGGTGGCGCGCGCGGTAGCTGCAGCGAACCCGGCCCTGGCCCGGTAGATCGTGTCGTCTGCCGCCCAGGCGAGATCAGCCCGAGGTTGCCGTCGCCGGTGCCTGGGGTGGGTCGACCCACGCTGCCCTGGGGGCCGGTAGGCGATGGCTCCTCGGTCGGGGCGGGTATGGCAGCCGATCGTGTAGCGGCTGCGTGGGATGCGTCCGCTGGGGTTGCCCATGCCGACGGCCGGGGTCCACGCCGGTGTCGGCTGCGTGGGGCGATTCTGCGCCTCCTCCGGTCCGGG
>NZ_JAJQMN010000013.1 GCF_028994775.1 Promicromonospora iranensis | reverse complement strand
GCCAGGAGCTGCTTGGTGTCCTTGGGCAGGCAGTACCCGCCGTACCCGAAGGACGGGTTGTTGTAGTGCGACCCGATGCGGGGGTCCAGGCCGACGCCCTCGATGATCTGCGCGGTGTCCAGGCCGTGGGTCGCGGCGTAGGTGTCCAGCTCGTTGAAGTACGCCACCCGCAGCGCGAGGTAGGTGTTGGCGAACAGCTTGATCGCCTCGGCCTCGGTGGGGTCGGTCAGCAGGATCGGGACGTCCTTGGTGACCGCGCCTTCCAGGAGCAGGTCGGCGAACTGCTTACCGCGTTCGGTACGGTCGCCGACCACGATGCGTGAGGGGTGCAGGTTGTCGTGCAGGGCCCGGCCCTCGCGCAGGAACTCGGGGGAGAACACGATGCCGGCGCCGGGGTGCTCGGCCCGGACTCGTTCGGTGAACCCGACGGGGATGGTCGACTTGACCACGATCGTCGCGTCGGGGGTACGGGCCAGGACGTCGCTGATCACGGTCTCGACCGAGGACGTGTCGAAGAAGTTGCTGATCTCGTCGTAGTTCGTCGGGGTCGCCACGACCACGACCTGCGCACCGGTGTAGGCCGCGTCCTTGTCCAGGGTCGCGGTCAGGTTCAGGGGGTGGCTGGTGAGGTATTCCTCCAGCTCGGTGTCCACGATCGGGGAGATGCGGTCGTTGACCTGGGCGACCTTGACCGGGTCGACGTCCAGGGCCCAGACCTCGTGGTGCTGCGCGAGCAGCACGGCATTGGACAGACCGACATAACCCGTGCCGACAACAGCGATCTTCACGAAGGACTCCTGACAGAAAAAATCGATGACGGACCCATGCTAGAACGCGCCACCTGGCCGTTCCGGCCTGCCGGCGACAACCGGGGCCTTTCGCCCGTGACGCACACCACACCGGCGCTCGTCCGCCACGGAGGTTAGGCTTACCTCACAATGACGCAGACCACGAACGCACCGAACGGCAAGCCCGGCAAGGGAGTCCGCACCACGGCGACCGTGACCGCAGTCCGGCACCTGACCCCGCACATGATCCGGGTGACGATCGGTGGCCAGGCGCTGGCCGCCGTCGACCCGACGCCGCAGACGGACCGCTACATCAAGCTCGTCATGGCCGAGTCCCCCGAACCCGAGGGCCGCCCGGTTCTCCGTACCTACACGATCCGCAACGTCGCCGAGTCCAGCTGGGACATCGACATCGTCACGCACGGCGACGTCGGTTACGGCGGTCCCTGGGCGCAGCGCGTCCGGCCGGGAGACGAGGTGTCGTTCGTGGGACCGGGCGGCGACTACGCGCCATCCCCCGACGCCCCGTGGCACCTCATGGTCGGTGACGAGTCCGCCCTCCCGGCCATCGCCGCCGCGTGCGAGGCGCTGCCCGACGGCGCTGTGGCCCACGTCTTCGTCGAGGTCTCCGACGCGTCCGAGGAGCAGGCGATCGCGAGCGCCGCCGACCTTCACCTCACGTGGGTTCACCGGTCGACGGGAGCGAGCGTGGCCGACGTCGTGCAGGCCGCCGAGCTGCCGGACGGCGTGCCGCACACGTTCCTGCACGGCGAGGCCGGCTGCGTCCGCGACCTGCGCCGCTGGGCGCGCGGGACGCTCGGGGTGCCGCGCGAGCTGCTGTCGGCGTCGGGCTACTGGCGGCGGGGTCGCGACGACGAACACTGGCGGGCCGAGAAGGCGGAGTGGCGCGCCGCGGTGGAGCAGGACGACCTGGTGCTCAGCGCGCACTGAGGTGCGCGGCTCCGCCCGCTGAGCTCCAGGGGTGCCCCGCGGGCGGTTACAGACCGTCGAGCACGGCGAACCAGCGCTTCGCCGTCGCCTCGTCGTAGGGCGGCTCCCCCGCGGACACCGCGGCGAGCAGGGCGTCAGCGTCCGCCCGGACCGTGGCGACGACCGACGGCGGGTACCCGTACCGGACGGAGTGCTCGGCGAACTCGTCCTCGTCGTCGATGAAGTACTGGCCGCGCGGGTCGGCCGTGCCCGCCTCGAAGGCGATGACGTCGAGGTCCAGGTCGACGGCCGTCACCTCGAAGCGTGCGCGGCCGCGGGGTGCGAGGAAGCGGGCGGGCGCGCGCCGCCACTGCGGCACCGTGGTGAGGTCGCTGTACGACAGCATGCCCTCCGGGTGCCCGCGGTACAGGGAAGGGGTCCAGCCGACGTCCCCGAAGAATCCCACGCCCGCCCCGGTCGACCGGTACCTCGCGCCCGGCCGCGAGAACCGTGTCCCGGCCCGGAACCCCACCCACAGGCCGTGCTCGTCCGAGCCCAGGTAGTACCCGTCGAAGACCCAGTGGGGCGTGCCGTCCCACTTGCGGTAGCGCACCCGGACAAGGCTGCCCGGCTCCGTCGGCCGGGACGACGAAAAACCCTGGTCAGCAGGCTGATGCGCAGACATGTCCGGGAGCCTACCCACCCGTCGCCGGGGCGGCCGCGGAGGCGTGACCCGCCTCCCCCGCGGTGGAGCCGCAGCGGGGGAGGCGAAGGATCAGTAGGTGTCCGAGGTCGGCGCGGGGGCGGCTGCCGCTCCCTCGTCGAAGCCGGCCAGGACCGACGCCGTGCCCGACAGGCCGAGCCGGGTCGCGCCCGCCTCGATCATCGAGAGCGCCGCGTCGAGGTCGCGGATCCCGCCCGAGGCCTTCACCCCGAGTGTGCCGCCGCCGGCCGCGCCGACGGTCCGCGCCATGAGCGACACGGCGTGCACCGACGCGCCGCCGGCCGGGTGGAAGCCCGTCGACGTCTTCACGAAGTCCGCCCCGGCGGCCTGCGCCGCCCTGCACGCGCCCACGATCTGCTCGTCCGTCAGCGCTGCCGACTCGATGATCACCTTGAGGACCCGGTCGTTCGGCACGGCGGCGCGCACGGCCGCGATGTCGGCCTCCACGACGTCGAACCGGCCGGCCCGCGCGGTGCCGATGTCGATGACCATGTCGATCTCGTCCGCCTCGTCGGCGATGGCACGAGCGGCCTCGAACGCCTTCACGTCTCCCATGTGCTTGCCCGACGGGAACCCGCACACCGTGGCGACGGCGAGCCGCCCGGCGGCCACCTCGACGGCGAGCGAAACGAACGACGGGGACACGCACACCGAGAACACGCCGAGGGCGGCGCCCTCCTCGACGAGCGTGGCGACGTCGGCCGCCGTCGCCTCCGGCTTGAGAAGCGTGTGGTCGACGTACGCGGCCAGCGCCGCCTTGTCGTGCGGCACGGCGGGAGTCCGTGGTGCTTCAGGCTGAGCGGTCATACGAGGGCACCTTCTACTTTCTGGATTCCGGGCAGGATGACCTGCTCCACGAGGTCTCGCCGCTCGTCGTGGTGCATGAACGCACCCCAGGCGGCGGTGACGGTCACGTCGACGAGGTCGTCGAGCGTCCAGCCTGCCTCGTCGACGAGGAGCTTCATCTCGTGCGTCATCGACGTACGAGACATCAGGCGGTTGTCCGTGTTGAGCGTGACCGCGAAGTCCAGCTCCTTGAGGCGGGTGATCGGGTGCTTCGCGATGGACTCGGCCGCACCCGTCTGCAGGTTCGAGACCGGGCACAGCTCGAGCGGGATCTGGTGGTCGCGCACCCAGTGCGCGAGGCGACCCAGGTCGGCGGCTCCCCCGTGCCCGTCGTTCGAGAGGCCATTCTCGGCGGGATCTCCGTCCACGACGAAGGCGATGTCGTCGATGATCCGGGCTCCGTGGCCCAGCCGGTCGGCGTGCCCCAGGTGCACCGCCTGCCCGATGGAGTCGAGGCCGTCGGCCTCACCCGCGTGGATCGTCACGGGCACGTCATGCTCCGCGAGGTACCGCCAGATACCGAGGTGGCGCGACGGCGGATACCCGGCCTCGGGCCCGGCGATGTCGAACCCGACCACGCCGTGGTCGCGGTAGGTGACGGCGAGCTCCGCGATCTCCTGCCAGCGGTCCTGGTGGCGCATGGCGGTGACGAGCTGGCCCACCCGGATGAGATGCCCGTCGGCCGCCGCCGCGGCGATGCCGTCGTCGATCCCTGCCTGGACGGCCTCCACGGCCTCGGCGAGCGACAGCCCACCGGCCAGGTGCTGCTCCGGCGCCCAGCGCTGCTCGGCGTACACGACGCCGTCGGCCGCGAGGTCCAGCACCGCCTCGCGCGCGACGCGGGCCAGGTTGTCGGCCGTCTGCATGACGGCGATCGTGTGGTCGAAGGTCTCCAGGTAACGCACCAGCGAACCGGAGTCGGCCGAGTCACGGAACCAGTCGGAAAGGGAGTCCGCGTCGCCGGCCGGCAGGGTGTGCCCGGCGGCGTCCGCGAGCTCGAGGACGGTCTGCGGGCGCAGCCCTCCGTCGAGGTGGTCGTGCAGGACAACCTTGGGCAGGGCGCGTAGCAGCGCCTCACCGGGGCGCGCCCCGGGGTCTTGCGTGGTCATGCTGACAACCTACCGTCCGGCACCGACAGCCGGCCGTCAGCCGGCGTCGGGGCTCTCTTCCTCGTCGGCGTCCGTCGGGACGTCCAGCGCCTGCTCCACGACGTCAGCCTCGGCTGCGACCCCGTCGTTGTCCGGACGTGGCGCGTCGGGGACGTACTCGTCGGGCTCGTGCGCGGCGTCGACCTCGGCGTCCTCAGGGGGGACCAGGCCGGCGTCACGCCAGGAGTCGGGTCCAGGGAGCGTGCTCATCGGGGCCTCCTCGTCAGCGGTCTTCCATCGTCACCCGGGCGTCGTCACCCTGCCACTGCCCGGCCCGTTCCGGCAACAGCACCCACGCCACGTGGGGCCAGCCGCCGAGCGCGGCGGTCAGCGCCTTGCGTACGCGGGCGGCGGTCCGGTCGCCGGTCGACAACGACATGTCGGGCCCGCCCGGCGGCGCAGGGGGCGGGTCGAGGAGCGCCGCGACAGGAACCGTGTGCAGCCCGGCACCCGACGGCTCGTACAGGACCGCGCTGCCCTCCGTACCCTCGCCGTCGGCCAGGGTGAGCAGCACGACGTGGCGCGGGACCGCCGAGTCCCAGCCGCTCGTGACGTCACCACCCGTGTACAGGGGCACCGGGATACCCGCCCGCGCGCTCGCGACCGCAGCCTCCAGCAGCGCCCGCGACCCGGCCACCCGGTGCGTGTAGCGCACACCACCGTAGGTGGCGAGGCGCGCGGCGCCCCAGGGCGGCGTGCCGTACGTGCGCGGCCAGGCCACGACCCCCAGGCCGCGTCGGTTGGTCGCGGCCTGGACCGCATGCTGCAGCCGCACGAAGCGGCCCGCCGGGTCTTCGGTCGCGAGCTTGAGGGCAGCACGCGGGTCACCGGCCAGCCCGAGCATCGCCAGCACCGCCGACCCGCACGTGGTCTCGTCGACCTGCACCGCGGCCGCCGTGGTGCCGTCGAGGGACGGCAGGTTCAGCCGCCGGGGAAAGCCGACGGTCCCGGTACCGCGCTCCCGTGCCAGCGGATCCAGCACGGAGCGCCGGGCACGGGACGTCACCGACTCGAGGTGCCGCTCGACGTCGTCGGGCACGACCGGTCGCACGAAGCGGCCCGGCGGCGGCGGAGTCGGTATCGGCCCGGCGAACGCACGCATACCGCCAAGCAGGGACGAAAGGCGCAATGTCGACGGCACATCGCCAGGCTAAGCCGGACCCGCGCGACTCGCCGGTTCGCCACGCTGGGGCGCGTGGGCGAGCCGGACGCGCACCGGACGCCCAGGTCAGGCGCCTGCGACGGACCCTCGGGTCAGACGATCCGGTCCAGGACCACCGACTCATCGGCCGCCAGCGCTGCCCCGACCAGTGCCCCCGCACCCACGTCCACCGTCGACAGCGCGCTCGCCGCGCCGGCCAGCGTGCCGCCGAGCACACCGCCGCCCACGCCCTCCGGCTCGACCGCCCAGCCGCCCTCGAGCGCCTCGCGCGCCCGGGCAAACCGCTCCGGGGTGTCGGTGTGCAGGGTGAACAGGGGCTGGCCGGCGGCCACCGGCTCCCCCGGTTTCACGTGGATCTCGATGCCCGCCGCGGCCTGGACCGCGTCCTCCTTGCGCACCCGGCCAGCGCCGAGCCGGTGCACGGCCACCCCGACGGCGTACGCGTCGAGCGACACCAGCACGCCGGACTCCTGGGCCACCACCGTCTCCGACTCCTTCGCGACCGGCAGGTGCGCGTCGACGTCGCCACCCTGCGCCGCGATCATGGCCCGCCACTTGTCCATGGCCCGGCCGTCGGCCAGGGCCTCGCGGACGTCCGCCTCCGAGGCGGGGCGGTCGGCCGCCGCGAGCATCTCGACGGCGAGCGCGACGGTGAGGTCGACGACGTCGGCCGGCCCGCCGCCCGCCAGCACCTCGAGCGACTCGCGCACCTCCAGGGCGTTGCCCGCGGTGCGCCCGAGCGGCACCGACATGTCGGTGACCAGGGCCACGGTGCGCACGCCGGCGTCGGTCCCGAGGTCCACCATGGTGCGGGCGAGCTCGCGCGCGCTCTCCAGGGTCTTCATGAACGCGCCGGAGCCGACCTTCACGTCGAGCACCAGGGCGCCGGTGCCCTCGGCGATCTTCTTGGACATGATCGAGCTCGCGATGAGCGGGATCGCCTCGACGGTTCCCGTGACGTCCCGCAGCGCGTACAGCTTGCGGTCGGCCGGGGCGAGGCCCGCTCCGGCGGCGCAGATGACGGCCCCGACCGAGTCGAGCTGCGCCATCATCTCGTCGTTGGACAACGAGGCCCGCCAGCCGGGGATGGACTCCAGCTTGTCGAGGGTGCCGCCGGTGTGGCCCAGGCCGCGGCCAGAGAGCTGCGGCACCGCGACGTCGAACGCCGCCACGAGCGGCGCCAGCGGCAGCGTGATCTTGTCGCCCACACCGCCGGTGGAGTGCTTGTCCGCCGTCGGCCGGGAGAGACCGGCGAACGACATGCGCTCCCCGGACTCGATCATCGCGTGGGTCCACCGGGAGATCTCCGCGCGGGACATGCCGTTCAGGAGGATCGCCATGGTCATCGCGGACATCTGCTCGTCGGCCACCACACCCCGGGTGTAGGCGTCGACGAGCCAGTCGATCTGCGGGTCGGTCAGGGACTCCCGGTCCCGCTTGGCCCGGATGATGTCGACGGCATCGAACTGCTCGGTCATCGGGTTGCCTTCCGCACGTGGTCCAGGTCGCCCGGCCCGAAGGCCTGGGGCAGTACTTCCGTCATCGGCACGATCCCCAGCGGGGTGTCCACCAGGAGCTCCGGCCCGCCGTGCTCCCAGAGGATCTGGCGGCACCGGCCGCACGGCATGATCGTCTCGCCCAGCGCGTTCACGCACGTGAACGCCGCGAACCTGCCACCGCCCGACATCACCAGGGCGCTGACCAGCGAGCACTCGGCACACAGCGTCACTCCGTACGCGGCGTTCTCGACGTTGGCGCCGGTGAGCAGCCGCCCGTCGTCGGCGAAGGCCGCCGCACCGACGGGGTACTGCGAGTACGGCACGTACGCCTTCTCGAGCGCACTCCGGGCTGCCGCCCGCAGGCTCGCCCAGTCGACCGCCTCGGCCGCGGGAACAGCGTCTACAGGGTCCACGTCCATCATCCTCACCCCTTGATGTACGGCTCGCCCGACGCGGCCGGCGGGCGCGAACGCCCGACCAGGCCCGCCACGGCGAGCAGGGTGACGACGTACGGCACCATGAGCATGAACTGGCTGGGCACGGGCGAGCCCACGACGGAGAGCACGTTCTGCAGGTTGGACGCGAACCCGAACAGCAGGCCCGCGAACGCGGCCCGCACCGGGTCCCACTTGCCGAAGATGACGGCGGCGAGCGCGATGTAGCCGGCGCCGCCGGTCATGTTCTCGCCGAACTGGCTCAGGTAGACGGTCGTGTAGAACGCACCACCCAGCCCGGCCACGGCGCCCGCGACGAGCACCGCGTTGTAGCGCGTGCGCACGACGTTGATGCCGACCGTGTCGGCGGCCTTCGGATGCTCACCCACCGCCCGCAGCCGCAGGCCCCAGCGGGTCCGGTTCAGCGCGTACCAGACGGCGGGCACGGCGATGAACATCAGGTAGATGAGCAGCGGCTGGTTGAACAGCACCGGGCCGAGCACCGGGATGTCGGACAGCACGGGGATCGGGATCGACGAGAACCGCGTGGTCGAGTTCAAGTTCTCGGCACCCGGCACGAGCACCTGGGAGTACAGGAAGCTCGTCAGCCCGACGACCAGCACGTTCAGCACCACACCCACGATCACCTGGTTCACGTGGTAGGTGATCGCGAACAGGCCGAGCACGAGCGACACGAGCGCGCCGGCGAACACCGCGGCGGCCAGACCGGCCACCGCGCTGTTCGTGATCGACGAGACGATCGCCGCGGTGAAGGCCGCGCCGAGCAGCTGCGCCTCGATGGCGATGTTGACCACGCCGGCACGCTCTCCGATGACGCCGCCCAGCGCGCCGTACACGAACGGCACGGACCACAGCACCGCGCCGCCGAGCAGGCCGACGACGGAAAGGTCACGCGGGCTGCCGGCCCCGGCCCAGGCCAGGAAGCCCGTCAGCGCGGCCAGCGCGAACAGGACCACCAGCCACAGCGGCGTCCTGGTGCGGCGCGCGGTGAGCACGGCGACGAACGCCGTCACCGCGAGCATGACCGCACCGCACACCCAGGCGAGAGGACCGGCCGGCACCACGATGACCGGGATCTGGAAGAAGTCGCCACGGTGTGACAGCAGGAACCGCGTGTCCCCCGAGTGCGGGACCGCCACGAGCAGCAGCGCGTACAGCACCGTCACGGCGAGCAGCACGCTCGCCGCCTTCCACGTCACGACGGTGACGGTGCGCGCCGTCTCCGACAGCGGCACGTCGAGCTGAGTGGTCTTGTGGTCGGCGCTCACGCTGCCGCCTCCTTCCGGTTCCGGGTCGCCTTCGTCTTCTTCGCTGCCCGACGCCGGTTCGGGTCAGGCAGCCGGAAGATCGCCCGGATCAGCGGCGGGGCCGCGATGAACAGCACGATGAGCGACTGGACCACGAGCACGATGTCGCTCGGGACGCCCTCGGCGGCCTGCATGGTCGTACCACCGGCCTTGAAGGCGCCGAACAGGATGCCCGCCGCGAGCACGCCCCACGGGTTGGACCCGCCGAGCAGTGCGACGGTGATGGCGTCGAACCCGATACCCGCGTCGATGTCGGAGCTGAAGCCGGTGGTGACGCCGCCGAGGACCTGCGAGGCACCGGCCAGGCCGACGAGTCCGCCGGCCACGAGCATCGAGCTCACCGTGGCGCGGCCCGTGTCGATGCCGGCCACCCGCGCGGCGCGCGGGTTCTCGCCGACGGCGCGGAACGCGAAGCCCGCGGACGACCGGTTGAGCAGCCACCACACGCCGACGACGGCGAGCAGGGCCAGCACGAAGCCCCACGTCAGGTTGAACCGGTCACCCAGGAGGCTCGGCAGCTGGGCCGACTCGGGTGTCGGCGGCGTCTTCGGGTTGGACGACCCGGGAGCCTGCAGCAGGCCCGGCGTCGCCAGGAGGTAGGCGATCAGGTAGAACGCCACGTAGTTGAGCATGATCGTGACGATCACCTCGTGCGCCCCGGTGCGAGCCTTGAGCAGGCCCGCCAGCCCGGCCCACAGCGCGCCGGCCGCGATACCGGCCACGAGCGCCATCAGCAGGTGCAGCGGGAACGGCACGCCGCTCACCCCGAAGGCCACCCAGCCCGCCGACGCGGCCGCCACGAGCATCTGTCCCTGGCCACCGATGTTGAACAGGCCGGCCCGGAAGGCGAGCGCCACGCCGAGGCCCGCCGCGATGAGCGGGGTCGCGTAGGTGAGCGTCTCCGTGAGCGGTCGGATGGCGGTGACGAAGTCCGTCGCCTGGAGGTTCACCACGGAACCGCGGAACAGCGCGGAGTACGCGCCGCCGATCGCCTGTCCGAGCGCGACGAGGGTGTCGCCCGGCCGGGCGAAGAAGTACGAGGAGGCCGCCTTCACCCCGTCGTTGGTGAAGGCGATCATGATCGAGCCTGCCACGACGGCGAGCAGCACCGCGCCCACGGACACCGTCCACGAGCTGCTCATGGTCTGCTGGAGCGCCTTGGCCAGGCGGCTCTCGGTGTCGACCGGGTCGACGACCGGCCCGGCCTCGCGGGCTCGCTCCTGCTCCAGCTCCTCCGCGGTGCCCGGGTCGAGCCCGGGCTCCTGCTCGGGACCGGAGCTCGATCCCGTGTTGGACTCAGGCGCGCTCACGCGACCTCTCCCTTCGCGTCCTCCGGGGAGATCCCCGCCATCATCAGACCCAGCACGTCGCGCGGGGTGTCCGCGGGTACGACGCCGACCACCGTGCCGCGGTACATCACCATGATGCGGTCGGCCAGGGCCACCGCCTCGTCCAGCTCGGTGGAGACCACCATCACCGGAACACCGGCGTCCCGGGTCTCGATGATCCGCTTGTGGATGAACTCGATCGATCCCACGTCCACGCCGCGGGTCGGCTGTGCCGCGACGAACAGGCGCAGGTCGCGCGACAGCTCGCGCGCGAGCACCACCTTCTGCTGGTTGCCGCCCGACAGACGCCCCACCGGTGTGGTGATGCCCTGCGTGCGGACGTCGAACTCGGCGACCTTCTCTTCCGCGAACTTGTCCCGGAACCCGAGCTGGAGCGCGCCGCCCTTGACGAACGGCTGGCCGTCGGAGCGGTCGAGCATGAGGTTCTCGGCGATGGTGAACTCGCCGATCAGGCCGTCGTGCGTGCGGTCCTCGGGGACGAAGCCCACACCGGCGTCGAGGATGTGGCGCACGGACCGGCCCACGAGCTCCTTGCCGTCGAGCGTGATGCTCCCCGACACGTCGCCCTCCAGCCCGAGCAGGGCCTCGGTGAGCTCGGTCTGCCCGTTGCCCTGCACGCCCGCGACGACGAGCACCTCGCCGCCGCGCACCTCGAAGCTGACGTTGTCGACCACCACGGTGCCCGACTCGCTGGTGACCACCAGGTCGGTGACCTTCAGCCCGTTGTCGTGCAGCGTGGGCGCGTCCTTGCGGACGGTCAGCTCGACGGAGCGGCCCACCATGAGCGAGGCGAGCTCGGCGTCCGACGCCGTCGGCAGGGCCTCCCCCACCACCTTGCCGTGGCGGATCACGGTGATGCGGTCCGCGACGGCGCGCACCTCGCGCAGCTTGTGGGTGATGAACACGATCGCGGAGCCCTCGTCGCGCAGCTGGCGCATGATCGCCATCAGCTCGTCGGTCTCCTGCGGGGTGAGCACCGCCGTCGGCTCGTCGAAGACCAGCACGTCCGCGTTGCGGGACAGCGCCTTGATGATCTCGACGCGCTGCTGAACGCCCACCGGCAGGTCCTCGACGACGGCGTCGGGGTCCACGTGGAAGCCGAACCGGGCGGAGATCTCCCGCACCTGCGCGCGGGCGGCCTCCAGGTCGAGGCGGCCGCCGCCGCGGGTCTGCTCGTGGCCGAGCATGACGTTCTCGGCGACGGTGAAGACCGGGACGAGCATGAAGTGCTGGTGCACCATGCCGATGCCGGCGCCCATCGCGTCACCGGGGCCGGAGAAGTGCTGGACCACGTCGTCCAGCAGGATCTCGCCCTCGTCCGCCTCGTACAGGCCGTAGAGCACGTTCATCAGGGTGGACTTGCCCGCCCCGTTCTCGCCCAGGAGCGAGTGGATCTCGCCTGGTTGAACCACCAGGTCGATGTGGTCGTTCGCGACGAGCGCGCCGAAGCGCTTGGTGATGCCGCGCAGCTCGAGCCGCATAGGAATCCTTCCCGAAAGGGGTCCTGCTCATGACAGGTCCCGGGGCGCACAGCGCGAGCCGTGCCCCCCGGGACCATCTTGCGTCAAGTCTCTGACGGCTACCGATCAGCCTGCCAGGCCATCACTCGGCGAGGTAGGACTTCACCTCGACGTCGCCGGCGATGATGGACTCCTTGAGAGTCTGGACCTCTTCCCAGAGGGCCGGGTCCACCTTGTCCTCGAAGTTGTGCAGCGGCGCGAGGTCCACCCCACCGTTCTCGAGGGTGCCGACGTACGGCGTCGCGTCGAACTCCTCGTTGCCCGAGGCGATGACCGCCTCCTTCGTCGAGACGTCCATCCCCTTGAGGATCGAGGTCAGGACGAGGTCCTGCGTGGCCGGGTCCGACTCGTAGAAGTCGGCGTCGACGCCCACCAGGGCGACGTCCTCGCCGGAGTCGGCGATGGCGTCCATAGCGGACTGGTAGATGGGCCCGCCGACCGGCAGGATCACGTCGACACCCTGGTCCAGGATGTTCTGAGCGGTGGTCTTCGCCGCCGGGTCGGCCGCGAAGCCACCCGTGAAGGAGCCCTTCTTGCCGTCCCAGCCGACCAGCTCGACGTCGGTGCCCTTGGTCTCGTTGTAGTAGTCGACGCCCTGCTTGAAGCCGTCCATGAAGATCGTCACGGTCGGGAAGTCCATACCGCCGAACGTGCCGACCTTGCCCGCCTCCGAGTAGCCGGCGGAGAGGTAACCCGCGAGGAACGCGGCCTGCGCCGTGTCGTACAGCAGCGGCTTGATGTTCTCGGCGTCGGCGTTTCCGTCGAAGTCCGCGTCCGCGGCGTCGTCGACGAGGATGTAGTCGATGTCCGGGTTCTCCGTGGCCGACTCGATGGTGGTGGCGGACAGCGCGAAGCCGACGGTGACGATCGCGTCGCACCCCTCGGCGACGAGCGACTCGACGTTGCCCTTGTAGTCGCTCTCCGACGCGGACTGGACGTCGACCAGCTCCGTGCCGAGCTCCTCGGCGGCAGCCGTGGCGCCTTCGAAGCTGAGCTGGTTGAAGCTCTTGTCGTCGAAGCCACCGGCGTCCGACACGATGCAGGGCTTGAAGTCACTGGTGGCCTCGCCACCGGTGGTCTCTTCAGGGGCGGCGCCGCACGCCGAGAGTGCGAGTGCCGCTGCTCCCGCGAGGGCGGTGAGCCGAACAGCCTTCTTCACTGGTGCTCCTTCGATGGTCCAGACGGGCCCTATCCAAACAGATCCGGGCCCTATACCGCACCGAGGGTAGCCAGCGCATCCCGCATTTCGCGTTTCGAGACGGTAACCGGAGGAAGTCGTTACCGAAGCGTCATCGGCAGGAACATCCTGCGGTCAGCTCGCCGCAAACTGGGCGAGGGCACGGACGCCGACGCCGATCGCTCGCTCGTCGACCACGAGGTCGCCCTGGTGCAGGTCGTAGGTGCGGCCGCCGGGGGTGCGCACGCCGAGGCGGGCCATGGTGCCGGGCACCTTGCGGAGGAACCAGGCGAAGTCCTCGCCCCCCATGGACTGCTCGGTGAGCTGCACGGCGTCGGGGCCGACGACCTCGCGGACCGCGTCCTCGAGGTCGCAGGTGGCCGCCGCCTGGTTCTCGACCGGCGGCACGCCGTGCGTCACGGTCACCGTGACACTCACGTCGTACGGGGCGACGATCTGCTCCACGGCCTCGCGCACCAGCTCGCCCGCCTTCTCCCACGCGCGCACGTCGAGGCAGCGCAGGGTGCCCTTGACGATGCCCGTGGACGGGATCGCGTTGGGCGTCGAGCCCGCCTGGACCGCGCCCCACGTCAGGTTCACGCCGGACCGCGGGTCGAGCCGGCGGCCGAGCACGGCGGGTGTCTGCGTGATGACCTGGCCGAGCGCGAAGACGACGTCACCGGTGAGGTGCGGACGGGAGGTGTGACCGCCGGGCGACGAGATCGTCACGCTCACGGAGTCGCTGGCCGAGGTGATCGGGCCGATCCGGGTGCCCACGTGGCCGACGTCGAACTTGGGGTCGCAGTGCAGCGCCGTCATGCGGTCGACGCCGTCGAGCTCGGAGGTGCGGTTGATGATGTCCTCGGCGCCGCCGGGGAAGACCTCCTCGGCCGGCTGGAAGAAGAGCCGGACGCCGCGCCGCAGCCGCCCCTCCTCCGCCAGGCGGGCGAGCACGAGGCCCGCTCCGAGGACCACGGTGGTGTGCACGTCGTGCCCGCAGGCGTGCGCGACACCCGGCTCGGTCGAGGCGAACTCCACACCGCTGGTCTCCTGCAGCGGGAGGGCGTCGAGGTCGGCGCGCAGGCCGACCCGGCCCTCGCCGTCGGGGCCGCGGTCGGGGCCGATGTCGCACACCAGGCCCGAGCCGATGGGTAGCAGGCGCGGCTCGAGGCCCGCCTCCCGCAGGCGTGCGGCGACGGCGTGCGTGGTGCGGGTCTCCTTGCGGGACAGCTCCGGGTGGGCGTGCACGTCGCGGCGGAACGCGATCAGCTCGGCGTCCAGGGCCCCGGCCAGCTCCCTCACACGGGCGGCCAGCGCCGCTACGACATCCGTCACGTTGCCTCCGGGCACGTCTCCCACCGGCATCTGATCGCCCGAAACGATCTGATCGAAGTCGGCGAGACTGACGGGCTGCGGGGTCGGGTTCACCTGACCCACGGTAGCGCTGTCCGGCCCGCGAGACACAGTGGCGGACGATCCGTCCCACCATGCGGACGACCGTGAGACCTGCGGCTCCGGGCTGGGTCAGAGAAGGTCCTCGCGGCCCCGCTCACGCACCGCCGCCACCACCTCTTTCACCTGCTGGGCACGGGCCCGCGTGGTGACGAGCAACGCGTCGGGCGTGTCGACGACCACGACGTCGTCCAGCCCCAGGACCGTCACCAGCCGGCCCGACGCCGGAACCACCACGGAGCCGGCGCTGTCGATGCGGAGCACGTCGGCCGGGTCGCCCAGGACCTTGGCACCGCGGTCGTCGTCGGACGGCAGGAGGACGGCGAGCGAGTTGTAGTCCCCGACGTCGTCCCAGCCGAACGTCCCCGGCACGACGGCGACACCGCCTGCCTCGGCGACCGGCTCGGCCACCGCGTGGTCGATCGCGATCTTCTCCAGGCCGGGCCACACGTCCGCGAGCACCTCGGCACGGCGCGGGGTGTCCCACGCGTCCGCGACGAGCCGCAGGGAGTCGTGCAGCTCGGGCCGCTGCTCGGCGAGGTGCCCCAGGAGCACAGACGTCCGCGAGACGAACATGCCCGCGTTCCACCGGTACTCGCCCGAGGCGAGGTAGAGCCGTGCCGTGGCGGCGTCCGGCTTCTCCGTGAATCCCCGCACGTGCAGCGTGTGCGGTGCCCCCTCGACCCCGAGCGGCTCGCCCGAGCGCACGTACCCGAACGCGGTGGACGGCCGGGAGGCCGCGATCCCGACGGTCGTCACGTAGCCGGCGCGCGCCGCGGCCACCGCCTCCCGGACCGCGAGTTCGAACGCGCGCGTGCCATGGATCACGTGGTCCGCGGCGAACGACCCGATCACCACGTCGCCGTGCCGCTTCTCCAGCACGGCCGCCGCCAGGCCGATCGCCGCCATGGACTCGCGCGGCGACGGCTCGGCGAGCACGGAGTCGGCGGACAGGCCGGGCAGCTGCGCACGGCAGGCGGCGACGTGCTGCTCCCCGGTCACGAGGACGATGCCGTCCGGTCCCACCAGCGGACGCAGCCGGTGCTCGGTGGCCTGGAGCAGGGACATGCCCGAGCCCACGAGGTCGTGCAGGAACTTGGGCTCCCCGCCGCGGGAGAGCGGCCAGAGCCGGGTGCCGGACCCACCGGCCGGTACCACTGCGAAGAAGTCGTCGATCGGGGACGATGGGGCGGCGGCCGAAGTCATGCCCCGCAGGATGTCAGCCGGACAGTGTTCCCGCAGCCAAAACTCGCCGAAATCCGGGCGAACCCTGGTTGATCCCAGGGGCGGGTCCGGGCAGCAACGCGCGAGCAACCTGACGGGTGCCCGAAGCGGCGACATCTCCCCTGTGGGATCAGTCACAAATGCCGCGTCTTGATGCCCGTAAGGGCCGCCGGGCGGCGATCAAGGCGACCAGTTGTCATTACAGTGGGGACCAGCCACCCCCAGCCGGACAGCCATAGGAGGCTCCCGAAGTGCCCACCGCACCAGCAGGCACGTTATACCGCGGCCGTGAAGGCATGTGGTCATGGGTCGCGCACCGCGTGACCGGCGTGCTGATCTTCTTCTTCTTGCTCGTGCACGTGCTCGACACAGCGCTGGTGCGCGTGTCCCCCGAGGCGTACAACGCAGCGATCAGCACCTACCAGACCGAGATCATGGGACTCGGCGAGGCCGGGCTCGTGGCCGCGATCGTCTTCCACGCCTTCAACGGCATCCGCATCCTCCTGGTGGACTTCTGGGCCAAGGGCCCTCGGTACCAGAAGACGATGCTCTGGGTGGTCATCGGTCTCTTCGTCGTGACGATGGCAGGCTTCCTGCCGCGGCACCTCATCAACGTCTTCACCGGGGGTCACTGATGGCACACGGAACCGCAGCGGTGGCAAAGATCGACTCCCCGCGCTCCCCGTACGTGCGGCGCAGGACGACGCGCGGCAACTACGAGCTGTACTCCTGGGTCTTCATGCGGGCCTCGGGCGTCGTGCTCCTGGTCCTCATCTTCGGGCACCTGTTCGTCAACCTGATGGTCGGCGACGGCGTCCACGCGATCGACTTCGGCTTCGTCGCCGGCAAGTGGGCCAACCCGATGTGGCAGGTCTGGGACCTCCTCATGCTGTGGCTCGCCATGATCCACGGCACCAACGGCGTGCGCACGATCATCAACGACTACGCCACGCGTGACATGACGCGAGGCATCCTCAAGGGCCTGCTCTACCTGGCGTTCACCGTCGTGGTCGTGCTCGGCACCCTGGTGATCTTCACGTTCGACCCGTGCCCGGCCAACTCCCCCGCGGAGCTGCTGCCCTCCTTCTGCACGGCGTAGCACCAGCACTTCCCCCAGCCCCACACTCCGAAACTCTTCAGCAGGAGGCATCGAGCCCGATGCAGACCCATCAGTACGACGTTGTCATCGTCGGCGCCGGCGGCGCCGGGATGCGCGCCGCCCTCGAGTCGTCCAAGGAGGCCCGCACCGCGGTGATCTCCAAGCTGTACCCCACCCGATCCCACACCGGTGCCGCCCAGGGCGGCATGGCGGCAGCCCTCGCGAACGTCGAGGACGACAACTGGGAGTGGCACACGTTCGACACCGTCAAGGGCGGTGACTACCTCGTCGACCAGGACGCGGCCGAGATCCTCGCCAAGGAGGCGATCGAGTCGGTCCTCGACCTGGAGCGGATGGGCCTTCCGTTCAACCGCACCCCCGAGGGCAAGATCGACCAGCGCCGCTTCGGCGGGCACACCCGCGACCACGGGCAGTCCGCCGTCCGCCGCGCGTGCTACGCCGCGGACCGCACCGGTCACATGATCCTCCAGACGCTCTACCAGAACTGCGTCAAGCAGGACGTGGAGTTCTTCAACGAGTTCTACGTGCTGGACCTCATCACGGACCACGACCTCACCACCGAGGAGATCGCGGAGGGCGAGGAGGTCAACGCGACCGGCGTCGTCGCCTACGACCTCGCCACCGGCGAGATCCACGTGTTCCAGGCCAAGGCGATCATCTTCGCCACCGGTGGTGCCGGGAAGATCTTCAAGACGACCTCGAACGCGCACACCCTGACCGGTGACGGCATGGCCCTGGCGTACCGCCGCGGCCTGCCCCTGGAGGACATGGAGTTCTTCCAGTTCCACCCGACAGGTCTGGCGGGGCTCGGCATCCTGCTGTCGGAGGCGGCCCGCGGCGAGGGCGGCATCCTGCGCAACTCCGAGGGTGAGCGCTTCATGGAGCGCTACGCCCCGACGATCAAGGACCTCGCGCCGCGCGACATCGTCGCCCGGTCCATGGCGAACGAGGTGCGGGAGGGCAGGGGCGCCGGTCCGAACAAGGACTACGTGCTGCTCGACCTGACGCACCTGGAGCCCGCGCACATCGACGCCAAGCTCCCGGACATCACCGAGTTCGCACGCACGTACCTGGGCATCGAGCCCTACACCGAGCCCGTGCCCGTCTACCCCACCGCGCACTACGCGATGGGCGGCGTGCCGACCAACGTCAAGGGCGAGGTGCTCCGCGACGGCGTCAACGTCGTCAAGGGCCTCTACGCCGCCGGCGAGGTCGCGTGTGTGTCCGTGCACGGCTCCAACCGTCTCGGCACCAACTCGCTGCTCGACATCAACGTGTTCGGCAAGCGTTCCGGCCGGGCGGCCGCGGAGTACGCCAAGACGGCGTCGTTCCACGAGCTCCCGGAAGACCCGACCGTCCGCGTGGTCGCGCAGCTCGACGAGATGCGCAACCGGCCCGACGGCGAGCGCGTGGCGGACATCCGCAAGGCGCTCCAGGAGACCATGGACCTCAACGCCCAGGTGTTCCGCACGGGCGATTCGCTGAACGAGGCCCTGGCCGACATCCGTGAGCTGCAGAAGCGGTACCGCAACGCGTCGGTGCAGGACAAGGGAAAGCTCTTCAACACCGACCTCCTCGAGGCCATCGAGCTGGGCTTCCTGCTCGACATCGCCGAGGTCACCGTGGTGGCGGCCATCAACCGCAAGGAGTCGCGCGGCGGTCACTACCGCGAGGACTACCCGAACCGCGACGACGCCCACTACATGCTGCACACGATGGCCTACCGTCGTCCGCCTGAGGCGTCGGACCAGGCCGAAGGCCACATCGAGGGCTACTTCGACCACGTCGAGGAGTTCGACGGCTACAAGGTCGTCCTGGGCTCCAAGCCCGTCATCCAGACCCGGTACGAGCCGATGGAGCGTAAGTACTGATGACTGCCACACTCGAAGCCGACGCACCTGCCCCCGCGGGCGAGATCCCCTCGTTCACGGTGACGCTGCGCGTCCGGCGGTTCAACCCCGAGGTGTCCGAGGAGGCCACCTGGGAGGACTTCACGGTCGAGGCGCACGGCACCGACCGCGTGCTCGACGCGCTGCACAAGATCAAGTGGGACATGGACGGTTCGCTCACGTTCCGCCGTTCCTGCGCGCACGGCGTCTGCGGTTCGGACGCGGTGCGGATCAACGGCCGCAACCGGCTGGCCTGCAAGACGCTCCTCAAGGACGTCAACCCGGACAAGCCGATCACGGTCGAGCCCATCAAGGGCCTGCCGGTCGTGAAGGACCTCGTCGTCGACATGGAGCCGTTCTTCGCCTCCTACCGCGAGATCATGCCGTTCCTCGTCACCACCGGGAACGAGCCCTCCAAGGAGCGCTACCAGTCCCCCGAGGACCGCGCCCGGTTCGACGACACCACCAAGTGCATCCTGTGCGCCGCGTGCACGTCGTCCTGCCCGGTGTTCTGGACGGACGGCCAGTACTTCGGCCCGGCGGCGATCGTGAACGCGCACCGGTTCATCTTCGACAGCCGTGACGAGGGTGGTTCGCAGCGCCTGGAGATCCTCAACGACAAGGAGGGCGTGTGGCGGTGCCGCACGACCTTCAACTGCACCGAGGCCTGCCCGCGTGGGATCGAGGTCACGAAGGCCATTCAGGAAGTGAAGCGGGCGATGATTACTCGGGCTTTCTGATCGTCCTTCGTTCCACCTCCGCCGCGGGCGGAAGGTAGGGGCGGCCGGCCTCGCTCACGCGCCCCAGGGGGCGCTCCGCTACGGCTTGACGGCCGGCCGCCCCTATCTTCCGCCCGCGGCTCTGCTGTCGGCGTGCCCGCTCGGAACGTCCCTCGCCGGTGCAGGGGTGTCGGCGTCGGAGTCCTGCTCGAGGATGTCGGACGTGGACATCCAGGCGCTGGCCAGGAGGAGCGCACGGGCCAGGAGGTTGACGAGCAGCAGCAGTGTGACCACGACGGCGAAGGATGCCAGGAGCGCGTTGCGCGTGGCGATGCCGGCGATCACCTCGGTGCCCAGGAGGCGGAGCCCGCCCGCGACGATCCCGACGCTCAGCGCGCCGAGGAACAGGTCCCGCCGGGGCGGGCGGACCTGGCCCACCCACGCGATCATGGCGGCGATCAGCGCGGTGTCGAGCACCACGGTCAGGACCAGACCGACCCCACGGACCGCCCAGCCGACACCCTCTCCCAGGCCGACGAGGTCCAGGAGCCACGGCACCGCGGTCGAGACCGCCACACTGGCCGCGGCCGTGACCAGCATGCCGACGCCGAGCAGGACGAACCCCAGGAGCTGCCGCAGTCGGTCGGTCAGCGGGTTGCCGATGCCGTCGGTCTCGCCGAACATCGCTCGCACCGACGTTCGCAGCGCACCCATGAAGTTGGTGGCGGACCAGAGCAGCACCGCCGCAGCCACCACCGACGTCCAGCTCAGGCCCGTGGACAGCACCAGATCCGAGGGCGACAGCACGCCACCCGATCCCGTGTCCACGAGGCCCGGCACCCAGGTGTCCACCTGGTCCAGCACCGCGACCCGCAGGTCGGCGTCGCCGCCCAGGACCCGGACGAACACCGTGTAGCCGATGGCGAGGGCGGCGAAGAGGGAGAACAGCGCCGCGTAGGCCATACCGCCGCTGAGCACGCCGCCGTTCGCGCCGTCGAACCTGGCGAGCGTGCGACCGACACGCGTCGTGCCCCACCACTCCCAGGCAGCTTTTCCGAGCTCTGTCAGCCGCTTCATCGCGTCCGAGCCTATGCGCAAACGGGTCAGGCTCTATCGGTATCGGCTGAACCTGCGGTTCCGCTTGGGGCGCGTGCGTCGTTCCCCGGCCCACACCCTGCGCTGTACCTCCGGCTCAGCCGAGGGGGAAGGCCGCCTGAGGACGCCAGATGCCGTCGTCGCCGTGCTCGTACTGGTAGAAGCGGTCGACGTCGAACTCGGCCGAGTAGTCGGACATCGCCTCGAAGGCCTTGTCGAGGGAGGAGTCGGGCACCTCGTGCGCGATCGTCACGTGCGGGTGGTAGTTGAACCGCAGCTCCCCGTCGAGGATCCCGGAGCGCACGTTCGCCTCGAGCCGCTCGCACTCGGAGATCCCCTGCGCCAGCGCCACGAAGACGACCGGCGAGATCGGCCGGAAGGTGGCGGTGCCGCGCAGCTTCACCGTGAAGGGCGCCGCCGCGGCGGCCACCGCCGCCAGGTGCTCCCGCGCCTCGGCGAGCTGCCCGGCGTCGAGCAGGGTGGGACCCAGCAGCGTGATGTGCGGGGGGATGAAGTCGGCGAGCGGGTCCTCGGCGGCGACCCGCGCCGCGCTCAGCTCAGCGGCGTAGGGCTCCGGGATCTCGATGGCGATCCCGATGCGCACCTGGCCGGGGCCCCGCTCGGGCACGTTCACCGGATGCCTCGTGCGGGGAGCAGACCGAACCGTTCGTACATCCGGTTCAGCACCGGGCCGGCGATCGCGCGCGCCCGGTCCGCGCCGTCGGCCAGCACGCGGTCCAGCTCGGCCGGGTCGGCGAGGTAAGTGTTCGCCCGGGCCTGGAACGGCTCGAGGAAGGCGACGACGGCGTCGGCCAGGTCCACCTTGAGGTACCCGTAGCCGCGGCCGTCGTACTCCTTGGCGATCTCGTCGATGTCGCGGCCCGTGACCGCCGAGAAGATCGTCAGGAGGTTGGAGATGCCGGGCTTCTCCGCCGGGTCGAAGCGGACGCCGTACGACTCGTCCGCGTCCGTGACCGCCGACTTGATGGCCTTGACCGCCTTCTTCGGGTCCTCAAGCAGCCAGACGACGCCCTTGCCGCCCGTGCTCGACTTGCTCATCTTGGCGCTCGGGTCCTGCAGGTCCTGGATCTTCGCGACGGCCTTGACGATGTGTGCGTCCGGCACGACGGCGGTGTCCTCCCCGAAGCGACCGTTCAGGCGCGCCGCGAGGTCCCTGGTGAGCTCCAGGTGCTGACGCTGGTCCTCGCCCACGGGGACCAGGGCGGCGTCGTACAGCAGGATGTCGGCGGCCATCAGCACGGGGTACGTGAAGAGACCGACGGTGGTGCCCTCGCTGCCCTGCTTCGCCGACTTGTCCTTGAACTGCGTCATCCGCCCGGCCTCGCCGAACCCGGTCTGGCAGCTCAGGAGCCACGCCAGCTCGGCGTGCGCCGCCACGTGGGACTGCACGAACAGGATCGACCGCTCGGGGTCGATGCCCCCGGCGAGATACTGCGCGGCGGTACGGCGGGTGCGCTCGCGCAGCAGCGCCGGGTCGGGGCTCACGGTGAGGGCGTGCAGGTCCACGACGCAGTAGAGCGCGTCGTAGGAGTCCTGCAACGCGATCCACTGGGACAGCGCACCGATGTAGTTGCCCAGGTGGAGCGACCCGTCGGTGGGCTGCATCCCGGAGAAGATGCGCTCCCGGGCGGGGCGGTGGGCAGACGAACCAGCACCCACCGCGGTAGTGGTTTCGGACGACATGGCGAACATTCTGGCAGGTCCCTGCGCGCTCACCGAATCGTCAGGTCGCTTCGTCGTCGTACGGCGCCTTCCCGGGTTCCGCGGCCGCCCCGACCGAGGCCGAGGGCGTGCCGTTCCGCTCCGCCGCACGCGCCGCGGCCGCCGAGCCGGCGGCTGCCGGCCCCGCGTACGGGGTGTCGTCGAGGAGCGCGTCCCGGACGATCTTGCGCGGGTCGTACTGGCGCGGGTCGAGCTTGGACCAGTCGACGTCGTTGAACTCGGGCCCGAGCTCGTCGTCCACGCGCGCCTTCGCGGTCTGGAGCAGGTCGCGGCCACGGCGCACGAGCGAGCCGAGCTGCTCCGCGTACACGGGTAGCCGTTCCGGGCCGATCACGAGCATCGCGACCACCAGAATGATCACGAGCTCCCAGCCATTGATGCCGAACACGCTCAGAGCCTACTCGCGTCGCGGGACCTGCCGGAGAACGCCGGATGAACCCGGCTCACTGGCCGCTCGCCCGCTCTTCGAGGACCACGCGGACCTCGCGCTCGTCGCCGTCGGAACGCACCTGGAGCGTGACCGGATCGCCGGGCGCCTTGGCCCGGATGGCCACGATGAGCTCGTCGGCCACCGACACGGGCCGGCCGTCGATCGAGAGGATCACGTCGCCCGGCTCCAGGCCCGCCCGGTCGGCAGGGCCGTCCGGAGTCACGGCCGGTGTGCCCTGCTGCGGCTCCTTGGAGACCTGCACACCCTCGCCCTGGTAGCTGGGGTCGAGCAGCACGCCGATGATCGGGAACGTGGCGGTGCCGGTCTCGATGAGCTGCTCGGCCGTGTGCCGTGCCTGGTTGGACGGGATCGCGAAGCCGAGGCCGATGTTGCCCGTGGCCGCGGCCGTGCCCGGCCCCTGCGCGATGGCCGAGTTGATGCCGATCACCTCGCCGGCGGAGTTCACGAGCGGTCCGCCCGAGTTGCCGGGGTTGATGGCGGCGTCCGTCTGGATGGCGTCGATGAACGCGGCCTCGGCGGCCTCACCCGCCTTCACGGGGCGGTGGAGCGCGCTGACGATGCCGGTGGTGACGGTCGCCTCCAGGCCGAGCGGGGAGCCGACAGCGAGCACCGAGTCCCCGACGACCACCTCGTCGGAGTCGCCCAGCACCAGCGGCTCCAGACCTCTCTCGTCGACCCGGATCACCGCGAGGTCGTAGTCGGGGGTCGCGCCCACGAGCTCGGCGGGCTGCTCGTGCCCGTCGGAGAACGTCACGGTGACGTCGGCCCCCGACGCCGCCTCCGCGACCACGTGGTTGTTCGTCAGGATGTAGCCGTCAGCCTTGAGGATCATGCCGGAACCCGTCGCGACGCCCTGCTGGGCGCGCACCTCGATCGAGACCACGCTCGGCAGCGCCGCGGCCGCGATGGCGGCCACCGACCCTTCGGGGCGCTGCACCTGGGTGGCGCCCGAAGCCGGCTCCGGGAGCGCGGCGTCCGCGGGCCGCGCCGAGTCCTGCGAGTCCAGCAGCGCGAAGGCGGCGACACCGCCGCCGGCGCCCGCCAGCAGGCCCAGGAGCACGACGGCGGACACCGCGCGTGCGCCGAGCCTGCCGCGCCGGGTCGAGGTGGCGTGCGGTGAGGTGGCGTGCGGCGAGGCATGCGGGTCGGTCCCGTGCGGGGCCGGGTGCTGCGAGGAGTGGGGCCCGTGGGGGTCCCCGGCTCCTGTCCCGGCCAGGGAGGGAGCTGCCACGGTGGTCAGGAACCCCGACGCCGGGAGCTGCGCGGTGGGCTGCTCACCGGGCCGCTGCGGCAGCTGCTCGGTGGCCTGCTCCTGCGCGGCGACCGGCCGCGGCCCCTGGTCCTCCGGCCCGGTTGCGGGCGCGGCCCCGGAGCCGGGCGCTGGCGCGGAGCCCGCTGCCGGAGTCCTCGGCTCGTTCGCGGAAGGCACTGCTGCACGCGGCGTGGGCGGCGCGAACGGGTTCTCGTCGGTCATGGGCTTTCGATGACTCCTGTCACGGTGTGCCACCCGCGGGCGATGCGGGGCAGGACCCCGGCATCGTAGCCATGCTCACCGAACGACGCCACGAGCTCGGTCAATACCTCTTCCGGCGCGTCCGCCACGACGTCGACCACCATGTCCTCCGACTGCCATGCCACATGGGCGGGCTCGGTGGCCAGCACCTGGACGTCCCCGGCGCCGGCGGTGCCCTCCTGGGCCAGCTGGCCCGGGCGTTCGCGGACCACCGCGTGGCCGGTGGGCCCGGTGAGGTCGATCTCGAGCGTCTGCCCCTGGTCGCCCACCAGGCGCATCGCCGAGACCTCGTATCCCTCGGGCAGCTCCGTGGGGGCCGCCCAGCCGTTGTCCGACGCCCAGTCGAGCGCTGCGGGCGTGATCTGGCCGGGAGGGACGTCGAGCGTGGCGAGCACGTCCTGGCCTGCCGCCGCCGTGTCCGGTCCCGTGCGGCCCAGCATGGTCATGCTGGTCTGGGCGGACAGCTGCGGGGACACGACAGGGACGTCGCCGAGCGTGAAGAGCGCGAGCCCCAGCACACCCACGCCGCCGACCCCGAGAGCGGTGATCCGGGCGGCCCGACGGCGCCGCGCCGGGCGGTCGATCCGGCCGTCGAAGCCGTCGCCGCCGTTGAACGTCGAGGCCTGCCACACGGGCGCCGACAGCGGGTCCGGGCCGAGGAAGGGGCGCCGCAGCGGGTCGTCGGAGGTGGGTGGGATGCTGGCCTGGAGCGCCATCAGGCGCGCGGTCAGGGCCGGGTCGGGCACCACGTCCGCAGCAGAGGACAGCGCTCGCCGGGCCGCGCGGGCGGAGTCCAGCTCACGGGCGCACAGCCGGCACATCGTCACGTGGGACAGGGCACGCTCGGTCTCCGCGGGCGAGAGCTGTCCGTCCGCGAGCGCGCTGATCAGGTCCCCGAGGTGACTCATCGGACGCCCCCGCGCGTGGGCGCCAGGTGCTCCAGCGCGTCGCGGAGCTGGGCGCGGGCCCGGTGGATCCGGGAGCGCACCGTCCCGAGCTTGACGCCAAGCGTCACGGCGATCTCCTCATAGCTCAGGCCCTCGATGTCGCACAGCACGACGGCGGCGCGGTACTCCGGGCGCAGGGCGTCCAGCGCCTTCTGCACGTCCTGGTCCAGGTTGGCGTGCTCGTACCCGCGCTCCGGGCGGCCGAAGTCACCGGTGTCGGCGACGTGACCGTCGTCGTCCCCCATCGCCTCCATGCGGATGCGCTTCTTGCGGCGCGCGCCGTCGAGGAACAGGTTGGTGGTGATGCGGTGCAGCCAGCCCTCGAACGTGCCCGGCGTGTAGCTGGACAGCGAGCGGAACACCCGGATGAAGGTCTCCTGCGTGAGATCCTCGGCGTCCTGCTTGTTGCCGGTCAGCCGGTAGGCGAGCCGATAGACGCGCGCGGAGTGCTCGCGCACGATCTCTTCCCACGTCGGCGGCTGCCAGGGCAGGTCGGCGCCGCCGGGCCCGGAAGGTACCGACGCACTTACGTCTGCTGCTGCACGAGTACTCACAGAAGTCATCGTCCTCTCAACGCACGCTGAAGCCCAGTCGTTCCCACGGGCTGTACCCTGACGCCGCACGTGATGCACACATCTTGCCCAGCGCCAGCGGAGGAAACCCATCAGCACAGCGGAGCCGTCCGGCCACGGCAAGGTCGCGGCGTGGGTCTACAGCGAGTCCTTCGTCCCCGAGGACGAGGTGCTGCTGCGCGCCCGCGAGCGCGCCTCGGAGCTGGGTTGTCCCGCCGTGCTGCCCGGTGTCGGCGCGGTGCTGCGGGTGCTGGCCGCCGCCACGAACGCGCACGCCGTGGTGGAGGTCGGTACGGGTGCGGGGGTCGCTGCCCTGTGGCTGCTCCGCGGTATGCCGCTCGACGGTCAGCTCACCACCATCGACCGGGAGGTGGAGCACCAGAGGGCCGCGCGGATGGCGTTCGCCGAGGACGGCGTCGCCCCGCAGCGCACCCGGATCATCCCCGGTCGGCCAGGTGACGTGCTGCCCCGGCTCGCGGACGGCGCCTACGACCTGGTGCTCGTCGCGAGCGACCCGCTGGGCTACCCCGAGTACGTCAACGAGGCCCTGCGGCTGCTCCGGCCGGGCGGCGTGCTGGCCGTGGACGGCGCGCTGCTGCGGGACCGGGTCGCGGATCCTGCCCGCCGCGACGAGCTCACCACCGTCGTGCGGGAGGTGGGCCGGACGCTGCGCAGCGACGAGCGGGTGCTGCCTGCCATGCTGCCGAGCGGAGACGGCCTGCTGCTGGCCGTCCGTCGCTGACCTGCCGCACGGCCGGTCCCCCGCGACGGACGGCCGGCAGTGGAGCTCAGGCTCAGGCGACCACGGTCTGGAGAGCGTCGCCGAGCTCGCTTGCCTCGGTCGCGTTGAGCTCGACGACGAGCCGACCGCCGCCCTCGAGCGGCACACGCATGACGATGCCGCGCCCCTCCTTGGTGACCTCGAGCGGTCCGTCACCCGTTCGCGGCTTCATCGCAGCCATGTGTGGCTCTCCCATTCCGTTGTCCGGTGTGTAGCAGCATTCATGTTCCCGGCGAACGCCGAGGGCACAGACACATTCTAGTTCAATTGGCGCCCCTTACTTTCCACGCGCCAATTCGTCGCCCTTCGCCGGATCAGGCAAGACCGCGCAGCGCGACGGCCGGTGGCGCCTCGTCCCGGACCGCCGCCACCAGGTCCAGAACGCGTCGTGTGGCGGCCACGTCGTGCGTACGGAACACCCGGGCGCCGAGCCACGCGGCCACCGCCGTCGCGCCCAGCGTTCCCTCGAGCCGGTCCTCGGGCGGGAGGTCGAGCGTCTCCCCCACGAAGTCCTTGCGGGAGAGCGCCATGAGCAGCGGGAAGCCGAGCCCGGCCAGCGTGCCGGTGCGGCGCAGGAGGTGCAGCGAGTGCCAGGTGTTCTTGCCGAAGTCGTGCGTCGGGTCGACGAGCACCGACTCGCGCGGCACCCCGCACTCCACCGCACGCTCCGCGGCGGCCCGGAGGGTCGCCACGACGTCGTCCAGCAGACCGTCGCCGCCGCCCGGATACTCCACGCGGTACGGGTCCGTGCGTGGTGTCGCACCGCCCGTGTGGGAGCAGACGACGCCGACGCCGGCCGCCCCCGCCACCTCCACCAGCGCCGGGTCGTGCCCGGCCCAGGTGTCGTTGACGAGGTCCGCCCCGGCGTCGATCGCCGCACGGGCCACGCCCGCACGCCAGGTGTCCACGGAGACGATCAGGTCCGGCACCGCGCGGCGGACCGCCGCCACGAACGGGACGACACGGCGGATCTCCTCCGCCTCGTCCACGGGCGACCCGTTGCCCGCACGGACGCCACCGACGTCCAGGATCTCCGCGCCGTCCGCGAACGCGCGCTCCGCGGCGGCCAGCGCGGCGGCGTCGTCGGGCACGCGGGCAGGGGCGTAGAACGAATCGGTGGTGCGGTTCAGGACCGCCATCACGACCGGGCGCACCGCCCGCCCCTCGCGCCCCAGCTCGCGTCCGCGCAGCACGAGCGGCGCGGACGCCCGCGGGACGGCCGCGCCAGGGACGTCCGAACCGTTCACCTACGCGCCGCCCACGGTGCTCGGCAGACCCGGCCCCTCGAGTGCCGCTTCCTCGGTGGCGCGCTCCGCGGCTGCCGCCGCCTGCAGGGCGGCCTGCTCCGCCTCGATCTGGTGCACCCGCTCGACGACGTGGTGCACCGCCTCCGCAGGGTCGTCGGTGAGGTACATGATGTCGAGGTCGGCCTCGCTGATCGTGCCGTGCGTCAGGGCCGTCGAGCGGATCCACTCCAGGAGCCCGCCCCAGTAGTCCTTACCCACCAGGACGAGCGGGAACTGCGTCACCTTGTGCGTCTGAACAAGGGTGACTGCCTCGAAGAGCTCGTCGAAGGTGCCGAATCCCCCGGGCATCACGATGAATCCCTGGGCGTACTTCAGGAACATGGTCTTTCGCGCGAAGAAGTACCGGAAGTTGATGCCGAGATTCACGAACTCGTTGACGCCCTGTTCGAAGGGCAGCTCGATACCCAGGCCCACCGAGGTGCCGCCCGCCTCGGCCGCGCCCTTGTTCGCGGCCTCCATCACGCCGGGCCCGCCGCCCGTGATGACGGCGTACCCCGCCTCCACCAGGAGCCGGCCCACGGTCTCCCCCGCGCGGTAGTCCTCGTGGTCCGGCTTGGTGCGTGCCGAGCCGAACACCGACACCGCCGGGCCGAGCTCCGCGAGCGCGCCGAAGCCCTCGACGAACTCGCTCTGGATGCGCATCACGCGCCACGGGTCGCTGTGCAGCCAGTCGGACTCCTGGTCGGATGCCAGAAGTCGCTGGTCCGTGGTGGTCTGCGGGACCTGGTTCCCGCGGAGCAGCACCGGGCCGCGGCGGTATCCGCGGCCGGACTGGGGTATGCCGTCGTCGCTCATGCGACCAAACTATCCGCCGAGCAGCCAGGCTCGCAGCGCGTCACGGCACTGCGCGAGCTGAGCGACCGGAAGATGCTCGTCGTCCTTGTGCGCGAGCAGCGGGTCGCCGGGCCCGAAGTTCACCGCCGGCACCCCCAGCTCCGAGAACCGGGCGACGTCGGTCCACCCGTACTTCGGCGCCGGAACGCCCCCGGTCGTGGTGAGCACCGACTTCACGAACTGGGCGGCCAGCGGGTCGTCGAGGCCCGGCCGGGCACCCCCGGCGGCGTCGGTCACCACCAGGTCGAAACCCTCGAACACCTCCCGCAGGTGGGCCTCGGCCTCCTCGACGGAGCGCGACGGCGCGAAGCGGTAGTTCACCTCGACGGTGCACGCGTCCGGGATGACGTTGCCCGCGATCCCGCCCTCGATGCGCACGGCGTTGAGGCCCTCGCGATAGACCAGGCCGTCGACCTCGATCGACTGCGGCTCGTACGCGGCGAGCCGGGCCAGCGCCGGGGCGACCGCGTGGATCGCGTTCTCGCCCGTCCACGCCCGCGCCGAGTGCGCGGCGACGCCGCGGGTGCGCAGCTCGACACGCATCGTGCCGTTGCAGCCGCCCTCGATCCCGGCGTCGGTGGGCTCGCCCAGGATCGCGAAGTCGCCCCGCAACAGCTCCGGGTGGTTGCGCGCGAGGCGGCCCAGCCCGTTCAGGGCCGAGTCGACCTCCTCGTGGTCGTAGAAGATCCACGTGAGGTCGTGCGCCGGCTCGCTGCCCGGCGCCCCGAGCTCGACGGCCAGCGCGAGGGCGACCGCCACCCCACCCAGCATGTCGACCGTCCCCCGACCCCACAGCACCGCGTCGTCCCCTGCGCCCACCAGGCGCGTGGGCAGGTTGTCCGCGATCGGCACCGTGTCGATGTGCCCGGCCACGACGACGCGGCGGTCCCGGCCCAGGTTCGTGCGGGCGACCAGGGCGTCGCCGTCGCGCAGTACCTCCAGGTGCGCGCACCCGCGCAGCAGGACCTCTATCGCGTCGGCAAGTGCCTTCTCGTCGCCGCTGACGGACGGGATGTCGCAGATGACCCGGGTGAGTGCGACGAGGTCGGACTCCTCACCGGACGGGTCGAGCAGGGCGGGGTCGATCACGGTGTCCACAGGGGCAACCCTATGCGTTGGCCAGGCCCGTTAGGCTGGAGCCATGACGACCGCATGGGGTTTCGGCCTTGCCACGATCGCCGACGACGGCACCACTCTCGACACCTGGTACCCGGCGCCCGCCCTCGGCGAGGCGCCCGCCGACGCCGCGCCGCCCGAGGCCCTCACGGGGCTCGCGGGCGCCGACGAGGCACGCCGTGTCCGGCTCGAGGTGGTCAGCACGCAGATCGACCTGGCTGACCCGCCCAAGGACGCCTCCGACGCGTACCTGCGGCTCCACCTGCTCTCGGCCCGCCTCGTGCGCCCGCACGGGCTCAACCTCGACGGCATCTTCGGCGTGCTGACCAACGTCGTCTGGACCAGCGCCGGCCCGTGTGCCGTCGAGGGCTTCGAGGAGACCCGGGTGCGCCTGCGGGCTCGTGGCCACGTCACCGTGTTCGGCGTCGACAAGTTCCCGCGCATGGTCGACTACCTGGTCCCGTCGGGCGTCCGCATCGCCGACGCCGACCGGGTCCGCCTCGGCGCGCACCTCGCCCCCGGCACCACCGTGATGCACGAGGGCTTCGTGAACTACAACGCGGGCACCCTCGGCTCGTCCATGGTCGAGGGCCGCATCTCGGCCGGCGTCACCGTGGGTGACGGGTCCGACGTCGGCGGGGGCGCCTCGATCATGGGCACCCTGTCCGGCGGCGGCAAGGAGGTCGTGTCCCTCGGCGAGCGGTGCCTCCTGGGCGCCAACGCGGGTCTCGGCATCCCCCTTGGCGACGACTGCGTGGTCGAGGCCGGCCTGTACGTCACCGCCGGGACCAAGATCACCGTGCTGGGCGCCGCCGTCGACCCGACCGGTGACGGTACCGCCACCGTCAAGGCACGCGATCTCGCGGGCCGCAGCAACCTCTTGTTCCGTCGCAACTCCACCAACGGCGCCGTCGAGGTCCTCGACCGGACCGGCGTCGGGATCGAGCTCAACGAGGCCCTGCACGCCAACTGACCAGCACGGACATCAGGGAGCTCGCATGGCACTCCTGGCCGAGGCCGGTTCATCGGTCCCGCCGCCGGCCGACGGTCCCCCGCCGCGCCGGCCCGTGAGACGCGCGCTCAAGTACGTCGTGGCCGTTGGGTCCGTGAGCGCCGTCGCGACGATCGGCATCATCGTGGGGCTGAACCGGCTGACGGGCACCGGACCCGTCACGGAACGATGCACCGCCGAGCTCGACGGCTCGGACTGGTACCTGTCGCCCGCCCAGGCGGACAACGCGGCGCTCGTGGTCGGCACCTCGGTCGCCCGCGGCCTGCCCGCGCGGGCCGCGACGATCGGACTGGCCACCGCGCTGCAGGAGTCGAAGCTCATCAACATCGACTACGGCGACCGCGACTCCGTGGGCCTGTTCCAGCAGCGGCCGTCCCAGGGCTGGGGCACCGTCGAGGAGATCATGGACCCGGTGTACTCGACCAACGCGTTCTACGACGTGCTGGTCGAGGTCGAGGGGTATGAGGACATGGCGGTGACGGACGCCGCCCAGACCGTCCAGCGCTCGGGCTTCCCCGACGCGTACGCGCAGCACGAGACGCGGTCGCGCGCGTGGGCCTCCGCGCTCACCGGCAACTCCCCCGCGTCCCTGTCCTGCGAGCTGGCCCCCGTCGCCGACGCCGACCAGATCGCACCCGACGCGGCCCGCGACGTCGTCGTGGGCCGCCTGGGCCGCGATCTGGGACTCGCCTCCGCGACCGGCGCCGCGGACCCGAACCGCCAGGACCCTGCGTCGTCCACGGTGACCGTCGACGCGACGCCGCTCACGCCGGACGACCCGCGGCGCGGCGCGTGGGCGACCGGCCAGTGGGCCGTCGCCTCCGCCCAGGCCACGCAGACCGTCGAGGTGCATGTCGCCGACCGGGTATGGCTCCGCGACGAGGCCGCCTGGGTCGAGGCGGAGACTCGGCTGAGCCCGGGCGAGGTCCGCATCACGGTGGACGCCGCGGAGTAGCCGCATCCCGCCGAGGTAGTCATCCAGCGAGGTAGACATGCGGCGAGGTAGTCACCCAGATCTCCCTGGGTGACTACCTCGCCACGTGACTACCTCGGCGGCTCAGAGGCCGCCGGCTCCCAGGCCACCCAGGCCGGAGGCGTTGCCGCCCTCGTCCCGCTTCGGCTCGGGGCGCTCGTAGTCCTCGTCGATGTGCAGCTCCGCGACGTCCTCGCCGAGCTGGGTCAGCAGGGCGTGCCGGGCCTCACGGCGTCGGCGCTGCTCCAGCGGCTCCGGCACGGGCGCGGCCGCGATGAGGCGCTGGGTGTACTCCTCGCGGGGGTGGTGCAGCACCTCGTCGCGCGGGCCCTGCTCCACGATCCTGCCGTTCTGCAGCACGACCACCCGGTGGGCGAGCAGGTCGATCACCGCGAGGTCGTGGCTCACGAAGAGGCACGCGAACTTGTAGCGCTCCTGCAGCGCCGTGAACATCTTCAGCACGTTGGCCTGTACGGAGACGTCCAGGGCCGACGTCGGCTCGTCCGCCACCAGCAGCTCGGGGTCGAGCGTCAGGGCACGGGCGATGCTGACGCGCTGGCGCTGGCCGCCGGAGAGCTCGTGCGGGTAGCGGTTGTACGCGCTGCGGGGCAGCTCGACGGCGTCGAGCAGCTCGAGGACACGACGGCGCCGCGACTTGTCGTCGCCCTCCTTGTGCACCACCAGCGGCTCCGCGATCACGTCGCCGACCGGCAGGCGCGGGTTCAGGGACGACGCCGGGTCCTGGAACACCACGCCGATGCGCCGGCGCAGGGCCTTGAGCTCCTTGCCGCGCATCTTCGTGAGGTCGTTGCCCAGGATCGACACCGAGCCCGAGGCCGCCGGGATGAGACCGAGGGCGCACTTGGCGATGGTGGACTTGCCGGAGCCCGACTCGCCCACCAGGCCCACGATCTCGCCCTGCGCCACGGACAGCGACACGTCGTCGACGGCCCGGAACGTCGGCTTGCCGAGCCGGTGGTACTCGATGACGAGCTTGCCCAGGTCGAGGGCCGGCAGGTCCTCGGGAGTCGCGACCACGGGGGCGACGTCGCCGAACTGGCCCGGACCCGACCCCAGGTGGGGCACGGCGGCCAGCAGTCGCTTCGTGTAGTCGTGGCGCGGGTGGTTCAGCACCTGGTCGGCTGTGCCGGTCTCCACGATGTCGCCCTTGAGCATGACGGCGACACGGTCCGCCATGTCCGCCACCACACCCATGTTGTGCGTGATCAGCAGGATGCCGGTGTCCAGCTTGTCCTTGAGCGAGCGGAGCAGGTCGAGGATATCGGCCTGCACCGTCACGTCGAGGGCGGTGGTGGGCTCGTCGGCGATGATCACCTTGGGGTCGCACGCGATCGCCATGGCGATGACGACGCGCTGGCGCTGACCCCCGGAGAGCTCGTGCGGGTACTGCTTGAGCCGGCGCTCGGGCTCGGGGATACCGACCATGGCGAGCAGCTCCGCGGCCCGCGCCATCGCCTGCTTGCCGAAGGCGATGCCGTGCAGCTGGAGGCCCTCGGTGAGCTGGTCGCCGATCGTGAGGACCGGGTTCAGCGCGGTCATGGGCTCCTGGAAGACCATCGCCACGTCGTTGCCGCGCATGTTGCGCAGGCCCCTGCCGTCGAGTCCGCCCACCACCTTGTCGCCGACACGGATGGTGCCGCTGACCCGGGCGTTGCGGGGCAGCAGGCCGAGCGCCGTCATCGAGGTGACGGACTTGCCCGAGCCGGACTCACCCACGAGCGCCACGACCTCGCCGGGACGCACCTCCAGGTCGATGCCCTTGACGGCGTGCACGTCGCCGAACTCGGTCCTGAACGTGACGGTGAGGTCCTCGAACGAGAGGACGGCGTCGCCGGTGGCCGAGACGGGACCGGAAGAGCTGATGTCGAGAGTTGTCATGCTCAGTCCTTGCTCCGGTTCTGGCGGGGGTCGAACGCGTCGCGCAGGCCGTCGCCGATGAAGTTCACGCACAGGGCGATCGTCAGGATCATCAGGCCGGGCCACCAGAACAGCCACGGCCGCGTCGCGAACGCCGCCTGGTACTCGGAGATCAGGGTGCCCAGCGAGGTGTCAGGCGGCTGCACGCCGAACCCGAGGAAGCTGAGCGAGGTCTCCAGCAGGATCGCGGTGGAGATCGACAGCGTCGCGGACACGATGATGACGCCGACGGCGTTGGGCAGCACGTGCCGGGTGATGATGCGCCACGCACCGGTGCCCACTGCCCGGGCGGCGAGCACGAAGTCCCGCTCGCGCAGCGACAGCACCTCGCCACGCACCAGGCGGGCCAGGCTGGTCCAGGTGACCAGGCCGAGCACGAGGGCGAGCCCGAGGATCCCGTCGCCGCCGGCCATCCGGCCGAGCACGGCCGCCACGGCGAGCAGCGGGATGACGATGAAGACGTCGGTCATGCGCATGAGGACCGACTCGACCCAACCGCGGTAGAAGCCGGCCAGCGCGCCGATCAAGGTGCCCACGAGCGTCGAGATGATGCCGACCGAGAACGCGATGATCAACGAGAACTGGGTGCCGCGCATGACCAGCGCGAAGTAGTCCTTGCCGCCGGTGTCCTGGCCGAACGGGTACTCCCAGGTGGGGGCGCCGTCGCCGATCTTGTCGTACTGGAGCGTGTAGTCCTTGGGCCACCAGCCGGGGATGGGGCCGACGCCGATCGATGTGAACGCCACGACGATCACGATGCCGAGCACGATCATCGCGGTGAGCGCGCCCCTGTGCCGGAAGAAGCGGCGCGCCACGAGCTGGCCCTGGCTGTAGGACTTGTCCTCGCCGGGCTGCGGGGCTGCCGAGCCGCCGGCCGCCAGGCCGACCGCATCGGTGCTGGAAACCGACACCTGAGGCTCGTAGTCCTCACCGCCGGGGTTGCTGTTCCTGATGTCACTCATGTCTGTGTCTCCTGCCTTCGCCCGCGCTCAGCGCCGGATCCGGGGGTCGAGGGCCGCGTACGCGATGTCTGCCAGCAGGTTCATCAGCACGGCCGCGATGCCGGTGACGAGGAAGAACGCCATGACCGGCGCCGGGTCGACCGCGCGCAGACCGTCCTGGAACAAGGCACCCATGCCCTTCCAGCCGAACACCTGCTCGGTGATGATCGCACCGCCGATGAGGGCCGCGAAGTCGAACGCGACGATCGTCGTGATGGGGATCAGCGCGTTGCGGAACGCGTGCTTGACGATGACCTCGCGCTCGGACAGGCCCTTCGACCGGGCCGTGCGCACGTAGTCCTGGTTCAGCGTCTCCAGCATGGACGACCGCGTGTAGCGGGAGTGCGTGGCGACGGACACCAGGGTCAGCAGGATCGTCGGCAGCAGGATCTGCGTGCCCATGTCGAGCACACGCTCCCAGAACTCGCCGTTGAAGTTCGGCGTCTGCGAGCCGATGGTCGAGATCGGACGCGACTTGACGCCCAGGAAGCTGTTCCAGTGCGCCATGAGGACGTCCGCCACGACCATGATGCTGGTGATGACACCGGTGATGCCGGTGACCAGCATGGAGTCCTTGCGCGCATAGCCGCCCCAGGCGGCGCCGATCGCCACGGAGACCACGAGGGAGACCACGAACAGACCGATGAGCAGGAGCCAGGACGGCTCGTTGACCAGGAGCGGCGCGGTGAACCAGTAGGCGATCACGCCGACGACGACGGTGGTGAGCGCCGCGTAGAGCGCTCGCCGGTTACGGAGCCCGGCCACCAGGGCCGTGACGAGCACGCCCGCCGCGGCGGAGACCACGAGGACACCGGCGATGCCGAACATCGGGTTGCGCCACCAGTCGAGCGCGTTGAAGGCGAAGAGCAGGACAGCGACGAACCCGAACGTCGCAGCGCCGGTGACGAGCCGTCGTCTCGCGGACCCGCCGAGCACCGCCTGGAGCAGGAATCCTGCGAGCAACGCGGCTATCACTATCGTCCATGGCGCGTACTGGCCCACCGCGATCCAGTTGTTGTACTGGATGGCCGCGTACTCCTTGAGCAGCGTCGCCGCCCAGAACACCGGCAGCGAGAAGAAGAGGAAGGCGCTGAACGTCACCGCGTAGTCGAAGCCGGAGTACTGGCGGATCGCGGTCATGATGCCGAGCGCTACACCGACGACGATGGCGAGCAGCGTGGACAGAGTGATGAGCCGCAGGGTCGAGGACGCCGCCTGCTGCGTCAGGTTGAGCACGTCGATGCCGTTGATGGTGACACCGAGGTCGCAGCTGCCGGTGAAGCAGCCGCCGACGCCGCTCAGCCAGTCCCAGTACCGCTCCCAGTCCGAGTCGTCGAGGCGCATGCGCTCGGTACGCTCGGCCATGAGCTGGTCCCGGTTCGGATCGTTGGACTCGCGCAGGTCCTGGAGCGGGTCACCCGAGTTGACGGTCAGGATGAACATGAGAAAAGAGGCGCCGAGCAGCACGAGCGCCGAGGCGCCGATGCGCCGGAGGATGAACTTGAGCACGGGTTGGCCCTTCGAGGCGGACGCAGCACGGCGTCTGCTGGGGAAAGCGATCAGCGTGTCACTATAGGACACCGGATAAAAACTGCCGCCATTCACCCAGGGAGGCCTGGGAAAAGTTCCTGAACGGCGGCAGACAGCCCTGCGGGGAAGGGAACACACGCTCCCTTCCCCGCAGGCCTTACGTCATGCTCGCGTCAGGAGGCGGTGTTCGCCGCCCACTGCTCGGCGTTCCACAGCACACCCGTCTGGGCGGCCGAGTTGTGCACGTTCACCAGGTTCGAGCTGCTGGCGATCACACCGGGGTGAGCGAACAGCGGGATGCCGTAGAGCGTGTCCCACAGCTGCTTCTCGATGATCGGCAGCTGCTCGGCGTGCACCGCCTCGTCCGTGGACGAGGACAGCGTCTTCCACGCCTCGTCGACGGTCTCGTCCGAGTACCCGCCGTAGTTCTGCGTGCCGGGCGTCGAGTAGATGTTCTCGCCCGACGCGATCTGGCCCGATCCGGCCCAGGCGAACAGCGCTACCTCGTAGTCACCGTTCGGCAGGTCCTTGTCGAAGAAGTCCGGCGAGGCGCTGTCGATGATCTCGAAGCCCACCTGGTCGCACGAGGACTTGATGGCCTCGACCTCGGCGGCACGACGGGGGTTCGGCGCGGCGTAGCCGATGCGAACCTTCTCGCCCTCCTTGAGGCCGGCGGCCTCGAACTTCTCCTTGGCGGCGTCCAGGTCGACCTCGTCGTACCGGCCGTCGTAGGACGCGGAGACGACGTCCTCGTAGTTGTCCTGGAACGGGAAGACCTCGCGGGCGTTCATGATGACCGCCTCGGGGGCGATCGGCTTGATCAGGTCGTCCACGATCTTCTGGCGCGGCACGCAGTGGGCGAACGCCTCACGCGCCTCCAGGCTGTCGGCGAAGATGCCGGAGTTGAAGTTGTAGTCGAGGTGCTCCCAGGTCAGGTTCTGGTTGGTGTCGACATTCACGGCGTCGCCGAGCTGCTCGAGCTGCGTCGTCGTGTCGACGGTCGGGCCGCTCGGCTGGATGACGTCGAGGTCACCGTTGGCCAGTGCCTGAATCTGCGCGTCGGCACCGATGAAGCGGAACGTGAGCTCCTTCGTGGCGGCCGGCGTGCCCCAGTACTCGGAGTTCGCCTCGAGGGTGATGTACTGACCGCTCTCCCAGCCGTCCGCCTTGAAGTCGTACGGGCCGGTGACGGGAGCGATCGCCGGGTCCGGGACCTCGCCCGGCTTGGACAGCCAGCCCTTGTTCCAGAACTCGGCGGCGTCCTTCAGGACATCCATGTCGAGCTCCTGGATGGCGGTGACGAGCTCCTCGGTGGAGACGCCCGCCTGCTCGGCGACGACATGCGCGGGGAGCGGCGGGTACGCGTGGATCTTCCAGTCGGCGTACACCCGCTCGTAGTCGTACGTGAAGGACTTGGCGTCCGGGGAGTCCGCCTGCGGACCCTCGGGCACGTAGTCGCCCAGCGACAGACCGTCGATGTGGTTGAAGAGCGGGGTCTCGGAGCCGTCGTCGGTGACCTTGCCGTCCTCGGTGATCGCCCGGGCCGCCCAGTCGAGCATGTAGTCCGCGTACGTGACCGGCGTACCGTCCGACCAGGCTGCCTCGTCGTTGAGGGTGTACTGGACCTGCAGCGGGTCCTCCGAGATGGCCTCGTAGGTGCCGTAGTTCTCGTCGGTGCAGATCGTGCCGTCGGTGCCGAAGTAGTAGAAGTTGCCGAACAGCTGGTCCACGACCGCGCTGTTGTACACGGAGTAGGCCTCGGGGGTCAGCCCGTTGTAGCTGAGGAACTCGTCCTCGATCGACATCTTGATCTCGCCGTCAGCGGTCTCCACGTCGCCGAGATCGGCCTTGCACGGACCGCTGGCCGCAGCCGAGGTCGCGGTGGACTCGCCGTCCGCCGGGTCGTCATTGCCCGCCGGGCTGGTGCACGCCGAGAACAGCAGCGCGCCACTGGCGGCCACTGCGACGGCGGCGCTCAGTCGCCTGATCTTCAATGTTCCTCCTCAAGGGGATGCCGGTATCGGACTTCCTGGCGGCGCGCCGCAGCGCGCGCCGGGGGGTGAGACGTCCGTCACCGTCATGGTTTCCGCTCACGCTACTCACGCGATGGGAGGGTTTGCCCTACTTCGCCGTTTGCTGGATCTGATCGTTACCGACCTGATATCGCCCCGTAGCGCCACCGTCGCCACGCATCCATAGCGGAAACAGGGAGTTAACACCCCAGCGAGAAGGTCATACCCAACCGTGCGAGCGTGCCACCGCGACGAAGGCACCCCGGGTGGCGAGGACCTGCTCGGCGGTGAGGGTCGGCACCCCCGCGAGGAGGACCTCGGTGACCTCCACGGCGAGCTCCCGCTCGGACGGCGCCTCGCCGTCGGGCCGGGAGCCGATGTCGGGCAGCGGCGGGAGGAACGCCGGGACGGGCGCGGAGTGCGCCCCCGACGCGACGGCGGCCGCCGCCAGGGCCGGGGCGGGAGCCGGGGCCGGCGCCACCAGGGTGACCGTCGACGCCTTCAGGCCCCGGTCACCGTCCTCCACCGCGAAGTCGACCACCGCGCCCACCGCGAGGTGGCGCTTGTCGAACTCGAGGTCGTTGACATGGATGAACACGTCGTCGCCGCCCGTGTCGGGCGCAACGAACCCGTAACCGCGAACCTCGTCGAACCTGATGACCTTGCCTTGAACCACGACACACACTCCGCCTCGTAAGAATCCCTGCGTACCGAGTCTAGGACGCTTGTCCAACTCCGGGTGGTCAAACGCACGTCGTGCCGGCCTGGTTCCCTCCGTGGCCGACGCGTAACGTGAACGTCGTTTTGTGTCGCACAGCCGTCCCCGAGGAGTTCTCGCCCTGAGCACAGAGGTCTGGTACGTGAGCTACGGGTCCAACATGGCCCGGGCCCGCCTGGTCTGCTACCTGGCGGGCGGGCGCCCGCAGGGGGCGCGGCGGCGGTACGCGGGGGCGCGGGACCGGTCGCTCCCGCGCGAGGACCGGGCGGTCCACCTGCCCGGACGCCTCTGGTTCGCGGGCGAGTCCTCGGTGTGGGGCGGCGGCATGGCGTTCTACGACCACGACGCCGTCGGCCCGACGCCGGCCCGTGCGTACCGCATCACCGCGGCCCAGCTCGCGGACGTGGCGGCGCAGGAGATGCACCGCTCCCCCACGCCGGACGACCCGCTGGAGGCGGTGCTGCTCGCGGGCATCGACGACCGGCACGCGGCGGGGCCCGGCCGGTACGAGACGCTGGTCGCCGTCGGGCATCTGGACGGGCTGCCGATGCTCACCTTCACGGCGCCGCACGGGCACGCGGACGTGCCCCACGCGGCGCCGTCCGCCGCGTACGTCGCGATGATCGGGGCGGGGCTGCGCGAGTCCCACGGCTGGTCCGAGGCGGAGGTCGCCGCCTATCTGGCCACCGTGCTCCCCCGCGACGACCTTCCCGCGACGAAACCGCTCGCCGGCGCTAGCGTGCCGACATGACGATTCGCGCGCTGGAGACCTCGGAGGTGCTGCGGCGCGCGGACGAGGTCGCCCGGATCTTCCAGCGCGCGTTCGGCTACTCGGACGAGCGCCGCGACCACTTCCGGGACACCCGGCTCGCCTACCTGCCGCTGTACGACGGCGCCCTGACCCTCGGCGCGTTCGACCACGACGACCTCGTCGGGTTCGTGTACGGGTTCGACTACCAGCCCGAGCACTGGTGGCCCCAGCAGGTGGGCCCGGCGCTGGCGCGGGCCGGCCACGCCGGCTGGACGGACGACGCGTTCGAGCTCAACGAGCTGGAGATCCTGCCGGAGCACCAGGGCAAGGGCCACGGGACGGCTCTCCTGCGCGGGCTCTTCGAGCGGACCGCGCATCGACACATCCTGCTGTCCACCACTGCCGACCCCGCCGACCGGGCCAAGGTGCTCTACCGCCGGCTCGGGTTCGTGGACCTCGTGCCCGGGTTCCGGTACGCGGGCCTGTCCGAGCCGGCGAACCTCATGGGCCGACGGCGGTCGGACTGACGTTCAGCGTTGCCAGGCGTAGGGCGTCGTCGTGGAGACCTTGACGAAGCCGTAGCGTTCCAGGATGGGGCGCGAGTACTCGGTCGAGTCGCTGTGGATCAGGGTCTTGCCCAACGCCAGGGCCGAGCGTGCACGGGCCGCCGTCAGCGCCCGGTAGATGCCACGCCCGCGCCACTCGGGCCGGGTGCTGCCGCCCCAGATCCCCGCGAACACCGTGTCCGCCACCGGCTCCAGCCGGCCCGCGGTCACGAACTGCCCCTCGGCCTCCGCGACCCACAGCTCCATGCTGTCGTCCACCGCCTGGCGGCGCAGGATCGCGTCGGCCGTCCTGTCCGACGGCGGGGCACCGAACACCTCGTCCTGCATCGCGCACATCGCGCGGACCTCGTGCTCCTCGGTCACCCGCCGCACGGTGACGCCGTCGGGCAGGGGGACGTCGACCGCGAGGGCCGCCGCCTCGCCGATCATGATCGACTCCGGATCCTCCGGCGCGAACCCGTGCTCGAGCAGCGCCTCGTGCAGGCCGGGGGCGTGGTCGTGGCCGCGCGTCTTCCACTCGACCTGCGCGATGCCGCCGTCGGCCCGGAAGTGGGCGATGGCCTCGGCGACGAGCTTCCGCACCGCCGGCTCGTCGGCCCCGCCGAGGTCGCGGTACGTGACGAAGCCCCGCCCGCCCAGGAACGTCACCAGCCGCAGCGGACCGACACGGGTGACGGAGATCGCGCTGGGCGTCTCGGCGTCGGTGCGGAGCTGGTCGTCATAGGCCTGGAGCAGGCGGGAGGGGTCGGTCATGGGTACACCGTCCGTTGCCGGGCCGTGGCCCGGCAACGGATTATCGGTCAGCCCCTGGCCTCCGGCCCGCCCTGGGCCACCACCGGCACACCGTTCTCCGGCGTCGTCGGGGTCTCGTCCGGGTCCTCCTCGGTGGCCGACGCCGAGGTGGAGAGCTCGAACGGCTCGCCGTCGTGCTTCTCGACGCCGGTGTCCACCGTCTCGCGCAGGACCTGCACGGCCAGCTCGCCCTTGAGGACGAGCGGGTCGCTCGACAGGTCCTTCCACAGGGCGACGCAGAGCACGAGCATCACCACGACGAACGGCAGCGCCGAGACGATGGTGATGTTCTTGAGGCCGTTCAGGGCGCTGGTCGGATCGCTGCCGCCGGCCAGCAGCATCGCGGCGGCCACCGCACCGGTGCTCACACCCCAGAACACCACCGACCTGCGGGTGGGGTGCTCGGCGCCGTTCTCGGACAGGCCGCCCATGATGATCGACGCGGAGTCGGCGCCGGTGACGAAGAAGATCGCCACGAGCACGACCGCCAGCCCCATCAGGACCAGGCCCACCCAGCCCGGCACCGGCAGGGCGCCGAGCGTCTGGAACAGGATGAGGTCGAAGTTGATGTCGGCACCGGCCTCGCCGATGGCGGCGAGCGCCGACCCGGCGTCCTGCGCCTGCTCGGCCCGCTCCTGCAGGCCGATGGCTCCGCCGCCGAAGATCGCGAACCACAGGGTCGAGACGATGGAGGGCACCAGCAGCACGCCGACGACGAACTGGCGCACCGTGCGGCCGCGCGAGATGCGGGCGATGAACGGGCCGACGAACGGCGTCCAGGACACCCACCAGGCCCAGTAGAAGATCGTCCAGGTACCCATCCAGTCGGACAGGGACTGATCGCCGGAGGCCGCGGTACGCGAGGCCATCTCGGGCAGGTCGCCGACGAAGGCGCCCAGGGAAGCGGGCAGCACGTTCAGGATGAACAGGGTGGGGCCGCCGATGAACACGACGATGGCGAGCACCAGCGCGAGCCACATGTTGGCGTTGGAGAGCCACTGGATGCCCCGCTCGATGCCGGACACGGCCGAGATGACGAACAGGGCGGTCAGGATCGCGATGACGACCACGAGCCCGGCCGTGCCGATGTTGCCCAGGAAGCCCGAGTGCTGGAGGCCACCGCCGATCTGGAGGGCGCCGAGGCCCAGCGAGCAGGCGGAGCCGAACAGCGTCGCGAGGATCGCCAGGATGTTGATGACGCGCCCACCGACACCGTTGACCGCCTTGCGCCCGAACAGCGACGTGAACATCGAGCTGAACAGCTGGGCGCGGCCCAGGCGGTAGGTGCCGTAGGCCATGCCGAGGCCGACGATCGCGTACATGGCCCACGGGTACAGCGTCCAGTGGAACAGCGTGGTGCCCATGGCGGTGGCCGCGGCCTCGGGCGTCGAGCCCTCGACGGTTCCGGGCGGCGGGGCCATGTAGAAGTACAGCGGCTCGCCCACGCCGTAGAACATGAGGCCGATGCCCATACCGGTCGCGAACATCATCGCGATCCAGGAGGAGGTCTTGTACTGCGGCTTCTCGCCGTCCTGGCCGAGGGTGATCCGGCCGAACCGGCCCATCGCGACGACCAGCACGAAGACCGTGAAGACGGTGGCGGCGATCACGAACAGCCAGCCGAAGTTCTGCAGCACGCCGGCGAGGGCGGCGTCGGACACCGTACCGAGGCTGCCGGGGCTCACGAAGCCCCAGACGATGAAGGCGACGGCGATCAGGCCTGCGACGCCGAAGACGGTCTTGTCGATGCCGACACGCTGCTCAGCAGGGCCGCGCGCCGCGCGCTCGACACGGCGCGCGGCACGCTGGACCTGTCCGAGCAATGACTTGGTGGATTCTGAAGTACTCATCACGACGGCCCCCCGCCCGCCCGTGCTTCGGGGCTGTCACACCGGGGCGCCAGAACTCCTTTACAGATGACGCGGTGAATGCAGAGCGCTTCACGTTAACACCACATCCATTTTTCACCCGGCGTGCGCCTGAGCGGACGCGCGCGGCGGCCGGCGCCGGCTCAGCCCTTGAGCCCGCTGTGCGCGAGCCCTTGGACGAACTGCTTCTGCGCCACGAGGAACACGGCGAGGACGGGCAGCACGGTGAGGGTCGTGGCGGCGAGCTGGACGTTCCACATGGGGCCGCCGTAGGCGTCGACGTACTGGGTCAGTGCCTGCGGCAGCGTGAAGCTCTCCTTGCTGGACAGGTAGACGATGGGCTCCAGGTAGAGGTTCCAGGACTTGAGGAACGTGAAGATGGCCACGGCGCCGAGGGCCGACCGCGACAGCGGGAGGGCGATGCGCCAGAAGATCCCCCATCGTCCGAGTCCGTCGATCCGGCCCGCCTCCTCGAGCTCCGTCGGGAGCGCCAGGAAGAACTGCCGCATGATGAAGACGGCGAGCACAGCGGGCGCGCCGAGGATCGGGATGACGATCAGCGGCCAGTGCGTGTTGATGAGCCCGAGGCTGTTGACGATCCGGAACAGCGGGACGATCGTCACCTCCGACGGCACGAGCAGGCCGACGAGCACCAGCACGAACAGGGCGTTCGCGCCGGGGAACCGGATCCGCGCGAACGCGTAGCCCGCCATGGCGGCCACGAGCATGGTGCCGATCGTGACGAGAGCCGCGATGTAGAGGGAGTTCCAGTACTGCTGGGCGAACGGCTGGAGCGTGAACACCTGGCCGTACGCGTCCAGCGTCGGGTCCTGCGGCCAGATCGTCGGCACCCGGCGGAGGATCTCGCTCATCGGCTTGAGGCTGGAGGTCGCCATCCACCAGGTGGGGAAGACGAACGGGACACTCAGCAGGGCCAGGAGCGCGACGAGCAGCCACCGGGACCAGCCCCGGCGGGCTCGGGGGGACAGCACGTCAGACCTCATGGAAGACCCACCTCTTGCGCGACTGCCACTGCAGGAGCGTCAGTACGAGGACGATGACGAACAGGAGCACCGCGATGGCGCTGGCGTACCCGAACTCGTTGAACCGGAACGCCTGCTGGTACAGGTAGTAGACGAGGACGGTCGTCGAGTTCCCCGGCCCGCCGCCCGTGAGGACGTCGATCTGCGCGAAGACCTCGAGCGAGCCGACGATGGTGATGATCGACACGAGCAGGATCGTGGGGCTGATCAGCGGAAGGGTGATCGACCGGAAGCGCCGCCAGGCGCCGGCCCCGTCCAGCCGGGCCGCCTCCTGGAGCTCCTCGGGCACGCCCTGCAGCGCCGCGAGGAACAGGATCATGTTGAGCCCGACGTTCTTGAAGACCTGGACGATGATCACCGCGATCATCGCGGTGGTCTCGTGCCGCAGCCAGTTCGGTCCGTCGACGCCGAGCACCGCGAGGAACCCGTTGATGCCGCCGTCGGCCTGCAGCAGGAAGCTCCACACGATCGTCCAGGCGACCAGCGAGACGACGACGGGCGAGAAGAAGAACGTCCGGAACGTCGTGGTGCCGGGCAGGCGCTGGTTGAGGAGGACGGCGAGCAGCAACGCCAGCACGATGTTGAGCACGACGAGCCCGATCGAGAACCACAGGCTGGCCAGGAGCGCGTCCGCCAGGCCGTCGTCGGACGCCATGCGCCCGTAGTTCTCTGCTCCGACGAAGGTGAAGGTGTTCGCCAGGACGTTCCACTCGTGCAGGGAGTACCAGACCACCATGCCGAGCGGGAGGACGACGAACGCGAGCGCGCCGAGGACCACCGGCGCCACCATGGCGTAGCCGACGAGCCAGTCGCGGCGCACCGCCGCTGAGACATTTCCCGCGGACAGAGTCGCCACGGTCACTCCTCCAGCAGGGGCGTGATCGTCGAGCAGGTGTCCGTGAGGACCGCCTCGACGTCCGCGTCCTCGGTCCACAGCGCGTCGAGCTCGGCGCGCACGGTCTCCGACAGCTGAGCGAAGTTCTTGTGCGCCGGCTTGGTGACGGCGTCCTCCACGCCCTCCACGACCACGGCCTGCAGCTGCTCGGCGGTCAGGCTCGGGTTGGCGTCGGCCAGGGTCTCCGCGTTCAGGAGGGACGCGCGGGGCGGCGGGAAGTAGGCGGCGAGCTGCTCGGCGTTCTCGGGGTCGGTGAAGTGCGCCAGGAAGTCCGCGGCGACGTCGGGGTGCTCCCCCGCGGCGAACACGCCGATCCCGGCCTGCCCGACGACGTTCTGCTTGCCGGCCGGTCCCGCGGGCAGCGGCACGACGTCCCAGTCGAACGAGCCGTCGAGCGCCGACGCCCTGCTGATCTGAGTGATCGTCATCGCGGCGTCACCGGCGAAGAAGTCGGCGGTCGTGCCCGGGCCCGGCATGGCGCCGTCCTCGAACGCCGCGTCGTGGATCCAGGTCATGGCCTCGACCATCGCCGGCTCGGTGAAGGTGCACTGCGTGCCGTCCTCGCTCCACGGGGCGGCGGCCCACCCGGACCAGACCGTGGCCAGGTTCTCCCACGTCTGGTAGTCGAAGTCCCGGACCACGAGGCCCTGCTTGCCCGAGTCCTCGGCGGTGGCCGCGGCGATGTCCCGGGCGGCGTCGAACGTCCACTCCCCGGACGCGACGAGCTCGGCGGGGTCGGTCTGGTCCGCGGCGGCGATCTGGTCGGTGTTGACGAACATCGCGAACGGGCTGGTGGAGAACGGGTAGGCGTACAGCCCCTCGGCGTCCTCCCAGAGGCCGAGGGCGCTCGGCACGATGTCGTCGAGGGCGTAGCCGTCCGTGCTCTCCAGCAGCGGGCGCAGGTCGACGAGCGCCCCGCTGGCGACGAACTCCGGCGCGTTGCTCTCGAAGATCCAGGCCAGGTCAGGGGCGTTGCCGCCGGCCAGCTGGGTGGTCAGCGACGTCGTGTAGTCCTCGAACGGGATGGTCTCGAACGTCACGCTGGAGACCAGCTCGGGGTTCTCCGCGACGTAGTCGTCGGCGATGCTCTGGAAGAGCTCGAGCTGCGCCTCGTCCGCCGTCCAGACGGTCATCCGCAGGTCGACGGGCTCGGACGGGGCCTCGGGCTCGCCGACAGGTGCGTCGGTTCCTCCACCGCACGCGGTCAGGACGAGCAGCGAGCTCGTGGCGGCCGCGGCCACGGCCGCTCGAAGTCGGGGGCTGGGGGGTGTGTGCTGTGCAGACATCAGTTCTCCTTTGGACTGATCCGGGACGAGGTGTCGCCGGGTATGTCAGTGCGGGTGGACTCCGTCAGTGCGGGTGGACGCCGTCAGTACGGGTGGACTCCGTCAGTACGGGTGGACGCCGTCCGGCCAGCGCAGCTCGACCCCGGCGGCGACGAGCTCCGCCTGGTAGTCGGCGAGCAGGTCGGGCTCGGCCTGGACCGCGTGGGGCGTGCGTCCGGTGGCGAGGCAGTGTGCGGCCAGGTGGCCGGCGGCCTCGCCGACGTTCCACTCGACGGGGTGCAGCCGGTAGCACCCGTTGGTGATGTGCGTGGTGCCGATGTTCTTGTTGCCCGCGAGCAGGTTGGTCGTCCGCCGGGGCAGCAGGGCGCCGAGCGGGATCTCGAACGGCGTCGACGGCACGTCGATGTAGGTGTCGCCGCCCGTGGACGGGTGCAGGTCGATCCGGTACATGCCCACGCCGACGGAGTCCGCGTAGCGCGTGGCGCCCCGGTCGCCGCGTACGGCGTAGGAGACGTCGTTCTCCGTGACCGTCGTGACCGCCTGGATCCGCCGGGACTCGCGGTGGTACGGGGCCTGGGCGAGCCCGTCCGCGTTCCCCATGACGTCGGGCCGGAGCCGCAGGCCGGGGAACCCCGTGCCGCCGTCGGGTCGCGGTGCCTCGGTCTGCATCCAGTAGAGCATCGACAGGCTGAGCTGCCGGGCGTCGGCGATCCGGGCCTCCTCCACGTCGCGGGGCACGTCCAGGACGTGGCCGAGGAAGTAGTCGATGCTCGGCCAGTTCACCAGGCACAGGTCGCCCGCGTAGAAGCCCGGCTCGTGGAGGTCACGCGCGGCGATGCGGCGGAACAGCCACAGGTTGCCGTCGCCGGCGTTCTTCGACTGGTCGGCGTCGACCGCCAGGGGGTCGTCACCCGGGTTGGGTGTGAACGACCGCTGCTCCAGCGCGAGCGTGCGGGGGTTGGGCGCGGTCCAGGAGAGCAGCCGCTCACCGCCCCAGGCGCCCGGCGCGTACGAGCGCCAGAAGTCGTAGCGGTCGGGGCGGTCGATCGTGTGCTCGCCGTCGACATGCTCGACGACGAAGCACACGCTCAGGGCCTGGACGTTGTCCGGCTGGGCCTCGTCGGGAGCGCTGGGCTCGCCGGTCACGCGCGCCGACTCGAACCCGGTGACGTACTCCGTGCCGGTCAGCGGAAGCAGCTCGCCGGTCTCCGTGGCGTCGATCGTGTAGGCGGCGCTCACCGTCACCTCGGGACCACCGACCACCGAGGCGAGCGTCACCGAGGTCACCTGGTCGCCGTCGGTGGTGGCCGACGTGGGACGCACCCGCTCCAGGAGCCGGATGCGGCCGGTGGAGCGGTAGGGGGCGAGCATCTCCTCCAGCACGCCGACGGCGACCCGCGGCTCGTGGCACAGCTTCGAGACCCAGCCCGCGCCCGGGTTGAGCTCCGGCCACGCGCGTGCCGCGTCGGTCAGCGGGTAGCGACGGCGGTAGACGTCGCGGATCCCGTCGCGCAGCGCCCGGTAGCGGGCGGTCACGCCGAACCGCTCCACCCAGGGATGCTCGTCGGGCGGCACCGCCTGCGAGGTCAGCTGCCCGCCGATCCAGGGGTACTCCTCCGTGAGGACGACAGAGGCGCCACGGTCGGCGGCCGCGAGCGCCGCGGCGATGCCGCCGAGGCCCGCGCCCACCACGAGCACGTCGGTCTGCAGGTCTTGGTGGGTCACGCGGGGTCCGTCCTGTCGTCGGTCTGGGGTGTGTCGTCGGGTGTGTCGTCGGTGCGGGGCGTGTCGTCGGTGCGTGCGGGTGCGGCCGTGCCGCCCTCGACGTCGGGGCACACGAGGATCTGGTGCAGGTCGGCCTCGGCGACCGCGGGGGTGCGGCTCGCCTCACGCTCGCGCCTGGGGCTGTCGTCGGAGACCAGGCGGGACAGCAGGTACAGCGCCCGGGCGCCCATCTCCTCGCGCGGCACGGAGAAGCCCGACCAGTTCCTGCCGCCGCGGCGGGGGTGGTGCGGCTGCCCGAGCAGCAGGACCGACACGTCGTCGGGCACGCGCCTGCCGCGGCGTTCGAGCTCGTCGGCAAGCTCCTCCGGGTGGTTCTCGGGTGCGACGACGACCGCCGTGAAGCGCTGGTCGACGATCTCCGCTGCCGTGGCAGCGACGTCGTCGAGCTCGACGAACCGGGTGGTGAGGCCGTGCCCCTTCATGCCGCTTCGGTACCCCTCGACACGGTCGAGAGTCGGCTGGTCGGTGCCGCGCATGCCGACGTAACCGATCCGCCGGTGGCCGAGGGCGACGAGGCGGTCGATCTGCCGCACCGTGCCCCCGACGTAGTCGGCGCCCACGTACGGGAGCCGGCCCCCGTCGCTGCCACGCTTGCCGATGAAGACGAAGGGGTAGTTCGTGTCGAGCAGGTGCTGCAGCTCGCCCCGGTCCTCGTGCTGCCCGAGGAGCAGGCAGCCGTCGGCCACGCCGAGCCGCTGCCAACCGTCACGGGTGAGCCTGCGGCGCCCGTCCGCGACGGGTGCGCTGGTGAACAGCAGCAGGTCGACACCGAGCCGTTCGGCCGCATGCTCGATCCCGACCAGGAACGGGCCGTAGAAGTCGCGGCTGGCGCGGGGGAACGTCGCCTCGTAGGTGAACACGCCGAGGATCTGGGCGAGCCCGCCCGCGAGGCGCTGCGCGGCGGGGTTGGCGGTGTAGCCGGTGATCCGGATGGCGTCGAGGACGCGCTGGCGGGTCTCCTCGCTGATGCGTACCCCGGCGGGTGTGCTGCCGTTGAGCACGAACGAGACGGTGGCCTGGCTGACGCCGGCCATCGCGGCGACGTCCGTCTGCGTGATGCGGCGACGTGGCACGGCTCCTCCTTGAACCCGTTCAGACCCGGTGGCTGACGTCAGGAGTGTCACGGTCGGCGGAAGCGCCGGTCAATCTGATGATGCGCATTATTAGCAACTCCCCGGCGCGACCCCGTGTGCACGGAAACACCTGGCTGCGCCGTCGGGCCACCTCGGATGGGGCGCATTATCCAGCTGGGCGCTGGTAGATCTGATTACCTCCCTTGACCCCGCTCGGGGTCCGGCCGAAGGCTGACGCCGTCATGACACCGCGACAAAGGAGTACGCATCATGGCCGTCCTCACCCTGCGCCGCACCCTCGCCGGTGCCGCGCTGGCCGCCCTGGCGGTCACGGCCGGGGTAGCTCCCGGCGTGACCCACGCGGCGCCGTCCTCGGCCGCGCCCGACGGGCCGCCCGGGCGCGAGCTGCCGATCTTCACCACGACTGGTGCGCTGGTCGATCCGCTCGACGACACGCTCCCGCACAACCCCAACCAGGAGTTCATCTTCCCGTCGGTGTTCCACGCCGGGAAGCACCTGGAGGACCCGCTCGGTGAGTGGTACGTCTACTACGCGCCGCACGACGACCCGGGCGGCATCAACCTGATGTACGCCGACTCGCTCGACGGGCCGTGGACCCAGCACGAGGCCAGCCCGGTGGTCGCGAACACGTGGGAGGACATCTACGACGTGCCGCACGTGTCGTCGCCCGACGCCGTGTGGAACGCCGCCGAGCAGCGGATGTACCTGTACTTCCACGGTGACAACACGGTGACCAGGTACGCGACGTCGACCGACGGGGTGACGTTCGCCTACGGCGGTGAGGCCGTCACCACGGAGATGGTCGACGCCGCACAGCCCGGCCGGCACGCTACCGAGACGTCGTACGCGCGGGTGTTCCGCAATCCCGACCGCTCGTCACCGCACCGCTGGGCGATGTTCTTCATGACGAACTACGACACCAACGTCCGGCACATCAACCTCGCCTACTCGGCGGACGGCCGCGACTGGCAGGTCGAGCCCGAGCCGATCGTGACCCCCGGGCCGGTGGAAGGCATCAACGTGTCGGCCGCCGACCTGTGGCGGTGGAAGGGCCAGGACTACATCGTCTACGGCGCGACCGTCGGCACCATCCTCGCCCGGCCCGTCGACCGGACCCTGACCGACGTCGGCGCACCGGAGCCGCTCTTCGTGCCCCAGCCGGCCCCACCCGAAGCGGGCCGTGCGACGTCACCGCAGATCGTGCGGGCGGACGGCACGCTGCACCTCGTCTACGAGCACGGCGAGCGCTCGCACACCACCATCGCCCACGCGGTCCTCGACCCGGACGGGGTGCGGGACCCGCTGAACACCCGGCCCGAGGACCCGATGTACGCACAGTGCACGGGTGCGGGCTCCGACGAGTTCGACGGTCCGCTCGACCGGTCGCTCTGGTCGACGGCGGTGCGGGGCAGCCTGGACCGCTCGACCGTGGCGGACGGCGCGTGGCGCATCCCCACGTACCAGGGCAACTCGACGTCGGCGCCGCTCCTCCTGCAGCCGGTGCCCGACGCGCCGTGGGAGGTGACGACGCAGGTCACGCTGGACCCGCAGGTGAACTTCCAGCAGGCGGGCCTGATCGTCCGGCGCGACGACGCGAACTCGGTACGCATCGACATCTCGCACGTGGACGCCGGCAAGCGGTTCGACTTCGTCTGGCGCAGCAACGGGGTCGACCGGAACAACGCGTGGACGGCGGAGGACTCCGCCCTGGCCCCGCCCGGGACCGGCGACACCGTGTGGCTGCGGATCACGAACCACGGCACGTGGCTGACCGCTTCGTACAGTGTCGACGGCGAAACCTTCGTGAACCTCGGGCGCGCCGCTCCTGCTGACCAGCTCGCCGCCACGGACGTCGGACCGTTCGCCTACCGCGGCCCCGCCGCGACGCCCGAGCTCACTGCGGCGTTCGACTGGGTCCGGTTCACCCCGGACGAGGAGGAGCTGGCAGGCTGCGCGTGACCTGCCCCGACGGCGGCGTCGGACGCGCTTCCCGTCCGACGCCGCCGGTCGGCTGAAGGGCTGCCTTTGTCAGTGAGCGCAGAGATCAGTGGGCGCAGAGACAGAACGGGTGACCCGCCGGGTCGGCGTACACCCGCCAGTTCGCCTCCTGGTGGAGCTGGTCGGTGCGCTCCAGCACCGTTGCGCCGAGCTCCAGCACGCGCTTCTCGTCCGCCTCGATGTCGTCCACGTCGAAGTCGAGGTGCATCTGCTGCGGTGACTCCTGCCCCGGCCACTGCGGCGCCCGATAGCCCTCCACCTTCTGAAAGGCGAGCGGCGTGCCCTCGAAACCGCGCACCTCTACCCAGTCCGGATCGTCCGGGTCCACCTCGACCCGCCCACCCAGGAGCTCCGCGTAGAACTCGGCGAGCCGGACCGGGTCCGGGCAGTCCACAGCGACAGCCTGCAGCTTGCGAATCATCCTTGGTTCTCCTTGCTCTCGATCCGACAGACGCTGTGCCCAACCTATCGACGTCCGGTCTGTGTCGGGCGTCACACCGGCTCGATGTCACAGACCGGAAGCCCGCTCCCATCACATGGTCATCAGCACGGAACAAGGGAGCGGAAACGATGACCGAACAGCAGACACATCACGTGGTGATCCTGGGCGCCGGCTACGCGGGCATGGCCGCGGCCGTGCAGCTCGCGGCCCGAACCCGCCGCACGCGCGGGCGCCAGCCGGTCGAGGTGACCGTCGTCAACGCGGAGGAGCGCTTCACCGAGCGCCTCCGACTGCACATTTCGGCGACCGGCCAGCGCGTCGCCGAGCTGAGCATCCCGGAGATGCTCGACGGGACCGGGGCGCGGTTCGTGCACGGCTGGGTGACAGCGGTCGACGCCGAGGCGAGGTCGGTGCGGATCGACGACCAGGAGGTGCTGCGCTACGACACTCTCGTGTACGGGCTGGGCAGCGTCGCCGACACGACGCGCGTGCCCGGTACGGAGGAGCACGCCTACACCCTGAGCGGTCCCCGCGAAGCAGAGCTGCTGGCCGACCGCCTGGAGCAGCTCGACAGCGGCACGGTGGTGGTCGCCGGCACCGGGCTGACCGGCGTCGAGTCCGCGGCCGAGATCGCCGAGCAGCGCCCGGACCTCGACGTCGTGCTGGTGGGCCGGAGCGAGCCGGGGTCGACGATGGATCCCCGGGCGAGAGCATACCTACGGTCCGCGCTCGACCGGCTGGGCGTCGAGGTACGCGCGGGGGTCGAGATCACGAAGGCGCTGCCCGATGCCGTCGAGCTGGCGGACGGCGGACGCATCGGCGCCGACGTCCTGCTCTGGACGGGCGGCACGAGAGTGTCTCCCCTGGCAGCCGCCGCCGGGCTCAAGGTCGACGAGCGCGGACGCATCGTCACCGACAGCACGCTGCGGTCCGTCTCCCATCCCGACGTGTATGCCATCGGCGACGCGGCGGCCGTCCGCCAGGGGTACGGCGTGATGCACGGCACCTGCCAGAGCGGGATGCCGACCGGTGTGCACGCCGCGCTCTCGATCGACCGCGCGATGCGCGGCAGGCGGCTCAAGCCCTTCCGCTTCGGCTACTACCACACGCCCGTGAGCCTGGGCCGGACCGACGGCGTCGTCCAGTTCACCCGCCCTGACGACAGCCCGCGCCGGATCGTCCTGACCGGACGCACGGCCATGCGGTACAAGGAGACGGTGACCGCATCCCCCTGGCCCACCTACGGCCGCATGAAGAAGGTCCCCGCCTCGGGCGCGCTCTGGCCCCACGGTGGACGCCTCACCCGAATCCGTGAGGCGCGGTGAGCGACCCGTCGACGTCTACCGAGCCCGCCGGGCCCGCCGGACCTCAGGAATCGGTCTTCCACCAGCACCGTCGACTGCTGTTCTCCGTGGCCTACCGGCTGCTGGGCAGCGCGGCGGACGCCGAGGACGCCGTCCAGGACGCGTGGCTCAAGTGGTCGGCCGCGGACCGCTCGCAGGTGGCCGAGCCCAGGGCCTACCTCACGCGGATCGTCTCGAACATAGCGCTGGAACGGCTGCGTTCTGCCCGGCACAAGCGGGAGACCTATGTCGGGCCGTGGTTGCCGGAGCCGATCCTCACCGGCGGCGACGCCTCGGAAGCCGCCGTCGGGGCGGAGTCGGTGTCGATGGCGATGCTCGTGGTGCTGGAGACGCTGAGCCCGCTCGAGCGTGCGGTCTTCGTCCTGCGGGAGGTCTTCGGCTTCAGCCACGCCGAGATCGCCGACGCGACCGAACGCTCCGAGGCGGCGGTGCGACAGGCGGCTCACCGGGCCCGCGAGCACGTGCAGGCCCGCCGTCCGCGTTTCGAGGCGGACCGGAGGCAGCAGCACGCGGTCACCGAACGGTTCTTCGCCGCCGCCACCGGAGGTGACATCAACTCCCTGATGGAACTGCTGTCCCCCGACGTCACGCTGTGGACCGACGGCGGTGGCAAGGTCCGCCAGGCGCTGCGACCCGTGGTGGGCGCGTCCACGGTCGCCACGTGGTTCGCGGGTCTCGGGACGGCGACCTACCAGGGCATCGAACCGGCCGACATGAATGCGGAGCTCGTCGAGATCAACGGCGGACCGGGCCTGATGTTCAGCGGTGCGGGCCGCGTCGTCGCCACGATGACGCTCGACGTCGATGCCGGCGGGCGCATCACCGCCATCCACAACGTGGCCAACCCGGACAAGCTCCGGGCCGTGGCGGAGGGCACCCGGTACGACGTCGGGACGGCCTGACGCGGAGGTCGCGGGCTCGCGACGCCTCGTCGCGTCGTTCGGCAGGCGGGCCCTACCGTTCGTCGTCGCGCTGCTCGCGCAGCAGGTCGGCCGCCTGGCCGCCGTCGGGCTCGTGCTCGATCGCACGCAGGGTGGACTCCACCTTCTCCGCCGGCTGGCGGGGCGGCAGGAGCGGGGTGTCGGGGTCGACCACGGCCTCGACGACCACCGGCCGGTCGGCGGCCAGCGCAGCCGTCCACGCCTCCCGGACCTGCGTGGGTTCCTCGACCCGCACGCCGTCCAGCCCGAGGAGCTTGGCGTAGTCGGCGTACGGGAACGCGGGCACCGTCTGCGAGGTCGGGAACCGGGGGTCGCCCTCCATCTCCCGCTGCTCCCAGCTGACCTCCGCCAGGTCGCCGTTGTTCAGGACCAGGACGACGAACCGCGGGTCCGCCCAGTCGCGCCAGCGGTGCGCGACGGTGATCAGCTCGGACAGGCCGTTCATCTGCATCGCCCCGTCACCCGCGAGCGCCACGACCGGCCGATCCGGGTGCAGCAGCTTCGCGGCGATCCCGTACGGCATCGCGGACCCCATCGAGGCAAGCGTGCTCGACAGGTGCGCGGGAACTCCGTCCGGCAGCCGGAGGAACCGCGCGTACCAGTAGGTCACCGAGCCGACGTCGACGGCCACCTGCGCGTCGGACGGGAGCTGCGCGGACAGCTCGTTCAGGACCAGCTGCGGGTTGAGCCGTGCGGACCGCTGCGCGACCCGTTGCTCGATGACGTCGCGCCACCCGCCGACGAAGCGCTCGACGTCCTGGCGCCAGCCGTCCCGCTCGGGGAGCAGAGGCAGGAGCGCGTCCAGGGTGGCGGCAGCATCCCCGGGCAGGGCAGCCTCGACGGGGAACTTCGTCCCGATGTTGCGCGCCGTCACGTCGATCTGCACGGCTCTGGCCTGGCCCGGCGCCGGGTAGTACTCGGTCCACGGGTCGTTGCTGCCGACGATGAGCAGGGTGTCGCACCCGGACATCAGGTCGGCCGACGCCGTGGTGCCGAGGTGTCCCATAACTCCGCAGTGGTAGGGCAGCGACTCGTCCAGGAGCGGCTTGCCGAGCAGCGAGGTGGTCAGCCCGGCCCCCAGGCGTTCGACGACGTCGCGCACCTGACGCTCAGCACCGGCAGCACCCTGACCGACCAGCACGGCGACACACTGCCCCGCACCGAGCAGGTCTGCGGCGGCACGGAGCTGGTCGTCGTCGGGAACGGTGCGCCCCTGCGCGAAGGCTGTCGAGGACGGCACCACCCCGTGCGCCTGCTCGTCCTGGGCGGGGGCGTTGGCCTGCTGGACGTCGTGCGGCACGATGACGCACACGGGGCTGGACGTGGCCAGCGCGGTGCGGAAGGCGTCGTCCAGCACGTGCGGCAGCTGCTGCGGGGACGACACGACCTGCAGGTACTGCGCGCAGACGTCCTTGAAGAGCGTGTGCAGGTCGACCTCCTGCTGGTAGCCGGACCCGAGCGCACTGGTCACCACCTGGCCGACGATGGCCACCACCGGCTTGCGGTCCAGCTTGGCGTCGTACAAGCCGTTGAGCAGGTGGACGGCGCCGGGGCCCTGCGTGGCGAGGCACACGCCGACCCCGTCGCCGTACTTCGCGTGGCCGGTCGCCATGAAGGCGGCCATCTCCTCGTGCCGTGCCGTGACCAGCTCGACCCGGTCCTCCTGCCTGCGCAGGGCCGCCAGGAGCGGGTCCACCCCGTCACCCGCATACCCGAAGACTCGTGTCACGCGCCAGTCGACCAGCCGGTCGACGATCCCGTCTGCCACGGTCGTGGAGCTCATGCGTTCTCCCCGTGCTCGTCCGCCCGTCGGTAGGCCTGTCGGCGGTAGGCGCCCACGCCGGCGTCGGCTCCACCAGGAGGCGCCCTCGTCTCATCATGGACGGGCCGGGCGGCGCTCGCACGGGCCACGAGGCTCATGGCCCCGAACGCACTGCCGCCGCCGCGACCTGCCGCTCCGCCGCGAGAGGATGACCTGGTGACAGTTGGCGTGGGCTCTTTCCCTTGATCCTGGTCGCCCAGCGGGTGTATCGCCGGCGGTACCTTCGTGCGCTGCGGCACGGCGCTGACGGCTGCGCCGGCAGCCGGGCGCGGTGTCAGGAGCTGGCTGGGGTGTCCTGACTGAACGTGTTCCACCAGCGGCCGTCACGTTCGACCCACAGTGAGCTGATGAACATCGACTCCGGCTCAGCGCTGCCGGCAGGCTGGTGGTCGGCGCGATAGCAGAGCAGCACCGCATCATCGGACACCTCGATCAGCCGCGCGCCCTCGATGGAGTACGACGTCGTGATCGGCCCGTCCGAGAGCTGGTCGGCGTGCTCCGTTCTGGTGGCGAACCCCGCGGGGTACACGCCGAGGAAGTCCGCGGAGAGCAGCTCGTACTCGGCATCCGCGTCACCACTGACCAGTGCGTCCCAGACCTTCGACTCGAGGTCGACGAAGAACTGCGTGCTCCGCTCGGGCATCGGACCGTCCTCATTTCTGTTCTGCGTCACTTCTGCGTCGCGTCCGAAGCCACGACTGTGGTCACGGCGCCTGGGGACCGTGACCATTCTGCCCCTGCCGGAGGTGTCACGACCCGCGCCCAGCCGGCAGAAATCCTGCGGCGCGCGCGGCGCGGCGCGACAGCTCGGCGAACGCGTCACACAGTGCGGTCGGGCCGACGACCTCGATCTCCGTGTCGAACCGGGCCAGCGTGGCGGCCATCGCGGCCCAGGACCACGACCCGATCAGCAGCCGGGACCGCGCGGGGCCCAGCTCCTCGACCAACCCGTCGCCGGCGAACGGCGCGACCCGCGCGGCGGGCAGGTCGAGGATCACCTCGCCGCGACAGGGCCACTCGTCCACGCCCTCTGCGCCCCCTGCGCCTTTGAAGCGGGCGGACAGGAACGCGGCGACGTCGCCACCCGGTACCTCGCGGGGCGTGAACCGCGGCCCGTTCGGGACCCGGAGCGTCATCCGGTCGGCGCGGTAGATCCGCCAGTCCTGGCGGTCCGGGGACCATCCGACGAGATACCAGCGTCCCTGCCGGACCACGAGGTGATGCGGCTGGGCCCGCCGAGGCGGTTGCGGACCGTCGCCGTCCGCCCCTGCCTCCGCTCCTCCTGGCGAGCGGTAGTCGAACCGGACCTCCTCCCCGGAGCGGATGGCGGCGCTCAGCGCGACCAGGACGTCGGTGTCCGCCTGCGGGCCGGCCCCGCGGCCTGCCGATTCGGCCGCCGTGACCGCCAGGACGTCAACGCGCTGCCGCAGGCGCGAGGGCAGGACCTGCCGCACCGTGGCCAGGGCTCGCGCGGCGGCGTCCTCGATGCCCGCCCCTGTCACGACCGCGATCCGTAGTGCCACCGCGAGCGCCACCGCTTGTTCGTCGTCGAACAGCAGGGGCGGCAGCTCGCTGCCTGCCTCGAGCCGGTAGCCGCCGTCGGGACCCCTGGCCGCCTGAACGGGGTACCCAAGCTCGCGCAGGCGGTCGACGTCGCGGCGCACGGTGCGCTCGCTGACGCCGAGGCGGTGGGCGAGCTGCTCCCCCGGCCAGTCGCGACGGGCCTGGAGCAAGGACAGCAGGTAGAGGAGGCGACCCGAGGTCGCCGTCGAGGAGGCGATCGGCATGTCTCTCACACTGCCACGAGTTCAGGACGTTCCCTGTCCGGAACTGGTGACAGATTGCGTCTGTCGGCGGAGAACTCCGGCGATGACGACCACCTGTGAGGACCATCATGTCGATCAACGCTGTTGCCCACCTGAACTTCCATGGTCAGGCCCGTAGCGCCCTCGAGTTCTACCGGTCCGTGTTCGGAGGACAGGCGACCATCGCCACCTACGGCGACTTCGGTATGCCCGCCGAGCTGCCCGACGCCGCCAAGGTGGTGTTCGGCCAGGTCGTCGCCGACACCGGCTTCCGCGTCATGGCGTATGACGTCCCGGGCCAAGGCGCCCCCGTCACGCAGGGTGCGCCGACCACCCGTCGCGAGAACGGCACCACCGTCACCGAGGAGCCGTTCTTCCTCTCCGTCCGTGGCGAGACGGTCGAGGAGGTCCGCGCGCTGTGGGAGCGGCTGGCCGAGGGTGCCACCGTCATCGAGGCCTTCGGCCCGGCGCAGTGGGCACCCGCCTTCGGGATGCTGACCGACCGCTTCGGCATCACCTGGATCCTCGAGGTCGCGGCCGAGTACACCCAGTCCTGAACCTGGTACCGGATCACCACTGGACCTGAGCCGCAGCCGGGCCGGCCGTACCTCAGCTTCGGTCGTCCGATCTGGTCGCGGCCCCTGTCAGCCGTGCCGCTCCCCGGGACGCCGTGTTCTGCCGACGGCGGCCCGGGGCTCTGCGCTCTACCGGAAAGCGTCGACGTTGCGGGCGACCCAGTCGCTGAACGAGCGCGGGGCACGGCCGAGGACGAGCTCGGTACCGGGCGAGGGCGTGCGCTCCTCGGGGGGCCGGCGGTTGAACCGCGGTCCCCGCCACTCGCTGACGCCTCGCCGTCAGCGCCCGTCGCCGCTCGGGCTCCCGGAGATGGTCCCACGGGTGTCGATCAGCGCCTTCGCCTCGGGCTCCTTGAGGACCTCGGGCGTCGAGGACGCAAGCCCTCCGTCGACGTGGATTCGCTCGAAACGGCGGCGCATCACGCCGGGGAGGAGCACCACGCCCACCAGCCCCACCCAAGCCGGGACGCGCAGCACGATGCTGAGCCGGTCGAAGAAGGTGTTGGACCGGGCAAGGCCCTCGTCCAGGGCGTACAGGTCCGCGAGTCCGACCTGTCGGGTGGTGGTGTAACGCAGGTACTTCCGACCGGGTGGCGGGTCGCGCTGCGGGTCGGAGTGGTCCAGCGCCTTCGGGTACGACTTGATGACCGACCCGTCGGTCGTGATGTGCCACTGGCTCTGCGAGATCCGGTCGCTCATCGGGCCTGTCTCCTGGTTCGCTGTCCGGCGTGGCTCCTTGGTGCCCGTGCAGGCCACAGGCTATCGCCGAAGCGAAACTCGGCCGAGTCCCGTAGCCGGTCGATCTCCGCGGTGAGGTCAGCCGGAAGCCCGTCGCGGTCCGGGCTGAGCGCCGTCGCTGGATCGCGCCAGCACTCAGCCGGGTACAGCCAGACGGGGACAACCGCGGCGACAACTTCGTCCTGTCCTGCATCAAACGACGCAGCACAGTCATATAGGCCTACCTCGCGATGATCAACGCGATCATCTCTGTCCGACGCCTGGTCCGCGAAGCCTGGGCCACCCACCGCTGGGACACTCGCCCCGCCCGACGACCATGACCGCCACCCATTTACCCGCGCAATTTCTTAGCAGTCCCAGGTGAGCGAATACACCCGCTCGGTGCCTTCGGCCCCGGTGGAGACGATCCTCCAGTGGAAGTCCGCAGCGACTCGCACTTGATAACCCCTCTGGCACGTCACCCAGCCCGTCGCTGCGGTGTCATCGACGGGGTCCCACCCAGGGCTGCTTCCCGTGCTCGCGTTCGCCCAGGCGCCCGCGCCAGGAACTGTGTACTGCAGCACGACCCGCGTGACCGAGACGTCGAAGTTGGTGTTGTCGGTCTGGATGTCGGCGATACTCGCCCTGGCCTGAACCAGACCCGCGTTGACATCGAAGCGCACGCACCTCGTGACCCCCCGGTCCGTGAAGCACTCTGGAGAGGTGTGGGGCAGGGCGGCGGCTGGCGACGCCACAAGGAGAGATGCGACAAAGGTCGCAACGATCCCCAGGATGGTGAATCGCATTCTCGTTCTCATACGGTTGCCTTCCTCTAGGTCTACGACGTAGTCGGTACGTCGTCTACGACGTAGTCGATACGTCGCAAACCGGGAGGCTACGCATCGAACCGGCGACACGTTGCATCAACCTGCAACCAGCCTCGATGACTCAGGTGGTGCGCTGATTCAGCTGTCAGGTCGGGCTTGCGTGGCGTGACCGAACCCGGGCCACCACGTTCCCGCGGTCGGAACGTCAGGATGTGCCAGGAGATCGACGCGATGCGCAGCCAAGGCTCTCGCGTCCGATCGCCGCACCACAGGAGTGTCGGAGGCATGCCGCGCATACCCTCGCCCGCTTGATTGCCGATCAGCAACTACTTGCAGATATTGCAAGTGGTTGCTACTTTCGAGCGTGTGACCGACCGACCTTCGTCCGCGCCGTTCGACAACACACCCGTGACACCCGAGCAGGCTCGACAGTTGCTCGCGTCCGTCCCACGGAGACCCCGACGGCGGCTCGCGGCTGTCGATCACGTGTGCGCTGTCGCGACGATCGTCCTCGCCTTCGTCGCAGGTCTGCTCGCGCTCGGTGGCCACCCCTGGTGGGCGGTCCTGCCGGCCATAGGTGCCCTGGTCATCTCGCACTCTTGGCTGAGTGCACGCCGGGGCAGAGCCAACGAGCCGCGGCTCAGGGCGACCCTGGCCGTGAGCATCGCCTTCACGACATGGCTTTCGATCCCCATCTGGCGGGGCATCACTCGCGGCGAGACGATCCCCCTCCCGGAAGCGTTTCTCTTCGCGGGCCTCGCGCCGATCGCCTGGCTCGTGTTCTACCTCATCCTGCTGATCCGCCGCTGAGACGACGATGACGTTCAGAGATATAGACGCCCACCTCATCGCACCGAAGCGCTTCGTCACCCTGGCCCATCTGCACCAGGTAGAGCAGGCAGACTATCCAGCGCTACAGGAGGCGACCGAACTCTCGACGCCGGACCTGTCGAAGATCATCCGCGATCTCGAGGAGCGCGGACTCGTCCACGTCACCAAGGAGCGACGAACGCGGTATGGCGCGACCGTGGTGCGGCTGACGCCAGAGGGGCAGGAAGCGTTCAAGAAACTCCTGACCTCACTGAACCGCATTGCCGGGCAGTGAGCACGGGACAACCAGGAACCTGGACGTTGAAGCGTGCAGGGAAGCGACACACGAACCCGATTCCCCGTAGTTCCCCCACCCGGTGTGCGGCGAACCCTCTGACCGAGCCAGGTGACTATGACATCGGCCTCACCTACGCGAACGACCCGGATTCGTTCCGCCGAGTGTCTGCGGAGCGCCGCTGAGGCCTTCCTGACCCGTGAACCGGGTGCGTTCGAGGCGCACGTCGACCTCCGTGCCGAACACCGACGGCTCCAGCCCCTCGACATCGACGGTGACAGGGCTACCGGTCCCGCCGAGCAGGACCGTGCCCTTGCGCCGGTTCTGGTCGAGAGCAGCCAGGCCCTGCAGCGTTCCGGGCGTCTCCGGCTGCGGCGCGACCGTCTTGGCGCGGATCGAGGTCGGCGCGCTCCCAAGCCGAAGGAACCCGGTCGCCCAGGAGGCAGCAGGGTTCCTCGCTGTGCTGCGGTGTCGGACATCACGAACGACGCTACCCCATAGGGGTATATGGTACAGGTGCTCGTCGGCGAATCGTCACAGCCGGCGGGCACGACCATGCACGCGATCCCGGCCGGTTCCAGGCCGCACGAAGGAGAACGAGGATGACAGCGTCGACGAAGGCCCGGGCCGGGCTCCTGCCACTGCTGGTGATCGCGACGGCGCAGCTGATGCTCGTGCTCGACGACTCGATCGTGAACATCGCGCTGCCAAGCATCCAGAGCGAGCTGGCCGTCGACCCGGTGCACCTGCCCTGGGTGGTCAACGCCTACATCCTCGCCTTCGGAGCGCTTCTGTTTCTGGGAGGACGGATCGGCGACCTGTGGGGCCGGAGGCGCACGCTCCAGGTCGGCATCGCGGTCTTCGTCGTCGCCTCGTTCGACGGAGGCCTCGGTCAGAACGTCGAGATGCTCGTCATCGCGCGCGCAGTGCAGGGCATCGGCGCGGCACTGGCAGCACCGAACGCTCTGGCCCTGATCGCGACGACGTTCGACAGCCGAAAGATGCGCGACACCGCGCTGTCGCTCTACGGCGCGATGTCCGGGATCGGAATCATCCTCGGCCTCGTCCTCGGCGGGATTCTCACAGACCTGCTCGACTGGCGGTGGGTGTTCTTCATCAACGTCCCCATCGGCCTGCTGGTCCTGGTCGGCAGCCGGACGCTCGTCGCCGCCGAACCTCACGCCGGCCGGCTGGGGACCCTCGGCGCGGTGCTGGGCACCGGCGGCATGATCTCCCTTGTCTACGCGATCACCCGCTTCGGCGAGGACGGGTTCAGCGACCCGATCGCTTACGCCCTCGTAGGCATCGCCGCAGTACTGCTCGTCACCTTCGTCCTCACCCAGCGCACGAGCCGCAGCCCCCTCATCCCGCTGAGCCTGTTCGCCGACCGCAACCGAACGGGCGCGTATCTGACCATGCTGGGGCTCGCGATCGGCCCGATGGGTACCTTCTACGTCATAACGCTCTACCTGCAGCAGGTCCGCGACTACAGCCCGCTGCTCACCGGCCTGTCCTGGCTGCCCTTCGCAGCGGGCATCGTCCTCGGAGCCGGGATGGCGCCCAAGCTGCTACTGAAGGTCGCTCCCCGATACGTGGCAGCCCTCGGGGCAATGCTCGGCGCGTCCGGCGCGTTCTGGTTCTCCCGCATCACCGTCGGCACCGTCTACTGGACGGGAATGGCCCCGGCGATGCTGGTCATCGCCCTGGGCTTCGGGCTCGGCGTCATCGCGCTCACCCAGGCCGCCGTGTCCCGCGTCGACGACGACAAGGCCGGCATCGCCTCGGCCCTCCTGAACTCCGCCCAGCAGATCGGCGTCGCCCTCGGCCTAGCGATCCTCGCCGGGGTCGCCGCCACTGTCACCGCGGGGACGGGCAGCACCACGCCACAGGCGCTCGTGGACGGCTACAGCACCGCACTGGTCGTCGGCACGGGCATCCTGCTCGCGGCGGCGGTCCTCGCGCTGCTCACCCTCAGCAGTCGAGTGAACGCCGAGGAGTCGGCAGCTCCGGGCCTCGATCACCCGCGCGCGTGAGGCAAGCACTCGGCAACGGAAACAACCAGACGAACGGGAGCAGATATGCATTCGCACAACGAAGAAGCACGGTTCATGGCTGACATCAAGGAGGCCGCGCCGGAGATGGTCTCAGCCTTCTTCGGATTCGACAAAGCAGTGTTCAGCAAAGACACCGGAAAACTCGACCTGGCCACCCGGGAGCTGATCGCTGTCGGCGTCGCAGTGACCACGCAGTGCCCGTTCTGCATCGAGGACCACGCCAAGCGCGCCGTCAAGGCCGGCGCGTCCAAGGGCGACGTCGCCGAAGCCGTCATGGTCGCCGCCGCCCTACGGGCCGGCGGCGGCGTCACCCACGGGTGGAAGGCGATGAGGGCGATCGACGAGGACGAGTAGTCCCAGATATCGCCCAGCGGCCGGATGACGCACCCAGCGTTACCGCATGCCGCCGGACGGACATATCGGCGTTGTAGGCGAAGTCGAAGCAAATGCGCACGAGGACCGCCGAGGTGCACCACACTAAAGGCCGCTCGACCTCGAGGGAGCGGCCTTTCGTGGGCGGCAACCCGGAAAACCTTCGGCACGGTCGTGCCTACTGCCTGGCACTACTGTAAACGGCCCGCTTACGCCCTCTGGTACCTGCCCGTCGGGTCCGGGTAGGTTCATCCGGGACGGCGTGCCTGGATTCTGATTACCTGGCACGAGAGCATCCAGTTAGCGAACGCGTCCGAGCGAGTGCCCCCGTTCATCGGTTACTCGGGCGGGTCCCGCAGCGCGTGCGGGATGAAGTCGAAGTTGCCGCCGTGTCCTGTGTGGGTCAGCCCGTCCAGGAGCGACGGTGCGCCGGGCTGGGTGGGGTCACTGAACCACGCGATCTGGTCGTACTGATGATGGTCCTTGTCGTCGTCGAAGATCGTGTGTCTCGCCCCGGGTCTGATGGAGGCTCTCATTCCAGGGAAGCTCAGCCCGAGAAGCTCGAGGATCTCGGCGATCACATCCTCCAGTACTGCTTGCCGGGTTTGCCTGCCGTGGGTGGTCCTCTCCACCCGCCAGATGCACCGCAGCCTCCTTGTGGGGGAACAGATCGCCCTACCCGCCCCCCAACCCGAGCGCCGACCTGCGAAAAGGCCTCCGACCCCGTGGGGAACTGTGGGGGAATGGGTGGCCCTTGGAGGCCACTTCTGTCCACTACCGTCCCGGGGGGCGGAGGTATTGCCGCAGGTCAACCTGCGTCTGGGCAGGCCAGGAGATCAGGCCAGATGCCGGTCGACACTCAGACGTTAAATCTGAATTCGACCACGTCACCGTCCTGCATGACGTAGTCCTTGCCCTCGATGCGCGCCTTGCCTGCCGCCTTCACCGCGGCGACCGAACCGGCCTCGACCAGATCCTCGTACGAGATGACCTCGGCCTTGATGAAGCCGCGCTCGAAGTCGGTGTGGATCACGCCGGCGGCCTGCGGGGCTGTCCAGCCCTTGTGGATGGTCCAGGCCCGCGCCTCCTTGGGACCCGCCGTGAGGTAGGTCTGCAGGCCGAGCGTCTCGAAGCCGACCTTCGCGAGCTGGTCCAGGCCGGACTCCGGCTGGCCGGACTCCGCCAGCATCTCGGCGGCCTCGTCCGGCTCCAGCTCCACGAGCTCGGACTCGAACTTCGCGTCCAGGAAGATCGCCTGGGCAGGCGCGACGACCTTGCGCAGGGCCTCCTGGGACGCGGTGTCCGCGAGGCCGGCGTCGTCCGTGTTGAAGACGTAGATGAACGGCTTGGCCGTCATGAGCTGCAGGCTGGCGATCTCGGCCAGGTCGAGACCGGCGTCGGCGGCACCCTGGTACAGGGTCACGCCCTTGTCCAGGATCTCCTGCGCCTTCTTGGCGGCGGCGAACAGGACCGGGTCGCCGCGCTTGATCTTGACCTCCTTCTCCATCCTCGGCAGGGCCTTCTCGAGGGTCTGGAGGTCGGCGAGGATCAGCTCGGTGGAGATTGTCTCGATGTCACCGGGGGCGTCCATGGAGCCGTCGACGCGCACGACGTCGGGGTCGTCGAACGCGCGAGTGACCTGGCAGATGGCGTCGGCCTCGCGGATGTTGGCGAGGAACTTGTTGCCCAGGCCCTCACCCTCGGACGCGCCCTTGACAATGCCCGCGATGTCCACGAACGACACGGTCGCCGGCAGGATCTTCTGGCTCCCGAAGATCTCGGCGAGCTTGTTGAGCCGCTCGTCCGGCAGCGAGACCACGCCCACGTTGGGCTCGATCGTCGCGAACGGGTAGTTCGCGGCGAGCACCTGGTTGCGGGTCAGAGCGTTGAAGAGGGTGGACTTGCCGACGTTGGGCAGGCCGACGATGCCGATAGTAAGAGCCACGTCGCCACATTCTACGTGCCCGGCGCCAATCGTCTGCGCTCGAGCTCGTCGAGATCACGCTCTGCGAACCGGTGATGCTCCCAGGCTTCGTTGACGATCACCCCGAGGCAGCGCCATACGGGAAGACTGCGGGTCTCTGGCTCCCACGGCGGCAGCCGACGGGCCGGCGACTCGAAGGCTTCCTGCGTGAGGGAGTCGTACAGCGCGCGCACCTGGGCCGTGCGGTCGGCGAACGCCGTCTGCACCTCCTGGAACGACGGAGTCACCGTGACGTCGACGCCGAGCGCACGCGCCTCGTCGTCGTACTCGGAGAACGGCAGGCCGATCGGGCTGAACGCACCGTCGAGGCCCTGGATCCCGTGCCGCACCCAGCCGTCGACAGCGAACACCAGGTGCCGCAGCGTCTGGGCGACCGACCACTCGCCGTCGACCTGCTCGTCCACCGTCCCCGCGGGCATGGCGGCCACCCGGTCGAGCGTGGCCGACCAGGTGCGCAGCGCGGCCTCGAACGACTCTCGCTGCTCGGCCAGCACCTGGGATCGGGCGTGCTCCCTGCCGGGATGGCGACGGTTCAGCTCGGCCTCGATCAACGGCAGCACCTCGACGCCGTTGATCTTGAGGCCATCGATCTGCCCGTCGATGTCCGCGCCGGTCAGGTCGACGCCGCGCATCACCACGCGGGGCAGGTACGACTGGTCGAACGTCGCACCGTCCAGGTCGGTGAAGCGGAACCGGGAACCGGTCAGGTCCGCCGCGACGAACTCGGCGTCCCGCAGGTCGTCATCGGCCGTGAATCGCGTCATCGCCCCAGGCTAGGCCGGGTCACTGACACGACGGCTGACCTGGGGCGACGCTACGTCGACGTCAGGGGAACGACTGCACCTGCTGGAGCAGCTCCGGCAGGCGCCGGTCGTACACACGAGCGCCGAACCGCACGGCCAGCACCAGGATGAGGGCGCCGTAGAGGAGACCGACCGCAAGGGTCGCGATTCCCCACAGCAGTCCGCCCACCACGATCGCCGCGATACCCACCGCGAAGACCGGCAACGCCAGCCCCACCGTGACGATGAACCCGATGCCCTGCGACACGATGGTCGCCATCGCGGCACCCTGCGGAGACTTGAGCGGGCTCTCCCCCGGCTTCGCGACGGGATAGACGAGACGTGCCGAGACCGCGCACGACACACCTGTGCTCACCAGCAGGGAACCGAGCCCCAGCCCCATCAGTGGCAGCGTCAGGTGCCAGGAGTCGGCGACCCACACCGAGGCCAGCACCGTGGCGGCCGTGACCAGCGGCCCTGCGACCAGCATCGGGATCGCGCGACCCCACCTGTCCGTGCGGCCGTCGACGCCCGAGGAGACGTGCAGGGCGAACGCCGTGTTGTCGTAGCCGATGTCGTTGGAGATGCTGAAGCCGAGGATCCAGCCCACGAACGGTCCGGTCGCCAGCAGCATGAAGAAGCTACCGGTGCTCTGCCCCGCGAAGTACATGATGACCGGCAGCAGCGGGACGACGGCGATCGAGCCGGAGTAGCGCGGGTCCCGCAGCCAGTAGGTCGCGGTCCGTGCGGCGACGGCCCAGGTGGGCGAGGCCGGGACGCGGCCGAACGCTCCCAGCCCCTTCGCCTTGCTCCCGCCACCGCCGCCGACGGGCGGGCTCACCAGAGCGCGGGCCAGCGCCCGGTCCCAGATCAGCCAGGCCAGCCCGACGGTGCCGAGGGCGACGGCGAGCCGTCCCACAAGGCCTGCCCAGTCGCCGTCGTGCGCCATGCTTCCGAGAGACCAGGCCGCACCGAACGGCGTCCAGCCGATGACGCCGGCCACCTGCTCGAACAGTGGCAGGACCTGCGACCCCGTGCTCGTCTCCGAGCTGGGCTCGACCGTCACCTCGACACCGTTCGTGAGCCAGCTGACGAGCGGGCCGATCATCACGACGAGCACGACGGCCACGATCGCCACGACCTCGCGGTACCGCCGCGACTCCAGGACGGGAGCGAGCACCGTGGTGATCGCCCGGGAGCCGAGGACACACGTGGCGATCCCGAGCACCGCTCCGACGAGCGAGACGAGGAGCACGCCCGGCTCCAGGAGCCAGGCGAAGGAGGCCCCGAGCGCGAGGAGGACCGTCGCGATGCCGGGCACCGAGACCAGCCCCGCCACCGCGAGACCCATCAGGAGGGTGCGCCGGGGAATCGCGAAGGTCGTGAACCGCTGCGGGTCCAGAGTGGCGTCCACGCCGAAGGCGAAAATCGGGATGACCCACCAACCCAGGACGGCCAGGGCTCCGCCCAGGGTGATCGCCAGGCCGGCCCAGGCCGGGTCGCCGAGGAACCCCAGGCCCAGAACACCCGCGAGCAGCATTCCGACGACGCCCAGGGCGTACAGCGAAGCGACGATCATGCCGATGGTCTGCCAGACGCTCTTGCGGAACGTGTTCCCCATGAGCGTCAGCTTGAGGGTCAGGAACCGCGCAACCATGAGAGCCCTTCCGAGTGCTGACGGCCACCGACGAGGTCGACGAACCGGTCTTCCAGGCTCTGCTCGCCGCGCACCTCGTCCACCGTGCCCGCCGCGAGGACGTGTCCCGCCGCCATCACGGCCACGTGGTCGCACATGCGCTGCACCAGGTCCATCACGTGGCTGGAGACGATCACCGTCCCGCCGCCCGCCACATAGCTCTTGAGGATGTCGCGGATGTTCGCGGCGCTCACCGGGTCGACGGCCTCGAACGGCTCGTCCAGGACCAGCGTGCGAGGCGCATGGATCATGGCGCTGCCCAGCGCGATCTTCTTGGTCATGCCCGCCGAGTAGTCCACGACGAACTTGTCCGCGTCCGCCACCAGGTCGAACGCCTTCAGGAGGTCGTCCGTCCGTTCCACGACGGTGTCCTTGTCCATGCCGCGCAGCATCCCGGCGTACGTGAGCAGCTGGCGTCCGGTCAACCGGTCGAACAGCCGCACACCGTCAGGCAGCACGCCGAGTGTCGCCTTCGCCTGGTCAGGCTGCGCCCACAGGTCCACGCCGTGCACCCAGGCGGTGCCGAAGTCCGGTCGCAGCAGCCCCGTGGCCATCGACAGCATCGTCGTCTTTCCGGCTCCGTTCGGGCCCACCAGACCGTAGAACGAGCCGGCGGGCACATCGAGATCGACTCCGGAGACGGCGATCTTCTGTCCGAACCGCTTCCAGAGCCCACGGACGCTGAGCGCGGCGGACGGGTCGTGCGGGCGTGGTTCCGGGGCCGGTGCCCCGGGGATGCCTGGAGGGCTCGGATCGGCTGGGGTCGTCATGACACCCAACGTAGCGGTGCTGCCCGACACGTCGGATCCGACGCGAGGATGAGTGACGGGTGAAGGCCGTCCGTCGTCGGGAGGAGAATTGCGAGCCCGGGGCATACCGAAGGATTTCGACCGCGCGGGGTGTCACCGTGCCGGAGTGTCAGTGGCGCATGGCAGCCTGTCGCCCATGGACATCGTCGCAACGATTCTGCTGGCCCTCGGCGCACTCGTCGTCGGCGTGCTGCTGGGGTGGCTCGGTCACGCGCAGCGCGTTACGCCGGCGCTCCGCGACGCCGACATGGAGGTCGTCCGGCTGCGCGCCCAGGCGGAGTCCGCCGAGCAGCGCATCGCCGCCGCACAGACCCGTGCGGACGAGCAGATCGACGCCGCGCGGGAACGCGCCGCCGAACAGATCGCCGCCGCACGTTCCGAACAGGAGCACGCCCGCCGTCAGTTCCAGGCGCTCGCCGGTGACGCGCTGGACGCCAACAGCAAGCGTTTCCTCGAGCTCGCCGAGGAGCGGCTCAAGCGGTCGGCGTCGGACGGCGAGCAGGCGCTGGCCAAGCGCGAGGAAGCCGTGAAGTCGCTGGTGGACCCGCTGACCAAGGCTGTTGAGCTGGTGCGCAGCGAGGTGCTCCAGGCGGAGAAGGCCCGCATCGAGGGGCAGGGCGCGCTCGTGGAGCAGATGCGCAACGTCGCCGAGGTGTCGACCGAACTGCGCAACGGCACGGCGGACCTCGTCACGGCACTGCGCTCGTCGCAGACGCGCGGTGCGTGGGGCGAGCTGCAGCTGCGCAAGGTCGTGGAGTCGGCGGGCATGATCAACCGGGTCGACTTCACCGAGCAGGCGCAGGTCACGACCGACGACGGCACGCTGCGCCCCGACATGGTCATCAACCTCGCGGGCGGCAAGCGCGTGGTGGTGGACTCGAAGGTCGCGTTCCTGGGCTTCCTGGAGGCGCAGCAGTCCGACGACGCCACCTACCGCGAGCAGCGCCTCGACGCGCACGTCCGGCACATGCGCAAGCACGTGGACGACCTGGCCGGCAAGAAGTACTGGAACCAGTTCGAGCCCGCACCTGAGTTCGTCGTGATGTTCGTGCCCGCCGAGGCGTTCCTCTCTGCGGCGCTGGAACGCGCGCCGGAGCTGCTGGAGTACGCGGCGCAGAAGAACGTCATCATTGCCACCCCCACCACGATGCTCGCCCTGCTGCGCACCGTCGCGTACGCGTGGCGTCAGGAGGCGCTGGCGGAGAACGCCCAGAAGGTACTCACCGTCGGCAAGGAGCTGTACGCGCGCCTGGTCACCATGACCGGTCACGTCACCAAGACGGGCCGCGCCCTGGAGTCCGCGACGAAGAGCTACAACCAGATGATCGGTTCGCTGGAGCGCAACGTGCTCACGTCGGCTCGCCGGATGGTGGAGCTCGACGTGGTCGACGAGCGGGACTCGATCGACGAGGTCCGCGGCATCGAAGAGGTGCCGCGCCCCATCACCAAGCCCGAGCTGCTGGCGGCCGAGGAGGGCGGCGTCGTCGCCATCGACCGCGCGCAGGACACGGACGGCATCCTCGTGCAGCAGCTCGAGGTGACCGAGCTCGCGGTGACCGACAAGCGCGCCCTCGAAGCCGTCGAGGAGAGCGACAAGGGCAGCGCAGCCGCCGGCTGAGCAGCGCGCCTTGCGTGGTCGGTAGTACGTCAGGAGGTCGGCAGCTCGAGCTGCCGACCTCCTGACGTACTACCGACCACGCGCCTGCTGGATCTCAGGCCTGCGGGAGCTCCTTGCGCTCCTCGCGGCGCGGACGCTTGGGCTCCTCGCCGGCGGCCTTGAGCCCGGCGCGCAGCTCGCGCGGCAGGGAGAACATGAGGTCCTCCGTTGCGGTCCGGACCTCGTCAACGGTGCCGAAGCCGTGGTCGGCGAGGTGAGCAAGAACGTCCTCGACCAGGATCTCCGGCACCGAGGCACCAGAGGTCACGCCGACGGTGGTGACACCCTCGAGCCACTCATCCTTGATCTCGGTCTTGCGGTCCACACGGTACGAGGCCTTGGCCCCTGCCTGGAGCGCCACCTCGACGAGCCGCACCGAGTTGGACGAGTTCGCCGAGCCCACGACGATGACGAGGTCGCACTCCGGCGCGAGCTTCTTCACCGCGACCTGACGGTTCTGCGTGGCGTAGCAGATGTCGTCGCTGGGCGGGTCCTGCAGCGACGGGAACTTCTCGCGCAGGCGGCGCACGGTCTCCATGGTCTCGTCCACGGACAGCGTCGTCTGCGAGATCCACACGACCTTGTCGGGGTCGCGGACCACTACCTTGTCGACCTCGTCCGGCGAGTTCACGATCTGCACGTGGTCCGGCGCCTCGCCGGCGGTGCCCTCGACCTCCTCGTGACCGGTGTGCCCGATCAGCAGGATGTCGTAGTCGTCCTTGGCGAACCGCACCGCTTCCTTGTGCACCTTGGTGACGAGAGGGCAGGTCGCGTCGATCGTGTCGAGGCTCCGCGCCACGGCCGAAGCGCGGACGGCGGGCGAGACACCGTGCGCCGAGAACACGAGCCGGCTGCCCTCGGGCACCTCGTCGGTCTCGTTGACGAAGATCGCGCCGCGTTCCCGCAGCGTCTCCACCACGTGCTTGTTGTGCACGATCTCCTTGCGGACGTACACCGGCGCGCCGTACGTCTCCAGTGCCTTCTCGACGGCGACGACCGCGCGGTCGACGCCCGCACAATAACCGCGGGGCGCGGCCAGCAGGACGCGCTTGGTCTTGGTCTCAGCAGGACGCTCAGGGCTCGTGACGCTCACACCTGCAGTCTAGGGGCGGCGTGCGGAGGGCTTGTGTCGGTGGTGGGTGGCAGGGTTGGACACGTGACGGAACCAACCCAGCGGCCCCTCCCCACGGAGCTCCCCCGCAAAGCGCTCGACACCACGGCCACCAACCCCTGGCCGGTGCGCGTGCTCTCGGAGAAGATCAAGGGGTACATCGACAAGATGCCACCGGTCTGGGTGGAGGGGCAGGTGGTGCAGTTCAACCAGCGCCCGGGTTCCGGGATGCAATGGCTCACACTCCGTGACACCGACGCCGATGCCTCCCTGCCTGTGACGATCTTCTCCCGGGTACTGGGCATGCTGCCGCAGCCGCCGGGCGAGGGTGACCATGTAGTCATCCACGCCAAGCCGGTGTTCTGGACCAAGCGCGGCACGCTGCAGATGCAGGCCAACGAGATCAAGGCCGTCGGCGTCGGCGAGCTGCTTGCCCGGATCGAAGCGCTCAAGAAGGTGCTCGCGGCGGAGGGCCTGTTCGACATCTCACGCAAGCGCAAGCTCCCCTTCCTGCCCGCCGTCGTGGGGCTCGTGTGCGGGCGCGAGTCCAAGGCGGAGCATGACGTCGTGGTGAACGCCCGCGCTCGCTGGCCCCAGGTGCGGTTCGAGATCCGCGAGGTGGCGGTCCAGGGCGTCAACGCGGTGCGTGAGGTGTCGCAGGCGATCGCCGAGCTGGACCAGGACCCGAACGTCGACGTCATCGTCGTCGCACGCGGCGGCGGCTCGGTCGAGGACCTGCTGCCGTTCAGCAACGAGTCGCTGGTCCGTGCCGTCGCACAGGCCCGCACTCCCCTGGTCAGCGCCATCGGCCATGAGACCGACGCGCCACTGCTCGACCTCGTCGCCGACTACCGGGCGTCCACGCCCACCGACGCCGCCAAGCGGATCGTCCCCGACGTCTCCGAGGAGCGGCACCGCCTCACCCAGGCGCGCAACCGGATGCGCGGCGCTGTCGCGGCCATGATCGATCGTGAGCAGCACGGGCTCGACGGCGTCCGCTCGCGGCCGGTCCTCGCCGTGCCGCACACGATGCTCGAGTCGCGCGAGCGCGACATCATCCAGTCGCTCCGGCACAGTCGCCACGCCCTGAACACGCTGCTGCTGCGCGCGAGCGGCGAGATCGGGCGGCTCGGCGCCCAGGTCCGGGCGTTGTCCCCGGCCTCGACGCTGGAACGCGGCTATGCCGTCGTGCAGCGTGCGGACGGCCACGTGGTGCGGCGGCCCGACGACGTCACGGTCGGCGCGGGCGTGCACGTCCGCCTCGCGGAGGGCGCTCTGGATGCCGAGGTCACCGCGACGGCCTCGTAGCACTGGACACGCCACCCGCCGCGCGGCGGAACCTCGTCGCGAGGCGATGGAAGGCCGCCGCGACCTCGTCGCCCTCGATCACCTCGATGTCCACCTCCAGCTGCGCCATCCACAGCGCGATCCGGTCCGGGTCGTCCGCACCCAGCTCGACACGGCACGTGAACTCGTCGACCACCTCGATATCGACCGGGACCGCGAACCTCGCGGCAACCTCGACGGCGGGAGCGTGCACGAGCACCCGTGCGCGGTACATCGAGGCCCCTTTGCTGACGCGCCCGACGACGTACCCGACGACCTTGTCCTCCGGAATCACGCGCGGCCGGAACCGCGCACCCGTCGGTGCGTGCGGCGCCATGCGGTCGACACGGAAGACCCGCCAGTCGTCACGATCGAGATCCCATGCGAGCAGGTACCAGAGCGGCCCCCAGCTCACCAGCCGTTGCGGCTCGGTGTGGCGCGGAGCTTCACTGCCCCCGGGCTTCGTGTAGCCGAACCGGAGCCGTTCGTGGCCACGGATCGCGGCGGCCACGGTGCCGAGCACCGAGAGATCGAGCGGTGGTTCGGCCCCGGAAACGGCGCTGGTCGCCTCCCGCACCGTCTCGACGCGCCGCCGCAGGCGTGAGGGCAGCACCTGCTCCAGCTTCGCGAGCGCCGTGAGCGAGGTCTCCTCGACGCCGAGTCCCCGGGTCGCGACCGAACCCAGCCCGACCGCGACGGCGACCGCCTCGTCGTCGTCGAGCAGCAGCGGGGGCATCGCCGTCCCGGCGACCAGCCGGTACCCGCCCGCCACACCGGGGCGTGCGTCCACCGGGTAGCCGAGCGACCGCAGCTTGCCGATGTCGGCGCGAACGGTCCGCGTGCTCACCTCGAGCCGGCCGGCGAGCTCGGAGCTCGTCCAGTCGCGCTTGAGCTGGAGCAGGGACAGCAGTTCGAGCAGGCGGGCCGAGGTCTCCAACATGTTCTCGATCATTCCAGCAATCGCGGAAGCTAACCTGCCGCATTAGGCGGGAACGTGGACGTCATGACCGAGAACAACACCCCCACACCGTTCCGCATCGACATCCCCCAGGCCGACGTCGACGACCTGCGTGACCGGCTGGCGCACACGCGCTGGCCAAACCTCGTGCCGGGTCGGGACGAGCCCACCGACTTCAGCCGCGGTATCCCCCTGGGCTACCTGAAGGAGCTGGCCGAGTACTGGCACGACAGGTTCGACTGGCGTGCCCAGGAGGCGAGGCTCAACGAGCACGAACAGCTCACGACGGTCGTCGACGGCCAGACGTTCCACGTCGTCCACGCGCGATCGGCGAACCCGGAGGCCACCCCGCTGATCCTGAGCAACGGCTGGCCGGGCTCGTTCGTCGAGTACCAGCGCCTCGTCCCGCTGCTGACCGACGAGTTCCACGTGGTCATCCCGTCGCTGCCCGGCCTCGGGTTCTCGAACCCGCTGTCCGGGACGGGCTGGGACCTGGCACGGACGGCGGACGCCTACGCCGAGATCATGACGCGCCTCGGCTACGAGAGGTTCGCGGCCCACGGCACCGACATCGGCGCGGGCACCACCGGGCGCCTCGCGGCGGTCTATCCCGAGCGCGTCATCGGCACGCACCTGGGCAGCGACCGCTGGTGGCTCGGGTTGATCGGGGACAAGTTCCCCTACCCCGACGGCCTGTCCGACGACGAGACCGCTCAGATCGAGGCACTGCGCACCGAGCGCGTGGCCGAGCGCGGGTATCTCGGGATGCACAACCACCGGCCCGACACGATCGGCGCGGCACTCACCGACTCGCCGGTCGGCCAGCTCGCGTGGATCGCCGAGAAGTTCAAGACCAGGACCAGTGACGGCTACGGGACGCCGGACGTCGACCGCGACCAGCTCCTCACGAACGTCAGCCTGTACTGGTTCACCCGCAGCGGCGCGTCGCTCGGGCAGTTCTACTACGAGTCCGAGCACTCCGGAGCCGGCATGTCCATGGCCCCGGGGGTGCCCTCCGGATGGGCCGTGTTCGACACCCATCCGCTCATGCGCCGGGCGATGGACCCGTGGAAGGCGATCGGCCACTGGAGCGAGTTCACCGAGGGCGGCCACTTCCCCGCGATGCAGGAGCCGAAATTGCTCGCGGACGACCTCCGCACCTTCTTCCGCGGTATCTCCTGACCCTGCGCCAGACCGGCCGGGCCACGAAGACCTGCTCGGGTCCCGGCTGGTCCGGCGCATCCAGCATTCGCCGATGTCGAACGAGTCCGAGTAGAGGACAGAACCTGTCCGCCTCACCTGGCACGCTGGGTGTCATGACCGAGGACAACGCACTCACGCCGTTCCGTATCAACATCCCGCAGGCTGACGTCGACGACCTGCACGACCGGCTCACCCGCACCCGGCGGCCGCTCCCGGTGCCCGGCCGGGACGACCGGACGGACTTCAGCCGCGGCATCCCGCAGGCCTATCTGACCGAGCTCGCCGAGTACTGGCGCGACGGGTTCGACTGGCGCGCCCAGGAAGCGAAGCTCAACGAGCACGAGCAGTTCACCACCGTGGTCGACGGCCAGACGTTCCATGTCGTGCACGTGCGCTCGGCCGATCCCGAAGCTGTCCCGCTCATCCTGAACCACGGCTGGCCGGGCTCTTTCGTCGAGTACCAGCGCCTCGTCCCCCTCCTGACCGAGGAGTTCCACCTCGTCATCCCGTCGCTGCCCGGCTTCGGGTTCTCGACCCCGCTGTCAGGGACCGGTTGGGAGGTGGCGCGGACCACCGAGGCGTATGCCGAGATCATGACGCGCCTCGGCTACGAGCGGTTCGCCACGCACGGCAGCGACATCGGCGCGGGTACCGCCGGCCGGCTCGGCGCGCTGTACCCGGAGCGCGTCATCGGTACCCACGCCGCCAGCGACGGCCGCATGCTCGGGATGGTCGGCGACAAGTTCCCCTACCCCGACGGGCTGACCGAGGACGAGATCGCCCAGATCGAGGCGATCCGCACCGAGGACGTCGCCGAGCGCGGCTACTTCGAGATGCAGAACCACCGTCCCGACACGATCGGTGCCGCGCTCACCGACTCGCCGGTAGGTCAGCTCGCCTGGATCGCCGAGAAGTTCCAGACGTGGACCAACGGTGCGCACGCGACGCCCGAGGAAGCGGTCGACCGCGACCAGCTGCTCACCAACGTGAGCCTGTACTGGTTCACCCGCAGCGGTGCGTCGAGCGCGCAGTTCTACTACGAGGCCGAGCATGCGGGACTCGACTGGGCCGGATCCCCGGGCGTGCCCGCCGCATGGGCGGTGTTCGACACCCACCCGCTCATGCGCCGGGCCATGGACCCGTGGAAGGCCATCGGCCACTGGAGCGAGTTCACCGAGGGCGGCCACTTCCCCGCGATGGAGGAGCCGAGGCTGCTGGCCGACGACATCCGGTCGTTCTTCCGCAGCCTGGGCTGACCGAGGTCAGCGCCGGCGAGCCACGAACACCCACTCCAGGCCCGGCCGGTCCGGCGCGTCCAGCACCTCGTCGACCTCGAACCCGGCGGCGCTCAGTGACGCCTCGATCTCGTCCCGCTCGCGGAACCGCAGGGTCGAGACCGAGGTGACCACGTCGCCGTCGGGCAGCACGCCGGGCGGGAAGCGATAGGACTGCTGGAAGGTGACGAACGGGAGCGCGACCTCCAGGAGGTCGGTCCACATCTCGACCGGTCCGACGCCGGCGATCTCACGATGCGCCGACCGATGCTCACGGGTCCAGCCGAGCCAGGCCTGCCGCGCCGGCACCCGGGTCTCGAACACGAAGCGCCCGCCGGCCCGCAGGGCGTCGTGCACCGCTGCGAGCGCCTGCGCCCACTCCGCGTCGGTGCGGAAGACCTGGGCGACGTTGCCGGTCATCGTCGCCAGGTCCGCGTCGAGACCCCGGTCGGCGACCGCTTCGGCTCCGCCCTCGATCCAGGTGACGGCTTCCGCGCCGGGCTTGGCCCGGGCGACCTCGAGCGAGGCCTGGGCCGGGTCCACGCCGGTGACGTGCAGGCCGTGCCCGGCCAGCAGGAGGGCGAGCACCCCCGTCCCGCAGCCGACGTCGAGCACGTTGAGTGCGCCGAACCGCTCGGCGATCCCGACGTACAGGTCGAGGTCGCCGCGATCGTCGTCGAAGGCGTCGTAGAGCCGCGCGAGACGGGGGTCCACGAAGATCGGGTCGGGTGTGGTCATGACACCATGTTCACCCGCCGCAGGACCGGACCAAAGAACATTTCGTCGCGTACGGTCGATGCGGCACCCGAGGGAGAGCACGATGACAGGCGACGTGGACAGCACGCTGGACGACGCGGCAGCGGTGTTCGACACCGCACGACGGCGGCTGTTCGGCATCGCGTACCGGATGCTTGGCTCGACCGCCGAGGCCGAGGACGTGGTGCAGGAGACGTGGGTGCGGTGGCAGACCACGGACCGGTCGGTGGTCGTGAACCCGCAGGCCTTCCTGACCACGACGGCGACCCGGCTGGCGATCAACGTGCTGCAGAGCGCGCGGTCGCGCCGGGAGACGTATGTCGGGCCCTGGCTGCCCGAGCCGGTCGACACCAGCGCCGACCCGACGCTCGGCGCCGAGCGGGCGGAGGCGCTGGACGTGGCCCTGCTGATGCTGCTCGAGCGCCTGACGCCGACCGAGCGGGCCGCGTATGTACTGCGCGAGGCGTTCGACTACGCGTACCCGGACATCGCGCGGATCGTCGGGGTATCACCCACCGCCACGCGCCAGCTCGTGAGCCGGGCGCGCAAGCACCTCGTCGCGGAGCCGCGGAACACGGTGAGCGGCCCGGAGCGTCGCGCGCTCCTGGACGCGTTCCTCGCCGCCGCCCGCGTGGGCGACGTCGAGCGGCTGGAGCAGCTGCTCGCGGAGAACGTCGTCAGCCGGGCCGACAGCAACGGGACCGCGAAGCATGTCGCGCGCGTCGCGGTCATGGGTCGCCACAAGGTGGCGCGGGTCCTGTCCTCGTTCGCCGACATCTTCTGGGCCGGTATCACCACGCGGCCGATCGTCGTCAACGGCGAGGAGGGGATGGCGATGGAGCGGGACGGCGAGCTGATCGGCGTCCTGACCGTCGTCGCCTCGGGCGACGGCCTGCACGAGCTCAACTGGCAGCTCAACCCGGACAAGGTCGCCCCCTTCCGGCGGGGCCTGGAGGCCCGGGCCACGCCGGAAGGCTCGGACTGATCGGCTACGCCTGGGAACTCCGCCACTGCTCGTAGCTGATCTCGCCCAGCTGCGCCTCCCCGTGCGGCACGAGCTCACCGTCCTGGAGCGGCGCACCGAAGTACGTGGCGCTCGGGTCGGCGCGGACCTCGCGCGGGTCGTCCTTCGAGGCGAGGTAGGTGCGCACGATCTCGTCGAAGCCGAAGACCTCCGGCCCGGCGATCTCGATGGTCGCTCCCAGCGGGGTGCCGGCCGCCGTCCTGGCCACGAAGCGGGCGACGTCCGCGGAGGCGATCGGCTGGAACCGGACCGGTGCGATGTGGACGACACCGTCGACCGTCGCCGTGTCAGCGATCGAGCCGAGGAACTCGAGGAACTGCGTGGACCGCACGATCGACCAGCCGGAGCCGGAGGCCTTCACGATTTCCTCCTGCACGACCTTGGCGCGCATGTAGCCCGAGTCGATGCCCTCGGCTCCCACGATCGAGAGGATCACATGGTGCTGCACCCCCGCCTTCGCCTCGGCCTCGAGCAGGTTCGTCGTCGAGGTCCGGAAGAAGCTCGTGACGTCCTCCTCCGCGAACGAGGGCGAGTTGCTGAGGTCGACGACCGCCTGCGCGCCCTCGAGCACCTCGGGCAGGCCCTCGCCCGTCAGCGTGTTCACGCCGGTCTGCGGCGCGGCGGCGACCGCTTCGTGCCCGTGCTCCCGCAGGTTGTTCACGACCTGGCTGCCGACGAGGCCGGTGCCTCCGATGACCACGATCTTCATGATGTGCTCCCATTCATGTCCGCGACGTTGTCGCGACGGCCCGATCGGCCGTCATGAGTTCGACCGGGAGCACCCGGGATCTGTGACCGGGTTTTTTGTGCCGGGTGGATCACCGGGCCGGTTACGGTTCGTCCGTGACGACCATCCGACACATCCTGTTCGACGCCGACGGCGTGCTCCAGGGGTTCCCCAACGGCTTCTACCACGCCGCCGAGCAGCTCCTCGGCGAGCAGACCCGCGAGATCCTGACCCTCGCGTCCGAGCGGGAGCACCTGCTCCTCGCGGGCAACGACGACTTCCTGCCGGTCCTCGCCGGCGTTCTCCGGGAGTACGGCGTCGAGGTGCCGGCCGCCGACCTGTATGCGGCGGTGTGGCAGAACATCGAGCCCGCGCCGGCTTCGCTCGACCTGGTTCGGGAGCTGCGCGAGGCCGGCTACGGGGTACACCTGGGGACCAACCAGATCCGGCGTCGGGCCGACCACATGAAGGCCACGCTGCCGTACGACGACCTGTTCGACGTCAGCCTCTACTCCTGCGACCTGGGCGTGGCGAAGCCGGACCCCGCGTTCTTCCTCAAGGCGGCGACCCGGATCGGCGCCCCGCCCGCCGAGGTCCTGTTCATCGACGACCACTCCCCCAACGTCGAGGGCGCCCGGTCCACGGGCATGGCCGCCGTGCACTGGCGGCTCCAGGAAGGGCACGACGTCCTGCTGGAGCAGCTCGCGGTCCACGGCGTCGCGCCCGCGGTGCGCGGCGCCTGAGCCGCGCACCGGGAGCCGCCTACCGCTCGCGCTCCACCCGGCGCTCGTCCCACACGGGTTCAGACGTCTCGCGCACCACGCCGTCGGCACCGAAGACGAGATAGCGGTCGAAGGACCGCGCGAACCAGCGGTCGTGCGTCACGGCCAGCACCGTCCCGTCGAACGACTCCAGGCCCTCCTGCAGCGCTTCCGCGGACTCGAGGTCGAGGTTGTCGGTGGGCTCGTCGAGGAGCAGCGCCGTCGATCCGTCGAGCTCGAGCAGCAGGATCTGGAACCGAGCCTGCTGCCCGCCGGACAGGCGGTCGAAGGGCCGGTCCGCGGCCTCGGTGAGCTCGTAGCGTCGCAGCCGCGCCATCGCCTTGCCCTTGTCCTGCGCGTGGTCCTCCCACAGGATGTCGAGCAGCGCGCGGCCGAACAGCTCCGGGTGCGCGTGCGTCTGCGCGAAGTGGCCGGCGACGACCCGCGCCCCGAGCTTCCACGAGCCCGTGTGGGCGACGTCGCCGCCGGCGAGCAGCCGCAGGAAGTGGGACTTGCCGGAGCCGTTCGAGCCCAGCACCGCTACCCGCTCGCCGTAGAAGACCTCCAGGTCGAACGGCTTCATCAGCCCGGTGAGCTCGAGCCCCTCGCACGTCACGGCGCGCAGGCCCGTGCGCCCGCCGCGCAGCTTCATGGTGATGTCCTGCTCGCGCGGCGGCTCCGGCGGGGGGCCTGCCTCCTCGAACTTCTTCAGCCGCGTCTGCGCCGCGCGGTAGCGCGACGCCATGTCGGGGCTGCTCGCCGCCTGGTTGCGCAGCGTCAGGACCAGCTTCTTGAGCTGGGTGTGCTTCTCGTCCCAGCGGCGCCGCAGCTCCTCGAACCGCGCGAACCGCTCACGGCGTGCGTCGTGGAACGTGGCGAAGCCGCCGCCGTGCACCCAGGCGTCCGCACCCGCGGGGCTCGGCTCCAGGGACACGATCCGGTCGGCGGCCTGCGACAGCAGCTCCCGGTCGTGGGACACGAACAGGACCGTCTTCCGGGTGGCCTTGAGCTGCGCCTCCAGCCAGCGCTTGCCGGGCACGTCCAGGTAGTTGTCGGGCTCGTCGAGCAGCAGGACCTCGTCGGTACCGCGCAGCAGCGCCTCCAGCACGAGCCGCTTCTGCTCGCCGCCCGACATCGTCCGCACCTCGCGGAACTGCGCCCGGTCGTACGGGATGCCGAGCGCGGCCATCGTGCAGACGTCCCACAGCGTCTCGGCCTCGTACCCGCGCACCTCCGCCCAGTCCGAGAGCGCCTGGGCGTACGCCATCTGGGCGGCCTCGTCGTCGACCGTCAGCATCCGGTGCTCGGCCTCGTCGACGGCGCGCGCCACCTCGCGCAGGCGGGGTGCGGACACGGACACCAGCAGGTCGCGCACCGTGGTCTCGTCGCGCACCGACCCGACGAACTGGCGCATGACGCCGAGCCCGCCGCTCACGGCCACGGATCCGGCGTGGGGCGCGAGCTCGCCGGTGATGATGCGCAGCAGCGTGGTCTTGCCCGCGCCGTTCGGGCCGACGATCGCCGTCGCACTGCCCTCGCCCACGCGGAACGACACGTCCCCCAGGAGGGTCCGGCCATCCGGCAGGTGGTATTCGACGTGCGCTACTTCGAGATGGCCCATGGGTCACCATGGTCCGACGTCGGACCGGTCAGGACCAAACTCTTTCCTGTGGACGGACTCCGCAGATGTCGGTGGCGTGCTGTTGACTGTTCCCCGTGAGTACAGATGCTGTGACTGGAACCGATGCGGTGAGCGACGCACCCGACGTCGCCTCCCTCAGCTATGAGCAGGCACGCGACGAGCTCGTGCAGGTGGTCGGCCGCCTGGAGACCGGCGGGGAGCCGCTGGAGGCGTCGCTCGCCCTCTGGGAGCGTGGTGAGGCCCTGGCGGCCCGCTGCCAGGAGTGGCTGGACGGCGCCCGCGAGCGCCTCGCCGCCGCGCAGAGCGGGTCGCTCTCGTCGGCCGGGTCGCCGGAGGACGCCGAGTGAGCCGGTACGTCCTCGCCGTGGGCGAGGCCCTCGTGGACGAGGTGCACCGGCCGGACGGTTCCTCCGCCGAGCATCCCGGGGGAAGCATCGCCAACGTCGCGCTCACGCTGGGTCGCCTGAGCCGGGAGGTCCGGCTCGCGACGTGGCTCGGAGCCGACGCCCGGGGTGACCTGGTGCGTGCGTGGCTGGCCGACTCCGGTGTCGCCCTGGTGCCGGGTAGCGACGGCGCGGAGCGCACCAGCGTCGCGGTGGCCACGCTCGACGAGAGCGGCTCCGCCACGTACGACTTCGACCTGGCCTGGCGTGTCCCCGCCGAGGCGATGCCGGGTGCGGACACCAGCAGGGAGCCCAGCGCCCAGGTGGGCGGCACCGACGCCGTCGCCGTCCACACCGGCTCCATCGCGGCGATCCTCGAGCCGGGCGCCACGGAGGTGCGACAGGTTCTCGAGGCGGCGCGGACGACGTCGACCACCACGTACGACCCGAACGCGCGGCCCGCGATCATGGGCGACCCCGAGGAGGTGCGCCCGCGCGTCGAGGCGCTCGTGCAGCTCTCGGACGTGGTGAAGGTGAGCGACGAGGACCTGGGCTGGCTGTACCCCGGGTCCGACCCGGTGGCCGTGGCGCACGACTGGCAGCGCGGCACGCCCGCGCTGGTCGTGGTCACGTTCGGCGGCAAGGGCGCGGTCGCCGTGTCCGACGCGGGTGTGGTCGAGGCGGTCGCCCCGCAGGTCGAGGTGGTCGACACCGTGGGTGCCGGCGACTCGTTCATGGGCGCCCTCATCGACGGCTTGTGGGAACGAGACCTGCTGGGTGCCGACCGGCGGAACGCGCTCAACGCCATCGACCCGGCGACCGTGCAGCAGGTCCTGGACCGCTGCTGCGCCGTCGCAGCCATCACGGTGTCCCGGGCGGGAGCCAACCCGCCGCGTCGCGAGGAGGTCGGATCATGAGCCTGAACCAGAACCCGGAACGAATCAGCCCGCGCGATGCCTGGGCGCTGCTGCGCTCCGGCAACGACCGCTTCGTCGCGGACGCCCCGGCCCACCCGTCGCAGAACGCGGACCGCCGCCGGGAGCTGCAGGCCGCGCAGCACCCGCACACGGTGATCTTCGGCTGCTCGGACTCCCGCGTCGCCGCCGAGATCATCTTCGACCAGGGTCTGGGCGACGTGTTCGTGGTCCGCACCGCCGGACACGTCGTGGACACGACGGTGATCGGCTCCATCGAGTACGGGGTCGACGTGCTCGGGGCCTCGCTCGTCGTCGTGCTGGGCCACGACTCGTGCGGCGCGGTGGCCGCCGCGGCGCACACGCTCGCCTCGGGTGAGCAGCCCGGTGGGTTCGTGCGTGCCGTGGTGGACCGCGTGATCCCGTCGATCGTCAACATCACCTCGGGCGACCCTGCCACGGTCATGGCGGCACTGGCCGACCAGGACGTGCTGCGTCGCGAGCACGTGAAGCACACCGTCGGGATGCTGCACAGCTATTCGGCGGGCCTGGCGCGGGCCGTCGAGGAGGGCCGGTGCGCCGTGGTCGGCCTCGAGTACGACCTCGCCGAGGGCAGCGCACGGATGGTGAACGTGATCGGCGACGTCGGGGAGCAGCCCGCAGCCGTGCCGCAGGCCGGGTGACGAGGGCGCGAGGGGTGCCGGGGTGACACGAGTCACGCGCTCAGGTGCGTTGCCCGGGCGCGGCTGCGGCACGATAGAACCATGACTGCTGACACCGTCGTCCCGTCCGGCGACACCGAGTTCCGAATCGAGCACGACACCATGGGTGAGGTGCGCGTTCCGAAGAACGCGCTGTACCGCGCCCAGACCCAGCGTGCCGTCGAGAACTTCCCGATCTCCGGCACCCCCCTCGAACGTGGGCACATCGAGGCCCTCGCCCGCGTGAAGAAGGCCGCCGCCACCGCGAACGCGGAGCTCGGCGTGCTCGACAAGGACATCGCCGACGCTATCGTCGCCGCCGCGGACGAGGTCGCCTCCGGCAAGCACGACAGCCACTTCCCGGTCGACGTCTTCCAGACCGGCTCGGGCACGTCGTCGAACATGAACACCAACGAGGTCCTCGCGACGCTCGCCACCGCTGCGCTCGGCAAGGACGTGCACCCGAACGACCATGTCAACGCGTCGCAGTCGTCGAACGACGTGTTCCCGACCTCGGTGCACGTCGCGGCGACCTCGGGTGTCGTCAACGACCTGATCCCCGCGCTGACCCACCTGGCGGACGCGCTCCAGGCGAAGTCCGTGGAGTACGCGGAGGTCGTGAAGTCCGGCCGCACGCACCTCATGGACGCCACCCCGGTCACGCTGGGCCAGGAGTTCGGCGGCTACGCCGCCGCCGTCCGCTACGGCGTGGAGCGCCTGCAGGCCGCGCTGCCGCGGGCCGCCGAGGTGCCGCTGGGCGGTACCGCGGTCGGCACGGGCATCAACACCCCGGCCGGCTTCCCGCAGCGGGTCATCGCCCTGCTCGCGGAGGACACCGGCCTGCCGCTGACCGAGGCCCGCGACCACTTCGAGGCGCAGTCGGCGCGGGACGGCCTGGTCGAGCTGTCGGGTGTGCTGCGTACCATCGCGGTCTCCGTGACGAAGATCTGCAACGACCTGCGCTGGATGGGCTCCGGCCCGAACACCGGCCTGGGCGAGATCGCGCTGCCCGACCTGCAGCCGGGCTCGTCGATCATGCCGGGCAAGGTCAACCCCGTCATCCCCGAGGCCGTGCTCATGGTGTGCGCACGCGTCATCGGCAACGACGCGACGGTGGCCTGGGCCGGTGCGTCCGGCTCGTTCGAGCTCAACGTGCAGATCCCCGTGATCGCGCAGGGGGTGCTCGAGTCGATCCGCCTGCTCTCGAACTCCTCGCGCGTGCTCGCGGACAAGACCATCGTGGGGATCACCGCGAACGTCGAGCGCGCCCGTGCGCTCGCCGAGTCGTCGCCGTCGATCGTGACGCCCCTGAACCGCGTGATCGGCTACGAGGCCGCGGCCAAGGTCGCCAAGACCGCCGTCAAGGAGGGCATCACGGTGCGTCAGGCCGTGATCGACCTCGGTTTCGTCGAGCGCGGCGAGCTCACCGAGGCGCAGCTGGACACCGCACTCGACGTGCTGTCGATGACGCGGCCGCCGCAGGCCTGACACCCCTGCCTCTGGGCGCCTGACGGCGCAGGCGGCCGGTCACACTGGTCGAGCTTGCCGAGACCCAGGGTCTCGACAAGCTCGACCAGCGACTGCCGACCAGCGACTGCCAGCTAGCGACTGCCGCCGGCCGGGTGGTCGCCTCAGACCGCGGGCGCCTCGGCGGCCTCGGGAGCAGCGGTGGTCTCGGCCGGCGCGGCGCCCTTGTCGGCGTCGTTCGACAGGAGGATGTACGCCGCCGCGGCGGCCCCAACGGTGGCGACCGTGGCGACCGTCGCCGCGATGGCGACCTGGGTCGCGACCGTGGCGACGCCCCACTCGCTCCCGGCGATCTCCTCGGCGCGCTCCTGGGCGGCCTTGCGCTGCTCCTTGCCGACCAGGCCGCCGATGAGGCCGGACCCGTGCAGCAGGGAGATCAGGGTGGCGGTCCGCTCGTCGGGCTCCGCGCCCTCGACGAGGATCTTCGTGAGGTTGGCGCGCAGCGCGGTCTCGTGGCTCGAGTCGGCGGCGGGCCAGCGAGTGATCGGGAGCATGCGGAAGAGCTTGGTCTCCTCCTTCTCCAGGATCCCGCGCTCGACGAGCGCGGCCAGCAGGTTCTCCTCGGCGTCCTTGGAGATGGCCTCGACGACCTTCCGCGCCGGCGCCTCGGGCGTCGCGAGCACGGCCTGCAGGGCTGCGTCCAGCGCCACGTGACCGGTGGGCGTGTTGTCGGTGACGAGCAGCGTGGTGTCTCCGGCCTTCTCGCGCTCCTCCTTGGTAGCGCCGGCCTCCGGCGCGCCCCGCATGAGGGTCTTGTTGGCGGCGGCGAGGTCGGCCAGGAGCGCGCCCGCGAGGCGCACACCCAGGTTGTCGACGTTGGCGGTCTTGCCCGTCTCGTCGTCGACGGCGAGCAGCAGGAAGTCTTCGGCAATAAGCATGGGCCGATGCTATATCCGACAAGGGAGACAACGCCCGTATTGAGACGAGCGTCGACGTCAGATGCCCCGTCCTTTGGTTAGCCTTACCTAATTCTGCTACTGTCGCTCATGCACTCGAAGAGGCGTACCGCCGGACTGCGGGGCTGGGGGGTTCCGTCCGGCGGCACGCCTCTTCCGTGCCAGAGGTTCAGCACGCAGCAGGCGCTCAGGCCACCAAGTTGGCCTGAGCGCCCGCTGCGTTCCCGGTAGGAGCGACCGGTGGGTCAGACCTCCAGGCGCTCCAGCATCTCGGTCACCAGCGCCGCCACCCGGGAACGCTCCGACCGGGTGAGCGTGATGTGCGCGAAGAGCGGGTGCCCCTTGAGCGCCTCGATGACCGCCGCGACACCGTCGTGCCGACCTACCCGCAGGTTGTCGCGCTGAGCGACGTCGTGGGTGAGCACGACGCGCGAGCTCTGGCCGATCCGCGACAGCACCGTCAGCAGGACGTTCCGCTCCAGGGACTGCGCCTCGTCCACGATGACGAACGAGTCGTGCAGGGACCGCCCGCGGATGTGCGTGAGCGGCAGCACCTCGAGCATGTCGCGCGCGATGACCTCCTCCACCACGGCGGGTGAGACCAGGGCGCCGAGCGTGTCATAGACGGCCTGCGCCCAGGGGTTCATCTTCTCGGACTCGGAGCCGGGCAGGTAGCCCAGCTCCTGCCCGCCCACCGCGTACAGCGGCCGGAAGACGACCACCTTGCGGTGCTGCTGGCGCTCCAGCACGGACTCCAGGCCGGCGCACAGCGCGAGTGCCGACTTGCCCGTACCGGCCCGCCCGCCGAGCGAGACGATGCCGATCTCCGGGTCGAGCAGCAGGTCGATGGCCACCCTCTGCTCCGCCGAGCGGCCGTGTACCCCGAACACCTCCTGGTCGCCCCGGACCAGCTGGACCCGCTTGTCCGCCGTCACGCGGCCGAGCGCGGAACCGCCCGGCGAGTGCACCACCATCCCGGTGTGGACCAGCAGCGGCGAGGCCGCCTCGACGGTCGCCGGGTCCAGGGACGCGATGTCCACCGAGTCGTTCTCCCAGAGCGACCCCATCTGCTCGTCGGACAGGTCGATCTCGCGCATCCCGGTCCAGCCCGAGTCCACCGCGAGCTCCGCCTTGTACTCCTCGGCCTGCAGGCCGACGGCGGACGCCTTCACCCGCATCGGCAGGTCCTTGGAGACGACCGTGACCCTGTTGCCCTCCGCCGCGAGGTTGGCGGCCACCGCGAGGATCCGGGTGTCGTTGTCCCCCAGCCGGAACCCGGCGGGCAGGACCGTCGGGTCCACGTGGTTGAGCTCCACCCGCAGCGTGCCGTCCGCGTCCCCCACGGGGACCGGTGAGTCGAGGCGGCCGTGCTTCACCCGCAGCCCGTCCAGCATCCGCAGGGCGCTCCGGGCGAAGTACCCGAGCTCGGCGTGATGACGCTTGGCCTCCAGCTCCGTGATCACGACGATGGGGAGTACGACATCGTGCTCCGCGAACCGCAACATCGCCTTGGGATCACTCAACAGCACAGACGTGTCGATGACGAAGGTCCTGCGTTCGTCACCTGCCGCGCCGGGAGCGGCGTCGGCACTCTGGTCGGACGGGCGGGTGGTGTGTGCGGAATGGCTCACTGCGGTTCTCCCTCCGGCGCCGAAACGCCGTGACAGCCTCGTCACCGCCTGGCGGGTACCGCCTGTCGGCGGAACCGACCCGGACGAGCCGGGGCTGGTGGATGGGCCGGGCGACCGACTCGGTGCGCCGCGTCGTGGCGCAGAGCCGGGACCGGCCCTTCTCCACGGAGCGAGCACTCCATAGGTTGGCCTCCCGAAGGGGCGACTGGGTGCCGTCCCTGAAATGGAAACTACGCCCCACTGCCATCCCGTGACCAGAGTCCCGCCCGGCGGGTCGCAAGTTGTCACGAACTGTTCACATGCTGGTAATAACTTGACCTTAGCGCCAAGAAATGGCAAAACTCGCTGGGAGGCTCGCCGACACGGCAGGATGGGCGCATGGCTTCCTTCGCTGTCCTTCTCCGCGCCGTGAACGTCGGACCAGGCCTGCGCGTGACGTCCGCCGACCTGGTCGGCGCCGCCGAAGACGCCGCGCTCGGCGACGCCCGCACCCTCCTGAACAGTGGCAACCTCGTCGTCACGGCAGGAACCTCCGGAGCCACGCGGCCCGCCGACGTCGCCCGGCTCGTCCAGGACTGTCTCGGCGAGCGGCTGGGGCAGGACGTGGCCGCCGTCGGGCTCAGTACCGAGCACCTGGAGGCGATAGCCCGCGCCAACCCGTTCTCGGCCGCCGCCCGCGACCATCCCTCGCAGCTCCAGGTGCACGTCCCGTTCGGCGACCTGAACGAGGCGGGCATCGCCCGGCTCGACCTGTCCAACGCGGGGCGGGAGATGCTCGGGACCGGCGCAGGGGTGCTGTACGTGCACTACGTGGACGGGATCGGCCGGTCGAAGCTCACGCCGAAGGTCATCGACACGGCCGTCGGCGCGCCGACCACCGCCCGGAACTGGAACACGATCACCAAGCTGCGCGCGGCCTGCGCCGGGCTCGCCTCGAGATAGCCCCGTCCGGACATCCGGCAGGGCCGATCGTGACCCACGTCTCACCTCCCGCACCCCCTGGGGCGGATCAGGCAAGGCCGTGGCAGGGTGCCATGGCAGGTAAGGTAAAACTCAGGTGTGCCGGGAAGTCTGGTCGGCGTGGACCGGGTCGACCGGTCCTTCTCTGATGACCCGCAAAGCCGAGAGGACACGCGTTGATCCCTGACGCCACCGTACCGACCCGCCTCCAGCGTCTCCAGACCTGGGCGGCCCGTGAGACCACGGGCGGCGCGCTCCTGATCGGAGCCGCCTTCCTCGCCCTCCTGTGGGCGAACTCGCCCTGGCGGGACGCCTACCAGACCCTGACCCAGACGGTGGTCGGGCCGTCCTCGCTCGGGCCGCTGCCGATCCACCTCGACCTGTCGCTCAGCACCTGGGCCGCCGACGGGCTGCTCGCGATCTTCTTCTTCGTCGTGGGTGTCGAGCTCAAGCACGAGTTCGTCGCCGGCAGCCTGCGCAATCCCAAGGAAGCCGGCGTCCCGATGATCGCGGCGGTCGGCGGCATGGCCGTCCCCGCCCTGGTCTACGTCGGCGTGGTCCTGGCCCTCGGCGACCCGAGCGCCCTGCACGGCTGGGCCATCCCGAGCGCCACCGACATCGCGTTCGCCCTGGGTGTCCTCGCGATCTTCGGCCGCGGGCTGCCGATCGCGATCCGGACCTTCCTGCTCACGCTCGCCGTCGTGGACGACCTCCTCGCGATCATCGTCATCGCGATCTTCTACACCAGCGAGATCCACTGGATGTCGCTGGTCGGCACGTTCGTCGCCGTCGCGCTGTTCGCCTGGCACGTCCGGTCGCGCAAGCCCCACTGGTTCATCCTGCTGCCGCTCGCGCTGATCGCCTGGATCCTGATGCACGAGTCCGGGGTCCACGCGACGGTCGCGGGTGTGCTGCTCGGCTTCTCCGTCCCCGCGCTGGCCGTGCACGGCGAGGCCTCCTCGCGTACCCACCAGTACGAGCACAGCATCAAGCCGCTGTCGTCCGCCATCGCGCTGCCCGTGTTCGCGTTCTTCGCCGCGGGCGTCTCGCTGCTCGACGGCGAAGGCCCGGCGGCCGTGATCGGCCAGCCGGTCGTCGCGGCGATCACGGCGGGTCTCATCCTGGGCAAGCTCCTCGGCGTGCTCGGGACCACCGCGCTGGTCGTCCGGCTCACGCCCCTGCGCCTGCCCGACGGCATCGGCGTACGCGACCTGCTGCCCGTCGGCTTCCTGGCCGGTATCGGGTTCACCGTGTCGCTGCTGATCAGCGAGCTGTCCTTCGGCGACTCGGAGCACACCGACGGGGCCAAGATCGCGATCCTGAGCGCCTCGGTGCTCGCCGCGATCCTCGGCGCGATCTCGCTGCGCTGGGACGCCCGGCGGGCCCGCTCGTCGGACATGAACCTCGACGGCCGAGCGGACGACGTCCGCGAGTACATCGGTGATGCCAAGGACCGCGAGTCCCACTGAGCGTCCCCGTCCGTCGGTCGAGCTTGTCGAGACCGGTCTCGACAAGCTCGACCGACGGAGGCGGGGGCTTCCGCTACGGCGTCAGTACTCCAGGAGGAGCGCCTCGCCCTGCCCGCCGCCACCGCACAGGCCGACGGCGGCCCGGCCGCCCCCGCGCCGTGCCAGCTCGTGCGCCGCATGCACCGCGATGCGGGCCCCGGACGCCCCCACGGGGTGGCCCAGCGCGATCCCGCCGCCGTGCACGTTGACACGGTCCAGCGGGACCCCGAGCGCCTTCGCCGACACCCCGACCACCACGGCGAACGCCTCGTTGATCTCGACGACGTCGAGGTCGTCGGCCGTCCAGCCCTGCCGCTCCAGCGCCTGGGCGATCGCCCGCGCCGGCTGCGAGTGCAGCGAGTTGTCCGGGCCGGCCACCTGACCGTGCGCGCGCACCGTCGCCAGCACCGGCACCCCTGCCGCGTCCGCGCGCCCGCGGGTGGTGAGCACGAGCGCGGCGGCACCGTCGGAGATCTGCGACGAGTTCCCGGCGGTGAGCGTGCCCTCGCCGGCGAACGCCGGACGGAGCCTCGCCAGTGACTCGGGCGTGGTGTCGGGGCGAACGCCCTCGTCGGTGCGCACCTCGACCGGCTCGCCACGCCGCTGCGGCACGGAGACCGGAGCGAGCTCCACCTCGAACACGCCGTCCTTCGCCGCCGCCGCGGCCCGCTGGTGCGAGGCAGCGGCGATCGCGTCCTGCTCCTGCCGGGACACGAAGACGTCACCGGAGTTGTGGTCCTCGGTCGAGATGCCCATCGAGACGCCGTCGAACGCGTCCGTCAGGGCGTCGTGCGCGGTGGCGTCCAGCAGCTCGGCGGGACCGTAGCCGAACCCGAACCGGGAGCCCGGCAACAGGTGCGGGGCATTCGTCATCGACTCCTGCCCGCCCACCAGTACCACCGTCGCCTCGCCGGTCCGCAGCAGGCGCGCGCCGTCGATGATCGCGGTCAGCCCCGAGAGGCAGACCTTGTTGACGGTGACCGCCTGCACGTCCCAGGAGACACCGGCGGCGACCGCCGTCTGCCGGGCCGGGTTCTGCCCCGCGCCCGCCTGGATCACCTGGCCGAAGATCACCTTGTCGACGTCGGCGGCCAGCGCCCCCGCGCCCTCCAGGGCACGCCGCGCCGCCACCGCGCCGAGCTCGACGGCGTTCAGCGTGGCCAGCGAGCCCTTCAGCCGCCCCTGCGGCGTCCGCGCCGCCGAGACGATCACCACGTCGTCAGTCCTGCGTTCCTGCGCGCTGGTCTTGTCAGCGCTGTTCTCCGCACCCGGAGCGGCGCTTGTGGCGCTCCCCGGAGTGGTCATCGGGTCAGTCATGAGACCTCCTTTGGCCGTCGTACTTCAGCGTATCCCCCGGCGCCGTGCGCCTCGTAGCCCCTCACACCATCGGCTCGACGAGCTCCACGGTGAGCTCCGGCTCCGTCTTCTCAACCACCTCGTCGGCGGTGACCCCGGGAGCCAGCTCCCGGAGCACGAGCCCGGACGGCGTCACGTCCAGCACCGCCAGGTCCGTGATGATCCGGTTCACCACGCCCTTGCCGGTCAGCGGCAGGCTGCAGGAGCGCAGGATCTTCGGCGATCCGTCGCGCGCGACGTGCTCCATGAGGACGATCACGCGGGCGGCGCCGTGCACCAGGTCCATCGCGCCGCCCATACCCTTGACCATCTTGCCGGGGATCATCCAGTTGGCCAGGTCGCCCGTCGCCGACACCTGCATGCCGCCCAGGATCGCCGCGTCGATCTTGCCGCCGCGGATCATCCCGAACGATGTCGCGGAGTCGAAGATCGAGGAGCCGGGCAGCAGCGTCACCGTCTCCTTGCCCGCGTTGATGAGGTCGGGGTCCACCGCGTCCTCGGTCGGGTACGGGCCCACGCCGAGAATCCCGTTCTCGGACTGCAGCACCAGGTGCCGGCCCTCCGGGACGTAGTTGGGCACGAGCGTCGGGAGCCCGATGCCCAGGTTCACGTACATGCCGTCGGTCAGCTCGCGCGCGGCGCGCGCGGCCATCTCCTGTCGGGTCAGTGCCATGGTTCAGGCCCCCTTCGTGTCCGGCGTGGCGGACGACGGCGCGGTCACCGTGCGCCGCTCGATCCGCTTCTCGATGTCGGTGCCGACGTGCACCACGCGGTGCACGTACACCCCGGGCAGGTGCACGGTGTCCGGGTCGATCTCCCCCGGTTCGACGAGCTCCTCGACCTGGGCGATGCACACGCGGCCCGCCATCGCCGCCAGCGGCGAGAAGTTGCGGGCCGACTTGTTGAACACCAGGTTCCCGTGCCGGTCGCCGCGCAGGGCGTGGACCAGCGCGAAGTCGGTGCTGATCGCCTCCTCGAGGACGTACTCGGCCGCCGCGTCACCGGTGCCGAACGTGCGCACCTCCTTGGCCGGCGAGGCGACGGCGATGCCGCCGGCGCCGTCGTACTTGCGCGGGAGGCCGCCGTCGGCCACCTGTGTGCCCACGCCCGCACGCGTGAAGAAGGCGGCGATGCCCGCGCCGCCGGCCCGGAGCTTCTCGGCGAGCGTGCCCTGCGGGGTGAGCTCCAGCTCCAGCTCCCCCGAGAGGAACTGACGCTCGAACTCCTTGTTCTCGCCGACGTACGAGCTGGTCATCTTCGCGATGCGCTGGGCGTTCAGCAGCACGCCGAGCCCCCAGTCGTCGACGCCGCAGTTGTTGCTCACCACCGACAGCCCGGACGTGCCCTGGGCGAGGAGCGCCTCGATCAGCGCAATCGGGTTGCCGCACAGGCCGAAGCCGCCCACCGCCAGGGACGCACCGTCAGGTATGTCGGCGACCGCCTCGGCCGCGCTCGCGACCACCTTGTCGAACCCGCTGCTTGTCGCTCCGGTCATCTTTGACTCCATTCCGATCAGGATTCGGTCAGGCCCCGGGCCCGACGATCAGCAGGGTCGCCGCGAAGACGATCCCCGAGGCCAGCAGTGTCACCGTGGTGTATCCCAGGATGTCGCGCACCTTCAGGCCTGCGATAGCCAGCAGCGGGAGCGCCCAGAACGGCTGGATCATGTTGGTCCACTGGTCGCCGTACGCCACGGCCATGATCGCGACCGCGGGGTCGACGCCGAGCTGGGTCGCGGCGTCGAGCAGGATCGGCGCCTGGACGGCGAACTGGCCGCCGCCCGACGGCACGAAGAAGTTCACGACGCCCGCCGCGAGGAACGCGAGCGCCCCGAACGTCTGCGGCGTCGACACGCTCACGATCGCGTCGCTGAAGATCTGGATGAGGCCGGTCGCCGTCATGATCCCGAGGATGCCCGCGTACAGCGGGAACTGCAGCAGGATGTCGCCCACGTTGGTCGCCGCGTTCTTGACCAGGGCCGCCACCTCGAACGGGCTGCGCACGAGCAGGAGCACCAGCGCGAGGAACGTCCAGTTCACGATGTCGAGGGTCGGCGTGCCGCCGTCGGCGAAGTACACGGCCAGGTAGGCCACGAGCCCCAGGCCCGTGAGGGTCGTCAGCACCCGGCTGGCGTCGAGGCGGTCCGCCGGGGTCACCGGCTGCTCGACCACCACCTCGGCCTCCCGGGCGTCCACCTCGAGCTCCACCACGCGGTCGTTTCCCCGCGGTGCGACCAGGGCCAGCGCACCGGCGACCACCACCACCGTGATCACCGCGGCGATCAGGTTCCAGGGCGCGAAGGTGGTCTCGGAGACCGGGATCGTCTCGCCCAGCTGTTCGACGACGAAGGAGTCCGGGGTCGCCGCCGTCAGCGGGCCGGAACCCGTGTACCCCATGTGCCAGACGACGAAGCCGGAGAACCCGGCGGCGACCAGCAGCGGGAAGTGCACCCGTACACCCTTGGCCCGCATCTGGGCCGCCACCTCGCGGGCCAGCAGGCCGCCCGCCACCAGGCCGAGCCCCCACTGCACCAGCGACAGCAGGGAGGCGAGGACGGCCACGAACACGTACGCCTGCACCGGGCCGCGGGGCAGCGAGGCGAGCCGGGCCAGCCCGCGGCGCACCGGGCGCGTGTTGGCGAGCATGTGGCCCAGCAGCAGGACGAGCGCCATCTGGGTCATGAACTCGAGCAGCCCGGACAGCCCGTCGCCCCAGCCGGTGAGCACTGCGGTGGGGCCGGCGTCGGTCAGCAGGAGCGCGAGCGCCGCCACGACGAAGGTCAGCAGGACCGCGAACACCAGCGCGCTCGGGATGAACCGCTCCACGACGGCGTTCACCGGCCGCATCCCGCGGGCGAACGGGTTCCGGGAGGTCTTGGTCTGGCTCGTGTCGTCCTTCGTCATCGCGCGCTCCAACCGCCGTCGATGGTCCACGAGGCGCCGGACACCATCGCCGCGTCCGGGCCGGTGAGCCACCCGACCAGGGTGGCCACCTCCTCGGGTTCCACCAGCCGTTTCACGGCGGCCTCCGCGAGCATGACCTTGGTGAGCACCTCCGACTCCGGGATCCCGTGGACCTTCGCCTGCTGGGCGACCTGCTGCTCGACCAGCGGTGTGCGGACGTAGCCGGGGTTCACGCACACGCTTGTGACGCCGTGCGCGCCGCCCTCCAGCGCCGTCACCTTCGACAGCCCTTCCAGCCCGTGCTTGGCCGACACGTACGCCACCTTGAACGGCGACGCCACCAGCCCGTGCACCGACGAGATGTTGATGACCCGCCCCCAGCCCCGCTCGTACATGCCGGGCAGCGCCGCCCGGACGAGCAGGAACGGCGCCTCCAGCATGATGCGCTGGACCAGCCGGAAGTCGTCCGGCACGAAGTCCTGGATGGCGTTGACCCGCTGGATGCCCGCGTTGTTCACGAGCACGTCCGTGTCCAGCCGGAGGTCGTCGAGCGCGTGGGTGTCGGACAGGTCCACCACCCACGCCTCGCCGCCCACCTCCTCGGCGACGGCCTTGGCGCCGTCGCCGTCCACGTCGGCCACCGTCACGTGTGCGCCACGTGCAGCGAGCTCCCGGACGCACGCCGCGCCGATGCCGCTCGCGCCGCCGGTCACGAGTGCCCGGCGGCCCTCGAGCCGGGCGCCGTCAGGGGTCGGGTTCATCGTCGATCCTTCTCCTCGGTCGTCCTGCGGCCGCTCGTCCCGCGGCCGGTCGCGTACTCAGTCGTCCTGCGCGGCGAGCGCCCGCTCGCGCGCCTGGTCCTCGGCGTCGAGGTCGTGCAGGGAGGCACCCCGAGTCTCGCGCAGCGCGAGCGCCGCTACCAGGGTGATGGCCGACGCCACCAGCATGTAGACGGCCGTGGGCCACCAGGAACCGGTGTTCTTGAGCCAGGTGACGGCCAGGATCGGAGCGAGGGAGCCCGCCACGATTGACGTGACCTGGTAGCTGATCGAGACGCCGGAGTACCGCATCCGGGTCGGGAACATCTCGGACATGATCGCGGGCTGGACCGCATACATCATGGCGTGGAAGAGCAGGCCGGCCATGAGGACGGCGAGGATCACCAGCGAGTTCCGGGTGTTCATCGCCGGGAAGGCGAACCAGCACCAGGTCGCGCCGAGGATCGCGCCCGCGATGTACAGCGGCCTGCGGCCGATGCTGTCGGCCAGTCGTCCCACGACCAGGATCACCACGAAGTGGAACGCGTGCGCCGCCGCGACGACACCGAGGATCCGGGTGGTGTCCATGCCGAGCGCGGTGCCGAGATAGACGATCGAGAAGCTCACCACGAGGTAGTAGAGGATGTTCTCCGCGAACCGCAGGCCCATGCCGGTCAGCACGCCGCGCGGGTACCGCCGGACCACCTCGAAGACGCCGTAGCCCTTGGCGCCCTGGTCGATCTCGGCCTTGACCTCCTCGTAGATCGGGGCGTCCGAGACCCGGGTGCGCACGTAGTAGCCGATCACGATGACCACGGCGGACAGCCAGAACGCGACGCGCCAGCCCCAGGAGAGGAACGCGGCATCGGTCAGGGTGGCGGACATCGTGTAGAGCACGACCGTGGCGAGCAGGTTGCCGACGGGCACGCCTGCCTGCGGCCACGCGGTCCAGCGGGCCCGCTCGTCGTCCCGGCTGTGCTCGGCCACGAGCAGGACGGCGCCGCCCCACTCGCCGCCGAGCGCGACACCCTGCACGAAGCGCAGCACCACGAGGAGAGCAGGCGCGAGGAAGCCGATCTGCTGGAACGTCGGGATGCAGCCCATCAGCACCGTCGCGACACCGATGAGCAGGATCGTGAGCTGGAGCGTGTGCTTACGCCCCACCTTGTCGCCGATGTGGCCGAAGATGACGCCGCCGAGCGGCCGCGCCAGGAAGCCCACCGCGTAGGTCACGAACGCCGCGATGATCGCGTCGTACTCGTTGCCCGTCTCGGGCATGAGGACCTTGTTGAACACGAGCGCGGAGGCGGTCGCGTAGAGGAAGAAGTCGTACCACTCGACGACCGTGCCGGCCATCGAGGCGCCGACGATGCGCTTGATCAGTGACCGGTCGCCCGGCGCTTCGGTGCCCTGCTGTGCACTCTGCCCTGCAGACATGCTGCTGCTCCTAGGTGTCGACTCTGACACGGATAGTGGTCTGCCGGTGCGGTCAGCACGGCCTGCCACCTGTGACCCGCCCGAGTGTTCCCGCGAACCGCTGTGCAGGCAATGACGAAGTCGGCAGACGCGGTGTGCACGGATGCACACTTGGTACCGTCACGGCATGTCAGCCCGCAACGACCCGCCGGCCGGCCAGGTGGCCGACCAGCTCCTGGTGCTCCTGGAGGTGGCCCGCACCGGTCGGTACACGACGGCGGCGAAGGCGCTCGGCGTCAACCACACCACGGTGGGCCGCAACATCGCCGCGCTGGAGCGAGCGCTGGGCGGCCGCCTCCTGGTCCGTGGGGCGGACGGCTGGGAGCTGACGACGCTCGGCCGACGCGCCGCGCGGGCCGGCGAGGCGGTGTCGGACGCCGTCGACCGGCTCGTGGCGCACAGCGCCGAGATCGACCCTGTCACCGGCGTCGTGCGGATGACGGCCACCGACGGGTTCAGCGCCTACGTCGCCTCCCCCGCCATCGCCCGGCTGCGGGCCGCGCACCCCGAGCTGTCCGTCGAGCTCGTCACGGTCACCCGGGTGGCGACCCACCACCGCTCGGGGGTCGACATCGACGTCGTCGTCGGCAGCCCGAGCGTCCAGCGGGCCCGGGCCGTGCGCCTCGGCGAGTACGTGCTCGGCATGTACGGCTCGCGCGACTACCTGGCGCGGCACGGCACGCCCACCACTGTCGACGAGATGTCCCGGCACGGCCTCGTCTACTTCGTCGACTCCATGCTCCAGGTCAACGACCTCGACGCGCCGCGCCGCCTCGTGCCCGGCATGCAGGACGCGCTCGCCTCCACCAACGTGTTCGTGCACGTCGAGGCCACCCGCGCCGGGGCGGGGCTCGGATTCCTGCCCTGCTTCATGGCCGACCGGCACGAGGATCTGGTGCGGCTCCTGCCCGACGAGGTGACCGAGCGCCTGCCCTACACCGCCGTGATCCGCAGTGAGTCCTGGCGCCGGCCCGCCGTGGCCGCCGTCGTGCAGGCGCTCGCGGAGGAGATGGGGCACCAGCGGGAGCGGATGCTGGGGCGGTGAGTCCTCGGGCGCGTGCCGCACTCAGCCCTCGGGCGCGTGCCGCACTCAGTCCTCGGGCGCGTGCCGCACTCAGCCCTCGGGCGCGTGCCGCTCCAGGAACCGGTAGACCTCGGTCGTCTCCACCCCGGGGTACGCGCCCGAGGGCATCGCTGCCAGCATGGACGCGTGAGGCCGCGCGGAGGGCCAGGCGAAGTCGCCCCACTTCGCCGACAGCTCCTCCGGCGGACGTCGGCAGCACGACTCGTCGGGGCACCGCGACGCCGTACGGACCGTCGTCTCGCGGCCCTCGAACCACTTGACGTCGGCGAACGGCACGCCGACCGACACCGAGAACGCGCCGTCGGACGTGTTCTCCACGCGCGACGTGCACCAGTACGTGCCGGACGTCGTGTCGGTGTACTGCGCGTACGGGTTGAACCGGTCCTCGACGTCGAACACGCGCCGCGCCGTCCACTGCTTGCAGACGTGCTGCCCCTCGACGGCACCCAGCGCGTCCGAGGGGAACCGCACGCCGTCGTTCTCGTACGCCTTGTGGAGGATCCCCGACTCGTGGACCTTCATGAAGTGCACGGGGATGCCGAGGTGCCGGGTCGCGAGGTTCGTGAACCGGTGCGCCGCGGTCTCGAACGACACCCCGAAGGCATCGCGCAGGTCCTCGATGGCGATGGCGCGCTCGTCCTTGGCGTCCCGCAGGAACTTCACGCCCGGCTTCTCCGGGACCATGAGGGCTGCCGCCAAGTAGTTCGCCTCAACGCGCTGGCGCAGGAACTCGCCGTAGTCGGCCGGCTCGGTGTGGTCGAGCACGTGGGAGGCGAGCGCCTGGAGCAGCGCCGACCGGGTGTTGGAGCGACCGCGGAAACCCTTGGACGGCAGGTAGAGACGCCGGTTCCGCGTGTCGATCACGGAACGCGTGGAGTGCGGCAGGTCGCTCACGTAGTGCAGCGTGAAGCCGAGGTGCGCGGCGATCTCGGCCGCCATGCGCTGCGGCAGCGGGCCGGACGTGTGCCCGACGTCCGCGAGCAGCTCTTTCGCGACCTGCTCCAGCTCCGGCAGGTAGTTGTCCTTGGTGCGCATGTCGTAGCGGAGCTCACCGTTCGCCCGGCGCGCCTCCTCCGGCGTGGCCGCGCGCTCGGTGTGCAGCCGTTCGAGCTCACGGTGCAGCGCCAGGATGGTCGAGAGCGCGTCGTGAGGCAGTGACTTGCCGATCCGCACGCCCTCGATCCCGAGCGAGGCGAACAGCGGGCCGCGCTGCACGCGCTCCAGCTCGATCTCGAGCGCGTCGCGCTCCGACAGCGCCTCCGCCGAGAGCAGGTCGTCCACGCCGACCCCGAGCGCCCGCGCGATGGCCTGCAGCTGCGAGAACTTGGGTTCCCGCTTGCCGTTCTCCAGCGTGCTGACCTGCGACGGCGCCCGGTCTATCGCCGAGGCGAGGTCGTCGAGCGTCATGCCCCTGCTGGTGCGCAGGTGCCGGATCCGCCGACCGATGGTGAGGGCATCCGGCTCGGCCTCTGGCCCGCCGTCCGCCGATGCGTCCGGCTGACCCGGGACCTGGCCGAGCGCCTGACCGGGCACCCGGCCGCGGGGCCTGCCCGTTGTCCGGGCTGCGCCGTTCTGCGTAGGACGCGAAGAAGTCGCGTTTCGCGCGGTTCTGCGATCGCCAGTGGTTCCTGCCATGCCTGAGGGTGACATACGGAGATGCTTCCGTTCAACAGAAGAACTCGAATTCTTCTACTCAGATCTCCTTGAGAAGAGGGTTGCGCAGGGCAGAAGGTCGTAACACGTCACCCGGAGGGCCCGGTGACGACGTTCCACCGAGAAGGAGACCCGCCATGAGCGCACCCACCATCGATTCCACGTCTGAGGCAGCTGTGTCCGCGACGACCGCGTCGAGGCCCGTGCGCACCGGCGACCAGGTGCAGACGGCCGCCGAGCTGCAGCAGTCCTGGGAGTCCGACCCTCGCTGGGCCGGCATCGAGCGCAGCTACACCGCCGAGGACGTCGTCGCCCTGCGCGGCTCGGTCGGCGAGGAGAGCACGCTCGCCCGCCGCGGCGCCGAGCGCCTCTGGCGCCAGCTGCACGAGGAGGACTACATCAACGCCCTCGGGGCGCTGACCGGGAACCAGGCGGTGCAGCAGGTCAAGGCCGGCCTGCAGGCCATCTACCTGTCCGGCTGGCAGGTCGCCGGTGACGCGAACCTCTCGGGCCAGACCTACCCCGACCAGTCGCTGTACCCGGCCAACTCGGTGCCCGCGGTGGTCCGTCGCATCAACAACGCGCTCCTGCGCGCCGACCAGATCGACGTGTCGGAGAACGGCACCCCGACCCGCGACTGGCTGGCCCCGATCGTGGCCGACGCCGAGGCCGGCTTCGGCGGCCCCCTCAACGCGTACGAGCTGATGAAGTCGATGATCCAGTCGGGTGCCGCCGGCGTGCACTGGGAGGACCAGCTCGCCTCGGAGAAGAAGTGCGGCCACCTCGGTGGCAAGGTGCTCGTCCCGACGCAGCAGCACGTGCGCACGCTGAACGCGGCCCGCCTCGCGGCCGACGTCGCCGACGTGCCGTCCATCGTGATCGCCCGGACCGACGCCGAGGCCGCGACCCTGATCACGTCCGACGTCGACGAGCGCGACCTCCCGTTCATCACCGGCGAGCGCACCAACGAGGGCTTCTACAAGGTGACGAACGGCATCGAGCCGTGCATCGCGCGGGCCAAGGCCTACGCGCCCTACTCCGACCTGATCTGGATGGAGACCGGGACGCCCGACCTCGAGCTCGCCCGCAAGTTCGCCGAGGCCGTCAAGGCCGACTTCCCCGACCAGATGCTGAGCTACAACTGCTCGCCGTCGTTCAACTGGAAGAAGCACCTGGACGACGACACGATCGCGAAGTTCCAGCGCGAGCTGGGCGCCATGGGCTTCAAGTTCCAGTTCATCACCCTGGCCGGCTTCCACGCGCTGAACTACTCGATGTTCGACCTGGCCCACGGCTACGCCCGCGAGCAGATGACCGCGTACGTGGAGCTGCAGGAGAAGGAGTTCGCCGCCGAGTCGCGTGGCTACACCGCCACCAAGCACCAGCGCGAGGTCGGCACCGGCTACTTCGACCGCGTGGCGACGGCGCTCAACCCGGACTCCGCCACCACCGCCCTGGCCGGTTCCACCGAGGCGGCGCAGTTCTGATGACCGCGACCATCGACACCCGCCCGCAGGGCGCCAACCCCTTCGACCCGGACGCCGGGCTCGCCGGGATCGGCACTCCACCAGCGTCACGCGCGGCTTCCACCGCCCCGACGGGCGCCGTGCCGCGGCCGTCCGCCCCGACGCCGTCCGTCCCGACGCCGTCCGAACAGCGGGCCCGCCGTTCCGCACCGAGCTCCCTGCCGAACGGCGGGGTGGGCGCCTCGCGGACCGGTGCCCGCCGCGGCGTCATCACCGTGACCGGCTCCGTCGGCCCGCGGTACGGCGAGATCCTGAGCACTGACGCGCTCCAGTTCCTCGCCATGCTCCATGACCGGTTCGACGCCGCCCGCGATGAGCTGATCGCGCAGCGCCAGCTGCGCCGTCAGGACATCGCGGACGGCAGCGACCCCGACTTCCGGGCCTCGACCCGGCCGGTGCGCGACGACCCGCACTGGCGGGTCGCCGGATCTCGCCGGGCACCCGGCCTGGAGGACCGCCGCGTGGAGATCACGGGTCCGACCGACCCGAAGATGACCATCAACGCGCTCAACTCCGGCGCCCGGTGCTGGCTGGCCGACGCCGAGGACGCGTCCAGCCCGACGTGGCCCAACGTGGTGGAGGGGCAGCTCGCGCTGCACGACGCCATCCGCGGCTCGCTCAGCTTCACCAACGAGGCGGGCAAGGAGTACACGCTGCGGTCCGCGGACATCGTCGACCTCCCGACGATCGTGTTCCGTCCGCGCGGCTGGCACCTCGACGAGGCGCACCTGCGGTACACGGACGCGAACGGGATCACGAGCAGCGCCCTGGGCAGCCTCGTGGACTTCGGGCTCTACTTCTTCCACAACGCCGCCGAGCTGATCGCCCGTGGCAGGGGCCCGTACTTCTACCTGCCCAAGCTGGAGGGCTACAAGGAGGCGCGGCTGTGGAACGAGGTGTTCGAGGTCGCGCAGGACGCGCTCGGTATCCCCCGCGGGACGATCCGCGCCACCGTGCTCATCGAGACGCTGCCCGCGGCGTTCGAGATGGAGGAGATCCTCTACGAGCTGCGTGATCACTGCGCCGGGCTCAACGCCGGTCGCTGGGACTACCTGTTCTCGGTGATCAAGTGCTTCCGCACCCGCGGTGACTCGTACGTGCTGCCGGACCGCGCACAGGTCACCATGACCGCACCCTTCATGCGCGCCTACACCGAGCTGCTCGTCGCCACGTGCCACAAGCGCGGGGCGCACGCCATCGGCGGCATGAGCGCGTTCATCCCGGACCGCCGTAACCCGGAGGTCACCCGCCAGGCCTTCCAGCAGGTCGCCGCGGACAAGAAGCGTGAGGCCGGGGACGGCTTCGACGGCACCTGGGTGGCCCACCCCGACCTGATCCCGGTGGCCGAGGCCGAGTTCGACGCGGTGCTGGGTGACGCGCCCAACCAGGTCTCCCGCCAGCGACCCGACGTCGCCGTGGGCCAGCACGAGCTGCTCGACGTCGCCTCCGCGCGCCGTGCCGGGGCGACGGTGACCTCGGCCGGACTGCGGTCGAACGTCTCGGTGGCCGTCCGCTACATCGACGCCTGGCTGCGCGGTACCGGAGCCGCGGCGCTCGACAACCTGATGGAGGACGCCGCCACGGCCGAGATCTCCCGGTCGCAGGTGTGGCAGTGGATCGCCTCGGGCACCGTGACCCACGACGACCGGCTCCCGGTGACGCGGGAACGGGTCGAGACGATCCTGCTCGACGTCGTCGCCTCGCTGCCGTCCGAACCCGGCAGCCGGCTCGAGGACGCGGCGGCGATCTTCCGCCAGGTCGCCCTCCAGGACGACTTCCCGGCGTTCCTGACGAGCCCCGCCTACCAGGCGTACCTGGTCGACTCGCCGGCCGACCAGGTCTGAGTTCCTCCCTCAGTCCGCCCACCCAGCTGCCCGACGCCGCGCCGGTTGCCGTTCTCTCTCTCCGGCCCCACCACCCCAGGGGTCCTACCGGCCGGCGTCGGGTGTTGTCCTTGGTCTTGAGCGGTCCACTTCTCTTCGAGGTCAAGGTTCCTCCGTTCTGAACCGTTTCAGAACGGAGGAACTTAGACCTCGAAAGAGGGGGATCTGGCGTCAGCGGGAGCCAGGGACTCGACGGACGGCCGACAGGTGCCGGACGTCCCGCGTTCATCCGCGCGCCTCCGAACGGCGCGACCCTGTGGCGTCACCATGCTCTGCCGCAGGAGGAACCATGTCCCACCCGTTCCGCGCCACTGATCTGCCTGCCTGGGCGGACCCGTCAGTCCCCGCCTCGTCGCTGGACCCGCAAGGCGCGTCACGCCGCACCTTCCTGCGTCTCGGCATGGCAGGCGGGCTGGCCCTCGCCGCCGGCACCAACGCCGGCACCGCCGCGCGCGCCACCACCGCCAGCGCCACCACCGCCGCCGCGGGCCGTCCCGGGGACCCGCGCCTCGCGTGGCTCGTCGGCGACCACCACGTGCACTCGCGCTACAGCCACGACGCCAAGTACGACTTCGACCAGCTCGCCAGGAAGGGCGCGGAACTCGGCCTGGACTGGATGGTGTTCACCGAGCACAGCAACCACGGTCACCGCGCCAAGGGAGCCGCGGCCGAGCACGCGGAGATCATGGCCGCGCGGGCACGCAACCCGCGCCAGCTGATCTTCCAGGGCCTGGAGTGGTACATCCCTGCCGCCGAGCACGGCACCGTGTTCGCCGCACCGGGCCCGTACGAGGTCGAGCTGCTGCGCGAGTTCGAGCGCCGGTGGGACGCCAAGCTCAACGGCTGGGACGCCGACCTGCCCGAGAACGAACAGCGCGCGGTGGAGGCGCTGCGGTGGCTCGCCGCGCAGAAGGCGAACGGCTACGTCGACGACGTCCTGGTGCTGGCCAACCACCCGTCCCGGCTCGGCATCGACTCCCCGCACGAGATCCGGGCATGGCGCGACGCCGCGCGCGGCGTCCTCATCGGCATGGAGGGTGCGCCGGGCGCCCAGGGGGACGCGGATCCCGCCTGGGTCGCCTACCGCGGCAGCACCCGGGCACAACGGGGCGAGTACAACAACGCCCCACGTCCGGACTCTTTCTCCGGCTACCCGGTCGAGTCGTACCGGACCTTCGGCGGCTACGACTGGATGACCGCCACCGTAGGCGGCCTGTGGGACGCGATCCTGGCCGAGGGCACCCTGTTCTCGATCACCTCCAACTCCGACAACCACCGCACCATCTGGGACACGTGGCGCGACGGCGACATGCCGCCCGGGGAGAGCTTCGACTCCCTGGGCTGGAAGCCGTCCCCCGTCGACACCGGGACGCCCCAGCCGGGGAGCGACTTCTGGCCCGGTGAGTTCAGCCGCACGCACGTCGGGGTGACGCGGCACGGCTACCTCGACGTCATGGACGGCCTGCGCCGCGGCCGGGTCTGGGTGGACCACGGGCACCTCGTCGACGGCCTCGACGTCCGGCTGGTCGGCGCCCGGGGAGGTCGCGGCACCGGCACGACGCTCGGCGGCAGGCTCAGCGTGGAGCGCGGGACCTCGGTGGAACTGATCATCAAGGTACGCAGCGCCCACCGGCCCAACCCGCACGGGGTGCTCCCCCGGCTCGCGCACCTCGACGTGATCCGGGGCGCCGTCACCGGACGCGCGACCGACCGGGACAGCTGGCGGGCGCCCGAGACACGCGTGGTCGAACAGATCGACACGAGCAACCGGTCCGGCACGTACACCCTGCGCGTCCCGCTCGGGCGCGTCACCGAGTCCTGCTACATCCGTCTGCGGGGCAGCGACGGCAACCGCCACGGTGCCGGGTATCTCGGAGCCTCGATCGACCCGGCGGGTCCCCTGCCCCACGCCGACAACGACGGCGATCCGTGGGCGGACACCTGGCTCTACACGAACCCGATCTACATCGACGTGCGATAGCCGGGGCCTGTGGCGCCGAACGCCCGAACACGCACAAAACCGGCTGTTGCAAGTCGCGTCAGTATCGCTACCCTGGGCGTTCTTTCCGCTGCGCAAGGGGGCGTCGAACAGTGACCGAAGGGCAGAGCACACAGCCGACGGACGGGCACCGGCCGGGTGCGGCATTCCTCCGCGACCAGGGTGTCCGGCTCCGCCGGGCCGCGAGAAGCCGGTACGCACGGAACGCCTGGACCGGCGCCGTCGCCCTGGCAGTGACCGGTGGGGTGCTGGTCAGCGCGTCGGCGAGCGTGCCGACGTCGGACACGACGACGTCCGGACCTGCTTCGTCCAGCGCGGCCGGCACGACGGCGTCGGACGCCGGACACTCCCCTGCCCGGGCGAGCGGCTCGAGCCAGGACGAAAGCGAGACCGGCACCGCGGGCGTCACCGTCGGCCAGGTGCTGGCCGTGCTGGACCGCGCCGAGCGGCAGCTGCGGCAGAGCTCGGCGGTCCGCCCGCACGTGGCGCAGGCCGCGGCCGAGCTCGGCATGCTCTACACGACGTACCAGGCCCAGCAGCTCGCGCTCGCCGAAGCCGACGAGCCGCTGCGGGTCGAGACCGCCCCCACCGCGGGGAAGGTACGTGCTCCGGCGCCGGACGACGGCGCGGCGTCGGCCACCCGGGTGTCGCGGGTAGTGACCGAAGAGCCTGGGCACGGTCCTGGTGACGCGCCTGCGCATACCCACGGCGGAGGGCAAGCGTCCGGCTACGTCACCTTCGACGAGGTGGCCGTCGCCGCGATGCGGCTCGCCAACATGCTCGATCCGACGTCGCCCACCGCACTCGTCGAGACGCTGCCGAGCACCGAACCGTCGCTGCGCCGGAGCCTCCTGGAGACGGTGGCGGCCTATGGCGACTCCACCGCCGGCTACGCGAACGGCCGCATCCCGGCCGACGTGCTGTGCCCGCTGCCGTTCGCAGCCGGACACCTGCTGCGCTGCGACGCGGCCGAGCGGCTCATCGCGCTCGACGAACGGTTCGAGAGGGAGTTCGGGTACCCGATCCCGCTCACGGACTCGTACCGCTCCTATGCGACGCAGGTAGCGGTCAGGGGCACCAAGCCCCACCTCGCGGCCATCCCCGGTACGTCAAACCACGGCTGGGGCCTCGCGATCGACCTCGGCGACCCCCTCGCCGGCGGCAGCTCCCCGGAGTACGTCTGGCTCCGGCTCCACGCTCCCGACTACGGCTGGGACAACCCCTCGTGGGCCAGGCTGGGCGGCGCGAAGCCTGAGCCGTGGCACTTCGAGTTCTTCGCAGCGGGCTCGATCCCGAACCGGGCGATCGACCCGTCCGACGTCGGGACGTGGGTGTCCGCTGCGCCAGCCTCGCCGGACGACGCCGACCGCCCGGCCGCCCTCCCCGCCTCCGCACGCACCCCGGGCGCGGGGAACGCGCCGTCCGGCCGCGCGGACGTCCCCGCGGACGGCGGTGACGCGCCGCGCGACGGAGCGGGCGGCAGCGGCCGCGCCCCCGCCTCGGGAGACAGCTCGGCTCCGAAGCCGACCGACCCGCCCCCTCCCGCGCGGCCGGCGCCCTCGAAGCCCGCGCCGTCGGACCCACCGACGGAGGAGCCCGGTGCCCCGGTCGACCCCGACACCGGCGTGGTCGGAGCGGTGGTAGAGGGCACCGTCGAGCTGGTGGACGGAACGCTCGGCGGTGTGGTCGGCGGCCTGCTCGGAGCCGGCTGAGCGGGCGCCGCACGTCAGCACGAGGTTCGCGGGACGCCAAGAAATCACCCCGGCTGCCCGTCCGTCTCTTCCCCGCACGGAAGTGCTCCTCTACAGTCTGGCGAGTCACACTTTCTTCACATAAGGGGTCGCCCGGGTCGTGGTGGCCTCCGGAACGGGGAACACGGATGAATCGCAACAGGTACCTCGGAGCGCTCGCCGCGCTCGCACTGACGGCCGGAGGTGTCACCGCCCAGGGCGTTGCCGCCCAGGGAGCACCGGCCGAAGGAATCAGCGCCATCGACCCGGTAGCGCCGGTGCACGAGATCCCGAGCTCCGTCGACACCACGCTGGTCAACGAGACCAAGGGCTCGTGGTTCGTCGAGCTGGAGAGCGAGCCGGCGTCGGCCGGCACGGACGCCAAGACCCTGACCGCCGAACGCGAGGACTTCCGCGCGGCCGCGAAGGACGCAGGCGTCGACTACTCGGTCCGGCGCACGTTCCACACCCTGTTCAACGGCTACTCCATCGACATGGACTCGACCCAGCTCGGGCGGCTGCAGCGCACCGAGGGCGTCAAGGCGATCTACCCCATGACGCAGGTCGAGATCCCGGAGACGCGCGCCGGCAACGAACCGGACCTCGCCACGGCGCTCGGCATGACGGGTGCGGACATCGCGCAGAACGAGCTCGGCCTGACGGGCGAGGGCGTGAAGGTCGCCGTCATGGACTCGGGTATCGACATCGACCACCCGGACCTGGGCGGCCCCGGCTTCCCGAACGACCGCGTGATCGCGGGCTACGACCTGGTCGGTGACGACTACAACGCCGGTTCGAGCGACCCGGACCGGCGGGTCCCGCGTCCCGACGCCGTGCCGGACGACTGCCAGGGCCATGGCACCCACGTGGCCGGCATCGTCGGCGCGGACGCCGAGGGCCGGGACGACGGGGTCACGGGCGTGGCACCCGGCGTCTCCCTCGGGGCGTACCGCGTGTTCGGCTGTGAGGGCTCCACCGACGCGGACATCATGATCGCGGCCATGGAGCGCGCCCTGGCCGACGACATGGACGTGCTGAACATGTCCATCGGCTCGGCCTTCTCGTGGCCCTCGTACCCGACCGCCACCGCGAGCGACCGGCTCGTCGACCGCGGTATGGTCGTCGTCGCCTCGATCGGCAACTCGGGTGCGTCGGGCCTGTACTCGGCCGGCGCCCCCGGCCTCGGCGAGAAGGTCATCGGGGTCGCGTCGTTCGACAACACGCACGTCACCGCGCGCTCCGTCGTCGCGAACCCTTCGGGCACGGCCGTGCCGTACCTGGGACTGGGCAACGTGGCCGACCCGCCCACCGAGGGCACCACCGACCCGCTGGTCGACGCCGGAACCGTCTGCCCCAGCGTCGGCATCCCGCTGGAGGCCGACGTCGCGGGCAGGACCGCGCTCATCGCACGCGGTTCGTGCTCCTTCGAGGAGAAGTACGCGACGGTGGTCGAAGCAGGTGCCACCGCCGTCGTGATCTACAACTCGAGCCCTGGACTGTTCTCCGGCGGCGGTGTGGTGGACCGCGACGTCCCGGGTATCGGCATCCCGCAGGCGGAGGGCAAGGCACTCGCGGCCGAGCTCGCCGCAGGCACCGAGGTGACGCTCACGTGGACCGCCGAGGAGGTGTCCACGCCGAGCCCGACCGGCGGCCTGATCAGCTCGTTCAGCTCGTACGGCCTGTCGCCCGACCTGGCTCTCAAGCCCGACATCGGCGCACCCGGCGGCAACATCAACTCGACCCTGCCGCTCGAGCAAGGGGGCCATGGGGTCAACTCCGGCACGTCGATGGCATCGCCGCACGTCGCCGGAGCGGTCGCCCTGCTGCTCGAGTCGAACCCACGCCTGCGCGCGTCGCAGGTCCGGGACGTCCTGCAGAACAGCGCCGACCCCGCCACGTGGTCCGGCGCCCCGGCAGCCGGGTACCTCGACAACGCGCACCGGCAGGGCGCGGGCATGCTGGACATCCCGGGCGTCGTGCAGGCCGGTGCCACCGTGCGGCCCGCGAAGCTCTCCCTCGGCGAGAGCGACACCAGGACCGGCGCCACGTCCAGGTGGGTGACGGTGCGCAACACGACCCGTGAGACGGTCACGTACACCGTGTCGCACGCCCCCGCGCTCGCGACGTTCGGCGACACCTTCGCACCGTCGTTCGCCGACACGTACGCGGACGTCACGTTCAGCCGCGAGTCGGTGACGCTGCGGCCCGGCCGCTCCGCCACGGTGGGCGTCACGGTCACCGCGCCCGAGGCGACGGACGCCGACCAGCTCATCTACGGCGGCTACGTCGTGGTCACGGCCGACGACGGCACCTCCTACTCGGTGCCGTACGCCGGGTACGCCGGCGACTACCAGGCCATCGACCCGATCACGCCGGTCATGTCCGGCGGTGAGGTGGTGGCCGATCTGCCGTCGGTCGCGAGCATCACCGCATGCGCCGAGTTCATCAACCTCGACTGCATCGACCCGCAGGGCGACTACGAGCTGGTGCCCGACGGCGCCACGTACACCCTCGGCACCGTGAACGGGCTGCCCGACGTCCCGTACACGCTGGTCCACTTCCAGCACCAGGTCGAGAAGCTGCAGGTCACGGTGCTCGACGCCAGGACGGGCCGCCCGGTGGACCGCCGCGGCGCGTACGCCGTCGATGTGACGGGCGCGGAGCGGAACGAGACAGCAGGCGGGTTCACCGCCTACGCGTGGGACGGCTCGTACACGACGCTCCGCGGTGACACGAAGCGCGTGCCCGACGGCGACTACGTGCTCTCGCTCAAGGCACTGAAGGCCGACGGTGAGCCCTGGAACTCCGACCACTGGGAGACCTGGACCTCACCGACGATCACCATCGACCGGCCGTAGCGGTCCGGTGGTCGGCGCTGCTCGGTAGGGCGCGTCGGCCACCGTCACCCCGTGGTCCCGGCCCTCGCCGGTCGCTCTCCATGGGCGAGCGGCGAGGGCCGCGGTACGCACCGGGGTGAACTTTCTGCAATCAGTACTTTTTCGGGCTTTTCACCGGTTTTCTGCCAGTACGTTGCCCGCATGTCCGACGACGAGCGCGCGCGTCCCGCCGCTGAGCTGAACCCGTCCCCCGAGCCCGACCCGGCGCCCGCCGCGCCGGTGGGCGTACTACCGGCCGAGACCGAGGCCGCACCCACCGCTGCGACGGCAGCAGCACCTGCACCGGAGCCGGAGCCCGTGCCGGCACCGGCCCCAGCCCCAGCCTCGGCCCCGGCACCTGTGAAGGAACCCGGCAAGGCCGCGGCCTTCGTCAGGGCCAACGTCGCGGTGATCGTGCTCGCGGTGCTGCTCGTCGGCGCCATCGTCTGGGGAGTGCTCGGCACGGTCTCGGCGGGCGACTGGGAGTCGCGCGCCACGTCGCTCTCGGCCGAGCTGACGAGCACCGAGAAGAGCCTCGCCGACGCCGAGGCGGCGATCGACGACCTGGAGACTGCCCGGTCCCGCGCCGAGGCCACCGCTACCGCCTGTGTCGGTGCGATCGACGACGCGGACGCGATGCTCGACGTCTCCGCGAAGCTGGACGACAAGACCGTCACCTACGTCGCCGGGCTGAACGACTTCATCGCCGCGGTCAACGCGCGCGACGTCGCGGCGGTCGAGACGATCGGCGCGGAGATGGACAAGCTCACCGTGCAGATCGAGGACCTGTCCGCTGAGATCGAGAAGCACATCGACGCCTACGGCGACTCCGCCGAGGGCTGCCACGTCGACGACGCGCAGAACGTCTGACCCGGAGCACCTGCTGACCGCGTCGGGCTCGACCCAACGCGTCCGGCTCCGGGCAGAGGCCCGGAGCCGGACGTGTCAGCCCAGGTCGAGACCCAGCAGATCGTCCTCGGTCTCGCGACGGACGAGCACGCGCGAGGCGCCGTCGGACACCGCGACGACCGGCGGGCGCGGCAGCATGTTGTAGTTCGACGCCATGGAGCGGCCGTAGGCACCCGTCGCGGCGACCGCGAGCAGGTCACCGGCCCGCACGTCCGCGGGGAGCTGCACCTCGTGCACGACGATGTCACCCGACTCGCAGTGCTTGCCCACCACGCGCGCCAGCATGCTCTCGGCCGAGGATGACCGTCCGACGATCTCCGCGTGATACGCCGCCCCGTACAGGGCCGGGCGGATGTTGTCGCTCATGCCGCCGTCGACGGACACGTAGGTTCGTGTGAAGTCCGCGCCGCCGTCGCTCGACACCGTGACCGGCTTGACCGTGCCGACCGTGTAGAGCGTGACGCCGGCAGGGCCGACGATCGCCCGGCCGGGCTCGATGGAGAATCGCGGCAGGCCGGTACCCAGCTCCTGGCACACCGCGCTCACCGACTGCGCGATGTCCTTCGCGACCCGCTCCGGGTCGAGCGCGACGTCACCCGGCAGGTAGGCGATGCCGTAGCCACCGCCGAGATCGACCTCGTCGACCAGGAGGCCGGACCGCTCCGCCAGGTCGGCCCGCAGCCGCAGCACCACGCGTGCGGCGGCCTCGAACCCGTCGGGATCGATGATCTGCGAGCCGATGTGCGAGTGGATGCCCAGCAGCTTCAGCTCGGGGTGCTTCAGCACCGCCAGCAGCGCCGCCATCGCGGGGCTCTCGGCACCCTCCCTCGCGGGGTTCACCGAGAGCCCGAACTTCTGGTCCTCGTGAGCCGTCGCGATGTACTCGTGCCCGCCCGCGTGCACTCCGGTGGTCACGCGGACCATCACCGGCGCCACGACTCCGCGTTCCGCCGCGAGGCGCGCCACCCGCTCGATCTCGACCAGCGAGTCCACGATGATGCGGCCGACGCCGGCGTCGAGAGCCCGCCGGATCTCGGCGTCCGACTTGTTGTTGCCGTGCAGGCCGATCTCCGCGCCCGGCACCTCGGCACGCAGCGCGATCGCGAGCTCGCCGCCCGACGCCGTGTCGACCCGCAGCCCCTCCTCGCGGGCCCAGCGGGCGACGGCCACGGTGAGCAGCGCCTTCCCCGCGTAGTACACGTCCACGCCGGCTCCGACGGCACCGAACGCCGCCTCGAACGCCGTGCGGTACGCGCGGGCACGCATGCGGAAGTCGGCCTCGTCCAGGACGTACGCGGGCGTGCCGTGCTCGGCGGCGAGGTCCCGGACGTCCACACCGCCGACGACCAGTGCGCCGTCCGTCTGCCGCCCGGTGCCGGACGGCCAGGGTGCGCCCGTCACATCCGCTCCGGTGCGCTCACGCCCAGCAGGTCCAGGCCGTTGGCGAGGACGGTACGGACCGCGTCGTTCAGCCACAGGCGTGCGCGGTGCGCGTCCGTGACCTCCTCGTCCGGGTACGGGGTGACGCGCAGCTTCTCGTCGTCGTTGTACCAGGCGTGGAAGTCACCGGCCAGGGCCTCGAGGTAGCGGGCCACGCGGTGCGGCTCGCGCAGCTCGGCGGCCTGCGCCACGATCCGCGGGAACTCGGTGAGCCGCCCGATCAGCGCCGTCTCCGAGGCGTGCGACAGCTGCGCGGGGTCGAACCCGTCCACGCGGCGCACGCCGCGCTCGACGGCCTTGATCCCGATCTGGACCGTACGGCTGTGCGCGTACTGCACGTAGAAGACGGGGTTGTCGTTGGACTGCTTGATCATGTCCTCGCCCTGCAGCTCCAGCGGCGAGTCCGCGGGGTAGCGGGCCAGTGAGTAGCGCACGGCGTCCTTGCCGATCCAGTCGACCAGGTCACGCAGCTCAATGATGTTGCCGGCGCGCTTGGACAACTTGGCCCCGCCGACGTTGACGAGCTGCCCGATCAGCACCTCGATGTTCGACTCCGGGTCGTCCCCCGCGCAGGCCGCGATGGCCTTGAGACGGTTGACGTACCCGTGGTGGTCGGCACCCAGCAGGTAGATCTTGCCGGGGAACCCGCGGTCCTTCTTGGACAGGTAGTACGCGGCATCGGCGGCGAAGTACGTGGGCTCGCCGTTCGCCCGGATCATCACGCGGTCCTTGTCGTCCGTGAAGTCCGTGGTGCGCAGCCAGACCGCGCCCTCCTTGTCGAACACGTGCCCCTGCTCGCGCAGCCGGGACACCGCCTTCTCGACGGCACCCGAGTCGTGCAGCTCGCGCTCCGAGAACCAGACGTCGAAGTGCACGCCGAAGTTCGCCAGCACCTCGCGGATCTCCGCGAGCTGGTGCTTGTAGCCCGCCTCGCGGGCGACCGCGATCGCCTCGTCGCGCGGCAGCTCCGGCAGGTCCGGCCGGTCGGCGAGCACCTTGGCGGCCAGCTCGTTGACGTACTCGCCGCGGTAACCACCCTCGGGCACCTCGGTGCCCGTCGCGCGCGCCAGGATGGACTCGCCGAAGCGGTCCATCTGCGCGCCGGCGTCGTTGATGTAGTACTCGGCGGCCACCTCGGCGCCCGCCGCGCGCAGGATGCGCCCCAGCGAGTCGCCCAGAGCGGCCCAGCGGGTGTGGCCGATGTGCAGCGGACCGGTCGGGTTGGCGCTGATGTACTCCAGGTTGATCACCTGGCCGGCCAGGGCCTCGCCGCGGCCGTACGCCTCGCCGGCCTCGACGATGGTGCGCGCCAGCTCACCGGCCGTCGCGGCGTCGAGCGTGATGTTGAGGAACCCGGGGCCTGCGACGCCCACGGACTTGATGCCCGGTGTCGCCCCCAGGCGAGCGGCCAGGTCCTCGGCGAGCGCCCGCGGCGTCGTGCCCGCCTTCTTCGCGAGCTGCAGAGCCACGTTGGTGGCCCAGTCTCCGTGCTCTCGCTGCCGGGGTCGCTCCACGTGGACCGACGCCGGGACGGCGTCGGCGGGCAGGGCGAGTGTGCCGTCGGCAACGGCCGCGGCAAGGGCAGCACTGAGTGCTTCGGAGAGCTGGGTAGGTGTCACGCATCGATTCTACGGGCGAGCGGAGGCACCGGGCCCGCGCTTTCCACAGGCCGGGAACGGGCGGTCCGACGCCGACCGGTGCACCTGGGGTGCACGGGCCGGCGTCGGGCAGGATCAGGACGAGGTCAGGGCGAGGTCAGACCGGCCGCGTCCAGCGACGCGACGATCTGCCACCACCTTTCCTCGGTCGCCCCCGGGCCCTCGTACCGGACCTCGAACGCCTTGCGCCCGTCGGCCGTCAGGTGGAAGGTGGCGCGCCCCAGGACGGTCGGTTCACCGGTCTCGGTGCTGGTCTCCACGGCCACGGTCCCCCGTGCCGTACCGGGCGGCTCGTACCGGTACCCGTTCTCATCGAGGTCGACGGGCTGGTCGTGCGCCTCCAGGTCCCAGAGGGAGATCGACAGCTCCTCCCAGGAGTCCGCGGAGCTGCTGTTCCAGATCCCCCACGTCCCGTCCTCGCTCTTCAGCTCCTCCGGCAGCCTCAGGTGCAGGCCCTCGAACGTGACCGGCTCCCAGCCCGGCGGCGGGTCCGGCAGCAGCGGGCCCACAGGGTCCAGGTCGTCGTAGGCAGTGGCACCCGCCTTCGACGCCGTGGTGAAGCCGAGGCTGCCGAGGGTCGCTGCAAGGTGGTCGTCGAGGTCGCCCGCACCGGGGTAACCGAACAGGTTCACCATGTAGCTCCGGCCACCCGCGCGGCGCACCTCGATGTAGGCCCGGTACTCGCCGTCGAAGCGCTCGATCAGGACGGTCGACACGTCGGCGTCCGCCAGCTCGAAGCGATAGAAGTCGGGGAGCTCGAGATCACCGCCCGACTCGTGGTTCTCCAGCCTGTCGGTCACGGAGAGCTGTACCTCCGCGCTGCCGTCCGGCCGTTGCAGGAGCAGCGTGTCCGCCGGATGCTCCGCGTCCTGCCCACCGACCGCCGTCCAGTCCTCGGGTGCCGCGTACGTCAGGCCGTGGAACTCGGCCTGCTCCCAGCTCTGCGGCACGTCGGCCGACTCGATGGGCGGCAGGTTCTCCTGGACGGTCTGCGACGGGTTGTCCGGCTCGGCGAACTCCTCGTCCACGCTCACCGTGCGAACGAGCCGTTCGAAGGTGTCCTGCGGCGTGGCGTCCTCCGTCAGGCTCATGGTCAGGCGAACCACCGTTCCGTCGCCGCGCTCGACGTCAAGCTCACCCACGAAGTCGCCGTCTCCCGTCCCCCGCTCCCAGAACCCCGGTACGGCGACGTCCCCCGCCAGGTACCAGGACCAGCGAGCGGTCACGGCTCCGGGTACGTCGACCTCGGACACCGGGTTCCCGATCTGCTCACCGGCGAGCGGCGCGTCCTCGGCAGGCGCCACGGCGACCCACGACGGCGCGTACGCGTTCTGGCTCGTGTCCTCGTCGTCCGGGATCACCGGGTCGATCCCCCACATCGGGTCTCCCGTGGTGGTGAACTCCTCGTAGCCGTCCGGCACCTCGAAGACCAGGCCGTCCGAGCGGACCTCGGCCCCGTCCGGCGAGTGCACCCACGGCAGGAATGCCGGAAGCGCCGGCCGCTCGACGAACCAGATCGTCCCCACCGCGCCCAGGGCCACCACCGCAACGCCCACAGCGCCCCCGATCACGCCTCGACGCGTGCGCTCGCGGCGGATCGCACGCCGTGCCATCACCTCACCATCGATCCCGTCCACGGGCCCGACCCGGCCCGCGGCGTCGTGGATCAGCTTCACCAGGGTGTCGTTCTGCTCCGTCATCACTTCGCCTCCTTCCGCGATGTGTTGCCCGAGGCGTCCCGCGAGATGGCCTCGCTCGTCGCCGGCACCGCTCGTGGGTGTCCCGTGCCGAGAACCCGCCGCAGCCGGTCGAGGCCCCGTGACGCACCCGACTTCACGGCGCCCACGGAGATCCCGAGGTCCTCGGCCGTCTGCTTCTCGGTGCGGTCCAGCAGGTAGCGCAGGACGACGACACGCCGCTGCCCTGCCGGGAGCTGCCGCAGCGCCGCCACCAGCTCGTCGCGGTCGACGAGGTGCTGTGTGCCGTCCGGCGCGGCACCAGGGCGAAGATCGGCCGGGTCTACCAGGACGTCTCTCCTGGTCCGGCGCCAGGAGTCGATTCGCGCCGTGGCGATCACCCGCCGGGCGTAGGCGAACGGGTCGCCGTCGCCCACCCGGTTCCAGGCCCGGTACGTCCGCTCCAGCGCGAGCTGCACCAGGTCGGCGGCCCGATGCACGTCGCCGCACAACAGGTAGGCGATGCGGGACAGCTCGGGTGACCGCTCCTTGGCGAAGCTCGTGAACCGGTCGGCCGGGCTCCCCGTGGTCACCACGACCGCACGCGGTTCGTCCAGGACTGTCGCGTCGTCACTCACGTGCCCACCCCTGTTCCTCGTCACCTGCGGACACGTCCGCACGCCGGACGGGTCGGACTCTTCGTCGATTCACGGCACACAGACGCACGCGACCGAAGGAAGGTTGCCTGGTGAGCGCAGGCGATGCTCGTCACGGATATCGATGCACGCCCCTGGCCCGGTACCTGGTAGTCTCGTTTCGGCCGATACGGTGGGCATCAGTTCCTCGACGTCGGCCATGCGCCTGTAGCTCAGTGGATAGAGCATCTGCCTCCGGAGCAGAAGGTCGGGGGTTCGAATCCCTTCAGGCGCACCGATAGCCCACAACCAGGCACAGCCCGGTTGTGGGCTTTCTGTTGTCCGGGTGCCCCCGGTCACGGCCGGCTAACTCGAGCGCGCGCTCACACCGTCGTGACCACTGCGGCCTCGACCGCGTCCGCGAACTGGCGGATCCGCGAGCTCTCGCGGTCGGCTCGCCAGACGAGCCCCAGCGCCGAGTCGGGCAGGCCGTCAACCGGGACGAACCGGATGTCGGACCGCTGGTTGTACACGGCCATCGCGGCACAGACGATCATTCCCGCCTGGCTGGAAGCGACCTGCGAGAGCCCTTCCTGGACGGTGCTCGCCCCGCCTCTCGTCCGAATCTCGGCCCCGCCGGGTGTCGCCCGCAGCGAGTGCACGCGACGCCAGTACCTGGGCGCCGGCCCAAGCACAGGCACGAGCGTGACCTCTGCCAGTCGCTCCGCGGAGATCGTGTCGAGGGACGCGAACGAATGGTCCGCCGAGACCGCCAGTGTCTGAGGCTGCCTGGAGAACACCAGCCCCGTCGTCAGCTCGGGCTCCTCGACGGGCAGCAGGACCACCGCGGCGTCGATCCGCCGAGCCAGCACGTCGCTGAACGGGTCGCCGAGAGGCAGTTCCTTGAGCTGCACGGACACGCTCGGATGCTCAAGCTGGAACTGAGCGATCGCTCTCGCTATCGAGTCGTAGACGGCGCCCTGGAACCCCACCCGGATCGGCGTCGGCATCGTGCCGGCCCGCGCCTGCGCCTCCTCGATGACGTCGACGAGTGCTCGGTGGGCCGGCGCCAGCGACGCGAGGAACTCGGCACCGAACTCCGTAAGGCGCACCCGGCGGCTCGTGCGTGCGACGAGGCTCGCTCCGATACGCCGCTCCAGCGCCTTGAGCAGCTGGCTGACCCGGCTCTGCGAGATGAACAGCCGTTCCCCGGTCCGACCGAAGTGCAGCTCCTCCGCCAGCACGAGGAAACACTCGATCTCCCGCGCCGGAAGGTCTGACATGCCTACCTCCGCACCGTGAGCATGAACCAGCAGGCCGAGCGTAGCCCATCGATAAATCTGGCTAATGGTGCGATGCCGAGTTCACCGTTGATCGCACGCCCACCGGACACTTCGCTGGGCACATGCCCTCCGTCGCACCTGTGACCCCTGCCCGCCCACACCCCGCACCACCGCCGGGCTCGCCGGACACGAACCGCTGGGGCGCCGTCACCCTGATCGCACTGGCCGTCTTCATCGTCGTCGCCGCCGAAATGATGCCCGTCGGTCTCCTCACACCGATCGGTACCTCCCTGGCCGAGAGCGAGGGGACCATCGGCCTCTCACTGACCATCACCGGATTGGTGGCCGCGGTCACCGCCCCGTTCGTCCCGGTCCTCACCGGAAGGATCGACAGGCGCACGGCTCTCGTCGTCCTGATGTTCTTGGTGGGGGCGTCCAACGTCCTCACGGCCGTCGCGACGAGCTTTGCCGTCATGTCAGCGGGCCGCGTGCTGCTCGGCGTCAGCATGGGTGGCGTCTGGGCACTCGCCGCGAGCCTGGCGCCACGCCTGGTGACCGCCAGATCCGTCCCGACGGCAACGGCCATCGTCTTCAGTGGAATCGCTGTCGCCTCGGTGATCGGCGTGCCGGTCGGCACCTACGTCGGCGCGATCGCGGGGTGGCCCGCCGCCTTCTGGTCGCTCGCCGTGGCCGCGACCGGAGTGGCCCTGGCGATGACCGCCGTCCTCCCCAGCATGCCGCCCGCCGCGCCCCTCCCGCTGCGCGTCCTCGCGAGCGCCGTCGGTCACCCGAGGGTCCTGGGCGGGCTGGCGATCACCGCGTTCCTGGTGACCGCGCACTTCGCCGCCTACACCTATGTCAGGCCCGCCCTCGAGTCCTTCGCCGGGCTGAACGCCTCGCGGATCGCGGCGATCCTCCTGCTCTACGGCGTCCTCGGCATCGTCGGCAACTTCGTCGCCGGCTTGACGGCGACGCACGCCCCGACAGTCGTGGTCGGCATCCTGTCGCTGGGGATAGCGGCGGCGCTCGCCCTGATGCCCTCCGTGGCGACCACAGCGGCTGCCGCCGCAGTCCTCATGGCCGTCTGGGGGCTGTTGTACGGGGGCGTGTCCGTCAGCACCCAGACCTGGTTCGCGCACGCCGTGCCCGCTCAGCGGGAGGCAGCCTCCGCCCTGTGGGTCAGCGCCTTCAACGCGAGCATCGCCCTCGGCGCGTTCACCGGTGGCCAGGTCTACGACAGGACCGGTCCCCAGTTCCTCTTCTGGGTGACGGCGGGAATCGCCGCCGTCGCACTGCTGGTGGCCGTGGCCGGGAGTCAGCTGCCGCCGACCCGGAACCCCAGTGTGCGAAGCACCCGCCAGAAGTACTCGGAGACCTCCTCGAACGTCACGTCGTCGGGGTAGTTCGTGAGGTGGACCGCCACCGCACCCGTGAGCAGGGCCTGGACCATCTCGACGTCGGCGTCCGCAGGCAGCTGACCGTTTTCCCGAGCCCGGACCACCAGATCGTGGACGCTCTGGTCGCGCGAGCCGTCGCTCGCCTCACGGAAGGCCGCCCACAGCTTCGGGTGCTCGCGCGGCACCGACATCATGCGGCGCAGCAGGGTGCGCGCCCGGGGCTCGCTCAGACCGGCCGACCACGTGGCAACCAGGTCGGCGGGGCTCGGCCGGTCGGGGACCTGGAAGGAGACGAGCACCGCTGCTTCGTTCGCCACGAGTGCGGCGACCGCGAGCTCGTCACGGGTCGCGTACCGGCGGTAGACGGTGGTGCGCGCCACCCCCGCGCGCTTCGCCGCCTGCTCGATGCTCACGCCCTCGACGCCCGACTCGGCGATCAGGTCGAGTGCGGCCGTCAGCACGGCGTTGTCCGCTTCCACGTTGCGCGGTCTTCCCGGCGGCCGGCGCTGTTCGGTCCTCACCCCGAAACGATACGTGGGTGTAGCGAATCGAAACGGTAGAGCCCGGCGTCGAGCCCGCCGACGCCGTCAGCATCGGCTACCGATTCGTTATCTCGTGCCGATAGTGTCCCGGTATGCCTGATGAGTCCGTGGACTTCTACCCGTCCCGTGCGCACGTCCTCACGCTCATCCTGACGGCGCTCGCACTCGTGGTCATGTGCGCGGTCGGCGCACGCCTCGGCTTCGACGTCGCGCAGACCAGCGGCTCACCGGCCGCTCTCGTCGTCGTGTCGACGAGCGCCATCGGCGTGCTGGTCTTCACCGGCCTGGGGCTCCTCGTGGTGCGCCGCCTGCTGCTGCCCACCTGGCCGGTGCTCACGCTCGACGGCGACGGCCTCACCGACTGGCTGCCCAACCTCGGCGTCGAGCAGGTGCTCTGGTCGGAGGTCACCGGCGTCCGCAAGGCGCGCCTGGTCTTCCGGCAGGTGCTCGCCGTGGACGTCACCGACCCGCGGGCGGTGGTCACGCGCCAGCGGACGTTCGTCCGGCGCATCGCCGCCTCGGCCAACATCGCACTGGTCGGCACACCCGTCGTGCTGAAGCCGGCAGGCATCGCCGGCCGCCCCGAGGAGATCACGGCGGCCCTGAGCGAGTTCGTCGCCGGCCGCGCCCCTCACGCCGAGCCGGTTGCGTAGACTTCTTGAATCATCCGCGGACAAGCGTCTGCGGAACGGCACGTACGAGAAGCACCTACCGAGCATCAGCTGCCGAGCATCGCGAGGGACCTCACATGAGCGACGATCGCTTCGACCAGCCTGCCCCGGCCGACTCCGACCGCGGCTACGCCGACTTCGAGTTCGAGCGCCGGTTCTTCGTGCGCGACCTCCCGGCCGAGCTCCGGGACGCGCCGGCCCTCATCGTCCAGTCGTACTTCCTGGCCGACGACGGATACGCCCTCCGGGTCCGCGTCCAGGCCGGTGACGTCGACGTCTATCTGACCGCCGACACCGACCCGGCGGAGGTCCTCCGGGCGCACACCGCGGACATCGACTTCGCCGCGGTCACCGTGAAGGGGCCGGCGGTCGGCGGCACCCGGTACGAGGCGGAGCGGGAGCTGGACCCGAGCGTCGGCGTCGAGCTGGTCCGGCGCGGTGGCGCACCGATCGTCAAGGTCCGCTACGCCGTGTGGCTCGGGGCGGACGGCTGGTCGATCGACGTCTTCGGGGGCGCCAACCACCCGCTCGTGGTGGCCGAGTGCGAACGCTCCGGGCCGGTCACGGGCCTGCAGATCCCGGACTTCTGCGTCACCGAGATCACCGACGACCGCCGGTTCTCGAACGAGTCGCTCGCCATGGAGCCCTACAGCGCGTGGGCGCCGTCGTTCGCCGCCGAGCTCGCGAGCGACGGGCCGGTGTTCCGCCAGGACTTCGGCCCGAACACGCACCTGCGCTTCTGACGCACGCGGACCCGCGCTGGGGGCCCGCCCCGGGGCCCCAGCAGGGTGCTAGCCGTGCCACTCACCCTTCTCGACGACGCCGGACACGAACTCCCAGTGCCACGGCTCGTACTTGCTGCCGCCGAGCTGCGCCCACGAGGGGTTCTGCCAGCCGTAGGACGGCGCGTTGGCCCAGAGCCACGAGAAGACCTCGCTGTCGCCCGTCTCCTTCGAGCAGAGGTCGATCGCGAGGCCCCACCCGTGCATCGACGTGCCGGGCGACGCGGCGAAGTACCCGCGGGAGGCCTTGAGCTCGTACTGCGTGGCCAGGTCGCGGTAGCTCGCCACGAGGCACATCTCCCGCCCGAACGACGCGCGGAACGCCTCGTTGAGCGCGCTGAGCGACATCGCGGCGTCGGGCCGCAGGTACTCCCCGGCCTGCCACAGCTCGCACAGCGAGTGGTCGGCGAGCGCACCGTTGGTGCCCTCCACGGGCGCGTTGACGTCGCAGCTCGGCAGCGGGCTCCGGTCGAGCGAGCGGCTGGCGGCCGACACCGGACGGGTGATCGCCTCGGCGCGCACCACGGAGTGGGAGGTCTCCGGACGTTCTACGGGCTGCGTCACGAGGTCCAGCACGTTCGGGCCGGTGTGCGGCGCCTCGACGTCGAACGGGGACTCACCGGACTGCGCGGTGCCCTGCACGAACGGCGCCGCGATGGTCGCGGCGGCGAGCGTGCCGATCACCGTCGCCCTGGAGATGAAGCGCTGCCCGGCCGGGACGGAGGACGTCGCCCTCGCGGGCCGGGCGATGGCGCCGGTGACCACCTGGTCGAACGAGGTGGAGCTCCGCGTCGCCACGGGACGGGTCGCCTGGGCCGGCGCCGGCCGGGTTCGCACGCCCTGCGGCCGCGTTCCCTGGGCCCGTGCTGCCTGAGCCCGCGTTCCGTGCGTACGAAGGGCCTGGGCCTGCTGCTCCGCCTCGCGCCGGGCACGGCGCGTCATGGGCGCAGGCTGCAGGCTCGTCACAGCCGTGGACTCCACTGGTCCTCCGTCGTCGAGTGTCCGCGGCCCCTCGCGGTGTGCATGTCGCACGTGACATTAACCGGGCCCGGCCCGCCTGCCAACCCCCACTGGTGAATCGCACGACCTCCGCATGGCGTGATCACTACCTGTTCATGCCTCCTGAACAGCCTCGATGGCCTCAACGGCGCTGCATGGCGTCGCGCACCTCGCCGACGAGCTCCTCCAGGATGTCCTCGAGGAACACGACGCCGAGGACCTGACCCTCCGCTCCCTCGACCCGCGCGAGGTGCGATCCGGAACGCTGCATGACCCGCAGCGCGTCCTCGACCTCGTCCTCCGGCGCGACGGCGGCCAGCGCCCGGACCCGCCAGACGGCCACGGGCTCGAACCGGTCCGGGCCGGTCGCGTACAGCACGTCCTTGAGGTGCAGGTACCCGACCAGCTCGTCGCCGTCCTCACCGCGGGTCACCATGGGGAACCGGCTGAAGCCGTGCTTGGACACCAGCCGCTCGACGTCGTCGGGCGTGCTGGTCTCGTCGACGGCCACCAGGCCGTCGACCGGCACCATGACCTCTCGCGCGGTGCGGTTGGAGAACTCGATGGCCCCCGTCAGGAGGCCCTGCTCGTCGCGCAGCACCCCCTCGGCCTGTGAGTGCTCCACGATGGACTGCACCTCCTCGGCGGTGAACGCCGAGGCGACCTCGTCCTTGGGCTCGACACCCGCGAGGCGCACGGCGTGGTTCGCGATCCAGTTCAGGGCACCGATGAGCGGACGGAGCACCCGGCCGAGGACCACCAGCGGCGGCCCGAACCACAGGACCGCCTTGTCCGGGCCGGATACCGCGAGGTTCTTCGGCACCATCTCGCCGAGCACCACGTGCAGGTACACGACCAGGGACAGTGCGATGACCAGCGCTATCGGATGGGTGAGCTCGTCGCTCACGCCGATGCTGTGCAGCGGCCCCTCGAGGAGGTGCGCGAGCGCGGGTTCCGCCACGATGCCGAGGCCGGTGGAGCAGACGGTCACGCCCAGCTGGGCGCAGGCCAGCATGAGCGACACGTGCTCCATCGCCCACAGGACCGTGACGGCCCGCCGGTCCCCCGCCGCGGCGAGCGGCTCGATGGCGCTGCGCCGCGCGGAGATGACGGCGAACTCGGCGCCGACGAAGAACGCGTTGCCCGCCAGCAGCACCAGGCCGATGACGAGTGCGGTGGTGGTGCTCATCGGCTCGCTCCCTTCTCGCTGCGCGGACGGTTCTCGCTGCGCGGACGGTCGGCCCGGACACGGTCGCTCCGGAGCCGGTCGGTACGGAGCCTGTCGTCGCCGGGCGGGTCGTCGTGTGGCAGCGGGCGGACCCGGACCCGCTCGACGCGGCGGCCGTCCATGGCCTCCACCCGGAGGGTCACGCGGGCCAGCGCGTTGCCCACGGTGACCTCGTCGCCGACGGCGGGCATGCGGCCGAGCTCGGCCATCAGGAGGCCACCGAGCGTCTCGTACGCGGCTCCCTCCGGAACCTCGATACCCGTGTACTCGTCGAGCTCGTCCGGGCGCAGCACGCCCGGCACTATCCACGAGCCGTCGGCAGCCCGGGCCGCGCCCGCCCGCCGGGGGTCGTGCTCGTCCGCGACGTCGCCCACCAGCTCCTCGACGACGTCCTCCAGGGTGACCACGCCGGAGGTGCCGCCGTACTCGTCGACGACCACCGCCATCTGCAGGCCGAACCCGCGCAGCTCCACGAGCAGCGGGCCCAGGCGCACCGTCTCGGGGACGCGCGGTGCGTCCACCATGAGGGCGGCCGCCGGCACCTCGCCCCGGCGATCGTGCGGCACACCCACAGCGCGCCGCAGGTGCACCAGGCCGACGACGTCGTCCCGGTCCTCCCCGATCACCGGGAACCGCGAGTGCCCGGTGCGGCGGGCGAGCGACACGACGTCGGCCGCCGTCGCGTCCCGGTCCAGCACCGACATGCGCAGACGGTCGGTCATGACGTCACGCGCGCTGAGCGTGTCCAGCTCGATCGAGTTGGTCAGGAGCGTCGCGACGGACTCCTCGAGCGTGCCCTCCTCGGCCGAGCGGCGCACCAGCGAGGCCAGCTCGGACGCGGACCGGGCCCCGGACAGCTCCTCGCGCGGCTCCACGCCCATGCGGCGCAGCAGGGCGTTGGCGGAGCCGTTCAGCACCGTGATGAGCGGCTTGAAGGTGATGGTGAACACCCGCTGCACCGGCACGACGAGACGCGCGGTGGCCAGGGGCGTCGAGAGCGCGAAGTTCTTGGGGATCAGCTCGCCGCACACCATGGAGAACACGTTCACCAGCACGATGGCGAGGACCCCCGCGAGGCCCGCGGAGACGGCGGTCGGCACGGACGCCTGGCCGAACCCGGCCGACAGGAGGGAGTTCAGCGCCGGCTGGGCGGTGTAGCCCAGCAGGATCGTGGTCAAGGTGATGCCGACCTGGGCGGAGCTCAGCTCGGTGGAGAGATGGCGCAGTGCGGTGCGCACGCTGCGGTCCCGCACGCTCTGGCCGAGTACCGGCCGGGCAGCGGGGGTGGGACGGGGG
>NZ_JAJQMN010000012.1:83395-176012 GCF_028994775.1 Promicromonospora iranensis | reverse complement strand
TCCGGTGCGTGGAGCGGTTATTCGACATCTCCACTTCACGACCGGAGGCCTTCGTCAGCTGGTAACCCGGCCGCGTGTCGTCAGAATCCAGGAACAACCTCCCTGGACATCACACCTAGTCGAGATCAGGTCGTCGAAGACGCTGATCTCGTCGATCAGCCAGAAGGCCGTCTCGATGCTCCGGCCGGCTGCTCGCGCCCCGCGGGGACTTGTCGTGTCACACGGGCCGGTTACGGTGGCTCCGTGACTGAGACCGTCCCGACCCCCGCGCCCGTACCCACGCCCGTCCCTACCGCCGCCGACGAGGTCATCCGGATCTGCCAGGAGCTGATCCGGATCGACACGTCGAACTACGGCAACAACGAGGGCCCGGGCGAGCGCGCCGCAGCCGAGTACGTCATGGAGCTGCTCCACGAGGTAGGCCTGGAGCCCGAGCTGTTCGAGTCCCTTCCCGGGCGCGCGTCCGTCGTCGTGCGCCTGGAGGGGGAGGACCGCACCCGGCCCGCCCTCGTCCTGCACGGCCACCTCGACGTCGTGCCGGCGGCCAAGGACGACTGGACGGTGGACCCGTTCGGCGGCGAGGAGACCGACGGTCTGCTGTGGGGCCGTGGCGCCGTCGACATGAAGGACATGGACGCCATGATCCTGGCCGTCGTGCGGCAGATGGTGCGTGAGGGCCGCAAGCCGGCGCGCGACGTCGTGGTCGCGTTCTTCGCCGACGAGGAGGCAGGCGGCGTCTACGGCGCCCGGTGGGCCGTCGACCACCGGCCCGAGCTGTTCGAGGGCGCCACCGAGGCGATCTCCGAGGTGGGCGGCTACTCCGTCGAGCTGGGCGGCAAGCGTGCCTACCTGCTGCAGACGGCGGAGAAGGGGCTCGCCTGGCTGCGCCTCGTCGCGGACGGCAGGGCGGGCCACGGCTCACAGGTCAACGAGGAGAACGCGGTGACGGAGCTGGCCGCCGCCGTGGCACGGATCGGGCAGCACGCCTGGCCGTACACGATCACGCCGACGGTCGACGCCCTGCTGCGCGGTGTCGGGGACCTCACCGGGCTCCCGGTGGACTACTCGGACCCGGCGACGGTCGACGACCTGATCGCAGCCCTCGGCCCGGTCGCGAAGTTCGTGGGCGCCACGGTGCGGAACACGTCCAACCCCACCCAGCTGCAGGCCGGCTACAAGGCGAACGTGATCCCGGGCCGTGCCGAGGCGACGCTGGACGTGCGGCTCCTGCCGGGGCACGAGGAAGCGGGCATGGCGAAGCTGCGCGAGCTTGCCGGCGACGCGGTGCGGATCGAGACGATCCACCAGGACACGGCGCTCGAGGTGCCGTTCAGCGGCTCCCTCGTCGATGCCATGGTCGCGGCGATCGACGCGGAGGACCCGGGGGCGAAGGTGCTGCCTTACACGCTGTCCGGCGGTACCGACAACAAGTCGCTGCACCGGCTCGGGATCACCGGCTACGGCTTCGCACCGCTGCAGCTGACCAACGACCTCGACTTCGCGGGCATGTTCCACGGCGTCGACGAGCGGGTGCCGACCGAGGCGCTGAAGTTCGGTACGCGCGTGCTCGACCGTCTGCTGGCGACCTGCTGATCGTGGGCTACGCCGCCAGCTCGGCCAGGAGCGACCGCGTCTCGGGCACGTAGGAGCCGCCGAAGAGGACCGCGTGCACCGCCAGCGGGTAGAGCTGGTGGAGCCGCACACGGTGCTGCCAGCCGCGGGCGAGCGGATGGACCTCCTGGTATCCCGCAAGGATCTCGGTCAGGTGAGGTGCGCCGAACAGTGCGAGCATCGCCAGGTCGGTCTCCCGGTGCCCGCCGTGCGCGGCGGGATCGATGAGCACCGCCTCGACGGCGCCCGGCGGCGGGCTCTGGCCGGGGCCCGCCGCCCGGCCGCCGTCGACCCACAGCACGTTGCCGGACCAGAGGTCACCGTGCAGGCGTGCGGGCTCGTCGTCGGCGGTGGGGCCCGCCAGGCGGGGCAGCGCCGAACAGACGGCGTCGACCAGCCGGGCGTCGGCGTCGCCGAGGACGCCGCGAGCCCGGCCCTGGTCCAGCAGCGGGAGCAGGCGCGCCTCGGCGTAGAACTCCGGCCAGGAGTGCCAGGCACCGCCGGGCATCGGCAGCGGGTCGTCCAGCGGGCCGAACCAGCCTCCGGCGGTGCCGGGCCAGCCCCAGGCCGGGCCGGGGCCCGCGCCGAAGGCGCCCGCCCCGGAATCGTGCAGCACGGCCAGGGTGCCGCCGAAGGCCCGGGCGGCGGCCACAGTGGGCGCGGCGGGGGAGAGTCGTTCCAGGTCGAGATGGCCGGGACCGACGTCGGAGACCCCGACGACCCGCGGCCCGCCCGGGACCCGCAGCCAGTCCAGGCCGGCTGCCTCGCGGGCGAAGAAACCGTCCGGCGCGTCCGCACGAGCCTTGCGGAACACGCCGGACGGGGGAGCGGCCGTCACAGGGTGGACGAGACCCTGATGACCTTGCGACGGAGCCAGACCTTGCGTCTGCCGCCGATGTAGAGACGGGTCCTTGCCAGCTCCCAGCGGCCGTACTCGGCCTCTTCGGTGAGCAGCCGGCGTGCGTCCGGCACAGTGGTGTCGGGATCGAACGTCATGACGCGGTACTCGTACTGACTGTGCTTGCGGAACACGGAGCCGTCTCTCGCCATCTGATGCACCGTCCTCGGGTCGCGGGGTGAGGTCAGTTTATGTCGGTTTCATCGCCGAGCTGCGGCACCAACACACTTCGTTCCGCCCATTGTGACCCACGGGACGGTCAAGGCACAGTGACCGGGGTCGCAGTCGACCGCGCGTCGCGCCGCAGCGCCACCGGCCGGAGCCAGGTCGCGGTACGCCACAGCCACTCGACCGGGCCGTAGCGGAAGTACGTGAGCCAGAGCCGGCTCAGCAGCGACTGCGTCACGATCAGCACCAGCGACAGCGTCAGTACCGGCGTCACGGTGGTCAGGTGGCCGAAGTCGACCACTGACGCGGCGACCGCCATGACGATCGCCGCCCCGACGTAGTTGCTGAGCGCCATCCGGCCCAGTGGTTCGAAGGCCGCGGCGATGACCGTCCTGGCAGGCGTGCGCCACAGGAGAGCCAGCCCGGTCGTGTACAGCACTGCCATGACGAGACCGGCGACCGCGCCCGGCGTCGAGAACCGCGGGTCGCCCGGAGTGGTCAGCTGCCACAGCAGGGCCGGGACGGTCAGCACAGCCGCGGCGGCGAACACGATGGCCACGGTCTTGCCGGAGAGCTCCAGCGCCCGGGGCAGGCCGAAGGCCGCCGCGCCCGCGCCGAGGAGCACGAGGCCGGGCACGGACGGCAGCCCGCCGCCGAACATCGCGTACGCGACGACGGTGAGCACCGCGCCGCCCCCGAGGGTCACCCCGCGAGGGGCCAGCAGGACGACGGGCAGCATCAGCAGACCGACCACGCCGTACTCCAGGAGGATGTTGCCCGGGTAGACGAACATCAGGAGCCCGCCGATGACGGCCAGGCCGATCATGCGGCGCACCATCACCAGCCACGGACGCGGTGAGCGGGCGCGTGCGCCGTCGAGCACGATCCAGAGGCTCATGCCGAACAGGACGATGAAGATCGGTACGAACCGCGTCTGGACGGTGAGGTGGAGCGCGTCGCGCACCGGGTCCGGGACGCTGCTCCCGCCTACCATCACCCGCGCCATTCCCAGCTGGGTGATGTCGATGGCGTTGACCAGCAGGATCCCGAGGACGGCGAACCCCCGCAGCGAGTCGAGGAACAGCCAGCGTGGTCGGGTCCCGGTCAGGGGAGGCGTCGTGGAAGCAGCGGCAGTGCTCATGTCCGCCATCCAAGCGATCCCGCTCGGGCTCGTCGTCCCCCCACGGGACCATGTTGCCTGGTCAGAGATGAGGGCGAACCCTGTGCACGGCGGTCCCGGCCGGCGCGACGGTACCCCGATATCTCCGCCGTAACGATCAGGATTTGCGATCCCGCTGGCCAGGACCTGGCGCTACAGTCAAGGCATGACCGTTGAACCGCGTGCCGCGCTCGATCGCCTCGTTGCCGCACTCGAGGCCCATCACCACGCGGTCGCCACTCGCCGGAGTGACGACGACCCCGCCGTCGACGACGCGTACGACGTGCTCGCCGACGCCTACGAGGTGTACGAGGAGTCCCTGGCCACCGTGTTCGGCGAAGTGACGCCGTTCTACCTGGCCGACGAGATCGACGACGATGACGAGGACGAGGACCTCGAGGACATCGACTTCGACGACGACCTGGAGGACGCGGAAGAGAGCGTCGAGGAGGACGAGCCGCAGCCTGCGCAGCAGCGCTGACCAGGAGCGGGCACGGTCACCAGCGTTCGGGGTAGCCGATCTCGGGGGCGGAGACGTCGTCGAGGGCGGCGTGCACCTCGTAGGGCAGCTCGAGGGTCGCGGCCTCCAGCGACGAACGAAGCTGCGCGGGCGTCCGCGCGCCCACGATCGCCGACGCGATGCCCTCGCGCTCCAGGAGCCACGCGATCGCGACCTCCCCGGGTGTGCGGCCGAGTCCTTCGGCCGCGGTGGCCACGGCCTCCACGACGGCGGACGCCGAGCCCTCCAGGTACGGCTGGACGAATCCCGCGAGCGCCCCGGCGGCCCGGGAGTCCGCCGGGATGGCGCGGCGGTACTTGCCCGTGAGCACCCCGCGCCCGAGCGGTGACCAGGCGAGCAGCCCCGCGCCGAGGGCGTCGGCGGCGGGCAGCACGTCGCGCTCCACGCCGCGCTGCAGCAGGGAGTACTCGAGCTCGACGGCGGCCAGACCGACGTCGGGCTCGAGCAGCGTCGCCACGCGGGCGGTGGCCCAGCCGGGATGGTTGCTCAGTCCGACGTACCGGGCGCGCCCCGTGGTGACCGCTATGCGCAGCGCGTTGCAGGTCTCCTCGAGCGAGGTGTGCGGGTCGGGGCAGGCCACGAGGAACAGGTCGACGTGGTCGGTCCCCATGCGCCGCAGCGACTCGTCGAGGCTGTCGAGCAGCGCGCCGCGGGAGGCGTCCACCACGCGCCCCGAGCCGCCGTCCGGCCGCGACTCCGAGCGGATGCCCGCCTTGGTCGCGAGCACGAGCTCGTGGCGCTCGACCTTGCCGGACAGCAGGGTGCCGATGACGCGCTCGGCGTCGCCGTCGGCGTAGCTGGCCGCGGTGTCGATCAGGGTGCCACCTGCGTCGAGGAAGTCCCGTACCTGCTCGGCCGCGTCGATCTCGTCGGTGTCGCGGCCCCATGTCATGGTCCCGAGCCCGAGTTCGGAGACCCGTAGGCCAGACCTGCCTACGCGGCGTCGTTCCATGTGCGGCAGGCTACCCGCGGCTGCGGCGGGTGCGTCCGGAGGCGCGCCGTGGGGTAGTGTCACCGCCCGTGACTGCGTGGGAAGCGATCCTTCTGGGCCTGGTGCAGGGCCTTACCGAGTTCCTGCCGATCTCGTCGTCGGCGCACCTGCGGATCGTCGGTGAGCTGATCGGCTCGGGCGACCCTGGTGCAGCCTTCACCGCGATCACGCAGATCGGTACCGAGATCGCGGTGATCATCTACTACCGCAAGAAGATCGGCGCGATCCTCGTCGCCTGGTTCAAGGCCCTCTCGGGCGCGAACGGCAGCGGCTGGCGTGCACGGACCGGCCTGGGGCCGCGGTCCGGCTCGGTGGACCTGCGGCACGGCCGCCCTGGCGCGGGTGTGAACCACGACGCCGCGATGGGCTGGTACATCATCTTCGGCTCGGTCCCGATCGTGGTGCTCGGCCTCCTGTTCCAGGACCAGATCGAGTCCACCTTCCGCAACCTCTGGCTCACCGTCTTCACGCTCACGTTCTTCGGGCTCCTGCTGCTCCTGGCCGACGTCTTCGGCCGCCAGGAGCGCGAGCTGACGTCGCTCACCGGGCCGAGCGCCCTCGGTTTCGGCCTGGCCCAGGCGCTGGCGCTGGTCCCGGGGGTGTCCCGCTCCGGCGGCACGATCACCGCCGGCCTGACCATGGGCTTCACCCGGAAGGCGGCGGCGGACTACTCGTTCCTGCTCGCGCTGCCCGCGGTGCTCGGCTCGGGCTTCTACCAGCTGATCAAGACCCTGGGTGAGCCGATCCCCGAAGGGGCGCCCGGCTGGGGCGCCACGATCATCGCGACGATCATCGCGTTCGGCGTCGGGTACGCGGTCATCATCGGGTTCCTCAAGATCATCGGGAACTACTCCTACAAGCCGTTCGTGTTCTACCGGTTCGCGCTCGCGGGCGTCGTCGTGTGGCTGCTCATGTCGGGCACCATCGACGCGACCGGCGGCGTCGCGTAGAACACACTTTCACCGCCCTGACGTGGTCCGGGAGTGTCCTGGGCGGCGGTTATCGTTGGTCGCGTGCACGCCTGGCCCACACCCCAAGTCCCGGAGCTTCCCGGCTTCCCCGCCGCCCACCCGGTGCGAGTCCACGACTCCTCGACCGGTGAGCTCGTCGAGGCGGCGCCAGGGCCGGGGGCCCGGCTGTACGCGTGCGGCATCACCCCGTACGACGCCACCCACATCGGGCACGCGAACACCTACGTCGCGTTCGACCTGCTGGTGCGCGCCTGGCGGGACGCGGGCAAGGACGTCGCCTACACCTCGAACGTGACCGATGTCGACGACCCGCTGCTGGAGCGCGCCGAGGCCACAGGGGTCGACTGGCGTGAGCTCGCCGCGTCCCAGACCGCCCTGTTCCGCGAGGACATGACAGCGCTCGGTGTCATCCCGCCGCAGACGTGGACGGGGGCCGTCGAGTCGGTGCCCGACGTCGCGCGGGCGGTGGCCGCCATGCTCGAGTCCGGGGCCGCTTACCGCGTCCCGCTGGAGCCGGGCGCCGGCGGTCCAACGCCGGAGCTGGGCGACGTCTACGCAGACCTCACCGCCGACCCTCGCTTCGGTACCGTCGCACGCCTCGACCGGGAGCAGGCACTGGCCTACTTCGCCGAGCGCGGTGGTGACCCCGACCGCGAGGGCAAGAAGGACCCGCTCGACCCGCTGCTGTGGCGCCGTGAACGGCCCGGCGAGCCGGCCTGGGACGGGGGCCCGCTGGGCACGGGACGCCCGGGCTGGCACATCGAGTGCGCGGTGATCGCCCGGGACGGCCTCGGCCTGGCGGCGGGGGAGCGGTTCGACGTGCAGGGCGGCGGTTTTGACCTGCTCTTCCCCCACCACGAGATGTCGACCTCGCACCTGCGTGTGCTGTGTCCGGGGACAGAGGGCGCTGAGCCCGCCGGTGCGCGCACGCACGTGCACGCGGGCCTGGTCGGCTACGAGGGCGAGAAGATGAGCAAGTCGCTCGGCAACCTCGTCCTGGTGTCGCGCCTGCGCGAGGAGGGCCACGACCCGATGGCGATCCGCCTGGCGCTGCTGGCCCACCACTACCGCACCGAGTGGGAGTGGGACGAGACCTCGATGCCCGAGGGTGAGGCGCGGCTCGTCCGATGGCGCGATGCGGTCTCGGGAAACGGTGGTCCGTCCGCCGACGCGACCCTCGCCGCGGTCCGTGCGGCGCTCGCGAACGACCTCGACGCGCCGGCCGCGCTGGCGGCCGTCGATGCGTGGGCGGACCTCTCCCTCGACCCCGCGCGGGACACGTCCGCGGACGAGGAGGGCGCTCCCGGAATCATGGCTCGTACGGTAAACGCCCTGCTCGGAGTGCGTCTCTGACCCCTCGCCGGTCCGGTTTGCGCCAGGTAGGCCAGCACCACGCCATGCGCCGGCCAGGTTAGTTTTGACCCCTGCTTCCGTTTGCATTTAACCCGGGGCAGGATGGGGAGCATGACGGAGTACGAGGAAGACTTCACGGGTGAGACCCGGGTCACCGTCACGACGACGCCCCGGTGCAGCACGCGCTATCGCGTGGTGCGCAACGGGCCGGGCTACGCACCGGTCTACGACCGCGTAGAGGACGCCGCACGGTGTCTTGAGACGTGGGTGGGATTTCACGGTCCGGACGCCGGAGTGCGGATCGAACCGATCTCGAACAGCGCGTGAACCCGACCGCCGAAGCCGAATAGAAGAGGCCTGAGCCCAGTGGGCTCAGGCCTCTTTGCTGCGTCCGGTGAGGCTGCGGCCGGTCAGGCTGCGTCCGGTCAGCCGGTCAGAGCTTCTCGGGGCCGCTGTCCTTGCCGCCGCTGTCCCGCCGGCGCAGGTAGCGCTCGAACTCCCGCGCGATCGCGTCGCCCGACGCCTCCGGAAGCTCCGCGGTGTCCTTCGCCTCCTCGAGCTGGGCCACGTACTCGGAGATCTCCGAGTCCTCGGAGGCCAGCTCGTCCACGCCGTGCTGCCAGGCGGCGGCGTCGTCCGGCAGCTCGCCCATGGGGACGGACTCACCGAGTATCTCCTCGACGCGCGTGAGGATGGCGAGCGTCGCCTTGGGCGACGGCGGGTTGGCGACGTAGTGCGGCACTGCCGCCCACAGGCTGACCGACTGCAGGTCGCGCTGCGCGGCCTCGTGCTGCAGCACCCCCACGATCCCGGTGGGCCCCTGATAGGTGTTGGCCTCGATGTCGAGCACCGCCTGCAGGCCCACGCTGTCCGACGTCGCGGTCATCGGGATGGGGCGCGTGTGCGGCACGTCGGCCAGGAGGGCACCGAGCGTGATCACGGTCCGCACACCCAGGTCGTCGGCCACCCGCAGCAGCTCTTCACAGTACTTGCGCCAGCGCATGGACGGCTCGACCCCGTGCACCAGCACCACCTTGCGCTCGCCCACCTGCGCCACCGACACGGAGGTCGTGGGCCAGGTGATGGAGCGTTTGCCGTCGTCGTCCAGCGAGATGTACGGCCGGTTGACCTGGAAGTCGTGGAACTCCTCGGGGTCGAGCTCTGTCACCTTCTCGGCGCCCCACACCTCGGCCAGGTGCGTGAGGGCCGACGTGGCAGCGCTCCCCGCGTCGTTCCAACCTTCGAAGGCAGCGAGGAGCACGGTCTGGCGAGGCGAGGCCTGCTCCGGCTGCTCGTGATGCGCGTCGGTCATCCCCCCAGCCTATGGTGTGGGGCGCTCGGCGTGGCCAGGGGCGCGGCCGCGTTCGCGGACGGGCGAATTGATGGTCGGCCGCCTGCGGCGGCGCGGACGAGCAGGTCAGAACACCGGGACGCCGGCACGCAGCGCGCCGCGGACCTGTACCTCGACACCGCGCCAGGTACCCGTCCACAACGTGTAGCCAGGGTTCATCATGCGCTGGTCGATGGCGTGGTCGAGACCCAGCGCGCGGGCGATGCTCTCGCCGTCGTCCAGGTGCCAGGGCTGCAGGCAGACGCGCTCGGGCGTGACGGTGAGAACTTCGATCCAGTCCGCACGAACGTGCCGCAGCAGATCGATGACATCGCCGAGACGTTCGGTGACCGACTGCGTCGCAATGGGATTCACGAGACTCTCCGGAGCATGGGTCGGGCAGGGGACGGACTGGTGACGACTGGCTGATACCACTGTGCGCCGAGGGCATGGGACGTGCCATCGGCAGCGGTCGGGACGTTTCGGTGATAGATACGTCCCTGGGGGGTAACACGTGAGGAATCAAAGACTGGTCGCCGCGATGAGCCAGGCCGGCCTGAGCCAGGTGCGGCTCGCGGCCGCCGTCGGCGTGGACCCGAAGACCGTGGAGCGGTGGGTGGCCCAGGGCCGCACGCCGCACCCGCGCCACCGCGTGGCCGTGTCCGAGGCCCTGGGCTGCGATGTCGCGGCGCTGTGGGGCGACGTCGACCGGGCCGAGGCAGCGGCGCAGGAGATCGTCGGGGTCTACCCGGCACGCCGCGCCGTCCCGTCGGGGACCTGGCGCGCCTTCCTCGCCGGCGTGGAGCAGCGGTTCGAGCTGCACGCCTTCGCGGCGACGTTCCTGCCCGACCAGACCCTCGACCTGACCACGGAGATCGTGACCATGGCGGCGCGCGGAGTGCAGGTGCGCCTGCTGCTCGGTGACCCGGACGGCGACGCCGTGGCGGTGCGCACGCAGGAGGAGGGCGGTACGGGCCTCGCCGGGCGGATCGCGCTGGTGCTGGCCTACCTGGCGCCCGCGCTCGGCACCCCGGGCGTCGAGGTACGCCTGCACGACCGCACCCTGTACGCCACGACGTTCCGGTTCGACGACGACCTGCTCGTCAACACCCACGTGTGGGGCTCTCCCGCGGGCGCCAACCCGCTGCTGCACCTCAAGGACGGGCCGGAGGCGTCGATGGCACCCGCCTACCAGGCTGGGTTCGAGCGGGTCTGGGCGGCGGCCAAACCTTTGGAGGCATGGCCTCGGACGGAGGACTCGGGCAGGGTGGCGTGATGGTGCGGTTCGACTACTTCGACGACCCGACCGCGCCGCCCGTGAACTCCGTGGTCCCCTCGGTCACGGTGGCGGTGCGGGACGACGGCGGACGGCTGCTGCTCATCCACCGCACCGACAACGACCTCTGGGCCCTCCCGGGCGGAGGTATCGACCCGGGGGAGACCGTCCGTGAGGCGGGCGTCCGGGAGACCGAGGAGGAAACCGGGTACCGCGTGCGGATCACGGGCCTGGTCGGGATCTACACCGATCCCCGGCACGTGATCGAGTACTCGGACGGCGAGGTCCGTGCCCAGTTCTCCATCTGCATGCGTGGCACGGTCACCGGAGGGGCCGCCCGTACCTCGGGGGAGTCCAGCGAGGTCGTGTGGCAGCAGGTCGACCGCCTCGGCGAGCTGGCCATCCACCCCTCGATGCGGTTGCGGATCGAGCACGCGGTGGACCCGACGCGGACGCAGCCCTTCCTCACCTGAACCGCAGCGCCAGCCGGCGCTCGATTCCGGACACCAGCCTGCGCAGCCGCGGTTCCGCGTCCTGCATGCTCCGGGACACGAGGTGGCCGGGCGGGTAGCGGTCGTAGATCCGCTCGAACCGTTCGTCCACCGTCACGGACTCGCCCCGGGCCGACGTCGTCAGGTCGCAGTAGGTGAGCAGGTCCAGCAGGTCAGAGGCCGGCCGAGGGAACTCGCGTCGCAGCGCCCCGTCCAGACCTCGTTCCGCCGCCTCCACGGTCGCCTCCGTATGGTGCGCGACCAGGCCCGTCAGCTCCGGCGGTGCCCCCAGCCCTCGGAGGTAGCGCGCACCGTCGAGCTGGTGCAGTCCGGTGTCCCGGGCCGCGGCGGCGTACCCGATGTCGTGGAGGTAGGCGGCGGAGACGAGCAGGTCCGGGCAGCCGAGCACGCGCGCGACGTGCTCGGCGCGCCGGCCGACGCCGATCGAGTGCGCGAGACGGTCCGCGCCGGGCTCGAAGTGCTCGGTCAGCAGCGTCTGTGCTCCCGCGGGGTCCAGCTCCCGCGGGGTGGTTCCGTGCATCGGTTCACCGTAGGCCGCCGGGCCGCGTACGGCGCGACGGACGGCAAGAGAGGTGGTCGGGGGACGTGTGCTGGTCTGCATCCTGGACCTCCGTCGTCAGCGCTCCGGTCGGCCGTTGACCACCCAGTTGCGCACCATCGCCGTCGCACGGTGATGGCCGGCCAGCGCGTCGTCGCGTGTGGCGTGCAGCTCCGCGTACTCCTCGGTGCAGTCGAGCTTGTCGTCCTCGGACAGGACGCCGTCCGGGTCGAGCCGCTCGACGAACACCAAGGTCTCGTAGATCAGCGGGGTGTGGCCGTGGTCGTCGTCGACCGGGGCCGTGGCGTCGATCCCGGTCCAGGCGGTGGAGACGTGGTAGAAGCCGATCTGGTCGCGGGCGACGTGACCGCTGCCGGCCCCGAGCCGCAGCACGGACCACTGGTCCTGGGTGATCGGGTTGCCGTCGAGGTCGTAGTACGTCCGCTGCGAGAGTCGTTCGAAGAAATCGGGTCCGAACACGGTCTGCTCCTCCTCGTCGGTGCTACCGGGACTCGCCGGCCATGGCCGCCGATCGTGGGCCAGCATCGCGCAGGACGTCGCGGTGCGCGCGGCGGGGCTGTGAGTTGCGTCGTGGAGCCCGTACCTGGGGTATTGCGCTGGTATGGGCAGGCACGATCATCGTGCTCATGCCGCTGAGCGGGCATGACACGTACCGGGGCAGGGTGGACGACGAACGGGGCGCATTGCGAGCCCCAGGGCGGGTCCCAGGGCGGGTCCCAGGGCGGGTCCCAGGGCGAGTCTCAGTGCGAGACGCCGGGGTGGACCTCGATGTCGAACTTCAGGTAGGTCGGCGAACCGTTCGTGATCCCCACGCACTCCGGCCTGCCCGCCGGGGTATGCCCGAGGCGCCAGATCTCGTCGAGGGCGGCGTCGTCACAGGACCGGTCGCAGCCGCCGTCGGCGTATCTCCGAAGGATCTTCTGGGCCGCCGCCCGGTCTGCCGCCGGGAGCTCCACACGCATCTTCGGCATGGCGCCACGGTAGGTTCGGCGAGACGGCGACGGACAGCGATTTTGTGTCTGCGGGAGCCCAGGGACCAGATTTCTTGCCCGAAAGAGGGGTATATGTCTGATTGCTCCGTCGCGAATCACACTGCGAGGTGCGCGAGGTACCCGAGGTTCGGGTGAGTATGAACTAATGCGCAACCTGCGAAATCATCGGGCCCTGCTGTCCGCGGTCGGCGCGTTCGTCGTCGCCGGCGCCGGCGGCGGCATCGCCTGGTCTCAGGCCGAACGCTCCAGCGAGCCCGCTGACGTGCTGCTCGACGTCGTGGAGCACAGCGAGTCGACGATGCGTGACTACATCGACGAGCTCAGCGGCCGGTTCGACGAGATCGAGGCCACTTCCGACGCCGGAGAGCAGGAGGAGCTCGCCACCGCGCTCATGGCGGACGTGCCCGACCTCGCGGAAGAGGCCCGGGCGGAGGTCCTGGCCGCCAAGGAGGACGCCAAGGCGGTGACGCTGCCCGACGGCAGCGAGCTCGACCAGGCGCGCGACGCCTACGTGGCGCACATGGACGCATGGATCGCGGAGTACGACGAGGCGATCGTCTCCCCGGTCGGCGTCGTGGAGATCGAGCCCACGGTGAACGAGACGTTCGACGAGGCGGTCGCCGCCTTCGGCAAGACCCGGCTCGACGCCGACCAGGAGGAGCGGGCGGAGAGCCTCCTGGCGGACTGAGCCGCAGGGGCGCTCGCCTCAGTCCCGCCAGCTCATGGGTGACTGGTTGAGCGCGGCGTCCGCCACCCGCTTCGCGACATCCGTGCGGAGCGCGGCGTAGGACGAGTCGATCCACTCCTGCACGCCGGCATGGCCCCCGTGCCGGTACTCGACCGCCTGCACGAGGCACTCCAGCTTGTCCGCGTCGCGCGCGCAACGTGCCTCCGGCGTCAGCTGTGCCTCGAACTCGGTGACGGCGTCGACGACGGTCGCGGCGGCGGCGTGCGGCAGGGGAGCGACCTGGTCGCGGGTGACCGCCACGTTGTCCGGCTTGGTGATGTACGGGCGGGCGGTGTGCGGAAGGTCGGTGATGCGGGTCTCCTGGGAGTCGTGCCAGAGCGCCAGGTAGGCGGCGCGCGCCGGGTCGGCACCTTCCTCCGCGGCCAGCAGGGCGGCGAGCTGCGCGACCCGCAGGCTGTGCTCGGCCACCGACTCCGGGTCCCGGATGCCCACCTGCCACCAGCCGGAACGGCGCAGGCGCTTGAGCACGCCCATCTCGAAGGTGAAGGCGGCGATGCCGGAGGCTGCTGTGCGGGAGGCCGCGGTGTGCGTCATGGCGCTATCGTCCGCCACTCCCGCACGGCCGGCAGGTCGCCAGGGCGTCACCCGTGGCTCCGCCGCCGGTTACCGGCCGTACAACGTCGGCACCTACGATGTTCCGGTGCCCCACGACTCATCCGCCGTCCTTCCCGCCGCCGTCCTGTTCGACATGGACGGCACCCTGGTCGACACCGAGCCGTACTGGATGCGCGCCGAGCGCGAGATCGTCGCGGCGCACGGAGCGACGTGGACGCACGAGGACGCGCTGGGCGCCGTCGGGCAGGCGCTGCTGACCACCGGTGCCATGCTGCGCGACGCCGGCGTCCCGCTCGAGCCCGCCGAGATCGTCGCCTGGCTCGTCGCCAGGGTCAACGAGCAGCTGCGCGAAGCGGTGCCGTGGCGCCCCGGTGTCCTGGAGCTCCTGGAGGAGCTGCGGGCGGCGCAGGTCCCCTGCGCGATCGTCACCATGTCCTATCGCAGCCAGGCCGAGGTCGTGGCCGATGGCGCCCCGGCGGGCACCTTCGCCCACCTCGTCACCGGCGACGAGGTGGCGCACGGCAAGCCGGACCCGGAGCCCTACCTCGTGGCGGCAGCCCTGTTCGGCGCGCGGCCCGAGGACTGCGTGGCCATCGAGGACTCCGGACCAGGCATCACGTCGGCGCTCGCGTCGGGCGCCCGCACGCTCGGTGTGCCCGCCGAGGTGCCCGTGCCGCCGCGACCGGGCCTGAACCGAGCCGGATCGCTCAAGCAGATCGATCTCGAGACCCTCGGCCGGATCGTGTCGGGCGAGGTCATCGACCTGCTGGGTTGAGCCGTGCTGGGTTGAGCCGTGCTGGGCTGAGCCGTCTGGGTGGAGCCTCTGCTGGACCGAGCTCTGCTGGAGCGAGCCGGTTGTCCCGGCTCAGACGGTGATTCCCAGGCGCAGCGGGATCGCGCCCTCCGGGATCTCGGGGGGCGTACCGCCGAACTCCGGGCACATCGACTGGTGCGCGCACCAGCCGCAGAGCTTCGACCTGCGCGGCTTCCACTCGCCGGTCCGGGCGGCGTCCTCGATGGCGGACCAGATGGTGCGGATCTTCTGCTCCGTCTGCTCCAGCTGACCCGTGGTTGGTTCGCCGCGCAGCACCTGACCGTCGCCCAGGTACACGAGCTGCAGCATCTTGGGCAGCACGCCGCGCTCGCGCCACAGCACCAGCCCGTAGAAGCGCATCTGGAACACCGCCGACGACTCGTAGCCCGGGCGTGGCGACTTGCCGGTCTTGTAGTCGACCACCCGCACGGCGCCGGTCGGTGCGACGTCGAGCCGGTCCACGATGCCGCGGAGCAGCGGACCCCCGTCGAGCTGCGACTCCACCAGGAGCTCCCGCTCGGCCGGCTCCAGCCGGTTCGGGTCCTCCAGCGTGAAGTACGTACCCAGCAGCGAGCCTGCTCCCGCGAGCCATCCCTCGCGGTCCTGCCCGTCCGGGCCGATGCCGTCGGTGAACAGCGACGTGTACCGGTCGTCCGCCTCCAGCAGCCGGTCCCACTCACCGGGCAGCAGGTCGTGCGCGGCGGCCAGCGTGCGCTCACCCAGCGGCGCGTCGTACAGCCGCTCCAGCACCGAGTGCACCAGCGTGCCCCGCGCCGCGGCGGCCGACGGCGGCTCCGGCAACCGGTCCACCGTGCGGAACCGGAACAGCAGGGGGCACTGCATGAAGTCGTTCGCGCGAGACGGGGACAAGGCCGGCGGCCGCGACGGCGCACGCACGGCCGACACGGCGCCGTCGGCCGCCTCCGCCGTTACGTCCAGCACCGGCTCCTGGGATACCTCCGTCGTCGTCATGGCCCCAACCCTAGGTGCGGCCACCGACATCCCCGGGCAGCCGTCCACAGCGTGCCGTGCCCTCGAGGGCCACAGGCCGGATAGGTTTGTGCGGTGACCACCTCGGAGCCCGCCTCCACGCCCGCACCGCCCGCCCCGCAGCGCTCGAAAGGGTTCGTCATCGGCCGCGTGGCCGGCGCACCAGTCATCGTCACGCGATCCTGGTTCCTCGCGGCGTTCATCCTGACGATCCTGTTCGTGCCCAACGTCCAGGCGCTCGCGCCAGGACTCGGCGCGGGCGCCTACCTCGTGGCGTTCGTGTTTGTCCTGCTCCTGTTCGGCTCCGTGTTCCTGCACGAGGCCGCGCACGCGCTGGTCGCCCGGGCGCGCGGCCAGAACGTCACCGAGCTCGCCGTCACGCTCTGGGGCGGTCACACCGCCTACACCGGCGGCCTGGGGCGGCCGCTGGACGGGTTCCTCGTCGCCGTCGTCGGACCCCTGACGAACCTGGCGCTCGCAGCCGGGTTCTGGTTCGCGTACCAGGCCTCGCCGGCGCTGAACGTCCCGACGCTCCTGCTGTACGCGGGGGCGCTGTCCAACGCCTTCGTCGGGGCCTTCAACCTGCTGCCCGGCCTGCCGCTCGACGGCGGCCAGATCCTCGAGTCCATCGTCTGGGCGATCACCGGCAAGCGCACCACCGGGACCGTCGTGGCCGGCTGGGTGGGCCGCGTCGTCGCCGTCGGCGTCCTGGTCTGGGCCCTGGCGGTGCCGTTCGTGCAGGGCACCACCCCACGCCTCACCACAGTGCTGTGGTCCGCGCTGATCGGAGCCTTCCTCTGGGCGGGCGCGGGCGCCGCGATCACGAACGGCCTGCGCCGGGAGGCGATCGACGGACTGTCCGCGGCGGCGCTCGCCGGGCCCGTCGTCCTCGTGCCGCTCGGCTCCACGGTCGCGGAGGCGCTGAGCGCCCGGGCGGCGGCAGCGGGCGGCAGTGCGCCGGCGCACTACATGGTCGTCGTGGGAGGGCACGACGACGCTCCCGTCGCCGTGCTCGACGGCGACGCCGTCAACGCGGTGCCCGCATCGGCCAGGGAGCTGACCCAGGTCGACGCCGTGGCCGTGCCGTTCGTCCCGGGGTCGGCGGTCCACCCCGAGATGTCGGGCACGACGCTGCTGACGCACCTGGCCCAGCGGTCGGGCGGCGCCAGGCTGGTCCCGGTGGTCGACGCCGGCCGGGTCACCGGGGTGCTCGACCTCGCCGACGTGGCGCGGGCGGTCCGGGCGACGTGACCGACGGCGCCCTCCCGGGGCACGCGGGCGGGGAACCCAGCGCCTAGGATGGTCCGTCGTGACCACACCCACCGATACCCCGACCGCCACTGGCGCCGAACTGCGCCGAGGCCCGTTCCGCGTGGGCGACAAGGTCCAGCTCACCGACCCCAAGGGTCGCCTGCACACCATCACGCTGCAGCCTGGCGGGACCTTCCACACGCACAAGGGCTACTTCAAGCACGAGCAGATCATCGGGCAGCCCGAGGGCTCGGTGGTGGTCAACACCGCCGAGATCGAGTACCTCGCCCTGCGCCCCCTGCTGGCCGACTACGTCCTGTCGATGCCCCGCGGAGCAGCCGTCGTGTACCCGAAGGACGCCGCGCAGATCGTCGCGATGGCGGACATCTACCCGGGCGCGCGCGTGGTCGAGGCCGGCGTCGGCTCCGGCGCGCTGACCATGTCCCTGCTGCGTGCCGTCGGCGACGCCGGCCACGTGCACTCGATCGAGCGGCGCGAGGACTTCGCCGCCATCGCCCAGGGCAACGTCGAGACGTTCTTCGGCGGGCCGCACCCGGCGTGGGAGCTGTCGGTCGGCGACCTCTCCGACGTACTGCCGGAGGTCGCGGAGCCGGGCTCGGTCGACCGCGTGGTGCTGGACATGCTCGCACCCTGGGAGAACGTCGAGGCGGTCGCCTCGGCGCTCGCCCCCGGCGGGGTCCTCGTCTGCTACGTGGCCACCACAACCCAACTTTCGCGCACAGCGGAAGATCTGCGTGCGGACGGCCGGTTCACCGAGCCGGCGGCCTTCGAGACGATGATCCGAGGCTGGCACCTCGAGGGTCTGGCCGTGCGTCCCGAGCACCGCATGATCGGCCACACGGGCTTTCTCATCATCGCCCGCCGGATGGCCGACGGCGTCGTCGCACCCGAGCGGAAACGGCGTCCTGCCAAGGGTGCGTACCCCGTGACGGCCGAGGCGGAGTGGACTCCGGAGGAGCTCGGGGAGCGCGCGGTGTCGGACAAGAAGGTCCGCAAGGTGCGACGTGACCTGGGCGTTGCGCCCGAGGATGCGAACACCCCGCCTGCGTGAACGGGCTGTAACGATCGAGTACCCCGGACGTCTCAAACGGGTGTTCTTACTCCCGGTGTGTCAGTGACTGTGCTTAGAGTGCTGTTCTCGGAGGCGTTTGCGTCATATGGTCGCCTCCCGGGCCCTACGAGAGGGGATGTCATGACCGAGAACACGTCAGGATACAACCATCCCGAGCATGAGTCTTTGCCAAACCGCGACTACGAGCGCCAGATTGCCCTCCTCTCAGCCAAGAACGAGCGCCTGGCGGAGGCTCTCCGTGCGGCGCGCGATCAGATCGTCGAGCTGAAGAAGCAGCTCGACGATCTCGCCAAACCGCCGGGCACGTATGCCGTGTTCCTGGGCGCGCACACGGACGGTTCGGTGGACATCTCGTCCGCCGGCCGCAAGATGCACGTCTCCGCCAGCCCCAGTCTGGACGTCACGCGGCTGAGCCCTGGCCAGGAGGTCAAGCTCAACGAGGCCATGACGGTGGTGGGTGCCGGCGAGTACGAGACCACCGGCGAGCTCGTGACCGTCAAGGAGATGCTCGGGGGCGACCGCGTGCTCGTCGTCGGCCGCGCGGACGAGGAGCGCGTGGTGCGCCTCGCCGGCTCGGTCATGGACGTGCCGCTCCGCGTCGGTGACTCGCTCACCGTCGACACCCGCAGCGGCTTCGTCTTCGAGGTCGTGCCGAAGTCCGAGGTCGAGGAGCTGGTCCTCGAAGAGGTCCCGGACATCGAGTACGAGGACATCGGTGGTCTCGGCCAGCAGATCGAGGCCATCCGGGACGCGGTCGAGCTGCCGTTCGCACACCCCGACCTGTTCCGGGAGCATGGCCTGCGTCCGCCCAAGGGCGTGCTCCTGTACGGCCCGCCGGGATGCGGCAAGACGCTCATCGCCAAGGCGGTGGCCCACTCCCTCGCCGGGATGGTCGCTCGCGCGCACGGGGGCAACCCCGAGGTGAAGAGCTACTTCCTCAACGTCAAGGGTCCGGAGCTGCTCAACAAGTACGTGGGCGAGACCGAGCGGCACATCCGCCTGATCTTCGCCCGGGCCCGGGAGAAGGCCAGCCAGGGTATGCCCGTCGTCGTCTTCTTCGACGAGATGGAGTCGCTGTTCCGTACCCGCGGAACCGGCCTCTCGTCGGACGTGGAGACGACCATCGTGCCCCAGCTCCTCGCGGAGATCGACGGCGTGGAGCGACTCGACAACGTCATCGTCATCGGTGCGTCCAACCGTGAGGACATGATCGACCCGGCCATCCTGCGCCCCGGACGTCTCGACGTGAAGATCAAGATCGAGCGGCCGGACGCCGAGGGTGCCAAGGAGATCTTCGGCAAGTACCTCACCAAGGAGCTGCCGATCCACGCGGACGACCTGGCGGAGTACGGCGACAACATCGCCTCGGCCCTCGACGGCATGATCACCTCGGTCGTGGAGCGGATGTACTCGGAGGACGAGGAGAACCAGTTCCTGGAGGTCACCTACGCCTCCGGCGACAAGGAGACCCTCTTCTTCAAGGACTTCAACTCGGGTGCCATGATCCAGAACGTGGTGGACCGGGCCAAGAAGAACGCCATCAAGGACTTCCTGGCCACCGGGCAGAAGGGCATCCGCGTGGAGCACCTGCTGACCGCCTGCGTCGACGAGTTCAAGGAGAACGAGGACCTCCCGAACACGACCAACCCCGACGACTGGGCGCGCATCAGCGGCAAGAAGGGCGAGCGCATCGTCTTCATCCGCACCATCGTCCAGAAGAAGGGCGAGGGCGCCACGCCGCGCACGATCGACACCGTCCAGAACACCGGCCAGTACCTCTGACGGCCATCGGGGCAGGGTTCGCGTCCGACCGACAGGCGGGCGCGGACCCTGCCTCACCGACGGGACTACTCCGGCATAGGGTGGTGAACGTGAGCGTACGTCGTGTGATGGGCATAGAGACCGAGTACGGGGTCCTGCAACCAGGGCGGCCGCTGGCCAACCCCATGCTGCTGTCGAGCCAGGTGGTGACGACCTACCGGGCGATCTCCACCCGTGCCGAGGGGACGGGTGGCAAGGCTCGCTGGGACTACGACGACGAGGACCCGCTGCAGGACGCGCGCGGGTTCCACCTCGACCGTGCTTCCGCGCAGCCCTCGATGCTGACCGACGACCCGGCGCGGCCCGCGCCGTCGGGCCCTGTCACCGGGCAGGTCCCCGTGGTGGAGCCCGGCCTGCCCGGCCGTAACCGACGTCGGTCGGGTCCGACGCAGGAGGTCGAGCGGCCCGCCGCCGAGGAGTACGACGACCCGAGCGCCGCGAACGTCATCCTGACGAACGGCGCGCGGCTGTACGTGGACCACGCCCACCCCGAGTACTCCTCGCCCGAGGTCATGTCGCCCGAGGACATCGTCCGCTGGGACGTCGCCGGCGAGCGAGTCATGCTCGCGGCCCTGCGGGAGCTGGCGGGTTTCCCCGGCAGCGAGGTGGTCCTCTACAAGAACAACGTGGACGGCAAGGGCGCCAGCTACGGCACGCACGAGAACTACCTCGTTGACCGGGCGCTGCCCTTCACGACGCTCGCCGAGCTCATCACGCCGTTCCTCGTCACCCGCCAGGTGTTCACGGGCTCCGGCCGCGTGGGCCTGGGGGCGACGAGCGGTACCGCCGGCTACCAGATCTCCCAGCGTGCCGACTACATCGAGGCCGAGATCGGCCTGGAGACGACGCTGCGCCGGCCCATCGTGAACACCCGCGACGAGCCACATGCCGACCGGCAGCGGTGGCGGCGCCTGCACCTCATCCTCGGGGACGCCAACCTGATGGAGGTGCCCACCTACCTGAAGACGGGCACGACGTCGCTGGTGCTCTGGGTGCTGGAGCACCTCGACGAGCTGGCCGAGGCGGGCGTGGACGCCCGTGCCGAACTCGATGCGCTCCGGCTGGCCAGTCCGGTGAGCGACGTGCAGAAGGTCTCGCGCGACCTCGCGCTGACCGCACCGCTCGACCTGGCGGACGGCAGGACCATGACCGCGCTGGAGGTCCAGGGCGAGGTCGCCGACGTCGTACGACGGTCCCTGAAGGTGCTCGGTACCGACGCGGAGTCGGACGCCGTGCTCGACCGCTGGACGTCGGTCCTCGAACGGCTCGGCACCGACCCGGGCTCCTGCGCACGGGAGGTGGAGTGGATCGCCAAGATGCGGCTGCTGGACCGCCTGCGCTCGCGCGACAACCTGGAGTGGGACCACCCGCGGCTGCACGCCATGGACCTGCAGTGGTCCGACGTGCGCCCGGAGCGTGGCATCTACCACCGCCTGCTCGCCAAGGGCGCGGTGGACCGCATCGTCGACGAGGAGAGCGTCGCGCGAGCGGTGCAGCACCCGCCGACGGACACGCGGGCCTACTTCCGGGGCGAGGTCATGGCCCGCTACGGGAGCCAGATCTCGGCAGCGAGCTGGGACTCCGTCATCTTCGACGTCGACGGGTCCCAGGCGCTGCAGCGCGTGCCGATGCTCGACCCGACCCGCGGCACGCGGCGCCACATCGGCGCGCTGCTCGACGCGAGCCCTGATGCCGCGACCCTGCTCGCCGGACTCTCCGGAAGAAGGTGACCCTGGATGTCAGTGTCACCGCCTAGGGTCAATACCTGAGGTCAGGGCCTAGGCTTCGAGACCAGCACTACGTCAGAGAATCACCAGGAGGCGATCATGGCCGGTCAGGAAAGAATCAACCCGTCACAAGAGGACCGCACTCCCGACGACGACGCGGAGACCCCGGCGCCCGCCGCCGCAGCGGCGCAGAAGGACGACGACGAGGTCGACGCCCTGCTCGAGGAGATCGACGAGGTGCTGGAGACCAACGCCGAGTCGTTCGTTCGTGGATTCGTCCAGAAGGGTGGGCAGTGACCCTGAGCGCAGACCGCACCACAGGACGACTCCCGGACGCCTTCCTGCGTCCGGGATCGTCGTCCTTCGTGGATTTCCTGGCCGAGCACGCCCCCGACCGCCTGCCCGGGAACCGCGTCATGCCGGCGGGCGTGACCGACCCGGCGAGCCTGTCCCCGCACGCCACGACGATCGTGGCGCTCACCTTTGACGGTGGCGTCCTGCTGGCGGGCGACCGCCGTGCCACCGCGGGGCCGATGATCGCCAGCCGCAGCATAGAGAAGGTGTTCCCGGCCGACGAGTACTCGGCGGTGGGCATCGCAGGCTCCGCGGGAATCGGGCTGGAGCTGGTGCGGCTCTTCCAGCTGGAGCTCGAGCACTACGAGAAGATCGAGGGTTCGCTGCTCTCGCTCACGGGCAAGGCGAACCGCCTGGCCACGATGCTGCGCGCCAACCTGCCCATGGCGATGCAGGGGCTGGCGGTCGTCCCGCTGTTCGCGGGCTACGACCTGGACAAGGGCACCGGCCGCATCTTCAGCTACGACGCGACCGGTGGACGGTACGAGGAGCACGAGCACCACGGCGTGGGCTCCGGCTCGATCTTCGCCCGCGGCGCGCTGAAGAAGCTGTGGCGACGCGGCATGGACGCGGAGGCCGCGGTCCACGTGGCGGTCGAGGCGCTCTACGACGCCGCGGACGACGACTCGGCGACGGGCGGCCCGGACACCGTGCGCGGGATCTTCCCCGTGGTGGCCACGGTGTCCGTGGACGGCTATCAGCGGATCGAGGACGCGGAGATCTCCCGCGTTGCGGAGCAGATCGTGGCGCAGCGCCGAGAGAGGGGGCACCTCGCATGAACATGCCGTTCTACGTCTCGCCCGAGCAGCTGATGAAGGACCGGGCGGACTTCGCCCGCAAGGGCATCGCCCGCGGCCGGTCCGTGGTGGTGCTCGCCTACGACGGCGGCATCGCGTTCGCCACGGAGAACCCTTCGCGTGCGCTGCACAAGATCTCCGAGATCTACGACCGCATCGCCTTCGCGGCCGTCGGCAAGTACAACGAGTTCGAGAACCTGCGTGTGGCCGGTGTGCGGTACGCCGACATGCGCGGCTACTCGTACGACCGGTCGGACGTGACGGCCCGCGGCCTGGCGAACGCGTACGCGCAGACGCTCGGCACCGTGTTCATCACCGAGTCCAAGCCGCTCGAGGTGGAGATCGTCGTCGCCGAGGTGGGTGCCACCCCGGAGGACGACCAGATCTACCGGCTCACGTACGACGGCACGGTGGCGGACGAGCACGGCTTCGTCGTCATGGGCGGCCAGGCCGAGCAGCTCGGCCGGAAGGTCAAGGACGGCTGGCGCGAGAACATGTCGCTCGGCGAGGCGCTGCGGCTCGCCGTGGCGGCGCTCGGCTCGGGCGAGGGCTCCTCGTCGCGCACCATCGAGGCGGCGCAGCTCGAGGTCGCGGTCCTGGAACGGGACCGGCCGCGGCGGTCGTTCCGTCGCCTCGCGCGGCAGGTCCTGGCCGACCTGCTCGCGGACGGCGCGAAGACGTCCTCGGGCGAGACGTCGGGGGACGACCTCCCGCCGGCGGACGAACTCCCCGTCGGCACCGCTACGCCGGGGACGGCGACGGCGGACACGGTTCCGCCGGACACGGTTCCGCTGGACACCACCGACACCGGGGACACCGGGACCGCCTCCACCGGAGCCGATACGACGGGCACCGGCCCGGAGGGCCCGGCCGATGCGTCTCCGACCGAGGAGAAGCCGGACGAGCGGCCGGAGGCACCCGGCGGCACGCCCGAAACCGACCGATAGCAGCACGTTCCGCGAACAGGGAGGGGAAGTCCATGGACCGCAGGATCTTCGGTCTCGAGACCGAGTACGGCGTGACGTGCGCTGCCGACGACGGGCGTGGCCTGTCTGCTGACGAGGTCGCCCGCTACCTGTTCCGGAAGGTGGTGGCGTGGGGCCGTTCCTCGAACGTGTTCCTGAGGAACGGCTCCCGCCTCTACCTCGACGTGGGGTCCCACCCCGAGTACGCGACGGCGGAGTGCGACGACGTGCGCCAGCTCGTCTCGTACGACCGGGGCGGCGAACGGATCCTGGAAGGCCTGGTCGCGGACGCGCAGCAGCGCCTGGAGCACGAGGACCTGCCCGGCAAGATCCACCTGTTCAAGAACAACACCGACTCGGCGGGCAACTCCTACGGGTGCCACGAGAACTATCTGGTGCGGCGGTCCGGCGACTTCTCGCGGCTGTCGGACGTACTGGTGCCGTTCCTCATCACACGCCAGATCCTCGTCGGGGCGGGCAAGGTGCTCTCGACGCCGCGTGGTGCCGTGTTCTGCCTCTCGCAGCGTGCCGACCACATCTGGGAGGCCGTCTCCAGCGCGACCACGCGGTCGCGTCCGATCATCAACACACGGGACGAGCCGCACGCCGACGCCGAGCTGTACCGCCGGCTGCACGTCATCGTCGGTGACTCCTCGATGGCCGAGCCCACCACGATGCTCAAGGTGGGATCGACCGACCTGGTGCTGCGTCTGGTCGAGGCGGGGGTGCCCATGCGGGACCTCACGCTGGAGAACCCGATCCGCGCCATCCGGGAGATCAGCCACGACCGCACGGGCAAGCACGCCGTGACGCTGGCCAACGGCCGGACCATGACGGCCGTCGAGATCCAGTCGGAGTACTACGAACGCGCTCGCGAGCTCGTGGAGGCCAACCTCGAGGTCACGCCGGTGGTCAAGCAGGTGCTCGACCTGTGGGAGCGAGGGCTGCGCGCCCTGGAGGCGGAGAACCTCTCGCTCGTGGACCGCGAGCTGGACTGGGCCATCAAGCTCAAGCTCATCCGGCGATACCAGGAGAAGCACGGCATGGGCCTCGACGACCCGCGCATCGCGCGGCTCGACCTCGCCTACCACGACATCTCCCGTACCGAGGGCCTGTACAACCTGCTCGCGGCGCGTGGCATGGTCGAGCGGGTCACGACCGACCTGGAGGTCTTCGAGTCCACGGCCCTGCCGCCGCAGACCACCCGGGCCAAGCTGCGCGGCGACTTCGTCCGGGCGGCCCAGGAGGCACGGAGGGACTACACGGTGGACTGGGTGCACCTCAAGCTGAACGACCAGGCGCAGCGCACCGTGCTGTGCAAGGACCCGTTCAAGAGCGTCGACGACCGGGTGGAGCGCCTGATCGAGAGCATGTGAGCAGGGGTCGAGCGCCCCGGGACCGGCCACGGGGCCGGTCCCGGGGCGTCGTCGTGCCGCGGGTGCCGTACCGGGGGCGCCATGCCGGGGGCGCCATGCCGGGAGCACCGTCGGGTCGTGGGAGACTCTGCTGGTGAGTTCCTGGGTACGTGTCGTCGTCGGCGCGCTGGCAGCGGCGACGGTGATGGTGACCGCCGCGTGCGCGCCCGCGTCGCTGCCGGTCGACGTCGGTCCGGCGCCCACGTCGTCGGCCTCGCAGGCTCCGTTGCAGGTCACCGGGACGAGCGGCGCGCCGCCCACGCTCGAGTACGAGCAGCCGTTCGCCGTCGTGGCGCCGGCCTCGCGCACGGTCTGGCCCGGCACGGGAGACGTGCTGGAGCGCGACGACCCGGTGCTCCTGAACCTCTACGCGCAGGACGGCCGGGACGGCACGGAGCTGCAGAACACCTTCCGCACGGCGCCGGTGGCCTACACGATGACCGAGCCGTCGCTCGGCAACAGCCTCTTCGAGGCACTCGAGGGCAAGCGTGCCGGCACGCGGCTCCTGCTCATGGAGGAGCAGGACGGCGTCCCGGTGCTGCTGGTGGCGGACGTCCTGCCTGCTCGTGCGTCGGGTGTCGAGGCGGCGGCACCGGGCAAGAGCCTGCCGCAGGTACGCCTCGACGACCTGGGCGCCCCGACCGTCCGGATCCCGCGCGGCGTCGAGCCTCCGTCGGAGCTGGTGGTGCACCCCCTGATCCGCGGATCGGGGCAGCAGGTGCGCGCCGGGCAGATCCTCACCGTCGAGTTCACCGCCGTGCGCTGGAGCGACGGCGAGGTGGTCGACACGACGTGGACCGAGGGCACGTCTCCGCAGTCCGCGGAGATCGGGATCGGCAGGCTGGTCGAGGGCTGGGACCAGGGGCTGCTGGAACAGACCGTCGGTTCCCAGGTGATGCTGGTGGTACCACCGCAGGACGGCCACGCCAACACCACGAGCCGGCTCGCCGGCGAGACGCTGGTGTACGTGGTCGACATCCTCGACGCCCACAAGGCCGTCCCCGAGGAAGAACCCGAGACGAAGAAGAAGGAGGGCTGATGTCCGTCGCGATCCGCGTGATCCCGTGCCTGGACGTCGACGCGGGCCGAGTGGTCAAGGGCGTCAACTTCGCCGACCTGCGCGACGCGGGCGACCCGGTCGAGCTCGCCGGCCGGTACGACGCCGAAGGCGCCGACGAGCTCACGTTCCTGGACGTGTCCGCCTCGTCCGGCGACCGCGAGACCATGGTCGACGTCGTGCGCCGCACCGCCGAGCAGGTGTTCGTGCCGCTCACGGTCGGCGGGGGAGTGCGCTCGACGGACGACGTCGACCGGCTGCTGCGGGCGGGTGCCGACAAGGTCGGCGTGAACACCGCGGCGATCGCGCGGCCGGAGCTGATCGCGGAGATCGCCGAGCGGTTCGGCTCGCAGGTGCTGACGCTCAGCGTCGACGCGCGCCGCGTCACGGGCGACGTCACCACACCGTCCGGTTACGAGGTCACCACGCACGGCGGGCGGCGCGGCACCGGTATCGACGCCGTGGAGTGGGCGGAGAAGGCGGCCGTCCTGGGCGCGGGGGAGATCCTGCTCAACTCCATGGACGCCGACGGCACCACAGCCGGGTTCGACCTGGAGATGCTCCGCGCCGTACGGGAGCGGGTGCACGTCCCGCTCGTCGCCTCCGGCGGGGCGGGCACGCCCCAGCACTTCGTGGAGGCCGCGCAGGCGGGGGCGGACGCGGTCCTCGCGGCGTCGGTGTTCCACTTCGGCGTGCTGACCGTGGGTCAGGTCAAGGACGCGATGCGCGCGGCAGGTCTCGTCGTCCGCTGACGCCCGTCAGGACCCCTTGACCTCAACCAAGGTCGAGGTCGTAACGTCGTCGACGCCCAGGGCGAAAAACTGTCGAATCGATTCCCGGGTCGTGAGAAAATTCTGCAAGCCCCCGAGGAAGCGAGATCTTGCCGTGCCCACAGATGCCCCGCGATCCAGACCGATGGCGCTGACCGGCTCGCGTGTACGCCGCTCGCTCGCGCTGATGTGGCGCGGCATGCGGTCCCACCCGGGCATCTACGCCCTTGCCGTGGGCGCCTCGGCGATCTTCGGCGCCCTCACCGTCGGCGTGAGCCGCGCAGTGGGCTGGGCCACGGACTCCGTGGTCGTCCCTGCCATCGCCGGTGACGAGGTCGCGCGCGACCGGGTGTGGCTCGGCGGCCTCGTGCTCGCCGCCGTCGCGCTGACCCTCGCCCTGTCCGTCGCGGGCCGGCGCATCTGGGCGGGCTTCGGCGTCGTCCGGATCCAGGCCGACCATCGCACGGCGCTGACCCGCCAGTACCTGCGCCTGCCCGCCTCCTGGCACCGGGCGCACCCCGCCGGCCAGCTCCTGAACCACACCACCTCCGACACGGAGGCCGCCACCGGCGTCTTCAACCCGCTGCCGTTCGCGCTCGGCGTCGTGGTCATGATCGGCGTCTCCATCGGCATGCTCCTGACGATCGACCCCTGGCTGGCGCTCGCGGCGCTCGCCGTCATCCCCGTCACGGTCGCCGTCAACGCCGTCTACCAGCGGCACATGTCCCCGGCCGTGACCCGGGCGCAGCGCCTGCGCGGCGACGTCGCCGACGCGGCGCACGAGAGCTTCGAGGCGGCGCTCCTGGTCAAGTCGCTCGGCACGGAGGGCCGCGAGGAGGTGCGGTTCGACGCCCGCACGCAGGAGCTGCGCGCCGCGAACGTGCGCGTCGGCATCGTGCGCTCGCTGTTCGACCCCGTGATCCAGACCCTGCCCGCGGTCGGCACCCTGCTGGTGCTCGGCATCGGTACGTGGCGCATCTCGACCGGTGACGTCGTCGCGGGCGACATCGTCACCGCCGCCTACCTGCTCACCATGATGACCGTGCCCGTGCAGGCGTTCGGCTGGGTCCTCGGCGAGCTGCCGCGCGCCCTGGTCGGCCACGAGCGCATCGCGGAGGTCGTCGACTCGACGGGCGCGCTCGAGTACGGCGACGCCCGCCTGCCGCAGACACCCGGGCAGGCCGGCCTCGCCGTCCGCCTGGACGGTGTGGGCGTCGACGTGCCCGCGATCAGCGGGGCGCGTGGCCGCTCGATCACCCTGCTCGACGGTGTCGAGGTCGACGTCGAGCCCGGTACGACGGTCGCCGTCGTCGGCACCACCGGGGCCGGCAAGACCACCCTCGTGAGCCTCCTGGCCCGGCTGTCGGACCCGACTCGCGGACGCGTGCTGCTCGACGGCGTCGACGCGCGAACCCTGGCCGACGGCGAGATCCCCGCCCACGTCGCGTTCGTCACCCAGACCACGTTCATCTTCGAGGACACGGTGCGCGGCAACGTGACCCTCGCCGACAAGGATGCGCCCGACGCGCCGTCCGACGACGAGGTGTGGGAGGCTCTGCGGCTCGCCCGCCTGGAGGACACCGTGCGGGAGCTTGCCGGCGGCCTCGACGCCCCGCTGGGCGAGCGCGGCGCCAACCTCTCCGGCGGGCAGCGGCAGCGCCTCGCGATCGCCCGCGCGCTGGTGCGCGCCCCTCGCCTCCTCGTGCTCGACGACGCGACGAGCGCTGTCGACCCGCGGGTCGAGCAGGAGATCCTGCGCGGGCTGGCCGCCCGGGCCGACGAGCGGGTCGCCGGCCAGGCGGCCTCCGGGACCGGCTCGGGCGCCGGCCGCCGGTCGGGGACCACCGTGATCATGGTCGCCTACCGGATGTCCTCGGTGGCGCTCGCCGACCGTGTCATCCACATCGACGGCGGCCGCGTGGTCGACACCGGGACGCACGACGAGCTCATGGCGCGGGACCCCGGCTACCGCGAGCTCGCCACGGCCTACGAGGTCGAGACCGAGCGCAGGGAGCAGGAACGGGCCGACGCGGCCGCTGCCGGCGTGCTCGACGACAAGCTGGAAGAGGTGGCGGGATGACCGCGGCGACGGATGAGCGCGACGTGACCGACGTGCCCGAGGACCTGCTCGACGCCGACGGCGCGCGCATCGAGTCGACGAGCAGCCTCGGCGTGTTCGCGACGCTGCGCCGGGGTATCGAGATCAGCCCCGAGATCGCCCGGGGCATCTGGGTCACGCTCGGGCTGGCCTCCCTCGCGGCCGCCGGTCGCGTGGTGGTGCCGCTCGCGGTCCAGCAGACCATCGACGTCGGCATCCTGGCCGACGACGGGCCGGACGCCGGCCGCGTGGCGCTCCTCGCGTCGCTCGCGGCGGGTGCGCTCGTGCTGGCCGGGCTCTGCGCGGCGCTCGTCAACGTGCGCCTGTTCCGCGCGGCCGAGGCCGGTCTGGCGACGCTGCGGGTCAAGGCGTTCCGGCACGTGCACAACCTGTCGACCCTGACGCAGAACACCGAGCGGCGCGGTGCGCTGGTCTCACGTGTGACGAACGACGTCGACACCGTGTCGCTGTTCGTGCAGTGGGGCGGCATCATGCTGCTCGTCAGCGCGCTGCAGATCGTGGTGGCGACCGGGCTGATGATCGTCTACTCGCCGGTTCTCACGGCGGTGGTGTGGATCGCGTTCGTGCCGATGTTCCTCGTGATCCGGTACGGCCAGAAGTACGTGAACCGCGCCTACACCCTGGTGCGGGAGCGGGTCGGGGCCATGCTGGGCGCGATCTCCGAGGCCGTCGTGGGTGCCGAGACGGTGCGCGCGTACGGCGTGTCCGAGCGCACGGGGCGCCGCATCGGCGACGCCGTCGAGGACACCCGCAGCGCGCAGGCCCGGTCACAGGTCCTGGTCGCCGCGACGTTCTCGTCGGGTGTCCTGATCTCGAACCTGGTGCTCTCGATCGTCGTGGTCGTCGGAACGCTGCTCGGCGTGGGCGGCGGCCTGACGGCGGGCCAGCTCGTGGCCTTCCTGTTCCTGGTGCAGCTGTTCACCGGCCCGGTCCAGATGGCGACCGAGATCCTCAACGAGCTGCAGAACGCGGTGGCCGGGTGGCGGCGCGTGATCGCCGTCATCGACACGCCGGTGCAGGTGGCCGAGAAGCCGGACGCCGTGACGCAGGAGCGCGGGCCGGCCCGCGTCACGCTGCGCGACGTCCGGTTCTCGTACCCGCACGGACCAGAGGTGCTGCACGGCGTGACACTGGACCTGCCGCCGCGTACCAAGGTCGCGGTGGTGGGCCAGACCGGCTCCGGCAAGACGACCATCGCCAAGCTGGTCACCCGCCTCATGGACCCGACGTCGGGAGCCGTGGAGCTGGACGGCGTGGACCTGCGTGACCTCACGTTCGCGTCGCTGCGCGAACGTATCGTGCTGGTGCCGCAGGAGGGCTTCCTCTTCGACGGGACGGTGCTGGCCAACGTGGCGTACGGCCTGCGGGACTCCGCGGGCTCGCGGGTTCCGGACGGGTCGGCGGCGTCGGCGGCGTCGGCCACCGGACCGGCGGCGGAGCCGGCGGAGGTCTCGCCCGCGACCCGCGCCGCCGTCGAGCGGGCCTTCGTCGAGCTCGGGCTGTCCGACTGGGTCGCCGACCTGCCCGACGGGCTCGACACCGAGGTGGGCCAGCGGGGCGAGGCGCTGTCGGCGGGTGAGCGGCAGCTCGTCGCGATCGCACGTGCCTACCTCGCCCAGCCGGACCTGCTGGTGCTCGACGAGGCGACGTCGGCGGTGGACCCCGCGACGGAGGTCCGCATCGCGCGCGCCCTGGACTCCCTGACGGCCGGGCGCTCCACGATCACCATCGCCCACCGGCTCTCGACCGCCGAGGCGTCCGACCTGGTGGTCGTGGTCGACGAGGGCCACGTGGCCGAGGTCGGCCCGCACGACGAGCTGGCCGCGGCCGACGGCATCTACGCCCGCATGCACGCGAGCTGGATATCCCAGACCCGGTAGCCGGACCCGGTAGCCGGACCAGATCTGGCGCCGGAACGCGGACCGGATCTGGGACCGGATACGCGCCGGCGGCGGAGATCACACCGCCGTCGGCCCGTGACGTGGCAGGATTCTCAGGTGCCCGACGTTCTCGATCCCACGATCTCTGCCCGACTCAAGCGGGACGATGCCGGCCTGGTGGCCGCCGTCGTGCAGCAGCACGACACGGGCGAGGTGCTCATGGTCGGCTGGATGGACGACGAGGCCCTGCGCCGCACCCTCACCGAAGGGCGTGTGACCTTCTGGTCCCGCAGCCGTGAGGAGTACTGGCGCAAGGGCGACACGTCCGGGCACGCCCAGTACGTCAAGGCCGTGAGCATGGACTGCGACGGTGACGCCCTGCTGGTCCGGGTGGACCAGGTGGGCGCCGCGTGCCACACCGGCACGCGCACGTGCTTCGAGGCCGGGGGCGACCTCGGCGCGGTGGTCGGAGAACGCGATCCGCAGGACACCAACCAGCGAGACGAGGAGAACCGGTGACCCAGCTCGACACCCAGCTCGACCCCCACGAGGCTCGCGCGGCGACCGCACCCGCCGACCTGCCCTGGGGTCGCACCTGGCCGAGCCTCGGGGAGTTCCGGGAGATGGCCACCGACCGCCGGGTCATCCCGGTGGTCCGCCCCCTCCTCGCCGACGACGCGACGCCCGTGGGCCTCTACCGGACGCTGGCCCAGAGCAAGCCCGGCAGCTTCATCCTGGAGTCGGCGGAGTCCGGCGTCTGGGCGCGCTGGTCGTTCGTCGGGGTGTCGTCCCGGGCGACCCTGACCAGCGACAAGGGCCGGGCGGTCTGGACCGGTGACGTGCCGGTCGGCGTCCCGACGGAGGGTGACGTCGTCGACGTGCTCGAGGCGGCCCTGGTCGCGCTCCGCACGCCCGGCGTGGCCAACCTGCCGCCCCTCACCGGCGGCCTCGCAGGTGTGCTGGGCTGGGACATCGTGCGGCACTGGGAGCCCACGCTCCCGGCGACCGCTCCGGACGAGGTGGGCGCGCCGGAGCTCGCCCTGTGCCTCGCCACCGACCTCGCCGTGGTGGACCACCGGGAAGGGACCGTGTGGCTGGTCGCGAACGCGATCAACGCCGACGCCACGGACGAGCGTGTCGACGAGGCCTACGCGGACGCCGTCGCGCGGCTCGACGCCATGGAGGCGCAGCTGGAGGCGGGCGGGACCCGGGTCACGTCCGTCGTCGTGGAGGGTCCGGAGCCGCAGCTCGAGTTCCGCTCCACCCAGGACGAGTTCGAGAACGCGGTGCTCGCGGGCAAGGAGGCGATCCGGGATGGCGAGGTGTTCCAGGTGGTGCTGTCCCAGCGCCTGGACCTGGACTGCCCGGCGGACCCGCTGGACGTCTACCGTGCGCTGCGCACCGTGAACCCGAGCCCGTACATGTACTACTTCCACCTGGCCAAGCCGGACGGCGCCGAGTTCGCCGTGGTGGGCTCCAGCCCGGAGACCCTCGTCAAGGTGGACGACGGCCACGTCACCACCTACCCGATCGCCGGGTCCCGGCCGCGCGGCGCCCACCCCGAGGAGGACGCGGAGCTGGGTGAGGAGCTGCTGGCCGACCCCAAGGAGCGGGCCGAGCACATCATGCTCGTCGACCTCTCCCGCAACGACATGGTGAAGGTGTGCGAGCCCACCAGCGTCGAGGTGGTCGAGTTCATGAAGGTGCGGCGGTTCAGCCACATCATGCACATGTGCTCGACGGTGGTGGGCCGGCTGCGCGCCGGCCGCAGCGCCCTGGACGCGCTGCGCGCCACCTTCCCGGCCGGCACCCTCTCGGGGGCGCCCAAGCCCCGCGCGATCGCCCTGATCGACGAGCTCGAGCCCGCGTCCCGCGGCATCTACGGCGGGGTGTGCGGGTACTTCGACTTCGGCGGGAACATGGACATGGCCATCGCCATCCGTACCGCGTACATCGCCGACGGCCGGGCCAGCGTCCAGGCCGGCGGCGGCATCGTCGCCGACTCGGTGCCCGCGCTGGAGTACGCGGAGTCGCGCAACAAGGCCGCCGCCGCGGTGCGCGCCATCCAGCTCGCGTCGCGCCTGGCCCCGCTCGGGAAGGCCGGTGGCGGCAAGTGACTCGCACCCGCACCGTTCTCGCGCTGCTCGTCCTGGGCGGGCTGACGTTCGCCGTCGGCTCGCCCACCTGGGTGACTTCGACCGTGGCGACCGCGCTGGAGCCCGAGGTGGCGGTGGCCGCCGTCGGCACCTCCGCCGCGCCGGGCGTCGGCGCCGGAGCGCTCGTGCTCCTGGCCGCCGGCATCGCGTGCGCGCTCACGGGGCGCGTCGCCCGGTACGTGGCGCTCGTGGTCGCCGCGGCGGCGGGGGTTCTGGTGGTGGCGAGCACGCTCGTCGTCGTCGGCGACCCCACGCCCGCCGCCACCGCCGCCGCGTCCGCGACGAGCGGTGTCACCGAGCTCACGTCGCCGGTCACGCTGACCGCCTGGCCGTGGGCCGCGGTCGCCACCGGGGTGCTCGCGGTCGTCGTGGCGGTCTGGGCAGCGGTCGCGGCGCGCGGCTGGGCGGAGACCTCCGGCCGGCACGAGCGCGCGGACCGGACCGCGACGGCCGGCGCCACGGCCCCGGGTGTCGGGGGAACCGTCGCCCCAGGCGCCCCTGCCGGCGTCTCCGCCGGCACCTCCGCGGGAGACGATGCCGGCACCGCGGGCGAGCGGGGCAGCGCCGTCCGGCCGGACGCCGCTGGGCCGGACGCCGCTGGGCCGGACACCGCTGGGCCGGACGCCGCAGGACAGGACGACGACGAGATCGATCCCCACGACGCCTGGGACGCGCTGTCCCGGGGCGATGACCCGACGGGCCGCTGACCTGACGCTGAGCGGTTAGGCTGAGCGCGTACCGCACGACACGAAAGGCACCAACCTGCGATGACCGAGAACAAGCCCGAGATCGCCTACCTGCCGCCGGGCGTCCCGCCGACGAACCACGGCCACACGGTCGCCGCGTGGGTGACGATGGCCGGCATCACGCTCGGCGCGCTCATCTCCGCGTTCGGCCTCGTGCTGGCCGCGTCGTCGCCGTCGGGGCTGGTCATGTTCACGGTCGGCCTGGTCGTGGTCGGCGTCTCGCTGATCGTCGGCCTGGTGCTGCGGAACCTGGGCATGGGCCAGAAGAAGGTCCAGCGGTAGGTCCACGATGACCGAGCTCGCGATGCCCGCACGGCCCGCCGCGTACCCCCGGAACAACCTGGGGGTGTGGTCGCTCGTGCTGGGCATCGCGTCGGTCGTTCTGGCGCTGGGTGTCGTCACCGGCATTCCCGCCATCATCGTCGGCAACCAGGGCCGTCGCGCCGTGCGCGCGGGCGAGGCGAACAACGAGGGCATGGCGCTGACCGGTGTCGTGCTCGGCTGGATCTCGCTGGCGATCCTGGCCGTGGTGATCGTGCTGCTCGTCGCCCGGTTCGTGGCGGGTGAGCCCGGTTCCTGAGATCGACGCCGAGCCCGGACCCGCGCCGGCCGCGGGGCCCGCCGCTCAGCCCGTTGCCCGGTCCACCGGCACCTCGGCCCTCCGGGCGCCGCTCCTCGCCGGCGCGGCGGTCGGCGCGGCCACGCTGCTGGTCGCGCTGCGCGACCCGCACGTGCGCGGGTCCTACGGGTTCTGCCCGCTGCTGGAGCTGACCGGCCTGGCCTGCCCCTTGTGCGGTGGGCTGCGCGCCACGCACGATCTGGCGCACCTCGACCTGGCCGGCGCCTGGTCGGCGAACGCGCTGTGGACCGTGACCGCCCCCGTCGTGGTGGTCCTCTGGCTGACGTGGCTCGTGGCCGCCGCACGCGGCCGGCCCGTCAAGGGCCTGTCCAGCACCGCCGGCTGGGTCACCCTCGGCGTCGCGCTGGCGTTCTTCGTGGCGCGCAACCTCCCTGGCCTGCAGCCCTACCTGACCCCGTGGACCTGACCTGCGCCTGACCCGGATCTGACCGCGAACCCCGGCCCCGGACCGACCAGGTGATCCCCAGGGAGTCCTCGGACGACTCCCGGCCCGGGATCTGACGGGACGTCGTCTCACGGTCCGGGAGTGGTCAGGACCACACCCTGGATCCGCCTACGATGGCCATGGGGCGATCGCCCCGGCAAACGTACGAGGCGTAGCACGAGGGCAGAGCAAGGGCACGGGGAGGCTCATTACATGTCGGTCCTGGAGGACATCGTCGCGGGGGTTCGTGAGGACCTCGCGGAGCGTGAGGCACGCGTGTCTCTCGACGCGCTCAAGGAGCGTGCCACCGCGGTGCCCGGGGCTCTCGAGTGCCTCGGCCGTCTGAAGCAGGCGGACGCCGTGTCGGTGATCGCCGAGGTGAAGCGCTCGAGCCCGAGCAAGGGCTCGCTCGCGTCGATCGACGACCCTGCGGCGCTCGCCGTCGAGTACGAGACGGGCGGCGCGTCCGCGATCTCCGTGCTCACCGAGCAGCGCCGGTTCAACGGCTCGCTCGCCGATCTGGACGCCGTGCGCGGCCGGGTCGACGTCCCGGTGCTCCGCAAGGACTTCATCGTGACGCCGTACCAGGTGTGGGAGGCACGAGCGCACGGGGCCGACCTGGTGCTGATCATCGTGGCCGCCCTGGAGCAGACGGTGCTCGAGTCGCTCGTCGAGCGCGTGCACTCGCTCGGCATGACGGCCCTGGTCGAGGCGCACAACCTCGAGGAGGTCCGCCGGGCGGTGGACGCCGGGGCGCGGGTGGTGGGCGTCAACGCCCGCAACCTGAAGACCCTCGAGCTGGACCGCGGCCTGTTCCGCAGCCTCGCCGAGTACATCCCGGACGACGTGATCAAGATCGCGGAGTCCGGCATCCGAGGTCCGCACGACGTGATGGAGATGGCTCGCGCCGGCGCCGACGGCGTTCTGGTGGGCGAGGCTCTGGTGACCGACGGCGCCCCGCGCGCCTCGGTGGCCGACCTCGTCGCAGCGGGCTCGCACCCGTCGCTGCGGTCCGTACGTCCGGCTTGAAGGGGTCCGAGGTGACCGACGTGAAGCTGTCCGACGTCTCCGGTCCGTACTTCGGCGAGTACGGCGGGCGTTACGTGCCCGAGGCGCTCATCGCCGCGCTCGACGAGCTGGACACCGAGTTCCGCAAGGCGGCCGACGACCCCGAGTTCGCGGCGGAGCTGCAGCGCCTGCACCGGGAGTACACGGGCCGGCCGAGCGCGCTGACCGAGGTGCAGCGGTTCGCCGCGCACGCGGGCGGCGCGCGCGTGTTCCTCAAGCGTGAGGACCTGAACCACACCGGGTCGCACAAGATCAACAACGTGCTGGGCCAGGCCCTCCTGGTCAAGCGCATGGGCAAGAAGCGCCTCATCGCGGAGACGGGGGCCGGCCAGCACGGCGTCGCCACCGCCACGGCCGCAGCCCTGATGGACCTCGAGTGCGTGGTCTACATGGGCGAGGAGGACACCCGGCGCCAGGCGCTGAACGTGGCGCGCATGCGCCTGCTCGGTGCCGAGGTCGTGCCGGTGAAGATCGGCTCGCGCACGCTCAAGGACGCGATCAACGAGGCACTGCGGGACTGGGTGGCCAACGTCGAGACCACCCACTACCTGCTGGGTACCGTCACGGGCCCGCACCCGTTCCCCGAGATGGTGCGCCAGTTCCACCGCATCATCGGCGAGGAGGCGCGCGAGCAGCTCCTGGAGCGCGCGGGCCGCCTGCCCGACGTGGTCGCGGCGTGCGTGGGCGGCGGGTCCAACGCGCTCGGCATCTTCAACGCGTTCCTCGACGACAAGGGCGTCGAGCTGCGCGGGTTCGAGGCCGGCGGCGAGGGTATCGAGTCGGGGCGCCACGCGGCCCGGTTCAGCGGCGGCGCCCTGGGTGTGCTGCACGGCGCGCGCTCCTACCTGCTGCAGGACGACGACGGCCAGACCTTGCCCAGCCACTCCGTCTCGGCCGGCCTGGACTATCCGAGCGTCGGCCCGGCCCACGCCTGGCTCCACGACCTGGGCCGCGCGACCTACGAGCCGGTGACCGACGACGAGGCCATGGAGGCGTTCCGTCTGCTGTGCCGCACCGAGGGGATCATCCCGGCCATCGAGTCGGCGCACGCCCTCGCGGGCGCGATGCGGGTCGGCAAGGCCGCGGCGGCGGAAGGCCGCACCGGACCCGACGGCGAGCCGCTCCTGATCCTCGTGAACCTCTCCGGTCGCGGCGACAAGGACGTGGCGACGGCGGCACGCTGGTTCGGGCTGCTCGACGAGGGCGTGGCGACGGAAGAGCTCGAGCGGCAGGAGGGCCGGGGATGAGCACTGTGACAGAGCCGGCCACCGGGCCGCAGACGGGGTCGAGCACGAGCGATCTGATCGCCCGCCTGCGCGAGCAGGAGAACCGCCCCGCGCTGGTGGGCTACCTGCCGGTGGGCTATCCGACGGTGGACCGGTCGGTCGAGGCCCTCAAGACGCTGATCGACCACGGCACCGACATCATCGAGCTCGGGGTGCCGTACACCGACCCCGTGCTGGACGGCCCGGTCATCCAGGCCGCCGCGCAGGGTGCGCTCGACGCGGGTGCCCGCGTGCGGGACGTGTTCCGTGTGGTGCGGGAGCTGACCGAGTACGCGCCGCACGTGCCCGTGCTGGTCATGACCTACTGGAACCCCGTGCTCAAGTACGGGGCGGACGCGTTCGCGCGCGACCTGGCCGCCGCGGGCAGCGCCGGTCTGATCACGCCCGACCTCATCCCCGACGAGGCCGCGGACTGGCTGGCCGCCAGCGAGGCGCACGGGCTGGACCGCGTGTTCCTCGTGGCCCCGAGCTCGACGACGGAGCGGCTGCGGCTCACCGTCGGCGCCTCGCGCGGGTTCGTCTACGCGGCGTCGCTCATGGGCGTCACGGGGGAGCGGAACCAGGTGGGCTCGCGCGCCGAGCAGCTCGTGGCCGACACCCGCGCGGCCGGCGCCGTCAACGTCTGCGTGGGCCTCGGTGTCTCCACCGGTGCGCAGGCCGCCCAGGTGGGCCGCTTCGCCGACGGTGTCATCGTCGGGTCGGCGATGGTGCGCCCGCTGCTGTCGGACGGCCCGCTGACCGAGGACGAGTGGACCGCCCGTCTCAGGAATCTGGCCGAGGTGACGGAAGACCTCGCGGCCGGGGTACGGTCTGCGCGCGCTACCGCGCCCACTGACACACCCGCTGCCGTCGCGCCCGGCGGCGCGACGACATCCGGAGAGGCCCCGTGACGCTGCTGACCGCCCTGTCGGCTCCGCTGTCCGCTGAGCTGCCTGCGTTGCTGTCCGCTGCCGTGGTCGCCGAGATACCCAGCCCCTCCGAACACACCTGGTACCTCGGGATCTTCCCGCTGCGCGCCTACGCGCTGGCGATCCTCGCGGGGATCGCCGTCGCCCTCTGGATGACCGCCAGGCGCTGGAAGGCTCGTGGCGGGGACCCCGAGGACGTCCTGGAGATCGCGTTCTGGGCGGTGCCGTTCGGCATCGTCGGGGGCCGGATCTACCACGTGCTCTCCTCGCCGGACCGGTACTTCGGCGAGAACTTCTCGGGCGGGGGCGACCCGATCAAGGCGCTCTACGTCTGGGAGGGCGGCCTCGGCATCTGGGGCGCGGTGGCGTTCGGCGCCGTCGGAGCCTGGCTGGGCTGCCGCCAGAAGGGCGTCCGGCTCTCGTCCTTCGCCGACGCCGTCGCGCCCGGTCTGCTGGTCGCGCAGGCCGTCGGCCGGCTCGGAAACTGGTTCAACCAGGAGCTGTACGGCCGGCCCACCGAGCTGCCGTGGGGGCTGCGGATCGACGCCGAGTACCTGGTGTCGAACCCGGCGACGGGCGTGGCGTACCCGGAGGGCACGCTGTTCCACCCGACGTTCCTGTACGAGCTCCTGTGGTGCCTCGCCATGGCCGGGGTTCTGCTCTTTCTCGACCGTCGGTTCAAGTTGGGTCATGGACGGGTATTCTGGGCGTACGTCCTGCTCTACACTCTCGGACGGGTCTGGATCGAGATGCTCCGCATCGACGATGCGGAGCTGGTGCTGGGGCTACGCCTCAACGTCTGGACGTCGATCCTTCTGGGCCTCGCGGCCCTGGTGGTCTCGATCGTGCTGGCTCGGAAGTTCCCCACCAGGGAAGAGTCGGTTCGGCTGCGGCCGGAGGGGGATGATCCGTCGGCCGGACCTGAGGCTGATCCGGAGCCTGACCCAGCGCGCGACTCAGTACGCGAACGAGTAAGTGACCCAGCAAGTGAAGGGACCGGCGAGGCAGCTGCCGAGCCGGAGGAAGAGAAGACAGCAGCAGTGGAGGAGTCCGACGCGGACACCTCCGCGCGCACCTGAGGGGCACGGCCGCCGGGACCACCGGACGACGAGCCCCCTGACCGACCGGGCCGCCGTCGTCCCGGACCATCGCAAGGAACTGCGCCCGGCTACGGCCGGGTGCCTGTGAGGACCCATGACCAAGCCGTTGCCGACACAACAGGTGGGGATGCCCGCACAGGGCCTGTACGACCCGGCGGCCGAGCATGACGCGTGCGGCGTCGCCTTCGTGGCGACCCTGCGCGGCACGCCCGGGCGAGACATCGTCGATGCCGGACTGACCGCCCTGCTCAACCTCGACCACCGCGGCGCGGTGGGGGCGGAGGAGGACAGCGGCGACGGCGCCGGGATCCTGACCCAGATCCCCGACGCGTTCATCCGTGACGTGGTGGGCGTCGACCTGCCGCCCGCAGGCATGTACGCGATCGGTACGGCGTTCCTGCCGACCGACGACGCCGAGCGGGACGCCGTCGTGCGTCGCGTCGAGGCGCTGGCCGCCGAGGAGAAGCTCGACGTGCTCGCGTGGCGCGACGTCCCGGTGGACGCCGGGATCGTCGGCCCGACCGCGCGCGCGTCGATGCCGGTGTTCCGGCAGATCGTCGTGGCCGACCCCTCGCGAGGGCTGTCCGGGATCGACCTGGACCGCCGCTGCTACCGCCTGCGCAAGCGGGCGGAGAACGAGATCGGCCTGTACTTCGCGTCGCTCAGCGCCCGCACCCTGACGTACAAGGGCATGCTGACCACCGCGCAGCTCGAGCCGTTCTTCCCGGACCTGTCCGACCCGCGGTACGCCACGGAGCTCGCCCTGGTCCACTCGCGGTTCTCCACCAACACGTTCCCGTCGTGGCCCCTGGCCCAGCCGTTCCGGCTGCTGGCCCACAACGGCGAGATCAACACCGTGCGCGGCAACCGCAACTGGGTGGCGGCGCGCGAGGGCACCATGGAGTCCGAGCTGCTCGGCGACCTGGGGGCGCTGCAGCCCGTGTGCTCGCCGGGAGCGAGCGACTCGGCCAGCTTCGACGAGGTGCTCGAGCTGCTGCACCTGAGCGGCCGCTCCCTGCCGCACTCGGTGCTGATGATGGTTCCGGAGGCCTGGGAGAACAACCCGGGCATGGACCCGGCGCTGCGCTCGTTCTACGAGTTCAACGCGAACCTCATCGAGCCGTGGGACGGCCCCGCCTCCCTCACGTTCACCGACGGCACCCTGATCGGCGCCGTGCTGGACCGCAACGGGCTGCGGCCCGGGCGCTGGTGGGTCACCGAGGACGGTCTCGTCGTGCTGGCCTCCGAGGCCGGCGTGCTCGACATCGACCCCGCCACCGTGGTCCGCAAGGGCCGCCTGGAGCCCGGCAAGATGTTCCTCGTGGACACCGGCTCCGGCCGGATCATCGAGGACGAGGAGATCAAGTCCGGTCTCGCCGCGATGCACCCCTACGGGGACTGGATCCGTGAGCACTCGGTCCGCCTCGAGGACCTGCCGGACCGGGAGCACGTGGCGCACAGCCCGGCGTCCGTCCGGCGTCGGCAGCGGGCCTTCGGGTACACCGAGGAAGAGCTCAAGATCATCCTGTCGCCGATGGCGACCACGGGTGGCGAGCCGCTCGGTGCCATGGGCTCCGACACGCCCGTCGCGGTGCTGTCGCAGCGCCCGCGCCTCCTGTTCGACTACTTCACCCAGATGTTCGCCCAGGTGACCAACCCGCCGCTCGACGCGATCCGCGAGGAGCTCGTCACGGCGATCGGCAGCGCCATCGGCCCCGAGCCGAACCTGCTCGCGGACCTCCCGGAGCACGCGCGCAAGCTCGTGCTCGGCTTCCCGGTGCTGGACAACGACCAGCTCGCCAAGATCGTGCACGTCGAGCGCGACCGGGAGCTCGAGGGTGTCTTCCAGGCGGAGACCATCCAGGGCCTCTACGAGGTCTCGGGCGGCGGCGCCGCCCTCCTGTCCCGGCTCGAGGCGATCTTCGCCGACGTGGACCGGTACGTGGAGGAGGGTGCGAGCTTCCTCGTGCTGTCCGACCGCGACGCCAACTCCGAGCTGGCGCCGATCCCGTCGCTGCTCCTGACCAGCGCCGTGCACCACCACCTGGTGCGCAAGCACACCCGCAACCGGGTGTCGCTCGTGGTCGAGGCCGGTGACGTGCGCGAGGTGCACCACGTCGCGCTGCTCATCGGTTACGGCGCGGCCGCGGTGAACCCGTACCTCGCCATGGAGACCGTCGAGGACCTGGCTCGTCGCGGGTACCTGGACGTCACGCCGGAGCAGGCGGTCGCCAACCTCATCAAGGGGCTCGGCAAGGGCGTGCTCAAGGTGATGTCCAAGATGGGCATCTCCACGATCATGTCCTACCGCGGCGCCCAGATCTTCGAGGCCATCGGTCTGTCCCACGACCTGGTCGAGGACTACTTCACCGGCACCACGTCGCGGCTCGGCGGCATCGGCCTGGACGTCATCGCGGCAGAGGTCGCGGCACGGCACGCCGAGGCGTACCCGCCGTCCGGCAACAAGAAGCCCGGCGAGCGCCTCACCACCGGTGGGGAGTACCAGTGGCGGCGGGACGGCGAGGACCACCTCTTCGACCCGGAGACGGTCTTCCGGCTCCAGCACGCCACCCGGTCCGGCCGGATGGACATCTTCCGGCAGTACACGCGGCGCGTGGACGAGCAGTCGAACCGTCTGATGACGCTGCGCGGCCTGCTGCGCTTCAGCCCCGACCGCGAACCGGTGCCGATCGACGAGGTCCAGCCGGTCAGCGAGATCGTCAAGCTGTTCAACACGGGCGCCATGTCCTACGGCTCTATCTCGTCGGAGGCGCACGAGACCCTCGCCATCGCGATGAACCGGCTCGGCGGCCGGTCCAACTCGGGCGAGGGCGGCGAGGACTCGGAGCGGCTGTACGACGACGAGCGGCGCTCGCGCGTCAAGCAGATCGCGTCGGGCCGGTTCGGCGTCACGTCGGAGTACCTGACGCAGGCCACCGACATCCAGCTCAAGCTCGCCCAGGGCGCCAAGCCGGGCGAGGGTGGGCAGCTGCCGGGGAACAAGGTGTACCCGTGGGTCGCGAAGACCCGGCACTCGACGCCGGGCGTCGGGCTCATCTCGCCGCCGCCGCACCACGACATCTACTCGATCGAGGACCTGGCCCAGCTGATCCACGACGCGAAGAACGCCAACCCGGACGCGCGTGTGCACGTCAAGCTGGTCAGCGAGTTCGGCGTCGGCACGGTGGCGACGGGTGTGTCCAAGGCGCACGCCGACGTCGTCCTGATCTCCGGGCACGACGGCGGTACCGGCGCCTCGCCGCTCACGTCGCTCAAGCACGCGGGCACGCCCTGGGAGATCGGCCTGGCCGAGACCCAGCAGACCCTGGTGCTCAACGACCTGCGCGACCGCATCGTCGTGCAGGTGGACGGCCAGATGAAGACCGGCCGCGACGTGATCGTCGCGGCACTGCTCGGCGCCGAGGAGTTCGGCTTCGCGACGGCGCCGATGGTGGTCTCGGGCTGCGTCATGATGCGGGTCTGCCACCTGGACACGTGCCCGGTCGGCGTCGCCACGCAGAACCCCGAGCTGCGCGCCCGGTTCACGGGCAAGCCGGAGTTCGTCGTGAACTTCTTCGAGTTCATCGCCCAGGAGGTGCGTGAGCACCTCGCAGCGCTCGGTTTCCGCAGTCTTGAGGAGGCCGTCGGCCAGGTGCAGGTGCTCGACACCCGCAAGGCCGTCGACCACTGGAAGGCGCAGGGGCTCGACCTGACCCCGGTGCTGGCCAAGCCGCAGCTCAAGGAGGGTTCCTCCCTGCGGCACACGACGGCGCAGGACCACGGCCTCGCCAGGGCGCTGGACAACCAGCTCATCAAGGCGGCGGCCCCGGCCCTCGAACGTCGCGAGGCGGTGCGGATCGAGCTGCCGATCCGGAACGTGAACCGCACGGTCGGCACGATGCTCGGCCACGAGGTGACCAAGCGGTACCGCGGCGCGGGCCTGCCGGACGACACGATCGACGTGACCCTCACGGGCTCCGCCGGCCAGTCGCTCGGCGCGTTCCTGCCCCGCGGCATCACGCTGCGCCTGTTCGGCGACGCCAACGACTACGTCGGCAAGGGCCTGTCCGGTGGCCGCATCGCGGTCCGCCCGGACAAGGCGTCGGTGCTCGACGGCGGCAACGTCATCGCTGGCAACGTCATCGGCTACGGCGCCACGTCCGGCGAGATCTACCTGCGCGGACGCGTGGGGGAGCGGTTCGGCGTGCGTAACTCCGGCGCCACCCTCGTCGCGGAGGGCGTCGGCGACCACGCCTGCGAGTACATGACCGGCGGTACGGTGCTGGTGCTCGGCCCCACGGGTCGCAACGTCGGCGCCGGCATGTCCGGCGGGACCGCGTACTTCCTGGACCTGCGGGTCTCACGCGTCAACCAGGCGGCTCTCGAGGCCCGCGAGCTCTCGCTCGAACCCCTGGACGACGCCGACTGGGAGACCGTGCGCGACCTGCTGGAGCGGCACCACACCGAGACCGGCTCGGCCGTGGCGGCCGAGCTGCTCGCCGACCCCGCGGCGGCGCGGCTCCGCTTCAGCCGCCTGCTGCCGCCCGGCTGGGCGCGTGTGCGGCTGGCCCTCAGCGAGGCGGAGGCCGCCGGCGCCGACGTCTCAGGAAAGACCCAGTGGGACCCGTCCGTCTGGGACCAGATCATGGAGGTGGCACGTGGCTGACCCCAGAGGATTCCTCAAGGTCACCGAGCGGGAGCTCCCGCCGAACCGGCCCGTCGAGGTCCGGCTGCGCGACTGGAAGGACACCCACGCGCACCGCGAGGACGGGCAGCCGTTCCTCAAGGAGCAGGCCGGCCGCTGCATGGACTGCGGCGTGCCGTTCTGCCACCAGGGCTGCCCGCTGGGCAACCTGATCCCGGACTGGAACGACCTGGTCTGGCGCGGGCAGTGGGCCGACGCGATCGACCGCCTGCACGCGACCAACAACTTCCCGGAGTTCACCGGCCGCGTGTGCCCGGCGCCGTGCGAGTCGTCCTGCGTGCTGAGCATCAACCAGCCCGCGGTGACCATCAAGAACGTCGAGGTCTCGATCATCGACGAGGCGTTCGCCCGCGGTCTGGTCACGCCGCACGTCCCGGAGCGGCTCACGGGCTCCACGGTCGCCGTCGTCGGTTCCGGCCCTGCCGGCCTCGCCGCGGCGCAGCAGCTCACGCGCGCCGGCCACACCGTCGTCGTCTACGAGCGGGACGACGCCGTCGGCGGCCTCCTGCGCTACGGCATCCCGGACTTCAAGCTCGAGAAGCTGCACATCGACCGCCGGCTGGCGCAGATGGAGGCAGAGGGCACCCGGTTCCGGACCGGCGTCGCGATCGGCACGGACATGAGCTGGGACGCGCTGCGCCGCCGGTTCGACGCCGTGGTGGTTGCCACCGGCGCCACCGTGCCGCGCGACCTGGCGCTGCCCGGCCGCGACCTGGCGGGCATCCACTTCGCCATGGACTACCTGACGCCCGCCAACCAGGCGGTCCGCGCCGGCACGCCGGACGTCCTGCCGGAGGGTGCGCCGTCGGCTGCCGGCAAGCACGTGGTCATCATCGGCGGCGGCGACACCGGTTCGGACTGCCTCGGCACCGCGCTGCGCCAGGGCGCCGCGAGCGTCACCACCCTCGCCATCGGCAAGAAGCCGCCGCTCGAGCGTCCGGCGAACCAGCCGTGGCCGACCGACCCGATCCTGTTCGAGGTCTCGACCTCGCACGAGGAGGGCGGCGAGCGCACCTACCTCGCGTCGACGGTGGAGTTCGTGCCCAGCTCCGAACCTGGGGCCGAGGGCAACGTTCGTGCCCTCAAGGTCGCGGAGACCCAGTACCTGGCCGACGGCCGTCGTGCCGCCACCCCTGGCACGGAGCGGGAGATCCCCGCGGACCTCGTGCTCGTGGCCATGGGCTTCACGGGCCCCGAGACCGGCGTGCTCGAGGAGCAGACCGGCATCGAGATCACCGACCGTGGTCTGGTGGCGCGCGGCGACGACTACGCTGCAAGCCTGCCCGGAGTTTTCGTGGCCGGCGACGCCGGTCGCGGGCAGTCCCTCATCGTGTGGGCCATCGCGGAGGGCCGTGCTGCGGCCGCCGCGGCTGATACCTACCTGCAGGGCAGCACCGAGCTGCCTGCCCCGGTGCGTCCGCGCACGCTCGCTCTGCGTTCGTGACCGGAGAACCCGCCCGGGAGTTGTTCACCCCCACAGGGCGCTGCGGCGCCCACCTGCCTAGGCTGGAGACATGCGCAGAGCCAAGATCGTGTGCACCATCGGACCCGCCACGGAGTCCCCGGAGATGCTCCGGGAACTCGTAGACGCCGGCATGAACGTGGCGCGGATCAACCGCAGCCACGGCGAGCAGGAGGCGCACGCGGCGGTCTACCGTCACGTGCGAGAGGCCGCGAAGGCGGCCGGAAAATCGGTCGCCGTACTCGTCGACCTGCAGGGCCCCAAGATCCGGCTCGGCCGGTTCGAGGGAGACGAAAAGCATTTCTTGAACAAGGGCGACACCTTCACCATCACGACCGAGGACATCCTCGGTACGCGGGAGATCGTGTCGACCACCCACAAGGGTCTGCCGAACGACGCCCAGGTGGGCGACCCGCTGCTGATCGACGACGGCAAGGTGCGCGTGCGCGTCACCGCCGTCGAGGGGCCGCGTGTCATCACCGAGGTCGAGGTCCCGGGGCCCGTCTCGAACAACAAGGGCATCAACCTGCCCGGCGTCGCGGTCTCCGTGCCTGCCCTGTCCGACAAGGACGAGTCGGACCTGCGCTGGGCCCTCAAGCTGGGTGCCGACTTCATCGCGCTGTCGTTCGTGCGGTCCGCCAAGGACTACGAGGACGTCCGCCGCGTGATGGAGGAGGAGGGCCGCACGGTCCCCGTCATCGCCAAGATCGAGAAGCCGCAGGCCGTGGAGAACCTCGCCGAGGTCATCGCCGCGTTCGACGGTGTCATGGTGGCGCGTGGTGACCTCGCGGTCGAGATGCCGCTGGAGCAGGTGCCGCTCGTGCAGAAGCGCATCGTCGAGATGGCGCGGCGCAACGCCAAGCCGGTCATCGTCGCCACGCAGGTGCTCGAGTCCATGACGACGTCGCCGACGCCGACCCGCGCCGAGGCGTCGGACTGCGCCAACGCGGTGCTCGACGGCGCCGACGCGGTGATGCTGTCCGGTGAGACGTCGGTGGGCGACTACCCGATCGTCACGGTCGAGACCATGGCCCGGATCATCGAGGCCACCGAGCAGGCAGGCCGGGAGCGCATCGCGCCCCTCGGCTCCACGCCGCACACGCGTGGTGGCGCCATCACGCGTGCCGCCGCCGAGATCGGCGAGACGCTCGGAGTCAAGTACCTCGTGACGTTCACGCAGTCGGGCGACTCCGCGCGCCGGATGTCCCGCCTGCGCTCGTCCATCCCGCTGCTCGCCTTCACCCCGGAGCAGCACGTGGCCAACACGCTCGCCCTGACCTGGGGCACCACCGAGTACCTGGTGCCGAAGGTCGAGAACGTCGACGCGATGGTCGACCAGGTGGACCTGACCCTGCAGGACCAGGGCCTCGCCGAGAAGGGCGACCTGGTCGTCGTGGTCTCGGGTGCGCCGGTCGGCGTGCCGGGAACCACCAACTCGATCCTGGTGCACCGCATCGGTTCGCACGTCGACGGCCGCAGCGTCGTCTGATCCCGGCCTCCGGGCCGTAGCCCGACCGGTGTCGAACAGGCCCGGACCCCCGCCACGGGAGTCCGGGCCTGCTCGTGTCCCGGGACTGGTGTCACGTGGCTCGGTCGCTGACTCGTTTCCCTGGGCGCGCCGGAGGCGCCCGGGAAAGATGTCGCTATTGTTCCGGTCGTGACCCGCTCATTCCCCTGGACCCGCCTCGGCTTCGCCGCCCTCGTCGTGGTCTCCCTCGGACTCGGGTGGTGGGGCCTCGCGCTCGACACCAGCCACCAGCCCGGCCGCACGTGGTACGACGTCGTGTATCACGACCTCCAGCTCTTCGTGATGGGCGCCGACCCGGCCAGCAGCGGCGGACCGCTCTCCTGGCAGCTCCAGGTGGCGCGGTTCCTCGCACCGGCCACCGCGGTCTACGCCCTGTTCGAGGCGGCACGCGCCCTGTTCACCGGGGAGATCCGCCGGTTCAGGGACCGGCGCGCCCGCGGTCACGCGATCGTCGTGGGCGAGACCGACGCCGCCGACACGGTCGCCGCCGCCCTGGAGGCGGCGGACCATCGGGTGCTGCGCACCCCGGACGCCTCCGGCCTGCACGAGGTCGGCCTCACCGGCGCGACGGTCCTGTACGCGTGCGGTGACGACACGCAGGAGGCGACGGCCAACGTGCTGACCGTCGCGGAGGCGGAGAACGCCGTCCGTGCGGCGGGCCGGGGGCCCGAGCGCCTGTACGCCCACGTCAGCGACCCCGACCTCGGTGTGGCCCTCCAGGCGCGGCACCTCAGCTGCGCTGAGCCGGGTGTGGACTTCTTCACGCTCGACGTCATCGCCGCGCAGGCGCTCGCCGTGCGCGAGGTGCGGCGCATGGTGGACGCCCCGGGCGGCCCGCCCCCGCTGACCCGTGTGCTGGTGGTCGGTTCCGGCGAGTTCGCCAAGGCCCTCGTGGTGGGCCTGGCACGCGAGTGGGAGCTCGCCGGGGACGGTGTCCGGCTCGCCGTCGACCTGATGGCGGACGACGCCCGGCAGGTCGTCGAGGCGTTGCGGGCCCGCTGGTCGCCGGTGGCGGAGAAGATCGAGCTGCGGGTGGCGCCCGCGCTCGGCACGGGGAGCCTCGGGGCGCCTGACGTCGCCTACGTGTGCCACGCCTCTGACGGCACGTCCTTGCGGGTGGCCCTCACGGCCACGAAGCTGTGGCACGGCGGCCCGGGTTCGCTCGTGCTCCTGCTGGACGGGCTGGCCGGCCTGACGAGCGCCTTCGGCACGGAGGCGTCGCGCGTGCTCGACAACCTGGACGGCCGCCTGCGCACGGTGACCATGCGGGACCTGCTCGCCGACGTCGAGCGCGAGGAGGCGCGGGCGCACGCCGACATGTACGAGCGGATCGCGCGGTCCGTGCACCACGTCTACCTGCGCAACCAGCGTGAGCGCGGTGTGGGCTGGGGCGAGGTCCCGGCCATGGTGCGCTGGGAGGACCTGCCCGAGGACCTGCGGGCCTCCAACCGGGGCTGGGTCGTCGGGCTGCCCGAGCGGCTGGCCCGGATGGGTGCGACCATCGCGCCGCGCGACGGCGCGCCGGAGGTCGTGTTCGAGGGTGAGGAGCTGGACAAGCTCGCCGAGGCCGAGCACGAGCTGTGGGAATCGGTGCGGGTGGCGCAGGGGTGGCGCAGCGGGCCGGTGCGGGACGACGCCGCCAAGGTGCACCCGATGATCGGCGTGCCGTGGGCGGAGCTGCCCGAGGCGAACCGGGAGAAGGACCGCGACGTCGTGCGGCTCCTGCCGGAGATCCTCGCGGAGTTCGGCCTGGAGGTCGTGCGGTACGGGGAGGGCTACGGCGCCGGTGAGCTCGGGCGCGGTGCGGGGAGCGCGCCGGTCGAGCCGGGCGCCGTCGCCGGGCCCGGCGTCGTCAGGTAGGTCGCCAGATGGGCCGGGAGCGTTCGCCGTCCGCGTACAGCGGTGCGCGACCGTCTCGTGTGCCGGGTGTGGGACTCGAACCCACACGCCCTCGCGGGCAGCGCTTTTTGAGAGCGCCGCGTCTGCCTGTTCCGCCAACCCGGCCTGCCGGGACACGGAAGGTGTCCCGGCGCACATCGAACCACACCCCTGGTCCAGGCCCCAAGCCCGGGTATGCGGGACGTAGGATGTACACCGTGACCGACGAGAACACCGAGAAGCTTTCCCTGGATCTGCCCCCGATGATCGACGCCGAGCCGGAGGCCGCTCCCGCCAACCCCTCACGCCGCGCCGTCGTGGCCGAGGACGAGGCGCTCATCCGCATGGACGTGGTGGAGACCCTGCGCGAGGCCGGGTTCGACGTGGTGGGTGAGGCCGGCGACGGCGAGACCGCAGTGAACCTGGCGATCGAGCTGAAGCCCGACGTCGTGGTGATGGACGTCAAGATGCCCGAGCTGGACGGCATCTCCGCCGCCGAGCGCATCGGCAAGGCCCACGCCGCCCCTGTGGTGTTGCTCACGGCGTTCTCGCAGACCGAGCTCGTCGAGCGCGCCCGTGACGCCGGTGCGATGGCGTACGTGGTGAAGCCGTTCACCCCGGCCGACCTGCTGCCCGCCGTCGAGATCGCGATCTCGCGCTACTCGCAGATCGGTGCGCTCGAGGCCGAGGTCGCTGACCTCACCGAACGCTTCGAGACCCGCAAGCGCGTCGACCGTGCCAAGGGCCTCCTGATGACCAAGATGGGCCTGTCGGAGCCGGAGTCGTTCCGCTGGATCCAGAAGACGTCGATGGACCGTCGCCTCACCATGCGCGAGGTCGCGGACGCCGTCATCGAACAGGTCGGCGCCTGACCCGCGCGAGTGCCTGAGCGGGTGAAATTTGGGTTGACGTATTCTCAACCGGCTGGGTCGGGACTATTGTCTGCGCTCAGCCGGGCCTGAAGCCCGGATCCCAGATTCCCGGAAGGAGACAAGCGTGCTCGAGATTCGTTCCGCCCGTGAAGACGACCTGCCTGCCGTCGCCGCACTGGCCGTCGAGGCACGCGACGACTCGCCTACCGGGGCTCAGCTCGGAGCCCAGGACTCCGGCCGCCTCCTCGAGCACCTCAGCGTGCTGCTCGCGGCCGGTGGGCACGTACTCGTCGCGGAACAGAACGGCCAGATCGTCGGTGTGGTGCTCGGCCGGGTCGTGGCCGCCTACCTCTTCGCGTACCGCGCGAGCCTGTACCTCGACATGCTGTTCGTCGCGCCTCGGGCGCGCCGCCACGGTGTCGGGCACGCACTGCTCCGCGCGGCCACGGACCTCGCGGCCCGGCACGAGTGCCACGACATCTACTCCGCGCCCGTACCCGGCAACCGCGGGGTGCAGCGCTTCCTCGCGCGGCTCGGGTTCGCCCCGGCGGCCGGCCACCGAGTGGCACCGGTCGCCGCGCTCCAGCGCCGCCTCGCCACCGACGCGGCCGCGCGCGACGCCCACGCCGGGCGCCGGGGCGCCCGGATCGGTCTCGAGGACCTCATCGCCCGCCGTCGTCGTGCCCGGTCCGTCCTGGAGTCCGGGCCGATCGACCTGCGCCCGGTGGGCGGCGGTGCGCCGTCCCGCCGCCGCCCCGCGAAGACCGGCTGACCCGCCCCGCCCCGGTCGGGCTGCCGCCCGGCCGGGGGCCGGTGCGGCCGCTCAGCTCTGTCGTCGGTCGGCTGAGCGCGCCGTTCCGCTCCGGGCTCAGCCGAGGATCATGCAGGTCAGACGGGCGGTGCACACCCGCTTGCCCGCCTCGTCGGTGATGGCTATCTCGTACGACGCCGTCGTGCGCCCCAGGTGGACCGCGGTCGCGGTGCCCGTGACGTAGCCCTCGCGTGCCCCGCGGTGGTGCGTGGCGCTGACCTCGATACCCACCGTCTGCTTACCCGGGCCGGCGTGCGCCTGCGCCGCGAGGGAGCCGAGCGTCTCGGCGAGCACCACCGACGCGCCGCCGTGCAGCAGGCCGGCGGGCTGGGTGTTGCCCTTGACCGGGATGCGCCCCACCGCGCGGTCCGGCGCGAGCTCCAGCACCTCCATCTCCATCCGCTCGAAGAGCGTGCCGGTCGTGTCGGCGCCGGCGTACAGGGCTTTCCAGTCGGCTGCGGCCTCGGAGGGCGTCGCGGAAGCGCTCGTGTCAGTCATGCGGGCTATGTTGTCAGGCGTGACCTCCACCGTGCCAAGCCGTACTCCGGGCAAGCCTGCGTCAGGCCGCCCCCGTCTCCTGCTGATCGATGGCCACTCCATGGCCTATCGGGCGTTCTACGCGCTGCCCGACACCCTCGCGACCAGCTCAGGACAGATCACCAACGCCGTCTACGGCTTCACGTCGATGATGACGAACCTGCTGCGGGACGAGCAGCCCACGCACCTCGCCGTGGCGTTCGACGCGGGCCGTGTCACCTTCCGCACCGAGCGGTTCCCCGCGTACAAGGGCACCCGGGACGCCACACCGGACGCGTTCAAGGGGCAGGTCCCGCTCATCAAGGAGGTGCTCGACGCCCTCAACGTCTCCTCGATCGAGCTCGCCGGCATCGAGGCCGACGACATCCTGGCGACCCTGGCCGTGCAGGCCAGGGCCGCGGGCATGGAGGTGCTGGTCTGTTCGGGCGACCGCGACACGCTCCAGCTGGTGAACGGGGACGTCACGGTCCTGTACCCCAAGAAGGGCGTCTCCGAGCTGGCCCGCATGGACCCGGAGGCGGTCGAGGCCAAGTACGGCGTGCCCCCGGAGCGCTACCCGGACCTCGCGGCGCTCGTGGGGGAGACCAGCGACAACCTGCCGGGTGTGCCCGGCGTCGGCCCCAAGACCGCCGCCAAGTGGATCAACGCGCACGGCGGTCTTGCCGCCCTGCTCGACGCGGCCGACGAGATCAAGGGCAAGGCCGGCGAGAACCTGCGCGAGCACCTGGACCAGGTCCGGGTCAACCGGGAGCTGAACGCCCTGCTGACCGACGTCGAGCTGCCGCTCGGCGTGGCCGACCTCGCCCTGGTGGGCTTCGACCGGGAGGCCGTGCACCTCGTCTCGGACACGCTGCAGTTCGGTCAGCTGCGCGACCGCCTCCTCGCCGTCGACCCCTCGGGCGCCGTCGCGGAGGCGGCCCCCCAGACCGCCGGTGTCGAGCTCGACCTGGCCGACGTCGCCCCGGGCGCACTCGGCGCCTGGCTCGCCGCCCGCTCGGAGCACGTGGGCGTCCACGTGGCCGGCAAGACGGTGGCCGGCGGCGGGGACGCCTGGGCGGTGGCCGTGTCGGAGCCCGGTGGCGAGGCGGCCTACCTCGACCTCACCCAGCTCGGTGCCGACGACGAGAAGGCGCTCGCGGCCTGGCTGGCAGACCCGGCGGCGCCCAAGATCCTGCACGGCGCGAAGGCGGCCGCCCACATGCTCGCCGCCCGGAACATGGACCTCGAGGGCGTCACGTTCGACACGGAGCTCGCCGCGTACCTGTGCTACCCCGACCAGCGCGGCTACGACCTGGGTGACCTCGCGGTGCGCCACCTCGGCCGCGAGCTCAAGGTCGCGGAGCCCGACGGCGCACAAGGCGCCCTGGACCTCTCGCTCGAGGGCGAGTCGGAGGGTCAGGCCGAGGCCGTGCGCGCCCACGGCGTGGCCGAGCTGGCGACGGCCCTGGCCGGTGAGCTCGCCGACCGCGGCGCCACGCACCTGCTGGACGACGTCGAGCTGCCGCTGTCCGGCGTGCTGGCGCGGATGGAGCGCATCGGCATCGCCGCCGACACCGAGTACCTGACCGGGCTGGAGCGGCAGTTCGCGCAGGGGGTCGCCGACGCCGCCGCGCAGGCGTACGACGTGATCGGCCGGGAGGTGAACCTCGGCAGCCCCAAGCAGCTGCAGGAGGTGCTGTTCGACCAGCTGGGCATGCCGAAGACCAAGAAGATCAAGACCGGGTACACGACCGACGCGGCGAGCCTGCAGGACCTGTTCGTCAAGACGGAGCACCCGTTCCTCGCCCACCTGCTGACGCACCGCGACGTGGCGCGTCTGCGGGTCACCGTGGAGGGGCTGCTGAAGTCCGTCGCGCCCGACGGCCGCATCCACACGACGTTCCAGCAGACCATCGCCGCGACCGGGCGGCTGAGCTCGACCGACCCGAACCTGCAGAACATCCCGATCCGCACGGAGGCGGGCCGGCAGATTCGGCGCGCGTTCCAGGTCGGTGAGGGCTATGAGTCGCTGCTGACCGCCGACTACAGCCAGATCGAGATGCGGATCATGGCGCACCTCTCGGGCGACGAGGGTCTGATCGCCGCGTTCAACTCGGGGGAGGACCTGCACCGGTACGTGGGCTCGCGCGTGTTCGAGGTGGCGCCCGCCGACGTGACGCCCGAGATGCGGTCCAAGATCAAGGCTATGTCGTACGGGCTGGCCTACGGGCTGAGCGCGTTCGGCCTGTCCCAGCAGCTGAACATCGCCACGGGCGAGGCGCAGACGCTCATGGACGACTACTTCGAACGGTTCGGCGGCGTGCGCGACTACCTCTCCGGGGTGGTCGAGGAAGCGCGCGCGACGGGGTACACCGCGACCATCCTGGGCCGGCGCCGATACCTGCCCGATCTCACGAGCGACAACCGGCAGCGCCGTCAGATGGCCGAGCGCATGGCACTCAACGCACCCATCCAGGGCAGCGCCGCCGACATCATCAAGCTCGCCATGCTCAAGGTGCAGCACGAGCTCGACGTCCGCGGGCTCAGTTCGCGCCTGCTGCTGCAGGTGCACGACGAGCTCGTGCTCGAGGTGGCGCCGGGGGAGCGCGCCGCCGCGGAGGACGTGCTGCGCAGCCAGATGGGCGCGGCGTTCGTGCTCAACGTGCCCCTCGACGTCTCGGTGGGCACGGGCGCCACGTGGCACGAGGCGGGCCACTAACCACCCCTCGCCGAGGTAGACACCTGACGACTATCTCGCCTGATGTCTACCTCGGCAGCTCGGTGACGAAGACCGCCGTGCCCGGGAGGTAGCGGCCGCGCTCCGGGCCCCAGCCGCCCCAGACCTGGTCGTTCCACTCCGGCCACTCCGGCTCGACCAGGTCAACCAGGCGCAGCCCGGCGGCGGCGACGTCGCGCACGTGGTCGCCGACGGTGCGGTGATACTCCGCATAGAGGACGCGCCCGTCGTCGGCGGTCTCCACGTAGGGGCGGCGGTCGAAGTACGAGCGGGTCGCCGTCAGGCCGCGCCGGGTCGGGTCGTCGGGGAACGCCCACCGCAGCGGGTGGGTCACGGAGAACACCCAGCGCCCGCCCGGGCGCAGCACCCGGGCGGCCTCACGGTGCACGGTGACGGCGTCGGGCACGAAGGGCAGTGCGCCGAAGGACGTGAAGACGACGTCGAACGAGCCGTCCGCGAACGGCAGGGCCCGGGCGTCCGCCTGGACCCGGGGCACGGCGACGCCCGTGGCGGCGTCGAGGCGTCGGGCACCCTCCAGCATGCCCGCCGAGTAGTCGGTGGCGACGGCGCGCGCTCCCTGCGAGGCGAGCCAGCGCGAGCAGTGCGCGGCACCGGCCCCGACCTCCAGGACGTCGCGCCCGCCGACGTCGCCCAGCAGACCGGCCTCCGCCTCGGTCAGGCCCTCCGGACCCCACCGGAAACCAGCGTCGCCGAGGAAGTCGCGGTGCTCGTCGAGGTACTCGTCGGCGTTGGCATCCCACCAGCTCCGGGCGGCGTGGCCGTCGTCGGGCACGTCGCGGTAGCCGAAGGACACCGGCTCGTCATGGCTCACGAGGCAATCATCGCGCCTGTCTGCTCCCTATGGTTCCGTGCGACGGTGTCTATGAATCGGCCGCAGATACCACAGCAGCACCCGTAACAAAAGGGTCACGATTGGATTCCGGTCAGGGAAGCGAAATACGCAGGCAACGAGAAGGCTCCTAAGGTCAGGCGCAAACGTCTGCGTGTCGTCGTGCCCGAACCCGGGTCCGCCGATGCGCTCGAGGAAGGAGAGTGCCATGCGTCGACGCGCTACGCGCCTTGCGGGCGGCGTCACCCTGGTGACGGCGCTCGCAGTGGCTCTGAGTGGTTGTGTGGCCAGCGAGCGGGACCCCGAGAGCGGCGAGGGCGGGGGCGGCAGCGACGGCACGTTCGTGTTCGCCGGCTCGGCCGAGCCGAGCTCGCTCGACCCCGCGTTCGCCAGTGACGGCGAGACGTTCCGGGTCGCCCGCCAGATCTTCGAGGGTCTGGTCGGAGTCGAGCCGGGCACAGCGGACCCCGCTCCGCTGCTCGCCGAGAGCTGGGACATCAGCGAGAACGGCCTGGAGTACACGTTCCACCTCAAGGAGGGCGTGACGTTCCACGACGACACGGACTTCAACGCCGAGGCCGTGTGCTTCAACTTCGACCGCTGGCACAGCTGGACCGGTCTGGCCGCGCACGAGAACCTCTCGTACTACTACAAGGCCGTCTTCGGCGGTACGGGCGAGGACAGCCTGTACGAGTCCTGCGCGGCCTCCGACGAGGCGACCGCCGTGATCACGCTCAAGGAGCCGATCCCGGAGCTCGTCCCGGCGCTGTCCCTGCCGTCGTTCTCCATGCAGTCGCCCACGGCGCTCGAGGAGTTCGGGGCCGACGAGGTGCAGGGCACCGCTGACGCTCCCCAGCTCACCGAGTACGGCAAGGAGCACCCGGTCGGCACCGGCCCGTACACGTTCCAGGAGTGGAAGAGCGGCGAGAGCGTGACCCTCGCCGCGAACGACAGCTACTGGGGCGAGATCGCCGACGTCAAGACCATCGTGTTCACCGTGATCGCCGACGGCACCGCGCGCCGCCAGGCGCTCGAGGCCGGTGACATCGACGGCTACGACCTGGTCGCGCCCGCCGACGTCGACGCGCTCAAGGAGGCCGGCTACACGATCCTCGACCGCGACGCGTTCAACATCCTGTACCTGGGCATGAACCAGGCGCAGAAGCCGCTGGACGACATCCGGGTCCGCCAGGCGATCGCGCACGCGATCGACAAGGAGGGCCTGGTCCAGGCAGCGCTGCCCGAGGGCACGACGCCGGCCACGCAGTTCGTGCCGGAGATCGTCACGGGTTACAGCGACGACGTGACGACCTACGACCACGACCCCGAGAAGGCCAAGGCGCTCCTCGAGGAGGCCGGGCAGGAGAACCTCGAGATCGAGTTCAACTACCCGACCGACGTCTCGCGTCCGTACATGCCGGACGCCGCCGCGATCTTCGAGGCGATCTCCGCCGACCTCGAGGAGGTCGGCATCACGACCAAGGCGACGCCGGAGCCGTGGAGCCCGACCTACATCGACACCATCCAGGGCGGCGAGAACCACGGCCTGCACCTGCTGGGCTGGACGGGTGACTACAACGACACCTACAACTTCATCGGCACCTTCTTCGGCGCGAAGTCCCTGGAGTGGGGCTTCGACGACCCGGAGGTGTTCGACGCGATCAAGGAGGCCCGCAACGCTCCCCTCGATGAGCAGGAGGCGGCCTACATGAACGCGAACGAGGTGATCATGGAAGCCCTGCCCGGCGTCCCGCTGGCCAGCCCGGTACCGTCGCTCGTCGTCGCGCCCGGGGTCGAGGGTTACCCGATCTCCCCGGTGCAGGACGAGGTGTACAACGGCATCACCCTCGGTGGGGGCGAGTAAGGTTCCCTTCCGAACCGCCTAGGGTGTCCTACGCCCTCGGGTGAAATACCTCAGGTCGGGGCGCGGCAGCCGCCGCGCCCCGACCGCTGTCCGGAGTCCCCCGGCGGGCGGGCCATGAGCCCTGCCGCCGAGCGACGATGAATCGCATGTCTGTCGAGGAACGATGCTCAGACTGATAGTGCAGCGCCTGCTGCTGCTGATACCCCTCTTGCTGGGGCTCTCGATATTGCTGTTCGGCTGGGTGCGCGCCCTGCCCGGTGGGCCGGTGCAGGCCATGCTGGGTGAGCGGTACACCCCCGAGGCCGCGGCGGAGATCGAGGCCGAGATGGGCCTGGACCAGCCGTTGCCGGTCCAGTACGGCAAGTACCTGCTCCGGCTCCTCCAGGGCGACTTCGGCACCTCGCTGCAGAGCGGTCGCCCGGTCCTGGAGGAGTTCATCACCCGGTTCCCCGCCACCATCGAGCTCACCGTCGTGGCCCTGGTGTTCGCCATCGGCATCGGCATCCCGCTCGGCTACGTCGCCGCGCGGCGGTCCGGGTCGATCATCGACCACTCCGCGGTCGTGGTCTCGCTGATCGGCGTCACCGTGCCGGTGTTCTTCCTGGCGTTCATCCTGAAGTACATCTTCGCCGTGGAGCTGGGCTGGTTCCCGACGACGGGCCGGCAGAGCGCGACGATGATCGCCACGCATCCCACGAACTTCTACGTCCTGGACGGCCTGCTCACCGCAGAGTGGGACGCGGCCTGGGACGCGCTCATGCACCTGATCCTGCCCGGCATCGCGCTGGGCACCATCCCGCTGGCGATCGTCGCCCGCATGACCCGTGCCGCCGTGTCCGAGGTGCAGAACGCGGACTACGTGCGCACGGCGCGGGCCAAGGGCATCAAGCCGGCCCGGCTGCGCAGCGAGCACATCCTGAAGAACGCCATGCTGCCGGTGGTCACCACCATCGGCCTGCAGGTGGGCCTGCTGCTCAGCGGCGCGGTGCTCACCGAGACCGTGTTCGCGTTCAGCGGCATCGGCAGCTTCCTGGCCAATTCGGTGTTCCGCGCCGACTACCCCGTGATGCAGGGCTTCATCCTGCTGATCGCCGTGGTGTATGCCCTCGTGAACCTGATCGTCGATGTGTCGTACGGGCTGATCGACCCGCGGCTGAGGAGGCAGCAGTGAGCGCCAACGAGCTTCCGGTGACCGGCGGCCCCGCCGCCGAGCCGCTCCACACGAGCATCCACGGGGACGGGCCGGGCGGCCAGGACCACGGCGGGGAGGGCGTCTGGGCGCGTGCCTGGCGCACCCTGCGCAAGAACCCCGTCGCCATCATCGGGGCGGTGATCGTCGCGGTGTTCGTGCTCGTGGCGGTGCTGGCGCCGGTGCTGGCCCCTTACGGCGGCAGCGAGCTGCCGGGCCGGACCGAGGTCCGGCCCACGATGATCCCCGGCCCGTCGGCCGAGTACCCGCTCGGCCTGGACCGCTACGGCGGTGACGTGCTGAGCAAGCTGATCTGGGGTGCCCAGGCCTCGCTGCTGATCGGCGTCCTGTCCACACTGTTCGGGCTCACGGGCGGTCTGCTGCTCGGTCTGCTCGCCGGCTGGTTCGGCAAGAGCGTCGACTTCGCGATCATGCGCCTGGTGGACCTCATGCTGTCGGTCCCGTCGCTGCTGCTCGCCGTGTCGATCGCCGCGATCGCCGGCCAGTCGTCCATGGCCGTGATCGTCGCCATCGGAGTGGTGCAGATCCCGATCTTCGCCCGGCTGCTGCGCGGTTCGATGCTGGCGCAGAAGGGCCAGGACTACGTCCTCGCCGCGTCGGCGCTCGGCCTGACGCGCCGGTCGGTGACCATGAGCCACGTGCTCCCCAACAGCGTGGGCCCGGTCATCGTGCAGGCGACGCTGAGCCTTGCCACCGCGGTGATCGAGGCCGCGGCGCTGTCCTTCCTCGGCCTGGGTGGCGGCGAGCCCTCCACGGCCGAGTGGGGCCGCATGCTGACGGCGGCGCAGCAGGAACTGGCGGTCGCACCGCGGCTGGCGATCCTGCCCGGCATCTGTATCGCCGTGACGGCCCTCGGCTTCACCCTCGTGGGCGAGAGCCTGCGCGAGGCCCTCGACCCCCGGAACAGGACCCGACGATGAGCGACAACCCAGAGAAGAAGACGGTGAAGGAGACGGCGGAGCCCACCACCGCGTCGTCCACCGGGACGTCGGCCGCGAGCTCGGCCGAGAACTCGGCCGAGAGCTCCGCCGAGAACGTGGTGCTCCGCGTCGAGAACCTCTGCGTCGACTTCCGCACGGAGAACGGTGCCGCTCGCGCCGTGTCGAACGCGAACCTCACCGTCGAGCGGGGCCAGACCGTGGCGATCGTCGGCGAGTCCGGTTCCGGCAAGACGACCCTGGCGATGGCGGTGCTGGGCCTGCTGGCGAGCAACGGCTCGGTGGCGGAGGGGCACATCTGGTTCAAGGACGAGGACCTCGGCAAGGTGTCGCCGCAGCGGATGGCGCAGCTGCGCGGCACCGAGCTGGGCCTCGTGCCGCAGGACCCGATGACCAATCTCGACCCGATCATGCAGATCGGCCGGCAGATCGACGCGGGCCTGATCGACAACGGGCTGCGCACCCGCAGGGACGCCCGCACCCGCACGGTCGAGCTGCTCGACGAGGTAGGCCTGCCCGACGCCCGGGCGCGCGCCGCCCAGTACCCGCACGAGTTCTCCGGCGGTATGCGCCAGCGGGCGCTCATCGCGATGGGCCTGTCGGGTCGCCCCGCCCTGCTGGTCGCGGACGAGCCGACGTCGGCCCTTGACGTGACGGTGCAGCGCGGGATCCTGGACCAGCTCTCCGGCCTGACCCAGGAGCTCGGCACCGCGGTGCTTCTCATCACGCACGACCTCGGCCTCGCCGCCGAGCGTGCGGACACCGTGGTGGTCATGTACCGCGGCGACATCGTCGAGCAGGGTCCTGCCCGCCAGGTGCTCACGGCGCCGCAGCACGAGTACACCAAGCGGCTCATGGCGGCGGCACCGTCGCTCGCGTCGCGCCGCATCGAGATCGCGCGCGAGCGCGGCCTCGACGAGGTGCTGGACGACGCGCTGCTGGCCCACGGCGAGGAGACGACCGCCGAGGCGGACGTCCTCGTGTCCGTCAAGGACGTCAGCAAGGTCTTCTCCATCCGGGGCAAGGGGCTGTTCTCCCGCAGCACCGGATTCACCGCCGTCGACGGGGTGAGCCTCGACATCCCGCGCGGCTCCACGGTCGCGGTGGTGGGGGAGTCGGGGTCGGGCAAGTCGACGCTGGCCCGGATGATCCTCGACATCGAGAAGCCCACCACCGGCTCGATCACGTTCGACGGCGGTGTGGTGGGGGCCGGCAACCACCGGGACCAGATCGCCTACCGGCGACGGGTGCAGCCCGTGTTCCAGGACCCCTACTCGTCGCTCGACCCGCTCTACTCGGTGTTCCGGGCGATCGAGGAGCCGCTGCGCGCGCACGACTACGGCGACGCCGCGGCCCGCCGGGCCCGGGTGGAGGAGCTCGCCGACCAGGTGGCGCTCAGCAAGGGTCAGCTCCAGCGGTTCCCCGCCGAGCTGTCCGGTGGCCAGCGGCAGCGCGTGGCCATCGCCCGTGCGCTGGCGCTCTCGCCGGAGCTCGTGGTCTGCGACGAGGCGGTCTCGGCGCTCGACGTCGTCGTGCAGGCGCAGATCCTCCAGCTGCTCGCAGGTCTCCAGGAGAATCTGGGGCTCACGTACCTCTTCATCACGCACGACCTCGCCGTGGTGCGGCAGATCGCCGACCGCGTGCTGGTGATGCAGGAGGGGCGCGTGGTCGAGGAGGGCACGGTCGACTCGGTCTTCGACTCGCCGGCCACCGCGTACACGCGGGCGCTGCTCGACGCGATCCCCGGCAAGGACCTGGAGCTGGCGCTCTGAACCACCAGGCCTTGCCGGGCGTCGCCCCGGCGGAACGTCAGCAGCCCCCGGTATCCTGGGGCCCGCACGCACCATCCTGGCTCGCGCCGACTCGCGTTGACCAGGGCGCTGCGGCGCCACTAGGATGACTGGCGGTGCCGTGCGCCTTCTGGCGACCCTCGGTACCGCACAAGCAGAGCCAAACAGACCCTGTCCGTACTACGCCATGTCCGCATCGGAGCATCGAACTCAATGACCATCTCCACCCCTGCGAAGTCCGCACCCCAGGTTGCCGTCAACGACATCGGCACCGAGGAGGACTTCCTTGCTGCCATCGACGCCACCATCAAGTACTTCAACGATGGTGACATCGTCGAAGGCACGATCGTCAAGGTGGACCGCGACGAGGTCCTTCTCGACATCGGCTACAAGACCGAGGGTGTGATCCCGTCCCGGGAGCTCTCGATCAAGCACGACGTCGACCCTGGCGAGGTTGTCGCCGTCGGTGACGCCGTCGAGGCCCTGGTCCTCCAGAAGGAGGACAAGGAAGGTCGGCTGATCCTGTCCAAGAAGCGCGCACAGTACGAGCGCGCCTGGGGCACGATCGAGAAGATCAAGGAAGAGGACGGCGTCGTCACCGGCACCGTCATCGAGGTCGTCAAGGGCGGCCTCATCCTCGACATCGGCCTGCGCGGCTTCCTCCCCGCCTCCCTCGTGGAGATGCGTCGCGTCCGCGACCTCCAGCCGTACGTCGGCAAGGAGATCGAGGCCAAGATCATCGAGCTCGACAAGAACCGGAACAACGTCGTGCTCTCGCGCCGTGCCTGGCTCGAGCAGACGCAGTCCGAGGTGCGCTCCACCTTCCTGCAGACCCTGCAGAAGGGCCAGGTGCGCCCGGGTGTCGTCTCCTCGATCGTCAACTTCGGTGCGTTCGTGGACCTCGGCGGCGTCGACGGTCTGGTGCACGTCTCGGAGCTGTCCTGGAAGCACATCGACCACCCGTCCGAGGTCGTCGAGGTCGGCCAGGAGGTCACCGTCGAGGTGCTCGACGTCGACTTCGACCGCGAGCGTGTCTCCCTGTCGCTGAAGGCGACGCAGGAGGACCCGTGGCAGACCTTCGCCCGTACGCACGCCATCGGTCAGGTCGTGCCGGGTAAGGTCACCAAGCTCGTCCCGTTCGGTGCGTTCGTTCGCGTCGAGGACGGCATCGAGGGCCTGGTCCACATCTCGGAGCTGGCCGTGCGCCACGTCGAGCTGCCGGAGCAGGTCGTCACCGTCGGTGCCGAGGTCTTCGTCAAGGTCATCGACATCGACCTGGAGCGTCGCCGCATCTCGCTGTCGCTCAAGCAGGCCAACGAGGGCGTGGACCCGGAGTCCGAGGACTTCGACCCCGCGCTGTACGGCATGGCCGCCGAGTACGACGACGCCGGGAACTACAAGTACCCGGACGGCTTCGACCCGGAGACCAACGAGTGGCTCGAGGGCTTCGAGGCACAGCGCGAGGCGTGGGAGGCGGAGTACGCCAAGGCGCACGAGCGCTGGACCGCGCACCGCAAGCAGGTCGCCGAGGCGATCGCCGCGGACACCGAGGCTCCGGCCGACGCCCCGGCCGCCGCGCCGGCCGGTGGCGGCAGCACCACCTACTCCTCGGCTCCGGTTGAGGAGGTCGGCGGCACGCTGGCTTCGGACGAGGCGCTCGCCGCGCTCCGTGAGAAGCTCACGGGTAACTGACCCGAGCTGATCGACGGCCCGTCGCCCCTTCGGGGGCGGCGGGCCGTCGTCGTTTTCAGGATGCGGTGCGGTGGGTGTGCCTGTGACCAGCGCCAGGCCGCTGACCTGCGAGAACACCCTTCTCGGGTCGCTCGGACGTATCACACGCTCACTGGCCAGGACGGTCGCCGTGCTGTTGGATGACTCCCCATGAGCCGACCCGGACCCGACGAGATGCGGGGCACGAGCCCAGCCGCTCTCCTCGCGCCCGAGCGCGGCATCGTGCCGTTCATGGGCCGTGGGCGCGAGCTGGCGGAGCTGCGGTCCTGGGTCCGGTCGCGGGAGCCGTTGGCGCTGCGTCTGCTGTGCGGGCTCGGTGGTGTGGGCAAGACGCGCCTGGTGCTCGAGCTCGGCAGGCGGTTGCGTCGGACCGGATGGACCGTGGTGCACGTGCCACCCGGCGGTGAGGTGGCCGCGGTGTCCGCTGTCGCCGATGCGCGCCGGGTCCTGCTCGTGGTCGACGACGCCGCGTCCAGACCCGGCCTCCCGGCGATGTTCGATGCCCTCGGGACCAGCCGGTCGCGGGGGCGACTGCGCGTCCTGTGCACGGCACGCACCGGCGGGGAGTGGTGGCGCCGGGAGCGGTGGACCAGCCGGCTCTGGGCCGGCCGGACGCCGTCGGTCAGCGAGATGGCGCTGGACCCGGCGCTCGACCGGACGCTCGACATCGCCTTCGACCCGGCGCTCGGTCTGGAGGTCGAGCGCCCGGACGACCACCGTGCCCTCCTGGAGGCGGCGACGACACGCTTCGCCAGGGCACTGAACCGGCCGCTCCCGCGCGTGCGCTTCCAGCCGGAGCCGGAACAGCAGCTGCGTGCGCTGGACCTGCACGCCACCGCGCTCGCCATGGTGCTCGACGGGAGCAAGGACGTCGGTGACCCGGCCGCCGCGCTCGACCTCGTGCTCGACCACGAGCGTTCCCGGTGGGCGATCTCCGCGGCCGGCGCAGGGCTCGCGCCGAGAGCCGCCGAGGCCGCGCTCGCGACGGCGACTCTGCTGGGGGACGCGACCGACGACGGCATACGTGCCGCCCTGCGCCGTGCCGGTGCGGAACCCGCGGCGGGCCGGACGGCGGACGCCGTGACCTGGGTGCGCGGGCACCTGCCGGCTGTCCCGCCACTGGCGGAGCTGCTCGTCGCGCGCGCCCTGGCGGCGTCGGAGGAGCTCACCGCCGCCTGCACGCGCGATCTGGCGCCGGAGCAGGCGTTGGCGGTGCTGTCGTTCGCGACCGAGATGACCCTGGACCGGCCCACCGCTGGGCGTGACATCACAGGCCGGCTCATCGAGGCGGCGGTCTCGGCCCTGCCGGCCGAACGGGCCGAGGACCTGCCCGCGCTGACGCGGGTGACGCGTCGGCTGCCAAGGTCGTCGGGCCCTCTGGCTGTGCCGGTGCTCGACCGCCTCACCCACCGGGTGGCGGACCTCGCCCGGGCAGCAGGCGACGACGCGGCCCGCGGTGAGGCGCTGACCGACCTCGGCGTCGTGCTGATCGCCGAGGGCGAGCCGGACGCGGCGGTCGGTGTGCTGCAGGAGGCGGTGGGTCTGTGGCGTGGTCACGCCTGGGGTGACGAGAACCGGCACCGCCCCGCGCTGTGCAACGCCCTGAACAACCTCGGGACGGGGTACCTGGCGGTGGGCCGGCACAGCGACGCCCTCGCGGTGCAGGAGGAGGTGGTCGCCCTCTGCCGCCGGTTCCCGCCGGGCGACCGGCCGTGGGCCGACGCCGAGCACGCGTGCGCCCTGCTGAACGCCGGGATCTCCTACACGGAGCTCGGCCGGGTCGGCGAGATCGAGGTGGCGCAGCGCACGTCGCTCGACATCTACCGCCGCCTGGCGGAGGGTGACCCCGTCCGGTACGAGCCGCGGGTCGCGGCTGTCCTGGGCAACTTCGAGGCCCTCACGGAGAGCGGGCGGCCGGAGGACGCACTGCCCGCCAACGCCGAGGCTGTGGCGATCCGCCGCCGGCTCGCCGCCGCGCGCCCCGAGCACCTCGGTGAGCTGGCCTGGTCGCTCGGCCAGCTCGGCACCACGCTGGAAGCGCTCGGACGGTACGAGGAGGCCGGCGTGGTGCTGGTCGAGGCGCTGGAGCTCCAGCGCCGGCTCGCCAAGGAGAACGAGCGCGGCACCCGTGCCGACCTCGCCGGCGCCCTGTCCGCGCTCGGTGCGCTGTACTCGACCACCGGCCGCGCCGACGAGTCGCTCCGGCTCGAGCGGGAGGCGCTGGAGATCCGGCGCGAGCTCGCCGACGAACACCCCGACCGGTACCTGCACTACCTTGCCCATTCGCTGTCCAACCTCGGTGTCACCCTGGCCCGGCGCGGCAGGTACGACGAGGCGGTCCTGCTCGAGGAGGAGGCCGTGGCCATCCGCCGGGGCCTCGCGAGCGGCAACGCCCGGTCCCTGAAGTACCTCGCGCAGTCCCTGTCCAACCTCGGCGTGCGGTACGCGGACCTGGGCCGGTTCGACGAGGCGCTGCGGCCCACGCAGGAGGCGGTCGACATGCTGCGCCGGCTCGTGCGCGAGCAGCCGGAGAAGTACCGCACGGGACTCGCGGAGGCGCTGGCGAACCTGGGCGCCACCCTGCTGGACCTGGGCCGGGCGGAGGAGGCCCTGCGGCCCATGCGCGAGGCGGTGGTGATGCGGCGCCAGCTCGTCATCGAGAACCCCGACAAGCACCGGCCCGACCTGGCGCTCGCGCTCTCCAACCTGGCCAGCGCGCTGAGCGCGGTCGGCGACAACGTCACGGCGCTGGGGCACGCGCAGGAGGCGGTGGACATGCGTCGCCGGCTCGCGGCCGACCTGCCCGAGCGGTACCGGTCCGAGCTCGAGCGGTCCCGGGCGGTGCTCGCGCGGATCGACGCGGCGATCCGGAACCCGACGTCGGCGCGGTAGCCCATCGGGCATGGCAACCGGAGCAAGGCGTGCTGAGCGCGTCACTGCGCCGGGTGCGTGCTCAGGCGGTTGCCGCGAACTGGGTCCGGTACAGGTCGGCGTACAGGCCCCCGGCGGCGATCAGCTCGGCGTGCGTGCCGGACTGGGCGATCCGACCGTCGGCGAGCACCACTATGCGGTCCGCCGCCCGGACCGTGGACAGCCGGTGCGCGATGACCAGCGACGTCCGTCCGGCGAGCGCCTGGTCGAGGGCGACCTGCACGGCCGCCTCGGACTCCGAGTCGAGGTGCGCGGTCGCCTCGTCGAGCACCACGACGTCGGGCGCCTTGAGCAGCAGCCGGGCGATCGCGAGGCGCTGCCGCTCACCGCCGGACAGCCGGTAGCCGCGGTCACCCACCACCGTCTCCAGGCCCTCGGGCAGCCGGTCGACCAGGTCCCAGATGCGCGCCTGGCGCAGCACCCGCTCCAGGTCGGCGTCCGTCGCCTCCGGGCGGACGAACCGGAGGTTCGCCGCCATCGTGTCGTGGAACAGGTGCGCGTCCTGGGAGACGACGCCGACGGTGGCCCGCAGCGACGCGAACGTCACGTCGCGCAGGTCGGTCCCGGCGATGCGCACCGCGCCCGACGTCGGGTCGTACATGCGGCTGACCAGCTGGGACACGGTGGTCTTGCCCGCCCCGGACGGCCCGACGAGCGCCACCATCGACCCCGCCGGAACCTCGAACGAGACATCGACCAGGGTGTCCGCCGTCGGGTCCTTCCGCTGGCCCGCGACCGACTCCAGGGACGCGAGCGACACCTCCTCGGCCCGCGGGTACCGGAACGTCACGTCCGTCAGCGAGACCGACGCACCCCGGTCGGCGACGGCGGCCCGCAGGTCGACGGCGTCCGGCTTCTCGGCCACCGACGGCTCCAGGTCGAGGACCTCCAGCACACGCTCGAACGACACGAGCGCCGTCATGACGTCGACCTGGACGTTCGCCATCGCCGTCAAGGGCCCGTACAGACGCGTGAGATAGGTGGCCAGCGCGACGACGGTGCCGACCGTGAGCTCACCCGCGATGGCCTGCAGACCGCCCAGCCCGTACACGCCCGCCACGGCGAGCGACGCGATGGTCGCCAGTCCCACCCGGAACCACGTACCGAGCAGGGCGGTGCGGACGCCGATGTCGCGGCGCTCGCGGGCGGGTTCGGCGAACCGCTCGGACTCGGTCGCAGGATCACCGAAGATCTTCACGAGGTGCGCGCCGGAGACGTTGAACCGCTCGTTCATGACCTGGCCCAGGTCGGCGTCCACCTCCATGCCGCGCCGGGTCAGGGTTGCGAGCCGCCGGCCGAACCAGCGCGCGGGAAGCACGAACAGCGGCACCAGCGTGAGCGCCCCGAGCGTGAGCTCCCACGACATGGTGAGCATCGCCGCGAGCGTGAACGCGATGGTCAGGGTGTTGGAGACGACGGTCTGCAGGGTGGACGTGAAGGCACGCTGCGCGCCGAGCACGTCGCCGTTGAGCCGTTGCACCAGCGCGCCCGTCCGGGCGCGGGAGAAGAAGGCGAGCGGCATGCGCTGCACGTGGTCGAACACTGCGACGCGCAGGTCGAGGATGAGTCCCTCGCCCACCTGGGACGAGACGAGCCGGTCCGCCACGGACAGGCCGGCGGCGACGATCGCGAGCACCGCCGCCGCACCGGCCAGGAGGACCACCAGGCGCGTGTCGCCGTCGACGATGCCGTGGTCGATGATCCGTTGGAACAGCAACGGGGTGGCGGCACCCGCGGCCGCCTCCAGGGCCAGGATCAGCACGAACAGGATGAGCCGACCCCGGTAGGGGCGGGCGAAACCCGCTATGCGCCGCAGCGTGTCCCAGCCGAGGCGCTGGTGTGCGACCGAACCGTCCTGCGTGAACGACCGCATCGCGCGGCCTCCGCCCATACTCCCGCCGCCACCGTGCATGCTCACGGTTGCATGGTCCCACGCGGGCCGGATCCAGCGGGTATCGGCGCTGCCGCGTGCGGCCGCTGCCGTACCCGTGAGCACAGGTGGCCCGAACGTAGCGGGTTTGGTCGGGGGTGAACTGGACCACACGGGTGTTACGTGTTCTCCGCAGCCCGTGATAGAAACCCACGATCGGGCGTCTACGCAGGTCGCCCCATACTTCGATGGATGATTCGATGAATATCGACGGGTGGAGGGCCATGTCTGACCGGGAACCGCAGCGAAGCGGAGGTCGCGTGGCGCTGGTAGATCTGACCGGCGCGGAGGACATGACTGCGGCACTGCGGACGCTGCAGGACCAATGGGGTCCCGTGGCCCCCGTGGACCTGGAGCCGGGAGTGCCCGGCTGGCTCGTGCTGGGGCACGCCGAGGTCATGGAGGTGATGCGCACGGAGAGCGTCTTCGCGCGCGACCCGCGGCACTGGAAGGAGCGGCTGCCGCTGGACTCGACCCTGCACGCGATCCTGTCCCCGGCGGGCCGGCGCGCGCTGTACTACGCGGACGGCGCGGACCACCGGCGGCTGCGGCTGCCCGTGGACGAGGCGTTCGCGAGCATGGACGAGGCGCAGACCGCCGCGATGGTGCGCGGCGTGTGCAGCCGGCTCATCGACTCCTTCGCCGCCCAGGGTCACGCCGACCTGATCGGCGGGTACGCGGCGGCGGTGTCCTTCCTGTCGGTGTCGGGGATGTTCGGGTTCGACGAGCGGCAGGGCATCGCCCTCCTGCGGTGCGCGCACGGCATCTTCGGGCATGGGGGCGACTCCGTGACGGCGCTGGCCACCATGGACCAGATCGTGCTCGACCACGTCCTCGCGACGCGGGAGGACCCCGGGAACAACCTCACCGCCCGCTTCGTGGAGCACCCGAGCTTCGAGAACGACACGGAGATCGTGCACTCGATGGTCGTGGCGATCTGCGCCGCCAACGAGATGCTCGTGACCTGGATCGCGGCCACGCTGCGCCGCATGCTCACCGACCCGCGCTACACCGGTCGGGTCACCGGGGTGCGCAGGGGCCTGGACGACGCGCTGGACGAGACGCTGTGGAGCGAGCCGCCGGTGGCGAACCTGCCCGCGCGGTACGCGGTCACGGACTGCACGCTCGGCGAGGTACGGATCCGGGCCGGGGACGCGATCGTCATGGGCCTGGCCGCCGCGAACAACGATCCGCGGGTGCGCACCACGGACGACCTGTTCGAGGCGAACAACCGGTCCCACCTGTCGTTCGGCGTCGGGCCCCACGCGTGCCCCGCCCGTCGGCCGGGACGGCTGGTGGTGAAGATCGCGGTGGAGAGCCTCATGGAGCGCCTCGACCTGCGCCTCACCGACCCCGAGGTGACCTGGGCGCCGTCGCCCTGGTCGCGGTACCCGGCGGTGCTGCCGGTGGCGTTCACGCCGGAGCGGCAGGCGGCTCGCACGCCCGCCCGGGTGTGACGCTGCCCGGCGCCCGGGGCTCACGGCCGGCTACGGACGAGGCCGCTGACCCCCAGGGGGCCGGGCTCAGCGGTCGTGCTCCGGTTCCCGTGACCGACCGTCTCGCAGCGTGTCCAGGAGCATCCGGAGGCGTTGGTGCTCGGCCCGGTGCCTGCCCCGGGTGCGTCGTTCGACCCGCTCGAAGACGACGTCCGCGTCCTCGAAGGTGTTGATCGCATCGGCACGCCGGCCGGTGCTCCCCAGGATCTTCCCCACCGCCCCGAGGGTTCGTGCGAGGTCGGGTTCGTAGCGGTCGGGGTTGGTCTGGACCAGCGCCTGGTACAGGTCGACGGCGCGCTGGGCCGGCGGCAGTGCCTCGCCGGGGCGTCCGAGCTCCAGGTGCCGGACCGCGAGGGCGGTCAGGGACTTGGCGAGCGACGCGTTGTATCGATCCGGGCTGGTACGGGCGAACCGCTCGCGGATCTCGACCGCGCGCCGGAGGTGTGGCACGGCCTCGGCGGAACGCCCCACCATCGCGAGCTGGGTCCCGAGGTTGGTCAGCGTCCTGGAGAGGTCGGGTTCGTAGCGGTCCGGATTGGCGTCGACCAGCCGTTCGTGCAGGTCGACGGCGTGCTGGGTGGCCGGTAAGGCCTCGGCCGGGCGACCCAGTTCGGTGAGTCGGATCCCGAGCTCCGTCAGGGACCTGGCGAGCTCGGGGTTGTAGCGGTCCGGGCGGCTGCGGGCGAGTCGCTCGCGGATCTCGACGGCGCGCTGAACAGGAGGGAGTGCTTCCGCGGAACGCCCGAGCTCCGCGTACCGGAGCCCGAGGTTGATCAGGGCCCGGGCGAGATCCGCGTCGTAGTGGACAGGGCTGGTCCGGGCCAGCTGTTCGTACAGGTCGACGGCGCGTCGGGTGGGTCGTAGACCCTCCTCCGGTCGTCCCAGCTCGGAGTAGCGGATCCCGAGGTTGATCAGGGACCTGGCAAGGTCTGGGTCAAAACGGTCGGGGCGTGCGTGGGCGAGCTGCTCACGCAGGTCGACGGCGCGCTGGGTCGGTGGCAGCGCTTCGTCCGTCCGCCCCAGCTCGTAGAACCGGACCCCCAGATCGTTCAGGGCGCTCGCGAGATCGGCGCCGTAGCGTTCCGGATCCTCCTGGGCGAGCTGTTCGTACAGGTCCACGGCGCGCTGGGTCGGTGGCAGGGCCTCCGACCTGCGGCCGAGCTGCATGAACCAGTTCCCGAGGAGGAGAGCGGCCTGAGCGTGCGTGTCGTCGTCGGGGTGCTGGTCGAGTGCCTCGTGCTGCTTCTGCGCGAGGAGGCCGGCTGTAGGCGTCATGATCGCCGATGGCCAGGGCACCATCGCGAGCACCTGGTGGTAGACCTGGGGAACGGCCGGGAGGTGCTCGACAAGGTGGTCGGCCAGCGCCCGGATCGCCTCCTGCTCCGCTTGGTCCCGCATCGGATCTGTCCCGGCCCGCCACAGGAGCGTCATCGCACTGGCTGCCTGGTCGGCCGTGAGGTCCTCGAGCAGAGCAACGACACGTCGAGCCACCGGGCCGGGCGAACGAGTCAGGACCTGGACCACCAGGTGCTCGGCGACGCGGTCGGGGGCCAGCGGCTCGACCCAGGAGGTCGTGCCCTCGACAGGGAGGTAGGTCTTACGGAGCCACCGCGCGGCCACGAGCGGGTCCGGGGTCGGGTCCTCGGTGAACGTGCCGAGCACGCGCTCCACGAGCCGGATGGTCGAGGCCTCGTCGGTCGTCCCGAGCAGCGCTACGGCGGCGACCAGCACCTGCTGCATCGCGACGGGCAGGCGCTCGCTCAGACCGGCCTCGGTGGCCGTGGCCGCCCAGTACCCGCTCGCCTCGTGCCGGAGCAGCTCGGTGAACACCTCCCCAGGGGTCGGCGGTGTCGCCACGGTCGGACCGTGCGGGTCCTTCCCGACACCCAGGACCTCGACGAGGGCCAGGGCGGTCAGATCCAGCACCCGCAGTTCCCCGGCACCGGCCGCGACCGGCGGGGCGGGCACACCGAGCCGATCGGCGAACACCCGGGCTGCCGCCGCGACGACTTCGTGCGGCTCCACATCGACGTCGGGAAGGTCCGCACCCGGGTTACCGTCTTCGTCGGTGTACCCGGCATGCAGCGCTGCGCCCAGCCCGCCCGAGATCGCGGTGAGCCGGTGCCACCATTCACCGGCGGCGCGCGCCAGCAGCAGCACCCGGATCGTTCCCGGGTCCTCGAAGGCGTCCCGCAAGAAGCTCCGCAGCCCGGGCCGGTTCTCCGCGTAGTCCACGATCACGAGCAGGGGGCGGCTCCCGGCGTGCTGACGCAGGCCGGCGACCGCCCCCGGCTCGGTACCCCGCTCGGTGCTCAGGAACAGGCATCTCCACTCCGCGTCCTGCGCTCGTAGCCGCCGCTGCAGCTCGTCCGCGAGTCGTGTCTTGCCCACGCCGCCGGGTCCGGTGAGGAGCCGGAACGGCGTCACGTCGGGTGCGGTGCTCGTGCACCAGGCCAGCAGCGCCCGCACCTCGTCCTGCCGTCCGTGGAACGGCAGACCTAGCTCGGCCGCATGGTGCGGCGACAGCATCGCAGCGAAGCCACGCGGCGCCCGCTCGGTCAGTGCGGCGAACTCTTCGGCGGCTCTGCGGGTCCGGGCATGGGCCTCTATGGCCAGGCCGGTGAGAAACTCGACGACCAGCCCGGTGACGAGTCCCACCTCCGCCGCGATCGCGACGACCACGGCCGGGGCGTCGGCCGGGACCAGCGCGGCGGCCACGCCACCGACCAGCGCACCGAGTGCGAGTCCGCCGCCACCAAACCATGGCAAGGTCCTGCGCCATCGCGACCCGCCCGGCGTGATCCGCTGCATGCCCTGAAATGTACTGGGCCCCCGGTGGGGACGTGCGGCGCATCGGCACCGGAGAAACAAGCGGTCCGAGAGCGCCACCCGTTGCGGCACGGGAGCAGGACGACGGTCACAGACCAGGTGGCCCAGAGGATGGCCGCGTGCCCGGGCGGATCCCGACGGTCGGTGTCGTAGGGCTGGTCGACGGGTCGCCTCCGGAGGAGACGGGTACGTGCTTGGACCGCTTCGAGCGACCGGACCTGACGGCAGGTAGCCTGGACGCGCAGCGGCGCCCCCGTGCCGCAGGCTCCGGCCGGAATGGCACGCGCGAGCACGCGCCATCGTCAGTCGGGCGGACAACCGCAGGATCTCAACGTTCCCGGGCACTGAGGACCACATGTTTCGCATCGGACTGACCGGAGGGATCGCGGCCGGCAAGTCGGTCGCGACAGCACGACTGGCCGAGCTCGGCGCCGTCGTCATCGACCACGACCTGCTCGCCCGTGAAGCGGTGGCGCCCGGGACGGTAGGCCTGGCCGAGATCGTCGAGGCGTTCGGCGACGTCGTCCTGACGCCGGACGGCAGCCTCGACCGGCCGGGCCTCGGCGCCCTGGTCTTCGCCGACGACGCCGCCCGCAACCGGCTGAACGACATAGTGCATCCGGAGGTGCGGCGGCTGTCGGCGGAGCGGGAGGCCATGGCGGCTGCCGCGGACCCCACCGCCGTCGTCGTGCACGACATCCCGCTGCTCGTGGAGACCGGCCAGACCGAGCACTTCCACCTGCTCGTGGTGGTGCACACGCCCGCCGAGCAGCGGGTACGCCGTCTCGTGGAAGGTCGCGGACTGAGCGAGGAGGCGGCGCGCTCCCGTCTCGACGCACAGGCCACGGACGATGAGCGGCTCGCTGCCGCGGACTTCACCCTGGACGGTTCGGGGAGCGAGGACGACCTGCGCGCCCAGGTGGATACCCTGTGGCAGCGCGTGGCCGGAGAGGTCGCGCAGGAGGCGGAGGCGGACTCCGTGTGATCCGGCCGGCGTGACCCGCACGGTCCGGGTAAGGAGCGTGCGTGATGAAGGTACTGGTCACAGGTTTCGAGCCGTTCGGCGGTGACGCCACCAACGCGTCGGCGGACGCGGTGGCGGCGCTCGCGGCGAGCTGGGCAGGTCCGGACGAGCTCGTCACGGCGGTCCTCCCGGTGGAGTTCGACCAGGTCCGCGCCGCGGACGGCCCGCTGCTACGGCTGCTGGACGAGCACCGGCCCGACGTCGTCCTCGCCGTGGGGCTGGCGGCCGGGGTCACCCAGGTGCGGGTCGAGCAGGTCGCCATCAACTTGATGGACGCCCGCATCCCCGACAACGGCGGTGCCCAGCCCATCGACGCCCCGGTGGCCGACGGCGGTCCCGACGCCCGGTTCGCCACCCTCCCGGTCAAGGCAGCAGTTGCCGCGGTGCGGGCGGCGGGCATCCCGGCCGGCGTCACGTACAGCGCGGGGACGTACGTCTGCAACGCCACCTTCTACGCGCTGCAGCACGCCCTGGCCGAGCGGCCCGGCGTGCTGTCCGGCTTCGTCCACGTACCGCGCACCACCGAGGAGGTCGGCGGAGAGGTGTCCGCCTCGGCGCTGTCCGACGGCGGCGAGGCGCACCTCCCGCTCGAGGCGGTCGCCCGCGCCCTGGAGATCGTGGTGCGCACGACGCTCGCCGCGGCTCGCGGCGAGGTGACGGAGCCGACGGTGCCCGCAGGAGCGGTGCACTGACGGACCGCGTGGCGCCCTCGCCGCCGGGCACACCGGTCCGGCCGCGTGGGCGCCCGGCGGGGGAGTGTCAGTGGTCGGTCGTACCGTAGTCACATGCGACCCGTGACCGATCTGCAGCGCACGGTGGCCCCGTTCGAGGTCATCTCCGAATACGAGCCGGCAGGCGACCAGCCGACGGCGATCGCCGAGCTGACCAAGCGCGTCCAGGCCGGCGAGAAGGACGTGGTCCTGCTGGGCGCCACGGGTACCGGCAAGTCGGCGACGACGGCCTGGCTCGTCGAGCAGCTGCAGCGCCCGACCCTCGTCATGGCACCCAACAAGACGCTCGCGGCGCAGCTCGCCACGGAGTTCCGGGAGCTGCTGCCGAACAACGCGGTCGAGTACTTCGTCTCGTACTACGACTACTACCAGCCTGAGGCGTACATCGCGCAGTCGGACACGTACATCGAGAAGGACTCGTCGATCAACGACGAGGTGGAGCGGCTGCGGCACTCGGCGACGTCGTCGCTGCTCACGCGGCGCGACGTGATCGTGGTCGCCTCGGTCTCGTGCATCTACGGCCTGGGCACCCCGCAGGAGTACGTGGACCGCATGGTGCGGCTCGACGTGGGCGACGTCGTGGACCGCGACAAGCTGCTGCGCCAGTTCGTGACCATGCAGTACACGCGCAACGACATGTCGTTCACGCGCGGCACGTTCCGGGTGCGCGGCGACACGGTGGAGATCATCCCGGTGTACGAGGAGCTCGCGATCCGGATCGAGATGTTCGGCGACGAGATCGAGTCGATCCAGACCCTGCACCCGCTCACCGGGGACGTCGTCCGCAACGAGCAGTCGGTCTACGTGTTCCCGGCCACGCACTACGTGGCCGGTCCGGAGCGCATGGAGCGCGCCATCGGCGGCATCGAGAAGGAGCTCGAGGACCGACTGGCCGAGCTGGAGAAGCAGGGCAAGCTGCTGGAGGCGCAGCGGCTGCGCATGCGCACCACCTACGACATCGAGATGATGCGCTCGATCGGCACCTGCAGCGGCATCGAGAACTACTCGATGCACATCGACGGTCGCGAGCCGGGCACCGCGCCCAACACGCTGCTCGACTACTTCCCCGAGGACTTCCTGCTCGTCATCGACGAGTCGCACCAGACGGTGCCCCAGATCGGCGCCATGTACGAGGGCGACGCCTCCCGCAAGCGCGCCCTCGTGGACCACGGCTTCCGCCTGCCCAGCGCCATGGACAACCGCCCGCTCAAGTGGGAGGAGTTCACCGAGCGCATCGGGCAGACGGTGTACCTGTCGGCCACGCCCGGCGACTACGAGCGCTCGCTGTCCGACGGCGTGGTGGAGCAGGTCATCCGCCCGACCGGCCTGGTCGATCCCGAGGTGATCGTGAAGCCGACCACCGGCCAGATCGACGACCTGCTGGGCGAGATCCGCGACCGTGTCGACCGCAACGAGCGCGTGCTGGTGACGACCCTGACCAAGAAGATGGCCGAGGACCTCACGGACTACTTCCTGGAGCGCAACGTGCGGGTGCGGTACCTGCACTCGGACGTCGACACGCTGCGGCGCGTCGAGCTGCTGCGCGAGCTGCGGCTCGGCGAGTACGACGTGCTCGTGGGCATCAACCTGCTGCGCGAGGGACTCGACCTGCCCGAGGTGTCGCTCGTGGCGATCCTCGACGCCGACAAGGAGGGATTCCTGCGGTCCGGGCGGTCCCTCATCCAGACCATCGGCCGCGCGGCCCGTAACGTGTCCGGCCAGGTCCACATGTACGCGGACAAGATCACTCCGGCGATGCGCATGGCGATCGACGAGACGACACGGCGTCGCGAGAAGCAGGTGGCCTACAACACGGAGCGCGGTCTGGACCCCCAGCCGCTGCGCAAGAAGATCGCCGACGTCACCGACATGCTCGCCCGCGAGGACCTGGACACCCAGGAGCTGCTCGCCGGGGGGTACCGGAACAACCGCAAGGCGAAGGGCGAGGGCCGGGGCGCCCGGATGCCGGGTGCGCCGAAGGAGGCCGCGACGACGGGCAACCGGCTGTCCGGTGCCGCGGCGAGCGAGCTGGCCGAGCTGATCCAGGAGCTCACCGACCAGATGCACGCGGCGGCGGCCGAGCTGCAGTTCGAGGTGGCGGCCCGCTTGCGTGACGAGATCTCGGGCCTCAAGAAGGAGCTGCGGCAGATGCAGGCAGCGACGGCGTAGGGGCCGGTCAGGGGCGTGTGCCGAGACCGTAGGTGCGGGGCGCCGTGCGTATCACGTATGCTTCCCGTGGTCGGAGGGGAGTAGTCCTTCGCCATGGGGCCGTCATCACGGTCGGTGTCGATGCCGGTCCGGTCACATGGGTCCACCCTCGCTCAGGCGGGTGTGGGCGGGCGAGACTTTCGGTGCTTCGTGCTGCGTACCGGAGGTTTATATGAGTGTGCCCTTCTGGGTCTGGGCTGCCACTGTCGCCGCAATCATCGCGATGCTGGTGTTTGACTACGTCGGCCATGTGCGCACACCGCACGCGCCCACGTTGCGCGAGTCGACCAAGTGGTCGGTGGGCTATGTCGCCATCGCACTCGCCTTCGGCGGTCTCGTGTGGGCGGTGTGGGGGCCGGTCTACGGTGGTGAGTACTTCGCGGGGTACATCACCGAGAAGAGCCTCTCGGTCGACAACCTGTTCGTGTTCGTGCTCATCATGGCAAGCTTCCGGGTGCCGAGGGCGTTCCAGCAGAAGGTCCTGCTGGTGGGCATCACCGTCGCACTGGTGCTGCGCACCGTCTTCATCCTGGTGGGCGCCGCCCTCATCGAGAACTTCAGCTGGGTCTTCTACCTCTTCGGGCTGTTCCTGGTCTGGACGGCGATCAGCCAGATGCGAGCAGGTACCTCGCACGAGGACGAGTTCCACGAGAACGCCGTGCTACGGATGGCCCGCCGTGTGCTCCCCACGTCGGACTCGTACGTGGGTGACCGGCTCACGACCCGCGTCGACGGCAAGCTGCTCATCACGCCGATGCTCTTCGTCATGCTCGCCATCGGCAGCGCCGACATCCTCTTCGCGGTGGACTCGATCCCGGCGATCTTCGGCCTCACGCAGGAGACCTACCTGGTCTTCACCGCCAACGCCTTCTCGCTCCTGGGTCTGCGACAGCTCTTCTTCCTGATCGACGGTCTCCTGGACCGCCTCGTGTACCTCAACTACGGGCTCGGGGTCATCCTGGCGTTCATCGGGGCGAAGCTCGTGATCCACGCGCTGCACACGAACGAGGTGCCGTTCATCAACGGCGGTGAGCACGTCACCTTCGTCCCCGAGATCAGCACGCCGGTATCGCTCGGCGTCATCGTGGTGACGCTGACGATCACCACCGTGGTGAGCCTCCTGCGCGACCGCGCCGTGCGGCGTGCCGAGAAGAAGGTCGACGAGCCCGTGTGATTCACGGGCGTCCGATGTGGTCGAGCCTCGTTCGCCACGGTCGGCGCCGGCGCCGGCGCCAGCACCTGCACCTGGGCCCGGTCGGCAGTCTGCCGACCGGGCCCAGGTGTCGGTGCGTGGAGGGCCTGGTTCACCATCCGGCCGGACCACGCCGTGCTCAGACCTCGGTGTAGTCCACCTGGATGGTGAAGACTTCCCGGTCGCCGGACCGGAGCGTCCCGGTGAACGCCTTGTCGTGCGCCTCGGGCTCGACAGGTGTGGACGGCTCGACGTCGACCGTGCAGGTCTCGCCGGCCGAGGCCAGGTGGTCGGCCTCCAGCTGGTACCGGCCGGCCTGCCACCGGGCGTCGGGACCCGTCGTCGCCTCGAGGACGTGGTCGAAGAGCGCGAACGACGCGTAACCCGCGACCGAGACGGGCAGCGCCGGGTAGCCGGCGAAGTGCCCCCGGCACGTCGCGGCCTCCACGGAGAGCTTGGCCGTGGCGCGATGGGCGTCGACGGCGACATCGGTGAGCGGGGCCGGTGCGCTGTACGGGCTGGCCGGCTCCATCGCGTCGGGCTCCGCGGCCGGGCCCATCAGACGCCGGAACACGGGCACGGACAGGACGAGGTACTCGAGGTCGAGCCGTGCCACGAGGTTGCCGTCGGCGTCGTGGAGCTCGGTCTCGGCGAGCGCCCGGTTGCGTCCGGACATCCGGGCGCTCGCGGTACCGCGGAGCGTCGTCAGGGTCTTGGCAGGGGGGTACATCCTGCCGATGCCGCGGTGGGCGAGGTAGTAGTGCTGTCCGGCCCTGGGGTTGACCGAGGCCGCTGCGCACAGGCCGAGGATGGCGAGGTGCCGTCCCCCTTCCGCCAGGTTGATGTGGGTCAGCTGACGCCCGGTGGGCGTCTGGACCGGGACAGTCGCGCTGGCCAGCCCTGGTGCAGGGCTGACCAGGTCCTCGAGCGCGAAGTACGGCGGCGTCACGCAGATCCGCGGGCCGATCTCCTCGTAGGTCACCGTCGTGCTCTCGACAGAGGTCATGCAGTGCCTCCCCGAACGTATTCAGCAGTGCCGGAACAGGCATCATGGGCACCATGGAGCTCGCCGCGCCATGCCTCGAACGTGACTATCGCGTAAAACTCTCCGTATGGCTCCGATATGCGCCGGGCATGACCTGGTCGAGGGGTTGACTTTGTGGGGGACCTACTCGGCGAGTCCGCCGATCACCACGTCCCACTGGCGCACGCCGCGCTCGGCGATGACGCCCCGGACCTGGAACGGGTCGGCGTCGAGGATCCGCAGCGCGTCGTCCGCGGACTCCGCCTCGACGATGACCAGGGCGCCCACTCCGCCGTCGACCGGGCCCGAGGCGCGGACGACGCCCTCCGCGTTGAGCCCGCGCAGGAAGTCCCGGTGGCTGGGGCGGACCTCGTCCCGGGTCGCCACGTCGTCGGAGTAGGTGTAGCTCACGGCGTAGATGCTCATGGGCGCCAGCCTGCCATCACGGCGACGAGGCCGGTTAATTCCCGACGAGGATTCTCGTCACGGGGGGCGCCGTCACGCGGCGGCCGCACCGCGGCCGGCTCCGGCGGCGGGCCCCGCAGCGGCGCCGTGACGGCGTTCACGAGCGTCCGACCAAGCGCTACGCGATGTTCGTCCGTGTACGGATGTGTTCACCGGGTGAATAAGTCTGCCCGTTCCCCTTGCAGTGTTGGACGTTCGTCCGGTTGACTTGCTCATCGTGGTGGTCTCGGAGGTGTCGACCCGGTTGGCCGCCGCGGTCCGGGCCGCCCGCACGATGGTCCGCCGCGGCCCGCTGACGGCTGCTACGGACGAGCCGCTCGACGCCACCCGGTGGCCGGCCGCGCTGCTCGACCCGGCCCGGGCGGTGGTCCCGTTCCTGGGCCGTGAGCGAGAGCTCGACGAGCTCCGGTCCTGGGCCGAGGGTGCCGCCCCGATCAGTCTGCGGCTCGTCATCGCGCCCGCCGGCTTCGGCAAGACCCGCCTCGCGAACGAGTTCGGCGGCCGGATGCGCGAGTCCGGGTGGACGGTCGTCCCGGTGCCGCGGGGTCGAGAGGCCGCCACGGTCCGTGCGAGACCGCAGGGCGACGTGCTCTTCGTGGTGGACAACGCCGCGACGAGGCTGGGGCTGGGCGCGATGCTCGACGCCGCGGCCCGCCCCGCCCGCGGCCGGATCCGCATCCTCCTGCTCGCCAGGGTCGCGGGGGAGTGGCTGCGCCGGCTGCGCTGGGGGTCGACGCTGTGGCCGCAGCTCGAACGCGACGATGCCACGCAGGTAGCGCTGGACCTCGCACTGGCCCCGGGCCTGAGCGACGACGTGGTGCTGGACGTCGCGACCGCTGCGTTCGCCGAGCGCCTCGGTGTCCAGGATCCGGGGGCTGTGGCCGTGCGCAGGCCGGAACCGCCTGGTGGGGTCCGCGTGGTCGACCTGCACGCGGCCGCGGTGCTCGCTGCCCTCGAGGCGGCCGGGGTGCCGGTCCCGGCGTCCGAGCCCAACCCGGCGCGGGCGCTCCTGGAGGTGGCCGCGAGCTCGTGGGCCTGGTCGGCGCACGAGGCGGGGCTGGAGCTGACGATCGACGAGGTCCAGGACGTCGTCGCCGCGGCGTGCCTGCTGGGCGCCGACGACGCCGCGAGCGCTCGGGACGTGCTGCGCCGGGTCGTCCCCGGCCTGCCCGGACGGGCGGGTGCGCAGTGGCTGCTCGGGCTGCAGCGTTCGACGGTGGGGCTCGGGGTGAGCGCCGTCGGGCACGACCGCCTCGGTGACCTGCTGATCGTGGACCGGCTCGGCCGGTCGGTCGCACTGGTCGGCTCGTGCACGTGGGGCGTGTCCCGGAAGGTCGCGCTGCGGGTGGTCCGGGTCGCCCGCCGGATCGAGGTCGAGCTGGGCGAGGTGCCCGGGGTGACGTCGCTGGTGAGCGAGCTCCTGCGCCGGGCCACCGACGCCGGCGGGGACGACCCGCGTGCGCTGCGCACGATGTTCATGCTCAAGCCCCGGAGCCTGCTCGACGCCAACCCCGACGACGTCGACCGCGGCGAGCTGGCCGTCGCGGCAGCGCGTGACGCCGTGAGCCGGGCCGAGGCGCTCGTCGACCTGGGCACGGCGCTGAACGAGACCGGTCGCATGGCGGAGTCGCTGGACGCGCTGGACGGTGCGGTCGCCGCATGGCGCCGGCTGGCCGCCGGGGACCCGGATCGGTACCGGACCGCGCTCGTCGGTGCGATGAACGCGCTGGCGTCCACCCACTGGCGCGCCGGGCTGACCCAGGAGGTCGTGACGATCGAGCTCGAGGCCGTCGGACTGTGCCGGGCGGCTCCCGAGCGGGACAGGACGTGGGTCCAGGCGGAGCTCGCCCGTGCGCTGATCACGCTGACGATCGCCCTCGACGAGACCGGCCGCCCCCAGGAGCACGAGGCGGGGAGCGCGGAGGTGATCCCGATACTGCGGACCCTCGTCGCGCGCGACCCGCGGCAGTGGGGCGTCTCCCTGGCGCAGACCCTGTCCAACCGGGCGGTGACGCTCACCGAGAGCCGGCCGGCAGAGGCGCTGCCGGTCGCGCTGGAGGCGCTGGAGCTCAGCCGCACGCTCGTGGTGCAGGCGCCCGAGCGGCACCGGCCCCAGCTCGGGTTCGCGCTGACGAACCTGGGCAACGCGTACGCGGCGCTCGGTCGCGACCGGGAGGCCATAGCGCCACTCGGTGAGGCCGTCACGCTGCGGCGCCAGCTCGCCCGAGAGAGCCCTCCGGCACACAACTGGACGCTCGCCTACACGCTGGCGTCGCTGGGCGCGGTCCGCTCCCGGCTCGGTGACCTGGACGAGGCGATCGCCCTCGAGCGCGAGGCGGTGCTGCTGCGCCGCCGGCTCGCCCGGGAGAACCCGGCCCGGTTCCGCAGGATGCTGGCCGCCTCGTTGTCGAACCTCGCCGTCACCCACTCGCGGGCCGGCGAACCCGACGAGGCGCTGCCCCTGGAGCAGGAGGCGGTGGCGATCCGGCGCGGGCTGGCCGAGGAAGGCCACCCGGGCGAGGAGTACCTGGCCCGGTCGCTGTCCAACCTGGGGGTGCTCTTCTCGGAGCTGGGCCGGGCCGACGACGCCGTCGCGCCGTCGGAGGAGGCGGTCGCCCAGCTGCGGCTGCTCGCGGTGGGCGACCCGGAACGCTTCGAGCCCGACCTCGCCGACGCGCTGCTGAACCTGGGGGCCGCTCTCATCGACGCGGGGCGCCCGGAGGAGGGTGTCGAGCCGACGGCGGAGGCCGTGCGGGTGCGCCGGGAGCTCGCGCGCCGGAGCCCCGAGCTCCACCTGCCGGGCCTGGCCTCCGCGCTGTCGAACATGGTCTCGGTCCATCTCGACCTGAAGCTGCTCGACTCGGCGGCGGAGTACGCCCAGGAGGTCGTGGACGTCCGGCGTCGGCTCGTCGACGGGTCCTATGCCCACGAGCAAGACCTCCTGCGCGCACTGGACCTGCAGGCGCGCGTGCGCCGGTCGGGCATGGCCGACGGCCGCGCCATCCGCTGACCGGCGCGGGTGTGATGAGTCTGTCAGCCTGATTTCTAGAACAGGCGTGCGAATGTCAGTGGGCCGCCCTAGGATGCCTCTGTGAGCAATCGTCTCGTCGTCTCGGGAGCCCGAGAGCACAACCTCAAGAACGTATCTCTGGACCTGCCCAGGGACCGGCTCATCGTGTTCACGGGACTGTCGGGGTCCGGCAAGTCGTCGCTCGCCTTCGACACGATCTTCGCCGAGGGGCAGCGCCGGTACGTCGAGTCCCTGTCCGCGTACGCGCGCCAGTTCCTGGGCCAGATGGACAAGCCCGACGTCGACTTCATCGAGGGCTTGTCGCCCGCGGTGTCGATCGACCAGAAGTCGACCAACCGCAACCCGCGCTCGACGGTCGGCACCATCACCGAGGTGTACGACTACCTGCGCCTGCTGTTTGCGCGCGCGGGCACGCAGTTCTGCCCGGTGTGCGGCGAGAAGGTGCAGTCGCAGACGCCGCAGCAGATCGTGGACCAGATCCTCGAGCTGCCCGAGAACACGCGGTACCAGGTGCTGGCGCCCGTGGTGCGCGGACGCAAGGGCGAGTACGCGGACCTGTTCAAGGAGCTGCAGGCCAAGGGCTTCTCGCGGGCGCGGGTCGACGGCGAGGTCGTGCAGCTGACCGACCCGCCCACGCTGGAGAAGAAGCTGAAGCACGACATCGAGGTGGTCGTGGACCGGCTCGTGTCCCGCGACGGGGTGCAGCGCCGGCTCACGGACTCGGTGGAGACCGCGCTCACCCTGGCGAACGGCCTCGTGATGATCGAGCTGGTCGACGCCGACATCGACGACCTGGCGCGCACCCGCAAGTTCTCCGAGAAGCGGGCCTGCCCGAACGAGCACCCCCTGGCTCTCGACGAGATCGAGCCGCGGACCTTCTCGTTCAACGCGCCCTACGGCGCGTGCCCGGAGTGCACGGGCATCGGCTTCCGGCTCGAGGTCGACCCCGACCTCATCGTCCCGGACGACGAGCAGACGCTGCGCGGGGGCGCCGTCGCTCCCTGGGCCCAGACGTCGTCGGAGTACTTCGAGCGTGTGCTGACGGCGCTCGCGGAGGAGATGAAGTTCTCCATGGACGTGCCGTGGCGGGCCCTGCCCGAGCGGGCCCGCGAGGCGATCTTGCACGGTCGCGACCACAAGGTGCACGTCAAGTACAAGAACCGGTGGGGCCGCGAGCGGCAGTACTCGACCGGGTTCGAGGGCGCCGTGACCTTCCTGGAGCGTCGCCACCGCGAGACCGACTCCGACTGGTCCAAGGAGAAGTACGAGGCGTACATGCGTGAGGTCCCGTGCCCCACGTGCGGCGGCGCGCGCCTCAAGCCCGAGGTGCTCGCGGTCAAGGTGCACGGGCTGTCCATCGCCGACGTCTGCCGGCTCCCCGTGGGCGAGGCGGCCGAGTTCCTCAAGGGCATCGAGCTCGGTGTGCGCGAGGCGCAGATCGCTACCGAGGTGCTCAAGGAGATCCACGCTCGGCTCGGCTTCCTGCTCGACGTCGGCCTGCACTACCTCACGCTGGAACGGCCCGCCGGCACGCTGTCCGGTGGTGAGGCCCAGCGCATCCGGCTGGCCACCCAGATCGGCTCCGGGCTGGTCGGCGTGCTGTACGTGCTGGACGAGCCGTCCATCGGCCTGCACCAGCGCGACAACCGCCGGCTCATCGACACGCTCACGCGCCTGCGGGACCTCGGTAACACGCTCATCGTCGTCGAGCACGACGAGGACACGATCCGCGCGGCCGACTGGATCGTCGACATCGGTCCGGGCGCCGGCGAGCACGGTGGCGACGTCATCCACTCGGGCGACTACGCGGGCCTCCTGGAGAAGAAGGACTCGCTGACGGGCGCGTACCTGGCCGGGCGCCGGTCCATCCCGGTGCCGGCCGTGCGACGGCCGGTCGACCCCGACCGGCAGGTCACGGTCGTGGGCGCGCACGAGAACAACTTGCGCAACGTCGACGTGTCGTTCCCGCTCGGCGTGCTGACCGTCGTGTCGGGCGTCTCCGGCTCGGGCAAGTCGACGCTCGTGAACTCGATCCTGTACACGGTCATGGCGAACCAGCTCAACGGTGCCCGGCGGGTCGCCGGCCGCCACCGGCGCGTGACCGGCCTGGACCAGCTCGACAAGGTCGTGCACGTGGACCAGGGGCCGATCGGCCGCACGCCGCGGTCGAACCCTGCCACGTACACCGGTGTGTGGGACCGGATCCGCAAGATCTTCGCGGAGACCGAGGAGGCGAAGGTCCGTGGCTACGGTCCGGGCCGGTTCTCGTTCAACGTCAAGGGCGGCCGCTGCGAGGCGTGCGCGGGTGACGGCACCATCAAGATCGAGATGAACTTCCTACCGGACGTCTACGTGCCGTGCGAGGTCTGCCACGGCGCGCGGTACAACCGCGAGACGCTCGAGGTGCACTTCAAGGGCAAGACGGTCGCCGACGTGCTCGACATGCCGATCGAGGAGGCCGCGGACTTCTTCAAGGCGTTCCCGGCGATCTCGCGGCACCTGTCCACGCTGGTCGACGTCGGCCTGGGCTACGTGCGGCTCGGGCAGCCGGCGCCCACCCTGTCCGGCGGCGAGGCCCAGCGCGTCAAGCTGGCGGCTGAGCTCCAGAAGCGATCGTCGGGCCGCTCGGCCTACGTGCTGGACGAGCCGACCACCGGCCTGCACTTCGAGGACGTGCGCAGGCTGCTCGGTGTGCTCCAGTCGCTGGCCGACAAGGGCAACACGGTCATCGTGATCGAGCACAACCTGGACGTCATCAAGAACGCCGACTGGGTGGTCGACATGGGTCCCGAGGGCGGCAGCGGTGGCGGGCTCGTCGTCGCGCAGGGCACGCCCGAGGCCGTCGCGGCTGTCCCGGAGAGCCACACCGGTACGTACCTCGCCGAGATCCTCGACGGGCACGCCCAGGCCGGAGAGGTCCCGGTGCTGCCGCCGGCGAACGGCAAGGCCAAGCGCAAGCCCGCGGCGAAGAAGACGACCAAGGCCAAGGCCGGAGCCACGGCCTGAGGCTCGTCCCCACGCATGACCGGGTGACCGGTCCGGCCGGTCGGCCGATCGGACGTCCACCGATCGGTTGACCGGGTGTCCGCCGATCGATGTCCGGCTGGCTGATTCGCGCGGGGCTGTCCCGGACGACGCTGGGGGCCATGAGCACACCGCCTTCGTCGCGCCTGGCCTTCGTGGACAACCTCCGCCTCTGGCTGACTGTCCTCGTCGTGCTGCACCACGCGGCAGTCATCTACAGCCCGCTCCCGGCGTGGCCGTTCCATGAACCCGGCCGCGGCCCGACGTCGGACCTCCTGCTGGTGTTCCTCGTCCTGAACCAGCTGTGGTTCATGAGCGCGTTCTTCGCGATCTCGGGCCTGTTCGCACCGGGGTCGCTGGACCGCAAGGGCGCCAGGGCGTTCGCCACGGACCGGCTGCGCCGGCTGGGGATCCCGCTGCTGGCTTTCCTGGTCGTCCTGAACCCTCTGATGAACCTGCACACCTACCCGGCGGCCGGCTCCGAGACGTCGCCGTTGCGCTGGCTGGTCACCACCGCGGCCCCGCGGTACATGTGGTTCGTCGAGACCCTTCTGGTCATGTCGCTGGTCTACGCCGGGTGGCGGTACCTGCGTCGTGGCCGGCCGGCGGCGCCGGTCGTCGGGCACGGGGTGCCAGGACCGGCGCGCATCGTCGCCTTCGGGGCGGGCCTGACCGTGGCGGTGTGGCTGTGGCGCATCGCCGTGCCGTCGGAGACGTACTGGCCGGTGGTGGGCCTGCCCACGCCCGACCACCTGCCCCTGTACGTGGCCTTCTTCTGGCTCGGCACGCTGGCGCTGCGCCGCGGCTGGCCGGACGCGCTCACCGTGCGGGCCGGCTGGACGGGGGCGGGCGCCGCCCTGGCCGGTGCCGTGGTCTACCTGGCAGTGGTGGTCGCCTACCCGGACGCGTTCGCCGGCCGAGGGTCGTGGCAGTCGCTGGTGGCCGCCGGGGCGACCGTCACGGCAGCGCTCGGGCTCACCACTGCCGTCGTGGTCCTGTTCCGCGCCAGGTTCGCCGCGCAGGGGCCGCTGCTGCGCTTCCTGGCCGACAACGCCTATGCGGTGTACTTCGTCCACGGGCCGGTGCTCGTCCTGGTCGGCCTGGTGCTGGCCCCGGTCGAGGCGCCGGCCGTCGCGAAGTTCGCCCTGCTGACGGCCGTGGCCCTCCCGGTGTGCTGGGCCGTCGCGCGGGGGACACGCGCGATCCCGGGTGCCAGGAGGATCTTCTGAGCCCGTCGCCGGTCACGTCGCCTGTCACGATGGACCCCGGCGGGAAGGAGCTGGTTCCGGTGGACGACATCCCTACGTCCCGACGGTGGTCCGTGCGCCAATGGTGGGCCGACCTGGGCGGGCCGGACATCTGGCTGCGGTTCGAGGCGTTCCTGGTGGCCGTGCCCTGGGTCCTCCTGGTCGTGTCCGTGCTGCTCAGCCTCACGCTGCCGGAGCCCGGGGCCTACGGTCTGGCCGACCGGACGCTCCAGCTCGTGCTCGCCGCGCTCGCCGCCGGGTGGATCTTCGCGGGGCACACCCGGCGCGACCCGCTCGTCCGCAGCCGTGCGGTGTCCGCCGTCTACCTGACCGGCCTGCTGGTCGTCGGCGCGGTGCTCGCCGTCCGCGACGACTACTTCGTCATCCTGGTGATCGCAGGGTTCTTCCACGCCTACCACCTGGTTCGCGACGGACGCTCGTGGGCGGCGGTCACCGCGGGGGTGCTCGCCACGTCCCTGGTCATCAACCTCGCCACGACCAGCCAGGTGCCGACGCCGCGCTCGGTGGGGATGCTCGCCCTGATCGTCGCCGTGCAGACCGTCGCGATCTCAGGGGGCTACGTCCTCTCGGTCAGGGGCATGGAGCAGCAGCGGGAGCAGCAGCGCGCGGTCACCCGCCTGGAGACGGCCCTCGCCGAGAACGAGGAGCTGCACACCCGGCTCGTGGAACAGGCACGCGAGGCGGGCATCGCGGACGAGCGCCGTCGCCTGGCCGGAGAGATCCACGACACGCTGGCACAGGGACTGACCGGGATCGTCACGCAGGTGCAGGCCGCGCAGCGCGTGTGGCACGACGCGGACCGCGCGCGTCCGCACGTCGACCGGGCGCTCGACCTCGCGCGGGACTCGCTGGCCGAGGCGCGCCGGTCGGTGCGGTCCATGCACCCGGGTGAGCTGGTGGGTTCCCGGCTCCCCGAGGCGCTGTCCGACCTGACCCGCCGCTGGGCGGCGGACCACGGCGTGGCCTGCACCTGCCAGGTCACGGGTGACGCCGTCCCGCTATCGCCCGCGGCCGAGGTCGCGCTGTTCCGCGCGGCGCAGGAGTCGCTCACCAACGTCGCCCGGCACGCGGCCGCGCGCCGGGTGGGCGTGACCCTCAGCTACCTGGACGACACGGTCTTGCTGGACGTCCGCGACGACGGCTCGGGTTTCTCGCCGGATGCCACCGCACCGGCCTTCGGGCTGATCACCATGCGGGAGCGACTCGAGGGCGTCGGCGGGACCCTTGTCGTGGAGAGCTCGCCCGGCGAGGGGACGGCGATCAGTGCGAGCATCCAGCCGGGCAGGACCGCCCCGGTGGGCGGCGCGGGCTCCGCCGGTCCCGCGTGCGCGGTGGGACCGGAGCCGGCATGAGCGCGGGCGACGTCTCCGCCGTCGAGCACCCGATCCGGCTCCTGATCGCCGACGACCACCCGGTGGTGCGCAACGGGTTGCGCGGCTCGTTCGCCGACGACCCGGGCATCGCGGTGGTCGGTGAGGTGCCGGACGGGCGACAGGCGGTCGACCGGGCGGTGCGTGGCGGAGTCGACGTGGTGCTCATGGACCTCCGGATGCCCGTGCTGGACGGGGTCGAGGCGACGGCGGAGCTGCGCGAGCGCGCGCCGGAGGTACGGGTGCTGGTCCTGACCACCTTCGACGGCGAGGCGGACGTGCTGGCCGCCGTCGCGGCGGGTGCCACGGGATATCTCCTGAAGGACGCCGCCACGGACGAGCTCGCCGCCGCCGTCCGCGCGGCGTACCGGGGCGAGGCGGTCCTCGCCCCGGCGGCGGCGGGACACCTCATGGGCCAGGTGCGCCGTCCGGCACCCGCGGTCCTGACCGCGCGCGAGCTCGAGGTGCTCGCCCTCGTGGCCGCCGGGGCGTCCAACCGTGAGGCAGCCCGTCGCCTGTTCATCAGCGAGGCCAGCATCAAGACGCACCTCCTGCACGTCTACGGCAAGCTCGGGGTGCGCGACCGTGCGGCCGCCGTGGGCGAGGCGTACCGGCGTGGGCTCCTCCCGACCACACCGGCCTGAACGCCGGTGTGATCCGGACCACAAGCCGCTACGCTGACCTCATGAGCGGAGCCACGCATGACTACGCCGTGACGGTGCGGTGGACGGGCGCCGGGGACACGGGGACTTCGTCGTACACCTCGTACTCGCGCGACCACGAGATCGACCTGCCGCACAAGCCGCCGCTGCCCGGGTCGGCCGACCCTGCCTTCCGGGGCGACCCTGCCCGGAACAGCCCGGAAGAGCTGTTCGTCGCCAGCCTGAGCCAGTGCCACATGCTGTGGTTCCTGCACCTCGCGGCGGAGTCGGGCTTGATCGTGCGTGAGTACAGGGACTCGGCGACCGGCACCATGCGGGTCGAGGCGCGCGGCGAGGGTGCGTTCACCGACGTGACGCTGCACCCGAAGGTGGTGGTCGACCCGGGTGAGCTCGCGACGGACGAACACGTGGCGGCCCTGCACCACAAGGCGCACGCGATGTGCTTCATCTCGCGGTCGGTGAACTTCCCGGTGCACTGCACGCCGGCCCCCCTGGGCGTCCTGGCCTGACGGGGCGCGTCCCGCCCGGCCCCGGGTAAGCGCTGACGGGGCGCCGGCCTGTTCGCGCTGACCATGGTCCGGGGCGGGCCCGGTGTCAGTGGCAGCGCATAGGTTGGGGGCATGGCGGATCCAGCTACCTATCGACCCAAGGCGGGAGAGATCCCGACGTCGCCCGGTGTCTACCGGTTCCGTGACGAGCACGGTCGGGTCATCTACGTCGGCAAGGCGAAGAACCTGCGGCAGCGTCTGGCGAACTACTTCCAGGACGTCGCCAACCTGCACGAGCGCACCCGGCGGATGGTGACGACGGCGGCGTCCGTCGAGTGGACGGTGGTGGGCACCGAGGTCGAGGCGCTCGCGCTGGAGTTCACCTGGATCCAGCAGTACGACCCGCGGTTCAACGTGAAGTACCGGGACGACAAGTCGTACCCGTACCTTGCCGTGACGCTGGGGGAGGAGGTGCCGCGTGCCCAGGTCATGCGCGGGGCGAAGCGTAAGGGCACCCGCTACTTCGGCCCGTACGGGCACGCCTGGGCCATCCGGGAGACCCTCGACCTGCTGCTGCGTGTCTTCCCGATCCGGACGTGCTCGGCGGGTGTCTACAAGCGTGCGGGCCAGTCGGGCAGGCCGTGTCTGCTGGGCTACATCGACAAGTGCTCGGCGCCGTGCGTCGGCCGCATCAGCGTCGACGACCACCGTGCGCTCGTCCTGGACTTCTGCGACTTCATGGCGGGCGACACCGCCAAGTTCGAGCGCCGGCTGACCAAGCGCATGCAGGAGGCGGCCGCCGAGATGGAGTACGAGCAGGCCGCCCGCCTGCGCGACGACATCGAGGCCCTGCGCCGGGCCACGGAGAAGAACGCGGTGGTGCTCGGCGACGCCACGGACGCCGACGTGTTCGCCCTGGTGGGCGACGAGCTCGAGGCCGCGGTCCAGGTGTTCCACGTCCGTGGGGGTCGCATCCGCGGTCAGCGCGGCTGGGTCGTCGAGAAGGTCGAGGACATCACCGACGGCGAGCTCGTGGAGCACCTGCTGCAGCAGGTGTACGGGGCCACCGAGGAGGTGGACGGGCTCGAGGCCAGGGACGCGGTGCCGCGCGAGGTCCTCGTGCCGGTGCTGCCGCCGGACCTGGATCAGGTCGGCGCGTGGCTCTCCGGGCTGCGCGGCGCGCGGGTGGACGTGCGCGTCCCCCAGCGTGGCGACAAGAAGGAGCTCGCGGCCACCGTCCGCAAGAACGCCGAGCACGCACTCATGGTGCACCGCACGCGCCGCGCGGGTGACCTCACGACCCGCAGCCAGGCGCTGGCGGAGATCCAGGAGGCGCTCGACCTGGAGTCGGCGCCGCTGCGCATCGAGTGCTACGACATCTCGCACACGCAGGGCACCTACCAGTCGGCGTCGATGGTGGTCTTCGAGGACGGCCTGCCCCGCAAGAGCGAGTACCGCTCGTTCAGCATCCGGGGATCGGACGGCGACGGCGCCCGCGACGACACGCAGGCCATGCACGAGGTCATCACGCGCCGCTTCAAGCGCTACCTGGCCGACCGGCTCAAGTCCAACGACGTCGAGATGGCCGCGGAGCTGTCCAGCGGCGAGGTGGACGCTGACGCGCCGGAGGAGAAAGTGCGGTTCGCCTACCCGCCGAGCCTCGTGGTGGTCGACGGCGGCCCGCCCCAGGTCGCCGCCGCCAAGCAGGCGCTGGACGAGCTCGGCATCACCGACGTCGCCCTCTGCGGGCTGGCCAAGCGGCTGGAGGAGGTGTGGGTGCCGGGCGAGGACTACCCGGTGATCCTGCAGCGTTCCAGCGAGGGCCTGTACCTGCTGCAGCGCGTCCGCGACGAGGCACACCGGTTCGCGATCACGCAGCACCGCAGGCGGCGCAGCAAGGGCATGACCGCCTCGGTGCTCGACGACGTCCCGGGGCTCGGGCCGGCGCGCAAGAAGATGCTGCTCACCCACTTCGGCTCCGTCAAGCGGCTCAAGGCCGCGAGCGTCGAGGAGATAGCCAGCGTGCGCGGCATGGGGGACAAGACCGCGGAGGCGGTGGTGGCAGCCCTGAAGGGCTGACGCTGGCATGCTTGGAGCCATGAGCAACACCGAGCCGTCACCCATCACCGCACCCGACGGCATCGCCGAGGTCGAGGCCGCCACGCACGGCCCCGAGCGCAGCGAGCCGCAGGTCCTGGTGATCACCGGAATGTCCGGCGCCGGCCGGTCGCGCGCCGCCGCCGTGCTGGAGGACCTCGACTGGTACGTGGTCGACAACCTGCCACCCATGATGCTCGTCCCCCTGGTCGACCTCATGGCCAAGGGCTCCAGCATCGAACGCGTCGCGGTGGTCGTGGACGTGCGCGGCCGGCAGTTCTTCTCGGAGCTGGACAAGGTGCTCGTGCACATGACGGAGGCCGGGGTCGCCTACCGGATCCTGTTCCTGGACGCGAGCGACGAGGTGCTCGTGCGCCGGTTCGAGCAGGTCCGCAGGCCCCACCCGCTGCAGGGCGAGGGCCGCATCCTCGACGGCATAGCGGAGGAGAGGTCCGTCGTCGCGACCCTGGCCGCCCGCGCCGACCTGAGGATCGACACGTCGGACCTGTCGGTGCACGACCTCGCCCGGGAGATCCGCGGGTGGCTGGCGCACGACATCAACGAGGTGCTGCGGGTCAACGTGATCTCGTTCGGGTTCAAGTACGGCATCCCCCTGGACGCGGATCACGTGGTGGACGTACGGTTCCTGGCCAACCCGTACTGGATCACCGAGCTCCGGCACCTCACGGGTCGGGACCAGCCGGTGCGCGACTACGTGCTCGCCCGACCGGGCGCCGTCGAGTTCATCGACCGCTACGTCGACGCCCTGGCTCCGGTGCTCGCCGGCTACCTCAACGAGGAGAAGCGCTACGTGACCATCGCCGTGGGATGCACGGGGGGCAAGCACCGCTCCGTCGCCATCTCCGAAGCCATCGCCGAACGACTCCGTGCCCGCGGCCAGCTCGTCACCGTCTCGGCACGTGACCTGGGCCGCGAATGATCCCGCACGCGCCCGGGGTGCCGGACGTCCCCGCACCGGAGTGGAGCAAGAACCCGTCGGTCGTCGCCCTGGGTGGCGGCCACGGCCTGTCCGCCAGCCTGTCCGCGCTGCGCCTCATGTCCGACCGCCTCACGGCGGTCGTCACGGTGGCCGACGACGGCGGCTCCTCCGGGCGTCTGCGTGACGAGCTCGACGTGCTCCCGCCCGGCGACCTGCGGATGGCGCTCGCGGCCCTGTGCGACGACTCCGAGTGGGGCCGCACCTGGAGCGCGATGCTGCAGCACCGCTTCTCGTCGAAGGGGGAGCTCGACAACCACGCCATGGGCAACCTGCTCATCGTGGCGCTGTGGGAGCTCCTGGGCGACGAGGTCGAGGGCCTGGACTGGGTGGGCCGTCTCCTCGGTGCGCGCGGCCGGGTGCTGCCGATGGCATCCGTGCCGCTCGTGGTCGAGGCGGACGTGCGCCACGCCGCGGCGCCGGGGGAGCCGGAGCCCTCGCTGGAGACCGTGGTCGGTCAGAGCCGCGTGGCGGTCACCGAGGGCCGGATCGAGCAGCTGAGGCTGCTCCCGGCGGACCCGCCGGCCTCGCCGGAGGCGGTTCAGGCCGTGCTCGACGCCGACTGGGTGGTTCTCGGGCCGGGGTCCTGGTACTCGTCGGTGCTGGTCCACCTGCTGGTGCCCGCGCTCGCGGAGGCCCTGCACACCACGAAGGCGCGACGGTGCGTCACGCTGAACCTGTCGGCGGAGAACGGTGAGACGGAGGGCCTCACCGCCGTCGACCATCTGGAGGCCCTGCACAAGCACGCGCCCGGCCTGCGGATCGACGCGGTGCTCGCCGACCCGTCGGCGGTGGAGGACGTCACGGCCCTGGAGGCCGCCGCCGCCTCGATGGGCGCCCGCGTGATCATGCGGCAGGTCCGGCGCGGCGACGACACGGCCAAGCACGACGGGCTGCGCCTGGCCGCGGCCTACCGCGACGTGTTCGAGGGCGTCTACGGCGACGTCTGAGGCGACACGCCGGGACAATTCGCCCGAGTGTCCGCGATTCCACCGGGTTACCTTGTGCGTGACCATGGCAGTATGACGCCATGGCGCTCACGGGACAGGTCAAGGAGGAGCTCGCGCGGGTGCGGGTGGCGAAGACATCCTGCCGCAAGGCAGAGGTCTCCGCGACGCTGCGGTTCTCCGGCGGTCTCCACATCATCTCCGGTCGGGTAGTGATCGAGGCGGAGCTCGACACCGAGCATGCCGCGACCCGGCTGCGACATGCCATCCACGACCTGTACGGCCACACGAGCGAGCTCATCGTGGTTCAGGCGGGCGGCCTGCGGAAGAGCTCGCGGTTCGTGGTGCGCGTCGTGCGCGAGGGGGAGTCGCTCGCCCGCCAGACGGGGCTCCTCGACGCCCGCGGCCGTCCCGTGCGCGGACTGGCGCCCGAGGTCGTGTCGGCGGGTGTGCAGGAGGCCGAGGCCGTGTGGCGCGGCGCGTTCCTGGCGCACGGCTCGCTCACGGAGCCCGGCCGGTCCATGGCGCTCGAGGTGACCAGTCCCGGACCGGAGGCGGCGCTCGCGCTCGTCGGAGCCGCACGGCGGCTGGGCGTGGCGGCCAAGTCCCGTGAGGTGCGCGGCATCGACCGCGTGGTGATCCGCGACGGCGACTCGATCGGGCGCATGCTCGAGCGCATCGGCGCACCAGAGACGCTCAAGGTCTGGGAGGAGCGCCGGGAGCGCCGCGAGGTGCGCGGTACGGCCAACCGCCTGGCGAACTTCGACGACGCGAACCTCCGCCGCTCCGCCCGCGCCGCCGTGGCGGCGGGCGCGCGGGTCCAGCGGGCCTTCGAGATCCTCGGCGACGAGCTGCCCGACCACCTGCGCCAGGCCGGCGAGCTGCGGCTCGCGCACAAGCAGGCGTCGCTCGAGGAGCTGGGCCGGCTGGCCGAGCCGCAGCTGTCCAAGGACGCCGTCGCGGGCCGCATCCGCCGCCTGCTGTCGA
>NZ_JAJQMN010000012.1:0-83385 GCF_028994775.1 Promicromonospora iranensis | reverse complement strand
GCGGGCGCTCGAGCTGGGCATCCCCGACACCGAGGCCGGCCTGCCCGCGGACCTGCTCGACCTCTGAGTCGGGACCGTGAGCCGGGACCGTGAGCCGGGACCGTGAGCCGGGACCGTGAGCCTTGACCGCCTGATCCGTCTTGTGAGAACGGACAGAACCCTGAGTTCCACACTGTCTGGGCTCGGGTCACGGTTCGGCCGGGTTCGGGTATAGGCTCGAAATCGTCAGGTGACGACGCCGTGACCATCGCGTTTCCCGTTCGGGTCGTCGCGAGGTCGCGGCGCCCGGACCAACCTGCAACGCACGCGCCGTCGGCCATCGACGGCAGTGGCGACAGATACAAGGAAACGTGTGCGCCGGGACGGCCGGCGCCCCCTGAGGAGGGCATTGTGACCATCCGCGTCGGCATCAACGGCTTCGGCCGCATCGGCAGGAACTTCTACCGGGCTCTCGTCGAGTCGGGTGCAGACATCGAGGTCGTGGGCGTCAACGACCTCACCGACAACAAGACGCTCGCGCACCTGCTCAAGTACGACACGGTGCTGGGCCGCTTCGGCAAGTCGGTCGACTTCGACGACGAGAACATCATCGTGGACGGCAAGAAGATCCGTGCGCTCGCCGAGCGCGACCCCGCGAGCCTCCCCTGGGGCGAGCTGGGCGCGGACATCGTCATCGAGTCCACCGGCTTCTTCACCGACGCCACCAAGGCGAAGGCGCACATCGACGCCGGTGCCAAGAAGGTCATCATCTCGGCCCCGGCCAAGAATGAGGACGCCACGTTCGTCATGGGCGTCAACAACGAGCTGTACGACCCCGCGGCGCACCACATCATCTCGAACGCGTCCTGCACCACGAACTGCCTGGCCCCGCTGGCCAAGGCGCTGAACGACTCGATCGGCATCGAGCGTGGCCTCATGACCACGATCCACGCCTACACGGGTGACCAGAACCTGCAGGACGGTCCGCACAAGGACCTGCGCCGCGCCCGTGCGGCCGCGCAGAACATCGTCCCCACGACGACCGGTGCGGCCAAGGCCGTCGCCCTGGTGCTCCCGGAGCTCAAGGGCAAGCTGGACGGCTACGCCCTGCGCGTGCCGGTCATCACCGGCTCGGCCACGGACCTCACGTTCGAGGCGTCGCGCGAGGTGACCATCGAAGAGGTCAACGCCGCCGTCAAGGCCGCCGCCGAGGGCCCGCTCAAGGGCGTCCTGGAGTACGTCGAGGACGACATCGTCTCCTCGGACATCGTGACCAACCCGCACCAGAGCATCTACGACGCGAAGCTCACCAAGGTGATCGGCAACCAGGTCAAGGTCGTCTCCTGGTACGACAACGAGTGGGGCTACTCGAACAGCCTCGTCAACCTCACCGTGTTCGTCGGCGAGAAGCTCTGACGGCTTCTCTCCCAGCGTGAACCCTGACGTCCGCGTGCGCATCGGCCAGCCGGCGCACGCGGACGTCGTCATGTGACGGAACCTTGGCAACAGGAAACACACCCTGCTGAACTCTCACTCTGCTAGATCTCACTCTGGAGTGCTCATGAAGACCATCGACTCCCTCGGCGACCTGCGCGGCAAGCGCGTCCTGGTCCGCTCGGACTTCAACGTCCCGCTCGACGGGACCACCATCACCGACGACGGCCGCATCCGTGCGGCCCTGCCGACGCTGAAGCGGCTGACCGACGCCGGCGCGCGCGTCGTCGTGATGGCACACCTCGGCCGCCCCAAGGGCACGCCGGACCCCCAGTACTCCCTCGCGCCCGTCGCCGCCCGCCTGGGCGAGCTGCTGGAGCAGGACGTGGCGCTCGCCGAGGACCTCGTCGGTCCGTCGGCGAAGGCGACGGTGGACGGCCTGGCCGACGGCCAGGTGGCCCTCCTGGAGAACGTCCGCTTCGACGCCCGCGAGACCTCGAAGGTCGACGCGGAGCGCGCCGAGCTCGCCGGTGAGCTGGCGCAGCTCGCGGACGCGTTCGTGTCCGACGGCTTCGGCGTCGTGCACCGCAAGCAGGCGTCGGTGTACGACGTCGCGCAGGTGCTGCCCGCCGCCGCCGGCGACCTGGTGCTGGGCGAGGTCGAGTCCCTGTCGAAGGCGACCGGCGACCCCGAGCGGCCCTACGCCGTCGTGCTCGGCGGTTCGAAGGTGTCCGACAAGTTGGGCGTCATCGCGAACCTGCTGACCAAGGCGGACCGCCTGCTCATCGGCGGCGGCATGGTCTTCACGTTCCTGGCGGCCAAGGGACAGCCGGTGGGCAACAGCCTGCTGGAGGAGGACCAGATCGAGGCGGTCAAGGGCTACCTCGACTCCGCGGAGAAGAACGGTGTCGAGATCGTGCTGCCCGTGGACGTCGTCGCGGCCGACTCGTTCGCCGCCGACGCGCCCCACCAGGTCGTCGCCGCGGACGCGATCCCGGACGGCACCATGGGCCTGGACATCGGTCCGGAGTCGGGCAAGCTGTTCGCCGAGAAGCTGGCCGACGCGAAGACCATCGCGTGGAACGGCCCCATGGGCGTCTTCGAGTTCGAGGCCTTCGCCGCAGGCACCAAGGCCGTGGCACAGGGCATCATCGACGCGACGGCGAACGGCGCGTTCTCCATCGTGGGCGGCGGCGACTCGGCCGCGGCGGTGCGCGCGCTCGGCTTCGACGAGGCAGGGTTCAGCCACATCTCGACCGGTGGCGGCGCGAGCCTGGAGCTGCTGGAGGGCAAGGAGCTCCCCGGGCTCACCGTCCTCGCCGACTGAGCCGAACGCGGGCACCGACCGACGCGCCCCTGCCGACCTGACGTACCTCTCAACGAAGGAAGAAAACACGTGGCTACCACCCGCACGCCGCTGATGGCGGGCAACTGGAAGATGAACCTGGACCACCAGCAGGCGATCAGCACGGTCCAGAAGCTGTCCTGGTCCCTGAAGGACGCCAAGCACGACTACAACGCGGTCGAGGTGGCGGTGCTGCCGCCGTTCACCGACCTGCGGTCGGTGCAGACGCTCGTGGACGGCGACAAGCTGGAGCTCGTCTACGGCGCCCAGGACATCTCCAAGCACGAGTCGGGCGCGTACACCGGCGAGATCTCCGGTGCGATGCTCGCGAAGCTGGGCTGCACCTACGTGGTCATCGGGCACTCGGAGCGCCGCGAGTACCACACGGAGTCCGACGACGTCGTGAACGCCAAGGTGCGCACCGCCTTCGCGCACGGCCTGACCCCGATCCTGTGCGTCGGCGAGGGCCTGGAGGTGCGCAAGGCGGGCAACCAGGTCTCGCACACGCTGGCGCAGGTCGAGGCCGCGCTGGCGGACGTCCCGACCGAGCAGATCGCCAAGATCGTCATCGCCTACGAGCCCGTCTGGGCCATCGGCACCGGCGAGGTCGCCACCCCGGAGGACGCGCAGGAGGTCTGCGGCGCGATCCGCCGGGTGCTCGGCGAGCTGTGCGACCCGAGCGTCGCCGACGGCGTGCGCGTCCTGTACGGCGGCTCCGTGAAGTCGGGCAACGTCGCGCAGATCATGGCGCAGCCCGACGTCGACGGTGCGCTCGTGGGCGGGGCCAGCCTCGACCCCGAGGAGTTCGCCAAGATCGCGCGTTACCAGTCCCACGTCACGGCCTGAGACGCCTCCTACCGGTCGAGCTTGTCGAGACCCTCTCCAGGGTCTCGACAAGCTCGACCCGCAGTCCCGGGCCCGTGCGTCTGACACGTGCGGTTCCGAGACCGTCCCGCAACCTCTCTGAGGTACCCTCGCTCGGGCGTGATGTTCCGGGTGTGACTCCTGCTCAGGGCTCCAGAAGCCTCTGAACAGGGGGTTCGCACTGTGAGGTACGTCTCGCTTACTCTTGACCGATCCGCCGCCGGGTGACGCCCGGCACACCTACAACCGAGGACGTGAACCGTGGACGCGCTCCGCATCATCCTGGAAGTACTGCTGGTCCTCACCAGTGGCTTCCTCACCATGCTCATCCTGCTCCACAAGGGCAAGGGTGGCGGACTGTCCGACATGTTCGGTGGCGGTATCTCGATGGGCGCCGGTTCCTCCGGTGTTGCCGAGCGGAACCTCAATCGCATCACTATCTCCTTCGCCCTCACGTGGGCCGTGGTGATCGTCCTGCTCGGGCTCATCCAGAAGGTCAGCTGACCCGGTCGCCAAGCGCCTAGCAGCTGACGGCCACACACAGAGGGGACGACAGACGTGGCATCAGGCGGTCATGCGATTCGGGGGAGCCGGGTAGGCGCCGGCCCTCTCGGGGAGACGGAGCGCGGCGACACTGCGCCGCGCATCCGAGTTTCTTACTGGTGTGCCAATGGGCACGAGACAGCACCGACCTTCTCGGTCGGCGAGGACGTGGAAGCCCCCACACAGTGGGACTGCCCGCGTTGTGGCTTCCCCGCGGGGATGGATCCGGTCAATCCGCCGGCTCCTGTGCGGAACGAGCCGTACAAGACGCATCTCGCCTACGTGAAGGAGCGCCGGTCCGAGGAGGACGGCGCAGCCCTCCTCGAGGAGGCGCTGGAGGCACTGCGAACCCGCCGCGGCGGTCGCGTGGTGCGCTAAGAGTTTTTCAGCCGGCGACGAAGAGACACCGCCAGCACAACGGAACTGGAGCGGGACAACCCATCGGGTCGTCCCGCTCCAGTTCCGCTTTTTTCTGCTGTGACACTGCTGTGACACTGCTGTGCCAGGGCTCTGGTCGCTCGCGCCCTACCTTGCCGCTCGCGTGCTACTTCGGCGAGGTGAGGCCGGCCGCTTCCACGTCCAGCAGCCACAGCGTGCGAGCCTGCCCGACGGCGCCCGCTGCGGGCACCTCCTCGACCGGCCCGTCGGCCAGCGCGGCCGCCACCTGCTCCGCCTTCTCGGCGCCCGCCGCGACGACCCACACCTCGCGGGCGGACCGGATCGCGTCGAACGTGAGCGAGACGCGCTCCGGCGGTGGCTTGGGCGAACCGTGCACGCCTGTCGTGGTGCCCTGCGCGGCCAGACCGTCATGGCCGGGGAACAGGGAGGCGACGTGCCCGTCGGGACCCATACCGAGCAGCAGGACGTCGAACGCCGGGACCGGGACGGTCTCCTCGCTCCGCACGTCCGCCTGCACCTGCTCTTCCGTGGGCCCGCCCGAACGCGTGCCCGCGTGCTCGCGGAGGAGCTCGGCGTACACGGCCGCACCCTCCTCGGGCGTGGCCACCGACGTCGGCCCCGGCATGGGGTGGACGTTGGCCGCGGGGAGCCCGTGCCCGGCGACCAGACCGTCGAGCAGGGCCTCCCGCGCCTGGGTCTCGTTGCGGTCCGGGTCGCCGTCCGGCAGGAACCGCTCGTCGCCCCACCAGAGGTGCACGCCCGACCAGTCGACGGCCGGCACGAGCGGGCTCGCGGCCACCGCCGCGAGCGTCGCGATGCCCACCGAACCACCGGTGAGCACGACGTGCACGGGGGAGCGGACCGACTGCACGTCGAGCAGCCGCGTGAGCAGCCGCGCGGCGGCGGCCTGCGCGAGCACCTCCTTGTCGGGGTGCACGACGACGAGCCGCACCCCCGCCGTCTGCCCAACCGTCTGCCCAGCCGCCGACCCGGACATCAGGCCGCCGTCCGCGTGGTGACCTGCTTGAGGCCGCGCATGAGCGTCTCCTCGAAGATCTCGTCCGGGTCGAGCCGGCGCAGCTCCTCGATGAGGGCCTCGTTGAGCGCCCGGATCGGCAGGGCGATCCGCCGGGCGGGCTTGCCCGGCTGCGTGATCGTGACGGTGCGGCCGTCCGGCCGGTCGAGCACGATCGGCCCGCTCTTGCGCTCCAGCGTCACCCGGGTGATCGCGTCGTCGCTGTCGGTGCGCACGACCTCGGCCGGGCAGTGCAGCCGGGCGCCGAGCCAGCCGGCGAGCAGGTCGAGCGACGTGTGCCGCTTCTGCCCTTCGACCGTCACGGACAGCACCGGCTCGAACGGCGGCTGCTCGACGGCCGCCGCGATGAGCGCCCGCCACAGGGTGACGCGGGCCCACGCCAGGTCGGTGTCACCGGGTGCGTACGACCCGCTGAGGGTCTCGAGCATCTCCACCGGGTTCTTGGCGGTGGTGCTGTCGATGATCCGGCGGGCCGCCATGGCGCCCACCGGGTCCTGCGACGGCACCGCCGGCGCCTCACGGGGCCACCAGGCCACGATCGGCGCGTCGGGCAGCAGGAGCGGCATCACCAGGGTGTCGGTCCGCTCCAGGAGCGGGCCGAAGGCGCGCAGCACCACCACCTCGGAGGCGCCGGCGTCACCGCCCACCCGGATCTGCGCGTCGAGACGGGACTCGGAGCCGTGCTTCGCCGGGGCGACCACGATGACCCGGCACGGGTGCTCACGGCTCGCGTCGTTCGCGGCCTCCACCGACTCCTCGACGTCCTGCTCGTCGGCCAGCACCACGAGGGTGAGCACGCGGCCCAGGGCCACGGCCCCGCCCTCGTCACGCAGGCGGACCAGACGCTTGTTGACCTGGTTGGTCGTGGTGTCCGGCATGTCGATGATCATGCGGCTGTCCTCACCTCTCCGGAGGGCGTGTCGGCTGGCGGTGTCATCAGGGTCGCCTCCAGCTGCGGCCGTCGCGCTCCATCATGGCGTCGGCCGACGGCGGGCCCCAGGTGCCCGACGCGTACGGCTCGGGCTTGCCCTTCCGTGCCCAGTACGACGTGATCGGGTCGAGGATCTTCCACGAGAGCTCGACCTCCTCGCGCGTCGGGAACAGCGGCGGGTCGCCGAGCAGCACGTCGAGGATGAGCCGCTCGTAGGCCTCGGGGGAGGACTCGGTGAACGAGTGCCCGTACCCGAAGTCCATCGTCACGTCGCGCACCTGCATGGCGGTGCCCGGCACCTTGGCGCCGAACCGCATGGTGACACCCTCGTCGGGCTGCACACGGATGACCAGGGCGTTGTTGCCGAGCTCGGACGTCAGCGACGACTCGAACGGCAGGTGCGGCGCCTTCTTGAACACCACCGCCACCTCGGTGACCCGCCGGCCCAGACGCTTGCCGTGCCGCAGGTAGAACGGGACGCCCGCCCAGCGGCGGTTGTCGACGTCGACCCGGACCGCGGCGAAGGTCTCCGTGGCGGAGTCCTTCGCGATGCCGTCCTCGTCGAGGAAGCCCGGCACCTGGTCGCCACCCTGCCAGCCGGCTTCGTACTGACCGCGCGCGGTGTGCTTGCCGAGGTCGGAGGGCAGTCGGACGGAGGAGAGCACCTTGATCTTCTCGGCACGCAGCTCGGCGGCGTCGAAGTTCACGGGCTCCTCCATCGCCACCAGGGCCAGCAGCTGGATCAGGTGGTTCTGGATGACGTCGCGCGCGGCGCCGATCCCGTCGTAGTACCCGGCGCGGCCCCCGATGCCGATGTCCTCGGCCATGGTGATCTGCACGTGGTCCACGTAGTTCGAGTTCCAGATGGGCTCGAACATCGTGTTCGCGAAGCGCAGCGCCAGCAGGTTCTGGACGGTCTCCTTGCCCAGGTAGTGGTCGATGCGGAACACCGAGTCCTGGTCGAAGACCTTCGACACCACCGCGTCGAGCTCCTTGGCGCTGGCCAGGTCGTGCCCGAACGGCTTCTCGATGACCACGCGGCGCCAGGCGTTGACGCCGTCACCGTCCGCGTCGTTGTCGGGGCGCGAGAGCCCGTGCTTCGAGAGCTGCTCGCACACGACGGGGAACGCCGAGGGCGGGACCGACAGGTAGAACGCGTGGTTGCCGCCGGTGCCGCGCTCCTTGTCCAGGGTCTCGACGGTCTGCCGAAGACGGTCGAACGCGTCGTCGTCGTCGAACGAGCCCTGCACGAAGCGGATGCCCTCGGCGAGCTGGCGCCATGTCGCCTCCCGGAAGGGGGTGCGCGCGTACTCCTTGACGGCGTCGTGCACCACCTGCGCGAAGTCCTGGTCCTCCCACTCGCGCCGGGCGAAGCCCGTCAGGGCGAACCCGGGCGGCAGGAGGCCACGGTTGGCGAGGTCGTAGACGGCGGGCATGAGCTTCTTGCGCGACAGGTCGCCCGTCACACCGAAGATGACCAGACCGCTGGGCCCCGCGATGCGCGGCAGCCGGAGGTCGAGGGGGTCGCGCAGGGGGTTGACCCCCTGCGCGATCTTCGCGGGCCTCACCGGTTGCCGGTCCCTGCGCCTGCGGCGTCGAGACCGGCCTTGGTGGTGGTCAACAGCTCGTCCCAGCTGACCTCGAACTTCGTCACGCCCTCGTCCTCCAGCTGTGCGGTGACCTCATCCATGGAGATCCCCTGCGCCTCGATGGCGGCGATGGCAGCCGACGCCTGCTCGGCCGAACCGGTGACGGTGTCGGCCAGCACGATGCCGTGGTCGGCGAACGCGTCGAGCGTCTTCTCGGGCATGGTGTTGACCACGCCTGCCACAACGAGCTCGTCCACGTACATCGTGTCGCGGTAGCTCGGGTCCTTCACACCGGTCGACGCCCACAGCGGGCGCTGCGGCTTGGCACCGGCGGCCTGGAGCGCCGCCCACCGCCCTGTGTCATCAGTGGCGAAGACGTCTTCATACGCGGCGAAGGCGAGCCGGGCGTTCGCGATGGCCGCCTGGCCCCGCAGCGCGAGCGCCTCGTCGGTGCCGATCGCCTTCAGGCGCTTGTCGACCTCCGCGTCCACACGGGACACGAAGAACGACGCGACCGAGCCGATGACGGACAGGTCGTGACCCGCTTCCCGGGCCTGCTCGAGGCCGGTGAGGAAGGCGTCCATCACCGCCCGGTACCGCGGGAGCGAGAAGATCAGCGTCACGTTCACGCTGATGCCCTTGGCGAGCGTCGACGTGATCGCGGGCAGACCCTCGACGGTGGCCGGGATCTTGATCATCACGTTCGGCCGGTCGACCGTCTCCCACAGCCGGACGGCGGTGGCCTCGGTCGCCGCCGTGTCACGGGCGAGCCGCGGGTCCACCTCGATGGACACGCGACCGTCGACGCCGGACGTGGCGTCGTAGACCGGGCGCAGCAGGTCGGCGGCGTCGCGGACGTCGTCAGTGGTGATGCGCTCCACCGCGGCCTCGACGTCGCCACCGTTCGGCGGCCCGGCCAGTTCGGTCAGGATGCCGTCGTACGCGTCGCCCTGCGCGAGGGCGGCGGCGAAGATCGTCGGGTTGGTCGTGACCCCGACGACGTTCTTGGTGCTGATGAGCTCGGCGAGGTTGCCGGTGCGCAGCCGCTCACGGGACAGGTCGTCCAGCCAGATGGCGACACCCGCCTCGGACAGCCGCTGGGTGGGACTGACGTTCTCGCTGACGCTGTCGTTCGTGCTGTCGGTCATCATGCCCTTCCTCTCGTGTCCGTGCGCGATCCGGAGCGGCTCAGGACGCCGCCTCGATCGACTCCTTGGCGGCCTGGGCGACAGCCTCGGCCGTGATGCCGTACTCGGCGTAGAGCGTCTTGTAGTCGGCCGATGCGCCGTAGTGCTCGAGCGAGACGATGCGGCCGGCGTCGCCGACGATCTCGCGCCAGCCCTGCGCCACGCCTGCCTCGACCGAGACGCGCGCCTTCACACCGGACGGGATGACCGACTCGCGGTAGGCGTCGTCCTGCTTGTTGAACCACTCGAGCGAGGGCATCGAGACCACCCGGGCCCGGACGCCGTCGGCCGCGAGGATCTCGCGGGCCTCGACGGCGAGCTGGACCTCCGAGCCGGTGCCCACGAGGACGACGTCCGGCGTGCCGTCGGTGTCCAGGAGGGTGTAGGCGCCCTTGAGCGTGCCCTCGGCGGCGGCGAAGCCGTCGGTGCCGCGCGGGTAGGTGGGCACGTTCTGCCGGGTCAGCACCAGGCCGGCCGGGTTGTCGCGGTTCTCGAGGATGCCGCGCCACGCCCAGGCGGTCTCGTTCGCGTCCGCCGGGCGGACGACGTCGAGGTTCGGGATGGCCCGCAGCGCCGCGAGGTGCTCGACCGGCTGGTGGGTCGGGCCGTCCTCGCCGAGGCCGATCGAGTCGTGCGTCCAGACGAACGTGGTGGGGATGCTCATCAGTGCCGCCAGGCGCACCGACGCACGCATGTAGTCGGCGAACTGCAGGAACGTGCCGCCGTAGGGGCGGGTCAGGCCGTGCAGGACGATGCCGTTGAGGATCGAGCCCATGCCGTGCTCGCGGATGCCGAAGTGCAGCGTGCGGCCGTACTCGTTGCCCGGGAACTTCTTGGTGGCGTGCTCGGCAGGCACGAACGACGGCACGTTGTCCATCGTCGTGTTGTTGGAGCCGGCCAGGTCGGCGGAGCCGCCCCACAGCTCGGGCAGCACGTCCGCCAGGGCGTTCAGCACCTTGCCCGACGCCGCGCGGGTAGCCACGCCCTTCTCGCTGGCCTCGAACTCGGGCAGGGAGCTCGCCCAGTCCTCGGGCAGCTCGTGGGCCCGCAGCCGCTCCAGGAGTGCCGCCTGCTGGGGGTTGGCATCCTTCCATGCGGCGAAGGCCGACTCCCACGCCTTCCGCTCGTCGGCCTGGCGCTCAGCGACGGAGCGCGTGTAGGACAGCACCTCGTCGTCGATCGCGAAGGTCGCCTCGGGGTCGAGCCCGAGCGCGGACTTGAGGCCCTTGACCTCGTCGGTGCCCATGGCCGAGCCGTGGATGCCGCCCGTGTTCTGCTTCGTGGGCGCGGGCCAGCCGATGATCGTGCGCAGCGCGATGATCGAGGGCTTGCCCGTCTCCGCCTTGGCGGCGTCGAGCGCGGCAGCCAGCGCGTCGGTGTCCTCCGCGTAGCCCTCGCCGCCCGACGTCCAGTCCACGCGCTGGGTGTGCCAGCCGTAGGCCTCGTAGCGCTTCAGGACGTCCTCGGTGAACGCGATGTTGGTGTCGTCCTCGATCGAGATCTTGTTGTCGTCCCAGATCAGGATCAGGTTGCCGAGCTGCTGGTGGCCCGCGAGCGACGAGGCCTCGGAGGTCACGCCCTCCTGCAGGTCGCCGTCGGACGCGATGACGTACACGTGGTGGTCGAACGGCGACTCACCCGGTGCGGCGGCGGGGTCGAGCAGGCCGCGCTCGCGGCGGGAGGCCATCGCCATGCCGACGGCGGACGCGAGGCCCTGGCCCAGCGGGCCGGTGGTGATCTCGACACCCTCGGTGTGGCGGTACTCGGGGTGACCGGGGGTCTTGGAGCCCCAGGTGCGCAGCGCGGCGATGTCGTCCATCTCGAGGCCGTAGCCGGCGAGGAAGAGCTGGAGGTAGATCGTCAGCGACGAGTGGCCGGCGCTCAGCACGAACCGGTCGCGGCCCAGCCAGTCGGGGTCGGACGGGTCGTGGCGCATGGCCTTCTGGAAGAGGAGGTACGCGGCCGGAGCGAGCGAGATCGCGGTTCCGGGATGTCCGTTGCCCACCTTCTCGACGGCGTCCGCAGCCAGTGCCTTGATGGCCTTGACCGCTCGCTCGTCGAGCTCCGACCACTCCAGGGGCTTCAGCACGGGGTCGAAAGCGTTCACGAGTCCTCTTTCTCTCCGCCGTCGACCCTCGCCCTGCCCGGAGAGCGGACGGGCCGGAGAGCCGTGCAGCGTGCGTGCGGCGGCGGCGGAATGCCGGCCGCCCTTCGTTCGATAACGAAATCAACCCTATACGCGCACCCCAGCCCCCGCGCAGGCCTGTCCACAGAGTTGACAGCCCCGCGGCCAGGACAAATCTCACACGGCTCCGTGGGAATGCGGTGCGCGGCCACGTCGTGGCCCGACGTACGATGGGCACGCACCCGGCCGGCAACAGCGCCCACCAGGTGCGTTACAGACCCCCAGGACTCTCCCGAACGGAACTGCGACGCGCGTGAGAACGAGCCACACGACCACCGGCCAGACCGCGCGTCCCCAGACGTCCAGCACCGGGACGTCCGGCACCGAGGAGCACGGCGCCGGCGTCGGGCACCGCCCCGGGGGATGGTTCCTGCGCCGGGCGGGTGCGTACGTCGCGCTGACCAAGCCGCGCGTCATCGAGCTGCTGCTCGTGACCACCGTGCCCACCATGATCCTGGCGGCCGACGGCCTGCCGAGCTTCTGGCTGATCCTCACGACGCTCATCGGCGGAGCCGGTGCCGCGGGGAGCGCCAACGCGTTCAACATGTGGTGGGACCGCGATATCGACCAGGTCATGAACCGGACCAAGAAGCGTCCGATGGCGACGGGGGAGATCACGCCGCGCGCCGGCCTGGTGTTCGCCTCCATCCTCGGCCTGCTGTCGCTGACCTGGTTCGCCCTGATGATCAACTGGGCCGCCATGTGGCTCACGCTGGCCGCGATCGCCATCTACGTCGTCGGCTACACGATGATCCTCAAGCGCCGCACCCCGCAGAACATCGTCTGGGGCGGCATCGCGGGCTGCATGCCCGTGTTCATCGGCTGGGCCTCGGTGACGGGCGGGCTGAGCTGGGCGGCGCTGGCGCTGTTCGGCATCATCTTCTTCTGGACGCCGCCGCACTACTGGCCGCTCTCGATCAAGTTCAAGAAGGACTACGCCAACGCGAACGTCCCGATGCTGCCGGTCGTCAGCGACGACAAGCGCGTGGCCGCCGAGATGGTGGGCTACACGCTCGCGATGATCGCCTGCTCGCTCCTGCTGACGCCGCTCGCGGGTATGTCGTGGGTCTACACGGTGGTGGCCGCGGTGCTCGGCGGATGGTTCCTCTGGTCGACGATCGCCATGCTGCGCCGGGCGCAGGGCAAGGCGAGCGGCAAGCTGGGCGCCATGAAGGTGTTCCACGGGTCGATCACGTACCTGTCGCTGCTCTTCGTGGCCGTAGCGGTGGACGTCTTCCTTCCGTTCTGACGCTGGTATCGGCGCGGTCATGATTCGGCCAGTGCGGACGCGCCGCCATAGGCTGAGCGCGTGACCGAGACCCCAGCCGACCGAACCACCGACTCCGCCCAGCAGCCCGCCCAGGCGTCCACCCAGCAGTCCGGGAGCTACTCCGCGGGCCTGCCGACGTCGACCACCGGCGTTCCCGAGGCGGACCTGGCCCCGCGCCGAGCCGCCCGTGAGAATTCACGCGTCGCTCCCGACTACGCGCGTGCCTGGCTCCTGCTGTCCGCGATGCGGACCGAGCTCTTCGACAAGGCGCAGCTCTCCCGGGCGGACCAGGTGATTCTCGACTGCGAGGACGCGATCGACGACTCGTTGAAGGACGAGGCGCGCGAGAACGTCATCCGGTGGATCAAGAACGGTGGCAGCGCCTGGGTCCGGATCAACGACCGCCAGGCGTCGTCGTGGGCCGACGACGTCGCGCACCTGCGGGGTCTCAAGGGGCTCAACGGCGTGATGCTCGCCAAGACGGAGAGCGCCGACGACGTCATCGACACCGCACAGCGGCTGGGCGGCGACGTGCCGGTCATCCCGCTCGTCGAGTCTGCGCTCGGCATCGAGGAGGCCGTGAACATCGCCCGGGCCCGCGGCGCCTTCCGCCTCGCGTTCGGCTCCGGCGACTACCGCCGCGACACCGGCACCGCCAACGAGCCCATGGCGATGGCCTACCCGCGTACGCGGCTCGTGGTCGCCAGCCGCATCGGCGGGCTGCCCGGCCCGGTCGACGGGCCCACAGTGGGCTCGTCGCACGCGCTGCTCCGCGAGCAGTCCGCCGACGCCGTCATCCTCGGCATGACCGGCAAGCTCTGCCTGGACTTCGAGCAGCCGGCGGTCATCAACGAGTCCTTCGCGCCGACGTCGTCCGACGTGGCCTGGGCAGTCGACTTCTTCGCCGAGTTCGAGGCGGCCGGCTCCGTCATCCGTGACGGCAGCGACAAGCCGCGTCTCGCCCGCGCGCAGGTGATCCGCTCGCGCGCCGAGCTGTTCGGGATCAACCCCGCCTGACGGGCCTCCCGCCGACGTCGCATCGCGGTCTCCCGGCGTGGCCTGCCCGAACGGCGGGCCACGCTCGGCATGATGGGCCGGTGTCCACCGCCCCGGCCCACCCGCAGCCCCTCCGTGAGCCTGCGTCTCGTGAGCTCACGTCTCGTGAGCCTGCGGCCGGCGCCGCCGTCGACGCGCGGCTCGACCGTGCCCTGCGGGACTACCTCGCGCACCTGAGCGTGGAGCGCGGGCTCTCGGCCAACACCGTCGCGGCTTACCGTCGCGACCTGGTGCGTTACGCGGGGTTCCTCGCGGCCGTCGGCCGGCCCGGGCTCGGCGAGGTCAGGGAGGCCGACGTCACCGGGTTCGTCGAGGCCGTGCGGCAGGGGAACGACGGCGGTCGCCCGCTCTCGCCGTCGTCCACCGCGCGGGCCCTGGCCGCCGTGCGCGGCTGGCACCGGTTCGCCCAGGCCGAGGGCATGGCCGTGGACGACCCGTCCGCGGAGGTGCGCGCGCCCACCCAGCTGCGGCGCCTCCCGCACGCGCTGTCCGTGGACGACGTCGCCGCCCTCCTCGACGCCGCTGGCGCCGGCGACGGTCCGCTGCCCCTGCGCGACCGGGCGCTGCTCGAGCTGCTGTACGCCACGGGCGCGCGGATCTCGGAGATCGTGGGCCTGGACGTCGACGGGGTGAGCGACCGGACCGCCGTCCGGCTGCTGGGCAAGGGGTCGAAGGAGCGGGCGGTGCCCGTCGGCTCCTTCGCGCGCGACGCGCTGGAGGCCTACCTGGTCCGGGCGCGTCCCGCGCTGGCCGCCGCGGGCCGCGGTACGCCCGCCCTGTTCCTCAACACCCGCGGCGCGCGGATGTCCCGGCAGACGGCCTGGGCCGCGCTGCAGGCCGCGGCGGCGCGGGCCGGCCTCAACGAGCACGTCTCGCCGCACACGCTGCGGCACTCGTTCGCCACCCACCTGCTGTCGGGCGGCGCGGACGTGCGGGTCGTCCAGGAGCTGCTGGGCCACGCGTCGGTCACCACCACGCAGATCTACACGATGGTCACCCCGGACGCCCTGCGCGAGGTCTACGCGGCCGCGCACCCCCGAGCGCGCTAGCAGCGGCTACCGCGCCCACTCGCCCGCGTGGTCCGCGACGAACTCGGCGAAAGCACGTGGCGGGCGACCCGTCAGCTCGAGCACGGCGGTGCTCACCTGGTCCTCGCGGCCCTCCTTGATCCCATGCTCGACGGCGGCCAGCGCGGCGGCGAACTCCGGGGGCAGCCCAGCGGCGCGGTAGGCGGCAGCCTGTTCCTCCTGCGTCAACGGTTCCACCCGGACGGGCCTGCCGGTCTGCGCCGTGATGATCCGTGCTGCCTGCGGATAGCTCATCGCGTGCGGCCCGGTGATCAGGTAGTCGCTCCGGGTGTCCGTCGAGACCTCGGCCAGGAGGGCGGCGGCACTGGCCGCGATGTCCCGCGCGTCGACCCACCCCAGCCGGCCGTCGCCCGCGGCCGTCCGGATCTCGCCGAACCGGCGGATGTGCTCGGCCAGAGGGTGCGGGCGCAAGAAGTTCTGCATGAAGCCGGACGCGCGGAGCACGACCCCTCCGGGCCGAGCCCGAACCTGAGCGGCCAGCTCCACGGCACTGGGTGCGTTCGGCAGCACGATGGCGGAGCCGAGCAGTACGAGGCGCCGGACACCGGCCCGTTCCGCCCGGCGCAGGAACGGACCGACCTGCGGCAACGGGTCCACGCTCTCCACCGGCGGAAGCAGGAAGACCCTGTCCGCCCCGTCGAGCGCGGGGCCGTGTGTGCTCGGGTCGTTCCAGTCGAAGCGGATCGGGTCGGGGTCGCCTGCGGCCGGGTTCCGGCTGGCGACCCGAACCGGCACACCGGCGTCGCGGAGCATGCGCACCAGTGCCTTGCCGGTCGTGCCGGTCCCTCCGGTGACGAGCACGCGGGCCATCAGGCGCTCCTGCTCTCGAGCGAGCCGATCAGGTCGCCGAGATTCCCGGCGGCCGAGGCGGCCGACAGCGGGCTCCAGTAGTCGCGGAAGAGGGTGATCAGCCCGTCGCGGACCGTGAGAACGACGATGTAGTCCAGACGGTAGGGCTGGGAGGTGGCCACTGTGCGGCCGGTCGCCGTCCACTCCACCACCACGGTGTCCGGGTCATCCGTCGGCCGCACGGTCAGGGCAGCCACCTCGGTCATCTCCATCAGCTCGGGATAGTGGGCGAGGTAGGCGCGCACTTCGGCGCGTCCCTGAAGGCGGCGAGGTGAGCTGCCGGCGGCGAACGGGAACTCCGCGATCCCGTCCGGCGCCCAGAGCTCGGCCACCGCCTCCATGTCGCCGGCCCGGATCAGGTCGGTCATGCGGCGGAACGTTCCCTCCGGCGTGCTGGTCATCAGGTCTCCTGGTGGTCTGCAGCGTGGTCGCTGCGGCGTGGTCATTACGGCGTGGTCATTACGGCGTGGTCAGGCAGCGGGTGGTCGGCTCACCGCCCGGACCACGATGCGCAGCGGACCTGTCCGTGCGGAACGGACAGCTGAGCCCCGGACCAGCAGTACGAGGCTCGGTGGCTCGGCCCGTGACACCATGGAGGGGTGAGCAGCCACGAGCTCGCGGACTTTCTCCGCCGCCGCCGCGAGGGCCTGCGACCAGCCGATACGCCGGGCGGAGCGACATTCCCGGCCAGCAGGCGTGCTCGTCGTACTCCCGGCCTGCGCCGCGAAGAGGTAGCCGCCCTGGCACAGGTGTCGGTGAGCTACTACGAACGGCTGGAACGGGCACGGGCACCCCGGCCTTCACCGCAGGTGCTGTCCGCACTGGCGACGGCGCTCCAGCTCACCGGGGCCGAACGCGACCACCTGGCGCGCCTGGCCGGCCAGGTGCTGCCGGCAACGGACGCCGACGGGCCGGAGCAGGTACCCGAGGGCGCGGAACAGCTGCTCGGTCGACTGGACGGCATCCCGGCCTACATCGTCAACGAGCGGCAGGACGTCGTGGCCTGGAACGCAGCAGCGGCAGCGCTGATCACGGACTTCTCCCGCCTCACCCGGGACGAGCGCAACGTCACGCGCATCTCGGCGAGGCTCCGCGGCACCCTCTGCGTGGGAGCACCTGGTGCCGAGTCCGACTTCTCCCGACAGGCGGCCGCTCAGCTGCGGGCGGCCGGTGTTCGGCACCCCACCGACAACGTGCTCGCAGAGCTCGTCAACGAGTTCGCGACCCATGACCCGGATTTCGCGAGCGGCTGGCGTGACCACGCCGTGCGCCCTCTGCCCAGCGTGCGCAAGAACCTGCATCACCCGACAGCGGGCGAGCTGGAGATCGACCGGAACACCCTGGACCTGCCCGGCTCCGAGTTCTCACTGGTGATGTACACGGCGGAAGCCGGCAGCCCCAGCGCCGCTGCCTTGAAGAGCCTCTGACCGCCGCCCCGACGGAGCGTGATCCGCCACGCCGGGGCTATCACGGGGGTGGTGCCCACACTCTGGTATAGCGTGGCGGGCGTGAGCGAGGCACCCAGCCAGGAGGGAGCGGACACGATGACCGACATGCTTCTCGGTAAGGCGGTCGTCGGCGCACCCACGGACTCGGAGATCGTGCGCGACGTCGTCGGGCGCGTCATGCCGGAGCTGCCCGAACCGGCGCCGCTGACGAGCCACGGACCCGCGCGCATCATCGCCATGTGCAACCAGAAGGGCGGCGTCGGCAAGACGACGACCACCATCAACCTGGGTGCCTGCCTGGCGGAGTACGGCCGCAAGGTGCTCCTGGTGGACTTCGACCCGCAGGGTGCCGCGTCCGTCGGGATCGGGGTCAACCCGCACGAGCTCGACCTCACGATCTACAACCTGCTCATGGAGCGGAACGTGGACATCCGCGACGTCCTCATCTCGTCCGGGATCGAGAACCTCGACGTGCTGCCCGCGAACATCGACCTCTCGGCGGCGGAGGTGCAGCTCGTGGGCGAGGTGGCGCGCGAGTCGGTGCTGGCCCGCGCCCTGCGTCCGGTGATGGACGACTACGACGTGATCCTCATCGACTGCCAGCCGAGCCTCGGCCTGCTCACGGTGAACGCGCTGACCGCCGCCCACGGCGTGCTCATCCCGCTCGAGTGCGAGTTCTTCGCGCTGCGCGGCGTCGCCCTGCTGGTGGAGACCATCGAGAAGGTGCGGGACCGGCTCAACCCGGCCCTGGAGATCGACGGTATCCTCCCCACCATGTACGACTCGCGCACCCTCCACTCCCGGGAGGTCGTGGCCCGGGTGCACGAGGCCTTCGGCGACACGCTGCTGCACTCGATCATCGGGCGCACGGTGAAGTTCCCCGACGCCACGGTCGCCGCCGAGCCCATCACCGCCTACGCCCCGGGCCACCCGGGTGCCGCCGCGTACCGTCAGCTCGCCCGGGAGCTCGTCGCCCGCGGCGACGCTGCCTGAGGCGGAGGTGGCGCGCAGTGTGGGGGTCGAGGAACGAAACACCCGGACGGAGCAGAACCGCGGCCTCGGGCAGCAGACGGTAGAGCCTGAGGCGGAGGTGGAGCACTCCGACGTCCTCGAGGCGGAGCCGGGCACGGCCGTCGAGCCGGCCGCGGCGGAGCCCGGCCCGCAGCCGACGCCGGACGAGGCGCTCGCGGACGAGCGCCGCAGCTCCCGGACCTTCCAGGTCCACCTGCACAACTTCGAGGGACCGTTCGACCTGCTGCTGTCGCTGATCGCGAAGCACAAGATGGACGTCACCGAGGTGGCGCTGGCCGTCGTGACCGACGAGTTCGTCGCGCACATCCGCGAGGCGGAGCGGGCCTCCCGCGAGGCCGCCGCGCGCGGCGAGGAGCACGCCTCCTGGGACCTCGGTGTCGCCAGCGAGTTCCTCGTGATCGCCGCGACGCTGCTCGACCTCAAGGCGGCCCGGCTGCTGCCCGGCGTCATCGACGAGGACGCGGAGGACCTCGAGCTGCTCGAGGCCCGCGACCTGCTGTTCGCCCGGCTCCTGCAGTACCGGGCGTACAAGGAGGTCTCGAAGGTCATCGCGGACCAGATGGCGTCGGCCGGCCGCCGCGTGCCGCGTCTGACGCCGCTCGAACCGCATCTGGCCGCGATCCTGCCCGAGCTCGTCTGGGACACGACGGGGGAGCGGCTCGCCGAGCTGGCCGCCCGGGTGCTGGCCCCGAAGCCGCCGCCCGTCGTGGGCCTGGCCCACCTGCACGGCTCGGCGGTGAGCGTGCGCGAGGAGGCCGGTGTCATCGTGAAGCGCCTGCGGGTCGAGCGCTCGGTGACGTTCCGCGCGCTGACGGCGGGTACCGAACGCCTCGTGACCGTCGCACGGTTCCTGGCGCTGCTGGAGCTGTTCCGCGACTCCCTCGTCGGGTTCGAGCAGATCAGCCCCCTGGGCGAGCTGACGGTGCGCTGGACCGCCGGGCCCGACGACGGCGAGAAGTACCTCGACCCCCAGGCCGGCCCGAGCGAGTTCGACGAGGGCGACCCGGCCGTGCCGGTGGGGGAGCCGGAGCAGGCCGCATCTGAGCAGGACAAGCCGGAGCAGGTCGTACTGGAGCAGGACATACCGGAGCAGGTCGTACCCGAGCAGACAGTGGGCGCGGAACCCGGAACGGAGGCGACAACACCATGACCGTCGAAGAGATAGCCGTCGAAGAGATGACCGTCGAAGAGCAGGCCCCCGAGGCCGTGCTGCCGGACGTATCGCCGTCGGACGCACCGGCCGAGGGCTCGACGCAGGACGAGCTGGCCTTCGTCGACGTGCACACGCTCCCGGGCGGCGCGCACGCGGCGGTCGAGGCGGTGCTCATGGTGGCCGACGCACCGATCGGCGCGGACCGCATCGCCGCGGCCCTGAACCTGACGCAGGACGAGACCGACGACATCCTGCACGAGCTGGCCGACGAGTACGCGGGCCACCTCGGGTCCCGCCCGCGCGGCTTCGAGCTGCGCCGGACGGTGGACGGATGGCGCATCTACTCGTCGGCGGCGCACGCGGACCCGGTCGGGCGCTTCGTGCTGGACGGCCAGTCGTCCAAGCTGAGCCAGGCCGCGCTGGAGACGCTCGCGGTGATCGCCTATCGTCAGCCGGTGACGCGTGGCCAGGTCAGCGCGGTGCGCGGGGTCAACGTGGACGGCGTCGTGCGGACGCTGCTGACCCGCGGGCTGATCGCCGAGATCGGCCAGGATCCGAGCTCGGGTGCGGTTCTGTTCGGAACCACGGGATACTTCTTGGAGCGGATGGACTTCTCGTCGCTCGACGAGCTGCCTCCGCTGGCGCCGCACCTGCCGGACCTCGACACGTTCGACGGCCTCGACGGGCTGGACTCCTAGTCCGGACCTTGTGTCGGACTTCGTGCCCGACACCGGTCGGACCCAGGTCGGACTCCGGTTCGACCAGCCGTCCCGGTCCGGGCCCGTACGCAGGTCACAGCGCCCTTCCCGACTCACCGAGAGATGAATCATGAGCAACGAACGCCGCGGCGGGAGCCGCCGCGAATCCAGTGGTGGCCAGCAGCCGCGCCGACCCGACCATTCCGGCAAGGGCGGCAAGAACTTCCGGGGCGGTAGCTCGGCCAAGAGCCGTGCCCAGGCGAACGCCCCTCGGCGCACGCCCGCGAAGCCCGCGGAGCAGGGCCGCGACGTGCACGTCGAGGGCGGCGTGCGGCTGCAGAAGGTCCTCGCCCAGGCCGGGCTCGGGTCCCGCCGGGCGAGCGAGGAGCTGATCGCGGGCGGTCACGTCGAGGTGGACGGCCAGGTCGTCACCGAGCTGGGCGTGCGGGTCGACCCGGCTACCGCCGTCATCCACGTGGACGGGCTGCGGATCCAGCTGGACCAGGCCAAGGTGACCATCGCGCTGAACAAGCCGCTGGGCGTGGTGTCCACGATGGACGACCCCAAGGGGCGCCCGACCGTCGCGGACCTCATCAAGAACCGTGAGGAGCGTCTCTTCCACGTCGGCCGGCTCGACGCCGACAGCGAAGGCCTGCTGCTCCTGACGAACGACGGCGAGCTCGCCAACCGTCTGTCGCACCCGAAGTACAAGATCGCCAAGACCTACCTCGTGACGGTCGAGGGCGAGATCTATCCGCGCGTCGGCCGCGAGCTCCTGAAGGGGATCGAGCTGGAGGACGGCATCGCGAAGATGGACGCGGTGCACGTGGTCCAGCAGATCGACGGCTACGCGATGCTGGAGGTCGTGCTGCACGAGGGCCGCAACCGGATCGTGCGCCGGATGTTCGACGCGGTCGGTCACCCGGTGACGCGCCTCGTACGCACCCGGATCGGGCCGATCCCGCTCGGCGACCTGAAGTCGGGACGCACCCGTGTGCTCGGCCGGACCGAGCTCGGCACCCTGATGGGCGCCGTAGACCTGTAACCTCTCTCGCTGAGTGCTGGGTATCTGCGCCCTTTGACGCACTCTGGCAGCAAATACCCAGCACTCAACGGAAAGCGAGCGGGACTGTGACCAGCCCTGTAGTGATCGCCATCGACGGGCCGTCGGGCTCCGGCAAGTCGAGCGTGTCGAAGGCGGTCGCCGCCCGGCTCGGCCTCGCCTACCTCGACACGGGCGCCATGTACCGGGCGGCCACCGTCTGGAGCATGGAGACGGCCGACCTGGACGACGCCGTGTCGGTCGCCACCGCGGTCCGGGCGATGCCCCTGGTCATGGGGCTGGACCCGGCCGCGCCCGGCGTCGAGCTCGACGGGCGGGACGTCGCGGTGACCATCCGCTCCGCCGAGGTCACCACCAACGTGTCGAAGGTGGCGTCCAACCTCGAGGTCCGGGCCGAGCTCAAGCGGCTTCAGCGTCAGATCATCGACCAGGAGTCCAGCTCGGCGCAGGCCGTGCACTCGGGCGGCCGGGGGATTGTGGCCGAGGGCCGCGACATCACCACTGTCGTCGCGCCCGACGCCGACGCCCGGGTGCTGCTCACCGCCTCCGAGGAGGCGCGCCTGCGCCGCCGGTCGCTGGAGGTGCACGGCGCCGCCGACACCGCAGCGGTCGACGCCACGCGCGACCAGGTGCTGCGCCGTGACCAGGACGACGCGAAGGTCACGCAGTTCCACGTCGCCGCCGACGGCGTGGCGACCGTCGACTCCAGCGACCTCGACTTCGAGCAGACGGTCGACGCCGTGCTCGCCGTCGTCGCGCAGGTGACGGGGCGCGCGGTGGCGCCGTCCGCCTGAGCCGGGGCCGTGCCCGGGTCCGTGGGCCGGGGAGCGCTGGGGCCGAGGAGCGACGCAGGTCATATGACCGCGAGGCGGCCTGAGCGCGTCAGGCCTGCGACAATGGGGGTATGACCCACGACTCCTCTGCATCGGAGGCTGCTGCGCTGGACGCGGCGGCCCGAGATGATGCTGCCCTGGACGCGGCCGCCCCGGCCGCACCCGACCTCGATCTCGCGGAGACCGAGGACGACGTCGCGCGCGAGCGTGCGCTGCGCGTCGGCCTCGAGGAGTTCGAGCTCGACGAGTCGGACCAGGCGCTGCTCGACTCCGAGTGGAGCGACGAGCAGGCGGCGGCCGAGCAGGCGCTACCGGTGCTGGCTATCGTCGGGCGCCCGAACGTCGGCAAGTCGACACTGGTCAACCGCATCCTGGGCCGCCGTGAGGCGGTCGTCGCCGACAAGCCAGGCGTGACGCGCGACCGCGTGTCGTACCCGGCGGAGTGGGCCGGCCGCCAGTTCATGCTCGTCGACACCGGCGGCTGGGAGGTCGACGTCGCCGGCATCGAGTCCAAGGTGGCGGAGCAGGCCGAGGTCGCGATCTCCCTGGCCGACGCCGTGGTGTTCGTGGTCGACGCGACCGTGGGCGCCACCTCCACCGACGAGCGCGTCGTCGAGCTGCTGCGCCGCTCCGGCAAGCCCGTGGTGCTGTGCGCCAACAAGGTGGACGGCGCGTCCGGCGAGGCGGACGCCGCCTACCTGTGGGCGCTGGGCCTGGGGGAGCCGCACCCGGTGTCCGCCCTGCACGGCCGTGGCACGGGCGACCTGCTCGAAGCCGCCGTCAAGGTGCTGCCGACGACGTCGGAGCACGGCACCCTGCGGCCCGCCGGCCCGCGCCGCGTTGCGCTCGTCGGGCGCCCGAACGTGGGCAAGTCGTCGCTGCTGAACAAGATCGCCGGGTCGGAGCGAGTGGTGGTCGACGAGGTCGCCGGCACCACGCGCGACCCGGTCGACGAGCTGATCGAGCTGCGCGGCATCCCGTACTGGTTCGTGGACACGGCCGGCATCCGCCGTCGGGTGCACCAGACCAAGGGCGCCGACTTCTACGCCTCGCTGCGCACCGCGGCCGCCATCGACAAGGCGGAGATCGGCGTGGTCCTGGTGGACGCGTCGCAGCCGCTGACCGAGCAGGACATCCGCGTGATCCAGCAGGTCGTGGACGCCGGCCGGGCGCTCGTCATCGCGTACAACAAGTGGGACCTCATGGACGAGGACCGCCGTCCCTTCCTCGAGCGCGAGATCGAGCAGGAGCTCGTGCAGATCGCGTGGGCGCCGCGCGTCAACCTGTCGGCACGCACCGGCTGGCACAGCGAGCGGCTGGTCCCGGCGATCGAGCGCTCGCTCGCCTCGTGGGACCGCCGTGTCCCGACGGGGAAGCTCAACGCGTTCCTCGGCGAGCTCGTGGCGGCGCACCCGCACCCGCTGCGCGGTGGCAAGCAGTCGCGCATCCTGTTCGCCACGCAGGCCTCCACCAGGCCGCCGCGGTTCGTCATCTTCGCCACCGGGTTCATCGAGGCCGGCTACCGCCGCTTCATCGAGCGCCGCCTGCGGGAGACGTTCGGTTTCGAGGGCACGCCGATCGAGATCTCGGTGCGCGTCCGGGAGAAGCGCAAGCGCTGACCGCGGCGGGCCTCCCGGCCCCCGTCACCGTCCGGTGCCGCGGTCCGGTGTCGCTGTTCCGTGTCGCCGTCCGGTGCAACCGACCGATCTCGCGGAACCTCCGCTGCTACCCAGTTATTGGGCCCAGAAGTCACGTGACTTCTGGGCCCAACCGCTGGGCAGGGGCGGAGTTTTTTGTGCGCGCCGAGCTCGATGCCCACGATGTGGGTCAGTCGCGGTACCTTCGGGTCGTGCTTCCGGCCAGTATCCCCAGCCCTGACCCGGTGTGGTCCCAGATCCACCTGGGCCCGCTCACCATCCATACCTACGCCCTGTGTCTGCTGGCCGGCATCGCCGCCGCCGCGTACATCACGGACCGGCGCCTCCGCGCACGCGGAGCCGCCCCCGGGCTCGCCCTCGACATCGCGATGTGGGCGGTGCCGATCGGCATCGTCGGCGCCCGGATCTATCACGTGCTCACCCACCTCGGGGACTTCACCGGTCCTGGGGTCGACCCGTGGGCATGGATCCGGATCTGGGAGGGCGGCAACGCCCTGTTCGGGTCCTTGCTCGGCGGCGCCGTGGGAGTCTGGATCGGCTGCCGACTGACGGGCCTGCGGTTCTGGTCGTTCGCCGATGCCCTGGCTCCCGGACTGCTCGCCGCGCAGGCGATCGGTCGGCTGGGCAACTACGTGAACCAGGAGCTGTTCGGCCTGCCGACCACGCTGCCCTGGGGCCTGGAGATCCGGCCCGACGCGCCGATGTTCCCCGACTGGGCGGACCCCGGCACGCTGTTCCACCCGTTGTTCCTGTACGAGATGATCTGGAACGTCATCGGCATCGCGCTGCTGCTGACCATCGAGCGGCGGGTCGTCCGCCGGAACGAGGCACTGCTGGCCGACGGCGGTACGCCCGGTGCCGGACTGCGCTGGGGCCGCATGTTCGGCCTCTACCTGATCTGGTACGGGCTGGGCCGCAGCTGGCTCGAGGCCATCCGTATCGACCCGACGAGCGACGCCCCGCTGGGTGTCCCGGCGAACATCTGGACGTCGGGGGTCGCGGTCCTGCTGGGCATCGTGATCGTGGTGGTGCAGGGGCGGCGGCACCCGGAGCCCGAGCCGTCCGTGTACCAGCCAGGACGGGAGCCGGAGGACGAGGACGCCGAGGCGGTGTCCGAGGAGGCGGCCGAGGCTGACGCCAAGGACGCCAAGGACGTCAAGGACGTCAAGGACGACGAAGCCGAGGCTGACACCGCAGACGACGCCAAGGACACCGACGACGCCGCGGGCCGGGTGAGTGCTGTGCCGTCCAAGAGCACCGCGTCCAAGAGCACCGCGTCCGAGAGCGCCGTCTCCAAGACCAGCGCGCCCAAGAGCACTACGTCCGAGGCCCCAGCCGAGGGCACCGACGCGACTGGTTCCTCCGACAGCAGGTAACCACCGCTCTTCCGTCTGTCACCCGTGGGGCTGTGACGTGCCTGTGCGCACGCTCACAGTCCCACGGGTTGTTCCTCCGGGTGCCGGCTACGGAGGATGAGGTCATGCCACGTTCGCGCCCCGGGGAGTCGTCTGCCGCGTCCCCGCTCCCGGTGGGGCGGCGGACCTGGTGGCCGGTCGCCGCCGTCCTCCTGGCGGTGGCCTGGGGCGGCAACGAGTTCACCCCGCTGCTCGTGATGTACCGCGAGCAGGGCGACATGGGGCCGGTCACCGTCGACGCGCTGCTCGCCGTCTACGTGTTCGGTCTTGTTCCCGCGCTGCTGCTGGGCGGGCCGATGTCCGACCGGTTCGGCCGTCGTCCGCTGCTGCTGCCCGCGGCGCCGGTCTCGGCGCTCGGTTCGCTCGTGCTCGCGCTGGATCCGGCCAGCCCCGTGGTGCTCGGGATCGGCCGCCTGCTCTGCGGCGTCGCGCTCGGGCTGGCCATGGCGGTGGGCTCCACGTGGCTCACCGAGCTCAGCGCGGCCTCCGGCGACCGTGCGGCGGGGCCTCGGCGCGGGTCTCTCTCCCTGACCGCGGGGTTCCTCTCGGGAGCGGGTGTCGCCGCCATGCTCGCGCAGTTCGCGCCCTGGCCCACGCTCCTCGCCTACGTCCTGCACGCCGCCGGCTCCCTGGTCGCCGGCCTGGTGCTGTTCCGTGTCCCCGAGACCCGGCAGAGCCTCCCGAGGGGCGAGCGGGCCGCACTGCTCGACGACCTGCGCATCACCGCCGTCCGCCACCCGCGCTTCCTGCGCGTCGTCGTGCCGCTCGCACCCTGGGTGTTCGGTTGTGCCGGATGCGCGTTCGCGGTGCTGCCGAGCCTGCTCACCGACCGCGTCGGCGGCTACCCCATCGCCTTCGCGGGGGTCATGGCCATCCTCGCGCTCGGCTGCGGCATCGGCATCCAGGTGGTGGCCCGCCGGATCGACACGCCTTCGTCGGCCCGGGCCTCGATCGTGGCCCTGACGATCGTCGGCGTCGGGATGGCGCTGGCCGCCTGGGCGTCCACCGTGCTCTCGCTGCCGGTGGGCGTCGTGGCGGCCGTGGTGCTCGGGACGGGCTACGGGCTGGCGCTCGTCGCCGGGCTGAGCGAGGTCGCGCGGATCGCGGGACCGGGGCAGCTCGCGGGGCTGACCGCGGTGTTCTACTCACTGACCTACCTCGGGTTCTTCGTCCCGATGGTGCTGGCCTGGCTACGTGACACCTGGTCGTACGGCGAGATGTTCGGCTTCGGGGCGGTCGCCGTCGCGTTGTGCCTGACCGTGGTCGCGTTCTCCTCGCGCACGGCGCTCCCGGGCGGGATCCGGCGGTAGACACCAGCCCTCGACGGTCATTCGGGGAGCACCAGCTCCGCTACGCCGTCGTGGTCACAGGTGCGGCGCCCCTCCGGGCTGAACGTGATGACGTCCCTGCCACCCGAGTCGGCCCTCAGCACGTACTCACCGTGCACGAACACCGTCCGTCTCGCGGAGAGGTACCTGGCGCACTCGGCAGTGCCCTCGGCGACGGTCGTGGACGACGCAGGGACCTCGTCGTAGAGGAACGGCCCACCGACGTAGAAGCGCCACGACGGGCCGTACGTAGAACCGGTGTCCATGATGACCACCCGGTGCCCGAGGGGCCGGTCGAGCTCGCGCAGGGTCACATACCTGTGCTCCGCCGGCAGCAGCGTGAGGATGCCCATCACGAGCACGCCGACGGCGGCAGCCAGGATCACCGCGCAGAGGAACAGCGCCGCCATGGCCGCGGTGAATGCCTCGTACCCGATGACGAACAGCCGGAACCCGGCCACTCCTAGCACGACGGCGCACAGGCCCGTGACGAGCCACAACAAGGGGGCCAGGGTCTGCCCGTCCAGGAGCCTCGCGACCAGGAGGAGCCGACCCTCGTTGACCACGCGCCAGACGGCTGCGCCGGCGAGTGCGGTGGCGACGCCGCTCAGCACTGCCGTCGTCGCCATCCGTCTCGCCCGCTGCCGGGCCGTGGGCGCGCCGCTCCAGTCCTCCTGCGCGCCCGCCACGTCTGGCCGCGGCGCCGGCCGGTTCAACTCGAGCCCGTGCCGGTCTGTGCTTCAGCAGGCCCGGGCCCGCTCCCTTCCGAGCGCGGGTCCCTGACGGGAGCGACGATCAGGACCCGCCTGGCCGCCTCGAGCCCGGCCCAGGCGTCGGCTGCGTGCGTCCAGCGCGGGTACCGCACCTCGGCGTCGTCGAGCTCGCCGCGCTTGACGGCCAGCGCGTACAGGCCGGTTCGCAGCATGATCGGGTCCAATGCGCCACGGACCTTGAACTGCGCGATCGCCGCCGCGATGATCCTGTTGGTCTCGTGGTAGACGTGGTGCGCCGCGTCCGAGCCGCCCCACGCGGCGAACCAGTCGTCGACGACGTCCGATTCGCCCGACCACAGTCCGTCGGTGATGCCTTCGGTGTCCCAGTCGCCGAGCGAGCTGATCACGATGTGCGGGAGCTCGTCGTCGGTCATGCCCGCGCGGTACCAGTCCTGTACGGAGCCGAGCATGTCGGATCCTGCGTCGTTGCCGAACGGCGCGAACTCGTCGCCCTTGTCGTAGAACTGCGGGGGCGCCACCCGGGCGAACGCAGGATGGCTCGTCTCGGGCGTAGGGCCGTCACCACCCTCTGGATCGTCGAGCCACAGGGCCTCGCTTCGCCGGTTCGCCGTCGTCACCGGCGGATCGTCCCACACGCACGGTGAACCACTGGGGGGATTCCGACATTTCACCCCTGCGCGCTATCGTTCCAGCCGTGAGGGAGAACCCGAGGCCGACACGACACATCGAGCACGTTGATCTGGGACGCCTCGGCAGTCCCGTGCCGGGTTCGGTCAGCGGTCCGGCGTGGGACCTGGTGGCGCAGTCGGACCGGCCCGAGCAGCCCGACCAGCCCGACCGGTCGGGTGCGCACCTCGGCGGTGAGCCGGAAACACCGTCGTGGGACGCCGCTGAGCCCAGGCCCGCATCGGCGGACGCGCCCGTATCGCCTGCTCTGACCGCGCCAGCCGATCTGACCGCGCCAGCCGATCCGACCGGGCCCCTCGCCGGGGTCTCGCGGAAGCGGGTGGCGATGGCGGCCGGCGGGGCCGTGCTCGCGGTGTTCGCACTGGGTATCGGTGGGCTGGCCATGCTGTGGGGGGACCGCCCGGACACCGACACCAGCGGACCGGTCGAGTGGGCGGCCCTCGACCTGCCCTTCATCATCACGGACGACGACGACCCGGCCCGCACGGACCGTGATGCGGAGAACCGGCCGCGCGGCACGGACCAACCCGAGGGCGGCGAACCTGGCCCGGGCAGTGCGGTCGAGGGCGGGGGAGCGACGACGCCGTCGGATGCCCTGCCGGATCAGGACGGCACGAGCGAAGGTGGTCCGGGAGCTGCCGCACCTGGTTCGGACGGGAGCTCGGACGGGAGCTCGGACGGGAGCTCGGGCGGGTCCGGTGCGGGCGGCCCCGGCGGCGGCTCCGGAGGTGGGGGCGGTAGCGGGGGCGGCGGCAGCCCGGACGGCGGCACAAGGCCGACCACCGGCGCGCCGTCTCCGACGTCGGCCCCGACCGATGGGCCCACCTCGAGGCCGACCCCCGACCCGACCGCCACGGCGACGGGCGGGCCGACCCCGGACCCGACGCCGAGCCCCAGCGTGTCGCCCACGTCCACACCTTCCGGCGCACCGAAGCCCTCGGCCACCGGGGCCTGATCGGGATGTGATCGGCGCGCGGCGCCTTCCACCCGAACGTACCCTCGGAGGCAGTGCCGGCTCCGACGACGAGGGGTGCCGAGCGTCGCACACGGTGGCGTGGCCGTAGCGGCCGGAAGGGAGACTCCCGTGGCCGACGCGCTCGCCCACTTCTTCTCGACGGACGACCTCGACGGCTGGGACGTGCTCTTCGCCGCGCTGACCCTGCTCGGTACCTGGCTGGCCACCCGGTACGCCCGGCGGGCGGTGCTGGCCGCGACGGCCCGGATCAAGGGCCTCACGCCCCAGGTCCAGGACCTGGTGCTGGGCACCGTCAACTATCTCGTCCTGCTCGCGGGGATCGGTCTCGCGCTCACGTTCCTCGGGGCGCAGACCCAGCCGATCCTCACCGTCGTCGTCGTGGTCGGCATCGTGGTGGTCCTGACCATGCGCGGTCTCGCCGACAACTTCGGTGCCGGCATCCTGCTGCAGACCAGGATGCCGGTCAAGGTGGGCGAGGAACTGGTCTTCGGCGACTGGACCGGCGTCGTCACCGCCCTGAACAGCCGTGCGGTGGTCCTCGAGACCTACGACGGCGTCCGCGTGCACGTGCCCAACTCGGCGGTCATCTCCCAGCCGCTCGTGAACGGCACGGGTACCGGGGCGCGACGCAGCGTCGTCGAGGTGCGGCTCGCGGACCTGCGCGACGACGAGATCGACGGCGTCCTGCTGCCCGCGGTGTCGGCCGCACCCGGGGTGCACGCCGCACCCGCACCCGACGCGCTGCACGCCGCCGCGGACTCCGCGCGCACCACGCTCCTCGTGCGCTACTGGCACGGCTCGCTCGACGGGTCGGCGGTGACGTCGGCCGTCGTCGCCGCGCTGGGCACCGCACTTCGTTCGCGGGGCGCCGCGTGGGCCGTCGACGCGCCGCCGCCCCGAGCCACCGAGCGGTATGTCCCGTCGCCACCCGTCTGAGCGCCCCTCCGCGCACCCCGCTCGCGCACCCCGCCCGAGCACCCCGCCCGCGCACCCGCTGGCCGCCGTCCGTCTCGACGCGCGCACCACGTGACCGGGTGCCACCATCGAGTGAGTATGCGCCGACGCCTCGGGAGGACGAGACCACGATGACCATGTTCACCGTCTGGAAGTTCGACAGTCCCGAGGGTGCGGCGGAGGCCGCCTCGATCCTCAAGAGCGCCGCGTCGGACGGGCTGATCACCGTGGTCGACCACGCGGTCGTGTCGTGGCCCGTCGGTCAGGCCAGGCCGACCACGAAGCACGCGCACGACGACGAGCTCCGCGGCGGCGGATGGGGCGCCTTCTGGGGCCTCCTGCTCGGCGGGCTGTTCCTCCTGCCGGTCGTCGGTGCGGCGGCGGGCGCGGCGATCGGTGCGCTCGCCAAGCACACGGAGGCAGTCGGGATCAGCCGCACCCAGCTCGAGACGATCCGCGAACAGGTCACCTCCGGGACGTCCGCCCTGTTCGCCGTGACCCAGGACGGCGACACCGACCGTGTCGGGGAGCGATTCAACGGCCTGCACGGCACGCTGATCGCCACCAACCTCACCGATGCTGAGCGGGCCACGCTGCTGGAGACGTTCGGTTCCTGACTTCCCCCACCGGGGGCCGCCCTGTCAGCCGATGATCTCCGGCGCCGGTCGGTGCTCGCGCAGCCACACCTCGCTCTGTGCGACGTGCGCGGCGGCCGCGACCGAGGCCGCGACCGGATCGTGCGCTGTCACGGCGCCCAGGATCGTCCGGTGTCCGGCGTCCGAGATCCGCTTGGTCTCGTCGGTGAGGGGCACCGGGTAGGCGCGTGAACGCGACCGGAGCACCGACACCATCGCGCCGAGCGACTCGTTGCCGCCGAGCCGCGCGACGGCCATGTGGAACTCGTGGTCGAGCGCTGACTGCTCGTCGACGTCCGTACTCGTCTCAAGCCGGTCGAGGATGGTGCTCAGCCCGGAGACCGCGGCATCGTCGCAGCGCGCGGCGGCGAGGGACGCGGCGTGCGCCTCCAGGACCCGCCGCAGCTCGAAGAGCTCGAGGATCGACTCCAACGGGAGCAGCCCGACGGTGAGGGCGAGCGTCCTGATCATGTCGGCGGCGCGCAGCTCACCGACGAAGGTCCCTGCCCCGCGCCGGGTCTCGACGACGCCGAGGGCCGACAGGGTGCGGATCGCCTCGCGGATGGACCCGCGTGAGACGCCGATCCGTTCGCTCAGCACGCCCTCGCTGGGCAGCCGGTCGCCGGGCTGGAGCGAACCGTCGGCGATCAGGGTGCGTAACCCGTGGAGGGCGGTCTCGACTGCGCTCACGTCGTGCATGCCCTCAGGATGTCAGGTTCCCGCAGACGGTGCGGATCTTCACGCCGGTAAAACCTGTCCTACAGATCGCCGCTTCTACGCGACTCGGCCTAGCGTTTTCGGTGATCGGCTGCCATGGTTGTCCGACGACAGTCAAAGGGGGCATCGATGGACCCGGTACGGACCGCTCCAGCACCACCGCCGGTACACCTCGCGTCCGGAGGGCCGGCTCGCGACGCCTGGCCGCTGGACGAGGCGATCGCACACCTCAACCACGGCTCGTTCGGAGCCGTGCCCACCGAGGTGGTGCGTCACCAGGAGGACCTGCGCCGACAGGGCGACCTGAGCCCGGTCGGCTGGTTCCCCCGGCTCCCCGAGCTGATCGCCGCGGCGCGCCGTGAGGTCGCACCGTTCGTCGGCGCCCGGGCCGAGGACACCGTCTTCGTACCCAACGCGTCCGCTGCCGCGACCGTCGTGTTCAACGCCCTGCGCCTCGAACCCGGCGACGAGATCCTCGTCAGCGACCATGGCTACGGCGCGGTCACGACGGGGGCCCGCCGGCTCGCCCGCCGCTACGGCGCCCGGGTGCGGTCGGTCGCCCTCCCGCTGGCCGCCGACGCCGACGAGGTCGTCGAGCGGTTCAGGGCGGAGCTGACCGACGCCGTACGCCTGGTCGTCGTCGACCAGATCACCTCGCCGACCGCGCGCCTGCTCCCGACGGCGCGGATCACCGAGCTGGCCCACGAGCGCGGGGCTCGTGTCCTGGTGGACGGCGCCCACGCGCCCGGTCTCGTCGAGGACGCCGCCGCCGGCGCGGGCGGGGACTGGTGGTTCGGCAACCTGCACAAGTGGCCCTGCGCGCCACGCGGCGCCGCCCTGCTCGTCACCGAGGCGGCCGACCGGGACGACCTGTGGCCGCTCATCGACTCGTGGGGCGCCGAGGAGAGCTACCCCGAGCGGTTCGACACCCAGGGGACGATCGACGCGACGAGCTACCTCGCCTCGCCCCTGGCCATCGACTTCGTCGAGCGGGAGTACGGCTGGGCACGGACGCGCGAGACCATGACGGCACTCGCCGACCACGGCGCCGCCGTCATCGGCGCGGCCCTGCAGCCCTTCGTGGACGCACCGGTGGCCACCGACGTCGGCATGCCGGTGGTGTCGATGCGGCTGCTGCGCCTGCCGGGCGGGCTGGGGCGGGATCGCCGCGACGCCGACGAGCTGCGGATGCGGCTGCTCGACCTCGCCGGTATGGAGTCGGCCTTCACGAGCAGCGAGGGCGTCGGCTACCTGCGCCTCTCCGTGCACCTGTACACCGAGCAGCGCGACTTCGACGCCTTCGTCGACCGCGCGGTTCCCCAGATCCTGGCGTTCGCCGAAGAGCGCCGCGGCGGCTGACCCGCGCCCGGACGGCGCCCCACCCGCCATCACCCGAACGAGAAGAAAGAGGGCGTCATCCGGCGCTCAGTGCGCGCGCAGCCACGCCGTCGTCGAGCCCGGCAGCAGGCCCCCGGGCAGCGGCTCGCTCGCGAGCAGCACCTCGCCGTCGGGCAGCGGCACCGCGTCAGGGCCGAAGTTGGTCACGACGTGCCAGCCGTTGGGGCGCGCGAAGTGCACGACGTCGGCGGCTGCGGCGACCCACTCGAGCGTCTCGTCGGTCTGCAGGTCGTGCCGCAGCGCGAGTGCCGCACGGTAGAGCTCCAGCGTCGACCCGGGCGCGCCGTCCTGCGCCTCCACCGACAGCTCGCCGAAGCTCGCGGGCTGGGGCAGGTGCGCGCCGTCGTCGCCGAAGCCGAAGGACGTGCCCTCGCGGGTCCAGGGCAGGGGCACACGGCAGCCGTCCCGCCCGACGTCGACGCCGGGGTTGCGGAAGAACGCCGGGTCCTGGCGTTCCGCCGCAGGGATGTCGGGGACCTCCGGCAGACCCAGCTCCTCGCCCTGGTAGAGGTAGGCGCTGCCCGGCAGGCCGAGCATGAGCAGCGTCGCCGCGCGGGCACGGCGGAGGCCCAGCGCGACGTCGGCGACCGGCTCCGTGCCGCCCGAGAGCAGCCAGTCGCGCCCCTGCTTCACGGTGCTCCCGTCGCGGGGCGGCAGCGCGTAGCGGGTCGCGTGGCGTACGACGTCGTGGTTCGAGAACACCCATGTCGTCGACGAGCCGGACGCCGCCGAGAGGGCCAGGTTGTCCGCGATGATGGTCCGGAACTGCTCGGCGTCGAAGTCGGACTCCAGCAGGTCGAAGTTGAACGCCTGACCGAGCCCCTCGGCGCTCGCGTACCGGGGACGCCGGGGGGTCGAGACCCAGGCCTCCGCCACCGCGAAGCGGGGCGGGGTGTACTCGTCGAAGACCTTGCGCCAGTCGGCGTAGACCTCGTGGACCTCGTCTCGGTCCCAGAGCGGGTGCGCGCCGGGCTCGGTGATGGCATCGATCTCGGCCTGTGTCGGCAGGGACTCGCCGAGCTCCTTGGTGAGGGCGTGCGCGACGTCGATGCGGAACCCGTCGACACCCCGGTCGGACCAGAACCGCAGGGTCGTGCGGAAGTCCTCGCGGACCTCCTCGTTGTCCCAGTTGAAGTCCGGCTGCTCCTTGGCGAAGAGGTGCAGGTACCACTGGCCGTCGGGTACCCGGGTCCAGGCGGGACCGCCGAACATGCTCGTCCAGTCGGCCGGCGGCTGTGCGCCGTCGGGCCCGAGGCCGTCCCGGAAGATGTAGCGCGCGCGCTCCGGGCTGCCCGGCCCCGCGGCCAGCGCCTCCTGGAACCAGACGTGCTGGTCCGAGGAGTGGTTCGGCACGATGTCGACGATGACGCGGATGCCCGCCGCGTGCAGGGTCTGGACCATCTCGTCGAACTCGTCGAGCGTGCCGATCCTCGGGTCGACGTCGCGGTAGTCGGCGACGTCGTATCCGCCGTCGGCCAGCGCGGAGGGGTAGAAGGGGCTGAGCCAGACCGCGTCGACGCCGAGCCCCTGGAGGTAGGGGGCCCGCGAGATGATGCCGCGCAGGTCGCCGATGCCGTCACCGTTCGCGTCCGCGAAGCTGCGCGGGTAGATCTGGTAGACGGCCGCCTGCCGCCACCAGGTGGGGTCGTCGAGGAGCTGGCGAGCGTGGGGGTTGCTGGTCACGGGTGCTGGTTTCCTTTGCGGTAGGGGACTGGTGGCCGGTCACTCGAGCGCAGGAATGCCGTGCACACCAGCGTATGGGCGCTGGGTCGGCGGGGCAGCCGGTCAGGCGGTCAGGGCGTCGATCGCCGCGGGGGACAGCACGTGGTCGACCGCCATGGCGCTCGCGCCCAGCACGCCTGCCCCGCCGCGCGCGCGGGAGGCGACGATGCGCAGGTGCTGGGTGGCCAGCGGCAGGGACCTGCGGTACACCGCCTCGCGGATGCCGGCGATCAGGTGCTCGCCGGCATCCGCGACCACGCCGCCGATCACGATGACCGACGGGTTCAGCATGCTCACGCACGAGGCCAGGACGCCGCCGATGTCGCGACCCGCCTGCCGGACAGCCTGGCTCGCCGCCGCGCCGCTGGCACGGACCAGTGCGACGACGCCGGCGCTGTCGGCGGCGTCGAGTCCCTGGGCCGAGAGCGCCGCCGCGACGGCCTGACCGCTCGCGACCGCCTCCAGACAGCCGGTGTTGCCGCACCGGCATGGCACGTGGTCGGCGCCCGGGACGGACATGTGCCCGACGTCGCCCGCCGCGCCCTGCGCGCCGCGGCGGAGGGCGCCGTCGGCGATGATCCCGGCGCCGATGCCGGTGGAGACCTTGACGAGCAGCAGGTCGGAGACGTCGGACCAGGCGGTCCGGTGCTCGCCGAGCGCCATGATGTTGACGTCGTTGTCGACGAGCACGGCGACCCCGAACTCGGCGCCGAGGATGCCGGGGACGTCGACGTCGTCCCAGCCGGGCATGATCGGCGGGTTGATCGGCCGACCGGTCGAGTGCTCGACCGGTCCCGGCAGCCCGATGCCGACGCCGGCCAGGTCGGCGGCGTCGCGGCCGGCGGCGGCCAGCAGGTCGCGGCCGGCCCGGGCCACCCAGGGCAGGACGACGTCGGGGCCGGCGGTGATCGAGAAGGGCTCGTCGCTCGCCGCGAGCACGGTGGAGGCGAGGTCGGTGACGGCCAGCCGGGCGTGCGTGGCGCCGAGGTCGACCGCGAGGACCACCCTGGCGGCAGGCTGGAAGGCGAAGGTCGCCGGCCGCCTGCCGCCGGTGGAGCCCGCCATGCCCGCGGGGCCGATGAGCCCGGTGCTCATGAGCGCGTCGATCCGCGACGCGATGGTCGACCTGGCCTGGCCGGTGATGGCCACCAGGTCGGCGCGGGTGCGCGGCTCGCTGTCACGCAGCAGCTGGAAGAAATCACCGGTGCCCAGGGACAGGGGCGCGGGCGCGCCTCTCGGGGGGTCGTCGATGGGCATGGGCAACCGCCTCCCGGGTGAACTTTGGCCGCGCATCGGCAAAAGATAGCCCATATGAGCCACGAGCCGCAGAAGCCGCGTCAACGACAAGCATCTTTTGCTTGACATCAACCAAAAGATCCCTACATTGGTGGACATGCGAGCCGATGACGACGCGCACATTGCAGTACCCGACCCGGAATCCGACCCGGAATCACCCGACCCGGTCCTGCGCCTTCACGGCGTCGGCAAGGAGTTCTTCGGCACCTCGGTGCTGCGAGACATCGACCTGACCCTTCTTCCCGGGCAGGTCCACGCACTGGTGGGCGAGAACGGTGCCGGCAAGTCGACACTGATGAAGATCGTCGCCGGGGTGCACCGTCCGGACACCGGCGCCATCGAGCTCGACGGTGCTCCCGTCTCCTTCCCGACCCCGCTCGACGCCCAGCAGGCAGGCGTCGCCACGGTCTTCCAGGAGTTCAACCTGCTGCCGGACCGGTCGGTCGCCGAGAACGTGTACCTGGGCCGCGAGCCGCTCCTGCGCGGCCTGGTCGACCGCCGTCGGCTGCACGCCGACACGAGTCACCTCCTCGACGACCTGGGGCTGACGAGCATCACGCCCTGGGCCCGGGTGGGATCCCTGTCCGTGGCGCAGCAGCAGGTGGTCGAGATCGTCAAGGCCGTCTCGTACGACGCCCGGATCATCTCGATGGACGAGCCGACGGCGGCGCTCGCCGAGCAGGAGGTCGCGCTCCTCTACGAGCTGATCGGGCGGCTGCGGGACCGCGGCGTCGCGATCCTGTACGTCTCGCACCGGCTCCAGGAGATCTACGACCTGGCCGACACGATCACCGTCCTGAAGGACGGCAACCACATGCTCACGGCGCCGGCCGCCGAGGTGAGCCCGGACCGGCTGGTGCGGACCATGGTGGGACGCGACTTCGCCGGCTTCTTCCCGGACAAGCCCGCCGACACGGTGCCCACCGACACAGTGCCGGGTGAGGTGCCGGGTGAGGTGCCCGGCGAGGTGCGGCTGGCGCTCGAGGGTGCCGGCAACCAGATGGTGGACGACATCGACCTGGAGGTGCGGGCCGGCGAGATCGTCGCGCTCGCGGGCCTGCAGGGTTCAGGCCGCACCGAGATCGCGCACGGCGTGTTCGGCATCGCGCCGTTCACACGCGGCCGCATGACCGTCGACGGGCAGCCGGTCCACGTGCGGACGCCCCGGCAGGGCGTACGCCACCGCCTCGCGCTCGTCACCGAGGACCGGAAGTCCGAGGGGCTCGCCCTCGGGCAGTCGGTCCTCGCGAACGCGCGGCTCGTGCTCGACGCCGTCCTGCCCCGCGCGTCGGACCGCCGGGCGCGGGGCATCCCGGGGGTGCTGCGGTCCCTCGCCGTACCCGCGAGCACGGTGGCCTCCGCGCAGGACGTGGAGGTGCAGTACCTGTCCGGCGGCAACCAGCAGAAGGTGGTCCTCGCCAAGTGGCTCGTGACCGAGCCACGGGTCATCGTCCTCGACGAGCCGACGCGCGGCATCGACGTCGGCGCCAAGCGCGCCGTCTACGACCTCATGCGCACGCTGACCGCCGAGGGGACCGCGGTGCTGCTCATCTCGTCCGAGCTGCCGGAGGTGGTGGCGATGGCAGACCGCATCCTCGTGCTGCGGGACGGCCGGATCGCCGGTGAGCTGCCGGGCGGCAGCGAGGAGGAGGCCATCATGGCCCTGGCCACGGGCGCGGCATGACGGCGGGCACAGGAGCGGGCACGAAGGTGGGCACCGGAGCCGGCAGCGCCCGCCGCCACCACCTCGGCTCGACCGAGATCGTCTACCTGGCCCTCGTCGGCATCCTGGTGATCGCGGGCGTCCTCGTGGCGGTCCGCGGCGGAAACCTCTTCGCCCAGGGGAACGTCAGCTACATGCTCACGCAGACGAGCCTGCTCGGGTTCGTCGCCGTCGGGCAGACGCTGGTGGTGCTGTGCCGCTCGCTCGACCTGTCCGTCGGGTACGTCGTCGCACTGTGCTCGCTGATCGGGGCGACGACGATGGCGGGTGACCCGTCCCGCGTGTGGCTCGGGGTGGTGGCGGCGCTGGCGGTCGCGGCCGGCGTCGGCCTCGTGAACGGCCTGATCATCTCGGCGCTGCGGGTCAACGCCTTCATCGCCACGCTCGGCATGGGCCTGATCGTCAAGGGCTTCCTCGACACGCGGTTCAAGGGGCCGGAGGGTGAGGTGCCCCTCGCCTTCCAGACCTTCGGATACACGCGGATCGGCCCGGTGCCCGTCTCCACGATCGTCATGCTGCTCGTCGCGGCCGCCGCGTTCGTGCTGCTCACCAGGACCCGCGCGGGCTACCACATGTTCGCGGTGGGCGGGAACCTCGACGTCGCCCGGCTCTCGGGCGTGCGCACCGGCAGGACCCTCGTCCTGGCCCACGTGCTGTGCTCCCTGTGCGCCGGCGTCGCGGGGCTGCTCATCGCCGCCCGGTTCGGCACCGGGAACGCACTGGTCTACTCCTACGGCCTCGACCTGGACTCGATCGCGGCGGTGGTGCTGGGCGGCACGCTCCTGTTCGGCGGCCGGGGCTCGGTGGTCGGCACCGTCGGCGGCGTGGCGATCCTCGCGGTGCTCGACACCGCGTTCAACGTGCTCGACGTGAACCCGTTCTTCAAGGACGTGCTACGCGGCGTGATCATCATCGCCGCCGTGGCCCTGTACGCGCGGCGGCAGATCGACCCGGCGAGCCGGCGCGTCCGGTTCGGCACCAAGGGCTCGGCCGCACGAGGAGGCGACGTCGCATGACCCTCACCGCAGAGACCTCCCGCAGCACAGCCCGGCAGTGGCGGGAGCGCCTGCTGTCCGGCGGCAGCTGGACGGTGCTCGCGCTGCTCGTCGTGGTCCTCGTCGTGATCGTCGTGATCAACCCGTCGTTCGCGGAGCCGGTGTCGCTCATGGCGTTCGCGAAGAAGGCGGCACCGCTGGTGGTGCTCGCCGTGGGGCAGTACTTCGTGATCGTCTCGGGCGAGTTCGACCTGTCGGTGGGCTCGCTCGTCGGTGCCCAGGTGGTCATCGCGGCCCGGCTGATGGACGGCGACGAGGCGCTGACCTGGCCGGTGCTGGGGCTGATGCTCGTGTTCGGGCTGCTCGTCGGGCTCGTCAACGGGCTGGTGACGACGCTGCTGCGGGTCCCGTCCTTCATCACCACGCTCGGCATGATGCTCGTGCTCTTCGGCGCGATCCGGCTGTGGACCGGCGGGGCGCCCACGGGTGCGCTGAGCGAGAGCTTCCGGGTGCTGGGCCGCAAGGGTTTCCCGGACGTTCCCGGGCAGTTCCAGGTTCCGTATGCGCTGCTGGTGGCGCTCGTCGTCGTCGGGTTCGCGGTGCTGCTGATGCGTCGCCCGTTCGGCAGGTCGCTGGTCGCAGCCGGCGACAACGCGGTGGCCACCGCGTACAGCGGCGCCTCCGTGTGGTGGCTGCGCACGCGGGCCTTCCTCCTCTCCTCGTTCCTCGCCACCGTCGCCGCGGTGCTCATCGGCGGTTTCGCCGGGGTCACCGCCCAGGTGGGCCAGGGGCTGGAGTTCATGGCGATCACCGCCGTCGTGCTCGGCGGCGTCGCCCTCGGGGGCGGCCGCGGGACCGTGGTCGCCGCGATGGTGGGCGCGCTCGCGCTCGAGGCCCTGTTCACCCTGTTCAACCAGCTCGCCCTGCCGTCGACCATCCGGCCGGCCGTGCAGGGCGTGATCATCATCGTCGCCGTCGCCTACGCGGCACGTCGACGTCGCACCTAGCCAACGACCCAGCCAACGACCCAGCTCACGACCCAGACGTTGGACCCGCACTCATCAAAGGGGATGGACATGCGACCGATCCGAGCACTGCTGGCGGGCACGGCAGCGGCAGGACTGCTCCTGCTCACGGCCTGCACCACCGACGCCCCCACGGAGCAGCCGCCGGCCGCCGAGAAGAGTGCGGCGGAGGAGGAACCGGCCGAGTCCGGTGCCGAGAGCGAGTGGTTCGTCCAGGAGGACTACGACCGGGAGCTGGCGCAGCGTGACGTCGAGCCGGAGGGCCCGGCGGACCAGCCGTGGCTGCAGGCCATCGAGCCGGAGTACGTGGACACCGCCGACTTCGCTGGCGAGGGCGGGACCAGCGAGGGCGGTGACAAGACGCTCTGCTTCTCCAACGCCTCCGTCTCCAACCCGTGGCGGGTGACCGGCTGGATCACCATGCAGCAGCAGGTGGAGGTGCTCCAGGAGGAGGGCGTGATCGGCGAGTTCCGGGTGTCGGACGCCGCCGACGACGACAACAAGCAGATCTCCGACATCCAGGCGTTCGTCGAGGCGGGCGACTGCGACGCGATCGTCATCTCGCCGTCGACCACGGCGACGCTCACCCCGGCCGTCGAGGCCGCCTGCGAGAGCGGCACGCCCGTCATCGTCTTCGACCGCGGCGTGAACACCGACTGCATGGTCACGTTCATCCACCCGATCGGTGGTTACGCCTACGGCGCGGTGGGCGCGGAGTTCCTGGTCGACAACCTCGACCCCGGAGCGACGGTCCTGGCACTGCGCATCCTGCCGGGCGTGGACGTGCTGGAGCACCGGTGGGCCGCGGCCGACAAGGTGTTCTCCGAGTCCGACATCGACGTGGTCGGCGTCGAGTTCACCGGCGGTGACGGCGCCAAGATCAAGGACCTCGTCACCCAGTACCTGCAGCGCGGCGAGATCGACGGCATCTGGATGGACGCCGGTGACGGTGCTGTCGCGGCGGTCGAGGCGTTCGAGGACGCCGGCCAGCCGTACCCGGTCTTCGTCGGCGAGGACGAGATGAGCTTCCTGCGCAAGTGGGACGAGACGGGGATGACGGCCATCGGCAACGTCTACTCGAACTTCCAGTGGCGCACCCCGATCCTCGCCGCCCAGATGATCTGGGCCGGTGAGGAGGTGCCGTCCGAGTGGGTGCTGCCCCAGGAGCCGGTGGTGCAGGAGGACCTCGCGGACTTCCTCGAGGCCAACGCCGACATGCCGTCCTTGCACTACGCGAAGTTCGGCGGCGAGGACCTGCCCGGGTACCCCGAAGCCTGGACGGACCGGTAGATGGGAGTGCCGCAGAGGACCGTGCAGCCGAGAACCGTGCCGACGGTGACCGCGACCACCTGGCCGGTGGGCGTCAACACCTGGGTGTGGACCTCGCCGCTCACCGACCGTGCGCTCGCCGAGATCGCGCCGCGCGTCGCGGGCTGGGGGTTCGACGTCCTGGAGCTACCCGTGGAGCGCCTGGGCGACTGGGACCCGCAGCGCGCGGCGGCGGTCCTCGCCGACCACGGCCTCGCGGCGAGCGTGTCCCTCGTCATGGGCGAGGGGCGCGAGCTGGTCGCCACGGACGGGGGCACCGTGCGGGCGACGCAGGACTACCTGCGCGCGGTGGTCGATGCCGCGCACACGGTGGGCGCGCGGGTGATCGGCGGCCCGGCGTACGCGTCGGTGGGGCGCACCTGGCGGACGACGGCGCAGGAGCGGGCCGACGCCTGCGCCGAGCTCGTCGAGAACCTCGCGCCCGTCGTCGAGCACGCGATCGCTGCGGGCGTCGTCGTCGGACTCGAACCCCTCAACCGCTACGAGACGAGCCTGGTCAACACGGTGGACCAGGCGCTCGCGATCATCGACCCGCTGCCCGCCGAGGGGATCGGGCTGATGCTCGACGTCTACCACATGAACATCGAGGAGCGGGACCTGCCTGCGGCGGTCGAGCGCGCTGGGGCGCGCATCGCCGCGGTGCAGGTCTGCGGGAACGACCGCGGAGCACCCGGTGGCGACGGCATCGACTGGCCCGGCCTGCTCGCGGCGCTGGAGCAGGCCGGGTACGACGGCCCGCTCGTCATCGAGTCGTTCACCGGCGAGAACGCCACCATCGCCACGGCTGCCTCCATCTGGCGGCCGCTCGCCCCCAGCCAGGACGCCCTCGCGATCGAAGGCCTCGCCCACCTGAGGGGACTGATGCCCTGACACAGATCTGAACCGCACGCGCCTGAACTGAACGCGCAGAGCGCTCGGCGCCGGCACGCCGGGCTGGTCAACGAACCACGCTCCGCCGGGGGTGACCCCGGCGGGTCCGCACGTCGATCTGCCCAGGAGGCAACACGATGACCGCACCACGACGTCCCCGCTGGGGGAGATCCATAGCGGCTCTCGCCGCCGGAGCACTGGCGCTCACGCTCGCGTCCGTCCCGGCCACGGCCGCCGACGGACCGCACGCCACTGCCGAGGGTGGGAAGGCCGCAGCCCAGCAGGAGAGAGCGGAGGCCCAGCAAGAGGGCCGGGTCCTCATCTTCACGGCCACCACCCAGTACCGGCATGCCGAGGCGATCACGCAGGGCACCCCGGTGCTCGAGGCGGCGTTCGCGGAGGCGGGCATCGAGTCCGACCACACGGAGGACCCGACCGTCTTCAACGACGCCGACCTGGCGCAGTACGACGCGCTGGTCATGTTCCAGGCGTCGGGCGACCCGTGGAACGCCGAGCAGAAGGCCGCGATGGAGCGGTACCAGCAGGCCGGTGGCGGCATCGTCGCGATCCACAACGCGACGGACATGCGCGGCAGCTATGCCTGGTGGGACGAGATGATCGGGTCGCTGATGCCCGGTCACGCCGCCACCGGGTCGAGCCCGGGCCTGCCGGGGACGGTCCGTGTCGAGGACCGGAAGCACCCCTCCACGAAGCACCTGCCGCAGCGCTGGGACCGTGCCGACGAGTGGTACAACTTCTCGACGAACGTGCGGGGCGACGCCCACGTGCTGGCGACCATGGACGAGTCGACGTACGACCCGGGCGGCAACGCGATGGGCTACGACCACCCGATCTCGTGGTGCAAGTACTACGACGGCGGTCGCGCGTGGATGACCGGCATGGGTCACTTCGGCGCGCACTACACCGACGAGCCAGACCTGGTGCAGCACATCGTCGGCGGTGTGCAGTGGGCGGCAGGTCTGGCCGAGGGTGACTGCGGAGGCACCGACTGGGGCCAGTTCGAGAAGGTCGCGCTGGACACCAACACGAGCGCGCCGTTCGGCATAGACGTCGCGCCGGACGGCCGCGTCTTCTTCACCGAGCTGGTGCGTGGGGAGATCAGGGTGTTCGACCCGGAGACGCAGACCACGTCCACCGCCGTGACGCTCCCGGTGTACTCCGGCGGCGAGGACGGCCTGCTGGGCATCGCGCTCGACGAGGACTTCGCCGAGAACGGCTACCTGTACCAGTACTGGTCGCCCGCGAGCGAGGACGACACCGACCCGGCGAGCTTCTCCAACCGGCTCTCCCGGTTCACCGTCACCACCGGCGCCGCCGGGTCCACGGTGATCGACCCCGGGTCCGAGAAGGTGCTGCTGGAGGTACCGGCCAGGCGCCTGCCCGACGAGCCCGGGCACACGGGTGGCGGCCTGATCGTCGACCACCGGACCGGTGACCTGTACCTCGGCGTCGGCGACGACGTAAACCCGCACTCGGAGCCGTCCGGCGGGTACGCGCCGATCTCGGAGCGGAACGGCACCTTCCACGACGCGCGGGAGACGTCCGCCAACACCAACGACCTGCGGGGCAAGGTCCTGCGGATCCATCCCGAGGACGACGGCACGTACACGGTCCCGGAGGGCAACCTGTTCCCGGAGTCCGAGGACACGGACGACAAGACGCTGCCCGAGATCTACGCGATGGGCTTCCGCAACCCGTTCCGGTTCGCCATCGACCCCGCCACGGGCAACCTCGGTGTCGCCGACTACTCGCCGGACAGCAACACCGACAACCTGGCCCAGCGCGGCCCGGCGGGCATCGCCGAGTGGAACCTCATCAAGGAGCCCGGCTTCTTCGGCTGGCCCCTGTGCATGGGGAACAACGAGCCGTTCCGGGACGTCGACTACCGCACCAGCCCGGTCACTGTCGGTGAGTTCTTCGACTGTGACGCGCCGGTCAACGACTCGGTCCGGAACACGGGCCTGACCGAGCTGCCCCCGGCCCAGCCGGCGGACCTGTGGTACGGGTACCAGCGGTCCTCGGTGCCCGGCGGGATCAACCAGGGCGGGGGCCTGGCACCGATGGGCGGCCCGTTCTACGACTACGACCCGGAGCTCGAGTCGGACACCAAGTTCCCCGAGTACTACGAGGGCAAGGCGTTCTTCTACGAGTGGTCGCGCAACCAGGTGTTCACTTTTCAGCCCACCGACCCGGAGGCGGCACCGGGCGCGACCGACGTGGAGAAGGTCAACCGGTTCCTGCCGGACGAGGACTTCCTCGCGCCGATCGACGCGAAGTTCGGGCCCGACGGTGCCATGTACGTGCTCGACTGGGGCGGCGGCTTCGGTCGTGACAACCCGAACTCCGGTCTGCACCGGGTCGACTACGTGACGGGCTCGCGCTCGCCCGAGTCGGTGCCCGAGGCGTCTCCGGACTCGGGAACCGCGCCGCTGGAGGTGACGTTCGACGGGACGGGCAGCACCGACCCGGAGGGCGAGACGCTGACCTACGCGTGGGACTTCGACGGCGACGGGACCACCGACTCGACGGAGCCGACGGCGTCGCACACCTACACGGAGGACGGCGTCTACGACGCCCGGCTGACCGTCACCGACCCGGCGGGCAAGGACGGGACCGCCACGGTGCCGATCACCGTGGGGAACACGCGGCCGGAGGTCGACTTCGGGCTCCCGCCGACGGGCTCGTTCTTCGAGTTCGGCGACACGATCCCCTGGGACGTCTCGGTGACCGACGCCGAGGACTCGCCCGACGGGTCGGCGATCGACGACCAGCGTGTCGTCATCCAGCCGGCCCTGGGGCACGACGCGCACTCGCACCCGTCCGAGCCGCTCCACGGCCGCACGGGTTCGGTCACGACGTCGCTCGGTGGCGGCCACGGCGCGGACACCAACCTCTTCTACGTGCTCGACGCACGCTACGAGGACGACGGCGGCGCCGGGGACGTCCCGTCGCTCACCGGCTCGGACACCACCCTCGTGTTCCCGAAGCAGCGCCAGGCCGAGTTCCACACGGACTCGGAGGGCACGACGACGGCACCGAGCCGGGACGTCGAAGGCGGCGGGTCCGTCGTCGTCGGCGCCGACGGGGCGTGGGCCTCGTACGACCCCGTGAACCTGCGGGGCGTGGACGCCCTGACGCTGCGGGTGGCCGCGGCCGCGGACGGCGAGGTCGAGCTGCGGCAGGACGCGCCGGACGGCGAGCTGCTCGGTACCGCCGAGGTGGCGGGCACCGGCGTCCGCCACTTCACCGACGTCCGCGTCGACGTCGACGACCCGGGGGAGAGCTTCACGCTCTACGTCGTCTTCCCCGGGCCCGGCGAGCGGCGGCTCAACTTCGTGGAGGCCGTCGGGAAGGGCGCCGCCGAGACGACCCGGCCCGAGGTCGCGATCACGTCGCCGGAGGGCGGAGTGGAGCCCGGCCAGGTGGAGGTCGTCGCCGAGGCGACCGACGCGGAGAACACCGTCAGCCAGGTGGAGCTCTTCGTCGACGGGACGTCGATCGGCGTCGACGAGACGGCGCCGTACACGGCGTCGTGGGACGTCGCCGCCGACGGCCGCTACCAGCTGACGGCCGTGGCCACCAACGATCGCGGCCTGACGACGACCTCACGGATCGTCGTCGCGCAGGTCGGTGACGTGTTCGGCGGGATGCAAACCTTCAGCAACGCGGACGGCGAGTTCGAGCAGCTCGCCGCGGGGCGGTACGTCATCGACTCCGGCGGCGCCAACATGTGGCAGGGCACCGACGAGTACTCGACGATCTTCCGCGAGGGCTCCGACCGGCACTGGACGGCGACCGTGCGGATCAACAGCCAGGGCAACTCCAACGGGTCCGCCAAGGCGGGGCTCATCGTCCGCAACGACGTCACGCAGCCCGGGTCGTCACCGGGCTACGCGGCGCTCGGCATCCGGCCGAGCGGCGGGTTCGAGTGGCTGCGCGGCAATGCCGCCGGTCAGCTCGTCACGTCGACGGGCGGCGGCTCGACGGCGTACCCGGCCTGGGTGCGGCTCGTGCGCGACGGCGACCTGTACACGGCGTACCGGAGCTCCGACGGCGAGACGTTCACCCAGATCGGCGAGCCGGAGGCGCTGCCGGGTGCGGCCGACCTGCAGGACGTCGGGCTGTTCGTCACGGCGCACAGCGCGTCGAACCGGAGCGCGGTGGAGTTCCAGGACTTCGCGTTCGACGACCAGCCCGACCCACCACAGGTCGAGGTCACGGCCGCACCCCGCTGTACCGGCCCGCAGGCACGGGTGGTGGTGAGCGCGACCAACACCGGCGCCGACCCGGCGCGGCTCGTGCTCAGCACCCCGCACGGGAGCAAGACGTTCCGCGAGGTGCTGCCCGGCGAGACCGTCTCCCGTCAGTTCGCGACGGGAACCCGGACGGCAGCCGCAGGGACCGCCACGGTCACCGCGACCAACGGTCCGCACGAGGTGGTGGTCGAGGAGTCCTACGACGCCGTGCGCTGCCGCTAGCGGCCACGGCACGGAAGGGACGATCCGACACCTGACAGGGATATCTGACAGAGATATCTGACAGGGATATCTGACAGCGATACCTGACAGCGATACCTGACAGCGATACCTGACAGCGACACCTGACAGAGAGGAGCAAGGACGTGCCGAAGACGAGGAGCAGGCCGCGGAACGCACCGCGGCGCGGGCCGAGCGCTGCGGCACGTCCGTCGAGCCGGGGCGGTGCCGGCCGCCCCGGAACCCGGTCACCGGCGCCCACGCGGCGCCGGCGACCGGGGCGAGGGGTCGTGGTGGCAGCCGCGCTGGCGGTTGCCACCGTGGCCCTGGTGCTGGCCGTGGTGCTGATGGTGGTGCGCCCGTGGGAGGGCGAGGCGCCGTCGCCCAGCGGGTTCGAGGTCGACCCCGCGCGGGTGGCGGAGCTGGAGGCCGCGGAGGCGGAACGGGCGGTCGAGAACCTGACGGCGGCGGGTGAGCTGGCGCAGTCGGCGCAGGAGCGGCTGCTGCCCGTGATGGACGGGCTGTACGAGGCTCTGCCGCCGGAGGATGAGCCGGCGGAGGGCGAGCCGGCGGAGCAGGCCGAGCCGGCACGGCCGACGTCGGCGGAGCTGGGGGAGTGGCGCGACGTCGTCGACGACGTGGCCGCGGACGTCGAGGCGCTGCCCACCGGTTCGTCCGAGCACAACATCGTCCGCAACGGGCTGCTGCTCTCCACCGGGCTGCTCGGCGACACGCTCGACGTGCTCGAGCTGGCAGCAGGTACGGACGGCGGGGGAGACGCGGGGGACGATCCGGCGCAGCTCCACGACGTCGCCGGCGACCTGCGCTCGCGGGCGGTGGACGCCTGGGCGGTGGCCGCGGTACAGCTCGACCTGCAGTACATCGAGGCCGACCGCGGCCACCTGCATGCGTTCCTGCCGCTGCATTCGGGGATGGCTGCCGAGGGAGAGGCCGAGGTGCCGCACGGCGACCACTGAGACCAGACGGGTTCAGTCGTCGACCGGTTCGGGATCGCCTGGTGCCCTCGTTGGTCTCTGCTACCAGTCGTGTTGAGGGGGATGCGTGAGGTGGTGGCGGACTGCGGGGGACATGGCCGTCAGTCGAACAGCCGCCGGAACACGTTCGTGTCGGCGAGGTCGACGAGCTCGTCGCCGCGCCCGGACATGATCGTGCGCATCGCGTACAGCGTGAAGCCCTTGACCTGCTGGGCGGTGATCGCCGGCGGGATCGACAGCTCCTGCCGGGCGGTGACGACGTCGACCAGCGCCGGGCCGTCGTGGTCGAACGCCGCACGGAGGGCGCCCTCGAGGTCGTCGGGCTGCTCGACCCGCTGACCGTGGATGCCCATGGCGTTCGCGACGTCGGCGAAGCTCGGGTTGTCGAGCTGCGTGCCGTAGTTCACGAACCCGGCGGCCTTCATCTCCACCTCGACGAAGTTCAGCGACGAGTTGTTGAACACCACGACCTTCACGGGCAGCTTGTTCTGCCGGATCGTCAGCAGCTCGCCGAGTAGCATGCTGAGCCCGCCGTCCCCGGACAGCGCGATCACCTGCCGTGCGGGGAACGCCGACTGCGCGCCGATGGCGTGCGGCACGGCGTTCGCCATCGTCCCGTGGCTGAACGACCCGATCAGCCGGCGTCTGCCGTTCATCTCCAGATAGCGGGACGCCCAGACGACGGGGGAGCCGACGTCGGGGATGAACACCGCGTCGTCGCTGGCCAGCTCGCTCACCAGCCGCGCGAGGTACTGGGGGTGGATCGGCTGGCGGTTGCGGTCGTTGTCGGCGAGATCGTCGAGGTCCTTCCGCGCCTTCCTGTAGTGCTTGAGCGAGGTGTCGAGGTGCTTGCGGTTGGTGTGGTCATCGAGCAGGGGCAGCAGGGCGTCGATCGTGTCGCCGACGTCGCCCACCAGCCCGAGGTCGATCGGCGTCCGCCGCCCGAGCTGCTCGCCCCGGATGTCGACCTGCACGATCTTCGCCTTCGACGGAAAGAACTGCTGGTACGGGAAGTCGGTGCCGAGCATGAGCAGCGCGTCGCAGCTCTCCATCGCGCGGTAGCCCGACGAGAAGCCCAGCAGCCCGGTCATGCCGACGTCGTACGGGTTGTCGTACTCGAGGAACTCCTTGCCGCGCAGCGCGTGCACGACGGGCGCCTTGAGCCGCCCGGCGATCGCGAGGACACGCTCGTGCGCGCCCTCCGTACCGGCGCCGCCCAGGATGGTCACCTTCTTCGCCGCGTTCAGGATCTCGGCCGCCTGCCTGAGCTCACCGTCGCGCGGGCGGACCACGCTCTGCGTCGCCCGGATCGGCGCCGACTTCTTGCGGCCCGTGCTCTCGGCCAGGAAGATCTCGCCCGGGATGACGACCACGGCGACGCCGCGCTTCTCCACCGCGGTACGCATCGCGATCTCGAGCACGCGTGGCAGCTGCTCGGGCATGCTCACCAGCTCGGTGTAGACACTGCACTCCCGGAACAGGTCCTGGGGGTGCGTCTCCTGGAAGTAGTTGCTGCCGATCTCCGGTCCCGGGATCTGCGCGGCGATCGCGAGCACGGGCACCCGGCTGCGCTGGGCGTCGAAGAGGCCGTTGATCAGGTGCAGGTTGCCCGGCCCGCAGCTGCCCGCGCAGACGGTGAGCTCGCCTGTCAGCGCGGCCTCGGCGGCGGCGGCGAACGCAGCCGCCTCCTCGTGCCGGACGTGCTGCCAGGCGACACCGTCGCTGGTGCGGATGGCGTCGGTGAACCCGTTCAGCGAGTCACCCGGCAGGCCGTAGACCCGCTCGACGCCGGCGTCCTTGATGATCTCGACGATCGTCTCGGCGACATTCGTCATTTCGTGCGCCTCCTGGCCTGCCTCGGTCGGTGGTACGCGGGCCGGCGTGCGGACCGGTCCGCGACGCGGTGCTCAGCCGCTCGTCCGCTCGCCGCGTCGAGCGCTGCTCGAGTGACGTTACCGGCGATGACGTGCTTCCTCATGTCGGGCCTTCCGGTCGGCATGTCGGGCCTCTGGCCGGCCGTGCCGCAAGAAAAGTGTGCCAAGCGCGTCGCCTCGCCGAGCTGGGCGCGGGTTTCTTTTCTTCCCACGAGAAGCAGGTGCTCCTACATTGAGGACCCACTACGCGGCTAGCTTCGGAGGACGACATTCGACGTGAACGGGTTCGGCGTGGACGGGCTCGGCGTGGACCGGGAGGCGGTGCGGCCACGGGGGCGCTCCTGACCGTGGGTCTGCTCGCCGGCTGCGCGCCCTCCGGGCCGGAACCGGTCGAGGCATTCGTGACCGAGGTCGTGCCGTCCGGTTCGAGCGGCTCGCTCGCGGCCGTCGTCGACGACCGGGTGGTCCACTGCGACGGCTGGGGAGCGGCCGACCGTGCGACCGGCGATGTCGCCACCTGCGACACGGTCTACGACGTGATGTCCATGACGAAGCAGTTCACCGCGGCCGCCGTGCTGAAGCTGCAGATGCAGGGCCGGCTCGAGGTCGGCGACCCGATCTCGACCCACCTCCCCGGCGTCCCGCCGGACAAGCGCCGTGTCACTCTGCACCACCTGCTGACGCACACGTCGGGCCTTGTGGAGAGCCTCGGCGACGACGACGAACCGGTCTCCCGTGACGACCTGGTCCGCGCCGCACTCTCGTCGGAGCTCCTCTCGGCACCGGGGGAGGAGCACCTCTACTCCAACGTCGGCTACAGCCTGCTCGCCGCCGTCGTCGAGCAGGCTTCCGGGCTGGGCTACGAGGAGTACCTGGCCGCGCACCTGTTCGAGCCGGCCGGGATGCGCCGGACCGGGTACGTGCTGCCCGACTGGTCGCAGGCGGACATCGCGGTCGAGTACGACGCCGACGGCCGTCCTCAGGGCCGTCCGATCGACCGCCCGTGGGACGTCAGCGGGCCTTACTGGAACCTGTTCGGGAACGGCGGTGTGCTGTCCACCGCCCGCGACATGATCAGCTGGCACCAGGCCCTGCGCGGAGACCGGGTCCTGGACGAAGACGCCAAGCGGCAGCTCTTCGAGCCCTACGTGGAGGAGGAGCCCGGCGGCGACACGCACTACGCCTACGGGTGGGTGGTGGCCGGCGGGGACGGGTCGATGCTGTGGCACAACGGCGGGAACGACTCGTCCTACGGGGAGGTCGCCAGGTCCGCCGACGGACGGGTGCTCGTGTTCTGGGTGGCCAACCAGAGGGTGGCCACCCAGGGCCGTGGCCAGGGGTGGGACTTCGAGGAGATCGCCCCGGAGCTGACCGAGGGCGTGCTCGAGCGCCTGGTGCGTTCGGGGTAGGGGCGCAAGCAGGGGCGCCGACGCGCGGCGCGGCTACCCGACGCCCGCGAGCGCCTCGCCCAGTGGTGTGCGGGTGTGCAGGACGCGGACGCCGTTGCGGCGGCTGTCGATCAGCCCCGCGTCGCGCAGCACCGTCAGGTGGTGGGACGCGGTGGAGACCGCGAGGTCGGTGAGCGCGGCGCACTCGGAGGTCGAGAGCGGCTGCTGGAGCTCGAGGACGAGACGCGCTCGGGTCGCTCCGAGCAGGGCCGTGAGTGCGGCGAGCGCGTCGGCGCCGTCGCGGTGCCAGGTCTCGGACACGCCGTGGGCGGGGTAGAAGATCGTCGGCTGCGCGGGGCGCTCGGTGAGCACGGCGCAGCCGCGGGTAGCCATCATGACCGAGGGGACGAGGACGAGGCCGGTGCCGCCGCAGTCGACCACCTCTTCGTGGCGGCGCATCTCGACACGGACGATCTCGTCCGCCCAGGCCACCGTGGAGTGCAGGGTTGAGGCCATCTCTGCCAGGCCGGTGTCGCTGCTGCGGCGTGCGCGGACCGAGATGTCGGCCCGGAGCAGGCGGAGCATCTGCGGCCAGACGGGCGCGAGCAGCGCGTCCCAGACCTCCTGCCAGGCCGCGACGATCACCTTCCGGGCGTGTTCCGGTGCCGCGATCAGGTCGCGGATCTCCTGCTGCCGGGCGCCGGTCGAGCGGAGCACCATCTTCTGCAGATCGAACTGGAGCCGTTCGTCGGGGACCTCGCGCAGGCGTTCGGCCTCCTCCTGGGGAGTCATGTCACCCGACGGTGTGGCGGTGAGGAAGTCGGGCATGTAACCCTCCGCGCCGCTGATGACCGCCATCAGGCGGAAGGCCTCCGTCGGCCTCGACTGGAGGCCGCGGAACCATCCCCAGTGCAGGGGTGCGCTCTGCGGGCGCAGGATGGTGCGCACCGCGTGCACCAGCTCGTGGCCGGGGGAGATGCCGAACCGCACCGCTGAGATGTCGCTGGAACCGAGCCGGAACTCGACGAACTTTCGATCCACGTCGAAAGCGTAGTCAGTGCGGTGCGGACGGCGGAGAGTAGCGCTCATCAGCACGCAGCCTCCGTTGAAAGGAACACCCACCATGTCTGTCTCCGCAGCAACCAGCTCCGCAGCCGCCGCCCCCGCAGCCGGCCCTGCCGCGATCCCCGCCGACAGCATCCGCATCGGCGACAGCCGCACCCTCCGGTTCGAGGGCGCCTCGTACGGGTCGAACGTGTCGTTCTTCCTCGTCACCTCGGACCCCGGCCAGGGCCCGGGCCTGCACCGGCACCCGTACGACGAGACGTGGTCGGTGCTCGAGGGCGAGGCGACGATCGTGGTCGGCGGCGCGACGTTCGTGGCCCGCGCCGGCGACACCGCGGTCGCCCCCGCCGACACGTGGCACCGCTTCACCAACACCGGCTCCGGGACGCTCCGGATCGTCTGCATCCACGCCTCCCCGGTGATGATCCAGGAGTTCGCCCCCGAGGCCTGAGCACTTTTCCTCGCCTCGTCTCGTCCGCACCACCAACAGTCAGCTCGACCGAACAGAACGGAGCAGTTCCATGACCCAGTACTTCCTGACCATCCCGCACGACACGGCCGACGAACCGACGATGGAGTCGATGCAGGAGATGGATCCCGCCGAGCTGGAGGCGATGATCGCCGCCGTCGACGGGTTCAACACCGCCCTGAACGAGTCCGGGGCGTTCGTCACCGCGGGTGGCCTCATGCCGCCGTCCACGGCGACGACCGTCGACGCCACAGCCGGCGAGCCGAAGCGCATCCCGGGACCGTTCGTGGACGCGCCTGCCTATGTGGGCGGGTTCTGGATCATCGATGTCGCCGACGAGGAGACCGCTCTCGGGTGGGCGGAGCACTGCTCGAAGGCCCTCCGGTCGCGCATCGAGGTGCGCGCGCTGCAGGAGGAGCCCCAGTAGGCGAAACCCCGTCCCGCAGGCGGGGGACGGTCTGGTGGAGGTCAGCCGTTCGGGCGCAGGAGGAGATCGCGCGCCGGCGGCACGTGGGCAAGATCGTCCTGCACCCGTAGGGCACCGTCATCGGGGACTGCTGGGCCGCGCATCCTTCGCTGCCAGCGCGACGACGAACGCGACGGTCCCCACCGTGAAGGTCACCACGGGCGGACCGGGCACCCACGCGACGGCCAGGCCGAGCGCCAGGACGGTGCTGACCAGTGCCACTACCCCGAACGGACGTGCCCGGTGCGGTTCGGTCCGGAAAGCGCGAGCGATCATCCACAACAGGAGCCCGACGACGACCATCGCCAGGCCCATGGAGGCGCTCACGCCACGGATCAACAGGAACGCGTTGAGCGAGACCGGCCCTACCTCCAGGGTCGATGCACGGAGCGCCGCGGCCAGGTCTGGATCGCCGGGCAGGGCGAACTCCAGGACAGTGTGTGCGACGCCGGTGAACATCCACGCGGCCGCACCGACTCGAAACGCCGTCAGCTGCATCAGGTCCTCAATTCCGTTCCGGTTGATGGTCTGTCTGTTCCGGGTGGACCACGAGCGTCGTCACGCGGCCTCCGGCGCTCCGATGAAGGAATGGCCGACGGCGCGGTCGGGTGGATCGGTTGCCGTGAACGCAACCTACATACATGCAAGAATGTATGTCAATGCCCGGGGAGGCAGGGGCCTGCGGGGGTCGGCTCCTCGAACACGAGCAGCGTGTGCGTGTTCAGGATGCCCTTCATGCCCTGGATCTGGTCCAGGATCAGGTGCCGCAGGTCGGCGTTGTCCCGCGCACGGACGAGCAGGACGAGGTCGAACTCCCCGCCGACGAGCCCGATGTGGTCGACACCCCGCAGGGTGCGGAGCTGCTCGCGGACCGAGCGCCACTCCGACTGCTCCAGGTTGACCGTGACGTACGCCGACGTGCCGAGCCCGGCGAGCACCGGATCGATGACCGCGCTGTAGCCGCGGATGACGCCGCTGGACTCGAGCCGCTGTACGCGCGCGTAGGCGTTGGCCCGCGAGATGTGCAGCTTCTCGGCCAGCGTTCGCATGGACATCCGGCCGTCGCGACACAGCTCGTCGACGATGCGCTGGTCGACGTCGTCCAGGCCCGATGCCACTTGTCTCGCGGCCACGCCCTCAGCCCCTTCGCTGCTGGACATTTGGATCGCATTACCCACGTTTTGCTGGACGGCTTCTCGGATCCTCGCCGTTGATGGATTCCGAATAGATCCTTGACGAGTATATCTCTATGACAAGTGACGTAGATCGCATGTTGCCGTCGAAGGCGCCGGTCATGCTGCTTGATCCGGACGGCCGCCCGACGGCCGCCGGCGCCGCGCGCCTGCCCGCGGGCGAGGAGCTGCTCCGGGGCCTCGCGGGCATGATCACGGCGCGTCGCTTCAACGACCAGGCGAGCGCGCTGGTCCGCCAGGGACGACTGGCGGTCTATCCCTCGTCCCATGGTCAGGAGGGCTGCCAGGTCGCCGCGGCTCAGGTGCTCGACGACGGAGACTGGCTCTTCCCGACCTACCGGGACACCGCGGCCGCCGTCGCGCGCGGTGTCGACCCGGTCGAGGTGCTCGGCCTGCTCAAGGGCGACTGGCACTCGGGGTACGACCCCTACGAGCGTCGGGTGGCGCCCCTGACGACGCCGCTCGCGACACAGCTGCCGCACGCCGTCGGGGTGGCGCACGCCGCGCGGCTGCGCGGGGAGGGCACGGTCGTGCTGGCCATGTGCGGCGACGGCGCCACGAGCGAGGGCGACTTCCACGAAGCCCTGAACTTCGCCGCCGTCTTCCGGGCGCCCGTCGTCTTCTTCGTCCAGAACAACCAGTACGCGATCTCGGTGCCCCTGGCCCGGCAGACGGCCGCCCCGACGCTGGCCCACAAGGGTGTGGGCTACGGCATCCCCGGGGAGCAGGTGGACGGCAACGACCTCGCCGCCCTTCTCGACGTCCTGTCCGGGGCGGTCGAGCGCGCCCGCGCGGGCGAGGGCCCCCAGCTCGTCGAGGGGCGCACCTACCGGATGCAGGCGCACACCAACGCCGACGACGCCACCCGCTACCGCGCCGACGGCGAGGTCGCCGCCTGGGTGGCCAGGGATCCGCTGGTGCGGCTGGAGACCTACCTCCGCACCGACGGCATCCTGGACGACGCTCGCGCCGCGGCCTTCGCCGACGCCGCCGAGCAGGTCGCTCGCCGCACGCGTGACGGCATCAACCGCGACGTCGTGCCGGACCCGGACGACCTGTTCCGCTACGTCTACTCCGAGCCGACCTCGCAGCTCGTCGAACAGCTGGCGCTCGTGCACGACGAGCTGAGCAGGGACGAGTCGAGCAGGGATGAGTCGAGCAGGGGCGAGCAGAGTCGAGCGGAGGCTCACCGATGACCACCACTGCCGTGGCGCACGAGACGCTCAGCACCGCGCAGGCGATCAACCGCGCCCTGCACGACGCGATGACCGAGGATCCGGCAGTGCTGATGCTCGGTGAGGACGTCGGCCCGCTCGGCGGCGTCTTCCGCGTGACCGACGGCCTCACCGCGACGTTCGGCGAGGACCGCTGCTTCGACACCCCGCTCGCGGAGGCCGGCATCGCGGGCTTCGCCGTCGGCCTGGCCATGAACGGCATGCGCCCGGTGGTCGAGATGCAGTTCGACGCCTTCGCCTATCCCGCCTTCGAGCAGGTGGTCAGCCACATCGCGAAGATGCGGAACCGGACCCGCGGGCGCGTCGAGCTGCCTCTCGTCATCCGGGTCCCGTACGCCGGCGGCATCGGCGGGGTCGAGCACCACTGCGACTCGTCGGAGTCCTACTACGCCCACACACCGGGCCTGCACGTCGTCACGCCGTCGAACCCCTCGGACGCCTACTCGCTGCTGCGCTCCGCCATCGCCTCGCCGGACCCGGTGATCTTTCTCGAGCCGAAGAAGCTCTACTGGGCGAAGGGCGAGGTCGCGCTGGGCGACCGCCGGGAGCCAGGGATCGGCACGGCGGTCGTGCGGCGCCAGGGCACCGACGCCACCCTCATCGCCTACGGCCCCGCCGTGCCCGTCGCCATGGAGGCCGCCGAGGAGGCCGCGCGTGAGGGCCGCAGCCTGCAGGTCGTCGACCTGCGCTCGATCGTCCCGTTCGACGACGCGACGGTCTGCGCCGCGGTGGAGTCGACCGGTCGCGCCGTCGTCATCGCGGAGGCTGCGGGCTTCGCGAGCGTCGCGTCCGAGATCGCGGCCAGGGTGAGCGAACGCTGTTTCCACTCCCTGTCGGCGCCGGTGCGGCGCGTCACCGGCTTCGACATCCCTTACCCGCCGCCGAAGCTCGAGCACGTCCAGCTGCCGTCGGTCGCCCGGATCCTCGACGCCGTCGACGACCTCCAGTGGGAGGACGCATGACCACCACGGCGACGGGACAGACCTTTCTCCTGCCCGACCTCGGTGAGGGGCTCACCGAGGCCGAGGTGGTGCACTGGCTGGTCACCGAGGGTGACGTGGTCGCCGTCGACCAGCCGGTGGTGGAGGTCGAGACGGCCAAGTCGGTGGTCGAGGTGCCCAGCCCGTACGCAGGCCGGGTCGACACCCTGCACGCCGCCGAGGGGGACCTCGTCGAGGTGGGCAGGCCGCTGATCACCGTCAGTGCTGGGGGTGCTGGGGGTGCTGGGGTGGATGGGAGTTCCGGGGGAGCCGAGCCCGGTTCTGGACCTGAGTCTGACTCTCAACTTGAACTTGAGGGTCAGGGTGTGTCGGGTGGCAAGGCGGCCACCAAGGCGTCTCGCGACGACAAGGGGACCGGTTCCGGCAACGTGCTCGTCGGCTATGGCACCTCCGGGCAGCCCGGTGCGGGCCGCCGACGTCGGCCACGCGGCTCCGGGCCACGCAGCTCCGGGCCACGCAGCTCCGGACCACGCGGCGCCCAGCCGGCGGCGCCCGTCGTCGCCGGAGCGCCGGGCTATCGCCCGGTGAAGGTGATCTCGCCGATCGTCCGGCGGCTCGCCCGGGACGCGGGACTCGACCTGCGCTCGATCGCTCCGTCGGGGGCCGGCGGGGTCGTCACCAGGTCCGACGTGCGGTCGGCGATCGAGCGCACGCCTCCCGCGTCGCCTCCAGGTGTCGTGGCTCCCGATGGGCCGTCTCCCGGTGGCCTCGCTGGCGCTGCGCCGTCTGCGCCGCTCGTCGCCGCCCCGTCCGGTACTCCCGCCGTTCCCGGCGAGCGGCGCGTCCCGCTGAGCGGTTTCCAGAGGTCGGCGGCCAAGGTGCTCTCGCGGAGCCGTTCGGAGATCCCGGAGGCGACCGTCTGGGTCGACGTCGACGCGACAGTGCTCTGGGACTTGCGCGAGGCGACCCGTACGCCCACCGACCCGGGGCCCGGGCTGCTCGCCCACCTCGCGCGGTTCGTCGTCGCGGGCCTCAAGGAGTACCCGGTACTGAACGCGCGGCTCGACGTGGAGCGTGACGAGATCGTCGAGTCCGACCGCATCAACCTCGGCATCGCCGTCCAGGGCGAACAGGGCCTGGTCGTACCGGCAGTGCTCGACGCCGACGCGATGACCACCGCCGAGCTCGACGCAGCCCTCCGTGACCTGATCGCGCGCGCTCGCGTCGGCAAGGCGACGGCGGAGGAGCTCACCGCCGGCACCTTCACGCTGAACAACTACGGCGGCTTCCGGGTCGACGGTAGCGCAGCGATCATCAACCACCCGCAGGTGGCGATCCTGGGTTTCGGCCGCATCATCGACCGGGCATGGGTGGTCGACGGCGAGATCGTGCCCCGCAAGATCACGCAGATGTCCTTCGTCTTCGACCACCGGGTCTGCGACGGCGGGACGGCGGCGGGCTTCATGCGTTCCGTCGCCGACGCGATAGAGAACCCGCTGGCGGCGATCGTCCGGCTCTGACGGCGGGGCCCGATTCTGCATGCTCAGCAGCGGTCTGCGCGTGGGGTTGGTCGCTGGTCGCTGGTCGCTGGTCGCGGGCGGCGGGCGGCGGGCGGCGGCGACGTCCCTATGACCTGGGCGGCCAGTGGGGGATCGGGACTGCCGCTGACGCCAGGTCGCGCCAGCGCGCACAGGTCACTCCGCCCGGTCTTCTCACCCTGGCCCAGTATTCGGCCCAGTATTCGGCGCGGGCGCGGTCTGATCGCTGGCGGTTCTTGGGGACGTGCATCGACAGGGCCGCCGCCCTGAAGACTTATCCACAGATTTGATTTTGGCGATGCGGTGCGTACGCGCGTTCGAGATAATGGATGCAGTGAGGACGTGAGTACTAGAGGCAACGAGGGGGGTGGGGGGTCGGTGGAGCAGTCGAAGTCAACGGATGGCATTCCCGGCCCCGGTCTACCTCCTGCGGAGTCGATCGAGGACGTGCTGGCCCGGTTCGAGGCCGATGCCGCAGTTCTGGCAGCGCTGACCGACCCCGAGGTGCTGGACGGATGGAACGCCCCGGGCATCACACGGTTGGCGGAGGCGCACTCCCGGATCCGTGCACTGACCGCTCGCCTGGACGGGGTCCGATACACGTTGCTGCCCCGGATCGAAGCCGACGGCTCGTGGCGCTCAGGAGGGATGGCGCGTGCGTTCACGACCTGGCTCCGGCTCCGCGAAGGCGTGTCCGCGTCCACGGCGGGTAGGGACATGACGATCGCCCGCCGCCTCGCGACGGCACTGCCCGGGACGCGGGAAGGCCTGGTTGCCGGGACCCTGGGCATCGACCACGCGAAGGTCATGACCGACGTCGCACCGACCAGCGAGACCCGGCAGGATGCGTTGGCGTGGCTGATCGACACCCGTACGGGTGACAGGACGACCCCCGAGGCGTTCGTGCAGACCGTTGCCGTCGACTTCCCCGACCCGACCGAGGACCCCGACGGTGAACACACCCGCCAGCTCATCACCCAGGTCTTGGAGGACGCCGTCACCGACGGCACGCTGGTCACGGGCGAGGGCCTGGTCCTACGGGAGGCTGGTTCGTTGAACGCGGACCAGTTCCGGGTCGTGGCGCGCCGCTTCGCGACCATCACCGACCCCGACACCGACGACACCGACGACGACAAGGCCGCCCAGGGCGAGTTCCTCGACCTGGCCAAAACCATTGACGGCTACCACCTGGCAGGATTCCTGACCGACGAACACGGCCTGCTCGTGACCACCGCGATCAACGCCATCATCGGCACGCCCGCCGCAGAAGACCCCCGCACGTCGACCCAGCGTCGCGCGCAGGGCCTGGCCGACCTCGCCCGGGTCGTCCTGGACACCAACCAAGCCTCACCCGGCGCCGCGATCCCACCCCACCTGAACGTCACGGTGTCCTGGACCGAGCTCGTCGCCCAGGCCACCCGCACCCACGAGGGCCTGTGCCTGACCTGCGGACAAGCCACACCCGGCCGCGCAGCAGGGCGGGCGACCGGCACAGGAGCACCAGGCACCAGCACAGGTACACCAGGCTTTGGGGCGGACGCGCCGGACACAGGTACGGGCGTGGCCGGCACCATGACGGTGTCCGGACTGCTGTCCGGTGGTGGCCCGGTGTTCACCGAGACCGGTGACCGTGCACCACGAGCACTACTACGCCGCCTCGCCTGCGACAGTGCCGTCACCCGGGTCGTATTCGGACCCGACGGCGCCGTCCTGGACGTCGGACGCGCCCAACGCACCGTCACCGGGCAAATGCGCCGAGCCGTGATCGCTCGGGACCGGCACTGCGTCTTCCCCGGATGCGACCAACCACCCTCACGGTGCGAGGTCCACCACGCCATCACCCACTGGGCCCACGGCGGAAACACCTCCGTCAGCAACAGTGCCCTGTTGTGCTGGTACCACCATCAGCTCGTCGACACCCAAGGCATCACCATGCACTGGACCGGCAAACCCCTGACCGGCACCACCACCGGCCCGGGCGGCACCACCACCAGAGCCACCTCTGGCACGACCGACGGCACCACCCCTGGCGTGGCCACCGGCACCACCGTCGACGGCACCACCACCGGCCCTGCAGTCCCAGGCGCCCTGCTGGAGACCGGGTGGGCCTTCACCGACGCCCGAGGACACCGCATCGCCCTGCCCGAACCCATCGAAACCCCACCCGAATCCGAAGTCGCCTGACCTGCCGGACACCCGGCCTGACTACGGTCCATCGACACGGTCCATCGACACGGTCCATCGACACGGTCCACCGACACGGTCCACCGACCGCGGAAGATCGACAGGCTCGGACCTCCCGTCGTCAGGATCAGAACGGCGTCAGCGCTGCTCGATCAGCTGGTTGGTGATGCGTGCCGTGCAGATGCGCCGGTCCTGGGCGTCCGTCACGACGATCTCGTGCGACGTGATGGTCCGGCCGAGGTGGACGGGGGTCGCGGTGCCGGTCAGGATCCCGTCGGTCGCTCCGCGGTGATGCGTGATGTTGAGGTCCACGCCGGCACACACCTTGCCCAGCGTGCTCGCGTGGATCAGTGCGCACCACGACCCCAGCGCCTCCGCGAACGCGGCGGTCGCACCGCCGTGCAGGCGGCCCAGGGACTGGGTGTTCCCCGCCACGGGCATGGTGGCCACGACCCGCTGCGCCGACTGCTCCACGATCTGGATGCCCAGCTTCTCGTCGAGGGCACCCAGCGTGATCGTCCACGGCTGCGTCACTCGCCCGCTTGTCACCTGCTCACCGGTCGCCTGCTCACCGGTCACGTGCTCGCTGGTCGAGTGCTCATTGGTCGGGTGCTCACTCGTCGGGCGCGGGCGGTCACTGGCGTGGTCACTGGTCATGCGGTCACCGTACGACGCCGTCCCGCGCGGGCCGCAGACCCTCGAAGAGCACGCTGGAGATCGTGGCGGCCAGCGCGTCCGCGTCCATCGGTCCGCCGGGTCGGTACCAGTCCGTCAGGGAGTTGACCATGCCGAAGATGAGCCGGCTGATGACGTCCGGGTCGACGTCGCCGCGCAGGTCACCCTCCGCGGCGGCCTGGCGGACGAGCACGGCGAGGCGTTCGTCGATGTGTCTGCGCCGTTCCATCGCCGACCGTTCCAGGGCGCTGTTGCCGCGGACGCGCAGCAGGAGCGTGACGGCGGGAAGGTTGTCGGCGAGGATGCGCACCGCCGCCTCGACGGTGGTCCGCAGTCGGACGGAGCTGGGTTCGCCGTCGGTTGCGGCCGACGCCGCCTCGACCGCGGAGCTCAGACCTTCCAGCGCCTCGTCCAGGGCGGCCGACAGGAGCGCCTCCTTGCTGACGAAGTGGTGGTAGACCGCCGACTTGGTGACACCCAGCTCTGCGGCCAGGTCGCTGATCGACGTGGCGTCATACCCGCGCCGGTTGAAGAGGTCGATCGCCGTCCGGAGCACCGCCTCGCGGTCGTGGCCCGGTCGTCCGCGCGGGCGGCGGGCAGGCGGCGCGCCTGTCGACGTGGCGTCTGTGGTCATTGCCTCATCGTCCCAGACGGGCGCAGGCCGGCCGCCCGCCGCCCTCGCCGGCCGTTCTCAGCCCTCACCAGCCGTTCCCTCACCAGCCGTGCCCCCAGCCTCCCCAGCGGTCTTGGCGACGAGCGTCAGCACGTCGTACGTCGCCACCAGCTCGTCGTCCTGGTTGGTGACCGTCGCGTCCCAGCGCACCTCGCCGTAGTCGGCCGTGGTGCGCGGGGTGATCTGCTTGACGGTCAGGCTGACCCGGATGGTGTCGTCCACCTTCACCGGGGTGCGGAACCGCAGGTTGTCGACGCCGAAGTTGGCCAGCACCGGACCCGGTTCCGGGTCCACGAACAGGCCGGCGGCAAGAGACACCACGAGGTAGCCGTGTGCGACGAGGCCACCGAAGAACGGGTTCTCCGCGGCGGCCTCGGGGTCGGTGTGTGCGTAGAACGTGTCCCCGGTGAACTCGGCGAAGTGGTTGATGTCGTCGAGCGTGACCGTCCGCGTCGTCGTCTCGATGGCGTCACCGATGCGCAGCTCGGCCAGGGACTTGCGGAAGGGGTGCACCCCGTCGACCACGCGGCGCGAGCCCGGGGTCCAGCGGCCGGTGACCGCGGTGAGCATGTCGGGCGAGCCCTGGATCGCGGTGCGCTGCATGTGATGCAGGACGGCGCGGACACCACCCAGCTCCTCGCCGCCGCCGGCGCGACCCGGGCCGCCGTGCACGAGCATCGGCAGAGGGCTGCCGTGCCCCGTCGACTCGGCGGCGTCGTCGCGGTCGAGGAGCAGCAGCCGGCCGTGCCAGGGCGCGAGCCCGCGGGCTACCTCGCGGGCTACCTGCGGGTCGTGGGTGACGAGCGACGCCACCAGGCTGCCCTTTCCGCGGGCGGCCAGGTCGACGGCCTCGGCGACCGACCCGTAGGTGAGCACGGTGGCGACCGGTCCGAACGGCTCCACCTCGTGGGGCTCGGCGGCATCGGGGCGGGCCCGCAGCAGGACGGGGGAGAGGAACGCCCCTCGCTCGGCGTCGGCGCCCACGACGTCGACGTGCGTCGGGTCGCCGTACACGATGTCGCAGGAGGTGCGCAGCGCCTCGATGGCCTTGCGGACCTCGTCGCGCTGACCGAGGCTCGCGAGCGCGCCCATCCGGACGCTCTCGTCGGCGGGGTCGCCGACGGTGATGCGGGCCAGGCGGGCGCTGATGGCCTCGATCACGGTGTCCGCGAGTGGCTCCGGCACGAGGACGCGCCGGATCGCCGTGCACTTCTGGCCGGCCTTGACGGTCATCTCGGTGACGACGCCCTTGACGAACAGGTCGAGCTCCTCGTCCTGCGCCGTCACGTCGGGACCGAGGATCGAGCAGTTCAGCGAGTCGGCCTCGACTCCCAGCCGGACGCCGCGGTGCAGCACCGCCGGGTGCTCGCGCAGGATCGCGGCGGTGTGCGCGGAGCCGGTGAAGGCCACGGCGTCCTGCTCGCCGAGCTCGTCCAGCAGCGTGCCGGCGCTCCCGCAGACCAGCTGCAGGCTGCCCTCGGGAAGGATCCCGGAGACGATGATCTGCCGGACCACCGCCTCCGTGACGTACGCCGTCTGGCTGCCCGGCTTGACGATGCTGGGCAGGCCCGCGAGAAAGGCGGGTGCGAGCTTCTCGAGCATGCCCCAGACAGGGAAGTTGAAGGCGTTGATCTGCACGGCGACGCCGGGACGCGACGTGTACAGGTGCTGGCCCACGAAGGTGCCGCCCTTGCCGAGCGGTTCGTGGGCGCCGTCGAGGACCACTGTGTCGTTCGGCAGCTCCCGCTTGCCCTTGCTCGCGTAGCTGAACATGGTGCCGATACCGCCGTCGATGTCGACCATCGAGTCGCGCCGGGTGGCGCCCGTGCGCAGTGACAGCGCGTAGAAGTCGTCCTTGTGCCGGCCCAGGTGCAGGGCCAGCTCCTTGAGCAGGCCCGCTCGCTCGTGGAACGTCAGCTCCCGGATCGCCGGTCCGCCGACGTCGCGCGCGTGGGCGACCAGCGCCGCGAAGTCGAGGCCGTGGCTCGAGACGCGGGTGACCTCCTGCCCGGTCACGGCGTCCAGGACCGGCTCGCCGCCGTCCGTCCCGCGGAACCAGCGGCCCGCGACGTAGCTCTCCAGCTGTGTGCTCACTGTGCGCATCCCATCGGGTCGGTCGGGCATCGGTCGGCGATCGGTCGGGTTCGGTCGGAGATCGACGAACAGCGGTCGGACATCGGCGAACAGCCGCCTGGCATCGGTCGAACATCGCCTGCCCCGGGGCGTTGTGCTACCCGCTGCGGCTGTGTCAATCTAGTACAGAACGTTCGGTCAGTAAATAGTCGAACCCGCACCCTGGAGGGGCCCATGCCGGCAGTCGCCGAGCCCGAGCTCGAGCCCGGAGCCGAGGCTCAGCTCGAGACCCAGCTCGAGGCCCAGTTCGAGGCGACGATCGGCCGCAAGGACCGCATCGAGCCGCGCGACTGGATGCCTGAGGCCTACCGCAGGACGCTCGTGCGCCAGGTGGCCCAGCACGCCCACTCCGAGATCATCGGCATGCAGCCGGAGGGCGCCTGGATCGGCCGCGCGCCCTCGCTGCGGCGCAAGGCGATCCTGCTGGCGAAGGTCCAGGACGAGGCGGGGCACGGCCTCTACCTCTACTCGGCGGCGGAGACGCTCGGCGTCTCGCGTCAGGAGCTCACCGAGATGCTGATCAGCGGGCGGCAGAAGTACTCCTCGATCTTCAACTACCCCACGCTGTCGTACGCGGACATGGGCACCATCGGCTGGCTGGTCGACGGCGCCGCCATCTGCAACCAGGTGCCCCTGTGCCGCACGTCGTTCGGCCCGTACGGCCGGGCGATGATCCGCATCTGCAAGGAGGAGTCGTTCCACCAGCGGCAGGGCTACGAGCTGCTGATGACGATGATGCGCGGCACGGACGAGCAGCGGGCCATGGTCCAGGAGTCCGTCGACCGGTTCTGGTGGCCGTCGCTGATGATGTTCGGCCCGCCGGACGACGAGTCGCCCAACACCGCCCGGTCCATGGCGTGGGGCGTCAAGACACACACCAACGACGAGCTGCGCCAGCGCTTCGTCGACATGACGGTTCCGCAGGCGAAGGCGCTCGGCGTGACGCTTCCCGACCCCGGGCTCGTCTGGAACGAGGAGCGGGGCGCGCACGACTTCGGGCAGCCGGACTGGGACGAGTTCTGGGAGGTCGTCAAGGGGAACGGGCCGTGCAACGCGCAGCGCGTCGCCCACCGCAAGAAGGCCTGGGACGACGGCGCGTGGGTCCGCGAGGCGGCGCTCGCGTTCGCGGCCGGTGATTGTCGAGATACGAGCGGCGATACGAGCGGCGATACGAGCGGCGAGACGAGCAACGAGACGAGGACGGTATGACCGGCCAGGTCCGCGGCGAGTGGCCGCTCTACGAGGTGTTCGTCCGCGGCAAGCGCGGCCTCAACCACGTCCACGTCGGGTCGCTGCACGCGCCGGACGACCAGCTGGCGCTGCGCCACGCCCGGGACGTCTACACCCGCCGTAACGAGGGCGTGAGCATCTGGGTGGTCCGGTCGTCCGCGATCACCGCGTCCAGCCCGGACGAGAAGGACCCCCTCTTCGCACCCAGCGGGGACAAGGTCTACCGGCACCCCACGTTCTACGACATCCCCGCCGACGTCCCGCACATGTAGCCGTCCAAGTAGCCGCACATGTAGCCGCACATGTAGCCGCAGAGCCCATGCAGGGAGAGCAACCACATGCCTGACGTCCGGACGCACGAGCCCGACGACCACGACAACGCCTACGCGGGACTGCTCGTCAACGACACCCACTGGGCCTTCGGCACCGACTTCGAGGACCCGCTCGCCGGTGTGGACACCACGGTGCCCGACGGCGTGGACCCGGCGACGCTCGCGGCCTACTGCCTCATGCTCGGCGACGACGCCCTCGTGCTGTCCCAGCGGCTCGCCGAGTGGTGCAGCAACGCGCCCGACCTCGAGGAGGACATCGCGCTGTCCAACATCGCGCTCGACCTGCTCGGCCAGGCGCGCCTGCTGCTCGCCCGCGCAGCGGCGGCGGACGGCTCGCAGGTGCCCGCGCTGCCCGACGGCTCACCGGTCCCTGACGAGGACCGCCTGGCGTTCTTCCGCGACGCCCCGCAGTTCCGCAACGTGCGGCTCGTCGAGGTGCCGGGCGGCGACTTCGCGCAGACCGTCGTCCGGATCCTGCTCTTCTCCTCGTGGCGCCTGGCGCTCCTCGACCGGCTGACCCGGAGCCGGGACGGGGTGCTCGCCGCGGTGGCCGCCAAGGCCGTCAAGGAGCTCACCTACCACCGGGACTTCGCCGGCCGCTGGTTCCTGACGCTGGCCCGCGGCACCGACGAGTCCCGGCGGCGGCTGGTCGCGGGGCTCGACGCCCTGTGGCCGCTCTGGAGCGAGCTCTTCGAGACGCACGACGTCGAGCGCGCGGCCGCGCGGTCCGGCATCGGCGTCGACCCGGCGGATGTCGCCGCCGACGTCGAGGCGGTCCTCGACCAGGTGCTGGCGGCGAGCGGCGTCGACCGGCCTGCCGTGGCCCCGCTCGCGGCGGTGCAGGGAGACGGAGCAGCCCAGCCAGCCCACGGACGCAAGGGACGAGACGGTGGGCACACCGAGGCGCTCGGCGCGCTGCTCGCCGAGATGCAGGTCGTGGCCCGCGCGCACCCCGGGGGGCAGTGGTGAGCGCCGTGCTCGACCGGGACCGGACGCTCACCCGAGCGCGGGAGGCCGCCGCCGCCGTCGTCGACCCTGAGCTGCCGATGCTCACGCTCGCCGACCTCGGCGTGCTGCGTGACGTCACCGTCGACGACGACGGGGCCGTCGTCGCGGCGATCACGCCCACCTACTCCGGGTGTCCCGCCATGGCGGCCATGCGTGACGACCTCGTGCGCGAGCTGCGTGCCGCCGGGTTCGCCGACGCGCGGGTGCGCGTCGTCCTCGAGCCCGCCTGGACCACCGACTGGATCACTCCCGCGGGGCGGGCGGCGCTCGCCGCCGCCGGGATCTCCCCGCCGGGACCGGCCCCGCAGCGCTCCGGCCCGGTGCTGCTGCGGCTCGCGCCCGTGCGGCGCGCCGTGCGCTGCCCGCGGTGCGGGTCCGACGACGTGACGGTCGGCTCGGAGTTCGGTTCCACCGCCTGCAAGGCGCTGTACCGCTGCCGGGCCTGCCTGGAGCCGTTCGAGCACGTGAAGGAGATCTGACGTGACCGCCACGTTCCACACGCTCACGGTGACCGACGTCGAGCAGCTCACCGACGACGCGGCCGCCGTCACCTTCGGCCTGCCCGCCCAGCTGCGGGGCGTGTTCGAGTTCGCCGCAGGCCAGTCGCTGACGCTGCGCCGCGTCGTCGACGGTGTCGAGCAGCGCCGCACCTACTCCATCTGCGCGCCGGCGGGCAGCGCGCCACGGATCGGCGTCCGCGAGATCCCCGACGGCCTGTTCTCGTCCTGGTTGGTGCGCGAGGTGCGGCCGGGGGACCGGGTGGAGGTGCTGCCCCCGAGCGGCAGCTTCCGGGCCGATCCGGCGCAGGGTGGGCGGCACCTGTGCATCGCGGCGGGCTCCGGCATCACGCCGATGCTCTCGATCATCTCCACGGTGCTGAGCAACCCGGACGCCCGGGTGACGCTGCTCTACGGCAACCGCACGACCAGCTCCGTGATGTTCGCCGAGGAGCTCGCGGACCTCAAGGACGCCCACCACGACCAGCTCGACCTGGTGCACGTCCTGTCCCGGGAGCCGCGCGATGTGGAGCTCTTCTCGGGCCGGCTCGACGGCGACCGGCTGCGCGACCTGTTGACCCTTGTCGTCCCGGTCGCCGACATGGACCACGTCTGGCTGTGCGGACCCTTCGGCATGCTGACCGAGGCCCGGGCGGTGCTGGCGGAGCTCGGGGTGCCGGCCGAGCGGGTGCACTTCGAGCTCTTCTGGGTCGACGAGCCGCCGCCCGAGCTGCGGCATCCGGACCGGGTGGTGGACGGCGCGACGAGCGAGGTGACCGTGATCCTCGACGGCCGGTCGACCACCAGCGCGATGCCGCAGGGCAAGCGGCTCCTCGACGCCGCGCAGGAGATCCGCGCCGACCTGCCCTTCGCGTGCAAGGGCGGGGTGTGCGGCACCTGCCGGGCGCGGGTGCGCGACGGCGAGGTCGACATGGTGCGCAACTACGCCCTCGAACCGGAGGAGATCGCCGCCGGCTTCGTCCTCACCTGCCAGACGTTCCCGGTCAGCGACGCGGTGACCGTGGACTTCGACGCATGACGGACTTCGACGCATGAGCGCGCCGCTGCTGGTCGAGGAGCACGACGACCGCGTGGTCCTGCGGCTGAACCGGCCAGCGGTCCGCAACGCCATCGACAGCGCGACGGTCGCGGCCCTGCACGACGCGTGCGCCGCGCTGGAGGCGGCACCGAGGGTCGCGCTGCTGATCGGCTCCGGGGGCACCTTCGCGGCGGGGGCGGACATCGTTCAGCTCCGCGAACGACGTCGGGACGACGCGCTCGCCGGCATCAACTCCGGCATCTTCGACCGGATGCACCGGCTGCCGATGCCGGTCATCGCGCTCGTGGACGGGTACGCCCTCGGGGGCGGCGCGGAGCTCGCGTACGCGTGCGACTTCCGGATCGGCACCCCGGCGACCAGGATCGGCAACCCGGAGCCGGGCCTCGGCATCCTCGCCGCGGCCGGCGCCGCCTGGCGGCTGAAGGAGCTCGTCGGCGAGCCCCTCGCCAAGGAGATCCTGCTGGCAGGGCGCGTGCTCGACGCCGACGAGGCGCTCGCGGTCCGGCTGCTCAACGAGGTGGTCGCCGCCGACGACCTCGAGCCGGCCGGGCACCGCCTCGCCGACCGCATCACCGCCCAGGCGCCGCTGGCCGTGCGGCTCACCAAGTCCGTCGTGGACGCGCCGCGCGACGCGCACCCGCTCGTCGACAACATCGCGCAGGCGGTGCTGTTCGAGACCCAGGACAAGACCGACCGCATGACGGCGTTCCTCGAACGCCGCAAGGAGCGGCCATGACAGAGCACGCGACCGAGCACGCGACCGGGCATCCGACCGGGCACCCGACCGAGCACACCGTCCCGGAGAACGTGGGCGTGTACGGCGGCGGGCGCATGGGCGCCGGTATCGCGCACGCCTTCGTGATCGCGGGCGCCGCCGTCACGATCGTCGAGAGCGACACGACGACGGCGCGGGCGGCGCGGGAGCGGATCACCGCGAGCCTCGCCAAGGCGGCGGCCAAGGGCGTGCGGGCTGGCGGTGCGTTCGAGGTGGTGACCGACGCCGCAGCGCTGGCCGGCTGCGAACTGGTCGTCGAGGCCGTGCCCGAGCTGGCAGACCTCAAGCGCGACGTGCTGCGGCGGATCGCCGCTGTGGCCCCCGGCGCGGCCATCGGCAGCAACACGAGCTCCTTGTCGATCGACGCTCTCGCCGAGGCGTTGCCCGATCCGTCACGCCTGGTCGGGCTGCACTTCTTCAACCCCGTCCCGGTCAGCGACCTGGTCGAGGTGGTGGTCGGACGGCGGACCGCTCCCGGCCTGGTCGAGGACGCCCGGCGCTGGGTCGCCGGGCTGGGCAGGACGGCGATCACCGTCCAGGACTCGCCGGGCTTCGCGAGCAGCCGGCTCGGTGTGGCCATCGCGCTGGAGGCCATGCGCATGCTGGAGGAGGGCGTGGCCGACGCCGCCGACATCGACGCGGCGATGACCCTGGGCTACCGGCACCCGGTGGGCCCCTTGCGCACCACCGATATCGTCGGGCTCGACGTGCGGCTGAACATCGCCGAACACCTCGAACGCGAGCTGGGGCCACGGTTCGCGCCGCCGCGGGTGCTCCGGGACAAGGTCGCGGCAGGTGAGCTGGGACGAAAGACCGGGCAGGGTTTCTACCTGTGGTGAAGCGCGGTGACGAGTACCGACGAGCACCGACGAGCAGTGAAGAACCGTGAAGAGCAGTGGCGCGTATGACGAGTGGCAACGAACGGCGATGAAGCCGACCGCAGACTCTGGAGGAGCTGTCATGACCGACACCCCCGTCGTCGTCGAGCGCAGGGATGCGCTCGCGACGATCACGCTGGACGACCCCGAGCACCGCAACGCTCTGACGGCCGCGTCCAAGGAGGCGCTGCGCGACGCCGTCGCGGAGGTCGCCGCCGACGACCAGGTGCGCGCGGTGGTGCTCACCGGGTCTGCCAGGGCGTTCTGCCTGGGTCAGGACCTCGGCGAGCACGCCACGGCCCTGGGGGACGGCGCGGAGTCGGCGTTCGCGACGGTTCGCGAGCACTACACGCCGATCGTCCGGAACCTGCTGACCATGCCCAAGCCGGTGATCGCCGCCGTGGGCGGGCCGTGCGCCGGTGCGGGGCTCGGCCTCGCGCTGGCCTGCGACCACCGGGTCTTCGCGGCCGGTATCAAGCTGGCGACCGCGTTCAGCGGGATCGGCCTGACCTTCGACACCGGTCTGTCCGTCACGCTGCCGCGCGCCGTCGGCGACGCCCGGGCGAAGGAGCTGATCCTGTTCGGGCGGACCTTCACGCCGGAGGAGGCCATCGCCTGGGGCATCTCCGGCGAGACGGCCGACGCCGAGGACGTGCTGCCCCGGGCGATCGACCTCGCCCGGCAGCTCGCCGCCGGACCGACCGCCGCGTTCGCGCAGAGCAAGGGTCTGATCGGTCGTGCGCCCGGCCTGAGCCTCGACGAGGCGCTGGAGGCGGAGGCACTCGGGCAGGTCACGTGCGGCGCGACCAGCGATCACGCCGCCGCCGTCGCCTCGTTCCTGAACCGGGAGGCGCCGGTCTTCACCGGGCGGTGAGGAGGCGGTCCGGCACGCTGCACGTCTACGGCCTGCCGGACCGCGCCGGTCCGCGCCCGTCCGCCTGTCAGGCTCTCGTCATGCGACTGCGAGGCGGTCGGCGATGGTCAGCGGTCACGGCTTCAACGCCTGCAACGCCTGCAACGAGGCTCGCCTGCAACGAAGCCCTTTGACTTCGGTCGGTTGCTGGGTTCGCTGCGTGACTTCGGTCCGTTGCTGTGAGATCGGTCAATCAACCGACCGAAGTCAAAGCAACGGACCGAAGTCACGAACCACGTTGTGCAAAGGACCGAACTCGCCGGCTCGGCGACGGCTACGGACATCCGCGGCGCGTGCTCAGCTCGCGACGGCTGTCCGCCGTCGCGCCCACGGGAGCCTGCCGATCAGACCGTGGCGGGGGCTGAACAGGTAGACGAGCAGGAACGCTGCGCCCTGCACCAGGACGACGAGCCCGCCCGAGGCGGCGTCGAGCCAGTAGCTGAGGTAGATGCCCACGACGGAGCAGGCCGCCGACAGCACCGGGGCGATCACGAGCATGCGCCCGAAGCGGTCGGTGAGCAGGTGCGCGGTGGCGCCGGGGATGATCAGCATCGCCACGACGAGGATCACGCCGACCACCTGGAGGGCGACGACGGCGGTCAGCGCGAGGAGACCCAGCAGCAGCGCTCCGAGGAACCGCGGCGAGAGCCCGATGGCGTGGGTGTGCAGGGGGTCGAACGCGTAGAGGGTCAGGTCGCGGCGCTTGAGGACCAGGATCACGAAGGCGACGGCGGCCAGGACGGCGATCTGGACCAGGTCGGCGTCGGAGACGCCGAGGATGTTGCCGAAGATGATGTGGTTCAGGTCTGTGTGGCTCGGCGTCACGGAGATGAGGACGAGCCCGAGGGCGAAGAGCGTGGTGAACACGATCCCGATCGCGGCGTCCTCCTTGATCCGGCTCGTGCCGCGGATCGCGCCGATGAGGGCCACGGCGAGGAACCCGAACACGAGGGCCCCGAGCGCGAACGGCGCGCCGAGCACGTAGGCGATCACGACGCCGGGCAGGACGGCGTGCGAGACGGCGTCGCCCATCAGCGACCAGCCGACCAGGACGAGCCAGCACGACAGCAGCGCGCACACGATCGCGGCGATGACGGTCGTCGCGAGCGCGCGGACCATGAAGTCGAACTGCAGCGGCTCCAGGAGCAGGTCGAGGACGGTCATGCGGAGGCCTCCCGGTCCCGGTCCAGCTCAGGGTCAAGATCTCGGTCCAGCACGTCGAGGCCGAACGCGCGGGCGAGGTGGTCCGGCCGCAGCGCCTCCGACACGTCGCCGTGGAACAGGATCCGGTGCAGCAGGAGCACCGCCTCGTCCGCGAGCCGGGGGAGCGCGTGCAGGTCGTGGGTGGACACCAACACCGTGCGGCCGTCGTCGGCCAGCTCTCTGAGCAGTCGCACGATGGTGGCCTCCGAGCGCTTGTCGACGCCGGCGAAGGGTTCGTCCAGCAGGAGGATCCGGGCGTCCTGGGCGATACCGCGCGCGACGAACGCACGCTTGCGCTGCCCTCCGGAGAGCTGACCGATCTGCCGCTCGGCGTAGCCGGTGAGCTCCACCCGGTCGAGGGCGTCGGCGACGGCGGCGTGGTCGGCTGGCCGGGCCCGCCGCGTGAGGCCCTGCCGGCCGTAGCGGCCCATCATCACCACGTCCCGGACGGAGACGGGGAAGGTCCAGTCGACGTCCTCGCTCTGCGGCACGTAGCCGACGATGCCTCGACGGCGCGCCGCGGCGGGGGCGGCGCCGTCGATCAGGACGTGCCCGCGGTCGGGGCGGACCATGCCCATGATCGCCTTGAACAGCGTCGACTTGCCCGACCCGTTCATCCCGACCAGCCCGGTCACGCGGCCCGGTGCGATGCTCAGGGACACCCCGTCCAGGGCCACGACCTCGCCGTAGCGGACGACGACGTCGGCCACCTCGATGGCGGGGGTCGGGTCCGCGGGGCTCACGAGGCGCTCCCGGTGAGCGCGCCGACGATGGTCTCGGCGTCGTACCGGATCAGGTCGAGGTAGGTCGGTACGGGCCCGTCGGCCGCGGAGAGCGAGTCGACGTAGAGCGTGCCGCCGAACGCCGCGCCGGTCGCGTCGACGACCTGCCGCATCGGCTTGTCCGAGACCGTCGACTCGCAGAACACCGCAGGGACGTCGTTGGCCCGGACGAACTCGATGGCCGAGGTGATCTGCTGCGGGGTGGCCTGCTGCTCGGCGTTCACCGGCCAGATGTACCGCTCGGTCAGGCCGGCGTCGCGCGCGAGATAGGAGAACGCACCCTCACAGGTCACGAGCGCCCGCTGGTGCTCGGGCAGCGCCGACAGCCCCTCGACCAGCTCGTCCTGCACCTCCTGCAGCTCCGCCTGGTACGCGGCGCCGTTGGCCTCGAACTCGTCGGCGTGCGCCGGGTCGAGGTCACCGAACGCCTCGACCATGTTGTCGACGTAGACCTGGACGTTGACCGGGCTCATCCACGCGTGCGGATTCGGCTTGCCCGCAGAGGTGTCCTCGGTGATGTCCAGCGGCACGACGCCGTCGGACACCACCACGTGCGGCACGTCCACCGACTCCACGAACTGCCCGAACCACGACTCGAGGTTCAGCCCGTTGTCCAGGATCAGGTCGGCCTCCGACGCCATGGCGATGTCGCGCGGCGTCGGCTCGTACCCGTGGACCTCCGCACCCGCCTTGGTGATCGACTCGACCCGGAGATGATCACCGGCCACGTTCTGCGCGACGTCCGCCAGCACCGTGAACGTCGTCAGCACGACCGGGCGGTCGTCGTCGGCCCCCTGCCCCCGGGCCGACGACGCGCAGCCGGAGAGCGCCGCCGTGACGAGGGCAAGTGACAGGGCAACGGGCAGGACGCGACGGGTACCGGACATGTCGTGACCCTAAAAGTTCGGACACCCGAAAACAAGGTCTCCCACGCCCAAACTTTTGCTGACGACGTTCGCCGGCCGGCTGCTCAGCGGATCTTGAGGTAGATCGGGTTGGTGTAGAACCACAGGTCGTCCCAGGGGTTGACTCCGCCCAGGACGTCCAGCGCCGGACCCGCCGGGTCGACGTCCGCGCCCAGAAAGCCGGGCTGGCTGCGCTTGCCGTCGGTGCCGCGGAGCCGGACGTAGCCGTCGTGCTCGGCCACGAAGGAGTGGGTGAGCGTCACCGACCCGGAGCGCCCGGCGGTGTCCCACGAGTGGACCACCCTGGTGTCCGGCGCGTAGAGCGCGTCCGGGTCCTCGCTCGGGCCGGTCACCCGGCCGCGGATGAGGTCGACACGCGCCAGCTCGGGCAGGAGCCCGGCGTGGTTGACGCTGTGCGCCAGGTCGACGGTGACGGTCAGCTCCACCGTCGTCCCGGCCGCGACCACCAGCTCCTCACCGAGGGTCGCACGACGGAGGGAGCCGCCCCGGCCCTTGGCCCCGAGCCGGACGTCCAGCCCGGCGACGAGATCGCCGAAGCAGACCCACATCCGGCCCGCCCGCATCGCGTCCATCACCGCGCGGTGGCTGAAGTTCTCGGCCCCGACCCAGGTCTTGTTGTAGGCACCGGGCGGGAAGGAGCTGTACTCGACGACGGGGTGGCCGGCACCGACCGGCGGCGGGTAGACGCCGGTGGTCTGGAAGGTGTCGCCGTCCTCGTTGAAGGGGATCTTGTCGTAGCCGGTCTGGTCGAGCGGGTCGACCGGGTTCTTGACCCAGTCGCCGCAGCCCTGGTGGCCGTCCGACGTGGTGGTGATCCACCACCGGCGCCCCTCGGACAGCAAGGAGTCCCACACGCCCCCGACCGTGGCGGTCATCCAGTCGAAGCCGCCCCACGTCCGGTAGCTCTCCTCGGGGTACCCGGGGAAGGAGTACTGCCCCGGACCGCCGTCGTAGAGGCCACGGCCGCGCGCCATGCCCGGCGCGGGCAGGCCCGCCGCCTGATGGCCGGGCGCACCCTCGAAACCGATGACGACGTCCGGCGCCGCGTCCTGCCAGGCACGCAGCTCGGCAGGGGAGTCGATGCCCTTGCGGGCCGGGTGGTTGGGCAGCACTAGCGCGTCCGCGAGCCGGCCGGACCGCACGGTGGCGGCGATGTGCCGCAGTGCGGCGAGCGCCAGCGCCTCGTTCTCGGGAGTGCCGTCACGCGCGTCGACCACCAGCGCGTCGTACCTGTTCACCAGCTCCTGGAGCGCACGGGGCTCGCCCGCTCCCGGCGCCATCATGAACGTGGTGTGCTCGGCGCCCGGGATGTTCCACTCCAGGCCGTTGAAGATGAGCAGGTCCTCGCCGTGCCGTTCCCGGGCCGCCAGGATGTCCGCGCGCTGCGGCGCGATGCTGTGGGCCGCGAACGCCTCGTTGCCGTGGTCCGTGATGACTATCCAGTCCAGCCCGCCGTCGATTGCGCGGGTCGCCTGGTCGTCGATCCGATACATCGCGTCGTTGCTGTACCGGCTGTGCAGGTGGTGGTCACCGGCGAGCCAGACGTAGCCGCCCCGGCGAGCGCGAGCGCGTGAGCGGTCCGGTGCGGCGCTCGCGGCGGTGGCCCCCGAGCCGGTGGCGACGAGCCCAGCCCCGACGGCCCCGGCTCCGAGGAGGAAGCCGCGCCGGGAGGCGCGCAGCGGGCCGACGGCCACTGTGGGGCTGGGGCTGGGCTCCGGGCTGGGCTCGGGGGTGGGCTCGGTGGCGAGCTCGGTCACGGCGGGACTCCTGGGGGTCGGGGCGATGTGCTCCCGTCCGGGCGGAAGCGCGGCCCACCCTGACAACCACCGATGTCCGCGCCCTGAACCGCGTGTTGCCCGGCGATGAACGCTCCGCGGGTCCTCCGGTGGACGTCCGCACCGCTTTCCGGCCCGGGGGTTCCAGCGGCTCAGACCGCGACGGCGTCGCTGGTCACGATGTCCGTGGTCGTGGCGAGCTGACGGCCGGCCGCGAACTCGTCGGCCAGGGACCGGAGACGGGCATCGGCCAGGGACACGGAGTCCGAGCCGAGCAGCTGGTGCAGGGGCGCGTCCCCAGTGGTCGCGACCGTGATGATCGCCGCGGCGGCCTTCGCGGGGTCGCCGAGCTGGGTCCCAGGCATGCCCAGGTGCTGCTCGACCATCTCGCGGACGGCCGGGTAGGCGTCGCTGGTCGACGAGGGCAGGCCGAGCGAGACCGGGCGCAGGAAGTCGGTGCGCATGTAGCCCGGCTCGACGGTGTTCACCCTGATGCCGTGGTCGGCCACCTCGGCGGCCAGGGACTCCGAGATCGCCTCCAGGGCGAACTTGCCGGCCGCGTACAGGCCCCAGCCCGGGAAGGGCACCAGCCCCACGATGGAGGACACGTTGATGACGTGGCCGGAGCGGCGCTCGCGGAAGCCCGGCAGCACGGCGCGCAGCACGTTCCAGACGCCGAAGACCTGGACGTCGAACATCGTGCGGGCGTCCGCGTCAGAGACCTCCTCGACGGCCGCGAGGTACCCGTAGCCGGCGTTGTTCACGACGACGTCCAGGCCGCCGAAGCGTTCGGTGGTGTCGGCGACGGCGCGCGCGACCTGGGTCTCGTCGGTGAGGTCGACCGCCAGGGGCAGCAGCCGGGACGTGTCGGTGCCCTCGAGGGCATTCGCCAGGCGCCCGGTGGAGCGGGTCGTCGCCGCGACGTTGTCGCCGCGCCGGAGCAGCTGCTGGACGAGCTCGAGTCCGAGGCCGCGCGAGGCGCCGGTGACGAACCAGGTGGCGGGACGATCGGTGGGGTAGGCCATGGTGGATCTCCTTCTGAGTGGGCTGGGTGTGCTCAGCCGGACTGGGTGGGACGGCACGGCGCGCCGCCACGTCAAGACTCCCGCCGCGGCGTCGGCCCGTGGGCGTCATAGAAGGCCCCGTGCGTCCTGGGCCCGCCGTGCCTAGGACTGAGCGGTCCACCCTCATGCGCGCGCCGGGCCGGTCGGCTGGCCAGAATGGACGCATGGCGGAGAAGAACACCGAGCTGGCTGATTTCCTGCGCCGGGCACGCAGCCAGTGCGACGCGTCCCGTGCCGGCCTGCCGGCGGACGGTCGGGTGCGCCGGGTACCGGGCCTGCGCCGGGAAGAGGTCGCGTTCCTGGCCGGCGTCTCCACGGACTACTACGCGCGGCTGGAGCAGGGCCGCCGCATCGTGCCGTCCCCGTCGGTGGTCGACGCCATCGGCCGGGCGCTGGGCCTGGACGAGGCAGGACGCGCCCACCTCGCGGACCTGATCGGCCTCGGCACCAGGGTCCCGCTGCCACGCGCCCGTCCGGTCCAGCGGGTCCGCCCGGGCCTGTACCAGCTGCTCGACGCCCTCGGCGAGGTGCCGGTGCTGGTGCTGGGGCGCCGCGCGGACGTGCTCGCGCAGAACCGGATGGGCAAGGCGCTCTTCACCGACTTCGAGCGGTTCCCCGCCCCGCAGCGCAACTACGCGCGCTGGCTGCTCCTCGACGAAGGCGCACGATCGCTGTTCGTCGACTGGGAGGAGCAGGCCCGTGTCGCCGTCGAGAACCTGCGGCTGGAGGCCGGGAACGATCCGGCGGACCGTGCGACGGCGGAGCTGATCGCGGAGCTGCGGGAGTCCAGCGCCGAGTTCGGCAGGTGGTGGGACGAGCACCGGGTCAACCAGCGCACGCACGGGGCCAAGCGGTTGCGCCATCCGCTGGTCGGAGACCTCACGGTCGAGTACGAGACCCTGCTGCTCCCGGGCGACCCCGACACGACGCTGTACGCCTACTCGACCGAGGCGAGCTCACCGTCGCAGCGGGCGCTGAGCCTTCTCGCGAGCTGGTCGCTGACCGGCGAGGGCGCCGCGCGCTCTGTCTCTGACGCCTGACGCCTGACGCCTGACGCCGACCGACGGTTGCACCCGGCGACCCGGCCCGGGACGATGGCCGACATGACAGCACCCCGGTCCTCGGCACCCCGCCCGTCCCGCACGGCGGGCATCGTGCTCGTGGCTCTCGTCGTGCTCGGCCTCCTGCTGCTGGGTGCCGCCGCCTGGGTCCAGAGTCGCACGTCCTTCGGCTGGTTCGCGTACGCACCCCTGTCGGCGACGACGTACAACCCGAACCCCGTGTTCTCGCTCGGCACGGCGGCGCTGCTCTCGGGCGCCGGAGCGCTCCTCGTCGGCGGCGCGGCGGGCTTCGTCGTCGGACGGCGGAGTCGGCCCGCCGCGACCACGCTCGCCGGTGAGGGTGACCAGCCGCCCGCCGCCTGAGCCGGCTCACCGCGACGTCAGGTCGCGGGGTGGGGCACAGGGACGCGCTGCAGCACGAGGAACTCGGTGACCCCGAAGAGGCGCACGAACGGCAGCTGTCCCGAGGGCACATAGGGCAGCGCCTCGTCCCGACCGATGACCTGTCCGGCTGCCACCCGGTACGTCTGCCCGTCGGAGACCAGCTCCGCTGAGCCGGCGGCGCGGATGTTGCGCAACCAGTCCGTGTCGGACCCGTACGAGAGGACGGAGAGGAAGTCGTCCTCCATCGGGAAGACGCCGATGGGGGTCGCGTACGACGTTCCGGAGCGCCGTCCCACGTGCCGGACGACGGCCAGCCGGGACCCGGCACCGCCCGCGGCCCGCAGCATCCGCGGGTTGTTGAACCGCCGGTTGAAACCCCGGATGACGGCGAGCGCCCGGGGATGCTTGGTGCGCATGGCGAGCACGAGCGCCATCAGCACGCCGAGTGCCAGCACCACGAGGCCGGCGACCACCCAGAGGGCTGCCGCCCCCGCACTGCTCCACGTACCGTCTCCGCCGTCGGCGGCGCCGTGCACGAGCACGTCCATCATGGTCTCTCCCCGGTTCGGTCCAGCGGTGCGTGCGGTGCGTTCTGCGTGTCAACGCACAGGAGCACCAGTAGGTTTCGCCGGGCGGTTCGACCGCAGCACGGTGGAACCGCTGGTGTGTCGAGAAAGGCTCCATGAGCGGACGCTCTCTGCGCAGTAGCATCGAGCGGCCATGAGACATGCCCGCCGCTGCGGAAGAGGGGAACGTGATGGTTTCTTGGCTCGCCCGCGCCTGGGTGGCCGGCTGGGCGCTCTCGCGCGGGACCGAACCGCCGGTCGAGCTGCCGGAGGGTTTTCGGATCGACGTCGGACTGCCGCACCACGTGGCGCGGTACGTGCTGCTCGACGCCGACGAGGCGACCGTGCGCAGGGTCGCCGGGTCGGTCACCGTGCCGAGCACCTGGCTCAAGGCGTTCGTCGAGCCGGAGGTCGTCGCCTCCTGGCTGCCTCCGGGCTGGACGGAAGGGCCCCCGACGTTCCTCATGGCGACGGACCTGCGCTCCTCGGCCGCCCGCCCCCCGGACGGCTATGCGGTGCGCACCGAGACCCAGGGCGCTGTGACGTTCCTCCGGGTGCTCGCTGACGGTGGCGCTCTCGCCGCCCGCGGTCAGGTCGCGGTGACCGGCGGGAGCGCCGTCGTCGACCAGGTGGAGACCGAGCCGGCGCACCGGCGACGCGGCCTGGGCAGCGTGGTGATGCGCCGCCTCGCGAACATCGCCGTCGAGCGCGGCGCGACGACGGCAGTGCTCGGCGCGAGCGTCGAGGGCAGGGCCCTGTACGAGGCGTTGGGCTGGCAGGTGCGGGCTCCGCTCGCCGGGTTCGTGTACCGGCCCGAGTCCTCGGCCGGCGGCTGACCCGGTTCCAGGAGGTCCGGTGGTCCGGGCTCAGTAGCGGGAGGCGAGCTGCGGGCTCTGGCCGCCGAACGCGGCGAGGTCCGCGGCGAACACCGCGTCCAGCAGGCCGGCATCCTCCACGCCCGGCGCGGTGACGACCTCACCGAGCTCCAGGCCGTGCAGGCTCGCCGTGACGACGTCCTGCGCCGCCATCCGCGGCACACTGCTGAGGTCCAGGCCCTGACGGGTGTGGAACTCGGTGGCGACCACGCCGGGCAGCAGCGCCTGGACGCGCACACCCGTGCCCTCCAGCTCGGCGCTCAGGGTCTGGGAGAAGGCCAGCAGGTCGGCGAGCGCGCCGGCGTAGACGGCCCGGCGCGGCATGACGGACGACGGCGCGGGACCGCTGAACGCGATCATCCCCGCGACGTTGATGATCACGCCGCCGTCGCGCTCCAGCATGCCGCCGAGCACCGCGCGGGCGAGCAGTGTCGGGGCCAGCACCTTGACGTGGACGAGTTCGGCGGCCTTGTCGGCGGGCAGCTCCGCGAGCGGCATGTAGTGCGCCACGCCCGCGTTGTTGACCAGGATGTCGACGGGTTCGGCCGCGGCGACGGCCGCCACCGACTCGATGCCGTGTGCCGTCGAGAGGTCGGCGACCACCGGCCGGATCCTGACCGCGGGGTGATCGGCGACCAGGGCGTCGAGCCGCTCGGCGTCGCGGCCGACCGCGACCACATCGTGTCCCTGCGCCGCGAACCGGTCCGCGAACGCGCGGCCGATCCCCGACGTCGCGCCGGTGACGAGTGCGAGCCTGGTCATCTCTGCTGCCTTCCTGTCGGCCCGGCCGATCCGGGCTCCGGGTCCCAGGCTGCGCCGCGGGCCCAGGTGGAGACAGGACCCCAGGCATCCTGGGGTTGACAGGACCAGGCACAGGCGGCCCGGCCGTCCTACCGTGGAGGGGATGACCGACGAGCCGAACCTGTTGGGGGAGTACCTCCGTGCCCGGCGCGAACGTGTCGGCCCGGAGCGTGTGGGCCTGTCCCGCAGTGGCGTGCGCCGGGTGCCGGGCCTGCGCCGCGAGGAGGTGGCGCTCCTGGCGGGCATCAGTGCCGACTACTACCTGCGGCTCGAGCAGGGACGCGACCGCAACCCGTCGGTCCAGGTCCTGGAATCCGTCGCCCGGGTGCTCCAGCTGGATGACGCCGGTACCGCCCACCTGCTGGGTCTGGCCGGTGACCGCCCGCGCCGACGACGGCGGCGGCCCACCCGTCGGGAGACCGTGCCGGCCGGGACCCTCAAGCTGCTCGGCGCGATCGGGCTGCCCGCGTTCGTCGAGGGCCGGTACCTCGATGTGCTCGCGGCCAACCCCCTGGCCGCTGCTGTGTCACCACGGCTGGTGGCTGGTCGCAACCGGCTGCGCGACGTCTTCCTCGACCCCGCCGAGCAGGCGCTCTACGCGGCCTACGACCCGGCGGCGGTCGCGGCGGAGATGGTCGCGGGCTTTCGTCAGCTGGTGGGCGCCGAGACGGACGACCCCCGGCTGGTCGAGCTGGTGGGGGAGCTGTCCCTCGCCAGCCCGACCTTCCGTGCGGCCTGGGCCCGGCACGACGTCATGGTGCCGGAGGGCGCCGCCGTCACGCTGGACCACCCGGAGGTCGGCGCGCTCACCCTGAACCGCGAGAAGCTCGCGGTCGGCGGCGCGCCGGGCCTGACGCTCGTCCTCTATCACGCGGACGTGGGTACCGCCGCGGCCGACAAGCTCCAGATGCTGGCCTCGTACTCCGCGCCTGCTCGCCCGGAGGACATCATCACCTGAGTCACCTGATGCCTCCCGCCCGTCACCGGACGGCCACAGCCGGCGGCGTGCTCGTGGGCGTGTCCGCCGGCCAGCCGCGGACGAGCAGCAGCACACCCAGGGCGACCTCGAAGAGGCCGCCGGGGATCGCCAGCGCGACACCCGTGCCGGGGACGACGGGCTCCAGCACCACACCGAGCGCGAGCAGGGCGTATCCGGCCACGCCCCACACACCGAACCAGCGGGGTGTCCCGATCTGCCGGGTGAGGGCCAGACAGAACGGGAGGCTGCCGACGCCCAGCACGACCATCGCCACCACGTACACGGCATTGTTCGCCGAGGTGTTCCCTCCGGCCAGGAACAGGACACCGACGCCGAGCAGGACGGCCTCGGTGACCCGGGTGAGCACGTAGAGCAGCGCCGTCCTGGGCGCCGCCTGGCGCAGCAGCCGGAACAGGATCACACCGATCGCCGCGACGCCGGCCGAGTTGAGGAGCATGAGGGCGATCCCGGCCGGCTGGGGCGCGAGCGCACTGCCCATTCCGTAGAGAAGGAAGACGGCCAGGAAGAGGACGCCGGCGAGTCTGCCGGCCTGACGGTGAGACATGCGGTTGCTCCAACCGTACTAAGTAAGGGTACTTTGTACGGTAGAGGTGCCGAGAGTGCGCCGTCAAGGAACCAGGGGGATGAGCTGTGCCGGACAACACCGCCGATGAGATCCCGCGCCGCACAGGTCCGCTCAGCCGTGACCGAGTACTCGACGCCGCCGTCGCACTCGCCGACGCGGACGGGCTGGCCGGCGTCACCATCCGGTCGCTCGCGAAGGCGCTCGGCCTCAAACCGATGTCGCTCTACCACTACGTGCGCGGCAAGGAGGACGTGCTCGACGGCATGGTCGACCGCGTCTTCGCCGAGATCGACCTGCCCGACCTGGCGTCGCCATGGCGGGCCGCTCTCCGCGCGCGGGCCGTCTCCGCACGCGCCGTCCTGGCTCGACACCCCTGGGCGCTCGCCGTCCTGGACTCCCGCTCGACGCCGGGACCCGCGACGCTCCGGCACCACGACGCGGTACTGGGCGTGCTGCTCGGCGCCGGCCTCTCGCTGCCGATGACCGCGCGCGCCTACACGCTCGTGGACTCGTACGTCTACGGGTTCGTGCTCCAGGAGGCGGCAGTGCCGTCAGGCGGTGGCGGCACGGGCGAAGGCGGCAGCACGGCCGGTGTCGCGGAGGAGGCCTCGGTGGCGGTTCCGGACGGCGGCCGGTATCCCCACCTGGCGGCGTTCGCGGCAGGGCACGTGCTGCAGCCGGGCTACTCGTTCGGGGCCGAGTTCGAACCGGGCCTCGACCTTGTCCTCGACGTGGTCGAGACGCTCGTCGAACGCGGCTGACGCGGCAGGCGTGCTGCCCTGCCGCTCTGCAGCCCTGCCGCCGTCGACACCGGCCAATCATGACGAGAACGTTTTCAAAGTGCCCCGTCCCGGGATAGCGTGACCGTCGCACGTGAGGAAGGCGATCCCCAGGGCTCAAAGGAGAGCACCATGAGACGAGCACTTTCCATTGCCGTGGCCACCGCGGCCGCCACCTGCCTCGTGGGAGCGGTGCTGGCACCGGGCGCCGCCGGGCAGATCGCCGCCGGACAGATCACGGCCGAGCAGAGAGACCCGAGCACCGCGATCGACCTCCAGCCGAGGGACCGACGCCAGACGGTCGAGGGCTTCGGGTTCTCGAGCGCGTTCCAGCGTGCCGCGCTGCTGCACCAGATCTCGGAGCCGCAGCGCTCGGAGGGCCTGGACCTCCTGCTGGGCCGGGACGGAGCCGCGCCGGACATCCTGCGGATCGGGATCGGGGGACAGAGCCACGACACCTACGACGTCATGCTGTCGATCCAGCCCGAGGACCCGGGCGGTCCCGACGCCGAACCGCAGTACCAGTGGGACGGCTGGGACAACGGCTCGGTCTGGTTCGCCCAGGAGGCCAGGGCCCGCGGCGTCGACCGCTTCTACGGCAATGCCTGGACCGCCCCGGCCTACATGAAGACCAACGGCTCGGCCGTCCGTGGTGGCACGCTGTGCGGTCTCTCGGACGCGAGCTGTGCGAGCGGTGACTGGACCGAGGCGTACGCGAACTACCTCGTGGCATGGGCCGACCTCTATGCCGAGGAGGGCATCGACATCGAGAGCATCGCCTTCACGAACGAGCCGGACTGGAACACGAGCTACGAGTCGATGCTGTTCACCCCGGAGCAGGCCGCGGAGTTCACCGGGATCCTCGGACCCATCGCGCAGAGGTCCGGCTACGGCGTCGTGTGCTGCGACTCGTTCGGCTGGGAGCAGGGCAAGCCGTACCTCGACGCGCTCAAGGCCGACAAGAAGGCGTGGCGCCACCTCGACGTGTTCAGCTCGCACTCCTACGCCAGCCGATCGGCTACGCCTGCGGGCACCGACAAGCCGGTCTGGATGTCCGAGTGGGCGGCGTCGAACACGGCAGCCGGGTGGAACGAGAACTGGGACGGCGGCCAGGCCGTCTCGACCGACGGCATCGTCATGGCCGAGCACATGCACGACTCGCTGGCGGAGGCGGGGGTCACCGCCTACCTGTGGTGGCTCGGTGTGAGCCAGGGGGCCTCCGCGTCACTGATCCAGGCCGACGTCGCCGGGGACACGTACCGGGTGTCGTCGAGGTACTACGTCTTCTCGGCGTTCAGTCGGTTCATCGACCCGGGCGCCGTCCGGTTCGACGCCGAGCACGAGGTGGACGGCCTCAAGGTCTCCGCCTACCGGAACCCGGACGGCTCGCGCGTGGTGCAGCTGCTCAACCTGAACGAGGCTCCGGTGCGCACGGACATCGACCTGCCCCGCCGCGTGACGACCTATCTGACCGACAACGAGCACGACCTCGAGCGCGTCGACGCGATAGCCACCTCGGTGCGCGGGAGCACGGAGCTGGACCTGCCGGCCCGGTCCCTCGTCACGCTGGTGTCCGGGCGGGGGTAGGGGCGGGGGTAGGGGCGGGGGTAGGCGGAGGGCCCGTACGACCCGGGTATGACCACGTCAGCGGTAGAACCAGCCCTGGGCCGGACGCGGTGGCGTGGCACCTCTCCGTAACGTCTCTCCCATGGATACCACCGTGTATACGCCCGGGGACTCACCCGCTGTGCGTGCTCGCTCTCTGACCAAGACTTACGGCAAGGGTGAGGCGATCGTGCGCGCCCTGGATGGTGTGGACGTCGACTTCGAGCAGGGTCGGTTCACGGCGATCATGGGGCCGTCGGGTTCGGGTAAGTCGACGCTGATGCATCTGCTGGCGGGTCTGGATTCCGCGACGGGTGGTCAGGCGTTCCTGGGGGACACCGAGATCACTGGGTTGAACGACAAGGCGTTGACGCGGTTGCGTCGTGACCGGGTGGGGTTCGTGTTCCAGCAGTTCAATCTGTTGCCGATGTTCACGGCGGAGCAGAACATCACTTTGCCGGTGGAGCTGGCCGGTGGTACCGCGGACAGGGCGTGGTTCGACACCCTGGTGGAGACTCTGGGTCTGGCGGGTCGGTT
>NZ_JAJQMN010000011.1 GCF_028994775.1 Promicromonospora iranensis | reverse complement strand
AACGCCGCACCGAACTACCGGGCTGGCTTCACTTCTACAACCACCACCGCACCCACTCAGCGATCGGCAACCAACCACCCATCAGCCGACTGAACAACGTCCCTGGACATCACACCTAGACCGTCGGTGCGGGCCGGTAGCGAGACGACCGGGGACGATCCAGGAGGCACCCGTCGCCCCCGGGCCGCCCGCCCCTTCGTGACAGGAGCCCGATGGTCAGCCGAGCCCGCGTCGTAGGCGCTCGTGCGTGTGGTCGGCCGCAGGGTGACACTGAAGGACCATGTTTCGATCCCTGCGGGAGGGCCCGTGCCTCGTCGTACCGCCGAACGCGGCCTCGTGCCGGGCGACGTGGTGCGTGCAGCGGCAGTCGGCAGCCTCGCCGTCGGCATCGTGGCTTTCGGAGGCGTCGCGGGCGCGTTGTTCTTCCTCGTCCTCGGCGGAGTCCTCGTCCCGAGGTTCCTGCGTCTGCCGGCTGCCCTCGACCTCTGTTTCGGTTCCAGCCTTCTGCTGGCGGCATGGGCGTCCCAGCTCGGGTGGTACGAGGCCGTGCCGTGGCTCGATCTCCTCGTCCACGCGGTGTGCACCGGCCTCGTCGCAGTCGTCGGTGTCATCATCATGATCCGCTGGCAGTTGTTGGAGGTGGGCCCGCACCCCGGGCGAGCGACGGCAGGACTGGTCGCGATCACCACCGCGGTCGGGGCGCTGAGTGCGATCGTGTGGGAGGTGGGCGAGTGGGTCGGCCACACCTACCTCGACGAAGGCATCGACGTCGGATACTCGGACACTGTCGCCGACCTCGCCTTCGGCCTGTCCGGCGCGATGCTCGCCGGTCTCGCCCTGGCAGCCCAGGACCAGGCATGGGGGCGCGGACGTGACACCTGACCTCGCGCCGACGGTGTCCGTGGTGATCCCGGTGCGCAACGACGCGCCCGCGCTCGACACCTGCCTGGCACTGCTCGCCCGCCAGACCGTGGCCCCGCTCGAGATCGTCGTGGTCGACAACGCCTCGACCGACGCATCTGCTGCAGTGGCGCACCGGTGGGGCGCCGTGGTCGTTGCCGAACCCAGCGTCGGGATCCCCGCCGCCGCAGCGACTGGTTACGACACCGCGAAGGGCACCGTCATCGCGCGGCTCGACGCCGACTCCCGGCCCGGCCCGCGGTGGGTGGAGACGGTGGTGGAACGAATGGCCGCGGAACCGGGTCTCGACGCTCTCACGGGGACCGGCAGTTTCTATGACGCGCCGCGGGGCGTGCGGGTCGCCGCAGCCGTGGCTTACCTGGGGGCGTACTACGTGCTCGGGCACCTCGCGCTCGGGCACACGGCCCTGTGGGGCTCGTGCATGGCGATGCGCTCCGAAACCTGGCGAGCCGTACGCCGAGAGGTCGTGCGAGACGACGCCGAGGTGCACGACGACCTCGACCTGGCGTTCCGCCTCGGTCCGCGGCACCGTATACGGCTCTACCGCTCGTGGCGGGTGGGCGTGTCCGCGCGCAGCCTGCACGGTCGGCGCCAACGACGTCGGCGGCTCGATCGCGCGTGGCGCACGCTGCGGCTCAACTGGCAGGACTCGCCTCCGTGGGAGCGATGGCTGCGCCGAATGTCGGTGGCCCAGCAAGGCTGAGTCGGGTTCGACCACGGGGAAGTACGGGACCTGGTCGTCGATCGGCTCAGCACTGCGGTAGACCTGGAGGTGCGAGGGCGACCGACTCGATCTCTCGTTGCGGTGCTGCACGTCGGAGCACCGCGTCTAGCATGCAGTGTGGCCCCGTCATACCTTGCAGTTGCTCACCGTGCACTCGCCGCATCGATGCTCGGTGCCCTGGTTGCCTGCTCTCCGATATATGGCGCCAACTTCGGTTACCCCGACGAGGTTCCCGTCCCCGAGTCGGCCGCGATCCTCGCGACGGACACGGGCCAGGACGATGACGATCCGGTCCGTTCTCGTCAACAGGTGATTGACGTCCAGGACGGATCGCTGCCGGCCGTTCTCGACTTCTACCGTCAGGCGTTCGCCACGTCTGAGGGTTGGACGTCGGTGAAAACCGGCAGCGAGCAGGAACTGTGCCTGGTCAATCAGTCGGACGACGGTTACACCGAACTGCTCGAGGTGTTTCCCTACGGCGGCGATCGTGTGGAGGCCCGCCAGGGCCGTTACTTGGTGATGATCAGCCGGCTTGAGCCGGATTTCGGAAAGGAACCGTGCGGAAAGGCGACGTCCTGGGTCTCGACCGACCTCCTGCCGCTTCAACCGAACTCTGTCGTGAGGTAGCCCTGCACCGCCGGGACGTTCAGTCCAGCCTCCTCGGCCGCCGCACGCACGGCCGCCTCGTCAGTGTGCCGGGACGGAGACGCACACGAGGACGGTGTCGTCCATCGCTTCCAGCTCGCCCGGTGAGTGTTCGGGAACCTGGACGAAGCCGCCGGCGTCCACCACGATCTCCCTGCCGCGGCTGCGAATCCGGAGCGAGCCGCGCATGACGACCCACACCTCCTCATACGGTGCCGGCAGGTCTGCGCGTTCGCCGCGGCCGAAATGCGCCGAGTAGGCGCTCAGCGGGCCTCCGTCGCTCTTCTCTACGGCTGGGGTGATGAAGATCTGACGCTCACCGAACTGAACGGTTCGGTCGTTCTTCACGGTGTCGAACGCGCTGGGAACGGGTTTCGCTTCCATGCCAGGTCTCCTTCCAGGAGGTGCGGAGTTTTCGTCGTCAGCCGTGACACCGATCCATTTCCCTCAAGCGTTCGGCGGCGGCGTCGGCGGCGGCGTGCGGTTCCTCTTCGATGCGGGCGGTCCGGAGCCCCCGGAAGACCGATACGAGAACCTTCTTTTACGCTACGGTACGTTTCGTATTCATTCTAAGATATCGTGGCTGCCATGACTACCGGCAGGGGCCGCCCCCGGGACGCGCAGATCGACGCGGCAGTGCTCCAGGTGACCGCCGAGGTCCTGGACCAGCAGGGATACCGCGGCGTGGTCATCGAGGACGTGGCCCGACGGGCCGGCGTCAGCAAGACCGCGGTCTACCGGCGCTGGCCCAACCGATACCGGTTGACCATTGCCGTCCTGGAGGACCGTCTCGGCAGGATCGGAGCGCCGAGCACCGGCTGCACCCTGTGTGACCTGCACGAATGTCTAGTACTGACCACCGATGCGTTCTGCCGCCTCGGGGCGGGCACGCTCGCTCAGCTCATCGCCGAGGGCGGCGACGACCCCTCCGCGCACCAGCACCTGACGGAGGCTGTGCTCGACCCTCCGCGACAGGCGGTCCACCGAACCTTGTTCGAGGCACGCGAGCGTGGCGACCTCAGAAGTGAGGTCGATCTGCCGCTCGTTGTCGACGCCCTCAGCTCTCTCGTCTTCTACCGGCTGCTGCTCGGCGCCGATCCGATGAGTCCGGAGGAGATCGAGGCGGTCGTCATCGCCCTCCTGCGCGGGATCGCCACGGATGCCGACGCCCTGCTGCGCGAGGCCGCCGGGCACGAGGAACACCAACCACAGTCCTGAACAACGGTCGGGTGCCCCGTGGACCCCGGACGGAGGAGGAGCGCTCCCTACCAATGGAGAAACCCCGCCTGACCGGAGCATCTGCTCTGATCAAGCGGGGTTTCCATCTGTGGAGCTAGGGGGATTCGAACCCCCGACCTCTTCATTGCGAACGAAGCGCGCTACCAACTGCGCCATAGCCCCTCGGACTGCAGAAGAGTAGCACTTCACCTCAGGTGATCCGCAACTTCTTCGGGTGTCGCGCGGGTCACGGACCTGTGACCCGCGCGACGTCCACCATCACGGTCACCCAGCCGCCCGGCGTCGCGCCAGGATCTCCTCCAGCGGCTTGCCCAGCGTCTCCGACTTCATACGCGGCGGTTCACCCCGCATGAGCTCGTCCTCGGCGACCGGGTCGGACCCGGCCGGCGCGGAGCCGGACACGGGCACCGACGGCGGCAGACCCGCACCGGCACCTGTCGGCCGGCCAGGAGCGGTCGCCGTCGGGCCGGACGGCGCCGTCGAGCCCGTGGACGCAGTCGACGACGACGGCAGCGCCGCCGGCTGCCGCTGTGGCGCCGCAGGTTTGGTCACGTAGGTCGGCAGCGGGACCGGAACCGGCTCCCAGGCGCGCCCGCTCGGCACCCCGTCCCGCTTCGCCGGCGCCGGCTCCGTGGCTTCCGCCGCACGCTCAGCCTTCACCTTCGGGTCTGCGGCCTCCTCGACCGGAACCTCGATGACCTTCGGCTTCGCCGGGCCGTCGAGGATCTCGTCGAGCACGTCCTTGCGGGCGACCCGTGGGATCGCCTGCGTCTCCGTGCTCGAGCCGTGGGTAGCCAGACCGGTGACCTGCACCCGGTTGCGCGGCGCGTACGGGCCGCCGTTCGCGAGGACGCGCGCCTGCGTGGCACGCTGCCGCGCGGCCCGCACCGTCGCCTGCCACCGCGCGTCCGCCCGCCGTGCCGCACGGGCTGCTCGGCGGCCCAGGAAGAGCACGAACAGCAGCATGGCCGACGACGCGACGGCCATGCCCCAGTGCAGCCGGTCGAGGCCGACGAGCGCCCAGGCGGTGACGCTGCACACCAGCAGGATCGCCGAGACGATCAGGCGACGCCGCGCCCGTGCGGCCCGGCGCGCCCGCCGCTCCACCCGGCGGATGCGCTCCGCCGTCAGCGGTCGGCCGCGGACCATGATCTGGAGCGGGTGCCCCTTCGGGGTCGGGCGGGCGACGCGCGGCACGCCCTGCGCGGTCCCCCGCGGCTTGCCGTCAGTAACCATCGCCCCTCCTTTCCGTCCGGAGCCACTCATCGCGACGATGCGCAGCCCTACCGAGAACCGGTCGGTCACCCGCGAGTCGGCGAGCTCTGACCGGTGGCGCACCAGGCTTGGCAGCCAGTAGCCCCACCACAGGACGAACAGCGCTGCTGCCGTCAGTCCTGCAGTCGATTCCACGACACGACGTTAGGCGAGCATTGCCACGCCCAGCCGCACCGCGCGCGGCGTGTCCTGCCGTCAGGGCGCGTCCCGCAGGCGCTGCCAGCGCGCCAGCAGGCCCCCGGGGACCTCCTCGCGAGTGATCGCGAAGGTGCGGTGGTCCCGCCACTGGCCCTGGATGTGCAGGAAGCGCTCGCGCACACCCTCGTCCCGCAGACCCAGCTTCTCGACCACCCGCAGGCTCGGCTTGTTCTCGGGCCGGATGTTGATCTCGATGCGGTGCAGGCCCAGGAAGAAGGCGTAGTCGGTGGCCATGGCGACACCCGTGGGGATCACACCCCGCCCGGCGACGCTCTGGCTGACCCAGTACCCGATGCTCGCCGAGCACATCGATCCCCAGGTGATGGAGGAGACCGTCAGCTGGCCCACGAGCGCGCCATCGAGCTCCACGCCGAACGGCAGTGACGTCCCGGCCCGCGCCTGCGCGGACAGCGAGCGCACGTACTCACCGAACGTCGAGGCGATGTACCGGTTCGCGCCGGGCGCCGTCGCCTCCCAGCGCTCCAGCCAGGCCGCGTTCTCGGCCCGGAGCCGGGCCCAGTCGCTCGCATCCCGTCGCCGGAGCGGCCGCAGCACGACTGTGCCCGCCGGCGTGTCCTCACGCAGCGTCACTGGCCATGGCTTGGCCACCGTCCACCCCTTACCAAATTTTCCCGTCGCGCCTTCTGGCGCGTCCGCCTTGCTCGACGGCATCATCGTTCGCCCCTTGCCACGTCCCATGACGAATCCCCGCGTTGGAGAGGGTCTACCACGCTCGGTGGTCTGGGACCCGTCGAGCAGCCGCTCGGTCATGTTCTCGCCTTCTTCGTACGCTGTTCGTAACAATCTTGTCTCGGAGTCTTGGCACAATAGCGGTCATGAGCGGCATCTCTGTCCCGACGCCACAGCCTTACCCCGTCCTACCCGGTATGGAGACAGGTGACGCCAAGGAGGAGCTCCGCCGCGCGATCCGCGCACAGCGCGGCCACAGGTCGGCCCGGCAACGGGCGCAGGCGGCGGAGTCGCTAGCGGACATCATCGAGTCAATTCCTGAGGTTCGCGACGCGGGATGTGTCGCCGCCTATGCGGCACGCAGTGCCGAACCCGGCATGCTCCCGCTCCTGGACCGCCTCACGGGCCGGGGCGTCCGTGTGCTGCTCCCCGTCCTCGGGGCAGGGCTCGCCCGCGACTGGGCCGACTACACCGGCCCGGACGACCTCCTCGAACGCGCTCCGGGCCGCCCGCCCGAGCCCGGCGGCCCCACGCTGGGCACCGACGCCATCAAGCTGGCGGACGTCGTCCTGGCGCCGGCCATCGCCGTCGACACCCGTGGGGTGCGGCTCGGGCAGGGTGGCGGCTGGTACGACCGCGCGCTCGCGCACCTGCGGCCGGGCGCGAAGGTCGTCGCCGTCGTCTTCCCCGAAGAGGTGTACGACGCCGCCGACCACCCGCTCCCCCGCGAGGAGCACGACGTCCTGGTCCACGCCGTGGCGACGACCACCGACTGGCGCCTGCTCGGCGGGTTGTAGTCACCCCTGCTGCCCCGGGAAGGCCGGGGCAGCAGGGGCCTACCACCTCACGGCGTGAGGATCAGCTCGTCCTCCTGCGCGGCGGCCACCGCCTCAGGGGTGGACGGCCACGGGAAGGTCTCCCCGTTCGCCCACGCCTCGAGCTGGTCGTCGTAGTGGGCGGACGCCGGGTGCGCGGACGTGCCCGTCACGACGACCCAGGTGGAGGCGTCGAGGTCCGCGAGGTCGACGACCATCCGCATCGACGGACCGCTCGTCACGTCGAAGCTGCCGCTGGCCGCGTCCCAGGCGGTGGCGTTCACGATCGAGGTACCACCACCGACCTTGACCGGTGCCGGGTTCATGTACGCCGCCAAGGGCGCCGGGACACCGGACCCACCGAGCACCAGGTGCTCCAGCCTGAGCTGGTGGAGCGTGCCCCACTCCCAGTCGCTGGTGTCCTTGCCGAGCTCGACCGTGAGGTCCTGGCGCGCGCTGACCAGCGCCTCCGTGAGCACCTGGTTACGGCTCTCCACGACTGCCACCGTGGAGTTGTCGTCCCAGAACGCGTCGTTCGGGTTGTCGAGCATGCCCTGGATCACGGCCAGCCAGCGGCTGCCGCCGTCGGGCCACATGGACTGCGGCAGCTCGTCGTTGAACGTCATCTCCAGGAGGTTGCGCCACACGGCCGCGAAGTAGGCGGCGGCCGCGGAGTCCGGATCCATGGAGTAGTCGTCCCACTCCGCGAGGAGCCTCTGGCCGTCCGAGTCGTAGCCCGCTGGGAGCTCGACCTCGAGCAGCACCGGCACCAGCGTCTCGGCGAACACGCTCCACTGGTCCATCTGGAACTCCGCCATGTCGGCGGCCGTGAGCTTGCGGCCCTCCGCGATCCGATCGCTGATCAGCGTGCGGATGCGTTCGGACCGGTACCCGTAGTCCCAGTCGCGGGTGAGGAACGGCCCGGACCCGCCGGGCAGCACCGCCTGGTTCGCCGCGACGACGAAGCCCTCCTTGGGGTCCACGACGCCGGGCATCTGCTCCGGCGCCACATAGCCGGTCCAGTCGTAGCGGGCGTCCCAGCCCGGGCGCGGCCAGGTGCCGTCGGACTCCACCGCGCCGGGGACGCTGGCGCGCACCGGGATCTTGCCCGGCGCCTGGTAGCCGATGTGTCCGTCCGTGGTGGCGAAGACGATGTTCTGCGACGGGACCTCGAACTTGACGGCGGCTGCCTTCATGTCCGCGGGCGTCCTCGCGCGGTTCATCTCGAACACGGCGTCGGCGGTGCGGCCGGGCTCGAGCGCGGTCCACTGCAGCGAGATCTCGTACTGGCCCAGCTCCGTGCCGGCCTCGGTGGGCGAGTTGCGCACCGCCTCCATCGTCTCCTCGTCCATGACGGACGAGACGATCGGGCCGTGCACGGTTCGCCTGACCTCCAGGTCGACCGGGCTGCCGCCGTCGACCCGGATGACCTCGGTCTCCTTCTCCATCGGGACCCACTTGTCCGCCCCGCGCAGGTACGTGTCGTTGCGGACCCGCTCGATGAAGAAGTCGGTGACGTCGGCGCCCATGTTCGTCAGGCCCCAGGCGATGTCCGCGTTGTGCCCGATGATCACACCGGGGAACCCCGAGAAGGAGAACCCGGACACGTCGAACGGGCACTCAGGACCCACCTCGTTGCAGTGCAGGCCCACCTGTGCCCAGATGCCGGGGGCGGCGAGGTCGAGGTGCGGGTCGTTCGCGAGCAACGGCTTGCCCGACTCCGTGTACTTGCCCGACACCGCCCACGAGTTCGACCCGGTGCCCTCACCCCGTGCGATCTGCACCGGTACGGCGTCCAGCGCCTGCTGCGCCGAGTCCAGGGCCCTGTCGAGGTCCGGGCTCCCGTACACGTCCTCGGTGCCCGACGACGTCTGGGTCGCCTGGGTCTGCTGCGTCGCCTGAGGGACGCCCGCCTCGGCGGGGTCGAGGATCGTCGCATTGCCCGTGCCCGAGTACGCGGGAAAGAGCTCGGCGACGCGCGACGCGTCGTCGAGCCTGCTGTAGGCGAGGGCGCGGTCGAGCTCGTCCTGGTAGTTGCCCCGCAGGTCCCATGCCATGGCCTTGAGCCAGGCGAGCGAGTCGATCGGGTCCCACGGCTCCGGCTCGTTCACCTCGACGCTGACGTCGAGCACCGTGTACTCCACCGCCGTCTCGGCGGGGCTGCGGTTCGCGAGGTAGGCGTTGACGCCGTCCGCGTAGGCCTGGAGGTACTGCCGCGTCGTGTCGTCGAGGATGTTGAACTCCTCCTCCGCGACGTGCCGCCAGCCGAACGTGCGGATGACCATGTCGGCCTGGATCGCGTCCGCGTTGTTGCCCACGAGCTCGGCCAGACGGCCCGCGGTCACGTGCCGGCGGTAGTCCATCTCGAAGAAGCGGTCCTGCGCGTGCACGAAGCCCTGCGCGCGGAAGAGGTCCTCGGCCGAGTCCGCGTAGATCTGTGGGACGCCCTGGGCGTCGCGGCTGACGCGCACGTCCGAGCTGAGTCCCTCGACCTGCACCTCTCCGGAGTGCTCCGGGAGCGGCCGGCGCGCGGTCAGCCAGGCGAAGGTCGTCAGAGCGACCAGGACGAGCACCAGGACGACTGCTGTGCCGACCATGAGCCGGCGGACACGGGAGGTACGAGTTCGACGTGGCTTGGTGGGTCGCGCACCGTCGGAGGTGGCTGTTTCGGCGGGCTCTACGGGCTCGGCGGAAGTGGTCGCGGACACGCAGTGGAGACTACCGTCCGCCCCTGTGCTTGAGTGAACGCACTCGAGTGAACACACTCAGGAGATCCTGGGACTATCCCCCGCCGCTCGACCGTTACTATTGGCACTCGGAAACCCCGAGTGCCAGAGCCGGTTCCAGCAGGCGCGCGACGCCCCGCCCGGCCTGACGTCCAAGAGGAGTGCACGTGCCCACCTACGCGTACCGGTGTGCCGACTGCGGCCACGCGTTCGACATCCACCAGGAGTTCAGCGACGAGTCGCTGACCATCTGCCCCGAGTGCCAGGGCAAGCTGCGAAAGGTGTTCAGCTCTGTGGGCGTCACCTTCAAGGGCTCCGGTTTCTACCGCACGGACTCGCGCAGCACGTCCACGACCAGCACCGTGAAGCCGGGCAAGTCGGAGTCCTCCTCGGACTCGTCGTCCTCCTCGAGCTCGTCCGGCGGCTCGTCCTCGGACAGCTCCGGATCGTCCTCGTCGGGCTCTTCGAGCTCCTCAGGTTCCTCTGGTTCGTCGTCGAGCGGGTCGAGCGCCGCGAAGGCCGCCTCGGCCTGACCCGACCGGCCGCTGGTAGCTCAGATCGGTCGGTCGCTGCCGAGAGGCTGTCGCTTCGGTCGGTTGATCTGAGATCGGTCCGTCGATCGACCGATCTCAGATCAACCGACCGAAGTTGTGCATCAGCTGACGCAGCGGACCGAACTCGCGGAGCCCGCCGGGCCGCCCGCGTTCTCGCGCTCGTCCTCGTCCTCGTCAGAATCGTTTGACCGGTCATGCGGACCCCTTCACCGGGCCGCCAGCGATACGAGCCCGACCACAGGTGCCGATTCTCGTCCGTCGTGCACAGGCTGCCCGATGGCGGCGCCGCACCCCCTCCCCTGCTGCATAACGTCGCCGCATGGGACTTCTCGACACGATCGCCGAACCGGCCGCGCGCCACGACCCGCCGTCCAGTCCTGGGGCGCGCACGCCATGGGACCGGGCGGACGGGACCGCTCCGCCCTCCGACCGTCCCGTGGGAGTCGGCGGCCTGCTGACCCGTGCTCGGCCCGGCCGGGCCGGTTCAGGTCAGCCACGTCCTGGTCAGCCACGTCCTGGTCAGGCACGTCCAGGTCAGCCACGTCCTGGTCGGTCCCGTACTGGTCAACCACGTGCGGCTCGGCCCCGTTCGGCGGTGGTCCGGCGCGTGCGGCGCATCGTGTGGCGCTGGCGCTTCGCCCTGGCGGCCGCCGTGCTCGGTCTCGCGGTCGCGCTGACGGTCCACCTCCTGCGCCCGCCGCCCCCACCGACGGTGGACGTCGCGGTCACCGCCCGTCCCGTCGCGGCCGGCACGGAGCTGACCCGGGACGACGTCATCGTGCGTGCCGTCGCCGCAACGCTCGCGCCGCCCGACGCGATGCGCACCGTGCACGGGCTGCTGGGCCGTTCGACGGTCGTCGGGCTGCCTGCTGGAGCGCCGCTGCACGCGACCCTCGTCTCCGACGACGGCGTCTCCTCCGCCGCCCCGCGGGGCACCGTCGTGGTTCCGGTCCGCCTGTCCGACGACGCCGTCGCGGCCCTCCTGCGCCCCGGCGACCGGGTGGACCTGCTGGCCGGGACGACGTCGGGCAGCGAACCGACCGGAGCGCCCCAGTACCTCGCCCGCGGTGCGCTGGTGCTGCCGGTCCCAGCCCAGCGCGCCCCGGAGGCAGCAGGCGGCCTGCTCGGACCCGCGTCGGACGGCGACCGGCCCGTCACGCTCGTCGCCGTGACCCCGGAGGACGCGCCGGAGCTGTCGGCGGTCTCGGGCTGGGGCTCGGTGACGGCGGTGCTCGTGCCGTAGGGCGGCGGCCGCCGTGCATCCAGCACCCGGGCATAGCGGGGCAAATAGTGCCGCAATTCTGCAGAATGTCCGTTCAAGGTGCGGAAGCCGCGATCGAACCGCAGAATCCTTGACCGGGCCGGTCCCGGCGGCCCGTGACCAGACATGAACAACAGCAGGGGACACACATGCTTCAGGGTTTCAAGGAATTCATCATGCGCGGCAACGTGCTGGACCTCGCGGTCGCCGTCGTGATCGGCGCGGCCTTCTCCGGGGTCATCCAGGGTCTCGTCAACGGCTTCATCATGCCGCTCGTCGGCTGGCTGGTCGGCGCACCCAACTTCAGCGGCATCGCCTTCAGCATCCCCAACTGGCGCGGCTCGTCCACCGAGTTCCCGATCGGCGTGTTCATCCAGAGCCTCATCATGTTCGTGCTGATCGCGGCGGCGATCTACTTCTTCGTGATGCTCCCGATCAACAAGCTGAAGTCCCTGCGCAAGTCCTCGGAGGAGGTCGTCGAGGAGGCCGCCGCCGAGGAGGTCGTGCTGCTCACCGAGATCCGCGACCTGCTGCGCGTCCAGTCCGGCGCCCAGTCGCCGTCCCAGCCCAACTGACGCGCACACCAGCATCCGCGCGCGCTGCGGTGGCGTAGCACCCGTAGCGCCCGTCACGGGTGATCGGTAAAAGGTCAGGTGGTCGGCAGCTCGGACTGCCGACCACCTGACCTTTTACCGATCAGCCGACGTAGCGCCGACCACGCGCGGTCAGCCCCAGTGCGGCGGGACGTCCCTGCGGAGTTGATCGTCGTTCGAGCCGTGCCCGGAGTCGGCCGACCCGGCGCCGTCAGACCCCTCGCCCCAGCCGGCCGGGCGCTCGTCGGCACTCACACCGAGCACTGCCTCGCGCTCGGTCCCCCGGCGCACGGCACGCCGGGGACCCCGCCGTCGCGGGGTGTCAGCGCTCGATGCAGGGTCGGCCGGCTGCGCTGGGCCGGTCGGCGTGGTCACAGGCTCGCTCACACCTCCATTGTGACCCCGTGCGACCTACGTCCGGTCACGTCGTGGCGAACGCCACGAGCCCGTTCAGGTCCGCCTGCCAACCGTCGCTCACCGAGCCGACACCACGGGCGACCGATTCGCCACCGTCACCGTGCGCCTCGAACGCGCTGTGCACCACGCGCAGCACCGTCTGGCCCGCCGCCACCTCGGTGAACGTGATCTCGACGCGGCTCGCCCGCTCGACGTCGGAATCGAACTGCCAGTCGCCGCCGATCATCCAGGCGAGGAGGAGCCGTTCGGGGGCGTCCCATTCGAGCACCCTGCCCCAGTCGCACTCGGTGCCGTCGGGCTGCCGCTCGTACCAGCGACCGCCCGTGGTCGGCTCGAACACGATCGCTGCGGGCCGCTCGTCCCCCAGCCAGTGCCCCTCCGTCACCCATGACGCCTGCTCCACGGTGTACAGCTCGAACGCCCGCGCCAAGCCGGCCGGTACGGTCACCTCCGCCACGACGGGCGCGTAGGTCCGGGACTCGCTCATGATCGGTTCCTCTCCGGTTCGTCGCCGCGCGTCGGCTGACGGGGCGGCGCTCCACTTCGCCGTCGGACGGCGTCCTCGCTGACGTACTCGGCAAATGCGGCCAGGTGGTTGTTCCAGAAGCGATCGAGGTAGGCGCGCACGTCGGCGGGACCGCTCGGATCGAGGCCGTAGAGCCGCCGCGTGCCCTCCGCGTGATCGCGGACGAGCCCGGCGTTCTTCAACACCTTGAGGTGCTGCGACACCGCAGGCCGGCTGATCGGCAGCCGCTCCGCGAGCATGCCCACGGACATCGCTCCGTCGGCCAGCAGAGCGACGATGTCCCGGCGCCGCGCGTCACCGAGCGCATCGAGCTGCAACTCGCCGCGCCGGGCGCCCGGTTCGGCCCCGGGTTCGGCGCCTGCGCCTCCGCCGGGCGCGGCAGCGGGCGTGCCGCCGGGAGCGCCGTCGGCGGCGACCGCGGGAGCGACGTCGGGAGCGCGAGCGGGAGCGGCGACACTGCCAGAAGCGTCGACTCGGTGCACTCGGTAAGTTCCCACGAACGGTAAGTTACAACTTACCAAGAGTCCCGCGCAACCCCGAGCAGGTTCGGTCGGTTGCACCGGCGAAGCAAACGACTTCGGTCCGTCGCACCCGCGAAGCAAACGACTTCGGTCGGTTGCCATGAGATCGGTCAATTAACCGACCGATCTCATGGCAACCGACCGATCTCGAACCAACCGACCGATGTCATCGAGGCACCGTCGCCCTGCCCTGTCACCGAGGCTCGCCACCGAGGCCCGCCACCGAGGCAACGCCGTCGAAGCAACGTCAGGCCCGCCACCAAGCCACTCCTCGCCCGGGCACCGCACCGATCACCCGAACACCCGATCACCCGAGCACCCGAGCGCCCCGGCACCCCGGCACCCCGGCCCGACCGGTCAGTCGTCCAGCACCTGTGGAACCACCAGCTCCGCCGCCGGCGGCACGCCGCCGGAGACGCCCACCCGCGCGTCGCGGACGGCCATCACCACGCGCCGCACCCGCTCCGCCTCGGCGTCCGGGTCAAGGAACGCGGCGGCCGACCACACCTGCGCGACCACCCAGCCGAGTCGTTCGAGCTGCTCGGCGAGCTGCCGGTCGCGCACCCGGATGGAGGGCTCGGCCACGTAGGCGGCGTCGTCGGTCAGCACCGCGACGAGCAGCTCGCCGGGAAGGTCCGGATGCCCCACCGCGAGCGGGATCCGGTCGCCGCCGGGCAGGCCGTAGTCGGTCTCGACCACGAGACCCGAGCGCCAGAGCCGCTCCCCCAGGTCCACGACCAGGCGGTCGACGGACCGGGCCACGTCCACCCCGTTGCCGATCTCCACCTGGTCGGCGAGCCCCGAGCGCTCCTCGGCGAACGACAGCACCTTGGCCAGCATCTGCGGCCCCGGGCCGCGCAGCCGCTCCGGGTCGAGGTCGGAGGCCGGGAAGCACGACACCACGTGCAACCTCTTGCGCGCCGCGCCCAACGAGCCGAGCAGCATCGCGTCGCCGCCGCCCTCGCCCAGCACGCCGAACCGGTGCAGCACGCGGCCGTGCGGCGTCCGCCCGAAGCCGAGCGTCAGCACGATCGTGTCGCGCGCCAGGCCGGCCACGCCCGTGACGTCGGCGACCACCACCGGCTCGGGCCGCGACCCAGCGAAGAACGGCGCCAGCGCGGGGTTGGCCCGCACCTCGGCGAGCAGCCGCTCACGGATGCGGTCGGCGTGCGCGGCAGTGACTGTGACGATCCCGAAGGTCTCCTCGGGCCGGGTCATCGCGTGCTCGATGGCGAGGTCGACCACCCGCTCCACCTCGGCCTGCGTCGACTCGACGGTGCCGGAGACCGGGTCGGGCATCCCGGTCCCGTCCACCAGCGAGAAGTGCACGAGCGCCTCGGTCCGCGGCACGGGCGCGGGCCGCATGATGCCCTCGTAACCGTGCGCGGCCAGCAGTCCCGTCAGCTGCGGGTCCCGCCGCGCGGGCTCGGGCTGCAGCGTGACCCGTGGCAGCAGGCGTGCCAGGTCCCGCACCGCGGTGCCCGACGCCGACCGCGGGTCGCCGACCACGACGATCTGGCGCCCGCGCGCCAGCGCCGGCACGACCACCTCGACCGGCACGTGCTGGACGGCGTCGAGGATCACCAGGTCGGCGCTGCGCTCGGCGGGCAGCAGGTGCGGCACCATCGTCGGCGTCGACACCCAGGTGGGCCGCAGGCGTCGCACGGTCGAGCCGTGCGCCGACACGAGGTCGCGCATCGAGCTCAGGCCGCCGTCGACGAGCTCCGCATAGAGAGCCTCGGCGTCCTCCCGCTCGTCGCGCATCGCCGCGCCGAGGTGGGCACGCACCGCGGCCCGGACCGGCGCCGACAGGGAGGCGACGTGCCGGCGGTCGAGCTCGCGGAACCGTCCGGCGAGGGCGTCCAGCCCCGCGCCGTCCTGCCCCGCGAGATCGGGCTCGGTGGCCAGGATCTGCTCGAACACCGACGACCACCACGACAGCTCCAGCTCCGGCCCCACGAGGTCGGTCTCGACGCGGCGTTCGCCGAGGTCGTCCACCAGCTCGCCAAGACCCGACGTGCGCAGACGACGCAGCACGGCGGTCCGCTCGGGCAGCGGGGTCAGCGCGTCCTCCGTCTCCGCCAGGGACGCGAGCCGCTGGACCAGGGCGAACAGGTCGAGGTCGAGCAGCCCGCCGCCCGCGTGCGACGAGCGCAGGACGGGCTCGAGCGCCTCAAGGTCGATCCGGACCGCCTCGTACGTCTCCTCGACGGCCGCCAGGCCCTCGGGAAGCGTCGGCCAGCCGCCACGCGGACACTGCGCCTGCCACACCTCGCGCTGCCGCTGCACCTCGACGAGGGCCGCGTGCATGTCCGGTACCCGGACGCCGGGGCGCACCATCTCGCGGGCCCGCCGCTTCAGGCGGCGACGCGCCAGCCAGCCCATCTCGATGCCCTGCTCGGCGCGGGCCCGACGGGAGGCCGTGGCCTGCACCATGTCCGCGGCCGTCCGCTCGAAGACCATCGGCTGGAACACGTCGAGCGTGCCTCGCATGCCGCCCAGCATGGCGAGCTGCTCGCCCCACTGGCGTGCGGTGGTCGCCTTGACCAGACCGGTCACCCGCGCCACGTACTCGATCTGCTTGCGCAGCTCCGGCAGCGTCTGCTCACCCAGGCGCGTGACGCGGGCGAGGGCGGCCCGGGCGTCGTCGTCGGTCAGGATGTGCGCGCCGAACCACGGGCTCGACGAGGACTTCAGCGTGAAGGCGCCCAGGTCGGCCACCCGCTCGAGGTCGGCGGCGAGCTCCGCACGACGCTCGGCGCCCAGCGCGAGCACCGTCTCCGGGTCGAGCCGCACGCGGGTCGCCGGGGCCGGCCGCTCGGACGTGAGCCGGGCCAGCGCCTGCAGGGCGTCGTAGGCGGAGACCCGCCACGGGTCCCGCACCCGGTGCAGCGCCCCGATGTAGCCCGCGAGCTGCGCGCGCGAGCCGATCAGCGCGTCCCGCACGCGGGCCACCTCGTCGACGTCGATCCGCTCCTGGGCGGGCGCCATCGCTTCCAGCAGGCGGCGCGATGTCGAGGTGCGCCAGGTCGGGACCGGCGCGATGTCGAGCAGCAGTCCGCTCAGGCCGAGCGACTCCAGCCGCGCGGCCAGCGCGTCGGCGGCCCGGCGGTGCCCCGGGACGTACAGCACGGACCGGCCGCTCGCGTTCGCCTCGGCGACGACGGCGGCCAGCGTCCCCGCGACGTCCGACCCGACCGGCGCGTCGACGAACAGGTGGCTGCCCGTGGCCAGCGCGTCCACGACGTGCCTCTGGTGCGGGTCCAGGTCGCCGACGCCGCGCTCGTGCGCCGGGTCGGCGTCGCCCACGCGGGGTTCGGGAAGCTCCACCTTCCCGAGGCTCGCGACCGAGCTGTCCACGCCGCCGAGCGCCGAGACCACCTCGTGCCGCCCGAGCGACGGGGCGAGCTCGTCGAGGTCGTCGACCAGCACCTGCCCCGGGTGCACGAAGGTGCCCACCAGGACACGCCGGTCGAGCTGGAAGTCGCCGAGCACCGCGGAACCGAGGCTCGCGACGCGGTCCAGCACGTCCGACGGGTTGAAGCCGGCGAGCGTGAACGTCGCCCTGGCCAGCGCGGCCGGGTCGATGAGGGCGCCGTGGGCACGCAGCGTGCGCGCGACCACGGGGTTGATCTCGACGGTGGAGTCGAGGGTGATGTCGTAGTCGCCCTCGCCGTCGCTGCGCGGCGTGAGCATGACCGGTCGGAGCAGCACAGGCGCGCGCACCACGCGCGGCTCGTCGTCGTCCGACGGCGCGGCGCGACCGGAGGGCATGGCCAGCGTCACGATCGGGACGGACCCGGTGAGGGCGGGGGCGTCGGCAGGGCTGTCGGCAGAGTCCGGCTCGGGCGCGGGAGCCACGCTCGCCGGGCCGAGCACCCGGGTGATGGCCTCCATGTCGTTCGGGTTGCCGCCGGTGGCCGGCCGCTCCGTCCACGTGGCCACACCGATCGCCAGATAGGTGGGCGACACCCCGTACCGCTGCGCGTGCTCGGCGGAGCGGGCGGCGACCGCCCGCGCCCGGCGCCGGGCGCTCGGCAGCGCACCGGGCTCGCGCACCAGGTTGGACAGGCGCGTGGGACGGCCCGCGAAGAGCTGGGCGACACCCGAGGGGTGTGCGGTCGACAGGTCGATGACCGCCTCGCCCAGCAGCCCGACGTCAGCCAGAGAGGATCCCCCGGCGAGCCGGACCAGCCCGGCGCGCCAGCGCGCGACCGACTCGGTCATGGGGTCCCGGGCACCGTCCGGCATGGGCTCCGGGGCCTCCGACGCGGCCAGCTCGGTGGCCGGGTCCACTGTCTCGTCCTGCAGCGCGGCCGAGAACTCCTCGGACAGGTCGGCCGAGATCTCGGAGGCGGCTGCGGTCTGGCGGCGTGCAGCGTTCACACCAGCACGCTAACCGCGTGGCGTCCGCAAGGGCCGCACGCCACGCCGCGCGACACGCCGGGCCCCCGAACTCCCGGGCGTGTCCGACCTGGTTCGCCCGGGCGACCCGAGGTCCGGACGCGCCAGAAGGGGCGGACGGCCCGCATCAGGAATGCGTCGGTCATGCGTCGGGAATGCGCCGGAGAATGCAAGAGCCCCTTCGGCAGGGGGTCCGAAGGGGCTTCGCAGACGGGCCGGAGCCCGACGGGGTATGACAGTGCGCACCGCGCAGGGGGCGGGCGATGCGCACCGTCTTGTGAGAGTCTGCACCTGTTCCCGGCGGACGTCAACACCGAGTCGGACGATCGTCCAACTGTTGGGACGTGGGTCACTAAAACGTTGTCGAGATCCCGGCATCGCCTGCGCCGCACGCCCCGATCCGCAGGGTTCCGCCAGTGACGCGCCCAGCGGGCACTCTCCCGCCGATACGGGTCGAGGTGCCCGCAGGGCCCGAGGAACACCTTTTCCGGTGTCGCCGATATCACCCCCTCGGCCGGCCCTTCGCGGCTCCTGGAAAAAAGTCTGGACGCCGTCCCTAGACTCGAACGTTTGTGAGCGCACTCCTCGAGGCAGTCTTTCCCCGCCGGCTGGGCCGGTCGTTCCGCTGGCTCGTGACGTCCTCCTGGACGAGCAACATCGGCGACGGCATAGCGCTGGCCGCCGGCCCCCTGCTGGTCGCCTCGCAGACCGACAGCGCCTTCCTCGTCGCGCTCGCCGCGATGCTCCAGCGGCTCCCGTGGCTCGTGTTCGGCCTCTGGGCCGGCGCGCTGGCGGACCGCCTGGACCGCCGCCGCATGGTGATGGTCGCCAACGGGCTGCGCGCCGCGGTGATCGTCGCGCTCTGCGTTTTCATCGTCACGGGCACCGCCGGCATCGTCGTCGTCCTGGTCGTCATGCTCGTCCTGGGCGTGGCCGAGGTGTTCGTCGACTCCGCGAGCCAGACACTCCTGCCGATGGTGACCCCCAAGGAGGACCTGGCGATCGGACAGGCTCGGCTCATGGCCGGATTCGTGACGGCGAACCAGCTCGCTGGGCCGCCCCTCGGCGCCTTCCTGTTCGCCGCCGGCGCGGCGTGGCCGTTCGTGGCCCAGGCCGTCACGGCCGCATTGGCGATCCTGCTGGTGTCGCGGATCGTGGTCACGCCGGTGCCCCCGCGCGCGACCCGCACGCACATCCGCCAGGACATCTCCGAGGGCCTGCGCTGGGTATGGCGCAACCCCGCCGTGCGGACGCTGATGCTGACGATCCTCACGTTCAACGTGACCTACGCCGCGCCCATGGGTGTGTTCGTGCTCTACGCGACCGAGCACCTCGGCATGAGCACCCTCCAGTTCGGCCTGCTGACCACCGCCTCAGCGGTGGGCGGCCTGTTCAGCACGCTCATCTTCGACAAGCTGCAGAGGCGTGTCCCGTTCGCGACCCTGATGCGCGTGGTCCTCACCTGCGAGGTGCTGTGGCACCTGGCCCTGGCCGTCAACACGACCCACTGGGGCGCCCTCGTCGCGATGTTCGCCTTCGGCGCCTATGCCTTCATCTGGGGCGCGATCTCCAACGCCGTACGCCAGCGCGCCACCCCGATCGAGCTCCAGGGCCGAGTGAGCTCGCTCAACATGGTGAGCATCTTCGGCGGGATCCTGCTCGGCAACGCGATAGGCGGACTCATCGCCGAACAGTGGGGGCTGGCCGCCCCCTTCTGGTTCGGGTTCGTCGGCGCCGGGATCACCCTGGTCCTGATCTGGCGGTCCCTGGGCAGCATCGCGCACGCCGGCTCGACGGAGTAGGAACGAGTGCTGCGGGCTCGGCGGCCGGGGTCAGCGGGCCCTGACGACCGGGATCGAGCCCGTCGCCGTGTACTCGCGCAGGCGCTTGCGCACCGTCGACTCGCTGACGCCGACCTCCTCCGCGACCTCCCGTACGGTGCGGCCCTTGGTGCGCAGGTCGATCATCCGTTCGGCGTCGTGCGTCCCGAGCCGCGTGTCACGACGCGGCCTGCGCCGCGGGGGCAGCGCCTCCCGGACGTTCTCCGTGGCGCGGGCCGCCGCCTCGGCCGGCTCCGCGACGGGCGCCCCGGGGCCACCCAGCTCCGCCGGCTCGACGTCCGGCGCGGGAGCCCGCTCGCTCACGCCCTGCCGCGGTGTGCCGAGCGCGGCGCTGACCCGGGCGGGCCGACGCGTCGCCTCGCCGTCGAACACGTCCTCGCCGAACCGGTCCTCGTCGAACCCCTCCCGGTCGAAGACGCCTTCGTCGAACGCACCCTGGTCCCGACCGGCTGCGGCGGAGCGACCGCCGGCGAACTCAGCGGCGACGGCGTCAGCGGCCCGGCTCTCGTATTCGGGCGCGCCTACCGGGGCACCGTCCTGCGCGCCGCCCCGCGTGTCGGACGCCCGGCCGTCGACGCGCTCGTCGCTCACGAGGATGCCGGTCAGCCGCTGCCGGTCGGCGAGGTGCAGGCGAGCGACGTCGGCGGTACCGTCCCCGACCGCGGCGAGCGCCTCGCACCAGGCGGCGACCTGCGCCCGCATCTCCGTGGGCGGGACGGTGCGCAGTGCCACGGAGCGCGCCCTGCGGCGGCCGGCCTCGGCCCGCGCGAGCCGACGGCGGGCGGACCGTGACCCGTCGTGCAGGCTCTGCGCCCGGAACAGGTCCTCCGTGGTCAGGAAGAGCGCGTGCATGCGCGCGGACTGCCGCATCGCCGACCAGGACGTGCCGGTCGCCAGGTGCCGGTCGCCGATCAGTGCGAGGTGCCACATGAGAGCGGCGAGCAGTGGCACGATGAACCTGAACAGGACAGCGCCGGCGGGGTGGCCGATGTACGCCTCGTGCCACGCGGCGAACACACCGGACGCGGACGACAGGGCCCAGGTCAGCGCGAGCAGGGTGCCGCCGGGCCGGTTGTCCCGAGCGGCCTCGCGGGCCAGGAGGGCGACGGTGACGAGAGACAGCTCGAAGACGCCCGCGGTCGCGTACGCGGTGCCCTGGTTCATGGCGAGGACGTCGATGCCGAACTGGACCATCGCCAGGTACGCGGACCCGGTCGAGATGAGGGCGACGGAGATCGCGCCGGTGAGGACCAGTCTGCGGGAACGGCGCGTCGGGACGGTCGTGACGGGGAACGTCCGGTCGGCGGGGGCCACGGGATCTCTCCTTGGTCGAGGGCTGTCGGGCGGCTGCGTCTGCAACAGTTCGGGTACGCAGAGGTTCGGGCGACCACGAAGATATCGGACAAGTGTTACAACCCGGTACCGTTCGATCCTGGACGGCACCTCATGAAGGGGATGACATGACGGAGACGCACAGCGGCTCGACGGCGGCACCGGACCGGCACCGCGGGCCTGCCGCGCGCATCTGGCCGTGGGTGGCGGGCGTCGTCGCCGTCGGACTGCTCGGGACCGCGCTCTGGGTCGGCCTGCGGCCCGACGACGAGCCAGCACCGGTGGCGGCAGCGACTCCGTCCGCCAGCCCGTCGCCGTCGGCAAGCCCGACGCCGAGCCCGACGCCGACCCCCGCCGTCTACTCCCTGCCGTCCCTGCCCCGGCCGGACATCGGCGAGATCCTGCCGCGCGGGCTGCCGCAGGCCAAGGCCGCATCCCTGAAGGGCCTGCCCGGTTCGGTGGCGCTGCCGAAGGACGACCGGATCCCGGCCTGGGCCCGTCCCGACGTGACCGAGCCGCCGGTGCTCGCCCTCGAGTCGATCTACTACGACACCGAGGCCCGCTGGCTCGTGCTGGACCGCCGGCCGGGCTGGGTCAAGGTGCTCGTCCCGTACGGACGCGGTGCCCTGCCGTCGCGCGACCCCGAGAAGGTCAACGGGACCGCGGGCTGGCTCCGCGACAGCGACGTCGTACTGAAGCGGGAGATGCGGTCGGTGGTGGTCGACCTGTCCGACCGCACCGTGACCGTCAACCACGCCGACGGCACCAGCGACGAGCTGGCCGCCGCCGTCGGTGCCGACGCCACGCCGACGCCGCTGGGGCTCACCCAGGTCTTCACCGTCACGGAGGCGGTGAACACCGGCCTGTCGGTGTTCCTCTCGATGCAGAGCGAGGCCCTGGACGGGTTCTACGGCACCGACTACGCGGCCACGGCTCTCCATGTGGGTGACGGACAGGGTCAGGCGGTGAGCAACGGCTGCGTCCGGCTCACGAGCGCGGACTTCGAGCGACTCGCCGACCTGGACCCCGGCGTCCCGGTGCTGGTCAGGGCCTAGCCGGAGCCGCGCCCGCACCTTGCAGGCCTCGGGCAGCTACTAGGTCTACGGGGTGTGTTGCTCCGCGTCGACATCGTCTACGCAGAGCAACACACCCCGTTTTCCTACACTCACCCCGCGACCGGCCGCCTCACCCCGTGCTCACGTGGCTGCCGGGCACTTCTCCTCCGCGGCCTTGCGGAAGCACCCCACGAAGTGCCCGGGTGCGTACTCGACGAGGCCGACGCCGTCGGGCACACCGTCCGCCGCGTCCGCCTCCTCGCCCAGGGACCGGCCTTGCGCCGTGATCGCCTCGTGGTAGAGACAGCGACCCGCCAGGCGCTGGGTGCGCTCCGCCTCCTCGGCCTCCACCTCGTCCCATGTCCGGTCCAGGTGTGGCACCGAGGCCAGGAGGTCCCGGGTGTAGGGGTGCAGCGGGTCGTCGAAGACGGCGCTCGTCTCGCCCCGCTCCACCACGCGTCCCTTGTAGAGGATGACCACCCGGTCGGAGACGTAGTTGCCGAGCGAGAGGTCGTGCGTGACGAACAGGATGCCCAGGCCGCGCCCCTTGAGCTCACCCAGCAGGTTGAGCACGTCGATGCGGGTCGAGGCGTCGAGCATGGAGATGATCTCGTCGGCGACCAGCAGCTCGATGTCGAGCAGCAGGGCGCGGGCGATGAGCAGACGCTGGAGCTGCCCGCCGGACAGCTGGTGCGGGAACTTGCCGAGGATGTCGTCCGGCTCGAGCGTCACCGCGGCGAGCGCGTCGTCCAGCCGCGAGCGCCACTCGCTGCCGGTGACCCGGGGGAAGTACGACCTGCGGAGGGTCTCGAACGTCCGGTCCACCTTGTAGATGGGGTTGAAGGACGAGAACGGGTCCTGGAACACGCCCTGGACCTTGCGGTAGTACTCGCGGCGGGCGCGGAACCCGAGCTTGGTGACGTCCCGCCCGTCGAACGTCATCGTGCCGCCGGAGGAGTCGAGCAGGTGGAGCACCATCTTGCCGATGGTCGACTTGCCGCTGCCGGACTCCCCGATGAGCGACACCACCTCGCCGCGTTGCACGTCGAGGCTGACCTGGCGTACGGCGTGCAGGTCGGAGGTGCCGAAGGTGCCGGTCCGGTAGACCTTGTCGAGGTTGTCGAGGGTCAGCATCAGCTCACCGCCCAGCAGGCGACGTGGTGCCCCTCGGACACCTCGCGGAAGGGTGGCGCCTCGGCGCACTTGTCGTGCGCCAGGGGGCAGCGGTCGCGGAACCGGCATCCGGCGGGCGGTTCGAGGAGCGACGGCGGCCGTCCCTCGATGCCTTCGAGCTGCTGCTCCTCGTAGCGGTCGCCGACCTTGGGCAGCGCCCCGATGAGCATCTTGGTGTAGGGGTGCAGGGGGTCGCTGATGATCGTCTTGGCGGGAGCCTTCTCGGCGAGGTGCCCGGCGTACATGACGAGGATGGTGTCGGCCACCTGGAACAGCACGGAGATGTCGTGCGTGATGACGATCATCGACTTCACGAAGCCGTGGTCGCGGAACTCGACGAGCGCCCGCGCCACCGCCTTCTGCGAGGAGACGTCGAGCGCTGACGTCACCTCGTCCCCGATCAGCAGCGACGGGTTCAGCAGCGTGGACAGCACGAGGACGACACGCTGCTTCATACCGCCGGAGAGCTCGATCGGGTAGCGCCCCAGCACGTCGGTCTCGAGCCCGACGAGCTTGAGACGCCGTTCGAGCTCGGGCAGCACCTCCGTGTACCGCACGTTGTGCGCGGAGAGCAGGTCGCGGATCATCCGGCCGATCTTGCGGGTCGGGTTCATCGCGGACATCGCGTACTGCGGGATGAGGGACACCTCGCGGTAGCGGTGCCGGCGCATGGCGGCGTCGTCGGCCAACGGCAGCTCGTCGTCGTCGAGGACCACCGTGCCGCCCACGTGCTTCATGCGCGTGTCGAGGCGGATCAGAGCCTTGCCGAGCGTCGTCTTGCCGCAGCCGGACTCACCGGCGATACCCATGATCTCGCCGTCCGCCACCTCGAAGGTGACACCGTCGAGGGCTTTCACGTCACCGCGGCGGGTGCGATACCAGACCTTGAGGTCGTTCACAGCCAGGGCCATGTCACATCTCCCGCAGCTTGGGGTTGAAGACCTCGTCGAGGCCGACGTTCATGATGTAGAGCGAGCCCACGATGAGCGTGATCCCGAGCCCTGGCGGGATGAACCACCACCACAACCCCAGATGGAGCGCGCTCCACTGCACGGCCTGGTTCATCATCAGGCCGAGCGACATCGCGTTGGTGGGTCCGAGCCCGATGAAGTCGAGCGACGCCGCCGTCAGGATCGACCCGCCGAAGAGCAGCACGAACGTCATGAAGAGGTAGGAGTACATGTTGGGCGCCACCTCGCGCCGCAGGATGGTGCCCACCCCCACGCCGGACAGCCGGGCCAGGTCGATGAAGTCGCGCGAGCGTAGCGACAGGGTCTGCGAGCGGACGGCGCGGGCCACCCAGGGCCAGGTGAAGATGCCGATGTACAGCGCCTGCATCGGGACGCTCCGCACGCCGAGGTAGGCGTTGATGATGATGAGCACCACGAAGCCGGGGATCACGAGCACCACGTTGGTGAGCATGTTGAGCAGCTCGTCGATCAGACCACCGCGGTACCCGGCGACGAAGCCGATGGTCATCCCGATCACTGCGGCGACCCCGCCACCCAGGAGGCCCACGAGGAACGTGGACCGCAGGCCCGCGACGAACTGCGCGAAGACGTCCTGGCCGAACGTCGTCGTGCCGAACGGGAAGTCCGCCGACGGCGGCGCCATGGGCGGGCCGGCGTAGTCCATCGGCGCATGCCGCAGGAACAGCGGGCCGAGCAGCCCGAGCAGCAGGAACCCGAGCACCACCACCAGGCCGATCAGCACCTTGGGGTTGCGCAGGGCGAAGTACAGGGTCTCGCGCACGTCGCCCTGTGCCTTGCGGCCGCCCGACACCGCCGGGCCGGTCACGGCGGGCTGTTCGCCCGCCTCGGTCCCGGGCGCCGCCGTGGGTTGTGTCGCCGTCATGCCGTTCTCCTTCCGCCTGAGTCTGCGGCTCCGCTGCGGGCGGGTGCCTCGCACCTCGGCCCCCGCCCTCCGCTGCTCCTCCGGCTCATGCGGTCGCCCCCGTCAGTCCGGTCCGCGTGCGGGGGTCGACCAGCACGTAGACGATGTCGATCACGAAGTTGGCCAGGAGCACGCCGATCACCACGAACAGCAGGGTGCCCTGCAGCAGGAAGAAGTCCTGGTTCTGGATGGCGGACAGCACGAGCTTGCCCAGACCCGGGTAGGCGAACACGATCTCGGTCACCAGGGCACCGCCCAGGATGGTGCCGAGCTGCAGCGCGAGGCCGGTGATCTGCGGCAGCATCGCGTTGCGGAACGCGTACTTCCGGATGAGCCGCTTCGGGGCGCCGAGCGCGGCGAGGTAGTTCGAGTAGTCCGACTCGAGCTCGTAGATGATCAGGTTCCGCATCCCGATCGCCCAGCCGCCGAGCGCCACCAGGAACAGTGACAGGAACGGCAGCACCCAGTGCTGCAGCAGGTCCAGGGCGAACGACCACGACCACTGCGGCACCAGGCCGAAGTCGTAGCCGCCGGCCACGGGGAACCAGCCGAGCGCCACGCCGAAGCCCCACGCGAGCAGGATCGCCAACCACATGTACGGCATGGCCGTGATCAGGTACCCGATGGGCAGGGCCACGTTGTCGAGCCAGCGGCTGCGCGCCGCCATCGCGCCCACGCTGTTGCCGACCACCCAGCTGAGCAGGATGGCCGGGATCATGATGCCCAGCGTGTACGGGACGGCGTCGAGCACGACCTCGCTCACCGGCGCGGGGAACAGCCACACGCTGGTGCCCAGGTCACCGCGGAACAGCGCGGCCCAGTAGTTCAGGTACTGCTGCCAGACCGGCAGATCCAGGCCGAACGTGCGCTCGTAGTAGTCGGTCATCGACGCGATCGTCTCGGGGTGCTGGACGGCGGCGCGCGCCACCATCCGCTGAACCGGATCCCCCGGCATGAGCCGGGGGATCAGCCAGTTCAGCGTGACCGCCACGACGAAGGTCAGGCTGTAGACCAGGGTCTTGCGTGCGAGATATCCGCGCATACGTCAGGAGGCCGGTTCAAGGGCGAGCAGCGCGTTCAGGCCGCCCATCTGCACGTAGTTGTTCCACATCACCGGGAAGTACGCGTCCTCACGTCCCTCCTTGGGCCAGTTGGTCCACTGCGACTCGTTGTACTGGGCCCACGCGCCGTTGTACCAGAGCGGGATCATCGGCAGCTCGGTCATGAACGTCTCCTGGACCTCCGACAGCGTGCTGTCGAACTCCGGGGTGCCGCTCTCGGTGCGCGAGAGGTCCTCCACCAGGTTCCAGGCCTCGTCGTTCTCGTAGCGGCCGAAGTTGCCCGCCAGCATCTGCTCCTGGATGGGCTGGTAGAACGCGTAGTTGTAGTACGTCCACGGCGTGTTGCTGATACCCGCGTTGCCGTTGATGAGCAGGTCGAAGTCGCCGGTGGCCCGTGCGTCATCGACGGCGCCCGCGTCGGGGAAGTCGGCGGTGACCTTGATGCCGGCGGCGGAGGCGTCCTCCGCGATCACGCGCGCGGCCTCCATCCAGTCGGTCCAGCCCGCCGGGACGATCAGCTTGAGGTCGATCGCCTCGCCGTCCGGCGTCTCGACGAACCCGTCGCCGTCGGTGTCCTCGTACCCGGCGTCGGCCAGGATCGACTTGGCCTCCTCCGCGTCGAAGGTGAAGCCGTGCTCCGCGGCGACGTCCTCGTCGTAGTACTCCTCGAACGCCGGCACCAGGCCGGACGGGTGAGCCTTCGACACCAGGCCGCCGTACGCGTTCGTGACGATCTTGTCGACGTCGATCGAGCGGGCCAGCGCCTGCCGGAAGTCGACGTCGTCCATCGGTGCCCGCGTCTGGTTCGGGATCAGGTTCGCCGAGGCGGCCGCCAGCATGTACGGCTCGCCGTCGTAGTAGGTGCTGACCTGGCCGGAGTCGGCGAGCGTGTTGACGCCGGGCAGGAAGTTGTTGCTCAGGTCGAGGCTGCCGGACAGCATCAGGCCGAGCGCCACCTCGTTGGAGGTGTTCACGACGTCGACGATGTACTTCATGGGCATCTCGACGCCGAGCTCGCTCTTGGCCCACCAGTCGTCGTTGCGCTCCCAGACCATGCGGTCCTGCCCGACGGCGGAGAACTTGAACGCGCCGGAACCGATCGGGTCCTCGTTCGGGTTGGACAGCAGATCCTCGTCCGACCAGTCGCTCATGATGTGCTCGGGGAGCACCATCGTGCTGTAGAGCCAGTTGTCCCACTCCTGGTAGCGGGGGTCGGAGAACGTGAACTCGACGGTCGTGTCGTCGGTGGCCTCGACCTTGTCCAGCCAGGTCCAGATGTTGCTGTACGGCACGGACTCGACCTTGCCGAGCTCCGCGGTGAAGACGACGTCGTCGGCGTCGAGCGTCTCGCCGTCCTGCCAGGTGAGCCCCTCGCGGAGCGTCAGCTCGTAGGTGTCGTCGCCGGTCCATTCCCCGCCCTCGGCGAGCCACGGCGTCAGCTCGAGGGTGATCGGGTCGAACTGGAACAGCGACTCGTAGAGCAGGCCGCGCGCACCCGTCGCGTGCCCCGCGCCGGGGATCGGGTTCCACGACGACGGCGGGCCCCACTGGGTACCGCTCGTGAACAGTGTCTCCTCGCGGGGGTACTCACCCACGAGCTCGGTCGCCGACTCCATTCCCTCGGCTGTCGCATACGGGTTGGGCGCTTCTGTGGGTGCGCTCCCACCACCGCCGGAACAACCGGCCAGCAGCAGTCCGGTCACCGCGGCTGTCGCCAGGGCCAACGTGCCCCGAGACCTGGTCTGTCGAAGGAACATCATTGATCCTCTCGTCCACCCGCACGGCCGTCGTGCGGACCCGGTGCGCCATCGCACCGGGGTTGCTGAGCATCGTTCTGCCCGCATGTGGATTGCGTCAAGGTTTGTCACCCATGTTGCCGAAATGTGACAACGCTGTCGAAGGCCGGACTTCGCGCACGGGGCCGGGCTGACGCTAGGCTGTGTGCGCCGGTCCGGGCTCTGCCCGCCTCCGGACGCGCACCTCCCGCCGGGAGAGGCGCGAGCGCCTGTAGCTCAGTGGATAGAGCACCGCTCTCCTAAAGCGGGTGTCGGCAGTTCGAGTCTGCCCAGGCGCACCTCATACGGGCCGGCCCCCGGGCCCCCGACGCGGCGCACCAGAACGACCCCTGCACACCGCATCCCGCCATCGGCGTGTCGCGTGCAGTGTGTAGGGGTCGTTCTCCAGCGGGTCGACCGTCGGACCGGCCGGGTGATGTTCAGAGGACCGCGCGGAGGAACTCCTGGGTCCGCTCGTGGGTCGGCGACGTGAAGATCGTCTCCGGGTCGGCCTCCTCGATGATCTTCCCCTTGTCGAACATCAGCACCCGGTTGGAGACCTCCCGGGCGAACTGCATCTCGTGCGTGACGATCAGCATCGTGATGTCCGTGGTCTCGGCGATGTTGCGGAGCACACCCAGCACGTCGGCGACGAGCTCGGGGTCCAGCGCCGAGGTCACCTCGTCGAGCAGCAGGATCTCGGGCTCCATGGCCAGCGCCCGCGCGATCGCCACGCGCTGCTGCTGCCCGCCGGACAGCTTGGTGGGACGCTCGTCGCGCTTCTCCGCCAGGCCGACCTTGTCCAGGAGCGCCTCGGCGATGGTCGTCGCCTCCGCCTTGGACTTGCCGAGCACATGGATCGGCGCCTCGATGATGTTCTCCAGCACCGTCATGTTGGGGAACAGGTTGAACTGCTGGAAGACCATCCCGACACGGCGCCGCACGAGGCTGCGCCGCTTGTCCGGGATGGCTACCCGCTTGCCGCCGCGCATCTCGTGCGTGTACGGGTCGCCGTCGATGAGGATGAGGCCCTCGTTCGCCTCCTCCAGCGTCATGAGGAGGCGCAGGATGGTCGTCTTGCCGGAGCCCGACGGACCGATCAGGGTGACCCGGTCGCCCTGGGCGACGGTGAAGTCCAGGCCGTCGAGAACGACGTTGTCGCCGAAGCGCTTGACGACCCCCTGGAACTCGATGGCAGGGGTGGTGTCATTCTCAGGCAAGGCGGTTCTCCAATCGGCGGACGAGCAGCGAGGTCGGGTAGCTCACCAGCAGGAAGAGCAGGCCGGCCATCGTGATCGCCTCCATGTAGCGGAAGGTATCGGCGCCGTACTGCTGCGCGGCCGTGTACATCTCGACCACGGCGATGGCGAACAGGAACGGCGTCTCCTTGAACATGGAGACCGCGTAGTTCCCCAGTCCCGGCAGCGTGTTGCGGATCGCCTGCGGCAGCACGACGGCGCCCCAGGTGCGCGAGCGCGGCAGGTCGAGGGCGACGGCCGCCTCCCACTGCCCCTTCGGTACCGCGTCGATGCCGGCGCGGTACACCTCGGACATGTACGTCGCGTAGTGGACGCCGAGCACCACGCAGCCGATCGTCAGCGACGGGAACTGCGTGAACAGCAGGTTCGCGAAGACGAGCTGGACCAGCAGCGGCGTCGACCGGATGAACTCCACGAGGAAGCCGACCGGGATCGTGACGACCCGGAGGCCCGACCGGCGGACCATGGCGACGACCAGCCCCAGTACCGAGGCGATGACCATGCCGACGACCGTCGCGAGGACGGTGATCTGCAGACCTTCGAGCAGATCGGGGAGCACCGCCGCGGCGTGCTCCCAGCTCCATGCTGAGGTCTCATCCATCACGGTCACCTCCCTTCGACGCCGTCGTGGCCGCCGGAGCCGGTCCCCCGGCGCCGACGTCGGCGGTGGTCTGCACGGGCGCCAGGCGCAGGACCTCGCGCAGCGTGGGCCCCGTGCCGAGCCGGTTCTTCGCCCGCACCTCGAGTGCGTTCATGGCCAGCGTGAGCAGGTAGGCGACGACGAAGTAGCAGAGCAGGCCGACCGTGTACGAGAAGATCGTGTCCGACGTCCGCTCCCGCAGCTCGTTCGTGAAGAAGTTGAGGTCGTGCAGCGAGATGTATGCCGCCAGGGCGGAGCCCTTGACCAGCTGGATCAGCAGGTTGGTGAACATGGGGATCATCAGCGGCCACGCCTGGGGCATGATCACCCGGCGCAGGCGGTGCACCGGGCTGAGGTCGAGCGCGATGGCCGCCTCCCACTGCCCCTTGGCGACCGAGTTGATGGAGCCGCGCACGACCTCGGAGGCGTAGGCCCCGTAGTTGAGCCCGAGCGCGAGGATGCCGCACGCCAGCGGGTCCAGCTCGACGTAGAACGGCGGTAGCGGCAGCACGTAGTAGAGCCAGAAGATCTGCACCACGAGAGAGGTGCCGCGGAAGAACTCCACGACGACCCGGGACGGCACCCGCGCCCACCTGGTGTGGGCGCGGGAGCCGAAGCCCAGGGTGAACGCCACGAGCAGCGCGAGCACCGCACCGCCGAGCGTCAGCTGGAGCGTGACGAGAATTCCTTCGCCGAGCTGCGGCAGCAGATCGACGAACTGTTGAAGGTTGTCCGACACGTGCTCGGTCAGCCGTCCAGGCCGAGCTCCGGAGCCAGCTCCTTGGCCACCGACTCGAGGTCACCCCCGCAGAGCTTCTCCGTGGTCAGGCCCTCGACGGGATACTCGGCCTCGGTGAAGCCGAACGGCTCCACGATCTCCAGCCAGCGCTCCTTGTCGGCGACGATCTTGCCGAGCTCCTCGTTGTAGGCGTCGCGCAGCTCCTCCTCACCCTTCGGGAAGACCTCCGCGCCCGCACCGATCTGCGGCACACCGTCGATCTCCGCGACGAACGCGTCGGTGACCTCGACCGGGGCATCCGTCTTGTCCGCGAGCGTCCGCAGCGAGATGCCCGTCAGGGCCAGCGCGTCGGCACGGCCGGAGACGACGGCGTCCAGGCCGTCCTGCGCGTCGCCGACCTCCATCTTCTCGATGTCGAGCTTGTCGGCGTAGCCGGACTCGATGGCGCCGCTGAGCACGGCGAGCTTGACGCCCGCCTCCTGCGCGGACTGCATGTCCGTCAGCTTGTCCGGGTTGCCTTCCGGCACCATGAAGGCTGTCGTGTACATGATCTCCGGCTCGGAGAACAGGGCCTGCTCGCAGCGCTCGGGCAGGATGGACATGCCCGCGCTGACCGTGTCGTACCGGCCGGCGGTCAGGCCCGGGATGAGCGAGTTCCACTCGGTCTGGACACCTTCGACGTTCTCGACGCCGAGCGCACCGAAGATCTCCCGGTCCAGGGCGATGGTGGCGCCGGTGAGCTCACCGGCGTCCTCGTAGCTGTAGGGCTGCTCGCCGTTGAACGCGACGGTGACGGTGCCCTCCTCCTGGAGCTGCTCGAGCGTGCTGGCACCGTCATCACCGCCGGCACCGGGGGCTGTCGACGAGCACGCGGTCAGCGCGACCAGGGTGAGTGCTGACCCTGCGGCGAATACGGCTCGTCGGAGCGGGCGGACGCTTGAAGTAGACATGGTTCCCTTCACGCCACCCGGCGGATCTGGCAAAGCCTGGGTGGGCTGGAGTTCACGGACGAATGGCACCGTAGCGCGCCGCCGACGTTCAGACAATCTAGCGTTCGACATTAGGATTGTCTACAATCTGCAGGTTCACCCGGCCGGCGCCGCCCCGGACCTCGCCGTCGCCACCACGCTGTCCGCGCACCGGGGATGATGTCGTCATCGACGTGCGCTCACGGAAGGAGCACCGATGTCCCACCCGTCGCGGGCCACCCTGACGACCGCCCCGTCGTTCTCACGTGTGACGCGTCCCTCGACCGTCGACCTGATCCAGACGGAGCTGCGCAACGCGGTCTACGCGGGGGTGCTCGCCGTCGGCTCGCCGATCCGGGAGGTCGAGGTCGCGACCCAGCTCGGGGTGAGCCGTGGACCGCTGCGCGAGGCCGCGCAGCGGCTGGTCCAGGAAGGGCTGCTGGTCGCGACGCCGGGACGCGGCATGCGCGTGGCCACCATCAGCCGGGAACGGCTCCCTGCCCTCTACGAGGCGCGCAAGTCGGTGGAGGTCACGGCCGCCCGCCAGCTCGTGCGCTCCGGCGACGCGGCGGCGATCGCCGGCGTCCGCCGCGCGCACGACGAGCTCGTCGCCGCGAACGGGACAGGGGACGCGCGGCGGATCGGCGGCGCGGACCTCAACCTGCACTGGGCGCTCGTCGCCGCGGCCGGCAACCCGTGGCTCACACGCTGGATGACCACGCTCATCGTCGAGGTACGGATGGCCACGTTCACCGTGTCCGACGAGTACGTGGTGCGCAAGGACACGGCGGACGCGCACGCCGTGATCGTCGAGCGCCTCGAGGCACGGGACGAGCCCGGCCTGGTCAAGGCCATCACCGAGACGCTCGACGGCGCCGTCGCGCGGCTCCTGGGCCGCGAGGACGAGGCCGTCGAGACCTACGAGGAGCCAGCCGACGCGCCGGAGATCACTCTGGGCCCGATCGACGCACCGGACGAGGCGTCGATCGGCTGATCCTGGTCCGCACCCCTTCGGCCTCCGGCTGCAGGGTCTCCACCTTCGAGCCGGAGATCGGCAGCCGGATGGTCACGAACTTCTCCGTGGCCAGGCCGCGCCAGAGCGCGAACATCGCCAGGAACATCAGGATGAAGATCGGCAGGCCGACGACCGTGATCACCTGTTGCAGCGCGACGAGGCCGGTCTCACCGGCCAGCACGATCAGCGCGACGGCGACGGCGCCCTCGGACACACCCCAGAACACGCGTTGGCGGACGGGGCCGGCGTCCTCGGTCCCGGTGCAGAGCATGTCCACGACCAGCGAGGCGGAGTCGGACGACGTCGCGAAGAAGATCGCCACGATGACCACGACCAGCCCCGAGATGAACGTGGCCAGGCCGCCCGCCCCGAGCAGCTCCTCGAAGAAGGTGAACATCGCGGTGGCGGGGTTCTCCATCACCGCGTCGGTGATCGGGTGCGGATCACCGGGGGCCGAACCGATGCCGTCCAGCTCCATGGCCGACCAGCCGAAGATCGCGAACCAGACCAGCGTGAAGAGCGAGGGAGCGAGCAGCACGCCGCCGACGAACTCACGGATCGTCCGGCCGCGGGAGATCCGGGCCAGGAAGATCCCCATGAACGGCGCCCAGGTGACGGTCCACGCCCAGTAGAAGACTGTCCAGCCACCCTGCCAGCCCCAGCCCTCCTCGCTGGTGAACGGTGCCAGCGCGTCGTTCCAGAACGCGAGGGGCACGATGTTCTGCGCGTAGAGGCCGATGGTCTCGATGATCTCGCGGAACAGGAACACCGTGGACCCGGCGAACAGCACGAAGAGCATCAGGGCGACGGCCATGCCGATGTTGATGTTCGACAGGGTCTTCACGCCCTTGTCCAGGCCGGCGACTATCGAGGTCACCGCGATCGTGGTGAGGATGCAGATGATGATCACCTTCGGCAGCACCCCGTTCGGGATCGCCGTGAGGTCCGAGAGCCCGCTGTTGATCTGCTGCGTGCCCAGTCCGATCGACACGGCGACGCCGAAGAGCGTGCCGAGGATCGCGAAGACGTCGATCGTCTTCCCGATCGGTCCGTAGATGCGGTCCTTGAGGAACGGGTAGAACACCGAGCTGACCCGGAGCGGCAGCTTGTGCCGGTAGATGAAGTACCCGAATGCGAGGCCGGGCAGCGTGAAGATCGCCCACGTGTGCAGGCCGAGGTGGTAGATCGAGATGCTCATCGCGTCTTTCGCCGCCTCCGCCGAGAAAGGCACGGCACCGCGCGGCGCGGAAGCGAAATGGTTGATCGGTTCGGCGACGCCCCAATACATCAGGATGGTGCCGATACCACCGGCGAAAAGCATGGTGAACCAGGAGACGTTGGAGTACTTGGGCCGCTCGTGGTCACCACCGAGGCGCACGCCGCCGTACTTGCTGATGGCCAGGTAGATCAGGAAAAGCACCCAGACGCTCACACCAAGGATGAAGAACCATCCCAGCCGGGTCACCACCCAGGTCCGGCCCGCGGTGAACATCTCCCCGATCGGGGTCGGAAAGATGACCAGCAGCAACAGGAAGACGACCATCAGGCCGGCCGAGACGAAGAAGATCACCGGGTCTGTCTTGAGCCCGAGCCGCTTGGCGAGTGAATCCAGCACAGAGAACGCCTCCTCGCGGGGGAACTGGGCGGATTCCCGTCAGCCCGATATCCCCTCTCGTACCGGGCCAATGGGCAGGCATGCTGCCAACAATTCGCCCTCACGTCTAACCCAGAGGAATATCTTCCCGCGCCGGACGGCGATGTGCGCCCTGAGTCAGACCCAGGCGGCCGGGTCGGCGAGCACCGCCTGCAGCACCGCTCGGGCGCCGCCCGTCAGCGCCGCCTGCGGCCCCGCCTGCGCCGCACGGACGTCCAGGTCGACGAACGGCGCGGAGAGCACCCGGTCGGCGAGCACCTCCACGACGTCGGCCCGGAGCCATGGCAGCAGCTCGGTGTAGGCGCCGCCCAGCACGATGGTGGAGACGTCGAGCAGGTTGACGAAGTCCGCGAGTGCGGAGCCGAGCGCACGCCCGGCCGGCAGCGCGGCTCTCCCGCCGGCCGGCCCCGCGGTGCCGGACTCCGTGAGACAGGCGACGAGCGCGCTCAGCGCCGAGTCCGGCGGCAGCCCCGCCGCGCGCATCATCGCCTCCTTGCCCGCGTACTGCTCCAGGCAGCCGAACGCGCCGCACGAGCAGCGCGGTCCGGCGGGGTCGACCACCACGTGCCCGATCTCGCCGTTCCATCCCCGCTCCCCCAGGAACAGCTCGCGGTCGACGACGATGGCCGCGCCGATACCGACGTCGCCCGACACGAAGATGAAGGAGTCGGGCGCCGCGACGTCGGAGCCGCCGGCCAGCTCCGCCAGCGCGGCAAGCTTGGCCTCGTTCGCGATACGGACGTCGAGGTCGCCCAGTCCCAGCAGCGGGACCGGGTCGAGCGACGACCAGCCGAGGTTGGGCGCGACCTCCAGGAGCCCGGTGCGTGGGTCGACCAGGCCGGGCAGCGCCAGACGTGCGCCGGCGACCGTCATGCCGGCCGCCGCGACGCCGTCGGACACGTCGCGGGCGAGCGCGCCGAGCCGGCGCAGCACGACCGTCGGGTCGCTGTCGTGGAGCGCCCCGGGAACCACCTGCTCCGACACGACCTCACCGGTGAGGTCGAGCACACGCGCGCCGAGGTAGTCCACGTTCACCTCGAGCCCCAGACCGACGACGGAGCGCGGCGCCGGGACGAGCGGTACCGCGGGCCGGCCGGCGCGTCCGCCGGTCACAGCGGGCAGCTCCCGGACGAGTCCCGCGGCCACCAGCTGGTCCACCAGCGTCGACACCGTCGCCCGCGCGAGGCCGGTCGCGGAGGCCACGCCAGCGCGCGAGAGTGGTTCGGGCACCTCGTACACGGCGCGCGCGACGAGCTCCAGGTTGCGTTCGCGCAGGGTGTGCTGACGGGCCGCACCAGGGCCCGTCCGCGTGGTGGTCTCGCGTGCGGTCCCGGCGGTGGTCACGCCTTGACTGTAGCCGAGACCCGGGTAATAGTTCATTCGTACAACAAATGCGGCGCCGCATGTCGGGGCCGCCTCGATGAGGAGACCCCGTGAGCGACATCAAGTACTCCTTCGGCCTGTGGACCGTCGGCTGGCCTGCTGCCGACCCGTTCGGCACGGCGACCCGCCCCGAGCTCGACCCCGCCGAGTCCGTCCGCAAGCTCGCGGACCTCGGCGCGTGGGGCTTCACGTTCCACGACAACGACGTCTACCCCTTCGGCGCGGACGACGCCGAGCGTCAGAAGCAGATCGACTCCGTCAAGCAGGCCGCCGCCGACACCGGCATGGTCTGCGAGATGGTCACGACCAACACGTTCACGCACCCCGTCTTCAAGGACGGCGCGTTCACCTCCAACAACCGCGACGTGCGCCGCTTCGGCCTGCGCAAGGTGCTGCGCAACGTGGACCTGGCCGCCGACATGGGCGCCTCCACGTTCGTCATGTGGGGTGGCCGCGAGGGCACCGAGTACGACAACTCGAAGGACCTCAACGCGGCGCACGCGCGCTACGCCGAGGGCATCGACACCGTCGCCTCGTACATCAAGGAGAAGGGCTACGGGCTCAAGATCGCCCTGGAGCCCAAGCCCAACGAGCCCCGCGGCGACATCTTCCTGCCGACGATCGGTCACGCCATCGCGCTGATCGACTCGCTCGACAACGGCGACATCGTGGGCCTCAACCCGGAGACGGGCCACGAGCAGATGGCCGGCCTGAACTACACGCACGGCATCGCGCTGGCCCTGCACCTGGGCAAGCTGTTCCACATCGACCTGAACGGTCAGCACGGGCCGCGCTACGACCAGGACCTCGTGTTCGGTCACGGCGACCTGCTGTCGGCGTTCTTCACGGTGGACCTGCTGGAGAACGGCTTCCCGAACGGCGGCCCCCGCTACGAGGGCCCGCGCCACTTCGACTACAAGCCGTCGCGTACCGAGTACCTCGACGGCGTGTGGGAGTCGGCGAAGGCCAACATGGAGACGTACGACATGCTCGCGGCCAAGGCCGCGGCGTACCGTGCCGACTCCGAGGTGCAGGCCGCGTTCGAGCACGCGGGGATCTTCGAGCTGGGCCAGGCGACCCTCGCCGAGGGCGAGACGTTCGACTCCTTCCTCGCCGAGGCAGACCCCGACGTCGACGCCCTCGCGGAGCGCGACTACGGCCTGGTCAAGCTGCACCAGCTCGCGCTGAAGCACCTGATCGGCTGACCCCCTTACGTTGAGTGCTGGCTATTTGTGGTCCCGCCCCGGGAAAGCCCACAAATAGCCAGCACTCAACGTGTCTTGTGCGGCGCGCGGTAGCGTGGCCGCCGCGCCCCTTCCCACCTCACCCCGTTCCTGGAGCACCGATGCCCCTCGTCGCCGGCGTGGACACGTCCACGCAGTCCTGCAAGATCGTCGTCCGTGACGCCGAGACCGGTGAGCTGGTCCGGACCGGTTCCGCCAAGCACCCGGACGGCACGGAGGTGGATCCGCGGCACTGGTGGGACGCCTTCCAGGCGGCGTCCGCCGCGGCGGGCGGCCTGGCCGACGTCGCAGCGCTCTCCGTGGGCGGTCAGCAGCACGGCATGGTCGTCCTGGACGCCGACGGCGATGTCATCCGGCCCGCGCTCCTGTGGAACGACAACCGCTCGGCGCCGTCGGCCGAGACCCTGATCAGCGAGCTGGGCGACGGCGACCGCGAAGCGGGCGCCCAGGCCTGGGCCGACGCCGTCGGCTCCGTGCTCGTCGCGTCGCTGACCATCACGAAGCTGCGCTGGCTGCGCGACAACGAGCCGGAGAACGCCGCCAAGGTCGCCGCCGTCGCGTTGCCGCACGACTGGCTGTCCTGGCGCATCGCGGGCTACGGGCCCGCAGGAGACCCCACCGCCCCGCTCGGGCCGCAGCTGGACAAGCTGTTCACCGACCGGTCGGACGCCTCCGGTACCGGGTACTACGACGCGTCGGCCGGTCAGTACCGACTTGACCTGCTCGAACGCGCCCTGGGGCGGGCGGATGTCGTGCTGCCGCGCGTGGTCGGGGTCGCCGAGGCGGGCGCCGTCGCACACCCGACCGTCGCGGGCGGGGCGACCGCCACGTCAACCGGTTCGAACGGCTGCCTCATCGGCCCCGGCGCCGGCGACAACGCGGGGGCGTCGCTCGGGCTCGGCATGACGTCCGGCGACATCGCCATCTCGATCGGGACCTCGGGCGTGGTCTCGGCCGTCGCGACGAAGCGCACCGCCGACGGGTCGGGCGCGATCAACGGTTTCGCCGACGCGACCGGCAACGCGCTCATGCTCGCCGTCACGCTGAACGCGGCACGGGTCCTGGATGCCGCCCGCGAGGTGCTCGACGTCGACTTCGACGGCCTGGCCGAGCTCGCGCTGCAGGCACCGCCCGGGTCCGACGGCCTCGTGCTCGTGCCGTACCTGGAGGGTGAGCGCACGCCCAACCGGCCTTCCGCCACCGGCACCCTGCACGGCATCCGCCTCGCCACGTCGACCCGCGCGCACCTGGCCCGCGCCTACATCGAGGGCATGCTGTGCGGGCTCGCGGACGGTCTCGACGCACTGCGCGCACAGGGTGTCTCGGTGGACCGCGTGATGCTGATCGGCGGTGCGGCCCAGTCGCCGGCCGTGCAGCAGATCGCCCCGCAGGTCTTCGGTCTGCCGATCGGCATCCCCGAGCCCGGCGAGTACGTGGCCGACGGCGCCGCGCGCCAGGCCGCCTGGGCCCTGGCAGCCGCGGCCGACCCGGACGCCGCGGCTCCGGCATGGTCCACGACCATCGCCACGACGCTCGCTGCCGACCCGCGGCCGGTGATCCGCGAGCAGTACGCCGCGGTGCGCGACCTCGCATGAGCCGGAGGTGCGGCGCAGGGTGCGGGCCGAGGAACGAGTCACGCGCCCGGAGCGGAACCGCAGACTCATGCGACACGAGGAGAGCCTGATGCCGGGCCGCTTCGCCGACGACCTGGTCACCGCGCTCGCCCGCCGGGCGATCACGCACGACGTCGCCCTGCACACGGTCCAGGTGAGCGTCCGCGGCGAGACCCTCACGCATGCCGTCAGCGACCCGTTCGACCTGGATGCGCCGCAGCGGATGTACTCGGTGTCCAAGACGGTCACCGGCCTGGCGATCGGGATGCTCGCGGACGAGGGCCGGCTGAGCCTCGACGACCCCGTCACGCAACACTTCCCGGAGATGGGCCCGGTACATCCGTGGCTCGAGGCGACGACGATCCGGCACGTGCTCGCCATGCGCGGCCCGCACAGTTCGACCACGTACCAGCGCACGGACGACGGCTGGCTGGAGTCGTACTTCCGGGTGCCGCCGACGCACCCGCCGGGCACGGTCTTCACCTACGACACCAGCGGCTCCTACGTGCTGGCCGCCCTTGTGGAACGTTTGTCGGGCACGTCGCTCCCCGACTACCTGCGCCCGCGCCTGCTCGACCCGCTGGGCATCAGCCCTGGGCTCCGGTTCCTCACCGGACCGGAGGGCATCGCCCACGGCGGCTCGGGACTCATCTGCACCGCGCGCGACCTGCTGCGTCTGGCCCACCTCCTGCTCGCCGATGGCGTGCACGACGGCGCCCGGCTGCTGCCCGCCGACTACCTGCGCGACGCCACGAGCCCCCAGGCCGACACCGCCCTGCGGACCGAGGCCGCTGCCCTGCGCCGCGGCTACGGCTACCAGCTCTGGCTCCCCCGGCCCGGCAGCTGGCTGCTGTTCGGTCTCGGCGGCCAGCTCGTGTACGGCGACCCCGCCCACGGGCTCGCGGTCGTGGTCACCGCGGACACCCAGGCGTGCGGAAGCGGCGACCGTCTCATCGACGACCTGCTCGAGCTGCTCGTGGATCCGCTCGTCGAGCGGCTGACCGCTGGTATCGCGGGCGACGGTTCCGGTGCGGACGCCGTTCCCGGTGCGGACGCCGTTGCCGTCACGCTCCCCTGGCCCGCGCCGCGACACGACCCGGCGCACGCACGGCCCGTCAGCGAGAGCTACGCCAACGTCGTCGACGGCCCGGGGCCCGCAGGGCTCGTCCTGTCGCTGAACGACGACGGCGGCCGGTTGCGCAGCGTGGACGGCCCCACCCCGACCGAAGGCTGGGACCTCGAGCTGCGCTACGACCGTCCGGTCCGGACCCGGGTCGGCGGCCGGCCCGCCGTCGTGACGGCCGGGTGGACCGGTGAGGCCACGCTGGACGTACGCTGCGCACTGCTCGGCGACCACCTCACGACCTGGCGCGTCCGCCTCGCCTGGACCCCGGACGGCTCCCTGGCCGTCCAGTCACAGGTGTTCGGCGAGACCGCCGACCACTCGTGGAACTTCCACGCGGCCTACGTCCCCGACGTCGGCCTGGTCACCGATCGGCGGCTCGACACTGCCGACGCCGCCGAGCTGACCGCCTCGGAGAAGCAGTAGGTCTGCGGTTGGCCCTCGGACACTATTGAGCGCTGACCTCGGGTGCTACCGGGAGCGGGTGTAGCGCAGGTGCCGGAACCGGAGCCCCGACGACGACGTCGTCCACTCGGTCGACGAGGTGACCGTCCACTCGGGGCCGATCTCGGGGGCGAACACGTCGCCCTCGACCTCCGTGTTGATCTCGGACACCTCCAGCACGTCGGCGACCGGGAGCGCCTCGCTGTAGACCTGGGAGCCGCCGATGACCCAGATCTCCTCACCGCCGGGCGCGTTCGCCGCGATCTCGAGCGCCTCGCCGATGGTCGCCGCCGGGACCGCGTCGGCGTCCGGCACGCCGTACGGGCCGCGCGACGAGACGACGATGTTGGTGCGGCCCGGCAGCGGGCGCTTCGGCAGCGACTCCCAGGTGAGCCGGCCCATCACGACCGGGTGTCCCGCCGTGGTGCGCTTGAAGTGGGCGAAGTCCTCCGGCACGCGCCACGGGATGTCGCCGCCTGCGCCGATCACCGGCCGCCCGCCGCCGTCGCGGGCCTGCCCCCAGATGAGTCCGATCATCAGACTGCGATCGGTGCCTTGATGGTGGGGTGCGAGACGTACCCGAGCACCTCGATGTCCTGGAACTCGTAGTCGAAGATCGATTCCCGCGGTGCGAGCCGCAAGGAGGGATACGGGTACGGGTCGCGTTCGAGCTGGGTACGCACCTGCTCCACGTGGTTGTCGTAGATGTGGCAGTCGCCGCCGGTCCACACGAACTCGCCGGCCTCGAGGCCGGTCTGCGCCGCGACCATCTGCGTGAGCAGGGCGTAGGAGGCGATGTTGAACGGCACCCCGAGGAACAGGTCCGCCGACCGCTGGTACAGCTGGCAGCTGAGCTTGCCGTCGGCGACGTAGAACTGGAACAGGGCATGGCACGGCGGCAGCGCCATGTCGTCGACCTCGGCCGGGTTCCACGCCGTCACGACGTGCCGCCGCGAGTCCGGGTTGGTACGGATCTGCTCGACCACCTTCGCGATCTGGTCGACGTGCCCGCCGTCGGGTGTGGGCCAGGAGCGCCACTGGACGCCGTACACCGGACCCAGTTCACCCGACTCGTCGGCCCAGTCGTCCCAGATCTTGACGCCGCGCTCCTGCAGCCAGCGCACGTTGGAGTCACCGCGCAGGAACCACAACAGCTCGTACACCACCGACTTGAGGTGCACCTTCTTGGTGGTGATCAGCGGGAAGCCCTCGGCCAGGTCGTACCGGATCTGCCGCCCGAACACGCTGCGCGTCCCCGTGCCGGTCCGGTCGCCCTTGAGGGTCCCGTTCTCGAGCACGTCGCGCAGCAGGTCCTCGTACGGGGTGGCGATCTCGGTCATGCGCCAAGCCTACGTCGAGTGCCCCGGTGGACCCGGTGGCACGCGGGACGGCGTCCGGCCATCACTTCTGCTTCGCCCGGAACTGCTTGAGCTGGTCGCCACGGCGCCGGTACAGCACGCTCATGGTCACGATCACCGCGGCGACGACGCCGCCGATCACGGCGCCCCAGGCGGTCCCGCCGCGGAACGCCGGCCCGTCGACGTCGAGAATCCGCTCACCGGCGTGCGCCGCGGACGACGTGCCCAGCGCGATCCCGAGCGTCAGCAGGTTCGGGATCGCGAACAGCGTGGCCAGCACGACGAAGCCGAGCCGGAGCTGCCACGTCCGCCTCGGCAGCGCCGCCTGCACCAGGAACAGCACCGGGACCACCGTGAACACCGCCCCGGTCACGATGCCCCACCAGGCACCGGCGGCGAACGACCCGTCCACCGCGTTGCCGATGACCTGCGCCCACCAGCGCGGCAGGAAGGCCGAAAGGAACAGGTAGAGCAGCCAGACCACGACGATCACGGCGACGACGCCGACCATCCGCTTCAGGACATCACGCCAGCTCGGCTTCCACCGCGCCCCGGCCGGCACGGGCTCACCTGGCGTCGGGCTACCTGGCGTCGGGCTACCTGGCGTCGGGCTACCTGGTGTCGGGCTACCTGGCGTCGGGCGGGCCTCCTCGGGCTCGCCGCTCGGGTTCTGCACCATGAGCAGATCGTCGCAGCGCCGGCGCCACCCTGCGCGGCGAACGGGAACGGAGCGGGCCTCGTTCGCGTTGTGCACTAGTCCGACCGAACGGGACGCGCTGGACCCAACTCCGTGACCGTGTCGGTGACCAGTGGAAGGATGATCCCCATGACGGAGCAGACCACCACCCCGAGCGCCACGAGCGCAGTGACCCCCTCGCCCACGGACCCGCTCTGGGTGGAGCGCAACGGCATCCGCACCTACACGGGCTTCTCGGCCCGTGGCGCGCGCGTCGACATCGGCCCGGCGACGGCGGGCGCCGTGTTCACGCCGGGCGAGCTGCTGAAGATCGCGCTCGCCGCGTGCGCGGGGATGAGCAGCGACAGGGCGTTCGCGCGCCGGCTCGGCGACGACTACAAGACCACCATCCGGGTCGAGGACCCGAAGGACATGGCCGAGGACCGGTACCCGGTGCTCACGGAGAAGTTCGAGATCGACCTCTCCATGCTCGACGACGAGGACCGCGAGAAGCTCCTCACCATCGCGCAGCGGTCGATCGACAAGACATGCACGGTGGGACGCACGCTCAAGGCGGGCGCACAGATCCCGGACGCGCAGTTCGAGCAGCCGACGGAGGGCTGACATGGCCGATGACAAGAAGCTGACGACGCGAGCTCCTGACGACCGGGCCGCACCGGGCGACGCAGTGCTCAAGCCGGACAACTCTCTCGAGGTAACGCCTGCCGACTGGGTCAACTACAAGCCGGAGAGCCCGCTCGACCACCTGGTCGGCAGGGCCGTCACCATCCCGTCGGCGACCATCCACAAGCATGTGGACAAGGTGCGGGCACGCAACCCCGACGCCAGCCCCGCGGAGGTCATCCGGCTCCTGGAGAAGGAGTACCTGCGCGTGATCCAGACGACGGGTACCGCCGTCGGCGCCGCTGCCGCGATCCCGGCCGTCGGCACGGCGGCGAGCGTGGCGCTGTCCACGAGCGACGTGGCGACGTTCTTCGCGTCGTCCGCCGCGTTCTCCCTCGCGGTGGCGGACGTGCACGGCATCGATGTCCAGGACGTGCCGCGCCGCCGGGCGCTGCTCCTGGCCACGGTGCTCGGTGACCAGGGTGCGCAGGACGTCGAGAACGCCATCGGCGGCTCGGGCGTCGCCTGGGGCAAGGTGCTGCTCACGAGCATGCCGCGCACCACGCTGCACCGCGTGAACAAGGCGCTCACCCACCGGTTCATCCAGAAGCAGGTGGCCAAGCAGGGCAGCCTGATGCTGGGCCGCATCCTGCCGTTCGGCGTCGGCGCGGTCGTCGGCTGGGTCGGTGCGCGCGCGCTCGGGCACACGGTGATCGGGCAGTCCCGTATCGCGTTCGGCGCTCCCCCGGAGCAGTTCCCGCGCGTCATCGAGCACAAGTAGTCGCCGCCGGGCAGCCCCATATATGCAGTTGCTCGGCGGGATTCCGGGTCCCGCTCTAGGCTGCGGGGCATGGCGGACACGACGCGCGGCGCACTCGCCCCGACGTACCACCCACTGCCGATCACGATCGCGCGGGCTCACGGTACGCATGTGTGGGACACGGACGGCAATGAGTTCCTCGACTTCCTGTCGGGGTACTCGGCCCTGAACTTCGGGCACCTGCACCAAGGCCTGGTCGCTGCTGCGATGACGCAGCTGCGCCAGGTCACGCTCACGTCCCGTGCGTTCGACCATGACCGGCTGGAGGAGTTCGCGCAGCGGCTCGTCGAAGTGGTGGGGCCGCTGACCACCGGTGGTGAGGACAGCCTCGTGGTGCCGATGAACACCGGCGCGGAAGCCGTGGAGACCGCTATCAAGGCGGTCCGCAAGTGGGGCTACGACGAGCGTGGCGTACCCGAGGACCAGGCGACGGTCATCGTCGCCACCGGCAACTTCCACGGCCGCACCACCACGCTCGCCGGCCTCTCGGACAACCCGACCACGCGGGACGGGTTCGGACCCTTCGCGCCGGGTTTCCGGCCTGTCCCGTTCGGCGACCTGGACGCGGTGGCCGACGCCGTGGACGACACCACCGTGGCCGTCCTCATGGAGCCGGTGCAGGGCGAGGCCGGGGTCGTTGTACCGCCGGAGGAGTTCTGGCCGGGCCTGCGCGAGCTCACCACCACGCAGGACATCGCCCTGGTCGCCGACGAGATCCAGTCGGGGCTCGGTCGCACCGGCACCACCCTCGCCTGCGAGCTCTGGGACGTACGGCCCGACCTGGTCTGTCTGGGCAAGGCGCTCGGCGGCGGGATCGTGCCGGTCTCCGCGGTGGTCGGCAAGCCGGAGATCCTCGGTGTCCTGACCGCCGGCACACACGGTTCGACGTTCGGCGGCAACCCGCTGGCGTGCGCGGTCGGCATCGCGGCGCTCGACCTGCTCTCGACGGGGCAGTACCAGGCCCGGGCCGCGGCGTCGGGCAGGGTGCTCGCGGAACGGCTCGACGCACTCGTCGAACGGGGTCTGCTCACCGAGGCCCGCACGATCGGGCTGTGGGCCGGCATCGACCTGGACCCCGCGCTCGGCACCGGGCGCGAGCTCTGCGAGGCGCTGCTGGAGCGCGGGGTGCTCGCCAAGGACGCGCGCGCCGAGACGATCCGGCTCTCGCCACCGCTGTCGATCGTCCAGCCCGAGCTGGAGATGGCGCTGGACATCCTCGAGGAGTCGCTGGTCGCGCTCCGTGGCGAGCACTCCGCCGCCGCTGCGAACGAGGCCGCGAGCGGGACGGCCGTCGGCACCACGGGTGAGATATCGGATGCGACGTCAGCCGGAACGCCGACCGAGGAGGAGGCGAATTCCCTCGGCAGCGCGACGGATGGAGCCGACGACGGCGCCGACGACGCGGCGGCGTACCCGGCACCCGGCGAAGCCACCGGCGATGACCTGGGCGAAGACCTCAGCGCCGCCGCCGACGCCGAGCCGGCCACGGCATCGGACCCCGAGCCCGGTGCCGAACCAGGCACCGAGGACGCCGGCGCCGAGCCGCCCGTGGCGGGCGAGAACGAGCGCTCCGAACTGTCACCGACCGCCGGCTGAGCGTAGGCTCCCGGGGGTGACCACTACGACGTCGTCCCACACCACCGCAACGCTCCCGGCCCTCCACGAGCTGCAGCAGGCCTATGCCGAGCTTCAGGCCAAGGGGCTGAAGCTCGACCTGACGCGCGGCAAGCCCTCGGCCGAGCAGCTCGATCTCGCGGAGCCCATGCTGGCCCTGCCCGGAGTCGGCGTCCACACCGACGACACGGGCACCGACGCGCGCAACTACGGCGGGCTGGACGGCGGGCCGGCGATCCGGCGCATCTTCGCCGAGCTGCTCGATCTGCCGGTCGAGCAGCTCCTCGCAGGTGGCAACGCGTCGCTCACGCTCATGCACGACGTCGTCGCGTTCGCCGAGCTGTTCGGCTTCCCCGAGTCGCCGAAGCCGTGGGCGCGCGAGGAGAAGGTGCGCTGGATCTGCCCCGTGCCGGGCTACGACCGCCACTTCACGATCTGCGAGTCCCTCGGCATCGAGATGGTCCCGGTCCCGATGACACCGGACGGCCCGGACGCCGGGGCCGTGGCCGAGCTCGTCGCATCGGACCCCACCATCAAGGGCATGTGGGTCGTCCCCACCTACTCGAACCCGGACGGCGCGGTGATCACCGACGACGTCGCCCGTGCGCTGGTCGCGATGCCCACCGCGGCACCGGACTTCCGCATCATGTGGGACAACGCGTATGCGGTGCACCACCTGACGGACGACGAGGTGACCAGCCCGAACGCCATCGCCCTCGCGGCCGAGGCCGGCAACCCCGACCGGGTGATCCTGTTCGCCTCGACGTCCAAGGTCACCTTCGCGGGCTCGGGCGTCGCGTTCCTCGGCAGCTCACCCGCCAACATCGCCTGGTACAAGAAGCACCTGTCGGTGGCGTCCATCGGCCCGGACAAGATCAACCACCTGCGGCACGCGATGTTCTTCGGTTCCGCCGACGGTGTGCGCGAGCACATGCGCAAGCACCGCGCCATCCTGGCGCCCAAGTTCGAGGCAGTGGTGCAGGTCCTGACCGAGCGCCTGGGCGGGTACGGCGTCGCGTCGTGGAACGAGCCCAAGGGCGGCTACTTCGTGTCGCTCGACGTGACGCCGGGCACCGCTTCGCGAGTGGTCCAGCTGGCCAAGGAGGCGGGCATCGCCCTCACGCCGGCCGGTGCCACGTTCCCCTACGGCAAGGACCCCGAGAACAAGAACGTCCGGCTCGCGCCCTCGATGCCCCCGCTGGACGAGGTGCGCACGGCGATGGACGGCGTCGCGACCTGCGTGCTGCTCGCGGCGGCCGAGGCCGCTGCGGGGTAGGCCCGCTCTCGCTGGTCGAGCTTGTCGGGACGGGTCTCGACAGGCTCGACCAGCGGCGGAACACGCTCGGCCGGCGGTGGGTACGCTCGACCGGCGGCGGGACCTCAGTCCGTGCAGTGCTTGTTGACCACGAGCACCGGGCACGCCGAGTGGTGGAGCACCGCCTGGCTCGTGGAGCCCAGCAGCAGCCCACGGAAACCGCCCCGGCCGCGCGACCCCAGGACCACCAGGTCCGACGCCGTCGAGAACTCCGTCAGCAGCTCCGCGCCGGTACCGTCCAGCACGATCCGCCGGATCCGCAGGCCGGGGTTCTCCGCCTCGTACCGGTCGACCAGGACGTCCATGCCGGCACCGATGTCGGCGAGCACCTGCTCGCGGTCGATGTTGGACGGCAACCATGCCAGCATCCCCGCGTTTCCCACGGGCACGCCGGTGACGGCGGTCAGCTCCGCGCCCCACGCGTTGGCCTGCAGGATCGCGTGCTGCAGCGCCCGCTCGGCCTGCGGGGATCCGTCCACGCCGACGACTATGCGGCGCACCTCGCGGATCTCCGCCGCCCCGGGCGCCACCGCGCTCGTCTCGGTGTCCGCACCGGAGCCCGGCGTGTTCCAGGCGACGCCCCGGTTCGCCTCGGCGCGCAGCGGGACCACGACGACCGGGCACCGCGCGTGCGCGGGCAGCGCGGATGACACGGTGCCCAGCAGCCGCTCCGTGAACCCACCCTTGCCGCGCGTCCCGACGACCGCCAGCCCGTAGTCGCCCGACAGTTCCACGAGCACGCCCGCGGCATCACCGGTGGCGACCTCTGTGGTGGCGCGGACGCCGGCGTCGGCCACCCGGGCCTCCGCCTCGGCGAGGACCGACTTGGCACCTTCTTGAATCGTGGTGTCGTCGAGGGCGGCGTACCCGCCGTCGAGCGACGCCGCGGTGAACGACGGCAGTGAGTAGCTGCACACGATGTGCAGCGCCCAGCCCACGCGATGCGCATAGGCGGTAGCCCAGTCCAGCGCGTGCAGACTCGCGGCCGATCCGTCCACTCCGACCAGTACGACCTCGGATCGCGTCATCGCCAGCCCTTTCTTCGGCAGTGCATCATTGCACTCCAACGCTACCGGCGGCGCGCCTGTTATGGGTAACCAGTGGCAAAACGACTGCAGAAAGACGGCAAAGCAGAGCGCCTGCCCGGTGCCCGGGCAGGCGCTCTGCTGTGTGATCCTGCGTGGGCCTGATCAGCCCATACGGATGAAGGTGGGGTTCGACTGCCAGATGGTGCGGAAGTCGACGACGGTGCCCGGCTTGGACGCGTCGATCATGGTGTTGCCACCGGCGTAGATCGAGACGTGCCCGGGGGTCCACATCAGGTCGCCCGGCTGCGCCTCGGAGGCCGGCACCTGGGTGCCGTAACCCGGCTGCGACGACGACGAGTGCGGCAGGTCGATACCGAGCTGGCCGTAGACGTACGCGGTGAACCCGGAGCAGTCGAAACCGCTCGGCGAGGATCCGCCGGAGACGTACGGCACGCCGACGTAGCGGCTCGCGATCGAGATCACGGAGTTGCCGATCGCCGACGCGGGGACGTCGACGGAGGTGGCGGTGGAGGTAGAGGTGGCGGAGACGGTGCTGGCAGCGGCCTCGGCGGCCTCAGCAGCCTCGGCGGCGGCGGCATCGGCTGCTTCCGCGGCCTCGGCGGCGGCGAGCTCTGCCTGGTAGTCCTCGTTCTCGGCGGCGGAGACCACGGAGACCGCGGACTTCTCCACGTTGAGCTCTGCGTCGGGGGCGACCGAGACGACCGGCGCGTTGGACAGCGCCTCGCGGGCCTGCGTCGTCAGCGCGTTCAGGTCGACCGAGTTCATCTTCGCGTGCCCGGTCTCGACCGGGGCGGCCTGTGCGGCCATCGCGCCGCCGAAGGTCGAGACAAGAAGCGCGCCACCGGCAGCGGCGACCGCGGTGCGGCGTCCGACCGCGGCGTTCTGGGCAAATTCGGTGAGCGGAGTCACTGGTCGTCGCGCAGCCCGATGGCGAGCGCGGGTCGTACGTGCAGTCACGTAGTACCTCTCCTTGTACGCCTTCGAGGTCAGCTGTCGGGTTCGGGTGGGAGAAATCACCCGGCCGTCCATCCCGAAGGATGACCCGGCTTCACCCCGAGGACGCGCCCTGGCGCCCATTGGTGGGTCCCCCGCCTCTGTCATGCGGTCGTCTGGGACCTCGGCCGGTGACAGAGTTCGGCGTCCGTCCGAGGACCCCCACGAATAGCTCCGTGGGAGCGGTCTGAACGTACCGGACCTCTCCGCCGATGTCACGTTCCGGCAACGAATGCCATGACGTGTCGCATCTGCGGCTTCACCTTTCCGGCAAACCGGACATCGTACTGGGCATAGAAGCGGACGTATCAGGGCATCGCGGGACCGCCGCGACCCGCGTACTCAGGCCGTCGCGACGAAGAGGTGACGCGCCAGGTCCTCACCGAGCTCGAGCGCGGTGCCCGAGCCGTCGACGGTCACCGTGTAGGTCCCGTCGCTGTGCTCGGCGGTGATCCGGGAGCCGGGCACCAGGCCGGCGTCGGACAGGCGGGCGAGCAGCTCGATGTCCGTCTGCAGCGGCTCCGCGATGCGGGTGAGCGACGCCGCGAGCGGCTCGCCCTTGACGCCCTTCTTCGCCGCCGCCTCGAACGCCGCGGGCAGCGAGATCACGCCGGTCAGGAACGGCACGTCCGTGTAGGCCTCGCCGAGCTCCGACAGGCCGGGGATCGGGTTGCCGTAGGGGTCGTGGTGCGGGTGGTCGAGCAGGCCCACCAGTCGCTTCTCGACGAGGTCGCTCATCACGTGCTCCCAGCGACAGGCCTCGACGTGCACGTGCTCCCAGTCGAGCTTGATGACGTCGGTCAGCAGCCGCTCCGCGAGCCGGTGCTTGCGCATGACGCGCATCGCCTTGTCGTGGCCCAGCTCGGTGAGCTCGAGGTGTCGGTCGCCCGTCACGATCACCAGCCCGTCGCGCTCCATGCGAGCGACGGTCTGCGACACCGTCGGGCCGGAATGCCCCAGACGTTCCGCGATGCGCGCGCGCAGGGGCGTGATGCCCTCCTCGTGGAGCTCGTAGATCGTCTTGAGGTACATCTCGGTGGTGTCGATCAGATCCGTCACGTCAGCTCCCGTCATGCGCGCAGCCGCCCAGTCGCCCTGGACACGTGCGGCCCGGGCGTCGGCCCAGGTTCTAGTCTAGTTCTGTGCCACTGACAATCCCGCCACACCTGCTGCCCACCGACGGTCGTTTCGGCTCCGGCCCCTCCAAGGTGCGCCCGGCACAGGTCGATCATCTCGTGGCGAACGCGCACGTGCTCGGTACGTCACACCGGCGGGCACCGGTGAAAGACCTGGTGCACCGCATCCGTGAGGGTGTCACGGAGCTGCTCGGTGCGCCCGACGGGTACGAGGTGGCACTGGGCAACGGCGGCTCCACCGCGTTCTGGGACGTCGCCACGCTGTGCCTCGTGGAACGCAAGGCGCAGCACGCGGCGTTCGGCGAGTTCGGCGGCAAGTTCGCCACCGCGACGTCGCGCGCCCCGTTCCTCGAGCCCTCCCAGGTGATCTCGGCGGAGCCCGGCGCCGTCGCCTATCTCGAGGCCGCCGCCGACGTGGACACCTACGCCACCCCGCACAACGAGACCTCCACGGGTGCGATGGCCCCGGTGCTGCGCCCGGCGGGAGACGAAGGCGCCGTCGTGCTCACGGACGCGACGTCCGGGGCCGGTGCCCTTCCCGTCGACCTCAGCCAGACCGACGCCTACTACTTCGCCCCGCAGAAGGCCTTCGCTGCCGACGGCGGCCTGTGGCTCGCCGTCCTCTCCCCCGCCGCCGTGGAGCGTGCGGCGCGGGTCGAGGGCTCGGGTCGCTGGGTGCCGGAGTTCCTGTCGCTCACGACGGCGATCGGGAACTCGCGCCAGGACCAGACGCTCAACACCCCCGCCGTCGCGACGCTCCTGCTCCTCGCCGACCAGGTGGAGTGGCTGATCGCCCAGGGCGGGCTCGAGTGGTCGGCGAAGCGCTGCGCGACGTCCGCCGAGATCCTCTACTCCTGGGCCGCGTCCCGGGACTGGGCGACACCGTTCGTCGCACGGCCCGAGGAGCGGTCCACGGTGGTCGGCACCATCGACCTGGCCGAGGAGATCGACGCCGGCCGCGTGATCGCGGAACTGAGCGCCAACGGCGTCCAGGACGTCTTCGCGTACCGGAAGCTCGGGCGCAACCAGATCCGCGTCGGTATGTTTCCCTCGGTGGACCCCGACGACGTCGCGGCGCTCACCGCCTGTGTCGACTACGTGGTCGAAACGGCCTGACCAGCACGATCACGTCCGCAATATCCCTTGGACGGCGAGTTCAGCCTATTGTCCGAGCCGGGGGGACTCTGTAACGTTTCGGCAACCTAGGGAACCATTCGAGGGGCTGTTCTTACACCATGCCAGTGATCGACCACTTCACATTCGGGATCGTGACGCCGTTGCTGGCGTACGCGATCTCGTGCACCGGCGCAGCGACGGGCCTCGCATGCACGTCTCGGGCCCGAGCAGCCTCGGGCGGCACGCGCGCGGCGTGGCTCGTCTTCGGCGCCATTGCCCTCGGCGGTACCGGCATCTGGGTGATGCACTTCGTCGCCATGCTGGGTTTCTCCGCTTCCGGCGTGAACATCAGGTACGACGTTCCCCAGACCCTCCTCAGCGCGGCGATCGCCATCGTCGTGGTGGGTGCGGGCCTCTTCATCACTGAGCTGGGCAAGCGGAAGCTGCCCGCGATGCTCGTCGGCGGTGCCCTCGCGGGCGCCGGCGTCGCGGCCATGCACTACATGGGCATGGAAGCGATGAAGATGTCGGCGGAGGTCGTCTACAACCCTGTCTACGTCATCGCCTCGGTGGTCATCGCCATCGTCGCGGCCACCGCCGCACTGTGGTGCACCGTGCACATCCGCGGAACTCTCGCCACGATCGTGGCCACGCTGGTGATGGGGCTTGCCGTGACCGGCATGCACTACACGGGCATGGCCGGGGTCTCCGTGACCAACCCGGTCAACAACGTCCCCGCCGGCGCCTCGACGATGCAGCTGCTCGTGCCGCTCGTCATGGCGGTCAGCGTGGTGACCTTCCTGCTCATCCTCGGCATCGGCCTCTGGCCCACCGAGGACGAGCTGCGCACCCAGGCCGAGTTCGAGAACCGGCTCAAGGCGCACAGCGAGCAGGGCCAGCGCTTCGAGAACGTCCAGCAGGACCTGCAGCCGGGTCCCGCGCAGTTCGCGCAGTCACACCGCGCGCTCTGACGCCCGGCAGCAGCAGCCACGGAGCGCCCGGCCCCCCTCGTGGGGTCGGGCGCTTCGGCGTTTCCGGGACGGCCGGCCGCGCGCCTCCGACGTCGCTCCCTGAGCGGTGCCCTCTTCCGCCTGGTGTGACCGCACCCACGTACCGTTAGCAAGGCTAATGACCTAGAATGGTGCGGTGTCGAGCTCCCGCAGATCCAGCCGAAGCCCGGCCACCGTCGGCGGCGACCTCCGTGTCGCCCTGACCCGGGTCTCCCGCCGTCTGCGTGCCGAGCGCGGCGAGGCCGACCTCCCCGAGGGCCAGTTCGGGATCTTGACGGTGCTGCACAAGCACGGCGAGATGTCCCCCGGTTCCCTCGCCGAGCACGAGCGCGTCCGGCCGCCATCGATGACCCGAGCCGTGAACACCCTCACGGAGCTCGGCCTCGTCGAGAAGGTGGAGCACGCGACGGACCGCCGCCAGGTGGTCGTCCGGCTCACCGCGGCCGGCGCGCGCGAGGTCGCCGAGACCCGGCGTCGCCGCGACGCCTGGCTCACCAAACAGCTGTCCACCCTGACCGGAGAGGAGAGAGAGATCCTTGCAGGAGCCAGCGAGCTCCTCATCAGGATCGCCGCTCGATGAGCGCAACTTTCGCCAGCCTGAAGTACCGCAACTACCGCCTCTGGTTCGCCAGCGCTCTCGTCGCCAACATCGGCACCTGGATGCAGCGCGTGGCGCAGGACTGGGTCGTGCTGACCCTCCTGACCAACAACTCCGGCGTCGCCGTCGGTATCGTCACCGCACTTCAGTTCATCCCCCACATCTTCCTGTCCGCATGGGCAGGCCTTCTCGCTGACCGCGTCGACCGCCGCAAGCTCCTGATGATCACGCAGGGCGGCATGGGCGTGCTGGGCCTCGGGCTCGGTGTGCTGGTGCTGTCCGGCGCGGCCGAGCTGTGGCACGTCTACGTGTTCGCGACCCTGCTGGGCATCGTGAGCGCGATCGACGGCCCCGTGCGCCAGACCTTCGTCGCCCAGCTGGTCCCGACCACACGGCTGGCGAACGCCGTCGGGCTCAACTCGACGAACTTCAACGCCGCGCGGCTCATCGGGCCGGGTGTCGCGGGTCTGCTGATCGCCGCCGTCGGCACCGGATGGGTGTTCATCATCAACGGCATCGCGTTCGGTGCCGTCATCATCTCGCTCTCCCGAATGCGCGACCTGCATGCCCTGCCCATCGCCTCGCGCGCCAAGGGGCAGATCCGCGAGGGCCTCGCCTATATCCGTGGCCGCAGCGACATCGTCGTGATCATGGTCGTGATGGGCGTGGTCTCGACGTTCGGCCTGAACTTCCAGCTGACGTCGGCCATGATGGCGCGCGTCGAGTTCGGCCGGGGCGCGAGCGAGTACGGCATCCTCGGGTCGGTCCTGGCGATCGGCTCGCTCGCCGGAGCGCTCATGGCCGCCCGGCGGGAACGACCGCGTGTCCGCCTCGTGCTGGGCGCGGCGTTCGCGTTCGCGATCGCCATGGGGATCCAGGCGGTCATGCCGACCTACCTCGGCTACCTGCTGATGTGCATCCCCGTCGGCTTCGCGTCCCTGACCATGCTGACCTCGGCCAACGCCGCGATCCAGCTGTCGGTGCCCTCGGAGCTGCGCGGTCGGGTCATGTCGATCTACGTGCTGGTGGTGCTCGGCACCACGCCGCTCGGGTCCCCGGTGGTGGGCTGGGTCGGCGAGGCGTTCGGGCCGCGGTACGCCGTGCTGATCGGTGCTGTCGCGACCCTGCTGGTGGCCCTGGCCGCGACCGTGTGGGCGTACCGGACGTGGCACGTGCGTGTGCGCGCCCGGCTCTCTCGCTCGCACCGCATCCCCCGCCCGTACCTCCAGGTGACCTACCCGGACCTGGAGCCGGAACCCAAGAGCCAGACCCTGGCGGCCTAGCGCCCGAAGCCCCCGGGCCGCGCACCGCGCCGCGCACCGCGCCGCGTACCCAGCGATTGGGCCCGAACTCGTACTGGGTTCGGGCCCAATCGCTGGGCAGAAGCGCACTTCCCGATTGCACACGAGCGGCTTGAGCGCGACCACAGGGGAGGTCGACCGGGAGTTGTGCACAGGTGGTCGGCGGCGCGCTGAAACACCGAGTCCCGCGCTGGTGAAGTGGTCCCATGCCGAAGACCTTCACGATCCCCCCGGCGGCGAGGCCGCTCCTCCGACGACAGGCCGGGCTCCTGTCCACGCACCAGTGCGAGGAGCTCGGTATCGGGCGAGAGGTTCGGCGGCGGATGGTCCGGCACCGTCGGTGGACCAGTCCTGCGCGCAGCGTCTATGACACCGATCCCGTGCCGCTCCCCAGCCGGGTCAGGGACGACTGGTTCGACCACTCTGCGAGGTGGCGCACCTGGTTCGCTCTGCTGGTGCACGGACCGGACACCATAGCGACCGGCGGCTGCGCACTCGTGCTGCACGGTGTGTCCGGGCTACCCCGCGACTTCCCGCTCGAGGTGGCGCGTCAGGACGGCTCGCCCCGGCATCGCCGGCACGGCGTCGCCGTCGTCGACTACCGGCCCTTTCCCACGCTGTCGATCAATGACCGTCTGGTCGCCCGTATTGACCATGCCGCGGCGCAAGCGATCGTCAAGCTTCCGCGCCAGAACGCTCTCGCCGTGCTCGACGACCTCGCGAGACGGCACGGCTTCGGCCCGATCGAGCTCTCCGCACTCCATGACCTGGCCCGACGACGACACGGCGCCGCCCGGCTCCATGAGCTGTTCGACCTCGTCGTCACGCGTTCGGAGTCACCCGCAGAGTCGTTCGCCCGGTTGTCGTGCCATGACAACGGGGTGCCCCCGGACGACATCCAGGCCCTCATCGTCATGGACGCCAAGGCCGTGGCACGCGTCGACTTCATCTGGCGGCTGCCCGACGGGCGGTGGCTCGTCGTCGAGATCGACGGCGTCGGTCCGCACAGCTCACCGCAGGCACTTGTCCGTGATGCTCCCCGACAGAACAGGCTTCTGTCGTCCGGGCAGGTGATCATGCTGCGCTTCGCGCCCGCCGACAACGACAAGCCGGGCGGTGTCGGCGCGGAGATCGCCAAGGTGCTGGCGGCGCACCAGTGGCAGCCGGGACAGTACACCGGCCAGGGCGCCCGCATCACGCTCACCCGGTCGACGTCTCCCCAGTGATGTCGACGTCTACCCGTCTACCCAGCGATTGGGCCCGAACTCACGCCGAGTTCGGGCCCAATCGCTGGGTACGCCGCGCCGCACCGGGTGGGGGCGGGCTAGATGCCTACCGCCGAGCGGATCGGGCCCAGCAGGAAGTAGACGACGAACAGCGCCGCCGCCACCCACAGCAGCGGGTGCACCCTGCCGGCCTTGCCCACGGCGACCTTGAGCAGCACGTACGAGATCACGCCGGCCCCGATGCCCACGGTGATCGAGTACGCGAACGGCATGAGCACCATCGTGAGGAACGCCGGGATGCCGACCTCGAGGTCCTCCCAGTTGATGCCCGTGACCTGGACGACCATGAGGAACCCGACCACCACGAGCGCGGGGGTCGCGGCCTCGTGCGGGACCACCTCGACGAGCGGCGACAGGAAGGTGGCCAGGAGGAACGCGATACCGGTCGTGACGGCGGCGAGGCCCGTCCGGGCGCCGTCGCCCACACCGGACGCCGACTCGACGTACGCGGTGTTCGAGGAGACCGATCCGGCACCGCCAGACACGGCGGCCAGCGAGTCGACCACGAGGATGCGGGTGGTGCGCGGCGGGTTGCCCTTCTCGTCGAGCAGCCCGGCCTCGCCGCCGATCGCGACCATCGTGCCCATCGTGTCGAAGAAGTCGGCGATCAGCAGCGTGAAGACCAGCAGGATCACCGCCACGACGCCGATCTTCTCGATCGAGCCGAACAGCGAGAACTGGCCGATCAGCGAGAAGTCGGGCAGCGCGACCAGGGAGTCCGGCAGGGCCGGGACGTTGAGCGCCCAGCCGCCGGGGTTCTCGTCGGTACGGTCGCCGATGTTGCCGACCGCCTCGATGATCAGCGCCAGCACCGTCGACGCGATGATCGCGATGAGGATGCCGCCCCGCACCTTGCGCACCATCAGCACGGCGGCGAGCAGCAGCCCGAACGCGAAGACCAGCAGCGGCCACGCACCGACCGACCCACCCATGCCGAGCTCGGTCGGCGTCGTCAGGGCTGCGGGGATGCGCACGAAGCCGGCGTCGAACACGCCGATGAACGCGATGAACAGGCCGATGCCCACGCTGATCGCGATCTTGAGCTCGCGCGGCACGGCCCGGAACACGGCTTCCCGGAAGCCGGTGACCACCAGGATCAGGATGACCAGGCCCTCCAGCACGACGATGCCCATCGCGTCGGCCCAGGTCATGCCGGGCAGCGCGGCGACCGAGAAGGCCACGACGGCGTTCAGGCCCAGCCCTGCCGCGAGCGCCATCGGGAAGTTCGCGACGACGCCCATGAGGATCGACATGATGCCGGCCACGAGCGCGGTCGCCGCGGCGATCGCCGCGAGGTCGCCTTCGCTGGAGCCGCCCCCGAGGTACTGGCCGGTCCCGTCGGCCACGTTGCCCAGGATGAGCGGGTTCAGCACGACGATGTAGCTCATCGTGAAGAAGGTGACGAGCCCGCCGCGTACCTCCGTCCACACCGTGGAGCCGCGTTCGCTGATCTTGAAGAACCGGTCGACGGCGCCTCGCGCCTGGGCCTGGTCGTGAGCCATGGTCCGATGTTGCCCTTCGTTACCCGACGGTGCTTGACGATGTGCCGCGGACGGCGCTCTGGAGCATCTGCTCCACGGACCGCACGCGGGTCAGCACGTAGTCGACGCTGAGATGGTGATAGTCCCGGTAGACGGGGTGGTCGATGTCGCCGACATGGCAGGTGTTCGCGTCGCACGTCTCCGACCAGACCCCGTCCCAGGTGGGAACACCGTACTTCGTCCAGACGCGTGCGCTGATCCCGGGCAGGTCCCCGTTGGAGCTGTCGGCTTCCGCGCGCGGCATGCTGCAGTCGCCGAGACCGGGCAGGGGCCGGGTGAGGCACTCGAGCGGGTCGACGTCGATCCGGGGGTTGTCCTTGACCGCCACCACATCGGGTGTGACGGCCGTGAGGTGCGCGAACAGCTTGTCGTTCGCGCTCTCCCAGGTGCTGCTCACCTCGTCGCCGGTCACCCGGGTGCCGTCGGCGTGCAGCATGCGGTCGGCATAGATCTGCGCCTGGCTGACGACGACGGCGTCGGGCCGCAGCTCGTCGACGATCCGCAGGGACTCGCTCTGGAAGTCGGCGCACGACCCGCGTTCGGAGGGCTGCTCGACGTCGACCTGGGCGGCGGGGCAGCCGTGCCGCCAGCGGACGGCGAGGCGCAGCCCCGCGTCGGTCGCCGCGGCGTCGAACGCTGGGATCCAGTGCATGGCGTGCGAGTCGCCGAGGAGCAGCACGGTGGTGGTGGCGGAGACGTCGCCGAGGAGGCACACGTCGACGCCCGATGCCGTCTCGGCGGTCTCGGCGCACCCGTACGGCTTGGGCTCGGCGCCGGCCTCGACGGCTGTCGCGTACGGCTCCTGGTCCAGCACGGCCCCGGTCGCGGCCCGGGTGCCGACGGTCAGGGTGCCGACGGCCAGCCCGATGGCGAGGGTGACCACGGCGGTGCGGCGCCACGACCGCAGGGCCCCGCTGAACCGGATCGGGTTCTCGACCCAGCGGTAGGTGGCGACGGCGGCGCCGAGGGCCGCGAGCGTGGCGAGCACCTTGATCCAGATCGCGTCGTCCTGCACCGCTGCCGTGGTGAGCACCACGAACGGCCAGTGCCAGAGGTACCAGGAGTAGGAGACGTCACCGATCCGCTGCAGGACGGGCAGGTCGAGCACCCGGTCGACCCAGGTGCCCGCCGCGGGGACGCTGCCGGCGGCGAGCACCAGCAGCGCTCCGCCCACGGGCAGCAGGGCGACGGTGCCGGGGAACGGGTCGGTCTCACGCACGAACGCGAAGGAGAGCGCCAGCAGCACGAACCCCGCGGTGCCCAGCAGCGCACGGAGCAGGCGGGGCCGCAGGCGGGACACCTCGGCGAGCCGGTTCCAGGGCAGGGTCGCGACGAGGGCGGCGCCCGCGAACTCCCAGGCGCGGGTCGGCAGCACGTAGAAGGCCCAGTCGGGGGCGGTCGCCGTCAGCCGGACCGAGGTCGCGAGCGACACGACGAACGTCGCGGCGAACAGGACCTGCAGCATGCGCCGAGCCGGCACGCGGGTGCGCCGCCCCACCACGACCGCCAGCAGGATGAGCAGCGGCCAGAAGATGTAGAACTGCTCCTCGATGCCGAGCGACCAGGTGTGCAGGTAGGGGCTCGGGGTGACGGAGTCGGAGAAGTAGTCCTGGCCCTGGTAGGGGAACAGCAGGTTGGAGACGAACAGCATGGCCGACGCGCCGTGCCAGGCGAGGCGCCCCCAGACCAGCGGTGACAGGACCAGGACGCTCGCGAGCAGCGTGACCGTCACGACGAGCGCGAGCGCCGGCACGAGGCGCCGCATGCGGCGGGTCCAGAACTCGACGAGGTCGACGCTCCCGGAACGGTCCACCTCCCGCAGCAGCAGCGAGCTGATGAGGTAGCCGGAGATCACGTAGAAGACGTCGACACCGGTGAACCCGCCGGGGATCGCGATCCCGGCGTGAAAGACGACGACGGCGAGCACGGCCACCGCGCGGAGCCCGTTGATGTCGGTGCGGAACGCGTGGCCGGCACCCGGGGCACCTGGAGCCGTGACGGTCCCGGGTCCGCGCGGCTCCGGAGACGGTCCGGTGGTTCGGTCGACGGCGGTCGTCGTCGCCTGCGCCATTTTTCTCCTGCGGTCGTTCCGGACGGGTGCGCGGCTCACACGATAACGGGCGTATCAGGTCACGTTGACCGGGTATGGAGGAGGGTGTGGGGAGAGTCGACTCCGCTGCTGTCGGTCGAGCCTGCGGTTCCGCTCCAGGCGCGCGCCTCGTTCCCCGGCCCCCACCCTGCGCTGCGCCTCCGCCTCAACCGAGGAACACGTGGGAGCACGTCAGCACAGGTGCCGCGGCGGTGCCGCCGTCGCGCACGCACCCGATCGCGCCGCGCAGCAGGTCGGCGTTCACGAGGTTGTCCCGGTGCGAGGGCGAGTCGAGCCAGGCCTGCACGACGTCCTGGGGCGGGCGGGCGGTGCGGCTGAGGTTCTCCGCGGCGAGCGTGCCGCCCGGGCAGCTCCGCTTCACGGGTGGCAGCGGGGCGTGCGTCAGCTGCTGCGCGCCGACCAGTGCCCCCGCCCGATCGACGGCGACGGTCACGAGGCAGTCGTCGTGCTCCAGCTCCGGCACGTCCCGCTGGGCACGGGCGGCGTTCACGCCGTCCTCCAGGGCCGCCGCGTACTGCTCCGGGTCGGTGAGGTCCACGCTGTCGGACGGCGTCCAGGTCGCCTCGGGCGCCGGCGTCGCCTCGCGCGTCGCCTCGGGTCCGCGCGGACCGGCGTCCCGTCCGGCCGAGCAGGCGGTGAGCAGCACAGCAGCGATCAGGACCGGGATCGCGAGACGGGTCGGGGCGCGGAGCACGACGTCGATTCGACACCGCGCACCCGGGGCCCACAACCGGAGGCGCCACGCCGCGTGCAGGTACGGGTGCGGGGGCGGGCGCGGGTGCGGGTGCGGTCACCGCCTCACGACGCGCGGGGGCTCAGCCCAGGAACACGTGGGCGCAGATCATGACGGGCGCGGCGGGGTCCCCGCCGTCCGGCACGCAGGCGACGGCGCCCCGGGTCAGGCCGCCGTTCAGGATGTTGGCGCGGTGCCCCTCGGAGTCCATCCAGCCCTGTGCCGCCTCTGCCGGCGACCAGCCGCCCTTGGCCAGGTTCTCCGCGACCGCCGAGGTGGGGCAGGTCTGGAAGATCGGGTCGAGCGGTGCGTGCGCCAGCTCCCGCCCGATCAGGGCCTGGGCGCGTTCGAGCGCCACGTCGTAGGCGCAGGTGTCGTGGGCCAGGGCGGGCAGACCGTTGGCCGCCCGATGGTCGTTGACCGCGTCCTCGAGGGCCGCGGCGTACTGCACGGAGTCGGCAAGGTCCGGCTCGCCGCCGCCGTCGGCCCCTCCCCCGCCGGACCCGCCACCGGGCTGCCCGCCGGACCCGCCATCGGCCTCGCCGGGGTCTCCCGCGTCTCCCGACGCACCGGGTCCCGCGCCGTCGCCCGCCCCGGGCACCGGCCTGCGCTCCGCGTTGCGCGACGCCGAGCCGCTCGGCGCCGGCTGCACGTCCACCGCCGCGGCCTCCTGGTCGTGCTTTCCCTGGATGGCGCCCACCGAGGTGGGTCGTGGGGCGGGCGCCAGCTCGACGGGCACCGCCTCGGCCACGAGCCCCGGGGCTATCCCGGGCGCGGGCATCGGCTCGGCGCCAGGAGCGAGCAGGCCCGCGCACGCCGTCAGGCAGGCGGCCACGCCGACCGCGAGGAGGGCGCGGGCGACCGCCCCGCGCAGGGCAGGCCCTGGCCGGGCCGCGGACGACGTCGTACTGCGCGCTGGGGACACAAGTCGGGACATTACCGGCGATCGGGATGATAGGGAACGCCCACTGTCGGCCGCCCTCTTCGCGTCCCGCGCGCGTCACAGAACGCCGCACCGACGAGAGTGAGCGGCGATGATCGGCAAGAAGGGAAAATCACCGGGCGATTCAGGTCGCACGCGGTACATTCATCGCATATTTTTGCGGGGCGCTCGCGCACATTTCCCAGCCCACAAGCCGAGGTTCCCCGATGTCCGGAACAAGCACCACCAGCACGCCCTGGAACGACTACCGGATCACCTTTGTCGGCGGCCTGCACCGCAGCGGGACCGCCCTGGTGGCCGGCATCATCGACGCCAGCCCGGAGACGTCCGCGCTGGCCAGGGCCGGTGCGATGCCGGGTAATGGTCGCCACATCCAGGACATATATCGCGGCGATCAGGGAAATGCGACGGAATGGTCGTTTCATCCGCAGGCACACCTGACCGAAGAGCACGCGCGAAAGGTGCCGGAGGCGGGCACCCGGCTCTGGGAGAGCTGGTCACCGCACTGGGATCTGGACCGCCCGGTACTGGTCAACACGTCGTCGTCCCACCTGACGACGATGCGTTATCTGCAGGAGGTCTTCCCGAAGTCCCGCTTCGTCGTGGTGACCCGGCACCCGATCGTGCAGGCACTGGCCGTGCGCAAGGAGGCTGCCCGTACCCGTGGGCGGTTCACGTACGGCTTCCCGCGGCTCGTCGAGCACTGGGTGCACGCGCACGACGTCCTTGCGGAGGATGCGCTGCACATCGAGAACCTGCTGGTCCTGCGGTACGAGCACCTCGTGCGCACGCCCGCCCGGCAGCTCGACCGGGTCGCACGGTTCCTGGGCATCGAGCTGGACGTCGACGCCGCGGACGCCGTCGACGCCGGACGCAGCAACCGCTACGCCGAGCTGTGGGCGACCGGTGGCCGTCGGCAGCTCGCCGGCCGCGTCCGGGGCCACCTCGCGCACCTCGGGTCACGCCGGGGCACACGTCGTGCCGACCTGCTCCGGGACGTCACCGACGCCGCGCTCCTCCCCCGCTACCGCAGCGTGGTCGGTGAACATCTCGGCGACCGGATCCGCGCGCACGGTTACGACGTGGACGTCCTCGACGACGCGGCTCCATGGGCGCCGGTGGTGCACACCACCCCGGCACCGCAGACGGCCGACGCACGATGAGCGGGCCGGCTCACGTCGTCCACGTCACCGGCTCCGGGCGCAGCGATGCGAGCATGCTGGCCGGTGTGCTGCGAGAGTTCCGGCTGCACGTCCCGGAGCCCGGTCCGGACGGGACCAGCTCCCCAGGACCGTCCGGGCCCCGATGGATGGTGGACCTGCACGACTCCCTGCTGCGCTCGGCCGGGGTGCGGGCGACCGACGCGCGCCCCATCGCCTGGCACCTCGTCGACCGGGCGGCCGCAGAGGGGGGCGCGCTCCGCCAGGTCCAGCCCTGGCTGGCCGCGCAGATCACGGAGCACGGCGACCTCCTCGTCCAGGAACCGCGGCTGCCCTGGTTCCTCGAGCTCTGGCAGCGGGCCGCCACCGCTTCCGGCGCGTCGGCGTCGAGCATCACGGTGCTGCGCGCCCCGCTCGAGGTCGTGGGCGCCGACATCACTGACGACAAGGCCCGCGGGCCCGTGGATCGCGTGGCCGGATGGATCAACCTGATGCTCGGGACGGAGCTCGCGACCCGGGCGACGCCACGGGCCTTCGTACGCCACCGCGACCTGATCCACGACTGGGACGAGCCGGTGTTCGAGGCCGCCGCCGTCCTGGGCCTGGCGATGGTCGACCCGCACGACGCGGACGCCGTGGCACGGGTGGACGCGCTGATCGACCCGACGCCGCACCACGCCGCTCTCACCTGGGACGACGTGGCCGTCCCCGCGCCGCTCCGTGCGCTGGCCGACGACACGTGGGCCGCACTCGATGCCCTTCCCGGGCACGACGACGCCGGGACCCGCGCCGAGTTCGACCGGCTCCGGGCGCTCTACCCGTACGTCCACCGACGGATCGAGGCTTCGCTCGCCCGCCGGATCGCACAGCTCACGCCCGTGGAGGTGGTCCCGTCCGCCGTCCGGCAGAGCGTCGCGGGCATGTTCCGGCGTCCGCGAGGTGCGGCGGGCTGACTCCGCTCAGCGCGGATTTCACATGGCGCTCAGCTGACCCCTACCACCCGGTCGCCGCGTGGCTGACGCCGTGATTTCCTGGTGCTCGACTCCCGAACCATCGATCGGGAACAGCGACCAATGCCGCACTCGGAGCCGTCCGCCATGGAGATATTCGCCTGGAACCCTCGGCACAACAATCTCCCCCGTCCTTTTCGGGACCGGCTCATCGGCCCCCGGACGAACAACTTCGGCGACCTCCTGGGACCGCTCCTCGTCGAAGCGTTCTGTGACCGCGAGCGCCTCGGGCGGCCGGCTCCCGCCCGACCCGGGCGCCTGATCACCGTCGGCTCCGTGATGCACGTGGCGCGCGACGGCGACGTCATCTGGGGCGCAGGCGTCAACCCGAGCGTCCGGACCGCCCGGCACCGCTTCACGACTCTGGATGTTCGTGCGGTCCGCGGACCACGGACCCGCGCGTTCCTCACCGACCGCGGCCAGGAGGTGCCCGCGGTCTACGGAGATCCGGCACTGCTGCTTCCCGACCTGCTCCCCGTTCTTGCCCGGTGGTCCGCGACCAAGGCCCACACCCTCACGGTGGTCCCCAACCTGTACGACTGGAAGCGTCTCAAGGGACATCCGCGAGCGGTCGATCCCCGCTCCGGCGTGTGGCACGTCCTCCGGTCCATCGCCCAGAGCGAGCGAGTGATCGCGTCATCACTGCACGGGATCATCGTGGCCGAGGCCCTCGGCATTCCCGCCACGCTCCTCAGTGGTCACGAGAGGCCCTTCAAGTACCTGGACTACTACGAGGGCACCGGCCGCCTCATGCCGACACCGGCAGCGACCTTGACCGAGGCGCTCCGCCACCCGGCGGAGGCGCCAGACCTCTCGGCCTGGGACCGCAGTGCTCTGTACCAGGCGTTCCCGGCAGACCTCTGGGCCGGATCGACCGCCAACCGCACTCACGTCCCGATCGAGGCCAGATGACAGAGGCACTGGACCCCCCGAAGTCCCTGCACCAGATCCGGCTGGCGACACTCGACGTCCTCGCCGACGTCATCGGCACGGGCCGGGACGTCGCGCTGCTCCAGGCGCCGAATCAGCGCAACGTCGGCGACACCCTCATCTGGCTCGGCGAACGCGAGTACCTCAGAGCCCTTGGTCTCCGGTTGCGCCACGTGAGCGATCTCGGGGGGTACCGTGCCGACGCGGTCCGTGCGAGTCTGTCCGGCCGAGGCGTGGTGCTCATCCACGGTGGCGGAAACTTCGGCGACCTCTGGTACGGACACCAACTGCACAGGGAGCAGGTCGCGCGTGATCTCCCGGATCTACCGATCGTCCAGCTCCCCCAGTCCGTGTATTTCGACTCGTCCGCGAGGGCCGACCAGGCCAACACCGAACTCGGCGCACATCCCGACCTCACCCTGCTCGTCCGGGACCAAGGCTCCTGGGCTCGCGCCGAGCAGCAGCTACCGGACGTGCGGACACGGTACTGCTGGGACATGGCTCTGGGCTGGCGGCCTCCGCGTCGCGAACCCCGGTCTGTACGTCGCCCGCTCGTGCTGGCTCGCACGGACCACGAGGCCGCCTCTGGTCTCACCACGCTCGACCTCGGCGCTCGGCTCGGGACGCCGGTGGACTACGCCGACTGGAGAAATCTCGGGCCGGATGCCGTCGCCTGGCAGTTGCTCCGCGCCTTCCCCCGGCTTGCGCACCGAGTACCGGTCCTGCGCCGACCCGGGTTCCAGCCGTTGGTACGCGCCTGCATCAGCGCGATCAACGCGATCAACGCCCGCGGCGGTGTGCGCCTCCTCAGAGATCGGCCGATGGCTGTCGTGGACCGCCTGCACGCCCACATACTGGCCGCCCTGCTCGAGGTACCGCACGTTGCCCTTGACAACAACTATGGCAAGATCGGCGCCGTCTACGCCGAGTACACCCACGTCTTCTCCACCGCTCGGTTCGCGTCGGACCTGGACGACGCCGTGAGCCAAGCCCGGTCCCTGGCCGCCGAGGTGACCCCTTGATCGCCTTCGTCACGTCCCTGCGCCATCCCTTGAACTCGGACGACTACCCGCGGGTCGAGGCGTTGTTGCAGGACACCCTGCGGTCGCTCACGGCACAGGACCACCCAGACTTCGCCGTCTTCGTGGTCGGGAACAAGGTGCCAGGATTCCCCATGCCGGACAAGGCTCACTTCGTCACTGTCGATTTCCCGCCCCCGATCCTGACACGGGGGCCCAGAACCCCACGCGATGTGTTCGTCTGGGACAAGGGCACCAAGATCGGCGTCGGGCTGCTGGCGGCACGGGCGGTAGCGCCAGACCACGTCATGATCGTCGACGCCGACGACTTCGTGCACCGAGGCCTCGCGGGCTTCGTGGCACAGCATCCCGCGGCCCCCGGGTGGGTGATCACGAACGGATACGTCTACTCCCGTGCGCGCCAGACCTTCCAGCGCCAGCGGAGGTTCAACCGCGTGTGCGGCACGAGCCACGTGGTCCGCTACGACGCCTACGCAGTTCCGGACCGGCTCGACGCCCAGGCATCCCAGGCACAGGTCGCGGACGGCTACGGCGAGCGCCTGCACCACGTCCTGGGTGCCCACCACGACGCGGTGACCTGGTTCTCGGACAACGGCATGCCGCTCGCACGGCTCCCCTTTCGGGGCGCCGTGTATCAGGTGGACACGGGCGAGAACCACTCCGGGTACTCGCTGCGCGGCGCCTCCGTGCCGGTAACGCACCGTTTCGAAAGGACGTTCGGGGTACCGCTTCGCGACGCGAACGGCGAGCGCGTGTGGCAGGCGCTTGGCCCTCGCGCCGTCACCGAGCGCGTCACAGACGTCTCGCGGAAGGTCGTCCGAAGGGTCCGCACGGCTACGCCGCCTCGCGTACCCGGCCTCTGAGCATTCCCACCGCGCGCACAAGCAGGCGCGCGTCCACCCGGAGTGCTCGCCAGAGCGCCACCTCGACGCACAGCGTGAGCACCATCGCGACAAGAGCGACGCTCGTCGCCAACCACGGGTACGGTGCGTCGACCAGGTGCACCACCCCGCCCGCCACAGAGCCGGCGATCGTGTGCGCCACGATCAACCGGATCGCTCCGGTCGCCACACCTCGCACGGGCACGTTCGCCGCACGGCCGGCCCACCACAGGCTGACCGGCCAGAGGGCCGCCGTCGCCACCGTGTACCCCACTGCTACGCCCATCACCCCCCAGTAGCTCCCGGCGAGAACGGCGACGATCACGAACGGTCTGGTCGACAACGCCAGCCGAAACTGAGCCTTCGTCGCGCCGGCCGACATGAAGATCCAGCCCGGTATCGCCGTCAGGACCTGGAACACCCCGGCGACAGCCAGCACCGAGACCAGGGGGGCCAGGTCTAGCCAGCGCTCGCCCAGGACGATCTCGACGAGCGGTCGCGGTATGAAGACAAGGAGCATCAGCAGGGGGACTATGGCGTGCCCGAGGACCGACTGCCCCTGGACCACGTAGTGCGCAAAGGGGCCGAGGTCGTGACGCACCCGGGAGAGCACCGGCAGCGCCACGCGTGCGGCGGGCCAGATCAGCTGACCCACGGGGAGCATCATCATCTGGAAAGCACGGCTGTAGAGCCCGGTCGCGGCCGCACCGAACCGGGCCCCCACGACCACCGTGTCGACGTTCATCCCCACGTAGTTCACGGCCTGTGCACCGAGGAGGTGCGACCCGTACGAGACCTGCTCCCGGACCGACGCACGCCGGTCCGGGAGGCCGGGCCGCCACCCGGCCACACTGATCGTCAGGACTGTGGAGACCAGGACGACGGTGATCTGCTGCGCGACGAGGGCCCAGTACGAGCCGGTCACCACCGCCACCGCGACCGCGACGGACATCCCCGTGAACGACGCCACGACCTCGACGACCGCGACCACGGTGAACCGGAGGCTGCGCAGCAGGCTCGCCCGGAACTGCGCGAGGACGCCCCCTAGCACGAAGACGACAGCGATCCAGCGAGTCACCGGCTCCAGCTCCGGTTCGCCGTATGCGGCTGCGATCAGTGGCGCGGCGAACAGCACGACGGCACCTGCCACCAGGCCCAGCGCAGAGTTGATCCAGAAGAGGTTGTCACGCTGGCCCGAGGTCAGCGTCCGCGCTTGGACAGCTGCTTTCGAGAGTCCGAAGTCCTGCAAGAGCTCCGCAGCCCCGGCGAGTGCGAGCACCATCGCCAGGTACCCGTAGTCCTTGGGGTCGAGAAGACGCGCGAGCACTGTGAGCGACACCAGCTGGACACACACACGAGCAACCTGGGAAGCCATCGTGACGGCACCGCCCCTTGCGGCCTGCCGACCCAGGGCGGTGTCGGACTCCTGCGTCCCGGTACGGGCCAACGTGGTGCCCTCCCTGTGCTCGCAAGGACGTGACGGTCCGATCGACGTGCTTCGACCTTATCCGGGCGCGCCCGCCTCGGCAGGTCGGACAATACGAAGGTGGGTATTTGCCGAGGCTCGATCTCGTCTCGCTGGTTCCAGTTCTCGCGAATATCCTCGCAAGGACAGTTGCTCGCCCCTGACACAACAGTCTTCGGACCGCGCGCAAACACATTCTTGTGGTCTCCAGTACCGGCCAGGCGGGAAGTTGGACGATGACGCCTTCGACACGTGCTCCCAGTGGCAGGTCAGACCATTTCTTGAATACGGCCCGCGGACGAAACCAGTTCGAGCCCCGCCACACCGGGGCCGCCCTGACCACACTTGTGTTCGGCCTCTGTGTAGTGGCGGCAGTCAGCCGTGGCGTCCTGGAGACGACGGTCGGCAAGGACTTCGGCTACGCGCTGCAAGCCGCGCTACTGGCGCTTCTCGTGGTCACGCTCGGGGCCTCGGGCCCGGTCTCGACCGAGGCCTCGACCCGAAACGGCGTGCTGCTCTACGGCTATGCGCTGGCAAGCATCCTCTCGGCCGCGTACGTCAGCGTCTTCAAGGACTTCGAGGCCGCGTGGCTCTATGTCGCCGTGATGCTCCTCCTCGCGGTGCCGATGTGGTTCTTCAGCTCCCACTACTTCGAAACAGCTCCAAGGATCCACATCCCGTTCTGGATCGGCGCCGCAGGCCTGGCCTCGGTCGTCGCCGCGACCGCCCAGCAAGCAGGTTTGTTGCTGGACGTCCTGCCCGGAAGTGACATGGCGAGCCTCGGAGGCCTCGTGCGGCCGTCCGGCCTCAGCGGAAGCTTCCTGCACTACCCCCTGTTCATCTCCTTGGCCTTCTTCGTCTTCGCGCAGCTGTGGTCCAGCCGCCGACGGGTGGTGCACGGCCTGCTGGCCGTCGTCTTCGCTGTGGCGGTCGTAGCCAGCTTCTCCCGTTCGGGGGCGATGATCCTCATCCTCGGGACGGCCGCGTTCGCCATCACGTCGAGGGGTACGTCCCAGCGGATCCGCTTCCTGTTCGCCGGCATCGCCGCCGCGCTGGCACTACCTCTTCTCATGCGCGACACGGTCTATGCGGAACGCATCATCAGCTCGGTCAGCCTCGAAGGCGGCGGAAACGCCGAGCGGGTCGAGTCCTGGAGCATGGCACTCCAGCTGTGGGCAGACTCCCCCATGTTCATCGGGGGTTACACCGGCATGTACACGAACATCACACAGAACTTCGGTGAGGTGTCGTCAGGAGTCGTGGAGTCCGGAGCGCTGCAGCAGCTCGTCAGCATCGGGCTGATCGGCACCGTGCTCGGCTACGCGCTCATGTTCGCAACCTTCGCGGCGGTGCACGACCGACACGCCTGGCTCCGCGCGGGAACGCTGGGAGCGATTCTCGAGACATTCGTCTATCAGTCGGTAGAGGTCATCCCGTTCATGGTGCCGTTCCTTTTGATGCCCCTCATTTCAATGCATATCGCTGGAGACGACCAGACGTTTTGGAAGGGAACGGTCGAGCAGTTACCAGGACGTTCGGCGAGAACCTCACAAAAGGCAATCGGTTAGACCTCGCAGGCTTGCCCCGCACGCGGATTCTGGCCACGCTCGCTAGATTGTTTCTCACAGAACGACGCCGGTTGAGTGAACCTTGCACGTGCAGATCCGGACGTGAGGAGCCTCGTGGGAATCATCGACTACTTCAGGGTGGCCAAGAAGCGCTGGAGGTTCGTGGTGGTCCCCGTGCTGGCGTGCCTGCTGGCGGCTTTCGTGTACACGTACGCGCAGCCTTCTCGTTACACCGCACAGTCGCAGGTGTTCGTCTCCTTCAGCGCCGCACAGACCACGACCGAACTGAACGCGGGGGCCACCTACGTACAGCGTCAGGTCGCCTCGTACACGAGCCTCGTAGGCGCCGAGGGGGTCCTGGAGCCAGTCGTCGAGGATCTAGGCCTGGACATGGATGCCGATCAGCTCCGGGAAGAGGTGACGGCCGAGTCGCCGGCGAACACGGTACTCATCCACATATCAGCCACGAACGAGGAGCCCGTGCTGGCCGCGAAGATCGCGGACGCCGTGGCGGAGAGCCTCGCCAGGGAGGTTTCCGAGCTCGAGACCCCGGAAGGAGCGGCGACCTCACCGGTCCGACTGGAGGTCGTCCGGAGCGCGGCGGTACCCACAGCGCCCAGCGCGCCGAGCCTCCGTCTCAATGTTGCCGTCGCGCTCATCACGGGCTTGATGCTCGGCGCAGGTCTCGCCGCGCTGCGACAGGCACTCGACACGCGCGTGCGCTCGGAAGAGGACATCGCCGCCCTGACCGACACCGCCATCCTCGGTCACATCAGCATCGACGAGACCGCACGCGACCATCCCCTCGTCGTCCAGAGCAGTCCGGGTCACGCGCGATCCGAGGCTTTCCGTCGGCTCCGTACGAATCTCCAGTTCCTCGACCTCGACGGTGGCCCGCAGGCGTTCGTGGTCGTCTCGTCGGTACCCAACGAGGGCAAGTCGACCACTGCGATCAATCTTGCGATCACGCTCGCCGACGCGGACGCGCGAGTCCTGATCATCGACGCAGACCTCCGTCGGCCGTCCATCGCTAACTATCTCGGTATAGAGGGCTCGGCCGGGCTGACGACCGTACTGATCCACCGCGCCGAGCTCCGCGATGTCATCCAGCCGTGGGGGTCCGCAGGGCTCTTCGTCGTGCCCTCGGGCGCGGTCCCCCCCAACCCGGCCGAGCTCGTGGGGTCCCGGACCATGGCCAAGCTCATCGAAGAAGCCCGTGAGCAGTTCGACTACGTCATCATCGACACGCCTCCGCTGCTACCGGTCACCGATGCGGCACTGATCGCCAAGATGACCAACGGCGCACTGATGGTCACCGGTGCCGGCCTCGTTCGCCGTGACCAGCTCCTCCAGTCGCTCAGCAACCTCAGCTCGGTCAGCGCCCGCGTCCTGGGCGTCGTACTGAACAAGGCGAGCGAGGACGCAGGCGGGGACGACTACGGGTACTACACGTACGAGCCGCGGGACGAGCCCGCCGAGGTGCCATCCGCGTCGTGGATCTCCGCCTCTCCGAGCCTCAGGGCTCAGCCGGAGGACGGATCAGCGGCCCCTCCTCCGCGCTCACCGTGGCTCCCGTTGAGGAAGAATCCTGCACCGAGCGACACCACGCCGTGAGCCGTCGCGCGTGAGCCGTCGCGAACGAGCTCAGCCGATCGTCGTGCGGCGTCCTTCCCGAATCCGCCACACCACACCGACCGGGTAGCCAGCCATTTTTGCGACGTCGCCGACCACCACGACCAGGGGTACGCCGGCCAGCACGCGGATCGCTTCTCGCGTTGGGCCGGCCCGGCGAATCCAGGCACGCCGAAAGAACTTGGCAGAGTAGGCCGCGAAGCCAAGGGCGAGCACCAGGCGGGGCGCGGCACCTGGCAGCACGACCAAGCCGACCGTCCCGACCGCATAGGCGGCGTAGCGCACGGCATGGCGCCGGGGCCACAAGCCTGCCTTCCCGTCGCCACGTGCGTAGCGGTAGTACTGCCTCGCGTACGCGCGCCAAGTACCTCGAGCCGACCACTTCGCGATCGCCGCGGGCTGGAACGTGAATCGCCCGCCCGCTCGTCTCAACGCCAGGTCGAAGACAAGGTCCTCGCAGTAGTCGAGCCACTCCGGGTATCCGCCTGCCCGCTGCCAGGCACTGCGGGAGACGAGAAGAGAACGGCTCGACGGCAGGAATCTCTCCGGATCTATCTCGTCCAGGAGGGGCATCAAGACCGTCGCGAACACACGCTCGTTCCAGGAGGACCAGGTGGGCTCGAAGAAACCCGACACGACATCGTTCCCGTCGGGTGCACGGGCGTGTACGAGCTCCTTGAGCCAGAGCGGGTCCAGGACCGTGCCGGCGTCGGTCACCGCGATCAGATCGTGCTGCGCCAGCCGGATCGCCTCGTTGCGACCTGCCGAGATGTTCGCGCCCGGCATCTCGACGACCTTGACCCTCGTGGCGGCCCGCGCCTCCCACTCAGCGAGCAGCACCAGGGTCCCGTCCGTCGAACCACCATCCACGACGACCACCTCGTCCGGCGGGAGCGTCTGCTCGTCGACGGACCGAAGGAATCGTGGGAGGCTCCGTTCCTCGTTCAGTACGGTCATGATCAACGACACCGGGAGCAGGCTTCGCGTCGTCATACCACCGCGCCGCCAGCACCCACAGCGTCGACATCCCGGAGCCGGCCCGCAGACCTGCCGACGGGCACCAGGCAGTCCGGGTGCTTTCGGTAGAACCGCCGGGCCGACGCCATCTCGAGCCGCCACGCCGCGGCGGAAAACCCGCGTCCTGTCTCCCGGCCCCAGCCGTGCTGCCAACGCACGTCGCCATCGACCCTGACCCCCATGCCTAGACGCCCGGCCCGCAGCCCCAGGTCCGCGTCCTCGTAGTAGACGAAGAACCCCGAGTCCCAGCCGCCGAGCGCGAGGAAGTCGGCACGGGTGATCGCCAGGGCGGCCCCCATGACCCACACCACCTCGATCAGCTCGCCGGGCCCCGCGAAACGCAGGTACCTCTTGTCGCGCAGTCGCATCAGGTGCCGCACCTTCCGGTGCGGGTACGGGATACCCCGTCCGTTCTCCTGGAGCGAGCCGTCGGCGTTCACCAGCTGGGGCGCCACGATCCCCCCGTGCCTCCGCGTCTGGTCGGCGAGCGTCGCGATCCCGTCGGGCGTGACGGTCACGTCGGGGTTGCAGAAGATCAGCACGTGGGAGTCGGTGACCGAGGCACCCACGTTGTTGGCGGCGGAGAAGCCGCAGTTGGCATCGAGCACGACCACCTGTGCCCCCAACCGACGCGCGACCTCGCGCGAGTCGTCCGACGAGTTGTTGTCGACGACGGTCCAGGGGTACGGCACGAACTGCTTGCCCGCCCAGAACCGTTCCAGGGCACGCGCGCTGTTGTGGGTGACGGTGATCAGGCTGACCTCGTCGGATGACGTCACGGACTCTCTTCTCGGTGCGTGGTGGGGTCGGGTGGTCGGATCAAGCCGGGTCGGACCGGAGGGTCGGGTCAGTAGGACCCGCTGTGCGAGATCACCGCGCGCGCCGTACGCAGCAGGATCCCGATGTCGCCCAGCAGGCTCCAGTTCTCGACGTAGTAGAGGTCCAGACGCGTGCCCTGGTCGAGCGACAGGTCGTTGCGGCCGCTCACCTGCCAGAGCCCCGTCAGCCCGGGCTTCACGAACAGCCGGCGGCGCAGCGCGTCGTCGTACTGCGCCACCTCGAGCTCGATCTGCGGGCGTGGGCCAACGAGGCTCATGTCGCCCTTGAGTACGTTGAGCAGCTGCGGGAACTCGTCGAGCGAGTACTTGCGCAGGAACCGACCGAGCCGGGTGACCCGCGGGTCAGCCTTCGGCTTGTAGAAGACGCCGACGTCGCCGTCGAGCACAGCGGCAAGCTCCGCCTCTGCGTCCTGGCGCATGGTCCGCAGCTTGTAGAGCGTGAACGGCATGCCGTTCAGGCCGATCCGCTGCTGCGTGAAGATCGCCGGGCCAGGGCTGGTCAGCCGGACGACGCCCGCCAGCACGGCCATCGGCACGGCGACGACCAGCAGGATCAGGGTGGCACCCACCACGTCGAGGATTCGCTTGAGCAGGTGCTGCAGGCCCGAGTACCCCGGCGGCGAGACCTGTACGACCGGCACGCCGTCGACCGGAGTGACCATGAGCCGGGGGCTCGCGACGTCGGCGAGCGCCGGCACCACCACGAGCTGGGCGCCCGTGGGCTCCAGGTCCCAGGCGAGCTGCTTGAGCGCCTGCGGCGTGGCACCGTCGGACGCCGTGACAGCTACGGCGTCGACGTCGAGGGCGCGCGCCACGTCCGCCGCCTCCTCGATATTGCCGAGCACCGGCACGCCGTCAACCGGCGACGGGATCGACGTGCCGCCGGGCAGACACATCCCGACCACACGGAAACCCGCCTGGTGGTTACGTCCCACCCGGCTGCAGAGGTCGATGACGGCGTCTCGCGCGCCGACCACCAGGGTGCAGCGCTGGAACTCGCCGCGTGCCCGCTCGTGGTGCAGCTTGTTCGCGAGCAGCCACCGGCCGCCGGCCACGAGCGCGATCCCGAGCGGAAGGGCGACCGCCACGTACGACCGCGCCAGGTCGAACTTGACGAGGTAGCAGACGATCGCGGTGATCCCGAAGAGCGTGACGGTGGCGCGCACCACCCGCAGGTACTCCTCGCGGCCGGAACCGAGGACCCGCGGGCTGCGCGAGCCGACCATGCCGAGCGCGAGCATCCACGCCTCCGCGAGCACCACGGAGATGAGCACGTACTGCCCCCCGCGCGGCTCGAAGAGGTCCACCTCGACGCTGCGGTCGAACCGGAGCACGTAGCCGAGGGTGACGGCCGCTGTGACGGCGACGACGTCGAGCAGCTGCGAGCGCCGGACGATGACGTCCTGCCACGGTGCTGCCGGCCCGCGGTGCGGGGACGGAGCCGTCATGCCGGCGGGACGGGGGACGTCCGCATCGGCCAGCCGCCGCCCGAGCTCCGCGGCGCGACGGCCGGCACGGTCGACATCAGCCTGAAGGCGGTTGTCGATGGTCAAGATCCACTCCTGGGGGTTGTGTACCCGACCTGTTCGTCGTTCTGTTCCAGTCGATCTGTGTCGGTCGTTCTGCGCCAAAGGGCCACGCCACCGAGCCTCGCCTCACGGTGAGGTGAGGCTCGGTGCGTGGGTCCTTCGGAGATCCGTCCGAGGCTGGTCGGACGGATCAGCTGCGGCGAGCCCGGATGCGGCTCACGACGAGCGCGCCCACACCGAGCAGCAGCAGTCCTCCGGCGGCCGCGAGGTACGGGAGGCTCGTGGCGCCGGTCACGGCCAGGCCCCCTCCTCCGCCGTCCGCGCCGTCCCCGCCGGCAGCACCGGGCGCGACGGCGGTGATCGTGTATACGTCGGACAGCGGCTCGCCGTCCTCGTCGAAGACCTGCTCGGTGTAGTCCCCGACCGCGTGGACGGTGGCGGTGCCGGACACCTCACCGTTCTCGTCGAGCGTGAACGTCACGGATCTCGTTCCCGCCACCTCCACGGCCTCGTCGGCCGCGGCGGCGTCCCCCGCCGACGCGATATCGACCGTGACGGTCACGTTCGGGAGGCTGGGGCACGTGATGGTGAAGCCGAACGGCTCGCCCACCGTGACGACCGCCGACTCGAGCGCGACCGTGCACGGGAACTCGCCTGGACCGTACTCGTCGGCGGTTGCGACAGCTGCCGGGACCAGCACGGCGGCTGCGGTGATGGCCATGGCGCTGATGATGCGTCGAAGCATTGCTCAGTCCCTCGATGTTGTGGCGTTTGACTGCTGCGCGTTGCGATAAGTGCCTCGGCACCGGACTGCGCGACCCGGCATGTCCACCACGGGACGCGCGTTATCTCGGTCAGTCTGACCAGACAGGGCCCGGTCATTTCCCGGTAGATATCTTCACCGGCCTCGGGCCGGGCGTTACCCGAAGAATGACGTCCCCGTTCTGATGCTTCCCGGTGATGATTACATAGGTCACAGATGATGTCGCGCCCGGGCGTAGGGTGAAATCTCGGAATGACAGCCATATCTCATTATGTTTTTGGGGCGATAAGCCGACATTCTCGGAGTTCTCGGACGCCGAAACGACTCGGCCGCCGGCGGGCGCGTACACGAGGGAACGCAGGCGCACCTGGCCTGGCTGCTCCTCGCCCGGACCGACCACGTACTCGGGCAGATCTGCGACCTCACCTGCGTCGACGCGCGACCTGTACGTAACCGTCACGGCGAGCTCGCGCGAGCCATCGGGGCGAACCACTTGCTCCGCGACCTCCACGGCGGTGTCTACGTAGTAGCCGATCTTCGCCATCTGAATTCCCTGGGTGAAGACACCGACGACCGGGTGGTCGCCGTTCACCCCCCGGAGCGCGCCGTCGAGCACCGTGCCCTCCAGCAGATCGGCCTCCGCGGGCCTGCTGGACCACACGGACAGCCTGCCCGCGCGGGCCGCGGCGGCGAGCGCGTCCACCATCCGGGCGGGTTCGGGCACGCCTGCCGAAAGCGCGTCGAACGCCTGCTCCGCGACGTCGGCGAACGTCTGGTCCTGCTCCTGCGGTGTCTGCACCTTGTAGACGCCGTTGAGCAGGTACGACACCAAGGCGTCGCCGCTCCGCACACCACCGGGGCCGGTGTCGACCTCGCCCAGCATCGTGGCCAGCACCACGGGGTCGGTGGCGAGCACGCCGTCCACGGTTCGCCCCGTCTCGCGCCGCCACATCTCGCGCGCAATCTCGGCCGACCGGGGGAAGTCGGGCGTCGACGTGACGTTCTGCATCCACCGGCCGAGGTCGTCTCCGCCGAGAACCCGCCGCTCGTCGCCTGTCAGCTCGACCACGGGATCGCCGAACGGGCCCACGTGGGCGCCGGGGCGCTGGTCGGTGAGGGTGATCCTGCCCTGGTCCGCGTGCAACACCAGCACGGTTCCCGTAATGCCCCCGAGCGCCCGGGGCTCGGCGTTGTTCTGCACCAGCACCAGGTAGTCGCGGGGCCCATCGGCTCCCAGCATCGGTGGGACGAGCTGCGCGGCCCGCGCCGCCGTCGCCGTTGACATCCGCAGGTCGAGGAGCTGTTCCTCCAGGTCAGCGGTGGCGTCGGTGACCTGCGGCAGCATGGGCGAGCCGCCGATGCCCCGCACGCCCTGCAGCGCGTAGCCGACGGCCTGGTCGGCCCGCTGGGCCTCCGGCGCGATCCGCTCCAGGGGCGCGAGATCCACCTTGCCGTCCCGCGGCGCGAACGTCGCCGGGTCGGCAGCCCCGGCCAGCTCGGCGAGGCCGCTCAGCGGCCCCTGGGCCAGCCCGTCGACCACGGTCGCCAGGGTCGCGACAGCCTCCGCCGTGGGCCCGGCGACGGGCAGCCGGCTCACGAACGACCAGTGGGGGCCCTCCGTCGCGCCACGAGCGACGGACGCGTGTTCCCGCAGGTCAGCCATGGTTGCACCCAGGCGGTCGGTACGGCCCGCGGCAGCGTCCGCCTGGAGGGTCGCGACGTCGCGCGCCGCGCGCTCCATGGCGCCGCGGGCCCGCAGGGCGTCCAGCGCCACCCAGGCCACCAGGAGAGCGAGCACCAGCAGGAGTCCTGCCGCAGCCCACACGGCCAGGCGCAGGGTCCGACGCCGACGCCGCGTCCAGAACGCCGGCCTGGGCAGCGGTGGCCTCTTCCACGGGAGAGGTGGCGGATTCGTGCCCGCGGGACCGGCATGCCCAGCGACCGGCGCCGGCGAGTCGTGAGACCCGCGCCTCCTGAGCGGCAGGATCGCGGCGTCCGACGGAGGATCAGAATCGGTATGCATGTTCTGGGGCGGGTTCTCCGTAGGCGGATAAGCGGATGAAACCGCCCATTTCTCGCCCCATCCAGGATGTGTCACCGGGCCTCCTGACGGGTCCGTCGGCGAAAGTACGCGTTAGATTATCTTCGCGACGCCGAACGGGCGCGATGAATTGAAACTCCGTGCATTTTCATCCTGTGCATATGCACGGTGCCGGTCTACATAACGTGCGCATGCATTAAATGCATCTACACAGAACAATGTTGCACCGGTTCCCAGCGATAGGAAGGCATATTCCGTGGCGTTTCGCGTGCTCGCCGTCTGCACGGGCAACATCTGCCGCTCGCCCGCCGTCGAGATGCTCCTGCGGGGCGTGCTCGACACGTCCGTCACCGTGGGCAGCGCCGGGACGAACGCCCTGGTCGGACACCCCGTCGCCGAGCCCATGGCCGATCTCCTGACCGCAAGCGGGTTCCCGTCGGCCGGGTTCGCGGCACGGCAGCTCAGCCCGGTCCTCGTCGACGAGGCGGACCTGATCCTCGCCCTGACCACGGAACATCGCTCCCGGGTTGTCGAGGCCGTTCCGGCCGCCGTACGCCACACCGTCACGATCGCCGAGCTCGGCCGGCTGTCGAGCACCCTGGCACCGGGCACCGTCATCGGACGGGACGATGCCGCCCGGCTCGGGGCACTGCTGCCCGCCGCCCTCCAGGAACGACCACGGCACGTCGGCCGCTCGCACCACGACGGCATCGTCGACCCGTACCGCCGCTCCTCAGCCACCTACCGGCGCAGCTTCGACCAGATCGTCGACGCCCTGACTCCGGTCGTCGCCGCCCTGCGCGCCTGACACTGCCCACCGGTGCCTGAACTCACCCCGGCCGCGCCGCGCGCTCAGCGGGCTTGACGCACCCTTGTCCGTACACTGGCAAGGTGCCAACGATCCGCTCCCTGCTGGCCCACCCCGAGGAGCGTCGGCCCAGCCCACCGGCTCCGCGCGCCGATCTCTTCAGGGTCTTCGGCGCGGGCATGGTGCTGTTCGCCGTCGGGCTGATCGTGACGCTCGTCCTCCATCTCACCGGGCGGGGCACCCTGGAGGGTGTGGCGATCTGCGGCACCGGCATCGTGCTGGGCGGGCTCGGCCTGCTCTGGGCACGTCGCCACCGCTAGTCCCAGGCGCGCTCGGCGCTCAGTTCCTCCGCGCGTGCCGGGTCCCGCAGGGCCGCCTCCAGGAGCAGCGGGTCCGCCCCCGTGATCTCGGCCAGCGCCCGGGCGAGCCCTTCGGGCGAGGTGGCGTGTGCGACGCCGTCCGCGGGCACCGAGCCCTCCGACACCCACCACCCGACCCGCGTGCCGTCCACCGTCAGCGCGTCGTGACGCCGCCAGGTCGCCGGCGCGTCCGGCACGAGGGCCCGGACCCGTGGGTCGAGCTCGACCGGCTCCCCCGGTTCGTCGGGGACGAGGCCGGAGTCGCTCTCGTACGGCAGGTCCAGCAGCTCGGCCAGCTTCTCGGCGACGTCGGCCGGGGCGGGCACCACCGGACCGAGCTGGGCCCACCGCGGCGAACCCGCGACGGCGAGGTCGTCGGTGCTCTCCACGGTGATTCCGGCCGGTCCGAGCGCCGGGAGCCTGGGCGGTGCGATCGGTCGCGGGTCGTCGGCACGCGCCAGTGCGGTGAGCCCCGCCCAGACAGCGCGCGCGACGTCTGCCGACAGGTGCGGACGCTCCTCGCCCCGCACCTCGGGCAGCTGCCCCAGGACCGCCGACCAGTCACGTCGTGGCAGGTCGGCCAGGTCGTGCAGCCCGCCGAGAGCGGTCAGCAGGCTCTCGTCCAGACCGCGGGTCTCGGGCGGGGCGGGCGCCAGCAGCGGCGTGTCGCCGAGCGCGAACGGCGCCCCGAGCCGGCGGCGCAGGAACCATGCCGTGTACGACGCCGCCTCCCGGCCCGGGGCGTCCGGGGAACGCACCGGGGTCAGCAGCGCGCGACGCAGCTCCGGGTCGGCGGCGACCCGGCCGAGCCCGGCGGCGAGCGCGTCCCCGGTCGTGAGCGCGTCGAGGTCGGGCACGGCCGGCACGTCACCGATCCAGACGCCCGGACCGAGCTCGTCCGCGAGGTGCTCGAGGTACTCGTCCCAGTCGGAGAGCCACCCGGCCGCGTCGTCGGGCCCGTACTCGACGTCGTCGCCGTCGGCCGTCACGACGTCGGCGACCTGGTAGACGCCCAGGTCGGCACGGGCTCCGGCGGCGGCCAGCGGCCCGGCCCCCCAGCGCTCGACGACGTCGTCCCGTACCGCTGCGAGGTCCAGGTACCGGGCCGCCCAGGAACCGGGCAGAGCCGCCTCGCGCAGCGGCACAACGTCGCCGTCCGCGACGACCGGCAGCTCCCCCAGCCAGAACGGGAGGGGGCCGGGCTCCGCGGCGGCCAGCCGGACCAGCTCCAGCACCGCCGTGACCACGTCGGCGGGGTCCGGGTCGTCGAGCAGACCCGGATCCGCCGATGCCGGCCCCGCGGACGAGCTCGTGGGCCGAGCCGACAGGGCGTCGCCGAGCCGTTCGGCGGCGGGATCGTCGAGGAGGTCGTCCGCGGCGGCGAGCGCCGCCGACCGGACCGCCAGGTCCGCGAGCAGCCCGTGCGGTGTGGTCGGTACGGCGCCCGCGCGCTCCAGCAGGGGATGTGCGACGTCGGGGTGCACCACGCGGACGCCGAGCGCGCGGGCGACCGCGGCGAGGTGCGGAGCGTCGAGGAGCACGGTGCCGCGGGCGCCCCGCGTCACCCGGCCGTCGGCGAGCGGGAGCGGCGCCCCGGCGACCGCCTCGAGCACCGCGGCCTCCCCGGCGTGCGGCGCGAGGGCGTCGAGGACTGCACGGATCACGCCGGGTTCGGGCGGCACCGCCTCGACCAGGTCGGCGAGGTCGAGGGGCTCCGCCCCGAGGGAGCGAACGAGCGCCTGGTAGCGCACGGGAACGGGGACCAGGGTCGCGGGCGCGCCGGCGGCGAGCGCCCGGGCGAGGTCCGGATCCTCGCCGAGCGGCCCGGCGAGAAACGCCGCACCGCGTGGCGCGACACGCTGCGGGGAGCTTGGCGGATCGTCGGGCCCGGCCTCCTGGCCGGGTGCGCTCAGCGGGAGGAGCGGGGTCTCGCGCAGGGCGGTGTCGGCCGCCGTGCGGATCGCGGCGTCGAGGTCGCCGGCGGGCAGCCCCGTCGGCACCAGCCCGAGCACCTCGCGGTCCGCGCCGAGCTCACCCAGGAACGTGGCGTAGGCGTGCCCCGCCTCGGCGGCCACCCGGTCCGACGTCGGTCCGGGGAGCACGCCCCGCCGTCCCGGGTCGACGGGGAACGAGGCGATGAGCAGCGCCGGGAACGTGAGCCGGACGTCGGTGGCGGTCGGCGCGTGGAGCACCGAGCCGTCCGCGGCGCGGACACCGGCGGCGGGCAGTGCCCAGAGCACCGACCAGTCCGGGCGGCGGGCTTCGGACGGCAGCGCGTCGTCGGGGTCCAGCGCCCCGGACGCGCGGTGCACACGCCACCGCGAGCCGACGTCGCGCAGCACGCGGTGGGTCGGTGACGAGGTCGCGTCCTGCGCTCCAGGACCCGGCTGACCTGCGAAGTCATCCTGGATCGCCACCTCGTCGAGCGCCGGGAGGGCGAGCAGGAGGGCGTCGTCCAGCGCGGTGAGCTGGGCACTGACGACCGCCACGGCGTCGGCATCACGCAGGAGCAGCTCGACCACCGTGTCGGGCTCGTCCGGCGCGGTAGCCGGCGCGGGGAACGGGAGCCGCAGGACCGGCAGCGCGGCGCCGCGTGCGGCGGCCTCGCGTACGAGGTCGGCGCCGTGCCGGACACCCTCGCCGAGCTCCGCACGCATCGCGGCGAGCGAGAACCGCACCCCACCGTCGCGCGAGCGGACCAGCACCTCGTCCGACACGGACCGGACTGCCGCGAACCCGACCCCGAACCGACCCACGACGCCCGGGGCCCCGGCGGGCACCTCGCTGCCCGATCCCCCGACCTTCGCGGACGCCCGGAGGGAGGCCAGCGACGCGACACCCGCGGCGTCGAGCGGCGCGCCCGAGTTGGTGGCCGTCAGCCGCCAGCCCGCGCCGTCGGCCCGCCGCGGCTCCACCCGCTCCAGGCGCAGGGCCAGCCGGCCGGGTACCCCGGCGCGCACGGCGGCGTCGGCGGCGTTCTGCGCGAGCTCGACGACCACCCGGTCGCGGTAGTAGCCGCGCGCGTGGTCCTCCTCGGAGTTCGCGTCCTCACGAAAACGCGTCGGCGACGCGCACCACGCCTCCGTCACCGCGCGCCGCAGCGCACCGGTGCCGAAGGGGTCGGGCGTCACGCGGGAGATGCGTCCTCGCTGCCCGCGGGCTCGGCGGGCGCGGCCAGCGGTGTCGCCTCCACCTCGTGCTCGTCGATCAGCGGGGCGGGCGCAGGCCAGTCGGTCGGGTGCTCCTCGACGTCCGTCTCCGAGTGCGCGCCACAACCGTGGTCGAGGGAGACGACCTTGCCGTCGTCAGGTGACCACTCGTTGGCGCAGACCCCGAAGAGCTGCCCCATCGAACCGGACAGCGGGATGAGGAAGGCGCAGGTCATGCACTCGGCGGACGCCGCGACGGCACCCGCCGTGGTGGGCCCGCGCGAGCCGCGGTACCAGCGCTCGGCAGCCTCGGCCCTGCCCTGCGGGGACAGCACACGGGCGCGGGCGAGGGCGAGCTCGTCGATCGCCACCTCGTCCACCTCGGGGTCACCCGTCGGGGTGTACCCGGGCTCCAGCCGCGGGTCGTCGGCGCGGAACGGCAGCACGTCCCCGGCGCCGACGTCGCCCGGGCGCAGGCGCTCGGACCACGGCAGCCAGGCGGGGGCGAGGATCGCCTCGTCGCCGGGCAGCAGCTCGACCTCGCTGATCGTGGCGGTCCGGCCGCGCGGCACGCGCGCCACCGTGACCGTCCAGTGCCAGCCGCGGTAGCCCCGCATCGTGGCCGCGAAGCGGTGGGAGACAACTCGTTCGTCCTCGAAGAGGGTGCCGAGGTGTTCCCCGACGTCCTCCGGTCGCTCAGCGACCTCCTGTGCGGCGGCGCGCGCGAGCTCGGCGGCACCGTTCAGCACGGCGTCTCGGCTCGAGCGTGCGGCGATCCGCCGGATGGGTGTTCGTGCGGCGGGCGCGATGGTCGTGACCATGTTCCTCGGGACCTCGTGGGGGTTCAGGCGTCGAAGTCGTCTGCGACCTTGCGCAGCATCTTGGCGAGCGTCTCCGGATTCTTCGGATAACGCCCCTTGCGCAGGTCGTTCGCCACGCCGTCCAGCAGCTGCGTGAGATCGCCGACGATCACAGCCATGTCGTCGGCGGGCTTCCGCTTCGCCTTGGCGACCGACGGCGCGGCGTCCAGCACCTTGACTGCGAGCGCCTGGGGGCCGCGGCGGCCGTCGGCCACCCCGAAGTCCACCCGTGTGCCCGGCTTGGGGACGACGCCCTCGGGCAGCGCGGAGGCGTGCAGAAATACCTCGCCTCCGTCCTCGTTGGCGATGAAACCGAAGCCTTTGTCGGTGTCGAACCACTTGACCTTGCCGGTGGGCACTGCGACCTTCTTCTGTGCTTGTCGGTACTGCTCGTGGAAACTGCAGGACGGTCCTGGCTGCTGCGAGCTGAGCGCGCCACCTGGACCGGAAGCACCAGGTTACCGGGCGGAAGCCTGCCGCGTCGCATGCATTGCGCACTCTTCGCCCGGACGACCGGTTCAAGACCGGTTCAGGACCGGTTCAGAGCCCGGTCCGGGCGGTTCGCCCGCAGCGTCTCACGCCCGGATACCCAGGTCCGCGGCGAGCCGGAGCGCCACCTCGTCCAGCCACGCCTCGGGATCGGCTATCGAGCCCACCTGGTGCCCGAACAGCTCGAACGAGATCACGCCGAACAGCTCGGTCCATGCCATGACGGCGCGGCGGACCGTCTCGGGCAGCTCGGGATCCGACGGCTCGGTGCCCGTCATGAGCCCGTGCCTCGCCACGAAGTCCAGCGCCGGCGCGATGGTGTCCGGAGGGGACACGACGCCCGGGGTGGAGCCCGCGGACGGGATCACCCGCGGGCGCGCGCCGGCCGCGTAGGCGTCTCCCACGATGCGGATGAGTACCCGCACGACCCGGGTGGCCGGGTCGACGGTGTCGCGCGGGGCGGCGTAGCCGGGCACCGGCGTGCCGTAGAGCAGCCCGAACTCCCCCGGGTGCCCGACGCACCAGGTCCGGACGGCGCGGAAGGTGGCGAGCCAGCGGCCGGTGACGTCCGACCGGTCGGCGACGCCGGCGTCCGCGGCCTCCGCAGCGGTGCCGAGCTCGTCGTACGACTCGATGAGCAGGGCGGTGAGCAGGGCGTCCCGGCTCGGGAAGTACCGGTAGACGGCCGAGGAGACCATCTCGACGTCGCGGGCCACGGCACGGAGCGACAGCGCGGCGGCGCCGTCCGTGCTCAGCCGTGCACGGGCGGAGTCGAGGATCTCGCGGGTGATGGCCTCGCGGGCGAGGGCTCGGGCGGTTCGGGCCGGGCTCATGCGGTCCAGGGTGGCACGAACAGATCACCGCACACAAACGCGAGCACCGCTCTTGCCAAGGCGCACTCGCTCGTGCCACGCTGACGGTACGCAACGAGAGCACCGCTCTCAGAATGGAGCAATGATCATGTCGGATCGTCACCTCATCGTCGGCGCCGGCCCCATCGGCCGCCACGTCGCCGCCCTCCTGGCCGAGCGCGGTTCACGCGTCACCGTCGTGAGTCGTTCCGGCCGCGGCACCGGGATCGACGGCGTCGAGCACCTCGCCCTCGACGCCTCGGACGCCGACGCGCTGGCCCGCGCCGCCGAGGGCACGGACCACCTCTACAACTGCGCCAACCCGGCCGACTACACCCAGTGGGAGCGCGTCTGGCCGCCGCTCGCCGCGTCGCTCCTGTCGGCCGCCGAACGGTCCGGCGCCGTCTACGCGATCACCGGCACGCTCTACCCCTACGGACCGGTCGACGTCCCCATCTCGGAGGACCTGCCCGACGCCGCGACCGACCACAAGGGGCGCCTCCGCGCCCGGATGTGGGCGGACGCCAAGGCGGCGCACGACGCCGGACGGATCCGTGCCGTCGAGATCCGCGGCTCCGACTACATGGGGCGCGGTGTCGGGGGCAACGGCCACATCTCGCGCCTGGTCCCCGACGCACTGCGGGGCAGGCGCGCCCTGATGATGGGCCGGACGGACCAGCCCCACACCTTCACCGACGTCGCGGACGCGGCCCGCACCCTGGTCGCCGCCGCCGAGGACCCGGGTGCCCACGGCCGGGTGTGGCACGTGCCGAGCAACCCGGCGGTCACCCAGACACAGGCGCTCACCGACGTCCTGGCGAGCGCCGGCAAGCCGCCGGTGAGGATCTCCTCCCTGCGCGGCGCCGCCCTGAGTGCGGCCGCCCTGGCCTCCCCGTTCCTGCGGGAGATGCGCGAGATCATCTACCAGTGGGAACGTCCGTACGTCCTGGACGACTCGGCGGCCCGCACCCGCTTCGGCATCGAACCGACGCCGTGGGAGGAGGTCTGCCGCCGCACCGCGCGGGTCTGACGGACACCCGGGGCGTGGACCGGCCGGACTCCGGTCCAGGAAACGCGCGTAGCATCATCAGGATGGCCTCCTCGCTCCCCGCAGCGCCGGCGGCGGCCACGCGGCACTTCGCCGACGACCTCCGGCAGCGCTCGGACACCGCGCTCGCCGCGCTTCTGCGCGCCCGTCCTGATCTTGCAGCCCCCTCTCCCTCGACGCTCCGCTCGCTCGCGGCCCGCGCCTCCAGTCGTACCTCGCTCGAGCGAGCCCTCGCGCGCGCCGACGCGCTCACCCTGCAGGTCCTGGAGGCCGTGCTCGCCCTGGAGCCGGTCCGCCCGCCGTCCGGGCCGATCAGCACCGAGATGGTCACCTGGGCGCTGGGCGGTTCGGCGGAGGACGGCCCCCTGGTCGACGCCGCCGTCCGCCGCGCCGTCGACCAGGCACTGCTCTGGGACGCCGGGGGCGCGTACGGCACCACGCTCGACCTGCGCACGGCGCCCGGTCTCGACGAGCTGCTGGGTCCGAACCCGGCGGGCCTGGGGCCGCACCTCGATCCCGTCCCGGACGGCCTGACCGAGGCGGTCGGGGACGCGCTCGGGTCCGCCCGGAGCGGCACCGGGACGACAGCGGCGCTCGACACGCTTCTCGCCGAGGCCCCGCCCGGTGCCCGCGCGATCCTCGACGCGCTCGCCTGGGGTCCGCCGGTCGGTGTCGTGCCTGCCGCGGGCACCCGGCCGCGCGACGCGGTGAACTGGCTGGTCACCGAGCACCTCCTGGTCCGGTCGGACGCGCGGCACGTCGTGCTGCCGCGCCTGGTCGGGCTGGCGCTCCGCGACGGGCACACCCATCGCGCCGCGCACACGCGTCCACCCGAGCCGCAGGGCCGCGCCGTCCGGACCGCGACCGCCGACGCCGAGGCGGCGAGCGCCGCTCTCGAGCTCGTCCGACGGGTCCGGCTGCTGCGCCAGTCCTGGGACGAGAACCCGCCGTCGGTCCTGCGGGCCGGGGGCCTGGGCGTACGGGATCTGCGCAGGGTCGCGACCCTGCTGGAGACGGACGAGCGCGCGACCGCGTTCGTGGTCGAGGTCGCCGCCCTCGCGGGCCTGGTGCGCGACGACGGTGACGCGCCTCCGGCGTACGTGCCGACCGTCACCGACTGGGACGACCTGGACGACGCCGCCCGCTGGGCGCGGCTGGTCGAGGCCTGGCTGGCCTCTCGCCGCGCGCCGTGGCTGGTGGGCTCGCGCGACGACAAGGGGGCGCTCCGGGCGCCGCTGTCCCCCGACCTCCAGCGGCCGTGGGTACCCCGGCTGCGCAACGGCGTGCTGCGGGTGCTGGCGGACGAACCGACCGGCGACACGGTCCTCGCCCCCACGCCCGAGGCGGTGGTCGAGGTGCTGACCTGGCACACGCCGCGCTCCGTGCCGCCGGCGACCGCCGTCGAGGGCCTGCTCGCCGAGGCGGAATGGCTGGGTGTGACCGGGGCCGGCGCGCTCTCGACACCGGGCCGCGCCCTGCTGGCCACCCCGGCCGGCGATGTCGCCGGGGCGCTGCGCGCCGTCCTGCCGCACGAGGTGGACGAGATCCTGCTCCAGGGCGACCTGACGGGGATAGTCCCCGGGCGTCCGTCGCGCGAGCTCGCGCGGCTCCTGGAGCGGTCGACGGACATCGAGTCGCGGGGTGCCGCGACGACCGTGCGGTTCAGCCCGGCGTCCGTCACGCGGGCGCTCGATCAGGGCGAGACCGCTGACGGCATGCTCGACGAGCTCGCCCACCGGTCGCCCGTGCCGGTACCGCAGCCCCTGGAGTACCTGGTCCGGGACACCGCCCGGCGGCACGGTGCGGTGCGGGTGGGCACGGCGTCGTCGTACCTGCGCGCCGCCGACGCCACGGTGCTGGCGGGCCTGGAGTACGACCCGACGCTCGTCGGCCTCGGCCTGGTGCGGCTCGCTCCGACGGTGCTCGCGGCGTCCGTCCCCGCGGCCACCCTGCACGAGGCCCTGCGCAAGCGCGGCCTGGTCTCCGCCCTCGAGGGGCCGGACGGGCGCGTGCTCGTGGCCCGCCGCGGTGTGACGGGCCGGGCGATGCCCGCTCCCCGTTCGGCGGCCGCCATCCGGATGGGCACCGGATCCGACGTCGTCGACCGTGCTCCCGACCCGGAGGCCCTGGTCGCCGAGCTGCGCGCCGTCGAGGACGCGGCGCGCGCCGGTGCGCGGGCAAGGGCCGACGCGGCGGAGGTGGCGCGGACGGTCTCGACGTCCGGTGGCAGCCTCCCGCTGCGCGGCTACCGGGTGGTCGGTCCCGTGACCAGGACGGAGACGCCGGGCGACCGGCCGCGGCAGGGTGCCCTGGAGCCGCTGCCGGCGGCCGACGCCCCTGCCCTGGACCGTCCGGTGACCCGGGCCGCGGTCCCCGACCCCGACGCGCTCGACGACGACCCGGGAACACAGCACCCCGCTGACGGGTTGGCATTGCTGCGTGATGCGCTCCGCGACGGCTCCACGGTGATCGTCGAGGTGGCCGGCCACACCGGCCGGCTGGAGCGCCGCGAGCTGAAACCCCTGAACCTCGACGGCGGAAGGCTCCGTGCTCTCGACCCGGACAGAGAGGCCGAGCTGACGATCGCCGTCCACCGCATCGCGTCGGTCCTGCCGACGACATCCACGCCGTAGGCCGCAGTCCCGCCGTCGGCCGCAGTAGAGCAATACCAGACTGAACTGAGGGAGACCCCATGCCCGACGGCCCGTTGATCGTGCAGAGCGACAAGACGCTCCTGCTGGAGGTCGACCACCCGAGCGCCGAGAGGGCGCGGCGCTCGATCGCGCCGTTCGCCGAGCTGGAGCGCGCACCCGAGCACGTGCACACCTACCGCCTGACGGCGCTGGGTCTGTGGAACGCTCGTGCGGCCGGCCACGACGCGGAACAGGTCGTGAGCACGCTCCTCGAGTTCAGCCGCTACCCGGTGCCGCACGCGCTGCTGGTCGACGTAGCCGAGACGATGGCCCGCTACGGGCGCCTCCAGCTGGTGCAGGACCCGGCGCACGGCCTCGTGCTGCGCACCACCGACCGGGCGGTCCTCGCGGAGGTGCTGAAGTCGCGGCGCACCGCGGGCCTGGTCGGCGAGCGGCTGGACGATTCCACGGTCCTGGTGCACCCCTCCGAGCGCGGCCACCTCAAGCAGGTGCTGCTCAAGCTCGGCTGGCCGGCCGAGGACCTCGCGGGCTACGTCGACGGCGAGAAGCACCCGATCGAGCTGAGCCCCGTCACCAAGCCGCGGACCGAGCACGAGAAGGCCGCGGCCTGGGAGATGCGCCCCTACCAGGCGCAGGCCGTCGACGGGTTCTGGCACGGCGGGTCGGGTGTCGTGGTGCTGCCCTGCGGCGCGGGCAAGACGATCGTCGGTGCCGGTGCCATGGCGAAGTCGGGCACGACGACGCTCATCCTCGTGACCAACACCGTCAGCGCGCGCCAGTGGCGCGACGAGCTGGTGCGGCGCACGAGCCTGACCGAGGACGAGATCGGCGAGTACTCCGGCGCCCGCAAGGAGATCAAGCCGGTCACGATCGCCACGTACCAGGTGCTCACCACCAAGCGGAAGGGCGTCTACACGCACCTCGAGCTGCTGGACGCCCGGGACTGGGGCCTGGTGCTCTACGACGAGGTTCACCTGCTGCCCGCCCCGGTCTTCCGGATGACGGCGGACCTCCAGGCCCGGCGCCGCCTCGGCCTGACGGCCACCCTGGTGCGCGAGGACGGCCGCGAGGACGAGGTGTTCAGCCTGATCGGGCCCAAGCGGTTCGACGCGCCGTGGAAGGACATCGAGGCGCAGGGCTACATCGCGCCCGCCGACTGCGTGGAGGTGCGGCTCACACTCCCGGAGAGCGAGCGCATGACGTACGCGACGGCCGAGATGGAGGACAAGTACCGGCTCGCCGCGTCGGCGTCGGGCAAGAAGGAGGTGGTGGAGCAGATCGTGGCGCGCCACCCGGACGACCAGGTGCTCGTGATCGGGCAGTACATCGACCAGCTCGAGGAGCTGGCCGAGCACCTCGGCGCGCCGATCATCACCGGGGCGACCACCAACAAGGAGCGGCAGCGGCTCTTCGGGGCGTTCCGCGAGGGCGAGATCTCCCGCCTCGTGGTGAGCAAGGTCGCCAACTACTCGGTGGACCTGCCGGAGGCGTCGGTGGCGATACAGGTGTCGGGCTCCTTCGGCTCCCGCCAGGAGGAGGCCCAGCGCCTCGGGCGCATCATGCGCCCCAAGGCCGACGGCCGTACCGCGCACTTCTACGCGGTCGTCGCGCGCGACACCGTGGACCAGGACTTCGCCGCCCACCGGCAGCGGTTCCTGGCCGAGCAGGGGTACGCCTACCGCATCGTGGACGCCGAGGACCTGGACGAGTCACCAGCCGGTTCGCCGGCCCCCTGACCGGCTGTGAAAATGCGCTTCACGCTGGGCGTTTACCTGAGGATTCGTTGCATATGCGCAACGAGGCCCTCTCGGTTTGCGCGGTCTTGAACCCGGGGTGACGATCAGGGACGTGATCGAGTCCCCAGCAAGACACGAGCATCCGCAGCAAACCGGCACCCGGGCATCCGGGGGTTGGGCCGTCGTGGCCTTCGCAGGCCTCGTCGGAATCGTTCTGGCGGCCACCTCGCAGGCCGCCAACGCGACGGTCAGCGCGCCCGGCGAGCCGGTGCCGTCGGTGTCGCCGCGCCTGTCCGCGGCGACCCAGGCGGAGCTGATGTCGGACGTGCTTCCCGCGTCGCCACCGATCACGCTCACCACCCAGGTGACGGACGGCGCGGGCGCGCTCGGCGACGCCGAGCGCCAGGACGTGGACGCCGCACTCGACCGGCTCGCCGACGAGTCGGACCTGCGCATGCTCGTCGTGTACATCGAGAGCTTCGACGGCACCGACCCCGTGGACTGGGCCAACGCGAGCGCGAACCAGTCCGGTCTCGGGCCGGACGACCTGCTGCTGGCCATCGCCACCGCCGACCACGAGTTCGGTCTGTCCGCGGACACCAACGTGCCGCTCACCACCGCGCAGCTCAGCGACATCGACGACGCGGTGACGTCCGCCGTCGAGGACGAGCGGTGGGCCGCCGCCGCCACCGACGCGGCCGACACCGTCCACCAGGCCACCACGGCCACGACCAGCCCCCTCCTGGTCGCCGGCGCGGCCGTGGCCGGCGTGCTGGTCCTCGCCGTCCTCGGTTACGTCCTGTGGCGCTTCGCCGCACCGCGGCTCCGGCCCCGCCTGGCCGCGCTCAGCGACCGCTCGCCGGCGTCCGGCGGGCCGGAGCCCGACGCGCTCGACGACCTGCCCGTCGCCGTGCTCGACGAGCGTGCCGCCGCCGCCCTGGTGGGGATCGACGACGCGCTCAAGACCTGCGAGCAGGAGCTCGGCTTCGCCCGCGCGGAGCTGGGCGCCGACGCGACCAGGGACTTCGAGCTGATCCTGGAGCGCGCCGCAGCCGACGTCCGGCGGGCGTTCGCGATCCGGCAGGAGCTGGACGTGGCGACCGCGCGGGCGGAGGACCTGCTCGCACAGGACGCGGGGCCCGACGGAACCTCTGCGGCCGACGTCCCCGCGGCCGGGGCACACGGCACGGCGCTCCCGGAGGCCGAGCGGCGCGCCCGCCTGAACCACGTCATCGCGCTGTGCGAGAGCGCCGCCGACACGCTCGACGCGCGCACGCGCGCGTTCGACGACCTGCGCCGCCTGCAGCAGCGCACGCCCGAGCTCCTGGCCGACGTCGACACCCGGGAGCCGGAGGTCACCGACCGGGTGGCCGCCACGCGCACCACGCTGGAGACGCTCGCGGAGCGGTACCCGGCGGACACGCTGGCGATGGTGTCGGGCAACCCGGAGCAGGCAGAGCTGCTGCTGGTCAACGCCAAGGCGGCGGTCTCCGCCGGACGTTCCGCCCTGGAGGCCGGACAGAAGGCCGTCGCCGTCGCACACGCCAGGGGCGCGCAGAACGCGCTCGGCCAGGCGGTCATGCTGCTCGACGCCGTGGACGCCACCGCCGCGCACCTGGAGGAGGCGGCAGGACGGCTGGACAAGTCGATCGCGTCGCTGACCCAGGACGTGGTCGCCGCCCGTGCCGTCGAGGGCGACTTCCGCGTCACTCTCGCGCGCACCGCCGCCCAGGCCTCGCTCAAGCACGTCGAGGTCACGCGGGAGGGCGGTGACCCGCTCGCCGGGCTGCAGCGCATCGCCGCCGCGGAGGCCTCGCTCGACGCCGCCCTGGCCGCGACCCGCGACGCCACCGAGGTGGCGGCGCGAGCATCCGCGCTGCTGCGCGACACCCTCGGCCGGGTCGACGAGCAGCTCCGGCAGACCGCCGACTTCGTGGCGACGCGCCGCGGCGCCGTCGGCTCGACGGCGCGGACCCGGCTCGCGGAGGCGGTCCGGCTGGCCGACGTCGCCCGCTCGCTCCAGCCGACCGACCCCGCCGCGGCCCTCGGCGAGGCCCAGCGCGCGAGCAAGCTCGTGCAGGAGGCCGCGCGGCTCGCCCGCGCGGACGCGGACGCCGTCGTGACCGCGGCCGCTGCCGAGTCCGAGCCCGACACCGACGGCGCCCGCAGGCCCGACGAGAACGGCCCCATCACCGGCGGCATGATGCTGGGCGGCATCCTGCTCGACCCGAACGTGGTGCGCTCCCGCAGGCGCGCCGCCACCGCACGGATCGGCGGCGGATTCGGCGGGGGCGGGTTCGGAGGTGGACGCCCCGACACGCTCCGCAAGCTCGGCACGGTCCGGGCATGGTGGCCGTCACCGGCGAAATAAACCGGTCATACGTCACATTCGGGTGGGCGGCCAGGCCCAGGAGATCGGGAGTATTTTGACCTGCCGGTCTCCTGGTCCTCGGGGGGCCGGATGGTCCCCACGAGAGGTAGCCACATGAAGAAGCTCGTCCTGCCTGCCGTCCTCCTCCTCGCCCCGCTGCTCGCGTCCTGCGCGACCAGCGGCTCCCCCGACGACGCGGCGTCCACCGCTCCGCCGCCCGCCGCAGCGGGCGAGGTGCACTGGTCGTACGACGGCGAGGAGGGCCCCGACGAGTGGGGCCACCTCGCCAAGGACTTCGCCGAGTGCGAGGTCGGCGACGCGCAGTCGCCGATCGACCTGCCCGACCACGCCGACCAGAAGCTGACGGAGCACCCGAGGATCTCGTCGTCTCCCACCGTCGGCGAGTCGGTCGACACCGGGCACACCATCCAGCTCGTGCCTGACGGCGACGCGTCCGAGATCGAGTGGAAGGACAACGAGTTCGACCTGGCCCAGGTGCACTTCCACCTGCCGTCGGAGCACACCGTCGAGGGCGAGGCGCTGGACGCCGAGTTCCACTTCGTCCACAGCACCGAGGACGGCCAGGTGCTCGTGCTCGGCGTGCTGGCCCGTGAGGGCGACACCGAGAACAAGGACTGGCAGCCGTTCATCGACGGCGCGGCCGAGCCGGGCACGGACGACCTGCCGATCGACGTCGCCGCGATGCTGCCTTTCGACCCGACGTTCGAGGAGTACGCGGGCAGCCTCACGACGCCGCCGTGCACCGAGGGCGTCGACTGGGTCATCTACCACGAGCCCATCGAGCTGTCGGCGGAGCAGATCGCGGTGCTCAAGGCGGCGTACGACGACAACGCCCGCCCGGTCCAGCCGCAGGGCGCCCGCGAGGCCTACGAGGGCACCATCACGATCAGCCGCAACTAACCACCCCGTTGAGTGCTGGATATTTGTGCCTCCAGCGCGCCTGGAACCGCAGATATCCAGCACTCAACGAGTCGGGCCGGGGCGGCCGACGGCGGGGCGCTACAGGTAGCGCAGCGGGTCGAACTCCTCGATCGGGATGATCCGAACGCGCGGCAGCATGGTGGTGAACGCGTCGGCGTCGGCCTCGAGGTCGTACATGACCAGGCCGCGCTGCTCCAGGTCCGTGAACCGGGCGTTGACGAACTCCCGGAAGCCCAGCAGGCCGACGCGGCGGTCGTCGTCGTCGAGCAGCGCCTCGATCTGCGGCAGGAAGTCGCCGTCGTGGCTCGCGAGCAGCACGTCGCCGGGGCGGTCCATGAGCGCGTCGAGGGTGCGCTGGATACCGACGTCGACGACCTTCTCGGAGCCCTGCGCCGCCAGGGGGATGGGCTTGTAGCCCATGGCGAGCAGCGCCTGCACGAAGGGCATCGGCATCTGGCCGGACGTGGCGTTGAGGAAGAACAGCGGCACCACGTCCTGCGACCACACCTTCTCCGCGAAGGCGGAGATGCGGTCCCAGCGGGGACGCTCCTCGGGTGCGGGACGGCGGTTCAGCACGTTCATGCCGAGCGTGGCGTCGATGTTCTCACCGTCGACGATGAGATACGTGCGCCGGGGCGTCTGCCCTGGAACCTGCGGGAACGGTGCTGACATGCACCCCAGCCTAGCCGCGTGGCAGGTGCCGGGCCGGACAGATCACCCCGGCGGAAACCTGGGCGATTTCCCGGGCGAATCTCAGGCACTCCTCAGGAACCGGTCGCACACTTGAAACATGGCTACTCCTGAGGCGCGTCTCGTCGTGGTCGACGACGAACCGAACATTCGTGAGCTCCTGTCCACCTCCCTGCGCTTCGCGGGTTTCGAGGTGCATGCGGCCGCGGACGGCAACGGCGCCCTCCAGCTCGTCCGCGACATCGAGCCCGACCTCGTGGTGCTCGACGTGATGCTTCCCGACATGGACGGGTTCACCGTGACGCGCCGCATGCGGGCGACCGGCCGGCACACCCCCGTCGTCTTCCTGACCGCGAAGGACGACACGCAGGACAAGGTGCAGGGCCTCACCGTGGGCGGCGACGACTACGTGACCAAGCCCTTCAGCCTCGAAGAGGTGGTGGCCCGGATCCGTGCGGTGCTGCGCCGCACGGGCGTGCCCGCCCCCGAGGAGGAGGCGGTGCTGCACGTCGGCGACCTGGAGATGGACGAGGACTCGCACGAGGTGCGCCGCGCGGGCGTCGAGGTGGACCTGTCCCCCACCGAGTTCAAGCTGCTGCGCTACCTCATGCTCAACGCCGGGCGCGTCCTGTCCAAGGCGCAGATCCTGGACCACGTGTGGCAGTACGACTGGGGCGGCGACGCGAACATCGTCGAGTCCTACATCTCCTATCTGCGGCGCAAGATCGACGCCGTGGAGGTCGACGGCGAGCCCTTGCCACCCCTGATCCACACGAAGCGCGGAGTGGGGTACCTGCTCCGCGCCCCGCAGCCTGCCCGTGCTTGAGCGGACCAAGGAGCGCCTGTCCGGCATCCCGCTGCGCGCCCGGCTGGTCGCGATCATCTCGCTGCTGCTCGCCGCAGGGCTGGGCATCGCGGCGGTCGCGACGACGACGGTGGTGTCGCGCTTCCTCGTCGAGCAGGTCGACAACGAGCTGCGCACCGCGTCGGTCGACGTGAACCCGATCCTCCTGTCCCTCCAGTCGGACATCCCGCAGGCACTGCCCAGCGACTACTTCGTCCGGATCACCTACGACGACGGCGAGGTCAGGGAGCTCGGTGTCCAGGCGGCCTCACGTTACGGCCGACCCGACCTGCCTACCATGACCTTGAAGGAGGCCGGCGACACCCACCGCGAGCCGTTCACCGTGGGCGCCGCGACCAACACCTCGGGGAGCCAGAGCTGGCGGGTGGTCGCTCTGCCCGTGACGATCCGGGCGACCGGTGAGCCGGCCGTCGTCCAGGTGTCGCTGCCCCTCGTCGGTATGGACAAGACTGTCTCGATCCTGACCCAGACCCTGATCATGTCCGGCCTGGGCATCGTGCTGCTCGGCGGGCTCACCGCGTGGGTCCTGGTCGAGCGCTCCCTGCGATCGCTCCGGACCGTCGAGCACACGGCCGCACAGATCGCCGCCGGCGATCTCACGCTACGCGTCCCGGAGGCCCCGCCCGGGACGGAGATGGGCTCGCTCGCGACGTCGCTCAACGCCATGCTGACGCAGATCGAGCGGGCCTTCGCCGCACAGGAGGCCTCCGAGGTGCGGATGCGGCAGTTCGTCTCGGACGCCTCCCACGAGCTGCGCACACCGGTCGCGACCATCCGCGGGTACGGCGAGCTGTACCGGATGGGCGCCCTGGACACCACCGACAAGGTGGACGACACCATGCTCCGCATCGAGGACGCCGCGCGGCGCATGGGCACGCTGGTCAACGACCTGCTGGTGCTGGCCCGGCTGGACGAGGGGCGCCCGGTCGCCCGGGAGGACGTCGACCTCGTCGCCCTCGCCCGCGACTCGGTCCAGGACCTGCACGCGCTGGACCCGACCCGCGAGGTGGTGCTGGTGCCGCTCCTCGCCGAAGCCGCCCCGGACGACCCCGCGGGACAGGTTCCCGACACGTTGGTCGTCGAGGGCGACAGCGACCGGCTGCGACAGGTCGTCACCAACCTCATCGGAAACGTCGCACGGCACACACCGGCGGGTACACCCGCGGAGATCGCGCTCGGCATCCGGCAGGCCGACGGCGTCGCGGTGCTCGAGGTGCGCGACCACGGACCCGGCCTCACCGAGGAACAGGGCAAGCGGATCTTCGAGCGGTTCTATCGCGCGGACTCGTCCCGCACCCGCGAGTCGGGCGGCTCGGGGCTCGGGATGGCCATCGTCGCGGCGATCGCCGGCGCCCACGGCGGGCACGTCGAGGTTTCCGACACCCCCGGCGGCGGCCTCACCGTCCAGGTCTCTCTGCCCCTCTGACCTGCGTCGTCCCCTACCGGGCCGCGCCCCGATGATCACGATCCAAGACGGTGGTAGCCGCGGCTGACGGTTTCGGTAATAGGCTGGCGGTGCAGTGACCGACCTCAACCGTTAGGCAGAATTCACATGGGCGTGCTCGCGTCTGACGCGCCGCAGTGGTTGCTCACGTCGTTCGTCCGCAGTGCTGTGGGCGCGGGCGCCACGGCGGACACCGAGGCGATCGAGGAAGTCGGCCAGACCCTGCTGGGCCGCTGGGCCGACGAGCACCGGCACTTCCACAACCTGCGACACCTGGCCGCCGTCCTGCACCGGGTGGACCAGCTGGCCGAGGAGACGCACGAGCCCGACCTGGTGCGCCTCGCCGCCTGGTACCACGGTGCGGTGTTCAGCTCCGAGAAGAAGGTGGCCGAGGCCTCGCAGGGCGGCGAGCAGACCACCGCGTCCGCGCTCCTCGCCCGCGAGGAGCTGACAGGGCTCGGCGTGCCCACGCGTGCCGCCGAGCGCGTGGCCGCACTGGTGAACGCCATAGTCCGGCATGCGCCGGACCCGGCGGACTTCGACGCCGCCGTGCTCAACGACGCCGACCTTGCGATGCTCGCCGCCGAACCCCAGCGTTACAAGGAGTACAAGGCCGCGGTGCGCCAGGAGTACGCGCACATCCCCATCGACGTGTACCTCAAGGCCCGGATCCGGGTCATCGAGCGGCTGCTCGCCCGCAGGTCGCTGTTCCTGAGCCCGATGGGCGCCGCCTGGGAGGAGCCCGCGCGGCAGAACCTCGACATGGAGCTGCACCGGCTGCGCAAGGAGCAGGCGAAGCTCGGCTCTGCCTGAGACAGGCGCTCCGTACGGCACCGGAGCGGTTCGAGCACGACCACACCCCGGCCTCTGCCGTGCCCGTGCACAGCACCCCGCTGGTGCCCTCCGCCGCCGGACCGCGTCCACCTACCGTCGGTGAGGTGGCGCCGGACGGTCCGGCGCGCGGGAGGTGATGGCCATGCGGTTCGAGGTCGACAGCGACCAGGTGGAGCAGGCGGGCGCCGCGGTGGCGGGTTCGGTGGCGACGGTGCGCACGGAGGTGGGGGCGCTCATGCGTAACCTCGACGCGCTGCAGGCGAGCTGGCACGGGCCCGCGGCTGCCGCGTTCGGTGGCACCGTCGCGCAGTGGCGCGGCGCGCAGGCCCAGGTGGAGGGCGCCCTGGACGCGATCCAGGCCGCCCTGGCCGCCGCGGCCCGCACGTACGCGGAGGCGGAGGCCGCGGCCACGCGCATGTTCTCCTAGCAATGCCTGGAAATGGCCGACGCCGGCCGGTCACCCTCCGTGGAGAAGGTGACCGGCCGGCGTCGGACAGGTACTCCGGTCGACCCGAGAGGGTCGACCCGAGAGGGTCAGGCCGGACTCAGAAGTCCATGCCGCCCATGCCACCCGTGGGGTCGCCGCCCTGGGCGCCCGCGGGCTCCGGCTTGTCGGCGACAACTGCCTCGGTGGTGAGGAACAGCGCGGCGATGGAGGCCGCGTTCTGCAGAGCAGAACGGGTCACCTTGACCGGGTCGTTCACACCCGCGGCGAGCAGGTCCTCGTACACGCCGGTCGCGGCGTTGAGGCCCTGACCGGCCGGGAGGTTGCGCACCTTCTCCGCCACGACGCCGCCCTCGAGGCCGGCGTTGATGGCGATCTGCTTGAGCGGCGCGTCGATGGCGGCACGCACGATCGTGGCGCCGATCGCCTCGTCACCCTCGAGCTCGAGCTTGGCGAACGCGACGGCACCGGCCTGGATGAGGGCCACGCCACCACCGGCGACGATGCCCTCCTCGACGGCAGCCTTCGCGTTGCGAACGGCGTCCTCGATGCGGTGCTTGCGCTCCTTGAGCTCCACCTCGGTGGCCGCGCCGGCCTTGATGACGGCCACGCCGCCGGCCAGCTTGGCGAGGCGCTCCTGGAGCTTCTCGCGGTCGTAGTCGGAGTCCGACTTGTCGATCTCGCTGCGGATCTGGTTCACGCGACCGGCGATGAGGTCGGCGTCGCCGGCACCCTCGACGATCGTGGTCTCGTCCTTGGTGACGACAACCTTGCGCGCCTGGCCGAGCTCCTCGAGCGTGGCGTTCTCCAGCTTGAGGCCGACCGTCTCGGTGATGACCTGGCCACCGGTGAGGATCGCGATGTCCTGCAGCATGGCCTTGCGGCGGTCGCCGAAGCCCGGTGCCTTGACGGCGACGGACTTGAAGGTGCCACGGATCTTGTTCAGCACCAGGGTCGCCAGGGCCTCGCCCTCGACGTCCTCGGCGATGATGAGGAGCGACTTGCCCGACTTCATGACCTGGTCGAGCAGCGGCAGCATGTCCTTGACGTTCGAGATCTTCGACTCGACGATCAGGACGTACGGGTCCTCGAGCACGGCCTCCTGGCGCTCGGGGTCCGTCTCGAAGTAGCGCGCGAGGAAGCCCTTGTCGAAGCGCATACCCTCGGTGAGCTCGAGCTCGAGGCCGAAGGTGTTCGACTCCTCGACGGTGATGACGCCTTCCTTGCCCACCTTGTCGAGGGCCTCGGCGATGAGCTCGCCGATCGCCGGGTCACCGGCCGAGATGGCGGCCGTGGCAGCGATCTCTTCCTTGGTCTCGATCTCCTTGGCAGCGTTCAGCAGCTGCTCGGTGACCGCCTCGACAGCCTTCTCGATGCCGCGCTTGATGGCGATCGGGTTGGCCCCGGCGGCAACGACGCGCAGGCCCTCCTTCACGAGCGCCTGGGCGAGCACGGTGGCGGTGGTGGTGCCGTCACCGGCGACGTCGTCAGTCTTCTTGGCGACCTCCTTGACGAGCTCCGCACCGATCTTCTCGAACGGGTCGTCGAGCTCGATCTCCTTGGCGATGGAGACACCGTCGTTCGTGATCGTGGGGGCACCCCACTTCTTGTCCAGAACGACGTTGCGGCCCTTCGGGCCGAGCGTGACCTTCACCGTGTCGGCGAGCTGGTTGAGCCCGCGCTCCATGCTCCGACGAGCTTCCTCGTCGAAAGCGATGATCTTGGCCATGGGGATGAATCCTCCGCTGGTGGCTTGTCCAGGCCGGCCGGTGCCCGCGACGGACGGCCTGCCGTCCCGACGATCATGTCTCGCCGTGACCGGAGGCCTCACCATTCGACCCTTGCTGTCACTCTCGAACGGAGAGTGCTAAGACATTATTGGCACTCGGACCATGAGAGTGCAAGGCGCGTCCGGGTCGGGTGGGTCACGGGCGGAGGTCCGGGAGCGAGCGGACGTCGAACTCCCGCAGCAGCGCCCGACGAGCGGCGTGCCAGCCCCCCATCCCGTGCACACCCGGCCCGGGCGGGGTCGAGGCGGAGCACAGGTACAGCCCCTCGGCGACCTGGTAGGGGTCGGGCGCGAGCGTGGGCCGCGCGACCATCTGCCACATCGTGGCCGCCCCCGCGGAGATGTCGCCGCCCAGGTAGTTCTGGTTGTGGCGCTCCATCTGCGCGGCAGGTAGGCACCGCGAGCCAACGACGACGTCGCGGAAGCCCGGAGCGAACCGCTCGATCTGCCGGGTGACCGACTCCGTCACGTCCTGCGTCGAGCCGGCCGGCACGTGCGCATAGGTCCACAGGGGCCGCGTGCCACCGCGCGACCGGCTCGGGTCGGCGATGCTCGGGTCGCTGACCAGGACCACCGGATGGTCGGCGTGCAGCCCGTGCGCGACGCTGTCCTCCGCCGCCACCAGCTCCGCCCGGGACCCGCCGACGTGCACGGTGGCAGCACGTCCGACGTCGGGCACCCGCCACGGGACCGGCCCGTCCAGCACGAAGTCGACCTTGGCCGCCGCGTTCCCGTGCCGGAACCGCCGCAGGGCCGCGTGCCGCCCCGACCGGATCCGGTCCCCCGCGACCCGGAGCAGGGTGCTCGGCGTGGTGTCGAACAGCACCGCGCGGGCGGGTGGCAGGTCGGCCCAGGTGTCGACCCGGCGCCCCACCTCAACGGTCCCGCCGTGCGCCTCCAGGTCGCTGACCATGGCATCCGTGATGGCCTGGGATCCCCCGACGGGGACCGCCCAGCCGCCGTCGGCGTGCGCGAGGGCCGCAAGGAGCAGGGCGGTGCCGGCACCGGAGAGCGCGGGGAGCGGTGTGATGTTGTGCGCCGCAACCCCGGTGAGCAGCGCTTTCGCCTCCTCCGTAAGGAACCGGCGGTCCCAGCGCGGCCCGCCCTGCTCGAGGAGCGCGGCAGCGAACCGCAGGCCGGGCCGGACCATCGAGGCGAGCCCCGACGCGGTCACCGTGTGCCCGCCGGCGCCCCGGACGCCCTCCAGCATGCCGCGCACGGTCCGCTTGTCCCCCATGGCCAGCGCCGTGACCTGCCGCCAGTCGGCGGCGAGCGGACCCAGCAGGTCGCGCCAGGCGCCGCCGTCGGGACCGAGCCGGTCCGCGGTCCGCGTCAGGTCACGGAAGGCGAGCCCGGCGCGATCGCCGTCCAAGGGCTGCGCGTAGGCGACCTCGGGCGCGACGAGCTCGACACCGCGCGCAGAAAGATCGAAGTCCCGGAAGAACGGCGACGCCCAGGCCATGGGGTGCACGGCGGAACAGAGGTCGAACAGCATGTCGCCGCCGAGCTCGGGAATCGCGAGGGTGCGGGCGCCACCGCCGACCGTCGGCTGGGCCTCGAGGACGCGGACGCCGAGCCCTGCGCGGGCGAGCGTGACCGCGGCCGCCAGGCCGTTGGGTCCTGAGCCCACCACCACCGCGTCGAGCAGGGTCACTCCCCCATCGAATCATGGTCAGGGGCTGATGGCCGACGGCGGGCGCGTCTGCTTCACGGCGTGAGGTGTCGGCCTACGGCCGAGGGGCGGCCCATGTCCGAGAACCGGCCGAGGGGGCGGCCGGCTGCCAGGACGAGCAGCCGCGGTACGGGGCGGCCGCTCGGTGGCGTCGGGCATCATCGACCGACGGTGTAGCGGGTGCTGGTCGTCGTCGACCATCCAGATCGGACGCCGGGGTCTGGGTCCCGGCAGTCCTGGGGGGCGGCGGGCGACGGGCGGGCACTTCCCGCCCGTCGTCCCATCGATGTCAGGCTGGACGAACCTGCTCCGCCTGCGGACCCTTCTGCCCCTGCCCCACCTCGTATTCGACCGGCTGACCCTCATCGAGAGTCCGGTAGCCGTCGGTCTGGATCGCACTGTAGTGAACGAAAAGGTCCTGGCCGCCGGCGTCGGGGGTAATAAAGCCATACCCCTTCTCGGCGTTGAACCACTTGACGGTGCCCTGGGCCATGCGTAGTTCTCCTTGTACCTCTGCACGGGACACTCGGTCGACCCGTGGTGGTTCGAGCGTAGTGGTCCGGCTCACACCAGGGAAGCCTCAATGCCCGGTATGTGGCATTAAGCGCATGGCGAACGCGCAGGTCAGAGGCTTGAGGCACCGGGCGGACAAGCGGATATCCACCTAGTGGTACAGGCTGGACGGAATATCACGCACACTCCGTCCATGCCCGAGAGTCGACCAGAGGTTGACCTAAAGCCGACGACTACGCTGCCGTCCGCTCCCGGACGCCGCCCGGCTGCCGTACGACACCCGAGCAGCGGCCGGGCTCGATCAGCCGGCGGGCGGAGTCGCGATGAAGACCTGGACCGCCTCGGTCGGATGCGCGCCGACCTCGGCCGACTCCTGCATGTTCGCGGCAGGAATACCGAGCGCCTCCGCGACGGCCGATGCGGTGTCAGCTCGACCCGGGCCGTACAGGACGATGTTCTCGGCGAACGCGTCGACCGCCGGAGCGTTGGCGTCCCCGGCGTTGCCCGGGTTGATCGTGCCGGTGAATCCGGCACTGGCCAGGTTCGTCGCGATCGTGTTGGCGACGCCAGCTTGCCCCGAGTCGTTGTAGACGCCGATCGCGGCCGCCATGTCAGCCGCGGCCGGATCACCCGGATAGTCCGCCGCCGGAGCGCTCGGGCTGGCAGACGGCTCAGCGGACGGCTGGCCCGACGGATCAGCTGAGGGCGAGGCGGACGGCGCACCGGACCCCGACGCGGAGACCGACGGCGACGCACCACCCTGCGCCTCTGCAGGGTCGTCACCTCCGGAGAGCAGCGTGATGCCGCCCCATGCCACGGCGGCGCACACTACGGCGACCAGCAGGAAGGGCCAGGCCGAGCTCCAACCGCTACGCGGCGCACGGTGCACACCCACGGGTGCGCCCCCGGGGACAGCGACGTCGAACTCGTCGGGCGGGTAGGGGTAGCCACTCTTCGTCACGGCAGAGAGAGTAGCGGGTCGTTGTGACGGATCGGTGCCCGGTCAGTGGTTCTCATCCGCCAGCCGTCGTGCAGAGCGTGCCCGCTGGCGGGTCGATCGGACCCTACGCAGGCGCTTGACCAGCATCGGGTCGTGCTCGAGGGCGGCAGGAGTGTCGATCAGCGCGTTCAGCACCTGGTAATAACGCGTGGCTGTCAGATCGAAGAGTTCCCGTGCCGCCTCCTCTTTGGCGCCCGCGTACTTCCACCAACGGCGTTCGAACGCGAGAATCTCCCGATCGCGGTCAGAAAGACCGCTCTCGGTCCGCTCAACGGCGGGGCTCTCGGTGTCCGAGACCAGCACCTTGCCGACCGGTTCGCCGTATGCCCGGATTGCCTGGTTGTTATTCACCCTTGCCCTTTCACACAGTCAACACGCTGGCCCTGCCTCGCGGACGCCATAGACCGGCGCCCCGGCGTTACGGGAGGCGCCAGTCGACCGGCTGCGCACCCTGCTGCTCGAGCAGCGCGTTGGCGCGCGAGAACGGCTTCGAGCCGAAGAAACCGTTGCGGGCCGACAGCGGCGAGGGGTGCGCGCTCTCGACGACCGGCACCGTGCCGAGCCAGGGCTTCAGGTTGCGCGCCTTCGCGCCCCACAGGATCGCCACGAGCGGACCGCCCCGGGCCACCAGCGCGCGGATCGCCGCCTCCGTGACCTCCTCCCAGCCCTTGCCCGCGTGCGAGTCGGACGAGCCGGGTCGGCAGGTGAGCGTCCTGTTGAGCAACATGACCCCCTGGTCGGCCCACGGCCGCAGGTCACCGTTCGACGGGAGCGGGGCACCGAGGTCGTCCTGCAGCTCCTTGTAGATGTTGGCCAGCGAGCGCGGGACGGGCCGCACGTCCGGCTGGACGGAGAAGGACAGGCCCATGGCGTGCCCCGGCGTCGGATAGGGGTCCTGGCCCACGATGAGCACGCGCACGTCCGCGAGCGGCCGCTTGAACGCGGCGAGCACGTTCTCCCCCGCGGGAACGTACGTGCGCCCCGCGGCGACCTCCGAACGCAGGAAGTCGCCCATGGCGTGGATGCGTGGCTCGACGTCCGCCAGCGCTTCGGCCCAGTCGGGTGCGACGACCTGCGACAACGGAGGCGGGCCCGAGGCGGCGGCAGCGTCGACAGGGGGCGTCGGGTTCACGGTGGTCTCCACGTCCAGGAGGTTACCGGCACCCTCCGACACTGCCAGTTTGTGCTGCCCGTCACACGTCCGAACCAGCGAGTCCCACCCAGCACGCGCGAGAATGAGCCCTGTGAGCGCCACGACGACCCCAGACCCGGAAGGCCACACCCCCGACCTCCCCGCAGCCGCCCCCGTCCGCTGGGAGCGGTACATCGCCATGGGCGACTCCTTCTCGGAGGGCCTGTGGGACCCGTACCCCGACGCCCCTGACATCCAGCGCGGCTGGGCCGACAACCTCGCGGCAGTGCTCTCGACCCGCCGCATCGCGGCCGGACAGCTGCCGCTCGAGTACGCGAACCTCGCGATCCGCGGCCGCAAGCTGCGCCCGATCATCGCCGAGCAGCTGGACGTCACCATCGAGGCCCAGCCGGACCTCGTCTCGCTGGTGGGGGGCGGCAACGACATCCTGCGCGCCTCGGCCGACATCGACGCGATCTCTGCCGCGCTGGAGGACGCCGTCGTCGCGCTCCGGGCCACCGGCGCCGACGTCCTGATGGGCACCGGGTTCAAGGCCGGCGCGGCCCTGAGCTGGACCAACGGCCGGGTGGGCGCCTTCAACGCGAACCTCTGGACCATCGCCAACCGGCACGGGGCACACGTCCTGGACCTGTGGGGCATGCGGTCGCTGGGCGACCTCCGCCTCTGGTCCGACGACCGCATCCATCTCACCCCCGAGGGGCACCAGCGGGTGGCGAACGCGGCACTGGTCGCACTCGGCCTCGAGCCGGACGACGCAGCCTACGACGCCCCGCTCGACGCCGCCCCGTCGGCGGCCTTCCGCGAGACGGCGCGAGCCAACGCGGCCTGGATGCGCCAGCACGTCGGGCCGTGGGTCAAGCGCCGCCTGACGGGTACCTCCAGCGGCGACGGAAGGACCGCGAAGTGGCCGACGCCGCAGCCCTGGCCGCGCGCGTGATCGCACGTCCGGCCGTAAACTTCGGCGGGTGAATCTCAGAGGCTCTCCGGTGCACGCACCGGAGAGCCTCCGCCGTTCCAGGTCGCCCCGCTCGGCAGGTAACTTAACATTCTAGATAGTACAGTTGCTGCCATGACGATGAGCCCGACCCTGGGTGCACGCACGACGCCGCTCAGCCCTCGCCGACGCTGGACGCTCCTGGTGACCGTCGGCACCGGCCTGCTGCTGATCACCCTGGACAACTCGATCCTGTACACGGCGCTGCCGACCCTCACCCGTGAGCTCGACGCGAGCTGGACCGAGAGCCTCTGGATCATCAACGCGTACCCGCTGGTGATGACCGGTCTCCTGCTGGGCACCGGGACCCTGGGTGACCGGTTCGGCCACCGGCTGATGTTCCTGAGCGGCCTGGTCGTGTTCGGGCTCGCCTCCTTGATGGCGGCCACGGCGCCGACGCCGGAGGTACTGATCGCCGCGCGCGGCCTGCTGGCCGTCGGCGCCGCGGCGATGATGCCGGCCACGCTGGCCCTGATCCGGGTGGCCTTCGTCAACGAGCGCGAGCGCAACATCGCGATCAGCGTGTGGGGCAGTCTCTCGGTGGTCGGCGGTGCGCTCGGACCGATCGTCGGCGGCGCGCTGCTGGAGCACTTCGCGTGGGGCTCGATCTTCCTGGTCAACGTGCCGGTGGTCCTCCTCGCCCTGATCGTCGGGGTCGCCGTCGCACCGGAGAACGAGCCGCACCCCGGCACCAGGTGGGACTTCGTCTCCTCGGTGCAAGCACTGATCACGCTGGTCGGGCTCGTGGTGCTGATCAAGGAGGTCGTCAAGATCGACCGCTCCGGAACCGTTCTGCTCAGCGCGGCCCTCGCGACCATCCTCGGGTGGTGGTTCTTCGTCCGGCGGCAGCGCCGTCTGCCGTTCCCGCTGCTGGACCTGTCGATCTTTCGCAACGCGGCCTTCGCCTCCGGCGTGCTGGCCGCGGCGTTCGCCATGTTCGCGATGGGCGGCCTGCAGCTGGCGACCACCCAGCGGTTCCAGCTCGTGGTGGGCTTCACCCCTCTCGAGTCGGGGCTGCTGGTGGCCGCCGTCGCGATCGGTTCCCTGCCGTCGTCGATCCTGGGCGGCGCCTTCCTGCACGTCGTGGGCCTGCGGGTCCTGATCGGCGGCGGCCTTGGTGTGGGCGCCGTCGGCGTGGCCTGGACCCTCGTCGGCGTCCAGCACGGGATGGGCTGGCTCCTCGGCGGCCTGTTCGTCACGGGCCTGGGGCTGGGAGCGGCGATGTCCGTGGCCTCGACCGCGATCATCGGGAACGTACCCGCCCGCCGGGCGGGCATGGCCTCGTCCGTGGAGGAGGTCTCGTACGAGTTCGGCAGCCTCGCGGCGGTGGCGCTGCTCGGTTCGCTGCTGACCACGGTCTACACGCTGACCGTCCGCCTGCCCGACGGCGCCCCCGCCGAGGCGAGCCGGTCCCTGACCGACGCCCTGACCGCACCCGGGAGCGGGCCCGAGGTCCTCGACGCCGCGTTCACCGCGTTCGGCAACAGCTACTCGGCCGTCATGGTGGTGTGTGCCGGGGTCCTCGCGGTCGGCGCTATCGTCACGACCGTGCTGCTCCGTGCCTACGGTCCCGGGTCAGCGTCCTCCGCCTACGGCTCCGGCCACTGACACCACCCCGATCGAGACACGCCCCCACGGAGGCCCCGTGCGACCGAGCAACCGCGACCGCATCCTCGACGCCGCCGTCCGCGTCATCCAGCGCGAGGGTGTCACCGCCGTCACCTTCGACTCCGTGGCAGCCGAGGCGGAGCTGACGCGCGGCGGGATCATGTACCACTTCCGGTCGCGCGAAGAGCTGCTGGCGGCCATCCACCAGCATCTCGCCGACCGGTGGGAGGCCTCCCTCCTGGCCGACGCCGGCAAGCCCCTCGACGAGCTCACCGCCGACGAGCGGCTGTCCGCCTACATCCGCGTGAACGCCCGGTCCGCGACCCGCGCCGAGCTGCAGCTCATGCTCGAGGCCGCCACGCACCCCGCGTGGGCCGCGCCGTGGAGCGGTGTCCTGGAGCGCTGGGCGCCCGTCCCAGCCGACGACGGGACCGACGCCGCGTCCATGGCCCGGCTCGTCACCAGGCTCGCCGCCGACGGGCTGTGGATGTTCGAGGCGCTGGCCTACCGGGACCTGCCCGAGGCGCAACGCCGCGCGGTCGCGGAGCACCTGGTGCGGGCGATTGCCGGTCCTGGCGCCTGACACCGGCCCAGCGTGCTCATGGTAGAGCAGATACCGTGCTATCGGTAGAGTAGAACTCGTGCTAACGGTAGACTGGAATGATGGTGGACTACCAGCGTCGCATCATCGATGCCGTTCTCGACGAACTTCAGCCGCACCTCAGGGCGCTGTCGATCCACGGCCCGAAAGGCGTCGGCAAGACAGCAACCGCCTTGCAGCGTGCAGCATCGGTCGTCGATCTCAGTCTCCCGCAGCAGCGCGAGCTCATCACCGCTGATTCGACCCTCTTGACGAGCCTCCCCGGTCCGGTACTCGTCGACGAGTGGCAACGGCTGCCTGAGGTCTGGGACGACGTTCGACGGGCGGTTGACGCGGGATCCGGCCCTGGCCACTTCATCCTCGCCGGCAGCTCAGCTCCGCGAGGGTCCACGATCCACTCCGGCGCAGGACGGATCGTGCCGATGCGCATGCGTCCCCTGAGCCTCGCTGAACGGGACATCGAGACCCAGACCATCAGCCTCGCCGCACTGCTCGGCGGGAACCAGGACGTCGCAGGAACAACGACCTTCCGGCTGGGCGGATACGTCGAAGAGATAGTCGCCTCGGGATTCCCTGCGATCCGCTCCCTGGAAGGACGAGTACGCCGGGTCGAGCTGGACGCCTACCTCCAGAACGTCGTCCAGCGCGAGTTCCCGGAGCAGGGCTACCCCGTGCGGAAGCCGGAGGTCCTCCGCGCCTGGCTTGCCGCCTATGCCGCAGCCACATCGTCGACGACCACCTACTCGAAGATCCTGGATGCGGCGACGGCCGGCCTGTCGAACAAGCCGGCGAAGGAAACCACCATCGCCTACCGCGATGCCCTCTCGTCACTGTGGCTGCTCGACGCCGTTCCGCCATGGATCCCGAGTCACAACCACCTTGACCGCCTGGCACAGCTGCCAAAGCACCAGCTTGCCGATCCCGCACTGGCAGCACGGCTCCTGGGGCTCGACGCCCCCGCACTACTACGTGCGGAACAGGGCAGTACCCGGCTCACAGAAGGCACGATCCTCGGCGCACTGTTCGAGCACCTGGCCGCACTCAGCATCCATACCTACGCCGAGGCCGCGGAGGCCCGCCTCCACCATCTGCGCACACGGAACGGCAATCATGAGGTGGACCTGGTGGTCGTGCGGCCCGACGGTCGAGTGCTGGCCATCGAGGTCAAGCTGGCAGACCGGGTCGAGGACGTCGACGTCAAGCACATCCACTGGCTTCGTGACCGGATCGGAGACGACCTGATCGACGCGCTCGTCGTCTACGCCGGCGAGTACGCCTACCGCCGCCGGGACGGCGTCGCCGTCGTCCCTCTCGCGCTCCTGGGGCCATGACCAGAGCAGATCGGCGGGTTTCCGCCGGGTCAACACCGGACGAGAAGGCGGGGAGGCCCGGAATCCTTGGGATTCCGGGCCTTCTGGAGCCGCCTGTCGGGTTCGAACCGACGACCTTCCGCTTACAAGGCGGGAGCTCTACCAGCTGAGCTAAGGCGGCGGGCGGGGACCAGCCTAACCGCTCCGGGCACCGAAATCCGAGTCAGCGGAGAAGGTCATTCCGAGGTAGGCACCTCGCCGGTGATCGCCGCGGCCAGCGCACCCGGATCGACCCAGCCACCGAACCGTTCGCCGTCGATCAGGACGGTGGGCGTGCTGAGCTGGCCGTCCGTGGTGAGCGACTCGTCGGTGCCCGCCGCTTCCGTCGCCGCCCCGACCCATTCCCCGAAGGTCTCGACCGCCTCACCGTCGGTGATGCCTGCCGCCACGTCCGCCGGTACACCTGCCTGCTCGGCGACCTCAGCGATCTGGTCGTCGGACAGACCAGGGGTGTTCGTCTCCGGCTGGCTCGCGAACATCGCCTCGTGGAAATCCGCGAACTGGCCGGGCGCCCGGTCCGCGACCCAGGCAGCCGCCGAAGCCGCGCGCGTCGAGTACTCGGTGCCCTGGGACGCCCGGTTCAGGATCGATACGGGGTGCACCACCAGCGTGACATCTCCGGCCTCGCGCAGCTCCGCGATGTCGGCACCGTTCAGTGCCTCGAACTCGCCGCAGTGGGAGCACATGTAGTCCACGTAGACGTCCAGTGTCGGGGCGCCGTCGTTGGTGGTACCCGCAGCGCCGTCGGACCCGACCGGGATCCCCGTGTCCTCGACCACACCGGCGGGGAAGTTCTCGACCTTCTCCATGGGCGTCCTCTGCCCTCCGGAGATGATCAGCACGACCGCGATCACCAGGCCGACGACGGCGAGCCCGAGCACCCCGAGCACGATCATGCGACTGCGCTTCTCACCGGCCTGCTGCTTCTTCTGGAGCGCCAGCGCCTCGGCGCGCGCGGCGTCACGACGCTGCGCCTTGGTCGTGTTCGTCGACATGAAGGACCCTCCGGGATGCGGGAAGAGCAGAAGCAGAGCGTCGGACGGCGGCTGCACGGCGGGGCCCCGGGCCGTAGCCCGGGACCCCGCCGTCCACAACCTGTGGACTACTGAGCTGCCGAATTACTCGGACGGCTCCGCAGAGGGCTCCGCGGACGGCTCCTCCGAAGCAGGCGCCTCACCGGTGATCGCCTCGGTCAGCGCGCCGGGGTTCTGCCAGGTCTCGAACCGCTCACCGTCGATCACCACGGTCGGCGTCCCGAAGCCGCCCTGAGCGTTCCGGAGGTCCGGGTCGTCGCCCGCGACCTCCGAGGAGGCCGAGACCCACTCCTCGTAGGTCTCGTGCGCCGTACCGTCGGAGATGCCCGCGGCCACGTCGGCCGGCACGCCGGCCTGCTCGGCGACCTGGGCGATCTGCTCGTCGGAGAGACCCGGGGTCTGCTCCTCCGGCTGGCTCGCGAACATCGCGTCGTGGAACGCGGAGAACTGCTCCGGCGCCCGGTCGGCGACCCATGCCGCGGCCGCCGCGGCACGTGTCGAGTACTCGGTGCCCTGCGACGCGCGGTCCAGGATCGAGACCGGGTGCACCACGAGCGTGAGGTCACCGGCCTCGCGCATCTCGGCGATGCTCGCGCCGTTCAGCGCCTCGAACTGACCGCAGACAGGGCACATGTAGTCCACGTACACGTCGAGCGTCTTCGCGCCCTCGTTCGTGGTGCCCGCGGTGCCTTCGGCACCCACCGGGATCCCGGTGTCCTGGACCACTCCGGCCGGGATGTTGTCGACCTTCTCCATGGGCGTCTTCTGCCCCTCGAGGAAGATCAGCACCACGGCCACGACCAGGACGGCGAGTCCGAGTCCGAGCGCGCTCAGCACGATCAGGCGGCTGCGCTTCTCGCGCGCCTGCTGCTTCTTCTGGAGTGCAAGGGCCTCGGCACGGGCGGCGTCTCGACGCTGCGCCTTGGTCTGGTTCGTCGACATCGGGGTCCTTCGAGATGCGGGCCAATGGGGCGAGGCGCCGCTGGCGCCCAGTCAAGACTACTAGCGCTCACTGGGAGACGGCTGGACGTTTCGTTACGATCCAGACACCCAACCTGTGGATCACCACACGACGTCGGGGCGGTCTCCCAAGGGCCACCACAGCACGTCCGCCACGCCGTCGAACAACGGCTGCGCGGCGAGCACCCCGAGCGCCAGCACGACCAGGACGAGGACGAGCTTCGCGACCCAGCCGGGAGCGATCCGGCGCAGCACCGGCCCGGCCCCGACCCGTGTCCCGTACGACGCCGGCCCGAACCACGCGACGACCACCGTCACGAGCATCGCCACGCCGAGCACGAGGCTGTCGACGATGGGCTCGTTCATGCCACCCACCGACCGCGCCTCGACGGTCGGGACGGGCGCGATGATCACGTTGCCCGGCGCGAACACGATGAGCCCGAGCAGTGCCACGACGACCCCGGCGCAGAGGGCGACCGCGGCGGCGGGCAGCACGCCGAACACGGCGCGCACGAGGTGCCAGGGCGACAGGAGGGTCGCCACGAGCGCGTCGGCCCGGCTGGGGCCGCGCCGCGCACGGCGGTTGCGGAACTCGTCGACGGCGATACCCGCCAGCCGCGAGACGATCATGAGGGCCACGAGCACGACGACGGCGATCCCCGGCCGGGTGGTGGCGAGCGCCACGAGCGCCAGGGCCGCGGCCAGGAACAGCCCCCGGTAGCCGGCGACGTGCGCGGGGTTCGGCCGGTCCAGGGCGAAGGCCGGATCGACGGACTGCGGAGCGGGGTGTACCGCGCCGACCGCCCGACCGGTGACCGATCGGCCTCGGGGCGCGACGGGCGAGACGGCCAGGTCTGTCACGCCACCGAGGAGGCCGGGGCGCGACGCCTCCGCGACGGCGGCGGCTCCCGCCGCGGCGCCGACGCCGGCTCCGCCCGCCGCCTCGGACACCGGGTGCGGCAGGAGGCCCTGTGGCATGACCCGCGTCGAGCCGAGGTCGGCCGGCATCGAGGCGGTCGGGGCGTCGGATGCGTCGGCGGAGGCGAGCTCCGCCGTCGTCGACCCGGCGACGCCGTCGGTGCCCGTCGTCGCGGCGATGAACGCCTCCGACTCGGCCTTGAGCGCCCGCGCGACCTCGTCCGGCCCCCATCTCTCGACGGGCACGGCCCGTAGCGCGGCGCCTAGTGCCCGGGCCGTGCGCTTCGGCAGACCGTCGAGGTCGGCCTGGCCCTGCCGCGAGCGCCGCAGCACCAGCTCGGTGGGCCGGACGCCGAACGGCGCGCGGCCGGTGCCGGAGAACGCGAGCACGGCGGCCCAGGACCACCAGTCGGTGTCCGGGCCGGGCTCGGCGCCGTCGAGCAGCTCGGGGGCGAGGTAGCCGGGGGTGCCCATGACGAACCCGGTGCGGGTGGCGCGCGCGTCGCCCGGACCCTGGGCGAGGCCGAAGTCGATCAGCACCGGCCCGGTCCTGGCGATGAGCACGTTCGACGGCGTGAGGTCCCGGTGCACGACGCCGGTGCCGTGCACCGCCTCGAGCGCGTCGGCGAGCTGGTCGGCCAGCTCGAAGAGGTCACGGGGGTCCAGGGGACCGCGCTCGTCGATCTCCTCCTCGAGCGTCGGCCCCTCGACGAGCTCGGTGACGATGAACGCCTCGGGCCCTTCGAGCTCGGCGTCGAGCACCCGGGCCACCGCGGGGTGCCGCAGGCCCTGCAGCGCTGCCGCCTCGCGGCGCAGCCGCTCGCGGGCGGACGGGTCGTCGAGGTGGCGGTGCAGCATCTTGAGCGCGACGGGGTGCCCACCGTCGTCCTCCGCGCGGTAGACGGCGCCCATGGCGCCGGCACCGATCTCGCGCACGACCGTGTACCCGCCGAGCTTCGAGCCGGCAGCAGGGCCGGCATCGTTCGAGGGCGCTGTCGAGGCTTCCACCTCCTTCATGAGGCACACGGTAGCCGTCGCGCGCTGGCGACGCCCGCCTATCTCCCGCGCGCGACCGGCGAGTGAACTGCCTGGTCGTTACCCTGAGCAGGCAAGAGGCGCCGCTACTCTTGGCACTGGACAGCGAGACTCTTCTACAACCAAGGAGCAGTACATTGCCGGGTAAAGACGGGTACGATCTGGTCGTCGTCGCGAACCGGCTGCCGGTTGACTTCTCGGTCGGCCCCGAGGGCGATCTCACCTGGCAGAGGTCCCCTGGCGGCCTGGTCACGGCACTGGAGCCGGTGATGCAGGAGGCCGACGGCGCCTGGGTGGGCTGGTCGGGCGCTCCCGACCTGGCCCACGAGCCGTTCGAGGCGGACGGCATGCTGCTGGTGCCGGTCACGCTCAATGCGATCGAGATCGAGCGCTACTACGAGGGCTTCTCGAACGCGACCCTCTGGCCGCTCTACCACGACGTCATCGCGCCGCCCGACTACCACCGCCAGTGGTGGGACGCGTACCGCCGGGTCAACCAGCGCTTCGCCGACGCCGCTGCCGAGCAGGCCGCCGAGGGTGGCGTCGTCTGGGTGCACGACTACCAGCTCCAGCTCGTCCCGCGCATGCTGCGCGACCTGCGCCCCGACCTCCGCATCGGGTTCTTCGACCACATCCCGTTCCCGCCCGTCGAGCTGTTCGCGCAGCTCCCGTGGCGCCGGCAGATCATCGACGGCCTGCTCGGGGCGGACCTCGTCGGCTTCCAGCGCAACGGTGACGCCGCGAACTTCGTCCGGTCCGCGCGCCGCCTGACGGGCTACACCACACGCGGCCCGGTCATCACGATCCCCGACGCCGACGGGCGCCCCGGCCGGCACGTCCGCGCTTCGTCGTTCCCCATCTCCATCGACTCCCACCGGTTCGACACCCTCGCCCGCACGCCCGAGGTGCAGGCCCGGGCCAAGGAGATCAAGGCGGACCTGGGCAACCCGGAGACCCTGATGCTGGGGGTCGACCGGCTCGACTACACCAAGGGCATCCGGCACCGCATCAAGGCGTACGGCGAGCTGCTCGACGACGGCCGGCTCGACGTCGAGCACGCCACCCTCGTGCAGGTGGCGAGCCCGAGCCGTGAGAACGTCGGTGCGTACCAGGAGCTCCGTGAGCACGTCGAGGTACTCGTCGGTCGGATCAACGGCGAGTACGGCGAGCTGGGCCACTCCGCCATCCACTACCTGCACCACTCGTACCCCCCGGAGGAGATGGCAGCCCTCTACCTGGCGGCCGACGTGCTGCTGGTGACCTCGCTGCGGGACGGCATGAACCTGGTGGCCAAGGAGTACATCGCCGCACGCTCCGACGAGCGCGGCGCGCTGGTGCTGAGCGAGTTCACCGGCGCAGCCGACGAGCTCTCCCCCGGACCCCTGCTGGTCAACCCGCACGACATCGACGGCATGAAGGACATCATCGTCGCCGCCGCGACCATGGACCCCAAGGAGCAGCGCCGCCGCATGCGGCGCCTGCGCCGCAAGGTCCTGGCCGACGACGTCGCCAAGTGGTCGGAGACCTTCCTCGGGGTGCTCACAGCCGTGCCCTCCCGGCCGCTCACCGTGGACCCGCGCGCCGCGGAACCCCGCCACCACAATCTCCGTGACGCACTGACGGCGTTCACCACGGTGCCGGACGGGGTGCCCGCACGCGGCCGGCTCGCCCGCATGGGCAACGGGAACGGACGGCGCAAGAAGCCGACCACCGGCTGGCTGCTCGCGTGCGACTTCGACGGGACGCTCGCGCCCCTGGTCGACGACCCGAAGTCGTCCACCATGACGCGCGCCGCACGCGCTGCCGTCGAGCAGCTGCACGCGCTCGCACAGGAGGCGCCGGTGCGCCTCGCGTTCATCTCCGGGCGGGACCTGTCCGACCTCGCGGAGCGGACCGTCGCCCCCGACGGCACGTTCCTCGTCGGCAGCCACGGCGCGGAGGCCGGGCGAGCCACCACCACGGGCGTCGAGCAGGTGCCGTTTCACCTGACCACCGTCCAGTCCGGCCAGCTCGACGCGCTCGTCGCGGGGTTCGAGTCGGCGGTCTCGGGCCGCGAGGGGGCATGGGTGCAGGTCAAGCCCGCCGCCGCCGTCGTGCACACCCGCCTGGCGAGTGTGGACGACGCCGCCGCCATCACGGTGGCCGCCGACGAGGTGGCCGCCAACCTGGGGCTGCCGGCCATGCACGGCAAGGACGTCGTCGAGGTGTCGGTGGTGCCGACCAGCAAGGGTGAGGCGCTGCGCCGGCTGCGGGGCACCGTCGCGGCCGAGCTGGGCGTGGAGAAGGTACGCGTCCTGTACGCCGGCGACGACACGACGGACGAGCACGCCTTCGGCGCTCTCGAGTCCGGCGACCTGTCGATCAAGGTGGGCACGGGCGACACCCTCGCCTCCCACCGCGTGCCCGACCCGGACGCGCTGGCCGCGGTCCTCGCCGGGCTCGCCCGCACCCTGCGGAGCAACGACTGAGCCGGAAGCGAACCGCAGGCTCAGGCGTCAGGCAGGCGAGGGCTGACCCGATCGTGACCTGGTCGATACCGCGGCCTTGACGAACCGGGGTACGATCGCGCTGCAACAGTGTCACCGCCGACACGTGAGTGGAAGCAACGGCACCCGACCACAACGGATCGTCCGGCACGTACCTGCCGGTGGAGGGATGTACTAGTCATGGCTACGGTCACTTTCGATCACGCGACTCGCGTCTACCCGGGCACTGAGCGCCCGGCCGTCGACCAGCTGAACCTGGAGATCGAGGACGGCGAGTTCCTCGTCCTCGTCGGCCCGTCCGGCTGCGGTAAGTCCACGTCGCTGCGCATGCTCGCCGGCCTCGAGGACGTCAACGGTGGGCACATCTTCATCGGTGACCGCGACGTCACCGACGTGCAGCCCAAGGACCGCGACATCGCGATGGTCTTCCAGAACTATGCCCTGTACCCCCACATGTCGGTGGCGGACAACATGGGCTTCGCCCTGAAGATCGCGGGCACGCCCAAGGCGGAGATCCGCCAGCGCGTCGAGGAAGCAGCGAAGATCCTCGACCTCACCGAGTACCTCGACCGCAAGCCGAAGGCCCTCTCGGGTGGTCAGCGTCAGCGTGTCGCCATGGGCCGTGCCATCGTGCGTCAGCCCCAGGTGTTCCTCATGGACGAGCCGCTGTCGAACCTTGACGCCAAGCTCCGTGTCCAGACCCGTACGCAGATCGCGTCGCTGCAGCGTCGCCTGGGCGTCACCACGGTCTACGTGACCCACGACCAGACCGAGGCGCTCACCATGGGTGACCGCATCGCCGTGCTGAACCACGGTGTGCTCCAGCAGGTCGGCACGCCGCGCGAGATGTACGACCGGCCGAACAACGTGTTCGTCGCCGGCTTCATCGGCTCCCCCGCCATGAACATCGGCACGTTCGATGTCAAGGAGGGCGTCGTCAAGGTCGGTTCGGCCGACGTCCCGCTCGAGCGTTCCATCGCGAGCGGCATGACGGACGCCGACAGCGGCAAGGTGACCCTGGGCTTCCGGCCCGAGGCGCTCGACGTCGTCCCGGTCGGCACGCCCGGCTCGTTCGACGTCGAGGTCAACCTCGTCGAGGAGCTCGGCTCGGACGCGTTCGTCTACGGCACGCTCAAGGGCGACACGGACCTGAACCTCACCGCCGGTGAGACCAACCAGCTCATCGTGCGCATCGACCCGCGGTCCGTGCCGGACAAGGGCGACGTCATCGCCGTCTCCATCCAGGCCGGCCACTCGCACGTGTTCTCCGCGACCACGGGTGAGCGCCTCGGCTGATCCCTTCGACTGATCCCCCGGCTCGCCGGGAGAACGGTTACCTCCTCGGGGTGTGTTGCTGTGCGTGGACAATGTCCATGCACAGCAACACACCCCGCAGGCCTTTCATCACTCCGCCCCGCGGAGATCCTCGGCCGCTCCCCTGCCCTGCGCGGACGGGCGGCCGACACAGCGCAGAATGGTGCCCATGACCCAGCAGAAACTCCAGATCACCGCGGTCGCACCTGACCCGGCCCTGCTGGACCTCCCGTGGGACGTACCGCTGGCCGAGTGGCCCGACGAGGTCCTGGCCGCGCTGCCCCAGGGCATCTCGCGGCACGTGGTCCGCTTCGTCAACCACGGTGGCCGCGTGATCGCGATCAAGGAGATCGGCGAGACCGTCGCCTACCGCGAGTACGAGCTCCTGCGCCAGCTGCACCGCATCGAGGTGCCCTCGGTGGTCCCGGTAGGAGTCATCACCGGCCGTCGGGCGCCCGACGGCGAGCGGCTCGAAGCCGTGCTCGTCACCGAGCACCTGCAGTTCTCCCTGCCGTACCGCGCGCTGTTCAGCCAGGACCTGCGTCCCGACACCGCGACCCGCCTCATCGACGCCCTCGCCGTGCTCCTGGTGCGCCTTCACCTCGTGGGCTTCTACTGGGGCGACGTCTCGCTGTCCAACACCCTGTTCCGGCGTGACGCCGAGACGTTCGCGGCCTACCTCGTCGACGCCGAGACCGGTGATATCCATCGCACACTGACCAACGGCCAGCGCAACTACGACGTCGACCTGGCGCGCACCAACATCATCGGCGAGCTCATGGACCTCTCGGCGGGCGAGCTGCTCGACGAGGACGTCGACGAGGTGGCCATCGGTGACGCCCTCGTGGAGCGCTACAACGAGCTGTGGGACGCCCTCACCGGCTCCGAGGCGTTCGACTCCGACGACCGCTGGCGGGTCGCCGCCCGGATCGAGCGGCTCAACGACCTCGGCTTCGACGTGGGCGAGCTGGAGATCACGACCGACATCGACGGCACCAGGGTGCGCATCCAACCCAAGGTGGTCGACGCCGGGCACCACTCCCGTCGGCTGCTGCGGCTCACCGGTCTGGACGTGCAGGAGAACCAGGCCCGTCGCATGCTCAACGACCTCGACAGCTACCGCGCGGCGATGGACCGGCAGAACGACCAGGAACAGATCGTCGCGCACGCCTGGGTACGCCAGGTGTTCCGTCCCACGATCGACGCCGTGCCCCGCGAGCTACGCCGCAAGCTGGAGCCGGCGCAGCTGTTCCACGAGATCCTCGACCACCGCTGGTTCATCTCGCAGCAGGCGCAGCGGGACATCCCGATGCCGGAGGCCGCCGCGTCCTACGTGGAGAACGTGCTGCGGCACCGCCCCGACGAGGACGCCGTGCTCGGCCTCGCACCGGGCGAGGCCGAGCCGGAGTACTAGGCGGCCGGGGTCGAGCGCTGCTTGGCGACCTCGTACAGGGTGATCCCTGCCGCGACCGCCGCGTTCAGCGACTCGGTGGAGGTGGCGATCGGGATCGACACGATCGCGTCGCACGTCTCGCGCACCAGGCGGGACAGACCCTTGCCCTCCGAGCCGACGACCAGCACGAGCGGGTCGGTGGCGTACGCGAGCTCGCCCACCTGCATGTCGCCCCCGGCATCGAGCCCGACGACGAAGCAGCCGGTCTTCTTCAGCTCGGCGAGCTCGCGGGCCAGGTTCGTCGCACGCGCCACGGGGACACGGGCTGCCGCGCCCGCCGAGACCTTCCAGGCCGACGCCGTCACGCCCGCGGCGCGGCGCTCGGGCACCAGCACACCGTGCGCGCCGAACGCGCCGGCGGACCGGAGCACCGCGCCGAGGTTGCGCGGGTCGGTGATGTTGTCGAGCGCCACGATCAGCGGCGGCTCGCCGGCCTCGGCCGCGGCGTCGAGCAGGTCCTCGGCGTCCTTGTAGTCGTACGGCGGCACCTTCATGGCGACGCCCTGGTGCACCGCACCCTCGGTGATCTTGTCGAGGTCGAGCCGTGAGGCCTCGAACATCGGGAGGCTGCGCGTGTGCGCGATCTCCAGGATCTCCTGGGTGCGGTCGTCCGAATCCAGGTGCGTGGCAAGGTAGATGCCCTCGGCGGGCATCTCGGCGCGGAGCGCCTCCAGCACCGCGTTACGGCCGGTGACGACCTCAGTCGCCCCGGCGGTCTTACGGCTCGCGCCGCGACCACCCGGCCGCCGTCCGGCCGCCGCGCGCTTCTCCGCCGCCAGCTTGCGCTCATGCGCCGGATGGTAGGTCCGGTCCTCCGCCTTGGGCGTCGGGCCCTTGCCCTGCAGCGCCTTGCGGCTGTGTCCGCCGGTGCCTACCTGGGCGCCCTTCTTGGAGCCTGCCTTGCGTACCGCACCGGCGCGCTTCGAGTTTCCTGCCATGGTGTGTCTCGTCTCTCAGCCGGTGGTCGAGCTTGTCGCGACCACCGCGGGTTCGGTCGAGGTGGTCTCGACAAGCTCGACCACCAGGGAAAAGATCAGGAGAGCGCCCAGCGGGCGCCGTCGGCGGAGTCCTGGACCTCGATGCCGGCGGCCGCGAGGCGGTCCCGGATCGCGTCCGACGTGGCCCAGTCCTTCGCGGCACGCGCCTCGGCACGAGCCTTGAGCTCCGCCGTGACGAGCCCGTCGAGCGCCGCCGCGTACCGGTCGTCGGTCGACGTCGCCCACTGCGGGTCCGCCGGGTCGAGCCCCAGCACATCGAGCATCGCACGCAATGTCACCAGCTCGGTACGCACGGCGGCGTCATCCCCGGAGGCGAGGGCGGTGTTCCCCGCCCTCAGGTGCTCGTGCACGACGGCGAGCGCCTGCGGCACGTTGAGGTCGTCGTCCATGGCGTTCGCGAACGCCTCGGGGACCTCGGCCTTGGCGACCTCCTCCGCCGGGACGTCGCCGACCCGCTCCGACGCGCGCGCCACGAAGCCCGACAGGCGCTCCCAGGTGGTGCGTGCCTCGTCGAGGGTGTCGGGCGCCCACTCGAGCATCGACCGGTACTGCACGGCCGCCAGCGCGTAGCGCACCACGGGCGCGGGCGCCTCGTTCAGCAGCTCGCTGACGAGCAGACCGTTACCCAGGGACTTCGACATCTTCACGCCCGACTGCGTGACCCACGCGACATGCATCCAGCGCTGCGCGAACCCGTAGCCCGCGGCCCGCGACTGCGCCTGCTCGTTCTCGTGGTGCGGGAACCGCAGGTCGAGGCCGCCGCCGTGGATGTCGAACGTCTCACCGAGATAGCGGCGAGCCATCGCGGAGCACTCCAGGTGCCAGCCGGGCCGACCGCGCCCGTACGGCGTGTCCCACGCAGCCGACTCGGGCTCGCCCGGCTTGGGTGCCTTCCACAGCGCGAAGTCGTGCGGGTTCTTCTTGGCGTCGCTCGCCGAGCCGGTGGCCGCCTCCGTACCCTCCTCGGGGCTGAGGTCCTCGACCTTCTGCCGCGTGAGCTCCCCGTAGGCGGGCCACGAGTGGACGTCGAACCAGACGTTGCCCTCGCCGGTGCTGTAGGCGTGCCCCTTCTGGACCAGGCGCTCCATGAGCGCGACCATCTCGGGCACGCTGCCGGTGGCACGCGGCTCGTAGGTGGGCGGGAGGACTCCGAGCGCGTCGTACGCCTGGGTGAACACCCGCTCGTACAGGGCGGCGTGCGCCCACCACTCACGGCCGGCGGCGGCGGACTTCGCCAGCACCTTGTCGTCGATGTCGGTGACGTTCCGGATCAGCGTGACCTTCAGGCCCCGCCGGGTCAGCCAGCGCCGGAGCACGTCGAACGCGACGGCCGGGCGGAGGTGGCCCACGTGCGGAGGTGCCTGCACCGTGGCACCACACAGGTAGATGCCGACCTCGCCCGGTGTGATGGGGTCGAAGTCGCGCACCTCGCGCGTGGCGGTGTCAAACAGGCGAATGGTCACCTGTCAAGGGTACCGGCGCTTCCGGTTCCCGCTTCGACAATTGTCCTGGCTCGCTCGAGCGTCTGCCGCATCCCCCAACCGTTGGCCCGACTGCGGTGCCAGCCCGCCGGTGCCCAGTACACGCGGGCCATTCCGCGGTGCTCGAGCTCGAACGACTCGGTGACGTCCGTACCGCCGTCCGCGGGGACCAGCCGGTAGCGCCAGTTGTTCAGGCGCTTGCCGCCCAGGTACACCGTGAAGCCGAAGTCACGGCCGGGCTCGCAGTGGGTCACCTTGCACTGTCTCGGGGCTCAGCTCACCCACCCGGGTGACGTCGCTGACCAGGTCCCGGACCACGTCCGGAGGGGCGTACATGTGCACCGTCACCGCTGCTCGCACGGGGGCAGGCTACTGCCTCGGCGTCAGTAGCCCGTCGGCTCCCCGGTTCTACTCGGCGGTGGCCTCCCCCGCGCTCCGCTCGGACGGCTCCTGCGCGAGCAGGCGGGCGACGTGCCGGTGCCCGCGCACCTCGTAGCCGACCACGGAGACCGCCGGGGCGAGCATCACCAGGAGCAGCGCCCAGGCCATGCCGGCTCCTGCCGCCGCGGCGGCGACGGAAGCAACGAGGACCACCACGGTGACGACGACGACGAGCAGGTGCAACCGGTCGAACGACCGGGTCAGGAACCAGAACAGCAGGTAGTCCGCCAGGACGAACACGAGCACCGGCACCGCCACGGCCAGGACGGTGCCGACGGCGCCGACATGAGAGTGCCCCTCCAGGTAGTACGCCGCCACGTGCAGGCCAGCGCCCACCCCGGCGAGGGCCGCGAACACCACGATGCTCCCGTACCCCCAGACGAACGACCGCTCGCGATGCCTGTGCAGCATCTCGGCGTGCGGCGTGAGGTAGTACGTCCACCACAGCCCGAACGTCAGGGCGGTGCCCGCGAACGCGACGAGGGCGGCGTCGAGCGTCCAGCCTGAGTCGTGGACGACGGCGGACAGCGTCGCGACGGTACCGATCACACCCTCGCCGAGCGTGATGATGGCCAGCAGCCCGTACCGCTCGGCCATGTGGTGGGCGTGCCACGGGGTGCTCCGCTGGCCGGGCCCCTCGGTACGGAACCGTTCCGCGAGCCACGGGCCGAGCATCTCTGCGGACCCGAGCAGCGCCCCGGCCACGAAGAAGACGGGCACGCTTACCGGTGCGACCGCAAGGATCACCCAGCCGACCTGGGTGACGAGGAGCGTCCGGGCGTACGCCAGGCAGGTGGCCCGGTACTCCGGCGCCTGCCTGGCGGCACGGAGCCACTGCACGAGCATGGCCAGGCGCATCACGACGTACCCGGCGACCATGACCTCGTTGTCGACGCGCTCGCCCTCCACCACCGACCCGAACATCTCCGGCAGACCGAGCGCGAGCACCACCACGCCGATCATCTGGACCATCGTGGTGACGCGGTAGAACCAGTCGTCGGTGTCGAACGCCGAGGCGAACCACGAGAAGTTGATCCAGGCCCAGCAGATGGCGAACATCGAGAACGCGAAGCCGATCACGCCCGCGGCCGCGTGGCCCTCGGCGATCAGGTGGGCACCCTGCTCTCCCGCCACGCCGAACCCGACGACGAATGCCAGGTCGAACAGCAGCTCCAGCGGTGTCGCGGTGCGGACCGGCTCGTGCGGGTCGCGTCCCGTCATCGGGCGGGTGCGGTGGTGTGTGACGGGCATGGCCCAGTTCTACCCGAAGTTCTTGCGCTCGCCCCGGTACGTCGGCACCGTCTCGACGATCGTGTCGCCCCGCACGAGGTGCACCCGGTCGAACCGCTCCATCATCTCGCCCGCCTTGGCGTGCCGGAGCCAGACCCGGTCCCCGGTGCGCAGCCTGCCGTCCGGCGCCGGCCCGCGGGCCACCCGCAGCGGCGTCTGGACCTCCCCGGCACCCTCGGGGCCGCTCAGCGCATAGCCGGGCGTGAAGAGCCGGGGCAGCCGTGCGGCACCCGCCTTGCCCGACGCCGCGTACCCGCCCGCGAAGGCGGTCACCCAGCCGGGCGCGGGCTCGCGCACGACGTCGAGCCCGAAGAACGACGCCGGACGAGCCTGGAACGAGCGGTAGCCGTCGAACAGGCCGGGCGTGTACAGGCCGGAGCCCGCGGTGACCTCGGTGACGCCCGGTGCGCCACCGCTCACCTCGATCGACCCGGTGCCACCCGCGTTGACGAGCTCCACCTCCTGCCCGACGGCGGCCCGCACCGCGGCGAGGATCCGCACCCGGCGCTCGTTCACCTCGCGCATCGACAGCCGCTTGACCAGCCGGACGGCAGGGCTGGTGTCCGGCAGGCCCGCCACCTGGGCCTCGTAGAACATGAGGCCGCGCACCGCCAGGCCTCTCGCCTGGGCCACCGTCGCGAGGGCGGCGACATCACCGGGCTCGCGCAGCGGCGAGCGCCGCACCCCGAGGTGGGCGGTCAGCGCACCGGCGCCGACCCGCAGCGAGCAGTCGACGTCCAGGCAGACCCGGATCGGACCCGCCGCACCGTCGGGCGCAGGTCCGGCGGCGTCCGCGATCAGGCCGAGATGGACGACGTCGTCGACCATCAGGGTGATCTCCTCGCGGGCCGTCGCGTCGGCCGCCAGGCTGGCGAGGGCCGCCCTGTCCACCGTCGGATAGCCGACCAGCACATCCCGCACACCCTCGCTGACCAGCCACAACGCTTCGCGCAGCGAGTACGCCATGACGCCGGCGAACCCGTGCCCGACGGCGCGGGCGACGAGCGAGCGGACACGCACCGACTTCGACGCGACGCGCACCGGCACGCCGTCGGCGCGCTTGAGGAGGTCGCGCGCATTGGCGTCGAACACGTCAAGGTCCACGACGGCGAGGGGCGCGGGCAGGCCGGACGTGGCGGCGGACAGCCGCGCGACGGTGTCTGCTGCGGAGCTCATGACCGCACGCTACTCCTCCGGCCCTCTGCGTGGCTCGGCCCGTGCCGACCGTCCGGGTCCTCGATCCAGCACCCGGGCAGGCGCCGGACCAGGCCCTGGTTCGCCGCGCGGGGCCGTGGGATAGTGCTCCGGTGATCTGGACGAACTGGGCACGCAACGTCAGCGTGACGCCCGTGCGGCAGGAACAGCCGGCCTCGGCGGACGAGCTGTCCGACGCCGTGCGCCGCGCCGTCAAGGAGGGCCACACCGTCCGCGTGGTCGGCGGCGGGCACTCGTTCATGCCGGCGGCCGCCACCGAGGGCGTGCAGCTCAGCCTGGATCGCCTGAACGCCCTGCACCGGGTGGAGCGCGACCCCGACACCGGGCACGCGCTGGTGACGGTGGGCGCCGGCATGCGCCTGCACCAGCTCAACCAGATCCTCGCCGAGCGCGGGCTCGCCATGCAGAACCTCGGCGACATCGACCGGCAGTCGATCGCCGGCGCGATCTCCACGGGCACGCACGGCACCGGCGCCCGGTTCGGCGGCCTCGCCACCCGCGTGCGCGCGCTGACCGTGGTGGGTCCTGACGGCGACGTCACGCACGCGACGCCGACCGAGCACCACGACCTGTTCGAGGCGTCCCGGCTCGGCCTGGGCGCCACGGGGGTGCTGAGCACCGTGACGATCGAGGCGGTGCCCGCCTTCGACCTGCATGCCGTCGAGGAGCCCTGGGCGCTGGACCGCGTGCTGGAAGGACTCCACGACCTGGTCGCGGACCACGACCACTTCGAGTTCTACTGGTTCCCCACCACGCGCCGGGCGCTCACACTGCGCAACACGCGCGTCGACGCCGGGACGAGCGCCGGTTCCGGTCTCGTGCACCGCGCCCGCAAGGCCGCCGGGGCCGCACGCTCCTTCCTCGACGAGGAGGTGCTGTCCAACGGCCTCTTCGAGGCGGTGAACCGGGTGGCGACGGTGCTGCCCGCGGCGACCCCGACCCTCAACGCCGTGGCGGCCCGCGCACTGAGCGCCCGCCGGTACACGGCGCCGTCGCACGAGGTGTTCTGCACCAACCGCCGGGTGCGGTTCCGGGAGATGGAGTACGCGGTGCCCCGCGACGCCGTCGTCGGTGTGCTGGGCGAGCTCGACGCGTGGCAGCGGTCCACCGGTGAGAACGTCCCGTTCCCTGTCGAGGTGCGCTTCGCCCCCGCCGACGACGTCTGGCTGTCCACCGCGTACGGCCGCGAGACCGCGTACGTCGCGGTGCACCAGTACTGGCGCCTGCCGTACGCGCGGTACTTCGACGCCGCCGAGCGGATCTTCACCGCGGTGGGCGGGCGGCCCCACTGGGGCAAGCTGCACACCCGCGACGCCGAGTACCTCGCCGGCCAGTACCAGCGGCTCGGGGACTTCCGCCGGGCGCGCGCGGCCGCGGACCCGGAGGGCGTGTTCGCGAACCCCTACACGCGGCGGGTCTTCGGCTGACCGTGCGGCCGGCCCGGCTCGACCGGCGCCGTCACGACTCCATCTGGTCGAACACGGCTTGTGCGAGATCCGCGAAGCCCGCCCGCGCGGCCTCGTCGTCCTGGTCCACCATCCAGGCGAGCTCGATGCCGTCGATGCGGAGTGCCGTCATGCGGGCCAGCAGGCCGATCTCGGTGCGGTACTTGACCCCCGCGACATCCGCCAGTCGCTGAAGGTACTCCCGCGTCATGGCGATGCTCTGCTTGAGGTGCGCCTGCGCGACCTCGCGCAGCACGGGCGTGCGCGCACCCGAGACCGCGAACTCGAAGGTCAGCAGCCGCATGTGCTGGTGCTGCTTGAGCCCGCCCAGCATCGCCTCGATGGCGGCCTCCGCCAGGTCCCCCCGCTCCGGCCCGGCGTCGAGCGCCGCCAGCACCTGCTCCGACGCGCGCATCGCGATGGCGCGGCCCATGGCGCGCAGCATCGCGTCCTTGTCGTCGAAGCAGTAGTGCACGGTGCCCAGCGAGATGCCGGCCTCCTGCGCCACGCGACGCACGGTCACCGCCTCGACGCCCTCACGCATGGCCACGCTCAGGCCTGCCTCGACGATCTCCGCGCGCCGTTCGTCGAGCGGTTTGCGCTTGTTCATGCCGTGCTCCCGACGTCGGGCACGACGAGCGCCGTAGCGATCGCCGCGACGCCCTCACCGCGTCCCGTGAGACCGAGCGCATCAGTGGTGGTCGCGGTGAGGGACACGGGCGCGCCGGCGGCGGCGGACAGAACCGCCTGAGCCTCGTCGCGCCGGGTGCCGACCCGCGGATGGTTACCGATCACCTGAACTGCCACATTACCGATCATGTACCCGGCAGCCCGGACGCGCCTCGCGGCTTCCGCGAGCAGGGTGGTCCCAGAGGCCCCTGCCCACTCGGGACGGCCGGTGCCGAAGTGCGATCCGAGGTCACCCAGGGTCGCCGCCGAGAACAGCGCGTCCGCCGCGGCGTGCGCCGCGACATCGGCGTCGGAGTGGCCCGCGAGGCCCCGCTCCCCCGGCCAGTGCAGGCCGCCGAGCCACATCTCGCGGTCCGAGCCGTCCGGCGCGAACGCGTGCACGTCGACCCCGATGCCGGTGCGCGGCAGGGGGTACGCGACCGGAGCCGGTCGTACGGTCTCCGGTGTGCTGGACGGATCGGTCATGCGTGGGTCTCCTGCAGCACGAGGGACGCGAGCCACAGGTCGCGTTCGGTGGTGATCTTGAAGGCAGCCGCGTCCCCGGCGACGATGTGAACCGGTTCGCCGAGGGCTTCGACAAGACCTGCGTCGTCGGTGGCCGCCAGGTGCTCCGCGGCGGCCCGCTCAGCACCCGTGCGGTGTGCGCGCACGAGCAGCTCACGGGCGAAGCCCTGCGGCGTCTGGACGGCTCGGAGCATCGAGCGGTCGGGTGTGCCGGTGACCAGCTCGGCGTCGCCGTCGGGGCGCACCTGCTTCACCGTGTCGGTGACGGGCAGCCCGGGCACAACGGCGCCGTGGCCGCTGCGGACAGCGCCCACGACCCGCTGGACGAGCTCGGGCGGGACCAGGGGTCGTGCGGCATCGTGCACCAGCACGACGTCGTCCCGTGGATCCGCGAGAGCGAGACCGGCCGCGACCGACGCCTGCCTGGTGGGCCCGCCGTCGGTCACCCGGACGGGGATCGGCACGTGCGGGTCCTCGGCCAGGAGGTCGGCCATGATGCCGACCAGGCCGTCAGGCGCGGTCACGACGAGTGAGTCCACGACGCCCGACGCCGCGAGGCGTCGTGCGGCGTGCAGCACGAGTGGAAAACCGTCCAGCTCCACCAGAGCCTTCGGCAGGTCGCGCCCTAGTCGGGATCCCGAACCGGCGGCCGTCAGGATTGCAAGGGTCGTCATCTCGTCCGGGTCCCCACAGGATCGTGATTGAAGCGAAGGATCCCTGTGGGGCGCGAGCACCGGGTACTGACTGGTACGTCAGACGGATCCTGTGGGTAAGTCAGGAAGCGAGGACCTCGTCGAGGATCGCTTCCGCCTTCTCTTCTTCCGTGTGCTCGGCCAGCGCAAGCTCGGACACGAGGATCTGGCGAGCCTTGGCGAGCATTCTCTTCTCGCCCGCGGAGAGACCGCGGTCGGCGTCCCGGCGGGACAGGTCGCGAACGACCTCGGCCACCTTGATGACATCGCCGGACGCAAGCTTCTCGAGGTTCGCCTTGTACCGGCGCGACCAGTTGGTGGGCTCTTCGGTGTACGGCGCACGCAGCACCTCGAACACGCGGTCGAGACCCTCCTGGCCAACGACGTCGCGCACACCGACCAGGTCGACGTTCTCCGCCGGGACCTCGATGGTGAGGTCGCCCTGGGCGACCTTGAGCTTGAGGTACATCTTTTCTTCGCCGCGAATCTTGCGGACCTTGATCTCTTCGATCAGCGCCGCGCCATGGTGCGGGTAGACAACCGTCTCGCCTACTGTGAACGTCATCTGCAGATGTCCCCTTTCCCTGAAACCAGGTTACCACGGCGTGATCTGCAGAACTTGCGCCCTTGGGGTTGCCGGTGTATCACTCGGAACGACGTTTGTGCAGGTCAAAGCGTTGCTGGAGGGGTAGTTCGAGGCGGTCACCACCCAATGCTCCGCTATCGGATCGTTCCGGAGCCGTGACCCTTACCACGCCCTGACCGGGCATTTCGCCTCTGGTCGCGATGCGCGGGCATACCCCGAGGACCACTAGGATATTGCGGGGATCCGCCCCCGCCCGAACCAGACGAACATCAGGGAGTTCACCGTGTCCCGTCGCGCCACCGCCGTCCGAGGCGCCCGCACCATCGCCCTCGCCGCGGTCTCAGCTACGGGGGCTCTCCTCCTGGCCGCCTGCTCGCCGACCACCACGACGCTGAACTACGACCCGTCCGACGGTGTCGGCGTCTCGGTGCTGGGTGAGGAGAACAGGAACCTGCGCGGCATCAACCTCATGGTCGTGTCGGCCGCTGAGGGCGAGGCCGGGAACCTGCTGGGCGCGCTCGCCAACGAGACCGCCGAGGACGCGTCGTTCACGCTGGAGGCGCCCGGCGCCTCCCCTGTCACCGTTGACGTCCCCGCCGGTGGCACCGTCTACCTGGGCACGGAGTCCGGCGAGGCCGTCGAGCTCGACGCCGTGGGCGCCGCACCCGGCAACTACGTCGCCGCGACGCTCACCGTCGGCAGCGACTCCAAGGAGTTCCAGCTGCCGGTGTTCGACGGCACGCTGCCGGAGTACGCCGATTACGTGCCGGCCGGCGAGACGTCGCCCTCCGCCTCGCCGTCGGCCTCCGCGACGGAGTGAGCTGAGCGGTCCCCGCGGCGGTGACGCCCCGGGGCAACGCCTCGCAGCAACGACGAAGCCGGTGGGTCCGGCGTGGTTCCCCACGCCGGACCCACCGGCTTCTGCCGTCCGGTCAGCCGACCGTCGTCAGCCGACCATCACCCGAAGCGGCCCGAGACGTAGTCCTCGGTGGCCTTCACGGCGGGCGAGGAGAAGATCGTCGCGGTGTCGTTCATCTCGATCAGGCGGCCCGGCTTGCCGGTACCCGCGATGTTGAAGAACGCCGTCCTGTCGCTCACCCGAGCGGCCTGCTGCATGTTGTGCGTGACGATGACGATCGTGAAGTCCTTCTTCAGCTCCTGGATGAGGTCCTCGATCGCCAGGGTGGAGATCGGGTCCAGGGCCGAGCAGGGCTCGTCCATGAGGACCACCTGCGGCTTGACCGCGATGGTGCGGGCAATGCACAGGCGCTGCTGCTGACCTCCCGAGAGACCAGAACCCGGCTTCTCCAAGCGGTCCTTGACCTCGTTCCAGAGGTTGGCACCACGCAGAGAGCTCTCGACAAGGTCGTCCTGGTCAGGCTTCGACATCTTGCGGTTGTTCAGCTTGACGCCCGCCAGCACGTTGTCCCTGATGGACATCGTGGGGAACGGGTTGGGCCGCTGAAAGACCATGCCGATGTTCCGGCGCACCGCCACCGGGTCGATGTCGTCCCCGTACAGGTCGACGCCCTCGAGCTCGACAGATCCCTCTACGCGCGCGCCCGGCGTGACCTCGTGCATGCGGTTCAAGGTCCGCAGGAACGTCGTCTTACCGCAGCCGGACGGACCGATGAAGGCAGTTACGGACTTGGGGTCGATCGTCATCGAGACACCCTCCACGGCGAGGAAGTCGCCGTAGTAGATGTTCATGTCGTTCACGTCGATGCGTTGTGCCATCGGTCTACTTCTTCCTTCGTGGTGAGCTGCGGCTGATGCGGGGGTCTGCGCGTCAGCGCAGCTTGGGGGCGAACCATCGGTTCACGAGGCGCCCGGTGATGTTGAGGAGCATGACGATCACGATCAGCACCAGCGCCGCACCCCAGGCATTCTGGTATGAGATGTCCGCGACACACTGCAGATCGCCCTCCTGGCAGGAGGCCAGGCCCTGGCTGTACTGCCGGTAGATGAAGACCGGCAACGTCATCATGCGCCCGTCGAAGGCGTTGAAGTTGATCGACTCGGTCACACCGACGGCGACCAGGAGCGGCGCGGTCTCGCCGATGACACGTGCGATGGCCAGCAGGATGCCCGTCGTGATGCCGGCCACCGAGGTGCGCAGCACCACCTTGACGATCGTCAGCCACTTCGGCACGCCGAGCGCGTAGGACGCCTCCCGCAGCTCGTTCGGGACGAGCTTGAGCATCTCCTCGCAGGACCGGACGACCACCGGGATCATCAGCACCGAGAGCGCGATGGAACCCATGATGCCCAGGCGTGTCCCGGGATCCAGGAAGATGGTCATGAACGCGACCACGAACAGACCCGCGACGATCGACGGGATCCCGGTCATGACGTCGACGAAGAAGGTCACCGACCGTGCGAGCGGCCCCCGCCCGTACTCGACGAGGTAGATCGCGGTCAGCAGCCCGATGGGCACCGAGATCAGCGTGGCCCAGCCGGTGATGATCAGTGTGCCCAGGATGGCGTGGTAAATGCCGCCGGACGGGTCCCCACCGTAGATCCCGCGCATCGAGTACGACAGGAACTCGGGGCTCAGCCGTCCGACACCGTTGACCAGCACCGTCCACAGCAGCGAGACGAGCGGGATCATCGCCAGGGCAAAGGCACCCCAGATCAGGACGGACATCGTTCGGTCCGTCGTCTTGCGACGCGGGTCGGCCGTGGTGAGGAGAGCACGGGTGTGCGCGGTCGCGTCGGTTGTCTCGACACTCATCAGTTGGCCCCCGAGAAGTCCTTGCGGCGCGCGACGATCGCGCGGGCGGTCATGTTCACGGCCATCGTGATCAGGAACAGGGCAAGGCCTGTGGCGATCAGCGCGTTGACGCCCAGACCGCTCGCCTCGGCGAAGTCCAGCGCGATGAATGCGGCGATCGTGTTGTGCCGGGCGGCGGCCAAGATCTCCAGCGAGTACACGAGGAATCCAGGACTGATGATCATGAGCACTGCCATCGTCTCGCCGAGCGCGCGGCCGAGGCCGAGCATCGCGGCCGACATCACGCCGGATCGGCCGAACGGCAGCACGGCGACGCGGATCACTTCCCAGCGGGTGGCGCCCAGGGCGAGGGCAGCCTCCTCGTGGAGCTTCGGCGTCTGCAGGAAGACCTCCCTCGACACGGCCGTGATGATCGGCAGGATCATCACCGCGAGCACCACCGACACGGTGGCGAGCACCTTGCCGGTCGCCGAGACCTGACCGGCGAACAGGGGGAACCAGCCGAGGTTCTCACCCAGCCAGAACCAGAACGGCTTGAGCACCGGTGCGAGGACCAGGAACCCCCACAGGCCGTAGACGACCGACGGGATGGCCGCCAGCAGGTCCACCAGATAACCGAGCACCTGGGCCAGGCGGGGCGGCGCGTAGTGCGAGATGAACAGCCCGATGCCCATCGCGACGGGCATCGCCAGCGCCAGCGCCAGCAGGGCCGCGAGCAGGGTGCCGAAGATCAGCGGCCCGACGAACTCCAGCAGTGAGGTGCCCTCGGGAATGCGCCCGACCGCATCGGACAGCTCGTCCTCGGATGCGGTCAGCGCGGGCCAGGCACGGATCAGCAGGAAGAGCGCCACTGCGGCAAGGGTTGCCAGGATGAAAGCACCGGCGCCGGTCGCGATCCACCGGAAGACCCGGTTGAATCCGCGTTCGGTCGTGCCCCGCCGCCGGCGGCGTGCGGGTGCCCGCTCAGCATGGTCCCCGGGCCGGGCCGGTCGCTGCGGGCTGTCGGTCGTCGTCACGCGATGTCCTCGCTGCTCGTTGTCACGTGTCACATCTTCGTTCATTCACGACCGCGCCGGTGGACGCCGGTCCGCCCCTGAGGGGCGGACCGAGCGCCCACCGGCATCGGTGCATGCTCAGACGTTCGGCCTGACTCAGCCGGCCGCCGAGATCGACTCGACAGCGGTCATGTACTCGGTGCGGAGCTCCTCGGCCACGGGGGCGGAGCCGGCGGACTCGGTGCCCTGCGCCTGGCCCTCGTCGCTCAGGATGTAGCTGTACAGGCCCTTGACGAGGTCGGCCGTCTCCTGGTCCTCGTAGGTGGCGCAGGCGATGTGGTACGAGACCAGGACGATCGGGTAGGTGCCCGGGATGTCGCGAGCGAGCTCGTACGCCCACACCGAGTCGGCGGTGCCCTCGACACGCGGCGACTCCGACACGACGGCGGCGGCAGCCTCGGGGCTGTACTCGACGAACTCGTCGCCGACGCCCACGGCCACCGTGCCCAGCTCACCGATCTGCGACGCGTCCGCGTAGCCGATCGTGCCCTCGCCGGCGGTCACGGTGCTGACCACGCCGGACGTGCCCTGCGCCGACTCCTGGCCATCGATCGGCCAGACGTCCTCGACCTCGAAGTCCCAGACGTCCGGGACCACCGTGCTCATGTACTCGACGAAGTTCTCCGTGGTGCCCGACGGGTCGGACCGGTGCACGACCGTGATGTCCAGGTCGGGCAGGTCGACACCCTCGTTGTGGGCGGCGATCGCCTCGTCGTTCCACTTGGTGATGTCGCCCTTGAAGACCCCTGCGATGGTCTCCGGGTCCATGTTGACCGAGTCGATGCCCTCGAGGTTGAAGGCCACGGCGACCGGGCTGATGTAGCCCGGGTACTCGATGACGTCGCTGCCACACTGCTCCTCGGCGGCGGCCATCTCCTCGTCGTCGAGCGCTGCGTCCGAACCGATGAACGGGAACGCGCCACTGATGAAGTTCTCGCGGCCCGTGCCGGACCCGGTCGGGTCGTAGTTCACGGTGACGTCGGGGTTCTGGCTCTGGAAGCCGGCGCGCCAGGCCTCCATCGCGGACTCCTGCGACGACGCGCCGCCGCCGCTGAGCTCGCCGGAAAGGCCCGTACCGGACTCAGAACCTTCGCCGCTGGGGTCGGCGCCGGGGTCGGACCCGCAGGCTGCGAGGCTCAGCGCGAGCGCGCCCACCATGACAGCGGAGCCAACGCGGGGGAATCGGCTGATCTTCACGTGTGTCGTTCCATCCTGTTCAAGTCGTACGCGCGGCGATCGCCGGCGCGTCAGTTGGGACGCTAGGCAGGTGGAGTGACCTGCTCACCAGGTCCAGGTAAACGGAGGGTGAACAAGCCCGCGTGGAGCGGGTGATCCGTAACACGCTCACCATGGCACGGCCTGGCATCATTCACCCGTCAGGCCCCGTCCCGGGGCTCTCCGGCGGCCTGGTCCTCCGGCCGTTCCCTGGTCAGATAGATGGCCTCTGCGGCCTCGGAGATCCACTCCTGGAGGTCGCTCGAGATGACCGCGCTGCCCGCCGCACCGGCCGCGCGCTCCTGGCCCTCGGTGGACGCGACGTACTCGACGAACTCCTTGACGAACCTGCCCTTGGTCTTGTCCTCGTACCGCGAGCACACGACCAGGTAGGAGACGAGCACCATCGGATAGGCGAACGGCTTGTCGATCTTCCGGTCGAGCACGAACGCGAGGTCGTGCTCGTAACGGTTCTCGATCCGTGGCGAGACGTCGACGACGGAGGCGGCGGCCTCGGCGCTGTACGGGACGTACTCCTCGCCGACCTTGATGGCGACGCGCCCGAGGTCGGACGTCGCCGAGGCGTCCGCGTAGGTGATGCTGCCCGGCGTGGACCGGACCGTCTGGGTCACGCCGCTCGTCCCGTCCGCGGCGAACCCGCCGGGCAGCGGCCACATGCCGTCCGGTTCGTGCGGCCACGCCTGCGGGGCGGTCTCGTGGAGGTAGTCGGCGAAGTTCTCGGTGGTGCCCGAGTCGTCGGCACGGTGCACCGGCGTGATCGTCAGGGGCGGCAGCTTCGCCTTGGGGTTGGCCGCGGCGATCGCCGGGTCGTCCCACCGGGTGATCCGCCCCGAGAAGATCCCCGCGATCACGTCGGAGGACATGTTCAGCCGGTTGATGCCCTTGAGGTTGAAGGCCACGGCGATGGGACTGATGTAGATCGGCAGGTCGATGGCGTTGCCGCCGTCGCAGGCCGGGCCGGAGGCAGCCATCTCCTCGTCGCTGAGCACGACGTCGGTGGCGCCGAAAGCGGTGCCGCCCGCGAGGAAGGCCTCCCGTCCGTCACCCGAGCCCATCGGGTCGTAGCTGATCACAGCGCCCGGGTGCTGCTCCTGGAAGCCGCTGATCCAGGCCTCCATCGCCGCTTCCTGAGAGGAGGCGCCTGCCCCGTGGAACTCGCCCACGAGCGCGGGCTCAGGCGTGGGGCCGGCTTCGTCGTCCGCACCGAGCCCCGGCAGCCCGACGACGCCGCAGCCCGCGAGCGGCACGACGAGGGCGCTTGCGGTGGCGGCAGCAAGGAGCCGGGTGTAATGGGAGGTGCTCACGGATCGCGAAACTACTCACGGGCGCGGTCTCGCGAGCAAACATCAGGTGAACGGAAGGTGACCAGGCGCGCGGGTCACCCGTGACGTGCGACACGCGGGTGCCGCACGCCGCCGGGCTCACCCCTCGTCGTCGGCCAGCTTGTAGCCCAGGCCACGCACGGTGAGGAGGTACTTGGGCGTGCCCGGGTCGGGCTCGATCTTCGAGCGGATGCGCTTCACGTGGACGTCGAGCGTCTTGGTGTCGCCCACGTAGTCGGCGCCCCAGACCCGGTCGATCAGCTGGCCACGGGTGAGCACGCGACCCGCGTTCCGCATCAGCAGCTCGAGCAGGTCGAACTCCTTGAGGGGCAGGGCCACGCTCTCGCCGGACACGGCGACGGTGTGCCGCTCCACGTCCATCCGGACCGGCCCGACCTCGAGCACACCGTCCTCGTCCTGGTCGGTCGAGTCGTTGGGCTGCCGGCGGCGCAGCACCGCCCGCACGCGGGCCAGCAGCTCCCGGTAGGAGTACGGCTTGGTCACGTAGTCGTCGGCGCCGAGCTCCAGGCCGACCACCTTGTCGATCTCCGAGTCCTTCGCCGTCAGCATGATGACCGGAACGTCGCCACGAGCGCGCAGCTCCCGGCACACCTCCGTGCCGGACAGGCCAGGGAGCATCAGGTCGAGCAGCACCAGGTCAGCACCCTCCGCGTCGTACGCAGCGAGCGCCGAGTTGCCGTCGGCGGCCTCGATCACCTCGAAACCCTCGCGGGTCAGCTGGTACGTCAGCGGATCCCGGTACGACTCCTCGTCCTCGACAACCAGGATGCGCGTCACGCACCTACCTCCTCGTTCTTCGTGGCCCCATGTGCTGCGGCCTTGTGCTGGTCGTGCTGGTCGTGCTCCTCCTGCTCTCCCGCTTCCTCGTCAGAGGTGCCGCGAGACCCGGCGTCGGGCCGGTCCGCGGACGGGATGCGCAGGGTGAAGGTCGAGCCCCGACCCGGCTCCGACCACATGGTGACGTCGCCACCGTGGTCGGCCGCGACGTGCTTGACGATGCTCAGGCCCAGCCCGGTACCCCCAGTGTCGCGCGAGCGCGCGGGATCCACGCGGTAGAAACGCTCGAAGACGCGGTCCTGTGCGTCCTCGGCGATCCCGACGCCCTGGTCCACCACGGCGATCTCGACCAGGCCGGCCCGCTCGTTCACCCCCACGCCCACGCGACTGGCGGGGCCGGAGTAGGCGACGGCGTTGTCGACCAGGTTGCGGACGGCGGTGACCAGGAGGTTGTGGTCGCCGTAGACCTCGGTGTCCAGATCACCGCCCATGGTGATCGCGATGTTCTTGGACTGCGCGGTGGTGCGTGCGCGGTCGACCGCCTCCTCCACGACCTCGCGGATCGGGACGGGGGTCAGCTTCGGCACGGCGCCGGCACCCTGCAGGCGCGACAGCTCGATGATCTCCTGCACCAGTGCGGACAGCCGGACGGCCTCGCGCTGCATGCGCTCGGTGAAGCGCCGGACGGCGACCGGGTCGTCCGCTGCGTCGGCCACGGTCTCCGCAAGCAGCGCCAGCGCGCCCACCGGCGTCTTCAGCTCGTGGGACACGTTGACCACGAAGTCACGGCGGATCGCCTCGACGCGGCGCGCCTCCGTCCGGTCCTCGGCGAGCATCAGCACCCGTTCGAGGCCCAGGGGGGCCACCCGCACCTGCAGCAGCACCGTGCCCTGGCCGACCGGGCCGCGGGGCAGCTCCAGCTCCTGCTCGCGGATCACGCCGTCGCGCCGCACCAGGGCCACCAGGTCGGTGATCGCAGGGTGCACCAGGGCGTCGTTGCGCACCACGCCCAGCGCGTAGGCCGGCGGGGACGCCCGGATGACCTCGTCCTCGCCGTCGAGCACGACGGCGGCGGAGCGGAGGACCGAGAGCACGCGGACGAGACCCGCGTCGAGCTCGTCGGGTTCGGCCTGAGGAAGGGCGTGCTGCTGCCGCTCGGAGACGCGGAAGGCCACGGTGGCGACCACGCCGACGATCACGCCGAGAATTCCGGCGACCAGCACCGGTACCCCGGAGATGATTCCGTCCACGACTCCAGGGTAGGTCGACGTTTCAACCGCAGGACGACGTCGGCGGGCGCTCGGACGATCGTGTCGCCTACTGTTCATGTCAGGGGGGAAGAGCGTTAACCTCCCAGTACATCGCGACGCCGAACCTTGGCGGGTGCGGGCGGTAGCCGTGCCGTGCGCCGTTCGGGACTTGTCCGGACGGTCGGCCTGGTCGCGCGTCGGCCTGCCCGCCCTTCGGCGGCGCGACAGCGGACGCGAACCGTCCGCGCGCCCCGAGTGCGAGAGGAAACCGATGCGACAGATCTTCGAAGCTGAGCTCCAGCAGGTCGGAGAGGACCTGACCGAGATGAGCAGGCTCGTGGAGTCCGCCATCACCCGTGCCGGCACGGCGCTGCTGGAGGCCGACCTCCAGCTGGCCCAGGAGGTGATCGCCTCCGACAAGACCATCGACGCCATCGAGGACTCCCTCGACGCGCGCTGCGTGCACCTGCTCGCGCAGCAGGCACCGGTCGCCACCGACCTGCGGGTGGTCGTCAGCGCGCTGCGCATGAGCGCCTCCTTGGAGCGCATGGGCGACCTCGCCCGGCATGTGGCCCAGGTGGCGCGCGGCCGCTACCCCGCGCAGGCGATCGTGCCGGAGGCACGTGACACCTTCGCGAAGATGCACGACGCCGCCGTCCGCGTGTCACAGCGCACCACCAAGCTGCTCGCCACGCGCGACCTCACGGTGGCCGAGGCCCTCGAGCGGGACGACGACATCATCGACGCCCTGCACCAGGAGACGTTCAACCTGCTCCTGGCGCCCGAGTGGCAGGGCACCGTGCAGGAGGCGGTCGACGTGACCCTCGTCGGCCGCTACTACGAGCGGTTCGGTGACCACGGTGTGTCGGTCGCGCGCCGCGTGACCTTCCTCGTCACCGGAGACTTCCCGGACGAGTAGGTCGGACGACCAGGTCCGACGAGCAGATCGGACGAGCAGGGCTCTCGCCGCCGTCGAACACGTTGTTGCCGCTTCCGAGGTTTGGAGGCGGCAACAACTGTTCGCGCGCCGATGGCAGGATGGAACCATGACCTACACCCTCGTGCTGCTCCGCCACGGCGAGAGCGAGTGGAACGCGAAGAACCTGTTCACCGGCTGGGTGGATGTCGCCCTCTCCGAGAAGGGCGTGGAGGAGGCCAAGCGCGGTGGCGCGCTCCTCAAGGAGGCCGGCGTGAGCCCGGACATCCTGCACACCTCGCTGCTGCGCCGCGCGATCATGACGGCGAACCTGGCGCTCGACGTGGCCGACCTCCACTGGATCCCCGTCAAGCGCAGCTGGCGCCTCAACGAGCGCCACTACGGCGCGCTGCAGGGCAAGGACAAGAAGCAGACGCTCGAGGAGTTCGGTGAGGAGCAGTTCATGCTCTGGCGCCGCTCCTACGACGTGCCGCCGCCGGAGATCGAGCTGGGCTCCGAGTTCAGCCAGGACTCCGACCCGCGCTACGCGGACGCCCCCGTCATCCGCACGGAGGCCCTCAAGCTCGTGCTCGAGCGCGCCCTGCCCTACTGGGAGAGCGAGATCGTCCCCGACCTGAAGGCCGGCAAGACGGTGCTCGTCGCCGCCCACGGCAACTCGCTGCGGGCCCTGGTGAAGCACCTCGACGGCGTCTCGGACGAGGCCATCGCCGGGCTCAACATCCCGACCGGCATCCCGCTGGTCTACGAGCTCGACGAGGAGACCCTCGCCCCGGTGAAGCCGGGCGGCACCTACCTCGACCCCGAGGCGGCGAAGGACGCGATCGCCGCGGTGGCCAACCAGGGCCGCTGACCACCCGTTCGCACGCCACGAGGCAGAGCCGTCGCCACGGTTCTACCTCGTGGCGTGGTGTTTTCGCGCCTGCTCGTAGACGTCCAGGATCTCGTCGGCGGCGCGGTCCCAGCCGAACCTGGTCGCCGAGGCCCGAGCGCCCACGGCCAGGCGGGCGCGGAGCGTGTCGTCGTCCAGGAGGCTCTTGAGGACCAGCGCCCAGCTCGCGGGCTCGTGGTCGGGCACGAGCACCCCTGAGACGCCGTCCTCGACCACGGTGCACAGGCCGCCCACCGCGGCCGCCACGACCGGGGTACCGGTCGCCTGGGCCTCCGCCGCGACAAGGCCGAACGACTCGCTGTGCGAGGGCACCGCCACCAGGTCTGCGGCCCGGAAGTAGTCGGCGAGCACCTGCTGCGGCACCGGGGGCCGCACCCGCACGTGGGCGGCCACACCCTCCTGGTAGGCGAGCGCCTCGAGCTCGCGGACGGCGGTGGGCCGGCCCGACGCCCCGCCCAGCACGACGAGCAGTGGCGGCCCCCCGTCACCCTCCGACCAGACCCGCTCCCCCAGCGCCCGTACGAGCACGTCAGGTCCCTTGAGCAGCTGCACCCGTCCCGCGAACAGCACGATCTTGCGGTCCACCGGCAGCGCGAGGCGCTCCCGCAGCTCGGCTCGCAGCGCGGCCCGGTGCCGGTCGGCCTCCGCCGGGTCTGCCCCGGACGCGTCCGGAAGCGGGGAGAACACCCCGAGGTCCACGCCCGGCTGCACCACGCGCACCCGGGCGGGGTCGGCGTGGTAGTCACGGACCAGCTCGGCCGCCTCCTGCTCGGTGTTCGCGACCAGGGCGTCGGCCTCGGCGACCACCTGCTCCTCACCGATGATCCGGCCCTGCGGCTCGGGGGCGTCGCCCGGCGCGAGGGACGCGTTCTTCACACGCGCCATGGTGTGCATGGTGTGCACCAGCGGGACGTCCCAGCGCTCCGCGGCGAGCCAGCCCACCTGGCCGGACAACCAGTAGTGGGTGTGCAGCACGTCGTACCAGCCCTCCGGCCGGTGCGCCTCGGCCCGCAGGACGCCCGCCGCGAACGCGCACAGCTGGCCCGGCAGGTCGTTCTTGTCCAGCCCCTCGTACGGCCCCGCCGACACGTGGACCACCCGGATGCCGGGCTCGGCGTCGGTCACCTTGGGCTGGGCCGACGAGGTCGCCCGGGTGTAGATCTCCACCTGCGCCCCGCGCCGGGCGAGCGCCCGGGACAGCTCCAGCACGTACACGTTCATGCCGCCCGCGTCACCCGTCCCGGGCTGCTCCAGCGGCGACGTGTGCACGGAGACCATCGCGATCCGGAGCGGTCGCGCCGCGTCCGGTTCGACCAGCCGTGGAGGCAGGCTGTCCCGCATCACGCCTCCAGGACGCACGCGGGCACGGGCAGCTCCAGTCGGTCCGTGATCGCGCCGTTGCCGGACGTCCGGTCCAGCCGGACCGCGATCAGCTCGTCGGTGTTCTGCGCGGCCACGACCACGATGCCGCTGTCGGCCAGGACCGCGTGGTGGCGCGGCCAGGCACCCGCACCGAGATCGACGTCGGCGACGTTCTCAAGGACCAGGTGCGCCATCGCACCGGGGACGGCGTCGTCGACACCGTCCGCTGTGGCAGCGGCGTCGTGCACCCGGAGCACCGACAGCACGTCCGGGCCGCGCACCCCCACGTGCACCAGGTCGCCGTCGACGGTGATGTGCGAGGGGTACCCGGCGGAGCCGTCGGGCATCGTGCGCGCGGTGATCGCCACCGACCCCACGTGCTCGAGACGGCCGGGGCCCGCGGGGACCAGGACGTGCAGCCGGCAGTCCAGCTCACCCACGACCAGGATCGTGCCGTCGGCCAGCTCCACCAGGTGGCGCGGGCCCGTACCGGGCGGCAGGACGGCGGCGACCTCGCCGCTCGGCGTCTCGTCGGAGACGGTGGCCCCTGCGTCCAGGGGGTAGGTGCGCAGCTGGTCGGTCCCCAGGTCGGACACGAGGACCCGGTCGCCCCAGACGTGCACGAAGTGGGCGTGCGGGCCCTCCTGGCGGTCCTCGACCGGCCCCGTGCCGGCGTGCGGGAACGTCCGGGGCACGGCGAGCGCGCCCTCCGGGCTCAGCCCGAGGACGGCGGCCACACCGTCCTCGTAGTTCGCCACCCAGGCCGCGGTCCCGGTCGCGACGACGTGGCACGGGCTCGCACCGCCCGAGGGGGCGCTGCCCGCGGGCGTCAGCGTGCCGGCGTTGGACACCCGGAACGAGGTGACCGCGCCGGGCGCCGCCTCCGTGACCGCCAGGAGCGTGCGCCCCGAGGGGTCCAGCGCCAGGAACGACGGCGCGGCCACCTCGGTGACGAGCTCGCCGCCGGTGAACCGGCCGTTCTCGTCGATGCCGACGCGCCAGATGCCCTCACCGGCGCCTGGGGCGTCACCCGACGTCGGATAGGTGCCGATCCAGAGGGCAGCGGTAGGAATGCTCATGGCGTCAGCCTAATGACGTTTCGCCCGTGCTCCCCGCCGGAATGCACGACGCCCCGGCCGCCCCCTCGCAGGGGCGCCGGGGCGCTATATGCCGTCGTGTCGGCGACGCGTCAGCCGTTGGCCTTCGCGTAGGCCTCCTGGACCTCCGCCGCGATACGACCACGGTCGCTCACGGTGTAGCCGTTGGCCTTGGCCCATTCGCGGACCGCGGCCGTGTCACTGCCGGAACGCGACCGGCGAGCGGTGGCGGTGCGCGCAACAGGCGACTTCACCTTGCGTGCGTGGCCGACCCACGAAGCGAGTGCGTCACGCAGCTGAGCCGCGTGCTCGGCATTGAGGTCGATCTCGTAGGAGACGCCGTCAAGGCCGAAGTTCACGGTCTCGTCGGCGGCACCGCCATCGATGTCATCTTCAAGAACGAGCTGAACCTTCTGAACCATACGGGTACTTCCCTTCCGCGCCACAAATTCCGGGGTTAGTTCGTGAGCATGCCGCACTCAATATTGACATGTCAATAATGAGCATGTGACACCGATCACGAAAACTTCACCCGGCGGAGTTGTAGTGCGGGGAGAAGTGCGGGGATTTGATCCGGAAGGTCGGCAAGGATAACCTCGCCCGCACGGCTCAGCGCGAAGGGGAATTACCCGTGTTTTCTGCCGTCGCGACCATGGACTCGCGATCCATTCGGTCGAGCGCCTCGCGCTCGTGACGGTCCGCGCGCATGATCTTGCGCATCGCAAACCAGAACAACAGACCGACGCCCACCGAGGGCGTGAGTCCGGCGAGCACCGCAAGCGTCGTATCCATCACAAGATCCTCACAAACTCGTCTGCGTGGTTCAAATTCCTCAGGCCTGAGGCTTCACCAGCGGGAAAAGGATGGTCTCGCGGATGCCCTGGCCGGTCAGCGCCATCAGCAGACGGTCGATGCCCATACCCATTCCGCCCGAAGGGGGCATCGCGAATTCCATCGCGGTCAGGAAATCCTCGTCGAGCAGCATGGCCTCGTCGTCGCCCGCCGCGGCCATCCTGGCCTGCGCCTCGAAGCGCTGGCGCTGGACCACCGGGTCGACGAGCTCGGAATAGCCGGTGGCCAGCTCGAAGCCACGGATGTACAGGTCCCACTTCTCGACCTGTCCCTTTTCCGAGCGATGGTCCCGGGTGAGCGGCGACGTCTCCACGGGAAAGTCCCGAACGAACGTCGGCGCCGACAGGTGGTCGCCCACTCGGTGCTCCCACAGCGTCTCGACGAGCTTTCCGTGATTAAGGATCTTCTTGTTGCCGACCTCGACATCGAGCCGCCCGGCGATCTTCTCGAGCTCCTCGACCGACGTGTCGCTGGTGATCTCCTCGCCCAGGCTTTCGGAGAGCGAGTCGTACATGCGCAGGTTTGCCCATTCCCCGCCCAGCTCGTACTCGGAACCGTCGGGAAGCGTCACGAGCGTGGTACCGAGAACGTCCTGCGCCGCCGTCTGCACCAGATCCTTGGTGAGTGCGCCGATGGTGTTGTAATCGCCGTACGCCTCGTAGGCCTCGAGCATGGCGAACTCCGGCGAGTGCGACGAGTCGGCACCTTCGTTGCGGAAGTTCCGGTTGATCTCGAAGACCTTCTCGACACCGCCGACGACGGCCTTCTTGAGGAAGATCTCGGGCGCGATGCGCAGGAAGAGCTCCAGGTCGTACGCATTCATGTGCGTCGAGAAAGGCCGGGCCGACGCTCCCGAGGCAATGGTCTGCAGCATCGGCGTCTCGACCTCGAGAAAGCTGCGGCGGTGGAAGTTCTCGCGCAGCGAGCGCACCACGCCGGCGCGCAGGCGCACCATGTCGCGTGCCGCCGGACGCGCGATGAGGTCCACGTAGCGCTGCCGGACGCGCGCCTCCTCGGACAGGTCCTTGTGCAGCACCGGGAGCGGGCGCAGCGCCTTGGCGGCCATCCGCCACTCGTCGGCGAAGATGCTCAGCTCACCACGACGCGACGCGCCGACACGGCCGTGCAGGAAGAGGTGGTCGCCGAGGTCGACGTCGGTCTTGAAGGCCGCGAGCGCCTCCTCGCCGAGCGCGGCGAGGCTCAGCATGCCCTGGAGGCGGTTGCCCTCGCCGTCCTGCAGCGTGACGAAGCACAGCTTGCCGCCGATGCGGATGAAGACCACCCGTCCGGCGACGCCCACGACGTCGTCCGTCTCCTGGCCCGCCTCGAGGTGGCCGTACGTCGCGCGGACCTCGGTGATGGCGTGCGTGACCGGGACGCCGACGGGGTAGGCCTCCGTGCCCTGCGCCAGGAGTCGCTCACGCTTCTCGCGCCGGATCCGCAGCTGCTCGGGCAGGTCGTCGGTCGGCGGGGTCGCGGCGTTCTCGGCAGCGGAGTTCTCGGTCGTCACCCGAGTGATTCTATCCGTGCGGATCACCCGCCGAGTGCGGGCTCGGTGCCCGGTCGACCACACCCGGAGGGCGGGTGCCGGGCGCTCGGCGAGCGGGCAGGTCAGGCGCGGAGGTCCAGGGCCAGGTCGAGGATCGGAGCGCTGTGCGTCAGGGCGCCCACCGAGAGGAAGTCGACGCCCGTCGCGGCGACCTGGCGCGCCTTCTCGAGCGTGAGGTTGCCGGTCGCCTCGAGCTCGACGTGCGCGGCGACGCCGTCCTGCCCCTCCCGCTCGCGGACGGCGGCCACCGCCTCGGCGAGCCGGTCCGGCTCCATGTTGTCGAGGAGCAGGAAGTCCGCGCCGGAGGCCAGGGCCTCCAGCGCCTGGGCGGTGGTGTCGGCCTCGACCTGGACCGGCACGTCCGGGAACATCTCGCGCACGGCGCGGACCGCCGCGGCCACCGAACCGGCGGCGACCACGTGGTTGTCCTTGACCATGGCCACGTCGTACAGGCCCATGCGCTTGTTCGTGCCGCCACCGGCGCGTACCGCGTACTTCTGCAGCGCGCGCAGGCCGGGTGTCGTCTTGCGGGTGTCGAGCACCTGCGCACCGGTGCCCTCGAGCTCCCTCGCGAAGGCGCGGGTCGCCGTGGCGACGCCCGAGGCGCGGCTGGCCAGGTTGAGCATGGTCCGCTCGGCCACGAGCAGCACCTGGGTGCGTCCGTCCAGCGACGCGAGGACCTGGCCCGCGGTGACTGCGTCGCCGTCCTGCGCGTGGAAGGTGACGTCCGGTGCGGGCAGGCCCAGGCGGGTCGCCACCTGGTCCAGGACCTCGCGCACCACCACGAGGCCCGCGAGCACGCCGTCCTCGCGCGCCACGAGCTCGGCGACCCCGGTGCCCGACGGCGGGATGGTCGCCTGCGAGGTCACGTCACGACCGGGGGTGGGTCCGAGGTCCTCGTCGAGGGCGATCTCGACGGTCCGCGCGACCCAGGCGGCGTCGAGCCCCGGGGTGACCGTGGTGGGCGTGTCGAAGACGGGGAGAGTGCTCACGGGCTCACCGTATCCGCCGCGCCGGGCGTCGGATCCGCGGCATCCGCAGCACCGGGCGGCCCGGCTCGGTCCACCATGTCCTGGAGCATGCGCTCCGAGTCGGTGAGGTAGCGGTTCAGGTCGGCCGCCGCGCCGTCGGCGTCGCCGGCGAGGAACCGGCGCAGGAGGCCTGCGTTGCGGTCCACGAAGCCGTCGAAGAAGGCCCCGTTGTCGTCGCCCAGCAGCCCGAACGACAGGCGCAGCTCCGCGGAGAGGTTCGCGTGCACGCGGTCGAGGCGCGCACTGCCCGCGAGCGCGACGATGCCCGAGTGGAACCGCATGTTGGCGGCGGCGATGTCGCGCCAGTCGCCGCCGAGCCGGGCGGCGAGGGCGGCGTCGACGGCGTCACGCATGGTGCGGGCGCCGGGGTGCGCCGGGTCGCCCGCCGCGAGCACGGGGACCTCGATGAGACGCCGCACCCGGTAGATGTCGACGACGTCGGGGAGGGTGGGCCGCGCCACGGCGACGCCGGCGTTGGGCCGCCGCACCAGGAGCCCCTCGTGGACCAGGATCCGGAACGCCTCGCGCAGGGTGTTGCGGGACACGTCGAGCGACTCGCTCACCGACTGCTCCGAGAGCCGCTGACCGGGGGTGAGCCGGCCGGTGACGATGAGCTCGCGGATGGCGTCCGCGCTCCGCTCCGCCCGATCCGCTGTCACGACCACATCCTACGGACCCCGACAGCTCGTTGAGTGCTGGGTATTTGCGGGTCCGGAGGCCGAATTCCCGCAAATAGCCAGCACTCAACGATGGGGGTGGGTCAGTCGGTCGTGTCGATCACCGCGTGGACCAGGTTGCGGGTCTGGGCGGCGATCGAGGTGCGCCACGCGTCGAACGTCGCGTCACTCACGCCGAAGTCGGTCTCGAAGTGCTGCATGCCCGGGGTGTGGATGTGCCCGGCCGGGATGTCGAGCCCGGCACGGTCCCGCAGCAGCGTGTTGCGGTAGGCGCTCTCGTTCGAGAGGTAGTTGCCGCCGCCCCCGTTGTACGAGCAGGAGCCCTCGGCCGGCGGCACCGGCGGCGTGGCGGGCGGGTAGGTGACGGGCGGAGGGCTGTTGAACGTCTCACGCACCGGCGACGAGCAGTCGGGGAACTGCGTGTAGCTGGTGTTCCAGACGACGCCGAAGGCCACCGACGGGTCGGGCCAGGTGTCGCCCGGCGGGCGCGGCACGTCGGCCCCGGTGTCGGCGGCGATCATCTCGGCGATCGGCAGGCTCGCCGTGGTCCACTGCGGCGGGTCCGTGAGCCCGCCGCCGCCGCCCCAGCGGTCGACGACCTGGATGTTGCAGCCGGGGTTGTCGATCGCGAGCTGCGGCACGCCGCCCACCGCCCGGCACGGCGCACCGTTGTCGTTGCCCGGGAAGGTGCCGTGGTAGCGGGCGTTCCACTGCTCCAGGTTGAACTGGGACCCGCCGGCCTGGCTGACCGTGAGCGACGCGTCGACCTGCCGGGGCCCCGGCTCCATGAACGGGCCGACGGTGTCCTCGAGGTAGCCGCGCTCGAACTCCGGGTAGCTCACCGGGAGCGTGTACGCCTCCACGTGGGCGACCTTGCCGTCGTCGGTGCGATAGGTGGTGCCGTCGAGCGACAGCGCCGCCGCACCCGAGGGGTTGCCGTACCGGATGTTGTTGCCCACGGTGCCCGGCGCGGGGCCGGTGGTCCCGCCGTCGAGCGTGAAGACGTCGAACCCGCTGACGATCACGCGCAGGACGTCGTCGCCGGGCGGCAGATCGATGTCGAACATGCCCCGCGCCGCCCTGTCGAAGGTCTCGATCAGGCCGGCCCGCTCGGCGTCGGTGAGGCCACCTTCCGGTGCCCACTGGCGCAGCACCGACATGGCCTCGACACGGGTCCAGTACAGCGGGCGGTCATCGCTGGCGGGCAGGTCGCCGCGGACGGTCCCGTTGCTCTGGGCCCGGCGGACGGCGGCGTCCCACAGGGCCTCGCCCTTGCGCTCGGCCAGCGCCGTCGCGCGGTCGAGCGAGTTCGTGCGGCACAGGGCCGCCGTGAGGGCGGCCGTGTACCCGCCGAAGCCGCCGCCCTCGATGATCGTGCGGGCGTAGGTCCGGTCGGCGGGAACCGCCGGGTCGGCGGCATCGGGCAGGCGGGCGGTCAGGCGGCTCTCCTCGACCGACAGCGGGATGCTCGGGTCGAGACAGGCCGCCCCGGATCCCGGCTCGGCCTGGGCTGCGGCCGGAGCCGCCAGCCCGGTGGTGACACAGAGTGCGAGGGCGGCGGCGCCTGCTCGCACCCTGTGGGCGGTACGTGGTGTCGACATGATGGATCACTTCTCCCCTCAGAGGTGGGTCGTGACCGACCGTAGAGGTTCGTTGAACAATCCAACAGACCTGAATGCGTAAACAGCTCGTGACCCAGGCTGTCCTCCAGCACTGGAGCCGTGTCATGATCGACAATGTTCTGCAATGCGGCGGAAACATCCGACGAGCAACATCCTGACTGTTGAACAATCCGGCTCACCACAACCACCAGGAGGACGCTATGTCCGACACGAGCCACGAGCCCACCACCCCGTCGGCAGAGACGCCGGCAGCGACGTCGGCAGAGACGCCGGCAGGCCCGCCGGCCGTCAGGATCAAGCGGTTCGCGTCCACGCGCAGCCGCTCCCTGCTGGGGGCCCTGTTCCTCATGGCGACGTCCGCCATCGGACCGGGGTTCATCACGCAGACGGCCACGTTCACCCAGCAGCTGGGCGCCGCGTTCGCGTTCGGCATCCTGGTCTCGATCCTGCTGGACCTCGCGGTCCAGATGAACGTGTGGCGCATGATCACGCTGACCGGAAAGCGCGCGAGCGTGCTGGCCAACGACGCCCTGCCGGGCAGCGGCTACGTGCTCGCCGTGCTGATCGTCCTCGGCGGCCTCGTCTTCAACATCGGCAACACCGCGGGCGCGGGGCTGGGCATGAACGCCCTGTTCGGCCTCGACCCCCGCGTCGGCGGGGCGATCAGCGCCGCCATAGCCATCGCCATCTTCCTCGCCAAGCGCGCGGGAGCCGTCGTCGACCGGGTGGTGATCATCGCCGGCCTGGTGATGATCGTGCTCACCGTGATCGTCATGATCATGTCCGGCCCTCCGGTCGGCGAGGCCCTGAAGCAGACGGTCCTGCCCGACACCATCAACTTCGCCACGATCACCACCATCGTGGGCGGCACCGTCGGCGGCTACATCACCTACGCCGGCGCGCACAAGCTGCTCGACTCGGGCACCGCGGGCCCCGAGCACATCCGCGAGGTCAACCGGGCCGCCGTCAGCGGCATCATCGTCACCGGGATCATGCGGTACGTGCTGTTCCTGGCGATCCTCGGCGTCGTGGCCTCCGGTGTCGTGCTGGACGTCGCGGGCAACCCCGCCGCCGACGCGTTCGGCGCCGCGGCCGGGGAGACCGGGCTGCGCATCTTCGGCGCCGTGTTCTGGATCGCCGCGATCACCAGCGTCATCGGGGCCGCCTACACCTCGGTCTCGTTCCTGCCGGTGTTCTCCTCGAAGATCGTCGGCCGCACCGCCGACCTGTGGACGGTGGGCTTCATCGTCGTCTCGCTGGCGGTCTACCTGACGATCGGCACCGCGCCGGCCACCCTGCTCGTCTTCGTGGGCGGCGTGAACGGCCTCATCCTGCCCATCGGCCTGACCTTGTTCATGTACATCGGCTGGTTCCGCGGCTCGCTCCTCGGCAGCGTCCGGTACCCCCGGTGGCTCCTGGTGGTCGGCACCGTGGCCACCGTGGTCACCTGGTACATGGCGGTCAACGCGGTAGGCCCGATCTTCGACCTGCTGTCCGCCTGAGCCCCGGCCAGGCACCCCCGAAACACCGATCTCCACGCACGGTAAGGAAACACACCATGAGCGCCGTCGACCTGAACAGCGATCTCGGCGAGGGCTTCGGCCGCTGGACCCTCGGCGACGACGAGCAGATGCTCGGCATCGTCTCCAGCGCCAACGTCGCCTGCGGCTTCCACGCCGGGGACCCGGCGTCCATCCGCCGCACCGTGCGGTCCGCGGTGGCGCACGGCGTCACCATCGGCGCACACGTCGGCTACCGCGACCTGGCCGGGTTCGGCCGCCGCAACATGGACGTGCCCGACGACGAGCTCGAGGCCGATGTCGCCTACCAGATCGGTGCGCTCCGTGGCCTGACGGACGCGGAGGGGGCGACCGTCACCTACGTGAAGCCGCACGGCGCGCTGTACAACACCGCCGCGGTCGACGAGCGGGTGGCGACGGCGGTGGCCAGGGCCGTCGCCGCTATCGACCCCGGGCTCGTCATGCTGGGGCTGCCCGGCAGCGCGGCCCTCGCGGCGGCGTCCGCGGCGGGGCTCGCGACCGCCACGGAGGCGTTCGCCGACCGCGCCTACACGCCCGAGGGCCGCCTCGTCTCCCGGCGTGAGCCGGGATCCGTGCTGCACGACGCCGACGACGTCGCGCGCCGCATGCTCCGCCTCGTCACCGAAGGCGTGGTGACCGCCGTGGACGGGTCCGACGTCGCGGTGCGCGCCGACTCCGTGTGCGTGCACGGCGACTCCCCGGGCGCCGTGGCCATGGCCCGGCGGATCCGCGAGGTGTTCGACGCCGAGGGCATCACGCTCACGGCCTTCGCCCCGGCGTCGGGCAGCGGCTCCGCAGCGTGATCCGCTTCCTCACCGCGCGCGACGACGCCCTTCTGGTCGAGCTCGACGACCTGGACCAGGCGGTCGCGCTGTACGAGTCCCTCACCACCGACCCGGTACGCGGCGTCGGCGTGCCCGTGCCCGGCGCCCGGACCCTCCTGGTGCCGTTCCGGCCGTCGGCGATCACGGCGCGGGCCCTGGCGGCGGAGCTCCGGACGCGGCCGCTGGAGCGTCGCGCGACCTCCGCCGCGCGTACGGTCGAGATCCCTGTCCTCTACGACGGCGAAGATCTCGCCGAGGTGGCTGTCCTCCTCGGCTGGAGCACCGACGAGCTGGTCCGGCGGCACACCGCGGCGGAATGGACCGTCGGCTTCGTCGGGTTCGCCCCCGGGTTCGCCTACCTGACGAGCGACGACCCCCAGCTCGTGGTCCCCCGCCGAACCAGCCCGCGCACCCGTGTGCCGGCCGGGTCCGTGGCGCTCGCCGGGCCGTACAGCGGCGTCTACCCCCGGGAGAGCCCCGGTGGATGGCAGCTCGTCGGCCGCACCGACGCGCCCGTGTGGGACGTGACCCGCGACCGCCCGGCCCTCATGCTCCCGGGCGACAAGGTCCGCTTCATCCCGCTCCCCGCCGCTGCCGCACGATCGGTCCCGCCCGGCCCGTCCGACTCTGCCGACCCCGACGGCGGAGCGGCTCGCGACGGCGGGGCGGCCGGCAGCGGGGTCGAGGTGGTTCGGGTCGGGGTGCAGGCGCTGGTCCAAGACCTCGGGCGGCCCGGTTCCGAGGGGGCGGGTGTGTCGGCGTCCGGCGCACTGGACCGGCCCAGCCTGCGGGCTGCCAACCGCGCAGTCGGCAATCCGTCGGACGCCGCCGCCATCGAGTCGGTGGGCGGCCTGCGTCTGCGCGCCCGCGGCCCGCAGGTGCTCGCGGTGACGGGGGCGGCGTGCGACGTCGTCGTACGGCCAGGTCCGGGCGGGCCGGACGAGGCCGGAGCCAGTCGGCCTGACCGCCGTCCGCGGTCGGGTGAGCCCTTCGCCCTGGACGACGGTGACGAGGTGCGCCTCGCGCCGCCCACGCGGGGTGTGCGTGTCTATGTGGCGGTGCGGGGTGGGATCGACGTGCCGCCGGTACTGGGCAGCCGGTCCACCGACGTGCTGGCCGGACTCGGGCCGGAACCGCTCGGGCCGGGCGACGTACTGCCGGTCGGCGTGCCGGATCGCGGCCTCCCCGCTGCCGGACCACCGTCGGTCGACGCGGCCGGGAGCGTCCCCGTCGACGACCGGACCGGCGCGGGCGGGGCACCGCCGTCGGACGCCCTCCCCGCCGTCGGCGAGGTCACCGAGCTGTCGATCGTCCTGGGGCCGCGCGACGACTGGTTCGACGCCGCCGCGCTCGCTCGGCTGACCGGCCAGGACTGGCTCGTCACGCCGCGCTCCAACCGCGTGGGCCTGCGCCTGGACGGGGAACCCGTCGCCCGGGTCCGGGACAAGGAGGGGGCGGAGCTGCCGAGCGAGGGCTGCGTCACCGGTGCCATCCAGATGCCGCCCGACGGCCTGCCGGTCCTCTTCCTGGCCGACCACCCCCTGACCGGCGGGTACCCCGTGATCGGCGCGGTCGTGGCCGGTCACGTGCCGCTGGCTGGCCAGCTGCCGGCCGGTGCGCGCGTCCGCCTCACGATCCAGAACCACCCAGGAGGTACCCCATGATCCGTAGCGTGCTCATCGCCAACCGGGGCGAGATCGCGGTCCGCGTGGCCCGCGCCTGCGCCGATCTGGGGATCCGCTCCGTCGCGGTGTACGCCGACGGGGACGCGGACGCCCCGCACGTCCGCCTCGCCGACGAGGCCTGGGCCCTCGACGGACGCACGGCCGCCGAGACCTACCTGTCGGTCGAGAAGCTGCTCGACGTCGCCCGTCGGTCCGGGGCGGACGCCGTCCACCCCGGCTACGGCTTCCTGTCCGAGAGCGCCGCCACGGCGCGCGCCGTCGAGGACGCGGGGCTGGTGTGGGTGGGGCCGACGTCGGCCACCATCGAGCTGCTCGGCGACAAGATCGCCGCCCGTGACCTGGCGCGGACGGTCGGCGCGCCCCTCGTACCCGGTTCCGACGGCCCGGTGCCCGACGCCGCCGCCGCGCTCGCCTTCGCCGAGGAGCACGGGCTGCCGCTCGCCATCAAGGCGGCGCACGGCGGCGGCGGACGTGGCATGCGCGTGGCCAGGACCCTCGACGAGGTGCCCGAGCTCTTCGAGGCCGCCCGGCGCGAGGCCGAGGCTGCGTTCGGGCGGGGCGAGTGCTTCGTCGAACGGTTCCTCGACCGGCCCCGGCACGTGGAGGCGCAGATCATCGCCGACGACCACGGTCACGTGGTCGTCGCGGGCACGAGGGACTGCTCCCTCCAGCGGCGCAACCAGAAGCTGGTCGAGGAGGCCCCCGCACCGTTCCTCGACCCGGCGGTGCGCGCGCGGATCCACGAGTCCGCGCGCGATCTCTGCGCCGCCGCCGGCTACCGCGGTGCCGGAACCGTCGAGTTCCTGCTCGGCACGGACGGCACCCTGTCCTTCCTCGAGGTCAACACGCGACTCCAGGTGGAGCACCCCGTCACCGAGGAGACCACCGGGCTGGACCTCGTGGCGGAACAGCTCCGCGTCGCGAGCGGTCTGCCCCTGTCCGTCACCGAGGACCCCGAGCCCCGCGGGCACGCGATCGAGCTGCGGCTCAACGCCGAGGACCCGGCACGCGGCTTCCTGCCCGGCCCCGGGCGCGTCGAGCGGTTCGTCGCTCCGGCAGGCCCCGGCGTGCGGGTCGACGCGGGTGTGGAGTCAGGGTCGGTGATCCCCGGCGAGTTCGACTCGCTCTTCGCCAAGATCGTCGTGTGGGGGCCGACCCGGGAGCTCGCGCTCGCACGAGCCCGGCGAGCGGCGGCCGAGACCGTCGTCGAGGGCGTACCCACGGTGCTGCCGTTCCACCGCGCGGTGCTGGCCGACCCGGCGTTCACGGGGACCACCGAAGGGTCCGGCTTCGCCGTCCACACCCAGTGGATAGAGACCGAGATGCTCCCGTCGATCGACCCGCAGTCGCTCGCCGCGCCGGTGGTCGAGCCAGGGGTCGTCGCGACGTGGGTCGAGATCGACGGTCGGCGGCACCGGGTGCGGACGCCGGGCGGGTTCGGGGTCGGCGGGATCGGGTTCGGGTTGGGGGCCGGCGGGATCGGGGCCGGCAGGGCTGGGTTCGGAGGTGCCGAGGCCGGGTTCGGCGCGGTCGGCGGCGGGGTCGGCACAGTCGGGACCGGATTCGGCGGGGCCCGTCCGGCGGCAGGTCCCGGGACGACCGCCGGCTCCGGGGCGGCGCCGGCGTCGGGCGGTGGAATCGACGACGGGCGGGTACCGCTGCTCGCCGCGATGCCCGGCACCCTGGTGCGCTGGCTGGTGCCCGACGGCGAGACCGTGTCCGACGGCCAGCCCGTCGCCGTCGTCGAGGCGATGAAGATGGAGACCCAGCTCATGGCGGAGGCCGCGGGCGCGCTGGAGCACGCCGCCGACGAAGGGGCGCCGGTCAACACGGGCGACCCGATCGGCTACATCACGCACTAGCCGACCCCAGATTCGTGGCTGAGTTCGGTCAGTTGCTGGCGTCCGCCCACGACTTCGGTCCCTTGCCCTGAGATCGGTCAATCAACCGACCGATCTCAAGGCAAGGGACCGAAGTCAGTGCGGGGCCACGTGCAAGGGACCGAACTCGGCGCAAAGCCTCACGCAAAGGACCGAACTCAGCACGAGGCCTCACGCAAACGACCGAAACTCAGCACAACGCCTCACGCAAACGACCGAAGTGGCCGCCACATCCGGACCCGCAGCAGACTCAGCGCGCCTGGAGCACGCCGTCGTCGTCGAGCCAGACCCGGACCCGGCGCTTCCACGCCTCGACAGGCTTCGGGAAGTCCGTGCGGTAGTGCCCGCCCCGGGTCTCCTCGCGCAGCGCGGCCGCGCGGGTCAGGGCACGGGCTACCTGGTGGACGTTGGTGGTCTCCCACTCGGCGGCCTGGGGCTCGGCCATGACCTCGTCCGCGAGATGCGCGTCGGCGCGGACGGCGGCCAGCCGCTCGTCGACCTCGGCCAGCGACCGCGCCGACCGGATCACGCCGGAACCCGCGGAGGTCACCTTCTGGATGCGCGAGCGGGCGGCGGCCGCGACCAGCCCGGAACCGCCGGGGCGCTCGGCGGGCACGCCCGGCTTCAGCTCTCCGGCGTCGAACCGGGCGGCGATGTCGCGTGCCGCCCGGTAGGCGAACACGATGCCCTCCAGCAGCGAGTTCGACGCGAGCCGGTTCGCCCCGTGCACGCCCGTGCAGGCGACCTCGCCGACCGCGTACAGGCCGTCCACCGAGGACCGTCCGTCCAGGTCGGTCACCACGCCGCCCGAGTGGTAGTGCTGGGCGGGTGCCACGGGCACCGGCTCCTCGGACCAGTCGATCTGCGCCTCCAGGAGCCGCCGGTTGATCGTCGGGAACCGCGTGCGCAGGAACTCCCGGCCGAGGTGGCGGGCGTCGAGCAGCACGTTGTCGGCACCGGTGGCGGCCATCTGCCGCTGGATCGCGTGCGCGACGACGTCCCGCGGGGCCAGCTCCGCCAGCTCGTGCACCGCCGGCATGAACCGGTGCCCGTCGACGTCGAGCAGCAGCGCGCCCTCGCCGCGTACCGCCTCCGAGATCAGGGGCACCTGGCCCTTGGCGCCCGTACCGAGCCACAGGACCGTCGGGTGGAACTGCACGAACTCCAGGTCGCCCAGCGTCGCACCCGCCCGGAGCGCCGCGGCGATGCCGTCGCCGGTCGCGCCTGCCGGGTTGGTCGAGGACCGGAACACCTGCCCGATCCCGCCCGTCGCCAGCACGACGGCGGGGGCCAGGACGGCACCGACGCCGTCCCGCGAACCCGTCCCCCGCACGTGCAGGGTCACGCCGCAGGCCCGCACGCTGCTCTCCTTCGACCCACCCCGACCACCCATGGGCGTGGTGGTGAGGACGTCCAGCACCAGGGCGTTCTCCACGACCTCGATGCCGGGGTCGTGCCGGACCGCCTCGATCTGCGCGACGAGTGCCCGCGAGATCTCCGCGCCCGTGGCGTCACCGCCGGCGTGCGCGATCCGGTCGGCGCGGTGACCGCCCTCCCGGGTGAGCGCGATGTCGCCGTCGGCCGCCTTGTCGAAGACGGCGCCGCGGGCCACCAGCTCGCGCACACGCTCCGGACCCTCGGTGACCAGCACCTGCACGGCCTCCGGGTCGGACAGGCCGCCGCCGGCGGCGAGCGTGTCCGCGAGGTGCGCCCCCGGTGAGTCCGACGGGTCGAGCGCCGCGGCGATTCCGCCCTGCGCCCACACCGTCGATCCCGACAGGAGCCGCCCCTTCGTCACGAGCAGCACCCGCGGCACGTGCGTCCGCAGCTCGAGCGCCGCCGTCAGCCCGGCGATGCCGGAGCCGACGACTATCGCGTCGGCCTCCGCGGTCCAGCCGGGCGCAGGGGCCGCGAGGGAACGTGCGAGACGAGGTCCGGGACCGGCACTCACGCTCGGCCCGACGCCGTGCGCACCAGGCCGGCCTGCTGGAACGGCTCGATCGGCAGGCCGCTCTCCTCCAGGCCGTACCCGTCGGGCACGTGGCCGGGCTCGTCGTTGATCTCGACGATCCGGTTCTTCTCGTCGACGAACACGACGTTCGGCAGGAAGGTCCGCGCGTCGTGGTCCGAGAGCATGCCGTAGGCGATCAGGATGACGATGTCGCCGGGGCTGACCAGGTGGGCCGCCGCGCCGTTGATGCAGATCTGGCCCGACCCGGGCTCGCCCGGGATCACGTAGGTGGTCAGCCGGGCACCGTTGGTCACGTCGACGACGTCGACCTGCTGGCCTGGGACGAGGTCCGCGGCGTCGAGCAGGTCGGCGTCCACCGTGATGGACCCGACGTAGTGCAGGTCCGCCTGCGTCACGGTGGCGCGATGGATCTTGGCGATCATCATCGGCCGCTGCAGCGACGCGGGGCGGCCGACGGGCGGGCGGTGCGGGGTGGAGCTCATGGTGCTACCTCTGGACCTCGGGCGAGACCTCGATGGCCTGGTTGTCGATCAGGCGGGTAGTACCCACCCGTGCGGCCACGAGCAGCAGCGCATGGCCGGAGTAGTCGTCGGTGACCGCGTCCACGGTCACCGGATCGACGAGCGCGAGGTAGTCGACCACGACGCCGTCGGCCTCGTCCAGCACTTGGCGCGCGGCGTTGATCACACTGTCGGCGCCGCTCCCTGCGGCCGCCTCGCCCGCACGGAGCGCGCGGGACAGGGCGAGCGCCCGCTCCCGCTCGTCCGCGGACAGGTACGCGTTGCGGGACGACAGGGCGAGCCCGTCGGCCTCCCGGACCGTCGGTACGCCCACGACCTCGACCGAGACCTCCAGGTCGCGCACCATGCGGCGCACCGCCAGCAGCTGCTGGGCGTCCTTCTCGCCGAACAGCGCGACGTCGGGACGCACCAGGTGCATGAGCTTGAGCACCACGGTGAGCACGCCGTCCAGGTGCCCGGGACGGTGCTCGCCCTCCAGCACGTCGCCGATGTGCCCGGCGGCCACCCGGACCACCGGGTCGCCGTCGGGGTAGACGATCTCGGGAGTGGGCGCGAAGACGACGTCGGCACCGGCGCCGGCCAGCTTGGCCACGTCGCCGTCCAGGTCCCGGGGGTAGGTGTCGAGGTCCTCGCCCGCGCCGAACTGCAACGGGTTCACGAAGATCGTGACGACCACCTGGCCGTTCGGCCCGGCCTCCTCGCGCGCCCGGCGCACGAGCTCCAGGTGCCCGTCGTGCAGCGCGCCCATCGTCATGACGACCGCCCGCTTGCCGGGGCCCGCGTCGGGTCCGGCGACATCCAGGGGTCCCGCGATCGCCCAGCGCATCTGCGCGTCGCGCAGCTCGGACCGGGTGCGCACCACGAGCGGGGTCCGCTGCACGGAGCCCGCTTCGGGTGCGGTCTGGGCCTCGGTGGTCACTGTGTCTTCCTTCCTGCGTGCGACTCCCCGGTGGCGCCGTCCAGCGCGTCGAGCAGCTTCTGCGCGGCGGAGTCGTCGATACGGTGGCTCGCGAGCGCACGTCGGGTGGCCCCGCGGGCGAGCTCGGTGTAGCTGTCGGGCACGTCGGTGGCGCCGCTGGCCGCGGCGAGGGCGCTGAGTTCGGTCAGGTGATGGCGCACGGTGCCGACGTCGCCCCGCGAGACAGGACCGGTGAGCGCGGAGATCGCCCCCGGCCCGACGCCGTCGCGCGCGTCCGCCGACCGCGTGGCCGACTCGAGCGCCGCCGAGAGCAGCGGTGCGAGCACCCGGCCGGGCGCCTCGATCCCCGCCGCCTCCAGGGCCTGCGCTGCCTGCGCGACGAGCACCACCAGGTGGTTCGCCCCGTGGGCGAGAGCAGCGTGGTACAGGCCGCGGAGCTGCTCGTCGACGATCACGGGCTCGCCGCCGATCTCGACAACCAGCGCCTGCCCGATCGGCTGCACGGGCGCCGGGGCGGTCACGGCGAACGTGCAGCCCTCCAGCCGGGCCAGGTCGAGTGACGTGCCGGAGAACGTCATGGCGGGATGCACCGCGAGCGGGATCGCACCGCCCAGCCGGGCAGGCTCCAGGACGGCGGTGCCGTAGCGACCCGACGTGTGGATCGCGAGCTGGCCCGGCTGCCAGGCTCCGGTGTCGGCGAGGCCGGCGACCAGAGGACCCAGGGCGTCGTCGGGCACGGCGAGGAGCACGAGCTCCGCCCGCTCGACGACGTCGGGCACCTGGAGGTTGGGGACGCCCGGCAGGAGCGTCTCGATGCGCTCCCGGGAGTCCTCCGAGATCCCGCTCGCGCCGACGACGGCATGACCGGCGGCGCGCAGGGCGTTGCCGAGCACGGCGCCCACCCGTCCCGCGCCGACCACGCCGACGCCCAGCCGGCCGGGCCGACGGGCCGGCTCTTCGGAGCTACTCACCGGGTATCACCGGTCACTCACCCTGTCTTTCCATCCATCGTTCGGGACCGGCGGCGGCACGTGCGCTCCGGGCTCGCATGGCCTGCTCCGCCATGAGCCGCGCGGCGTCGGCGGCGTCGAGGTGCGGCGCCTCCGGATGCACCGGGCCCTCCGTGGAGTGCACCTGGAACGACGCGACACCCAGCCGGCGCTGCCACGGGCCCTGGCTCAGGCCCAGCGACTGCGTCCGCTCGTGCGGCACCACGTCCAGGATCTTCACCATGCGGCCCCGACGCAGTAGCAGCGCGCGACCGGTCACGGCGAACCCGTTGCGACGCCATGCCACCGGATCCAGTATGCGCGTCCGCCGTGGTGCCGTGACGTACACGCTCTCGGTCCGGGAGTTGCCGTCCAGCCCCGCGTCGAGGACGCGGCGCGGCTCGTCGACGCCGAGGTCCGGCAGCACGAGCGACAGCACCGTCAGTGCCTCGTCGCGGGTGCCGACGGGCAGGAGCACGCTGTTCTTCTCCTCGCTCTCGCCGCCGTAGCCGGCGACGTTCACCTGGACCCGCCACCAGTCGCGGCCGCGCCACAGCACGCTCTGCACGAGGCGGACCGCCTGCACACGGCCGGGCGGGATGGTCTGGGACCGTGTCTCCAGCATCCCGTGGCGCAGCCGGACGCCGTCGGGCGAGATGGCCACCCGGAAGTCGAACTCCCCGGTGAGCCGGCCGAACAGGTACCCGCCGGCGCCCAGCACCGCGGGCAGCGACGCAGATATGACGGCGAACTCGCCGGTGACGATCATGACCACCACCACGACCAGGGCCCACACCACCAGCGTGATCATCGCCCCGGAACGCACGACCGACGCGATCAGCCGGCCCAGCGGGACGCTGAGCACGGGTATCTGGGGCGCCTCGAGGGTGGGCGGGCCCGTGGGGCCGCCGAGCGGACCGTCCGGCCCGCCTGCGTGCGGGAACCCGGCCTGCGGCCCGGCGTCCTGCGGCTGCCCCTCCGGCCCGGTCCCGACGGGCACAGGACCGACGGGCACAGGACCGACGGGCACGGAGCCGGCGTGGCCGGGGCCGGCCGGCGCGGCCACCGTGCCTGACGGCGGCTGCCTGCGGCCACTGCCCGCGGGACCCGTCCTCGCCACCTTCAGGCCTGCCGCGCGGGCGAGGAGCTCGGCGCGCAGCTCGTCGGCGTCGGACCCCTTCAGGAACCCGATGGCGACGCCCGAGTCGGTACCACCGGCGGTCTCCAGGGTGAGCTCGCAGAGGCCGAAGAACCGGGCCACGAGCGGCTGCCGGATGTCCACCGACTGCAGCCGGTCCAGGCGGGCGTGGCGCTGCTGGCGGAACAGGATGCCGCGCCGCAGGTGCACCGTCTCCTCGCCGATGGCGTAGGTGGTCATGCGCCAGGCCAGCACCGAGTAGCCCCAGCCCACGGCGGCGACCGCCGCCAGCGCCGCGAACAGGGTCCACCAGTACTCGCTGGAGACGAGGGCGATGAGGCCGCCCCGCGGTCCCCCGTCCAGGCTCTGCTGGCCGAGGATCACGACCGCGGCGCCCACCACCGCCCAGCCCCGGACCAGCGGCGTGACCGGGTGCACGCGGCGCCAGTCCAGGTCCTCTGCCGGGGGCTGCGCCCGCTGGGCGGCGGAGCCGGCTCCGCTCGTGTCGAGCTCGTGCTCCGGCGTGCTCACAGCCCCGCCAGACGTGCCTCACCGCGGGACGCCAGGCGGTCGCGCAGGCGCGCCGCCTCGTCCGGCGGTAGACCGGGGATCTGCGCGTCGGTGCCGACCGACGCCGTGTGGAGCTGGACCTTCGCCAGGCCCAGCTTGCGGTCCAGCGGCCCTGCCTCCACGTCCACGTACTGCATCCGGCCGTACGGGACCACGACCATCGACCGGAACATGACTCCCTTGCGGATCAGGAGGTCATCGTCACGCTCGGCGTAGCCGATGGCCCTGACCTGGCGCGGGATCAGCAGGATCGACCACAGCAGGAAGACGGCGGGCACACCGGCGAGGAGCCAGAACCACGGGCTGATCGTCACGGCGAGCACGACGCCGGCGACCATCGGTATGCCGAGGCTGATGGTGGCCGGCACCAACATGGCCGTCACGAGACGCGGGGACACGCGGCTCCAGGTCACATCGTGCGGTTCGAAGGGGCTGGTCATGATGGCCATTGTTCCGCAGAGGGCAAGCCATGGACAGCGAAGCCTCAGGCCGGGGCCGGAGACTCGCCCTCGTCGGAGCTCGTACGATCCTTGTCGGACGGCGGCAGCTCGCAGAACTTCTCCACGACCAGGCCGACCACGGCGAGCACCACCGAGCACAGCACAGCTATCCCCGCGGCGACCGCGCGGTCGCGCCGGGACTCGATGGCGAGGTCACCCAGCACCACCAGGACCTGTGCGAGGTACCAGCCACCGAGCAGCGCGCCCGTCAGTGCCGCCGCCTTGGCCAGGACCAGGGTGCGCGCGGCCCGGAGCCCGTCGAGCGAGGGCCGCTTGCCCTTCTGGTACGACCGCACGGTCCAGCCCGACCAGAACACCGCGCCGGCCAGCGCGAGGATCGCCACGTCTACCAGCCAGGGCACGACCGGGAGGTACACGCTGCGCGCCTCCAGGGCGCGCAGCACGAACCAGCCGACGACCGCGACGGCCACGAGAACTGCGATCAGGGACCCGATCGGCGTTCTGCGCATGTCAGGTGTCGCGCCCCCGCTCGTCCCGTACCGGAACCCACGAGGGCACCGAGTCGATCGGGCCGTCCGACGGCGCGGTGGCGCGCTGGTCGGCGACGAAGCCTGGCACCCGGATCACCGTGTGGTCGTTGTCGTAGGCATCCGGCTGGCCGTTCGACTGGCCGTTCGGCTGCCCGTTGACGTGCCCGTTCGGCTGCCCGTTCTGGACCTGGTCCGGCACGCCGTTCGGCGGAGAGGTGACCGGGGCGAACACCGGGGTGGCCGGCTCCTGTGGCGCGGCGCCGTTCGTGGGCGGGAACACCCCGCTCTGCTGACGCGACGGGTTCACCGGCGCGAACACCGGCTTCGCCTGGGAGGGCGCCGACGACAGCGGCTCGTGCGCCGGATCCTCGTGCGCGGTGTCGCGTACCGCCCGCGGCGCGATGGGTGCCTGCGGCGCGGGGACGAGCGCCTCCTCCGGGGGCGGGACCGCCGAACCGTTGCCGACCGGCACCGCACCGCGCGGACCCGTGGGCATCGCCTGCGTGGCCTGCTGCGGGATCGGCACCGAGCCGCCCGCGCCGGGTACCGGCCCGCTGGAGTACCCCTGCGGGTGCGACCCACCCGGGTACGCCTCCTGCTGGAGTCCGTTCTGGGCCTGGCGATCGAGCTCGACGGGGCCGCTGTGCTGCCCCTGCGGGTGCCCACCGCCCGGAACCTCGACCACGGGTCCTGCGGGCAGGACCGGCGGGCGGCCGCTCGGCGGGAGCGAGGGCGGCAGTGCCGGCGGCATCTCGCCGGGGTGCGCGTCCTGATGGGCGCTGCCGCCGTCGTCGGGCACCGCGGAATGGTTCGAGCCGGTGGTGCCGCCGCTCGGCTCGGGCTCCGGGTCGGTCAGCCAGTCGAGCGCGAGCCAGCGGATGCCGGCCCGGTCGGGCGCCGTGGCCGCGAGCTGGGCGACGGGGCCGCCACCCAGGCCGGGCAGCACCGCGTCCGGTGCGATCTGGGACCACGGCTCGAGGACGAACGCCCGCTCGTGCGCGCGGGGGTGCGGCACCTCGAGGTCCTCGGCCGAGTCGGTCAGGTTGCCGTAGGTGATCACGTCGACGTCCAGCGTGCGCGGACCCCAGTGCTCCTCACGGGTGCGGCCGTGCAGGTTCTCGACCTCCTGGCAGAGGTGCAACAGCCCGCGGGCCGAGAGCGTGGTGCGGGCCAGCAGCACCGCGTTGAGGTAGTCGGGCTGCTCCTCGGGACCGCCGACGGCGGCCGTGCGGGCCAGCGGGGACACGTCGGTGATCTGCAGGCCCGGCATGCGGTCCAGCTCGGCCACCGCGGACCGCATGGTCGCCTGCGGGTCACCCAGGTTGGCGCCGATCGCGATGACCACGTCCACGTACCCGGCGGGAACCTCGTCGAACCGGTCGCGCGGCTCAGCCTGATACTGCTCGGCCTGGTACTGCTCCGCCGAGGGCTGCTCGGGCTGGTACCCGGCCGCATACTGCTCCGGCTGGTCGACGGCGGAGTCGGGAACCGCCGCGGACACGCGGGTGGTCTCCGGCTCGCCCCGGTCGTACTGCTGCTCGAAGAGCTGGTCGTACTGGTTCTGCTGGGGGTCGAGCTGCTGCGGCTGCTGCTCGAAGCCGGGCTGCTCGTAGCCGGTCTGCTCGAACTGCTGGGGCTGCTCGAACCGCTGGCCCGGCTGCTCGGCCTGTTCCGGCTGCTGCGCGAACTGGTCGTACTGCTGCTCGAAGGCGTTCGGCTGGTCGCGCCTCTGGTCGAGGCCCTGCACCGACTCGTACTGCTGGACCGGCTCGAAGGCCTGCTCGGACAGGAACTGCTCGTCCGGCCGGAACGTCGGCTCCTGACCGAGCTGGTCCCGCTGCTCGGTCTGTGCCGGGGCGTCGGGCTGCAGGTCCCAGGCGGCGGGAACCACCTGGAGCGGCGCGGGCGCGATGAGCTCGGGCGCCGGGAGCGGCTCCGGCGTCTCGACGGCCGGCTGCGCGGCGGGCGCCGCGGCGCCGGGAACCCGCTCCACCAGCGGATCGGGCTCGAACGCCTCGGCGCGGAGCTGGGCCGTCTCGGCGGGCTCGGGCTGGTAGGGCTGGTACGGCTCCGGCTCGAACTGCGCCGGCCCGTCCTGCGCCGGGCGGGTGATCGGTTCGAGGTCCTGCGGCTCGGGCTCGCTGGTGTACGACGCGCCGTCGGACCCGCTGCGCGCGTGCTCCGGCGCATCGTTCCACGATTCGGTGGGCGGGCTCGCGGGGAACGCGTCCCTCGACCCGGCCTCGTACCCCAGGGGATCGGCCGGCTCGGTCGCCGAAGCCGGACCGGCGAGGGGCGACGCGTCCGCGGAGTCGGCGGACGACGCCGGCGCGGCCACGACGGGCATGCGGCTGCGGTCCCGCCGGATCGCCACCTCGACGTCGGCGAAGGGCACCGGGATGGGAGCCTGCGGCTTGTGCACGCGAACGTGAACCGCCTCGACCTGCGGCCGGGCCAGCACCACTGCGGCGATGCGCTCGGCCACGGTCTCGACGAGGTCGACGGGCTCTCCCGCGAGGACGTCGTGGACGTCCTGCGCCACGTCCGCGTAGCTCACCGTCTGTGCCAGGTCGTCACCGGCGGCCGCGGGGCGTGTGTCGAGGTACAGCACGACGTCGGCCCGGAACTCCTGGCCGGTCTGTCGTTCCGACGGCAGCACACCGTGGTACCCCCGCGCGCTCACGCCTGTCAGCTGGACCTGGTCCAGCGACCGGCCGTCCGGGCCTGTAACGCCCGTTCCGAACGCTGTGGTCACCGTGGTCTCCCCCCGTCGTCTGTGCGTGCACCGGAATCCTGCCAGGTCGGCATGCCCTGTTCCCCGGCCGTCCACGATTCTGTGGTCAAGGCCACGGTGGAAGTCAATGCTTCCGGTGCGGAATGGGGAGAGGTACCCGGTGACCCTACCCGGGACCCGTCGCCCGCCGCTGCCCACGCGGCCGCGACCTTGACGGCGTCGGCGCTGGCCCGGACGGTGTGCACCCGGACACACCAGGCGCCCGCGGCAGCCGACAGGGCGGAGATCGCGGCGGTCGCGTCGTCCCGGGCCCGCGGCACCGCGGGATGCCCTGCCGAGTCCGCGAGCAGGTGGCCGAGGAACCGCTTGCGCGACGCGCCCACGAGCACCGGGCGGCCCAGCTGGTGCAGGGCGTCGAGGTGGGCCAGGAGCGGCCAGTTCAGCACGCCGGCCTTGGCGAACCCGAGACCGGGGTCGAGGATCAGCTGTTCGGGCCGCACGCCGTCGTCGTGCAGGGCGGCCATGCGGGCGGCGAGCTCGTCGCGAACGTCGGCGACGACGTCGCCGTACTCCTGCCGGTCGTCCATGACGTCCGCGTGGCCTCGCCAGTGCATCGCCACGTACGCGGCACCGCACTCGGCGACGGCGCGGCCCATCTCCGGGTCGGCCAGGCCGCCGGAGACGTCGTTCACCATGCGCGCCCCTGCGGCGACCGCCCGCTCGGCGACGGCCGCACGGGTGGTGTCCACGCTCACGACCGCACCGCGCGCGGCGAGCTGCTCGATCACGGGGAGCACCCGGGCCAGCTCCTGCTCCTGCGGTACCCGCACCGATCCTGGCCGGGTGGACTCCCCGCCCACGTCCAGGATGTCCGCGCCCTCCCCGAGCAGCTCCAGCCCGTGTGCGACGGCGGCCGACGGCTCGAACCACTCCCCGCCGTCCGAGAAGGAGTCGGGAGTGACGTTGACGACACCCATCACCAGGGTGCGGCCGACGCCGGAGAGCTCCGGCAGGCCGAGCACCCGGGCGTCCCGGGTGGGATGGCGCACGGTGGGGAGCACCGTCACTTCCCGAGGATGAGGCTCATCGCCTCGGCTCGCGTGGCGCCGTCGCGCATGACGCCGCGCACCGCGGAGGTGATGGTCCGCGAGCCGGGCTTGCGCACACCACGCATCGACATGCACAGGTGCTCGCACTGGACCACCACGAGCACGCCGCGGGGCTCGAGGATCTCCACGAGGGAGTCCGCGATCTGCGTGGTCATCCGCTCCTGCACCTGCGGTCGGCGCGCGAAGACCTCGACCAGGCGGGCCAGCTTGCTCAGCCCCGTGATGCGGCCGTCCACGTTGGGGATGTACCCCACGTGCGCCACACCGTGGAACGGCACGAGGTGGTGCTCGCAGGTCGAGTACACCTCGATGTCCTTGACCAGCACCATCTCCTCGTGGCCGAGGTCGAAGGTAGTGGTCAGGACGTCCTCGGGCTCCTGCCGCAGGCCGGCGAAGATCTCCCGGTACGCCCGGGCGACGCGGGCCGGCGTCTCCCGCAGGCCCTCGCGCTCGGGGTCCTCGCCGACGGCGAGGAGGAGTTCCCGTACTGCCGCCTCGGCCCGTGCGGCGTCGTACGGCGGGATGTCCGCCGCACGACGCACGGGCGCCGACAGGGGATGGGGTGACCCGTCGGTCATCGTGGTGCTCCGGTCTTCGTCGCTGCCCGGTCGTTCGTCATTGCTAGTTCGGCGGATCCGTGGGCGTCACCGACGGCGGAGCCGTGTCCAGCACCGCCTCGTCCTGCGGCACGGTGGAGTGCCCGTTCTGGGCCGCCAGCTCCTTGGGGGTGAGGACAGGGCCCCGCGTGTGCACGGTGCGCTGTTCGCTGGAGAGCCAGACGTCGCGCGCCGCGCGCTTCTCGACCGGTGCGAAGACCTCGGCCAGCTCGTGCTGGTTGAGCGTCTCCTTGTCGAGCAGGCGCAGCACCAGCTCGTCGAGCACGTCGCGGTGCTGGGTCAGCACCTCCCACGCCTCGTCGTGCGCCGCCTCGACGAGCTTGCGCACCTCGGCGTCGATGGTGCTCGCGACCGACTCGGAGTAGTCCCGCTCGTGCCCGTAGTCGCGGCCCAGGAACGGCTCGCCGGCGCTCGTACCGAGCTTGATGGCACCGACGGCGTCGCTCATGCCGTACTCGGTGACCATCTTGCGGGCGATGGCCGAAGCCTTCTCGATGTCGTTCGAGGCGCCGGTCGTCGGATCGTGGAACACGATCTCCTCGGCCACGCGGCCGCCCATCGCGTAGGCGAGCTGGTCCAGCAGCTCGTTGCGCGTGGTCGAGTACTTGTCCTCGAGCGGCATCACCATGGTGTAGCCCAGCGCGCGACCGCGCGGCAGGATCGTCACCTTGGTCACGGGGTCCGTGTAGCGCATCGCCGCGGCGACGAGGGCGTGCCCGCCCTCGTGGTACGCCGTGATCTTCTGCTCCTTGACGTTCATGACGCGCGTGCGCTTCTGGGGGCCGGCCACGACACGGTCGATGGCCTCGTCCAGGGCACGGTCGTCGATGAGTTGTGCGCCGCTGCGCGCGGTGAGCAGCGCGGCCTCGTTGAGCACGTTCGCCAGGTCCGCACCGGTGAAACCGGGCGTGCGGCGGGCGACCGCCTCGAGGTCGACTTCCGGCACCATCGGCTTGCCCTGCGCGTGCACGTTGAGGATCGCCTCGCGGCCCTTGAGGTCGGGGGCCTCCACGGCGACCTGGCGGTCGAAGCGCCCCGGGCGCAGCAGCGCCGGGTCGAGGATGTCGGGACGGTTGGTCGCGGCGATCAGGATGACGTTCGTCTTGACGTCGAAGCCGTCCATCTCGACGAGCATCTGGTTCAGCGTCTGCTCGCGCTCGTCGTGCCCGCCACCCATACCCGCACCGCGGTGCCGGCCGACGGCGTCGATCTCGTCCACGAAGATGATCGCCGGCGAGTTCTGCTTGGCCTGCTCGAACAGGTCGCGCACCCGGCTGGCGCCCACGCCGACGAACATCTCGACGAAGTCGGAGCCGGAGATGGAGTAGAACGGCACGCCGGCCTCACCCGCGACGGCGCGCGCGATCAGCGTCTTACCCGTGCCGGGAGGGCCGTACAGCAGCACGCCCTTGGGGATCTTGGCGCCGACGGCCTGGAACTTGGCCGGCTCGGCGAGGAACTCCTTGATCTCCTGGAGCTCCTCCACCGCCTCGTCCGCGCCCGCGACGTCGGCGAAGGTCACCTGCGGGGTGTCCTTGCTGGCCAGCTTGGCCTTGGACTTGCCGAAGCCCATGACCCGGTTGCCGCCGCCCTGGGCCCGCGAGAGCAGGAACCAGAACACGACACCGATCAGCAGGAACGGGATCAGCACGGACAGCATGGAGGACCAGAAGCTGGGCTGCGGGACCTCCGAGTTGAAGCCATCGGCCGGGTCGGCCTTCACGATGGCGTCCTCGACCCGCTCGCCCTGGGGCAGCGTGTAGAAGAACTCGACGGTCGTGCCCTTGTCGACCTCCTCGGCGTCCGCACCCTCGCCCTCGGTCACGGAGTACGCCTCGGAGAGCTCCAGCTCGACCCGCTGCTCGCCGTCGACCATCAGGGCGTGCTCGACCGTGCTGCCCTCGAGCAGCTCGATGCCCTGCGACGTCTCGATTCGCGAGACATTGGGCTGGTTCAGCGCCGAGATGGCCAGCGTCACCACGATCAGGGCCACCAGGATCCAGATGAATGGCCCACTCAGAAGCTTTTTGATGTTCTTCATCGGCGACGGGGACCGAGCCCCGTTTCCCTCCGCTCGCGCAGTATGTTTCCGTCGAAACTACATGGTCTCCCTGACAGGAGCCCCGAGTGTTCGCCCAGAGCATGTGATGCCTGGGCCACACCTCGCCCAGACGTGACGAACCGCCCGGGACGGGCTTGCCGCGGCGTCGAGCGGTGCTGAGGAGATCAGCCGCCGTAGACGTGCGGTGCCAGGGTGGCAACGAACGGCAGGTTCCGATAGTTCTCGGCGTAGTCGAGGCCGTAGCCCACGACGAACTCGTTGGGGATGTCGTACCCCAGGTACTTCACGTCGACGTCGGCCTGCGCGGCGTCCGGCTTGCGCAGCATCGCGGCGATCTCGACGGACTCGGGGCCACGCGAGCGCAGGTTCGACACCAGCCAGGACAGGGTCAGGCCCGAGTCGATGATGTCCTCGACGATGATCACGTTGCGGCCCGTCAGGTCCGCGTCGAGGTCCTTGAGGATGCGCACGACGCCGGAGGACTTGGTCCCCGAGCCGTATGACGACACCGCCATCCAGTCCATCTGGACCTGGTGGTGGAGCCGGCGCGACAGGTCGGCCATGACCATGACCGCGCCCTTGAGCACGCCGACCAGGAGGAGGTCCTTGCCCGCGTAGTCCGCGTCGATCTGGGCTGCCAGCTCGTCGAGCTTCTTGGTGAGCTGCTCCTCGGAGAGCAGGATCTCTGCGAGGTCGGGTCCGACGTCGGACTGGTCCACGAGTTACTCCTGAGTTGTGCTGGGGGGCTGGACGCCGGTCCCACCGTCCGAGATACCGGTCGGCGCGGCGCGCAGGAAAAGACTGCCACACGCGCGACGGGCCCGTGCGCCGCCCGGGAGGTGGACGGGGCCCTGACCGCTCCATGACACGACGAGAGCGTCCAGCGCGTCGACGTGCCGCGTGGTGGTGTCCGTGGGCCTGCAGCCCACGGCGAGGGCGGCGAGCCGGAGTGCCCGACGCCGGAGCGCGGGGTGGGCCTGCTCCAGCACGCCGACGTCCAGCACGCCGACGTCGAGGGCGTGCTCGGCGTCGGCGGGCACCCGGGCGCGCTCCAGGAGCTCACGGGCGAGTGCGTCGAGCAGGTCGGCGTCGTCCCGGAGCTGGTCGGCGCTGCGTCCGAGGGCCTCGACGACGCCCGGGCCCAGCGTCTCCTCCAGCACGGGCAGCACCCGCCCCCGTACCTGGGAGCGCAGCGGCGTGAACGGCTCCCCGGGTCGCTGCGTCGCCGCACCCTGACCGGACCGGGGCGGCACGTCGCCGTCGGGCAGCAGGTTCGTCGGGTCCGTCCAGAACTCCAGGCCCGACGCCGCACACACCGCCTCCGTCTGCGCCCGCCGCAGCCCGAGGAACGGCCGGTGGAAGATCCCCCGCGCGCGAGGCATCCCGGCGAGCGACCGGGCACCGGCGCCGCGAGCCAGCCCGAGCAGCACCTGTTCCGCCTGATCGTCGAGGGTGTGCCCCAGCAGCACGAGCGCGGCCCCGGTCTCCTCCGCCACGGCCACCAGCTGGGCGTAGCGGGCATCCCGGGCGGCCGCCTCAGGTCCGCCTCCGCCGAACGTAGGCCGAGTCGCTTCATGAGCGCCCATAGCGCGATCAGGCCTACGTTCGGCGGCACCATCTACGTCGGCCGCGGGCGTCAGCCACTCCGCGCGCCGGACCACTACCGGGGCGAGGCCCAGAGCACGGCACTGCGCCGCGGCCTGCGCGGCGACGTCGGCGGACCCGTCCTGGAGGCCGTGGTCCACCACGACCGCCCCCGCCCGCACGGTGTACCCGCGAGACCGTACCGAGCGCCCGACCCGCCGGGCCTCGAACGCGACGGCGGCGGCGAGCGCGAGGCTGTCGGCGCCACCGGAGCAGGCGACCAGCACGAGATCATCCGGTGCCAGCGGGGCGAGCACCGGCCGCACCGCGTTCCGTGCCGCCGCGACGGCGGGATCGACACGGGCCACGGTCAGGCGCTCCCGGTGCCCGACGGCGGGAGCCGTACGGCGCCGGACCTCATCCGTGCACCCGGCGCACCCAGGCGCGCGGGTCGGCGATCTCCCGAGCGGTCGGCAGGTTCTCGGGGGCGGCCCACACGGCGTTGAGCCCGTCGCGTCCTACCGCCCGCTCCACCGCACGCACGAACACGGCACCGTCGCGGTATTGGGCGAGCTTCGCGTCCATGCCCAGCAGCTTCTGCACCACGACGTCGAAGGTGGTGCGCCCCTCGCCGTCACGACGGCGCTCGAACCGCGCGCGGATGCGCCGCACCGACGGGACCACCCGCGGCCCGACGGCGTCCATCATCACGTCCGCGTGCCCCTCCAGGAGCGCCATGACCGCGGTGATGTCGGCCAGCTCGTCCTTCTGCTCGTGCGTGAGCATGCCGTCGATGATGGTGCCGTTCTCGCCGCGCAGCGTGGCGAGAACGTTCCGGCCGATGGTGATGATCTTCTTGTCGAACCGGGCCTTGGCGAGCTCCGCCGACGTGCGGGCCATCCCGGTGACCAGGCCCTGCGTGCGGCCGCTGAGGTGCCCCGCGAGCCATGGCGCCGCGGCGAACTGTAGAGCGTGCGTCTGCTCGTGCAGGCAGACCCACAACCGGAAGTCGCGCGCCGGGACACGCAGCGCCGCCTCGGCCTGCAGCACGTTGGGCGCCACGAGGAGGAGCCGGCCCGGGCCCGAGTACGGGTCGAACTGGCCCAGCACCCGGCCGCTGAGGAGGGCGAGGACCGCCCCGATCTCGGCGGCGCCCGCCATCTGGGCGCCGGGCGAGGTGGCCCCCTTGGAGATCTCGGCGACGACCGCCCCGATGCCGTCGGTCATCGCCGCCATGGACTGCGTGTTCGCGCGCGCCCAGGACGCCCGGTCCACGACGACGACCGGGCTCAGCCCCAGGCCGCCGTCGGCCGGCAGCATGCGCGTCGTCTCGAGCACGTGTCCGACGGCGTCTCCTGCCGCGCTGCGCAGGCCGCTCACCAGGGAGTCGAGCTCGTCCCGTGGTGCCTGCGGCCCGGGCGCCGCGAGGCGCCCGGCGATCTGTGCTGCCGCCGACCAGTCGACGACCTGCGGGGCGGTGGAGGCCTGGGTCACCGGACCACGGTAACCGTCCCGGCGTGCGGCACGTCAGCCCTGGACCGAGTACGCCGCCAGGTCACCCACGAAGCTGTCGTAGATCCATGTCGCGCCGACGGTCTTGTTGGCGGGGATCGAGTCGGCGAGGACCGAGAAGACGAGCAGCCGGTCGTCAGCGGTGACCACCGTGCCGGCGAGCGCCCGCACCTTGGGGAGGCTGCCGGTCTTGGCCCGCGCCAGGCCCCGGGCCGCGTTGGTCCCGGTGAACCGGCCGTGGCTGCTGTCGAGCGTGCCCGACAGGCCCGCGATCGGCATGCCCACCGCCTCGCTGCGCAGCTGCGGTTGCCCGGGGTCGACCATGACCGCGAGCAGGTCCACGAGCTGCTGCGAGCTCAGGTACGAGCCGTCGGCGAGCCCCGAGCAGTCGCGCAGGCGGGCACCGCTCATGTCGACGCCGAGCTTCTTCGCGCTCGCGATCACCGCCTGCGTGGCGCCGTCGTTCGAGCCGGGCAGGCCTGCGTCCACCGCGACGAGCCGCCCGAGCACCTCGGTGATCGTGTTGTCGGAGTACTGCATGGCGAACCCGACCACGTCCGCGAGCGGTGCGGAGCTGACCTGGCCGAGCACGCGGGCGTCGTCCGGCGCGCTCTCGTCGATCACCGCGCCGGCGGTCTCGAGGCCCTCGGCCTCCAGCGCCGCGGAGAAGACCTCCGCGGCGTACTTGCCAGGGTCGGACGCGCGGGGTCCGTTGTCGGTGTACCCGTCGGACAGCAGGCCGACGTTGATGCCGACGGACGAGACGGGCGCCACGTAACCGGCCGCGATGTCCGGGCTCGCCACGGTGGGGGCGATGTCCTCACCGGTGAAGAGCGTGTCGTCGAGCGCCACCCGTACCTCGGTGGTGCCCGTCAGCTTCACCTTGGAGGCGACCTGCTGCGCGAGGTCGGCGAGGCCGGCCCGTCCGTTCACCGCGTCCGGGTCGCCCTCGCCCGCCGAGAGCATCATGTCGCCACCGCCGACCAGGACCACCGTGTTGTCGTCGACGAGGACCGCCTTGGTGTCCAGCGTGGAGCTCGCGATGGACGAGGAGAGCGCCGCGACGCCCGTGAAGAGCTTCTGCGTGGAGGCCGGGGTCATGAGCTTGTCCGGGCTCGACGAGCCGAGCACGTCACCGGTCCGGCCGTCGGACACCACGACGCCGACGCGGGAGCCCAGCCGCTTGTCCTTGGCCAGGCCGGTCACCAGGCGCTGCATCTCGACGCTGTCCGGGACCGGCGCGTCCTCGGGGAGGCTCTCCAGGAGCGCGGCCGGCGCGGGTCCGTCGACGGCGCCGGGCGCGGACGGGAAGGGGCTGGGCTCGGGCCACGGCTCGGCCGTGGTGAGCATGCCGGGAACGACGTCGTACGCGTCGGCGACAAGGTACCCACCGAACAGTGCGACGACCGCGGCGACGGTAGCGCCGGAGCGCAACCCCCACTCCATGGGCATCCTCTCGATCGTCACGTAAAAGCCATAGCCAACTCTAGTGGCGGCAAACCATCCGACGAGTACGGCAACGCTGATTCACGAGAAATTTCACCCGATCGCCATGCCGGTTCACGCGCGTGACGCACACGTTGCGAATTATGCCCAACGAGGAGAGTGGTGCTGACCACAGGTAACGGTCGGGACACAGGACACATGGCACACTGGACAGGCGCAAGGCCGCCGCCGCGGTAAGAACTTCGGCGACCATCTTCGAGAACTGGAGCACATCGGCGTGGAGTTCGACGTCACGATCGAGATCCCCAAGGGTCAGCGGAACAAGTACGAGGTGGATCACGAGACCGGACGCATCCGCCTCGACCGCATGCTCTTCACCTCGACGCGCTACCCGGACGACTACGGCTTCATCGAGGGCACCCTCGGCGAGGACGGCGACCCCCTGGACGCACTGGTCCTGCTGGAGGAGCCCACGTTCCCGGGCTGCCTGATCAAGTGCCGCGCACTGGGCATGTTCCGCATGCGCGACGAGGCAGGCGGCGACGACAAGGTGCTGTGCGTGCCCACGGGCGACCAGCGCGCGGCGTGGCGCCAGGACATCGACGATGTCTCGGACTTCCACCGCCTGGAGATCCAGCACTTCTTCGAGGTCTACAAGGACCTCGAGCCGGGCAAGTCCGTCGAGGGGGCCCACTGGGTGGGCCGCTCCGACGCCGAGGCCGAGATCGTTCGCTCGATCCAGCGCGCCAAGGACACCGGCTACTACGACAAGCACTGACGCCTGTCACACCAGAACATCTCGGACGCCCAGGTCACTTCGGTGACCTGGGCGTCTGACCTGTAGCGGGTCGCGCGGCGGGTCCGCGTCGCAGGTCAGGGACGACCCGCGAAGGGCATGGCGCCCGAGAGCCGCAGCGGGTTCTCCGACAACGGGTGCCCCGGCAGCGTCGCCTCGATCATCATGCCGCCACCCGTGTACATCGCCACGTGGTAGATCGACGACGGCTCGTTCGGGTCAGAGCCGTAGAAGATGAGGTCGCCCGGCCGGAGCGAGCCGTAGCCCACCTTGCCGACGGCGAGGTACTGGGACCGCGACGTGCGGGTGATGTCCACACCCTGGCTCGCCCACGACATCATCGTCAGGCCCGAGCAGTCGTAGGCGGACGGTCCGGCGGCACCGAGCAGGTACGGCGCACCGATCTTGGTCCGCGCCCAGGCCACCGCACCGATCCCGAGCCCTTCCGACCCCACTGCGACCCCCGAGGTCGGCGGGCCGACGGGCGCGGGCCGCGGGGCCGGCGCAGGGGCAGGGGCAGGCGCAGGGGCGGAGCCGCCAGAGCTGCCAGAGCCGCCGTCGTCCGCGGCCGTCTCGTCCGGCCGCTCCGCGCGGGCCCCGCCCGGGGCCACCGCGTCGATCTGGGCCTCCTGCTGCCGCTCGAGCTCCGCCCTCGCCTCCGTCTCACGGGCGGCCTCCGCCGCGGCCGCCCGCGCCGCCTCCCGCTCGCGCTCGATGGTGACGCTGGTCTGCCGCAGCTGCGCGAGGCGCTCGACCAGCGCCTGACGCTCCGCCTCGGCGGCCCGGGTGCGCACCTCGAGGTCGTCCGCCGCGGTCCGGGCGGCGTCGAACGCCGCCTTCGCCTGGTCGGCGGCGGCGTCCCGCTGCTTCTTCGCGGCGTTCCACCGGGCGTCGGCGGACTCGGACGACGCGCGCGCCTCCTGGTACTCGACCATCGCCCCGCCGAGCTTGCGCTGCACCGCCCGCTCAGCGGCGCTGCGGCCGACCATGTCGGGAACCGACTCGGCCTCGAAGGCGATACCCAGCGAGCCCAGGCCTGAATCGCGCGCCGACGCCCGGTACACCTCCGCCAGGCCGGCCCGCGCCGTCACCTCGCCCGCGTGCGCCTTCTTCGCGGCGGCGCGCGCGGAGGCCACCTCCTGCTCGGCCTCCTCGACGGCTTGCTGCGCCTCCGCGTAGTCGGCAGCGGCCACCTGGACGCGGACCTGGGCCGCCTCGAGCTCCGACCGGAGCGAGACGAGCGCGGCCTCCGCCTGCTGGACGTCCAGCGTGCCCGCGGCGACCGCGTCACGAGCGGCGCTGACCTCCGCGGCGGACGGCGGATCCACGGGCGGGTCCGCCTCGGCGGCCGGGCCCCACGGGATCACCAGACCGAGCGCGAGCACCGTGGCGCCCAGCGCGCGGAACGCCAGCAACCCGCCATGGCCGTGCCTCGACTCGTCCAGATCTCGGATCCGTCCCATGATCCCCTTCCCGATCAGCGCTGCCTACGGCGTGTCGCCTTGCGCAGATCCTGTGAATCACTTCCGTGTCACGGTCCAATGTGACCCAGCGTGCCGTTTCGCGCGACCGGAGCGCCCGCGGTCCGGCAGGAGCAGGCACCGTGCACCCGGACAGCCGCGTCTCATTTCCGCATCTCACGATCTAAGACACGGGTATCGTCGCGCCCGGTCCGCGTCTACGGTCTCAACCATGACTCGTCGAATGTGTAGTTGCTGAACAAGCGCACGTTCGCCTGCTCTCGGCCTCTTCCGGCCGACTCCCGCGTGCGCGCCACCCCGCCGCGGACCCACCTCCTGATGCGCAGGCCCCATGGGGCACGCCGCGGCACGTCTCGGTCAGTCCGCCAGAAGCACGTCCCCCGCAACGAGGAAGCAGGAGAGCCATGACTCAGCCCCAGTGGTCGTTCGAGACCCGCCAGATCCACGCCGGCCAGGAGCCGGACCCCACCACGGGCGCACGCGCCCTGCCGATCTACCAGACGACGTCGTTCGTGTTCCCCGACGCCGGCGTGGCAGCCGATCGGTTCGCGCTCAAGGACCTCGGCCCGATCTACACGCGCATCGGCAATCCCACGCAGCAGGTCGTGGAGGACCGGCTCGCGAGCCTCGAGGGCGGCGTCGGCGCGCTCCTCGTGGCCTCCGGCCAGGCCGCGGAGTCTCTCGCGATCCTCAACCTCGCCGAGGCGGGCGACCACATCGTCGCCTCCGCGAGCCTCTACGGCGGCACGTACAACCTGCTCCACCACACGCTGCCGAAGTTCGGGATCGAGACCACGTTCGTGGACGACCCGCACGACCTCGACGCGTGGCGCGCCGCCGTCCGGCCGAACACGAAGGCGTTCTTCGGGGAGACGATCCCCAACCCGCGCTCCGACGTGCTCGACATCGAGGGCGTCGCGGCGGCAGCACACGCGGCCGGCGTCCCGCTGATCGTGGACAACACCGTCGCCACGCCGTACCTGATCCGCCCGTTCGAACACGGTGCCGACATCGTCGTCCACTCGGCGACCAAGTACCTGGGCGGTCACGGCAGCGCGATCGGCGGCGTGATCGTCGACGCCGGCACGTTCGACTTCGCCGCCGACCCGGAGCGCTTCCCCGGCTTCAACACGCCGGATCCCAGCTACAACGGCCTGGTGTTCGCGCGGGACCTCGGCGTCGGCTCGGCGCTCGGGGCGAACCTCGCGTTCGTGCTCAAGGCGCGGGTCCAGCTCCTGCGGGACCTCGGGGCGGCGATCTCGCCGTTCAACGCCTTCCTCCTCGCCCAGGGCATCGAGACGCTGTCGCTGCGGATCGAGCGGCACGTCGCCAACGCGCAGCACGTGGCGCAATGGCTGGAGGCTCGGGACGACGTCCGCGCGGTCCACTACGCGGGACTGCCGAGCTCGCCCTGGCACGCGAACGCGCAGAAGTACGCGCCGAAGGGTGCCGGAGCGGTGCTCGCCTTCGAGCTCGACGGCGGAGCCGAGGCCGGGCAGGCCTTCGTCTCGGCCCTGCAGCTGCACTCCAACGTGGCGAACATCGGCGACGTCCGATCGCTCGTGATCCACCCTGCCTCCACCACGCACTCGCAGCTCACCCAGGACGAGCAGGCGCTGTCCGGGGTCACGCCGGGCCTGGTCCGGCTCGCCGTCGGCCTGGAGAACGTGGAGGACGTGCTGGCCGACCTCGAGCTGGGCTTCACCGCGGCCAAGGGGCTGCTGAGCGAGGAGTCGAAGTAGCAGCGATGTGACGTCGCCGTCCGCGCCGGGGCCCGACCGCCCCGGGCTCACTACCCCGAGCCGCAGGAGACACCATGGCCATCACCACCCCGAGGGCCCCGCACGACGCCCCGGACCAACCGGTCCGCTCGGTGCTCGTGCCCTTCCCTGCGCCGGACGGCGCGCACGGCCGGGACGGCGGCGCGCCGCCGAGCCCTGCCGACCCCATGCAGACCTCACGCTCCCGCAGCAAGCCGCCGGTGCCCGCGAGCGGCGCCTGGCGCGAGGGTGACGACCCGGGCCATCGCCTGTTCGCCGACGTCGGTGCGTTCGACCTGGAGGCCGGCGGACGCCTGCCCGCCGTGCGCGTGGCCTACGAGACCTGGGGCACCCTGAACGCCGACGGGTCCAACGCCGTGCTGGTGCTGCACGCCCTCACGGGCGACTCGCACGTCACGGGCGAGGCAGGTCCGGGGCACGTCACCGACGGCTGGTGGGCGGACACCGTCGGCCCGGGCAAGCCCATCGACACCGACCGGTTCTTCGTGGTGGCCCCCAACGCGCTCGGTGGCTGTCAGGGCACCACCGGGCCGTCGTCCATCGCGCACGACGGGCGCCCGTGGGGCGGGCGGTTCCCGTACATCACGACGCGCGACCAGGTAGCCGTGGAGATCGCGCTGACCCGGGAGCTCGGGATCCGCTCGTGGGAGCTGGTCGTCGGCGCGTCCATGGGCGGCCTGCGCGTGCTCGAGTGGGCCCTGCTCGGGCCCGAGGCGGGCATCGAGGTGCGGAACGTCGCCGCCATCGCCACCACCGCCCAGACCGGCGGCGACCAGATCGCCTGGTCCCACCCGCAGCTCACCGCGATCCGCTTGGACCCCCGTTTCCGCGACGGCGACTACTACGACGCGGCGGACGACGACGGACCGCACGCCGGCCTGGGCGTCGCACGCCAGATCGCGCACACGACCTACCGGACGAGCTACGAGCTGGACCGTCGCTTCGGCCGCCTGCCGCAGGGCGGCGAGGACCCGTTCGCGGGCGGCCGGTTCGCCGTGCAGTCGTACCTGGAGCACCACGGTGACAAGCTGGCCCGCCGGTTCGACGCCAACTCCTACGTGGTGCTCACCGAGTCGATGCTCTCGCACGATCTCGGCCGCGACCGCGGTGGCGTCGAGGCGGCACTCAGCCAGATCACCGCCCGGACCCTCGTGGTGGCGGTCGACAGCGACCGCCTGTTCCCACCCGCCCAGTCGGCGCGGCTGGCACGCTGGATCCCCAGGGCTGAGCCGCTGCGGATCGTGACGAGCGACGTGGGGCACGACGGGTTCCTGGTCGAGGCCGACCAGATCGGCCCGATCGTCAGTGAGTTCCTCGGGTAACCATCGAGCAGGCCGCAGACCCCAGGTCTAGCGTGGCCGTATGGCAAAGCTCAATCCGTACCTCAGCTTCCGATCCGAGGCCAAGGCTGCCCTGGACTTCTACCAGTCCGTGCTCGGCGGTGAGCTCGACGTCAGCACGTTCGGTGGGACCCCGATGGAGGGGATGCCCACTCCCGACGAGGACAAGGACCTCGTGATGCACGGGCAGCTCGACACCCCGGGCGGCCTCACGATCATGGCGTCGGACACGCCGTCGTTCATGGAGTACGTGGCGCCCTCCGCGGGCATCACCGTCGCCCTGACCGGCGGGCCCGAGGACCACGACTACATCAAGGACGCCTACGAGAAGCTGTCCGACGGCGCGACGCCGGGGGAGCCGTTCGCGCTCGCACCGTGGGGCGACTACTACGGGCAGCTCACCGACAAGTTCGGCATCTCCTGGATGTTCGACGTCGCCGCCGGGTGACCACCGGGTGATCTTTCGTTACTGAACTCACCTCCAGTAACCTTCGTCGAGCTGGTCATCGCCGATCAGCTCGACGAAGAGGAGCGTCCAGTGACACATCGCCGTGCTCTCTCCATCCGTGCTCTCTCGATCCTGGCCTCGCTGGGCCTCGTGACGTCCGGTGCCGTCGCCGTCGCCGGACCGTCGCAGGCCGACCCGCCCCCGCAAGACGTCCTGTTCGTCGCCAACAACTGGGACGGCACGGCCTCGGTGCTGTCCTCGGGCCCCGACCTCACCCCGGTCGGCGAGATCGACGTGGTCCCCGACCGTGAGGAGCGGATGCGCGAGATCTACCGCGACCCGATCCGGCTGGCCGCCTTCCTGGTCATCCGTCAGACCGTGGGCGAGGGCCACGACCAGTTCGCCGACGACATGTACACCACGCCCGACGGCTCGTCGCTGGTGGTGTCCCGGCCGAGCTTCGCCGACGTCGTCTCCATCAGTCTCGCCACCGGCGAGGTCGAGTGGCGGTTCCCGGTGTCCGGCCTGCGCGCCGACCACATGGCCGTGTCGCCCGACGGGACCCAGGTGGCGGTCTCGGCGTCGACGGGCAAACGGGTGCACGTGCTGGACATCGAGACCGGCGCGGAGGCCGGATCGTTCCCGACCGGCGACAAGCCGCACGAGAACGTCTACACGTCGGACGGCCTGATCTGGAACATGTCGATCGGTGAGGTCAACAACAGCCTCGACGACCCGGCGCTCGACTTCCTCAAGGGCGACCGGGTCATCACGGTGGCCGACGCCGAGACGTTCGAGGTGGTGCGGGAGATCGACATGCGCGACCGGCTCGACGACGCCGGCCTGGACCACCTGTCCGACGCCGTCCGCCCGGCCACGTTCAGCCCGGACGAGTCGAAGCTCTACTTCCAGGTGTCGTACTTCGGCGGGTTCCTGGAGTACGACGTGGCGACCGACCGCATCACGCGGGTCAAGACGCTGCCGCGGGTGTTCGACGGGCGACGCACCGAGATGGTCAACGACTCACGGCACCACGGCCTGACCATGCAGCCGACGGGCGAGCACCTGTGCGTCGCCGGGACGATGGACGACTACGCCGTGGTGGTGGACCGGACGACGCTCGAGGAGGGCCCGTCGGTCGCCGTCGACAAGCCGTACTGGTCCACCGTGACCGGTGACGGCGAGGCGTGCGTGGTCTCGGAGTCGGGTGCCGACCAGGTGACCTCCATCGACTTCGGGACCGGGCAGAAGATCACGTCGGTGCCGGTGGGCGACCACCCGCAGCGGGTGCGGCTGGGTACCGTCCCTGCCGGCTGGTCCGGCGTCGGCTAGGGTCGCCAGATGCTTGCTGCCTCTGTGACCAGCTTCTCTCCGGACAGCCCGCTCGACGGCCTGGAGGTGGGTGACCGCCCTGAACCGGAAGCCACCGAGCACTGGACCACGGTGGACGTCCGGGCCGCGAGCCTGAACCACCACGACCTCTGGTCGCTGCGCGGTGTGGGCCTCAAGGAACAGCAGCTGCCGATGATCCTCGGCACCGACGCCGCGGGGGTGACGCCGGACGGCACGGAGGTGATCGTGCACGGCGTCATCGGGGCCGACGGCCACGGCGTCGGGCCGAAGGAACCGCGGTCGCTCCTCTCGGAGCGCTACCCCGGCACCCTCGCCGAGCGGGTGGCCGTACCGACGGCGAACCTCGTGCCCAAGCCGGCCGAGCTGTCGTTCGAGGAGGCCGCGTGCCTGCCGACCGCCTGGCTCACCGCCTACTCCATGCTCTTCACGGCAGGCGGGCTCGCACCGGGTGACCGCGTGCTGGTGCAGGGTGCCGGTGGCGGCCTCGCGACCGCCGCGATCATGCTCGGTACGGCGGCCGGCCTGGAGGTCTGGGTGACATCGCGCTCCGCGGAGAAGCGGGAGCGGGCCGTCGCGCTGGGCGCGGCCGGCGCCGTCGAGACCGGTGCGCGGCTGCCCGCGCGGGTCGACGCCGTGCTGGAGTCGGTGGGTCAGGCGACGTGGGCGCACTCGATCCGCTCGGTGCGCCCGGGCGGCTCGGTGCTGGTCTGCGGCGCGACGTCCGGCGACGCCCCTCCGGCGGAGCTGACGCGGATCTTCTTCCAGGAGATCCGCGTCCAGGGCGTCACCATGGGCTCGCGGGAGGACCTCGGGGCGCTCGCCCGGTTCTGCGCCCGTACCGGCGTCCGCCCGGTGATCGACGCCGAGGTGCCGCTCGCGCAGGCGGCCGACGGGCTGGCGCGGCTGAACCAGGGCGACCAGTTCGGCAAGGTCGTCGTGCGCCCCTAACCACGCCGCCAATGCCGTGCCGGACGCTCAGGTCACTGCGGTGACCTGAGCGTCCGGCCTTTACTGACAGATCTGTCAGTGAGTTCGGGGCAAACCCTTGACCTTCGGCGGGCGGGTCCGCGACAGTGTCTGAGAGAGCGCTCTCTCGCTCTTCCCCGTGCACGTCCGACGTTCGAAGGAGCACGTCAAATGCGCAAACATCTCCGCTGTCTCGTGGCCGCGGCCTCCGCCGCGTCCCTCCTCGCCCTGGGTGCGCTCACCCAGCTCCCGGTGGCGACGGCCGCCGCCGAGCCGCTCTCCCAGGGCCGTCCCGTCACCACGTCCAGCACCGAGTTCACCTGGAGCGGCGGAGCCAACGCCGTCGACGGCGACCCCGGCACCCGCTGGTCCAGCACCGCCGCCGACAACCAGTGGATCCGTGTGGACCTGGGCTCCGTCCAGGCCATCGACCGGGTGGTGCTCGACTGGGAGGCGGCGTACGCGTCCGGCTTCCGGATCGAGGTCTCGAACGACGCCAGCACCTGGTCCACCCTCTACTCGACCACCACCGGCACGGGCGGGGACCAGAACCTCGACGTCGACGGGAGCGGACGCTACCTGCGCCTGTGGGTGACGCAGCGCGCCACGCAGTGGGGCGTCTCCCTGTGGGAGCTGCAGGTGCTCGGCGCCGGTGGCACCGGGCAGCCCGGCGACACGACGCTGCTCTCGTACGGCAAGGCGGGCAGCGCCTCCAGCTCGCAGAACGACGGCACGTGCTGGCTCTGCGGCCCCGACAAGGCGTTCGACCTCGACCCGGCCAGCCGCTGGGCCGTCAACCCCGACACCGGCTGGGTGGACGAGGGCTGGATCGCCGTCGACCTCGGTGCCGCCGCGCACATCAGCAGCGTCGTGCTGCAGTGGGACCCGGCGTTCGCCACAGCCTTCGACATCGAGGTCTCCGACAACGGGACGACCTGGCGCACCGTGCACACCACCACCGGCGGCACGGGCTTCAAGCAGACCATCCCGCTCGACGCCGACGGCCGGCACGTCCGCGTGCACATGCGCGACCGGAGCGGCCCGTACGGCTACTCGCTGTGGGAGTTCCAGGTCTACGGCACCGGTGGCGCGCCCACCGCTCCCCCGGCAGAGCCCGCCGACCCGGACTTCGAGAACCTCGACCTGGTGTGGAGCGACGAGTTCGACGGCGCGGCGGGCACCCCCGCCAACGCCTCGAGGTGGACCATCGACCCCGGCCTGCCGCAGAACAACGAGCAGCAGGTCTACACCCCCAGCGGCAACGGGTTCCACGACGGCCAGGGCAACTTCGTGCTCGAGGCGCGGCGCGAGGACCGCGACGGGCGGCAGTACACGTCGCACCGCATGAACACGTCGGGCACGTTCAACACCCAGTACGGCCGGTTCGAGGCCCGGGTGAAGGTTCCCGAGGGCCGCGGCCTGTGGCCGGCGTTCTGGATGATGGGCTCCGACTTCCTCGACGGCCGCCCGTGGCCGTACAACGGCGAGATCGACATCATGGAGTTCATCGGCCAGGACCCGACACGGGCCCACTCGACGCTGCACGCCCCCGCGTACAACGGTGGCGGTGGGTACGGCGGCGGGTACACGCTGCCCGACGGCTCGAAGATCTCGGACGGTTTCCACACCTGGGCGGCCGAGTGGGACAGCAAGGGCATCCAGTTCTCCCTCGACGGTCGCGACGTCTTCTACGCCGACCGGGACACCGTCGAGTCCACGCGCGGGCCGTGGGTCTACGACCACGACTTCTACATGATCCTCAACCTCGCGGTCGGCGGTGACTGGCCCGGACCGCCGGACGCCACCACCCCATTCCCGTCGAGGATGCTCGTGGACTACGTCCGCGTCTACCAGTAACCACCGCCCTCGTTGAGTGCTGGGTATTTGTGGGTCTCGAGTCCGCAGAACCACAAATACCCAGCACTCAACGAAGGGGTATAACTGGGCGAGTGCAGAATCCTGGGTCCGGGCGGCCTACTCTCGAGGCGGTCGCCTCCGTCGCGGGAGTGTCACGCGCGACCGTTTCACGGGTGATCAACGAGGTGCCCACCGTCGACCCGGAGATCGTCGAGGTGGTGCGCCGGGCGATCGAGGAGACCGGCTACGTGCCGAACCTCGCCGCCCGGTCGCTCGTGACGCGGCGCACCGGATCAGTGGCCCTCGTGGTCTCCGAACCCCCCGAGCAGCGCTCGCCGCTGCCGTTCCTCGAACGGCTCTTCACCGACCCCTACGTGGGGCGGGTGACCGCCGGCGCACAGACGGTGCTGCGCCCCCGCGACATCCACCTCGCGATCATCCCCGCCGACCCGCCCGCGCACGACCAGGTCGTGCGATACGTGCGGCAGGGGCACGTCGACGGGGTGCTGCTCATCACGTCCAGCTCCGCGGACCCGTTGCCCGCGCGCCTCGCCGCGCTCTCCGTACCGCTGGTGCTGTCGACCCGCACCGCTCTCCCAGGGGTCGCCTGGGTCGACCTGGATCAGGCCGCCGGCGGCCGGCTCGCCGCGGCGCACCTCGCCTCGTCCGGGCGCACGCGGCTCGCCGTGGTCGCCGGGCCGTCCGACGCACCGTTCGGGCACGCCCGGCTGCAGGGGTTCCTGGACGGGGTGCGGGCCGCCGGGCTGCCAGAGCCCGAGGTCGTCACCGCCGACTTCACCCGGCCGGGCGGCGAGGCCGCGGTCCGGGCGCTGCTGGCCGCCAGGCCGGACGTCGACGGCGTCTTCGCCGCGAACGACCTCATGGCCGACGGCGTCTCGACGGCGCTCCGCACCGCGGGCCGGGAGGTACCGCGGGACGTCGCGGTCGTCGGCTTCGACGACTCGAGCGTCGCCGCGCAGGCCCATCCACCGCTGACGACGGTGCGTCAGCCCGTCGAGGACATGGCGGAGGCCATGGCGCGGCTCCTGCTGGCCGCCCTCCGGCAGGCCCAGGAGCCCGCCGGCGAGCCGGCGGGCGGCTCGGAGACGTTCATGCCCGAGCTCGTGGTGCGCGCGTCGGGCTGAGCACAGGCTCTACGGGTGTCGCCTGAGCCTGCGGTTCCGCTCCAGGCGTGTGCCTCGTTCCTGGGCCCGCACCCTGCGCTGCGCCTTCGGCTCAGGCTCTACGGGTATCCCCTGAGCCTGCGGTTCCGCTCCAGGCGCGTGCCTCGTTCCTCGGCCCGCACCCTGCGCTGCACCTTCGGCTCAGGCGAACCGGCGGGAGAACTCCTCGACGAGCGTGGGGCCGGTGTCGCCGATGCGCCACACGCTCCAGCCGTCGGCCGTGTACGAGCCCGAGGCCGCCGTGGCAGCCGAGTCCGGGTGGCGGTACCGAGCGCCGTTAGCGAGCTCGATGGCACCGTCCGGCAGGAGCATCGCCTCGAAGTGCTGGTTGCGGCGCGGACGCGACCACACGATGCGTGTGGGCGTGCCGATGCTGCGGGCCAGCGCCTCCAGGTCGGGGTCGTCCTCCTCCTCGAACAGCATCGGGGTGCTGGCCCGGATGCTCTCGCTCGGCGGCACCGGGCGCGCCGGTGCCTCGGGGGCGCTCGACGGGTACGGGTCCGCGGCGAACGCCGTCTGCCCGTAGCCGTCGTCGGGACCGGCCATGTAGCCGCCGGACTCCCAGGGGTTCGGCTCCGTGACCACCGGGGCCACGTTGTCCGCGTAGGGCGTGTACCCGGCCTGCTCGCCGTAGCCGTAGCCGTTCTGGTCGCCGTACCCGGCCGCCGGCTCAGGGGTGTAGCCGTACGGCTGCGGGGCGGGCGCGAAGCCGGACTCCGCGCGGTAGGCGGGCTCCTGGGTGTAGCGGGGCCGGGTGATGTCGAGGTCCTCGGGCTGGTTCGAGTCCGCACCGGGGTAGGCGGGCGCGTCGTCGTACGACGGCGGCTGCCACAGGTTCTCCTCCGCCGGCTGCGGCTGCTGCGGCTGCGGCACGGGCGGCGGCGGGTAGGCCGACCCCGCGGACGGCGTCGGGCCCGACGCCGGGTAGGCCGTCGGCCCGTCAGGCTGGGCCGACGCCGCGAACCGGTCGGTGCGCGAGCGTCGACGCACGGACGGCGGCGGCTCGGCGGCGGCCTCGGCCGGTGCGGCGACGTCGCCGAGCGAGGAACGGCTGGGCGCGAGCCGCGGCGGGGTGCTCGGCGTCGGGCGGGACTCCGCGCCGGGACGCACCGAGGACACCGGGGCGCTCGGCGTGCTGCCGCCGCCGGGACCGTTCGTGGGTGCCTGCGTGGCGTCGGGGGAGGTGGCGGCGGCCTGGGCGCGGCGCGCGGCGCGCGTGCCCGCCACCCGCTCGGACTTGTTGCCGGCCGTGGAACGCTCGGACGTGCTGCCGCGGGCAGCGCCACCTCGGAGGCTCGACCGCAGACCTGTCGCCGCGTTGGTCGGGCCGGAGACCGGGTTGTCGGCGAGCGGCGTCGGGTTTTCGGCGCGGACGGGCGCCTGCCGCGCGGCACGCTCGGCGCGGGACTGCGGGGCCTGCGGAGCGCGGGACTGCGGCGCCTGCGCGACGACCGGCATCTTGCCGGTGAGCGCGTAACCGACCTTGACGCCCTCCTCGAAGGCGTCCTTGGGCGCCCCGGAACCACCGGCGACCCCGCCGGTGACGCCCGTGTCCATCGAGCCGCTGACGGAACCCTCCATGGAGGCCGTGATGGTCCCGCCGATCGGCGCCGACTTGGGTGCGGGCAGGCCCGGCGGGAGGTGCACGACGAGCGGCGAGACGTCGAGGAACTTGCGGCCGTCGCTCGAGTTCACGACGCCCATCTTCAGCACCTCGACGGGCATCGTGGGCTGCCGCAGGAAGTCGACGGCGTTGAGGATCTCATCGGGCGCGTTCTGGCAGATGATGATGAGCCGAGCGCCGCTGCCGCCGTTCTTCCCCTGGGTTCGCGTGATCGGCACGCTGTCGTAGAAGGCGGCGACGTCGTGCTGGAACGAGCTCGCGCCGCCGCTGTAACGCGCGGCGAGGTCCGCCCGCGTCAGCCGGCCGGCGGCTCCGGCGTGGTCGAGTGCCTTGGCGAGGTTCTCGCGGTCGAGGTCCGCTACCAGCTCCACCACGACCGGCGAGCCTGACGCGTCGAGCGCCAGCAGGTGCGGCTCGTCCGGGCCGGAACCCTGGGCGATCGGGAACACCTCTTCACCGAGGAGCCCGTCGATGTGGGAGTCGACCACCTGGTTCGCGGTGGTCTTCAGTCCTGGTTCCGACGAACCGTTCGCGCCGTTCGTGGACGTCACGAGGAGGGGCCGCTGGGTGTCGACCTCGAACAGTGGCATCTCGTGATCTCCCGGGGTCCTGCGGCATTGGTCCGCCTTAGCCTAAAGGCCGGGGGCCGGAGACCGGAAACACGGGGGTGAAGGTGTCGTGACAGTTGTCACGAGCACGGCGATCAGGAGTGACCGGTCTCCGACTCCTCGGCGGCGAGCCGTTCCTCGACCCGGGTGATCTTGCTGGTGATCTGACCGTCAGGCGCACCCGGGCGGATATCGGCCTTGATCACCAGCGACACCCGGTGCCCGCCGCGCGACACGGCATCGGTGGCGCGCTGGATCACGGGCATCACCTGGTCCCAGGTCCCTTCGATCTCGGTGAACATCGAGGTCGTCCGGTTCGGGAGTCCTGACTCCCGGACGATGCGGACAGCCTCGGCAACGTGGTCGGCGACGGACTCGCCTGCGGTCATGGGGGCGACGGAGAACGCGAAGACAGCCATGTACCCAGTCTGCCCCCACACGTAGGCTCGACGCGTGAACGTCACCCTTCTCGCGGGCGGGGTCGGCGGTGCGCGGCTCGCGCACGGCCTGGATCTCGCCCTCGGCGCACCCTCCCTCACCGTCGTCGTGAACGTCGGCGACGACACCCAGCTCCACGGTCTCGCCATCTCCCCCGACATCGACACGGTCGTCTACACCCTCGCGGGCCTGAACGACGAGGAACGGGGCTGGGGCCTGCGCGGCGAGTCCTACGCGACCCTGTCCGCCCTGCGGGACCTCGGCGAGGACACCTGGTTCACGCTCGGCGACCGCGACCTCGCCACCCACATCGTCCGCACCCAGCGGCTGCACCGCGGCGAGCCCCTGTCGGCCGTGACGGCGCACCTCGCCCGCGCGATGGGCGTCGGGCCACGGGTCCTGCCCGCCACCGACGACCACCTCGCCACCCTCGTCGACACCCCGTCGGGCCGGCTCGGGTTCCAGGAGTACTTCGTGGGACGGCAGCACGCGGACGCCGTCCTCGGCCTGCACTTCGAGGGGGCCGACGCCGCCCGCCCCGCGCCCGGTGTGCTCGACGCGCTGGCCGCCGAGCTGGTGGTGCTCGCGCCGTCGAACCCGTTCCTGTCGATCGAGCCGCTGCTCGCGGTGCGCGGCGTCCGCGAGGCGCTCGCCACGGCGCCCGGCCGCCGCGTTGCGGTGAGCCCCATCGTGGGCGGACAGGCGATCAAGGGCCCGGCCGCCCAGATCCTGGAGACGCTGGGGCACGAGGTGTCGGCGCTCGGGGTGGCCCGGATCTACGCGGATCTCGTGGACGTCATGGTGATCGACGAGCAGGACGCGCATCTCGCCGGCCCCGTGGCCGACCTGGGCCTGACCGTGCACGTCACCGACACCGTCATGGGCGGCCCGCCCGGCCGCGAGCGCCTGGCCCGCGAGCTGCTGGCGCTGGCGTGACCGGCGTCCGGCCGCTGGGCCGGGGCACGACGACGGCGGTGGTACCGCTCCGGGACGGCGTGTCGGGCAAGTCCCGGTTGGCCGCGGTGCTCGACGGCGCCTCGCGACGCCGGCTCGTCCGGGTGCTGGCGCGGCACGTGGTGGCGACGCTGCTCGCCGCCGACGGGGTCGGGCGGGTGGTGGTGGTGACGGCGGACCCGGTCTTCACGCGCGAGGCGCTGGCAGGGCTGGAGGTCGAGGTCCTGGAGCAGCCCGCTGTCCGGCCAGGGCTGAACGGTGCGCTGGAGCACGCGCGTGAGGTGCTCACGGCGCGCGGCCCCGGGCCGCTCCTGGTGGCGCACGCCGACCTGCCGGCGCTCTTGCCGGAGGATGTCGTGGCGCTGCTCGCGACGGAGGCGCCGGTGGTGGTCGCGACCGACCGTTACCGGTCGGGCACCAACCTGCTGCTGCTTCGTGCCGGGGACGCGGCACACGGCACCTTCCGGTTCCGGTTCGGGATCGGCTCGCTGGCGGCGCACCTCGCGGAGGCGGAGTCACTCGGCCTGGAGTCGGCGGTCGTGCATCGCCCCGGGACGGCCGTCGACCTGGACACGGCCGACGACTGGTCACAGCTCCCGGATGAAGTTCGGGCCGCCGTCGGCCACCAGGTGCCCGGTCTGCTGTAATTTGCGCGGTATCGGCAAGTTCGAGTTCGCTCGTGAAACCGCCCCGGACCAGGGAGTCACCGTGAGTGCTGTGCAGAACGTGGGAGTCGTGGGCGCCGGAGCCGCAGGGCTGGCGACCGCCATCCTGTTGGCGGAGGCCGGCGCGGACGTCGTCGTCTACGAGGCGAAGCCGACCCTGGGCGCCCTCGGGTCCGGCATCACGCTGCAGGGCAACGCGCTGCGGGCGCTCGACCGGCTCGGGATCTGGGAGCAGGTGCGGGCGAGGTCGTTCTCGTTCGAGGTGCTCGGCATCCGCGCCCCCGGACCGGAGGCGCCCCTGGTCGCCGAGATGCCGGACAACAAGATGGGTGGCGCCGACTACCCGGCGACCGCCGGAATGTTCCGCCCCGACCTGGCCGAGATCATGCTCGCGCGGGCGCAGGCGCTCGGTGCGAGCGTCCGCTTCGGCGCCCGGGTCACCGCGGTCACCCATGCCGACGACGGCGTCACGCTCACCATCGCGACCGACGCCGGGGGCGAGCAGGTGACGCACGAGCTCGTCGTCGGGGCGGACGGGCTCAACTCCGCCGTCCGCGAGCAGATCGGGATCACCACCAGGCCCGAGCCGAACGGGATGGGCATCTTCCGCGCCTTCGTCGAGCGCCCGCCGGAGGCCGACCACACGGAGCTCGTGTTCGGCGGCCCGTCCTACATCGCGGGGTTCTGCCCCACCGGCGAGGACACGATGTACGCGTACCTGGTCGAGGACAAGCAGGACCGCCAGGGCATGACGCCCGCCGAGGGCTCGAAGATCATGGCGGAGCTGGCGCGCCCCTACGGCGCCCACTGGAACGCCATCCGCGCCCAGCTCGAGCAGGGCGTCGAGCACGTCCACTACACGTGGTTCACCAGCCACGTCGTCGCCGCGCCGTGGAACCGCGGCCGGGTGGTCGTCATCGGCGACGCCGCACACTCGTGCCCGCCCACCGTCGCCCAGGGCGCCGCACAGGCGCTGGAGGACGCCCTGGTACTGGGGGACGTCGTGACCAGGTACGAGGCGCTGTCCGACGAGCTGTGGGCCGAGTTCCACGAGCGCCGGGTGCCCCGGGCGACCACGGTGGTCGAGGCGTCGAACCAGATCGCGGCCTGGCTGCTGGCCCGCGAGCGCGGCGACGTGCAGGGCGTGCACCGGACCGTCTCGGACCTGGTCTCGCAGGAGCCGTGACCTGGCGGAGGCGGTGACCTGGCGGAGGCGGTGACCGGTCAGCCCACGGCCGCCTCGACGGCCGCGCGCAGGCTCCGGACCGCCTCCGCGAGACGCGCGTCGGCCAGGTTGCCGTAACCGACCACGAGCACTGTCGACCTGGCCGACGGCGCGGCCTGGTACCGGCGGAGGTCGACCAGCGCGACGTCCCGGGCGGCCCCCTCCCGGACGACGGCGGCGGCGTCGGGCCAGATGGGGCCGGACTGGTCGAGGCCGGGCAGGGCGAGGCCGGGCAGGGCGAGGCCGGCAAGGTCCACCGTCACGTGCATCCCGGCCGCGATCCCGCCGACCCGCGCACCGGGCAGCTCGCTGTCGAGTGCGGCCAGCAGCGCGGCCCGGCGTCGGGCATAGCGGTCGCGGGCCGCCCGCAGGTGCCGCGCGAAGGCGCCGTCCGCGACGAACCGGGCAAGGGTGAGCTGGTCCAGCGTGGCCGGACCGGGCGTGGGGCCGCGCCGCACCGAGACCTCCAGCACCGCGGCGCGCCACCGCTCCGGCACCACCATCCAGCCGATCCCGAACGCCGGCGCGAGGGTCTTGCTCGTCGCGCCGAGCAGCAGCACCCGGTCCGGGTCCAGGCCCTGCAGGGCGGGCACCGGCCGGCGGTCGTAGCGGAACTCGGCGTCGTAGTCGTCCTCGATCACCAGTCCGTCCACCTCGCGCGCCCAGTCGAGCACCGCCGCACGCCGGGGATCCGACAGCGCTGCGCCCAGCGGGAACTGGTGCGCGGGGGTGAGCAGCACCGCCCGGGCACCCGTGCGGGCGGCCTCGCTGCGCAGCCGGTCCGTGGAGATCCCGTCGTCGTCCACGGGGACGGGGACCGGGAGGAGGCCGGCGGCCGCGGCGACGTCGCGCAGCGGGGCCCAGCTCGGGTCCTCGACGAGCAGGTGGGTGTGCCCTGCCGCGGCCAGCGCGGCGGCGATCCGCGACATGCCGTCCGAGGCGCCCCGGGTGAGCACCACCGCACGGTCCGGCCCGGACGTCATGCGCGCACGCCGCAGATGGGTCGCCACCGCTTCGCGCGCCGCGGGATGCCCGGCGGCCGGCTGCCCGCCCAGGTCGTCGTTGGTCGCCGCGGCCAGCGCGTCACGTGCGGCTCGCAACCAGGCCTCCCGAGGGACGTGCCGCAGGTCGGGCACTCCGGGCGCGAGGTCGTGCGTCGCGCGGTGCGGCGCACGTTCCAGGGCCCCGCCCGCCGGCTGAGCCACCTCCGACGGTCGGGCTGCGTCCGTCCGTCGGGCTGCGTCCGTCCGTCGGGCTCGTCGAGTCCCGGCGTCGGCCCCGCCGCCGTCCGCCACGAGCGGGGCGACCCGGGTCGCCGAACCCGTCCGCGCGTCGAGGATCCCCTTGCTCACCAGGTGGCCGTACGTCTCGGTGACCACCCAGCGCGAGATCCCGAGGGTGTCGGCGAGCGCCCGGCTGGGCGGCAGCGCGGTGCCCGGCGGGAGGCGGCCCGAGGCGACGCCCTCGAGGATCGCCTGCTCCAGCCGGTGCCGCAGCGCTCCGGGCCCGGGTGCGAGCGCGATCAGCACCTCGTCGGCGGAATTGGTCCGGTCCGTCGCCATGACATTGGACCGTAGCACCAGACCGATTGCTGCCTAGCGTGGTCAGCACCGGGCGGGAGCGCCCGGGGACGACGCAGGCCGAAGGAGCAGAGCATGCAGTACCGCACGCTGGACAACGGGCACACCTCGTTCGAGGTGTCGACGCTGTGCCTGGGCACGATGTTCATGGGCACCCGGACCGACGAGGAGACGTCGTTCGCGATCCTTGACCGGTTCGTCGAGGCCGGGGGCACGTTCCTCGACACGGCGAACAACTACAACGCGTGGGTCGGCGGGCACGGCCGCGACTCCGAGGACGTGCTCGGCCGCTGGCTCGCCGCGCGGGGCAACCGCGACAGCCTGCGGATCGCGACCAAGCTGGGCGCGGCGAAGAAGGACCCCGACCTGCCGCTGTCGACCACGCCGCCCACCAACTACCAGGGCCTGGCCGCCTCGACGATCGACCGTGAGGCGCGCGAGAGCCTGCGTCACCTGGGCACGGACCACGTCGACGTGCTCTACGGGCACGTCGACGACCTCGAGACGCCGCTCGACGAGACGGTGGGCGCGTTCGGCAAGCTGGTGGACGAGGGACTCGTCGGCATCCCGGGCATCTCGAACGTCGCGCTGTGGCGGGTCGTCGAGGCGCGGGAGACCGCCGCGCGGCTGGGCGTCGCGCCCTACGGGGCCGTCCAGCAGTGCTACAGCTACGTGTACCCGCGGCCGCAGCCGATCCGGACCAACTGGGCGACGTCCGAGCTGCTCGACTACGCCCGCTCCACCGGCACGCCCGACCGCCCCGGTCTCGCCGTCATGGCGTACTCGCCGCTGCACCAGGGCGTGTTCACGCGGGACGACAAGTCGCTCTTCAACGGCGCCGACCACGCGGGCTCCCGGGAGCGGATCAGGACGCTGCGCGCCGTCGCCGCCGAGACCGGCGCGACGCCGAACCAGGTGGCGCTCGCCTGGCTGCTGGGCGGCGAGGTGCCGGTGGTCCCGGTGTTCGGCGCGAGCAGCGTGGCGCAGCTCGACGAGGCGCTCGGCGCGATGGACCTGGTCCTGGACGACGACGTGCGGGCACGCCTCGACGCCGCCTGACCTTCGTGTGGTGGGCGTGATCGTTACGGCACGGCCCGTCTCAGGCTCGATCACGCCCACCACAAGGCAGGGTCACCAGCCGCCCCGGTGGATCACCTCCGACTCGGGCTTGCGCTTGCGGCGGGTGGGCGAGCCCTTCGCCCCGCCGTCGGCCGGGTGCCCGACCGCGACGACGCCGGTGATCTCGAACTCGCCAGGGATGCCGAACTCGTCCCGGACCGCCCCGACGTGCTCCGGCGGGACGCCGAAGAAGCACGCGCCCAGCCCTTCGTCGACGGCGGTCTGCAGCATGAGCAGCGACGCCATGCCGACGTCGACGTGCCAGAACGGGACCGGCCAGCGGGACTCGTCGAGGTCCTCCCAGCCCTTGTCCCGCTCCGCGTACCGCCGCAGGTAGGCCGCCTTGGACGCGAGCGCCAGGACGATCACGGGGGCGGTCCGCATCCCCGCGAGCCAGGCCGACATGTCACGCTCCGAGGTGTCCGGCGTCGACGTCGCCCAGAACCGGTCCCGGTCCGCCGCGGTCTCCAGCACCACGAACGCCCAGCCCTGGCTGAACCCCGCGCTCGGGGCGCGGACGGCGTTGCGGGTGATCCGGTCGACGGCCTCGGCCGGCACCGGCTCGTCGGTGAACTTGCGGTGCATCCGGCGCTTGCGGACGACGTCCTGGAATTCCATGGGGCTCATTCTCGACCTTCGGCGGAACACGAACCCCGTTGCCCGACGGCGGCGCGCCCGCCAGCCTGGATACATGACTCTCCAGGCGATCGAGCAGGCGACGCTGCCGCACAACAACTTCGAGGGGTACCTCCACGGATCAGAGGTGTCCGTGATCTTCGAGCGGGTCACGCAGGACGGCTTCGGGCCGCGCCTGCACCGGCACCCCTACTCCGAGACGTTCGTGATCCGGTCCGGCCGGGTTCTGTTCACCGTGGCCGGCGAGGAGATCCAGGCTGTCGGCGGCCAGGTCCTCGTGGTCGAGGCGATGGTGCCGCACAAGTTCAAGACCCTGGGTGCGGACCTCTACGAGGCCGTCCACATCCACGCGAACGACCGGTTCGAGACGGAGTGGCTGGAGTGAGTGCGGCAGCCAGGTCAGCAGGTGGCCCGCATCATGCCCACCAGCAGCTCGTTGAGGTCGTACAGCGGCTCTTCCGTGAGCACCGGGTAGGCGACGTCCCGCCCGGTGACTCCGAGGGACACCTGGCGCTCACCGTCGGGCGAGGTCAGGTTGACCGACAGGGTGCCGAACGAGGCGCCGTCGTGCCCGTAGAGCCAGCCACCGGGCACGCACGGGTCCGGGAGCCGGTAGACGCCGAGCCCGTAGTCCGGGAACACCTCGTGGCCGGCCGTGCGCGGCTCGAGCATGTCGGCGGTGGTCTCCGCGTCGACCAGCCGGCCGGTGACCAGGGCCTCGGTGAAGTCGGCGAGGTCCTCGGTGGTGCTGGTGACGGCGCCCGCCGCGTCGAACAGGCTCGGGTCGAAGTGGTCGAGGTCGTACCAGCCCTGGCCCACGGGGCCGGGGTACGTCGACTCCTGCAGGAACGGTCCGCGCACGCCCGGGTCGTCGGGGTACGCGCTCTGCCACATCCGGGCCGGCGCGAACACGCGGTACCGCAGCAGGTTCTCGACGCTGCGTCCGGTGACCTCCTCCAGCATCATGCCGAGCACCACGTAGCCCGCGTTCGAGTAGGAGAAGTCCTCCCCCGGCTCGTTCATCCACGACGCGGACTGCAGCGCCTGGATGTGGTCCGCCGGCGTGACCTCCTGGCCCATCACCGCGAAGTACTCGTCCCACGAGTTCAGGTCGGTCATCCGCGAGGCGAGGATCCAGTCCGTCGCCGTCGGAGCGCCCGAACGGTGGCTCAGCAGCTGCTCGATCGTCACCCCGGCCGGCATGACGCCGGGCAGCACGTCCTCGACGGGCGTGTCGAGGGTCCAGGTGCCCTTCTCGACCTCCTGCATGACCAGCGCGGCGATCATCGGCTTGGTGTTGCTCGCCACGCGGAACCGGTCGCGCGGCTTGGCGGGCGCGTGACCGTCGCGCTCGCGGGTCCCGGCGGCACCGCTCCAGGTCTTCGACCCCTTCTCGACGCGAGCCGTCACCGCGACCGCGCCGTCCGCCACGAGGGCGTCCACGGCGGCGTCGAGCTGCGTGCCGGTCGGCACCTTCGGGCCCTGCGCCAGGGTCCGGTTCGCGGCGACGTCGGCCCGGGCCTCGCGGGCGGCGTCGGCCACCATGGCGGACACCGTGTCGGGGACGTCGGGGACCGTGACGGTGGGGGACGGCCGGTCGGCGGTGCTCACGGCGTGCGCGGAACCTGCGACGGCCAGCGGTGCCGCGAGCGCGAGCGTCGCGCTCAGGGCCAGCGCCGCCCGGCGAGTGGTGCGATCCATAGGAGTCTCCTTCGTCTGGGCTGTGCTCCCATCCTGGCGACGGACTCCTCCGGGCGGATCACCCCGGGGGCGGAGATCGCTCCGACCTGCGGCGGAGTCCCGCCCGGGGCCACTACAGCCGGTCCGCGATCACCTCGAGCAGGGACTTGCCCTCGACGCCCGCCAGGTCCAGCGCCTGGGTGCGGCAGGAGAAGCCGTCGGCCAGGTAGGTGGTCCCGGGAGCGGCGTCGCGCAGCGCGGGCAGGAGCGCGTTCTCCGCGACCGCCACCGACGTCTCGTAGTGCCCCTTCTGCATACCGAAGTTACCGGCCAGGCCGCAGCAGCCCGCGAGGACCTCGATCTTGGCCCCGCCCTTCTCGAGCAGGTTCTGGTCGGCCTCGTACCCCATCACCGAGTGCTGGTGGCAGTGCGGCTGCACGACGGCGGTGACGTCGGCGAGCGACGGCATCTCCCACTCGTCAGGGGTGTCCGACGAGGTGAGCAGCTCAGCGGCGGTCCGCGTCATGCGGGCGACGGCGTGCGCGCGCGGGTCGTCCGGGAACAGGTCGAGCAGGTCGGAGCGCAGCACCGCGGTGCAGGACGGCTCCAGCCCCATGATCGGGATCCCGTTCACCGCGTACGGGCCGAGCACCTCGAGCAGCTTCAGCAGGCGGCGCCGGGCGCCGTCGAGCTGGCCCGTCGAGATCCAGGTGAGGCCGCAGCAGGCCTGCTCCGACGGCACGATGACGTCGTACCCGGCGGTGGTCAGCACCTTCAGGGCGGCCTGGGGCACGGACGGCGACAGCGTGTCGCTGAACGAGTCGGTCCAGAGCACGACCTTGGGCTTGGTCGCGAGCCGCGCCGCGGTCTCGGCCTCGCGCCCGGGCACGCCCAGCCCTTCCTCGGCCGTGACGCGCAGACCCGGGACGCCGTGGGTCGCGCCGCCGCGCGCCCACCACTGCCGGAACGGGACCTCGGCGAACTTCGGCATCGACCGGCGGGTGTCCATGCCGCCCGCCCACAGGACCGCCTTGCCGATCCACTTCACGCCGAGCAGGCCGTTGACCAGCTCGGGGACGGCGCCCGCGAGGCGGGCCCAGCGCGGCAGCCAGCCGAGGGCGTAGTGGTCGACGGGGCGCAGCTTGCCGCGGTAGGTCCGGTACAGGACCTCCGACTTGTACTGCGCCATGTCGACGCCCGCCGGGCAGTCGCTGGAGCACGCCTTGCACGACAGGCACAGGTCGAGCGACTCCCGCACCTCCGGCGCCTCGAGGCCGCCGACGAGGGTCCCGTTGACCGCCTCCTGCAGCACGCGGGCCCGCCCGCGCGTGACGTCCTTCTCGTCCTTCGTCGCCTGGTAGCTCGGGCACATGAAGCCGCCCGACGCCGAGGTGTCCGCCCGGCACTTGCCCACGCCCACGCAGCGGTGCACCGCCGTCGACAGGTCGTTGTGGTCGTGCGCGAACGAGAAGCCCTCGTACCCGGACTTGCGCCGGACACCATGGCCCGACCCCTTGCCGACCAGCGGCAGCTTGGTGCGCACCGGCGCCGCCTGGGGGCGGCGCAGGTCGGCGTCCACGGCCCGCGGCCGCACGACGACGCCCGGGTTGAGCAGGTCGTTCGGGTCGAAGAGCGCCTTGAACTGCTCCATCAGCGCTATCGCCTCGGGCGAGTAGATGAGCGGCAGCAGCTCGGACCGGGCCCGGCCGTCCCCGTGCTCGCCGGACAGCGACCCGCCGTAGCTGGCGACGAGCTCGGCCGCCTCGATCATGAAGGTGCGCAGCACCGAGCCCGACGTCTCCAGCGGGATGTCGATCCGGAGGTGCACGCAGCCGTCGCCGAAGTGCCCGTAGGGCAGGCCGTCCACGCCATAGCGGTCCATGAGCGCCTGCAGGTCCCGCAGGTAGGGGCCCAGCTTCTCGGGCGGCACCGCGGAGTCCTCCCAGCCGGGCCACGCCTGCTCACCGGCGGGCGTGCGGCCCGCGAGCCCGGCGCCGTCGGCCCGGATCTGCCACATCTTCGTGGCGTCCGGACCTGCGGGCAGCACGAGGAAGTCCAGCGCCGTCGACGACGCGACGATGGCGTCCGCACGACCCAGCGCCTCGGCCTGCGACGAGCCACCGACCTCGATCATCAGCCAGCCGGAGACGCCGCTGACCGTGGCGCCGGGCAGCGGCGGAACCGAGCTGTCCCCCTTGGCGCGCCGCACGACGTCGACCAGCCGGGCGTCGAGCCCCTCGATCGCGAGCGGCTTGTGGTCGAGGAGGCGCGGGACGTCGTCGGCGGCGGTGGCCATGTCGGGGTAGCCGAGCACGACGAGCGTGGGTGCGCCCGGCGTCTCCACCAGGTTGAGCTCCGCCTCCAGGACCGTGACGAGCGTGCCCTCCGTGCCCACGAGGGCGCGGGCCAGGTTCGAGCCGTTCTCGGGCAGCAGGTGCTCCAGCGAGTAGCCCGACACCTGCCGGCCGAACCGGCCGAACTCGGTGCGGATCAGCGCGAGGTTGTCCCGGACGAGCTCCTTGAGACCGGGGACGACGGCGAACTCGGGGTCACCGGAACCGGCGGTGAACCGGCGCCCGGTGCCGTCGATCACGTCGAGCGAGACCACGTTGTCGGCGGTACGCCCGTACGCGACCGCGTGCGGGCCGCACGCGTTGTTGCCGATCATGCCGCCGAGCGTCGCGCGGTTCTGGGTGCTCGGGTCCGGCCCGAAGCGCAGGCCGTGCCCCTTGGCCTCGGCCTGGAGGGTCGACATGATCGTGCCCGGCTGCACCCGTGCCGTGCGGCGCTCCGGGTCGATGCTCAGCACCCGGTCGAGGTTCCGCCCGAGGTCGAGCACGACGCCGGGACCCACCGAGTTGCCCGCGACCGACGTGCCGGCGCCGCGCGCCGTGATCGGGACCTTGAGCTCACGCAGCACCTGGAGCGCCGCGACGACGTCGTCCGTGCTCTCCGGGAAGAGCACACCCTCGGGCACCACGCGGTAGTTGGACGCGTCGGTGGAGTACTCGGCGCGACGACGGGTGCTGGTGTCGACGGCGCCGTCCATGGCGATCCGCAGCGCGTCGGCGACGGCCTCGCGCGCGGCCTCCGCAGCGTGGTCCGCCTCGCGGCGCGCGGCCTTGCGCCGCTCCTCGCTCTCGGCGCGGCGGCGCTCCGCCTCCTCGGCGGCACGGGCCTCGGCCTTCTCGCGCGCGGCGCGGGCTGCCTCGGCGTCGTCAGCGGTGTGGGCCTTCGAGCCGTGCGCAACGCGGTCGTCGTCGTTCATACCGTTCCGGGACGGGGCGTCGGGGGTCTGCGATGGCACCTCGCGATTCTCGCACCACAAAGCGGCGAGCCGCACACCTGTCCGACCAGCCGTTGAGTGCTGGGTATTTGTGGGCTTCTGACTGCGAGATCAACAAATACCCAGCACTCAACGGGGAGGGGTCAGCCTTCGAAGGTGACGTCCACCGTGATCGCGTCGACGCCGGTCAGCGCCTTCGAGATCGGGCAGCCGGTCTTGGCGGCCTCGGCGGCGGCCTTGAAGCCTGCCTCGTCGATGCCCGTCGCGAACCCGCGCACCGTCAGGGCGCTCTTGGTGATGCGGACGCCGCCGGCCGGGTCCGGCCCGAGCGTCACGTCGGCCGTGACCTCGATCTGCTCCGGCGTCGCACCGGCGGAGCCGAGCTCGTTCGTGAACGCCATCGTGAAGCACGACGAGTGCGATGCCGCGAGGAGCTCCTCGGGGCTGGTGACGCCGCCGGCCTGGTCGGCGGTACGCGCCGGCCAGGAGACGTCGTACGTCCCCACGCCCGACGACGACAGCTCGACCTGCCCCGACCCCTCCGTGAAGGTGCCGTTCCAAGCGGTGCGGGCGGTACGTGTTGCCATGGTTGCACTCCTTGTGAAGTTCAGGATGTGAAGTTCGGGATCCCTGCGTGCTCGACCCTACGACGCCCGCAGGGCAGTCGCGTCACGGCCCGAATTCGAGCAGCTCGTCGTCCACGGCCATGACGGTCCAGGTGCGGCCCGCGTCGTCCGTGAGGTCGTAGGCGGGGACGAGCAGCATCGTGCCGTCCGGCAGCGTGTAGTGCGCCTCCGTGAGATCCGCCGAGCGGATGGTGACGTCCTCGACGGGCAAGGCGACCGGTCCGCCCGGCACCGGCGGCGTCGACTGCCCGGTCTCCTCCTGCGGCGGGGCCTGCGGGGGCCGACCCAGCACCGCGCCGAGGAACCGCGGGTCGCCGAGCCGCTCGACGGCCTCCGCCTCGCTGACCACCGGGTAGGAGCCGAGGCTCTCGCCGTGCGTCCCGGCGACGCGCACCTCCGCCGTCCGGGGCACCTCCGAGAGCCCGGCACCGGCGTGGAACACGAACCCGGTCGCCGCCGGCAGGTCGCCGTCGGCGGCGAGCGGCCCCAGTCCGTCGGTCGTGGCTTCGCTCTCGCCGCCACCATCGTCCCGCTCCGACATGACCGACGGCGCCTGGTCGGCGCTCTCGGCCATGTCGGACGCGGGCGAGGCGCCAGACCCGAACCCCGACTCCCCGGCCACGTAGCCGCCTCCGCCCGCCGCGACGATGCCGGCCACGGCGGCCGCGACCAGCCAGGGCGTCCGACGCCGGTGCCGCCGCAGCGCGAGCTCGTCCGCCTGCTCGTGCCCGGCGGGCTCGTGCCCGGCGGGCTCACGCCGCGCGGTGCCGTGCTCCGCTCCACCGGCCGGCCGCTGCTCGGCCTGCTCGGCGATCAGCGCGTCCACCTTCGCGCGGAGCACGCCCTGCGCCGGGTCGGGCGCACGCCGCGCGGGGTCCGCCGCCACCAGGCGCGCGAACGCCGGGTCCTCCAGCCGCTCGTGCTCGTTCATCGCCGTCCCTCCGTGCCGTGCTCGGCTGCGCACCGCGCACACCCTCTACATGTGCTCATGCGTCCACCGCTTGCTCGTGTGCGTCCCAGGCGTCGCGGAGCCGCGCCCTCGCGCGGGACAGCGCCGCGTCGGCCCCGCCCCGGGAGACGCCGAGCACCTGGGCGAGGTCGTCGCCGGAGAGCCCGTCCCAGGCGACGAGCAACAGGATGCGCCGGTCGCGCGGGGACAGCTGGGACAGCACCTGGCGGACGGCGTCGTCCACGGCGGCGAAGGTCGCTGGGTCCACGTCGTCCGGCTCGTCGGGGACGATCGCGACGGGCAGCGCCCGCATCTTGCGCCGGTGGTTCGCCAGCACGTAGCCGGCCGTCCGGTACATCCACGGCAGCTCGGCGCCGTCGGGCACGTCGTCGCGCCGTCGCCACGCGGTGGCGAGCACCTCTGCGGCGAGGTCCTCGGCGTCGGAGGCGCGGCCGCCGTCGGGCAGCCGACGGACGAAGTACGAGTAGAGCGCACGTGAGTGCGCGTCGAAGAGCGCGCTGAACCAGGCGTCGTCGTGCGGGAGCCTGCCGTGCGGCGGCTCACCAGAACTGTCGTCCACGCCCCCACTCTGTCGCGAGCTGGTGCTTCCTTGCACGCAAAGATGCGCGTGATCGACAAAACGTCAGGTGATCGGTAGTTCGGATTACCGATCACCTGACGTTCTGCCGATCACGCGCTCGGCCTGTCAGGCCTTAGCAGGCGCCCAGGTCCTGCCAGACGCCCCATTCCGACGGCTTGGGGGTCTCGCCCTGCGTCCACCACTTGGCACGCCACTCGTGCCCGGCGTGCGACACGGTGTTCCCACCCACGTAGACCGCCGACGCGCTCCAGGCCGCCGAGGCGCAGGCGTCACCCGGCGGGTCGGTCGGCGGGTCGGTCGGCGGGTCCGTGGGCGGGTCGGTCGGCGGGTCAGTCGGGCCCCCGCCGCCCTCGACCGGCCCGGGCGTCCCGGATCCGAGCACGCCCTGCAGCGCACCGGTCAGCGTGCCGGAGCGGTCGCCCGACAGGTCCCACCACATGGCCCCGCCCAGGCCCTCGGCCCGGATGTAGTCGGCCTTCGCCCGGACGGACTGCTCGTTGTCGTACGACCACCAGGTGTTGCCGTCGTGCCGCCAGGCAGCGCCCAGCTCGGCGTCGTAGTAGCCGGTACCCACGTTCTTGATGACGTCGTAGTCGTTGATGCCCGCCTCCCACTGGCCGGAGGCCGGGCCGGTCGCGGTACCCCACGCGTCGGACGACGGTGCACCGGTCCAGCCGCGCCCGTACATCGCGAGGCCGAGGCCGAGCTGCGCGGGGTCGATCCCGGCGTCCGTGTACGACTTGACGGCGAGGTCGACGCTGAACTGCCGCGCCGGCTCGCGCGGGTCCGCGGGGTCGTGGTGCAGGTTGCCCTGGTGCCCGGTGAGGTTCGCGTCCCAGGCGCCGTGCAGGTCGTAGCCCTGGACGTTACCGAAGTCGAGGTACTCGAAGATCTCCGGGTCGTTCCAGCCGCCCGCCTCGATGTCCGCCGGGTTGGCGGGCAGGAACGCGGAGAGCTCGTAGTCCTTGCCGGTCGTCGCGCCGAGCGCGTCGAGCTGCTCGCGGAACTCGGCGAGGAGGAGCTTGAAGTTGCGCTTGTCGTTCACTGGGTCGACGTGGTTGCCCTCGGCGCCGTTCGGCGAGCCCGGCCACTCCCAGTCGATGTCGAAGCCGTCGAAGACGCCGGCTGCGGCACCGGGTCCGCCGCGGCCGTCGATGACCGGCAGGTTGCCCTTGATGAACATGTTGATGCAGCTCGACACGAGCTTCTCGCGCGAGGCGTCGGTCTTGGCCGCCAGCGAGAAGTTCTTGGACCAGGTCCACCCGCCCATCGACATCATGACCTTGAGGTCCGGGTGCTTCGCCTTGAGCTGCTTGAGCTGGTTGAACGAGCCGGCCAGCGGCTGGTCCCAGGAGTCGGCGGTGCCCGACACGGAGTTGGCCGCCGTGTAGCCCATGCCGTAGTCGGCCCAGGCGTCGCCCGCCCCGTCGGAGCCGTTCGGCCCGGGGCTCTGGGCCTTGTTGGCCTCGAAGCACTCGAGGTTCTGGTGGTGGATGTTGGCGAAGGCGTAGTTGATGTGGGTCAGCTCGTCGGCCACGCCGGACGTGTCGATCTGCTTGACCTGGTACCCGCGCCCGTACACCCCCCACTGAGCGAAGTAGCCGACGCTGCGGAAGCCGTTGATGGCGGAGCCCCCGGCAGCGGCGGCGCTGGCCTCGGTCTCTGCCGCGTGCGCGTCGCGCAGGCCGACGCCGGCCACGGCGGCGGAGGCTGCCACGGCGAGCGCGGCCACCCCCGCGAGGATTCGTCGACCTGTCCTGCTGATGCCTGACGGCGGTTCGTACGTCGAGTCCATCGTCTTCCCTCTCTCATCCGGTCGTCCTTGATCCGGTGGGTCCCGCGGTTAACACTCCCCTAAAAGTAAGGAAACCTGCGTTAATCGGGAATAAGGGATCTCCACACGGTGGGACTACGTAGTGGTACCGACGAAACGCACGAAGTTGTTTCGGGGTGAATCCTTCGACTCCGAAACAACTTCGTGCGGTACCAGGTATCTCACCGTCGGAGCGCAGCAGGATCCCAGGTCCGACGGCGCGACGCAGCAAAAGTCGTGCCCTCAGGTTGATGCGGGTGAAACGCGAGGAGGCCATACTTGCGAGCACCGTGAACGAATCCGGGAGGCTCGACGATGACCGCGCTGCCGCTGCAAGTCGTTTTTCCGCTCTCCCTCGGTGACCGCACCGTGGCACCCCACGTCGCGTGCGAGCTCAGCCGACTGGTGGGTGACGAACCTGGATGTGTGGACCAGACAGCACGGATGCTCGACGACGAGCATCTCCTCGGGACGGCGCTGATGCCGGACCCGCTTCCCGCCGCGCGTGCGGTCCGAGAGGCCGTCGGCCCGCTCGGCCTCGACGACACCGCACGCCGTGTCCTGCTCGTCGCCGCCGTGGCCGTGGTGGACCGCACGGAGGTGCTCCTCGCCGCGTCGGGTACCGACATCGACACGCTCATGGCCGGGCCGGCCGGCCGCCACCTGCACCTGGTGGGCGGCCGGTTCCGGTTCCACCATCCGCGTATCCGCTCGGTGGTGCACGACGACGCCGACCTCGCCACCCGCACCGCCGCCCACGTCGCCCTGGCGGAGGTGCACCGCAGGGCCGACGAACCGCTCGTCGCCATGTGGCACACGGCGCTCAGCACGCTGGCCGGTGATCCCCTGCTCGCCGACGGGCTGGTCGAGCTGGCCGAGCAGCACCTCGCCCGCGGCGACGTCCACCGGGCGCACGAGGTCGCGCGCGAGGCCGCCAGCCACGGCACCGACCGCGTGCGGGCACGTGCGTTCGCGGTGGCCGGCCGGGCCGCCCTGTGGGCGGGGCACGTGCACGACGCCGTCGTGCACCTGCGCCGTGCCGCTCATGCCGCCGACAACGGCTCGAGCGCCGACGGCGCGCCCGACGCCGCCCGTCCGCTCGGCATGGCGCTCGCCCTCCTGGACGGCCGGCCGGACGCCGTGGTCCCGGGCGATGCCTGTGGCGTCGACCGGGCGGCGATCGCCGCCGCACGCAAGACGATCCGCATGCTCGACGGGGCACCCGGCGAAGCCACGACACTCCTCTCCGAGGTCGCGGAGCTGGCTCCGGCACGGCCGCCCAGCTGGTGGTTCGACGGCCCCGACGAGGCGATGACACCGCTCGCGGAGGCGCACCTGCGCGTCGCGCAGTCCTACCTCGCACTGCGGCTCGGCGACATCACCGGGGCGGCGTCGGTGCTCGACGACGCCGTCGAGCGCCTGCCCGTCGCCCTCGCGTTCGGCGGGCTCGGGATCGCGCTCGCACGGCGGCTGGATCTGGTCCGGGAGGGGCACCTGAGCCGGCCCACCGCCGCGCTCGAGGCGTCGGTGCCCGGGCAGGTCGCGCCGGTCGTGCGGGCCGCGACGCTCGGCGACCGCGCCCAGACCGCGGTGTTCGACGGCCGCTGGGTCGAGGCCGCCACCCTGCTCGGGCTCGCTGCCGAGCGCGGCGGCGACGACCTGCGCCGCCTCTGGCTGCCCACGCCCGACCCGGTGGAGCTGCTCGTGCTCGCCGGCCAGGACCGGGCCGCCAGACGTTCGCACGAGCGACTGCGGCTCCGCGTCCTGCCGACGGTCGGCCCGGAGTCGACGGGCGGCTTCTCCGGCGGGCCGGTGCGGCGGCGTCGGCTCGACCTGGCACGTGCCGAGCTCGCTCTCGCGGACGCCTCCGGCGTCAACCGTGCGCGCGAGCGGGCCGTCGAGGCCTCGCTGCGGGTGGGCTCCACGTTCGAGCGCGGGCTGACCGAGCTCGTCGCGGCCCGGGCGTTCGCGCGCCTCGGCCTGCCCGGGGACGCCGCCGCGCACCTGCTCGGAGCCCATGAGCTGTTCGAGGAGTCCGGGGCGAAGGCCTGGGAGCACATCGCCGAGCAGGCCCTGAAGGCGCCGGGGTTCGTACCTGCCGGTGCGGGCGAGACGGCGAGCCGGGCGCCGGACGAACCGTCCGGCGAGCCCGCCGCCGACGTCGCGCAGGAAGAGCTGTGCGGGCAGTGGAACGGCGTGCTCACCGAACGCGAGCTCGACGTGGCGCGCCTGGTGGTGCAGGGCCGGACGAACCGGCAGGTCGCCGCGAGCCTCTACGTGTCGGTCCGCACGGTGGAGGTGCACCTGGGGCGGGTCTTCCGCAAGCTGGGGGTGCGCTCCCGCACGGAGCTGGCGGTGCTGGCGCTCCGCGGCTGAGCCGGAGGTGCGGCGCAGGGTGGAGGCCGAGGAACGACAGCGGCTGAGCCCGCTCGCACCAGCGGGTCAGGCCTCGACGAGGATCGTCACCGGGCCGTCGTTGACCAGCTCCACCTGCATGTCGGCACCGAACCGCCCGGTCTCGACCGTCAGGCCCCGCTCCCGCAGGGCGGTGACGACGGCGTCCACGAGGGGCTCCGCCACCGGTCCGGGCGCCGCCTGGTTCCACGTGGGGCGGCGCCCCTTGCGGGCGTCGCCGTAGAGCGTGAACTGGCTGACGACGAGCACCGGCGCGCCGACGTCGGCCACCGACCTCTCGTCGTGCAGGATCCGCAGGTCGGCGATCTTGCGGGCGATCGTCTCGACCTGGGCGGGACCGTCGTCGTGCGTGACGCCGACCAGCGCCAGCACACCCGGCTTGTCGATGGCCCCCACCACCTCGCCGTCGACGGTGACCGAGGCGCGGGTGACCCGCTGCAGCACCGCCCTCATCGGCGGCCCTCGTACGCGTCGGCGAAGACTGCTCGGACCTCCCCGACGGGCCGTCCGCCGCCGAGCACGGGCACGCGCCCCAGCCCGTCGAGACCACCCGGGTACACGCCCGGCAGTCCGGCGGCCCCCGCCGCGCGCAGGGCGGCGGCGAGGATGGCCGGACGGGAGCGTGCGGAGCCGTCGAGCACCTTGAACGCGATGGCCGAGCCGTCGGGCAGGCCTGCGGCGTAGACGCCCTCGGCGCCGTCCTTGGCGACCAGGCCGGGCACCGCCTGCATGGCGAGCGTGGCGTCCCGCCCCGTGCCGCCCACCATGTCCGGGTGTGCGGAGATCGCGCGGCCGGCGCGGGCCTCGTGGGAGCGGACGTCGACGGTGGGCGCCGCGCCGAGGATCGAGAACGCGCGGGCCAGACCCAGCAGCGTCGTCGAGAACAGCGGTGCACCGCAGCCGTCGACGGTGGTGCGCATGACCACCTCGGCGTCGCCGGTCATCTCCAGGATCGTGGCGCGCACGGCACGCTGCAGCGGGTGCTCCGGCGACAGGTAGGTCTGGATGTCCCAGCCCTGGGCGAGGCAGGTCGCGAGCATCGCCGCGTGCTTCCCGGAGCAGTTCTGCGCGAGCGGCGCCGGACCCGGCCCGCCGTTGTGCGGCGCCATGTGCCACTCGAGCGCGGCCGGAGCATAGATCGGCAGGTCGGGCGTGTTCTGCAGCGCACCGGGGCCCAGGCCTACCGAGCCGAGGATCTGCAGCACGCCTTCCAGATGGAACAGCTCGCCGTTGTGGCTCGCGGCGGACAGCGCCAGCAGGCGGTCCGGCAGCTCCAGCCCGGCGCGCAGCATCGCGACCAGCTGCAAGGGCTTGAGCGACGACCGCGGCCAGATCGGCGTGGTCGGGTTGCCCACCTGGAGCACCGGACGACCGGACGGGTCGAGCACCACCAGGTGCCCCAGGTGCACCGACTCCACGAGATCGCCGCGGATCACCTCGGCGAGCGGCGCCGCGTCGTCGAGCACGCTGCCCGACGCCGGGCTGCCGGTGCGGGCCATCGGCGTCACCACCCGCTCTGCGGGCCGCGGGGCCGGTTGCCGGTCCCGTACGGCTGCAGACGGGGGCGCAGGCTCACCCAGTAGATGATCGCCGGCGCCACCGCGATGATGTTGAGGAAGGAGCCGAACATGAACCCGCCCTGGAGCCAGCCCTGCGGCAGCCCGAGGAAGCCGAGAGCGGCGGCGAAGCCCAGGATCGCCAGCCAGCCGGCCTTCGGTACGCGCCCTTCGGCGCGGTAGCCCTTGTCGGGCCTCCGCACGGCGTCGACGAACGCGACGACCTGCACGACGAAGACCACGAGCGCGAGCGCGGCCATGACGAACCACTGCAAGAATCCCACGGCGCGAGCCTACGGCACGGACCCGGGTCCCAGCCCAGGTCCGGCCGTCGCCGCTCAGTCGCGCTGGTGCTTGGCGCCGAACAGCATGGTGGCGAGCATCAGCATGAACACCGCCCAGCCGAGCAGCCCGGGCAGCCAGACCCAGGGCCAGCCGACGGTCAGACCGACGATCAGGACCGAGGCGCCGGTCAGCCCCCAGACCACTGCCGTGTAGATGCCGAACCGCGCGGCGGCCGCGGGGTCCCGTTCGAACCGGTTGCCGGTCTCCACGTGGCGGCGCGCCTCCGCCAGCGCCCACTGCTTCTTCCGGTTGGTCGTGGTCGCGGCCAGGTAGGACAGCAGCACCACGCCGCCCACGAGCGCCAGCCCGTCCACGACGAGCCACCCGTGCCTGGCACCGGAGAGATGCACGTACGCGAGCAGGCAGCCGACCAGGACCAGGCCCCACCCCATGCCGAACAGCGCCGAGCGCCCGGCGGGCATCGGGTGGTTCGTCATCGTCTCCTGGGCGAGCGACGCGCCGACGATCCAGCCGAGCGCGGCCCCGGCGACCAGCGCGATCCCGGTCGGCAGCGCGAGCCCGACGTCCTGGTGCGCCAGGGCGACCGCGGCGGCGAAGGTCCCGGCGACGGCGGCGGCCAGCACCATCGACATGAGCACGACGACCGCCACGTAGGCCGGGTTGCGCGGAACGCGGTTCCGAGCCGCCAGCTCAGCGGGCGACGGCACGGTGGCCGGGGCGCCGGCCGGCTGGGTGTACGCCGTCGGACCGGACGCCTCCTCGGCGAGCGCCCGCACGTCACCGAGCTCGTCGACCGCCCGCCGCGCGGCCTCGTCGGGGGCGACGCCACCCGCCGTCAGCTCCGCGACGCGGTCCAGGAGGTTCGCGCGGATCTCCTCCTTGAGGTCCTGCACGTCGGGGGTTGCCGGAAGCCCCGCGAAGGCTTCGTCCAGCAGGCGATGCACCGATGTGCTCGTCATCATCAGGAACCTTTCAGGTCGAGGAGGGAGTCGATGGTGCGCCGCGTGGCCACCCACGCGTCGACGTTGCGCCGGTACACGGCCCGGCCCGCGTCGGTGATGCGGTAGTACTTGCGCCGTCCGCCCTGGGACTCGTCGCCCCAGTAGGCCTCGACCAGCCCGTCCTTCACGAGGCGCCGGTAGGCCGCGTAGAGCGTGGCCTCCTTGATCTCGTAGTCGCCGCCGGTCGCGTCGCGGATCGCCTTGTAGATCTCGAACCCGTAGCGGTCCTCGCGGCGCAGCACACCGAGCACGATCGTGTCCGTGTGTCCGCGCAAGAGGTCGGCGGCGAAGGCATCCGCCCCGCCGTCCGACGTCGCACCGCTCTCTTTCTGCATCACAGCAAGTACTGTATCTGATCAACTACTGCACCACAACGATATCGGTGCCGGCTTGGACCGGCGGCCCGGCCAGGGGTGGGGCCAGACCTGAAGCTCAGAGCTCCGGGAGGGCGTCCCGGGCCTCGGCCGGGGTGGCTCCAGCGGCTTCCAGCGCGTCCACCACCGGCGAGCGCAGCAGCACCACCAGGGACTGCACCTGCCAGTCGCCCTCCCCCACCGTCCGCGGGTCCACCTGGGCGGCGACGGCGGTCAGCACGTCGCGCCCGCGAGCGCCGTCGGCCCCGGAGCCGACGTCGGACGCGAGCTGGCGCACCCCCGTGGCGAAACCCTCGACCAGACCGGCCACGGGCTCGACGTCGTGGTCCCCCTCGATCACCGGGAGCACGCGGCGGGCCAGGACCCGTACCGACCGCATGGTCCGGTCGACGAGCACCGCCTGGTCCTCCAGCCGGCCGAGCTCGGCGCGGTGCACACGTCCCACGGAGATCCGGGCCAGCTCACGCGCGCCGCGCGCGGCCTCCTGCCACTCGGCGAGCACGGGCTCGGACGCACGACCGCGCACGAGGGCGGCCCGGACGTCGTCCTGGTCGCGCGAGCGCAGACCGCGGGCGAGCGTCTCCAGGGTCTCGGCGAGCTCGGTCACCGCCTGCTCGGCCAGGGCGCGCGGACGCCGCCGGGTGTCGCCGGGCGTGAGCAGCGCGACGAGCAGGGCGATCGCGCCGCCCACCAGGGCGTCGGTCCACCGGCCGAGCGGCCCGCCGGAGACCGACGGCAGGCCGACCACGATGATCGCCTGCACCCCGGCCTGGGTGACGAGCAGCGCGCCCCGGTCGATGAACCGGGCGGCGACGGCGGAGATGAACAGCACCAGGGACAGCTGCCACCAGCCGGAGCCGATGAGGTGCACGATCAGGTCGCCCATTGCGACGCCGACGGCGACTCCGACCGCCATCTCGGACACCTTGCGGACGTCCCGCTGCGCGGTGAACCCGAGCAGGACCCACGCCGCCACGGGGGCGAAGAAGGGCTGCTCGTGCCCGAGGGCGTAGCGCGCCACGAGGTAGGCGGCGCCTGCGGCGAGCGAGGCCTGCGCGATCGGGATCAGGCCCGCCCGCGCCCGCGTCCAGCCCTGACGCAACCGGGTGCGCAGCATGAGCGTGCGCATGGCCTTGCGCCACATCTCGTCGGCAGAGCCGGGCAAGGAGGTCACGAAGGCATCCTCGCATCCGACCGGGCGCCGGACACGGGACGTCGCCCGTGGGTCAGATCAGGCTGCCCGGTCCGCGCAGACCACGCGTCAGCGGGCCGTGCGACTCAGGGCGGTCGACCGACACGCCGTCGCCGGGAACCACCACCTCCTGGGCCGCGGAGACCTCGAGAGCCTGGCCGGAGACCTCACCGACCACCATGAGCTCGACCTCCTCCGGCACGTTGCGCTTGAGCACGGCGAGGCCGATGGGGCCCAGCTCGTGGTGACGCGCCATCGAGGTGAGCGTGCCGACGACCTTGCCGGCCCCGCCGTCCGACGCCGGGAGGCGCACCTCCGCACCGGGCTCGGGGAGCAGGTGCTGGGAACCGTCGAGGTGCAGCATGACCATCCGACGCGGCGGCCGACCGAGGTTGTGCACCCGGGCGACCGTCTCCTGACCCCGGTAGCAGCCCTTGTTGATGTGGACGGCGGTCCGCAGCCAGTCGAGCTCGTGCGGGATGCTGCGGTCGTCGATCTCGCGGGCGTACCGCGGGCGCCATGCCTCGACCCGGAGCGCCTCGGTGGCCCACGTTCCGGCGAGCGGCCAGCCGGCCGCCTCGCGCGCGGCGACCTCGGCCTCGAGGTCCGCGCGGGGCACCAGCACGAGCCGCCACGGACGGCCGGCGCCGGGGTGCTCGGACTCGGGGGGGCCGTAGCGGGTGCCGCCGCCGGCCACCGTCGGCCAGGCGTCGTGCCAGGTCACGGGCTCGCCCTCGATGCCGTCGGCGGCGACGGGCTCCCCGATCGCCGCCCACTCGTCAGTCACGTCGGCGACCTCGACACGGCGCGTGAACTTCATCCGGTCGAGCCAGCCGGCCAGGCCGGGCGCCGACTCACGCTCGGTGATCAGCCACGTGGCCTCACCGTCGTCCACGACGCCGGCCGCGTGCTCGATGTGGCCCTGCGGCGACAGGACGAGCAGCTCCGTGCTGGTCCGGGGCGCCAGGCCCTCCAGCTGCTGCGAGGTGATGGAGTGCAGCCAGCTCAGCCGGTCCGGCCCGGCCACCCGCACGATCCCGAGGTGCGACTGGTCGACCACCGCTCCGCCGCGCGACAGTGCGCGCTGCTCGGCCGTCGGGTCACCGTAGTGCCAGGCGATCCCGGCATCGGGTCCGGCGGCGGCGACCGCGCCGTGGCGGCTCAACAGGGGGCTCTTGTAATCCATGCTCACCTCAGGTGCAGCGTTGTGGGCGGACGAGGCATTCCCCGCCCGCGTTGTCACTGCCGGTCCAGCTCCGCCGAGGCGTACGAGCGCAGCGGCTCACCGAACGCGGCGAGCTCCTCCACCCACAGCAGGCGGCCCTGCACCAGGCCGTACAGGCGCTTCGACGCACGCACCTCGGACGCCGTCGACGTCCGCGCGATGGCGTCCGACGCAAGGTCGATCCGGCCGTTGCCCGCGGCGCCGACGTAGACCGTGATCCGCCCGGAGGCGTCGGCCACGAGCACCTCGAGCGCGTGCTTGTCGTCCTCGAGGCCGTCGGGGCGGTCGGTCGACACGCGCCAGTAGCCCGTCTCGGTGGACCAGACGGTTCCCGCCGCCGCGACATCGGCGGCCTCGGCGGTCTCGGGCGCGTCAGCCTCGGACTCGGTCGGGTCCGGCACCGGGGCGGGCCACTCGCCGTCGTCGGGCAGCTTGTCCGGGACGGCGTCCTCCAGCACGCGCAGCGTGGACTCGAACCGCAGGTACGGGCCGCCGTCGTGGTCGAAGACCAGGTCCTGCACGAACGTCTTCTTGCCGATACCCGGGTACTCGATCACACCCTCACCGCGCCACCGGCCCACCAGCCAGGCGAGCGGGTACACCTCGGGCGAGAGGCCGTCCGGGAAGGTGAACGTCATCAGCGCTGGCCGGCGTACAGCTTGTAGACGACGTAGCCGGCGAACCAGGTGACCGCCACGGCGACGGCGACGATGAGGCCGGTGAAGATGAGCTCAAGGGCATGGATCGACATGGTGTCGATCCTAACGGTCCACCGCTTACAGTCAGCGGCATGCGTCAGCTCGTGATCAAGACCACTGCAGGCCTGGACCGGCCCGAGGCCACCAACCAGGCGTTCACCGTCGCGGCCGCCGCCGTCGCGGCCGGGGCCGAGGTGAGCCTGTGGCTCACCGGGGAGTCCGCGTGGTTCGCGCTGCCCGGCCGGGCGGCCGACCTCGCGCTCGAGCACGCGACGCCGCTGTCCGACCTGCTCGACGCCGTCCTGGCCGCCGGGACCGTCACGCTCTGCACCCAGTGCGCCGCGCGCCGGGACATCACCGAGCCGGACGTGCTGCCCGGCATCCGCATAGCGGGCTCAGCCCTCTTCACGGAGGAGATCCTGCGCGAGGGGGCCCAAGCGCTCGTCTACTGATCCGCAGGTCGGCTGATCCGCAGATCGGCAAAAGGTCAGGTGATCGGCAGTCCGAGCTGCCGATCACCTGACCTTGTGCCGATCAGCCGAACCGGGACCGTCAGGCGCGAACCAGGCCCGCCCGACGCATCAGCAAGTACATCTCGCACCCGAGGCACAGTCCGACGACGGCGTTGAGCGCCGCGGCGACGAAAGCCACGGCGGCTGCGATCGGCACGGCCGGGAGCACTCCGAAGAACCCGAGGAGCACGCCCACCGCGGTGACGAAGAGGCCGACACCCTGCGCGAAGCGCGGCGGACGCCGGTCCTCCATCTCCCCGGGCGGACCCAGCCGCGGCCGGACGAACTTCTTGAACAACATGCCCTGCCATGAGCCCTCGGCCCCGCGCAGCGTGCCGAGCAGGAAGCTCAGCATGATGAACGTCAGCAGCCACAGGCCGGCGGTGCTCGCGCCGAGCAGCACCACTGCTGCCAGCAGCACCGCCGTGATGCTTGCCCCCACACGCGGCCCGCGCGGGTCGATCCCCTTGCTCACACTCATGACTGCCCTTCCCCGTCCGCTTCGGCCCCCGCAGTGAGCGGGACCCGGTTCAGCGCCTGACGTGCCTGGGTGTCGGAGACCACACCGCTCATGCGGGCCACCTCGCGCCCACCGCCGTCGACCACGAGCACCGTCGGGGTGCGCAGCACGCCCAGCTTGCGCACGAGGTCGAGGTGGTCGTCCACGAGCAGCTCACGGTGACCGACGCCGGAGCTCGACCCGGTGAGGCCTCCGAGCACACGCGCGGTGGAGCGGCACGCGGCGCACACCTCGGCGGAGAACTGTACGAACGTCACCCGCTCCGCGAGCGTGATCCCGGCCGACGACCAGTCGATCCCCGCCGGTACCTCGCGGGGTGCACGCACAGCACCCTGACGTGCTGACCACCACACTCCGAGCGCTGCGGTGCCCAGCACGAGCACGACCAGCGCTATCACCTGTCCCAACATTTAACCCACGATGCCGTGTGTTGCTCGTCCAGACAAGTCCTCACCTGCAATGACGCCTGTCACAGTCGAGGCCCTCGCTCTTCTCGCAGAGTCGCGCGCGTGATTTCCTTGGCAGCGCACGTGGCCGCAGCAGTATTTCTCGTGCCGAAATGCCGACCAAGCCGATGCCGTCTCGGTGGTAACGTGCATGCATCCGCATATATTGGAGAATTTGCTAAGATGGAAGTTTTGCCAACACGCACCTGGAATGGAATTACCATCCCGGCGGCCGGGGTGTACAAGCTCGACCAGAACCACAAACGGCTCGGTTTTCTCGCCATGCACATGATGGTCAGCCCCGTGCGCGGCGAGTTCGCCGAGGGCGAGGCGACGGTCGTCGTCGGTGAGGACCCCCTCGCCTCCAAGGTCACGTGCACCATCCGGACGGCGTCGATCGACACACACGTGCCCGACCGTGACGCCCACCTGTCCAGCCCGGACTTCCTGGACGTCGAGAACCATCCCACCATCGAGTTCCGCAGCACCGGCTTCCGGATGCGGACGCAGGTGGACCCGATCTTCTCGTGGGCCCGGCTCAAGGCCGGCACCGCGGGCCGCGCCCCGCACGACCCGAACCAGCCGGACGGCTCGTTCACGAAGTTCGTCATGGACGGCCTGCTCACGGTCCGTGGCGTCACGCGCCCGGTCTCGCTCGAGTGCGAGTTCGGCGGCGTGGGCCACGACCCCTACGGCCAGGACATCTTCGGTTTCCACGGCAGCTGCGACATCGACCGCGAGGAGTGGGGTCTCCTCTGGAACGTCGCGCTCGAGGCCGGCGGCGTCCTGGTCGCCAAGAAGGTCCGCATCGAGATCGCCGGCGAGATGATCCGTCAGTCCTGAGCGCGTCGGTGCGGTCGCCGGCGGCCCGGTCACCTCAGAGGATGACCATCCGGCCCACGACGAACACGAAGATGCCGCACACCGCCACGGGCAGCGCGCTCGCCGCGAGCCCGGCCAGCCGCGCGCCCCGGGCGGGCAGCCGCTCCAGCAGCAGGTGCAGCGCACCCACGACGACGCCGGCGACAAGCCCGCACCAGAGGCCGCTCACCGTGTCGATGTTCGGCAGCAGCGTTCCGGCGGTGCCGCCCACCAGCACCGCCGCGACCGCGGAGACCCCCAGCGCGACCCAGCCGCGGACCGGCAGTGCCGACACGGCCGCCGCGACAGCCAGCGCGACAGCGCTCGTGACCACGAGCGCGGCGCCGGCGTCGGACCGCGCGGCGGCGATCCAGCCGGAGGCCGCGATGGCGGCGACGACTCCCGCCACGGTGCCCGACACCGACTCGGTCAGCTGCGGCCGGCCGTCACGCCGCAGCATCTGCGCGATGAACGCGAGCACCACCGCACCGGCCAGGACGATCGGCAGGTGCCGCAGCACCGGCTCCCCCTGCGTGAAGTAGATGGCGGCCGCTCCGCCGATACCGCAGAGCGCCACGACCACCCGCGTGCTGCCCGCCGCGGGCAGCCGGAGCAGCGACGGCCAGCCCAGCGCGACGAGGACCACCAGGACCACCACCGCCGCCACGAGAGGCAGCGGCCGGGGCTGGACGTAGGACGCGGCGGCGACGAGGGCCGCGAGCGCAGCGGTCGTCACGGCGCGGGTGGAGACGGACACGGGACCGAGTTTTCCAGAGTCTGCCCGAGTTCCTTCAATCGGAGGCCTCGAACCGCCTGATCAAAGGCCTGAGAGAGACGAGCGACACTCGCGTCATGTGAGCGTCACGGGTCCTGAGCGGCATGGTGGTGCCCAGGAAAAGGGCGTGTAACATGCACGCAACAAGCAACAGGGCAGACTTCAGCAGAGCCAGTTGGACGCGACGGGACGTCTCGCTACAGCGAGACCCGAGCCAGGGACGGTTGCAAGACGCCGGTTCCGAGAGGAGGTGCGTCAATGGCAGAGCTGTTGATCCTCACACCCGCCACCGGTGGGTCTGCCGAGGTACTGCCCGCACTAGGACTGCTTTCCCATCGGGTACGGGTGCTCCCGATGGAGCCTTCGGCGCTTGTTGACGCCCCGGACGCGGACGTCGTCCTGCTGGACGCCCGCCGCGACCTGGTCGCGGCCCGCACCACCTGCCGGCTGCTGCACGCCACGGGACTCACCGTGCCGCTCGTGCTGATCCTCACCGAGGGCGGCCTCACGGTCGTGACCCACGAGTGGGGGGCCGATGACCTGCTGCTGGAGTCCGCCTCGCCCGCCGAGGTCGAGGCCCGCCTGCGCCTGGTGGTCGAGCGCTCCGCGCGCGGCCCGGCCGAGGACTCCCAGCAGGAGATCTCCGCGGGCGAGCTCGCGATCGACGCCGGCGGGTACACGGCCCGGCTCCGCGGTCGCCCCATCGACCTGACCTACAAGGAGTTCGAGCTCCTCAAGTACCTCGTGCAGCATCCGGGCCGGGTGTTCACCCGGGCCCAGTTGTTGCAGGAGGTCTGGGGCTACGACTACTACGGGGGCACCCGGACCGTCGACGTCCACGTGCGACGGCTGCGGGCCAAGCTTGGTCCCGAGCACGAGCAGCTCATCGGCACGGTGCGCAACGTCGGCTACCGGTTCGACCCACCGAAGGAGCAGCGTCAGGTCGAGGAGGTGCCCGCCCCGGCGCCCCCGGCGGCAGCGGCTCCGCCCGTCCAGCCGGACGCCGCACCGCGCACGACCACGGACGACCCCGGCGCAGGACCGACCGGGAGATGGGTCGCGCAGACCGGTCACTGAGCCGGGCGCGCACGGCACCGAGCGCGTAGGTTCGTACCTGTGACCGCACTCTCGGCCAGACCGGCCGTCCGCACGGCAGCCACCAGCGACTACACGTGCGCCCTGGTCGAGGGTCCGTGGCAGCACGAGTTCGTCTCGTCGGGCGGGTCGCGCTTCCATGTGGCGGTCGCCGGGACGGAGAGCCGCTCGGCGCCCCTGGTCCTCCTGCTGCACGGATACCCCCAGTTCTGGTGGGCCTGGCGCGCGCAGATCCCCGCCCTGGCCGACGCCGGCTACCGCGTGGCGGCGATGGACGTCCGTGGAGTGGGCGGTTCGGACAAGCCGCCGTCGGGCTACGGGGTGCCGACACGGGCGGCGGACGTCGCGGGCGTCGTCCGATCGCTCGGCCGGGAGCGCGCGGTGGTGGTGGGGCACGGCACGGGCGGCACGCTCGCCTGGGCGATGGCAGCCCTGCACCCGGGCACGACGGCGGCCGTCGCCGCTCTGTCCAGCCCACACCCCGCCCGGGCGCGTCTGCGCAGCCGGGCCGCGTTCACGACGGCGGCCCTCCGGGAGCTCGCGTACCTCCAGCTCCCGACCCTGCCCGAGCGGTCGCTGGCCCAGGGTGACCTCGTGGAACGCACGCTCGCGCTGGGCGCGGCCGCCCCGCTGCCCGACGACGCGGTCGGCCTGTACAAGTCGGTGATGCGTATCCCGTTCGCCGCGCACTCCGCCGCGGAGGCCCTGCGCTGGGCCGTGCGGTCGACGCCCCGGATGGACGGACGCCGGTTCGGCACCGCGCTGCGTCGCCCGCTCGAGATACCGACGCTGCAGCTGCAAGGCGGCCGGGACGGCATCGTGCGGCCCGAGCGCGCCGACATCGATGCCGTCGCCCTCGCGCCAGACCTGCGGTACGAGCTCATCCCCGGTGCCGGCCACTTCCTCCCGGAGGAAGCTCCGGACGAGGTCAACCGCATCCTGCTGGAGTGGCTCGCCCGCACAAGCCCGGCGCCGCGGTAGCGCTACTTGAGGGGCAGGCCCGCCGACTCCGAACGCTCGGGCGCCGGACGCACAAGCTTCGCCGCCTTCTCGGGGTCCGTCTCGCCCTCCCCGTAGGAGGGGCACAGGTCGGAGATGCTGCAGGCGCCGCACGCCGGGTTGCGCGCCACGCACACCCGCCGCCCGTGCCAGACGAGGTGATGGCTGAGCTTGGTCCAGTCCTTCCGGGGGAACAGCTCCCCCACCTCTGTCTCGACCTTCACCGGGTCTTCCTCGGTGGTGAAGCCGAGCCGACGTGCCACCCGCCCGAAGTGGGTGTCCACGGTGATCCCCGGGACGCCGAACGCGTTGCCGAGCACCACGTTCGCGGTCTTGCGGCCGACACCCGGCAGCGTCACCAGGTCCTTCAGCCGGCCCGGGACCTCGCCGTCGAACCGCTCGACGAGGGCCTGGCCCAGGCCGATCACCGCGCGCGCCTTGGCGCGGAAGAAGCCGAGCGGCCGCAGGATCTCCTCGAGCTCGTCCGGGTTCGCCTCGGCGTACGCCTGGGCGTCCGGGTACATCACGAAGAGCTCCGGCGTGGTCTGGTTGACCCGCACGTCGGTGGTCTGGGCACTGAGCACCGTTGCGATCAGCAGCTCCAGCGGCGTCGTGAAGTCCAGCTCGGCCCGGGCGTCCGGATAGGTCTCCGCGAGCCGGCGATTGACACGCCGCGCCCTGCGCACGAGCGCCAGCCGGCTCTCTGCCGCGTTCTTCGCGGTCTTCTCGGGTTCGCGTTCCCTGACTGTGGTCACATCGGTCACACTAACGATCCCCACTGACATTTGACCCCTGAGCTCGCGGCCCGGTTCAGCACCGTGTACCTAGGACGCGGAGTATGAGAAGGTCGAGGACGCACACGCCGTCCACGAGCCGCGCGTTGCACCCGATGCCCCGCCCACGGTCCGGGCAGCACCCCGGGCCTCACGACGGTCCACGTGAATCGAGGAAGAATCACCATGCCGTACACGCACCACCTGCGCGTCTACCCGTCCGCCGAGCCGCTCGAGCGCACCGACCAGCTCGCCTGGAAGCTCGCGGAGCTCGCCACGGACACCGTCGAGCCCACCGCTGAGGTCACCGACATGGTGATCAACCGCGTGATCGACAACGCCGCCGTCGCGGCGGCCAGCCTCACCCGTGGCCCGGCGGTAGCCGCCCGGTCGCAGGCGCAGGCGCACCCGTACCGGCCCGGCTCCACGGTGTTCGGCCTCGCGCCCGAGGCGACGAGCAGCCCCGAGTGGGCGGCCTGGGCCAACGGCGTCGCAGTGCGTGAGCTGGACTTCCACGACACCTTCCTCGCCGCCGAGTACTCCCACCCCGGCGACAACATCCCGCCGATCCTCGCGGTGGCCCAGCACGCCGGCTGCACCGGCAAGGACCTGGTCCGCGGCATCGTGACCGGTTACGAGATCCAGGTGGACCTGGTCCGCACGATCAGCCTGCACAAGCACAAGATCGACCACGTGGCGCACCTCGGCCCGTCGGCCGCGGCGGGGATCGGCACGCTGCTCGGGCTCGACACCGAGACCGTGTTCCAGGCGATCGGTCAGGCCCTGCACACCACCACCGCCACGCGGCAGAGCCGCAAGGGCCAGATCTCCACGTGGAAGGCGCACGCCCCCGCGTTCGCGGGCAAGCTCGCGGTCGAGGCGGTGGACCGTGCCCTGCGCGGCCAGACCTCCCCCGAGCCCATCTACGAGGGCGAGGACGGCGTGGTCGCCTGGCTCCTGGACGGGCCGGACGCCGCGTACGACGTGGTGCTCCCCGAGGCCGGCGAGCCGCGCACGGGCATCCTCGACACGTACACCAAGGAGCACTCTGCGGAGTACCAGGCGCAGGCCATCATCGACATGGCCCGCGCGCTGGGCAACGAACGGCCGGAGCTGCGGGACCCCTCGAACGTCCAGGGCATCGTGCTCCACACGAGCCACCACACGCACCACGTGATCGGCTCGGGCGCGAACGACCCCCAGAAGTACGACCCGACGGCGTCCCGCGAGACGCTCGACCACTCGGTCCCGTACATCTTCACGGTCGCCCTGCAGGACGGCGGCTGGCACCACGTGGACTCCTACGCCCCGGACCGCGCCCAGCGACCCGACACGGTGGAGCTGTGGCGCAAGGTCACGACCGCCGAGGACCCGGAGTGGACGCGCCGCTACCACTCGACCGACCCCGCCGAGAAGGCGTTCGGCGGCCGCGTGGAGATCACGCTCACCTCGGGCGAGGTGGTGACGCGCGAGATCGCCGTCGCAGACGCCCACCCGCTGGGTGCGCGCCCCTTCGCCCGCGCCGACTACGTGCGCAAGTTCCGGACCCTGGCGGCCGGCATCCTGGAGGACACCGAGATCGAGCGCTTCCTCGCCCTCGCGGAGCGCCTGCCCGAGCTCACGCCCGCCGAGGTCCGCTCGCTGACGATCGTCGCCGCCCCTGGCGTGCTGGACTCCGTCAAGACCCCGACCGGCCTCTTCGAGCTGGGTGCGGAGAACCGCTGATGCTCTACTCCCACCTCACGCCGGCGGCCAAGCGCCGGGCCTTCCGCGAGGCCCTCGCCGGGCCGGACATCCTGCGCCTGCCCGGAGCGTTCAACCCGCTCAGCGCGAAGCTGATCCAGGACAAGGGGTTCGACGGCGTCTACGTCTCGGGCGCCGTCCTCTCCGCGGACCTCGGCCTGCCCGACATCGGCCTGACCACGCTCACCGAGGTGGCCGGCCGGGCCGGCCAGATCGCGCGGGTCACCGACCTGCCAGTGCTGGCCGACGCCGACACCGGGTTCGGCGAGCCCATGAACGTGGCCCGCACGGTCCAGACCATGGAGGACGCCGGCGTGGCCGGCATCCACATCGAGGACCAGGTCAACCCCAAGCGGTGCGGCCACCTGGACGGCAAGGAGGTCGTCGGACTCGGCGACGCCGTCCGGCGCATCCGGGCCGCCGTCCACGGCCGCCGCGACCCGGACTTCCTCATCATGGCGCGCACCGACGTCCGCGGCACCGAGCCCGGCGAGCGTGGCCTGCGCCTCGCGATCGACCGCGCGAAGGCCCTGGCCGACGCCGGGGCGGACGCGATCTTCCCCGAGGCGATGAAGGACCTCACGGAGTTCGAGGCCGTCGCCTCAGCCCTCGACGTCCCGGTCCTCGCCAACATGACGGAGTTCGGCAAGTCCGAGCTCTTCACCGCCGAGCAGCTGCAGGACGCCGGGGCGCGGCTCGTGATCTACCCCGTCACCCTGCTGCGCATCGCGATGGGCGCCGCCGAGCGCGCGCTGGACCACATCGCGGCGTCGGGCACCCAGGACGCGCTGGTACCCGAGATGCAGACCCGTGCACGGCTCTACGAGCTCACCGACTACGCGGCGTACAACCACTTCGATTCGAACGTCTTCACCTACAAGCCCTGAACTTGTCTCGACACGAAGGAGTGCTCATGACCGAGACCACGGAGATCCGCAAGGGTCTGGCCGGCGTCGTCGCCGACACGTCGGCCATCTCGAAGGTCAACCCGGAGACCAACTCCCTGCTGTACCGCGGCTACCCGGTACAGGAGCTGGCCGCGAAGAAGTCGTTCGAGGAGGTCGCCTACCTGCTGTGGCACGGCGAGCTGCCGACGCCCGCACAGCTGACCGAGCAGACGGCCACGGAGCGTGTGCACCGCGAGCTGCCGGACAACGTCCGCGACGCGATCCTCGAGCTGCCCACCGACTGCCACCCGATGGACGTGTGCCGCACGGCGGTCTCGATCCTGGGCGCCCACGACCCGGCGGCGGAGGACTCCTCCGTCGAGGCAGAGCTCGCCAAGTCGGTGCGCCTGTGGGCGGTCCTGCCCGCCGTCGTCGCGCTGGACCAGCGCCGCCGGCACGGCCAGGAGCTCGTGCACCCGCGCGAGGACCTCGGCTACTCCGCGAACTTCCTGTGGATGACGTTCGGCAAGGAGGCGGAGCCTGCCGTCGTGCAGGCCTTCGAGGCCTCGATGGTGCTCTACGCGGAGCACTCGTTCAACGCCTCCACGTTCACCGCGCGCGTCATCACCTCGACGCTCGCCGACCTGCACTCCGCCGTCACCGGCGCGATCGGGGCTCTGAAGGGCCCGCTGCACGGCGGCGCGAACGAGGCCGTGCAGGCCACGTTCGAGGAGATCGGCACCGCCGACAAGGCGGAGGCGTGGCTCGAGGACGCCCTGGCCAACAAGAAGAAGATCATGGGGTTCGGCCACCGGGTCTACAAGAACGGCGACTCACGCGTGCCGACCATGCGGGCGGTGCTCGGCGACCTGGCCGAGCACTACGGCCAGACCGACGTGCTCGACCTGTACGACACGCTCGAGAACGCCATGGGCGCGGCCAAGAACATCAAGCCGAACCTCGACTACCCGGCAGGCCCCGCGTACCACCTGATGGGGTTCGACACGAACATCTTCACGCCGCTGTTCGTGGCCTCCAGGATCACCGGCTGGACCGCGCACATCATGGAGCAGCGCGCCGCGAACGCGCTGATCCGGCCGGTGTGCGAGTACGTGGGACCGGAGCAGCGCGAGGTTCCCTGAGCGGTACCTGGGACGCCCGTTCCAAACTCCCAGGTGAGACCCCCTAGGATTTATGGACGGGCGTCCTACTTCGCACCGAGCAAAGCCGACATCCCGCACGAGGCGGACGATCACGTCGGTCTCCACGCCACGCGGACGCCACGAGAGAACCCGATGACCCGGCATTCTCGTGACATTGAGGCAGACTGAGAGGTGGAAAAGACTGATGGACGAAAGTCCCCGACACGTGAGGACACCACTGGTGGACGACGAAGTCGTACTCTCTGCCCCCCTCTTCGCGGACATGGAAGGCGAGGAGACGCGCGCGCTCTTCGAGTCCATGGTGCCCGTGGAGCTGGTCCGGGGTGACGTGCTCTTCCGCGAGGGCGAGCCGGGCGACCGGCTCTATGTCATCGCGCAGGGCAAGATCAAGCTGGGTCGCCGGTCGAGCGATGGCCGCGAGAACCTGCTGTCGATCCTGGGTCCGGGCGAGATGTTCGGGGAGCTCTCCCTGTTCGACCCGGGGCCCCGTACCGCGTCGGCCTCGTCCGTGTCGGACTCCGTGGTCTACGAGCTGCGTCACGAGTCGCTCGTGCGCTGGATCGCCGACCACCCCGGTGTTGCCACCCAGCTGCTCGGCGCGCTCGCGCGTCGCCTCCGGCGCACCAACGAGACGCTCGCGGACCTCGTGTTCTCCGACGTCCCGGGCCGCGTGGCCAAGGCCCTGCTGGACCTCTCGACCCGCTTCGGCGAGCCGAACGACGACGGTATCCGCGTCGCGCACGACCTCACGCAGGAGGAGCTGGCGCAGCTCGTCGGTGCCTCGCGCGAGACCGTGAACAAGGCCCTGGCCGACTTCGCGACCCGCGGCTGGGTCCGCCGCGAGGGCCGTGCCGTGGTGCTGCTGGACCTGGACCGGTTGGAGCGCAGGGCGCGCTGAGCCGCCCGAGGAGCAGTCGGCAAAAAGTCAGGTGATCGGCAGTTCGGAATGCCGATCACCTGACTTTTTGCCGATCACCCACGCACCGGGCTAGGTGTGATGTCCAGGGAGGTTGTTCCTGGATTCTGACGACACGCGGCCGGGTTACCAGCTGACGAAGGCCTCCGGTCGTGAAGTGGAGATGTCGAATAACCGCTCCACGCACCGGAGGCCTTCGTGACCCACGCTAACGCCCTGCTGACTCCGCGAGCACGCCTGCGCTTGGCGCGTCTGGTCGTCGAGTCCGGATGGACCATCACCAGCGCGGCGAAGATGTTCATGGTCTCGCCTCGCACCGCCAGCAAGTGGGCCCACCGTTACCGCACCGAAGGCACCGCGGGCATGACCGACCGGTCCTCCCGCCCGCACCACAGCCCTTCGCGGACCCCGCAGGGCACGGTCAAGCAGATCGTCGCTCTGCGGTGGCGGCACCGTCTGGGACCAGCTCAGATCGCCGGCCGGCTCAGCATGCCGGCCTCGACCGTGCACGCCGTGCTGGTCCGCGCCCGGATCAACCGCCTGTGGCGGATCGACCGGATCACCGGCGAACCTATCCGCCGCTACGAGCACGAGAGCCCGGGCTCGTTGAT
>NZ_JAJQMN010000010.1:16326-250655 GCF_028994775.1 Promicromonospora iranensis | reverse complement strand
CAGCAAGCTGGGCTTCACCGTTCGACTTGCATGTGTTAAGCACGCCACCAGCGTTCGTCCTGAGCCAGGATCAAACTCTCCGTAAAAGAGAAACATCCACACCCACCCAAAAGGCGAGCGTGAACAATGATACCGGCCAGATACAAATCTGATGATTTGTGTCCGTCCAAACAACCCCTCGCGACAATGTAACCCCACCAACCGGACGGTCAGCAAAGCCACACCCGACAAGGGTTAAAACATTTGGCATTGACTATCAAGCACACTGTTGAGTTCTCAAACAACCGACGCACACCGTCAAAGTCGCAATCTTTCCGATCGCTTCCCTGTCCGGGGCAGTGCCTGTAACTTACCAGGCCCTTTCGGACTTTCCAAATCCTCGCCAGCCTCTCAGCCGGGAGAATTCTTCGATCATCCGAATCATTTCCGATTTCCGTAACTTACCAGATTCTTTCGGCCGATCAAATTCGCTTCCGTTCTCAGAACTGGAAGGAATTGCACCTGCCTGCCGAATTCGGCACCACATCCTGTTCCGGGGAACACAAAGTTCCCTGGTCCTACGATGTGGGTTTCAGCCCCGGCGCGGCCACCCTGCCGTTTCCGGCTGGTGTCCGTCTGCCCGTCGGGCTGACCTGGAGAACATTACACACGTTCCCCCGTGGACGCCACTTCGCTCGGAGTGGCCTGCGGCACACTGCGTTTCCGCAGGTCAGGGGCTGTTTTGAACATGTCATGACGGGCCCCCGGACGTCGCTTGTGACGGGGGACACGCCTACCGGTCTTCAGTGCCCCGCTCCAGCCCTCGACCAACCCTTCTTTGCCCCGCCCCGCACCGGCATTTTCCTGTCTGGGCACCCGGTGCAGTGCGGCGGCACCCAGTACTACGTTCGAGACGTGACATCCGAGCCCGAGGCGGAGCTTGCCGCCCCCACCCAAACCACCGACGAGGCCCCCACGGCGCCGGGCACCGCACCGGGTCCCGCAGGCCGGCCTCCGTCAGCCCCGGCGACGCGTCCCGGCGTCGTCCGCAGGGCTACCGCCGATGATGCGGCCGAGACCGCGTGGCTGGCCGCCCTCACCTTCCCGCTCGCCTGCCCGCCCGAGGCCGCACGCGCCGAGATGGCGACGCACATCGCGCAGAAGCTGAGCCCCCCGCACTTTCGCGACTGGGCCACCAGCGACCGGCACGCGCTCCTCGTGTACGACGACGGCGCACGACTGCTCGGCTACGCCCTCCTCGTCCTCGGCTCCCCGGAGGGCACGACCGAGGCCGCGACCGTCCGAGAGGCGAGCGGGCGCGAGGCTCCCTATGTCGAGCTGTCCAAGATCTACGTCCAGCCCGACGTGCAGGGTGGCGGCGTCGCCGGTGCGCTCATGCGGGCCGCCTCCGACGCGGCGGCCGAGCTCGGGCCCGGTCTGCCCTGCTGGCTGGGGACGAACGCCCAGAACCTGCGTGCCCAGGCCTTCTACCGGAAGCACGGATTCGAGGTGATCGGCCGGCGCACCTTCGTGGTGGGCGGTCTGGAGCACGACGACGTGGTGCTCCTCCGCACCCGTTAGCGAGGGCGGCGTCCGACGACGTGAGGGGTGTGGCCGACACCGGACGGCGTCGGCCACACCCCTCACTCAGCTGCTCGTGTGCTCAGCGGCGCTCGCCGCGCAGCGACCGGATCTCGACGTACGACCGCTCGGCGTTGCCGAACGAGTCGACCGGGAAGCCGGGCGCGGCCACCGAGGCGGCGTTGTCCTGCTCCCAGATGCCGTGCCGGCGGCCCGAGCCCGCGAGCGCCGACAGGAACTCGGTGTACGGCAGGTCGCCGGCCCCGAACTCCACGATGTCGTAGCCCCCCGTGTTCGCCGGGTTCGCGTCGCCGTCCTTGAGGTGCAGGAGCGGGTAGCGGTGCGGGTCACGCTTGACGTAGTCCACCGGCTCGAATCCCGGGTAGCGGTGCTTGCCCACGAACGCCCAGTAGACGTCCATCTCGAGGAAGACCTTCCTCGGGTCGGTGTTGTCGTAGAAGACGTCGTACAGGCGCACGTCCGGGTTGTCGGTGGCGAAGCTGAACTCGCCGTCGTGGTTGTGCTGGTAGAACTTCAGTCCGCGGGCGGACGCCGCCTCCCCGAAGCCGTTGAACTGCTCGGCCGCGGCGAGGTATCCGGCGACCGTGCGGTTGTTCGTGGGTGCCTGTGCGGTGCCCACGTGCTCCATGCCGAGGATCTCGGCGATGTCGAGCTCGCGCTCCATGTTGTTCGCGAAGTCGGCGATCCCGCGGTGCGAGCCGACGGCGCGCAGGCCGTTGTCGTCCAGCAGCTGCCGGATCTCCTCGGGCGTGATCGGGCCGACCTGGCCCTGCGTGTACCCGGCGAACTCGATCTCCGCGTACCCCATGTCGGCGAGCCGCTCGAACACGGTACGGAACCCGAGCGAGGAGACCTTGTCCCTGATCGAGTAGAGCTGGATGCCGATGTGGCCGGCGGGTACGAGCACCCGGCCCCGACCCGCGGTCGCCGCTCCGGTCGCCGCCGCGGGGGCGAGGGTCGAGGCGGCCGCGCTGCCGGCGAGGCCGGCACCGGCCAGCGTGGCCGCGCCGACGGCCACGGTGCCGCCGGCCAGCCTCAGGAAGTTCCTGCGGTTGACGTCAGTGCGTGATTCCATCACTGCTCTCCTTCGATCTGAGCGGCCCGGGTCGGGCCGGTCGAGCTCTGTGCTGCCGCCGGGGGCGTCCCCACGCCCGCGCCGACCATCGTCACCGCGTCGACGTCGAGCGTGCCGGCCGTGGTGAGGTACAGCGTCCCGGTGCCCTCGGGGGCGTCGAACGCCAGGGCGACGTCCTGCCACGCCTTGCCGGTCAGCTTGGCCGTCGCGAACGGCTTGGCCGTGGGCGAGCCCCAGCGGAGCTCGACCTTGCCCTTGCCCCGCACCGTCGCGGTCGCGCTGTCGATACCGGACAGGCTGACCCGCTCCAGGGCCAGCGAGTCGCGCTTGGTCAGGCCCGCCACGTAGGCGCCGGCCGAGGCTGCCTCGTCCTCGACCACCTCGGCGCCCTTGACCACTGCGTGCTCGGCCTCCTGCAGCTTGGGGTTCAGGCGCAGGGTGGCCTCGCCCTTGGCGGGCGGCAGGCCGTTGGCCCCGTTGTCGGTGTAGGTGACGACGACGGCGCCGTAGAGGTCCGCGCCGGGACCGTGCTCCGGGGAGTTCGGGTCCGTCGGGAAGACTCCCGTGCAGCCCGTGCCGGACACCTCGGGGTGCGCGTGCTCGTCATGGCCGAGCCCGTAGGACCATGCGACCCGGCTGCAGACCGTCTCGCTGCCGTCCTCGGCGTCCTGCGTGCTCACCTGGAACGGCACCGCGTCGCCCCACTCGAAGAACCCGCCGTCGGCCGGGAAGTCGATGGTGACCTCGGGTGCCTGGTTACCGACGCTGATCTCCTGCGAGGTGAGGGAGAACTTGGCGCGCGCGTCGGTGACCCGGAGGCGGGCCGTGTACACGTCGAGCTCGGTGTAGGTGTGGGTGGCCTGGACACCGGTGGCGTCGAACGAACCGTCACCGTCGAAGTCCCACTCGTACGTGAGTGTGTCGCCGTCAGGGTCGGTCGAGGCGGACGCGTCGAACGTGACCTCCACGGGCGCGGAGGACGACGACGAGGGGGTGGCCGTGAACCGCGCCTGGGGCGCCTTGTTGCCCTCCGCGTAGTCGATCCGGTACAGCCCGGAGTCCGGGTTCTGGCGGAAGAAGCCGTCACCGTACTCCAGGACGTACAGCGAGCCGTCCGGGCCGAACTCGAGGTCGATCGGGTTGTCGTTGCGGGGCATGCCCGCTGCCTCGAGCGCGGTGTTCGGGAAGAAGTCCTCGATCTCGCCGACCTCGAAGGTGGACCAGTCCACGCTGAACGCCGCGTAGTAGTCCTGGGAGAACTCGCCGAAGAACGCCTTGCCGTCCCAGTGCTCCGGGAACTTGCCGGGCGCCGTGCTCTCCGGGTCGTAGTGGTAGACCGGGCCGCCCATGGGGCCCTGCCCGCTACCCGAGCCGAAGTTCACGAGCTCGTCGCGCGGCTGCTGCCCGGGCTGGTCCCCGTAGTACAGGGTCGCCGCCCGCGACGGCGGGAGGTCGGTGAGGCCCGTGTTCCAGCGGGAGTTGTTCTGCGGCGCGTCGCAGTCGAAGAACTCGCGGGGCGTGGCCGTCGCGAAGTTCCACTCGTTGTAGGCCGCGTTCGGGCCGTGGCAGTACGGCCAGCCGGAGTTGTGCGGGTCGTCGAGGCCCACGGCGTTCCACTCCACGTAGCCCATCGGTCCGCGGTCGGGGTTCGCGGCGCCGGCGTCGGGCCCGTAGTCACCCCACGACAGCGAGCTCGTCTCCGGGTCCACCTCGATGCGGAACGGGTTGCGCACGCCCATGACGAAGATCTCCGGACGCGTGCCCTCCGTGCCCGGAGGGAACAGGTTCCCCTCGGGGATGTCGTACGTGCTGCCCTCGCCCGGCGGTGCGCCGGCCGGGATCTCGTCCCTCACGTCGATCCGCAGGATCTTGCCCCGAAGGTCGTTCGTGTTGCCCGCGCCGCGACGTGCGTCAAAGCCCGGGTTCATGTTCGGCGCGTCGTTGTTCGGGGCGTAGCCGCTGGCACCCGGGGTGCCGGCCGGGGTGTTGTCCCCGGTCGACAGGTAGAGGTTGCCCTCGGCGTCGAAGTCGATGTCGGCGCCGACGTGGCAGCACTGGCCACGCTGCACCTCGACGTCGAGGATCGGCTGCTCCGAGGCCGGGTCGAGGGCGTCACCCGTCCAGGTGAACTTCGACAGTCGGTTCACGCCCACCCAGCGGTCCCAGTAGCTCTCGTCCTCGCCCGCGGGCAGCGAGTTGGGCGCGTTGCCCGACGGCGTGTCCGCCGTACCGTCACCGTCGGCGTCCCGCGGGGCGTACACGAGGTAGACCTCGTTGCTCTCCGCGAAGTCCGGCGCGATGGCGATGCCCTGCAGCCCGTCCTCCGAGTTCGCGTACACGTCGAGGGTGTTGACCACCTTGGTGACGCCCGTGGCCGGGTCGGTCACGCGGATCTCGCCGTTGCGGGCCGTGTGGAGCACCCGCTTGTCGGGCAGCACCGCCATGTCGATGGGTTCACCGACGTCCTTGGTGAGCAGGACCTTCTCGTAGTTGCTCCAGTCGGTGTCGGCCGCCGCGGCGGCCTCGCCGTCCTGGGTCGCGGTGTCGTGACCCTCGTGGGCGGACGCCGCCGGCGTGGCCAGGAGTGCCGCACCGACCAGCGAGGTCGCGGCGAGCGCCGCCAGGGTCTTCTTTCGCCTCGCGCGGGCGCGAGTCTGGATACTGTTCATACGTGATGCAGCTCCTCTTCGAGTTCGTCACGCCGACCGGGCCTCGTCCGCATCCCATTCGTCCGGGGCCCGGTCCTGATGTCGCTCCGGCGCCGCGCTGCGCCGCCGGTCGTGCCTTGCCTAGCTGGTGGTACCTCCCTGCTCGGTGTGTCTGCCGCCGGCGTCGGTGACTGCGGCGGGTCGGGGCCTCAGCGGGTCGAGAACGCGGCGTCGAACGCGGCGTCGGGCGCGTCGTACGCGTGCGAGCGCACGAACTGGAGCGCCTCGGGCGCACCGACGAGGCGGTCCATGCCCGCGTCCTCCCACTCCACGGAGATCGGGCCGTCGTAGCCGATCGTGTTGAGCATCCGGAAGGCGTCCTCCCACGGGACGTCGCCGTGCCCGGTGGAGACGAAGTCCCAGCCGCGGCGGGGGTCCGCCCACGGCAGGTGCGAGCCCATGCGGCCGTTGCGGCCGTTCGTCATGCGCTTCTTCGTGTCCTTGCAGTCCACGTGGTAGATCCGGTCCTTGAAGTCCCAGAGGAAGCTGACCGGGTCGAGGTCCTGCCACACCATGTGGCTGGGGTCCCAGTTCAGGCCGAACGCCTCGCGGTGGCCGATCGCCTCGAGGGTCCGGACGGTGGTCCAGTAGTCGTACGCGATCTCGCTCGGGTGCACCTCGTGGGCGAACTTGACGCCCACCTCGTCGAACACGTCGAGGATCGGGTTCCAGCGGTCGGCGAAGTCCTGGTAGCCGGCCTCGATCGCGGCGTCCGACACGGGCGGGAACATCGCCACGTACTTCCAGATCGCCGAGCCGGTGAACCCGACGACCGTCTTGACGCCGAGCTTCGCGGCGAGCCGGGCGGTGTTCTTCATCTCCTCGGCGGCGCGCTGCCGTACGCCCTCGGGGTCGCCGTCGCCCCAGACGCGGTCGGAGACGATGTCGCGGTGCCGCTGGTCGATCGGGTCGTCACAGACCGCCTGGCCCTTGAGGTGGTTGGAGATCGCCCATACCTTCAGGCCGTGCCGCTCCAGCAGCTCCAGGCGGCCGGCGACGTACTCGTCGTCGTCCCAGCGCCACGGGTCCAGGTGGTCGCCCCAGCAGGCGAGCTCAAGGCCGTCGTAGCCCCACGACGCGGCGAGCCGCGCCACCTCCTCGAGCGGTAGATCGGCCCACTGGCCGGTGAACAGGGTGATCGGTCGTGCCATTTTTCTTTCCTCCTGTGCGTGACGATCCGGCGTCGCCGGTCGTGCCCTTCGGTCTTCGGTCACGTCCTGCGCCGGCGCAGGACGACGACGGCCGCCGCCCCTCCGGCGAGGACGAGCGCCCCCAGCACCCAGCCGGTCCAGGCGGGCACGCCGCTGGACGACGGCGACCCGTCGCCGGCCGCCGCGCCGGCGGCGTCCGCGCCGGTACCTGCGGCTCCTCGGCCGGACGGCTCTGCCTCGGACTCCGCCTCGGACTCTGCCGGCTCGGACCCTGCCTGCTCGGACCCTGCCTGCTCGGACCCTGCCTGCTCGGACCGTGCGGAGTCGGCTGCTTCGTCCTCGGACGGCGGGGCGGCCGGTGCGGCGACGTCGAGCTGCACCTCCACCTTCGCCTTCTTCGGTTCCGTCACCCGCGCGGTCACCGTCCAGTGCCCCGCGCCGAGCAGCTCGGGGTCGGAGCGGTACCAGCCGACCCCTTCGGACGCGGAGACGAGCGTGGCGGGGCCGACCTCGTCGCCGGTGTCCGAGACCGCGTGCACGACGACGACGGCCGACTCCTCGACCGGATGTCCGTCGCCCGCCCAGGTCAGCGCGGCGGAGACACCGCCGGCGCCATCGGTGCCGAGCTCGATGTCGACCTTGCCGCCGTGCGCGGCGGCCGGCGCCGTGGCGGCGACGGCGAGCCCGAGCGCCAGCGCGAGCGCCGCGCCGAGACTGGTGAACCGTTTCATGCTCGTTCCTCTCCGACTCACGGGGGCCCTGCGGTCACCAGCTCTGCCGCTGACCTCCGACCATGGTGCGACGGGGCGTGCACCGGTGGTCGGTGCACGCCCCAGCCCTGTCAGTCGCACCTCTCTTCGACGGTCGCGATGAGGTGTGCCTTGCCGGACGGGCTGAGCTCCCAGTCCCCGGCCGCCGTCAGCTCCGCACCGCGGGCAGGCGTGGCGACCACCCGGTAGTCACCCGGGGCGAGGTCGCCCAGGTCACGGACCTTGCCGTCCGCCTCGCCGTCGACCCAGCGGTGCACGACGTAGCTGCGCACCCCCGGCAGCTCGACCGGGTCGATCGAACCATCGGCGTCGCAGGTCGCGGCCACGACCACGACGTCCGGCGTGTTCGGGTCGGGGCACTCCGGATCCTCGAGCGTCACGAAGAGCACGGCGAGCCCGTTGTCCCGGACCTTCCAGTCGCCCTCGCCCACGAGCACGTACCCCTCGGCCGGGCGGGCCGCGACCCGGTACGTCCCCGGAGCCACGTCGTCCAGGTCCGCCACGAGGTCGCCGGCCGCGCCGTCGACCCACTCGCGCACCACGTACGAGCGCACGCCGGCCATCTCGGCCGGGACGAGCGCGCCCCCCGTGACGACCTCGGCCCCGGACGGCCCGTACGAGCACGTGGGCTGCACGACGTCGACCGCAGGCGTCGCCTCGGTGAGCTGCGGCTCGGCGATGGTGAACTCGAGGGTCTCGCCCACCACGGTCTCGCCGTCCACCGAGGCCCGCACCTGGACGGTGTGAGCGCCGGCCGCCGAGATCTCCAGCGGTGCCGTGTACTCGGCCCAGCCCCCGTCGTCGACGTTGACCTCCCGGTACACCTGCGCACCGTCCGGGCCCCCGGCCGTCTCCACCGTGACGGTCACCGGCCCGAGCCACTGCCCGTCCGGGCCGTCCGGTTCAGCCGGCGACAACGTACCCGTCACCTCGAGCGGCTCGGTGGCGTCCCCCGTCCGGAAGTGCTCGAACGTGGCCGTGGCCGCCGACTGCTGAGAGGCCCCGAGGGCGTACAGACCCACCCGGGCGTCCTCGAGCCCGTCGTGGGTCACCGGATCGGCGAGCGCCGTCCAGTCCTCGCCGTCGGCGCTGTACTCACCGGTGAAGGTCGACCCCTGCTTCGACAGCCGCAGGTGCCACACGCCCGATGTGAGGTCGTTCGCGTTCGGCTGCGGGTCCTGCACCACGGAGCCGACCTCGCTGCGCAGCTCGATGCGTTGCGCGACCGGGTCGCCCGCCGCGTTGTCGGTCACGAGGTCGAGCTTGACGTAGTTGTCGTCGTCCCCGTACACGATGAGACCGCCCTGCTGGTACTGCTGGTCGAAGTCCGACCCGTCCACCCGGGTCTCGACCGTCCAGTCGTCCTCCGGCAGGTCCTGCACGACGATGTTCGGCGTGCCGGTGTTGCTGCCCGTGTAGATGTCCGTGGCGGTCGTGTCGATCTCCAGCGCACCACCTGTCACCCGGTAGCCCGTGGGATCCTCCCGCACCACGTCCCAGCGGCAGCCGTCGAGGGTGTCCCCGTCGAACTCGTCCGCGGGCCCGGGGGTCCCGGCCGTGTCGTCCGGGGTGATGTGGAACCAGTCGAACTGCGCGTCCACCACGTCAGCCGCCGAGCCCGCACCCGCGAGCGCGAAGAGACCGATCCGCGCATCGGCGATGCCGTCGAGCGACTTGGTCTGCGGCATCGCCGTGAACTGGACGCCGTCGGCGGAGTACGAAGCCGTCAGGTCCTCGCCGTCGCTGCTCGCCAGTCGCACGTACACCGTGTCGGGGTATGCCTGACCGAGCGCGGCGGTGTTGGAGCCGCCGACCTCGTTCGGTGCGCCGGCCTCCTCACGGACGTACTGGAAGATGCGCGTCGCCGGGTCGGCAGGTGCCGAACGGCCCTGGATGACCATCTTCGCGTAGTTGTCCGCGTCCCCGTAGATCAACAGCCCCGCCTGCTGGTACTGCGCGTGGGCCGGGATGGTGACCTTGGCCGTCGCGGTGAACGGGCCGTCGGGCAGTTCCTGCAGGACGACGTTGGGCACGGTCGTGTTGTTCGTGCCGTAGAAGTCCGAGACGCTCGCCGGGATCGTGAGGACCCCGTCGGCGACCTGCAGATCCTGGTTGCGGTCCAGCACCGTCCAGCGGTCCGGGTCGAGCTCGTCACCGAGGAAGTCGTCCGACCGGCCCGCCAGGCAGGGCGTCGGCTCCGGAAGGGTTCCGGTGACCTCGACCATGACGTACTCGACGGCATAGGCGCCGCCCTCGTCGGTGACGCGTACCTGGAGCCGGTACGTGCCCGGCTCGTCGTAGGTGTGCTCGAAGGCGGACGTGCCGTCGACGAACCCGTCACCGAGTCCGGCGTCCCAGGCGTAGGTCAGGTCTCCGGTTCCGTCGGGGTCGGTGGCCTCGGCGGTGGCGGTCACGGTCAGCGGGGCGTCACCCGCGACCGGGTCGACCGTGAGCTCGACCTCCGGCCTCTCGTTGTCGGTGACCCCTCGGCCGTCGATCTCCATCCAGTTGGCGTTGACCCCGCCGGAGAGCAGGACGAAGTGCAGCGACCCCGAGCCCGACGGCACATCGGTCAGCTCGGTACGGGCGTCGACGTACTGCTGCCAGCCACCGGTGCTCGGCACCGTGATACGGCCGATCTCGGGACCGTCCGGCGCGTCCCAGCGCACCGAGATCTCCCCACCGGCGGCGCCGGAGGCCGCGCGCAACGAGATGGCGTCGACGCCGGCCAGGCCCACCGGCTCGTGGGCCCAGTAGTCACCGGGCTCGATGTACCCGATGTTCTGGCCGCCACCTGCGGTGTCACCTGTCTCCTCGACCTGGACACCCGGGGTGCCCGTACCGTCGCCGATGCCGTCCACCCGCCCGGTGCCGGTGAAGAACTCCGACTGGACCAGCTTGGGCTGCAGGACCTGCAGGTCGGTGGCCGTCAGCGGTGCGCCGGCCGCCCCGCCGTCGTCGGTGTAGAACGCCTCGATCACCCAGAAGATGTTCGCCTCGATGCCGTGGCCCTCGTCGCGGGCCGTCTGGATGACGCCCTCGCAGCCGGTCAGCTCGTCGAACGGGTGCGCGTGCGAGTCGTGGCCGAGCGAGGTGAACAGCGAGACGTCCTCACAGCTCACGTCGCCGTCGGGGTCTTCGACGTCGATCTCGTAGCGGACCTGGTCACCCCACTCGAAGAAACCACCGTTCTCGGGGAAGGTGATCGTCACCTCGGGGGCGATGTTGCCGACCACGATCGTCACGTTCGCCACGCCGGTCTGCCCGGCGGCGTCGGTGGCGACGAGCTGGGCGGTGTAGCGGCCGTTCTCCGTGTAGGTATGGGTCGGGTTCGCCTCGGTGCTCGGCTCCGAGCCGTCGCCGAAGGTCCACTGCAACGTGATCGGTTCCCCGGCCGGGTGCCGGGTACCTTCCGACGAGAACTGCACGGTCAGCGGGGCGAGGCCGTCGGTCACGTCGGCCGAGGCCTGCGCGACCGGTGCCGGCTCACCCTTGACGTAGTTGACCCGGTACACGCCCGAGCTGTCGTTGTTCCCACCGAAGCCAGAACCCCAGTCGACGACGTAGAGCGCGCCGTCGGGCCCGAAGTCGAAGTCCATCGGCCGGTCGAACCCGGCCTCCGGGTCGAAGATGCCCGGCAGGGCCCGGTTGATGTCCACGAGGTCGTCTCGCTGCTCGCCGGCCAGCTGGAACGAGTACATCCGCCCCTGGTTCCACTCACCGAACAGCGCCTTGCCGTCCCAGTAGGCCGGCCACTTGACGTCGGACTCCAGGTCCGGGTCGTAGGAGTACACCGGGCCGCCCATCGGTGCGCCACCGCCGCCGATCTCGGGGAACAGCGGGTTGGTCGCGTACCCGTACCAGACCTCCGCCTCCACGGCGGGCGGCAGCTGGGTGATGCCGGTGTTGTTCGGGGAGTCGTTCACCGGACCGCCGGCGCAGTCGAACGCCGCACCGGACTGCCCGGTGGCGAAGTCGTAGGCGCGGTAGTCGGCATTCGCTCCCGTGCAGTACGGCCACCCGTAGAAACCGGGCTCGCTCACGACGTTCCACTCCACCGTGCCGGCCGGCCCACGGGCCGCGCTCGCCGAGCCGGCGTCCGGGCCGTAGTCGGCCACGAGCACGTTGCCGGTCGCCGGGTCGACGCCGATCCGGAACGGGTTGCGGAAGCCCATCGCGTAGATCTCGGGCAGCGTGTCCTCCTCCCCCGGGGCGAACATGTTCCCCTCGGGAACCGTGTACGAGCCGTCGTCCTGAGGGGTGATCCGCAGCACCTTGCCGCGCAGGTCGTTGCTGTTGGCCGACGTGCGCTGGGAGTCGTAGTTCGCCCGCCCGGCCCGCTCGTCCACCGGCGAGTAGCCCTGCGACTCGAACGGGTTCGTGTTGTCACCGGTGGCCACGTACAGGTTGCCGTCGGCGTCGAACACCATGTCACCACCCGCGTGGCAGCACGTCTGACGCTGCGTCGGGATGACGAGGACGGTCTCCTCGGTGGCCGGGTCGATCGTGCCGGCTGCGGCGTCGTACTCGAAACGCGAGACCCGGTTGTGCGGGCCGTCGTCACCGACGTCCTGCGGTGACCAGAACAGGTACACCCAGCCGTTCGACGCGAAGTCCGGGTCGAGCACGATGCCGGTCAGCCCGTCCTCGTTCGACTGGGTCACGGACAACGTCACCGCGGTGCTCGTGGTGCTCGACTCGGGATCGATCACCTGGACGCGGCCGTCGCGCTCGACGTAGAAGACGGTGCCGTCGTCGGCCACGTCCAGCATCATCGGGTTCGAGGTGTCCTCGTCGAGCGGCACCATCTCGTAGCTGTCGCTCTGCGTCGCGGCGCAGTCGGAGTCGACGACCCCGGCCGCGGTCTGCAGCCCGCCCAGGAGGTGCTCGAGGAACTCCGGTTCGGTGTACGAGGCGTCGGTGTGCCCGCCACCCGTGTACCAGGACCGGCCCCCGTCGTAGTCGTGGCACCAGGCGATCGGGTGCTCCGCGCCCATCGCGCCCGTCCCGGCGGCGTAGGTGGACTCGTCCAGCGAGGCGAGGACGTGCACCTCGTCGCGGGGGTTGGTGCGGAAGTTGTACCACTCGTCGTGGCGGTCCCAGCGGTCGGGGAGGTGCGCGGTGGACTCGTGCGCGTGGTCCTCGACCTTGATGGTGGCGTCCTGGTTCTGCGGGTGGGAGTTGAAGTAGGCCCCCACCAGCTCGCCGTACCAGGGCCAGTCGTACTCCGTGTCGGAGGCCGCGTGGATGCCGGCGTAGCCGCCGCCACCCTGGATGTACCGCTCGAACGCGGCCTGCTGCTCGCCGCTGAGCACGTCACCCGTCGTGGACAGGAAGACGACCACCTCGTAGTCGGCGAGGCCCTCGTCGGTGAAGACGCCGGCGTCCTCGGTGGCGGTGACCGTGAAGTCGTTCGCCGCGCCGAGCTCCGTGATCGCCGCGACGCCTGCGGGGATCGAGCCGTGCCGAAAGCCCGCCGTCTTCGAGAAGACGAGGGCGTCGAAGGGTTCGGCTGCCGCGTCACCAGGTGCGGCGGCCGCCCCGATGCCGGGCAGTGCGACCGGTTCCGGCGCCGCGGCCGGCTGTGCGGCCGACGTCAGCGCTACGGGGATACCAAGAGCGGTCACGGCGGCTGCCACGACCACCGACCGCAGAACGCGGCGGGCTCGTTGCACGTTTCTCACCTGGAGCTCCTCATTGAGTCGGGTCAGTACTAGTGCGGTGCAGGTGCTACTGCTACTGCTACTGCTGTGGTGCGGGTGGTGCTCAGGGCAGTGCGGTCACCGCACCGCCCTGAGCCCGGAACTCAGACGAGCGACACCCACCCTCCGCCGCCGGCTGCGCTGCGCTCGACCGCGTCCAGCACGCGCTGGACCGCCAGGCCGTCACTGAACGACGGCGTCGGCTGCCGCCCGGCGGCCAGGTCGCCCATCAGATCGACGACCTGGTGCGTGAACGCGTGCTCGTACCCGAGGCCGTGGCCCGGCGGCCACCAGGCGCCGCCGTACGGGTGCTCCGGCTCGGTCACGACGATGCGGCGGAAGCCCGCCGTCGCCGCGTCGTCCGCCGCGTCGAAGAAGTGCAGGAGGTTCATGTCCTCGAAGTCGAACGCGAGCGAACCCTTCGAGCCGTTGATCTCCAGCCGGATCGCGTTCTTGCGGCCCCAGGCGAACCGGGTCGCCTCGAAGGTCGCCAGCCCGCCGCCGGACATCCGCCCGAGGAAGACCGCGGCGTCGTCCACCGTGACCTTGCCCGTACGGCCGCCGTCGGCCACACCGGACAGGCCCGAGGACGACGACGCCTCCGGGCGCTCGTGCACGAACGTCTCGAGCAGGCCGCTCACCCCGGTGAGCGACTCACCCGTGACGTACTGCGCGAGGTCCACCACGTGGGCACCGATGTCACCCAGCGCGCCGGAACCCGCCTTCTGCTTGTCGAGACGCCAGGACATCGGCGCCTGCGGGTCGGCGATCCAGTCCTGCAGGTACTGCGCGCGCACGTGCCGGACCTGGCCGATGCGCCCTTGCTCGACCAGCTGCCGGGCCAGGGCGATGGCGGGCACGCGGCGGTAGGTGAAACCCACCATCGCGCGCACACCCCGCTCCGCGGCGGCCTCGGCCGCCGCGACCATCGTCTCCGCCTCGGCCACGCTGTTGGCCAGCGGCTTCTCGCACAGGACGTGCTTGCCCGCCTCCAGCGCCGCCACTGCGATCTCGGCGTGCGTGTCACCGGGCGTACAGACGTCGATCAGCCCGATGTCATCCCGCTTCAGCAGGTCCTTCCAGCCGACGACCGCCTCGTCCCAGCCCAGCTTGTCGGCCGCCGCACGGACCGCGGCCTCGTCCCGCCCCGCCACCGCGCGCATGCGCGGTGCCAGGGCCAGGTCGAAGAACCGCGGCGCCGTGCGCCAGGCCTGCGAGTGTGCCGACCCCATGAACGCGTAGCCGACCATGCCGACCCCGAGCTCGCTCTTACCGCTACTCATACCGCGCCTCCCGCCACTGTTGTCTCACCGCCGTGTCGCACACCCGAGCGGGCGTCGTCCTGATGCGTCACCGCGTCAGGAATCGAAGCCGATGGGCAGGTACTCCTCGACGTTGTCCGCCGTGACGACGGGCGCGAAGAGCTGGACGGTGCGCGGCACGCCGATCGACGCGAGGTCGCCGATGGTCTTGTTCTGCGCGATCAGGCGGGCGAGCTTGACGCCGTCCGCGGCCTGGGTGGAGGGGTAGATGACCGTCGCCTGCACCACGCTGTCGCCGGACTGGATCTCTTCCATCATGTCGCTCGACCCCGCACCGCCGACCAGGAAGAACTCGTCGCGGCCGGCGTTCTCGATGGCCGCGAGCACGCCGATGCCCTGGTCGTCGTCGTGGTTCCAGATCGCGTCGATCTCGGGCTCGGCGGACAGCAGGTTCGCCGTGGCCTCCTCGCCGCCCGCGACCGTGAAGTCGGCGGCGACGCGGGCGTCGACGTCGAGGCCGCAGTCCTCCAGCGCGTCCTTGAAGCCGTTGCTACGGTCCGTCGTCAGCGGCAGGGCGTCGATCCCGGCGATCTCCGCGACCACGGCGTCCGGGTTGTCACCCAGCTGCTCGCAGATGTAGGTGCCGGCGCTCACGCCCATGCCGTAGTTGTCACCCAGCACCGTGGTGCGGGCGGCGAAGGGGCTGGTGAACTCGCGGTCCACGTTGATGACCGGGATACCGGCCTCCATCGCCTCGAGCGCCACCTCGGTGAGCGCGGCGCCGTCGAACGGCAGCAGGACGATGGCATCCACCTCGTCGGTGATGAAGCCCTCGATCTGGCTGATCTGCACGTTGACGTCGTTCGTGCCCTCCGCGACGCGGAGCTCCACGTCCTCGTACTTCTCGGCCTCGGCCTCGGCCGCCGCGGTGATGGCGCCCATCCACCCGTGGTCGGCGGCCGGAGCGGAGAAGCCGATGACGACCTCGTCGCCGGGCTCGTCGTTCTCCGTCGTGGTGACGGGGCCGGCCGCGGCCGTCTCCTCGTCACGGGGCTCGTTGCTGACGCAGCCGGTGACGACGAGCGCGGCACAGGCCGCCGCGATGAAGGCGCCGGAAACCCTGCGCGTGCGTACTGCTGTGGACGAAGTCATGGTGATCTCCCTTGATCCGGGGTGTAGCTACTGGGTTGACTGAAAGGTGTCGGGGTAGGCGGCCGTCCCGCGGCCGCGGCTCAGGTGCTCGTCGACTTCTCGCGCGCGGCGAACCACTGCTGCAGGAGCACGGCGCCCACGATGATCGCGCCCTTGGCGATCGCCTGGACCGAGCTGTCGATGTTGTTGAGGATGAACACGTTGGTGAGCGTCGAGAAGATGAGCACGCCCAGCACGGTGCCGGTGATGGTGCCGCGGCCGCCGGCCAGCAGCGTGCCACCGACCACGACCGCCGCGATGACGTCCAGCTCGAGGAGCGTCCCGGTCGTCGAGGAACCGGCCGTGGTGCGGGCCAGCATCATCACGGCACCGATACCCGCGGTGAGGCCCGTCAGCCCGTACAGGTAGAGCGTGTGGCGCTTGATCTTGATGCCGGCGAGGCGCGCGGCCTCCGGGTTGCCGCCCACCGCGACGGTGCGTCGACCGAAGGTGGTGCGGTTCAGCAGGAACCAGCCCGCGGCCGCGACCACGACGAAGATCCACACGATCACCGGCAGGCCGAGCAGGTCGGCGCGGAAGACGTCGAGGAACGGGTCCACCTCGACACGCTGCGTCTGCCGGCCGGCGATGAGCTCGGCGAGGCCCTTGGCCGCGGCCAGCATGGCGAGGGTGGCCATGAAGGCCGGTACCTTGCCGTACGCGACGAGGGCGCCGTTGATCAGGCCCGCCGCCAGGCCGACCGCCAGCGCGGTGACCACCATGACCCACCAGCCGTAGTCCTCGGCCATGTACTGGGTGGACAGTGTGGAGGCCCAGACGGTGGCCAGACCGAGCACCGAGCCGACCGAGAGGTCGATGCCACCGGCGGTGATGACGAACGTCATGCCGATGCTGACCACCCCGGTCACCGCAGCGAGGCTGAGGATCGTGGTGATGTTGCCGGCGCTGGCGAACCGTCCACCTGTGGTGGCGATCCCGACGACGCACAGCAGGATCAGGGCGAGCACGAGGCCCCCCATTCGCAGGGCCGGCCCTGACAGGGCCGATCGTCCGCTCACGAGACACTTCCTTCCATGACCAGGTCGAGCACTCGGTGCTCGTCGATGTCGTCGGCCGGGCTGTCGTGAACAGTCCGGCCGTCAGAGATGACCAGAACCCGGTCTGCCAGGCCCAGTACTTCGGGGATCTCGCTGGAGACGACGATGACTGCGGCGCCGTCGTCGGCCAGCCTGCGGATCAGGTTGTAGATCTCGGAGCGCGCTCCCACGTCGACGCCCCGGGTGGGCTCGTCGAGCAGCAGGACACGGCATCCGTGCACGAGCCAGCGGGCGAGCAGCGCCTTCTGCTGGTTGCCGCCCGAGAGCGTGCGCGCCTCGCGGTCCACGGAGGCGGGCCGCAGCTCGAGTGCCTCGACCTGCTCGCGCGCCGCGGCACGCTCCGCTCCCTCGTCGAGCCAGCCGCCGTGCGCCAGGCGCGCGAAGGAGGACAGGGTGATGTTCCGGTAGACGGGCTCGTCCAGGAGCAGGCCCTGGCTCTTGCGCTCCTCGGGGCACAGACCCATGCCCGCGGCGACCGCCGCGTGCACACCGGGTCGTAGGCGCTTGCCGCCCATCCGCACGGTGCCCGACGTCGCCCGCCGGGCGCCGTAGATCGTCTCCAGGATCTCGGAGCGGCCGGAGCCGACGAGGCCCGCCAGGCCGACGATCTCGCCCGCCCGCACGGTCAGGGAGACGTCGGAGAAGACGTCGCCGAGCCCGAGGTCGCTGACCTCGAGAACCGGCGCGGCGTCCTCGGGGACGCCGGGACGCTTCGGGAACGAGTACTCGACCGCGCGACCCGTCATGAGCTTGATCAGCTCGTCCGTCGGCGTGTCCGCCACGGACAGGCTCGTCGCGACCGTGCGGCCGTCCTTGATCACCGTGATGCGGTGACCGAGCTGGCGGATCTCCTCGAGCCGGTGCGAGATGTAGATGACGGCGACACCGTCGGCGGTGAGCTCACGCACGATCCGGTGGAGGTTCTCGACCTCCTCGGAGTCCAGCACGGCGGACGGCTCGTCCATGACGACCACGCGCGCGTCCCGGGACAGCGCACGGGCCAGCGAGACGATCTGCTTGCCGGCCGCCGGCAGGCTGCCCACCTCGCGGTGCGGCGAGATCTCCGGGTGGCCGAGCCGCTTCAGGATCTCCCGGGTGTTCCGGGCCGCGTCGGACCGGCGGGTGACGCCGCCCCGTGCGAGCTCGTGCCCGAGGTAGATGTTCTCGGCGACGGTGAGCCCGTCGACGACATCCAGCTCCTGGTAGATCGTCGCGATGCCGAGACCGAGGGCCGCGACCGGATCCGGGATGGTCACCGGTTCGCCGTCGAGCAGCACCTCACCCGCCGTGGGCTGGTGCGCACCGGCCAAGACCTTGATCAGGGTGGACTTGCCAGCCCCGTTCTGACCCAGCAGGCAGTGCACCTCGCCCGGGCGGACCTCGAGGTCCACGCCGTCGAGTGCCCGCGCGCCGGGGAACTCCTTCACGATGCCACGCATCTGCAGCAGGGGCTGCTGCGCCCGTTGCTCTGCCCCAGGGGGGTCCACGTCGACCATGGAATGAACGTAGAGGGACTTTTGGCGACGGTCAAGCAAAAGTCGCAACTTCGTTGACCATGATTGACTAGAGGCATGGTGGAAGTGGCACGGGAAGTGTTTCAGCAGGCGCCCAAGGTCTCTGGAGCGGGGGACATGTTCCAGCTCTTGCGCGACGGGCGGCCCCGCACGCGGGCCGATCTCGCGGCCGTCACGGGCCAGGCCCGGTCGACCGTCGCGGCACGCATCGACCTGCTCATGACGGCCGGGCTCATCGCCCCGGCCGGCGAGGCTTCCTCGACCGGGGGCCGCCCGCCGGCGACGTTCGCGTTCGCGCCGTCCGCCCGGGTGGTGCTGGGGGTCGACCTCGGCGCGACGCACGCGCGGTTCGCCCTGACCGACCTCGCCTCCACCATCCTGGCGCAGCGTGAGCTGCCGCTGCTGATCACCGACGGTCCCGACACCGTGCTCGACCAGGTCGCGCGGACGGGCGCCGAGCTGCTGCGCGAGGCCGGCCGGTCCACCAGCGAGCTCGCCGGCGTCGGCGTCGGCCTGCCGGGGCCGGTGGAGCACGCGACCGGCAAGCCGAACAACCCGCCGATCATGCCGGGCTGGGACGACGCCGACGTACCCGCCATCCTCGGCGCGCGGTTCCACGCGCCGGTGCTCGTCGACAACGACGTGAACATCATGGCCCTCGGCGAGCACCGGACAGCCTGGCCCGAGGTCGCGGACCTGCTGTTCGTCAAGGTCGCCACGGGCATCGGCGCCGGCATCATCGCCGACGGCGCGCTCCGGCGCGGCGCCCAGGGTTCGGCGGGCGACATCGGGCACGTCGCGGTGCCGGGCGTCACTGACGTCGTGTGCCGATGCGGCAACGTCGGCTGCCTGGAGGCGATAGCGAGCGGGCTCGCCGTCGCGAACGCGCTGGAGGGCGCCGAGAAGCCCGCGGACGTCGTCGCCATGGTGCGGGCGGGGGACGTCGCCGCGAGCCAGGCCGTCCGCCAGGCCGGCCGCGACATCGGTGCCGTGCTCGCGACGAGCGTGAGCCTGCTCAACCCGTCGATGATCGTGATCGGCGGCATCCTGGCCGACGCCGGCGAGCACATCGTGGCAGGCATCCGCGAGGTGGTCTACCAGCGGTCCCTGCCCCTGGCGACGCAGCACCTGCGCATCGTCACCGCCCGGACCGGCACCCAGGCCGGCGTCCTCGGTGCGAGCGCCATGGCGGTCGACCAGGCGCTCTCGTCGGAGGCGGTCGACCGTCTGGTGGCGTAGCAGGCGCCGGACGGGTCGCCGGCGACAGAGCACGACGCTGGTCGAGCCGCCACCGCTGGTCGAGCTGGTCGAGACCTGGGTCTCGACCAGCTCGACCAGCGAGGTGTCAGCTCGACCAGCGCTGTGTCAGCTCGACCGCGAGGTCAGCCGGCGTCGCTCAGGTCCTTGACCCGGACGTCGCGGTAGCCCACCGCCTCGCCCTGGCCGTGGTTCTGGAGGCCGATGAACCCCTGGCTGAGGTCGCGCGCGGGGTCGGTGCTGACGAAGTCGTTCACCAGCTCACCGTTGAGCAGGACCTTGATGGTCTGCCCCTCCACCCGGATCTCGTAGGAGTTCCACGAGCCCACCGGCTTGAGCGCCCGCTCCACGGCCTCCGGGTCGGCGCCCTGGAAGGTGTAGATCGCGCCCGTGGTGCGGTCCGCCTCGTCGGTGGCGTCGATCTGGATCTCGTACCCCTGGTTGACGGCGACCCACGGGTCGTTGCCCGGGTCCGGGAAGCCGACGAAGACACCGCCGTTGTCGTCCTTGTTGAGCTTCCAGTCCAGCTTCAGGCTGTACTCGTTCAGCTCCGTGGAGTGCCAGAGCAGGCCCATGCCGCCGTTGCCGCGCATGGTGCAGTCGCTCTGCCGGGCGAACGAGCCCGGACCAGCCATGTTCCAGCCGTCCAGCGAGGCCAGCGTGCCGTCGAACAGCGCGGTGTAGCCCTGCTCGTACTCCTTCGCCTCGCAGATGTCGTCACCGCCGCCGACCTTGAGGAAGTCGAGGTTGACGTTGCCGTCGTCGTCCTCGTCGTAGCGCAGGGTGATGGTGTTGACGCCCTTGCGCAGGTCCAACGACCGGGTAGCGGTCGCCCAGGTCTTCCACGTGCCGGTGGACTCCAGCGCCCACGGCTCGACCTCCTCGCCGTTGACGAGCACCGACAGCGTCTTGGTGCCCTCGAACGGGTTAGGCCCGTTGGCGTACCGCAGGTGCACCGGGACGCTGCCCGTGCGGCGCGCGGTGGTCGTGAAGGTCGCCGAGGCGCCTGGCTGGTTGAACCCGGCGGCGAACCCGGAGCCGGAGTAGCCGTTGTGCTCGTTGGCCGCGTTCGCGCTGCCGCGGAGCGTCGCCTCCTCCGCCTCCTGGAACCCTGCGGGAGCCTTGTAGCCGGGGATCGCGTTGAGCGTGTACCAGGCCTCGGTGTTCCACAGCTCGCGACCCTCGACGTCCGCGAACGGACGCGGGCTGCGCAGGTGCACCACGTACCCGGGCTGGCGCCCGTCCACCGTGAGCGTCACCTTCGTGCGGTCCTTGGAGACCTTGGCGCGAGAGACGAACAGCTGCTGCTCGTCGATCTTCGGCCCGCCGTAGGACCGCGTGGGCACGTAGCGCCAGTGGTCCATCCGGAACGCGGCGTTCGGGTCCTCGGCGATCTTCGCCACCGTCTCGTCCGAGAGCGGCTGCGTGTACTCGACCTCGAAGCCCTTCTTGGTGACCCGCATCTCGGTCATGTCGAAGGCGTCCTCGCCGTTCGGCGTCAGCTTCTGCAGGCCGTAGCGCAGCTTGCCCGGCTCGCTCCAGTTGCCGCCCTCGCCGATGCCGCCGACGTACAGAGCGCCGTCGGGCCCGACGATCGTACGGTTGACGCCGGCCTCCAGGCCGGCCGTGTGCCGGAACACCGCGCCCTGGTACTCACCCTCGACCTTCTCGAGGAAACCGCGCTGCAGACCGCCGTAGGTGACGTCACCGAACACGAGCTGGTCCGCGTACGGACCCTCCTCGAGCTGCACCGGGCCGCTCGGCGAGTTGCCGATCTCGTTCTGGGGCACCCAGAGCGCCGGGGCGGAGACGGGCTGGTCGTCGAACGGACCGGCCGGGTTCGTGAAGTGGTTGAAGAACTTGCCCTCCTCGACGTGCACCAGCTTCGAGCTGGGCAGCCAGGCGCCCTGGTTGTCCATCACGAACAGCTCGCCGTCGGGGCCCTTGACCATGCCGTTCGGCGTGCGCAGGCCGCCGGCCACGTACTCGACCTCACCGGTCTCGCGGTCGATCCTGATCGAGGTGCCGCGGTTCTCGGCCGGCTGCGGGTCCGTGGTGGCGCCGCCGTTGTTGATGGCGACCGACAGGTTCACGTAGAAGTAGTCGTCGTCGTGCAGCAGGCCGAACGCGAACTCGTGGAAGTTCTCGCCGAACGGCCACTCGGCCACCGTGCGGTGCTCGTCGTAGAAGCCGTCACCGTCGGGGTCCGTGAGCTCGGTGAGCTTGTCCCGCTCGGACACGTAGATCGAGTCCTCGATCACGGCGATGCCCATGGGGTTGAACAGGTCGGTGGCGACCTTCTCGTAGGTCACCTCGTCCTTCGAGGTCTCGCCCGTCACGTTGTCGAGCAGGAACACCTCGCCCGGCTCGGGGTTCTCGACCCAGCCGCCGGGGCTCACCGAGCCGGACGTGACCACGGCGAGGCGGTCGTCGTCGGTCCAGTCGAGCCCGGCGACCATGGGCTCGAAGCCCTCGGGGCGCAGGTCCGTCAGCGTGTAGCCCGGGTACACGGAGTCGAGGCGCATGCCGTCGCCCGCCGTCTCGTCCGAACCCTCGCAGTACTTGGTGCCCGGTGCCGTCACGCGCACGACGCCGGCCTCGGTGCTCAGCACGCTCTCGGGGACGACGACGAAGTCCGTCGCGCCCGGCGGACGCCACTCGAGCTTCAGGATGTTGTCGTTGGTGTTGTCGAAGTACTCCACGCGCAGGTCGTGGACCCCCGCCTCGAGGGCGACGGTGCCCTCCTTCGACTCCGCGCCGTGCAGGCCGTCGTTGTCGATGACCTCGGCGTCGTCGATCACGAGTCGCGAACCGTCGTCGCTCGTGAGCCGGAACTCGTAGTTCCCGGCGGACGGCACCGACAGGTTGGCGAGCGCGTGCGCGATGAAACGCTCGCCCATGCCGAAGTCGGCCTCTGTCGCGTAGTCGATGGTCGGCTTCAGCTGGTCGACGTTCGGTGTCTGGCCGGAGCGGAGCGTGCACAGCTCGCTCAGGTCGCGCGCCATGTCATAGGTCCTCAGGGTGACGCCGGGTTCCTGCGGCGGCAGGTCGTCTGCCGCCGAAGCGGCGGGGACGGTCCCTGCCAGCATCACTGCTGTCAGCGCGACGGCGGTCGCGCCTGCGGCAGCCTGTCTCGCGCGGATACTGGTTCCACGTTGTGTCATGAGATCTCCTCGGTCGGCATTGACCTTGCGGCTAGAACCTACGAGGTACTTCTGTCGGCAGTCAAGCAAAAGTTGTAAACTGGACAGCGTTATCGCTCGACGAACCGCCTGCTCACGCATGCCCGCTCGCGGCGACACCCGAGGAACACGTTCCCGTTCGGGACGCCCTCGGCCCCGCCCCGAAAGCGTCAGCGCCCAGCTGAGCGAAGTGCCGCACGGCCGGCAGATCGAGCGCCCAGCCCGCGAGCGCCCAGCCGAGGTGGACGTGCCCCAGCGCGCGGGCGATCGCGGCGACACCCTGGGCACGCACGACGAGCGTCGGGCCGGAGGCCTCACCGAGCATGCCGAACACCTCGTAGGTGACGCGGTACAGGACCTCCGGATGCTCCGCTGCTGGGCGAATGCGCAGGTGAACCGGGTTGTGGCGCACGAACCACCGGGCGACGCCGGTGCACTGCACGCAGTCGGCGGCGACCCACAGCGTGGCCGCGGGTATCACGGGCGCGGGACGCCAGCGCGGCAGCCAGGACCGCACCGACGCACGGTAGGCCCGGTAGGGCTCACCGAACGCCTGCCGGAGCTGCTCTCCCTCGTGCCACTCGCCCAGCCCCGCGGAGTATCCGACGGCGACCAGGGTGCCGAGCAGCAGCGCGGGCTCCCCGAGGGTGAGCGCGAGCCCTGTGTAGGCGGCGGCGATCGTGGTCTGCATCGGGTTGCGCATGTACGCGTAGGGCCCGGAGGTGACCAGGCGCGACGGCGGGTCGTACGGCAGCGGGGTGCCGCGCCCGACGGCGGCGAGCTCCCGCATCGCGGCCAGGCCTGGCAGGCACACGAGGAGCGTGAGCTGGACGCCCGTCGACGTGACGACCGCCGGCCAGTGCGGTTCGGGCGCCAGCGTGATGACGGGGAGGGTGAGCAGGAGGCCGCCGGCCCACACCGCCTGCGCCCATGCCCGGACGACGACGTGGGTCCGGTGCAGCGTCCAGCGGGCCAGGAACAACGCCGGGGCCAGGGCGGTCACAACCCCTACCGCCTCACCGACCAGCCAGTGCTCGCCGAGCACGACCACGGGCTCACCGAGCGGCATGACGGCCAGGTCCAGCCAGACCAGGGCGGCGGCGAGGAGCAGGAGCGGCCAGTGCCCGCTGCCCGGCCCGGACCTGTCGGGGCGAGCGGGTCGGACGACGTTCGGGTGGGCGGCCTGCGCCCGATCTCCCCGCAGGCAGCTGAGCACCAGTGCGGGCACAGCACCCCAGAGCAGCGACCAGCCGAGCCAGAGGTCGACGGGCACACCGAGCCAGACGGCCCCTGTGGCGTGGAACGTCCACCAGCCGAACGACGGCGCGGCGACGTTCAGCGGCAGGAGCAGCAGCGCGGCCCACGCCGTCGCGGTGACCGCCGCACCGACGGCGCGCGGGTCCGGCGTCCGCCAGGCACAGAGAACGACCACCGCGAGCAGGGGCACCACCACCGCCGCCCCTCGCACGACGACGGCGGCCGTGGCCGGGTCGAGCAGGCCGGTCACGCGCCCGCTCGCTCCGCCGTGTTCGCGAACGTCTCGATCAGATACTCCGACGCCAGGCCGGATGCGTAGTGCTGGATCGGGCCGAAGTACCAGGAGGGGTCGAAGGTGCGGGTGTACTCGAGGGCCCACGTGACCCGCGTGCGGCCGGCACCGGCCGCCTCCCATGTGATGTCCGCGGCGTGCAGGTCCATCCAGCGAGCCAAGGTCGTGTCGGAGGTGACGTCGAGGCGCAGGTGACCTCCGGTGTCGGACACCTCGGACCGCGCGACCCGCAGCGACATCGCACGCGGCGTCGTCCCCGCGTTGATCCCCAGGCTGCGGCGCGGGCTGAAGGTCACGTGCCGCTCGTCGCCGACCCGGAGCCCGTGCCCCGTGGCGGACACCGGCTCCGGGAACGGGACGGCCCGCAGGAACGGGGCCTCGAACTCGCCGTAGGTGGGCGGAGCGGCGAGGGCGGCGGCCACCTGCTCGGGTGTCGCCTCCACGACGACGGTCGCGACACCGGCGTCGTCGCGCGGCATCAGGCTGAACCCGCCGATCCCCTCGGCCATCAGGAGGAGGAGCAGCGGCGCGACGGCGAGCGCCCGGCCGCGCTGGTTGCGGGACCTCTGGACGGTCGCGCCGATGGCAGCGGCCACGCCGTAGAACAGCGGCGCGGCGATGACCAGGCACACCACGCCCTCGTTCAGGAGTGGGCCGGCGAGCGCCAGACCCACAGTCGTGGTGGCGAGGGCGGTGCCGACCGCGCTCCGGGGCCGTGCGGTGAGGATCACCGTGAGAGCGATGACCGCGGGGATACCCACGTAGAAGAGGGCCGTTTGCTGCACGTCCGCCGAGTCGAGGAGCTTGGCCACGAGCATCGCGGCGAACAGGGCGAGCGCGACCCCGGCCAGCTGGAGCCGGGCGCGGCGGGCGCCGCGTGGCAGCGGAGGGCGCGTGGGCTCGAGGGGCAGGGACGAGTCCTCCGGCACACGAAAGGGCTCGGCGTCCCGTGCGCCGCCGGTCCCGTGATCGCTGTGGTCCGCGGACTGCCGGGCTGGGTTCTGCTCCATGCGCGTGCTCCTCTTGGCAAGCGAGCGATCGGTCCAGTTTGATCACTTGATTTGATCACTCGGTTTAATCAGGTGATTAAAGCATATGATCAAGCGACGGCGGAAGGAGCTGACGATGGCCCAGACCGGGCGTGGGACGGCCGAGGAGACACGCAAGCGGCTGCTGGACGCGGCGGACCAGGTGCTGCGCGAACAGGGCTACGCCGGAGCGACGGCCAGATCCATCGCGACAGCGGCGGACGCCAACTCGGCGCTGGTCTTCTACCACTTCGGGGGTGTGGACCAGCTGCTACTGGCGGCGCTCGACCGCGCGACCGAGGAGCGTATGGCGCTGCACCGCGCCACCGCCGCGAAGGCTCGAACGGTCGAGGAGCTGGTCGAGGCGGCGACCACGATCTACCGCACCGACCTGGAGCGCGGCTATCTCGCGCAGTTCGGCGAGCTCGTCGCCGCGGCCGTCACCAAGCCGGCACTGCGGGCCGAGATCAGCGTGCGCGCCGAGCCCTGGGTCGGCTTCGTCGCCGAGCAGTGGGAACGCGTCGTGGGCGGATCACCGCTCGGCAAGCTTCTGCCTGCACGCGACGTCGCCGACGCCGCCATCACCTTCTACCTGGGCGTGAACCTGTTCTCGGTGATCGACCCGGACCGGCAGCGGACCGACGGCGTCTTCGCCCTCGCCGCTCGCCTCGCACCGCAGGCCAAGCTGCTGACCATGCGGCTGCCGGGCCGCCGGTGAGGCCGCCCGCTCAGAGCGCCTCCGGGCCACCCTCCAGCAGCTTCTTGAACCCGTCCTCGTCCAGGGTGGGGATCTCGAGCGCCTCGGCCTTGGCCGCCTTGGTGCCGGCGTTCTCCCCGAGCACGACGTAGTCCGTCTTCTTGGAGACCGAGCCGGAGGCCTTGCCGCCCGCGGCGATGATGGCCTCCTTGGCGCCGTCCCGCGTGAAGTCCTCCAACGAGCCGGTCACCACGACGGTCAGGCCCGCGAGGGGGCCGGTGGGCTCCGTGTCCGCCTCCGCCATCGCCGCAGGACCGGGGTGCCCCGGCGTCGCGAGCTCCACACCCGCCGCACGCCACGCGGCGAGGATCTCCTGGTGCCAGTCCACCGCCAGCCAGGCCTTGATCTCGGCGGCGATCACCGGGCCGACACCGTCGACGGCCGCCAGCTCCTCCTCGGACGCCGCCTCGATCGCGTCCACGGAACCGAACCAGCCCGCGAGCGCCCGGGCCGCGACCGGCCCGACGTGCCGGATGTTCAGGGAGACGAGCTTGCGCCACAGGTCCTTGGTCTTGGCCCGCTCCAGCTCGTTCAGCAGCGTATGCGCCCCGGACGAAGGCTCGTACAGCGACTCTCCCGCTTCGATCGCCGCCCGCTCTTCGCTCTTCGAGAGCTTGCGCTTCTTGCGGAACGGGGTGCGCACCCGCGCGACACCGTCATCGTCCACCTTCGGCGCACCCAGCTCGGGGTCGCGGACCACGACCTCGATCGGCACGAGATCGTCGAGCGTGAGCGAGAACAGGCCGGCCTCAGTACGCAGCGGTGGATCCGCCGGAACCTGCGGCTGCGTGAGTGCAGAGGCCGTGACCTCACCGAGAGCCTCGATGTCGAGGCCGCCCCGCGAGCCGATGTGCTCGACCCGCCCGCGCACCTGCGCCGGGCAGGACTCCGCGTTGGGGCAGCGCAGGTCGACGTCGGCCTCCTTCATGGGGCGCAGCGGCGTGCCGCACTCCGGGCACTGGGCCGGCATGACGAAGTCCTCGCGCGGGTAGCCGTCGTCGGCCAGGGCGGGGACCGGTCCGAGGATCTCGGGGATGACGTCGCCCGCCTTGCGCAGCACCACCACGTCACCGATGCGCACACCCTTGGCCCGCACCACGTCCTGGTTGTGCAGGGTGGCCTGGCGCACCGTGGAGCCTGCGACCGCCACCGGCTCCATGACCGCGTACGGGGTGGCCCGGCCGGTGCGGCCCACACCGACCTGGATGGCCAGCAGCCGCGTGTTGACCTCCTCCGGCGGGTACTTGAACGCGATCGCCCAGCGGGGTGCGCGGCTGGTCGAGCCCAGCTTGCGCTGCCGCGCCAGGGCATCGACCTTGAGGACGATCCCGTCGAGCTCGTGCTCGATGTCGTGCCGGTGCTCACGGAAGTACTCGATCATCTCCAGCGCGCCGTCCAGGCCGTCGACGACCCGGTTGTGCGGCGAGACAGGGATGCCCCACTGCTCGAACAAGGCGTACGCGTCGGACTGGCGCTCCAGCTCCTCGTGCGTACCCTCCTCCCACTGCAGGGCGCCTACACCGTGCGCGTACATCCGCAGGCCCTCGACGCGGGCGAGACCCGCCTCCAGCTCGAGACCGTCCTTGTTCTCCAGCAGCTGCCGCAGACCGCCCGCCGCCGCGTTGCGCGGGTTGGCGAACTGCGGGAACCGGCGGAGCGCGGCGACCCGCGCCCGTTCCACGTCGAACTCCTTGCCGCCGGTGTGTCGGCCGGAACGTTCCCGCGCCTCCTCGACGACCCGCTCGCGGAGCTTGGCCTGCAGCTCGTTCAGCCGGGCGAAGGTGGCGACCGGGATGAACACCTCTCCGCGCACCTCGACCACGTCGGGGTGGTCCTCGCCGGTGAGCTGCTGCGGGATGCTCGCGATGCGCAGCACGTTCCGGGTGACATCCTCGCCCACGCGACCGTCTCCGCGCGTGACGCCCCGCACCAGACGCCCCCGCTCGTAGACGAGCGAGATGGCCAGGCCGTCGATCTTGACCTCGCACAGGAACCCCGGCTTGTCCGTGCCCAGGTCGCGGTTCACCTTTTCCGCCCACACCGCCAGCTCGTCGGTGCTGAAGGCGTTGTCGAGCGAGAGCATGCGCTCGATGTGCTCGACGGTGGCGAACCCTGCCGCCGCGGCGCCGCCGACGCTCTGCGTGGGTGACTCCGGCGTCACCAGCGCCGGATGTGCCGCCTCGAGCTCCTGCAGCTCGCGCATCCGGGCGTCGTACTCGGCGTCGGACGAGACGGGGGCATCAGCCTCGAAGTACGCCCGCCGGTCCTCCTCGATCCGGGCCACGAGCTCGGCCCACCGGCGCTGTGCGGTGGCCTCGTCGCTGGTCGCTGCTGCGGGTTCCGGGATGCCTGTCGTCTCGCTCACAGACACAATCATGGACTGAACCACTGACATCCGAGCGGCCAGCCGCTGAAGCCTGCGCCGAAAGGTCAGCCGACCTGGGCATTCGCCTCGATCCGCCCCTATCGCGCATGGTCCGCTGCCGCTACCATTCGAGAAAAATGCCAGGAATCTACTGAGAGCAGGGGTACCTTGAAGATCGCCGTCGTCGGTGCCGGTTTTGCAGGTCTGGCCACCGCGAAGATCCTCCGCGAGTTCGAGCACGACGTCACCGTCTTCGAGAAGGCGCCGGACGTCGGCGGGGTGTGGAGCGCGACCCGCCGGTACACGGGCCTCCGGACGCAGAACAACAAGGATTCGTACGCGTTCTCCGACCTGCCGATGCCGCGTGACTACCCCGAGTGGCCCACCGGCGAGCAGGTCCAGGCCTACCTCGAGCGGTACGTCTCGACGTTCGGGCTCCGTCCCCACCTGCGGCTCGCCACCGAGGTCGTCCGCGCCGAGCTGACGGACGCCGAGGACGGCTGGATGATCACCGCCCGCCGCGTCGGTGCCCCGGTCTCCGCGCCCGAGAAGTTCGACCACCTCGTGGTCGCCAACGGCATCTTCTCCGACCCGGTCTTCCCGCAGTACGAGGGCTACGCCGACCTCGTCCGCGCCGGTGGCAAGCTCGTCGCCTCCAGCCAGCTCAACACGCTGGACGATGCCCGCGGCAAGCACGTGGTCGTGGTCGGGTACGGCAAGTCGGCGTGCGACGTGGCCGCCGAGATCGGCCCGGTCGCCGAGTCCACCACGGTGGTGGCGCGCCAGCTGCTGTGGAAGATGCCCAAGCGCGTGGGCAAGGTGCTCAACATGAAGTACCTGCTGCTGTCCCGCCTGGGCGAGGCGCTGTTCCGCTACCAGGACCTGAACAACCGCATGGAGAAGTTCCTGCACGGCCCCGGCGACAAGGTCCGCGCGTCGATGCTCGACAGCATCGGCTCCGTGGCGACCATGCAGCTGAAGCTCAAGAAGCTCGGGCTGGTCCCGCACGGTGAGTTCGCGGACATCGCCAACAGCACGGTGTCGCTGTCCACCGACGGGTTCTACGAGCAGGTCGCCGCCGGCACCATCGCCGTCCACCGGGACACCGAGATCGAGCGGTTCGAGGTCGAGGGCGACCGTCCCGTGTCGGTGCTCAGCGACGGCACGCGGCTCCCCACCGACCTCGTCGTCTGCGGTACCGGGTTCCACCAGCGCGTCCCGTTCCTCGACGACACGATCTCCGCGCGTCTCCTGGACGACCAGGGCAACTACGAGCTCTACCGCCAGATCCTGCCCCACGACGTGCCGAACCTGACGTTCTCCGGCTACAACTCGTCACTCTTCTCTCCCCTGTCGGCCGAGGCCGGCGCCATCTGGATCGCCGCGTACCTGGGTGGGGCGCTCGACCTGCCGCCCATCGAGGAGCGGCGCAAGCACGTGACCGAGCGCGTGGCGTGGATGGAGAAGCGCACCCGCGGCAAGCACGCGCGGGGCACCAACGTCATCCCGTTCTCGATGCACCAGATCGACGAGACGCTCGACGAGGCAGGCGTGAACATCAGTTCGCGCGCCCGCGCGATCCAGTGGCTCCTGCCGATCGAGCCGTCCGTCTACAAGAACGTGGTGCCGCGCCTCAAGGAGCGGATCAAGGAGCGTGCCCCCAAGGAGCGCGTGGGCACCGAGGCCTGACGCCGTTCCGCCGAGGTGGTCGTCTGGCGAGGTGGTCCCCGGCGAGAGCAGGGTGACCACCTCGCCGGGACCACCTCGGCGGGGTCAGCGCTCGGTCGGCGGGCCGCCCTCGGTGGGCGGTGACGTGAACCGGACCGGGAGGCTGCGCGGATAGCGCGACCACGGTGAGACCGACATCTTGAGCGAGTCCGCCGACACCGACAGCTCCATGTCGAGGATCCGGCGCAGCAGCGTGTCGACGGCGATGCGGCCGATGAGCGGGCCGATCCGGTGGGCGGGGCAGGCGTGCGCGCCGGCGCCCCACGTGAGGTGGAACCGGCTGCCCAGCTCCTCCCAGGGGTCGTCCGTACGGATGGCCCGGTCGGCGTTCGCGGCGGCGACGGCCGGTACGAGCGCATCGCCGTACGCGATCCGGCGTCCGCCCAGCTCGCAGTCCTGCCGGGCGAACCGCGGCAGCACGTGCGGAGCCGGCGGGTTGCGGCGCGACACCTCGTCCAGGGCGTCGTCCAGGTCGAGCCGGCCGCGGCGCACACGCGCCGCGAACGCGGGGTCGGTCAGGATCATGTGCAGCGTGCTGGCGATCCACGCGATCTCCGCGTCGTGCCCCAGGCTGAACATGACGCCGATCGAGGCCATCACCTCGACGTCGTTCTCGTGGTTCGGGTGGTTCACCAGGGCCGTGGTGAGGTCCTCGCCGGGCTCGGCCCGGTGCGTCGCCACGAGCACGGCCAACAGCGACTCCTGCTCGATCGCGGCGGCGCGGGCCTTCTCACGGCCCTCGTACACCGCCTCGGTGAGCTCGTGCATCCGATTCCCGTCGGACAGGCTCATGCCGAACATCTCGGTCATGACCATCACGGGGACCGACACGGCGTAGTCCTTCACGAGATCCGCCTCGCCCCGGGGCATGAGGCGGTCGATGATCGCCTCGCACGTCACCGCGACGGTGCGGGCCAGGCGCTTCTCGTCGATGGCGCCGAGAGCGTCGTCGAGGGGGGCGCGCAGCCGGCGCTGCTGCATCCCGTCGAGGTAGTAGGCGCTCTCCCGCGGGGCCAGGGCGGCGAACACGCCGGAGTCCGCGGGTAGGGAACGTTCCTGGACGTACCGCCAGTTGCGGGAGTTACGGGAGAACAGCAGCTCGTTGCGCATGACGCTGCTCGCCTCGTCGTACCCCAGCACGAGCCAGGCGGGCACGCCCGGCTCCAGGTCCATCGGCGCGACCGGGCCCCACTCGTCACGGAGCTGCTCGTACAGCTTGTGCGGATCCCGGGCCGTCGTGATGTCCGACAGCTGCATCCGGTCCGAGATGTCTTCCAGCCGGAGGTGCAGTCTGTTGGCCAGTGTCACGCGGTGACCTTCTGGAACACCGGGAACGTCATGGCGTGCTCGACGAGGGTGATCAGGGTGAGTACCGCGGACTGCCGGTCCCGCGCGTCGCACTCGACGATCGGGGTCTCCGGGAGCAGGTCGAGCGCCGCACGGACCCGCTCCAGCGGATAGTTCGGCGAGTCCGGGAACTGGTTGACGACCACCGCGAACGGGATCTTCGTGCGCAGCTCCAGCTGGTCCAGCACCTCGAAGCTGTCCTCGAGGTGCCGGGTGTCGATCATGACCAGCGCACCGACGGCGCCGTCGGCCAGGCCCGCCCACAGGTCCCAGAAGCGGCGCTGGCCCGGGGTGCCGAACAGGTACAGCGCGATGTCCTCGGTCACGGTGATGCGACCGAAGTCCATCGCGACCGTCGTCGTCTCCTTGTTCGGCTGCCCCGGGTCGATGCCGACGCTCGCCGTGGTGATGCGCTCCTCGGTACGGAGCGGGTCGATCTCGCTCACCGCGCCGATCAGCGTCGTCTTGCCCACCCCGAAGGCACCGACCACGAGCACCTTGACCGACCGTGCGACGGTCGGTGCCAGATGCTGGCCGGGTGCTGTGCGGTCAGAGCTTGCGGAGTCCATCGAGAATCTTCTCCAGGATGTCCTTGCCGGGCAGGACGTGCGCTTGATGGTTGGAACGAATCGTCAGGTTCCCCGTGTCGACCAGGTCCGAGACCATGACCGCCACGAGGCTCACGGGCAGCTGCAGGTACGCGGCGACCTCGGCGAGGGCGAGCGTCCCGCGGCACAGCTCGACCAGCTCGCGCTCCAGGCGGCTCGCCGTCGAGAGCACGGGCCGGCTCTCGACGGCCCGCACGAGTGTCTCCGGTCGTAGCGTGTTGCGCGACGGGTGTGCCCGCCCCGAGGTGAGCACGTACGAGCGCACCGGGTGGTCGCGGTACTCCTCGGTGTCCATCCCCTCGCCCCCTGTCGGTCGGTCAGGTATCGGTCGAGCTGGTGGTGCCTGATACGCCAGAGCCTCTTCAGGCCCAGGTGGTGCTTTCCGAAACGGTGCCTGGGGCGGGATCAGCTGGAGATCCGCTCCGTGCCCAGCGTGCGCTCCCCGATCATGAGCACCTGGGCCTGCATCTGCTGGGCGATCAGAGCCGGGTCGATCACCGTCTCCGTGACGACCGCGAGGCGTGAGCCGTCACCGGCTCCCCGGACGAAGAGGAAACCGCCGTCGAACTCCACCATCACCTGGCGGATCGTCTCGCTGTTCCCGAACTCCCTGCTCATTCCCATTCCCAGTGCCACAAGTCCGGCACATGCCGCGGCTACCTTGTCGGCCACGTCCAGCGGGGTCTGGTCCGTCCGAACCTTCATCAGTCCGTCCGAGGTGAGCACGACAACATGCTTGACCCCCCGTACACCACTGATGAGCTCGAGCATCCAGCTGTTGCCGTCGGTGCTCGTCATGCCGTCGGCCTGCGTAGTCATCGGTCCTCCGAAGTTCCGCCGGCTCCAGCCGACGGTTCGCTGCTGTCAGGTGAGTCCCCGAACCGCGCCTCGCTCGAACTGAAGAAGGCACCCATCCACTCACCGGCCTCTTCGGCCGTCTGAGCGGGGCCAGGAGCTTCGGTACGGGGCTCCGTGGCCTTGGTCCGGTCCGGCGTGTCCGCCTCTCCACGGCGCGATCGCCGTTGCGGAAGCGCAGACGGCTCGGGGAACTCGTCGTCCTCGGGGCGGGCTCGCCCAGGACGCAGGGGCAGCTCGCCAGGGGCCTGCACCGGGGCACCGGCCACGGGCGTCTCCTCCTCTTCGTCGGCCACGTCGCCGGGCGCGCTCAGCGGCTCGACGGGAACCACGGTCGCCGGGTCGGGCGCCGCGGGCGCGGGCCACTCGTCGTCGTCCGCGGGCTTGGCGCTGGGCAGCTCGGGCGCCAGCGGCGCCTCGACGACCGCGGTGGCGCTGCGGCGGGACCCGAGTGCTGAGGCCCCGCTGGTGTGGTTGCCGGCGCTCGGCAGGGTGGCTGCCGGCGTGAGCATGCCCGTCGGCACCACTGCCTCGGTGAGTTCCGCCGGAATCATGACGATGGCGCGGAGGCCGCCGTACACCGACTCGGTGACGTCCACGCGGAAGCCGTGGCGCCGGGCGTAGGTACCGACGACGGCCAGGCCGGTCTGCGGGATCTCGCCCAGCTCGGTGATGCTGATCTCGCGCTTGCCGGAGGCGATGTCGCGCGCCTGCTCGAGCTGCTTGAGGTCGAGGCCCACACCGCAGTCGTCGATCTCGACGACCGCGCCGCGCTGCACCTGACGCAGCGAGACGAGCACCTGCGTGGTGGGCGGCGAGGACTGCGTGGCGTTGGACAGCAGCTCGGCCACGAGGTGGATGAGCGGCTCGACGATCCGCGCCGAGACGGCGACGCCGGGGTCACCCGACACCTCGACCCGGTGGAACGCCGTGATGCGGCTGGCGGCGCCCTTGACGACGTCGGGCAGCGGGAGCGGCTCGCTCCACTGCTGGCCAGGCCACTCACCGCACAGCGCCGCGAGGCTCTGTGCCTGCCGTGCCTGCTGGGCGGCGGCGTGGTCGACGCGCATGGACGTCTGCAGGATGTCCGGGTCGGTGGGGTGGCGCTGCACCATGCGCGCCGCCTCCTCCTGGATGCGGTGCGCGGCGGCCTGGACCTTGCGGCTCAGTGCGACCACCGCGACCTGGACGGCATCGCGACGGGCGACGCGCTCCTCCTGCACCCGGGCGAGCATGGCGGCGGCCTCGTCGAGACGGGCCTGGGCGCCGGCGTCACCCGGAAGGTGCGGGAGCGGAGGGGCGGGCTCGCTGTCGAGGAACGCGGGCAGCTGCTCCTTCGCGAGCGCGTCGAGCGCCCGGGAGGCCGCCTCGGCACGCTCCTCGGCCCGGCGGTAGGCCAGGACCAGGTCCTCGTGCGCGGCGAGATCGTCGCGTGAGGACCGGGCGGCGATCAGTGCGGCCGCCACGGCGAGCCCGACGGCGGCGATGCCGACGAGCCATGCGGGCCACGTGGAGGAGGCCCCGGTGGCGGTGAACAGGACGGGTGCTACGAGTACATAAGCAAGCACGCCGGCGACGCACACCCAGGGTGCAACCTGGCGCAGCCTGCTCGGCGGAGGAGAAGAAGACATCGAGCTCACCGAGCCGATCCCCCTAATAGTTGTCTCGTCAGAGTTTGGAAGGCCGGACACGGCGGATACCGCGACCTGCTCCACGAACTCGGCTGGAGAGGGCGAACAACCCCCTGGAGTGCAGTTTCTACCACAGCGCGTCCCGGGCGTGGAAGGGCACGACCGTGGTGCGACCAGCGAAAATCTGTGCCATTGAGGAATGTGGCTGCCCCGTGGCGCAATAACACCACATTACGGCTAAAAGTGGACTGGCGCGATGCGAGAGCGTGGGACGCGGCCCAGGACGGCGGCAGCCCGGAGGGGCCGCGTAGGGTGCTCTTCATGAGCGTCGAGCACACCCAGACCGCCCCCAGAACCGCTCTCCCGGACACCCCTCTCGACCCCACCGCTCCCGACCCGTTCGCGTGGCTCGAGGACGTCGACGGCGACACCGCCCTGAGCTGGGTCCGCGAGCGCAACGCGCACAGTGCGGAGGCCCTCGGGGGTCCCGCGTTCACCGAGACGGAGCGGGCGGTGCGCGAGGTCCTCGACTCGGACGACAAGATCCCGCACGTCTCCAAGGTCGGCGAGCACTACTACAACTTCTGGCAGGACGCCGAGCACGAGCGCGGACTGTGGCGCCGCACCACCCTCGACTCCTACCGGACCGCCGACCCCGAGTGGGAGATCGTCCTCGACCTCGACGCCCTGGCCGAGCAGGAGGGCAAGAGCTGGGTCTGGCACGGCGCGAGCGTCCTGCGCCCCACGCCGGAGCAGCTCGCGGCGGGCGAGCCGCGCAGGCGCGCGCTGGTCGACCTGTCCCCCGGCGGCTCGGACTCCGACGTGACTCGCGAGTTCGACCTGGTCACGAAGCAGTTCGTACCCGAGAGCGAGGGCGGCTTCGTCCGCGCCCAGGCCAAGGGCGGGCTGTCCTGGGTCGACGAGGACACGGTCTACGTGTTCACGGACTTCGGCGAGGGCACCATGACGCCGTCCGGCTACCCCCGGCAGGTGAAGCGGTGGCGCCGCGGCACTCCGCTGGCCGAGGCGACCCTCGTCTACGAGGGCACCGACCAGGACATGTACATCAGCGCGTCGCGCTCGCACACCCCAGGATTCGAGCGGGACCTGGTGCACCGTGCCCTGCGGTTCTACGCCAACGAGACCTACCTGGCGACGAACGTGGGCACCCCCGACCAGACCCTCACCAAGATCGACGTGCCGGACTCCGCGAACGTCGGCCTGCACCGCGAGTGGATGATGGTCCGGCTGCGTGACGACTGGGCGCTCGGCGGCACGACCTACCGTGCCGGGTCGCTGCTCGTGGCCCCGTTCGACGACTTCATGGCCGGGTCGCGCGACCTGACGGTCCTCTTCGAGCCGACGCCGACGACGTCGCTCGCCGGGATCACCTGGACGCGGAACCACCTGGTGCTCAACGTGCTGGACGACGTGAAGAACCTCCTCCACGTGCTGACGCCGCCCGGCGACGGCACGGCGTCGGGCGGCGACCAGGGGTGGACCCGCTCCGACCTGTCCGTGGGCGGCGAGCTGCTGACGGTCGGCGTCGGCGCGGTGGACGTCGTCGACTCGGACGACGTCTGGGTGGTCACCACCGGCTACCTGACCCCGTCGACGCTGGGGCGCACCACGGTCGGGGCGCAGGAGCAGCCCGCGCCCGAGGTGCTCAAGTCCGCGCCGTCGTACTTCGAGGCGGCCGGGCTGGAGGTCCGCCAGCAGTTCACCGAGTCGGACGACGGGACGCGTGTGCCGTACTTCGTCGTCGGCCGTGCGGACCTCGTCTCCGGCGAGGCCGGTCCCGCGCCCACCCTGCTGTGGGGCTACGGCGGGTTCGAGCACGCGATCCTGCCCGGGTACTCGGGCACCGTCGGCCGGGCGTGGCTGGCGCGCGGCGGCGTGTACGCCGTGGCGAACATCCGCGGCGGCGGCGAGTACGGGCCGGCCTGGCACCAGGCAGCGCTGAAGGAACACCGGCACCGGGCGTACGAGGACTTCGCCGCGGTGGCACGTGACCTCGTCGCGCGCGGTATCACCGTCCCCGCGCAGCTCGGGATGGAAGGTCGCTCGAACGGCGGGCTGCTCGCCGGCAACATGCTGACGCAGTACCCGGACCTGTTCGGGGCGATCATCGTCGGTGTGCCGCTGCTGGACATGAAGCGGTACTCCCACCTGCTCGCCGGCGCGTCCTGGATGGCCGAGTACGGCGACCCGGACACCGACGAGTGGGAGTTCCTCCAGAAGTACTCGCCGTACCACCTGTTCGACGCCGCCCGGGACTACCCGCCGGTGCTGTTCACGACGTCGACCAAGGACGACCGGGTGCATCCCGGCCACGCCCGCAAGATGGCCGCGCTCATGCTGGCGGCGGGCAAGGACGTGACGTACTACGAGAACATCGAGGGCGGCCACGGCGGTGCGGCGAACAACGCGCAGGCCGCGTACATGGCGGCGACGCACTGGACGTTCCTCTGGAACCGCCTGACCAGCTGACGCCGAGGCCGCGCTCACACCCGGCGCCGTCGTCCCCCTTCGAGGTCTAAGTTGCTCCCTTCTGAAGCGATTCAGGGCGGAGAAACTTAGACCTCGAAGGGGATGGCCTCGAAGGGGGCGGGGGTCAGGCCTCCGCGCGTTCCGACAGGGACTCCGCCACCCGGCCCAGGTTGGCCAGCTCCGCGCGGTGTGCGTCCGTCGAGGCGAGCGACTTGCGGGACGCGGCCAGGAGGGTCACCTCGGTGAGCTTCGCGGCGGGCAGGCCGATCCGCCGCCACGGGACGGCGACGATGTCGGCCAGCTCGCCGAGCGCCGGTCCCGCACACTGCGAGACCTGTGCCGGCGGCAGCCCCGCCCAGAGCCCGGTGCCCCGCTCCATGGCACGAGCCACCAGCTCCCAGGCCCGTTCGTTCCAGCCGCCGGGCCCGACGTCGGCCAGGTCGAGGCCCAGCGCGTCGGCACCGGCGAGCACCACGGGCGGCACCCCGACCCAGGTGCTGCCGAGGTGGACGACGGAGCGGGCGCCGGCGTCGCGCACCGCTGTGAGCACGGGCTCGAGCCCTTCCACGATCTCGGGCCCGGCCACCGCCCGCAGCCGGGAGAACCCGGAGAACGTCGGCAGCACGCCCGCGTGCACCTGACCGAGCAACGGCTCCGCGAGCTGGATGGTGACCTCGGCGCCGGGTACCTGGGCCACGAGGTCGGCCACGAGCGTCCGCAGGCTCCCGGCGAGCGCGAGGCCGAGGTCCGCCCGGGCGCCGGTGTCGGCCAGGACGCGGTCCCCGCGTGCGGACCACAGCTGGGCCGCCAGCGTCCACGGCCCCAGCATCTCCACGGTGAGCGGTCCCGTGTGGCCGTGAGCCGCGATGGCGAGGGCCTCGAGGTCCTCGCGCCAGAACGTCTCGCCCCGCCGCGTGTCGATGCCCGGCCGCTCGGTGAGCTTCCAGCCGTGCGGACCCAGCTCGACGGGCATCTCGGCGAGCCGCACCGCCGTCCGCCCGAGGGGGTCCGCGCCGGGACCACGCTGTTCCAGCTGCGTCAGGAACGGGATCGCGTCGACGCCCGTGGGCAGCTCCGCGAGCTCGTCCAACGCGGTCTGCTGCGCCTCGAGCACGTCGCGCTCGCCTCCGGGCCACGGCCCGTGTCCGGTCACAGCGGTCATCAGCTCTCCTTGTTCAGATGTCGGTCCTGCGGCGTCCCACGCATCACCGGGACGAGACCGGTCAGCCGTTCGACCGGTCCCGACGGACCGAGGTCAGCGAGCTCGGTCCATGGCCGTGGCAGCCGGCGCAGGTGCTCGCCAGGCTCGGGAGACCGTCGCTTGACCCAGTACCCGTGTACCGCGGTACACCACCACCGACTGGCCCGGCGCGACGCCGCGCAGAGGTGCGCCGGTCAGCTCGATCTCCATGGCGGGTGCGGACGAGTCCGCCCCGGCCGCGGACGACGCCGGCCGCTCACCTTCCGGTACGCCGTCACCATACGCGTCTCCGGCCCGGGCGATCGACCGCACCCGTGCCGGGACGGGCGCGCCGTGCGCGCGGACCTGCACCTCCGCGTCGAACCAGCCGTCCGGGTCGGGGACGACGTCGGTGGTCTCGACGGGCTCGACCACCGGAGCGGGTAGCACGCCGTCGAACCACAGGGCCTTCTCCCCCGCGATCCGGTCGACGCTCAGCAGCTCGGCGGGGCCCACCACCACCGTGTTCGTGGTGGGCTGCACGTCGACAACGTACCGCGCCTTGCCATCGGCGGCCGGTCTCCCGAGCCCGAGCCCCTTGCGCTGCCCCACCGTGAACGCGTAGGCGCCGTCGTGCTCGCCCACCACCTCGCCGTCGGTGTCGACCACGGCGCCGGGCCGGGAACCCAGGCGGGACTGCAGGAACCCACGGGTGTCGCCGTCGGCCACGAAGCAGATGTCGTAGGAGTCGGGCTTGGCGGAGACCGACAGCCCGCGCCGCGCCGCCTCGGCCCGCACCTCGTCCTTCGACGCAAACCCGCCCAACGGGAACATCGCGCGCGCGAGCCGCTCCGGACCGGCGACCGCGAGCACGTACGACTGGTCCTTGGCGTCGTTCGGCGAGCGGTGCAGCTCGCGCACGCTGCGCCGGCCGCCGTCGCGCAGCGCGACCTCACGGGTCACGATCTGCGCGTAGTGGCCCGTCGCGACCGCGTCGAACCCGAGGGCCGTCGCCTTGTCCAGGAGGGCCTCGAACTTGATGTGCTCGTTGCAGCGCACGCACGGGTTGGGGGTGCGGCCGGCCTCGTACTCCGACAGGAAGTCGGCCACGACCGTGTCCTCGAACCGCTCGGACAGGTCCCACACGTAGTACGGGATGCCGAGCACGTCGGCCGCGCGGCGGGCGTCACCGGCGTCCTCGATGGAGCAGCAGCCGCGGGACCCCGTGCGGAACTGGTCCCGGTTCCGGGAGAGCGCCATGTGCACGCCCACGACGTCATGCCCCGCCTCGACCGCGAGCGCCGCGGCGACCGCGGAGTCCACGCCACCCGACATGGCTGCGAGCACCCGCATCACATACCTCCGATCGCACGGCCGGACACGAGACCCGCGGCCTGCGCCCTGGCCACCACCTGGGGCAGCGCGGCGACGAGCCGGTCGACGTCGGACTCCGTGGAGGTGGCCCCGAGCGTGAAGCGCAGGGCGCCGCGGGCCTCGGCCTCGGGAACGCCCATGGCGAGCAGCACGTGCGACGGCTGGGGCACGCCAGCCTGGCAGGCCGAGCCGGTGGAGGCCTGCACCCCTGCGGAGTCGAGCAGGTACAGCAGGGAGTCGCCCTCGGCACCGGGGAAGGTGAAGTGCGCGTTGCCGGGCAGCCGGTCGCCCGATCCCGGATCGGGGCCGCGCAGCACCGCCGACGGTGCGGCGACGCGTACGCGGGTGACGAGGTCGTCACGCAGGGCGGCCAGGCGGGCGGCGCGCTGCGGCAGGCACTCGACGGCGTGGCGTGCGGCGACGCCGAAGGCGGCGATCGAGGCGGTGTCGAGCGTCCCGGAGCGCACGCCGCGCTCCTGGCCGCCGCCGTGCAGCACCGCGTCGAGCGCGAGGTCGCGCCGCGCGAGCAGGGCGCCGACACCCACGGGGCCGCCCAGCTTGTGGCCGCTGACGGTCATGGCGTCGACGCCGGAACCCGTGAAGTCGACGTCCACCTGGCCCACTGCCTGTACGGCGTCGGTGTGCACGGGGATGCCGTACGGGCGCGCGGCGCGCACCACGTCGCGGATCGGCTGCAGCGTGCCGACCTCGTTGTTGGCCCACATGACGCTGATCAGCGCGGTCTCGTCGGCATGGGCGGCGAGCTCGGCGCGCAGGGCGTCGAGGTCGAGCCGGCCCTCGCCGTCGACGGGCAGGAGCACTATCTCGGCGCCCGCGTGGCCGGCCAGCCAGAAGGCGGGGTCGAGCACCGCGTGGTGCTCCACCGCGGAGACGAGGATGCGGCAGCGGCGGGTGTCCTGCGCGCGGCGTCCCCAGAAGATGCCCTTGATCGCCAGGTTGTCCGACTCGGTGCCGCCCGCCGTGAAGATGACCTCGCTCGGCCGTGCGCCCAGGGATTTCGCGAGCGTCTCGCGTGCCTCCTCGACGGCGCGCCGTGCCGTGCGGCCCGCGGAGTGCAGCGACGACGCGTTGCCGGTGCGCTGCGCCTCGGCCACGAACGCCGCGAGCGCCGCGGCCGACATGGGCGTGGTCGCGGCGTGATCGAGGTACGCGCCGTCCGGCTCGCGCGGCGGTTGGCCGTGCGCGCCGCTCGCCGTCAGGGGCGTGCGTGCGGGATCGGGAGGCGGGGTCGTCACGGTCATCAAGTCTACGAACGTCACGGAGCCCTGATCGCATCCCACGGTGTGACGTGATGCCAGGCGTGCCTTACCCCGGGACGGCACGCGTACGCCGCTGGTCGTGCCCGCCGGGCCCCGAGCTCCGACAAGCTCGGGACCCGGCGGGCACGACCAGCGGCGCCGGATGGTGCGGATCAGCGGCCGGAGCCGCCCTTGCCGTTGCCCTTGCCGCGGTAGACCTGCACGACCGTGGGGCGCGGTCCCCGGAAGTCGCCGGCCTCGGGGCGGACGCCCTCGGCCACGTAGTCCGGGAAGAAGGACTGCGGTGCGGCGAACGTGCCGTCCTCACCCGGGTGCTGCACGTTGACGTAGACCATGCCGTCACGCGAGTCGATGATCGGGCCGCAGGTCTCGGCGCCGGCGGGCACCGAGAGGAACTGCTGCACGTGGCCACGCTCACGGCCCACGACCGGCACCTTGAACAGTCCGTCGCACTTGGCGATGCCGCTGGAGCTCGGCTGGCCGTCGGTCGAGATCCAGAGGTTGCCCTCGGCGTCGAACGCGAGGTTGTCCGGGCAGGAGATCGGCGAGACCCGGTCCTTGGGGTAGCCCGCGAAGTACGTGCCCTCGACGGCGGGGTCACCGGCGACGAGCAGCAGGTTCCACGTGAAGCGGGTGGAGGTCTGGTCACCCGAGGGGATGATCTCGACGACGTGCCCGTCCCGGTTGCCGTTGATGGTGGCGCCGTTCTGGACCTTGCGGTCGCGCGGGTTCATCTCCGTGGCACCCTCGTTGGCGTTGCCCGGGGTGCGGCCCGAGTTGTTGGTGCACGCCACGTAGATGCGGCCCGTGACCGGGCTGATCTCGACGTCCTCGGGACGGTCCATCTTGGTGGCGCCGACCTTGTCCGCGGCCATCCGGGTGTAGACGAGCACCTCCTCGACGGACATGCCCGCCACCTTGCTGCGGCCGTCCACGACCAGTGGCAGCCACTCGCCTGAGCCGTCGAAGGCGCCGTCGGAGGGGAGCGCGCCGGAACCGTCGATCTCGGCGGCCGGCGAGTCGCCGGTGAACTTGGCGACGTAGAGGTCGCCCTCCGAGAGCAGGGTCTTGTTGTGGGCGCGGGCCCAGCGCGAGCTGCCCTTGGCCACGCGGTCCTTGGAGACGAACTTGTAGACGTAGTCGAACGCCTGGTCGTCACCCATGTACGCGACGGCGTGGCCCTTGCGGGACAGCGTGACGTTGGCGCCCTCGTGCTTGAAGCGGCCCAGGGCGGTGTGCTTCACGGGCGGCGCGGACGGGTCGTGCGGGTCGAGCTCGACGATCCAGCCGAAGCGGTTGGACTCGTTCTCGAACCCGGCGCCGCCACCGAAGCGCGGGTCGTCGGCCTCCCAGCCGTAGCTGGTCGAGCTGCCGATGCCGTAGCGGGCGTCGGCGGCGGGGTTGGCGCCTGCGGCCTTGAAGTAGCCGTTGAAGTTCTCCTCGCCCGACAGGACGGTGCCCCACGGGGTGGTGCCGCCCGCGCAGTTGTTCATCGTGCCGAGCACGCGGGTGCCGGTCGGGTCCGCGGACGTCTTGAGCAGGTCGGTGCCAGCCGCGGGGCCGTCGATGACGAACTCCGTGTCCATGTGGATACGGCGGTTGAACGGGCTGATCCGCTGGTACGACCAGGGCTTGCCCGGCGCCTTGCGGCGGACCTCGACGACGGCCATGCCGTGCGCAGCGCGCTCGATCGCACGGGCGTAGGCGTTCTTCGTGCCCGTGACGTTCCCGGCGGCGTCGGTCTCCCAGTACTTCGCCGTGGGCGGGAACATGATCGCCGGGTTGGTGTACTCGAGGTTCGAGACCAGGAGGCCGCGGGTGCCGCGCCGCTCGTCGCCGACGTCGAACGGCAGGATGTCGAGGTAGTCGCAGTTGTAGCCGAACTGCTTGGCCGCCTGCTCCGGCGACTGGTTGTTCGGGTCGAAAGTACGTGCGCCCGGGAGGATCGGGTCGCCCCAGCGGATGATCGGGTCCCAGGTGTAGCCCTCGGGCACCACGAGCGCGTCGACGTCGACGGGCTGCGGGTCGATCGCACCGAAGGCCAGGCCGCGGCCGCCGCCGTGGCCGGGGAAGCGTCCCTCGGGCAGGGGCGCGGCGGTGGCGGACGGCGCGTTGTCGACGCCCTGCGCCCCGATCACCACGGCGCCGGCGGCGACCGCGAGCGTGCCGAGCATCGCGCGGCGCGACAGCACCGAGCTCACGACGTCCTTGAAGTACTCGTTGGCGCTCTCGTTGGGGGCGGGGTGCAGGCACGCGTCGTTGCACTTGAGACGGCACGTGACGGGGCTGCGCTTGCCGCGCGCGTGCGTGTGCACCGTGAGCAGCGAGCGGTGTTCGGGGGCGATCGTCATCGGAGGTTCTCCGGTCCGAGCTGGGGGGTAGGTCGTCGTCAACCTAGAAGCAGGCGGTGTCTCGCCTGCGTCAGGTCCGGTACGTCCAGATGAACGGGACGTGTCCAGGAAGTGGGTCAGTGCTCCTCAGCCGAGGATCGCGCGGCTCGTGACGTCGCGCCACCCCTCGGCGCGCAGCAGCTGCTCCGCACCGCGGGACCGCAGACCGCGCTCGCACACCACGACGACCGGCCCGTCGACCGGGTGGTCGAGCAGCTCCGGCGGCAGGTTACCGGCCGCGAGGTCCTCCAGCCGGGCGAAGACCGCACCGGGTACCGCGCCCGGGCGCAGCCCGACGTCGAGCAGCAGGATGCCGGACGCCTCGAGCTCGCCCGGGTTCGGCTCGGGGGTACCCGGCCCCGGCCCCGGTGACACCTGCTGAGGGGCCGCAGCGGGCTCCGGGGGCGGCGCGAGCGCCGACCCCTCGACGACCTGCGAGGCCCGCACGGCCTCCGCGGTCAGCGCGGCCTCCGCGGTCGGTCCGGTCTCCGCGGTCGGTCCGGTAGCGGACGGCGGCGGCGCCAGCTCGATCGTGTCCCACGCGGAGGTGCGCGCGTCGTAGGCCAGCAGTCGGCCCAGCGCCGGATCGCCGGTACCCGTCAGGACCTTGACCGCCTCGACCGCCATCGTCGAGCCCACGACGCCGCACGCCGGGCTCAGCACGCCCACCGTCGCGCACGACTCCCCCTCGGGCGGCTGCGGACCGAAGACGTCGGGGTAGGTGATCGCCCGCCCCTCGGGTGCCGCCGACCAGAAGACGCTCACCTGACCGTCCCAGCCCAGCACCGTTCCCCAGACGACGGGCAGGCCCAGGCTCGCCGCCGCCCCGGACACGGCGTAGCGCGTCTGATAAGTGTCCGAGCCGTCGACCACCAGGTGGTACCCGCCGAGGATCGCCGCGGCGTTGTCACGGGTCAGCCGCTCGCGATGCGCGATCACCTCGACGTCGGGGGCCAGCCCGCGCAGCACGTCGGCGGCGGACTCCGTCTTGGCGCGCCCGACGTCGGCCACCGTGTGCAGCACCTGCCGCTGCAGGTTGGAGGCCTCGACGACGTCGTCGTCGACGATGCCGAGCGTGCCGACGCCCGCGGCGGCAAGGTACTGGAGCACCGGCGACCCGAGACCGCCCGCGCCCACCACCACGACGCGGGACCGGGCCAGGCGCTCCTGCGCGGCCAGGCCGAACCCGTCGAGCAGGAGGTGCCGCGCGACCCGGCGCCGTTCCGCGGGTGCCAGCGAACCCCGGTCGGACTCGAGCTGCTCCATCCACTCATTCCACCACGTCGACGAACCAGCGGGCGCCCCGGGTGCCGCCTCCGGGGGCACGTCTGAGGGCACCCCTTCGAGGTCAAGGTTTCTTCGCTCTGAAACGGTTCAGAGCGGAGAAACTTAGACCTCGAAGAGGCCAGCCGCCCGCCGGCCGGCCAGCCAACCGCCGACGGAGCAGCCAACCGGCAGCACGCTCAGGCCTTGCGCTTGCGGATCTCCGCCGCGGCCTGCGGGAGAACGTCGGCGAGCTGCCCGACGACGGCGAAGTCGCAGATCTCGAAGATCGGCGCCTCCGGATCGCTGTTCACGGCGATGATCACCTGGGACGCCTGCATGCCGCCGCGGTGGTGCGGCGCGCCGGAGATGCCCGCACCGATGTAGACCCGCGGAGCCACCGTGACGCCGGTCTGGCCCACGTAGGTGTCCCACCAGCCCTCGAACGCCGCGTCACGCGACGCCCCGACGGCTGCGCCGAGCGCGTCCGCCAGGTCCTCGACGGGCCCGAAGTCGCCGTCGGTGCCGCGCCCGCCGGCCACGACCACGGCCGCCTGGTCCAGCGGCGGGCGGCCGCTCGTGTCGGTCTTCACCGCTCGGGACAGCAGCGTCACCGGGGACGGCGCCACCTCGACGGCGAACCCCTCGGTCACCGGCTCGACGGCGGTCCCGGCGGGCTGCGCGACCGCGGAGTTGGCCCGGACGGTCACCACGGCGACGTCGCTGGTCACCAGGCACTCGGTGTCCCACGAGCCGGCGAAGACGCGCTTGCCGGCCACGATCCGGCCGTCCTGGTCGCGCAGGGCGGCGGCGTCGATGACGAGGCCGGCGCCGAGGTCGTGGGCGGCGAGCGCCGCCGCCTCCTTCGCGGCGAACGACGTGGGCAGCAGCACCACGTCGGCGTCGGTGAGGCGCACGGCGGCAGCCAGGCCGGCCGCGACGACGGCGGGCAGGTGCCGCTCGTCGCCGGTCACGGAGGCGCCGCCGCGGGCGGGCTCGGCCTGGTGCACGGTCTCGACGCCGTACGCGCCGAGCTGCGCGAGCACCTCGACGGTGGGCGCTTCCAGGGCGACCGCCTCCACCCGGCCGAGGCCGCGCGCGATGGTGAGCAGCTCGAGCACGCTGGTGCGGACCTCGGTCGCGGGGTCGAGCAGGACCAGGACTGTGCGGTTGGTCATCGTCTCTCTCAAACTGAACTCGTCGGGCCGGACACTGCGGTTCCGCTTCGGGCGGGTGGCTCGATCAACGGCCCCGCCCTGCGCTGCACCTCCGCGTCAGACCAGGTCGTTGCGGATCAGGAAGTCGGCGAGCGCCACGCCGCCCTCGCCCTTGTCGGTGACGATCTCGGGTTCGGCGCGCTCGGGACGCGGGGCGGCGGACAGCGTCTCGGTGCGCGCGCCGGCGGTGCCGGCCACGGCGGGGTCGAGCCCGAGGTCGGCCGGGGACCACACCTCGATCTCCTTGCTGCGGGCGGCCATGATGAGCTTGAACCCCGGGAAGCGCGGCTGGTTGGCCGTGTCCGTCACGGACAGGACGGCGGGCAGCGGGCCGGACAGGCGCTCGGTCACGTCGTCGATCTCGCGGGTGATCGTCAGCACGCGCCCTGAGCCTGTCGAAGGGTCCGAATCCTCCGCGGGAGCCAGCTCGACCTTCTTGGCGAGGTTGAGCGTGGGCAGGCCGAGCTCGGCGCCGAGCAGTGTCGGGACCACGGAGCCGAGGCCGTCGAGGGCGGCCATGCCGGTCACCACGAGGTCCACCGGCGCCTCCTCGCCGAGCTTCCGCACGGCGGCGGCGAGCACGGCGGCGGTGCCGAAGTAGTCGGAGCCGGCCAGCGTGTCGTCGGACACGCGGATGCCCCGGTCCACACCGAGCTGGAACGCCTTGCGGAGTGCGACGTCGCCGTCGGGCCCGGCCATGGTGACGACGACCACCTCGCCGTCGTCGGGTCCGAGCCGGCCGGACTCACGCTCGGCCTCGACGAGCCGCAGGGCGGCCTCGACGGCGTTCTCGTCCAGCTCGTTGAGGGTGCCCTCGCCGGCGTCGCGCACTACCCGACGGTCCCGGAAACCGCGCTCGGTGTTGATGTCCGGGACGTACTTGGCGGTGACGACTATGCGCATGGGGTAACGGTACGACGTCGGGCGGCGTGGGACGGATGTCGTCCACGATGCCGTCTCTGCAACGATTGGTCCCATGGTGCAGTCTCCACGAGCAGAACCACAGCGCGCGCCGGGCGACCCGGTACCCCGTCCGGTCGTCCGGCCGTTGATCCGGCCGACGGCCCGGCGCAGCCACGTCCCGCCCCTCGGCGTCTACGTCACACCCGACGGCGGGATCGACGCGGCTGTCCTCGCGTCGCACGCGACCGCCGTCGACCTGTGCCTCATCGACGTCACCGATCCGGCCCTGGACGAGCACGACCCGAACCGGTACACCGAGCGCCGGGTCGAGATGGTGGGCCCGGTGTACGGCGTCTGGCACACGCACGTGCCGGACGTCGCCCCCGGCCAGCGCTACGGCTTCCGGGTGTACGGGCCGTGGGACCCCGAGGCGGGGATGCGTCACAACCCGGCCAAGCTGCTGGTCGACCCGTACGCCCGCGGGTTCGCCGGCCGGCTGGGCTACGGGCCGGAGGTGGTGGGCTCGGTGTCCACGGAACGGGAGCCGGGCTGGTGGCTCGGCGAGCCCTACGGCGCTCCGGACGAGCGGGACTCGCTCGCGTACGTGCCGCACTCCGTCGTCGTGGCGCCGCTGCCGCCGCCCGCTCCCCTGTCGCGGCCGCGCGTCCCCTGGGCCGACACGGTGATCTACGAGGCGCACGTACGTGGTCTGACGATGCTCCGCGAGGACATCCCGGCGGAGCTGCGCGGCACCTACGCGGGCGTGGCGCACCCGGCGGTGGTCGAGCACCTGCTGAGCCTGGGCGTGACGACGCTCGAGCTGCTGCCGATCCACAAGAGCGTGGCCGAGCCGCGGCTGGCTGCCGGCGGGCTGCCCAACTACTGGGGCTACAGCACCCTCGGGTTCTTCGCGCCCAACGCCGCGTACGCCACGCGGGCGGCGCAGGAGCAGGGCGCCGAGGCCGTGCTCGACGAGGTGCGCGGCATGGTGCACCTGCTGCACGAGGCGGGCATCGAGGTGCTGCTGGACGTGGTCTACAACCACACCTGCGAGGGCGGTGACGACGGGCTGCACGTGGCCTGGCGCGGCCTCGACAACCCGGTCTACTACCTGCACGACGGCGCCTCGCCCGCCGCTCTCGCGGATGTCACCGGCACGGGCAACTCGCTGGACTTCCGCCGTCCGCGCGTGATCCAGATGGCCCTGGACTCGCTGCGGTACTGGGCGGAGACCGTCGGTGTGGACGGCTACCGGTTCGACCTCGCGGTGACGCTGGGGCGCGGGAACGTCGGCTTCGACCCGGACCACCCGTTCCTGGTGGCCCTGCAGACCGACCCCGTGCTGTCGGGCCTCAAGCTCGTCGCGGAGCCCTGGGACGTCGGCCCCGGCGGCTGGCAGACCGGATCCTTCCCGCCGCCCATGGCGGAGTGGAACGACAGGTTCCGCGACGCCGCCCGCGGCTTCTGGCTGGACGCGCCCAAGCAGGGCGCGCGCGGCCAGGAGATGCTCGGCCTGCGTGACCTCGCGACGCGGCTCGCGGGGAGCGCCGACCTGTTCGGGCCGGGCGACCCCCCTCTGGTGCGTGGTCCCGTCGCCTCCGTGAACTACGTGACGGCCCACGACGGCTTCACCCTCGCGGACCTGGTGGCCTACGACCACAAGCACAACGAGGCCAACGGCGAGAACAACCGGGACGGGACGAACAACAACCTGTCGTGGAACCACGGGATCGAGGGCCACACCACGACGGGCGACGACGCCACCACCGAGCCGTGGCAGGCGATCGTGCCGCCACGACGCCGGTCGCAGCGCAACCTGCTGGGCACGCTGCTGCTCTCCGCGGGCACCCCCATGCTCACCGCGGGCGACGAGTTCGGCCGCAGCCAGGGCGGGAACAACAACGCGTACGTGCAGGACAACGAGGTCTCCTGGCTGCGCTGGGCGTTCGACGACGCGGCGACCGACCTGCTGGAGACCACCCGGTACCTGCTGCGGCTGCGGCGGGAGCACCCGGCGCTGCGGGCCGACTCGTTCTACCTGGGCTCGCCCCGGCCGAACGAGTCCGACCCGGACCTGCTCTGGTTCTCCGACGCCGGCGTGCTGATGGAGCCCGACACCTGGAACCAGACCTGCCGGCGCGTGCTGCAGATGCTGCGGACCGGACCGGCCGCCGGTGACTCGGACGTGCTCCTGGTCGTGAACGGCAGCCTGGACGACGCCCATGTGACGCTGCCGCCCCACCCCCGCGCGGACGGCGCACCGTGGCAGCTCGTCTGGGACTCGTCCTGGGACTTCCCGTCCGTGCCCGAGGACGAGGCAGGCCCGCGGACCTCGGTGACGCTGGACGCGCTCAGCCTCCAGGTGCTGCTCTCGCCGGGCGTCGTTTCACCCCCGAGATGACCTGGTGATCCCACCACGAGGCGTATGTCCTGGTTAAGGTGCGCTCATGACTGACTCCGTCCACAACAACGCCGTTGCCGCCGCGGTCGACACCGACGTCATCGTCATCGGCGCGGGGCTGTCGGGGCTGGTCACCGCCACCGAGCTGACGGCGTCGGGCAAGCGGGTGGTCCTGCTGGACCAGGAGCCTGCCGCGTCGCTGGGCGGTCAGGCCTGGTGGTCGTTCGGCGGGCTGTTCCTCGTGGACTCCCCCGAGCAGCGCCGCCTGAAGGTGAAGGACTCTTTCGACCTCGCCTTCGCCGACTGGCTCGGCTCGGCCCAGTTCGCGCCGGGCGCCGAGCGTGGTGAGGGGCCGGACCGCTTCGGGTACCGGTGGGCCAAGGGGTTCGTCGAGTTCGCCGCCGGGGACCTGCGGCCGTGGCTGCACGCCAAGGGGGTGCGCTGGTTCCCGTTGGTGCAGTGGGCGGAACGCGGCGGGTATCCGGCCGGCGGCCACGGCAACTCCGTGCCGCGCTTCCACGTCACGTGGGGCACGGGGCCCGCCGTCGTCGCGCCGTTCGTCGCCGCCGCGCACGAGGCGAACCGGGCCGGCCTGCTGGACCTGCGTTTCCGCCACCGGGTGACGTCCCTGGTCACCACGGACGGCCGGGTCACAGGGGTACGGGCGGAGGTCCTGGCCGACGACGGCGTCCGCCGCGGCGAGCCCTCCAGCCGTACGGTGACCGGCGAGGTGGAGCTGTCCGCGCAGGCCGTGGTGGTCGCGAGCGGCGGCATCGGTGCGAACCACGACCTGGCGCGCGCCCACTGGTCGGCGGACGCCGGGCGACTGCCCACGCGGATGCTGTCCGGCGTGCCCGACTCGACGGACGGGCTCATGCTCGGCGTCGCCTCGGCATCCGGTGCGGCCCTGGTGCACGAGGACCGTATGTGGCACTACCCCGAGGGCATCGCGAACCACTCGCCGGTCTGGTCCGAGCACGGCATCCGGATCCTGCCCGGCCCGTCGTCGCTGTGGCTCGATGCCGACGGCGGCCGCCTGCCCGGCCCGCTGTTCCCGGGCTTCGACGCGCTCGGGGCGCTCCGGCACGTGACGACGCGAGGCGACGACCACTCCTGGTTCGTGCTGAACAAGACCATCATGGAGAAGGAGTTCGCGCTGTCGGGCTCCGAGCAGAACCCCGACCTGACCGGCAAGTCCGTGCCGCTCCTGCTGGAGCGGGTGCGCGGGCGGTCGGTACCGGTGCGGACGTTCGCCGAGCAGTCGGAGGAGTTCCTCTGGGCGAGCACGCCCGCCGAGCTCGCCGCGAAGATGAACGCGCTCACCGAGGCCACCGAAGGCTCGACCGGGCACGTCGACGGCGACGCGCTCGCCGCCCTCATCGCCGCCCGCGACGCGCAGGTGGCCACGGGACTGGGCAAGGACCCCCAGGTCGTGGCGACGTCGGCCGCGCGGCACTTCATCGTGGACAAGGCGATCCGGGTGTCTCCGCCGCGCGCCCTCACCGACCCCAAGGACGGGCCGCTGCTCGCCGTCCGCCTGTCGGTGCTGACCCGCAAGACGCTCGGCGGCATCTGGTGCGACGAGACGGGACGCGCCCTGACTCCCGCGGGAGACGTGCTGGAAGGCCTGTGGGCGGTCGGCGAGGCTGCCGGCTTCGGCGGCGGTGGCTCCCACGGGCACCGTGCGCTGGAGGGCACGTTCCTGGGCGGCTGCCTCTTCACGGGCCGCACGACAGGACGTGCCCTGGCGGAGGCGCTGTAGGGCAGCCGCTCCCTGGCACCACTTACCGCAGGAGCGCCTTGTCGTCCTCCAGGCCGATCACCACGGCGCCCGCCGCGCAGCGGCCCACCAGCTCCGCCGGCCAGTCGCCGGTCAGCGGCACTACCTCGACGTCCGAGCCGACGTCGGGGCCACCCGCACCGTCACCCGGGCGCAGTCCCGTCACGCGCGGGCCGGCCGGGCGGCCGATCAGCTCGCGCACCCCGTCGGGCCGGTCGAAGAACCAGTGCGTCGGCGCGTTGGAGTCGAGGTCGTCCGCGAGCCGTTCGAGGTCCCGGGCGGCGAGCCGGAGCACGGGGGCCACCCAGGCGGCGTTCTCCGTGACCATCGCCTCCGTACGGCGCGGGTCGGTGAACCCGACCCGGGTCCCGTCCCGGAACGAGCCCGCCGCGAGCCCCAGGGCCAGGTCCCGCACCGGTGCGCCGGACACGGCCCCGAGGAGCTGGTTGGCCAGCACGTGCGGCACGTGCGACACGAGGGCGGCCGCCTCGTCGTGCAGGTCGTCGGTGAGCACGGCGGCCGTCCCGCCGAGCGGGCCCGTGACCAGGCGCAGCACCCGTTCCAGCCGGCCCGGGTCGGTCCCCGCCACGCCGGCCTCGGCCGCCGCGCACGTCACCGCCCACGGGATGCCCTGCATCAGCTCGGCCGACGACGCCGCGAACCCGCTCCGCTCCGTGCCCGACATCGGGTGTGCCCCGACGTAGCGGTCGGCCAGACCGGCGTCGGTGACCGCCTCACGCACCGGCGTCTTCACCGAGCCGACATCGGTCACCGTCGGGTCCCAGCCCTGCTCGCCGGCCAGCGCCTCCGCGAGCTCCCCCGCGACCGTCCGCATGGCGCGCAGCGGCGCGGCGAGCACCACGATCTCCGGGCGGTGCAGCGCCAGCCCGGCGACGTCGTCCACCACGGAGAGGCCCGCCGCGCGAGCCTCCTCGGTCGAGACCGGGTCCGTCGCGACCACCGCAACGCCCACGGCCTGCAGCGCCTTGGCCAGCGAGCCACCGATCAGGCCGAGGCCCACGATGCCGACCGGCCCACGATGCGCCCCGACGCCGCTCACCACAGCAGACCCCGGTCCCGTGCCTGGTCGGCGTCCTTGGCCGAGACCGAGCCGACCGGGACGTGGTCGGGATCGAGGACCCCGTCGAGCGCCCGGAAGCCCGCACCGGCGGGGAACAGGCCGAGCGTCTTGAGGGAGTCACCGGCCGCGAGCAGGTCGCTCATCACCTCACGGGCACCCTGGTCCCACGGCGCCTCGTCGAACGTCACCACGAACACGTACTTGCTCTCCTGGGCCTTGAGCGGGCGGGTGATCAGGCTCGACATGTTCACGCCCCGGTCCCCGAACGCGGCGGTGATCCGCGCCAGCACCCCCGGCCCGGTCACCGCGGGGGTGATCGCCAGCATCGTCTTCCAGGCCGTCGCGCCGGCCGCGCGCGACCGCGCCAGCCGCGCGTCGGCCGTGCTCCGCCGGGTCAGGACGAGAAACCGGGTGCGGCCGCCGCGAAAGTCCTCGACGGCCTTGGCGTACGTCTCCAGCCCGTAGAGCTCGCCGCAGATCGTGGGGCCGAGCGCGATGGTCCCGGGCCCCGCGTCGCGGCACGCGGCCGCGTTGGACGACGCCGGAGCGGTCGCCAGCCCGGTGCCCGTGACGAAGCCGGCGCACTGCGCCAGGCCGTGCGGGTGCGCGGACACCTCGGTGAGCTCGCCGTGGTCCGGGCGTACGAACGCGTCGAACGACACGTCGAGCGCCACCTCGTCCACGGCGACGACGTCCGCGCTGGAGAGCAGCGTGTCCAGCGACGGCACCACGTAGCCCTCGACGGAGGACTCGATGGCGACGACCCCGACGTCGGCGGCGCCGTCGGCCACGACGTCGTGCACGTTCTTGACCGTGTCCAGCGGTTCGGCGGTCACGTCACCCGCGGCGCCGCCGGCCGTGGCGTGCCGGCGCGCCCACTCCAGCGCGGCCTGGTGCGTGAAGGTGCCCTCCGGCCCCAGGTAGGCGACGCGCGTGCCGCGCTCGGTGCCCGCCACGGTCACGCCCACCGCGGCGTCAGTGCGTCCGGCCCCGGCACGAAGGCCTCGCCCGGCAGCACGGCCAGCGTGCGGTGCGCGACGCCCCGCTCGGTGAGCGCGGCGACCAGGTCGTTCAGCACGCCCGACGCCGGGCAGGAGAACGACGTGAAGAACACGTGCGGCCCGGCCGACGACGGCTGGCTGCGCAGGTGATCGAGGTCGAGCCCGGCATCCGCGATGAGCGCGAGGGTCGGCTGCAGAGAGCCGAGATGGTCGTCGGACGGACCGAAAGCGAGCCAGACCTGCGCCGGGCCGGCGAACTCCGGCCAGTCGGCACGCGACTCCAGCAGCCCGTACCAGACGGGGCCGCCCTCGGCGAGCGCGGCGCTGTCGGGCAGCTCGGTGAAGCCCGCGGGGACACGGGTCCGCTCGATCACCAGCGACCCGCCCTCACCCGCCAGGGCGATGCGCTCCTCGACGGTCGCCCGCGTGGGCACCAGGCGAGGGCTCGCCCCGAGGCTCCGCAGGACGTTCGCGCAGTCGCGCATCCCCGCCTCGTCGATCACCACCTGGCCCCCGGCGGCACCCGCTCCGACCCAGACCCACTGGCCGGGTACGGCTACCGCGCCCGTCACGATGAGCGACGACGCACCCTCCAGGAGGGCGCGCTCGAGGCCTGGCGCGGGGTGCTCCGGGTGTCCCAGGTGCACCACCGCCGCCAGGCCCTCGATACCGGCCACCGTGGCGAGCGTGTCCGCCGTGGTGCCGAGATCCAGCAGTTCGACCGGGTCGTTCCAGCCCGCCATCTGCGCGGCAAACACCGCGTGCGCGGGAGACTCCCGCTCGCTACGTCCAAGCATGTGCGAAACCTACCGCCGGTCGGCCCTCCGGGCCTTACCGCTAGTCACACACGATCGCGTTGTCGGGGTTGTAGGAGTGGCTGAACGAGTTCTCCTTGGCCAGCTCGTTGCCCACGTAGACCTTGCGGTTGATGGTGATGGAGAACCCGTCCTCGCCGCCGGGGTACGGCTCGCATCCCGCCGACGAGTCGTGGACCACCGTCTTGGGGACGATGTTCGTCTTGCCGCTGTTGCTCTCCTCGACCCGGTAGTGCTTGGTGCTCCAGATCTTGACCCAGAGCTCGCCGCCCGCCACGTAGGACTGCATCACGGCACCGTAGGGCGTGTCGTTGGTGAACTTCATGTCCTTGGCGCCCACGTAGATCGTGGCCTCGCGACCCGGTGGGTAGCGCGGGAACCAGAACGAGTGCGCGTGGTGCTCGACGTCCTCGTACCCGGCGAAGAAACCGGCGTTGAAGGTGGTGGTGGCCATCTGCGACAGGCCACCGCCGACCGCCTCCACGTGCTTGCCGTCCTCGATCACGCCGGCGTCGAAGTACCCGTTCCCGACGGTGATCGGAGCGAGCGCCTCCAGCAGCGAGAACGTCTCGCCCGGCTTGATCAGGTCGCCCGTGATCATCTGGGCGCCGCGCACCAGGTTCTGGGTGCGAACCGGCTCGTTGGTCAGTGGCGTGTGGAACTCCGACACCACTTCCTTGACGCCCAGGGCCTCCAGGGACTCGACGGTCTCCTTCGGGTCCTGCTCGACGAGCTCCACCGACGTCTCCCGGTCGTCGGTCGTCGCGGCGATCCGCACGGCCTTGCCCGCCTCGGCGGGATCGAGCGTGGTGCCGGTCTTGCCCGCGACAACCGTCGGCCTGCCACCGGCGAACTCGAAGTGGGCGTCGGACGGAACCTCCAGCAGGTCATCGGTTCCGTTCACGATCGCCTCGACCGCCGCCTGCCGGTCGACGATGGTGATGAGCTTGCCGTCGCGCTGCTCGAACCGGAGCAGCCCCGCCAGCACCTCGGGCGACAGCACCGGCGACTGACCGCCGACCGACACCGTGACCGGCGCCGAGACGACCTTCTGCGCCACCGCGAAGCTGTCGTCCGTCTCCTGCTGGGTGACCGCGGGCTCGACCAGCTCGACGGGCAGCTCGAACGGGCCTTCCTGGACGATCCAGCGCTCCTGGATGATCCGCGCGGTCTCGCTCGCGACGACCCGTGAACCCTCCTTCGGGTCGGTCTTGACCGGCTGACCGTCGACGAACGAGACCGCGCCGTCCACGGGCTCGATCGCGAGGGACTCCTCGAGGCCCGCCACCGCGGCGCCGAACTTCTTCTGGTTGACGGCGAGGACGAGCTCTTCCTCGGAGCCGCCGAACATGTGCGCCCACATCCGCGTCGGGCTCAGCGAGAACTCGGTGAGCTCCGCCGCCGTCGCCTCGGCGTCGATCGCGAGACCGCTCGGCTTCGGGGAGAGCTGTGCCTTGCCCTCCCCCGCCGTGAGCTCGATCGGCTCCTTGACCCGGGGGGCCAGCTGCTCCGTGAGCGCTGCTGCCGCCTCGGTCTGCGTCATGCCGCCGACGTTCACCCCGGCCACCGTGGTGTCCCGCGGCGCCTTGTCGCTCACACCCCACGCCACCAGGGCGTAGATCGCGAACAGCAGGACCACGGCCAGCACGGAGACCAGCGCGATCCTGGGACCGCGGCTCGGGGCACCGTCGCCGGTCAGGCCGAAGAACTCATCCTGCCCGGACGGCCCCTGGCCCTGCGGGCCGCCGGGGCCCTGCGGAGCGCCCGGCCCGCCGGGGCCGTGCGGGCCGGCGGGGCCCTGCGGACCGCCGAGTGCCTGCGCGGAGGTGGCCTGTGGTGCCCCCTCCGGACGGACCGGCGCCCAGCGGGTACCGGCGAGCGGGCGTGACACCCGCTGGATCGCTCCGGTCAGCGGCTTCAGGAAGGAGTTCTGGCCCGCTCCCGGCGGAGGCACCGCACCCGGACCCGGTGGCACCGCGTCCGACTGCGGGATGAGCGAACGAGGCGGGACCGAGGGCGGGGGCGGCGCGGACGCCGCGGCAGCGCTCGCCGCCGCGCCTGCCGCTGCCGAGGTCCCTGCGGCAGCCGCCGCTGCTGTGGCGGCCGCGGCTCCGGCACCTGTCGTGCCCGACGCCGGCTGGCTCGGCGCGGGGGTGCTCGGCGTCGCCGTGCTGGACGGCTCGGTGCTGGACGGCTCGGTGCCGGACGGCTCGGTGCCGGACGGCTCCCGTCCGGACCGCTCGGCGTCCGGCTTGCTGGTACCCGGCTTGCTGGTGCTCGGCTTGCTGGTGCCCGGCGTGTTGCTGCTCGGCGCCGGAGCGCTCGATGCCGGCATACCCGCCGTGGCCTCGGCAGCCGTCGCCGGGTCGGACGTGGTGTCCCGCGGGGTCGTGCCCGCTGTGCCGCCCGACGAGCTCGCCCGGGGGACGGCGACCGGGGCGCGGCCTGCGGCAGCCGTACCGGCGGAACCGGGAGCTGCCGGAGCGGGACCAGCGGAGGTCGACCCGGTCGACGCCGCACCGGCCGTGGCCGCTCCTGTCGCACCGGCGGCTGCACCGGCGGCTCCGAACGCCGCCGCTGCGGGCGCCGCGCTTCCGGACACAGGACTGCCAGACGCAGAACTGCCAGACGCAGGACTTCCGGAGGTAGCGCCTCCGGACACAGAGCGGTCCGTGGCTGAGTCGGCCGAGCCTGCCGTCGTCGCCTCGTCCGGGGCCTTGCCGGCGCGGGTGGCGGCAGCCGACTGCGCAGCCGCAGATTCAGCCGGCTTCGCGGGGCCGGCCTGCGGCTGCGTCGCCGAATCTTCCGCGCCGGTCGCCGCGGGCGCCGTCTTGGGCGGACGGTCGAACGCGAAGACGCGCGGCGTGTATCCACTCCTCGGGGCGGCTGCCTTGGTCTGCGGCGCCAGCTTCTCCACGACGGTCTGCAGCACCGCTACCGGGTCGGAGTCGTCCACGGCGGGCGCGTCCGGTTCGTTCGACGGCGTGCTCTGCCCGGAGTCGGTGGCGGGCTTGCTCGGGGCCTTGTCCGGGGCCGCAGCCTTGTCCGCGGCCGCCGCCTTGCCAGGTCCTTCCGGCGTGCTCGGGGACTCGCCCTTGCCCGGGGACTCGGGCCGGCGCGGGGACTCGGGCTTGCTCGAGGACTCCGACGCACTCGGAGACTCTGCCTTGCTCGGAGCTGCGGCCTTGCTCGGCACGTCGGGCTGGCTCGGAGCTGCGGCCTTACCCGGCGCGTCCGGCTCGCTGGAAGCCGCAGCCTTGTCCGGCACGCCCGGCTCGCTCGGAGCAGCGGCCTTACCCGGCACGCTCGGCTCGCTCGAAGCAGCAGCCTTGCCCGGCACGTCCGGTCGGCTGGGCGCCGCGGGCGTGGCCGGCGACTCGGGCTCGCCCGGGGTCTCCGGCGTGCTCGACGGCGTGGCCTGGGCTGAGGACTCGGGCTTGCTCGGTGTGCCGACCGGCACCTCGGCGTCCGCTCCCGTGTTGCTAGGGGCGCTCTCGGGTGCCGCGGGCGCTGTTGCGGGCGGCACGACGGGCGGGCGCGGGTCCTGGGGGGACTCGGACTGCTCCGGAGGGGTCACGGGCTGGGCCTTCTCTGGGGATCTGGGGGCCGGCTGAGCGGTCGGGTGACCGGCCGGTACTGAGGTTTGCGCTGCCCCGGGGGTGGGCGGCTGTACCGAGGACTTCGCTGCCTGTCTCGGCACGCTGCCAGGGCGCGTCTGGGACAAGCGGGGAGGCGTCACCGGGGCAGGCTTCGTCCCGGCGTTCTCGTCTGACGTCGGCTCGAGCGGTTCGTCACGCTCGGTCGGCTGACCCATCGGCACGCTCCGTGCAACTACCCGAGACGCGGGCTCTCCGCGTCCCCCAAGGGCGCACCTGACCTGCGGCGAATCCGCTGGACGGGGTCGCCCTGCCGGGCATCCTATCCAGCGAGAATCCCGCCCAAGGCCGCGTACCGGACGCCCCGAGGTGGAGGTTGTGTATCAATCCTGACCACCATCCTGAACCAGCCTGCGAAGGACCGCAGACGTCAGGCAGCAGACCGATCTCGGCGTGCTGGAACCTCGGCGAACCACGACGGTGGCAGGAACGCGACGACCGCCAGGACCGCCACCCCCGCGTACGACCAGACCATGCCCAGCACGCCCGCCGGGACCACGACGTCACCCCCGGAACCCGGCAGCGACAGGGCCTGCACCATGGCGACCCAGCCGACCCCGAATCCCAGCAGCGTGCCGTACCCGGCCCAGGCGCGTGCGAGCACGCCTGCCGCGGCCGTCAGAGCCAGGGCGAGAGCCAGGCCGAGGTACCACGACTCGTCGCCGAACCGGTGCACCACCGTCCCGAGGCCGCCCATGACCACGCCGAGCAGCACGGCGAGCACTGTGCGCACGATCATTCGTCCGAGGTGACGTCGGGATGAGTTCACCCCGCCATTATCCAGCATTCACCTGGGAGGACACTGCGAATGTGCAACACTCCGGCGGGTGAATACGCTCCAGGCACAGACGCGGCTGATCGTTCGACAGCGCATCCGCATGATGGTCAACCAATACGAGGTGCACGGCGCCGGGCCGGACGGCTCCGAGGGCGAGCTCTACGCGTTCGCCCAGCAGAAGCGCATGGCCTTCCGTGAGCAGGTGACGCTCTACACCGACGACACCAAGCGCGAGCCGGTCCTCGGGTTCAAGGCGCGCCAGATGATCGACCTCGGCGCCACCTACGACGTCGTCGACGGCGGCGGCAACCCGGTCGGCTCGTTCCGCAAGGACTTCGCCAAGTCGCTGCTCCGCACGACCTGGCACGTCGAGCAGCCGGGGCTGGGCACGGCCACCGGGGCCGAGCGCAGCATGCTGGTCGCGATCGTCCGCCGGTTCTCCGAGATCGACTGGCTGCCCTACCACTTCGACTTCCTGATCGACGGCCAGCCGGCCTTCTCCGTGGAGAAGAAGTGGGGCCTGCGTGACCGGTACGTCGTCGACATCCACGACCCGCGCATCGATCGCCGGCTCGTGACGGCCATGGCGATCGGCCTGGACGCCCTCCAGGAGCGCTGAGCGGGGGCCGGCCCCGTGGCTATCCAGCCGGACCGACGAGGTACGTCTCGAAGGTGAGGATCGGGGCGAGCACGCCGTTGGACAGGGCGTACCACCCGGCGACCGTGCCCTCGGGCCGCGTCAGGACCGTCGCATGCTGAACCTGCGAAGCATGCGCCCGCAGCCCCGCGACAACCCGCCCGACGATCCCCGCGACACCCACCCGCACCACCCGGCCGGACCGGGTGATCGGCAGAACGTCAGGTGATCGGCCGCTCGAACTGCCGATCACCTGACCATCTGCCGACCACGCGGACAGGTCGGGTTTCGCCAACGGCGGCAGCGGGGCGGTCGGGTCCGGGAACGTGAGGGCCTCGGCCGCGGCCAGTCCGGTCGCCTCCGGGAGTGCCGCGAGCGTCGCTCGCGCCTCGCGCAGCTCGTCCGCCGGCGCGACCGCCTGCCACAGCTCCGCACCGGCCCAGGGCTCGTCCCACCGTCCGACGACGGGGTCCGGCGCACCCTCCCCCGCCGGCGCACCTTCATCGCCGGGCCGCCAGGCAGGATCCGCCGCGAGCTCGAGCGCCCGGACCGCCACCATGTGCGAGCGCACATGGTCAGGGTGTCCGTAGCCACCGCCGGGCTCGTACGTGGCGACGACGGCGGGGCGCCGCGCACGGACGAGGGCTGCGAGCCGGCCGGCGGGCTCGTCGAGCGGCACCCTCGCGAACGCCGTCGGCGGGGAGTCCGGTGCCGGGCCGGCGACGCCGGGCGCCACCCAGGTCATGCCGGAGTCCTCGTATCGCACGCCACCTGACGCGTCCGGCACGTGCTTCGACCGACTCACCCGGGGGCCCGGCAGCGGGAGCGCGTCCAGGAAGGCATGCTCCACGGCGCCCTCGACGCCGCCGCCCAGCTGCGCCAGGGCAGCGGCGAGCTCGGTCTCGCGGTAGGCGCCGAGCGCCGGTCCGTCGCCCTCGAGACCGGCCCGGCCTTCCGACGTAGTCCCCGGCAGGGCGATGACCTCGCCCCGTTCCCCGCGGGTGCAGGTCACCACGCAGGCCGGAAGCCCGGCCGCCGCGAAGGCCGCCAGCAGGGCACCGGTCGTCAGCGTCTCGTCGTCGGGATGCGCGTGGACGGCAAGCACGCCGCCCGAGAAAGCCCCGCCAGCGAAAAGACTGAGTGCTGGGTATTTGCGGTCAGAACGGTCGTTCATCCGCAAATACCCAGCACTCAGCGAAGGGCGAGGGTCAGTTGCGCTTGGCCCGAGCCGTCGCACGGGCGCGGTCCGTGGCGTTGAGCAGCACCTTGCGGATGCGCACGACCTCGGGCGTGACCTCGACGCACTCGTCCTCCTGCGCGAACTCCAGGGACTCCTCGAGCGTGAGCTTGCGCGGCGGGATCAGGTTCTCGAAGTTGTCCGCGCTGGCGGAGCGCATGTTCGTCAGCTTCTTTTCCTTGGTGATGTTGACGTCCATGTCCTCGTTGCGCGAGTTCTCTCCGACGATCATGCCCTCGTACACCTCCTGCGTGGGCTCCACGAAGAAGGAGCCGCGCTCCTGCAGGTTGATCATGGCGAACGGCGTGACCTTGCCGGCGCGGTCGGAGACGAGCGAGCCGGTCATGCGCGACTCGATCGGGCCGTGCCAGGGCTCGTAGCCCTCGGAGATCGACGCCGCGATACCGGTACCGCGGGTGTCCGTGAGGAACTGCGTGCGGAAGCCGATGAGGCCGCGCGCCGGGACCATGAACTCCATGCGGACCCAACCGGTGCCGTGGTTCGTCATGGTCTCCATGCGGCCCTTGCGCTGCGCGAGGAGCTGCGTGACGGAGCCGAGGTACTCCTCGGGCACGTCGATGGTCATGCGCTCCATCGGCTCGTGCAGTTTGCCGTCGACCATCTTGGTGACGACCTGCGGCTTGCCGACCGTGAGCTCGAAGCCCTCACGGCGCATCTGCTCGACGAGGATGGCCAGGGCCAGCTCACCACGGCCCTGCACCTCCCAGGCGTCAGGACGCTCGGTCGGGAGGACCTTGAGCGAGACGTTACCGACGAGCTCGGCGTCGAGGCGGTCCTTCACCTGGCGGGCGGTGACCTTGTGGCCCTTGCCGCCCTTGCCCGCGAGCGGGCCGGTGTTGATACCGATGGTCATCGAGATCGCCGGGTCGTCGACGGTGATGAGCGGCAGCGGGCGCGGGTCGTCGACGTCCGTCAGGGTCTCGCCGATCATGATGTCGGCGATACCGGCGACGGCGACGATCTCACCGGGGCCGGCCTTGTCGGTCGGCACGCGGTCGAGCGCCTTGGTCTCCAGCAGCTCGGTGATCTTCACGGTCTGCAGCGAGCCGTCGTGGCGGGCCCACGCGACGTTCTGGCCCTTGACCAGGGTGCCGTTGTGGATGCGCAGCAGGGCGAGGCGACCGAGGAACGGCGACGCGTCGAGGTTGGTGACGTGCGCCTGCAGCGGCATGTCCTCCTCGTAGGTCGGTGCCGGGGTCTTCTCGAGGATGGTCGCGAACAGCGGCTCGAGGTCCTCGTTGGCGGGCAGGCCGCCGTCGGCGGGCTGCTCGGTGGAGGCACGGCCGGCCTTCGCCGACGCGTACACGACGGGGACGTCAAGGATGGCGTCCAGGTCGAGGTCCTCGACCTCGTCGGACAGGTCGCTGGCCAGGCCGAGCAGCAGGTCGGTGGTCTCGGCGACGACCTCGGTGATGCGAGCGTCCGGACGGTCCACCTTGTTCACCACGACGATGACGGGCAGCTTCGCCGCCAGCGCCTTGCGCAGCACGAACCGGGTCTGGGGCAGCGGGCCCTCGGACGCGTCGACGAGCAGCACGACGCCGTCGACCATCGAGAGGCCGCGCTCGACCTCACCGCCGAAGTCGGCGTGGCCAGGGGTGTCGATCACGTTGATCGTGATGCCGTCGGGCTCGCCGTTGGCCGCGGCCGACGGGCCGGAGTACCGGATCGCGGTGTTCTTGGCGAGGATCGTGATGCCCTTCTCACGCTCCAGGTCGCCGGAGTCCATCACGCGGTCCTCGAGATGCTGCCGGGCACCGAAGGACCCGGACTGCCGGAGCATGGCGTCCACGAGCGTGGTCTTGCCGTGGTCGACGTGGGCCACGATCGCGACGTTTCGAAGGTCGGAACGGGTCGCACGGACCGAGGTCGGCGCGGTTGCAGGCACGGTCACGGAGCACTCATTTCCAGAAGGGAGGTCAGGGGCGCGGACTCTGGTCCGAAGTGGACCGGTCTCGCAGCACCACCCATCCTACCCGCGAATCGAAATCACCAGGTGTCGACCGTGTCACTGTTCCGAGAACAACCCGTGCGATCCTCGCCGGTCGAACGCACGGAACCGCTGGTGGGACGCACAACGCCGGCCGAGCTCCTCGAGACCTGGGTCTCGAGGAGCTCGGCCGGCGTTGTCACGCTTCGACCGGTGGGGACGCTCAGGGCGGCCCCGAGGTCAGCCGCCGATCTCCAGGCTCGCGCCCGGGATGGCCGCCAGCAGGTCCCGCGTGTACTCCTGCTGCGGGTTGTCGAACACCTCGTCGGTGGTCGCCTGCTCCACGATGCTGCCGTCCTTCATCACGGCCACGAGGTCGGCGATCTGCCGCACGACCGCGAGGTCGTGCGTGATGAAGAGGTACGACAGTCCCAGCTCGGCCTGCAGATCGTTGAGCAGCGTCAGGATCTGCGCCTGGACCAGCACGTCGAGCGCCGAGACGGCCTCGTCGAGCACGAGTACCTCGGGCTTGAGCGCCAGCGCCCGCGCGATGGCGATGCGCTGCCGCTGACCGCCCGACAGCTCGTTCGGGAACCGGCGCATGGTCGCCTGCGGCAGGGAGACCATGTCGAGCAGCTCGCGAACCCGCGCCTCGCGGGACTTGCGGTCGCCCACGCGGTGCAGGACGAGCGGCTCCTCGATCGACCGGTAGACCGAGAACAGCGGGTCCAGCGAGCCGTACGGGTTCTGGAACACGGGCTGCACACGGCGGCGCAGCGCGAACTGCTCCTTCCGCGACAGCTTCGCGACGTCCTTGCCGTCGAACATGACGGTGCCCGACGTCGGCTCGAGCAGTCCCAGCACCATGTTGGCCGCCGTGGACTTGCCGGAACCGGACTCGCCCACCAGGGCGAGCGTGTGGCCCTTCGGCAGCGTGAAGTCGATGCTGTCGACGGCCGTGAACTCGGAGTGCGAGCCGGGGCGCGAGCCCCGGATCTGGAACACCTTGGTCAGGTCCTTCGCCACCACGACGTCGGGCGCCGTGGTCTCGACCTCGTCAGCGTGCTCGGCGAGCAGGTCATCGGCCTCCGTGCCGCGCTCGTGCGCGGACTGGATGCGGCGCGACGCCAGCGACGGCGCCGAGGCCACGAGCCGCTTGGTGTACTCGTGCTGCGGGTCCTGGAGGATCTGGACCGCCGGACCCGACTCCACGATCTTGCCCTTGTACATCACGATGAGGTGCTCGGCACGCTCCGCGGCGAGACCCAGGTCGTGCGTGATGAAGAGGACTGCCGTGCCGAGATCGGCGGTCAGGCCCTCCAGGTGGTCCAGGATCTTCTTCTGGACCGTGACGTCGAGGGCCGACGTCGGCTCGTCCGCGATGAGCAGCTTCGGCCGGGATGCCAGGCCGATCGCGATGAGCGCACGCTGGCGCATCCCGCCGGAGAACTCGTGCGGGTACTGGCGTGCACGCCGTGCGGCATCGGGCAGGCCTGCCTCGCCGAGCAGCTCGGCGACGCGCGCCGTGCGCTCCGCCTTGCTGCCCGGGAAGCCGTTGGCGACCAGGGCCTCGTCGATCTGCGTGCCGATGCGCCACACCGGGTTCAGGTTCGACATCGGATCCTGCGGTACCAGGCCGATCTCGCGCCCGCGCAGGTCCTCGGTCTCCTTGCGCTTGAGGCCGATCAGCTCGCGTCCACCGAACATGATGGAGCCGCCGGTCACCTTGCCGGTGCCCGGCAGCAGGTCGATGATCGCGTGCGCGGTCGTCGACTTGCCGGAGCCCGACTCGCCCACGATCGCCACCGACTGGCCGGGATAGACCGTGAGGTCCACGCCGCGGACGGCGTCGACGGTGCCGGAGGCCGTGGTGAACGAGATCCGCAGGTCCTTGATCTCGAGCAGCGGCGAGCGGGCGTCCGGCTTGGGCTCCACCACCGGGACGTCCTCGGTGGAGCCGTCCGTCAGAGTGATCGTCGTCGTCATCGCTTCCGAGCCTTCGGGTCGAGGGCGTCGCGCACGACGTCGCCCAGCATGATGAAGCCGAGGACGGTGAGCGCGAGCGCTGTGGCGGGGTAGATCATGATCTCCGGAGCGACTCGGATCGAGACCTGCCCCTTGTTCAGGTCACCACCCCACGAGACGGTGGACAGAGGCAGCCCGATGCCGAGGAAGCTCAGCGTGGCCTCGGCGACGATGAACACGCCCAGCGCCACCGTGGAGTACACGATGATCGGCGCCGAGGAGTTGGGCAGCACGTGCTTGACCAGGATCGCCCCACGGCCCATGCCGAGCGCCTTGGCCGCCGTGACGAACTCGTTGTTCTTGACGCTGAGCACCGCGCCACGCGTGATGCGCGCGATCGAGGTCCAGCCGAACAGCGCCAGCACGGTTGCCACGACGAGCGACGTGCGGGTCGCCGCGAGGCTCATGATCACGATGGCCGCGAGAACGAGCGGAACGGCGAAGAAGATGTCGGTGATACGCGACAGGATCGTGTCGAACCATCCGCCGTAGTAGCCCGCCACCGCGCCGACGACCGTACCGAGGATGGTCACGAAGACGGTGGCCAGGACACCGACGAGCACCGACGCCTGGGCACCGTAGATGGTGCGGGCGTAGATGTCGCAGCCCTGCTTGTCGAAGCCGAAGATGTGACCCGACGTCGGCGCACCGAGCGAGTTGTCCAGGTTGCACGAGGTCGGGTCCACCGGTGTGAACAGGCTGGGCACGACCGAGGCCGTCACCACGAGGGCGATCAGCACGGCGGAGGCCCAGAACAGCGGGCGGTGGCGCATCTCGCGCCAGGCCTCCCGCCACATGCTGGACGGTGCCTCCGACGCGTCGAGGGCGTCGACGACCTCGACCTTCACGTCCTCCGGCGGTGCCACGTAGTGGCGCTGGCCGGGGCGTGGCATGGCGTTCGCGTTGTCAGGCATAACGGATCCTCGGGTCCAGAACGGCGTACAGCAGGTCCACGAGCAGGTTCGCGACGATGTAGAAGACGACGAGCACCGTGGTGAGCGAGACCACCGTGACGTTCTCGCCACGGATGATCGCGTTGTAGAGCGTTCCGCCCACACCGTTGATGTTGAAGATGCCCTCGGTCACGATCGAGCCCGCCATGAGGTTGCCCAGGTCGGCGCCGACGAACGTGACGACGGGGATGAGCGAGTTTCGCAGCACGTGCCGCGTGACGACCTTGTCGCGGGGCAGGCCCTTGGCTCGCGCGGTCCGCACGAAGTCGGCCGTGACGTTCTCCACCACCGACGTGCGCGTGAGTCGCAGGATGTAGGCGAAGGAGACGCTCGCCAGCACTATCGCGGGCATGAGCAGGCTGACGAAGTCAGGGTCTCGTCCGGCGGTGACCGGCAGCCACCCGAGCTGCACACCCACCACGATCTGGAGCACGAAGCCGACGACGAAGGTCGGCAGCGCGATGAGGAGCAGGCTCCACACCAGCACGGCGGAGTCGAAGATCTTGCCCTTGCGCAGGCCCGCGAACAGGCCGAAGCCGATACCGAACACGGTCTCGAAGACGATCGCCATGGCCGCGAGCTGGAACGTGACCGGCAGCGCCTGGGCGATCACCTCGACGACAGGGCGACCGGTGAAGGTCACGCCCATGTCGAGAGTGAAGATCCCCTTCAGGTAATACAGGTACTGAACGATGAAGGGCTCGTTCAGGTGGTACGCATCGCGGATCGCTGCCTCCGCCGCTGGAGGCAGGCCACGGTCACCACCGAGTGCGGCCACGGGGTCGCCAGGGCGCAGGAACACCAGGGCATAGAGCAGCAGCGTGGCGCCGAGGAACACAGGGATCACCTGTAGCAGCCGGCGGCCGATGTACCAGAGCATCGATTGGTCTCCTTGGTCGATTGCCGCGGACCATTCTCCCGGACACGTCCAGGGGTTCTGGCCACGGCACAGGGGAAGGCGGGGCGCGCACGCTGCGTGCCCCGCCTCTCACCTGGTGTGACGGATCGCGTCCGGGGGGCCGGACGTGACCACGATCACTCCGTCTTGGTCACCTGGTACAGCAGCGGAGCGTCGTCCCAGCCGAACTCGACGTTCTCCACCAGCTCCGAGTAACCGGCGGTGGTGTTGTAGTACCACTGCGGGATGCCGGGCATGTCCTGGAACAGGATCTCCTGCGCCTCGTTGTAGAGCGCGTTGGCCTCGTCCACGCTCGGGGCACCGGCCGCCTCGGTCAGCTTGGCCTCGAAGTCCTCGCTCACGTACTTGGAGTCGTTCGAGCCCGCGAGCGCCGCCTCGGTGTAGATCGGGCCGAGGTAGTTCTGCAGGGACGGGTAGTCAGCGGCCCAGCCGGAGCGGAACAGACCGTCGATCTTGCCGCCCTTGCCCTTGTCACGCTCGTTGAGGAACTCGTCGAACGTCGGGTAGCCGACCATCTCGCACTCGATGCCGAGGTCGTTCTTGTAGCCGTTGCAGACCGCCTCGACCCACTCCTGGTGGTCGGAGTCGGTGTTGGTGTGGATCTCGAGGACCTTGTCGCCCCAGGGCTCCATCTGCTCGGCCTCGTCCCAGAGCTTCTTGGCCTCCTCGGGGTTGTAGTCGAGGTACTCGCTGCCCGGGATGGAGTCGCTCCAGCCGGCGATGACGGGGGAGGTGAAGTCCCTCGCCGGGGTACGCGCACCGGCGTAGATCGTCTCGGTGATCTGCTCACGGTTGATCGCCATCGAGAGGGCGTGACGGCGCATCAGGCCGGCCTCACCAGAGAACTCCTCGACCCACTCGGGCACCGCCATGGCGCCGAGGGTGGCCGAGGGCTGGTTGACGGCGCGGTCACCCAGCTCGTCCTCGAAGGTGGCGAAGGCCGACGCCGGCACGTTCTGGACGATGTCCAGGTTGCCGGACAGCAGGTCGTTGTACTGCGCGTCCTCGTCGGTGTAGGCGACCAGCTCGATGCCGCCGTTCTGCGCCTTGCGGTCACCGTCGTAGGAGTCGTTCGGGACCAGGTTGATGGCCGAGTCGTGCTCCCAGCTCTCGAGCACGTACGGACCGTTGCCGACCGGCTTCTCGCCGAAGGCCTCCGGGTCGTCGAAGAACACCTCGGGCAGCGGGTAGTACGCGGCGTAGCCGAGGCGGATCGGGAAGTCCGACTCCGGCTGGGCGAGCTTGATGGTGAACTCGGTCTCGCTCACGACCTCGAGGCCGGACATCGTCTCGGTCTCGGGCTCCGTGAGGACCTTGACGTTGCCCTCGTCGTCGATCTCGTACTCGCCCTGGGCCTCACCGAAGCCCTCGATGGACGAGAAGAAGGAGGCGAGGTTGGCGCCGTTGGGGCCGTAGGCAGCCCAGTTCCAGGCGTCGACGAAGCTGGAGGCCGTCACCGGCGTCCCGTCCGAGAACTCCCAGCCGTCCTGCAGCGTCACAGTCCAGGTCTGGTTGTCTTCCGACTCGATCGACTCGGCGACCTCGTTGTGTACCGCGCCCTCGGCGTCGTAGTAGCTGAGGCCTGCGAAGATGTTCGTGACGACGAGGCCACCGAAGACCTCGTTCGTCCTTGCCGGAATCAGCGGGTTCTGCGGCTCGCCGTTGCCGACCGTCACGATGCCGGTCGACTCGCCCTCGGCGGGGGGCTCTTCGCCACCGCCACCACCACAAGCCGTCAGCACGAGCGCGGATGCGAGCGCGAAGGCGCTCAGCCCCACAAGTCGCTTTCGAGGTGTCACGTGTCCTCCTGGGTAGCAGTTCACCCCGGTTCGACGGGTTGCCGACCGGAGCGATGCGGACGCTTCTTTGCGCCCAGTGATAACAGACCTAACGTAGCCGCTCCATGCAGATGCCGATGACCACCTCACAGGAAACGCCACCGAGTTGTGACCATCTCGGTACGCGCGGGTAACACTCGGTAACAGTTCTGACCAGGCGGTTCTCATAGCCGTAACAAAGGTGCGAAGGGGGCCTCCATCAGGAAATTCACCCGTTGCCCCGGTCCACCACCTGCCCGTCGTGCAGTTCCACGACGCGGTCGGCCCGCGCCATGAGTTCCGGGTCGTGCGTCGACACGACGGCGGCGACGCCCCTCTCGTGCACCACTCGGGCGAGCAGATCCATCACCACGGCGGCCGTCCCGGAGTCGAGCTGCCCGGTGGGCTCGTCCGCGAGCAGGACCTCGGGCTCGGCCACGAGCGCGCGGGCGATGCCCACCCGCTGCTGCTGACCACCCGAGAGCTCGTACGGCCGCTGCTTCGCGTGCCCGGCCAGCCCCACGGCGGCCAGCGCGGCGGCCACCCGGTCGGCCCGCTCGGCCGGCGGGGTGCGGCGCAGCCGCAGCGGCACCTCGACGTTCTCGGCCGCGGACAGCACGGGCACCAGTCCGAACGACTGGAACACGTAGCCGATCCGCTCGCGCCGGGCGGTGAGCACCGCCTTCTCCCCCAGCGCCGTCAGCTCGGAGTCGCCCAGCCACACGCTGCCCGACGTCGGACGGTCCAGACCGCCCAGCAGGTTCAGCAGCGTCGTCTTGCCCGAGCCGGACGGGCCGCGCACCACGAGCAGCTCGCCCGCCGCGACCTCGAGCGACGCGTCCGACAGGGCGCGCACCTCGCCTGCCCCGGTCCCGAAGACCCGGGAGAGGCTGCGGGCCCGCAGCACGGTGCGCGTCGGAGCGGTGGTGGTCATCGGTCCTCCTCGGTCTCGCGGGGCTCGACCGCCGGGGCGGGCGCCGCCGGCCAGACGCCCACGTGGTCCGGCTCGAGCGCCAGCCGCACGCGGTCACGCAGGTCGAGCGCGTGGACGAAGTCCTGAGGCAGCTGGAGGCGGCCCACCCGGTCGAGCACCGCGAACTCCTCGGACACGTGCCGCGCCTGGCCGTGCTCGTCGGTCTCCGTGCGCCGCAGCGTCTCCGTCGAGGTGCGGCCGTCGCGGATCTGGACGGTGCGCGCCACGTGCTCGGACACCGTCGGGTCGTGCGTCACGATCAGGGTGGTCACGCCGGTCTCGCGGTTCACACCGCGCAGGGCCTCCAGCACCTCGACGGAGGTGGCCTCGTCCAGCTCGCCGGTGGGCTCGTCCGCCAGCAGCACGCGCGGGTTGTTCGCCACGGCGACGGCGATCGCCGTCCGCTGCTGCTCCCCGCCGGACATCTCGCCCGGCCGCCGGCCGGCCACGTGGCCCACCTCGAGCAGCTCGAGCAACGCCTGCACCCGGCGCGACCGCTCTCGGCGCGGCAGCGTGCCCGCCAGCTCCAGCGGGAGCCGCACGTTCTCGCTCGCCGTGAGGTACGGCAGGAGGTTGCGTGAGGTCTGCTGCCACACGAAGCCGACGGTCGACCGCTGGTAGCGCACCCGCTCGGCGTGCCCCATGGTCAGCAGGTCGGTGCCCGCCACCACGGCGGACCCGCCCGTCGGCGTGTCCAGGCCGGAGAGGATCGTCAGCAGCGTGGACTTCCCGGAACCGGACGCGCCGACGACGGCGACGATCTCGCCCGGGTCGACGCTCAGCGTGAGGCCCTGCAGGGCCTGCACCTCGACGCCGTCGGTGGCGAAGATCCGGACCAGGTCGCCGCACCGGATCTCGCCGCCGCCCGCCGGCTCGGCCGATGCCGGCGCGCCGCCGCCCGTCAGCTCGATGGTCGTGCTCATCGGGTCTCCTCTCGAACGCCTGGGTCAACGGTCGTCATGTTCGGGTCATCCTCAGTCGTCGCCGCCCATGCGGAGCTGCGCGGCGACCTCGCCGCGCCGGCTCAGCGCCGCCGCGACGCCGACGGAGGCGAGCACCACCACGACGAATCCCGCGGCGGCCGCACCGAGCAGCAGCGGGTCGTACTGCGGTGCGGGCTGCACGGTGCCCCCGGTCAGGGCCGTGACGTCCACCGCGGCCAGCACCAGCGACGGCACCGCCACGCCGAGCACGGCACCCACCGCGAGCGCGACCACCGCCCACGGCCCGATCTCCCAGCCGACGAGCCCGCGCCCCTGGCGCGGCGACAGGCCGAGCGTCTGCAGGAACGCGAGCAGCCGGGCGCGGGCGGGCGCGGCGAGCATCAGCGTCATCACCACCGCTGCCGCGCAGAGCAGTCCGGCGAGCAGCACGGCCAGCACGAAGGCGACGACCAGGCCACCCGAGACGGGCGCCGACAGCATCTCCTCGGCCTCCTGGTCCGGGTCCTCCACCACGGACGACGGCAGCAGGGCCGTGATCTCGGCGGTGACGGCGGAGCGGTCGGCGTCGTCGGTCAGGTCGACGAGCGCGAGCCGCGCATAGACGGTGTCGCCCGTGCCCGCGGTGAGCCGCTCCGTGTCGGCGAGGACGAGCGAGCGGCCGGCGGGCAGGCCGGGCAGCTCGTCGACCACGTCGACCACGGTCACGGGGACGCTGCCCTCCTGGGTCGCGAGGGTGATCCCGGTGCTGCCCGGGCCGACACCGGGGCCGGCGGCCGACCGGGTGAGGATCACGGGCACGGTGTCGTCCGCCCCGCCGGAGCCGGTCGCCCGGGCCAGCTCGCCGAGCGTCTCGGGCGCTCCGGCTACGTCTGCCTGGGCTGTGGCGAGCGCCGCCGCGTCCACCGTGTAGACCTCGGCGCGCGGGGAGCCGCTGTCGCTCTGCAGCACCCCGTCGCCCAGGTCGCCGACGGGAACCACCGCCTCGACACCGTCGAGCGCGGCGATCTGGTCGGCCGCCGGGACGTCGACTATCGGGCCGGAGATCCGGAGATCGGCGCCGGTCGCGCGCCAGGCCTCACGCACCACGCCGCCGGAGACGGTCGAGTACAGCACCGCGGAGGTCGCCGCGACGGCCACGGCCAGGACGAGCGCGACCGCCGGGATGGGTCCGCCGGCCGGGTCGCGCGTAGCGCGGGCGGCACCGAGGAACGGGACGAGGTCGCGCCGTGGCGCGAGTGCCCGCTCGACGGCGAGCGCGATCCAGGGGTAGGCGCGCACCGCGAGCAGGGTCAGCGCGAGGGAGACCAGCAGGGGCGCCGCGGCCACGAGCGGATCGACACCGGTCCCGGCGCCCGAGCCTGCCACGACCCCGCGGGAGAGCAGGAGCCAGGCGGCGAGTGCCGCGCCTGCGACGACCAGCACCTCGAGCACCCAGCGCAGACGGCTGCGCGAGCGGGGCGCGAGATCTGCCCTGGTCGCCCGGAGCCCGGCGGGAGACGTGGCGAGGGCGAGGGCAGCCGCCGGTGCGAGGCCCGCGGCGACGGCGAGCGCCACCTGGCTCACGGTGACCGGCGCGTCCAGCCCGAGGCCCGCGGAGAGGGCGAGCCCGGCCGCGAACCCGGCGATCGCCGAGCCGAACCCTACGACCAGCCCTTCACCGCCCATGAGCAGGCGGAGCTGTGTCCCGGAGGCCCCGCGGGCGCGCAGGAGGGCGAGCGCCGTCCGGCGCCGGTCGACGACGAGCCGCGCGCCGAGGGCGAGGACGGCGACGGTCGCACCGAGCGGTCCGACGGCGAGGACGGCGACGATCGCGTCGACGCCGGTGCGCTGAGCGAGCAGGCTCTGCAGGATCTCGGTGAGGCGGGTACTGGGCCGCAGCTGGAGTGGTGCGGGGTCGCCGGGTTCCGCTTCGACGAGGAGGGTCTTGGCAGCCTGGCCGTTGGCCTGAGCCAGGAGCAGCGGCACCTCGGCGGCCGTCACGCCGTCGGTGTCCACCGGGTACCAGACGCGGGTCTCGGCCATCCCGAACGTCAGCGGCGTGATCATGGCGGGGTCCACGTACGCGGCGGCAGTGCCCAGCAGGCCCCGGTTGGGGTCTGCGATCACGGAGGCCCTGGCTCCGAGGGCATGGTGCAGCCAGTAGTCGGCGTCCGGGTCCCCGGTCTCGAAGATGCCGGTCACGACCAAGGAGGGATAACGGTCGGACAGCGCGATCACGCCCGAGCCAGGCAGGTTGCCGTACCGGCCCCCGACCTCCCAGCCGTAGGACTCGGCGACAGCGCGCGAGACGGCCACCTCGAACGGCGGGGCCGGCTCCGTGGGCTGTGGAAGGAACTGGTCGTCGTCGCCGCCGAACACGGGCTGCGCGGTCGCGGCGGGCCAGCGCCCCTCGACGAGCTCCGCATGCTCGCTCAGGTCGGTGGCCGTGCGGAGGTAGACCTTGGCCTCGGCCAGCTGGGAACCGGCCGTCGGGTCGGTGTACGCCAGATCGGCAGAGGTCACGTGGAAGTTCGGCGCTTCCATCACCGAGCGGAGCGGCTCCGGCGTCTCAGCACGCACGGTGTCCAGGTTGGCGAGAAACGGTGCCCAGTCCGGCTCGGCAGGCACACCGGACCCCATGCTGTCCGGGTCGTAGAACCCGTCCGCGGGCAGTTGCCCGGGGACTGCCCCGGCCACCGAGATCACGTCTCGAGCCAGACCCGAGGCCTTGGCCGTCTCGTAGGCCACCTGGTCCGCGTGCATGGTCGCGACGGCACGCGGCGCCGTCGACAGCACGCCGGCCGCGAGGAACGCGACCACGCCGAGCGTCGCCGTGGCACCCCAGGACGTGCGCAGCTGGCGCCGCGCGAGCAGGCCCAGCCCGGACAGTGCGCCCATCAGCGAACCTCCTCACGGTAGGTGGTGTCGCGGGCCTGTGCGGCGACGCGGCCACCCACCCAGACCGCGGCCACCACAAGACCTGCCAGTGCCGCGGCCAGCACCAGGCTGGTCCCCGCGGTCTCCAGGACGAAGCGGGCGGGCGGTGCCGCGTCGATGCCGGTCAGCGTCGCGGCCGCGAGACCGCCGGCCGTGAACCGGGCCACCACCCACCCCGCGACGGCCCCGACCGCGAGCGCCACGAGGCCGACGGCGATCAGCTCGGCGGCGCGCGCCCGTGCCTGCGCGACGGGGCCGAGCCCGACGGCGCGCAGCACGATCACCTCGCCGCGCCGCTCGCGCAGGGTCGCCACAGCGATCGCGAGCACGCCGGCCAGGGCGAGCACCGTCGCGCCCGCGGCCGCGAGCCAGAACGAGACGCGTACGGGTACCGCCGTGTCGGTGGTGCCGTAACCCGGTGTCGTGACGGTCGGCTGCTCGCGGACGGTGTCGCCGGTGGCTTCTGCCTCCACGGTCGCGTCCTGGGCCAGGCGGGCCACGGCGCCGGCGGGTGCGGTGGCGCCGGGCGGGCCCGCGGCCAGCCACACCTCGCTGGTGACGACCGGGTCGTTCACGTTCCGGACGAGCGCTTCGGCGAGCGCGCCCCGGTCCAGCAGGGCGGCGTACGGCTCGAGCGCGCCGGGCACCGTCCCCGACGCCGCGACCGCGACGACCGGCAGGCGTGACCCGCCGAGCGTGAGCTCGAAGGTGTCGCCCGGGTCGATGCTCAGTGCCTCCTTCAACGACGAGGAGACGAGGAGCGGGATCGGTTCCGGTTCGGGCGTGGTGAGGAGGCGCAGCCTGCTGGCCCCTGTCGCGCCGTCGCCGAGCGGCATGGTGAGGTCGAGCCGGCCGGCCGGCGAGTCGGGGCTCAGCTCCAGCCCGGTAGGGCCGTCGAACGTCTCGGACCGTGTCCATTCAGGCGGCTCCACGGGTTCCCCGCCCGCTGTGAGCCCGGCCACGGACAGCACCGTGTCGGCCGTCGACCAGCCCGGCTGGATGTCCACGTCCAGCGCGGCGACGTGCCAGGCCTGACCTGCCGGAGGCGGCGGCACCTCGGCGGACAGCTCGTGGGTCCCCAGGTCAGGGCCGAGGGTGCTGCCGGTCCCGTCGCCCTCCGCGAGCTGCCCGAGCTCGACCGTGGTCATCGTCCCGTCCGGCGCGGCGAGCAGGACCGACACGTCCAGCTGGTGCGGGGGCGCGCCCTCGGGCGTGGTCGTGCCCGCGGCCGGGCGGATCCAGCCGCTCAGCGTGAGCCCGAGGTCGCGGGCGTCGGCAGGGAGCGCGGGCGCGGCGGCGAACGCGTCGGCGGCCAGGTCCTCGGCCACCCGGTCGACGTCGAGCACCTCGGCGGGCGCACGCATGACGGCGGAGATCTCGGCCGCCGGGAGCGCGAGCATGGTGACCGGGCGCCCGTCGGAGTAGGCCGTGGTGGACAGCGCGGGTGCCGCGGCGACGGCGTCCGGGACCGATGAGGCAGCCCCCGAACCGTCCGGCAGGTACGGCGCCGGGTCGAGTCGCCCGTTCTCGGGCGCCTTGACCCGCACGTCGGCACCGTTGGCGAGCACGTCGACGTCGGCCCGCAGCCGCTCCGCCGTGCCGGTGTAACCGCCGGCCAGGGTCGCGGCACCGCCCGCGAGCACGAGCAGGACCACCGGCACCACGTACACGACGAGCCGCCGGGCCACCTGTCGTGCCGCCAGCGGCCCGACGGCGCCGCGCGACCGGCCGGCGAGGGCCGCCCACAGGCGCGTGGCCGGCCCGAGCACCGCCATCGCCGCCACGGCGAGCGCGGCCAGCACGAGGGCAGGCGCGGCGGCCGCCGCGGGGTCGGTGCGCGCGCCGTCAGGCGTGGTCAGGAGAGGTGAGCCGTAGCGCAGCAGCTGCATCACGCTCACCACGGCGGCGGCCAACGTCAGCACCACCGTGCCCAGCGCCGCGACCTGGTGCACGCGCCCCGAACGGTCGGTCACCTGCCGGCGCACAGCCGCGTGCGCCTGCAGCGCGGCGACCAGCACGAGCGTCGCCGTCGCCACGACGGCGACCGCCAGCGAGACGACCACCGGTGTCACGGCGGAGACGCCGGCGCCGGAGTCGGACCGGGCGACGATCCGCAGCGCGGCCCACGCCGTCGCTCCACCCGCCGCCGCGGCGGTGAGCGCCAGCAGTGCCCCCTCCACGACGGCCGCCGCGGTCACCGTCCCGGGCGCCGCTCCGCGCGAGACGAGCAGCGCGACCTCTCCCTCCCGGGTGGCGGCCAGCAGCCGCGCCACCTGGACCAGCGCGACCAGACCCACGAGCGCCAGCAGGCAGAGCGGCACCAGGGCGACGGCGTCCGCGGCGTCGAGCCCGGCCGCGAGGTCGGCGGCCGTCGTGTCGAGCGTGCCGGCGACGGTCAGGCCGCGGGGCGCCACGGTGGAGTCCTCGCCCAGGCCACGCTCGACCTCGGCGGTGAGCGCCGCGAGGGCCGGCAGGTGCGCCGGGGTGAGCGCGGCCCCGTCGGGTACCACCGTCCAGCGGGCGAACGGATCGGTCTCCAGTGCGTCGAGCACCTCCCGGGTCACCACGACCGGGCCGGGATAGGCGCCGTCCGACCCCGTCAGCATCGCGGGATCGTCCAGCCAGACCGCGTCGTCGGGGCCCGTGACGCGCCAGGTCGCCGCGATGGTGAGCGGTGTGCCGGTGGCCCGCGGACTCTCGGGGTCGACGCCGAGCCGGATCGTGTCACCGATCGCCAGGCCGGCCGCCTCCGCGGCGTCGGCCTGCACCGCTGCCTCGTCGGCGGCGGCGGGCCACGCCCCGTCCACCAGGGTGACGCCCGACGTGCCCGTGCCCGCCAGGGCCTCCTCTCGCGACGCGGCCGGCAGGAGGGCTACCGACCAGCGGCCCAGGTCCTCCCCCGCGCCGCCCCGCGTGTACAGCGCCTCGGTCCGCACGTCGTAGGCGACGTGATGCGGTACGCCGTCGAGCAGGCCGGCCAGGACCTGCTGGACCTGGGCGTCCTGCACGTCGGCCTCGGCACCGTCCGCCATCCGGGTGGCGAGCTGCAGAGCCCGGCCGGACGGCTCGGCGGCCGCGAGCCCCTCACGGGCACCAGCGGTGGCGGCGGCCTGCGTCCAGCCGACCGTGACGCCCAGCGCCCCCGTGAGCACCGCGACCAGCAGCCAGACGAGCGCGAGCAGCCCGCGGTGCGCCGTCGACCGGCGGGCAAGGAGGGTGGCTCGACTCACGGAGCCAAACTAGCCCCGCCCGGTGACACTGACGACAAAACTATCGCCGCCCGGAGCAACGATCCGATCACGCTGGCGCACGCCTCCCACCCGGGCCGGAATGCGCCTACCCAGCAGTTTGGCCCAGAACTCGTGTGAGTTCTGGGCCAAGCTGCTGGGTAGGCGCGAGGGCCTCGCCCCGTGGCGTCAGCGCATGCCGGCCGGGATGAACGGGCGCTCCGTGGCACCCGTGTACACCTGGCGGGGGCGTCCGATCTTCGTCTGCGGGTCCTTCTTCATCTCACGCCACTGGGCGATCCAGCCGGGCATGCGGCCCAGCGCGAACAGCGGCGTGAACATGGCGGGGTCGAAGCCCATGGCCTTGTAGATGAGGCCGGTGTAGAAGTCCACGTTCGGGTAGAGCTTGCGCTCCACGAAGTAGTCGTCCGAGAGGGCGATCTCCTCGAGGCCGCGCGCGATGTCGAGCAGCTCGTCCTTGGCCCCGAGCTTCTCCAGCACCTCGTCGGCGGACTTCTTCACGATCGCGGCGCGCGGGTCGTACGACTTGTACACGCGGTGGCCGAAGCCCATCAGGCGCACGCCGTCCTGCTTGTTCTTGACCTTGTCCATGAAGGTCTCGACGGTCTCGCCGCCCGAACGGATCCGCTCGAGCATGGCCAGCACCGCCTCGTTGGCGCCGCCGTGTGCCGGGCCCGACAGCGCGTTGACGCCCGCGGCCACCGACGCGTACAGGTCAGCGTTGGACGAGCCCACCACACGCACGGTCGACGTGGAGCAGTTCTGCTCGTGGTCCGCGTGCAGGATCAGGAGCTTCTCCAGGGCGTCCACGATCGTCGGGTCGGCCTCGTACGCCTCGTACGGCGTCGCGAACGTCATGCGGAGGAAGTCCTCGACGTACCCGCGCGAGTAGTCCGGGTAGAGCAGCGGCTCGCCCACCCGGCGACGGTGCAGGTAGGACGTGATGGTGCGCGTCTTGGCGAGCAGCAGCACGGTGGCCAGGTCGATCTGCTCGTCGTCGGTGGGGTCCAGCGACTCCGGGTAGAACGTGGAGAGCGCGTTCACCGCGGAGGCGAGCACGGCCATCGGGTGCGCGTTCCGGGGGAAGGTGCCCATGAACGTGCGGAAGTCCTCGTGCACCAGGGTGTGGCGGTTGACCCGCTCGGTGAACGCGTCCAGCTCCGCGGGGCTGGGCAGCTCACCGTAGATGAGGAGGTAGGACACCTCGAGGAAGCCCGCGCCGGCGGCCAGCTGGTCGATCGGGTACCCGCGGTAGCGCAGGATGCCTGCGTCGCCGTCGATATACGTGATCGCTGACTCGCACGACGCCGTGTTCATGAAGCCCGGATCGACCGTGACCAGGCCGGTGTCCTTGAGCAGCGACGACACGACGATGCCGTCATTGCCCTCGCTCGCGGCGACGACAGGCAGGGTGTGAGTGGTTCCGTTGACGGCGAGCTCGACGCGGCTCGAGCCGTCCACCGGTGTGGAGGTCATGTCTTCCTTCCTGAATGGCGCACGAGGGACGCTGCTGTGAAGAAAGCTGTCGGACAGCGTCGACCTGGGGCACGACAGTATCGCGCCCAGCTCTTTTTTTTCCAATCCGTCGGTCAAGCCTCTGTGAGGCGTGACACAGCGTCGGCAATCTGCGCGTCAGTACAGGTCAGTGCGACTCGCGTATGCCTGTCGTCGCCGTACAGATGCCCGGGCGCGGTCAGAATGCCCCGCTGCGCGAACCATTCTGCGACCCGCAGGCCGGATCGGCCGTCCGGCGCCGCCACCCACAGGTACAGGCCGGCCCCTGAATCCTCCACGACGAGCCCCGCCGCCGCGATCGCGGGGGCGAGCGCCCGGCGCCGGGCACCGTAGACCGCACGCTGCGCCGCGACGTGCTCGTCGTCGGACAGCGCCGCCGTCATCGCGGCCTGCACGGGGGCGGGCACGATGAGGCCCAGGTGCTTGCGGGTCTGCGTGAGGTCGGCGACCAGCGCGGCGTCCCCCGCGAGGAAGGCCGCACGATAGCCCGCGATGCTGGACTGCTTCGACAGGGAGTACGCGGCGAGCAGGCCGTCGTGCGAACCGCCGCACACGCGCGGGTCGAGCACGGACGGGACCCTGCCCTCGCCCGTCTCGGGATCCCACGGCGGGTCCCAGACCAGCTCGGCGTAGCACTCGTCGGAGACGACGACGGCGCCGATGGCGCGAGCGGCCTCGACCACGGCACGGAGGGCACCGACGTCCAGCACTCGGCCCGTGGGGTTGCCGGGGCTGTTCACCCAGACCATCCTGACGTCGTCCCGGCCCGCCCAGTCGGCGATGTCGTCCGTCGCGAGCGGCGTGGCGCCCGCCGCGCGGATGCCCGCCAGGTAGGTCGGGTACGCGACCGCCGGGTGCACGACCACGTCGCCGGGCCCGAGGTGGAGCAGCGAGGGCAGCAGGCCCACGAGCTCCTTGGACCCGATGGTCGGCACCACGGCCGCGGGGTCGAGCCCGGGCACGCCCCGGCGCCGGGCGAACCAGTCGGCGACGGCCTGGCGCAGCGCGGGCGTGCCCGCCGTCATCGGGTAGCCCGGCGCGTCGGACGCCGCCTCGAGCGCGTGCCGCACGACCTCGGGCGTCGGGTCCACGGGCGTACCCATGGACAGGTCGACCAGACCGCCCGGGTGGGCCTTCGCGGTCGCCGTGATGCCGGCGATCGAGTCCCAGGGGTAGGGCAGGTCGGACAGGTCGTGCAGACCCACGTCAGGCCTGGGGCGGGAGGGCCGCGATCATCGGGTCGTCCTTCTCGATGACGCCCATCTTCGCGGCACCACCGGGCGAGCCGAGGTCGTCGAAGAACTCGACGTTCGCGCGGTAGTAGTCCTTCCACTCATCGGGGACGTCGTCCTCGTAGTAGATGGCCTCGACCGGGCAGACCGGCTCGCAGGCACCACAGTCCACGCACTCGTCCGGGTGGATGTACAGGGAGCGGCTGCCCTCGTAGATGCAGTCCACGGGACACTCCTCGATGCACGCCCGGTCCTTGACGTCGACGCACGGCTGAGCGATCACGTAGGTCACTTCGAGGGTGTCCTTCCACTTCCGGACTTAAGGATCATGCATGGCGCGTACCGCGGGACGGGTCCTGCGGCGCGATCCTAGTATCTCCCGGGAGACGCCTAGATCCCCACCGGTCTCACGCAGCGGAAAGAGAACTGACGTGACATTCGCTACACCGCCGTCCCCGACAGGTGGCTGGCGCACCCTCCGGCCCGGCACCCGGGTGGTCGTCAGGCGCCGCCTCGCGCCCACCGGTACCGCCGTGTCCGACGGCGGCACGGCGCACCGCTGGACGGATCTGATCGGTTTTGTGGTCGAGGTGTCCGACGCCGGGCTGCGGCTGCGCACCGATCCGGTGCCCGGCCGCGGGGAGCCGGAAGAGGTCACGGTGGCGGCCGCCGACATCGAGGCCGCCAAGCCGATTCCCCCCAGGCCGGTCAGGCGTTCTGGTCCACCCAGATGACGCCGGTCGGGCACATGCTCACTGCTTCCTGCACGGCGTCCGCGAGCTCCGGCCCCGGGCGCTCGTCGAGCAGCACCACCCGGTCGTCCTCGTCCTGCCCGAACACGTCGGGAGCGAGCAGTACGCACTGACCGGCGCCGCAGCAGGCTTCACGGTCCACATTGATCTTCATGAGTCCACTCTCCACACCGCAGGGTCAGTTCACCTAATCGGCCCCGCACCGCGAGCCGTGCGTCGGCCAGGTCGCCGAACCGACAGCCAACGGCCCGTCTCACCCTCGAAGGGCTTTGTCCGTTGCGGATCGGCGACCTGTCCGACAGGTCCGGCGAATCGTCAGGCGTTGGCCACCAGACCAAGTTCCGCGACGCTCGTCAGGTGCGCGTGCCGGGGCACGATCCGCACGGTGTAGCCGAACGGACCGGAGGTGTCCAGGTCGACCTCGCCGCCGAACGCGTGCCGCCCGGCCTCGTACGACTCGGTGAGTGCGAGCGACTCCGCGGTGAACTCGTCGATGACGTCGGCCTCCGTGACCCGGCCGTGCACCACCTGCACGTCCACGTCGTCGGGTGACAGGGAGCCGAGCGAGACGTAGGCGCGCACCGTGAGCCGGTCGCCGACCTGCACCGCCTCACCGATACCCGCGGACTCCACATGGTCCACGCGCACCTGCGGCCAGGAGTCGCGGACGTGGGCCTTCCAGCCCGCCAGATCCTTCGCCGTGGCGAAACCGTCACTCAGGAGCTGCCGGCCGGCCTCGGCGGCCGGCGCGTACAGGCCGTGCACGTACTCGGAGACCATGCGCGTCGCCTGCACCTTCGGGCCCAGCGTGGCGAGCGTGTGCCGCACCATCTCGAGCCAGCGGCCCGGCACGCCGTCGGTCCGGTCGTAGAAGGCGGGCGCCACCTGGGACTCCACCAGGTCGTACAGCGCGGCGGCCTCCAGGTCGTCGCGGCGGTCGGCGTCCTCGACGCCGTCGGCCGTGGGGATGCCCCAGCCGTTCTCGCCGTCGTACCACTCGGCCCACCAGCCGTCCTCGATAGAGAGGTTCAGGCCACCGTTGAGCGCGCTCTTCATGCCGGAGGTCCCGGAGGCCTCCAGCGGGCGCAGCGGGTTGTTCAGCCAGACGTCGCAGCCCGGGTACAGCGACTGCGCCATGCCGATGTCGTAGTTCGGCAGGAACACGATGCGGTGCCGCACCTCGGGGTCGTCGGCGAACCGGACGAGTTGCTGGATGAGCCGCTTGCCGGAGTCGTCGGCCGGGTGCGACTTGCCGGCCACGATCAGCTGCACGGGCCGCTCGGGGTGCAGCAGGAGCGCCTTGAGCCGGTCCTGGTCGCGCAACATGAGCGTGAGCCGCTTGTAGGTGGGCACGCGGCGGGCGAACCCGATGGTCAGCACGTCGGGCGACAGGATGTCGTCGATCCAGCCGAGCTCCGCGGGGGACGCGCCGCGCTCGCGCCATGACTTGCGGACCCGGCGCCGGGCCTCGGCCACGAGCTCACCGCGCATCTCGCCGCGCAGGGCCCACAGCTCGGCGTCGGACACCTTGTTCGGGTCCAGCCAGGCGGACGACGCCTCGGGCGCCGTGATCTGGTCCAGCCCCATCCGCTCCGCCTCCACGGCGGCCAGGCGGGGCGCGACCCAGGTGGGCGAGTGCACGCCGTTGGTCACCGACTTGATCGGCACCTCGCGCGCGTCGAACCCGGGCCACAGGCCCTCGAACATCTGGCGCGAGACCTGACCGTGCAGCAGCGAGACGCCGTTGGCGCGGCCGCCGAGCCGCAGGCCCATCACCGCCATGTTGAACACGGTGGGGTCGCCGCCGTCGTAGTCCTCGGAGCCCAGCGCCAGCACGCTCTCCAACGGCACGCCGTCCATCGCGTTGTCACCGCCGAAGTACGAGCTGACCAGGTCCTTCGGGAACCGGTCGATGCCGGCGGGAACGGGTGTGTGGGTGGTGAAGACCGTGGCGGCGCGCACTGCCTCGTGCGCCTCCCCGACACTCAGGCCGGTCCCGACGAGCTCGCGGATGCGCTCGACACCGAGGAAGCCCGCGTGGCCCTCGTTGGTGTGGTAGACCTCCGGCTCCGGCGCGCCCGTGAGACGCGACCAGGCGCGCAGCGCACGGACGCCGCCCACGCCGAGCAGCAGCTCCTGCTGGAGCCGGTGCTCGCCGCCGCCCCCGTAGAGGCGGTCGGTGACCTTGCGGGCCGCGTCGTCGTTCTCCGGCACGTTCGAGTCGAGCAGCAGCAGCGGCACGCGGCCGACGGCGGCGACCCAGACGTGCGCGTGCAGCGTGCGCCCGCCGGGCAGGTCGAGCGAGATGACGGCGGGCGTGCCGTCCTCCTCCCGCAGCACCGCGAGCGGCAGGCCGTCCGGGTCGAGCAGCGGGTAGGTCTCCACCTGCCACGCGTCGCGGGTGAGCGACTGCCGGAAGTAGCCGGCGCCATAGAGCAGGCCCACGCCGACGATGGGCACGCCCATGTCGGAGGCACTCTTCAGGTGGTCGCCGGCGAGGATGCCGAGCCCGCCCGAGTACTGCGGAAGCACCGAGGTGATGCCGAACTCCGGCGAGAAGTAGGCGATGGCCCGTGGCAGCTCACCGCCCGACGCCGTCTTCTGCCCCTGGTACCACTGGGGGTCCCGCAGGTAGCGGTGGAGGTCCTCCGACGCCGCGCGCACGCGGCCGGTGAACGCCTCGTCGGCGGCGAGCGCCGCGAGGCGGTCGGAGCCGAGCGCGGCGAGCAGCGCGACGGGGTCGCCACGGACGTCGGACCAGAGCTCCGGATCGATGCTCGCGAACAGTTCGCGCGTTGGCGCGTGCCAGGACCAGCGAAGGTTCTGGGCCAGCTCGTCGAGCGCAGCGAGCTGCTCGGGGAGGACCGTGCGGACGGTGAATCTGCGGATCGCTCTCACCGGACGAAGACTACGCACATGTCCGGGTGAGCACACCTCGCCTGGTGGGATGTGCGAACCGGTCTGCACACCGTCCTCACCGCGTCGCTGCGTTGCTCCCCCATGAACAGTTCGGAAACCCGGCGCGCCCGAAAGGCGAGTCCCCCTTATCGGTCGATAGCGTGTTCCGGTGAGCCCGTACACCTCTCCCGGCCGGATCGGCCGCATCCCCGTCCTCGAGGTCTCCCCTGTCGTCGAGGGCGGGCGGTGGCCCGCGAAAGCCGTGGTGGGCGAGGTGGTTCCGATCGAGGCGACGGTCTTTCGCGAGGGGCACGACGCCGTCTCCGCGACGGCGGTGCTCGTCGCGCCGGACGGATCCGACCACTCGTGGGCTCCGATGGTCGACGTCGCCCCCGGGCTGGACCACTTCCGCGGCTTTCTGCAGCCCGACGCCGAGGGCGACTGGTCGTTCCGCGTCGAGGGGTGGTCCGACCCGTACGCGACGTGGGTGCACGACGCCGGGATCAAGATCGCGGCGGGCATCGACACCGACCTGATGCTCGCCGAGGGCGTGCGGCTGTTCGACAGGATCTGCCGTCTGGTGCCGGACGACGCCCTGGTCGCCCGCGGCCGGACCACCCGCGCCGCGCGGGCACTGACCGCCGCCCGGCGCGCCCTGGGCGACGCCACCCGCCCGGCCGAGGCCCGGTTCGCCGTCGCGACGTCCCCCGAGGTGCGGGAGGCGCTGCGCCGTGCGCCCCTGCGCGAGCTCGTCTCCGCGTCTCAGGCCTACCCGCTGCGGGTCTCGCGGCGGCTCGCGCTGACCGGGGCCTGGTACGAGATGTTCCCCCGCTCGGAGGGCGCGTACCAGAAGAAGAACGGCACGTGGGTCTCCGGCACGTTCCGGACGGCGGCGAAGCGGCTGCCCGGTATCGCGGCGATGGGGTTCGACGTCGTCTACCTGACGCCGGTCTCCCCCATCGGCACCACGTTCCGCAAGGGCCGCAACAACACGCTGGACGCCCAGCCGGGCGACCCGGGCAGCCCGTACGCGATCGGGTCGGCCGACGGCGGGCACGACGCGATCCATCCGGACCTGGGCACCGAGAAGGACTTCAAGGCCTTCGTCGCGGCGGCCCGCGCCCAGGGCATGGAGGTGGCCCTGGACATCGCGCTGCAGTGCTCCCCCGACCACCCGTGGGTCACCGAGCATCCCGAGTGGTTCGTGGTGCGTGCGGACGGCTCCATCGCGTACGCGGAGAACCCGCCCAAGAAGTACCAGGACATCTATCCGCTCAGCTTCGACACTGACCCGGACGGCCTGTACGCGGCGGTCCTCGACGTGATCCGCACGTGGATCGACCGGGGCGTCACGCTGTTCCGCGTCGACAACCCGCACACCAAGCCGCTGGACTTCTGGGAGTGGCTGCTGGCGGAGGTGCACGCGACCAACCCGGAGGTCATCTTCCTGTCGGAGGCGTTCACCAAGCCGGCGATGATGCAGACGCTGGCGCGGATCGGCTTCCACCAGTCGTACACCTACTTCACCTGGCGCAACACCAAGGAGGAGGTCGAGGAGTACCTGGCCGAGGTGAGCGGGCCGCAGGGCTCGGTCCTGCGCCCGTCCTTCTGGCCCACCACCCACGACATCCTGCCGCCCTACCTGACCGACGGCGGCGTCGCGGCCTTCGCCGTGCGCGCGGTGCTGGCCGCGACCGGCTCGCCGACCTGGGGCATCTACTCGGGCTACGAGCTCGTGGAGAGCACCCCGCGGCCCGGCGCGGAGGAGCAGATCGACAACGAGAAGTACGAGTACCGGCCGCGGGACTGGGCCGCCGCCGACGAGCACGGGATCGCGCTGCTGCTCGGCAAGCTCAACGAGGTACGTCGCGCGCACCCCGCGCTCCAGCAGCTCCGCAACCTGACCATTCACCCCACGTCGAACGGCCAGGTGGTCGCGTACTCGCGCCGGATCTCCGCCGATCACGTTTCGCGCGCGACAGCGACGCCGCAGGGCCGCACCATGAGAGCAGGGGGTAACGATCGGCGTGCCCCGCGGCACGACGACGTGATCGTGGTTGTGCTGAACCTGGACCCGCGGAACGCACAGGAGTCTGTAGTGCACCTGGACCTTTCCGCCCTCGGACTCAGCGCTCCCGAGGGCGACGAGAACGCCCCGTTCTTCGTGGCACACGACCTGTTGTCCGGCGAGACCTACGGCTGGGGAGCTCATCCCTGGGTCCGTCTCGACCCGCAGGTCCGAGTGGCCCACGTCCTGCAGGTGGGGCCGGCATGACAACCTTCGGACCGGGTGGCCCCGCCGTCGGGCCACCGGAGGGTTATCCACAGTCGGCCGAGGGCGCACCGCCCGAGCGGCCCAGCATGCCCAACCCGCCGTCGGTGCCCGTACCCGTCCAGGCGTTGCCGCCGCGACGGCAGCCGCGCCTCGACGCCCGGCGCAAGGGCCTGTCGCACGACCCCGAGTGGTACAAGAAGGCGGTCTTCTACGAGGTCATGATCCGGTCGTTCTCCGACTCCGCGGACAACGGCTCGGGCGACCTGCGTGGCCTCGTGGAGCGGCTCGACTACCTGGAGTGGCTCGGCGTCGACTGCCTGTGGCTGCCGCCGTTCTTCCCGTCGCCGCTGCGCGACGGCGGGTACGACGTCGCCGACTTCACGGCGGTCTCACCGCAGTACGGCACCATCTCGGACTTCAGCGACCTGGTCGCCGCCGCGCACGAGCGCGGCATCCGCGTGGTGATCGACCTCGTCATGAACCACACCAGTGACGCGCACCCGTGGTTCCAGGCGTCGCGTGCCGACCCGGACGGCCCGTACGGCGACTTCTACGTGTGGAGCGACGACCCCACACGGTACGAGGGCGCACGCATCATCTTCGTGGACACGGAGACCTCGAACTGGACGTTCGACCCCGTGCGGCGACAGTACTTCTGGCACCGGTTCTTCAGCCACCAGCCCGACCTGAACTTCGAGAACCCGCGCGTGGTCGAGGCGATGCTCGACGTGGCGCGGTTCTGGCTGCAGCTCGGCGTGGACGGCTTCCGCCTGGACGCCGTGCCGTACCTGTTCGAGGCCGAGGGCACCAACTGCGAGAACCTGCCCGAGACGCACGGGTTCCTGCGCACGGTGCGACGCATGGTGGACACGGAGTTCCCCGGTCGCATCCTGCTGGCCGAGGCCAACCAGTGGCCGTCGGACGTGGTCGAGTACTTCGGCACGGACGAGGAGCCCGAGTGCCACATGTGCTTCCACTTCCCCGTGATGCCGCGCATCTTCTACGCGATCCGTGACCAGCGGGCCCGCCAGCTGCTGGAGATCCTCGCGGACACGCCGGCCATCCCGGCGGCCGGCCAGTGGAGCACGTTCCTGCGCAACCACGACGAGCTCACCCTGGAGATGGTCTCCACGGAGGAGCGCGCCAGCATGTACGGCTGGTACGCCCCCGATCCGAGGATGCGCGCGAACGTGGGCATCCGACGGCGGCTCGCGCCGCTGCTGGACAACGCCCGCAAGGAGATCGAGCTGGCCAACGCTCTGCTGCTCTCGCTGCCCGGCACCCCGTGCCTCTACTACGGCGACGAGATCGGGATGGGCGACAACATCTGGCTGCCCGACCGGGACGCCGTCCGCACCCCCATGCAGTGGACACCGGACCGCAACGCCGGCTTCTCCACCGCCGACCCGGGCAAGCTCTACCTGCCGCTCGTCCAGTCCCTGGTGCACCACTACCAGCACACCAACGTGGAGGCGCAGCTCGCGCAGCCCACGTCGCTGCTGCACTGGATGCACAACATGCTGGCGTTCCGGCGGCTGCACCCCACGTTCGGGACGGGCGACTTCACCGCGCTCGACTGCAACGACGAGTCGATCATCGCGTTCACCCGGTCCTCCGCCGAGGAGACCCTCCTGGTGGCCGCGAACCTGTCCGCCACCGCGCGGTCGTCCACCGTCAAGCTGCCCGGCTATGCCGGCTGGACGCTCACCGACGTGTTCGGCGGTGCCGGCTTCCCGAGCGTCGGCGACGACGGGATCCTGACGATGACGTGGGGGGCGCGCGACTTCTACTGGCTGGTGCTGGCTCCGCCGGCACGGACAGGGGCCGGGGACACGACCGAGCAGGCACGAGAGGGGTGAGCCCGGCGCAACGCGTCCATGTCTCCCCAGGAGCCGCGCACCTCCGCCCGGAGGTGCTGCGGCTCCTGGACACGTGGCTGCCCGGACAGCGCTGGTACCCGGTGCCCGCCGAGGGCGTGACGCACGAGCCGTGGCTCACCGTCACCTTCCCGGGTGTCGCCGACGTCGTCGTCGCGCTGCTGCGGCTGGTTGGCCCCGGCCTGGCCGCCGGCGACGAGTCGCTGGTGATCCAGGTGCCGCTGGTCCTGACCCCCACCGCCGAGCCGGAGGCCGACACGGCCGAGACCGAGGCGGCGGGTCTGATCGGCACGGTGGCGACGGCGTCGGGCATGGTCACCGTGCACGACGGCGGTGCGCACCCCGCCGCCTGGCACGCCTACCTCGCCTCCGCCCGCCCCGAGGCGTGCGATCCCGAGGGCTGCGTCGAGCTGGCCGGGGCGCGGCGCATCTCCGGGGAGCAGTCGAACACCTCGGTACTGCTCCCGGCCATGGCCCACGACGCGGGACGCGGCGGGATGCTCAAGATCCTGCGGACCGTCGCGCTCGGCCCGCATCCGGACGTCGTGATCCCGGCGGCCCTGACCGGGGCCGGCTGGGACGGTGTGCCGCGGTTCCTGGGCGCCGTGGAGCTGCCCGTCCCCGAGGGCGTGGCCGGCGCGCAGGAGTCCGACGCGCCGCTCGCCCACCTCGCCGTGCTCTCCGAGCTGGTCACCGACGCCACCGACGGGTTCGAGCTGGCCTGCTCGTACGCGGCGCGCGACGAGGACTTCGGCGAGCGGGCCGCGGAGCTCGGCGCCGTCGTCGCGCACCTGCACGTGGTGCTCCGGCGGGCGCTCGGCGAGGGCCCCGGGCTGGAGCCCGCAGGGTTCATGGGCGTGTTGCGCCGGCGCGCCGCCGAGGCGTTCGCCGATGTGCCGGACCTGGCGCCGCAGCGCGCCGGCGTCACCGCGCTCTTCGACGCGGTGAGCGCGCGTCTGGCCGTCGCCGTCGAGCGGACCGGGGGCGTCGTGCCGCTCCAGCCGATCCACGGTGACCTGCACCTAGGCCAGGCCCTGCACTCGTCGAGCGGCTGGAAGGTGCTCGACTTCGAGGGCGAGCCGCAGCGTCCGGTGTCCGAGCGGGTGGCCCCCGACCTGCCGCTGCGCGACGTCGCCGGGATGCTGCGCTCGCTCGACTACGCGGCCGCCGTCGGGCAGACGACCGACCCGCACTGGGCGGCGCACGCCCAGGTCAGCTTTCTCGAGGGTTACCGGCAGGCCAGCGGGGACGCGCACGAGGGCACGGTGCACGCGGTCGCGGACGCCGCGACGTCGGGCAGCGAGCTCGACGTCGCCACCGCCGAGCTGCTGCTCCGTGCCCTCGTGGTGGACAAGGCGCTCTACGAGGTGGTCTACGAGTTCCGGCACCGGCCCGCGTGGATGCACATCCCGCTGGCCGCCGTCGAACGCGTGCTCAGCTCCTGAGCGCCAGCCACCGGTACTCGGCGGCGACCACCTCGGCGGCGGGCTTGGCGTAGACGCAGTAGTCGTCGTTGTCGGCGGCGTCCTCCGGCGCGTACAGCCGTGCCGGCCAGTCCCACAGCACGTAGCCCTGCACCCACGGCCGCCGTCCGCACTCCGTGAACATCTCGCGGTACCAGGCTGCCTGCTCCGCGCCGCTCGGGGCGCCGGGCAGCGACCAGTCGTTGGGCCGTGCGGCCGACCCGGTCCTGGACGGACAGCCCGACTCGAGGAAAACGAACGGCTTGCCCTCACGGGCCACGACCGCCTCGATCCGGTCGAGCTGAGCGTCCCAGGAGCCGCTCGGGTAGTAGCCCGACGCCCCGATGACGTCGACCGCGTCCCACCAGGTGACGCGGTCCTCCTGGTACTTGTCGCAGTTGTAGGTGACGAGGCCGCCGTAGACCTCGCGCACCGCGGCGACGAGCGCGCGCCAGTGCCGTTCCTGGCCGTCGGACTGCACCATCTCGCAGCCCACGCACAGCATCTCGACTCCCTCCTCGGCGGCGATCCGCGCGTGGTGCACCACGAACTCGGTGTAGCTCGCGAACCAGTCCGCCCAGCTCGGTTCCCCGGGAACCGGCGGGTCGAGGAACGAGACGTACGCACGCCAGGTCCCGTCCGCGACGTTGACCACCGGCTTGAGCATGACCTTCCAGCCGCGGGCCTTCGCCGCCCGGATCGTGCCGCGCACCTCGTCGTCGGTCACCGTCGGTTCCTCCCGCCACCGCACCCGGGTGGACTGCGCGGTGTCCTGGAGTGCGGCGAACGTGACGCCCACCCAGGTGACACCGCCCAGCTCGGCGAGCGCGTCGAGGGAGCCGGCCGCCTCGGGAGCGGCCCATGTGCCGCGCTCCCCCACCCAGCCCCACGTCATGCCGAGCACGGGGCCGCCGGGAAGGGGCACCACCGGGGCTCCGCCCTCGGGTGCGCTCCCCGGGAGGCTCGTCCGGTCGCTCGTGCGGTCGCTCATGTGGTCGCTCATGTGGTCGTTCATTTGGTCGCTCCCTGGGTCAGGCCGCTGTAGATGAACCGCTGCAGGAACAGGAACGCGGCGAGCGTCGGGACGATGACGAGCACCGTGCCTGCCGCGATGACCTCCCACTGCGCCCCGAACGGCCCCTGGAACCGGAACAGCGACGTGGAGATCACGGCGAGCTCCTGTTTCGGCATGTAGAGGAACGGGATGTAGAACTCGTTGTAGATCGCTATGCCCTTGATGATCACCACCGTCGCGATGGCGGGCTTGAGCAGCGGGAAGATGATGCGCGCGAAGATGCTCAGCCGGTTCGCGCCGTCGAGCATCGCCGCCTCGTCGAGCGACCTCGGGATCGACTGCATGAACTGCCAGAAGATGTAGATCGACACGATGTCGGTGCCCATGAACAGCACGATCGCCGCGCCCCGGGTGTTGAACAGGCCCAGGCTGTTGATGATCTGGAAGGTCGCCACCTGGGTCGTCACGGCCGGCACGAGGGTGGCTATCAGGAACAGCGCCACGACCGGCTTCTTGCCGCGGAAGTCGAACCGGTCGAGCGCGTACGCCGCCATCGTGCCGATGATGACGGTGCCCACCAGCGACACCACCAGGATGATCGACGTGTTCACGAAGCCCTGCAGCATGCCGCCGCGCGTGAACGCGGTGACGAAGTTGCCGAGGTAGGCCCAGCTCTCCGGCGGCGACAGCGGGGCGCTGGTGGCGAACTCCTGCGTGGGCTTGAAGGCCGCCATGCCGATCACCACCAGCGGCAGCACCGCCACGGCGGACGCCACGAACAGGCTTGCGTACTTGAGCACGATGCCCACGGGTCCGAGCAGGGCTCTCATGTCAGGTCCACCTTCTCGTCGGGCACGAACCGGCGCTGGATCCAGGTGATCACCAGCACGATGGCGAGCAGGACCACACCCATCGCCGACGCCAGGCCGAAGTTGTGGTGGGTGAACGCCGCCTGCACGGTCTGGATCACGAAGGTCGCCGACCCGTTGGCGCCGCCGGTCATGATGTACGGGATCTCGAAGACGGACAGGGAGCCGCTCACGGCGAGGATGGCCGACAGGCCCACGATCTTCTTGATCCCCGGCAGGATGATGTAGCGGAACTTGTGCCAGCTCGTGGCTCCGTCCAGCTCCGCCGCCTCGTACAGCTCGGTCGGGATGGACTGGATAGCACCGAGGAACAGGACGAAGTTCAGGCCCATGAACCGCCACACCGAGGTGGCGGCGAGCGACACGTTGATCACCGACGGGTCACCGAGCCACTGCACCGGCGCGTCGACGCCGACCAGGGCCAGCAGTGCGTCGAGCGTGCCGCCCGGCCGGAAGAAGTAGAGGAACACCAGGCCGATCGCCACCCCGTTGATCAGGTACGGGAAGAAGATCAGGCCCTTGAAGACGTTGCGGAACCGGGTGTTGAACGACAGCACGGTGGCGAAGTACAGCGCGAGCACCAGCTGCACCGCCGCGCCGGCCAGGTAGTACAGGCTCACGAGGAACACCTGGAAGTACGCGGGGTCGCCGAAGATCCGGGCGTAGTTGGCCAGGCCCACCGGGTTCATCACCGGGTCGAGACCGTCCCAGTCGGTGAAGCTGTACCAGACCATGTTCGCCACCGGCACGTACGTGAACGTCACCAGCAGTGCCACCGGCACCAGCAGGAACAGCCACGGGGTGGCACGCCACCCCTGATGCGATCGCGCCCCGCCCGACGGCGCCACGAGAGGCACCGTCGGGCGTGCGGTTGTCGTCGCGACCATGCTCAGCCGACCGCTGCGCGGGCCGTCGCCCACCGCTCGTTCAGGCTCGCGAAGAAGGACTCCTTGTCGCCGTCCTTCGCGCCGCGGGCGATGTCCACGAGCTCCTGCCGGTAGATGTTGCCGTAGAGGTCCACCTCGGACTCGCTCACGACGTTCGCCTCGTAGGCCTCCTTGCCCGGCGGCGCCGGGTCGAGCGGCACCAGCTCGACCCCCGCGTCGGTGAAGCCGGCCAGCGTCTCCGGCGTCGGACCGTCGACGAGCGGCGAGAGCCCGCCCTCGTCGTAGGCGTAGCCCGACTCCGCCGCGAACCACTCGATCCACGCCCAGGCCGCGGCCTTGTGCTCGCTGTGCACGTTGATCGCGTTCTTGTAGTCACCGGCCACCTGCGCGTGGAACGTGCCGTCCACCTGGTACGGGAACGGCATGTAGCCGATGTCGTCGGCCGAGCCGCCGGCATCCTCCGCCGCCTGCTGCATCTGCGTGATCGCCCACGAGCCGAGCAGCATGGTGCCCACCTTGCCCGTGCCGAGCAGGGTCTTGGACTCCTCCCAGTTGGTGGTGGTCGGGTCCTCCTCGGACAGGCCGCCGGCCACGATGTCGAACAGCAGGCCGTCGGAGATGTGGTGCCACTCGCCGGGAGCCCAGGGTGTGTCGGTGTAGGCGACGTGCTCGTTCGCGTAGGCCGGGTCCCCCATGGCGCCGCGGTTGCCGTCCCACTGGCTCAGCGGCCAACCGTCGGCGTAGTTCGTGTAGTAAGGGACGGCGTCGGTCTTGTCCTTGATGGCCCGCAGGTCGTCGAGCAGCTCGTCGGGCGTGGTCGGCCAGTCGGTGAGCCCGGCGTCCGCCCAGACCTTCTTGTTGTAGACGATGCCCTGGGTGTTGACGGTGATCGGGATGCCGTACGCCTGTCCCTCGTAGGCCTCCTCCTCGAGGAGCGCGTACTTCTCGCCCAGCTCCTCGACACCGCCCAGGGGCTCGAAGAAGGTGCCCAGCTTGTCCGGGGTGACGCTGTTCGGTATGAGCAGCACGTCGCCGTAGTCCTGGGTGTTCATACGGACCGCTATCTCGCCCTCGTAGTCCGTCATGGACTCGAAGCTCACGGTGACGTCCGGGTACTCCTTCTCGAACTGCTCCTTGTAGTCCTGGAACACCGTGTCGACGAGGTCGGTGCGCTGGGTGATCACCGTGATCTCGCCCGACGGCTCGCCCTCGATCCCGTCACCGCCCGCGGCCGCGCCGCCGGCTCCGCCCGTGCATGCCGCGAGCGCCAGGGCTGCCGCTGCGCCCGTGGTCGCGGCCAAGATGTGCTTCCTCGCCATCTCGATCACTCTCGTCTCCATCGACTCGTCCCGGGACGGTCCCCGGGGCGTGCGACCGAGTGAAGCGGTTAAGTTGGCTTAAGTCAAAGGTCCCGTCGTACCCCTCACCCGCAGCTGCGGGGTCGAGTCGTGGAACCCACCGACGGGCTCTCCGGCCATCCGGTCGAACAGGCGGCGCGCCACGTGCGCGCCGTACGCGACGACGTCGTGGCTGAGCGAGGTGAGCTGCGGGAAGGTCGCCTGGCAGAGCGGGGAGTCGTCCCAGGCGATGAGCGAGAGGTCGTCGGGCACCGTCAGGGCCAGCTCGGCGGCGACACCCAGGCCGGACAGCGCCATCACGTCGTTGTCGTAGACGATGGCGGTGGGCCGCCGGCCGGAGCCCAGCAGGTCGCGCGTGGCCAGCGCTCCTTGCTCCGGCGTGTAGTCGGTGGACCGCAGCTGGCCACGCATCCCGAGCGCCGTCGTCTCGCTCCGGAACGCCTCGTCGCGGATCGAGGTGTGCCCGAACCCCTCGGAGCCGGCGACCCGCGCGACGTCGCGATGACCCAGGGTGTGCAGGTACCGCACGGACTCGCGCATCGCGGCGGCGTCGTCGGTCCACACCGTGGTGAGGCCCTCGGCCAGGCCGGGGTCGCCGACCACCACGGCAGGAAGCGCCTCGGGCACGCTGAGCATGGCGATGCGCGGGTCGTCGAGGCGAGGGTCCACCACGACGATGCCGTCGACGCGGCGGGCGGCGCGCCACTTGCGATAGGTGCGTACCTCGGCGTCGAGATCGGGTGCCACCTGCAGCAGCAGGCCGTAGTCACGCTCGGTGAGGACCGACTCGATGCCCGCGACGAACTGCATGTAGAACGACTCGAACCCGAGCGTCTGCGGGTCTCGCGCCAGCACGAGACCCACCGTCTCGGTACGGGCGCCCGACAGGGACCGGGCGGCGGAGCTGGGCGCCCAGCCCAGGTCCGCCGCGATCGCCAGGATCCGCTCGCGGGTGGCCTCGGAGACGCCGGGCCGTCCGTTGAGCGCGTAGGAGACCGCGCCGGTGGAGACTCCGGCGCGACGAGCGATGTCGGCGATGGTGATTCGTGCCATGAAGGACATCATGTCGTGTGACGTGTCGCACGCCCCGCACCTGACGTGGAAAGGTAAACCCATGGCAGATCTGCCCGACGTCGACCTTGAGATCCTGACCGCTATCGCGTCCGGGACCCACCACGATCCGCACACCGTGCTCGGCCCCCACCTGCTGGACGGGCCCTGGGCGGTGGTCCGCGCCTTACGGCCGCTCGCCGACGAGGTGGTCGTGACCACCTCGGGCCCGAGCGGGGACGCGGAGGTGTCCGCGACCCACGAGGGAGCGGGGGTGTGGGCCGCGGTCGTGCCCGCGATCGAGGGCCCGGACGGGTCCCGGCACGCCCCGGACTACCGCATCCGCACCCGGTCGGGCACGGACACCTGGACCGCCGACGACCCGTACCGGTTCCTGCCGACCCTGGGCGAGGTCGACCTGCACCTGATCGGTGAGGGGCGGCACGAGCAGCTCTGGCAGGTGCTCGGCGCCAACCTGCACCGGTATCCGAGCGCGGCCGGCGACATCGCCGGCGTCGCCTTCGCCGTGTGGGCCCCGAACGCCCGCGGCGTGCGCCTCGTGGGCGACCACAACGGCTGGGGCGGCACGCATCCCATGCGGTCGCTCGGTTCCACCGGCGTCTGGGAGCTGTTCGTCCCGGACGTCGGCCCTGGTCTGCGGTACAAGTTCGAGATCCTGGGGGCCGACGGCGTCTGGCGCGCCAAGGCGGACCCCCTCGCCAAGGCGACCGAGCAGCCGCCCGCGACGGCGAGCGTCGTGACGACCTCGACCCATGAGTGGCAGGACGGCGCGTGGCTCGAGACGCGGACGGCGACGGACCCGCACTCCGCGCCGCTGAGCGTGTACGAGGTGCACCTGGGCTCCTGGCGACCGGGTCTCGGGTACCGGGAGCTCGCGGAGCAGCTGACCGCCTACGTCTCCGAGCAGGGGTTCACGCACGTCGAGCTGCTGCCCGTCGCGGAGCACCCGTACGGCGGGTCGTGGGGCTACCAGGTCACCAGCTACTACGCGCCGACCTCGCGGTTCGGCTCGCCCGACGACTTCCGGTACCTCGTGGACCGGCTCCACCAGGCCGGGATCGGCATCATCCTCGACTGGGTGCCCGCGCACTTCCCGCGCGACGAGTTCGCCCTCGCCCGGTTCGACGGCTCGCCCCTGTACGAGCACCCCGACCCGCGGCGCGGCGAGCAGCAGGACTGGGGCACGCTGATCTTCGACTTCGGCCGGCGCGAGGTGCGCAACTTCCTGGTGGCGAACGCGACCTACTGGTTCGAGGAGTTCCACGTCGACGCGCTGCGCGTGGACGCCGTCGCCTCGATGCTCTACCTCGACTACTCCCGCAAGGAGGGCGAGTGGGCGCCGAACGTGCACGGCGGGCGGGAGAACCTCGAGGCCATCGCGTTCCTGCAGGAGACCAACGCGACCGCGTACCGGCGCACCCCCGGGGTCATGATGATCGCCGAGGAGTCCACGGCCTTCCCGCAGGTCACCGGCCCCACGTCGAGCGGAGGGCTCGGCTTCGGCCTGAAGTGGAACATGGGCTGGATGAACGACACCCTCCGCTACCTGGCCGAGGACCCGTACAACCGGCGCTACCACCACGGCGAGCTCACCTTCTCGCTCGTGTACGCGTTCACCGAGCAGTTCGTGCTGCCGATCAGCCACGACGAGGTCGTCCACGGCAAGGGGTCGTTGCTGGGCAAGATGCCGGGCGACCGCTGGCAGCAGCTCGCCGGCGTGCGGTCCTTCCTCGCCTACCAGTGGACGCATCCGGGCAAGCAGCTGCTCTTCATGGGCTGCGAGTTCGCCCAGGAGAGCGAGTGGTCCGAGTCGGACGGGCTGCCCTGGCACCTGCTCGGCGAGGCCGGCCACGCCGGCGTGCAGCACCTCGTCCGGGACCTGAACGCGCTCTACCGCGCGACGCCGGCGCTGTGGGAGCTGGACTTCGACCCCGCGGGGTTCGAGTGGCTCGAGGGCGACGACGCCGACCACAACGTGCTCGCCTACGTGCGCCGGTCCCGCTCGGGCGACCCGGTGGTCGTCGTCGTCAACTTCGCGGGCGTGCCCCACGAGGGATACCGGCTGCCCCTGCCGACGCTGCCCCTGACGGAGCCCGCCGCGCCCGCGGTGCCCACCCTCCCCGCCGAGCCTGCCTCGGCCGCGGACGGGCCCGCACCGGTCGGCTCCGTCGAGATCCTGGCCGCGACCGGCCCGAGCGACGCGGACGAGCCGACCGTGGCGACGGTGTGGCGCGAGGCGCTCAACACCGACGCGACGATCTACGGCGGTTCGGGTGTGGGGAACATGGGCCGCGTGCACGCCGAGCCCGTCCCGCACCACGGCCGTGCCTGGTCCGCAGTGGTGCGGGTCCCGCCGCTCGGCGCCCTGGTCCTGGTCCCGGAGCGCCCGGCGGCCGACTGACGACCGCCCCGTCCACTTCGAGGCCTAAGTTTCTCGCGCTTCAGCAACCTGAGAGCGAAGAAACTTAGGCCTCGAAGGCGCTGCTGGGGATCAGTACAGACTGATCGCGAGGCGCTTGCGCGCCTTGCTCACCCGCGGGTCCGCCGTGCCGGCGACCTCGAAGAGCTCCAGCAGGCGCACGCGGAGCTTCTCCTTGCCGTCGGCGTCGGAGTCGGGCAGCAGGTCGAGCAGGCGCGCGAACGCGTCGTCCACCTTGCCACCCAGCATGTCCAGGTCGGCGACGGCGAGCGCCGCGTCGACGTCGGACGGCGCGTCCGCCGCCGCCTGCCGCACCGCGACGAGGTCGGCGTCCCGGGTGCGCTGCATGAGGCGCACCTGGGCGAGGCCGGCCGTCGCGTCGGAGTCCTTGGGATCCTGCCGGAGGGCCTTCTCGTAGGCGGCCGCGGCGGCGTCCAGGTCGTCACGCTCGATCGCGTCGTACGCCTCCTGGTGCAGCGGCGGGAGCGGCTGCTCGGCCTCGGCCTCGGGCTCGTCCGCCACGGGCGCGGCGCCCGGGGCACGACCCTGGACACCGTTCTGCTCGGCGGCCGCGAGGACCTGGTCCAGCACGCCACGGATCTGCTGCTCCTCGGCGGCGCCCTGGAACAGCGGGAGCGGCTGGCCCTGCAGCACCGCGACCACGGTGGGCACGCCCTGCACCTGGAAGGCGGCGGCGACCTGCGGGGACGACTGCGCGTCGACGCGCCCCAGGAGGAACCGTCCGGCGTACTCCTCGGCGAGGCGGCCCAGGGTGACACCGAGCTCGGCGTTCGCCTGATCGGTCGGGATCCAGATCAGCATCACCACCGGATAGGTGGACGAGTCGCGAACCAGCTGTTCGAAGTTCGCCTCGCTGACGTCCACCACGAAGCCGCCGGCTTCGGGGGCGCCACCGGGTTCACCGGGTGGCGGCGCCTGGGGACGGTTGAGGGCGGACAGGTCGACGGCGCCGCGCACCGCGAACTCGGGCTGTGCGCTCCGGGCGGGCCCGGGCTGAGGGGACGGACTGCTCATGGGGCAATCCTAATGACCACAGGGCCGCTCACCCGCCGACTCCGCTCTCGGCGAGATCCGTCGGAGGTGGCGCGTGCCGGGCCCGGGCCGTCAGTCGTTCGCGACGGCGTAGGGCACACGATGGTGGCCGACCAGGCTGACCGGGGCGTCCGAGTCCGCGGGCGGCACGTAGAGGGCGACCATGTCGCGGTAGACGACGCGCACCACGTTCGTCTGCTCCGTGTCGGCCCAGAGCGCCCTGGCCGACGGCGTGAGCGGTGCCAGCTTCCATCTCTCCTCGGCCCGTACCGTCTCCTGGCTGATCATCGCCCCGAGCACGAGGGCACCGCCGTCGACCGTGCGGACCGCCTTCACCGGGTCCTTCGTCGGCTCGTACGCGATCTTGAAGGCGCCCTTGCCGTCCTTCGCCTCGATCGCGTCGACCTGCAGCTTGCCGTACGACCGGAGCAGCCGGCGCAGCTCGTCGTCGTCGGTGAAGGCGCCGGCGTACTGCGAGCGCTCGCCGACGGTCAGCACCGACGCGTACTGCGCGACGGCCGCCTCGGGTGTCGCCTTGAGCGTCGTGTCGTCCGCCGCGACCGCGGGGCTGCCCAGGGCGGGGTCCGCGAAGCGGGGCATGGTGGTGTTGGGCAGCAGCTGGACGTAGCCCCAGAGCTTGTACTGCTCCCGCGCGGACGCCTGCTCGAAGGCCGCGAGCACCGGCGTGCCCTTGCCCTTCGGCTGGACGCCTATGCCGTAGCTGCTGCGCGGCCAGCCCTGCTCCGACGGCAGGACCACCTGCTGCATCTCCAACGACAGGTCGGTCAGCCGCGTGCCGTCGACCTCGGCCGCGGCGACCTTCAGCTCGGCCTGCCGCATCGCGAGCGCAGGTCCGGAGAGACGGGAGGCCAGCGATCTCGCCTCGTCCGCCCGGTCCGCCTCCGCGACGACGCCGGAGACCCGGTCCAGGATCTTCAGCTCCTGCGCCTCGCTGACCACGGCCGCGACCACCGGCTCGTCGGCCACCGGGGTGGGCGGCTCGACGGTGCAGCCGACGGCCAGCAGCGCGACGGCCGCGGTCGCGGCCAGGCAGCCGGCGCCCCGCCGTCGGACCCGGGAACGAGCTCTGGAACGCGGCAAGGGTGGCCTCCGTAGGTTCACGGAGGCCACCCTAGCGGCGGACTGCGGGTCGGTGACCGACCAGCTCAGCCGTTCGAGACCGAGCTCGGCACGTGCTCGTAGCCGACCAGGCTGATCTCGTCGTCCGAGTCCTTGGGCGGCACGTACATCGCGACCATGTCCTTGTAGTTGACCTCGACCACGTTGGTCACGTCGGTGTCGCCCCAGAGCGCCTGGGTGGTCTTGGTGGGCGGGCCGATCTCGCAGCCCTCCTCCCGGGCGGTGATCGTCTCCTGGCTGATCATCGCCGCCATCACCAGGGCACCACCGTCCGCCGTGCGGACCGCCTTCACCGGGTCCTTCGTGGGCTCGTACTCGACCTTGAAGGCGCCGCGGCACTCCTCCTTGTTGATCGCGTCGACCTGGAGCTTGCCGTAGTCCCGGAAGAACTGGCGCAGGTCGTCGTCGGCGAAGGAGTCGGCGTACTTCGAGTCCTTGTCGACGGTGAGCGCCGAGGCGTACTGCTTGATCGCGTCGGTGGGCGTCACCTTGAGGCTCTCGTCGTCCGGCGGGACGGCGGGGCTGCCCAGCTCGGCCTCCGCGAACTGCGGCATGGTCACGCCCGGCAGCAGACGCACCCAGCCCCACAGCTTGTACTGGTCACGGGCGGTGGCCTGGTCGAACGACATGAGCACCGGCGTCGTGAGGTCCTTGGGCTGCACGGTGATGGCAAAGCTGCTGCGCGGCCACTCCTGGTCCGACGGCAGGATCACCTGCTGCATCTCCATGGTCAGGTCGGTCAGCGGCTCCGTGTCGCCGCGGGCGTCGGCGACCTTGAGCTGGGTCTCGCGGATGTCGAGCGCGGGCCCGGACAGACGCGGTTCGAGCTTCTCGGCGTCCTTGGCCTTGGTCACCTCCCCGACGACTCCCGCGACCTTGTCCAGGATCTCGCGTTCCTGGGACTGCGTGACGACAGCCGCCGCGACGGGCGCTTCCGGCTTCGGGGTCGGGAGCTCCTCGGCACAGCCGGTGAGCAGACCCGTGGCGAGCACGGTTGCTACCACGGCCGTGGCGCGGGTCGTGGTGCGTCTCATCAGTTACCTCCGTCGTTCCCGGTGACGCCCCAGGTCTGGCGCCACGCGGCAGCTCGGCTGCTCGGTGTCTGCGGCTGCTCGGCCTCGGGCTCGGGCTCTGGTTCGGCCGCGGGCACGGCGGGCATGGCGCCCGTCGCAGCCCTGCGCTGCGCCTGCTCGCGCATGCGCAACTCGCGCCGGGTCATCGGCCTGCCCGACGCCGCGGAGGCGGCCGGGTCGGCCTGGTCGGCCTGCGCTGCGGACGGCGTCTCGGACGGCGCCGGTCCCTGCTCGGGTGCGGTACCGCCGAACGGCGTTCGCTGAGCCGGCGGCTGTGCGCCGGCCGCGGGTGCTGCTCCGGGGGCCTGTCCACGGCGCCGCCGGATCCCGCGGACGGACGCCACGGGAGCGGCGACCGGCTCGGGAGCCTGCTCGGGCACGGGCGGCGGGGTGATGGGAGCTGCTCCGCCGAACGGCGCGGGCGCACCCCAGGACCGCGTGTGCTCGGGTTCGGTCAGGTCAGGTTCCGGACGCGGCATGGGGCTCTGTACCGGGCTCTGTACCGGGCTCTGTACTGGACGCAGCTCCGGACGGTCCCGCCCCGGCAGCTCCGGGCGCACCGGCGGGTAGACCGCCGTACCGCCCTCGGCCGGGTCGCCCAGCGCGGGCGGGAAGCCGACGGCGGGCTCGTGCCCGGCCGGGCTCGACCCCTCGCCGTCGATACCGAAGGCCGCGTCGCGACGCGGCAGGTCGGGGTCCGGCTGCCGGGTGCGGACAGCGGACGGCGAGCGCCCCTTGCCCGCGCTGCGCTTGGCGCTGCGGCGCGCGCCGATGGCCATGAAGACACCGAGGATCAGAAGGAGAGCGCCACCCAGGACACCGGGCCACAGGTACGGGGTGCTCGCCTGGCGAGGCCAGGTGAGCTCGAGCGTGGGCGCCTCCGCGTTCTTGCCGACGCCCGCGGCCAGCAGGACCACGCGGCCGGGCTGCTCGGTCCAGCGCATCGAGACGGTGGTCTCGCCACTCACCTCGGAGATCCACATGTCGGAGCCTGCGGGATCGGGACCGGTGCTCGGCTTCTCGGCCGGTGCCTCGTCCGTCTCCTCGCCCTCGGCCGCCTCCTCCTCGGGGGCGGCGGCGGTGCCCGGGGCGACGCTCAGCGTCTCCCAGGAGGACAGGCCGGTCACGGAGTCAAAGGGGTCGTCGCCCACCCAGCCGAGCACGTCGACGTCGGACCCGAGCGCGAGCGTGACCTTCTGCCCCTCGGGGACAGTGGCTCGCACGGTCACCTGGTCGTCGACCAGGCCGAGCACACCGGGCTCGGTCACGACCATGGTTCCGTCACCGCTGGGGGTCGCGGTCGCGACGACGGTGTCGGACTCGCGCAGGACGGTTGCCGTCGCGACCCCGAAACCGATCCCGCCGAGGCCGGCAAGGATCAGGAGGATCGCCAAAAAGCGTTGCACCACCGATTCCCTTCGAATTTAGGGCGCGCAGCCCGTCGATCAGGTGGATGTTCCAGCATAGGGACCGTACGAGGAGCCCTGTCCAATGACGGGTGTGCTTGTGCGGTTCGGTCGGGATTCTCACCCTTCCTTCACGGGGTGTCTCGGAACCGCCGTCGTCGCACGGGCCGTGTGAGCCAGCGGAGAGTATCCCAGGCATTCCGTACATTGCATCTGCATGCGGAGTATCCACATCCGCACAAGGCACGTATCCTGGGCGCCGGACGGGCGGTATAAGCCACGTCCCAGGGGGGAGCCTGACCCGCGCCTCACCAAGTTCCGACACTGGAGGTCTGCACCGTGTCCGACGAGCGCTCGCTCTTTCCGACTGCCATGCGTGGGTACGACCGCGACCAGGTTCACGCGCACCTGGACCGACTGAACCACGCCCTCGAAGAGGCTCGTCGGCAGGTCGAAGCCTCCGACAGCCGCGCCATGCAGCTCACGCAGGATCTCACCGACGCCAAGCGCAACCTGCGCGAGACCGAGAAGCCCTCGTACGCCGGCCTCGGGTCACGCATCGAGCTGCTGCTGCGCTCCGCCGAGGACCAGTCGACCGACATCATCAACCAGGCCAACCAGCAGGCCGCCGACATCATGGCACGGGCAAAGCTGTCCGCCGGGCAGGTGCGCTCGCGCGCCGAGTCCGAGGTCGCCGAGATGCTCGCCAGCGCCCGCCGCGAGGCCGAGGAGATCCGCACCACGACGTCCGCGGAGGCCGAGGGCCACCTGCTCGCCGCCCAGCGCCGCGCCGAGGAGCTCGTCGGCTCCGCGGAGCGCGAGTCCGCGCAGATCGCCAGCGCCATCAGCGCCGAGGAGAGCGAGCGCCGGGCCAGCCTGGAGCGCGAGCTCGGCACCCTGCGCTCGACGGTCGAGCGCGAGACCACGGAGCTGCGGGTCAAGACCGAGGCCGACGCCGCCAAGCTCCGCAGCGAGGTCGCTGCCGAGACCAGCGAGCAGCGTGAGACCGCCGAGCGCGACGCGTCCGCCATGCTCGCGAGCGCCCGTGCCGAGTCCGAGCAGATCCTCTCCGAGGCACGCCGTCAGGCTGCCGAGGCAGCCAACGCCGTCACCAGCGAGATGGAGGAGCTGCGCGAGCAGGCCCGTGCGGCGCTCGCCCAGGCCGAGCTCGACATCGTGCACCGCAAGGAGAGCGTCGAGAAGGAGCTCGCCGAGCGGCACGAGACGGCCAAGGCCGAGACCGCCAAGCTGGTCAAGACGGCGGAGGAGCACGCGGCAGAGGCAGAGAAGCGGGTCGCGGTCGCCCTGGAGCAGTCCGAGAAGATCCGCGCGGAGTCCGACGTCTACGTCAAGGACCTCGTGGCCGACGCCCGCAAGTCCGCGGACCGGATCGTGGCCGAGGCCAGGGAGTTCGCGGAGCAGACGATCGACGACGCCCGTGCCGAGGCGGAGTCGAGCCGGTCGGCCGCGCAGCACCAGCTCGAGGACCTGACGCGTCAGCACGACTCGATCAACTCCTACCTGGACGAGCTGCGCGGCATGCTCGGTACGCCCGCCACGCCGGGTGCGCCGGCCGCTCCGGTGCCCAGCCCGCCGGCCAAGCCGGCTAGCCTCTCCGGCGCGACGCCCGCGCAGCAGGCCCGCTTCGCCGTCGTCGGCGACGGCACCGAGGCCGAGCCGGACGTGCCGGAGTCCACCGACACGGGCTCGATGCCCGCGTCGATCCCGCCGAGCAACCCGACGCCCGTGCCCGTCGGCACGGCGACGGTCGTCATCCCGTCGGTCAAGGGCACCAAGGCGAGCACGAAGGCCGGCCAGAACGCTGCCGACTCGGCCGCCTCCCCCACGGAGAGCGACGACTCCGAGGAGCCGGTCTCCGAGAAGGCCGGGGCGTCCAGCTGACCCGCTGAACCAACGCGTCGCAGACGAACGGCGGCTCTCCCACAGGGGAGAGCCGCCGTTCGTCCGTCCGGGTGCTGCCGACTCCGCGTGACCGCTCGGCTCAGTGGTGGGCCACGACCTGCATGTGCAGGAGGCCCAGGGCCGCGGCGACGGCCTGCGGGTCCTCGAGGGCGCTCATGTGACCCACGCCGGGCACGAGCGTGAGCGCCGCATCGCCGCCGGAGTGCGCGGAGGGTGCGCCGGCGGCCTGGACCATGTGCTCGGCCTCGGCCAGCGGCGTGATGGTGTCCTCGGTGCCCACCACGACGGCGACCGGGGCGGCGAAGCGTTCGAGCACCGCCGTCCGGTCCGGGCGGGACGCCATCGCTCGCTGCGCCCACGCGACGCCGGCAGGTGACTGAGCACGGATCCAGGAGTCCAGCACCGGGAACAGGTGCCGCCTGCGCTCCGTGGTCGTGGCACCCACCAGGTCGGCGGGCATGCCGAGCACGGCGTCCACCGTCTGGCTGGACTCCGCCGCGGCGGCGATCCGGAGGCGCTTGGCGCGTGCCTCGTCAGTGTCCGCGGTCGACTTGGTGTTCACGAGCCCGAGCCCGGCGACGAACCCGGGGTGCCGTTCGGCCAGGGCGAGCGCCACGTATCCGCCCATCGAGTGCCCGACGACCACCGCGTTGCCCTCGCCCGCGGCGACCATGGTCCGGTACACCCAGTCGGCCGCGTGCTCGATGCTCGGCTGGTACCCGTCCAGGTCGCTGTGCCCGGCTCCCGGCAGGTCGACTCCGATGGCGCGGGTGCCCGGCGGCAGGTGCGCGGCGCAGGCCGCCCACATCCGGTGGTCCAGCGGGAAGCCGTGCAGCAGCACGAGCGGAAGTCCGCCGCCGTCGTGCAGGGTGAAGGTGGCCAGCGCTTGTGAGGTCATCGTCGTCCTCCTGTGGTGGTGGTACTGCTCAAGAAGCTCCTACCGGTCCGTCCCAGTGCGTCGGCAGCGGCAGCGGGTGGTCGGGCAGCACGTGGGCCACCACCTCGTTCAGGACGCGGGCGACAGCCGGCTCTCCGACCCACAGGTGCTTGGCCCCGTCGACGCCGATCACCTCGGCCTGCGGCACGCGCGCGAAGCGCCGCCGGGCCTCGTCCGGCCGCAGGTAGTCGTCGAGCTCGGGCACCAGGACGACGAGCGGCTTGCCGAACGCCGCCCAGCGGTCCAGGTCCTCGTCGGTGGCGCGGTGCAGCGGCGGCGACAGGAGGATCGCACCCTCGATGCTCGGGTCGGTCCCGTGCTTGAGCACCAGCTCGGTGCCGAAGGACCAGCCGACCAGCCAGGGCCGGGGCAGCCCACGGAACTCGGCCAGCTCGATCGCCGCCGCGACGTCATAGCGTTCCGCGTCACCGCCGTCGAACGTGCCCTCGCTCGTACCCCGCGGGGACGATGTGCCGCGCGTGTTGAACCGCAGGACCGCGAGGTTCGCCAGGGCGGGCAACCGCCACGCCGCCTTGCGGTACACGTGGGAGTCCATGAACCCGCCGTGCGTCGGCAGGGGGTGGAACGTCAGCAGGCTGGCCAACGGTTCGCTGTCCTCGGGCAGGGCCAGCTCGCCCACGAGGGTCAGGCCGTCGGCGGTGTGCAGCTCGATGTCCTCCCGCTGTGCGGGCAGGACGGTGAGCGAGCGGATCTGGTGGGTCGTCTGGCCGGAGGCCTCGTCCGGCGTCGCTTCAGTGGTCATCGGTCCCATTCTCACCCCGCTGCCCGACCGCGGGCTCACCTGAGGTTGGTGCGACGCTGCCAGCAGCTGTTGTGCCAGTGCCGTCGACCGTCCAGCCCCGCCTCGGGCCCCCCGAGCACGTCCGTCTGCCACGCGACCACGTGCGCGGTGCCCGGCGTCACCTCCTGGCGGCACGCAGGGCAGATGTATGTCTTGTCGGACGACCGGATGCGCTGCACCACCCACTCACCGTCGGCCGCCGACTCGCTGCGCCGTCCGCCCGTCGCCCGATCGAGGTCGAGAGGGACGTGGTCCGCGGCGTACGGACGCTTGCTGGAGCGGCGCTTCGACGGCATGGCATCTATTCTTCCGCAGGGTGGGGCGGACGGCTCGATCCTCCCCGAGAACTGCTCGTATCGCGCACCACACTGCCTGGGAGCCCCACTCATTTCCGCCCGCTAGAGTGTGGCGGTCCCCAGCAAGGCGCAAACCCGACCGAAGGACTACTCGTGAAGCACCGCACCACTGCCGGCCTGGCAGCCGTCGCGCTGGCAACCATCGCGCTCACCGGCTGCGCAAGCGGCGACGACTCCGGGGACGGCAACGCTGCCGCCTCCAACGGGAACGTCTGCGAGGTGACGCCGGCTGCTGAGCCGTCGCCCGCGCCGAGCCCGTCCGAGGCGGATGTCAAGGCCGTCGACGCGATCGAGGTCTCGGGCCCGGTCGGCAAGGAGCCAGAGGTCTCCTTCAAGGCACCGCTGCAGGTCGAGAGCCCGACGTCCCGCGTGGTCGATGAGGGCACCGGCGAGGAGCTGGCCGAGGGCTCCCAGGTGACCATCAACTACGTGGTCCTCGCGGGCAAGGACGGCAAGACGAGCGGCTCGACCTGGGAGACCAAGAAGCCCGAGTCGTTCACGCTCGGCGACCCCCAGTACGACCTCCTGAACGACCGCCTGATCGGCCAGAAGGTCGGCGCGCGCATCGTAATGGCGAGCACCGCCATGGACCAGACCATCCAGGTCACGATGGTCGAGGTCTCCGAGGTCAAGGAGATCCCGACCCGGGCCGAGGGTGCCGAGGTCGCTCCGGAGGAGGGCCTGCCCACCGTCGAGCTGGCCGACGACGGCCAGCCGACCGTCACCATCCCCGAGGGCTACGAGGAGCCCACCGACCTGGTGGTCCAGCCCCTCATCGAGGGTGACGGCGCAGAGGTCACCAAGGACCAGACGGTCACCGTCCAGTACGCGGGCTGCCTGCTCGACGGCACGTCGTTCGACTCCTCCTGGAGCCGCGGCACCCCGACGTCGTTCCCGCTCAACGGCGTGATCCCGGGCTGGACCAACGGCATCGCCGGCCAGAAGGTCGGCAGCCAGGTGCTGCTCGTCGTCCCGGCGGACCAGGGCTACGGCGACCAGGAGAACGGCGCCATCCCCGCGAACTCGACGCTCGTGTTCGTGGTCGACATCCTCGAGGCCAAGGCGGCCTGACCTTCCCGGGCCGTCCGCCCGCGGACGGGTCTGAGATGTCGCGCACTCCACGTGCGCATCGCCGCTGGTCACGGCGTAGGCGTGGCGGGTACCCGAGCCGGGTGCCCGCCACGTCTCGTAGGGTCCTCCTATGACCTCGACAGACCTTCCCGACGCTGAGCCCGCCTCCATCCCGGAGCGGGAGGTACTCACCTGGGAGACGTTCCCCGACGCGGTGCGTGACCTGGCCCACAAGGTGGTCGACAGCGGGTTCGTACCCGAGGTCGTGATCGCCGTCGCGCGCGGCGGCCTGGTTCCCGGTGGCGCCATGGCGTACGCGCTCGGCACCAAGGGCGTCGGCACGCTGAACGTCGAGTTCTACACGGACATCGGCAAGACGCTCGACGACCCTCGCGTTCTGCCGCCCCTGATGGACACGTCCGAGCTCCCCGGCGCCAAGGTCCTGGTCGTGGACGACGTCGCCGACTCGGGCCGCACCCTTGCCCTCGTCATGGACCTCCTGGAGAAGCAGGGCGCCGAGGCTCGCTCGGCCGTGCTGTTCACCAAGCCGCGCACGATCATCCAGCCCGACTACTCGTGGAAGGACACGGACCTGTGGATCACCTTCCCGTGGTCCGCCGAGCCTCCGGTGACCGGCGCGAGGTCGATCGACGCATGAGCCGCTGACCTCCGGTGTGCACGGCCAGGGCCACCAGGCAGGTGACCACGACGCCGAGGGCCAGCCCGGAGGCGACGTCGTGCACGTAGTGGACGCCCGCGGCGACGCGGGCGCCCGCCACGGCCAGCGCCACCGGCAGGACCACCGGCCACAGCCGCGGTACGACGAGCAGGCACGCGACGGCGAGCGCGCCCGCGATGGTCGCGTGGTTGCTGGGCCAGGACCAGTCCCCTGGCACGGGACACGCCAGCACCGTGTCGATGTCGACCGCGCGGCACGGCCGTTCCTCGGTGACCAGAAGCTTCACGATCTCGCTTGTCGCGTACGCCGCGACCGTACCGACCCCGGCTGCCGCGAGCAGCCCGAACCCCGGACGGTCGCGGAGCCACGTGTACAGCGCGAGGCCCGCGGTCACGGCGAGGAGCACCAGTAGTCCCTTGTCGGCGACCAGGCCTGCGATGCCCGCGAGAGGCGACCCGGCAGCTCCGCCCGCGACGTTCTCGAAGAGAGTCTCCCGTGCGGGCCATGTCAGGAGCGCGAGGGCGCTCAGCGCCAGGAACGTGCTCAGCACGACGGACAGGGCGGCGCGCGGGACCCGGCTCCGGGCGGGCGCCGCCGGACGGTGTGCGGCTGGTGCATGGCGTGTTGTGGTCATGCCGAGAACGCTAGAAATCCGCAGGGCGTCGCGGATCTGGCCTAGGTCAGGAGCCGCCTATGACCCTGGTCCTACGTGACCCGTCCCAAGATCAGCCCTGGGCAGGAAGCGGGTATCGACGCCCTTCGGCGACGATGGTCCGGTGACCCCACCGACCCGGATCGACACCGAGTACTCACCTGGGAACGCCGCAGCGTGGTCGCTGCGGTTCATCCTGGCTGCGGTGTTCGCCGTGCTCCTGGTCCTCGCCGGCGTGGACCCGTGGTGGATGCTGGCGCTGGCAGCCGTCGCCGCACCGCTCGGGCTGACCGACGGTGGTGTGCGGCTGGGCGTCGTCGGCATGGCTGTCGCCGTGGCGGCGGGCGCGTTCGCCGTGCTGGTCGGCTGGGCCGACCTGCGGGACGCCCTCGTCACGGCGGCCCGCGGTGTCGTGACCGGCGTGCTGCCGTGGTCGGTGGCCATCGCTTGGCGCGCCCGCCGGGCGGGCGAGGCCGACGCGGCTCGGGCACTCCTCCGCGAGCAGGAAGCCCGGCGCATGCGTGCGGAGGCTGACCTCGCGCGGCAGCGGTTGCAGCTCGCCGAGAGCCTGCACGACGACCTGGGTCATGCCCTCAGCCTGGTCGCCGTCAACCTCGGCCGGCTCGAGCTCGAGCTCGAGCGGGACCCGGAGATCGACCGGTCGCGCAGCGCCGCCGGACCGGAGTCGGCAGGACCGGAGTCGGCAGGGCGGGAATCAGCGGTGCGGGAGTCGGTCGGGCTCGCGCGGAGCCAGGTCTCGGACGCCGTCGCCCGTCTGGGCGCCTCGGTGCAGACCCTCCGTACCGGACTCGCCGACGATGCGCCCAGCTTGCCGGCGGAGGACATCCAGGCGGAGCTCGACATGCTCGTGCAGGACGCGCGCCGTGCGGGCGCCGACGTCGACCTCACGGGCTCAACCGGGCCCGACGCTCTGGCCGGCTTCGGGCCTGCCGTCCTCCGGGTGGTCCGGGAAGGGCTCACGAACGCGCTCAAGCACGCACCGGGTCAGCCCGTCCGCGTCGTGCTGGACGCAGGCTCGGAACGTCTCCTGATCACCGTGCACAATCCGCTGCCTGGCTCTTCGGACGGCTCACCGACGGCCGATGCGCAGGTACCCGCTGTCGGCGGCACGGGTGTCCGATCGCTCACCGACCACGTGCGTGCCCGGGGTGGCTCGGTCGCGGCGGGTTCGGTGGACGGGGAGTACGTGCTGCGGGCGGAGCTGCCTCCCGTGAGCAGCACTCGACGCGGTGCCGGCAACGGTCACGCAGCGGGTCGTCCAGGCACTGAGAGCGAGGGGACGCTGAGCCAGGGTCCGCTGGATGCCGACGCGGTCACCCACGGGCTGTACCGTGCTCGGCGCCGGGGCGGGGCGCTGCTGCTGGCCGCGGTCCTGGTACCGGCGGCGGCGCTCGTCGTGGTCGCGGCGGCGATCCAGCTCTCCGACCATCTCGACGCGCGCCGCGCACGGCTGGACCCGGAGACTTTCGCTCGGATCGCGGTAGGGGACGCCCGGTTCGACGTCCGGTCGCTGCTGCCCCCGGCCACCCTCGACCCGCCGTCGGGCGCCGACCCGTCGTGCGACTACTACGCGGTCACTGCCGACCCGCTCGCCGACGCGTCCGGCGACGCCTACCGGATCTGCTGGGCAGACGGTCGGGTCGCCTCGACAGATCTCGTCGTCGGCGGCGCGCGATGAACGGGACCGGACCTGCCACGCCGCTGCGCGTGGTGATCGCCGACGACGAGCCCCTCGTCCGCGCCGGTCTGGCGGGGATCGTGGAGACCGATGACGGTGTCCGCGTCGTCGGGCAGGCGTCCTCGGGTGAGGAGGCCCTGGCAGCGGTCCGGGCACATCGGCCCGATGTCGTGCTGCTGGACGTGCGGATGGGAACGATGAGCGGCCTGGACGTTCTCGCTGAGCTCCGACGTTCGGCGGAGCACCTGCCATGCCTCATGGTCACCACGTTCGGTGAGGACGACTACGTCGCGGAGGCGATCAGGCTGGGTGCCGACGGCTTCGTCCTGAAGTCTGGCGACCCCCGTGAGCTGCTGCTCGCGGTACACGCTGCGGCGTCGGGCGGCGCCTACTTCTCCCCCGCCGTGTCGCGGCGCCTGCTGCAGACCGGGCTGGGCACGCGGTTCGTCGCCCAGCAGGACGCACGGGAGCGGTTCGCCCGCCTCACCCAGCGCGAGCAGGAAGTACTGACCCTGATGGGCGACGGTCTCGCGAACCCGGAGATCGCCGTGCGACTCCACCTGGCGGAGGGAACGGTCAAGGTGCACGTCACCTCGATCCTCCGCACGACAGGCGCGCGCAACCGGGTGGAGGCGGCACTGATCGCAGCGCAGGCCCGAACTCCTGGATAGTCGAGGCCGTCACGACGTAGCGACTCCGGCCTCGGGCGAGCCCCAGGTGCGAGGTGCCGAGCAACGGTGCAACCTCGAAGAACACCCACCACGTCCCCAGGAGGCCCGGATGACGACGGCACCCAGCACCCCGCCCGCGGACCCCAGCTCGTCGGAGGCCACCGAGCGCCAGCTGCGGCTCGGCGCCGCCCAAGGTGAGGCCTACCGGAAGGCCCTCGACCACATGGCTCAGGACGTCGCCAAGGCCGGGGGCACGCAACGAGCCGGCGACTACCTGGTCGGCTACGCCATCGAGGACGCCGAGGGGATGTACCACCTGGAGGACGGGGAGCTGGTGTGGCACAACCCGGGTGACACCAACGCCCACGTAGAGGTCGTCGTCTGCGACGCGGGCGACGGCCGCTTCGTCCCCGGCCTGGACGTGAGCGCGACCCTCGTGACACCCGGCGGCCAGGAGCTCGGGCCGTTCCCGCAGGAGCTGGTCTGGCACCCGATGCTCTACCACTACGCCCGCAACTGGGAGCTCCCGGAGGACGGCGACTACACCCTGCGTGTGCACGTGGAGCCGCCGACCTTCATGCGGCACGACGAGATCAACGGACGGCGGTTCGTGGCACCCGTCGACGTCGAGTTCACCGGTGTGCGCATAGAACGTGGTGCCGAGCCCGTCGACCCGCCGGCCTGACCACCGGGAGCCGAACTCAGAGGTCAGGTCCCGAGATAGCGCAGCACGGCGAGCACCCGGCGGTTGTCGGCGGCGTCGTACGGCAGGTCCAGCTTCTGGAAGATGGCCGCGACGTTCTTCTCCACCGCGCCCTGCGAGAGGAACAGCGTCTCCGCGATGGCGCCGTTCGAGCGGCCCTGCGCGATCAGGTCGAGCACCTCACGTTCCCGGCTGGACAGCCGTGCCCTGCCGACGTCCCGCTGGGACGCGCCCATGAGCTGCGAGACCACCTCCGGGTCGAGCACGGTCTCACCGCGGGCCACACGCACGAGCGCCTGGGCGAACTCCCCGACGTCGACGACGCGGTCCTTGAGCAGGTAACCCACACCGCGTGCGTCGCCCTGGAGCAGCACACCGGCGTACCGCGTCTCCACGTACTGCGAGAAGAGGAGCACGGGCAGCCCGGGGAACTGCTCCCGCAACGCGACGACGGTCCGCAGGCCTTCGTCCGTGAAGGTGGGTGGCATACGGATGTCCGCGACGACGACGTCGGGCAGCGACTCCTCCGCGAGGCGCACGACCTCACGCTCCAGGTGTTCGCCGTCCGGTACGGCGGTCACCTCGTGCCCCCGGCGGGTCAGCAGGGCGACGAGCCCGTCGCGCAGGATCCCCGAGTCCTCGGCGAGCACCACCCGCAGGCCGCCCGACGGCGCGGCGTCCGGCCCCGTCATGCGTGTCCTCCGGCGCCCGTGCGGCGCGCACCTGCCGCGGCGGCCCGCGTGGCGGGGAGGGTCATGGCCACGACCGTCGGACCACCAACGGGACTGGACAGGTCGAACGTCCCGTCGACCGACCGGACCCGCTCGGCGAGACCAGCCAGGCCCGACCGCAGCCCGGACCCGTCCGGCAGCACGACGGTCGCGCCACCCCGACCGTCGTCGCGCACCTGGATACGCAGCATTCCGTTCCTTCCGTCTGCAACCACGTCGACCTGCACATGGACCTCCGATGCGTGCGCGTGCTTCGCCGCGTTGGTGACCAGCTCGGCGATCGAGAAGTAGACGATCGACTCGATGGCTGGTGCCAGGCGACCGTCCGTCTCGATGTCCGGGTCGACCGCGGCGGTGACCGGCAGCGGCGCACGCGCGGCAAGGGTCTCGAGGGCGACCGCGAGGCCGCTGTCCAGGACCGGCGGGTGGATGCCGCGAGCCAGCTCCCGCAGCTCGGTCAGGGCGTCCTTCGTCGACGCGTGCGCCACCTCGAGGAGCTCACCCACGGAGTCCGTCGCACCGGAGGCCAGCTGCTCGCGCGCCTCGCCGAGCTGCATGCCGACGGCGACCAGACGTGCCTGGGTCCCGTCGTGCAGGTCTCGCTCGATCCGCCGCAGCCGGGCATCGGCGTCCTCCACCGTGCCCGCGCGGGAGCGCTCCAGCTCCGCGACGCGCAGACTGGCGGCCGTCGGCCCGAGCAGCACCCTGGTCAGCAGCCTCAGGAGGGCGATGAAGGCCCGCTGGGCCGACGGCCACAGGACCAGCAGCACCAGGCTGCCCACCACCACGAGGGCGAAGCCCGCCGGCGTGTGCCACGAGCTGTCCATGGCCAGATCCGCGGGCAGCGCCCAGAACCAGGTCCAGTAGGTCACGCCACCGAACCCGAGCACGAGGCACGCCGTGCTCACGACGAAGCCCGCGAGCGTCACCGGCAGCGCCGCGATCATGAACAGCAGCGCTCGCCAGCCCGCCGTATCGCCGAGCGCACTGCCGAGCCGCGGCCAGAAACCGCTGCGCGGCGAGCGCTCCACGGGAGCCGCGACCTCGGTGTCCAGCAGGTCGCCGGCCAGGCCGCGGTAGAGCGCGCCCCACCATCGCCCGCCCACCACGAGCCCGCCGGCGACGAACAGCCCGACGACGGTCACCGCGGCCCCGGCCGTGACCGCCACGGTGAGCACCACATAGGCGAGGGCGAACGGCCCCAGGAGCAGCATGAGCCACAGGTAGCCGTACGAACGCCACGTGACGGAGGACAACGGCGCGCTGAGCAGGTGCGTCCACCCGGGCCCTCGCCCGGGCGTCCGCGCTCGCGGGTCGAGGGTCATGGTCCTCATCCTGCCAGGCTCCCGTGCGTCCGCCCTGCTGGAGCGGGCGCCGGCAGCACGAGGGCCGAGTGGGCGGGCTGCGGCGTCGTCGCCGGCATGGCGACCAGCTCACGGAGCATGGCGTTGCGCCGGTCCAGCGCCTCGGCGGTGGTGGGGAAGAGCCTGGCGCCGCCCTTGTCGACCAGCGCCTGGTTCATGGTGACGAACTCGCGGGTGTCGCGCTCGTAGGCGGCAAAGGCTTCGCCATGGTCCCGGTACGTGGCCAGGGACCTGGCGAGCATGTAGGCACCGACCAGCGCGAGGCTGGAGCCCTGTCCGGTCAGGAACGACGGCGCGTAGGCGGCGTCGCCGACGAACGCCACCCGGCCGCTCGACCAGCTGGGCATGCGGATCTGACCCGCCGTGTCGAAGAACAGGTCGTCCGCCTGGTGCATGGCCTCGACGATGCCCGCGACCTCCCAGCCCGCGCCGGCGTACGTCCTGGCCACCAGGTCCCGCTGGCCGTCCGGGTCGCGCAGGCCCTCTCGCACGGCATCGCGCGGCTGCTCCGGCCGGTGGAAGTTCAGAAAGGCGTGCAGCGGGTCGTCGGCGTCCCCGGTGGCGTAGAGCGCGGCGGCCCGGCCAGGAACGTTCCACATCAGGAGCTCGCGCGACAGACCGAAGGTGTTGGGCATGGTGAACACGGCGAAGGTGTAACCGAGATACCGGTGGAACTGTTCCTCGGGCCCGAACAGGATCTTCCGGGTACCCGAGTGCATGCCGTCGGCGCCGACCACCAGGTCGAACGTGCGCTGCTGACCGCTACGGAAGGTGACGTCGACCCCGTGCTCGTGCTGGTCGAGGGTGCCTATGGAGTCGTCGAACACGAACTCCACCTCGTTCCGGACCGTCGCGTACAGGGCGGCGGTCAGGTCCCCGCGCCCGATCTCGAGGTCCTGCCCCTCGACGCTCCCGGCGACCGCGTAGGGATGGAGGGCGGCCACCTCGGCGCCGTCGGCGTCGAGGAACGTGAACCGTCCGGTGTCGATGTGCGCGGCCCGCAGCTCCGGCAGGATCCCCATCCGCCGGACCACGTCGACCGCGGTGCCGCGCACGTCGATCGGGTAGCCGCCCCCGCGTGGCGCGTGCGCCCTCTCGACCACCGTGACGTCGAACCCGTACCGGTGCAGCCAGTACGCCAGCGTGGGGCCGGCGAGGCTCGCTCCGGCGATCAGGACCTTGCGCCGGGCGGCGTCGGACCGAGATGTCATGACTGGACTTCCTTCTTCAGGTGACGGACGACGAACAGGGACAGCGCGGCCACGAGGGCGGCGACGAGGAAGCCGGTGACGAAGGCGGACTCGGCAGGCATCCCGGAGACCGGGTCGTTTCCCGCATCGAGGACCGAGCCGGCGGCCTGGCCTCCCGCGACGGCGCCGATCAGGCGGATCACCACGAGGAGGCTGGTAGCGATGCCGGTGTCCTTGGCCGCCACGGCGGTGGCGGTGCTGGCGAGCAGCGCCGTGGTGATCAGCCCACCGACGAAGGCGGCCAGCGCCCGGGCGATGATGAGCTGCCACGCCGTGTCGTGCAGCGCCGCGACGGCGACGAGGATGCCCACGGTGGCGACGGCGCTGGTCGTGGCCACGGCGCGTGCGCCGTAGCGCCGCACCGCGAGCCCGCCGACCGAGCCCGCCAGCACACCGGCGATGGAGGCGGGCATCATGAACAGGCCGATATCAGTGGTGCTGAGCCCCAGGCCGTAGCCGTCGCCCGAGACCTCGAACAGCTTGGGGACGTAGGTCTGCAGCATCGCGGAGACGGCGGCGATGGCGATGGTGAGCACTGCCGCGCTCCACACGGCGGGCGCGGTGAGCATGCGCAGCTCGACCATCGGTGCGACCGCCCGGCGTTCGACGGCCACCCAGGCCGCGGCGAGCGCGGCGACGACCAGCACGATGCCACCGACCGCTAGCGGGGGGACGCCGCCACCGGTGACCACCAGGAGCCCCAGCATGAGAGCGACCAGCGTGGCGCTCAGCAGAGCCACACCCGGCCAGTCGATGGTGGTGTCCTGCTCGCTCGGCGGGTCGTCGGGCATCAGCCGGGACACGACCGCCGTCGCCGTGATGATCACGATCGTCGGCGCCGCGAAGATCCAGTTCCAGGACAGCCCTTCCGCCAGCGGCCCGGCCACCAGGGTTCCGATGATGCCACCGGCGGTGAACAGCGCGCTGACCACTCCGATGGCCACCTGCGTCTGTCCCGTCGAGAAGTTCTTGCGCACGAGGATGAACGACAGGGGCAGTGCGCCGATCATCGCGCCCTGCAGCGTCTGGCCGACCAGCAGCACCGGCAGGTTCGGCGCGACGCTCGAGAGCACCCCGCCTGCCGAGACGAGCACCATCAGCACCAGCAGCACCCGCTTTCCGCCGTAGCGGTCGCCGAGCTTGCCCGCGATGGGGGCGACGATCGCGCCGGTGATCAGCAGCGTGCTGGCGATCAGCGCCGCCGCGGCCGAGTCGACGCCGAGCTCGCGCTCGAGCAGAGGACGGGCCGGGTCGACCACCGTCTGCAGGGTGCCGAGAGCGAGCGCGAGGGTGCCCAGCGCGCCGATCGCGGGCCTTCCCATACGGGTGGGCGCGGGCTCCTCGATGGTGGCCTGGGCGACGAGAGAGGTGGACATCTCAGTCCCTTTCTGGCGCGGTGACGGACAGGTACACGGACGGGGCGGGTCTGGTCTCCATGCCTTCGAACCTAGGTTTTGGGCCTTGGGCTCCGGAATGGTGGGAACCGCCGCGGGCGCGGAGGATTTCCTCCGTGCGGCCGGTCGGCGGAGACAGGTGGTCGCTCCCACCGTCGACGGTGGGAGCGACCGGCCGGCTCGCTGCTACTCGACCGAGACAGCCGCCTCAGCTGGCCGTCCGCGCGTGGCCTGCCACGCGGGGAGCAGCGTCGCGCCGAGGGTCAGCAGGACGACCAGCGCGACGATCGCCAGGTACACCAGCGGGGACCCGGCGGGTATCACGGAGCCGAGCCGTTTGATGCTCACCGGGACCAGGATGCCCAGCGCCGCGGTGGTGCCCAGAGCGAGGCCGGTGACAGCCACGATCGCTGCCTCGATCCCGACCATCTGCATCACCTGACGGCGGGTCGAGCCCACGAGCCGCTGGAGCCCGAACTCTCGCTGCCGCGCCGACGTGCTGGACACCAGGGTGTTGATCATGGTGATCGCCGAGTACCCGACGAGCATGAGCACCATGATGTAGATCGCGTAGGACGCCGTCTTCTTCTGTTCCTCGTACTCGTCGAACAGGATCTCCCGGTCGGCGACGGTCAGCCCGTCCATGGCCGCGGTCAGCGCGGTCAGGTCCGCCACCAGCTGCTCCGGATCGGTGCCGTCCTGCGCACTGACCAGGATGCGTGTCGGGAACCCCGCGGTGGTGTGAGCGGCCAGCGTGTCGGCCGGGAGCAGCAGCGTGTCGTAGTCGTCCGCGGCGGAGAACAGCGCGGCCACCGTGACGTCGAGGAAGGTGTTGTCCCCCATCCGGAGCGTGATCGGGTCGCCCACGCCGACACCGAGGGTGTCGGCGTGCCCGTCCTCGATCGCGACCGTCGCGCCGCGCAGGTCGGCGAGCGCACCGGCAGTGACGTCGACCGGCGTGCTCGCGGCGGCGCTCTCCGCGGTGACTCCCTGGAGGGTCCAGCCCTCGCCCATCGGTGACACGTCGTCCGGGCTCTCGACGAAACCGGTGCTGCTGACGTACTCGGACGCTCCGGCGACGCCGGGCAGCTGGTTGATCTCCTCGACCAGCCGCGGGTCGATACGGTCCTCGGCCGTCACCACCGCGTCGGCGACGATGCTGTTGGTGAACGCCTCCTGGTCGGCCGCGTCGTTGGTCGTCTGCAGGTACAGCATTCCGGTCGACACCCCGGTCAGCAGGATGACGGGTCCCATGACGGCGGCGAGCCGGCTGGTCCGGCCGCGTGCGTTGAGCACCGCGAGGTCACCCGTGAGCCCGCCGAGAGCGCGCACCGGCCACTGGACGACGAAGATCATGACCTTCGCCAGGACGGGCGCCAGCAAGGCGAGCCCGATGGTGAACACGATCACCGCGGGGGCAGCCGTCGCCGGGGCGAGCGGCCCGCTCAGCACCGCGACGGTGACGATGGTCAGCGCGACCCCGACCCCCACGAAGAGCAGCCCGGCCAGGACTCGCCATCCGCCGATCACCTTGTCGTCGAGCGAGGCCTCGGCGAGCGCCTGGCTCGGCTTGGTCCGTGCCGCCCGCCTTCCCGCACCCAGCGCACCACCGAGGGCTGCGAGGATCGCCACGGCCATCGCCGCCACCGACGGTATCCAGCCCTGGTGGAAGGCCACGCCCGCCGTGGCGATGCCCTGTTCGGCCAGGAAGTCGAACACGAACTTGCCCAGGAACTGCCCCGGGAAGTAGGCCGCGGCGGTGGCGATCAGCGAGAGCACGAGCGTCTCGCGGAGGACGAGCCGACGCACCTGACGAGGCGTCGCCCCGATGGCACGCAGCAGCGCCAGCTCCTTCTGCCGCTGGGCGATCGACAGCCCGAGCATCGACGCCACCCCGAAGACGGACACCAGCAGCGCGAAGGCGCTGAAGACACCGGCGAGAGAGACCACGTTCACGCTGGTGGCCGTGGCGTCACGCAGCTCGGCCCGGCCTCGTTCGTCGCCGACGAGGGTCAACGTCTCGCCGTCCAGCTCCGCGTCGATCCGCTCACGCAGCTCGTCGACGTCGGCACTCGGCTCGGCGACCACGCCGATGGCGTCGACGGTCCCCGCCGGCGGGCTGCCCTCGAAGACGTAGGTCTTGGTCTCTTGCACGCCGGGGAGCGCCGAGATGACGCTCTCGAGCCCGGCGTCGATGCGGACGCGCTCGGGCAGGATCGCCGGCTCGTCCTCGTCGCCGCCGGGTGCGTGGTGCGCCTGGTCGCCGGCGACGACCACGTCGGCAGCACTCAGCTGCTGCGGAGGAGCCGCCGCGCGGATACCCGTCTCGATCAGTCCGCCACAGGCCATCAGGACGATCGCGGCGAAGAACATGGCAAGGAACGCGGCCACGAACGTGCCCGTGCGGAACCGCAGGGTGCGGAGGGCGAGCTGGAGCATCAGCGCTGCCCTCCCGCCGTCGTCGACCGCGCCTGGGGTGCTTCGTCGGCGTAGGCGCCCAGGTGGGTCATCCGTTCGGCCACCGCGTCCGCCGTCGGGGAGCGGAGCTCACCCACCACGCGCCCGTCGGCGAGGAACAGCACACGATCGGCGTAGGACGCCGCGACCGGGTCGTGCGTCACCATCACGATCGTCTGGCCGGTCTCCTGCACCGAACGTCGCAGCAGACCGAGCACGTCCCGCGCGGTCCTCGTGTCCAGGGCACCGGTGGGCTCGTCGGCGAAGATGACGGCCGGCTCGGTGATCAGTGCCCGTGCGATGGCGACGCGCTGCTGCTGCCCGCCGGACAGCTCCGCCGGGCGGTGCTTACGCCGTTCGCGCAGACCCACCTGCTCGAGCACGTTCGCCACCCGGCCCTTGGCCGGGCTCCGGCCCGCGAGCCGGAGCGGCAGCGTCACGTTCTGCTCCACCGTCAGGACCGGGAGCAGGTTGAACGCCTGGAAGATGAAGCCGACCCGATCGCGCCGCAGCTCCGTCAGCTCGGTCTCACTCATCGTGCTGAGCTCGCTGTCCTCCAGGACGACCGAGCCCGACGTCGGCTGGTCGAGCCCCGCGGCGCACTGCAGCAGCGTGCTCTTGCCGGAGCCCGACGGCCCCATGATCGCGGTGAACGTGCCCCGCCCGAACTGTGTCGTCACGTCGTCGAGCGCGACGACCTCGTTCCCACGCCTGCCATAGACCTTGCGAACAGCCGTCAGCTGGACCGCGTCGGTGGCTGTACCTGTGCCTGTGAGCATTCCTCGCACCATTTCCCCGTGCCGCGCCGGGTTGCGCGGGCACGAGACGACGCTACGAAGATGCGTGGGTCACCCACCATGGTGCCAACCGGTCAGCCACGGTAAGGAAAACTGCACTGTTGCCCGACGAGCCGCGATGACACTCTCGCTGAAGTCCGGCCCGCTCCACACCAGAGCCCGAACAGATCGGAACCATGAGACGCACGCGCGCCACTACCAGCGCCGTGGAACCACAGGCCTCAGCTCACGGATGACAGGCGGCCTCTACTACCTGCTGGATCGTGCAGCAGCGCCGTCGCTGGTGCTCCCCCACCCGATGCGGCAACCAGTCCCGCGTCGCTCGCTACTACCGACGCCACAACCCGGCCGAAGACCGAGCGCCCAGGGCGAACACGACGGCGACGAGCAGTGAGGCGAGCAGCTGGTAGGCGAGCCACAGCGTGCCCGCACCGGGGACACCGTTGAACGCGAGAAGCGCCGCGACGACGGTGACGGCGACCCATCCGCTGTCGTAGGCGACGAGGTACCGGGTGTGCGAGCCGGAACCGCTCCGCAGCGCGAAGGCGATCTCTGCGACGCCGCCGGCCCCCACGAACACCGCCGCGGCGACGAGCAGCCAGGGATCGACGTCGAGAGCGCCGGTCAGGGTCTGGAGCAGCACCGCGTATGTCGACGTCACGAGGAGTTTGAAAACGCCGTCGGCAAGGAACCCGAATCGCAACCAGCTGACGCGGCGCGGCTGGGTGTAGCGGCTCATGCCACGGCCCGTACGCTCATGCGCCGCGGGCTCCCGCCTCGTCTGAGTCCGTACGACCGGCCGATCGCAGACGGGTCGGTCGTGGTGGCGACCAGGGCGTCGGCCAGGTCGGCGCGGCAAACGCTCGTGGACCCGTTCGCCTCCGGGACGAGCTGATAGTCGGTTGCCTCCGTGTCGACCAGATAACCCGGTCGCACGATCGTCCAGTCCACGGAAGGTCCGGCACCTCGGACGATCTCCTCCATCGCCTCGAGATCGGCGTAGATGCCAGGTGCGCTGCGCCGGACGAACGGACGCAGCACGTGGCGAAACCACCATGCTTCGCCCGCACCCGAGGTGAGCACTGGCACCGCCGAGACGACGACAAGGCGCCGCACGCCAATGCGCCCCATGGCCGCGACGAGGTTCGCCGTGCCTGCCGCGCACACGGGCGCGGGGTCCTGGTGCGAGCGCTTGCCCAGTGCCGAGATCACGGCGTCAGCGTCGGCCGGCAGCGTCAGGTCCTGATCGGTCACCACCTCGGCCTGGTGCACGACGACGCCCGGCGGCGGGTCGTACCGGCCGGAGTCGCGGACTATCGCGGTGACTAGATGGCCGGCCGCACGGGCCTGCTCCACGACAAGCCGACCGGTCGCGCCTGAGGCACCCGCAACCACTACGTGCATGTCCACATCCTTCGTCTCGCATGAGCTGAAACTGATCGATGCACTCAACTAGTAAAACTGTACTACTAGGATGGAGTCGCAAGTCCCGGGCAGGAACGAACCAGAGAAAGAGGGGCTGTGTCGGCCACACGACTGCTGATACTGGGTGCGATCATCGAACGCGGGAGCGCGCACGGCTACCAGGTGCGCAAGGACCTGGAGTCCTGGCAGGTCGATCTCTGGGGCAACATCGGCCAGGGGTCCGTCTACCACGCGCTACGTCGTCTGGCCCAGGACGGGCTGATCGACAGGACGGACTCCGGCCAGGGTGCCGAAGGCCCCGCACGGGTGGAGTACGCGGTGACGAGCGCAGGGCACGCGGAGTTCGTCACCCTGCTCGAACGCGCACTCTCGTCGGACGGCCGCGACGTCTCCGAGACGATGGCAGGAATCGGGTTCATCACCACCCTCACCCGCGCCCGGGCCGTCGAGCTGCTCCGGCTCCGCATCGAGGCCTTCCGGACACGGCGTACGCGGGTGGTCCGCGAGTACGAACTCAATCCGGACGAAGACTGGGGCCATCACGTCGAGGCGGTCCAATTCTGGGCACACTCGGCGGACAGCGCCATCGAATGGACAGAGGGCCTCATCGCCCGACTCGAGTCCGGCGCCTACCCGATGGCGGACGACGAACCACCGAGCGGCCGGTTCCCCGAGAAGGGATGAAAGGATCTGGGCGGCGCTTCGTGCCGTCCGTGGACGCTACGAGACACGGGACGTGGCTGTGGGCGATCGACCCCTTCGTCTCGTAGCAAACCACGGAGCAAGCCCACGCGTCCGAATGTCAGTCGCACTCATGGAGTCTGATCGATGAACACCCCGTTGAGCTGGCCTGATCGAGTTCGGCAATCGGCTGCTCGCAATCCTTCTGAGCCACCGTGACGTGGCACAAGGTACGCGCGGCGGGACGCCGTCAGCCCCAGGCTGCACCGGCGCGTGACCGCGTTCCTCATGCTCTTCACCGCCCAGGCGGTTGTAGGAGTCATCCAGGTCGCAGCCGGCCTACCCGAACTCGTGGTCGTGCTGCACCTTCTCGGATCCACGCTGGTCTGGATCGGTGCCGTCCGCGTGCTGCTCGACGCGCGAGGCAGAGCGCGCACACCTCTGATCAAGCATCGGGTGTCCCCATCCGTGTCCACTGCGCCCAGAACCTGAGCCGGATCGCTGGGTCGACGGCGGTCGTCGTGCGAGTGGGGGGACCCAGCCGACCGCGCTCCTCTGATCGGCACACGACAGGTGTGCGCGTGCCACCCCCGTGCCGCACTGAAGGGGTGCTTCCGTCCGTCTCCGACCTCCTGTGTCTATGGAGAGTCGGCACGCAAAGAGGCCCGGAACCGCAGGGATCTGCGGTTCCGGGCCTCTGATCAGCCGTTATGGGCGACGGGCTCCCGACACGAGGTCAGAAGTCCCAGTCGTCGTCCTCGGTCTCCACGGCCTTGCCGATCACGTACGACGAGCCGGACCCCGAGAAGAAGTCGTGGTTCTCGTCCGCGTTCGGGGACAGGGCCGCGAGGATGGCCGGGTTGACGTCCGTGTCCTCCTTGGGGAACAACGCCTCGTAGCCAAGGTTCATCAGGGCCTTGTTGCCGTTGTACCGCAGGAACTTCTTGACGTCCTCGGTGAGCCCCAGCTCGCCGTAGAGCGAGTCGGTGTACTCGACCTCGTTCTCGTACAGCTCGAAGAGCAGGTCGAACGTGTACGCCTTGAGGTCGTCCTGCTCGGGCTGCGTCAGCTGGGCGAGGCCCTTCTGGTACTTGTAGCCGATGTAGTACCCGTGCACCGCCTCGTCACGGATGATGAGGCGGATCAGGTCGGCCGTGTTCGTGAGCTTCGCCCGCGAGGACCAGTACATCGGCGCGTAGAAGCCCGAGTAGAACAGGAACGACTCGAGCATCGTCGAGGCGACCTTGCGCTTCAGCGGGTCGTCGCCCCGGTAGTAGTCGAGGACGATCTCCGCCTTCTTCTGCAGGTTCGCGTTGTTCTCGGACCACTCGAACGCCGCGTCGATCTCCGGCGTCGAGAGCAGCGTGGAGAAGATCGAGGAGTAGCTCTTGGCGTGCACGCTCTCCATGAAGGCGATGTTGGTGTACACCGCCTCCTCGTGGGGAGTGATCGCGTCCGGGATCAGCGACACCGCGCCGACCGTGCCCTGGATGGTGTCCAGGAGGGTCAGGCCGGTGAACACCCGCGAGGTCATGGTCTTCTCGTGCTCCGAGAGGGTGTTCCACGACTGGATGTCGTTGGACACCGGGACCTTCTCCGGCAGCCAGAAGTTGCCGACCAGTCGGTCCCAGACCTCGGCGTCCTTCTCGTCCTCGAGGCGGTTCCAGTTGATCGCTGTCACGCGATCGATGAGCTTGAGCTTGCCGGTTGGCGACATGGGTGTTCCTTCAGGAGCGGCGGTTCGGGCGAGACTGGCGGCAGGGACCGGTCAGAGCATGCAGGAGACGCAGCCCTCGATCTCGGTACCCTCCAGTGCCAGCTGACGCAGGCGGATGTAGTACAGGGTCTTGATGCCCTTGCGCCACGCGTAGATCTGCGCCTTGTTGACGTCGCGCGTGGTGGCGGTGTCCGGGAAGAACAGCGTGAGGCTCAGGCCTTGGTCCACGTGCTGCGTCGCCGCGGCGTACGTGTCGATGATCTTCTCGTAGCCGATCTCGTACGCGTCCTGGTAGTAGTCCAGGTTGTCGTTGGTCATGTACGGCGCCGGGTAGTAGACGCGACCGAGCTTGCCTTCCTTGCGGATCTCGATCTTGGCAGGCACCGGGTGGATCGACGACGTCGAGTTGTTGATGTAGCTAATCGAACCCGTCGGCGGCACGGCCTGGAGGTTCTGGTTGTAGATGCCGTGCTCCATGACCGAGGCCCGCAGCGCGCGCCAGTCGTCCTGCGTCGGGATCGACACACCGGCGTCGGCGAACAGCCGCGCGACGCGCTCCGTCGCCGGCTTCCACTCCTGCTCGACGTACTTGTCGAAGTACTCGCCGGTGGCGTACTTCGAGTCCTCGAACCCGCCGAACTTCGTGTTGCGCTCGATCGACAGGCGGTTGGACGCCCTGATCGCGTGGTACGCGACGGTGTAGAAGTAGATGTTGGTGAAGTCGATGCCCTCTTCGGAGCCGTAGTAGATGCGCTCGCGGGCGAGGTAGCCGTGCAGGTTCATCTGGCCCAGGCCGATCGCGTGACCGCTCTCGTTGGCGCGCTTGATCGACGGGACCGACTCGATCGACGTCTGGTCGCTCACCGCGGTCAGCGCGCGGATGGCGGTGTCGATCGTGCGGCCGAAGTCCGGCGAGTCCATCGCCTTGGCGATGTTCAGCGAACCCAGGTTGCAGGAGATGTCCCGGCCGACCTCGCTGTACGAGAGGTCCTCGTTGAACGTCGACGGGGTCGACACCTGCAGGATCTCCGAGCACAGGTTGGAGTGCGTGATGCGGCCCTTGATCGGGTTGGCCGCGTTCACCGTGTCCTCGAACATGATGTACGGGTAGCCGGACTCGAACTGCAGCTCCGCGAGCGTCTGGAAGAAGTCACGAGCGCTGATCGTGGTCTTGCGGATGCGGTCGTCGGCCACGAGTTCGTCGTACTTCTCCGAGATGGAGATGTCGGCGAACGGCACGCCGTAGATCCGCTCGACGTCGTACGGGCTGAACAGGTGCATGTCCGCGTTCTTCTTGGCCAGCTCGAACGTGACGTCCGGGATGACCACACCGAGCGAGAGCGTCTTGATGCGGATCTTCTCGTCCGCGTTCTCCCGCTTGGTGTCGAGGAACCGCATGATGTCGGGGTGGTGCGCGTGCAGGTACACGGCACCGGCGCCCTGACGCGCGCCGAGCTGGTTCGCGTAGGAGAAGGAGTCCTCCAGCAGCTTCATCACGGGGATGACGCCGGACGACTGGTTCTCGATGTGCTTGATCGGCGCACCGTGCTCGCGGATGTTGCTCAGGAGCAGCGCCACGCCGCCGCCGCGCTTGGAGAGCTGCAGCGCGGAGTTGATGCTGCGCGCGATGGACTCCATGTTGTCCTCGATGCGCAGCAGGAAGCAGGACACGGGCTCGCCGCGCTGTGCCTTGCCGACGTTGAGGAAGGTCGGCGTCGCCGGCTGGAACCGCCCGGCGACGACCTCCTCGACGATGTCGCGCGCCGTCTGCTCGCTGCCGTCGGCCAGGCCGAGCGCGACCATGGTCACGCGGTCCTCGAAGCGCTCTAGGTACTTCTTGCCGTCGAACGTCTTGAGCGTGTACGAGGTGTAGTACTTGAAGGCGCCCAGGAACGTCTCGAAGCGGAACTTCTTCGAGTACGCGAGCTGGAAGAGCTCCTTGACGAACGCGCGGGAGTACTTGGCCAGCACGGTCGGGTCGTAGTACTTGGCCTCGACGAGGTGGTCGAGTTTCTCGTCGAGCGTGTCGAACTCGACCGTGTTCGGGTTCACGTGCTGCAGGAAGTACTGGCGGGCCGCCTCGCGGTCCTTCTCGAACTGGATCTTCCCGTCCGGCCCGTACAGGTTCAGCATCGCGTTGAGCGAGTGGTAGTCCATCTGGATGCTCTCCAGGGGGATCTCGCTCAGGCCCTCAGTCACGCTGAGAGACTCAGTGGTTGTTGCTGCCAAAATCGTCCCAATCCGTTGCGGACGCGCGCGACGTCCTGCGCAGTTCCCAGTAGCTCGAAGGCGTACAGATACGGGACGTCACACTTTGCAGCGATGATGTCCCCGGTGATGCAGTACGCAGCTCCGAAGTTGGTGTTCCCCGCAGCAATGACGCCGCGAATGAGCGACCGGTTGTGTTCGTCGTTGAGGAACTTCCTCACCTGCCGTGGGACGGCCCCGCCCTCGTTGCCGCCACCGTAGGTGGGGGCCAGGAGGACGTAGGGCTCGTCCACGCGCAGAAATCCGTCGGCCGGGCGCAGCGGGATCCGGTGCACCGACATCCCGAGCTCGTCGAGAGCAAGCTTCTGGACGAACCGGTGCGTGTTCTCTGACACGCTGGAGAAGTAGACGAGTGAACCCACGTCACGCCTCCTTGCCGACGTTGCGGTAGTACAGGGTGTTGCTGTGGTTCAGGTCAGGCTGAAGCAGCCTGAAGCGCGGCGACCGCGCTGATCTGGTCGGGGCGGAAGCCCGACCAGTGGGTGTCGCCGGCGACGACGACCGGCGCCTGGAGGTACCCGAGGCCGCGAACCATCTCGAGCGCCTCGGCGTCCTGGGTGATGTCGACGACCGTGTACTCGACACCCTTGCGATCCAGTGCCCGGTACGTCGCGTCGCACTGGACGCATGCCGGCTTGCTGTAGACAGTGACGCTCATGTCCGCCTCCTCTGACCTCGAAGGACATCTGTGAACTTACACCGATGTGCTTTGTGAGCGGGTCTGCGTCTCCCGCTGCCTCAAACACTACACGTTGTGTCTGACATCCGCCTGGCTACGAGATGTAGTGGTTGAGGATGAACGACGCACTACGCCGGACCAGCTCGCGACGCCCATGGACCATGCTGCCACGAGCCTCTGACACCGCCCGGTAGGCCGCGCGCGCGGCCTGCTGGCGCGGCTCCCGGCCCGGACGCGCGGACCCCGGGAACCGGCACCTCACGCGCCCGCGGAGGGTCCCGGAGAACGAAAAAAGTGATCTCAGGTAGCGGCGTGTCGCGACCGTTCGGCGTGTCTCGCGAGCCTGGATAGAGACCGTGAGTCGGGTCACAGCGGACCGCTCAGAGCGCGTGCCAGCCGACGCCGTCGTGCCCGCCGGGGATCTCCACCTCGGGGGCGTACGGGCTCCGGGTGAAGCAGAAGGTGCCGACGTCGAGCGCGACCACCCGGCCCTCCTGCTCGACGGGCCGGAGCGTCTCGCCCTGCCAGTAGCCGGCGGTCACGCCGACCCACGTCCTCGGCGTCCCGCCCGGCACGAACTCGGTCGCCCGCCCGCCCGCGGTGCCCGCCAGCACGAGCCGGTCGCCCTCGGGGCGAAGCGTGAACGGCACCGGCCCCCAGTACCAGGCTCCGGTCAGCTCAGGGAGACCCGCACCGACGCCTCCCCCGGCGCCGGCACGCCCCGCGTCGGCACGCCCGACGTCGGGACGCACGCCCCGCAGGGCCGCGAGCAGCCCTGTCCCGTCACCGAACCCGCCGGTGCTCGAGCCGATGACCGCCACGGCGTCGCCCGAGCCGACATCGACGCGCAGGTCCGCCGTGAAGCCCGGCACCGAGCCGGAGTGGCCCACCGTGCGCACCGGTACGGACCCCTCCCCCGGCAGGTCGAGCAGGTCCTTGCGGACCCGGACGCCCAGGCCGTAGGTGCCGGTCCAGGCGGCACCGGGCTCGTCCACGACCACGCGAGGCGCGGTCATGAGCCTGCGCGCGGGGACCGGCAGCACGGCGTCGCCAGCCGCGCCCAGCGTGTCGTGGCAGGCCAGCCACATCCCGAACCGCACGAGGTCCGACGGCGTGGACCACAGCTCGCCCGCCGGGCCCATGGCCAGGTAGTCGGCCACCGGCTCGTCGTGCACGAGGTCGGCATGCGGGTGCACCGCGTATCCCCGTACGTGCGGCCCCGCGGGTACCCGCCCGGTGGCGGTCATGCCGAGGGGGGCCCACAACTCGTCGCGCAGCACCTCGTCCCAGGCCCGCCCGCGCGCCACCTCGACGAGCCGGCCCAGCACGGCGAAGCCCACGTTCGAGTAGTGGTACCGGGTGCCCGGAGCGACGAGCCGCGGCAGGCCCGAGGCGACGATCTGCTCCCAGGTCGATCCGCCGGCCCGCTCCCACCAGGCTCCCGCCGGCTCAGCGGGCAGGCCGCTGGTATGGCTCAGGAGCTCGGCGATCGTGGCGTCCGCCGCAGGCGCGTCGGGCAGATGGGCACCGATGGGGTCGTGCAGCGCCACCTTGCCCTCCTCGACGAGGCGCATGACCGCCACGGCGACCATCGGCTTGGTGATGGACCCGATGCGGAACGCATGCTCCGGCGTCGGACCGCCGTCGGTGCCCGCACGGGCGGGCGCGCCGACGGCACCGGCCCAGACCACGTCCCCACCACGGCCCGCGGCCGCGGACAGCGCGGGAGCCCGGGAGCCATCGCGCAGCCCGGCGACCACGTCACCCAGCGCGACACCCAGCCCATCGTCCACTCCGCTCACTCCGCTCACTCCCCGAAGATACCGAAGCAGACCAGAGAGGTCGGCAGAACGTCAGGAGGTCGGCAACCCGGGTTACCGACCTCCTGACGTACTGCCGACCATCCGGGCCAGCCCCGCCCGGGGGCCCGCCCGCCGGACAGCCGTGCTATGCCGGGGAGACCTCGTCCACGGCCGGCAGGGTGCCCGTCGTGGCCAGACGCCGGTACCAGTGCGCGGAGTCCTTCCAGGTGCGCTCCAGGGTCTCGTAGTCGACCCGGATGATGCCGAACCGGCGGTCGTACCCGTACGCCCACTCGAAGTTGTCGAGCAGCGACCACGCGAAGTACCCGCGCACGTCCACGCCCTGGTCGCGCGCCTGGCCCAGCGCATCGACATGGTCGTGCAGGTACGAGACGCGCTTCTCGTCGTGCACGCGGGCCACGCCGTCCTCGGTCACCACGGTGTCCTCGAACGCCGCGCCGTTCTCCGTGACCATGAGCGGCTGGTCGGGGTAGGAGTCGCGCAGCGAGACCAGCAGGTCCGTCAGACCGGCGGGCTCGATGTTCCAGCCCATGGCGGTGTACGGGCCCGGCTGCGGCAGGAACTCGACGTCGTCCGCCGCGATCCAGGGGGTGCCGGCGGAGTCCTTGTGCCCGTCCGCCTGCTGACGCTCGCCCTCGCCGGAGTAGTGCTTGACCCGCGCCGTCGAGTAGTAGTTCACGCCCAGCACGTCCAGCGGCTGCTTCGTGATCTCCAGGTCGCCGTCGTGCACGAAGGACCAGTCGGTGACCGACGCCGTGTTCTCCAGCAGGTCGGCGGGGTACACGCCCTCCAGCACCGGTGCCAGGAACGCCCGGTTGGCCAGCGCGTCGACCTTGCGGACGGCGCCCTGGTCGGCCGACGACGACGGGTCGTCCGGCCGGAAGACGTGCAGGTTCAGCGTGATCGAGGTCTTCGCGGCCTCGCCGAGCACCTCGCGGATCTGCTGGACCGCGAGGCCGTGCGCCAGGTTCAGGTGGTGCACCGCCTGCAGCGCCGCCAGGGGCTCCGTGCGGCCCGGCGCGTGGACGCCCGAGCCGTAGCCCAGGTACGCCGTGCACCACGGCTCGTTGAGCGTGGTCCAGACGTCGATGCGGTCGCCCAGCTCCTCGGCCATCCGCCGCGCGTACCGCGCGAAGGCGTAGGCCGTCTCACGGTTGGTCCAGCCGCCGGCGTCCTCCAGCTCCTGCGGGAGGTCCCAGTGGTAGAGCGTCACCACGGGCTTGACGCCCGCGGCGATCAGCCCGTCCACGAGGTCGGAGTAGAACCGGATGCCCTCGGCGTTGAACTCCCCCGAGCCGCCCGGCTGCACGCGCGGCCAGGCGATGGAGAACCGGTACGCGCCAAGACCCAGGTTCTTGATGTGCTCGACGTCCTCCTGCCACCGGTGGAAGTGGTCGTCCGCGACGTCACCCGTGTCACCGTTCAGCGTCTTGCCGGGCGTGTGCGAGAACGTGTCCCAGATGGAGGGGCCGCGCCCACCCTCGGTCGCACCGCCCTCGATCTGGTACGACGCCGTCGCCGACCCCCAGAGGAAGTCCGCGGGGAAACTCCGTGCACTCACAGTGCCACCTCTCCCGGGCCGGTGGCCCGTACTGTCCGTCCTTCGTACTCGACGCCCCACTCGCCGGGGGCGTCATCGCTGGTCACATGAACAGCACCGGACGCGCACCGCACACGGAACGTCGCGGGGGCCCCGGTGCCGCCGGGAACCAGCACCTCTTCGTCGAACCCCTCGGGCAGACGGGTGCAGCGTAGCGTCACGCCCTCGGCCCAGGCGTAGTCGGGCCGGTCGTCGCGCGCCCCGACCGGCAGCACGGTACCGGGCCGCACGAGCACGGGGAGGCTGTCGTAGCCGTGCTCCTCGGCGGTCCAGCGCGGGCCGGTGACGGTCGGCGCCAGGCCCGCTGCCGTGACGTCGGGCAGGCGGGTCCACTCCCCCTCGGGGACGTAGTACTCGACCGCCGACTCGTGGAAGACCGGTGCGACCAGCAGCGACGGCCCCAGCATGTACTGCGTGTCGACGGACGCCGCCGTCCGGTCCTCGGGGAACTGCAGCACCATCGGGCGCATGACCGGCAGGCCCTCGCCCGCGGCCGTCACGCCGAGCCCGCCGAGATACGGCATGAGCCGGAGCTTCAGCTTCGTGAACTTCCGGGTGACGTCGACCGCCTCGTCGTCGAACGCCCACGGCACACGGTAGGAGCTCGAACCGTGCAGCCGGGAGTGCGAGGACAGCAGGCCGAAGGCCGCCCACCGCTTGAACACGGCCGGGTCGGGCGTGCCCTCGAAGCCGCCGATGTCGTGGCTCCAGTAGCCGAACCCGGACAGCGACAGCGACAGGCCCCCGCGCAGGGACTCCGCCATGGAGACGAACGTGGACTCGCAGTCGCCACCCCAGTGCACCGGGTAGGCCTGCGTGCCGGCGGTCGCGGCCCGCGCGAAGACGACCGCCTCGCCGCGCCCGCGCTCCTCCTCGAGCAGCTCGAAGACCACCTTGTTGTACAGCGACGCGTAGTAGTTGTGCATGCGCTGCGGGTCCGACCCGTCGTGCCAGACGACGTCGGTGGGGATGCGCTCGCCGAAGTCGGTCTTGAAGCTGTCCACGCCCTGGCGCAGGAGCACCCGCAGCTTGTCCTGGTACCAGGCGGTGGCGTCGGGGTTGGTGAAGTCGACCAGGGCCATGCCGGCCTGCCACTTGTCCCACTGCCACACGTCGCCCTCGGCCGTGGTGACCAGGTACCCCTTCTCCCGGCCCTCGCGGAAGAGGTGCGAGCGCTGGGCGATGTACGGGTTGATCCACACGCAGACCTTCAGGTCACGCTCGTGCAGCCGGGCGAGCATGCCCTCGGGGTCGGGGAACGTGGCCGGGTCCCACACGAAGTCGCACCAGTGGAACTGCCGCATCCAGAAGCAGTCGAAGTGGAACACCGACAGCGGGATGTCCCGCTCGGCCATGCCGTCGATGAAGCTCGTGACGGTGGCCTCGTCGTAGTTCGTCGTGAACGACGTCGAGAGCCACAGCCCGTACGACCAGGCGGGGACGATCGCGGGGCGACCCGTCAGGGCCGTGTACCGCCGCAGGATCTCGGCGGGCGTGGGCCCGTGGATCACGTAGTACTGGAGCGACTGCCCCGGCACCGAGAACTGGGTACGGCTGACGACCTCCGACCCCACCTCGAACGAGACCCGCTCCGGGTGGGCCACGAACACGCCGTAACCCCGGTCGGTCAGGTAGAACGGCACGTTCTTGTACGCCTGCTCGCTCGCGGTGCCGCCGTCCTCGTTCCAGACGTCCACGCTCTGGCCGTTCTTCACGAACGCGCCGAACCGCTCGCCCAGCCCGTAGACGTGCTCGCCGACGCCGAGCGCCAGCTGCTCGTGCACGAAGTCGCCGTCAGGCGTGCTCGCGATCCCGACGCTCCGGTCCGACGACGAGGTGAGCACCTCGCCGTCGGCCACGAAGTCGACGTGCCACGGGCCGTCGGTACCGACGCGGGCCGTGAGGCCGCCGGACGTGAGCTCGGCGGGGCCGGACTCGGGCACCACCACCTTGACCGCTCCCGGCTCACGGTTGACCGCGAAGTGCGGGCCGGGGTCGCGGCGGCCCTGGTGGTGCTCGATGCGCACGCCGATGACGTCGTCGGCCGGGGCGTCGAACGTGACCGTCACGGCCGGGCGGTTCAGGGTGTCACCACGCTTGGTGATCGGCGCGGTGGGCGCGTACACGGTCAGGGTGTTGTCGCCGGCCTCGACGGAGTCGATGTCCCGGGGACGCAGCATCTCGACGCCGGGGCGCAGCTGCCAGTAGCCGTCGGTGAATCTCATGGCTTGGGCCTCACTCGTTTCTGTTCGGCGTAGGGGTCCGTTGTGGTGCGCCCGGTCACTTGACCGCCCCGGCGGTCACGCCCCGGGTCAGGGTGCGCTGGAAGATGAGGAAGAACACGACGGCGGGCACGAGCGAGACGAGCGAGCCCGCGTTGATCGTCGGCGCGTCCATCATCCGGTCGCCCTGCAGCGATGCCAGGGCGATGGGGATGGTCTGGGTGTCGTTGCTGGTCAGCATCACCAGCGGGATGAAGAACTCGTTCCAGGTCCAGATGAAGAAGAAGATCATCAGGACCGAGAGCGTCGGCCGCACGATCGGGAAGACGACCTGCCAGAGGATGCGCCACCGGCTCGCGCCGTCGAGCGCCGCGGCCTCCAGCAGCGCCGGCGGGAACGTGCCCAGCACCGAGGACAGCAGGTAGGTGCCGAACGCCGACTGGATGACGGTGAAGATGATGATCACCGACCACTGCGAGTTCGAGAGCCCCACCGCCTGCGCCATGGTGAACAGCGGGTAGATCAGGGCCTCCTGCGGCAGCATGTTCGCCAGCAGGAACAGCGCGATGATCCACAGCCGCCCCTTCACCCGGCCGATGCCGATCGCGTAGGCGTTGAGCAGCGACAGCAGCGCTCCGAGCACGGCGACGACCGCGGAGATGAAGAACGAGTTCCACAGCTTCACCGGGAACTCGGTGCGCTCCCAGAACGCCACCACCCCGTCGAGGTACAGCCCGGACGGCCACGACAGCGGCCCGTTCGCCGCGTAGTCCTGCGGCGACTTGAACGCGTTCAGCAGCATGATCCCGAACGGCGCGAGGACCGCGAGGCCCACGAGCACCGCGACGGCCAGCACGAGCCAGCGGCCCGGACCGCGGCGGTAGCGGGAGTCGACGGCGGTGGTGCGCACCTGAGCCGCCGGTGAGGCCGGTCGCGCGTCTGTGGCGAGTGCCATGTCAGATCCCCTCCCTCTCACGTCGTTCGGCCCGGTTCTGCAGGCCGAGGATGACCGCTGCCACGACGACGATCACGAGCGTGAGCACCGTGGCGATCGCGGACCCGTAACCGACCTGGGACTTGTCGAAGAAGCTCAGGTACGAGTAGTAGCTCGGCACGAGGGTCGAGCTCTCCGGCCCACCGCGGGTGAGCACGTAGATCGGACCGAACACCTTGAGCGCCGCGACCGTGCAGGTCAGCGTCACGACGAAGATCTCCGGCCGGATCTGGGGCACCGTGATGGCCCGGAACCGGTCCCACCAGCCGGCGCCGTCGAGCTCGGCCGCCTCGTAGAGCTCCGGGTCCACGCGCTGCAGGGCGGCCATGAAGATGACCACCGGGTAGCCCATCTGGACCCAGATCAGCACGAGCATCACCGACGGCAGCGCTGTCGTGGGGTCACCGAGCCAGTTGGGCGGCGACTCGATGCCCACCCCGCGCAGGATCGCGTTGAGCGCGCCCGTCTGGGAGTTCAGGATCCAGTTCCACAGCACGCCCGCCACGGCGACGGGCAGGATCTGCGGCAGGTAGTAGGTGGCACGCAGCACCGACGAGACCCGCGCACCGAACCGCCGGCCGAGGTAGTCGAACAGCACGGCGGCGAGCACGAGGCCCAGCAGCGTGGGCACCAGCACCATCGCGACGATCATCGCCAGCGAGTTGCCGAACGACGTCCAGAACTTGTCGTCGCCCAGCAGGTCCACGTAGTTGCCCAGGCCGTTCCAACGCAGCGGCGCCATGCCGCCGCGCCACTTGAACAGGCTGAAGTACACGTTCGTCAGGAGCGGGTACCCGATCACCACGGCGAACGCGATCGCCCCTGGCAGCAGGTAGGGCAGGTACGCCACCCACTCCGCCCGACGGCGGCGGCGCGTACCGCCCGGGGCTCGCGGGCCGTCAGTGGCCCGCGAGCGCCGTTCGGTGAGAGTGCTGTCAGCCATCGAGCAGGTCGGCCTTGCCCTCGTCGTACGAGCTCTGGAGACCGTCCAGCACCTCGTCCGGGGTCTTGGACCGGTTGACCAGGGACTGCAGCTCGCTGACGATCACGTCGTAGTAGCCGGCCACTGGCCAGTCCGGGTAGTACGCGAGGCCGTCCTCGTCGAGGATCGCCTGGAAGTTCTCCGTGAGCTCGCGCGTGCGCTCGTCCTCGATGACCGAGGCGTCGCCCGCGACGGGCAGGCCACCCTCGACGGCGAGGATGTTCTGGACCTCGGGCCGGAGCGTGATGTCGATGAACTCCTCGGCGAGGCTCGGGGAGTCGGCGTTGGCCGGGACGACCCAGAGGTTGCCGGACGAGCCGGTGTGCAGCGTGTTGCCCGGGAAGTTGAACTGTCCCCAGTCGGCCTCGACCTCGGTCGCGAGGCGGCCGAACCACCAGGACCCGCTGACCATGAGCGGGTAGGTGCCGTCGATGAACGAGACGCCCATGTCCTCGGCCGTGAGCGCTGCCGAGTCGGAGGCGATGTAGCCCTTGTCGATCCACTCGTCGAGCTTCTCCGTGGCCTGGGTCATCGCCTCGTTGTGGAAGTCGACGTCGTTCGCGAAGAGCTGGTAGTCGTCGACGAGGGCGCGGTCGCCGTAGGCGAGGACGAGCTCGTACCAGAGCTGGCCGAGCGGGTACTCGGCGCCGGCCTCGGCCAGCGGCGTGATGCCCTCCTTCTTGAAGGCGGCCAGGACGTCCTCGAACTCGTCGAGGTTCGTCGGCACCTCGAGCCCGTGCTCGGCGAACATGTCCTTGTTGTAGTAGACGCCGACGAACTCGCCGTAGTTCGGCACCCCGTACCACTCGCCGGAACCCATGAGGCCCTGCTCGTCGTACGTCGCGGTGGTGGCCAGCGAGCCGGTGAGCTTCTCGTCCCAGCCGCGCTCGGTGGCGGCGTCGGTCAGCGGGGTCAGCAGGCCCTGCGCGGCGAGCTGGCCCGCCGTCGCGTTGCCCTTGTTGAACTCCATGACGTCCGGCACGTCGTCGCCCGTGAGCACGATCTTGGCGTTCTTCTGGATCTGCTCGAACGTCTGCTTCTCGACGTCGACCGTGACGTCGGGGTTCTCCTCCTCGAAGATCTCGATGGCCTCGGCCCAGGCCTTGCCCATCGCCGAGTCCTCGTTCTCGTAGTGCCAGATCGTCAGGGTGCTGTCGTCGGTGTCGCCACCGCCGCCGCTCTGGCCGGTGCAGCCGGTCAGGGCCAGGGCGCCGGCCATCGCGGCCGCCACGGCGGTCATAGTCCGCTGGTGCTTCATTGCATGTCTCCTTGATTCGCAGAGCCCGGTCGCGGGCTCAGTGCTCGACCTCGGTGGGCTGCATTGCCACCGCGCGACCCGACCTCTGCGTCACGATCGTCGAAGCGTTTCAACACGCTAACCCCAGTGCCCCGTAGGTGTCCAGTGCCACATGGGCACAAGTGGGCTAGGATTCCATCGAAGCGCTTACTTGGCATACGGCACACTGGAGTGCCCGGTGCCCGACGCGTACGACCTGCCACCGCACCGGACCCACTTCCAGGGCACACTGCGGTAACGATTCAAGAGGAGCACCGTGGCTACGATCGACGACGTCGCCAAGGCGGCGGGGGTCTCGACCTCCACCGTGTCCTACGTGCTGTCGGGCAAGCGGCCCATCTCCGCACCGACCCGGGCACGTGTCGAGCGCGCGATCGAGAAGCTCGGCTACCGGCCGCACGCCGGGGCACGGGCGCTCGCCTCGTCCCGCACCAACGTGATCGCCCTGATGGCGCCTCTGCGCGTGGGCGTGAGCGTGCCCGTCATCATGCAGTTCGTCGCGGGCGTCGTGACGCGTGCGCGGGACTTCGACCACGACGTGCTGCTGCTGACCCAGGACGACGTGAGCGGCCTCGACCGGGTGACCAGCGGCTCCATGGTCGACGCCCTGGTCATGATGGACATCGAGGCGGACGACCCGCGGGTGCCCCTCGTCGCGGCCGCCAAGCAGCCGACGGTGCTCATCGGCCTGCCGCAGGACCCCGAGGGCCTGAGCTGTGTGGACCTCGACTTCGAGGCCGCCGGCCGGCTCGCCGTCCGGCACCTCGTGAAGGCCGGCCACACCGACGTCGCCCTCATCGGTTCCCCGCCCGAGGTGCTGCGACGACACACGTCCTACGCCGAGCGGCTCATGCGAGGGCTGCGCGACCAGGCGAAGAGCTCCGGTGTGACGGTCAAGGTGGAGGCGTGCGACTCCACGCCCGCGGGCGCCTCGGAGGCCGTGGACACGCTGCTCGCCACCGCCCCGGAGACCACGGGGATCATCGTGCACAACGAGGGTGCGCTCCCCCACGTGCTGGCCCGCCTCGCCGAGCGCGGAGCAGTGGTCGGCACCGACATGTCCGTGGTGGCGGTCTGCCCCACCGACGTGGCGCTCTCGCAGCGGATCCCCATGACCAGCATCGACCTGCCCGCCGAGGACATCGGCAAGGTGGCCGTGGACATGGTGATGACGCGCCTCGAGGGCGAGCAGCCGTCCGAGACGAGGCTGCTCGCCCCCGTGCTCACCGAGCGCGAGAGCTCGGCGTACGGGCCCGCCGCCGGGCACGACTGACGGCGGGCGCCCCTGGCGCATCACCCCTTGATGGCCCCGAAGATCACGCCCTTCGTGAAGTGCCGCTGCACCATCGGGTACACCACGAGGATCGGGATGATCGCGAGCACCATCACGGCCATCTTCACGGGCAGACCGGTCACCGCGCCGTCGTCGACATCGACCTGGCCCACGCCGCTGCCCGGGAGGGTCACCCCCTGCAGCACGTAGGACCGCAGCACCAGCTGCAGCGGCCACTTCGCGTTGTCGTTGATGTAGAGCATCGCGTTGAAGAACGCGTTCCAGTAGCCGACGCCGTAGAACAGCGCGACGACCGCCACCACCGCCTTCGACATGGGCAGGACGATCTGGCCCAGGATGCGCCAGTCTCCCGCGCCGTCGATGCGGGCCGCATCCGTGATGGACCGGTCGATGCCCATGAAGAACGCCCGCAGGATCAGCACGTTGAACGCGCTGACCGCCCCCGGGAGGATGAGCGACCAGTAGCTGTCGATCAGCCCGAGGTTGCTCACCAGCAGGTAGGTGGGGATCATCCCCGCACCGAAGAACATGGTGATGAGGAAGAGGAACAGCACCGGCCGGTGGGCGAAGGAGCCCGGGCGGCTGAGCCCGTACGCCGCCAGCACGGACACCGTGGTGGAGAGCACCGTGCCGACCGTGGTGATCCCGATGCTGACGATGGTGGCTCGCGTGACGATCCCGCCGGACAGGATCTGCGTGTAGGCGGAGAGCGACAGGCCGCCCGGCACGATGACCAGGCCGCCGGACCGGACGACGTCCGCCTGTGTGGAGAGGCTGGTGAGCACCACCGTGTACAGGGGGAACAGCACGGTCAGCACGATGACCAGGAGGGCGACCCCCTTGACGACGAGCCCCAGCGGGTTGGGGTCCTCCTCCCAGACCGGGCGGTTCTTGCCGCGCAGCAGGGCGCGGTACCGGGCGGAGCGGCGGTACGGCTGCTTCGGCACCGGTTTCACGGCGACTGTCTCGGATTCGATTCTCATGCGCGTTGATACACCCCCGCCTCGCCCACGAGGTGGGCGAGCTTGTTGGCCCCGAGGACGAGGGCGAGCGAGACCAGACCCTTGACGAGCCCGGCGGCCGCCGCGAAGGCCCAGTCGCCGTTCACGACGCCCTGGTAGTAGACGAATGTGTCGAGCACCTCCGCGACGTCGACCCCGACCGCGCCGCGCTGGAGGATGAGCTGCTCGAACCCGACGGTGAGCGAGTCGCCCAGCCGCAGGATCAGCAGCAGGATGATCACCGGCCGCATCGCAGGCAGCGTCACGTGCCACATACGGCGCCATCGGCCCGCGCCGTCGACCACCGAGGCCTCGTAGAGCTGGGGGTCCACCGTCGCGAGCGCCGCGAGGAAGATGATGATCCCCCAGCCGGCGTCCTTCCAGACGGACTGCGCGGTGATGAGCAGCAGGAACGTGTCCGGGTTGGTCATCAGGTCGAAGCCCGAGTAACCCGCGTCGCGCATCCTGCTCGCGAGCACGCCGGCCCCGCCGAAGATCTGCTGGAAGATCGTCACGACGATCACCCAGGAGAAGAAGTGCGGCAGGTACACGATCGACTGGATCGTCGTGCGCAGGCCGGGTGTCAGGACGCTGTTCAGGAGCAGCGCCAGCACGATCGGCACCGGGAAGAAGAACACGAGCTGGAACGCCGTGATGACCAGCGTGTTCAGCACCGCGTCGAGGAACAGCGGGTTGGTGAAGACGCGCTCGAAGTTGGCCCATCCGATGAAAGGGCTGTTCCGGATGCCGACGTACGGCGAGTACTCCTGCCAGGCCACCACGTTGCCGGCCATCGGCACGTAGGCGAACACGGCCAGGAGCAGCACCGCCGGCGCCACCATGATCAGCAGGGAGCGGTCCCGCCGCATCCGCGTGGTCCAGGGGATCTTGCGGTGCGGCACACGGTCGGCCCGGTGTTCCGGGGGCGGTGTGCTCGCCATGCCGGCGGCGGTGTCCCCGGTGTCCGCGGCGCCGGGGGCCTCCTCGGTACTCGGCGTGGAGCTCGCGACGCTCACTTCTTGTCCAGGATTTCCTGGTAGAAAGCGCGCAGCTCCTCACCGCCGGAGCTGGTCCACGTGGCCACCGCGTCGTCGAGGTCGGCCATGGACTTGCGCCCGCGCGCGATGTCCTTCTCGAGGTCCTCGAACGGGGTCTTGAGCGAGGCGTACTGGGCGGGCTCGGTGATCTGCATGCCGTAGAACAGGTCCTCGACCAGGTACTGGGCGGCCTCGGCCTGCCAGGTGCAGAACGCCTCGACGAAACCGGGGTACTGCACCTTGGCGTTCACCACCGGCGGGTCCACCAGGAAGATGTACGACTGCGCGACCTCCGTGGCCGCCCGGTCGGTCGGCACGGGCAGGCCGTCCTCGTCGAGGGTGTAGTGCGTGCCCTCCACGCCGTAGTTGATGAGCTGGAACTCCTCGGTGCCGAAGGGCGAGGCCAGGAAGTCAGCGACGGCGAGCAGCTCCTCGATCCGCGCCGTGTCGTCGGTCTTCTTGAGGAACGAGAAGATGTTGACCGGGCTCCCCTTCCACAGCGCGGGCTCGCCGCCGTCGGCCGCGAAGAACGGGAACGGACGCTGGTCGTAGTCCGGGTTCGTCGTCTGCATCCGACCCAGCGCCTCGTGCCAGCCGCCCACACCGTCGGTGGTGATGAGGACCGCGCCGGACTCGAAGTTCGGCTTCGCGGCCTCGGGCCGGTCGGCCACGGCGTCGGGGTGCACGGCACCCGACTTGTACAGCTTGATCTGCCAGTCCAGCGCCGCCCGGTACTCCTCGGTCTCGATGCGGTGGATCAGCTTGCCCGCGTCGTCCAGCCTCCAGCGGTCCGACGGCGGCACCGCGAACATGATGTTCGCCGCGACCCACATGTCGTTCGCGCCCCAGCGCTTCTTGCCCGGGTCGGTGACCTCCTTGGCCAGCTCGAGCAGCTCGTCGGCCGTGGTCGGCGCGGCGTCGATGCCCAGCTCGGCGAAGATGTCCGCCCGGTGGAAGATCGCGTTGTTGATGACGTCGCCGGGGAACGGCAGCGCGTAGAGCTTGTCGTTGAACACACCGAACCGCCACGCGTCGGTCGGGAGGTTGGCGAGGTTCTTGTACTTCTTCACCTTGTCGCCCGCCAGGAAGGGCGTGAGGTCCTGGAACAGGGCGTCGACGGCCTGACCGAACCGCGGCGGGATGTTCCAGGTGGGCACGGACACCCAGTCGGGGACGTCCTTGGCGGACGCGAGGACGGCGGCGAGCTTGTCGCCGTAGGTGTTCCCGTCCGAGATCTGGAACTCGACGGTCGTCCCGAGTGCCTCGTTCACCGCGTCGAAGTACTCGTTGCCCCGCGTGGACGGGATGGTGCTCCACAGCGGCGTCATCGCCGTGTAGGTGCCGCCGGCCCCCGGCGGGGTCTCGAATGCGGTGACGAGCTCCTCGGGAATGCTGGCGTAGCCCGCGGTGGAGCCGTTGACGCTCGGGAAGTCCGGCTTCACGTACTCGATGGGCACGTAGGTGGGCAGGTTCGACGCGGTCACGGTCCCCGGTTCGACGGCAGGCCCGCCACCCGTGGTGGTACAGCCGGTGAGCAGGGACGGGACGCCGACGACACCGGCGCCGACCGCAAGAAAACCGAGGAACGACCGCCGGTCGAGCCGACCGGTCAGCAGAGGTGCTGTCATGGCTTTCACTCCTTCGTGGACAGCGCGGCACGTCAGTGTGCCCGGACCCGGCGAAGAGGAAGCGAATCAACGTCGAAGCGCTTCGACCTCCGTCGATGCCAGAACAGTAGGGCAAGGCCGCGAGAGGAAGCAATCATTTGTCCAGTTCTTTAACCCGATCGTGCTGTTGGGGCGTGGCTTCCCAGCATCCAGGCCGTTCGTGTGGCGTATCCTCCACCCTGACCGCACCGGCGCGGCCGCGGAACGGCGAGCGCCGGATCATTGAACCGTTTCGAGGACGACGTGCCACACGAGACCCAGCCCCTCTTCCGTGACCCCGCGGCGCCACTCGCCGACCGGGCCCGTGACCTCCTGGACCGCCTCACCCCTGAGGAGCGTCTGAGCCTGCTGCACCAGCACCAGCCCCCGATCGAACGGCTGGGCCTGGCAGCTTTCCACACCGGCGCGGAAGCGCTGCACGGCGTCGCGTGGCTCGGCCGCGCGACCGTACTGCCCCAGCCGGTCGGGCTGGGCGCGACGTGGGACGTCGACCTGCTCCGCCGGCTCGGCGACCTGGTCGCCACCGAGCTGCGGGCCAAGCACGCCGAGGACCCGGCGGTCTCGCTGAACGTCTGGGCACCCGTCGTGAACCCGCTGCGGCACCCGGCCTGGGGCCGCGGCGAGGAGGGGTACAGCGAGGAGCCCCGCCTCGTGTCCCAGCTCGCGACGGCGTACTGCCGCGGCCTGCGCGGGGACCACCCGACGGTCTGGAAGACGGTGCCGGCCCTGAAGCACTTCCTCGGGTACGGCAACGAGACGGATCGCTCGGCGACGTCGTCGAACCTGTCCGAGCGCACGCTGCACGAGTACGAGCTGCCCGCCTACCGTGGCCCGATCGAGGCAGGGGTGGCAGGGGCGGTCATGCCCTCGTACAACCTGGTCAACGGGGTTCCGGCCCATACCTCCGGCGACCTCCTGGCCGAGCTGCGGTCCTGGGCCCCGGGGTCGGTGGCCGTCGTGTCCGACGCGGGCGCGCCCACGTTCCTGGTCTCCGTCCAGCGGGCCTTCGCCTCCCACGCCGAGTCGCACGCGGCGGCCGTGCGGGCCGGCCTGGACTCGTTCACGGACAACGACGCCGACGCCTCCGTCACGCTGGACCGCCTCCGCGAGGCCCTGGCCGCCGGCCTGCTGTCGCAGGACGACGTCGACACCGCGGCCCTGCGCATGCTCGAGCTGCGGCTCCGTACGGGCGAGCTCGACGGGGCCGCGGACCCGTACGCGACCATCGGGCCCGAGGCCATCGATCTGCCCGAGCACCGCGTGCTGGCCCGCGAGGCGGCGGCGAAGTCCGTGGTGCTGCTGCACAACGACGGGACGCTGCCGCTCCGGGCGCCCGAGCGCATCACCGTCGTCGGCCCGCTGGCCGACCGGGTGCTGACCGACTGGTACTCCGGCACCCCGCCGTACACGGTCTCCCTCGCTCGCGCGGTCGCCGACCGGTACCCCGACGCCGTCGTGGAGGTCGCCGACGGGTCGGACCGGGTGGCCCTGCACGCGGCATCGACGGGCAGGTACGTGACGGTCACCGCCGAGGGCGAGGTGACGGTCTCGGCGTCCGACGCGGGCAAGGAGACCCACCTCGACGTCACCGACTGGGGCGACGGCCTGCTCACGTTCGGCTCGGTGGCCTCGGGCCGCCTCCTGACGGGTGCGGGCTGGATCCTGCGAGCCGACGCCGAACGTGTCGGCGGCTGGGTGGTGCAGGAGTCGTTCCGGCGGCACCATCACGCCGACGGCACCTGGTCGTTGCACCACGTGGCGAGCGGACGATGGGTGCGGGTGCAGCGCGGATCCGGACTGCTGGCTGCGGACGGCACCCGCCTGGCGGACGCCGAGCGGTTCACGTGGCGCACGGTCGCGTCGGGGCACGCGGAGATCACGCGGGCGGCGACGGGCGCCGACGTCGTGCTCGTGGCGGCCGGCAACGACCCCCACCTGGGCGGACGCGAGACCGAGGACCGGACCAGCCTCGAGCTGCCCGCCTCGATGGCCGAGACCTGGCGCGTGGCCCGCGAGGCCTGCCCGGCGGCCGTGCTGGTGCTGACCTCGTCCTACCCGTACGTGCTCGGACCAGGGCTGCCCGGCGCCGGGGGCACGCCCGGGGCGCTCGTCTGGGCCTCGCACGGCGGGCAGGAGGTCGGGAACGGGCTGGTCGACGTACTGTCCGGGGACGCGGAGCCCTACGGACGGCTCGCGCAGACCTGGCCGGCGACCGAGGCCCAGGCCGGCGACCTGTTCGACTACGACGTCGCCCGCCAGGGTGTCACCTACCGGCACCTGGCGGACGAGCCCGCCTATTGGTTCGGGCACGGGCTGAGCTACACGACCGTCGGGTACGAGGGTCTGCGGCTGGTGCAGGACGGCGGCACCACCGCGGTCGTCACCGTGCACAACTCCGGGGACCGGCCTGTGGACGAGCTCGTCGCGGTCCACGGCCTGTCACCCGACCTGCCGGTGCCCGCGGCGGCGCGGCAGCTGCTCGGGTACGCCCGGGTCCGGCTGACGCCGGGCGCACTCGCCGAGGTGCCGGTCCCGCTGGACCTGGGTGCGCTCGCCGTCCGGCACGACGGCGCCATGGTGCTGCAGCCCGGCACCTACACGGTGGCGTCCGGGCCGTCGGCCGGAGACCTCCGGGTGCGGGCCGAGCTCACCGTCGGTTGAGGCCACCTCGACCGCGGGCTACGGGAGCTCGCGGTCGAGGAGCGCGTAGATCACCTCGTTGGACCAGACGCCGTCACGCAGGTCGTTCTCCAGGAGGTGCGCCTCGCGGCGCATGCCGAGCCGCTCGGCCACGCGGACCGAGGCGAGGTTCTCCTCGTCGATCCGCGCGTACACCCGGTGGAAGCCGTACCTGGTGAAGGCGAGCTCCAGGGTGGCGCGGGCGGCCTCGGTCGCGAGGCCGCGCCCGGTCACGTCGGGGTGCAGGCCGTAGCCGAGCTCGGCCTGGCGTGGGCCCGGTGCCCACTTGAGCATCGCCTCGCCGACGACGGCGCCGTCGACCTCGATCGCCAGCACCAGAACGTCGCCCACCTCCTCGAACGGCGCGTTCGACCAGGTGCGGAGCTTCGTCTCCGCCGTCGGCCGGTCCCACGGGGGCTGGTACATGAACTGCACGACGTCGGGGCGCGAGCGCCAGCCGAGAAACGCCTCGGCGTCGGCGGCGACCACCGGACGGAGGCTGAGGCGGTCGGTGGCCAGGGGCCACTCACGGGCCGGTCGGGCCGAGCCGGGTGCGGTGCGGGCGGTGGGGTCGGGGACGGGCCTGGGGAGCGGCGAGGTAGAAGGCACGGTCCGACCGTAGCGCCCTGCGTCGGCTGAGCCACCGGTATTACCCCACCGGCCACCGGATGGTCTGCCCGCCGGTACGTCGAGGTCAGCGTGTCTCGAACGGCACGCTCGCCCAGCCTGCGGGGATCTCGCGAGGCTGCCACGCCGGGTCGGGCGTCCAGTCGGCCCAGGCCTTGTCCCACCAGAGCTCGCCGGCGTCGAGCAGGCGGGCGATCCGGTCGCCCTCGGCACGGATCTGGTCCATGCGGCCCGGATAGCGTGCCGGCCCGGTCTCCTCGAACTCGGGCACGTCCTTGAACTCGTAGGTCTCGGCGTCGGCGCCCCACCAGACGTCCAGCTCGTGGTCGAGCGTGTCGAACCCCATGGGGGTGCGGCGGGGCGCGTCCTCGAGGTTGAAGTACCAACCCTGGAAGGCACGCTGGGGCCCGGCCCAGAACAGGAAGAGGGAGTGCTCCACCCCGGCCCAGTGCAGCTCGAGCCGGCCGTGGCCGCGCCAGTGCGTGCTGCCCGAGAGCTTCCACGGGTGCTCCCCCACCGGGAACGTGCCCGTCTCCGGGTACACCATCGGGGTGCCGCCAGGGGTGTAGGTGACGAGCAGGTCGCCGTCGTCCTGGACGCACACCTGCGGGATCGCGATCCACGGTTCGCCCCGCATGATCTCGCGGCGCACTACCGTCTGGCCGGGCTGGAACACGGGAACCGTCATGCCCGGCACGTTAACAGCGGTCGGTTACGCGACGGCGACCACGACATCAACGCGCGTGGCGCCCACCCATCCGGACCGGTCAGGGGCGGGCTACGTCGAGTCCGTGGCGCAGGACGCGGAGCGGGCGCAGGGTCGCGTCCGTCACGAGGACGTCGGCGCGGGCACCGGGCTCCAGGCTGCCGACCTCGCCGGTCAGCCCCAGGACCCGAGCAGGCACGGCGGTGGCGGACCGCACGGCGTCGGGCAGGGGGACGCCCGCGGCCACGGCACAGCGCACGACGTCGATCAGGTGCGCGGTGCCCCCCGCGATCGCCCCCTCCGCCGGGGCGCCGGACGGGTCCGCCTCCGGCACCACGCGGGCGACGCCGTCGAGCACCTGCACCGACATGGGGCCCAGCTCGTAACGGCCGTCGGCCATGCCGGCCGCCGCCATCGCATCGGTCACCAGGGCCACCTGGTCGGCGCCCACCATGTCGAACACCGAGCGGACCGTCGCGGCGTCGAGGTGCACGCCGTCGCCGATGAGCTCGACGACCATGGCACCACGGGCCGCGGCCGCCAGGCATGCGGCGATGGGGCCCGGCCGGCGGTGGTGCAGCGGACGCATCCCGTTGAACAGGTGCGTGGCCGTCATCGGCCCGAGTGCACTGCCCGCGGCGGCCAGGGCGTCCGTCACCTGCGCGATCAGCGCCTCCGCCTGCTCGGTGCTGCCGTCGGTGTGCCCCAGGGAGGGCAGCGCGCCGACGTCGACCAGCGCCTCGGCGACACCACCGGGACCGGTCACGCCGGGCACCTCGGGCGCGACGGTCATGGTGCGGAGGAACCCGCGGGCCGCCTCGGCCAGGTCCCGCACCAGCTCGCTGCTGCCTTCTTGCAGGTCAGCCGGGTTGTGTGCGCCCCGGCGGCGGTGCGACAGGAACGGCCCCTCGACGTGCAGGCCCTCGATCTCGCCGGCCACCGCGAGCTCGGCCAGCACCGCGGCACGCTTCAGCAGCACCTCGGGCCGGGCCGTCACGAGCGACGCGAGCAGGGCGGTCGTGCCGTGACGGCGGTGCTCGAGCACACCCGCCAGCGCCTCGTCGGCAGTGGTGACGTCCGGGAACGAGACGCCGCCCCCACCGTGGTTGTGCAGGTCCACGAGCCCGGGCAGCACGTACGTCTCGGGAGCGGGCGGCACGGTCTCGACGGCGGGGCCGTAGCCGGTCGCCAGGGCGTCGGACACCGAGCCGGCGAACGTGACCCGGCCACCCGAGGCGACGACGACGCCGTCGTCCACCACCGAGGAGGGCCGGACCAGACGACCACGCACCACGAGAGCACCGGAATCAGTCATGCGGACATCCTGCCAGGGTCCCGACAGGGGCCGGTCGCCGTCCCGTCCGGCGGTCTGACCTGCCCGAGGACACGTCCGGGGCGTCATCGACGCGCAACCGCTTCGACGCACTGAGCCTCGGCCCCGGCTGTCATATCCGGCCGGAAGCTGCCCGAAAGCAGGAGCCTCCTGGTGGGACGGGCCTTGACAGCCCTGTTTTCGCCTGGCAATGATGCTACCTATTCATCGAAGCGCTTCGCGCAGCTGCGAGAGCCTTCACCGCACGTCAAGGAAGATGTGAATGATGCGTAGGACTGTCCCGGCCATGGCCACGCTCTCAGCAGTCGCCCTCGCGCTCGCCGCCTGCTCGTCCGGCACCGGCTCCGGAGGCGACGATGCCGGCCCCGACGGCCCCATCACCCTCGACTACTGGGCGTGGGGCACGGCGCAACAGCCCATGGTGGACGCCTGGAACGCCGCCCACCCGGACATCCAGGTGAAGCGGACCGACGCCGGTGGCGGGACCGACTCGTCGGCCAAGCTGGTGACCGCCACCCGTGCGGGCAACGCTCCTGACGTCGCGATCGTCGAGTACAACACCCTGCCGGCGATGATCGTGGCCGGGGTCGCCGCCGACATCTCCGAGCACGCCGACGGGCTCGAGGAGGAGTTCGCCCCCGGCGTGTGGAGCCAGGTCACCTTCGACGGCGCCACCTACGGGGTGCCGCAGGACGCGGGCCCCCAGGCCCTGACCTACAACAAGGCCCGGTTCGACGAGCTCGGCATCGAGGTCCCGACCACCTGGGAGGAGTTCGCCGAGGCGGCGGAGACGGTCCACGAGGCCGACCCCGACTCCTACATCACCACCTTCGCCCCGGCCGAGTTCGGCGGGTTCGCCGGGTACGCGCAGCAGGCAGGCGCGGAGTGGTGGTCGGTCGACGGCGACACCTGGACGGTCGACTTCGACGACGACGCGTCCGTCGCGGTGGCCGACTACTGGCAGGACCTCATCGACCGCGACCTGGTGCTGGCCGAGCCCTTGCTCACTCCCGAGTGGAACGCGAAGGTCAACCAGGGCGAGGTGCTCTCGTGGCCCGCGGGCCTCTGGGCCGCCGGCGTGCTCTACGGCATCGCCGAGGAGAGCGCGGGCGACTGGGCGATGGCCCCGCTCCCGCAGTGGGAGGAGGGCGACCCCGCGGTCGGTTTCCAGGGCGGATCCGCCGTCGTGGTGACGACGTCCACCGAGCACGCGGAGGCCGCCGCCGAGTTCGCCCGGTGGATGGGCACCGCCGACGAGGCCTCCGCGGCCCAGATCGAGCAGGGCCAGTACCCTGCCTCGCTCGCCGGCCAGGAGCTGACCCTGGAGAGCGACCCGCCCCTGCTCATGCCGCAGCAGGAGGACTACTGGGAGACCGCCGCGGAGATCACGCGGACCACGATCCCGGAGATCAGCTGGGGACCCAACGTCAACGTCGCGTCGAGCGCGTTCCAGGACGCCATGTCGACGGCGGTCACGGACGGCGCGCCCCTGCGCGACGTCCTGACCACGACCGAGGACGAGGTCGTCGAGGACATGAGGACCACCGGCTTCGAGGTCACCCAGAAGTAACACCCCGGGCCGGCGGCAACGCCGGCACCCGGCCTGCGAAGGAGCAGCCCGCCATGAGCGCCGTCACCGACCCGCCCTCGCTCGCGTACCGCCGTGCGCGCCGCCGTTGGGCAGCCCCGTACCTCTTCCTCCTGCCCGCAGGGGTCCTGTTCATCGCCTTCCTCGCGATCCCGATCTGCTACGCGCTCTACCTGAGCTTCCGCGGGATGCGCATGGCGGGCGGCGGCCCGTTCGGCGTCCGCCAGGAGACCTGGGTGGGGCTGGACAACTACGTCGCGGCGTTCACCGCTCCCGAGCTCCTCGCGGGGCTGGGCCGCCTCGCGATCTACGGCATCATCGCGGTCCCCCTCACCCTGGGGCTCGCGCTGACCTTCGCCCTGCTGCTCGACCTGCCGCGGGTGCGGGGCGCCCGGTTCGCCCGCACCGCGATCTTCATCCCGTACGCGGTGCCGGGCGTCGTGGCCACGCTCCTGTGGGGCTTCCTCTACCTGCCCTCGACGAGCCCGGGCAACTGGATCCTCGAGCGGGTGGGGCTCGACGGCGTCGACGTGCTGCACGGCGGCATGCTCTTCCCGGCAGTCGCCAACATCGCGGTCTGGGGTGGGGTCGGCTTCAACATGATCATCCTGTACACCTCGCTGCGCGGTATCCCCGCGGACGTGTACGAGGCGGCACGACTCGACGGTGCGAGCGAGTGGGACATCGCCTACCGGATCAAGATCCCGCTGGTCGCGCCGGCGCTGGTCCTGACCGGGCTGTTCGCCCTCATCGGCACGCTCCAGGTGTACGGCGAGCCCACGACGCTCCGGCCGATGACGAGCGAGATCTCCCAGACCTGGGTGCCGCTGATGATGATCTACCGCGACGCCTTCACCCGGGACAACCTGTCGCTCGCCGCCGCGTCGTCGGTCGCCCTCGCTCTCGGCACGCTCGTCGTGTCGGTCATCCTGCTGCGCCTGACGCAGAAGCGTTCGTTCGGAGAGTCCTGATGAGCACCGCCACCATGTCCCGCCCCGCGGGCGGCCGGCGCCTCGTCGCCGACCGCCCCCGCCCTCGACCGCGTGGCGCGATCCTGCCGACCGTGGTCCTGGTGCTCGGCGCCCTGTACTGCCTCGTCCCCGTGGTCTGGGTGCTGGTCGCCTCGACCAAGTCCAGCTCCGAGCTCTTCTCGACCTTCACCTTCCTGCCCGGCAGCGGGCTGGTCGAGAACCTGGGCGACCTGTTCGCGTACGGCGACGGCCAGTACGCGCAGTGGGCGCTCAACAGCCTCGTCTTCGCGGGTGTGGGCGCGGTCGCGTGCACCCTCGTCTCGACGATGGCCGGCTACGCGCTGGCCAAGTACGACTTCCCGGGACGCCAGGTCGTGTTCTACGCGATCCTCGGCGGCGTGCTGCTGCCGGGCATCACGCTGGCCATCCCGCAGTACCTGCTGATGTCGAAGATCGGCCTGGCCGGCACGTACTGGTCGGTGCTGCTGCCGTGCCTCATCTCGCCGTTCGGCATCTTCCTGGCCCGGGTCTACGCCGTCTCGGCCGTGCCGACCGAGACGATGGAGGCGGCGCGCATCGACGGCGCGAACGACACGCGCGTCTTCGTCTCCGTCGCCCTGCCGATGATGGTGCCCGGCATGGTGACGATCTTCCTGCTGCAGTTCGTGGGCATCTGGAACAACTTCCTGCTGCCGTTCATCATGCTGTCGGACGAACGGATGTACCCGCTCACCGTCGGCCTGTACACGCTGCTGTCCAAGGGCTCCGGGACGCCGTCTCTCTACACCCTGGCGATCATCGGGTCGGCGGTGGCGATCATCCCGCTCGTCGCGATGATGCTCGTGCTGCAGCGCTACTGGCGCCTGGACCTGATCAGCGGAGGGCTGAAGGGATGAGCGCCGCGTTCACCGAGCACGTGCTGGGAGCCACCGGCCTGCGCGTTCCCGCCGTGGTCCTGGGAACGTCCGGTATCGGACGCCGGCTCGACGCCGCAGGTGCCACCACCGTGCTGCACGCCGCCGCCGCGTCGGGATGGAGCACGTGGGACACCAGCAACGAGTACGGCGAGGCCGAGGCGTTCATCGGCTCTGCCCTCGCGGGCCTGGGCGCCACGGCGGGCGGCACAGCGGGTGTCGCGGAGGACGGTGCCGTGCAGGTGTTCACCAAGGTCGATCCCGTGCCCGGTACCGGCGACTTCTCGGGAGCCCGCGTCCGCGCGTCGGTCGCCGAGTCCCTCGACCGCCTGGGCCTCGACCGGCTGCCACTGGTGCACTTCCACGACCCGGAACGCATGGCGTTCGCCGACGCCATGGCGCCCGACGGACCCGTCCGCGCCCTGCTCGGGCTGCGTGATGCGGGCGTGATCGACCACCTCGGGGTGGCCGGCGGACCGATCGGGCTGCTGCGGCAGTACGTCGCCACCGGCGAGTTCGAGGCGGTCGTGACGCACAACCGCCTCACGCTCCTGGACCGGTCGGCCGAGACCCTGCTCGACGACTGCGCCGACCGAGGCGTGGGCGTCCTCAACGCCGCCCCGTTCGGCGGCGGCGCCCTCGCCGACGACGACGGACCCGTGCGCAGCTACCACTACCGCGACGTCGACCCCGTCCAGCGGGACGCCGTCCTGAGGATCCGCGCGGTCGCTCGTGCGGCGGGGCTTCCCGTGGGCGCGCTGGCGCTGCGCGCGGGAAACCGTGACCCGAGGGTCGCGGGGACGATCGTCGGGGTGTCGAGCGTCGCCCAGCTCACCCAGGTCACGGCCTGGGCCGACGCCGACGTGCCGGACGACATCTGGCCCGAGCTCGACGCCGCCCTGCCCGACCGGGCCCACTGGGCCGGTGAGCTCGGCCGGTGAGCTCGGCCGGTGACCGCAGCCGCCGCCCACCCTTCGCTCGACTGTCCCACCCACCACCGACCCGAGGACGACCCATGACGGTTCCCTTCGTACCCGACCGCCTGCTCTTCGGCGGCGACTACAACCCCGAGCAGTGGCCGCGCGAGGTCTGGGCCGAGGACATGGCGCTGATGCGCCGGGCAGGCGTGAACACCGTGACCATCGGGGTCTTCTCGTGGGCCGCGCTCGAGCCGCGCGAAGGAGAGTTCGAGCCGGGCTGGCTGGACGACGTCGTCGCGCTCCTCGACACGAACGGCATCGGGTTCTTCCTCGCGACGCCCACCGCGTCCCCGCCGCCGTGGTTCACCCGGGCGCACCCGGACGCCCTGCCGGTGCGGGCCGACGGGACGTACGTCTCCCACGGCTCGCGCGACACGTACGCGATCAGCGCACCCGCCTACCGCCAGGCAGCACGCCGCGTCGCGCGGTTCCTCGCCGAGCGGTACGGCGACCACCCGCACCTGCGGGGCTGGCACGTGCACAACGAGTACGGCACCATCGACCACGGCCCGCACGCCGCGGCTGCCTTCCGCCGCTGGCTCCAGGGGCGGTACGCCTCGCTCGAGGCGCTCAACGACGCCTGGTACACGGCGTTCTGGTCCCAGCGGTACGACGACTGGGAAGAGATCCTGCCGCCGCGCACCACGCAGTACCTGGCCAACCCGGCCCACGCCGTGGACTTCAAGCGGTTCTGCTCCGACGAGATGCTCGCGGCGTGCACCGAGCAGCGGGACGAGATCCGCACGGCCGGCTCGACGGCACCGGTCACGACGAACTTCATGCAGCCGACCTGGGACCACCTCAACCAGTGGGACTGGAGCGAACAGCTGGACCTCGCCTCCGTCGACCACTATCTCGACACACCCGGCCCGGACGGCGAGGCCCAGGTCGCGTACGGCGCCGACCTGACCCGTGCGTGGGGTGACGGCCCGTGGTTGCTCATGGAGCAGAGCGCGTCCGGTATCCGGGTCGGTGCGCGGCAGTCGTTCAAGGACCCCGACCGGATGATCCGCAACTCCCTGGGCTACGTCGCCCGGGGTTCCCAGGGCGCACTGTTCTTCCAGTGGCGGGCATCGGCCGGCGGCTCGGAGACGTGGCACAGCGCGATGGTGCCGCACGCGGGTCCGCAGAGCCGCACCTACGAGGGCGTCGCCGAGCTGGGCGCGCTCCTCGGACGGCTCCAGGAGATCGCGGAGCCGCCCCAGGACGGGCCGGTCGTCGAGGCCGACGTCGCGATCCTGTGGGACGCCAACGGCCGGTGGTCGCTCCAGACGCCGCACCTGCCGAACGACGACCTCGACTACACGACCGAGGTCCGTGCGACGCACCGCGCCCTGTGGCGCGCCGGGGTCGCCGCCGACTTCGCGCGCCCGGGCGCCGACGTCGGCCGCTACCGGGTGCTGTTCGTGCCGACCCTGATGGCACTGGACGCCGACACCGTGGCGTGGCTGACCCGGTACGTCGAGTCCGGTGGGCACCTCGTCGTCGGGCGGTTCACCGGCGTCGCGGACGAGCACCAGCGAGTGGTCCCCGGCGGCTACCCCGGCCGGCTCCGTGACCTGCTGGGCGTCCGGGTCACCGAGCATCTTCCCCTCGCACCGGACGAGACGCAGGAGCTCAGCGACGGGTCCGTCGTCGAGCAGTGGACCGAGCGGATGGACCCGCCCCAGGCGAAGGTCGTCGCCACGTACGCCCAGGGGCCCCTCGCCGGCCTGCCGGCCGTCACGCGCCGCCGTGTCGGGGACGGCGCCGCGACGTACGTCTCGACGCGGATGGTCCAGGAGTCGTGGGACGGGTTCGTGGGGGCGCTGCTCGCGGAGCACGACGTACGTGCCGTGGTCCCCGAGGCGGCCGGCACCGGGGTCGAGGCGATCCGCCGTCGCGGCGCGGAGGCCACGTACCTCTTCCTGCTGCACCACGGCGACCGGCCGGTCCGGGTAGCCGGTCCGGGCCACGATCTCGTCACGGACGCCCCGACGGACGACGGCATCGTGCTGCCCGCCGGCGGGTACGCCGTCGTCCGGGAGGCACCCGACGCCGCGTGGTCGGTGACGCCGCTGTAGCCCGCACTGCTCGCCGTCGGTCGCCGTCGGTCGAGCTTGTCGGGACCGGTCTCGACAAGCTCGACCAGCGACGTCGGAGTCAGAAGAGGCGGGACTCCGGGTCGTCCACGCCGCGCATCGCGTCGTAGTCGAGCAGGAGCGTCGCGATGCCGCGGTCCTTGGCCAGCACGCGAGCCTGCGGCTTGATCTCCTGGGCGGCGTACACGCCGCGGACGGGTGCCAGCATCGGGTCGCGGTTCAGCAGCTCGAGGTACCGCGTGAGCTGCTCGACGCCGTCGATGTCGCCGCGGCGCTTGATCTCCACGGCGACCGTGGAGCCCGAGCCGTCCCGCGCGAGGATGTCCACGGGGCCGATGGCGGTGGGGTACTCACGGCGAACCAGGGTGTGCCCGGCGCCCAGCAGGGCGATCTGCTCGGCGAGCAGCTCCTGCAGGTGCGCCTCGACGCCGTCCTTCACGAGGCCGGGGTCGATGCCCAGATCGTGCGCGGAGTCGTGGTGCACCGTGAACAGCTCGACCTCGAGCCGGTCGTCCGACTTGGCGTGCTGCACCGTCCACACCTCGGTGACGCCGCGCGCGGCGGCCTCCTCGGACGGCGCGCGCACGGCGAGCGTGCACGGCGGGCTCATCCAGTTCAGCGGCTTGTACGAGCCGCCGTCGGAGTGAATCAGCACGCTTCCGTCAGCCTTGACCACGAGCAGCCGGGTAGCCGGCGGGAGCATCGCGGTCAGGCGGCCCGTGTAGAGGGCGGAGCAGTCGGCCACGACCAGCCGCATCAGAGAACCAGATCCTGTCGTCCGGGAGGGGCGGCCTCGAGCCAGGAGGCGAGGCCGAAGTAGTCGCCGGCGGCGAGATCGAGCTCGAAGTCGAGCCCGTCGTACCGGCACTGGACGAGGTAGTGGTCACCCTGACCACGCTCGTCCGGGTCCAGCGGGGTGCGGCCGGTGACGACCAGCCGCTCCCGGTACCACGTGCGGGCCGGACGGGGTGACAGCGACCAGCACCGCCACCACTCGATCCGGCCCACCGCGTACTGGGCGATGCCCGGCGTCCAGGAACCCTCGGGGTTACCGGTCGGCCGGGCATTGCAGTTGAACGAACCCACTCTGCGAGAGAGTGTCCGCAGTCGGGAGATACCCGCCGCGAGCACAAGCGCGAGCGCGCCGAGCACCGCTATCGCGATCCAGATGACGCCCGGCACTCGCGCTCTCCCTCAGACCAGGGAGATCTCGTCGACCACAAGGGTGACGAGGTTGTTGTCAACGGACACGAAACCGCCGGTGACCTGCGCCTCGACGGCCGGACCCGAAGCCGTGTCGACCTTGATCACGCCGGGGCGAAGCACAGCCAGCAGCGGCGTGTGGTTCGCCAGGATGCCGATCTGGCCGTCCGCGGACGGCGCGCTCACCTGGGTCGCCGCACCGCTCCAGACCTTACGGTCCCGGGACACGAGGTCCACGCTCAGCTCTGCCACGAGAGCTCCTTCCGATGTAGCGGGCGTGATGCCGCCCCTGCCGGGTTGCCTGATTCTGGCATGCCCAGCGGGGCGGCATCACGCACGGGGGGGAGGTGTCCGAGGCGTCAGGCCCCGTACTCCTTCTGGATCCGTGCCCAGTTCTCCTCGAGCATCTCAAGTCCACCGATGTTGTAGAAGGCCTGCTCGGCGATGTGGTCGAACTCACCGTCGGCGATCTTCTTGAATGCCTCGATGGTCTCCGACAGAGGCACCGTCGAGCCCACCACACCCGTGAACTTCTCGGCCATGTACGTGTTCTGGGAGAGGAACTGCTCGATGCGGCGCGCACGCGCGACGACCGTCTTGTCCTCTTCCGAGAGCTCGTCCACACCGAGGATCGCGATGATGTCCTGCAGCTCCTTGTTGCGCTGCAGGATCGACTTCACGCGGGTCGCCACGTCGTAGTGCTCCTGGCCCACGTAGCGCGGGTCGAGGATGCGGGACGTCGAGGCCAGCGGGTCGATCGCCGGGTACAGACCCTTCGACGCGATCTCTCGGGAGAGCTCGGTCGTGGCGTCCAGGTGGGCGAACGTCGTCGCCGGGGCCGGGTCGGTGTAGTCGTCAGCGGGCACGTAGATGGCCTGGAGCGACGTGATGGAGTGACCGCGCGTCGAGGTGATGCGCTCCTGGAGGAGGCCCATCTCGTCGGCCAGGTTCGGCTGGTAACCCACGGCGGACGGCATACGGCCGAGCAGCGTGGAGACCTCGGAACCGGCCTGCGTGAAGCGGAAGATGTTGTCGATGAAGAGCAGCACGTCCTGCTGCTGCACGTCACGGAAGTACTCCGCCATCGTCAGGGCCGACAGGGCGACGCGCAGACGCGTGCCCGGCGGCTCGTCCATCTGGCCGAAGACGAGGGCCGTCTTGTCGAAGACACCCGCCTCGTCCATCTCGGCGATCAGGTCGTTGCCCTCACGGGTGCGCTCGCCGACACCGGCGAACACGGACACACCACCGTGGTCCTGGGCGACACGCTGGATCATCTCCTGGATGAGGACCGTCTTGCCGACGCCCGCACCACCGAAGAGACCGATCTTGCCACCCTGGACATACGGGGTGAGCAGGTCGATGGACTTGATGCCCGTCTCGAACATCGTGGTCTTCGACTCGAGCTGGTCGAAGGCCGGAGCCTTGCGGTGGATCGGCCAGCGCTCGGTGACCTCGAACTTCTCGCCCTCGGCGAGGTTCAGGACGTCGCCGGTCACGTTGAAGACCCTGCCCTTGGTGATGTCACCGACGGGCACGCTGATGGGCTCGCCCGTGTCGGTCACCACGGCGCCGCGGACCAGGCCGTCGGTCGGCTTCAGGGCGATGGCGCGCACCAGGGAGTCACCCAGGTGCTGCTCGACCTCGAGCGTCAGCACGGACTTGTTCTCGCCCTTGCCGGACAGGTCGATCTCGACGGTCAGCGCGTTGTAGATCTCAGGGATCGCGTCATCGGGAAACTCGATGTCCACGACGGGTCCGATCACCCGAGCGACCCGGCCGGTGCCGGAGCCGCTCGTGTGCTCGACCGTGGGTTCCACGGTGGTGGCGGTCATACTTGCCTCGCTTCGGTGGGCCGGAGGGTCCTCCGGCGGGGAGTCTTTTCGGTCGGTTCAGGACGCCAGGGCGTCGGCACCGGAGACGATCTCGCTGATCTCCTGGGTGATGTCCGCCTGACGTGCCTGGTTGGCCAGTCGGGTGTACGTGCGGATCAGGTCCTCGGCGTTCTCGGTCGCCGTGTGCATGGCCCGCTGACGCGCGGCGAGCTCGGACGCGGCGGCGTCGAGCAGCATCGCGTAGATGCGCTGCTGCACGTACCGCGGGAGCAGCTCGTCCAGCACGGCCTCGGGCGACGGCTCGAAGTCGTAGAGCGGCAGGGCCTCGTGCTCGTCGGCCTCGGACACGCCCTCGACCACCTCGAGCGGCAGCATGCGCACCACCCGGGCCCGCTGCGTCACCATGTTGACGAACAGCGTGGAGACCACGTGCATCTCGCTGACACCGCCGTCGGACTCCTCCGCGAGGAACACCTCGAGGAGCGTCTCGGCGATGTCCTGCGCCGCCTCGGGCGTCGGCTTCTCCGAACCGTACGACCAGCTCTTGGCGATCTCCCGCCCACGGAACGTGTAGTACGCGACCGCGCGGCGGCCAGCCACGTAGAGCACGACCTCCTTGCCCTCGGCCGTCAGCTGCCCGACAAGCTTCTCGGCCTCACGGACGATCGCCATCGGGTAGGAGCCGGCCATGCCCGCGTCGGAGGAGACGACGAGCACCGCTGCGCGGTTGCCGCCCTCCTCCTGCGTGAGCGGGTGGTCGATGTCCGTGTGCGACGCGACAGCCGACACCGCACGGGTGATCGCCTGTGCGTACGGCGCCGCCGCCGCTGCCGCCGCGCGAGCCTTGCCGATGCGGGAAGCGGCGATCAGCTCACGCGCGCGGAAGATCTTCTTCAGCGACTGCGTCGACTTGATCCGCGCCTTGTAGATGCGCTGAGCTCCACCGGCCACGGGTCAGGCCTTCTTCTTGACGACGATCTGCGCCTGCTCGACGTCGACGGGGCCGTCCTCGGTGCTGCCACCGACGAGCGGCGTGCCGTCGCTCTTCTGGAAGCCCGCCCGGAAGTCGTCCACGGCGGCGCTCAGCGCCTCCTCCGTGTCGGACTCCAGCTTGCCGGACTTGAGGATCGTCTCCAGGACGTCGGTCTTGCGGCGCAGGTGGTCCAGCAGCTCGGACTCGAACCGCTTGACGTCCTCGACCGCGACGTCGTCGAGCTTGCCCTTGGTACCGGCCCACACGGACGCGACCTGGTCCTCGACCGCGAACGGCGAGTACTGGGGCTGCTTGAGCAGCTCCGTCAGGACGGCACCGCGCTGCAGCTGCGCGCGGGACGCCGCGTCGAGGTCGGACGCGAACATCGCGAACGCCTCGAGCGAGCGGAACTGCGCCAGCTCCAGCTTGAGCGTGCCGGAGACCTTCTTCATGGCCTTGATCTGCGCGTCACCACCGACTCGGGAGACCGAGATACCGACGTCCACGGCGGGACGCTGGTCGGCGTTGAACAGATCGGACTGCAGGAAGATCTGGCCGTCCGTGATGGAGATGACGTTCGTCGGGATGTACGCCGAGACGTCGTTCGCCTTCGTCTCGATGATCGGCAGACCGGTCATCGAGCCCGCGCCCAGCTCGTCCGAGAGCTTCGCACAACGCTCGAGCAGACGGGAGTGCAGGTAGAAGACGTCACCCGGGTAGGCCTCGCGGCCCGGCGGGCGGCGCAGCAGCAGCGACACGGCACGGTAGGCCTCGGCCTGCTTCGACAGGTCGTCGAAGATGACCAGGACGTGCTTGCCCTGGTACATCCAGTGCTGGCCGATGGCCGAGCCGGTGTACGGCGCGAGGTACTTGAAGCCTGCCGGGTCGGACGCCGGAGCCGCGACGATCGTCGTGTACTCGAGCGCACCGGCCTCCTCGAGGGCGCCACGCACGGCGGCGATGGTCGAACCCTTCTGGCCGATGGCGACGTAGATGCAGCGCACCTGCTGCTTCGGGTCCCCGGTCTCCCAGTTCGCCTTCTGGTTGATGATCGTGTCGACCGCGATCGCCGTCTTGCCCGTCTGGCGGTCACCGATGATCAGCTGACGCTGACCACGGCCGATCGGGATCATCGAGTCGATCGCCTTGATGCCGGTCTGCAGCGGCTCGTGCACCGACTTGCGCTGCATGACGCCGGGCGCCTGCAGCTCAAGGGCACGGGTGCCCTCCGTCTCGATAGCACCGAGGCCGTCGATGGGGGTACCCAGCGGGTCGACCACACGGCCGAGGTAACCCTCGCCCACGGGGACCGACAGCACCTCACCGGTACGGCGGACCTCCTGGCCCTCCTCGATGCCGGTGAACTCGCCGAGGACGACCACACCGATCTCGCGGACGTCCAGGTTCTGCGCGAGTCCGAGCGTGCCGTCCTCGAAGCGCAGCAGCTCGTTGGCCATCACACCCGGGAGGCCCTCGACGCGGGCGATGCCGTCCGCTGCGTACGCGACGCGGCCCACCTCCTCGGCGACCGCTTCCTGGGGCTCGTAGGACTTCACGAAGCTGTCCAGTGCGGCCCGGACCTCGTCCGGCCGGATCGTCAGCTCAGCCATTGCTCTTCTCCTGTCGTGGCCGCGAAAGCCGCGGCGGAAGGTTCATGTTCACGTGTTCAGCCGGCCAGCCGACGCGATGCGTCCGCAAGGCGCGACAGGACGGTGGAGTCGACGACGTCCGCGCCGACCTGGATGCGCATGCCCCCGACGATTGCCGGGTCCACGGTGACGTTCAGCTGCACAGGCTTCCCGTACGAACGCTCGAGCAGCGCACCGAGGCGCTGCTCCTGCTCGCGCGTGAGCACTGTCGCGCTCGTCACTGCGGCGACAAGACGCTTGCGACGCTCTGCAGCGACGTCGCCGAACCACCCGATCGTCTGCACGAAGCGACGGCCCCGCAGTGCGGACGTCGCCCGCTGCGCCAGACGCTGCGTCACCACGTCTACCTTGCCGCCCACCAGCGAGTCCACGAGCGCCACACGGCGCTCGGGAGCCGTCGAGGCGTCCGAGAGAACCTGCTTGGCCTCGCGCTGACCGTCGAGCCCTCGGCTGACCCGGAAGAGCTCGTCCTCCACGGTCTCGAGCGACCCGCGCGCCTCGGCGGACGCCAGGACGGCGTCCACACCGAGACGCTCGACGGCGTCGGCCAGGTCCGCGTCGCTCGCCCAGCGGGACCGGACCAGGCCGGAGACCAGGTCGACCACACGCTCGTCGAAACCGCTCAGCAGGTCGGCCACCAGGCCGGCCTTGGCCTCACCCTCGCGCGAGGGGTCGGCGAGCGAGCGGCGCAGCGCAGCGGAGTCGTCCAGCGCCGACACCAGGGTGAGCAGCTGCTCACCCAGGGCCAGAGCGTCCGTACCTGCGGCGCGCAGCACCGGCTCGAAGCGCTCCTGCGCCGCCGTCAGCGATGCCCCGCTCGATCCCCGCATCACGCCTCCTTGTTGCTTGCCACGGCCTGGCTTGCCTCGAGCTCGTCGAGGAAGCGGTCAACCACGCGCGACTGCCGAGCCGAGTCCTCGAGGGACTCGCCCACGATCTTCGACGCCAGGTCGGTCGCGAGCGCGCCGACCTCTGTGCGCAGGGACACCGAAGCGGCCTGACGGTCGGCCTCGATCTGGCGACGGGCGGTCTCGGTGATGCGCGCCGCCTCCTCGCTCGCCTTGACCTTGAGGTCCTTGATGATGGCGGTGCCCTCGGCACGCGCCTCCTCACGGACCTGAGCGGCGTCCGCACGCGCCTCGGCGAGCAGCTGCTGCTGCTGAGCCAGCGCCTCGTCAGCCTGCTTCTGCGCCTCCTCGGCCTTCGCGATGCCACCCTCGATGAGGCTGGCGCGCTCGTCCAGGACGGCGTTCATGCGGGGCAGGACCAGCTTGTAGAACACCGCCGCGATGATCGCCATGACCACCGCCGACCAGAAGATGTCGTATCCGGCGGGCAGGAACAGCTCGATACCCTGCGGCTCTTCTGCTGGCGCCGCTGCTCGGGCGGCGCTCGAGTGCGCCACCATCACTGGAACAGGAAGCCGGCGACGAGCCCGAGCAGTGCGAGCACCTCCACGAACGCGACACCGAGGAACATGGTGGCGCGGAGCTGGCCGGCGACCTCGGGCTGGCGAGCCATGCCCTCGATCGTCTTGCCGATGAGGATACCGAGGCCGATACCCGGGCCGAGCGTGGCGAGGCCGTACCCGAGCGTGTTCACGTTGCCGCTGACCTCGGCGAGAGTGATGACGTCCACTTGCGTCTTCCTTCCGTTGGGCGCCGGACCGGTCGGTTCGGCGTCGCATGGTGTGCGGAGGCGCTGGTGCGCCCGTCGCGGGTTTTCCAGGTGAAGCTATGCAGCGCCGCCAGGAGAAGGGAGCAGTCTCAGTGCTCCTCCTCCAGCGACATGTTGATGTAGGCCGCGGCCAGCAGGGCGAAGATGTACGCCTGCAGGAAGGCGACCAGAACCTCGAACAGGGTCATGAAGATGCCGGCCGGGAGCGTGAGCGCTCCGAAGATCATCAGCCCGGTGCCTGCCGAGTCCACGACGAAGAACTGCGTAGCAGCGAAGCAGAGCACGAGGATGATGTGGCCGGCGACCATGTTGGCCACCAGTCGGACCATCAGCGAGCCCGGCCGGATGATGAGGAGCTGCAGCAGCTCGATCGGCGTCAGGATGAAGTAGATCGGCCACGGTACCCCGGGCGGGAAGAGGTTCGCCCTGAGATAACCGCCCAGCCCGTGCTTCCGGATGCCGACCGCCCAGTAGGTGACGAACACCCAGAGCGCGAGGACCAGCGGCAGCCCGATTCGCGAGGTACCGGCGAGGTTCAGGCCCGGGATCACACCCGTGAGGTTAAAAGCCAGGATGCTCAGGAAGATGGTGGTGAGCATGGGCACGAAGCGACGAGAGCGCTCCTTGCCCATGATCTCCTCACCGATCTGGACCCGGACGAAGCTCAGCAGGAACTCGACGCCTGCCTGGAACCGACCCGGTACCACCTTCGCCCGGCGGGCGGCGATCACGAAGATCGACAGCAGCACCAGGGTGGCGATGATTCGGATGATCCAGAGGCGGTCGATCTGGAAGATCGTGCCCTCGAAGAGGATGGCCGACGGGAAGAAGTCGGAGATCGACGGCGTGTGGAAGCCGCCCTCACCCTCGTGGCCTTCGGTGGCGGCGAGGATTACGGACGTCGCATGCGTGGACAGGAGGACTCCCAGGTGGTCATTAGGCCCTGCGCGCGTTCTCCGCAAGTGGCGGAACGGGCGCGCCATCGGGCCTGGCCGTCATGGATTCGGCGTAAGCCTAACCTATATCCCACGTGGTTTTGGCCGTGGAACCGCATAACACAGCCCCTTGTGACGTAATGCGCAACCTGGCGCGCGTACCGCACCAGGACACCGGGACGGGTCAGGCCTCTGCGTCGGGTCGGACGTACGGGACCTGGCCGCTCTTGACCGCACGATAGTCAAGCAGCGCCGAGCCGACGGCGCCGACCAGCACCACCGCCATGAGCGTCCAGCGGTCGTAGAAGTCGAGTCCGGCCAGCGCCGCCAGCACGCCGATCAGCACGGCGATCTTGATGAGCCAGCCGCCCATCACGATCGCACCGGTGGCCGTCGGGCCCTTGCCCACCGCGAACAGCATGGACAGGACGGTGCCCCCGCAGAACAACCCTGCGAGAGCGGCGCCGACCAGGGCTCCCCACACGCCAGGCAGGCCGGCGAGCAGGTAGCCGGCGATCGAGCCCAGGACCGCCAGGCCGGCCACCAGCAGGAGGCCGTCCCGCCCGGCGACGCGCAGCACGGCACGCTCGGCGGCAAAGCTCTCGCCGGCAGGCTGCGGCGCGGTCGGGTTCTGCTCGGTCATTCGATGGTCTCCTTGGTCTTGGGCGCAGAGCTCAGGTGAGCAGCGCTCGGGCGGGCGCCCTGCGGGACGACGCGCGGCTCCGCCACACCGGCCCCGACCGTGGCGGGGACCCTCGGTGTCTGGCCGGAGAGCGCGGCGACGTCGTCGTCCAGGAAGCGGCCGCGGTGCCGCAGCGGGCCCAGGGTGGCCAGCAGCGCGAGCACGACGAACACGGTGGTCCAGATCAGCACGATCTCCCAGTCCCACTGCACGAGCGCCGCGGCGCTGAAGGCGAACACGGCGGTCCACACGTACAGGATCACCACGGCACGGCGGTGGGAGTGGCCGAGGGCGAGCATGCGGTGGTGCAGGTGCATGCGGTCGGGGGCCATGGGCGACTTGCCGGCGGCCAGCCGCCGGATCACCGCCAGGCCCATGTCGAGCAGCGGCAGCATGAGCACCGCGACCGGCAGCAGCAGCGGGATGAACGCGGGCAGGGCCTGGGCGCCGGACATGACGCCCGGCGGGATGTTGCCGGTCACGCTGATCGCGGCGCCCGCCATCACGAGCCCGATCAGCATCGACCCGGCGTCCCCCATGAAGATGTGCGCGGGATGGAAGTTGTGGGGCAGGAACCCGACGCACACGCCCACCATCACGGCGAGCATGAGCGACGCGAGGCTGGCGTAGTTGTCCGCCGACACCTGCTGGGTGAGCCCGTAGGTGTAGAGGAAGAACGCGGTGCCGCCGATGGCGACGATGCCGGCGGCCAGCCCGTCGAGGCCGTCCACGAAGTTCACGGCGTTCATCGCGATCACGATGATCAGCACGGTCACCACGAGCGACATGCGCGACGACGTGATGGTCACGCCCGCGATCGGCATCGTGATGAGCTGGACGCCCTGCAGCGCCATGAAGCCGGCGGCCAGCACCTGGCCGGCGAGCTTCGTGATCCAGTCGAGGTCCCACTTGTCGTCGGCCCAGCCGAGCGCGCACACGATGGCGGCCCCGCCCACGATGCCCCACGCCTGGGGATCCCTGAACACGCCGGACAGGAACGGCATCTGGGAGGCCAGCAGGACCGGCACGATGATGCCGATCAGCATCGCCAGCCCACCGAGGCGCGGCGTCGGCACCGAGTGCACGTCGCGCGCCCGGACGGCGGAGATCGCCGAGGTCTTGAGCGCCACCCAGCGGGCGAACGGCGTGGTCAGGAACGTGACCGCGGCGGCCACGAGCATCAGGAGCAGGTACACCCTCACTCGTCGTCCTCCGCGGCACCGGCCGGGAGATCGCTCGGGTCGTCCTCGGGCGACGTCCGGGTTCCTTCGACGTCGGCCACCTCGCGCAGCGCCTCGAGCGACACGGCGCCCTCGCGGACGACGCGCAGCGTCGGACCCGTCGCGTCCACGATGGTGGAGGCGACGCCGCCCGGCGCCTCGCCACCGTCGAGGTAGACGGCCACCGAGTCGCCGAGCTGACGCTCGGCGTCCGCCACGTCCTGCGCGGCCGGGCTGCCCGACTTGTTCGCGCTGGAGACGGCCAGCGGGCCGGTGCGCTTGAGCAGGGCGAGCGCCGCGGGGTGGTCCGGCATCCGCAGGGCGACGGTGCCGCCGGTGTCACCGAGGTCCCACTGCAGCGACGGCTGCGCGCGCAGGATGATCGTGAAACCGCCCGGCCAGAACGCCTCGACGAGCTTGCGGGCCTCGTCGGGCACGTCTGTGGCCAGGCCGTCGAGGGTCGCCACCTCACCCACCAGGACCGGCGGCGGCATCTGCCGGCCGCGCCCCTTGGCCGCGAGGAGCGCGGCTACCGCGGCCTCGTCGAACGCGTCGGCACCGATGCCGTACACGGTGTCGGTGGGCAGGACCACGAGCCCGCCACGGGAGATCGCATTCACTGCCTCGTCGATCGCTGGGCCCCAGGTCTGCGGGTCGGTGGCGTCGAGCACGGGCTGTACAGGCACACTCACGCGCAACAGTCTTTCACGATCCGGGCCCCGGGTGATGCCCTCATCGCCCGTGCCCGGCGTTCCGCCCCGGGCCCAGCCGGCGCGCGAGCACCATACGAGGCCGGCCCGTCAGGTCCTTGCGGGTCTCGGGCTCCCCGAACGTGGGCCGCCCGTCGGCGTCACGCGACGCCGCGACCATGTCGCGCGCCGCCTCCGCCTGGACCTCCGCGTGCTCCATGACGTACAGCCCGCCGGGTCGCAGCAGCCGCGCGGCGGCGGCCGTGATGCCCCGCGGCACCTCCAGCCCGTCGGGACCGAGACCGTACAGCGCGACGGCCGGGTCGTGCTCGGCGACCTCGGGGTCCACGGGCACGGCGTCCGAGGGCACGTACGGCGGGTTCGAGACGACGACGTCGGCCAGGCCGTCGATGCCGTACAGCGCGGTGCGGGCGTCGCCCTTGACGAGCCGCACGATCCGCTCCGGCGTGCCGCCTGTCTCGATGCCCGCTGCCGCCGCCGCCGCGGCACTCATGGCGTCGACGTTGCGCTCCGCCCAGGCGTGCGCGTCCTTGGCGAGCTCGACGGCGTGCACCTGCGTACCGGGCACCTCGGTGGCGACGGCCAGCGCGATCGCCCCGCTGCCCGTGCACAGGTCGACGACGACGGCGCTCTCCCGCTCGCCGACGACCTTGGCCGCCTCGTCGATGGCCGCCTGCGCCACCTCCTCGGTCTCGGGCCGGGGCACGAAGACCCCTGGGCCCACCGCGAGCTCGAGGTGCCGGAACGCCGCGACCCCGGTCAGGTGCTGCAGGGGCTCCCGGGCGGCTCGGCGGGCGACGAGCCCGGAGAAGACGGCAGCCACGTCGTCGGGCACCTCGCGGCCCAGCACGACCAGTCGCCGCAGCTCCCCCCGGTCCACGCCGAGCGCGTGCGCCAGCAGCACCTCGGCGTCGGCCCGGGGCGACGCGACCCCGGCGCCGGCCAGCTCCTCAGCAGCCCACTTCACCAGCCGTGCACTCACCGCACTCCTCCGACCACAGCAGCTCCGACCACAGCAACTCCGGGCACAGCAGCTCCGGGCACATCGGCTCCGGGCACATCAGCTCCTGACACAGCAGCTCCCGACACAGCACGAGCCTGCTCCTCCGCCCGCCCAGCGGGCAAGACGCCCGAACGCGAGGCCTCAGACACCGGACGCCGCCGCGAGCCGCGCCGCCTCGTCGGCCTCGATCGCCGAGCGCACCACGGGGCCCAGGTCGCCGTCGAGCACCTGGTCGAGGTTGTACGCCTTGTACCCGGTGCGGTGGTCCACGATCCGGTTCTCGGGATAGTTGTACGTCCGGATCCGCTCGGATCGGTCCACGGTGCGGACCTGCGAGCGGCGCATGTCGGCGGCCTCGGCCGCGGCGGCCTCGGCCTGCGCCGCCAGCAGACGGGCACGGAGCACACGCATGGCCTGCTCGCGGTTCTGCAGCTGCGACTTCTCGTTCTGCATGGAGACGACGATGCCCGTGGGCACGTGCGTGATGCGCACCGCGGAGTCCGTGGTGTTGACGGACTGCCCGCCGGGGCCGGACGAGCGGTAGACGTCGATCCGCAGGTCGTTCTGGTCGATCTCGAGCTCGCCCGGGTCGTCGACCTCGGGGAACACCAGCACTCCGGCCGCCGACGTGTGGATACGGCCCTGCGACTCCGTGACCGGGACCCGCTGCACGCGGTGCACGCCGCCCTCGTACTTGAGGCTGTGCCAGACGCCGTCCTCCGGGCCCTGGACGCTCTTCGCCTTGACCGCGACCTGCACGTCCTTGTACCCGCCGAGATCCGACTCCGTGGCCTCCAGCAGCTGTGTGGACCAGCCCTGCTGCTCGGCGTAGCGCAGGTACATGCGCAGCAGGTCCGCGGCGAACAGCGCGGACTCCTCACCGCCCTCGCCCGCCTTGATCTCGAGGATGACGTCGCGGCCGTCGTCGGGGTCGCGGGGCACCAGCACGCGGCGCAGCTTCTCCTCCGCCACCGCCTCGGCCTGCTTGAGGCTCGGCAGCTCCTCGGCGAACGACGCGTCGTCGACGGCGAGCTCCGCGGCGGCCTCGGCGTCGTCGTGCGCCTGCTCCCAGGCGCGGTACGCGCCGACCACCTGGTTGAGCTCCGCGTACCGCCGGCCCAGGGTGCGCGCGCGCCCGGGATCCGCGTGCACGGCGGGGTCCGCCAGCGCCGACTCGATCTCGGTGTGCTCGCTGAGCAGCGGCCCGACGGCGGCGAACGACGACTCGGTCACGATGGTTCTCCTACCTGAAACGCCCACCCGCCCCGTTGAGTGCTGGATATCTGTGCGATTCGGCAGGCCGACTCGACAAATACCCAGCACTCAACGGTGGGGTGGGGTGAAGAGGGTGGGCAAAGCAACAGCGCCGGCGGTCCGGTACCCGACTGCCCCTGGAGAGGTTGTCGGGCCGGACCGCCGGCGCTGCGAAGTCGCTACTTGTCGTCGGCCTTCTTGCCGTAGCGCGCCTGGAACCGGGCCACGCGGCCACCGGTGTCCATGATCTTCTGCTTGCCCGTGTAGAACGGGTGGCAGGCGCTGCAGACGTCGGCGTTGATCTTGCCGGACGTCTCGGTGCTGCGCGTGGTGAACGTGTTACCGCAGGTGCAGCTGACCTCGGTGACGACGTACTCGGGGTGGATTCCAGCCCTCATGATGCTCCTTGATGTGATGCCGCTGGGTCGCCCTGCAGAACAGCAGTGACGTGAACCAGCGAGCCAGCCAATCATTCTGCCACTACCTCACCCGGATGGGCGAGGAAGACTGGTGTGACGTAGGTCAGACGGCGCTGTTGCCGCCTGAGCCTGCGGTTCCGCTGGGCCTCAGACGGTCTCGCCGACGTTGTCGTCCTCGGTCAGACCGCCCGGCGTCGTCTTCTGCACGTGCAGCAGGAACTCGACGTTGGTCTTGGTCTTCCGCAGCTGTCCGAGCAGCAGCTCGGCGGCCTGCGTCTGGTCGAGCGCGCCCATGACGCGGCGCAGCTTGTAGACGATCGCGAGCTCGTCCTTCGACATGAGGATCTCCTCGCGTCGCGTGCTCGAGCCGTTGACGTCGATCGCCGGGAAGATGCGCTTCTCGGCCAGGGACCGCGACAGCCGCAGCTCCATGTTGCCGGTGCCCTTGAACTCCTCGAAGATCACCTCGTCCATCTTCGACCCGGTCTCGACCAGGGCCGTGGCGAGGATCGTCAGCGAGCCGCCGTCCTCGATGTTGCGGGCGGCACCGAAGAACTTCTTGGGCGGGTAGAGCGCAGCGGCGTCCACACCACCGGACAGGATGCGGCCCGACGCCGGGGCGGCCAGGTTGTAGGCACGCGACAGGCGGGTGATGCCGTCGAGCAGCACCACGACGTCCTGCCCCAGCTCCACGAGGCGCTTGGCGCGCTCGATCGCGAGCTCCGCGACCAGCGTGTGGTCCGAGGCGTGCCGGTCGAACGTCGAGGAGATGACCTCGCCCTTGACCGAACGCTCGAAGTCGGTGACCTCTTCCGGGCGCTCGTCCACCAGCACGACCATGAGGTGGACCTCAGGGTTGTTCAGGGAGATGGCGTTGGCGATCTGCTGCATCATCAGCGTCTTGCCGGCCTTGGGCGGCGCGACGATGAGGCCGCGCTGGCCCTTGCCGATCGGCGCGACGATGTCGATCACGCGCGGCGTGAGCTTGGTCGCCTCAGGGTTCTCGAGGCGCAGGCGCTCCTGCGGGTACAGCGGCGTCAGCTTCGTGAACTCGGGACGCTCGCGCGCCTCCTCCGGCGTCATGCCGTTCACGGAGTCCAGGCGCACCAGGGCGTTGACCTTGTTGACCTTGGCGTTGCGCCCGGTCGGCTGCGTCGGCGGCTCCTCGCCGTCGCGCGGCTGGCGCACGGCCCCGACGACGGCGTCACCGCGGCGCAGACCGGCCTTCTTGACCTGGTTCAGCGACACGTAGACGTCGTTGTTGCCGGGCAGGTAGCCCGAGGTCCGCACGAACGCGTAGTTGTCCAGGATGTCGAGGATGCCCGCGACCGGCAGCAGGACGTCGTCCTCCCGCACCTCGGGGACGTTGTCGAGCCCCGCGACGTCCGGACCCTGACGGCCGCGGCCACGCTTGCGGTCCCGACCACGGTCCCGGCCACGACGGCGGCGCGAGTTGCGGTCCTCGTCCAGCTCGTTGGCGCGGTCGTTGGCGCGCTCGTTGTTCCGCTCGGCGTTGCTCCGCTCAGCGTTGCTGCGCTCGGCGTTGTTGCGCTCGGCGTTGCGCGCGGCCCCGCGGTCGGTGCCACGCTCGTTGGCGCGGGCGTTCTGCCGACCGGCGCCGGCCTGGGCGCCACGACCCTTGTCGTCGCCCGACTTCTCGACGTTCCCCTCGGGGGCGCCCTGTCCGCGACCGGAGCGGCGTCCGCCGCCCTGCTCGCGCGGGGCGGCGACGGCCTCGGCCAGCTCGGCCAGGCGGGCGGCCTTCTCGGCATCCGTGCTCGCGTCGGCGCGCACACCCGAGGCGACGACCTCGGCGGCGGCGACCGGCGCCTCGGCACGGGCAGGCTTGGTGGTGGTGGGCTTCTCGGCGGCGGAGGCGGCACGGTCCGGACGCTTCGTCGCGCCGCCCGTCTTCTCGCGGATCGTGTCCACGAGGTCGCTCTTGCGCATCCTGGAGGTGCCCTTCACGCCCAGGTCTCCGGCGAGTGCCTGGAGCTCGGCGAGGCGCATGCTGCTCAGTGCTCCGGTGCCGGCCGTGCGGCCGGCGGCTGACTGAGCGTTATCGGTGGTGTCTGTCACGAAGGACCCTTCCCCCTCGAACTGCGGCTTGTCGCGTGATCGCGGGCCGCGGGATGGTGGGCGCCCGGCGCTGAATGGCCGGAACGCGAAAAACCTCGCATCCGTGGTACGACGACGACGGCTGACGGGGGCGTTGTCTGCCTTCTCGCGAGATGCAGTGGCCGTTGGTCACGGCCTGCAACGGGCACGACTGATCGGCTGAGACTCTGTGAAGTAGCTCTACCGGATAGGCGGTGAGGACCGATGTTGAATCCGAGTTCCCGCCACCATGGCTCAGGACGTGCGATCCCGAAGGTTCACTGCATACTACCACCCCGTACTGCTGGCGATCCTGGTAGGACATGACTCCCCGTAGCACCTTTCGAGGCGGACGATAGCGCACCCGTGTTACCGGAGATCCTCCGGGCGCGCGCACCGGTCGTGTCGATTCCCGGGGTCAGTCGCCGCCAGCCCGCAGTCTCGTCCACGAGGTCCGCCAGGACGGCGTCACGCCGGGCCCGGTGGTCCGGTCCCGCGAGCACCAGGACCGTCGGTCCGGCGCCCGAGATCGTGGCCGGCACGCCCTCGTCGCGCAACGCACGCAGCAGCTCGGTGGAGGCTCCGAGGACCGCCGCGCGGTAGGGCTGGTGCAAGCGATCCTCGGTGGCGTCGAACAGGAGCTCCGGACGCCGGGCCAGCGCCTCCACCAGAAGGGCCGCCCGGCCGGCCGTGAACGCCGCGTCGCCGTGCGGCACCTGCTCGGGCAGGGCGGCACGCGCGCGGGCGGTGGCGAGCCGCACGTCGGGCACCAGCACGGTCGCCTCGATCGTCGGGTCGACGTCGAGGCCGACGGCGCGTGGGCCGTCGTCGGTGGTCCACGCGACGGTGGCCCCGCCCTGGATCGCGGGCGCCGCGTTGTCCGGGTGTCCCTCGAACTCCGTGGCCAGCGCCAGCACGGTGGCGGCGTCGATGGCCCGCGGCTCGGCCAGCAGGGCACGCGCGGCAACGATCCCGGCCACGACCGCCGCGGACGACGACCCGAGTCCCCTGCCGTGCGGGATCACGTTGTGGCACGTCATGTGGATGCCGGTCGGTACGGCGCCCGCCAGGTCCATGGTGCGGCGCAGCGCACGCACGATCAGGTGGTCCTCCCCCAGGGGCACCTGCCCGGCACCCTCCCCGTCGACGTCCACCACCACCTCGTCGCTCGCGACGAGGCGCACGTCGACCTCGTCGTACAGGGCGAGGGCCAGTCCGAGGGAGTCGAACCCCGGGCCGAGGTTCGCGCTCGTGGCGGGCACCCGGACCCGCACGTGGTCGGCGCCGAGCTGCATCAGAGGGACAGCGCGTCGGCGATCGAGACGACGTCGGCGGACACCCGCACGGGTTCCACGTCGCCGCCGTCGGGAGTACGCAGCGCCCAGCTCGGGTCCTTGAGCCCGTGGCCGGTCACGGTAATGGTGATGCGCGCCCCGGCGGGCACCAGGCCGCGCTCGTGCCGCGCCAGGAGGCCTGCGACACCGGCCGCGGACGCGGGCTCCACGAACACACCCACCTCGGCGGAGAGGATCCGGTGCGCCGCGAGGATCTGGTCGTCGGTCACGGCCTCGATGACGCCGCCGGACGTGTCCCTGGCCTCCTCGGCGAGCTGCCACGAGGCAGGGTTGCCGATGCGGATGGCCGTGGCGATCGTGTCCGGCTCGTCGACCGGGTGGCCCTTCACGATCGGGGCGGCACCAGCGGCCTGGAAGCCCCACATCGCCGGGGTCCGGCTGGCCACGCCGGCCTCGGCGTACTCCCGGAAGCCCTTCCAGTACGCCGTGATGTTGCCGGCGTTGCCCACGGGCAGGAGGTGGATGTCGGGGGCGTCGCCCAGGGCGTCCACGATCTCGAACGCCGCGGTCTTCTGGCCCTCGATGCGGTCCGGGTTCACGGAGTTGACGAGCTCCACCGGGTGGGTGTCCGCGAGCTTGCGGGCCGCCACGAGGCAGTCGTCGAAGTTGCCGTCCACCTGCAGCAGCCGTGCGCCGTGCGCGACGGCCTGGCTCAGCTTGCCCATCGCGATCTTGCCGTCCGGCACGAGCACCGCGCAGATCATGCCCGCACGCGTCGCGTACGCGGCCGCCGACGCCGACGTGTTGCCGGTCGACGCGCACACCACGACCCTGGCGCCACGACCGGCAGCCGCGGAGATCGCGGCGGTCATGCCACGGTCCTTGAACGAGCCGGTCGGGTTCATGCCCTCGACCTTGACGTACACGTCGGCGCCGGTGCGCTCGGACAGGGCCGGCGCGGGCACGAGCGGCGTACCACCCTCGCCCAGCGTCACGATCGTCTGCCGGACGTGGGCGGGCATGCGGTCGGCGTACTCGGCGATCACGCCGCGCCAGAGGCGCGACGTGGGCGCACCGCCGGAGGCGGCGGACGGAAGGTTCGGTTCAGCGGGCAGCACGGGCACGGTTCAGCCTTCGACTCTCAGGACGGACGTGATCTCGCGGACCGGTTCGAGCATGCGCACCGCCGCGATCGTGGCAGCCAGCGATGCCTCGCGGGCGGCGTGGGTGGTCAGGAGCAGCTCGGCGGTGCCCTCGGAGGGACCGGTCTGGCGCATCGTGTCGATCGATACGCCGTGGTCGCCCACCACTCCCGCGACCTGGGCGAGCACGCCGGGGAGGTCGGCGACGAGCAGGCGGACCTGGTAGCGCGTGACGGCGGCGTCGGCGGGCAGCAGCGGGCGGGCCGCGTAGGTGGACTCCTGCGGGCCCTTGCCGCCGAGCACGCGGTGGCGCGCCGCCGAGACGACGTCGCCGAGAACCGCCGAGGCGGTGGGCCGGCCGCCGGCGCCCTGGCCGTAGAACATGAGCGGGCCGGCCGCGTCGGCCTCGACGAAGATCGCGTTGAACGCACCCTTGACGCCTGCCAGCGGGTGTTCCAGCGGGACCAGGGCCGGGTGCACGCGCACGGACACTCCCTCACCGGTCTGCTCGGCGATGGCCAGCAGCTTCACGGCGTGGCCGGTCCGCGCGGCCCAGGCGACGTCGTCGGCGGTGACGCCCGTGATGCCCTCGCGGGCGACGTCGTCGGCCGAGACGCGGGTGTGGAAGGCGAGGCTGGCGAGGATCGCGGCCTTCGCCGCGGCGTCGTACCCCTCGACGTCGGCGGTGGGGTCCGCCTCCGCGAAGCCGAGCTCCTGGGCCTGCTCGACCGCTTCGTCGAGGCCGAGGCCGCTCGTCGCCATCTGGTCCAGCACGTAGTTCGTGGTGCCGTTGACGATGCCGAGGACACGGCGCACGTAGTCGCCGGCGAGCGACTCCCGCACGGGGCGCACGATCGGGATGGCGCCCGCCACGGCGGCCTCGTAGTAGATGTCGACGCCCGCGGAGTCGGCAGCCTTGTAGAGCGTGGGACCGTCCGCCGCCAGGAGCGCCTTGTTGGCGGTGACCACGGCCGCGCCGCTCTCGATGGCGCGCAGCAGCAGGGCACGAGCGGGCTCGATGCCGCCCATCACCTCGATGACGATGTCCGCGCCGTCCACCAGCGACTCCACGTCCTCCGTCAGGAGGTCGCGCGGGATGACGGCGTCGCGAGGACGGTCCGCGTCGCGGACCGCGATCCCGGCGAGCTCCAGCGGTGCGCCGACGCGGGCGGCGAGATCCGCGCCCTGCTCGAGGAGCATCCGGGCCACCTCCGTGCCCACGACGCCACAGCCGAGGAGTGCAACACGCAGCCCGCGTGCGGGCTCGGGGAGGTGGACAGGCACAGCGATCCTGCTTTCGTCTTCGGGGAACGGTCCGGTCCGGTGCGAGTTCCACACGGGAGTTCCGGACGTTGCGATCAGGGTAACCGCCGCGTCCGACACGCGAGGCGGCCGTCTCACCATGACATCGCCGAGGTGGTCATGGGGCGAGGTAGTCATGAGGCGAGGTAGTCGCCCGGCGACGGCCAGGTGACTACCTCGCCAGACGACTACCTCGGCGGGGTGGGGCGGGGTCAGGCCTCGTTGATCCCGTGGCAGACCTTGTACTTCTTGCCGGAGCCGCACGGGCACTGCGCGTTGCGCGGTGTGCCCGGGAACGTGCGGCCGTCGCTCGTGGCGGCGGTCGCCTCGCCGTGCAGAGCCGCACGACGGCGGGCGCCGTCGGACGACTGCACGAACGCCGAGCCCGAGCCGTCCTCGCTCGGTGCCGAGTACGTCAGCGACTGCGGCCGGCTCGGGGTGTCGAGCCCCTTCGCGAGCAGGATCGGCTCCGTGGCGGCACCCGCGGCACGGCGCTGCCGCGGCGCCGGCGGCTGGCCCTGCCCCGGTGCGGCCGGAGGCTGCACCGCGGGGATCTGCGTGGTCGGCGGCGCGTCCGGCTGGCCCGTGCCCAGGCGCCCGCGCGGCGGGACCGGCCCGACGGCGGGCAGATCCGAGCTGCCCTCGCCGGCCTGCTCCGCGTCCGGCTGCTGCACCGTGACCTCGAGGTTGAACAGAAACCCGACCGACTCCTCCTTAATGGCGTCGGTCATGGCCTGGAACAGCTGGAAGCCCTCGCGCTGGTACTCGACCAGCGGGTCGCGCTGCGCCATGGCACGCAGCCCGATGCCCTCCTTGAGGTAGTCCATCTCGTAGAGGTGCTCACGCCACTTGCGGTCCAGCACCGAGAGCACGACCCGGCGCTCGAGCTGGCGCATGGCCGGCGACGTCAGCTCGTCCTCACGCGCCTGGTAGGCCACCCGCGCGTCGGACAGGATCTCCTCCAGCAGCATCTCGCCGGTGAGCCGGTCGATACCACCGGCCTCCTCGACGACCTCCTCGGGCGTCAGGGACACCGGGTACACGGCCTTGAGGGCCGTCCACAGGGCGTCGAGGTCCCACTGCTCGGAGGGGCCGTCCGACGTCGCGTTGTTCACGTAGTCGGTGATGGTGTCCGTGAGGAAGTGCTGCACCTGCTCGCGCAGGTCCTCCCCCTCGAGCACGCGGAGGCGCTCGGCGTAGATCACGCTGCGCTGACGCGACAGGACGTCGTCGTACTTCAGGACGTTCTTGCGGATCTCGAAGTTGCGCGACTCCACCTGGCCCTGCGCGGACATGATGCCGCGCGTGACCATCTTGGACTCGAGCGGCATGTCGTCCGGGAAACCGGCCCGGTTCATCATCGACTCGGCGAGACCGGAGTTGAACAGCCGCATCAGGTCGTCCTGCATCGACAGGTAGAACCGGGACTCGCCCGGGTCGCCCTGACGACCGGACCGGCCGCGCAGCTGGTTGTCGATACGGCGGGACTCGTGGCGCTCGGTGCCGAGCACGTAGAGCCCACCGGCCTCCTTGACCTCGTCGTGCTCCGCCGCGACGCGCTCCTTCGCCTTCTCGAGCGCCTGCGGCCAGGCCGCCTCGTACTCGTCCGGCGTCTCGACCGGGTCGAGGCCCCGCTCGGCGAGGTCGGTGACGGCGAGGTACTCGGCGTTACCACCGAGCATGATGTCCGTACCGCGGCCTGCCATGTTCGTGGCGACCGTGACGGCGCCCTTCCGGCCCGCCATCGCGATGACCGCGGCCTCGCGCTCGTGCTCCTTCGCGTTCAGGACGTTGTGCGGCACGCCGGCCTTCTTCAGCTTGGCGCTCAGGAGCTCCGACTTCTCGACGCTGGTCGTGCCCACGAGGACCGGCTGGCCGTAGGCGTGCCGCTCCACGATGTCGGCGACCACCGCGTTGAACTTGCCGTCCTCGTTCTTGTAGACGAGGTCGGGCTGGTCGATGCGCTGCGGCGGCCGGTTGGTCGGGATCGGCACGACGCCGAGCTTGTACGTGCTCTGGAACTCGGCGGCCTCGGTCTCGGCGGTACCGGTCATGCCGGCGAGCTTGCCGTACAGGCGGAAGTAGTTCTGGAGGGTGATCGTGGCGAGCGTCTGGTTCTCCGCCTTGATCTCCACCCCCTCCTTGGCCTCGATGGCCTGGTGCATGCCCTCGTTGTAGCGACGGCCCGCGAGGATACGGCCCGTGTGCTCGTCGACGATCATGACCTCGCCGTTCAGCACGACGTAGTCCTTGTCGCGCTTGAACAGCTCCTTCGCCTTGATCGCGTTGTTGAGGAACCCGATCAGGGGCGTGTTCAGCGACTCGTAGAGGTTGTCGATGCCGAGGTAGTCCTCGATCTTCGCGATACCCGGCTCGAGCACGCCGACGGTGCGCTTCTTCTCGTCGACCTCGTAGTCGACGGTCGGCACCAGGCGGCGCACGACCTTGGCGAACTCGTTGTACCAGCGGTTCGCGTCACCGGCCGCGGGGCCGGAGATGATCAGCGGCGTCCGAGCCTCGTCGATGAGGATCGAGTCGACCTCGTCGACGATCGCGAAGTTGTGCCCGCGCTGCACCAGGTCGTCGACGGACCATGCCATGTTGTCGCGCAGGTAGTCGAAGCCGAACTCGTTGTTCGTGCCGTAGGTGATGTCCGCGGCGTACATCTCGCGCCGCTGCGCCGGGGTCTGGCCCGACAGGATCACCCCGGTGGTCATGCCCATGAACCGGAAGACGCGGCCCATCAGCTCGCCCTGGTACTTGGCCAGGTAGTCGTTGGTGGTGATGACGTGCACGCCGTCGCCGGAGAGCGCGTTGAGGTACGCGGCGGTCGTGGCCACCAGCGTCTTTCCCTCACCGGTGCGCATCTCGGCGATGTTGCCGAGGTGCAGCGCCGCACCACCCATGATCTGGACGTCGAAGTGCCGCTGGCCGAGCGTGCGGTGAGCCGCCTCGCGGATCGCCGCGAACGCCTCCGGCATGAGCTCGTCCAGGGTGGCGTCGTGCGCCAGCCGTTCCCGGAAACGTGCGGTCTCCTCACGCAGCTCGGTGTCGCTCAGCTCGACGAAGCTGGGCTCCAAGCGGTTGACCTGCTCAGCCACGGAGTGCAGCTTCTTCAGGACACGTCCTTCGCCTATGCGTAGGACCTTGTCGAGGATGGACACGCGGGTTCTCCCAGGTCGTCGTCAAGTTTCGCCGTCGTCCATCGTAGGCCGTAAACCTGCGCCTGTGGCCCAAAGACGGAAGGCGGACCGGTGGGTTCGCTCCAGGGGTAACGACCGCGGCCGTAGAAGGGTTCCGCGGAGCGCCCTCCGGCCCTTCCCCCGACCACCGGATAAAGTGAGCACCATCGCCCACCCGCCCGCGCTCGCGCGGCATGCCGTCCCGTGCTCGACCGGGTTCTTCCCGGGACCGCGGCCACGACGTCCTGTCGACGAGCCCTGACAGGACGGTCCGGACGTGCTTCTGGTACTCCTCGCCCACGGGGTCCTGGCTCTCGCCGCCCCCGCCCTCGTCGCTGCCCTGGGCCGGCGCGCCTTCTGGGTGCTCGCCCTCGGCCCGGCCGGCGCGACGATCTACGCGCTAGCCCAGGCCACCGCCGTCCTGGAGGGGCGTGCCCCGGCCGAGCACCTGCCCTGGATCCCCGCGCTCGGCCTCGCGATCGACCTCAGGCTGGACCTCCTGGCCTGGGTGATGCTGCTGGTGGTCGGCGGCGTCGGCGCCCTGGTGATGCTCTACTGCAGCGCCTACTTCTCCCGCGAGGCGCGCGGCCTCGGCCGGTTCGGCGGCTTCCTCATGGCGTTCGCCGGCGCGATGGCGGGCCTCGTGGTCGCCGACAACCTGCTCCTGCTGTTCGTGTTCTGGGAGCTCACCACGGTGTTCTCCTACCTGCTGATCGGCCACTACGCGGACCGCACCTCGTCCCGCCGGGCCGCCATGCAGGCGCTGATCGTGACCACCGCCGGCGGCCTCGCGATGCTGGTCGGTGTCGTGGTGCTCGGGGTCACCGCCGGGACCTGGAGCCTCTCGGCGGTCATCGCCGACCCGCCGTCGGGCCCCGCCGTCACGGCGGCCGCGGTCTGCCTGCTGGCCGGGGCCGCCACCAAGTCCGCGCTCGTGCCCACGCACTTCTGGCTGCCCGCCGCGATGGCCGCGCCCACGCCCGTCTCGGCCTACCTGCACGCCGCCGCCATGGTCAAGGCGGGCATCTACCTGATCGCCCGGTTCGCGCCGGCGTTCTCCGACCTGGCCGCCTGGCGCACCGTGGTGCTCGTGCTCGGCGGTGCCACGCTCCTGCTCGGCGGGTACCGGGCGCTGCGCCAGCACGACCTCAAGCTCGTCCTCGCGTTCGGCACCGTCTCCCAGCTCGGGCTCCTCACGCTCCTGCTCGGCTACGGGACGCGGGCGACGGCGCTGGCCGGGCTGGCGCTCCTGGGCGCGCACGCCCTGTTCAAGGCCTCGCTGTTCCTGGTCGTCGGCGTCGTCGACGCGGCAGCGGGCACCCGCGACCTGCGCAAGCTCGCGGGAGTCGGACGCCGCCTGCCGGTCACCGCGCTGGCCGCCACGCTCGCCACCGCGTCGATGATCGGTCTGCCGCCGTTCGCCGGCTACGTCGCCAAGGAGGCCGCGCTCGCCGCGTGGGCGCACGACGACGACCTGCTGGGCCGGATCATGATCGCGGTGGTCGCCGTGGGCTCGGCCCTGACGGTCGCCTACGGGCTCCGGTTCCTGTGGGGGGCCTTCAAGCCCCGCCTGCCGGCCTCGGCCGCGCCCGCCTCGTCGGGCGTCGGGCAGGACGAGGTGCCGGACGAGGCGCCGGACGTCGCCCACCCCCAGCCGTTCTGGATGGTCGCGCCGCCCCTGGTCCTCGCGGTCCTCGGCCTCGCGGTGGCCCTCGTGCCACAGGTCGGCGAGCGGCTGCTCGGCCCGTACGCCGACACCTATCCCGTCGGCGACCCCGGGCACCTCACCCTCTGGGACGGGCTCACCCCGGTCCTCGCGGTCACCGGCGCGGTGCTCCTGCTGGGCGTGCTGATGTTCTGGCAGCGCACACGCGTGGAACGGCTGCAAGGGGCACTCTGGTTCCCGGACGGAGCCGACGTCGTCTACCGGCGCCTCATGCGCAGCCTGGACCGGTTCGCGAGCGACGTCACCGCGGGCACCCAGCGCGGCTCCCTGCCCTTCTACCTCGGGGTCATCCTCGTGGTGCTCGCGGTCGGCCCGGGGGTCGCGCTCGCCGCGGGCCTCGTGGGCCAGACGGGTGCGGGCGCGCTACCCGTCGCGGCCGACGCCGCGGGACGTGACGACGTGCTGCACCTCGGCCCGTTCGCGATGGTGCCGTGGGACGGCCCCGCCCAGCTGGTCGTCGTCCTGGTGGTCGTGGTGGCCGCCGTCCTGACCGCCCGCGCGCGCCGCCGGCTCAAGGCGGTGTTCCTCATGGGTGTCGCGGGATACGGCAACGCCGCTCTGTTCCTGCTGCACGGAGCGCCCGACCTCGCGCTGACCCAGGTCCTGTGCGAGACGCTGACGCTCGTCGTCATGGTCCTGGTGCTGCGCCGGCTGCCGCCGTACTTCTCGGACCGGCCGCTGGCGGCGAGCCGCTGGGTCAGGCTGGCGATCGGCGTCCTCACGGGCCTCGTCGTCATGATGTTCGTCGCCGCCGCGCCGCTCGTACGGGTGCACCTGCCGGTCTCCGTCGACTTCCCCGAGGAGGCCGAGACGTTCGGCGGCGGGCACAACATCGTCAACGTCACCCTCGTCGACATCCGCGCCTGGGACACCGTAGGGGAGATCTCGGTGCTGCTGGTCGCCGCCACCGGCGTCGCCTCGCTCGTCTTCCTGCGCCAGCGCAGCGATGACGTGCTGCGCCTCGGCCCCGCCGGGGACGACGAGCCCGGCGAGCGCGCCGCACGCGCCGGCGCCCGGCAGGTGCGGCCGGGTTCCTGGCTGCTCGCCGGCCCGACCCTCGACCCCGGCAAGCGGTCCGTGCTGTTCGAGGTGCTCACCCGCGTGCTGTTCCACCCGATGATCCTGTTCGCCCTGTTCCTGCTGTTCAGCGGACACAACACGCCGGGGGGCGGGTTCGCGGCGGGCCTGGTCGCCGGCCTGGCGCTGACCGTCCGCTACCTGGCCGGCGGCCGCTACGAGCTCGGCGCGGCGGCCCCGGTCCACCCCGGTCTCGTCCTCGGCACCGGGCTGTTCCTGTCGGCGGGCGTGGGGCTCGTCGCGCTGCTCGCCGGCCAGGCGGCGCTCGAGAGCACGATCCTCGACCTGCACGTGCCCGTGCTCGGGCACGTGCACCTGGTCACCAGCCTGTTCTTCGACGTCGGAGTGTTCCTCGTGGTCATCGGCCTGGTCATCGACATCCTGCGCACGTTCGGCGCCGAGCTGGACCGGCAGGCCGAGCCCCACTCCCGTGCCGTCGGCTCGCACGGCCGCACGGCGCACCGGGCAGGAGGTGACCGCGCGTGATCGTGCTCGACAACGTCCCCTCCGGCGCCCTTCTCCTGGCCGTGGGTGTGCTGTTCGCCGCGGGGGTCTACCTGCTGCTCGAACGGTCGCTGACCCGCGTGCTCCTCGGCTTCGTGCTGCTGGGGAACGGGGTCAACCTCGCGATCCTGCTGGCCGGCGGGCGGGCCGGCGCCCCGCCGATCACCGGCACCGACGACCCGGAGCCGATGAGCGACCCGCTGGCACAGGTCATGATCCTGACGTCCATCGTCATCACGCTCGCGCTGGTCGCGTTCGTGCTGGCCATGGCCTACCGGTCCTGGCAGCTGCACGGCCACGACGAGGTGCAGGACGACCTGGAGGACACCCGCATCGCGCGCCTCGCCATCGAGGACGCGCCGTCGTACGCCGACAGCGACGCCGTGGAGTCCGGCGTCACCCTGGACGAGGAGGCGGTGGCCGCGCGTGACGAGGTGGCGCTGCCCGACACCGTGGAGCAGCCACGGAACCGCGGGGGTGACGGATCGTGAACCTGTGGACCGTGCAGACCCTCGTCCCCCTGCCGGTGCTGGTGCCGCTGTTCGCGGCGGGGCTCGCCCTGGCGCTGCACCGGTACCAGCGCGCCCAGCGGATCATCTCGGTCGTCGCCCTGTCGGTCGTCGCGGCCGCCTCCGCGGGCCTGGTGGTCGTGGCCCAGGACGGACCGGTGGCGATCGACCTCGGCGGCTGGGCGGCCCCGGTCGGCGTCAACCTGGTGGCCGACCCCCTCGCCTCGCTCATGCTGCTCGTGAGCAGCATCATGCTGCTCTGCGTGCTGCTCTACTCGATGGCGCAGGGCATCGCGGACGGCAACGACCGGGCCGCGCCGGCCACGAAGGACGCGGAGGAGCTGCGCAAGGCGCTCGAGGCGCAGGACCCGGACGCCGACGAGGGCAGGCAGCGTGACGTCCTGCCCGTCGCGATCTTCCACCCGACGTACCTGATCCTGGCGGCCGGCGTCGCTGACGCCTTCCTCGCCGGGGACCTGTTCAACCTCTTCGTCGGGTTCGAGATCCTGCTCGCCGCCTCGTACGTGCTGCTGACGCTCGGCGGCACCAGCGAGCGCATCCGGGCGGGCAGCGTCTACGTGGTCGTCGCGCTGCTCAGCTCGATCGTGTTCCTGCTCGCCGTCGGCCTGGTCTACGCGGCGACCGGCACGGTGAACATGGCCCAGCTCGCCGAACGTCTGCCCGACATCGATCCCGGCGTGCGGCTGGGCATCCAGGCCCTGCTGCTCCTCGGCTTCGGTATCAAGGCGGCCATCTTCCCCCTGTCGGCGTGGCTCCCCGACTCGTACCCGACGGCGCCCGCTCCGGTCACCGCGGTGTTCGCGGGCCTGCTCACGAAGGTCGGCGTCTACGCCATCCTGCGGACCCAGACCCTGCTCTTCCCGCCGAACGAGACGCTGGAGGCGGTGTTGCTGGTGCTGGCGCTCGCCACGATGCTCGTCGGGATCCTCGGCGCGGTGGCACAGGACGACGTGAAACGCCTGCTCTCGTTCACGCTGGTCAGCCATATCGGCTACATGATCTTCGGCGTCGCGCTGGCGACCCAGGCGAGCACCGCCGCGGCTATCTTCTACGTGGTGCACCACATCACCGTGCAGACGGCGCTGTTCCTGGTGGTCGGGCTCGTCGAGCGACGCAGCGGTACGACGTCGCTCGACCGCCTGGGCGGCCTCGCGACGCTCGCCCCGGGACTGGCGATCCTCTTCTTCGTGCCGGCGATGAACCTCGCGGGCATCCCGCCGCTGTCCGGCTTCCTCGGCAAGGTGGGTCTTTTGGAAGCCGGCGTGCTGAACGGCTCGGTCCTCGCCTGGGCCCTGGTGGTCGGCTCGGTGGTCACCTCGCTGCTCACCCTGTACGCGGTGGTCCGGGCCTGGAACAAGGCGTTCTGGCAGCCCGCTCCCGAGGACGTGAGGGTGCCGGAGCCCTCTCCCCTGCCCTGGGGCATGGTCGGCCCGACGGCGGCGCTCGTCGCCCTGAGCGTGAGCCTCACCGTCGCGGCAGGCCCGCTCTACGACTACGCGGCGCGGGCAGCCGACACGGCCATGGACGGACACTCGTACGTCGACGCGGTCTTCCCCGACGGGGCGCCCCGCGGTACCGGCACGTCCGACGATGTCACCGACGACGGCGAGGAGGACCGACCATGACGGGCACCGACCCCGAACGTCCGTGGCGCGACCGGGCACGACGGATCACCGCGCTGTGGCCGACGATGGTGATGGGCGCCGCGCTCTGGGTGCTCCTGTGGGGCGACCTGTCGTGGGCGAACGTGCTGGCCGGTGTCGCGCTCGGCGCGCTGGTGGCGCTCGCCTTCCCGCTCCCACCCATCGGCGCCGCCGGGACGCTGCGGCCCGGTCCGCTGGCCCATCTCGTCGGACGCTTCGTCTCCGACCTCGTGGTCGCGTCGTTCCAGGTGGCCTGGACCGCCGTCCGGCCCGGCCCGACGCCGCGCGGCGGGCTCGTGCCGGTACCGCTGCGCTCGACGTCGGACCTGTTCATCGCCACCACCGCGGGGCTGTCGTCGATGGTCCCCGGCACGGTGGTGGTCGATCTCGACCGGGCCGGCAGCACCCTGCGGCTGCACGTGCTCGACCTCGCCGGTTCGGGCGGTCCCGACGGCGTCCGGGAGTCGGTACGGGCCCTCGAGGAGCGCCTGCTGCGGGCCTTCGCGACGCGCGCCGACCTGGTCCGGCTCGGCCTGGCCGAACCGGCCGGCGGTCCGGCAGCCACGCCGGGCAAGGAGGGGCAGCCATGATGCTCGTCGTGGGGATCGTCGCCACGGCGCTGCTCGCCGTGGGCGCCCTGTTCGCCGTCGTCCGGATGGAGCGTGGGCCCTCGATGCTGGACCGGTCGGTGGCGTTCGACGTGCTGACCACCGCGCTCGTCGGCGCCATCGCGGTCGAGGCGGCGCTGTCCCGCCGCACCGAGTCGATACCGATCCTCGTGGTGCTGTCGATGGTCGGCTTCATCGGGTCGGTGACCGTCGCGCGCTTCGCCGCCGCCGAACCGCCCAAGGAACGGCGGCCGGACGACACGCGGCCGACGTCGACCGGCGGGCCGACCGGCCCGGACACCCCCGACCTGCAGGAGGGCCCATGAGTCTCGTGACCGACGCCGCCGCCGCGGTCTGCCTGCTGCTGGGCGCCTTCTTCTCGTTCTCCGCGGGGGTCGGGGTCGTACGGTTCGACAACCTGTTCGCCCGAGTGCACGTCGTGGCCAAGCCCCAGGTGCTCGGCATGCTCCTGCTGCTGACGGGGGTGGCTCTCCGGCTGCAGGACCGGAGCTCGGTCACCATGCTCGTCCTCGTGGCGATCTTCCAGCTGATGACCTCCCCGGTGGCCGCCCACATGGTGGGCTCGGCGGGCCTGCGCACCGGCAAGGTCGAGCCCGAGTTCCTCGAGATGGACGACGGCGGCCGCTGACGCGGGATCGGCACGCGGGATCGGCACGCGGGATCGGCAGGCAGGATCAGGCGGCGCCGGCCCCGGTGCCCGCTCCGGTGACAGGCTCGGTGACAGGCTCGGTGACGGGTTCGGTGACGGGTTCGGTGACCGGCCCCGGCGGTGGTTCCAGCACTCCTCGGCGTCCCGCTTGCGCGTCGCGCATCTCCTCGGCGGCGACATAACCGAACGCCGCCTCCGCCGCCTCGTCGGCCAGCGCCAGGCCGGCCGTGCCGTACAGGTGGAAGACGGCGTCGGCGCCGTGCCGCTCGAGCTCGGCCACGTCGTCGTCGTACCGTGCGACGGCGGCGACGGTGCCCTCGAATCCGCTCGCGCGCAGCTGGGACAACGCGATGAGGTTCGCCGCGTGGAACGGCATGGCCAGGATCGCGAGCCGGACCGCCCCGGCACTGCGTACCCGACCCCAGAACTCGATGTCGGTGGCGTCGGCCTGCACCACCGTGAAGCCCGCGGTGCGCAGGGTGGCGACGCGCGCCGGGTCGTGCTCGACGCCCACCACGTTCATGCCGTAGTCCTCGCGCAGCTGCCGGACGGCGCCGCGTCCGACGCGTCCCATACCCAGCACGAGCGCCTCCGCGCCCGATATGTCGATGAGCCGTTCCTCCCGGTGCAGCCACTCGTTGGGCTTGGACGGGAAACGCCTGGCGAGCGCCATCGCGTACTCGTTGCCGCGGGTGTTGACCGCCGAGGAGAGCACGAAGCTGGCCGCCACGGCGACGGCGAGCACGACCAGCCACTCGTCGTGCAGCAGGCCGGTCTGGGAACCGACGGCGACGACGATCAGGCCGAACTCCGAGTAGTTGGCCAGCACCAGGCCGGACAGGATCGCCGTGCGTTTGCGCAGCCGCATCATCCGCAGCAGCACCGCGGTCACGATGCCCTGCAGCGGCAGCATGAGCAGCATGAGCAGGCCGATCGCCGCGGCCTGCCAGGTGAGCTCGCCCGAGAACCCGATGGACACGAAGAAGCCGACGAGCAGCAGCTCCTTGAGGGTGAACAGGTTGCGCGAGAGCTCGGTGGCGGCCGGGTGGCCGGCCAGGAGCATGCCCATGACAAGGGCGCCCAGGTCGCCCTTGAGCCCGACCGCGTCGAACAGCGCGTAGCCGGGGCCGAGCGCGACCGCCACACCGAACAGGGCCTGCAGCTCGCCGTGGCCCACCCTCGACCACACCTTGCGCAGCAGCCAGGCGCCCGGGATCAGCAGCACGAGGCCGAAGGCCCACGGGCTCGGCGGGTGGTTCGACGCCACGGACAGGAAGATGACGGCGATCAGATCCTGCATGATGAGCACGCCGATGGCGATCCGGCCGTAGAGGGCGGACTGGTCGGAGCGGCCGTCGAGCACCTTGACCACGAAGACGGTGGAGGAGAACGAGAGAGCGAGCCCCAGCAGCGCGAGGACTCCCAGGCCCTCCCCCTCGAGCATCGAGAACCCGATCACGCCCAGCAGGCCGAGGAACCCGACGGCGATGGCGACACTCATCACGAGGTGCGCCACGGTCGTGAACCACACGTCCCTGCGCAGCAGCGTCCTGACATCGAGCTTGAGCCCGATGCCGAAGAGCAGCAGGGTCACGCCGAGGTCAGCGAGGGTTCCGAGATAGCCGGGCTCCGCCAGGCCGACCGCGTGCAGCCCGAACCCGGCCACCAGAAAGCCCACGAGGGGCGGCAGCCGGAGCAGGACCGCTCCGAGACCGGCCGCGACCGTGACGAGCAGGAAGATCGCAGCGGTTCCCATGTGCAGAGTTTAGTTGCCGTATGTTTCAGCCCATGGCCGTCGCAGCGTGCAGGGCGGGTGAAAGAGACCCCTTGGCCTGCACGGTCACCCCTTCGAGCCCCAGCCACCGGGCCATCTCGCGAAGCTCGGCCGCCAGTCGTGCAGGGGTGTCCGCGGTCAGTGCCGGTTCGGCGTGCGCGGACTGCACGCGCAGCACGCCCGCTGCGCGGTCCGCCTTGAGGTCCACCCGGGCCGTGAGCTGTGAGTCCTCGAGGAACGGCAGCACGTAGTACCCGTCGACACGCTGGGCGGCCGGGGTGTAGATGCCGATCCGGTAGCGCATCCCGAAGAGGCGCTCCAGCCGCTTGCGCTCCCACACCAGGGGGTCGAACGGTGCGAGGAGCGCTTGTCCCGTGGCCCGCCGGGGGCGCACGGCGTCCCGGTGCAGGAACCACTGCTCGGAGCCGCCTGCCACACGCGCGGGCAGCAGCACGCCCTCCTCCACGAGTTCGGCGAGCGCCTGGTCCGCCACCGGCCCCTTGAGCCGGTAGTAGTCCTTGATGCACCGTGCCACACCGATGCCGTGCGCCCGTGCCCCGAGCTCCAGCAGGGTCCGCTTGGCCTCGAGCTCGGGCACCTCGTCGAGGGCCGATGCCGGCAGTACACGCTCCGGCAGGTCGTACAACCGCTCGAACTGCGTGTTCCGGCCGGCGGAGACCACCTCGCCCGTGAAGAACAGGTGCTCCACCACGCGCTTCTCGGTGCTCCAGTCCCACCACGTACCCCGCTTGCGGCGCACCGAACGCCCCTCGGAGACGAACCGGTCGTGGATCTGGGACGCCGACAGCGGTCCCTCCGCCGCGACCAGGTCGCGTACCTCGGCGACCTGCGGGGCGTCCGGCAGGCGTACGCCGTCCAGCTCGCGCCAGTCGTACTCCTCCGCGAACCAGCGGCGCCGGAAGGCCAGCAACGGCCACGTGCGCGGGGGCACGTAGGCGGCGACGTGCGCCCAGCTCTCCACGAGGCGGCGGTCGGCGGAGGCGGCCGTGCCCGTCCGCCGGGCATACCTACCCGACGCCGTGGCCCGGTCGAGCAGGTCGGTGTCGTACGCCCCCAGGCGTGAGAACAGCGGCAGCAGGTGCGCCCGGGCGAGGACGTTCACCGAGTCGATCTGGAGCAGGCCGAGCCGGTCGATCACCCCCTGCACGTGCCGCATCGTGCGCGGGCCGTCGGCCCGCGGGCGGTTCAGGCCCTGGGCCGCGATGGCCACCCGGCGGGCCTGGTCGAGAGACAGGGAGATCGGCTGCACAGGACCATCGTGCCCCGACCCACTGACACTCCCCCGCCCGGACCGGCGAGTGCGGAGTACGTGCCGTCGGCGTCCCCCACGTCCCCCACGTCCCCCACGTCCCCCGCGTCCCCCGCGTCCCCCGCGTCCCCGAGGACACCTCGTACGCGACGCGCGGGACCGTGGGGTTGTGGACAAGCAGCGGGGGCGGCGCGGGTGCCGGAGCGTGGTGGTGTGCACCCCGTCCGTGAGCTCGCCCGCCTGCTGCTGCCCGTCGCCTGTCCGTGCGGCGAGCTCGACGTGCGGTGGTGCGCCGGGTGCGCCGCACACCTGGCCGGCTCGCCGGACCGTGCCGAGCGTGGCGCGCCCCGGCTGGACCGGCTCGACAGGGTCCCACCGGTACCCGTGTGGGCGCTCACGCCGTACACCGGGCCGGTGCGCGACGTCGTCGTGCACTGGAAGGACCGTGGGCGGGTCGACATCGACCGGCTCCTCGGACCCGCGATGCGGCGGGCAGCCGCCCGTATCGGCCCGGTGCTCGTGCCCGCGCTCGGCGACGCGCCGGTCGCCGTCGTGCCCGTGCCCTCGACGGGCGCGGCGCGTCGGGCACGGGGGCGCGAGCCGGTGACGGTCCTGGCCCGTGCGGTCACCCAGGGGCTGCACGACGCGGGGATCCGCGCCCGGCTGGTGCCCGCCCTCGCCCGTCGGGGCACCGGGCGGGACCAGGTGGGCCTCGGCGCCCGGGCACGCGGGCGCAACCTCTCGGGCGCCGTCCGCATGACGAGACGCGGGTCCCGGGCGCTCGGACAAAGATCCGTCTGCATTCTTGTGGATGACGTGCTGACGACGGGGGCGACCCTGGCCGCCGTCGAACGAGCGCTCGAGGAGGCCGGTCACGACGTCGTGGGGGCAACTGTGCTGGCAGCGACGCCGCCTCCGGCGCACGAGACCGAGGACCGCACCGCGCCCGCCGCGGGATCCCGGCAGGAAACTGAGCAGAACCTGAAAGTCTGACAGATCTCTGTCGCCTTGTTCACTGTCCGTTGGGGCTGTCGTTACCCAGGTGACGGAGTTAGCCTGAACGTTCCACGCTGGATCGGAGCTCTGACGAGGTTGTCGGGGTATACGCGACGGGAGGTGGTTCGTGCCCGGCACCGGTAGCAGGGGGTGCCAAGACGAGTAGAGACGGGCGCGCGCCGCCGGCAAGGGACGGCGTGGCCCAGAGTTCCCGGAGCGGAGATACGCACATGGAAATTGTCGTTGTCGGCAGGCACACGGACGTGGCGGACCGGTTTCGCCAGCACGTCGAGGAGAAGCTCGCGAAGGTAGAGCTGCTGTCTCCCTACGTACGTCGAGTGGATGTGGAAGTCACGCACGAGAACAACCCGCGGCTCTCCGAGAACCGTGAGCGAGTGGAGCTCACACTGCGCGCGAAGGGTCCGGTGATCCGCGCGGAGGCCGCAGCGGACGACCGTTTCGGCGCCCTGGACCTCGCCATCGACAAGCTGAACGAGCGCCTGCGTCGCGCCCGCGACCGGCGCAAGGACCACCGGAACAACAAGGTGCTCGCCCCCGTGGACGTCCGCCCTCTCGAGGAGATCTTCGAGGAGGACGACGCGTCCGCCGACGCACCCGAGGCACAGATCTCGACGCCGGCCGCGTTGTCCGAGCCCGGTGACTCCGTGGAGACCACCATCGGCGACTCACCCGTGGTGATCCGGCAGAAGCTCCACCACGCGGACCCGATGACGCTCGACGACGCCGTCTACGAGATGGAGATGGTGGGACACGACTTCTACCTGTTCATCGACAAGGAGACGTCGCGTCCCTCGGTGCTCTACAAGCGGAAGGGCTGGTCGTTCGGTGTGATCCAGCTCGACAACACGTGCGGCACGGCGCCGGTCACCGACCTGACCTGATCCGCCGGGGCGAGACCCTGACGAGATAGACGAGCGAGACAGAAACTCTGGCGAAGTAGCACCGCGGCCCGCGCCGCGGTCCTACTTCGCCGGTGTCGTCCTACGGCGGGTCAGCCCGGGTACGCGACCAAGTCGACGTCCTCGGCCAGCGGCTGCCAGACGCCCGTCTCCTCGTGCTCGAGGTCACCGTCCTTGGTGATCACCATGATCCCCTGGTCGGTCACCCCGGCTGCCAGCTGCTCGACGTCCGTCAGTCCGGGCAGCTGCTTCGACTGGCCGCCGGCACCCGGCAGGCCGCCCACTCCGGCGGTCCAGACGCCCGACGTGCCCTCGCCATCGCTCGCCAGGAGCGCGAGAGTCGTGAGCCCGGACCAGCGGGCCTCCTCGACGCGGCCTACCGGGGCCGCGACCGCGATGGGCGACGCGAGGGAGACCGGAACATCCTGGTCGTTGCGCACGATGCCGGCCACCTGCACCTGCGTACCTGTCGGTGCCTGGCTCACGACCGCGATGCGCGACCCCTCGGGCGACACCGACACGCTGATCACCTTGCGGCCGCTCAGCCATTCGGGCTCCACCTCGACCACCTCGACCGTCTTGGTCGACACCTGCAGCTCGCCCGTGTCGCCGCTGCTCCAGGTGTTGCCGAACTTGTCGACCGAAGGAGCCGCCAGGTCAGTTCCGGCGATGAGCGTCACCGGGCCGTCCTCGTCGTCGGACGAGACGTTCACGATCTGGTCGGTACCGTCCCGGACCACGATCGGCGTGGTCGCCGGGCTGAGCGCGAGCGCCGTCGGGTCCAACGCCGACAGGTCCACGGGCACGTCGTGCTCGACGAGCCTGCCGTCCTCGACGCGGTACAGCTGGTCGTCCTGCAGCGTCATCGCCTGGACGATGGTGGCGGGCAGGTCGACGTCCGTCTCGTCGACGGAGAGGCGATTGGTGCCGCTGAACAGGTCCACGGACACGGTACGGCCCGCACCCTCGGAGAGGGTCGCCGAGATCTGCGCCGCGATCACGGAGCGCTCGGCGGCAGCGGCGGTGCTGATCTGGTCGCTGAGCCGGATGGAGACAGGCTCGTCCCCGTCCGTGTCCTGGATCGACGGTGACACGAGCTGGGTGCCCTCCGGCACGAGGGACCGGGTGGCCCCCTGCAGCCACTCGGGTGGACCGGCGAGCAGCTCCTGGACCGCGTCCCGGCGCCAGGACTGCCGCGGGAACCAGCGCAGGTCGGGGACGAAGCTCTTGATGGCACCCTCGGCGGGGAAGTACAGGCGCGTCGCCCGGAACTGGTTCGCGAACAGGTTGGCGGGCACGAGCACCCCGTTGTCGAGCCCGGAGATGCGCCACTCGCCACCCACCTTGGTGAGCGTGAACCGGTAGCTCAGCTCCCGCGGGTTCCCCACCTCGGTGTACGCGCCGGTGGTGTCGAGGGTCGCGATGGTCGTCGCGCGCGCGGCCACCTCGACGGTCTCGTCGTCCTTGATGTCCACGCTGCTCTCGAGCGGTTCCAGCAGCGGCGGCTCACGGACCACCCGCACCGACCCCTCGGGGTCCCACGTCTCCACGGCGTCCTCGGTCAGGAACTCCCGTGCGGTCTGGTACTCCTTCGGGGACGTCGTGGCGGCGACGGCCGCGCCCAGGAATCCCGACACGATCCCGCGCGGTTCGGCACCGAGCGCCGGCCCCTGCGGGAGCAGCGCGATGTCGACCTGCGGATCCACGCTCGCGTCACCCACCCGGACCGGGCCGGACGTCGGGATCTGGGCGCAGGCCCCGAGCGTGACGGCACAGACCAGCGCTGCGACGGCGGTCACGACGTGGTTTCTCCTACGCATCAGTGCACCTCCACGTCGTTGCCGGCGGACATCCCCACCGCGTCGGTGTCCCCGGGATCGGACAGGTCCGGGATCGCCGTCGGGGTCGGGCCGGTGGGCGGGTTGATCACGGGGATCTGGCCGGTCCGGAGCCCGGGCTCGTGCGACGCGGGCGCCATGGTCACGGGCGGCTCGCCCACCTGCACGCCGGCGCTGCGCGGCAGCGTCAGCCGGAAGCTCGCGCCCTGCCCGGGACGTCCCCACGCGTCGAGGCGCCCGGCGTGCAGGTGGGCGTCCTCGAGGGCGATCGCGAGGCCCAGGCCGGACCCGCCGGTCGTGCGGGCGCGCGCCGGGTCGGCCCGCCAGAAGCGGTCGAAGACGTGCTCGACCTCCTGCTTGGTCATGCCGACGCCGTAGTCGCGCACGACGACGGCGACGGCGCGGTCGTCCTCGGCGACGGTCACCTCGACCGGCCGTTCCTCGGCGTGCTCGATCGCGTTGACCACGAGGTTGCGCAGGATGCGCTCGATCCGGCGCGGGTCGAAGTCGGCCGCCGCGTCGGCGTCGGGCAGACGTACCGAGACCCGGACGTCCTTGCTGTTCGCGAGCGGGGCGGCCTGCTCGACCACCGACATGACGACGTCACGCAGGTCGCGGCGCTCGGCGTCGAGGACGGCGGCGCCGGCGTCGAACCGGCTGATCTCGAGCAGGTCGGACAGGAGCGACTCGAAGCGGTCGATCTGGCCGAGCAGCAGCTCGGCCGAGCGAGCGGCGTCCTCGTCCATCTGGTGCCGCGACTCGTGGATGATCTCGCTCGCCATGCGGATGGTCGTGAGCGGGGTGCGCAGCTCGTGCGAGACGTCGGACACGAACCGGCGCTGCATCGCCGAGAGCTCCTCCATGCGCCGGATCTGGTCCTGGAGGCTCTCGGCCATCTCGTTGAACGACCGCGCGAGGCTCGCCATCTCGTCGGTGCCGCGGGCGCCCGGCATGCGCTCGGACAGGTGCCCCTCGGCGAGCCGCTCCGCCACCGTCGCCGCCCGGGTCACCGGCGTCACCGTCTGCCGGGCCATGGTCCAGGTGACGACGCCGAGCAGCGCCAGCATGCCGAACCCGCCGGCGAGGAGCACGCGGTGCACGAACGACAGCGTCTCCTGCTCGGGCTCCAGCGAGTAGAGGTAGTAGATCTCGTACCTGGCGTCGGGCGAGGCCTGGACAGTGGAGCCCACGATGACACCCGGCTGGTCCATGCCGGACCCGTCCGTCGTCGGGATGCCGACCGCCTGCAGCACCTGGTCGTCCTCGGAGGCGAGGTTCGCCTCGCGCAGCTCGCTGGTGATGACCACGTCGGTCAGATCGGCGCGGGAGGCGAAATCGGCCACCTGCGCGGTGGTGCCCAGCTCGTGCATCAGGAAGTACTCGTCCGCGGTGGAGCCGCTCGTGGCGCCGAGGGTCGCCATCGTGTCCAGCAGCAGGGTCTGCAGCTCGCCGTCCGACGTGGTCGCCGTGTCCGAGAAGTTCTGCGACACCCGCGCGGTCAGCGCGGCGGCCTCCTTGTCGATGGCGGCGACCCGCTGCTCATAGATGCCGTCCCGGACCGACGTCGACAGGTACAGCCCGAGCACGGCGATCGCAGCGAAGCCGATCGCCAGCGCGGTGGTGACCACGCGCAGCTGCAGGGAGGAGCGCCACTGCGCGACCGCGCGCCGGGTGGACCGGACCGTGACCACCCGGGCCCGGTGCACCGCCCGCCGCAGCCACGTGACCAGGCCGTGCGGCATCAGCGTGTCGCGCCCGCCTTGTAACCGACGCCGCGCACCGTGAGCACGATCTCCGGGTTCTCCGGGTCACGCTCGATCTTCGAGCGCAGGCGCTGGACGTGGACGTTCACCAGGCGCGTGTCGGCGCTGTGCCGGTAGCCCCAGACCCGCTCGAGCAGCACCTCGCGCGTGAACACCTGCCACGGCTTGCGGGCGAGCGCCACGAGGAGGTCGAACTCCAGCGGCGTGAGCGCGATGCGCTCGCCGTCGCGCATAACCGTGTGGCCGGTGACGTCGATCTCGACGTCGCCCACGACGAGGCGCTCCGGGCCCGGGTCCTCGCTGCGACGCATCCGGGCCTTGATCCGGGCGACGAGCTCCTTGGGCTTGAACGGCTTGGAGACGTAGTCGTCGGCGCCCGACTCCAGGCCCACCACGACGTCGAGCGTGTCGGTCTTGGCCGTCAGCATGATGATCGGCACACCGGACTCGGCGCGGATCTCACGGCAGACCTGCACACCGTCCTTGCCGGGCAGCATGAGATCGAGCAGCACGAGGTCCGGCTGGTGGGTGCGGAACATCCCCAGCGCGGAGTCGCCGTCGGCGCAGAACACGGCATCGATCCCCTCGCCCTTGAGGACGATGCCGATCATTTCCGCCAGTGCTGTGTCGTCGTCGACGACGAGAACTCGTACCTTCATGCCCTCCAGTGTGCCAGGCTGGTCCAGTAAAACCGGCCTTCCCGCCCGCCAGGGCGCGGGAAGGCCACAGGTTCACCCGCCAGGAGCACCTCGCCACGCTCGGGCGCACCGGACATCTCCGACGGGGGACGTCCCCCGTCGAACCTGGTGGTCGGCACCCTGTCGCGCGACCCCGGCAAGGGGCAACCTGGCACCATGACAACCATGACCGTCGACCGGCTCGCGGCCGGCTCCGCGACCGGCCCCGCCACCCGTCCGGGCCCGGGCTTCCTCACCGCTCCTCTCGCGGGCCGCACCTGGCGGGAGCAGGGCTACCTCGCCCTGGTCCTGCTGCTCGCGCCGTTCGCGTTCACGTACACGATCTTCGCCGTGAGCTTCACCGCGGGCATCGCCGTCACGGTGGTCGGGCTCTTCGTGGCGGGCGCCGTCGTGCTCGGTGCGCGCGGCTGGGCCGCCGCCTACCGCGGCCTGGCCCGCGACCTGCTCGACGTCGACGTCGCGGCGCCCGCCCCGTACGTCCGGCCGCGCGGCTTCTGGCGAACCGTCGGTTCGATGCTCGGCGACGCCGCCGGCTGGCGCGCCCTGCTCTTCATGTTCGTCGCGCTCCCCCTCTCGATCCTGTCGTTCGCCGTGAGCGTCACGTTCCTCGGCACCGGGCTGGGCGGCCTCACCTACTGGTTCTGGTACCGGTTCCTGCCGCCGCAGCTCGGGTCCGACGGCGAGCTGCACCGCGGCGCGCAGTTCGGCCAGTCGTACTTCCTGGACACCCCGCCGCGCCTCGCGCTGGCCGCGCTGGCCGGCCTCGTGGTGGTCCTCTGCTGGCCCTGGATCACCCGGATGTTCACGATGCTCTTCCGGGCTCTGACCCGGGGTCTCCTCAGCCCGACCCGCGCGAGCCTGCGGGTCGCCGAGCTCGAGCGGTCCCGCACCGGCACGGTGGACGACGCCGACGCCCGCCTGCGCAGCATCGAGCGCGACCTGCACGACGGCACGCAGGCCCGCCTGGTCGCCGTCGCCATGCAGCTCGGCGAGGCCCGCGAGCACCTGGTCGACGGCGGCGACGTCGAGCAGGCGGCCGAGCTCGTCGACACCGCCCACTCGTCCACGAAGGAGGCGCTCACGGAGCTGCGCGAGCTGGCCAGGGGCATCCACCCGCCAGCTCTCGACAGCGGCCTCACCGTCGCGCTCGAGACCCTCGCCGCACGGTCCGCCCTGCCGGTCACCGTGGACGTCGAGCCCGCGGTGGAGGCGGACGGCCGCCTGGCACCGGCCCTGGAGTCGATCGCCTACTTCACCGTCGCCGAGCTCGTGACCAACGCGGCCAAGCATGCCCGCGCCACCGGTGTGTACGTCCTGGTCGAGCCGCTCGGCGGCACGAACGGCGCCGTCCGGATCCGCGTGCGCGACGACGGCCGGGGTGGCGCGGCCGTCGTGCCGCCCGACGGTTCGGGCCTGCGGTCCGGCCTGGCCGGGCTGGCCGAGCGGGTGCGCTCCGTCGACGGCACGTTCGACCTCTCCAGCCCTGCCGGCGGGCCTACCGTGGTCACCGTGACCCTGCCGACCGCCACCCCGTTCGGCCGCGCATGACCAGGCAGCACGAGCCACCGTCGAGCCTGCGGGTTCTCCTCGCCGAGGACTCGGCGATCCTGCGGGACGGGCTCGCCGCCCTCCTGACGCGGCGCGGCCATACCGTGACCTCCGTCGGGGACGGCGCTGCCCTGGAACGCGAGGTCGCCCGGCTCGTGCGCGAGGGGTCGCTGCCCGACGTGATCGTCGCGGACATCCGGATGCCGCCCACCTTCACCGACGAGGGCCTGAGGGCGGTGCTCGGCCTGCGGAGCCGGCACCCGAGCCTGCCCGTGCTGCTGTTCTCGCAGTACGTCGAGACCCGGTACGCGAGCAGGCTGCTGGCCGGTGGCGCGCACGGCGTGGGCTACCTGCTCAAGGACCGGGTGGCCGACGTGCGCGACTTCGTCGACGCGCTCGTGCGGGTGGCCGGCGGCGCGACGGTGCTGGATCCCGAGGTCGTCTCGCAGCTCATGGGCTCCGCACGCCAGGACGACCACCTGGAGCGCCTCTCCGCCCGGGAGCGCGAGGTGCTGGGCCTGATGGCCCAGGGCCGGTCGAACGGCGCGATCGCCGATCTGCTGCACCTGTCGTACGGGGCCGTCGAGAAGAACGTGGCGGCGATCTTCACCAAGCTCGATCTGCCGCAGGACGCCGCGGACCACCGTCGCGTCCTGGCTGTGCTCCGCCATCTCGGGGTGTGAGTTCACCCGGTCCTGAACCAGTTCTTGCCCGACCTGATACCAGCAAAAGGTAGACCCTCTAACACTTCCTCTCTACCCTACTGAAAGCGGTAGATAGCAGTCGAAGTGGACGTGCGGGACAAACAGAGGAGAACTTTTATGGGCGGTACTCAGAAGCTACGGCTAGCCGCCATGGCCACTGCCGTCACGCTGACAGCCACCGTGGTGAGCGTGCCGATGGCCTGGGGCGCGACGCCCACGGCCCCGGTCACGGCCCCGGTCTCTGCCACGGACGACGACGGTATCGTGTCGACCGTCGCACCGGTACTGAAGACGAACGGGTCGACGGCCCGGACCTACTCGCAGCAGGAAGCGCGCCGGGTCGACGCCCAGGGCGGCGACCCCGCGGTCCTCGACTACTGGACCCCGGAACGGATGGCCGCGGCCACATCCCTCGACGAGGCCGGTGACCGCGCGTTCGTGGCCGAGAAGGCGCAGACCCTCGCCCGCACCATGGTGGCCGACGCCTCCGCCGCGAGCAAGGCGCCCGTGGGCAAGGCCGCGGCGGACGACGTCGTCGTCACCCGGCCGGCGGCGCCCGCCGACGCCGAGGCGGTCGGTCAGGCCGGCGGCATGCAGCCGCTCGGGGTGAAGAGGTTCCCGATCAGCACCGGCAAGCTCTTCATCGGCGGTGTCAACGGCGACCGGTACTGCTCGGCCTCCGCCCTCAACACCCGCTCGAAGCGTGTGGTCATCACCGCCGGGCACTGCGTGCACAGCGGGCGGGGCGGCAGCTGGTACAACAACGTGGTCTTCGTACCGAAGTACAACGGGTACGCGAGCGAGCCGGCGCCGTACGGCATGTTCCAGGCGCGCACGCTGCACACGTTCCGGGCGTGGACCAGGTACGGCGGCACCACGCGCGGCTGGGGCCGGGACGTCGGGTTCCTGTCCACCTACACGAACGCGAACAACGCGCGCGTCGTCAAGGCCGTGGGCGGCAACGGGCTGATGATCAGCAAGTCCTTCCGCTTCACCGCGGCGATCTTCGGCTACCCGTCCAACCTCGACAACGGCGAGGTGATGTGGGCCTGCACGGGCACCGTGGCCAAGGTCAAGGCTGTCCCGCACACGTCCAAGATCGTCGGCTGCAATTTCGGCGGCGGGTCCTCCGGTGGGCCCTGGGTGTGGAAGTACGACGGCCGCACCCGGCTGGGATACACCCGTGGCGTCACGTCGTTCGGCCCCTCGAACAACAAGTTCATCGGGTCGCCGCACTTCGACGTGAAGGTGCGGAGCCTGGCCATCGTGGCCAACAACGCCTGACAGAAGCAGACCGAGCCCCGTTCGGGCGCGGATCCCCGCCGGTGCGGTTCCGGCGGGTCCGCACCGGACGGGGCTCGGTGCTGTCGACATTCAGTCGACAGGCGGCGAGGGCAGGCGGCGCGTACGACTGGGTGGGCCGCCGCGGGACCACAGCGGGTCGCCGTCGGGCCCGCAGCGGGTCGCCCTGATCGTCAGAGCCGCCCCGCCGCCTTGAGCGCCAGGTACTCGTCCGCCAGGCGGGGAGCCAGGTCGTCCGGCAGCGCCTCGACGACGTCCGCCCCGTAGCGGCGCAGCATCGTCGTGACGGCAGTGCGCTCCAGGTCACCGCGCGCGGCTGCCGCGGCGTCGTACACCTCGGCGACCGAGTCCCGGCCGGAGCGCAGCCCCGCCACCTCCTCGTCGGCGACGGACGCGACGACCACCGTGTGGTCGCGCGCGAGCTGGTCCACCACGGGCAGCAGGCCGTTCTCCACGGCCGCCGGGTCGAGGGTGGTGAGCAGCACCACGAGGGCGCGCTGCGTCATGCGCGTCCGGACCTGCGCCACCACACCTGGCCAGTCCGTCTCCAGCAGCACCGGTTCGACGGTGGCCAGGGACTCCGCCATGGCCGGCATGAGCCGAGGGCCGGCCGCGCCCACCACGCGGGAGCGCACCGTCCGGTCGAACGCGACGAGCTCCACCCGGTCACCCGCGTGCCCGGCCAGCGCCGCGAGCAGCAGCGCCGCCTCGATGCTGGTGTCCAGCCGGGGTGCGCCGGTCGAGTCCGCCGCGCCCACCCGTGCGGCGGACGTACGGCCCGTGTCCAGCACGATCAGCACGCGCCGGTCCCGCTCGGGCCGCCACGTGCGCACCACGACCTCACGACGCCGCGCGGTGGCGCGCCAGTCGATCGAGCGCACGTCGTCGCCCACCACGTACTCCCGCAGCGAGTCGAACTCGGTGCCCTCGCCGCGGATCTGCACCGCGGCACGGCCGTCCATCTCCCGCAGCCGTACCAGGCGCGAGGGGAGATGCTTGCGGCTCGCGAACTCCGGCAGCACCCGGAGACGGCCCGGTACAGGCAGGGTGACCTGACGGCCCGCCAGTCCGAGCGGGCCGAGGCTGCGGATCGTCACGCCGCCCGCGGTCCGGTCGCCCCGCCGGGTCGGCACGAGAGTGGTGGGCAGGCGCGCGGCCTCGCCGTCGGGCAGGTCCACGTGGTGGCGACCCGATCCGCCCGCCGCGGGGCGTACCCGCTCGGTGTTCCCCCGCCCCGGACCCGCGCCTGCCGAGGGCCCCCACGCGTCCCGGACCACGGCGCGCAGCCGCCGCCCGGAGACGTTCCGGAGCACCAGCTCGCTCGTCGCCTCGGAGCGCAGCCGGACCGAACCCGGTACCCGCCGCTGCACCGCCACCCGTCGGGGTGAGGCGGCCAGGACCAGGTCGGCGACGCAGGCCAGGACCACCACCACCGACCACACGAGGACCGTCCCGTTCGCCGGCAGGAGCAGCACGGGAACCACACCGAGCCCCATCAGGGCGGCGGCCCGCCACGTCACGACCATGCGCCCGGCCTCAGCGCGGCACGGGCACGGAGGCCAGCACCGTGTCCAGCACGCCCTCGGCGGTGACACCCTCGAGCTCGGCCTCCGCACGCAGCTGCACGCGGTGCCGCAGCGTCGGGTGGGCGAGCGCCTTGATGTCGTCGGGGGTCACGAAGGAGCGTCCGGACAGCCACGCCCAGGCCCGCGCCGTGCGCAGCAGCGCGGTCGCGCCACGCGGCGAGACGCCGAGCGAGAGCGACGGCGAGAAGCGCGTGGCGCGGCAGACGTCCACCGCGTACCCGAGCACCTCACGCGAGACCTGGACCCGGGCCACCTCGGCGCGGGCGCGCTCGAGGATGTCGGCGTCGGCCACGGGGGTCACGCCGGCAGCGGCCAGGTTGCGGGGGTCGAAGCCCGCGGCGTGCCGGGCGAGGACCTCCACCTCCTGGTCGCGCTCGGGCAGCGGCAGCACGAGCTTGAGCAGGAACCGGTCGAGCTGGGCCTCCGGCAGCGAGTAGGTGCCCTCGTACTCGACGGGGTTCTGCGTGGCGATCACCAGGAACGGGTCGGGCAGCGGGCGGGGCGTGCCGTCCACCGAGACCTGCCGCTCCTCCATCGCCTCCAGCAGTGACGCCTGGGTCTTGGGGGGCGTGCGGTTGATCTCGTCCGCCAGCACCAGGTTGGTGAAGATCGGGCCCTCACGGAACGAGAACTCGGCGGTGCGCGCGTCGTAGACGAGCGATCCCGTCACGTCGCCCGGCATGAGGTCGGGCGTGAACTGGACGCGCTTGGTGTCCAGCTTCAGGGCCGCGGCAAGGGTGCGGACCAGGAGCGTCTTCGCGACGCCCGGCACGCCCTCCAGGAGCACGTGCCCCTGGCAGAGCAGGGCGATGAGCAGGCTCGTCACGGCCGCGTCCTGCCCGACGACGGCCTTGCCCACCTCCGTACGGACCGCCGCCAGGGCGGTGCGCAGCTCCTGCGACGGGGCGGGCGGCGTGGGCGGCTCGGTGGTCTGCTGCGGCGCCGGGGTCGGCTGCGGCTCCGTCGGCTCAGCGGGCTGAGGCGCGGGCTGCTGGGGGAAGGCTGGTTCGGTCACGGTCGGTGGACCTCGCTCTCCAGGATGTCGAGTCGGCGCGCGAGCTCGGCGAGCGCGGCGTCGTCAGCGGGGGGTGGGCCGTAGAGCAGGTCTGCCACCTGCTGCGACGGGCGGTTGGTAGCGGCGACGACGGCGTCGACCACGGTAGTGGCGTCGGACGAGCGGGCGAGGCCGAGGCGCGTGGCGATCCGGTCCGCCGTCGACGCCCGCAGGCCGGCGGCCGCGTGCCCGCGGGCGCGCGCGGCCCGGTAGAGCCGGGCGCGACCGCGGGTGGCCTCGGCCGACCGGACGAGCACCGGCAGGTCCTCGACGATCAGCGGTCCCATCCGCCGCACGCGCCACAGCGCGAGCAGCACGGCCGCGAGCACGGCGATCAGGGCGACGGGCGCGGAACCGGGCGGCATCAGCTCGTTCACCTGGCTGAGCTCGGCGGGTGTGGGCTCGTCGTCACCGGTGCTGACGTCCATCGGGTCCGGCACCAGCCAGACCAGGTCCTCGTGCTGCCCGAGCATCCGCAGCGCGAGCGCCGCGTTGCCCTCCTCCAGGACGGTGCCGTTGCGGAGCACCGCCGGGTCGGTCACCACGGTCACCGACCGGTCCGGGAAGTCCAGGCGGGCGTAGGCGTAGGCGCCCAGCCCGTCGGGCCAGCACAGGACCGGGCGCACGTCGTCCCCCGCGGTGGACGTGTCGGTCAGGCCGGGCCGCAGAGCGAGGTCGCCCGCCGCCCGCGCCGTCGGGTCGTCGCACTGTGGGGCCACGGGCGCGTCGGCCTCGCCGTACGTGGAGTCGAGGGTGTTCCGGCTCACGCCTCCGACCACGCCGAAGTCGGGGTTGAGGACCACGAGATCGGCGCCCGTCCGGTTCAGGGCGGAGACCTGGTCGTCGGCGAAGAACGACGGGTTCGGCGTGACCAGGAGGGTGCTGTCCGGTCCGGCGGCCGACACGGCCTCGGCCACGGTGGTCACGTGGGTGATTCGCACCCCCTGGTCCTTCAGCACCTCGGCCACGGCCATACCGCCGCCCTGCTCCGGGTTGTCCGGGGCGTACGGGGCGGCCGACGTCGGTGGGCGTACCACCGCAAGGAACACGACGAGCAGGGCGACCACCACGAACACCGTCAGGGGCCAGCGCAGCCGGCGCCACCTGATCGCGGCGCGGGAGCGGCCGGTCGTGTCGTCGCCGATGACCACCGGAGCGTCGTCCGCGGGTCCCGTCGGGGCGCCGGACGCACCGGCGGGCGGGGTAGGTGGCGTCGGCGAGGGCGGTGCGGGGCTGGGCGGCATCGCGGCCGGCGGCAAGGACGTCATACGGCGACCCCGGGGCGAGCGGCGGTGACCGCGGCATCGAGAGCACGCAGGTCCGCGTCGTCCGCCGCCGTGGCGACACGATCGCCGTACTCGACGCCGTCGAACAGGTCGGCGCCGGAGCGCAGGCCGGCGGCCTGGTCGGGCAGGCGCACGCCGGCGTCGGCCGCGGCCTCCTGGGCCGTGCGGCCGGGTCGCGGCTCGATGATCACACGTTCCTCCAGGGAGCGGACGACGGCACGGAAACGCTCGATGGACGCCGTCCGCCAGTCACCCGACGCCGCCGCCGCGTCGGCCGCGGCGCGCATCTGCGCGGCGGTGCGGGCGTCGTCGCTGTCGAGCACCTCGGCGGACCGCGCGCGCTCGCGCCCGAGCCGTACCGGCCCGGCCACGAGCCAGGCGATGAGGAGGACCACCGCCGCGACGAGCGCGACGGTGATCCCGAGCTGCGCGCCGGAAATCGGCGCGACGGGCCAGTCGATCCTGCTCAGCCAGTCCAGCACCCAGCCGATCAGGCGCATCAGCAGCGACTCCCGCTCGGCGTACTCGGGGCGCTGCAGCTCGCTGCTGAGCCATTCACGTGCGGTGTCCCGGTCCGGGACGACGGGCAGATCGGCCCTCATGTCACTTGTCCGACGCGGCCGCAGCCGCGGCCTGCAGCTGCACGTCCAGTCCCTCGCGTCGCATCCGGGTGTCGATGTAGAGCAGGGCGACGACACCGCCGAGGAACAGCACGCTCATGCCGCCGGTGATGACGTACGTGATGCCGTAGCTGACCGCGAGACCAGCGCCGCTCTGCATCACCATGAACAGGCCCAGGAGGAGCCCCACCGGGATCGCGACGACCTGGCCGATGATGCTGAGGATGAACGACGTCAGCAGGTAGATGCCGAGCACCCGCCAGAACGTGCCCCGGGTCAGCTTCCATGCGCGCCGGCACGTCTCCCAGAAACCGCCGCCCTCGACCGCGAGAGCCGGCGGGATGAGCACGATGCGGGTGAACGCCCACACCAGGCCCACCACGAGCGCGGCGAGCACGAGGAAGATGCCGATCACACCGACGGTCGGGTCGACGAGAAACAGGCCCGCGACGATGCCGACGGCCAGGGCGTACGCGAGGATCACGGCGAGCATGCTGAGCAGCGAGAACCCGATCAGGAACCATGCGCGCCTGGCGGTGCGGGCCCAGGCGTCGGACACGGAGATCTTGCGCCCGATGACAGAGTCGCTGACGGAGATGGCCATGACGCCCATCGCGAGCGGCGTGGCGAGCGTGAGCAGCAGGCCGGTGCCGAGCGCCGACCCGTAGGTCACGCCGAGCATGTCCTGCGTGAAGCCCAGGTCCTCGAACGCCGGGTCCGAACCGACCTCGGCGAACAGGCTGCCGAACAGATCGGTGAAGAGCGTGGTGAGCGGGATGCTGATCAGGGTGCCGACCGCGACGGCCGCGACCACGATGATCGCCGTCAGGCCCAGCGTCACGCCCGGGTTGTGGCGGACGGCGCCGAACGCGCCGTCGTACAGCTCGCCCAGGCTGAGCGGGCGCAGCGGGACGATGCCGGGCTTGTCGGCCGGCGGGCGGTAACCCGGGACCTGCGAGGAGTACGGGGTGTACTGCCCGTACTGGCTCTGGCCGTACTGCGCCGCGGGCTCACCCTGGGGTGCCCCGTACTGGGGTGCCCCGTACTGCGGTGTGCCGTACTGGGGCTGGGCCGGGGCGGGCGGCGCGGCGGGGTCGTACCCGGGCGCGTACTGACCGTACCGCGGCGGCTCGCCCCAGCCGGCGGGCTGGGACCCTGCGGGCTGTTGGGGCGTCGGCTGCGCCGGCTGGTCGGGTGCGCTCTCGGGCGTCGTCATGGGGGCGTGCTCCCGGGTGTCGTCTTGGGGTCGTGCCTGCGCGGCAACCCTAGTACGCGGGGCTGACAGCCGGCCGCGAAACTGGCCGGTGCGGCGGCAGCTCCGCGCAACTGTCACCCAGCCGTGACCACGGTGGCTCCCGCCTCGTGCTCGGCGAGGTCTCCGGTGGCACCGGCGCGGGCGGCCCGCCCGCCCAGCACGTACACGTAGGCCCAGAACGCGGCCAGCACCACCGCGCCGATCACGATCTTGAGCCACCAGTACATCTCCGACCCGGTGACGAAGCCCTCCACGATCCCGGAGACGCCGAGGGCCACCGCGAGGCCGATGACCGTCGTGATCAGGGAGCGCCCTTCGGCGGCCATGGCGACCGACCGCTTGCGGTGCCCGGGGTCGATCAGGGTCCAGAAGAGCCGCAGCCCCGCGGCGCCCGCGACGAAGATGCAGGTCAGCTCGAGCAGGCCGTGCGGCGCGATGAGCGTGAGGAACAGGTCGAGCTGGTCGTGGGCGGCCATCATGCCGCCGGTGGCGCCGATCTGCACCGCGTTCATCCAGAGGACGTTCAGCGTGAAGTAGCCGGTGATGCCTCCGGCCACGGCCAGCGCGGCGATCCGCGCGTTGTTGGTCCACACGACGCCGGCGAACCCGGCGCCCGGCTCGTAGTAGGAGGCGAACGCGTTGTTCACGTATTCCTCCTGCGCGGCGGGGGGCATCAGGTCGTTCATCGCGTCGGGATCGGTGGCGATGTAGATGCCGGAGACGATCGCCACGAGCACGCAGGCCGCCGTGACCGCGTGCGACCACCAGCGGATCCGGTAGAACGCGGCGGGCATCGACACCACCGCGAACCGGACCACCTCGCGCCACGCGGGCTCGTGCGACCCGGCGATGCGGGTACGTGCCCGGTTCAGCACGTCCGACAGGCGCGTGACCAGCGCGGGGTCCGGCGCGGCGGACCGGACGGTCGAGAGGTGCGTGGCCACCGACTGGTACAGGCGCACCAGCTCGTCGGCCTCGGCGCCGTCGAGACGGCGGCGCGACGAGAGCTCCTTGAGGCGGTCCCACTCTGCGGCGTGCACGGCGGTGAAGGCGTCGATGTCCACGGCGGTAGTCTGCCGCACAAGAGTTACGACGTGACCTCGAAAGCCCGACACCCCGACCGGAGGAACCGTGCAGGACGGCATAGTCATCGGCGAGGGCGTGGTGCTGGACGCGCGTCCGGCGTCCTTCATCACCCGGGCGATGGGGGCGATGCTCGACTTCGTGATCCTCGCCGTCGTCGTCATCATCGTCCTGGTCCGGGTCGGCGTGTGGTTCTTCGAGACCGCCGCGGCGAGCCAGGACGTCGCGGTGATCATCTTCTCCGTGGTGAGCGCGCTGGTCGTCGTGGGCCTGCCCGTCGCGATCGAGACCCTGTCGCGCGGCCGCTCGATCGGCAAGCTGGCGTGCGGCATCCGCGTGGTGCGCGACGACGGCGGCCCCGTCCGGTTCCGGCACGCCCTCGTCCGCGCCCTGATCGGTGTGTTCGAGCTGTGGCTCACGCTCGGCGGGATCGCGGCCATCACGTCGCTCGCCAACGCGAAGGGCAAGCGCCTCGGTGACCTCGCCGCCGGCACGTACGCCGTGCGGGTGCGGGGCGGCAGGCCGGCGTCGGCCCCGATCGTGATGCCCCAGACCCTGGCCCCGTGGGCGCACACCGCCGACATGCGCCGCCTGCCGGACGGGCTTGCGCTGGCCGCCCGCCAGTTCCTGGGCCGCGCCGCCCGGCTCGCACCCGAGTCCCGGGCCAGGCTGGGCGACGACCTCGCCGGCCGGATCGAGCGCTACGTGGCCCCCGGGCCGCCGGCCGGGACCCATCCCGAGGCGTTCCTGCACGCCGTCCTGGCCGAGCGCCGTGACCGCGAGCTCGCCGCCGGCCAGCGGGAGCGCCAGCGGGCCGAGGAGCAGGCCGAGCTGCTGCACCGTCTTCCGTTCGCGGTGGCGGACCCGCCCCGCTGAGCAGCCCCACCGAACGGCCGGCCGGGCCGCGCGGGCCGGGCCTCAGGACAACCGGGTGGCCTGCGTGTCCGACAGCCTCGAGAGGCGCGAGCGCACCGCCTCACCACCCCGCTGCAGCCCGGTCTGCACCGCCCGGCGCAACCGGGCCGACGTCGGCCGCTCGACGCCGTAGTGGATCACCACGGCCAGGACCAGGCTCAGCGCACCGGCGGCGATGAGCGCGACCGTCCGGGTCGTCTCGTGCGCCAGCACGTCGATCACGGCGTACCCGAACTGGGTGTGCACCAGGTAGATCGGGTACGTCAGCGCGCCGACCGTGCCGAGCACCGCCGCCGTCCGACGGCGTGGGACCGTCCGGCCCGGGAGCGTCGTCGCCCAGACGGCGACCACGCTCGCCAGCAGGAGCATCACGGTGATGACCGGGTTCACCGGCACGCCCTGCAGGTCGGACGCCCGGCCGGCGGCCTCGAGGACACGCAGCACGCAGAGCGTGACACCTCCCACGAGCAGCGCGCTGCTGATCAGGTCGAAGCCGTCGCGGTACACGAGGAACAGCAGCATGCCGACGGCGAAGTACGGGGCGTAGTTCGGCACCAGCAGGTCGGTGAGCCAGTGGGCGCCGAGCTCCTGCGCCGCCCAGCCCGTCAGCGGCCAGAGCGTGGCGAACGCCAGCACCCGGTTGCGGGTGAGCGGGCCGAACGCCAGCACCACGAACACGAGCAGGTAGAACTTGAGCTCCACCAGCAGGGTCCAGAAGACGACCTGGACGCCGGTGACCGCGAACAGGTCCTGCACCATCGTGAGGTTGACCAGCGTCTCGGTCAGGGAGGTCTGGCGGCCGCCCGACCACACCTGCTGCAGCCCCGCCGTCAGCACGATGCAGGCCCAGTACGCCGGGAAGAGCCGGCCTACGCGTGAGGCGACGAAGCCGGCGACCCCCCGGCCGTCGGCGCTGAGCAGGATCACGAACCCGGAGATCATGAAGAACAGCTCGACCGCGAGCCAGCCGTACCGTGTGACCTCGTTGAGCATCGGGAACGCGTCCACGGGGTCGACGCCCCAGTAGCTGGTCACCGTCGACGTCGCCGTGAAGTGGTAGAGGAGTACCGCCGCGGCGGCGCCGAAGCGCAGGCCGTCCATCGCCACGAGCCGGCCGGAGGATTTCCGGCGCTCGTCACCCGTGGTCGTGGCGGTTGCCTCGGGCAAGTTCGCAGGCGTGCTCTTCAGGCTGGTCATCGCCGCAGACCTTAGATCACGGAACGATAACGGTCAAAATTCACCCTACCAGAAGCGCGAGCAACACCTTGGCCGAAGAGTTCCAGTCGTATCCTGCGGCGCGGATCCGGGCGGCGGCGGATCGCTCGGCCCAGACCCCCGGGTCGTCGAGCTCGCGGACCGCGGCGACGAACCCGTCGACGTCGTCCGGGTCGACGTACGCGCCCGCGTCCCCGCCGACCTCACGGAACACGGGGATGTCGCTGACGACGACGGGCGTACCGACCGCCATCGCCTCCACCAGCGGGAGCCCGAAGCCCTCGTCCCGGGATCCGGAGACGAGCGCCGTGGCGCGGCGCAGGACATCGCGGTAGACCTCGTCGGACGCGCCGTCGTGGAACACGAGCGCGCCTTCGCCGGCGAGCCCCCGCAGCCGCTCCCGCTGCTCGGCGGTGACCGGGCTCATGAGGTGCAGCTCCCACCCGGGCAGCCGCGCCATGGCGCGCGCCGGCAGCTCGACGTTCTTGTACGGCATGAACGAGCCCATGTAGACGAGCGAACGGGTCCGGGCGGGGGCCGCCTGGCCGGCCGGCAGCTCCGGCACGGGGTCGGGCGCGTTCGGCACGACCGTCACCTCGCGCCGGGTCAGGCGGTGACGCGCGATCAGGTCGCGCGTGGTCTCCGAGACCGTGACCACCGCGTCGGCCCGGTTCAGCAGCAGACGCTGCGGCCACCACGCGAGGTGGAAGGCCCGCCACAGCAGGCGCACGGCGGCCGGCAGGTTCCGGGGCGGCGTGGGGTGCCGGTAGTAGATGAGGTCGTGCAGCGTCAGGACCACCCGGTAGTCGCGTCCCCAGGTGCCCATGGTCTGCATCGGGCTGAACACGACGTCGGCGCCCGTGCGGCGTACCTGTCGTGCGACGAACGGTTCGCGCCAGCTCGTCGGGGCGCTCACCAGGTGCCACGGCAGGCCGTCAGGCAGGTGGTCGAGCTGGCGCTCGTCGTCGACCAGTACCTCGACGGGGTGCAAACGCGCCAGCGCGGTCACGATTCCCGCGGTGTACCGGCTGATGCCGTCGTGGCGGCCGACCCGCAGATATCGGCAGTCGACGACGATCTTCACCTGATCTTCCTTCACTGTTCGTCCCGCCCGGTCCTGGCCTCGTCGAGAGCCCCCAGGAACCCCGTGATCTCCCGCGCGACGACGTCCGGCGCCTCGTAGTGCGCCAGGTGTCCGACCCGCGGGACGACGACGAGCCGCGCACGCGAGAACATCGCCTCGAGCACGCGCTGCGCGGGCAGCGGGGCGACGTCGTCGTTCTCCGACGCCACCAGCAGCGTCGGCGCGCCGATGGCCGGGGCGTAGGCGGCGACGTCGGTCCCGACGGACGCGTGGAACGCCTCCAGCAGCGAGCGCCGGTCGGCGAAGCCCGAGAAGTACCTGTCGTGCTCCGCGTGGATCCAGCGCCGCAGGCTCCGGTCGCGGGTTGTGACCATCGCCACGCTCGCGATCCGGGTGAACAGTTGATGACGCAGAAGTGCCGTCCCGATGACCTCCGGGAGCGCCGCGGCCAGCCGGTGCACCCCCACCGTCACGGCGCTCAGCACGCGCCGGGGCCCCGCGAGCGCCGCCGTCGCTATCGGGTTGACCAGGACGAGACCCCGCACGGCGGGCGCGTCGGACGCCGCGACGGTCGCGGCCGCGACGATCGACCCGAAGGAGTGACCGGCCAGGACCGCGTCCCCCTCAGGGCGGACGGCATCCCCCTGAGGTATGACGTCGGCCAGCAGCTCGGCCGTCCAGGCGGCGTAGCCGGCGACGTCGTGCACACCGTCCGGGAGCGGTGCCGAAGCACCGAACCCCGGCAGGTCCGGCACCCATACCTGCAGGTCAGGGCGCTGTAGCAGGAGATTCGCAACGATCGGCTCCAGGCCGTGGTGGTCGCCACGGAGGCCGTGCAGGAACACGAGCCGGTGCGGCGCGAGAGGGTCGCCGTACACCCGGACGTGTGCGTGGACGCCCCGGATCTCCCGGTCCTCGTCGCGCGCGGATGTGCCCGCGACGAGTCCCGCGTACGGTGCGTTCTGCGGGGGCGCGTGCGGTGCGCGCTGCGCTGCCTCGTGCGGCGGCGCGGCACGGCGACGCGGGTGCGTGTCGGTGTTCATCGCGCTGACCCTAAGCACGTGAGCGGCCGCCGCGGGAGGGGTCCGAGAAAGATGGGGGTAAACCCCCATGCGATTCCGGGGGGAAACCTGGTGGCGGAGAAGGCCGTCCTTACGTCACCGTTGACCCATGCCAGCCATAGCGGTCGCCCTCGCCGTCCTCGGCGCCGCCCTGTTCGCCGGCGCTGCGGTACTGCAGCATCGCGAGGTCGCCGACCTCTACGGGCAGCCACTCCCCCGCGAACGTGTCCTGTCCCTCCACCGCCTCGCCAGGATCGCCCGGCGACCCGGCTGGTTGGCCGGGTTCGGGCTCGCGGCAGGCGGCACGATCGTTCATGCAATCGCCCTGGCGCTCGCACCGCTCCGTCTGGTCCAGCCGATCGGTGTGCTCGCCGTCCCGGTAGCGGTGCTGTTCTCCTCGCTCCGGTCACGGCGTGCGCCAAGCCGCAGCGTGCTCCTCGGTGTCGCCCTGACCATGGCCGGCGTAGCGGTGTTCGTCGCGGCCTCGGTCGGTGCCGCGACGGGCGACGTGCCCCCACCCGGCTCGACCCTGCCGACGGTCCTCATCGTGGGCGCCGTCGTCGTCGCACTGGGCGCGGGCGGCCTGGCGACCGGCGGATGGCTGCGCTGCGTCGCCTGCGCGACGGCGGCTGCCACCGCGTTCGGCCTTCTCTCCGCGCTGATGCGGGTGATCTTCCAGGAGCTCGCGGGCGGTACCCCCTGGTACGACCCGCAGGTGCTCGGTACGGGAACGAGCGCCGTCGTCGCGATGGTGCTGGGCGGCTGGCTCGTGCAGCAGGCCTACCCCTCCGGCCCGCCCGAGGTCGTGGTCGCGTGCCTCACCGTCGTGGACCCGATAGTGGCCGTGCTCCTCGGCGCGGTCCTCCTCGGTGAGGGCGCCGACACGCCCCTCGCCACCTGGTTCCTCCTCGGCGGTGCGGCACTCGCCGCCGCCGCCGGGGTCCTCGTCCTTGCTCGGCTTCACCCCGACGCCGTCGCGGCCCGCGCGGCGCGTTCCACCCCTTCGAGACTTCCCGAACCATCGAGAGGTACAGCACAGTGAACCTGCCCGGTACTCCCCGCACGATCTTGATCGGCGCCGATACCTACCCGCCTGCCGTCAACGGTGCCGCCCGGTTCGCCGGCAGCCTGGCCACCGGTCTGGCCCGCCGCGGGTACGAGGTGCACGTCGTCGCGCCGTCGCCGACCGGCCGGCCCGTCCGCGAGGAGCGCGACGGCGTCGTCCTGCACGGCCTGCGTTCCAGCCGGTACCCCACGCACCACAACCTGCAGATCTCCCTGCCCTGGGAGACCCGCCGGGCGGTCACCGAGGTCCTCGACGAGGTCCAGCCCGACGTCGTGCACACCAACGGCAGCTTCATCGTCGGCCGCGCCCTGGTCGACGCCGCGCACCGGGCGGGCCTCCCCATCGTGGCCACCAACCACCTGATGCCCGAGAACCTCGTCGGCTACCTCCTGGTACCCAGCACGATGCACCGCGCCGTCGGGCGCCTGCTCTGGCAGGACATCGGCCGCGTCTACGCGAAGGCGGACGTCGTCACCGCCCCCACCCCGCGCGCCGTCGACCTGCTCGCACAGCACGCCGGGCTCACCCACGCGATCCCGGTCTCCAACGGCATCGACACCGACCGGTACACCACCACCGTCCGGGAGGGCCGCACCGAGCCGACGGTCCTGTTCGTCGGTCGTCTGGACCAGGAGAAGCGGGTCGACGAGATCATCCGGGCCTTCGCCCTCCTCCCCGCCGACCTGCCCGGCCGCCTCGAGATCGTCGGGACCGGTGTGAAGGCCGACGAGTGGGCGGCGCTCGCCGCGTCCTCCGGTGTGTCGCACCGTGTCCGCTTCCGCGGCTACGTGCCCGACGACGAGCTGCTGACCGCCTACTCCTCCGCCGACGTGTTCTGCATGCCCGGCGTGGCCGAGCTGCAGAGCCTGGTGACCCTCGAGGCGATGGCCTCGGGTCTGCCGGTCGTCGCCGCCGACGCGATGGCGCTGCCCCACCTGGTGCGCCCCGGCGTCAACGGCTGGCTCTACACCCCGGGCGACGTGCGCGAGCTGGCGAACCGGATCGGCGACCTCCTGGCGGACGCCGACCTGCGCCGCCGCATGGGCGCGGCCAGCCGGGAGCTCGTCGCGGCGCACGCCGTGGACGGCACCCTCGACGCGTTCGAGGCCATCTACGACAAGGTCCAGAGCATGCGCGAGACCGCAGCGGCCGCCTGACCCTTCCAGCTGGTCGAGCCCGTCGGGACCGGTCCCGGCAGGCTCGACCAGCGGCGCCCCGCCAGCGACCCGGTCAGCCGCCCAGGAGCGGCGCCACTGCCTTGATGAGCTCGTTGCCACCCAGGAACAGGAACATCGCGGCGACCAGGACGAGGATCACGTTGATCCACCACCGGTTGCGCCACTGCAGCGGCACGGCCTTCGAGTTCATGAGGATGAGCAGGGTGAGCGCCAGGAACGGCATGAACAGCGAGCCCAGCGCGCCGTAGATCACCACGAGCAGGATCGGCCGGTCGAGGAACAGCAGCGCCATCGGCGGGAACGTCAGCCACAGGATGTACATCCGGTAGTACGTGCCGCCTGCGCCACGGCGGCGGTCGTCGCTCGGCAGGTTGCGCATGGTCGCGACGAAGTCCGCGAACATGAGCGACACCCCGTGCCAGACGCCGAGCACCGACGAGAACGTCGCGGCGAAGAACCCGACGAGGAACAGCGGGGCCATGAAGGACCCGTACCGCTGCGAGAGCACGTCGGCGAGCTCGATGAGCCCTTCCTCGCCGTCGGCCACGGCCATGCCGGCGGAGTACAGGAGCTCGGCACCCACGATCAGCATGGACACCACGAAGATGCCGGACATGACGTAGGCCCAGGCGTTGTCGATCCGCATGACCCGCATCCAGCGAGGCGTGTCCCAGCCCTTCTCGGCGAGCCAGTAGCCGTAGGCGGCCAGGGTGATCGTGCCGCCGACGCCGCCCGCGAGGCCGAGCGTGTTGAGTACCGCGCCCTCCGGGATGATCGGGACCAGGCCCGCGGCGATCTCACCGAGGTTGGGGGTGGTCAGCAGCGCCGAGCCGACGACGGTGACGAACATGACGCCGATGAGGACCGCCATCACGTTCTCGAACGGCTTGTACTTGCCGAACCAGACGAGCAGCAGGCCGGCGACACCGGCGAGCATCGCCCAGTACCGCACGTCGATCCCCGGGAACAGACCGTTCAGCGCGAGGCCGGTGCCCGACATCGCGGCGGCGCCGAAGCTGAAGCCCCACACCACCACGTAGATGCCGAAGTAGACGACCGCCCAGAGGCCCAGCGACTTCCAGCCGTCGAAGATGGTGCGGCCGGTAGCGAGCGACCAGCGGCCGGCGCCCTCGACCAGCACGATCTTGATGACCACGCCGAGGATGACCGCCCACAGCAGCGCGTACCCGTAGTTGCTGCCCGCGACCATGGTGGCGACGAGGTCGCCCGCGCCGATACCGGTGGCGGCGACGATGAGGCCCGGACCGACGATCTTCCAGCGCGGCTTCTCGAGGGGTCCGTCGTACCCGGCGGCAGCCCCGCCGCCCGGCGTGGACGCCCCCTCGGTCAACCCTTGCGAAGTGACCTCATTGTCCTTTTCCATGGCGAGACTGTACCCAGGCTTTCACCCGCCGGAAAGAGGCACGCCCGCGGCCCGTCCCGCCGGGTGGGCGAGTCGGGCCGCGGGCGCGACCGGAGCCGGGGACCTACAGCAGGCCCTGCTCCGTCAGCCAGTCCTCGGCCACGTCCGCGGGCTGCTCCAGGTCGACGGAGACGCGCTCGTTGAGCATGGTCATCTCCTCCTGGGTGAGCGCGGCGGAGATCGGGTCGAAGATCTCGTCGAGCTGGTCGCCGTACTGCTCGTAGACCTCCTCGCGGAAGACGGGGCTCGGGTTGTACAGGGGGAAGAATCCCTTGTCGTCCTCGAGCACGGTCAGGTCCAGCGAGGCCACCCGGCCGTCGGAGGTGAACACCTCACCGAAGTTGCAGGGGTCCTGCGCGTCCGCCGCCGTGTACACGAGCGCGGTGTCGAGCACCGTGACGTCGTCCCCCACGAACTCGAACCCGTACGTCTCCTCCAGGCCCGGCAGGCCGTCGTCCCGCGTGGAGAACTCGTTCTCGACGCACACCGTCACGGCGTCCGGGTCGTCCTGGGCGAGAGCGGCCAGGTCGGAGAGCGTGGTGGGGTTGCCCAGCTCCTCGGCGGCCTCGGTCGGGAACGCGAGCGCGTAGGTGTTGTTGAACTCCGCCGGCTGCATCCAGACCAGCTGGTTCTCCTCGAGGTCGCGGTCGCGTACGGCCTCGTACTGCTCGATGCGGTCCGGGATCGCCTCGGTCTCGCCGAAGAAGCTGATCCAGGCGGTGCCGTTGTACTCCCAGTAGGTGTCGATGTCACCGGAGGTCAGCGCGGCGCGCGCCGCGTCGGTGCCGCCGAGGTTGATCTGGTCGTCGACCTGCGCGCCGGCGTTCTCCAGCGCGAGCTTGGTGATGTTGCCCAGGACGAGCTGCTCGTCGAAGTCCTTGGACCCCACGACGATGTCGGCGCCGTCGAGGGCACCGCCGGTCGCGGACCCGCCGTCGTCACCTCCGCCGCACGCGGCCAGCCCGAAGGACAGCGTGACGAGACCTGCCGTGGTGAATACCTTTTTCATGCGCATTGATGCTCCTTTCGAGAGCGTTGTTCGTCGAGAGTGCCGCTCCGCGCGAGGCCCGCTCACGGGCGTCGCGTCACAAGCCCCGTGGGGCGAGCAGCCGGCCGAGAGCCCCGGCCAGGTAGTCGACCAGCAGCGCCAGCGCCGAGACCAGGACCACACCCGTGATGAGCACGGGCGTGCGGTTGAGCGTGATGCCGTTGTAGACGATGAAGCCGAGCCCGCCCTGGCCGAAGAACGTCCCGAGCGTCGCGGTGCCGACGTTGATGATCAGGGCGGTGCGGATGCCGGCGATCATGACCGGGAAGGCCAGCGGCAGCTCGACCCTGAGGAGCACCTGCAGCGGCGACATCCCCATACCGCGGGACGCCTTGACGGCCGTGCGGTCCACCTGCTCCAGCCCCACCATGGTGTTGCGCAGGATGGGCAGCATCGAGCAGGCCACGAGGCCGATGATCATGGGCCAGAAGCCCAGCGAGGTCCACAAAATCACGATGGTGATCAGCCCGAACGACGGCACCCCCTGGCCGATGTTCGCGACCCCCAGCACCGCGGGCACCACCGGGCGGGCGAACGGCCGCGACAGGAGGACGCCGAGCGGGATCGCGAGCACGATCACGATGGCCGTGGAGACGGCGGTCATGTGCAGGTGCTCGAGCGTGCTCCGCGTCAGCTGGTCGGCGTTGAGGGTGCGCCGCTCGATGGTGTCCAGCTCGAGCGAGCCCACCCACAGGTAGGTGGCACCCAGGATCACGGCGAGCAGCACCGGCATGCCGAACCAGCTCAGCCCGGAGCCGCCGCGCCGCAGCACGGCGCTGTCCGGCCCGCCGGTCGCCCGGGTGGCGAGTGCGGTGTCCGCCATCAGCGCGCCCGACCGTCGGCCGGCTGCTGGGCGAGCTTCTGGGCGAGGTGGAACCGCTCGTACTCGTCCCGAACCGTCCGGACCACGATCATGATCGTCTCCAGGTCCACGATCCCCTGATAGGCCCCCGACCCGTCGACCACCACCGTGCAGCCCACGTTGGACGCGATGAGCTCGTCGAGCGCGTCCGCCAGCGTCGCGTGAGGCTCGACGATCGCCTCGACGGGCAGGCCGACGTCAGCGAGCGCCGCGCCCCGTTCGGCGCGGCCCAGGTCGCGGCTGGTGACCCACCGGACGGGGCGGCCGGCCGCGTCGAGCAGCAGCAGGGACGTCCAGCTGGACGCCAGCAGCGCGGCGCGCACCTCGGCCACGGGTGCCGAGACGCTCGCCGTCGGCGCGTCCGTCGCCATCTCGATGTCCCGCACGCGGCTGAGGTTCAGCCGCTTCAGCGAGGCGCCCGTCCCGATGAAGTCCGACACGTAGTCGTCGGCCGGGCTCGTGAGCAGGTTCTCCGGCGTGTCGTACTGGGCGATGTGCGACTGGTTGCGCAGCACGGCGATCCGGTCGCCCATCTTGAGTGCCTCGTCGATGTCGTGCGTGACGAAGATGATGGTCTTGCGCACCTGCTGCTGCAGCCGGAGGAACTCGTTCTGCAGCCGCTCTCGCGTGATCGGGTCGATGGCGCCGAACGGCTCGTCCATGAGCATCACGGGCGGGTCCGCCGCGAGCGCCCTGGCGACGCCCACGCGCTGACGCTGTCCGCCGGACAGCTCCTTGGGGTAGCGCCCGCGGTACGTCGCCGGGTCCATGCCGACCATCTCGAGCAGCTCGTCGACTCGTGCGGCGATCCGCGCCTTGTCCCAGCCGAGCAGCTTGGGCACGATACCGACGTTCTGCGCGATGGTGCGGTGCGGCAGCAGCCCGGTCTCCTGGATCACGTACCCGATGTGCCGGCGCAGCTCGTCCGGGTTCGTGTGGGTCATGTCCTTGCCGTCGATGAGGATCCGGCCCGACGTGGGCTCGATGAGCCGGTTGATCAGCTCCATCGAGGTGGTCTTGCCGCAGCCGGAGGGGCCGACGAGCACCGTGATCTCGCCCTCGTCGACCGTGAGCGTGAGACCGTCCACCGCGGCCTCCGCGGTACCGGGGAACCGCTTGGTGAGGCCCAGGAGCTCGATCATCGGCTTGGCGCCGGACCTCGCCGGGCCGGGCTGCGTCAACGTGTCGGTGGTGGTCATCGGATACCTCGCGAGATGGTGAGTCGGCGGATCAGGAGGAAGGCGGCATCGAGCAGGAGTGCCAGCACGATGACGCCGAGCGTGCCGCCGTACACGAGGTTGGGGGCGCTCGCGTTGCCCTGGGAGCGCAGGCCGCGGAAGATCTCGGTACCGAGACCGGGACCGCCCACGAGCGCGGCGATGGCCGCGATACCGACGACGACCTGCGTGGAGACACGGATGCCGGTGAGGATCACCGGCCAGGCCAGGGGCAGCTCGACCCTGAGGAGCCGTTGGAAGCCGGTCATCCCCATGCCCTGCGACGCCTTGACCACCGCGGGGCTCACCGAGGCGAGGCCCGCGACCGTGTTGCTCACGATCGGCAGCAGCGCGTAGAGGCTGAGGGCGGCGATAGCGGGTGGCGCCCCGATGCCGAACACCGGGATGAAGATCGCGAACAGCGCGAGCGACGGCAGGGTCAGGAAGAACCCCGCGGTGCTGAGGATCGGGTTGCGCAGGAACCCGTTGCGGTGGGCCACGATCCCGAGGGGCAGGCCCACGACCAGCGCGATCCCCATGGAGACGAGGACCAGGTTGAGGTGCTCGAGACCGAGCTCGAGAAGGTTGTCATAGTTACGCGTCAGGTATTCGGTAAAGGTCACAAAGGCTCGTTACGTAGGGGGGTGCTGCGGCCTGCCGCCTGGCAGCCCGCGCAGCGCCACCGTACGGGCGGCCGGCGCGCCGAACGGTCAGATGACCGTCTGCTGGCTTTTCTGTGACCCGATCGTAAGGTGTGGTCCAGCGCGGTCACGCGCTGCCCCGGAGCCGCACCGCTCCCGGAATCACGTCGCATACACCTCGGCCGTGGCAGCCATGGTTGTATGCAATGGTCCCCGTCAACCTCGGATTGGATCCTCTTTCGTGCACGCTCCGTCGTCGGCCACGTTCGGCACCTCGTCCTTCGCCCCGCCTGTCGGCCCCGTCACGCGGCCCGACCTCCAGGGCACGTTCGGCATGGTGGGCTCCACCCACTGGATCGCCACCGCGAGCGCCCAGGCCGTGCTCGAACGGGGCGGCAACGCGTTCGACGCGGCGGTCGCCGGGGCGTTCGTGCTGCACGTCGTGGAACCACACCTCAACGGGCCCGGCGGCGACATGACCGGCGTCTTCGTCACCGCCGACGCGCCCTCGGCCCCACGCGTGCTGATGGGTCAGGGGCCGGCGCCCGCCGGCGCCACCATCGAGCACTTCCGGGCCGAGGGGCTCGACCTCGTCCCGGGCTCCGGCGCCCTCGCGGCGGCGGTGCCGGGCAGCGTCGACGCCTGGCTCCTGCTCCTGCGTGACCACGGTACGTGGGACCTCGGCGACGTCCTCGCGTACGCCATCGGGTACGCCCGCGACGGCCACCCGGTGCTCGACCGGGTCAGCGCAACCCTCTCGCTGGTCGCCGGCCTGTTCCGCGACCACTGGCCCACCTCGGCCGCCCACTGGCTGCTCGACGGCGAGGCCCCCGCGCCGGGGACGCTCGTCACCAACCCGGAGTACGCGGACCTGCTGGACGCCGTCGTCGCGGCGGGCTCCGGTGCGGCGGACCGCCGGCAGGCGATAGACCTCGCCCGGGCCGCCTGGCGCGAACGCGTGGGCGCTGCCGTCGAGGCGTTCGTCCGGACCCCGCACCGGCACGCCGACGGCGGCGACCACGCCGGGGTGATGACGGCCGCCGATATCGCCGGCTTCGAGGCGTCCTACGAGGACGCCTGCACCGCGACGTTCCGCGGGTACACGATCGCCAAGACCGGCGCCTGGGGACAGGGCCCGGCCCTGCTGGCGGCGCTCAAGATCCTCGAGGGCTTCGACGACGCGGCCCTCGACCCGTCGACCGAGCTCGGCGCACACACGATCCTGGAGGCGCAGAAGCTCGCGATGGCGGACCGCGACGTCTGGTACGGCGACCCTGCCACCGAGGACGTGCCGCTCGACCACCTGCTCGGCGAGGAGTACGCGGCACAGCGCCGTGCGCTGATCACCGACACCGCGAGCCACGAGGTGCGCCCGGGCGACGTGCCGGGCCGCCCGACGCCGCCCGTGCCGACCCTGCGCACCGAGTACGCCACCAGCGCCCCGGCCGGCTCGCTGCCGGGTGCGCCGACGGGCGGTGCGGCGGCCGGCGTCGGCGAACCGACGGTCGAGGTGCCCTCGGTGGTCGAGCCCGACTCTCCCGCGCACACCGGCGCCACCCGGGGCGACACCTGCCACATCGACGTCGTGGACCGCTGGGGCAACATGGTCTCGGCGACGCCGTCGGGCGGCTGGCTGCAGTCCTCCCCCACCGTGCCCGGCCTGGGGTTCTGCCTGGGCACACGGCTGCAGATGACCTGGCTGGACGAGGCGTCACCGTCGGCCCTGGTGCCCGGGCGGCGGCCGCGGACCACGCTCACGCCCACGCTCGTGCTGCGCGACGGCGAGCCGCTGATCGCGCTCGGATCCCCGGGCGGCGACCAGCAGGACCAGTGGCAGCTGCTGTTCCTGCTCCGGGTGCTCGTCGGCGGGTACACGCCGCAGCAGGCGATCGACGCCCCGGCCCTGCACACGACGTCGTTCCCCGGCTCGTTCTGGCCCCGCACCTGGACGCCGGGCGGCGCGGTCGTGGAGGACCGGCTCGGCGACGACCTCATCGCGGGACTGGAACGCCGCGGGCACGTGGTGACCCGGGCCGGCGACTGGGCGCTCGGGCGCCTGTCCGCCGTGACCCGCGACCCGGCCACCGGGCTGCTGGGGGCCGCCGCCAACCCGAGGGGGGCACAGGGGTACGCCGCAGGACGCTGACGCACGGCACCCGCGTCACACCACGTGCGTGACGGGCCCCGCGTCACACCGTCTCGCGGGGCCCGTCACGGCTGCCGGGCCGGCGCCTCCAACGACAGCAGGAGCTTGTCGAGCGCGGGACCGTCGCGTTCCATGTCGAACACGAAGTCCGCATGGAACCGGCCGCCGGCGGCCGGCTGGTTCTCCGGTTCGCTCGACCCGAGCCGGGGATCGTCCTGCGCTCGCCCCGGCAGTCCGTCCGAGGGCACCGGGTCGCACCAGAAGTAGTGCACGTCCCCGCCGTACACGGCGGCGATGTGGTACTCGTTGGTCGCCCAGTAGCTCTTCGACGCCAGCACGATGCGCGTGGCCGGCCCGGACGAGAACACGGTGTTGATCAGCCCCGAGCCCGCATAGCCGGCGACGACCGGCACGCTCGAGAAGAGCCGCACCTGGTCCGGCAGCGACAGGTCCTCGGGATAGACCGTGACGAACCCCGCGCGCCGGAAGCGCCGTTCCACCTCGTCGCTGTTGAGGCACTGCCGCCGTGACCCGGCCCTGCGCGCGACGAAGACCCGCTCCGGCAGCGTGCCTCGTCCCGCACGCGGCAGCAGGCCCTCCGAGACCCGCGCCCAGACGTCCCGCGCCACGGGGCTGAGGAACTTCGGCTGCTGGAAGGCCTGTGTGGCCGTGATCAGGCGTTCGGCGCGGACCGGTCCGGTGATCACGTGGACCCGTTCCCTGCCGATGCCGAACGCCTCCAGCAGCTCGTACGTGTAACGAGGCACCTCACCCGTCTCGACGCCCGGGCTGATCAGCACCTTCACGTCCGGATACGCGGCGCGTGCCGCGTCCCACGCCCAGAGCTTCGACAGGTCGTGCGTGATGACGTGCCCGTAGTGGCCGGCGATCTGGTTGTCCAGGTGGTAGTACGTCCCGGGCAGCGGCTCCGGCTCGGCGTCGGACGGCGGGAGCGCCGAGTAGTCGCTGCCGAAGTAGCTCATGCCCCGCGTCCTGCGACTTGCTCGCCCCGGCAGGAAGTAGGAGGTCGGGAGCAGGAGGCGCTCCACCACCGCCACCTGGCGCGGTGCGCACAGCACGTCCTCGTAGACGGTGCAGACCAGCTCACCCACGTCGATGGTCGGGGAGAGCCGCTCGGCGGCGAGCACCGGGTCGCTGGACCAGACGGACGACGCCGACGTCCGCCGCTCCGCCGGGACCCGCGCGATCACGCGCTGCTCGACGCCCCGCGCCGCGAGCGCCGTACGCGTCTCGTCCGCACCGAGCTTCATGACGTGCTCACCGCTCTTGCGGAGCACCAGGAAGCCGTCCTCGATGGCCACGCCGGCCAGCGCCTGGACCAGGCCCAGGTCGAGCGCGGTGCTCAGGGATCGCCGCTGTGGGGTCGGTATGCCCTTGCGAGCGACGAGGTCCCTGACGTCGTCGACGAGGTCGCCCCGGTCGGCCGGGGTACGGGGCTCCTGCCGGGTGATGTACCGGCCGCCGTCAGCCAGGGCGAGGAAGGCCCGGCGGAAGGTGGCGCGGACGTCGTCCGGGCGCCCGCTCCGTAGGTCGACGACCAGGTCGGGGGGCGGCAGGGCCGCGAGCGCGCGCACGACGGCCTGGTCGCTGCTGAACTGGACCAGACCGAACGGGCGCCCCTCGGGACGTGCCCGGACCTTCGACAGGACCGTGAGGTCGGCGTCCGGGTAACGGTCCTGAAAGTTGCGGCCCACGATGACCGGGCGGTCGTCACAGAGGACGACAAGGACGCGGACGTCAGCAGGGTCGGCCACGGAACGGATGAGCTCGAGCTGCCGGCGAAGGGCCACAGGATGCTCCTCCTGAGGCTCGACCCGGCTGGACCTGGGGGGTCTCATCTCGTCATTGTTGCTCCTGGCTCCCGTTCGCGCCCGGTAAGTGGAGGGTGATCAGCCCGGGGCGGCGGCCCGTCCGCCGTGCTGCGCTCGGACGCCGTTACCGTTGGGACGGTGACGACGAACGCGCATACGGAGGCAGAACACGACGGGTGCGGCTGCGGGTGTCCGCGCGCATGACCGCCAAGCGATTCCCCCAGCGCGTCTACCGCGACGGCGACGAGCCGGACCCCCGGTTCAGCCTCGCCAACGAGCGCACCTTCCTGGCCTGGCTGCGCACCGCGCTCGGGATGTACGCCGGTGCGTTCGCCCTCGAAGCGCTCTCGCTACCGGCCTCGACCGGCTGGCGTGTGGCCGCGGCCGGCGTCTTCCTCGTCCTCGGCACCGTCGCCGCGATCCAGGCCTGGCTCGGCTGGTCCGCCACCGAGACGGCGCTGCGCCGGGGCCAGCCGCTGCCCGGCCTCGCCGTCGGCGGGCTGCTCGTCGTGGGCATCATCGTCGCGGTCGCGCTGGTCACCATCGGGATCTTCGTATGAGCCGGGCGACCGACGAGGAAAGCGTCTACGACCCCGGGCTGCAGACCGAGCGCACCCTGCTGGCCTGGCGCCGCACGTGCCTCGCGTTCGGGGTCGCCAGCCTCATCGCCATGCGGTTCACCGTCGAGACGGCCGGCGTCCTCGCCGTCTTCGCGGGTGTCACCGGCGCGGGCCTGGCGGTCGCCGCCTACGTCGCCGCTGCGATCGGCTACCGCCGGGCCAACACCGCACTGCGCACCACCGGCTCGCTCGACCACGGAGCCGCACCCATCGCTCTGGCCACCGCTGCCGCCCTGGTCCTCGGCGTCGCGTGCGGGGCCTACCTGATCCGGAGCGCGCTGAACGCCTGACCGGACGACCGGGTGAACGCCTGGCCGGGTGACCGCACCGTGCGGCGCGCCCTCTGACGATCGACCCCGACACACTGCACACCACGGTCGGCGTGTCGCGCGCAGCGTGTCGGGGTGGATGGTCAGGAACCCACGGGCCGGGACTCAGAACGACCGGTGGGTCCATCGGCCCGCCAGCAGGGTGCCCGCCACGGGCAGCCGGCGCAGGGCGTCCGCGGCACCGCCGTCCCCGGCGTCGGCCCCGACGCCGTCCCTCAGCGGGTCCGCGTCCAGCACCACGAGGTCCGCCGGGCCGCCCGCCATCGGGTACAGCCCGCGCCCGTCCGTCGATGCCGCCAGCGCCGTCCGCAGCCCGATGCGCTGCTCCGGGTGCCACGGAGCGCGCCCGTCCCGGGCCCGGCTGACGGCCGACGCGATCGCGTCCCACGGGTCGAGGGCGGCGACCGGTGCGTCGGAGCCCAGGGCGAGCACGGCCCCGGCGCCGTCCAGGGAGCCGTACGGGTAGGCCCGGGCGGTGCGCCCGGTCCAGTACCGGTCGGCGACATCGCGGTCGTCCATGGCGTGCTCCGGCTGGACGGACGCGACCACCCCGAGCTCGGCGAACCGGGCGAGGTCGGCGACGTCGAGGAGCTGGGCGTGCTCGACCGAGCCGCGAGCGCCGGTCGCCGCGAAGGCGTCGAGCGCGAGCGCGTTGGCGTGGTCGCCGATCGCGTGGATCGCGCACTCCAGCCCGCCGCCGTGGGCACGTTTCATGAGCGGGACCAGCTCGTCCGGCGGCACGGACAGGATCCCGTGCGCCTCCGGCCCGGTCAGGCCGCGGTACGCGTCGTGGCAGTAGGCGGTGCGGGTGTTGAGCGAGCCGTCCGTGACCACCTTGTACGGGCCCTGTTGCAGCAGGCCGCCCGTGCCCGGCAGCACGTCGCCGGTGCGCAGGCCCTCGGCGAGGACGTCGTCCAGCCAGGACGTCCAGACGCCGGCCCGGACGCGCAGCGCGTCGAATCCTCCGGCGAACCGGCGGCGCCAGGCCGTGAGGTTGTCGGTGATCTCCAGGTCCACGACACCGACCACGCCCCGGGCCGCGGCTGCCGCGGCGGCGTCGGTCACCCAGGCGTCGGCGAGGTCGTCGGCCACCCGGTCGACGACGGCGGCCAGCGGCAGCCACTCGCTCTCCCGCAGCACCCCGGTGGGGTGCTGGTCGACGCCGACGTACCGGAGGCCGGTGGTGCTGAGCCAGGCACAGTGCAGGTCGCCGGACACGAGGACCACCGGTACGTCGCCCGCCACGGCGTCGAGCAGGGCCGCCGTGGGGACGTCCGGCCACAGACCGTCCCGGAAGCCGAACCCGACCAGCGCGGCTCCTGGCTCGGGCGGTCCGTCGGCGAGGCGGTCGCGGACGAGCGCCGCCGCCTCGGCCGCCGAGCCGGCGCCCGACAGGTCGAGCCGGCGCCGCACCAGCGCCCACTGCGTGAGGTGGACGTGCTTGTCCCACAGGCCGGGCAGGACCGTGCGCCCCGCGAGGTCGACGCGTTCCACCGGCCCGGCACCGAGACCGGTACCCGCGACGCCGGCCCGGCCGCCGTCGCCCAGGTCGCCACCCGCCAGCGTGCCCGACGGCGCGACCGCGCGCACCCTGCCGCCCCGCAGCAGCAGGTCGACCGGCTTGCCGTGCCCGGCGAGGCGGGCACCGGTCAGCAGCAGCGGCTCGCCGACGCCGTCCCCGGCGCTCACGCAGCGCCGCCAGGCAGGCCGCCGGCAGCGCCGCCAGGCAGGTCGCCGAGCGTGTCGTCCACCGCGCTACCGGCCGTACTGCCCGCCGAGCCACCGGGACGCCGGCCGAGCTCGGCCCGCATCTCGGCCGCGAGCGCGGGCTGCGCGTAGTGCGGGTCCGACTCCAGCGCCGTCACCACGCGCTCCGCCACGGCCCGCGGCTTGTCCTGGCTCAGCTTGGCCTTGCCCTGCCACCGCGTGACACGCAGACGGAACCCCGCGGCGCCCTGGGCGATGCGCCGGGCGTACTCCTCCACACGAGGCAGGCGCACCGGGTCGGGCATGACCGACTCGTAGCGGTCGACGGTGTCGGAGAGGATCGCGTACGTCTCCTCGGGTCCGAGCAGCTCGACCGCGCAGTGCAGGTGGACCGCCACGTAGTTCCACGTCGGCACGGCGGGGGTCATGTCGTACCAGCCGGGCGACACGTAGCCGTGCGGTCCCTGGACGATCAGCAGCGACTCACGGCCGCTGTCGAGCCGGTGCAGCACCTCGTCGGGCCGGCCGACGTGGGTGAGCAGGCTCATCGGCTCCCCCGGCAGCGTCTCCTCCAGGAGGACCGGCAGGTGGGAGGCGACGGGCGCACCGTCGTCGGCCACCGAGACGAGGGTGGCCCAGCCGTGGTTGCGGACCAGGTCGCGCACGCGGGCCTCGTCCTCGATCTCGTAGTCGCTCGTGTGGATCACAGGCTCATCGAACCACCGCCGACGGGCTTCGCGACGCAGTCGAGACCTGGACGTCACCCGCACTCCACCTCGGCGTAAGACGCCCCGCCTACGTTCGGCGACGTGCCAGTCGTCATCGGTGCGCCGACGCCGCCCGCACCCGCCGCCGTCCACCCGCCGCGGCGGATCGGCGCCGTCGACGGTCTGCGCGGCCTCGCCCTGATCCTCGTCGTCGCGTTCCACCTGTTCGGCCATGGCCGGGTCTCCGGTGGTGTCGACGTGTTCCTCCTGCTGACCGGGTACTTCACGACGGGCACCGTACTGCGCCGCGCCGAGGCCGGCACGCTACGGCTGGCGGCGCACTACGCGCGCACGCTGGCCCGCCTGCTGCCCGCGGCCCTGGTGGTCCTGGCCGTCGTCACGGTCGCCCTGCTCACGCTCGCACCCCGTCTGCGATGGTCCGCGGGGCTGCGCGAGGTCGGGGCGTCGGCGACCTTCTGGGAGAACTGGGAGCTGGTGCACGCCTCGCTCGCGTACGGTGCCGCCGGACCGGACGCGAGCCCGCTGCAACACTTCTGGTCGCTGTCGGTGCAGGGTCAGTTCCTCGCCGTCTGGCCGCTGCTGGTGCTGGGCCTGGCCGCCTGCGCCCGGCGGATCGGCGACCACCGCGTCTCCCCCGCCGCCCTGCTCGCCACCGTCACGGGCATCGCCACCGGGGCGTCGTTCGCCGGCGCCCTGTGGCTCGTCACCGTGAACCAGCCCCTCGCGTACTTCAGCACGTTCACCCGGTTCTGGGAGATCGGCGCGGGCGCGCTGCTCGCCCTGGCCCTGCGGTCGGGCCTGCCCCGAACGGTCCGGGTCCGGTCGCGGCACGCCCTGGGCTGGCTCGGGCTCGCCCTGGTCACCGGGTCGGGCTTCCTGGTCGACGGCGCCCGTGTGTTCCCCGGCGCGTGGGCCCTCGTCCCCGTGGGCGGGGCCGCCCTGATCCTGATCGCGACCGCCCCGACCACCGCCCTGACCACGCAGGGGGTCGAGCGACTGCTGGACAGCACGCCCCTCCGCTTCGGCGCGCGGATCTCGTACGCCCTCTACCTGTGGCACTGGCCGGTCCTGGTCTTCTGGCTCCTGGTGACCGGCGCCCGGAACGTGAACCCGGTGTCCGCCGCCGGGGTCCTCACGATATCGACCGTCCTCGCGTGGCTCACGACCCGGTACGTGGCCGAGCCGGTGCTCGCCCGCGTCACCGATCGCCTCGCCGTCCGTCTCGCCGCGCGGCAGGCAGGTGCCGGGAGCTCGGTGCCCGGCCCGGCCCACCTGACGGGCGACGTCGCCGCGCGTGCCGGTACGACGCCGTCGGGCCGGCGGACGCTCGCGGTGCTGGCCGGCGTCGCGGTCGTGGTGCTCGGGGGCACCCAGGCCGCGGCGGCCGGGCACGACGCACGGGTGCAGGACGACGTCGCCGCGCTGCGGGCCCCGTCCCCGGACCATCCGGGCGCCGCCGCGCTCGAGCCGGACGCGCCGCTCGCCGACGCGCCACCCGCCGCCCCGTTCCGGCCGGCGACCTGGGTCGCGTACGACGACCACCCGGACCGCCCGGGCTGCGCCCAGGGCAGCGACCGGGCCGAGCTGCTGGAGTGCACCGTGGTGGCCTCGACGGAGCCGACCGCCGTCGTCTACCTCGCGGGTGCCTCGCACGAGCAGCAGTACGAGGAGGCGTTCAGCGCGCTCGCCCGCGAGCACGGCTGGGAGCTGCGCGAGATGCTCAAGCACGGATGCCGGCTGGAGACGTCGGCCGAGGCCGGCGTGACCCGGTCGCCGTCGTGCGCCACGTGGAACGAGCAGGCACTGCCGGCCCTGCTGGCCGCCCGCCCGGACGCCGTGGTCGTGGTCGGCACGCGCACGTACGAGGACGGCACGCCGGAGGAGGTGCTGCCCGGCCAGGTCGACGCGTGGCGCACCCTGGACGACGCCGGGATCGCCGTGATCACCGTCCGGGACAACCCCCGCTTCGAGTGGTTCGTGCCGGACTGCATGGCCGACGCCGTCTCGCCGGAGGCGTGCGGGCGCCCCCGGGCGGAACAGCTCGCCGAGGTCTCACCCGTGACGACGGCGCCCCGCGTACCGGCCGACGTCGTCCACCTGGACCTCAGCGACTCGATCTGCGGGCCGGACCGGTGCGACGCCGTGGTCGGCAACGTGCTCGTCTACCGGGACGACGACCACCTGACGAACACGTACGTGCGCACGCTCACCCCCGTCGTCGGCCGGCAGCTGCGGGCCGGCGCGCCCTGGCTGTTCGACGACGGCGCGGGCGGCTAGCGCGCGAGCTGCTTCGGCAGGGACGCGCGGATGTCGTCCGTGAGCTGGGTCATGTAGGTGCGCGTCACGTGATGGTCGTCCCGGTACACCAGGATGTTGCCGATGACCGCCGGGCAGGTGGCCTCGTCGCAGAACTTCTCGGACAGGTCGACGACCTTGACCTGCGGGGCGAGCTTCGCCGCGGCCGGCACGACGTCACGGCCGGCGAGCGCGTCCGTACGCGGCGTCGCGCACTCCTCCGGAGCCGTGTAGTTGTCGCTGACGCACTCCACCACGTCCTTGCGCGCTGCGGGGTTGTCCCGGAACACCACGACCCGGCTGCCCCGCGCGGTGAGCTCGTTCCACACCTCGGCGAGGCCGCTCGCACCCGGCACCTTCTCCCCGTCCGCCGCGGCGAAGCGGGTGCTCTCGAGGTACGTCGTCACCACGAGGTCGGGATCGAGCTCGCGCAGCGCGGCCCGGGTCTCCTGGTTGGCCGTGTGGCAGCCCTCGATGTGCGCCTCCTCGCCGTCGGCCCGGTACCCGTCGGTGAACGGGCAGGAGCCGTACAGGTAGGTGACGACGTGCCATCCCCGCTCCTCGGCCACGGTCAGCAGCGGTTCCGCCAGGACCCCAGCGTGCGAGTCCCCGACGACGGCGACCGTGGCGGTCGGGTTCTCCGTCTCGCCGTACTCGCAGGGCGGCACCGGGTCCTCGGTCGCCGCGCCGAGGCACCTGCCGAGCGTCGAGCTCTTGTCGTACCCGGCCTTGAGCGGGTTCGGCTTGATCACCGTGTCCCCGCCGACGAACGGGCTGAACCCCTCCTCGAGCCCTTCCTCGACCCGTTCCTTCTCCTCGCCGGAGATGGTCGACGCGTTCTCGTCCCACTGTTCGTTGGTCCCGCTCACCCGGAGCGGCAGGGAAGCGGCGAGGCCGACGACGAGCGCCATCGCGACCAGGGAGATCAGGAGCATGCGGCCGTCGGCCCGGAACCAGCGCGAGACGCGGATCGGCTGCTCGACCAGCGCGTAGCTGGCGATGGCCATCGCGAACGACGTCGCGAGGATCGCCAGGACGTCGGTCGCGCCCGGGTCGCGGCCCGTGTGGACGCCGAAGAAGACGATCACCGGGAAGTGCCAGAGGTACAGCGAGTACGAGATGTCGCCGACCCGCTGGACCGCCCACGTGTCGGTGATCGCCCGGAGCGAGCCGGGGCCCACCGTCCGGCCCGCGGCGATGAACGCGCAGGCACCGAGCGTCGGCGCGAGCGCGGCGAACCCGGGGAACGGCGTTCCGTCGTCGAGCACGCAGGCCGCGACGACGATGGTGGTGACCCCGAACACCGCGAGCGTGTTGCGCAGCGGCCGCAGCCGTTCCGTGTCCCGGATCACCAGCGCGAGGATGCCGCCGGCCGCGAGCTCCCAGACCCTGGTGAGCGTCGAGTAGTAGGCCACCGGGTCGCCGGCCATGGACTGCTGGACGCCCCACGCGAAGGACGCGAGGCCGACGAGGGAGAACATCACGAGCAGCAGCCCGCGCAGGACCTCGGGGTTGCGGGTGGCGGCCGCGCGTCGCGCGCCACCCCACAGCGCGACGGCGAGCACCACGAGCAGGGGCCACACGAGGTAGAACTGCTCCTCCACACCGAGCGACCAGAAGTGCTGGAATGCCGTGGGCGCGTTGGACGCCGCCTGGTAGTCGACGGCGTCGGCCGCGAGGGCCCAGTTCTCGACGTACAGCACTGAGGCGAGGGCCTGACGCCACCACGTCTGCACCAGGGACGGCGGGAGCAAGATCTGCGCGAGCACGATCACGCCGACGATCGTGACGAGCGACGCGGGGAGGATCCGCCGGGCGCGGGCCGCCCAGAACTTCTTGAGGCTGACCGCGCCGGTGGTCGACGCCTCACGCCACAGGTGACCGGTGATCAGGAACCCGGAGATGACGAAGAAGACGTCGACACCGATGTAGCCACCGGGCAGCACGTCCGGGTCGATGTGGTAGACGAGCACCAGCAGGACCGCGAGCGCACGGAGCGCCTGGACCTCCGGACGGAACTTGCGCGGCCGGGCCGACGGTCTCGCGGGGGCTGATTCCTGCGGTGCGGACGGTTCGGTCGTCGTGGCCGTCATTCTGATGGGCGCCGTTCACTGTCTCGGGGGCAGATGGGACGTCTGTGGACAGACGAGGCCTCACGATGCCACAGAACGGGCGCGTTACGGAAACGTGACGTCTCGGCGTGCCCTGCCCCCGAGCGGGCTCTCACAGGTTGTGCGGCAGCGCCTCCCGTAGGTCGTCGACCAGCGTGCGCATGTAGGTCCGCGAGACGTGGTGGAGGTCGCGGTACACGAGAGTGTTACCGATGACCGCCGGGCAGGTGTCGTCGTCGCAGAACCGGTCCCAGAACTCGACGGAGCGCACCCCGGGCGCCTGCTCGAGCGCCGCGGGCACGACGTCGCGCTCGTCGAGCGCCCTGCTCCTGGACTTCGCGCACCGCTCCGGGCTCCCGTAGTCCTCGGTGACACATGTGACCACCCGCTCGGAGGCCTGCGGCGTGTCCCGGATGACCAGCACCTGGGACCCCGCACGGACCAGCTCGTTCCACACCTCGGCGTAGCCGGCTGCCCCGGGCTGCTCCTCCGCGCCCCGGCGCTCGAAGCCGAGGTTCTCGTACGACGTCGTCACCACGAGCTCGGGCCGGAGCGCCGCCAGCGCGTCCCGCGTCCGCTCGTTCGCGGCGAGGCATCCCTCGACGTCTCCTTCGCTGTCGCGACGCTCCGCGTTGTACGGGCACCCCGAGTGCAGGTAGGAGACCACCCGCCAGCCGCGCTCGGCCGCGACGGTGGCGATCGGCTCCGTGAACATCTCGGCGTGCGAGTCGCCGACCACGGCCACCGTCGCGACCGGGTCCTCCGTCTCGCCGAACTCGCAGGCCGGGGTGGTCTCGTCCTCCTGCGCGGCCAGGCACCGCCCCACATCGGGCGCCTGGTCGTCGTCGGCGCGCAGCGGGTTCGGGGTGATCGCCGTGTCGCCGGCGACGAACGGGACGTACCCGTCCGCGATGCTCTCGGCCACACGGGCATCGACCTCCGCGGCGACCGACTCCGCCCGCCGGTCCCACTCCCCCAGCACCCCCTGGGCGCGCAGCGGGAGGGCGAGCGTCAGCCCGGCGACGAGCACCATGGCGAGCAGGGCGGAGACGAGCAGGCGACCGTCCGGACGGAACCAGGCAAGGGTCCGCACCGGGCGCTCGACGAGCACATAGCTGGCGATGGCGAGCGTGAACGAGGTCACGAGCAGCGCCAGCACGTCGGGCCCCTCCGGCGTCCGCCCTGCGTGGACGGAGAAGAAGACGACCACCGGGAAGTGCCACAGGTACAGGGAGTAGGAGACGTCACCGACCCGCTGCACCGACCACGACTCGGCGATCCTGCGCAGCGAGCCCGGCCCGGACGTACGCCCCGCGGCGATGACCGCGCACGTGCCGAGGACCGGGACCAGCGCCGCGAGCCCGGGGAACGGCGTCGCGTCGTCGAAGAAGCAGGCAGCGGCCACGATCAGGGCGATACCGCCCACCGCGAGGGTGTTGCGGACCGACCCGAACCGTTCGGTGTCCCGCATCAGCAGCGCCAGCACCCCGCCGGCGCCGAGCTCCCACACCCGCGTCAGCGTCGAGTAGTACGCGACGGGGTTTCCCGCTCGGACCTCGACGACGCTCCAGACGAGGGAGCCGGCGACGACGAGGCCGAAGAGCACCAGGAGCGTCACGCGCAGCCCGGCGGTGTCACGGGCCTCCGCGGAGCGCCGCCAGGAGCCGTGTGACCGGAGCCGGACGGCGAGCACCACGAGCAGGGGCCAGAAGAGATAGAACTGCTCCTCCACTCCGAGCGACCAGAAGTGCTGGAACGCCGTGGGCTCGTTGTCCGCGGCCTGGTAGTCGACGGCATCGGCCGCGAGCGTCCAGTTCTCGACGTAGAACACGGAGGCGAGCGCATGGCGCCACCACAGCTCGAGCAGGTCGAGCGGGAGGAGCACGAACGCGATGGCGAGGGTACCGACCGTCGCGACGAGCGACGCGGGCAGGATGCGCCGGGCCCTCGCCGCCCAGAACTTCATGAGGCTCACCCGGCCGGTGGACGACGCCTCGCGCCACAGGTGGCCGGTGATCAGGAAGCCCGAGATCACGAAGAACACGTCGACACCGATGTACCCACCCGGCAGGAGGGCCGGGTCGATGTGGTAGACGATGACGAGCAGCACCGCGAGGGCGCGCAGAGCCTGGACCTCCGGGCGGAACCTCCGTGGCGGAGCCGTCGGCAGCACGTCGGCTGAGGCGGGCCGTGCGGACGGTCTGGTCGTCGTCGCCGTCATCCTGTGGCAGTCATTCCGTGTCGGGCTCTTCGTGGTCTCGGGGGCGCTGGGACTTCGGGAGCAGGCGCTCCGGTTCGGCCGCGGTCTCCGCGCGGACGCGAGATACCCTACTAGTTACATCGGATACTCGTCACGCGCACCACGGATTCCTCCCCGCTGTCGTGAGGCAGATTTCTCCGCACACGGTAGGTTGCGGGAAATCCCCATCTGGGGCTCACACCTCAAGGAGAGTGAATCCATGCGCATCTCCCACTCCCGGCGAGCACTCGCCGTCGCCACCGCGACGGCGCTCGCGCTCACCGCGCTCGGCAGTGTCGCCGGAAACGCGGCTGACGAGCCGGAGTCCACGCCCGTCCCGATCGTCACCCCGGACGGCGCCCTGTTCTCGTACGTCGTCAACACCGAGCGCGCCGGCGCCCGTGACACGCGCCTCGCCGTCAAGGCCGTCACCCGCGCGGAAGGCGTCGTCGTGCAGGCCTGGCCGCAGATCGGCGTCGTCGTGGCGCACTCCGCCAACGGCTCCTTCCGCGAGGACGTGCTCGCGGCCGACCGTGCGGGCGTCGTCGAGTCCGTGGGTGCCACCCGCACCGTCTCGCCCACCGAGGGCACCCCCGGTGCGGACCAGGCCGAGGGGGCGAAGAAGAGCAAGACCGTGGTGGGCCAGGCCAAGAAGGACACCACCGGCTGGACCGTCGACGAGCCGGCCGGCACCACCGCCGTCCCCGACCCGGGTGAGGCCACGCAGTGGGACATGGAGATGATCAAGGCCGATGAGGCCATCGAGATCAACCCCGGCTCACCCGACGTCGTCGTCGGCGTGCTGGACTCCGGGATCGACGCCACGCACCCCGACCTGGCGAGCCAGGTCGACGCCGACCAGTCCGTGAACTGCGCCGACGGCGGCAGGCCGGACATGTCGGCGACCGGCTGGCTGCCGACCACGTCCGACCACGGCACGCACGTCGCCGGCACCATCGCCGCGGCGCAGAACGGCGTCGGCATCGTCGGCGTCGCCCCGGGCGTCACGATGGCCTCGGTCAAGGTCGTGAACGACGACGGGTTCATCTACCCCGAGTACGCGGTCTGCGGCTTCATCTGGGCGGGCATGCACCATATGGACGTCACGAACAACTCGTACTACGTCGACCCGTTCATGTACTGGTGCGAGGACCAGCCCGACCAGGCGGCGGCGAAGGAAGCCGTGCGCCGCGCCGTCGACTTCTCGACCAAGCGGGGCGTCGTGCACGCCGCCGCGGCGGGCAACGCCGCCACCGACCTGGCCAACAACACCACCGACGCGTCGAGCCCCAACGACTCGACGGCCGTGAACCGGGTGATCAACTCCGGCTGCGAGGACATCCCCGCGGAGCTGGACGGCGTCGTGACGGTCTCGTCGCTGACCCAGGCCGAGGAGCTGAGCCCGTTCTCGAACCGCGGCCTCGGCAAGATCGACGTCTCCGCCCCGGGCAGCGCGATCCTGTCCACGGAGCTCGACGGCACCTGGGACCTCAAGAGCGGCACGTCGATGGCGTCCCCGCACGTCGCGGGCGTCCTGGCGCTCATGAAGTCGGCGCACCCGCGCTGGAGCCCCGCGCAGCTGGAGGCGGCGGTCCGTACCCAGGCGGACGACCACGAGTGCACCACGACGACGCGTGGGCCGGCCTGCGTGGGCGGGCTCGAGGAGAACAGCTTCTACGGTGACGGCATCGCCGACGCCCTCGACGCCGTGACTCTCGGCTAGTCCCCGCCGAGCGGAACCCGCTGGTCCGTCAGTAGCGCTGACGGACCAGCGGGCCGTTCATCGGGTCCGCGAAGAGCCACTGGGCCCTCGTACGCAGCGCGCGGTGCAGCGGCTTCTCGAGGGTCGTCACATAGGTGGCCGTCAGGTGGTCGTCGTCGCGATAGATCAGCACGTTGCCCGCCACGGCCTCGCACAGCTGCGGGCCGCAGATGAACGGGGTCAGGTCGAGGTGCGCCGCAGTCTGCGGCACCCCCGGTGCCGCCCCCACCGGGTTGGCCGACACGTAGACGTCGGACCGTGGCCGTGCGCAGGCCGAGCCGCCGGACTCCTCCACGCACGCGGGGACGTCGAACTCGAACCGCGGGTTGTCGCGGATCGTCACGGTCCGGATGCCCACCTTCTCCAGCTGCCGCCACGCACGTGCCTCGTCCGGGTGCACCTGGTCACCGGTCGCCGTCGGCGACGTGCGGCTCCCGATCACCATCACCGCGTCGGGTCGCATCTGCTTGAGCAGATCGAGCGCCTTGGCCCGCCACTGCCAGCAGGCGCTGATCTCGACGAGCGGCTCGGCGGGGACGGCCAGCCGGCAGCCGCGCCGCGCCAGCAGGAGCACCCGCCAGTTCTCGGTCCGGCCGATCTCGGTCATCGCGGGCGTCCACTGGATGGTGTGCGAGTCACCCACCATGACCACCACCCGGTCCGGGTCCGGTGCGTCCGTCAGGACGCAGGTCAGGGGCACCCCGGTCGCCGACGTCGTGGTGTTGCTCTCGATGCAGCCGTCGCCGTCGACGGCGGGCCGGTCCTGCGCCGCGACCACCGGTGCGGGCTGGACGGGTACGTCGTGCGGCACCGGATCGCTGTACCTGGGGCTCAGAGCGCGCGCACCGGGATACTCGGAGGGTCCCGTCTGCTCGGCCGCCGCCTCGGCCGCCTCGCTCGCGGCGGCCAGCAGCGCCGCGTCCCGTCGTTCGAGCAGGGTGAGCCCGACGACGGCGCTGCCGGCCACCAGCGAGACGCAGACGGCAGCGGCCACCAGCGCGCGGACCCCGCCGAACGCCACGCGGAACCGCTGGGCCGGGTCGGCGACAAGCTTGTTGGTGAGCCACGACAGGACCACCGACGCGGTCATGATCGCGGCGGCGCCGAGCCAGTCCACCCGGTCCCGGTCCGTGTAGTGCAGGTAGGCGATGAGCAGCGGCCAGTGCCACAGGTAGAGCGCGTACGAGATGTCGGCGACGAAGCGCAGAGGCGCCACCTGCAGCAGGCCGCGTGGCCCCCAGACAGCCCTGCCTCCCGAGCCCAGCAGGACGAGGAGCGCGCCGGTCACCGGCCACAGCGCCCACTGCCCCGGGAACAGAGCGCCGCCGTCGAGCACGAAGCCGCTGGACACGACGAGCCCGAGGCCCACCCACCCCAGGACGGGGCGCAGGAAGTCCGGGGGCCGCAGCCACGGCAGCGCCAGCGCGAGGAAGCCGCCCAGGCCCAGCTCCCAGAACCGGGCCCCGGAGTGGAAGTAGGCGACCGGCTGGTCGGCGGCATGCAGGTCCTGCGCGAAGACGAACGACGCCGCGGTCGCGGCCCCGACCGCCACAAGCAGCACGCCACGGGCGCTGGTTCGCGCGGCGCGTGCCAGCGCCACCAGGATCAGGACGACCACCGGCCAGGCCAGGAAGAACTGACCCTGGACCGACATCGACCAGAAGTGCTGCAGCGGGCTGGTCTCGGGACCCGCTGCGCCGTAGGCGAGCTGGCCGGAGATCATCTCCCAGTTCACGTAGTACAGCGCCGAGGCCAGGATCTCCCGGCCGGTCTGGCTCCAGGTACCTTCCGGCATGACCCACCAGGCCAGGCCCGCCGTGGCGACGAGCACCAGGAGGGCCGGCGGCACGAGCCGGGAGAACGTGCGCCCGTAGTGCTCGCCCAGACGCAGCTCGCGGCGCTCGGCACGACGCAGCAGCGAACCGGTCGCGAGAAAACCGGACAGGACCAGGAAGACGTCGACGCCGCCTGACACCCGGCCGTTGCCGAAGAGGTGGAACGCCACGACGAGGGCGAGCGCCAGACCGCGCAGACCGTGCAGCTCGGGGATGTGGCCGCCTGTGTGCCCCGCTCGATCGGTACCCGGACGCCGGAAGCGGCCACCGGGCACGGCGCGCGCGTGCTTCGGGACGTCCCGGGCCGTGCCCGACGAGGGCGGCAAGGAGCTCGAGACGACCGTCACCTGGGGTACCTCCGGGTCAGCGTGCGGGTCCGGCTCGCTGCTCGCGGGGATCTTCCCGATGGAGCATGAGCGTCCTGACCAGGCAGCGTGTGTGCAACATGGGAGGGCCGCCGACACAGGTCGGCGGCCCTCCGGCGATGTGGAGCGTATCAGGGAGTCCGTGAACTACCCGGTCACGTTCTGGGGACGTTCGGTGCGGCCGCTCAGTACTGGCGAGCGGACCCGCCGATCATGCCAGCGGCGACCGTCTTGTTGGTCGCCTCGTCCACGAGGATGAACGCGCCCGTCTGGCGGTTGGTCTGGTAGGCGTCCACGAAGAGCGGCTGTGTCACACGCAGCCGGATCCGGGCCATCTCGTTCAGCTTGATCTCTTCTGCGTCCTCGTCGCGGTGCAGCGTGTTGACGTCGACGCGGTAGTTGATGTTCTTGACCATCGCCCGTGCCCACCGGGTGGTGTGCTTGATCGCGTACTTCTTGCCCTCCACCAGCGACGCCGACTCGTCCATCCAGCAGATCTGGGCGTCGATGTCCTGCGTGACGGTCGGGGCGTTGTTCGGGCGGCAGATCATGTCGCCGCGGGAGATGTCGATCTCGTCGGCCAGGCGGACCGTGACCGACATGGGCGGGTAGGCCTCGTCGACGGGCCCGTCGGCCGTGTCGATGGACTCGATGGTCGTCTCCAGGCCGGCCGGGAGCGCCAGCACCCGGTCGCCCGGCTTCATGACGCCGGAGGCGACGGTGCCCGCGTAGCCGCGGTAGTCGCGCGCGTCGTTCTGCTGCGGCCGGATCACGTACTGGACCGGGAACCGCACGTCGACGAGGTTGCGGTCCGAGGCGACGTGCAGCCGCTCCAGGTGGCTGAGCAGCGGCGAGCCGTCGAACCACGGCATCTTCTCCGACCTGGTCACCACGTTGTCGCCCACCAGGGCCGACACCGGGATGAAGGTCAGGTCGGGCACGCGCAGGCGTGAGGCGAACTCGGTGAACTCGGCGCGGATCTGCTCGAACACCTGCTCGTCGTAGTCGACGAGGTCCATCTTGTTCACGCAGACGACCACGTGCGGCACCCCGAGCAGCGTGGCGAGGAACGTGTGCCGACGCGACTGCTCGACGACGCCCTTGCGCGCGTCCACGAGGATCAGCGCGACGTCGGCCGTCGAGGCCCCCGTCACCATGTTGCGGGTGTACTGCGTGTGGCCCGGCGTGTCCGCGATGATGAACTTGCGCTTGGGCGTCGCGAAGTAGCGGTAGGCCACGTCGATGGTGATGCCCTGCTCGCGCTCGGCGCGCAGGCCGTCCGTCAGGAGCGACAGGTCCGCGTAGTCGTTGCCGCGGTCCTTGCTGACCTGCTCCACCGACTCGAGCTGGTCGGCGAAGATCGACTTGCTGTCGAACAGCAGGCGGCCGATCAGGGTGGACTTGCCGTCGTCGACCGAGCCGGCCGTGGCGAACCGCAGGAGGTCGCCGCTGACGACCTCGTTGTGCGGCTCGGAGGCGGGACCGGCCTCGGGGAGGGTCGTCGTCATCAGAAGTAGCCTTCCTTCTTGCGGTCTTCCATCGCGGCCTCGCTCACCTTGTCGTCGCCGCGCGTGGCGCCGCGCTCGGTCAGGCGCACCGCCGCGACCTCCTCGACGACGTCGCGCAGCGTGGACGCGGTGGACTCGACGCATGCCGTGAGGTTCGCGTCGCCGACCGTCCGGTAGCGCGTGGACAGTACCTGAGCGGTCTCGCCGTCCTTGAGCGGAGTGAAGTCGTTGACCTCGTAGAGCATGCCGCCGCGCTCCACGACCTCGCGCTCCTTGGCGAGGTAGAGGTCAGGCAGGTCGATGTTCTCGGCCTCGATGTACGCCCAGATGTCCAGCTCGGTCCAGTTGGACAGCGGGAACACCCGGATGGACTCACCCTGGTGGACGCGACCGTTGTACAGGTTCCAGATCTCGGGACGCTGGTTCTTCGGGTCCCACTGGCCGAAGTCGTCGCGGAAGGAGAACACGCGCTCCTTGGCGCGGGCCTTCTCCTCGTCACGCCGGCCACCGCCGAACAGGGCGTCGAAGCCGTGCTTCTCGGCGGCCTCCAGCAGCACCGGCGTCTGGATCCGGTTGCGGGAGCCGTTGGGCTCCTCCTGGACCAGTCCCCGGTCGATCCCTTCCTGCACGGAGGCGACGACCAGCTGCACGCCCGTCCGCTCCACCCACCGGTCACGGCAGTCGAGCACGGTCTGGAAGTTCAGCCCGGTGTCGACATGCATGATCGGGAACGGGACCCGCGCCGGAGCGAACGCCTTGACCGCGAGGTGCAGCATGACGATGGAATCCTTGCCACCGGAGAACAGCAGACACGGCCGCTGCATCTCGGCTACCACCTCGCGCATGATGTGGATGCTCTCGGCTTCCAGGCTGCGCAGCTGGCTCAGAACGTGACTCTTCACGACTGGGCACCTTCCTTGCTATCTGCCCCGACCACGGACGCGACACCAACGGTGTCGAGCAGCTCACGCAGGTGCGGAGCCAGGGTCGGGGGGCATACGAACAGGTCAGGGAGCCAGGGGCTCTCCCGGTTGTACTCGAGCTCAGATCCGTCGAGACGGGTGCAGACGAGCCCTCGGGACCGTGCCACGGCGACCGGCGCCGCGGAGTCCCACTCGTACTGCCCACCCCCGTGGACGTAAGCGTCCACTGTACCGTCGGCGACCGCCATCATCTTGACGCCCGCGGACCCCATCGGCACGAGCTCGACGTCGCCGCGTTCGGCCAGAGCGGCCACGAAAGCGGGCGGACGGCTGCGGCTCGCGGCGATCCGCAGGGGGCGGACGCCGGCCAGCACGGCCTGGCTCCGGTCCTCCGGCACGACGGCGTCCGCGGTGGTCAGGACCTGCTCGCGTGCGGGCAGGGCCACCGCCCCGACGGTCAGCCCGGCACCGCGCTCCCAGAGCGCGACGTGAACGGCGAAGTCGTCGCGCCACTGCCCGGCGTGCGGGCCGTCGACGTGCCGCTCGGCGAACTCTCTGGTCCCGTCGAGCGGGTCGATGATCCACACACGATCTGCACGGGTGCGGGACGAGTCGTCCTTGGCCTCCTCCGACAGGACGGCGTCGGCGGGCCGGGCGGCGGTCAGTGCGGCCGCGAGCCACGCCTGAGCAGCGGCGTCACCCGCGTCCTTGAATTCCTTGGCGACGAAGGAGCCGCCGGCGGCGTCGACCTCGGCGCGGAGCGCGAGGAGCACCTCCGCCGCTCCCGAGGCGAGTGCGTGGGCGAGTGCGTCGTCGTCGAGCGACGTCTGAGGGAGCGTAGGGAACGGCGCGTTCATCAATCTCCAGGGTGGACGTCTTCTCCGGTGATCCGGCCGCCCTGCGCGGCGCTCGACAAGCGCCAAGATGCCGTGCGCGAAGGTCCGGCGGACGCGCCGAGGCTACCATTCCGGCATGCGATCGAGCGCCAGCAGACCTGTAATCGCCTCTAGCCGCCTCAGGAGAGTCTAATGCCTACTATTCCGATGGAGTTGATCGGAATAAGGGTTTTCAGCACCGGACCTGAGGAGCGCCCCTGATGAGCATCGAGATCCCCCTGGTCCTCGGTGGCCTGATGGTCGGGTTCATCGTCGGCCTGACCGGGATGGGCGGCGGCGCGCTCATGACACCGATGCTGATCTTCGTGTTCCGGGTCGACCCCCTGGTGGCGGTGTCGAGCGACGTGGTCGCGAGCCTCTTCATGAAGCCGGCGGGCGCGATAGTGCACCTGAGGCGCAAGACCGTGAACCTGAAGCTCGTCCTGTGGCTCTGCGTCGGATCGGTGCCCGCCGCCTTCTCCGGCGCCCTGCTCATCCGCGCCCTGCCGGCCGGTGACGCTCTCGACGCCGCGCTCAAGACCGTGCTCGGGGTGGCGCTCCTGATCGCGTCCGGCGGCCTCGTGGTGCGGGCGGTGCTGCAGATGGTCCGGAGCCGTTCGGCGCTCGGCGAGGGCCCCGCCCGGCCCACGGCCCCGGAGAAGCAGCTCGTGGTGCGCCCCGTCCCGACCGTGATCCTCGGTGCCGTGGCAGGACTCCTCGTCGGCATGACGTCGGTGGGGGCGGGCTCGGTGGTCATCGTCGTGCTCCTGCTCCTGTACCCGGCGCTGAAGGCGTCACAGCTCGTGGGCACCGACCTGGTCCAGGCCGTGCCGCTCGTCGCGGCGGCGTCGCTGGGACACATCCTGTACGGCGACTTCGAGCTCGGGCTCACGACGTCGCTCCTCATCGGCGCGATCCCCGGCGCCTGGTTCGGCGCGCACGTCTCGTCGCGCGCACCGGGCGGCATCATCCGGCGCGCCCTGGCGATCCTGCTGCTCGCGTCCGCGCTCAAGCTGCTGGGCGCCAGCCTCCCCGTCGTGCTGGGCGCTGCCGTCGCGGCGCTGGTCGGCGGTAACCTGATCTGGTTCTGGGTCCGGCGTCGTTTCGCCGCACCCGTGGCGCGCTCGGCTCCGGCGGTGCACGCCGAAGGCGATGACCCAGCGGTCGGCCCGGTGGAACGTCGGGTCGCCCCTCCAGCAGACCCAGCAGAAACGAGCCGCCGCGAATGACCGACCTCCCCGCACGCGTCCTGTCCGAGGACGAGCTCGACCTTCTCGAGCTGGCCCTCGGGGGAGCCGTCGCGCCGTCGGTGCTCGCCGACGCCTGGCCCGACGCCGCCGCCGGTGCCCTGCTGACGGACGCGGAGAACACACCGCTGGCCCGCCTCGTGCCGCCGGCGGGCAGCACACCGGCCACGCTCGAGCCGTTGAAGCCTCTCGCGCCGGCGATCGGCCCCCAGTGGGACGACGCCGTACGCCGGCCGGCCCGTGAGGTCCGTGCGGACCTGGACGCCGGGGACGCCGTCGCCACCGATGCGCTCGGCCTGCTCGTCACCGAGGTGCCCACGCGCCAGGAGACCGACGCCGCCGTCGCGCTGGCCGAGCAGGCCGGCACCGTGCTGCTCCTGGTCCCTGTCTCGCGCCGCACCCCGGCACCCGGGTCCGTCGGCGCCCCGGGCCTCGTGCGCGCGGCCGCCGCGTTGACGGACACCCTGTCCGAGCGCACCCGCGCACGCGTGCGCACCGTCGTCGTCCCGTGGTCCGGACCGGACGGCGTGACGCTGGAGGAGATCGCGGCCGCGTACGGTGCGTCCCGCGCCGACACGCTCGCGGCCCACCGCTCGGCGTCCACCGTCTCCGCCGTCACCGACCTGCCGCACGTGCGCGACGCCGCCGTGGCCGCCCTCTACCCGCCGGCCTCGGCCGCCGAGGTGACCCGCGCCGCAGCCGTCGACCACCGACGCGGCACCGTCGTCTTCTTCACGGGCCTGTCCGGTTCGGGCAAGTCGACGGTGGCCCGCGCCCTGGCCGCCGAGCTGGCGGACGACGGCCTGCGGACCACCCTGCTCGACGGCGACGCGGTGCGCCACCACCTGTCCAAGGGGCTCGGTTTCGACCGGGAGTCCCGGGAGATGAACGTCGAGCGCATCGGCTACGTCGCGGCGCTCGTGGCCGAGCACGGCGGCATCGCGATAGCGGCGCCGATCGCGCCGTTCGCGTCGGGCCGGGCACGGGTGCGGGCCCTGGCCCAGGAGGCGGGCGCACGCTTCGTCCTCGTCCACGTCAGCACGCCGCTGGAGGTGTGCGAGGCCCGCGACCGCAAGGGCCTCTACGCCCGGGCGCGCACCGGCGAGCTCCCCGACTTCACGGGGATCTCCTCGCCCTACGAGGAGCCCGATGACGCCGACC
>NZ_JAJQMN010000010.1:0-16316 GCF_028994775.1 Promicromonospora iranensis | reverse complement strand
CGACACCTCCGTCCTGTCCATGGACGAGGCAGTGAACGCCGTCCGTGAGCACCTTGGAACGGCCGAGCTTGGAACGGCCGAGCTTGGAACGACCGAGCTTGGAACGACCGAGCTTGGAACGACCGAGCTTGGAACGACCGAGTGAGGGGCGCTCCGCCCGATCCGCCGCATCGGCCCCTCGCTGCCAGATATCCGATCGACCGGGAGACCACCGCATGACGACGACGAGAACACTGGACTGGAGACAAGGTTTCGCACGGGGCAAGGTGACCGGCGCGAAGTTCCGGAGCGCTTTCGGCCCCGAGGTTGTCGGTCGGAACCGCAGGGACGACGTGCTCCGGGACTTCTCGGACATCATGGTCCGGCATGCCCGCGGCGAGAAGATTCCCCAGAGCGACGTGCAGAATCTGCGCCGCCTTGCGATCGCCAAGCGGTTCAGCGACTGGGACGGGCTGGTCATCGCCGTCATCTCGACGCTGGCCACCACGTTCGGCAGCGCGTCCGCCCGGGCCTGGCTGCCCGTGCTCCTGTCCGCCGCCGGACGATTCGACGAGGTCGTCGACATCGAGCCGGAGTTCGTCTCCAACGGCCCGCGCCGCGCGGACTGGCTGGTCGTCGTGACCGCCCTGGCGGGCGCCGGACGCGAAGACCTGGCGCGCACCCTCGTCGACCGGCTCGACGAGCACGTCACGCCGGAGGAGGGATCGAACCTGACGGTCTGGGGCGACGACGCCCTCTCCAAGGAGTTCGCCCGGCTGCGCGAGCTGGCACCGGGAGACACGGCGCTGCCGGTGTTCTTCCATCTCCCGTTCTCGGGAGGCACCAGCATGATCGTGTCGCTCAAGCACATCGTGCCGTGGGGCCGCATGGTGCAGATCAACCGCCGGCACGGCCTGCTGCAGGTCGAGCACGCGCTGCAGATGTCGGCGGAGGACACGGCGCAGCTGATGCTCGTCCACCAGCACCACCCCTTCGCGTTCCGGCTGCCCGGGCGCGAGCTCACCCACTTCACGGTCCTGCGCGACCCGGTGTCGCAGATCAGGTCCGGGTACTTCAAGCGACTCTCCACCCCCGGCATCGTGCCCACGCGTGACGACTCGCCCACGTTCGACCAGCACATCGACTACACGATCAAGCACGGCATGACGAACATGCTGGCGCGCCAGATCGTCACGACGCACCCCGACCTGCTCGGCGCCTATCGCAAGCAGTTCTCCAGCTCCGGCCGGTTCGAGTCGGTGCGCGCCGAGGAGGACATGTTCTGGCTCGAGGCGACTGCCCGCCTGGACCAGGACGATCTGTTGCGCATGTGCCGCGAGACGCTCGACGAACGTTTCCACCTGGTCGGGACCATGCGGCACCTCGAGGCGAGCCACATCGCTGCCACTGCCTCGATCGGTTCGTACACCGCGGACCGCGTCGGCCACCGAGGCAGGTCCGGTCAGCCCGAGCGAACCGATGACGAGTCGGACGCGGCACGCAGGCTCCGCGACGCGAACAACGTCGACCAGATCCTGTACGACGAGTACACCGCACGGTTCGAGCGCGACCACTCGTCGCTCATCGAGCTCGTCGCGTCCCACTGACCAGCCGACCGGGCCGGCTCGATCGACCCGGATCCGCCCGCGGTCGGGACGCATGAAGGGCCGCAGCTCCAGGAGCTGTGGCCCTTCGTGCGCTCAGCGCGCGTGCTCAGTCGGCGGTCTGCCCGCCGGCGCCCGCCCTGGCCTGCCCACCGGCGCCGGCGCCCGCCTTGCGGGCACCGCCCTTCGCGTTCCGGCCACCTGCCCGGCCACCGCCACGGCCGCCCCGACGACCAGGGGGCCGGAGGCTCCGGACGTACTCCTTGTACCGCTCGGTCACCTCGTGCGTGGGACCGTCCATCACGAGCTTGCCCTGGTGCACCCACAGCACCCGGGTGCACATGGCCTCGACGGTCGAGATCGAGTGGCTGACGAGGAACACCGTCCCGGCGTTCTGGCGCACGTCCTCGATCCTCGCCTTCGACCGTGCCTTGAAGGCCGCATCGCCGGTCGCGAGCGCCTCGTCGATCATCAGGATCTCCGGCGACGCCGCGGACGAGATGGCGAAGCGCAGCCGGGCGGCCATGCCCGAGGAGTAGGTGCGCATCGGGAGGTACACGAAGTCACCGATCCCGGCGAACTCCACCACCTCGTCGAAACGTTCCTCGACCTGCTTGGGTGTGAGGCCGAGCGCCAGGCCACCGATCATGATGTTCTGCTCGCCGCTGAGCTGCGGCATGAGCGCCGCGTTGACGCCCAGCAGCGACGGCTCGCCCGAAACGTGGACGCTGCCCGACGCCGGCGGCATCAGGCCCGCGATGGCGCGCAGCAGCGTGCTCTTGCCCGAGCCGTTGACGCCGACGATCCCGATCGACTCGCCGTGCCGCACGGTGAACGAGATGCCGCGCACCGCGTGCACCTCGCTCACGCCGCCGGTGTGCTGGCGACCAGCGTTGGCGAGGCGCTTCAGGAACGACGGCTTGATCTGCGCCTCGCGCACCTCGACGCCCTTCTCCGCCTCTTTCCGGGCGCGGCTGCCGACGACTCGATAGACGACGTGCAGGTCGTCCACCACCAGGCAGGGATCCCCGATCGGGGCCTCTGCCGCTTCCTCGTCGAGGTCGTCCTGCTCGAGCTCGAGGTCGAAGTCCATGTGTGCGTCGGCCTCAGTCACGTCCGTACCTCTCCTCGCCGCGCCAGAAGATGACGAAGCCGATCACGAAGAACAACACTGCCCAGCCCGCGCCGAGCGCCCACATCAGCCCGCTCTGCGGGATGGACTCCTCCTGCGTCAGGCAGGACCGCACCAGGTAGAGGAACACCGCCACCGGCTGGTACTCGAGCACCCCGCCGAGCACGACCTTGGCGCCCTCCGAGATGTTCATCCGTTCGAGGTAGCCGGCGAGCGGGAAGATCACGCCCGACCCGTACATCACCACGCGCATCACGAAGCCGATGATGTTGTCCAGGTCCGGCGTGGTCGCCACCACGCGGGCCATGATGAACGCGAGACCGGTGTTGAAGATCCAGAGGAGCGCCACGGCGGCGGGCAGGAGCAGCCACCACCAGGTGACCTTCATCGTCTGGTAGCCGGGGATGTACCCGCTCACCAGCACGATGACGCACATGACCACGAGCGCCGGGATCAGCGTCGCGAGCAGCGACAGCACGGTGGAGATGGGCATGACGGCCCGTGGGAAGTGCAGGGAGCGCAGCAGCTGCGTCTTGCCGCTGATCGACTTGGCGCCCCCGGTCACCGACGACTCGATGAAACGGAAGATGAAGACGCCGACCACGATGAACGCGATCGAGTTCCCCACGTGCCGGTTGACGCCCAGCAGGATCCCGAAGATCAGCACGTAGACGGCGGCGTTGAGGATCGGGTTCAGCACCGCCCAGAGCTGTCCCAGGTAGTTGCTCTGGTTCCTGGCGTACGCGGTCGACGTGGCCAGGACACGGATGAAGGACCAGCGGCCCATCAGGTCCCGGATGTACTCCCGGAGCGGAGGGCGTACGTTCAGTCGACGCAGTCCGTACCGCTCCGCCATGGCCAGCCGCTCCGCCGACGTCGTGTCGGGGGCCAGCGGCGGCGGCGGTTGTGGCGTACCGCCTCGTGCAGGGCGGACACCGGCTGCGGTCGCATCGGTGGTAGGTGTGCTCACGGTGGGTGGAATACCTGTCTGTGGAGGGCGGGCCGGTGTGGACCGGCCTTCAAAAATCCTAGCGGGTCGGCCTGGAAACCTACCAGATTGGTCGGACACCCAGACCAGTGAGCTGGGCGGCCCGGCGACTCCGGACCGTGAGAGACTGCCCCACGTGCCGACCGTCCATGACAACCCGTCACCTCCGATGCGGACCGCGGGTGCACTGGTCGAGTCGCCGCTCCAGCTGCTCTGCACCATTGAAGCCCATGCTGCGGGTCTCGGCGGAAATCCGACTCGGGTCCACGTGCGGGACGACGTCCCCGCGCTGGGCGCCGCCCTCGACGCGGTGCGCGGCTTCGGGCTCCCGGCGGGCCTCTCCGCCAACCTGGGTGGACGGCGCGCGGCCCTCACCGCCAACGAGCCGGTCTGGCTGGTCGGCGACGCCTTCTCCGGGCTGTTCCAGGCGACGGCTCCCCTGCGCCGCGGTCTGACCCGCGTGGTCCTCGTCGACGACGGGCTCGCCACCCGCGACCTGGCTCGCCGTCTGGCGGAGCGTGAACCCCTGGTCCGCCCCCGTGCCACCGCCGGCACCGCGCGGCGCAGCCTCGGGACCGTCGCCGCCCGCCGCCTGCGGAGCCTGGCCGCCGACGGCCGGGTGACCCTGTTCACCGCGCTCCCGCTCGACGCCGGGGTCGGTGACCGTCTGCGCGCGATGGGCTTCGAGCTGGTGCGCAACGAGTTCGCCTGGCTGGCGCAGGTGCCGGCCGCCGACGCCCCGGCAGAACCCACGGTGGTGATCGGTTCCGCGCTCGCCGGCGACGGGCTGATCGACGCCGAACGGTACGTCGAGTGGGTCCGGTCGCTCGCGGCCGACGGACCGCTGCGCTACCTGCCCCATCGTCGCGAGCCGGAGGCCGTGCTGGACAGGCTCTCCAGGATCGACGGACTGGTGCTCGACGCGGCAGGTGCCCCGGTGGAGCTACGCTTGCGCGGCATGACGGCATCGCAGCGCGTCGTCAGTCTCCCGTCCACGGCGGCCGTGCTCCTGACCACCATCCTTGCTCCCGCGGGTGTGGCGGTCGCCCCCCAGGCCGTGCCGGACAGCTGGTGGACCGATCGCGCGACGCCGAGCCTGCGCGCCCACCTCTCGAGCGTGCTCCGGCTCGCGGCGGAGACGCACGCCGCCAGGACCGGACCAGACTCGACCAACCCGGAGGACCACGGATGACCATCCGCGTGCTCGCCGTCGCGGACAGCGACTCCTACCTCAAGTGGGCGTGCTCCACGCTCGACAGCCTCGGCGACCCCGAGTCGCCGCTGGAGCGCTCCGCGGTGCTGATCAGCACCCCGATCGTGCCGACGACCAGCCAGATCGCGGCTGCCGTCGCCGGATCGTCGATCGTGCGGCCGCGCGTGCTCGGCCTGCGCGCGCTGCGGGCCCACGTCCGCGACCTGCGGCCCGACGTCGTGCTGGTCGCCGCCACCGGGCCGATCGCGGAGATGGTCGCGCGCGCAGTGGTCCGGGCGGACCCGAAGCGCCGTCCCGCGCTCGTCACCGGGCTGCCGGGGATGGCCCTCCCCGCCACCCCGCGCGGCACGGCGTGGCGGCGCTGGTGCGACGCGTTCGTGGTGCACAGCCGCAGGGAGCGCCTGGCCTACCAGGACGCGTTCGCCGCGCACGACGTCGAGCCGCAGGTGGTCCTGAACCATCTGCCGTTCCTGGAGCGTCACGCCGCCATGACGCCCAGGCCCATCGACCGGGTCGTCTTCGCCGCCCAGGCCAAGGTCCCCGCCGGGCGCGCCGAACGCCTGCGGCTGCTCGACGGCCTGGCGAACGTCGCCGCCGAGGGCTTCGACGTCATCGTCAAGCTCCGCGCCCGCAAGGGCGAGCGGCAGACCCACAACGAGGAGCATCCGTACGACGCCCTGTGGGAGAGCGAGCACGCTCGGCTCGGCCACGCTGTCGGCGCCCTGCGGTTCGTCGACGGCCCCATGGCCGAGTGGCTGCAGCCCGGCACGGCGCTCGTGACGGTGAGCTCGACGGCCGCGCTCGAGTCCCTCGCACTGAAGCTGCCGACGGCGCTCGTCGACGACTTCGGTGTCTCGGAGGAACTGCTCAACGAGCCGTTCACCGGCAGCGGCTGCCTGGTCTCGCTGGCTGACGCCGGAAAGCTCTTCCGCGAGGACGGCCCCGTGCCCGACGCCGCGTGGCTCGACGAGAACTACCTGCACAGCACCGAGTCGGAGCTGCCCGCGACCGTCTCTCTCCTCGCCGCGCAGCGTGCGGCCGGCGAGCTGCGCCCGCTGCCCGACGTCCGGCCGTGGCTGTGGCCCCGGCACCTGCGGGTGGTGCTGCAGTCCGTGCTTCCGGCGCCTGTCTACCGGACCATCCTGGTCGCGGGACGGCCGGTCAAGCGGATGCTCGGCCGGGTGGCGCCGTCGCTCTCGAACCAGTAGTCCGCGTCCCCTGGTGAGCCGAACACAACCCCTGGGTGAATTGTCGCGGTAGGACGAAATCTTCGTTGCCCGGCCGGTGCGGTAGGGCTAACGTCGCCGTGGGGCCGGGCCGGCCTCGCTCCCTACACCGGAAGTCACCATGAAACGTGCTCTGATCGGCACCACCGTTCTTGCGATCTCCTTCCTCGCCGGGGCAGGCACCGCGATCGCCACGGAGTCCCCGAGCCCGTCGCCGAGCGTCCCCGCGCCCACGGTGAGCGCGTCCGCGCCCGCGGACGACGACGCCGCCGCGCTGGAGACAGCGCTGGCGCTGCGGCCCGTCTACACCTGTGACGAGGACCCGTCCGACGACTTCGAGCTGCCCCAGGACGGGGACGGCGTCACCTACACCCTTGAGAACGACGTCTTCACCGCGACGCTGGACGAGGGCTACGAGTGGGGCGAGATCTTCGGCTGGGACCCCTGGACCGACCCCATCTTCGAGGAGCCGCCCTACCTCCTGACTCCGGAGCCCGGCACCGCCGACCCGGTCGTGATGCCGCTCGACGACTTCGCCTTCCCGAACTGCAACCACAACGACGAGACCACCGTCAACGTGACCACCGAGTGCACGGACGGCATGGGCTACCTCGTGTACGACATCGACGCGTGGTGGGCGACCGACGAGACGACCGTCTCCATCTACCCCTACACCACGGACGAGGCTGTCCGAGGGAACGTCATCTACGACGGCGACGAGCTCTCCGGACGGCTCGCCTGGGACGGCAGCACACCGGGCATGACAGGTCCGATGCACCCGGGCTACGAGACCGACATCTACGACCCGACGGAGACGGCTGTCGCCAACCCGATCTTCTGGATCCACACGGGTGACGGCGAGGACATCCACGAGGCGCTGGCCAAGCTGCGCTTCGACTCCGCCGACCCGTGCGCCGGCGTCGACGAGGGCCCAGCCCCCGGCGGCGATGACAACGGGGCCGACAACGGAGCGGGCGCCGGACAGCCCGACGGCTCCGACGAGGAGCTCGCCGCGACCGGCCCCGAGGCGGCCTGGCTCACGGCCGGCGTCGCCGCGCTGCTCGTGGCCGCGGGCGCCGCGCTCGTCGTGGCACGTCGGCGTCTGCACGCCTGACACGACAGCACGTACGCGCCAGGGGCGCTCGACCGCACGTCGCGGTCGGGCGCCCCTGGCAGCTCGTGTCAGACGCCGTCGTCGATCCGGACCCGCTCCGTGAGCCCGCGCAGGAATCCGGCGCCCCACGCCATGTGCATCGTGATGAGCGTGAGCGGCAGCACCAGGGCCGAGCGCAGGTCGAGGCGCGGGCTGCGGGTCGCGGCGTGCACCGACGCGCCGAGCACGCCCAGCAGGTAGGTGGCGGGCGCCACGAGGCCGATCAGCGTCAGGGGCAGCCAGCCAGCCACGGCACCGACGACAGCCAGCAGGATGGACACGCTGAGGACGAGCACGGCGGTCGGCGGGGCCAGGTAGCGCAGGCTGGCCGTGCCGGGGTTGCGACGCACGACCTCGCGACGCCACATGCCGGTGCGCCAGAACTGCGTCGCGAGCGCGGTCAGCGTGCGGCGCGGCTTGTACTCGACCACGAGCGACGGGTCGAACCACAGCAGGCTGCCGCTGTTCCGCAGGCGCAGGCACAGCTCCCAGTCCTGCGCCCGCACGTACACGGGCGAGTACCCGCCCACGCGCTCCAGAGCCTCACGCCGGAACGTGCCCAGGTAGACCGTCTCGGCGGGGCCGGCACTGCCGCCCGTGTGGAACGACGCCGCGCCCAGACCTGCCGGGTGGCTCATCGCGCGCGCCACGGCCTTCTGCACCGAGGTGTCGCCGACGGGGAGCATCTGCCCGCCCACGCCGTCAGCCCCCGCGGCCTGGAGCGCGTCCACCGCGCGCCGCACGTACGTGGGCTCCGCCACCGTGTGGCCGTCCACCCGGACGAAGATCGAGTGGCCCTCCGGCATCCGCTCCAGGCCCGCGTTCAGGCCGAGCGGCTTCGAACCGGTGGGGTTGTCGACCACGGTGACGCGACCCGTCTCGATCGCGAGCTTGTCCGCGATCTCGCGGGTCCGGTCCTTCGAGGGACCCACCGCGAGCACCATGTGCAGGGGATGCGGATAGTCCTGGCCCAGGATCGACCGCACCATCGCCTCGAGGTACGGCTCCTCATCGCGTACGACGGCGACCACCGTCACCAACGGCATGCTTGCCGCCTCAACCCGCTCGGGCACGTGGCTCCCTCTCACGACGACCGGGCCGGTTCGGCCCGGGTTCCGGTCCTCACGGATCCGGGAACATCGGAGGCGGGCACCGCACGTGCGGCGCCCGCCTCCGACGATGACTGATTCTTGCGGCTTCGGCTCAGGCGGTGCTCGAACGCCTGAGCCTACGGTTCCGCGAAGGGCGGGCGCCTCGTCCGGCTCCCGCCCTTCGCGCTACGTTCGTCTCAGGCGTCGACGCGGCGGAGTCGCGACATGGGCGAGAACTCGCCGGGCATGACGCGCTTCTCGCCGTCCCCGAGCGCCTTCTCGAGGATGCGGATGTCGCGCACCAGGTTCTCGAGGCCCTTGGGCTCGAGCGAGGAGGCGTGGTCCGAACCCCACATGGCGCGGTCGAGCGTGATGTGCCGCTCCACGGCGACGGCGCCGAGCGCCACTGCCGCGATCGAGATCTGCAGACCGGTCTCGTGGCCCGAGTAGCCGATGGGCACGCCGTAGCGCTCCTGCAGCGTCGTGATGGTGCGCAGGTTCGCCTCCTCGGGGGGAAGCGGGTACGTCGACGTGGAGTGCAGGATCACGAGCTTGCTCGTGTCCAGGATCTCCACCGCGGCGTCGATCTGCTCGAGCGTCGACATACCGGTCGAGAGGATGATCGGCTTGCCCGTCGCGGCGAGCGCACGCAGCATCTCGTGGTCGGTCACCGAGGCGGAGGCGACCTTGTGGGTCGGCACGTCCATCTTCTCGAGGAACTCAACCGACGGGGCGTCCCACGGGGACGCGAACCACTGCACGCCCTTGTCCTTGGCGTACGCGTCGATCTCCGTGTACTCGGGCTTCTCGAACTCAACCTTGTACTTGTACTCGAGGTACGTCATCTCGCCCCAGGGCGTCTGACGGATCTTGTCGCGCTGGTCCTTCGGAGTGCTGATCTCCGGAGTGCGCTTCTGGAACTTCACGGCCTGGCATCCGGCCTCGACCGCGACGTCGATCAGCTTCTTGGCAATCTCGACGTCACCGTTGTGGTTGATGCCGATCTCGCCGATCACGTACACGGGCTGGTCGGCGCCCACCTGCAGGTCGCCGATGGTGACCGGCGCGGGCTGCGCGTTCGTCGCGCTCATAAAAGGTCCTTCCGAAAGGGTCGAGCACAGGGTAGTGCTGTTACGTGTCGTCGGGACTAACCGGTGACGACGGGGGTCTGGGCAGCAGCTGAACTGATGTGGGCCGCTGCACCCGGACGCGCAGCGAGTATACGGTCACAGATCTCACGAACCGCACCGTTCCCGCCCTCGCGGGACAGTACTAGCCGCGCCTGAGCCTTGACTTCAGGGCGCGCGTCGGCGACCGCGACGGGCCAGCCGACGACCGCCATGGCGGCGAGGTCGTTGACGTCGTTTCCGACGTACGCGACGCGCGCCGGGTCGAGGTCCCGCTCGGCGATCCAGGCCCGCAGAGCAGCGGCCTTGTTCTCGACACCGTGCATGACCTGCACCTTCAGCTTGTCGGCACGCGAGGCGACGACCTTGTTGGTCTCCGTCGACAGGATGAGGATCGGAAGGCCCGTGCGACGCAGGAGCGAGACGCCCATGCCGTCGCCGCGGCTCACCCGCACCTGCTCGGTGCCGTCCTGGTCGACGAACGCGTGGTCGTCGGTGTGGACGCCGTCGAAATCTGTGACGAGGGCGTCAACGTCCAACGGCTCGGGCGTGGCGTCGGCGTCCTGGTCCACGAGCTGGCGCGCGAGCCAGAGATCGCGGGGCTCGTCGATCTCGATGGCCCACTCCGAGGCCACCGGCTGGATGCCGACGTCGCCGAAGAACCGCGTGCTGCCGGCACGGAACCCGTCGGTCCTCATCACATAGAAGGCACCCGTCTCGCGAAAGTGCGGTGCCCGTTCCTGGCGCCGCGGCCGGTACTCGGTGGTGTGGCCCACCGGGCTCGCGACGCCGTCATCGATCCGCCACTGGAAGTCGTGCGTCTCCGACACGGCCACCACCACGTCCTTCTCCCCGGTCGCGACCCGGCGGATCGCGGTGTCGAGGTCCTCCGGGTCGATGAACGGCGAGGTGCACTGCACCAGCACCGTCACGGGCGGGATCTCCTGCGGGGGCAGCCCGCCGTCGCCGGCCTCGACCCGGTCGAGGACGTGCAGCAGGGCTGACTCCGACGACGCGGTGCCGCCAGCGATCTCCGCGGGGCGGGCCACGACGCGCGCTCCGTGCTGTCGCGCCTCGGCGGCGATCTCGTCGTGGTCCGTCGAGACGATGACCTCGGCCACCGAGGAAGCGGCGAGCGAGGCCTGGACTGCCCGCCCGACGAGCGTGATGCCGTCCACCCGCGCGAGATTCTTCAGGGGGACGCCCTGGGAACCACCGCGTGCTGGAATGATGACGATCGCTGAGGGGGTTGACTGGTCGGGCATGGCCTAATCTCTGGTGGTGGGGGCGGGAGTGGGAGCGACCCTATCGAACGAGGTCCGTCGCCTGCTCCCGGAGCAGTTCCTCGTACTGGAGAGCACCCGAACTACTGTAGCGTCCTCGCACGCCCGCCCTTCCGTGCAGCAGGAGTAGCGAATGTCCCCAGATTCGATCCGCAGAGCGCTTGCCCGTCGCGGATCCAACCTCGCGGCCACCGTCGTGAACGAGACCAACAGGATGGTCGGTTCCAAGACCGATGCCGTCCAACGCGCGGATGCCAACCGGGCGTTCCTGCACGCGGTCGAGAACCCCGACGAGCACGTCGCCCCGAAGACGCGCCGGGCGCGACGAGAGCTGCTCGACCACCTGTTGCGGGCGGACGACGGAACCACGCTCTTCGCCCTGACGACCGGCCGGACGGGCTGGGCCGGCCCGTCCGGCGTCTTCGGCAAGGCGCTGACCCTCGTCGAGGCCGCCGTGGACGAGGGCGACCTGCAGTACGCGACCCAGGTGGTCGAGCGACTGCTCGACGAACGCCCGCAGAGTCCTCGCGCGCACGACCTCCGAGGGACTCTCGCGGCCGCCTCCGGTGACTGGCCGGCTGCCAAGAAGGACTGGCGCCTGGCACTACGGCGCCAGTCCACCGACGCCGAGGAGCTGCGCAGGACCGTCGAGAAGCGGGTGCGCCGCGAGAAGACGCTCGCCACGCTCCGAGCAGCGGTCCTGCGCTGGTCCGAGTCCCTTGATGCCCGCGGCCTCGACGAGCCCACCCGGAGCCTCGTCGACGACGTGCTGACGATCGCGCGCAGCCCTCGCCGGGGTGAGGAGCTCGAGGCCGCCGTCGCGGCCCTCATCGTGCACTCCGCCATCATCGACGAGACCGCCGCCGTCGAGCCGCTGCTCGACGCGTACGCCGCCATGCAGCGGCGCAAGCAGCCTCAGTCCGAACCCGACTGGCTCACGTCCGTCGCCGAAGAGGCGTCCGGGCTCGCCGACGACGGCGACTTCGCCGCCGCCGCGACGGCCCTCGAGAAGGCCGCCACGACGCCCGGTGCGCTCCGGATCAACCAGTTCCTGCTGATGTGGGCACGGATGCTGTCGGCGACGAGCCGCTACGGGGCCGCGCACGCGGTCCTCGGCCTCGTCACGGCGCCCTCCGAGGATGTGGCGCAGGCGCAGTTCCACCGGGCACGCACGGCCTGGATCACGCACCGCTACGCCGACGGCGAGGTGGCCGCGCAGGCGGCGCTCGACGCCGATCCCGAGCGACGCGCGGCAGCGAAGATGCTCGAGCAGATCAGGTCGGCCGCGGAGAGCAGGAGCTCCGCCGACCCCGCCGACCTCGCGGGCAGCGTCGCGCACGTCGCGTACTACCCCGGCGCGTCCGGGAACTTCGGCGACATCGCGCTGCCGGTCGCCGTCCGGGCCGCCATCGACACGGCCACGACACCCGTCAGCTGGCGCCCGTACCACGCCCACCAGGTCGTCGACGACGTCACGGTGGAGCAGTTCAACGCCCAGCGCGCCGTCGTCGTGGGCGGGGGTGGCCTGTTCCTCCCGGACACCTCACCCAACGGGTCCTCCGGCTGGCAGTGGAACGTCGACAACGACCACCTGGACCGCATCACCGCCCCGATCGCCCTGTTCTCCGTGGGCTACAACCTCTTTCCGGGCCAGACGTTCAAGGGCTCGCTCTTCCAGGACAGCATCGTGAAGGTCACCGAGAAGGCGGTCTTCCTGGGGCTGCGGAACCACGGGTCGATCGACCGGGTGCGCTCGTTCCTCCCCGACTCCCTCCGGGACAAGGTGCGCTACGTACCGTGCCCGACGACGATCATGTCGCGGATCCACACCGTGGACGTACCCGCGGCGCCACGCTCCGGACGCGTCCTGCTCAACGCCGCCTTCGACCGGAGCTCGCGCCGGTTCGGCGAGAGCTATCGCGACTTCCTCCAGGAGATGGTGCGCCTCGTGGACGGTGTGCGGGCGTCCGGCGCGGAGATCGCGTACGCGGCACACCTGGCGAGCGACGAGCGTCTCGTCAACGACCTTCGGAAGAGCTTCGACCGGGAGCTTCCCGTGGAGAGGCTGTACAACAAGCCGATGGACGAGAGCCTCGCCACCTATCGTGACGCGAGCCTGGTGATCGGCATGCGCGGGCACGCGACGATGATCCCGTTCGGCCTCGGGACACCGGTGCTGAGCATCATCTCGCACCCCAAGATGCGATACTTCCTCGACGACATCGACCGGCCCGCCTGGGGCTTCGACGCGAACGCGCCGGACCTCGGTGAGCAGCTGCTCGAGAGCACCCTCGACGTTCTCGCGCGAGAGGACGAGGTGCGGCGTGAGGTCCTCGACCTCCAGGAGCGGCTCGTCGAACCCGTATTCTCCGCAGCACGCAGTCTCCTCGCCTGATCCGCCGGTTCACCGCCGCGCTCCGTACGATGTTCCGAGGCGGGCAACAGCCCCGTTGGTATGCTCGCAGCCGCCCAGATCCGCACAACAGGCTCTCCGGCTGCCAGAAGTCGAAGGCTCGCGCCCCGCGCGTGCCGAAAGGTATGAAGTGACGAGTCGTATGAAAGCCGCCCGTGGCGTGCGAGGAGATATCCAGGCGCTTCGCGCGTTCGCGGTGATGGCGGTGGTGCTCTACCACCTCTGGCCCATGCACGTGCCCGGCGGCTATATCGGGGTCGACGCCTTCTTCGTGATCTCCGGCTTCCTGATCACCTCGCACCTGCTGCGCGAGGTCGACCGGACCCAGAAGATCGACCTGCCGCAGTTCTGGGCGCGGCGAGTCCGCCGCCTGCTGCCTGCCTCGTTGCTGGTCGCGGTCGTCTCCGCCGTCGCGGTGGTCCTGTGGGTGCCGCGCGAGCTGTGGCAGACGTTCCTGCAGGACACGATCGCGGCGGTGGTCTACGTCCTGAACTGGGCCCTCGCCGCCCAAGCCGTCGACTACCTGGCCGCCGAGAACGCCGCTTCACCGGTCCAGCACTACTGGTCGTTGAGCGTCGAGGAGCAGTTCTACCTGATCTGGCCCCTCCTGATCGTCGGGGCGCTGTGGCTCGCCGCCCGCACCCGTAGGTCCCCGCGCTCGGCGATCTTCATGGTCCTTGCCGTGATCACCGTCGCCTCGCTCGTCTACGGGATCGTGCTGACGTCCACGAACCCGTCCGCCGCCTACTTCGTGACCCCCACCCGCGCCTGGCAGTTCGGTGCGGGTGCGCTCCTGGCGTTCGTCGGCACCACCCTCGCGAACCGGGGTGGGCTCTCGGCCCTCGTGTCGTGGACGGGCGTGGCAGCCCTTGTCGTGTCCACCTTCGCCTACGGCAGCGGAACGCCGTTCCCGGGCGTCGCAGCCCTTCTGCCGGTGGCCGGCGTGCTCCTGGTCGTCGTGGCGGGCGAGTCGAACCACCCGCTCGCGCCGACCCGGCTCTACAACCTGACGCCCGTACGGTGGCTGGGCGACAACTCGTACTCGATCTACCTGTGGCACTGGCCGCCGATCGTGATCGTCCCGCTCGTGCTCGGGGGCGACCTCGACTACCGCCACAAGCTCGTGATCCTGGTCGCCACGCTGGTCCTCGCCTGGCTGACGAAGCTGTACGTCGAGGATCCGGTCCGCCGCACCCCCGTCCTCGCCGCACGGCGCCCGCGTGTGACCTACGCCGTGCTGGTCGGCACGACGGTCGCCGCCCTGGCGGTGCCGGTCGTGGGCGTCTCGATCATCAACGCCCAGGAACGGGAGAGCCAGCAGCTGGCCGAACAGGCCATCGGCACCGACTGTTTCGGCGCCGCGGCGATCCAGCCGGACGGTTCCCTCTGCTCCCCCGACTCGGTCACCGAGATCGTGCCGGAGCCTGCTGTCGCCGAGGACGACCTGCCGCCGGTCTACACCGACGAGTGCCGGGTCCAGCCCGAGGGCGAGGGCGTGCGCGAGTGCGTGCTCGGCGACCCGGAGGGTGAACGCTCCATCGCCATGGTGGGCGACTCCCACCTGGCCCAGTGGGCCACACCCGTGTCGGAGATCGCCAAGGCCAACGGATGGCGGATCACCCTCTACTTCAAGGGCGCCTGCCCGTTCACGGCCGCCGTGGGCAACCTGGACTCGACCTTCGACGAGACCACGTGCATCGCCTGGAACGACGAGGTCCGCGACCGTGTCCTGGCCGGAGGCTTCGACGGGGTGCTGACGTCGGCCCGAGCCGGCTACACGTTCGTCGACGACGCGGGCGAGCCCGACCGCGGGACCGCCGTGGGCGGCTTCCGCGACCGCTGGGCCGAGTTCACGGCAGCCGGCCTGCCGGTGGCGGTCCTCGCCGACACCCCGCGGATGCCCAACGAGGCGCGCGAGTGCGTCACGACGTCGTCGGACCCCGCGGCGTGCGGCGTCGACCGCTCCGAGGCATTCTCCCTGCCGGAGTACTTCCACGCGGCCGCACGGGACTCGACGGACGTGACGCTGGTCGACCTCAGCAACCGCTTCTGCACCGAGGAGCGCTGTCCCGCGGTCGTGGGCTCCGTGTTCGTCTACCGCGACGGCAGCAGCCACGTGACGGACACGTTCGCCAGGACGCTGCAGCCGTGGCTGGAGAAGGGGCTCCGCCCGTTCGTCACGGCGGTGGGCAGCTGAGCACGGAACAGACCACAGGGCGCCGCGCTTTGAACGGAAGCATGGCACGCACCTAGCATCCGCAGTGGGCGGGCGTTCCGGAACGACCGGACCACCTCGTCGCACAATCGAGAGGATTCGTCGTGAAGATCGCTGTTGTCGGCACGGGTTATGTCGGTCTGTCCAATGCCGTGCTGCTCGCGCAGCACCACGAGGTCTGGGCCCTGGACGTCGACCCGGTCAAGGTCGCCCAGGTCAACGACCGCATCTCCCCGATCGTGGACACCGAGCTGGAGGAATACCTCACCAGCCACCCCCTGAACCTGACCGCGACCCTGGACAAGGACGCGGCCTACACCGGCGCGCAGGTCGTGGTCGTCGCGACCCCGACGAACTACGACGAGATCAGCAACTTCTTCGACACGTCCTCGGTCGAGACCGTGATCAGCGACGTCCTGGCCCGTACCCCCGACGCGACGATCGTGGTCAAGTCGACCATCCCCGTCGGGTTCACCGAACGAGTCCGGGCCGAGCACCCCGGTGCCGGCATCGTGTTCTCCCCCGAGTTCCTGCGCGAGGGCCGGGCCCTGCACGACAACCTGCACCCCTCACGCATCGTGGTCGGCGACCGCACCGAACGCGGTAAGCAGTTCGCCGACCTGCTCCTGGAAGGCGCGGTCACCAAGGACGTCCCGATCCTGCTGACCGACCCCACCGAGGCCGAGGCGATCAAGCTGTTCGCCAACACCTACCTCGCGCTGCGGGTCGCGTACTTCAACGAGCTGGACACCTACGCCGCGACCCACGGCCTTGACACCGCGCAGATCATCGAGGGCGTCGGCCTGGACCCCCGCATCGGGTCGCACTACAACAACCCGTCCTTCGGGTACGGCGGGTACTGCCTGCCCAAGGACACCAAGCAGCTCCTGGC
>NZ_JAJQMN010000001.1:597202-648402 GCF_028994775.1 Promicromonospora iranensis | reverse complement strand
TGCCGTACCGCTCGAGGTCGGCGATGCCCTGTGCGGCGCCCTTCGCGACGATCTCGGCGGTGTGGGGGTTGGCCAGGAAGTAGCTCTCCTTGATGGTGTCCGCGGCGTGCTGCTGCCAGCTGTCCTCCGCGTCCATCGTGCCGAGCGCTGCGTTGATCCCGCCCGCCGCGAGCGACGTATGGGTGTCCATGCGCGGCCGCTTGCCGAGGGCCAGCACATCGACACCCTGTTCCGCGAGCTCGATCGCGGCCCGCAGGCCCGACCCGCCCGTCCCGATGACCAGCACTGTCGTTGAGATCCGACGTTCGGTGGTGTTCATACTCAATCCGACCACCGGCGGCCGGAATTCGTGACAGGTTCAGGCTGTGAGGATTCTCAACATGTGAGATGGGTCATCGGTCGAGATGCGGGCCGCTCGTCCCGCTTGGTCTGCTCCACGGCGACGTGACGATCACTACCAACCGGGTTGTGCCGGTCAGCAGTGGATCGCGGCCAGCTCGGCGAACACGACGCGGTTCAGGTGGAAGGCGTGGTGCGCCTCCGCGAGCGTGGTGGCCACCTCGTCCTCGTCCAGCTCGAGGCTGTCGAGCTGGCCGCGGTACGCGTCCTTGAACACCTTGATCTTCGGGATGTCGGGGAACGTGTAGAAGTCCACCCCGCCCTCATCGAGGCCGTAGTGCTGCTTCATCATGCGCTTGACGATCTGTCCGCCCGACAGGTCGCCCAGGTATCGGGTGTAGGAGTGCGCCGCATAGTGCGGCAGGCTTCCGCTGACCTCGCGCACCCGGTCCGCGTAGTCCCGGGTGGACGGCAGGATCCGGATCTCCTCGCGCCACGACGGCCCGTACAGGAACGCGAGGTCCCGCTCGATCGCCGGGACGCGCGTGAGCTCGTGGAAGACGAGGCCGGCGCCCCGCTCGTCGTCGCGCACCGCCGTGCTCGCCTCTTCGAGCGCCTCGTAGACCACGAGCAGCTGGGCCGAGAGATCGGCGTAGGCCGCGCGGTTCAGCGCGCCGGACATGAGCTGCTCGATGAAGTCCTCGGAGTTGGCGGCGCCGTGGTCGGCACGCGTGCCCTCACGCAGGAGGGCGGACAGCGGGGTCTCTTCCTCGACGGGCAGGCTCATGGATTCTCCTCCGACGCGGCGGCAGCGTGCTGACAAACTGTCATCACGTCGCGAGCATAGCAACCGGAGTTAGGTCTACCTAACCCTCGACTGAAACTCCGTCGGCCGACCTTCGGGCTACCGTCGTCGTATGTCTGTTGCACGGTCTGCTTCGCCGTCCGGCCTGCCCGCGCCCGTCTTCGTCGACGTCGGCGGTACCCGCGTCGCGACCTACGGGCTGGAGCCGACAGGCCGGCCGCCGGTGGGCGACGTCGTGCTGTGCCACGGCACCCCGTGGTCGGTGCGGGTGTGGGAACCGGTCGCGCTGGCGCTGAGCCAGGACCATCGCGTGTTCCTGTGGGACATGCCCGGGTACGGCGCGTCGTCCAAGGACGTCGCGGACCCGGTCGACCTCGTCGCCCAGCGACGGCGGTTCGCGGCCCTCCTGCGGCACTGGTCCCTGGACCGGCCCCAGGTGGTGGCGCACGACATCGGGGGAGCGGTGGCGCTCGGCGCGCACCTCCTGGAGGACGTCGACGTCGCCGGCCTGTTCCTGCTCGACATCGTGACGCTGGAGCCGTGGGGATCGCCGTTCTTCCGGCTCGTGGCCGAGAACGAGGCGGTCTTCGCGGCGGTGCCCGGCCCGCTGCACGCCGCCCTCGTCAAGGAGTACATCGCCGGTGCGGCGAACCACGGCCTGTCCGACGCCGCGGTCAAGGCGCTCGCGGAGCCCTGGCTCGACGGGGCCGGTCAGGCCGCGTTCTACCGGCAGATCGCACAGCTCTCGCCCGCCGACACCGCGCCGATCGTGAGCGGCCTCGGCCAGGTGCGCTGCCCGGTCCGCATCGGCTGGGCCCTGGACGACCCGTGGATCCCGTTCGAGCAGGCCGCGCGGCTCCGCGCGGCACTTCCCGGCGAGCCCGAGGTGGTGAAGTTCGCCGGTCGCGGTCACCTGGTGCCGCTGGAGGACGCCGACGCCGTCGGCCGTGCCGTGCGGGAATGGCTCGGCACGGGCGCGTGACGGCGTCGACGTCCTCCGTGACGGCTCGTGCGGGGGCGCGGAAAACGTGTGGCGAGGCCTTCGCCGTCGGGCATAACGTGTGTGCCGGCGAGCGTGAGGCGTGACGACCCTCGGCCCGGGTGACCGGGCGAGCGCCCTGCCCGCGCGTGCGGCGTACCGACGAGAGGCCGGGGTCTCCCGGCGAAGGAGTGGTGGCACCGCGACCTAGCCCCCGCCCGCTCCTCCAGGGCCTTCGCTCTCTGGAGGACTGATGAGACCACCTTCGCGAACCCCTGCGGCGTCTGCTTCTGCCGCTGCTGTTCCTGCCGCCCCTGCCGCCAGGCCCGCTCACCAGCCGGCTCGCACGCTGGCGCGTGACCTCGCCGCCGCGGCCCCGGGTTCGTCGGTGCGACTGCAGGGCTGGGTCCACCGCCGTCGTGAGCTGGCGACGGTGACGTTCCTCGTGCTGCGGGACCGCACGGGCCTGGCGCAGGTGGTGGTGCGGTCCGGTCCTGGTTCCGTGGCACCCCAGGTGCCGCCGGAGGAGACCACCGTCGAGGTGACCGGCACGGTGACCGCGAACCCGCAGGCGCCTGCCGGAGTGGAGGTCACGGCGCCCGTGATCACGCCGCTCACAGACGCCGCCGAGACCCCGCCGGTGGAGCTGTGGCGGCCGGCGCTGACGGCCGGGCTGCCCACGCTGCTCGACCACGCGGCGGTCGCCTGGCGGCATCCCGCGCAGAAGGCGCGGTGGGAGGTCGCGGCGGCGAGCCTGCGCGGCTTCCGCGCCACGCTGGACGCGGCCGGCTTCACGGAGATCTGCACGCCCAAGCTCGTGGGCACCGCTACCGAGTCGGGGGCGAACGTGTTCCCCGTCGACTACTTCGGCCGGCCCGCGTACCTGGCGCAGTCGCCGCAGTTCTACAAGCAGCAGATGGTCGGCGTCTTCGAGCGGGTCTACGAGGTGGGGCCGGTCTTCCGCGCCGAACCGCACGACACGGTGCGGCACCTCGCGGAGTACCGCTCGCTCGACGTCGAGCTCGGGTTCGTCCGGGACCACCGCGACGTGCTGGCGGTGCTGCGTGACGTGCTCGCCGGGATGGCCGACGCCGTGCGCGACTCGGGAGCCGCCGAACGCCTGGGCGTCGAGGTGCCCGAGGTGCCGGCACAGATCCCGGTGCTCCATTTCGCCGACGCCCTGGCACTGGTCGGGGCGCCGTCCGACGAGCCGGACCTCGCCCCGGAGCACGAACGCGCGCTGGGGGAGTGGGCCCTGGCCGAGCACGGGTCCGACTTCGTCGCCGTCGAGGGCTACCCCATGGCGAAGCGGCCGTTCTACACGCACCCCGAGCCCGGATCGGGCACCGCGCCGGACGGGGCGCCCGGGGGCGAACGGTGGAGCAACAGCTTCGACCTGCTGTTCCGCGGCCTCGAGCTGGTCACCGGGGGCAAGCGGCTGCACCGCTACGCCGACTACGTCGCGGCGATCGAGGCGCGAGGCGAGGACCCGGCGTCGTACGCGTCGTACCTCGCCGCGTTCCGGCACGGGATGCCGCCGCACGGCGGGTTCGCGATCGGCCTGGAGCGCTGGGTGGCGCGCCTCGTCGGGGCGGCCAACGTCCGTGAGGTGACGCCGTTCCCGCGCGACCTGCACCGCCTGACCCCGTAGCCGGGACCTGACCGCCCGTGGCCGGCAGGACGTCAGGAGATCGGAGACCCGGAGTGCCGACGACCTGACGTCCTGCCGACCGTGCAGGTCAGGGGTGCCGGCGTGTCAGTGGTGACCGCTACCTTGTGGCGCGCGCTGCTGATGCGGTGCGTCACAGGGGCGAGGTCTGCCCTGTGACCGACGGCTGGGTGAGGAACGAGATGCTGCAGGAACTGGTGGACCGGGTCAAGGGCGGCGACGTGGCGGCCAAGGCGGTGCGCGACGCACTGGCCCCGCTGAAGCTGCACGGCCTCGGCCTGTACGACGACGCGGTCGGGTACGTGCTCCACGGGGCGACACCCGAGGTGCTGATGAACGTGCAGCAGCCGGGCACCGTGGACCTGGACGCCCTGTTCGGCGCTCCGTTCCAGCTCTGGTCACGGTGGGTGTCGCCCGACGTCGTCAAGCAGGTGGCGGCGGTGCACAAGGGCTGGAACATCGACGTCGGCGTCGCGGCGCGCGGACGCCTCTACGCGTCGGCCGACGTGCCGGTCCTCGCCCGCATGGGCAGGCTGCTCGCGCACGTGCTGGACACCTCCGAGGTGCCCGCCGTCGTCCCCGCGTGGTTCTACGTCCTGGTGTACGACGGCGCCCGGCGGGGGACGAGCCACGGCCACAACCACGCCAAGCCGCAACCCGGCGTCGCCGACCGGTGGCTCCCCGCCCTCCTGGAGCAGGTGGCCGTCGAGGGCGGCATCCCCGCCGCCGACGCGGCGAGCACCGTCCTCACGGCGATCCTGTACCGGAGGGCCAACGAGCGCTCCTGGTACCGGGATCCGCGCGAGGCCATGGCCGGGCGTCCGGAGTTCGACCAGTACGTGACCCAGCACGTCGGCACGCTCGCCGACGTCACCAACGGGCTCGGCGCGCACGGCAAGCAGGAGGTGCTGACGCGCATCGGCAAGCGCACGGCCGAGGCCGGACTGGTCGAGATCGTGGCGACGCTCGCCGTGGACAAGGCGAAGGGCGTCCGGACGAGCGCCCTGAACCACCTGGCCGCGCACGACGACGTTGCGCAGGTAGCGCTGCTGCGGCCCCACCTCACCACGATCCCGACCGGACAGCTGAGCGAGGCGGTGACCCGGCTGGTCGCCCTGGACGGGGGCATCGACGCGCTCGACGAGGCGCTGGCAGCGCTCCGGGACACCGACGGCAAGGTGCCCGCCGGCCAGACCGCACGCGTACGGCTCCTGGAGCAGACGGTGGAGCGGTCCCGCGCCCTGGACGACGCCGGCCCGGGCGCGGGTACGGACCTCACGATCGAGGTCCCCGGCTACGAGCCGCTGGCCGACCCGGTGGTGGAACCCGGCTGGGCCGCCGGCGCCCGTACGCTGCTCGACGAGCAGATCGCCAAGGCGCGCGTGCAGCTCGACCTCGCCACGCACGGCGGCGACGCGAACAAGTACTGGGCCGAACGCGCGCGGCGCAACCTCAAGGACCTCCAGTCGATCACGGACGCCGACCTCGCGGCCGTCCCCGACCGGGTGACCGGCGTCGTGACCACCACGAACAAGACGCGCCTCCGCAACGCCGTGCTCTTCCAGTGGGTCGCCGGCGAGCTCCGCACGCTGTTCGCCGAGCCCGGCCTCATGCTGGCCGTCCGCGTGCTCGCGCTCCGGGACGGGGAGGCACAGCCCCACTTCGTCTGGGCCCTGCGCCCGTACCTCGACCAGTCCACCGACCTGCGCCAGGTCCACGACGGCCTCGTGCGGGCCGGGGTGCGGAAGCCCGACGAGCAGATCTGCGACATGGTGTTCCAGACCTGGTGGGGCGGCGAGACGCTCGCGCCGTCCATGGTCTGGCCCTACTTCGCCGAACGCCCCGAGGTCCTGGGCCGTTACCTCGGCACGGACGAGAAGTACCGCGGGGGCACCGGCACCGCGCTGCGGGTGCTGCGCGAGTTCCCCGTCGTCCCGCCGAGCCTGCTGGCCCAGCTCACGACGCTCGCGCTGGGTACCGGCAAGACCCACCGCCGCGCCGCGCAGGAGGCGCTGGAGGCACACACCGGCGCACGGAGCCTCGCCGAGCAGGCGCTCGCTGACCCCAAGGCCGAGGTGCGTGCCTCGGCCGCCGCCTGGCTCGCGCGGATCGGCGACCCGGTCGCGGTGCCCGCTCTGCGGGCCGCCCTCACGAAGGAGCGCCGGGAGGCGGCACGGGCAAGCCTGCTCTCCGCGCTGGAGACCCTGGGCGACGACATCTCCGCCGACCTCGCACCCGCGGTCCTGCAGGCGGAGGCCACCAAGGGCCTGAAGGGCAAGCTGCCCGCGAGCCTCGGCTGGTTCCCGTTCGACCAGCTCCCCGAGGTGCGCTGGGCCGGCTCCGCCGGTGAACAGGGCGCTGTCGTGCCGCGTGACGTCGTGCGCTGGTGGGTGGTGCTGGCCACCAAGCTGAAGTCGCCGAGCGGCGACGGGCTGATCGCCCGCTACGTCGGCCTGCTCGACACCACCTCCCAGGCCGCGCTCGGCTCGTTCGTGCTGCGGGCCTGGGTCGCCCAGGACACGCGCAACCCCGCCGTCGAGCACTCGCGCGAGTACGCCGACCAGCACGCGCAGTCGCGGTGGACCAGCCTCCAGGCCTCGATCAAGCGCTACCCCGGGTACTACGGCAACCAGGCCGACCAGACCGTCGAGGACATCTGGAAGACCCTGTACCGGCAGGACCAGGCGACCTACCTCGGGTCGGCCACCCAGGAGAAGGGGCTGCTCGCGCTCACGGTCGGGATGCCCGGAGCCGAGCTCGCCACGACCGCCCAGCACTACTTCGCCGCCCACAAGGGCCGCCGCGCGCAGGCCGAGTACCTGGTGCGGGCGCTCGCCGCCAACGGGGACCGGGCAGCGGTGCAGCAGCTGCTCGCGATCTCCCGCCGGTTCAAGCAGCGCAGCGTCCAGGAGACGGCGTCCGCGCTCGCCCAGGACATCGCCGACCGCAACGGCTGGGACGCGGACCAGCTCGCCGACCGGACGGTGCAGACCGCCGGGTTCGACGACGACGGGATCCTGCGCCTGGACCTCGGTTCGCCCGACGGCGAGCGGGTCGTCACCGGTCGCATCACCGACGCCTTCACGCTGGAGCTGCGCAACCCGGCGGGCAAGGTCGTCAAGGCCCTGCCGGCCCAGCGTGCGTCCGACGACGCCGAGGCCTACGCCGAGGCGAAGCAGCAGCTCAAGCAGGCGCGCTCCGAGCTGAAGGCCGTCGTGGCGCTGCAGACCCAGCGCTTCGGCGAGGCCATGGTCACCGGTCGTACCTGGAGCTTCGCCGACTGGCGCGAGTTCGTCCTGGGGCACCCGCTGATGGCACGCCTCGCCGCACGCCTGGTGTGGGCCGCCGAGCTGCCGGGTGCGTCCGACGTCGACGCCGAGGCACGGGCGGCCGTCACGTTCCGGCCCGGCGACGCCGGTTCCCTGATCGGCGTCGCCGACGAGGACGTCACCCTGCCCGACGACGCGCGGGTGTCGCTGGTGCACGCCGTGACTCTCGGGGACGACGAGGAGACCGGCGCGCCGGCCTGGCGCTCCCACCTCGCCGACTACGAGATCACGCCGCTGTTCGACCAGGGCCTGGGCGCCGACGCCGAGGGCACCGAGCTGCTGCCCGACGTGCCGGACACCGCCCGCGTGATCGAGACCCGCAAGGGCTGGCTCAGCGACTCGTTCACGATCCGCGGGCGGGCCACGAAGCTCGGGTACACGCGGTCGCAAGCCGAGGATGCGGGCTGGTTCAACGCCTACGTCAAGGAGTACCGGGCCCTCGGCCTCACCGTCGAGATCGAGTTCACCGGCGCGTTCCTGCCCGAGGAGAACATCACCGCCGCCGTCCGGCAGCTCGTTTTCCGGCGCACCGGCACGTGGGGCGACCAGGGCCTCTTCGCGCTCCGGGACGTACCGAAGGCGCTGCTGGCGGTCTCGTACCGGGACTACCTGACCGTGGCCGACGGCGGGGTCTTCGACGCGGACTGGGAGAAGAAGAGCGAGTACTGAGCGGGCAGCGCGCACCCGCAGCACACCGACGCAGCCACACCCCCGACAGCACCGCGAGACACGAGGACGTCATGACCATCACCACCGAAACCACCAGCCCGGCCGAGATCCGGCCGCCCGCCGAGGTCCGCTACGCGGCCGAGCTCGCCGCGCTCGACGCCTGGGACCAGGAGCGCGGCCACGAGCGGCCGCCGGGCTGGCGCCTGAGCCCGAGGGCGGTGCGGGCGTTCGTCGTCGGCTCCGAGGAGATCGGGGTGCGGCGCAAGTTCTACGGCGACGACCCACTGGTGGACCGCGCCGTCGTCTCCCTGATGGGCCGGCAGGGCCTGATGCTGGTGGGCGAGCCTGGTACGGCGAAGTCGATGCTCTCGGAGCTGCTGTCCGCGGCGGTGTCGGGCGCGTCGACCCTGACGGTCCAGGGCACCGCCGGGACCACGGAGGACCACGTGCGGTACTCGTGGAACTACGCGCTGCTGGTGTCCGAGGGGCCGAGCGAGCGGTCGCTCGTCCCGTCGCCGGTCTGCACGGGCATGCGGGAGGGCCGGGTCGTGCGTTTCGAGGAGATCACGCGCTGCGCCCCGGAGATCCAGGACACCCTCGTGTCGATCCTGTCGGAGAAGCAGCTCATGGTCCCCGAGCTCGGTCCCGACGCACGCGTGGCGGCCCGGCCCGGCTTCACCGTGATCGCCACGGCGAACCTCAAGGACCGCGGCGTGCACGAGATGTCGGCCGCCCTCAAGCGCCGGTTCAGCTTCGAGACGGTGGCCCCCGTGCGCGACCGGGCGTTCGAGATCGAGCTGGTGCAGCACCAGCTGGAGGCGGAGCTCGGCCCGGACAGCGGACGTCCCGAGGTACCGCACGACGTCCTGGAGGTGCTCGTCACCGTGTTCCAGGACCTGCGGACCGGCAGCACGCGCGAGGGTGCGCCCGTGAAGCGGCCCGAGACCGTGATGTCCACGGCCGAGGCCGTCAACGTCGCGGTCGCCGCGTCCCTGGAGGCCCGGTACCTCGGCGACGGCACGGTGACCGCCGCGGAGGTCGCGCGACAGATCGCGGGCGTGGCGCTCAAGGGCGAGGAGGAGGACGCGCGCAGGCTGCGGCACTACGTCGACAACGTCGTGCGCGAGCGGGCCCGGCACGACGCGCGCTGGAAGGCGTTCTTCACGGCGGCAGAGCCGCTGTGGCGGTGAGCGTGGAGGTGGTGGCGGACGCCGGTGCCGCGGTGGGTGCCGGTACGAGCCGGCGGGCGGACGCCGTGTGGGAGCACGCCCCGGAACGCCTGCGTGCCGCCGTGGACGCCGCTCGCCGCCTGCGCGACGAACGCGGGATTCACTTCGCGCCCGTGCGGCACCACAGCCCGGCGTGCGCCGTGGCGGTGCGCTCGGCGATCGAGGAGCTGCGCCCGGCGGCCGTGCTCATCGAGGGGCCGGAGGAGTTCACGCGGCTCGTCCCCGACCTGCTGCACGAGGAGACGCGGCCGCCGGTCGCGGTGCTCAGCCTCGGTGGCCGCACCGGGGAGGACGAGCCGGAGGGTGCGGGCTTCTACCCGCTCGCCTCGTTCTCCCCGGAGTGGGTGGCGCTGCGCGCGGGGCACGCCGTCGGCGCGGAGCTGGCGTTCGTCGACCGGCCGTTCGGTGAGCGGTCGGCCGCCGAGCGTGCGCTCGACGGGGCCGCCCCGGGTGGGAGCGGTGGCGCGCAGCCCGATCCCTTCGCGCGGACCCTCATGTCCGAGCGGTACCTGGCGCACTCGGAGGCCGTCGCCGCGCTCGCGCGCCGGCTCGGCTGCCGCGACCACGACGAGGTCTGGGACCAGCTGTTCGAGGCCCGGGCGAGCGCCGAGCTGGCCGACTGGCGCACGGTGTTCGACGACGTCTTCGCGTGGTCGGCGCTCGCCCGCCTCGACTACGAGGAGGGTGTGCTCGCCGGTGACGGATCGCTGGACCGCGAGGCGCGGATGGCGGCCCGGGTCGGGGAGACGGCCGATCGCCTGACGGGCGGCGGAGCGGGCGGCGGAGCGGGCCCGGTGCTCGTCGTGACCGGCGCGTTCCACACGCTCGCGCTGGTCGAGGCGCTGTCCGGTGCGCCGGAGGGTGCACCGGTCCGTGACCGGCAGCCCGAAGGCGGGTTCGGCCCGGCGGTGCAGGGCGAGGCGTGGCTGGTCCGCTACGACCACGAACGGCTCGACGGGCTGCGCGGCTACGGCGCGGGCATGCCCTCGCCCGGGTACTACGAGCGGCTGCACACCGCGCACCTCCGCGAGCTGGGGTCGGCGCAGGACCCGGTACCGGACGGTCCCGTCGGCGCCCGTGCCCTGGTGACGGAGGTCCTGGTCGACATCGCGCGCGGTGCTGCCGAGCGGGGTCACGCGGTGAGCCTGCCGCAGGTCAGCTCCGCGGCCGAGTCCGCGGTGCGCCTCGCGGAGCTGCGCGAGCGCGCCTTCCCGTGCCGTACCGACCTGTTGGACGCCGTGCGGTCCTGCTACGTGCAGGACGACGGCGGCGTCGGCGGGCCGGGCGAGCCCGAGCGGCCGCTGGGGCTCGCGATCGCCGAGGTGTTCGGCGGCCGGTCGCTCGGCGACGTGCCGCCGGGCAGCGCGTCGCCGCCGCTCGTGCGCGACGTCCGGGAGCGGGTCCGGGCGGTGCGGCTCGTCGTCGACGACTCGGTGCCGCGCACCACCCGCCTGGACGCCCGGCGCACGGCGTCCCATCGGTCGAAGCGGCAGGTGCTGGCGCTGCTCGACTTCATCGGTGCGGGCTTCGGCCGGCTGGTCTCCGGGCCGGACCATGTGTCGGGCCGTGGGCTCGGACTGATCACCGAGGAGTGGCAGTACAGCTGGACGCCGCTCGTCGAGGCGCGCCTGGTCGAGATGGTGCACCTCGGCGCGACGCTCGACGCGGTGGCCGTCGCGCGGCTCCACGAGGCGGAGGCACGCCTGGCGAGCACGGGCGCGGGTTCGGCGTCGGTCGCCGCCGCCGCTCGGCTCGTGGCGCAGACGCTGGTGATCGGCATGGGCGTTCACCTGCCCCGGATCGTCGCCCTGCTGCGCAGCACCCTGGACACCGACCGCGACCTGGACTCCGTGGTCTCGGGGGCGCGACAGCTGCTCGGGCTGTGGCAGGCCCGGGTGGAGCTCGGCGCCGAGGAGCAGGCGAGCGAGCTGCTCGACCTGGTGAGCCAGGCACTCGCCACCGCCGCCTACCTGGTCAGCGACCTGGGCAAGGTGCGAGCCGAGGACGAGGACGCGGCCATCAGCACGCTGGTCGGCCTGCGTGCGCTGCTCCGGGACGCGGCTGCTGCGGGCGGCGCGGCGGCGGTCGACGCTGCTGGCTCTCCCGGGACCGATCGGGGCGAGGACGGCGTCGGTTCGGCCGCCCGCACCGCCGTCGGGCGTGAGCTCGCGCGCCTCCGGGACGAGGACGGCACCGCGCCCGCCGTGGCGGGCGCCCTGCTCGCGCTCGGCTTCACGGACGGAGCGGTGGTCGACGACGTCCTGATCAAACGGGTGCGTGGCGCCCTGGCCGCGGGTGCGGACCCGGGTACCGCGGTCCGGTTCCTGGGTGGCGTGATGCGCGCCGCCCCGGACCTGATCCTGCACACCCCGGAGATGTTCGACGCCGTCGACGACGCCCTGCGTGCGCTCGACGGCGACGCGTTCCTGGCCGTGCTGCCGGACCTGCGCCGGGCGTTCACGTGGCTGCGTCCCACCGAGACGCATCGGCTGGCGAAGCGCGTGGCCGAGCGGACCGGCGCCCGGGTGGAGCAGGTGGACGTGCGGGTCGCGCTGTCCGAGGACGACCTGGCGCAGGGCCTCGCCGTGGATCACGAGCTGACGGCGGTGCTCCGGCGCGACGGGCTGGCCCACTGGGCCGCCACCGAGGCCCAGGCCGAGTCCGTGGCCGAGTTCGTGGCCGAGACCGCAGCCGGGGCCGGAGCCGTTCCGACACGAGGAGAAGCATGAGCACTGTGTCCGTATCCGATTCCGTCTCCGACGACGAGGCCGCACGTCGCTGGCGACTGGTGCTGGGCCGCTACGCGGCGGACCAGCTGTCGGTGGGGCAGCAGGACGAAGGGCTGGAGCGGTCCCTGCGCTACCTGTACGACCGCGAGTACACGGCGCGCGGACACCGGGTCGAGCAGGGCGCCGGCCTCGGTGCGTCCCAGCCACACGGCGTCGACGTCACGGCGCTCCGCTGGCTCGACGAGGCGGGCAGCCTGTTCCCGCGCGAGACGTTCGAGCGCATGCAGGTCGACGCCGTCAGCCGGTACGGCCTCACCGACCTCCTGCAGGACGACGCCGCGGTCGAGGCCCTCGAACCCTCGCGCGAGCTGGCCGTCGCGATGATGCAGGTGCGGGGCGCGCTGAACGACCGTGCCGCGGCGGGCCTGCGGCGCGTGATCCAGCGGGTCGTCGAGGACATCGTGAAACGTCTGCGCACCCGGTTCACGACAGCGGTCAACGGCCGCATCGACCGGTCGCGCCGGTCGATGCACCGGGTCGCGCGGAACTTCGACTGGAAGCGCACGCTGCGTGCCAACCTGGGCCGCGTCGACGCCGACGGACGCATGACCGTGCAGGACGTGCGCTTCTCCGCCCGCGCGAAGCGCACGCTGACCTGGGACGTCATCCTGGTCGTCGACCAGTCGGGGTCGATGGCCGCGTCACTGCTGTACTCCGCGGTGTGCGCGGGAATCCTCTCGGGCCTGCCCGGCATCAACGTGCAGCTCTACCTGTTCGACACCTCGGTGGTGGACATGTCGCACCTCGCCGACGACCCGGTGACGGTGCTCATGACCGCCCAGCTCGGCGGCGGCACCGACATCGCGCGGGCGATGCGCCACGCGGAGCAGCAGGTGCGCAACCCGTCACGGACCGTCGTGGCGCTGGTCAGCGACTTCTACGAGGGCGGCTCGGTGTCGAACCTGCTCTCCACGGTGCGGCGGATGGCGTCGTCCGGCGTGACCATGCTCGGGCTCGCGGCACTGGACGAGGCGGCGGAGCCCGTCTACGACCAGGGCACGGCGCGTCATCTCGCCGAGTGCGGCATGGAGGTCGCCGCGCTCACTCCGGAGCGGTTCGCCGAATGGCTGGGGGAGGTGCTCTCATGAGCGACCGGAGAACCTTCGCCTGGGCCGCCCCGTACGCGGGCCTGGACGACGACGCCCTCAAGGCGCTCGGCAACGCCGGGCTCCTGCGGCGTGCCCGCAAGGACCATGCCCGCGAGGGCGGTGTCACCGAGGTCTCCCACGATCCGAAGGGTGCGGTGCTCGAGATCGCCGGGGCGTCGGTCCGGGTGGATGGCCGCGGCCTTGCGGCCATCACCTGCGACTGCCCGACGGCGGGCGTGTGCCAGCACGTCCTGACCGCCTGCCTGTGGGCCGCGGAGGTGGCGCCCGATGCGCCGCTCCAGGACGCCGCGACCGTCGTCGCGCAGTCGGTGCCCAGGGTCCCGGGGTCGCCGGGCACAGCGGAGTCGCCGAACGCAGCCGGGATGCCCAGCGCAGCCACGCCCCCCGGTGCAGTCGGGGGCACCGCGTCGGCCGGTACCCGCGGGACGACGGCGCGCCCGTCGGCGGCAGTGCTGCAGCGTCGCCGGGAGGCGCTCGCGGAGGTGCGCGACGTCGTCGGACGTCTCATGTCGGGCGGCTTGTCACACCTCGGCCCGGACGACGCCGAGCCGCTGCGTGCGCTGGCCGGTCGGGTACGGCTGACGGGTCTCGAGCACGTCGCCGCCGGCCAGGTCGGCGCTGTCCGGCTCGAAGGGCTGCTGCGGGTGGCCGCGGGATTCGTCGCGGGCCTCGCCGGGCGGGACGACGCCGTCACCGAGTCCGATCTGCTCGACGCGTTCGCCGAGGTCTGGGCGATGTGCGAGGTGCTGCAGCGCGCCCTGGAGCCGGCTGGGGCGGGTGCGGCCGACGCCGCACCGAGCCCGAATCAGCACCCAGGCCCGGGAAGTGCAGCGAGCACGGGCAGCGCGGGCGGTGCGGGTAACGCGAGCGGTGCCGCCAGTGCGAGACGCGCGGGTAGCGCCGACGAGGAGCGGGATCTCACACGGTGGGTGCCGCTCGGCGCTCGGTGGTGGACGTCACCGAGCGGCTCGCGCGGCTTGGCCTACCTGGGCTGGGACACCGGGGCTGACGCGGCCGATCCGGCCGGCGTGGCTGACGCGGCCGTCGGGACAGGCACCGGGCAGGTGCGGCAGGTGGTGACCGGCCGCTCGTCGGGCACCGACCCGAGGTTTCAGCGCAGCTGGACCAGCCCGTTGCTGTGGGGCAGGTCCCTGAGCAACCTGTGCGAGGGCGCCCTCCGGCTCACCGCCGTGCGTACCAAGCCTGACGGCAGCCTCGGCGCCGGCGGGACACCGGTGGTCCATCGTTTGCACGACGACAGGTTCGAGGGTGGCGGATTCGACCTCGACGAGCTCCGGCTGATCGCCGAGCGCACGGGCGCGGGAGTGGCACCGCGCGACGTCGTCGGGTTCGGGCGCCGCCCGGCGAACGTGCGGCTCGTGCTGGTGCGCGACGTCGGCGAGGTAGGGCTCGACGAGGTGCGCCAGGAGCTGACCCTCGCCGTCGTCACATCCGACGGCGAACCCCGCGCGCTGCGGTTGCCCGTGACGAGCGAGCAGGCGGTCGAGACGCTGTTGTCCGTCAGGTCGAGGCTGGTGGCGGTGACGTTCGAGCGCCGCGAGGACCGGGATGAGCCGGTGGGCCTGTTCGTACGCGACAAGGGTGCGATCCGGCTGGTCAGCCCCACGGTCACACCGGCCTGGACACTGGAGGGCAGCTACTGGGACTTCTGGCGTCGGCGGATCCGCAAGCTGAAGGCGCAGGCGGCCGCGGCGAAGGCCGTGGGATCGGTGGTCGCACCGCCGTCGCCGGTGCGCCGTGTGACGCTGCTGCTCGGCGACGTCCTCGTGGCCGCGGCAGCGACGGGGCGTCCGGCGCTCACGGCACGGCAGCGGTCCGACGTCGAGCAGGCGCGGGGCCTGGCCCGGGACCTCGGGCTCGCGACGCTGGAGCGGACAGCCGACGGGCTGCTGGACGGTGAGCTGAACCCGTCGGCCGTGCTGCACGCGGCCTTCGTGGTGGGGAGGGCCCGCGCGGTGGTGGACGTCGCAGGCTGACAGGGGCGCGTGGCGCGGGTGTAGAGCCGGCACCGACCAGCGCGGATGTACGGCACCCCGCGCACGCCGTCCCACCGGCCGCCGAGTGTCAGAGGGTCACGGCAGACTGAGCCCATGCACACGGTGATCTCGCGGGAGAGTTCGGGCATCGGCCTACGGCCGGTCTCCGACTCCGGTGCGCCCGCGGGGGAGACACGTGTCATCGACACGGGCGACCTGGCCCACGAGGTCGCCGCGGAGGAGTCGTCCCAGGTCCGCTGGACCTGGGACGACACCAACAACTGGTACCCCGCCCTCCTCGCCGACGGCGTCCGCGTCGACCGCGCGCACGACCTGCGCCTGGCGCACGCGGTCCTGCGTGCCTCGGTGCTGTCGGCGCACACCGCGCTCGCCGAGGCGGGCCCCACCGCATGGGACCGCCTCGCACCCGTCCCACCTCCCGGTGGCCCGACGGCGGCCGCCATGACCCGCCCCGACCGCCACCCCGGCTCCGAGCCGCTCTTCGACCTCGGAGAGATCACCGCGCCGGCGCCCTCGGGCCGTGCGACGGGAAGCCGCCGGCACCCGGGACCGGGCGGCACGGGAGAGCCGGACGAGCGGCCCGACCCCGACGGACCCCGTAGCCACGACGCGCGCCTCGACGCAGGCGGCCGCACCGGCGGCGACGGGCTCGACCCCGCCGCCGAGCTCACTGCGCAGCTGCTCGCGATCAAGGACAGCACCGAACCCGGTCGCCTCCGCCTCCTGCTCGCCGCCGAGTCGGCCGGGGCGCTCGCGGCCGCCGAGATGCATCACGCCGGGCTGCCGTGGCGCGGCGACATCCACGACGAGATCCTCACCGACGCGCTCGGCCCGCGGCCGCGGCCGGGTGCTCGGCCGGCGAAGCTCGAAGCGCTCGCGAACCGGATCCGGGAAGCGATCGACGCCCCGCCGACGCTCAACCCCGACTCCCACCCGGACCTGCTGCGCGCCATGGAGTACGCGGGCGTGGGCGCCCGGAGCCTGCGCAAGTGGGAGCTGGAGAAGCTCGATCACCCGGTGATCGCCCCGCTCCTGGAGTACAAAGGGCTCTACCGCCTCTACACCGCGAACGGCTGGAACTGGCTGGACACCTGGGCCCCGGACGGCCGGTTCCGCATGGAGTACGTGGTCGGCGGGGTCGTGACCGGCCGATGGGCCAGCACAGGAGGCGGCGCGCTGCAGCTGCCGCACAACGTCCGGCGAGCCGTGACCGCAGATCCGGGCTGGACCTTCGTCGTCGCCGACGCGGCCCAGCTCGAGCCCCGGGTGCTGGCCGCCCTTGCCCGGGACGAGCGCATGGCCGCGGCGGGCCGCAGCAAGGACGGTGCGAACACGGACATGTACGCCGGGATCGTCGCGACCGGTGCCGTCGACTCCCGCGAGCACGCGAAGGTCGGCATGCTCGGCGCGATGTACGGAGGCACCACGGGCGTCAGCGCGCAGGTGCTGCCACGGCTCGCCCGTGCGTTCCCGCAGGCCATCGACCTGGTGGAGCGAGCGGCGCGGGCCGGGGAACGCGGCGAGAAGGTCACCACGCGCCTGGGCCGCAGCTCACCGCTGCCCGGCAACTCCTGGGCTGCCGTCCAGGGCTCCGCGTTCGACGAGGACGCCGGGGCCGACGTCCAGTCACGTGCCCGCAGCCAGACCCGCTCCTGGGGGCGCTTCACCCGGAACTTCGTCGTCCAGGGCACGGCCGCGGAGTGGGCGCTGTGCTGGATCGCGTCCATCCGCCGTCGGCTCTGGGCGCTGGGCGAGATCCCCGCCGACGCCGCGCCCGGGTTGGCGCCGGCGCCGTTCGACAGCCGTCCGCACCTGGTGTTCTTCCTGCACGACGAGGTCGTGGTGCACGCACCGGCGGCGCTCGCCGAGGCGGTCGCGCACGAGGTGCGCGCCGCCGCCGCAGAGGCCGGGCGCCTGCTCTTCGGTGACTTCCCGGTGGACTTCCCGCTCAGCGTCGCCGTGACGGAGAGCTACGCGGACGCGAAGGGCTGAGCCGCCCTCCCAGCACCATCTACCGGTCCAGCACCGCCTTGAGGGACGCCTCCAGGATGTCCACCCCCGCGTGCAGGTCGTCCTCGCCGATCGTGAGCGGTGGCGCGATGCGGAAGATCCCACCCATCCCCGGCAGCTGCACGATGTTCATGTGCAGGCCCCGTTCCAGGCATGCCGCGGTGACGGCGTTGCCCAGCGCGTCGGCGGGAGCCTTGCTCTCCTTGTCCTTGACGAGCTCGAGCCCTTGGAGGAGGCCGCGCCCACGAACGTCGCCGACGACGTCGTAGCTGTTGCACAGCGCCACCAGCCGCTCGGTGAGCTGAGCGCCCAGCCGCGCCGCACGCTCGACAAGGCGCTCCCGCTCGATGACGTCGAGGACGGTCAGCCCTACCGCTGCCGCGAGCGGGTCGGAGACATGGGTCGTGTAGAAGAGGAACCCGCGGTCGTGGCAGACCTGCTCGATCTCGGCGCTCGTGACGACCGCCGCCAGCGGCAGCCCGGCCCCGAGCGTCTTCGACAGCGTCAGGATGTCGGGGACGACACCGTCCCGCTCGAACGCGTACATGTCGCCGGTGCGCCCGAGACCCGTCTGCGCCTCGTCGAGGATGAGCAGCATCCCGCGCTCCTCGCACATCTCCTTGAGGCGGCGGAGGTAGCCCGGCGGCGGCTCGAGGATTCCGCCGGAGGACAGGATCGGCTCGACGAGGCAGGCGGCGAGACTGCCCGCGGACTGCTGGTCGACGAGTGCGAACCCGTAGGCCAGCTCGGCCTCCCAGTCGTACGACCCGTCAGGACTCCGGAACGGGGACCGGTACGCGTTGGGTGAGGGCAGCGCGAGGTTGCCCGGTATCGGAGGACCGTAGCCGCGCCGTCCGGCGGAGAACGTGGCGGACGCCGCGCCCTGGGTCATGCCGTGCCACGAGCGGTCGAACGAGACGATCTCGTAGCGGCCGGTGAAGAGCTTGGCCATCTTGATCGCCGCTTCGTTCGACTCGGCACCCGTGCTGAGCAGCATGGCCTTGCCCAGCGGGTCCGGGAGCGACTTGGCGAGCCGGCTCGCAAGCCGGAGGACCGGGGCACTGAGCATGCCGCTGAAGAGGTGGTCCAGCGACGCGATCGACGACGAGACCGTCGAGACGACGGCCGGGTGCGAGTGGCCGAGGATCGAGCTCATCTGCCCCGAGGTGAAGTCGAGGATCGGTGTGCCATCGCTGTCGAAGACGTACGCGCCGGAGGCACGTTCGATGAGCCGCGGAGTGAAGGTCGCTCCGTAGCGGATCAGGAGCCGGTCGGCCTCGTCCACGAATGTCCTGTCCATGGTCACCCTCTCTGGCGCGGGATGTGCACCGCCATCCTCGACCGCGTAGAAGTGTCAGGACAAGCAGACAAAGCCGGTCGACCGTTCGCTGCCGCCATACGGTCGACGCCGACGGGCCGGCGCCTTACGGTCGGTAGCGTGCTCAACCCACGGCGACTCGAGGTCCTGCGCGCGGTACTGGCTGCCGGGTCGATCAACGGGGCGGCCCGCAACCTCAGCTACTCGCCCGCGACGATCAGCCAGCACATGACCGCGCTGGCGCGGGAGACCGGGCTGGTCCTGTTCGAGAAACAAGGCCGGGGCATCGTCGCGACGGACGCCGCGCACGACCTGGCCGATCAGGCGCAATCGATCCTGGCCGACTTCGACCGTCTCGAACGGGTGGTGGCAGACCTTCGAGGCGGTCAGGGGCAGCATCTCGCCATCGCCTGCTTCGCCTCGGCGGCCGAGCAGTGGATGCCCGCGGTCGCGCTCGCGGTGCGCCGGCTCCAGCCGAACCTGACCGTCGAGATCAGCCTCAACGAACCGGCCGACGGGCGCGGACGGCGTCGGCCGGACCTCGACATCCGTACCGAGCCGGCGGGCGGGGCCGAGGTGGAGCTCGACGGCTACCGGCGTCATGTGCTCCTCGTCGAGGAGCTCGTAGCGGTGCTTCCGGCCACGCACCCGCTGGCGGACGGCGACGAGGTCGGCGTCGGGGACCTCGAGGACGAGCCCTGGGTCGACCACGACATCTATGACAGCCCGATCGGGCGCATCGTCCTGAGCGCCTGCAGCGCCGCCGGGTTCACGCCGCGCTACGCCGCGCGGCTCGACGACCACCGCGCGGCGCTCCGGCTGGTCGCGGCGGGTGTCGGTGTCGCGGTCCTGCCTCGCCTCGCCGTCCCGGAACTCGTCGAAGGGCTGGTCGCCCGGCCCCTCGTGCGTCCCGCCGTGTCGCGTCGCATCGTCGCGCACGCGAGCCAGGACCAGCGCCGGGCCGCCCTCATCGCGTGCGCGGTGGAGCAGCTGCGCACGTGTGCCGCACAGGCACCCACGACACATCCGCCCACCGCACGGACACCCACTGAGCCGCCCGCAGGGCGCGCGGCAGCCGGATAGGCGCCGGGTCAGCCGCCCAGCAGCCCGATCGCCGCCGCGACCACCTGCGCCGAGCGCAGCGCCGCGTCGTCCACGTGGGTGAGGAACTCGGTGCCGTCGGGCGCGCACAGGTCGGAGATGGCCCGCACGGAGACGAAGCCGGTGCCGAAGTTGTGGCACAGCTGCGCCAGCGCGGCCGACTCCATGTCGATGGCGAGCATGTCGGGGAAGTCCGCGCGGAGCCGCAGTGCCAGGTCGGCGGTGGCGAACTTCTCGCCGGACCCGATGGTGCCCTCACGGAGCACCTGGGCTTCCACAGAAGCGGTGGCGTGCCGGACGGCGTCCGCGAGCCCGGGGGCGGCGTCGTACGCCTCGGGCATGCCCGGCACCTGGCCGAGCACGTAGCCGAACGCGCGGGCGTCGGCGTCCGCGTTCACGAGCCGCGTGCCCAGCACCACGTCACCCACCGCGACGTCCTTCGCGAGCCCGCCGGCGCTGCCCGCGCTGATCAGCGGCACGTCGGCGCCGTGGCGCAGGATCGCGCTCGTACCCGCGGCGGTCGTGTTGACGAAGCCGATCCCGCTGCGCACCAGGACGACCGGCCGCCCGGCGAGCGTGACGTTCCGGTGCACGGCGTGGCCCACGTGCTCGGGCTCGCCCACCTCGGACGCCAGGTCGAGGAACGGCGCGGCCTCGTCGTCCATCGCGACGAGCACGACGGCGACGGGGGTCCCGGCGCTCACTGGTCGGCTGCCGCGTCGCGCTCGGCTGCCGCACGGGCGGCGGCGTCCCGCGCCGCAGCGTCGCTCGCCGACGCGTCACCCTGGGTCTCGTCCGCGAACACCTGCGACCAGACACCGCGCGCCGACAGGAACACGGAGGCGGCCTCCTGCGCGCCGGCCAGCGTGTGGTTGGCGCCCCAGCCGCACTGCACCTCGTTCGCGGCGGGCACCTCGGTGGCGCTGACGATGTCGCGCATCGTCGCCTCGACGAGGCCGAGCACGTCCTCGTACGCGGGCTCGCCCTGCAGCATCAGGTAGAAGCCGGTCTGGCAGCCCATGGGCGAGAAGTCCAGGACGGCGTCGGAGTGGTTGCGCGAGTGCTCGGCGAACAGATGCTCCAGGGAGTGCACTGTGGGCATCTCCAGGTGCGCGACGTTCGGCTGCGTGAACCGCACGTCGTACTTGACGATCACGTCGCCTCCCGCAAGCTGCTTGCGGTCGGCGAGGCGCACGTACGGTGCGGCGACGGCGCGGTGGTCCAGGTTGAAGGACTCGACGTTCATGCGGGGGGCTGACTCGGTCACGGTACGAGCCTATGCCGTCTGCGCCTGCCGGACGTGCGAACGGGCGTGCTCGACCGCCGCGGGCAGGTCGGCGAACAGGTGGCTCTCGTGCCGCAGCACGCGGTGCAGGCCCACGGCTTCCAGGAGCCTACGGTGCTGCGGCTGGACGCCCTTGACCAGCACCATGACGCCGCGCCGTTCGAGCTCCTGCACCAGGTCGGCGAGGGCGCGCGCCCCGGTCGCGTCGACGAGCTGCACGTGGGACAGGCGCAGGATCACCACCTCGACGGGCTCGTGGAGGTCGTCGCGCCGGTCGTCGGGAAGATGATCCGCAACACCGCCCGCAACACCGCCGGGCCGACCGGACCCGGCGTCCGTCAGCGCGGTGACCTCGCCGAGGATCCGGTCGGACGCCCCGAAGAACATGGCGCCGTCCAGCCGGAACAGCGCGATCCGCTCGTCGCCCTCGTGCGCGACGCCGGGCAGCGGCTCGCGGCGCACCGACGTCGCCCGCGCGACGGCCCGCAGGGCGAAGAAGGCCGCGATGAGCAGACCGATCTGGACGGCGTCGATGAGGTCGAACGCCACGGTGATGACGGCGGTGACCGCGAAGGTGAGCGCGTCGGGCCGCGTGGAGGTGAGCACCGAACGAATGGTCGAGGCGCCGATCATGCGGAACGAGGTGACCATGAGCACGCCTGCCAGCGCGGCGAGCGGGATGCGTCCCACCGGCCCCGTGGCCAGGTAGATCACGGCGAGGATCACCAGCGCGTGCACGACGGCGGCCAGGCGCGTGCGAGCTCCCGAGCGCACGTTCACCGCGGTGCGCGCGATGGCGCCCGTCGCGGGGATGCCGCCGAACACACCGCTCGCCAGCGACGCGAGCCCCTGCCCCACGAGCTCCCGGTCGGGGTGGTACGGCCCGGAGTCGAGGATCCGGCTGTCGGACCGGCCTCCGGACTTCCCGCCCGCGCCCCTGTCCCGCCGCCCCTCCGTACGACCCGCGACCATGCCCGCCGCGACCCGCGCGGACAGCAGCGACTCGATGGCGGCCAGCGCCGCGATCGCGACGGCCGCGCCGACGAGGCCGCGGACGGCGTCCGGCGTCGCGTCGGGCAGCACCGGGAAGGGGAGCGAGCTGGGCAGCTCGCCGATCCGGGGCACGGGCGCGTCCAGCACCTCGGCGAGCACGGTCACCAGGGCCACCGCGATGAGCGACGCCGGCAGGGCGCTCGCCACACGCGGCAGCACGAGCATCACCGCGGCGACGACGGCCACCACGGCGAGCGTCCAGACCCAGATCGGCGCCCCGCTGCCGTGCACGACGCCGTCGACCACGCTCCCGTCGACGACGGCACCCGACGGCCAGAGCGCCGTCCCGACCGAGCGCACCGCCGTGACCAGGGTGTTGTGCCCGGTGTCAGCGGTGATACCGACGGCGGCGGGCACCTGCTGCAGAAAGATGATCGCCGCGATGCCGAGGGTGAAGCCCTCGACCACCGGCCAGGGGATGTAGGTGACCACGCGGCCGAGCCGGAGGAGGCCGCACACCAGCACGATGACCCCGCCGAGCAGCGTCACGAGCGCCACCGAGCCCACCCCGTGCTGCGCCACGATCGGTGCCAGCACCACTGCCATAGCGCCGGTCGGTCCGCTGACCTGCACGTGCGACCCGCCGAACAGCGCGGCGACGATGCCGGCGACCACCGCGGTCACGAGCCCGGCCGCCGGCCCGACACCGGAGCTGACCCCGAACGCCAGCGCGAGCGGCAGGGCGACGACACCCACCGTGATGCCCGCCAGGAGGTCCGAGCGCAGGGTCCGTGGCCGGAGGTCGTAGTCGGCCCGGGACGGCACAAGATCTCGTATGTCGACGCGCTCACGGATGGAAGCGATGATCCTGGCGCGCTTGGTCATTGGCCCGCCGAAGCGGTGCTCGACGGTGTCCCCCACAAGTGAAGGACCGTAGCAAGATCATTCACCCTTCGCCTGGTGAAAGGGCAGATCAGGCCCCGCGTACTACGCTGCGATGCGTGAGCAGCAGCGACGTCCCCGTAACCGACCCGTCCGGCAGCACGCCTCCCACCCTGGCGCAGGTCGTCCGCGCCCTCGACGGCCTCTACCCGCCGTCGACGGCGGAGGGCTGGGACGCCGTCGGGCTGGTCGCCGGCGACCCCGCCACGCCGGTCCGCAAGGTGCTGTTCGCGGTGGACCCCGTGACCGCCGTCGTCGACCAGGCCCTGGACTGGGGTGCCGACCTGCTGGTCACGCACCACCCGCTGTTCCTCCGCGGCGTCAGCTCCGTGGCCGCCACCACCTTCAAGGGTTCGGTGGTGCACCGGCTGCTGACCGGCGGATGCGCCCTGCACGTCGCGCACACCAACGCCGACGCCGCCCCGCGCGGCGTGGCCGACGCCCTCGCCGACCTCGTCGGCATCACCGACCGGCGGCCCCTCGAGGTGAGCGCCGCCGGCGAGACCGACGGCCACGGCCAGGGCGTCGACTACGGCACCGACCGCGGCATCGGCCGCGTCGGCCGCCTCGCCGAACCCACCACGCTCGCCGACTTCGCCCGCCGCGTCGCCGCGGCACTGCCCGCGACCGCACAGGGCATCCGCTACTCCGGCGACCCCGACGCCACGGTGACCACCGCCGCCGTCCTCGGCGGCTCCGGCGACGGCTACTTCGACGCCGTGCGCGCGGCCGCCGCCGACGTCTACGTCACCTCCGACCTGCGCCACCACCCCGCCTCCGAGCTGCGCGAACGGGCCGAGTTCGAGGCCCGCGCGGCCGGAGGGCACGGACCCTCGGGCACCCCCTTCCTCGTCGACACCGCCCACTACGCGAGCGAGTGGCCCTGGCTGCGCTACGCCCTCGAGGACCTCGCCGCGGCGCTCGCGGCCGACGGGCTGGCGGTGGACGCTCGCGTCAGTGAGCTCGTGACCGACCCCTGGACGGGCCAGGTCCCGTCCCGCTGATCGGTTCCCGAGCGGATGCCGAGCGGATGCCGAGCGGATTCCGAGCGAGATCGAGCGGATCCGAGTGGATTCCGCGCGGGCAGGCGCGAGGTAGCGTTGGACAGCCCCCAGAACCCGACCGAGAGGACGCCCCCGTGGCTACTGCACCACCCGAGGACCAGCGCAGGCTGCTGGACGTCCAGGCGCTCGACACGCGTGTCCAGCAGCTCGCCCACCAGCGCAAGAACCTCCCGGCGCTCACGAGGCTGACCGAGCTCGACGGCCGGATCGCCGACCTGCGCGCCTCGCTCGTCGAGTCGCGCACCCGGGTGGCCGACCTGAAGCGGGAGCTGACCAAGGCGGAGTCCGACGTCGAGCAGGTGCGGAACCGCGCCGATCGTGACCGGCAGCGGCTCGACTCGGGTGGGGTCAGCGCCAAGGACGCCGTCGCGCTCACCGACGAGCTCGGCTCCCTCGCCACCCGCCAGGCCGCGCTCGAGGAGATCGAGCTCGACGTCATGGAGCGGCTCGAGGCGCACGAGGACACGCTGGCCAAGGTCGAGGCCGCCAACGACGAGCTCGTCGCCGAGAAGGCGAAGGTCGAGGCCGAGCGCGACGCCGGCTGGGCCGAGATCGACGCGCAGGTCCAGGCGATAGCGGGCGAGCGGGCCAAGGCGGTCGACGGGCTCGACACCGCCCTGGTCAAGCTCTACGAGAAGATCCGGACGCAGCTCGGCGGCACGGGCGCGGCGGTGCTCAACGGCAACCGCTGCGAGGGCTGCCGGATGGACCTCCCGCCCGCCGACCTGGCGACGATCAGGAGCGCGGCGCCGGACGCGGTGGTGCGCTGCGAGGAGTGCGGCCGGATCCTCGTGCGGGTCGCCGGTGCGAAGACCGGCGCTGCCGCCGGATGAGCGAAGCGCCAGGGTTCGACACGCACCGGCGTCCGCCGGCCGTGGCCACCCGGTTCGACGGCGCCCTCCCGCTCACCGTGGTGCTGGTCCGGCACGGGCTGACGCCGCTGACGGAAGCGGGGGTCTACTCCGGTTCGGACGGCCCGGGCCCGTCGCTGACGCCGCGGGGCCGGCTGCAGGCGGCGCAGGCCGCTGACGCCGCGTTCCGTATCGGGCGCGCGGCCCGCACCGGAGCGGGTTCCACCGGCGGCATGCGCAGCGGCGGCCTCTGGCCCGACCTGCCCCGGCCGACGGCGCTCGTCGCGTCACCGATGGTGCGCACCCAGGAGACGGCTGCCGCCGTCGGACGGCGCCTCGGGCTGCACGTCTCGACCGAGCCTCGCTTCGCCGAGTGCCGGCTGGGGGAGTGGGACGGCCTCACCGCGGCGGAGATCGAGCAGGGCTGGCCCGGGGAGCTGGCCCAGTGGCACTCGACGGGCACCTTCGTGTCGCCGGGTGGCGAGTCGTACGCGCAGCTCGGCGCCCGCGTCTGGGACGGCCTCACCGACCTGCTGGCCGGCGGCGTGGACCGCACGGTGGTGGCGGTGGGTCACGCGGCGCAGATCCGCACCGCCGTCGGGCAGGCGTTGGGGGCGCCCGCCTCGCACTGGGCACGGCTGCGGGTACCGCCCGCCTCACTGTCGGTGCTGCGCCTGTGGGAGGACGGCACGACCGAGGTAACGGCGGTCGGGGTCCCGACCGACGGCTGAGCCGGGCTACCTACGGCTGAGCGTCCCGCGGGCGAACGCCGGTGCGAGCGGCACCAGCGCCAGCACGAGGACGGCTGGCAGGGCGAACCCGAGCCGCAGGTTGTCCGCCCCGACCAGCCCTGTGAGTACGGCGCCGAGCAGCGCGCCCACGTAGTTGAACTGGTTGAAGCGCGCGATCACGGCGTCGGTGCGAGCGCGGTCGGCCTGGGCCTGGGCCTCGGCCGTTCCGGCCGTACCCGCGGCGATGCGTCCCGCCGCCGAGAAGCTGAGCGGTGCCACCAGGGCGACCGCCGCGCCGAGCACCGTGAAGCCGGCCACCGCCAGCTGCCAGGTCGGTGCGAGCGCGACCAGCGCGAGCGCCCCGCAGGCCAGGACGGCGCCGACCCGGAGCACCGTCGCCACGCCGAAGCGTGTCACGAGGTGGCCGCCCGCGAGGCGCACCACGATCGAGGTGACGAGGTAGGGGAACGTCGCGAGCGCCACCAGGTTGCCGGGGGCGTCGAACGACCGGGCGAGGTAGACCGGCCCCCAGGTCGCGGCGGTGGTGTCGACCATGTAGAACACGACCAGCCCGGCGCCGACCAGCCAGATCGGCCGCCACGGGACCAGCGCCCCGGCCTGAGCGGCAGCGTCCCCGGGCGTCGTCGTCGGACCCGCCGCGACGCCGGACGTCGGCACGCCGGGTGCGAGCACCGGCGTCGGGGCGACGTGCGGGAGGAACGGCGCGAACGCGACCACGAGGGGGACCAGCACCACGAACGCGCCGACGGCCGGGGAGAGGTGGCCGGTCGCGAGCACGACGACGGCGGCGCTGATGCCGCCGGTGGTCCAGTAGCCGTGCGACGACGGCAGGATGGGTCGGCCGTACCGGTGCTCCAGGTCGACGGCCTGCATGTTGGTGGTGGCATCGACGAGGCCGAGCGCCACGCCGTAGACCGCCACGCCACCCACGAAGAAGCCGATGGCGGGGGCCAGCGTGAGTGCCGGGACGGCCACCACCATCAGCGCGAGACCGAGGCGAAGCGTGCCGGCGCTACCGAAGCGCCGGGCGGCACGCTCGGCGACCAGCGATCCGACGCCGGCGAGCAGCACCATCATGAGCAGCAGCAGGGACAGGGTGACCTCGTCGAGTCCCCAGCGCTCCAGGAACCGGGGCAGCCGGGTGGTGAGGCTGATGAAGACGAAGCCCTGTGCGAAGAACGCCGCGGCCACTGCGATGCGGGCGCCCGTCAGGCTGCTGGTCCTCATGACCGGCCATCCAACCGGTCGGTGGGCACGGGCGCCAGGGTTTGGGACCCGCCTTCTCCTTCGAGACCTAAGTTCTTTCGCTCTCAGGCCCCGGAGAGCGAAGAAACGTAGGCCTCGAAGTGGAGGCGAGGGAGCCGGTCAGGCGAGGACGAGCTCCAGCGTCCGGGGGCCACGCGGCTTTCCGTCCAGCAGGTTCGCCTCGATCAGCGTCTGGTCCTTGCCGGAGCCGATCTCCGTGAGGACCACGGAGCCCACCAGCTCCTGTGCGGCCTTGAGCACGTCCTCGCTGGTCCGGGCCTCGGGCTCGCGGCGCAGGAGGTGTCCGGCCAGCACGCCACGCGTGTGCTTCGCGTTGTGCGACACCACCGTCCGCTTGCCGTCGGTCTCGCGGAGCACGCGTACCTCCACCCATTCGGCGGCCCCGGCGCCCGTCGTCCGCGGCTTCCAGGCGGCGACGTACGTGGCCGACCGGCAGTCCACGACGACGTCGCCCGCGGCCCGCGCGTCGAGCACCTCGGTGAGGGCGGGCTTCCAAAACGTGGCGAGCCGCCCGACGTCCGGCAGGGACACGCCCATGCTGAGGCGGTAGGCGGGGATGCGGTCAGCGGGTGCGACGACGCCCCACAGCCCCGAGAAGGTGAGGACGCTCGCCTGGGCGCGCCGCGCGGCGGCGTCGGGCAGCGTGGCCAGGCCGGCCGCCGCGTACAGGACTCCCGTGTACACCTCTGCCGCGCGGCCCGACGGCGCCTCGCGGAGCGCCGTGTTGCGCGCCACCTCGTCGGCCAGCCCGTCGCTGACCCCGAGGACGGCGGTCGCGTCGGGTCGCGCGCTGACCCGCGCGAGGTCCGCGATGATCTGCTCGCGCCGTGCCGTGAGCTCCGGGTGCACCAGGGCGTTCAGGTCGAGAGGGGCCGAGCCCTCGGGCGCGGGGGTCTTGCCCTCGGAGGGCGGGAGGAGCAACATCACCCGCTCAGCCTAAAGTGGCCGGCCGGCAGGGCTGACTAGGGTCGGTGCCCATGGCCCAGGTCAAGGTGTACGGAAACCGGTCGGTATGGGGCGAACGGCGTGCGGAGATCTCCGACGCGCTGCACGAGGCACTCGTCCGCACGTGGCAGCTCCCGGCGGACAAGCGATTCCACCGCTTCCTCCTCCTGGACGACGGCGACCTGGTCGCCCCGCGCTCGGACGCCTACCTGGTCGTGGAGATCGTCTGCTTCACCGGCCGCAGCCGGGAGGCCAAGCGCGCCCTGATCGCGGCGCTGTACGACGACGTCGCTCCGCGCCTCGGCCTGGACGTGAACGACCTGGAGATCGTGATCCTGGAGAGCCCGAAGGAGAACTGGGGAATCCGGGGGATGTCCGGCGACGAGCTGACGCTGAGCTATCGCGTCGACGTCTGACAGGTCGAGGTCTGACAAGCGGTCCGAACACTTGGCGGTACGCTTCTACCTGCGGACGAGTCGGTCGGACGGTCGCGTTGGGCACCCTCGGGTGCCTGCCGAGGAACGTCCGGGCTCCACAGGGCAAGGTGGTGGTTAACAGCCACCCGGGGTGACCCGCGGGACAGTGCCACAGAAAACAGACCGCCCCCGGTCTCAGGACCGGGGGTAAGGGTGAAACGGTGGTGTAAGAGACCACCAGCGCTGCCGGTGACGGTAGCGGCTAGGTAAACCCCACCTGGAGCAAGGTCAGACAGACTGTGTTTGAGGGCTGCTCGCCCGATTCTCCTTGAGAAGCACAGTCGGGTAGACCGCTCGAGCCCTGCGGCAACGCAGGGCCTAGATGGATGACCGTCGCCCGCGCGGGGGTAACCCGGCGCGGGAACAGAACCCGGCGTACAGACCGGCTCGTCCGCTTTTAACGCTCTGACCAGCGCATTCAGGCTGCGACGGGGGGCGCAGTCCGCAGAGAGTCCGCAAGAACTGCGCCGAGGACACTGTCCACCGCGTCGCGGGTCCGGTCGTCGTCGTCCGGCCACAGGTGCGAGTAGGTGTCCAGCGTCTCGGCTGCGGACTTGTGTCCGAGCCTGGCTTGCACCACCTTCACCGACGCTCCGCGCCGGATGAGCAGGCTCGCGTAGTAGTGCCTTAGGTCGTGGAACACCATGGCACCCCGGGGGAGGTCGCCGAGCGCTGCTCGTGCTGACTCGATCAGGGTCGGGCTTGCATCGTCGGGCGGGACGAGGCCCGCTGCTCGCGCCTGGACGACGAGCGCACCTGCCTTGGCGGTTGATGTCCCGAGGGCCTTCGCGACCGATCCGACCCGGTCCTCAGGCGAGGCGTCCAGCCACGCGAATGCCGCGAGCACTGTTCGCCGTGCTGCCGTCCAGATCTCGTTGAAGCCAGAGCGGCGGAGCGCTCCGCCCTCGGAGTTGGTGAAGATGAGTCCGTCGGCGCCAGTCGGATAGGTGGCGAGGTGTGCGGCGATTGCATCGACCACCGTCTGTGGCAACGGAATCTCTCGCTCTGAGGCCTCCGTCTTGAGTTCGCCGAACGCAGGACGAGCGCCGTTGACGGAGACGAGCTGTCGGTCAACGGTCATGGTCCTCCGCATGAGGTCGACTCGGTCCAGGGTGAGTCCGAAGACCTCGCCCTGTCGGAGCCCCGTACCTGCCGTCGTGACCACGAGCGCCCGGTAACGGTCCGGTACGACGTCTCGGAGGCTGAACACGACCTCCGTCGAGAGGGGCACGACCTTCTTCTTGCCGGGCTTGGGCGCCGTAACCGTGACCGTGGGACTCACTGGGATCTTGCGGTCACGCACCGCTGAGGCCAGCACGGCTGAGACGTACCGGTGAATGACGACGACTGTCGCCGGTGCCAACTTCTCGCCCAGTGTCTTGTCGAGCGACCGGATGTCCGACGGCGTGATGTTCTTGAGCCGCTTCTGGCCGATCGCGGGGTACACGTGGTTAGTGAAGTGGCGCCGGACCAGGTCGGCGGACGACTCCCGGTGGCTGGCGATTGTGCGCCAGGTCTCCGCGTAGTCGTAGAACGTGATGTCACCGGCCTTGGGGTGGACGTACTGCCCGGTGACGATGCTGGTCGTCACTTCGTCCAACCAGCGCTGGGCGTCGGTCTTGCGGTCGAAGTGGCGGGAGTGCTCTTGCTTGTCCGCGTCGCGGTAGCGGGCGCGCCACTTACCGTTCGGTCTCTTCTTTATGGAGGACATCGCTCGTTCCTTCCTGTGGGGTGTTCGGGTTGGCGGGTTCTTGGGGGTCTTCGCGGAGGCGGATGCCGCGCTCGGCGCGCCAGTCGTCGGGGGAGAACCAGACGCGCTCGCGGACCCCGAGGATCGCTTGATAGAGGTCAGCGATTTCGGTGTTCGCTCGGCCCTCGCGTTCCAGTTGCACTTGCTCGTGAGCCACGTCGCCGATGGCGCGGGTGGTGTACGTAAGCGCCTGGCCGATCTGTTCGACATCGGCCAGGGCATCCCAACCGGGGACCCTGACGGCTGTGTCGATGGCGTCGTCGAGAGCTCGGCGTTCACGCTCGAACGCGAGGGACGCGGTCAGCGCTCGCTTGGCCAGTTCGGCGGTCTGTCGAGCACTGGTTGCCACAGTGCGCGACGCTGTGGCCAGCTCTGGCTCTGCGAGCAGGTCCTCGGTGCGGATGTCGAGGACAGCCGCCAGATCGACGGCCTCAACAAACTTGAGGGGACGTTCTCCTTTCTCGATAGCGGAGGTCGTGGCCTGGGACCACTTCCACCCGCGTTCGCGCATCCAGCCGGCCAGTGTCTGCTGGCTGACGGCGCCGCGATGCTTGGTGAGGTTCTGTCCAACTTGGACGTCTCGTTGGTCTGCCACACCGCAACGGTATCGGCGAATCTTATTGACTGCCAATAGAAACCGTGATGAAATAAATCTCCAAGAAGTATGCAGCCAAGGAGAGTGGTCGTCATGGAGTCGGATCCGCTGCTGCGCACGCGGGAGGTCGCTGACCTTCTGGGTGTGCCGGAGAACACGCTGCGTTGGTGGCGGTACATCGGGAAGGGCCCTGACTCGTTCCGCCTCGGTCAGCGCCGGGTGGTCTACCGGCGCTCGAAGGTGATGGCCTGGCTCGCGGCGCAGGAGGCGGCTGGTGCCAAGCACACAGCGGCCTGACTCCTCTCGGGGTAGGCGGATGAACGGGGCTCGGACACTTCGGTGTCCGGGCCCCGTTGTCGTTGACGGCAACGCCACCAGCCCGCACCAGCACGCCCCGGCGATGCGCCCCGAGACGTTCGCCGACGCGGCGGAGTGGGTCATTGCCTGGGGGTTCCGCCCCGCTGTTCCCTCCTACCCGGCTTACGTGACTATGCAGACGCACGTTGCAGCGAGCTGGACGCTTGCAGCATGTGCACCGAGCGGCGGCAGCGGTACGGAGTACGGCACGCGGCTGGCAAGTCGCAGGCGGGCAACGACGTACGCGGGGTTGGTCGCCTGGCAACGCAGCACACCTCAGGCAGTTGAGGAACGACGGAACCGTTGGCGTTGGTGCGATTCGGCGCTGTTGGCCGGTTGCCCGCACACCTCGCCCGCACACCCGCGGGGTGGTGATCGCTGGTGGCGGTGAGCATCGTTCCGATGAGCGTGGGCAACGGCACGGAGTACCTGACCGGTTCCGTGGCCAACGGCGACTGCGATGCCCCGAACCTCGACGACGGACTCGGCCTGGACCCGGTCACCGCGTACTACACGGCCATGGGCACCCCACCCGGGTACTGGCTGGGAAGCGGCGTTGCGGACCTCGGTGGGGGTGTCCTGATCCCGGGGGACGGCGTGACCACCACCCAGCTCCAGCGGCTCTTGGAAGCTGGTCGGGACCCGGTCACAACGGAGCCGTTGGGGCGGGCGTACCCGAAGATCGTGCCGCTGCGTGAGCGGATCGAGAACCGTGCCGCTGCTCTGGACCCGAACCTGAGCCCAGAGGACCGGAAGGCCGCGGTGGACGCGATCGTGCGGGACGAGACGCTGGCGGGGAAGCGGACAGCGGTCGCTGGGTTCGATCTGACGTTCTCGCCCGCGAAGTCGGTCTCGGTGCTGTGGGGCCTGTCGGACCGGAACACGCAGGCGGTGATCCTGGATGCGCACCGGGCGGCGATGGCCGAGACGATCCGGTTCATCGAGGAGCACATCGCAGCCACGAGGATGGGTACCGACGCGGGGGACGGGTCGATCATGCAGGCCGACGTCTCCGGGGTGATCGCCACTGCGTACGACCATTGGGACTCTCGTGCGCACGACCCGCAGCTGCACACGCACCTGGTGATCGCGAACAAGGTCCGCGCCCTGGTCGACGGCAAGTGGCGCACCCTGGACTCGAGGGCGCTGTTCAACGCGAACGTCGCGTTCAGCGAGCACTACAACGCCGTGCTGGCCGACCGTCTCACCGGTGCCCTGGGCGTGAAGTGGGAACGACGGGTCCGGGGCACGGACCGTAGCCCGCGGATGGAGATCGTCGGCGTCAGTGACGAGCTGATCGAGGAGTTCTCCAACCGGTCGGCCGAGATCGAGCACTGCGCCGACCAGCTCATCGACGAGTACCGCGGCAAGCACGGGCGCACTCCGTCGCCGGGCACGATCAACCGGCTGCGGGAACAGGCCACCTTGGAAACCCGACCGCCCAAGACCATCGAGTCCCTGGCCGACCTGACCGCGCAGTGGCGGGAGCGGGCCGGGCGCATCCTGGGCCAGGACCCGACCGAATGGGCGCAAGGCCTGCTGTCCGCTGCCCTGGCCGAACCGGGCCAGGTGTTCACGTCCGGTGACGTCCCCCAGGACGTGGTGGACATGGCGGCCTCGGTGGTGCTGAGCGTGGTGGGGGACAAGCGGGCCACGTGGAAGCACTGGAACCTGTGGGCCGAAGCCGAACGACAGACCATGCACTGGCGCATGGCCACTCACCAAGACCGCATCGAGGTCGTGGCCCGGATCGTCGCCCAGGCCGAGGGCGGCTCGGTCATCCTGACCCCACGTGAGCTGGTCCCGACGCCCGTGGCGATGCGGCGCGCGGACGGGACCAGCACCCTGCGGCCCAAGCACTCGACCGTGTTCACCTCCCAGGCCGTCCTGGACGCCGAAAAGCGCCTCCTCAGACTCATGGACGACCACACCGCACCACGCCTAGGCGGCGAGTGGCTGCGGGCCATCCTGAACTACAGTGTGCGGGACGGTGCGCTCGACGCGTCGCAGGCCGACGCTGTCCATGCCGTGGCCAGTTCGGGGCGGCGCCTGGACCTGCTGATCGGCCCTGCCGGGACCGGGAAGACCACGACCCTCCGCGCGCTGCGCACCCTGTGGGAAGGTCAGCACGGCCCGGGAGCCGTCGTCGGTCTGGCGCCCTCTGCGGCGGCTGCGGATGTCCTGGCGACGGAGCTCGGGATCGAGTGTGAGAACACGGCGATGTGGCTTACTCGCCACCAGCACGACCAGGCCCGGTTCGAGCCGGGGCAACTGGTCATTGTGGACGAAGCATCCCTCGCCGGCACGCACACCCTGGACCGCCTCACGCGCGCGGCCGTCGAGGCCGGCGCGAAGGTGCTCCTGGTCGGCGACCCCGCCCAACTCCCCGCCGTGGAGACCGGTGGAACCCTGACCCTCCTGACCAACGAACGTGCCCGGACAAGCGGTGACGTCCCGACGCTGATCGAGGTACACCGCTTCCACGCCGACTGGGAGAAGCGCGCCACCCTCCGCCTGCGCGACGGAGACCCCGCCATCCTGACCACCTACCAGGACCACGGCCGCATCCAGGCGGGCACCACCGAAGACATGACCGCCGCCGCCTACACCGCCTGGAAGACGGACACGGACGCGGGGCTGTCCTCCGTGCTGGTCGTGCTCGACAACAACACGATGAACGACCTCAACCGCCGAGCCCGCTCCGAACGCGTCCTGAGTGGACGTGTCTCCGACGGTCAGTCGGTGCGCCTGGCCGGACAGACACGAGCGTCGGCCGGAGACCTGATCCTGACCCGTCGCAACGACCGCACTCTGCGTTCCGGGCACGCCGGATGGGTCCGTAACGGCGACCGGTGGCAGATCACCGACGTCCACCCGGACGGGTCGGTCACCGCTCAGCGCATCGACCCGGACGCGCACACCGATGCCCGGAACGCCGACCGCCAGCAGCTCAGCGGCCCGATGGTCCGGCTGCCCGCCGCGTACGTGGCCGAGCACGTCGACCTCGGGTACGCGATCACCGCACACCGCGCCCAGGGCCTGACCGTCGACACCGCGTACACGGTCGCGAGCCCGACCATGAGCCGGGAGAACCTGTACGTGGCGCTGACCCGAGGTCGCGCGACGAACACCGTGTTCGTGCCGGTCGACCAGCCCGACCGGAACCACAACCACGAACACACCATCGGCGCGAACATCGACCCCGACCTTCCAGAACTCGACGCGGCCCGTGCCGTCCTGGCGGGCATCCTGCACCGGGTCGGCGCCGAACCCTCCGCACACCAGGCCCGGCACGACGAGGAACACCGCTGGGGTTCCATCGCACAGCTCGCCGCCGAGTACGACACCATCGCCACCCACGCCCAACGCCCCCGCTGGACCCAACTGGTCGCGCACACCCTGGCCGGGGAAGGCTTCACCCGACGCGACATCGCCCAGGTCGTGGAATCCGACGCGTTCGGACCACTGTGCGCCGAACTACGCCGAGCCGAAGCAGACGGCCACAACGTCGGTTGGCTTCTGTCTCGACTAGCGAGCGCACGAAGCCTCTACGATGCGGACGATGTCGCGGCTGTCTTGCGTGACCGACTTAGCCATGCCGCCACTCGTGCATCGAACGGGAGGAACCGAATCGTCGGCCTCATACCGAAAGCCCGGGGGCCGCTGCCGGACGATGTGCGCGAAGCTCTCGACCTTCGCGCCGAACTAATCAACCGCCGCGCCCGCACCCTGGCCAAGCAGGCATTCGGTGACCATGAATCCTGGACCCGACACTTACCGCCACGCCCGCAGGGACCCATGGAACGCGAATGGCAGGAAGCGGTCACCGCTGTGGTCGCTTACCGAGACCGCTACGGAGTGGTTGGAGACAGCCTGCTGGGCGACCAGCCCATTGCGCTCCCCCAACGTGACGACGCGAGCCGCGCCCTTGGGCTGGTGCGAAAACTTACAAGCTCCAGTTCCTCGTCCACCTTGCACACAACGCTGGGCGACGCGTCCGGTCCGAGTATTGGGTGACTGTGACCGCTCGGCGGTTGCGGTGAACGGTGCCGTCGAGATGCTGGTTCACAGTGCTGAGGTCAGCGCGCGCACGTAGCCGGCAACCTTGGCACCTTCGAACTCGCGTCGGCGTTGCCCAGTTGAGGCGCTAGCGTCGTGTCGTGACCGCGTTCGATAGCAACAGCCTCTTCGATGCCATATGCCCGCGCGCTCTTGGTCCGTTCGTCTATCACTACGCCGTGCCTGCGACCGCGCATGCGGTCGCCTACGGCAGCCCGCTGCGTGCGGCGCTCACCTCAGTTATGAACGACCGCGCGGAGATTGAAACTGGGCAGCGCCTCATTTCGGAGTACGCCAACGCCCGCTTGGCTGAGGAGCAGGATGCGGTCGGCGTTCCACTCCGCTTACTGCCCGAGAGCGCGGCGCGCACTAACTTCATGAGGCTCACGGATCTGTGGCTGTATGAGCTCAGAGGGCTCGACGACGTCCGACAGCCCACTGGAGTACCTCTCACACCGGCGCAAGCGCTCCTGCTCATCGTCACCCTTGGCGACCATTGGTTGAGGGGCGAAGCCATGTATGTCGCCTGCGCATCCACCGTTCCGGACCGACTCTCCCAATGGCGCGCGTACGGCTCGTGCGTTATGTGCCTCGACGTCAAGGTGGCGTTCGAACCGATTTGCATCGAGGGCGACATTGCAAGCACCGACGAGGACATTGCCGGGGAGGACGGCCGCGAATCGCCGACGCGCGACGCCGTAGTGGAGGGATACCACGCCCCCGAGCCGGAGACGTCGATCGCCTCAGAGCAGACGAATCGACCTTCGTCCGACATCGATCTTGTTTGGCGCAACGTCCTCTACACCGGTACACCCGAACTTGACGAGGCTTTGCACCGCCTGGAAGCCAGCGTTTTTGAGGTCTTCGCTGCCGCGTGTCGCGGCGAAGTATCGGAGAGCGAGGCAGAATCTTGGGCGATCCAGTGGTACCTCACCATGGTCGGGCTCGTGAAGGACAGGACCTTCATCGAAGAGTCGGAGGCTCGGCTGGTCGTTGCTGGCTCGGATGAGCGACAAGCTGTCGTTCATGTGCGCGAGGGGCCGTACGGGCTGGCCCCATATATCGAGCTGCGCCCGCTCGGCGGGGGCCTCGACGGTATGGCGCCGTTGTTTTTCTGTAAGACGCGACTGGGCCCAGGCGTTACCGAGAACGACGAGCAGGTGCTGCGGTACCTGCTGGAAAAGCGCGCGGTTCGTGTCGAGCGCATCGCGGCACCTGCCATCGTGGAGCGGTGATCCGGGGCCTTGGATGTGCCACCTCGCCAGCCCCGGGGTGCAGGGGCTGGCGAGGTGGCTTGTGCTGCAGACTCATATGCGTTCGAATGGGGTGAGAAGAGGTGCCTCCTCGCCCCCCAGTCAGAACGGCTCGAGGGTGATGGACAGCTGATGACGACCGAATCGAATGGTCAGCTTGAAACCCTGGAGCATGTGATCACCTCCTCCGTCAGGGACGGCTCCCGCGGGCGCAATCCGTGGGAGCCGTCGTGGCATCACCTTGCTGGCGACAAGCCTCATCGCACACCAATCTGATGCGCCATGTCCACCTCGTAGACAATCGTTCTCTGACTGTGGGAGCATCGCTTGTGGACGATGAGAGGGTTGCTCTCTGATATCGGGAACAGCGGTTTTAGACGAGGAAGACATCGGTTGTAGACGTAGGAGAACCCTTCGGCAAGGTAGCGATCAAGCGCTGTCGCGCGCTGCGGTGCCAGGACCCCTTAGTACCCCCACGTACCCCGTGTACCCCGTGTACTGCACCCCCGGCGTCTGCTAACGACGTAGGTTGAGGAGAGATCGATGGCCGAGCAGAACGCAGACCTCAGCGACGCACACGCAAACCTCAGGCAACTGGTTCGGCGGGCTGGGCGGGTGTCAAGTGTCCAGCTGCCGATCGGGTTCGTTAAGGGTGGCTCGGGGGAGCCGGCCCTTGCCAAGCTTCTGGGCGGCGGCCAGAGTGGCGAAGTCCGTCTCAAGCTGTTCCTGACGTACGTGATGAGGGCAACCAAGGCGCCCCACACCACGAGGCCGCTTCATGCGGGCGAGGTGGCTCGTACCTTAGCCCTGCCTGATCCGGCCACCAAGGGTGTGCGGCGAGTTCAAGCGGCTATGCGTTGGCTCAAGTCGGAACGCTTCCTCGCGGAAATCAAGGATGGGGACGGCCGGCGACAGATCCAAGTGCTCAACCCGATGGCTCCGGCCACGGGGAACCCGCCGCCGTGGCCTGGTCGCGGTGACGGTAATCGCTACCTCACCTTGCCGATCGAGTTCTGGACAAATGCCTGGATTTGCGTGATGAGTGGTCGTGAGCTGGCGCTCTATCTAATACTCAAGGAGCTCACAGGGGGGAGGGAGGATCGCCGATGGACGGATGCTGAGCGCAAGGATCTGTACGGCCTGTCGGGTTCGACCTGGAGCCGTGCTGCGATCGAGTTGTCCGAACATGGTTTGGTGTCGGTGGACCAGGCGTTGGTGGGCGACGACTATGCCGTCACTCGACGGCGGAACGTTTACCGCGTCAACGAGACGGTCATGAAGACCTTCGAACCTCACCAGGCACCTCGCCCCGGAGGGCGCGCATATAAGAAGCTCCGCACAGCTAGGTGAACCTCGCCTCATGCCGTCGTGCACTTGTAGACGCGCCCTGCCTGCAATCCCAGGGGGTCTAACGTCAAGCGTCAGAGGCGGCCAATAGGTAGCTCGAATCCGGCGGGACCGGCACCAGAAACGCTGCGCCATTGTGCGCGGCGGCGGCCCTCATCGCCACGAGGGAAGAGCAAGCCTGCCTCCAGTGCGGCGGCCTCGATTGCGCGCATCGTCACGCCGACTCCAGAAGGGATCGGCGCGTATCGAATCCAGTGACCCGATTGAAGCGTCCAGGCTTCGCATCGGGACAGGTCCTCGCTAGGGCCGTGCCACACGCGCAGTACTGCTGGCCTTACTGTGTTGGCCTCGGCGGTGGCTATCTGCGCAGCCAACGGTGACAGTGAACGGTTTACGGCCGGTACCAGGGAACGCAGTACCGACAGGGCTCCCGCCTGCTCGATGGTGCCGGTGGTCTCGTCGGCGGCGCTGCGCACGATCGCGGGCGCATGCCCCATCGCGACCGAGCGCCCGGCCCAAGCGAGCATCGTCAGATCGGTGACACCGTCCCCGACCGCAACGGTCCGCTCGACCGGAATGTTCAGGTGCTTGCGTACGCCGTCGAGTGCGACCGCCTTGTTCACGTCCCGGGCTGCGATGTCGAGCCAGTCGGGGCCCATCGGGGTGACCGTGACGCCGGTGGCGTGCAGGGCATCGGTGATCCTGCGGATCTCGGGTGCGGCGATGACGATCCGGGTGGCGGGTCGGGCCACCAGGTCGTCTACCGTGACGAGCTTCTGCTGGCCGTTGAGCTCTCCCGTCTCGAACGGATGATTCGTACGCCAGCCCCAACCGATCTCCTCGACCGCGACCCGAGCCACCGGAACGGTCTCCAGGGCCCGGCGGATCACTGGCCCTGGGTCGAACATCCGGGCGTCGACGAGGTCGTAACCGGAGGGTGCGGAGGGGTCCAGGCGGATGGTCAGGGCGCCGTTCGAACACACGCCCCAGGCGTCGGTCAGGCCCAGCCGGACCGTGATCGGCAGTAACCCGACCAGGGATCGCCCGGTAGCGAGCACGATCTCGTGCCCGGCAGCGCGGGCCAGGTCCAGCTCCTCGACCGTGCCAGACGGAATCCTGCTCCCGTCGTCCACCAGGGTCCCGTCGATATCGAGCGCCACGAGGGTCCGTGTGACGGTCGCGGTCGCGGCACTCATCGGGCAACCACTCCGCGCAGCACGGACCGGACCTGGACCTCGAAGCCGTCACGTTCACCGGTCCACAGCGTGCTGCCGGGCACGAGCATCCGGTGGTCGATTGGCATGTTCAGGTTGAGTAGACCGGCGATCTGTTCGCCCTGGTTGAGGTCGGCTGGCTTGAGGCTGACACGGTGAGGTGTCACGGTCACCAGTTCGATGCGTTCGGCCCCGACGCAGTCGAGAAACCATGCCGCAACTATGAGTCCGTTGTTGATGCCCGTCTGCAATCGCCGCTGGTTACCTGGCGCGCCCTGCGTTGGAGTGTGTGATTCAGGACGTCGCGTCATTGCTGCTCTGCGGTTCACGGGACTCTCCGAAGTCTGCCTGGCCGTCTGGGATCGGTCGCTGAGATGCGTCTCCTCGCTACTCTTGTTGCGATTCGCTCACACAGGCAGGGCAATCAACAGGACAATCTGTAGAACGTCCGCCCGGGACGACCTGCGCACGGGGGAGGAGATCGGGCAATGGGCAACGATCTACTCCGCGAGCGGCGCGAGGCCCTGGCCTCACGTATGCGCCCCGGCGAACCCATGTCCCGCGCGGAACTTGCGGAAGCTGTGAACGCGCATGTCTGGGCGATGACCGGGCAGCGCATCGCACTCGATGCCCACGCGATAGCCCGCTACGAGCGCGGCCAGTCCTGGTGGCCTGGGCAGCAGTATCGGGACGGTCTGCGCGCCGTCCTTGGTGTGGCGACGGATGCCGAGATCGGCTTCTACCCGACCAAGCGTGGGAGCGCGGCGCGAGAACCTGGTCACTCGTCCACGTGGGAGATGGATACGCTAACCGGGCTGGCCGACCTGGGGAGCAAGTACGTGGACCTCACTCGACGGGGCCTGCTCGGTCTGGCGGCCTACTCGACGGTCGCAGCCGCATTGCCCAATGAGTCGTGGTGGACCGAGATGGTTCGCCGATCCACCGAGCGTGCCGCACGCGGCGTTCGCTCGGTAGGCCGCGGTGACCTCGAAGCGGTCCGCGAGTCTGTCGCGTTCTTCTCTCGGATGGACCAGCGGCACGGTGGCGGGCACGCGCGGGCGGCCGCCATGCAGTACCTCACCGACGACGTGCAGCGGCTCTTGAACGGCTCCTTCGCGAACGACGTACTCAGAAGCGAGATGTTCTCCGCCGCTTCCGAACTGGCGTATGTCGCCGGCTGGATGGCCTTCGACAACGCTGAGCACGGCATCGCCCAGGGACTGTTCACCTCGTCGGTCAAGCTCGCCGCTGAGGCCGATGATCCCGCGATGGCAGGGCACACGCTGCGCGCGATGGCGCACCAGGCGATCGACCTCGGCCACCCGACCCAGGCTCAGGAACTCGCGACAGCCTCGGTGGACGGCGACCGCTACAAGGCTGCCGCGCCAAGAGAGCGGGCGCTCCTCGGCGTGGTCCACGCCCGCGCTCTTGCCGCGACAGGTCAGAAGAGCGCAGCATCATCCGCCCTGCTCGTCGCCGAACGGGACCTTGCTGCTGCGACGCCTGGGGGCGACGAACCCACACGGGTCTTCTTCTTCGGGGAAGCGTCTCTTGCACACGAGACTGGCAATACCCTTCGGGATATCGGAGACCTTGCCGGAGCCGAGCAGCAGTTGGAGTACTCCGTCGTGACCCGCAAGGCATCCACGTTCAAGCGGACCCATGCAGTGACACTGGGATATCTCGGGGACGTGCAGGCCAGGCGCGGCGAATTGGAGCAAGCAATCGCGACCTGGAGCGTGGCGCTCGACGCGATGGACGGCGTGCAGTCGGCTAGGGCTCGCCAGACCATCATCGAGATGCGCTCCGCCCTGGCGACCTACAGGGCGACCAGCTCGGACGCGGATATTCTCGACCAGCGCGCCGGCGCCTATCTTGCTGCTACGAACTGACACGCGGAGGAACGTTGACCGACCCCATCGTCATGACCCCAGTCGCGCACGTTGTTGGCGGGCGCGTCGAGCCGACTGATGACTACTGGGGCGGCGCTCGTTCGATCATCCGGATCGACCCGGACGCCTACACCGAGGCATCAGTCGCTGGCCTCGACGAGTTCTCCCACCTCGAAGTCGCGTTCTTCTTCCACCTGACTGACCAGTCCGACCTCGATCCTGGCGCGCGTCGCCCGCGCAACAATCCGGACTGGCCGGAGGTCGGGATCTTCGGGCACCGGAACATGCGTCGGCAGAACTGGATTGGCGTCTCACGGTGCCGACTGGTGTTGATCGACGGCCTGGATCTGCACGTCGAGGACCTTGATGCTGTCGACGGGACGCCTGTCCTCGACATCAAGCCGTGGTTCGCCGAGATGGGTCCGCGCGGCGAGACGCACCAGCCGGCATGGGTTACCGAGATGCTTGGTGACTACTTTGCTTCCGCCGGGAACGAGCAGCCTCGGTCCTGACTTCGGGGGCCCTACTCGAGTGCCTTCTCCAGGCTTTGGAGTACCGGGCAACTGGTTATCGGCATGTCCAGAAGTGGATTGACAGTTCGCGATCGGGTATCAAGACGTCGTTCGCGGCCCGCGTGGCCGACACCGCGTTGGACGGGAGCACTAACACCTGGCACGAGCAGGCCAAGCCCTGATTGGTACGCAAGACGTGCGTGAGCTGATCGAGAACCGGTGACGATTCTCTCGCCTAGTTCCCCACGACTCATGGTGATCCGGAGGGTAGGTCGCAATGGCTGGGATCGGTTGAGTACAGGCGATCCCAGCCGTTAGCTTCACGGAGGCTCGAAAACCTGCCTCTCACCGTGTCTTCGACGACAACATATGAGGGTCCTGGTCCCCGCGTTTCCAACGGGTGGTATCCGTCCCTCGTCTTACGATTCCAGTGTATCGTGCGTTATGTACCGGTATTCCGGTGTTACACCTGAGTGGGGTAAGGCTACAAGATGTGTACCGCTCGCATGATCCTTTAGGTGTGGTGCTATGAGGTTCGTCAAAGTGGCGGCGACGCCGGCTAGATCGACAGCGGAGCCATGGAACGTCGGTAAGGAGCAACCCCGCGTAGGGACAAACTCGTCTCCTGGCTCGGGATCGTTCCAAAAGACGCGATAGGGTTCAAGTGCTAGTTCTCGTTCAACTGCCCGGCCAACTCTCATGTCTGTTTCCAGGACGCTCTCTTGCGTCTTGCGCCCATGGATCATAGCGAGGCCGAGGCTGCCAGTGCCGACGTCGGTAGCGACCTGCGCAATGACTGCCGCCCTGTCGGGGTCCGTTGAAATGCTTTCGAGTCGGCGAGTCACAACACGATTAATCGTTGCGTCCACGATTAGATTCGCGGACGTGGCGATTTTCTGCAGTTCATCGTCCCCGAGATTTCCGTGACTTTCTATCGAGGCGCTTGGTGCTATCGCTCGTAGCCGCTCTGCAAGCCGCTCCGCCTTCGATGCTCCGATGTCATGATCTGTGTAGTTTTGGCGGACGAGGAGACCGCCAGTGACGATACCCGTGTCGCAGACAGTCACTTTCGAGGCTCCGGCTCGCGTGATGAACTCAGCGATCCACGATCCGAGCCCTCCGACACCCCAAACTACGACGGTCGCACCTTGGTATGCCGTCACGGGTCGTGCGATGTCGCGTCTGCGGGTGACCTCAGTTCGCTCGTCCGAGATGTAGCACCACTTGAGTGGTGTAGCTCGATCGATTCGTGCTTCTTCGAAGTTGAGCAGGGGACCGGTCCGGTCACGCACGAGTGCACGAAGATGGTCCGCAAGTATCGAGTCGAAATGCACGGCGATGAGGTGGCGAGGCCCGCCTCTTGGATGGGGGACAGCAAGAAGGAGAGTTTGTGGCGCTCCGCTCGGCTTTCGTGCTGCGCTTGCGGCGAGGACGGTAAGCATAGCGATCGACGGCCTTCGATCGAACTGGGTTGAGGTTGTGCGGTCCTGGCCAGTGCTGCTGCTGAGGGGGGCGCCTTGACACCGCACCCCGCTGGCTCGTCTGGTCGGCCTGAAGGCGGAGTTTTGCGGCGCGAACGCAGCTGCAAGTCCCCCGTTGTAGGGCAGGTCAAGGCGTGTGGTGAGTTCATACAGGTAGTCGTCGCCTGCGCCAAAGGGCAGATCGTGATCGGTGAAGAAGACCGGAACATGTTCTGTCTCGACGTCGAGGGGGCGTGAGGTGTGCAGTTGCAGGCACCAGTCGGAACGAAGGGTGAGCCAGGCGGATGCCGCACGGCCATGCTGCTCAGGCAGATCACGCACCAGGATAGGAGGCAGAGGCAGGCCGGTTCGGCTGACGTGCGGGAGCCCACCGACCGCGTGATAGAGAGCTTCGTCTGCATTGAATTCCGCGCGAGCGGCCTTACTTAACCATCGCCATAGTCGGTTAAGTACGCCATTGGGCTCCCCGTTTATGCACTGTTCGGGGTCCCACTCCCGGGTTTCGTCGAGGTAGAGGCAGAGCAGGAAACCGGACAACACGTGAGGGTGGCCCAAGAATCGAGCATGGTCGACGTACACCCACGGCGGATGCTCATCGGTCGGTGCAACGGCAATGATGAATAGTTCGCTACTTTCAAGCGGGAGCCCACCTGGAACTGTTTCAATATCAGTCGTGTTGAGTCTGAACGGAATGTGGAGCGCCCGGGTTTTGTCGTCAAGCTTCCCATCGCCGATGACGTCGAGCGTTTCCGGAAGCTGGCTGGCGGATGCCTTGAGCTGGGAGAGGCAGCGACGTTGCCAGCCCGTGAGCCCGGGTTTTTTCTTGACCATGAACCTAGCCGGCTCGGCCGCTGCGCCCAGTCATGGTTTCAATCCCCGCTGCTACTCCTGTTCCGGTCGCAGGAAACTTGCTTTCGTTACCGATGTCGGCTGGGCCGAAGCCGTCGCCCAAGAGTTCACGCCACTTGTTGGTGCTGTCCGACCAAGCCGTCGAACAGTTGATCGCTTCCTCGACGCGGGCTGCGACGTCCTGGATGTCTCGCCGAAAATTGTCGTACTCCGGTTGTGGCCAGCGATGGGTAAAGGTGGAGTCGGCGCGGGACGGGTCGGCGATCTCAGGCCGCTCCGGCATGTCCCGCACCCAGGCGGCGAGGTCGGCCGTGATTCGGTGGAGCGTCTTGGGAAGGTTGTCGTAACAGCCCGGGTAGGTCCGCGTCTTGTCGAGACTGATGACGCCGCCGACGATGGTGGTGAGGATGATCGACTTGGTGTCCTCGTAGTAGTCCCGGTGATCCCGCAGGTACTTGAGGATGCGTAGTGCTCGGCGCATATTGCCGTTGGCAATCTCATCCTTTTTGCGCATCCACTTGGTGAATCCACTCGGGTCCGTGTCTTCCCAGGTGTTCGTGTCAGTGTTGACAATGCATTCGCCGTCGACCGCACGATTCACGTACGGGACAACGTCTACGTGCATGAAGTTGGCGTACGTAACTGTCACGCAGCGGTTCTTCGCTTCCGGGAGGGTGTTCATTTTCTGTGCTTCGCAGTACTCACTAAGAGCGTCGAAGACGGGCGTCTGATAGTCCGACGGGCTCCAGCCGTCCTGTTCTTCAAACTCGATCATGAAGTCTGCGTCAAACTCTTCACCCTCCTTCGGATTGATGATGGTGCGCTGTGCCCACGATCCTTGCTTCTTCATACCGAGTACGCGAGCACCTAGATCAGAATTCTTGAGGGCGCTGTAAATCAGATCAACCCGCTTGTCGAGAAATTCCAGTTTGGACTCGGGTAGGTTGACCCTCTCGGTGAGAAAATTGGTGAAGTGTGTGACTTGCTCCATTATTTCGGCTCCTCAGGGGTAGGTCCTGTCGCGGTTGCGACCCGCAGTGGCGTATAGGACGGCGCGATGTGATCCGCGAACTTGGTGGAGTACTCCGGGCTGAGGTCTCGGCTGACCGTGGCGGCATAGCCTGCAACCTTTTTCGCATCGATGCGGTCGAGCGAGAACAATCCTGGTGGAACGACAGCGTCCATGCGGACGAAGTCGTCGAAGCCGATCAAGTGACGAGCGAGGCCACTGCTGCTGGCGCTGCTCGCGGCGAGGATCAGGGGAACCGCAGCGAGCCCCCACTTGCTCAGCCCGGCGTTATCCAGCTTGTCGGAATGGTCAGTGAATGGGCTCATCGTTCCGATATTGAGGATCCGGATCGCGTCGAGCGGCACTCCGAGCATGCTTGTCGCTTCAGCAATCGCGAGTACCGACGGATTGTTCGCGAACACGCCACCGTCGATCAGTCGTGTCGAGTCGACCGTGGCCGCTGGGAAGTATGTCGGCGCGGACGCCGTCGCGAGAGCGACATCGGCCATCTTGACGTTCCAGTCGCGGACGAGACGAGCGTGGTGGGGTGTCTTGAAGATGTGGACGCCGCCGCTCTGGACATTCCACGACGGCACGAGGAGCCGCTTGGCGCTCTCGCCAAGTCGGCGATCGCCGAAGACGGAGTTGAGTGCATCGAGCAAGGCGGCGCCTGAGTAGCTCGGTCGCACCAAACGGCTCGGCCGCAGTTTTCGCTGCCGGTTGCGCGGGAAGATCTTCGCAATGAGCTCTAGGTAACGATCGGCCACTTCGGCTGGGGATAGTCCTGCACCGAGCGCTAGCGCCACGATTCCACCTGCGGAGGTGCCTGCGATGAGGTCGAAGTTGTCGATGACGCGTACGCCAATGTCCTGTTCGAACCGCGCGAGAACATTGGCGCTGAACAGCGCCTTCGCGCCTCCACCGTCGAGGGCGAGGATCTGGAAACGATCCCCGTTGAAGGGCTCCGGGACCGGTCCACTTGAGGAGAGCTGACTCGTCACTTGCTCCTCCATCTCCTGCGGTGCTCACACGGTAGCCCTCGCCACTGACATCGGTGTGGCGAATCGGCAACTCGGATCGGTGCCTCGCGACCGAGTGGCTAGGCCGCATAGGGCACCGACACCTAGGCGGACCAGGCTGGCTGGACAGGGCATCGCACCAACGGAGCCCAAGAAGAGTCCACCTTGGAGTGGTGCCTGGCGTCGGATGTTCAGGCACGTCGACCTCAGGCGGGCGGTTGTTAGGCGGGTGATCGACGTACTGGTTACGGGCACCGGCCGTCGTGGCCGTCTGCGAGTTACGGACAGCATCGCTGCGGCCGGGATTTCACGGCCGCCGACTCTGTTCGTGCGCGCAGGTGCATGCTTACCCCCATGGACGGAGAGGCGATCATTGCTCTTGCGGGAATCGGCGGAACGCTGGTCAGCGGCATCGCTGGGGTCGGCTTCGGCGGCTGGTTGGAACGCAGGGCAGAAAATCGGCGGGAAGCCGTAATGGCACGACGAGCTGCGCGCTTGATCGATGCTGACCTCCTAATGGCCGAAACGGCCGCTCGGATGTGCATTCGGAACAAGAAGTGGTGGCCGCACGATCTGAGACTGACAGCGGACGGTTGGAAGGAAGGCCGTGATGTCATCGCGTCCCGCTTGCTCTGGAACGACTGGCTGGCCGTCATCGTCGCGATCCAGTCTGTTGGTGACCTCCAGAACGCGAGGGACAGCGCCCGCAAGATCCAGATCGCGAGGCTGACAGCCGATCCTGATCCTGAAGCACGAGAAGTATTTGCAACAGCGCGAGCGCACGACCTCGACATCGCCCCTTCGGCTCCGGACATCCCCGACGACATGAGCGCGCTCCTCGCCCCCATGTTGGCCGACGTGACGGCAGGCCGCCGGGCACTTGAATCTCTGACCAAGCAGGTGTGAGCGCATCAGCGGCGGAGGTGGGTGCGACGGGGTGCGACCGGAGGTGGCGGAGGTCGCGGGCGCCGTCAGGCGCGCCTTGATCTGGTAGCGGTCAACTCCACAATGGCTGCCCCATCTCCTTCAGGCAGATCGCGGGTTGGAATGTGACCTTGCCAGTCGACGCAGAGGTAGCCGACCGGAGGTCCGCATGAGCCCCAGCCGCCATGGATTGACGACGCGACAGCAGTGCGCAGATAGTCCGCAAGAGGTCCGCACGAGTCCATCCGGTCTCAACGTGACCAACGGCCGGGAGCGTTGGTATTCCAACGCTCCCGGCCGTTGTCGCCGATCGCAACTCGTGCCATATGCCCGGACTGCGATCCACGAACTACTGCTGACACCGCGGGGACACTCTGGCGCAGGCTCACATTCGTGTTGGGCAATTTCCGGGTCGTGGACATGCTCTGGTCACGGGTGACAAAGACGAAGGTGCGGGGATCACCTGCGACCGTGTCACGGACTGAACTCGCCGATCATGGCTTGTCCGCTGTCGGCGGCTCGCTGGAAAAAGGTCTGAAGCTGGACGTGCAAGCCATCGATCAGCTCCCAGACCTGGTCGACGGTCCCGTCCTGGATCGTGCCGATTGCCTGGAGGCCCTCCAATGGTGTCCAGGTGCCCACCATGTCGAGGTTTGCCCGAGCAAGGGAGTCGAGCCGTTCACGAACGTCGCCGGCCGGACGCGACAGGGTGGCTGCGAGTGCAGTGACTTGGTCCGGCGGCGTGACAAAGTAGAGCTCGCTGACCTGCTCACCGGCGAACCAGGTGTATGGCTCGATGCCGTACGCGGCCTCCAGGTAAGGGTTGATTAGGTCCATGTAGTGGTGCTGGTAACGCAGCATGACTTCGCTGCGCGGGTCGTCCATCGCCGCCGCTGGATCCTGGTCCCACTCCCAGAACTCTCGGTATCGTTCTTCCGCGTACTCCGCGAGCCACTCCTCGTCCCGCTGAACGAGGCCGGAGTCCACGGCGAACAAGCCGAAGTAGATGCCCATGGTCAGTATCTACCCATCGGCCAGTGGACGGGCGTAGTGAGCGCATGAAGCGCAGGTCGATTCACGAGCCCAGATCCTACGGCTGGCCGCTGACACAGCCGAAGACACGGTTTTGCGTGCCCAGCGTCGGACATCGGTGACTGCAGGACGCACCAAATCTGAGACCCGCCGTGCGGTACACATCGGGTACACATGAGCGCTGTCTGAGCCCATCCGACGCCACTCTCACCAACGCAGCGTTGTGCCGTGACATCCCCGGATTCCCAAGGGTCTCGCGGTGCCCAACCAACTCCTCGGACACCGCGAGACATAACAGGACAGCTCTCGGGAGAACCCGAGGTACAGTCCCCGCGGTTCCTTCAATCTGGTCTTCTCGGCATATCGAGCGGACCTGAAGTCAGATTGAGCGCTCCCGTACCGCGCCAGGAACAAGAGTCACACCGCGCCGAGCTGGTCCGCGGCCCGTACGACCGCCTGCCCGAGCGGCGTTGCCCAACTGTGTACTCCACCCCAGCGGCCCTCGGAAATGGTTAAGCCTGTGGTCCCCAAGTCCGTAAGACACCATGACATCCGTTCCTCGGTCATCTCGAGTTCCTCTGCGAGGTACGCGGTGCTCCAGACAGAAGGATCGGCGCCGGCAATCGGCCGAGGCTTGCTGCAGAGGAACCGGAGGACGCGAAAGTGGCGAGGGGTCAACCTGCTCATCCCGAGGAGTGCCTGGTCCGCGTCTGCGATTGACTCAGCGTCATCGCAGTCACGGGAACGGACCGCCTCCCCAAGCGTTGCGCCCATCGCTCGCAACGTCTCGTCATGCCCGTTCATGCCAGCCGCCCAGAGCACCCGGAGGTAGAGGGGCGTCAGCGCCGGATCCTCCTCCAACAGCTCTTCGAGGTCGTTGCGCGAGAGGCCCGAAATCGACACGGCCGCCTTGAGCGCCAGAGACGCGTTCCGCTGCCACTCATGACGAAGCGCTGCGAAGGCTCGACCTATAAGAGGCCCAGAACCGGGCACGACGAGCGCTGCCGCCTCGCCTGCAACATCGTCCACCAAGTGACCGTCGTCAGGCACGTGCCCACGATACTTGTCTTCCTCGCATGTGCCCTTGCGCGAGGGGGCATCCGTGACTGCTTGGCGGCGGGGTGGCCGCCTCGTTGGCCCGTGCTCCAGTGTGTTGATCCTGCGAGCCGTCGCGCTCGCGCTCGTCGCCGAGTCCAAGAAAAGCCCACAAGAAGCCCGACAGCCACCCCAACTGACCGGCGCTAGCCAACGCAGAAACCGCTAAATTCCAACGATTCCAATGCCGCCAGCACCGGCCGTCGCCCAGGTACGACTTCGAGCTCTACTACGGCATCTGATCCCTGGTTCGCTAGAAGCCTGGCTCGGAAGTACGGCCTCATTTCTGACTTCTATGGCCGTCGAGCTGCTTGCACCTTTAGCGTTGTTCGTCCAGGCAGGTACAGGGGGAGTTCTCATGGCTGAGGGTGTGCCTATTGCGAAGGCGATCGAGGCGTTGAGGTCGGAGCTGGAGGCGGCGATGGACGCCGGGAAGGACAGCCGGCTGCGGTTCGAGGCGACGGCGATCGAGGTCGAGCTTCAGGCGACCGTCACGCTCGGCGCGGAGGCCGGGGGCGGCGTCAAGTGGTGGCTGGTCGATGCCAGCACCAAGGGGTCGGCGGAGCGCGCAACGACGCAGACCATCAGGCTGACGCTGACACCGAAGGTCGTGTCGGACGACGGGACGACGCAGACACCTCTGTTGGACGGACAGGACTGACGCGGTGGAAGTAGTGCGGAACGTCCTGCTCACGTTCGCGCGTACAGGGCAGGAAGTCCGCTCCCGTGGCTCTGGGTTCCACCTGCGAGAGAATCTGGTCCTGACCGCGGACCATTGCGCGGACGGTGAGGACTACCAGGTGTGGCACGACGGGAACCGCTTAACCGGACGGGTCGTATGGCGGAGTTGTGACGCCAATGTTGACCTCGCGCTGCTGGAGGTCGATGGTCTGCCTGAGGTCGAGCCAGTGTCGCTGGCAGTTCTGGACACTGCGGCCGGCGGAGTGCTTGTTGGCTGCACGTGCGGGTGCTACCCGTCGTTCGGGCGCCTCGACCCGCACACACCGGGTGAGCCCAGCGGGCCGGACGGGCTGGTGCCCTTGACGGGGAACCTGCTGCTGGACTCGGCGCATGTGGCTCGGATACCGGATGGCTGGGTCCGTGACGGACGAGTAGCGCTCTCACTGACATCGGACAGGTCGCTGCTGCCGGACGTTCGGGGTACGGCGCCCGAGGCCACCCAGGCATGGTCGGCAGCATCGGGCGGAGCTGTGCTGGCCACCGTTAGCGGCCGGGAGTACTGCGTGGGCGTGATCTCGGCGCGGCAGGTCAAGGAGACCCCGACCGTTCTTCGCGTTGCCGGGTTCGACCTGCTCGACAGGCTTGATCCGGAGTCGGCTGCGGGATTCTTGGACCGGATCGGCGTGACGGGCATCGCAGGGCTGACCACTGTCGGCGGGACAACGCGGACCGAACAGGTCGTCGTGGGTCAGATCCCTCGGCGAGCTCCGGGGTACGTGGACCGTGCCGTAACTGCCAGGCTCGTGGAACGAGTCGCTGGTAACAGCACTATGACCCTGGTTTCGCTGGCCGGGTTGCGTGGTGTCGGCAAGTCCCAGACCGCCGGCGAGATCGCGCGCCACTGTGTGCAGCAGGGCTGGCCCGTGGTGGCGTGGGTCAACGCCGAGACCCGCGCCGGGGCCGTGTCCGACCTACGGCTCCTGGCCGAACGCCTCGGCGCAGTCGCCCAGGGCGAACCGCCCGAAGACAGCGTGCGCAGGTTGTACAGCCTGTGGGCCAGCGACCGCGATACCCGTCGGCTGGTCGTGTTCGACAACGTCATCGACCGGCACGACCTGGATGGTCTGTTGCCACCGGAGGCAACGGCTGCGGTGATCGCCACCTCGGCTGACCGATCCGTCGCTCTCGGCGACGTTCTTGACATTGGCGTGTTCACCCACAAGCAGGCGCTCGCCTACCTACATGACGGGACCGCTCTGGCAGACCCAGCCGGTGCACGACGGGTCGCAGTGGAATTGGGCAGACTTCCCCTGGCGCTGGCAGGGGCGGTCTGGACGATCGCGCGCCGTCGCCGTCTCGACCATGGTTACGGGTACAGCGAGTATATGCAGGAGCTGAGGTGGCAACCGCTCGACCGCCTATTCGGGGACGACAAGGCAACGCCGGAATACCCACGCGCGACCGTGGCCGCGCTGGCACTAGCGGTCGCAGCAGCGATAGACGCCGCCCACGACCAGGAGCTGGCCCGATCGGTTCTAGGCGCCCTTGCCTTCCTCGACCCCGGCGGTGTGCCGCGCCGTTGGTTCGGCGCTCTGGGTGAGGCATTCGAGGTCGGTGATGCCTTGGCGGTCATCGCCGACAGCGGTCTGGCGCAGCCGTCCGACGACACCACGAGCGTGATCATGCACCGGCTTGTCGGCCGGGTGATCCGCGACATAACCGACCGGGATGGCTGGTCCTCGCGGGCTATTGCCGCCGGTACCGGCACGGTCGGTACCGTCCGGCCGCTGGACCGAGAAGACTACTGGGCCCAGCGGACTGAAGCGGCCGCGCTAGCGACGCACGTTCTGACGCTTCTTGCCCATCCCGATCAGGGCGTGGACGAACAGATGGTCGCCGCGGGAGCGCGAGCAGGCGAAGCCCTGAACGACCTGTCAGATCCTCACACGGCGCTCACGATTTTGCGGCCGCTGTCCACCTCCGCTGAGCAGGCACTAGGGGCGGACCACCCGGACACCCTGGTTTCCCGGGATCATCTCGCCCGCACATACCGGCTGGCTGGGGACTTGGGGCGGGCGATCCCGCTGTTCGAGGCGACGTTGGCAGACCGGGAGCGGGTTCTGGGCCGGGACCACCCCGACACCTTGCAGTCACGGAACAATCTCGCGGACGGGTACTGGGCAGCGGGGAACC
>NZ_JAJQMN010000001.1:0-597192 GCF_028994775.1 Promicromonospora iranensis | reverse complement strand
GGGACCACCCCGACACCTTGCAGTCACGGAACAATCTCGCGGACGGGTACTGGGCAGCGGGGAACCTGGGGCGGGCGATCCCGCTGTTCGAGGCGACGTTGGCAGACCGGGAGCGGGTTCTGGGCCGGGACCACCCCGACACCCTGCAGTCACGGAACAATCTCGCGGGTGGGTACTGGGCGGCGGGAGATCTGGGGCGGGCGATCCTGCTGGACGAGGCGACGTTGGCCGATCGCGAGCGGGTTCTGGGCCTGGACCACCCCGACACCCTGATCTCACGGAACGATCTCGCGGTCGACTACTGGGCGGCCGGAGATCTGGGGCGGGCGATCCCGCTGTTGGAGGCGACGTTGGCCGATCGCGAGCGGGTTCTGGGCCCGGACCACCCCAACACCCTGCAATCACGAAAGAATCTCGCGCTCGGGTACCGGACATCGGGAGACTTGGCACGGGCGATCCCGCTGTTCGAAGCGACGCTGGCCGATCGCGAGCGAGTCCTGGGACCGGACCACCCCAACACCCTCCAAACACGGAACAATCTCGCGGGCGCGTACCGGGCAGCGGGGGACCTGGGGCGGGCGATCCCGCTGTTCGAGGCGACGTTGGCTGATCGCGAGCGGGTCTTGGGACCGGACCACCCGCAAACCCTGCGATCGCGGGACGATCTCGCCCGCGCATACCGGTTGGCGGGGGACCTGGGGCGGGCGATCCCGCTGTTCGAGGCGACGTTGGCCGATCGCGAGCGGGTCTTGGGACCGGACCACCCCGACACCCTGCGATCACGGAACAATCTCGCGGGCGGGTACCGGGCAGCGCGGGACCTGGGGCGGGCGATCCCGCTGTATGAGGCGACGTTGGCTGATCGCGAGCGGGTCCTGGGACCGGACCACCCCGACACCCTGACCTCACGGGGCGACCTCGTTCTCTCCCATGCTGATGATGGTGCTGGGGAGAAGGCGCTGCCCCTGGCTCGTCTCAATGTCGACGAGAGCGGGCGCGTGTTTGGTGCCGAGGACCTGCGCACCTTGATGCGACGCGACACAGTTGCCGACGTCCTGTTGAGTGTGGGCCGCACCCGAGAGGCCACAGAACTCATGACCGACCTCCTTGCGGACTGCCGCCGGATCCTCGGTGACCACGCGCTGACCCGAACCGTCGAGCAACGCCTCGCTGACGCGACCGGTGAAGCCGCCGAGTAGGCCAGTCACGCCGTGCGCCCTCTGGCTACATGACTGCTACGGGGATTCCGCGCTTGTGTGCAGCATGTGGTGGCGTCGGCCGTCCTCCGCAGGGGTCGGGCATGGAGATGTCGCTCGTGACATGCGTGGTCGACGAGGTCTTGGCGGATCGCACCAATATCGGCACGATCAGGCACAGTCCTGACCCGCGCAGTCCGCACCCAGTCCGCAGGGAGTCCGCAAGAGCCCCACGAAGCGCCGTCGGGCGCCAAGGTCACCAACGCTCGTGAGCCGCAGGATTCCAACGTTCTCGGCCGATCCCGCCGGGTACCCCGACAGGCCATGAGGCCTGCCGGGAGAACCCGGCGTACAGACCGGCTCGTCCGCTTTTAAGGCCCTGACCTGCACGGAGCACCAGTCGGAGGCTTCCAGGCGCGAGATCACGTTCGCAGTTGCACCATGGTCGCCTGGCCTGAAGGCCGTGGTGATACCAGTAGGTGTCCAGGGTCTCACTCGCGTCCTTGTGGCCCAGTCGTACCTGAACCGCCTTGACGGACGCGCCGTGGCGGATGCGCGGGCTCGCGTAGTAGTGACGCAGATCGTGGAAGTCGACTAGATGTCCTCGGAGTCGATCGGGGCTAGCGGCAGGTGTCCCAAACGTGGGTAGGTTCGGATCTCAAGAACCACGTCGACCTGGTCCTCTGTGTTGCCGCGATGGACCTGGAGCGTCCGCCAGTGCTCGGCGTGCTCCTTGAACGTGAACTTGCCGGCGTCCGGGTCGACGGGTCGCCGTCTCCAGACCGCCAGGACGACGGTCGCCGCGAGTTCCGGTCCAGCACCTCGCTCGGGCCGACCGGAATGCTGACGATCGTCTCGGGCGCGCTTGCCGGGGCCAGCATTGTCGCTGGCCCCGCCGGCATTTCGTCGACGAGGAGTCGCTACCTCGCGTCGCCAAGGGTGATCCGGCGCCGCAGGGCCTGGGCTAGTGGTGCCTCCCACACGTCGGTGCCCTCCGTCGGATCGGGACCGTCGTGCGGAAGCCGGGCCATCGTCTGCTTGGTGACGCGGATGGCTTCCCGGTCGCGCCGGGCGATGCGCCGGGCCAGGCGCTTGGCCTCGGCCCACACGTTCTCGGTCGGGACGACGGATTGCACGAGCCCGCCCTCCAGCGCCTCCTGGGCGTTGATGGCATCGCCGAGCAGCAGCATCGCGCGGGTCCAGCCGGAACCGATCTCGGCGACCAGGCGGTCCAGCACCTCGCTCGGACCCACCGGGATGCTGACGACCGTCTCGGGCGCGCGGAACCGTGCGTCCTCGGCGGCCACGCGCAAGTCGCTCGCGACCGCCAGCCCGAGCCCTGTTCCGGCGACGCTGCCGTGCAGCGCCGCGACTGTCACCGCCGGGCAGGTGCGCCAGGCGCGCAGCACCTCGTCGCTGAGCTCGACGAGGTTCCGGTAGCCGTCGGGGTCGTTGGTGGCGAGCTGGCCGAGCTCGTCCAGGTCGCCGCCTATGCAGAAGTGGCGCCCTTCGGCGCGCAGCACGACGGCGGCGACGTCGTCGGGCAGCGTCGTGAGCACGTCGCCCAGGGCGGTCAGCGTCGCTCGGTCGAGCCGGTTGTCGCCGTCGGGCCGCGTGAGGGTCACCACCAGCACGGCGTCCTCGCGGTTGACCACGACGGGTCCGGCGGCGGCCGTGCTCTCACCAGCGGCCACCGCCGCACCAGCGGCCACCGCCGCACCAGCACCCACCGCCGCACCAGCACCCACCGCCGCACCAGCACCCGCGGTCGCGGCTGGACGGGGTCGCCGCCGTACCGGCACCGAACGCGTTCCGCGGAAGGCGAGGGTCTCGTCGTAGCCCACTGGCCCGGCGAACTCGAGATCGAACCGCTGCAGCACCTCGGGGAACAGTGTCGTCGCTTCCAGACGGGCCAGCGGCGCGCCTAGGCAGTAGTGCATGCCCACGCCGAAGGCGAGGTTGCGGCGGGGCGGGCGCGAGAGGTTCAGGTCGTGCGGCGAGTCGTAGGCGTCGGGGTCGTGGTTGGCCGCGGCGACCACGGCGTGCACGATCTGCCCGGCTGTCACCGGGATGCCGCCCGGCAGCTCCGTGTCCTGCGCTGCGTACCGGGTCATGAGCTGTACGGGCGATACGAAGCGGACCAGCTCCTCGACGGCGCCGTGTACGGCTTCCGGGTGCTCGAGCATCCACGTGGCCTGGTCGGGCCGGCGCAGGAGCTGCACCACGCCGTCGGACAGCAGGGACGTCGTCGTCTCGAGGCCCGCCTCGATCATGACGTTGAGCTGGGAGCCGGCCACCGCGCGCACCGCGGGGTCGGTCTCTGTGTCGAGCCACTCTCCCAGCGGTGAGTCCTCCGTGAGCCGGGGTCTGGGCTGGGCTACGAGCTGTTCCCAGTATGCGTTCCACAGCTTGCCCGCGCGGTCGGCCTGCGCCATCCGCGCCTTGCTCGGCGCGAGGTCGTGCACGTTCGAGAGCATGCGGCTCATCTCGCACAGCAGCGGGATGTCCTCGCGCGGCAGCCCGAGAACGATGCAGAGCACCGCCATGGGCAGCCGGTCGCCGACCAGGGCCCCGAAGTCCGCCTCGCCGTCGGCGCGCAGCACCGCATCGAACCGGTCGAGGTACTCGTGGACGGTCTGGACGATCTGCGGTGTGAGGTCAGCGACCGACTGCGGCGAGACGAACGAGCCAAGGCTGCGGCGCAGCCCGGCGTGCCCGGGCGGGTTGGTGCCGAGCGCGGAGTCGTGCAGGAACTTCAGGCCCGGGTGCCGCACCCACGTCGGCTGGCGCACGGTGCGCCAGGCGGCGTCCACGGTGCGCCAGCCGGATCCGCTGAGCACCTCGTGGCTCGCGCCGTGCGAGGTGACCATCCAGGCTCCCCACGGCATGCGTACCGCCGGGCCCATGGCCCGCAGCTCGTCGTAGACGGCGTGGGGGTCGGCGCGCCCTTCGGGCGTGCTCAGGTGCCGGATCAGCTTGGTCACGCGGCGGCGGGACTCGCGGTCCGAACTGGCTGCGACGGCGTCTGTCGTCTTGCGGGATCTACCGGTGTGGTCAGGCACTGGGGGCTCCTTCTTCAGCCAAGACACCATCTCGTCTGCCGACGGACAACGTTAAACATAACGTGCATACCGGGCAGAACATTCGGCCCTTGCGGGTCGTTGTGTGACCATTGCGTAAAGAAGTGACTACGAGAAAGCCATGTGACGGTGCGGGTAGTCTTGTGCGCCGTTGGCGCAACCTGGCAGCCTCGGCAACCGCCTGCCACGCCGACCCCGGTGTCGAAGACCCCCTGTCAGTTCGTCACGAACGACACCGCACGAAGACTTGCGTGAACGGCAAGGCGCACGTCGATGCCGTCTGACGCTCCAGGGGCAGGTCAGACGCGGGCAGGCGTGCGGGCGGCCTGGCGCTCGGGAGTGAACGTCACCGGCAGCGTGGACGGGTAGCGCGACCACGGCGATGGCGCCCACTTCACCACAGGGTCGGTGAGCCTCAGGTCGAGCCGCTCCATGAGGCTCTCCACCGCGATCTTGACCACGAGCCGCCCGGGGCGCTTGGCGGGGCACGCGTGCGGCCCGACGCCGAAGGACAGGTGTGACCGGTTGCCCGCCTCGAAGAGGTCGTCGCTGGTGCGTACCCGCGGGTCGTTGTTCGCGGCGGCCACGCCCATCACTATCGCGTCGCCGGCGCGGATCCGCGCCGTGCCGAGGGTGCAGTCGGTCACGGCGTAGCGGGCGGGCAGGTTCGCCACGGGCGGCTCGCTCCACAGCGTCTCGTCCATCGCGTCGTCCAGGCCGCGGCGCACGCCGGTGACGCGGCCGGTGTACCGGGGGTCGGTGAGCATGCGGCGAAGTGTGGCCGCGATCCAGGTCACGAGCATCTCGTTGGCCGCGCAGATCGCGATCACCATGGAGTGCACGATCTCGGTGTCGTCCTCGAAACTCGGGTGCTTGATGAAGCTGGTGGTCAGGTTCGGGCCTGGCTCCGCCCGGGTCGCGATGACGTGGTCCATCACGATCTGGTCCATCCGGACCAGGGCTGACACGGGATCGCCGCCGTGCCCGAAGATCTCGCTCGCGCAGCGCAACAGGTCGACCCCCTGCCGCTCGTCGAAGCCGAACATGCCCGACACCGCCAGGAACGACACCGCCGCCGCATACTCGCCCATCAGGTCCGCACTGCCCTTGGCGGCGAACGAGTCGATGAGCCGGGCGCAGACGACGCGCACGAGCGCTGCCGTCCGGACCTCGTCCATGTCGGCGAACGCCTCGTCCACCGGGAGCCGCAGCCGCCGGTGCTCCGCGCCGTCCGAGAAGTACAGGTTCCGCCGTCCGGTCGGGGACAGGATGGCGTGCAGGGTCGACTGCGGTGGTAGCTGCTCTCTCCAGTGCCGTGGGTTCCGGGCGAAGACGCTCTCCGTGCGCATCACCTCCATGACCTCGGCGTGCCCCAGCACGAGCCAGCCCGGTACGCCTGGCTCCAGGTCCACGGGGGCCACCGGCCCCCACTGGTCCTGCAGCTTGCGCAGTGCCGCAGTCATGTCCTCTGCACCGGTCAGGTCCACCAGCGCGACCCGGCCCCCGCTCCGCTGCGGTTCCAGGTCAGGCATGCCCCTCCACCCGTCGACATCCATCTAAATTATCCATCGAAATCTGGGGCGACCTGCGTAGATGCCCGATCAGGCGTTTCTATCACGGGCAGCAGAGAAAACGAAACACGCGGCGTTCTTCCCCACGGCGGCCAGGTCCGGGCTCATCGTCGTCGCGAACGCCAGCACCCGGAACGCCTCTCGCGAGACCCACGTTCTGCTCATGACCGCTCAGGGCCAGCTCGACCCCATCCTGTGGTGACCTGCTGTCCGCTCCGGTAGAACGATCGCTATGAGCTGGGTGGCGAACGTGATGATCTCGGTCGACGTGGACGACAATGAGAACGCGGAGGCGCTGAGCGAGTGGCTACGGACAGAAGCCCCCGCCGGTCGAGTCCTGAGCGTGGCGGAGTGGGGTACCTGAGGTTGCTCACCAGCGCGAAGGACAACCAATGGGGCGGGTGGAAGGCGCCCGAGTGCGAGGTGCACATAACCGCCGTCTGAGGCCATCCGACGCCACCTCCACCAACGCGCCCCGGACCCGGCAGAACCGCGAAGTTCCAACGACCCCGCGGCGCCCAACCAACTCGTCGGACACCGCGAGACATACCGGTACACCCTCCGGGAGAACCCGGCGTACAGACCGGCTCGTCCGCTTTCAACAGTCTGACCTGCTACGACGTCTCTCGAGCGGCTTGCGATCGCAGCCATCGCGCTCTGACCCTGCGATACACCGGACACGGCCTGGTGGCCGTCGGCCCGAAGCGGCGGCGTCAGTCCGGGCCGTCGGGATGCGCCAGGTCGTAGGCCTGAGAGATCTTCTGGGGAACGACCATGCGCCATGCGTCCACGACCAGCTCGCGAGCCTCGGCTCGGTCGAGTGCCGCAAGGTCCGCATGGATCCAGTTGAAGCGCATGTCCGACGCCGACGGCAGCTGAAACTTCTGCGGCTCGCTCGCGACCAGCGCCGCCCGCTCCTCCTTCGGGAACGCGAAGCCCATCACGCGCTCGTCGCAGGAGAACGCCACGTAGACGATCTGCTTGACGCGAAACTTCAACCTGCCGCGTACGTACACCGTGTACGAGCGTTCCAGCTCCGAGCCCAGGGGCCGAACGTCGTCGATCACTGCCATGGTCCGCTCCTCGCGCCGCACATCCCAGGTGGACCACGACCGCGGCCCTGAGTCATCGGTACATGCCGCGCCGCGCATGCCCGATGAGTTCTGCCACGTCCCGCGGTCTCCTAGGCATGGAGACCCTACTTCCGGTCCGCGACGTCGAACTGTGCGTCGACACGGCCGGCCTGCCGACTGACATCCCCCTTCTGCTGATCGGTACCACCATCGCCACCTGGGACGACGAGTTCGTGGAGCGGCTCACCGGCCGGTTCGTCATCCGCTACGACCTGCGGGACGCCGGTCGATCGACCACCGTCGATCCCGATTCCCCCGGATACACTCTGCGCGACCTCGTCGCCGACGCCGTCGGCGTGCTCGACGGCCTCGGCATCTCTCGTGCGCACATCGTAGGAATGGCGACCGGAGGCTTCATCGCGCAACTCCTGGCCCTGGACCATCCGTCACGGGTCGCTTCGCTCGTGCTGGTGGGCACACGTCCGGTCGCGCCGGGGCCGGTCGACGACGACCTGCCTGAGCACTCCCCGGCGATCTTCGCCCACTTCAGCAGCGCCCAACCGGTTGACTGGACCGACCGCTCGTCGATCCTGGACGGTGCGGTGACCGCGGCTCGCGTGTTCTCCGGCTCGCCGCACTTCGACGCGGCCGAGGCCCGTGCCCACGCGGCACATGTTCTCGATCGTTCCGGTCCGCACCCGGCGTCGGCGCGCAACGGCCTGCTGAGCACGGTGTTCTCGAAACTGGACTGCAAACCACGCTGGCGCGAGCGGCTCCGGGAGATCACCGCACCCACGCTGGTCGTGCACGGCGCGGCCGACCCGTTCTTCCCGGTGGGCAATGCGAAGGCGCTGGCCGAAGAGATCCCCGGCGCAACCCTGTTGGTCGTCGACGGGGTCGGCGCGGAGCTCCCCAGCCGGGTACACGCAGAGGTTGCTACAGCCGTGCTGGCGCACACAGCGCAGTAGGTCGGTGGGCTCTCAGGAGGACAGGGCGCGCCGGTACGCGTACAGACCGGCTCGTCCGCTTTGAACGCTCTGACCTGCTTGGCGTGTCAGTAGGGGCCGGCAGGATGCCGGTCGTGCGAGCGTGGTCAGGGGTTGATGACGCCGTCGAGGGCGTCGGTGTACTCCACCGGCTTCCCGGTCTGGTGCGCGTAGCGGATCTCGCGTCGCGTGGACTCCCCGATGTACCCGCCTGGGTTGATCACGACGATGCGGTCGGCAAGGTCGATCTTCGCGAGGTGCAGCGTGCCGAGCGCAGCCTTCTGCTCGTCGGTGATCCGGTCGGTGGCGCGCTCGAACTCAGCGGGTGCGACGACGATTGCCCCGGCGAGGGTCAGGTCACGATTCACCGCGCGGAACTGCTCAGCGAACCGAGTCGAGCCGCACAGGCACACGATCTGCGGGCGGGCTTCCATCACGGCCGCAGGATCGATCCGTCGTCGCTGACCATGGCGACAGCCACTCCGTGCTTGGCAGCCAGCGCTGTGAACGTGTCTCGCGCCTTCCGTGCCCGGCTCCAGGAGAACGCCCCGTAGACCAGCGAGGTGCCGATGCTGTAGTCCGACATCTGGCTTACGAGCTCGATGTCGTGATGCCAGGCCTCGTACGCCGGCGCGCCCGGACCGTTCATCGGCGGATAGGTCTGGATCAGCTTGTTGTAGAAGGTCCTGAGATTCGCCGTCGTCACTTCTGGGTCGTCATATGAGTGGTCCTCGGACCACTGGGACTGCGCCTCCCACCACGCAGGGAAGTCGGCGTCGGCGACCGCTGCAGGGTCGAACGCGAGGATGTCGTAACTCATGGGCGCACCGTAGCCGCCTCGTTGGTGCGTTGATCGTCGTCTGCCGTTGGCGGGCCATTGCCGGCCCGCCCGATCGGCTGCGGGTACCCGGTACACATCGGGTCAGCCTGCGTATCAGCCACCCCTCGATGAAAGCGCGACGTCATGTGGCGCGTCCCGGAGCGACGCGTTCCAGATGTTCTGCTGCGGCCGCGAGCCATCCGGTCGGGTCGTGGTCCGGCGGGACCATCGTCAGCGAGTACCAGCCGACGAGGATGTCCCACCAGCGCGACTCGGCCGCGCTCAGTGGTCGCTCCGACTCGTAGCCGGCCAAGAGCGCGGCACGAACGCCTGACGACACCGGTCCCCAGTTGCGGAACTTCGTCCCGAGCATGACCGCTGAGCGGGCCAGCTCTGCGATCGGGTGGTCGAAACTCGCCTCTTCGAAGTCGATGATCGCCAGGACACGTGGCCCGGCGCAGAGGATGTTCGCCGCTCGGAAGTCGCCGTGCAGGAGCTGGGTGGGCATCGGCTCGGAGGGAGCGGTGCCCAAGAGCCGCCGCATGGAGGTCAGGAGCGGCGAGGGTACGTGCCGCGGCTTTTCATCGAGCCACGACGTGACCCGTGCGGGCAGCGAGCTGCCGGGCGTCGGCGAGTGCTGAAGCAGGCGACCGGCGTGTGGGTAGCGGGCGAGCTCACCGTGCAGCCGGGCCAGGCTCGCTCCAGCTGCCCGGATCTGGTCCGGGTTGGTGACCTCGAGGGGTTCGCCCTCGATCAGCCGCTGGAGCATCAGAAGGGCGCCGCCTGACTCCACGTGCGCGCTCCCGTCGAGCGTGAGGATCGGCGCTGAGACCGGCGCACCTCGTTCGCCGAGCCAGACCGTGAGCTCGGCGAGTTCCGACAGCCGGGCGAAACGTGGTGGAGCAACAGACCACTTCGCTACCAGCTCGCCCGAGGTCGTGGTGAGCCACGCGAGAGCGTTGTGATCGCTCATCACGATTCGCCGGCAGTCGGAGACCTCGATCCCCCAGTGCCGGCTGAGCGCGGTGGCGACCCAGTCTCGGGCCGTGCGGCCGTCGGTGAGGCCAAAGCGCGTCAGGAGTACCCCGGCGGGGTCGTCGCTCTCCCAGAGCATCTCCAGTGTTGGTGCACCCGTCGTGGACATGCCGCACATCACACCATGTCGCCGCGTCGTCTGGAGGCCCAGGTCAGGTCAGGCTCGGGAATCCCGCCGCTCGCGGACGAACTGCGCTAGCGCCTCGTCGCGTACCTGTTCAGGACGACCCCACCGGGAAACGTCCGCGTCTCCACCAGGTTCAGGTGTACCCAACCGTCCAGCGCGGTGAAGAACGGTGTGCCGCCACCCACCAGGACCGGATGGGTGACGACCTCGTACTCGTCGATCAGCCCGGCCTGCATGGCCGCCCCGGCGAGCGTCGCGCCACCGACCCTCATCGGCCCAGCGTCCTCGGCCTTGAGCCGCGTGATCTCCGGGACCACGTCGCCGTCGAACAGGCGAGTGTTCCAGTCGACGTTGTCGATCGTCGACGAGAACACCACCTTCGGCGTGTCCCGCCAGTTTCGCGCGAACTCGATCTGCGCCGGGGTGGCGCCCGGCTGCTGATCGCCGGTCGGCCAGTGGGAGCTCATGTTCTCCCACAGCTTGCTCCCGTACAGGAACAGCTCGATCGCCTGTTCCTGCTCGAGCCACCACTGGAACAGTTCGTCGCTCGGCACGCCCCAGCTGATGTCGTCGCCGGGCGCGGCGATGTAGCCGTCCAGGGACAGGTTCATGCCGTAGACCAGTTTCCGCATGGCTCCATGCCTTCCGTCGGTCGATCTCCAGCGGAGAGACCGGCACGGCGCGCGAAACTCATCGGTGCCCCTACGCTTCCGCCGTGGGGCTATCCCGTCGCCGTTCCACCGGCACGTCCAGGTACTGGGCAGGCCCCGGGTGCCGACGGCGTTCTGGCAGCATGCGAGCATGAAACTCCACGAGCGGATCGACGGCCGGCTGCGCCAGTTCGTCGAGCGGCAACCTGTCTTCTTCGTGGCGACGGCACCGCTCGCCGCCGACGGGCGCGTCAACGTCTCGCCGCGTGGCATCCCCGGCACCTTCGCCGTGCTCGACGACCACACGTTCGCGTGGCTCGACGGCACAGGGAGCGGGAGCGAGACAGTCGCACACCTCCGCGAGAACGGCCGGATCACCGTGATGTTCTGCGCGTTCGACGGTGCACCGAACATCGTCCGGCTCCACGGCACCGGCCGCGTCGTCACCCGGTACGACGCCGAGTACCCGGCTCTCGCCGGCCAGTTCACCGACATCCCGGGTGCTCGCGCGGTCATCGTGGTCGACGTCGAGCGCATCTCCGACAGCTGCGGCTGGAGCGTTCCCCTGATGTCGTACGAGGGTGAGCGGGACCTGATCGGACCGTACTTCGAGCGCAAGGGCGAGGCCGGGCAACGCGAGTACCGGCGCCGCAAGAACCTGACCAGCATCGACGGCCTACCGGCCTACGACGTCGACCCGGTCGTCGACCCCGAGCCCGCGGTGTAGAAGCGGCCGTCCAGGAGAACCATGAGCACCGACGACACGGGTACGCCCGGAGACGCTGAAATGCGCGACGAGCCGGGCGCGCCCGGAGACGCTGGTACCCCCACCCCCGTGACGCCACCGACCCTGCAGCAGGACCTGATCCCGTTCCGCACGGCCGTACGCGCCTGGTTCGCGATCTCCTGGCAGACGTTCGGCGGCCCCGCGGGGCAGATCGCCGTCATGCAGCGCACCCTCGTCGACGAGAAGCGCTGGATCGGACAGGGCCGGTTCCTGCACGCCCTGAACTACTGCATGCTCCTGCCCGGCCCCGAGGCGCAGCAGCTCGCCGTCTACACGGGCTGGCTGCTCAACGGGCTCCGCGGAGGTCTGGCCGCCGGGGCGCTCTTCGTCCTTCCCGGGATGCTCACGCTCCTCGCCCTGTCGGCGGTGTACGTCGCGTTCGGCGACACCACCGTCGTCTCCGCGGTGTTCGCCGGACTGGCACCGGCGGTGCTGGCCATCGTGGTCCAGGCGGTGCTCCGTGTCGGCCGCCGCGCCCTGACCAGCCCGGCGCTCGTGGCGCTCGCGATCGCGGCGTTCCTGGCGCTCTCCCTCTTCGCGGTCCCGTTCCCGCTGGTCGTTGCCGGCGCCGGGGCGATCGGCTGGCTCGTGCACCGGTACGTGCCGCGCTGGATCGTCGCCTCCAGTGCGCGTGAGCCGGACGACGGCCCGGCCCCGCTCATCCCCGACGACGCCCTGCACGCCGAGCGACCGTCGGGCCGCAGAGCGCTGCGAGTGCTCGTGCTCGGCCTCCTGGTGTGGACGCTCCCGGTCGTGGCGGTCGCGCTGCTGACCGGCGTCGGGAGCGTGTTCACCCAGCAAGGGCTGTTCTTCTCCGGCAGCGCCCTCGTGACGTTCGGCGGTGCCTACGCGGTCCTCGCCTACGTCGCGCAACGTGCGGTGGAGACCTACGCCTGGGTCACACCCGGCGAGATGACCCGTGGTCTCGCGCTGGCCGAGACCACGCCCGGGCCGCTGATCATGGTCGTCCAGTTCGTCGCGTTCCTCGGCGCCTACCGGAACCCGGGTGACCTCGACCCGTGGGTCGCCGCGCTGCTCGGCGCCCTGCTGACCACCTGGGTCACCTTCGTACCGTCGTTCCTGTTCATCTTTCTCGGCGCCCCCTACGTCGAGCGGCTCAGGGGTAACCGGACCCTGAGCGCCGCTCTGGCCGCCATCACCGCGGCGGTCGTCGGCGTCATTGCCAACCTCGCGCTCTACTTCACCACCCACACGCTCTTCGCCACCACGAGCATGTGGACCGCCGGCCCGCTGCACGTCGGTATCCCCGACTTCGCGACCCTCCAGCCGGCCGCGCTCGGGATCGCCGTCGCCGCGGCCCTCCTGCTCTTTGTCCTGCGCTGGTCGGTCCTGCGGACCCTGGGCGTGTGCGCTGCGCTGGGCCTCGCCCTCGGGCTCGTCGGATGGCTCTGACGGCAGACAGGACGACCGGCAGGCAGGACGACGCCGCGCCCACGACGTCGGGCGCGGCGCCTGGCCGGCGTCGTCGAGCCGTGAGGAGAGCCCCCCACCGCTGGACGACGCCGGTAACGACGTCGTCGTTCAGAGTCGTTCAGAGTCGTTCAGATCAGAGGGACACCGCGCCCCGGGGCTGGCGGTCGGTCGGGAGGCTGCCGCGCATCTCCGAGATGAGCTGTGGCGTGAGCGTGGCCTCGGTGCGGGACACCAGAAGAGCCATCTCGTAGCCGACGAGACCGATGTCGCAGGTGGCCTCGGCGACGACGCCGAGCACCGACCCGTTGGAGACGCTCATCAGGAACAGGAAACCCTTGTCCATCTCGATGATGGTCTGGCGGACGTTACCGCCGTTGAGCTGGCGGGAGGCACCGCGGGTGAGGCTGGACATGCCCGAGACGATCGCGGCGAGCTGGTCGCCGCTGGTGCGGTCGAGCTGGTCGGACATGGCCATGAGCAGGCCGTCCGCCGACACGACGAGCGTGTGCCGGCTGCCCGGGACGGTGCGCACGAAGTTGTCGAGCAGCCATCCGAAATTCGTGGCTTCGGTACTGAGGGTCACTCTTTGCTCCTCTGCTGACGGCTTGCCTGCGGTCGGGCTTGGCCGGCCAGCCGGTTGTACTTGCGGATCTGGTTGTAGAACGTCTGTGCGGGAGCGGTATGGCGCCGCGTGTTGATCCGTCCGGCCGACGGCCGGTCCCGCAGCTTCGGCCTGGGATCCGTCGCAGCGCAACGATAGCCTCCGCGACGGTGTCCGGAGTGTCACTGTCTCCCGATATGACAGTACGTTCGGTCCAGATGGACGACGGAACGCGGCCACGGACCTGGGAAGTCAGCACCGCCGACGCGAGACGGCCACCCGTGGTCTGGTCCACGGCGGGCGGCGGGGAACGCCCAGCTCAACGCGGACACGAGGGTGGGGCCGCCGGAGGAGAGTGCGGCGGGTGAGGGGCGCGGCGCTGCGCCCCTCACCCGCGGTGGATCAGCCGACGCGGATGAACGTCGGGCCGGACTGCCAGATGCTCGTGTACCGGACACTCTTGCCGGGGACCGGGGCCTCGATCTGCATGCCGTCGCCGGCGTAGATCGCGATGTGCCCGGGGCTCCAGACCAGGTCACCCGGCTGAGCCTCGGCCCAGGAGACGACGGTCCCGGCGTAGCGCTGCGCGGAGGACGTGCGGGGGAGGTCGATCCCGACCTGGGCGAAGACGTAGGAGGTGAACCCGGAGCAGTCGAACCCTGCCGGGGTCGTCCCACCCCAAACGTACGGGACACCGAGGTAGCGCATCGCGATGGACACCACGGACGCCCGGCGCTGCGCGGCTTGCTCCGCCGCGATCTCGGCGGCGCGCGCTTCCTGGTACTCCGCGTTCTCGGCGGCCGAGACGACGGAGACCGCCGACTTCTCGACGTTCAGCTCAGCGGTCGGGGCGACCGTGACGACGTTCGCCGCGGCGACGGTCTGGCGGGCCTGGCTGGCCAGGGCGTTGAGGTCCGTCGAGTTGAGCTTGCCCTTGACGGCCGTGCCGGCCAGCGTGGTGCTGACCTCGGAGACCGGCGCTGCCTGCGCGGGCGGGGCGATCAGGGACAGCAGGACGCCGGAACCGGCCGCGGCGATCACTGCACCGCGACCGGTGATCACGCCGGCCTGACTGGTGGCGGCCTGGGCCACGCTGGTCAGCAGGGGGCGGTGGGCAGCGCGGTGACGGCCACGGCGAGGCTGGGACGTGACCGTGCTGGACTGGGGATCCATGGAGGCGGGGGCCTTTCAGAGGGAAGGAGACCCGTGCGCGGCCCGCGTGGAACCGCGCCGAGGATCGGCGAGCAGGGGACGAAGGCGACATGTCAGGCTCATAGCGAACCCAAGAGTAACGGAACGGATACAGCGGGTAACACCCCTGGGCCCAGACTTGTCCAGGACAATTGCGCCGGACGACGTCTGAGGGTCGGGGAGAATGCACCCATGCGACTTCTGCTGCTGCGCCACGGACAGACGCCCTCGAACGTGCGAGGGCTCCTCGACACGGCCAACCCGGGCCCCGGGCTGACCGCGCTCGGCGAGCGTCAGGCGGCCGCCGTGCCGCACGCGCTGCGTGACCGCCAGATCGACGCGATAGCCGTCTCACCCCTCGTACGGACGTCGTTCACCGCCGCACCCTTGGCTCGCGCCCGGGGAATCGAGCCGCTCGTCATGGACGGTCTGCAGGAGATCGAGGCGGGCGAGCTCGAGATGGCCGGAGAGCACGAGGCGCACCAGCGCTACCTCGGCACTGCTTTCGCGTGGGCGCGCGGTGACCTCGATCGCGCCATGCCCGGCGGCCTCGACGGCCGCGCGTTCCTGGGACGCTACGACGCGGCGGTCGCGAAGATCGCCGCGCGTGGCGACGACAGCGTTGTCCTGGTCTCGCACGGCGCGGCGATCCGGGTATGGGTGTCGGCGCGCGTCGCGGGCGTGGACGTCGACCACGTCGAGCGGACGGCGCTGGCCAACACCGGCCTGGTGGAGATCGACGGTGACCCCGTCGCCGGCTGGCGGCTCGTCAGCTGGAGCGAGGCGCCGGTCGGCGGGCGCGAGCTGGACGCACCCGCTGTCGACGACCCGACCGGGGAACCCGTCGAGGACTGAGCCCGGAGAACGGGACCTGGGACCAGCGCGCGGAGACACTGCCCGCACACAGTGCCCGCAGACAGCGCCCGCAGACAGTGCCCGCAGACAGTGCCCGCAGACAGTGCCCGCAGACAGTGCCCGGAAAACAACTGTGCCCGTCATGGCGCCGCTGACAGGGTGGCGGCATGGACGTCACAGGGGACGAGACACGCGCTGCCTGGGCCATCGCCTCGCGCAAGTACGAGGACGAGTACGCCGAGCATCTTGAGCTGGCCCGGAGCGTCGAGCTGCTGCCGGCCGAGGTCGAGGCGCTGAGTGAGCTCGTCGCCGGTGCCGACGTCGTGCACCCGATGAGCGGGCACGGCCTCGACGACATCGCGCTCGCGCGCCTCGGCGCGCGGTCGGTGCTGGGGCTCGACTACAGCGAGGCGGCGGTCTCGAGCGCGCAGCGCCGGGCCGACGAGCTGGACCTGCCCTGCCGGTACACGCGGGCGGTCCTGCCCGCGAGCGGGCTCGACGTCGCGTCCGCCGACCTGGTCTACACGGGCAAGGGCGCGCTGATCTGGCTCGCCGATCTTCCCGCCTTCTTCGCAGAGGCGCACCGTCTGCTGCGCGCGGGCGGCTGGTTCTACGTGTACGAGGCGCACCCGCTCGTGCCGCTGTGGGACTGGCACCCTGCCGAGATCCGGATCCGCCCGGATCGGGGCTACTTCGCGCGCTCCCACGTCAACGACTCGTTCCCGGCCAACGGCGCCGTCGAACGTCAGCACACGCTCGCGGAGATCGTCATGGCCTGTCGGGGAGCGGGATTCGAGATCGAGCACCTGGCGGAGCACCCCGAGCCGTTCTGGCGCCCGGAGGGTTTCACGGCGGCCGTCTGGGACGGTCGGCTGCCCAACGCTTTCAGCATGCTCGCACGCCGAGCCTGACGCCCCTCCCGTCGATGGCGGGCCGCGGTCGGCTCAGGCGCTCGGGACCAGACCGGTGACCGCCTCGACGTCGAGACCCAGCTCCGGCGGCAGGTCGCCGTCGTGCCGGACGACGAGGGACGTGACCGCCCGGGTCAGGCAGACGTAGAGGCGGCGCAGGCCGGTGGCATGGTTCGGCTCGGCCGCCACGATCGCGGCGGGGTCGTGCAGCACCACGTGGTCGAACTCGAGGCCCTTCGCCAGCGTGGCGGGAACGAGGTCCAGGTGCGCGTCGAACTCGGAGGCGTCGTCCACCCCGTCAGCGGCTGGGCGCTCGTCGTCCTGCTCGCCGACGACGGCGAAGGTGAGTCCCGCCGCGGTGAGCGTCGCCCGGACCGACGCCAGGGCGCCGTCGGGCACGATCAGGCCGACCGAACCCTCGAGACCCGTGACGCCGGCGAGGACGTCGTCGAGCGGCGCGGCGGTGATCGTGAGGCGTCCGCGGGCGCGCCGGACCGCCGTCGGCGGCTCCAGACCCGGTGCGATGCTGGGCAGGAGGCGCGCGGCCAGCTCGATGACGTCCGCGGGTACGCGGAAACCGGCGGTGAGCTGCTCCACGTGCCCGTCGGGCTTGGCGAGGTGGCCGAGCACGTCCGCCCAGTCGCGCGACGCCCAGGGCGTGGTGGCCTGGGCGAGGTCGCCGAGCACGGTCAGGGAGCCGGTCGCGGCGCGGCGCCCGAGGGCGCGCAGCATCATCGCGGACAGGTCCTGTGCCTCGTCGACGACGATGTGCGCCACCGACTCGGTCCGGTCGAGCAGGTCGACGATCTCGTCGAGCAGCACGAGGTCCGCCGTCGACCAGCGGGCGGAGCCCGGCGTGCGGGGCGGACGTGCCCACGTCAGCAGATGCTGCTCGGTCTCGGACAGGATCCCCTCGGCGCACTCGGCGAGGAACTCCGGGTCCGCGAGCAGGCGGAAGAGCAGCCTGCGCGGCTCGACCGCGGGCCAGACCGCCGCCGCGTAGTCCCGGACCGGCTTGGTACGGGCCAGGACGTCCCAGGCCCGGTCGTCGAGCGCGTCCCCGGTCTCCTCGATCTGGACCAGGACCCGATGGGCGAGGGCGTGCCGCAGCTGCGCGGCGCCCAGCGCGTACCGCACCTCCCGGGCCCTGATCTGCTCGATCGCCTCCCGGGCCTCGTACGCCGGGACCCGCCAGCGGAACGACCCCCGCGGCAGGACCAGCGTGTCCTGCGGGGTCACGATGTGCGACCAGACGGCGCGCCGTAGCACCTCCGCCAGCCGGACGTCGCCCTTGAGCGTGGCGACGTCGGCGGGCTCGGTGGCCCGGACGGGAGCGTGCTCGCCCACGATCTCCTCGATGGTCGCCTGGGTGGCGTGGATCTCGCCGAGCGCGGGCAGCACGTCGCGGATGTACCGCAGGAAGCTCTTGTTCGGCCCGACGACGAGCACGCCCCGGCGCGTGAGCTGATCGCGGTGCGCGTACAGCAGGTAGGCCGCGCGGTGCAGGCCGACCGCCGTCTTGCCCGTGCCGGGCGCACCCTGCACGACGAGCGTGCGTTCGAGCGGCATGCGGACGATGACGTCCTGCTCCGGCTGGATGGTCGCGACGATGTCGCGCATCGGGCCGGTGCGTGGGCGCTCGATCTCCGCCTCGAGGATGTCCGAGTGGGCGGAGGGCACGTCGGAGCCGTCACCGCCCGGCTCCGGGCGGGTCAGCGATTCGTCCTCGAAGGCCGTCAGGTGGCCGCGCGCGAACCCGTACCGGCGTCGGGCGGTGATGCCCTGGGGTTCCTTCGGCGTGGCCCGGTAGAACGGGGTGCTCACCGGGGCACGCCAGTCCACCACCATCGGCTCGCCGTCAGGGTCCGAGACGTGCCGCCGGCCGATGTGGAAGGTCTCCGTGTCGTCGCCGACGGTGATACGGCCGAAGAAGAGCGGGATCTCGGGGTCGTCGGTGAGCTGCTCCATCCGGCGTGCGAGCGCTGCCTCCAGGGCGTCGGCGCTGACCCGGTCGCCGGCATAGCGCCCGTCGAGCGAGGCGACCCGGTCCCGCATCCGGCCGAGCTGGGTCCGGGCTTCGGCGAGGAACTCCCGCTCCTTGGTGAGCTCGGGCACGTCGGCAGGCATGGGTGACCCTCCAGGAGTCCGCTGGGATGCGCGTGGGGCGAACGCGCGAGTCTAGTGCCGTGGACGGCGTTGAGACGGCCTCTTTTCGACGGTGCGCGGGTCATGCGAGGGCGCGGAGGCCGCACCCGACACATATGTCCTCGGAGTCCGTTTCCGCTGTCGCACCAAGGGGCCCCACGGTACGGTCGGGGAACCGCCCGGCCAATCGAGGAGCCTCAGTGTCGTCCGACGAGCTGCCCCAGGAGTTCCAGATCGACGTGCCTGACGAGATGGAGACTGGCGTACCGGCCGACTTCGCCTCCGTATGGCACACACCGACGTCGTTCATCCTGGACTTCATCGCCGTGAAGCAGCCGCCGAGCCCGGTCTCCGATCCCGAGTCGGGTGAAGTCACGTCGATAACGGTGCCCGGTCGGGTGGTGTCGCGTGTACGTATTCCTCCGCAGCAGGTGTTCGAGCTTGCGAAGGCGCTCACTATGCAGCTCGACGCATGGGAGAAGGAAAGCGCACCGACCGTTCGCAATCCGGGGGCGCAAGAAGGGCCGGATGGCCCGAACCGATCGTCGGAGAATTGAATCTTGTGAATCTTTTTCTTGGACGATTGTCCAACTCGGCGGCCATATGTCCGGTCTGCCCGGGAGGAATGTTCCGGTTTGGCCGGAGAAAAGGTGGGTTATACCAGTCCTGAGGGGGAAATGTAACCCTCGCGGGCTGTTCCACTTGCGATCTTCACGGATGTAGGCTTCCCGTGATCGCGACGAAGGCGTTGCAATCTCCCAGAGTCGCCCGGGGGGTCGGGCGACCCGTTCCGGCGGCCATGTCGGGGAGCAATGAACAGGGGCGATGCAAGTGAGCAACACGGAATTCGATAACAGGGGGCGCACGGGCGGGATCATGTTCGAAGAACAGTCCCGTACGAGTGTCGTGAGTATGTGGGGAGAGATCGATGTCTCCCTGCGAGGCGAGTCGAGTGCTGCGATAGCCAATGCCCTCGAGAGGGCCAAGTCGGTCGTGATCGACACCTCCAGGGTGACGTTCATGGACTCGACGGGCGTCGCGTTCCTCATGCAGATGTACACCTACGGAACGCAGGAGGGCCTGACGGTCACCCTTCCCGAGCCGCCGCCGGTGGTGCGGAGCGTCATCGAGATGCTCGGCGTCGACGTGCTGTTCGCCCAGCCGGCTCAGCCCGCCGTGGCGCGGGAGGCCTGACCCGGCTCCGCCGGCGACGACCACGCCCGGCCCGGAGGCCGGGCGCACTGGTACAGATGTCGGCTCAGCGCCCGGCGGCCAGCGCCGCGGCTCCCACGATCCCCGCCGCGTTCCGCAGCTGGGCCGGGACGATCGGCGCACGCAGGTGCAGGTGCGGCAGATATTTCTCGTGGTGCTTGCTCACTCCACCACCCACGACGATGAGGTCGGGGGACAGCAGATCTTCCACGACACCGAAGTAGCGCTGCAGGCGCTCGGCCCACTCGTCCCAGGACAGGTCCTCCCGCTCGCGCGCGGAGTCGGCGGCGCGCGACTCGGCGTCGTGGCCGTCGATCTCGAGGTGCCCCAGCTCCGTGTTCGGCACCAGGACGCCGTCGACGACCAGCGCCGAGCCGATCCCCGTGCCCAGGGTCGCCACCAGCACCACACCGTCGACGTCGCGGGCCGCTCCGTAGCGCACCTCGCCCACGCCCGCGGCGTCGGCGTCGTTCACCGCGACGGCGTGGCGGCCGGTCGCGCGCCGCACGAGCGCCGGCAGGTCCACCCCCGTCCACGACTGGTCGAGGTTCGCCATGGAGCGTACGACGCCGTGCTGCATCGGTGCGGGGAACGCGACGCCGATGGGTACGTCGTCGGCCAGGTGGTAGCTGTCGACGAGCTGGGCGAGCACGTCTGCCACCGCCTGCGGGGTGGACGGTCGGGGAGTCGGGATGCGGGTCCGCTTGTCCGCGTACTCGCCGGCCACGAGGTCGACGGGTGCGCCCTTGATCCCCGAACCTCCGATGTCTATGCCGAACGCCAGGTCAGTCATGTCAGGATCGTCTCATGACCACTGAGGAGCAGTACTGGTACAACACCGAGACGGGTGAGGTCGAGGAGGGGCGCCGTTCGTCCTGGACCCACCTGATGGGCCCGTACGGCACTCGCGCCGAGGCTCAGCAGGCCCTGGAGAACGCGAAGGCGCGCCACGAGTCCTGGGAGCAGGAGGACAAGGAGTGGCGCGACAAGTAGCCGGCTGCCCGGTGCCTACTTGTCGAACGAGTGCTCCGCGTCCGGGAACGACGAGTCCTTGACCTCGGAGACGTAGTCCTCCGCGGCCTGCTGCAGCGCCGCGCCGAGCTCGGCGTAGCGCCGGGCGAAGCGTGGCGACCAGCTGGTCATGCCCGCCATGTCCGTCCACACGAGGACCTGGCCGTCGCAGTGCGGCCCTGCCCCGATGCCGATGGTCGGGATGCGCACGATCTCGGTGATCCGCGCGGCGACGTCGACGGGCACCATCTCCAGGACGACGGCGACGGCGCCGGCCTCCTCGACCGCCTGCGCGTCGGCCGCGAGGTTCTCCACCGCGGAGTCGCCGCGGCCCTGCACGCGCGGTCCGCCGAGCAGGTTCTCCGACTGCGGCGTGTATCCGAGGTGCGCGACAACGGGGATGCCGGCGTCGGTCAGGGCGCGGATCTGCGGTGCCGAGCGGACGCCGCCCTCGAGCTTGACCGCGTCGGCGCCGGTCTCCTTGAAGATCCGCACAGCCGTCTCGAGCGCCTGCTGCGGGCCGGCCTCGTAGGAGCCGAACGGCAGGTCGATCACCACGAAGGCGCGCTTCGTGGCCCGCGCGACGGCGCGGGCGGCGGGGATCATGTCGTCGACGGTCACCGGGATGGTGGTGGCGTGGCCGTGCATGACGTTCCCGATGGAGTCACCCACGAGCAGGATGTCCATGCCCGCAGCGTCGAAGATCGCCGCCGTCACGGCGTCGTACGCGGTGAGCATCGCGAGCTTCTCACCCCGGGCCTTGGCCTCCGCCAGGTGGTGCACGCGGACCCTCTTGGGACCCTGAGTGGGCGACGTGTGGGCGGACATGGTCCTCCTGTGGTTCGGGCGGCGTCGGTGCCGCAGGAAAGCCTACGGCCGGTCGTCCATGCCCGGTACACGCGCCTGTAACAGGTTTAGTGCAAGATGGGCCCATGGACAGGCAGCAGGAGTTCGTGCTCCGCACGGTCGAGGAGCGCGACATCCGCTTCATCCGGCTCTGGTTCACCGACGTGCTCGGTGTGCTGAAGTCGGTAGCCGTGGCGCCCGCAGAGCTGGAGTCGGCGTTCAGCGAGGGCATCGGCTTCGACGGCAGCGCCATCGAGGGGCTCACCCGGGTCTTCGAGGCGGACATGGTCGCGAAGCCGGACCCGACCACTTTCCAGGTGCTTCCGTGGAGGGGTGAGCGGCACGGTACGGGCCGGATGTTCTGCGACATCCTGACGCCCGACGGGGAGCCCTCGCTCGCGGACTCCCGCAACGTCCTCAAGCGCACCCTCGCCAAGGCGAGCGACCGCGGGTTCACGTTCTACACGCACCCCGAGGTCGAGTTCTACCTCTTCAACCAGCTGACCAAGGCCGACTCGACGCTGGAGCCGGTCGACCAGGGCGGGTACTTCGATCACCTGGCACGGGGGTCGACGCACGACTTCCGCCGCGCCGCGATCACGATGCTCGAGTCCATGGGTATCTCGGTCGAGTTCTCCCACCACGAGGCCGGCCCGGGGCAGAACGAGATCGACCTGCGCTACGCCGACGCACTGACCACCGCCGACAACCTCATGACGTTCCGCACGGTCGTCAAGGAGGTGGCGCTGGAGCAGGGCGTCTTCGCGTCCTTCATGCCCAAGCCGCTGGCCGACCAGCCGGGCTCCGGCATGCACACGCACGTGTCGCTGTTCGAGGACGACCGCAACGCCTTCCACGAGCCGGGCGCCCAGTTCGAGCTGTCGAAGACGGCGCGCCAGTTCATCGCAGGCCTCATGGTGCACGCGGGCGAGATCACCGCCGTCACCAACCAGTACGTCAACAGCTACAAGCGGCTCTGGGGCGGGCAGGAGGCCCCGAGCTACGTGAGCTGGGGCCACAACAACCGGTCCGCGCTGGTCCGGGTGCCGATGTACAAGCCGGGCAAGGGCAACTCGGCGCGGATCGAGTACCGCGCGCTGGACTCGGCCGCGAATCCCTACCTCGCGTTCGCGGTGCTCCTGGCCGCAGGTCTCAAGGGCATCGAGGAGGGCTACGACCTCCTGGACCACACGGAGGACGACGTCTGGGAGCTCACGGCCGCCGAGCGTCGCGCTCTGGGTATCGCACCTCTGCCGCGCGACCTCGACGAGGCCATCCAGTTCATGGAGAAGTCCGAGCTCGTGGCCGAGACCCTCGGTGAGCATGTCTTCGACTACTTCCTGCGCAACAAGCGCGAGGAGTGGGAGGCGTACAGCGCGCAGGTCACGCCGTTCGAGATCAAGCGGTTCCTGCAGCTCTGACGGCGCCGTAGGCCGAGCGGCTCGAGACCCCCTGCGAGCGGGGTCCCGAGCCGCTCGTCCGACGTTCCTGCCGGGGGGTGCTGCGCGCCGTGCTCCCGTCGTAGGGTCAGGGGGTGCAGAGCCGCCGACCCGAGACCCTCACGACCCACCTGATCCGGGCCGGGTTCGCCGACCTCACCCGGTCGGCCTCGCTGTGGCAGGACCCCGACCTGGTGTCGGTCCTGGACAGCAGGCCGAAGGGCATCCGGAGCGTGGACCACACGGCCGGGCCCGACCGAGGCGCTGTCGAGCTGGCGCCCGCTGACGCGGCGCTGCTGCGCTCGCTCGCCGCCGTCGCGGACCCCGACCTCGCGCTGCTGCAGCTTGTCCGCCTCGCGGCCGCGGCCCCGGACCGCCTGCGCCCGGTCCTCGCCGTCTCCGGAGGAGAACCGGCCGGGTCCCGCGCCGACGCGGACGACGACGCGGCTCCCCGCCCGTCCGCACGCGACCGGCTGCTGCGCGTGCTGGGCTCGTCCTCCGCCCTCGGCGACGAGCTGGTGCGCCACCCCGCACTCCTGGACCTGATCTGTGACCGCGCGCCGGGCACCGACGTACCGGCCGAGATCGTGCGCGCCGAGCTGCTGCGCGCCGTCGACGCGGACCCCGAGGCGGACGCCCCGGTCGCGGGAACCCACGGGCCGGCCGGCCAGGGCGCGGCCGCCGAGGACGGGACGCAGTCCTACACCGACAGGCTGCGCCGGGCGTACCGCGCGCGGCTGCTGCGGATCGCGGCCACCGACGTGACCGCGCCGGATCCCACGGCGGTGCTGCCGGCGGTCGCGGCAGCGCTCGCCGACCTGGCGGCGGCCGCACTGGAGGGCGCGCTGGCGATCGCACGCGCCGACGAGGACGACCACGCCGCCGGCGTGCGCCTGGCGGTGCTGGGCATGGGCAAGACCGGTGGCCGGGAGCTGAACTACATCTCGGACGTCGACGTCATCTACGTCGCCGAGCCCGGGCTCCTGCCCGACGGCACACCGGCGTGCGACGAGGACCACGCCCTGCGGGTCGCCGCCCGGCTCGCGGGCCGGCTCGCGCAGGTGTGCTCCGGCCCGTCCGCGGAGCCGGCGCTGTGGCAGGTCGACGCCGCGCTGCGCCCGGAGGGCAAGCAGGGGCCGCTCGTGCGCACGCTGGCCAGCCACGCCGCGTACTACGAGCGGTGGGCCGTGACGTGGGAGTTCCAGGCGCTGCTCAAGGCGCGTCCCGTCGCCGGCGACCTGGCGCTGGGCGAGGAGTACGTGGCCGCCGTCGGGCCCCTGGTGTGGCAGGCCGTGGAGCGGCCCAACTTCGTGGAGGACGCCCGCGCGATGCGCAAGCGCGTCGAGGACAACGTGCCCGTGGCCGAGGCCGACCGCCAGATCAAGCTCGGCAAGGGCGGCCTACGCGACGTGGAGTTCACCGTCCAGCTGCTGCAGCTCGTGCACGGGCGCGCGGACGAGGGCATCCGGTCGCGGACCACCCTCGACGCCCTGACGGCGCTGTCCCGCGGTGGCTACGTCGGACGCGACCACGCCAACCGGATGGGGGAGTGCTACCGGTTCCTGCGGGCCCTGGAGCACCGGATCCAGCTGTTCCGGCTGCGTCGTACCCACCTCATGCCGACCGCCGAGGCCGAGCTGCGGCGCATCGCGCGCGGGCTGGGTCAGGGCGGCGCCGACGACCTCGTCAAGACGTGGCGTTCGGTGCGGCGCGAGGTCCGCGACCTGCACGAGGCCGTCTACTATCGCCCGCTCCTGCCGGCGACGGCGCTGCTGTCGACGGGCGAGGCATCGCTGGCCCCCAAGGCCGCGATGGCCCGGTTCGCCGCGATCGGCTACCGGGACCCGGCCGGCGCGATGCGGCACGTCCAGGCCCTGACCGACGGCGTCTCGCGGCGTGCGGCGATCCAGCGTCAGCTGCTGCCGGTGCTGCTGGGCTGGTTCGCCGAGGGCGCCGACCCGGACGAGGGCCTGCTCGCGTTCCGGAAGCTGTCGGACACCCTGGGCTCGACCCACTGGTACCTCAGGCTGCTGCGCGACTCCGCCGAGGCGGCATCGCGCCTGGCGCAGGTGCTGTCCTCGTCGCGCTACCTCGCGGACGCGATCGGGCGGTCCCCGGAGTCCGTGCGCTGGCTCGCGGAGTCCGAGTCGCTGGCGCCCCGCGGGGTCCGCCGGCTGGCGGCGGAGGCCGACGCCCTGCTCGGGCGGGCGCAGGAGGTGGAGGGCGCCACCATCGCGCTCCGTGCGCTGCGACGGCGCGAGCTGGCCCGCACCGGTGTCGCCGAGGTGTTGGGGGCGCTGGGCCCGGTCTCCGCCGCCAAGGCCATCTCGGATGCCGCCGACGTCGTCCTGGCGGGCGGGCTGCGCATCGCCGAGCACGAGGCCCGCGCCGAGCGCGGGGTCGCGCGCGGCGACGAGCCCGCCCGGTTGCTCATCGTCGCGATGGGTCGGCTCGGCGGTCAGGAGCTGGGGTACGGCTCGGACGCCGACGTGATGTTCGTGTACGAGGCGGTGGGTGGCGCGCCCGACAAGGAGGCCAACGACTACGCCCTGGCCGTGGCGAAGGACCTGCGGCGCATCCTCTCCGCCGTCGGACCCGAGCCCAGCCTGCCCGTGGACGCGGACCTGCGGCCCGAGGGCCGCAACGGGCCCCTGGTGCGGTCCTTCGAGTCCTACGTGAAGTACTACAGCCGCTGGTCCTCACCCTGGGAGGCACAGGCGCTCCTGCGGGCGCGTGCGCTCTCCGGGACGCTGAGCGTCGTCGCGGCAGGCGGCCCGGAGGAGGGCGCGGTCGCGGCGTCGCTGGACGGCGGGGCGGTCGGTGCTGGTGCGGGTGGTGGTGCCGGTGGGGCTGGTGGTGCGGAGGGCGCCGGTGGCGGCGTGCTCGACGTCGGCCAGGAGCTCGACCTGGGGCCCGGCGCGGAGGGTGGCTCGTCGCTGGGCGCACGCTTCACGGCGCTGATCGACCCGCTGCGCTACCCGGAGGGTGGCCCCGACGCGGCGGTCCTGCGCGAGGTGCGGCGCATCAAGGCACGTGTGGAGTCGGAGCGGCTGCCCCGCGGCGCGGACCCGGCGCGGCATCTCAAGCTGGGACGCGGAGGCGTGTCGGACGTCGAGTGGACGGTCCAGCTGCTGCAGCTGCAGCACGCGTTCGAGGTGCCCGGCCTGCGGACGACCGGCACGGTCGCGGCGCTGAAGGCGGCCCGGGAGGCCGACCTGCTGACCGCCGACGACGCCGAGGTCCTGCTGGAGGCGTGGCGACTCGCGTCGCGGTTGCGCTCGGCGATCGTCCTGTGGTCGGGCCGTACCACCGGTCAGGGCGTCGACATGCTGCCGCACGACAGCCACGCCCTGACCGGGTTGGCGCGCCTGCTCGGCGACGTCGGCACGGGCCCGGAGCTGGAGGAGCTGTACCTGCGCCTCGCCCGGCGGGCGCGGGCCGTGACGGAGCGGGTGTTCTACGGCGCGGAGTGACCGGGGGAGGGGTTCCCGAGCCCGATCGCCGTCAGGAACGCACCGGTGGCGGGCGTGGGACCGGGCTTGCCCCAGATGACGTACTCGGTCCGGCTCGGACCGTCCCGCACGGTCGCCGTGGCCAGCCCACCGAGCTCGGGCGCGCGCCGGAGGTAGGCCGAGGGCAGGAAGCCGATCGCCAGACCGTGCCGGATCACCTGTGCCATCAGCGGAGCGTCCGTCACCTCGAACGCCACGTCGCGGCCGAGGCCGGCCCGGGCGAACGCCTGGTCGGTCTGAGCTCTGCCGGGCGACCCGTACGGGAAGTCGACGAAGGATTCGGCGGCGAGGTCCGCCAGGTCCAGGCCGTCGGCCCCGGCCAGCGGGTGGTCCGGGGCGAGGACGGCGACCAGCCGGTCGCGCGCCAGCTCGTGGTGGTGCACGCCGCTCGGCCGGGCAGAGCTCGGCAGGCCCAGGAAGGCGACGTCGAGCCGTCCTGCCGCCACGTCGGGCGTCAGCGTGTCGCTCGGGCCGGTGCGCAGGGAGACGCGCACCTGCGGGTGCCGGCGCCGCAGGTCACGCAGGGCGGCCGGTACGTCGACGGCGGCGACCGTCGGGATGACACCGACGCTGAGCCGCCCACGCACCTCGCCGACCGTGGCCGCCGCGTCCGCCGCGGCGCGCTCCGCCGCCTCGAGTGCCTGCCGAGCCGCGGGCAGGAACGCCTCGCCCGCCGCCGTCAGACGGACCTGTCGGCTGGTGCGGGCGAAGAGCGCGGCGCCGAGCTCGTGCTCGAGCCGTTTGATCTGATGGCTCAGCGCCGACTGCACGACGTGGCAGCGTTCGGCGGCCCGCGTGAAGTTCGACGTCTCGGCGACGGCGATGACGTACCGCATCTGCTGAAGCTCCATGGATCAATCGTGTCGCACGATCGATCACATGAAAAGGATGTGTTGGACTCATGGCTGCCCGCGGCCGAAGACTGGCACGCATGAACACCACGATGCTCCGGCGAGGTCACGGGGAGCGCCGCACGGCGGCCCTCACCGCAGTCGCGGCACTCACAGCCGTCACGGCCCTCGCCCCGATGGTCTGGGGCACCACCTACTTCGTCACCACCGAGATGCTCCCGGTCGGACACCCGCTGTTCGCCGGGCTCGCGCGTGCGCTGCCCGCGGGTCTCGCCGCCGTGGTGATCGGCGCGCTGCTCAGCAGGACACGTGCTGGCCGGACCGGCCCGGCGGCCCGGCGCGCCCTGCCCCACGGTGCGTGGTGGTGGAAGAGTGCAGTGCTCGGGATCCTCAACATCGGCCTCTTCTTCCCGATGCTCTTCATCTCTGCCGAGCGGCTACCCGGCGGAGTCGCCGCCACGCTCGGCGCGGTGGGCTCCTTGGCCGTCGCCCTCCTTGCCGTGCCGGTGCTCCGTGAGCGCCTGACCGTGCGCCGGGTCGCGTGGGGCGTCGCGGGCGTCGCCGGCGTCGGCCTTGTCGTGCTGGGTCCCGGAGCCAGGCTCGACGCGGGAGGCGTTCTGGCCGGGCTCGCCGGTGCTGTCTCGATGGCGCTCGGCGTCACGCTGACCAAGCGCTGGGGGCGTCCCGACGGCGTCGGCCCGGTCTCGGCCGCGGGCTGGCAGCTGACAGCGGGCGGGCTGTTCCTCGTCCCGGTCACCTTCCTCGCCGAGGGTGCGCCGCCCGCGATCGACGGACGGGCCACCCTCGGCTACCTCTGGCTCGGGCTGGTGGGCGGCCTCATCGCCTACGTGCTCTGGTTCCGCGGCATCGGACGGCTCCCGGTCACCTCCGTCGCGTTCCTCGCCCCGCTCTCGCCGCTGGTCGCGGCCGCGGTCGGCGTCGGGTTGCTCGGCGAGGAGCTGTCGGGCCTCCAGGTCGCCGGGTTCGCGCTGGCGCTGGCGGCGGTGCGCTCGCCGGGCAGCTCCCGTCCCGGGGGCAGCAGGCGGCTCGGGTGGCTTCGGGGCCGGCGTCGGCGTCGGCAGGCATCCAGCCGCTGGAGGTCGTGCGATGAGGATCGTGGTCTTCGGGGCAACCGGCATGGTCGGCAGTCGCGTGGTCGATGAGACGTGGGCGTGGGGGCACGACGTCGTCGCCGTCTCGCGCCGGGACGCCGGGAACGGCACCGCCGAGGTCGAGACGAGAAGCTGGTCATCGACGACGAGATGTTCGTCCCGGCGCCTACCGCCGTGGCACCACGACGCTGCTGGTCGACGAAGCGGGCCGATCCCGGATCTTGGCCGAGGACCTTTCCGTCGCCGTGCTGGACGAGGTCGAGAACCCTGGCGGCGTCAGGCACTGCACCGTGGCGTACTGACCGGGGCGGCCGACGACAGCGCACGGTCAGTTCCGCGGCGCTGCCAGATCGACGACGACGCCGTAGTGGTCGCTGGCCCAGACCCCGCCGACGGGCCGGTCCAGCACCCGCCGGCAGTCGGTCACCCGCAATGTCGGGCCGCGCAGCCCGCTGCGGACCAGGACGTAGTCGATCCTCCGGGACGCTGCCGTGGTGAACTCCCCGTCGCGCACCAGGGGGTTGGCCAGCTCGAACGTGTGCCCCGGCTCGCCCGGGTGCGCGTACTCCCAGGCGTCCTGATAGCAGACGCTCAGCTGCCGCACCGGCTGTCGCCCGCGCCAGAACCGCATGCTCGCTGCGTCGGGAGTGGCGTCGAAGTCGCCGAGCACCAGGGCATGCATGTCGCGGTCGGCGAGGTGCTCCTCGATCGCCTGCGCGACGAGCACCGCCTGCTCCTCTCGTTCCCGCTCGAACGGGAGGGGCCAGCTCGGCTTGTGGTGCGTCACGAGCAGGGGGCCGACAGGCGTGTCCAGCTCGACGAGCACGGCGGCGCACCAGGGCAGATACCCCCGGCTGCGTTCGCTGACGCGGAGGTCGATCTCGGCGACCAGCCGGTGTGGCCAGCGGGTGGCCAGGGTGCCCGCGACGCCGTCGTCGGACGGGCGGGAGAAGTGGGTGAGGTGGTAGCCCGGGCCGAACAGGCGCTCCAGGACCTCCGGTGCGTCGACCGGCACTTCCTGGAGCGCGACGATGTCAGGGCCGAGGGCGCGGATCGCCTCCCCGATCAGTGGCTGCCGTCGGTCCCAGCTGGGATTGCCGGGCCCGAAGACGTTCATCGTGAGGGCTCGGACGGTCGGTGTCGAGGACGTCGGATGCGGTGCGGCAGATGTCGTCATCACTGCATCGTGGGGCGATCGCGTGTCCCGGGCCAGCAGAGATCCGGCATCCTGCCCGGTTGCGGCGGTCACCCGATCGGGGGAGCGGACTCACGCGGGCGGGTGATCCTCCAGGCACCCGTTTCGAGCAGGCTCGACGGTATGAGCCTTTCAACGAAATCGCTGCTGCTACCTGCCGCGGGCGTCACGCCGGTCGCACGCCGGCTGGCGCACTTCCTGGCGCTGATCACGCTCCCGTCCGGCCTGTGGCGGATCGCTCTGGTGGCCGGGCTGCCGGTCGCGAACACGGCGATCGCACTTCCGTTCTCCGAACGTGTCCAGATCGTCGGACTCTCGCTCGTCGCCGAGGTGCTGGCACTGCTGTCGCTCGGGCTGGTCCAGCGGTGGGGCGAGGTAGTGCCGGGCTGGCTACCCCTCGTCGGCGGACGGCCGATCCACCGGCTCGCCGCGACGGTCCCCGCGGCGCTCGGGGCGACCGCGCTCACCGTTCTCTGGACGTTCGCCACCGTCAACATGTTGAGGGGGACGGTCAGCGGCGGTTTCGACTACCTCTTCCCGACTGTTCTACAGAAGGTGGTCCTGCTGGTCTGCTACGTGCCGTTGCTGGCGTGGGGCCCGCTGCTCGCGGTGCTGACCGTCGCCTACTTCCGACGTCGGACGCCGGCCCGGCCCTGACCTGGCCGCCGGGGCGACCGGGGTCGCAGCAGAACGGCGGCCGGCACCGCGCCGACGTCCGAGGACGAATGCGCAGGCCGGCCGCCGTTCTGGCGACAGACGCGAGGCCCTAGCGGGCCACGGGATCAGATGTCGTAGTAGAGCTCGAACTCGTGCGGGTGCGGCCGCAGGCGGATCGGGTCGATCTCGTTCTCGCGCTTGTACGCGATCCAGGTCTCGATCAGGTCCTCGGTGAACACGTCACCGGCGGTCAGGTACTCGTGGTCGGCCTCGAGCGCGTCGAGCACGCCACCGAGCGACGTCGGGACCTGAGCGATCTGAGCGTGCTCCTCCGGGGGCAGCTCGTACAGGTCCTTGTCGACCGGTGCCGGGGGCTCGATGCGGTTCTTGATGCCGTCCAGGCCGGCCATCAGCATCGCGGAGAACGCCAGGTACGGGTTCGACGACGGGTCCGGCGCGCGGAACTCGATGCGCTTCGCCTTCGGCGACGTACCCGTGATCGGGATACGGATCGAGGCGGAACGGTTACGAGCCGAGTAGACGAGGTTCACGGGAGCCTCGAAGCCCGGGACCAGGCGGTGGTACGAGTTCACCGACGGGTTGGTGAAGGCCAGCAGCGACGGCGCGTGCTTGAGCAGGCCACCGATGTACCAGCGGGCGAGGTCGGACAGGCCGCCGTAGCCCTTCTCGTCGTAGAACAGCGGCTCGCCGTTCTTCCAGAGCGACTGGTGCGAATGCATGCCCGAGCCGTTGTCACCGAAGACCGGCTTCGGCATGAACGTGGCCGACTTGCCGGCCTCGAACGCGACGTTCTTGATGACGTACTTGAACTTCATCAGGTCGTCGGCGGCGTGCAGCAGGGAGTTGAACTTGTAGTTGATCTCCTGCTGGCCGGCGGTGCCCACCTCGTGGTGCGCACGCTCGACGGAGAGGCCGACCTGGCCGAGCGTCTTGACCATGTCGTCACGCAGGTCGGCGAAACGGTCGCTCGGCGACGTCGGGAAGTAGCCGCCCTTGAAGCGGGTCTTGTACCCGAGGTTGCCACCCTCCTCCTCGCGGCCGGTGTTCCACGCGGCCTCGACGGAGTCGATGGAGTAGAAGCTCTCCTCGGCGGACGTCTTGAAGCGGACGTCGTCGAACACGTAGAACTCGGCCTCGGCACCGAAGAAGACGGTGTCGGCGATGCCGGTCGACTTCAGGTACGCCTCGGCCTTGGCCGCGATGTTGCGCGGGTCGCGAGCGTAGGCGTCACCCGTGAAGGGGTCGACGATCGAGAAGTTCACGATCAGCGTCTTGGCCTTGCGGAACGGGTCGATGAACGCCGTCGTGATGTCCGGCACGAGCTTCATGTCGGACTCGTGGATCGCCTGGAATCCGCGGATGGACGAACCGTCGAACATGAGGCCTTCGCTGAAGGCGTCCTCGTCGAACTGCTCGACCGGGATGTTGAAGTGCTGCGTCACACCCGGCAGGTCGATAAACCGGACGTCGACGAACTCCACCCCCTCGTTGCGGGTGAAGGCGATCGCCTCCTCGGCGTTCTTGAACATCTGCGCTCCTTGCTCGCTCGATAAGTTCAGGGGGAGTCCGTCGGACCTTGCCGGACGAGCAGGGCAGGGTCGCACGCGGATCGCCTTGAACCTAAGGGCAGGTGGTTTCTCTCTGGTTACTGATTGTTGCCGGGATGTTTCTCGGCGCTCTCGGCCGTGTAATCCCGGGGAGATGTGCTGGTCGAGGATCCGGCAGCGGTCCTTAGAGTGCCAGAACTCACATGGCCGGGCCTGGCGGCGTCCGTCCATCGGACGGTTGAAGAGAACGCAAAGAGGGCGCCTTCCGTACGGAAGACGCCCCCTTGCCATGTTTCGCCACGGCCGGCCGGCAAGCCGCCCGCTCTGGCAAGCTGCCGGACGGCGGCGATGGCCGGTCAGCGGCCGCGCATGCCCTTGCGGTCGGGGCGGGCGCGCGTCGGGTCGATGCCCTTGGGGATCGGCAGCTTCATACCGCCGATGGCCTTGAGACGCTTGCTGACCTCCGTGACCTCGGCGCGGGTCAGGGTCGACTTGAGCTTGGTGACGCTGCGCGCGACCTTGGTGAGCGGGACCTGGCCCTCGGCGTCGCCGCACTGGATGAGGGTGACCGGCACGTTGGACAGGATGCGGCTGACCTTCTTGCGCTCCTGCTCGAGGAGACGCCCCACGCGGTGCGGCGGCCCCTCGGAGACGAGCACGACACCAGCCTTGCCGACACCGCGGAACACGAAGTCCTGGTTGCGCGCGTCGACCGCGACGGGCTCGTCCTCGAAGGTCCAGCCGCCACGGACGGTACCGAGTGCGGCACGCGCGGCGCCGGGCTGGCCGGCGATCTGCGTGTACGCCGCCTTCTCCGCGCTGCGCGACAGCACGAACATGGCCGCCAGCACGCCGAAGGGAACGCCGATGACCAGCGCATAGACCCACGGACCGGCGAGCACGCCGATCAGCAGCGCCACCCCGACGACCCCGACGAATGCTGCGAGCATCCACCAGGTGACGAGCGGGTTCTGCTTGCGGGTCATCTTGTAGACGTCCCACAGCTGGTGATACCAGCGGCGCTTCTTGGGCTTCTTCTGCTTGGCGGCAGACGCTGCTACATCGTTGCGAGCGTCGCCCCCGGACGAGGATCGGGCCATGGTCGTCAATTCTAGTGCGCTGCGGGTGGACTGGGTGCCAGATCAGCGAGCGAGCAGGCTCGCCGCCTCCTGCCGGGAGGTGGTGGGCTGTGCGAGGTGCGAGAGCGCCTCGGGAATCGGGCGGCCGTGCTTGGTCATGGCCTGACCCCACAGGCGGCCCGCGCGGTACGACGAACGCACCAGCGGCCCTGCCATGACGCCGAGGAAGCCGATCTGCTCCGCGGTCTCGGACAGGTCCACGAACTCCTCGGGCCGCACCCAGCGGTCCACCGGGTGGTGGCGCAGGGAGGGGCGGAGGTACTGCGTGATCGTGATGATCTCGCAACCGGCGTCGTGCAGGTCCTGGAGGGCCTGCTTGGCCTCGTCGATGGTCTCGCCCATGCCGAGGATCAGGTTCGACTTGGTGACGAGGCCGGCGTCGCGGGCCCGGGTGATCACCGAGAGGGACCGCTCGTACGTGAACGCGGGCCGAATCTGCTTGAAGATGCGCGGCACGGTCTCGACGTTGTGCGCGAGCACCTCGGGACGCGACTCGTTGACGATGTCGAGCAGCTCGGGGATGGCGTTGAAGTCGGGGATCAGCAGCTCGACGCCGGTGCCCGGGTTCAGCGCGTGGATCTGGCGGACTGTCTCGGCGTAGAGCCAGGCGCCGCCGTCGGCCAGGTCGTCGCGGGCGACACCCGTGACCGTCGAGTACTTCAGGCCCATCGTCCGCACGGACTCCGCGACGCGGCGCGGCTCGTCCTTGTCGAAGTCGGCGGGCTTGCCCGTGTCGATCTGGCAGAAGTCGCAGCGCCGTGTGCACTGGTCACCGCCGATGAGGAAGGTGGCCTCGCGGTCCTCCCAGCACTCGAAGATGTTGGGACAGCCGGCCTCCTCGCACACCGTGTGCAGGCCCTCGCCCTTGACGAGAGATTTCATGTCGCGGTACTCGGGACCCATCACCGCCCGGGTCTTGATCCAGTCGGGCTTCTTCTCGATGGGCGTAGCCGAGTTGCGCGCTTCGATGCGCAACATACGTCGGCCTTCAGGTGCGATGGTCACGCAGTTTCCCCTCCCAGGTCAGCGGGTTCGCTCAGCCTATGCCTCGGGCGCCCGCGCTCGCGCGGTCGCCCACAGGCCCGGCAGTGGCGTTCGTCACGCGGTCGCGGAGACCTTCGCGGCGGGTGCGGCGACCGGTACGACGCCGCCGTCGACGGCGGGCTGGACGGCGGGCTGGACGACGGGCTCGGCGGACGGCGTAGCGGGCCGGTCGTCGCCCCGGGCCAGGAGCGGGGCGAGCCGCTCGACGAGCGCCGCCTCCAGGAGGGGGCGGACGTCGTCCACGGTGACCTGGCGGCCGAGCTCGGCGGTGAGCGACGTGACGTCGGCGTCGTCGATCCCGCAGGGCACGATGTGCTCGAACGCGGCCAGGTCCGAGTCGCAGTTCAGGGCGAGGCCGTGCATGGTGACGCCCTTGGCGACCCGCGCGCCGATGGCGCAGACCTTGCGCTCCCGGCGCGGGTTCGGCTTGTCGGGGGAGTCCGCGGCGACCCACACCCCGGAGCGGCCCTCGACGCGCATGGTCTCCAGGCCGAGCTCCGTGCACACGTCGATCACCGCCTGCTCCAGCGTGCGGATGTACTCGACGACGTCGAACGGCTTGGCCAGCTTCAGGATCGGGTAGGCCACGATCTGGCCCGGCCCGTGCCAGGTGATCTTGCCGCCACGGTCCACCTTGATGACCTCGGTACCGTCGGTCGGGTACTCGTCGCGATGGGTGCGGGCGCCCGCCGTGTAGACGGAGGCGTGCTCGAGGAAGAAGACCGTGCCGGCCAGCTCCTCGGCGCGGACGGACTCGTGGGTGCGGCGCTGCAGGTCCCAGCCCTCGTGGTACTCGATGTGCCCGGTGAGGTGGCGGATGTCCATGCCTGTCACCTTACGTCCACGGTCCGCAGGAACCACGGCCAGCGTTCGCTGACCACGGTTCAGCAGGCCACCGGGTCAGGGTGCCGGGAGCGGCTCCGCCGGGCAGCTCGTCAGGACGTCCTCTATGGCGTCGTGCTCGGCGGGCGTGACCCACAGCTCGTACTTGGCCTTGACGGCGATCTGCCGGGCGACGTACTCGCAGTGGTAGGCCTGGTTGTCGGGCAGCCACTCGGACGCGTCCCTGGCGCCCTTGCTCATGTTCGCGGGGCCGTCGGAGGCGACCAGGTTGAGCGGGTCGTTCGCGATCTCCACGCGCTTCTCCTTGTTCCAGTCCGCCGCGCCGGTGGTCCAGGCGTTCATCAGGGCCACCACGTGGTCGATCTGCACGTCGCCGGAGTTCGGTCCACGCTCGAACGCGATGGTCCCGCCCGTGTACGGGTCGTCGAGGGTCCCGGACGCCACCTCACACGTGTCGCCGGCGGAGAACTCGATGTCCTCGAGGTCGCGCTGGAGCATGTCGTTGCGGGTGTCGCAGCCGTTGTCGTCGACGTCCTGCCAGGCGCTGCCGAAGTCCGCCTCGCGGTCGTAGCCGTCCTTGCTGGCGGCGTCCTGCACCGTGAGCGAGTCGAGCGTCGCGAGCGCCGACCCCTCGGCGCCTTCGGCGGGGGCCACGTCGTCACCGAGGGACTTGATGACGAAGTTGCCGGCGAGTACGAGTGCCGCTACCGCGACGAGTACGAGCTGCAGGGTCTTGCGGGTCTGGCTGGACTTCTTGGCTGTGGCGGACACGAGCCCCTCATCATTCTGTCGCCCGGTGTGGTCCGGACACACTTGGCCGGACACGCTAAGAAAGTGCGAAACGTACCTCTTGCCCCAGTCTGCCAGAGTCGTGTTACGGCTGTTAACCCGCTGACCAGTGATCTCGCGTTGCCGCGCCCCGCGAGGCACGATGGGGCCATGGCTCTTCGGATCGGGATTGTCGGCTACGGGGGTGCGGGCAGGCAAATTCACGCCCGCCTGGCGCGAGCAGCGGGAATGACGGTGACCGCCGTCGTCGCGCGTGACTCGGGACGGCGCGTGCAGGCCGCCGGCGACTGGCCGGGGGCGCGCTTGTTCACGGACCTGCCGTCGATGCTCGCCGAGCCAGGGCTCTACGACCTCGTCGTCATCGCGAGCCCCTCGTCCCTGCACGCCGAGCACGCGAACGCCGTGTCGGTGGCCGGCAAACCCTTCGTGCTGGACAAGCCGATCGCGACCACCGCGGCGGAGGCCCGGCGGGTGCTGAGCGCCGCGTCGTCGTCGGGCACGCCGTTCACGGTGTTCCACAACCGCCGCTGGGACCCGGAACAGCTGACCCTCGCGGCCCTGCTGAAGCGCGGCGACCTTGGCACGGTGCACACCTTCGAGCGGCACTGGGAGCGCTGGCGCCCCAAGCCGCAGCAGCGGTGGAAGGAGAACGACGCGGTCGGCGGCGGGCTCCTGCTCGACCTCGGCCCGCACCTGGTGGACTCGGCGACCCAGCTGTTCGGGCCGGTCGTCGCCGTGTACGCCGAGACGCGCGCGCTCTCCACGCCCACCGAGGACGACGTGTTCCTCGTGCTGCACCACGCGGCACCCGGCACCGAGCCCGGCGTCGTCCCTGGACGGGCCGCCGGTGCCGACGTCCTCTTCGGGGCCGAACCTCCCGCCAAGGGCGTGGTCTCCCGGCTGTGGGCCGGCTCCCTCGTCGGCGCACCCGGGCCGCGCACCCGCGTCCTGGGAGACGGCGGCGCCTACCTCGTGAACTCGTTCGAGGCCGACGCCTCACCCTTCGACGTGCTCGACGGCGAGCAGCCCGAAGGCACCCACGGCTGGCTCGTGCGCGGCCGGGAGCGGACGGCGGTGCCCCGACCGCGCGGCGGGCACGAGGACTTCTACACGGCGGTCGCCGAATGGCTCGACGGCGAGGCCGAGGTCCCGGTCGACCCGGCGGACGCCGTCCGCACCGCGGAGGTGCTGGACGCCGCCCGGCTGTCCGCCAGGGAGGGCCGGCTCATCGACGTGTGAGCCCGTCGCGCGCACCGCTCCGTGGCAGTCTGCATTCGGGTGGTTCACCCACAGCGTTCCGGATTCAGCAAATCCTGTGGATAAAGGGCGGACTTCGAAAAGCAGAGTTCTCATGAACGAGTGCACTACATCGAATCTGCGGAACTGGTCCGCGTGGCCGTCCCCACGGAGGCCGCAGCGCGCGCTCTCCTGGTGCGCCGTCTAGACACTCTCGCGACACTGGACCACCCCAATCTGGTGCCGCTCATCGCCATCTCCCCGAACGGTCCGGACAACCTGGACGTACGGCTGTCGCGTACGGGAGCTGTCGATCTGCCCACAGCCGTCGGATCCCGGGGTCCCCTGACCCCCGCGGAGGGCGCAGGCGTCACCGTCGCGATCGCACAGGCGCTCGCGGCCCTGCACAGCGTGGGCCTGGTCCACGGCGGGGTCCGGCCGACGGACGTGCTGCTGCGCTCCGACGGGAGCGCGATGCTCCGCCCCCGCGTCACGCTCCCGGACCACAGCGACGACCCGGTCGACGTCACGTCGCTGGCCACGCTCGTGGAGTCGGTGCTGGGGTTCCCCGGCCCGAGCCTGAACTCCGCTGCCGACGAGGCCCTGCGTGCGGTCCTGGCCCGGGCTCGCGCCGAGGACCCGCGCGACCGGCCGGAGCCCGGCACCCTCGCAGCGCTCGCGCACGACGCCGTGAAGCCCGCACCGGTGCGCCTCCCCGAGGGGTCGGCGCTGATCTCGGCGGCGATCAGCGGCCCGGTGCCCATCGCGGGTCACGTGCCGCTCGGCGCGCAGACGCCGTCGCCCTGGCGCTCGGCGGCCAAGACACTGACCGGGTCGATCGCCGTGGTGGACGGCCGTGCCTGGGTGGCCCAGGCACGGCGTCGGGCGACGATGCCGCTCGGTGGGCGGACCCGGTCCGGTATCACCGCGGAGGACGCCGAGCCGCGGACCACCACCGTCTCGGTGTTCGCGACCGCGATGATCGCGGCGGGCGTCATCGCCGGGATCACCGCGGGCGTCACGGCCATGCCCCAGGTCTTCGGGGGCGAGGAGCCGGCCGCGGCCGCGCCGTCGCCCGAGGCCTCCGCCCCTCGGCTGGGTGGCATCAGCCCTGTGGCGAACGCCAAGGACCCCGCGGGTGCCGCAGCTGAGCTGACGTCGCGCCGGCTGGCGCTGTTGGCGGGCGCCGTGTCGGACATCGACACGGTCAACGTGGAGGGTTCGCCGGCCTACCTGGCCGACAAGAAGATCCTCGACGAGCTCGAGCGGACCGGGGCCCAGGTGGTCGGCGCGTCGGCCGACGTCCAGTCGATGGAGGTCGTGACGATGGGGCCGGGCGCCGCGTCCGCCCTGCAGAGCGCGACCACCGCCTCGCAGACCGAGGGGTCGGAGGACGGCGCCGCCGAGGGCGAACAGGAGGCCGACAAGAAGAAGCCCATCGAGGCGGTGGTCCGGATCGAGTACACGATCACCGCACACATGCAGGTGTCCGACAGCGGCGAGACGGCGGTGCCGGCATCGCAGGAGTCGGCCGACCTGACCCTCGTGTGGACCCCGCAGGGCTGGCGCGTCAGCGAGGTGCGCTGACCTCGCTCGCCTTCTCCACCACCCAGCGGGCCGCGTCCTGAGGGTTCGCGTGCGTCCACGCGAAGCCCGTCCGGGCCAGGACTCCGGGCACGGCCCGCTGGGAGGCGACGAGGTCGTCGGCGAACTGCCCGAGGGCAATTCGTAGTGCGAACCGGGGCACCGGAAGCACTGCGGGGCGGTGCAAGGCTTGGGCAAGCGCTCGGGTCAGCGCCCGGTTCGTCGTCGGCTCGGGCGCGACGGCATTCACCGGCCCGCGGACGTCCGCGCCGATGACGTGGCGGATCGCCGCCACCTCGTCGGCGAGAGTGATCCAGCTCCACCATTGACGGCCGCTGCCCAGCGGCCCGCCGAGTCCGAGGCGCAGGACGGGCAGCAGCTTGCCGAGCGCGCCGCCGGACGGTGCCAGCACCACGCCGCTGCGCAGCCACACGACGCGCGCCCCGGCCTCCGACGCGGGAGTGGTCGCGTTCTCCCAGGCCTTGACGAGACCGGCGAGAAAGTCGTCCCCGCGCGCGGACGCCTCGGTGAGGACCTCGTCCCCGCGGCTGCCGTACGCCCCGACCGCCGAGCCGTTCACCAGTACCGGCGGGCTGTCCAGGCGGGCGATCGTGCGGGCGAGCAGACTCGTCGTGGTGGTGCGGGAGCCGAGGAGCGTCTGCTTGTAGGCGGGGGTCCAGCGGTGGTCGCCGATCCCGGTGCCGGCCAGGTTCACGACGGCGTCCGCACCCTCCAGCGCTGCCGGGTCGAGCTCACCGGTCCGCGGGTCCCACAGCACGTCGCGGACGGCGTCCGTGCCGGCGGCTGCGTGCGCGCCCCCTCCGGTGGGTGTGCTCGGGTGTCTGGCTGAGCCGGACGAACCGGCGCCGTCGGGCGGTTCGGCGGCACGGCGTACCAGCCGTCGAACGCTGTCCCCGCGCGCGACCAGGTCCGCGACCAGAGCGGAGCCGATGAGACCGTGCGAACCAGCGACCACCACGTCCATGCCGTGAATCTAACCTGCCGGGCACGGGGGCCACCCACCACGAAGACGGCTGTGGCCGGTTCCGAACCCGGAACCGGCCACAGCCGACTGCTCGCCGCTAGCTACGCGACAGGAACGCTCGCGTCAGAGACCGACCTCCGACTCGAACGCGCCCTCCTCGATCCGGTTCTTGATGGCCGTGAGGAAGCGGGCGGCGTCCGCGCCGTCGACCAGGCGGTGGTCGTAGGAGAGGAAGATGTACGCCATCGAACGCACGGCGATGCTCTCGTTGCCCTCCGCGTCGGTCACGACGACCGGGCGCTTCGTGATGGTGCCCGTGCCGAGGATCGCGGCGTGGCCCAGCGGGACGATCGGGGTGTCGATGAGCGACCCGCCCGAACCCGTGTTGGTGATGTTGAACGTGCCGCCCGACAGCTCGTCCGGCGTCACCTTGTTCGCCCGGGTGCGGGCACCCAGGTCCTGGATCTGCCGCGCGATGCCGGCCAGGTTCAGGTCACCGGCGTTCTTGATGACCGGGACCACGAGGCCACGCTCGGTGTCGACGGCGATCCCGACGTTCTCCGAGCCGTGGTAGGTGATCTCACCCTTCTCGGTGTCGATCGTCGCATTGATCTTCGGGTAGGCCTTGAGCGCCTCGACGGCCGCCTGCGTGAAGAACGGCAGGAACGTCAGCTTGGCGCCCTCGCGCGCGGCGAACGACTCCTTGGCCTTGGCGCGGAGCTGCGCGACGCGGGTGACGTCGACCTCCATGACCGTGGTCAGCTGAGCCTGCGACTGCACCGCCTCGAGCATCCGCTGGGCGACGATCTTGCGCAGGCGCGACATCTTCTCGGTGGTGCCCCGCAGCGGCGACACCTCGAGCTTGACCGGAGCAGACGGCGTCTTGGCTGCCGCGGGCGCTGCGGCTGCTGCCGGAGCCGGGGCGGCCTTGGCCTCCGCGGCGGCGAGCACGTCCTCCTTGCGGATGCGGCCACCGACGCCGGTGCCCTGCACCTCGTTGACGTCGACGCCCTTCTCCGCGGCGAGCTTGCGCACGAGCGGCGTCAGGTACGAGCCGATGGTGCGACCGGACGACGCCGGTGCTGCAGCGGGAGCGGCGGGCGCGGGAGCGGCGGGTGCCGCCGGTGCGGCGGGCGCCTGAGCCGGAGCAGCCGGAGCCGCGGGGGCCTCGGCGGCCGGAGCCGGGGTGGGCTCCGGTGCTGCCGGTTCCTCGGGAGCCGGGGTGGCTGCCTTGGCGGGCTCCGGGGAGTCCGCGGCCGGGTCCGGGACGGGAGCCGGTGCCTCGGCGGCCGGAGCGGCAGCGCCGGAACCGACGAGCGCCAGGACGGCGCCGACCTCGACGGTCTCGTCCTCCTGGACCAGGATCTTCTGGAGGGTGCCGGCGACGGGCGACGGGATCTCGGTGTCGACCTTGTCGGTCGACACCTCGAGCAGCGGCTCGTCGACGGCGACGTCGTCACCGACCTCCTTGAGCCAGCGCGTCACGGTGCCCTCGGTGACCGACTCACCCAGCGCGGGCAGCGGGACCTCGGTGCTGTCGCCGGACGGTGCCGGGGCCTCGGCCGGAGCCGGGGACTCGGCGGCGGGCGCGGGAGCGGGAGACTCGGCGGCGGGGGCCTCGGCAGGGGCGGCCGCAGCGGGCTCCTCGGCGGGCTCGGCCTCCGGCGTCGGCTCAGGAGCCTCCGCGGCGGCCTGCTCCTCCGCGGGAGCGGCCGGTGCGGCACCGGAACCGGAGCCGTCGCCGATGACGGCGAGGGTGGCGCCGACCTCGACGGTGTCGTCCTCCTGGACGAGAATCTGCTCGAGGACGCCTGCGACGGGCGACGGGATCTCGGTGTCGACCTTGTCGGTCGACACCTCGAGCAGCGGCTCGTCGACGGCGACCTCGTCGCCGACAGCCTTGAGCCAGCGGGTGACAGTGCCCTCGGTAACGGATTCGCCGAGGGCCGGCAGCTGCACGTTCTCAGACATGACCTGTGGGGTCTCCTTTGTCGTTATTGGTCAGTTGTGGGCGTGCAGAGGCTTGCCGGCCAGTGCCATGTGTGCCTCTCCGAGTGCCTCGTTCTGGGTGGGATGTGCGTGGACGAGCGAGGCGACGTCCTCAGGGAACGCCTCCCAGCCCACGATGAGCTGGCCCTCGCCGATCAGCTCGCCCACACGCGAGCCGATCAGGTGCATGCCGACCACGGGTCCGTCCTTGCGGCGCACGAGCTTCGCGAAACCCTGGGTGCCCAGGATCTTGCTCTTGCCGTTGCCCGCGAGGTTGTACTCGATGGTCTCGACCTGGTCCGGGCCGTACAGCTCGGCGGCCCGCGCCTCGGTGACTCCGACGGAAGCCACCTCGGGCTCGCAGTAGGTGACGCGCGGGATCGTGGCCTCGTCGATCGTCACGGGCGCGAGGCCGGCGATCTGCTCGGCCACGAAGATGCCCTGGGCGAACCCGCGGTGGGCCAGCTGGAGGCCGGGCACGATGTCGCCGACAGCCCAGACCTGGCCACCTGCGGGAGTGGAGACACCGGTGCGGAGCAGCTCGTCGGCCTGGACGAAGCCGCGGTCGAGGCGGACGCCGGCGGCCTCGTAGCCGAGGTCGGCGGTGCGTGGCCCACGGCCGACGGCGACGAGCAGAAGTTCCGCGTCGAAGGTCGTGCCCGACTCGAGCTCGACCTGTACGCCGTCCTCCGACTGCTTGACCTGGGCGAAACGCTCGCCCAGGGAGAACTTGATGCCACGCTTGCGGAACGCCCGCTCCAGCGCCTTGGAGAGCGCGACGTCCTCGTTCGGCACGAGGTGAGGCAGCGCCTCGACGATCTGCACGTCGGCGCCGAACGACTTCCAGACGCTCGCGAACTCGACGCCGATCACGCCGCCGCCGAGCACCACTACCGACTTCGGCACGGTGTCCAGCTTGAGTGCGTCGTCGGACGTGATGACCCGGCCGCCGAGCTCCAGGCCCGGCAGGCTACGGGCGTACGAACCGGTGGCGAGCACCACGTGGGTGCCCGTGTACCGCGTGGCAGTGCCGTCCGAGGAGGTGACCTCGACGACGCCAGGGCTCGCGAGCGTGCCGTGCCCCGCGGCGACGGTGATCTTCCTGGAGGCGATCAGCCCCTGCAGGCCCTTGTACAGGCCGGCGACCACGGAGTCCTTGTAGGCGAGGACGCCGGGCATGTCGATGCCGTCCAGCGTCGAGCGGACGCCGAACTGCGCGCCGTGCGTGGCGGCGTCGGCCACCTCGGCCGCATGGAGGAGGGCCTTGGTGGGCACGCAGCCCATGTGCAGGCAGGTGCCGCCGAGCTTGTCCTCCTCGACGAGAGCCACGCTCAGACCCAGCTGTGCCGCCCGGAGCGCGGTGGCGTAACCGCCGCTGCCCCCGCCGAGCACGACGACGTCGAACGTGGCCGGATTGTCAGGCGTAGGCACGTGCTGGCTCCTCGTTGACAGGGTGTTGGCACCGCGGGTCGGGCAGCGGGCAGATTGTGAGCACCGCATGCCATCTTGACACTTCAGCGGGCGTGGCCCCAATTGTGAACCCGGCTTGTCGGGTGTGACCGTGGCGACATTGACGGGCAACCCGGGCTGTGACAGGCCGGTCTCCGGCCTCGCGCCAGGCCGGAGGCGCCGTCACCGGGCGGTTGTGGGGCTCTGTGAACAGGAGTGAACAGGACCTGTGGGTTTCCAGGAATGGCGTGGAGATGCCTAGGACAGCGCGGGTCTCGCTAGTACTCTCGGTGCATGCCCCGCCAGTCCCGTAGCTCGCTCGCGCGTTTCTTCCAGCGGCGTTCCTCGTCGTCCGGCAGCGGATCACGCCCGAGCGGCAACGACGCACGCCGTCAGACCCTGGCGCACCTCAACGAGTTCATCGGGTCGAGGGTCGGCGTCGAGGCCTATGTGGAGCCACCGACCACGGACATCCCCAGCACCATCCTGCTTGTGGCGACCACGGGGGAGTGGACGCGCCGCCGGGTCCCGGACGAGCGCACCGCGTTCGACATCGCGAACCAGCTGGGGGTGCCGGTGTACAACGTCCGGTTCACCGGCTACCCCCAGCGGATGCGGGACTGGAACAGCGCTCAGCGCAAGGCGAAGTAGCAGGCACCCTCGCTGGCCGAGCTTGTCGAGGCCGGGCCCCCACAAGCTCGACCGACGATCGGTCTACTGCGCCGCGGCGCGGCCCTCGAGGAAGCCCAGCAGGGTGCGGACACCCACGCCGGTACCGCCTCCGGGCGTGTAGCCGTGGGCGCCGCCGTCGTTGAAGGCGGGACCGGCGATGTCCAGGTGGGCCCAGGGGTGGTCGCCCACGAAGGTCCGCAGGAACAGGCCGGCGTTGAGCATGCCGCCCCAGCGCGGGCCCGAGTTCGCGACGTCGGCCACCTTGGACTTGATGTTCGACATGAGCTCCTCCGGGAGGGGCATCGGCCAGAACAGCTCGCCCGTGGCGTCGGCGGCGGCCTTGACCTCGTCGCGGACCTCGTCCGTGCCCATGACGGCGGACGTCCGGTTGCCGAGCGCGACCATCTGGGCGCCTGTGAGGGTGGCGATGTCGAGCACGACGTCGTGGCCGTCCTCGACCGCGGACACCAGGCCGTCGGCCATGACGATGCGGCCCTCGGCGTCGGTGTTCAGCACCTCGACGGTCTTGCCGCCGTAGATGGTGATGACGTCGGCGGGACGCTGAGCGTTGCCGCCCGGCATGTTCTCGGCGAGGCAGAGGTAGCCGGTGACGGCGAGCGGCAGGTTCAGCTTCGCGGCGGCGACGACCGTGGACAGGACGGCGGCGGCGCCGGCCATGTCGGACTTCATGGCCTCCATGCCCGCGGCGGGCTTGATCGAGATGCCGCCGGTGTCGAAGGTGATGCCCTTGCCGACGAGGGCGACCTTCCCGTTCGGCTTGGCCGGGGTGTAGGCGACCTTGACGAGCCGCGGCCCGCGCGACGAGCCCTGGCCGACGGCCGTGAGCCCGCCGTAGCCACCGGACGCGAGCTGCTTGTCGTCCAGGACGGTCACCTTGACGTGGCGCACGTCCTTGGCGGCGGCCTTGGCCGCGTCGGCGAACGTGGCCGGGTACAGCTCGTTCGGCGCCGTGTTGACCAGGTCGCGGGCGGCGTGGACGGCCGCGGCGACGATGGCGGCCCGCTCGGCGGCGACCTTCGCCTTGGCGTTCTTGTGCAGCGGCGTCAGGACCTCGATGGCGGCGACCGGGTCCTTGCCGTTCTTGGCGGCCTTCGCCCCGTCCTTGCTCGCCCCGTCCTTGCCGGCGGCGTCCTTGCCCGAGGTGCGGTAGCGGTTGAAGGCGTACGCGCCCAGCAGTGCGCCCTCGGTGACGGCGGTGATCTCGTCGTCGTCGGACGCGGGCAGCGCGATCGCGGCGGACTTGAGGCCTGCCAGCTCGCGGGTCGCCGCGCCGGCGGCGCGGCGCAGGGTCTCGGTGGCGAAGGTGCCGTCCTCGGCGCGCTCGCCCAGGCCGGTCAGGACCAGGACGTCGGCGGCGAGCTTGGGTCCGGCCGGGATCTTGCGGACCTCGTCACGCGCACCCGTCACGCCGAGCTGAGGCGCGAGCGACTCGAGCTCCGTCAGCAGGTCCGTGGGGAGCTGGTCGGACACGACGGCTACGCCGTCCGACGTCTGGGCGGTCGCCACCACGAGCGCTTCGGCCTTCACGGCGGTGGGATTCTTGCTGGAGAGGGTCACGTCGGTCACGAGGCCGATCGTATCCCGCACCCCTGACGCGCGATCCTCGGGCGATCCGATGCCGGTCCGGATGCCGGTCCCGATGCGGTCCCGGTGCGAGCCGCTGGGCCGTCCGGGGGGCCGGGGCGCCGGATGGAGGCGCAGGTCACGCACGGTCCGATTGCCGCCACTCAGGTGCTGAGCGGTAGTCTGCGGGACGTGATCCTTGCCCTCCTGCTCCTCGTGGTCGCGCTCTGCGTGGTCCTGGCCGGATGGGCCGGCTGGTTCGTGGCTCGCGACCGCGCGGTCATCCTGAACCAGCTGTGGGGCGGCGCCGTCGTCGAGGCCTTCGTCCTGGTGCAGGGCGTCGTCGCCGTGGTGCAGGGCGCCAACGGCGCCGGCGCGGCCGACCCGCTGCTCTTCTGGGGCTACTACGCCACGACCCTCGTGATCCTGCCCGTCGCCGCCGCGTGGGCATTCGCCGAGCGCACGAAATGGAGCTCGGTGGTGCTGCTCGTCGCGTCGCTGACGGTGGCCTTCCTCGAGTGGCGCATGTGGCAGATCTGGACGGGAGCATGATGGAGCAGCGATCAGCCGGACGGCGGACCGGCCGGGGCTTCGGCCGCGTCCTGGTGACCGTGTACGGGATCCTGGCGTTCGCCGCCCTCGGCCGCTCGTCCTACGAGCTGGTCGTGAAGTTCGACGAGGCGCCGGTGGCGTACACGCTGTCGACCCTCGCCGCCGTCGTCTATGTTCTGGCGACGTTCGCGCTGGCGATCGGCACCCCCGCCTGGCGCCTGACCGCGTGGATCACCGTCGGGATCGAGGCCGTCGGCGTCGTGACCGTCGGGGCGCTGTCGCTCGCCGACGCGCAGGCGTTCGGCGAGTCGACCGTCTGGTCGGGGTTCGGCCAGGGCTACGGTTACGTGCCCCTTGTCCTGCCTTTCGTGGGGTTGTGGTGGCTGTGGCGGACGTCGCGCAGCACGTCCGAGGAGAGGACTGCATGAGCTGGCCGTACTCGTTGTTGTTCAACAGCGCCTTCCGTCGCATGGACCCGGAACGCGCGCACGAGCTCGCGTTCTCGCTGATCGAGCGGGCGGGTAAGGTGCCGGTGCTGCGTGACGTCGTGCAGGGTGCCGTGGCCCCGTACCTCGGCCAGCGCTCCGGGGGACCGGGGAGCGTGCGTCTCTTCGGCCGCGTAGTGCCCGCGCCGTTCGGCCTGGCCGGCGGGTTCGACAAGAACGCGCGAGCCGTCCGTGGCCTGACCATGCTCGGCTTCGGGTTCATCGAGATCGGCACGGTCACCGCACACGCGCAGCCCGGCAACGAGAAGCCGCGCATGTGGCGCGAGCTGGACGTGCGCGGGGTGCGCAACCGGATGGGCTTCAACAACGAGGGCGCCGCAGCTGCCGCGGACCGGCTGCGAGCGCTGCGCAGTACCGCCACGGGCCGCGCGATAGTGGTGGGCGCCAACATCGGCAAGACGAAGGTGACGCCGCCCGAGGAGGCCGCCGCAGACTACGCGACGTCGGCCCGGCTGCTGGCTCCCTGGGCGGACTACCTCGTCGTCAACGTTTCCTCCCCGAACACGCCCGGCCTGCGCGACCTGCAGGCGACCGAGTCGCTGCGCCCCATCCTGCAGGCGGTGCGCGCCGCGGCCGACGAGGCCAATGCCACCGCGGCGGGCGGGCGGCGCATCCCGCTGCTCGTGAAGATCGCCCCTGACCTCGCGGACGACGACATCGACGCGGTCGCCGACCTCGTGCTCGAGCTGGGGCTCGACGGCGTGGTCGCCGTCAACACGACCATCGGCCACGACCGCGGCCCCGGCGGGCTGTCCGGCCCGCCGCTGCTGGGCCGGGGCATCGAGGTCGTCGCCCGGCTCCGCGAGCGGCTCGGTACGGGCCCCGTCATCATCGGCGTGGGCGGTATCACCCGGGCCGACGACGTCCGCGCCTACCTGCGCGCCGGAGCCGACCTGACGCAGGGTTACACGTCATTCGTCTACGAGGGCCCGCTGTGGGCGTCGCGGATCAACCGCGCACTGACCCGCTCGGCCGGCTCGACAGCCAGTGGGAGGTACGAGTGATCCGTCCGCAGTGGGAGTGGGCCCTGGACGACGGCGAGGGGCGCCGCCTGAGCGAGCCCGTCACGCCCGTCTTCACCGCGCAGTACGACGCCGAGCAGTGGCTCGGTGAGCACTGGCGCGCGCTGGCCGAGGCCGGTGCGGTGCAGGCGCGCCTGCTGCACGACGGCACCCAGGCGGCACCGGGCGTGGAGCTGCGGGTTCCCTGATCCTGCTCGGTTCACCGGGACGCACGGCGATCACGGACGCACGGGACTCGAACTACGTGGTGCCTCGACCGGGCGGCCGGCCGGACCGCGGACGAGCCCGCGGACGAGGAACAACGACAGGATGACGCAGGCACCGATCAGGGGCAGGTGGTCGAGGCCGTCGACGAGCTCGCCCCGCACGGCGTAGTGGGACAGCGAGACGGTCCACACCCCGGCGGCCAGCCCGAACGCGAACACGAGCGCCGGGGCCGCCCAGCGAGCCGGGAGGCTCGCGGTGACCACCAGCAGGACGCTCAGGAGCAGGTCGGGCACCAGGAACGGGTTGTCGGCGCGGACCGCGTCCGTGACGAGGAAGTAGACGGTCATCACCGCGGCCAGGATGGCGGCGACGAGACGGGCTGTGCTCAGGGCGGTCACCGGGGTGTCCTCTCGAGGGCGTGCTGGGCGGGTATGGCGGAGGGCGGCGGCTGCTCATCCGCTGCGGGAGTCACCGGGTGCTCCCGAAAGCCGAACCGGTCGTGCAGGGCGCGTAGCGGGGCGGGCGACCACCAGCTCGCCCGTCCGGTGAGGCGCAGGGCGGCGGGTACCAGCACACCTCGGATCAGCGTGGCATCGACCGCCACGGCGAGTGCCATGCCGATGCCGAGCTGCTGCATGAACGACACCTCGCTGGACGCGTACACCGCGAACGACGCGGCCAGGATGAGCGCGGCGGCGGTGACCAAGGGTGCCGAGCGTGCGATACCCGCCGGCACCGACCCCACCACGTCGCCGGTGCGGGCGTACTCCTCCTGGACGCGGGCCAGCAGGAACACCTCGTAGTCCATGCTCAGGCCGTAGGCGATGCAGAACATGAGCAGCAGGATGCTCGGTTCCACGACACCGGTCGGCGTGAAGCCGAGCAGCCCTGCCAGCGCCCCGTCCTGGAAGCCCCACACCACCACGCCGAACATGACCGAGAGCGAGAGCAGGTTGAGCACGATCGCCGTCAGCGGTGCGATGACGCTGCCGGTCATCACGAACAGGACGACGAACGTCACGGCGAGGATGAGCACCCCCACGAGCGGCAGGCGGTCGACGATGCCGTCGCGGTAGTCGGCGAGCTCTGCCGGATATCCGCCCACCACGACGTCGAACGGCGCGTCGGCACCGCGAACTTCTCGGACCAGGCCGACGGGATCGTTCGCGAGGCGATCGCTGGTCGGCAGGACGGACAGCCGGGTCGCGGTGCCGGAGTCGAACCGGTCGGCGCCGAACGGTCCCGCCGGACCGAGCCGCTCACCGGCTGCGAACGCACCGGCGGCCGAGTCCACCCGGGCGACGCCCGAGATCTGCGACAGGGACGCGGCGTAGTCGTGGAGGGCCTGGTCCGGAACGTCCCCAGCCCCTGTGTCGGGCTCTGTGCTGCCCGCGCTTGCTCCTCCGGGCTCGGTGGTGCCGGCCCTCGCATCCGACGCGTCCGGTGCGACGACGAAGAGCGCGTCGGCTTCCTCCGCTGCGAAGTCGGCCCGGATCGTGTCGTACATCGCGCGCACTGGCTGGTCGCTGTTGTTGAGGACGCGGTCGTCGGGTGAGCCGAAGGTCAGTCCGAGCGTGGGAGCACCGAGCAGGACCAGCACCAGGAGGCCAGCGCCCCCGGTCACGACCGGCCGGCGCATCACCGTGGCGGACACCCGGAACCAGAAGCCGTCCTCGATGCGGTCCGCGCGTGCCGGGCGCAGCATCCGGGGGCCGGCCAGGCGGAGGATCGCGGGGAGCGCCACTGTCGCGCCCAGTACCGCGCAGAGCACCACGGCGATCCCCGCGTAGGCGAACGAGGACAGGAACGGGAACGGGAACACGAACAGGACGGCCAGCGCGGCGGCGACGGTCAGACCGCTGAACAGGACGGTGCGCCCCGCGCCGGCCACCGTCCGGCGGACGGCCTCGGTGGAGTCGTGGCCCGCGGCGACCTCCTCGCGGTAGCGGTAGATCATGAACAGGCTGTAGTCGACGCCGAGGCCGATGCCCATCACGAGCGAGACGTTGGCTGCGAACGTCGACACCTCGGTGAACGTCACCACCAGCCGGATCAGTGCGAGGCTGCCGGCCGCCGCGAACAGGCCGACGGCGAGCGTGGCCAGGGCGGGCGCGAACCGCCGGTAGACGAGCCACAGGAGCGCCAGCACCAGGGGCACGACGATGAGCTCGGCGCGCAGGAAGTCGGTGCGGGCCTGACCGGCGACGATGCGGAAGATCTCGTCGCCGCCGCCGAGGGTGACCTCGACCTGGGCGCCGTCGAACCGCTCGACGACGTCCGATTCCAGGGCGGGCAGCACCTCGCCGCGCACGTGGTCGGCATCACCGGGGACCCAGGCCAGGACGAGTGCCTGCCGGCGGTCCTCGCCGGCAAGGGTGTCGGGTGCGGCTGGGCTCCAGTACGACCAGGCGTCCCCGACGCCGGGGAAGCGGGCCACCGTGTCGGTGAGCTCGCGGCCCAGGGTGACCACGTCGTCGTCGTCCACCGTGCCGGAGGCCGGCGAGACCAGGAGCGCGACGTTGGGGCTGCCGGTGCCGAACCGCTCGGCCAGGGCCGCGCGGGCTACGGCGGACTCGGAGCCCGGGGCCTCGTAGCGGTTGAGGGACAGGGAGCTGATGGTGGTGGCGGCTACCGCGAACGACGCGAGTAGGACGAGGGCTGAGGAGACGAGCACCCGCCAGGGGCGGTGGGTGACAAGGCGACCGAGCACGGGCGCTCCCGAGGTCTAGGATGAATGCGAGCAATGACTCGCGTAAAGAATGCGAGTGATCGCTCGTGTTTGTCAACAGTAAGGTGGGCGGATGGAAGATCAGCTGGAGGCCGAGGCTGCTGATGGCACCACGGCGGAGCGCACTGCCCCGCGAAAGCGGCAGGCGCGGGGCGAGCGACGGATCGCCGAGATCCTCGCCGCCGCGGCCCGGGTCCTGGCGGCGCAGGGCTACGAGAAGACGACGACCAACGCGATAGCGGCGGAGGCCGGGATCTCGCCCGGCTCGCTGTACCAGTACTTTCGGAACAAGGACGAGATCGCCGCGGAGCTGGCGACCACCTACGCGGCCGGCCTGCGTGCGGCGCACGAGGCGGCGTTCGACCTCACCGACGTCACGAACCTGACTCCCGGCGAGACGATCGACCGCGTGATCGACCCGATCCTTGCTTTCAACCTGGCCAACCCCGGTTTCAAGGCGCTGCATGCCAGGCCCGACATGCCGCCGGGCCTGGCGGCGGCCACCCGGCCCATCCACGACGCGCTGCTGGGTCGCGTGATCAGCCTGCTCAAGACCCGTTTCCCGGAGCGGTCGCTCGTGGAGCTGAACCTGGCCGGGCAGCTGATGATCCAGGTCGTCCAGGCGGCGATGCCCTCGGTCACCACGGCCGACGCGGACGAGCGACCGGTGATCATCACCGAGGTGAAGCGGATGCTGGGTGCCTACCTCCGGGAGCTGGCGGAACGCTGACGGCCTGCCACGCGTGCCCACGCCCGGACCATGCGCGGTACTGCGTCCCGCAGCTCCGCGGGTGACCGCGTGTAGGTGAGCCGCACGTGCGCGGCGGCGCCGGCGTTGTCCGGGGTGAACAGCGGGCCGGCGGCGACGAGGGCGCCCTCCGCCGCTGCCGCGGCCGCGAAGGCCTGGGCGACCGGAAGGCCGAGGTCGACCCAGCAGAACAGCCCGCCCGGCGGCGTGGGCACGTCCCACGGGAATGCCTCGCGGAGCATGCCGACGAGCAGGTCGCGGCGCTCGCGCAGCATGCGGCGCCTGCCGACCATCACGTCGGCGCGCCGCCCGAGCAGATCCGTCACGGCCAGCTGCTCCAGCACCGCCGTCGCGATGTCCGCGGACTGCCGCGCACGGGCGAGCTGGGCGATCACCTGCGGGTGTGCCCGGACCCAGCCGACGCGCAGACCGCCCCAGAACGACTTGGAGGCCGACCCCACCGACACCACGTGCGGTGACGAGCCGTCCCCGGCGAACGGGGGCGGCGTCTCGTCGTCGGACAGCCCGAGCTCGACGAGCGTCTCGTCACCCACGACGGTGACGCCGTGCCGGTCGGCGATCTCCCGGACCGCCGCGCGCTCGTCGGCGGACAGCACGGAACCGGTCGGGTTATGGTAGTCCGGGACGAGGTACACGAGCCGCGGCCGGGCACGGCGGACGGTCGAGGCGAGCATGTCGACGTCCAGCGGTCCGGTCGGTACGCCCACCACGCGGCCGCCGGCGTTACGCATCGCTTCCATGGCATGGAAGTAGGTGGGGGACTCCACGACCGCGCGGTCGCCCGGGCTCAGGTAGGCGTGCGCGAGCAGGGCGATCGCCTGCTGGGCGCCGGTCGTCACGAGGATCTCGTCGGCCGTGGTCGGCACACCGCGCTCGCGGTAGCGCGCGGCGACGGCCTCACGCAACGGGGCGAGGCCGTACGGCTCGTAGCCGCCCGAGTCGAGATAGGCGGGCAGCCCTTCCAGCGCTCGGGTGAAGGCCTCGTGCAGCTCGGGCGGCGCCGGCGGCGTCGCCTGCAACAGGTCCATGTGCCCGACGCCGGAGGGGGCCACCGTGCGGACGGCGCCGCGCAGGGCCTCGCCGGCCACCGGCGCATCGCCACCGGCCGGTCGGCCTGGAACAGGTCCGGCGGAGCGCCGGGGCAGCGCGGTGACGGTGCCCGACCCGACCCGGCTCACCGCGAACCCGAGCTCGCGCAGCCGCGCGTACGCGCCGGACGTGGTGGTGCGCGACACCTTCAGGATCGCCGCGAGCTCACGCTCGCTGGGCAGGCGGGTGTGCGGGGCGACCTTTCCCGACAGGACCGCTGCCCGCAGGGCGTCCGCGAGTGCCACGTAGGCGGGTCCGCCCGCGTGCCACGTGCCGAGGAGTCGGGCGGTGCTCGCGGGGGAGAGTTGGCGGAGCACGGTCGGGGTCGCGGTGGGCATGGGTCCACTCTTCTCCGATTGGCCCTGGATGACAAGGCCAATCCTCCCGCACCATGGATGCATGACCACGTCCACCGCCCGCCCGTCCGACAACATCCCCCCGCTCGCCGCGACGGCTGCCGCCCCGACCATCCAGGGCCCCGCACCCGTCCTCATGTCCCTCCCACGCCGCGTCGCACAGCTCGCGCTGGGACTCGTGGGATTCGGCGTCGCGACAGCGATGATGCTGCACTCGGGCCAGGGCGCGATGCCGTGGGCGGTGCTGGACCAGGGCATCGTGGACCGCACGGGCCTGGCCTACGGGTGGGTCGTGTTCGGGGTCGGGCTGCTCGTGATGCTCGCGTGGATCCCGCTCCGCCAGAAGCCGGGCATCGGGACGGTCTCCAACATCATCGTGATCAGCCTGGTGATCGACCCGACCCTGTGGGTCCTGGAGCGGCTGCTCCCCGACCCGGGTCTGCTCGCCGGGATCGGCCTGGCCCTGGGCGGGATCGTGCTCCTCGGGGTGAGCACCGCCGCCTATGTGGGCGCACGGCTGGGTCCGGGACCACGGGACGGTCTGATGACCGGGCTCGTGCACGTCACCGGCTGGCCGGTCTGGCTGGTCAAGACGGCCATCGAGGTCAGCGTGGTGGTGCTCGGTGTGCTCCTCGGCGGGACGTTCGGGTGGGCGACCGTCGTGTTCGCCTTCACCGTCGGTCCGGTGGTGCAGGTCGCCGCACGGTGGCTCGCGCCGTCGGGCCTGGCGGGGCATCGCTGAGGTGCCGTCGAGGCGCTATTGACCGGTCGCCGGGGTGCGCCGATTCGATTCGATCTTCGTCGTAGGGTGAAGCCATGGTCAACTATCGGTACCTCGGTAACAGTGGTCTCAAGATCTCGGAGATCACCTACGGCAACTGGCTCACGCACGCCTCGCAGGTGGAGAACGACGTCGCCTCGGCATGTGTCCGCGCCGCGCTCGACGCCGGCATCACCACCTTCGACACCGCTGACGCGTACGCGAACACGGCGGCGGAGCAGGTTCTCGGCGACGCGCTGAAGGGCGAGCGCCGCGAGTCCCTCGAGATCTTCACGAAGGTGTACTGGCCCACCGGACCCAAGGGTCCCAACGACACGGGCCTCTCGCGCAAGCACATCATGGAGTCCATCAACGGCTCCCTCACCCGCCTCGGCACCGACTACGTCGACCTGTACCAGGCGCACCGCTTCGACGTGGAGACCCCGCTCGAGGAGACGATGCAGGCCTTCGCCGACATCGTGCGCCAGGGCAAGGCGCTCTACATCGGCGTCTCGGAGTGGACCGCCGACCAGATCCGCGAGGGCGCAGCGCTGGCCAAGCAGCTCGGCTTCCAGCTGATCTCCTCGCAGCCCCAGTACTCGATGCTGTGGCGCGTCATCGAGGACGAGGTGGTTCCCGCCTCGAAGGATGCCGGCGTCTCCCAGATCGTGTGGTCGCCCATGGCGCAGGGCGTGCTCTCGGGCAAGTACCTGCCCGGGCAGCCGGCCCCCGCCGGCTCGCGCGCCACGGACGAGAAGGGCGGTGCGCAGACGATCAGCCGCTTCATGAACGACGAGACGCTGACCGCCGTGCAGAACCTCAAGCCGGTGGCTGCCGAGCTGGACCTGTCGATGGCGCAGCTCGCCGTCGCGTGGGTGCTGCAGAACGACAACGTGGCCGCGGCGCTCGTGGGTGCGTCGCGTCCGGAGCAGGTCGCCGAGAACGTCAAGGCGTCGGGTGTGACCATCCCCGCCGAGCTGATGAAGCAGATCGACGAGGCCCTGGACGGCGTGATCGTCCGCGACCCGGCGAAGACCCTCGAGGGTATGCCGAAGAAGCGCTCGAATTCGTGGTGCCACCCCTGGAGCCGGGCGTCCTGCCGGTGCCCGCTCGGGAAGCCGGAGCTACTCCGGGTAGTTGCCGCGCTTCTTGCTCATCGGCTTCGGCAGACGCGACCGGCGCAGCTGGTAGGCGCGCGTGATCGTGTACATGAGGAGACCGCGCTGCACCTCGCCGAACTTCGCGGTCAGGCGCTTCTTCAGCGACCGCCACAGGAGCCACGCGTCGATGATCGTCAGGAACAGGAACCCGTAGAGGCCGAGCATCACGACGATGCTGAGCTCCGGGTACTGGGAGGTGAAGAACGTCGCGAACAGGAAGATGAACGCGACCGGCAGGAAGAACTCACCGAGGTTCCAGCGGGCGTCCACGAAGTCACGGACGTAGCGGCGCACCGGGCCCTTGTCCTTGGCCGGCATGTAGCGCTCGTCGCCGGTCTGCATCGCCTGGTAGGCGCGCTCGCGGTCGATGCGCGACTTCTCGCGCTGCGCCTTCCGGGCGGCCTTGCGGTCGTCCGGGACCAGCGGACGCTTGTTCGCGGCCTGCGCGACGTTGCGCTTGGGGGTGGGACGCCCCTTCTTGGGGGCGCTGTTCGGCGTCGTCGCGGACGGGGGCGTCGCCTCGTCGGGGGAGTCGCCCACGGGGGTCACGCCGTCGGGTGTCGGAGTCTTGCTGCGGGAGAACACCTCCCCAGCCTAATCGGTCGCAGCAGTGCCCCGCTGCGAGCCGTTAACGTGGGGCGGTGACTTCTGATACAACCGCGGCCCTCCGCGCCCGCGTCGCCGAGCTGTTCCCCGCCCTGCAGGCCGATCTCGAGGCGCTCGTGCGCGTCCCGAGCGTCTCGGCCGCCGCGTTCGACCAGGCGCACGTCGCCGCGAGCGCCGCCGCCACGGAACAGCTGCTGCGGGACGCGGGCCTGCCTGACGTCCAGATCCTGTCCGCACCGCGTCCCGACGGCACGCAGGGCGCGCCCGCCGTCGTCGCGCGCAGGCCGGCGCCCGAGGGCGCGCCGACCGTGCTCCTCTACGCGCACCACGACGTGCAGCCGCCGGGTGATCCTGCTACCTGGGACACCGACCCGTTCGAGCCCACGCAGGTGGGCGAGCGCCTCTTCGGCCGGGGCGCCGCCGACGACAAGGCGGGCATCGTCGCGCACCTGGGTGCCCTGCGCGCCCTAGGTCTGCCGGACGGGGCGGACCTGCCCGTGGGTGTCACGGTCTTCCTCGAGGGTGAGGAGGAGTCGGGCTCGCCGTCGTTCCGCGCGTTCCTGGAGGCCCACCGGGACCTGCTGGCGGCCGACGTCATCGTCGTCGCCGACTCGACGAACTGGAAGGTGGGTGTCCCTGCCCTCACGACGTCGCTACGTGGCCTGGTCGACGGTGTGGTCGAGCTGAAGGTACTGGAGCACGCGGTGCACTCGGGCATGTTCGGCGGAGCGGTGCTGGACGCCGTGACCCTGATGTCCCGGCTGGTCGCGACGTTCCACGACGAGGCGGGCGACGTGGCGATCGAGGGCCTGGTCGCCGCGCCCGAGCCGGAGGTCGACTACGACGAGGCCGCCTTCCGCGCGGACTCCTCGCTGCTCGACGGGGTGTCGCTGGCCGGCACCGGCACGGTCTCCGGCCGGCTGTGGGCCAAGCCCGCGCTGTCCGTGATCGGCATGGACGTGACCTCGGTGGCGGAGGCGTCGAACACGATCGCGCCGAGCTGCACCGCGAAGGTGTCGCTGCGGCTCGCACCGGGGCAGGACCCGGCGGCGGCTGACGAGGCGCTGGCCGCCCACGTCGCGAAGCACGCCCCGTTCGGCGCGCAGGTCACGTGGCGCTCCGGCGAGCAGGGCAAGCCGTTCCTCGCCTCCGGTGACACGGCGGCGATGCGTGCGGCGCGCGCCGCGTTCACCGAGGCGTGGGGCACCGCACCGGTCGACGTCGGCGTGGGCGGGTCGATCCCGTTCATCGCGGACCTGCTGGAGGTCTTCCCGGACGCCGCGATCCTCGTGACAGGGGTCGAGGACCCGGACTCGCGGGCGCACGGCGCGAACGAGTCGGTGCACCTGGGTGAGCTCCAGAAGGTCGTCCTGGCGGAGGCCCTGCTGCTGACGAAGGTCGGCGAAGGGCTCTAGCTCCTGGTGGCGGGCTCGCGCGGTGCGACGTCCAGCGCGCGAGCCCAGGCCGCCACGTCCGCGGGGAGCTCGGGGGAGGGCAGGTCCTCACCCATGACGTCCCGCACGACGTCGAACGCCGAGATCCGGTTGCCCTTGCGGTCCAGGAACCGGCTGGCCACGATGCCGCGGGCACAGAGCTGGCCGCCGCGCGTGAACACCTGCTCCAGGTAGAACACGCGCTCGTCCCAGCCGATGATCCGCGTGGTGATCTCGAACCGGTCGAACGGCCGCAGAGACCGGCGGTACTTCATGGTCGACGCCGCGACGACCGGCGCCCACCCCTTCTGGCGCGCGACCGGGAACATGCCGAGGTCGGCGATCTGGTTGTTCCGGGCCACGTCCATCATCTGCAGGTACGTGCCGTTGTTGACGTGCAGGTTGGAGTCGAGGTCCAGGAGGCCGACGCGCATCCTGGTGACGGACGGGTCGAGCAGGTTCTGCCCAGGGCGGGCCTTGCGGGGGAACAGTCCGGTCCAGGTGAGCTGGAACATGCGAGCCATGCGTCGAAGGTTATACCGAGAACCGGAGGTATCAGATACCTGTCGGTTCGGCGGGCGGGTGCTGGATCTCGTTGCGCACCGCGCGGGCGATGTCCGCCGACTCGAGCCGCTCGACCAGGTGGAGCGCCATGTCGATCCCCGACGAGACACCTGCCGAGGTGACCACGTCGCCGTCGTCCACGAACCGCGCCTCGGTGTCTATCAGGACGCTCGGATCCATCTCGGCGAGCTCGTCGTAGTGGCTGTGGTGCGTGGTCGCCGGACGCCCCGCCAGGAGGCCCGCGGCCGCGAACGACAGGGCGCCCGTGCAGACGCTGGCCATGATCGGGGTCTGCTTGCGGATCTGGCGCAGCCACTCGAGGTGCCCGGCCTGGGCGAGCAGCGGCCGGGTTCCGAGGCCGCCCGGGTAGACCAGCACGTGCAGCGGCCCGACGTCGTCCGCACCGTGCGCCGGCAGGATCCGCAGGCCTTTCGCGAGCCGCACCCCGGAGCCGTCCCAGGAGAACGTGCTCACCGACGGCCGCAGCTCCTGCGAGTGGGAGCCCCACTCGGCGAAGACCTCGAAGGGCCCGACGACGTCGAGCTCCTCCGCCCCGTCGAAGACGAAGATCCCGATCCGCAGCCCGCCGTTGCCGGTCATGTGCTCAGCTCGTGTCAGATACCCGGGAGGGCCAGCATCTGGTCGAGCGCGACGCGGGCCCAGTGGGCGTCGTCGGCGTCCACGACGATCTGGTTCACCACGCGTCCCTCCACGAGCGACTCCATCGCCCACACGAGGTGGGGCAGGTCGATGCGGTTCATGGTCGAGCAGAAGCACACCGTCGAGTCGAGATAGTGCACGTTCTTGTCGGGGTGCGCCTTGGCGACCCTGCGCACCAGGTTGAGCTCGGTGCCGATCGCCCACGAGGACCCGGGCTCCGCCGCGTCCAGCTGCTTGATGATGTACTCGGTCGAACCCACGTAGTCGGCCGCCGTGACAACCTCGTGCTTGCACTCCGGGTGCACCATCACGTTGACGCCCGGGACGGCCGCGCGGATGTCGGAGACGTTCTTCTCCGAGAAGCGCCCGTGCACCGAGCAGTGGCCGCGCCACAGGATCATCCGGGCGTCGCGCAGCTCCTGGTCGGTGAGCCCGCCGTTCGGCTTGCGCGGGTCGAAGACGACGCACTCGTCCAGCGACATCGCCAGCTCGAGCACCGCGGTGTTGCGGCCGAGGTGCTGGTCGGGCAGGAACAGCACCTTGCCGGTGCCGTCGATGCCACCGACCTGGTCGAACGCCCAGCGCAGTGCGACCTCGGCGTTGGACGAGGTGCACACGGTGCCCCCGTGCCGCCCGGTGAAAGCCTTGATCGCGGCCGAGGAGTTCATGTACGTGACGGGGATCGTCGAGTCCGCGATGCCGACGTCCTGCAGCACCGCCCAGGCCTCCTCGACCTGGCCGATCGCCGCCATGTCGGCCATGGAGCAGCCGGCCGCGAGGTCGGGCAGCACGACCTGCTGCCGGTCGGAGGTGAGGATGTCCGCGCTCTCGGCCATGAAGTGCACGCCGCAGAACAGGATGAACTCGGCCTCGGGGCGGGCAGCCGCCTCGCGTGCGAGCTTGAAGGAGTCGCCGGTGACGTCGGCGAAGTCGATCACCTCGTCGCGCTGGTAGTGGTGCCCGAGCACGAACGCCCGGCTGCCCAGGGCGGCGCGCGCGGCGCGGGCCCGTTCCACCAGGTTCGGGTCGCTCGGGGCGGGCAGCTCGCCCGTACACTCCACGCCGCGCTCGGAGGCCAGGTCACGGCCCTGGCCGAGCAGCAGCAGCGGGGAGGGGGCGGGCTCGGAGAAGCCGGGGCTTTCAGCCAGCAGGGTGCTCACAGTCACCATGATGACACGCGGTGATGACACGCAGACAAGAGGGTGTCACGATGCGTCCCGTGCACGTGCTGCTGCTTGCCGAGACCCTGCCCGACGCCGAGCGACTCGCCTCCGCGTGGCGTGCCGCCGCGCCCCATGCCGACACCGAGGCCCGGGAGGTGCGAGTTCCGGGCTCCCCCGGACCCTCCGACGGAGGGTCCGGCCACGGCGGCGCACCCACCGCTCCCGGCCAACTCGCCGGCCCGGCCGGCCCGGCGGGCGGCGGGGGTGTGCTCCTGGCGGGGGCTGCGATCCCCGTGGGCCCTCCGGCGTCCGTCGGGCCGCAGGACGTGGGCCCCGCCCACCCGGGTCCCACGGCGCCGGGCCCCGCGCCGTCCGCCCTGCCACGGGAGGAGGGTGCGGCGCTCGCCGAGGCGGCCGCGCGGGCCGACGTCGTCGTGGCGTATGTCACGCGGCTCGACGGCGACCGGCTGCACCGCGGGGTGGTCGTCGAGGCGGCCGCGGCCGCGGCACCGCACGCCGTTCCCGTCGTCGTGGTCACGGACCGCAGCGAGGTGAGCAGGCGTGAGTGGTCCACGGCCGGGCTCAGCGGGGTGCACGAGGCGGCAGAGGGCGACGTCGCCCGCGTGGCTCGGACCTGGACGCCGGGCTGGGCGCGCTGAGCACGGACCGGTGATGGGGCGGGCCGGTCCGTGGGCGTACGATCTTCTTCAACAGGCCGGCAACGGGAACAGACGGACGGCCCGATGGGTTGGCACCGCTGAGACATCGACTACCGGTATGTCGAACACGATCGGGAGATGACATGACCGACACGACCACGGACATCGGAACCCACGGCGTCAACGTCACTGACGTCGCCGCGGGCAAGGTCCGTAGCCTGCTCGAGCAGGAGGGCCGCGACGACCTGCGCCTCCGCGTCGCGGTGCAGCCGGGTGGCTGTTCCGGGCTGATCTACCAGCTGTACTTCGACGAGCGTGTGCTCGACGGGGACGCGCTGCGCGACTACGACGGCGTCGAGGTCGTCGTGGACAAGATGAGCGTGCCGTACCTCGAGGGCGCCACGATCGACTTCAAGGACACCATCGAGCAGCAGGGCTTCACGATCGACAACCCGAACGCGGGCAGCGCATGCGCCTGCGGCGGGTCGTTCTCCTGATCTGAGCTCTGCGTCGACAGGACGTTGCACGACAGACGTTGCACGACGGCGGGCCGGTCACCTTTACGGTGACCGGCCCGCCTCTCGTTCGGGCGGGTCGGGGCAGGCCGGACGGGCCGGGGCAGTGAGGTCCGGGTCAGGCCAGGCGGACCGTGACGGACCAGCCGTCCCAGTCGCCGGTGTGCTCCACGGTCGAGACATGCTCGTGGCCGCGCATGCGGCACCACGCGGGTACGTCGAGCTTCGCGGCGGGGTCGGTCGACAGCACGGTCAGCTCCGCGCCGACGGGCAGCCCTTTCGCGGCGGCCGCGAGCCGGATCACGGGCAGCGGGCAGCGCAGCCCTCTGGCGTCCACCAGCGTGCCGGGCATCAGAGGCCGCCCACGCCGAGCATCTCCCGCACCCGCGCCACCGCTCCGGGCAGCACGGCGCAGAACCGGTCGACCTCGTCGGCGGTGGTCGTGCGGTCCAGTGCGATCCGTACGTTGCCGTGCGTGAGCACGCCCATCGCCGCGAGCACGTGCGAGGGTTCCAGCGTGCTCGACGTGCACGCCGAGCCGGACCCGACCGCGAACCCGTGCCGGTCCAGCTCGGTCACGAGCGCCTCGCCGTCCACGTAGAGGAACGAGAAGGTCGCGACGTGGGGGAGTCGCCCCTCCGGGTCACCCACCACCTCGACGTCCGGGATACGCGCGACCTGTGCACGCACGCGGTCCACGAGCTCGCGGCGCCGGGCCTCCTGCTCGACCCGGTCGGCCTCGACCGCCTGCAGCGCGACGGCGGCGGCAAAGGCGAGCGGCACGCTCACCCCGCCCGGCGCCCACGGGTCCTCGTCCTCCGGTCCGACCGGAGTGGTGCGGACCCGTTGCCGCACGGCGAGCACCCCGACGCCGGCGGGCCCGCCCCAGTCGGCGGGGTCGGCGGCCAGGAGGTCCCAGGTCCCGGGAACCGCCACGTGCCCGACGCTCGCCCCGGCGTCCACCAGGAGCGGGACGCCGGCCGCGCGTGCGGCGTCGTGCACGGTGTCGACCGGCTGGACCGTGCCCACCTCGCCGTTCGCATGCTGCAGCGCGGCCAGGGCGACACCCGGCGCCTGGACCGCGGCGATCATCGCGTCGGCGTCCACGCGTCCGAGCCGGTCCACCGGGACAGGGCCGGGCCGGGCAGCAGGCACGATCACGTCTGTCGGGCGCGCGCCTGCCGGGTGCACGCTCCCACCGGCTGCCGTGTGGGCGGCAGCCTGCAGCACCGCGGCCCGCTCGACCGCGCTGGTGACGACGGTGGTGCCCGCCCTCCGCCGGCCGGCCGCGGCCGACGCGACGGCCATGTGGAGCGAGGCGGTGTGGCCCGGCGTGAAGTGGACCTCCTGGGTCCGCGCGCCCAGCACGGCGGCGACGGCCTCACGGGCGCCGTCGAGCAGGCGGGCCGCGCGGCGGCCCTCGGCATGCAGGCGACGCGGATCGGCCCACCCGTCGCCGAGCGCCTGCTCGAACGCCTGCCGGGCGAGCGGGTGCCACGGGGCGCGCCCGCCGTTGTCGAGGTGCACCCGGTCGGGGGTGCCGGGGGTGGCGTGGCTCACACGTCCTCCTGCTCCTGTGTCATCCATCCGATCCTCGCACCTGCGCGGACCGGCCCGCCGCCACCATTGTTCTGACACGACTCGCGTGCGTGTCCTGAACAGCCTCGATGGGTGCCCGAGGTGCGTAGTGCGTCACGTCGCCGAGGGCGCCTTCCGGGCATCATCAGGCCTCTGAGCGCGCTAGGCTGCATCCCATCGAGGACGAAGGTTCTGCGTGGAGCTCGGGAGGAAACCGGTGCGACGCGCCGGACGAGACGTGAAAGGCCTCCCTTGCACTCGAAGTCACCTACCCGCACCCGGCGGGCCATCCTGCGTGCGTCGGCTCTAGCCGTCGCTGTCGCAGTTGTGGCCACCGGCTGCGCAAGCGAATCCGTCCAGCGCGGATACCTGCCCGGCTACAGCGACGGGGAGGTGACTAACCAGACTGCGCGCATCACCGATCTTTGGGTGGGCTCGTGGATCGCTGCCCTGTTGGTGGGCATCGTGACGTGGGGCCTGATCCTTTGGTGCATCGCGGCGTACCGCAAGCGCAAGGACGACCACCAGCTCCCGGTCCAGACGCGCTACCACCTGCCGCTCGAGCTGATGTACACGGCCGTGCCGCTGATCATGGTCCTGGTGCTGTTCTGGTACACCGACCGCGACGTGTCGGAGATCAACCGCGTCGACGGCACCGCGACCGAGCACATCCAGGTCATCGGCAAGCAGTGGAGCTGGGACTTCAACTACCTCGACGCCGATGTCTACGACTCCGGCCAGCACGAGGCGGACCCCGGCAGCGTCACCGCCGAGGACGAGCTCGACGGGGCGATCGGTACGTCGACGTCGTTCCCGACGCTCTACCTGCCGGTGAACGAGACGGTGGAGTTCACGCTCGACTCGCGCGACGTCATCCACTCGTTCTGGATCCCTGCGTTCCTGTACAAGCAGGACATGATCCCGCAGCGGACCAACACGTTCCAGGTCACGCCGACCCGTGAGGGCACGTACGCCGGCAAGTGCGCCGAGCTCTGCGGTGAGTTCCACTCCGGCATGCTCTTCAACGTGAAGGTCGTGTCCGCCGAGGAGTACGAAGCCCACCTGGCGGACCTGGCGGCGAAGGGTCAGACCGGCCAGCTCGGCATGGACCTCGCCCGCACGCCCGGCGCGATCGAGACGATCGAGGAAGAGGAGGCTGGGCACTGATGGCCGCAGCGACCACGACCGAGCTGATCCCGGGCCTCGCGCCCGGACGTCAGACGCTCGGCCGGACCGTCATCAAGTGGATCACCTCCACTGATCACAAGACGATCGGGTATCTGTACCTGATCTCGTCGTTCCTGTTCTTCTGCATCGGCGGCCTGATGGCCCTGCTGATCCGTGCGGAGCTCTTCGAACCGGGCATCCAGCTCGTGCAGAGCAAGGAGCAGTACAACCAGCTCTTCACGATGCACGGCACGGTCATGCTGCTTCTGTTCGCGACGCCGCTCTTCGCCGGCTTCGCGAACGTGATCATGCCGCTCCAGATCGGCGCGCCCGACGTCGCGTTCCCCCGCCTGAACATGTTCGCCTACTGGCTGTACCTGTTCGGCGGTCTCATCACGGTGGCCGGCTTCCTGACCCCGCAGGGTGCCGCGTCCTTCGGCTGGTTCGCGTACGCGCCGTTGTCGACCACCACCTACAGTCCAGGGCTCGGTGGTGACCTCTGGGTGTTCGGCCTCGCACTGGCAGGTTTCGGAACGATCCTCGGTGCGGTCAACTTCATCACCACGATCATCACGATGCGCGCACCGGGCATGACCATGTTCCGGATGCCGATCTTCACGTGGAACACGCTGATCACCAGCCTGCTCGTGCTGATGGCCTTCCCGCCCCTGGCGGCGGCGCTGTTCGCGCTCGGCGCGGACCGCCGGCTCGGCGCGCAGGTGTTCAACCCGGAGAACGGCGGTGCCATCCTCTGGCAGCACCTGTTCTGGTTCTTCGGGCACCCCGAGGTGTACATCATCGCGCTGCCGTTCTTCGGCATCGTCTCCGAGATCCTCCCGGTCTTCAGCCGCAAGCCGATCTTCGGTTACACGGGCCTCGTGTACGCGACCATCGCGATCGCCGCGCTGTCGGTGACGGTCTGGGCGCACCACATGTACGTGACCGGCGCCGTCATGCTGCCGTTCTTCGCGTTCATGACGATGTTGATCGCGGTGCCGACCGGTGTGAAGTTCTTCAACTGGATCGGCACGATGTGGCGAGGGAAGCTCACCTTCGAGACACCGATGCTCTGGTCGATCGGCTTCCTGGTGACGTTCCTCTTCGGTGGTCTGACGGGCATCATCCTGTCGAGCCCCGCCCTCGACTTCCAGCTGTCCGACTCGTACTTCGTGGTGGCGCACTTCCACTACGTGGTGTTCGGCACCGTCGTGTTCGCGATGTTCGCGGGCTTCTACTTCTGGTGGCCCAAGTTCACCGGTCGGATGCTGAGCGAGCGCCTGGGCAAGCTGCACTTCTGGCTGCTGTTCATCGGCTTCCACACCACGTTCCTCATCCAGCACTGGCTGGGTGTCGAGGGCATGCCGCGTCGTTACGCGGACTACATGCCCCAGGAGGGCTTCACCTGGGAGAACCAGGTGTCGACGATCGGGTCGTTCATCCTCGCGGCGTCGACCCTGCCGTTCCTGTGGAACGTGTACATCACCTGGCGCAAGGCACCCATGGTCACGGTCGACGACCCGTGGGGCTACGGCCGCTCGCTCGAGTGGGCCACGTCCTGCCCGCCGCCGCGCCACAACTTCGCCTCGCTCCCGCGTATCCGTTCGGAGTCCCCGGCGTTCGACCTGCACCACCCCGAGGTCGTCGCGATGGAGCACCCGGACTACGACCGCGACCGTGGGGTGCTCGAGAACATCTACGGCGAGGCGGACCGGCGCGGTCAGGAGAAGCAGGCCCAGCAGCGCGTCGCGGACGACAGCGACAAGTCGCAGCAGAGTAGTACGACGATCGTGGACGAGCCGGACGAGGGGACCAGCAAGTGAAGATCGAGACCAGGCTGTTCCTCTGGGGCACGCCCCTCTTCGTCCTGGCCGGCGTCGTCTACGGCTTCATGACGGACTGGACCGAGCCGGTCGGCTACCTCGGTATGCCGCTGGTCGGTGGCCTCGTGGCGATGATCGGCGCGTACCTGGGCCTGACGGCCCGACGTATCGACGCCCGTCCCGAGGACGACCCGAACGGCAACATCGAGGACGCCGCCGGCGACCAGGGTGTCTACGCACCCTGGAGCTGGTGGCCACTGGCGATCGCCGGATCCGCCGCGATCTGCTTCCTCGGCCTGGCCGTGGGCTGGTGGGTGTTCTACATCGGCTTCTGCGTGTCAGTGATCGCGCTGGTGGGCTGGGTGTTCGAGTACTCGCGAGGTATCCACTCGCACTGACTCGTTCCGCCGAACTAGAAGCTGCGGAGAGATAGAACTGGGGCCGGTGGTGCTGATCAGCACCACCGGCCCCAGTTCTTTGTCGATACCGCCCTGCGTCGATACCGCCCCGCTTCAGCGCTCTCAGCGGCTTGCCGCGACCCAGCGTTCCAGCGTGGCCTGCGCCGCGCCCGAGTCGACGGCCTGGGCCGCGAGGTCGATCCCGGCGGCGAGACGCTCGACGAGCGTCCCGGAACCGGTCCCGGGGAGCGTGCCGTCGGCGACGAGGCCGGCCGCCGCGTTCAGCAGCACGGTCTCGCGGACCGGCCCGCTCTCGCCGGCGAGGACCGCCCGAGCGACCGCCGCGTTGTAGGCGGCGTCCTGGCCGCGCAGGTCCTCGACCTTGATGCGCGTGAGGCCCAGGTCGGCCGCGGGATCGAGCCGGTGCTCGGTGACCGCGCCGTCGGCCACCACCCACACGGTGGAACCGGCGGTGGCCGCGAGCTCGTCCAGGCCCTCGTCGCCACGGAACACCAGCGCCGACTTGCCGCGCTCCGCGAAGACGCCGGCCATCAGCGGGGCCATCCGGGCGTCGGCGCAGCCGACGGCGGCAGCGCGGGGCTGGGCGGGGTTGGTGAGCGGGCCCAGGAAGTTGAAGGCCGTCGGCACGCCCAGCTCCCGGCGGGTCACTCCCGCATGGCGCATCGAGGGGTGGAACGCCGCGGCGAAGCAGAAGGTGATGCCTGCCTCGCGCGCGATCTGCGCGACACGCTCCGGCGGGTGGTCCAGCCGGATCCCCAGCTCCTCCAGCACGTCCGCGCTGCCCGACGACGACGACGCGGCCCGGTTGCCGTGCTTCACGACGCGCAGACCCGCGCCCGCGATGACCACCGACGCCATCGTGGAGATGTTCACGGTGTGCGCGCGGTCGCCGCCGGTGCCAACGATGTCGACCGAAGGCCCGGGCACGTCGATGCGGGTCGCGTGCCGGACCATGGACTCGGTCAGGCCGGCGAGCTCGTCGACGGTCTCACCCTTGGCGCGCAGCGCCACGAGGAAACCGCCGAGCTGGACGGGGGAGACCTCGCCGGTCATCACCTGGTCCATCGCCCACGCGGCCTCGTCCTGGTTGAGGTCGGTCCCGGTGATCAGTCCGGCGAGCAGGCCGGACCAGGTGGGTGCCTCGAGGTTCACGCCGAACCTGCCAGGAGCTTCGCGACTGCCTCCTGGACCTTGATGGCGTCGAGCGGGCGGGACACCACGCCGTCGGCCAGGGACCAGGAAGCGAGCCAGGTGTCCTGGGGCCGGCCGGTGAGGATGAGTACCGGCGGGCACTCGTAGATCTCGTTCTTGAGCTGGCGGCACAGTCCCATGCCGCCGGTCTGGTCGGCCTCACCGTCGAGGACGAGCAGGTCCCACGTCTCGTTGTCGGCCTTGTCCACCACCGCCGCGGGGGTGGCGGCCTCGATCCACTCGATGTCGGGCGCACCCGCGCGCAGGCGGGGTCCGACGGCGAGTCGGACCTGCTCACGCACCGTGCGGTCGTCGCTGTACAGGAGGACTCGAGGGCTCGACGTCGCCACACCGTCCGCGCCTGCGCTGGTCACATCCGTCGTCATGCCGGTCATGCGTCGATCGTGGCACAGTCCCCGCTCCGGCGGCAGATTTGTCCGTGCACTTTTCATGGCACTCTGTTCAATCGCGTCAGCAAGAGACGTCGCAGGTAGGGCGTTGGAAGGACTTTGTGAGATTCGACGCGAGCGTCGCCGCCGCTTCGGCGTTCGGGACGCTCCAACGTCGGCCATAATGGCTGTCGTGTCGACCGCAACGGCTGCAGCCAACCCCACGCACCAGCACGTAACAGTCAATCGTCCGAACCCGGTCTCGGTGGGGACGATTGTCTGGCTCGCGAGCGAGCTCATGTTCTTCGCAGCGCTCTTCGCGATGTACTTCACGGTCCGGCAGACCATGCCGGCCGAGGAGTGGGCGGCGCAGGCGGACAAGCTGAACATCACCTTCTCGACGATCAACACGATCGTCCTGGTGCTGTCCTCCTTCACCTGCCAGTGGGCGGTCTTCAAGGCAGAGCAGTTCAAGCCGTCGCGCTCCGGGAAGCTGTACCAGTTCTGGACGTGGGGCATGCACGAGTGGCTCACGATGACCTACGTGATGGGCGCGTTCTTCATCGGCGGCCAGATCTTCGAGTACGCCGAGCTGGTCGAACACGGCCTGACGATCTCGTCCAGCGCGTACGGCTCTGTCTTCTACCTGACCACCGGCTTCCACGGTCTGCACGTGACCGGCGGTCTGATCGCATTCCTGTTCGTGCTCGGCCGCTCCTTCGCCGCCAAGCGCTTCGGTCACCACGAGGCCACCACCACGATCGTCACGTCCTACTACTGGCACTTCGTCGACGTGGTGTGGATCGCGCTGTTCGCGGTGATCTACCTGCTGCAATGACCTCGTAGCCTCGGCGCCTCGGGCGTCCGGGCAACGTGGCCACGTGCGGTGGCATAGGTTCATGACAGAGAAGCTCAAACACTTTCAGCGAGACGAGGACATTTTCGTGAAGGCACTCGCCGCCCGCAGGCACCACCGGATGGCTCCGGTCGTGCTCCTGCTGCTGGCGCTGCTGACCACGGGTGGCATCTATGCCGCCCTGGCTCCGAGCACGGCTAAGGCCGAGACCGTCAGCACCGCGGACATCGAGACCGGTAAGAAGCTGTTCCAGGCCAACTGTGCGACGTGCCACGGCCCGAACGCCGAGGGCACCGACGGCGTGCCGTCCCTGGTGGGCGTCGGCGCAGCCTCCGTCGACTTCCAGGTGTCGACCGGTCGTATGCCGATGCAGATGAACGGTCCGCAGGCGGTGGCCAAGCCCGCGCAGTTCAACGAGGAGCAGACCGCGGCCCTGGCCGGATACGTCGCCTCGCTGGGTGCCGGCCCGGCGATCCCCACGGACGAGCAGGTCGATGCCAGCCTGGGGGATCCCTCCAACGGCATGGCCCTGTTCCGCACCAACTGCGCCATGTGCCACAACGCCGTGGGCGCGGGCGGAGCGCTGTCGGAGGGCAAGTTCGCCCCCGCACTGTGGGAGACGTCCGAGCGGAACATCTACCAGGCGATGCAGACCGGCCCGCAGTCGATGCCGGTCTTCAACGACGCGAACATCACGCCGGACGAGAAGCGCGACATCGTCTCGTTCCTCGTCGAGCAGCGCGAGGGTTCCGCGGGCGGTAACTCGCTCGGCGCCCTCGGCCCCGTGTCCGAAGGCCTCTGGGCCTTCGCGATCGGCCTGGGCCTGCTCATCGGCGCAGCAGTGTGGATCGGAGCGAAGTCCTCGTGAGCGAGAACCAGAACCCCCCGGCCGACACGTCCAAGGACGTGACGGTCGCGCCTGAGGCAGGCACCGCTGTCGGGCCCGCTGACCGGTTCCCGGACCCGGGTATGCCGGCGCACAAGAAGCGCCTCACGGACACGGACCCGCGCGCGGCCAAGCGCGCCGAGCGGACCGTGACCATCCTGTTCGTCCTGTCCATCCTGGGCACCATCGGCTCGATCGTCGCCTACGTGATGGTCCCGCCGGACGGCACGACGTCGGGCGTCCGGCTGTCGACGCTGCTGATCGGCCTCGGCCTCGCGGTGTCGCTGCTCGGTATCGGTATCGCCGGCATCCACTGGGCCAAGGCCCTCATGGGTGACCGCGAGTTCGTCCAGGAGCGGCACACGCTCGCGACGCAGGGTGAAGACCGCGAGACCGCGATCAGGGACCTGAACGAGGGCCTCGAGGACTCGGGCGTCGTCGGCCGCCGGGGCGTGCTCAAGGGCGCGTTCTTCGGTGCCCTGGCGCTGTTCCCGCTCGCCATCGCCGTGCCGCTGATCGGCTCCGTGGGCGGCGACTGGAACATCTCCAAGTTCAAGCACACGATGTGGAAGCGCGGCATGCGCCTCGCGATCGACCCGTCGGGTCGACCCATCAAGGCGTCCGACGTCACCGTGGGCTCGGTGTTCCACGTCGTCCCGGAGACGACCGAGGAGTACCGCGAGACGCACGAGTGGATCACGGAGAAGTCCAAGGCCGTCGTCCTGATGGTGCGCCTCAACCCGGAGGACCTCCGGACCGACCAGTCGCCCGAGGGTGAGACCTGGTCGCACGAGGGCATCGTCGCCTACTCGAAGATCTGCACGCACGTGGGCTGCCCGGTGGCGCTCTACGAGCAGCAGACCCACCACCTCCTGTGCCCCTGCCACCAGTCGACGTTCGACATCGCGGACAGTGCGAAGGTCGTCTTCGGCCCGGCCAACCGCCGGCTGCCGCAGCTGCCGATCACGGTCGACGACGAGGGCTACCTCGTGGCGCAGGACGACTTCGCCGAGCCCATCGGCCCGAGCTTCTGGGAGCGCCTGAAGTGAGCACCGCGACCCACGACACCAAGCGCGAGGCACCGGCCAAGCCGACGACGACCGTCGGCAAGGCCGCTGACTACCTCGACCAGCGCACCTCCATCGGCCTCGCCGTCAAGGAGTTCGCGCGCAAGGTCTTCCCGGACCACTGGTCCTTCATGCTGGGCGAGATCGCACTGTTCTCGTTCGTCGTGCTCATCGCGTCGGGCTTCTTCCTGACGATGTTCTTCGAGCCGTCCATGGCGCTCGAGACGTACGAGGGTGAGCACCCGGCCAACATGCACGGCCAGCTCATGTCCGTCGCGTTCGCCTCGACCCTCGACATGTCGTTCGAGGTGCGCGGCGGTCTGCTCATGCGGCAAATCCACCACTGGTCGGCCCTGATCTTCATGGCCTCGATCGTGGTGCACATGATGCGCGTGTTCTTCACCGGCGCGTTCCGCAAGCCGCGCGAGATCAACTGGATCGTCGGTCTCATCCTGATGATCCTGGGCCTGGCCGCCGGTTTCACCGGCTACTCGCTGCCCGACGACGTCCTCTCCGGCAACGGTCTGCGCATCACCGACGGCGTCGTCAAGTCGATCCCCGTGGTCGGCTCGTTCATGTCGTACATGATCTTCGGGGGCGAGTTCCCGGGTCACCACATCGTGCCCCGCCTGTTCACGCTGCACATCTTCGTGATCCCGGGCATCCTGCTGGCGCTGATCGCGTTGCACCTGTTCCTGATGGTGCTGCAGAAGCACACCCAGTACCCGGGTGGCGGCCGCACCGACAAGAACGTCGTGGGCTACCCGGCCATGCCGGTGTACGTGGCCAAGATGACGGGCAACTTCTTCATCGTGGCGGGTGTGCTGGTCCTGATGGGCGCCACGATGTCGATCAATAACGTGTGGAACTACGGTCCGTTCGATCCATCTCCGGTCTCCGCCGGTGCGCAACCGGACTGGTACATGCTGTTCCTGGAGGGCTCGCTGCGACTGATGCCCGGCCAAGGCACGGAGTGGGTGATCCTCGGATACACCCTCCCGCTGAACGTCCTGGTCCCGGCCGTGGTCATCCCGGGCATCCTGTTCACGTTCCTCTTCGTCTACCCGTTCCTCGAGGCGCGCGTGACGAAGGACGACAAGGAGCACCACGTCCTGGACCGGCCGCGCAACAAGCCGGCCCGGACCGCCCTCGGGGTCGCGTTCCTCGCCGCGTTCATCATCCTGGCGCTGGCCGGGTCGAACGACCTCATCGCCACGCACTTCGGGCTGTCGATCAACGCGATCACGTGGGTCTTCCGCATCCTGTTCTTCGTGGGGCCGGTGTTCGCGTACTACATCACCAAGCGCATCTGCCTCGGGCTGCAGCGCAAGGACCGCGAGCTGGTGCTGCACGGCCACGAGTCGGGCCGCATCGTCCGCTTCGCGAACGGTGAGTACATCGAGGTCCACACTCCGCTCGACGAGCAGGAGCGCTGGCTGCGGGTCAACTACGAGGCGCCGGCTCCGCTGGAGATCGCTCCAAAGACCGACGCGCGTGGTGTGAAGCGCAAGGGCTACGCCTCCGACAAGCGGTGGCAGGGGCTGTCCCGGTTCTTCTACGAGGACCGCGTGGCACCTGTCAGCCCGGCGGAGGTCGAGGCCGCGCACTCGCACGGCGAGCACGACCAGCTGAACGGGTCCGAGCGCCAGGCCGTCGAGGCCGGCGCAGGAACCACCTCGCGGGAGCACTGAGCGACCTGCGACCCCAAGCGATGGCCTGTGTCTCCCGGTCCGCATCTGCGGCCGGGGACACGGGCCATTGCCGTCCCGGCGGGCACCACACCGGCGCACGACCAGGACGGCGTCTCCCCCCGTGCACCGTCCGGTGTGCGGACCGATCCTGGAGGTACCTCAGCAATGGCTGTCTACACGCTCCCTGACCTGACCTACGACTACGCCGCGCTCGAGCCGCACATCTCGGGCAAGATCATGGAGCTGCACCACTCCAAGCATCACGCGACGTACGTCAAGGGTGCGAACACTGCCCTGGAGCAGCTCGAGGAGGCCCGCGAGTCGGGCAACCTGGCAAACGTCAACAAGATCGAGAAGGACCTCGCGTTCAACCTCGGTGGTCACATCAACCACTCGATCTTCTGGACGAACATGGCGCCCGAGGCCGGCGGTGAGCCCACCGGTGACATCGCGGCCGCGATCGACGAGCACTTCGGCTCGTTCGAGAAGTTCAAGGCGCACTTCACCGCCGTCGCAGCCGGGGTCCAGGGTTCCGGCTGGGCCGTTCTGGCCTGGGACTCCGTCGGCCAGAAGCTCGTCGTGGTCCAGCTGTTCGACCAGCAGGGCAACATCCCCTTCGCGCTCACCCCGGTCCTGATGCTGGACTGCTGGGAGCACGCCTACTACATCGACTACCTGAACGTGCGCCCGGACTACATCAAGGCCTGGTGGAACCTCGTGTCCTGGAGCAACGTCTCCGAGCGCCTGGGCCGGGCCAAGACGCAGACCGCGGGCCTCGTCGTCCCGACGGTCTGACGGTCTGACCTGTTCGTCTGATCGACTGACCAGATCCGGCGCGCTCCGGGGAGTGAATCCTCGGAAGTGCGCCGGATCTGTCGTGTCACAGATCGCCCGGCTATTTCGTCGTCACGAGTGGAAAGCTGCGCTCGGATCGGTGTCTACTGGAGGGGCACCGATTGATGGGCGCGTATCTCCTACCTCAGGGGTGACGACGTGGCAAAGCAGCAACGTCCTACCGGAGTCGGCAAGGCAGCCGACTACCTGGACCAGCGCACGAGCATCGGCATGCTGGTCAAAGAGTTCGCGCGCAAGGTGTTCCCGGACCACTGGTCCTTCATGCTGGGCGAGATCGCACTGTTCTCGTTCGTCGTGCTCATCGCGTCGGGCTTCTTCCTGACGATGTTCTTCGAGCCGTCCATGGCGCTCGTGCGCTACGAGGGCGAGCACCCGGCGACCATGCACGGACAGCTCATGTCTGCGGCGTTCCACTCGACGGTGCACATGTCGTTCGAGGTGCGCGGTGGCCTGCTCATGCGGCAGATCCACCACTGGTCGGCCCTGATCTTCGTGGCCTCGATCGTGGTGCACATGTTCCGGGTCTTCTTCACCGGCGCGTTCCGTAAGCCGCGGGAGGTCAACTGGCTGGTCGGAGCCGTCATGCTCATCCTGGCGCTGGCGGCCGGCTTCACCGGTTACTCGCTGCCCGACGACGTCCTGAGCGGCAACGGTCTGCGCATCATCGACGGCGTCGTGAAGTCGATCCCGTTGATCGGCTCGTTCATGTCGTTCCTGGTCTTCGGCGGCGAGTTCCCCGGCGAGCACATCATTCCGCGACTCTTCACGCTGCATATCTTCGTGATCCCCGGCCTGCTGATCGCACTCATCGCGTTGCACCTGTTCCTGATGGTGCTGCAGAAGCACACCCAGTACCCGGGTGGCGGCCGCACCGACAAGAACGTCGTGGGCTACCCGGCCATGCCGGTGTACGTGGCCAAGATGACGGGCAACTTCTTCATCATCGCCGGTGTGCTGACCCTGATGGGCGCCACGATGTCGATCAACAACGTGTGGAACTACGGGCCCTACGACCCGTCACCCGTCTCGGCGGGCACACAGCCGGACTGGTACATCCTGTTTGTCGACGGTGCGCTGCGCCTCATGCCGGGGCCCGGCTGGGAGTGGGTCATCGGCGGCTACACGCTCAGCATGAACCTGCTGATCCCGGCCCTGATCGTGCCGGGCATCCTCTTCACCCTGCTGTTCGGATGGCCGTTCCTCGAGGCCAAGGTCACCGGTGACCACCGGGAGCACCACGTGCTGGACCGCCCTCGCAACCGGCCGGTGCGTACGGCGATGGGCGTGGCGCTGCTCGTCGCATTCGTGGTCTGTGCGCTGGCGGCCACGAACGACCTGATCGCCACGCACTTCTCGCTCGACATCTTCGCGATCACGTGGGTGCTGCGTGTGCTGCTGTTCGTGGGGCCGGTCTTCGCGTTCTGGCTGACCAAACGCGTCTGCCTCGGGTTGCAGCGCAAGGACCGGGAGATGGTGCTGCACGGCCACGAGTCGGGCCGCATCGTCCGGTTCGCGAACGGAGAGTACGTCGAGGTGCACACTCCGCTCGACGAGCAGGAGCGCTGGCTGCGGGTCAACTACGACTCGCCCGCGCCGCTGGAGATCGAGCCCCTCATGGACGCGCGCGGCGTGCGACGCAAGGGTTACAAGTCCGACCGCCGCTGGCAGAAGGTGTCTCGGTTCTTCTACGAGGACCGCGTCTCACCGGTCACGCCCGCGGAGCTCGAGGCCGCGCACTCACACGGTCAGCACGACACGATCGAGGCGAAGGAGCCGACCGGCGCCGGCGCCGCTGTCGGGCAGCGGCGTCGTAGCTAGGCGCGTAGAGACGTCGAAGTAGGCGCGCGGTGGCGTTGCGGCTTGGCGTGCGGTTGCGTCGCAGACAGGCGCACAGCGCCCCGCTCCCGGCCAGGGGCAGAGGCGCGGTGTGCTGTTGTGGTGGGTGCCGGCTGGGCTGAATATCGTTCGGCTCCGGCAGGCGTATGTCACCTGAGCCGAACAGTTCAGCCAGCGTTGAGTGTGCGGGGCCGGGCTGAACGAATTTCACCGGACCTGGCACCCACCGTCCAGGACTACCCGACCTGTCGGAGCCCCGCCCGGCCGACACGATGCTCGTGCTGATGGCCGACGTGCTGGTGGCGATCGTCGAGCGCGTGCCTAGTCGTCGAGCCCCAGGGCGAACGCCTGCTCCAGGTCCGCCTTCGAGAAGGCCCGGAAGGCGATGAGGGTCTCGGTGTTCTGCACGCCGGGCACCTTGTTCACGGTGTCGGACACGACGCCGGCGAGCTGCTCGTGCTCGGGAACGCGCACGATGGCCACGAGGTCGGTCTTGCCGGTCACGGAGAAGACTTCGCTCACTCCGTCGATGTTCGCGACCTCCTGCGCGACCTCGGGGATGCGGGACGTCTCGGCGTCGATGAGGACGATCGCGGTCAGCATGCCGTCATCGTATCCACGTGCCGTGGGTTCTCGGGTGCCGGAACGCCGTCACCGGTACTGATCCCGGTATTGATCTCGGTACTGATCCCGGTACTGATCTCGGTGCGCACCCGGTCCGATGCCCACGTGAGCTCCGCATGGGCACCGGCCGCCCGGACGGGGCAGGCCCAGGTGTCACTGAGATGCACGAGGCGCACGCCGGGGGAGTCGAGCCACGCGATCAGCAGGTCGGTCTCCTCCGGGTGAGCGGCGGGCGACGGTGGGACCGGGGGCTCGACATGTTCGGCGGTGGTACGCAGCGCAGCGACCAGGGGGAGTGGGTTGGCACCGGGCGCCGAGACGTCGGTGGCGGCGAGCCGGCCGTGCTTGATCACGACGATCTCCCAGCCGCCCGGCTTGCCCGGTGCGTCGCCGATACCGGAGGGCCGCGCTGCCACGAGCTCGGCGCATGCCGCGAGCGGCGCCAGCTTCTGCGCCCGGTGGGCGCCCGAGACGAAGGCGCGCAGCCGTCGAGTGACCTCGCCCGCCTCCTCGTACCGCTCCTGGTGGGCGAGCGCGGCGATGCGGTCGGAGAGCGCGCGCACCACGGGGGAGGGATCTCCCGTGAGGGCGCGGCGGGCGGCGTCGGCGACCTGCTCGTACGACGTGTCGGGGCCCTCCGTCGCGACGCACGGCGCGGAGCAACGGCCCATGCCCGCCAGGGCGCAGGGGCTGCCGGCCTTCCGGGACACCAGCGGTAGGCGTGCGGTGCACTGGCGGATGTTGAGTGCGTCGTGCAGGGCGTGGACGGCGTCCTGCGCGGTGCGCCGGGACGCGAACGGTCCGATGTGCGCGGCGCCGGCCACCACGGCGCCCACCACCGAGAGCCGCGGGTACGCCTCGTCGGTGAGCCGCACCCAGGAGTGCCGCTCCGGGAACTTCGAGCGCCGGTTGTAGCGCGGGGCGTGCTCGGTGATGAGCCGCAGCTCGCGCACCTGGGCCTCCAGCGGCGTCGCGCAGGCCACCGGCGTGACGCGCTCGGCGATGCGCACCATCTCCGTGATCCGCCTCCGCTTCTCGGCTGCGGTGAAGTACGAGCGCACCCGCTTGCGGATGTTCACGGACGTGCCGACGTACAGGACCTCGTCGCCGGGGCCCCGGAACAGGTAGACGCCTGGCGCGTCGGGCAGGTCGTCGGCGAGGTGCCGCTTGCGGCGCACCTCGGGCGGTACGGGGTCGGCGGCGGTCGCCAGGTCCTCGAGGTGGGTGACGCCCATCGGCGCGAGGCGGTCGAAGAGAGCGTGCAGGACGTCGACGGTCGCCCGCGCGTCGGCCAGGGCACGGTGCTCGGGGGAGACCGTGGCATGGAACAGGTTGGCGAGCGTCGACAGCTTGTGGTTGGGCGCCTCGTCCCGGGTGACCAGGCGCCGGGCCAGGGGCACCGTGTCCACGACGTCGAACCCGGGCCACTCGTAGTCGAGCCGGGCGCACATCGTCTTGAGGAAGCCGACGTCGAACGGGGCGTTGTGTGCCACCAGGACCGAACCGCGCGCGAACTCGAGGAAGCTCGGCAGCACCAGCGCGATGTCCGGGGCGGTCGCGACCATGGCGTTGGTGATCCCTGTCAGGCGCGCGATGAACGCAGGGACGGGCTGCCCGGGGTTCACGAGCGACTGGAACTCGCCCAGCACCTCGCCGCCGCGTACCTTCACGGCGCCGATCTCGGTGATGCCGCCGTCCTTCGCGTTCGTGCCGGTGGTCTCGAGGTCCACCACCACGAAGGTCACGTCCCGCAGCGGCGTGCCGAGCTCCTCGAACGTGGCCTGGTATGCGGAGGTGGTGGTGCTCACGGCGTGCACGCTAGCTGGCACCACTGACACTCCCCGCCGGAGCGCCGGTGACGACGCCTCAGGTCCAGGTGCCGCCCGTCAGCTGCTCGTAGATCTCGATGTAGCGGGCGCGGGTCTCCGCGACCACGTCGGCCGGGATCTCCGGGCCCGGGTAGGTGCGGTCCCAGTCGGTCAGGGTGGCGGACCAGTCGCGCACGAACTGCTTGTCGTAGGACCACTGCCCGCGGCCGGGCTCGTACTCGCTCGCCTTCCAGAAACGCGAGGAGTCCGGCGTCAGCACCTCGTCGGCGAGCGTCAGGACGCCGTCGGCGTCGGTCCCGAACTCGAACTTCGTGTCCGCGATCAGCACGCCGCGCTCGCGGGCGATCTCGGCGCCGCGGTCGTAGATCTCCAGCGACAGGTCGCGCAGGCGGCCGGTCGTCTCCTCGCCCAGGCTCGTGGCGATCTCCTCGACGGAGATGTACTCGTCGTGGCCCTCGTCGGCCTTCGTGGACGGCGTGAAGACGGGCTTCGGCAGCCGGTCGGCCTCGACCAGGCCGGGTGGGAACGCGACACCGGACACGCTGCCCGACTCGCGGTAGCTCTCCAGGCCCCCACCCGCGAGGTAGCCACGCACGATGCACTCGACGGGGACGATCTCCAGGCGCTTGCAGCGGACCGCGCGGCCCTTCCACTCCTCGGGGACGTCCTCGTTGATCACGTGGTTGGGCACCAGGTCGGCGAACTGCCGGAACCACCAGAGCGAGATCTGGGTGAGGATCGCGCCCTTGTCGGGCACGGGCGTCGGCAGCACGACGTCGTACACCGACACACGGTCGGAAGCCACCAGAATCACATCGTCGCCGTCCGCGTAGACCTCGCGAACCTTGCCCTTACGGATCAGTTCCACGCGGCCAAGGTTAACCCGCCGGCCGGAAGTCCTCGGGCGCGTCCAGGTCGAGCACCGCATAGCCGAATCCGTCCAGGTGCACCACATCGTCCCCGTCGGCGCCGGCTTCCGTCCTGCACCCCCGGGCGAGCACGGGCCGCGCCTCCGCGGCGCCCGGCAGCGGCTGACGTACCGGCGCGCGTCCCGGGTTCAGCACGACGGCGAGCGTGCCGCCCCGGAGGTACGTCACGGGATACCCGGTGCCGAGCACCTCGACCGACGACGCGACGTCGAGACGGGGGTCGTCGTGCCGCAGGGCGATGAGCGTGCGGACCAGGTGCAGGAGCGAGTCGTCGTCGTCGAGCTGGGCAGCGACCGTGGGCCGGTCCGGTTCGGGGTCCTGCGGCAGGTAGCAGGCGGTCGCTGGGTCGCCTGGGCCGAGCGTGCCGGACGGGAGGTCGCCCCACTGCATGGGGGTGCGCGATCCTGCCCGGTCGTACGTCGGGCTGAGACGCGACCCCTCCAACGTCGGCGTGCCCGGCACGTACCGCATGCCGATCTCGTCCCCGTAGTAGACCGACGGCAGGGCGGGCCAGGTCATGGTGAGCACGTGGGCGACACGGGCCTGCTCGGCGTCGCGCGCACCCGCCACCAGGCGCGTGAAGTCATGGTTCGACGTCGGCAGGCCGACCACTCCGCCGCGACCCGTGGCCGCTATGGCGTCGGCGGCCGCCTGCCAGGCGTCGACGAACGTGCGGGCGTCGCCCGTGCCTTCCGCGCCGGCCCACGCCGGCACCTCGCCCCAGGACGGGTTGACCGTCCCCGCGCCGTTGTTCCACAGGGACCGGAAGGGGAGCCCGTCGTCGTCGCCCCCGAACTGGAGGAAGAAGTCGACGTGGAAGCCCGCCGGGACGGCGACCCGCGGGTCGCCCCACTCGCTGATCAGCACGCGGCCCGGGTAGGCGTCGTCCAGCCAGGAGCGGGTCTCGCGCCACAGACGGCTCGTCTCCACGTGGCCCGGGTCGTCCTTGACGAGCGACGACGCCATGTCGACACGGAAGCCCGCGACGCCGAGGTCGAACCAGTGCGCCATGATCTCGCGCAGCGCCGCCCGGTTGGCCAGGGGACCGGGTGCGTCGACCGGCTGACGCCACGGCTCAGCCGGGTCGAGCCGGGCGTAGCCGTAGTTCAGGGCGGGCTGCACCGGGAAGAAGTTGGGCAGGTAGTACCCGCCCCGCGCGCCGGTCCCGGGCTGGAACCCGTCCACCGGCACGTCGCTCCAGACGAACCGGTGGTCGTCCGGGTCGTCGGCCGACCACCGGAACCACGGATGCTGGTCCGAGGTGTGACCGGCCACGAGGTCGAGCAGCACCGAGATGCCGCGCCGGCCGGCCTCCTCGGTCAGCCGGGCCATGTCCTCGTTCGTGCCGTAGCGCGGGGCCACCTGGAAGAAGTCCGCGACGTCGTACCCGGCGTCGGCGAACGGGGAGACGAAGCACGGGCTGAGCCAGAGCGCGTCGACCCCTAGCCAGTCCAGGTAGTCCAGGCGCTCGGTGATCCCGGCGAGGTCGCCGATTCCGTCACCGTTCGCGTCCGCGAAGGACTGCGGATAGATCTGGTACAGCACGGTGCGCCCCAGGCGCGAGGCGAGGTCCGAGGTCAACGGCAGGCTCCTTCGTGGGTGAGGTGAACGACTGACACATCGGGTGGCGCTACTTCCGGCCGACGTTGAACTTCTCCATCGCCATCAGCGGGCGAACCCTCTGCTCCAGCGCGCCCGGCGCGACGTAACGCCGCATCGCGTCGTCGGCCAGCTCGTTGCCGAGCGCCGCCATGATCATGCCCTGGTCCAGCGCGAGGTACCGCTCGGAGACCTGCCCGCTGCGCACCGCCACGGCGTCGTAGAAGCCGCCTGGACCGTACGCGTCGAAGTCCCGCGCGATACGCCGCAGGTTCGCCATCGACTCACCGGGGGCATACCGCAGTGCGAGGAACGAGGCGTGTGGCGTCACCACGCCGTCGCCGTACTCGGTGGGTGCGGGCGAGCCCTCCCGACAGCCCGCGTAGGGCTGGTCGACCGTCGTGCGCTCCTGGTCCGAGGTGTAGCCGGGACCGTCCAGCCCCAGCTGGTCGACGCCGTACTCGCGGTACCCGCCGGCCGGGTCGTTCGACGGCGAGAAGCCCCAGTAGCCGTAGCCGGCCTCCCGCATCCCGTGCTCGATCTGCCCGCGCACGTACAGCGGATGGTTGCGGCCCCACGACCGGGGTCCCCACGTCTCCTCGGGCACGAACAGCGGCACCATCAGCGCCTCGAACATGCTGCCGCCCCACGTCGGCACGATCCGCATGCCGCGGTAGGGCAGCGCGCCCTCGAACACAGGGACACCCAGGTACTCGGCCCACTCGCCGGTCGGCCGCGTCTCCGTCCAGTCCCAGTCGCAGCTGTCCGGGAACGTGCGGTACGTGCCGAAGTAGTGCTCCGGCGGGATCTGCCCCTCGGCGATGCCCAGGTACGACGCGATACGCGGCTCCGTGTTGAACGCCCCGTAGTGGTGGCCCGTGTACCAGACGTCCGCGCCCATGCCGCAGTAGTCGCCGGCGACCGGCGCCGGCTCCTGCGGGTCGGTGTCCCAGAACCCGCCACGGATCTGGTTCTGCGCGGCGTCGTAGTAGCAGCCGAAGTCCATGCGCTCCCGGACCGCGTCCGCCTCGCCGGCCAGAGCCGGCTCCGCACGGCTCGCCAGCAGCAGGCCGGTGGCCAGCCAGCCGTTGTCGACGCTGGACAGGAACGGCTTGACCGGGTCGCCGCTCGTGGGGAACGTCAGCAGCTTGGCGCCCGTCTCCGGGTCGTACCAGTTGTAGAACATGCCGCTGGGCTCGTGCTTCTCCAGCCCGGCGACGGTCTCCAGCGTGGTCGCCAGGCGCTCGCGCGCCTCGGCGCGCCCGATCAGCCCGACGTCGCGGGCGACCACCGTGCTCCACAGGTAGGCGCCGATGTTCGTCGGCGAGGTGTAGCTGCCGCGACTGCCCGGGCTGAGGTCACCGCCGATGTTGTCGTCGGGCAGCCCGGTCTCCTCGACGACCAGGGCGTCGAACGAGCGCCAGGTGTCCGCCGCCCAGGTCCGCAGCGTGCGCCGGTCCTGGCTCCGGTCGGCGCTCGCGGCGCCCTCGGCCGCCGCGGCGCCGTCGGTGCTCCCGCTCGCCGGGACGGCGGTGAACGTCAGGGCGGCGACGGCGGCCGCGGCCACCGCCGTCTTGTACCTCGTGGTCCTTCTGCTCATGATGTGTCTCCTCTACGTCGTCGTAGCCGTGACAGGTGGTGCGGTAGGGCGTCGCCGTCCGGTCCGGGGCTCCGGGCTCAGGCGGGCAGCTTCCCCGTGCGGGCGACGTCGCCGAGCCACGCAAGGCTCGGCTTGGGCGTGCGCTCGAACGTCGTGCGGTCGACGGCGATCAGCCCGAACGTCGGGGCGAAGCCGCTCATCCACTCGTAGTTGTCGAGAAGGGACCAGTGCAGGTACCCCTCGACGCGGCACCCGCCGGCCATCGCCCGGGCCATGCTCTCCAGGGCGCCCCGGGTGTAGTCGACGCGGCGTGCGTCGTCGGCGGTGGCCATCCCGTTCTCGGTGACGATCATGGGCACGCCACCGGTGATGCGGTGGGTGTACTCCAGCGCCTCGCCCAGCGCCTGCGGGTAGTACTCCCAGCCGGTCAGGGTGCGTTCGACGTCGTCACCGAAGGGCACGGGCTCGCCGTCGGTCCCGATGATCGTGCGCAGGTAGCTCTGCACGCCCACGAAGTCGTCGCCGCGCGCGACCTCCAGGAAGAAGTCCTCGCGCGGGTAGGCGTAGGCGTCCCGGGCCTCCTTTGCACCCGGAGCGGCCTGGAACACCTGGTTCGCGACGGTCCAGCCGGCCCGAACGTGCCCCAGTCCGTGCAGGATCTCGACGGCCCGGCGGTGGGCCGTCGCCTGCACCTCGGACGCCGCCTGGTCGGGTGCCGCCAGGCCCGCGGCATCCAGGTTGGTGCGCCGGCTCGCGCCCAGCATCATCGAGGTGATGTTGGGCTCGTTGATCGTGACGACGTGGCGCACGTCGCCCAGGATCCGCGTGACGGTCTCGACGTACCGGCTGAACGTGTCGACGGCGTCGGGCGCGAACCAGCCGCCCCGCTCGGCGAACCACCGCGGCAGCGTGAAGTGCAGCAGCGTGACGACCGGCGTGACGCCGGCGGCCAGGCACGTGTCGATCATGCGCCGGTAGTGCGCGAGCTGGGCCCGGGAGATCTCGCCCTCGGCGGGCTCGATCCGCGCCCACTCGACCGAGAAGCGGTAGCTGTTCAGCCCGGCGTCGGCGAGCAGCCGGACGTCCTCCGGGTAGCGGTGGTAGCTGTCGACGGCGTCGCCGGAGCTCTCGGCGCACAGCGTCCCCGGGACGTGCTCCTTCGCCCACCAGTCGCTGTTGACGTTGCCTCCCTCGATCTGGTGCGCGGCGGTCGACGCGCCCCACAGGAAGCCGGGTGCGGTGGGCAGCGTGATCTGTTCGGTCACGGAAGGACTCCTACTTCAGGCCGGTGGTGGAGATGCCCTGCACGATGTGCCGCTGCAGGGCCAGGAAGACGATGAGGATGGGCAGCACGATGACCGTCGCGCCGGCGACGAGCAGGCCGTACTGCACGGTGTTCTGGCCCGTCGAGTACAGGGCCAGGGCGACCGGCAGGGTGTACTTGTCGGCCGACTGCACGGCGACCAGGGGCCACAGGAAGTTGTTCCAGGACCCGAGGAACGTCAGGATGCCGAGCGTCGCCAGCGCGGGCCTGGTCTGCGGCAGCACGACGGCGAAGAACGTGCGGAACTCGCCGGCCCCGTCGACGCGCGCGGCGTCGAGCAGCTCGTCCGGGATGTCGAGCATGAACTGTCGCATCAGGAACACCCCGAACGGCGCCGCCAGGAACGGCAGGATCAGCGCCGCATAGGTGTTGATGAGGTCCAGGTTGGCCACGAGCACGAAGAGCGGAACGAAGGTGACCATGCCCGGGACCATCAGGGTGCCCATGACCAGCGCGAAGAGGGTGCGCCGGCCGGGAAAGTCGAGCTTCGCCAGGGCGTAGCCGACCATCGCGCTGAACAGGACCGACCCGACGGTCACGATGACCGCCACCACCACCGAGTTCAGGAAGTAGCGCGGAAAGCTCAGCGTGGCGAACAGCTCGGTGTAGTTCGCCCACGTCAGCTGGTCGGGGAGGAAGGTGGGCGGAAACTGCCGGATCTCGCCCTCCGGCTTGACCGAGGACACCACCATCCAGATGAGCGGTCCGATCGAGGCGGCGAGACCGACCAGGAGCGCGACGTTCAGGACCACCGCGCGCGGGGTGAGGCGGCGCCGGCGGGGCGCGTCGTCGTCTGCCATCACTTCTCCGTCCTGAGCAGGCGGAACTGGAGGTACGACAGGATCACGATGGCGACGAACAGCACGTAGCTCATCGCTGCGGAGACGCCGTAGTTGCCGAACCCGAACTGGTTGAAGATCTCGTAGGCGACCGAGTTGGTGGCCCCGAGCGGCCCGCCCTGCGTCATGACGAACGGCTCCTCGAAGAACTGCAGGTACCCGATGCCGGTGATGACCGCGCAGAACAGCAGTGTGGGCCGCAGCAGGGGGACCGTGATGGACCGGAACTGGCGCACGGCGCCGGCCCCGTCGATGGCCGACGCCTCGTACAGGTCGCGGGGGATGCCCTGCAGACCGGCCAGCAGGATCACCATCGAGTACCCGACGTTGCGCCACGTGGCCATCACGATGAGCGACGGCATGGCCCAGACCTCGTCGGTGAGCCAGCGCGGCCCGTCGATGCCGACCATGCCGAGGGCTGAGTTCACCAGCCCGAAGTCGGGCTGCAGCAGGAACCGCCACACGACCGCCACCGCGACGATCGAGGTCACCACGGGGGCGTAGAACCCGACGCGGAACACCGACCGGAACCACACCAGGCCCGAGTTGAGCAGCACCGCCAGGAGCAGCGCGATCCCGAGCGTTAGCGGCATGGCCACCCCGACGAAGTAGAGCGTGTTGCCGGCGGCCTGCTGGAACTTCGGGTCCCCGAGGACCGCGACGAAGTTGTCGAGCCCGACGAAGTTCACCGCCCACGGGGTCTTGAGGTCCGCCCCGTGCATGTCGGTGAACGCCATGTACAGGGAGGACGCGACCGGGAGCAGCATGAACACGGCGAACAACACCGCGAACGGCAGCGCGAAGCCCCAGGCGGCGAGGCCGGTGCGGCGGCGGCGTGCGGAGACGGTCACGGTCAGTCCAGGCCCGTCCCGATCGAGGTGGCGGCGTCCTGCATCTGCTTCGCCGCGTCCTCGGGGCTCACGTCACCGGCGATCACCTGCTCGATGAGGAGGTCGAGCTCGTGCTCGATCTCGGCCCAGGTCGGGATCGCGGGCGTCGAGCGCGCCGTCTCGAGCACTTCCTGGTAGACGGCGACGGCCTCGTCGTCAGCCAGCGCGGGGTCGTCCCAGGAGGCCTGTACGGCGGGCAGGTCGTGCGAGATCTCGAACCAGTCGACCTGCGTGGCGGGATCGGTGGCGAACTGGACGAACTTCCACGCGGCGTCGGGGTTGGCGGCGTCGGCCAGAACGGCGAGGTTGGAGCCGCCGATGAACGATCCCGTCGCCTCGTCCGCGGGAAGCGGCACCACACCGAACGAGTCGGCGAACTTGTCGCCCGCCGTCGTCAGCAGGTTCGCGCGCTCCCACGGGCCGGAGACGAACGACCCGAGCTTGCCGTCGATGAAGTTCTGCACCTTCTCCTCCTCGACGAGCACCGGCGGGGCCAGTCCGTCGCGCATGAACGAGGAGTAGTACTCCAGCGCCTTGACCTGGGCGTCGTTGTCGAGGGTGAACTCGCCGCCGTCGTCCATGATCTCGCCGCCCGCCTGCCAGTAGAACGGGAGGTACATCAGCGCCGTGGAGTTGCCGCGCGTCTGCAGCGCGATGCCGTGCTCCGCGCCGGCGTCCTGCAGCCCTGCCGCGAAGTCGGTCAGGTCGGCCCAGGTCCTCGGGGCCGCCAAGCCCTCCTGCTCCGCGAGGTCCGTGCGGTAGTACAGGACCCGCGACTCGACGTACCAGGGCACGCCGTAGGACGTCCCGTCGACGACCGTGGTGTCCCATGCGCCCGGGAAGAACGCCTCGGAGTCGATGTCCTCCGGGGTGGGTGCGAGGCCGCCGAGCTCCACGAAGCCGCTCATGAGGGTGGTCCCGACCTGCATGACGTCGGGCACCTCGCCCGTGGCGATGGCGGTGTTGATCTTCTCGGTGGACGACTCCCACGGCACGGGCGTGACATTCACCGTGACGTCGGGGTTGTCCGCCTCGAACTGCTCGGCGAGCTCGGGCAGCAGCTCGCCCTCCGTGCCCATCGCCCAGACCTCGATGGTGCCCGTGGCGGGGCCGTCGGTGATGCTGCTGGAGCCTTCAGCCGTGGTGCCGGCCTCGTCGCTGCGTCCGCATCCCGTGAGGGCGAGGGCCAGCGCGAGGGTCGACGCCGTCGCCGCTCCGGCGAGGCGAGGTGTCCTGTTCACGATCACTCCTTTGTTGATCTGCTGTTCCGAAATTTCGGAGACGAATCTCGGAAAGACCCGGGGAGGTTAGACGCGGCCGGGTAACGTGTCAATGGGCTCCTGCCCGGAATGGTCTGGCTGTGCGCCGAGCTCGCGCGGTCTCCGCTACGATCCTGATTTCGGAAACCAGAACTCGCCCACGCCGACGGAGGACGCATGACACAGGACCAGCCCCGCATCCCGCTCGCCGTCGTGGCGGCCGAGGCGGGCGTCTCGGTCCCGACGGTCTCCAAGGTCCTCAACACACGGCCCGACGTCGCCGGCGCCACCCGCGCCCGCGTCACCGAGGTGCTGGAACGGCACGGTTACAGCGTCCGGCCGCGGTCGGCCAAGCCGACGGGGATGATCGACGTCCGGATCGTCGACTTCGAGGGGACGTGGTCCGAGGCGGTGGTCCGCGGCGCCGTCGCCGGCGCGCGGCGGTTCGGTCTCGACGTGGTGCTGGCCGTCGAGCCCGACCCCGACGACTGCAGCGCCTGGGTGCGCCACGCGCTCGAGCGCGGCACCGACGGCCTGGTCAGCATCGTCGCGGTGCCCGACGCCGAGGCCCGGAGCGCGCTGGAGAAGACCGGCACGCCGCTCGTCGTCGTCGACCCGCGGCAGCGTCCGCCCGAGGGGATGCTCAGCGTCGGGGCCACCAACTTCCAGGGTGGGCTCGAGGCGACGGCGCACCTGCTGGGCCTGGGCCACCGGCGCATCGCCACGATCACGGGAGCGCTCGAGCAGGACAACGCCATCGCCCGGCTCGCGGGCTACCGCGCGGCGATGATCCGGGCCGGCGAGTCCACCGACGACGAGCTCGTGTACGTCGGCGCGTACGGCGTCACCTCGGGGTACGAGGGCGCCCAGCGGCTCATGGCCCTGGACGACCCGCCCACCGCCATCTTCGCCAGCAGCGACGACACCGCCCTCGGCGCCCTGCGCGCGCTGCGCGAGGCCGGCCTGGTGGTGCCTCGCGACGTCTCGCTCGTCGGCTTCGACGACCTGCCGATCGCCCCGTGGATCGACCCGGCGCTCACGACGGTGCGCCAGCCGCTGGCCGAGATGGGCGCCACCGCCGTCGACCTGGTGCACCGGGCCCGGACCGCCAGCGGCCACACGCTCCGCACCGAGCTGGCGACCAGCCTCGTGGTGCGGGCCTCCACCGGTGCGCCGCCCCGCTGACCTACCAGGAGCGGCTCAGCGAGTCGGGCGCTTCGGCTTCTCGACCTCAGGAAGGGGCAGGCCGCCGGGGCCCTCCTCCGACGCGGGGATCGGGGGCTCGCCGCGGGCCGCGCGCTCCTTTGCGCTCGCCGCGTACGCGTCGACGTACTCCTGGCCGGACAGCGCGAGGATGGCGTACTCGATCTCGTCGGCGACGGCGCGCAGCACGAACTTGTCGGTCTCCATGCCCTTGTACCGGCTGAAGTCGAGCGGCTCGCCGATCACGGCGCCGAGCGGCATGAACGTGGGCAGGCCGCGCCCGGGGGGCTGAGCGACGTCGGTGTCGACCATGGCGACGGGGACGACCGGGGCGCCGGACTCGAGCGCCATCCGGGCCACGCCGGTCTTCGCCTTGTAGAGGCGGCCGTCGGGGCTGCGGGTGCCCTCGGGGTAGATGCCGAACAGGTTGCCCTCACGCAGCACGCGCAGGCCCGTGCGCAGCGCGGCCTCGCTCGCGGCGCCGCCGGACCGGTCCACAGGGATCATGCCGATGCCCGTCATGAACCAGGCGACGAACTTGCCCTTGACGCCCTTGCCCGTGAAGTAGTCGGACTTGGCGAGGAAGGTCACCCGGCGCGGGATCAGGAGCGGCAGGATGAACGAGTCGATCACCGCCAGGTGGTTGCTGGCCATGATCGCCGGGCCTGTTCGCGGCACGTTCTTGGCGCCGATCACCCACGGCTTGTAAGCGAGGCGCAGCCAGGGGCCGACCAGCAGGTTCCGCATCACCCAGTAGAACAAGATTCCTCCTCCAGACCCGGCCCCGCGGGCCCCCCGACGACAATAGAGTGTGCCCATGGCCGCATCGAACACCGACGACCGAGACGACGACGTGCCCGGCGACACCCCACGCGAGCTGGGCGACGACGACGTGGCCTCGCGCTGGGCCGACATCGTCGCAACCCTCGGCGACATGGACGTCTCGCGGGCTGCCGGCACGGCCGGCGACCCGGAGAAGCCCGCCGAATCTTCTCAGACTTCGCGGCCCGATGACGAGAGCGCCACCGGTGAGGGCGCCGCCGACCGGTCCGGGAACCGCGCCGGCGACGGTGCGGAGGGCCCTTTTGACGGCGCAGACGGCTCTGTCGACCGCTCGGCCGACCGCTCGGCCGACCGCTCGGACGACCGCTCGGACGACGAGCCGGCGACCGGGCCGCGCGTGATCCTGCCCGCCGGCCCGCGCGACTGGCCGCTGACGCCGGAGGTCGAGGCGCTCGAGGACGAGGACTCCCACTTCACGCCGCCGGAGCCGCCGCCCCTGCTGTCGCGCGACCCGCTGCTCACGATGGCCTGGAGCTTCGTCGTGGGTGTTCCTTCGCTGGCCGTGATCGGGATGATCGTCTCGGCGGCGATGCCGTCGGTGTCGATCCCGCCGCTGGCCGGGCAGATCGGCCTCGGCCTGTTCGTGGCGGGCCTCGGTGTGCTGATCTGGCGGATGCCCCACCAGCGGGACCCCGACGACGACGGGCCGGGCGCCGTCGTGTGACGCGGGCAGGTGCGGCGTCGTCGGATCCGACACGACGCCGGACCCGACACACGGAACCGACACGCGCGCGGAGACGTCAGAAGCTCAGTTCACCCGGGTGAACTGAGCTTCTGACTTTCTCGAGCCTGACTCTCTCGCACCTGATGCCTCAGCGCCTGCCCTGATGCCTCGGCGGGGGAGTGCTCAGCGGCGGGCGAGGTCCGCCGCGCCCACGATGCCCGCCTCGTTGCCGTGCTCGGCCAGCTCGATCTTCGCGACCGGGCGGTGGCCCATGGCGGACAGCTGGGCCTCGAAGCCGCGCCGTACGGGGCCGAGCAACAGGTCGCCGGCCGCGCCGACGCCACCGCCGATGACGATGAGCTCCGGGTCGAGCAGGGCAGCCACCGAAGCGGAACCCTCACCGATCCAGCGCCCGAGGGTGGCGAGCAGCTCGACGGACAGCTCGTCGCCCTCATGGGCGGCCTGCGTCACCATCTTGCCGCGGATCTCGGCAGGGTCGCCGCCCGCGAGCTCCAGCAGCCTGGCAGCCTGGTCGACACGCGCGACGGCGGCGTGCTGGGCGTCGCGCTCCAGCGCACTGCCCGAGGCGTACTGCTCCCAGCAGCCCTCGTGGCCGCAGCCGCAGTAGTGCCCTTCCGGCACCACGCGCATGTGCCCGACCTCCGCCGCCATGCCCCACTTGCCGCGCACGAGCTCCCGCTCGGAGATGACCGCGCCACCGAGCCCGGTGCCGACGGTGAGCATGAGCATGTCGGTGGCGTCGCGGCCCGCGCCGAACCGGAACTCGGCCCAGCCTGCGGCGTTCGCGTCGTTCTCCACCACGATGGGCAGGTCGGCGTCGACCAGCTCGGCCACCTTGGCGGCCAGCGGGTACTCCCGCCAGGCGATGTTGGGGGCGAAGTTCACGGACGTCCGGTCGGGGCTCACGAAGCCCGCGGCGGCGAGGCCGATCGCGCTCACCTCGTGCTCCTTGACGAGCTCGTTGCAGGCGTCGGCGATCGCCCTGTCGATGTGCGCGACGTCGTCGGCGTCGGTCTCCCGCCGCACCTGGGCGAGGATCTTGCCCTCCTCGTCGACGACTCCCACAGCGATCTTGGTGCCGCCGATGTCGACCCCGATGGCGTGCATTCGTCCTCACGTTCTCTCGTTGCACGACGGTCGTACGGACCGTCGAAAAGGAGGCTGCACCGAGTAGGTGCGCACAACCAGGGTAGCGACCGCCGGGAGTGCAACACACGGCGTCCGTTTCCCGGTATCTTTGCAGGCACGGTCAGTACTGCCACTGGAGTCAGAATGGACGAGATCTTCAGCCCGATCCTCATCGAGCTGCCCCCCACCTCCAATCTCAACGATGTACTCGCGGATCGTGTCGGCGCCGGTGCCGACAAGCCGATGATGGAGGTCCCGGCCGGCAAGGGCGAGCCCTGGCGGGTCGTCACGGCCGGTGAGTTCGACGCCCAGGTGATTGCTGTGGCGAAGGGCCTCGTGGCCCGCGGTATCGAACCGGGCGACAAGGTCGGCATCATGTGCCGCACCCGGTACGAGTGGGCCGTGCTGGACTTCGCGACCTGGGCCGCCGGCGCGGTGCCCGTGCCGGTCTACGAGACGTCCTCGGCCGAGCAGGTCGAGTGGATCCTGTCCGACGCCGACGTGAAGCTGATCTTCACCGAGACCGCGGGCAACGCCGCCACCGTCGAAGAGGTGCGCGCCGCCTGCCCGCTCGTGACCGACGTGCTCGTCATCGACGACGGCGCGCTGGACGCGGTGGTGGCCGACGGCGTGGACGTGCCCGACGCCGAGATCACCCGGCGCCGCGCTCTCGCGGACCTCGACGACCTCGCCACGATCATCTACACCTCGGGTACCACGGGCCGCCCCAAGGGCGCCGAGCTGACGCACCGCAACTTCGCGTCGCTCGCCGTGAACGCCGTCGAGGCGGTGCCGGAGGTGTTCGCCAAGGAGGGCGGACGCACCCTCCTGTTCATCCCGATGGCTCACGTGTTCGCGCGGTACATCCACGTGCTCGGCGTGGCCGGCGGCGTGGTCACCGGGCACTGGGCCGACACGACGACGCTGGTCGACGGGCTCGGCGAGTTCAAGCCGACGTTCATCCTCGCGGTACCGCGCGTGTTCGAGAAGGTCTACAACACCGCCGAGCAGACGGCTGCGGCCGGCGGCAAGGCGAAGATCTTCCACTGGGCCACCGCCACGGGTATCGCCTGGTCGCGGGCGCTCGACACGCCGTCGGGCCCGAGCCTGGGCCTGAAGCTCCAGCACTCGGTCGCCAGCGCCCTGGTGTTCTCGAAGCTGCGGGCCAAGCTGGGCGGCCAGGCGGAGTTCGCTGTCTCGGGCGGCGGCCCGCTGGGCGAGCGCCTCGGCCACTTCTACCGTGGTCTGGGCCTCACTGTGCTCGAGGGCTACGGCCTCACCGAGTCCACCGCTCCGGCAACCGTGACCCGTCCGAAGGCGACGAAGATCGGCACGGTCGGCCCACCGCTGCCGGGCTGCTCCGTCAAGATCGCGGCGGACGGCGAGATCCTCCTCAAGGGCCAGAACATCTTCCGGAGGTACCACAACAACGAAGCCGCCACCGCGGAGTCGTTCACCGAGGACGGCTGGTTCCTCACCGGCGACCTCGGCGTCCTGGACGACGACGGGTTCCTCACGATCACCGGTCGTAAGAAGGAGATCATCGTCACCGCGGGCGGCAAGAACGTGGCGCCGTCGAATCTCGAGGACCGGATCCGGTCGCACGCCCTGGTCAGTCAGTGCGTGGTGGTCGGGGACGGCAAACCGTTCATCGGGGCGCTCATCACGCTCGACGCGGAAGGGCTGCCGGGCTGGCTGAAGATGCACGGCAAGCCCGCGCTGTCCGTGGACGAGGCGCGCAAGGACCCCGACGTCCTGGCCGCGCTGGACGAGGCGGTGCAGCGTGCGAACAAGGCGGTCTCGAAGGCCGAGTCGATCCGCAAGTACACGGTGCTGTCGAGCGACCTGACCATCGAGAACGGGTACCTCACGCCGAAGCAGAGCGTGAAGCGTTCGGTGTTCCTGAAGGACTTCGACGAGGACGTCGAGCGTCTGTACGCGGACAAGAACAAGGAGAGCCTGCACCTCATCGGCTGAGGCTCCTGGGCCGGTTGCCGACTTCGGTCGGTTGCTGGTGGGCGTCACGACTTCGGTCCGTTGCTCTGAGATCGGTCAATCGAACGACCGATCTCAGAGCAACGGACCGAAGTCGTAGCGGTGCTGAGGCAACCGACCGAAGTCGCACGGCCGCGCGCGGCCGTCGTGCCGTGGTCCGCTGCCCGCTATCCCGTCGTCAGCGAGATCCACGTGTCCGGCGGCAGGTCTGGCCGCCCGGGCACCGCCCGGTGCTCCTCGGTCCACGCCTGCCCGACGGCGTCGGTGGCCACCGCCCGCCAGAACCGCACGGCGGGCGGGTTGGCGTCCTGGAACGCGATCTCCCAGCGGCCGGGGAAGCTCGCCAGGGTGTGTGCCGCGAGCTCGCGCCCGATGCCGCTGCGACGCGCACCGCGCACCACGAAGAACGAGCTGAGCACGTGGATCGGGCCGTCGAGGCCGCGCACGAGCGCGAAGCCGACGGGTGACGCCGCGGCGCCTGCGGGCTCCACGTCTGGCTCGAGGTGGGCGATGAGTCCGTGCCGGCCCACGTCGGTGAACGTGGCGTCGAGCCGTTCGCGCCGGAACTGGCCGGTCGGGTCGGGGAGCGCCCCCGTGACCTCCGACATGTCGTGCCGGAACAAGAGCCAGAGCCGCTCCAGGACAGGGCGGTCGTCGGGCGTCGTCGGGCGGATGCTGAGCCGTGCGTGCGGGGATCCGGGAAGGTTCGTCATAACGCAAAGCCTCCCGGGCCGCTAGGCACCGGGAGGCTCACCCTCATTATCGCACGACCGGGGCGCCCGCCAACAGGGTGCTCATTCACCGGACGTGCCGGGCGCGGTCGTCGGCCGTCAGTAGGATGACGACGAAGGGTGCCGCGCGGGCGATCGCCGGCCGTGGTGCCCGTGAACTTTCCCTGATGAGAGGTGCTCCTCCGATGGCTGTTCGTCGTGTGGCCCTGCTGACCGCCGGCGGCTTCGCGCCCTGCCTGTCGTCCTCGGTTGGCGGCCTGATCGAGCGTTACACCGAGCTCGACCCCGAGATCGAGATCATTGCCTACCTGCACGGCTACCACGGCCTGCTGACCGGCAACAAGATCGAGATCGGCGAAGAGGCGCGTGCCCAGGCCCCGATCCTGCACCGCTTCGGCGGCTCGCCGATCGGCAACTCCCGCGTGAAGCTGACCAACGTCAAGGACGCGGTCAAGCGCGGCCTCGTCAAGGAGGGTCAGGACCCGCTGCACGTCGCCGCGGAGCAGCTGAAGGCCGACGGCGTGGACGTGCTGCACACGATCGGCGGCGACGACACCAACACGACGGCCGCCGACCTCGCCGCCTACCTGCACGAGAACGGCTACGAGCTCACCGTGGTGGGCCTGCCGAAGACCATCGACAACGACGTGGTGCCGATCAAGCAGTCGCTGGGTGCGTGGACCGCTGCCGAGGAGGGCGCGAAGTTCGCGGCCAACGTCATCGGTGAGAACCGCGTGGGCCCGCGCATGCTGATCGTGCACGAGGTCATGGGGCGGCACTGCGGCTGGCTGACGGCGGCCACCGCGAAGTCGTACCGCGAGTGGCTCGACGCCCAGGAGTGGGCCCCGGCCCTCGGCCTGTCCCGTGAGCGCTGGGACGTGCACGCCGTGTTCCTGCCGGAGCTCGAGATCGACCTCGAGGGCGAGGCCAAGCGCCTGCGCGGCGTCATGGACGAGATCGGCAACGTCAACATCTTCCTGTCCGAGGGTGCGGGCATGCACGAGATCGTGGCCCAGCTCGAGGCCGCCGGCGAGACCGTGGAGCGCGACCCGTTCGGGCACGTGAAGCTCGACACGATCAACCCGGGCCAGTGGTTCGCGAAGCAGTTCGCGGAGAAGCTGGGCGCCGAGAAGACGATGGTGCAGAAGTCGGGCTACTACTCCCGCGCCGCCGCCGCGAACAGCGACGACCTGCGCCTCATCAAGTCGATGACCGACTACGCGGTCGAGTGCGCGCTGCGCGGCGAGTCCGGCGTCATCGGCCACGACGAGGAGGACGGCGACAAGCTCAAGGCGATCGCGTTCCCGCGCATCGCCGGCGGCAAGGCGTTCGACGTCTCGCAGGAGTGGTTCGGCGAGATCCTCGCGGACATCGGCCAGCCGCTCGTGCCGGCCGCCCCGGCGGAGCACTGAGCACGGTGCGGGCACCACGACCGGCGAGCCGATGAGCACTGCTACCGACCCGGCCCAGACAGGTCCGGCCCAGACCGGTGCGGCCGAACGGTCGGCTGGTCCGGCTGGACTGGACCACTACCGCACGCTCACGGCGCTCCAGCAGCCCACGTGGCCGGACCCGGCCGCGCTGGCGGCCGCGACCGGCCGCCTGGCGCAGGCCGCGCCCATCGTGGTGCCCGCACAGGCCGACATCCTGACCGAGCGGCTCGCCGCCGCCGGCCGGGGTGAGGCGTTCCTGCTCCAGGGCGGGGACTGCGCGGAGACGTTCGCCGAGGCGAACGCCGACCGCATCCGCAACAAGGTCCGCACCATCCTGCAGATGGCAGTGGTGCTCACCCACGGCGCGAGCACGCCGGTGGTGAAGATGGGCCGGATGGCCGGCCAGTACGCCAAGCCGCGCTCCAGCGACACGGAGACGCGCGACGGCGTGACGCTGCCCGCCTACCGCGGCGACATGATCAACGGGTTCCCCTTCACCCCGCAGGACCGCACGCCCGACCCGGAACGCCTCGAGCAGGCCTACCGGATCTCGGCGGCCACGGCCAACGTGGTGCGGGCCTTCACGCAGGGCGGCTTCGCCGACCTGCGCCAGGTGCACGAGTGGAACCGCGGCTTCATGCGCAACCCCGCCTACGCGCGGTACGAGAAGACGGCGGACGAGATCGACCGCGCGATCCGGTTCATGCACGCGTGCGGTGCCGACTTCGACGCGCTGCGTTCCGTCGAGTTCTTCCTGAGCCACGAGGCCCTGGTGCTCGACTACGAGCGGGCACTGACGCGCACCGACCAGCGCACCGGCAGGGCCTACGACACGAGCGCGCACTTCCTCTGGATCGGGGAGCGCACGCGCCAGCTCGACGGCGCCCACGTCGACTTCATGTCTCGCATCGCCAACCCGATCGGCGTGAAGCTGGGCCCGACGACGACGCCGCACGACGCCCTGGCGCTCACCGAGCGGCTCAACCCGGAGAATGTGCCCGGCCGGCTCACGTTCATCACGCGCATGGGCGCCGGCCGGGTCCGCGACGTGCTGCCGTCCATCGTCGAGGCCGTCACCTGGTCCGGCGCGAACGTCACGTGGGTGACGGACCCGATGCACGGCAACACCATCACGTCGGACAGCGGGTACAAGACCCGCCGGCTGACGGACGTGCTCGACGAGGTGGCGGGCTTCTTCGAGGTGCACAAGACACTGGGCACGGTGCCGGGCGGCCTGCACATGGAGCTCACGGGCGACGACGTCACCGAGGTGCTGGGCGGATCCGAGGAGATCTCCGACGCAGGCCTCGCCCTGCGCTACGAGACGCTCGTGGACCCGCGTCTGAACCACCAGCAGTCGCTGGAGCTGGCGTTCCAGGTGGCGGAGATGCTCCGCCGGTAGCGACCGGCCGATATTGACCGGCGGAGCACAGACCGGCGGAGCACCGACCGTCAGAGCAGCGTCTGCGCCACCCGGCGCACGGCGGCGCGCTTGCCGTTGATCAGGGCGTCCACCGGCTGCTCACCGAGCTCGTCGTTCGGCGTGAACAGCCACTCGAGGATCTCCTCGTCGCTGAAACCGCCGTCGGCCAGCACCATCACCGTGCCGCGCAAGGTCGGGATCACACCGGGGCGGCCGTCGACCTCCGGGAGCACGAACTTGGCGGGCACCTCGAAGATGGTGCGCTCGCCGCGCTTGATACCGACGACGTGCCGGTCACGGACCAGGCCACGCGCCTTGCCGACCTCGATGCCGAGGGTCTCGGCAAGGTCGGGCAGGTTCAGCCATTCGCCCACGAGGGCGTCGAGATCTGTCACGGTAGAAGGGTATGCGACGGGGCGTGGGCCTGTGCGCCGCAACGATCCGGCAACGGCTCCCGCCCGCTATGAGTGTTTCATTCGGGCCGTGGGTGGTCCCCCGTACACTCCCACCGTGGCTCAGGTGACGGCAGACCCTCTCATCGGCCGCCTGGTCGACGGGCGGTACGAGATAGTCGCGCGCGTGGCGCGCGGCGGCATGGCCACGGTGTACCGCGCGCACGACAGCCGCCTGAACCGCGAGATCGCGCTCAAGGTGATGCACCCGCACCTGGCGGAGGGTGAGCAGGCCGCGAGCTTCCGGCAGCGCTTCGAGCGGGAGGCCCGCTCGGCGGCCGGCCTGCAGCACCACGGTGTCGTGGCGGTCTACGACCAGGGCACCGACGGCGACATGCGCTACCTGACCATGGAGTACGTGCCGGGCACCAACCTGCGCCAGCTGATCAGGGACGGCAGCCTCACGCTGCGCCGTTCGTTCGCGATCCTCGACGTGGTCCTGTCGGCGCTGGCCGCCGCGCACGCCAAGGAGATCGTGCACCGCGACATCAAGCCCGAGAACGTGCTGCTGGAGGCGGGCACCGGCCGCCCCAAGGTCGCGGACTTCGGCCTGGCCCGCGCCGTCTCCGAGGTGTCCAACACCACCACGGGCACCGTGCTGGGCACCGTCGCCTACCTCGCTCCCGAGACCATCTCGACCGGTCACGTCGACATGCGCGCCGACGTGTACGCCGTCGGCATCCTCGCGTTCGAGATGTTCACCGGCCGCCTGCCCCACGAGGGGGAGGGACCCATCCAGGTCGCGTACGCGCACGTCAACAGCGACGTGCCGCCGGTGAGCGCGTTCGCCGGCCACCTCGGGCGCCCGCTGGACCTGCTCGTCCGTTCGCTCACCGCCCGCGACCCGGACCGCCGTCCCCGTGACGCCGCCATGGCGCTCGACGCGCTCCGGAACACGTTCCAGCGGATCCCGAACGAGGTGCTGGACATCCCCGCCAGCGCGGCGCCGCCGCCGTCGCCTGCCGCCGTGAAGGCCGCGCGTACCGCCGTGGTGGAGCGGCCCGCGGCCGGGCGCTGGGTGGCCCACCAGCCGGCCCAGCCCCAGCCCCCGGTGCCGGCGGCACCGCCGGCGCCGAAGGCCCGGCGCGGTAGCAAGGTCCTGCTCGCCCTCGCGCTGATAGCGGTCCTCCTCGGCGCCTGGTGGTACACCGAGAGCGGCCCGGGCGCCTACGCGGTCGTACCCGACGGCGTGGTGGGCGTCACCGTGGAAGCGGCCGAGGAGGCGCTGACCGCGGCAGGGCTGAGACCGACGAGCGTGCAGCAGCACGACTCGGACGTGCCGGAGGGCGAGGTCATCTCGGCGGTCCCGGGCGAGGGGCAGCGCTGGCACCGGGACGAGCCGGTGCGCCTGGTGGTCTCCCTCGGCCAGGAGCTGGCCGAGGCGCCGGCGGGCCTCGTCGGCATGGACGAGCGTGCGGCACGGGCCGCTCTCAAGGGCGTGGGCCTGACCGACATCGAGGTCTCGCGCGAGTACACCAGCGACGGCCCGCGGGACGAGGTCATCTGGGCGTCGGTCCGCGACGGCGACATGGTGCCGACCGACGAGCGTGTGCGGCTCACCGTGTCGGACGGGCCGCCGCCCGTCACGGTCCCCGACGTCGCGGGCCTGGAGGTCGACGATGCCACCGCGGCGCTGAGCGCCGAGAAGTTCAAGGTCGCTCGGGAGGACGTCTTCGACGAGGAGGCGCCGGCCGGCACGGTGATCTGGACGGAGCCCGACGGAGACAAGGGTGCCGCCGAGGGCGGCACCGTCACGGTGTTCGTCAGCCTGGGCCCGGAGGGCACCGTCCCCGACGTCGTCGGGATGTCCGTCGAGGACGCCCAGGACACGCTGGAGAAGGCCGGCTACGAGGTCGAGCTGCGCGGCTTCGGCGAGCTGTTCGGCGAGGGCGTCGTGGAGACCGACCCGGTCGCGGGTGAACAGCTGAAGCAGGGCGGCACGGTCACCATCTGGACCCTGTGACCCAGACCCTGTGACCCAGATCGCGTGACCCAGACCCTGTGACCCGAACCGTTCAGGCCGCCCGGTCGACGGCGGCGTGAGCCAGGTCGGTGAGAACGCCCTTCCCGGGCTCGGCCAGATGGGCGAGGTCCAGCAGCGCGTGGGCACGGACCGCCAGGTCGGCGATCAGCTGCTCGACCGCGTCCAGTGCACCTGAGCCGACGATGACCTCGCGGACCCGGGCGACGTCCTCCTCGGAGAGGTCGGGGTCGCCCAGCGCGGCGGTCAGCGTCGCTGCCTCCGGCCCGTCCGGGTCGTGGAGCAGGGCAAGGGTGCGCGCCACGATCACCGTGCGCTTGCCCTCCCGCAGGTCGTCGCCCGCGGGCTTGCCCGTGACCGCGGGATCGCCGAAGACGCCGAGCACGTCGTCCCGGAGCTGGAAGGCCTCGCCGAGGGGCAGGCCGGCCGCCTCGATGTCGGCCGCCGCCTCCGTCCCCCGGCCGGCCAGCAGCGCGCCCAGGGCGAGCGGCGCGGCCACCGAGTAGCTGGCGGACTTGGCGCGCAGCACCTTCCGGGCACGCTCCTCGTCCGACCCAGGGTCGTCGCCCCAGGGCTCGGCCTGGACCAGTACGTCCAGGTACTGGCCGACGACCACCTCGCTCTGCATGGCGTCGAACCGGGCACGGGCCGCCTCGGCGACATCGGCGGGCAGCGGAGCGAGCGCCGCCGACAGCTCACGCTGGGCGGCGAGGAGCACGAGGTCCCCGAGCAGGATCGCTGCGGCGTCGCCGAACCGCACGGGCTCGCCGGACCAGCCGGCGTCGGCATGCTTGGCGGCGAACGCGCGGTGCGTGGTGGGGCGGCCGCGGCGGGTGTCGGAGTTGTCCATCACGTCGTCGTGCAGCAGCGCCGCTGCCTGGAAGAGCTCGAGCGCGGCGCCCACCCGGACCGTGGCGACCCGGGCGGGGTCGGCCGGATCGGCGGAGCCGCCGTGCGCACGGAAGGACCAGTAGCAGAACGCCGCCCGCAGCCGCTTGCCGCCCATCAGCAGCCCGGCTGCTTCCTCGACCATGGCCTCGGCGCTCGGGCTGATCGCGCCGACCTCGGCGGTCAGCCGGCGGAGGTGAGCGGTCACTGCGGCGTCGACGTCGGCACGGAGGTTCTCGGTGTCGAGCAGAGCCGCGGGGTTCTGGGCAGCCGCGGGGTTCAGGGCATCGGTACGGGTGGAAGAGACTGACACGGCCCCAGCCTATGGGGTACGGACGGTACCGCTGATCGAGGCGAGGCGGCGCTCACCGTCGTCCAGCACGCCCACGACGAGCGACTCCTGGACCTCACCAGACTTCGACCTGGAGACCCGCAGGAAGGCGGTCTGCGCGGTCAGGCCGCTCGACTCCGGTGCCGCGATCTGCTTGAAGCCCTGTTCGACCAGGATCTGCTTCGCCTGCGCCACGACCTTCTTGGCCGGCAGGCTCGAGGCCAGGTTGAGCGTCACCTGCGTCATCGGGACACCGCTGGCCTTCGAGTCCTTCGAGTTCTTTGAGTCCTTCGGGGCGGGTACGGGGCTCGCCGACGAGGCGAGGAGGGTGGCGCCCTCCGGCATCGGGAACAGATCGGTGGGGAAACCCTCCGCGTAGATGGCGACGGCCGACGACGGGTCGAAGGTCGGCAGCTCGGCCGGACCGCCGGACACCGCGGCACGGGGCTCCGGCGTGCTCTCCGTGATGGCGGCCGACGCCCCAGGCCCTGCCCCGGTGCCGCACCCCGCGGTCGCGAGCGCCAGACCGACAGCGGCGGCGAGCGCTGCCGTGCGGCGGGCGGTGGCGAGACGAGGCATGTCGGACACCGTAGCCGGAGAGACCCTCACGTGGACAGCACGCGGGTCCTGGCCCGACCACAGGAGATCCGTTGTCCACACGGCCCTCCTGGGCGCGCCACGGTCCCGCGGGGCGGCTGGGATCGACGCATGGACCCCAAGGACGTCACCTCGAAGAACATCACCTCGAACAACAGGGCCTCGAACATCACCTCGAACAACAGGGCCTCGAACAACAGGGCCTCGAAGAACCTCGGTCGGCGACCGGCGGTGCCGAACGCCACGGTCGTCCGCGTCGCGGGGCCCGAGGACCTGCTTGCCTACATCCCGTACCGGCTCGGTTTCGAACCCGCCGAGTCCGTCGTCGCGGTCAGCCTGACCGGGCCGCGCCAGCGCGTAGGGCTCGTGGCCCGGGTCGACCTGGACGACCTCCGCCTGCGGCAGCCGGACGACCCCCAGGGGCCCGACGGTGCGGCGACCGCCCGCTGGCTCGCCGACCACGTGGTGGCCGACGGCGCGGACCGCGCGGTGGTCGTGCTGTACACCGCCACCGACCCCGCCGCGCCGTCGGGAGCCGCGCGGCGCGCCGTCGACCTGCTGAGGGCACGGCTGGAGCGCCGGCTCCCCGGGACCGAGGTGTGGCTCGTGGCACCCACGGGCTTCCGGGCGCTCGACTGCGCCGACCCGACGTGCTGCCCGGCCGAGGGCCGGCCGCTGTCCCTGCTGAAGAGCAGCCGGGTCGCCGCCCACATGGTGCTGGAGGGCCGCACGGTCGCCGGTACCCGCGAGGAGCGGTACTCCCTGCGCGCCGTGCCCGAGACGGCCCGTACCCAGGCCCGGAAGGCCGCAGCCCGCTGGACCGACACCTACCGGCGGCTGCTCAACGACACCAGGTTCCCGGATGGGGGCGGGCCCGTCGACCGGGCGGCACGGATGGATCACGGGACCCCGTCCGCCTCGGCCGCGCGCCCCGAGCGGCGTCCGGGTGCTGCCTTCGGCTCGCGAGCGATCGAGGCGCAGGCCCTCCGCGCGGAGCGGGCGCTGGGGGAGTGGGGTGCCGAGAGCCTAGGCCTGTGGCGTTCCGCGGTGCGTCAGGTGGCCGGCACCGCGCCCGGGCAGCCCATGTCGCTGTCGCCGGTCGACCTCGGCAAGATCGGCGCGGCGCTGGCGGACACGCCCGTGCGGGATGCCGTGCTGCTGAGCCTGGCGCCGGGCACCGAGGAGACGGCGCTGCGGACCGCGCAGCGGCAGGTGGACGGCGACACGGACATGGCGACGGGGGCGGTGCTGGCCCGGATCGTCGACCCGGAGCAGGGCGTCCCGCCGGACGAGGCCATCACGCAGGCGGCACGCCAGGTCCTGGAGGCGGTGGTCACGCACGTGCCGCGGAACCGGCGGGCGCCTGCATACCTGCTGCTGGCGCTCGTCGCGTGGTGGCACGGCGACGGCGGGCTGGCGACCGAGCGGGTGTCCGACGCGCTCGGCGTGGACCCGGACTACCGGCTCGCGCTGCTGCTGCGCGGTGCGATCGTCGGGGGAGTCCCGCCGGGCTGGGTCCGCCGCGAGCAGGGCTCGTTCCGCGGCGAGGCCGAATCGGAGGAGGCTGCCGCCGTGTGAGGCACTGACGGGGCCGCCACGTGCGGTAGCGTCGGTGGACATGACGATCGTCGTCGGCCAACTCGCCACGCCCGAAGGCCAAGAGGCTCTCAGTTCCGCAGTTTCCGAGGCCCGGGAGCGCAACGTCCCGCTGGTCGTCGTCACCAACGGCAAGCGCCCGGAGGACGAGTGCCGGGCCGAGGCCGACGAGCTCGTCCGCAGGCTCGCCGGCGAGGTCGACGTTCGGGTGGAGCACGGCACCGGCGACCTCGCCGAGGACCTGATCCGCACCGCAACGAGCACCGGTGCCGAGCTCATCGTGATCGGCCTGCGTAAGCGCAGCCCCGTCGGCAAGCTCATCCTGGGCGCGGGCGCGCAGCGGATTCTCGTCGAGGCACCGTGCCCGGTGCTGGCCGTGAAGGTCTGAAGCGCCCTGTCGCCCTCTGACGCGCTCTGTCGCGTGGCCGGGCCCCGGTGCACTGCCCAGTAGTTCTGCCCAGCAGTTCTGCCTGGTAGTCGTGCCCGCGTGAGCTGCGTCTGCGTGGCTCCGCCGTGTGCACGGTCCGGTCCAGAGCCCGGTCCCGTACCCGGTCGAAAGCCTGGTCCAGGGCGCGTCCGCGGAGCCGGGAATGGTCGGGCGGTCCCGTTCGTTGACTCTTGGCACGCGAAATCAGATACATCCGCGGGGCTGCCCCGCCCGACGTGACTTCGCACTGACTTTGCCCATATCGCCACGTTCGTCGCGGCGTACAGGGATGTCGACGGTACAATATAACTGTTCGTCGGCGGAAGAAGAAGGTCCAGTGAAGGCCCCGCCGGCGGTACACCGCCCCCTCGAATGCCGAAAGGTCGGTTTGTGGCGCCCACTCCGCTGAAAGCCCCCCAGGACACCGCTCCTGTCCCTGCACGCGACAACCTGCCCCGAGAGTTCGAGCATCCTGCCCTGCAGGAGCTCCTCGCTCAAGGCGCCGCCGACGGCTCGGTCGACGCCGAGAGCTTCCGGCGAGCATGCGAGACCGCGGAGGTTGGTGACGCCAAGCGGCTCAAGGCGGTGCTGCGCGCACTGGCCAACGCCGGTGTGCAGGTCGGACTACCTACCGTGACGAAGGTTGCCGCCGCCGCGGCGACCCGCTCTTCCGCCGTCGCCGCCAAGGCGCCCGCCGACGGCGACGCCGACGCGAAGCCTGCTCGACGCACCCGCTCGACCGCCGCGAAGGCTCCCGCGAAGAAGGCTCCGGCCCGCTCCACCGCGAAGCCGAAGGACGCCGACGAGGTCGACGACATCGAGCTGAGCGACGTCGACGAGGTCGACGTCGACCTCGACGAGGCCGCCCCGAGCACGCGGAAGAAGCCGGCGGCCAAGGCCGCCGCCAAGAAGCCTGCCGCTCGCGGCAAGTCGAAGTACGACAACATCGAGCCCGACGGCGTCGCTGTCGAGGACCCCGAGGAAGAGTCCGACACCGGCCCCGAGATCGTCACCAAGGCCACCCGTGGCCGCGGCGGCAAGGCGGCCAAGGAGGAGAACGAGAGCTCCGGCTTCGTGGTCTCCGAGACGGACGACGACGACCAGCCGGCACAGCAGGTCATGACCGCCGGCGCCACGGCCGACCCGGTCAAGGACTACCTGAAGCAGATCGGTAAGGTCGCGCTGCTGAACGCGGAGCAGGAGGTCGAGCTCGCGAAGCGCATCGAGGCCGGCCTGTTCGCGGAGGAGCGTCTCGCCACCACCGAGTTCGACCGGAACGACAAGGACCAGCGCCGGTTCGAGCGCGACCTCAAGTGGATCGCGCACGACGGCAAGCGGGCCAAGAACCACCTGCTGGAGGCCAACCTCCGCCTCGTGGTCTCGCTGGCCAAGCGCTACACGGGCCGCGGGATGCTGTTCCTGGACCTGATCCAGGAGGGCAACCTCGGTCTGATCCGTGCGGTCGAGAAGTTCGACTACACCAAGGGTTACAAGTTCTCGACCTACGCCACATGGTGGATCCGGCAGGCGATCACGCGTGCCATGGCCGACCAGGCCCGCACCATCCGCATCCCGGTGCACATGGTCGAGGTCATCAACAAGCTGGCCCGCGTGCAGCGTCAGATGCTCCAGGACCTGGGCCGCGAGCCCACGCCGGAGGAGCTGGCCAAGGAGCTGGACATGACCCCCGAGAAGGTGGTCGAGGTCCAGAAGTACGGTCGCGAGCCCATCTCGCTGAGCACCCCGCTCGGTGAGGACGGCGACAGCGAGTTCGGTGACCTCATCGAGGACTCCGAGGCCGTCGTGCCCGCGGACGCGGTGTCGTTCACGCTCCTGCAGGAGCAGCTCCACCAGGTGCTGGACACGCTCTCCGAGCGTGAGGCGGGTGTGGTCTCCATGCGGTTCGGCCTGCAGGACGGCCAGCCCAAGACACTCGACGAGATCGGCAAGGTGTACGGCGTGACGCGCGAGCGTATCCGCCAGATCGAGTCCAAGACGATGTCGAAGCTGCGCCACCCCTCGCGGTCGCAGGTGCTGCGCGACTACCTCGACTGAGTGGTGCTCGAGGACTGAGCGGTGCATGAGCCGGTGGCCGCACGTGCCACCGGCCGGCCGACGACACTGACGCCGGGCGGGTGAACTTCTTCGGAAGTCACCCGCCCGGCGTCGTCGTGCGCGGCGCGTGCCGGGCACGTTCACCGGTCGCGTTCACCGGGCATGTTCACCGGCATGCAGGCGCAGTCGCCGAGGTCGCGGAGCTCGCGGCGGGCTGAACCGCGTCCGGGCATGGCGACGGCGGTGAGTCACCTCACAAGGTGACTCACCGCCGTCTTCGTTCTCAGAGGTCCGGTGGGTGTCCGGCCTGGTCTCAGGCCTGGCCGTGCTCCGCGTGGAGCCGGTCGGTCTCGTCCTGGACATGGGTGGCGACGTCCGCATAGGCGGACGCGTGTGCGCGGGCGTGGTGGCCGCAGAAGAGCAGCTCGCCCACGGGCAGAACGACGCGCACATAGGCCTGCGCGCCGCAGCGGTCGCAGCGGTCGAGGGCGGTGAGCGGTTCGGTCGTCAAGGTCGTCACATCTCCATCCAACCATTCGCTCGCGCGGTTCATGCCAGCCCGGGTGGCCGGTTCGCTGCGAGCATAGCGGCGTGGCTCACAGTGTCGGGCCCCTTCCGCCCCCAATTGCGCTGAAAGGGTAATTTCCGTCATGGGGTGAATCCTGGTCCCTCACGCCGCTCTCACACCCCCGTCACGGGCGCCCAGCATGCGGTCCGCAGGGAGCGCCTCACCGAGGTTGTCGGTGACCTCGTCTACGCTGTCGCCGTGACCGCAACGTCCGAGTCGTACACCGCTCGCCACCTGTCCGTCCTCGAGGGCCTCGAGGCGGTTCGCAAGCGTCCCGGTATGTACATCGGGACCACCGACTCCCGTGGTCTGATGCACTGCCTCTGGGAGATCATCGACAACTCCGTCGACGAGGCCCTGGGCGGGCACGCCACCAAGATCGGCATCGTGCTGCACGCCGACACGTCCGTCACGGTGACGGACGACGGCCGCGGCATCCCGATCGACGTCGAGCCCAAGACCGGTCTGAGCGGTGTCGAGGTGGTCTTCACCAAGCTGCACGCCGGTGGCAAGTTCGGCGGCGGCTCCTACCAGGCGTCCGGTGGTCTGCACGGCGTCGGCGCCTCCGTGGTGAACGCGCTGTCCGCACGCCTCGACGTCCAGGTGGACCGCGGCGGCAAGACGTACGGCATGACCTTCCACCGGGGTGAGCCGGGCACGTTCTCCGACCCGGCGTCCGGGCCCGGCCCCGACTCGCCGTTCCAGCCCTTCGTGGACCACTCCGAGCTCGGCGTGGTCGGCAAGGTGCCCCGCGGCCGTACGGGCACCCGTGTGCGCTACTGGGCCGACCGGCAGATCTTCCCCAAGTCGGCGGTGTTCAGCTACGACGAGCTGGTCACCCGCGTGCGCCAGACCACGTTCCTGGTGCCCGGTCTCGAGATCACCGTGCGTGACGAGCGCGGGCTGCCGGGCACACCCGCTGAGGACGGGCCGCACGAGGAGGTCTTCAAGCACAGCGGCGGCGCGGCCGACTTCGTCGAGTTCCTGGCCCCTGACTCGCCGGTCACGGCGACCTGGGTGCTGCAGGGCTCCGGCACGTTCAAGGAGACCGTTCCGGTGCTGGACGAGCGCGGCCACATGTCGCCGCGCGAGGTGCAGCGCGACTGCGAGGTCGACATCGCGCTGCGCTGGGGCACCGGCTACGACACCGAGGTGCGCTCCTTCGTCAACATCATCTCGACGCCCAAGGGCGGCACGCACCTGACGGGCTTCGAGCAGGGGCTGCTCAAGGTCATCCGCAAGGGCGTGGAGACCAACGCGCGCAAGCTCAAGGTCTCCACCAAGGACGGCGCCGAGCGCATCGAGAAGGACGACGTGCTGGCCGGCCTCACCGCCGTGGTCACCGTGCGTCTCTCCGAGCCGCAGTTCGAGGGGCAGACCAAGGAGGTGCTGGGTACGGGCCCGGTGCGCCAGATCGTCTCCCGCGTGGTCGAGAAGGAGATCCAGGCGCGCCTGACCTCCACCAAGCGGGACGAGAAGACGCAGGCCTCGCTGCTGCTCGACAAGGTCGTCGCCGAGATGCGCGCCCGCATCACGGCCCGCAAGCAGAAGGAGATCTCGCGCCGCAAGAACGCGCTGGAGACCTCTTCGCTGCCGGCAAAGCTGGCCGACTGCCGCTCGAACGACGTGGAGCGTTCCGAGCTGTTCATCGTCGAGGGCGACAGCGCGCTCGGTACCGCGAAGCTCGCACGGTCCAGCGACTTCCAGGCGCTGCTGCCCATCCGCGGCAAGATCCTCAACGTGCAGAAGGCGTCGATCAGCGACATGCTCCGCAACGCGGAGTGCGCGGCGATCATCCAGGTGCTCGGTGCGGGCTCGGGGCGGTCGTTCGACATCGAGGCCGCCCGCTACGGCAAGATCATCATGATGACCGACGCCGACGTGGACGGCGCCCACATCCGCACGCTGCTGCTGACGCTCTTCTACCGGTACATGAAGCCGATGGTGGAGGCGGGTCGCGTGTTCGCGGCGGTCCCTCCGCTGCACCGCGTCGAGGTGATCGGCAACGGCAGGCGCAAGAACGAGTACATCTACACGTACTCGGAGGCCGAGCTGAACAGCACGCTCAAGAAGCTCGACCGGGCCGGGCGCCGCTACAAGCCCGACATCCAGCGGTACAAGGGCCTGGGTGAGATGGACGCCGACCAGCTCGCGGAGACCACCATGGACCCCCGCTACCGCACGCTGCGCCGTGTCACGGCGGAGCACGCGGAGGCGGCCGAGCGCGCGTTCGAGCTCCTGATGGGAACCGACGTGGCGCCCCGCAAGGAGTTCCTCATCGCGGGCGCGGCCGAGCTGGACCGCTCCCGCATCGACATCTGACCGGAGGGCGCGACCGCGGTCCGCCGAGGACTGGGACGGTCGCGCCCGGCCGAGCGCCCGGACCTACACTCGCCAGCGTGAACACGACTTCTGTCCGCCCGTTCCGGGCGCTCGTCGCGGCGACTGCCGCACTTCTCCTGGCCGGCCTGCTCGCTGCCTGCGGCGGCACGGCCGAGCCCGAGACGATGGTCTCGGCGACGCTGACCGCGCCGTCCGACGCCGCCTCCGCCACCGCTGCGCCGTCGGAGGGCGCCGGGGAGTCCGACGGTGCGGAGACCTTCAGCTACCCGGGTCGCACGGGCGCCACGGCGTTGGAGCTGCTCCTCGAGGCGGACCCGTCCGCCGAGGTCAGCGGAGAGGGTGAGAACGCGTTCGTGACGGCCATCGGCGGCCGTGCGGCGGACGACTCGAAGCAGGAGTTCTGGGCGCTGTCCGTGGACGGCGAGCCGGCGCAGGTCGGCGCGGGCACACTGGAGACCGAGGACGGTCAGGAGATCACGTGGACACTCGAGACGTACTGACCCCGGCGGGCGGGGACCAGGGGCGCGACCTGACGGTGGGCGAGCTCGCCCACCGCTGGTGGCGTCCGGCGATCGTGGTTCTGGTGCTGACCGCCGCGGTGGTGTGGCGCCTGGTCGCCCCCGATCTGGGTGCGCCGCCGAACCTCGAGATCGCCACTGCCGCGACCTTCCTCGCGGTACTGCTGCTGCGGAACCGGTGGGCCGCGGTCGTGCCGTTCGCCGTGGTGGCCGTGAGTGACGCGATGATCGGCAACACCCAGATCATGTGGTTCACCTGGTCGGCGTGGGCGGTGGTGGGCCTCGGCGCGATCCTGGCGCGGAACCTGCGCGGCCCCGGCCGGTACGCCGCGGCCCTCGGCGTGGGCGTGGGTGGCTCGCTGTGGTTCTTCGCGTGGACCAACTTCGGCGTCTGGCTGATGGACGGGATGTATCCGGCGACCCTGGACGGGCTGCTCGCGAGCTACGTGGCGGGCCTGCCGTTCCTGCGCACCATGCTGCTGGGCAATCTGGTGCTCGTGCCATTGGCCGCTCTCGCCGCCTCCCTGGTGGAGCGTGCTGAGGAGCGAGCCTCGGTGGCGTCCGTCCGTCCGGCGGTCCAGGGCTAGCTCGGAGCGGAGCGCCGCCCGACGGCGGTGCGCGTGCTTCTGGCGCGCGCACCGCCGTCGGGCGGACTCTTTTGTCCGGATGCTATTGGGGTTAGAGTCAGTAACGGCCCGCTCGCGGGTCCGGGTGCTCAGAGCCGAGCGTCCGAGGACCTCAACGAGGAGATCCGATGCCGATCGCCACCGACCTGTCCACGTCTGCGTCCCCGTCCCCGTCTGCGTCATCGTCCCAGCTATGCCACCGTCGTAGGGCATTGCGCCGCGCGGCTGTCGCCGCCGCCATGGTGCTTTTGACGCTGCCCGCAGTGGCGGTCGGGCCGCCGGTCGCCGCCCAGACCTCGCTCGCCACGGCGTCGGACGTGCCGGACGTCCCCGTCGTGCCCACGCCGGCCCGTGCTGCCGACGACTTCTACACCCCGCCGGACCCGCTGCCTGACGGCGCGGACGGGCAGGTGATCCGCTGGCGCGAGGATCCGCGGCGACTGAGTGCCCGCAACTACCTGCTGATGTACCACTCGACGAACGCGACGGGGCAGGACGTCCCGGTGACCGGGCGGGTCCTCGTGCCGAGCACGCGGTGGCGAGGTGCGGGCCCGCGGCCGATCGTGTCGGTGGCGAGCGGGACGCGCGGCGTCGGCGACACGTGCGCGCCGTCGCGCTGGCTCGACTACGAGCGGCCGTTCATCGAGCCGATGCTGCTGGCGGGCTGGGCGGTGGTGGTGACGGACTACGAGGGCTTGGGCACGCCCGGCATGCACACCTACGTGGTCGGGCAGTCGGAAGGGCGGGCCGTCATCGACATGGTGCGCGCCGCCACCAGCCTGCCCGCCACGGGCCTGGAGGCGGGCGGCAAGGTGGCGTTCTCCGGCTACTCGCAGGGTGGCGGGGGCGCGATGTGGGCCGGCGAGCTGCAGCCGAGCTATGCGCCGGAGCTCGACCTGGTCGGCGTCGCCGCGGGCGGTGTGCCGGCCGACCTGACCGAGGTGGCCGAAGGGCTCGACGGGCAGATCGGGTTCGGCTTCCTCCTGCTGGCCGCGTACGGGCTGGATGCCGCCTATCCCGAGCTCGACCTCGAGAGGTACCTCAACGAGCGCGGCCGGGAGACGTACGAACGCGAGCAGGACGCGTGCGTGGACGCGACGCTCGGGCACGCGTTCCAGAACATCGGGATGTTCACGACGACGAACCCCCTGCGTTCCCCCGAGTGGCAGGCGCGCCTGGACGAGAACCGGCTCGGCGCCAACCCGCCGGACGTGCCGATCCGCCTCTTCCACGGGACGCTCGACGAGATCGTCGCCCCGGGGCAGGCGCGGGCGCTCCGGAACGAGTACTGCGCCGCCGGCGCGGACGTGCAGTGGGAGTGGCACGTCGGTGAGCACGTCTCGACCATGGTGACCGGCGCCCCTGGCGTCATCGCGTTCCTCGACCGGAGGTTCAGGGACCGCCCGTTCCTGGCGCACTGCTGAGCGGTGTCGCGCCGAGCTGACGCGTTCGGAGCCTCCTGTAAACCCCCGGGTGAGAGCCACTTTTTCAGATGACGCGACGGGTCCGGGTGAAATCTCGGACCCGTCGTCGGTGCGTCGTACGTCGTTCGTCAGGTGTTCACACGCGCGTGGCCGTCCGGTTGGTCCCATTGATCACTATTGGCACGCACCGCAGAGCACGAGTCCACGACAGACGAACGAAGGGTTCCGCCATGGCAAACATCAAGGTGACTTTCCAGGAGATGGAAGACGCCGCTCAGCGGATCAAGCAGGAGTCGGACGACATGCAGGGCAAGCTGGACCAGCTGCGCTCCATGATCGACAACCTGGTGCAGGACGGCTACGTCACGGACAAGTCGTCCAAGCGGTTCGACGAGTCGTACAAGGAGCTCGACAAGGGTGGCAAGCAGGTCATGGAGGGGCTCACCGGCATCGGCGAGTACCTCAAGCAGGCCGCCGAGGCGCTGCGCAAGACCGACGAGGAACTCGCCAACGCACTGAACAAGTAGTCCGGTGGCAGACCTCGTCGTCACCTCGATCGCCCTGGACGACGCCGAGAAACAGCTGTCCGCGATCGTTGACGAGTTCAAGAACATGGACAAGCTGTGGGACGACGGCGCCGTGTGGGGCCACGACACGGTCAAGGGCGCGATGAACGAGTTCATCGACAAGTGGTGGGTCAAGCGGGAAAAGCTGACCACCAACCTCTCGGACCTGCAGAAGAAGATGCAGCAGGCCGCCGAGCAGTGGAACGGGCTCGAGGTCGACCTGGCGAAGTCCTTCGACGAGCAGTAACGGACGAGCAGTAACGGACGAGAAGTGCCGGACGAGAAGTGCCGGACGAGCCACGACGGGCGACCGGTAACGCGAGCCAACAAGCAGCGGCAGGAAGAGGATCGATGAGCGCTGTCCGGGGCGGGGACTGGCATCTGCTCGGATATGACACGGACCCCGTCCCGGCGGAGCCTTCCGGCCTGGATGTGGTGATCAAGCACTACGAGGACATCGCCCTCGCGATGGAGACCCAGGCGAAGCTGCTCAAGAAGATCGGCGACGGCGACGAGACGCTGCTCAAGGGTGTGGCCGCCGACGCCATGCGCAAGCGGTCGCGCGAGAGCGCGGAAGCCCTGAACAAGGCGGCCGGCCGGTACGCGGACGTCCGGGACGCGCTGCGGACCTACCAGCCGGCGCTGGAGACCGCGCGTTCCGAGACCGGTCTCGCGCTCAAGGACGCCCAGGAGGCCCAGGCCGCCCAGGCCGCTGCCGAGGGCATGCCGGACCCGGTGAACGCCGACCGGCCGGACGACGCGGAACCGCTCACGGCCAAGGATCGGGAGGCGTCCTCGAACCGGGCGGGCAAGATCGACACCGCCCGGAAGGACCTCGAGGCAGCGAAGGCCCGGGCGGTCGCGGCCATGACCGCCTTCGGCTCCGCCGCCGACACCGCGGCGCGCAAGATCCGCGAGAACTGGGGTCACGACGACCTGAACCACAGCGGCTGGGAAGCGTTCCTGCACAAGCTGAACAAGTTCCTCAAGAAGCTCGTCGAGATCCTGATGTACATCGGGATGGCGCTCGCGGTGCTGAGCATCCTCATCCCGGGGCTCGGCATCCTCACGCTGCTCAGCGTGGTGGCCACGGTGGTCTCGGTGGCGGCCAGCTTCATCCTCGCCGTCCAGGGCGAGGGCAGCTGGCTGAGCGTCATCATCGGCGTGCTGAGCCTGGGCCTGATCGGGGTCGCCGCGAAGATGGCCGGTTCGCTCAAGAACATCCAGGCCGGGCTCCTGACCAAGGGCGCCGGGTCGCTCGGCAACCAGACCAAGACGATGCAGAACCTGATGCGAGACCGGGAATGGTTGCGCAACCTCCTGACGATCGGAGCGACGCCGAACATCGCCCGCGAGATCTCCGCACTGAGCTTCAAGATCGGCCCGCTGGGCGCCAGGCTCCGTGGCTGGCAGGACTTCGCCGGCAAGACCAGCGTGTCGCCCGGCTGGTGGCAGATCGGCAAACCGAACGCGTGGATCAAGGGTGACTTCAGCAAGCTGAGCGCCTGGTTCAAGAACGACATCAGCCGCATCCAGACGATGTGGCCGCGCGGCGACTACCGCTGGGACCGGCTCATCGGTATCAGCGACATCAAGGACGTGCAGAAGATCACTGCCGCGCTGAGCCAGATCGGCGTCACCGGCTTCGCGATCAAGCCCTGGATGTACATCGGGCCGATCTCCTACACGTTCTCCTGGGCCATGCGGCCGTTCAGCCTGCTCAACCCCTCGAACTTCAACCCCGCTGACCCGCGCTGGAGCCTCTACGGCTGGCGCGACGCCGACTACAGCGGCCTGTACGGAGAGAACCCGGTCCTATGACGACCTCGATCAGCGAGAACCCAGGCTGGGCCTGGCGGGTGGACCCGCCCGCGGGCTGGCTGGTGGTACCGAGCCTGGCGACCGAGACACCCGAGGACGTCGCCGAATGGGAGCGAGAGGCCACCGAGGCGGTACGCGCGTCGCTCGAGCCGGTGCCCGACGACGACGGTGAGACCGTCGAACTGGACGACACCGCCCGTGCCGAGCTGGACCAGCTGGCCGCCGACTCGGTGGCCAACCTCCGGGAGTTCGCCGACGGCATGGCACCGGAGGGCCACCGCGTCGTCGGCGCTCTCGGGGTGATGGGGAACGGGCCCGTCCCGGTGCTCGTCGCCGTGGGGCTCAGCGACCCGGCCGCACCCGACGACGGTCTCATGGAGGCGCTGGGAGCCACGGGTGGCCAGCCCGCCATGCAGCCCCACGTCGAGCACCTCGACCTGCCCGACGGCGACGGCGTGCGGGTGACCCGCCTCGACGTCGACGAGCTGACCGGTGCTGGCTGGCTGAGCGTCGCGGTCGGACGGCGGGTCGAGCACCCGGACGCCGTCGTGGACACCGTCCTCGTGTGGCGCACGGTCGACCTGTTCCTCGCCGCGGCGATGGTGGAGCTTCTCGACCAGCTCCTGCCCGCCGTGCAGATCACCCGGAGTACGACATGAGCGGATCCTCGGACGGCGCGGTGGACGGAGCCGCAGCGAACGGCGCCTCCGGGGCCGGAAGGCCGACCGACAGCTGGGTCATGCTGCTCCCACCCGGATGGGCACGGTTCCCGACGGGCGAGGGGCGGGCGCGCGAGCTGGACGACGCGATCGAGCAGGTGGTGGCCCGCGCGCTGCCCGACGACCTGCCCCGGGACACCGCGGAGCCGCACCGGCACATGCTGCGCGACCAGCTGCACAAGACCCTCGCGAACGCGCGTGAAGCCGGCAGCGGCGCGGTCTATCTCCCGACCGAGCCGATGAACGGTGTGGTGGTCCCAGCGTCCATCACCGAGGTGGAGTTCGTCAGCGACGCGGGCAGCGACCCCGTCGTCGTCGCGAGCGGGATCCTCTCGGACGGGTACGAGGAGAGCGAGCTGGTCGAGATCGACGGCCGGCCGGGCGTTCGCGTCGTGGCCACCTCGCACGAGGTGCAGCAGGACGGCGACTGGCCGGTGGTGTCCACCCGGCAGGTGCTGTACGTGATCTCGCGGGACGACGTCGAGGGCGAGTGGCTGGCCCTGTCCTTCAGCACCGTCTGGAACAGCCACGACACCGAGCGGCTCGCGGAGGCGCTGGTGTTCTTCTTCGACGCGGTGATGGCCACGTTCCGGTGGGCCGGACCGGGCACGGACCTGCCGAACCTTCCGGAGCGGACGGTGCCCGGCTCCGCATGAGCTGCCCGCGCCACCTCTCACCACTTCGGCACCACCCTCTGACCGACCGACACACCTGAAGACGGAGTCAACGTGCATCACGTCCATCGCATCGCCGGTGCTCTCGCAGCGGCGGGCCTTGCCCTGGCGTCGGCCGTGTTCCTCGTGGCCGCCGCCGTCCCAGCCGAAGCCGGCACCCGCGTCGGCACCGGCGACAAGGACGGCGAGCAGGTCAAGTACTACGTGATGCAGACCAGGCCGAACGGCGAGCCGGAGTTCCTGTTCGACATCGCGCAGCGGTTCCTCGGCGACGGCCAGCGGTACACGGAGATCTTCGACCTGAACGAGGGGCGCACGCAGCCGGACGGGAACACGCTGACCGAACCCGCCTCCGTACTGCCGGGCTGGGTGATGCAGCTGCCCGACGACGCCGAGGGCGAGGGCGTCCAGGTGGGGGTGCTGCCCACCGGGCCGGCGGGGGCCGGGACCGGGGCGAGTGAACCGGCGAGCGGCGCGGCGCCGTCGGCTGACGCGTCCGGGTCCGGGGCCGGGGCAACGCCCGAGTCCACGCCCGCCGTGCCGTACTACGTGGTCGGCAGGACGCCGGAGGGCGAGACCGAGTACCTGTACCTGATCGCCGAGCGGTTCCTGGGCGACGGCGAACGCCACCCGGAGATCTTCGCGCTGAACGAGGGCCGCACCCAGCCCGACGGCGGTGCGCTCACCGACCCGGAGGTGGTCGAGGTGGGCTGGGCGCTGCAGCTGCCCGAGGACGCCGAGGGCGAAGGCCTGCAGCTCGGCCCCCTCCCGGGCCCGAGCCCGGTGGCCGAGGCGAGCGGTCCGCCGTCCGAGGCGGGGTCCGACGCAACGGCCGGCCAGGAATCCGCAGGCACGGAGCCATCCTGGCTGGTGCCGGCGCTGATCGCCGTCGGAGCGGTGGCGCTGGCCGTGCCCGTGGTGCTCGGCATCATCCTGCTGGTGCGCCGCCGGCGTTGGAACCGGGAGGAACCCTTCGACGACAGCCTGCTGCGCACCGACACGTCGGCGGCGTGGATGGTGGACCGGGCGCTGCGGGTGCTGATGGCCGCGTGCGAGCGGGACGGCCAGGACCTGCCGGCCGTCACCGGGGTGTTCATCGAGGGTGCGGCCATGCGGCTCCGGCTGGCGAGCCCGGTCTCGCCGGCACCGGCGCCGTGGGTGGCGAACGAGGACGGGCAGAGCTGGTCCGCGCCGCTCGCGAAGCTGCAGTCGGCGCCGGCGTCGGAGGCACCGACGTCCCGGTTCTCGCGCCTGGTCACGATCGGCGTGGGCGAGACGGGCCGGGTTCTGGTGGACTTCGCCTCGGCGCGTGGTGTGATCAGCCTGGACGGTCCGACCCGGGCACGGCACGAGGTGCTGCGTCGGTGGCTGGGTGAGCTGACCGGGAACCCGTGGTCGGACGACCCGCGCGTGGTGATGGTCGGCAACGGCCTGCCGCAGGCAGAGCAGGCGGAGCGCCTCGCGGCGATCGAGCAGGTGATACCCGAGCTCGACGCCGCGGGGGGCGGCGTGCTGGTGCTGTCCCAGGCGCCGTCCGTCGCGCAGCAGGACCTGCTCGCCGCCCGGTTCACCTCGCCACAGTTCGGCTGGGTGGTGATCGTGCTGGGCGAGTCGCCGTCGGCCAGGTGGCGCCTCACCGCGGACGACGACGGCTGGCTGCGCAGCCGGTTCCTGCCCGACGTGCGCTACACGGAGCAGGCGGCGGTGCGTCGTGCGGGCGAGTGAGGTCGGGTCGCGGGGGATGTCCGGGTTGATGTCCCCGATGGCGTCCCTGATGGCGTCCACGGTGAGGTCCACGGTGACGTTCTCCGTGGCTGTCTCCGTGGCCGTCTCCGTCGCGCTCGCGGGTCTCGGACCCGCCCTGCCCGCCGCGGCCGCCGAGCCCGAGCCGGTCCTGCTGTCGCGCGGCAAGCCCGCGGTGGCGTCCTCGCTGGAGAAGCCCGACTTCCCGGCGCGTCAGGCGGTGGACGGCAACCCGGGTACCCGCTGGTCGAGCGGGTTCAGCGACCCGCAGTGGCTGCGGATCGACCTGGAACGGTCCACCGTCGTGCACCGGGTGGAGATCGACTGGGAGGTCTCCCACTCGACGGCGTACTCCATCCAGCTGTCGCAGGACGGCGAGACCTGGGAGACGCACTGGTTCACGGAAGCGGCCGACGGCGGCCAGGACGTCATCAACATCCGCGGCGAGGGCCGCTACGTGCAGATGTACTCCACCGCCCGGAGCGGTACGGCGGGCAACTCGATCTGGGAGCTCCGCATCTTCGGCGAGCCGGAGCCGGAGCCCGAGCCGGAGGCGCCCAAGCCGTCCAAGAAGCCGGCGAACCCGCGGCCGAAGGCGTCCGAGCCGAAGGAGCCGGAGCCGTCGAGGTCCGCCACGGTGGCCTCGGAGCCCGCGCCGACGACGTCGGCCCCGGTGCCGAAGCGCACCGGGCCGCCAGGATCGGTCCTGTACTACGTGGTGCGCAAGGCGCCGGACGGCAAGTCGGAGAAGCTCAACGACATCGCCGAGCGGTTCCTCGCCGACCGGGACCGCTGGCCCGAGATCGCGGAGCTGACCGAGGGGCACCGGCAGCCTGACGGCAAGTACATGACGGACCCCAGGACCCTGCGGCCCGGCTGGGTGCTCAAGATGCCCAAGGACGCCACGGGGAAGGGGCTCGAGTTCGGCCCGCTCCCCGGGTTCGGGCCGCCCTCGGCCGAGCCGTCGCCCACGGTGTCGCCGTCGGCCGCCCCGACGGTGGAGGTGGCGGGGGCCGAGCAGGCCGCCAGCTCCGGGCCGATCGGCCCGGTCATGTACGCGGCCGGGGCGGCGCTGCTGCTGGCGCTGCTGGTCGGGCTCGGGATCTGGCTCGTGCGCCGGCGGAGGCGCCACGAACCGTTCGACGACAGCCTGCTGCGGACCGACACGTCGGCGGCGTGGACCGTCGACCGGTCGCTGCGCGTGCTGATGACCGCGTGCGAGCGGGACGGCCTGGACCTGCCCGGCGTCACCGGGGTGTTCATCGAGGGCAGTTCGCTGCGGCTGCGCCTGACCAACCCCGCAGCCCCCGCTCCTGAGCCGTGGGTGGTGAGCGAGGACGGCCAGAGCTGGGTGGCGCCGCTCGCGAAGCTGCAGTCGGGTGCGGCGTCCGACGGCTCGACGGCGCAGTTCGCCCGGCTGGTCAACCTGGGCATGGGTGAGACCGGGCGGGTGCTCGTGGACTTCGCCGCGGCCCGTGGCGTGATCAGCCTGGACGGGCCGACGCAGGCGCGGCACGAGGTGCTGCGCCGGTGGCTGGGCGAGCTCACGGGCAACCCGTGGTCGGACGACCCGCGCGTGGTGATGGTCGGCAACGGCCTGCCGCAGCCGGAGCAGGTGGAGCACCTCGCCGGGATCGAGCAGGTGGTGCCCGAGCTCGTGGTGGGCGAGGGCGGTGTGCTGGTGCTGTCCCAGGCACCGACGGCGGCGCAGCAGGACATGCTGGCCGCTCGGTTCGCGAGCCCGGAGTTCACGTGGGTGGTGATCGTGCTCGGCTCGGCGCCGTCGGCACGGTGGCGGTTCACCGCGGGTGACGACGGCTGGCTGCGCAGCGGGTTCCTGCCCGACGTGCGCTACGACGAGCAGACCGCCGTACGGCGGGGAGGCGAGTGACGTGCAGGCTCTGATCACCGCGCGCCACGGGGTGCGCGAGACGCTGCTGACCCTGGAGCTGGACGAGCGCACCACCGCGGCGGACCTGGCCGAGCGGCTGGCCGCCGAGGTCGGCGCGCCGCGGGGCAGCACGATGTATGTGGACGGGCGTCCGGTGCCGACCAGCTACGGCCCCGGTCAGGACGTGCGCGTGGCGGAATCGGGCGTCCGGGACGGCGCCGTCGTCACGTTCGCGGGCGACGCGAGCCTGACGGACGGCCGCGCGAACGGCATGGCGGGCGGGCCCGTCGACCTGTGCGTCACGGGCGGGACCGGCGCCGGCGCGGTGGTCCGGCTCGGCGTCGGGGAGTCCACGGTGCAAATCGGGAACGACGGTCGCGTCCGCGTCGACGAACCGCGCGAGGGCGGGCTGGCCGCGATCGCCGTCGTCGTCGCGCTCGACGGCGCGGTACGGGTGCGGCGCGCCCCTGATCCCCGTTCCGCCGGCCGGCTGGTGCACCTGGACCGGCTGGAGGAGCCGCTGGGCGAGGACGAGGCGCCGTGGGCCACGGGCACCCAGCTGCGGATCGGACCGAGCGTCCTCACGGTCCAGCCGGCCACGCGACCCGACGCCGACCTCCGCCCCGCCGTCGAGCCCGGGCACCTGGACTACAACCGGCCGCCGCGGCTGCTGCCGCCGATGCCCGCGACGCACTTCCGCCTGCCCGCTGAGCCGCAGCCGCCCGCGCGGAACCCGCTGCCGTGGCTGGCCATGGCGATGCCGGCGGTGCTGGGCATCACCATGGCGTTCGTGTTCCAGTCGCCGTACTACCTGATGTTCGCGCTGGCCTCGCCGCTGATGGGCCTCGGACACTGGTGGATGCAGAAGCGCAACGGCGTGACCACCCACAAGGAGCGGCTGAAGCAGCACGCCGAGGAGCGCGCCGCGCTCGAGGACGAGGTGCTCGACGCGGTACGGCGCGAGCAGCACCGCCGGCGGGTGTCCAGCCCCGGCGCCGCCGAGCTGCGGCTGATCGCCACCACGCCGACCCGACGGCTGTGGGAACGCCGCAGCACCGACGGCGACCACCTGACCGTCCGGCTCGGCCTCGCTGACGCCACCAGCCGCGTAGAGGTGGAGGACAGCGCCGAGCCGGAGCACCGCCGCAAGACCCGCGCCACCGTGCGGTCGGTGCCGGTCACCGTGCCCCTGCGGGAGGCGGGCGTCGTCGGGCTGGCAGGTCCGGGAGACTGGCCGCGCCGTCGGGCCCGCTGGATGGTGGGCCAGCTCGGGGTGCTGCAGAGCCCGCGCGACGTCCAGGTCTACGTGCTGACCAGCTCCGAGCACGTGCAGGAGTGGGCCTGGGCCGCGTGGCTGCCGCACGTGCGGCCCTCGTTCGGGCAGACGGCGGTGGCCCTGATCGGGACCACCACGGAGACCCTCGCAGCGCGCGTCGCCGAGGTGAGCTCCCTGATCACCCAGCGCCGGGCGGCCATGGAGGCGTCGGGCAACAAGCTCATGTCCGGCCCGCAGGTGGTCGTGGTGCTCGACGGCGCTCGCAGGCTGCGCGCGCTGCCGGGCGTGGTGTCCATCTTGCGCGACGGCCCCGGCGTCGGCGTGAGCGTCGTGTGCCTGGACGGCGACGAGCAGCTGCTGCCCGAGGAGTGCACGGCCGTGGCGCTCGCGCGGGTCGACGGCGGCATGACGCTGCGCCGGCAGGACGCCGACGACCTGCGCACCGTGCTGGTCGACGAGGTCGCCGACGACTGGTTCGAACCCGTGGCCCGCGCGGTGGCCGCCGTGCACGACGTGACCGCCAGCGAGGGCGAGGGGCTGATCCCGGACTCGGCACGGCTCGTCGAGGTGCTCGGCATCGAGGACCTCGACGCCGAGCAGATGGTCACCCGCTGGCGGGGAGTGTCGAAGGGCAGCACCGCGGCCGTCGTGGGCGTCTCGCTCGACGGGCCGTTCGCGCTCGACCTGGTGCGCGACGGGCCGCACGCCCTCGTGGGCGGCACCACGGGCTCGGGCAAGTCGGAGTTCCTGCAGACCGTCGTCGCGTCGCTGGCGGTGGTGAACACGCCGGAGACCATGAACTTCGTACTCGTCGACTACAAGGGCGGCGCCGCGTTCAGTCAGTGCGAGCAGCTGCCGCACACGGTCGGCATGGTCACCGACCTGGACTCCCACCTCGTCGAACGCGCCCTGGACTCGCTGCGTGCCGAGCTCACCTACCGGGAGCACGTGCTGGCCGATGCCGGCGCGAAGGACCTGGAGGACTACCTCGACGCGCAGGGCCGCGGGCACGTCGGCCCCACGCTGCCGCGCCTCATGATCGTCATCGACGAGTTCGCCTCGATGGCCCGCGAGCTGCCCGACTTCGTCGCCGGTCTGGTCAACATCGCGCAGCGTGGCCGCTCCCTGGGCATCCACCTCGTCCTCGCCACCCAGCGACCCTCTGGCGTGATCTCACCGGAGATCCGCGCCAACACCAACCTGCGCGTCGCCCTCCGGATGACGGACAAGGGCGAGTCCAAGGACGTCATCGACGCGACCGAGGCCGCGGAGATCGCCAAGTCGCAGCCCGGCCGGGCCTACGCCCGGCTCGGGCACGCGTCGGTGATCCCCTTCCAGTCCGCCCGGGTCGGGGGCCGCCGCCTCTCCCTGTCGGACGTCGGGCAGGTGGAAGCCCCGTTCGTCGCGCGGGTGTCCGTGGCGGACCTGGGGACGGCCCCGCCCAGCCGCCCGAGGGTGAAGCGCCGGGAGGACGTCGAGACCGACCTGGCCGCCCTCGTCGCGACCCTGCGCGAGGCCGCCCGGCTGGGCGCCTGGCCCGACCCGCGCCGGCCCTGGCTGCCGCCGCTGCCGGACCTGCTCCAGCTCTCCGAGGTGGCGCAGCCCGCGGCGGAGTCGGCGTTCGCCTGGGCGATGGAGGACTCGCCGGCGGACCAGCGCCAGGGCCCCGCGGTGATCGACCTCGACAGCTTCGGCCACCGCTACGTGGTCGGCGCGCCCGGCAGCGGGCGCTCGACCACGCTGCGCACCACGGCGTTCGCGGCTGCCACCGCCATGCCCGTGGCCGACCTGCATCTCTACGCGATCGATTGCGGCAACGGCGCCCTGACGGTGCTGGGCGAGCTGCCGCACACGGGCGCCGTCGTGCAGCGCGGGCAGGCCGACCGCGTCAGCCGCCTGCTCGGCCGCCTCCAGGCGGAGCTCGGACGGCGGCAGCAGGTCCTTGCCGCCGGCAACTTCTCCAGCGTCACCGAGCAGCGGGAGCTCGCCGAACCGGAGACACGCCTGCCGCGGGTGCTGGTGCTGATCGACCGCTGGGAGAGCTTCATGAGCAGCTACGGCGAGGTCGACGGCGGCACGCTGGTCGAACAGGTCCAGGAGCTGCTGCGCGACGGCGCGAGCGCCGGCATCCACCTGCTGATCGCCGGTGACCGCAGCCTGCTGTCGAGCCGGATGAGCGTGCTGACCGACGACACCCTCGTGCTGCGGCTCACCGACCGGTTCGACTACGGCATGGTCGGTATCAACCACAAGAAGCTGCCCGAGGAGATCCAGCCCGGGCGTGCCTTCCGGTCCGGGAGCGGACTCGAGGTGCAGGTGGCGGTCCTCGGGGACGATCCGGCCGGGCGTGCCCAGACGGCCGTGGCCCGCCAGATCGCCGCGACGATCCGCGAACGGGAGGACGTGGCGCCAGGGACCGGACCGTTCCGGGTGGACGACCTGCCGTCCACGATCACCGTCGACGCGGCCTACCAGTACGTGGGCCGGGAGGCGGCCCGGCCCATGTGGGCGCTGCTCGGTGTCGGCGGCGACGACCTGACGGCGTTCGGCATGGACCTGGCCAACGACGCGCCGGCCTTCATCGTGGCCGGGCCGTCCCGGTCCGGGCGGTCCACGATGCTCGCGGTGATGACGGAATCGCTGCTGCGTGGCGGCACCCAGGTCGTGGTGCTCGCGCCGCGGCCGAGCATCCTGCGCGACCTGGACGGCCGGGACGGCGTCCGGGCCGTGCTCACGGACCCCGAGGTGACCGAGGAGGACCTCGCGCCGCACCTCGACCCCGACGGCACGCCCGTGGTCCTCGTGGTCGACGACGGCGAGCAGGTCACCGACGCTCCCGCCAAGACCTGGCTGCGGGCCTACCTGCGCACCGCTGCGGACAACCAGCGAGGGCTGATCCTCGGTGGCGAGGCGTCCGAGGTCGCGGGCGGGTTCTCCGGCTGGCAGGTCGACGCCAAGAAGTTCCGGCGAGGCGCGCTGCTCAGTCCGCAGGACCGGTTCGACGGCGACCTCGTGGGCGTCAGCCTGGCGCGCTCGGCTGTCTCGTCGCAGGTCAGCCCGGGCAAGGCCCTGGTACACCTCGGATCGGGGGAGCTGATCACGCTGCTGGTCCCGACGGTGTAGGGGCGCCGCGGGGTTGGTGCGTGCAGGTTGGGGCCGTGCCAGGTCCGGACGGGGCGGGTCCGAGCGGTGCGGGGCGGCTCCGGTCGGGTCGTGGTGCAGGGTTGACCCTGGCGGCAGGTGCCAGGTCTCGTGAAATTCGTTCGCCCTGGGCATGCCTGGTTCACCTGCGCTGAACAATTCAGCACAAGCGACAAAAACCTGCCTGAGGCGAACCTCGCGTGTGGTGGCGACGCGTGTGCTGGCCGCGCGCGCGTGTCGCGCGCGTGTCGCGCGCGTCGTGTCGCGCGCGAAGTGCGACGTCGTGCCACCGTAGGAACCGTGCCAGCGCACGACCAGCTCGATCTCGACACCGCCGTCGACGCGCTCTACGTCCGCCCGCTCGGCGAGTTCATCGCTGCCCGCGACGCCGTCGTCCGGCAGGCGACGGACAGCGGTGACCGCCTGGGCGCCGAGCGGGTCAAGCGTCTGCCGAAACCGTCCGTGGCCGCCTGGGTGATCAACCAGGTCGCGCGGGAGCACCCCGAGGAGATCGCGGCGCTCGCGGACCTGGGTGACGAGCTGCGCGCCGCCACCCAGGAGCGGGACCGAGGCCGGGTCCGGGCGCTGGATCACCTGCGCCGCCAGCGGACCGAGGGCCTGGTCCGCACCGTGCGCGAGGCCGGCGAGGTGGGCGGTCGGCCGGTGTCGTCCGCTGTGCTCGACCGGCTGACGGAAACGCTGACCGCCGCCGTGATGGACCCGGACGCCGCCGCGGTGGTGCGGGCCGGGCGGCTCTCCCGGGCGCTGCAGCACGTCGGTTTCGGGATCGTGGACGAGCAGGGCGAAGAGGCCGAGCTGGTCGAGCTGCACCCCACGACGTCCGACGGCGGTTCGCGTGCTGCCCGGGATCGTGCCGTCGACAAGCCGGCACGAGCGGAGAGGTCGAGGTCATCCGGACGTGGGAAGCCTGACCCGGCCGCCGCGGAGCTGGCCGCCGCGGAAGAGGCCGTCGAGGAGGCGAGCGCGCAGGTGGACCGTCTCGAGTCGCGCCGCGACGACGTCCGCGAGCGGCTCCGCTCCGCCGACGCCGGGATCGAGCACGGCGAGAGCGAGCTGGAACGCCTGGAGCGGGAGCTCGACCGGGTCGCGGCCGAGAGGGACGAGACGCGCCGCGCGCTGGACGAGGCACGTACGGCGGCGGACGAGGCTCGTGCGGACCTTGCCGCCGTCGAGGACGAGCTCGACGACGCGGTGGAGCTCGCCGCGGAGGCCCGCCGCCGTCGCCGCTCCGCGCGCGGACGGTGAGTGGAGGGGAGCGGCGGTGAGCGGACGGGTCGGCGAACGGGCGAGTCGGCGAACGGTCGAGGACCAGGGCTTACGGCGGGGTGTCACCGAGCTCGGTTAGGGTCGCCAGATGGCGCACCATCGGATCTTCGGGACCAGCTTTGCGAGCATCTATCTGCTCTACGTGCGGAAGGTGGAGCGCAAGGACCGCACCAGGGCTGAGGTGGATCAGGTGATCTCCTGGCTCACGGGCTACGACGACGCCGGCCTGCAGCAGGCCGTCGCGAGCGAGGTCGACTTCGAGACGTTCTTTGCCGAGGCCCCCGCGATGAACCCGGAAGCTGCTCTGATCAAGGGCGTCATCTGCGGATACCGGGTGGAGGAGATCGAGGATCCGCTGATGCAGAAGATCCGCTACCTGGACAAGCTGGTCGACGAGCTGGCGCGCGGCAAGAAGATGGCATCGATTCTGCGCGGCAGCGACCCGACGGCCGTCCGGCCGTGAGCAGGACGTCCCGTTGGCCGCGATTTCGGTCGGTTGCACGGCACGGAAACTGACTTCGGTCGCTTGCTCTGAGATCGGTCGTTCGATTGACCGATCTCAGAGCAACCGACCGAAGTCGGAACGGGCACTTTGCAACGGACCGAAGTCGGGACGTCGCCTGGGGCACGAAACCTTTCTGTCGCGTCTTGAGCGTTGGAGTCCTGCTGGTTAGCGTCTCGTCCGACAGACGGCACCGGCGCCGCGTGGGTGGAGGGCATGACTGATGACCGGCTTCGAGCGCGAGTTCCCTGTCGACCGACGGTCGGTCCCGGGGACGGCGGAGGGAGGGGCGGCGCCCGCAGCAGCGGGCGATGCCGCGGCGCCGCGCCGAGATCCCGGGAGCTACCCGTCGAACTGGCCCGACCCCGAGTTCTACGGCGCGGCGGACAACCGACTGGATCTCTGGCCGCGCGACGACAACTCCTTCATCCTGCCGCTGGAGCTGCGCCCTCGTGACAAGGAGCACGGCCGGGTCTGGATCCGGGACACCTACGTGAACTGCTTCGTCGTCGACGGTCGGCCGGTGTACGTCGCGACGGGGACCACCCGGTCGCCCGGGCTTCCGGCGGCCGGCCCGTGGAACGACGGCATCTTCATGTGGGTGGCCTCCTCACTGCGCGGGCCCTGGAAGCTGGTCGACACGACGGGTATCCGGCCCGACGCTGAGAAGGGCAAGGTCTGGTCGCCCGAGTTCGTCGGTGAGAACCGGCCCGGGCGCACCGTCGTGGCACCGTGGCAGGAGTACTGGTACGACGACGGCCAGTTCGGCAAGCGCGGCAACGCCTGGGCGCCCGAGGTGCACTACTTCCGGGGCACCTGGTACATCGTCGCCTGCATGGGCGACCACTCCCGCAAGGTGGGCTCGTTCATGCTCGTGAGCGAGGGCGGTGTCGAGGGCCCGTACCGGCTCGTCGAGGGCAACGTCGCCAAGCCGTTCGGCGAGCCGTTCATCGGCGGCCCAGGCTTCATCGCGCCGGGCGCCTACCACCACATCGACGGCAGCCTCTACTCCGAGGGTGACGACGCGTGGCTGGTGCTGCACAACGACCTCTACGCGAAGTTCCGGGATGACATGGAGGACATCGTCCCCACCACGAACCTGCCGAGGTTCCAGCAGACGCCCTACTCGCCCGAGCCCTACCTGGAGGGCGCGTACGTGTTCAAGCACGGCGGCCGGTACTACCTCGTGCACGCCGCGTGGAACCGCTCGTCGACCAACCCCGACGGCAGCACCCGGAACGCGTACGACCGGCCCGCTCCCGGGCGGGTGGAGTACCAGTACGACGCCGTGGTCGCCGTGTCCGACCATTTCGAGGGCCCGTACGGCGAGCGCTGGACCGTCGGCGTCGGCGCGGGTCACAACAACTTCTTCCTCGACCGCGGCGGCCGGCCGTGGGCGACGTGCTTCCGCAACCCGGCGGCGGGGTACTGGTCCGACCCGTCACGCGTGGACGACGCCGCGGTGGCCGGCGTGGTGCGGCTGGAATGGACGGGCCAGGAGGGTAGCCGCCTGTACGTCCGGCGCAGGGACGGTCGCGGCCCTCGGGCGTAGGCCCGGCTCACGCCCGCCACCGCCCCCGAACCCGTCCTCGCTGGTCGAACCGGCCACCGCTGGTCGAACTTGTCGAGACCCCGCACGAGGTCTCGACAAGCTCGACCGACGGGCACGGTCGCGCGCGGCTCAGCCCTCGCGGGCCGCCAGCGCCTCCTCGTACTCGTCGCGGATCTTGTCCCCGCCGCCCTTCGCCCACGCCTCGGCGGCGTCCGCCCAGGCGGTCACGGGCTGGCGCCCGGCGAGGATGTCCGACTCCACCGACGCGAGCTTCTCGCCGAGCTGGCTGCCCCGCCGGCTGGCCGTGTCGCTGAACAGCCCCTGCACGGGGTTGCGTACAGCGGTCGGCACGACGGCGGCCTGCGCGTCGTGCTCGGCCTGCGCGACGTCGGGGTCGCCGGCCTGGAAGTTCACCCATGGGCCCTCGACGATGTACTTGAGGCCGAGCTGGATCTCGGTGCTGCCCTTCTCGGTGAGGACCGGGTCGGTGCCGTCCAGCTCGTGGTGCACACCCTCGATCCCGTAGGTGCGGAACAGATGCTCCTCGCTGCCGAACGGGGCGGCGAGGTAGTTGAGCACGTCGAGCAGGGCCTCGGCACGGCCCGCGGACTTCGAGCTGATCGCCGTGATGTTCTGGATGGGTGCGCCCAGGTGGATGCCCGCCATTCCGCCGCCGTCCGCGAGCGGTGGCTGGACCACGGAGAGGCGGAACTGGTCGTCGATCGGGTAGTTCGAGAAGTCCGGCCAGGCGCTGAACGTGTCGTCGAGCAGCCGGACGGTGCCGTTCACGAGCCAGGTCTTGCGCTGCGGCTGTGTGGCGGGGACACCGTCGGGGTGAACGAGGCCGTCGGCCACGAGGCGGCGTCCGGCCTCGAGTGCCTCCTGCTGACGCTCGTGCAGGTTGGCGCTCGTGAGCTCGCCGCCCTGCTCGGACCAGCCGTTGGGGATCTCGTACATCTGGCGCAGGAACCCCAGCGGGACGCGGCCCAGCGCCCATGTGTTCCCGCCCGACAGGTCCGTGCAGAGCGCGTGGAACTCCTCGAACGAGGTGACCTGCGGGTCGATGCCCTCGGCCTCGAAGAAGTCCTGCCGTGCGTACATCACCATGCTCTGTGCGGGCCCGCGGGGGACCGGGACGGCGAAGATCTTGCCGCCGTAGACGCAGGACTGCCAGCTCTCGGTCGGGATGTTCGCCAGGAACGGGTACTTCCTCACCGCGTCGCCGGAGAGCAGCTCGGTCAGATCGGTGGCCCGTTCGGACAGCAGGCCCGGCAGGCCGGGCACCTCGCCGGGGAACATCTCGAAGAGGTCCGGCAGCTGGTCGCCCGCGACCGTGGTCTGGAAGCGATCGGTGAAGTCGCCGGCGGGCGTGAGCGCGATGGTCAGGGCGAACCCGAGCCGTTCGTGCAGCTCCTGCCAGTAGGCGTTGTTCTCGACGGATGGCGGCACCGGCGTGTTGGTCAGACCGAAGACGCCGATGTCCTTGCCGTCCCCGGGCTGACCCTCGGTCACCTTCTTCGGGTCGGCCGGGTACCTCAGCATGGTGTCGGGCACGCCGCCGGTGCCCTTGATGTCCATGGGGACGCCGTCGTACGGGATGTAGGTGGGTAGGACTACCGAGCTGTTGCCGGCCGGCGCACCGCCACCGCGGCCCTCGTTGCTGCAGCCGGCCAGGCCGAGCAGCGCGAACGCGCCCAGCCCCATGCCTCCCTTCAGGAGGTTGCGCCGGGTGACCGTACGGTCTCTCAGAAAGCTGTTCATGACTACTCCTCGTCGAGTGGTGCAGGTGCAGGTGCAGGTGCGGTTACGGCTGCGGGGGCCGGGCGAGGGCTGGGCGGGTGCCGGCGGCGTCAGCCCTTGACGGCGCCGGTGAGCATGCCCTGGGCGAAGTGGCGCTGCAGGAATGGGTAGACGATGAGCACCGGGACCACGGAGACCACGAGGATCGCCATCTGCAACGAGGTCTGCGGTGGCATGGCGGCGGCGTCGATGCCCAGGTCCTGGGAACCGAGCTGCGCCCCGTCGACGACGTAGGTGCGCAGCACCAGCTGCAGCGGCCACTTGCTCGCGTCCGACATGTAGAGCAGGGCGTTGAAGAACGCGTTCCAGTAGCCGACGCCGTAGAACAGGCCGACGACGGCGAGCACCGGCTTGGACAGCGGCAGGCCGATCCGCCAGAAGAGCTGCCACTCGCTGGCGCCGTCGATCCGTGCGGCGTCGATGACCTCGGCCGGGAGCCGCACGAAGAACGCCCGGACGACCACCACGTTGAAGGCAGAGACCGACGTCGGGACGATCAGCGCCCACAGGCTGTCCAGCAGCCCGAGCCGCTGCACCACGAGGTAGCTCGGTATGATCCCCGGGCTGAACAACAGGCTGATCAGCACCAGGAGCAGCATCGCGCGGACGCCGAACGCGCCCCGCCGGCTCAACGCCCAGCCGAGCGTCGTCGTCAGGGCCAGGCTGAGCGCCGTACCGACGGTCGTGACGATCACGCTGATCCACAGCGCCTGCGTGACGACGCCGCCGGCGAAGATCATCCGGTAGGCGCTCAGGTCGATCCCTGTCGGCAGGAGCACGAAGCCGCCGGCTTCCGTCACCTGCTCTGGCGTGGCGAGGCTGGTGGAGACGATGCCGACGAACGGCAGGATCACGAGCGCGCAGGCGATGGTCAGCACGATGCCCTTGATGGTGCGCTCGGAGAGGCCGGGCATCGCCACCCCGTCGACCACGGTGCGGCGCTTCGCCGGACCGGTGGTGACGCGCGTGGTGGCGCTCTTCCTCGCGCCGGGCGTCGCGCCCGGCTTCGTGACCGGCTTCCCGCCCGGCTCCGTGCCAGGTTTCGTGTCGGTGTCGCTCATGCTCGGTAGACCCCTTCCTCGCCGAAGGCGTGGGCGGTCTTGTTCGCGACGAGCACCAGGATCAGCCCGATCAGGCCCTTGACGAGCCCGACGGCCGCCGCGACGCCCCAGAAACCGCCGACGACGCCCTGGTTGTACACGTAGGTGTCCAGTACCTCGGAGACGCCGAGGCCGACGGCTTCCTGCTGGAGGATGAGCTGCTCGAAGCCGACGCTCAGCGAGTCACCGAGCTTGAGGATGAGCAACATGATGATGATCGGCCGCATTCCCGGCAGCGTGATGTGCCAGGTCTGGCGCCAGCGCGACGCCCCGTCGACCGCTGACGCCTCGTAGAGCGACCTGTCGATCCCCGCCAGCACCGCGAGGAAGAGGATGGTCGCCCACCCGGTGTCCTTCCAGACGACCTGCGACGTGATCAGCGCGTAGAAGGCGTCGGAGTTGCCGATGATGTCGACGGGTTCCCACCCGTGCGACCGCAGGAAGTTGTTGAGCAGCCCGGCCCCGCCGAGCACCTGCTGGAAGACCGCCACGACGATCACCCAGGACAGGAAGTGCGGCAGGTAGAGGATCGACTGCACGACCTGACGTACCCGGTTGGAGACCAGGCTGTGCAGCAGCAGGGCCAGGACGATCGGCGCGGGGAAGACGAAGATCGTCTGCAGCAGCGTGATGACCAGGGTGTTGCGCAGCGCGCTCAGGAACGCCGGGTCGCCGGAGAACAGGATCTGGAAGTTCTCCAGACCGACCCACAGACTGCGGCCGATGCCGAGATAGGGCTGATAGTCCTGGAAGGCTATGACGTTGCCGCCCAGCGCCAGGTACTGGAAGACGATGATGACGGCCATGCCGGGCAGGGCCAGGAGGAGCACCGCCCGGTCGCGCACCAGCCGCCGCCACCAGGGCAGCTTGTGCGCCCTGAGCGGCGCCGCGGTCGCGGTCTCAGCCATGGAGGGACTCCTCGACGGTGGGCACGGTGCTCTGCGCGGTGGCCGACCCAGCGCCACGGAACCGGGCCGTGGCGGACACCGCGTCTCCGCCGTGCAGCGCGGAGGCGAACGGGTCGTCCGGGGTGAGCTCGGACCGCAGGACGGTCCGGCCGGAGACCGCCGAGCGGTACATGCCGGTGATCAGCTCGAGGGACCGACGGCCGTCCGGTCCGCTCGCGCGCGGACGCTCCCGGCGCTCGAAGGAGTCGACCAGCGAGGCGAGCTGGGCGGCGTGCGAGCTGTCCAGGTCGTCCAGGGGTGGCCAGCCGGCGACCCGCTGGGCGTCGTCGACGTGCGGGGCCGGCGTCCAGCACCAGTCGGCGTTGCCGTACCCGTAGAGGTGCTCGACCTCGACCGTCGCGTCCGTGAGGTCGAAGCGCAGATAGCTCGTCTCGCGCGGGGAGAGCAGGCTGTTCACGACGGAGCACACCGCGCCCGACTCGAACCGCACCATCGCCAGCGAGACGTCCTCGGTCTGCACGTCGCGGGCGAGAGTGGCCATCTGGGCGGTGACGCTGTGCCAGTCGCCGAGGAGCGAGAGCAGCAGGTCCATCTGGTGGATCCCGTGGCCCATCGTCGGGCCACCGCCCTCCGTGTCCCACCGGCCCCGCCACGGGACGTCGAAGTAGGCGGGTGCGCGGTACCAGAGGGTGTGGCAGACGGCGACCAGCGGGTGGCCCAGCGAACCGTCCTCGAGCTGGCCGCGGAAGCGTTCCGCGCCGCTGCCGAACCGGTGCTGGAAGACATAGGTCGCGTACGGCCCGCCGTCGCGCTCGTGCGCCGCTATCTCGTCGTACTCGGCCAGCGACAGGGCGGGCGGCTTCTCGCACCACACCCAGGCGCCGGCGTCGAGGGCGGCGACAGCGCTGTCACGATGATTGCCCGGCGGGGTCGCGATGACCACCAGGTCGGGACGCTCCTCGTGGAGCATCGTGTCCAGGTCCGTGTACCGGCCCGGCACCGACCACTCGTCCGCCGTCCGGGCGAGGGCCTCGGCGTCGACGTCCACGAGGGCGACCATCTCGGCACGGTCGCCGAGCTCGGCCAGGGCGGGCAGATGCCTGCCGCGTGCGATACCGCCGGTGCCGACGACGGCGGCCCGGAGGGGTGGGGATGGCATTTTCACGCGCTGCTCCGTTGCAGAGTGATCGATCACACTTTCCGGGATACCGTAGAAGGTGATCGATCACTTCGCAAGGTCCCCTCGCCCGGGACCGCTCCGGGGTGGCATGTCAGAATGGCCGCGTGCTGCACGGACGCGGAGCCATGACCAGCGAGGACGGGGCATGACGAAGCAGACCTCGACACAGGACCAGACCCCGACACAGGACCAGGGCTCGACGACGGACCAGACGACGGACCAGGCCCCGGCGCCGAACCGGCGCGCGACGATCTGGGAGGTCGCGAAAGTCGCCGGCGTCTCCCACCAGACGGTCTCGCGCTACCTCCGCAACGACGCGAAGATGAGGCCGGAGACCGTGGCCCGGATCAGCGCGGCCGTGCAGGAGCTCGACTACCGCCCGAACCTGAGTGCCCGGTCGATGCGCACGCGCCGTAGCGGTCGCGTCGCCGTCCTGCTGCCCGCCGTGGCGACCTACGGCCCGCCGCAGATCCTCAGCGGCGTCATGGAGATCGCCCACGAGCACGGGTACACGATCGAGGCGTTCAGCGTCGAGGGCACGTCCGCCGACCGGTTCGAGCGGGTCCTCGAGATCGCGGACTCGGGCCAGGTCGAGGGTGTCCTCGCGCTCGCGCCGCTCCCGCCCGAGTCCGAGCACCGCTTCCCGGACCGCGCGGCGATCGTGGTGTCCGCCGACTACGACGACGAGTTCCGCGGCGTGGGCGAGCTCGCCGACGGCTCGCCGGTCGCCGAGCTGGTCGAACGCCTCGCCGATCTGGGCCACCGGCGGTTCCTGCACGTCACCGGCTCGCTGGACTTCGCCTCCGCACGCGGACGCCGGGACGTGTTCGTGGAGACGGTCGAAGGCCTCGGGCTCGGCCCCGCGCTCGTCCACGAGGGCGACTGGTCGCCGGAGGAGGGGCGCGCGGCGGTGCTCGCCCTGCCGGAGCGGGACCACGCGACCGCCGTGATCGCGGCCAGCGACCCCGTCGCTGCTGGGGTGGTGCAGGGCGCGCGCGAGCGTGGCTGGTCCATCCCGGCGGACCTCAGCGTGACGGGCTGGGACAACAACCTGCTCGGCGGCTACCTGCAGCCGACGCTCACCACCGTGCAGGTGGACCACCGCAAGCTCGGCCGGTCGGCCATGGCCCGGCTGGTCGCGACGCTCCGGCAGGAGCCGGACCCGCGGCCGACGGCGTCGGAGGGCCCGCTGAACACGATCATCTGGCGGGACTCGACGGGGCCGGTCGGAGCGGGGCGCGGGAGCGAGTAGCGCAGACGTGCCGACCTCTCGTCTGCTCGCGACAGGCCAGGCGCCCTGCGGCGCCCCGGTCGAGGTTCACCGGCCGCCTGGCCGCTCGTCCGGCAGCACCACCGGGTCCACCGCGAGCTGGAGCCGTTCCCGCACCCACCAGTCGCCGGTGCGGCGGCGCTCCTCGGGCGTGGTGTACCGGTAGTGGTGCAGGACGGCGCGGACGGCGCGCGGCGGCCGGCCGTCGAACGGATCGTGGCCCAGCAGCCGCAGGACCGCGGGGTCGGCCTCCAGCAGGCGGCGCAGGAACACGGTGAACCAGCGGGCGGAGTGGCCGAGCGGCAGGAACCACATGAGCCAGTCCAGGCGCAGGTGGTAGGGCGCGACCTGGGGCGGACGCCGGTCCACGGGGCCGGGCTTGCCCCGGAACACGTACTCGACCCAGTCGTCCGGGCCGGGCTCCTCCGCCAGCGTGCCTTCCACGGTGATCTCGTCCCGGCGCCGGGTGATCGAGCCGAACGCACCGTAGGCGTTGACCAGCCGGAACGGCTCGAAGCTCGCATTCATCCGCTGGTGGTGTGATGCGAGGTTCAGGGCCGGCCGCACCGAGAGCACGAGCAGCAGCAGGGCCACGGCGCTGACCACCACCACGAAGGTGAGCGGCGCGGCGGGCTCGGGGAGCACGGCGGGCGTGGCGGCGTTTCCCGCGGAAGTCGCCGCGCCGCCGTCGGGCACCCCGAGGAGGCCGGCCAGCCAGGCCCACGTGCCGTCGTCGACCACGCCGAGGGCGAGGACGATGGTGGCCCAGTTGAGCCAGGCGAAGTTGCCGGTGATGACGAGCCAGCCCTGGGTGAGGACGAACGCCAGGGCGGCGACGGAGGGAAACGGCTGGGGGAGGAGCAGCAGCCACGGGAGGAGGAGCTGGGTGACGTGGGTCCCCGCCACCTCGAACCGGTGCCACCAGCGCGGCAGGTGGTGGGCGTGCCAGGAGAACGGGCCGGGCAGCGGCTGCGTCTCGTGGTGGTAGTCCAGGGCGGTGAGGTCACGCCAGGCGGTGTCGCCGCGCCACTTGATCAGACCGGCGCCGAGCTCCAGGCGGAACAGCAGCCAGCGCACGGCGAAGATCATCAGGAGGGGCACGCCCACGGCGTCGGACCCGAGGAACGCGACCAGGAAGCCGGCCTCGCACAGCAGGGTCTCCCAGCCGAAGGCGTAGAAGGTCTGCCCGACGTTGACCAGCGACAGGTAGAGCCACCACAGCACGAGGAACACGAGCGCGGGCACCCACCACGGCCCGGCCTGCGGCAGCCCGACGGCGACGCTCGCGCCCAGCAGCACACCGCACCAGGCGACGGTCATGAGCAGCCGGTCGGAGTACCGCAGGCCGCGCAGGCGGAACAGGGAGGGCCCGTCGCGCCAGTGCGTGCGCGCGACGAACCTCGGCACGGGCGCGATGCCGTGCTCGCCGAGCAGCGGCCGGAACTGGCGCAGCGCTCCCCAGAAGGCGAGCGCGTACAGCACGCCGAAGCCGCGCTGGAGGATCGTGCGCGCGACGTCGTAGTCCGCGCTCGACCACCAGCCGAGCCAGTCGGGCAGCGTGCCTGCCATGGCGCCACATTAACCAGGTGGGGCCTCACTCCCCACCCGGGCGCCGGTCGGTGCCGCGGGCCGAGAGCGAGGCCGTGCAGTCAGCGAAGCGCGGGTAGGACGTGCTCGCCGAACGCCTCGATGAACGCGTCCTGGTGCTTGCCCACGTGGTGCAGGTAGAGGCGGTCGGCTCCGGCATCGCGCAGGGCGGCCAGGTGCGCCGTCAGCTCGCCGAGGTCGGCGGAGACCAGCACCGCGCGCCGGACGTCCGCCACCCCCACGTCGCTGGCCAGGGCGTCGAACTCCGCCGTCGTCCGGGTGTCCGCGGCGATCTCAGGCGGACCGGTGAGCGTGTGCCACTGGTCCAGCGCGATCGCCTCCGCCTCCTCGACGGTCGGTGCCCACGAGAGGTGCACCTGGACGGCCACCTCGCCCGTGCCCCCGGCCTCGCGGTACGCCTCGATCATCTGGCGCAGCTCCTCGACGGGCTTGTTCACGGTGACCAGACCGTCCGCCCAGGCGGCGTGGCGGCGTGCCGTGGCGACGGTGAGCGCCGGGAGCACCAGCAGCGGCTGGATGTCGGGCAGCGTCCAGAGCCGGGCCTCGCGCGCGACGACGAGGCCCGAGTGGTCCACCTCCGTACCACGCAGGAGCGCGCGGATCACCTCAACGGACTCCGCCAGGCGGGCGTCCCGCTCGTCCTTCGGCGGCCACGGGTCCCCGGTCACGTGCTCGTTGAGGTTCTCGCCCGAGCCGAGGGCCACCCAGAACCGGCCCGGGAACATGGCGCCGAGGGTCGCGATGGCCTGCGCCACGATGACCGGGTGATAGCGCTGGCCGGGCGCGCAGACCGTGCCGAACGACAGACCGGTGGTCGCGAGCGCCGCCCCGAGCCACGGCCACGAGAGCCCGGACTCGCCCTGCCGCTCGCTCCAGGGGGCGAGGTGGTCGGAGCACATGGCGGCGTCGAACCCGGCGTCCTGGGCGAGCCGGGCCACGCGCAGCCCTTCGGCCGGGTGGAGCTGCTCGTGGGAGACGTGGAAGCCGACGGTGGTCATCCGTCCTCCTTGGTGCCGGAGCTCTTCTCGGCCGACTCGACGGCGGCGTCGACGGCCGACTCGACCGCCGAGTTGCCGACCGCGTCGCCGTCGACCGTGCGCCGCAGCCACCTGTAGCCGTAGGCGGCGATCGGGATGCGCCCGTCGGCCTCCACGGCCGCGTAGTCCTGGTCCACGTGCACGTCGACGTAGCGGGCGAGACCTGCCTCCAGGGCGGAGACCTCGTCGGCCGGCAGCCTGGCGACCACGTCCTCGTCGGCGAGGTTGGCCAGCAGGAGCACGCTGGACTCCTCGACCTGGTACCGCAGCGCCAGGACGGACGGTACGTCCACGTCCCACGGCTCCGGGCGGGTCCGGCCGAGCTCGCTCAGGCCGAGCCGGGCGCGCACGAGCCCGCCCACCCGGTGCAGCAGGGAGCCGTCGCGCACGCTCTGCTCGTCCACGCTCACGCGGTCGGGGCCGTAGGGGCCGGTGACCACGGGTGCCTGGAACTGGTCCGGTGCGGCGTTCGAGAAGCCCGCGGTCGGCGTCGTCGACCATTGCATCGGCGTGCGGGTGGCCTCGCGCTCGGGCCGGTCGAGGTCGTCGCCCATCCCGATCTCGTCGCCGTACCGCAGCACCGGGGGCCCGGGCAGCGAGAGCGTGACGGCGTGCGCGAGCGCGATGCGGCGGGGGTCGCCGTCGAGCATGGGTGCCAGGCGGCGCCGGATGCCGCGCCCGTAGACCCGCATCGACTCCTCGGGGGCGAAGGTGTCGAGCACCTCCGTGCGCTCGTCGTCCGCGAGCTGGGCCAGGTTCAGCTCGTCGTTGTTGCGCAGCCAGTGCGCGTACGTGGCGCCGTCCGGCGGGGCAGGCTGGCTGCGCAGCGCCCGCTCCAGCGGCTCGGCCTGGCCACGGGCCAGGGCGAGGAAGAGGTGGTTGTTCGACCAGAAGTCGAGCAGCATCGTCATGCCCTGGCCGTCGGCCCCGAAGTAGTGGGCGTACTCGTCGGGGGCGACGTCCACCTCGCCGAGGAGCACCGCTCCCGTGCGCTGCCCGGACACGGCGGCCTGCAGGTCGCGCACGAGCCACTGCCCGTCGGTGTCGGGCCGGGCGGCCCTGGCCCGTTCGAGCATCATCGGGACGGCGTCCACCCGGAAGCCCGAGACGCCCATGCGCAGCCAGAACGCCACGATGCGGTACAGCTCGTCGCGGACGCGCGGGTTGTCGAGCGCCAGGTCGGGCTCGTGCGAGTAGAACGCGTGCCGGTAGAACTGCTGCGCCTCCTCGTCCCAGGTCCACGTCTTCGGCTCGACGTCGGGGAACATCGGCTTGATGTCGTTGTTCGGCTCGTCGGCCCAGATGTAGTACTCGCGGTACGGGGAGTTCCGGTCCTGCCGTGCCTCCTGGAACCAGCGGTGCTGGTCGGAGGTGTGCTGGGTGATCAGCTCGACGAGGACGTCCAGGCCGAGGTCCTCGGCGGCCTCGAGCAGGTGGGCCATGTCGGCCAGGTCGCCCAGGCGGGGGTCGACGGCGAGGTGGTCGGTCACGTCGTAGCCGCCGTCGCGGAAGGGCGAGGCGTAGAAGGGGAGCAGCCAGATGCACGTGGCACCGAGCCCGCGCAGATAGTGCAGGCGTTCGGTGACGCCACGCAGGTCGCCCCAGCCGTCATCGTTCGAGTCGGCGAAGAGCCGGGTGTCGAGCTGGTAGATGATCGCGTCGGAGTGCCAGGAGGAACGCATCCGGGCCCCCTCAGCTCTCGGAGCGAGAGCTGTCGGGGCCGGCGCTCCCTCCGGTGCGGGGGTTCAGTTCTTCGGGGTCCGAGTCCGGGTCGGTGCCCGGTCCTGGGTCCTGGTGAGGGTCCTCGTGCGTTCCGGCCGCGGCCCCCGTGCGCGGGTTGAGCTGTTCCGGGTCGCTGTCCGGGTCCTGGGCGGGGTCGTAGCCGGGCTGGTCGGTCGTGGGCTCGTCGGTCATCGTCGTCTCCTGTCCGGTGGGCCGGGCCGGTTCTGGACCGCTGGCATCCTCTCGCACCGTGTCACGGGACAGGTCTGCTCGCACTCCGCCCGGACGCGGCTGGACGGCGGCGCCGATCTGCGGTGAGGTAGCGCGCATGAGGTGGCGCAACGGCGAGCACGGGTACGGCATCGTCACGAAGGTCCTGCACTGGTCGACCGTCGCGCTGCTGCTCGGCCAGCTCGCCGTCGGGTACGTGATGGACGACAAGGCCGACGTGCCCGACGTCGACTGCGACCCACCCGGCGAGGGCCGCGGCGGGGGCGACACGTCCGACGCCGAGGAGGAACGCCTCGACGCGCTCGAGGACCGGTGCGAGCAGGCGCAGGAGGTCCGCGAGGAGGGCGCCGAGGACGCCGTCGGCTCGGCATGGTCCGACCTGTGGGCCGGAGACCTGTTCGGCGGCGAGCTCACGCTCCCCGGCTGGCACGTCCTGCTCGGGCTCGCGATCGTCGCGATCGGCGTGGCCCGGGTCGTATGGCGCCGCGCGACGCCGCTGCCGCCCTGGGACCCGCGGCTCACCGCTACCGACCGCGTGGTGCTCCACTGGGCCGAGCGCACCCTGCTCGCGCTGCTCTTCGTCGTCCCGGCGACCGGGATCGCGCTCGTGGTCGGCAGCGAGGACCTCGTGGCGCTCCACATCGCCGCCCACGTGTGCTTCTACGTCGCGCTGGTCGCGCACGTCGGCGTGGTCGTCCGACGGCGGGTCGTCAGCCGGATGCTCGTCTCACCGCGGGGACACTGACTCACCGCGGGGACACTGATGCACCGCGGGGACACTGATGCACCGGGGAGCGCTGACTCACCGGGACCACTGACTCACCGGGGACCACTGACCCGCACGGCCGGCTACGGGGCGTCCGTGGCGCCCACCGCGGACAGGGGCAGCGTGAGCCTGAAGCACGCGCCCTCGCCGAGGCCGGTGATCAGCTCGACGTCGCCGTCGTGGGCCCGCGCGATCGAACGCGCGATGGCGAGCCCCAGCCCGGCGCCGGCCCCGCCTTCACGGTTCCGGGAGCGGTCTGCCCGGTAGAAACGGTCGAAGGCGCGCGTGGCCTGCTCGGCGCTCATACCCGGCCCCTGGTCCGCGATCTCGAGGACGGCGCGGCCGCCCGCGGTGCCGACGCCGATCCGGACGGGTGTGCCGGCCGGGGTATGTGCTGCGGCGTTCCCGACCAGGTTGGTGACGATCTGCCGCAGCCGGGCCTCGTCGGCGCGGACCGGGGCGGGACCGGGGGGCCCGTGGCCCTCGGGTCCGGTCAGCTCCACGGGGCGGGTGGGGTCGAGCGCGCGGATGTCGAGCCGGCCGTCGCTCGCCAGGGTGCGCAGGTCCATCGGCGTCCGGTCGAGCTGTTCGGGTGCCTCGTCGAGCTGCGCGAGGACCAGCAGGTCCTCGGTGAGCGCGGCCAGCCGCGTGGCCTCGCGGTTGATCCGGCGCATCGCCTCGTCGACGTCGGTCCGCTCGGGCAGCGCGCCCATCTGGTAGAGCTCCGTGGAGCCCTTGATGCCGAAGAGCGGGGTGCGCAGCTCGTGGCTGACGTCCCAGACGAAGTCGCGCATCCGCGTCTCGGACGCGGCGCGGTCGGCGAAGGCCTGTTCGAGCTGGCCGAGCATGGTGTTCAGCGATCCGGCGAGATGGCCGATCTCGGTCCCGGGCGGCGCGAGGTCGGGCACGCGCCGGGTGAGGTCGCCGCCGGCGATCGCGGCGGCCGTGTGCTCGATCTGGCGCAGCGGCCTGAGACCGCGGCCCAGGGCGAGCCAGCCGACCGCCGTCAGCAGGACGAGCAGCGCGGCCCCGCTGAGCACGCTGCTGCGCCGGAGCGCGTCGACCGTGGCATCGCTCTCCGCGAGCGGCGCGGCCGCGACCACCGTGCCGTCCCACCCGACGGCGGGCCGGGCGACCGCGTGCCACCGGGTGGAACCGCCAGCGCCCGGGAGGTCGACGATCTCGCCGTCGGCCGGGACGGCGTGCAGGTCGTCGAGCGTCGGGAGGGTGGCGCTCTCGAGCCCGGAGGACCGCAGCTCCCTGGTGATGTCACCCTCCGCGTCCAGGTATGCCAGGTACGGGGCACCGAGCAGGTCGAGCGCGGGTCCGAAGAGCTCGCCGGCCGTCTCGAGCTCCGGCGGCGGGGTCCGGGACGCGTGCGAGGCGAGCTCGGTGAAGGAGATCAGCGTGTCGTCGATGCGGTCGAGCTGGTAGCGCTCCAGGTGCTCGGAGAGCAGCGCGCTGATGAGGCTCAGCCCTGTCAGCAGCAGGGCGGTGGTGATCACCAGGAGCCGGACGCGCAGAGAGAGCCGCTGCAGCGGCCGCGCTCCTGGCCGGGGAGCCGTCCGCGTCACCGCCGCGGCTCCCGCATCACGTAGCCCACCCCGTGCACGGTGTGGATGAGCTTGGGCTCCTCGGTGTCCACCTTGCGCCGCAGGTAGGAGATGTATGTGTCCACGATGCTGACGTCGCCGCCGAAGTCGTAGCTCCAGACGCGGTCGAGGATCTGCGCCTTGGAGACCACGTGCCCGGCGTTCTCCATCAGGTAGCGGAGCAGCCGGAACTCGGTGGGCGAGACCCGGACGGGCTGCCCGGACCGCGTCACCTGGTGTCCTTCCGCGTCGAGCACCAGCGTGCCCACCGCCAGCAGGTCGGCCGGGTGATCGGAGGTGCGGCGCAGGATCGCGCGGATCCGGGCGATCAGCTCCTCCAGGTCGAACGGCTTGGTCACGTAGTCGTCGGCACCGAGGGACAGGCCGGTGACCTTGTCGGCCTGGCGGCCCCGGGCGGTGAGGAAGAGGACCGGCACCGGGCGGCCGCGACCGCCCGGATGCGGCTCGCGCAGCCGCCGGACCACCTCGAAGCCGTCCATGTCCGGGAGCATCACGTCGAGCAGCACCAGGTCGGGCGGCTCGGCGGTGGCCGCGGCCACCGCCGCACCGGCGGTGGCCACGGACGACACCTCGAACCCGGCGAACCGCAGGGTCGCGGAGAGCAGCTCCCGGACCGTGTCCTCGTCGTCGACCACCAGCAGGCGCTGGGCGCCCGCCGGCGGCCCGCTCGCCCCACCTGTTCGCTCCACGTCGATCCGCTCTCCGTCGATCCGCTCTCCGTCGATCCGCTCCACGTCGATCAGCGTACGGAGCATCACACGTCGCGACGCCGGAAGAGGACGAATGCCACCGTGAGCGTCGCCGCGACCCCGAGGCACATCCCGGCCAGGTTCAGCCAGGGCGCGGGATACTCCGGGTTCGGCACGGTGGTCAGGACCTCCGCCGCGCCCAGGGTGGGCCAGAAGTCCAGGAGCCACCCGAGCCATCCGGGGAACAGGCCTGCGAACCCGGGGATCAGGAAGATGATCGCCACAAGGGTGGCCAGCGCCCCGGCGGTGGCCCGCAGGATCACCCCCAGGGCGAGCGCGAGCAGCGAGATCGCCGCGAGATAGACGCCGCCCCCCACCACCGCGGAGAGCACCCCCGGGTCACCGATGCTCGCGTTCGGCACCCCCTGCGCGCCGAGCATCGCCTGCCCCAGGAAGAACGAGGCGAACATGAGCGCCTGGCCCGCCACGGCGGCTACGGCGGTGACTAGCACCGCCTTCGCCGCCAGCAGCCGGTGCCTGCGGGGCGTGGCCGCCAGCGACGTCTGAATCAGGCCGGTGGCGTACTCCGAGGTGATGACCAGGATGCCCAGCACGCCGATGATCAGCTGGGCGACGAGGTACGTCGTCAAGCTCTGGTTGGTCGGGTCCCAGTCCATCCGCTCCGCGGCGGTCATGTCCGCGTACTCCGCCCCGACGGAGCCCAGGGCCAGGGCGGTGATGCCGAGCCCCGCGAGAGCCAGGCCGGCCAGCGTGTACCAGGTGGACCGCAGGCTGCGGAACTTGACCCACTCGGTGTGGACGGTGCGGGTGAACGGCATCGTCGTGGGCGGTGCGGTCGTGGGCTGTGCGGTCGTGGGCTGTGCGGTCGTGAGCTGTGTGGTCGTGAACCGTGTCATGAGGTGGCTCCCAGGTACTCGAGGCTGTCCTTGGTCAGTTCCATGAAGGCGTCCTCCAGCGAGGCCTGCTGGGGGGCGAGCTCGCTGAGCACGATGTCGTTGTAGGCGGCGAGCCGGCCGATCTCGGCACCGGTCAGGCCTGCCACGACGAGCGAGGACTCGAGGCCGTCCCGTACGGTCGCACCGGCGGCCGTGAGCAGGCGGGCGAGGACCTCCGGCTCCGAGCAGCGGACCAGCACCGTGCCCTCGCTGTTGGCGGCCATGAAGTCGTTCATGCTGGTGTCCGCGATCAGCCTGCCGCGGCCGATGACGACCAGGTGGTCGGCGGTCTGCGCCATCTCGCTCATCAGGTGGCTGGAGACGAGCACCGCGCGGCCCTCGTGTGCCAGGGAGCGCATGAAGCCCCGGATCCACCGGATCCCCTCGGGGTCGAGCCCGTTCACCGGCTCGTCGAAGATGAGCACCCCCGGGTCGCCGAGCAGGGCCGCCGCGATCCCGAGCCGCTGCCGCATGCCGAGCGAGAACTGTCCGGCGTGCTTGCCGGCGACACTCGTCAGACCCGTCCGCTCGAGCACCGCGCCGACCCGGGCGGCAGGCAGGCCGTTGCTCACCGCGAGCGCCAGCAGGTGGTCGTGGGCGGTCCGGCTGCCGTGTACGGCCCCGGCGTCGAGCAGCGCGCCCACGTGGACCAGCGGGACGGGCAGGTCGTGATAGTCGAGGCCGCCGATGGTGGCCGACCCCTGGGTCGGCGTGGCCAGGCCCAGGATCATCTTCATGGTCGTGGACTTGCCGGCGCCGTTCGGGCCGAGGAAGCCGGTCACGTGCCCGGGTTCGACGGTGAACGACAGGTCGTCCACCACGGTGTCGGGTCCGTACTTCTTGGTCAGTCCTCGGACGTCGATCCGGTGGGTGCGGACGGGGCCGCTGCTCAGGAGGTTCATGCGGCGAGACTGCCGTGCCGTGCTGGCCGGGTTCGGGGGAACTCTGTGAGATTCCGGTGAGCCCGCGCCGTCCTGACACGCCGTGGCTCGTGCGAACGTGGTGGGGCGGTCGGGCTCACAAGAAACCCGAAGGACCGTCCCCGACGTGCGTGGCGCCCCCAACACGCCGACGATCGGGGGATGAGCACAGGCTCGGCCACGCCGCCCTCAGGACCAGCACCAGGACCAGCACCGGAACCCGCACCCGGACCCGGACCGGCCGCACCCGCCGCCGCGCTCGCCGGCGACCGCCGGTTCTTCGGGCACCCGCTCGGCCTGATGACGCTGTTCACGACCGAGCTCTGGGAGCGTTTCAGCTACTACGGTATGCGCGCCATCCTGGTCTACTACCTGACCGACACGGTCGCCAACGGCGGCCTCGGCCTCGACCAGACGCTCGGTGTGGCCCTGGTGTCGATCTACGGCACCGGCGTCTACCTGCTGTCGGTGGTCGGGGGGTGGCTCGCCGACCGAATGATCGGCGCGCGGCGCTCCACCCTCTACGGCGGCGTCATCATCGCCGCCGGGCACGTTCTCCTCACGGTCCCGGCGGCAGGTTTCGCCTACCTGGGCATCGTGCTCGTCGCGCTCGGCACGGGCCTGCTCAAGCCGAACGTGTCCTCGATGGTCGGCGCCCTGTACGACAGGCACGACCCGAAGCGTGAGGCCGCCTTCCAGATCTTCTACATGGGGATCAACATCGGGTCGCTCTTCTCACCGATCATCGTCGGCGCCGTCCGGGCCGTCTGGGGTTACCACGCCGGATTCTCCGTCGCCGCGATCGGCATGTCGTTCGCGCTCGTGTTCTTCGTGCTGGGCCGCAAGCACCTGCACGGGGCCGGTGACGACGTACCCAACCCGGTCCGGCCCGGGGAGCGCCCGGCGGTCGTGCGGATGTTCGGCATCGTCCTCGTCGGCGTCGGTGTCGTGTACCTGGTGGCCCGCCTCGTGTCGGGGGAGTGGGGCGTGTACGCCCTCATCGACACCCTCAGCTACGTCGCGTTCCTCGCCCCGGTCGCGTTCTTCGTCGTCATGTACCGCTCCCCCCGGGTAACCGACGCCGAACGACCCCGCCTGCTCGCCTACATCCCCCTGTTCGTCGCCGCCATGCTCTTCTTCATGATCTTCGAGCAGGCGGCCACCACGCTCGCGACCTTCGCCGCCGACCGGACGTCGCGCGAGGTGCTCGGCTTCACCGTGAGCCCGGAGTTCTTCCAGTCCGTGAACCCCGCGTCGATCATCATCCTCGCGCCGGTGTTCGCGTGGCTCTGGGTGCGGACCAAGGACCGCCCGCCCACGCCGTACAAGTTCGCGATCGGGCTGGCGCTCGCGGCCGTCTCGTTCCTGGTGCTGTCCGCGGCCTCGGCCATGGCGGGCGACGGCCTGACGCCTGGCTGGGTCCTGGTGGCCGTCTACGTGATCCAGACGCTCGGCGAGCTCTGCCTCTCACCGGTCGGCCTGGCCGCGACCACGCTGCTCGCGCCGCGGGCCTACCAGGGGCAGGCGATGGCCCTGTGGTTCCTCGCGCCGGCCGCCGGACAGGCGATCACCGCGCAGCTCGTCCAGGCCACCGCCGACGTGTCGGACACCGTGTACTTCGGCGGCATCGGCGTGGTCGCGCTCGCCTTCGCCGGCCTGCTCGCGCTGCTCGGCCCGTGGGTCACGCGGCACGTTCGGCTGGCCGACCAGCTGGAGGGCGCACAGACGGCAGGCCGCGAGTGACAGGCAGCGAGTGACAGGCAGCCGCCGGAGGGCCGGCACTAGGCTTGCCGCATGCCAGACCCCACGGCGGCCGGTCCGGTGGACCGTCGCGAGAGAACGTTCGGTGACAGTCGGATCGAAGCACCGAAGGTGCCCACGCTGGACGAGGTGGCCCGGCGGGCGGGGGTCTCGCGCTCGGTGGCGTCCCGAGCGATGAACAACGCCCGCAACGTGAGTCCGGCAAAGCGGGAGGCGGTCGCACGGGCGGCGAGCGAGCTCGGCTATGTCCCCAACGCGACGGCGCGTGCCCTGGCGACGAGCACCGGCGGCTCGGTGGTCCTCGCGGTCTCCGACGACGATCCGGCGCTGTACGGGGACCCGTTCTTCTCGCAGGTGCTCGTCGGTGTGGCGACGGCGCTGGACAGGTCGGAGCTGGACCTGACGCTGATGCTCGCGTCCTCGGCGCGCAGCCAGGCCCGGCTCGAGCGGCTCCTGAGATCGCGTCGGTCCGACGGCGTGATGCTGATGGCCCTGCGCGGGGACGACCCGCTGAACCGGGTCGCGGCGGCGACCGAGCTGCCGGTGGTGCTCGGCGGCCGGCCGCTGCACGGGGAGGCGCGCTGGTACGTGGACGTGGACAACCGGGGCGGCGCCCGCACCGCCACGGAGCACCTGCTGCGATCCGGTCGCCGTCGCATCGCCACCATCGGCGGTCCGACGGACCTGCAGGCGGCGGTCGCCAGGTACCAGGGCTTCGCCGACGCCATGGCGGTGGGGCGGCTGGACGCGGACATCGTCGAGCACGCCGACTTCACCTATGAGGGCGGCGCCAGGGCGATGGCGCGGCTGCTCGCCGCGCACCCTGACATCGACGGCGTCTTCGCCGCCTCGGACAACATGGCCGCCGGCGCCCTGCGGGCTCTCAAGGAGGCCGGGCGCCGCGTTCCGGAGGACGTCGCGGTGGTCGGCTTCGACGACCTCGAGATCGCGCGCCGCACGGAGCCGCCGCTCACCACTGTCAGTCAGCCGATCCGTGCTCTCGGCCAGGAGATGGCCACGATGCTGGTGCGGCTGATCGACGGCGAGTCGCCCACCCCGGTGATCTTGCCCACGCACCTGGTGGTGCGGGGCTCGGCGCCCGGCGAGAGGGGCGGGGAGTGACCCGCTCGCCGGGCATCCGACCGGTCGGGCGTCAGTACTGCGTGTCCCGGACCCTCGGCCCGCCACCGAGGGCCGGCTGGGCGAGCTCGATCAGCTCGCGTGCCTGCTCGGGGAACCACTGGCCGGCGGCCGGGTCGACCATGCCGCGCTCCGGGTCCTCCGGTCCGCCGAGGCCGCGGAAGCACTGGCCGTCGGATTCGCCAGGGATCTTGATCCACAGGAGGGCGTCGACGAGCTCGTTGCCGGTATCGGTCGTCGGGCGCAGCCCCAGGCCGCGGTCCGGCGGGTTGCACCACGTCTCGGCGTCGGGGTAGACGCCGGCCGGTGCGGCCCAGGCGCCCCGGCCGTTGCGAGAGGTGTCGATGACGAAGTGCGTGGTGGGCTCGACGTCACCGAGCGCGGCCTCGTAGCGTGAGTCGATGCCGGCGGTGTTGAGCGCCGGATCGGCGGCGGTCGGGCTCCAGATGCCCTGGTTGGACAGCGTCACGCCGGTCCAGTCGTTCGCCGGGCCGCCGCTCCAGTACTGGTTGCCGCAGCTCGCGTAGTCGCCGGGCACGACCTGCGTTGCGTAGGCGATGCACTGCGAGATCCAGGTGCCGTAGGCGGTGACGTTCTCGGTGAACTCGTAGTTAGACACGTTCAGGAAGAACCCGTCCGCGCGCTCGACGCCTGCCTTGACGAGGCGGTCCGCGGACTCGCCCACGTTCAGCCAGGACGAACCCGTGCCGTCGAGGTACACGACGGCGTTCGGCTGCCGCTTCAGACGGTCGACCGCGTAGTTGAGCATCTCGAAGCGCTCCGCGGCGGCGTCCCGGCCCGTGGTCTCGGGGTCGTACTCCGGCGGCCGGCACCGCTCAAGTTCGCCGTCCAGCGTGGTGTACCAGGGGATGACGCCGAGGCCGTCGGGCTCGAGCACGACGGCGACCTCCTCGTTCCCGATCCCCGCGGCGAAACTGTCGATCCACGCCTTGTACTCGTAGACACCGAGGGCGCCACCGGCCGAGTAGAGCGCGCAGTCCCGGAACGGGATGTTGTACGCGACCAGGACCGGCACCTTCCTGCCCGTGTGCTTGACGAGCCTGCGGACGTCGTTCTTCACCTCGGCCGGCGTGCCGTCGGTGAACCAGGTGGAGCTGGGGATCCTGCTGAGCCGGAGCGCGTCCCGCTTGGCCTGTCCGCGCAGGGTGCGGGCGGCGTCCTTGGTGGAGCTGTGGGGGTCGTTGTAGATCTGCGTCCCGGGGGACAGGACGTCGTTGCTCGCCTGGGCCGGACCAGCGCCGAGCAGGGTCGCGCCGAGGGCGCACACAGCCAGCGCGGCCAGGAGCCGGCGCCGAGAGGTCGGTCGTGTCATGTGGAGGATCTCCCAAGGTCTCTGCGAACGCGTCGTTGCTGTTCGCTGCTTCGAGCAAGAGTGAGCACAGGGTGAGCACGAGCTGGAAGATTGTGGAAGCGCTCCCAGTCCGACCATGGTCGGGGCCGGTCGGTGGTCGTGTCAAGGTTCGGATGGCCGGCTGGTTCCAGCCGGACCGACGACGAAGGAGCTCGCGTGACATCGCACTACCTCACCGTCCCGGAGCTGTTCGCGGCTCGGACCGTCGAACGGGAGCAGGAGGCCGGGCGGGCCTGGATCGACCAGCTCCCGCAGCTGGTCGAGCAGCTCCTGCGCGAATGGGGCCTGACACTCGTCGGCCTGCCGGTCTCGGGCAATGTCGGGCTCGTGTGGGAGGTGCGACGCGCGGACGGGACCCCGGCCATGCTGAAGGTGAGCTGGCGCGACGTGGAGACGAGGAACGAGGCAGAAGCCCTGCGCAGGTGGGGCGGTCGGGGCGCGGTGCGGCTCATCGCGGCGTCCGGCGAGGCGGGCGCCCTGCTGATGGAGCGCCTCGACGCGGGCGTGAGCCTGAGCAAGGCGCCGATGAGCGCCGCCATCGAGGCCGCCGCGGAGATCCTGCGCCTCCTGCACGTCCCGGAGTGGTCGGGCTTCGACGACGCGCTGGAGCTCGAGTCGAGGATGGCTGCGCCCGGAGAGAAGTATCGCGAGCGCCTCCGCGCCCTGCGGGCCGATGTCGAGCACGCGTTCCGGAACGCGCCGCATGTGCTGCTCCACGGCGACTTCCACTACGAGAACGTGCTCCGGCGGGGAACTACCTGGACGGCCATCGATCCCAAGCCGACCCACGGCCCGGGCGAGTGGGACCTGCTGCCGCTCCTGAGGAATCGCTTCGACGAGCTCCCGCGCGGCCCGCGGCAGCCGGGCGGGATACGGGACCGCCTCGACTCCCTGATCGTCGCCACCGGCTCGGACCCGGACCGGGCGTACCTGTTCACCCGCTACCGGGCGCTCCGGGACGCGGACTATGCCGACCGGGTCAACGACACCGGGTTCGAGGCCGTGGCGACCGCGATCGCCGAGGCCGCCTCCCGGTCCTGACCGGGTGGCCTCGGGACATCGCACCACGCTCCGCACCGCACCAGACACCTCGCACGACGAGTTTGTGACGAACTCCGGGCTCCCTCCGTCTCAGAGATGTCGCTGGTTCTAGCGGCTCGCGCCCAGGGGGGCGTGACGCGAGCAGAGCGGAAGGAACACATCATGGCGAACACAACGGTCACAGCCGGCCCGAACGCGCAGGGGGAGTCGGCACGGACGTCCGGGCTCGACGGCACGACGACCATCGGGGACGGTGTCGTCGCGAAGATCGCGGGCATCGCCGCCCGTGAGGTCAGCGGTGTCTACGCGCTGGGTGGAGGCGCCGCGCGCATGGTCGGCTCGATCCGTGACGCGCTGAACTCGACGGACCTCACGCAGGGGATCACCGTCGAGGTGGGCGAGAAGCAGGTCGCCGTCGACGTGACGATCGTCGCGGAGTACCCAGTGGCGCTGCAGAAGGTCTCGGACGAGGTGCGCACGGCGGTGTACCAGGCGATGCACGACCTGGTCGGCATGGAGGTCGCCGAGGTCAACGTCACCGTCAACGACGTGCGCCTGCCCTCGGACGACGACCAGGAGGGCGAGCAGCAGGAGGGGCGGGTCCGGTGAGTGCCACGGTGACCGGCACGGCGGCCGGTGCGCTGCTCGCACTGACCTGGATCGTGCTCGGCTTCGGGGCGTTCGCCCTGGTGGCGGTCGCGATGCTGATCGGTGCCACGGTGGGCCGCGTGGCCGACGGAAGGCTGGACGTCCGGGCGCTCGCGGACGCCGTCCGAGGCCGGCGTTCGTCGTCATGACCACCGCTGACCGCGCTGTGGTGGCGGGGCAGGCGGTGCCTGGAACGACGGTGCCTGGAACGACGGTGCCTGGAACGGCGGTGCCTGGAACGACGGTGCCTGGAACGACACGGATCACCGCCCGCGCCCTGGAGCATCTCGCGGTCCGCCTGGTCGGAGACGCGGCGCAGGTGGCCCACCGGGAGATCTCGGTGCGGCTCGCGGACGCCGGCGGCGCCCTGAAGCTGTCGGTGACCGTACCGGTCGCCATCGGTGGCGGTGCCGCGGGGTCGATCCCCGACCGTGGGGAACGCGTTCGCCGTCGCCTGGTCGAGGGCATGCGTGACCTCGCGGGGCGACAGGTCGACGTCGTCGACCTGCGCTACTCGGGAGTGCGGCGGGTCGTGGGAAGGAGGGTGCGGTGAGGAACGAACAAGCCGTCTACCGCAGGGTCCTGCGGCGCGAGACGCACGCGTCGCGGACGAGCGCCGCGGTGGTCACCGCGGTGGTGGTGATCGTGCTGCTGGCCGGAGTGATCGCGGTGGGGGTCTGGTGGCTCGCTGTGCCGGGGGACCGCGACACCATCGAGGGCTGGTTCGACTCGGCGTCGGCGCTGGCCGGTGACCGTGCGGCCCTCGTGACCGCGGGTGTCGTCGGGCTGGGGATCGCCGTGCTGCTGCTGGCGCTGGCGTTGCTGCCCGGTCGGCTCCCACGCCGGGCGCGCAGCACCGAGCGTGTGGCGCTGCTCGTCGACGACGGGGTCCTCGCCGACGCGGTCGCCGACGCCGTGGCGGCACGCTGCGGTGTCGACCCGCGGCAGGTCTCGGCCACGGTCGGACGGCGGCGTACCGCGGTACGTGTGACGCCGATCAGCGGCGTCCCGGTCGACCGGGAGGCGGCGGCGGACTCCGCCGCGTCCGCCGTCGCCGCCCTCGGGTTCTCTGCCACACCCGAGCTGACCGTCGCGCGACAGGGGGTGGTCTCGTGAGATCGAACAGCAGGGTCCTGAACCGCGGGCTGCTCCTGCTGTGCGGACTGCTCCTCGCGGCTGCCGGCATGACAGCGGTCCTCGCCGGCACCCCGTCGTGGGAGTCGCGGTGGACGGGCCCGTGGTCGCCTCCGGACCTGGTCGGGAGAGGGCTGTCGCGGGCCGGCGAGACGGCGGCGACGCTGCCGTCGGTCGGGGGCGTACCCGGCGGGGTGCTCGTCGGCCTGGGCCTGGCCGCCCTGCTGGCCGCGCTCCTGATCTGGTTCGTCTGTACGCGGCACCGGGGCGGCACCACGACGGTGCTCCGGCTGGAGGCCGACGGCGGACACACCGCAGTCGACCGGAACGTGGCCGAGGCGCTGCTCTCCGCGGAGCTCGAGGAGCGACCCGACGTGCTCTCGGCCCGCACCCGGGTGTACCGGGTGCGGGGGACCGAGACGATCGACCTGGCGGTGACGGTGCGCCGGGGCGCGGACCTCGCCAGGGTGCTGGCCGCGACGGAGCAGGCGGTGGACGCCTGGGACGCGCTCGCCGGTGTCCGGGTCCCAATCGTGGTCCGGCTGTCCGATCGAAGCTGGTCGGACGGGCTCCGCGCGCCCGACCGGGTGCGTTGAATCCGGGTGCGTCGAATCCGGGTGGGAAGAATCCGCCGCAGATCGGGCGACTGCGGGGCGAAAGTTTCGGACTGAGGGGAGGCTGAGGAGGCGCGCGCCGGAAAGCGCGACGGAAGTGCGACGGAGAGTGCGACGGAGAGCGAGAGAAGTACGGATGAACTCGGCCACCCGCTTCGGAGACCGAGGAGAACTACGGGGAAGGAAAGCTCATGGGCGCAGAGGACAAGATCAGGAACGCGGCGGACAAGGCGGTCGGCAAGGTGAAGGAGGCCGTCGGCAAGGTCACCGACGACGACCAGCTCGCCGCCGAGGGCAAGACCGACCAGTCGAAGGCCGACCTGAAGGACGCCGCCGAGAACGTCAAGGACGCCTTCAAGAAGTGACCGGTCCCGGGGCGAGGCCGCGATCGCGCGGACCTCGCCCCGGCCTCGGGGACCCGCGGCGACACAGGCTCGCGGCGACACAGACACTCGTGAAGGGGGCTGCGGATGGGTGCTGACGACCTTCAGGCTCCTCTTGACCAGGCGGACGACCGTATCGTCGCCGGTCGCGCGGCAGACGGCGACGTCGCCGCATTCGGGGTGCTCGTCCGCCGCTACACGCCGATGATGCGCGCGTACACCCGCCGGATCCTGAACTCGGGCACCGACGTCGACGACATCGTGCAGGAGGCGTTCGTGACCGCCTGGCAGCGGCTCCCCGAGCTCGATGACCCGGGCAAGGTGAAGAGCTGGCTGATGCGGGTCGTCAGCCGCAAGGCCGTCGACCGCATCCGCGCGAGCAGGCCGCAGGTCAGCGTCGACCACATCGAGCACCCTGCCCCCGCGCACGCCTCGCCGCCCCGGGTGGCCGAGACACGTGCCAAGGTTGATGCCCTCAGCGACGCGCTCCAGCGGCTCGCCGACCAGGAGCGCGAGTGCTGGGTGCTCCGTGAGCTGGGCGGATACTCCTACAACGAGATCGCCGAGGAGATGGGCGTCCCGGTGAGCACCGTCAGGGGACTGCTGGCGCGGGCGCGCAAGCACATCATCGTACGGATGGAGGAGTGGCGATGACATCCGGGGACGACAGACCAGAGCCTCGTCCGCTCGAGCTCGATCCTGAGCACCTCGACGGGCACACCATCGACGAGCTCACCGACTACCTGGAGGCGGGCCGGGTCCCGGCCGATCCCTCGATCGACGGTTCGCCGGCCTGCCGGCTCGCGCTCGACGCCCTCGAACGGTTGCACGGGCTCACCCCCGACCTGATCGCCGCAGACACGGCGGCGGAGCCGGAGGCCGACGACGGCTGGGTGCGCCGCGTCCTCGGCGGTATCGCGCTCGACGCGCACGCGGGGCGACGCATCCCCCTGCCGACGTCGGAGCCGGGCGCCGACCTGGGCATCACGGAAGGTGCGGTCCGCGGCCTCGTGCGTGCCGCCGAGAGGGCGGTGCCCGGCCTGGTGGTCGGACGGTGCCGGTTCGACGGCGACGTGACCCTGACGGGCGCGCCCGTCAGGGTCCTGGTCGACGTGAGCGTTCCCTATGGTCGTCCGATCCCGCCCCTGGTCGAACGGCTGCGCGGCGAGATCGCCGGGCGACTCGCGCTGCACACGGAGCTGAACGTCACCGCCGTCGACATCACCGTCCGTGACGTGCGGCCGCACGGCTCATGAATCGAGGAGGCTCACCGATGAACACGGCACACAGCGCGGGGGCGGTACGAGGCGCGGAGATCGCCAACGAGATCGAGGCCGCCCTCCGTTCGGTCCCCGGCGTCTCCGATCTCTACCGGTCCGGGTCGTTGGTCGCGAACGTGGTCGACGCGGGCGCGCGCCGTCTGGGTCTGCACGACGACGCCGCGCCGCTGGTCCTGGTGCAGGACGCCGAGGCCGGGCTGCGGGTCGACGTCGCCATGGGGGTCCACATCTCGGCGGGTGCCGGTGCGACGATGCTCGCGGCGCACCGCGCGGTCCGCGACCTGCTGACCGGACACGAGTTGCGCGACGCGCAGATAGTCCTCACGGTGGTCCACGTCGACGAGTCCCCGACCGCTGACCGTGGTGCGATCTGACTGCGGCGGGATCTGACTGCGGCGGAATCTGACCGCGGCAGGAAAGAGCTGGCCTGCCGCGGCCTGGTCGTGCGAGTCCGCGGTGTGGGTGGACCGCACGACCAGGCCGCTGGTCGCACCGGGCGTCAGCTCGCGCGGCGCAGCGCCACCGCCGGGAAGTCGACGGGGACGGCGAGCGCGATGTTGACGTAGTTGGTGAACAGGTTCAGGGCCACCTGCGCGATCACCTCGACGATGTGCTCGTCGCCCCAGCCCTGGTCACGGACGGCCTGGACATCCTGGTCGGTCACCTGGCCGCGGTGCTCCACCACCTGCAGGGCGAAGGTCAGGAGTGCGGCGGTGCGCGGGTCGTCGGACGCGCCGTCCTGGGCGGCCACCAGCTCCTCGCGGGTGAGCCCGGCCTTGCGGCCGAGCGCGGTGTGGGCGGCCAGGCAGTACTCGCACGAGTTGCGGTTCGCGACGGCGACGGCGATCTGCTCGCCGAGCGCCGGCCCGAGCGCTCCACCGCCGAGCGCCCCGAACGACGACCACATGCTCGTCAGTGCGGCGGGGGAGTTCGCGACCGCCCGGAACATCGTGGGCACCGTGCCGAACGCGCCGTGGATCTGGTCGAGCAGGTCCTTCACGTCGCGGGTGGCCGTCTCGCGCTCGACCAGCGGGACGGCAGGGACGACAGGCGCAGTGGAGGTGGAGTTGGACATCGAGGTTCTCCTTCAGCTGTGAGGGGACCGCCTCCCGCTCGGCAACCGGCGGGGGCGTGCTCCTAGACTGACAGCGCCCAGTGGACGGATGGCGCGAAATCGTCCGTGATTCGTACCAGATCGTCTGGCACACTGGTGCGATGACCTCCATCGACCGGCTCTCGCCCCTCCTGGACCGGTTCCGGGTGCGCACGCGCGTGTTCCACACCGGGCCGCTGTGCGGCGTGACGACCTTCGCCGCGCAACCGGGGCGTGGATTTCTCCACGTCCTGCGCCGTGGCGAGATGGAGGTGACCTACCGAGGAACCGGCGGCACGCTGGAGCACATGGCGGTCGACGGGCCGAGCCTGCTCTTCTACCCGCGCCCGCTGGAGCACTCGTTCCACAACGCGCCGACCGAGGACTCCGACTTCGCGTGCGCCACCCTCGACTTCGACGGCGGCAGCACGCACCCGCTCGTCCGCACCCTGCCGCCGGTGATGGTGCTGCCCCTCGCGGCGGTCGACAGCCTGGAGCCGTCGCTCGAGCTGCTGTTCGCGGAGATCGACAACGTGCGCGGCGGCCGGAGGTTGCTGGCCGACCGCCTGTTCGAGGTGGTGCTCATCCACCTCTTCCGCTGGGTCCTTGACCACACCGACGAGCTCGGCCTCCCCGCCGGCCTGCTGACCGGCCTGGCCGACGAACGCGTCGCCCGCACCCTCGTGGCGATCCACGAGGAGCCGGGCAGGCCGTGGACGCTGACCACGATGGCCCAGGAGGCGAACATGTCGCGCAGCGCCTTCGCCGCCCGGTTCAAGGCCGTGGTCGGGCAGGCGCCCGCCGAGTACGTGACCGGCTGGCGGCTCACGATCGCCCAGGACCGGCTCCGTGCCGGTGCCTCCGTCGCGCGGACGGCCACCGAGCTCGGGTACGCCAACCCGCCGGCGTTCTCCCGGGCGTTCACGCGGGAGCTTGGCAGGTCCCCGCGCGCCTGGCTGGCCGGCGTCCGCTGATCCCCGCCGCCCGCCGCCCGCTTTCCCCCGCGGACCAGCATGACCCTGAGGAGCTGCCATGACGCGAGACGCGCTCGCGATCCGACACGTGCCGTTCGAGGACCTCGGGCTGCTCGAACCCCTGCTGAACGCCCGTGGATACCGGACGTCGTACCTGGACGTCCCCGTCGAGCCCGTCACACCGGAGGCGGCGCTGCGGCCCGACCTCCTCGTCGTGCTCGGCGGCCCCGTCGGGGTGTACGAGACGGAGGCCTACCCGTTCCTCCGCGACGAGAAGGTGGCCATCGCGGCCCGGCTCCGCGCGGGCCTGCCGACGCTCGGCGTGTGCCTGGGGGCGCAGCTCGTCGCCGCGGCGCTCGGGGCGGACGTCGTCGCCACGGGCCGCAAGGAGATCGGCTACGCCCCGCTGACGCTGACGGACGAGGGACGCGGCTCCGCGCTGACCTCGCTGGACGGTGTCCGGGTGCTGCACTGGCACGGCGACGAGTTCGCGGTCCCGGCCGGCGCCGCCCGCCTCGCGGAGACGCCGGGGTTCCCGAACCAGGCCTTCGCCGTCGGCTCGCACATCCTGGGGCTGCAGTTCCACCTCGAGGCCGACCACACGCAGATCGAGCGGTGGCTGGTGGGGCACGCGCACGAGCTCGCGGCTGCCGGCGTCGACCCGGGCCGCGTCCGGTCGGACGCCGCCGCGTACGGCCCTGCGCTCGCCGACGCCGCGCGGCGCACCTTCGACGCCTGGCTCGACCCGGTCTGGCTCGCCCCGGTGTGAACCGACTCGCCGTGCACCGGCGCCACACCCGTGCGCGAGACTTCCGCACGGGTGTGGCGCCGGCGGGTGTGGCTCCCGCGATCCGTCAGACGCCGGCCTTCTTCGCCGTCGCGAGGCGCGTCGCCTCAGCGAACTCCGTGCGGACCGCCTCGGACGGCGCAGGCGTGAGCAGGCTGACGACGATCGCGACGAGCCCGCCCAGCACGAAGCCGGGGACCAGCTCGTAGAGCGTGTCCGCCAGCGGGGACCGGCCCCAGACGAACGCGACGACGGCGCCGACGACCATGCCGGACAGCGCACCCCAGCTCGTGAGACGACGCCAGTACAGGCTCAGGAGCACGATCGGGCCGAACGCGGCACCGAACCCGGCCCAGGCGAACCCGACCAGGTCCAGGATCGTGTCGGTGCGGTCGAACGCGATGATCGCGGCGACCACCGCGACGAGCAGGACGCCGACGCGGCCCAGCATCACCTCGGTGCGCGGGGTCATCGCGCGACCCGTGATCTTGACCAGGTCCTCGACCAGGGCCGAGGACGAGACGATGAGCTGCGACGAGATCGTCGACATGATCGCGGCGAGGACGGCGGCCAGGACCAGGCCCGCGATCAGCGGGTGGAACAGCACCTGGGACAGGAACAGGAACACCGTCTCCGGGTTCTCCAGCGTCTCACCGTTGATGTTGACGTAGGCGACGCCGATCAGGCCGGTGATGATGGCGCCGACGGCGGTGACGATCATCCAGGTGATGCCGATGCGGCGTCCGGCGACGGCGTCCTGCGGGGAACGCATGGCCATGAAGCGCACGATGATGTGCGGCTGGCCGAAGTAGCCGAGACCCCACGCGGCGGCCGAGATCACTCCGGTGACGGTGGCGCCCGCCACGAGCGAGAGGTGGTTCGCCGCGTCGCTCGTCTCCGCGGCGAGGATGCCCTCCCGGATCGGGCCCCAGCCGCCGAGGTCGAAGAAGGCCACGATGGGCACCGCGACCAGGGCGAGCAGCATCAGGAGGCCCTGCGCGACGTCGGTCCAGGTGGCGCCGAGGAAGCCGCCGAACAGTGTGTAGGCGAGGGTCACGCCGCCCACGACCCAGATGCCCGTCGTGTAGTCGAACCCGAAGGAGCCCTCGAAGAACGTGCCCCCGGCCACCATGCCGGAGGAGACGTAGAAGGTGAAGAACACGAGGATGATGGCGCCGGACGCGACACGCAGGAAGCGTGACGTGTCGTGCAGCCGGTTCTCGAAGAAGCTCGGGATGGTGATCGAGTTCCGCGCGGTCTCCGTGTAGGCGCGCAGCCGCGGCGCGACGAACTTCCAGTTGAGCCAGGCGCCGATCGTCAGACCGATGGCGATCCAGGCCTCGACGAGGCCGCTGACGTAGATGGCGCCGGGCAGGCCCATCAGGAGCCAGCCGGACATGTCGGATGCGCCGGCGCTGAGCGCGGCCACACCGGGGCTGAGCCGCCGGCCACCCAGCATGTAGTCGTCGAGGTTGTCGTCCGTGCGGCGGAACGCCGCGTAGCCGATACCCAGCATCAGTGCCAGGTACGCGACGATCGCGATCGTCTTCCAGGCCTCGGGGGTCATGGAGCTGCTCCAGTACTTGTTGCGGAAAAAACTCACGTGCGGGTGTACTTCAGCCCGGCAGTCTGGCACGAAGTGCCGACCAGGGTTCATCTTCACCCCCTGACCAGGCCCGTGACCGCCTCCTCGGCCGATCACCCGTTCTGGGTGAGGCCCCCGGGTGGACCGGAAGCGAGCATCGAACCCGTCAGGTACCGCCGACGCGTGGCGGGCACCGGGGGGAGCGGCAGCATGAGCGAGACAGCCGGAGCGGACGGCGTCGTCGGGTCGCCCGACGTCGCCGCCCGGCTCGCCGCGCTCGAGCGGGAGAACGCGGACCTCCGACGTCGGCTCAGCGAGCCGGCGATCCCGCCGGACCACGCGGCGGACCACCGGACCCGCCATCGCGGGCGGAGCGCCGCCGCCGTCGTCCTGATCGTGGTCGGGGCGCTGCTGGCACCCGTGGGCGTCGTCGCCGCCTGGGCCGAACGCACACTGACCGACACCGACCGCTACGTCGCGACCGTCGCCCCGCTGGTGGACGACCCGACGGTGCAGTCCGCCCTCGCCGGCCGGATGACCCAGGCCGTGATGACGCGGATCGACGTCGGCTCGCTGCTCGACTCCGTCGCGGGCGGCCTCGGCGAGCGGGACCTCGCGCCGCGGGCCGCGGAGGCACTGCCCCTGCTGGAGGCGCCGCTCAGCAGCGGGGTCGAGTCCTTCGTCCGCCGGACCGCCGACAGCGTCGTGACGAGCGGCGAGTTCTCCTCCGCGTGGGACCAGGCCAACCGGGTGGCGCACGAGCAGCTCGTAGGCGTGATGCGGGGCAACGGTGGCGACGTCGTCCAGGTGGGGCAGGACGGTGAGCTCACCATCCAGCTCGCGGGGATGATCGACCTGCTGGGGGACCGGCTCGCCGAGCGTGGGTTCGCGCTGGCCGCCAACCTGCCCACCATCGACGCGACGTTCACGGTCATGCAGACCACTCAGCTCGTCGAGATCCGCAACAGGTACGCCCAGATCGTCGCCCTGGGGACGTGGCTCCCGTGGCTGGTGCTCCTCCTGCTGGGCGCAGGCGTCCTCCTCGCGACGCGCCACCTGCGCGCCCTGGTCGCCGCCGGCCTCGCGCTCGCCGGGGGCATGCTCGCCCTCGCCCTCGGCCTCGCGATCGCCCGCGGCCTCTACCTCGACGCGCTCAGCGGAGCCGTGCTGCGGCTCGACGCCGCGGAGGCGGTCTTCGACCAGCTCGTCCTGTTCCTGCGCGCCACGCTCCGCACCGTCGGGGTGCTCGGCCTCGTCGTGGCGCTCGCCGCCTACCTGGGCGGGTCCAGCCCGTCGGCGCGCGGCCTGCGGGCCGGCCTCGGCAAGGGCTTCGGCAACGCCCGGGCCTGGGCCGAGGGCCGTGGCGTGTCCTCAGGCCCGGCCGGTCTGTGGCTCGCCCGCTACCGCGGCGTCGTGCGCACGGCGATCGTCGCGCTCGCCGTCCTGATCCTGCTGCTGGCGTCGGACCCGACACCCGGTCTCGTCGTCGGGACCGCCGTCGGCGCCGGCCTGCTCATCGCGCTGGTCGAGCTGCTGGCCCGGCCGCAGCCCACTGCTCAGCCCACTGCCCAGCCCACCGCCCTGTCCGCTGATCGGGACAACCCGTCCTGACGCGGTAGCACCGAAGATCACCGACTCGAAGGAGACATCGTGGCCGACAAGCCGAACATCCTGGTCATCTGGGGAGACGACATCGGGATCAGCAACATCAGCGCGTACTCCAACGGGGTGATGGGCTACCGCACGGAGAACATCGACCGGATCGCGGCGGAGGGCGCGCTCTTCACCGACTACTACGGGGAGCAGAGCTGTACCGCCGGCCGCGCCGCGTTCATCACCGGGCAGAACCCCTACCGGACCGGGCTGTCGAAGGTCGGCATGCCGGGTGCGGACCTGGGCCTGCGGGCCGAGGACCCGACGATCGCGACGGCCCTCAAGGAGCAGGGGTACGCGACGGGCCAGTTCGGCAAGAACCACCTCGGCGACCGGGACGAGTTCCTGCCGACCATGCACGGGTTCGACGAGTTCTTCGGCAACCTCTATCACCTGAACGCCGAGGAGGAGCCGGAGCTGGACGACTACCCGACGCCGGAGGACTTCCCCGACTTCCGCAAGCGGTTCGGCCCGCGCGGGGTGATCCACTCCTGGGCGAACGGTGACGGCACGCAGCGCATCGAGGACACCGGCCCGCTGACCAAGAAGCGCATGGAGACGGTCGACGAGGAGTTCCGGGACGCGGCGCTCGGCTTCATGCGCGACAAGGCAGGCGACGACGAGCCGTTCTTCCTGTGGTTCAACTCGACGCACATGCACTTCCGCACCCACGGCAAGCCCGAGAGCAAGGGCCGGGCCGGCCGGTGGCAGTCCGAGTACCACGACACGATGCTCGACCACGACGACGTCGTCGGCTCGCTGCTGGACCAGCTCGACGAGCTCGGCATCGCCGACAACACGATCGTCGTCTACTCCACCGACAACGGCCCGCACATGAACAGCTGGCCCGACGCCGGGATGACGCCGTTCCGCAACGAGAAGAACTCCAACTGGGAGGGTGCGTACCGGGTCCCTGCGATGGTGCGCTGGCCGGGGAAGATCCCGGAGGGCACCGTCCTGAACGGGCTCTTCAGCCACAACGACTGGTTCGTGACGCTGCTGGCGGCGGCCGGCGAACCCGCGATCGCGGACAAGCTGCGCGAGGGCACGGAGCTGGCCGGTACCCGCTACAAGGTTCACCTGGACGGGCACAACCAGCTCGAGTACCTCACGGGGGAGACCGACGAGTCACGGCGCAAGCACTTCTTCTACGTGTCCGACGACGGCGACCTCACCGCGCTGCGCTTCGACAACTGGAAGATCGTGTTCCTGGAGCAGCGCGCGGTCGGCACGCTCAACATCTGGCTCGAGCCCTACGTCGAGCTCCGTGCGCCCAAGATCTTCAACCTGCGTACCGACCCGTTCGAACGGGCCGACATCACGTCGAACTCCTACTTCGACTGGATGCTCGACCACGTGTGGCTACTCATCCCCGCCCAGGCGTACGTGGGCAAGATGCTGGCCACGCTCAAGGAGTTCCCGGCACGGCAGAAGCCGTCGAGCTTCAGCATCGACCAGGTGCTCGCCAAGCTCGAGTCAGGCGTCCCGAGCGCATGACGGCGCGCACCGACCGCGCCCAGGTGCAGGCCCAGGTGCAGGGCGCCCGTACCGACGACACCGTCCGGCTCGACGGTGGCACGTTCACCATGGGCTCCGACGCTCACTACCCGGAGGAGGCACCCGCACATCCCGTGCGGGTCGACGGGTTCCGGATCGACCGGTTCGCCGTGACGAACGCGCAGTTCGACGCGTTCGTCACGGCGACAGGGTACGAGACCGTCGCCGAGCGGCCGCTCGACCCCGCCCTCTACCCGGGTGCGCCCCCGGAGAACCTCGCGCCCGGGTCGATGGTGTTCACGCCGACTCCTGGCCCGGTCGACCTGCGCCACCTCAGCCAGTGGTGGGCCTGGGTCCCCGGCGCCTCATGGCGCCGGCCCGAGGGGCCCGGGTCCGGGATCGACGACCGGGGCGACCACCCCGTCGTCCACGTCGCCCACGAGGACGCGGCGGCCTACGCCGCGTGGGCCGGTGCCGACCTGCCGACCGAGGCCCAGTGGGAGTACGCCGCCCGGGGCGGCGTCGAGGGGGCGGCGTTCACCTGGGGGGAGCAGGCCCGGCCCGGCGGCCGCATCCTGGCGAACACCTGGGACGGACCCGACTTCCCGTGGCGGTCCACCGGTGAGTCGGGCTGGCTGCGCACGGCACCCGTCGGATCGTTCGCCCCCAACGGGTTCGGCCTGTACGACATGGCCGGGAACGTCTGGGAATGGACGGGGGACTGGTGGACCGACAGGCACCCTGACGCCGCGCTCGAACCGTGCTGCGCGCCGGTGAACCCGCGCGGCGGCGACGCCGACTCCAGCCGCGATCCCCGCCAGCCGCAGTTCGCGGTCCCGCGCAAGGTCATCAAGGGCGGGTCCTTCCTCTGCGCGGACACCTACTGCCTGCGCTACCGCCCCGCGGCACGCCGGCCGCAGGCGATCGACACCGGCATGAGCCACGTGGGCTTCCGGTGCGTCCACAACGACACGGCGCTCGCCGTGCCGCCGGGCGCCAGGCTCCTGGAGGTGGCGTCATGACCGGCGAGGACCAGCTGCCCTCCTGGCTTCCCGGACCCGCCCGCGACGCCGTGCTCGGGTTCCTCGCGCAGGCTCCCTCGATCGCGCCGGAGGACCGGGTCGCCTATTTCGACAACGACGGCACGCTCTGGTGCGAGCGGCCGACGTACGTGCAGTACGAGTTCTTCCTCGACGCCCTCCGACGACGGGTGCGGGACGATCCGACGCTCGCCGAGGAGGCGGAGTTCCGGGCTGTGCTCGCGGGCGACGTCTCGGCGGTCGGTGAGATCGGGCTCGAACGGGTGGCCCTGGCGCTGGCCGGCCTCTTCCGGGGGATCGGCCCCGGCGCGTTCACCCGGGAGGTGCGCGCGTTCCTCCGGTCGGGCACCCATCCGACCCTCGGCCACCCCCTGAGCGACATCCGGTACGGACCGATGCTGGAGCTCATCGCCGCGCTGCGGGAGCTGGACTTCACCATCGGCGTCGTGACCGGCGGCGGCACCGAGTTCGTCCGCTCGATCAGCCAGGAGCTGTACGGCGTGCCGCCCGAACGGGTGGTGGGCACGATGATCGCCTACGAGCTGGGGCAGGACGTCCACGGCCGGCCGGCCCTGCGGCGCACCGGCCGGGTGCTGGGCGACGTCAACGAGGGCGCCGCCAAGGTCACCAACATCCAGACCCAGCTCGGCAGGCCCCCGGTGCTCGCCGCGGGAAACTCCGCGGGGGACACCGAGCTCCTCGAGTGGGCCGCTGCCGCCGACGGTCCGCACCTCTCGCTGCTGGTGGACCACGACGATCCCGACCGGGAGTTCGCCTACGCCAGCGAGGCGCAGTCGTTCGCCGCGGGGGAGCCCATCACGGAGACGGCGCGGCGGCTCGGCTGGACGACCATCAGCATGAGGAACGACTGGGCCTCCGTCTTCGCCCAGGACAACCGGCGCCAGAGCGGGGGCGGCGTCGGCGGCTGACACGCACCTTCACCCACAACGGGTGAGTGCCCTCGCCCGCGGGCGACGCAGAGTCGCGAAGCAGACCGGCTCACGAGCAACCAGCAACGAGCAACCAGCAACCAGCAGCGAGCAACGGGAGGCGAGCTCATGGCTGTCTACGGTCAGTATCCGCAGGATGCCGCAGGTCGGCCGGGCGGTGTCGACGCACGGGTCCTGTGGTCCGGCGGCGCGGCGACCGCCCTGGTGGTCGCCCTCATCGCGCTCGTGGGCGTGGTCGTCTTCCGCGGGGTGTTCGATATCCCCATCCTGGCGCCGGAGGGCGACGGGGTCTGGGGCGACGTGTCGACCGTTTGGTTCATGGCGGCCGCCGCGATCTGCGCGCTGCTCGCGGTGGGGCTGGCGCACCTGCTGCTGCTCAGCACACCGCGTGCCCTCTCGTTCTTCAGCTGGATAGTCGGCCTGGCCACCGTCGTGGCGGGCGTGGCGCCGTTCATCACCGATGCCGCTCTCTCCAGCAAGCTGGCGAGCGCGCTGATCAACGTGGTCATCGGCTTCGCGATCCTGGGCCTGGTCTCCGGAGCCGCGCGGAGCGCCGTCGCCCGCGCCGTCCGGAACGGGTGAGAGGTACAGCCGATGGCAGAACGCGTTGTGGGTGGAGCGGCACGACTGAGGCGAGGGCTCGCCGCCCTCGGAGCGACCGCGGTGCTGCTGCCGCTCGCGCTGATCACCGCGCCGCCGGCCTCCGCCGTGCAGTGGGGCATCAGCAAGGAAGAGGTCAGCTCGGGGCCGTACGGGCCCGGTGACGAGGTCCAGTTCGTCATCACCATCTCGTGCTCGGACCCGAACGCCGTGCCGTGTGCGAACGCGGTGCTCACCGACGAGCTGCCGGACGGCCTGGAGCTGGTCAGCGCCTCGATCCAGAGCGGACCCGACGGCGGGCAGATCGACGTCGACACCGAGACGGACACGGTGACGGCGACGTGGCCGAGCGTGCCGAACGGCGGGCAGGGCCAGGTCTTCGTCACGGCCCAGGTCGACCCGGACCTGCCGTACAGCCAGGACGGCGTGCCGATCACGAACACGGCCATGGTGTCCGCCGACAACGCCCCCGCCGAGACCTCCGACGCCACGGTGACGCCCGTGGTGCCGCTCGTGCTCGCGTCGGAGACAGCCAAGTCCATCGCGCCGGAGAGCGCGATCGCCGGGCCGGGTACTGCCGCGACCATGACGCTCTCCGCGACGAACGCGTCGAACGACGCGGTGGACGAGCTCGTCGTGCAGGATCCTGCCGACCCGACGGCCGACCCGAGCCCGTTCACCTACCTGGAGTACACCGGGACCGGCGACGTCACCCTCCCGCCGAACGCGGACACGGTGACGCAGGAGTACTGGGACGGCACGCAGTGGCTGCCGCTCGACGACTCCGTCGACCCCGCGACGGTGCAGGGCGTGCGCTACACGTTCAGCGGAGACATCCGGCCGGGCGCGACCGCCACGATCCCCGTCGAGGTTCAGCAGCGCGAGTCGGTCACCGAGCTCACCGAGGCCACCACCGTGACCAACGACGTCTCGTCGTACGTCGTGCACGGCGCCGACGAGTCCGAGCCGGTGACCGCCGAGGACACCTACGTCATCACGCCGCCGGACAACAGCGTGACCGCGAGCAAGTCGTTCGACCCGGCGACCGTGAGCGCCGGTGCCCCGACCACCGTCACCCTGGGCGCGACGAGCACCGGTGACCCGACGACCTCGCTGGCCATCACCGAGCCCTCGCCGGGCACGCCCAGCCCGTTCGAGGGTGACGACCCGCTCACCTTCACCGGGTTCGGGCCGTCCGGCGACGGAACCGGCATCCAGTGGCCGGCGGACGCCGACTCCGCGACGGTCACCTTCACCTGCGCGGACGGCACGACGCCCAGCCTCGGCACGACGACGGTGGGCACCCTGCCGAACCCGCCGGCGGGGTGCACGGTGGTCGGGTTCACCGTCGAGTTCACCGGGGCGATCGTCACCGGCGGCTCGGCGTCCGTCCCGTTCACCGCGGACACCGATCCGGACCAGACGACCGACGACGTCACGCACGGCAACGAGATCACCGCGACGATCCCGAACGCGGAGGGCACCGCCTCGGCAGACCTGGTGACCCTGGACGACCGCCTGGCGACGCGGACCGACAAGATCATCGCGCCGTCGATCGTCCCCGCCGTCCCCGGCCAGAGCGTGGTGGTCGAGCTCCCCACCCAGCTGCTGCCCTTCGGGCCGGACGGCTCGACGACGTCGGCGAACCAGGTGGTGATCCAGGACCCGACGGATCCGGCGGACCCGGGCGAGTTCTGGGAGAACTTCGACGCGACCTCCGTGCGGACCACCGACGTGCCGGCCGGCGCCACGCTCACGGTGAACTACTGGGACGGCGCCGCGTGGGTGCCCGTGCCGGGCTGCGGCCCGTTCACCGGTCCGGACACCGTGAGCTGCGACCTGCCGGAGGACGCCGACGGCGTCCAGTTCGTCTACGACTCCGAGGAGGGGTTCCCGCCGGGCACCTCGTTCCAGCCCAACGTGACCGCCGCCTACGACGGTCCCGTCGACCGCGACGACCCGATCGCCAACTGCGCGGCGTCGACCGCGTCGTCCGGGACCGTCGAGCCGACGGTCCCGGCAGAGGGCTGCGACACCGTCGACCCGTTCCCCGTGGACGGCACCGGTGACCTCGACATCGTCGAGAAGTCGTTTCTCGGTGGCGACCCGCCCACGGTCCTCGCCCGGTCGGAGGACCAGGTCACGGCACAGATCACGTGGTCGACCGACGACTTCGACGGCGTGGACCCGATGGTGCTCACCGACATCGCGGACCCGGCGGGCACCGACGTCGCCGACTCGTTCTACGACGCGTTCGACCTCGTGCGGGTGGAGCCCGTCAGCGACTCCGTCGACCCGCTGATCCGGTACGACCAGGTGGAGAGCGTCGAGCTCTTCGTCGACGGAGCCTGGGTCGAGGCGGCGGGTGACCCCTGCCCCGAGGCGTGCGACGGCACGTTCCCCGGCTACACGCTCAGCGCCGAGGAGCGGGCGTCGGCGACGTCGGTACGGCTCACCTACGTCGAGTCGCCGTCGCGCACGGCGGGCGGGGATCCGGCCATGCCGCAGCCCGGCGACGGTGTCGCCCGGTCGACGCTCGGCGACGGCCGCCACCTGCAGCTGACGTTCCAGGTGCGGGACGACCGCCGCAGCGACGGCGAGCCCGTGCTGGGCTCGACGAACGGCACCGTCTACAACACGGCGGACCCAGGCCTCGTGAACAACACGGTGGAGGCGGCCGCGACCTTCGAGGACGAGACCTTCACCGACCGCGACGGCGCCGACGTGCTGATCATCGACCGTCCGATCAACGTGAGCGTCGACAAGGAGTGGACCGGCGGACCCGTGTCCGTGCCGCCCGCCGACACCCCCGCGCGGTTCTACCCCTCGACGACGGTCACCATCCAGGGCACCAACGAGTCGCTCGCGCGGGTCGACCAACTGCGGCTCGTGGAGCCGGGGCTCGAGGGCAGCGGCGAGGTGCAGGTCGAGGACGGCACGACGCCGTTCGACGCCTTCACCCTGCGGGCGATCACGGTCACGCCGCCGGAAGGTACGGAGACGACGACGGTCACCCTGACCTCCGACGACGGGTCGACGGCTGAGCTCACCGAGGCGGAGGCCGAGGCGCTGACCCCCGGCGACCTCGCCGACGTCGTCGGCGTCGAGGTTGCTTTCGACGGCCGTGTCGCGGCCGACGCGACCGGGAGCATGGACCTGACGCTCCAGCTGCGCGAGCTGGACCGTTACACGGGCGAGCCCGTGACGGTCGCCGACCACTCACCGGTGCCCGACACCGCCGCTGCCCAGGTGACGGATCCGGGCGGGACGGACGACGACTCACCGCTCGCGTGGGACGACGCGGAGATGGTGCTGCAGCAGCCGGGCATCGGCGTGGAGGTCGCCAAGTCGTTCGATCCCGCCCAGGTGGTCGAGCCGGGGACCGGGCCGGTGCGGATGACGCTCTCCGGCACACCCGAGGGCCCGTCCAGGACCGTCGAGATGGTCCTGACCGACGACGAGCCACGGTTCTGGAACCAGTACGACTTCGTGGGCTTCGCGGACCCGACGCTCGCCGAGCCGATCCAGCAGGTGCGGGTCGACGCGTTCACCGGCGGCACCTTCACCGAGGGTGGCGACGGTGCCGGCGTGACGGTGACCGGAGGCGACTGGGTGACCGGGACGCCGTCCGCCACGTTCGTCCTGCCGGACGGCGTGGCACCCGAGGACGTGCAGGGCCTGCGCTTCACGTTCACCCGGACCGACGGGTCGATCTGGGAGAACCCGGCCGGCCCGACGCAGGACGTGCCGATGGATGTCGAACGGCGCGAGGAGCTGCGCACCGGCGGACCGGTGCTGCCGGACCTCGCCGCGAACCCGCCGGCACCCGGTGAGTCCGAGCCCGGGGTCGCGACCAACGAGGTGGACGGCACCACGACCGGCGCCGACCTCGTGGTCGACCCGGACACGGGGGAGCTGGTGCCGGTGAGTGCCGCCGACTCCGCCGAGGCCCAGGTCACCTACGTGCACGCGGAGAACGGCGTCGAGATCGTCAAGGACTTCGCCGGCACGGTGTCCGACGGCACCGAGGCGCCGAACGCGGTCTTCCCGATGAACATCACGATCACCAACACGGGCAACCGGCCGATCGTCGACCCGGTGGTCACCGACCCGATGCCGACGGACGCCGGCGGCGCCCAGCTGCGCCTGGCCGACGTCGACGAGCCGTACTCGTACACGCTGACCGGTGCCGCCCCCGACCCGGCGAACGGCCCCGCCCTGCCGACCGATCCCGCCGAGGTGAGCGTCGACCGGACCGGCGACATCGAGAACCTGCAGTTCACGTTCCCCGAGGGTTCGGTGCTCGAGGTCGGGCAGACCTACACCATCACGGTCCAGGTCCAGTTCCGGGTGGACCTCCCCGCGGAGACCGTCGTCGAGAACACCGCGGGTGTCACGGGCGACCGGCCGTGGGACGAGTGCGTCACCCGCCTGGACGAGGAGACCGGTGCCTGCGAGGCGGACGCCGACGTCACCAGCGTCCCGGCGGGCGTGCTGGCGCAGTCCAAGGTCGTCCGGGCGACGAACGACGACGAGCTCGACGTGATCGTCGACCCGGCGGCGGATCCGGACACGGAGTGCCTGCCGGACGAGGGCGGGTACTACGCGTACCCGTGCACGCCGGTCATCGCGCCGGGACACGACGAGACGTGGCAGGTGCGGATCGACAACAGGGGCAACCTGCCCATCACGAAGGTCGTCAGCTACGACCGGCTGCCGGTCCCGGGCGACACCGGGTCCTACGCGGACTCCGAGCGAGGCTCCCAGTGGCAGCCGATCCTGACGAACGACCCGCCGCCGGAGCTCGTCCACGCGCCCCCGGGCGCCGAGGCGACCTTCTACTACACGACCGCCACCGACTACTGCATGGACGACATCGATGAACCTCGCGCCGAGCCGGTGTGCCCGACGGGTGACCCGGAGAGCGGCTGGGTGGAGCTCACCGGTGCGGAGGGCGAGGACCTGTACGAGACGATCACCGCGCTGAAGGCAGTGGTCACCCTGACGGAGGAGAACCCGCTGCAGCCCGGTGAGTTCATCGCCTTCGAGGGCACGACGACCACGCCCGCCGTCGCACCGGAGGCAGGGAACGAGTCGATCGCCTACAACTCCGCGGCCGCGTCCGGTGTGGTGCAGGCGCCCGAGGGCCCCCGCGACATGCTGCCGACGGAGGGCACCAAGGTCGGCGTCGCCACCGCGACGGGGACGCTCGAGGTCGTCAAGCAGGTCACCGGCGAGGGTGCCGACCACGCGCCCGACACCTTCGACATGGAGGTGGAGTGCACGTCGGCGATCGGCAGCTGGGTCGAGACACAGCTCGAACCGGTCCCGATCACCGTGTCGCCCGACGAGCCGGCGACGGTGACCAACCTGCCCTACGGGGCGGAGTGCACGGTGACCGAGGATCCGGACGGCGGGCAGACCGAGCTCGTGGTGGGGTCCGTGACGATCGGCCAGGAGCCGGAGGTCACCACGCTCACCGCGGTGAACCGGTACGACCTGGCGAGCCTCGAGCTCGCCAAGGAGGTCGTCACCGACGCCGTCGGCCAGGACGGTGAGCCGGTGCCCTACGGGCCGTTCGAGGTCACCGTCGACTGCACGTTCCTCGGCGATCCGGTGTACGCGACGGGCTACGGGCCGCGCCGGCCGATGGTGGTCACCCTCGAGGACGGCGACGTGACGGTCCTGGAGGGCCTGCCGGTCGCCGCGGAGTGCACCGCCACCGAGACCGGTACGGGCGGAGCCGCCTCGGTCGAGGTCACCGTGACGCACGACGGCGAGGAGCCCGTCGTGACGGAGGGCCCGGAGGCCACCACCGAGGTCACGCCCGATGCGTCCGGCGAGAGCACGACGGAGGTCGCCTTCACCAACCAGTTCGACGTCGGCGCGATCGAGCTGGCCAAGGTCGTCGACGGCGAGGGCGCCGAGATGTACGGCGCCGGGCCCTTCACGCTCGGGGTGCTGTGCGCCCTGGACGACGACGGCGAGGGCGCCGGTGAGCCACGTGTCGTGTACGACGGCACGGTCACGCTCGGCGCCGCCGGACCGCTGACGGCGCAGGTCCCGAACCTACCGACCGGCGCCGTCTGCACGGTGACGGAGCCCGACGACGCGGGAGCCACCTCCACGACGATCTCGCCGGAGCAGGTCACCGTCGGTTCGGGCGACGTCGTCGAGGTCACGGTGACCAACACGTTCGACGTCGGGGCGGTCACTGTCGACAAGATGCTGGCCGGTGAGGGCGCGGAGCTCTATGGCGCCGGGCCGTTCGAGGTGACCCTCGCCTGCACGTTCGACGGCGAGCCGGTGTCCGTCCCCGGTGGCGCGGCTCGTGCGCTCGTGCCCGGGGAGCCGGTCGTCTACGACGGGCTGCCCGTGGGGGCCGAGTGCGTCGCCACCGAGACCGCGACCGGCGGCGCCACCTCGACGACCGTCTCGGCCGTGGGTGACGGCGGTATGGGTGATGGCGGCGTGGGTGACGGCGGTGCGGGTGACGGCGGCGACGGTGGGTCCGCCGCGGTGGTGGTCCCGGCCGGCGACCCGGCGGCCATAGCAGTCACCAACACGTTCGAGGTGGGCGAGGTGCGGGTCGTCAAGACCTTGTCCGGGCCGGACGCCGCCGAGCACGAGGGCGACGTCTTCACCGTCGAGCTGGCGTGCACGCAGGACGTCGACGGCGTGGAGCGGGCCATCGAGATTCCGGGTGGACCGGAGCGGACGCTGTCCGCTGCCGACGACTGGGTCGCCGTGTACGCGGACCTGCCGCAGGGTGCGACGTGCCAGGCCACCGAGACCGACGCCGGCAGCGCCGACAGCGTGACGATCGTCGTCGACGGGACGACCACCGAGACCGACCCGGCCGACGGTGATCCGCGGTCGGCCGAGTTCGACCTGCCGGTGGGTGACGACGTCTGCCGCCCGGTGCACGTGACCAACACCTGGTTCGCCGCCACAGACGCCGCGACCGACGCCGCGAACAGCGGGCTGAGCGGGCTCGCGGGCGTGGGCCGGACGGCGGGCGCGGACCGCAGCGCGCTCCCCGACGAGTGCCGCGACATGGGGGACGGTACCGACCCGGACCCGGCACCGGAGCCCGACCCTGATGACGTGCCGGGTGACGTGCCGGGCGCCGACGGGCCAGGCACCGACCCCGGACCGGGCACCCTGCCGCGGACCGGTGCCGACGCGCTCACCACGGCCCTGATCGCACTGCTCCTCCTCATCACCGGCGGCACGGTCGTCACGGTGAGCCGTCGGATGCGGGGCGGATCCCGTGCCCGCTGAAGCCTGTCCGTCAACCATCCCGCCGTCCAACCATCCCCGCCGTCCAACCATCCCCGCCGTCCAACCATCCCCGCCGTCCAACCATCCCGCCCCGGAGGTTCCCATGTCATTGTCGTTCGGTCCCGTCGAGCTCGTCGCACTCGCCTTCGACGCACCCAGGATCCCGCCGCCGGTCGCCCGGGCGGTGCTCGAGGTGGCCGGGACCGGTGCGGTCACCCTGCTGGACCTCGCCGTCGTGCGCCGGGGTGACGACGGAGAGATCGTCATCCTCGAGGCCCAGGACCTCGGCGACGAGGTGGACCTCGTGGAGATCGAGCTGCCCGCGTCCGGTCTCACCGGCGACGAGGACCTCCAGGAGATCGCCGAGGCGGTGAACCCCGGCACGTCGGTGCTCGTCCTCGCGATCGAGCACACCTGGTCACGTCAGCTCGTGTCGGCGGCGGCCGACGCGGACGCGGACGTGATCCTGCACGAGCGGGTCCCCGCAGCGACCGTCAACGAGATCGCGGACCAGGCCGAGACCGCCGGGTCCCCGGCCTGACCTCGTCCCGCCGCCGGCGGGACCACCCTCACCACCCTCACCACCCACATCACCACCCACATCACCGACCGCTCATCGAACGGAGCCCCACATGTCTCCCCTCCGACGCTTCGGCAGGCCGGGCCTTCTCGGCACCGCCGCACGTACCGCCGTCATCGCCGGGACCGCCCAGGCCACGGCCGGGGCGGTCAGCCGGCGCCAGGCCAACCGCACCCAGCAGCAGTACGAGGCCCAGCAGTACGAGGCCCAGCGGTACGAGACAGCGCAGCAGGCCCCGCCCGCCCCGCCGCAGCCGGCACCGCCGGCGCCCGCTCCCGCAGCCCACTCGAACGACGAGCTGCTCGCCCAGCTGACCCAGCTGGGTGACCTGCACGGGCAGGGCGTACTCACCGACTCCGAGTTCGCCGCGGCCAAGGCGAAGCTCCTGGGCTGACGGACGCCGCGGCGCCGCCGCCGGGCCACCAGCCCGCTCGAGGTGAACTCACCCGAGGTGGGTGAGGCCGGACGTCGACGCCCGGGGGACCGTGCAGACATGGCCCCACGGGGCGACCAGCATCAATGGCAGAAGGGCGTGGACATGAGGCGGACGACAGGTGCCCTGGTCGGGCTGATGATGATCGTGGCGACGGCCGCGTGCTCCAGCGAGACGCCGGAGGAGAACACGCAGGAGGCGTGCAGCGCGGCCGAACAGCTCACCGTCGCGTTGGACAACTTCGACATGACGCTGTCACCGGGCGCCACGGTGGACGAGGTGAGGGACGCCCGCGACAGCGTCCGCCAGGCGTGGCAGGAGCTGGACGCGGCGGCGGACGACGTCGCCCAGGATCGCGGCCAGGCGCTCGACGAGGCGTGGGAGGACTTCGAGCAGTCCGTCGACGACGTCAACGGCGACGCGACCATCAGGGACGCCGCGGAGTCCCTGCGGGACGACGCCGTGGAGGTCCAGGAGGCACGCGACGCCCTGGCTGACGACCTCGGCTGCTGAGCGATCGACAGCGGGGGGCACACCATGTCGGACGAAGGATGGGCGGCCGAGGAACGGCCGGCCGAGCAGCGGTCGGCTGAGCAGCGCGAGACCGGGAAGCGCGAGACCGACGGCCGGTCGTCGCTGGTGGAGCACATCGCCGTCGCGCTGCTGGCGATCACGGCCGTGCTCACCGCGTGGAGCGGGTTCGAGTCGAGCAAGTGGGGCGGGGAGATGTCGATCTCGTTCTCCAGGGCCTCGACCCAGCGCATCGAGGCCACCCGCGAGGCGACGAAGGCCGAGGCGGCTCGCGCGGTGGACCTGCAGGTGTTCGGCATCTGGCTCCAGGCGACGGCGGAGGACGACCGCGCGCTGGCGGAGTTCGCCCGCGCGCGTTTCACCGAGCACTTCGCGCCCGCGTTCGACGAATGGCTCGCGGCGCGTCCGCTCCGGAACCCGGACGCTCCGCGCAGCCCCTTCGCCCTGGACAGCTACGTGCCGCCCGGCCAGGTCGAGGCAGCCGAGGCGGACGCCCGCGCCGACGAGTACTTCGCCGACGCGCTGGCCGACAACCGGCGCGGGGACAACTACACCCTGCTGACGGTGCTCTTCGCGCTGGTGCTGTTCTTCGGGGCGCTCGCCAACCGGTTCGGGTCCCCGCGCAAGTCCTGGCTGATCCTGGCCGGGGCGGGTGTCCTGCTGGTGGTCGGGGTGGGCTTCCTGATCGCGTTCCCGAAGATCATCTGACGCCGGGATCCGCGTCAGGGCCGGGCGCGACGTCGGGTTCAGCGTCGGGTTCAGCGCCACGCCGTCGTCGGACCGGGTCCTGCAACATGTGGGACTCGATGAGCGTGTGCCGGCGCAGATAGGTGTTGGCGGTCGCCTGGATCGTGGCGGCGACCGGCAGCGCGAGGAACGCGCCCAGCGCGCCGAAGAGGGCGCCGAAGCCCAGCACGGCGACAAAGCTCACCGCCGGGTTCATCTCCAGGGCTCGCGCGGAGACCTTGGGGGAGAAGTACAGGTTCTCCAGCTGCTGGTAGGCGATCACGAAGGCGAGGACACCGAGGGCCTGTGGCAGACCCTGGGACGTCAGCGCGACCACGATGGGGAGCGCTCCGCCCAGGTACGTGCCGATCGTCGGGACGAACTGCGACACCACACCGACGAACACCGCGAGCGGCAGGGCGTACGGGGTGCGCAGGATCAGCAGGAAGACGAGGGTGAAGGCGCTGGAGAGGGCTGCCAGCACGATGCGGGAGTTGATGAAGTCCGAGACCTTGACCTGGGTGATCTCCCACAGGGTCAGGACCTCCTGCTGGCGCTCGGGGGTCAGCCAGCGGCACACCGCCGCCCGGAAGCGCGGCCCGGCCGCGAGCAGGTAGTAGGTGACCAGCAGGATGGTCAGCAGCGCGAAGAGCCCGCCGATCACGGTGGTCCCGAACAGCCACGCGCCGCTGGCCACGTCGTTGCCGAATCTCGTCAGGATGTCGAGCACGAGGTCGTCGGAGTCCGGGATGACGACATCGAACCGCTCGGCGGCCAGGTTCTGGACGTCCACGTAGATGGCGGGCACGGTCTCCAGGAGCTGCACGAGCTGCTGGACGAACAGGTTGCCGAACAGCGCCAGGACCAGCGCGATGGCGAGGAGGGAGCCGCCGAGGGCGGCGGCTGCGGCGACGCGGCGGTTCCACCCCTTGCGCACGCACCAGACCACGATGGGGTCCAGGGCCAAGGTGAGGAAGAAGGCGATGAGCAGGTTCACCGCGAGGCCCTGGAGGGTTTCGATCGCGTACCAGCCGAACGCCCCGAGATAGACCGCCACCACCGCCATGAAGAGCGCCCGGGGGAGCCACCGTGGCGGACGGCGCGACGTGGGCTCGCCCCGTGCCGGAGCGGTAGCCGGCGCGTCCTGAGCCGGCGCGTCCTGTGGAGCTGTCATGCCCTCGCCTCCCTCGGGTCGGCAGGGTGCGTCGACCGTGGCCACCCCGCCACACCGGTCAGCCAAGCCCGGGGGAGCCCTGGCACGCTCACCTGCTTCGGGTGAAGGGCCAGGGGCCGGGACCCACCCGGATCAGAGCAGGTGGAAGCTCCGGGCGATCTTCAGGGCCTCGCTGCGGCGGGAGGCGGCGAGCTTGGTGTAGAGGCTCGACACGTGCGTCTTGACGGTGTTCTCCGAGACGAACAGGGCGGCGGCGATGTCGGCGTAGGTGGCGCCCCTGGCCAGCTCGTTGAGGACCTCGCGCTCGCGCGGGCTGAGGGCCGGCGGGGTGAGGGCCTGGCTCACCTGATCGAGCTCGCTGGGGGTGGCGGTCATCGACGCGTAGACGGCCGTGACGTCGGGCTTCCCGGCCGTCGTGGCGGCGAGCTCGAGCAGCCATCGGGTGGCGGGACGTTTGGTCAGCCGCTGCAGCAGCGTCTCCATGGGCGTGCCCTGACGGGCCCAGCCGCGGAACGGAGTGGCGTTCCGGCGGGACTCGGTGACCGCGATCGCCTCGATCAGGCGCTCCTGCGAGCGGGCCGGGTCGCCCAGGGCGTCGAGCAGCTGCGCCTCGCAGGCCAGGGCGAGCGCGCGTGTGGGCGGCTGGGAGTAGGTGGCGTCCGCGGCGGCCGCCTCGAACGCGGCGACCGCGCCGCGCCGGTCGCCGTCCCGGTCGGCACGCAGTCCCTGGACGAGCGCCGACTCGCCCACGGCGCCGAGCTGGTCGAGGGTGGCGTGCAGGGACTTGAGGGTGTCACGGTCGCTCGCCAGCGTGGCGACGAACGCACGCTCGACGAGCAGCGCGACCCGCAGGTGCTCCGGGAGCTGCTCGTCGGTCAGCCGCAGGCACTCGCCGGGGCCGGAGAGGATGCGCTGTGCCTCGACCACGTTGCCGGCGAGCAACTCCTGCCGGGAGTCCCAGATCCGGAACCAGAAGCGGGTGCACAGGTCGCCGCTGTGGTACCGGACACCGGGAAAGGCGTCCACGGTGAGCTCGGTGGGCGTGGGCACGTCGAGCAGCCGCGCGAGAAGCCGGGCGAGGTTGGCCCGTGCCGCGACGAACCGCACGTTCGTGACGCCGGGGGCGCGGGCCGCGACGAGGACCTCGCCGGCCAGCTCGACGCACGCGCTCTCCCGTCCGCGCATGTACTGGGTGAAGGCGAGATAGCTCAGGGCGCAGACGCCCAGCGGCGCCAGCCCCTGGCTGTGCGAGAGGCTGACCGCGAGCGTGAGGCTGGCCTCGGCGTCGGTGAGCTCGCCCAGCCAGTTCTGCGCCACCCCCAGCTCGTGGGCGAGCACGGGCAGCACCTCGGCGTTCGCCTCGCGTACCGCCGGGCGCGTCTGCGACGCGACGAGCACCCGCTTCGCGTGGCCGACGGCGGCGTAGCCGGGCTCGAGCCCCAGCGCCACGCGCCACAGCCGGACGCAGGCGACGGTGGCGTCGAGACCGTCCGTCCCGCCGGGGAGCCAGGCGTGCGACCAGCGGCGCCGGGCGTCCAGGATCCGGTCGCCCCAGTGGCGCGCTCCCTCGACGTCGTCCCGCAGCCAGCAGCCGAGCGCGATGGCGAACCAGATGTCGGGCCGGCTCTCGACGACCTCGGGCTCCGCCCGGACGAACGCGGCCGCCGCGTCGGGACCGCACTGGTTCAGCACCATGCGCACGCCGTCGCGGGCGAGGATGTCGGCGGCCTCGACAGGAGCGCCGACCCGGACGAGCCGGGGGAACGCCCCGGACAGGTTGCCGCGTGCCACGTCGAGGCCGACGGCGCGGATCACCGTGGCGCGGGCGCGGGCGGCGTCGACGCCTCCTGCGGCGAGCCGCTGCCGGACCACCTCCACCAGGAGCGGGTGCACCCGGAAACCGTCGGGACGGGGCGAGCCGATGGGACCGGGGGAACCGTCGCCGGCCGGGACCGCCGGGAGCTCGGTGGTGCGTGCCTCCAGGTCGTCCGTGCCGTGCGATCTCGTACCGTCAGTGCGTGCCTCGCCGTCGGCGTCGGCCCTGTGGCCGGTGCGTGCGCCGTGGTCGGCGCGGAGCACGAGCAGACCGGTGTCCTCCAGCTCCGTGAGGATCTCGCCCGCGTGGACGTCGTGCGACAGGTGCGCTGCCGTGGCGATGCTCACCGCGTCCTCGCCGGCGATGCACAGCAGCAGGTGTCGTTGCCGCGGGGTGAGCGTGCTGAAGACCTCACCCGCCACCCGGTTGGCGATGGGCTCGGTGTCGGCGGCGAGCAGGCGGGCCGCGGCCGCGGGGTCCGGCGTGCCGCGCAGGCCCCGGGCCGCGAGGACCGCGGCGGCGCACCAGCCGTCGGCGTGCCGGGTGACGGCGGCGACCACGTCCGGGTCGTCGGTCCTGGCGTGCTCCGCGACGAGCGATGCGCACTCGGCGTCGCTCAGCCGGAGCAGGTCTCCGCGCAGGAACGTGAAGTTGCCGAGGAGCTCGGGGACCAGCCGGGTCAGCGGCAGGGACCAGCGGCTCAGCAGGAGGACCCGCATGCTCTCCGGCGCGGCGTTGAGCCGGTCGTCGATGTGGCGCAGGGTCGCGGGTGGGAGCAGGTGGGCGTCGTCGACCACCACCAGGGTGGGTAGCTTGTCCGGGGCGGCGTCCGGCCCCGGGGCGTCGAGCACGGAGCCGAGCTGCTCGGGCGTCCAGGTGTCGTCGGCCCGGACCCACACGGCGCCCGCGGCCCTGGCCGACGTCGTGAAACGCAGCCAGCCGGCTACCCCCAGCGTCTTGCCGGCCCCTGCCGGGGCGACGACCAGGGTGACGGAACCCTCGGCCGCCTCGTCCAGCCGTTGCCACAGGCGGGGGCGCGGTACGTAGACGCGCGGCAGGCGCGGCGCGAGTTCGTCGGCGGCCAGCGGGTGTGCGCTGCCGGGCGGGTCCGGCGCGACGGCGAGCCGGGGAGCTCTCGGCGCGAGGGTCGTCCCGCGCTGTGCGACTGGTATCGATCTGGGATGCATACCGCGGCGTCCTCCACTCGAATGGGTGAAGTGGCGACCGCCCCCTGGTCGCCGATGCAGGACCGGAAAAGTCTCACATTGCTGATTACCGTGCATTACGTGGTCGTCAACAACTTTGCATCAAGAACCGGTCTTGCGCTCGTCGGCATTGCTGCTGAGGGCCGCATGATGCCGCGGCCGTCGGCACAATTAACCCGCTATCTCGCATCTCATATTGGATTGTCCTGGGCCAGAAGTGTGCAAAGCGCCCAGATCACCACCACGTTGAAGGCGATGACTATCCCACTCCATATGGGGAAATAGGGGAGAAATGCAAAGTTCGCGATACTCGAGAGAGTGGCCAGCACAATTCCGACCAAATACGCCCATGGTCGGGCAGCAAGGACGCCTATCCCCGTCGCGAGAGCCACCGCGCCCACACCGGTGTGGATCCATCCCCAGCTGGTCACGTCCAGCTGGTAGACGTACTCGACACCGTCCAGGTACACCGTGTCCTTCGCGATCGCCGCGATGCCCAGGAGGACCTGGAACAGCGCCACCATGACCAGCATGGTCCCCGCGAAACCCGAGGTCGTGAGTGCCACGGACGGCGATGAGCCGTAGGCGGTGACGGGGGCCGTGCCGGCGTATGGGTCGGTCCCGGACGAGTGTGCGCCGGTCATGGTGGCTCCTTCGAGAGTGAGTCAGTCCTCGCCGAAGACCTCGCGCAGCGCGGCCTCCTGCTCGGCGTTGAGGTTCGTGAAGATCAGCTCGGGCGGCTCCTGGCCGGCGAAGGCGTCGTGGATCTTGTCCACCACCGCGTCCGACGACATGATGAACAGCGCAGAGGTGCCCGGCGTGATCTCGTCCCTGACCCGGTTGATGAAGCCGTCGTCGATCCCGACGTCGGTGAGGGCACCGCTGAGCGCACCGGTCGCCGCGCCGATGGCGGCCCCCAGCAGCGGGACGAAGAAGAGCAGGCCGAAGAGCATCCCCCAGAACGAGCCACCGAGGGCTCCCGCGCCGGTGGTCGAGGTGAGCTGGCGGGTCTTGGGTTTCTTGGCACCCTCCTCCCACCGCACCGTCGCCGCGTCATGGATGGTGACCAGGTTCTCCCTCGAGAGCTGCTGGATGGTCTGCGACGCGGTCTCCGCGCCGTCCGCGCTCTTGAACTTCCAGACGGTCAGTGTTGCCTGCGACATGAGTGGCTCCTTGGGGTTCACGTGTTGGGGTTCACGTTTTGGGGTTCACGTTCGAGTGGCCTGACCCTGCTACTCCAGCCCGCGGGCGCGCCCTGCGCCTCACCCGTTCCCGGTGAACCTGCTCAGGCGTTCTCGTCGCTGTCCTGACCCGCCCCGACGGCGTCGTCGAGCGTGGTGAACAGCGGAGGCTCGCCCTCCGCACCGACCCGGGCCAGGACGTCCCGAACCTGCCCGATACCCTCGGCGAGCGCCAGGTCGCCGCCGTCGCGTCGGAGGTCACCACGCAGCTGGACCAGCATCGCGGCGGCGGTCACGTCGACCGACGGCGTCGCGCGGCCGTCCAGGACCACGAGCCGCAGGTCGGGGACCTGGACGGCGAGCTCCCGGACGCGGGCACGCACGTACTCGGCGTTCGAGAAGATCAGCGGACCCTCGACGCGGACCGCGAGCACACCGGGCACGGTCGGGTAGTCGGGGTTGCGTTCCGCGTCCACCCAGGGGCGGCCCCGGTCCTCGCCGACCGGCGCCAGGACGGTGATACGCGGGCGGGAGGTGCGGGCCAGCAGCAGGATCAGCGAGACGGCGATGCCGATGACGAGGCCGGGCAGGGTGTCGAAGATCAGCACGCCCAGCAGGGCGGCACCCGCGGCCATGAAGTCGGCCCGGGCGGTGACCTGGTAGACGTGCACCAGCCGGCCCGTCCGGACCCGCCACAGGCGGCGCAGCGACCGCACGTCGACCAGCTCGACGACGGCGACCACGACCACCGCGGCCAGCGTCGCCAGCGGCAGCTGCTCGAAGATCCCGGTCAGGAAGAGCAGGGTGAGGATCGTCAGGGCCGCGGCGGTCAGCGCCGAGACCTGGGAGCGGGCGCCGGCACTCGCGTTCACCGCGGTCTTCGACAGGCTGCCGTTCACGACCATCCCGGAGAGGACCCCGGACCCGAGGTTCGAGATCCCGAGGCCGACGAGCTCCCGGTTCGGGTCGACGTCGTAGCCGCGGGTCGCCGCATAGGTCTTGGCGGCGCCGAGCCCCTCGGCGAAGCCGACGAGCATGAGGCCCACCGCGCCGCCGAGGAGTTCCGTGAACTCCGGGCCCGTCACGTCGGGCAGCCCGACCCGCGGCAGGCCGGCGTCGATGTGGCCGACGACGGCGAGCCCGCGGTCACCCAGGCCGAACAGGAGGGCGGCGCCGATCGCCAGGAGCACCACGACGAGCGAACCCGGCAGGAACGGCATGGTGCGGCGCACGACGACCAGTGCCGCCAGGCTCGCCAGGCCGACGACGAGGGTGAGCGGGTCGACGTCGCCGAGCTGGCCCAGCAGGGCCCACATCTTCTCGAAGAAGCTGCCGTGGCCGCCCTCGACACCGATCAGGTCGGGCACCTGGCCGATCATGATCGTCAGCGCGAGGCCGATGATGAAGCCCTTGAGCACCGGCTCGGAGATGAAGGCGGCGAGGAAGCCCAGGCGGAGCAGCCCAGCGATGATCGCGACGATCCCGGTCGCGAGGGCGAGCGCGGTGGTCAGGGCGACCGGGTCGCCGTCGGACCCCGCGACGCTCGCGACGATGCCTGCCGAGAGCGCGGCCGTCGCCGACATGGGCGACACGACGAGCTGGCGGGACGTGCCGGCGATCGCGTAGAGAGCGAGGGCGGGGACCGCCGCGTAGAGGCCGACGACGGGCGGGACCCCGGCGATGGTGGCGTAGGCGAGCGACTCGGGGACGAGGACCGCCCAGACTGCGAGGCCGGCGACGATGTCCGGACGGATCGACGCGCGCTGGTACCCCGAGAAGGACGGGGCGAGGAAGCTGGCCACGAGGTTTCCTCTCCGAGGGGTACGGCCGGTCAGCGCCGACCGTAGGCGCGGGGCCCCGGGGCGCAGGTCACCCGGAAGGGGTGACGCGGACGGCGCCGCGGTGGGCCAGAGTCCGCCTATGGCGGAGCTGCTGGCCCAGCTGGTGCCCGAGATCCTCGGGCTCGCCGCGACACCCGCGGCGATCGTGGCGTGCCTCCTGCTGCTGGGGTCGCACCGCCCGTACCGCAACGTCGCGATCTTCGGCGGCACGGTGCTGGCGCTCTACTCGGTCCTCGGCGCCGTCGCGATAGCGGCGGGACGGTCGGTGGATGCCCACGAGGCCGGGGAAGCCACGACGGTCCGGGACTGGATAGGGCTCGTCGTCGGCCTGCTGTTCCTGGTCGGTGGCATCATCGCGATCGTCCGGCGACCGCCGCCGCGCCCCGCGGGGGCGAGCGAGCAGCTGCCGCCGTGGGCGCGCAAGCTGGCCTCCCCGGAGCCCGCCACCCTCGTCGGTGTCGCGGTGGTGCTCGCCCTCGTCAACCCCAACGTGGCCATCTTCTTCTCCGGCGTGGGGTCGGTGGTCGCCGCGGATGTCCCCGTGGGGGCGCAGGCGGTCGGGGTCCTGGTGCTCGTGCTCGCCAGCGTCCTGGACTACGTGCTGCCGACGGTGTTCTACGCGGTCACCGGTCTCCCCGGACGGCACCGGCTGCACGCCATGCGGTCCTGGCTCGTGCGGCACGACCGGGCGGTCGGGGCCGCGGTGCTCCTCGTGTTCGGCACGATGTTCACCGTGCGCGGCCTGGTCCGACTGGGAGGTTGACCTGCTCGGCTGACCTGCTCGGCTGACCTGCCCGGCTGACCTGCCCGGCTGACCTGCTCGCTGACCGACCCGGAGGGCTCTACTTCCGCGGCTCGCGACGCTGCACGCTGTAGCCGGCGGCGGCGAGCACCACCCAGAGCAGGATGACGAGCACGACGCCGGCTGTCGACGCCGGGCGCCACAGGTCACCGGCGACCTCGGCCCAGAGCCGGCCCACACCGGAGAGCACGAGCGCCGCTCCACCGAACGCCGTGCCCCAGAGCAGGAAGGCACGCTCGAACCGGCGGGCCAGCAGGGCGGACGCCAGAGCTGCCGCAGGGACCACGACGAACAGGAGGAGGAGGTCGGCACCGCCGCCCCGCACGAGCACGAACAGCTTGGCGCCGATCACCGCCCCGACGCACAGGCCGGCGATGAAGAAGAGGAACCGGGAGGCCAGCAGGGTCAGGGCGAAGGCCAGGACGGCGCCGCCGAGGCTGATCAGCAGCGTGGTGCCCGTGTCGGCGTCGAACACCACCGCGAGCGTCCATGCGACGCCGAAGCCCGCGGCCAGCACGGCGAGGCGGATCGAGAACGAGCCTGCCAGACACAGGACCAGGCCGACGACGATGATGGCGAGGGCGGACATCACGAACCTCCGGGGGGATCAGGCGAGGGGACCGGGCGGGGGACCGAGCGGTGGGACGTCGTCGGCGGGATGCACGTGGTGGACCGTTCCGTGCGGGTCGCGGCCCGCGGTCGCCGCGAGAGCGGCACGCGTGGACTCGCCGAGCATCGGCGTAGCGGGCACGACGCGGACGCCCGCGAGGCGGCGGACCGTCCCGTCGCGTTCCCAGTCGGCGGCGAGCACCGGATCGACCCCGGTGAGGTAGAGCGCGCCGTGCGCCTCGTCGAGGACGCGGGCGTAGTCGCCGACGACCTTGAGGAACGTGGCACCGAGCGTGGTGCGCCCGCGCAGGCGCAGGACCACCACCGGCCCGGCGGACCCGGCGTCGGTCTCAGGGGCGACCGGCGCCGGCAGGTGGCGCTGCAGCGTGCGAGTACCCGCGTAGAACAGCGAACCGTACGCGTCCAGGACGACGGTCTGGCCCGCCGAGACGGTCCGCGGCGCGCGGGTCTCGACGAACCCGCCCGAGGCGTCGGGCTTCAGGCGTACCACGCGCAGGTCGAGAGCCTCCTGGTTCAGCTGCATGATCAGGGAGGCGATGACGCCCACCCCGACCGCCTGCGCCACCGGGAGCACGAGGACCGCCGCGAACGTGGACCCCATCGCCAGCGCGGAGATCCGGCCCGCCCGGGCGACGGCCACCAGCTCCTGGGGCTTGATGGCGCCGATACCCGCATAGATGAGCACCGCCGCGAGCGTGGGCATCGCGACCATGCCGACCACTCCGGAGAACGCGAGGAGGATGACGCCCATCCACAGGCCGGACCAGATGGCCGCCCACCGGCTCGCCGCACCGGCGGTCAGGTTCAGGGCGGTCTGGCCGACCGAACCGCCCACCGGCTGACCGCCGAACAGCCCGGCGGCGACGTTGGCGACGCCCTGCGCCGTGAAGTCGCGGCTGGTCGACGAGCGGGAACCATCGGGGTTCGGGACGGCCTCGGCCACCCCGGCGCCCTGGATCAGCACGAGCGCGGCCACCGCCGCCGCACCGCCGACCAGCTCGGTGCTGAACAGGCTCAGGTCCGGGAGCGCGAGCCCCGGCAGGCCGCGGGGCACGGTGCCGGTGTCGTCGACGGTGGCGACGGACGAGGCCCCCAGGACCACCACACCGACGGTCGGGATCAGCAGGGCCACCAGGGAGCTCACGATCGACCAGCGCGTCAGGGCGAGGAGCACGAGGGTCGCCAGCGCGGCACCACCGCAGATCGCGGACGCGGCGTCGATCGCGCCCAGGTGGCTGACGACGTACCAGGCCTTGGTGACCGACAGCGATCCCTCCGCGTCCACGCCGAGGAGGTCGGGCAGCTGGCCGAGCACCATGTTGGCCGCGATACCGGTGAGGAAGCCGAGCATGACCGAGTAGGAGACGAACCGGATGTACCTGCTCAGCCGCAGGAGCGCCGCGACGATCATCAGCCCGCCGGCCAGCAGCGTCAGGAGCACCATGGCGTCGGACCGCTCGGCCTCCTCGTACGTCGCGAGCGCGGAGCCCGCGGCCAGGGCCGCCGCGCTCGTGGTCGTGACCACCATGAGCCGCGTCGAGCTCATGAAGCCGCCGGCCACCGGTCCGACGAACGACGCGTAGAGCCCGTGCGCAGGGTTGACACCGGCCAGGACGCTGGCGGCCATGCCGTCCGGCACGCTCGAGATCGCGCCCGGCAGGCCGGCGACGATGTCCTGCCGGAGGTGACGCCTGCGGGGCAGGACGTCAGCGGTCTCCCGCTTCAGCCGTCGTCCGGCACGCCGCGCCGTCTCCCGCATCTGCGCGCCGAACAGCGCCCCCAGGCCGTTGTTCCGCCCGTCGCCCTTCGAACCGTCGGCCGTCATCGCGGTGTACCCGCCTCCGACGTGATCAGGTGGTCTCGACGAGAGCGGTGGAGCCGACGCGTGTGACCCCTGCGATCGCTCGTCTCATGGTCAAGCTCCTTCTGGTCGGGGCGGCTGGGTGGCGGGCCGCTGAGCGGGTGGGGCCGCTGGGTGGTGGACGGCCCGGGCTGGGCCCCAGGGGCCCCCGCCTCGTCGTCACCTCATCGTCGGCAGCCGCGCGCCCGGACGGGTCACCCTGTTCGGGTGACGCCGCCCGGTGCGGCCCGCCCCGGTGCGACGCGCCCTACGCGAGCACGGCGCCCTTCGACGCCGACTGGACCAGCTTCGAGTACTTGGCGAGCACACCCCGCGTGTACTTGTGGGGGAGCGGCACCCAGCCGGCGGCCTCGCGCGCCGCGAGCTCGGCGGGGTCCACGAGGAGGTCCAGCGTCTTGGACGCCACGTCCAGGCGGATGCGGTCGCCGTCGCGCACGAACGCGATGGGTCCGGCGTCGACGGCCTCGGGCGCGATGTGCCCGACGCACAGGCCGGTGGTCCCGCCGGAGAACCGGCCGTCGGTGATGAGGAGCACGTCCTTGCCGAGGCCCGCGCCCTTGATGGCGCCGGTGATGGCGAGCATCTCGCGCATCCCCGGCCCGCCCTTCGGGCCCTCGTAGCGGATGACGACGACGTCGCCCGCCTGGATCGTCCCGTCCTCCAGGGCGTCGAGCGCGCTGCGCTCGCGCTCGAAGACGCGGGCGGTGCCCTCGAACACGTCGGAGTCGAAGCCCGCCGACTTCACGACGGCGCCCTCCGGGGCGAGCGACCCGTTCAGGATGGTGATGCCACCGGTCTTGTGGATCGGGTTGTCCATGGCGCGCAGGATCTTGCCGTCCGGGTCCGGCGGGGCGATCTCGGCGAGGTTCTCCGCCATGGTGCGGCCGGTGACCGTCATGACGTCCCCGTGCAGCAGCCCGGCGTCCAGCAGCGCCTTCATCACGACCGGCACGCCGCCGATCCGGTCGACGTCGTTCATCACGTACTGCCCGAACGGCTTGAGGTCGCCCAGGTGCGGCACGCGGTCGGCGACGCGGGAGAAGTCGTCGAGGGTCAGCTCGACCTCCGCCTCGTAGGCGATGGCGAGCAGGTGCAGCACCGCGTTCGTGGACCCCCCGAACGCCATGACCACGGCGATCGCGTTCTCGAACGCCTCCTTGGTCATGATGTCGCGCGCGGTGATGCCGCGACGCAGCAGGTTCACCACCGCCTCGCCCGAGCGGTGCGCCCACGTGTCCCGCCGGCGGTCGGCCGACGGCGGCGCCGCCGAGCCGGGCAGCGACATGCCGAGCGCCTCGGCCGCCGACGCCATCGTGTTGGCGGTGTACATGCCGCCGCACGCGCCCTCACCCGGGCAGATCGCCCGCTCGATCCGGTCGACGTCGCCCTGGCTCATGAGCCCGCGTGCGCACGCCCCGACGGCCTCGAATGCGTCGATGATCGTGACCTGCTTCTCGGTGCCGTCCTCGAGCTTGACCCAGCCCGGCATGATCGAGCCGGCGTAGAGGAACACGCTGGAGAGGTCCAGGCGCGCGGCCGCCATCAGCATGCCGGGCAGCGACTTGTCGCAGCCGGCCAGCAGCACCGACCCGTCCAGGCGCTCGGCCTGCATGACGGTCTCCACGGAGTCGGCGATGACGTCGCGGGAGACGAGCGAGAAGTGCATGCCCTCGTGGCCCATGGAGATGCCGTCGGAGACCGAGATGGTGCCGAACTCCAGCGGGTAGCCGCCCGCCGCGTGCACGCCCTCCTTGGTGGCCTGCGCCAGCCGGTCGAGCGAGAGGTTGCACGGGGTGATCTCGTTCCAGGAGCTCGCGACGCCGATCTGGGGCTTGGCGAAGTCCTCGTCACCCAGCCCGACGGCCCGGAGCATCCCGCGGGACGCGGTCGCCTCCAGGCCGTCGGTCACCGTGCGGGAGCGAGGCTTGACGTCGACAGGCTTGACGTCGACAGGGCTCTCGGCATTGCTCATGAGATCTCCTCGAAACAAAAGATATTCAATAATGGCAGTCCTGCAGCATCAGCCCGGAGCTCCGGTGCCAGCGATCCGACGGAGGATTCTCTTGCTCGACATCAGCCTGCTCACGTGGGGCGTGACCATCGGCTTCATCATCCTGCTGCTGGCAGTGGACCTGGCGCTGGCGGCGGCGCGCCCGCACCACGTCGGGTTCAAGGAGGCTACCGCCTGGTCAGTCTTTTACATCGCGGTGGCCATCGGGTTCGGCATCTGGTTCGGGCTGCAGTTCGGGAACGCGGCGGGGACCGAGTACTTCGCGGGCTACATCATCGAGAAGAGCCTGTCGGTCGACAACCTGTTCGTGTTCGTGATCATCATGAACACCTTCGCGGTCCCGGACAAGCACCAGCACAAGGTCCTCGTCTTCGGCATCGTGCTCGCGCTGATCATGCGCGCCATCTTCATCGCGCTGGGCGCGTCCCTCATCAGCCTGTTCTCGTTCACCTTCCTGCTGTTCGGGCTGCTGCTGCTCTACACGGCGGTGCAGCTGTTCCGGCACCGGAACGAGGACCCGGACATCGAGAGCAACCTGATGGTGCGCGGCGCGCGCCGGTTCCTGCCCGTCAGCGAGGGCTACATCGGCGGCAGGCTCTTCGCGAAGGAGGACGGCCGCCGGGTCGTCACCCCGCTGTTCATCGTGCTCATCGCCATCGGCAGCGTCGACCTGCTGTTCGCCCTCGACTCGATCCCCGCCGTGTTCGGCGTCACGGAGGAGGCATACATCGTCTTCACCGCCAACGCGTTCGCGCTGCTGGGCCTGCGCGCACTGTTCTTCCTCGTCAAGGGTCTGCTCGACCGGCTCGTGTACCTCTCGGCCGGCCTGGCGGTCATCCTGGCGTTCATCGGCGTCAAGCTGATCCTGCACTGGGCGCACGTCGACATCGACGAGTCGATCCCCGAGATCTCGACCTCGCTGAGCCTCGGCGTCGTCCTCGGTGTGCTGGCCGTGGCGACCGTCGCGAGCCTCATCAGGACGCGTGGCCTGCCGGACGAGAAAGCCCATGCGGGCTCGCTCACGGCCGGCAAGGTCAAGGCGAAGGACGAGCCGCAGGAGTAGGTGCGAGCAGGGGAAGCAGGCCGCTCCGGGGTGTTGCTGCTGGCAGTCGTCGTGTTATACATCTGATGTTTCTGGACGACGACGCCAGAGAGGGGCAACGTGCCGCACGACGTCGTGGACGCGCACCATCACCTGTGGGTGCGCTCGCGTACGCCCCAGGGCTGGATCGACCCGGTCGTGATGGCGGCCATCAACGCCGACTTCACGCCTGCCGACCTGCCCGCCGCGGCCCACGGGGTGAGCACGACGGTCGTCGTCCAGTCCGCGAACCTGTGGTCGGAGGGCCGTGAGCTCCTGGCGATCACGGCGTCCGGCGCCGGACGCGCGGCCCGGATCGGCGGCGTCGTCGCCTGGGCGGACCTTCTGGACCCCGGGGTGGCCGACCGCGTCGGCGCGCTGCGGTCGGGTCCCGGAGGCGGAGCCCTGGTCGGCATCCGCACGCAGGTGCAGGCCGAGTCCGACCCTGCCTACCTGGACCGTGCGGACGTGCGCCGCGGGATCGCCGCCGCGTGCTCGGCCGGCGCACCGAGCACCGGCGGCCTCGTGTCCGGCCAGGTGCCCGACCTCGTGTTCGACCTGGTGGTGCGTGCCGAACAGCTGCCGGCGTGCGCGCGGCTCGCCGCGGCGCTCCCCGAGGTCTCCTTCGTCCTCGACCACCTGGGCAAGCCACGCCTCGACCCCGGCGGGGGTGCGGGCAACGCCGCCCGTCTGGCCGCCTGGGAGCGGGACCTCACCGACCTGGCTGCCCGCCCGAACGTGACCGCCAAGCTGTCGGGCCTGGTCACCGAGGCGCGCTGGGACGCGTGGCGGCCCGACGACCTGCGGCCCGCCGTCGACCGGGCGCTCGAGGTGTTCGGCCCGGACCGGCTCATGTTCGGTTCCGACTGGCCCGTGTGCCTGCTCGCGAGCGACTACGGCGGGTGGATGGCGACGCTCGGCGACCTGCTCGCCGGGCTGAGCGAGGACGAGTCCGCGGCCGTGTGGGCCGGGACCGCGCGACGGGTCTACCAACTGGAGGAGAGTCACGCATGACATCGGAGAGCACGTCCGAGGCCAGAGCAGGAAGCACAGCAGGAAGCACAGCAGGAACCACGATGGCAGGGTCCGCGGGCGAGCTCGCCGGGGTGCGGGCCGTCGTCACGGGCGGCGCGTCGGGCATCGGTGCGGCGATCGTGCGCGCCATGCTCGCGCGCGGCGCGCAGGTGACGTCCATCGACCGGGTGGCGGACGGTGTTCCCGCGGGCGCCGGGGCCCAGGTGGCCGACGTGACCGACGACGGGGCGGTGCGCGCCGCCGTGACGGCCGCCGCGGAGGCGATGGGCGGCATCGACGTCGTCGCCAACAACGCGGGGATCGGAGCCCAGGGCACCGTCGCCGACAACGACGACGCGGAGTGGCTGCGGGTGCTGGACGTCAACGTGCTCGGGATCGTCCGGGTGACCCGCGCCGCGCTGCCGTACCTGCGCGAGTCGCCGCACGCCGCCGTCGTGAACACGTGCTCGATCGCCGCATGGACCGGGCTGCCGAACCGTGCCCTGTACTCGGCGTCCAAGGGCGCGGTCCAGGCGCTCACCCTCGCCATGGCCGCCGACCACGTGCGCGAGGGCATCCGCGTCAACTGCGTCAACCCGGGGACCGCCGACACCCCGTGGGTGAGCCGCCTGCTCGACGCCGCCGACGATCCCGCCGCCGAGCGGGCGGCGCTGGAGGCACGCCAGCCCTCCGGCCGGCTCGTCAGCGCCGACGAGATCGCGCACGCCGTCTGCTACCTGGCGAGCCCGCTGGCCGCCGCCACCACCGGTGCGATGCTCGCCGTGGACGGCGGCTCGCACGCGCTGCGCACCCGCGCCCCCGGTCAGGGCTAGGGCGCGGGCGTGGGAACGGGCGCGGGAACGGGCGCGGGAACGGGAACAGGACAAAAAACGGGACAGGCACCGGGAAGGGAACGTCACACGATGCGGACGACGGCGGTGCGCGCCACCAGGGTTCGGCTCACCACGCTCGGCCTCGGCGCCGCGCCCGCGGGCAACCTGTACCGGGCGACCACCGACGAGGAGGCGCACGCGACGTTCGAGGCCGCCTGGGCGGCCGGGATCCGGTACTTCGACACCGCGCCGCACTACGGCCTCGGCCTGTCCGAGCGCCGGCTGGGCGCGTTCCTGCGCACCCGCCCGCGGGACGAGGTGGTGGTGTCCACCAAGGTGGGGCGGCTGCTCGTCCCGTCACCGGAGACGGCGCACCGTAGCGACCCCGACGTGTTCGAGGTGCCCGCCATCGCCCGCCGGGTCTGGGACTTCTCCCGCGACGGCGTCCTGCGGTCGCTCGAGGCGAGCCTGGAGCGCACCGGCCTGGACCGGGTGGACGTGGTTTACCTGCACGACCCGGACGACCACTGGGAGCAGGCGGCGCACGAGGCGCTCCCCGCGCTCGTCGAGCTGCGGGACCAGGGGGTCGTCGGCGCGGTCGGCGCCGGGATGAACCAGTCGGCGATGCTCACCCGGTTCGTCCGGGAGACCGACGTCGACGTCGTCATGTGTGCCGGGCGGTTCACCCTCCTGGAGCAGCCCGCGCTGGCCGACCTGCTGCCCGCGGCGGCCGAGCGGGGGGTGGCGGTGGTGGCCGCTGCCGCCTACAACTCGGGCATCCTGGCGTACGACGCCCCGCCGCCGGACGCGACGTACGACTACGCGCCGGCGGCCGCGGGGCTGCTCGAACGCGCCCGGCGGATCGCCGCCGTCTGCGAGGACCACGGCGTCACGCTCCCGCAGGCGGCGCTCGCGTACGTGCGCACCCACCCCGCGGTCGCGAGCACCGTCGTCGGGCTCGGGACGCCGGAGCAGGCGCGACAGGCCGGGGAGCGCGCCGCGGCCCGCGTGCCGGCGGCCCTGTGGCAGGCCCTGGCCGACGCCGGCCTGCTCGCGGAGGCCGCCGTCCCCGACGAGTAGTCGTTGAGTGCTGGCTATCTGCGCTCCCAGCGCATGCAGGAGCGCAAATAGCCAGCACTCAACGGAGCTTTACTCCAGGGTCTCCGGTCTCGGGAGCGAGTCCTCGACGCCCAGGAGGTGGCTCGCCATCCGGATGCGGGCCGCCTCGGGGTCCCGCGCGGCGAGCGCGCGCCAGATGGCCTCGTGCTCGTCGTGCGTGCGTTCCTCGATGCCCTCGGTGTGCAGGCCCCGCCACAGGCGCGCCCGGACGGTGCGGCCGGCGAACGACTCGATGAGCGCCTCCAGCACGGGGTTGCCCGTGTGCGCGGCGATGACCCGGTGGAACGCGATGTCGATCTCGATGAACTTGTCGTGGTCCACGGGGGAGCCGTGCAGCACGGTGACGACCTCGTCCAGGATGGCCCGCGCCTCGGCGACCGCCGCATCGGACATCCGGGTCGCCGCCAGGCCGGCGGCCTCCGTCTCCAGCAGGCGGCGCACGCTGTGGAAGGCGGGCATGGCGTCGTCGTCCTGGAGGTCCAGGACCATGGCCATGGGGGAGAGCAGGCGCGCCGGGTCCAGGCTGGTGACGTACGTGCCGTCACCCTGGCGGGTGTGCACGACGCCGAGCATGGACAGGGCGCGGACGCCCTCCCTCAGCGAGCCGCGGGAGACCTTGAGCGTGTCGGCCAGGTCCTTCTCGACGGGCAGCCGGTCGCCGGGGCGCAGCCGTCCGTCGAGGATCATCCTCCGGATGCCGTCGACGACCTCGTCAGTGCGGGACATGGTCGGAAGTATCGCGCACCCAGTACGTCCCGTGCGGGAACCTGAACCGGTCCAGGGAACTTTCGTACATGCGCGTGGAGTAGCCGGGCAGGGCGGGCAGCACGTAGGCGGTGCCCGCGCCGCGGTCGGCGACGAGGCACGGGTCGGTGAAGTGCTCGTGCAGATGGTCCACGTACTCGGTCACGCGGCCGTCGAGGTCGGCGCCGATCGCCACGTAGTCGAGCACGGAGACGTGCTGCACCATCTCGCACAGGCCGACGCCGCCCGCGTGCGGGCACACCGGGACGCCGAACTTCGCCGCGAGCAGGAGGACGGCGACTATCTCGTTGATGCTCGCGAGCCGCCCGGTGTCGAGCTGGCAGTAGTCGATGGCGCCCGCCTGGAAGAGCTGCTTGAACATGACGCGGTTGTGGCAGTGCTCGCCCGTCGCCACCCCCACCGGCGCGACGGCGCGGCGCACCGCGGCGTGCCCGAGGATGTCGTCGGGCGACGTCGGCTCCTCGATCCACAGCGGGTCGAACCGGGCCAGCACGCCCATCCACTCGATCGCCTGCGGCACGTCCCAGACCTGGTTGGCGTCGATCATCAGCGCGCGGTCGGGGCCCAGCACCTCGCGCGCGATGGTCAGGCGGCGGATGTCCTCGGCGAGGTCCGCGCCGACCTTGAGCTTCACGTGCTGATACCCGGCGTCGACGGCCTCCTGGCACAGGCGCCGGAGCTTGTCGTCGCTGTAGCCGAGCCATCCGGCCGACGTCGTGTACACCGGGTAGCCGGTCCGTTCCAGGGCGGCGATGCGGTCCTGCTTGGTGTCGGCGCGAGCGCGGAGGAGGTCCAGCGCCTCGTCGCGCGTCAGGGCGTCGGAGAGGTAGCGCAGGTCGGCGACGTCGACCAGCTCCTCGGGCGTCATGTCGACCAGCACGCGCCAGAGCGGCTTGCCCGCCCGGCGGGCGACCAGGTCCCACGCGGCATTGAGCACGGCGGCCAGCGACAGGTGCACCACGCCCTTCTCGGGGCCGAGCCAGCGCAGCTGGCTGTCGGACGTCAGGTCGCGGTAGACGGCGCCCATGTCGGCGGCCAGCTCGTCCACGTCCCGGCCGATCAAGCCCACCGCCTGCTGGCGCGCGGCCTCGGCGACGATGTCGTTGCCCCGGCCGATGGTGAACGTCAGCCCGTACCCGCCGAGCGTCGCGCCGCCGGGATCGTCCGGGTCGGGCGCGTCCGTCTCGAGCACGACGTAGGCCGCCGAGTAGTCGGCGTCCTTGTTCATCGCGTCGGAGCCGTCGGCGGTGACCGACGTCGGAAACCGTACGTCCTCGACCCGGACGCCTGTGATCGTGGCCATGCCGCTCCCTCGCAAACATCCGATGAACTGCGAGCAATCTACGGATGACAGGGGCAAGGGTCAAGGTGGGCCGGTGTTCCAGGTGAAATTGGTTTGATCAATGTGGCGGGTGGCGTGGCGGGTGGCGGGTGGCGGGTGCCGGGTGGCGGGCGCGGGTGCTGGGTGGTGGGCGCGGGTGCTGGTGCTGGGCCCGGGCGGGCCCAACGAGTTCGGTCCCTTGCATCGCCGCGAGAATGACTTCGGTCGGTTGCCATGAGATCGGTCAGTCAACCGACCGATCTCATGGCAACCGACCGAAGTCATCTAGATCCTGGGGCAACCGACCGAAGTCATGAGCCCTCGGGCAGCAACCAGGCCGGCAGCAACAGGTCCGTGGCAACCCGGTCCGTGGCAACCCGGTCCGTGGCAACCCGGTCCGCAGCAACCCCGTCGGTAGCAACCCCGTCAGACCAGCACCTCGCCGTCGCGGGCGACGACCCGCCCGCCCGCCACCACGAGCGCCCGGCGCGGGGCGCGGACGACGGCGTCCGGCACGTTCTCGGCGTCTACCAGCACGACGTCGGCCGGTGCGCCCACCACGAGGTCGTGCACGGCGCGCCCCACGAAGCGGCCGGCGTCGGCCGTGGCGATCCGCGCCGCGGTGACGAGGTCCTCGTCGTAGCGGAAGCCGGACAGACGCGAGAGCTGCGTGGTCAGCGTGAGCAGGTCGCCGGTGCCGTAGGGGGACCACAGGTCCCGGATGCCGTCCGTGCCGAGGCCGACGGCGACCCCGGCGTCGCGCAGCGCGTGCAGCGGCAGGGGCGCCGCACCGATCGGCGCGACGGTGGTCATGGTGATCCCCGCCTCGCCCATCGCCGCGATCAGCTCGGCCTGGCGTGCGGCAGGCAGCTGGCCGACGGCGAAGCCGTGCGCCACGTTCCGCGACCGCCTCACGCACGACCTCGATGCCGCGCAGGCCGACGCCCAGGTCGACGTCGACGTGGGTGCGCACCGCGGTGGTACCCGTGCGGACGGACTCGCGCAGCACGGCGAGCGTCACGTCGACGCCTGGGATGCCGAGCTCGTCGCGGTGGGACCGCTCGTGCGCGATGCGGCCCTGCACCCCGCCCTCACCGCCGTAGCTCACCCACGGCTTGCCCCACCAGGACTTGTCCACGTGGGCGTGCGCGTTGACCAGCCCGGGCAGCGCGAGCAGCCCGGCGCCGTCGACGGCGCCGTCGCCGTCCGTAGCCGCCCTGCCGACAGCCGCGCCGACAGCCGTGCCGACAGCCGTGCCGACAGTCCTGCCGCCACCGACGTCGGCTGCGTTCTCGGACGCGTCACCGGCGGCGTGCCCGGCCGGGTCGTGCGGGACGACGGCCGTGATCACCCCGTCCGCGATGTACAGGTCGCTGCGCTCGCCGCCCCAGGGGCGCACGTCGCGCAGGACGGTGACGGGGGTGGCGGCAGAGGTGGGGGAAGGCATGCGAGAAATGGTATCCCAAATGTGCTAGCGGGGGCCGTCCTGGCAGGATGGCGCCATGGCCATGCCGTCAGTCGATGCCGATGCCGATGCCGATGCCGAAGCTGAAGCTGGCCCGGTGAGCGCCTTCGAGCCCGAGTCGGCCCGCATCGCGCGCGCCGTGCGGGAGCAGATCGTCGACGGCACGCGCAAGCCCGGCAGCCGGCTCGTCGAGCGGGACCTTGCGGCGGAGCTCGGCGTGTCCCGCATCCCGGTGCGGGACGCGCTGCGCGCGCTCGTCGGGGAGGGGCTGGTGACCCCGCGGCCGCGCAGCTGGGCGGTCGTGCGGGAGTTCACCGACGCCGACGTCGCGCACCTGCAGGAGGTGCGCGAAGCCACCGACCCGCTGCACTTCCGGCTCGCCGCTCAGCGCCGGACGCCGGAGCAGCTCGCGGCGATGACGGAGGCGTGGGAGCGCGAGGCGGCCGCGGCGGCCGAGGGGGACGGGCCGGGGGCACGGCGGGCGGCGGCGGACTTTCACGAGGCGGTGGTGAGCGCCGCGGGCAACCCCGTGCTCGCCGAGCTCCACGCCGTCACGGCCAGCCGGGTGCGGTGGCTGCTGGCCCAGCACTCCGACCTCGAGGGCATCGCCGGCGAGCACCGGGCGCTGCTCGATGCCGTCCGCGACGGCGACCCGGAGACCGCCGCCCGGCTCGCCCGCGAACACCTGCGCACGAGCCGGGCGGCGGCCGCGGAACGTCGGTGACGCCGAGGCTCAGTTGCCGGGCTGGGAGCCCGTCGGCCGCCACGTCGCACGTTGCAACAAGCGAGAGTGAACGCTACCCGCGGCGCTTCCGGTCGGCCTTGCCCGTCCAGTGGCCGACCCAGATCGCGCCGAGCAGTGCCAGCACGCCGATGAGCACCGGCGCGGCGGCCAGGGGTGCGACCGCGGCCACCGCGGAGACGAGCAGCGGCCCGCCCGTGTTGCCGATGTCCCCGCACAGCCGCCAGCCGCCGAGGAACTGCGCGCGGCCTTCCTGTGGCGCGGCGTCGGCACCCAGGGTCATCACGATGCCCGAGCCGAGCCCGTTGCCGAGCGCGATGACCGCCATCACCAGGCCGACGCCGAGCGCGGAGTCGGTCAGCGGCAGCAGCAGGCAGCCGACGCCGACGGCGAGGACCACCGGCACCGCCACCACCTGCCGGCCGCGGGTGTCGAGCAGCCAGCCGCCTGGCAGGGTCAGTGCGATGTCGATGGTCGCGGCCACCGCGAAGAGCAGGGAGACCACCGCCGCCGAGATGTGGACGTGATCGGCCCACAGCGGCAGCAGGCCCGTGCGCACCGAGCGCGAGGCGCCGATGATGATGACCGCCACGCCGAGGGTCAGGAGCGTGCGGCGGTGCGCCCACAGCACGGAGTGCACCGGAAGCGGGGTGGTGCTGCGCCCCACGCGCCCGAAGTCCGGCATGCGGGTCACGATGAGCGCCGAGGCGAGCGAGGCGCACGCCGCGAGCACGAACACCGAGCGGACCCCGAGCAGGTGGATCAGGAGTGCCCCGAGCAGCGGGCCGATCAGCACGCCCAGGCGCATCGACCCGCCCAGCAGTGCCATCCCGCGCGCCCGGTGGCTGACCGGTACCGCGTCGATCAGGAACCCCTGGCGGGCCAGCAGGAACGCCGTCCAGCTCATACCGCTGACGAAGACGCACAGGCACAGCAGCCAGACCGAGGGCACCAGGAACGCGGCGACCATGGCCGCCGCATCGACGAGCCCGGCGATCACGAGGGTGCGGCGCTCGCCGAGGCGGGCCACCAGCGCGCCCGACGGGAGGGAGTTGGCCAGCTGCCCGATCCCCAGCAGTGCGACGACGAACGCGGCCACGGCGGTGGTCGCCCCGAGGTCCCTGGCGTGGATCGCCAGCACCGGCAGCACGGCGCCGTGACCGATCGAGCTGACGACCGACGGCAGGTACGCGACGACGGCGATGTCGCGGAAGCGGAAGTCCGGATCGTCTCCTGGGTCGCCCGTGCTCGTCACGCGAACATCCTGTCAGATAGTTAGCCGCGGCAACGACCCTACGGTGGTGGGGGATCCGTTGGCGGGGACCCGTTGACGGGTCCGCTTGCTTTCGCTACTGTCCCGTTCATCGACACAGCGGTCCCGATCAGTGGGACTGCACACAACGGGGTGGAGATGTGGAGATGAGTACGATGACGCGCCGCGCGGTGCTGCGGGCGCTCGGAGTGGGCGGGATCGCCGGCGTCGCCGCAGCGATCGCCGGCTGCGCGCCGACGATCGGGACCGCACGGCTCCCGCAGGTCCCGGCGGCCTACGACGGCCCGCCGGTCAGGCTGAAGTTCTGGAACGGGCTCACCGGCGGTGACGGGCCGGTCATGCGGACGCTGATCGCCGAGTTCACGCGGGAGAACCCGCACATCGCCATCGACATGTATGCCCTGCCGTGGAGCGACTTCTACCAGAAGTTCCCGGCGGCGGTCACGAGCGGGCTGGCGCCGGACTTCGCCCTCATGCACAACTTCCAGGTGGCGACCAACGCCGCGCGGAAGGTGATCATGCCGGTCGACGAGATCCTCGGCACCGTCGGCCTCACGGAGTCCGACTACCTCCCGGTCGTCTGGGGCTCCGGCGTCTACCGCGACCAGCGCTGGTCGCTGCCGTTGGACATGTGGCCCGACTCGCTGTTCTACAACCGCCGGGTGCTGGAACAGGCGGGACTGGATCCGGACGTCCCGCCGGCGGATCGCACCGCGTACGAGCACGCACTGGACGCCTTGGCATCGGCCGGGGTCAAGGGCCACTGGCTCCCGGCGGTCGACCCGCAGGGTGTCGGCCGCGGCTTCGACTCGCTGCTCTGGCAGTTCGGTGGTGAGCACTACGACGACGCCGGGCGTGCCGCGACGTTCGCCGGCCAGCCCGGCGTGGACGCGCTCACCTGGCAGCAGTCCCTCATCGGGGCGGGCTGGAGCCCGCGCAACGTCAGTGGCTCGGACGCGTCGATGGCATTCAAGAACGACCAGAACGCGTTCCTCTGGGGCGGCCCCGGCGCCCTCATCAACGACCTCGGCTCGGTCGACGGGCTCGACTGGGACGTCGCCCCGCTCCCGCAGATCGGCAGTCAGCGGGCCGCGTTCTCCGGCTCGCACCAGTTCGTGGTGGCCCGCCAGCCGAGCTTCGACGCCGACCGGCTGGCCGCCGTCGTGACGTTCCTCGGCTGGATCCTCGCGAACTCGATCGGCTGGGCGACGGCGGGCCCGGTTCCCGCGCGTCTGCCGATCCTGGACTCGCCCGAGCTGGCTGAACTGACAGCGCAGTCACACGTGGCCGAGGGGGTGGAGCACATCCGGTTCTACCCGCTGGTGCCGGGGATCGCGGAGGTGCAGACGACCATCCTGTACCCCGCGATCGGTGACGCGCTGCTCTCGCTCGGCGACGCGCGCCAAGCGTTGGAGACCGCGACGACCCAGGCGTCCTTCCTGCTCCAGGAGAACGCCGAGAAGTACGGGAGGGTCTGAGATGGCCACGATCACCGCCCCGAGCCGCAGCACCACCCCGAGCCGCGGCACCGGTCCGAGCCGCCGTACCGGTCCGCCGCACCGCCCTCGCCCCTGGACGCCGTACGCTTTCCTCGCGCCGTTCCTGCTGATCTTCGGCACGTTCGTGCTGGCCCCGGCTGTCTCGGGGCTCTGGATGAGCCTGCACAACTGGGACTTCTTCCTGCCCGACCGGCCGTTCGTCGGGCTGCAGAACTACGTCGACCTGTTCACCCCGGACGCGCTCGTCGCGCAGCAGTTCTGGGAGAGCATGCGGGCGACGGGACTGTTCGTGCTGCTCTCCGTCCCGCTGCTCATGGCGATCCCGCTCGGCCTCGCGCTCCTGCTCAACCAGCGGTTCCGCGGCCGTACCTTCTTCCGCGCCGTCTTCTTCGCGCCGTACGTGCTGGGCGTGAGCGTGGTCGGCCTGCTCTGGCAGTACCTGCTCAACGGCAACACCGGCCTCGTGAACGGCTATCTGGCCGAGCTCGGCATCACCGAGGCGGTGCCGTGGCTGACCGCCACGCCCTGGGTCTGGGTCTCGCTGGTGGGTGTGACGGTCTGGTGGACCATGGGCTTCAACTCCGTGGTCTACCTGGCGGGGCTGCAGAACGTCGACGAGGCGCTCTACGACGCCGCCAAGGTCGACGGCGCGGGCCGCTGGCAGCGGTTCGTGCACGTCACGATCCCGCAGATGCGGCCGGTCATCCTCTTCGTCCTGACGATGACGGTGCTCGCCTCGGCGAACATGTTCGGCCAGTCCTACCTGCTCACCTCGGGCAATCCGTCCAACGAGACCCGCACGGCGATCATGTTCATCGCCGAGGTCGGCCTGGAGCAGTTCCGGATGGGCCTCGCCGCCGCGATGAGCTACCTCCTCGCCCTGCTGCTGATCGTCATCAGCGCCCTGAACTTCCTCTTCCTGCGACAGAAGGAGAGCTGACGTGGCGACCACCGTCGTTCCCCCCGGCAGCACCACCCGACCAGCGGCACCGCGGCATCCCGCCGCCCGACGTCGTCGCGACGAGGCGACGGGCCGCGGCGTCGTCGGCACCCTGCTGCTCTACGCCATGCTGCTCATCCTGTCCGTGCTCATCCTGGCCCCGCTGTTGTGGATGCTGTCGACGTCGTTCAAGACGACCGGCGACGCCACGGCCCTGCCGCCGGAGTGGATACCACCCGCACCGACCGTCGAGGGTTACACCAGGCTGTTCGCCGACGCGCAGGCGCCGCTGCTGCGCTGGCTCGGCAACTCGGTGCTCGTCGGTGTGCTGCACACGGCCCTGGTGCTCGTCACGGCGTCGGCGGCCGCATACCCCCTGGCCCGGATGCGGTTCCCGGGCCGGCGCCTGATGTTCGCGCTCATCATCGCCACGCTGTTCGTCCCGGGGTTCGTCTTCCTGATGCCGAACTACCTGATCGTCGACGGGCTCGGCTGGCTCGACAGCCTCTGGGCACTCGTCGTGCCGGGTGCGGCGAGCGCGTTCGGCGTCTTCTTCCTCACCCAGTTCTTCGCGAGCATCCCGGCGGAGCTGGAGGAGGCGGCGCTCATCGACGGCGCCAACCGCTGGCAGATCTTCGTCCGCGTGGTGCTGCCGCTGTCCAAGGCACCGCTCGCGACCCTCGGTCTCCTGTCGTTCCTCGGCAGCTGGAACGACTTCCTCTGGCCGCTCTACGTGCTGTTCAACCCCGAGCAGCTGACGCTGCCCGCCGGGCTGGCCACCCTGCGCGGCGCCTACGCCACCGACTTTCCCGCGGTCATGGCGGGCGCGGCGATCGCGAGCATCCCCGTGCTCATCCTGTTCGCGTTCGTGCAGCGGTTCGTCATCGCCGGTGTCGCCCGGTCGGGTCTCAAGGGATGAGCGGGCAGCAGGAGAGAATGGCCGCGTGACTGACACGAGCACCCGGACCTCGGCCGACGGCGGTACCGCCGGCACCCTCGCACGTGGCCTCGACATCATCGAATGGATCGCCGCGACGCCGGACGCGACCGTCCAGCGCCTTTCGGCGGACCTCGGTCTCAGCCGCAGCGCGGCGTACCGCATCGTCGGCATGCTGCGAGAACGCGGCTACGTGGTGGGCGAGGCGGAGCTGCGCCTCGGGCCGGTCCTGATGCGGCTGGGCCTGCAGGCGCTGGACGGCCTCGACATCTACGCCGTCGGGCCCGAGCCGCTCCGGGAGCTCGTCCGGCAGACCGAGGAGACGGCGTTCATCGCCGTCTTCGACGACGACCAGATGTGCTACGTCATGCAGGAGGAGGGGCCGCAGGTGGTGAAGGTGGTCTCCAAGCTCGGCAGCCGGGCACCCCTGCACGCGTCAGGTCTCGGCAAGGCCTACCTGTCGGCACTGCCGGACGCCGAGGCCGGGTCGGTCATCGACCGCATCGCGCTGACGGGCTACACCCCGACGACGCTGACCTCCGCCGCGGCGCTGCGCGCCGAGCTCGACCGCATCAGGGACCGGGGCTGGGCGCTCGACGACGCGGAGCGCGAGCCCGGCGTCCGCTGCGTCGCCGCGCCGATTCGTGGCGCCGACGGGAGGCCGGTCGCCGCCATCAGCACCGCCGGGCCGCGCGACCGCATCATCGCCGCCCAGCCCACGATCGTCGCCGCGGTGTGCCGCACCGCCGCCCTCATCTCCGTCGCGCTCGGCGCGGCGACGCCTTCCCATCCGAACTCCCTGGACACCTCGTCCCACGACACCTCGTCCCACGACACCTCGTCCCACGACACCTGATTGGACTCCATGGGTACCTCCGACCCTCGCATCCGTTCCGTCCGGCTCGCTCAGCTCGCCACCCGCTACCCGCGGACGGTGGGGCGCAACGCCCGGCTCGGCAGCCACGGCGCAGGCCCCGGCTCGCACGTCGCGGTGCTGGTCACCGACGACGGCCGCACCGGGTGGGGCCTGGTCGAGGGGCCGCCCGGCGACGTCGGCCGGGTGGAGGGCCGCCCGCTCTCGGAGCTGATCGACCCGGCGGTCGGCGTGCTCGACGAGGCGGACCGCTGGCTCGACATCGCCCTGCACGACCTGCTCGGCGTCGTGCTCGACGCTCCCGTGCACGCGCTGCTCGGGGGGCACGGGTCGACGGACGTCCAGCTCTACGACGGCGCGATCTACTTCGACGACCTGGACCCGGAGGAGGCTCCGCGGGGGATCGACGTCCTGCTCGACGAGTGCCGCGCGGACGCGGCTCTGGGCTACCGGGACTTCAAGCTCAAGATCGGCCGGGGGAACCTGTGGCTGCCCCGGGACCGGGGCGACGCGCGCGACATCGAGGTGACCCGCGCGGTCCGTGAGGCGTTCCCGGACGCCCGCATCCTCGTCGACGCCAACGACGGCTACGACCTCGACGGTTTCCTCACCTATCTCGAGGCGGTCGCCGACGTGGGGCTGTACTGGGTCGAGGAGCCCTTCCTCGACGACGCGGACGATCTCAAGGCGCTCCGCTCGTGGCTCGACACGCACTCACCGGAGACGCGGATCGCCGAGGGAGAGACCTCGCCCGACGTCGCCGCGCTGCTGCCGGTAGCCGCCGCGGGCGCGATCGACGTCCTGCTCATGGACGTGATGTCCTACGGCCTCACCGCGTGGCGGGGGCTCATGCCCGAGCTCGCCGCGGCGGGCGTGCACGGCTCGCCGCACGCGTGGGGACGGCCGTTGAAGACCCGCTACGCCGCGCACCTCGCGGCGGGCCTCGGCAACGTGGAGGTCGTCGAGGGCGTTCCGGGGGAGGTGGCCGGCGTCGACCCGCGGCTGCTCCGTCCGGTGGACGGCGTCCTGCGGCTCGACGACGCTCCGGGCTTCGGCATCCCGCTCCCGGACGAGACACACCTGCGGCCGGTCGCCGCGGCCGAGCGGGCGTGACCGGGAGCCACGAGACGCGCCTGACCGCCGCGCGGTACGGGGACATGCTCCGCACGCTCGGCCGCGACCACGCCGGGACCACCGTGTTCGGGTTCCTGGACGTCTCGTTCGACGAGGCGGTCCGCCGGCACGCGACCCGGCCGCAGGCGAGGCAGTTCACCACCGACGAGATGGCCGCGTGGTGGGTGCCGGACGACCGGCTCGGGGTCCAGGGCGAGTTGGTCATCGGGTCCGGGACCACGGTGGGGCAGGCGGTCGACGATTTCTTCTGGGCGGCCCGGCCGGAGCGTGTGCCGAGGCCGGGAGCTGTGTCGAGCGAGAGGACGGGAACGACGATGGTGACGAACCCTGTGAACGACTCCAATCCTGTGAACGACTCCAATCCTGTGTACGACTCCAACTTCCCCGACCCGGCCGTGCTGGAGGTCGACGGGACCTACTGGGCGTACGCGACGAACAACGCGACCGAGGCGATGCCGGTGCTGCGCTCGCCGGACCTCGTGCACTGGACAGAGGTCGGCGACGGCATGCCCGACCTGGCGTCGTGGGTGGAGCCGGGGCGGACCTGGGCGCCGGAGGTCGCCGCCGTGGGGGAGCGGTACGTCGTCTACTACACGGCGCACGACAGGCTCACCGACGTGCAGGCCGTCGGTGTGGCCGTCGCGGACGCGCCGCAGGGCCCGTTCCGAGACGAGTCCGAGCGTCCGCTGCTGTGCCAGGACGCCGAGGGCGGTTCGATCGACGCCTCACCGTTCGTCGACGGCGACGGGACGCGGTTGCTGATCTGGAAGAACGACGGCAACCACGCGGGTGTCGACACATGGATCTTCGTGCAGCGGCTGTCCGACGACGGCCTGCGGCTCGAGGGCGAGCCGCTCCGCGTCCTGCGGCAGGACCAGGAGTGGGAGGGCGAGATCGTCGAGGGCCCGTACATCTGGCCGCACGGCGGCCGGTACTACCTCTTCTACTCGGGCAACGCGTTCGCCACGGACCGGTACGCGGTGGGCTACGCCGTGGCGGACCACGCGACGGGCCCGTACCTCAAACCGCAGGACACCCCGATCATGGTGTCCAACGACGTCGCCGCGGGCCCGGGGCACGGCGTCGTCGTCGAGCGGGGCGGGCGCACCTGGTACCTGCACCACGCCTGGCCGCCCGACGCGATCGGCACGTCCGTCCCGGGCCGGCAGATGTGGCTCACGGAGCTCGTCTTCGAGCCGTCGCCGGACGGCGGGCCGGACCGGCCGGTGCTGCTCGGCCCGCGCGCCGAGGTGGACCTGACCTGACCTGACCTGACCTGACCCGGCCCTGCCCCGACCTGCCCGGCCGCCGCCGTCAGGCCATCTCGGGTACGTGGAGGTGAGCGAACGCGATCTCCATCTCCTCGACGCTGTCGACGACGGCGCCCAGCTCCGCGACGACTCGTTCGCGGATACCGGCGCTGGTCTCACGGCTGGCCTCGAGCGCCTCACGGCTGTCGAATGCGGCGGTGCTGACCACCCGGCCGGTCTCCCGGTCGATCATCAGGCTGGCGCTGCAGAACCCGCTCAGGTCCTGGATCTGCGGGACGACGACCATCCGGTACATGTCGATGGCGTTGTCGACCATGTGCAGATCGCCGCCGCTCAGCCAGGTGAGCCGGGCGCAGGCGCCGTCGGGCGTGGCGTGGTCGCGGTGGACGACGGCGACCTCCCACTCGTGGACGTATCTGCCGGAGGTGCTGCCCAGCGCCCGCTCGGCACGGTCGCGCAGGGGGCGCACGGAGGGGGCGCTCGCCTGCATCGCGTCCTCGGACGACCACGCCGTCGTGGTGATGCACCGACCGCTCTGCCGGTCGACCAGCATCGACATCCCGACACAGCCGTCCATCGCGGAGACCGCCGGGAAGATCTCGTCACGAACGAGGCTCAACCCGGCGTCGATACTGGCGGGTTCACCCTGGATCTCGGTACTGCGGATGTACATGGCGGACTCCCTCTGCTCGTCAGCAGCGTCCGGACGGCGCTGCCGTCACCTCTCACGCTGCGCCGACCGGCGCCCCTGGTCAAGGGGGAGCCGGAGGAGATCCGTCAGCGCGGCGGCCGGGCGGCGCCCGACGACTCCCGCCAGACGATGCGCTGGAGGGCAGGGCCGCGGGCCGGTGGCGCCTCGCCCCGGAGCGCCGCGATCAGCAGGTGCATGGCGTGGCGCCCGGCCGCCTGGAAGTCGACGTCGACGGTCGTGAGCGACGGCATGGTGTAGGCGCCGAACGCCGCGTTGTCCCACCCGGTCACGACGACGTCGCCGGGTACCGACCACCCGCGCTCGGCGGCACCGCGCAGGACGCCGATCGCCAGCATGTCGTTGGCCGCGAGCACGGCGACGGGCGGCGCGTCGTCGGGCAGAGCGAGCACCGCCTGCCGTGCGGACTCCGCCGACCACTCGCCGCCGACCACGCCCAGCGACTCGGCGTCGAGGCCCTGCACGCTCTGCAGCCCCGCCAGGCAGGCGAGGTAGGTGTCGCGGCGTGCGCGGGCGGAGGCGAACTCCTGCGACCCTGCGACGTGCAGGAACCTGCGGTGGCCGGCCGCGACGAGCGCGTGGACGAAGACCTCCATGAGGTCGGCCTGGGCCAGCTCGCCCGCACTGTGCATCTGCTCGTCGAACGCCGTGGCGGCCAGGACCGGAGGGGTGTCCCCGCCGTCCGACAACGCCTCGGGAAGCACCGGGACGAACGTCAGGATGCCCTCGTACTGCCCGCCGGCCGCCAGCTCGAGCACCCGTTCGGTCCGGTCCTCGACCGTGCCGTCGACGCTGCTGGTCTCCATGGCGTACCCGGCCTCGTCGGCCGCCCGGCTCGCACCGGTGAGCATCCGCATCTGGTTGCCGACGGCGACGACGCCGGTGATCACGGCGAGCCGCCCGGATCGCCGCGTCCGCATCGACCGCGCGGCGAGGTTCGGACGGTAGCCGATCGACTCGGCGACCTTCAGGACACGCTCGCGGGTGGCGGGAGAGATCGCCCCCTTCCCGGTGAGCACGTACGACACCGTGGCCTGGGACACGCCCGCGAGGCGCGCGACGTCGCGACTCGTCGGGGGAACTGCAGCGCTCACGACTCTCCACTCCTTGACGGCGGCCTCCCTTGACAGTGGCCGACCCGAGCACAACCATAGTGACACGTATCACCAGTGACACGTATAAGTCGAGGACGACCAGTGCGTCGCGGAGGAACAGTGCTCAGGATCGGCATCATCGGGACCGGCGGGATCTCCCGCACCCACATCGACGGCTACCGCCGGTTCGGGAGAGAGTGCGAGATCGTCGCCCTGTGCGACATCGCTCCCGGCAAGGCCGCCGCGCTGGGCGCGGAGCTCGGCCTCACCTCCGCCCGGGCGTACGAGCAGGTCGAGGACCTGCTCGCGGCAGAGGAGCTGGACCTCGTCAGCATCGCGACGCCGCCGTCCACCCACGCCGAGCTGACGATCGCCGCGCTGCGCGCCGGCGTCGACGTGCTCGTCGAGAAGCCGATGGCTCCCTCGCTCGAGGAATGCGACGCGATGATCGCGGCCGCCACCGAGAACGACCGGATCCTGTCCGTCGTGGCGCAGAACCGCTTCCGCGACGACATGGCCACCCTCAAGGAGGTGCTGGACTCGGGCCTGATCGGCCCCGTCTCGCACGCGCAGGTCTCCTCGTCCTGGTGGCGCGGCACCGCCTACTACGACCTGTGGTGGCGCGGTACGTGGGAGCGTGAGGGCGGCGGATGCACGCTCAACCACGCGATCCACCACCTGGACCTCACGTCCTGGATGCTCGGCGCGCCCAGTGCCGTCACCGCGGTGCTGACCAACGCGCAGCACGAGAACTCGGAGGTCGAGGACCTCTCCGTGGCCGTCCTGCAGTACGACCGGGCCCTGGCCGAGGTGACCAGCTCGGTGGTGCACCACGGCGAGGAGCAGGCGATCGTCGTCCACGGGCGGTATGCGCGGGTGTCCCAGCCGTGGAAGGTCGTCGCCGACGTCGCCGAGCCCAACGGCTTCCCCGCCCCTGGTGGCGACCCCTGCCGGGTCGCGAAGATCGAGGCGCTCGCCGCGGCACACCGCCCGCTGCCGCACGTGGGCCACGCCGGGCAGATCGGCGACACGCTGGAGGCGGTGCGCGAACGCCGTCGTCCTGCCGTGGACGGCGCCGACGGCCGCCGCGCCATCGAGCTCGTGACGGCGATCTACGAGGCGGGTATCGAGCGACGCACGGTCGACCTGCCGCTGTCGCCGGACGACCCGTACTACCGCGCGGGCACACTCGTCGAGCGCGCCCCGCACTTCTTCGAGAAGACGACGACGGTGGCCGACCTGCCCGGTGACATCATCGTCGGGAGCAGCGCGGCCGGCGACAGCTGAGCGCCGGCCCTGCCCGAAGCCCTACCCGAAGCCCTACCCGAAGCCCTACCCGAAGCCCTACCCGAAGCTCTGCCCGCCCCGAACCTCGAAGCCCCGACCGAACAGGACGAGAGACGTCATGACGACGACCAGCGGCGCCGCCTACGCGCCTGAACCGATCCCCGATCCCGTGGTGAACGCCGGCGACTTCCCCATCGCCGCGGTGCGCCTCGACCACGGGCACATCTACGGCATGTGCGAGGGGCTGATCAGCGCCGGAGCGACGCTCAAGTGGGTGTACGACCCGGACCCGGCGAAGGTGGCGGCGTTCCGCGCCAAGTTTCCGGACGTGCGGGTCGCGCGGAGCGAGGACGAGGTCCTGGACGACGACGAGGTCCGCCTCGTCGCCGGAGCGGCCGTCACCTCGGAGCGTTGCGCGCTCGGCCTGCGGGCCATCGAGGCCGGCAAGGACTACTTCACGGACAAGGCGCCGCTGACCACCCTCGACCAGCTCGCGGCCGCGCGGGAGGCCACCGCCCGGACCGGGCGCAAGTACGCCGTCTACTACTCCGAGCGGATCCACGTCGAGGCGGCGGTCCTGGCCGGCCAGCTCATCGACCAGGGCGCGATCGGCCGGGTCCTGCAGGTGATGGGCCTCGGTCCGCACCGCCTGGGCACCGGGCGTCCGGACTGGTTCTTCGAGAAGGAGAAGTACGGCGGGATCCTCTGCGACATCGGCAGCCACAACTTCGAGCAGATGCTGTACTTCGCCGGGGCCAAGGACGCCGAGGTCGGCTACTCGGCGATCGCGAACTACCACCACCCCGAGCACCCGGAGCTCGATGACTTCGGCGAGGCGACGATCGTCATGGACAACGGTGCCAGCGGCTACTGCCGGGTCGACTGGTTCACCCCGGACGGCCTGAGCACGTGGGGCGACGGGCGTACGTTCGTGCTCGGCACCGACGGCTACATCGAGCTGCGCAAGTACGCCAACGTCGGCACCGACGAGGGCCCCGGCCACGTGTTCCTCGTCGACGGCAAGGGCGAGCACCACCTCGTCGCGGACGGGAACGTGGGCTTCCCCTACTTCGGCCAGCTCATCCTCGACTGCCTCGAGCGCACGGAGACGGCGATGACGCAGGAGCACGCGTTCAAGGCTGCGGAGCTCAGCGTGCTGGCCCAGCAAGGGGCGCGGGTCCTCAGCGCGTGACCTTCTGTCTGCCCGCCCGGTTCGCCCGGTTCGCCGGGCGGGCAGACAGAACTCCGGGGCGCCTGTTCACTGTGTCTTTCAGCCCCGCCTTTGCCCCACGCCTTTTCACCCACGCTTTCTCGCGTGGTGAGAGGGTGTCTGAGTTGCGCGAACGTAAGGTTAGGCTTACCTGCGTGACTCCAACTGCCCTCCGTGGTGACGATCTCGTCCTGGGCTACCAGCGCACCACCGTCGTGCACGGTGTCGCCGTGCACCTGACGCCCGGCATCGTGACGGCGCTCGTCGGCCCGAACGGGTCCGGCAAGTCCACGGTGCTCCGCTCGCTCGCCCGCCTGCACCCGGTGCAGCAGGGGACCGTCAACCTGGGCCCCACGCCCGACGACGCCGTCGACGCCGCACCGCTGTCCGCGCGCGAGTTCGCACGCCGGGTCACGCTGCTGGCCCAGTCCCGCCCGCACCCGGCAGGGCTCGAGGTGCGCGACGTCGTGGCGTTCGGCAGGCACCCGCACCGCCGTCGCTTCGCCCCGCTCACAGACGCCGACCACACCGCGATCGACCGCGCGATGGACATCACCGGCGTGACCGCCATGGCCCGCAGAGGGGTCGACCAGCTCTCCGGCGGCGAGGTCCAGCGCGTCTGGCTGGCCACCTGCCTGGCCCAGGAGACCGGCGTCGTGCTGCTGGACGAGCCCACCAACCACCTCGACCTGCGCTACCAGGTCGAGACCCTCGACCTCGTGCGCGACCTGGCCGAGGACCACGGCACCGCCGTCGGCATCGTGCTGCACGACCTGGACCACGCGGCGTCCGTCGCGGACTCCGTCGTCCTGCTGCACCGGGGCCGCGTGCTGGCCTCCGGACCGCCTGCCGAGGTGCTCACGGCAGAGCACCTGTCGCTCGCCTACGGCCTGCCGATCGACGTCAGCACGGACCCGGGCACCGGGCGGGTGCGCGTGCACCCGCGCGGCCGCCACCACGGCCGGACGCGCTGACCCCCAGAGCCCGCCCGACGCCGTCGGCGCCGCATCGCACCGCACCGCACCGCACCGCACCTTCCAGACGTACCCGGCAGAACCACGACACGACGTGTCACCGCACTCGCCGAAACTCGACGTGTCACGAAACTCAAGGAGACTCATGTCCCTGCGCACAACCGCGTCCCTGGTGGGCGCCGCACTGATCCTCCCGCTGACCCTGGCGGCCTGCGGCACCACAGACCCCGGAGCTGCCGCGTCGTCGGCCCCGGCGGAAGCCGCCTCGGGCGACTGCGCCGACGTCACCACCGAGACCGGGCCGGTCTCGGTGACCGACTCGTTCGGCCGCACCGTCGAGCTCGACGAGCCCGCCGAGCGCGTGGCGGTGCTCGAGTGGCAGCAGACCGAGGACCTGCTCACCCTGTGCGTGAACCCGGTGGCCGTCGCCGACGTCGAGGGCTACAGCACCTGGGACAGCGCCGAGGAGCTGCCGGACGGCGTGACCGACGTCGGCACGCGGGGGGAGCCCAACCTCGACGCCCTGTACGCCACCGAGCCGGACCTCGTCGTCATCGAGGCCTACACGCCCGACGACGAGATCATCGCCCAGCTCGAGGCCTACGACGTGCCGGTGCTGGCCACCAAGGGCGCCGACGCGGCGGACCCGATCAAGAACATGTTCACCACGTTCGACCTGATCGCGCAGGCCACCGGCCGCACCGAGCGCGCGGCGACCGTCACCGAGGAGTTCGAGCAGCACCTGGCCGACGCCGAGGCGGCGATCAGCGAGGCCGCACCCGAGCACACCGACTTCGTGTACTTCGACGGCTGGATCGACGGCGGCAACGTCACCCTGCGTCCCTTCGGCCAGGGCTCCCTGATCGGCGAGCTGGGCGAGGAGATCGGCCTGACCAACGCCTGGACCGGCGAGGTGGACCCGGCCTACGGACTGGGCCAGTCCGACATCGAGGGCATGACGGCGGCCGGCGACGCGACCCTCCTGTACACCGGCACCCCGGACCCCGACGGCGACTGGACCACCGAGCTCGAGAAGAACGACGTCTGGGCCAACCTGCCCGCCGTCACCGAGGACCGGTCGCACGCGTTCCCGGAGCGCATCTGGACGTTCGGTGGCCCGCGGTCCGCGCTCCAGGTCGTCGACGCCTACGTCGACGTCTTCACGAAGTGACGCGATGACGGTCATCCAGTCGTCGTCCACGACGGACACCGCACCGCAGGCGCCGGCGTCGCGTCCCGCCGCCTGGGCGTCGGGCGCCGCCGCCCTCGTGGTGCTCGCGCTGGCCGTGCTCGTCGTCGGTGCCTGGCACCTGACGCAGGGCACGTCCGGCGTCGGCATGGGCGACCTGCTGCGCCTGGCCGGCGGGCAGGTGAGCGGGCAGGTGAGCGGGCAGAGCGCTGAGGACGCCGCGGCGGTCCGCGACATCCTCGTCGGCTCCCGCCTGCCGCGCCTCGCGGCGGGTGTAGCGGTCGGGTTCGCCCTCGGCGTGGCCGGCGCGCTGTTCCAGTCGATCGCCCGCAACGCGCTGGCCTCGCCGGACACGCTGGCGGTGACCGCCGGCTCCCACCTCGCGGTCGTCTTCGTGGCCGCCTTCGGGCTGACCGTGCCGCTGTGGGCCTCGGGCGCTGTGGCCTTCGCCGGCGGCATCGCCGCCGCCGGGCTCGTGCTCGGGCTGGCCGGCGGTGGCGGGTCGTCCACCACGCGCCTGGTGCTCGCCGGGTCCGCCGTCGCACTGGCGCTGCAGGCCGCGGCGTCCGCGTTGCTCATCCTGTTCGAGGCCGAGACCACCGGGCTGTTCGCGTGGGGCAGCGGCTCCCTGAGCCAGCTCAACCTGACGGCGTTCTGGCGCGCGCTGCCCGTCGTCCTCCTCGCCACCGCGGCCGGCCTGGTGCTCTCCCGGCGCCTCGACGTGCTCGGCCTCGGCGACGACACGGCAGGCGCGCTGGGCGTCCCCGTGCGCTCGACCCGCGCCGTCGGCGTGCTTCTCGCCGTGCTGCTGACGGCCACGGCCGTGACCCTCGCGGGACCGATCGGCTTCGTCGGCCTCGCCGCGCCCGTCGTCGCGAGACTGCTCGCCCGGGTGGTCCCCGCGCTGCACCGGCACGTGATATTGCTGCCGGCCGCGGGCCTGCTCGGCTCCTTCGTGGTCGTGCTGGCCGACGCCGTCGTGCGCGCCCTGATGGGCGCCGAGGCCGCGCTCGCCGTACCCACCGGCGTCGCGACCACGCTCGCCGGCGCCCTCATCATGGTGCTGCTCGCGCGACGCCTGCGCGACGCCGGGCCGTCCCGGACCCCGCCGGCCGCCACGGCCGGGCCCCGCAGCGCCCGCCGGTTCGCCGTCGTGCTGAGCATCTGCGTCACCCTCACGATCGGCGTCGCGCTGCTCGGCCTGCTCGCCGGGTCCACCTGGCTCCGCACCGGGGACATCGCGCTGTGGCTGCAGGACCAGGGCCCCGCTGTGGTCCGGTTCGCGCTCGACGAGCGCGCCCCCCGCGTGCTGGCCGCGAACGTCGCCGGGGCGGCACTCGCCCTCGCCGGGACGATGGTGCAGGCGACGGCCCGCAACCCGCTGGCCGAGCCCGGCATCCTCGGGATCACCGGGGGCGCGGGCCTGGGCGCCGTCATCGTGGTGACCGCCGTGGCGGGCACCGCCTGGGGCAACGGGGTCGCGGCGAGCACCGGCGCCATGCTCGTGGCCGCCGTCATCGGCGGACTGGTCGCCTTCGGGCTCGTCTACCTGCTTGCCTGGCGGGGCGGCCTCCACGCCGACCGGCTCGTGCTCATCGGCATCGGCCTGGGATACCTGACCACCGCGCTGACCACGTTCCTGCTGCTGATCTCCGACCCGTGGAACACGCCGCGCATCTACACGTGGCTGTCGGGCACCACGTACGGGCGCGACTTCTCCCAGGTCCTGCCCGTCGTGATCGTGCTGGCGCTCGCGATTCCCCTCGCCGTGGTGGTCCGACGTGAGCTGGACCTGCTCGCGCTCGACGACGACACGCCGCGCCTGGTGGGCGTCCGGCTGGAGCGGAGCAGGCTGCTCGTGCTCGCGGTGGCAGCAGTGCTGGCAGCGACGAGCGTGACGGCCGTCGGCGTCGTGGGGTTCGTGGGTCTGGTCGCCCCGCACGCGGCGCGTGCTCTGGTCGGCGGCCGGCACGCGCGGGTGCTGCCGGTGGCGATGCTGCTCGGTGCCGTGCTGCTCGGCCTGGCGGACACCCTGGGCCGGACGGTCATCGCACCGGCCCAGCTCCCGGCCGGGCTGGCGGTCGCACTGCTCGGGGCACCCTACTTCGTGTGGTTGCTGGCGCGTTCGCGGGCCTGAGCGGCGGTCAGCTCCGGCGGGCCTTCGCCAGCTGCTCCTCGCGGAGCGCCACCTCGAGCGCGGCGAAGGCCAGCACGTCCAGGAGCAGGCCGAACGCCGCCGTCCACTGCACCGCGCGGAACACGAGCAGCTGCGTGAACAGCAGGCTGACGAGGACTGCGCGGCGCACCCAGACGGCGCCGCGCAGATGGTTGCGGCGTCCGACCGTGACGCCGACGGCCAGCAGCACGACGGACGCGGTGACGGCCGCGAGGATCGCTACGCCGGTCCACTGGGGCAGCCCTGGCACCAGCCCGCGCAGCACGTGGAGGCCGACCAGCGCCTCGGCCGCGCTGACGGCCAGGAGCACACAGATCAGCAGCCAGGCGGCCCAGGCCCGGTCCACCAGCGCGTCCAGCCAGCGCACGACGCGGTCGACGCCGCCGCGGACCGGGTCGGGCAGGTCGGTGTCGTCGTCGGGCACCGCCTCGATCAGCTCGGCGACCAGGTCGGCACCGGGCTCACCGGAGCCCTTGGCGGCGAGCTCGCGCGCGTCCGCCCGGGCGGTCGGCGTGAACCCGCCGGCCAGCCCGGCGGTGAGCCGGTCCGCCGCCACGGCGAGGTACTCGGCGGGATGGTGCGCCCGGCGGCCGTGCAGGGCCTCGACGATCAGGACGAGCACCACCGTGACGAAGTAGATGATCGCGGCGGTAGGCGCGTAGAAGTAGTCGTTGTCCGCTGTCACGAACTTGCCGACCTCGTCGATGAACAGCCCGAAGCCGACGCCGCCGAGCACCGCGCCCAGCGACCGCGGAACCGGGCCCACGTACGACAGCAGCAGCATCATCGCCAGCGCCATGAGGAGCCCGCCCCACAGGACGTGCGCGAGGTGCAGCCCGCCGCCGCCGATCTGCGGGTAGTCCATGGCGGCCAGGTAGGCGCGGGTTCCGAGCACGGTCGCCACGCTCGCCACGAGGAACGTCACCAGGTGCCGCACCGCCGCTGTGTCGCGCGGGGCCCCGAGCCGCAGCAGGTGGCCGCGGCCGGCGAGGCCGCCCCGTCCGGTCGTCAGCTCGTTCGTCACGCTGTCTCCCCTCGTGCCGACCACGGCGATGAGATTCGCCGTGGTCTCCGGTCTGTACCGACGTACCGATCAGCCTTTCCGATCAGCTTTCCGATCGGCCTTTCCCAGGAGACCATCATGACCACTACCTACACGTTCGACGTGTTCTCGAGTCTCGACGGTTTCGGCGCCGCCGGCGGCGACTGGACAGGCTACTGGGGCAAGCAGGGCCCGGAGCTCCTGGAGCACCGGCTCGCCCTCTACTCGCGGGAGCAGCGGATGGTCCTCGGGGCGAACACGTACCGGGCGTTCGCGCAGATGCTGGCCGAGAGCTCCGAGGACTCCGACGTGCGCGACGCGTGGGTCACCCGGATGCGGAACCTGCCCGCGACGGTGGTGTCGAACTCGCTGGAGAGTCCCCTCGACTGGCCGGACGCGACACTGGTGAGCGGTGACGCCGTCGACGTCGTCGCCCGGCTCAAGGAGGAGTCGGAGGTGCCGTTGCGCTCGCACGGCAGCCTGTCGATGAACCGGGCGCTGATGGCCGCCTGCCTGGTCGACCGGGTCCAGGTGACGCTCTTCCCGGTGATCACCGGCCGGACCGGCCTGGAGCCGATCTTCCAGGGCGCCGCCGACTTCGACCTCGAGCTGATCGACCACCTGACGCTCGACGGCGACATCCAGGAGCTCGTCTACCAGCCGACGCTGCATGGATGAGGACCTCGGCGGGACCAGAGCCGGTTTCGGAACTGGTTGACTGCCTACGCCGCATCCGTCAGATCATGCCGTCCAGACCGCGTCCACCACCAACCCGAAGCATGCCGAAACCCCAGTTCACAGCACTTTTGAATCGCGCCTTAGGACGCTTCCTGACCGACGATCTGGCGACGTGGTGTCTCGTCCGTCGGGGTCGGGGTCGGGGTCGGGGTCGGGGTCGGGGTCGGGGTCGGGAGTGGGGTCGGGAGTGGGTTGACGTCGCCGACGATGGCGCCGGCCCTGCGGCTCCACGGGAGGTACTGGTAGGCGAGGTTGACGAAGGTCCCGATCCGGTTGCGGCCGCCGAGCAGGAACCAGATGTGGATGGCGACCCACGTCACCCATGCGACGAGGCCCGTGATCCCGGGGCCGACGGGCAGCTGGACAACCGCGGCCCGGTTGCCGATGGTGGCCATGATGCCCTTGTCGAAGTACCGGAAGGGCCGCGTGGTCTCGCCCCGGCCCAGTCGGACGATCTGACGCGCGGCGTGCTTGCCCATCTGCATCGCGGGCTGGGCGAGCTGAGGCATCGGGTCGGCGGGGTTGATCGCCGCGTCGCCGACAGCGAAGACGCGGTCGAGCCCTGAGACGCGAAGGTCGTCCTGGACCACTATCCGGCCCCCATCGCCGATCGGCAGCCCCCAGTCGTCCGGCTCGACGCCGCCCGCCGTACCGGCGGCCCAGATGACCACGTCCGCGCGCATGGAGGAGCCATCCTTCAGGTCGACGCGGTCCCGGTGCACGGCGGAGATAGCCGTACCGAGACGGACGTCGACGCCGCGCTTGATCAGCTGCCGATGGGTGTAGCGCCGCAGTCCGTCGTCGAAAGGGGGCAGCAGGGTGTCGCCCCTCTCGACCAGGGTGATCCTCAGCTGAGATGGGTCGAGCTCGGGGAAGGCGGTGGTCAACAGGGACCGCTTGAGGTCGGCGATGGCACCGGCCATCTCGACGCCGGTGGCCCCGCCGCCGATGACGACAGCGTGAAAGCTGCCGGTTCCTGGTTCGGAACGGCCGGCGACGGACTCGAGCCCGCTGAAGATGGCGTCCCGGGCCGCAAGGGCGTCCCTGCGGGTATACACCGAGACGGTGTGCTCGCTCGCGCCGGGCACACCGAAGTAGTGACCGACGGTTCCGATACCGACGATCAGGTAGTCGTATGGCAGTGGCGCACCCGCGTCGACGAGCACTTCGCGCCGCGTGTGGTCGATGCCGCGCACCGTCGCTCGCCGGAACCGGACGTCGTGCCGAGCGCTGAGCGGCCGCAGCGGATACGTGACGTCTCCGGAGTTGAGGCCGCCTGTAGCCACCTGGTACAGCAGTGGAAGGAAGGTGCTGTAGGGATTCTGGTCGACGAGGGTCACGTCGGCGTTCGTGCGAGCGAGCCTGCGGATCGCTTGGATACCTGCGGAGCCGGCGCCCAGTACCACGACGCGGGGACGGTCTTGAGTGGTCATCGCTTCCTCGATCTCGATTCGGTACAGATCTGGTCAGGAAAGTCCGCAAAGGACACATCAGCGCGGGCGTCGCGACGCCCCACGCTCGGCACGGTCTACCGCGGCCTCCTCACGGGCCGCCACGATGATGAGCGCCCCCGAGGCGACGCCGGCGAAGTACGGCGACGGAACCAGCAGCACAGGCGATACCGGCTGGCACTCGCTGCGTCGCCCGGCATGGTGTGCGCATGGTCACGCGACGCATCGAGAGCACCCCCGAGAGCGCAGCAGCTTCCGCGCGATTCGCCGAAGGAATCGAAGTGCGGTGCTCCCGCGATGCCCCACCACACGTGGACAGACGCGTACACGGCGAGAAGAAACGGCGCCAAGGCGGCTCGATGGCATGGGACAAGCCTTCAGCGAAGCGCGCGGCCCCGCTTCACCCTGCCGGGGGACCGGTATCCCTCGCGCGGGTGAGGGCTCCGTTCTGGCGCAGACCGACGCGCTCAAGGGTCATGGTCCCAGGCTCGTCGCCGAAGCAGCGGAATCTTGCCGCACCACCGACTCGATGTACATAGCCACCTCGCCGAACACTGACTTCGACCGACACATGCGAGGTGATCGAGGCACTCGCCGACAGGGCCATGATCTGCGAAGGGAGACGCTGGCGGGCGGCCGTCGCCGTGGGCGGCCGTCGCCGGTAGCTGCGAGATTCCGCAGGCCGGGATTCGTCAGGAGAGCGGCAGGAGAATGCCTCCGATCACTGAGATGCATGGGCTGCTGATCGCCGATCACGAGCCCACCGCTGACCGGATCTCCTCCCTTTCAGGCAACATCGCCTCGATGGTGGACGCGTCGCGGCTCACCGCGTCCGACGACGAGCACGACCCCGAAGGGACCACGATCGCCTTCGAGCTCTCACAGGCGAGCACGCTGCTCGATGCGGCCAGGAACCACTTGGTCGACGTGGACGCGGCGATCGCGAGGGTCACCGCCGGCAACCACGGCTACTGCGAACGGTGCGGACAAGCAGTCGCGCGTGGCCGCCTGCTGGCTCGGCCCACGGCCCGCACGTGCATCAGCTGCGCTGTCGCCGGCTAGGCGACTTCGGATTCGGGTGGGGTTTCGAGTGGTTCGGGCAGGGTGATGCGGTGTCCTCGGGCGTCGGTGAAGGCCCACCCGGTCTCCAGCAGGGTGCCCGGGACGGCAGCGCCGGTGGTGGTGCCGTCGACGGTGGTCGTGCCGATGGTCGTGCCGGGGGTGGTGCCGGTGGCTGCGGTGCTGGTGGTGGTGCTGCCCGGGCCGGTGGTGGTGGTGCCGGTTAGGGGTTTGCCGGTCCAGTGCATGGTGATGCCTTGGGTGTCGACGAGTTGGTGGTGGTACCAGCACAACAGGGCGCTGTTGCTGACGGAGGTGTTTCCGCCGTGGGCCCAGTGGGTGATGGCGTGGTGGACCTCGCATCGTGAGGGTGGTTGGTCGCATCCGGGGAAGACGCAGTGCCGGTCGCGCGCGATCACTGCTCGGCGCATCTGCCCGGTGACGGTGCGTTGGGCGCGTCCGACGTCCAGGACCGCACCATCAGGTCCGAACACGACCCGGGTGACCGCACTGTCGCATGCGAGCCGGCGTAGTAGTGCTCGTGGTGCCCGGTCGCCGGTCTCGGTGAACACCGGCCCACCACCGGACAACAACCCAGACATCGACAGTGTGCCGGCCACGCCCGCGCTCGTACTCGTGCCCGTAACCGCTGTACCTGCACCCGTGCTCGTGCCTGGTGCTCCGGCACCGGTCGGACATCCTGGTGCGCCGCCTGATGCGGCACGTCCTGGTGAACGGCCTGGTGTGGCTTGTCCGCAGGTCAGGCACAGGCCCTCGCGGGTGCGGGTGGCCTGGGCGATCAGCTCGGTCCAGGACACCGTCACATTCAGGTGGGGCGGGATCGCCGCGCCGGGTGAGGCCTGGTTCGTGTCCAGGACGATCCGGGCGAGGTCGGCCAGGCCCTGCGCGCGACGCTGGGTCGACGTGCGGGGGTCCTCTGCGGCGGGCGCGCCGATGATCGCGTTGATCGCGGTGGTCACGAGCAGGCCGTGTTCGTCGGTCAGGAATCCTGCCAGGTGGTAGCCGTCAATGGTTTTGGCCAGGTCGAGGAACTCGCCCTGGGCGGCCTTGTCGTCATCGGTGTCGTCGGTGTCGGGGTCGGTGATCGTCGCGAAGCGGCGGGCCACGACCCGGAACTGGTCCGCGTTGAGCAGGGATGCTTCGCGTAGGACCAGGCCTTCCCCGGTGACCAGTGTGCCGTCCGTGACGGCGTCCTCCAGCACCTGGGTGATCAGGTTCCGGGTGTGTTCACCGTCGGGGTCCTCGGCCGGGTCGGGGAAGTCGACGGCGACGGTCTGCACGAACTGCTCAGGGGTGGTGGTCTCGCCGGTGCGGGTATCGATCAGCCACGCCAACGCATCCTGCCGGGTCTCGCTGGTCGGGGCGACGTCGGTCATGACCTTCGCGTGGTCGATGCCCAGGGTTCCCGCGACCAACCGCTCCCGGGTCCCGGGCAGGGCCGTGGCGAGGCGGCGGGCGATCGTCATGTCCTTACCCGCCGTCGACGCGGACACGCCTTCGCGGAGCCGGAGCCAGGTCGTGAACGCGCGCGCCATCCCGCCTGAGCGCCAGGACCCGTCCGCTTCGATCCGGGGCAGCAACGTGTATCGGACCCCGTCCAGGCGAGCGGTCAGCCGACGGATCCGGGAATGGGCCTCCGCCAACCGCGTGATACCCGGGGCGTTCCACCCGTCCAGCACCTCGGGATCGGTCAGCGCTGCCAGAACTGCAGCATCGGCCTCGAACCGGGCCAGCACGTCCTCGATCGACTCCGCAGGAGGCAGGCCAGGGCCTAGGGCACCATTCGTTGACTTCGACTGCTCCACCGACCCCACCCCCTCGTCGCCTCTAGTACTCACGTCCTGCCTGCACCCATTCTCTCGAACATGCGTACGTACCGCGCGGCAAGCATGAAATCTGTGGATAACACTTCGAGGCTGTGACGGATGCCGGCCGACTAGCCCGGAGCGTGAGCCGGAGGGTCGCCGGGGAGCCGGCCGAGACGCGCGTCACCAGGGGCGTCCGTTCGTGTCACCGTCCGCCCGGCGAGGGCTGCGGTCATGGACGAGTCCGACAAAAATGTCGGCTCACGGGTCCACGGGCTCCCGCGTGAGATGCGCGCCGGCTTGCTAGCCTCTACCCAGGCACTCGATGAGCCCGCCGCCCGCGCCGAGACGATCGGTCTGGTGAATGCATCGACGAAGATGTCCTGCCAGGGTTCTCGTGACTACCACGGTGCCACGGACGGCAGTGCGGGCACCGACCACGCTCACGGCACCGGGATAGCGATGTACTCGTGGACCTGACACCTGACGACGCCAAGACGGCTGCCCGAGTGCTGCGCCGCATGCTCGCCGACACCGGCGTCACCATCAGTCACAGTCGCGGGCTGGAGATCGTCGCGGCCCAGCTCGGCTTCGCCGACTGGAACACGGCGTCCGCGCGGCTGCCTGCGCAGCTGCCGCCAGGCCGGTTGCCGGTGGTACCACCGGTACCACCGGTACCGCCGGGACCACCGGCGCGGCCGCACCGTCCGAGGCCGACGGGCTTCGGACGCGCGGTCCCCGTGCTCCGCGTCCAGGACGAGGCGCGCGCACGGGAGTTCTACGTGGGCTACCTCGGGTTCGACGTCGAGTGGGAGCACCGCTTCGAGCCGGGCATGCCGCTGTACTTCCGCGTGCGCCGCGGCGAGGCGGTGCTGGACCTGTCCGAGCACCACGGTGACGGGACCCCGGGAGCGGTGGTCCGGGTTCCCGTCGCGAGTGCCGATGCGCTGCACGCGGAGCTGTCGGCTCGGCCGCACGCCCGGCTCCGGCCCGGCATCGACCGTGACGCTCCCGGAGGGCCGACCATCGAGGTGATCGACCCGTTCGGCAACGTCCTACGCCTCTGCGAGTCATCCGGCTGACACGGTGGCGGTGGGCCGCGATGATGGTCTGGACGACTACTCGACGTCCAGAGGGGGAGTGGCGGCCATGGCCGAGCTCCGAACTGCCGTCGCGGCCGAGCGGGGCGCCCGCCCATATGTGGTGGTGCACGTCGCGGTGTCGGTGGACGGCGCCACCACCGGCTTCGCGCCGGACGTCGGCCGGTTCTACGAGCTGGCCCAGACCTGGCACGAGGACGTCACCCTGGCCGGGGCGGATACGATCCTCGCGCAGGAGGAGGCCCTGGCGGCGCAGTCGGGTCCCGGCCCGGCCGACGGCGGGCCGCTGCTCGCCGTCGTCGACAGCCGCCGCCGCGTGCGGGCCTGGCGGGCACTGCGGGACGCCGGACACTGGTCCGCCGTGGTGGCCCTCCGGTCCCGGGCGGTCGGGGCCGACGGCGAGGTCCCAGCCGACGAGACCAGCCCCGGTGAGACGGTCCCCGGCGAACCTGCCCTCGACGGTTTCGCTTCTGACGGTCCCGACCCTGACGGTCCTGACCCTGTTGAAGAGCTGGTCGTGGGTGATGACCGGGTCGATCTCCCGGCCGCGCTCGACGTACTGGGGGAGCGCGGCGTGGAACTGGTCCGGGTGGACAGCGGCGGGGCGCTGACCGGGGCGATGCTGCGGGCTGGGCTTGTCGACGAGATCAGCCTGCTCGTCCATCCGTGCCTGGCCGCGGACGGCGCCAAGCACCGCTGGTTCGGCACGGACCCGCCGGCGTCGGCCCTGCGCCTGGTGAGCGCCGAGACCTTCGACGATGCGGTGGTCTGGCTGCGCTACCGCCGCTGACGGCCGGCCCTGGCCGCGCCCCGCTACCGGCACCGAGCCGCTGACAGAGCCACCGGCGCGCCCGCATACGGCCCGCGGGACCCTTGACGCCCCGTGCCCGTTCTCGTAACGTCCGTACAGCAAGCCGCAAGAAATTGACAGACGCTGAGCACAAAGCAGTGCACACGCTGCAACTTTCTACTCTCGCTGGGCAATGCTGCCCTGCGGCTGGACGAGCCCGCCCCGGCGGGAGAACGAGGACGTTCATGAGAATCCCCTGGAAGAACACGGTCGTGGTGGGTGCCGCGCTGGCGCTGGTCGCGCCGCTCGGCCTGGGCGCCGTCGCGTACGCCGCGGCGGATGCCACCAACCTCGCGCTCGGCAAGCCGATCGCCGCGTCGTCGGTGACGCAGACGTACGTCGCGGGCAACGCGAACGACGGGAGCACGAACTCCTACTGGGAGGGCGCGGGCGGCCAGTACCCGGCGCACCTCACCGTCGACCTCGGCGCGGCGGCCGACGTCGAGCGTGTGGTCGTCACGGTGCCGCCGGCCTCCGTCTGGGCGCCGCGCACCCAGACGTTCAGCGTGCTCGGCCGGTCCGACGGCGAGTCGTCGTTCCGGACGCTGAAGGCCTCGGCGGCGCACCGCTTCGACCCCGCGACCGGCAACAAGGTGGAGCTCGCGCTCGGCTCGGAGGTCGGCTCCGACATCGACGAGCTCCGCCTCGCCTTCAGTGCCAACACCGGCGCCGGCAACGGCCAGGTGTCCGAGCTGCAGGTGTGGGGCACACCCAGCGGCGGCGGTGATCCGACCGACCCGTCCACGGACCCGCCGACCGACCCGACCGGCACCAACTACGCGAAGGACCGCCCGGCGGCCGCGTCGTCCACCGAGTGGTCGTACGTCGCGGCGAACGCTGTCGACGGGCAGGTCGGCACGTACTGGGAGGGCGCGGGCGGGCAGTACCCGTCGACGCTCGACGTCTCCCTCGCCGCGCCCACGCAGGTCAGCAGCCTGCGGGTGCGGTTGAACCCCGACGGCGCCTGGGGCCAGCGGACGCAGACGTTCTCAGTCTGGGGGCGCTCCGGCACGGGCGCGTGGCAGGAGCTCAAGGCGTCCGCCGGGTACGCGTTCGCACCGGGGAGCGGCAACCTCGTGAACGTCCCCGTGACCGGGACCGTCACCGACGTCCGCCTGCGCTTCACCGGCAACACCGGCGCCGGCAACGGCCAGGTCGCCGAGCTCGAGGTCTACGGCGCGCCCGCGCCGAACCCGAACCTCGTCGTCACAGCGGTCACCACGTCCCCGGCGTCGCCCACCGCGACCACAACCGTGAAGCTGACGGCGACCGTGAAGAACACGGGCGACAAGGCGTCGGCGGGCACCTCGCTCGACGGCAAGCTCGGTGGCACCACCGTGGGCTCGGCGGACGTCGGCGCACTGCAGCCCGGCGCGAGCGTCCAGGTAGAGGTCCCCGCGGGTACCCGACCGGCCGGGGAGTACACGGTCGGTGCGGTCGTCGACCCGGCGAACACCGTGGCCGAGCAGAACGAGACGGACAACGCGTTCACGGCGTCGGCGAAGCTCGTGGTGCGCGAGGCGCCCGGGCCCGACCTCGAGGTCGTCTCCGTGTCCTCGAACCCGGCCAACCCCGCCGTCGGCGCGGCGGTGTCGTTCAGCGTCCAGGTGCGCAACCGTGGCAACGAGCCGGCTGCGGCCGGTTCGGTGACCCGCGTCGTGGCCGGTTCGAGCACCCTGAACGGCACGACGCCGGCAGTCCCCGCGGGCGGGACCGTCACCGTCACGCCGTCCGGCACCTGGACCGCGACGAACGGCGGGGTCACGGTGACCGCGACCGCCGACGCCACCGACGTCGTCGCCGAGACGAACGAGGACAACAACTCGAGGACCCTCGCGGTGACCGTCGGCCGCGGTGCCGCCGTCCCGTACACGACGTACGAGGCGGAGGACGGCCGGTACACGGGCACGCTCCTCGAGACCGACCCGCTGCGCACGTTCGGCCACACCAACTTCGCCACCGAGTCCTCGGGCCGCGAGTCCGTGCGGCTCAACAGCACCGGCCAGTACGTCGAGCTCACCTCCACGAACCCGACCAACTCCATCGTCGTACGCAACTCGATCCCCGACGCCCCCGGCGGCGGAGGGCAGGAGAAGACGATCAGCCTCTACGCGAACGGCGAGTTCGTGCAGAAGCTGACGCTGTCGTCCAAGCACTCGTGGCTGTACGGGAACACCGACCAGCCCGAAGGCCTGACGAACACGCCGGGCGGTGACGCCCGCCGCCTCTTCGACGAGTCGCACGCTCTCCTCGGCCGGTCGTTCCCCGCAGGCACGGTGTTCAAGCTCCAGCGCGACGCCGGCGACGACGCCGCGTTCTACGTCATCGACCTGGTCGAGCTCGAACAGGTCGCACCGCCCGCGGCCAAGCCCGCCCAGTGCACCTCGATCACCGAGTACGGCGCCGTGCCGAACGACGGACGCGAGGACACCGAGGCCATCCAGGCCGCCGTCACCGCCGACCAGAACGGCGAGATCAGCTGCGTGTGGATCCCGGCGGGGCAGTGGCGCCAGGAGAAGAAGATCCTCACCGACGACCCGCTCAACCGCGGCACGCACAACCAGGTAGGGATCAGCGACGTCACCATCCGCGGCGCGGGCATGTGGCACTCGCAGCTCTACAGCCTCATCAAGCCGCACCTCGCGCCGGGCGTCATCAACCATCCGCACGAGGGCAACTTCGGGTTCGACATCGACGACAACGTCCAGATCTCCGACATCGCGATCTTCGGGTCCGGCGACATCCGTGGCAACAACGGGCAGGAGGAGGGGGGCGTCGGCCTCAACGGCCGATTCGGCAAGGACACCAAGATCACCAACGTCTGGATCGAGCACGCGAACGTCGGTGTGTGGGTCGGGCGCGACTACACCAACATCCCCGAGCTCTGGGGACCCGGCGACGGCCTCGAGTTCTCCGGCGTGCGCATCCGCAACACCTACGCCGACGGCATCAACTTCAGCAACGGCACGCGCAACTCTCTCGTGTTCAACTCCACGTTCCGCAACACCGGTGACGACGCGCTCGCCGTCTGGGCCAACCCCTACGTCAAGGACCGCAACGTCGACATCGGCCACGACAACGCGTTCCGCAACAACACCGTCCAGCTCCCGTGGCGTGCCAACGGGATCGCCATCTACGGCGGCTACGACAACAGAGTCGAGAACAACCTGATCGCCGACACCATGAACTACCCGGGCATCATGCTGGCGACCGACCACGACCCCCTGCCGTTCTCGGGGACGACGCTCATCGCCAACAACGGCCTCTACCGCACCGGCGGGGCGTTCTGGAACGAGGACCAGGAGTTCGGCGCGATCACGATCTTCCCGCAGACGCACGACATCGTCGGCGTCACCATCCGCGACACCGACATCGTCGACTCCACCTACGACGGCATCCAGTTCAAGAACGGCGGCGGCAACATGCCCGACGTCCGCATCACGAACGTCCGGATCGACAAGTCCAACAACGGGTCCGGCATCCTCGCGATGGGCGGCGCTCGCGGCAACGCGATCCTGTCGAACGTGAAGGTCACCGACTCCGGTGAGGGGGACATCGAGAAGGAGCCCGGTTCGCAGTTCGTGTTCACCGGGCAGTAGTCGCGCAGTAGCCGGGCAGTAGCCGGGCACACCGCGAAGCGCGCCGTTCGGCGCTGGAGCAGAAAGGTTGGTGCCGCGGTCCGAAGGGGCGGCGGCACCAACCTTTTTCCGTCCAATCCGGTCGCGCCGCGGCTCCGAACCCACTGCACGAACCCACTGCACGAGACCACTGCACGAGACCGCTGCAGGAGCCGCTGCACGGCACCGCCGCACGGCACCGCGCACGACACGAATGGAGAACTGCCATGTCCCAGTCCACGTCCTCGACCCGAGCACCGCACCAGCTCATCGCCCTCACGATCGGCGTGGTGTACCTCCTGGTGGGGGCCGCCGGGTTCTTCGTGACCGGATTCGACGGCTTCGCCGAGCACAACCACGACCAGACGCTGCTCGGCTTCGCCGTCAACCCCCTGCACAACATCGTGCACATCCTGATCGGGCTGCTCGGCGTCGCACTGTGGTCAGTGCCCGGCCGCGCGCGGACGTTCGGGTGGCTGCTCGTCGCCGGCTACGGCGCGACGTTCGTCTTCGGCCTGATCGCCGTCAACAACCCGGACATCAACATCCTCAACATCAACGCTGCCGACAACGTGCTGCACATCGGCAGCGTCGTGATCGGCCTCGCCATCGCGCTGTGGCCGCAGCGCCAGGCCAGCACCACCTCGCCCGAGCTGGAGCGGTTCTGACCAAGGGCATGCCTCTCCGGCACAGTCCCCGTGTGCGGGCTGTGCCGGCGGTGGCCGCTCCTGGTGCACCCGTCGGGGGTTCGACATGTTCCACAATGGGTCGATGATCTCCACCGAGCTTGCCGTGCAGCTGCGTGACGCCGGCCTGGTCTGGACGCCGGTCGACGGCGACCAGTTCCGTATCGCCGCGCCGGAGCTCGCGGGTGACGTCTTCACCGTGAGCACGATGACCATCGAGGCGCACGAGTTCCCGACCGGCACGATCCTCGGCTTCAACGGAACCACCGAGTGGGCACTCGACTCGGTGGCGATCGAGGACACCCTCTGGCTGCCGCGCGAGCACCAGCTGCGTGCCCTCCTGCGCTCGAGCTTCCGGGCGCTGCGCCGCGTCGACGGCGCGTACGAGGTGGATGTCGAGCTTCTGGGACAGCCTCGTGTGTTCACCGCCCTGGAACCGGTCGATGCCTACGGCCAGGCGCTACTCGCCCTGATCGAGCTCAGCCGCTGACCTGCGCCCGGGCGGTGACGGGCGCGGCTAGCGCTGCGAGAGCGCGGCGAAGCACAACAGCGCGAGCAGCTCGGCGGCCATGGCCGCGAGCATCGCGGCGGGTAGGGCGGACGCCAGCACACCGCACAGCGCGGCACCGAGCGCCGCGCCCCCGAGCTTGAGGCTGGCACCGGTGGTGAACACCTGGCTGCGGACCGCCCCGGGTGTGTCCCGGTGGCGGATCCGGAGGAGCGCGGCCAGCTGCGGCCCGTCGGCAGCCCCGGTGAGCGCGGCAGCCGCCAGGAGGCAGCCGACGCCGACGGGCGGCCGGTCTGCCACGAGGGCCAGCGCGGCCATGCCGGACGCGACGGCGAGCAGGCAGAAGGTGGCCACCAGGACCCGGTCGGGTGAGATCCGGCCGGGCCGCAGCGCGTACGCCGCGTTGCCGACCACTGCGGCGAGAGCCATCAGGGCCACCAGCCAGGGGCCGTGCTCCGCCCGTCCGAGGACGTGCTGGGCGAGGAGCGGCGCCGAGGTGAAGATCAGCCCGACACCGACGTAGCTGATCACCGACGTGACCGTCGCTCGACGCAGCGGCCGGATCCGGGCGATCGCCTGGAACCCGGTCAGCACCTGTCGTTGAAGCGGTGGCTGTCGACCGGTTCTGAGCGCCGTGCCCCCGGTCGTCCACGCGGCTGGTGCGGCGAGCAGGATCGTCAGCGCCGCGACGACGACGGCGTGGGCCGGCGACAGCGTGACCGCCAGGACGCCCACGAGGACCGGGGCGGCCAGGGCGGCGATGTCGAAGGTCAGGGCGTCCAGCGCGGAGGTCCGGGGCAGCGCCCGGGCCGGTACGACGTCGGGCAGCCGGGAGCTCCACCCGCCGGACAGCGCCGGCCGGAAGAGCCCGCCGACCAGCGCGACGGCGACGACGGGCGCCGTCGCGCGGAGGCTCCCGAGCAGGAGCCCGACGGCGGCGATGGCCGTGGCGAAGGCGATGAGCGTGAACGCCAGCAGCCGGCCCGGGTGTCGCGAACGGTCGAGGAGCACCCCGAGGACCGGCCCGCCCACCGCGGTCGCCGCGGTCAGCGCGGCCACCACCGCCGGTCCGGTCGAGGCAGCGCCGGAACCGGAAAGGGCGAGCAGCAGCAGCGCGGGTCCGCTCATCTCGTCGCCGGTACGAGAGATCGCCGCCCCGGCCAGGTAGGTCCGCAGACGTCGGTTCGCGGTCTGCGCGGGCATGGGACGCACCGTAGGGACGTAACGCAAAACTTGTCTATGAGCGTTACATTTCGATGATGGTCCCACCGCCTGCCGACTGGCCCGTCCGGCTCTCTCCGCGTACCGCCGCACGGCGGACCGCGGCGATGATCAACGTACTCGCTGCCGACCCGACACCGGAAGCGATCCGCGAGGTCCTGCTCGCCCACGGCGAGGCCGAGTCATTGACGATCACCGGCGACGACGTCGAACCGCTGCGGCGTGCGGCGCAGAAGCTCCGGCCGGTCTTCGACGCCGACGACCTCGAGACCGCGACGGCGCTGCTCAACCAGCTGCTCGCCCGGCACACGCAGCGCCTGCGGCTCACCACGCACGGCGGGACGACATGGCATCTCCACCTCGACCGTGACGACGACGGCCCGATCGGCGAGTGGTTCCTGGCGTCCGCCTGCCTGGCCATGGCCGTGCTGATCTGGGACCGGCAGCAGCTGCCGGGCGGTGTCTGCGCGGCGACAGGGTGCGATCAGGTCTTCCTCGCGGTCGGCAGCGGTCCGGACCAGCGGTACTGCTCACGGCGGTGTGCCACCCGCGAGCGGGTCGCCGCCCACCGCGCGAAGGCCGGGGTCAGCGCAGCACCGCGGCGATCGCGCTCACCTCGATGAGTGCGCCCGGCACACCGAGCCCGGCGACCCGCGCCCCGAGCACCAGGGGCGGTTCGTCGGACGCCAGCAGGGGCGCGATCGCGCCGTAGGCAGCAGCCAGGTCGACACCGTCGACGAAGAGCACGGTCCACTGCACGACGTCGGCGAACGTGGCGCCGGCCGCGGCGAGCGCGACTCCGGCGTTCTCCAGGGCGCGCACCGACTGGTCGGCGACGTCGTCGGCGACGTCGTCGGCGCCGACGAGGGCGCCGTCAGCGTCGACGGAGTTCTGGCCGCCGACATAGATCGTCGTCGCCCCGGGCGGCACGACGGCGACGTGGCTGAACGCTGGGCTGGAGACCAGCCCGTCCGGGCGAAGGCGCTGGATGTTGTCCATACCCGATGCTCGCACGAGCCACTGACACGGACCTGGCTGGCGTCAGCCATCCACCCCGCACCCGCTACCGACCACCCGGCTCAGTGGTGCGGGCGGTGTCTCGCGGTGCCCCTGGAGGTCCACCCGGTGGTCGCCGCACGTCGTGCACCTGACGTAGAGCACGAAGCCCACAGAGGTCGCGTGGCGTGACGTCGTCGCCCACGCGTGCTCGTGCGCGGCCTCCTGGGAGCTGGTGTGCGGTGAGGGGCGGGTGTCGGTCGTCGTCATGCCTCTTACGATGCTGTAATGGCCTTGTGCATCTCAACCCTTACGGGGAGTACGCGATCCTGCTCGCCGCTTCCCTCGCCAACGAGTGGCCGGCCGACCGGGCGGGGATCGAGGCGCGAACACGCGACTTCGGCATGGCGATGGAGTTTCGGGAGGAGCCCGAGGACCATGCTCGCTCGCGACTCGTCATCGACGACTGGCTGCGTGTCGTGGACACGCCCGATCCCGCGGCACGTGCCGCCCTGCTCAACGCGCAGATGGCAGCGGTCGCGGCCTACCCGCGGCTCACGGACCACGACGACGAGGGCTGGCATCTCCACTACCGGGACGACAACCAGGTGCTGTCCTCGGTCCTGCGCGCCGTGATCAGCGTGGGTACGTCGCTCCACCTGGTCACTCGCGGGATGCACCGGCTGGGGCGCTGCGCGTCCGAGCCCTGCACCAACGTGGTGGTCGACGTGACCCGCAACGGTCGTCAGCGGTACTGCTCGGTGCGGTGCGCCAACCGTGCCGGTGTCCGACGGCATCGCGAACGAGCGGACCGGTCCTAGCCGACCGGTCGTCCGGCTGGGCTGAGCGCCGTCGGTGGATTTCACCCGGGTGGTTGTGCCGGTCCGCGGTCCGTTTTGCGGGCACTCGTACCGGCCTGTTCCGTATCCTTCATTCCGGTGAGCGCGTCCGGTGCTCCGGTCGAGAACCGCAGGCGACGGGCGCAACAGGGTACGAGGCCGGGGGAGACCATGGTGGACGGGCACGGGCCGACGGGCGGGCGAGAGCCCGGACCCACGCAGGACCTGCGCTTCGCCGCTCCCGCGGCGCAGGCATCACAGGCACCGCCCCCGTACGGATACGGGCCCTACGTCCCGGCCTCCGCACCGAAGGCCCCGAGCAACCCGCAGGCGACGGCGAGCCTCGTCCTCGGGATCGTCTCGCTGGTGCTGAGCCTGCTGTTCCTGCCGGCCGTCATCGGCGTCGTGCTGGGGATCGTCGGGCTCGTGCGGTCGGGCCGCACCGACCCGCCGACCGGGCGTGGGGCGGCGATCACCGGTATCACCCTGTCGGTGGTCGGTGCGGGCCTCGGGGTCCTCCTCGCGACGACCGCCTCGGCTGCGCTGTCCGACCTGGCGAGGACGATCGCGGAGGAGAGTGCCACCACGGCTCCGGGTTCCGGCAGCGGTTCGGCCGAGCGCCCCGACGGCGGCGGCCCGGTGCTCGACCCGGAGGACTACGTCCAGGTCGACGCCAAGCAGTGGGAGTCCATCGTCAAGGACCCCGTCCTGGCCGAGGGCCGTGCCGTGGTGGTGTTCGCCGAGGTCGTGCGGTTCGACAGCAGCACCGGCACCGACCGGTTCCTGGCGGTCGCCGGCGTCGACCAGCCCGGCGGGTTGTTCGAGCTGCAGTCCAGCTCGGTCTTCGTCGGGGACGACACACTGCTCGACGGCGTGGAGACGGGGGACGTGCTCCAGGTCCGGGCCGAGGTGACCGGCTCCCTGGAGCTCGAGACCCAGCTCGGTGGCGTCTCGACAGTCCCGGTCCTGACCATCGCCCAGCTCGAGGACGTCGGTCTCGCGGACCTGAGCAAGGACTTCACCGTAGGTGAGGGCGAGAGCGACTCCCTCGGCATCCTGGTGGTCCCGGTCACCGTGACCAACAGCGGCGGGCGGACGTTCACCTACACCGCCGAGATCGTCGCGCAGAGCAAGGACGGCAAGAGGTCGTACGGCACGGGGACCGTGTTCATCGAGCACATGAAGGCGGGCCAGCGCGAGAAGGTCGACGTCGACATCTTCGCCGACGTCCCGGCCGACGTCGTCTACCGGGTCCAGGGGACGGCGCGATACATCGAGTGACGCCGCACCGTGCCCTGAGCGTCGCCGCCTCCTGGGTGCAGCCCTCCGAGCGATCCCGGCCCGCTCACGTCCTGAGCGCCGCCGCCAGGCTCTCGGTGGTCGTCACCGGCCGGTCGCACACGAACCCCCGGCACACGTAGGCCGCGGCCTGCCCGTCGACGAGCGGGCGGTCGGCGAGCAGGGGTACGCCCGGGGCGTCCGGCTCGCCGACGGCGACCACCAGCCCCGGAGACACGGCGCCCCGGGCCACGCGTGCGAGCGCGGCGCGCGCCTCGTCGTCGGGCCCGACGACGGCGACCTGCAGCGGGCCGGTGGCGAGCGCTTCCGCGACCGCCAGCGTCCAGCCGGCGAACCGTGGTGCCTGCCGGGCCAGCCCGCCGGCGGCGGCCACCGCGGCCTCGGCGGCGGCACGGTGCCGGGGCGAGCCGGTCAGGGCCGCGTAGGTGCACAGCGCCCCGGCCAGCGACGACTGGCCGGCGGGCTCGGGGCCGTCGGTGGCGTCCTTCGGCCGGCTCACGAGGCGTTCGGCGTCGTCGGCCACGTCGAAGAAGCCGCCGTCGCCGTCGCCGAACCGGGCCAGCGCGACGTCGAGCAGGTCGCCCGCGGCCTCGAGCCAGCGGGTCTCGCCCGTCGCCTGGTGCAGGGTGAGCAGGCCTTCGGCGAGGTCGCCGTGGTCGGTGGCGACGCCGGACGCGGCCCCGACGACGCCGCCGCGGGACGCGCGCCGGAGGCGCCCGTCGACGAGGTGGAGCCCCAGGATGAGTTCGGCGCACTCGCGCGCCGCGGTGATGTGGTCCGGGACGTCGAGCAGCGCCCCCGCCTCGGCGAGGGCGGCGATCGCCAGGCCGTTCCACGCGGTGACCACCTTGTCGTCGCGGGCCGGCTGAGGCCGCGCGGACCGGGCCTCGGCCAGCCTCGCCCGCACGCCGCCCCACCAAGCGGGGTCGGGGTCCTCCCGCAGCTGGAGCGTCGAGGAACCCTCCTCGAACGTCCCCTCCGGGGTCACGGACAGGGCCTCCGCGGCGCGGGCCCCGTCGTCGGGCCCCAGGACCTCGACGAGCTGCTCGGGAGTCCAGGCGTAGGTGAGCCCTTCGACGCCGTCGGTGTCGGCGTCGAGAGCGGAGGCGAAACCGCCCTCGGGCGTGCGCAGGTCGGCCAAAAGGAAACCTGCGGTCTCCCGGGCGACGCGTTCGGCGAGCGGCGAGCCCGTCGCGCGGTACAGGTGCAGGTAGACCCGCAGGAGCTGGGCGTTGTCGTACAGCATCTTCTCGAAGTGCGGCACCACCCAGGCGGCGTCCACCGCATACCGCGCGAAGCCGCCCGCGAGCTGGTCGTAGATGCCACCGCGGGCCATGGCCTCGCACGTCCGCTCGACGAGGTGCAGCGCCTCGGCGTCGCCGGTCCGGGCGTGGTGGCGCAGGAGATGTTCGAGCGTCATCGAGGGCGGGAACTTGGGCGCGCCGCCGAACCCGCCGCGCAGCGGGTCGGCGTCGCGGGCCAGGCGTCGGACCGCGTCGGCGAGGGCGTCGGTGTCGAGCCGGTCCGGAACCAGGCGCGACGACGCGCTCGTCACCGCCTCGGTGATCGCCACAGCCTGTTGCCCGACGGCGTCGCGGCGTTCCGTCCAGGCCTCGGTGACGCCGTCGAGCAGCGCCAGGAAGTGCTCCCGCGGGTAGTAGGTGCCGCAGTAGAACGGGTCGCCGTCCGGGGTGAGGAAGCAGGTCATGGGCCAGCCGCCCTGACCGGTGAGCGCGGTGGTCGCGCTCATGTAGACGGCGTCGACGTCGGGCCGCTCCTCCCGGTCGACCTTGACCGCGACGAAGCGGGCGTTGACCGCCGCCGCCACCTCGTCGTCCTCGAACGACTCGTGCGCCATGACGTGGCACCAGTGGCAGGCGGCGTACCCGACGGACAGCAGGACGGGGACGTCGCGGCGGCGGGCCTCCGCGAACGCCTCGTCGCCCCACTCCCGCCAGTCCACGGGGTTGTCGGCGTGCTGGAGGAGGTACGGGCTGGTCGCGGTCACCAGACGGTTCGGCATCTCTCCAGCCTGACATGAGGTACCAGCTGTCGTCGGCCGTAAACCAAGCGCACGAACCAAGTGTCTGACTTTAGCGGAAATGCGGCATACGCCCTGGTAGTTTCGCGATCCTGGTCGACGCGAGGGCGCGTCGACCGCGACGTGGTCGGAGGCGCTCGTGGTGCGGTTCGAGAAGATGGAGCTCGGTAACGGCACGGATGTGCTGGTCGAGGTCGAGGAGCGTAAACCGGCCCCTGGGACGCGGCCGGTGAGTCGTGGCCCGGGCCGAGGCGTGAAAGCGACGCTGGGCGAGGCCCTCGATGATCTGCACAACATCGTCGAGGTCGTGGACGCGAAGACCCGAGCACTCGCGGTGCGCCCGGACGAGGTCACGCTCGAGCTCGGCGTCACCATGACGGCCGAGGCCGGTGTCGTGATCGCCAGGGCGTCGACCGAGGCCAACCTGAACCTGACTCTCCGCTGGTCCGACTCCGCCCGGGGGCAGCGATGATCACCCGGCACGAGGCTCCGTGGACCATCCGCGTGAGGGACGCGTCGGGCCAGACCCTGGGGGCCGGCTTCCTGGTCGCGCCGGACCTGGTGTGCACGTGCGCGCACGTCGTCCAGGACGTCCTGGGTCTTGAGGGGACCGATGGTCGCGTCCCGCGGCTCCCGGTGAGCGTCGAGCTCATGATCACCGGCGAGCGACGTACCGGTCGGGTCGTCGCCTGGGTGCCGGGCAAGGAGGCCGTCGAGCAGATCAGTGCTGAGAGCCTGACGGATAACGGGATCCAGGAGAACCTGCGGCTCCCCGCGGAGATGGACGGCGACGACATCGCGATCCTCAGGCTCGAGGTCGGGTACGAAGGGGCAGAGGTCGTCCGTCTTGCGACGCCGCGCAGCGTCTACGGGCACGGTTACCGGACCTTCGGCTTTCCCGAGGGGTATGACGCCGGGCAGTCGTCCCAGGGAGAGTTCCGGTCCGCCGACGGTCTCGGACGTGTCCAGATGAACGTCGGCGCGCAGGAGGAGCCGATCACACCTGGTTACAGCGGTGCTGCCGTGTGGGACCAGGAGGTCGGTGGCGTCGTCGGCATGGTGTCCGAGTCGGACCAACGGCTGATCGCCAAGATGATCCCGGCGCACCACATCGTCGACCGTGTCCGGTGGATCGATGCCGAGTACCAGCACGGCGAGATACAGGTAGGCCCGCTCGTCTTCGCCGGCGAGCAGCACACCAACAAGCGCAGCCTCGCCAACGCCATCCGCTTGAACTGGTTCGCGGCCAAGCGACAGTTCTTCGAGACGTCGAGCGCCTTCATGAGCGAGACCGAGGGCTGGCGTCTGCTCGTCGAGTGGCTTCGGCAGTACGACAAGCCGGACAGCGAGGCGGGCGAAGAGGTTCGTGAGCTCATCGACGGTCGGCTGCGGTCCGACATCACCGCTGACTTCAAGGTGTTCTTCCTGTTGGCGTGGCTGGATCCGGAGGGTGACCCGGTGTGGCGCGGCCGGCGGGTCACGTACGACTACCTCTGCGAGATGGTGCTTCCTCGGCTCCCGGAGGACGTGGAGAGCGTGGAAGCGTTCCTCCGCGGTGGCCTGGCGAACTTCGAGCGACTGACCATCTGGCTCTGGATCGACACGACGATCTTCTGGGAGGCGCTCTCGCACTTCCGGGACTTCGAGGGCGCGCGGCGCCATTACCAGAGCTGGATGCGTGCTCGCCGGGAGTGGGACCGGTGGTGGGACAGTGGTGTGCCGGCGTCGGGTGTACAGGTCTTCTCGCGCTTCGGACGACGCGCGCTGGCTCACGCAGTCCTGCTCAACGCCGTCCTGCCGGCGTCCGCGGAGACTGCGGACGCCCGGACCTGGCGGATGACCCGCTACGCGCATCCGGGCTCGGCGCCGGGTGTCGTCGGGTGGTACGACGCCTTCATGGCTGAGCGCCGGGAGCGGGATCCTCTCTGGTGGGTCGGTGTGACCGTCCTGTCGCGCTACGCCTGGGAGCATGAACTCACATCGAGCCCGAACGACATCAAGGCGCTGGCACGGGCGGGGGCCTGGACAGGTCTGCACGCGGGTGCGCTCCTGGTGGGCTGCTTGATCGGTGGTGGCTCTCTCGCGCTCGTCTCCGGCGGGAGCTCGGTGGTCGGGACGGCGTTCTTCCTGGCGATCACCGCGGAGATCACCGCGTTGATCGTGCTGGGTCAGGTGGCCCACCGCCTCGGTGGCAGGTACCAGCCACCGTTCGACGACCGCGCGGGGATCATCGCCTCGCTGCGAGATCGTCCAGGGCGGACCGCTGCCAAGGCCGCGGCGGGAGCCTTCATCGTGCTGACGATCCAGGCGCCGTTCGTGGCCTTCCTCGGTGCGGTCGGTCTGACGGTCTGGCTCGCGAAGACCGCCTCCACGTGGTCAGAGCTCTTCGTGAAGGCGCACAAGGTCCGACACGCTCGCTATTGCGCGGACCTGGCCGAGCGACTCCTCAAGGGCCGCAACTTCGTGCCGCCGCACTAGCCCACCGGCACCGCGGCTCAGGGGACGACGGTCAGCGGGTGCACCGTCCCGGCGCCCGCGTCCACCAGAGCCGCGTGCGTCAGCCTCCCGATGAGGGGCACGATCTCGTAGGCCGCCTCGAGCACCAGCGGCGTCTGCTCCAGGCGCACCCGCGTCGCCACGGTGACGTGCGGGGTCCAGGTCCCCGGGACGTAGTGCTTGTGCAGCTCGTCCTCCGAGGCGCCGAGGGCCTCGACCACCCGCTCCTGGCGCGCCGCGAGGTGGCTGCTCACGGCCGGTATCAGGTTCATCCGGCCCCGCCGGAAGGCCGCGACGGCGTCGAACTGGACAGTGGTCGGACCGGCGTCGGGCAGCGCCTCGACGGCGGCGCGTACCTTGTCAAGATCCCAGGACCGGAGCACGGCCAGGGACAGGTGCGGCACGTGCCGGCCGTGGGTGTGCGTGGCCGGTGTCGGCACGCCCTTGGCCTCGAGCCGCTGCCACAGCTGTCGCAGGACTCGTTCGGTGGGCCTGTCGAACAGCAGGCATACGGCCAGTGCCACGAGGCTCAGCCTAGGGCGTGGGAGTGCCGCTGAGGGCGGCACCGGTCGAGTCGCCGGCGGGGAACGCCTTGCCGGGATTGAGCAGACCGCGGGGGTCCAGCGCGCCCTTGATGGCCCGGTGCATCGCGAGGGCCACAGGGCTGAGCTCCGCAGCCGCACCCGGCAGCTTGAGCAGCCCGACGCCGTGCTCGCCGGTGACCGTGCCGCCGAGCGAGCGGCACTCGTCGACGATGCGGTCGAACGCCGTCTTCGCGCGGGCCTTCGCGTCGTCGTCACCGTCCGGCGCGATGATGAGCGGGTGCAGGTTGCCGTCGCCGGCGTGCGCGATGTTGGCGATCACGACGTCGGCCTCCCGGGCGATGGTCTCGATGCGGCTGAGCATCTCCGGTACGGCGCCGCGCGGGACGCAGACGTCCTCCGTGAGCACGGGGCCGAGTCGTTCGAGCGCCGGGTACGCGAGCCGCCGGGCGAGGAACAGCCGGTCCACCTCGTCGGGCGCGAAGGCGCGCTCCACGTGGGTACCGCCCGCCACCTCGAAGAACGCTGCGACCCGCTCCGCCAGGGCCTCTCCAGCCGCGCCGGGCTCGTCGACCTTCGCCAGCAGCAGGGCCGCCGCACCCTCGGGGAGCGTCCACTCCTGCCAGTCGGCGACGGCGCGGAGACAGGTGCTGTCGATGAGCTCCAGGGCGGCGGGCACGATGCCGGCGGCCGAGACGGCCGCGACCGCGTTGCCGGCGTCCGCCAGCGACGGGAACCAGCCCACGATCGCCCGGTCCTCACGGCCCCCGAGCGGGCGGAGCTTCAGCGTCACGTCGACGATGATGCCCAGCGTGCCCTCGGAACCGACCATGAGCCCTGTGAGGTCGTAGCCCGTGACACCCTTCGCTGTCGTCCGGCCGAGGCGGGCGACCGAGCCGTCGGCGAGGACCGCCGTCATGCCGAGCACGTAGTCGCGGGTGACGCCGTACTTGACGCAGCAGAGCCCGCCTGCGTTGGTCGCGACGTTGCCGCCGATCGTCGAGATCGCCTGGCTGGCCGGGTCCGGGGGATACCAGAGCCCGTCCTCGGCCACGCGCCTGCGGAGGTCGTCGTTGAGCACGCCGGCCTCGACGACGGCGTAGCGCTCCGCGACGTTGACCTCACGGATCCGGGTCATGCGTTCGAGGGACAGCACGACGGCGCCCGCCATCGCGTTCGCCCCGCCGGACAGGCCTGTGCCGGCGCCCCGCGGTACCACCGGCGCGTCGTGCTCGGCGGCGACCCGTACGGTCGCGACGACGTCGTCGAGGCTCGTCGCCAGCACGACGGCGGCGGGTGTCGCGTAGTCCGCCCACTCCGCGTCGTCGTGGGCATAGGGTTCGAGCGCCGCGTCGTCGGTGAGGACGGCGCCGTCAGGCAGGGCGTTCTTCAGGGCCGCGGTCAGCGCGGAGTATTCGGTGCGAGGCATGGCGTCCGGATCGTATCTCTCCTCGCCGCGGAAGCGGGTGGTGGTTCAGGACGCGCTTGCTGGCCCGCGGGCCGTCAGTCCTCGCGGCGGGGCTTCGAGGAGCGCAGCTGCTTGGTCGCGGACCGTTGCTTCTTGGCGGTCAGCCGCCGCTCCTTCGAACCGCGGGTGGCGCGCGTGGCGCGGCGGGCCCGCGGGGGAGGGGCCAGCGCCTCGGCCACCAGAGCCGCGAGGCGCCGAGCCGCGGCGTCACGGTTGCGCCGCTGCTCCCGGTTCTCGGAGGCGACGACGGTGAGGACGCCGTCGACGAGGCGGTCCGCGAGCCGGCTCATGACGCGCTGACGCTGCGCGTCGCTCAGGACGGCGGATCGGCCGACGTCCCAGGACAGCTCGACACGCGAGTCGGTGGTGTTCACGCCCTGGCCACCCGGGCCGGAGGCGCGGGAGAAGCGCTCGGTGAGCTCGGCCCGGGGGATGGTCAGCGCGGGGGTGACCGTCAGGCCGGGGCGGACGGGTGAGGGCATGTGCCCATCGTCTCGTGACGGGCGGCGAGAGTCACCATGGACGGGCTTCGGACCGGACCGGCCGAGGCGGGCCCTTGAGCACCGGGACTCGCCTCGGCCGCCTCACGGATGGGTCGTCTCCGGTCCCCCAGAATTCACCTGCACACCAGCGCACCCGCTAGTGTGCCGCCATTGCTGGTCCGTGACCGCACTCCCAGGTCGCTTGCTGCCAAGGATGCCACTTGCGCGGTGCGTCGTAGCGGGGGCGCCGGTCTCCGCCGGTGCGTGTGTCCGAACGTTCCCACCCAGGAGTCACTATGAGTTTCGCCGATCGCATCGTCGCGACGAACGAGCTGATCTGGTCGATCCCGCTGATCGCCCTCTGCCTGCTCGCCGGTCTGTACTTCTCCCTCCGCACCGGCTTCCTCCAGGTCAGACACCTCCCCGACATGCTCAACCAGCTCAAGAAGGGCGAGGAGTCCGAGGACGGCACCTCCTCCTTCCAGTCGCTGATGATGTCGCTCGCCGGCCGCGTGGGGATGGGCAACATCGGCGGCGTCGCCACGGCGATCGCGTTCGGCGGCCCCGGCGCCGTGTTCTGGATGTGGACCTCCGCGTTCCTCGGCGCCGCCACCTCGTTCGTCGAGAGCACGCTCGGCCAGATCTACAAGGAGAAGGACCCGGACACCGGTGAGTACCGCGGTGGCCCGGCCTACTACTTCGAGAAGGCGTACAAGCACAAGGCCCGAGGCCTGTCGCTGGTCTACGGGATCCTCTTCGCGGTCGTCACCATCCTCGCGATGAGCTTCTTCCTGCCGGGTGTGCAGGCCAACGGCATGGCCTCCGCGATCAACAACGCCTGGGGCGTTCCCACCTGGGTCACGGCCATCGGCCTGGTGATCCTGCTGGCCTTCATCGTCATCGGCGGCGTCAAGCGCATCGCGCACTTCACGGTGATCGTGGTCCCCACGATGGCCCTGCTCTACGTCCTCATCGCGCTCGTCGTGTTCTTCATGAACTTCACCGACATCCCCCGCGTGTTCTCGCTCATCTTCGGCAGCGCCTTCGGCGCCCAGCCGGTGTTCGGAGCGATCCTCGGCCTCGCCGTCAAGTGGGGCGTGCAGCGGGGCATCTACTCCAACGAGGCCGGCCAGGGCACCGGACCGCACGCCGCGGCCGCCGCCGAGGTCTCGCACCCGGCCAAGCAGGGCTTCGCGCAGTCCTTCGCGGTGTACGTCGACACGCTGTTCGTCTGCTCCGCGACCGCTTTCATCATCATCTCGACCGGCATGTTCAACACGTTCGCGGGCGAGACCTGGCCGAGCGACGTGATCCACGAGGGCCACGGCGGTCTGAGCACCGACGTCGAGCCCGGCCCGGGCTTCGTGCAGCAGGGCCTGGACTCGGTGTTCCCGGGCGCCGGACCGACGTTCATCGCCATCGCGCTCTCGTTCTTCGTGTTCACCACGATCGTGGCGTACTACTACATGGCCGAGACCAACCTGAACTACCTCACCCGCAAGATGAAGAACCGTCTCGCGGCGCGGGGCATGCAGCGGGTGCTGCAGGCGCTGGTGCTGATCTCGGTGGCGTACGGCGCCGTGACGACGGCCGGAGCGGCGTGGGGCCTCGGCGACATCGGTGTGGGCTCGATGGCCTGGCTGAACATCATCGGCATCCTGTTCCTCCAGGGCCCGGCGATGAAGGCGCTCAAGGACTACCGCGAGCAGAAGCGTCAGGGCCTGGACCCGCAGTTCGACCCGCGGAAGCTCGGCATCGAGGGCGCGACGTTCTGGGAGCGCCGTGCCGACGAGCAGCTCCGGGGCGCAGCTGACGGTGGGCCGTCCGAGAAGCTGCTCGACCGCGACTGACCCCCGCGGCTGATCCCCGCGGCTGATCCCCGCGGCTGACTCCCGTTCAGCAGGCCTCCGGGTGCCGGAACCCATCGGGTTACGGTCTTCTGGAGTCTGCTGAACGGGAGTCAGCTCGCCCGGCTGGGGCTCGGGTCAGCGACGCCGGGACGTGAGGAACTGGTCCGGGCGCAGCGCGCGGGAGACGATCCGCGTGTCCCCGATCCAGCCGTAGAACCCCTGCCCGTACCGCTCGGCGGACTGCGTGCCGCCGATGGCGAACGGCTTGCCGAGCGTCGAGATGCCGCGCGACTCCTCGGCGGCGTTGCGCACGATCTTCGAGCCGTCGACGTACATCACCGTGTGCCGGCCGTCGTTGACGAGCGCCACGTGCATCCACCGGCCGACCGGGATCGCGTGGCTCCACGAGGTGGGGTCGGCGTCGACCGGCACGGGGTAGACGACGAACTGCAGGAACCGCTCGCCCGACAGGTTCAGGCTGCACGTGGGCTCGTCGTCGGACCATCCGCTGTGCTTGCCGGCGTCGCCTGCGCGACCCTCCCAGCTGAGGATGCCCATCCAGGAGTGGTCACCCTCGAACGGCTCCGGCAGCTTGAGGAACGTCTCGATCGTGTAGCCGGACTCGAACTTCGCGCTGTTGACCGGCGCGTCCGGACCGGTCCGCAGCACCGCACCACGGTCCGGACCCTTGCCGCCGTCGAACCGCAGGCTCGCACGGGCCGGCTGGGCGTCGTGGTGCTCGGCCGACCAGGTCAGCGCCGCCGGGGCGCTCGCGTGCAGGAGCTCGGAGGTGAGGTCGTTGCCGTTGCCGGTGAGGTCGCGCGCGACCGTGCCCGGCGCGACCGGGGCGCCGTCGGCCACCGCGGTGGCGAGCCCGGCCTCGTCGAACCGCCAGTACGCGACGGTGCCACGCGGCATGACCGCCGACGGCGGGAGCGGGGCCGGCAGCAGCGGCGGCGCGAACGCGGCGAAGCGCTCGTCGAAGTCGATGTCGACGGTGAACCGGTCGACGTCGCCGCTGAGCTCGACGTGCTCCGCCTCCAGCGGCGTGCGGTCGTCCTTGCCCAGCAGCCAGGGCGAGAACGTCTCGACGTCGATCACACCGCGTGCCAGGTCGAACGCGTAGTACCGGATCATCCCCGCGCCGCCGTAGTAGCGGTCCTGGTAGTTCGTGATGTGCAGGTGGACCGGGTTGCCGGCGTCGTTGGTCATCGTGGTGCGGCCGGAGGGCCAGTAGTGGCCGCCGAGCGCGAGGAAGATCTGGTCGTTGCGCCGGATCAGGCGGTCCCAGAGGCGCTGCCCGTTGTCGGACAGGTGTGCCTTGCCGTCGCCCTCGGCCCAGACGAGGTCGTGGGTGGTCAGGACGGCGGGGAGCGGGTGCTCGTCGAGCACACCCTGGGCCCACGCGAGCCCGGCGTCGGACACCCGCCAGTCCAGCGCGAGCACCAGCCACTCCCGGCCGCCGCCCTGGACGACGTGGTAGCTGTTGTACCCGTCGGGGGACGAGCCCCGGTAGGTCCTCATCCGGGCGAACCGCTGCGGCCCGAAGGTGCGCAGGTACGGCGTGTCACCCCGCTGGTCGTCGCCGCTGACGTCGTGGTTGCCGGCCAGCACGCTGTACGAGAGCCGGCCGGCGGCGTCGAAGGCGCGGCTCGCGGCCCGCATCTCGGTCGCCGTGCCGTGCTCGGTCACGTCGCCGAGCTGCGCCATGAAGACGATGTTGTCCCGCGCCTGCTCCCGCACGAGATGGCGCAGCGTGGCGCGTACCGGCTCGGCGTCGGAGCCGCCGTCGTCCAGCAGGTACTGCGTGTCGGGCAGGACGGCGATCGTGAACCGCGGGTCGGCCGGGTCCGGCCGGCCGCCGCTCGGGGTGGCGGATGCCGGTGCCGCGGACGCCGCCGTCGCACCGGTGGTCGCGGAGGCTGCTGTCAGGATCGGGACGGCCGCTGCTGCCTGGAGCAGGGACCGGCGGGAGAGCTTGTTTTCCACGGTCGCATCGTGGCCGGGCTTGCTGGCGCAGGGGTGACGCGGAGTCGAACGGGACCTGACGATCAGGCCCGGGCTCAGGGCGGTGGTGCGCCCGGCGCGTAGAACCAGCCGTGGAACGCCGTCCGCGCGCGCTGGGGGAGCACCGAGGCGATCGCGACCATCGCCTTGGCCTGCAGACCAGGGACGACCTCGGCCCTGCCGGCGAGCAGCGCGTCGACCGCCTGGCGGGCCACCAGCGCGGGCGTGGACTTGGGGGCCCGCCCGATGTGCGTGCCCTCCATCTCGGCCGCGCGGAAGAACGGCGTCCGGGTCCCTGACGGCAGGACCGTCGTCACCGTGACCCCGGTGCCGGTGAGCTCGCCACGCAGGGACCAGCCGAACGAGCGCAGGAACGCTTTCGACGCGGCGTACGTGCTGAACAGCGGAGCCGGCATCGTCGCGGCGATCGACGACGTGAGCAGGATCCGGCCGGAGCCTGCGGCGACCAGGCCGGGCAGGACGAGGTGCGCCAGGTGCACCACGGAGCGGACGTTGAGGTCGACGAGCCGCAGCTCGTCCTCCAGCGGGGTGTGCAGGAACGGCCCGTGCACGCCGACGCCCGCGTTGAGCACGAACATCCGCACGCCGAGGTCGCGGGCACGGGCGACGGCCTGCTGGACGCCGGCAGGGGAGGTGAGGTCGACCTCCAGGCCCGTCACGCGGGCGGCCGCGTGCTGGCCCAGCCGGCGCACGGCCCCGTCCACGTCGCGTTCGGCGACGACGAGGACGTCGTGGCCCCGCTGCGACAGCTCACGGGCGATGGCGAACCCGATCCCGCTGGATCCGCCGGTGACGAGGGCAGCGGGCGGCCTCGCCGGTGGACGCTGGTGCACGTGCTCGGTGGTGTCATCGGTCATCGGACGCTCCTTCGCTCCGAACCGCTCCTCGTCCTGAGGAAGCCTCGTCGACCGTAGGCACGATTCGCTCGACCCGCATGCCGCCGGGGCGGCCGGTTGCCCTGCCGCCCCGGCGGCCGGCCGCCCTGCCGCCCTGGCGGCCGGCCGCCCTGCCGCCCTGGCGGCCGGCCGCTCGGTACCAGCCGGCGGCCAGGAGCACCATGAGGGCCACGTCGACGACGTCGCCGCCGTAGTACATGAGCTGGGCGCCCGTTCGCCCGTCCAGGGGGTCGACGCCGGCAGGCGGGTGCGCATAGAGCCACTTGGCGAGCACCGAGTGCGCGGTGACGAAGAGCACGAGGACCGTTGCACGCACCCGAAGGGACACGGGGTGCAAACGGGCGTCGGGTCCGACGAGTGACGCGGTGAACAGGTAGCCGGCCAGCAGTACGTGGGCGTGCACGACCAGGCCCAGGGGCGCAGAGGTGTGGACGAGGTGGTACAGGTCCGTCGTGTACAGCAGCCAGAGCCCGCCGGCGTTCAGCAGGCCGGCGGCCACGGGGTGCGCGACGGTGCGAACCCACGGACCGCGCAGGACCCGGGTGACGGACCGGGCGCCGCCGACCGGCAGAGCACGTAAGAGCAGCGTGACTGGGGCGGCGAGCACGAGCAGCAGCGGCGCGACCATGCCGAGCAGGACGTGCCCGAGCATGTGCGCGGTGAAGCTCGTCCGCGCGGCGGCGGCGACCGGGCCCAGCGCCACCGCGGCGCAGAGCAGCCCGAGGTACCACAGCGCCGTCCGGTGCGCGGGCCAGGGGCCGCGCCGTCGTGCCGCGACGAGGGCGACCGCGTAGCCCGCCGCGGCACCGGCCAGCACCAGCATCGCGAGCACCTCCCAGGGCACCGCGCCGAAGCTCTGCTCGTGGTGCTGCTCGTGGTGCTGCTCGTGGTGCTGGCCTTGGTTCTGGTCCATCTCCAAGCCTCAGCCGCCGGTGGCGACCGGCCGGGTACGGCGCAGGACGAGCAGGCCGATGACGAGGACCACCACCGCCGAGCCGATCCACGCCGTGTCGTAGGGCAGCAGGTCCACCCCGTACCGGATCTGGTGAATCCCCAGCAGCTTGTGGTCGACCACACCGTCGAAGAGCTGGAACGCGCCCACGCCCGCGAGTACCGCCCCGGTCCATCGCCGCCACGCCACCTCGGCCCGCCGGCGGACGTCCGCGAGCAGGAACAGCGACCAGACGGTGATGAACCACCCGAGCGCGTGGAGGGCGCCGTCGGCGGCCAGCGCCACCTCCGTCGTCGAGAGGTCGTAGAAGTGGTGCCACTGCAGGCCGAGGTGGAAGACGAACAGGTCGATCATCGACGCGGCGATGCCGCACCCGAACAGGAACCCGGACAGCACCGTGCGCCGGTCGGTGCCGACCGGCGGACCTTCCGGGGGACCAGGGCGATCGTCCGGGGAGCGGCCGGTCGGTGCGGCGGTGGACATGGGAGCCCCTTCGCTGGACGGCGTCGCGGACCTCTCGACGGTAGACCACGACCGGGGCACTCGCCGCGACGGTGAACGGCCGGTTGCCAGTGCCCACGACCTGGCTACAGTCAGAGCATGGTGACCGTCATGCAGGCAGCTCGGTGCACTCCCGACGCCGTGCTGCGCGTGCTCGCCGACGGCTGGTCGTACTCGACCTGGGTGGTCGGCACGGCACGTATCCGGGCCGTCGACGCGGCATGGCCGGAGCCCGGCACACGGATCCTCCACTCGGTGGGCCTGTGGCCCGCCCTGCTCGACGACGAGACGGTGGTCCGCGCGTGGGACCCCGAGCGCTCGATCGAGCTGCAGGCGCGCGGCTGGCCCGCGGGCGAGGCGCGTGTGCTGATCGAGGTCAAGCCCGTGGCGTCGGGCGAGGGGTGCATGATCCGCGTCACGGAGGACGCGGACAAGGGACCCGGCAGGCTCGTGCCCCAGCCGGTCCGCAGCGCGGTGATCGGCCCACGCAACACGGAGACGTTGCGGCGGCTCGCTGCCCTGGCGGAGCGGCGATCCCCCGAGCAGCTCTCCGGCTGACTCAGGCGCGCCCGACCTGGACGTGTCTGACCTCAGCGCCGTCGGCCGCACCGCGTACCGCCCGACGGGCGTTTACGGATCACGCAACACCCGTCCCCACGCGCTGCGCACGAGGGCCCGGGGGAGCGTGCCCCACGGGCTCGCCGCCTTGATCGCGACGCGCGCGGCGTTCCACCCGCACGCGCCGTGCACGCCGCCACCCGGGTGGGCGGACGCACTCGCGAGGTACAACCGCTCGACCGGAGTCTCGGGCCGGCCGAGCCCCGGCGTGGGCCGGAACACGAGCTGCTGATGGACCCCCGAGGTCCCGCCGTTGATCGCCCCGCCCACGAGGTTGGCGTCCGCTGCCTCGAGGTCCGCGGGGCTCTGGACCGACCGGCCGACCACCGTGTCCCGGAAACCCGGTGCGACCCGGTCCAGGGCGTCCTCCATGCGCCGGACGTGCTCGGCGACCTCGTCCGCCGTCCAGCGCACGCCGTGCGGCACGTGGGTGTAGGCCCACGCCGACTCCGTGCCGCGGGGAGACCGCGTCGGGTCCGAGGTCGTCATCTGCCCGAGGACGAGGAACGGCCGCTCGGGGACCTCCCCCTTGGACAGGGCCGCTGCGACGTCGACGAAGCCTCGGCGGTCCACGCCGAGGTGTACGGTCCCCGCCCCGTGCGCCGCACCGGCCGCCCACGCGAGGGGGCGGTCGAGCGCCCAGTTGATCTTGAACGTCGGGTGGTCCCACTGGAACCGGCCGAGGTCGTGCACGAGGCGGGGCGGCAGGTGCTCCGTACCGACGAGGTCCCGGTACAGGGCCGGGGCGCTCACGTCGGCGAGTACCGCACGCCGGGCCCGAACGAGCTCACCGCTGGCCGTCCGGACACCGACCGCACGGTTACGCGCGACGAGCACGCGCTCGACGTGCGTCCCGGTGACGACGTCACCCCCGCCGGCGCGAACTCGCGCGGCGAGCGCGTCGGCGAGCGATCCGGCACCGCCCACGGGGACGGGAAAACCGACGTCCTGGCCCAGCATCGCCAGCAACCAGCCGAAGAGGCCGCTGCCCGCCGCGTCGGGTGGGACGTCGGAGTGCATCGCGTTACCGGTGAGGAGGAGCCCACCGCCCTCGCCCCGAAAAGTCTCGTCCGCGAGCCGGCGCACGGGCAGGACCGCGAGGCGACCGAGGTCGAGCGTTCCGCCGACCCCGAGCCGGCTCAGCAGCCGCAGGGCAGGGCGGGCGGCGGGCAGCGGGCTGAAGAGCGCGTCGAGCAGCGGGTCACGGACGCGCTCCCAGCCGGCGAACATCCGGAGCCACGCGTCGCCGTCACCCCGGTCCTGCTCGTCGAGACCGGCGGCGGTGTCCTCCGGGTCGGCGTGCAGCACGACGGACCCTCCCTCGTCGAGGACGTGGGCGAGGACGGACGGCGCGCGCGACCACGCCAGCCCATGGTCCTCCAGGTGAAGGCCCTGGATCACCGGCGAACCGGCCGCGAGCGGGTAGAACGCGCTGAACAGGTCGGTGCGGAACCCCGGTGCCGTGACCTCGGCGGTGCGCACCGCTCCGCCGACGGTGTCCTGCGCCTCGAGCACCAGCACGTCCCAGCCGGCGTCGACCAGCGCGTTCGCGGCGACCAGCCCGTTGGGGCCGGCGCCGACGACCACCGCGTCGACGGTCCTCACCACGGGCCCGGCCCCCGGCCCCTCACGGCCTTGTCCACCAGCAGCTCCTCCGTCGGGTCCCGTCCAGCCTGCCCAGGATCGGCCCCGGTCGCCAGTGCGCCGGACCATGCCCGCACGGTCAGGTCGTGGTCAGCTCGGAGTCAGGGAACCACCGCGATGTCGGTCGCGGCCAGGGCCAGCAGCACCACGCACACCACGGCGACCCCCATGCTGAGACCGAAGGGCGCGCGGCTGCGCGGCCGCGTGAGCGCCGTGGCACCCGCGGCAAGGGCCAGGCAGGCAGCGACCGCGCCGCCGAACCAGGCGGCCGGAGCCGGAGGGCCGACCGGCCCGGTGATGACCAGGCCGACCGCGGCGAGCAGGAGGCACGGGGCCAGCACCCCGCACGCACGCCGACCGAGCCGGTGCGGCAGGCCCCGGACACCTGTCGCGGCGTCGTCCTCCAGGTCCGGCAGGGTGTTCGCGACATGCGCTCCCGTACCGAGCAACGCTGCCGCGGCGACCGCCCAGCCGGCGGGCAGGCGCGGACCTGGCGCGGCGAGCACGACGAAGACCGCCAGCAGCCCGAAGGAGAGCGCGTAGGGCAGCCACGACCACACGGTCGCCTTGAGCCGGGCGTTGTACGCCCAGGCTCCGCCGACCGCCACGAGATGCGCTGCGCCCGGCGCGACACCCAGCGCGAGCGACGTGGCGACGCACACCGCAAGCGCCGCCAGAGCGGCGGCACGCAGGGTGCGGGCAGTGACCAGACCGGCGACCACCGGCTTGTCGATGCGGCCCACGGCTGAGTCGCGCGCGGCGTCGATCCAGTCGTTGGACCATCCGACGGAGAGCTGACCGGTGCCGACAGCCGCCGTGACCAGCGCGACGGTCGTCCCGTCGGAGCCGAGCGCGGCGGCCAGCGCGGCGGACAGGCCGGTCACGACGACGGTGGGAGCGGCATGGCTCGCGAGCACGAGGCCGCGGGCCAGGCGGCGGGACTCCTTGCCGGACATCATGGGCGGCACGCTAGTCGCGCCGCGTCCTCGGCGCGCGGGTGGCCGGGTCCTGCGTCACGATGCTGAGATGTCGTGTGTCGTCGCGGTCGAGCCCGTTCTGCCCGAGAACGTGTACGCCCAGGAGACGGTCACCGACGTCGTGGGGCCGCTGGTGGCACCGGACCCGGCACGGACGGCGCTGCTGCGCCGGCTGCACGCGGGCGCCGGTGTGGAGCACCGGCACCTGGTGCTGCCGCTGGAGGAGTACGCGGGCCTCCACTCCTTGGGTGCCACCAACGCGGTCTTCGTCCGCGAGGGTGTCCTCCTGGCCGAGCGCGCGTGCCGCCGGGCGCTGGCGGCCGCGGGCCTGCGTCCCGAGGACGTCGATCATGTCTTCGCCACGTCGGTCACCGGGATCGCGGCTCCGTCGCTCGACGTGCTGCTCGCGGAGCGGCTCGGCCTGCGGAGCGACGTGCGGCGCACGCCGTCCTTCGGGCTCGGGTGTGCGGGCGGTGCCGGCGGGCTGGCGCGCGTGCACGACCATCTGCTGGGCCGACCACGTGACGTGTCCCTGCTGGTGTCCGTCGAGCTGTGCTCGCTGACCCTGCAGCACGGGGACGACTCCCCGGCCAACATGGTGGCGTCCGGCCTGTTCGGCGACGGTGCGGCCGCCGCCGTCGTCGTCGGTGCGATGCACCCGCTGGCGCTGGCCCCCCCGGGCGGTACCCCAGGAGACCGGGCCGGCCGTCGGCGCACGGCCACGGTGGTCGACACGCGCTCGCGGCTGTATCCCGGCACCACGGACGCGCTGGGCTGGGAGGTGCGCGACACCGGGTTCGCGATAGTGCTCTCCGCCGGCCTGCCGGGCCTGCTGCGCGCGCACCTGCTCGCCGACGTCAAGGGGTTGCTCGCGGAGCACGACCTGACCCCGGTGGAGGTGCCCACGTGGGTCGTGCACGCGGGTGGTCCGCGCGTCATCGATGCCGTGCGGGATGCGCTCGGGCTGACCGAGGACGCGGTCCGGGAGAGCCGGGCGAGCCTCGCGTGCTCGGGCAACCTGTCGTCCGCTTCCGTGCTCGACGTCCTGGCCAGGACGCTGGCGAGCGCTGACGCCCCGTCGGGCTCGCCCGCCGTGCTCATGGCCTTCGGCCCGGGTGTCTCGTGCGAGCTGGTCCTGCTGCACCTGGAGGGTCGCTGATGCTGTGGTTCTATGTCGCCCTGGTGAGCGCGACAGCGGTCGAGCGGCTCGCCGAGCTCGTCGTGTCCAGCCGCAACGCTCGGTGGTCGTTCGCGCGCGGCGGCGTCGAGTCGGGGCGGGGCCACTTCCCGGCGATGGTGGTCCTGCACAGCGGGCTGCTGGTGGCGTGCGTCGCCGAGGCCGTGCTCGCCGACCGGCCGTTCCTGCCGTGGCTCGGCTGGCCGATGCTCGTCCTGGTGCTGGCGAGCCAGGCGCTGCGGTGGTGGTGCGTGGCGACGCTGGGGCACCGCTGGAACACCCGCATCATCGTGGTGCCGGGCCTGCCGCTCGTGTCCGCGGGTCCGTACCGGTGGATGCGCCACCCCAACTACGTGGCCGTGGTGGTCGAGGGCATCGCGCTGCCGCTGGTGCACACCTCGTGGGTCACGGCCCTCGCGTTCACGGTGCTGAACGCGGTGCTGCTGGCGCGGTTCCGGATACCTGCCGAGGAACGGGCGCTGCGGGTGTTAGCGGTCGGCGAGCGGTGACCGCTGTGGGGCCTCGCGCCGACGACGTGGACGTCCTGGTGGTGGGCGCCGGGCCGGTCGGGCTGGCGGCGGCGGTACATGCGCGGGCCGCAGGGCTCGACGTGCTGGTCGTCGACCGGCGGTCGGGAACCCTGGACAAGGCCTGCGGCGAGGGGCTGCTCCCCGGTGCGCTGCGGGCCGTGCAGGCCCTCGGTGTCGACCCGCCGGGTCATCTGCTGTCCGGGATCAGCTACCGGTCGCCCGGACGGAGCGCCGATCACCGCTTCACGTCCGGGCCCGGCCGGGGTGTCCGGCGGACGGCCCTCCACGACGCCCTGCGCGAACGCGCCGCCGGCGCCGGCGCGTCGCTCCTGCACGGGAAGGTCTGCGGCCTGCGGCAGCACGCCGGGGGCGTGGAGGTGGACGTCGCGCGGGGGTCACGAGCGGACGGGTCACGAGCGGACGGGACGGGTGAGGTGCGCGGCCCGGTCACGGTGCGCGCCGGATGGGTGCTCGGGTGCGACGGCCTGCACTCCACGGTGCGCCGGCTGGCGGGACTCGAACCGGCGTCCGGGCAGCACGGCGGACGGTCGACGGGCGACCGGTACGGCCTGCGCCGGCACTTCCGGGTGCCGCCGTGGACCGACCTCGTCGAGGTGCACTGGTCGCCGGACGTCGAGGCCTACGTGACGCCGGTCGGCGAGCAGACCGTCGGCGTCGCTCTGCTCGGGTCCCGCGCTGTGCACGAGGCGGGGTTCGACGTGCTGCTGCGCTCTCGGTTCCCGGAGCTGAGCGCACGGCTCGCGGACGCGTCGCCCATCGGCTCGCTGCTCGGTGCGGGCCCGCTGCGCAGGCGGTCGCGGCGGCGTTCCACGGGCCGCGTGCACCTGGTGGGTGACGCGTCCGGCTACGTCGACGCGCTGACCGGCGAGGGGGTCCGTGTAGGGCTCGCCCAGGCGGACGCCGCCGTCCGCCACCTCGGCGACGGCGACGCGTACGAGCGTGCGTGGCGGGCGGTGACCCGCGACTACCGCGCGCTCACCACCGGGCTGCTCGCCTGGGCCTCGAGCCCCGTCCGCCGGGCTATCGTGCCCGCGGCGTCGAGGGCGCCGTGGCTCTACGGCGCCGTGGTCGAGCGGCTGGCACGCTGACCCGCGACCGGTCGGCTGACCCGCGACCGGCCGACCGACAGCTCGCTCAGCGCACCATGCTGTTGTTCTGCACGGCAGCCAGCCGCGCCTTCACGCTGAGCAGGGTCTCGATGATGAGGTCCTCGCGCCCGTCGCCGAGCCGGCTGATCGGCACCGCGATGCTCATCGCGTCCACCGAGTGGTGGCTGAAGGGAAGTGCGACGCCGAAGCAGCGCACGCCCAGGCACGACTCCTCGCTCTCGGTGGCGTAGCCCTGGTAGGCGGCGCGGTCGATGATCTCGAGCACCGCGTCCTTGTCGGTCGTGGTCTTCGGTGTGATCGCGGCGATCGACTCCGGCACCAGGTCCCCCCGCGCCTCGGCGGGTATCTCGGCGAGCAGGGCGCGCCCCAGCGACGTGGCGTAGGCCGGGAGCCGGCGTCCGACGGCGGAGTGCATGCGCAGCGGGTGCACCGACTCGCGCTTGGCGGTGTAGATGACGTCGGCGCCGTCGAGCCGTCCGAGGTGGACGGTCTCCTGGGTGGCGGCGGCCACCTCGTCGAGCACGGCCGTGGCGCGGGCGAGCACCGGGTCGCCGTCGAGGTACGCCGAGCTGACGACGAGGGAGTGGATGCCGAGCTGGTAGACGCTCCCGGTCGGGTCGGTCTGCAGCCAGCCGCGATCGGTCATGGTCCGCAGCAGCGCGTGGAGGCTGCTCTTGGGGATGTTGAGGCGCGTCGAGAGCTGCAGCTGGGTCCCCGGGCCGTTGGCCGCGATGTCGTCGAGCAGGTCCAGGGCCCGGGCCGCGGACTTGACCGGCCCGGTGTCGCCGGCGACCGCCGTCTCGCGGGGGAGTTCCTTCTGTAGCTGCATCGACGTTCTCCTCTGGTCTTTCTGCAGGTCTGGTCCTTCTGCGGGATACCGGGGCAGACCCACGGGTGAATCCGAGCCTACCGCGAGTTCGCATACATGGACAGGTTTCCACCCCTTGACCCGTGACCCGCGTCACGTCTATCGTCAGGCAAGTTCACATAGACGAACACAGTTCACAAACCAAGGGGTGACTGCGTGATCCAGGTTCGATATTCGACATCTCCGTCCAGTGCGGAGACGGCTACCACTGCGGACCTGCGAGAGAACTTCCTCGTGACGGACCTCTTCGTGGACGGCGAGGTCCGGGGCACGTACACCCACGACGACCGGATGGTGGTGGGCGGGGCCGTTCCCGGCGCCGGCGAGGTCGGCCTGCCGGCCTGGTCCGACGTGCTGGGGACAGGCACCCACCTCGAGCGCCGCGAGCTCGGCGTCATCAACGTCGGCGCCGCCGGGCACGTCGTGGTCGACGGCGAGAAGTTCGAGCTCGACCACCTCGACGGCCTGTTCGTCGGCCGGGGGAGCGAGGTGTCCTTCGTCGGTGCCGAGGCGGCCTTCTACTTCGTGTCCGCACCGGCTCACGCGACGTACCCGACCCAGGCGCTCAGCCACAGCGAGGTGGTGCCGGTCGCGCTCGGCTCGGCCGAGGCGGCCAACGAGCGCAACCTCTTCCGCTACGCGTGGGGCCAGGAGCTGCAGACCTCCGTGCTCCAGTTCGGTGTGACGGTCGTCGCGAGCGGCTCCGTCTGGAACACCTTCCCGCCGCACCTGCACGACCGCCGCACCGAGATCTACTGCTACGTCGACCTCGACGAGCAGGACCGCGTCTTCCACTTCCTGGGCCAGCCCGGCGCCACGCGCCACCTCGTGCTCCGGAACCGCCAGGCGGTCATCTCCCCGCCCTGGTCCATCCACGCCGGTGCCGGCACCGGGAACTACGCCTTCATCTGGGCGATGGCCGGCGAGAACAACGCCTACACCGACCTGAGCCCCGTTGCGCTGGAGGACCTGTGAACAGCTCACCCTTCGACCTGCACGGCAGGTGCGCGGCGGTGACCGGCGCGGGGCGTGGCCTCGGCCAGGCGATCGCGCTCGGCCTGGCTCGAGCGGGGGCGGACGTCGTCCTGCTGGGCCGGCCCGGCAACCAGGAGGCGACGCGCGACCTGGTCGCCGACCTCGGCGTCAAGGTGGACGTCGTCGACCTCGACGTGGGCGACCTGGACGCGGTCGAGGAGGTCAGCGCCGAGCTGAACGGCTCGCGTCAGATCGACGTCGTGATCAACAACGCCGGGATCATCGACCGCGAGGACTCCGTCGCCGTCGGCCGCGACTCCTGGCAGCGGGTGCTCGACGTCAACCTCAACGGGCTCTTCTTCCTCACCCAGCAGCTCGGCCGGCCGATGGTCGAACGAGGCCACGGCAAGATCGTCAGCGTCGCCAGCCTGCTGTCCTTCCAGGGCGGCCTGCGCGTGGTGTCGTACGCGGCCAGCAAGCACGGCGTCGCCGGGGTGACCAAGGCGCTGGCCAACGAGTGGGGGCCTCGCGGCGTCCAGGTCAACGCCATCGCGCCGGGCTACATGATCACCGACAACACCACGGCGCTCCGCGAGGACGCGGACCGCTCACGCTCCATCCTGGAACGCATCCCGGCCGGCCGGTGGGGCACCGCCGAGGACATCGCCGGTGCCGCTGTGTTCCTCAGCTCCTCGGCCGCCGACTACGTCAACGGTCACGTCCTGGCCGTCGACGGCGGCTGGATGGCCCGCTGACCGCCCTTTCACCTCTGTCCCACCGCCGGGGGAACCCGGCACCGAAGAAAATCGAGGAACGACAATGAAGTTCACCTCTCGACACACGGCAGCCCTCATCGGGGTCACCCTCGCGGCCGCCACGCTCACGGGATGCACCGAGGAGGCCGGCGGGGGCGGCGGTCCCGCCGCCGAGACCGGCGCCTGCGACCCGGCCGACGTGAAGCTGGTCGGCCAGGTCCGCAACGAGTCCAACCCCTACGAGGCCGCATGGCTGGACGGCGGTGACGCCTTCGCCGAGCAGGTAGGCCTCACGCAGGAGCGGCTCACCTATGACGGTGACTCGACGCGTCAGCAGGAGCAGGTCAGCCAGCTGCTCGCGGGCGACACCGAGTGCCTGGTCATGAACGTCCTGCCCAACGGCGACTCCGACACCCCGCCCATCGTCGAGGGTGCCCAGGAGGCGGGCGCCTACCTCGTCACCCAGTGGAACAAGCCGGCTGACCTGAACGTCACCGACTACGACACCTGGCTGTCCCACATCACCTACGACGGCGTGGAGTCCGGCAAGCAGATCGGCGACGCGCTGGCCGAGGCCATCGGGGGTTCGGGCGGCATCGTCGCCCTGCAGGGCATCCTCGACACCGGTGCCGCCAAGGACCGGTTCGCCGGTCTCGAGGAGTCGCTCGCGGCCAACACGGACGTCGAGCTGCTCGACGACCAGACCGCCAACTTCTCGCGCGCGGAGGCCCTGGAGGTCACCAAGACGCTGCTTTCCAAGCACGGCGAGGACGTCAAGGGCATCTGGGCCGCCAACGACGACATGGCGCTCGGTGCGCTCGAGGCGCTGCAGCAGGCGGGCCGCGACGACGTCGCCGTGGTCGGCATCGACGCCGTGCCGGACGCGCTCACGGCGATCCAGGACGGCACCATGACCGCGACCGTCTCCAGCGACGGCCCCTGGCAGGGCGGTATCGGCCTGGCCATCGGCTACTGCGTGGCCACGGGTGAGCTCGCGGTCGAGGACATCGCGGACGAGGACCGCGCCTGGTACGCGGAGCAGTTCCTCATCGAGCAGGACAACGTCGCCGACTTCGTCTCCCCGGAGACGGACGAGTCCGACTTCGCCTGCGACAACCTCTTCAGCCGTTCGCAGGGCGCGATGTCGTGACCATGACATCCCCCGCCGAAGCCGACGCCGGCTCCGAGGTCGTGAACGCAGGGCGCCCCCAGCCTCGGCGGGGGATATCGCTCAGTGACGCAGGACCGCCGATCGCCCTGGTGGTCATCTTCGGAGTCTTCGCAGTCCTCAGCCCCGACTTCCGGACGCTCTCCAACGTGCAGAACGTCCTGGACGCCGCGGCGGTCCTGGCGGTCGTGACCTGCGGCATCAGCTTCGTGCTGATGATGGGGTCGATCGACCTGTCAGCTCCCGGGATCATGGGAGCGTCCGCGATCGCGGTCGCCCTCCTGGTCGCCAACAACCGCAACGACAACGACTTCGGGCTGTTCGGGGTCGCCGTGGCGGTCCTGCTCGGTGCGGCGCTCGGCTGCCTGAGCGGGCTCGCCCTGGTCGTGCTGAAGGTGCCGTCCTTCATGACCACCCTCGGCATCTCCGCCGTGGGTCTCGGCGTGGCCACCCTCATGTTCGCGGGCGTGCAGCCCAACGTCACCGACCCGATGCTGGAGGGCTGGGCGGTCGAGCGGTTCCTCGGCCTGGCCCACCTCACCTGGATCGCCGTCGCCTGCGTGCTCGTGGGCGTCCTGGTGCAGCGCTACTCGCGCCTGGGCCGGTACGCCTTCGCGATCGGCGGCGCCGAGGAGGTGCTGGGGCTCTCCGGGGTACGGGTCGCGCCGTACAAGGTGGCGGTCTTCACGATGGCCGGTGCGTTCTACGGCCTCGCCGGCGTGCTGGTCACCAGCCAGCTGAGCGCCGGCCTCGTCCAGGCGGGCAAGGGCTACGACTTCTCCGCCATCACGGCCGCCGTCGTCGGTGGCACCCTGCTCACGGGCGGCCGAGGCGGAATCCTCCACTCCGCGGTCGGCGTCCTGCTGGTGACGGTCCTCACCAACGGCCTCGTCCAGGTCGGGGTGAGCCCGTACTGGCAGGGCGGTGTCCAGGGCCTCATCGTCGTCGCGGCCGTCGCGGCCGCGGTCCTCCCACAGCGTCGTAGGAACCAGGTGACGAAGTGACCACGAACCTGCAGACCCAGCCCGACCCGCGGGTGCCGGCGCCCGCACCCGCCCTCGAGGTGCGCGGTCTGGTCAAGCACTACCCGGGCGTGAAGGCGCTCGACGGCGTCGACCTGGTCGTGCGCCAGCACGAGGTGCTGGGCCTGGCCGGGGAGAACGGCGCCGGCAAGTCCACCCTGCTCAAGGCGCTGGTCGGCCTGGTGCGGCCGGACGGCGGCGAGATCTGGGTGCGCGGCGAGAAGGTGCGCCTGCGGAGCGTCGTCGACGCCGCCGACCACGGCATCGGCATGGTGTTCCAGGAGCAGTCCCTCGTCCCCAACCTCACCGCCGCCGAGAACATCGTGCTCGGCAGCGAGGGCCCGGGCGTGCGCCGCGGCATCTACCGCTGGAACACGATGCGCCGGCTCGCGCAGGAGCAGCTGGACAAGATCGGGTCGCACATCGACCCCCTCGCCCGGACCGACACCCTGTCCTTCGCCGACCGGCAGATGGTCGAGATCGCCAAGGTGCTGCGGATCGAGGAACGCACGTCGCACCCGCCGGTGATCATCCTCGACGAGCCCACGTCGGTGCTGGAGTCCAAGGAGATCGAGACCCTCTTCACCCAGGTACGCCGGCTGCGCGAGTTCGCCTCGGTCGTCTTCGTCTCGCACCGGCTCGACGAGGTGCTCGACGTCTGCGACCGGGTGGCCGTGCTGCGCGGCGGCCGGTCCGTGGGCGAGGTGCCCTCCGCGGACGCCGCCCCGGCCGAGCTGCACCGCATGATGATCGGCTCGACCGGGTCCGACGACCACTACCACGGTGCCGTCGCCGAGCGACCGGACGAGGCCCGCAGGCCCCGTCTCGTGGTGCGTGGCCTGTCCGGCAAGAGCTTCCGCGACGTCGACCTCGACGTGCACGCCGGCGAGATCGTCGGCATCGTCGGCGTCCACGGCTCCGGCCGCGAGGACGTGTGCCGGGCGCTCTTCGGCGCCGAGCCCACCACCGCCGGTGAGGTGGTCCTCGACGGCGAGAAGCTCGACCTGTCCGGCACGCGTGCGGCCTGCGCCGCCGGCGTCGGGTACGTCCCGGCCGAGCGGAAGACCGAGGGCATGGTCGGTCCGATGTCGGTGGCGGACAACATGACGCTCACCAAGCAGCAGTCCCGCTGTACCGGCCCGCTGGTGCGGCCCCGCAAGCAGGCGACACTGGTGGACCGGTGGATCGAGCGGCTCTCCATCCGCACCCCGCACCGGGGCACCGCCATCCAGCGCCTGTCCGGCGGCAACCAGCAGAAGGTGGTGCTGGCCCGCTGGCTGGTGGCCGGCGACGTCCGGCTGCTGCTGCTCGACCACCCGACCCGCGGCCTCGACATCGGGGCGCGCTCGGAGGTGTACCGGCTCATGCGCGAGCTCGCGGGCAGCGGCGTCGCCACGGTGCTGCTGGCCGACAGCCTGGAGGAGGCGATAGGCATGTCCGACCGGATCATCGTGATGAGCGACGGCCGGGCGACCACGGAGGTCGCCGCCCCACCCGGGGGCAAGCCGACCCCGCTCGACCTCGTCAAGGAGATGGTCTGACCGTGTCCGCACCCGCCCTCACCTCACCGGCCCCCGACGCCGTCGTCCCCGGCCGTCCGACCGTCGGCCAGCGGCTCACGGCGTTCATGCCGGTCATCGCGCTCGTCGTGCTGCTGGCGGCGCTGACGATCGCCGACCCGGGCTTCCTGACCCTGAGCAGCCTCACGGCCGCCGTCCGCACCTCGGCGCCGCTCGTCGTGCTCGCGGCCGGCGCCACGCTGGTGGTCCTGTGCGGTGGCATCGACCTGTCGATCGCCGCGCTCTGCTCGCTGGCCACGGTCTTCTTCGCGCTGTGGCTGCCCGACCTGGGCGGGATCACCACCGTCGCGATCATCGCGGCCACGGGCGCCATCGGGGCGCTGCAGGGTGTCGCCCACGTGCTGTTCCGTATCCCGTCGTTCATCGTCACCCTCGGCGGGATGAGCATCTTCACCGCTGTCGCCCTGGTGATCTCCGACGCCGGCCCCGTCCGGGTGGTCGACCGGGACGCCACCAACTGGCTCACGCTCTACGTCGGCGGTGTGGTACCGATGGCATTCGTCGTCGCGCTGGTCCTCGTCGCGGCCGTCTCGCTGGTGCTGCGGCTCACCCCGCTCGACAGCTGGATCCGCGCCACCGGATACTCCGAGTCGGCGGCCCGGCTCGCCGGCGCGCCGGTCGACCGGGTCAAGATCGCCGCCTTCACCGTCTCCGGCGCCTGCGCCGGCCTCGCCGCCGTCATGCTCGTCTCCCGCAACTTCAGCGGTAGCCCGACGATGGCTGACAACCTGCTGCTGCCGGCGGTCGCGGCCATCGTCGTGGGCGGTACAGCCATCACCGGCGGTCACGGCTCGCTCTGGCGCAGCCTCGCCGGTGCGCTCGTGGTGACATTGCTCCGCGTCGGGCTGCCGATCGTCGGCGTGCCGTCGGCCTACGAGCAGATCCTCTACGGCGCGATCATCGTCGCGGCCGTCGCGCTCACCCTCGACCGGTCGAAGGTGCTGATCATCAAGTAGCCGCACCCCGACCCGGCGCGGCGGACCACCGACCTCGGACCCGAACCACCCGAACCCTGAACCCCGAACCCCGAACCTCGAACCTCGAACCTAGAAACACGGAAGGCTCCTCATGACCGAGAATCCCCAGCTTCTGCCCGCCGTCTCCTCGTTCCTCTCGTCGCCCAGGCAACTGCTGATCGACGGCGAGTGGGTGGACGCCAAGGAGGGTCAGACCTTCGCCACGGTGAATCCCGCGACGGAGGAGGTCCTCGTCCAGGTCGCCCAGGCCTCCGCGGTCGACGCCGACCGTGCGGTCACGGCCGCCCGCAACGCCTTTGAGCACGGTTCGCCCTGGTCCAGGATGACCCCGCGCGACCGGTCGCACCTGCTGTGGCGCATCGGCGACATGATCGAGGAGCGCACCGAGGAGTTCGCCCAGCTCGAGTCCCTCGACAACGGCAAGAGCCTCGCGTCCGCCCGGGGCGACGTCGGCGTGGCCGCCGAGCTGTTCCGCTACTTCGCCGGCTGGGCCACCAAGATGGAGGGCACGACGATCCCGATGTCGGTGTCCGGCCGCGACTTCCACGCCTACACCCGCCGCGAGGCCATCGGCGTCGTCGCCGGTATCGTGCCGTGGAACTTCCCCCTCACGATGGCCGCCTTCAAGATCGTCCCGTCGATCACGGCGGGCAACACCGTGGTGCTCAAGCCGGCCGAGCAGACCCCGCTCACCGCGCTCCGCCTCGGTGAGCTGCTGCTGGAGGCCGGTGTCCCCGCCGGTGTCGTCAACGTCCTGCCCGGGTTCGGGGACGCGGGCGCCGCCCTGGTCGATCACGCAGGCGTCGACAAGGTCGCCTTCACCGGCAGCACCGAGGTCGGCAAGAAGATCGCCGCCGGAGCCTCGAAGAACCTCAAGAAGGTGTCGCTGGAGCTCGGCGGCAAGGCACCCAACATCATCTTCGCCGACGCCGACCTCGACGCCGCGATCGCCGGTGCCGCCCTGGCCGGCTACTTCAACGAGGGCCAGTGCTGCGTCAACGGCTCGCGTCTCTACATCCAGCGCGAGGTGTTCGACCAGGTGATCGAGGGCGTCGCCGCGGCGGCCCGGGCGATCAAGGTCGGCGACGCCTTCGACCCCGCCACGACCATGGGGCCGCTGGTCTCGCAGGAGCAGCACGAGAAGGTCATGGGCTATGTCCGTGGTGCGGTCGCCGACGGCGCCACGCTCGCCGCGGGCAGCGCCGACCCGGCGGCCGACCGCGGCTACTTCTTCTCGCCGACCCTCATCACCGACGTCACCGAGCAGATGGCGGTCCAGACCGACGAGATCTTCGGACCCGTCATCACCGCCATCCCGTTCGACACCGAGGACGAGGTGGTCGCCGCGGCCAACAACACCGTCTACGGCCTGGCGGCCGGCGTGTGGTCACGCGACCTCAGCACCGCCCACCGGGTGGGGAGCAGGCTGCAGGCCGGCACGGTCTGGCTCAACACCTGGCACGCGGACGACGTCACCCTCCCGCGGGGCGGCTTCAAGCAGTCCGGCTGGGGCCGTGAGCTGGGGTCGTTCGGCCTGGACGACTACACGGAGCTCAAGACGGTCATCGCAGAACTGCGCTGACCCGGAACAGCACCACCGGAACAGCAGGACAGGGAACAGCACCACAGCAAGCAGCACCACAGCAAGCAGCACCACCCAGGGAGAGGACTGGGCGGCCGGCCCACGGGCCGGCCGTCCGGGCCGCCGTCATGCCCACCACCACGTGCGAAAAGGGATTCAACGATGAACCTGCTACGCAGACCTGACCGACGGCGCGACGTGCGCCGCCCGCACCGAGCGGCCGCCCGGCTGGCGGCGCTGCTGGCCGCCGCGCTGGTGGCCGTACCCCTCGCGACCGGCGTCGCGCAGGCCGCACCCACGTCGCCGGCCGCCCAGGCCGGTTCCGTCGACGACGGCGTGCTGCGCGTCCTGCTGTTCTACAAGCCCAACTTCCACGCCTCCCACGTCCAGGCCCGTCAGGCCGTGCGTGACCTCGCCACGCAGCTGGGTACCGAGTACTCCCAGCCGGTGGAGATCCAGGAGACCGAGGACGCCGCCGCGTTCACGACCGAGAACCTCGCGACCAAGGACGCGGTGGTCTTCGCCCAGACCGGGGGTGTGCTGTTCAACGTGGCCCAGCGGGCCGCGCTGGAGAGCTACATCCGCGACGGTGGCGGGTACATGGGCCTGCACTACGCCGGCTGGTCGGTGGGGCAGAGCGAGCACGACGTCAACCCGTTCTACGCCCGCCTCGTGGGCGCGATGTCGGAGGGCCACCCCGAGAACCCCGCGGTGCGCCCGGGCCGGGTGGTCGTCAAGGACACCGCGCACCCGCTGACCCAGGGCCTGCCCGCCGACTTCACCCGCAGCGACGAGTGGTACGACTGGCTGGTCAACCCGGCCCCGAACGTGCGCACCCTGCTCAACGCCGACGAGTCGTCGTACGGCGGCGGCACGAACGGGACCAACCACCCGATCACCTGGTGCCAGGAGATCGACGCCGGCCGGTCCTGGTACACGGGCATGGGGCACGAGGGTTCGGCGTACGCCGAGGCCCCGATCCGCACGCAGATGAAGAACGGCCTCGCCTACTCCGCAGGCCTGCTCCCGGCCGACTGCTCACCGCCCGACAAGTCCGAGCAGGGCTCCTGGAGCGGGGTCACCCCCTGGCCGCTGGTCCCGATCAACGCGGCGCTGACGTCCGACGGCAAGGTCCAGTCGTTCGGCAGCGTCTCCTCGGGCTGCACCGACAGCACGCCGTACGACTTCGGCGGCAACTCGTGCGTCACCCAGGGCGGCCAGATGGAGATCGACGTCTGGGACCCGGCCGAGGAGCGCACGACCGCCAACGTGAACGACGGCATCGTCACCAACTCGACCTACACCGACCTGTTCTGCTCGATGCAGGTCCAGATGCCGCACCGGCGGGCCACGATGACCGTCGGCGGCGACGACGCCCTGGGCGGCAACGCGCCCAACGACGCCTCGCTCGGCGTCACCAGCTACACGACCAACCAGGGCCTGCGCAACGAGGCGCCCATGAACTTCCCGCGCTGGTACCCCACGGGGACGACCCTGCCCGACGGTTCGGTGGTGGTGCAGGGCGGCAGCCTCAAGGGTGGCCCGGGTGGACCCGGCGTCCTGACCCCGGAGATCTACACCCCCGACGAGGGCAGCTCCTGGAAGCTCCTGGAGGGTGCCACCAGCGCGGCGGCGTACGGTGACGGCGGGAACGGCAACGGGCCCGACGAGAACCGCTGGTGGTACCCCCGCGCGTTCGTCGCGCCGGGGAACGGCAACGTCTTCAACATCACCGGCACCCAGATGTACGAGCTCGACCCGTCGGGTGACGGCGAGGTGATCCTCCGGGGCACCCTGCCCGCGGACATCGCGAACCAGGGCGGGCTCGGCAACCCGGTCGGCGCCACGTCGACCGCGACCATGTACCGCCCCGGCAAGATCCTGCAGGTCGGCGGCGGCTGGTGGGCCAACGGCGGGGGACCGGACGGCGCCCGCGCCGGGTTCACCGTCGACATCACCGGCGGCACCGACGCCCCCGTGGTCGAGGCGACCGAGCCGATGAAGCACAAGCGGCACTGGGCCACGTCCACCGTGCTGCCCGACGGCAACGTCATCGTCACGGGTGGTTCGCGGGACAACAACGGCAACGCCGGCTACGTCACCACCGCCGAGATCTGGAACCCCGACACCGGCGAGTGGACCGAGGTGGACGTGCCGTACGAGCACGCCCGTTTGTACCACTCGACAGCGCTGCTCCTGCCCGACGGCCGGCTGATGGTGGGCGGCGGCGGCACGCCGGGCCCGCGCAACTACACGGACGTCGAGTTCTACTCCCCGGCCTACCTCTTCGACGGCGACGAGCCGGCGGCGCGTCCGGAGGTCACGGGCGTCCCGAAGAAGATCGGCTACGACGGCACCTTCGACGTGCAGGCCGACGGTGAGGTCTCCCGCGTCACGCTGGTCCGCAACGGCTCGGTGACGCACGGGTTCAACAACGACCAGAACTTCCAGGACCTGGCGTTCGCCCAGGAGGGCGGCGACCTCACCATCGAGACGCCGGTCGACGGCACCTTCGCCCCGCCCGGCGCCTACATGCTCTTCGTCTTCGACGAGGACGGCACCCCATCCGTCGCCGACATCGTCCAGATCGACCCGACGGTCGAGATGGACGCCCGCTCCCCGCACCTGGTCGACCAGCTCGAGTACCCGCGGATCCCGGCCGAGTGGCGTTCCGCCAACCCGCCGGCCGTGGTCGACGTCGAACCCGGCAACGGCCGGATGTCCCCGTGGGAGGTCGACAGCACGGTCCAGCTCGTCCGTGCCGCAGCGCCCAGTCAGGGCGGTCTCGGCCTGACCGGCTACCACCTCGGTGTGGGCAGCGAGGGCAGCCTGACGCGTACGCTCAAGGGTCTCGACCCGGGCCGTGAGTACCGCCTCTCGCTGCGCTACGCCCGCGACAGCCGGTCCGCCGGCACCGCCCCGGGCACGGCGGACCTCACCGTCGGTGACCTGTCGACGACCCTGACGGCAGCGGAGGGTCTGTCGTCGCGGAGCAAGTTCGGTACGTACGTCGGGACCTTCGTGGCCGACGCGCGGTCCCAGGACCTGACCATCACCGCCGGGGACTCCGGTGCGGGCGTCATGATCGACGACCTGGTGGTCGTGGGCTCCGACCCCGGTGCCTCCGACGTCCCCGTGCACTACGAGCTCGACGAGGGCTCCGGTACCAGGGCCGCCAACTCCGGCACCGACGACTCGGTGGGCGCCGCCACGCTCACGGGCACGACCGGCTGGAGCGACGGCGGCGTGTTCGGCGGTGCCGCCGACTTCTCCGGCGGGACCAACACGAACGCGGTGGACCTACCTGACAACCTGCTCCAGGGCGAGGAGCGCTTCACCACCTCGTTCTGGGTGCGGCCCGACACCACGTCGGACTGGGCCGGGCTGTTCCACATCGGGGACGGGCTCGCGGACGCGGGCAGCTTCTTCCAGATCCAGCTGCAGACCAACGCCGCCGGCGCCACCGGGCTCGCGGCGACGTTCAAGGCCAAGGGCGCAGCGCTGCAGGAACGGGTCTACGCCACACCGACCCGGGACGTGGCCGTCGGCGAGTGGAACCACGTCGCGTTCACCCGGCAGGGTGCGACCGGCACGCTCTACCTCGACGGTGAGCCGATCGCGTCCCGCGACGACCTGACGATCGACATGGCCGACGTCGGGCCGACGTCGAACAACTGGCTGGGACGCAACGGCTTCCCGGACCCGGCCTACGACGGCCTCATGGACGACGTCCGCGTCTACCCCTCGGCGCTCGGGGATGCCGAGATCGCGGCCCTGTACGACGACGGCAGCGCGCTCGCCACGACGACCGAGGTGACCGTCGAGCCGGCCTCGCCGTCGCCGTTCGGCGAGCCGGTGACCGTCTCCGCCGCCGTCGCGGCCGGGGCCGGCGAGGCACCCTCGGGTGTCGCCGAGCTCTGGGTCGACGAGTCGCGCGTCGGCGGCCAGGCCGACGTCGTCGCCGGCGCGGTGGAGTTCACCGACGTCGCTCTCTCACCGGGGGAGCACGAGGTGCAGGTCCGCTTCCTCGCCGACGACGGGTGGCGCGACTCCGCGCAGACCGTCAAGCACACGGTCGAGCGGCCACCGCCGGGCGAGGGAACGCCGATCCACTACGCCTTCGACGAGGGACAGGGAACGACGGCGGCCAACAAGGGCCTGGACAGCTCGGTGGGCGCGGCGACGCTCACCGGATCGGCCGGCTGGACCCCGGACGGCCGGTTCGGTGCGGGGATCAACCTGCCCGGCGGCGCCGCGTCGACGGGCAACCAGGTCGAGCTGCCCGACAACATCGATGCGGGCATGGACGACCAGTTCAGCGTGTCGGTCTGGGCCCGCCCGGACGCACTGCCGACCTGGGTGCCGCTGTTGCAGATCGGCAGCAGCACCGACACGTTCTTCCTGCTCCAGTCCAACACCCAGACCAGCGGGGCCACCGGCTTCGCCGCGACGTTCAAGGCGCCGGGCACCCCGGGTAGCGCCCAGGAGCGTCTGGTCCTGGGACAGGGCAACGACCTGCCGCTGAACGAGTGGACGCACGTGGTGTTCACCCAGAGCGGCTCGGTCGGGAAGATCTACTTCGACGGCGAGCTCCAGGCCACCCGTGAGGACTTCACCATCGGCATCGGTGACGTCGGGGTGGGCGGCCAGACGACGACCAACCTCATCGGCGGCACCAGCTGGCCGGACGCCCGCTGGGACGGGCTGGTCGACGACTTCCGGATGTTCGGGTACGAGCTGACCGCCGAGCAGGTGGCCCAGCTCCATTCCGGCCCTGCGGCCAACGTCGCCCCCGTGGGTGCGGCCGACGCCTACGGCACCGTCGAGGACGAGCCGCTGACCGTGGACGCCCCCGGCGTCCTGGCCAACGACACCGACGCCGACGGCGACGACCTGACCGCGACCGGGCTCACACAGCCGGCCCACGGCGACGTCGTCATGAAGGCGGACGGGTCCTTGACCTACACGCCCGACAGCGGGTTCGCCGGCACGGACACGTTCACCTACAAGGCGTCCGACGGCACCGCGACGTCGGCGGCCACGACGGTGACGATCACGGTGGAGGAGGGGGAGCAGCCGCCGGCCAACACCGCTCCGGAGGCGGGTCCGGACGCCTACGCGGCGGTGGGCGGCGAGCCGCTCACGCTCCCGGCGCCTGGTGTCCTCGCCAACGACACCGACGCCGACGGCAACGTGCTGACCGCCACGGGGGTGACCCAGCCCGCCAACGGCAAGGTCACCCTGGAGGCGGACGGGTCCTTCACGTACACCTCCGACGCCGGGTTCTCCGGCAAGGACGTCTTCACCTACCGGGCCGACGACGGGGAAGATCTCTCCGCGCCGGCGACGGTGACCATCACGGTGAAGTCGCCCGCTGTGACGGCGGTGGCCGGGGTGGCGCTGCCGATCACCTACGGCACGGCAGGCACGGTCTCGGTGGCGGTCTCACCGGACACGGCCACGGGGCGGGTCGAGCTGTCCGACGGCGCGAAGGCACTCGCGGAGGCCACGATCGCGGACGGGCGAGGAACCCTGGTTCTCCCGGCCACCTCGTTGGTGCCGGGGGTGTACGACCTGACCCTCCGCTACGGGGGCGACGTCGACCACCGGGCCGCCTCCTCGAAGGTCAGGGTGGTGGTGGAGAAGGTGGTGCCGACCATGGAGATCTCGGCGGCGAAGGCCTCGGGGAACAAGGCGGTCGTGACCGTGGCGCTCACCGCGGCGCACGACGTCCGGGTGACCGGCGAGGTGCGGCTCGCGGTCCAGGGCGGCCAGACGCTGCTGGGGACGGTCCAGAACGGTCGCGTCCTCTTCGAGGTACCGAGGCCGAAGAAGGGTGACCTGACGCTCACGGCGTCCTACCTCGGCAGCGAGCTCGCGCTCGCGGCCGAGACCAAGGTGACGGTCAGGGTGCGGTAGCAGGAAAGGCGTGGGCCCGGAGGACGGATCCTCCGGGCCCACGCCACCCGCGGGTGACCTGTTGCTCAGTCGTCGGCCAGTGCGGCGACCACACCGGCCCGGCTCTCGTCCTCGCTGGCGAGCACACCGCCGTTGGCGACGATGTCGGGAGTGATCTCGCTGAAGACCATGCGGACGTCCTGGCGCCGGGCGCCCAGGATCTCGACGGCGCTGTCGGCGACGGCCTTGGCGAACTCGCGACGCTGCTCGACGGTGCGGCCACGCAGCAGCTCGACGGTGATGTTGGGCATCTCTTCCCTCCGGTGGTTGGCCGCTCCGCCCACGTCCACGTGTTCACGGGTGCGACCTCGATTCGGTGACATGAACCACCGTACGGGCGCCATGCCCGCGGCGTCCATGATTTCGAGACTTTGGTTCACATTCTTGACAGCGGTTCGGCATGCTGATTCGGTGTGCTGGCCATCTCCACAGGCGGGGAGCCCTATGCATCGCACGACCATCACCCGACGCGTGGCCCTGTCCGGGCTCGCGACCGCCGTGCTCGTGACCCTCGGGTCGGTGACGGCGGCAGCCCACGTGACCATCACGCCGTCGACCACCGCCGCGGGCGCCACCGCCGTGCTCCGGCTCGAGATCCCGCACGGGTGCGAGGGCTCGGCGACGACCGCGGTCTCCGTCCGGATGCCCGAGGACGTCGCGGACGTGACCGCCTCCGGCACGGACCGCTGGACGGTCGACCAGGCCGCCGACAGCCTGACCTGGACCACCGGTGAACCCCTTCTCGACGGGGAGCACGACCAGGTGGAGTTCTCCCTACGGCTGCCCGACGACGCCGGCGCGACGCTCGTCTTCCCGGTGGTCCAGCGGTGCGAGGAGGGGGAGGCGGCCTGGACCGAGGTCGCTGACCACGCCGAGGGCCACGACACGGGCCACGACGCGCTCGAGAGGCCGGCGCCGGTCGTCGTCGTGACGCCCGGCGACCCGGCGTCGGGCGCGGACGGCGGCACCGAGGCGGCGGCCGCGGCCACCGGCGCGGAGGAACGCGATCCACTGCTCGTCTACGGTGCGGCCGGCGTACTGCTCGCGGGCGGCGTGGCGAGCGGGGCGGCCCTGCTGCGGCGTCGTCGACGCTCATGACACGCCTCGAAGCGGGGCGGCACCGGAGCGCGGGTGTGCGCGCCGGCGGCTGGCTGCTCCTGGTCGCCCTCGTCCTCGCGCTCCTGGTCGGCCCGGTGAGCCACGCCGCGGCCCACGCGACCCTCGTGCGCACCGACCCGGCGCAGGGCGCGGTGCTCGACACCGCGCCGGAGCGGATCACCTTCAGCTTCAACGAGTCGGTGATCGGCGTCCCTGCGGGCATCAAGGTGTTCGACGCGACCGGCGCGGAGGTGGCCTCCTCTGCCTCGGTGCGCGCGTCGGAGCTCTTCGTGGACCTCGACGGGGAGGTCCCGGACGGCACCCTGGTGATCGTGTGGCGTCTCGTGTCGGAGGACGGGCACCCGATCGGCGGTTCGCTGAGCTTCGCCGTCGGCGCGCCCAGCGAGGTGGTGGACGTGCCGTCGGCCGACGCGGACGCCGGCACCGACGCACCCGTCCTGCTCGGCCTGGTCCGCGGGCTGGGCTACGTGGGTCTGCTGGTGGCAGCCGGGGTGGCGGCGTTCACCGTCCTGTTCCTTCCGCGGGACCGTGGCACCGACCGCTCGCGTGCCCGGCTCCGCACGGCCGCTCGCCTGGCGGCCGGCGTCGCGGCGCTCGGCTGGGGGCTCGCCGTGCCGCTGGTCGCGCTGTACCAGCTCGGCCTCCCGGCCGCCGCGGTCCTCGACGGGTCCACCTGGTCGTCGCTCGCGCCGGCCGAGTACGCCGTCCCCGCTGCTGTGGTCGCGGGCCTCGCGCTGGCCGCGGGCTCGCTCCCGGCGTCGGCCGCCCCCGGCCGGACCAGAACGGCCCTGATCCTGGCCGGCTGTTTCCTGGCGGTCACCGCACCGGCGTTCACGGGCCACACCAGGGCCGCGACACCCGAGGCGCTGGTGGTCGGCGTCGACGTGCTGCACCTGGCCGCGGGAAGCCTGTGGCTCGGGGGCCTGGTCGCGCTCGCACTCGTGCTCGGCGACCTCGCACGCGGCGACGCCGGTGCCGTCGTGCTCGGCAGGTTCTCGACGTGGGCCGCCGGCCTGCTGGCCGTGCTCGTCGTCGCCGGGACGTTCCTGGCCTGGCGGATCGCCGGATCCTGGGACGCGCTCCTCGACTCCGGCTACGGGGCTCTCCTTCTTGTCAAGGTGCTCGCCGCGCTGGTCGCCGTCGCCATCGCCGCGTGGAACCGGTTCTCCCTGCTGCCGCGCCTCCGTACGGCACCGCGCGGCCGGGACCGTGGGACTCCTGCCACGCTGCTGGTTCGCACGGTTCTCGCCGAGGCCGGTGTGCTGGTCCTCGTCCTGGGCGTCACCGGCTTCCTGGTGGACCGCAGTCCCGAGACCGACGCGGGCGCCACCGCTGTCGAAGGCGCAGGGGAGAGCGTCCAGGAGCCGGTGCAGCTGGGCCATATCTCGGCGGAGATCGCCCTGGATCCGCCGGCCGTCGGCCCGGCCACCCTCACCATCACCATGACCGACGCCGCCGGGGAGGTCGCCGAGGGTTACGAGGCGCCGCGGCTGAGCCTGAAGTCCGACGACGTGGACCTCGGCGAGGTGCGGCTCGCCTCGCTCGGGCCCGGCGTCTACGCCGGCGACGTCGTGCTCCCGACCGGGGGCGAGTGGGAGGCGCAGGTGTCGCTGCGCACCACGGAGTTCGACAACCCGGTCCGGACGGTGACGTTCCGGGTGCCGTGAGCGAGCGCGCAGCGGGAGGGGTCGTGAGCCTGTACCTGGTGCGCCACGGGCGCCCCGCCCCTGACCATTCCGTGCCGGCATCGGAGTGGGCGCTGGATCCCGCCCACGAGGACGACGTCGTCAGGTTCGGCGCCGCCGGCAGGCTGCCCGAAGACGCGGCGTGGTTCACCTCGCCCGAGCCCAAGGCCGCCCGCACCGCGGAGCTGTTGGCGGGCCGGCCCGTCGATGTCGTGCACGAGCTGCGCGAGCACGAGCGCGCCGCCGGCCGGGTCGAGGACTTCCCGGCGGTCGTCGCGCAGGCGTTCGCCCGGCCCGACGACGTGGTGCGCGACGGCTGGGAGCCGCTGACCCGTACGCGAGCGCGGGTGAGCGCTGCCGTCCGGCGGATCCTCGCCGAGCAGCCCGGTCGGGACGTGGTGCTGGTGGGGCACGGGACCGCATGGACGGTGCTGGTCGCGGAGCTCACCGGAGCGGAGCCGGACCTGGACCGGTGGCGCGGGCTGCGGATGCCGGACGTGATCGTCGTCGACTGGCAGGGGATGGTCAGCGAAGAACACTCCTCTTGGACCGGACGTTGCCCTGCGCCTGGCTGGACGATCCGCCGCTTCAAGCCGCACGACGAGCCCTTGCCGCCCTAAGATCTATTGCCTGACCTGCGCTTACTCGCCTATTGTCCTCGCGGGCAACCGCCCACGTGTCTGACAAGTGGGGGTTAGGTCGTGACGAGGCCGTCTGATTGGTCGCCGGTGGGGTTGGATGCTGATCCGACGCCGGGTGATCCGGTGTTGGTGCTCTCGGGTGGGCAGGAGTACTTGGAGGTCGCGTCCTCGATCGACAACGCCGCGAGTGCGATGAGTCGCCTCGATGTCGCAGGCACCGTGTCGCGGGCGGTGGATGCGTTGATGGAGCGCAAGGAAGACACCATCGGCGAGATCCGTAAGGCCCACGGCCGATACCTCGCCGCCGGAGAGGCACTGGTCGGGTACGCGTCCGCCCTGGAGCGGGTGCAGTCGGAGACGCTGACCGCGTTGGACCAGGCCCGGGATGCGCAGGACCAGGTCCAGGCCGCGTCGGGGTCGAAGGACCGGTGGCAGGACCTGGCCGACAGTGCGAAGGACGAGACGGAGAAGGCGGAGTACGAGCAGAAAGCCCGCCAGGCCGACGGCGAGGCAGACCAGGCCGCGGGGGTCATCAGCTCGGCGAAGTCGACCATCGACTCCGCGGTCTCCGACCGCAACCGCGCCGCGGAGCATGCGATCGACCGGATCGAGGAGATCACCAGCTCCGACGACCTGAATGACGGGTGGTGGGACAACTGGGGTTCCAAGCTTGTCGCCGCGATCGCGGACATCGCCGACATGATCTCCACCATCGCCGGGATCCTCGCGATCATCGTCGCGTTCATCCCCGTTGTCGGCACCGCCCTGGCCGGAGTCCTCATAGTGATCGCGGCGGTGGCGGCCATAGTCTCCGCGGTCGCGAACATCACCCTCGCTGCGACCGGTGAACGCTCCTGGGCCGAAGCAGGTCTCGCGATCGCGGGTGCCGCGCTCTCCCTCATTGGTCTGGGTGCTGCGGCGAAGGCCGCGACCGGGCTGGCCAAGGGCATCAGCAAGGGTGCTCTGCGGTCGGGCAAGTCGTGCAAGTTCGGGTTCGGCAAGTGCTTCGTGGCCGGCACCCTGATCCATACCCCGGACGGACCGCGGCCGATCGAGGAGATCCGGGTCGGGGACAAGGTCTGGGCCCACGACCTGGTCGCCGGGACCAGTGAGCTCCAGCTGGTGGTCGAGACCTTCGTGCGGCACACCACCGAGCTGTTCCACCTCACGGTCAACGGCGCCGTCGTCTCCACCACCGCCGAGCACCCGTTCATGGTCCAGGGCCGCGGCTGGATCGACGCCGCGTTCCTGAACGTCGACGACCTGCTGGTCACCCCGGACGGCACCACGGTCCCGGTCGAGGCCATCGAGACCGAGACCCGGGCCGAGGCTGACGCGGAGACGGTCTACAACTTCCACGTCGAGACCCACTCCAACTACTACGTCCACGCGGGCGAACTGCTGGTCCTGGTGCACAACGCGGGCCACACCGCCCCCGACGGCATACCCGGCCTCAAGTTCAAGCCGAAGGACGGCCTTGGGCGTCCCACCGGCGTCAAGATCAGGCTGACTCCGGAGGACGTGGCGAAGTACGGGCAGCGCACCGACCCTCCTGCCAGCGTGCGCTCGGGGCTCGGCTCCGAGTACAACGGCAGCAAGCACAACGCCGGCCACATCCTCGGCGCGCAGCTCGGCGGCCCGAACAAGAACATCGACAACTTCTTCATCCAGCACACCACGTCGAACAGTCCGTGGCAGAGCGCCATCGAGTCCGAGGTCAAGAAGGCCGTGCTGGGAAAGATCGACGGCGTTCCCGCGGGCGCGGTCGACTACGACGTCACGCTCAAGTACGCCGACGACGTCTCGACCAACATCCCGCCCGAGGTCCATATCAAGGCCAGTGGCGACAACTACAATCTGGATATCAACCTCAAGAACGAGCCTGACATGCCCAATGTCAGGGAGACCCCGGCGTTCGACCGGAACTCGGACGGGATCCGATTCGGAGAGGTCGGATCTGGACCAGCGACCCCGAGGAATGCACCCGCATGACAAGTGCTCAGCAACTGATCGAGATGGCACCTCTCACGCCGCCGGCCGGCTCGTTCGACTGGGAACAGGTCGAGCGTCAGCTCGGTACGGCCGTGCCCCAGGACTACCGCGAGCTCCTCGACGCAGGTGGTGGCGGACTCTGGCTGGACTACCTGAGGCTCTTCGTCCCGGCGCCCGGCTCCGGTCTCAAGCACGTCGATCTCGAGCGGTCGGGGCTGGAGTGGGAACAGCTCCAGGACCTGTTCGAGGACGAGGTCGTGGAACCACCGGACGATCTCGAACCCGGTGTCCGGCTGCTGCCCTGGGCCTCGACCGGCTCGGGGGTGACGCTCTACTGGGAGGTCGCACCCGAGGCGGCTGCCGGTTCGTATCCGATCCGGGTCTCGGACCGGAACGGCGACCTGTGGGAGAGGTACGACCAGAGCACCACCGACCTGCTCCTCACGGCTGTCCAGGGCGAGCTGGACAGTGAGCTGCTCGACGAGTCGTGGATGGACCGCGAGGCGCTCTTCACGCCGTACGCCGCCGAGTAGCGGCACGCAGCACATCGACCTCGCAGCCCGGAGCGGCGGGGTCGAAGCCGTGCTCGACCAGCCAGCGGATCGCCAGCAGGCTCCGCAACGACCACCACGCGCGGATCACCTCGAGGTCGACGTCGGTGCCGTAGCCGGCAACGACGTCGTCCAGACGCTCCTCGTGCCCGAGCGTCAGGATGGCCAGGTCGAACAGGGCGTCGCCCCGGCTCGCCTCGGTCCAGTCGATCACGCCGGTGACCTCGTCGTCCTCGACGAACACGTGGGCGAGCTGCAGGTCACCGTGGATGAACACCGGCGTCCACGGCCGGAGCGCTGCCTCGGCGATCTCGCGGTTGTGCGTGACCAGGTCGGTCGGGAGCACGTCGTGGGTGACGAGCCACTCGCACTCGGAGTCGAGCTCCGCGGTGAGCTCGTCCACGCTCCGGCCGGGCCACGGCGGCAGCGGGGCCTCGTGCAGCTTCCGGACGGCGGCGCCCGCGGCGGTCCATGCCGCCGACGACACGGGCGACGGCTCACCGAGGCGACCGAGCGCCCTCCCCGGCAGAGCGGCGAGCGCGAGGACGGGCGGCTTGCGCCACAGGATCTCCGGGGTCGGGACCGGCGCCATGGCCATCGCCTCGACCTCGACGTCGGTACGCCTCTGGTCGCCGTCGACCTTCAGGAACACGTCTCCGACGCGGAGGGTCGCGCAGGCCTGGTGGGCGACGACGACTCGGACCTCCTGCAGGTCGGCTCTCATGCGGGCCATTGTCGTGAGGAGCAGCCGCCGGTGTCACCGGTTTTGTTCGGCAGGAGGATGCGAGTGGTCGTACCGCTTCCTAGCGTGGAGCGGTCGGCCTTGCCGACGACAGAGATGTCGACACGGATCGAGGGAGAACGATGAGGACGACCGAGATGCTGCAGACCTATCCCCGGACCATGAACCTCGACCGCGAGCTTCTGGCGGCCGCCATCGAGGCGATCGTGGGCTGCTCCCAGGCGTGCACGGCGTGTGCGGACGCCTGCCTGAGCGAGGACTCGGTCGCCGACCTGCGCAAGTGCGTCCGGACCAACCTGGACTGTGCCGATGTCTGCGACGCCACCTCACGCGTGCTGTCCCGGCACACCGGCTACGACGCGAACATCAGCCGCGCGCTGCTGGACGCGTGTATCGCCGCGTGCCGGGCCTGTGGTGACGAGTGCGAGCAGCACGCGAGCATGCACGAGCACTGCCGGGTGTGCGCGGAGGCGTGCCGGGCGTGCGAGGCGGCCTGCCAGGACCTGCTGAGCAGCATGAGCTGAGACCTCTCCGCGAGAGGCGCGGACGACGCGTTCGTCGGCCGCCTACTTGAGCAGCTGGTCCGCGGCGACCGAGAGCCGCACCTGGTCGCCGACGACCGAGGCGATCTCCCCTGCTTCGACGTACCGGTGCCCGGAGAACAGCCCGCGAGCATCCACCCGGATGTACCCGACACGGGTGAGGTGCTCCTGTGCTTGCTGGTTCAGCTCGCTGCCGACACGGAACGCGTCGGCGATCCACGTGACAGGACCGCCGGGCTCGTCGGGCGACTGGCCGGCGCCGGTGGCCGCGCCCGCGTCGGCCATGTGGACCTCGTCGACGGTCCCGACGGTCTCACCACTGGCGTCGACGACGGTCATCCCGGTCGTGACGTCGCGAATCGGCCCCGTTGGCCCGGTGAACTCGGTCATGGTCGTCCTCCTCCTCGTGTGTCCAGTCGCCGTCCGGCGGGCTGAGCGGCCCTGCTCTCGATGCTGCCCCGCCCTGCGAGAGCTCGCACCTGGGTGGCTGGTTCCCCCGGGCGCCGTCAAACTTCGATTCGAAGCGCTTCGATAAGTCGCTCCCCGGCAGGTGTGTAGCCCTGTAGGCCTGTCAGTGCGCTATGGGGGGCATTCGGGGGTTGCGCACTTTCCGGCCCGAGTTCTATCGTGTTGAAGCGCTTCGAGGGATTGATCCCCTTTGAGCGCATGCTGGGCCGGCCACCATGCGGCGAGCGATTGCCGCACATCAACCACAGCGCGCTCGACGGCGAGCCGATCGGCCATCGAGCGACACCCGTGCGCGAAGAAGGGCACACCGTGAAGAAGCTCTCCGGGAAGAAGTTCGCCGCTCTGGTACCTCTCAGACGCCTGGTCACCGGGATGGTCGCCGCGATGCTGGCGGTCGGCGTATCCGTGACCGGCGCGACGCCCCGGGCGTCGGCCGACACCGTGACACCGCTGAACGCATCGCAGATCGTCGCCGACATGGGCGCGGGCTGGAACCTGGGTAACAGCTTGGAGGCCAACTCCAACGGTTATCCGAGCGAGACCGCGTGGAACAACCCCACCGTCACCCAGGCTCTGATCGACCGGGTGCGGGCTGCAGGGTTCAAGACGATCCGGATCCCGGTCTCGTACCTGAACGCCATAGGATCCGGTCCGAACCACACGATCGACGCCGCTTGGCTGAACAGGGTCCAGCAGGTCGTCGACTACGCGTACAACCGGGGCATGTACGTCGTGATCAACATGCACGGCGACGGCTACAAGACCGTCACCGGCTCCTGGCTGATCTGCGACGCGTCCGATCAGTCGACGATCAAGGCCAAGTACCAGAAGGCCTGGCAACAGATCGCCACCAGGTTCCAGGGTTACGACCAGCGCCTGATCCTCGAGTCGATGAACGAGGAGTTCGACGGGCAGTACGGAAACCCCACCCAGCCGTGCTACTCCAACATCAACAGCTACAACCAGATCTTCGTCGACACCGTGCGGCAGGCCGGCGGGAACAACAGCTCGAGATGGCTGCTCGTCCCCGGTTGGAACACGAACATCGACTACACCACCGGGGACTACGGCTTCGTGATCCCGAAGGACACCTACCGATCTCCCTCCATCCCCAGCAACGAGCAGCGGATCATGATCTCGGTGCACTACTACTCCCCGTGGGACTTCGCCGGAGAGGAGAACGGCACCATCACCCAATGGGGTCCTCGCGCGGCCGATCCGTCGAAGACGTCCACCTGGGGGCAGGAGGACTACCTGGACTCGCAGCTGAAGAAGACCTATGACGCCTTCGTCACCCGGGGTTACCCGGTCGTCGTGGGCGAGTACGGCGCGATCGACAAGTCGTCGCACGACTCGTCGAACAACCGGTACCGCGAGGACTTCGCGCGCACCCTGGTGGCCACCGCCAAGAAGTACGGCGCCAGCACCATCTACTGGGACAACGGCGTCAACGGGCAGTACGGGTTCGGGCTGTTCAACCGTTCCGCCAACTCGGTGACCCAGCAAGGCATCATCAACGCCATCATGAGCGGCGTTGGTGGCACTGGTCAGTCCGGCTCGGTCGCGGTCGTGGGTGCGGCGTCGAACCGGTGCCTGGACATCCCGAACTCCTCGACGACGAACGGGACGCAGGCACAGCTGTGGGACTGCGCGTCGCGTTCGAGCCAGACGTTCGCCCGCAGCTCCGCCGGTGAGCTGAAGGTCAACGGCAAGTGCCTCGAGGCGGCAGGCTGGGGTACGACCAACGGCACCAAGGCGGCGATCTGGGACTGCACGGGTGGCGCGAACCAGCGGTGGACCGTGAACTCGAACGGCACGATCACCAACGTCCACAACAGGCTCTGCCTCGACGCCAACGGCGGGGGCACCGCCAACGGCACTCAGATCATCCTCTGGGCCTGCAACGGCGGCGGCAACCAGCGCTGGACCCTCCGATGAGGAGGGCGGGCAAAGATCAGCCTCCGGGGGGAGGACTTGTGTGCCACCACGTCCCTACGTTGGGAACATGGCACACACCGGACGGGACGACCACGGCGGAAGCGGCGACGCTCCGACCACCGGCTGGAACTGGGGCGCCGGCATCGCGGTCGGCCTCTCCATCGGGGTGGCGCTCGGCATGGCGCTGGACAACCTCGCTGTCGGCATCGCGCTCGGTGTGGCGTTCTTCCCGGTGTTCGCGATGGTGCGCGGCGGCACTCCGGCGTCCGAGGACGAGGCTCCCCGTGACGACGAGCGGCCGTAGACGCCCGGTAGAGACGACCGGACCGGGAGGGAGCATCGCTTCTGTCAAGCGCTTGGTGAGCTACGTCGATGCTGGCGGCGAACGTCGCACCCAAGGAGTTTCGTTCGCGGTGCGATTCGGGGCAGAGCTTGACGACGGAGAGTTCGTGGTGCTCCTGGACGATCGCGGCTGGACCTCCAGCGGAACATGGACGCAGGTCTCGGTGGCGGAGGTCGACGAGACGACCCGTGTCGTCGTGGGTCCCGACGAGCCGCGTGACGGCGGCACGTGGGAGGAAGCGGAGACCAGCCACTGGGACGGCCTTCGCGAGATCCTCGCCGAACAGGGGGTCGAGATCGGTCTCGTCGGCCTTCGATCGCTTCCGCACGACGTCGTACCCGGCACACGGCTGTTGAACAGGATCGCGGGGAACCCCAGCGGGCCTTCATCCTGATGTGAACGCTCGACGCAGCACGAGTTGAGGGACGCACACCAGCACTTCTCGTGCTTTCGAGCCATGCCCGGGCGGGGCGGGATCTCGGTCGCCTCCGGCTGAAGCGTTGCGAACGGCGTCGGCCCCAGGGTGGAGCCGACGCCGTTCGGTGTCGCAGGTCAGGTCGTCCCGGTCACGCGCCCGCGCGCAGCCACTGCTGGTTGTTGCCGCCGTTGCAGGGGTAGATCTTCAGGATCGTGCCGTTCGACGTCGAGCTCCCGGGGACGTCGACGCACTTGCCACTGCGCCGGTCGACGATCTCGACGTAGCCGTTGCTCGTGCTGCGCAGCGTGAACTGCTGGTTGGTGCCGTTGTAGCAGTCGTACTGCTGGAGCTCGGAGCCGTCCGCGCTGCCGGAGACGTCGAGACACTTGTTGGAGTGGACGGAGCGGATCCGGACGTAGCCGGAGCCGGCGTCCTCGAAGGCCCAGCGCTGCCAGTTCTCCCCGTTCCACGCGTACTGGCCGACGCGGGCGTTGTTGTTCAGGTTGGGGTTCTGGACGTCCATGGCGAGGCCGCTGTGCCGGTTGGTGACGCGTTCGCCGGAGCCCCCGCTGTACGTGGTGTCGAGGATGACGGTGCCGTGCCGGCAGCCGGCGCAGCCCACCTGGGACAGGCCGCTCCAGGAGGTGAGGTCGGAGCTCGTGGAGGTCCACATGCCGCCGTTGGTGTACCGGTCGATGTAGGCGCGGTACGTGCCGTCCGCCAGCTGCACGACCGACGGACCCTCGTGGTGCTGCTGCCACAGGTTCCCCTGGTTGGTCCAGGTGGTGAAGTTGGTGGAGGTCCACCGTTCGATCCACTTGGAGCTCTCGTTCTTCACGAACGCGTGGTAGGTCGAACCGCGCTTCACGATGTACGTGTCGATGTGGTTGGCGGGGATGCCGAGCCGGGTAGGGCCGCTCCACGACGTCAGACCGCCGTTCTGGGCGGTGTACACGTACGGCGTGAACTGGTGGTCCGAGGTGCCGAGACTGACGACGACGCGGACCGTGCCGTTCTCGACGTAGAACTCGGGCGCCCAGGTGTAGGCCGTGCCGCTGACACCGGCCGGGACCGACGCCACGTGCGTCCAGTTCCGCAGGTCGCTGCTGCGCGCGATGTTGAAGTGGGTGGACTGCGTCGTCCAGGACTGGACCGTGTAGGCGATGTAGTACGTGCTGCCCGACTTGATGATGCTCGGGTCGCGCAGCGCGCCCGAGGGGCCGCGGAAATTGGTGTCCGCGAGGGTGCTGAAGCTGGTCGCGTTCGACGAGGTGTAGACCCACAGCTCCTGGTCGGCGGCGGCGTCGCCCTTGAACGTGGTGTAGATGTACGCGGTCGCCGCGTGGGCCGGGGGTGCGGTCACGACCTGCGTCACGGACAGGGCGATGGCGAGCGCTGCGAGGAGCGCGAGGATTCGGTGGCGTGTCGGGTGCGTGGGGACGGCGTGTGTCATGGGACTCCTCTGTCTCGTGCCTGGCCGGGCCAGGCGCCCTCGGTATCTCCGGAGCGCGCGGACGAGCACTTCCGACCGCGCGCCCCAGCTGGGTGGGACGTCAGTCGACCAGGCGGAACGTGGCGTCCTGGCGGGCGGTGTCGGTGCCGATGGTGTCGATCCGGAGCGCGTAGTCGGAGTGGCGCACGTACCGGTCGGGGAAGTTGTACGACTGGAACGAGGACCATCCGGAGCCGGCCAGGCCAGGAACCTGCTTGAACGTCGCGTCACTCCGGAACGTCGAGGACCCGTCGTTCGGCGCGAGCCGCAGCACGTAGTTGTCGTGCCGCAGGTAGTGGCCGGGGTAGTTCTCCGACTCGAACGAGACGTAGCCCGAGCCGCTGTTCGCCAGGCCGGCGACGACGCGGAACCTGCCGTCGAGCGCGGGGCTGACGTTCGGGTCGATCCGCACGCCGAAGTCCGCGTGGCGGACGTAGCGGTCCTGGAAGTTGTAGGACTGCAGACGGCGCACCGGGACGGCGCCGGCGTTGTCGTTCTCGCCGGACGGGCCGGCCAGGGTCGTCGAGGTCGAGACCGGGACACCGAGGTTCGGCGTGCCGTCGGGGTTCCAGGAGATCCGCTGTGCTCGGCTGGTGCGGGTGGTGCCGCACCCCTGGGAGGCCGAGGAGTTGGCGTGGTAGACGATCCAGTCCTCGGTACCGTCGGGCGACTTGAAGAAGGTGTGGTGGGCCGGCCCGTACACCCCGTTGGCGTCGCTGCGCTGGAACAGCGGGTCGGGCATCTTGGTCCAGCTGCCGCGGTTCATCGGGTCGGACCCGGTCAGCTCGAGTGCGCCGATCTTGTAGTCCGGCGTCTGGCAGAAGCTCGCCGAGTAGGTGAGGAAGGTACGGCCGCCGCGCTGCAGCACGTACGGGCCTTCGTTGACCGGGTTGCCCTGGGTCTCCCAGGAGAGCGTGGGCTGGGAGATCAGCGTGCCGTGGGCGGCGACCGTCCACGGGTTCGTCATCCGCGAGATGTACAGGTTCTGGGTGGCTCCCGACTCGAAGCTGCCGTTGTTCGTGAAGGCGGAGAAGACGAAGTAGTTCGCGTTGCCCACGGTCATGACGCTGCCGTCGATGGCCCAGCCGTCGTTCGGCATGAGGTTGAGCTTGGCCTTGTAGGTGTACGGGCCCATCGGGTCCGAACCTGCGCTCTCGAGCACGTGCTGACGCTGCCCGCCGCAGCACGAGCTGGGACCGGCCGAGTAGTAGAGGTACCACTTGCCGTTCAGCTGGTGCAGGCTCGGGGCCCACATGTTCGACGTCGCGCCCGGCTGCGACATCTGGAACACCCGGGTCTCGGCCGCGGTCCTCAGCCCGGACAGCGTGGGCGACTTGCGGATGTAGATGCTCCCGGTCCACGTGGTGGCCGCGTAGTAGTAGTTGCCGTTGTGGTAGCCCAGCCACGGGTCGGCGCTGTTGGGTGTGCCGACGACCGGGTTCTGGAAGTTCGAGCCGGGCGCGGCTGTGGCGACGGTGCCCGACAGGGCGAGGGGGACCAGCACCGCCAGTGCAGCCAGAGCGGCGACGAACATGCGTGAGCCACGTCGTCGACGACGTGGCTGATCTCTCCGTGCGTCCATGTCTCTCCTCCTTGAGAGTCAATGTGAGCGCTAACATTCGCTCCGAAGTGTCCCGGGCCTGCACAGCTGTGTCAATGCCCCGGGCCTGGTCGGAACGCGGTACGGATACGGTCTCAACCTGAGACGGTTCCGGCGCGTGGGTAGGGGCATGGAGACACTTTCGGGAGAGCGGGTCGAGGTCCGCGTGGGCAGCCGGTCGCGCGACGAGGAGTTCGTCGCGTTCGTGGAGTCGGACGGCCCGTACCTGTTTCGGACGGCGTTCTTCCTCGTGGGCGAGCGTGCTCCGGCCGAGGACCTGGTCCAGGGCACCTTCGAGCGTGTCTATCGGCACTGGGACAGGGCGCGGGCCGGGGAACCGCGGGCGTATGCGCGCAAGGTGCTGGTCAACCTCAGGACCGATGCATGGCGTCGGACGCGGCTGACGGACGTCCCCGGGGACGACCAGCTGCCGGTCGGCCACACGGAGGACCACACCGCGCAGGTCGCGCTCCGGGACGAGCTCGCCCGGGCGCTGGGAAGTCTCTCGCCGCAGCAGCGCCGGGTCGTGGTGCTGCGCCATGTCCTCGATCTGCCGGAGGCGCAGGTCGCCCGCGAGATCGGTCGGTCGGTCGGCACCGTCAAGGCCGCCAGCTCCCGGGGCCTCGAGCGCCTTCGCTCGCTCCTGACCGCCGCCCCGGACACCGCGCACGCAGCGGACGAGCCCGTCTTCGACGGCCGCGAGACGTTGACGCGCAGCAAGGCGGCAGCAGCACGTCGGGTCCGTCGCAACGGTGCGCTCAGCGCGACGGTCGCGGTGTGCGCGTTCCTCGCTCTGGTCGTGCACGGTCCGGTCGGTGTACCGGTGCTGGACAGCGTCGTCAGCCCGGCACACCGCTGGCTGGTGGAGACCTTCCGCCTGCCGGTCGACACCAGTCCGGACGACGGCCTGGTCCGGGACGAGGACGCGGTGGCCAGGCAGGACGACGCCGCCGGGCTGGGCGACCTCGACATCCCGGAGATGGCGGCCCCCGCCGCCACCTGCGCCGGGAACGGTCTCCCGACGCCGGCCGCGACCAGGACCATCCCAGTTCCCGGAGACGTCCCGACGGGGAACTTCACGATCGCCCAGGCGCTCGACGCCGATGACGCCCGGCCGGCGATCGAGTGCGTCGACTACGTCACCGAGCACCGGGTGAGCCTTGGCGGTGCGTCGGGCGTCATTGTCGGGGCAGGGCTCGGGTCGGACCCCAACGTCCCGTTCAAGGTCCGTCGCGACGGGACGCTGATCGCCGCACTGGCCCGCCCCGACGTCGGACCGGGGTCCGAGCCGGTCACCGCACTGGCCCGCCCCGCGACCACCGGGCCGGCCGGAGAGTCCACCTGGGAGCACTGGCAGCTCACGACCGGCTCGTCCGGCTCCGGCAGCGCGCGTCGCGGCCCTGCCGGGGTGGCCACCCCGGTCCTCACCGACACGCATGTCGCCTGGATCGAAGGTTTCTCCGAGAGCGAGCCGGTGGTGGTCAAGGCGCAGTGGCCGGACGGCGTGGTCCGTACCGTCACGAGCTACCCACCGGGATCCGGTCGGAACGTCTGGAAGATCGCGGCAGGAGGGCGGACGCTCGCGATCCTGCACGTCACGGACGAGACGGTCGCCGACCCCGACCGGTGCGAGGGGCGCATCGACCTGGTTGACCTCGGCATACCCGGCACCGACGTCGACCGCGACGTGGTCACCGACGTCTGCGCCGTCTCCGACAGCGACGACGGTGTCGTCGTGTCCCGCAATCCTGCCGGTGGGCCCAGCACGATCGGACTGCTCTCGGCAGCCTCCGGCCTGCACGAGCTCGTGCGGCTCGACCAGGACACGGCGTGGAACCACTACGCCTACCTGTCGGGAGAGACGCTGCTGTTCGAGTCGGGCCGGTGGATCGTGGCGCTCGACACGGGTTCGCGCGAGGCGACGGTGGTCCGTGACGATGCCGCGTGGACGGTCAGCGCGTTCGACGACGGCATCCTCTGGGCCGACGGCGAGAGCATCTACTTCCTGCGGCTCGAACCGCGCGACGGTGTCGCCGTGCCTGCCCTGACGACGCTCGGTCCCGCACCGGACGGGGACGGGACCGCGTCGCTGGACGTTGCCGGCGCGGCGAACCGGGTCGTCTGGACCGAGCACGACGGCGCGGAGCTGGAACGTCTCCAGGGTCAGAACTCGTGGAGCTTCGGTGACCTGAACCAGACCGTGGTGTACGCGCGGACGTCCTGGTGACTGGGACGGCGGCCGGCTCCGCGGCGGCGCCATCGACCGCCTCGGCCGCGTCGACGAGGCGGCCATCGGCCGGCTAGCTGGGGCGAGGGCTCTGAGGGAGTGCCTGCAGCTCGCGGACGGCGGCAAGGAGGTTGCCGCGGTCGGCTGCGTGGCGTGTGCGCAGTCCGGTGTCGACGGTGGTGGCGGGGATGCCTGCGGCAGCCGGGACGGTCCAGGTCAGGACCACGAGGCCGTCCCCGCCGACGTACTTGCCCGCCATGCCCGGTGCGAGCGCGGCATCGTGGAGCGCGGTGGCGGGCAGCCACAGGTCCCGGGTCCCGTCGCGCGTGATCAGGACGCCGTCGTCATGCACGGAGATCCTCGCGCTGGACCGGTCGCCCAGGCCGTGGGCGCCGACGCGCGCGAGCCAGTCACCGTGCAGGGTGCTGGAGACGTAGACCGCCTCCACCGGGCCGAACCTGCACTGGCCTGGCGAGTCGACGCGGCTGCCGGCGTCCGGGCCGGAACCCGGGACCGGGGGTGGCGGGGGCACGATCGAGCTGGTGCGTCGCGCGAGCCGACGAGGGCCGATGAGGGCTACGTAGCGCACCAGGGCGATGGCCAGCAGGACAAGCAGGACGACAGCGAGGGTTCTCATCGAGAGGGCTCCGGGGTCGGGCTCGGGTGTGGTGGATGGGGTGGGCGCGGTCAGGCAAGGTCTCTCGGTGCTCCGAGGGCGCCCAGGAGGAAGGGCAGGGTCTGTGCGACAGCCGCGTGGACCTTCCGGCCGGTCTGCAGGGCGGGGCGCTGGGTCTCCAGGCAGGCCATGATGAACTGCCCGGTGACGTCGGGATCGGACCGGACGAAGACGCCCTGCTCCATGCCGTCGTTCAAGAGGTCGGTGACGAGCTTGGCCAGCGGGGCGACATGTTCGAGGAAGGTCGCGCGATCCTTCTGCGGCAGCACCGCCGCCACGGACGCGCCCCCGCCGCGATGCAGGGAGAACTCGGTCAGCACGAGCTTGACCAGGATCTGCAGGCGATCCACCGGGTCGACGCGGTCCGTCAGCTCTCGGTCGGCCAGCGTCATGAAGCGGTCCATCTCCCGCTCGGACCAGGCGAGCAGCAGTGCGGTCTTGTCGGGAAAGTAGTTGTAGACCGCGGTCCGGGCCACCCCCACGGTCTTGGCGACGTCCTGCAGCTTCATTGCCTGCCAGCCGACCTGGTCGAGCAGGTCGGCGAAAGCGTCGATCATCGCCTCGTAGGTCGCGGCCTTGTGCTCGGCCAGCGTCGCTCCACCGGTCAGTTTCGGGCTCACGCTGTTCCCTGCCTGTCCTGGTCGAGGATGTCTGGTCGGTCCGGTAGCGCGTGCGGGCTGCGGCTCCGTGCTGCAAGCGTGGTCAGGGTCAGCCGGACCGTGAGGCGGTGCAGGGCGAGGGCGACCTCGGCCTGATCGGTGGCGGTCAGGCTCGTTCGTTGCCTCAGCCGACTCAGCTCGTGGCTCACCAGCTGCGAGATCTCGTCCTGAACCTCTGCGAACAGACCGGGCCGGCCGCTACCGGTCGAGGACCGTTCGGCCTGGTCTCTCTGGCTCACTGATCTGGCCGGGTATAGGAGCGGTCGGGGACCGTCCGCACTCCACGGATCCCGAACGACCGCACCGCGGACAGCGGCACCGCGCCGACCGGTTCCACATCCCTGGCCAGCTGGCGCACGGAAGACCCCTTTCATGACGACACGTCGTCATTAAGGTACCACGCGTGTCGCGGCCCGAGGGGACGCGTGCTCCCCGGAGGGCCGGCAGCAGACAAATCCGTTGACCGGCCCTGGCCCGAAGGCCGAGCATCAGCGGGTCAGGACGTTGCGTCATCCGCCGAACGCGAAGGAACCCACCATGCGCCAACTCATGTGCCAGCCCAGGACCAGCCAGCACATGAGGAGCCATGAACCGATCGCACGAGTCCGCCCATGTACGACCTGATACCGCTGCCGGAGCGCTGCGGCGGTACCTCAACCTCGGGGTCGTCGCACATGTCGACGCCGGCAAGACCAGCCTGACCGAGGCGCTTCTGCTGCGCGGCGGCGCGATCGACCGCCTGGGCCGCGTCGACGAGGGCACGACCCAGACCGACACGATGTCGCAGGAGCGGCAGCGGGGGATCACGATCCGCGCCGCCGTCGCCACGTTCGCGGCGGACGGGGTCGCCGTCAACGTGGTCGACACCCCGGGGCACCCCGATTTCATCGCCGAGGTCGACCGCTCGCTGGCGGTCCTCGACGCCGCGATCCTCGTCGTCTCAGCCGTCGAGGGCGTCCAGGCCCAGACCATCGTGCTGTTCCGTGCCCTGCGGCGTCTCGGCGTCCCGACGGTCTTCTTCATCAACAAGATCGACCGGGCGGGTGCCGACCCCGAACGCGTCCTCACCGCGATCGCGGGGCGGCTGACGCCTGCGCTCGTACCCCTCGCGTGGGCGCATCGTGCCGGGACACCCGACGCGACGGCAGAGCGCCGCGACTGGGACGACCCAGCCTGGGCCGAGCAGATGACCGCACGGCTCGCCGACCACGACGACACGCTCTTCGAGGTGTGGGTCGACCCTGCGCGACAGGTCGAGGAGCAGCGGCTGCGGGCATCGCTGTCCGCGCTCACGAGGTCCGGGGCGGTCCATCCGGTGCTGTTCGGTTCGGCGCGAACGGGGGAGGGCGTCGCTCAGCTGATCGGGACGGTCACCGAGATCCTCCCCACCACCGTGGGTGACGACGGCCCCGGCGTCGCGCAGGTCTTCAAGATCGAGCGCTCGGTGGCAGGACAGCGGGTCTGCACGATCCGGATGCGCGAAGGGACCCTGCGCGTTCGCGACCGGATCCTCCTCGGTGCCGACCGGACCGCGACCGTGACCGGCATCGAGGTCTTCGCTCCCGGGGGTACCGCGCCGAGCGACCTCGTGCGCGCAGGACAGATCGCCCGCGTGCGGGGGCTCGACACCGCCCGCATCGGTGACTGGATCGGCGCCGAGCAGGCCGCGGCCACCTCGGCTCTGCCAGAGCCGGGCCTGGAGGCGCGGGTGGTCGCCGCCGATCCGGCGCAGCAGGCCGACCTCCACCGGGCCCTGTCCGACCTCGCCGACATCGACCCGCTCATCGCGGTCCGCCCCGACGACGGCGCGGCGCGCATCCGGCTCTACGGCGAGGTGCAGCAAGAGGTCCTGGCCGACACGCTCGCCGCCGACTACGGCATCCGGGTCGAGTTCCAGGAGACGACCGTGGTGTGCGTCGAACGCGTCGCCGGCACGGCCTCCGCCACGCTCCGCATGGGGGATCCCGGGCACCAGTACCACTACAGCCTCGGCGTCACCGTCGAGCCGGCCGCTCCCGGCAGCGGGGTCGAGCTGGTCGTCGCCGCGCCCCAGATCACCTTGCCGATGCACGTCTACGGCAACACCGAGGGCTACCGCACCGCGGTCCACGAGTACCTGGCCCTACCCCTCGCCGTCGGCCCGCACGGTTGGCCGGTGACCGATCTGCGCGTCACCGTCGTCGAGAGCGACTACCCGCCGGCGGGTCCGCGTGCGCTCGAGGTCAGGCGCACCACCGAGCTCGTCGTCCGTGAGGCGATCCGGCGTGCGGGCACGCTGGTGTGCGAGCCGACCGACCGCTTCGAGCTCGAGGCCCCGGCCGAGACGCTCTCGGCGGTGCTCGGTCTCCTCGGCCGGCACGGCGCCGTACCCGGTCCGCCCCAGGTCACCGGAGGCCTCGCCACTATCACCGGCACCGTGCCCGCGGCCGAGGTCGGTGCACTCCGCACCGGCCTCCACGCCGCCGCCCACGGCGAAGGAGTCGTGGAGACGGTCCTTGACCACTACGCCCCCGCACACCACCGGCTCGCGGTCGGACGACGGGCCGGACGACCGTGAGACCGTCCGGGCCCGTCCGGGCTCGTCCTACGAGGAGTAGTCGCCCTCGTCGTACTGGTCGAGGGACAGCAGCCGGCGGATCGCGTCCGCGGCGGCCTGGTCATCATGCTCCAGCGCGGCCAGCACCGCGGTCACCATGTCCTCGGCCGTCGTCGCGGCGGTAGCCGCCTTCCACGACGGAAGCGCCCGCTGACCCGCGTCGGCCAGGCTCAGGGCGTGCGGCTCGACCTTGGCCGGCCAGCGCGCTCCGCGCAGCGCCTTGATCTCCACCTTCAACGCGGTCAAGGTCGCTGCCGCTTGCTCCCGCTGGACCTCGACGGGCTGTCCCGTGTTGATCGCCGTCTCCAGCTCCTCGAGCGCCTCGTTGTACGGGCGAACGGCCTCCAGGTACTGGACGGCTGCTTCCTTGGCGCCGAGACGCGCCGGCTCCGACGGCGCCGCGGAGGCCGACATGGACGTCTGAGGCGCCGCGGAGGCCGGCCCAGTGGCCTGAGCCGTCGGACCGGCCGGTTCTGACGCACCGTCGGCGGTGCTGGCGCACCCGGTCACGAGTAGCAGGACCAGGGACGTGGTGATCAGGCGGCGCATCATGCTCCATCGACAAAGCGGCAGGTAGGACACCGAAACCTAGCGCACCGTCAGAGCCGGTCGAACGAGGCGGCGTAGCGGAACCGGCCGGCGTACTCCGCACGCCACGCGGTCAGCGTGCGCGCCTGGAAGTAGTCACCCCATGCCGGCTCGGGTGCCTCGATCCCGAGACCGCCCGCTGGACGGAACCCGAACCGGGAGTAGAGCGCCGGGTCACCGAGCAGCACCACCACCGGTTCGCCCATCGCGTCGGCCGCGCCCAGGATCGTGTGCATCAAGGCGGACCCGATCCCGTGGCCCTGGTGTGCGGGATCGACGCTGAGCGGCCCGAGCCCCAGGGCCGGCCGGTCCGCGAGCCGTCCGTGGGTGGCGATCACGTGACCGACGACCTCCGCGCCGGATCCGGACTCGGCGACCAGCGACAGCTCCGGTACCCACCCCGGGTCGTCGCGCAGCCATCCGACCAGGGTGGCCTCACCGGGTACGCCGTCGGGCTCGACCGGCGGGGCGGAGTGCTCGACCCGGCCGAAGGCCGCTGCGGTGAGGGCGCGGACCGCCGGGGCGTCGGACGGGCGCTCTTGTCTGATCAGCATCCCGACACTCTTGAGGGAACCGGGCCGAGGAGCAAGACAATTCTTGGCCTGGTGGAGTACTCAGAACCCGGCAAGATGTTCCGGACAGGTTTCATGCTGAGTCACCCCCGGGCCATCCCTGGGTCGTGTGGGCTCGGCAACGTCACCTCCTGCCCTGTCCGTTCGGCCCCTCGGGAGATCGATCATGCGCTTGACCCCACGCCTGTCCGCCCTGCTCGCCGTCACCGTCGCCGGTGCTTCCGCCGTCCTACCTGCCGCGCCGGCTCTGGCGGTCGGTCCGCCCGAGCACGTCGATGTCGTCAACACCGCTCACCGCGGGGCCATGGGCCACGCGCCGGAGAACACGCTGGCCGCCTTCGCCCTGGGCGTCGAGATGGGCTCCGACCTGGTCGAGTCGGACGTGCAGCGGTCCAAGGACGGCGTCCTGGTGCTCATGCACGACACGACGTTGTCCCGCACCACCGACGTCGAGCAGGTCTTTCCCGACCGGGCGCCCTGGCGCGTCAGCGACTTCACGTACGAGGAGATCCAGCAGCTCGACGCCGGCTCCTGGTTCTCCGAGGAGTTCGCGGGTGAGCCGGTGCCGACGATGGCGCAGATGATCGAGCTGATCCGGCCGAGCCGCGCGGGCATCCTGATGGAGCTGAAGTCGCCGGCGCTCTACCCGGGGATCGAGCGGCAGGTCGCCGAGGAGTTCGCGAGCTACCCCGGCTACGTCCGGTCGGCGGTCCGGGCGGAGCGGCTGGTCGTGCAGAGCTTCGACTGGGCGTCGATGGAGCGGTACCACGAGGTGCAGCCGTCCGTCCCCGTCGGTCTGCTGGGCCGCCCCGGCGAGGCGCTCCTTCCTGACCTGTCCACGTGGGCCGACCAGATCAACCCGGGTTACACCACGTTCGACGCCGCATACGTCGAGACCGTTCACGAGCTCGGCATGGAGGTGCACACGTACACCGTCAACACGGCAGGCGACATGAACAGGGTTCTCGACCGGGGTGTCGACGGAGTGATCACCAACTTCCCCGACGTCCTCGAGGACGTGCTCGCGGAGCGCCGCACCGAGGGCTGACTCGGTCGGACGACGGCCCGGACGACCGTGAAGGTCGTCCGGGCCTGTCCTGTCCTCCCTGTCGTGCCGTCTCCGGGGCTCAGCCCCTGGCGCCGCCCACCGTGATCTCGACCGTCGTCCAGTCGCGGGTGCCCTCGCTGTCGGTGGCGATCAGTCGTGCGGTGTACCTGCCCGGCTTCTCGTAGACGTGCGTGACGGCCTGCCCGTCCGCCGTCGTCCCGTCACCGAGGTCCCACTGGTAGGAGACGATGTCGCGTCCCTCGGGTGCGAGAGCGGAACCCGACAGATCGACCGAGACGCCCGCCGGGCCGTCCGCACGGCTGCCCTCGGCGGTCACGACCGGGGCGGAGGCGTCAGCGACGCCGCGGCCGTGGAAGACGAGCCAGTCGAGACCGAGGTCGGCACCTCCGGCCGGCTCGCGCTTGCTCGTGACGGTGAGGTACAGGGTGGTGGCACCCTGCTCGTCCTCGATGTCGATGGTGGGCGAGACGACCTGTCCGACGCCGGTCGCGGCGTTGACCTTGACCTGGCCGAGCTTGCGCCCGGTCGGGCTGCCGGCACGGACCGTGACGGTGGCGTCGGCCTTGCCGCGGACGGCACCGACCGTCAGCCCGTCGATGCCCCGGAGGTCGACCGGATCGAAAGCGATCCAGTCGCCGTGGTCGACGTCGCCGACGAGGCGGCCGCCCCGGGCGTCGGCGTCGTCGGCCACGGTGACGCCGGAGCTGTCGGCGTAGAACTCGGCCTCCTTGTCCCGGACCTGCAGGTGGATGATGTCCTGGCCGGCGAGGGCCGGGACGCCGTCGGCGCCGAGGTCCTCGTAGCCCGCCCCGAGCACGGGGTAGACGTTCTGCCCGACGCCGTGGTCCGCCGGGTCGAGGAAGACCGACCCGGAGCACCCGGTGTAGTTGTCCAACGGGTGCGCGTGCGTGTCGTGACCCAGCTGGGTGTTCACCGTGACCTGCTCGCAGTCGATCGTGCCCGCCTCGGTCGAGCCGTCCTCGGCGTCGGCCACGTCGACGGAGTACTCGACGGTGTCGCCGAGCTCGGCGAAGCCGCCGTGGACCGGAGCCCCGAAGGAGACCTCCGGCCGCGTGTTGCCGACCGTGATCTTCTGCACCGAGACGCCGGTGAACCCGTCGCTGTCCGTGACCGTCAGCCGAGCGCTGAACTGGCCGCGGTCGGTGTAGGTGTGGACGGGGTTGGCCTCGGTGGAGTCGACGACGCCGTCGTTCTCGAAGTCCCAGGCGTAGGTGATGTCGAGCCCGTCGGGGCTCTCGCTGGTGTCGCCGGTGAAGGCGACGGTGAGCGGACCCTGGCCGGAGTCCACGTCGGCGGTGAACCGTGACACGGGCCGCCGGCCGTCGGCCGCGTAGTCGATGCGGTAGATGCCGGCGTCGGTGTTGGTGCTACCGCGGCCGGCGCCCCGGCCGAGGCCGAAGTCGATGATGTAGAGCGATCCGTCGGGGCCGAACTCCGCCTCGAACGGCGCGACGAACGTCTCGCCCTCGAGGAACGGGTCGATCGAGAGCAGCTCGCCGGTGGCCTCGTCCAGCGAGAGCACCTTGTAGAAGTTGCGGGCGTACTCCGAGACGAACCAGTGCCCGTCGAAGCTTGAAGGGAACTTCGTCTTGACGTCCAGCTCCGGGTCGTAGCGGTAGACCGGGCCACCCATCGGCGCGGCTCCGCCGGAACCGAGCTCGGGGAACTTCTCGGACGTGCCGTAGCCGTACCAGACGAGCGGCTCCTGCGACGGCGGGAGCTCGCGCAGGCCGGTGTTGTTGGGGGAGTCGTTGACGGGGTTCGCGCAGTCGAACGCCGCCCCGGAAGCCCTGGTGGCGAAGTCGTAGTCGATGTACGCCTGGTTGTCGGCGTGGCAGTACGGCCAGCCGTGGTTGCCCGGCTCGGTCATCCGGATGAACTCGACCTGGCCCTCGGGGCCGCGCAGCGGGTCGGCCACGCGGGCGTCGGGCCCGTAGTCCCCGACGAGCACCGCACCCGTGCCCGGATCGACCGTGATCCGGAACGGGTTGCGGAAGCCCATCCCGAAGATCTCCGGACGAGTCCCCTCCGTGCCGGGCGCGAACAGGTTGCCCTCCGGGACGGAGTAGGTGCCGTCGTCCTCGGGGGTGATCCGCAGGATCTTGCCGCGCAGGTCGTTCGTGTTGGCGGACGTCGCCTGCGCGTCCCAGGCGCGGCGGCCGGGACGCTCGTCGATCGGCGTGTAGCCCTGCTGGTCGAATGGATCGGCGTTGTCACCGGTGGCCACGTAGAGGTCGCCGTCGGGACCCATCGCGAGCGAGCCGGCCATGTGGGAGTTGGCGCGGCCCTCGCCGCGCCAGATGGTGAAGTCGAGCAGGCGCTTCTCCGACGCCGGGTCGATGATGCTGTCCGGCCCCATCGTGAACCGCGACAGGTTCATCCTCGCGACGTCGGGGTCGCTCCAGAGCAGGTACAGCCACCCGTTCTCGGTGAAGTCGTCGTCCAGGGTCAGGCCCAGGAGACCGTCGGACTGCGTGAGCAGGTCGAGCGAGTAGTCGAGGTCCAGGGCCGTGGTCTGGCGGAGCGTGTCCTGCTCCAGCACGACCACCTGGCCGGTGCGCTGGATGTAGACGACGCGGCCGTCCTCGGCCACGTCGAGCTCGAACGGGTCGGCGAGCCCTTCGGTGACGAGCGGGACCTTGTCGAACTCGGTGGTCTCGGCATGGTCGGAACCGGACGGGACGTCGTGCGCCGTGGCGGCGGTGGTGGCGGGGACCAGGGCGCCGAGCGCGACGACCAGAGCGGTCGTCGCACCCAGGGCCCGGCGGTGCAGTGCGGACATCAACACTCCCTCGTGCTGGGTCGGATGGTTTCGGGCAGCCGCGTCCGCGCCCCGGAGGAGACGGGGCGGCGGACGGGCTCGGAAGGTCGGTTCGGAAGGTCGGGCCGGAAGGTCGGTTCGGAAGGCCGGGCCGGAAGGTCAGTAGCGCAGCGCGGCGAGGTTGCCGATGCTGGTGCACGCGGAGGTCACGCCGTCCGGGGACGGCTGGTCGTGCTCGGTGAAGCCGTAGCGGACACCGGCGAGCGGCGCGGCGGCGAAGATCTCGGCGAAGTCGATGGTGCCCTCGCCGACGTCGGCGAAGGAGCCGTCCGCCGCCAGGTCCTTGAGGTGCAGCAGCTCGAACCGGCCCGGGTACCGCTGGAACAGGTCGGTGGCCGGGACGCCCACGCTGGCGGCCCAGTACACGTCGAGCTCCATGGTGACGAACGCCGGGTCGGTCTCGCGGACCAGGACGTCGTAGCCCGTGACCCCGTCCTCGACGGTCTCGAACTCGTAGCCGTGGTTGTGGTAGGCGACGGTGATGCCCTCGGCGCGGAGCTGCTCACCCACGTCGTTGAGCAGCGACGCCGTCCGCGAGTAGTCCGCGAGGGTCCACGCGGACGACCCCGAGATGCGCACGTACCGCGCCCCGATCGCGTGCGCCTCGGAGATCACCAGGTCGAGGTCGTTCCGGAGGTTCGACAGGCTCACCCCCAGCGAGGGCACCGCCATCCCCACCTCCTCGGTGAGCGGCGCCAGCTCGGCGGCGGAGTAGCCGTAGAAGTTTCCGGCGCCGCCCGAGGGCTCGATGTTCCGGAAGCCGCAGGCGGCGAGCGCCGCGAGCGTCCCGGGCGCGTCGGTCGGCATGGTCGCGCGGACCGTATAGCCCACGAGGCCGATGGTGGACAGGTCGACCGACCGGGTGCCCGTGACGGGATGGGGCCGGCCCACCCGGGAGACGGTGGCGGCGTGGACGATGTCCCGGCGCTCGCCGCTGGTCAGGACCCGCTCGCGCACGAGGTCCCTGGTCACCGACTCCACGGTCCGGACGAACCTGCCGTGCGTCGCGAACGGCGCGTCGGCCATGATCTCGTCCATGACGGTGCAGCCGGCACGGGTCTCGTGGTTCGCGACGCCGGAGTCGGCGTCGGCGCCGAACCAGACCGTGGCCTGGCTGGTGTAGCCGTAGGCGCACGTGCTGGTTCCGGCAGGCGTGCCGGTCCCGTCCGCCGCGCTCGTCCCGGCCGCGGCGGGCACGGCCAGGAGCGGCAGGGACAGCGCGGCGGCCGCCGCTGCGGCGAGCCATGGCCTCAGGATGCGGGCCGGGCTGTGGGTCGAGGTGCTGGTGGTGCGTTCCATCGGATGAACCTCTCCGTCGAGGGAGTCGAGGGACCAGATCAGTGGACGGTCAGGTCGACCGTCGTCGTGCTGCGCCGGTAGACCGTGTCGCCGAGGTACTCCACGGTCACCGGGTGTGCTCCCGTCTCCAGCTCCGACGTCGGGAGCGGGAGCCGGGCGGGGCCACGGCCGAGCGTGGCCTTGACCGACGTGTCCCCGACGGTGACCCGGACGGTCCCCGTCGGCGCCGGGTGGCCCTGCGTACCGGGCACCTTCACCAGGGCCAGTGCCGCGCTGCCCGCCGTGACCTTCGACGGGGCGAGCCGCGCCGAGACCTGCGACGTCAGGCCCTGCCGGGTGGTCTCCCGCTCGGGCAGGCGTTCGATCCAGACGTCGCGGAACCGCGGGTTCGGGCCGGGGTCGCCGTGGTCCTGGAGGCGGATGTGCCCGGGCGTCGGACCTTCCGCCCTGCCGTTGCCGGTCTTGCCGTCGATCGGCACGTCGTCGTGCACGAGCTGTCCGTTCCACCAGAGCGAGAGGCGTGCGTCCTCGGTCTTGGTCCCGTCGGCGTCGAACCGGGCGGCGCGGAACACGATGTCGTAGGTCTGCCACGTGCCCATCGGGGTCGCCGCGTTCACGTCCGGGGCCTTCTTCAGGTAGATCGAGCCGGCGTCGTTCGTCGCCGGGGGATCGATGCCGAAGGACTCGAGCACCTGGACCTCGTAGCGCTCCTGGATGTAGACGCCGCTGTTACCGCGGGCCTGACCCGTCACGTCGTCGGCGAGCTCCGGCTGATACCACTCGGCGTGCATCCGGAAGTCACCGAACTTCTCCTTCGTCCGGATGTCGCCGCCGAAGGACTCCATCGTGCCGTCCTCGACGGGCCACGTCGCGGGCCCGCCGCTCACCTTCTCCCAGGCGTCGAGGTCGCCGCCGTCGAACAGGGGGATGCGGTCGGTGGGGGTGACGGTGAGGCTGTCGAGGTTCACGTGTCCCCGATCGTCGGCGTCGTACGCGTAGGCGATCGTGTTCGCGCCCTTCTCCAGCTCGATGGTCTCCACCTGGGTGGACCAGTTCGACCAGCTCACCGTGCTGTCGAGCCAGACCTGCCGCTGCTTCTCACCGTTGACGTACAGGCTCATCGAGCGTGGCGTCGGGCTCGGGTCGGAGTTCTGGCCGTTCGCGTAGCGCAGCTCCAGGTCGTGCGGGCCCGCCTCGCGGGCCTCGACCGCGAACGTGGTGCGCGAGCCGGGTTCCCAGTTGCGGTCGACGAACCCGGCGCCCGAGTACCCGGCGTGGTTGGTGTTCCACCTCGCGCCGCCGGAGAGGTCGGCGGCCTCGGCCTCGTAGACCGGGGGTGGGGCGGAGCCGTCGGGCAGGCGGTGGAGCGTGTACCAGGCCTCGGTGCTCCACAGCTCCTCGCCGCTCGCGGACGCGAACGGGCGCGGTGAGTGCACGTTGACCACACGGCCGGGCTGCAGCCCGTCGATCATGAGCGTGACGGTCCTGCGGTCGTCGGACAGCACGGCGGAGGTGACGTCGAGGTCCTCCTCGTCGACCTTCGGCCCGCCGTACTGCGGCGTCGACACGTAGCGCCACTGCGCCGCCTCGTACTTCTCGGCGAGGTCCTGCGCGGTCTCGTCCGACAGGGGCTGCGTGTACTCGATCTCGAACCCGCCGTCGACGGCGCGCATCTCGACCATGTCGAACGCCCGGCTCTCGTCGAAGGTGAGCTTCTGGAGGCCGTGACCGAGCTTGCCCGCCTGGCCCCAGTTGCCCGACCAGCCGATCCCGCCGACGTAGACGGAGCCGTCCGGGCCCACGCTCGTCCTGCTGACGCCCGACTCCAGCCCCTGCGTCATGCGGAACACGGCGCCCTGCTCCTGGCCGGCGACCTCCTCGAGGTAGACGCGCTGCAGGCCGCCGTAGGTCACGTCGCCGATCGCCATCTGCCCGGCGAACACACCCTCGGTGAGGATGACGGGGTTGCTCGGCGAGTTCGAGATCTCACCGTGCGGCATCCAGACCACCGGTTCGGTCACCGGCTGGTCGTCGTAGGGGCCGTCCGGGTTCGTGTAGTGGTTGTAGAACGCGCCCTCCTCGACGCGCACCAGCTTCGACGTCGGCACGTGCATGCCCTGGTTGTCGGTGACGTACATGCCGCCGTCGGCGCCGAAGCCCAGCCCGTTCGGTGTCCGCAGGCCGCCCGCGAGGTACTCCACCTCACCCGAGTCCTTGTCGATCTTCATCACCGAGCCGCGGTTCTCGACGAGCTGCGGGTCCCGGGTGGCGCCGCCGGGGACCATCGCGATCCCCGTGGCGACGTAGAAGTAGCCTTCCTCGTACAGCAGGCCGAACGCGAACTCGTGGTAGTTGCCACCGAACGGCCAGGTCGCGACCGAGCGGTACTCGTCGGTGACCTCGTCGCCGTCGGTGTCGACGAGCTCGGTCAGGCCGTCCTTCTCGGACACGTAGATGCTGCCGTCGACGACCTTGAGGCCCATCGGTTCCTCGAGCTCCTCGGCGATCTTCGTGTACGTCACGTCCTCGGCGCCGGCGTCACCCGTGACGTTGTCAACCAGGTACACCTCGCCGAGCACCGTCTCGCGGTCGCCGCCCCAGGTGGCGATGGCCATGCGGCCGTCCGGCAGCCAGTCCATGCCGGTGACCTGCGGCTCGAACCCGTCCGGGCGCAGGTCGGTCAGCGTGTAGTCGGGGTGCACCTCGGTCAGCGGCAGGCCGTCGCCCGGGGCCTCGGTGACGCCCTCGCAGGACTTGCGGCCCGGCGAGGTGACCCGTGTGACGTCGGCGTCGGTGCTCAGCACCGAGCTCGGCACCACGGCGAAGCCCGTGGCGCCCGGCGGGCGCCACTCCAGCGTGAGCCGCTGGTCGAAGTCGCCGTCGAAGTGGTCGATGCGCAGCGAGTGGTACCCGGCCTCCAGCGCGGCCGACCCGTCCTTCGGGGTGGCCCCGTGCCTGCCCGGGTGGTCGACGACGAGGGTGTCGTCGAGCAGCAGCCGCGCGCCGTCGTCGCTGGTGAGCCGGAAGTCGTAGGTGCCGGCGGAGGGGACGTCCAGGTAGCCGGTGACCTCGGTGACGAACCGGTCGGCGAGCCCGAAGTCCGCGGTCGTGCGCCAGTCGATCGTCGGCATCAGCTTGTCGATGTTCGGCGTCTGGCCGGGCTTGAGCGTGCAGTAGTCCTCCAGCGGGACCTGGACGTCGAACACCCGGAGCGTGACGCCCGGTTCCTGCGGCCGTGTGGGGTCGGCGGCTGCGTGCGCCAGGCCCTGGGTGTCGGCCTGCGCCGGCAGCACCGTGAGCGGCAGCACGAGCACGCCGAGCATCGCGGCGAGCGTGCGGTGGGTCGATCTGCGTTCCATGGGCCTGCCTCTCCATTGAGACTTTGCCTGCGAGAACTTGCCTGCGAGAACTTGCCTGCGTGCGACCGTTCCCGGACGCCGGGGACGTGGGCACGCTCCGTCACTATGCGGTCCGGGGTGACGGCGGACAACGAGTTGCCACTTGTTGCCCCTGCACGGCGGCGGACGGCGTGCGTGCGCTCCGTCCGCCGCGAGACGTCAGCCCTGGGGCCGCGGGCGTCACACCTGTCGTCCGAGAACCTCAGCCGTGGCGCGCGGTCGAGCCCCGTTCGACGAGCTTCGCCGGGAGCAGGGCGGGTACCGACAGGCCGGGCGACGGGTTGCGCAGCTGGTTCAGGAGGCGCTGCACGGCGAACGTCCCGAAGTGGCGCAGGGGAGCGGCGACCGTCGTCAGCGGCGGGGTGCAGAAGTCGGAGCCGAAGATGTTGTCGAAGCCGACGACGCTCAGCTCACGGGGTATCTCGACCCCCAGCCGGGTGAGCCCGCGCATCGCGCCGATCGCGAGGAGGTCGTTGTAGGCGACGGTCGCGGTCGCGGCGTGCGTGGTGAGGGCCTGGGCGGCCGAGAGCCCGCCGGCGAGCGTCGGTGCGAACGGACCGAGGCGGCGTGCCCGCAGGCCGAGCTCCTGGGTCGTCCTGCGGAAGGCGCGCCAGCGCATGCCGTCGGCCCAGGACGCCTCGGGGCCGGCCAGGTACGTGATCCGGGTGTGCCCGAGGCCCGCCAGGTGTTCGACGGCGCTCCGCATCCCCTGGGCGTTGTCGGTGATGACGCTCGCGACGTCCGTGACGACACGGTTCATCACGACCGTCGGACGCTGCTTGGCCACGGCCCGGATCGCCGAGTCCGAGAGCCGGGAGGTGGCGAGGACGATCCCCTCCACCAGTGGCAGCGTCCGCTCCAGGGCCTGGCGCTCCGCCTCGCCCGACTCGTGCGCGTCCACCACGAGGAGCGTGTACCCGGCGTCGATGGCGGTCTTCTCGGCGCTGCGGATGATCTCGAAGAAGAACGGGTTGGTCAGGTCGGCCACGATGATCGCCAGCAGCGCGGTCCTGCCGTCCGGCAGGCCGCGGGCGATGGGGTTCATCCGGTAGCCGAGCTCGTGGGCGACGCGACGGATGCGTTCCGCCGTGTCGGCATTGACCCGTCCCGGCCTGGAGAACGCCCTCGAGACCGTCGAGGGCGCGACGCCGGCGGCCTTGGCGACGTCATAGATGGTCGGTCTGGTGCGAGAGTTTCCGGTTTCGCCAGTTTCGCCCATGCGCGGGGAGCGTACGTCGAACACCGGCCGGCGGCAACGATGTGCCACGATTCGCCCGGGCATGGCAGGTCCTTGCCTGCCCGGCAAGAGGTGGCAACACCTTGACTGCCCTGGTGCGACGCCCCTCGAATGACAGCATGACCATGCGCGCCGCGGGCCCAGGGACGAGCTCGCCACCCGGGGACGACCACGAGCCCTCCGACCAGCCGGCCGAGCCCGTCGACGTGCTGGGCCCCGTGGCGGACGAGGCGGTCCAGATCGAGGCAGCGGAGAGCGAGCTCAGACGCCTCGGGCTCGAGGAGATCCGCGTGCGGCACCACGGTGACCTGGCCCGGCTCGAGGCACCGCACCGCGACCTCACGGCCCTGGCGGCCGAGCCCTTGCGCGGGGAGGTCCTTCGCGCCGTGCGTTCGGCGGGCTTCCGTTCGGTCGCCGTCGACCTCGACGCGGCCACGGAACCGCACGACGGCTGACCGGAGCGGCGATGGCAACCGCACGCCACGGGACGCCCGCGACGGCGGGGCAACAAGTGGCAACTCGTTGTCCGGCCCTGGCACGGCTCATAGTCTCCCTGGTGACGCGCAGCTCCACCGGCCGGAGCTGCTGACCTGCTCTACCGACCGGCGCTTCCCGGATGACGACGTCCGGTGCGCCCTGACCCGCTGCCCCACGAGTCGACGTCGACCCGTGGGACGAAACGGAATGAGCGAACTATGGAGGATCACGCCGTGGTGACCACCCAGGAAGCACGCGCCGCTACGCCGCCGTCGCGCCGGGCCCGGCCGGTCTCGCCGGGGAAGGCCGGCGAGCCCTCGCTCGGCAGCCGTGCCCTGATGCTGCTGTCGGAGTCCTGGCGACCGGTCGCGGTGCTGCTCGCGCTGTTCCTGGCGTGGTGGTTCGTGGCCTGGCGAGAGCTCGTGCCCGCCTATCTGGTGCCCTCGCCGGGCGCGGTGGCGGAGACGATGGTCGCCGACTGGGCGATGCTGCTCGAGCACACGTGGGTGACCACGCTGGAGACGATCGTCGGGTTCGTGCTTGCGGCCGTGATCGGCGTGGCGACGGCGGTGCTCCTCGTCTACTCCAGGACGGCCGAGAAGTCCCTCTACCCGCTCATCCTCTTCGCCCAGGTCATCCCCAAGATCGCCATCGCGCCGATCCTCGTGGTCTGGTTCGGGTTCGGGATGACGCCGAAGATCGTCCTGGCCGTGCTCATCGCCTTCTTCCCGGTCGTGATCTCCGCCGTCGCGGGGCTGCGCTCCGTGGACCCCGAGCTGCTGGAGATGTCCGCGACCATGGGCGCCTCCCGGTGGAAGACGTTCCGCAAGATCCGCTTCCCCGGGGCCCTCCCGCAGCTCATGTCCGGCCTGAAGGTCGCGGTCACCCTGGCGGTCGTGGGCGCCGTCGTCGGCGAGTTCGTGGGCGCCGACCGTGGTCTCGGGTACGTGCTGCTGCTCGCCAGCGGCAACCTCGACGCGCCGCTGCTGTTCGCCGACCTGATCCTCATGTCGCTCATCGGCGTGGTCCTCTTCGTCCTGGTCGAGGTGCTCGAACGCCTCCTCATCCCGTGGCACGCCTCGCGGCGCGGGAACCTCGCCCTCGTGGCGCTGTGACCCTCCCGACAGACAGGCACGACTCCCGCGTCCTCCCCGTCCGAGACGGCGGAACGAACAGAAGGGCTCTACCCATGCGTGGTGGCACGTTCGGAAAGTCGCTGGCAGTGACCGGCGTCGCGGTCATGATGGTCTCGGCCTGCGGGCAGACCGGCGGGGACTCCCCGGGCGGTTCGGCCGACGGCCCGAGAGAGGTCACGGTGACCCTCAACTGGGTCCCGTACGGCGAGCACGCGCCGTTCTACTACGGCGTGGAGCAGGGGATCTTCGAGGACGCGGGCATCGACCTCACGATCCAGCCGGGCAACGGCTCCGGCAACACCGTCCAGCAGGTGGCGCAGCGCAACACCGACTTCGGGTGGGCGGACACCCCGCCCCTGGCGAACGGGATCAGCTCGGGCATGCCCGTGCGCAGCGTCGGCGTCTTCCTGCAGACCGGCCCCAGCTCGGTCGAGTTCTTCGACGACCAGGGCATCACCGAGCCCGCGGACCTCGTGGGCAAGACGGTCGGCGGCACCCCCGGCGACGCCATGTACGGCACGTTCCCGGCGTGGCTGGAGCTCAACGGCGTGGACCCCGCGGACGTGACGGTGGTCAACGTCGACGCCGCCGGCAAGATCGCCGCGCTGATCGAGGGCAAGGTCGACGCGATCCAGGGCTTCCACCACGACCAGGCACCCACGATCGAGAACCAGACCGGCAAGGAGGTGTCCGCGCTCCCGTTCTCGGACTTCGGCATGAACCTGCTCGGCACGGGCCTCGTGGCGAACGAGGCGACGATCGAGAGCGATCCCGAGCTCGTCCAGGCGATGGTGCGGGCGACGTCGGAGGCGTTCCTCGCGGCGTCGGAGGATCCCGAGGGCGCTGTCGCCGCGATGGCGGCGGGCGCGGAGCAGGCGCCGGACGAGGCCGTGCTGGCGGCACAGCTCGAGGCGACGATCGGCCTGCTCGACCTCGAGACCGCCCCCGCACCCGGCGTCAACTCCGAGGCGCAGTGGACGGACACGCTGACCTTCCTCTCCGAGAACACGGACTTCGAGGGCCCCGCGACGCCGGACACCTACTGGGACGCGACCTTCGGGGAGGACCTGTGACCGCCACGACCGACGCCGCCGCGGCAGCCCGGGCGGTCGGCACCGAGCCGATCATCGAGGTCTCGCACCTCACGAAGCGCTTCACGTCGAAGCGTTCGGAGACCGTCGCGCTCGACGACGTGTCGCTCACGGTGCTGCCCGGCGAGTTCGTCACCATCGCGGGGCCCTCCGGCTGCGGCAAGTCGACGCTGCTGAAGATCGTCGCGGGACTGACCCGCATCACCGACGGCGACGTCCGCCTCTACGGGGAGCGGGTCACCGCACCGCAGCGCGACATCGGGTTCGCCTTCCAGCGCTCGGCCCTGCTCGAATGGCGGGGCGTGCGCAAGAACATCCTGCTCCAGGCCGAGATGCGCGGTATGGACCGGCGACGCGCGGAGGAACGTGCGGACCACCTCATCGGGCTGACCGGGCTCACCGGGTTCGAGAAGGCGCTCCCGCACGAGCTGTCCGGCGGCATGCAGCAGCGGGTCGCACTGTGCCGCGCGCTCCTGCACGAGCCGCGGGTGCTCCTCATGGACGAGCCGTTCGGGGCGCTTGACGCGCTCACCCGCGAGCAGATGAACATCGAGATGAACCGGATCTGGCGGGAGACCGGGACGACGGTCGTGCTCGTCACGCACTCCGTGCCCGAGGCGGTGTACCTGGGCAGCCGGATCGTCGTCATGAGCCCACGTCCCGGCCGGATCATCGAGACGCTCGAACCCGGGCTGCCGGACCGTCGCGAGTACGGCGCGACGCTCGCCGACCCCCGGTTCACCGCCGCGGCCGAGCGCCTGCGCGACCTGCTCGGCGCGAGTCACGTGGCCGAGTGACCGAGCCGAGCGACCGAGCCGAGCGATCCGGAGGAGGATGAACCCGTGAGCACGAACGGCGTCGGGGTGGGCATCGTCGGGATGGGCGGCATCGGCATGATGCACGCCCGGGCGCTCCGCGAGCTCGCGGGCCGGGCCCGGCTGGTCGCGTTCAGCGGCCGGGAGCCCGCGAGCCCGCCGGGCCTCGCGGCCCAGCCCGCGCAGCGCCTGGAGGCGGACGACGTCATCGCCCACCCCGACGTCGACGTCGTGACGATCTGCACCCCGAGCGGCACGCACGCGGCATGGGCGCTCGCGGCTCTGGAGGCCGGCCGGCACGTCGTCGTCGAGAAGCCGCTCGCACTCGACGTCGACGACGCGCTGCAGGTCGCGCGCGCCGCCCGTGAGCGTGGGCTGATGGTCTCGATGATCTCCCAGCGGCGTCTGGAGGCCGAGCACGTCGCGCTCAAGAAGGCCGTCGACGACGGGGCGCTGGGCGAGCTGCGGCTCGCGATGACGAACGTCCACTGGTTCCGCGACGACGACTACTACCGCGCGGCGGGCTGGCGCTCCACGACGGCGCAGGGCGGCGGCTCCCTCATGAACCAGGGCGTGCACAACGTCGACCTGCTGCGCTGGCTGTGCGGCCCGGTCGAGTCGGTGACGGCGCAGTCCGGGACGCTCGCGCACACCATCGACGCCGAGGACACGACGGTGGCGACGCTCCGGTTCCTGTCCGGTGCGCTGGGCGTGGTCACCACCACGACCGCGACGCCGCCCGGGTTCCCGGCGACGATCTCGCTGTTCGGCTCCCGGGGCTCGGTCGAGCTCGGCCAGGGCGAGGTGCGACGGTGGGACGTCCCGGGAGTACCCCCGCCGGGAGCGGGCCGGATCGCGAGCGGCGCCGCCGACCCGCTCGCGATCGGGCACGCGGGACACCTGGCCCAGTGGACGCAGATCGTCTCCGCGCTGGAGACGTCTGCCCTGGAGACGTCCACACCGGTCCCCGCCGGGATCGACGAGGCCGTGGAGACGGTCCGGCTGCTGTGCGCGATCTCCCGGGCCGGGGCGGAGGGCGTGATGGTGCGCCTGTCTGCCTGAGTCAGGCGCCCTCGACGACGTCCCGGAGCTGCGATCGTGCCGTGACGCCCAGGCGGGGAAAGCTGCGGTACAGATGAGAGCCCACGGTGCGCGGGGAGATGAAGAGCCGCTCACCGATCTCGCGGTTGGTGAGACCCCGGGCCGCGAGCCGGATGATCTCCTGCTGCTGCGGCGAGAGGTCGGCGAGAGCGTCGCTGGTCGACGTACCGAGGTCGACGCCCGCGGCCCGCGACTCCGTTCGCGCTCGCTCGATCCATGGCACGGCGCCCAGGCGCCGGAAGGTCTCCAGCGCTTCGGCGAGCGGCGCCCTGGCCTCGGCGATCCGTCGGCGGCGGCGTAGCCACTCCGCGAGGTCGAGCAGCGTCTGCGCCCGTTCGAACGGCCAGTACGTGAGGAACGGGTCGTCGAGGGCGGCTCGGAAGTGCGGTTCCGCGCTCTCGGGGTCGGCCAGCAGGCCACGAGCACGGTGGAGGAGCCCGCGGAGCCGAGGCGAGACGTTCTCGCCCAGGTCCCGCGCCGAGGCCTCCACGATCGCGGACGCCTCCCGTCGATGTTCGCTGCGCACGGCGGCGGCCGCGAGATCAGCGAGGGTCGCGTACGACGCGTGGTAGTGCAAGGGCCTGCCCTCTGCGGTGAAGGCCATCCGCAGCTGCTGGTAGACGGTGTCGTGGTCACCCTCCGCGGCCGCGGCAGCGGCGAGCGCGCGCCGGACGTACACGAACACCGAACGGCTCTCCAGCGGGTCGACGAGGGCGACGGCTCGCGCCGCCTGAGCCCGGGCGCCCAGGACGTCGCCCTGAAGTGCGAGCACCATCGCGTCCACCGCCGTCGCGCACGCCACGGCATGGTGGAGCCCGGCCGCGGTCCCGGTGATGATGATGCGCCCGCTGACCGCTCGCGCCTCGTCCCATCGCCCCCGCTCCAGGTAGGCCCAGGCAGCGGCGCCGCCCAAGCCGTTCGGCAGGGCGGCCTCCGCCTGCCCGGCGTCCAGGGCCAGGTCGAACGTGTCGACCGCCTCCGGCGTCTCGTCCAGCAGCCACGCGGCGATGCCGAGGTACGTCAGCTGCTCCGGTCGGGTGCCCTTCTCGGCGGCGAGCCGCGCCCTCAGCACTCGCAGATCCGTGCGCCGGTCGTCCCACGGATCACAGACGATCCGCACCCACGCCCGCAGCCAGTCCTGACCGTCGTGCTCGGGGATGTTCCGCAGCACGCCGTAGATCGCGTGCCGCTCGGAGTCTCTTCCCGAGTAGAACTGCGCCACGGCGGCGTCCGCGAGGATGTCGAGCGCGCGGTCGGGCTGCGTCGTCGCGAACCGGGCGGCTGCCTGGATCAGCCGGGCGAACGCCGTGGTGTGGCGGGCGGTCAGCACGGTCAGCCGGCTCACCTGGACGGTGGCGGCGGCGATGAGCGAGGCGTCCTCGGTCCGGGTGCGTACCGCCTGCGCCAGGTGCTCCACCCAGGCGAGGTCACCGGTCAGCACGGCGCTCCTGGCCGCCTCGGCGAACAGCCGGCCGCTGTCCAAGGCATGCGGGGTGAGCTCGGCCGCCCGGTGCAGTGCTTTTCCGGCGGACGCAGGCCCCCCGCGCCGGCGTGCCCGCTCGGCGGTCCGCTCCAGCAGCTCGGAGATCGCCGCGTCCTGTCCCGTGCAGGAGGCCGCGAGGTGCCAGGCGCGCCGGTCCGGCTCGTCGTGCAGCAGCTCCGCGAGAGCTCGGTGGGCTGCGCGTCGGTCGTCCGGAGCGGCGGTCTGATAGATCGCGGAGCGGACGAGCGGGTGACGGAACCGCACGCGCCGGTCCGTGCGCAGGATCAGGCCTGCGCGATCCGCGGGCTCCCACGCGTCGTGCGCGGTGCCCGGCGGTGTCGGTGCGGGGACGATCGCCGCGTCGACAGGGTCCATCGCCGCCAGGCACAGCAGTGCTTGCCGGGTGACGTGCGGCAGCCCGATCGCGCCCGCGCTGAACACCCGTGCCAGCTCGTCGGTGAGCGGGAGCGGACCCGCCGAGGTCTGGCCCCCCGCCGAGTCCAGGGCGGCGGCCCTGGACAGCTCGGTGAGCGCGAGCGGGTTGCCGGCCGCCTGCTCGAGGATGTCCGCGCTGAGCCGCGCCGTAGGCCGTACCGGCAGGCCCTCGAGAAGGCGCGACGCCTCGGCGTCGTCGAGGGGTTCGAGGACCGTGACCGGCACGTCGCGCTCGGCGCCCCTGACCGTGTGCCCGGTCTCGGCGGCCAGCAGCAGCGTGACGGCCTCTCCGCCCAGCCGACGTGCCGCGAAGGCGAGCGTGTCGAGCGAGGACTGGTCGCACCGGTGCGCGTCGTCCAGCAGAAGGAGGAGCGGCTGCTGGGCAGCCAGGTCGGACAGCAGGTCGAGCAACGCGTTCCCCGTGGCCATGACGTCCGGGCTCGCCGCGCCGGCGCCCGTACCCGTGGCCGTCCGCAGCACCGACGCCTGCCGTCCGGGCAGCATTTCGATCAGGTCCGTCACGGGACGGAGCAGCTGGTGCAGGGTGGAGAAGGCGAGCGTCCGCTCGGACTCGCTCCCCTGAGCGTGCAGCACCAAGGATCCGCGCGACCCGGCATGGCGAGCCAGGGCGTCCAGCAGGGTGGTCCTGCCCATCCCGGCGTCGCCCACGAGCAGCTGGACGGTGCCCCCGCCGCCGGGCTCCTCGACCGCGCGAAGGAGCCGGGTCACGCCGTCCGCCCTGGCCGACGTCGCGCTCCGTGAGCTCGTGAGCCGGGCGAAGTCCCAGATCTGGAACCGACGGCCGTCCTGCGGCTGCATGGCGTCTCCTGAAATCGCGGGGGCCGCTGATCATCCTACGAGCCCGGTAGTCAGCCCGGCGCCCGGCCGGCCGGCAGGTGCAGTCGACTGACGGATACCGGCGGAGCGGCCCGTCTTCCTAGGGTCGCGAAGCAGGTTTCCGCAGAGACAAGGACACTCATGTCGCAGATCACCCTCGGGGACGTCACCATCACCCGGGTCTGGGAGTACTTCGGCCCCGTCGAGATGACTCCCGAGACGTTCTTCCCGGACAGCTCCAAGGAGGTGTGGGACGGTGCTCCCTGGCTGGCACCGCACTTCGTGGACTCCACGACCAACATCGTGAACTCGGCGATCCAGACCTGGCTGCTGCGCAGCGGGGGCAAGACGATCCTCGTGGACACCGGCGTCGGGAACCACAAGGAGCGTCCGTACTCTCCGGTCTGGAGCCACCTGGAGACGGACTTCCTGGACAACCTCGCTCGCGCCGGCGTCCGGCCCGAGGACGTCGACGTCGTGATCAACACGCATCTCCACGTCGACCACGTCGGCTGGAACACGTACCTGGACGGCCGGAGCTGGCTCCCCACGTTCCCCAACGCCACGTACCTGATGCCGAAGGACGACTTCGACTTCTGGAACCCGGCCAACAACCACCAGCCCGCTCTCGGCCGCGGCAACCAGAACGTGTTCGAGGACAGCGTCGCTCCGGTGCACCAGGCCGGCCAGGTGCTGCTCTGGGAGGACAGCCACCAGATCGACGAGCACCTGCGGCTCGACGCGGCTCCCGGGCACACGCCCGGATCGTCCATCCTCACGCTGACGTCGGGGACCGACCGCGCCGTCTTCGTCGGCGACATGCTGCACAACCCCGTGCAGCTCCTCGAGCCGGACTCCAACAGCTGCTTCTGCGAGGACCCGGCGCTCGCCCGCGCGACGCGGCGCAAGGTGCTCGGCTGGGCAGCGGACAACAACGCGCTGGTCATCCCCGCACACCTCGGCGGCCACGGCGCCGCGGAGGTCTGCCGCGACGGCAGCGCCTTCACGGTGAAGAACTGGGCCCCGTTCTCCCTGTACTCGACCGAGCCGTCCTGACCCCCATGAAGAGGCAGCAGATGAACAGCGACACCCAGCAGATGAACAGCGATACCGACGTCGTCGTCACCACGGACCGTGGAGCCGTTCGCGGCACCCGCGGGGACGCCGCAGCCGTGTTCCTCGGCGTCCCGTACGCCGCCCCGCCCCGCGGTGCGGGGCGGTTCGCACCGCCGGAGCAGCATGCGCCGTGGGACGACGTCCGCGACGCGACCCGGCCCGGCCCCACAGCGCCCCAGGCCGAACGCCGCCTCGGCAGCATCGACATGTCGCCGTACTTCGGCACCGGATGGAGCCAGGGCGACGACTACCTCACCGTCAACGTCTGGGCACCCCCGGGCATGACGGGCGACCTTCCGGTCATGGTGTTCGTCCACGGGGGCGGGTTCGTCGCCGGATCGACCAACGCCGCCATCTATGACGGCTCCGCGTTCGGCCGGGACGACGTCGTGCTGGTGACCGTGAACTATCGGCTCGGTATCGCCGGATTTCTCGACATCCCAGGAGCCCCGGCGAACCGCGGCCTGCTCGACGTCGTCGCGGCGCTGCACTGGGTCCAGCGCAACATCACCGCGTTCGGGGGAGACCCGCGCAACGTCACCCTGTTCGGCCAGTCGGCCGGTGCGACGATCGTCGGCGGAATCCTCGCGCACCGTCCGGCGTCGGGACTCTTCCGTCGAGCGATCGTCCAGAGCGGCAGCGGTCTCGGCGCCTTCACCACCGAGCAGGCTGCCCGGGTCACCCGGGCGGCGGCCGAGGCTCTCGGGATCGCACCCGAGGTCGAACAGTTCGCACAGCTCTCGGACGCACAGCTCGTCGAGGCCGCGTCCCGGCTCGGCGGCATCGACCTGCGGACCGAGACCCACTACGACCCGCTGATCGGGCTGAGCCCGTTCAGCCTGGTCCTCGACGAGCAGCCTGCCGTGTCGGTCGCCGCGGGCGCCTCCGCCGACGTCGACCTGCTCGTCGGGACCACCACGGAAGAGGGGCACCTCTACCTGGTCCCCGTCGACAAGTTCGTCTCGTCGGACGCGGCAGACGTCACGCGTGCCGCGACCTCGTCCCACCCGAACCCGCTCGACCTCGTCGAGACCTACCGTGCGTCCCGGCCCGGTGCGACCTTCGGTGAGCTGCGGTCCGCGATCATGGGTGACGCCCTGTTCGGCGCCGGCACCTGGGCGCTCGCAGAGGCACACGCCTCCCGTGCGTCGTCGACGTTCGCCTACGAGTTCGCGTGGCGTTCGGAAGCGCTCGACGGACAGCTGGGCGCCACGCACGCGGTCGAGCTTCCGTTCGTCTTCGACACGGCCGGCCTGCCGGTCCTGAACGGACCGCAGGCGATGCTCGGCCCGCGGCGCCCCCCGGCCGGGCTCGCGACGCGGATGCACGAGGCCTGGCTGCGGTTCGCCCGCACCGGAGACCCGGGGTGGGCCCGGTACGACGACCGGCGCCGGTCCACCATGCACATCGACACCGAGTGGACCGAGGTCGAGGACCCGCGTGGCGAGGAACGACTGGCCTGGTCCACCGTCCGCCGCCCGTGAGGGGGCGGGAGGTGCCCTTCGCCAAGGTTGACACCTTAACGAAGTTCAGGGAGGCTGGGTGCACCAGCAATTGAACTTAGTTAAGGAGGATCCGATGCGTGCTGCCGCGGCCAAGGAAGACCCGAGGGACAGGAGAGCGTGATGCGGAGACGAGCACTGGTCGTCGGACTGGGGATCGCGGGCATGTCGGCGGCGATCGGGCTGCGGGACGCCGGGTGGGCGCCCGTGATCGTCGAGCGGGCGCCCGAACGGCGGCAGGGCGGGTACTTCGTCGGCCTGCTGCCTGACGGCAGGCAGGCGGCGATCGATCTGGGCATCGCCGAGGACCTGCACACCCGCAACCCCGCCGACGGCGGAAGGGCCTGGGAGCTGGACCGGCGCGGGAACCGCGCGCCGGGGCTGGGCTTCCTGCACCAGCCGGGCCGGCCCGCGGCGGTGGTCCGCGGCGACATCGAGGCCGCGCTCTGGCAGGGCCTCGGCCGACCGGGAGCCGGCGCGCGGATCGACGTGCGGCTCGCTACCACGCCCGTCGAGATCAGCGACGGGGGCGACGGTGTCCGGGTGCTGCTCCGGGACGGCGGGACGGGGGAGGAGTACCGCGAGGAGTACGACCTCGTCGTCGGCGCGGACGGGTTGCGGTCCGACGTGCGCCGCCTGGTCTTCGGTCCGCACGCGCGGTACGTCCGGGACTGGGACGCCATGATCTGCGCCTTCCAGCTTCCGGGCCAGGTGCCGGGCTACGGCGACGAGGACAGCATCATCAGCGCCCGTGCGGGCCGCGCGGCCTGGGTGTTCGGCTTCGCCGACCGGGCGCCCACCGGCCTGCTGACCTACCGCACGGCGGACGTCTCCGAGCAGTTCGCGGGGGACCGGATCGAGCGGCTGCGCTCCGTCTACTCGGGTATGGACGACCCGGTCGTGCGATACCTCCTTACCGAGCTCGAACGAGCGCCCGAGTTCCTGTTCGACTCGGTCCACCAGGTCAGGATGCCGCGGTGGAGCGCGGGCCGGGTCGTGCTGGTGGGTGACGCGGCCTGGTGCCTGAACCTCTACTCGGGTATGGGTGCCACGAGTGCGCTCCGGGGCGGCGCGGAGCTGGGCCAGGCGCTGCGCGACACACCGGACGGCGTCCGCGCCGCGCTGACCGCCTGGGAGTCGGCGCTGCGGCCGTCGATCCTGAGGCATCAGCGCATCGCGCGCCTGAAGCAGCAGATGTTCGTTCCCTCCAGCCGGTGGACGGAGACCGTGCGGTCGTTCGTCCTGCGGCTCGGTGGTGCGGCCCGCAGGCGGCAGCTGGCCAGGGAGCTCAGCGCCGCGCCGGCCGGGATCGGTCGCGCGTCGTAGCCGGGTGTGCTGCGCCGGCCTCGTCCCTGTGCGGGTGTGGCTTCACCCGTGCGGGAGGGGCTCGTCGGCGTCCGCCAGCGCCACCCGGAGGGTGTCGAAGACGGTGTGTGCCGCGGTCACCGCCGCGGACTTGGCGAAGTGCACCTCACGCTTGTCGGGGAAGGAGCGGAAGTAGGAGCGGCGGGTGAGGAGAGCTCGCGGTCGAGGCGGGTGCCACGTTCGTCCTGGACGGCTGACGCCGAGCCGGGGGGCCGCGGGCGCGGCTAGTGTCCGGACGTCGCGGTCAGGTCCGGCCAGCTGCGGGTGTCCGTGATCTGGCGCAAGGACGAGAGCTTCCCGCCTGCCGTCGTCAGGACGTGCGCGAACGGAGCTTCCCAGCCGTCTCCGCGGTAGTGCCCGAGAACGATGAACTCGTCGCCGGCGACCGCGAGTGTTCGGTCCGGCTCGCAGCGAAGTGATACGCCTGGCGGGATCTGAGCCCAGACGTTGGCCACGGCGTCGTCCCGGCTGCGGAACACTCGGTCCACCGGTAGCGGCAGACCCGGGCTCAGGGTCAGGACGAAGTCCTGGGTCAGGGCTTCGCGCAGCGCGCTGATGTTCTCGGAGTCGGCGAGGCAGTCGTAGAAGTGTCGTACGGCGGCCAAGGCCTCGGGTGACGCGATGGCTGGTGCATCGTTCATGGCTCAGACCTCCACTGGTGGGGCGGGAGCGTGTCCCGTCCCCATGCTACATACAAACGTGAATGCATGTAAGCGTCGGGGCGCACGGACGCCAAGCGTGTCACCGGTTCGCGGAGACGATCATGCGGGAGATCGAGGGCGGGTTCGTCACCCCGCCGGTGGCCCGCTCAGCCGGGTGCGGGAACGCCGAGGACGCCCCGCGCCGCCCGTTCCGTGAGCTCGGCGTCGTGGGGTGCGTTGCCGGCCAGCTCGATCCCGACCGATTCCAGGATGGCGAGGAAGGCAGCCGCGGTGAGGCGCGGCGGAGGGCCCGGGGGGATGGAGCCGTTGCGGCGACCGGCGGTGACCAGCTCGGCGCACTCGTTCTCGAGCCGGTCGTAGGTCTCGTTCATCGCGCGTCCGACCGGGTGGTCCTGCCCCGTGAACTCGACCCGCAAAGTCATCATCACCTTGGCGCCGCCGTAGCGACGGCAGTAGAGAGCGTGCTCCTTGGCCATCGTGAGCAGCGAGGCCAGGGGATCCGCCTCGCCCAGGGCCGGCTGGCGCACTTCGGCATCCCAGGTCTCGCCCACCCACTCCACCACGGCGAGCGCCAGGTCTTCCTTGTTGGCGAACAGGTGGTAGAGGGCGCCGCGGGTGTAGCCCGCGTCCTTGGCCACCTGCTCCAGGGCAAGGCTGGCATATCCATAGGTCGACAAGCCGTGCGCCGCGGCAGCCAGCAGGGCGGCTCGGGTCGTGGCGCGCCGGTCGGCTTGCGTGCGGCGCGTGACGGTCCCACTCATGGGGCTCCTCCCAGCGGTCTCGGGCAGTCGGAACAGCATACGTACGTCTGTGCATGTACGTGACGGGGTGCCGACCGCGTCGGACCACACGCTTGATATACAAGCATGCATGTCTGTATGTTTGTTGGACGGCCGGGATCGGCACGGCGGACGCCCTGACGCGGGCGCGGGCGCGCTGTGAGCCGTCGGGGGGGTTTGTCCGATCCGGCGCAGGTGCGACACCGCGAGGAGCCCCGTCGTACGGCTCCACGACTCGAACGGAGAGATCAGATGGTCAAGTGGGCCGGTTGGATCATTGTCCTGGCTGGTGTCGGGCACACGCTCGGCAGCCTGGTCGAAACCGCTCCCGAGCACGTCGGAACGTGGTTCAGCGGGTCCTTGTGGAGCGAGACGGGCTACGCGGGGCTGAGCGACGCCGCCGTCGGGTTCTGGTACTCGGTGTTCAGCTTCGGCCCGCCGCTCCTGCTGATCGGCGTGCTGGTGCTGTGGCTGGATCGCCGGGGCGTGACCCCGCCGTCGTTCATCGCCTGGGCCATCGCGACCTGGACCGTCGTCACCTTCGTGGCCTCCGGGCCATCGCCGTTGCCGATTCTTCTGGTCGCGGCCGGCCTGCTGCTGGTCGGAGCCCATCGCGCCCGACGTCAGGAGCTGGAAGCTGCGGCCGGCCAGGGCCGGGTTTGACATACGAGTCCTCGGCAAATGTACTCGTCGCCATGGATGACGCACACAGTCCCTGCGCCCACCGCCCGAGCCGGATGCGGGAGGTGGGCGTCTGATGGACCAGGACACCTGGGTCAACATCGCGCTCGTGCTGCTGTTCATCCTGATCGGGGGCGTCTTCGCCGGCACGGAGCTCGCCCTGGTCTCGTTGCGTGGCAGTCAGATCAGCCGCCTGGAGGCCAGGGGCGGACGTGGCGCCCGGGTGGCCGCGGTCGCCCGGGACCCCAACCGGTTCCTCGCCGCCGTACAGATCGGCGTGACGGTCGCGGGGTTCTTCTCCGCGGCCTACGGCGCCTCGACGCTGGCCCCCGACTTCGCACCCGTCCTCGCGGGTGCCGGGATGCCCGACGACGTCGCGCAGACCCTCTCGCTGATCGTGCTGACGCTGGTGATCGCCTACCTCTCGCTCGTGCTCGGCGAGCTGGTCCCCAAGCGGTTCGCGCTCCAGCGCTCCCAGAGCGTCGCGCTGGCCGTCGGGCCTCCGCTGGACCGGTTCGCGAGCTTGATGCGCCCGGTGGTGTGGCTGCTGTCGGAGTCCACCAACGCGGTGGTGCGTCTGCTCGGCGGAGACCCGCGGGCCACCTCCGAGGAGATGTCCGAGGAGGAGCTGCGGGACGTCGTGGTGGCCCACGAAGGGCTGCCCGAGGAGGAGCGTCGCATCCTGCGTGACGTCTTCGATGCCGCCGACCGGTCGGTCAGCGAGGTGATGCGCCCCCGCGGCGAGGTGACCTTCGTCGCCGGCGACCTGCCGGTGTCCGAGGTGCTCGAGCTCGTCCAGGCCAGCCCGTACTCGCGCTACCCGGTCACCGGCGCGGACTTCGACGACGTGATCGGTGTCCTGCATGTCCGGGACCTGTTCGGGGTCCCCGGCACCACGCCGGTGCGCGAGCTGACGCGCAGCATGCTCTATCTGCCCACCACCACGCACCTGATCCCCGCGCTGTCACAGATGCGGCGGGAGCGGCGTCACCTGGCCGTGGTGGTCGACGAGTACGGCGGCACCTACGGGATCGTCACGCTCGAGGACCTCGTGGAGGAGATGGTCGGTGACATCCACGACGAGCACGACATGCTCGAGGTCGCGCAACCCCCGTCGCCCGACGGGACCACGTCCGTGGAAGCCGGCATCACCATCGAGGAGTTCGCCGAGAAGACCGGGGTCGAGCTGGCCGACGGTCCGTACGAGACCGTGGCGGGCTATGTCGTCAGCCGCCTGGGTCGGGTCGCCGAGGTCGGGGACACCGTCCATGTCGATGGGCGCGACCTGGTGGTCGCCGCGGTCCAGGGGCGGCGACTGACCCGGCTGGACGTGCTCCGGCGGAGCTGACACTCCACGACGTCCGAGTCCCGGCAAGACTGGTCGCGGGCTCCGCGGACGGCCATAGGCTCACGGCATGATCGAGTCCCGTACGCCGTGGGCCTGGCCTCCGCTGACGTCGGCACAGCGTACGGTCCTGCTCGACGTCCTCGTCAACGGTCCGAGGTCGCGCTCCCAGCTCACCCGCCGTACCGGGCTGTCGCGTGCGACGCTCTCGCGCCTGACCCGCGACCTCACCGCGACCGGCCTGCTCGAGGAGGCCGGTCCGGCTGTGGCCAGCGGGCCAGGTCGACCCTCCGATGTCGTCGCGCTGCGGCCCGACGGCGCGCACTTCGTCGGGATGAAGCTCACGGGTGCGGCCCTGTATGTGGCCGTGACCGATCTGCAGGCCCGGGTGCTCACCACCGAGGAGGTCCCGCTCGGCTCGCGCGAGGTCGATGACGTGGTCGCCACGATGGCAGCGGCGGTCGAGCGTGCCCGCGCGGCGTTTCCGCGGGTGTCGGCGGTGGGTGTGTGCCTGGCCGGCGACGTCCAGGTCGTGGACCGATCCGCCTGGGTGATCGGGTCGGACTTCCTCGGCTGGGACCGGGTTCCGCTGGAGGCGGCCGTGGTGGCCGCCACCGGCCTGCCCACGGCGATCAGCAACGACGTGCAGGCGCTCACCGTCGCCCACTACTGGTTCGGCGCCGGGCGTGGGACCGGGTCGCTGGCCGTGTTCGCGGTCGGTGCCGGTATCGGCGCGGGCCTCGTCGTCGACGGTCGGCTCGTGCGTGGGGCGCACGGCCGCACGGGCAAGGTGAGCCACCTGATCGTGACCGGTGACGGCCCGCGCTGCTACCGGGGCCACGCGGGGTGTGCCTCCGCCTACGTCACCGTCCCGGCGATGCTCGCCAACGCCGGGGGCGCCACCTTCGACGACGTCGTCGGCGCGGCGCGGGCGGGGGAGGCCGCGGCGGACGAGGCGCTGCGGGCCGCCGGCACGGCACTGGGTGTGCTGGTCGCCAACCTCGTCAACCTGGTCGACCCGGACAAGGTGATCGTCACGGGCGAGGCGAGGATCGTCGGTGAGTACGCACGTGCGGAGCTCGACGAGGCGCTGGGCCGGATGCTCGACCCTTCGGCGATCGCCCCGCCTGTCGACGTGCACCCGTTCGCGTTCACGGACTATGCCTGGGGTGCCGCCATCACGGCTGTCCGGCACCTCGTCTGAACGCCGTGTCGGTGGTGTGGGTCAACCGGCGATCCCGAGCAGTCATCCTACCTTTGTGTTGACAGTATGTTGCACAGTGCGACAAACTCCGGACGATGGCCGACGAGGGCCACTCCGACGGAAGGACGATCTTGTGGATGCAAAGGCGCTCTCGAGACACCGTGTGCGGCGGTGGACCGCGCTCCTCACCACCGGGTTCGTTGCCCTCGCAGGCCTCACGGCCTGCAGCTCCGCGGACGGTGGGGAGACGGCCGCAGGCGGCGCGCCGGCTGACGGGCAGGTCGAGATCGACTTCTGGGGCTGGGTGCCGGGCCTGGAGGATCTCGTGGAGACCTGGAACGCGGAGAATCCCGACATTCAGGTGTCCTTTCATCGGATGACTGGAGACGACGGCCAGAAGGTCGAAGCAGCGGTCGACGCCGGTACCGGGCCCGACCTCGTCCAGCTCAGCACGCACGACCTGCCGGACTACGTGATCAACGGACGCGTGCAGGACATCACCGAGTACGTCGCCGAGCACGAGTCCAACTACACGGCGCAGTCCTGGGCGTCGGTGTCGTTCGACGGCCGGGTGTACGGGGTCCCGCAGGGGATCGGGCCGAGCGGGATGATGTACCGCACCGACATCCTGGAGGAGCACGGCATCCCCGTTCCCACGACCTGGGACGAGTACCTCGAGGCGGCACGCGCCCTCCAGGCCGCGGATCCCGACGTCTACATCGCGAACCTGTCGCCGGGGGAGATCGGCCAGTGGGTGCAGGAGGTCCAGCAGGCCGAGGGCAGCTGGTTCGGCATCGACAGCGACGCCTGGACCGTCGGGATCAACGACGAGGCCAGCAAGCTGGTGGCCGAACGGTGGCAGACGCTGCTGGACGAGGACCTCGTGACCACCGAGCTCATGTGGACGCCGGAGTACTGGGCCCGCGTGAACGCCGGTGACATCGCCACCATCAGCTACGCCGCCTGGTTCCCCACCGCGCTGGCCGAGAACGCCGCTGACACGTCGGGCGACTGGCGCGTGGCGGCCATGCCGACGAACGCGGGCTCGGACAACCAGGGCGACTCCGGCGGAGCGGCCGTGGTCGTGCTCGACGGCGCCGAGAGCGCGGCAGCGGCAGCGGAGTTCGCGTCCTGGCTGAACGGGTCGGACGAGACCCAGGAGGCGCTCATCACCGAAGGCGGCCTGTTCCCGTCGACGGTCAACGGGCTGGACTCCCCGGCGCTGGTGGAGGAGCAGGAGTTCTTCGGTGGCCAGGCCATCAACGAGGTGTTCATCGAGTCGGCCGAGAACACCCCTGCGACGTGGACCGAGGGACCCAACTGGGGCACGGCGCAGACCGCGGTGCTGGACGAGTTCGCCGAGGTGGTCGGCGGGTCGCAGACCTTCGCCGAGGCACTGGACAACGCCCAGGCCGCCACCGTGGCCGACCTCGAGGCGCGAGGCCTCACCGTGAACGAGTGAGCTGATGGCCGTACAGACACCGCCGTCCGCCGTCCGCCGCCGTGTGCTCGGCGGCGGACGGTGGATTCCCTACGCGTTCGTCACTCCGTTCGTCCTGGTCTTCCTGACGTTCATGCTGGCGCCGATCGTGATCGCACTCGTCAACGGCCTGTACTCCAGCCAGAGCTCGGGGCTGGGCTTCGGCGGTGCGGAGACGGTGTTCGTCGGCCTGCGCAACTACACGCGCGCTTTCGCCGACGCCGACTTCCTGGTCAGCTTCGGGCGGGTCGCGCTCTACGGGCTGGTCCAGGTGCCCGTGATGATGGTGATCGCCGCGGTGATGGCGCTCCTGTTCGACTCCGCGCTGGTCCGTGCCCGCCGCTTCTTCCAGTTCGCGGTGTTCCTGCCCTACGCGGTGCCCGGTGTCATCGCGGCGCTCCTGTGGGGCTTCTTCTACCAGCCGTCGGTCAGCCCTCTCGTGCAGGGCCTGCGAGCGATCGACATCGACACCGATCTGCTCGCCCCCGGGACCGTGCTGTGGTCCGTGGCCAACGTCAGCATCTGGTCGAACGCCGGGATCAACATGATCATCCTCTTCTCCGCGCTGCAGTCGCTCCCGCGGGACACCTTCGAGGCCGCCCGCCTGGACGGCGCGGGGGAGCTGCGGATCGCACTGAACCTCAAGCTGCCCATGATCGCGCCGGCGGTGCTCCTCACGACCCTGTCGACGGTGATCGGCACGCTGCAGCTCTTCAACGAGCCGCAGGTGCTGCAGTCCATCACCCCCAACATCTCCAGCGACTGGACGCCCAACATGGCCATCTACGCCGTCTCGACGCTCGGACGCGACCCCCATCTCGGCTCGGCCATGGCCGTGATCCTCGGCCTGGTGACGCTCGTGGTGTCCCTGGTGCTCGTCCGGTTCACCAACTCGTCCTCGCGAGGAGGCGCACGATGACCGCGGCGCTGCAGGACAGCCCTCCTGCCGGTACGGCGCCACCGGTGCGGTCGCGCCGGGTCTCCCGGACGGTCGTGTCCGGCGGCGAGCGCGTCAGCCGCGGCTGGATGGTCGCCGCCACCGCCGTCGTGGCCGTCGCCTCGCTGTACTTCCTGGCGCCGGTCCTGTGGCTCGTCATCGCCTCGACCAAGTCCGCGTCGGACCTGTTCAGCACGCCCGGGTTCGCCCTGGCCGACTGGCACCTGTGGGAGAACGTGCGCGACCTGTCGACGTACGACGGCGGGATCTTCTGGCGCTGGGCGCTGAACTCGGTCGTCTACTCGGTGGTCGGATCGGTCCTGACCACGCTGTTGTGCGCGGCGACCGGGTACGCGCTCGCCGTCTACCGGTTTCGTGGTCGTGCGCTGCTCATCGGGATCGTCCTGGGCAGCCTGCTCGTTCCGGGTACGGTCCTCGCCCAGCCGACCTACGTGCTGCTGGTGAACCTCGGCCTCAACAACACGTACTGGGGCCTCCTGCTGCCTGGCCTGTCGTACCCGTTCGGCGTACTGCTGGCCTGGATCTTCGCGCAGAACGCCATCCCGACCGAGCTGCTCGAGGCTGCCCGCCTGGACGGGTCGGGGGAGTTCCGGACCTTTGCCGGCATCGGCCTGCGGCTGATGTCGAGCGGGCTGGTGACGATCCTGCTGTTCGCGTTCCTCGGCAGCTGGAACAACTACCTGCTGCCCCTGCTCGTGCTCACGGATGCCGAGCTCATGCCGCTGACGGTCGGGCTGACGGGGTGGAACCAGGCGTCCATCACGATCCCGAGCCTGCAGATCCTCACCGTGGTGGGATCGCTGGTCTCGGTGGTCCCGATCGCCATCGTGTTCCTGGCTCTTCAGCGCTTCTGGCGCGCCGGCCTGAGCGCGGGCAGCGTGCGTGGATGACGGCGCGATGACGACACTCGAGTACGAAGGTCCGGCGGCGGAGTGGCTGCACGCGTTGCCGCTCGGCAACGGACGACTGGGCGCGATGTGCTGGGGCGGCCCGACGGCACGGTTCGACCTCAACCACGAGGGCGTGTGGTCCGGACCGCCCGACGACGCCGCGGCGTCCGCCGGCGGCACCGACCGGGAAGCGCGGCGACTCCTCGCGCGGGCGCGCGACGCGGCGACGTCGGGGCGCGGGCACGAGGCCACCGAGCCGCTGCAGGCGCTCCAGGCGCCGTACGCCCAGGCATTCCTGCCGCTCGGCACGCTGGAGATCGTGACACCCGACGCCGGCCCGGGCCGCCGCTCGCTCGACCTGCGCACCGGGACCCACACCTGGACCCGCACCGGGACGCACACCGGGAGCCCGGTGGAAGGGCGGGCGCGCACGGTGGTCTCCGCGGTCGACGACGTGCTGCTGCACGTGGTCGACGGCGCGCCGCCGGACCCGGTCGAGGTGCGCCTCGCCTCGCCGCTGCACGAGCTGCACCGGGAGCACGGCCCGGCGGGGATCGAGATCTGGCTCCGCGCGCCCTCCGACGTCGCGCCCGGTCACGAGCCGGACCTTCCCGCCGCGACCTGGGGTCCCGGTGCGGTCGAGGCGTGCGTCGTCGTCGGCTGGCGCCGGCACGGCGACCGATGGGTGCTCGCGCTCGCCGTCGAGACGACGTACGACCGACCGGGCTCCGCGCCGCGTGGTTCGGCCGGGGATCTGACCCCCCGGGCCCGCACCCGGGTCGGGCGGGTGCTCGCCGAGGACCCCGAGGAGGTGCTGCGCCGGCACGAGACGGAGCACACGGGCCTGTACGACCGGTGCGGCGTCCGGGTGGGCGGACAGGACCGGCACGCGCCGGGCGACCAGGCCGACGCCGCCGACCGGGAACCGGCCCGGACGCTCGAGGAGCGACTGGCCGTCGCGCGCGCCGCCCCGGGGCGGGTCCTGGAGACCGACCCCGGACTGGCCGGCGCCCTGCTGAACCACGCCCGCTACCTGCTCATGTCGTCCTCGCGTGGCTGCCGGCTGCCCGCGACCCTGCAGGGCCTGTGGAACCTCGACATGCAACCGCCGTGGAGCTCCAGCTACACGCTCAACATCAACACCGAGATGAACTACTGGCCCGCCGAGGTGCTCGGGCTGCCCGAGACGGTCCAGCCGCTGGAGGACCTGGTGGTGGCGCTCGCGTCCAGCGGCCGGTCCACCGCCCGCCGGCTGGGCGCCGAGGGCTGGGCGGCGCACCACAACAGCGACGCCTGGGCCTTCGCAGCGTCCGTCGGTGCGGGCCGCGGCGACCCGGCGTGGGCGTTCTGGCCGATGGGTGGCCTGTGGCTCGTCCGGCACCTGGTCGAGCGGGTCCGCTTCGGCTCCGTCGACGACGACCACGTGCGCGACGTCGTATGGCCGGTGCTGCGCGACGCCGCGGAGTTCGCGCTCTCGTGGCTCGTGCGCACGCCGGACGGTTCCTGGGGGACCGCGCCGTCTACTTCCCCGGAGAGCACGTTCGTCGACGCGCAGGGCCGCGCCGTCGCCGTGAGCTGGTCGAGCGCCATGGACCGGGCCCTGGTGCGCGACGTGCTGCGCTCCGTCGTCGAGCTCGCGCCGCGGATCGGCGCGGACTCCGCCGATCTCGCCGGCCGTGCCGCCGTCGTGCTCCCGGACCTGCCCGGCGTCCTGGTGGCGACGGACGGCAGAGTCCAGGAGTGGGGTCGGGAGGTGTCCGAGAGCGATCCCCACCACCGGCACGTCAGCCACCTCTTCCCCCTCTTCCCCGGTGACGAGGAGCTGACCGCGACCGAGGAGGCCGCGATGGCCGCGTCCCTGGAGCGCCGTGGCGACGACTCGTCCGGCTGGTCGCTGGCGTGGAAGATCGCGCTCTGGGCCCGCCTGCACCGCCCCGACCGTGTCTCCGACCTGCTCGACCTCGTGTTCCGCGACGCGACCGGGGTGCGCGGGCAGTGGGCGGGCGGCCTCTATCGCAACCTGTTCGCGGCGCACCCGCCGTTCCAGATCGACGGCAACCTGGGGTACGCGGCGGCGCTCGCCGAGTGCCTGCTGCAGAGCCACCGCGGGTACGTCGAGTTTCTCCCGGCGCTGCCGACCGAGCTCGCGTCGGGCTCCGCGCATGGCCTGGTGGCGCGGCCCGGTCTCGTCGTGGACCTCGACTGGGCCGACGGCGACCTCGTGCGGGCCGTGGTGCGGCTCCGTTCCCCGGGGTCCCCGGGGTCCCCGGCGCCGGAGGCGGTCGAGGGCCGGACGGTGGTCCTGCGATGGCAGGGTCGCGAGGTGCGGCGCCGGCTGACCAGCGATCCGGTGGTGGTGGGGCCGGCGGACTTCGCGACTACGTGAGGTCGATGCTGAAGCACCTGCCATCGGCTCACCGACGGAGGGCTCGTAGCCGTCGGTGACCGGCTCAGGTTTGGGGCTGACCGCTTCTCTGACCACCGTGGAGCTCGCCGTCGCTCTCCGGGCGCTTGATCATCGTGGCGAGCCCGATGGTCAGTGCCATGACGCCGGCACCGATCCCGAACGCCAGACCGGCGCCCTCGGCCATGGCCGCCGCGCCGGACGACCCGCCGTCTTCCAGGGATGCTGCCCGGATGGTCATGATCGCGATGAAGAGCGCGGTCCCCGCAGCGCCCGCCACCTGCTGCACCGTGTTGATGGTGGCCGAACCGTGCGAGTACTGGTGCGGCTTGAGCACCCCGAGCGCTGCGCTGAACAGGGGAGTGAACACGGAGGCGAGGCCGACCATGAGCAGGATGTGCGCGCCGAGGACGTAGAAGATCGACGTCGTCGGCGAGATGAACGCGAGCGCCCCGCTCGCCACCGTGACCACCACGGTGGCGGGGATCATGATCGGCCGGGGGCCGAACCGGTCGTACCAGCGGCCGACGACCGGGCCGAGCAGGCCCATCGCGACGCCTCCCGGCAGCATGAGCAGGCCGACGGTCAGCGGCGTCATGCCGAGGGCGTCCTGCAGGACCAGCGGCAGCACGATCATGGTGCCGAACATCGCCATCATCGCGACCGCCATGATGATGACGGCGACGCGGAAGTTCGGCTCGAGGAACGTGCGCAGGTCGAGCAGTGCGGAGTTGGTGCGCTGCCGTGCGATCTGCCTCCAGATGAACAGGCCGAGCACCGCGAGGCCCACACCGAGCGGGATCCACGGGTTGACCGCAGTGGCGTGCTGCGCCGCCTCGCCCAGGCCGGAAAGGCCCCACACGACACCACCGAACGCGACCAGCGCGAGCAGCAGGGACAGCGGGTCGAGGTGGTGCTCGTCCTTGTCGGACACGTCGCGGATCCAGAGGATGCCTGCGACCAGGGCGAGCGCCGAGATCGGCAGCACGACGCCGAACACGCCGCGCCAGCCCAGGGGGTCGAGGACCGCACCCGACAGCGTCGGGCCGAGGGCCGGCGCCAGCGCGATGACCAGCGTCACGTTGCCCATGATGCGGCCGCGCATGTGCGGCGGGACGATCGTCATGATGGTGGTCATGAGCAGCGGCGTCATGATGGCCGTGCCCGTCGCCTGCACCACGCGTCCGGTGACGAGGAGCGCGAAGTCTGGTGCGATCATCGCCAGCGCGGTGCCGGCAGTGAACAGGGCCATCGCCAGCAGGTAGGCACCACGGGTGCCGAGCCGGTTGATGAGGAAGCCCGTGGCCGGGATGACCACGGCCATCGTCAGCATGAACGCGGTGGTGAGCCACTGGCCGGTCGTGGCGGTCACACCGAGGTCGGCCATGATCGGCGGCAGCGCCACGGACATGGTGGTCTCGTTGAGGATCACGGTGAACGCGCTGGCCATGAGCAGCGCGATGGCACGGAAGTGACCCGGGGCGAGCTTGTCGGCGCGCGGAGGCACGGGGGTGTCACTCGATGCGCCGTCGGCTGTGGCTGCTGCGGCCGCTGTGGCCGGTGGATCGCTCAGGTGGTCGGACGTGTCAGTCGTGGTACTCATGGGCTTGCCCTCTCGTACGGCGCGCGGGACGAGATCGAGAGCGACGTTGCACGCGACCTACTTCTGATGAGCAAGGCTGGCTCCGCGCCGGCAAGATCGTCAAAGATGTTTGCCAGTCCGGCAAATCTCGCGGGTGACAGCTGTGGCGCCCTCGAGGTAGCGCCGGTTGGCGTCGACGAGGGCGTCGAGTGCTGAGGTGGCGTCAGCGAGGGCAGCCATCGCGTCCCGCAGGCGTCCGCGTTCCCGCTCCAGGATCTCCAGGGCGCGGTGCGCCCCGTGCGTACTGGGCTGCGCCATGCAGGGCACCATCTCCGCGATGGTGTGGCTGGACAGCCCTGCCGCGAGAAAAGCCCGCACCAGGCGCACGCGCTCCACGTGCTCCTCGGTGTAGAGCCGCTGGCCGCTCACCGATCCGCACGGCTCCTGCTCCTGTCCTCGACGTTCATGACTTGCCCCTGACATTGATGTGAGCGTTTACGTTCACGGCACGGCCGCGCGGACCGTGACCCCGGGAGCCCCGGGGCGCCGACGCAGCCATACTGAAGGAGCGCCGCAGTGATCAAGCTCGTCTTCATGATCCGCAGGGTCGACGGAATGTCGTTCGAGGCCTTCGTCGAGCACCACCGCGATCACCATGCACCGCTGTTCACCTCCATTCCCGAGGCGGCACGGTACGTGCGCAAGTACACGGTGTCCCACCCCGTACCCGCCGACGGGTACCCGAAGCCCGCCTACGACGGCCTGACCGAGCTCTGGTTCGCGAGCTGGGCGGACCACCACGCGTTCTTCGCCTCGACGAACTACCGGGAACTCGTGCACCCGGACGAGGCGCGATTCATCGACCTCGCGTCCGTCGAGGTGCTGGTGACCAAGGAGACGACGGTGGTCTGAGACCCGGATCCATCGGCCGCGCCGGAGCCGGCACTGTCGCCGGTCTCCGGACGCCACGCTTGCTGCACCATCCGGAGCTGGCGTTCACAGCTCCCCGCCCGTCCGGGTGCCCGCCCGCCATGTCAGCAGGCCGCCGTCCAGGTTGACCGCGTCCCGCCCGTGCGCGCGCAGGAGGCTCACCGCGCTGTGTGCGCGTTGTCCCACCTGGCAGTAGACGATCAGCTGTCCGGGAGGTAGTTCGGCGAGCCGGTGCCGGAGCTCGTCCAAGGGGAGGTTGATCGCATCGGGGATCGCTTCCGCGGCGAACTCGGCTGCGGTGCGCACGTCCACGACGGTCGCTCCAGCCGCTCGCGCCGCCTCGACCTCGTGCCACTGGATGTTCGCGGTGGTGCCGTCGGCCAGGTTCTCGGCCACGTAGCCGAGCATGTTGACGGGATCTTTGGCCGTGCCGTACTGCGGGGCGTATGCGAGGTCCAGTCGCAGAAGGTCCGACGCGCGCATTCGGGCGGCCATGGCGGTGGCGAGGACATCTATGCGTTTGTCGACACCTTCGGTCCCGACGGCTTGCGCGCCCAGGATCTGGTCGGTCCGGGCGTCGATGAGCAGCTTGATCGCGAGGGGAGCGGCACCGGGGTAGTAGCCGGCGTGGGCGAGCGGATGGATGTGGACGATGCGGTGTGGACGTCCCGCCGCGCGCAGCCTCTTCTCGTTCCAGCCGGTCACCGCCGCGGTCAAGCCGAGTACGCCGATCACGGCCGTGCCCTGGCTGCCCCCGTCGTGCACCGACCGGCCTGCGATCGCGTCCGCGGCGAGCCTGCCCTGCCGGTTGGCGGGACCGGCCAGTGGTATGAGACCCGCCTTGCCGGACACGGCGTCGGTCTTCTGGACCAGGTCGCCGACCGCGTGGATCCGGGGGTCGCTGGTGCGCAGCGATGCGTCCACCACGACACCGCCGTCCGGGCTGGTCGTTAGACCGGCCGCGGCGGCCAGGCGGCTTTCCGGCCGCACGCCGATGGCCATGATCACCAGGTCGGCGGGCAGGGTCGAGCCGTCGTCCAGCACGACCGTGGCGGCGTCGATGCGCTGGATTCGTGAGCCCAGCTGCACCGAGACGCCCTGGGCGCGCAGGTGGTCGAGTACCGGTTGGGCCATCTCCGGGTCCAACGGAGGCAGCACCTGCCCGGAGAGCTCGACGAGTGCGACCGACAGTCCGCGGGTGTGGAGGTTCTCGGCCATCTCCAGCCCGATGAAACCGGCGCCCGCCACCACGGCGGTACGTGATCGCGCCGCGGCCTCTGCGATGACATCGGCGTCCGCGACATCTCGCAAGGTCAGCGCCCGCTCTGCTCCCGGGATGGAGGGGACCACCGGAGCGGCACCGGTGCTGAGCACGAGGTGGTCCCATTCCTGCGTGTAGTCGACACCGGCCCGATGGTCCCGGACCTCCACCGTCCGCGCGGCACGGTCGATCGTCAGCACCTCGTGGCGTACCCGCACATCGAGCGCGAATCTGTCGCGCAAGCTCTCGGGGGTCTGCAGCAGCAGCGCCGATCGCTGCTCGATCGTTCCGCCGATGTAGTAGGGCAGGCCGCAGTTGGCGAACGAGACGTGCTCGCCTCTTTCGAGCACGATGATCTCGGCGTCCGGGACGAGCCTGCGCAGGCGTGTGGCCGCTGACATGCCACCGGCCACACCCCCCACGATGACAACCTTCATCGGTGCGTTCTCCTGCCTGCGGTGACACCCCAGGCCGCTGCGGTCTGGGTCGACGCACGAGACTGGCTCGCCGCGGGGAAGAACACCAAACATGTTTGCCACTTCGGCAAACGTCACGGGGTGACGGCTGTGGGTGCCCGGGCGGAGGGATCGTTCATTTCCTGGGGGTCGTGCGAGCGCGGATGTGTGCGCGCTCGCCCTGCCGTCCGATGAGGCAGAGGTATTCCACGGGCTGGCTGCTCGCGGCGCCGAACCAGTGTGGCGTGCGGGTGTCGAACTCGGCGGCTTCGCCGGGTGCGAGGACCAGGTCGTGGTCGCCGAGCACGAGCCGTAGCTGCCCGTTGAGGACGTAGGCCCACTCGTACCCCTCGTGGGTCTTGGGAGTGGGCTGATCCGAGCCGCGGCTTCCGGGAAGGATGAACTTGTAGGCCTGGATGCCGCCGGGGCGCCGGGTCAACGGCAGGACCGTCTGCCCTCCCTTGCAGTGGATGGGGCGTAGGTGAACGCGCGGGTCACCGGTGGCGGGGGCATCGACCAGCTCGTCGAGCGTGACGCCGTGCGCTCTGGCCAGGGGCAGCAGCTGTTCCAGGGTCGGTCGCCGGGAGCCGGACTCCAGCCGGGACAGCGTGCTGATGGAGATGCCGGTAGCGGCCGACAGCTCGGCCAGCGTGGTCTCACGTTCTTGGCGCAGGTTGCGCAGCCGGGGTCCGACGGCGTCGAGGCCCTCGCCTCTCTCGTTGCTCATAGCAGTCAGTTTGCCAGATCAGCAACAATGTTTGCCAGGATCTGCGTCGCCGCCGCAAGGTGGCCACCTGGAGGGCGCTCGTCCCGGGCGTCACAGGAACAGGAGGATCTATGTCTACTGAGGACTCTGGCCACCCGGGTGTGCCGGTGGAGCACACGACCTGGCGGAAGAACCGTTGGGAGGAGGTCGCCGGCCCGGGCGGCAAGGCGGGCACCGTCCAGCTGGCCATGGTCTCGCACCCCGAGCCGGGGGTGCCGGGGGTGCCGGGTCGCTGGGAAGTGAGTGCATCGGGGGTCTTGACGCTCACCGTCACCGCCGCGGACGGGGTGTCGATCGGCGGGCGGCCGGTCACCGGTGCGGTGGACGTGGAGTCCGGCAGCCAGGTGGAGCTTGCTGACGGGCGGATATGTTTCGTCCAGGGGCGGGGCGGAACCTACGGCATGGTCGTCTGGGACCCTTCCGCACCGGTTCTCACGGGGCTGCGCGAGATCGCGAGCTATCCCTACGATCCGAGCTGGGTCGTCGACGCCGAGTACCGGCCAACGCCGGGCCGTACCGTCGAGATGGGACGACTGACCAGCCCGCGGAGCAAGGAGATGGTCTCCGCCCCGGGCGACCTGGTCGTCGAGCTCGGCGGCCAGGAGCACACCCTGCTGGTGATGGAATCCGTTCCCGGCCTGCGGCTGGCGGTATTCACCGATCCCAGCAGCGGCACCGACACACCCGAGATCGGTCGATGGCTGATCCTCCCCCCGGACGAGGGCACCACCCTCCGGGTCGACTTCAACCAGGTGATCCTGCCCCACCACGTGTTCTCCACGGCGTTTCCCTGCCCGATCCCGCTTGAAGCGAACCATCTTCCGGTCGTCGTCGACGCCGGAGAACGTGCGCCCGTCCTCGACGTGAGGAGCGGGAGCACGGTGACAGAGCCCGACAAGAAAGGACAGGACGGAACCATGGAACCCGAGCTGACGGAGAAGGCAGTCCAGTACCTGCGGCACCTGGAGAAGTTCGACTTCGCAAGCATGCGTGCGATGTGCGCGGACACAGCCACCGTCTGGCACAACGACGGCAAGGGCGAGCAGACGATCGACGAGAACCTCGAGCAGCTCAAGCAGATGACGGGTGGCGGCGCCGCGCTGCGGTACGACATCGTCCGGCAGTTCCAGGAGCCCGACGAGGTGCTCCAGCAGCACGTGCTGCACATCAGCATGCCCGGCGGGTCCGGCATGGAGCTGCCCGTGGCGATGTACTTCGGCTTCAAGGACGGTCTCATCGACCGGATCGAGGAGTACGCGAACATGACGCCGCCCGACCAGGGCAGCACGAGCAACGAAGTCTGATCCGGCAGCGGATCCGGCACCGAGGATCTCCGGCACCTGGGCACGAGCGGCGCCCAGGTGCCGGATCGTCGCGAGCGCCGTCACGATCATCGGTACGGCCAGGTCCGAGCCAGGCCCGGATGCACCACAACGCGAACCGGGTTACCTTGCGGTCGCCTGGCGGTCGCCCAGGCGTCGGTAACGACACCGGTCGCGCGTACGAGGGAGCCCATGGTCGAGGAAGTAGCCGGGTCGCCGGCCCCCCGCCGCCAGGCACGCGTACCGCGATGGGTATGGCGGGCAGCTGCTGTCCTGCTGGTGCTAGCCCTGATGATCGTGGTCGCGTTCCAAGTCAGCTACTGGCCGACGACGTTGCTGCTTCGATATTCGCCGGACCTCAACGGCACCAAGGCGCTGGAGGCGCTGGAGAAGCACGTGCCGGACGGGGTCACGGGCCTGATCGACGAGCAGTATCGGCAAGGGGATCCCGACGGTCGTCTGGACGCGTTCTGGCCGGAGGACGCTACTGGCGTACTGCCCGTCGTCGTGTGGGTCCATGGCGGTGCCTTCGTGGCGGGGACCAAGGACGGCACGACCGCTTACCTGAAGATTCTGGCCGCCCAGGGCTACGCGACAGTGTCGGTCGAGTACACCAAGGCTCCGGAGGCCCACTACCCACACCAGGTCGAGCAAGTCGCGGCGGCTCTCGAGCACGTGGTCGCGAACGCGGAACGCTTCCACGCCGACCCGGACCGGATAATCCTTGCCGGCGATTCCGCTGGAGCGCTTCTGGCGGCGCAGATCACGCTGGCGATCTCGGACGATGACTATGCCGCAGCGGCCGGCCTCCCGCAGCCGGTCGAGCATGACCAGCTGCGCGGGACGATCCTGGCGTGCGGTGCCTACGACCTGACGCTCCCGGACTACTCCGACGGCCTGGCCGGGCGGCTTCAGCGCGACATCCTGTGGGCCTACACGGGGGAGAAGGGCTTCGACACCGACCCGCGGATCGCGTACGCCTCCATCCCACAGCACGTGACGTCGTCCTTCCCGCCGGTGTTCATCACCGCTGGGAACGGGGATCCGCTCGAACCGCACTCACACGTGCTCGTTGAGGCCTTGACCGGGCAAGGCGTCGAGGTCGACTCGCTGTTCTTCCCCGCGGACCACGAGCCGCAGGTCGGACACGAGTACCAGTTCGACCTGGACCAGGCAGCTGGGCGGCAAGCGCTCGAACGGATCCTGGCTTTCCTCGCGGCCCACACCGGCTGAGCACCTGTCCCGGGTGTTCGCCGAGCGCACCGACGCAGTTCGCAGGAACCTGCAAGCGCTTCGAGGCGGCCTTGTCCGGTCAGCAGATGACGCCGGACGCGTGCACCCATCCGGTCGTGCGCTTCTTCGTCGGGGACTGTTCGTCCAGCCATTCGAGCTTGGCGCTCGCGCCCACGCTCGTCCCGCACGGCACGGGGAGCGCCCGGGTCGGGAGCCACTCCGAGGACTCGTCCCAGCCGGTGTCCCCGTAGCGGAGGACGGTCGTGCCGCTGGGCGGGTTCCCGTCGCGGACGTAGGAGTAGGAGACCTCCAGCACCCGGACGCTGTACTCGCCGGGCCGGTCCTTGTCGTCGCTGACCGACCCGCGGGCGTACACCGTCCCGTTGGAGTTCCTGCGCAGCGATACGCACCGGTCGACGCGGTCACCCACGCAGTGCCGGGCCTCGTAGGTCCACGCGGAGGCCGGGGCGGCCGTTGTGAGTCCGACCACCGGGATCATCGCGAGCCCCAGCACCATACCCATGATCCGTCGCATCATCATCGGCCCCCTGTCCGTGGCGGGGAGCCTCCCTGCCGCGCAGTTCGATGCTAGGCAGGGGGCAGCCTTCGCGCGCGCGCGGAGCGGGGACGGCCCGCGCCCCCCTTGCTGGCTAGCTGCTGGTTAGCCTTGTCAGAAGCGCTCGCATCGAGGCGCGGAGAAAGGTGCGTCCATGATCGTCAGATCCGTCGGAGCCGGTGTCGGCGCCGGCGCCAACGGGTTCACGCGTACATGACGCGAGCCGCTGGTGCTCTCGTTCTGCGCCGCCTGGACAGAGGTGCTCGCCTGGCTGCGATCCTCTGGGTGGTCGTCGGCGCGGTGCTGGTCCTCGATGCCCTGGTCGTGCTGTTCGCAAGCAGCATGCACACCGGCATCGTCGCGACATTCGTGATCGGCATCCTGTACATGTTCTACGGGCTCTCCCGGCACAGGACCCGGCCCGGAGCCCGGCAGGGACCGCCCCGGTGGCTTCGGATCTTCGTCCCGAGCCTCACCGCGCTGATGCTCCTCTCCTTCGCATGTCTTGCGGTCTTCGGCAGGGTGGACACCGCCTCGCAGGAGGAGGACGCCGTTGTCGTCCTCGGAACGGCCGTGAGGGACGGCGACGTGACACCGGCGCTCCGCTCCCGGCTCGACGTGGCTGTCGACTACGCCATGGCGAACGCGGACGCCGTCATCGTGGTCGCCGGAGGGCTGGCACCCGGAGAGACCGTCACCGAGGCAATCGCGATGGAGCAATACCTGGTCGCCCACGGGGTCGCAGAGCACCGGATCATCCAGGAGGGGCGGTCGACCAGCACTTTCGAGAACTTCGTCCATGCACAGGGCCTGCTCGACGCACGCTTCGGCACGGAGTACACGACGGCCTTCGTCACGAGCGACTACCACGTGTTCCGGGCGGCCAGGATCGCCGAGAAAGCAGGGGTGAGTGCCACTCACGTGCACGCGGATACGCCGTGGTACCAGATCCCTGTCGACTACGTGCGGGAATCTCTGGCCATCACCAAGCTCGTCGTGACGGGGCAGTGACGGTCCGCGGAGCTCAGCTCACCAACCCGGCCACCTAGATCGGCCGATATTGTCCGGTTCTTGCCACTCCTTTCACCCTGGAACATTTGGGATATTGCCAAATGTTCCAGGCTTTTTGCAGGGCTGATTGGCGACAAGGCTTGCATTTGATAACGGCAGGGTTACGGTCGCTGAGACCGCCGGATCGGCTGGCCGGGCCCGCGCACAGCGCGGGAGGCACGTGAGAATCGTGTCGCCCCAGCCCCCGTGCCCGGAACTTGCCAGGACTGGACCCGCGTGACATCTCCCCACCCGGCTCAGGGCAGCCCCAGTGATCAGCCCATCAACCCTGAGGCCGACGGCAGCGTCGGCATCACCGAGCTCTTCGGCCCACCGTCGTCGGCGGACGAGGCCTCCTCCGCGGCAGAGGCAGCTGCAGCCGGCCCCCAGGCCGGCCCTCTATCCGGCGCACCGCCCGCAGCGGTCGCCCCAACGGCCGCAGCCGCGGCCGGTCCACACCCGCCTCCGCCGCCGGCCCCGCCCCGGCGCCGTCGCAGGGCCGCCTTCCTCGCGGGGGCCGCCGTCGTCGCAGTGGTCGGTGCCGGCGGCATCACCGCATATGCCTCCGCCCACAAGAGCGTCACGCTCGACGTGGACGGCAAGGTCACGACCGTCGAGACCCTCCAGGGCGACGTCGCCGGCCTCTTGGTCGACGAGGGCGTCGAGGTCACGAACCGGGACGCCGTGACGCCCGGAACCGGCGGCGCCCTACGGGACGGCGGCATGGTCGTCGTCCGCTACGGCCATCAGGTCACCCTCCAGGCGGACGGCGAGCGTCGGACCGCTTGGGTCGCCGCGCTCGACGCCGACCAGGCGCTCGCCAAGCTCTCCGAGCGGGCCGGCGACGTGGCCCTCGTCCCGTCCCGCTCCGGTGGCCGGGTGACACTCCCGATGCGGCTCGACACCGACAGCCCGGTGAACCTGGTGGTCGGCGGGAAGGCGCAGCAAGTGGCCGACGGTGCCGCGGCGCTCGACGACCTGCTCGCCGAGAACGACGTCACGGTCGACGCGGACGACAGGGTCACCGTCGAGCGCGGACTGGCGGCCGGCCCGGACGCGCCGGCGATCACCCCGGGAGCGGCGACGGTCACCGTCGTCGTCGAACAGGTCGAGACCTCGATCGAACGGACCGTGACCCGGCTGCCGTTCGACCGGGTCACGGCCGAGGACCCGGACCGCTTCGAGGATCTCGATCCCTACCTGGCTACCGAGGGCAGGGCGGGCAAGCGTGTGACGGAGTGGGACGTCACCCGGGTCGACGGCAAGGTCGTGGACAGGGACAAGCTGTCCTCGACGGTCGAGCGCAAGCCGGTCGACGAGGTGACCATGTACGGCACCAAGTCACGCCCCGCGCCGGAACCGGCACCGGCACCGGAGCCGGAGCCGGAACCGGCACCGGAACCGGCAGCGGCAGCGGAACCGCGGGAGGCCGAGGAACCCGCGCCGGAGCCAGATACCCCGGCGGTCCCGACCAGCGGCGTCTGGGCCGCCCTCGCGGAGTGCGAGTCGGGCGGTGACCCCACCGCCAACACCGGTAACGGCTACTACGGGCTCTACCAGTTCTCCCAGCCCACCTGGGAGGCGATGGGCGGCTCCGGCCTTCCCTCTGATGCCTCCGCCGCCGAGCAGACGATGCGTGCCCAGGCACTTCAGCAGCAGTCCGGCTGGGGTCAGTGGCCCGCATGTGCCGCATCGCTCGGCCTGTACTGACCCGCCTCCGGTCGTCTCGGACGCCCAGGTCACCATGCAGACCCGGTGCGTTCGAGACGACCGGAGGCGGTCCGCGGGCGGGCAGAAGCCCGCGATCGTGGCCACGAACGGGCTTGGTCTGGTTGACGGTCGCCACCCGAGAAGTCACAACGAGAAGTACTTAGCCTCCGGGTGGTGGGCCGCATGAAGTCGGTCAGACATCGGGCGTGCGGGCGTCAGGTCAGGGCCAGAGGCAGGTTGAACCCGTTCGGGTCGTTATGAAGGACGCTGGCGCGCCAGTGGGCGCGACGGCGTCCTTCATTGTCTCGTGGATAGGTGAGCCCGGCTTCTCGCGCGGCCCTCTCGATCGCGCGCATCGTGACACCTGTTCCGGCGGGGACCGGGGCGTGCTGAATCCAGGCGCCCTCGCGCAGCGTCCAGATCTCGCAGCGGGAGAGTCCGGTCCCGGTCCCGGTCCCGTGCCAGACCCGCACGAGCGCCGCGGTCCCGTGCGCGGTGACGACGGCTGTCGCGAGCTGGGCCGCCAGCGGTGAAAGGGAGGCGACGTCGACCGTGGGAGGAAGCAGGGAGTGCAGGACGGCGACCGCGCCGCTCTGCGTGATGGTCCCGGTCACCTCGTCGGCTGCGGCTTGCACGACGGCGGGAGCGTGGCCCATCGCGACGGAGCGCGCGGCCCAGGTGAGCATCTCGAGGTCGTTCATCCCGTCGCCGACGGCGACCGTCTGTTCTGCCGGGACGTCGAGGCGGGTACGGATCGTTTCCAGTGCTGCGGCCTTGCTGGTTCCCGGAGCGGTGAGGTCCAGCCAGTCCGGGCCGGCGGGGGTGGCTGTGACTCCGGCGGTGCTCACGGCGTCGCTGTGGTGACCGATGCCGGGGGAGTGGAGAGTGACGCGTGATGCGGAGCGGCAATGAGGTCCGACAGCGGCACCTTCTTCTGTGGGCCGTTGAGGTGTCCTGGATCGAATGTGGTGTTGACGTGCCAGCCCCAGCCGATTTCCTCGGCGGCGACTCTTGCGCCTGGTGCCAACTCAAGAGCTTGGCGGATCGCTGGGCTGGGGTCGAACTGCTTGGCGGCGATCACCGTGTAGCCCGTCGGGGTGGTGGGTTCGAGGCGGATCGTCAGGGCCCCGTTGGAGCAGACCGCGTATCCCTGGACGAGGCCGAGTCTGGTGGCGATCGGTCCGAGGCCGATGAGGGACCGGCCGGTTGCGAGGACGATGTGGTGGCCTGCGGCCCGGACCAGATCCAGTGCTGCGACGGTTCCGGGCGGAATTCTGCGGTCCTGTCCGATGAGGGTTCCGTCGATGTCGAGCGCGACCAGACGCTGTCGAGCACCGTCACCTGGCCGCCGGTCTGTCTCCTGGGATGCGGGCACACCGGGCGGACTACGACGCTACGGTCACCGCGCGACTGTTCGTCGAACTCGCCACCACACTCACCCCGGGCGGCGCCACCCTGGACGCGCTCAAACAAGCAGGTGCGACGGACGCCTCGGCCAAACCGTCCCCTGTGGTGGACACCGGCGCGACGCTGTTCGATCTATGACTGCGCCGGCCCCGCTCCGTGACGGTCTGCTGATCGCCGTCGACGGTCCGTCCGGCGTCGGCAAGTCGAACCTGTGCACCAACCTGACCGCCCTCCTGCGCGCAGCGGTACCGCCGCGAGGACACTTGGCCTTGTGCGGCCTTGTGCGGCCTTGTGCGGCCTTGTCCGGTCAGCAGATGACGCCGGACGCGTGCACCCACCCGGTCGTGCGCTTCTTCGTCGGGGACCGCTCGTCCAGCCATTCGAGCTTGGCGCTCGCGCCCACGCTCGTCCCGCACGGCACGGGGAGCGCCCGGGTCGGGAGCCACTCCGAGGACTCGTCCCAGCCGGTGTCCCCGTAGCGGAGGACGGTCGTGCCGCTGGGCGGGTTCCCGTCGCGGACGTAGGAGTAGGAGACCTCCAGCACCCGGACGCTGTACTCGCCGGGCCGGTCCTTGTCGTCGCTGACCGACCCGCGGGCGTACACCGTCCCGTTGAAGTTCCTGCGCAGCGATACGCACCGGTCGACGCGGTCACCCACGCAGTGCCGGGCCTCGTAGGTCCACGCGGAGGCCGGGGCGGCCGTTGTGAGTCCGACCACCGGGATCATCGCGAGCCCCAGCACCATACCCATGATCCGTCGCATCATCATCGGCCCCCTGTCCGTGGCGGGGAGTCTCCCTGCCGCGCAGTTCGATGCTAGGCAGGGTCGAGCTGCTCCGCACGGAAAGCTGCCTGGTGGCATGGTTTCGCCCGATCCCGCGGGGGCCCGAGCTGCCCGGTCACGCCCGTCGGCCGCGAACTGGTGGAGCAACCGATCAGTCTCCGCTGCCTCGGCATGTCCAACCCTGTGACCAGGCCATTCACGGTTGGGGCGCTGGGACTGCCTCGGAGCGGAAGGCTCTCGCCATAGCTCGAGACGGAAGAAGCCAGGGTGAAAGTCCGGTCCGAGGTCAGGTGAACGTGGTAATAAACTTCCACGCGTCGATCGGGTGCTGGACGCACCGGACGACCGGGCGATGGCGAGGGGGGATCGCGTGAGTGTGGTCGTGGCGAGAGATCCGGGCGGAACGGTACAGGGTGGGCTGAACCTGGACTTCTCCGCGTACGGTTGTGATGGGGGCTCCTTACGGGAGCACGAGGTTCGGGTCATGGACGCGGTGGCACGACTGCAGGTGGAGCGGTCCCGGGTGGTGAGCGCCTTGGAGCGAGGGCAGCAGGTCGCCGCGCGGTTCCTCGGGCGGGGCGCGCAGCGGATGAACGTGGCGATGGCCCAGGCGGCCCGGTCCTGGCGGCACGTCGAGTCGATCCGCATCTCCGGCTCTGTCGAGCAGCTCTCGGTCAGCCTCCCGAACAACGCGCACCTCATCGCAGCTGGTCTGCGGATGACGAGCGTGTGGCACCAGTCCGGCCTCGATCCCGACGCCCGGCTCATGCTGGCCGGCGAGGATCCTTCGGTCTACTTCTTCGGCTATGCGCCGCTCCAGATGAAGATCGTCGACGAGCGCAGCGTGCTCCTCGAGGGTCCGCTCGTCCGGGGCGAGCGGACCGTGATCGACGTCGAGGACCGCGCCTGCCTGACAGCGGCTCGGAGGTACTGGGATGTCGTGATGAGCCGTGTGCATCCCTGCGACGCGGAGACGGCGGCCCTCGTGGACCTGACCGTGCGACAGCGCCGCGTCATCGCGCTGATGCTGACCAGCTCCTCCGACGACGAGATCTCCCGCAAGCTTGGGATGAGCGTCCGGACGGTGCGCACGGAGATCGCGATGGTCCTCAGCATGCTGGACGCGCCGAACCGGTTCGCGGCCGGGGTGCGGCTGCGGGAGCGGCTAGGAATCGGGTCCGGCGGAAGCTGACGGCGCTCCAGGGCGACACGGACGACGGGGCGTCCCGGGCCACGGCAGTGGGTTGCAGGATGCTGCAACCGACGGCCTGTCGCCCCGGGCATCCTCGACCTCGGCGATGCGCCGGCATCGCGCCCGTCAGGCCGAGCCTGCGGCGGGTTCCCCGGGACCGAGGAAGAGTATGAGATCGAAGATCCACGTGCGTCGGCCGGGTGCGAGCATCGCGCACCGGGTGGACGAGGTGCTCAGGAGCATGACGGCGGCCGTGTCCGTGCTCGCGGTATCGGTGCTCGCGGTGGCTGTGGCGCCCTCGGTCCCAGCGATCGCGGTCGTCGGGCCTTCGGCGGACCACACGTTCGCCGTCCGGCTGGACATCGGCACAGGGGACAGCACCCGGGCCTGCAGCGGCTCGCTGGTCTCGCCGGGCTGGGTGCTGACGGCCGCGAGCTGCTTCGAGGCGACGCCCGGCGCCGGTGACCCGCCGTCGGGCAAGCCGGCGCAGCAGGTGACGGCAACCGTGGGGCGCCCGGACCTGACCACGACGACCGGTGCCGTCCGCGCGGTGGCCGAGCTCGTCCCGCACGAGTCCCGTGACCTGATGATGGCCCGGTTGGAGACACCGGTCTCGGGCGTCACGCCTGTGACGCTCGGCGCGACCGCGCCCGCCGCGGGCGACACGTTCACCGCGCTCGGCTACGGGCGGACCGCCACCGAGTGGGCGCCGTTGCACCTGAAGTCTGGCGGGTTCGCCGTCGACGCCGTGACCGGCGATGACCTGGCCCTGACCGGTCAGGACGGCGCGGCGGTCTGCGCCGGGGACGCCGGCGGTCCGGTGCTGCGCACGGTGTCCGGAGAGGTCTCCCTGGTCGCGGTGAGCAGCCGATCCTGGCAGGCCGGGTGCTTCGGCGCGGACCCCGCCGAGACGCGCACCGGGGCGGTCGCGACCGTTGTAACCGATGTCCGCGACTGGGCACTGGACCTGGTGGCGAACCACTACCCGGTCACGTGGTCGGCCGCGCACAGCACCTCCACCGTCCACCAGGACACCTCCTCGGTCGCCGTCTCGCACAACGGCACCTGGACGGCCGTGGTCTGGCGCGGGGACGACGGCGCCGACCCGACTGATGATCTGCACTCCCGGGTCTGGCTGAAGGTCTACCAGAACGGCGTCACGAAGTTCACGAAGGTTGTCACGGTCTACGACGAGCCCAGGAGCTGGCGGTTCCGGCACCCCGACGTCGGCATCCGGAACGACGGCACGGCGATCGTGGCATTCATGGCCGACTACGACGGGGACGGAACGTCCGAGGCGCGGGTGAAGTCGTTCGACTCCGCCGGCACCCAGAACGGCGACCAGGACGTCAACACCGCCATGACCCGGCAGATGATCACGCCGCGGATCGCCATCGACCCGAACGGCCTCGGCTTCGCCGTCGCCTACGAGTACGGCTACTTCGGGTCCACGGAGACGAACACGGTGCGGCTGGCCTACTTCAACAGCGTCGGGTCCGGCATGGCGTGGGACAAGCAGGTCAGCACCAGCGGCACCAACCGCAACCCGGACGTGGCCATGGGCGCCAACGGCAACGCGGTGGTCGCCTGGGACCGGGACTACTACGCAAACGGCGACGTCGACGCGGGGGTCCGCATCTTCAACCCGAGCGGGACCGAGCTGCTCTCCCTCGTCGCGAACCCGACCCGAACCGGAGTGCAGCGCGACGTGAGCGTCGCGGCGAACTACGACGGGCACTTCGCCGTCGCCTGGGACACCGACGAGAACGGGAGCGACCAGGTCGCCGTCCGGTCGTTCACCTCGGGTGGCACCGGCGGCCCGGTCGCACTGTCGTCGCTCGTCGCCGCGCAGCCGAGGGTGGGCGTCGACGGCCAGCGCCGCGTGGCGCTGGCGATGCGCGCGGGCGGCAACGTGCTGGTCCAGGGCTTCGCCGCGGACGGTTCGACCGCCGCCACGCTGCCGCCGGTGACGGCCACGCCCAGCCCCGACAGCAGCCTGTCCGTCAACCCGGAGATCGCCGTCGGCGCCACCGGGAAGGTCACGCTGACGTACAGCAAGTCCGTGACCGCCACCGGATTCAAGAACATCCAGGTCGGCACCGGTCTGTTCAACGGGCGCTGGTAGGCGTCCTCCCTGTCTCCGGGTGGTGCGGCGTGACCAAGACTCCGCCGCACCACCCGGCCCCAGAACTCTTGACCCGCAAGGAGAGACGAATGAACGTCACGATGACCAGGTCCGCACCGCATGCCGTCCTGGGGATGCTGGCCGCCGCCGCGGTGGCGGTCGGAACCCTGTTCGCCTTCTCGGTGGACGCGGACGCGACCCAGAGCGGTATCGCTGCGGACGAGCTGCCTCCGCACGCAGTCGAGGAGTTCAGCTATCCGGAACCCTTGCAGCAGGCGGGATTTCGTCTGATCCGCGGTGACGGGCACATCGTGCACGTCGACTGCGCGAGCAGCGAGGCGAACCTGGACGTGTACGCCAGGGCCAACGGTGTCATCTGCTTCCGGGTCACCGGCAGCACCGGTTACCTCGCCGTGGAGATCCCCGCCGTATACGGCGTCATCACCGGTAACTACGACAGCACCTTCGACCTCATCACCGCGGACGGGGACGAGGTCAGCTACGACGTCCCGCCGAACGGCTACCAGGAGATCGGCGAGACGGACGACGAGGTCGGCGAGAGCACAGTCCTCCTCGAGATCCGCTCCTCGTGACCTGTTCGAGCACGGACCTGTTCGACCACCGACAGACCTGGGGAAGGAAGACGTATGTCGACCCGCGGATCATCATTTCAGGCTCTCTCGTCGACGGAGCTGACACGTCGTCGGATATTGCAGCTGATGGGCGGGGTGGCGGCCTGCTCGATACTGCCTGGTGGATTCCTGCGAGCGTCCAGTCCCGCTTTCGCGGCCGACGGACTCACAGAGACCGGGCTGCCTGACACCGACCGCGGAAACGCGATGTGGGCGGTCAAGATCGGTGGCCGGGCCGTGCGTCGAGAGGGACTCGCTGCGCTGGCCGGTACGGAGGCCGACGTCACGGACTTCCTGAACAACCGGCTGCCCCTTGCCATCGACGAGGACAACCGGGCGGGGTTGTTCGCGGCGCTGCCGGCGGCAGGAGGGGCGACGACGAGCGCGATCGAGACGGCGTTGTCCGGCGACGCCGACGCGCGGCTGGCGTTCCTGAACGAGGGCTTCCGGACGGTGGTGCTGGAGGACAAGCGTGTCGCGGTGTTCGACTGCTTGGACACCGGCGGGGCAGCGATGCGGCGGGAGGCCACCGCGGCACTCGACACCGGCACGATCGACGCGCTGTCGACATTCCTCGACGCCACGCAGTACACGGCTCAGGAGGAGGACGACCGCGTGGCCGTCTTCTCGCTTCTCTCGTCGGCTTCCCCGCAGGTGGCGACCTATGCGCGGCGGGCCCTCGACGACGGCTCGCCGCAGGCGATCCAGACGTTCCTCGACTCCGGCCAGTACATCGCCCGTGCACGGGACGAGGAAGCAGCGACGATCGACCAGCTGATCGGGATCATTCAGCGGGAGGGCCAGAAGGCCACGAGGTACACCGCCGAGGCGACGAAGATGTCCGACGCCGCGGTGAACGCCGCGGAACGGGCGCGGGAGTCCGCCCTGACCGCGCGGGACGAGGCCCGGGCAGCCGCGGGTGATGTTCGTCGATCGGCACGGGCGGCGACCGCCGCCGCCCGTGCGGCAAAGGGTGCCGCCGCGGCGGCGGGCAACGCGATCGCGGCTTCCCGGACGGCGCAGTCGGCAGCGCGCCGGGCCGCGTCGGCGGCGCAGGCGGCCGCGGCTGCGGCCGCGGCAGCGGGGCGGGCGGCGGCGGTCGCGTACAACACGTCGATCGCGGCATCCGCGGACGCGAGCAAGGCGGGCGCCGCCCGGAACGCCGCCGTGGCCGCGCGGGACGCCGCCTACAAGGCGCGCACGGCGGCGCGGGCCGCCACCCATGCGGCCACCGCCTCCAGCCAGGCCTACGCGGCAGGTTCGGCCGCGGCCAGCGCCGCGACCAATGCCGCGGCGTCGGCTACCGCAGCCGCGCAGGCGGCCGAGGCGGCGGGGATGGCGCTGGCCGAGGCCGCTGAGGCGCGGCAGGCGGCTGCGGAGGCGGAGGCGGCGGCGGCGACGGCGGTCCGTGCAGCGGCCACCGCACAGACTCTTGCCGACCGGGCGGCAGCCGCGGCACGGACGGCACGGGACGCCGCCAACAGCGCCGCCGACCACGCCGAGGCGGCAGCCGACGCCGCTGAGGAGGCCGCCGATCACGCCGGTGACGCGGTTGATTACGCGAAGCGGTCCAAGGTGGCCGCCGAGCAGGCCCACGCGGCGGCGACCCTGGCCAGCAAGACCCTCGAGGAGGCGAAGGCGGTTGAGGCGGCCGCACGGGAGGCCGAGGCCAGCCGGCTGGCGGAGGAGACGGAGTTGGCGGTCGGGCTGGCGCGCCGCGCCGCGGTGGACGAGGCCGAGCAGATGGCGAGGGTGAGCCGCGACCACACCCAGGCCGCCGTGACGTCGGAGGAGATCCGAACGCTGCTCGCCGAGGCGGAGGCCGCGCTCGGTAACGGCGCGACCGGCGAGGCCGTGGCCATCGCTCGACGGGCGGCCGCCAGGCTGCTTGCCTCCAGCGCGGGTGGCTGGACCCTGGCCGCTGCCGAGTTCGCTCTGTCCGGGACCGATGAGGACGTCGTCGCCTGGCTCTCGGCCGACCGGGAGCTCGCGCTGCAGCAGGACGACCGGGAGAGCGTCGTGGCGATCGCTTCGACGTCGACCGTGCCGGTCGCGGAGGCGGCGCTGGCGACCTTGCAGAGCGACGACCCCGCCATCGTCCGCCGGTTCCTGACGGTCGGTGTGAAGGAGGCGGCGGTCGAGGACAACCGCGTTGCGCTCTTCCAGGTTCTCGACGGTGCGGGTACCGCCGTGCGAGCGGCCGCCATGGCGGCGCTGGACGACGGCAGCGCCGACGCACTCCACCAGTTCTTCAAGACGGGGCTGGCGCAAGCGAACAAGGAGGACAACCAGGTCGAGCTGTTCCGCCTGCTCGGAACCGGTGGGCCGTACACCCGGGCTGCCGCTCAGATCGCGCTCGAGGGCTCGGCCGGCATGCAGCACAGCCTGGTGAGCCGGACCCAGCGCCACACGGCCCGGCTCGATCAGGACCGGGAGGCACACGTCGCGGCGATGCGGGCGGCCATCGCGCACGCCGAGGCGGTGGTGTTCCGGGCGCTGGAGAGCGCGGGACGTGCTTCCGAGGCGGCGGCCCGGGCCAACAACGCGGCGGACGAGGCGCAGGACTGGGCGCGGAGGGCGCAGGGCTGGGCGGCCGACGCCGGTCGTTCGGCACAGGCGGCCGCCGACGACGCGGCCGCGGCGGACGCGTCCGCGTCGGCGGCTGCGGCGTCCGCTGTCGCCGCGCGTGAGGCAGCGGCGATCGCGATCGCCGCCCGGCGTGCGGCGAACTGGTCGGCTCGGCAGGCGATCGGGTCGGCCGAGACCGCGGTCGGGTACGCCCATGACGCTCGGTCCTCGGCGACCGCTGCACGCGCTGCGGCGCTGCAGGCGGGGCAGGACGCCCAGGCAGCGGCTGCAGCGGCCACCGAGGCGCGGAACCGCGTGGTCCAGCTAGCGATCCAGGAGGCCGCTCAGCGGATCAACCACGCACTGGACGTCTTCCGGCACCATGAGGAGAACGGGACGCACCCGGGCACGGACGACGAGGACGACGGCAGCACCGTGGTCATCGGCCCATGGACGTTCACCGCGGAGGACCTCCAGGCGTTGTCGAAGGACTTCGACAACGCGGCCGTGTGGTTCGGGGCAGCGGGAGTGGTGGCGGACCTCGCAGGGAGCGCCGCGATCGGGCTGTGTGCGTCCGGGCTGATCGCGCCGCCGATGCTGGGCACCTGTATGAACCTCCCGTTCGCCGTCACTGCCCTCGCGCTCGGTTCGACCCTCTCGAACCTCTCGATCTTGGCGAGCGTCGCGAGCGCCGGCGCCGCTGGGCTCGGATACGGGCGACACACGAAGGAGTTCCACGTCCAGCTCGGCAAGGCCGGTATCAACGTGGTGCTGAAGGGGGCCGGGGCCCCCTTCGGATTCTTGCTCAAGAAGGTGTTCCCCAAGAACAAGTACCTCAACGGGGAGGCCACCCACGAATGGGTCGGTGAGAACCTCGAAAGGGGAGGTGAGGTGGTAGGCGGCTGGGTCCGCGACCTCTTCTAGCCGCGCCCCATCGATCCGCGCCCCATCGATCCGCGCCCCATCGATGAAACCCACCAGCGCCCCAGCTGGCGTCTGTCAGGGCATCGCACCGGTTCAGCGCGGTGAAGCGCGTTCATGGGCTAGGCGTTCATCTACCGCCGTGGGTTGCTGCCCACGAAAGGCCGCTTCCTCCCGGGGGAGCGGCCTTTCGTCTGCTCCCACTTCGGCGACCGACGTAGTTTGCTCACACCGAGAAGTACTTCGCCTCCGGGTGATGGAACACGAACGCATCCGTCGACTGCTCCGGGTGCAGCTGCAGCTCGTCCGACAGAGTCACCCCGACTCGCTCCGGCCGCAGCAGCTCCACCACCTTGTGCCGGTCCTCCATGTCGGGGCACGCTGGGTACCCGAGCGACATCCGCGCCCCGCGGTACTCCAGCTTGAACATCCCCTCCACGGTGGCCGGCTCCTCCGAGGCGAACCCGAGCTCCGACCGCACCCGCGCGTGCCAGAACTCGGCAAGCGCCTCGGTCAGCTGCACGGACAGCCCGTGCAGCTCCATGTACTCGCGGTACTTGTTCGCCTCGAACAGCTTCGCGGTGTGCGCGGACACGGAGTCACCGACGGTCACCAGCTGCACCGGCATCACGTCGAACCGCCCGGTTTCCTCGACCCACGACCGAGGCCGCACGAAGTCCGCGAGACACAGGTGCCGGTCCCGACGCTGCCGCGGGAAGTGGAACCGCAGCCGTTCCGTCCCGGCGACACCACCTGACCCGCCGTCGGGCGCCCCGATGCCGGCGAGGTCGCCGTGGTGCGCGACGACGACGTCGTTCCCCTCCGACCACACCGGGAAGTACCCGTAGACCACCGTCGGATCCATGATCTGGTCGGTCAGGATCCGGTCCATCCACTCCGCGAGCCGCGGCCGGCCCTCGGTCTCGACCAGCTCCTCGTACGACGCGCCATCCGAGGACCGCCCCGGCTTGAGCCCCCACTGGCCCATGAACGTCGCCCGCTCGTCCAGGAACGCCGCGTACTCGGAGAGCTGCACGCCCTTCACGATCCGCGTGCCCCAGAACGGCGGGTCGGGCACGGGGTTGTCGGCGGCGACGTCCGACCGCGCCGGCAGGTCCTCCTCCGCCGTCTGCGTCACCGTCACCACCGCGTGCCGCCGCTTCTTCAGCGCCGGCAGGCCGACGTCGTCGGGGGAGGCCCCGCGCGCGACCCGCACCAGCGGCTCCATGAGCCGCAGACCCTCGAAGGCGTCCTTCGCGTACCGCACGACGCCGGGGAACTGGCCCGCCAGGTCGTCCTCCACGTAGGTCCGCGTCAGCGCGGCCCCGCCCAGCAGTACCGGCCACCGCTTGTCGTACCCGCGCGAGGCCAGCTCCTCCAGGTTCTCCTTCATCACCACCGTCGACTTCACCAGCAGCCCCGACATGCCGATCACGTCGGCGTCGTGCTCCAGCGCGGCGTCGATCATGGCGCTCACCGGCTGCTTGATGCCGATGTTCACGACCTTGTAGCCGTTGTTCGTCAGGATGATGTCCACGAGGTTCTTGCCGATGTCGTGCACGTCGCCGCGCACCGTCGCCAGCACGATCGTGCCCTTGGTCTGGTCGCCCTCGACCTTCTCCATGTGCGGTTCCAGCAGCGCGACGGCTGCCTTCATCACCTCGGCCGACTGCAGCACGAACGGCAGCTGCATCTCGCCCTTGCCGAACAGCTCGCCCACCACCTTCATGCCTTCCAACAGGTGGTCGTTGACGATGTCGAGCGCCTTCATCCCGTCGCCGAGCGCCTCCTCGATGTCCGGCTCCAGCCCCTTGCGGGCACCGTCGATGATGCGCCGCGCGAGCCGCTCGCCGATGGGCAGCCCCGCCAGCTCCGCGGCGCGGGCGTCCCGGATCGCCCCGGCGTCGACACCCTCGAACAGGTCGAGCAGCTTGGACAGCGGGTCGTACGTCAGGTTGCCGTCGGCGTCCCACTCGCGCTTGTCCCACACCAGGTCCAGCGCGGTCTGGCGCTGCTCGTCCGGGATCGAGGCCAGCGGCAGGATCTTCGCCGCGTGCACGATCGCCGAGTCCAGGCCGGCCTCCGTCGCCTCGTGCAGGAACACCGAGTTCAGCACAGCGCGCGCCGCCGGATTGAGGCCGAACGACACGTTCGAGACGCCGAGCGTCGTATGCACACCGGGGTACTTGCGCGTGATCTCGCGGATCGCCTCGATGGTCTCGATCGCGTCCCGCCGCGTCTCCTCCTGGCCGGTCGCGATGGGGAACGTCAGGGCGTCGACGATGATGTCGTCCACGCGCATGCCCCAGTCGTTCACCAGGGTGTCGATCAGTCGCGACGCGATGGCGACCTTGTGGTCGGCCGTGCGCGCCTGGCCCTCCTCGTCGATCGTCAGCGCGACGACGGCGGCGCCGTGCTCCACCACCGCCGGCATGATGCGCCCGAACCGTGACGTCGGCCCGTCACCGTCCTCGAAGTTCACCGAGTTCACCACGCCGCGCCCGCCCAGCAGCTCCAGGCCCGCGCGGATCACCGCGGGCTCCGTGGAGTCGATCACGAGGGGGAGCGTCGAGGCCGAGGCCAGCCGGGACACGACGTCGCGCACATCGGCGACCCCGTCGCGCCCCACGTAGTCCACGCACACGTCCAACAGGTGCGCCCCGTCGCGCGTCTGCGCGCGAGCGATGTCGACGACGTCGTCCCAGCGGCTCTCCAGCATCGCCTCACGGAACGCCTTGGAGCCGTTGGCGTTGGTGCGCTCGCCGATCGCGAGGAAGCTCGTCTCCTGGCGCAGGTCCGTCGCGGAGTACAGCGAGGCGACGGCGTTCTCCCGCACCGGTGCACGCTCCGCCACGGGACGCCCGCCAACGGCCTCGACCACGAGCCGCATGTGCTCCGGAGTCGTACCGCAGCAGCCGCCCACCAGGCCCAGGCCGAACTCGCGCGCGAACTGCGTGTGCGCCGCGGCGAGCTCCTCCGGGGTGAGCGGGTAAGAGGCGCCGTTCGGCCCCAGCACCGGCAGGCCCGCGTTCGGCATGCACGCGACCGGTATCTCCGCGTGCTGCGACAGGTGGCGCAGGTGCTCGCTCATCTGCTCCGGACCGGTGGCGCAGTTCATACCGATCGCGTCGATGCCCAGCGCCTGCAGCGCGACCAGGGCCGCGCCGATCTCCGAGCCCATCAGCATGGTGCCCGTGGTCTCCACGGTCACCGACACGATGATCGCGACCCGCTGCCCGACCCCACCTTCCTCCACCGGGGCCATCGCCTGCCGGCAGCCCGTCACCGCGGCCTTGGCCTGCAGCAGGTCCTGGCTGGTCTCGATCAGCAGCGCGTCCGCGCCGCCCTCGATCAGGCCCGCCGCCTGCTCCGCGAACGTGTCCCGGAGGTGCGCGTACGTGGTGTGCCCCAGCGACGGCAGCTTGGTGCCCGGGCCCATCGAGCCCAGGACCCAGCGGGGGTGCTCCGGCGTCGCGAAGACGTCGGCGCGTTCCCGGGCGATCGCCGCACCCTTGCGGGCCAGCTCACGGATGCGGTCGTCGATGCCGTAGTCCGACAGGTTCGACCAGTTCGCGCCGAACGTGTTCGACTCGATGGCGTCCACGCCCACCTCGAGGAAGCCGTCGTGCACCCCCGCGATGATGTCCGGGCGCGAGACCGTCAGGATCTCGTTGCAGCCCTCCAGACCCTCGTAGTCCTCCAGGGTCGGGTTCGCCGCCTGGATCATCGTCCCCATGGCACCGTCGGCCACGACCACGCGCGTGCGCATGGCCTCCAGCAGGGCGGCGGAACGTTCACCAAGAGCGGGCAGGGCAGCGGGAAGAGCGGTCACCCCGGCAGCGTAAGCCCCCACCCGGCGACGGCGCGGCGGCTGCCCGGAGGGCGGTACCGGCGCAGGTGCGCCCCGGGGCGTCGACGTGGGTATCGTCCCGGCCATGACAACGCGCGACTACCTGGCCTCCCTGTTCTCCCTCGAGGGCCGCACCGCCGTCGTGACCGGAGGCAGCTCCGGCATCGGGCGTGCCATCGCCGAGGCGCTCGCACTGGCCGGGGCGCACACCGTGCTCGTCGCACGCGGCGCCGACCGGCTCGACGAGGTCGCGACGAGCCTGCGCGAGCGCGGCTGCTCCGTCGAGCCGCTGGTCGCCGACCTCTCCACCCGCGACGGCATCCGCGCTGCCGCCGACGGCATCACCGCCGCAGCTGGCGAGCCCGACATCATCGTCAACAGCGCGGGCATCAACCTGCGCCCCCACCTCGGCCAGGTCGACGAGGCCATCTGGGACAGCACCATGACCGTCAACCTCGAAGCACCCTTCCTGCTCGGGCAGCGGTTCGCCCCCGGCATGGCCGAACGCGGCTTCGGCCGGCTCATCCACATCTCCTCCCAGCAGGCACACCGCTCGTTCGTCGACAGCGGCGCCTACGGCGTGTCCAAGGGCGGCCTCGAATCCCTCGCGCGCTCCCAGTCCGAGGCCTGGTCCAGCCGCGGCGTCACCGCCAACACCCTGGTGCCCGGATTCGTGCTCACCCCTCTGAACCAGCGCCTCCAGGACGACACCGAGAAGGTGGCGGCGCTCGCGGCCCGCACCACCGTGGGCCGCAACGGCGTCCCGGAGGACTTCGCGGGCGCCGCCGTCTTCCTCGCGAGCGCCGCCTCCGGTTACGTCACGGGCCACTCGCTCTTCGTCGACGGCGGCTTCTCGGTGCACTGATCCTTCGGTGCAGTGACATTCGGGTGCCCTGACCTTCTAGCGCGCTGACCCTTTCGGCGCACTGATCCGTCGCTCCACGGGCCCTTGTGCACTGCCGGCCGTGCGCGGGGAAGGTGTAGGCGATCGAGGTCAGTTGCTCCGAGTAGACGTTGTCTACCCTCGGCAACCGACCTCGATCGCGTACACCGTCCGCGCCACCTCCCGTCCGCGCTCGCCGGGCAGCACTCCTCGGGTGGCCTCGCCAGGACGGAGCAGGACGGAGCAGGAGTGCTCGGGCGACGGTTAGGCTCGCGCCGTGAACGTCGACTTCCCCGGACTGGGCACTCTTGTCAACGTCGGGACGATAGTCGTCGGATCCCTGCTCGGGATGGCCGTGGGTCACCGGCTGCCCCAGCGCACCCATGCGGTGGTGACCGACATCCTCGGCCTCGTGACCCTGCTCGTCGCCGCGCTGTCGGCGGTCTCGGTCACCGACGACGCGTTCCTCGCGGCGACGGGCAGCGGCGCGCCCGTGCTGATCGTGCTCGGGTCCTTGCTGATCGGTGGCATCGCCGGCTCGCTGCTCCGGATCGAGGCGCGCCTCGAAGGGCTGGCCGGCGTGATCCAGGGCCGGCTGGCCGGACGCTCCGGCGGCGCGCGTCGAAGCTCGGTGCTACCCGACGCGGCAGAGCGCGGCCCGGAGAGCGCCGCGGGGCACGGCCCGGACGGCGCGGCGCGCGAACGCTTCATCGAGGGGTGGCTCACCGCTTCGCTGCTGTTCTGCGTCGGGCCGCTCGCCATCCTCGGTTCGCTGTCCGACGGTCTCGGGCGGGGGATCGACCAGCTCCTGCTGAAGTCGGTCCTCGACGGCTTCGCGGCGCTCGCCTTCGCGTCCTCGTTCGGGATCGGGGTGCTGCTGTCCGCGGTGTCGGTCGCCGTGGTCCAGGGCCTGGTGACGCTGGCCGGGGTGCTTCTCGGGTCGGTGCTGCCGGACGCGCACATCGCCGCGCTGACGGCGACCGGCGGCCTGCTGCTGGTGGGCATCGCCCTCCGGCTGCTCGACATCAAGCGGATCCCGGTGGGCGACCTGCTCCCGGCGCTACTGGTCGCGCCGCTCCTGACCCAGCTCGTGATCATGCTGCGTTGATCGTGCTCGCTGACCGTGCGGGCGGTCAGCCCCGCACCGGCACCGGCAGCCGCGCCTGCCGTCCGGGCTCGTCCTGCCCGTCCAGGAGCCGGGCCAGCAGGTCCATCGCGGTGCGGCCCAGCTCCTCGCCGTCGACGTCGATGGCGGGTGTGTGCTCCAGGCCGAGCGCCTCGATGACCGTCGGCTCGGTGCTCACCACCAGGTCGCGCGGCACGTCCACGCCGCGCGTGCCCAGCGCCAGCAGCAGACCCAGCCCGATCGACGTCGCGTAGGGCACGACGGCGGTCGCGCCCGTGTCCAGGACGGCGGACGTCACCTCGACGCCGGCGGCGAAGGTCGCCGGGCACGGGCCGAGCACGGTGAGCTCGGCGCCGGCCCGGCGGGCGGCGTCGTGCACGGCGGCGGTGCGCTGCCGGTCCTGCCAGGAGCCCTCGGGCCCGCCCACGTAGACGATGCGCTCGTGGCCCTCGGCTGCGAGCCGGGTCGTCAGCGTGCCGAAGGCGGTGGCGGTGTCGGCCACCACCGACGTCATACCGTCGATCTCGCGGTCGACCAGGACGGCGGGCTTCGCCGCTCCCGAGCCGGCGACGAGCGTGTCGCTGCCGCGCGGGGCGACGACGAGGAAGCCGTCGACCTGGCGGGCGAGCCGGTCGAACGCGCCGGCGGAGTCCAGGGGGTGCACGGCGACGGTGAGCTGTAGCCCCGCCTCCTCGGCGCGCGCCTGGGCGCCGGCGATGATCGGCGTGAAGAAGGTGTTGTCCAGGGTGGGGACGACGATCGCGATGATGCCGCTGCGGCCCCGGGCGAGCTCGCGCGCCGCCCGGTTGGGCACGTAGCCGAGCCGGGCGGCGGCCGCCACCACACGCACCGCGGTCTCGGCGGCGACCAGGCCGCTCCCGTTGAGCGCGCGCGACGCGGTCGCCTTCGAGACGCCGGCTACCGCGGCGACGTCGGACAGATCGGGCACCGTACCTCCTTTGTCGGTGGGGACACTCTAGACGCCCTCTGCAACCGTTTCCGTCCGTTATGGGCCCCGGGGTCGCCCGATGTAACACGGAGTTAACGCGGGATTGCCAGAGCCCGGCCGACAATGCCTTAAGGTCCCTTGCAACCGGTTCCATCGACGAAAGACGGGCTCGTGCGAGCACGCTCCTCACTCCTCCTGCTCCTGCCGGGGCTGGCGTTCCTGTGCGTCGGCTTCCTGCTGCCGGCGGTCGCCATGCTGTTCGCGCCGCCAGGCGTGAGCTTCGCCCAGGTGCTCGAGCGCATGGGCGCGATGCTCACCGACCCCTACGACCTGGGGATCATCTGGCGCACCGTACGCATCGGGCTGATCGTCACGGCGCTGTGCGTGGTGCTCGGATTTCCCATCGCCTCGCTGCTCGCCCGGTCGCAGTCCCGCTGGTCGGGCGTGCTGCTCGCGCTGGCGATCTTCCCGCTGCTGCTGAGCAACGTGGTGCGCACCTTTGGCTGGCTGGTCGTGCTGGGGTCGAACGGCGTGATCGGGCAGCTGCTGACCGGCCTGGGCATCGTCGACGAGGCGCCCCAGCTGCTGTACACGGAGCTGGCGATCGTGCTCGGTCTGGTGCAGCTCTTCCTGCCGCTGGCGGTCATCACCTGCTACTCCGCCGTCGCGCAGGTCGACCCAGGCCTCGACGAGGCCGCGCGGGGCCTGGGCGCCAGCCGCACCCGCGCCTTCTGGTCGGTCCTGGTGCCGTTGTCGCTGCCGGGCATCGTGGTGGCGGCCACGCTGGTCTTCGCCGGGTCGGTCACCGCGTACACCACGCCCTACCTGCTCGGCGGGTCGAGCCAGCGCATGCTCTCCACCCAGCTCTTCTCGTACGCGAGCGTCACCGTCGACTGGGCGGCGGCCTCGGCCACGGCGATCGTGATGACGGTCCTGGTCTTCCTGGTCTCCGGGATCTCGACGCTGGTCGGACGCAAGGGAGCCACCGCATGAGCGCCGTCATGAGCCGGACCGCGAGGCTCCGCCACCCGGTCGCCGGCACGCTCGCGGTCGCCGGCTACGTGGTGATGATCGTGCCGATCCTGTTCGTCGTCGCCACGGCGTTCACCGCGGGCAGCACCCTGCGCTTCCCGCCCGACGGCCTGTCCCTGCGCTGGTTCGGGGAGGCGGTGGCCTACACGCCGTTCATGGAGGCCGTGGTCTCCAGCCTCCAGCTGGCCGTTCTGGCCACCGGGCTGGCGCTGCTGCTCGGTGTGCCGGTCACGCTCGCGATCCACCGAGGAAAGATCCCCGGCAAGGGTCTGCTCGAAGGGCTGTTCCTGTCACCGCTGGTGGTGCCGGAGCTGGTGGTCGGACTGGCGCTGTACCAGCAGCTCATGATCGGCCTGCGCCTGGACAACTTCACCACCTTGCTGCTCGGCCACACGGCACTGCTGCTCCCGTACGCCGTGCGGGTCACCGGCGCCTCGCTGGCGCTCGCCGACCCCGCGCTGGAGGAAGCGGCCCGCGGCCTGGGCGCCTCACCGCTGCGGGCCTTCGTGACGGTGACGCTCCCGATGCTGCGGCCGGGCCTCATCTCGGCGGGCCTGCTCGGGTTCGTCACCTCGTTCAACAACGTGCCGCTGTCGCTGCTGCTGCAGACCCGCGACTTCCGGACGCTGCCCGTCACGATGCTCGACTACGTCCAGCAGAGCTACGACCCCATGGTCGCCGCCGCTTCCACGCTGGTGCTCGCCGCGACGGTGGTCGTCGCGATCGTCGCCGAGCGCACCGTCGGCTTCGCCAAGATCTTCGGAGGAATCAACCGATGACCACCCCAGCCGCCGAGCTCGTCGGCGTCTCCCAGCGGTTCGGCAGCTTCACCGCTGTCGACTCGATAGACCTCCAGATCCCGCGCGGGCGCCTCACCACGCTGCTCGGCCCGAGCGGCTGCGGCAAGACGACGACGCTGCGCATGCTCGCCGGGTACAGCGCGCCGACGTCGGGCCGGATCCTGATCGACGGCGACGACGCGACCCGCCTCCCGCCCGAGAAGCGCAACCTGGGCATGGTGTTCCAGTCCTACGCGCTGTTCCCGCACATGACCGTGGCGGACAACGTGGCCTACGGCCCCAAGATGCGCAAGGTGCCCGCGGCCGAGCGCCGCCGCCGTGCGGGTGAGGCGCTCGAGCTGGTCGGGCTGGCGCACCTGGCCGACCGCAAGCCCAAGCAGCTCTCCGGCGGTCAGCAGCAGCGTGTGGCGCTGGCCCGGGCGATCGCCATCCGGCCGCGGCTGCTGCTCCTGGACGAGCCGCTGTCCAACCTCGACGCACGCCTGCGCGTTCAGATGCGTGCGGAGATCCGCCGCATCCAGTCCGAGACGGGGCTGACCGTCGTGCTCGTGACGCACGACCAGGACGAGGCGCTGGAGATGTCCGACGAGATGGTGCTCATGCGCTCCGGGAAGATCGTGCAGAGCGGCGCACCGCGCGACGTCTTCCCGGCACCCGCCGACCGGTTCGTCGCGGAGTTCCTCGGGTACGAGAACTTCCTGACGCTCGCGGACGGCCGGCAGGCCGCCGTCCGCCCTGAGCACCTGCGTGTGCTGCCCGCGGACACGTCCGCAGCCACGTCCGCCGACGGCGGGATCGTGCTCGACGCGGTCGTGCTCGACGTCGCCTACCGCGGCGTCGACCTGCTCGTGACGCTGGAGGCCACCGACCCGGCCGGCAACGCCGTCCGCCTCCTCGCCGACCACCGGGCGGACACAGCCACCGGGCCGACGCCGTCGGCCGGTGACCGGGTGCGGTTGCTCGCGCCGGAGGCGCGGCTGGCCCACCTGTCCGCTGATTCGACCGCGGCCCCGACCGCCCCGACGACCGCCCCGACCGCATCCACCGCCCCGACCGAAGGAATCTCATGAACCTCACCCCGAAGGCGCGCCGCACAGCGGTGATCACCACCGGCCTCGTGGCCACGTCGCTGCTGGCCGCCGGCTGCTCCGCCGGCGACGACGCGGCAGCCGAGGACACCATCGTGGTCTCCACGTTCCCGTTCGGGGTCGAGGAGTTCCAGGAGGCGGTGATCGACCCGTTCACCGCAAAGACCGGCATCGAGGTGGAGGTCGAGACCGGGTCGAACGCGGACCGGCTCTCGCAGCTCGAGGTCGCGGCCGGCGACTCCGGCGTCGACGTCATGCTGATCTCCGACTACTACGCGGCGCTCGGGCAGGAGAGCGACCTGTTCCAGGAGATCGACGCCGCCAAGGTGCCGTCGCTGGACGAGGTCGCGGACTTCGCCCTCGAGGACGCGTACGCGGGCCCGGCCTACAGCTACCAGCTCAACGGGACGCTCTACTCGACCGAGGAGCTGACCGCGGAGGAGGCGGCGGACTGGGACCTGTACGGCGACGCCGAGCACGCCGGCGAGCTCGCCCTGCCGGACATCTCGGTGACCGCCGGGCAGCTCATGGTCTCGGGCGTCGGCGCGGAGTACGGCGACGGGCCGTACGACATCGACACCGCGCTGAGCACCATCGGCGGCTGGGCGCCGGGGATCCTGCAGTTCTACTCGTCCTCCACCGAGGTGACGAACCTGCTGACCCAGGGCGAGATCGTCGCGGCCGACTCCCTGAGCGGCTTCGCCACCGACCTGGTCGCCTCGGGTGAGCCGTACGCGTGGACGCCGCCCGCCACCGGCCGCTACATGGCCACCAACCGCGCCATGATCCCCGCCGGTGCCCCGAATGCCGACGGCGCGCACCAGTTCATCGACTACCTGCTCTCGGCCGAGGCCCAGACGGCGTCCGCCGAGCTCGTGGGCGACCTGCCGGTCAACACCGAGGCGACGGTGCCCGACTCCATCGAGGCGGTCGTGGGTGACATCGCGGCCGACCCCGTGGCCGAGGGCTACGCGACGCTCGACCCGGCGGAGCTCGTGCCCACGCGGGCCGAGTGGGTCGACCGGTTCGCCCGCGAGGTGACGGCCGGCTGATGAGCACCACCACCGACGCGACCGACCCCACCGACGCGACCGACCCCACAGGCCTGTCCGACCTCGTCGACCGCATGCCCAAGGTCGACCTGCACTGCCACCTCATCGGCTCCGTCCGGGCGAGCACGTTCGCCGAGCTGGCCCGCCGCGAGGGGCTCGCCCTGCCGGCGGAGCCCGAGCGGATCTACGCCGACGTCAACTCCCTGCCGCCGGACCCGGACCTCTACCGCGACACACGCATCCCCGTGCCGCAGGGGCGCAGCGCCGACGAGCCGGAGGTCTCCTACTCGCTGTTCCAGGTCTCCGGCTGGGTGTCCCAGGTGCTGCGCGACGCCGACGACCTGACCCGCATCACCTACGAGGCGTTCGAGGCGGCGCACCGCACCAGCGCGACGCGGCACCTCGAGCTGTTCTTCGACGCGGTGCCGGAGCACCTGGCATCCCTCGGGTATCTCGGCTCGGTCGAGGCGTACGCCGAGGGCATCCGGATGGCTGAACGCGACTTCGGCATGACCGGCCGGCTCATCGCCGGCATCGACCGCAGCGGCTCGGCGCAGGACGCGCTGGACCGGGTGCGCACCGTCGTCGACCACCCGCACGAGTACGTCGCCGGGATCGGTCTGGACAACCTCGAGACGGCGGGACCGCCCGAGCGGTTCGAGGCGGCCTACCGGCTCGCGGGGGAGGCGGGCCTCGGCCGGACGGCGCACTCCTCCGAGCACGCTCCCGTGGCGGTCAACACCGTGACCTGCCTCGACGTGCTCGGCTGCGACCGCATCGACCACGGCTACTTCGTCCTGCAGGACGACGACGTGGTGGCGCGGGTGCGCGACGAACAGGTGCCGTTCACCGTCATCTCCACGACGTCGCGGCGCTCCTGGCGGCCGTGGCGGCGCGCGTCCATCGCGGCGATGCTGGACGCCGGGCTCAACGTGATCCCTGCCTCGGACGACCCCGGCATGTTCCCGACGTCGCTGGGCGCCGAGTACCGGATCCTCGCCGACGACCTCGCCGTGCCGTACGACCGGCTGCGCGCGATGGCACTGGCCGGCGTCGAGGCGTCCTGGCTGCCGCCCGCCGAGAAGGCGGCACTGCGGGACCGGTTCGTCGCGGAGCTGGACGCGGTCCGGCCCGGGCCCGCGTAGACGCGAGCGGCTGGCCGCGAGTGGTCGGCCGCGAGTGGTCGGCAGGACGTCAGGTGGTCGGCAGCCCGGGCTGCCGACCACCTGACCTTCTGCCGACCACGTGACTTTCTTGCCGACCACACGCGCGCCCCTCCGAGCACCCGCAAAATCCCGTGCCCCCTGCGGCGCGGTCGCCTAGCGTGGCCGTATGTCCACGCCTGTGTCCGGCCTGTCCGCCGTGCCCGAACCCGACTCGATCACCGATCGCGCCGCGGCGCCCCGGACCCTGTCCGTGCCGACCGCCGGCGCCCTGTTCTGGCGCCCCTGGACCCGCGAGGACGTCCCCGCGCTGACCGAGCTCATGCGCGCGGTCGACCAGGCCGACGGCCGCGACTGGTTCACCTCGTCGGCGGAGGTCGCCGAAAGCTTCGACGCCCCGGTGTTCGACGCCGCCGCCGACACGCTCGTCGGGCTTGACGCGGACGGCACGATGCGGGCCTACGCGTGGGCCGAGCGGTTCCCCACCGAGGGTGCGAACCTCCTGCGCGTCTCGCTGGCCGGCGGTGTGCACCCTGACCGCCGCGGCCAGGGGATCGGCACCGAGCTGCTGACGTGGGCGACCGGACGCGCCCGGCAGGCGCTCGCGGAGCTGGGTGGCGACCCGCGACTGCTCGGCCTGCCCGGCCGGATCGCCGCGCACGTCGGCGACACCGACCCGGCCGAGCGCCACGACCTGCTGCGCGCCGCGGGGTTCGAGCCGATCCGGTACTTCGCCAACCTGCTGCGCGACCTGAGCGCGCCGGTGCCCGCCATCGGGCTGGAGCCGCCGCTGCGGCTGGTGCCGTGGACCGACGCCCTGGAGGACGCGACCCGGCTCGCCCGCAACGACGCCTTCCGGGACCACTGGGGCAGCCAGCCGCGTACTCCCGAGTCGTGGCGCGCGTACCGCAGCTCGTTCGCGCCGCAGTGGTCCTTCGTCGTGATCGACGAGTCGGTCCGCTACGAGGGCTCCGAGCAGGAGCAGCCGGGCGACGCCACGGTGGCGCCGGGCACGCCGTACGTCGTCGGGCTGCACCGCGGCGAGCGGTACGAGCACGACTGGGAGTCCCAGGGGTACACCGCGGGCTACACCGGCCTGCTCGGCGTGCGTCGCGCGTACCGCGGACGCCGCATCGCCGCGGCCCTGCTCACGCACGCGATGAACGTCTACGCCGCCGACGGCATGCAGCGCGCCGAGCTCGACGTCGACACCGACAACCCGACCGGGGCGCCCGGCCTGTACGCACGGTTGGGCTACACCAAGAGCGACGGTTCCACCCTGTACACGATCGAAGTCTGAGGACCACCATGACCACGCAGACCAGCACCCTTGCCCCGGTCGCCGAGCGCGCAGCGCCGCCGGCGACCCTGACCCTGCCCACCGCCGGCGGCCTGACCTGGCGCGCCGCCACCCGCGAGGACGCGCCCACGTGGCTCGCACTGCGGAACCTCATCGCCCGGGCCGACGCCGAGCCCTACGTCGAGACCCTCGAGGAGATCGAAGAGATCTTCGAGGGCGCGTGGCGCGACATGGCGGCGGACTCGCTGCTCGGGTTCGACGCCGACGGCGCCCTCGTCGCCTGGGCACAGGTCGAGCGCCCGCCGGGCGACGTCACGGAGGTCCGCACCTACTGCTGGGGCGGCGTGCACCCCGACCGCCGCGGTGAGGGCATCGGCCGCGAGCTGCTGGCCTGGGAGACGGGCCGCGCCCGGCAGCTGCTGGCGGCGTCGGGCAAGGACGTGCCCGCGCGGATCGCGGTGTTCGCCGAGGACAACGCCCCCGCCTCCAAGCACCGGCTCTACGAGCGAGCCGGCTTCGGCGTGCGCCGCTACTACTCCGACCTGGCACGCCCGCTCACCGGACCGGACGCCACACCCGTGCCTGACGTCGAGCTGCCCGGCTCGCTGCGACTCGTCCCGTGGTCCAAGGACCTGGACGAGGCCACCCGCCTGGCGCACAACGACGCGTTCCGCGACCACTGGGGCAGCCAGCCGCAGACCCGCGGGCAGTGGGCACAGCGCGCCGGCTTCGCACCCGAGTGGTCCTTCCTGGTCGTCGACGAGGCGCCCGACGTCGACGCGCTCCTCGCCTCGCCCGACACCGACCCGGACACCGCCGCCGCGCTCCGCGCCGGCGAGCCGCTCGTGGTGGGCTACGAGCTCGCTGCCCGGTACACCGAGGACTTCGCGGTGCGCGGCTACTCGTTCGGGTACACGGACATCCTCGGCGCCCGCCGCGCGTACCGGGGCCGCAAGGTCGCCCTGGCGGCGCTCGCCGCGGGCATGCGGGCGTTCGCCGCCGACGGCATGGAACGAGCGGCGCTCGACGTCGACACCGCGAACCCCAGCGGCGCCCACGGCCTGTACGCGAGCCTTGGCTACGTCAAGACGTCGGGCTCCCGCATGTTCTCGATCGAGCTCTGACCCTCGACGGGGTTACTTCGCCAGGCGTTGGCGGCGGGCCTCGTAGAGCACGACCGTCGCCGCGTTCGCCGCGTTGAGCGAGCTCGCCGAACCCGTCATCGGGATGCTCAGCGTGACGTCCGCGGCGTCGAGCCACGCGCGGGTCAGGCCGGCGGTCTCGCTGCCGACCAGGAGCAGGACCGGCTGGGTGAGGTCGTACGCGGAGACGTCGGCGTCGCCGTGCTCGTCCGTCGCGACGACGACGAGCGGGAGCCCGGCGGCACGGCGCTCCTCGACCCATGCCATGACTTCTGCCGACGAGGGCGCCCGCACCACGGGTGTCGCGAAGAACGAGCCGGTCGTGGCGCGCACGGCCTTGGGATCGTAGGCGTCCGCGGCGTGCCCGGTCGTGATCACGCCGTCGGCGCCGAACGCATCGGCGGACCGGATGACCGCGCCGATGTTGCCCGGCTGGGTGGGACGGTCGAACACCACCCCGAGGAAGTCCGGGCCCGCCTCGATGCGGTCCAGCTCGTCCGGTCGCATCGCGACCACGGCCAGCAGCTCGGCCTCGTCCTTCTCGGCCAGCTCCGCCAGCAGGTCGGGCGACATCTTGACGTGCTCGACGTGCGGGTGGGCCGCGAGCAGGTCCCGTGCCCACTGCGAGAGCCGGCGCTCGGCGTCGAACACGAGGGCGCGGACCTCCCAGCCGTGCTCGACCGCCATGGTGATGGGCCGCACGCCCTGCACCACGAACTCGGCGGCGCGGTGCCGCTTGTTGCGGTTGGTGAGCAGCGTCTGCAGCTGCTGGAAGCGGGTGTTTCGGGACGAGACTCGGGTGACCACCCACCTATCCAACACCGTTCGCGCGCTCCCGCCGCATCGGGGCGCGCATCGAGCACGGGCCGGAGGCGTGGCGGGCAGTTCGGGCGGGCGCGACGGAGGGTAGTTCGAGTGGCCGCAGTCACATCGCGGCCTCCTGCCGCTGATGTCAGCAGGTCAGCGCCGCAGCAGCCGCTCCATCGCAGCCCGTGCGCGCTCGGAGCCGAACAGCTCGGCGGAACCGGTCACCGCATCGTCGACGCGGGTGTCGAACCGCGCGAGCACGTCGGCGTTGAGCAGCTCCTTGGTGGCCCTCAGACCCTGAGGGTCACCCGCTGCGAGCTCGGTGAGCGCGGTATCGACCGCCCGGTCGAGATCACCGGGCGGCACTGCCTGCGTCACCAGCCCCCAGGCGGCAGCCTCGCCGGCGCTGAACGGTGCCCCGGTCAGGAAGGTGCGCGACGCCGCGCGCGGGGTCATCCGCGGCAGCACCGCGAGCGAGATGACGGCGGGCGCGAGCGCGAGGCGGGCCTCCGTGAAGGCGTAGGTGATGTGGTCGGCGCTGATCGCGATGTCGCACGCCGCCACGAGGCCGATCCCGCCCGCTCGTACCGGCCCGTGCACCCGTGCCACGACGGGCTTGGGCAGTGCGAGGATCGCGCGCAGCACCGCGGCGAGCCGGCGTGCGGAGTCGGCCATGCCGTCGCGCAGCGCCTCGGTGAGGTCCGCCCCCGAGCAGAACGCGGTACCGCTCGCCCCCAGCACCACGGCGTGGACGTCGTCGGTCGCAGCGCGGTCCAGCGCGGCCAGGAGCTGGTCGAGCAAGGCCGCGGAGAGGGCGTTGCGTCGCTCGGGCGCGTCGAGCGTGATCCGCGCGTACGGCACAGACGGCACAGACGACGCGGTCGACTTGCCGGGCCCCTCCGGCCCTCCGGGCACGTCGGGCCTGTCGAGCTCGACCACCTCGTACACGACCTGGTTCTGGCTGGGCATCGGTATGTCCTCCTGGCAGGGCCTCGCGCGCTGAACCATCGCGGTCAATCATCCAGCGCGGTCCAGCGCGCATCTAGCGCGTCGGGGTTAATGGTGGTTAACCTCAGTGACATGCGCAACATGCATCCACCAGAGAACCCGGAGCACACGAAGCTCCGGGACGCGGTACGGGACTTCGCCGACCGCGAGATCGCGCCCCACATCGGCCGATGGGACAGGGAAAGCCGCCTGCCCGTCGAGCTGGTGCACCAGATGGGGGAGCTGGGCCTGTTCGGCCTGACTGCCCCGGAGGAATACGGAGGGTCCGGCCTCGGGCTCACCGGGCTCAGCATCGCCGTCGAGGAGATCGGCCGTGTTGACCAGTCCGTAGGCATCACGCTCGGGGCCGGCGTCGGCCTCGGGGTCGGCAGTTTGTTGGCCTACGGAACCGACGAGCAGAAGAACAACTGGCTGCCCGACCTCGTCGCCGGCCGCACCCTCGGCGCGTTCGGTCTTACCGAGCCGGGCGCGGGCAGCGACGCCAACGCCATGTCGACCACCGCCGAGCTCGTCGACGGCCAGTGGGTCATCAACGGTGCCAAGCAGTTCATCACCAACTCCGGGACGCCGATCACCAGCGTCTGCACCGTCGCGGCGCGCACCGGCACCCTGCCCGACGGCCGGCCCGAGCTCAGCGCCATCATCGTCCCCACCGACACCCCGGGGTTCATCGTCGAGCCCTTGCACGACAAGATGAGCTGGCGCGCCGTCGACACCCACGCGCTGCGGTTCGAGGACGTCCGCGTTCCCGAGGCGAACCTGCTTGGCCGGCGCGGCAACGGGTTCAAGCAGCTCATGATCTGCCTCAACACCGGTCGGGTCGCGGTCGCGGCGCTCGCCACCGGCTGCATCCAGGCGATGCTCGACCTGGCCGTGGAGCACGCCGGTGTGCGCCCCACGTTCGGCGGACCGATCGGCCGCAAGCAGGGCGTCGCCTTCCAGGTCGCGGACCTCGAGGTGATGCTCCAGGCCAGCCGGGCGCTCACCTACCGGGCCGCCGCGCTGAAGGACGGGGGCGCGCCGCTCGACGAGTTCCGCAGGGCGTCGTCGGTCGCGAAGCTCTACGCCACGGAGTCCGCCGTCACCGCCACGCGCATCGCCGCGCAGGTGTTCGGCGGCTACGGCGTCATGGAGGACGGGCCCATCGCCCGCTTCTACCGCGACGCCAAGGTGCTGGAGATCGGGGAAGGCACCTCCGAGCTCCAGCGAATGCTCATCGCGAGAGGTCTGGGCCTCCCGGTCGAGTGACCTGTCGGGCTCTCGGGTCACTGGGGTGACCCGAGGGTCTGACAGGCCCGACAGGCCTGACAGCTCGGGGGAGCGCGTCGGGGAGGGAGCCAGAGCAGCGAGTCTGAGCAGCGAGTCCGAGCAGCGAGTCCGAGCAGCGAGTCCGAGCAGCGGGTCAGGGGAGCGGGTCGGAGAGCAGGGCCGCGCGCGCCATCCGGGTCAGCAGGGACCGCATCGCTCCGCGGCCGATCCGCGCGCTGTGCGGCGTCGAGTTCAGCAGACCGAACGCCGCCTGCGCCGCCGCCCGTGCCTGCGCCGCCGTGAGGTCGGGGCGCAGCGGCCGCAGCGCGTCGCACCACACGTCGACATAGGCGAGCTGACGCTTGCGGACCTGCGCCTGCGCGTCGGCCCCGAGCGCGCCCCACTCGCGCTCCTGCACGACGATCAGGGCCGGGTTGTCGAGCGCGAAGTCGGCGTGCCGGGCGATCAACGCCTCCAGCGCAGCCTCAAGTGCGGCGTCGGGCGCTGTGTCAGGCGCGCCGCCGCCGGCGCCTGGGCCGTCCGGTTGCCCGACGACGGAGCCCGCACCGCCGTCGGACAGCAGCTCCCGCGCCCCCGCGAGGAGCTGGTCAGAGGCGTGCAGCAGGCACTGCCCGAGGATGTCCTCCTTGCCCGCGAAGTGCTTGTACAGGGCGGGACCGGAGACGCCGACGGCGGCGCCGATGTCTCCCATGGAGACGCCGTGGAACCCACGGGCGGCGAACAGGTCGGCGGCCGTGCTCAGGATCTGCTGCCGGCGCGGGGTCACGAAGGCAGTCTAGGAGCGGCGCTCGGGCGCAGGGGCCGGAAACCGAGCGCTGGACAGCACCCCCCACGTCGGGCTACTTGATGCCCGTGCTCGCGATCCCCTGGACGAACGTCCGCTGGAACACCAGGAACACCACGAGCAGCGGCACGACGGCGACGGTGGCCACCGCCATCACCGCGCCCCACGGCGAGGTGAACGCCGGGCTGTTCGTCAGCGTCGAGAGCCCGACCGGCACCGTGAGGCTCTCGTTGCCCTGCAGCACGACGAGCGGCCAGAGGAAGTCGTTCCAGCGGTTCATGAACCCCAGGATGACGAGCACGCCGACCAGCGGCCAGCATGTCGGGAGCACCACGCGGAAGAACGTCCGGAGCTCGCCGGCGCCGTCGAGCCGTGCCGCCTCGATGAGCGCGTCGGGCACGCCGAGCAGGAACTGGCGGGCGATGAAGATGCCCACGACGTCGAACAGCGTCGGCAGGATCACCGCCCACGGTGAGTCGACCAGCCCGAGGCGCGCCGTCACGAGGAACGCGGGGACGAGCGTGACCTGGATCGGGATCATGATCGTCACGAGGAACGCCGCGTAGAGCAGGCCGCGGCCGCGGAACCGGAACTTGGCCAGGGCGTACCCGGCGCCGAGGGACACGCAGACCGACAGCGCGGTGCCGACGGACGCGACGAAGAACGAGTTGCCGAGCCACCGCCACACGGGCTGCTGCGCGAACACCTCGGAGAAGTTCTCCGTCGTCGGGGCGGCGGGCCAGAGGTAGAACTCGCTGCTCTGCGACTGCCCGCCGGGCGTGAGCGCGGACACCACCATCCAGTACAGCGGGAACACGACGAGCATCGCCACGGCTGTCAGGACGGCGGTGAGCAGCCACCGCCGTCGTCGGGAGCGGCGTTCTCGCAGGGGCTGGGCGGGCTGTGCGGTGGTCGTGGTCACAGGAGCTCCTCCGCTCGCTTCGTCGCGCGCTGCCGCAGCAGCGTGAACACCAGCAGGATCACCACGAGCAGGAGGCCGAGCGCCGCGGCGTACCCCATGCGCGCGTCGGCGAACGCCGACCGGAACACGTACTGGATGAGAACCGTGGTCGAGAACCCGGGGCCACCGCCCGTCATCACGTAGATGACGTCGAAGGCCTGCAGCGAGAACACGACGTTGAGGATCAGCAGGATCGACGTGGTCGGCGCGAGCATCGGCACGGTGAGCCGGCGGAACCGCTGCCAGCCGCTCGCGCCGTCGATCGCCGCGGCCTCGCGCAGCTCCGCCGGGATGGACTGCAGCGCCCCGAGGTAGATCACCATGCAGAACCCGATCCGGGTCCAGACGACCACGCCGATCAGTGTGATCATCGCCGTGCTCGGGGAGGTCAGCCACGGCAGGCCGCCGAGTCCCAGCGCGGCGAGCGCGTTGTTGGCGACGCCGTAGTCCGGGTTGAAGATCCACGACATGATGACGCCGACGACGACGCCGGCCGCGATCATCGGGACGAAGAACAGCGCCCGCAGCAGCCCGCGACCGGGCAGGGGCCGGTTCAGCGCGACCGCGAGGGCGAGGCCGATCGCCATCGCCGTCGGCACGGTGCCGATCGTGAACACCAGCGTGTTGAGCAGGGCGGTGCGCAGCAGCGGGTCGCCGAGCATCGTCCGGTAGTTCGCCGTGCCCACCCACTCGCCGTCGCCCAGCGTCGCGGTGTCCTGGAAGGACAGGGCGACGGCGATGACGATCGGCAGCAGCGAGAAGGCCAGGAAGAGGAGGCCTGCCGGCCCCACGAAGACGTACGGCGCCCAGCGTGCGCGCCGGCGGGTGCCCCTGCCGAGGCCATCCTTGCGAGGCTCATCGAGTCGTGACACTGCGCATTGCCTCCGTCATCTGGGTGCCGCACTCGGCGGGGGAGAGCTCGCCGAGGAAGCACAGGTCGAGGTAGTCGGCGAACACCGAGTTCAGGGAGCTGAAGTACTGCCCGGACTCCGCGCGCACCATGGAGAGCGGGATGGTCGACCCCTGGTCGATGAACCGCTGCATGGTCTCCGAGTGCCTGTCGTAGCCGATGTCGGACGCGTCGAGCGAGGACCGGGCGGGCAGCCAGTTGCCCCGCTTGCAGAACTCGACGACCTTGGCCCGGCTGGTGATGTAGGCGACGAGCTCGGCCGCGAGCTCCGGGTGCTTGCTGGACTTCGTCACCGCCAGGGCGTTGCCGCCCAGGTCGGACGCCTCGCCGGTGTTGCGGATCATGGGTGCGGTGCCCCACTCGTCGGGCATGCCCTCGTCGAGGGCCGCTATCGACTCCGGGTTGTCGAGCAGGAGGCCGATCTGCCCGGTGAGGAAGAGGTCGCGCGCGACCGCGCCACCGCCGGACTTGCTCATGTTCGCCGGGGACACAAGGCCCTCGGCGTACCAGCGGCGGCCGAAGTCCAGCGCCTCCACCGCCTCGGGACTGTCCATCGACGGCGTCTCGCCGTCGTCGCCCAGGAAAGCGCCGCCGTTCTGGTAGACGATCGGCAGCCAGCGGTACGCCGTCTCCGGCCCGCCCCAGCCGTAGCCGAAGCCGTACGCGCCGGTCAGCTTCTTCGCCTCGCCGGCGATCCCGAGGAACTCGTCCCAGTGCCAGGCCTCCGCCAACGACGACGGCGCCTCGGCGCCGATCTCCTCCAGCACACCCCGGTGGTAGTAGGTGATGAAGTTGTCGGTGTGCTGGAAGACGCCGAACAGGCCGTTCTCCCGCGCCCCGATCGCCCAGAACGGCTCGGAGTAGTCGTCCTCGTACTCCGGCGGCACCGCACCGGTGAGGTCCACCAGGCTGCCGTTCGCGGCGTAGCGGCCGATCTGCTGCGGCGTGATGCGGATGATGTCGGGCGCCAGGTCGGCGGCGAGCCGTGTGATGAACCACTGGTGGAACTGGCCGGTCGTCACCTCCACCGCCACGCTCGTCCCGGGATGCGCCGCCACGAACTCGTCGGCGATCAGCTGGTACGACTCGAGGTCCAGCGGGATGTTCCACGAGGACAGGCGCAGGTGCCTCGTCCCCGTCGGAGCGCCGGAGCAGGCGGCCAGCGCTCCCGCCACGCTGATGCCCGCCACCGCGATGAACGTCCGGCGGGACACTCCTCGGCCGGACACCGCGGGCGCCGAATGGGTCGGCATGTCGTCTCCTCTTCGTTGAGGTGCTCTTCGTGGAGGGTGGTGATGCGGTGTCCCGGGCGCCGTCGCCCGGGACACCGCGCGCGGTCAGCGCACCAGCGCGTCCGGCAGCAGCGCGGCGTGCGCGGCGAGCAGCTCGTCGGTCATCGCGCGGATCTGCTCCAGCGTGCAGTGCACCGAGGTGAGCGGGTCCATCGCCACCGCGTGGTGCACGTGCTCGACGTCGCCGGTCAGCGCCGCGCGCACCGCGAGCGTCTGCACGTTCACATTCGTGCGGTTGATCGCCGCGAGCTGCGGCGGCAGGTCCCCGACACTCGTCGGCTGCACGCCGTTCGCGTCGACCAGGCACGCCACCTCGACGCACGCGTCGTCCGGCAGGTTCGTGATGACCCGGCCCGCGTTCGGCACGTTCCCGTACACCACCGTCGGCACCCCGGTCACCACCGCGTTCACGATCGACGCCCCGTACTCGACCGACGGGCTCAGGTCCGCCTTGAGCCGCTCCAGCTGCTCGTCGATGTCGCCCTGTTCGTCGTGCGCCGCGCAGATCTCGTAGTAGTCCCACCGCTCCGGGATGTACTCCAGGATCGTCTCGGCGTCCTTGCGGAAGTACGGCACGTACTCCGACGCGTGATGGCTCGACTCCGTCTCGAAGTAGCCGAAGTGGTTCATCAGCGTGGTGCGCACCTGCTCGTTGCCGCCCTCGTAGTTGCTGGCCGCCAGCGCCTCCTCGGAGTGGTCCCCGTCGTCCGGCACCAGGTCCGCCGCGGAGCGGCCCCGCCGGTGCCGCTCCGACATCACCTCGCGCAGCCGCGGATACAGGTCCTCCTGGCCGTGCCGGAACTCCAGCACCCAGGCCTGATGGTTGATGCCCGCACACCGGTACGTCACCTCGTCGTACGGCACACCCAGCGTCCGCGCGAGCATCCGCGTGGTGCCCTGCACGCTGTGGCACAGGCCCACGGTGCGCAGCCCCAGCGCGTTCAGGTACGCCGTCGCCATCGCCATCGGGTTCGCATAGTTGATGAACTGCGCGTCGGGGCACAGCTCCAGGGCATCGGCGGCGATGTCCTGGTAGGCCCGCACCGAGCGCAGGAACCGGAAGACACCACCCGGCCCCACGGTGTCGCCCACCGTCTGGTCGACGCCGTACCGCCGCGGTATCTCGACGTCGTGCCGGTACGACTCCACGCCACCCACCTGGAACGTGATGATGACGAAGTCCGCGTCCCGCAACGCCTCGCGCCGGTCCGTCGTCTGCTCCACCACCGCGGGAAGGCCATGGTGGGCCACCAGCTCGCGTGTCGCCGTCGCCACCCGGTCCAGACGCCCCGCGTCCAGGTCCATCAGGCTGAGCGTCGCACCCCGCAGGGCCGGGAAGCTGAGCAGGTCGCCGATGAGGCGGAACGGGAAGACGAAACCGCCCGCACCGATGATCGTGATCTTCGGGGAATGAGCCATGCTGCGACGCTAGGCCCGAGAAAGACGGTGACACCTCCGGCTGCGTGCCCCGACTCTCCGGGATCCTGCGATCGTGCGTCCCGCGCGCACGGCCCCTATGCTCCCGCCCATGGCGCTCGCGGACGACGAGGTGGAGCTGGCCGAACCCGCTCTGTGGGTGCGGCACGGCACGCCACCGGTGATGCGGCGGCCGCACCGGCACGACGACCTGGAGCTCAACCTGGTGCACAGCGGCCGGCTGGAATACCTCTTCGGGGGTTCGTACCTGCAGGTCGAGGCGGGAGAGGTCGCGCTGTTCTGGGGCGGCACCCCGCACCAGCTCGTGGACCCGGGCGCGACCCCCACCGACGTGTCGTGGGTGCACATCCCGCTCACGGAGGTGCTGAGCTGGGCGCTGCCCGCCGAGCAGGTGGCGGTGCTGCTGCGCGCGTGGCCCGTCGTCGTGCCGGCCACGGCCCTGGTGCGCGACGTCGCGGCCCTCTTCGCGAGCTGGCACCACGACGTGCTGGACGGCGGCCACAGCACAGTGGTCATGCTGGAGGCCCAGGCGTTCGTGCGCAGGGTCCTGGCGGGCGCCGCTCAGGACGGGGCGGATCGTGGTGGCCCGGATCGCGGTCCGACGGCGGAGCCCGCGACGGTGCCGCAGTCGGGTGCGGCCGGGCGCGCCGCGGCGATGGCGCAGTTCGTGGCGGAGCACTACCGCTCGCCGATCACGGCGTCCGACGTGGCCAGGGCCGTCCACCTGAGCCCGAGCCACGCGATGACGCTCTTCAAGCGTGTGGTCGGTACCACCGTCGGCACATACATCGCGCGGTGCCGGGTGGCGGAGGCGCAGCGGCTGCTCATCACGTCGGACCGCACCACCGCCGAGATCGCGCACGCCGCGGGCTTCACGGCGCAGAGCAGCTTCTACGACACCTTCCGGCAGGTGTGCGGCACGTCCCCGGGCACCTACCGCCGCACCTTCCGCTGACCGCTCTGCCGTCCACGGCCGTGGGCTACGAGTCGGTGGCCCGACCCGTCGTCGGGTTGGCACCCCCAGCGAGGTCAGGCGGCTTCGGCTCCGGGTGGGGGTGGGGTTTCGAGTGGTTCGGGCAGGGTGATGCGGTGTCCTCGGGCGTCGGTGAAGGCCCACCCGGTCTCTAGCAGGGTGCCCGGGACGGCAGCGCCGGTGGTGGTGCCGGTTAGGGGTTTGCCGGTCCAGTGCATGGTGATGCCTTGGGTGTCGACGAGCTGGTGGTGGTACCAGCACAACAGGGCGCTGTTGCTGACGGAGGTGTTTCCGCCGTGGGCCCAGTGGGTGATGGCGTGGTGGACCTCGCACCGTGAGGGTGGTTGGTCGCATCCGGGGAAGACGCAGTGCCGGTCCCGAGCGATCACGGCTCGGCGCATCTGTCCGGTGACGGTGCGTTGGGCGCGTCCGACGTCCAGGACCGCACCATCGGGTCCGAACACGACCCGGGTGACCGCACTGTCACACGCCAACCGGCGTAGTAGTGCTCGTGGTGCACGGGCACCGGTCTCGGTGAACACCGGCCCACCACCGGACAGCAGTCCGGACATCGTCATGGTGCCGGCTACGCCCGCGCCCGTGCCCGCGCCCGTGCCCGGTGTTCCGGCGCCGGTCGGACATCCTGGTGCGCCGCCTGGTGTGGCGCGTCCTGGTGAACGTCCTGGTGTGGCGCGGCCTGGTGTGGCTTGTCCGCAGGTCAGGCACAGGCCCTTACGGGTGCGGGTGGCCTGGGCGATCAGCTCGGTCCAGGACACCGTGACGTTCAGGTGGGGTGGGATCGCGGCGCCGGGTGAGGCTTGGTTGGTGTCCAGGACGATCCGGGCGAGGTCGGCCAGGCCCTGCGCGCGACGCTGGGTCGACGTGCGGGGGTCTTCTGCGGCGGGGGCGCCGATGATCGCGTTGATCGCGGTGGTCACGAGCAGGCCGTGTTCGTCGGTCAGGAATCCTGCCAGGTGGTAGCCGTCAATGGTTTTGGCCAGGTCGAGGAACTCGCCCTGGGCGGCCTTGTCATCATCGGTGTCGTCGGTGTCGGGGTCGGTGATCGTCGCGAACCGGCGCGCCACGACCCGGAACTGGTCCGCGTTCAACGAACCAGCTTCACGCAGGACCAGGCCCTCACCCGTGACCAGCGTGCCGTCGGTGACGGCGCCCTCCAGCACCTGGGTGATGAGCTGGCGGGTGTGTTCACCGTCGGGGTCCTCGGCCGGGTCAGGGAAGTCGACCGGCACGGTCTGCACGAACTGCTCAGGTGTGGTGGTCTCGCCGGTGCGGGTGTCGATCAGCCACGCCAACGCATCCTGCCGGGTCTCGCTGGTGGGGGCGACGTCGGTCATGACCTTCGCGTGGTCCGCGCCCAGGGTTCCGGCAACCAGGCCTTCCCGCGTCCCGGGTAGGGCGGTGGCGAGGCGGCGGGCGATCGTCATGTCCTTACCGGCCGTGGACGCGGAGATGCCTTCGCGGAGCCGTAGCCAGGTCGTGAACGCGCGCGCCATCCCTCCTGAGCGCCAGGACCCGTCGGCTTCGATCCGGGGCAGCAGGGTGTATCGGACTCCGTCCAGGCGAGCGGTCAGTGCACGGATCCGGGAGTGCGCCTCCGCCAACCGCGTGATACCCGGGGCGTTCCATCCGTCCAGCACCTCGGGATCGGTCAGCGCTGCCAGAACTGCAGCATCGGCCTCGAACCGGGCTAGCACGTCCTCGATCGACTCCGCAGGAGGTAGACCGGGGCCGGGAATGCCATCCGTTGACTTCGACTGCTCCACCGACCCTACCCCCCTCGTTGCCTCTAGTACTCACGTCTTCACTGCATCCATTATCTCGAACGCGCGTACGTATTGCATGGCCAAGATGAAATCTGTGGATAACTCTTTTGGCTCCTCGGGGGTCCCCGCTGCCGGGTTGTCGCCCTGCCGTCACGGACCCGCCGAGCCCACCTCCGACGCCACACCGTCCACCCAGGGGTTAACGATCATTAACCGGCGGACTATGCTGCGTCACGTGGCCATCAACACTGGCGTTGGAACGGATCTACGCACCCTCACTGACCAACTGCGTGAGCGGTTGGCTCGCGTGCGCGAGGGCGGGTCGCCCGCGGCGCGTGAGAAGCACACCGCCCGCGGCAAGCTGCTCGCGCGCGACCGGGTGGACCGCCTGCTCGACCCCGGCAGCGCGTTCCTCGAGATCGGGGCCCTGGCGGCGTACGACATGTACGGGGGAGAGTGGGCGGTGCCCAGTGCGGGGATCGTCACCGGCATCGGCCGCGTCGCGGAGCGCGAGTGCGTGATCGTCGCCAACGACGCGACGGTCAAGGGCGGCACCTACTACCCGATGACGGTCAAGAAGCACCTGCGCGCCCAGCAGGTCGCCGCAGAGAACAACCTGCCGTGCGTCTACCTCGTGGACTCCGGCGGCGCGTACCTGCCGATGCAGGACGAGGTGTTCCCCGACCGCGAGCACTTCGGGCGCATCTTCTACAACCAGGCCAATCTGTCCGCCCGCGGCATCCCGCAGGTCGCGGCGGTCATGGGGTCCTGCACCGCGGGCGGCGCATACGTGCCCGCGATGAGCGACGAGGCCGTCATCGTGCGCGACGAGGGCACGATCTTCCTCGGTGGGCCGCCCCTGGTGCAGGCCGCCACGGGCGAGATCGTGACGGCGGAGGAGCTCGGCGGAGGGCTGGTGCACACCACGACGTCGGGCGTCGCGGACCACCTGGCCGACGATGACGCGCATGCCCTGCGCATCGTGCGCCAGATCATCGGCACCACCCGGCCGGCCGCCCCGAGCCTGGACCGGACGGTACCCGAGGAGCCCGAGCTCGATCCCGACGGCCTCTACGACGTACCCGCCGACCCGCGCACCCCCTACGACGTGCGCGACGTGATCCGCCGGATCGTCGACGGCTCCCAGCTCGACGAGTTCAAGGCCCGGTACGGCGAGACGCTGGTCTGCGGGTTCGCCCGCATCGACGGCTACCAGGTCGGGATCGTCGCGAACAACGGGATCCTGTTCTCGGAGTCGGCGCTCAAGGGCGCGCACTTCGTGCAGCTCTGCGACCAGCGACGCATCCCCCTGGTGTTCCTGCAGAACATCGCCGGGTTCATGGTGGGCAAGGAGTACGAGAACCGCGGCATCGCCAAGGACGGCGCCAAGCTCGTCACCGCCGTGGCCTGCACGTCGGTGCCCCGGTTCACCGTGGTGCTCGGCGGCTCGTTCGGCGCCGGGAACTACGGCATGAGCGGCCGCGCCTACGACCCCCGGTTCCTGTGGATGTGGCCCGGCGCCCGCATCTCGGTCATGGGTGGCGAGCAGGCGGCGTCCGTCCTCGCCACGGTGCGCCGCGAGCTCGCCGACGCGCCCGCCGAGGAGGTCGAGGCGTTCAAGGCGCCGATCCGCGCCCAGTACGAGGCCCAGGGCAACCCCTACTACGCCACCGCCCGTCTCTGGGACGACGGCGTGATCGACCCCGCCGACACCCGCCGCGTTCTCGCCCTCGGCCTCGCCGCAGCGGCCAACGCCCCGATCGCCGAGCCGTCCTACGGCATCTTCCGGATGTGACCGACATGCCCACACCGATCCACACTCTCCTGATCGCCAACCGCGGCGAGATCGCCCTGCGGATCATCCGCACCGCGCGCCGCCTCGGTCTGCGTACCGTTGCCGTCTACTCGGACGCCGACCGCGCCGCCCCGCACACCCGCGCCGCCGACGTCGCCGTGCGCATCGGGCCGACGCCGGCTGCCGAGTCCTACCTGTCGATCCCCGCGCTGCTCGCGGCCGCCAAGGAGACCGGCGCCGACGCCGTCCACCCCGGCTACGGGTTCCTGTCCGAGCAGGCGGACTTCGCGCGCGCCGTCGTCGGCGCAGGCCTGACCTGGGTGGGGCCTCCGCCCGATGCGATGGAGGCCATGGGGCGCAAGGACACGGCCCGGGAGATCGCCCAGAGGGCAGGCGTCCCGGTGCTGCGGTCGCTCGGCAACATCCGCGGTGGGTGGTTCGCCGCACAGGGCAACCTCCCCTTCCCGCTGCTCGTCAAGGCTGCCGCAGGGGGCGGCGGCAAGGGCATGCGCATCGTGCGCGAGCAGGACGAGCTCGGTCCCGCGATCGCCGCGGCGGGCCGGGAGGCCGCCGCCGCGTTCGGCGACGACGCGCTGCTGCTGGAGCGCTACATCGAGCGGGGCAGGCACGTCGAGGTGCAGATCCTCGCGGACGAGCACGGCAACGTGCTGCACCTCCACGAGCGGGACTGCTCCGCTCAGCGCCGCCACCAGAAGGTCTTGGAGGAGGCACCGGCGCCGGATCTCGACCCGACCGTTCGCGACGCCCTGCACACCTGTGCGGTCCGGCTCGCCCGCGAGGCCGGGTACACCGGCGTCGGGACGGCGGAGTTCCTGGTGGAGGTCGGGGGTCCGTCGGACCCGAGCGACGCGGGCGCCTGGTTCCTCGAGATGAACACCCGCCTCCAGGTCGAGCACCCCGTCACCGAGGAGGTGGTCACCGTGCGCGGCGAGCGCATCGACCTCGTCGAGCAGCAGCTCCGCGTCGCGGCGGGCGAGGAGCTGGGCTTCTCCCAGGACGACGTCGCCGTGCACGGCCACGCGATCGAGGCGCGGATCTACGCCGAGGACGCGTTCGGCGGGTTCCTGCCGCAGGCCGGGACCGCCACCCGGGTGCGGTGGCCCGAGGGCTCGCACGTGCGCGTCGAGGCCGGCATCGAGGACGGCACGGTGGTCCCGGCCGCCTACGACCCCATGGTCGGCAAGGTCATCGCCGTCGGCGCCGATCGCGAGACCGCCCGGCGGGGCCTCGTCGGCGCCCTCGACGCGACGGCGATCGGCGGCCTGGTCACCAACACCGGGTTTGTGCGCGCACTTGCCGACTCCGACGCGTTCCGCGACGGGGAGGTGCACACCGCGTGGCTGGACAACCATCCGCTGCCCGCCCCGGACCCGCGCCCGGCGATGGTGGCGGCCGCGTGGACCATCGCGACGGCGGCCATGGCCGACGGCGGCGACGGGTGGCGTCTCGGTGGACCGCCCGCCGACACGTGGGTCGAGCTGGACGACGCGGTGCTCCGGGTGAGCATCGCCCGCGGTGAGGTGCGCCGCGAGGGCGAGCCGCCGACGTCGTGCCGGTCCGTGGGCGGCATGGGCGACGGCACGGTCGGTGGCAGGGTCGGTGGCACGGTCGGCGGCACGGCCGGGGCCGCGGCTGGGAACGTCGGCGGAGTGTCGGCGGACGGGCTGCTGGAGCTGGCCGGGAGCACCGCGCGGTTCGCGGTGGACGTCGGTCCCCGGTCGGTGGAGGTGAGCACGCGCGGGCACACGTTCCGGTTCGTCCGGCCGGGCGCCTCCAGCCTCGGGGCGGCGGAGGTGTCCGACGGCGTGGTGCTCGCCGCGATGCCGGGCACGCTCGCCCGCGTCGAGGTGCGCGACGGCGACCTGGTGACCGCCGGGCAGTCGCTCGGCGTGCTGGAGGCGATGAAGATGGAGGTGACGCTCCTGGCGCCGGCGGACGGCGTCGTACGGGTCCGCGCGGGGGCGGGCGACCAGGTCGCGGCGCGGCAGGTGCTCTTCGAGGTGGGACCGGCGGACGAACCGGAGGCGACAGATGGCTGAGCAGCTCCGCCACCCCCAGGTGGTGCCCGACCCGAGCCTTCCGGACCGCGTGACCATCTACGAGGTGGGCCCGCGCGACGGGCTGCAGAACGAGAAGGCGATCGTGCCGACGGAGGTGAAGGTCGGCCTGGTCGAGCGGCTGCTCGACGCCGGCCTCCCGTACGTCGAGGCCACGAGCCTGGTGCACCCGCGCTGGGTGCCGCAGCTCGCCGACGCGGAGGAGGTGCTCGCCGCGCTGGTGGAGCGCATCGGCGACCACGCCCGTGACCTGCCGGTGCTTGTTCCCAACGAGCGGGGCCTGGAGCGCGCCTTTGACCTGGGACTGCGGCACATCGCGGTCTTCGCCAGCGCCACCGAGACCTTCGCACGGCGGAACCTGAACCGCTCGCTGGACGAGCAGTGGTCGATGTTCGAGCCGGTCATGACCCGGGCGAGGGCGGCGGGGATGCGGGTGCGGGCGTACGTGTCGATGTGCTTCGGCGACCCGTGGGAGGGTGACGTGCCGCTCGACCAGGTGGTCGCGGCGGGCAAGCGGCTCATGGACCTCGGGGCGGAGCAGCTCTCGCTCGGGGACACGATCGGCGTCGGGACGCCGGGGCACGTCGTCGCGCTCCTGGACGCCCTGAACGACGCCGGCCTGAGCGACGACGTGCTGGCCCTGCACGCCCACGACACCTACGGGCAGGCGCTCGGCAACGTGGCCGCCGCGCTGCGGCACGGGGTGACCACGTTCGACACGTCAGCGGGCGGGCTGGGCGGGTGCCCGTACGCGGAGTCGGCCACGGGGAACCTCGCCACCGAGGACCTGCTCTGGATGCTCGACGGGCTCGGGATCACCACGGGCGTGTCCATGCCGAGCCTGGTGGAAACGGGCACCTGGCTGGAGGGGCACCTGGGGCGCCCGGCGCCGAGCCGGGTGCTGCAGGCGCTGCGGCCCTAGGGCGTGTCCGGTGAATCGGTCAGCTCAGCTCTCGTCGCCGGGAGCGATCTTCTGGAGCGACAGTTCGATGTACCCGCAAGGCGCAAAGACCAAAGCAGGTGCCGAGGCCGCAGAAAGTCAGGACGGCGGCGACTGTCAGCCATCCAGTGAGCTGCCCCTGTTCGCCGGCACCGCTGGAAGCGGCAGCTGCCGCAGTGAGTAGACCGTACGGGACAAAGAACATTGCTCCCGTCCAGGCCGGGATGAGCAGCAGCAGGGGCGGGACGCGCGGGCTTCGCGGGCCCGACTGCATTGCCAGCAGGCCCACGCCGACCAGCGCTAGGACGACCGTGAAGTCGATGCCGTGTCGCTCCATCCAAACCACTACCTCAGGAGCGCCGTTCTTCTCGAATTCGAGCGCCATGTCGAATCCGCTCGGCAGGCCCGCCCGACCGCCCAGAGCCCAGTATGTCTTGATCGAGATATAGGGCAGCACTGAGATGAGTCCCGCCATGAGGAGCCACTTGCGTGCCCCAAGCGGTCGTGGATCGAGTGATCTCATCAAATGTGCCGTCGGTCGAGCGAACTGGATGATGCCACGTTCGTCAACCAGAAGATGCGCCGAGGCTGGGTCCTTCGCTCGTCGAATCGAGAGTCGCCCTCCTCGTGAGCGATCGTGAACGGGGACGTCTGGGCCTCTTCGGAGGGTCGACAGCCGGAGCACACGGCCGCACCGGAGGCCGCCGTCCGCATTCGTTCCGAGAATGCGTCGCTGTGGTCGGGATGGGTGTAGCAGATGGCAAGAAATGCTACGGCCATGGCCTATCCTCTCTGGATTGTCTTCGCGCAACGGATCGAGAATTGTTCACATATGGATGCAGCTCCCGCCTCAGGTGTTGCCAAGAGGAGCGCGAGTGATCCGAGCGCGAATGCGAAGAAGAGTGCAGGAAACGCGATGCTGTGGAAGACGCGCACGCGAACATGTGCGAAAAGGGCACCGAGGTAGAACAACGAGAGTCCGAAGGCAGCCAATATTCCGATCACGGGAGGGCCCGCAACACCGACGACGAGCCCGGCCGCGCCGACTCCTTTGAGAACAGCGAGGGTTGGCAGCCAGCGGTCGGGTACTCCTACTTCTCTGGAGTTCGCGACCACGAACTTGACTTGCAGAATGTCCCCGACCACGATCACGATGTTCATGACGACCGTGATGCTGATCACGATGAGGGTTACGGTGGGCATCCATGTTCCTTCGGCTCCGCCAAGCGCGCCAAACCCGTGGCGATCAGCCCAGTCAATCAAAGGATCAGTGGAAGTTGCCGGCACTCAGTCGCGCAGCCACGTTGATTCGGTTCCACGCGTTGACCGATGCGATGGCGGTCACCAGCGCCGCCAGTTCCTCGTCCGCGAAATGGGCAGCGGCCTTGTCCCAGCTGTCGTCGGCAACTCCCGCGGAATTGTCGGCGATGCGGGTGGTCGCCTCGGTGAGTGCCAGCGCCGCGCGCTCAGCGTCGGTGAAGAACGGCGTATCGCGCCATGCCGCGACCGACCAAAGACGCTCATCGCTCTCACCCACCGCCCGTGCCCTCCGTGAGTGCATATCGGTGCAGACCGAGCATCCATTGATCTGACTGGCTCGGATCCGTACGAGCTCGAGGAGGCCCCGGGGTATCCCACTGCTGTTGACATACCCTTCGACCGCATTGAGCCCTCGATAGCCACCGGCAGCGAGCCGGTACACATCCTTCATCCGTGCAGCCATCATGACCTTTCGACAGGGAGTATCCACGATTGGTTCTACGTCACCATCACTCGGAGAACAACGATCACCGGCGTCCGCCCGTATGAGCAATTTTCGTTGCCAAAAACGGAACGACGTGTTTGGATCGGCGACCGGTTGCTCCTTCCGCCATCGCTGCCACCGTCGCTCGGCTCGATCGCCGACGTGCGTCGGCATTGACCGAGCAGTGCTCGCTCGGGCGATTCCGGGTGGGGCTGGCGGACCGCGTCGCTGCTGTGGAAAGCTCCGCGCTGACGATCAGGAGTCCGCGCCGGGGAGAGGTCGACCCGTTCCCGGTGCGGAAGGTGCGGTTCGGGCTCTGATGTGTGCGCGTTCGCCCTGTTTGCCGAAGAGGCTGAGGATCTCGACGTCCCCCTTGCCGGTCGATCCGAACCAGTGTGGTTGTTGAGTGTCGAACTCGGCGACCTCTCCTGGGCCGAGGGTGAGGTCGTAGTCGCCGAGGATCAGGCGGAGTCGGCCACTTAGTACGTAGAGCCATTCGTAGCCGGGGTGGGTGCGGGTCGACGGGGTGGATTCGCTGGCTGGGATGGTGAGCTTGTAGGCCTTGGGTTCGCCCTGGTTTCTGGACAACGGGACGATGACGCGACCGCCGGTTCGTTGGGCCTTCTGCGGCATTCTCGGGTCGACGATGCGCGGCGCCGCGACGATCTCGTCGAGCGGCACGCCCATGGCTGCGGCGATGGGCAGCAACAGTTCCAGGCTTGGTTTGCGTTGTCCGGTCTCCAGTCGGGACAGGGTGCTCTTGGATATCCCCGTGGTCCGGCTGAGATCACCGAGAGAAAGGCTCTTCTTCTCTCTGAGCTGACGCAACCGGACGCCGACCTGGCTGAGGGTGGCATCGATGGCGGGGTGAGTGTCCATACCTCTATACGATCAGATCGTTCCATTTTTGGCAACGATTGTTGTCGTTGCGGACGGCGGCCGGTGACCGTTGTTCTCGGAGGTGATGGCTATGGAGAACCATCGAGATGTTGTGATCATCGGTGCGGGCGCGGCCGGTCTGTCTGCGGCGCTCGTGTTGAAGCGCGCGCGGGCCAATGTGCTGGTGGTCGAGGACGGGACGCCACGGAATGCGTCGGCTGCTCATATGCACGGCTTCGTCTCACGCGACGGGGTCAACCCCGCGGAGTTCCTTGAGATCGGTCGGCGAGAGGTGGTGGGTTACGGCGGCGAATTCGCGCATGCCTGTGTGGTCGACGCGACCCGGAGCGACGCGGACGACGGCTTCGTGGTCACCTTGGACTCGGGCGTGCTGGTGTCGACTCGTGCGGTCCTGGTCGCGACGGGTCTGACTGATGAGCTTCCAGACATCGCCGGGGTGCGAGAGATGTGGGGATCGGCCGTACACCACTGTCCGCACTGCCACGGTCACGAAGCCGCCGGTCGTAACCTCGTCGTCATCGGTGGCCAGGTACCTGCCATGACGCTTCACCAGACAGCGCTCCTGCGCCGCTACAGCGACCGCGTGACCCTCTGTCCCCACGACATGGATATCCGGGAGACCGAACGCGGCCGCTTGGAGGCGTTCGGGGTGCGGATCGAGGATGGCACCGTTGCCCGGTTTCGCGGCGACCAGGGTCACTTGATCGGTATCGAGTTCGTTGACGGCACAGTGCTGGAGTGCGAAGGGGCGTTCATCGCACCCCAGCCGCGGCCCAACGACATGGTCCTTCACGCATTGGGTTGCGCGACAGTGCCTGATACCGGGTGGGTCGCGGTCGAGGGGCCCGGCGCAACGAGTGTTCCCGGTGTCTGGGCCTGCGGCAACGTCGTCAATCCGCGTGCGCAGGTCATCACGGCGGCCGGCGAAGCCTCCGCTACTGCGATCGCAATCACCTCGTGGCTCCTGGAGAAAGATCTCGAGGCTGCGGCGGAGCGGGCGTGCGCGAGCAGACCAGAAGGCCGGTCATGAGCGCCATCGCTGCCCCTGCACGGGCGAACGTGCTGCCGCTGGGTGTGTATCTGCTCGCGTTCAGCCTCTTCGCCATGGGCAGCGCCGAGTTCCTCCTCGCCGGGGTGCTTCCCATCGTCGCTGCCGATATCGACGTCAGCCTTGCCACGGTCGGCTGGCTCATCACCGCATTCGCCATCGGCGTTGTGATCGGGGGCCCACCCTTCGCGGTCATCAGCTTGCGCTGGCCGCGTCGGACCGCGCTCGTGCTGACCCAGATCGCCTTCGCCGCCTGCATCGCCGTCGGACTGATCGTCGGCACGTACCCCGCGCTCCTCGTCACCCGGTTCCTCGCCGGACTCGCCTACGCAGGATTTTTCGCCGTCGCGGCAGTCACCGCCGTCAGCATGGTCCCGCCGGAGCGCGCCGCGCGTGCATCCGGTGTGGTCGTCAGCGGACTCAGCCTGGCGATGATCCTGGGCGGTCCAGCCGGAACTCTGATCGCATACAGCACCGGCTGGCAGGGTGGGTTCTGGCTAGTCGTAGCGCTGACACTCATCGGGGCGGTCGCCGTCGTCGCCGCGATGCCCCGTACCGCTGCGGTGGAGCGACCATCGGTGCGACGAGAGCTTCGCACCTTGCGGCGACCGCGCCTCTGGCTCGTGTACGCGGTCACTCTGCTCACCACTGCGGCCTACATGATCACTTTCAATTACCTGGCCGAGATCCTGACCCACGTCACTCGAATCCCCGATTCATGGATCGCCGCCGTGCTCGTCCTTTTCGGCATCGGCGCCTACGTAGGACTCGCCATAGGGGGCCGGATCTCCGATCGGCACCCCCACTTCACGATGATCATCGGATCGACAGGGATCGCCGTCTGTTCGGTGCTGATCGCATCCTTCGCCACGCAGATGCTCGCTGTCATCCCGCTCGTGCTCCTCCTCGGAGTATCCGGCTTCGTGATCAACCCCGCCCTCTACGGACGCGTATTCGCCCTCGCCGCCAGCGCGCCGACCCTGGCCGGAGCCACCACGGTGTCCGCGTTCCAGTTCGGAATCAGCTTCGTGCCCCTCATGGCCGGCGTCGTACTCAACGCTGGCGCGTCCATCACGGTCGTGGCCTGGATCGGTGCCGGGCTCGCTGCCTTCGCGGTCCCCCTCGTTCTTATCGAACGTAGCGCGACACAGCCGAGATGATCGGACCGATCAGGATGCGTAAAGAGGACGCGCGGCGTGTTGCGCTCACCCACGTACCAGACATTACCAATCCCGTGTCCGGGCCATTCGCAGGGCAGGCTCTAGGTCGTTCCGGGGCTGCCGCACGCCTGATGGGGCGGCTGCTCGGGCGGCTGACCAGGAACTCTGTGATCTGCGCGACGCGGGGGTTCGCGCGCGGGCGATCGAGCGTAGGGTCGCAGATGTGACTCTGAAGATCGGTTACAAGGCGTCCGCCGAGCAGTTCGGGCCGCGCGAGCTGGTTGAGCTCGCAGTACGCGCGGAGGAGGTGGGACTGGACAGCGCGATGGTCTCCGACCACTTCCTGCCGTGGCGGCACGAGGGCGGCCATGCGCCGTCGGCGCTGGCCTGGCTTGCGGCCGCGGGGGAGCGCACGTCGCGGATCAAGCTCGGCACGAGCGTGCTGACCCCGACGTTCCGCTACAACCCCGCCGTCATCGCGCAGACCTTCGCGAGTCTCGCCCTGCTCACCGAGAACCGCGTGATCCTCGGCGTCGGGACGGGTGAGGCCCTCAACGAGATCGCGGTCTCGGGCCGCGAGTGGCCCGAGTTCAAGGAGCGGTTCGCGCGGCTGCGCGAGGCCGTGCAGATCATGCGGGCCCTCTGGACCGAGGACAGCGTGGACTTCAAGGGCGACTACTACGAGCTGGTCGGCGCCCAGATCTACGACCGGCCGGAGAACCCGGTGCCGGTCTACGTCGCGGCGGGCGGCCCGCTCGTGGCGAAGTACGCCGGACGCGCGGGCGACGGATTCATCTGCACCTCCGGCAAGGGTATGGACCTGTACACGGAGAAGCTGCTGCCGGCCGTCGCCGAGGGCGCCGCGAAGGCCGAGCGGGACGTCGCCGACGTCGAGAAGATGATCGAGATCAAGATCTCCTACGACCGCGACGCCGCCACGGCGCTGGAGAACACCCGGTTCTGGGCGCCGCTGTCACTCACCCCGGAGCAGAAGCACAGCGTCACCTCGGCCACCGAGATGGAACAGCTCGCCGACGAGCTACCGATCGAGCAGGTCGCGAAGCGTTGGATCGTCGCGTCCGACCCGGAGCAGGCCGTCGAGCTGATCAAGCCCTACGTCGACGCCGGCCTCAACCACCTCGTGGTGCACGGCCCCGGTCAGGACCAGGAGCGGTTCCTCACCCAGTTCAGCGAGGACGTGCTGCCGCGCCTCAAGGAGCTCTGACGCTGACGCTGGCTCTGACGCTGGCGCTGGCTCTGACGCTGGCTCCGACCCTCCGGGGTCTGTGCTGCGGGGCTCGTCCGGCTCACGGCCGGACGAGCCCCGTCTCGTAGGCGAGGATCACCAGCGCCGCGCGGTCCCGGGCGCCGAGCTTGGCGAGCAGCCGGCTCACGTAGGTGCGGGCGGTGGCCGGGCTGAGGTAGAGCTCGCGGGCGATCTCGTCGTTCGTCAGCCCGCGGCCCAGCTGCTGCAGCACCTCACGCTCGCGTTCGGTGAGCCCCGCGAGCTTGTGGTCGTCGGACCGGGGCGCCGGGTTCTCGGCGACCGCGCGCAGCACGGTGGCCGTCACGCCCGGGTCGAGCAGCGCCTCGCCGCCCGCGACCACGCGGACGGCATGCCGCAGCTCGGCCGGCGCGACGTCCTTGAGCAGGTAGCCCGCGGCGCCGGACCGGATGGCCTCGAACACGTGCTCGTCCTCGTCGAACGTGGTCAGGATCAGCACCCGCACGTCGCCGAGCGCGGGGTCGGCGACGATCTCCCGGGTGGCGGCCAGGCCGTCCATCCGCGGCATCCGGATGTCCATGAGCACGACGTCGGGCCGCAGCTCCCGTACGCGCGACACCCCGGCGCGCCCGTCGTCGGCCTCCCCGACGACGGCGATGTCGCCCTCGCTCTCGGCCAGCGCCCGCAGACCGGCGCGCACGAGCTCCTGGTCGTCCACCAGCACGATGCGGATCATGGGCCTCACGTCTCCAGTCGCAGGGGCAGGTCGGCGGTGACGACGAACCCGCCGTCCGGCGCGTCGCCGGTGGTGAGCTCGCCGCCGAGCACGGCGACCCGCTCGCGCATCCCCGAGAGGCCCGAGCCCGGTACGAGGCCCGTGCCGGCGCCCCGGCCGTCGTCGGCCACCCGGAGCACGAGGTGACCGCCGTCGACCCGGGCCCGGACCGTGACGCGCGTGGCCGCCGCGTGCCGCAGGACGTTGGTCAGGGACTCCTGCACCACCCGGTAGGCGGCCGCGTCGATGGCGCCGTCCAAGGCACCCTCCGGCACGTCGAGGTCGACGTCGACCGTGAGCCCGGCCGCCCGTGCGGGCCGCGCCAGCGCGTCGACACCCGCCAGGCCCGTGGGCGCCACGGCGCCGCCCATGGACCCGCGTAGCACCTTCACGGTGGAGCGCAGCTCGCGCAGCGTGCCCGACGTCGCCGCGCGCACGTGCTCCAGCGCGCCCCGGGCCGCGTCGTCGTCCCGGCCCACGGCCTCCGCGGCGACACCGGAGTGCAGGGCGATCACCGACAGGTTGTGCCCCACGACGTCGTGCAGGTCGCGGGCGATGCGCAGGCGCTCCGCCTGCAGCCGCTGCCCGGCGGCGCGCGCCTCGTGCGCCCGCACCTGGTGCGTCAGCCGGACGGCGACACCGAGCGCGATCGCCGCCGCGACCAGAGCCACGTTCGTGACCAGGTCGTACGGCGTCAGCTGGTCCTCGGTGTCGTCACCGGCCACCCGGAAGTACGTGGAGACGGCGACCAGCGTGACGCCCGCGCCGACGGCCCATCCGGTGTGTCGCATCTCCGCCGCCGAGTACAGCGCGGCCACAGCGGGCAGGGCCATGCCGATGGGCGCGAACCCGAGCGCGTAATAGACGAACACCGCCAGCACGGTGACGACCAGGACGGTGCGCGGCGCCGTCCGCCGGAACAGGACCAGCGCCCCGAACCCGGCGGCGAACAGGTACGCCCCGCCGCCGGTGCGCTGCACCGTGTCGGCGTCCACCGCGATGACCACAGCGACCACCAGCGCCATGGCGAGCGCCAGCGCGACGTCGGTGACGCGCGGGTCGACCGATAGCGGGGGCGCGTTCTGCTCTGGCACACCGCCACCCTACGGATCGCACGTGCGCGTGGCATCAGGGTGGGTGTCGCCTCCAGGCGACACCAGGAGACGCTCCCGGGCCGATGTGCCACCCCACCCCCGCCAGGCACCGTCGAGGCATGACATCACCACACCTTCCGGCCCAGTCCGCACCCCAGCCCGCTCCCGTGCCCGCTCCGGTGCCCTGGGCGGTCGTCGCCGGCCTCGCCTCCCTCGCGCTGCTCTGGCCGCTGACCGGCCTCACCGGTCTCTTCGGCACGGGCGCGGCCCGGGCGCTCGCCATCATCGGCATCACCGCCGTCGTCTGGATCGCGGTGGTCGGCCTCGGCCGCGTACCCCGGCCTGTCCTCACCCTCACGCTCACCGGTGTCGCGTACGGCCTCGTCACGTTCCTGCTCGGGCTCCTCGTCCCCGCGCTCGGCGGCTTCGGCGGCCCGGACGGGGCCGCCTGGACGGTCGTGCCGGAGCTGCTCATGAACGCGTTCTGGGGCGCGCTCGCGGGCCTCGCCGCCGCCGCCGTGCAGCGGCTGCGCAGGCGCACGGGCGGGGGCGCCGCCCGATGAGGCGCACACTCGCGAAGCCGCTCGCCGCCTCGCTCGTCGCCGGTGCCACCGCGCTGGCGCTCGCCGGCTGCGGCGCCGTCCCCGGTTCTGTGACCTCAGTGGACGAGGCCGAGTTCACGAACGAGCTCGCCATCCCACCGCTGGCACCGTCGCGCGTCGTGGACGGCACGCGCGTCTTCTCCCTGACCGCGCAGGAGGGCACCACGGAGTTCCGGCCCGGCGTCGGGACCCGTACGTGGGGCTTCGACGGCTCCTACCTCGGACCGACCCTGCGTGCCGAGCGCGGCGAGCGGGTGGCCGTGGAGGTCACCAACGAGCTCGACACGACGACCAGCGTGCACTGGCACGGCATGCACCTGCCCGCCGCGATGGACGGCGGGCCGCACCAGGAGGTAGAGCCCGGCGCCACGTGGCGCCCGACCTGGGAGATCGACCAGCCGGCGGCCAGCCTCTGGTACCACCCGCACCCGCACGGCGCCACGGAGGAACACGTCTACCGCGGCCTCGCGGGAATGTTCCTCCTGGACGACGACGCCTCGCGCGCCGCAGACCTGCCGCAGGAGTACGGCGTGGACGACGTGCCCGTGATCGTGCAGGACAAGGTGCTCGGCGACGACGGCCAGCTCGAGCTCGACCACGACGGCAGCGAGCCGGGCACGCTGGGCGAGACCATCCTGACCAACGGCACCCTGGGCGCGTACCACGAGGTCACGACCGAGCGGGTGCGGCTGCGCCTGCTCAACGGGTCGACCGCGCGGACGATCCAGCTCGGCTTCGCCGACCGCGAGATGCAGCTCGTCGCCACCGATGGCGGGTTGCTCGACGCGCCGGTCGCCCTCGAGCAGGTGCGGCTCGCCCCCGGCGAGCGCACCGAGGTGATCGTACGGATGGAGCCGGGCGAGACCACGCGCCTCCACTCGTACGAGGCCGACCTGGGGGGCGTCGCAGTACCGTTCGCGATGGGCGGCAACGACGCGTTCGACGTGCTGGAGCTGCGGGCCGCCGACGAGCTCGCGCCGTCTCCCGAGCCGGCCTGGGAGCCGTCGGTCCACGCCGCCCAGGACGCGCTGCACGAGGACGACGCCGACGTGACGCGCACGTTCGAGCTCGACGACCGCCAGATCAACGGTCGGCGCATGGACATGGGGCGCATCGACGAGGTCGTCACCGAGGGCAGCACCGAGATCTGGGAGGTGCGCAGCAGCGTACCGATGCCCCACAGCTTTCACGTGCACGACGTGCAGTTCCGCGTCCTGTCGGTCGACGGTGACGCACCGCCGCCGCAGCTGGCCGGACCCAAGGACACCGTGTATCTCGAACCGAGGCGCACCTACCGACTGCTCATGCGGTTCGACGACTACGTCGACCCGGAGACGCCCTACATGTTCCACTGCCACATGCTGCTGCACGAGGACGAAGGGATGATGGGGCAGTTCGTCGTCGTCGAACCGGGGCAGGAGGCGGTGGCCCCGCCCAGCCGGGAGCACGACGGCGGGCACAGTGACGGCGGGCACAGTGACGGCGGGCACAGTGACGGCACGGACACGCACACGGGCCACCACTGAACGTGTGGCACGCTCGGTGGGTGACCCTCTCGCTGCCCCACCGCATCACGCACGTCCTGCTCGACCTCGACGGCACCCTCACCGACTCGGCCCCCGGCATCATCGCGTCCCTGCGCGTCGGGTTCGCCGACGCGGGGTTCGACGTCCCCACCGACGCCGTCCTGCGGACCTTCGTAGGGCCTCCGCTGGGCGCGAGCATGACCGGGATCGGCCTGTCCGACGCCGATGCCGCCCTCGCGATCGCCGCCTACCGCCGCGACTTCGAGGTGCACGGCATGTTCGACAACTCCGTGGTTCCCGGGTTCCCTGAGGCGCTGGCGGAGCTGCGTGCGGCCGGGGTCATCCTCCTGGTGGCCACGGCCAAGCCCGAGCACTACGCGCGGCAGATCGTCGAGCACTTCGGGCTCGACCAGTACCTCGAGGGCGGGCTGGACGGCGTCCACGGCGCCGCCGGTGAGGCGGCCGGTCTGGTGGAGGGCAAGGAGGTCGTCGTGGAGCGTGCGATCGCACATGCGCTGGCGCTCGGGGCCGACGTCGGGCAGATCGTCATGGTGGGCGACCGCGAGCACGACGTGCACGCCGCCGCCCACCACGGTGTGCCGACCGTCGGCGTGACCTGGGGCTACGCAGCGCCCGGCGAGCTGGAGGCCGCCGGCGTCGCGGCGATCGCCGCGACGCCGGCGGAGCTGCGCAAGCTGCTCACGAGCTGACTCAGCTGCTGGGTCACCTGCTGGGTCACCTGCCGGTTCACATGCGGCGCCGGTAGGCCCATGCGGCCAGCGGGGCCAGGACCACGAGGGCGGCACCGCCCCACAGCAGGGTCATCGTCACCGGCTCGGTGACGGGGCCGCCGAGCAGCAGCCCGCGGCTCGCGTCTATCGCGTGGCTCACCGGGTTGACCTCGGCCCAGGCCTGCAGCCAGTCGGGCATCGTCTCGGCGGGCGCCGCCATGCTGGTGCCGAAGACGAGGGGGAACGGCACGAGGAACGCGACCCAGCTGACCATGTTCTCGTCCCGGAGCAGCACGGCCACCAGCACCGTGAGCCAGCTGAGCGCGAAGCCGAACCCGATCGTGAGCGCGACCGCGGCCAGTGCGGACACCAGGCCCGTCTCGACCCGGAAGCCGAGCAGGTGGGCGAGCCCGAACAGCATGACGACGGCGAGCGGGTAGCGGACGGTATCGGCCAGCACCGAGCCCAGGAGCGGCGCGGAGCGCGCGATCGGCATGCTGCGGAACCTGTCGAAGACGCCCTTCTTCATGTCGACGACGATGCTGACCCCGGTCGACACCTGCCCGGTCAAGATGGTGGTCAGCACCAGCACGCCCGGGAAGACGTACTGGAGGTACTCCCGGGACGAGCCGCTGACGGCGCCCCCGAAGAGGTAGACGAACATCAGCAGGAAGATGACCGGCATGATCAGCGCCTCCAGGAGCATGCCGGGGTTGCGCCGGGTCTTGGTGAGGCTGCGCCCGGCGAGCGCCCAGCCGTGCCGGAGCAGTGGCCACGGCCGCGGCTCGCGCGGGCTGCCAGGAAGGCGGACGCCGGCCGGGCGGGTGATGGTCTCGGTCATGCGGACTCCCTCGTGGTGGTGGTGCGCGTCGTGTCGCGTGCCGTGGCGGGCAGGCCGACCGGGCCGGTCACACCGGTCAGGCCGAGGAATGCCTCGTCGAGGCTGGGGAGCCGGAGCGCGAGCTCGGCGACGTCGATCCCGGCCGAGCCCAGGGCGCCCACGATGTCGGTGAAGGCCCGCGCGGTGTCGACCGGTGTGGTCAGGGCGCCACCGTGCCGGTGCTCGACGGGCCGCCCGGTGACGCGCTCGACGACCCGTGCGGCGGCACCGAGCCGGTCAGGGTCGGTCGGGCGCACGACGACGGTCCGGCCGCCGACCAGCTGCTTGAGGCCGGCGGGGGTGTCGTGCGCGATGACCCTGCCGTGGTCGATCACGGTGATCTTGTCGGCCAGGGCGTCGGCCTCCTCGAGGTACTGGGTGGTGAGCAGCACGGTGGCGCCGTCGTCCGCCAAGGAGCGGATCGTGGACCACAGGTCCTCCCGCTTACCGGGGTCGAGGCCGGTGGTCGGCTCGTCGAGGAACACGATCTCGGGCCGGCCGATGAGGCCGGCGGCGAGGTCGAGTCGGCGCCGCATGCCCCCGGAGTAGGCGGAGACGCGCAGGCCGCCGGCGTCGGTCAGGCCGACCTGGGTCAGGAGCTCGGTCGCGCGGGCCCGGGCGGCGGCGCGCGGCAGGTCCAGCAGGCGGCCGAGGAGCACGAGGTTCTCGGTGCCGGTGAGGTCCTCGTCGACGGTGGCGTACTGGCCGGTGAGCCCGATCAGGCGGCGCACCCGCGCGGCGTCACGCACGACGTCGAGCCCGCCCACCGTGGCGCGGCCCGCATCTGGCGTGAGCAGCGTCGCCAGGATCTGGATCGCCGTCGTCTTGCCGGCACCGTTCGGCCCCAGCACGCCCAGCACCGTTCCCCGGCGCGCGTGCAGGTCGATCCCGGCGAGCGCCGTCGTGCGTCCGTAGCGCTTCACCAGGCCCTCGGCCTCGAACGCGTAGCTCACTGGCGCACTCCTTCCGTGGCCGGGACGGCGCTCGGCGCGATGTTGTGGGCGCGGCCGAACAGGTTGTCGGGGTCGTACCGGCGCTTGGTCGCGACCAGTCGGTCGTAGGTCCGGGGCGGGTAGGCGGCCGCGAGGTCCGCGGACGTGTCCGAGCTCTGGAAGTTGAGGTAGACGCCGGTCCCGTGCCGGGCGACGCCGGCCCACCCGGGCGGGCCGGCGTCGCCGTCCGCGTCTGTGCCGGCCGTCGTCGCGTCCCCGGGGAGGAAGGCGGCGCAGACGATCATCGCCTCGGCGTCGCGGTGCGCGAACGCGGTGGCGTCGGCGGGCACCCGCCCGAACGCGCCGCCGAGGCTGCGCAGCACCGTCGAGCTGCCGCTCAGGTAGGCGGCCACGGCGGCGTCGATGACGGCGTCGTCCAGGGTGGGCACGAGAGCGTTGCGGGACAGCAGGCGCCCGCCCGGCGGCCGGTGCGCGTCCGCGAGGACGTCGGCGTACCGGGCCACGCGGACGTCGTCGTCCAGCACCTCGCCGATGGCCCGCAGCGGGCCGATCGCGCGCAGCGGGCCGGCGGCGTCGTCCGCGTAGCAGAGCGTCACGGTGGCCTTCGCCGGGCCGCCGAACATCGGCGGGATCAGCGCGAGGGTGCTGGTCAGGGACTCGGGAGCGGTGCGCATGTGGTCGCGCCAGGCCGTGACGAGGCGCGCTGGGTCGTCAGGCCGGTAGGTGAGGGTGCCGAAGTGCACCAGCGGCACCGGTCCGGCGACGAAGTCGAAGCCGACGACCACGCCGAAGTTGCCGCCGCCGCCGCGGACCGCCCAGAACAGGTCGGCGTGCTGGTCCGGTGTGGCGGTCAGCAGCCGCCCGTCGGCGGTGACGACGCGAGCCGCCACGAGGTGGTCGATCGCGAGCCCGTGCTTGCGGACCAGCCAGCCGATGCCGCCGCCGAGCGTCAGCCCGCCGACCCCGACCCCCGCCGTGTCGCCGGCCGTGAGGCCGAGGCCGTGCGGGTCGAGGGTGCGCATCACCTTGCCCCAGGTGGCGCCGGCGCCGATGCGGACGAGGCGGTTTCCCGTGCTGCCGGTGCCCGCGGGGTGAGCGGTGCCGGCGGGGACATCGGGGCCGGGAAGCTCGACCGAGTCCAGGTGGATCAGGTCCAGGACCAGGCCGCCGTCGTTGGTCGCGGATCCGAGGAGGCCATGGCCCCCGGACCGGACGGAGAGCGCGAGGTCCTCCCGCCGCACGTACCGGATGGCGGCGGCGACGTCGGCGGCGTCGCGCGGCCGGACCACGAGCGCGGGCTTCCCGCTCGCGAAGAAGGTGGACGCGGCGGCGGCGTACTCGTCGTCCTCCGGAAGCAGGACGTCGCCGCGCAGGCCGCGCAGCTCGCGCGGGTAGCGACGGTCGTGCGGGTCGTTCGCGTCATTCATCAGGGCTCGGTGGGTCGGTTGCTGAGGTGGCTGAGGTGGCTGATGGGTCGGGTGACTGGTCACCGGGCACTCCTCGGTCGTCGTTCGGGGTTGGTTCGCTGGTCTTGTTCGGTGGTCCCGATCCTTGGCCGGATGCCCTCGGTTTTCGTCGTCCCGCCGGCGACACCTGTGGCTACCCGCCCCGTCGCAGGGCGGCGTCGGGACTGCTCCACCGGGAGTAGCCAGGGAGTACTCCCGGCGGGGGATGCGTGGGGGCGGCGCCGCGCCATAGGCTCCACGACCATGCGCACCGATCTGGGCTGGCGACGGTTCTACGCGGCGGGCTGGCTCGCGACAGCGGGTGTCTCCGCCGTCGCCTTCGTGCTGTGGCGCGCGCACCTGCGCGAGGTCGAGCAGCGCGCGGACGACGCGGAGCGCACCCGCGAGGAGGTTGCCCGTCGGCGTGCCGTCGAGGAGCGGCTGCACATCGCACGCGAGCTGCACGACTCGCTGACGCACAGCATCTCGGTGATCAACGTCCAGGTCGGCGTCGCGGCGCACCTCGCCCGCAAGCGCGGGGAGGAACCCGCCGCCGCCCTGCTCGCGATCCAGGAGGCGAGTACCGACGCGGCCCGCGAGCTCCGGTCGACCCTCGACACGCTGCGCCGTGACGACGACGGCGGCGGTGCCGGTCTCGACCGGCTGCCCGCGCTGGTCGACCGCGCGCGGTCGTCGGGTCTGCCGATCACCGTCGCCGTCGAGGGGACCGCCCGGCCGCTCCCGTCCGGCGTCGACCAGGTGGCGTACCGGGTGGTCCAGGAGTCGCTGACGAACGCCAGCCGGCACGCCGGTGAGGCGACGGCGACGGTCCGTCTCACCTACGGGACCGGCCTGCTGACCGTGCAGGTCGACGACGACGGTTCGGCGCCCCGGACACCGCCGGTGCCGGGCCACGGCCTGATCGGCATGCGGGAGCGGGTCGCCGCCGTGGGCGGGCGCCTGCGCGCCGGGCCCGGTCCTGTCACCGGGTTCTCGGTGGTGGCAGAGCTGCCGACCGCTCCGTCGGGCGGGGAACGCCGATGATCTCGGTGGTCCTCGTCGACGATCAGCACCTGATCCGCTCAGGGATCCGCGCACTGCTGGACAGCGAGGACGATCTCCAGGTCCTGGCCGAGGCCGCCAACGGCGAGGAGGGTGTGGCGGCCGCCGTCGAGCACCGCCCCGACATCGTGCTGATGGACGTGCAGATGCCCGTCCTGGACGGCATCGAGGCGACGCGCCGCATCGTCGAGGACGACCGGTTGTGCGACGTGCGGGTCGTGATGCTGACCAACTACGGCCTGGACGAGCACGTGTTCCGCGCCCTGCGCGCCGGGGCCGCTGGATTCCTGCTCAAGGACACCGACCCGGCGAGCCTCCTGCAGGCGCTACGAGTGGTGAAGCGCGGGGACGCCCTGCTGTCGCCGTCGGTCACCCGGCAGCTGATCAGCGAGTTCGTGGCACGCCCGCCCGACCTGCTCTCCTCACCCGATCTCGACCGGCTCACGAACCGCGAACGTGAGGTGGTGGCCCTGGTCGCGCACGGGCTGAGCAACGACGAGATCGCCGAGCGCATGGTGCTCAGCCCGACCACCGCGAAGACTCATGTCAGCCGCGCGATGACGAAGCTGCACGCTCGCGACCGTGCCCAGCTCGTCGTGCTCGCCTACCAGTCGGGGCTCGTCTCGCCGCGGGCGCGACAGGCCTGACCTGTGGGACCTGACGTGCTGGACCTGACTGCTGGACGTCATCCGCAGAATCGCCTGGACGTCTCCACCGGTGCCGCGTAGAACAGCGACAGTGACCCTCACGCACGACACCTGGACCGTGACCCCCGAGCCGTTCGACTCGCCCGATGCCGTCGCCCTCTGGCGCGAGTGCTACACGCACATGAGCGACAGCTGGTACCTGCTCAAGGAGAACCGCTGTACCGACCCGGAGGAGCTGGAGCGGGAGATCGCCGCCGACCCGGGCACCGAGCTCGTGCCGCCGCGTGGCGCGTTGGTCATCGCCCGGCGTGACGGTGCGGCGGCGGGCATGGCCGGCGTCCGTCGGCCAGTGCTCGGCGAGCGGCGGCGAGCGGCGGCGAGCGGCCGGCGGGCGTGTTCGGCCGTCAGGCCGTCCCCAGCGCGGCGTCGAACACGTCGCGCGCCCGCTCGTCGAGAACCATGAACCGCACGTCCTGCGGGCTGGCCCCCGGATGCTCGGCGAGCCAGCCACGAGAGGTCATGACGGCGATACGGGCGACGTCGGTGATCGGCCAGCCGTAGGCTCCCGCGCTCACGGCCGGGAAGGCGATCGACCGTACGTCCAGCTCGGCGGCGACGTCGAGCGAGCGGGCGAAGCACGATGCCAGCAGGGCGGGATCGTCCTGACCGCGGTGCAGGTTCGGTCCGACGGTGTGGATGACCCAGGAGGCCGGCAGGTCGAACGCCGGTGTCGCGACGGCGTCGCCGACCTCCAGGCCGTCCCGGTGGGTGGTGTTCCGCAGGCGCCGACACGCTTCGAGCAGGCGCGGGCCGGCTGCCGCATGGATGGCGCCGTCGACCCCGCCGCCGCCGAGGAGCATGGAGTTCGCGGCGTTGACCACCGCGTCGACCTCCACGCGGGTCAGGTCACCGATCTCGACGGACATGCTCATGCCTCTGCCTCCTTGGCGTCGGCTCCGCGACCTCGCCGTTCCATCCACTTGTACCCCTCATCGATCGGCGCCCAGCCGAACTGCTCGTACAGGCCGTGCGCGTCGGCGGTGGCGAGGAGCGTGCGGCGCAGCCCGAGCGGCTCGATGTCCTGGACGACGCCGCCGACCAGAAGCTTGCCGATGCCCTGCCCACGCAGCCCGGGGTCGACGATGACGTCGGCGAGCCAGGCGAACGTCGCACCGTCCGTCACCACCCGTGCGAACGCGACCTGCTCACCCGTGTCGCGGCGGAAGACGCCGTAGGGCCGGGAACCCGCGATCGCGGCGTCCATCACCTCGCGCGGGCGGTCCTTGGCCCAGTAGGTGTGCTGGGACACGAGCTCGTGCACGCGTGCGGCGTCGATGCGGTCAGGGTCGGTGGAGAACTCGTAGGTCGAGTCGTCGTTCATGGGGTGGAGTCAACCACCGGACACTGACATCAGCCGAGGAAATTGCGGGCAGGGCCTTGTCGAGCGCTCCGCGGAGGATCCGTGCAACGGACCGAAATCAGCGACTTCGGTCCGTTGCTCTGACATCGGTCGGTCAACTGACCGATCTCAGAGCAAGGGACCGATCTCAGTGAGCCGGCCGTGCAACGGACCGAACTCGCTCTGGAGCAGAACCGACGCCAGGCGGTTACCCGGCGTGCCTGCGGCAGAACTCGCGCAGCGGGCCCTCCGGAACCACGTCGAGCAGCTCGCGGTAGCGCGCCGCCGCCTCGGCGGTCCGGCCGGTGTGCCGGGCGAGGTCGGCCAGAGCGAGGCTGGCGTCCCGGGCGGCGTACGGCGGTCCGTCGGCGACCAGATCTTCGAGCTCGTGCTCGATCGCGCCAAGACCGCCGTCGCCCTCGGGACCTCCGGGACCACCAAGACCGCCGTCACCTGCGGGATCACCGTCACCACCGTCACCACCGTCACCACCAGGACCTCCATCCCCGCGCAACGCGAGCCGGCCGAGCACGACGAGGCGAGCGACGCGGGTCGCCGGCGACGGCCATACGTGCAGCAGCGCGTCGTAGAGCTGGGCCAGGCGGTTCCAGTCGGTGTCCGCGGCGTCATGCGCCGCGGCGTGCACCCCGGAGATGGCGGCCTCCAGGGCGAACCGGCCGGGATGCTCGGTCAGCGCTCCGTGGGTATTAGTGCCGCCGGTGATCGCCGCCGTGGCATCGTCCAGGCCGGCTGACAGCAGCCGCTGGTCCCACGCCGACCGGTCCACCTCGTCGAGGGTGAGCGCGACGCCGTCGCGCACGCGGCCGGGGCGACGCGCCAGGCCGAGGCGGCACACGGCACGGAGGCCGAGCACCTCGGGATCGTCCGGGTACTCCGCGACGAGCGCGTCGGCGAGCGTCAGGGCGTCACGGGCCGGGTCCTGCGTGGCGTCGACGGGCTCGAGCCCGTCCCGTTGCCCCACGGTGAACAGGCCCGCGACGCACGCGAGAACGACGGGCAGCCGCGCGTCCCGTGCGGCGCCGCCGGGCACCGCGAACTCGCCACGGGCCCGCGCCAGCGCCGCCTTGGCCCGGGTGAGCCGCGCGGCGGCCGTCGCCTCCGCGATGCCGAGGTGGGCCGCGATCTGCCGGATCGTGAGACCGCAGACCACGCGCATGGCCAGGACCAGCTGCGCGCCAGGGGCGAGGGCGTCGTCGCACGCGACGAAGAGCAGTGCGAGCCGGTCGTCGAGCTCGCCGCCGGGCGCGCCCGGCTCGGACGGCACGTCCACGGCGGCCACCTCCGGGCGAGCGATCTGGGGCTGGAGCCGCGCGAACACCGCATGGTGGCGCACGGCGTCGAGCCACGTGCGGCGCCCGACCTGGACGCACCAGCCGACCAGGTCGTCGATGGCACCGTCGGGCTGGGCCGCGGCCCGCGCGAACGCCTCGGCGGCGTACTCCTCACCGCTGTCCAGGCTGCGCGTGGTCACGGCGAGCGACCGCACCACCTGAGGCCAGGCGGTGCGGAACGCCGCGGGGTCGATCGGCACTCAGGAACCGAAACGCATGACCTTGCGCCACTCGACCACGTTCGTGCTCGGGACGAGCGCCGCGATCCGGCGCGCCGTGGCCTCGTCGCACTCGACCTCGTAGTAGCCGGTGATCACCTCGTTGGTGTCCGTGAACGGGGCGTCCGTGTAGACGGGCTCCTCGCCCTCCTTGCCGGGCAGCACCCAGCCGCCGTACCTGGCATTCTGGAGGGCGTTGCTCCCGGTGATCTTCACGCCGAGGTCGGCGACGGCCTCCTGGAACCGCTCGTGGGCCGCCATGTCCTCGGAGAAGTCCTGCTGGCTCTGCCCTTCCCGGTTCTCCGGGAGATAGGCGTCCGAGTTCCAGTCGTGCTCACGGATCAGGAACATCCAGTTGTCGGTCATGCCGAGCTCCTCGTCTCTGGAATGTTGACACGCCTTGGACGGGCGAGCGACGTCAGAATCGACAGCCTCGACACAACTGGTTCCGCCGGGTCAGCCGATCACCGCGACCGGCACCGCGATCGGGGTTCCGGAGCCGTCACGCCGCTCGTCCACCTCGGGCAGCTCGACCGGCTGGCCGCCGGCGCCGAGCGCACGCGGGGGAGTGGCACCCACCCAGGCCAGGATGAGCCCGTCCTCGCCCTTGAGCAGCCGCTGCGACCGCACACCACCCGTCGCGCGGCCCTTGCCCGGGTACACGGAGAACGGCGTCACCTTGCCGGCGCCCGGCTCGATCCCCGGCAGCGCGTCACCCGTCCCGGCGATGGTCACCACCGAGGCGTCGACCCCGGACGGGACCGCTCCGAAGAACACCACCTTCCGGTCCGGTCCGAGCTTGATGCCCGTCATGCCGCCCGCCGCGCGGCCCTGCGGCCGGACGGCCGAGGCCGGGAAGTGCAGCAGCGACGAGTCGTCGGCCACGAAGACCAGCTCGTCGTCGTCGGACACCACGGCGGCACCGACCACCGCGTCGCCCTCCTTGAGCCCGATCACCGGCCACTCGTCACCCTTGGCCGGGGCGTCCGACGGCGCGATGCGCTTGACGATGCCCTGCGCCGTGCCGACGGCGATGGTCGGCGCGTCCGGCCCGAGGCCGGTCACCGTCCGCACCGTCTCGCCGGGCTGCAGCTCCACGAGCTCGCTCACCGGGATGCCGCCGGACAGCGACGGCGCGCCGTCGGTCGGTGGCAGCGAGGGCAGGTCCAGCACGGAGATGCGCAGCATGCGCCCGGCCGACGTCACGAGGCCGACCTGTCCGCGGGTGGTCGCGGCGGCGTCGCCCCGCAGGGCGTCGTGCGCCGCGCGGTTGCCCTCACGCGACACCGGGACGTCGTCCGGGAGGCGGGCCAGCAGGCCCGTCGCGGACAGCACGACGCGGGTCGGGAGATCCTTGATCTGCAGGTCGATGGGCTCGACGGTCTTCTTGCGGCCGTTCGCCGGGGCGACCGCCACCGAACCGACGGACCCGCCCGCGGAGTCGAGCAGCACGGTGCGGCGCGGCGTGCCGTACGTCTTGGCCACGTCGCCCATCTCGGTGCTGACGACGCGGCGCAGCAGCTTCTCGTCGCCGAGGATCCGCTCCAGCTCGGCGATCTCGCGGCGCAGCTCCTCGGCCTCCTTCTCCAGCTCGATGCGGGAGAACTTGGTGAGACGGCGCAGCTGGAGGTCCAGGATGTAGGACGCCTGCGGCTCGGAGAGGTCGAAGATCTCGCGCAGGCGGTCGCGGGCGATGCCGGCGTCGTCGGACGACCGGATGATCTGGATGACCTCGTCGATGTCGACGATCGCGACGAGCAGGCCGTCGACCAGGTGCAGGCGCTCGAGCCGCTTGTCCAGGCGGTGCTGCGACCGGCGCCGGACCACGGAGATGCGGTGGTCCACCCACACCCGCAGCATCTCGACGAGGCCGAGGGTGCGCGGCTGACCGTCGACCAGGGCCACGTTGTTGATGCCGAACGAGTCCTCGAGCGGCGTCACCCGGTACAGCTGCTCCAGCACGGCGTCGGGGTCGAAGCCCGTCTTGACCTCGATCACCAGGCGCATCCCGTGCGTGCGGTCGGTGAGGTCCTGCACGTTCGTGACGCCCTGGATGCGCTTGGCCTTGACGCCGTCGGCGATCTTCTCGATCACCTTCTCCGGGCCCACGAGGTAGGGGAGCTCGGTGACGACGATGCCCTTGCGGCGCGGCGTGACGTTCTCGATGCGCGCCGTGGCCCGCGTGCGGAAGCTGCCGCGGCCGGTGCGGTACGCGTCGCGCACGCCCTCGAGGCCGACGATCTTGCCGCCCGTGGGCAGGTCGGGACCCGGGACGAACCGCTGCAGGTCCTCGAGCGTGGCCTCGGGGTTCTTGATCAGGTGCTGCGCCGCGGAGACGACCTCGACGAGGTTGTGCGGGGCCATGTTCGTGGCCATGCCGACCGCGATGCCGGACGCGCCGTTGACCAGCAGGTTCGGGATGGCCGCGGGCAGCACCTCGGGCTGGGTGAGCTTGTTGTCGTAGTTCGGCACGAAGTCCACGACGTTCTCGTCGAGATCCGTGGTCATCGCCATCGACGACGCCGCCAGGCGCGCCTCCGTGTACCGGGGCGCCGCGGGGCCGTCGTCGAGCGAACCGAAGTTGCCGTGCCCGTCCACGAGCGGCAGCCGCAGCGAGAAGCTCTGCGCGAGCCGGACGAGGGCGTCGTAGATGGGGGCGTCACCGTGCGGGTGCAGCTTTCCCATGACCTCGCCGACGACACGCGACGACTTCACGTGGGCGCGGTCGGGGCGCAGCCCCATGTCCGACATCATGTAGAGGATGCGGCGCTGGACAGGCTTCAGGCCGTCGCGCGCGTCCGGAAGAGCCCGCGAGTAGATGACGGAGTAGGCGTACTCGAGGAACGACGCCTCCATCTCCGAGGCGACGTCGATGTCCACGACCTTCTCGTGGATCTCGCTCTCGTCGAGCGGCTGCGACGGCTTGCGCGCCATGGTTCGTGGGGCTCCTGGAATCTGGGGTGGTTTCGGACAGGCAAACCGTACCCCGCGCCGCCGACACTCCGGTGGCACCTCGCTGGTGCCACGTCGGAGGTCGTGCCCGGACGTCATGCTCGAACGAGCGCTCGAACGCACGCTCGAACATCGGGCGAGGTCACGGGCTGAGACATGTGCACTTTTCGCGGTCCACCTGGCACTATTCGGGTATGCCCGAAATGCCATTGCTCAGCAGGTCAACCACCCTGCCGGGATGGCTGGTCCGCGTCGGGCTCGCCTACGGCGTCGTCGGGATGAGCGTGGTGCCCGTCATGGTGCTGGGCGCGCTGGTGACCTGGTGGATGCAGTCCTGGGAGTGCGCGCAGCAGGAGTGGGGCTGCCTCGAGGAGGGCATCACCATGTGGGCGGGGCTGGCGGTGCTCGCCGCCGTGCTGCACGTCGTCGTGTCGATGCGGGTGGGGCTCGGCGTGGTGCACGGCCTCGTGGTCGTCGCGGTGGCCGCGGTGTCGGCCAACGTGGCCCCGGCGCTCGGCGCGTGGCTCCTCCTCGCGGCGGGACCGGCGGTCGCCGCGATCCTGACCGCCTCGGGCCCGAACCGTCGGCAGCGCGTGGTGCTCGTCAGCTTCGCGGTCATGCTGCTCGTGGGCATGGTGCTAATTCGCTGAGTGCTGGTCCGCTGACGTCCTGTCGTTAGCCTTGGTCTCGTGGACCAGCCAGAACGGGCCGACCGACGGGTGGGCACGGTGCGCCTGCCGTACTCGACGGAGTATCCGGTCGAGTGGGAGGCCGACGTGGTGCTGCGCGACGGCTCCACGACGCACGTCCGGCCCATCCGCCCCGAGGACTCCGACGCGCTCCAGCGCTTCCAGATGGCCCAGTCGGAGCGCTCGACGTACCTCCGGTTCTTCGCCGCGCTGCAGCGCATCCCCGAACGCATGCTCACCCAGCTCGTCACGGTGGACCACGTGGGGCGGACGGCGCTGGTCGCGGTCCGGCCGGGCACGGGCGGCGAGGACATCGTCGGGGTCGCACGCTACGACGTGACCGACGACCAGCCCGGCCGCCGTACCGCCGAGGTGGCGTTCAACATCGCTGACGCGCTCCAGGGCCAGGGCCTCGGGTCGGTGCTGCTGGAGCACATCGCGGCCGCGGCGCGCGAGCGGGGCGTGCACCGGTTCGTCGCGGAGGTGCTGCCCCAGAACCGCGCGATGCTCGGCGTGTTCCGGGAGGCGGGGTACGCCGTCGAGCAGCACCTGGACGACGGCGTCGTCACCGTCTCGATCGATCTCGACCCGACCGACCGGTCCCGTGAGGTCATGGCCGACCGCGAGCACCGTACCGAGGCCCGCTCCATGCAGGGGCTCCTGTCGGCCCGGCGGGTACTCCTGGTCGGCCCCGCGCAGGGCGGCACCGTCGACGAGCTGCTCGCCGACCGCGTGCGCGAGGCCCACGCCGCCGACCCCGGCGACACCGAGCTGCTGGTGCTCGGCGAGGACGTGACCTGGGCGGACATCGGCAGCGTGGACCTCGCGGTCGTCGCCGCACCGCCCGACGAGGTGATCGACACGGTCCGGCGCCTGCGTGGCACGGGCGCGCGGGGCGTCGTCGTGCTGTCGGCGGGCTGGGCGGAGGTGGGGCCGGACGGCGTCGCCCGCCGTCGCGAGCTGCTCCGCACCGCGCACACCGAGGGCATGCGGGTGGTGGGCCCGGCCAGCTACGGCCTGCTCACGAACGTGCCTGGCGCGAGCCTGCGTGCGAGCCTCGCGCTCACGGCACCGCGGCCCGGCCGCGTCGGCCTGTTCAGCCAGAGCTCACCGGTGGCCGTCACCGCCTCCGAGACCGTCAAGCGCCGCGGGCTCGGGCTGTCCACCCTGGTCTCGGCGGGGCACCGGGCGGACGTGTCGGGCAACGACGTCATGCAGTACTGGCAGGACGACCCGCACACCGACGTCGTCTGCCTGTACCTGGAGACGCTCGGCAACCCCCGCAAGTTCTCGCGGATCGCCCGGCGCCTGGCGCAGGTCAAGCCCGTGGTCGTGGTCGTGGCGGGCCGGCACGGGAGCGTCGTGCCGCCCGGGCACACGGTCCGGGCCACGCGCGCCCCGCGGCGGATGCTCGACGAGGTGCTGCGGCAGTCCGGCGTGATCCGCGCCGAGAACACGCACCAGCTCATGGACGTCGCGCAGGTGCTGGCGCACCAGCCGCTCCCGACCGGCGGCCGGGTGGGGATCCTCGCGAGCTCGCCGTCGCTGGCGGCGCTCGTGGCCGACGCGGTGGCCGCGGCGGGCCTGACCGTCGTCGGGCCGCCCGAGCCGCTGTCCGCCGGTGCGCCCGACGACGAGATCGCCGCCGCCGTCGACGCCCTCTACGCGCCCGGTGCGTGCGACGCCGTCGTCGTCGTGTCCGTGCCGGTCGTGCTGCCGCGCACCGACGCGATAGCCCGCGCCGTGGCCGAGGCGGCCGCGCGCACGGGCCGTACGACGGTCGTCAGCGCGCTCGGCCTGCACGGCATGCCCGACCAGCTCGCGTCCGGCGACGTCCGCATTCCCGCCTTCTCCACGCCGGAGGACGCCGTCTGGGCGCTCGGCGAGGTGGTCCGCTACGCGCAGTGGCGCACGCAGGACCACGGCACGCCGGTCCGCCCGGCCCTCCAGGAAGGCGTGTCCGACGGCGTCGCGCGCGCCCGGGCGCGCACGCTCGTCGAGTCGCTGCTCGGCCAGGATCTCGACGCGGCGCGCCGCGACGGCCTGGTCCTGGACCAGGCCGCGGCGGCCGAGCTGCTGGCCTGCTACGGCCTGAGGCTGTGGGGGTCGCGGAGCGTGCGGACGGCCGACGAGGCGGTCGCCGCCGCCGAGGAGCTGGGCTGGCCGGTCGCGCTCAAGATCGCCGCGCCCGCCCTGCGGCACCGGGCCGACCTCGGTGGCGTGCGCCTCGACATCGCCGACGCCGAGGACCTCCGCGAGGACGTCGAGCGCATGCTGGCCGCGGCGTCGGTCCTGGTGCCGGCGCCCGACCCGGTGCTGGAGGTGCAGGCGATGGCGCCCACCGGGGTGGCGTGCGTGGTGCGGTCGGTCGAGGACGAGCTGTTCGGGCCGGTCGTGTCGTTCGGGCTGGCGGGCGACGCCGTCGACCTCCTCGACGACGTGGCGCACGGCGTGCCGCCGCTCACGGACGTCGACGTCGCGCGCATGGTGCGCGGGGTCCGGGCCGCCCCGCGCCTGTTCGGGTACCAGGGCGCGCCCGCCGCCGACGTCGACGCGCTCGAGGACGTGCTGGCGCGCGTCTCGGTCATGGCCGAGGACCTGCCGGAGCTCGCGTCCCTGGAGCTGTACCCGGTGGCCGTCGCCGAGCACGGCGCCTCGGTGCTGCACGCGACGGTCCGGCTGCGGCCCGCGGAGCGCCGGACGGACGCCCCGCGCCGGGCGCTGCCGGGCTGAAGCCCCTCCGCGGATCCCGTCGTGGATCCTTCCGGGCGGTCCGGTGATCCCCACCATGTGGACCTGAGCGCGACCCGGATGGGATGATGCCAACCGTGCCCCATGCCCCTACCGATGCCCGTGACGACCTGACCGCCCATCTGCACCGGGCCGGCTACTACCCGGAGCTCGTCGCGGACGTGCTCGACGTGGCGCTGGCCGACGAGGAGGTGCTGGCCCACCTCGTGCAGGCCGAGACCACCTTCGACTCGGAGGTGCGCAGGCACCTCACCGTCCTGGTGCTGACTCCTACCCGCCTGGTCACCGCGCACGTGGACGACCACTCGGGGGAGGACCCGGCGCGGCCCGGATCGGCGTCGGCCACCACGGAGGTCGTGCCGGTGCGCGAGATCCGCTCCGTGGCGCTCACGCACGTGATCGCGGACCCGGAGCGGTACCCGAAGCGCGCGGCGACGCGTGAGGTCACCCTGGCGATCGGCTGGGGAGCGGTGTCGCGCGTCGACCTGGAGCCGGCCACGTGCGTCGACCCGAACTGCACCGCCGACCACGGACTGACGGGCCAGGTCACGCCCGACGACGTGGTGGTACGGGTCTCCAGCGAGGCCGAGGGGGACGCGGCGGTCCGCGCCGCCGTCGACTTCGCGCGCGCCCTGTCCCGGGCGACCTCCGCGCCGAAGTGACCGCGCCGCACCTTCCCGACGGCCTGGTCGCGCCGTCCTACGACACCACCAGCCTCGCCGCGGTGATGCCCGCCGTGGCCGGCGCGCTGGGCCACGACCTGACCACCGCGACCGGCCTCACCGCCGCCGGCTGCCGCACGGCCCTCGGCCTGCCCGACGCCGACCGCGTGGTCGTCGTCCTGGTCGACGGGCTCGGCATCCGCAATCTCGCCGAGCGCGGCGGCCACGCCCCGTTCCTGCGGGGGCTCCTGCGCGAGCGGGACGAGCAGGCCGCCACGCTCACCTCGAGCTTCCCGTCCACGACGGCGGCGGGCCTGAGCATCTTCGGCACGGGTACCGCCCCCGGCCGCACGGGGATGCTCGGCTACACCCAGCGCAACCCGGCGAACGGCCGCCTGGCGTCCCTGGTGCAGTGGCGCGAGCTCGGCGACCCCGCCGACCTGCAGCGTGAGCCCACCGTCTTCGAGACGCTGGCCGCGGCAGGCACGCGGGTCACGGCGCCCGGCCCGGGCAAGTTCGCCGGGTCCGGTATGACGCAGGCCGCGCTGCGCGGACCGGCCTACGTCGCGGCCGAGACGTTCGAGCAGCGGGTCGACGCCACGGTGACGGCGCTGCGGCAGCCGGGCGAGGCCCAGCGTCTCGTCTACCTGTACCAGGGCGACGTCGACAAGACGGGGCACGGCTACGGCTGGGACTCGTGGCAGTGGGGCGACGCGCTGGAATCCACCGACCAGGAGCTGCGCCGGCTGCTGCGCAGCGTCCCGCGCGGCACCCTCGTGGTGATCACCGCCGACCACGGCCAGATCCGGGCCGACCTGGCCACGCAGTGGGACGTCGCCTCCGACCCGGCGCTCAAGCCCGGCGTCGCGATGGTCGGCGGCGAGCCCCGCGCCCTGCACGTCTACGCGGACCAGGACGCCGACCCGGCCGACGTCGCGCGGCGGTGGGCGGAGCGGCTGGGCGAGCACGCCGTCGTCCTGCTGCGGGACGAGGCGGTGTCGAGCGGCTGGTTCGGGCCGGTCGCCGAGCACGTGCTCCCGGCGATCGGGGACGTGGTGGTCGCGATGACCGGCGCTGCCACCGTCGTCGACTCACGGGTGCACTCCGCGGCCGCGCGCGGCCTGCCGGGCGTGCACGGGTCACTGACCCAGCACGAGATGCTCGTACCGCTGCTGACCGCCGTCGCATGAGCCGGAGGCGCAGCGGAGGGTGTGGGCCGAGGAACGAGGCACGCGCCCGCAGCGAAACCGCAGACTCATGCGACTCAAGTAGAGACCGAGGAGGCTTCCGTGGCTGAGCTCGTCTTCTTCTCCGGGACCATGGACTCCGGGAAGTCCACCCTCGCCCTCCAGACGGACCACAACTATCGCGCCCGCGGGCGCGAGGGGCTGATCTTCAGTCGTGGTGACCGGGCGGGGGAGGCCAGGGTCTCCAGCCGGCTGGGCCTGGAGGTGGCCGCCCACGAGGTGACCGACGACACCGACTTCTGGGTCGAGATCAGCGGCCGGCTCGCCGGCGGTGAGGCCGTCGACTACCTCGTGTGCGACGAGGCGCAGTTCTACTCGCCCGAGCAGGTGGAGCAGCTCGCCCGGCTCGTCGACGAGATGGAGATCGACATCTTCGCGTTCGGCATCACCACCGACTTCCGCACCCGGCTGTTCCCCGGCTCGGCCCGGCTCATCGAGCTCGCCGACCGGATCGACGTGCTCCAGGTGCAGTCGCTGTGCTGGTGCGGTGCACGCGCCACGCACAACGCGCGCACCGTCGACGGCGTCATGGTCACCGAGGGCGAGCAGGTGGTGATCGGTGACGTCGGGTCGCTCGAGGCGGCCGACGTCGCCTACGAGGTGCTGTGCCGCCGGCACCACATGCGGCGCATGACGGCGCTGACGGCCCGCCGTCGCTCGGCGGACGAGTCGCTCTGGGGCTGATCGGGGGATTCCCGAAGCGCGATTTCCTTCCGGGCAAATCCGGCAAATGATAGTTTGTCGCGCATGGCGACGGCCAGCAGGCGAGCCCTCATCGCGTTCTCGTGCGCCGCGACGCTCGTCCTCGCGAGCGGGTGCGGCCCGGCCTCCGAGTCCGAGACGCACGAGGAGTGCGCATCGCTCCTCGGCGTGCAGGGACGAGTCGTCATCGGGATGCACAGCGACCAGCCCGGGATGAACTTCCAGAAGACCGACTCCACACGCGGTGGGTTCGACTACGACTTCGCCCAGTGGCTGGGCAGCTACTGCGGGCTGAACGTGGTCGAGCAGAACCTCGGTACCACGCAGCGCGAAGGGGAGCTGCAGGACGAGGACGGCGCGGACCTGGTCATCGGCAGCTACTCGATCACCGACGAGCGCAAGGAGGACATCTCCTTCGCCGGCCCGTACATGAAGACCAAGCAGGGTGTGATGGTCCGCTCGGACTCCGGCATCGAGTCCGCCGCCGACCTCAGGGGCAAGAAGGTCTGCGCGGCTCGGAGCAGCACGTCGTGGGACCAGATGAAGGAGAACCTCTCGGGCATCGTCGCCGTCCAGGAGGAAGGGTTCGGCGTCTGCACCCAGAAGCTCCTGGCCGGCACCGTGGACGCGGTCTCGACCGACCAGCTGCTCCTCTACGGCTACGCCGAGGAGTTCGGCGGCCTGCAGGTGCTGCCCGACGAGCAGTTCGGCAACGCCGAGCTCTACGGCATCGGGATCGACCACGGCGACGCCGAGCTGTGCGAGTTCCTGGACGACGCCATCCTGCAGGCGCTGATCAGCGGCTGGTGGGTACAGACCTTCGAGAACAACTTTCCTGACTACCTCGACCCCGCGGACTTCAAGCCTGACGACGGTGACCTCACCGAGTGCCCCGACCCGGAAGCCGAGCCGTGACCGGACCTGGCGACCCGGCGCTCGCGGCCGAACGGTCCGCGAAGCCGCGCGGCCGACGCGGAGACCTCACCATCTTCGTCGCGGGCGGCGTGGTATGCGTCATCGCGTTCGTGCTGGAACCGTCGGAGGGCCGGTCCTCGATCGACGCCGCGGCGATGCTCCTGAGCTACGTGGGCATCTGCCTCGCCGTGCGGCAGGGGGTCCAGGAGATCCAGACCCACCAGGCCGACGACGACGCACCGGGCTGGTGGAGCCGGTTCGTCGCCACTCTCACCGCGCGGCCGAGATCCACCGTCGCGGGCCTGGTCACCGTTCTCGCCGCCGCGACGTTCCTGACGTGGTACTACACCTCGGCGTCCTCGATCCCGGTCACCGGCGACATCAGGGTGGCCGCCGTGTCCGAGGAACCCGCCGACGACAGCACGCCCGCCGGCCTCACCGACTGCTACGTCGACGGCGAGCGCCGCACCGAGGAGGGGACCGGCGCCCCGACCGCCGACTGCACCCAGCTCCGGATCAGCCTGCCGGGAGACCCGCCGCCGCGGGGTCACGTCACGTTCCTGCCCGTGCTGCACAACCCGGCGGCCACCGGGTCCTGCGTCGCCGCGGCCGAGATCGTCCTGACGCCGGTTGTCGACAACGTCCCGCGCGTCCCGGTCAGGGGCCCGTCGGGCAGGCCCGTCGACATTCCCATCAGCGGCGGCACCAGCGCCGTGCACGTCCTGGCGGAGGTCGACCAGCGGCACGACGACCTGGCGTGCCGGGTGTCGCTGACCGTGACACGGGCGGTCCTGCACGACTGACCCCGCACGACCGAGCCCGCACGACCGAGCCCGCACGACCGAGCCTGCACGACCGAGCCTGCACGACCGAGCCTGCACGACCGAGCCTGCACGACCGAGCCTGCACGACCGAGCCCGCTAGACCTCGGGTCGGGAGCCGAACACGATCTCGTCCCAGCTCGGTACCTGCGCGCGCGACTTGCGGCCGCGTTTCGCCGCCGGGCGTTTGGGCGTCGCGGGCTCGGCCGGTGGCTTCTCCGGCACCTTCTCCGGCACCTTCTCCGTGTCGGCCTGGGGCGCCGGCTGAGGCGCGGGGTTGTCCGCGGGCGACGCCTCGGCGGCAGAGCCGGGGTCGGGCCGCTGCTCCGAGCCGGTCGCGGGGGCCGTGATCTCCCACTGGCTCGGTCCGTCCCACTCGAGATCAGCGGGGGAGTCCGGAACCTTGACGGAGGGCATCCGCGGGCGGGACCCGCCCCGTCGTGCGCCGATGTCGACGACGGACGCCGACGGTTCGGGCGCCTCCTCGGGTGCCGGCTCGGGCTCACCGGCCGGTGGACCATCCGCGCCGTCCAGGTCGAGCTCCATCATGTCCGGCAGATCGTTGTCCGGCGACTGCCTGCGGGCAGGGCGCTGTCCCCGCCGCTCCGACAGGTTGTCGAGCAGCAGGTCCGTGTCGTCCTGCTCGGGCGGTGCGGGCGCCGACGGGTGGTGGTTGCTGCGGTGCGGCGGCAGGGCCGACACGCCCGCGAAGGAGGGGCCGCCGTCGTCCTCCGGGAGGCCGAGCCAGCGCGCCTCGTCGTCGAGCGCGGTCACGAAGCCGCCGCGCGGCTCCAGGGACCAGCGGGCGAGGCGAGGGCGCTCTGCGGCCTCGAACTCGACCTGCACGATCCACGGGTGGGTGCCCTCCCGGGTGGCGGTCCACCGGGCGTCGGCGGGGCGCACGCCCCGCGAGCGGAGCCGCTCGTCGGCGACCTCGCCCAGCGTGGTGGCGCCGTCGTCGTCCGTCAGGACGGCCTTGGCCCGCACCCGGGCGATCGAGTGCTCCCGCTCGGAGAGCACCGCGTACTCGAACCGGCGCACGTGGTCGAGCGGCAGGCCCGAGGCCTCGGCCAGCGCTTCGCAGGTCTCGCCGGCGCGCAGGCGCGCCTGGATCTCGCGGGGGCGCAGCGCCGACTCCTCCCGGGCGCGGATGGACTCCATGCGGGGGCGGTCCCCTCGGATCGCGGCACGCAGGGCATCGGTGATGGGCAGGGTGCTCTGGGCGCCGTCGCGCGCAGCAAGGACGAGTCGTTCACCGTCCTCGTGCAGCCCTACCAGCTCCAGCTCGTCCATGCCAGTCCTCCCGGGGTAGTCCTGTGGGCCGAGCCTGCCACTGCGGGGCGGCCCAGCGGCGCAGGCGCGTCGGTGTGCCGCCGGATAGTCGGCCGGTGGTCGGTGCGGCAGGATGGGTGCGTGATCTCACCCGCACTGCCCGAGCTGCCCGACGGCGTCACCGTCACCGCCCTCCGCGACCTCGCCGTCCGCCTCGCGACAGCCGCCGGTGCCCTGGTCCGTGAGGGTAGACCGGATCGCGTGGTGGTCGCTGCCACCAAGTCGAGCGAGGTGGACCCGGTGACGGTCATGGACCGCGCGTCCGAGGAGCTGCTGCGCACGATGATCGCCGCCGAGCGGCCCGACGACGCGATCCTGGGCGAGGAGGGTGACGACGTCGCCGGCACGAGCGGCCTCACCTGGGTGCTCGACCCGATCGACGGAACGGTGAACTACCTGTACGGGGTGGCCTCCTGGGCCGTATCGGTGGCGGTGGTGGCCGGGCCGCCGGAACCCGCCTCGTGGACCGTCCTGGCCGGGTGCGTGCACAGCGTGGCCGACGGCCGCACGTGGTCGGCCGGGCTCGGCGAGGGCGCCACCCGCGACGGCGAGCCCGTCCGCGTGGGCGCCCCCGTGTCCCTCGGCACCTCCCTGGTCGGCACCGGCTTCGGGTACGACGCCGCCCGCCGTGCCCACCAGGCCCAGGTGCTGACCCAGGTGCTGCCCAAGATCCGGGACATCCGGCGGCTCGGCTCGGCCGCCATCGACCTGTGCCTCCTCGCGGACGGCTCGATCGACCTGTACTACGAGCGCGGGCTCAACCCCTGGGACATGGCGGCGGGGGCGGTCGTGGCCACCGAGGCGGGCGCCGTCGTGACGGGCCTCCGCGGCGGGCCGGCCGGTCAGGCGATGACCGTGGCGGGCCCGCCCGAGCTCGTCGCGCAGCTGTCCGAGATCCTCGAAGCGGCAGATGCGGACGGGGCGACTTCCGCCGAGTTCGGGTGATCTTTTTTCTGACGCGGTCCGGCGAGAGATGTCACCGTCGAACGCCGTCCAAAAGCAAATAATGCTGCGTTGACGCAGGTCAGGGCATACGTGACCTGAGTTACACCCGCAGATGTAGCGCGCCGATACGAAATGGTGCACAATCCGTGGGCCGAGTCGGGAACAAATCCGGGGCGGCATGCATTATCTGCGCGTACACCCGCAACGGACGCCGTTCGACGGCGCTTGCGGTGACCCGGCCGGGGCGGCGTCGAATCCCCGGATGACCCGAAACCTTCCGGCGCGACCACCTACCGACGGAGAACACCACATGGCAACTGACTACGACGCCCCGCGTAAGACCGATGAGGATGTCGAGCAGGACTCGATCCAGGAGCTGCAGGCGCGTCGATCTGACAAGTCCTCGGGCGTTGTGGACGAGGACGAGACCGAAGCGGCCGAGGGCTTTGAGCTCCCGGGTGCTGACCTGTCCGGCGAGGAGCTCGCGGTCCGCGTGCTGCCCCGACAGGCGGACGAGTTCACGTGCTCCAGCTGCTTCCTCGTGCACCACCGCAGTCAGCTGGCCTACGAGAAGGCCGGCCAGATGATCTGCACGGAGTGCGCCGCCTGATCCACCAGGCGTTCGGCACTGACGACACGACCGGGCTGTCATGCGATGCGTGGCAGCCTTCGTCGTGCCCGGGGACCGGGGACGGGACCCTCGGCTCAGGCTTGCCTCCGGCTCAGGCCCTACTTGTATCGGCTGAGCCTGCGGTTCCGCTCCGGGCGCGTGCCTCGTTCCTCGGCCCGCACCCTGCGCTGCACCTCCGGCTCAGCCGAGCAGCGCCTCCACCAGCAGCTGCGGGCGCCGCGTCGAGACGAGCCAGTAGGGGGTCGGGTCCGCCGGGTCGTCGAGGGGGACCCGCACGCCGGTCCGGGCCCATGCGCGCAGACAGACGTACGCCCGCCCGTCGAGGCCGGGGCCCAGCTCGTGCCGCATGGCGGCGACGTCCAGGGCCTCGGCGGGGCCGAGCAGCGTGACCGGGACCCGGGCGCTGCCGGCCCGCAGGACGCCGTCGGACACCTCCACGACGGGCGAGGTGATGGCCAGGGCCGCCGCGGACCCCACGCAGACCAGCAGCCCGACGACCAGGGCCGCCGTCGTGTGCAGCGGCCACAGCGCGATCGCCGCGATGGCGCCCAGACCGACCGTGCCGAGCCAGCCACCGGGACCGGGCAGAAGACGCTCATGGAAGGTGAGGGTGGTCGCCGTCATGGGAACATCATCCCAGCCCTGAGCACTGCTGGGACGCACGTCCGGGCACTCTTGCGGCGGGGCGGGCCGAGGTGGCGTACTCTTCCGGCGTGCCCACCCCTGTGCCAACCGACGACGGCAGCACGGTAGACGTGCTCATCCGCCTCCTCGACGACGTCCCCGTCCCCTCCTACGCGCACCCCGGCGACGCCGGCGCCGACCTGGTGACCACGGTCGACATCGAGATCCCGCCGCAGGGCCGGGTGGTGGTGCCCACGGGAGTCTCGATCGCGCTGCCGGACGGCTACGCGGCGTTCGTCCATCCCCGGTCGGGGCTGGCCGCGAAGCACGGGGTCACCATCGTGAACGCGCCCGGCACCGTCGACGCCGGCTACCGCGGCGAGATCAAGGTCACGCTGCTCAACACCGACGTCACCGAGGCCGTGAAGCTGGCTCGTGGTGACCGGGTGGCGCAGCTCGTGATCCAGAAGGTCGAGCGGGCCCGGTTCCTGCCCGCGGAGACCCTGCCGGGTTCGCACCGCGGCGACGGCGGCTTCGGCTCGAGCGGCGGTTTCGCGGGGCGCTGAACGCTCGGCGCGGAGCGGTCCCGACTTCCGTACCGGCACCACCCCGGACGGGTCTAGTCTGTAAGTAACGAGTGGATAACGCTGCTGTGCGCTGTATCCGTGTGCGCACGCAGGACGACGAACTACGAAGGAGCGTGGCTGTGGGTCTGTTCAGCCGACGAGGCACGGCGAATGAGCCCGCACCGGTCGAGTGGGCGTCGGTGGAGGCCGAGCAGCAGAAGCGGCCCCACGGACCCTTCGACCGGTCGCAGGTGGGGGAGATGGGTCCCCGCGTCGACCTCGGCGCCATCTGGCTGCCGGTGATGCCGGGTCTCGAGCTCCGCATGGAGATCGACAAGAAGACGCAGAAGGTGACGGGGGTGACGGCCGCGCTGGAGGGGTCGAACCTTCAGATCCAGGCCTTCGCCGCGCCCCGCACCGAGGGCATCTGGGACGAGATCCGGCACGAGATCGCGCAGTCCGTGAGCGGGCAGGGCGGGATCGTCGACGACGTGCCCGGCGTGTTCGGCCGCGAGCTGCTGGTCCGCATGCCGGTGAAGGGCCCGGACGGACAGCCCGGCCAGCGTCCCGCACGGTTCGTCGGCGTGGACGGCCCGCGCTGGTTCATCCGTGGGGTGCTCGCGGGCAAGGCGGCCCTCGACGCCGAGGCGGCCAAGGCGCTGGAGTCCGTGTTCGCGAACATCGTCGTGGTCCGTGACCAGAGCCCGCGTCCGCCCCGGGACCTGCTGCCCCTGGCGCTGCCGAAGTCGGCGCGCAAGGATGGTGCACAGCCGGCAGCGGCCGTTGCCGGCCCCGAGGGTGCGGTACCGCAGATGTCCGACATCGATCCTCTGCGCCGCGGCCCCGAGATCACCCAGATCGGCTGACGAGGTGAACCGCTGATGTCGCTGCGCTCGAGCCTCGCGTCCCGTATCGCTGAGTCGCTGGCGTCCAACGAGGAGGTCCGGGACACCGAGGAACGCGCCGACGCCTCCCGCAACGTGGGCTGCATGGCCGTCGCCTCCGTGCCGGTCCGGTCCCGCGGCAAGGTGGCCGGCGTGCTGCGCTCGGTGGTCCTGCGGCCGCGTGAGGGCGTGCCCACCGTGGAGGCGGAGCTGTTCGACGGCTCCGGCGCGCTGGACCTCGTCTGGCTCGGCCGCCGGACCATCGACGGCATCGAGCCCGGCCGCCGCATCCGCGTCGAGGGCATGGTGTGCGACGTCGACGGGCGGCGCACCATGTTCAACCCGCGGTACGAGCTCCGGCCCCGGCCGGGCGAATGACGCATGAGCGACGGGGGCGATCAGCACCCCGGGGAGCACGGCACAATGAGCCCCATGAGTGAACCAGCACGTCCCGACGTGCCCCCGCAGTCCGAGCAGCAGCCCGACGGGGCCCCGGCGCAGGCGCCGGCGCGCGGCATGCGTGCCCTGGCCGGCGAGGAGTTCTCCGCCGCGCAGGCGATCGGCGGCGTGCGTGGCCTGGTGGAGGCGGTGCTACCCGGCCTGGTGTTCGTGGTCGCGTTCGTGATCTCCACCCCCAACCTGGTGATCCCGCTGGTCGCGTCGGTCGTCTCCGCCCTGGTGCTCGTGGTGGCGCGGCTGGTGCAGCGCACACCCGTCACGCAGGCGCTGGGCGGCCTGCTCGGCATCGCGATCGGCGTGGTGTGGGCCTGGACGTCCGGCGAGGCGGAGAACTACTACGCCGGGGGCCTGCTGCTCAACGCCGGGTACCTCGTGGTGCTGCTCGGCAGCATCCTGATCCGCCGCCCCGCCGTCGGCTACGTGGTGGAGGCACTGCGCGCCGGTCTGACGCCGGAGGCGGTGAAGGCGCAGGCCGAGGCCGGCGCCTCGCCGTTCGCCGCTCTGACGGGCTGGCGCGACGACCCCGCCAAGATGCGCACCTACGGACAAGCCACCTGGCTCTGGGTGGGCCTGTTCGCCCTGCGCCTGGCAGTCAAGACGCCGCTGTACTTCGCGGGCGACATCGCGTGGCTCGGCACGTTCCACCTGCTGCTCGGCGTGCCGCTGTGGGCGCTGGTTCTGTACCTGACCTGGTACGTCGTGCGCCGGCCGAAGGTGCAGGCTCCGGCCTAGCCCTCGTCCTTCGGCACCAGGAGCTTCTGCAGGGTGTCGGTGTCGGCGTCCGCGCCGGCGACCAGCAGCAGCTCGTCGCCGGCCTCCAGGGTGTCGTCCGGGCTGGGCACGAGCGGCCGGCCGTCGCGCACGATCGTCGCGAGCGTGACGTCGGCCGGCCACACGACCCGGCCGACACGCGTCCCGGCGACGCGGGAGTCGGCGGGCAGCGTGAGCTCGAGCAGGTCGGCGCGGGACTGGCGGAAGCTGAAGATGCGCACCAGGTCGCCCACGGCGACCGCCTCCTCGACCATCGCGGTCATGATGCGCGGCGTCGAGACCGCCACGTCCACGCCCCACGACTGGTCGAACATCCACTCGTTCTTCGGGTTGTTCACCCGGGCGACGGTGCGCGGCACCCCGAACTCGGTCTTGCCGAGCAGCGAGAACACGAGGTTGACCTTGTCGTCGCCGGTGGCGCCCACCACGACGTCGGCCTGCTCCATCTCGGAGGCCTCGAGCGCGGGGAGCTCGCACGCGTCGGCGAGCACCCACTCCGCCTCAGGGACCTGCGAGACCCGCATGGCCGAGGCGTTCTTGTCGATCAGGGTGACCTCGTGCTCGTGGCTCAGCAGCTCCCGGGCGATCGAGCGGCCCACGGACCCGGCCCCTGCGATGACGACGCGCATCAGTCCTCCTCGGCGGTCGGCGCGGCGGTGAGGATCCGCTCGACGTCGGCGGAGGCGTCCGTGGTCATGAGGAGGTGCAGCACGTCGTTCTCCTGGAGCACGATGTCGGGCGTGGGCAGCACCGCGGAGGTGTACCGGGTCACGAAGGCGACCCGCGCGCCGGTCGCGGCCTCGATGTGGAGCACGGGCCGGCCGACCCAGCGCCGGTGGTAGTCGATCTGCGCCAGCCGGACGGTGCCCGACGGGTCGAGGTACTCGTCGGTGGAGCCCATCGGCAGCATCCGGCGCAGCACCTGGTCGGCGGTCCAGCGCACGGTGGCGACCGTGGGGATGCCCAGACGCTGGTAGATCTCCGCGCGGTGCGGGTCGTAGATGCGGGCCACCACGTTGTCGACGCCGTAGGTCTCGCGGACCACCCGGGCGGACAGGATGTTGGAGTTGTCGCCGTCGGACACCGCGGCGAACGCGTACGTGTCCTCGATCCCCGCCTGGACGAGTGTGTCCCGGTCGAAGCCCACGCCGGTCACCTTCTTGCCCGAGAAGTCCGAGGGCAGGCGCCGGAACGCGTCCGGGTTCTGATCGATGACGGCGACGGAGTGTCCGCGGCCCTCGATCTCCTGGGCGAGGCTGGAGCCCACACGGCCGCAGCCCATGATCACGAAGTGCACGAACGGAACGCTACCGCGCCGCGGCCCTACGGTGCGCTCCGGGCCATCGGCAGGCATAGAGTCTTCCAACGTGTCGGACATCGTCGATGCGGCCAAACGACTACTGGTCGGCCGCCCCAAACGTAGCGAGAGCCTGGGTCGCACGCTGCTGCCCAAACGGATCGCCCTGCCGGTGTTCGCCTCGGACGCCCTGTCGTCCGTGGCCTACGCTCCGGACGAGATCCTCCTGACCCTCTCGCTGGCCGGCATCGCCGCCCTGGCGTTCTCGCCGTGGGTCGGTCTCGTCGTGGTCGTGGTGCTGCTCATCGTGGTGGCGTCCTACCGGCAGAACGTGCGAGCCTACCCGTCCGGCGGCGGTGACTACGAGGTCGCCACCACCAACCTGGGCCGGACGGCGGGGATCGGCGTGGCGTCCGCGCTGCTCGTCGACTACGTCCTCACCGTCGCCGTGTCCATCTCGGCGGCGGCCCACTACGCGACGGCCGCGATCCCCGGGATGCGGGGCCACGAGGTCGTCGCGGCCGTGGCGGCGGTCGCCGTGCTGACCCTGGTCAACCTGCGCGGTGTCCGGGAGTCCGGTACGGCGTTCGCGGTCCCGACCTACTGCTACATGGCGATCATCGGGGCGCTGGTCGTCACCGGTGCGGTCCGCTACTTCGCCGGGAACCTGCCGCAGGCCGCGAGCTCCGGGTACGAGCTCGTGGGGGAGGCCGCGTTCGACCAGGGGCTGGTCGGTATCGGCGGCGCGTTCCTCCTGGCCCGCGCGTTCGCCTCCGGCTGTGCCGCCCTGACCGGTGTCGAGGCGATCAGCAACGGCGTGCCCGCGTTCCGCAAGCCCAAGTCGCGCAACGCCGCGACGACGCTGCTGCTGCTCGGTGGCATCTCCTCGACGATGATCATCTCGATCCTGCTGCTGGCCCAGGCCACCGGTGTCCGTTTCGCCGAGGACCCGCACACCCAGCTGCAGGTGAACGGCGAGCCGGTCTCGGCCGACTACGTGCAGATCCCCGTGATCGGCCAGCTCGCCGAGGCGGTGTTCTCGGGCTTCCCGCCCGCCTTCTACGCGGTGTCCGCCGTCACTGGCCTGATCCTGGTGCTCGCCGCCAACACGGCGTTCAACGGGTTTCCCGTGCTGGGCTCGATCCTGGGCCGCGACGGGTACCTGCCGCGCCAGCTGCACACCCGCGGCGACCGCCTCGCGTTCTCCAACGGCATCGTCACGCTCGCCATCGCGGCGATCGTCCTGATCGTCGCGTTCGACGCCTCGACGACGCGCCTGATCCAGCTCTACATCGTGGGCGTGTTCGTCTCGTTCACCCTGTCCCAGCTCGGCATGCTGCGGCACTGGACCCGGGAGCTGCGCACCGAGCCGAACCCGGCGGTGCGCAGCCGCATGAAGCGCTCGCGCGTGGTCAACGGCATCGGCTTCGCGTTCACCGGGACGGTCCTGATCATCGTGCTGGTGACCAAGTTCACGCATGGCGCCTGGATCACACTCCTGGCGATGGGCGTGCTGTTCGTCCTCATGCGAGGGATCCGCAAGCACTACGACCGCGTACGCGAGGAGCTCGCGCTCGACGACGTCTCCGCGGCCCGGGCGCTGCCCAGCCGGGTGCACGCCGTCGTGCTGGTCTCCAAGGTGCACAAGCCGACCATGCGAGCGCTGGCCTACGCCCGGGCCGCCCGGCCCAACGTGATCGAGGCCGTCACGGTGGGCGTGGACCGGGAGGACATCGACGGGCTGGTCGCCGAGTGGGAGGCCCTCGACCTGCCCGTTCCCCTGCGCATCCTCGACTCGCCCTATCGCGAGATCACCCGGCCCGTGCTGAAGTACGTGCGGTCGGTGCGCCGCGAGTCGCCGCGTGACCTCGTGATCGTCTACATCCCCGAGTACGTCGTGGGCCACTGGTGGGAGCAGCTGCTGCACAACCAGTCGGCGCTGCGCCTCAAGGGCAGCCTGCTGTTCACACCCGGGGTCGTCGTGGCGTCGGTGCCGTGGCAGCTCGCCTCGTCGCGCGGCCACACCGGTCTCGAGGACGACACGTTCATGCACGGCAGGCGGATCTAGGCAGGGGATACTGGGGGCATGCCCCGCAACCCCGACCGTCGTTCCGCGCCCGCCGACCCCGATTCCGGCGGTCGTCCCCGCCGTCGTCCGCAGCGCTCCCCGCGGCCGGACCGCGGCCGGCGCGTCAGCGACGTGCCCGCACCCGAGGTGGGCACCGAGGTCGAGCTGGAGGTGGGTCCCGTCGCACACGGCGGCCACTGCGTGGCACGCCTCGACGGTCGGGTCGTCTTCGTGCGGCACACCCTGCCGGGCGAACGGGTGCGCGCCCGCGTCACCGAGGGCGGCTCCAGCTTCTGGCGCGCCGACGCCGTCGAGGTGCTCCAGGCGTCCCCCGACCGCGTCGAGCCCGCCTGGCCCGCCGCGGGGCCGGACGGCGTGGGCGGTGGTGAGCTCTCGCACGTCGCGCTCCCCGCGCAGCGGCGCTGGAAGACCGACGTGCTCGTCGAGCAGCTGCAGCGCCTGGCCCGCATCGACCCGGAGTGGCTGGCCCGGGAGGTCACGGTCGAGGCCGCACCCGGCGACGACGAGCGCCGCGGCCTGCACTACCGCACCCGGATCGACCTGGTGGCCGACGCCGCCGGGCATGCCGGCATGCGCAAGCACCGCTCGCACGACGTCGTGGCGCTGAAGAAGATGCCGCTCGGCACCGCGGAGATCGCGGCGTTCGCCGTGGCCGAGGACGTGTTCACCCGCACCTGGGCGCCGGGCGCGCAGCTGACCCTGGTGGCGCCGTCCGAGGGCGAGCCGGTGCTGCTGGTCGACGGCGAGCCGTGGCGCCGCGGGAAGCCGGACACCCGGCCCAACGCCCGCCGCTCCGTGAGCGAGTTCGTGGCCGGGCCGTGGGGCACGCACCGCTACCGCGTGGCCGCCGCCGGCTTCTGGCAGGTGCACCGCGAGGCGCCGTCCGTGCTGACGCGTGCCGTGCTGGAGGCGTGCGGCGAGCTGACCGGGGCCACGGTCCTGGACCTGTACTCCGGCGCCGGGCTGTTCACGCTGCCGCTCGCGGACGCCGTCGGGCCCGAGGGCCGCGTCGTCGCCGTCGAGGGGGACGAGCAGGCCGCGAAGGACGCCCGCCGCAACGCCCACGCGTCTCCGCAGGTGACGCTCGAGGTCGGCGCCGTGGACCAGGTGCTCGGGTCGGACGCCGTCCCGACGGCCGACGTCGTGGTGCTGGACCCGCCGCGGTCGGGTGCCGGCCGGGCAGTGGTCGACGCGATCGCCGCCCGCGCCCCGCGCCGCATCGTGTACGTGGCCTGCGACCCGGCGGCGCTCGCGCGCGACGTCGGCTACCTGGCCGCGCACGGCTACACGCTCTCGGGGGTGCGCGGGTTCGACCTGTTCCCGCACACGCACCACCTCGAGGCGGTAGCGGTACTGGACCGGCAGGTCTGACGCCCGGGCGCGCATAGGATGCGCCTCGTGAAGCGGTGGCTGGTGGGCGGCGGGATCGTCGCGGGTGTGGTGACGGCGTTCGCCGTGGCCGTCGTCGTGGGCATGTTCGCCGGTGGCGGGGGCCTGACGGTCGGGGACGGCCGAGGGCCGGCGCCGACGTCGACGAGGGCGCCGACGCCTGGCCCGAGCCCGTCGCCCACGCTCGTCCCGGCCCCGAGCCCCACGCCGACCCCGTCGGTGGAGAGCGCCGAGCGGCCGGCAGGACGGACCGCCGAACGTGCGATCGGGGCGGAACCGCCGGTCGCGCTGTTCGTGGGCGACTCGTACACGGTCGGCCAGCGTGCGTCGTCGCCGTCGAACCGCTGGAGCACGAGAGTGGCCCGCGAGATGGGCTGGACCGAGCGCAACGTCGCGGACAACGGCACCGGGTTCGTGAGCCGGCGGCCGGAGACGGACCGGCTGTCGTACGCGGAGCAGCTGCGCTCGGTGCCTCCGCGGGGTGTGGACCTGGTGGTGATCGCCGGCGGACAGAACGACTTCCAGGAGCTGCGCGATACGCCCGCGCTGGTGTTCCGTGCGGTCGCCGACACGTACGAGCTGGCCGCACAGCGCTTCCCGGACGCCGAGATCATCGCCGTCGGGCCGTCCACGCCGTGGGAGATCGGGCTCGAGGCACGCGCCCTGGACAGCGCGGTGCGCGCCGCGGCGGAGAGGCACGGGGCCACGTATGTCTCGATGCTGGACCCCGACGTGGTGGGGGACCGGTACGTCGACGCGGACGGGACGCACGTCAACGACCAGGGCTACGCCGCCATCGCGCGCCGGGTGGTCTCGCAGATATCTTGACGTCAAGATATATGCGTTATGCTGGCCCGAGCAGCCCGGCTTAGGCTGGGTGAAGCCCCCTGGAACCCATGCGAAGGCTCCTTCGCGCGATGACCGCGCCTGTGAGAGCCGACGCACCGTCAGCCCCGCAGAAGGAGCCACAGTGAGCACCGTGGACACGTTCGGATCGAAGGGAACGCTGGAGGTCTCGGGCAAGTCCTACGAGATCTTCCGGCTCAACGCGGTCGAGGGGGTCGAGCGCCTCCCGTACTCCCTGAAGATCCTCGCCGAGAACCTCCTGCGCACGGAGGACGGCGCGAACATCACCGCCGACCACGTGCGCGCCCTCGCGTCCTGGGACCCGGACGCGCAGCCCGACACCGAGATCCAGTTCACGCCGGCGCGCGTGATCATGCAGGACTTCACCGGCGTGCCCTGCGTCGTGGACCTCGCCACCATGCGTGAGGCCGTCGCCGCGCTCGGCGGCGACGCCACGAAGGTGAACCCGCTGGCCCCCGCCGAGATGGTCATCGACCACTCCGTGCAGATCGACGTCGCCGGCCGCGCGGACGCGTTCCAGCGCAACGTCGAGTTCGAGTACCAGCGCAACCACGAGCGCTACCAGTTCCTGCGCTGGGGACAGACGGCGTTCGACGACTTCAAGGTCGTCCCGCCGGGCACCGGCATCGTGCACCAGGTCAACATCGAGTACCTGGCGCGTACCGTCATGACCCGCGAGGTCTCCGTGGACGGGGAGGCGCCGGTCCTGCGGGCGTACCCCGACACCTGCGTCGGCACCGACTCGCACACCACCATGGTCAACGGCCTGGGTGTGCTGGGCTGGGGCGTCGGCGGCATCGAGGCCGAGGCCGCGATGCTCGGCCAGCCGGTCTCGATGCTCATCCCGCGCGTCGTCGGCTTCAAGCTCAGCGGCTCGATCCCGGCCGCCGTGACCGCCACCGACGTCGTGCTCACGATCACGCAGATGCTGCGTCAGCACGGTGTGGTCGGCAAGTTCGTCGAGTTCTACGGCGAGGGCGTGGCCCAGGTGCCGCTCGCGAACCGCGCCACCATCGGCAACATGTCGCCGGAGTTCGGCTCGACGGCCGCGATCTTCCCGATCGACTCCGTCACCGTCGACTACCTGCGCCTGACCGGCCGCTCCGAGGAGCAGCTCGCGCTCGTCGAGGCGTACGCCAAGGAGCAGGGCCTGTGGCACGACGCCGACACCCCGGAGCCGGTGTTCTCCGAGTACCTCGAGCTCGACCTGTCGACCGTCGTCCCCTCGATCGCCGGGCCGAAGCGCCCGCAGGACCGCATCGAGCTGACGAACGCCAAGGCCGCGTTCACGCGTGACCTGCCGACCTACGCGCCCGACGTGCTGGACCAGGTGGACGAGGCCGAGAAGGAGTCGTTCCCCGCGTCCGACTCGCCGGCCATCACGCCGAACGGCCGCAAGCACGTGCACGTCACGAACACCGAGGGCAAGGAGTTCGACCTGTTCCACGGTGCGGTCGCCATCGCGTCGATCACGTCGTGCACCAACACCTCGAACCCGTCGGTCATGATCGCCGCGGCGCTGCTCGCGAAGAACGCCGTCGAGAAGGGCCTCGTGTCCAAGCCGTGGGTCAAGACCTCCATGGCGCCGGGCTCGCAGGTCGTGACGAACTACTACGAGAAGGCCGGCCTCTGGCCGTACCTCGAGAAGCTGGGCTTCCACCTGGTCGGCTACGGCTGCGCCACGTGCATCGGCAACTCGGGCCCGCTCGACGAGAAGGTCTCGGAGGCCGTCAACGAGCACGACCTGTCGGTCGTCTCCGTGCTGTCGGGCAACCGCAACTTCGAGGGCCGTATCAACCCGGACGTCAAGATGAACTACCTGGCGTCCCCGCCGCTGGTCATCGCGTACGCCCTGGCCGGCACCATGGAGTTCGACTTCGAGCACGACCCGCTGGGCCGTGACGAGGCGGGCAACCCGGTCTTCCTCCGCGACATCTGGCCCTCGCCGGACGAGGTCGAGAAGACCATCGCGTCCTCCATCGACCGCAAGATGTTCGAGTCGGACTACGCGGACGTGTTCAAGGGCGACGAGCGCTGGGCCGCCCTGGAGACCCCCGAGGGCGACACGTTCGCCTGGGACCCCGAGTCCACCTACGTGCGCAAGCCCCCGTACTTCGACGGCATGGGCATGACGCCGGAGCCCGTCACTGACTTCTCGGGCGCCCGCGTGCTCGCGAAGCTGGGCGACTCGGTCACCACCGACCACATCAGCCCGGCCGGCTCGATCAAGCCGGACAGCCCGGCCGGTACGTACCTCGCCGAGCACGGCGTCGGCCGCCGCGACTTCAACTCCTACGGTTCGCGCCGTGGCAACCACGAGGTCATGATCCGCGGCACGTTCGCGAACATCCGTCTCCGCAACCAGCTCCTGGCCTCGGAGAACAACGGTGCGGGCGTCGAGGGCGGCTTCACGTTCAACTTCGTGAAGAACGCACAGGACACGATCTACGACGCCGCGCAGGACTACGCCGCGGCCGGCATCCCGCTCGTGGTGCTCGGCGGCAAGGAGTACGGCTCCGGCTCGTCGCGCGACTGGGCCGCCAAGGGCACCGCGCTCCTGGGCGTCAAGGCCGTCATCACGGAGAGCTTCGAGCGCATCCACCGCTCGAACCTCATCGGCATGGGCGTGCTGCCGCTGCAGTTCCCGGCCGGCCAGAACGCCGAGTCGCTCGGCCTGGACGGCACGGAGACCTTCGACGTCACCGGCGTCACGGCGCTGAACGAGGGCGTCACGCCCGAGACGGTCAAGGTCACGGCCACCAAGGCGGACGGCTCGCAGGTCGAGTTCGACGCCGTGGTCCGGATCGACACGCCGGGCGAGGCGGACTACTACCGCAACGGCGGCATCCTGCAGTACGTGCTCCGCCAGCTGGTCGCCTGAGCCGGAGGTGCAGCGCAGGGTGGGGGCCGAGGAACGAGGCACTCGCCCGTAGCGGAACCGCAGGCTCAGGCGAAGAAGATAGAGCCTGAGCCGGGGGCACAGCGCAGGGTGGGGGCCGAGGAACGAGGCACTCGCCCGTAGCGGAACCGCAGGCTCAGGCGAAGAAGATAGAGCCTGAGCCACCGACCCGCAGTCCAGAACGACGGCGCCCCGCCCCTCCGTGAGGAGAGGCGGGGCGCCGTCGTCGTACGTGGTGCCGACGTGGTGCCGGGGCGGTCGGCTCAGCCCCCGATCCCGGACCGCTTGGCGGCCCTGAGCACCTGGGACTGCTCCTTCTTGGTGATGACGCCGTCCTCCACGAGCGGGGTCGTGACTTCGGTGACGTGGGCGACGAACGCGCTGTTGCTCACCCACGGCCACGTCTCGTCGACGAGGTCGGCGATGGTGCAGCCGTTCCCGGTGTCGACGTTCGCGACCTTGCTGTCCACGCCACCGATGATCACCGTGGGGCGCTCGTCGGAGACGGGGCAGGCGTCGGTCTCGGTCCAGGCGACCGAGAACCGCAGGGTGCCCGTCCGGGTGACGTTCCCGGCGTTGTCGGTCGCCCGGTACCGCAGGGCGTGCGCACCGGGTTCGGTGATCACGATCTGTGCGGTGAACTCCCGGAAGGCCTCGTCGCCGAGTGCGTACTCGATCAGCGCGACCCCGGAACCGGAGTCCCGGGCACTGATGGAGACCGTCGCGGTGCCGATGTAGGCGCCCTCGTGGTCCTGCTCCCCGCGGACCTCCGCCGAGGCGATCGGCGGCGTCCGGTCCGGTGCGGGGCCTGCCTCGACGACCACCAGGTCGGCAGAGCCGACCTCCGAGACGTTGCCGGCGTTGTCCGTGGCCCGGAAGGTCACGGTGTGCTCACCGATCGTGTCGATGGTGATCGGCGCGGTGTAGGGCTTGAAGGCCCCGCCGTCGAGGGCGTACTCGACGCTCGCCACACCGGACCCGGTGTCCTCGGCGAGCAGCGTGACCGTTGCGGAGCCCAGGTAGTAGCCGTCGAAGTCCTGCGAACCGGTGATCTCCGCGGTGACGGTCGGCGCCGTCGTGTCCTCGGCCTGGGCGACCACCGTGAACGTGGCAGACCCTTCCGCCGAGACGTTGCCCGCGACATCCGTGGCCCGGTAGGTCACGGTGTGCTCGCCGGCGGTGTCCACGACGACCGGCTCGGTGTACGGCGCGTACTCACCGCCGTCGAGCGCGTACTCGATCGAGGCGACGCCCGAACCGGCGTCCTCGGCCGCGATGGTCACGGTGGCCGAGGCGATGTAGGCGCCCGACGAGTCGAGCTCGCCGGTCACCTCGGCGTTCACGAGGGGTGCCGTGGTGTCCTCGCCGTCGGCGGCCACGACCTCGATGTGCAGCATCTCGGGGGTCGAGACGTTGCCCGCGTTGTCCGTGGCCCGGGTCTCGACCATGTACATGCCCGGCTGGTCCAGGACGAACGGCTCCGTGTACGCCTGGTAGGCGCCACCGTTGACCGAGTACTCGACCGAGGCGACGCCGGACTCGGCGTCCTCCGCGGTCAGCGCGACCGTCGCGGTGCCGATGTAGGCACCGTCGGCGTCCTGCTGGCCGGCGACGTCCGCCGTGACGGTCGGCGCCGTGGTGTCGTCCGCCGGCGCGTCGGTGACCACCAGCTCACCGGCCATCGTGCCGTGGCCGGGGATCGCGCAGAAGTACCGGTACTTGCCCGGAGTCAGGTTGACCTCGGCCTCGTACCGGCCACCGTTGGCGTCGAACGGGTTGGCCAGGATGTCGAGCGTGACGTCGTGGTTGTACCCCGGCGTGCTCGTGTCGAACGTGAGCGTGTGCGACATGCCGATGTTGTTGCCGGTCGCCGCGCTGTTCTCGAACACGATCGTGGCGGGGCCTGCGGTCGCAGTTGCCGGCGCCGAGGCATAGGCCGTGACGCTGTTGTCGCCGGTGAAGGTCAGGACCTGGTCGGCCGCCGCCTCCTCGGCCGCCGCGAGGGCGGGGGCCTGGACGGTGGGCAGGGCGGCGGGCGCCGCCGTGACCACCGCTGGTGCCAGCGGCAGCGCCACCAGGGCACCGACCGCTGCTCCCGCCAGCAGGCGGGACACCTTTCGTCTCAACATGGGGGTGCCTCTCGTCTTCGTGGGCGTGGTCACAGGTCACGCACCCGGATGTTGCGGAACTCCATGGCGTCCGCGTCACCGTGGTTCTGCAGGCCGATGAAGCCCTTCAGGAACTGCCGCATGTCGCTCGGCGGGTCGCCCGCGCGCGAGGACTGCTTGCCCGGCGAGTTCTCGAACTCGTTGATCACCACGCCGTTGCGGATGATCGTGTACTGCTGGCCGACCACCTTGATCTCGTAGTCGTTCCAGACACCCTTCGGGGTCGTGCCCGCGTCGGGCAGTGCGACCGGGTCGAAGTTGTACACCGAACCGGTCTTCTGGGGTTCGCCCGTCGGACCGTCGTAGATCTGGATCTCGTGGCCGCAGTAGATCGCCACCCACGCCTCGGCGTCGGTCAGCTGACCGCAGTCCGGGCGGTCCTCCTTGGCGACCCGGGGGTCCGGGAACCGGGTGAAGACACCGCTGTTGGCGAACCCGTCACCCCGCGCGACGTCCTTGAACTGGAGCTTCAGCGAGAAGTCCGCCAGCTCCTCGCCCGGGTGCCACAGCATGCCGAGCCCACCACGCGCGCGGATCGAACCGTCGTCCTGCAGGTCGAAGTTGCCGCCGGGTGCCTGACGCCAGTCGTCGAGCGTCTCCGCCGTGCCGTCGAACAGCCACCGGTACCCGGTGGTGCCCCGCGCGCCGATGCCCGACTTCGTGGCGGCCGAGACGAGCGCCTTCTCCTCCTTGGCCGTGATCACCTTGTCGGCCCGCAGCTGCTTCGCCACACCGGTGACGTGGTTCACGAACTTGGCGTTGGTGTCCCACTGCGCCTCGTCGTTGATCAGGTCGTTGATGGTGCAGCCACCCAGGTCGTCGTTCGCGACGCCGGAGTTCGTCTCGCCCATCCACACCGTGGCCCGGTCGTCCGGGATGGTGCAGGTGGTCTCGACCGGCACGTCGAGCGTCGTGGTCTCACCGTCGGCGTAGGTCACCGTCAGCTTCGCGTCGTAGCTGCCGACACGGGCGTAGGTGTGCTTCGGGTTCGCCTCGGTCGAGGTGTTCCCGTCGCCGAAGTCCCAGGCGTAGGAGACGCCGCCGGACTTGCCGCCCGTGAAGGCGACGGTCAGCGGGTTGCTCTGCACGCTGGCACCGGAACCCGCGGGCACCGGGGTCGCCGGGCCGCCCGTGTAGGTGATCCGGGTGAGCTTCTGGTTCTCGTGCAGCGTGAAGAAGCCGCTGCCGTAGTCGAGCAGGTACAGGGCACCGTCCGGACCGAACTTGGCGTCCATCCAGCTCTGCAGCTGCGTGTTGCCGTTACCGCCCTGGACGATGCGGCGCAGGTCCTCCGCGAAGAGCGGGGCACCGGCCTCCTCGACCGTGTCCGGGTTGACCGTGACGGCCACGCGGTTGTTCGAGTTGGACTGGTCGCCCAGGAACCACTTGTTGTCCCAGTGCTCCGGCCACGCGACGCCGGACCCGGTGTCGACCTCAGAACGGTGGTAGGTCGGGCCGTTCATGATGGCCTGACCGCCGCCACGCAGGTACGGCTGGGTGTAGGTGGCCTCGTCCGCCTCGTAGGAGGGCACGCCGTCCTCACCGGCAGGGAAGACCGGGCCGCCGCCGTCGGGCGAGTACCAGATCATGTTCGCGCGAGCCGGCGGGATGTCCACCAGACCCGTGTTGCGCGGCGAGGTGTTCTTCAGGTTGTCGCAGTCGTACCAGCCGGTCAGGACGCTCGCGTCCTCGTTGCTCCGGTCACGGTAGGGCTGCTTGTTGCCCATGCAGTACGGCCAGCCCTGGTTGCCCGCCGACGTGATGATCGTGGCGGTCTCGTACTTGGCCGGGCCGAGCTCCGGGCTCGGCGAGCCGGCGTCCGGCCCCACCCAGGCGGCGGTCAGCCAGTCGTTCTTCTCGTCGTAGTCGAGGCGCGAGATGTTCCGCACGCCCATGACGTAGATCTCCTGGCGCGTCTTGTCGGCCGGGTACTCGCCCTCGGGGAACAGGTTGCCCTCGGGGATCGTGTAGGTGCCGTCCGGCTCCGGGTGGATCCGCAGGATCTTGCCGTTCAGGTCGTTCGTGTTGCCGGAGGTGCGGCGCGCGTCCTGGAACGAGATGCCCGCGAACTCCTGGGTCCAGTTGTTACCCGAGTAGCCGTCGGAGCCCCCCGACGAGTTGCTGTCACCGGAACCGATGTAGAGGTTGCCCTCGGAGTCGAAGTCCATGCCACCACCGGCGTGGCAGCAGCTGTGGATCTGCGTCTCCCACTCCAGCAGGTCCTTGCGCGTGGACTGGTCGATCGCGTCGGTCTCGGGGTCGTACGTGAAGCGCGACACCGTGCGGTGACCGACGCGGCGCTCGCGGTCGATCGACTCGTGCGGCATCCAGTACAGGTAGACCCAGTTGTTCTCCTCGAACTTCGGGTCGAGGGTGATGCCGAGCAGACCCTCCTCGTTCTTGACGAGCTCGCTGCCGCTGCCGCGGTGGCCCATGACGTCGAGCGTGGTCAGCAGCTTGGTCTTCTCGGTCTCCGGGTCCCAGCGGTGGACGGTGCCACAGCCGAGGCCGACCTTCGGGTTCTCCCACGGCACGACGGGGGCCGTCGCGCAGGCAGCCTTGCCGATGTAGAAGACGCCGCCGTCGGGGGCGACGGTGAGTCCGTGCGGCTCGCCGACCTGGTCGAGCGTGCCGGCGGTGTTCTTCAGGGTCAGGCGCTGCGACTCGTAGTTGTCGGCGATGGTCGCCTGGCAGTCTCCTCGGGCCATGCCGGTGGACCAGAGCAGGCCGCCCAGCAGGTGGCTACGGAACTCCGGCTGCGAGTAGCTCGCCGCCGTGCCGCCCATGCCGGTGTAGAAGGAGCGGCCGCCGTCGTAGTCACGGCACCACGTGACGGGGTGGAAGGCGCCGTTCGCGCCCTCGCCCGGGTTGTAGTCCCACTCCTGGACCTGCGCGATGGTGTGCACCTCGCCCACGGGGTTCGGCGACCAGTTCAGCCACCGGTCCGACCGGGTCCACTTGGTCGGCACGTCCTCGGACGCCGGGTGCAGGTCGTCGACCACGTTCACGGTCGCCTTCTGGATCGGGACGACCGGCTCCGGCTCCTCGTCGGAGGAGGCGTCGAAGAGCTCGATCTCGGCGAGCTGGGTGAGACCGTCACCCGCGTTCGCCGTGATGTCCAGACGGTAGTGCTGGTACGCGGTCGTGTTCTCGAAGCGGTAGTCCTGCGCCGAGAAACGGTCCGGGAAGTCCTGGTCGGTCTGCGTGTCCAGGTCGGTCCACGTCGTGCCGTCCGTCGAGCCCTGCAGCGTCCAGCTCTTCGGGTCGCGGCCGTCGAAGTCGTTGGCGGAGGTGAGCGCGTAGCGGGTGGCCACGACGGGCTCCGCCATCGTCAGGTCGATCTTGGCCGTCCGCTCGAAGGCGAGCCACTTGGTGTTCGAGTCGCCGTCGATCAGGTTCTCGGCGTCCTCGTTCGGTGGGTTCTCCGCGTTCGCCTTGACGCTGGCGACCTCGAGGGCGTCCGGCAGGTTGCCTGCCGGGCGGGTGCCGATGAGGCCCGTGAACCACTGCGAGCGGTCCTGTGCGCGTGCGGCGTCACGGATGCCGAGGAACCCGCCACCGCCCTGCACGTACGCCTTGAGCTGCTCCTCCTGGCCGGTGGAGAGCTCGACGCCCTCCGCGGACAGGAAGACGACGCCGCGGTACTTCGAGAGGTTCTTCGCGGTGAAGACCGACGGGTCGGACGCCGTCTCCACGGTGAACCCGTTCGCCGCGCCCAGCTCCCTGATGGTTCTGGTCGCGAGGGTGACCGGGTCCTTCTGCTTGTCAGGTGCACCGTGGAAGACGAGCACCGTGACGGCCTGCGCCGCCGTGGGGGCCGCAGGGGCCACCACCGTCGCGGGAGCCTGGGCCACCGCCGTGAGCTGGGCCTGTGCCGGCACCGTCGCCATGCTGACGAGAAGGGTGGCGCCGGCGATCGCGGCCAGTGCACCGCGTGCCGATCTGCGTGGGGTAGGCCCGCCGCGGAGTGGCGGGCTCGTTGTGATTCGTTCCATCACTGCTCCTTTGCGCGTGAACTTCAGTGGGAATCAGCGGTCAGTGGGAACCAGCGGTGTGGCCGGTGTGCTCGTGGTGCTGGAAGCGGTCGATGGCCTCCTGGGCGCCGTCCGGCATCGAGCCGTCGGCGTTGCGCACGAGGAAGATGCCCGCCATGCCGCCGTCCGAGTGGAACTGGACGTGGCAGTGGTACATCCAGGCGCCCGGGCCCACCGCCTCGCCCGCGATGACCTGGAACCCGAACGAGGAACCGGGGTTGAGGTCGGCGTTGTCGACCACCTGGCTGGGGTCGTCGGGACCCATGAGGTAGCCGGTGCGGTTGTTCGCCCAGCGGTGGGCGTGCAGGTGGAACGTGTGCAGCTGGTCGCCGTGCCCGATGGCGAGGATCTCGACCTTCTCGCCGAGGTTCGCCTCGAGCATGGGGGTGTCGGGCGCCATCTTGTTGTTGATGGTCATGTCGTTGAACACGACGGTGTACTGCCGGTCGGGCAGGATGTCGCCCTTGCGCCGCACGATGAGACCGCCGTAGAGCCCCTTGCGCAGGCCCTCGGTGCCGTGGTCGCCACCCAGCGCGTGGTCGTGGTAATGCCAGTAACCGGCGCTGCCCGGGATCCATCGGGTGTCGTCGGCCCGGTGCTGCACGTGGCTGCTCCACGTGTAAGTACGCGTCTCGCCCGGCTCGTTGAACGAGTCGTTGAACGGGCTGCCGTCCGACGTGGTCTTGTAGTCCACGCCGTGCGGGTGGATCGACAGCCGCCGGTCGGTGTTGTTCACCAGCTCGATCTGGAGCGTGTCTCCCTCCCACATCTCGAGCACGGGCCCCGGGATGGTGGCCTCGCCCGGGGCCAGGCCGTATCCGTACTGCCCGCCCGGGAGCTCCTCGGCGTACATGGTGATGTGCCGGGTGGTGCCCTGAGTGCTGACGGGCGGGGTCGTCGGCGCCGGCGCCGGCTTGGTCGAGACCGCCGCGGCCGTGTCGGCGCCGAGCGCCAGTGCCGCGGTCGGAGCCATCAGGCCGGCCAGGGTGCCGGTCAGGACACTGCGACGGGACACACCGCCCAGGGGGGATCGGGTGTCAGGGCTGTTCTCAGGCATGCGTCTCCGTTCGACACCCGTCGGGCAGGCCTATGGCCGCCCCGACGAGACAGGGATCAGGGGGATGGGGGTTCAGACGCGCGAAGCTGTCGGCGGCGACGCCGCGGGAGACAGCGGTGTCACGAAGGTGGACCACATCGTCGTTCCCTCCAAGGACGTCGGCTCGTGACCGTCTACGGCGGCGGTCACGCCCTCACGACCCATGCGGCCACCGTGCCGGAAAGACCTCGGATGGCTCGCATGCGTGTTGTGCACCACAAAGTGGCTTTGTGAACCTATGGCGACTTCTGCCGAGTGTCAAGCAAAAGTTGAAGGAACAAGGTCAGACTTCTGCGTGACAGAAGATGCTGGAGATGGCCGAAGCCCCGCCCCGCGGAGGCGGGACGGGGCTTCGAACGGGCTGAAAGGTCGGTTTGGGGCGGGTCTGGGGCGGTCTGAGGGGCCTGGGCAGGTCGCAGGGGGGCGGGCTACGGGGGAGGTAGCAGCACCCAGACCGCGGTGGCGACCAGGACCGTCCCGGTCAGCAGCCCGGTCAGGGGGTGGGTGAAGGCTGCCGTCGACCGGTGGTCCCGCGGCCGGATGACGGCGCGGAGCGCCCATCCGACCGGCCAGGCGGCCAGGGCGGCCAGGACCCCGGCGGCGGCGCCGAAGTACAGCTCGGGTACGTCGAGGGTGTCGGCGATGATTCCCACCTGGACCGCCGTCGACACCGCGACGACCGTGGGGATCAGGTGGATCCGTGACCTGCCCAGGGTGACCGCGGCCTTCTTGTCGTCCTTGGCGGCCGCCACGGCCCGGCGGTACTTGCTCGCGATGAACCCGGTGACCAGCCGGGTCAGGCCGGCGTGGACCAGGAACGCCGCGACGTAGATGCTCACCACCCGCCCGGTCACCACCGTGCCGTCGGACCAGGTGCGCACGGCCGTCAGGACGGCGACGACCACGACGCCGGACGCGAGCACGACGCCGATGACGGGTGCCAGCCGCGTCCATGGTCCCGAGTGCCGGACGGTCCAGCCGAACCACAGCGCTGCCAGGACCCCGACCACCGTCGCCGCCAGGGCGTGGTCGCTCGCGTGCTCCATCGTCTTCCCCCTCTGCGGAACCGGAACGAACCGGACCTAAGCGTAGGGTGTTCCTGCAGGTCAGGGAAGCATTCGTGCATTCGGATGGGGTTGTCCCCGAGGTGGCTGCTACGCGGACGCCGGCGCGGCCAGATGGTCCAGGATCCTGGTCCGCACCGCCGGGTCGCCGAGGATCTTGTTGTGCCCCAGCCCGGTGGTGGTGAACAGCTCGCTCGACGCCGCGTGGGCGTCGTGGAGGCGCTCGGACAGGACGTGCGGATTCATGCGGTCCCCGGCGTCGTGCACCCACAGGGTGGGGACCTGCGCCGGGACCGCGCGGGCCAGCAGGTCGAAGCGCTCGTAGACGCCCGGGTGGCCGGGTAGGCCGTACCGCTGGACGGTGGTCGCGAAGCGGTCCCGCAGGTCCCAGGGGATCCCGGCCGCGCGGACGAACCCGTCCGTGGCGGCGCGGACCGACGTGAGGCCGGAGATCCCGGTGAACCGCTCGGCCCTGACTCCCTCGTGCAGCGCGACCCCGGCGGCGAGCACGCCGAGCGAGTGCCCGACGACCGCCGCCCACGGTGCGTCCTCGGCGTCGGACAGTCGGCGGATGATGTCGAGGTCGTCGAGCCCGCTGCGGTGGCGTCCGCCGGAGGCGCCGTGGGCGGGTGCGTCGTAGGCGACGACCCGGAGGCCCGCGCCGGTGAGGTCCTCGACGATCCGGCCGAACGCCGAGGCGCGGGACCGCCAGCCGTGGACCAGCAGGACCGCGGGCGCGCAGGGGTCGCCCCACATGTAGGTGGCGACCGGGACGGTCCGCCCCGGGCCGCGCTGATCTGCCCCGGCGGCCGGGCCGCTGCGGAAGGTCGGGTGGTGCGCGAGCGAGCCGCGGCGGGCGGAGTCGTGGACCGGCCGGTCGGCGAGCCGGACCGGCGCGGGCGGGCCGACCCGCCAGTACGTGGCCGCGCCGAGCGTCAGCGCGAGCGGGGGAGCGGTGCGCCCGAGGATGCGGAACGTGGCTCGGGTGATGCGCTGGGTGTGGGGCACGGGGACCTCCGGTGGATGCCGAAACAATCTGTACGATCGTTCGCACACTATCGGATGTGCGCACGGTCGTACACTCTCTTGTATGGACCAGTCGACCGACCTGCGCCGGGCCCGCGGTGACCGCACGCGGCGCGCCGTGCTGGATCACGCGGTGCAGGAGGCGTCCGTGCGTGGTCTCGACGCCCTGTCCTTCGGCGTGCTCGCGACGTCGGCGCCCGTGAACAAGAGCGCGATCGCCGGGCTGTTCGGGTCCAAGGAGAAGCTCCAGCTCGCCGCGGTGGAGCGGGCCATGGAGATCTACACGGAGCACGTGATCGTCCCGGCGCGGTCCGCGCCGCGCGGCCTGCCCCGGTTGTGGGCCCTGGTGCTGGCCTGGACCGAGTACTCCCGCTCGCGGGTGTTCCGCGGCGGGTGCTTCTTCCGCACCGTCGAGGTGGAGTTCGACATGCGCGAGGGCGCCGTGCGGGACGCGGTCGTCGCGGCACAGCGGTCCTGGGAGTCGTACGTCGGGCACCAGGTGCGGACGGCGGCCGACGCCGGCGAGCTGGCTCCCGGCACCGACCCCGACCAGGTGGAGTTCGAGATCAACGCGCTGCTGAACGCGGCCAACGACCGCTCGCTCCTGTTCGGCGACGACGCCGTGTACCGGCGTGCCGAAGAGGCGGTCCGGGCCCTCCTGGTGGCGCACGGCGCGGACCCGGCCGTTCTCCGCTGAGCCGAGCCCGCAGGGGTCAACCGGTGTACACCTGGTCGTTACCCTCTGTTCATGGTGACGCGGCGTGAGGTTCCCGACGATGCTCCCGAACCGGCCGTGGCCGTCGAGCTCGCCACGACGCGCTGGGGTGCCGGACCCGGCACGGCGCTCCTGCTGCACGGCATCGGGTCGGCGGGCGCCACCTGGTGGCGGCTGGCGGAGAGCCTCGCCGAGGACGGCCACGAGGTGGTCGCCCCCGACCTGCGCGGCCACGGGAGCAGTCCGCGCGCCGACTCCTACCTGCTCGCCGACCACGTCGCCGACGTGCGCGCCCTCGGCACCGGCTGGGACCTCGTGGTGGGGCACAGCCTCGGAGGCCTGCTGGGCGCGCTGGCCGCCGTCGACGACCGCCGGTTCACCCGGCGCCTCGTGCTGCTGGACCCGGCGCTCGACCTCCCTGACGACCGGTTCGAGACGGGCGCCGCGGAGGAGATCGCCGCGGTCACCCACCCGCCGTCGGCCCGGGCCGTGCAGGCGGCGCACCCGACCTGGGACCGGCGCGACGCGACGGCGGTCGCGGACGCCGCGAAGGCCGCGGACGCCACCGCGGTGGCCCACACCCTGCGGGACAACACGCCGTGGCGGTACACGGGTGTCATCTCCCGCCTCGTCGTCCCGACGCTCGTGCTCGGCGCCGACCCCGCCCACAGGGCGCTGTTCCGCCCCCGCACGGGCGTCGAGCTGATGATCCGCAACCCGAGCGTGCGCGTGCGCGTCGTGGTGGGCGCCGGGCACGCCGTGCACCGCGACCGGCCTACCGCGGTCGCTGCCGCCGTCCGGTCGTTCCTCTGGTGAGGAGGCCGACGGAACCGGAGTTAAGGTCGGGCAGTGAGTTCCTCCGCATCCGCCCGCAGGCAGCTGGTCGCGCTCGCCGAGAAGGGTTTCGACGGGCCGTGGCGGCACGCACGCGGTGACTTCACGGGCGACGCCCGCCCGGCGGCGGTCCTCGTGCTGTTCGGCGTCCTGGACGGCCTGGCGGCCGACCGCGACGACCACGACCTCGCGGTGCCCGCCGACCTCGACGTCCTGCTGCTGGCGCGGGCCGCCACGCTCCGTAGCCACGCCGGCCAGGTCGCCTTCCCCGGCGGCCGCACCGACGACGGAGAGGACGCCGTGGCGGCCGCCCTCCGCGAGGCGGTCGAGGAGACCGGGCTGGACCCGGCGGGCGTGGAGGTGCTCGGCACGTTCGACGAGCTGCCCATGCCGGTCAGCAACCACGTGGTCACCCCGGTGCTCGGCTGGTGGTCCCGCCCCACGCCCGTCGGTGTGGTCGACGTCGCCGAGTCCGCGCACGTGTTCCGCGCCCCCGTGGCCGACCTCCTGGACCCCGCCAACCGCTTCACCGTGGTCGCCCGCCGCGGTAACCGGACCTGGCGCGGCCCGGGCTTCCACGTGCACGACGGCGACCTCACGCACCTGGTCTGGGGATTCACCGCAGGGGTCCTGGACGCCATGTTCGACCAGCTCGGCTGGACCGAGGACTGGGACCGCACCAAGGAGCTCGGCATCTCATGACGCTCACCGCTGACGCCCGAAGGAGTACCCGATGACCGAGGTGACCCGCGACGCGATCCGCGCCGCCGCGACCCTGATCCGTCCGCACGTGCGGCACACCCCCGTGCTCGACGTAGACCTGGCGGACTTCGGCCGCCCCGCGCACCCCGTCACACTCAAGCTCGAGTGCCTGCAGCACTCCGGCTCGTTCAAGGTGCGCGGCGCGTTCACGAGCCTCCTGACGCGCGACGTGCCCGACGCCGGAGTGGTCGCCGCCTCGGGCGGCAACCACGGGGCCGCGGTCGCCTACGCGGCCGCCCGGCTCGGGATCCCGGCGACCGTCTTCGTGCCGAGCGTCACCTCGTCGGCGAAGGCCGACCGGATCCGCGGCTACGGCGCCAAGCTCGTCGTCGGCGGCGACCGGTACGCCGACGCGCTCGCCGCCAGCGAGGAGTTCGTCGCAGGCACCGGCGCCATGACCGTGCACGCCTACGACCAGCCCGAGACGCTGATCGGCCAGGGCACGCTCGGCGCGGAGATCGCCCAGGACCGGCCCGATATCGACACCCTGCTCGTCGCCGTCGGCGGCGGCGGGCTCATCGGCGGCATCGCCGCGTGGTTCCGCGGCGACGTCAAGGTGGTCGCCGTCGAGCCCGAGGGCGCACCGACCCTGCACCGGGCGCTCGCGGCCGGCGTGCCCGTGGACGCGCCGACCGAGGGCATCGCCGCCGACTCGCTGGCACCCCGGCAGGTGGGGCGGCACATGTTCCCGCTCGCCCAGCAGTTCGTGGCCGAGTCGGTGCTGGTCACGGACGACGCCATCGCGGCGGCCCAGCTCTCCCTCTGGGAGACGGCCCGGGTCGTGGCGGAGCCGGGCGGTGCGGCCGCGCTCTCGGCGCTCCTGTCCGGGACCTACGTGCCAGAGCCCGGGGAGCGGGTCGCGGTGCTGGTGTGCGGGGCGAACACGACCGCCGTGCGGTTCTGAGCCGTCCCGTCCTGAGCGTGCGCTCCCGGGTGCCGGCCCAGACGGCTCAGGCGCCGGCCGCGGCGGGGGCCTCCTCGTCCTCGACGGCCTCGTCCTCGTCCTCCTCGTCGTCCGGTTCCTCCGGCCCTGCGACCAGGAGGTCGATGTGTACGCCGAGGAGCGCCCCGTCGGCGCCGTGCGTGGTGACGACGGGGTAGAAGCCGTCGCCCCAGCCGGAGTGGCTGAGCACCACGTTCTCGCCGGCGGTGGCCAGCGGCAGCGTGATGTTGGCGCAGCCGTCCCGGTAGTGCCCCGGGTCGTCCTGGAGCGCGAACCAGGACCGGTCGGTGCCGTTGTCGAAGAGGTCCTCGTGCCAGTCGTCGTCCCGGGGCGGCATGCAGGCGGTGACCGCCCCGGCGTCCGCGAAGGCCACCGTCCCGGCGTCGACGCCGACGCCGTAGAACTCGTCGCCTGTGGGCGGCTCGGCGTCGTCCGGGGAGACCAGCCGCACCTCGGCGACGGGAGCGGCGTCGGAGACCACGAGGGACAGGTAGGCCTCCCGCGGGTGGCTGCCGTCCCGGTCCTCCGAGACGTCGGCGACGGTGACCCGCACCGGGTAGGAGCCCGCCGGTACGGTGGCCACGAGGCCGTCACCCAGGCTGACGTAGGGGTCGGACGCCTCGACCTTGCCGGACGGCACGTGCAGGACGCCGAGGTCGTGCACCGTCTGGGGATAGGGAGTGCCGTCGGGCGTGCCGGGCCGGAGGGCGAAGAAGGGCCTGAGGTAGGACATGCGAGGAACCTACCGACGACCACCGACAGTCGGCCACGGACTCAGCCGAAGAGCTGCTCGACCGCGTGCTCCCCGACGCCGACCATGATCGGGTGCGTGTCCGGGTAGGAGAAGCAGATGGTCGTGTACAGCAGCGCCCAGCCCTGCGCCCGGCGCCACATCCCGGCGTCCCAGCCGCGTCCGTCCCGCGCCCGGGCGTCCACCACCCGGCGGAAGCGGTCCCGGCCCTCGGCGTCGAAGGTGAGCCACATCGCACCCAGGTCCGACGCAGGGTCGCCGCTGGTCACGTCCCCGAAGTCGATCACGGCGGAGAGCCGGTCGCCGTCGGCCACCAGGTTGGCCGGGTGGGGGTCGCCGTGCAGCCACACGGGGACGCCGTCGTACCCCGGGGCGTCGGCGGCGTCGGCCCACAGGTCGCGGGCCCGGTCGTGGAGCCGCTCCGGGAGCAGGCTGAGGCGGTCCTCGAAGGTCGCCGTCCGCTCCGCGACGGGGATGCCGCGGAACCTGTTCCCCGGCGCGTCCTCGGGTGCGGGCTGGTGCAGCGCCACGAACACGCGCGCCAGGTGCTCGGCCCACGGCGTGCGCTCCACCGCCGGGACGGCGGCCGCGGGGACGCCGTCGGCCCACCGCACGACGCCCCACGGCCACGGGTAGCCGAGCGCCGCGCTGGGCGCGCCCGTGCGGACCGGGACGGGGACCGGCACGGGCAACCGCGGGGCGAGCAGCGGGAGCACCCGGTGCTCGTTGCGCATGAGCTCCGCCCCGAGCTCCCGCCGGGGGAGGCGCAGTGCGAGGTCGTCGCCCAGCCGGATCATGACGTTGTCCCACCCGTTCGCGACCAGCTCGAGCGGCAGGTCGGCCAGATCGGGGTGCTGCTCCTTCAGGAGCGATCGGCTGAGGTCGACGGTGACGTCGAGGTCGGCGGCGACCACGGCGGCCTCCTTGGTCCTGGTGCGTTGCCTGGGTGCGTTGGGCGGGCGGTCAACGGTACCGGGTCGGCGCTCGCGGGCGAGGGCGCCTGCCACCGGTAGGCACAGAACCGGCCCGTGCGCCACGCCCGAGCGCGGTGCGACCCTGGGAACGTTCTGCGAACCGTCCGCGTTGACACCAGGCCCAAACAACGAGGAGACCCGTGCAGCAACGCCAGATCGAGCAGTCCGCCGAGCAGGAGTACGTCGACGCCCTGTACGCCCGGTTGGACCGGGAGGTGGCCCGCGTCCGCGCGGACCTCGACGACGCCGTCCGCGGCTCCTCGGCCGACCCCGAGGAAGCATTCACCCGCGAGGTGCGGGTCGGCATGCTCAACCGCCGGGCGCGCACCCTGGGAGCCGCCGAGCACCATCTCTGCTTCGGCCGGATCGACCACACGGACGGCCGCTCGCTGCACATCGGCCGCACCGGCCTCAGCGACGGCGACGACCAGCTGCTCGTGGACTGGCGCGCCGACGCCGCCCGCCCCTTCTACGCCGCCACAGCCGCGCACCCCATGGGGTTGCACCGGCGCAGGCACCTGCGCCTGGAGGACCGCACAGTCACCCGCGTGAGCGACGAGATCCTGGACGGCGCGGAGCCCGGGCCGGAGGACGTCGTCGGCGACGGGCCGCTGCTGGAGGCCATCAGCGCCCGGCGCACCGGACGCATGCGCGACGTCGTGTCCACGCTGCAGGCGGAGCAGGACGCGATCATCCGCTCCGCGCACCGTGGCGTCACCGTCGTGGAGGGCGGTCCCGGCACCGGCAAGACCGTGGTCGCCCTGCACCGTGCCGCCTACGTCCTCGCGGGCTTCGAGGAGGCGCGGGCCGACGGCGTGCTCGTGCTCGGCCCGGGCTCGCGCTTCCTCGACTACATCGCCGAGGTGCTGCCCTCCCTGGGGGAGAACGACGTCGCGATGACCACCGCCGACCGCCTGGTCGCCGACGCCCTCGACATCGGTCTCGACCTCGACGACACGCCCGAGGCGGATCACGCCCTGCGCCGCGCGGCGGGGGACGTGCGGCTGGCCGACGAGCTGGCCGAGACGGTCCGGCGGTACCAGGCGCCCGACGGCACGCTCACCGTGGTGGTCGACGGCGACGCGATCACCATGGACACCCATGCGCTCGCCGAGGCGCGGGCGACCGCCGGCGGCGCCGGCCTGCCGCACAACCAGGCCCGGTCACTGTTCAAGGACCTCGTCGTGGACTTCGTGTCCGACGAGGTGCAGGCACGCGCACGGGTCATGCTCGCGAAGCTGGACGAGGACATCGAGGTGCTCACGGGTGGCGTGAACGTCGACAAGGCGGCGGCGAAGGACCTGGAGCGCCTCGGGTTCGGCCCGGACGAGGGCGGCGCCTTCGGGCACGCCGCCGCGGTGGCCGAGCTCGACCCCGGCGCCCTGCGCGCCGAGCTCGCCGACGATGCCGCCCTGGAGCGGGCCGTGGAGGCCGCGTGGCCGCACCTCGAGGCGGCCGACGTGGTGCTGGACGTGCTCGACGCGCACCCGGGGCTCGTGGTCGACGGCGTCCCGGAGGGCGACGGGGCCTGGGCCACCCCGCACCTCCCGTTGCTCGACGAGGCCGAGCACCTGCTGAACGGCCCGCCCGCCCGGACGTACGGGCACGTGGTCGTGGACGAGGCGCAGGAGCTGACGCCCATGCAGTGGCGTTCGGTGCTACGCCGCTGCCCTGGCCGGTCCATGACGGTGGTCGGCGACCTCGCCCAGGCAGGCCCGGCGACCGGCGCGGCGTCCTGGGCCGACGCGCTGGGCAGCGACCTGGCCAAGCGGGCCGACGTCCGCACCCTGACGGTCTGCTACCGCACCACCGCTGAGGTCCTGGCCGCCGCGGCACCGCTGCTCGCGCAGATCGCCCCGGACCAGCCGCCGAGCCGCGCGGTCCGGCACGGGGACGAGCCCCGCCGTCGGGCAGCGGGCGGCGACCTGGCCGCGGCAGTGGTCGAGGAGGTGGCCACGGAAGCGACGTACGGCGACCTCGTGGCGGTGGTGGCCGCCGACGACGTGGCGCCCGCCCTCGCCGAGGCCCTGTCCGAGGCTCGGTCCGATTCTGGGTCGGATTCTGAGTCGGGTTCTGGGTCGGATTCTGGGTCGGGTTCGCTGTCCGCTCCTGTGGCCGGCAGCGTGCGCGTGGTGCCCGTCTCCCAGGTGCGCGGCCTGGAGTTCGACGCGGTCGTGGTGGCCGACCCGGAGGGTATCCGGCAGGCCCGGCCGGGCGGTGAGCGCGACCTCTACGTGGCGCTGACGCGCCCGACCCGGCGCCTGGTGATCGTCGAGTGATCCTCGGGCCGGGTCACCAGCTCGTGGCGACCGGCATGCCCTCCTGGTAACCGGCCGCCGACTGGATGCCGACCACCGCACGTTCGGAGAACTCGGCGAGCGAGCGCGCGCCCGCGTAGGTGCAGGAGGACCGCAGGCCCGACGTGATCTCGTCGAGCAGGTCCTCGACGCCCGGCCGGGCCGGGTCGAGGTACATCTTGCCGGTGGAGATGCCCTCCTCGTAGAGCGCCTTGCGGGCGCGCGCGAACGCGGTCCCCGCACCGGAGTTGCGGGCCGCGACCGCGCGCGCCGAGGCCATGCCGAACGAGTCCTTGTAGAGCCGGCCCGTGCCGTCGGACTTCAGGTCGCCGGGCGACTCGTGCGTGCCGGCGAACCAGGAGCCCACCATCACCTGCGACGCGCCGGCGGCCAGCGCCAGGGCGACGTCGCGCGGGTGGCGCACACCGCCGTCGGCCCAGACGTGCTTGCCGAGCTCGCGCGCGGCCGCCGCGCACTCCAGGACCGCGGAGAACTGCGGGCGGCCGACGCCGGTCTGCATGCGCGTGGTGCACATCGCGCCCGGGCCCACGCCGACCTTGAGGATGTCGGCGCCCGCCGCGACGAGGTCGCGTACGCCCTCGGCGGTGACGACGTTGCCCGCGACCACCGGCACCGTCGGGCCGACCGACCGCACTGCCTCCAGGGCGGCGAGCATCTTGGTCTGGTGGCCGTGCGCGGTGTCGACGACGAGCACGTCCACGCCGGCCGCGAGCAGGTCCTTCGCCTTCGCGGCGACGTCGCCGTTGATCCCGACGGCGGCACCGATGCGCAGCGCCCCCGACGCGTCGAGGGCGGGCGAGTAGATCGACGAGCGCAGCGCGCCCTTGCGGGTGAGGATCCCGGCGAGGCGCCCGTCGCGCACCACCGGAGCCAGGTCGAGGCGCGCGGAGTGCAGCACGTCGAACGCGGCCTCCAGCCCGCCGGGGCTGTCCAGGAGGGCGGCGTCCAGGATGCGGGGCTCGGTGGACATCACCTCGGCGACCCAGGTGAACCGGTCCACGTCGACGCAGTCCGACTCCGTCACGACGCCGACCGGCCGCTCGTCCTCGACGACGACGGCGGCACCGTGCGAGCGCTTGCCGAGCAGGTTCAGCACGCTGGCCACGGTGTCGTGCGGGGAGACCACCACCGGCGTCTCGATGACGGGGTCCTTCGCCTTCACGTCGGCGACCACTCCCGCCACGACGTCGGCCGGGACGTCCTGCGGGATGATCGCGATGCCGCCGCGCCGCGCGACGGTCTCCGCCATGCGGCGGCCCGCCACGGCGGTCATGTTGGCGACGACGACGGGGATGGTGGTGCCGGTGCCGTCGTCGGACGCGAGGTCGACGTCGAACCGCGACGTGACGTCCGAGCGCGACGGCACGAGGAAGACGTCGCCGTAGGTGAGGTCGGTGGCGGGGCTCTGCTCGGGGAGGAATCGCACGTTCACCAACAGTAAAGACTTCTGCACGCCCTGCCTATGAGTCCGGCCACATCGTTGTGGAGGTATCGGAGACGGCCGAGGGAGGCGACACTCTCGTGGCACAGTGGAGAGGTCGGCGCCCCTTAGAGTGGGGCCCCGATTCCCCTGCTGGGGGACACGACGAGAGGACGAGCATGGGCCTGCTGAGCGACATCCGTTCGCCTGAGGACGTCCGGGCGATGACGCCCGGCCAGATGCCGGAGCTCGCCGAGGAGATCCGCAGGTTCCTCGTGGAGAGCGTCTCGCGCACAGGTGGTCACCTGGGCCCGAACCTCGGTGTCGTCGAGCTGACCATCGCCATGCACCGGATCTTCGACTCGCCGCGTGACGCCATCGTGTTCGACACCGGCCACCAGGCCTACGTGCACAAGCTGCTCACGGGCCGCCAGGACTTCTCCGAGCTGCGCAAGCGCGGCGGCATGTCGGGCTACCCGAGCCGGGCCGAGTCGCCGCACGACATCGTGGAGAACTCGCACGCCTCGACCGCGCTGTCCTGGGCGGACGGCATCGCCAAGGCCAACCAGGTGCGCGGCAAGGACGACCACGTCGTCGCCGTCATCGGCGACGGCGCCCTCACGGGCGGTATGGCCTGGGAGGCGCTGAACAACATCGCCGAGAGCCGGGACCGCAAGCTCGTCGTCGTCGTCAACGACAACGGCCGGTCCTACTCGCCGACCATCGGCGGCCTCGCCAACCACCTCGACACGCTGCGCACCACCAGCGGGTACGAGGCCTTCCTCAGCTGGGGCACGCGCGCGCTGCACCGCTCCGGCCCGCCCGGACGCTTCGCCTGGCGCTGGCTGCACGGCCTGAAGAAGGGCCTCAAGGACGTCGTCGCCCCCCAGGGCCTGTTCGAGGACCTCGGCATCAAGTACATCGGCCCCGTCGACGGCCACGACACCGAGGCGCTCGAACGGGCGCTCGGCCGCGCCAAGGCCTACGGCCGTCCGGTGATCGTGCACGCCATCACGGAGAAGGGCCGCGGGTACAAGCCCGCCGAGGAGGACATCGCCGACCGGTTCCACGCCGTCGGCGTCATCCACCCCGAGACGGGCCTGCCTGTCGCCCCCAGCCGGTTCGGCTGGACCAAGATCTTCGCCGACGAGATCGTGCAGATCGGCCGCCGCCGGCCCGACGTCGTCGCCATCACGGCCGCCATGCTGCACCCCGTCGGGCTCGCGCCTTTCCAGGAGCAGTTCCCGGAGCGCACCTTCGACGTCGGCATCGCCGAGCAGCACGCCGTGACCTCGGCCGCCGGCATGGCCTACGCCGGGCTGCACCCCGTCGTCGCCGTGTACGCGACGTTCCTGAACCGCGCGTTCGACCAGGTACTCATGGACGTGGCCCTGCACAAGGCAGGCGTCACCTTCGTCCTGGACCGCGCGGGCATCACCGGTGACGACGGCGCCAGCCACAACGGCATGTGGGACATGGCGATGCTGCGGATCGTGCCCGGCCTGCGCCTGGCCGCCCCGCGCGACGAGGCGACGCTGCGTGCGGCCCTGCGCACCGCTGTCGACGTCGACGACGCCCCCACCGTGGTCCGGTACCCCAAGGGTGCCGTGGGCGACGACATCCCGGCCGTCGAGGAGCTCGACGGCGTGGACGTCGTGGGGCGGTTCGAGGGTTCGGCCGGCGGGGCGAACCGACGCGTGCTCGTCGTCGGTGTGGGCTCCATGGCGGGCTGCGCCCTGGACACCGGCGCGGCGCTCGCGGCGCACGGCGTCGAGGTCACCGTCGCGTCGCCGACCTGGGTGCTGCCCGTCCCGGAGAACCTGGTCAAGCTGTGCGGCGAGCACGAGCTCGTGGTCACGCTGGAGGACGGCGTGGTCGACGGAGGCGTGGGCGACATGCTCGCGCAGCGCGCGGGGGAGCAGGGCATCGGGACGCCGCAGGTGCACGTCGGCCTGCCGGTGGCGTTCCTCGACCACGCGAGCCGCGACCACATCGTCAAGGCGCAGCGGATGACCGCCGCGGACGCGACGCGCGACGCTCTCGCGGCTCTCGCGCTGCTGTGACCCACGAGCACCGTCGGAAACGTGTGAGACTTCCCTGGTGAGAGGCACAGGAACTGCGACAAGGCGGACCGTCGGCGTCGAGGAAGAGCTGATGCTGATCGGGCACGACGGGGCCCCCATCCCACGGGCCCGCGCCGTCCTCGACAGCGCGGAGCCGGCCGACGGGCCGCTGGAGCACGAGCTCATGGAGGAGCAGATCGAGACGGCCACGCCGCCGCACTCGACGCTGGAGGAGATCGCCGCCGCGATCCGGGAGGGCCGGGCCGGCGCCCAGACGGCGGCCGACCGGCACGACGCCCGCATCGCCGCCCTGGGCACCTCACCCCTGGCGCTCGCCGGCACGACCGTCGGCAAGCTCAGGTATCTCCTGGCGCGCGCCGAGTTCGGCCTGACGGCCCGCGAGCAGCTGACCAGCGGCTGTCATGTGCACGTCGCGGTGGCGGACGACGCCGAGGGCGTCGCCGTCCTCGACCGCATCGGGCCGTGGCTCGCGCCGCTGCTCGCCCTGTCCTCCAACTCGCCGTACTGGATGGGCGACGACTCCGGGTACGCCAGCTTCCGCTCCCAGGTCTGGTCGCGCTGGCACACGGCGGGCCCGACCCGAACCTTCGGCACCCCGGAGGCGTACCACGCCGCGGTCGGGGGACTGGTCGCGACCGGCACCATCCTGGACGAGGGAATGGTCTACTTCGACGCCCGGCTGTCCGCGCGCTATCCCACGGTCGAGATCCGGGTCGCCGACGTGTGCCTCTCCGCGGACACGGCGACCCTGCTGGCCGCGCTGGCCCGAGGGCTCGTGGAGACGGCCGCCCGGACGGCCGACACCCCGGCGCCCGACGTGCCCGTCGAGATCCTGCGCACGGCGCTCTGGCGGGCCGGGCGTTCCGGGCTCGGCGGCGACCTCCTGGACCCCCGCACCTGGCGGCCCGCCCCCGCGCACGACGTCGTCGGCGCGCTGGTCGACCATGTCCGCGACGCGCTCGCGGACATGGGCGACCTCGATACCGTGACCGAGCTGCTGGGCGGGCTCTGGTCCGGTGGGGACGCGGCGACGCGCCAGCGGTCCTGGGCCGCGGAGGCGGACGGTGACCTCGGCGCGGTGGCCCGGCGCGCGGCGGACGTGACGCTGCTGTGATGTGACGCTGCTGTGATCTGACGCTGCCGATGAGCGGCGCTCACCAGTAGTTGCCGGCCATGTCCCGTGTCGGCTTGCGCGGCTCGTTGACGAGGACCGCGGGGTCGCAGCCGAACAGCTCGGCGATCACCCCGACCTGGTCGAGCGTCCAGGGCGTCCTCCCGCGAAACCGGTCGGAGACGGCGGCGCGGGACAGCCCGACCTCGGCTGCGATCTGCCCCTGGCTCAGACCCCGGCGGGCCGCCTCGAACCGGATGGCCGCGGCGCACAGGCGAGCCAGCCCGTCGCGGCGCAGGCGCGGCGCGGGGCCGGATCGCGGTCCCGGCGTCCGCGTCGTCGTCGACGTCGGGATCGAGGGTGCCGTCGAAGAGCGGGTCCAGGTCCAGCGGGTCGTAGTTGGTGCGTGCCATGAGTCCAGCGTGCCGCCGATTCAGATGCGGCGTGTCAGGCCGTCCACAGGGCTGGAGGTCTGGAAGCCTGGGCCGCCGCGTCCGGGTCGGGCATACCCGGACGAGGGGTGCCGGGTGTCGCGAAAATCGTTCAGCCGAGCCCCGGCAAGATCACGTCACCTGAACTGTTCAGCTGGGACCGACCATGCGGGGCTCAGGTGAACGAATTTCGCGGCACCTGGCACCCTCCACCTGGGTACAGCCGACCCGCCGTCGCCCGACCCGCCGTCGCCCGACCCGCCGTCGCCGTCGCCGTCCAGAATTCAGGTTGCCCGGCCGCGAGCGGGCCTGGAACGGTTCGTGGATGGACCTTGCCAGCGCCTTCCCGCCGTTCGGCCTCCGGGTCGTCTGCGGCGACCTCGAGCTGCGCCTGCCCGACGACGCCGAGCTGCTCCGCCTGGCCGACGTCGCCGTTGCCGGCATCCACCCGCCCGAGCGGCGGCCGTTCGTCTTCCCCTGGAACCTCGGAGAGCCGGCCGAGGTGCGCCGCGGTCTCCTGCAGTTCCACTGGTCGGCGCGCGGGAAGATGTCGCCCGAGCTCTGGGCGCTGGAGCTCGCGGTCTTCCGGCACGGGGAGCCGATCGGCATCCAGAGCGTGGGCGGCAGGGCGTTCGGCGTGACGCGGACGGGCGGGACCGGCTCGTGGCTGGGCCTGGACCACCAGGGCCAGGGCATCGGCAAACGGATGCGCTTGATGGCCCTGCACCTGCTCTTCGAGGGGTTCGACGCCGCCGACGCCACGACGGAGGCGTTCGACGACAACCCGGAGTCGAACGGGGTGACGCGTGCGCTCGGCTACGCGCCGAACGGCGTTGTGCGGCAGGAACGGCAGGGCGAGCCCGCCACCGAGAACCGGTACCGCATGACGCGTGAGGCGTGGGCTGCGCGCCCGGACGGGCACCGCCTGGACGTCACCCTGGAGGGTGTGGCCCCGGTCCGGGCGATGCTCGAGATGGACCCTCGGTCCTAACCGCTCAGGTCCTAACCGCTCAGGTCCTAACCGCTCAGGTCCTAACCGCTCAGGTCCTAACCGCTCAGATCCTGGCCGCTCAGCCGTAGATCGTCTCGACGTACTGCGGGCCGTAGTGCTGCTCGACCTCCGCGAGGGTCTGTTCCGGACGTTCCAGGGTGTGCGCGATCACGGCGCGGCGGGGCACCGACTCCGGGTCCCACGCGTCGGGGTCCCACGCCTTGGAGCGCAGGAACGCCTTGGAGCAGTGGTGGAAGACCTCCTCGACGTCGATCTCGAGGGCGAGCACGGGGAGGTTGCGGCGCACCTGGAGCTCCGCGAGGTACGGCGCGTCGCGGACGATGCGGGCCGAGCCGTTGACCCGCAGCGTGTCGCCCCGGCCCGGGATCACGAAGATCAGTCCCACGTGCGGGTTCTCGAGCACGTTGAGGTACCCGTCGGTGCGCCGGTTGCCGGGGCGCTCCGGGATGGCGATGGTGCGGTCGTCCAGGATGCGCACCAGCGAGCCGGCCGGGTCGCCCTTCGGGGAGACGTCGAGGTTGCCGTCGGCGTCCGACGTCGCGACCAGGCACAGGGGCGAGGCCTCGAGCCACTGCCGGTCGAGGTCGTGGAGGGCCGTCCGCACCTTGCCGGCGGCAGGGCCGAGGGGCGGCGGGATGATCTCGCGGAGCTCCTCGACGCTCGTGACGGTCGTTCCGCCGAACCTGCTCGGCCGGCTGCTCAGCTCGTGGGTCATGGCCTCAACATAGGCCGGGCACGCCGGTCACGACCAGTGAACTATCGCGCACCAGGCGAATGGGGCATGTCAGACCATCCGGGTACGCTCGCAGCGCCATGACCGAGCAGACGACCCTCCCCAGCCCAGCAGATGCCCCAGCCGGTCCGCCCCGGCCCTGGAAGGCGCGAGCGGCCCGCCGCGTCGTGGAGCAGGCCCAGGCGCTGCTCGACGACGCCCGGCTCCTCACCACCGCGGACGTCGGCCTGCGCGAGCACGTCCGCGACGCCTACACGGCCACCCGTGAGGTACGCGTGCACGCCGACCTGCGCACGGTCGGCGTCGCAGCACTGGAGGAGCGGCGCAAGAAGCTGCGGGTGGCTGTCCTGGAGAAGGCCGGGTTCAAGCACGTCACGCAGGTGCTCATGGCGGGCACCGACCGGCTCGTCGAGGCGGGTATCGGCGCCGGGACGGCGAAGCTCGCCACCAGCGCGGCGCGCGAGCTCGCCGACGAGGTGGACGCCGACCTGCGGTTCCGCATCGACGTCGATCCCGACGACCCGTACGCCACGGTGCTCGTCCAGACCCTGTACGCGTTCGGCCTGGCCACCGACGCCCGCCACCGCCACCTGGACGAGGCGCGCCGCGTGGCCGCCGTCGTACCGGGGCAGCTGGAACCCGCCGCCCTCGCCACGAACGTCTGGCGCCGCTTGCTCGCGCCCGGCGACCGCAAGGCCGCGGCCTTCGCTGCGGTCTCCGCGCTCGCGGACCTGGTGGCCGTCGCACGCCTCACGGACGACGCGCGGGCGGTGCGCGCCGCCGTCGGGCAGCCGCCGGAGGCCGCGGAGGTGTGGGCGGACTTCGAGGCCCGGTCGGCGGAGTACTACGGGTTGCTGTCGCAGGTCGTGGACCTCGGCGACGACCACGAGGCCGCCGAGGGCGGCCTGCCCGCGGACGTCGTGCGGCGGGTCGAGGCGCAGCCGCTGGACCGGACCCTGCTGCGCGCCAACCTGCGCGGCTACCAGCAGTTCGGCGCCAAGTACGCGCTGGTGCAGCGCCGCACGATCCTCGGCGACGAGATGGGCCTGGGCAAGACCATGCAGTCGATCGCCGTGGCCGCCCACCTCGTGGCCACGGGCGGCACGCACGTGCTGGTCGTGTGCCCGGCGAGCGTCGTCACGAACTGGAAGCGCGAGGTGGAGCAGCACTCCGACCTGACGGCGGTCGTGATGCACGGCAACGACCGGGAGAAGACAGCGGCCGTCTGGCTCGACGGCGGTGGTGTCGCGATCACGACGTTCGAGGTGCTGGGCCGGCTGGACCTGCCGTACGACCTCGCACCGGCGCTCCTGGTCGTGGACGAGGCGCACTACGTGAAGAACCCCGACACGATCCGCGGCCGCGAGGTGCGGCGCTGGGCGGACCGGTCCGAGCGTGTCCTGTTCCTGTCCGGCACGCCGATGGAGAACAAGGTCGCCGAGTTCAAGAACATGGTGGGCTATCTGCAGCCCGAGGTCGCCGGACAGCTCGACCCGAACGCCGACCTGTCCGGAGCCAGGGCCTTCCGGCGGATCGTCGCGCCCGCCTACCTGCGGCGCAACCAGGAAGACGTGCTCACCGAGCTGCCCGAGATGGTGCAGGTCGAGGAGTGGGAGCAGTTCGGCCCCGTGGACGGCGCCGCCTACCGTGACGCCGTGCTCGCGGGGAACTTCATGGCGATGCGGCAGGCCGCCTTCGCGGTGTCCGACGCCGCCGAGTCCGCGAAGCTGGTGCGCCTGCGGGAGCTGGTCACCGAGGCCGTCGACGGCGGCCGCCGCGTCATCGTCTTCTCGTACTTCCTGTCGGTCCTGGAGAAGGTGATGGACCTGCTCGGCGACCTCGCGGTCGGCCCGCTGAACGGGTCCGTGCCCGTGCACGAGCGGCAGGCCATGGTGGACGCGCTGTCCGAGCCGGGCGGGCCCTCCGTGCTGGTCAGCCAGATCACCGCCGGGGGCGTCGGCCTGAACGTGCAGGCCGCGAGCGTGGTCATCTTCTGCGAGCCACAGGTCAAGCCCACCATCGAGGCGCAGGCCGTCGCCCGCGCGCACCGCATGGGTCAGACGCGCACGGTCCAGGTGCACCGGCTCCTCGTCGAGCAGTCCGTGGACCAGCGGATGATGGAGATCCTCGGGTCCAAGTCGGCGCTGTTCGAGGAGTTCGCCCGCCAGTCGGAGATCACCGACGCCTCGCCGTCGGCGGTGGACGTCGCGGCGCCGACCGAGACGTCCCTGTCGCGGACGATCCTCGCCGAGGAGCAGGAACGGCTGACCCGCACCATGAGATGACCGTCGGCAACCCATATGGGTGTGATAACCGGTTCGATCGGGATTGCGGTTCACTGACGTCGTGTCCCTGCTGACGTCACCAACCGGTGCGACGGTCACGCCCGCCCGCTCGCCCGGCCGGCTGCTCGCACCGGCCCGACGCGTCGTGCCGTTCGTCGGGCGCACCACCGAGCTCGCGGCGCTCCTCGACTGGTGCACGGGCCACGAGCCGGTAGCGATCCGGCTGGTCAGCGGCCCGCGCGGCGTCGGGAAGACGCGGCTCGCCCGCGAGGCGGCACACACGATGGCCCTCGCCGGCTGGACCTGCCTCGACGTGCCCGACGGCGCCGAGCCCGCCGCGCTCGCCGCCGTACCGGACGGCGCCCCCGCGCTCCTGGTGCTCGACGACGCCGAGACGCGCGGCCCTGCGCTCGCGGATCTCCTCCGGGAGGCTGCTCGTGGCCGCAACGGTGCCCTCCGCATCCTGCTGGTCGCGCGCGGGGTCGGGCAGTGGTTCAACCGGCTCGCCGCGACCGACCTGACCGTTCGTAGCCTGCTCGAGCCGGCGCGGGCAGGGCACGACCTTCCCGCCGAGGTGTTCCCCGGGCAGGTGGACGCCCGGCTCGTCACCGCATTCGTGGAGCCCTACGCGCGGGCCCTCGGTGTCGCCGTGCCGCGGGTCGCCGTCGCCTCGGTGCCCGGTGGGGCCCGGATGCTCGACCTGCACGCGGCCGCGCTCTGCGCCGTCCTGCGCACGCAGGCGCGGCAGCCGCGGGGCGCGCTGCCCGTCGACGTGTCCGACGCTCTCGGGGAGCTGCTCGAGCACGAGCGCTGGGCCTGGTTCCGCTCGGCGGAGGACGCCGGGCTGCTCGGTGAGCCCGGGGTCCTGGCGGAGGCCATCGATGGCCTGGTCGCCGCGGCGACGCTCACCGGCGTGCGCACCGCGGACGCGGCGGAGAACCTCGTGCGTCGCGTGGCGGACGTCGTCCCGGGTGTGCGTCCGGGCGTGGAGGGCGACGTCGGGCGGTGGCTGCTCGGGCTCGATCCGCAGCGGGCGCTGCCCCGGCGCCTGGTGGATCCGCACCTGCTGGGCGAGCTCACGGACACGCCACGGCTGCACAGGGCCTGCCTCGTGGGGGCGGCGGCGCCGACGGCGCGGCGGGCAGCCCTGCGCGTGGCCGGCCTCGTCGCGGACAGGCTGGACGGCCGGTCGGCGGACCTGGGCGCAGCCCTCGACCAGCTCGGGGCGACGGTCGCGGCTCTCCCGCAGGACGGTGACCTGCTGCGTTCCGTCACCGGGGCGCTGCCGCACCCGTCGCTCGCGCTGGGCGAGCTGCGCGCCGAGCTGACGCTGCGCACGCTCGCCGTCACCCCGGACGGCGACCCCGCGTGCCGCGCCGAGGCCCTGGGCGACGTCGGCGTGGCGCTCGGCGGGGTGGGCCGCGCCGCGGACGCCGAGCGGTACGAGCGGCAGGCCGTCGCACTGCTCCGCCAGCTGGCCGGGACGGACCCGCACCGGTTCCGGCCGCGCCTGGCCGCGCTGCTCGCGAACATGGGCACCACCTTCTCCGACCAAGGACGGCCGCAGGAGGCGCTGCGGTGCGAGGAGGAGGCGGTCGAGCTGCTCCGGCTCGTCGATGCCGACCACCCCGGCGTGGTGACGCTCGACCTGACGACAGCGGTGTCGAACCTCGCCGTGACGTTCGCGGAGCTGGGCAAGCCGCTGGCCGCGCTCGCGCCGAGCCGGGAGGCGGTGGAGCTCTGGCGCGGGATCGCGGGCCGCCACCCCGACCGGTTCACGGCGGCGCTGGCGCTGTCCCTGATGAACGTGGCCCGGCGGCTGCTGGAGCTCGGCCGGGGGGCGGAGGCGTGGCAGGCCGCCGAGGAGTCGCTGGAGATCCGGCGTCGGCTGGCCGCCGCCGACCCGGACGAGCACCTGTCGGCGCTGGGCGACTCCCTCGAGGTCATGGGTAGCGTGCTCAGGGACCAGGATCGGGGTCAGGAGTCGCTGCGATATCTCGAGGAGGCGGTCGAGATCCGGCGCCGGACGGCCGAGGAGAATCCCGGCCGGTACCTGGCGGACCTCGCATACTCGCTCCAGGCGCTGGGCACGCAGCTCTCGGACCTCGGACGGCGGGACGAGGGCCTCGGGCTGCAGCAGGAGGCGGTCGAGGTGCGGCGGCGGCTCGCCGCCGGCAATCCCGGACGGTACGTGGCCGGGCTGGCCGAGGCTCTGTCCGCCCTCGGCGTGACCTACTCCCGCCTGGACCGGCCGCAGGATGCTCTCAACGCGGAGCGCGAGGCGACCAGGACCTGGCGTGAGCTGGCCGGCGGCGACCCGCACCGCTACCGGCCCTGGCTGGCGCAGTCGCTGACGAACCTGAGCTCGATCTTCGCGGTCCTGCGGCTCGGTGACGAGGCGGTGGAACCTGCGAGCGAGGCGGTGACGCTCCTGCGGGAGCTCGCCGCGGAGAACGCGCCGAGGTACGCACCGCGGCTCGCGGAGGCGCTGCGGGTGCTGGCGCTCGCACTGCACGACCAGGAGCGGTTCGACGAGGCGCGGCGGGCGCGGGGCGAGGCGGAGGAGCTGGGCGGGGCACCTGGGGGATGACCAGATGGTCGGGTGCGCTGTCCGAAAATAGCTAGACTTTACGAACACATTGCCCTAACCTGGCGGCCCGGGGGCCGGGAGATGTGCGTGGAGACGGCTGGGGTGGTCCACATGCAGCGTTGGGCACGCGCAGGCCTCCTGGTTGTCGCGGTGTACCGCGGGCACCTGGTGCCGGCCGGCTGTCATCCTCCTGCCGACGGGTGTGTCGCACGGGGAGGTCAGGGTGAGCACCCGGGTGTTGCGTCATGACGGAGCAGGGAGCATGGGCAAGGGGTGGTCTGGCCGTCGTTGCGCTCGGTGTCGCGTCGAATCTCGCCCTGACCTTCGTGCCGGATGTCATCCCTGAACGGACGGCCCAGGTCATCGTCTACAGCATGACGGCAGTGGTCGTGTTCGTTGCGCCCCTATGGGTGTATCGCGAAGTGATCGAGTCGTCGCGGCGTCGAGACCAGGAGCGGCATCGGATGCGGGGTATCGATGCGGTAGGTGGTGACTACAGCCGGGAGACCGATGCCCACGACGTCTGGAGGTCGGCGGAGGAACATGTGGTCTGCTTCGGGGTCGGGCTGACCGGTGTCACGAAGGACGTCGACCACGTCGTCGAGGCGGTAGGCCGGGGTGTCCGGGTCGACTTCGTGATGGTGGATCCACGCTGGCTGCGTGCGCACCGGCGCGTACGTGGCCTGCTGGACGACTTCTATGACGAGTACGCGTTCGTGGACCGGGTGGAGAAAGCGCACGCGACCATTACGGCGCTCGCTCACCGGTTCGGCGAGGACGGTGAGAACGGCGAGGTGCGCCTGCACACCTACCAAGCCTGGGTGCAGCACAGTGCGACGATCGCCGACCCCTGGTCGGACCGGCCGAAGGGCTACATGGAGTTCCATGTCTTCCGTCGCCGTCCCGCCTGGATCCGCCTGGTCGTGTCCGGGTTCGATGGCCCCCGGGACAACCGGCCGTACGTCTCGCACATCCTGCACGAGGTGGACCGGCTGATCGGGTACCAGCTGGCGAGTGCCGGCTCGGCCTGAGCTGGTGCACGCGTTCGGGTGGACGAGCGTGACGATGCCTTCAGCGGCGCTGCCCGGAAAGCGTGTGGCATCATCCAGCGATGCCCTTGGAAAAGATCGCCCTGATCAGCGACGTGCACGGCAACCTCACCGCACTCGAGGCGGTGCTCGACGACATCGAGGCGCGCGGCGTCGAGCGGATCATCAACCTCGGTGACTTCGTGGGAAAGGGCCCGCGAGGCGGTGAGGTCGTCGATCGGTGCGACAAGGTGTGTGACGTCAACATCCGGGGCAACTGGGACGATCATCTGCCCGTGTGGAGCGGCGACTCGGCACCGGAGATGACCTGGTGGCGCGACGAGCTTCGCCCGGATCAGCGCGACTGGCTGATGGCGCTACCGATGAGCCACGACCTGCTGGTCAGCGGGCGGCATATCAGGCTGTTCCACGCGTCTGCGACCAGCCCCCACGTGCGGGTGCGTGCCAAGCACACGGCAGAGGAGTTCGCGGGGATGTTCGCCAGCACCGCGATGACGGGGGATGGTCCACCCCCGTCCATGGTCGGCTACGGCGACATCCACGAGACCTTCGTCGAGGTGGAGCGGGGCCGGACCCTGTTCAACGTGGGCAGCGTGGGCAACCCGCTGGACGAGCCTGTTCCCAGCTACGCGATCCTGGAGGGTGTCGTGGACGAGCCGGACCAGGCACCGTTCGGGCTGCAGCTCGTCCGGGTGCCGTACGACATCGAGGCCGAGATCGCTGCCGCCGCACGTCTCGGTATGCCGGCCCTCGAGCCCTACGCCGCCGAGCTTCGTACGGCGGTCTACCGGCGTGCGCTCGCCCCCCTGTGAGGTCAGCCGGAGGCGCAGGTGCCGCTCTGTGCCTCCGGCCGTGGCCAACGGCTCAGGAAGGTCGCTTCACGACGATGTCGGACCAGACCTTTTCCGGTCTCTCCGGATCCTGTGACCTATGTTCCTCCACCGTGCATGTCGCACCGAACCGACCGATCGCGACCCGCTCCACCAGGTTGCGGAACGTCGCCCTCGTGTAGTGGTTCCGCCACCGCAGGTCGCTCAAGGGCTGTCCAGGTGCCGGGTTCTGGCTGTCGAGCTTCGAGCGCAGGGCCTGGGAATGCTGCGCTTCGAGCGTGGTCGAGATGATCGCCGCACCGCCCGGCGCCACGTGATAGAGGAGCGCGTCCGTGATGTCCCGGTCCAAGGGTGGTGTGAAGAGGTGGACGAAGGCGGTCGCCAGGACCAGCTCGAACAGAGGCTCGTCCGGCACCCAGGTGCAGAAGTCCTGGCGGATGAACCTGGGGCGGTTGTCGAGCCCACCGCTCCCAGAGGCCGCACGGGCCGCAGAGACCATCTCTGAGCTCGACTCGATCCCGGTCACCGCATACCCGTGCTTGGCGAGGTAGAACGAGTTGGTCCCGACCGCGCTGCCGACGTCCAGGGCACGCGCCCCCGGCCGGCTGTCGAGTGTGGCAAGGATCGGCAGGAGCCACACGTCGTTGCCGGCATAGCGGGCCGGGGCGTGCCTCCGGTAGAGCGCTGCGCTCCCGTCGTAGGTCACCTCGTTCTTCGCTGATACGTGGGACTCGTGCGAGGTGAGCAGAATCGGTTCGCTAGGCACAGGGCGCTCCTGAACGTTCGTCGCCGGAAGGGGCCCACACATGGTGGGTCGCGCTAATTCAGATCTCTTCGGAAGCCATTTTCTGGAGAGGTCGAGCGCGTTCCGACGGGTGAATGGGATCTTGCCACGTGGCGCCCGAAAAGTGGTAGTCGAACGCACAGCGCTGCGAAGCAATTGCGCCTTGACGGGAGCGGGTCACCGGCGTGTCGGCGCGTGACGGAGGTGCAGCAAGGGCCGGAACCGGCGGCTCTCGCGGCAGTCTGCTATTGATGAGCACAAAATAACTACGGGATGCTCACGCAACTAACCGTCCATCTGATGTCACACCCACCATTTACGGGCCGGGTGAAAGTCTTTGACACGCTCATTCTCTCCGGCCGCCGTCCGCGGTGTTTCGAGTGAGCGCAAACAAAGCGCGTGTTTGAGCGGACCGGCATGTGGAATGCCCGAGTTGTCTGCGCTGCTTTGACGGCCTCTTCCACGCCCTTGCGCGTCAGGGAAGAAAAGAATCATGCTCGAATCTTGAAACTCGCACCGATTCGACTGGACTCCTGCGGCGTCGAGGCGCAAGACTAGGCGTGTGAACGAAATCACATTGGAAGCAGAAGTCAACCGACCGCACCAGGATCTGACGGCGCTCGAAGCCGCGCGTCTGCTGGGAGTGTCGAAGCTGCACGTCATCGACCTTCTCGAGGCAGGTGAGATCGACTACCACATGGTCGGCAGCGACCTGATGTTCAACGCAGCGGAGATCGCGTCCTACAAGTCGGACCGCGAGCACCGCGACTCGGAGTCCCTCGTATCCGCATGACCCCCGCGCGGCGGTTGGCGCCCTGGCGCTTCCGCTGACGCAGTGCGCGTGCCTCGCACACCGGCGACGCCGCGCACCCTGACGCCTGAGCGCACGTTCATCACCTGAGAACGTGCGCTCTTGTCATGTCGAGCGTGGCTCTACCCGGGTCACCCGGGGCATCCGGGTCACCGCCAGCCCAGCGGTTCCAGGTCGCGTGGGCCATCGGCCAGCAGTTCGGCGATGCTCTCCGCGGGCACGGGCCGCCCGCCCCACGCGTCGACGCCGACGTTGATCTGCCGGCCGCGCTGCCGCCAGGTGTTGTGCACGTGACCGTGCACCACCCAGGCGCCTCGGTCCACGGGGCGGTACTCCACGAACCGGTCCTCGCCGTGCGAGTCGCCCTCGTACGGGAAGTGCGACAGCACGACGCTCACCCCGCCGACGGCGACCGGGTCGGGCCGGTCGTGGACCTCGGCGAAGCCCGCGTCCAGGTAGCGCTGTCGTTCCTTGGCGCGCCGCCGCTCGCGAGCCTCCGGGTCGCCCTTGCGCAGCGCGCGCTCACCCTCCCAGCAGCGGTCGTGGTTGCCGGGTACCAGGATCTTGCGTCCGGCCAGCCGGCCGACGGTGGCGAGCGACTCGTCGAGCGCGCCCAGGGCGACGTCGCCCAGCATCCACACGGTGTCGTCGTCGAAGACGGTCTCGTTCCAGAGCTGGGCGAGCCGGGCGTTCATGGCGGGCACGCCGGAGAAGGGGCGGTCGCAGAAGCGGATGATGTTCAGGTGACCAAAGTGCTGGTCGGACGTGAAGTACGTAGTCATGTCGGAACGCATTCAACAGGCTCCCGCGCCGCCGGGGAACCGAATTAGGCGGCGCGGGAGCGGTCATACCCGAGCTCAGTCCTTGTTGGCCCAGGTGCAGAGTCCGTCGTCGGCGGTGTAGCTCACCCGCTGGACACTCTCGCCGCGCCAGCCGACCATGACACCGTCGCGACGGGTGGACGTCAGGTATTCGCCTGCCGGGATCGTGACCGTCTTGCTCGGGGCCGTCAGGGAGTAACCCGTGCACTCGGGCTGGTCGCCCTTCTCGTACAGGACGCAGTCCTCGCACCCCTCGATCACGACGGTACCCGTTGCGGGCCCCGTGTAGACCATCTCGAACGGTTCCGGGCTGTAGTTGAAGACGGTCAGCCTGACCGTTCCTTCGGGTTCATCACGTGCCGGGAGCCGAACGCCCGCCTTGGGGTCCAGGTACGCGATGCCCGCGGCGATCCGGACCTGCTCTGCGTAGTCCGCCTCCTTGGCCCTGGGATACGTCTCGAGCAGTACGTCCAGGTTTTGGAGCGCCGCCGTGTACTGCTCGTTCTTGAGCTGCGCCACGCCACACTTGAGCAGGCCTGCCGGAATCTGGGTGCGGGCTTTGTCCGCCAGGGCATTGATCTTGCCGGAGTCGAACCCCGCGAGGAATGACGTCGACGCGGTCGCCTGCCTCGTGTCGGTGCAGCCGCCCTTGCTCGTCAGCTTCTTGACGAGGCCGTCCCGCCACACCGCCAGCTCCTGGGGCAGGTTCTGGGCGGGGCCGCTCGCAGGATGATCAGCCAGCAGCTCGGCCAGCATGGGGCGAGCGCTGGCGAACACGCCGCGCTCCGTGGAACGCAGGCCGCAGTCGTGGAGGGCGCCCGGGAGCTCCTCCTGGGCGACGGCCCGCAGCGGTCCTGCCGTCGCGGGCTTTGCGAAGTGCCGCACGGCCGCGACGGCGTTGCAGATGTCGTTGCCCTTGGACTGCGTGTACAGGTCGTCGATGAGACCCGAAACCCGGTCAGCAGCGCGCGTGTGCGGGTGCTCGGTGGCGGTCCGGACATAGGTCGCGTACGCACCGTCGTAGACGTCCTCGTACGGCCCGAAGACGCTGGGCCTCCCGTCCAGGCTCTCCGCCGCCTGGTCGAGGTCGTGGGCGAGGTGCTGTTCCAGCACCTCGTTCTGCGTCACCACGTACGCGGCGCCCAGCAGAGGCACGACCGCGAGCGTCACCCATGCGACCCGCCTTGCGGCACCCGGCGACCACAGGGTCGGACGCCGTACCTCGCGCCGGGCCCGACGCCGCGCGAGGAGCGCGGCGTCGAGCGCGAGCACGCCGAGCACGCCGAGGTAGCCCACCGCCCACCAGGCGTCGAGCGGCTCACGCTCGATCGGCAGCGCGACCCAGACCAGACCCGCCGTCGCGGCCAGGGCGACGACCAGGCGGAGCCACGCCCGCAGGTGCAGGTAGCCGAGGCCTAGTCCGCTCAGGTTGAGCAGGGCGGCGGTCAGCGGGCGAGCCGGGGAGGGAAGGGCGCCGTCGGCGTCCTGGGGCGACGTGGGCGGCGGAGCCTCGCCGTCGGCGTCGCTTACTGCGTCGGCCGGCTCCTCGGCGAGGGGCGTCGGCGGCGCGGGTTGAATGCTCATGAGCCGCGATGCTAGGGGCTCCTTTTGCACTGAAATGGCGAAAGGCCTGATCAAGCAGGGTGAATTGCCCCGATGAGTCCGAACCGTAACGAACGGCTGTCATGGCCGCCGGGATGAGCCATGATCGGCAGGTGGACCTCGCCGTCGATCTGAGCCAGCGCACCGGACGCACCGATGCCATCTACCGCGCGCTGCACGCGGCCCTGACCGGGGGCCGGATCCCGGCAGGGGAGCGGCTGCCCTCGACCCGGGACCTCGCCAGGGACCTCGGCGTCTCGCGCGCGAGCGTCACGGAGGCCTACGAACGGCTCGTCGGGGAGGGTTTCCTGGAGACGCGGGCAGGGTCGGGCACGTACGCCACGGCGGCGGCGAGCGACATCCCACCCGTGCGGCACCGTCCGGGCGCGCTGCGTCCCCGCGCGGGCTGGCGGTGGTCCCCGTATCCGACGAGCGGCGACGCGGCCGTCCCCGCACACGACTTCCGGGTGGGTATCCCGGACGCGAGCCTCTTCCCGTTCGACACCTGGCGCCGCCTCCTGGTCGCGGAGTCCCGCGCCGCCGGCCGCGCGGCGGGCTCGTACTCCGGCCCCGCGGGCCTGCCCCGGTTCCGGGAGGCCGTCGCTCGCTACGTGGCAGGCTCCCGCGGGGTCCGCACCGGGCCCGACGACGTCATCGCGACGACCGGCTCCCAGCAGGCACTCGACCTGGTGGCACGCGTGCTGCTCGAACCGGGGGACGTCGTCGCCATGGAGGACCCGGGCTACCCGGAGGCGCGGGAGCTCTTCGCGCTGCACGGGGCCCGGGTGGTACCGGTGCCCGTCGACGCGGAGGGGCTGGTCGTCGACGAGATCCCGGCGCAGGCACGTCTGGTCTACACCACGCCGTCGCACCAGTTCCCGCTCGGGATGCCGCTGTCGCTCGCCCGGCGACGGGCCCTGCTCGCACACGCCGCACGCCACGGGGCAGCGGTGATCGAGGACGACTACGACAGCGAGTTCCGCCGCGCCCGCCGTCCGCTGGAGTCGTTGCAGGCCCTCGACCGGGACGGCCGCGTCGTCTACGTCGGCACCTTCTCGAAGTCGCTGCTGCCCAGCCTGCGTGTCGGGTACCTGGTGGCGCCGCCGTCGCTCCGGGACGCGCTGCTCGCCGCCCGCCAGCTCACCGACGGCCACGGCGCCGTGCACGTGCAGGCGGCGCTCGCGCGCTTCATCGACGACGGGCTGCTGGCCCGCCACGTCCGCAAGGCCTCGGCGCGCTACACCGAGCGGTACGAGATCCTGCTCGACGCCCTGACGGACCTCCCGGTCGAGCCGGTGCCGACGGCGGCGGGCCTGCATGTGGCCGCCCACCTGCCCGCGGACGCACTGCTGGACTCGCGGGAGCTGGTGGCGCGTGCCCGACGGCGGTCGGTCGTCCTGGACTCCCTCGGCACCTACGCGGTGGGTCCGTATCGCGACGGAGTGGTGCTCGGGTTCGGGGGCGCGGTCACGAGCACTATCCGGCCAGGTATTCGGGTGCTGGAGCGTCTGCTGACGGCGTGCCCGCCGGTGTGACCGCCGGTGTGGCCCCCGCCGTGACGCGTGCCCGCCGCCGGCGCCACGTCGCCCAGGCCAGGCCGCCCAGTGCGGCCAGGACCGGTCCCGTCATGTGCGGCCCGGTCATCACGAGCAGACCGGTCGCCGCGACCAGTGACACGGCCGCGCTCCACCAGCCGATGCCCCGCCGCGGCAGGAGCCGCAGCGCCGCGGCAGTGCCCACCACGTAGAGCAGGGAGAACGTGGCCGTCGCCATGAGCACTATCGCGTCGGTGGACTGGTGCAGGGCGGCGAGCAGCGCTGTCGTGCCGAGGGCGACCGCGGTGATGAGCGCCAGGGACCGGCGCGGGGTGCGGCCCGGCGCGGTGGCGAGCCATCGCGGGAGCGCGCCGTCACGGGCGAGCGCGGCGCCCATCCGGCTGCCGCCCGCGAAGTAGACGTTGATCGCGCCGACGGTCAGCAGCACGGCCAGCACCGTGGTGACGGGCCGCGCGTTCTCCCCGAACCCGAGCACGAGCAGGTCCGAGAGCGGTGCGGGACCAGGCGCCGGACCGAGCACCGCCACCGTCGCGAACGCCACGCCCAGGTACAGGACGCCGACGGCCCCCACCGCGATGGCCGTCGCGCGGGGGATGTCCCGGGCCGGGTCGCGGTACTCGGCGGAGAGCGAGCCGAGGATCTCCCAGCCGGCGAAGGCCCAGACCAGCAGCGCCGCCGCGGAGCCCACCGCGCCCCAGCCGTGCGGGGCGAACGGCGTGAGGTGACCGACCTGGGCATGCGGCAGCGCCACGACCACGGCGACCGCCAGCAGGAGCGCCACCGCCCCGGCGATGACGAGCTGCGCCGTGCCGGACACCCGCAGGTCGAACCAGTTCATGACCGCGCACACCGCGATGATGGCGACCGTGGTGGCCAGCGCCGTGCCGGTACCGCCGCCGGTCGCGTCGGCGACGTACGCGCCGGCGAAGCCCGCGGCGGCGGGAGCGCCCACGCCGATGGTTCCGTAGAACGCCCAGCCGACCATGGTCGACGCCCGCTCACCGAACGCGAGCCGGGCGTACGTGGCCACGCCGCCGCCGTCGGGGTGCCGTGCGCCGAGCGCGGCGAACGTCGTGGCGAGCGGCACGGACAGGAGCACGAGCGCCGCCCACGCCACCAGGGACGCCGGGCCTGCTACGCCCGCCGCGAGGGCCGGGAGGGAGATGACACCGGTGCCGAGCATGGCACCGAGGGTGAGCGCGGCCCCCTGGGGAACGCTGAGTCCGTTCTGCATGCCCTGACGCTATGCGCCCGGTGGACCGCCGAACGGGCCGGTCCCGGGTCAGTTGTTCAGACCAGTGGTGGTTCGCTCCCCGGGGCCGGGGTACGCGCCAGCGCCCGCAGCCGCCGTAGCCCGGCGGTGGTCGCGACGACGACGATCGTCGTCCCGCCGGTCAGGTACCAGCCCTCCGACGGCTCGATGGTGCGGCCGCCCCCGCCGCCCCCGAGGTTCTTGGTGCGGATCGCCAGCAGCCGGCTCTTCACGTCGTCGCCGTCCTCCTCCGTGCCGTCGAAGTCGATGGCGCTCGGGTGCATGGTGGCGAGCTCGCTGCCCTCCATGATCATGATCTCGGCGACCACCAGCACCCGGTCCAGGTAGGGCACCGTGGCCTTGACCTCCTGGCCGATCATCGCCGCGGCGAACGACGGCGCCGCGAGGAACGAGGAGCTGAGCCCGACCGAGTCGGGGATCTCGCGCCGGATGCGCCGCGACAGGTCCTTGTCGAAGACCCGGAGCACGGTCCGGAGCTGGCGGGTCGCGTCCTTGGACCGGGGGATGCTGCGGGCGGCGAAGCCGACGCCGATGGTCGTCGCCCCGCCGCTCGTGACCACCACGATCGCCTGGGCCGTGTCGACGTAGGCGGCGCGCAGGATCGCCGCACGGCGGGCGTCGCCGATCACCACGGGGACGTCGCGGGCCCGCGCGACGGCGATACCGCGGGCGGACTCGTCGACGTCGACGGCGACCACCGGCACCCCGCGCCGGTCCAGGGACCGCACGATGCGGGTGCCGAGATCACCGAGGCCGACGACCACCACGTGGTCCGCCATCGGGTGCAGCGGGGAACCGGCGTCGAGGAGGCGCTGGGTGCGCACCACGCCGTCGACCACCACACCGGTGACCCACGGGATGACCGCGACGCTCACGACCGTCAGGGCCACCTGGGTGACCTTGACGACCGGGTTCGCGTCGTGGTCGGGGTCGCTGCCGGCCAGGGACGGCAGCACCGCCTCGTACAGCGCGCCGGCCCAGGACGAGCCGGTGGCGAGCATGATCGTGAGTGCGCCGACGAGCACGACCACGAGCAGGACACCGGCCGCGAGCAGCAGGTTCCACCCCGAGGTGATCGCGAGGGTGCGGACGTACTCGCCGAACCGCCGCCGCCGGTGCGGGTCCACCTCGTCCTCGTCGGGTTCGAGGTCAGCCTTGACCTCCGGCAGCACGTCCTCCTCGGCGGCGTCCGCCAGATGGACCTTCGGCGTGAGGTCCTTCAGCGCCTCGGCGCTCGGCAGCGCCGTGACGGTGCCGTCCGCGGCGGTCGCGAACAGCACCATGCGAGTGGGCAGCGACGTCTCGCCGTCCACGACGGCGACGAGGCGGCGATGCTTCACCGGGAGGCGGATGAGGCGCCGCAGCGCGGCGCCGACGATCTCGGGCGCCGCGAACGCGGACGCGGACAGCACGGTGCAGCGGTCGCGCTCCAGGTGCCGGCCGAGCGACTCGTCGAAGATCCGGACCACGACGTGCAGCTCGGGCCAGGCCTCGCGCAGCAGCAGCGCGAGGGCGACGTTGCCGCCGTCGTCCTGGTGCACGAGCGCGGCGGCGGACGCGTGGCCCGCTCCCGCGTCCGCGAGGACCTCCTCGTCGATGCGCTCCGCCTCGAGGAGGGTGATCCGGTCCAGGTCGATCGCCCGCATCTCCTGCGCGTACCGGGACGTGCTGTCCGGCACGATGACCGTCACGGTGCCCTTGAACCGCGTGCTGAGCGCCCGCGTCAGGCGGTAGGCGAGGGGGTTGTCGCCGACGACGACGTAGTGCGCGTGCGTGCCCGGATGCCCGGCGTCTGTCATGTTCGCAGAGCGTAGCGGGACCCTCCGACAACGAGGGCACGTCGTGTGCGCTCGTCGTCGGAGGGTCCGGGTGAAGCCGCCGGACGCTACCGGCTCGGTCCCGGGATCAGGCGGGGACGTTCGCCACGCCGTCGGGCAGGAACCGCTTGCCCAGGACCTTCTCGCTGTAGCCGGTGCGGTCGAGGTACGGCGTGATGCCGCCCGTGTGGAAGCCCCAGCCGGCGCCCAGGATCATCGCGAGGTCGATCTGCTGGGGTCCGGGCACGACACCCTCGTCCAGCATGAGGCCGATCTCGGTCGTCAGTGCCGTGAGCACCGCGTCGAGCACACCCGCGGCGTCGAGCACGCCGGGCTCGCCCGGACGGGCGGGGCCGAAGACCTCCTGGATGGCCGGGTCCACCGGCTTGGGCAGGCCCTTGGCGGGCGCGTCGAGCACCACGCGGACGCCGTCCTCGACGATCTTGGCCAGGCCCGGCGACTCCGGGATGCGGTCGCCGAGGTCCTCGCGCAGCGAGGTGAGCACGTGGTGCGCCACTGCCGGCCCCACCAGGTTCGTCAGCTCGAAGGTCGGCATCGGGAAGCCGAGGGGCGCGAGCGCCCGGTCGGCCACCTCGACGGGCGTCCCGTTCTCGATGGCGGCGAGGACCTGGCCCATCACGAGCAGCAGGAGGCGGTTCACGATGAAGCCGGGGCGATCGGCCGACATGATCGCCGTCTTGCGAAGCTTCTTCGTGATGGCGAACGCCGTGGCGAGGGCCTCGTCGGAGGTCCGCTCGGCGTTGATCACCTCGACCAGCGGCATCTGGGCCACCGGGTTGAAGAAGTGGATGCCGACCACGCGCTCGGGGTGCGCCAGGTCCGCCGCCATCTCGGTGACGGACAGGGCCGAGGTGTTGGTCGCCAGGATCGTCTCGGGTGCGATGACCCCCTCGAGCTCGGCGAACACCTTCTTCTTGAGGCCCATGACCTCGGTGACGGCCTCGATCACGAAGTCGCACGAGGCGAACTCGTTGATGTCGGTGGTCCCGGACACCGACGACACGATGCGGGTCGCGGCGCCGGGGGAGAGGCGTCCACGGCCGGCGAGCTTCTCCGCGGTCTCGCGGACGAACGCCAGGCCCTTGTCCACGCGCTCCTGGTCCAGGTCGCGCATGACGACGGGGACGCCGAGGCGCTGCGCGAAGAGGAACGCCATCTGGGCGGCCATCAGGCCGGCCCCGACGACACCGACCTTGGTGACCGGCCGGGCGAGGGCCGGGTCGGGGGCGCCCTGCGGCTTCTTGCCACCGCCGACGAGGTTGAACGCGTAGATGCTGGCGCGCATCTCGTCGGACATGATCAGGTCCGCGAGGGCCTGGTCCTCCGCGGCGAACGCGTCCGCCTTGGTCGCGTTTCGGGCGCCGGCGATGAGTTCCAGCGCGCGGTGCGGGGCGGGACGCGAGGTGCCGACGACGGCGTCGAGCCGCTCCTTCGTCGCAGCGACGACGGCGTCCCACACGGGCTGCGGGTCGAGCTCGCGGCGGGGCACCTCGATCTCACCGGTGACCACCTTGGCCGCCCAGATGATGGACTGCTCCAGGAAGTCGGCGGCCTCGAACAGCTCGTCGACCAGGCCGATCTGCAGCGCCTCGGCGGGCTTGTACGGCTTGTTCGCCGCCGGCCGCGTGAGGATGACCTCGATCGCCTTCTCGACGCCGACCAGGCGCGGCACGAGGTAGGCGCCGCCCCAGCCGGGGATGAGGCCGATGCCGGTCTCGGGCAGGCCGAGCGCCGCGGCGTCGGACGCCACCGTGCGGTAGTCGCAGTTGAGCGCGACCTCGAGGCCGCCGCCCAGGGCGAGGCCGTTCACGAACGCGAAGGTCGGCACACCCGTGGCGGCGCGCAGGTCGCCGAGGATCGTGTAGGCGGCGTGGCCCATGCGGCCCAGCTCGAGCGCCTCGTCGTGGCCGTGCACGGCGGTGATGCCCTTGAGGTCGGCGCCGGCGGCGACGAAGTAGGGCTTGCCGGTGACTCCGACGGCGGCGATCTCGCCGGCCTCCGCACGGGTGCGGACGACCTCGAGCGCTGCCTTGAGCTCGGCCATGCCGGCGGGCCCGAAGGTGTTCGGCTTGGTGTGGTCGAGCCAGTTGTCGAGCGTGACCAGCGCGAGGACGCCGGCGCCGCCGGGCAGGTCGACGTCGCGGACCAGGGAGTGGGTGACGCGCTCCGTGGGGGTGCCGGAGGTCGTCGAAGGGGTCTCAGACACTGGTCAGTTCTCCTCGTCCGTGTGGCCGGAGTAGTCGGCGTGGTGGGGGTTCTCCCAGATGACGCTGCCGCCCTGGCCCAGGCCCACGCACATGGCGGTGAGCCCGTACCGGACCTCGGGGTGCTGCTCGAACTGCCGGGCGAGCTGCGTCATCAGGCGCACCCCGGAGCTGGCCAGCGGGTGGCCCATGGCGATGGCGCCGCCGTACGGGTTGACGCGCGGGTCGTCGTCGGCGATGCCGTAGTGGTCCAGGAACGACAGGACCTGCACGGCGAACGCCTCGTTCAGCTCGAACAGGCCGATGTCCTCGATCGTCAGGCCCGCCGCCCTGAGTGCCTTCTCGGTGGAGGGCACGGGGCCGTAGCCCATGATCTCGGGCGGCACGCCGGCGTAGCCGTAGGACACCAGGCGCATCTTCGCGGGCAGGCCCAGCTCGGCGACGACGTCGCCGGCCGCGAGGATGGCGCCGGTCGCGCCGTCCGTCAGCGGCGAGGACGTCGCGGGGGTGACCCGGCCGCCCGCGCGGAACGGCGTCTTGAGGCCCTGGATGGACTCGAAGGTGGTCTCGGGACGGGGCAGCTCGTCGGTGGTGGCCAGGCCCCAGCCCTGCTCGGAGGAGCGGACCGCCACCGGCACGAGGTCGGGGTCGATGTTGCCGTTGGCCAGCGCCTTGGCGTACTTGGCCTGCGACTCGACGGCGAAGCGGTCGGCGCGCTCCTTGGTGAGCTGCGGGAACTTGTCGTGCAGGTTCTCCGCGGTGACGCCCATGTTCAGGGACTGCGGGTCCACGAGCTTCTCGGCCACGAACCGAGGGTTCACGTCCGCGTCGAAGCCCATCGGGTGGCGGCCCATGTGCTCCACGCCGCCCGCGATCACGACGTCGGCGGCGCCCATGGCGATGCCGGCGGCCGTGGTCGTCGCGGCGGTCATGGCCCCGGCGCACATGCGGTCGATGGCGTAGCCCGGCACGGACTGGGGGAGACCGGCGAGCATGCCTACCGTGCGGCCGAGCGTGAGCCCCTGGTCGCCCTGCTGGGTGGTGGCGGCGATGGCCACCTCGTCGATCCGCTCCGGGGGGAGCTCGGGGTGGCGCCGGAGCAGCTCGCGCACCACCTTCACGATCAGGTCGTCGGCACGCGTCTCTGCGTACAGGCCGTCGGGCTTGGCCTTGCCGAAGGGCGTGCGGGCGCCGTCGACGAAGACGACGTCGCGTACCGCACGGCGGGCACGCGGTGATTCCGGGGCTGCGGTCATCAGCAGAACTCCTGGGGGTTTTCGGGACGGCGACGTCCGGTGAGCGACGCCGCTGGATCGAGATACACGCTACCGCGAGTACCGGTAAAAAGCACGCACGAACTGATACCCGGTCTGGGTGCTCCTGGAACGCAGTCTCGCACTCCGTGGGCAGGGTGCTGAACGACCGTCCTACCCAGCGATCCGGCCCGGAATCGGCGCGGCCACGGGCGAAATCGCTGGGTACGCGAACTCGGCGGCGCACGCGCACAGAGCCCGCCCTACCCAGCGATCGGGCCCGGAATCGTGCGGGGTCCGGGCCCAAACGCTGGGTAGGGCGGGCTCTGTGTGTGCCGCGGGGTCAGCCGTTGCCGCGGAGCTTGCGGACTACCTTCTTCGCCGTCGGCAGGGCGGTGTTCCAGGTGTTGTACCAGCGGGAGAACGCGACGTCGATCGAGCCCACCAGCTCGTCCGTGTGCTTCGCGAAGCTCTTCTTGAAGTCGCTGATGCCGTCGTTGAGCAGGCCGTTCATGTCGTACCGTACGAGGCCCTGCTCCCGGGCGATCTCGATGGTGCGCCAGTAGGTCGGCGCGGTCGCCGTGGCCTTGCGGCCGGCGTCGTTGCCGCCGCCGTACAGAAGGAACGACGTGCTGGCCGAGTTGACGCACCACGCGAAGCAGGCGGGTACGTCGTCGACGTAGGTGGCCACCAGCACCGACTTGTCGCCGAGCGAGCGGTGGATGTCCAGGTAGTACTCGTCGGAGTGGATGGCGAAGCCGGCGCGCTGGGCGGTCTCCTTGTAGACGTCCAGCACCCGCAGCACCTCCTGCTCCTCCGTCACCCGGCGGATGTCCAGGCCGGACCGCGCACCCTTGCGGATCTCGTACCGCGTGGACTTGCGCATGTCCGCCAGCAGCTCGTCACCCGACTTGGTGAGGTCGAGGATCAGCGTGCTGGGGATCAGGATCTGGTTCGGCGCGTACCGCCGCCCGGCCAGGTCCAGCTGGGTGCCGGCCGGCCAGTCCGGCTCGATGGTGATGCCGACGCCGCCCACGTTCTCGCGCGCCCACTCCACGACGGTGTTCGTCACGGCGTTGCGGGTCGCGGAGTCGCCGACCCCGAAGACCGCCTGCGCGGTCTCGCCGTCGTGGTGCGCCACGACCGGTCCGCGCGGCACGTACGACAGCGCCCGGAACTGGGCGGGCAGCGGCCGCACGAGCAGCTGTGCCAGGCCGACGGTCGTGCCGTCCTCGGTCACGCGCAGACGGTGTGCGCGCCAGTTGCCCGCGGCCTTGACCTCGCCCCATCCCCACAGCTGGAGCGGGTGTCCGCCCAGGGCGAGAACCTCGCGGTCCCAGGTCGAAGGTTCGGTGACTACGTCGACGGCGAGCGTGATGGGCTCCGACAGGGCTGGCATGGGGACGACTCTACTGGGGTCGGGGTGCCGCTTTCACACCTGTTCGCGTGCCGCCTCGGCGAACGCCCGCTCCAGGCCGCCCGCCAGCAGCTTCACCTGCCACTGCCGGGCGCCGCGACCCCGCAGGAACTCGGTGATGGCCGCCGCGTCGGCCGGGGCCGGCGGCGACCAGCACAGGCGGCGCAGCGCGTCGGGCTGCAGCAGGTTCTCGACCGGGACGTTCAGCTCCGCGGAGAGCGCCGTCACGAGCTCGCGGGCCGCCGTGAGGCGCCGGGCGGCCGTGGGGTCGCGGTCGCCCCAGGTGCGCGGCGGCGGCGGGCCGTCGGTGCGCGGACCGCGCACGGACGGCAGCTCGGCCTCGGGCAGGGCGCGCGCCTCGTCGATCGCCTTCTGCCAGTACGCGGCCCGACGCTTGGTGCCCTTGCCCGCGAACTCGGGCAGGGCGACGAGCTGGCCTGCCGTCTTCGGCATGGCCTTCGCCGCCGCGACGATCGCCCGGTCGGGCAGCACCCGGCCCGGTGAGATGTCGCGCGCCTGGGCGCTCGCGTCCCGGGCGATCCACATCGCCCGGACGGCGGCGACCTGGCGGGGGTTGCGCAGCACGTGCATGCCGGACGTGCGGCGCCACGGGTCGACCCGCGGCGCCGGCGGGGCGGCGGTGCGCACCGCCTCGAACTCCTGCGCCGCCCACTCGGACTTGCCGGCGGCCTCGAGCCGCTCCGCGAGGCGGTCGCGCAGCTCGACGAGCACCTCGACGTCGAGCGCGGCGTACCGCAACCAGTCCTCGGGCAGCGGGCGGGTGGACCAGTCGACCGCGGAGTGCTCCTTCGCCAGGCCCAGCCCGAGCACCTCGGCCACGACGGCGGCGAGCCCCACGCGTTCCATGCCGAGCAGCCTTGCGGCCAGCTCGGTGTCGAAGACGCGCGCGGGACGCAGGCCGTGCTCGGCGAATCCCGGCAGGTCCTGGGAGGCGGCGTGCAGCACGAACTCGGCGTCACCGACGGCCGCGCCGAGCGGCGAGAGGTCCGGGACGCCGATGGGGTCGATCAGTGCCGTACCCGCGCCCGCCCGCCGTACCTGGACCAGGTAGGTGGCCTGCCCGTAGCGGTAGCCGGAGGCGCGTTCGGCGTCGGCCGCTACCGGCCCGGAGCCTGCAGCGAACGCCTCGACGACTCGTGCGAAAGCACCCTCGGTGGCCACGACGTCGGGCAGCCCGTCAGCGGGCTCGGTCAGTGGGGTGACGGGTGCCGGCACGGGCGTCGATGTCTCCGCAGGGACTCCTCGCTCCGTGGTGGTCATGGACCTACCGTATGGCGTTGCCTGGATCGGTCGGTAAACCGCCTGGTGAGCGCCGCGACACCCTCGGGCAGCGGAGGCACGCCGGCGGCCATGGTGAGCAGCGTGGCCCACGCGCGCAGGTGGGTGCCCAGCTGGGTGTCGAGCGGCGTCCACGACGCGCGGATCTCGAGGTCGACCGCGTCGGGCGTGCCGTCCAGCGCGCCGTAGCTCTGCGACAGCACCCGGGTGACCGTGCCGCCGTCGGCGACGGTGTCCGTACCGCGGACGAGCCCCGCGGACTCGAGGCACTCGCCCACCCAGGACCAGGCGACGTCGGCCAGCATGGGGTCGGCGGCCATCTCGGGCTCGAGCGTGGCCCGGACCAGGGTCACCACGCGGAAGGTGCCGTGCCAGGCCTCCTGGCCGTCCGGGTCGTGCAGCACGACGAAGCGGCCGGTGGCGAGCGGTTCCTCGGCGTGATCGTGGTCGTCGGGGCGGTCCCGGCCGGCCGGCCCGGGTGGCGTGCCGGGCAGCACGTCGCCCGAGAGCGCCACGCTGTACGGCGCCACGCGGCGCGGGGCCGGGATCTCGGTGAGGCGCACCTCGGCACGCAGAGCCTGACGCCGCAGGTCGGCGAGGGCTGCTGCGAAGTCGACGGGGACGCCGGTGGGCGGGCCGCTGGTCACCACTTCACGGTACGTCCGCACGGCGGTCTCCATGCGGAGGCGCGCGGCTGTCGCCGGATCGTGATCTGCTCGCCCGGCGGACGGCGCCGCACCGTCCCGACCTCGGCCGACTAGGCTGACCGAGGGTCACGGCGCGCCGAAACGCGTACGCCGGCCCGTACCCACTTCTTAAGGAGCAAGAACGTGTCAGGCACAGCACAGATCGGCGTCACCGGGCTGGCGGTGATGGGTCGCAACCTCGCGCGGAACTTCGCACGTCACGGCTACACGGTGGCGGTCCACAACCGTTCCTACGCCAAGACCGAGTCGCTGGTCGCGGAGCACGGCAGCGACGGTGAGTTCATCCCGAGCGAGACGATGGCCGACTTCGTCGCGTCGCTCGAGCGGCCGCGCAAGGTTGTCATCATGGTCAAGGCCGGCGGTCCCACGGACGCCGTCATCGACGAGCTGATCCCCCTCCTGGAGGAGGGCGACATCGTGGTCGACGCCGGCAACGCGCACTTCCCGGACACGATCCGGCGTGAGGCGGCCCTCAAGGAGCACGGCCTGCACTTCGTGGGTACCGGTGTGTCCGGCGGCGAGGAGGGCGCGCTGAACGGCCCGTCGATCATGCCGGGCGGCACGCCCGAGTCGTACGAGTCGCTCGGCCCGATCCTGGAGGACATCTCCGCGAAGGTGGACGGCGTCCCGTGCTGCACGTACGTGGGCTCCGACGGCGCCGGTCACTTCGTGAAGATGGTGCACAACGGCATCGAGTACGCCGACATGCAGCTCATCGCCGAGGCGTACGACCTGCTGCGCCAGGGGCTGGGTGCCACAGCGGCAGAGATCGGCGAGATCTTCGCGCAGTGGAACACGGGCGACCTGGAGTCGTTCCTCATCGAGATCACCGCCGACGTGCTGCAGCACGTCGACGCCGAGACCGGCAAGGCGTTCGTCGACATCGTGCTGGACCAGGCGGAGCAGAAGGGCACCGGCCGCTGGACCGTGCAGAACGGTCTGGACGTGGGCGTGCCCATCACCGGGATCGCGGAGGCCACGTTCGCCCGCTCGCTGTCCGGCTCGGTGCCGCAGCGGGCGGCGGGACGCGCGGTCCTGCCCGCGCACGCGCAGGAGTGGGAGGTCTCGAAGGACGACGCGTCCCGTACCGCATTCATCGAGGACGTCCGCCTGGCCCTGTACGCCTCGAAGGTCGTCGCCTACTCGCAGGGCTTCGACCAGATCGCCGCTGCCGCCACCGAGTACGGCTGGGACATCGACCGCGGCGCGATGGCCCGCATCTGGCGCGGTGGCTGCATCATCCGTGCCCGGTTCCTGGACCGGATCACCGAGGCCTACGAGCGCGACGGCGACCTTCCCCTGCTGCTGGCGGACCCGTACTTCACCGACGCCGTCGCGAGCGGCCTGCCCGCGTGGCGCCGCATCGTCGCCGGTGCCGCCCAGAACGGCGTGCCCGCGCCGGCGTTCTCGTCGTCGCTGGCGTACTACGACGGCGTCCGCGCCGAGCGGCTGCCCGCTGCCCTGGTGCAGGCCCAGCGCGACTTCTTCGGCGCGCACACCTACAAGCGCGTCGACCGCGAGGGCACGTTCCACACCGAGTGGTCCGGGGACCGCACGGAGGCTGAGGCGTGAGGGGTCTCCCCGCGGACAAGGGGCCGGCTGACGGTGGCGGGGAGGTTCCCGTCCCGGACATGATGGTGGTGGGGATCGGCGGCGACGTCGGGATGTACGCCCTGGTGCGGGCGTTCCACGAGCAGTACCGCACTCCCGCCGTGGTGCTGTCGAAGGTGGCCACCCGCGCCATGCAGGACTCGGCGATCGCCGAGAACGTGGTGGTGCCCGGCCTGGACGAGGTGGACGTGTTCCTCTCCACCCTCGAGGGCATCGCGCAGCAGCACCGGGACAAGGTCCTGATCCTGCTGACGAACGCGGACTGGCACGTGCGCACCGTCATCCTGAACCGGGAGCGGCTGGAGGCGGCGGGCTACGTGCTGCCGTACCCGTCGCTGCCCGTGCTGGAGCAGGTCAGCAGCAAGGAGGGCTTCGCGGAGGTGTGCGACCAGCTCGGCATCCCGACGCCGCGCACGGTGGCGGTCGACATCGCCAAGCTGGTGGCCGACGGCGGGCGTGCGGCGGTGCCCGGTCTCGAGGTGGACCTGCAGTACCCGGTGGTCGGCAAGCCGTCCAACAGTGCCGAGTGGTACTACGTGGACTTCCCCGGCAAGGCGAAGATCCACCACATCGACTCGCGCGCGGAGCTGGACGAGCTGCTGGGCCACCTGGCCGACGCGAAGTTCCCCGGCACGTTCCTCGTGCAGGAGTTCATCCCGGGCGACGAGACGCAGATGCGGTCCCTGACCGCCTACCGCGACACGTCGGGCGAGGTGACGCTCCTGGCCACCGGGCGGGTGCTCCTGGAGGAGCACACGCCGGGCACGCTGGGCATCCCCGCCGCGATCCTGGTGGAGGCGTACGACGACGCGATGGAGGCGGCCACCCGGTTCCTCGACGCGACCGGCTACGTGGGGTTCGCCAACTTCGACTACAAGCTGGACCCGCGTACGGGGCAGCACGTGTACTTCGAGGCGAACACACGGATCGGGCGCAACAACTACTACGTCACCGCGGGCGGGGCCAACGTGGCCCGCGTGCTCGTGGAGGACTGGGTGCTGCACCGGCCGATCCGCCCGGTGCGAGCGGTCCGCGACGTGCTGTACACGGTGGTGCCGTTCGGCCTGCTGTCCAAGTACGTCCTGGACCCGGAGCTCAAGACCCGGCTCAAGGCCCTCAAGGCGAGCGGCGACGTGGTCAACCCGCTGAAGTACGACGGCGACTCCGGCCTCAAGCGCCGGCTCATCGTCGAGGCGATCACGCAGAACTACCGCCGCAAGTACGCGCAGTACTACCCGGAGCCGACGGCCACGGGCTACTGACCCGGACAGGTCCGTCGACGTACCCGACGCCCAGGTCGCTCCGGCGGCCTGGGCGTCCGGCATGTCGGCGTGCTCCGTCCATGGCGTCCATGGCGTCCATGGGTACTTCTGCCCAGGTCAGCGCCTTGTCCGCGGCGTGGCCTGCCGAGAAACTGTGCGCGCACCGACACGCAAGACACCTGTCGGCACGACGTCAGTCGGCAGACGCCGGCCGACAAGACACAAGGGAAACATCCAACACATGTCGTTCTTCGAGTCCGTCCGTACCTGCCTGCGCAAGTACGGCGTCTTCAGCGGGCGCGCCCGGCCCGCCGAGTACTGGTTCTGGTATCTCGCGGTCATGGCCGTGTACGCGGTCATCTTCGCGACGCTGATCATCCCGGCCCTGGTCACCATGGATCCGGTCACCGAGGAACCGGGCGTGCTCGGCACCATCGGCATGTCCCTCTGGGCGATCGTCGCGTTCGCGACGTTCGTGCCCCTGATCTCCGCGGCGATCCGCCGCCTGCACGACACCGGCAGGTCCGGCTGGTTCTACCTGCTGAACCTCGTCCCGTTCGTCGGCGGCATCATCGTGATCGTGCTGCTCGCACTGCCCGGCGAGAACGGCCCCAACCGGTTCGGGCCGGACCCCAGGGCACAGGCGCTGCCCCCGCAGCCCGTGGCGTACTACTGACGGACCGCGTCGTCGGGGGATGCACACAACGGCGGTGAGTTCTAACCCGCGCCCACCCTTGTGCTCTGTTCGAGGGATGGGAACAATGTGTGCGCACTTGCCGGAGGTTTCTGGCATAACACGTGAGAGAGGTTTTCCCCCGATGTCGTTCATCGAGTCGATCAAGACCGTGCTGTCCAAGTACGCGGTCTTCAACGGACGCGCCCGTCGCTCCGAGTTCTGGTGGTACATGCTGGCGTACGGGATCGTCTACACGGTGCTCTACGTGGCGCTGGTGGCCCCCGGCCTCGCCGAGTACTCCGCGGCCACCTCGGAGTACGTGCTGGCCGGCGACGCCGCGGCGCCGATGCCTGCCATGCCCGGATCCCTGACGACCGGCTACATCATCGTGTCGCTCGTCGGCCTGGCGCTGCTCCTGCCGACCCTCGGTGTCACCGTGCGTCGCCTGCACGACACCGGCAAGTCCGGTTTCTGGGTCCTCCTCCACCTGATCGTCTTCGTCGGCCAGATCATCCTGATCGTCTTCACGGCGGCCAACGGCACCCCCGGACCGAACCAGTACGGCCCGGACCCCAAGGCCGCGGAGCAGCCGGCTGCCGCCTGACCTAGCCTGAGCGAATGAACAGTCCTCGCCCGGTCCTCGTCGTCGGGGCGAGCGGGTTCGTCGGCAGCCGGGTCGTTCGCGGCCTGGCTGCCGGCGGTCGACCCGTGCTCGCCGCCGCCCGGCGCGAGCTGCCTGACCGGGTCACCGTCCAGCCCGGTGTGGTCCCCGTCCGCAACACAGGACCCAGCTCCCTGCCCGACGCCGTCCGCGAAGCCTGCGCGCAGACCGGCGTACCGCTGCCCGGGGCCGTGGTGGCCTCGATCGGCGGCTGGCAGAAGGGCGCCCCGCTGCTGGAGGTGGACCCGTCCGACTGGACCGCCACGCTGGCCTCCCACCTCACTGCGCACCTCGACACCGCCCGCGCGCTCGTCCCGCTGCTCGGACCGGGCGACCCGTACGTCGTGCTCAACGGGGCGGCGTCCCGCGAGGCCATGAGCGGCTCCGGCGCGATCAACGTCACCGGTGCGGGCCTGGCGATGCTGGTCCAGGTGCTCCGCCTGGAGTCGAGCGGCCCCCGGTTCCACGAGCTCGTGATCGACCACGCCGTCGCCGGCGACGACCGCAACGAGGGCCCGGCCCAGACCAGGGCTCCGGCGCAGGTGGTGCAGGCCCTAGGGGAGCTCCTGGACGACCCGGCCGCACCCGCCGTCCGACACGTGTGACCTTGCTCTCGTGGCCCTCCCCGCGGGCCGACCCGCCGGTAATCTGGTGCCTTGTGACAACCGCTACCACCGACAGCCAGACCGCGACGACCGCCCTGTGCGCCGTCCGACCGCAGGTCCCTGTCGACCGGCTCGTCACCGACCTGGTGCCACCGCGGCACTTCGCGGACGCCCGGTTCGCCACCTACCGCGCCAACCCGGCACACCCCAGCCAGGCCCGCGCGCTCGCCCGGCTGCAGGAGATCGCCCAGGAGATCACGGCCCCGAGGCGCGGGCTGTTCGCACGGCGCAAGGCGGCCCCGGCGATCTACCTCGACGGCGGGTTCGGCGTCGGCAAGACCCACCTGCTCACCTCGCTGGCCCACGCCGTCGGTGAGGCGCTCGGTCCCGACAAGGCCGCCTACGGCACCTTCGTCGAGTACACCAACCTCGTCGGGGCGCTCGGGTTCCTCCCGACCGTCGAGGCGCTCGCCGCGAAGAAGCTGGTCTGCATCGACGAGTTCGAGCTCGACGACGCCGGCGACACCACCATCATGTCCCGCCTCATGCGGGAGCTCGCGGACCGGGGCGTCGCCCTCGCCGCGACCTCGAACACGCTGCCCGGCGCGCTCGGCGAGGGCCGCTTCGCCGCACAGGACTTCCAGCGCGAGATCAAGGCCCTGTCCGACCGCTTCGAGACCCTACGGGTCGACGGCGAGGACTACCGCCACCGCGAGGTCGTGACCGACTCGGAGCCGCTGACCGAGGTCCAGGTCACCGCCGCCGCGGCCGCCCGGCCGGGTGCCACGCTCGACGCGTTCGACGACCTGCTCGAGCACCTGGCCACCGTGCACCCCAGCCGGTACGGCGCGCTGCTCGACGGCGTCTCCGTCGTCGCCCTGACGGGCGTGCACCCCGTGACGGCGCAGGAGGTGGCGCTGCGTCTCGTGGTGCTCGTGGACCGCCTCTACGACCGGGACGTGCCCGTGCTGCTCGGCGGGTCCGCGGACACCCGGGGGCTGTTCACGGAGGAGATGCTCGCCGGCGGGTACCGCAAGAAGTACTACCGGGCACTGTCCCGCCTGGGCGCGCTGGCCGAGGAGGGCCGCAAGCTCCTCTGAGCCGCTGAGTGCTGGGTATCTGCGCTCGAACGGCCCCTCTGAGCGCACATACCCAGCACTCAACGACACGGGGGTTAGCTGGCCGCGAGGCGGGCCTTCTCGGCCTCCACGTCGAAGTCGGCGGGCGGCCAGCCCAGGTCGAGCGAGCGGAGGGCGCCGGTCAGCAGCTCGGTGACCGCCAGGCGCGCGTACCACTTCCGGTCCGCCGGTACGACGTACCAGGGCGCCACGGCCGTGGAGGTGCGGTCCAGCATCTCCTGGTAGGCCGCCAGGTACTCCGGGAGCCTGGAGCGGACGTCGATGTCGGCCGGGTCGTACTTCCAGTGCTTGTCGGGCCGTTCGAGCCGCTCGGCGAGGCGCTCCTTCTGCTCGTCGGCCGACACGAAGAGCGCCACCTTCACGATCAGGGTGCCCGACGCCGCCACCTCGGCCTCGAAGTCGTTCAGCTCCCGGAAGTGCTTGCGCCAGGTCTTGACCGGCTCGAGCCGGTTCACCCGGACGACCAGCACCTGCTCGTGGTGCGACCGGTCGAAGACGCCGAGGTACCCGGGCCGGGGGAGCGCGTTGCGGATCCGCCAGAGGTAGTCGTGCTTCCGCTCCTCCTCGGTCGGCACGCCGAACCCCCGGTGCTGCACACCCTGCGGGTCCACCATGCCGACGACGTGGCGCACGATCCCGCCCTTGCCGGCCGTGTCCAGGCCCTGCAGCACGAGGAGCACCGAGCGGTCACCGCCGGTGCGGCCGTGCGCGAAGAGCCGCTCCTGGAGGTCGGCGAGCTCCGGGGCACGCGCCGCCATCAGCTGCTCGCCGTCGGCCCGCTTGCCGGCCCAGCCGGGCGTGGACGAATGGTCCAGGGCGGTCACATCGGTGCCGCGCACCCAGCGCAGGGCCTCGTCCGCCGGGGCCTTCCAGAGCTTCTCGGGCTTCTTCGCCATCGGTGCCTCCTTCGTGGGACCGGAATCCTCCGGTGCCAGGACCTCAGGCTCCCAGGTCAGCTGTCCGCGCGCAGCACGGCGGTCATCCGCGGCGGCACCGTCAGGGTGTCGCCGACCAGGCGGGTCGCGCCCGGCTCCCAGGCCGCCGCGAGCTTGAACGCCCCCGGGAGCGGTGCCTTCGTCGCTCCGTCGGCGGGCCGTAGCAGGCTCCCCAGACGCAGCGCGGCGAGCCCGTGGCCGGTGTTCAGCACGAACGCCAGGCTGCCCCGCAGCACCGCGATGACGGACCGGTCGGCGGTCGAGCGGATCTCCAGCGGCAGGTCCAGCTCGTCGGTGATGTCGTGCCGGATCGAGATCAGGTCGCGCGCCCAGCGCACCAGCCGCCGCTCGTTCTCGTTGCGCGGCACCACCGGCGCGTGCACGGTGTCGAGCACGAGCGGGTTGCCCGCGAGGATGACCGTGGCGAGCACGCTGGCCCGGATGTCGACGTCGTCCACACCGAGGAGCGCCGTGGCCGGGCTCTCCTCGCCCGCCCACGGGACCGTGAGCTGGGCGGCGGGGAGCCGGGTGATGTCCTCGACGACGCTCGCGCCGGCCCGGACCCGGTTGCGGCGCCCGCTGTTCTGGCGGGTCGCCCGGCGCACCGACGGGTGGACCAGGTCGGCGAGCATCTGCAGCGCCTGGATGTCCTCGGTACGGCCGGGACCGGACAGGATGCGCAGCAGGATGGTGGTCAGCCGGTCGCTCCGGCCGGGGCCGTCCACGAGCAGGCTGAAGCGCCGGTCGAGCTGCTCGCCCATCCCGACGACGTAGTCCGCGAGCTCGCCGAGGAACGGGGTGGGGGAGCGGTCCACGAGAGCGTCGACGTCGAGCACCAGGCCGTCCACGTGGTACTCGCGCAGCCAGTGCCTGGCGTCGTCGACGAGGAAGTCGCGCGGCCCGCGGCTGCCGCTGCCGTCGAGGTTGATGCGGTCGCCCACGTAGTCGGTGCGCACGGTCGGCGCGGACGGGACCTTGCCGGCCCGCGTGCCGATCGAGGGCACCTGACCGGTGCGGAGCTGGATGGGGCCAGTGCGGGGCCGGTCCAGGGGCACCTGGCCGGTCCGGGGGCGCATCGCCTGCAGGGCGTGCTCCCCGGCGTCGCCGACGTCGGGACGCGGCGGCCGCCGGCGGCCGCCGCCGCCCGTCAGGTACGGGCCGTAGGCCTCCAGCCCCAGCTCGTCGGCGACCGCCCAGCGGTAGGGGATGTCCAGCACGACGGCGAGGCCCAGGGAGTGCGCGGCGTCGATGAAGCGCTGGAGCGCCCGCGGGCCGCCGTAGGGCTCGTGCACCGAGTAGAGCCGCACTCCGCGCGTGGGACCGGCGGCGGGGTCGAACGCCGCGACGGGCGCGAGCTCGATGCCCTGCACCCCGAGCTCCGCGACGGTCGGCAGCAGCGCCGCGGCGGCGTCCAGCGTGCCTTCCGGGGTGAACGTCTCGACGTCGACGTGCATGAGGATGCTCGTGGAGAGGTCGGGCGGCGACCAGGAGCCGTCGGTCCACTCGAACGCCGGATCGAAGACCCGGGTGGGCCCGTGGATACCCTGCGGCAGCCAGACGCTGCGCGGGTCGGGCAGGAGAGGGCCGCCGTCGATCGAGAAGCCGTAGTCGGTGCCGTGCCCCAGCACGCTGTCCGCGCCCCAGTACCCGGGCTCGCCGGCGCCCACGAGGCGCAGCGGCATGTGCTCGGGCTCCTCGTACGGGTCGTAGGGGACGAGCACCTCGATGATGCGCGCACGCGGGGCCCACACCACTGGTCTGGGCCCGGGAACAGGCATATCAGGCCCTGGTCGGGGCGGTGGTGTGGTTCCCCCGGTTCCACTCCTCGGTCCGGTCACGGCCGACAGCCTAGCCCGGTGTTCCACTGGGACGGGTCAGGACCACGACACTGTGTCCCGTCACGGTGAGGCCGGTACCGGCGTCCAGCACGGTTCCCGGCTCGGCGCTGCCGTCCGTGTCGAGCACCACCGTCCAGGCCTTTCCGTAGGCACCGGGCGGCAGAGTGAAGTCCAGGGCCCCGGAATGGGCGTTGAGCAGGAGCAGGAACGAGTCGTCGACGACCGCCTCGCCCCGGACCCCGGTCTCCGAGATCGCGTCGCCGTTGAGGAAGACGGCCACCGTCCTGGCGTACGACTGGTGCCAGTCCGTGTCGTCCATCCGGGCGCCGGTGAGGTCGAGCCACTCGATGTCACCGAGCTCGTCGGTGCCGCTGCCGTCGAAGAACCGTCGGCGGTGGAGGATCGGGTGGTCACGGCGCAGCCGCACCGCCTGCCGGGCGAACTCCAGCAGCGCCGCCCGCTCGTCGTCCAGCTCCCAGTCCATCCACGAGAGCTCGTTGTCCTGGCAGTAGGCGTTGTTGTTGCCCTGCTGGGTGCGCCCGAGCTCGTCGCCGTGCGCGATCATCGGCACGCCCTGGCTCAGCATGAGCGTGACCAGGAGGTTACGGCGCTGGCGGGCGCGCAGCTCCCGGATCTCCGGATCGTCCGTGGGGCCCTCGACGCCGCAGTTCCAGGACCGGTTGTGGCTCTCGCCGTCCTTGTTGTCCTCCCCGTTGGCGTCGTTGTGCTTCTCGTTGAACGACGTGAGGTCGGCCAGCGTGAAACCGTCGTGGGCGGTGACGAAGTTGATGGACGCGCTCGGCATCCGCCCGCTGTGCTCGTACAGGTCGCTCGAGCCGGTCAGGCGGGAGGCGAGCTCCGGCAGCGTCGAGGGCTCCCCGCGCCAGAAGTCACGCACGGTGTCCCGGTAGCGGCCGTTCCACTCGGTCCAGAGCGACGGGAAACCGCCCACCTGGTAGCCGCCGTCGCCCAGGTCCCACGGTTCGGCGATCAGCTTGACCTGGGAGATCACCGGATCCTGGTGCACGATGTCGAAGAACGCGCTCAGCCGGTCGACCTCGTGGAACTGGCGGGCCAGGGTGGCCGCCAGGTCGAAGCGGAACCCGTCGACGTGCATCTCCTCCACCCAGTACCGCAGCGAGTCCATGATGAGCTGCAGCACGGCGGGGGAGCGCATGAGCAGCGAGTTGCCGGTGCCGGTGGTGTCGAAGTAGTGCGCCTCGTCGCCGTCGACGAGACGGTAGTAGGCGGCGTTGTCGATACCGCGGAAGCTCAGGGTGGGGCCCAGCTGGTTGCCCTCGGCCGTGTGGTTGTAGACGACGTCGAGCAGCACCTCGATGCCCGCCTGGTGCATCGCCTTGACCATGGCCTTGAACTCCATGACCTGCTCGCCGCGCCGCCCGTAGCCCGCGTACCCGTTGTGCGGGGCGAAGAACCCGATCGTGTTGTAGCCCCAGTAGTTGGTCAGGCCCTTCGCCGCGAGGGAGGGGTCGGTGACGAACTGGTGCACCGGCATGAGCTCGATCGCCGTGACACCCAGCTTGGTCAGGTGCTCGATCACCGCCGGGTGGGCGAGCCCCGCGTATGTGCCGCGCAGCTCGTCGGGCACGTCCGGGTGGCGCATCGTGAGGCCCTTGACGTGCGCCTCGTAGATCACCGTCTCGTGGTACGGCGTGGCCGGCGGGCGGTCGTGGCCCCAGTCGAAGAACGGGTTGACCACCACGGAGACCATGGTGTGGCCGAGGGAGTCGGACGGCTCCGGCTTCGTGCCGGTGGTGGCCTGGTCGACGTCCGAGAACGGGTAGGAGAACAGCGACGGGTCGCCGTCGAGGTCGCCGTCCACGGCCTTGGCGTACGGGTCCAGCAGCAGCTTGGCAGGGTTGCAGCGATGGCCCGACGCCGGGTCGTACGGGCCGTGCACCCGGTACCCGTACCGCGTCCCGGGGCCGACCCCGGGCAGGTACACGTGCCACACGTGCGCGTCGGTCTCGGTGACGGAGATGCGGGTCTCGGTGTCGTCGTCGGCGAGCAGGCACAGCTCCACGCGCTCGGCCACCGACGAGTAGAGCGCGAAGTTGGTGCCCGTACCGTCGAACGTCGCACCGAGGGGGTAGGAACGCCCAGGCCAGGTCTGCATCCGACGATCATCACACCCCGGCCGGGTACGTGGGGGGAGATCTGCGTGCTGGGCGTGCCGTCGCCGTGGAGGCTTCGCGGGGATTCAAAAATACTGTGCCAAGCGGATGTGCGAACCGCCGGGTTTCTGCGAGAATGAGACCATGATCACGGGGGAACCCCAGCCCGCCACCGACCCTGTCGATTCGGCTCCGACCGATCTGGTCGACGAGTCGAATGCTTCCTACGCACGTATCGCGCCGCCGGCTGTCCGCCGCGCCGCAACCCGCCGCGGACTGCTCGGGGGCGGAGACGCCTCCAAGGCGCCGCGCAACCTCGCCGACTGCGCCCTCGACCCCATCTCCGGAGCCTCGAGCGGAGTCTCCTGGGACGACCCGGAAGAGCTCTGACCGAGCTTTGCCGACAGGGCCCCGTCAGCGGGGCAGCCGCCCCGGGCCCACGGGGATGAGCCGCGGCATGCCCGCCGGCGCTACCTGGCTCAGGGCCAGGTAGCGGGCCTCGGCCCGGTGCAGGCGGATGTGCTCGTCGAGCGACCACTGCGGACCGTTGGTCAGCGTCATGCCGCAGGAGCAGTCGATCTCCTCGCGGTCGCCGGGCAGGTGCCGCACGAGGCCCACGGTGACGTGGGACGCGCGGGCATCCGCCTTGGCCCGGTGCATGGCAGCGCTGACGGGCGCATGTTCGCTCACGCCGCCCAGGCTATCCCGCCCCAACACCCCGTTGAGTGCTGGGTATTTGTGGCAGTAGGGCCTTCTGAGCCACAAATACCCAGCACTCAACGGGTGCGGTCCAGGGCCTGCAGGATGTCCTCCGACAGGTCGGCCACGTCCTCCAGGCCTACCGACAGCCGCACGATCGACGGCGACACCTCGGCCTCCGTACCGCGCACCGACGCGTGCGTCATCTCGCTCGGGTAGTTGACCAGCGACTCGACGCCGCCGAGCGACTCGGCGAGCAGGAAGACCCGGGTCGACTCGGCGAACGTGCGCGCCGCGCGCTCCCCGCCCGCCAGCTCCAGCGAGATCATGCCGCCGAACCGCGACATCTGGTGCGCGGCGGTCTTGTGGCCCGGGTGGTCGGGCAGGCCCGGGTAGAGCACGCGGGCCACCGCCGGGTGCTCGACCAGGCGTTCGGCGAGCGCCTGGGCGTTCTCGGAGTGGCGCTGCATCCGCACGGCCAGCGTCTTGATCCCGCGCGTGGTGAGGAAGGCGTCGAACGGGCTGGAGACGGCGCCAGCGGCGAACTGCACGTACCGCACCTGGTCGGCGAGCTCCTCGGCGCCGTGCGCCACGACCACGGCGCCGCCGACGACGTCGGAGTGCCCGCCGAGGTACTTGGTGGTGGAGTGCACCACGACGTCGGCGCCGAGGGCGAGGGGGCGCTGGAGGGCGGGCGAGGCGAACGTGTTGTCGACCACCAGGAGCAGGCCCGTCTCGCGGGCGAGGCCGGCCAGTGCCGCGATGTCGCTGATCTTCATCAGCGGGTTCGACGGCGTCTCGACCCACAGCATCTTCGACCCGGGCCGGACGGCGGCACGCACGGCGTCGAGGTCGGACGTGTCGACCGTCGTGTGCTCCACGCCGGCCCGCCCGTGGATGGTGCGGACGAGCCGGTGCGTGCCGCCGTAGACGTCGTTCGGCACGAGCACGTGGTCCCCGGGCGAGAGCACCGCACGGAGCAGGGCGTCCTCGGCGGCGAGGCCGGAGGCGAACGAGATGCCTTGCGCGCCTCCCTCGATCGCGGCGAGCTGTTCCTCCAGGGCGGTGCGTGTGGGGTTGCCGCCGCGCGAGTACTCGTACCCGCCGCGCAGCCCGCCGATGCCGTCCTGCGCGTAGGTGGAGGTGACGTGGATCGGGGGGATCGCGTCCCCCGTGGTCGGGTCGGGGTGCTGCCCCGCGTGGATCGCGAGGGTGTCGAAACGGCTGGGCCGGACGTCGGTCATGGTGGTCTCTCTTCGATGGTTCAGTGATGTGGGCCGGGTCCGGGCGAGCCGGGACCGTCGGCGAGCTGGGTCAGACGGCGAGGTAGTCGAGCAGGTCGGAGCGGGACACCACGCCGAGCGCCTTGCCGCCGTCGGTCACGAGCAGGGCGGGGTCGGCGGCGAGCGCCGAGCGCAGCGCCCCGACCGGCTCGTTGACGCCGACGAGCGGCAGCGGCCTGCCGATGAGTCCGCCGACCTCGTCGGAGAGGTGCACCGTGCCGCCGAACACGCCGTCCAGCAGGTCGTCCTCGTGGACGGCGCCCGCGACCTCGCCGAGCACCACGGGTGGTTCCGCGGTGAGCACGAGCAGCTGGGAGACGCCGGTGCGGGTCATCCGGTCGATCGCATCCCGCACCGTGTCGGTCCGGTGCACGTAGACCAGCGGCGGGGTGCGGCCCGCCTTCGCCGCCAGGACGTCGGCGACCGTGTGGTCCTCGATCGCGGGGGAGAACCCGTAGGACCGCATCCAGGTGTCGTCGAAGATCTTGGCGAGGTAGCCCCGGCCGCCGTCGGGCAGCAGGACCACGACGACGTCGTCGGGACCGAGGTCCCGGGCGGCCCGGAGGGCGGCGACGACGGCCATGCCGCTCGACCCGCCCACGAGGATGCCCTCCTCGCGTGCCAGGCGCCGGGTCATCGCGAACGACTCGGCATCGCTGACGGCGATGACCTCGTGCGGCACGGCCGGGTCGTAGGCGGACGGCCAGAAGTCCTCGCCGACCCCCTCGACGAGGTAGGGGCGGCCGGTGCCGCCCGAGTAGACGGACCCCTCGGGGTCCGCGCCGACGATGCGCACCCGGTCGCCCGAGACCTCACGCAGGTAGCGGCCGGCGCCGGTGATGGTGCCGCCGGTGCCGACGCCCGCGACGAAGTGGGTCACGCGACCCTCGGTGTCGCGCCAGATCTCGGGGCCGGTGGTCTCGTAGTGGGACCGTGGGCCGTGGGGGTTGGAGTACTGGTCGGGCTTGAACGCGCCGGGGATCTCGCGCACGAGCCGGTCGCTCACCGAGTAGTACGACTCGGGGCTGTCCGGCGCGACCGCCGTGGGGGTCACGACCACCTCGGCGCCGTACGCCGTGAGCACGTCGCGCTTGTCCTTGCCCACCTTGTCGGGCAGCACGAAGACGCACCGGTAGCCGCGCTGCTGGGCGACGAGCGCGAGACCGACACCGGTGTTGCCGGAGGTCGGCTCGACGATCGTGCCGCCGGGGCGGAGCTTGCCCTCGCGCTCCGCGGCGTCGATGATCCGCCCGGCGATGCGGTCCTTGGAGGACCCGCCGGGGTTGAGGTACTCGAGCTTGACGAGCACGGTCGCGCGGGTCACGCCGTCGGTCACCCGGTGGAGCCGGACGAGGGGCGTGTTGCCGACGAGGTCTACGACAGAGTTGACGTACTGCACCTGTTGATCTTCCTGTTGTGCTGGCGCGCAGCGGTGCGCGCGGACTACGGACGGGGCCGGGTCAGCGACAGCAACAGGAGAGCGGTGCGAGCACACCGCCACTGTAGGGCTACGGCCCGCTCAGTGCGAGTGCGCGATGCCCTGCTCGTGCATGCGCTCGTGCTCCTCGCGCTCCTTGATGCGCTGTGCGATGCGCTCCTGGACCTCGGCACGGCGCAGGGGCGGCACGGTCTTCGGTGGCTGACGGCGTTCCGGCAGCGCGTCGAGCAGGCGCGTCACGATGTCCGTGATCTCCTGCGTGGCCTGCTCGACGGGCTCGCGCGTGGCGTCGCTGACCTTCGTCACGCCGGTGACCTTGCGGACGAACTGCAGCGCGGCGGCGGTGATCTCTTCGTCGGTGGCGGGCGGTTCGAGCCCGCGTAGCGTCGTGATGTTTCGGCACATGTTCCGACCGTACGCCGGGCTGCCGCGTCGCGGGAGGGGGCGCCGCCGGCCTCCACCGGGATGGCCGCCGGGAACGCGGGTCGCTTTGGCGGGGAGGGGGCGGGGTACGGCAGAGTGGGGGCGTGGTCGTCGAATCGGAATCGGAAGTCCTGCGCACGTCCCGGGCCCTGACCTCCGTGCGGGAGGCCACCGGTGAGGACTGGCCTGCGATCTGGCCGATCGTCGAGGAGGTGGTGCGAGCCGCCGACACGTTCGCGTACGAGCCCACGATGACCGAGGCCCAGGCCCGGTCGGCGTGGCTGGACGCGCCCGTGCGGGTCGTGGTGGCGGTGCGCGACGGTGTGCTGGTCGGCACGGCCAACATGTACCCCAACCGGCCGGGCCCGGGCAGCCACGTCGCCTCGGGCAGCATCATGGTCGACCGGACGGTCCGCGGCAGCGGCGCCGGACGGGCGCTGGTCGAGGACATGATCGACTGGGCGCGCCGGCAGGGGTATGCCGCCATCCAGTTCAACGCCGTCGTCGACACCAACGCCGCCGCCGTCCACCTGTACGAGAGCCTCGGCTTCGTGACGCTCGGCATCGCCCCCGGCGCGTTCCGGCACCCCGAGCTGGGCGACGTCGGGCTGCGGATCATGTGGCGTGAGCTGCGCGGTCCCGACGCCGGGGCCGGTGCCGGTCCTGCTGCCGGTCCCGACGCGGGGACCGTAGCCACGCTCGCCGCCGACACCGAGACAGAGGTCTGAGATGCGCTACTCCGTGAACGTCCCCAACTTCGGTGACTTCGCTGACCCCCGCACCGTCGCGACGGTGGCCCGCGCCGCCGAGGACGCCGGCTGGGACGGCCTGTTCGTCTGGGACCACGTGGTGCACAGCAAGGAGATGCGCCGCGGCCTGCCGTTCGGCGACCCGTGGATGCTGCTGACGGCGGCGGCGCTCGCGACGTCGCGGATCCGGCTGGGGACCCTCGTGACGCCGGTCGCCCGGCGGCGTCCCGAACAGCTTGCCCGGCAGGTGGCGACGCTCGACGTGCTCAGCGGTGGCCGTGTGATCTTCGGCGCGGGCCTTGGTGGGCCGGTCGAGGACGAGTTCGGCAGCTTCGGCGACGAGACGGACCCGGTGGTGCTCGCCGGGAAGCTCGATGAGGGCCTCGGCCTCCTCGCCCGCTACTGGGCGGGGGAGCGGGTCGACCACGACGGGCCGCACTACCGGGTGCGGGACGTCGAGCTCCTGCCCGCGACCGAGCAGCAGCCGCGGCCGCCGGTATGGGTGGGCGGGTTCTGGCCCAACCGCCGGCCGTTCCGCCGCGCGGCGCGCTGGGACGGCGTCGTGCCGCTGTTCGCGTCCGGGCACGGCGCCCCGCCGACGCCGGAGGAGGTGCACGACGTCGCTGCGTACGTCGGCGAGCACCGTGCCGGGGGCGACAGCTTCGACCTCGTCGCGGGCGGGCGCACGACGCCGGAGGCAGCGGCCGATGTCGTCGGGCCGCTGGCCGCTGCCGGGGCGACCTGGTGGGACGAGCGCGGGCTGTACGAGTCACCCGACCTCTACTCCCGCGCCACGGTGCTGCGCCGGATCGAGGCAGGGCCGCCGAGGCCCTGAGGTCGGCCTGCGAGGTTCGGCCTGCAAGGCTCGGTAGGCGAGGCTCGGTAGGCGAGGCTCGGTAGGCGAGGCTCGGTAGGCGAGGCTCGGTAGGCGAGGCCCGGTAGGCGAGGCTCGGTCCGAGCCTGGCCCAGGACTCAACCGTCCTGGTTGGCGCCGCTCCAGCGGGCGATGTCCTCGTCGGTCACCTCCACCGGGCCGGTGGCCGGCTGGGTGATCCGGATGTGGTTGCCGAACGGGTCGCGCAGGGCGCAGTCGATCCCGTACGGCTGCTCGACCGGCTCCTCGGTGAACTCGACGCCTTTCGCGCGGAGCTCGGCGTAGGTGCGGCGGCAGTCGTCGGTCGTCAGGATGCACGCGACGCCGAGCGCTCCCTTGGTCAGCAGGTCTCTGACCTGAGCGGCGACCTCCTCGCTCAGCGAGGGCGGTCCCGGCACCTCGAGGAGCAGGTGGCGGTCGGGGTCGTTCGGCAGGGAGACGGTCAGCCAGCGCATGAAACCCATGTCGACGTCGTTGCTGACGGTGAACCCGAGCTTGCCGACGTAGAAGTCGAGGGCCTCGTCCTGGTCGATGACGTGCACGGCGGTGATGGAGATGTTGTTGAACATGCCGGCCACGCTACGGGCGGCCTCGTGCGGCGCGCTTCTCCGAATCTGCTCGGCCTGGGCCCAGCCCGGCCTCGCGCCTGCCCGGTCCCGGTCGCGGTTCAGTCCGCGGGCCGCAGCCAGCTCTTCGTGAAGCAGACCGGGGCCACGACCGGCCGCGTCCGGCGCCGGTACTCGCTCGGCGAGACACCGACCACGTCGCGGAAGGTGCGGCTGAACGTCCCGAGGCTGTTGGACCCGACCGCGAGCGCGATCTCGGTGACCGGCGTCGCGGTGTCGCGCAGCATGGCCATCGCGCGCTCGATCCGGCGCCGTTGCAGGTAGCGGTGCGGCGTCTCACCGAACGCGGCCCGGAACGTGCGGCTGAAGTGCGCCGGTGAGACGTGCGCGATGCGGGCCAGCGTCGGCACGTCGAGCGGTCGGCCGTAGTCGCGGTCGATGGCGTCCCGGGCCCGCAGCAGCCGGCGGTTGTCCTGCTCGCGCGGGGACATCGCCTGCCTCGCTCCGGGGCGGAGCATCGTGCTGGAGGTCACGGGGCCAGCCTAGGGCGCACGCGGTGCGTGGCCGAGTCCGGAAAAAGATCCGGGAGGAACCCCTTGCCGCCCCTTGTGGGGGTTGACCGACGAGTCATCAAGTGATTTAGTCACTTGCCATGACTCAAGGTAGAGCCTCGTTCTCGGAGCAGCTGGCCGACGACATCGTCCAGCTGATCCGCTCGGAGAGCCTCGGACCGGGCGACGTGCTCGAGTCCTCCCGCGACCTGGCCAAGCGCTTCGCCGTCACCACGCCCACCGTCCGCGAGGCGCTGCGGCGGCTCGAGGCGACGGGTGTGGTCGAGCTGCGGCACGGCTCCGGCACGTACATCGGCCCCGGCCTCGAACGGACGGTGCTGGCCAACCCGCACCGGCCGCACATCACCCGTGCCTCGGTGATCGAGCTCGTCCAGGCCCGCCTCGTCATCGAGCCCGGCATCGCCGCGCTGGCGGCGAGCGCCCGGGACGCGGCGGGCCTGCAGCGGCTGGAGGCCGCGACGGCGACGGCGCTGCAGCCGCCGGTGCACGGGTTCCGCCCGGCGCTCAACTTCCACGTGGAGCTGGCGGCGGCGTCGGGCAACGGCCTGCTGCGCGAGACGGTGGAGGCGCTGCTGCACGTGCGGGCGTCGGAGCAGACGGAGATCCGGTTCCGTTACGACGACCGCAACCGGGACCATGCCGAGCACCTGGAGATCCTCGCGGCGGTGCGGGACGGCGACGGCCCGGCGGCCGAGCGGCTCACCCGCGAGCACCTGACCACCATCCGGGCCTCGCTGGAGGCCGCGGACTTCGGCGGGGAGGCGTCATGAACGTGCCGGTCCACCTCGCGGAGATGACGACGTCGGAGGCCGCCGACGCCGCCGCCCGGGGCACCGTGGTGCTGATCCCGGCCGGCGCGCTGGAGCAGCACGGTCCCGGCATGGTGCTCGGGACGGACCTGTTCCGCGCCGAGGCGGTGGTGGCGCAGGTCGCCGCAGGCCTGGGTGACAAGGTGGTCGTCGGGCCGTCCCTCCCGGTCGGGGTGTCGCCGCACCACATGGCGTTCGCCGGCACGGTGACCCTCACGACGGGCACGTTCGCCGCCGTCGTGCGGGAGTACGTGACGAGCCTGCACCGGCACGGCTGGACCCGGTTCCTGGTGGTGACCGGGCACGGCGGCAACAACGCGACGCTGAGCACCGTGGCGCAGGACCTGCTGGTCTCGCACCCCGAGGTCCGGCTCGCCTGGACGCCGCTGACCCCGCTGGCCGGCGACGCCGTGGCCGCGATGGACCCGAGCGCGGTCCACGGGCACTCGGGCGAGGCCGAGACGGCGCAGATGCTGCACATCGCACCGCACCTGGTGCACACCGACCGTCTCGAGCCGGGCACCACCACCCCGGACCAGCTCGACGACGTCTCCCGGACCGCCCGCCGGTACACGCACCCGGCGCTCACCCTGCCCTACGACCGGCTCAGCGCCAACGGGGTGCTCGGCGACCCCCGGCGGGCCACCGCGGACGACGGCGCCGCGATCGTGAAGGCCGTCGTCAGCCGCATCACGACGTTCCTCGAGGAGTGGCCGGCCGGATAGGCCGCCACCCACCAGCCCTCCACGAACACCTTCGACGCACCTGGCCCGCCAGGTGCCTACCCCGTCATGCCCGGAACCGGGCAGGCACCGAGAAAGGACTCGCATGTCAACGACGACAGCACCATCCGCCCCTGCCGGCGCGGGAGCCGCCCGGAGACGGCCCCGCCGTCGCGCGGCGCTCCTCGTCACGCTGGCGCTCGCGGCCTCCGGGCTGGTCGGCCCGCTCGGCGCCAGCACCGCCTGGTCCGCACCCGCGCTGCCCGACGCCGTGGCCTCACCGTCGGGCAGCGCGCTCCACGCCGCCGGACCCGCTCGCTCCGCGGGCTGCGGCAGCGACCCGGGTCAGGAGCCCGGCAGCAGCGTTCTGCGCACGCTCACCAGCGACGGGCGGGAGCGCAGCGTCCAGCTGCACCTGCCCGACGGGTACCGCAGCGACCGTGCCTGGCCGGTCGTGCTCGTCTTCCACGGCCGCGGCAACACCGGAGCGGGCACCGAGGCGTTCTCCGGCCTCGACGCCCTGCCCGCGATCGTGGCGTACGGCAACGGCGTGATCGGCACCGGCGACGGCGACCGGCAGGCCTGGGAGGGTGCGCCCTACTCCGCGCCCGGGGTCGACGACATCGCCTACACGAACGACCTCCTGGACACGCTGGAGGCCGACCTGTGCGTCGACACGCGACGCGTGTACGCCACCGGCAAGTCCAACGGCGCGGGCTTCACGGGCATCCTGGCCTGCGAGCTGTCCGACCGGATCGCCGCGATCGCCCCGGTCGCCGCCGCGTTCTACGGCACCGGCCACCCGGACTGCGCACCGCGCCGCCCGGTCCCCGTGATCGAGCTCCACGGCACCGCGGACGCCACCATCCCGTACGACGGCGACACCGACCGCGGCCTCCCGGCCATCCAGGACTGGGCAGGCGCCTGGGCTCAGCGCAACGGCTGCACTCCCGTGCCCGACGCCGAGGCCACCGCCGCCGACGTCACGACCTACCGCTGGACCGGCTGCTCCGCCGGCGCCGAGGTCACGCACGTGGCGGTGCTCGGCGGTGGCCACACCTGGCCGGGCGAGGACAGCTACTCCGGTGGCGGGTACGCCACGCACAGCATCGAGGCCCACGAGGTGATGTGGGACTTCCTGCGTGACGAGCGGCTGCCGGTCCGGTTCCTCACCGAGCGCGCGACCGAGCGCGTCACCGAGCCCGCGCAGCAGGGAGCGACGTCATGACGACCACGCCCACGGCCGGCACGGCCGGCACACCTGGCACACCTGGCACGCCCGGCACGCCCGGGTCCGAGCCCGACCGGCTGCCCCGGGTCCTGCGGGCGCTCGCCGTCGTCGAGCGCCTCGGTAACGCCCTGCCGCACCCGTTCTGGCTGTTCTGGATCCTCGCGGCGATCCTCGGCGTGACCAGCGCCGGGCTCGCGGCCGCCGGCGTCTCCGTGGTCTCGCCGGCCGACGGCGAGGAGGTGGTGGTCCAGAACCTGCTCAGCGGCGAGGGCCTCGCCATGGCCGTCTCGACGGCGATCGACAACTTCGCCACGTTCGGCCCGATGGGCACCATCGTGGCCGTCATCATGGGTGTGGCGATCGCGGAGCGCACCGGCTTCCTGGCCGCGGCCATGAAGGTCTCCGTGTCCCGCGTGCCCGTGTCGTGGGTGGTGTTCGCCGTCGCGTTCGCCGGCACCGTGTCGCACGTCGCGAGCGCCGCCGCCTACATCATCCTGGTGCCGCTGGGCGGCCTCGCCTTCCGGGCGGTGGGCAAGTCGCCGATCCTCGGTGTCGTCGTGGCGTACACGTCCATCGCGTCCGGGTACGACGCGAGCCCCGTGCCGACGCCGAACGACGCCATCTTCGCGGGCATCACCACCGAGGCCGCTCGCATGATCGACCCCACCGCGTACGTCTCGCCGGTGAGCAACTGGTACTTCAACATCGGGTCCTCGCTGCTCCTGGCGATAGTGATCACGCTCGTCACCAACCTCGTGCTGGCCAAGCGGCCCGACCTCGACGCCGACCCCGACGCGGATCTCGACGACGTCGAGGGCCTCGAGCTCTCACCGCGCGACCGGTCCGCGCTGCGCGCCGCGATGATCAGCGGCCTCGTCGCCATGCTGGCGGTCGTCGCGGTGGTGCTGCCGCCGTCGTCCCCGCTGCGCGGCGAGGGCGGGAGCCTCACCGAGTCGCCGTTCCTGGACGGGATAGCCGCGATCGTGGCGGTCCTGTTCGCGCTCGTCGGCATCGTGTACGGCTGGCGGTCCGGGGCGATCACCACGGCGGCCGACGTGCCGAGGCTGATGGCCGAGGGCGTACGCCAGATGGCGCCGGTGCTCGTGCTGTTCTTCGCCATCGCGCAGTTCCTCGCGTACTTCGACTGGACGCACATCGGTGACGTCATCGCCGTGAACTCCGCCGAGGCCCTGGAGTCCACCGGCGTGCCGATCTGGGCGGTGTTCCTGGCCATCCTCGCGCTGCTGTCGCTGGTCAACGTCCTGGTGACGAGCGGCTCGGCGATGTGGGCGCTCGCGGCACCGATCGTCGTGCCCATGCTGATGCTGCTGGACGTGCCGGCGGAGACCACGCAGGCGCTGTTCCGCATCGCCGACTCCGGGTCGACGGCGATCACGCCCATGAGCCCGTACTTCATCATGGCGCTCGGTTTTCTCCAGCGGTACCGCAAGAGCGCGGGTATCGGCACCCTCGCGTCCTACACGCTGCCGCTGGCCGTGTGCATGACGCTGGCCTGGACCTGCCTGTTCTTCGCCTGGTGGGCGCTCGGCATCCCGCTCGGGCCGGGTGCACCGGTGCGGTGACCACCCCGCACTGAGTGGTGACCCCGCCGTCGCGCGTGGCGGCGGGGTCAAGGCGAGGATGAGCGGTGATGAATGCGATCCTGCTGCTGCCCGTCGGCATCGTCCTGCTGAACGTCTTCGCCCTCGCGCTGGTGCTGCTGCGCGCGCCGCTGTTCCGGCTGCCGGTCTACTGGCCGATGGTGCTCAACATCGGGCTGTCGATCGCCCCGGCGGTGGTGCTGGGGATCGGGGTGGCCGTGGCCGTGGCGGTGGTGAGCTTCATGCCGAGCCAGGCGCTGCTGCTCGCGGTGATGGCGCTCGTGCTCGTGGTCTGGGTGCTGCTGCTGCCGAACTCGGCCTACCTCGTGACCGAGCTGAACTTCTCCCACCGGCGGCCCACGGACGACCCTGCGCCCCTCTGGTACGACATCGTGATGGTGCTGTCGCTGGCGCTGTCCGGCGTGCTGAACATGCTGATGAACGTGCTGCTGGTGCAGTTCGCCTACGTACTGCTGGTCCGGCCCAACGACGACGACCCGTATCGCCAGCCCGACTCCTGGGTGCTGGTGGCGGTCACCCTGCTGCTGGTGAGCGTCGGCATCTACCTGGGCCGCTACGTCCGGTTCAACTCCTGGGACCTGCTGCACCCGGGATCGTTCCTGCGCAAGCTCGCCGAGCACCTGCGGGTGCCGGCGCACCTGCGGACGCTGGCCGGCTTCGTCGTCGTGCACACGCTGTTCTTCGGGCTGATGTACCTGCTCGTGGTCGCGCCCGTGCTGCTGCTGGTGGCCGCCGGCAGCCGATGAGCCGACGGCGGCCACACGCGGGTCAGTCAGGCAGGCCGGCGACCGCGAAGTAGGTGGTGCAGGTGCCGCCCTCCGCGTCGTACCCCGTCGCGAGCTCCAGGAGCTCGTCCCGTTCGGGCATCGGCAGCAGGGACGAGCTGTAGTTGGGGCAGTAGTTGTTCCACGGCTCGAAGACCCGGACCGGCGCCGCCGCCGTCCGCCAGGGGGACTCCGGCGCCGCGTCGTTCGTCATGATCGTCGACCCGTTGCCCGGCAGCACGGTCCCGTCGGCCCCGTACAGCATCTGCCCGACGCCGAGCAGCCGCCCGTCGTCGGTGCCGTCGTCGTACCAGCTGATCGTCGGGGCGTGCCGGAAGTGGGTCCCGTCGGCGGTGCGCACCGGCCTGCCGAGGTTGGTGGCGGGGCCCCAGCTCACGGCGTCGGACGACCGCCGGGTCATGTGCCGGCAGTTCTGGCCGGGCCCGCAGATCTCGTAGCTCATCAGGTACGTGCCGCCGGGCAGCCTGCGGACCACCGGCATCCCGGGACGGAGCGCCGGGTCCTTCGCCGCGACGACGTTCTCCAGCGGGGACCAGGTCACGCCGTCGGGCGACGTGGTCTGCACGATCGTCTGGCTGTGGGTCGGCTGCTGGTTCTCGTCCGAGACGTAGAGCACCAGGTCGCCGCCGGGGGAGACGGCGAACTCCGGCTCCCACAGGCCCTTGACGCCGGCCGCGGTGGCCGCCGTGGACACGTGCTCCCAGGTGCGGCCCTGGTCCCGGCTGGCCCAGACCGGCAGTGTCATCCGGCGTGTCTCCGGGTCCGCCTCCTGGCCCACCGACGCGGACCAGAGCAGCGTGCCCGTGGCCAGGTCACCGACCCGGCGGGGCAGCTCGTACAGGGTCGAGCAGCACAGGCCCTCGGCCGCTCCGGGATCGGAGACCGTCCCGACCCGGGTGAACGTGCGGCCGTGGTCGGTGCTGGAGAAGATCGCGCCGTGCCCGGCGCCGTCGGCGAAGGTGACGGCACTGGCGACGATGGTGCCGTTGGCCGCGCCGGAGTGCTCCAGCCGGATCGCGCGCGGATAGAGGGCTGGGCCCTCCATGAGCCGGGTCCCGTTCTCCGCGCCGCCCGGTGGCGGAGCGGCGCCGCCCGTGGCGGTCGCCGGGACGACGGCGGTGGTGAGCGTGAGGGCGGCGAGCGCCAGGACCGTGAACACGCGTCGTGCAACAGACATGTCTGTCACCTCTCGGATCGGCTCTGATCTCGAACAGCGGTGGGCCGTCGTGGTGACGGGCGGCCGCCGCCACCGTAGTGACGGATCCACCCTTGAGTCAACGTTGCACCAAAGTATCGACGCGGGGCGGCGCCTACGCTTCTGCGCGTGACCGCTGCGCACCGGAGGAACCATCAGATCGCCGTGCTCGTGCTCGAGGGCGCCAAGCCGCTCGACGTCGGGATCCCCGCGCAGGTGTTCTCGAACCGGCCGAGCATGCCCTACGAGGTGCGGGTCTGCGGCGCCGCGCCCGGGCTGGTGACCGGCGGTGACGGCCTCTCGTACCACGTGGCCGAGGGGCTGGACGCCCTGGAGCGCGCCGACACCGTGTTCGTCCCCGGCTACCGGACACCGGCGGCCGCCGACCCGCCCGCCGTCGTCGTTGACGCGCTCAAGACCGCGCACGCCCGCGGAGCCCGGCTGGCCGCCATCTCGACCGGGGCGTTCGCCCTGGCCGCGACAGGGCTGCTCGACGGCAAGCGGGCGACCACCCACTGGCACTACACGAAGGCGCTCCGCGAGCGGCACCCGCTCGTGCAGGTCGACGAGAACGTGCTGTTCGTCGACGAGGGCGGGGTGCTCACCTCGGCGGGGGCGGCGTCCGGCATCGACCTGTGCCTGCACCTGGTGCGGCGCGACCACGGTGTGGGCCTGTCCAACCACGTGGCCCGTCGGCTGGTCGCCGCGCCGTATCGCAGCGGGGGACAGGCGCAGTACGTGCCGCGCAGCGTGCCCGAGCCGCTCGGTGACGTGTTCGCCGACACGCGCGCCTGGGCCCTGGAACATCTGGCCGAGCCGCTGACCCTCGACGCGCTCGCCCGCAACGCGCGGGTCTCCGCGCGCACGTTCTCCCGCCGGTTCGTCGAGGACACCGGGTACACGCCCATGCAGTGGGTCCTGCGGGCGCGTGTGGACCTGGCGCGGGAGCTCCTGGAGCGCAGCGACCTGAGCGTCGAGCAGATCGCGCACCGTGTGGGGCTGGGCACCGCGGCCAACCTGCGCCTGCACTTCCACCGGATCCTCGGCACGTCCCCGACGGAGTACCGGCACACGTTCTCGGCCTGAGGAGGCCTGTTGGTCGCTCGGCCAACGACGGGGGCAAGGTGTGGCGAGATCCTTGCGGGCAGTGGCGTTATGTATGGCGTGATCCTTGCGCACCATGGCGTTCCAGCCGCTTTCGACGATGTGTTCGCAGGCAGAGCATGGACGCATGACCCGCATAGCCATCAACGGATTCGGCCGCATCGGCCGCAACTCCCTCCGTGCCCTGCTCGAGCGTGGCAGCGACCTCGACGTGGTCGCGATCAACGACCTCACCGCGCCCGACGCGCTCGCTCACCTGCTCAAGTACGACAGCGCCCTCGGTCGCCTCGGCCGGGCCGTGGAGGTCGACGGTGACGAGCTCGTCGTGGACGGCCGCCGCATCAAGGTGCTCGGCGAGCGCGAGCCCGCCAAGCTGCCGTGGGCCGAGCTCGGCGTCGACATCGTGCTCGAGGCGACCGGCCGGTTCACCTCGGCCGACGCCGCCCGCGCACACCTCGACGCCGGAGCCCGCCGGGTGCTGGTCAGCGCACCCTCGGCCGGCGCCGACGTCACGCTCGCCTACGGCGTGAACACCGACACCTACGACCCCGCCCGGCACACGATCGTCTCGAACGCCTCGTGCACGACGAACGCGCTGGCTCCGCTGGCCTCCGTCCTGGACGACCTGGCCGGCATCGAGCACGGCTTCATGACCACCGTGCACGCCTACACCCAGGAGCAGAACCTGCAGGACGGTCCGCACCGCGACCTGCGCAGGGCTCGCGCCGCCGCCGTCAACATCGCGCCGACCACCACCGGTGCGGCCAAGGCGATCGGCCTGGTCCTGCCGAACCTGAACGGCAAGCTGTCGGGCGACTCGATCCGCGTGCCCGTCCCGGTGGGCTCGCTGGTGGAGCTCAACACGACGGTGTCCCGCGAGGTCACGCGCGACGACGTGCTCGCGGCCTACCGGGCAGCCGCAGAAGGCCCGCTCCAGGGCATCCTCGACTACTCCGACGAGCCGCTGGTCTCCAGCGACATCACCGGCGAGCCGGCGTCGGCGATCTTCGACGCCGCGCTGGTCCGCGTCGAGGGCAAGCACGTCAAGGTGGTGGCCTGGTACGACAACGAGTGGGGCTTCTCCAACCGCGTGATCGACACGCTGGAGCTGCTCGCCCGCGACTGAGCCGCGGCTCCGGGGCGCTCCGGGGAGACAGGTACTCCTGGGGCTGTGTTGCCGCGGGTAGACATCGTCTACTGTCGGCAACACAGCCCGATCGCGTGGTGTCTCCCCGTGCAGGTCAGGGCGAGGCGGATGCGGCGACGGCCTCGACCCACCGCTTCTGCCGCCGTGTCTCCACCGCGCGCGGCCGGTAGTGCGCGCGGACCCACGTCACGACGCCGTCGACGGTGTCCCACTGGTTCATCTCCTCAGCCTAGGGACCGCGCACCGATGAGTACTGCGGTTCTCCGCAGTCGGACGGTCAGGGAGAACCGGAGGGAGAGAACACATGAGCAAGGTCTTCACACACATGACGATGTCGCTGGACGGGTTCATCGCGGACCCGGACGACGGCATCGAGGACATCTTCGACTGGTACGACGCCGGGGACGTGAGCGTGCCCAGCGCCAACGAGGGTGTCTCTCTCAACGTCGACGAGGCGAGCGCGGCAGTACTGCGGGACCTGATCGAGAGCGCGGGAGCCCTCGTCTCGGGCCGGCGCCTGTTCGACATCACCGACGGGTGGGGCGACAGCCATCCGATGGGCGTCCCGGTCGTCGTGGTCACCCATCGGCCGCCCGAGGACGCGGACCGGTGGCCGCGGACGACCTTCGTGGGCGACGTCGGCACAGCGATCGAGCGTGCCAAGGAGATAGCGGGCGACAAGGACGTCACCGTCGCGAGCGCGAGCGTGGCCCAGCAGGCGCTCACGCTCGGGCTGGTGGACGAGGTGTGCGTCAGCCTCGCGCCCGTGCTGCTCGGCGCGGGGATCCCGTACTTCGCGAATCTCGACGGCCGGCACCTGCTGGAGGACCCGACGGTCGTGCAGGGACGTCGGGCGGTGCACCTGAGGTATCCGGTGCGGCGCTGAACCTGGCAAGGCACGGCCGATCGCTGGTCGAGCGGCGGAGCCGCTCGACCAGCGACGAAGGACCTAGAAGGTCCAGCGCTGCGCCTCCGCGCCGGAGCAGGCACGGATCTCGAGCCGCTGACCGTCGCGCAGGGGAGCACCCCCGGCCGCCGTCAGGCACTTGCCGGACTGAGGGTTCACGAGCGCGCGGCTGGCTGACTGGTACGTCCAGTTCTGCGCCGCGGTCCCGTTGCACGTCCACAGCTGCACGACGGCACCGTCGGCGGTGCTGCCACCCGACACGTCCATGCACTTGCCCAGCGCGCGCAGCGTCGACCCGGATCGTGCCCAGGTCTGGGCGGCGTTACCGCTGCAGTTCACGATCTGCAGCGGGTTGCCGTCTGCCGAGTCGGCCCACGGGACGTCCACGCACATGCTGTTGGCAGCACGCAGCGGTCCGGTGCCCTGCGGGAGAGTGCCGGCGCCGCCGTCGCCCCCGCCGCCGTCGGACCCCGCGATGGGCGTGGCCGCACCCTGGAACGGGTCGAGCTGGATGTAGGCGGCCGACGGGTTGCCGTCGTGCACGAGCGACTCCTGCGCCAGGACGTCGTCGAACGCGAAGCCGTAGGCCTTGCCGTTCGCCATCTGCTGGTGGATGTACTTGGAGTAGTAGTCCGTCACGGACTCCTGGTAGAAGCCCGAGGTGCTGGTGCCGGGCTGCGTGGTGGTGGTCAGCAGGGTCGAGCGGTGGAATCCGGCGCACAGTGTGCGAGCGATGGCGCCGATGTCGTTGTTCGGTGCCTCCAGGTCCTTGTAGCAGCCGAAGACGGAGTCGCTCGACGGCTTGCGGAACTCCGTGACGTAGGCGCCCGAGGCGTTGGTGAACCGCATGACGCCGTTCACCACGCGGCCCGTGAACCGGGCGGCCGGGTCGTACGAGTACGGCGCGACGGTGAGGGGCTCGTTGGTGTACTTGGCCCACACCCGGTCGATGTAGCCGGCCAGGATGTTCGCGTCGATCTGCCCGGTCCCGATCGCGTGACCGGGAGCCAGGACGCGCAGCAGGGAGCCGTCGGGCGCACGCTGGGCCAGGTTGCTCCAGCCGGGCGTGCCGGCGAGTGCGTTCACGACGTTCTGGTAGCCGTCCGGCTTCAGCATGCCGGTGCTGATCACGGTGCCGTCGCCCTTGCGCAGGCCCGTCTGGTACGGGGCGGAGAGGAAGTCGACCTGGGTGCTGTTGATCCAGAGGCCGTCGTTGTTGAGCGTGAACTCGGTCCAGGCGAACAGCTTGTTGCGGTTCGGGTCGCTCGGGTTCTGCACTGCGGGCTGGACGAGGCGGCCGTCGTTCACGACCTTGAACGAGAGCTTGCTGCCGTAGGAGAAGTAGACGCGACCCGACATCTTGGGCAGCTGGATGGTCTTCGACTGCCCGTCCGCCGGGCCGGCGATCGAGGCGTCGGGTGCGTCGACCGGAGTCCCGCCCACGGTGGGCCAGGGGTGGAACGTGCCGGCCGCGTCCGACCAGCCGAGCCGGCCGGTGTGCGGGTCGCCGAGGACGTAGATGAAGACCTGGTCACCGCGGCCGGAGTCGTTGGTGATGGTCAGGGGGATCGTGGCGGGGACCGCGGTGGCGGGCGTGGGCTGGGTGACGACGAGTGCGGTCGCGGTGATGGCGAGCGCGCCGAACGCGGCGATCGCGTTCACCAGCCTGCGCAGTCTGGGCCTTCGGGTACGTGATCGTGCTGATGACATGGGAGGTCTCCTCGTTCCGGTGGTACGCCGTTGTACTTACTGGACTGTCAGCAAAACGGATATTAGTGAGGATTCCTGACTATGTCACTAGTCGAGCGCGATCTCGTGAGTCGGCGGGGCGGGCGCCCGCCCCGCTCGAACTCGTTCAGTGGCCGGCGCCCAGCTCGACCAGGAGGACGCCGGCCGCGATCATGAGGATCCCCGCGGCCATGATCTTCGTGAAGGGCTCCTCGAACAGGTACTTGCTCGCGATCGCGGTGAGCGCGACGCCGGAGGCTGCCCAGATCCCGTAGGCCACACCGATGCCCATCCCGAGGTTGAGGACCAGGGTGAGAGCGGTGAACGCCGTCAGGTACCCGGCCACGACGACGACGTACCAGCGTTTGCGACCTTCGAGCGCGGCCTTCAGCGACAGCGCGGCCGACACCTCCGTGACGATGGCGACGGCCAGGAACACCCAGGCCATCAGGCGTTCACCTCCTGGCGCTCGCGGGCGGCGGCTCGCTGGGACCCGAGCTCGATCGTGACGACGCCGCCCATGATCAGTGCGATGCCGACGCCCATGAGGGGGGTCAGCGGTTCGCCGAAGAGGGCGGCCCCGAAGACTGCCGTGAGCGCCACCCCGAGTGCACCCCAGATGCCGTAGGCGACACCCAGCGCCATCCCTTCGCGCAACGTCAGAGCCAGGAAGGCGAAGGCGGCCAGGAAGCCGGCGACGACCAAGGCGTACCAGGCGGGCTGGTCGATCGCGGCCTTGAGCGAGAGCGAGCCGGTGACTTCGCTGCCGATCGCTCCGGCGAGCAGCAGCCATGGTTTGAGGTTCATTCGATGCCTTCCAGGAGGTTCAGGGCGAGATCGCGCAGCTGCTCGCGCGATTCGCCCTCGGGCGGGAACGCGCAGAGCGCCTCGGCGAACCAGGTGCCCTCGGCGATGAGTCGGACGGCGACGAGCCGCGCCTGCACGCCCGGTGGCAGGTCGTCCGGTACCCCGAGCCAGGGGCGCATGCGCTCGACCCAGCGGGTGGTGAGCTGCTCGCGCAGCCGGGGGTCGGCGAACATGACGAGGTCGCTCTGATCGACGTCGCAGTCCAGCGCCCAGTCGAGGTAGGCGCGGATGCGGACGCCGGGCGCGACCGTCTCGACCGGCCCGGGCAGACGCGCGGCCAGGTCCAGCTCCCAGTCGTCGACCACGCGGTCGAGCAGGGCGACCATCAGGGCTTCCTTGGTGGGGAAGTGGTACATCACGCCCGGTTTGGTCAGCCCTGCCTTCCGTGCGGCCGATTCCAGGGAGACCGTGGAGCCGTCCTGGAGCATGGCCAGGGCGCCGTCGAGGATCTGGGTCTTCGAGCTCATGAGGCTACTTTACCAACCGGAAGGTTGGTAGTTGCAAGAGGTGATTGGGTTCTGGCTGGTGTCTCGCGCGCGTGAGGTGGTCACCCGCTCCGTCCCCCCGGCTGGCCCCCGCGAGATGGTCGGGGCAAGCACGCAGGAGCGGTGATCTCGTCCTGACCGACGCGCCGCGCCAGAGATCACCGCTCCCGTACTTCAGCCAGACTCGCCCGGCATCGACGCCAGGGTTACCAACTGCTCTCAGCTACCTACGATCTGGGTCAGACCGGGCTCAGCAGAAGGGGCCGTAGACGTCGTCACTGTCGACGATGTAGCTGCCGCCTCGGTTCTTCATGTCCAGACCGAATGCGACGCAACGGTCAGACGAGGAAACGGTGACCGTGAGAGGTCCTGCATACTCGTAGAAGTGTCCGTAGTCCTCATCGAGAAGGTCCACCGTGGTCCGGCCGAGCGTTTCGTAGACCTTGAGATTCATCCACGTCTGCGTGCCGTTCAGTACTCCGTACTTGAGCGAGCGAACGCAGTATCGGGTATTGCTCAACTTGTAGATCCCGGTGTGGGCGACGACGTTGCCCGTCACGCTGCTGCGGTGCGTGATCGTGTCGATTCGCGTACCCCCACACGTGCTAGCAGCTGTGGCTGAGTTCGGCGCCACGATGAGTGCGCCGACCACGAGCGCAAACGTCAGCAGTGCTCGGGTGAGTTTCTGAACCATGAGTGCCTCCTGTATTCACGTGGGGACCTGACCGCTCAGGCGCTGGCAGACGAGCGCTGCTTCGCCTGGTCGCGGACGGCGGCGCCCATTGCGGCGCCGGAGACCGCCGCCAGAACGCGTCGGCCTGCCCCGTTGCTTCGTAGGACCGCAGTAAACGCCGGCCGCGCGGACGCAGCTTGCAGGAACCTGCAAGCCCCTCGGGGTCTCGTCCGTCTCCGCAGCCCACCGAGGCGATCCCAACGAGCCCGTCCAGCGCCCCAGCGATTCGCGCATCGGCACCCTGACCGGCCGCGAGCGTGGCCGCCGTCGTGCGCAGGTCGGGCAACCGCAGATCCGGCCGACCGATCGCTTTACGAGCCGTGTTCCACGCCTCCCAGAACGTCGACTGCGACCATCCCGAAACCACGCTTCTCTGTCATGGCACACCAGTCCACCGGTGCCAGACATGCAAAAAGCCCTCTGGCCTGCGTTTCCGCTGGCCAGAGGGCCTTTCGTCACGGTGGGCGATACTGGGATCGAACCAGTGACCTCTTCGGTGTGAAGACATCCCCGGCTGTGTAGGGAGGTCCCAAAGCGTTGAGAAACCGTCCCAGTTAGTCCAGCGGAGTCCTGCCGTGGCTCACCCCGTAGTCCCCCAGTTGGTCCCCCGGCGGACGGTCAACCGCCGACGCGGCACCGAGCCGAACCATCCGAACGCGCCGGGCCGTTGCCGCATGCGGCTTCGGCCAGGGCGGCTGGCCCTGTTCGAGGAGCTGGTCGCAAGTCCGTTCTTGGAGTGCCACAGTCGTGAGCCTCCCAGTGGCTGTCGGTGAGGCTCTATAGCCTGCCGTTGTGAGCGAGGACGAGAACGTGGAAGACCCTTCCGACGACGACGAGACGAGCGACTCATCGGACGAGCCGCAGGAGCCCGTGGAGGCCGAGGCTCGCGAGCTGACCTCCGAGGAGCCGAAGCGGGTGCGACGGCCTTCGGGGCGGACTTGGGATGCCATCTACCCCAAGGTTGGTCGCGATGTTGCCGACATCATCGGCAAGGGCAAGATCTTGGAGAACTACTTCAACGTCCCGGACCTCGGCCGCTTCAACTTTCTCGACTCGGCCGCCAAACCGTGGCTAAGCACCCTGCCCTCTCAGTCGTTGCTTGGCAAGGTTGTGGGCGACTTCATGCGGCCCGTCGTGGAGCCAAGCTGGATGAAGAGCATCGCGTTTCTCAACAGTGACGCCTACAAGTTGGCAGGCCTTGGGCAGTCGACCCTGACGAAGTTCAGTTCGGTCCTCTTCAAGCACGCGGACTTCGGGTGGAACACCAACGCTGCCGCGCTATTCGCCGAAAAGCAGCTCTCTTGGCTCAAGGACATCGCGCCGACCTTCGACTTTCTGGCGCGCCTCTATCCCGCGAACTTGCGAGGCATCGAGGATCTGGACTTCGAGGAGGTCGAGGCGGTCGTCATGCTCGACGGGATCGCTCTTTACGGCGTTCCCCGGCGGGAGATCGCCGAGAAGCTCATCCGTGCGGGCAGCAGTGCTGCACGGCGCGAGGTTCTTGGTCGCAGGTGGAAGGCAATCTCCGCAGATTGTCGGGTTGCCGTCGAGAGCTGCACCTCCGCCTCTCCCATGGTGGCCCCCTACCTAGCCTTCGCGCTGGCCTCCCTTGATGCCCTTGACGCAGGTCACCCCAAAGCGGCACAGGCAATGGCCGCCGCTGTGCTCGACACGGCGGTCAACGGCTACTTCGGCAAGCAGCGGTACGACCTGACTCCGAACAGGAAGAGGACGAGGACCAACGATGAGTACCAGGACTTCGAGGTCCGGAAGTTCATCGCCACGGCTCCCTTGTGGCAGGCCTACCAGAATTATTGGGCCGAAGACGGAGACCCCATACCGACCACTTTCAGCCGGCATGCTTCGGTGCATGGGGTGAGTGCCAAGCAGTATTCACGGCGCAACGCTGTGCAGGCGGTGCTCTTCGTGAGCAGCTTCCTCCTGTTCCTTGACGAGGAAGCTCGCAGGAACAAGGGGCGGGCCCTAGCCGCCTGAATCGTGGGGACGCACCCCGACGGCGACCAGGCCGATCGATGTCACGTGCAGCGGCTCTGATGGGTCTTGAACGAGGTGCACTCCTGGCACACGTACGTCTTCTCGGGCCGGGTGTCGTGGACCCTGAACCAGCGGCATTGGCCGGCGCATTGCTCGCTGTTGCAGGTCCAGCGTTCGAGCTTCCCTGGGTTCTTGACCATGCTTCAGAGTCCCTCCGGAGCGGCGTGCACGCACCCTGTGAACACAGAACCCCAGCCACCTCGGGGCTACGGTTCTGAGCTCTCATGTTTGCTACCGGATCGCGGCCGACACCTCGGCACGGCCTCGCCCGCGAAAGCGGGCCATGCATTGCGCCCCTCGGACTCGGTCGTGGCGGCTGGACCGTGGATCAGGTGTGGGTCCGGCACATCGACCGCAAGGGCAGGGAGGGCTGCGCCTGGGTGTCGTCGATGTGTCGTAAGCGGTGGTGAGCGGGCCGAGGTTCAGTAGTCCGATATGGACTCGGACCCAATCTATTGATCCGACGGCACTCGGCTCCGGTAGCCGTGCGGGACGGTGCTTTCGACGTGGGGTTGCCAGAATCGACTGAAAGGGCTTCCACCGCCGGATGGAAGCCCTTCAGTGTCGATGCGTCGCGGGCACTGGCGGTGCCCGATGAAGCGACGCTAGCCCAACTGGCCCTCCACCCACTTCATCGCTGCATCGAACGCGACTTTCTCGATGCGCTGCATGTTCCGGATGAAGAAGGACTTCACTACCTGTCGGGCACGAACGCGGTCTGGGGGAGGTGCGCCTCGATCGGCCAATTCGCGCGCTGCCACTTGAACGTCGTCGGCTCCCGCTCCTCCGATAGATCGTATTAGTGCGAGCACCTGCTCTGGTGGGGCCCCTACTGTGACCGGGCCGGCCAGATTCTGTGCGACAACCCCTTGCACCTGACCGAAGACCTGCTGGTTCTCAATGATCACAACTGGCGAGGTCGGAGTACGGGAGCTGAGTTCTGAGCGGAAGAGGCTCTGTTGCTCGATAGCGGGTTCGGTCGGCACCAGGTGGTCGATGAGTTCAGTCAACCTCGCCGTGGGCAGGCTCGTTTCGTCGCTCACCTCGCTTTCGAACTCCTGGCGAATCTGGAGAATTCGCCTTTCGCGTTCGTGACGGGTGTCGAGAAGGATCCGGCGCGCATCACGTCTGAATCGAGCAGTTAACTCGTCGGCCCGCTGCTCGCTGAGGCCGGCGGCGCGTAGCGTGCGAATGGCGGCGTCGCGGTCGTCAACATGGGCGAGGAACTGTGAGAACTGCTCCAGGTTCTCTGCCCATGCGCTAGGCGACACTCCTTTTTCTCCGAAGAACTCGATGACACGGCCGTTCGGTGTTCGGTAGCCATCTTGGCGGACTGTCTTGCCAGCTACGGAGCCGAGCCAGTCGTGGAATAGTTGAAGCAGCCGTGCGACCTCGTCCTCGTAAATTCGACCAGCAGGAATGTAGCACCTGAACAGAAGGTTGCTCGTTAGGTCGTCGATGAACGACGCTGCGAGGACCGAGGCTTCAGCATTTCGCTTGTATGTGGTGATTTCCAGCCCGTGCTTGTCAAGCAGGTGGTGAACTTTTTCGCGAAGGTCGTCGGCTACTTCGCCGAATGCGTCAGTAATCAGGTGGCCCTCCCAATACCTGTACTTGAGAATGTCCCGCTCTTCGGCCTGACGCTCGTCTTCATCGACGTGCATTAGATAGCCCACCACTTCTTCGTGTACGAGAATGAGGTGCGGCTTTTCTGCGAGTTGCCTAAACATCTCCTCGGCGATTGTGTAGTAATCGTCGTCGCAGATCATTTTGTAAGTGAGCTTTGTGAGCTTTACGATCGACGCGCTCACGCGATCATCGGCAATGATGTCTGTGGTTTTCTGCCAGTTCTCGGGTGTGGTGGAATTGAGAACTTTATGGATGTACCGCGCGCCCATCGTTGAGATTCTGGTTTTCACCGACTCGGTAAGAACGCTTCCAACGCCAAGATAATGGCTAGATCCGGCTGTGGCACCGGCCGCGGTGTCAGGCTCTTCTTCGGTCCCAAGGCTCATGAGGGAAGTTTGGCCTGTTGGAGGCGGCGCCACCACGCCTTCGTGCAATTGGGCCGAGGATTCACCCAGCACGGCGAACGGAGACGGCCCCACTCAGGAGGGTGGGGCCGTCTCCGTTCGAAGGTGGAGCGCTGCCCTAAGCGACCGTCGCCCGATGTGCCAGCTCTTGTAGGTCTACGGGGGTGCGACGGCTGATCTGCATGAGGTCACGGATCGCTTGTCGGGCGAGCGGGTGCGCGCGGATCTGCTCTGGCGCTAGCTCCTCTGCTTCGAGGAGCGCGGCAACCGCCTCGCCCACCTGTCGACGCTGTGTGTAGGCCCTCGCCTTATCGAGGAGCAGCCGACTACGTCGCTCCGCCGAGAGCTCGCTTGTGTCGATCTGCTCTGCCAGGTCCAAGGCCATCCCCGCATCGCCCAGATCGACCGACGCGGTGACGGCGTGAATCTCCACGTTCGCCGGGCCGAACTCGGTCCCGAAGTCGCTTCGGCCTGGACCAACGTCCCCGGCGACGGCACGGGCCTGGTCGAGCCACCTGTGTGTGGCGGTCCTGTCTCCCTCCCGTGAACTGATGACAGCTCGGACGAGCTGCAACGCACCGTAGAGCGACTTGCCCTCCGTGCTCAGTGAACCGTCGTCGAGCTTCGGTTGAAGCGCCCGGATCGCTTCGGACGCGGCGTATTCGGCCTGCTCCGGCCGCTGGACCCGCAGAAACGTGTGGGCCAGACGAAACGTGCCGGCCACCACCTCCAGGGGCTGTCCAGACCGCCCGGCGGCGGCGATGGCTCGGTCGGACGCCACCCACGCCGCGTCCGCCTCGTCCTGCCGCGCCAGCACGGCGGCGGTGACTTGGTAGACCTGGGCAAGAACCTCGTGCTCGGCATCCGTCGCGGCACTCCGCCGAACACGCCGTTCGAGCATCGGGATGAGCGTGACGAGCTCCTCCCCAATCTCACTGAACGCCGAGGCGTGGGCCAGCTCCCACAGCCGGTCAACGTGCTCACGCAACTCGTCGATTGGCCGCTCATCGGCCGGTGCCGAGTCCTCCAGCAAAGTTGCTATCCCCGGGTAGCCGGTCAGCGCCAGGCGGATGCTATCTAGGTCGCTGCCTGGTTCGGCCGGGCCGTCCTCGGGTGGCTCGGCGGCATCCGAACGCAGGTCCAGCACAGAGACCTCAAGGGCGTCCGCCAACGTCTGGAGCGTGGACAGCCGGTCTACCGGCAGAACCCCACGTTCGACCTGAGACACCCAGGACTCGGACCGGCCAAGTTCGGCGCCGAGGTCCTTTTGCGAGAGCTTGCGCTCCTTACGCAGAGCTGCGACGCGTGCTCCGAAGATCTTCTGGTCACTCACCCTGTGCGTACCCCTTTCCGTCGACGGCGGTGAGCCAGTCGACCTCGACGTCTTCGACCAGGGTCTCACGGCCCGCAAGGAACTTGCGGGTGTGCGGCTGGCGCTCGTGCTCGTCGAACGCGGCCCGGTCACGGTAGAGCTCGTAGAAGATCCGCTGGTCCGGCCGTCCTTCGACGAGGTGGTTCACGTAGACCAGCGTGCCGGGCTCTGAGGCCCGGATTCCAGCCAGTGTCTCGGCCACGAGCGCGTCGAACGCCTCTGCGGCACCTTCCTTCAGTGTGAAGCGGACCGAAAGTCCGAACTGCCCAGTCATGTGCACTCCTGTCTCAGAACCACTGTTGGTAGCAACATCCTACCGGTCGCAGAAAAAATGTGTCCTGCTGTTGACACGCAGAAAAACTGCGGGTTAGGTTCGACCCACACCAGCCGGACCGACCATCGGTCCGGCCTGAGGCACCAAGGGGTCGAGCAATGACGCAGAGGGCTGAAGATCTGGCAGCCGCAAGGCGACTGCTCCTCGCGCTGTCTGAGGGCCTGGTCGATGAGGGCCGGGCGACGGCACGGATGCACGCCGAGGTCGCAGTGATGCGCAAGCGAGTTCGCAAGGTCCACAACGCCGCCGTCGCCGCCGAGGGCGACAGCACCGTTACGGGGGAGAACCGATGAGCACCTACACCGCACTTGCTGCGTTCGACGACGACGAGCCCACGTTCACCGAGCTCGCCGCGATCGTCGCGGAGGAGCCCGTCATCGCGGCCGAGGTCGCCGTGGTGGACGCAGAGTGCCGCCTCGCTGCCTCGCCCGACCAGGTCGCCGTCAAGGCGCACCGTCGGGCCGTGGTGGCGCTCAATCGAGTGCTCCGCACGGCGGTCGAGACGAGCACCAACCGCGCCACGTCCACGGCCCCGGCGTTCACCGCCGGTAGCCCGCTCTCGACGGCCCGCCGGGTCGTCATCCGTCCCGCCACCCGCACCGCCTGACACGAGGAGCCCGCCATGATTTCCGTTTCGCTGCTGGTCGTTCTGCTCATCGCCGCGTGGATCGCGGTCCAGTACGGCAAGGCCAAGGTCGGCACCCTGATCCTCGGCATCTGCCTGGGCCTGGCCATGGCCAACACGTCGTTCGGCGCCTGGGGCCTAGACGCCCTGGACGCCCTGCTCAACTCCGCGTTCTCCGGCGCCAACGACATGGTGGAGGGCTGACCATGACCACCCCTAACGAGCACATGCCCGGCACCCCGGATGACGGGCTGCCCAATGACGACGAGCTGGCCGCGCTGGTCTACGGCGCTGCTGACGTCGAGGCCCAGCCGGGCACGGCGCTGGTCCAGGCCGACGCCACCGAGGACGAGGACAACGCTCTGACGGGCGAGATCCTCGACTCCCCGACCGAGCCTGAGGCCAAGCCCGCCGCGCCTGCCGGTGAGGTCATCAAGCACCGCCCGACCGACCGCCGCGAGGTCCTGCCGGACTGGCTGCGCTCTCCTGAGGCGTTCCGGGCCACCGCCCGGTGGGCCGTGGGCTACAGCTCGCACGTCTGCGCGTACCACGCGGTCCGTCTGCCGCTGTACGCGCTGCGGCTGGCCGCCCGCGCCCCGATCGGTGCGGGCCGGATCACCTCGACCGTGTGGCGCTGGGCCGCCGACGTGGACAACATCGAGACCCGGCGTGCGCTGCTGGCCTCGACCAAGGGCGACCCGAACGCGTACCTCAAGGTCCGCAACGACGCCCGGGCCGTGGCCCGCCGTCGCGGTGGCCTGGCCGTGTTCGGCCTGGCCGCCGCGAGCGGTGGCGCTGCCGCCGTCGCGACCCTGGCCGACCCGGTCTGGCAGGGCGCGAGCGTCGCCGTGGCGCTGGGCGTGCTGGGCATCTTCGGCCGCAACCGTGAGGCCAACATCGCGGGCAACGCGACGGCGTCGGCGAAGATCCCGCCGCTGACCGGTGACCTCATCAAGGATGCCTTGATCGCGCTGCGCCTCGGGTCGGTCAACTCCGGTGTGCGGCAGGACGAGAAGGCCATCCGGTTCCTGTCGATCGTTCGTGACGGTGCCGGGTTCCGTGCCGACATCGACCTTCCCCCGGGCGCTACGGCGTCGGAGGTCATGGAGAAGCGTTCCCAGCTCGCGTCTGGTCTGCGTCGCCCGCTGGGCTGCGTGTGGCCCTCCGGTGACCCGGACGTTCATGAGGGCCGCCTGATCCTGTACGTGGGGGACCGGTCGCTGTCCCAGTCCGAGCCGCAGCCGTTCCCGCTGGCCAAGCGCGGCGTCGTGGACATCTTCGAGCCCATCCCCGTGGGCGTGGACCAGCGCGGCCGCAAGGTCGAGACGACGCTCATCTTCGCGTCCGGTGTCATCGGTGCCATCCCGCGCATGGGCAAGACGTTCACGCTGCGTCTGCTGCTGCTCGCCGGTGCCCTGGACCCGCGCGTCGAGATGCACGTGCACGACCTGCGCGGCGGCGCCGACCTGGCCCCGCTGGAGAAGGTCGCGCACTACTACCGCTCCGGCGACGACCCCGAGGACATGGCCGCCCTGGTGGCCGACGCCCGGGCCATGCGCGTGGAGATGATGCGCCGCTACAAGGTCGTACGCGAAACCCTCAAGGGTGACCCGCGTTGCCCCGAGGGCAAGGTCACCAACGAGCTGGCCTCGGACCGCTCCCTGGGCCTGCACCCGATCCTGGCCGCGTACGACGAGACCCAGGTCATGTTCGAGCACCCGCAGTACGGCAAGGAGCTGCGCGAGATCTTCGAGGACCTGGTCCGCCGTGGCCCGGCCGCGGGGATCATGGTGTGGCTCGCCACCCAGCGCCCCGACGACAAGTCCATCCCCGTGGGCATCTCCGCGAACGCCGTCCTGCGGTTCTGCCTGAAGGTCATGGGCTGGCGCGAGAACAACATGGTCCTCGGTGACGGCATGTACGCCGCCGGGTACTCGGCCACCACGTTCTCGCGCAAGGACCTCGGTGTCGCGTACATGGTCGGTGAGGGCGACGACCCCGTCATCGTGCGCACCTACTACGTGGACGGCCCCGGCGCCGAGACCGTGGCCGACCGCGCCCGTGCGATCCGGGAGGCCAAGGGCCTCCTGACGGGCATGGCCGCCGGGGACGAGCCCGCCGACACCGACCACTCCACGATCCTGGACCACCTCATGGACGTGTGGCCCGCCGAGGACCCCGAGTGGCCCACCGGCAAGGTCTGGTCCGACGAGCTCGCCGCCCGCCTGGCCGCGTCCAAGCCCGCCCTCTACGAGGGCTGGGACGCCGCCCAGGTCAACGCCGCCGCCAAGCGCCACGGCGTCGCCGCCAAGAACGTCAAGCGCGGCAACGGCGTCCGCAAGGGCCTCGTCCGGGACGACGTCGTCGCCGTCCTGTCGGACGACCTGCCCGACTTCACCACCCTCACGCCCGACGAGACCAAGGAGGACTGACCATGAGCACCAACGACACCACCACGCCCGGCGGCTCCCGTCGCCTGGTCCTCGGAGGCGCTGTCTCCGTCGCCCTGATCAGCACCGTGTCCGCCTACCTCGCCATGGTCGGGTTCGGGACCGACGTGCTGGGCATGGACCCCGTCACCGCGTACACCACGGCAGGCGTGTTCGAGCTGTCCCTCGTCACCGTGGCTCTGCTTGCTCGTGAGGCTGCCCGGGACAACCGGCCCGGCGGGACGCTGCTCACCCTGACGTGGGCGCTGTCGTCCGCGTCAGGGGTGTTCGCCGCCGTGCACGAGGTCTACCTCGGGCACCCCGCCGGGGCGGTCGCGTTCCGGTTCATCGTGCCGCTGCTGGCCGCCCTGATGTGGCACCTCGCCCTGATCGGTGACCGCCACCTCGCGTCCGGGGCGTCCTGGTCCGGCATGCGGCAGTCCATGCGGATGCACGCCCTGTTCCTCACCACCGAGGACGCTGTCCGGGCGCACGCCGCCGACGACGGAACGCCGTCCGCCCGCCGCGCCATCGTCCGGGCCGAGGCCCGCCGCCGGGCCGCCCGCGCCGTCGCCCTCAAGTCGGTTCCCCCGGCCGAGATGCGGACCCGGACCCTGGAGTGGATGGACTCCCTGTCCGCCGTCGCGGACGCCGTGACCGACGTGGCCCGCCTGCACGTCGAGGCCAACAACCGCGTCGCCGGGTTCGTGTCCGGGCCGGTCGTGTCCGGGCCGGACTGCGACGACAAGGCCGCCGCCGCCGCCGTCCGGGCCGAACTGGCGGACATCGTCACGGACGCTGACCGGCTGTCCGCCGTCCCGGCGGCCGGACAGACCCGCCCCCGTGTCCGGGCCGCTGTCCGGACACCCAAGCCCCGCCCGACCGGACACAGCAGCACGGACAAGGCGACCCGCCTGGCCGTCGTGTCCGACCTGCTGACCGCCAACCCGTCCGCCACCGCGACCGACGCTCTGTCCGCCCTCGCGACGGCCGGTCACCACGTCACCGACCGCACCGCCCGCCGCCTGCTGTCCGAGGCGCGCGGCACCGACACCGACACCTCCCCGGAGCTGGTCCCGGGCCACGCACCGGCCACCGCGTCGCTGCTCGCCGTCGTCGACGCCTGACCCCCGCCCATCGAGCACGCCGCCCGCCACCCGCACCGCACCCGAGCACCTGGAGGAACCATGAACCGCAACGACACCATGACCCCGCAGGAGTACGCCGGGCTGGTCCGCGACGCCCGCGAGCTGGCCGCCGCCGTCGAACGCGCGGTGCGCCGCACCGGTGCCGTGTTCGTCGTGACCATGGGCGTCACCGTCGCGTCTACGGCCCTGGGGCTGGACCTCGTGGCTTCGCTCGCCGCCGTGGTCGCTGTGGCCTCGCTCGCCGTCGCGCTGGTCTCGCTCGTGGCCCGGATCGCGCTCGGCCCGATGCCCGCCGAGGTGACCCACGCCGCCCCCGCGGGCCCTGGCGAGACCGCGCCGAACGGTAGCGGGAGGCCCGCTACCGGTAGCGGCACCGCTACCGCCGAAAACGGCGTGATTCCAACGAAGTAGCGGGGTAGCGCCCCTCCTGGCGCACCCCCGAAACCCCCACCTCCCACAGTCCTGAGGGCACGGCGGGCCGCTACCGCTACCCGCCGTGCCCCTACCCCACCCATGCCAAAAACAGGCCGCACAAGCGGCCCAGGAAGGGACGGAGACCGCCATGACCACCACACCGCGCACCTACAGCCGCCAGGTCATCGCCGCATGGCTCCACGGCTACACCACCGGCCACAACGTCGGCCGCCACGACGGCCGCATCTCTGGCCACGCCGAGGGGTACGACGCCGGGCATGCCGACGGCATCCCCGCAGGCCGCGACCTGGCCGACGACGAGGCCGCCGCCAAGTGGCGCGCCTACCGCGCCATGTCCGACGCGATCCGCCCGAACCTCGCCCGACCCCGGCCCTGGGGCGAGGCCAAGCCCCTTCCGACCCCGACCGACTGCCTGGCCACCTGGCCCGCCACGCCCGCCCTGTACTCCGTCCGCGACGCCGCCTGACCCAGAGGGAGACACGACCATGAAGAACACCACCCGCCACCTGACCGCCGTGCCCGCACAGCCCGCCCACGACGTCGAGGCGTTCGTGCTCGACGTGCACCGCACCCACACGAGCTGGTGCTACTGGCCCCCCGAACCCGGACAGGCCCGCCGGTACGAGTACTCCGAGGCGCAGGCCGGTACCTACCCCGTGCGCGTCGAGACCAGCCCCGTGGGCGACCAGCTCGCCGTGGTCGACCTGGACACGTTCCTCATGCGCCGCATCACCTGGCGGTGGATCTTCCCCAAGGTCGAACGGCTCTACGTCCGCACCGTGTCCGACGTCGCCTGGCTCACCGACGAGGTCGTCGACGGCGCGCCTGCGATGACCGACGACGACGGGACGCCGCTGGCCACCTGGCGCCGGCTCAACACCGAGGAGGTAGCCCGATGAGCAACCTGACTGTCACCGACCTGTTCGCGGGTGCGGGCGGGTCGTCCACGGGCATGATCCAGGTCCCCGGCGTGCACGTGCGGTACGCCGCGAACCACTGGGCGCCGGCCGTCGCGATCCACAACGCGAACCACCCCGGCACCCACCACGCCGCCGTCGACCTGCACCACGAGGACCCGCGCTACTTCGCCCGCACGGACATCCTCTGGGCGTCCCCGGAGTGCACCAAGTGGTCCCAGGCCAACGGCTCCAACCTGCCCGCGATCGAGGAAGGCCTGTTCGAGGACCCCGAGTCGTCCGACGTCGCCACCCGGTCGCGGCTGCTGATGTTCGACGTGCTCAAGTTCATCGAGCACCACAGGTACCGCGCCGTGATCGTGGAGAACGTCGTGGACATCGCCACCCAGGCCAAGTACCGCCTGGCCTGGTACGAGTGGCGCACCCGCCTGCGCGCCCTCGGGTACGTGTTCCGGGTCGTGTCCCTCAACAGCATGCACGCCCAGCTCCTGGGCGCCCCGGCCCCGCAGTCCCGCGACCGCATCTACGTCATCGCGTGGCCCGAGGGGGAGCGTGCACCGGACCTGGACCGCGTGACCCGCACCCCGGCCTGGTGCCCCAAGTGCGACCGGGCCGTGGACGCGGTCCAGGCGTGGAAGAACGGCCGCACCGTGGGCAGGTACCGGCAGGCGTACGTGTTCGTCGACCCCGCGTGCGGGACCGTCGTCGAGCCCGCCTGGCTGCCCGCCGCGTCCGCGATCGACTGGTCCATCCCGGGGGAGCGGGTCGGGGACCGGCTGGCCGAGAAGACCCGGTTGCGGATCGCACGGGGCATCGCCCGGTACTGGGGACCGATGCACGTCGAGGCGTCGGGGAACCAGTACGACGCCGCCGACCCGAAGCACCCGCAGCACGGGCAGGCGTCCGCGTACTACCGGGCGTGGTCGGTCGACGAACCCCTCAAGACCCTGCACACCCGCGAGTCCAAGGCCCTCGTCGTCCCCTCGGGCGGCACCTGGAACGAGGACGCACGCCCGGTGACGGACCCGCACCGGACCCTGATGACGCGGGACGCGTACGGGATGGCGTGCGTGCCACTGCTGGACAAGAACTACGGCACCGGCGTCGCCTACCCGACCACCGCCCCCGCGGCGACGTTCACGGCCGGTGGGAACCACCACGCCCTGGTCACGTCCTACTACGGCACCAGCACCAGCGCGCACCCCGTCACCGACCCGATGGGGACCCTGACCACCCGCGACCGGCACGCGCTGATCCACCGGAACAACACCGGCGGTGCGGAGATGACGACACCCGTCCTCGAGGAGCTGCGCACGCTGACCACCGCGGGGCACCAGTCCCTCCTGGGCGCACCCGACCAGCTCGACCTCGGCCTGGCCGACGCCGAGCGCGAGACCGCACCACGGGGTACCCGACGACGCCCGACCGCCGCCGAGCTGCGCGCCGCCGAGGGGATGGTGCCCGAGGTCCTGTACCGGATGCTGCGCCCGCACGAGGTCGCTGCCGGCATGGCGTTCCCCGCCGACTACGACTGGCACCCCGACAAGACCCACCCGACCAACAACCGCGACCTGGTCAAGGCCGCCGGCAACGCCGTCACACCCCCGGCCGCCCGCGACCTCATGGGCGCCCTCGTCGCCGCGATCACCGGCGAGGACAACACCACCACTGTCCAGCCCACGGCCCTCGCGGCCTGACGGAAGGAACCCACCATGACCACCACCACGCCCGACGTCCCTCTGGTCCAGCCAGAGCCCGCGCAGGACGGTGCCGCGTTGCTGGACCAGGTGCGGTCCGCCCTGGCCCGGTACGTGATCCTCCCGGACGAGCACGCCATGACCGGTGTGGTCCTGTGGATCGCCGCCACCCACGCCGTCCCGGCATGGGCGCACGCCACCCGCCTGGTCATCCGGGCCCCGGAGAAGCGCTGCGGCAAGTCCCGCCTGTTGCAGATCATCCAGGCCCTGTCTCACCAGCCGCTGATGAGCATCAACGTCAGCTCGTCGGCCATGTACCGGTCGATCGCCATGGCCGAGAACGACCCGCCCACGATCCTGATGGACGAGGCAGACACCGTGTTCGGCCCCAAGGCCGGGGACAACGAGGACCTGCGCGGGTTGCTCAACGGCGGGTTCGACCGTGACGCGTTCACGCTGCGCTACGACGCGGGCATCCGGAAGGTCGAGGCCCTGTCCACGTTCGCGATGGCTGCCCTCGCGGGGATCGGCACCATGCCCGACACCATTGAGGACCGCGCCGTGGTGATCCGGATGCGCCGGCGGGCACCCGGGGAGTCCGTCGCCCCGTACCGGATGCGCCGCGACCGGCCCGGCATGGACGACCTCAAGGTCCACCTGCACCGCTGGATCCGCGCCAACATGCGCGACCTGGAACTGGCCATCCCAGACATGCCGATCGAGGACCGCGCCGCCGACCTCTGGGAGCCCCTGATCGCCGTTGCCGACCTCGCCGGTGGGCGCTGGCCCGACGACGCCCGAGAGGCCGCCCTGGTCCTGTCTGAGGACCGGGAGGCCAATGCCCGGCAGTCAGTGCAGTCCCGCCTCCTGGCCGACTGCCGTACCGCGTTCGGTGACGCGAACGCGCTGCCGTCGTCGGTGCTGTTGGACCGCCTCAAGGAGGACTCCGAAGCCCCGTGGGCGACCTACGGCAACACGGGGTTGAACCCGCGCCGTCTCGCCGAGCTGCTGCGCGAGTTCGACATCACCAGCCGCACCATGCGCCTGGACACCGGGCAGGCCAAGGCCTACACGCGGGCCGACTTCGCGGACGCCTGGGACCGGTACTGCCCGACCGAACCGGCACCGGGACAGACAGGTATGCCGTCCCAGCCGTCCCAGCCGTCCCCGAACAGCGAAAGCCCAGGTCAGGCCATGTTTTAGACCGCGACGGAAGCCCTGAAACCTGCCGTCCCGTGCCGTACCAACGCGTACCAGGTACGGCATGGGACGGCACGGTACGGCAAAAAACCAAGCACGATTCACAGCCAGAAATGCCATCTGACCAGCACAAACACCCCTGTGGGACGGCTGGTACGGCTGGTACGGCAACCCCCTCCTAAGCACGCCCGAAGCAGTTCGCGAGAGGAACCAGCGATGAGCACCGCCACACCGCCGGTCTACGTCGAGACCGCGCCCACCATCACCGCCGTCGTGCCCCTGCTGTACCGCGTCGAAGAAGCAGCCGAAGCACTCCGGCTCTCCCGCTCGCAGGTCTACGAGCTGATCCGTTCCGGTGCCCTGCGCACCGTCAAGATCGGTGGCCGGCGCCGCGTGCCGGTCACCGCCTGCGCCGAGTACGTCAACACCCTGGAGGTGGCAGCATGACCGAGGAAGCCACGAAGCCGCGCCGCTCGCGCGGAGAGCGAAGCGTCTGGTTCGACGAGTCCCGCAACCGATGGATCGCAGAGGCCACCGTCGGATACAGCGGGTCCGGAAAGCGGATCCGGCGCAAGGGCTCCGGCACCAGCAAGTCAGCCGCCCTCGCGGCACTGAAAGAGCGGATCGACGACTACAAGAAGGGCCTTGGCCCCAACGCCGAGAAGTACACCGTCGCCAATGCCATCTCCGACTGGCTGGAGTTCGGCCACGGAGACGTGGACGTGGACACGTTCAAGCGGCACGACTACCTGTCGCAGCACGTCGTCAAGGCCCTCGGGGCGAGGAAGGTACGCGACCTCAAGACGCGGGAGGTCGAGGCGTTCCTCAAGACGCTCGCAGCAACCCACGCGACCACCACGATTCGGGACATCAAGTGGTGCCTGAACACGGCCGTCCGCCGTGCCATGGCACGTGACCTGGTCGACCGGAACGTGGTGGACCTTGCCGAGGTGCCGCGCGGCACTGCTGGCCGCCGGTCCAAGTCGCTCACCAAGGAACAGGCGCTCGGTGTCCTGATCCACACCAAGACGCACCCGATGTACGCCTACCTCGTCGTGTCGCTGCTGACAGGCGCGCGCACAGAAGAGGTGCGTGCCCTTACGTGGTCCGACGTCGACCTCACGAGTGAGCCCGCCACGATCGCCGTCTTGCGATCGGTCCGAAAGACGGGTGACACGAAGACTCAGAAGTCGCGCCGGTTGCTCGGTGTCTCCGACCTCGTGTCGGATGTCCTACGGCGTCACAGAGCAAAGCAGGGGGAAGCGCGCACGCGAGCAGGTGCCAAATGGACTGAGACGGGCTTGGTCTTCACCACGTCTCTCGGGACAGGGCTCGACGCCGCGAACGTGAGGAGGTCTGTCCGCCATGCGCTCCGACTGGTCCCGGGCATCGACCCGGAGGAGTGGGCGCCCCGTGAACTCCGGCACTCGTTCACGTCGATCATGTCGCAGGAGCGAGTTCCCGTGGAAGAGATTGCTCGGCTGCTCGGGCACTCGGGAACCGCCGTCACGGAGAGGGTGTACCGCCACGAGCTGCGTCCCGTGATTGAGACCGGCGCAACGGTCATGGATCAGGTCTTCGCCGTCGCTGACGTCGGCCCGGACTGGCACATGGCTCCGCTGTTCGACGTCGCCACGGCAGAGGGGCGGACGCAGGTATAGCCGCGATCAGGTTCCGCGCGGCTTCCAAAGCCCAACTCCGGTGGACATGAGAAGGCTCTCCGGTTCAGCATTCCTGCTGACCGGAGAGCCTTCTCACGTGAGAGCAGAGAGGTTTGGGGTCAGACGGTTTCGTCGGGGCCTGCAGCGCTGGGTTCTGGTGAGCGGTCCGAGTCTTCGTTCCAGATGCGGTTACTTTCAGGGAGCTCCATGCGTCGGAGCATCGCCTGTTCCCAGCTCATCGAGTCAAGGTCGCTTCGACGCTTCAGGATCCCGCTGCTTTCCCGAAGCCAGTACCGTCCGGCCGCATCCCGGAACTCAACCTCGAGTGCAACGTCATCAGCGATCGCACCGCAGTTCGGCACCGTAGAAACCTCGCGGGACCGAGCGGCAGCACCCGGGGGCAGGATCGCATGCACCCATGGGAGGGCGGGATGGGTCACCTCCTGGTACCTGACGGCCACGTCGTACACGGGGGCATCGGAACCGTTGTGGACGTAGATGCGTCGCCGTGTGCTCACGTCGTCTCGGTGTTCGTACGCTGTCTGCGACGGGATCCATACGGCAGGTTCCCCGCTCTTCAGCTCGGCCCGCTGTTCCTCCCAAGCGCTGATCCGGGTTGCTTGCGCCCGTTCTTCGAACGCCAGACGTTCCTTGCGCTCAACGCTCGCGCGCCGTGACTCGCCCCGGTTCACGCGGATCGCCCAAATCAGAGTGCCGATCGTCGCAAGAGCGATAACAACCTGCACGATCAGGTTGCCCCAGTCGTAGTCTGCGTCCACGGCACTGCCCTCCCACTCGTCCGGTAGAAGCGACAGTAGCCTGCATCGGCTGCCCAGGATGGAGCACGTAACCTCTTCGGAGTCTGTGGCCTTTGGAGAGGGGTAGTCCCTCAGTTGGTCCCCCAAGGGGGTTCCAGACGACACACCTAGGTAAAAGGAAAGTCCCCCTGATCAGCGTTTCCGCTGATCAGGGGGACTTTCTCACGGTGGGCGATACTGGGATCGAACCAGTGACCTCTTCGGTGTGAACGAAGCGCGCTACCCCTGCGCCAATCGCCCGTGCTGCTCACCCGCTAGGGCGTGCGTGGACGATATTAGCCTGGTTCGAGCGCGGATGCGAAATCCAATCGCCCAGGCGGGTCAGGGATCGATCCGCTCCCGCATGTTCCGCTCGAACAGGTCGCGCGCGGCGGCCGACAGCTCGCCGATCTGCAGGTCGACGCCGTCCAGCCACACCGTCGGCTGCACGTTCCGCACGGACCCGGTCAGCAGCATCCGCGCCTCGCCCGCGGCCACCCGGTCGAGAACCGAGAACGGCAGCTCGCCGTCCTTGGCCTCGCGCACGGGCAGCCCTGCCTCGACGCCCCATTCCAGGAGCAGCTCGCGGGTGATGCCGGCCAGGCAGCCCACGCTGAGCTGGGGGGTGACCAGCTCGCCGTCGATCTCCAGGAAGACGTTGGAGCCGGTGCCCTCGCACAGGTCACCCTGCGTGTTCGCGAACACCGACTCGTCGGCGCCCTTCTTGATCGCGTCCGCGAGCGCCACGACGTTCTCGGCGTAGGACGTCGTCTTCAGGCCGGCGACGGCGCTGTTCTCGTTGCGGGTCCAGGGGGAGCGCGCGGCGCGCCCGGTCGGCACGACGACGGCGGGGGTCGCCGCCACCACGACCGTCTGCGGACCGTCGGTGCGCCCGGAGCCGAGCGGCCCGATGCCGTCGGTCACGGTGATGCGCAGGCGCCCGGCGTCGGGTGCGGCGGCGAGGACGGCGTCGACGCCGTCGCGCACCTTGCGCAGGTCGAGGGGCGCCATGCCCATGCCCGCCGCCGAGCGCTCGAGGCGCGCGAGATGTCGTGTGAGGGCGAACGCGTGACCGTCGAGGACCGCGCAGGTCTCGAAGACGCCGTCGCCGACAGTGATGCCGTGGTCCACCGCGCTGAGCGCGGCCTCGTCGGGCGCGACCATGCGCCCCTCTGCCCAGATGACCGTCATGGCGCCCAGTCTGTCACCGGCGCAGCGTCAGATGCGTGACCTCGGGCGTGTGCCGCACGGACGTGGAGGAGAACTCGATGGGCGGCACGCCGTCGAACACGCGGGTGCCTGAGCCGAGGGTGAACGGCACGACGTGCAGCCGCAGCTCGTCGACGTGGCCGGCGGCGAGGTACTCGTTGAGCGTCGTCGCCCCGCCGGTGATGGAGATGTCGCGGTCCCCTGCGGCGGCCCGGGCCTGCTCCAGGGCGCTCTCGATGCCGTCGGTGACGAAGTGGAAGGTGGTGCCGCCGTCCATCGGGATAGGGTCCCGTGCGTGGTGCGTGAGGACGAAGACCGGTCCGTGGTACGGCGGGTTGTCGCCCCACCAGCCCTTCCACTCCAGGTCCCACGGCCCGCGGCCGGGGGAGAACATGTTGCGCCCCATGATGTACGCGCCGGCGCCGACGACGGCGTCCACCTCGGCCTTGTGCGCGTCCCCGTACTCGAACATCCAGGTGTGCAGCCGCTCGCCCGCGAGCGGCCCGAACGGGTGCTCCAGCGACTGGTCGTGCCCGGCGGAGTAGCCGTCGAGTGAAACTGCCATGTCTGCTTTGACGATTCCCATGCCGGTACGACGACGGAGGCGCTCAGGACTCATCGGTCGGCTAGGAGGAAGCCAGCGCGACCAGCCGCTCCGCCTTCAGCTCGGTCTCGTGCCATTCCGCCGTCGGGTCGGAGCCCCAGGTGATGCCGGCGCCGGTGCCGAACCGCAGGACCCCGCCGGTCCCGTGGTCGGCCCACCAGAACGTGCGGATGCCGACGGCGAGCGACGCCTCGCCGTCGGCCACCCATCCCACCGCGCCGCAGTAGGGGCCGCGCGGTACGGGCTCGAGCTCGCCGATGATCCGCAGCGCGCTCGACTTCGGCGCGCCCGAGACCGAGCCCGGCGGGAACGTACCGGCCAGCAGACGGCGCCACAGCTCGCCGGAGCGGACGACGTCGTCGGACAGGGTGCCGCGCACGCGGGAGACGAGGTGCACCAGGCCGGGATGCTCCTCGACCGCCAGCAGCGAGGTGACCTCGACGGTGCCGGGCCGGCAGACGGTCTGCAGGTCGTTGCGCACGAGGTCCGTGATCATCACGTTCTCGGCGCGGTCCTTCTCGGTGAGCCCGTCGGGCGTACGGGCGGTGCCCTTGATCGGGCCGGACTCCACGACGGTCCCGGTCCCGGGTTCGTCCTGCACGGCCAGGTAGAGCTCGGGGGAGGCGCTCACCACCCACACCGGGTCCAGCCCGGTGGTGGCGGGGACGTGGACGGCGGCGGCGTGCGGAGCCGGGTTCCCGGCGGCGAGCCGGGCGGCGAGCGCCCGGGCGTCGGGTTCGGCGTCGGCCGGTCCGGCGGCGAGCGGCGCGGACAGCACCCGGCAGATGTTGACCTGGTAGACGTCGCCGTCGCGCACGTGCTCGCGCACCCGGCTGACGGCGGCCTCGTAGCCGGCCTGGTCCATGGAGGAGCTCCAGGCGTCGGACGGTGGGCCGGTCCAGGCGGTGGGGGAGGGCGCTCCGGCGTCGGGCGCGGCGGCGTCGTGCACCTGGGCGAACCGCCACGCACGGGCGCGTCCGCCGGAGCGGGTCCCGGAGCCGGCCTCGAAGTCGGCGACGACGAACCACGTGCCGGTCGCGAGCCGCTCCGGCTCGGCCAGGACGTCGATGCATTCGACGGCGTCCGTGGCGACGCGTCCGGCGAAGCTCGCCCATCCGGTGTTCCCGGTCACGTCGGGCGAGGACGGCACGGAACCTCGCCGGGACGGAACCGGTGGAATCGTGCGGTTTGCGGGCGGATGGGCCGGGCTGGGGGACACGGGACAACCGTACGGCGGCGCGCGCGATTGGACGGTTCGCCCTCTGTTCGATTAATGTTCAGAACGCGCCGGAACACCGGGGGAAACCCCAGGATGCCCGGCTTCGCGGATGTAGCTCAGTGGTAGAGCATCACCTTGCCAAGGTGAGGGTCGCGGGTTCAAGTCCCGTCATCCGCTCGGAAACGCCGCTCTCGTAGATCTTCGGCTGATGAGAGCACCCAAGGTTGTTGGTTTGACCCAGTGGTGGGTTGGCCGAGTGGCGAGGCAGCGGCCTGCAAAGCCGTATACACGGGTTCGAATCCCGTACCCACCTCGCAATGCAGCATGGGCGATTGGCGCAGCGGTAGCGCGCTTCCCTGACACGGAAGAGGTCACTGGTTCGATCCCAGTATCGCCCACCAGCACGGCAAGACCCTCTGACCAGCGGAAACGCAGGTCAGGGGGTCTTTTGCATGTCTGGTGCCGCACCCTGTCGACGTCGCCGGGGCGATGGCGCAGATTGCGCATGTCTTGGGGCGTCCGGTGCGGACCGACTTCCACACCACGGTCGGGTACTCGCTGCCCGACCCGGACGCCGTGATCGTGGCCCCGGCGACCTACAACACGATCACGAAGTGGGCACTGGGTATCGCCGACACCTACGTCCTGACCCGCCTGGCGGAACAGGTCGGCCGCAACATCCCGATCACCGCCGGGCCCTACATCAATGTCAGGTTCGCCGACCACCCGACCTACCAGGGCAGTCTGGCAACCCTCAAGGAATGGGGCGTGAACGTCGTGATCGGCCCGAGCGAACCGCACGAGTCAGGCGACGACGCGGCAGACGCCTTCCCGTGGGAAGAGATCCTCGACACAGTGACGCCCACGAGCACCTAGTACGCCGGCTCCTCAGGTCCCGTCGCGCTCCCTCCGCCCTGCGGCGCTCCGGGCCTGCCCCTCGTGGATGTCCCGCACCCACTCCCAGCCGGGCTCGGGCGAGTCGATCCGCGGGTCGTCGGGGGTGCGGCCTTGCCGGAGGGCGTGCAGGTACGCGCGGTCCAGCTCGATCCGTGCGCGGACCTGGTCAGCACCGCTGGCGGTGGATCCGTGGCCCGGGACGAGCGCATCGACGTCGTCCGCCACGTCCTCCAGGAGCCGCAGTCCGGCGAGGTACTCCTCGATGGGGTCGTTGGTGTCGGTGAAGGTATCGAGCATCGGGACGAAGACGTCGGACAGCATGTCGCCGGCGACGAGGATGCCACCCTCCTCGACCAGCAGCGCCGCATGGCCGGGGGAGTGTGCCGGATGCTCGATGATCCACACGTCGGGGCCGTCCCACGGAACCTGAGTCGCTCCGGCAGGCAGTCCCGTGATCAGGCCGAACGGGTCCAGCGGAACGTCCTCGGTGATCTCCGGGGGCAGCCCCTCGGTGACGCGGGCCTTCCAGTTCGCGTCCGACCGCAGCTCTCGCATGTCGGCCGCGCAGCGGGCCGTGCCGTAGCGAGGTGCGTCGCCGAGCCCGGGATGCCAGAGCACGTGGTCCCAGTCGGGGTGCGTCGCGAAGCCGGCCACGACGGGCAGGCCCAGCTCGCGCAGATCGTTCGCGAGGCAAGCCATCTCGGAGCCCTGTATCCCAGGATCGACGAGCAGCACGCCTGCCCGGCCGTGCACGACCACGGTGTTGTTCCCGAGCAGCTCGCTCTGGTGGACCAGTACCCCGCTCGTCACCTGTGTCAGCATGCGTTTCCTTCCGCTCGGTGGGTCGTGTGTCCGTGGTGCCGGTCGTCGAACGTGCGGCTCTCGACCAGGTCGAGCTTGACGTCGGGGGTACCCCGACGACGATTTCTCTCCTTCGGTTCAAGATCTGCCACGTCAGTGGTGACCGGTTGCGCGGAGTGAACTCATCGCCCGGGGCGAATACCCGACGGATCTGCCGAGTAGCGGGTGAAAAAACGCTTCATTACGATGGTGAGCAATATCAGAGTGAAGCCCCTGGAGGTGGCAGGTCACGGAGCGGCCAAGGCCATTCCGTGGCCCGGGACTACTGCGTCGTGTAGTGCTCGATGCTCATCACCAGGATCACGCGGTCGGCGCTGTCAGCCGGTGCCTGCTGGTCGGGGTTGCCGTACCTCTTGCCGAGGTGCACGTAGAAGTCTCCGGCCGGGTCGGGTATCACCTCGATCAGCTTCCCGCGGACCTCAAGGTAGTTGAAGGCGTTCTCGTCGTTGAGGATCGCGAGGCTCATGGACGGGTTGTGCTGCAGGTTGCGGTACTTCGCACGACCTGTGGTGTGCGTGAAGCGCAGCGTCTCACCGTCAAAATCGAACCACATCGGGTTGACCTGGACCGTGTCGTCCGGCCGGATGGTGCCGAGGAACGCGTAGTTCGGCGCCTCGAGGAGCGGGATCAGGTGGGCGGGGATGATGTCGGTCGCACTCATACCGCTGAACATATAACCCCTCGTGGTCGGCCATACCCTCGGCCGGTGGGCCAGGGCGGGAAGCCCTTGCCCCTTCCCGGGGGCCGCCTGCTGGCCTCTGCACCAGGAGATCGCCATGAGGTATCTACCCAGCACCACACGTCCCGCGTCCAGGATGCGAACCCATCTGATCACCCTCGTCGGAGGGCTCGGTCTCACGATGTCCACACTGACCGGACCGCCGCCGTCGCCGGAACCTGACGAACCGACGGCGGCCGAACTGGCCGAGGTGAACGAAGCGGTCGAGGAGACCGACGTCGAGGGCGTCGCCTGGTACACGGACGAGGGCTCGGGAAAGGTCGTGGTCACGACCGACGCCACCGTCTCTGCGGGCGAGCGGAGCGAGATCCGCGAGGCGGCCGGCGAGGAAGCGGACGCCCTGGTCATCAAGCGGACGGACGGAGTCTTCACACCGATGGTGCGCGAGGCCAAACCGAAGAAGCGCGCGATGTATCCCGGTAGCGCCATCTACGGCTCGGGCGTTCGCTGCAGCATGGGCTTCAACGTGCGCAAGGGGAACAAGCACTACCTCATCACCGCGGGCCACTGCGGCAACCAGGTGCGCACCTGGTCGGCGAAGGTGCCCAAGACCCAGCGGATCGGCCCCACCGTCGGCTACGAGTACCCGGGCAGCGACCATGCGCTCGTCCGGTACGACACCAAGGCGCTGAAGCGTCCCGGCGGCTACTCCGGGGGCAAGGCCTACGTGGGCCGGAAGGTCACCCGGATCGGCTCGACGACCGGGCAGCACTCCGGCGTCATCACCGGGCTCGACGTGACTGTCAGATACACGGGTGGCCTCATGCTGTGGAACATGATCCAGACCAACATCTGCGCCGAGCCCGGCGACTCGGGCGGCCCGCTGTTCAGCGGCCGCAAGGCGATCGGCATCACCTCGGGCGGCGTCGGCGGGTGCCCCTCGCGCGGAGTCACGTTCTTCGAACCCATCCAGGATGCGCTCAAGGCGTACGGCGTGCGGCTCTACTGAGGACCCGCCGTACCTGACCTGCGCGGACGGCGTCGTCGGACAGATCCGGCGGCGCCGTCCCGTTCTGCCCGGGCTACCCGGTGCGGGGCGGGTGGCACGGCGTTTTCGATTGGACCGGCACACCGTTTGTGAACTACTCTTCCGGAGCGTCACCACAGGGGCCCGAAAGGGTTCGAGCTGGTGACAACGCGGATGTAGCTCAGTGGTAGAGCATCACCTTGCCAAGGTGAGGGTCGCGGGTTCAAGTCCCGTCATCCGCTCGAACCCGCATTTGGTGGGAGAGCACGGTGGGTTGGCCGAGAGGCGAGGCAGCGGCCTGCAAAGCCGTACACACGGGTTCGAATCCCGTACCCACCTCGGGCGATTGGCGCAGCGGTAGCGCGCTTCCCTGACACGGAAGAGGTCACTGGTTCGATCCCAGTATCGCCCACCAGCAAGAAAAGGCCCTCTGGCCAGCGGAAACGCTGGCCAGAGGGCCTTTCGCGTGCCGGGCTGCCCGGGGCCCGCCGGCCGGTCTCAGACGCGGACGAGCATCTTGCCGGTGTTGCCGCCGCGCATCATGTCGAGGAACGCGTCGACCGTGTTCTCGATGCCGTCGACGACGGTCTCGTCGTAGGCGACCTTGCCCGCCGCGAACCAGGCGGTCATCCGCTCCTGGAACTCCGGAGCGAGGTGGAGGTAGGAGGCGAGGGTGAACCCCTGCAGGGTGAGCCCGCGCGTGATGATGTTGCCCATGTTGTCGGGCCCCGGGGTCTTCTCGGACGTGTTGTAGCTGGCGATGGCGCCGCAGAGCGCGGCGCGTCCGCCGTCGTTGAACGCGTCGAGAGCTGCTTCGAGGTGGTCGCCGCCGACGTTGTCGAAGTACACGTCGATGCCGTCGGGTGCGGCTTCGGCCAGCTGGGCACGCACGTCGCCGTCCTTGTAGTTGAAGGCGGCGTCGTAGCCGTACTTCTCGGTCAGCAGCGCGACCTTCTCGGGTGAGCCGGCGGATCCGATGACGCGCCCGGCTCCCAGGAGCTTGGCGATCTGGCCGGCGGCGGTGCCGACGGCGCCTGCCGCACCGGAGACGAAGACGGTGTCACCCTCCCGCATCCCGGCGATCGCGGTGAGCCCGACATAGGCGGTGAGCCCTGTCATGCCGAGCACGTGCAGGCGCAGCGACAGCGGCATGCCCGGCACGTCGGGGACGACGCGGAAGGTCGAGGCGTCGTCCTGCACGGTGTCGGACCAGCCGTGCTGGTGCAGCACGACCGACCCGGTGGGGACATCGTCGGCGGCCGACTCGACGACGCGGCCGATCGCTCCGCCCGAGATGGTCTCGCCGAGTGCGAACGGGGCGACGTAGCTGCGCACGTCGTTCATCCGGCCACGCATGTACGGGTCGACCGAGACGAACGCGTTGCGCACGCGCACCTGGCCGGGTTGAAGGTCGCCGTAGGTGACGACCGTGGTGCGGAAGTTCTCGTGCGCGGGCCATCCGCTCGGGCGGGAGACGAGCTGGATCTGCGTGCTCATGAACTCGGACATCGAAGTGCTCCTCGGGGCGGCCAACTGTTTCTGTAACGACCCTTCCAATATATACTGGACAGAGCGTTTCAGAAAACCGGGGAGGGCAAGGATGGCTCGGACGCAGGAGTTCGACCGGGATGTGGTGGTGCGTGCTGCGCGCTCCCTGTTCTGGCGTGCCGGCTTCGAGGGGGCTTCGATCCCGGCACTGGAGGAAGCGACAGGGTTGAGCCGGTCGAGCATCTACAACACCTTCGGCTCGAAGCGAGGGCTGTTCGACGCCGCGGTGCAGAGCTATCTCGACGAGGTGATCCGGCCGCGGCTGCGCCCGCTGAAGGACGAGGTCGTCGCTCCGGGGGCGATGCTCACGTACCTCGACGGGCTGCAGGAGGCGTTCACGAGCCCCGGGTCGATGTCCGCGGCCAACGGATGCCTGCTCATCAACACGGCGACCGCGCCGGTCGTGCGCGACGACGACGTCGCGCGGGTTGTCTCCGACTACCGTGCGGAGCTGCGCGCGGCGATCGGCCGTGGCGTCGCCGCATACCTCGACGCCGCCGCGTCGGACGAGCAGGAGCGCCTCGCCGACGCGGTCACCGGGCTCTCGATCGCCGCGTTCGCGCTCGTGCGGATCGCGCCGTCCGAAGCCGTCCGCTCGCTCGCCACCGCACGGGACCTGCTCACCGCGGCACGCCTCAGCCGGTGAGCCGGGCGCGCAGCGCCCGGACGTGACCGGGGGTGAGCCCGCCGTGCGAGAGGTAGGCCTCCACCGAGCCGTGCCGCATGCGCAGGTGCTCCATGGCCCCGACGATGACGTGCCGGGTGGGCGGGATCTCGCGGCCGGCCAGGACCTCGCGGTCGGCGGCGCGTGCGGTGTACCGCGGCGCGAGCCGCTGGTTGGTGATCTCGTAGTCGTCGGCCAGCGCGTCGAGGTCCGCACCGACGAGGCTGAGCGCCAGCGCCACCACCAGGCCCGTACGGTCCTTGCCTGCGGCGCAGTGCACCAGCACCGGCCCCTCGGGTGCGTCCGCGACGGCGGCGACGGCACGCGCGAACAGCTCGGGACGGCGGTCCAGCAGGCCGGTGTACAGGTGCACCCACGGCCCTTCCTCCGGGTCACCGGCCGCCTGCACGGGAAGGTGCAGGTGGCCGGGAAGGTCGGCCAGCCGGCTCGGGTACAGCTCGATCTCCTCCGGGCGGCGCAGGTCGATGATCCGCGAGAACCCGTAGGTGGTTGCGGCGACGACGCCGTCGTCGGTCAGGAAGCTGGGTGACTCCGAGCGGACCAGGGCACGCTCGCGAACGGTGCCACCGCCCGTGAGCGGAAGTCCGCCGAGGTCACGCACGTTGAGGCAGCCGGGCCAGTCGAGGTGGAGCGGTGTGTAATCCGTCACGCGGGTGAGATTAGCGTTCCGGGTCGTCCTCGCGTATCGGGATCCTGCCCTTGCGCATCTCGACGGCGATCTGCTCGGCGTCCAGCAGGTCCAGGGCGTTGCCGAGCTGGGCCGAGTCGTAGGTGCCGGCGGACCGGGCGGCGAGCAGCTCCTCGCGCTGGGCGGCGATGGTGGCCAGCCGCAGCTCGCGGTACTGGACGAAGCGCTCCTTGGAGAGGACCGCGTCCTCGTCCTGCGACTCGTGCTCCCGGAACATGTCCTTGCGGACGCGGGCGACCACACCGTCGTCGTACGGTGTGCCGTCCGGGCGGCGGGGGTCGGCGAGGAACGCGCGCGCTGCCTGCTCGGTCTCGCGGCGCAGGGCGGGCAGGTCGCTCACGGTGTCCTGCCCGACCAGCCCCAGCCGGCGGGTCACCCACGGCAGCGTGCTGCCCTGGACCAGCAGCGTGCCGAACGCGACGCCGAAGGCGACGAGGATCAGGAAGGACCGGCCGGGCGTCTCCGCCGGCAAGGTCTGCGCGGCGGCGAGGGTCACGACGCCGCGCATGCCCGCCCACACCAGCAGGGTGCCCTCGCGCCAGCCGAGGGGCTTGGCGAGGACGTAGTCGATGTCGGCGGTGCGGCGCCGCAGCGTGTCCTGGATCCGCTGCAGGCGCGCGGCCGTCGAGCGCCGGCCCGTGCGGTCCGGGCTCTCGGCGGTCGCGGGCGGGGTGGCGGCGACCCGCAGGTCGATGCGGTCCTGGAACCCCGTCAGGGTCTCCCGGACGGCCTGGCCGCGGCGTGCCCGGCGGGCCTGGATGGCGATCAGCGGCGTGACGAAGGCCGCGCGCACCACCAGCACGGCGGCGCCCGCGATCGCGGCGACCCCGGCGGCCTGCAGGACCGAGCCGCTGCCGTGCTCCGCGTCCTCGATCAGGTCGAAGAGCTGGATGCCCATCGCGAGGAAGACCGCCCCTTCGAGCAGCAGCTCGACGGTGTGCCAGTTGGACCGTTCGGCGATCCGGTCCTGCGGGCGCAGGTGCCGCGCCGAGCCGTTGCCGGTCACGAGACCCGCCGCGACGACCGCCACCAGCCCCGACGCACCGAGCTCCTCCGCGGGCAGGTACGCGACGAACGGGACGACGAACGACATGGCCGTGCTCAGGGCGGCGTGCTGCAGGCGCTTGCGGATACGCAGGCCGACCCAGCCGACGGGGACCCCGATCACGACGGCGACCCCCGCCGCGTACGCGAAGTCGCCCACCACCTGCCACAGGCTGACGGACGCCGCCGTCGCCGCGATCGCCGACCGGAGCAGCACCAGCGCGGAGGCGTCGTTGAGCAGGGACTCGCCCTCGAGCATCGTGACGCTGCGCGGGGACGCCCCGAGCCGCTTGACGATGGTGGTCGCCACGGCGTCGGTCGGGCTGACGATCGCGCCCAGGGCGATGGCCGTGGCGAGGTCGATGTCCGGGATCAGCCACCGGAACAGCAGCCCCAGCAGCACCGAGCTGATCACCACGAGGGTGACGGACAGCCCTCCGATGGCCGTGAAGTCGCGCCGGAAGTCCATCGACGGCAGGCCGACCGCCGCGGAGTACAGGAGCGGGGGCAGCACGCCTCCGAGGATCAGCTCGGGCGGCACCTCGATCGCAGGCACCCAGGGCAGCAGGCTCACCCCGGCGCCGAGCACCACCAGGACCAGCGGCGACGCGACGCCGGCCCGGGGCGCGAGCGCGGTGACGGCGATGATGAGGGCCGCCGCTGCGACGGCGATGGTCAGGTACTCGACGTACTCCACGGCCTGACGGTACGAGACGCGGAGGGTGCCTGCCGACCTCGGAGCCCGGAATGCCCGATCTGCCGTACCCACCCGTGCGGGCATCCTTCGGTACGCGTAGGTTCTCGGCAGGCGGCGGGACCCCGTCGTCCAGCAGGGGGTGCACAGCTGTGTGCCTGTGTCGAGAGGATTCGAACATGGGGCTTTTTGACAAGGCCAAGGAGTTCGCGACCGACCCGGACAACATCGAGAAGGCGAAGGAGCAGCTCAACGACGGGAACGTCGACGCTGCCACCGACAAGCTCAAGGAAGTCACGCCCGACCAGGCTGACGGCCTGATCGACTCGCTGGGCGAGCGGGCCCGCGAGTGGGGTGGAGCCGAGGAGCAGGCGCCGGCGCCGGCGCAGCGTGAGGCCCAGCCGCAGGCGGCGGAGCGTCCGGAGCGCCCGCAGCAGGAGCACGGGGGCCGTGGCGGCGATGGTGCTCGCGAGGCCCGTGGCGAGGGCGGCCGCGAGGCCCGTGGTGAGGGTCGCGGCGAGGGCGGCCGCGAGGGTCGCGGTGAGGGTCGGCACAGCGGTCGGGACAACGACGGTCCGGACCGTCGCGGTGGCGGCGGCCGCGACTGACGGTCGGTACGATCGAGGGGCACCGTCGGTGACGACGGTGCCCCTCGATCAGTTTCCGTGACCTTCCCTTAGGAGCACCGTCGTGTCCGACGTCGTATCGCCGCCCAGCCCTGCCGCAATCGACCCGGCTGACACCGGCACGGAGGCGACGACGACCACCGCCACGACGACCGGCGTCGAGCTGTACGGCGAGCGCCGCGACGTGGTCGTGGTCCGGGTGGACGGCGAGCTGTGGGACCTCGACCGGGAGATCCCGGCCGGTCACAAGGTCGAGCCCGTGACCGTCGGCGAGCCGGACGGCCTGGCTGTGCTGCGGCACAGCGCCGCGCACGTGCTGGCCCAGGCGGTGCAGCAGGTCAACCCGGACGCGAAGCTGGGCATCGGCCCGCCCGTGACGGACGGCTTCTACTACGACTTCGACGTCGAGACGCCGTTCACGCCCGAGGACCTCAAGGCGCTCGACAAGATCATGGGCCGCATCATCAAGGAGGGCCAGACGTTCCGTCGTCGGGTCGTCACGGAGGACGAGGCCCGCGCGGAGCTGGCGAACGAGCCGTACAAGCTCGAGCTGATCGGCCTCAAGGGCGGCTCCGACGACGAGAACGGTGCCGGTGAGAACGGTGAGGCCGTCGAGGTGGGCGGCGCCGAGCTGACCATCTACGACAACGTCCGGGGCGCGGGCCGCGAGAGCGAGACCGTGGTCTGGAGCGACCTGTGCCGCGGCCCGCACCTGCCGAGCACGCGCCTGATCGGCAACGGTGTGCAGCTCATGCGCTCGGCCGCGGCCTACTGGCGCGGCAGCGAGAAGAACCCGATGCTGCAGCGGGTCTACGGTACGGCGTGGCCCACCAAGGACGAGCTCAAGGCGCACCTGGAGCGGCTGGCCGAGGCCGAGCGGCGCGACCACCGGCGCATCGGCGCCGAGATGGACCTGTTCAGCTTCCACGACGAGGTCGGCTCCGGGCTGCCGCTGTTCCACCCCAAGGGCGGCGTGATCAAGCGGGTCATGGAGGACTACGTCCGGCAGCGGCACATCGAGGAGGGCTTCTCCTACGTCGGTACGCCGCACATCACCAAGGACGGGCTGTTCCACACCTCGGGCCACCTGCCGTACTACTCGGACACGATGTTCCCGGAGATGGACCTCGAGGGGTCCAAGTACCGGCTCAAGGCCATGAACTGTCCCATGCACAACCTGATCTTCGCCTCGCGCGGGCGTTCCTACCGCGAGCTGCCGCTGCGCCTGTTCGAGTTCGGCTCGGTGTACCGGTACGAGAAGTCCGGCGTCGTGCAGGGCCTGACGCGCGTCCGTGGGCTGACCCAGGACGACTCGCACTCCTACGTGACGCCCGAGCAGGCGCCGTCCGAGGTCAAGCACCTGCTGGAGTTCATGCTCAGCGTGCTGCGCGACTTCGGCCTCGACGACTTCTACCTGGAGCTGTCCACGCGGGACGACTCCAAGCCGGACAAGTTCGTCGGTTCCGACGAGGACTGGGCCGCCGCGACGAAGATCCTCGAGGAGGTGGGCCGCGAGACCGGCCTGGAGCTCGTGGCCGACCCGGGCGGCGCCGCGTTCTACGGCCCGAAGATCTCGGTGCAGGCCAAGGACGCCATCGGGCGGACCTGGCAGATGGGCACCGTGCAGTACGACTTCAACCAGCCCAAGGGCTTCGGGCTGGAGTACACGGCCGCCGACGGCACCCGCCAGCAGCCGGTGATGATCCACTCGGCCAAGTTCGGCTCCATCGAGCGGTTCATGGGTGTGCTCATCGAGCACTACGCGGGGGCCTTCCCGGCCTGGCTCGCGCCCGTGCAGGTCAAGCTCGTCCCCGTCGCCGATGCGTTCGACGACTACGTGAAGGACGTCGCCGCGCAGCTGACGGCCCGTGGTGTGCGCGTCGAGCTGGACCTGTCGGACGACCGGTTCGGCAAGAAGATCCGCAACGCGTCCAAGGAGAAGGTGCCCTTCACCCTCATCGCCGGCGGCGAGGACGTCGAGGCCGGCGCCGTGTCGTTCCGGTTCCGGGACGGGACGCAGGAGAACGGCGTGCCCGTCGCGGACGCCGTCGAGCGGATCGTGGCGGCGGTGGCCGAACGGTCGCAGCAGGCCTGATGGAACCCACCGTCCAGGACGCCGCGGACTTCGGCCCGCCCGACGACGGCCAGCAGCGGCTGTGGACGCCGCACCGCATGGTCTACATCGGCGGACAGGACAAGCCGGTCGACTCGACCAGCGGTCAGTGCCCGTTCTGCCGCATCCCGCGGGGCGACGACGAGCAAGGGCTCGTCGTCGCCCGCGGGCAGCGGTGCTATGTCGTCCTGAACCTCTACCCGTACAACTCCGGGCACCTGATGGTGCTCCCGTACCGGCATGTCTCGGACTACACGGACCTCGACGCGGACGAGACGGTCGAGCTGGCACAGATGACTCAGCAGGCTATGCGCGTGTCGCGTGCTGTCTACGCGCCCGCAGGCTTCAATCTTGGTATCAACCAGGGCGAGGTGGCGGGCGCGGGCATCGCGGCGCACCTGCACCAGCACGTGGTGCCGCGCTGGCTGGGCGACGCGAACTTCCTGCCCGTCGTCGGCCAGACCAAGGCGTTGCCCGAGCTGCTGGGAGATACTCGCCGCCGGCTCGCGGAGGCGTGGGTGACCGCAGGGGGCGGCAACCAAGAGGAGAACTGAATGTTACGGAGCCTGCGCTCCCTCATGACCACGGTGTTCACGCCCCTGGCCCGGCTGCTGCTCGCGCTGCGGGTCTCACCGGACGCCGTGACCATCGCCGGCACGCTGATCGTCTCGGCGATCTCACTGACGCTGTTCCCCCTGGGGCACACGCTCGTGGGTGGCCTCCTGGTCGGGTTCTTCGTCCTCTTCGACTCGCTCGACGGCGTGATGGCGCGCATGTCCGGCCGCTCCGGCCCCTGGGGCGCGTTCCTCGATTCCACGCTCGACCGCGTGGCCGACGGCGCCGTGTTCGGCGGCATCCTGCTCTGGTTCGTGCTGCACCCTGACGAGCACGGCGGCATGTGGGGCATCGCCGCCGCGCTGGCCTGCCTGGTGCTCGGCAGCGTCGTCCCCTACGCCCGGGCCCGGGCCGAGAGCGTCGGGGCCACCGCGCAGGTCGGCATCGCCGAACGCGCCGACCGGCTCGTGCTGGCGCTCGTCCCGTTCACGTTCCTGCAGGTCGGCCTGCCGGTGGTGGTGCTGGAGGTCGTGCTGACCCTGCTGGCGCTCGCGAGCCTCGTGACCGTGTTCCAGCGCATGGCCACGGTGCGCGCACAGCTCACCCGCCCAGCCGAGCAGGGGGCCTGATGAACATCGCGTCGGTGTACACGTTCGCGTGGCGGAACGCCACGAAGATCCCCGAGCCCGCGCTCCGCGCCCTGTTCACCGTGGTGGCCGACGTCACCTGGCTGCGGCACGGCAAGAGCGTGCGCCGCATGGAGCAGAACTACGCCCGCGTGCGGCCGGACCTCGACGCCGCCGCGATTCGCCGCCTGTCCCGTGCCGGGATGCGCAGCTACATGCGCTACTTCCGCGAGGCGTTCACGCTGCAGGGCATCACGCCGGAGCAGCTGCGGGCACGCGTCCGCGTGGAGGGCTACGACGAGCACGTCCGGCCGGTGGTCGACGACGGGGGAGCGGTCTCGCTGGCACTGGGCCACCTCGGCAACTGGGACCTGGCCGGCGCGTACGGCTCCCAGTACCTCGCGAGCGTGCTCACGGTCGCCGAGCGGCTCAAGCCCGACGAGCTGTTCGAGGAGTTCGTGCGGTTCCGCGGCTCGCTCGGGATCGACGTGCTGGCGCTTGGCAACGGCGACGTGCTCGGCGCCCTGATCCGCGGCGCCAAGGAAGGCAGCAAGCTCATCCCGCTGCTCAGCGACCGCGACCTCACCTCGACCGGTATCGAGGTGGACCTCGCCGGGCACCGGGCCCGCGTGGCCGCCGGGCCGGCACTGCTCGGTCTGGAGGCCGGCGTTCCCGTGCACGCGGTGGGCATCACGTACGAGCGGCTGCAGGGCGCACGCCGTCGGGCCGCCCGGACACCGTGGGGGATCGTCATCCGGTTCTACCCGCCCCTGCCCGTGCCCGACGCCGCGCTGCCCCGCGACGAGCGGGCACGCCTGCTCACGCAGGGCTGGGTCGACCAGCTCGCGGGGACGATCGTCGAGCACACCCACGACTGGCACATGCTGCAGCGCGTGTTCGTCGCCGACCTCGGGCCCGCCCGGCAGAAGGCCCCCCGCCCGCGGGAAGCCGGATGAGAGGCGTCCGGCGGCGCAGTCACCGCGCGCTGCGGGTCGGCATCGTCTGCCCCTACTCCTTCGACGCCCCCGGCGGCGTCCAGTTCCACGTGCGCGACCTCGCCGAGGCGTTGCAGGCCGCCGGCCACGAGGTGTCGGTGCTCGCCCCGTCCAGCGACGACATCAACCTGCCCGGGGTCGTCACCGCTGCCGGCCGTGCCGTCCCCGTGCCGTACAACGGGTCGGTCGCGCGGCTCACCTTCGGGCCACTCACCGCGACCCGCGTCCGCCGCTGGCTGGAGGGCGGCATCGGGGGCCACCCCTTCGACATCGTCCACCTGCACGAGCCGATGGTGCCGTCGCTGTCGATGCTCGCGCTGTGGCAGGCGACCGAACCGGTGGTCGCCACCTTCCACACCTCGCAGGTGCGCTCGCGGGCGCTCCAGGTCGCCTACCCGCTGGTACGCCAGTCGCTGGAGAAGATCGCCGCCCGCATCGCCGTCTCCGAGGACGCGCGCCGCACCCTCGTCGACCACCTCGGCGGCGACGCCGTCGTGATCCCGAACGGCGTCTACACCGAGGTGTTCTCGAGCAGCCCTCGCCGCCCCGAGTGGACCGGGACCCCCGACGCGCCGACCGTCGCGTTCCTCGGCCGTCTCGACGAGCCGCGCAAGGGACTGAGCCTCCTCGTGCAGGCCATCCCCACCATCCTCGCCGGCATCCCCGGCGCCCGTTTCCTCGTGGCGGGCCGTGGCGACGGCATCGCCGCCGAGACGCGCGAGCTGCTGGGGGAGCAGGCTTCGTCCGTCGAGTTCCTCGGCGGCGTCACCGACGCCGAGAAGGCCGAGCTGCTCGCCTCCGCCGACCTGTACGTGGCGCCGCAGACCGGCGGGGAGAGCTTCGGCATCGTGCTCGTGGAGGCCATGGCCGCCGGGGCCGTGGTGGTGGCCAGCGACCTGGGCGCCTTCCAGCGCGTCCTGGACGACGGCGCGGCCGGCGCCCTGTTCCGCAACGGCGATCCCGCCGACCTCGCCGACACGGTGCTGTCGCTGCTGGCCGACCCGGCACGGCGCGAGGCCTACCGTGCCCACGCCGCCGAGTGGGTCCAGCGGTTCGACTGGTCCGGCGTGACCGAACAGGTGCTCGCCGTGTACGACATGACGCTCGCCGCCGACAGCGCGATCGGCGGCGACGTCGTCGGACGCATCATGGGGCTGTTCCCACGCCGCGTGGGAGGCGACGCATGACCTGGTCCGAGATCGCGCTCATCGCGCTGGGAGCGCTCGCGGTCGGCCTGCTGCTCGCCTGGCGGGGCGCCTCCCGGCTGGACCGGCTGCACCGCAAGGTCGCCGCGTCGCGGATCGCGCTCGACGCGCAGCTCGTCCGCCGGGCATCGGCGGCGGTGGAGGTGGCGGCGTCCGGCGCGCTGGACCCCGCGAGCGCCATCCTGGTGGCGGACGCCGCGTACACGGCGTCGGACGCCGGACCGGTGACCTCGCCGGCCGCCGCGCTCAAGATGGACGGGCTGGGCCCGGAGCGGGAACGGGCCGAGTCGGGGCTCACGGCGACGCTACGGGAGGCGATGGGGGCGCCGGAGGCGATCCGGACCCTGCTGGCCGGGCCGTCGGGCGAGGTCGTGTCGGCGCTCGCCGCGGCCTGGTACCGCGCCACGCTGGCTCGCCGCTTCCACAACGAGGCGGTGGCGCAGGCCCGGCGGGTGCGCCGGCTCTGGTACGTCCGGTTGTTCCACCTGGCGGGCCGGGCGCCGATGCCGCGGACGGTGGAGCTGGACGACGCGCTGCCGCACGCCTTGGAGCCGAACGGCGGGTGACCGCTGTGCGAACGGCGGGCCTGACCTGGTAGGGCCGGGCGATAGGATCGGAACAGGGCGCCGACCGCGCCCGGAACAACCGGCGTCGATCCACCGGCGAGAACTTTGCGAGGTAACCGTGACTGAATCCGTGACCGGCGAGAACACCGTGGGTACGGTCGGCACCGCGCGCGTGAAGCGCGGCATGGCCGAGATGCTCAAGGGCGGCGTCATCATGGACGTCGTCACGCCCGACCAGGCGAAGATCGCCGAGGACGCGGGTGCGGTGGCCGTCATGGCGCTTGAGCGGGTGCCTGCCGACATCCGTGCGCAGGGCGGCGTTTCGCGCATGAGCGACCCCGACATGATCGACGGCATCATCGAGGCCGTCTCGATCCCCGTGATGGCGAAGGCACGCATCGGGCACTTCGTCGAGGCGCAGGTGCTGCAGTCGCTCGGTGTCGACTACATCGACGAGTCCGAGGTGCTGACCCCGGCGGACTACACCAACCACATCGAGAAGTGGAACTTCACCGTGCCGTTCGTGTGCGGTGCGACGAACCTGGGTGAGGCGCTGCGCCGCATCACCGAGGGCGCGGCGATGATCCGCTCGAAGGGCGAGGCCGGCACGGGCGACGTGTCGAACGCGACCACTCACATGCGTCAGATCCGCCAGCAGATCCGCCGCCTCACGTCGCTCCCGGAGGACGAGCTGTTCGTCGCCGCCAAGGAGCTCCAGGCGCCGTACGAACTGGTCAAGGAGGTCGCGACCACGGGCAAGCTGCCGGTCGTGCTGTTCACGGCGGGCGGCATCGCCACGCCGGCGGACGCCGCGATGATGATGCAGCTCGGTGCCGAGGGCGTGTTTGTCGGCTCCGGCATCTTCAAGTCGGGCAACCCGGCGCAGCGCGCCAAGGCGATCGTGCAGGCCACGACGTTCTTCGACGACGCCGACGTGATCGCCAAGGTCTCGCGCGGTCTCGGCGAGGCGATGGTCGGCATCAACGTCGAGGAGGAGCCGGCGCCGGTGCGGCTGGCTGAGCGCGGCTGGTGAGCTAGGTCGTCGGAGGGCCCCGCGGACGTCGAGTCCGCGGGGCCCTTCCGCTTCCTTGGGTAGGTGATCACCGAGAGCCAGGCGCTGTCAGCACTCGGCCGACTGCTCCTTTACCGGGGCCTGGAGGATCACACCGCCCCGAGGAGTCAGGGTTTGCCGGTAGACGCCCGTGGTCTCGAGGTCGTACGCCTCGAGGCTCGCGTCGAGGCTGATCCAGGCGTCACCGATGTCGGAAGGTGGCACGTCGAATCGGACCGTGACGCCACGGTCGGAGTCGTCGATCTCGACCATCGCCAGTTCTGACAGGTCGCTGTCATCGTCGATCCCAGCAGTACCCACGGTGACGATGATCGATTTCGCATCAGCAGCACCGTCGTAGGCCAGCACGATGTCGCTGTCGGTGAAGCCGTGATTGCGCAGTTGGTCCCGGACTCGAGGGAGCAGCTCCGAGATCGCCTCGCCGATCTCGGACTCGTCGCTGACGGTCGCTCGAAGCGCCGAGAGCCGGAGCGGGGGAAGTGAGCTGAGCTCAATGGTGCTCATGATGATTTCGTGTCCTCTCCGGATGGCGTCGAGGCGCGTACGCACCTCTGTGAGACAGGTTGAGGCTTCGTTGATCTGGGACAGGAGATCTTCTTCTCGTGCTCGGAGGAGCTCGACCAATCGCTCCTCGGTCAGTTGCGAGTGATCGAGCAGGTCGACGATCTCGGCAAGCGCAAATCCCACAGACCGTAGGGCCGAGATCGCACGAACTCGGCCGACCTGCGTCCGTGAGTACCGGCGATAGCCCGTGGAGTCGTCGACCGAGGCCGGAGTGATCAATCCGGCCTCCTCCCAGTGACGCAACATCCGCCGGGAGACCCCGGTGAAATGCGCGACTTCTCCGATGCTCAACATGTCGATTCCGATCCGACACCTTCACGCAGTGTCAAGGTCAAGGGGCAGTGCCGGAACTGGTCGCATACATGCAGACCCCACCGCACCGTGCGGCTCTGGCCCGAGGTTCGTCAATCGTGGACCACGGCATCGACGTCGAGGAGGAGCGACGCCGGTGCGGCTGGCGGAGCGCAGCTGGTGAACCAGGTCGTCGGAAGGCCTCGCGGACATCGGTCCTCGAGGCCTTCTGTTCTCTCCGCAAGGTGGCCACCGAATGGCGGCTGATCCGGGTTCATAGACTTGGCGGAGCCATAACTCGCCCCTTGGTGGTCGCCTGGAGCCTGCTGAACTGAGGTCGGACCTGACGGAGCAGATCGACGGCGCGATCGAGTGGTGATCCGGCGCGCAGAGCTGTGCTGGGTCGACTTCGGAGCACACCGGCCTTCGCCGAGCTGTGGACTTGTGACGGTCGGCCCGGAATCGATCCGCGACTTCACGAACCGCGGCACCGGCGACTTGTCCGGGTGAACTTTCTGGCGTTTCACCTGGTGAGCGCCCCGGGTGACGCTAGCCTACTCCCGCCCAGGGCGGAGGCGAGCGAGGTTCTCGAGCTTGTGATGCTCTGGGGCCCAGAGGGGGACGGGAGTGGTTGATCGGTGGCTCTGGACCCGAGGTGGTCGACGCTGACCCGGCGCGAGGTCGACGTGCTCGAGGCGGTCTGTCTCGGACTGTCGAACACGGAGATCGCTGGTCTGCTCGGCATCACCTACAACACGACCAAGAACCATGTGAAGGCGATCCTCGCGAAGTCGGAGTGTGCCGACCGGGCACGCCTCATAGCCGAGGCGCACCACCTTGGCGTCGTCGAACGCCGACCGGAGTGCGTGGGCGGCAAAGATGATCCCCTGGAGTCATGTGCCCGCACCTCTGTATGAAATAGCGTGATGCGCACCCGGTCGAACCGAGCCGGTTCAGGTCTCTGGAAGGATCCAGGATGATCGGAAAGACTTTGCGGGAGCGGGTTGTCGTTCCTGTGGTTGGAGCGCTCGCAGCGCTCCTGATGTTCGTCGGCTTGGGCGTCGTGGCCGCAGCGCCGGCGTCAGCGGCACGCTCCGACTGCCCGTCGGGATACGCGTGCACGTGGAACAACGGGAGCTTCAGCGGTGGTATGTCTTCCTTCCAGTACTCGATCCCGGACTTCGGTGCCTGGCCCGGGTACAACAATGCCGCTACATCGGTAACCAGCGCCGGGCAGAGCGCGTCGTGCGTGGCGGAGTATTACCCGGACGCAAACTACGGGCACTGGACCGGCGGTACGATCACCAGGATGCGGTTGCAGCCGGGGCAGTACCGGTCAGACCTTTCGAACAACGTGTACTACAGGTCCAATCCCGAGGATGGCGTGGTCCAGGTGTCGCGTACGTGGAACGACTTGATCTCCAGTGGGCGGTTCGTCTGTTGAGAGGTCTTTCAAGGAGCGCGGCGGGTGTGGCTACGGCTGCTGCTGCCGCGCTCCTCATGCTCTCGGGGTGCTCGCTCGGCGATCAGTCGGACGGCAGCGCCGATGTCGCGTCGTTGGAGACCCAGGCGCCCGTCTCTGTGCCGTCGACGGCCTATGTCAATGATGAGACCGCGGCGTATGCGGAGTGCCTGGGTGACCTCGGGATAGCGGTGTCTGCGGTGCCGGCGGACAGCCCCGGCAAGGAGGAGATGGCCGGCTACGCCGAGATCGATGGTGCGGCGGCCCTGGTCGTGGACGGCGTCCTGGAGGTGAGTCCCGACGCGCCGATCGGAGTTGACGGTGAAGACCGCGACGCCGAGATCCGGCAGTGCTACGCGGACCATTCGGGAGCCAAGGACGTGCTGCTCGACCAGGATTTCCATGCCACCTCGGAGGACGCCGCGGCCGGGTATACCCCGGAGCAGCTTGAGTCCGGCAGACGGTGGGCGCAGTGCGCGCGTGAGCAGGGGATCTCGACGATCGGTGACCCACCGACGAGCGGGCGCAACGAAGGAATGGTGGTCATTCCTGCGGAGGTGACTCTCGACGAGGCGGAAATGCTCGGTGAGGAATGCTCCAGGCCGTTGGTCATCGCAATGCTGGAAGGTGAGCCGCTCCTGATACCTCTGTTCCAGCTCGAGGTCCTGGGAGACCTCACCCCGTTCGACCACGCGCTCCAAGGCCCCGAGCTCGAGGTGATGAACAAGTGTGCGGCGGGGATCAGTGTCGACGACTGTCTCGCGAAGTTGGGCTGGTAGGCACGGCGCATGCGTTCAAGCTCGAAGGTGGCTCTGGTCGGTGCGCTGGTGGTCGTGGTCGGTGGGGGTGCGGTGGCTACGCCCGTGCTGCTCGATGCGGCACCCTCCCAGGCCGACCAGGCGACCACGGACGAGGCAGGGCTCCGTCCGGTCCGTGTCGAGCGCGGATCGTTGGCGTCCGGGACAGTGCTCAGCGGCACGCTGTCGCGCGGTGCCGCAGAGCCGCTGACCGGCACAGCGGACGGTGTCCTCACTGCGCTGCCGGCCGAGGGATCGTCGCTCCGGCCGGGCGAGCGGTTGTTCGAGGTGAACGGCCGGCCGACGTTCCTGCTCCGGGGCGACGTGCCGCTCTGGCGCCCGCTACAGCTCGGAAGCAAGGGCAAGGACGTGCTCTCGCTGAACCAGGCGCTGGCGGACGCCGGGCTGCTGGCACGTGATCGCGTGGACGACGTGTTCGGGTCTGGGACCAGTGCGGCGGTGGCCGACTTGTTCGAATCGGCGGGTTACGCCCCGCCGTCGGGTACGGAGGAAGGTCGCGAGCGGATCACCCGGGCCGAGAACAACTACGACGGCGCCGTGGAGGCACGCGAGGATGCCGCGAAGGCTCTGGAGGCTGCGAGCGAGGGACCGTCCGGCCTGGACGTCGCGCTCGCGGACGCGGCGGTAGCCGACGCCGATGCCGCTCTTGCCGCGGCGCGGCAGTCGGGCGAGGGGTTGGCGCTGGCCCAGGTGCAGTACGACACGGCCGTCGCCGACCGCGGGGCGCTGGACAAGGTTCCCGACGCGTCGGCCCAGCTTGAGGCGTTCGAGGACGCGCAAAAGTCGGTCACGGACGCGACGAAGGACCTGGAGATCGCGCGGGCGGAGTCGGTGTCGCCGCCGGACGTGGTCATCCTCGACGTCGGGAAGGTCCGGGTGGCGTCTGTACCGGTGCGGGTGGGTGATCCGGCGACGGGCGAGGTGCTGACCTGGACTGGGACGACGGTGCATGCCGAGGCGCAGGTGACGAGGTCGCAGCAGGCGTCGCTGAGTGCGGGAGAAGCGGTGACGGTTTGGCTGCCCGACGGCTCGAAGGTGGCAGGGGTGATCCGCTCGACCACCCCCGCGAGGACCGGCGGTGCCGACGGCGGGGGCGCAGACACGACTGGCGGAGTCGAGGCTGCCGCAGGAGACGAGTCGGACATGGCGACGGTGCGGATCGACATCGAGGCCCAGGAGAAGCTGACCGGCAGCGTGGGCGCTGCCGTGCGGATCGAGGTGGTGACCGATGAGGTCCAGGACGCGCTGGTCGTGCCTGTCACGGCGCTGGTGGCCCTGGCCGAGGGCGGGTATGCGGTGGAGAAGGTAGTGCCGGATGCCCCTCGGGGAGGCGGATTGCTGGTCCCGGTCGAGGTCGGGCTGGTTGCTGAGGCGAAGGTACAGATCACCAGTACACAGCTTGAGGACGGGGACGAGGTTCTCGTCCCGTGACCCACACAGCGGTGGCCCCCGCGGTGGAGCTGCGCGGGGTCTCGAAGACGTATGCGACCGGGAGCGGAGATCTGACTGTGCTCCGAGACGTCGACCTGGCGATCGCGCCCGGCGAGCATGCGGCGATCGTCGGCCCGTCCGGATCCGGCAAGTCCACGATGCTGTCGATCCTGGGCACGCTCGACGCGCCGTCCGCGGGGGAGGTCCTGGTCGGAGGGCGCCCGACGGCGGCCATGTCCGACGGTGAGCGCTCCGACGTGCGTTCCCGGTCGCTGGGGTTCGTGTTCCAACAGTTCCATCTGCTCTCCCACGCGGACGCCGTGGCGAACGTGGAGCTCGGGATGCTGTACACCGGGCTGGGGCGTGCCGAGCGTCGTCGCCGGGCTGTCGACGCGCTGACCCGAGTGGGGCTCGGTGAACGGTTGGACCATCGTCCGACCCAGCTGTCGGGGGGTGAGCAGCAGCGGGTGGCGATCGCGCGCGCGATCGCGCACGAGCCCGCCGTCGTGCTCGCCGACGAGCCGACAGGTGCGCTGGACCAGGCGACCGGGACCGCGATCATCGACCTGCTGGACGGTTTGGCCGACGTCGCAGTCGTGGTGATCACGCACGACCTGGTGATCGCCGACCGGTTCGCGCGGCAGGTCCGGATCCGCGACGGGCGGATCGAGGCCGACCTGACGGCGGGCGAGGCCACCGCTGCCGGCAGTGAGGTCTGATGGCTCGGTTGACGGTGCGGGACACGCTGACGACGGCGGCCCTGGGTCCGCGGTCACGGGTCTCGAGGTCGCTGCTGTCGATGCTGGGGGTCGCGATCGGTATCGCGACGTTGGTGGCGATCCTGGGGATCACCGCGACGAACGAGGCGCGGCTGCGGGCGGACCTGGAGGCGCTAGGGTCGAACGTGCTGGTGGTGGCGCCCGGGCAGGGGCCGAACCTGGAGCCGGTGCCGCTGCCGGAAACCGCTCCGGAGATGATCCGTCGGATCGGTCCGGTCACAGGTGCTGCGGCGGTGCGCGAGCTCGAGGGCGCCGGGGTGTTCCGGAACGATCTGGTGCCCTCGACCATGGGCGGTGGTCTGACGGCGGTTGCAGTGCAGCCCGAGCTGGCTGCCGCGATGGACCTGCATCTCCACCGGGGCGCCTGGTTCGACGCTGCCTCGGTGACGCTGCCGACCACGGTGCTCGGGGCGTCGGCGGCAGATCACCTGGGAGTGAGTGTGCCAGGCCAGCGGGTATGGATCGACGACAGCTGGTACGCGGTGATCGGGGTGCTGCAGCCGTCCGGGCTGATGCCGGACCTGGACCGTGCCGCGCTGCTCGGGGAGGACTGGGTGCTCACCGGGCATCCTGACCTGGCGATCTCGCGGATCCAGGTCCGGGTGCAGACCGGGACCGTGGAGGCGGTGCGTGACGTCCTGGACGACACCGCCAACCCGGGGATGCCGCGCGCAGTGGGTGTGTCGACGCCGTCCCAGCTCGCGGACGCGCAGAGGGCCGTGGATTCCACGTTCCAGAGCCTCGCCCTCGGACTGGCGGCGGTGGCTCTTCTGGTCGGCGCGATCGGGATCGTCAACACCATGGTGATCGCCGTGCTGGAACGGCGTGGAGAGATCGCGCTGAGGCGGGCGGTCGGCGCGAGAGCCCTGCAGATCCGTACCCAGTTCATGCTGGAGGCCGGGTTCCTGGGTCTCGGCGGGGGAGTCGCGGGTGCGGTGCTCGGGTTGCTCGTGGTAGTTGTCTACGGCACGTGGCAGAAGACCATACCGGCGCCGAACTTCCTGGCTGCTGGGGTCGGGGTGGGGCTCTCCGTGCTTGTAGGAGTCATCGCCGGGGTCTATCCGGCAGTGCGCGCCGCGCAGCTGTCTCCTGTCGAGGGGCTGCGGAGCGAATAGCCCACCGGACTCACGCTTCCCGAGACCCTGATGGACGCCGGCGACCAGGTTGAGAGGGCCTCTCCACATCACTCGCAGATGCAGAGCTGAACCAGCGCGTCGGCGGCGAACGGGCGGCCGGACCAGTCCCCGAAGCGCTCGACGAGCTCGAGGCCGCCGAGCGAGAGGAGCAGGGGCAGCTCCTGGGGGAAGATGCTCCTGATTTCGAGCGGTGCGACGAAGAAGTCGGGCTCGGCGCCGGTCGAGAGGTACCACGTCCCACGCGTCACCTGCGCGGAAGCGTCGTAGGTCTCGGCGACGTCGACACTGACGCTGCCCCGGTCGGGGTCCGTGAACGACAACGACGTCCGGGTGCGGCGCGTCCCGTCGGCTTCGGCAAGGACGCGCACGCTCGGGTTGAACACATCGAAGACGAACCTGCCGCCGGGGGCCAGGTGCCGTCGAACCGACCGGAAGCAGCTCACCAGATCCTCGGTCTCGTGCAGGTGCAGCAGCGAGTTGGCAGTGATGAACACGTAGTCGAAGGTGCGGCCGAGATCGAAGTTCCGCATGTCGCCCTGGATCCACTCCACCGCGACACCGCGCTCGTCCGCCTTGCGCCGGGCCTCGGCCAGCATGTCCGCCGAGAAGTCAAGGCCCACGCACGGATGGTCGTCGGACGCGATGGGGATCAGCTTGTTCCCGGTGCCGCACGCGAGCTCCAGCACGCGCCCGCCGTGTTGGTCGACGTCGGCCCGGTAGAAGTCGACCGCGGGCCCGCCGCCCGGGAACATCAAGTCGTACAGCCTTGCGCGCGAGTAGAACAGGTCGCTCTGGTCCGAGGGCTGTCGTCGACGACTCACGCCGCGAGCCTACGGACCGGAGTGCGGCGGAGCAGCAACTTTTTCGGCAGAGCTGCTACGCCGACGAGCTGACCGGTGCGCCGCCGGATCGACGCGATCATCGATCGGGTCAGGTCCGGCGGCGACCGCTGACCGGTCTCGGCCTTCCGCGACCGGCGTGGCGGGTCGTTACCGCCCGAGCAGCGCGTCGACGCCGACGGCGACGGACGCGGCGAGCCGGAAGTCGACCCGGGTGTCCGGCACCTCGACGGTGTATCGGTCGCGCAGGCTGAACTGCCGCTCACTGGTCAGGACGGGCGCGCCCGTCGACGCATCACTGAACGTGAAGTGGACCGGCAGCGGCAGCTCGGCCACTCGTCGCAGGACGGCGACGAGCAGACTGCGTTCCTGGCCGTAGGCCTCCAGGCCCGGGGCTCGCAGATGAAAGCTGGAGCGGATCAGGCTCGCGGCGAAGTCCTTCTCGAAAGACCCGATCACGGACCCGTCCGCGGTGGTGACGTCGTAGGCTGCCGCGACGTCGATCACCTGCCGGGCGCGGAAGCCGAACAGCGGCCGGGTCCTCGCCTCGTCCTCGTAGAAGGTCACCTTCTCGCGCATCGCGAGCCGCTTCTGCTGGGCGAACGCGAGCAGGCGTCCTTCCGACCCGTCGTCGAGCGCCTCGACGATCGTGTAACGGTTGACCAGCACGGTGAAGTGCTGTTTGACGAAGAAGCGAGGCAGGTGCTGGACGGCGGAGCTGGTCATGGTCCCCTCGTCCGGGTTGCTCATCGAAGCTCCATCCGGTTCACTCGAAGCAGCCCGAGGAGGAACGGCCCCGTGACCCACAGGCCGATCGAGGCGAGGAGCGGGCCGACCGCGTCGGCGCTCATCTCGCCGTCGGCGAGCGGAACGGACGTGACGTTCAGGTCGAGCCAGCCCGCCAGCGTGCTGCCGAGGTCGCCGGTCAGCCCGAGGAACCCCCAGGCGATCGAGGCCACGAAGTAGACGACGATCGACGCCGCAGCGTTGAGCAGCATGGCGCCCAGCGCGATACCGCACAGGGTGAACAGGACGTTGACGGCGGTCCAGCCGGCGAGTGCGAGCGGGTCGAGTGCGAGCTGTGCGTCCGTGCCGCGCACGGCGGCCGCGACGGCGGTCGTCGGGTAGGCGAGCGCGATCATCAGGGCGCTGGTGGCGATCGCCACCGCGGCTGCGGCGACGGCCTTGGCGACGAGCACGCGCCAGCGGCGCGGTTCGAGGGCGAAGGTCGTGAGCGCGGTGCGCTTGTTCCACTCGCTCGTCACCGAGACGATCCCGAGGACCGGAAGGAACAGGCCCAGGGTGAGCGCCGCGCTGGTGGCGACGTCCTGGGCGTCCAGGGAGAAGAAGGAGGCGTTGACGACCATCGCCCCGATGGCGCCGAGGACGAGCAGCGTCAGGAGTGCGAGCGCTGTCCGGGTGTCGGCGAGCTTGCGCATCTCCACGGCGGCCAGACGTGCGAACGGGACGGTGCGTGCGGGGCCCGCCTCCGCGCGTAGATCGCCGGTGTGGGGGAGGGTCGAGCTGCTCATGCTGCGCTCCGGTCGTCCGTCGAGGTGAGAGCGAAGTAGCGGCTCTCCAGGTCCTGTGCCGTGCTGTGGTCGATCGGGGTGTCGTCGAGGATGCGGCCGCGGCCGATGATGACGACGCGGTCGGCGAGCTGCGCCACCTCGTGCAGCAGATGGGAGCTCAGCAGCACGGCGCACCCGTCGTCCGCCACGGCGCGCAGCAGGTCGCGGATGGCCCGGATGCCCTGCGGGTCGAGGCCGTTCGCCGGCTCGTCGAGCACGAGCGCCTTCGGCGTGCCCAGGAGGGCCTGGGCTATCCCGAGGCGCTGGCGCATACCGAGGGAGTAGCCCTTGACCGTGCGCCGGCTCTCGGCGACGGAGAGACCGACGAGATCGAGCACCTGCCCGATGCGTCGCCGGTCGACACCGATCATGGCCGCGGCGACGGCCAGCGTCTCGGCGCCGGTGCGTCCGGGGTGGACCGCCTGCGCGTCGAGGAGGGCGCCCACTGTTCCCCCGGGGTTGCTGATCTCCGCGTACTGCTGCCCGTCGATCGTCGCTCGGCCCGACGAGCGGGAGTGGCCGAGGAGGATCCGCATAGCGGTCGTCTTGCCCGCACCGTTGGGCCCGAGGAAGCCCGTGATCGAGCTCGCCGGCACCTCGAACGAGACGTCGTCGAGCGCGAGCGTCGCGCCGTAGCGCTTGGTGACATGGTCGAATGTGATCATGGGCCCAGTCCACCCGCCGCGGGGCGCGGGGGCTACGGACCCTGGGCCACACCGGGCGCCGCAGGTCTGCCTCGCACGGGCCGGATCGTCGACCTCGGTCGAGCGGTTCATCGCCCAAGGTCGCTGGGCACCGTACCCACCGGCTGCCTACGATCGGTCGCGATGAAACCCCTCACTGGCCGGCAAGAGCTGCTGCGGTACGTCCTCGCGTCGGTGCCCCTGGTGCTGACCGCGCTCGGCTGGGGGTTCGTCGTCGCGCAGGGCATCGGCGAGTGGCCGGAGGGCGCACTCAACCTGGGCCTCGGAGTGGTCGGCCTGATCCTGCTGCGCTGGCGCAGGCGACTGCCGTTCACCATCGCGGTCGTGACCGCCCTGTTCACGATCTGGTCGGGTTCGGCCACGGGTGCCGCGTTCGTCGCTCTCGTCTCGCTCGCCACCCACCGCGACGGCCGGCGTACCGCCGGGGCCTGCGCGGTGCTGTGGCTCGCGCTCGTCGGCACCTCGTTCGCCGCCTCCGGATGGGAGGTGCCCACCCTGGTCGCCGCGATCGGCAGCACCGTGACGATCGCGTGCCTGGTCGGCTTCGGCCTGTACCTGCGGAGCACGCGGGACCTCGCGCTGTCGGAGGAACGGCGGCGGGAAGGGGAGCGTCGCGACGGGCTGGAGCGTGCGCGTGCGGGGGAACGGGCGAGGATCGCGCGCGAGATGCACGATGTGCTCGCCCACCGGCTGTCGATCCTCTCCCTGCACGCCGGTGCGCTCGCGCACCGCAGTGACCTGACCGCCGACGAGGTCCGCCAGGCGGCGGCGGTCATCCGGGACAACGCCCATGCCTCGCTCGAGGAGCTGCGCGTCACCCTCGGCTCCCTGCGCGAGGAGGACCCGCTGGGTGGCCCGCAGCCCTCCTTCGATGATCTGGCCGCCCTCGTCTCCGAGGTGCGGGAGGCGGGGCAGCGCGTCGAGTACCGCTCGGAGCTCGAGCACGTCGAGCAGCTGCCCCCTCAGGTGGGCAGGCACGTCTATCGCATCGTGCAGGAGGCCCTGACCAACGCACGCAAGCACGCGCCGGGCGCACCCGTGACCGTCGAGCTGAGCGGTGCGTCGGGGACCTCCGTCGACGTCCGCGTGACGAACGCGGCAGACTCCCCGGGCGGGCTCCCCGTATCGTCCGACGGGCTGGGGCTCATCGGGCTCGGCGAGCGCGCGGCTCTGGTCGGCGGCACCCTGACCCATCACAACGACGGCGACCGATTTGTCGTGGAGGCATCTCTGCCATGGAGCGAGACCCCGTGATCCGCCTCCTGCTCGTCGACGACGACCCGCTCGTACGCCGCGGCCTCCGCCTGATCCTCGGCGGTGAGAGCGATATCGAGATCGTGGGCGAAGCCGCTGACGGGATCGAAGCCGAGATCGCGACGCGCGATCTCGCCCCCGACGTGGTGCTCATGGACGTCCGCATGCCTGTCCAGGACGGCGTCACGACGGCAGAAGGCCTGCTCCAGCGACCCGACCCGCCCGCGATCATCATGCTGACCACGTTCCACGTGGACGACCTCGTGCTGCGTGCCCTCGCCGCGGGCGTCTCGGGTTACATCCTGAAGGACGCCGCACCCGACAAGGTGATCGCCGCCATCCGGTCCGTGTCCGACGGCGAGCCCGCCATGTCACCGACCGTTGCCCGTCAGGTGATCACCGCGGCGACGGCCGGCACGGCCGACGGCGCCGCGCGGGAGCGGGCGCGCGCCGAGCTCGACGTCCTGACGCCGCGCGAGCTCGACGTCGCGATGGAGATCTCCCGTGGTGCGAGCAACGCGGAGATCGCGGCGCGGCTGTTCATCAGCGTCGCCACCGTCAAGGCGACGGTGACCCGCATCTTCCTCAAGCTCGAGACCGACAACCGGGTGACCATCGCGCTGCGGATTCGCGACGCCGGCCTGGTCTGACCGGCAGGCGGCGCAGCCAGATGCTCCTGATCTTGAGCCTTCGACCCGCTCGACCAGGCTGCGTCCGGCGAGCCGTGTTCCGTGTCGGTATGGCGTCGGCTCGCCGGTCGACATGATTGTCGCCGGGCACGCTCCGGTACGACCGACCAGGAGAACGGCGGGACCGCTCGTGGTGATTGCACCGGGTGCCGTCTCATGGCAGCATCCAGCGCACGCACGGCGAGTGGCGTACCCGTCCGGCATGCTGCCGCCGTTCATCAGGCGCGGGGGGCTCATGGTGTACAGCGCGGTCGGTGCGGAGTGGATCTCCCGGACGAGCGAGAGCGGTCGGGTCTTCGATCCTGCCGCCGTTCGCTTGTTCGACGAGGCGTTGGCGCTCCCTCCTGACCGCATGCGTGCCCTCGCCCGCGAGGAGCGGGAACTCTTGCTCCCTGACCGCGGGTACGTGCTCAGGTCCGTTCGCGCGGAGGTGCTGGCGGGGAGCAGGGCAGTGAGGGCAGCGGGCGAGATCCTCGTCGCTCTCAGCCTCCCGGACAGCAAGGAGGCCGCGGACGGCCACTTCCTCATCGGACTCGCGCTTCGTCTGGTGTCAGACCAGGGTCGACGGCACTTCCTCCTGGCCCGTGACACCTACGACGACCTCGGTGAGCGGCTGCCCGCCCGTCTTGCCGAGCTCGCAGCCGCGGCAGCCTTCGAACCTGACCAACTGGAGAAGGGCGCGGTCCCTGATTTGCTGTCCCGTGCGCTGAGAGGTGTCGACGAGGTTGATCCAGGGTGCGCGCGGCGACTCGATGAACCGGTCGCCCGACACGCCAGGATCATCTCGATGACACACGGCCTCATCACTGGCGGGCTGGTTCCCACGACGACGTTCACGGCGTCGGAGGACGAGCTGGGCATCCTGAGCTTTGCGCTTGTCGAGGCGGTCGAGGAGCCGCAACGAGTACTGGAGCTCGTCAACTGGTTGCGGACGCTGGGTATCGGTGCGTACGACATCGTCGACAGGCTCGTCAGTTCCCTGGGCAGCCTCCGGCTGTGGGAGCCGCGACTCGTTCTCCTGCGCGACATGCTCGACCGCGGCGACGACCGTGACCAGACCCTGATCGAGATGGCCTGGACGCTGACGCAGCTTCAGCAATGGCCTACGGCGCAGGCGCTCGTGCTCGACACGCTCGAGCAACGGACCCGGCCGGCCTCCGTCGAGCTGCTCAGGGCCATGGTGATGCTCGCCGACACCGTCAGAGCACCCGAGGCCGGGCAGTGGGCCGACCGCCTGGTGCGGGCAGGCGGTGAGCTTCCTGAGCTGGCCTACCTGTCCAGCGAGATGATCGAGGCCGAGGAGAGAGCGACCCAGGCGCCCGAGCTCGAGCTCCGGGTGCTCCTTCGCGACGGGACGATGACGATCGACCCGTCGATCGATCCGCGCACCATCAAGGAACAGATGCTGGCCGCCACCATCCTTTCGCTCGACCCGGAGCAGGCCCGGCAGATGCGCGACGAGGTTGCGGCCAAGGATCCTGAGACCTTTGCGAAGGTGCGCCGATACCTTCCCGCAGGTCTGCGGCCCGAGTCCCCGGCCGAGATGCACTTCGCTACGGCAGAGAACCTCTTCGCACAGCGCAGGTTCCGCGAAGCGATCACCGAGTACAAGGCGGTCATAGACCTCGAACCCGACCACCAGGTTGCGCACCTGTGGCTGGGTGACGCCCACTTCATGCTGGGTGAGTACGCGATCGCTGCGGCCTACTTCGAGGAGTCGATCGCGATCCGCCCCACGCCCCAGGCCTACAGATTCCTTGGTGACGCCATCGTCCGCGGGCAGGGCGACCTCCACCTGGCAAGGCGCCACTACGAGCAGGCGCTCGCCCTCGACCCCGCCTACGGCGGCGCGTCGGAGGCACTCCAGCAGGTGAACGAGGCCTTGTCGAACCCCGACAGAGGTTGGTGACGGGTGGCTTCCTACCCCACGCCGAGCGGCACCGGAGGGAGGCAGCGCGGCGATCTGCTGAGGGACGCGATGCTCCGCGATCCGGTCTTCGCCGACTTCATACGTCTCACCGAGTCGGGGGCGCTGGGGTCCTGGATGGCCTCGGCGCCCACCGAGGCACGGTTCGCCATGATCGTGCCGGCGCAGTCGCTGTCCGTCACCTATCGAGACGGCAACCGCGACACCATCACCGCGCGCCGGTGGGCGGAGGTACACCTCGAGCTCGCCCGGTCGCTGCCAGACGACTACGGGCCGGAGTCCAACCAGCTCGGGGTAGGCAGGGACAGCCTGATCTGTGCCGCGCTCAGCGGCCTGGCCAAGCTGGCGGGCATGCAGGGCACAGCCGAGCGCGCCTATGCGCTCCTGCGCGAGGCAGAGCGCTATCACGACCAGGAGCAGGAGAGACGTCGCCGTTCCGGGAGCATGCAACGTCCTGCCGTCGAGCGGCTGATGGGCGGCGGCAGCGGGGCAGCCAGCCTCTACGGCAGCCTGGCGCGGGCAGCCTGGCAGGTCGGCGACGAGAGGGCGGCGGCGCACTACCGGCACCTCGAGATCGAGCACAGCCTCGACGATCGGTCGACGAACGGCGAGACGGCCCAGCTCATGCAGAAGGGGAGGTACTGGATCGACCAGGGAAACCCTGAGAGGGCGCTCTCGAGCTTCCGGGCGGCAGTTGACGTCGCGGAGCGTGACGAGGGTGGCCTTTTCAACGGGCGGATCCTCGCGGCGGCCTTGAGCTCGCTGGGAGAGACCTACGGCACTCTCGGCGTCCCACGTTCAGCGCTCGCAGCGCTTGCAAGGGCTCGGGACCTCGTCGCCGAGAGTGGAAAGTCCGGGCTCCTGGCGAGGATCGAGATTGCGGAGGCGCGTGTGCTCCGAAAGGCCCCACGCCATGGCTCCGCTATCGACCGCTACATCAGCGCCCTCGAACTCATCAGCCAGGATGCTCGGCCCGGGGACCCACACGTCTGGACAGCGTCGGACGGGCGCCACCATCGGGTCATCGATCTCGACGACGGTTTCGACCTTGCCTTCGAGATTGCCGGGTTCCTTCGCGAGTCCGGAGATCTGGCACGGGCCTCCGAGCTCCTCGACCTCGCCACGGACCTTGGTGAGACGGTGCGGGGCGCTGCCGTCGACGAGACCTCCCGGCTCGCCGCACAGGAGCAACGAAGCCAGGCGCTCGTGGCGCAGGTCCAGGTCCAGATCGAGCTCGCGCGGACCACAGGTTCCCAGGACCACAAGGCCGCGGCCTGGGCAGCGATAGAAACCCTCCGCGCCAGGACGTTCCTGGACATGGCGGGCGACGTGCCTCTCGCTGCGCCCGCGGAGGTCCCCTCCGAGCTGGCGTCCGCCGAGGCCAACCTTCTGGCGCACCGCCGGCTTCTCAGAGAAAGTAGGCAGCGCGACGCCGCGTTCTGGCACAGGTACGACGACGCCGAGGCGGCCCTGGCATCCGTCTGGCGAGCCATCGCAACCTCGGGGTCGCGTGCCCGAGAGTACGTCGCGGTGCGCGAGGCGCGACCGGCCGCGCCCGCTGAGGTCTCCCTGGCGCTCGCCGGTTCTGAACCTGCACCGTCGGGCGGCGCCGTCGCCGTGAACCTGTTCTTCCAGGACGACGAGACCCTCGCGCTGCTGGCCGTCGGCAGCACCGATGAACAGGTGCGCATCACCTCGTCCCGGATCGATCGCACACGGCTGACACGCTTCATCTCCGCCAACTTCGGCTCCGCCTCACGAGTGCGTGAGCTGGCCGAGGACCTCGAAGACCTGTTTCATCACGAGCTCGCCGACGTCGTCGCGCCGCTCGTCGACCTGTGCGAGCCCGGCAGCACCCTCGTCCTTGCTCCAGCCGGTCCTCTGCACAACGTGCCGCTCGGTGCGGTGCGGCTCGGGGACGATGTGCTGATCGCACGTAACCCGATCGTGTTCAGCCCCAGCATCTCGCTCGTCAGGTCCTGGCGGCTCGGCGCCGACCGCGAGAGGCCGCTCCGGCACGCCGTGTTCGGCGACCCCACCGACGATCTTCCGGGCGCTCGGGACGAAGCTCTCGAGCTCGCGCGACGCTGGGGCGCCGATCCGCGGATCGGTGCGGGGGCGACAGCCGCGGCCCTGCTGACCGCACTCGGCGGCGGAGGTCTGGTGCATGTGGCAGCGCATGCGGAGTTCAGCGCCGAGGACCCGTTGGCGTCAGGGATCCGTATGGCGGATCGCACGCTGACCGCCCGGGAGATCCTGAGGCTGCGGGCAGCGGACCTCGGCCTCGTCACCTTGTCCGCTTGTGAGAGCGCCGTCTACCAGGCTCGCCAGTCCGAGGACCCGATGGGACTTCCACGTGCGCTGCTCTTCGCCGGCGCCTCCTCGGTCCTGGCCAGTCTCTGGAGGGTGCCGGACTCGGCGACGCGCAACCTGATGTCGCTGTTCTACTCAGCGCTCCAGTACGGATCGACCAAGGCGGAGGCGTTGCGGAGCGCCGCACTTCAGGCTCGTGACGACGACGGGCGCCTCGACCGATGGGCAGGCTTCGTGCTCCTCGGATCCTGGATCTGACACGGGAGGACAGAGATGGACGACTTCAGGCTCGTCGAGACCTTCGAGCTCGAGCCCGACTACGAGGAGATCGACCGGTCGCGCTACTCACCGATAGAAGATCGGGCGATCGAGGTGATGGGACGCGAGAACCGTATCGGGCTCGCCTTGCGTTCACCGGTCCTCGTCGCCACGGGCGAACCCGGCCGGGCCGCGTACGACGTCGGGCTGATGCTCGTTGTCCATGCTCACCCGGAGTGCAGATTTGCCTGGTCACGCCTCGTGGTCGATCTTTCGGACACGCCGGAGGGGATCGTCGAGGACATGGTTCCGAGCGAGGTCCAGGAGGAGGCGGTGGAGATGGAGACGCGTGTCGGTGCGGGGCTGACGTTCAGCACCGTCGTGAACGTCGTGAACGTCGAGCTGGGACCTGAGATCGCCCAGAAGCGGACCATCTACTTCCCGACGGTCACGGCGTCCGGCACCGGTTTCCGAAAGGCCTACTGGGACTTCATGGCCAAGGGTGGGGACTACCTCCACTCGAACCGCGAGCTACGCCTCCTTGTCAGCGCGCCGGCAGGAACGGCGGTGGTGGCCTCGCTGACCCTGCGAGCCCGGCTGCGCCTGCCTGGCATCCAGAACCTCGTGCCCTTCAGGCGAAAGGCGGCCGTCGACACGCGCGTCCAGCTGGTCTGAGCAAGGGCGACGCGCCGGGGAGCGATGGCCAACCGACGCGTCGCCGCTGCTACGTCCCTACCAGGGCGACGGCTCGTAGTCCTTGAGGAAGCAGCCGTACAGGTCGGTCCCGGCCTCGCCCTGGACGATCGGGTCGTAGACGCGGGCGGCGCCGTCGACCAGGTCGAGGGGTGCGTGCCAGCCCTCGGCGGCGAGCCGCAGCTTCTCCTGGTGCGGACGCTCGTCCGTGATCCACCCGGTGTCCACCGCGGTCATCAGGATCCGGTCCTTCTCGAACATCTCCTCCGCGGAGGTCCGGGTCAGCATGTTGAGGGCAGCCTTGGCCATGTTGGTGTGCGGGTGTCCCGCGGACTTGTACCGGCGGGAGAACTGCCCCTCCATCGCCGAGACGTTGACGACGTACCCGCGTCGCGACTTGGCCGTCGCGGCCCGCATCGCGGGCCGCAGCCGGGAGATGAGCAGGAACGGCGCGATCGCGTTGCAGAGCTGGACCTCCAGGAGCTCCAGCGGGTCGACCTCGTCCACGACCTGGGTCCACGAGTTGGTCGTCTGCATGTCGGGGAGCAGCCCGCCGGCGTCGACGGCCGTGCCGGCCAGGTGGGCGTCCAGGGAGGCCGAGCCTGCCCGGAGCGCCAGAGCCGTCAGGGACGCCGCGCTGTGCATCGCGACGGCGTCGTCCTGCGACTGGCCCTCGTGGTGGGCGACCGACAGGGCGGTCAGCGCGCCCGCGATCGCGGCAGGGTGCGCCTCCGAGATGCGGTCGAACGTGACCATCTCCGGCGCTTCCAGCCCGTGGGGGAGCGGGGCGACCGGCGCCGACTCGCCCGTGACGAGCTGCGAGTAGGACCCGGGGGACCGGCGGACCGTCTGGCAGGCGTTGTTGACCAGGATGTCGAGCGGACCCGCCGCGGCGACGTCGTCGGCGAGGGCGATCACCTGGGTGGGGTCACGCAGGTCGATGCCGACGATCTTGAGCCGGTGCAGCCAGTCGGCGGCGTCGGGCATCGCCGAGAAGCGGCGCACCGCGTCCTTCGGGAAGCGGGTGGTGATGGTGAGGTGGGCGCCGTCGCGCAGCAGCCGCAGCGCGATGTACATGCCGATCTTCGCCCGGCCCCCGGTGAGCAGGGCGCGGCGTCCGGTCAGGTCCGTGCGCTGGTCACGCCGTGTGTGGCTCTTCGCGGCGCAGTCGGGGCACAGCCCGTGGTAGAACGAGTCGACCAGGGTGTAGTCCGTCTTGCAGATGTAGCAGCCGCGCGCGGTGCGCAGCTCCCCGGCGAACGCTCCCGGTGCGGTCGAGACCAGCGGGATGCCCGCGGTCTCGTCGTCGATCCGCGCCGCCGAACCGGTCGCCGTCTGCTCGATGATGCTCCGGTCGTGCGCCTGAAGCTCCTCGCGGACCGCGGCCTTCCGCGATTTTTTGAGCAGCTTCCACATGTAACCGGTCGCCCGTTTGACCGTCTGGACGTCGGGATGGTTGGGGTCGAGGTCCTTGAGACTGCCCAGCACCCGAAGGGTGGTGGCGAGCTCTTCCGGGTCGATTCCCGCTTTCGTTGGCACGCCGTAGGATAACCGGCGCTCGGGCCCCGGCGCCGCCCTGCCGTTCTGCATGATCCTGCAACATGCCCCCGGCGACGGGTGTGAACTGCGGTCATGCGAAAAAACGGACAGGTCATGCGTATTCTGACCGCGGCACTCGGTGCCGCTCTGGGGACAGCCATCCTCGTCGCCCCGCCGGCGTCGGCCGAACAGGTCAAGAACAACTGCGAGGGCACAGAGGTCGTCCGCTGCGCCAACGTGGAGATGTCGTCCCCCGGCGTGTTCAACGCTCATGCCCGGGTGACCGACGCGGCCAATGGCAACGACTACAGCGTCCAGGTCATCGAGGTGCGCCTCCAGTACAACTACAACGGCAGCTGGTTGAACCTCCGGGACGAGTTCCCCGCCGACAGCTGGGCCGCCGTGCAGGACGTCGAGCGCACCACCTCGTGGTCCTGCGGTTCCTCCGCGCGCAAGCTCGTCCGGGCGCAGACGTACGTGCAGTGGCGCCGGTCCGGCACCGTGACCGGGGACTGGGTCACCACTCCGTCGGTGTACATCTGCCCACGTAGCTGACCGCATCGCGGGGAGCGCCCCGTCGACCTGAGCGGCCGTTCACACGGTGGCGGCGCTCAGGTACTCCCGTAGCCGCACCCCTGCTACGAACCGCGTCGGCGCGTCGAGCAGGTCGAGGACCGCTGCGACCTCGGTTCGCACCGTCCGGACGCTCAGCCCGAGCCGCCGGGCGATCTGCTCGTCCGACGGGCACGTGAGCATGAGCGTGACGACGCGCCGCTGGCGTTCCGACAGGCCGTCGACCGTCGGAGCCTCGGCGGCGCACGGATACATCGTGCTGCGCACCGCGTCCCAGTAGCCGCGGGCGGCATCCAGGCAGGCCGCGTCCCGGACAGCCATCACTGTCGGTTCGCCGCGGATCGTCGGTCCGTCGAGGAACACCTCAGCGTTGTCGATGATCTTCAGCTGCACCGGTGCGTAGCCGAAGAAGTATGTCGCCGGGTCCTCGGCGGACAGGATCAGCCGCACCTCCGGGTCCAGGGCGTCGAAGTGCCAGATGCTGGTCATGCGGAGGCCGTTCTCCATCACCACCGTGTTGTTCGGAAGGCTCACGGCGAGCTGGCCGATGGTGCCCGAGTTGCGGATCGACTCGAGAGTCCGCCAGGACGGCACCTCGAGGGCCATGTTCCGATTGATGGCGATCGTGCCGCGTCCGACGAAGCGCGCCGCGACCCGCTGTCCGCGTTCCATGGCGCGGCTGACCCGTGAGCGTTCGGTCTGGAGCCGAGCCAGCTGGTCGAGCACGCGGAGCCGTCCCGGGCGCGGGAACCTTCCGCAGTCCACGTACGCGGAGAAATCCATGTTGAGCAGCGCACGCTGGTTCATCGGTCTCCTCATGCCCTCTGCGGCCCTCGAAAGCCCGGTACCGTCCTGTGGACGTTTCTAGCAGAGCGACGAACGTCAGGACAGGAAAGTTGTCGGTCAGCCCTCCTGGAATCGGTTAGCGTCGGGGCGTGCTGCTACCTGAACCGTCGGTGCCGGGGGCGGACCTGCCCGTCCGGGCGGTTCTGCCCGCCACGGTCGACGCGGTGCGGTCGCGCGGGACCGCGGTGCTGGTCGCGCCGCCGGGATCGGGCAAGACCTCGCTGCTGCCGCTCGCGCTGGCCGACGCGCTCGGGGGGACGGTCATCGTCGCCGAGCCGCGGAGGATGGCGACCCGTGCGGCGGCGAACCGGCTGGCGATGCTGGCCGGCGAGCCGCTCGGGCAGCGGATCGGCTACGCGATGCGCGGTGAACGCAGCGGCGGCACGGGGCTCCGGGTCGAGGTGGTGACGACAGGGCTCCTCGTCCGGCGTCTGCAGCAGGACCCGGAGCTGCCGGGCGTCTCGGCGATCGTGATCGACGAGTGCCACGAGCGGCACCTGGATGCCGATCTGCTGCTCGCGCTCGCCGTCGACGTCCGGGCGAATCTCCGGGAGGACCTGTCGATCGTCGCGACCTCGGCCACTGCCGACACGGTCCGGCTGAGCCGCGCACTGGGCACGGACGTCCCGGCGCCCGTGATCACCGCATCCGCCGCCCTGTTCGAGGTGGCGGTCGAGTGGGCCCCACCGCCCGTTCCCGCGCCGCTGCTTCCCGGTGGGCGCGTCGACCCGCGCCTGCTGGATCACGTCGCGGACGTCGTCCGGCGCGCGCTGGCCGAGAACGACGGCGACATCCTCGTGTTCGTCCCCGGCGAGGCCGAGATCAACGGTGTGACCCGCCGGCTGTCGGGTCTGAACGTCCTGCCGTTGTTCGGTCGTCAGTCGCGGGCTGAGCAGGACCGCGCGCTGGCGCCGGCCGTCACCCGTCGGATCGTGGTGACGACGTCGGTCGCGGAGAGCTCGCTGACCGTGCCCGGGGTCCGCGTCGTGGTCGACTCGGGTCTTGCCCGGGAGCCGCGCACCGACCAGTCCCGTGGCCTCGGCGCACTGGTGACCTGCCGGGTCTCGAGATCGTCGGCCGACCAGCGTGCGGGTCGTGCCGGGCGGGAGGGTCCTGGGCGCGTCTATCGGTGCTGGTCCGCCACCGACCACGCGCGTCTCGACGACCACGCGGCGCCGGAGATCGCGATCGCCGACCTGGCCGCCTTCGCCCTCGAGCTCGCGGCGTGGGGCGCGCCCGCCGGCGCCGGTCTGATCCTGCTCGACGCGCCGCCGGTGGCGGCGATGACCGCGGCCACCGAGTTGCTGCGTCGCATCGACGCCCTGGACGACGACGGCCGGATCACCGAACGAGGCAGGCGGATGGCGGCGATCGGGGCGCATCCCCGGTGGGCTCGTGCGTTGCTGGACGGGACACCGCGGGTCGGCGCCGACCGCGCCCGCGAGATCGTCGCGATGCTCTCGGACGACTCCGGCCGAGCCTTCGGCGATGATCTGCCGGCCCGCCTCAGGGCACTGCGCCGCGGTGATGACCGCGGAGCGACGGCCCGCTGGCGCGAAGAGACGAAGCGACTCGGCCGAGGGGCGACGTCCGGCGGCACGTCGCGTGGGCCGGCCGGCCGGGGAACGCGCGGCGTACCGGACGATCAGGCGGTGGGGATCGTGGTGGGGCTGGCGTATCCGGACCGGATCGCGCGGGCGCGGGGGACGGACTCGACGACGTACCAGATGTCCGGCGGTACGGGCGCCGCCCTGGATCCGCAGTCGCCCCTGCGGACCTCACCCTGGCTGGCGATCGCGGTCGCTGACCGGGCTCCCGGGCGTGCCGACGCCAGGATCCGTTCCGCGGCGCCGATCGACGAGCAGACCGCCCGCGACGTCGCGGGCGACCTCGTCACGACCACCGACGACATCCGCTGGGACGACGGCCGGATCGTGACACGGCGCGTCGAGGCGCTCGGCGCGATCGTGCTCAAGGACGTCCCGCTGGCGAGGCCTGACCCGTCGCTCGTCCAGGCGGCCGTCCGCCACGGCATCCGGCGCGAGGGCCTGTCCGTGCTGCGGTGGTCGGAGGCCGCGCTCGCTCTGCGGGAGCGGCTCGCGTTCTGCCACGCCCATCTCGGCGCACCTTGGCCCGCGGTCGACGACGACGCGCTGCTGGCCGGTCTTGACGAGTGGCTCGGTACCGAGCTCGCGTCGGTGCGAGGTGCGCGCGACCTCGCCCGCATCGACGTGGCGTCGGCGCTCCGGCGACTGCTGCCCTGGCCCGCGGCCGGCCGGTTCGGGGAGCTCGCACCGGAACGGCTCAAGGTTCCGTCGGGCTCCGAGGTGCGGCTCGGGTACGACGGCGTCGAGCCGCCGGTCCTCGCGGTGAAGCTGCAGGAGGTCTTCGGCTGGACCGCCACCCCGACCGTCGCGGACGGTCGGGTCCCGGTCGTCCTGCACCTGCTGTCGCCCGCACGGCGCCCGGTCGCGATCACGAGCGATCTCGCCTCGTTCTGGAAGCAGGGCTACCCCCAGGTCCGCGCCGACCTGCGGGGGCGCTACCCCCGCCATCCGTGGCCGGAGGATCCGCTCGCCGCCGCCCCCACGAAGCGGGTCAAGCCTCGCCAGTGACCTCCCCGGGAGGCTGGCCGGGGTCCGCGGTGACCGGTGGTGAGGGTTCGGCGGGGCAGAACCAGGGTTCCGTCAGGGAAGGAACCCATACTTTCCGGGCAGCATCCGGGACAGGATGAAGGCGTCCAGACGCAGACGTCGTCACAGATTCCCAGGATGCGGAGCATCGCGGTGGAGAACGAGGAGCGGCTCTACCTTCGGTACGCGTACAACGACCTGGTCAAGAACAAGGGCATCAATGCAGCCCTGGTCGTCACCCTGGTCCTCAGCGCTTTTCTCATGGCGACGGGTTCCATGGTCCTCGAGAGGCTGGCCGGCTCCATCAGCCGGCTGTCCGAGCAGGGCAAGCCCCCGGACCTCCTGCAGATGCACAAGGGGGAGTACGACCCGGCGGCGCTGACGCGGTTCGCGGCGGACCACGAGTCCGAGATCGACGCATGGCTCGTCGAGGAGATGCTCGGTTACGACAGCGCCTCCCTGTCCTGGTCCCGCCCGGGCACCGGCGAGACCGGTGACCTGGCCGCCAGCCGGATCGACAACCTCTTCGTCACCCAGAACACGGAGTTCGACTTTCTGGTCGACCGGACCGGGGCCGTCGTGGAACCGGCAGCCGGCGAGGTGTACGTCCCGGTCCTCTACCAGAAGCAGTACGGGCTCACGACGGGGGACGTCCTCACGATCCGGACCGCCTCCGGGCCCCACCAGCTCGAGGTGCGGGGAGAGGTCAAGGACGCGCAGATGGGGGCCTCGCTCTCGCCGTCGTCCCGGTTCCTGATCCACCCCGAGGACTTCGAAGCGCTGGGACGGGCCGGAGGAGCGACGCCGGAGATCATCGTGGAGTACCGGCTCGCGGCAGGCGGTGACGCGAACGCGATGCAGACGGCGTACGAGGGCGCGGGCGGACTACCGACGAACGGCCAGGTGGTCACGGGCCCACAGCTTCGGATCATCAGCATGATCGGCGACGGCCTCGTCGCGTTCGCGCTGGTGTTCGTCAGCCTGGTCCTCATCGCGATCGCACTGCTCAACCTGCGCTTCGTCATCCGGGGAACGCTGGAGGACGAGGTCCACGAGATCGGTGCGATGAAGGCGATCGGCATCCCGGACCGCGAGATCTCCAGGCTCTACCTGACGAAGTACAGCATCCTGGCGGTGGTCGGCTGCGTCGTCGGCGGGCTGCTCGCGATCATCGCGGCGAACCTGCTGACGCAAGGCATCCAGACGAACTACGCACAGGCGCCGGTGGGTGTCTGGACGTTCCTGGTGCCGCTGATCGCGCTCGCCGCCGTCTACCTGATCGTCGTCGGCATCTGCCGAGGCGTTCTGCGCGGGGTGCGGAGGATCGAGGTCGTGAACGCCCTCGTGCACGGCAGCACCCTCGACGAGAAGCAGGCCGCCCGCCGCGCGAGGCAACGGGCACGCTGGGTGCGCCGGACCGGGCTGGCGTCGTCCTCCGGTGCGGGTGTCAACCGGCGCCTGGCCCTGCTCGACCTGCGGGCCGAGGGCCGGGCGTGGGTGTTGTTGCCGGTGGTGTTCGGCCTGACGGCGGTACTGATCACGCTCCCGGCCAACATGGTCAGCACGTTCGAGGACCCGCGGTTCGTCACCTACATGGGTGTGCCGGAGCGTGATCTGCGCGCGGACGTGCAGTTCCAGGAGGACGTCGACGGCGTCAAGGACCGGCTGGTCGCCGCGATGGCGGACGACGACCGCCTCACCGACGTGCGCTCCTACGCCTACGTCGACTACACCGCCGACAGCGAGGACGGGCCGGCGAGACTGCGCGTCGAGGTCGGGAACCGGCCCGATGACGAAGGCATCCGGTTCAGCCAGGGTGGCCTGCCGCGGGACGGCCAGATCGCGCTGTCGGTCCTCAACGCGGACAAGTACGGGGTGGGGGTCGGGGACGAGCTGACGATCCACGACGGTGACAAGCCGATCACCGTGCAGGTGAGCGGGATCTACCAGGACATCACCAGCGGCGGGCAGACCGCCAAGATGTCGGGCGAGGTCACCGAGGGCGCGGCGGCCTACACCGTCTTCGCGGACCTGGCGGGTGATCTGGCGGACGGCGGGGCGGACCCCGGCGGGATCGCCGACGAGTACGACGAACAGTTCCCGACGGCGGGCGTGAAGCCGACCCAGGAGTACGTGCGGGAGACCATGGCGGTCCTGACCGACTCGATGCGGGGCGCGGCGTGGGTCGCGCTCGTGTTCGGCCTCGGGGTTGTGGTGCTCATCACGAGCCTGTTCCTCAAGCTCCGGCTCGCACGCGACCGGTCGACGATGGGCGTGCTGTCCGCGATCGGGTTCGCGGCCCAGGAGCTCGTGGGGCAGGTGCGGACCAAGACGCTCCTGGCGGTGGCCGCTGGAACGGCGGCGGGTGTGGTGTTCGCGGCCACTGCGGGGCAGTCGCTGGCGAGCGCTGCTCTGACCGCCGTCCAGCTCGGGATCACGGATCTGACGTTCATCCCGAACCCGTGGCTCGTGTACGTGCTGTACCCGCTGCTCCTGCTCGGGGCGGGGTACTTCGGCGTCGCCGTGCTCACGTCCGGCGTCCGGCGTGCCGACAAGAGCGAATGGATCCGACGATGAGGGGACGACTCATGAACCAGGCAGCGGTGACCTTGGAGTCACACGAGCTGAGCAAGACGTACTTCTCCACCGAACCGCCGACCGAGGTCCTGCGCGGCATCGACCTGTCCGTCCGTGCCGGAGAGTTCCTCGTCGTCATGGGCACGTCCGGGTCCGGGAAGTCCACGCTGCTGTACAGCATCAGCGGCATGGACCGGCCCACCAGCGGGAGCGTCACGCTGGAGGGTCGGGAGCTCACCTCGCTCGGTGACACGGAGATGAGCAAGGTCCGTCTGACCCGGATGGGTTTCGTGTTCCAGCAGCCGCATTTCCTGAGCAACCTGAACGTGCGGGACAACATCCTCCTGCCTGCTCTCAAGGCGGCACCCAGGCACGGCCGGGAGGCCGCGATCTCGCGGGTGGACGCGTTGATGGAGCGGTTCGGCATCGCGCCCGTCAGGAGTCACGGGATCACCCAGGTCTCGGGTGGGCAGCTGCAGCGCGCCTCGATCTGCCGGGCGCTGGCCGGCGAACCGTCCGTGCTGTTCGCGGACGAGCCCACGGGCGCGCTGAACAGCAGCAAGACCGCCGAGGTCATGGATGCGTTCACCGAGGTGCACCGCGGCGGCACCACGATCGTCATGGTGACCCACGACCCCGGTGTCGCCGTCCGTGGCGAGCGCGTCATCTACCTGCGCGACGGCGCTGTCGTGGCCGCGCGTGAGATCGGGCGCTGGGAGCCTGACACGGCACACCGGCGCGAGGACGTCCTTCTGGCGTGGCTCAGGGACCTGGGCTTCTGATCCGAGCCGTTGGAGAATCGTCGGTGCGGGACCTTGCCCGCTGTGAACGTAGGGTCGTCCGCATGACTTGGCGAAGCGACAGCTCCGATCAGCGTCGAGGAGGAGCCGGTGCCCGTCCGCCCGGCGGAGCGCCGTTGGTGACGTCTGCCTCACCGGCCGACGGCCCCGGCACCACGTCCCTCGGGGACGACTGGGTGCCGGGCCCGGACGGCATCCGGGAGCGTTCGGCGGCGCGCGTCATCCTGATGGATGCCGACGGCCGGGTGCTCGTGGTGCGCGGGCACGACGTGAACCAGCCGGAACGGTCCTGGTGGTTCACGGTGGGCGGTGGCATCGACGCGGGTGAGTCCCCGGAGCAGGCCGCGCTGCGGGAGACCTACGAGGAGGTGGGTATCGCGCTGGACGCGGGTGACCTGGTCGGTCCCGTGCTCACGCGGACCGGCATCTTCGAGTTCTTCGCCGAGACGTGCCGCCAGTACGAGGTCTTCTACCTCGCGCGGACGCCGGAGGCGGTGGAGGTGACGACTGCCGGCTGGACCGCCGCCGAGCGCGAGCTGCTCGACGAGATGGCCTGGCTGACGGCGGACGAGCTGCGCGAGCAGCCGCTGGAGGTGTTCCCACCGGAGCTGCCTGACGTCGTCGACCGGCTCGTGGCGGGCTGGGACGGGCAGGTGCGGCACCTGGGCGAGCAGTTCGACGATTAGAGCGGTCTGCGCGACGCCACTGGCGTATCCATCGTTGTGCATTGATGAGCCCGCCTCCTTTCTTTATCTCCGGGGTATAGCAGCGATGCCGGGCCATTTCTTGATATGAAGAATGGGCGCTGGTCGTCCTCTTTCTCCGGTGTGTATCGCTGAAATGTCGGAGCGGAGTCTTCTCCCCGGACAGGGTGTCGCCGCCCTGATCCATTCGTTTTCATGAGGGCTGTAACCGGTCCACTACGGGGCCGAGCGGTCATATCTGGCAGTATTTATCCGGGAATGCCGGTGAAAACATAAAAGTGCGGCGATACGCCGCGCGCTTTGTGCCGGAGGCTGTTTATGTGGTGGCACGGGGGCAACCACCACGGGAGGTTCCAGTCATGGAAAGACTGACCAAGGCAGCGCTGGCTACCGGCGGCGCCGCTGTACTGCTCCTCGGCGGAGCCGGGACCCTGGCGTTCTGGACCGACGAAGGACTCGCGACCGGCACCGACGTCACCTCGGGGACGCTCACCGTGACCGACGGGACGTGCGGCGCCTGGACGCTCGACGGCGGGGGCACCGTCGCCGGGGGCATCGTGCCGGGCGACACCGTGACCGCCGACTGCGCACTGACCGTCGGGGGCACGGGCGACCATCTCGCGCTGGGCGACATCACGGTCTCCGCCCCGACCTGGGCGGAGACGAACGCGCTCACCGGTGCGCTGGAGGTGGCGGTGGACGGTGCGACGCTCGACGGCACGGAGCTCACCCTTCCGCTGACCGACCCGGTGGCGGTGGAGGCGGCCTCCGACCTGGTGGTGACCGTCGCGGCGACCTTCCCGGAGGACTCCGGCAACGACACGCAGGCGCTGACCGCGAGCCTGGAGGACGTGACCGTGCAGGTCACACAGGCGCACCTCGCCCCGACGACACCTTGACCGCACCGCGAGCGTGGACGGGGCCCCGAGCGCGGACGAGGCGGACGAGACGGACGAGACGGTGCAGGCCGTGACACGGCACGCGGTGCGCGGGCTGGCTGCCGTCGTCATCGCCGTGGCGGGCGCGGTGCTCGTGCTCGGGGTGATCGTGCCCCGGGCGGCCGGCGCGACGCCCTACGTGGTGCTCACCGACTCCATGGAGCCCAGCCTGCCGGTCGGCACGCTGGTCGTCTCGCGCCCCGTGGAGCCGGAACGGATCAGCACCGGCTCGGTGATCACCTACCAGCTCCGCTCGGGGCAGGAGCGGCTCGTGACCCACCGGGTGGTGGGCATCGGCATGACGATCGGTGGCGAGCGCACCTACCTGACCCAGGGCGACGCGAACGACGTGCCCGACGCGCAGCCCGTGCGCGACGTCCAGGTGCGCGGTGCCGTCTGGTACCAGGTGCCGCACCTCGGCCACGTCGCCGGCGCGTTCACCGGCGAGCGCAAGGCGATCGGCGCGATCGCCGCGGTCCTGCTGCTCGGCTACGCGGGATGGCAGGAGCTCGGCGCCGCCCGCGAGCGGTCCGCACGGGCCCCCGTAGCGCCCGTCGCCGTCGGCTCTGGGGTGGCCGACGGCGACGGGCCCGCTCGGCGAGCCGGGGACGGCCCGACCGAGTGGCGCGACCGATCCGAGCCGGCCCGCCGCGTTGGCGACAGAGGCGGACGATGACGCGCCGACGACGGGCAGCCCTGGTCGCCGTGCTCCTCGTGCTGTCGGCCGCGGCGGTGCGCCCGGCGCACGCCGCGGTGCCGACGGCGGTACCCGCCGCGGCAGACGACCGGCTGGTCCTGAGCGTCGACGGGACCACGTGGACGCCGGACGTCACGACACCGCTGCTCGACCCGGACCTGGTCTGGGTGCCCGGCGACGCCGTGACGGGGACGTTGTACGCGCGCAACGTGTCCGAGGAGAACGCGACGGCCGCCGTGACGGTTCACGTCGACGGCGGTCCGGACGGCGCGGGCGACCCGTTGGTCGAGGAGCTGGACGTGCGCGTCCGGACGGGGTCCGGCTCGTGGAGCGACGGTCCCCGGTCCATGATCACCGACCTGCGACCAGGCGAGGAGCTACCGATCGGCATCCGGGTCGAGCTCGACCCTGCCGCGACGAACGCCTCGCAGCTGCGGACCGCGCGCCTCGGCGTCGCAGTCTTCCTCTCCGCGACGGACCCGGGGGAGGACGGCGGGTCGGTTCCTGCCGCGGAAGGGCCGGACGCTCTGCCCCGCACCGGCGCGAACCTGCTGGCGCACACGATCGCGGCGGTGGCCGCCGTGCTGGCCGGGAGCATGCTCCTGCTGCTCCGGGAGCGGCGCGGACGCAGGCTGGACCATGGCGAGGCCGGACCATGACCGAGCCGGAACGCCCGTCCTCGTCGCGCCGCGAACGGCGGACCACCGCCTGGCGGCGCGGGCTCACCGCCCTCGCCCTGGCCCTGCTGATGCCAGGCGCCGTGGCGGCGTGGGCCTGGTGGGGTGGCACGGGGACGGTCACCCCCGAGCAGATCACCGCGGGCAGCCTGGACCTCACGGTCGGACCGGTGACGGGCGCGGAGCAGCTGGCCGGTCCCGGCGGGACGTGGACGTACACCGCGCTGGGGCTCACCGGCATGCTGCCCGGCGAGAGTGTCGCCCGCACCGTCGTCCTGCGCAGCTCCGGTACGACGGCAGTCGACGTCTCCGCGACGGTCACCTCGTCGACCGCGGCGCTGGGCCAGAGCCTCCTCCTGAGCACCACCACGGGCGGCTCCGCGACGAACACCACGACGAACGGCCTGCGCACGGGAACCTGTACGGGGACGGTCTCCCGCGCGACGGCACCGGTGACGACCACTGCGACACCGGCGCTGGGCCCGGTGCGGGTGGCGTCCGGTACGACCGTGACGCTCTGTGCCGTGCTCGGTCTCAGCCCCGGCGCACCGTCGTCGGTCCAGGGCGCGTCCACCGCGGCGACGTTCCTGTTCACGGCGAGACAGGCGGGCACGCCGTGAGACGGGCGGCGCTCGCGGTCGTCGCTGCCCTGGTGCTCCTCCTGGCCGTCGCCGTCCCGCGTGGCCCGGCCTGGGCCGCGTGGGCGGACACGGCGACCGTCGCGACCGGCGCACTCAGCGCGGGAACGATCCCGACGACCACCACGAGCTGTGGCACGCTCGGGGTCGGGTCGGTGACCTTCACCTGGACCGCGGTCCCTGGTGCCACGGGCTACGTGGCGCACTTCGGTGCGGGCGGTGCCAGCACGCAGACCCTGCCGGCGGGAACCACCCAGTTCCAGGCCACAGGGGTCATCACCAGCGGGACGTTCTACGTCGAGGTGCAGCGGCAGTTCGCAGCGACCACCTGGACGTCGGTACCGTCGAACTCCCGCACGTACACGGTGGTGGCGCTCGCGGTGGGTGTCTGCCTGTGACAGGTGCCCCCGGCCCGTGGCGGTCGACCCTGACCGTGGCGCATAGGATGGAATGCTGTGACAGCACCAACCGTCGGAGTCCTCGCCCTGCAGGGCGACGTCCGTGAGCACCTGACCGCCCTGGAGTCCGTGGGCGCGCGTGCCGTGTCCGTGCGGCGTCCGGCCGAGCTGGCCGCCGTCGACGGGCTCGTGATCCCCGGCGGGGAGTCGACGACCATCGACAAGCTGCTGCGCATCTTCGAGCTGCGCGACCTGCTGCAGGCGCGGATCAAGGAGGGGCTGCCGGTGTACGGCTCGTGCGCCGGGATGATCCTGCTCGCCGACCGGATCCTCGACGGCACGGCCGACCAGCAGACGGTGGGCGGGATGGACGTCGTCGTGCGGCGCAACGCGTTCGGGCGGCAGGTCGACTCCTTCGAGACCGACCTCGACTTCGTCGGCATCTCCGACGCGGGGTCCGGCGACCCGGTGCGCACCGCGTTCATCCGCGCCCCCTGGATCGAGGAGGCCGGGCGCGACGTCGAGGTGCTGGCGCGGATCCCCGCTGTGGATACGCAGGGCCGTCCTGTGGCGGCCGCCGGTAGGATCGTCGCAGCACGGCAGGGACCGCTGCTCGCCACCGCATTCCACCCCGAGATCACGGGGGACACGCGTGTGCACGGGCTGTTCGTCGGCATGGTTGCGGGCGGCTGAGCGGTTTCCCCGCTACCGTTCGACGCCACTGTTAGAGCCATCGGAAATGCAAGGAGTCAGGTAGAGGCATGTCAGGTCACTCCAAGTGGGCCACGACCAAGCACAAGAAGGCCGCGATCGACGCCAAGCGCGGCAAGCTCTTCGCGAAGCTGATCAAGAACATCGAGGTCGCGGCTCGTACCGGCGGCGGCGACCTCGCCGGTAACCCGACGCTGTTCGACGCGGTGCAGAAGGCGAAGAAGTCGTCCGTGCCGAACGACAACATCGAGCGCGCGCTGAAGCGTGGCTCGGGCGAGGGCGCCGACGCCGTCGACTACCAGACGATCATGTACGAGGGCTACGGCACCAACGGCATCGCCGTCCTGGTGGAGTGCCTCACCGACAACAAGAACCGCGCGGCCTCCGAGGTGCGCCTGGCGTTCAGCCGCAACGGCGGCAACCTCGCCGACCCGGGCTCGGTCTCCTACCTGTTCTCCCGCAAGGGCCTGATCGTGGTGCCGAAGACCGAGGGTGTGGGCGAGGACGAGGTCATGCTCGCCGCGCTCGACGCCGGCGCGGAGGACGTCACGGACCAGGGCGAGGTCATCGAGGTCCTGACCGAGGCCACCGACCTGGTGTCCGTGCGAACGGCCATCCAGGAAGCCGGCATCGAGTACGACTCCGCCGACGTGATCTTCCACCCGTCCATGCAGGTCGAGGTGGACGTCGAGGGCGCCCGCAAGATCATGCGCCTCATCGACTCGCTCGAGGACAGCGACGACGTGCAGAGCGTCTACGCGAACTTCGACGCGAGCGACGAGGTCATGGCCGCTCTCGACGAAGAGGAGTGACGGCTCTGCTTGTCTGACCGCGTTGCGGGTCCGGCCCACTGCGCAGGCCGGGCCGCACCCGTTGGTCGAGCCTGTCAAGACCTCGCCCGGCGCCATGAGAACCTGACGCCATGCGCGTTCTAGGGGTCGACCCCGGCCTGACCAGGTGTGGAATCGGTGTGGTCGACTCCCTGCCCGGACGGCGGGCACGGATGGTCGCGGTCGGCGTGATCCGCTCCGAACCGGACCTGTCCACCGACCTGCGGCTGCTGAAGATCGCTGAGGGACTGGATGCGTGGCTCGAGGAGCACGTGCCCGACGTCGTCGCGGTCGAGCGGGTGTTCGCCCAGCACAATGTCGGCACGGTGATGGGGACCGCCCAGGCGGCGGGCCTGGCCATGGTGGCCGCGGCCCGCCGGGGCGTGCCCGTCGCCCTCCACACGCCGTCGGAGGTGAAGGCCGCGGTGACCGGATCGGGCCGCGCCGACAAGGCGCAGGTCACGACCATGATCACGCGCATCCTCGACCTCGACGAGGCGCCGCGGCCCGCCGACGCCGCCGACGCGCTCGCCCTCGCTGTCTGCCACCTGTGGCGGCCCTCCGGCGCCCTGCAGGGCGGAGACCGGCACGAGCTCACCCCCGCGCAGCGCGCCTGGGCCGCCGCGGAACAGGCGGCGAAGCAGCGCCCTCGCCGCTGAGCGCCCGGCGGCGGTCGGCGCTGCCGCACGACCGGTGATCGGCGGCGTGGCACGGGCAGCGGGGCGGCCGGACTTGTTAGGGTCGTCGCACGAACGTTCGAGTGGGTCTCGGCGAGCTGGACCACCGAGCCCTCATCCAGGACCCGAGAAGGAGGAGCCCGTGATCGCCTCGCTGACGGGAACCGTGGCCCACGTGAGCCTGGACCGTGTGGTGGTCGACGTCGGTGGTGTCGGCTACCTCGTGCACGCCACGCCCACGACGCTGGCCGGGCTGCGCGTCGGCGAGACGGCTGGGGTCGCGACGAGCATGGTGGTCCGTGAGGACTCCATGACGCTGTACGGGTTCGCGGACCCCGACGAGCGGGACGTGTTCGAGGTGGTGCAGACCGTCTCCGGCGTCGGGCCGCGCCTGGCGCTCGCGATGCTCGCGGTGCACACGCCGGACGCGCTGCGCCGCGCCGTCGCGGGCGAGGACCTCGCCGCGCTGACCCGCGTCCCGGGGATCGGCAAGAAGGGCGCCCAGCGCATCGTCCTGGAGCTGGCCGACCGGCTCGGGCCGCCGTCCGGGGCGGCCGCGGGCGCGGTCGACGGCTCCGCGGCAGGACCCGCCGGGAACGTCGGCGACCACTCCGAGCGCGTCGTCGAGGCTCTCGCCGGCCTGGGCTGGCCCGCCAAGCAGGCCGAGGACGCCGTCGCGAAGGTGCTCGCCGAGGCGGGGACCGACGCGATAGCCGCCGACGAGGTCGCCGCCACGCTCCGTTCCGCGCTGCGTCTGCTGGGAGGCCACCGTGGCTGAGGTCTCCACAGGCTCGGCCACCGGAACGGGCTCGACCGGCGAGCGGGACCGCATCGTCGCGCCGAGCGCCGACGAGATCGAGCGCGCCGCCGAGGCGGCGCTCCGGCCCAAGCGGCTCGACGACTTCGTCGGCCAGCGGGTCGTGCGCGACCAGCTCTCGCTCGTGCTCCAGGCGGCGATCGCGCGCGGCAACCCGCCCGACCACGTGCTCCTGTCCGGCCCGCCCGGACTCGGCAAGACGACCCTCGCCATGATCATCTCGGGCGAGCTGGAGTCGCACATGCGGCTCACCAGCGGCCCGGCGATCCAGCACGCCGGCGACCTCGCCGCCGTCCTGTCCTCGCTCGAGGAGGGGGACGTGCTGTTCATCGACGAGATCCACCGCCTCGCCCGGCCCGCCGAGGAGCTGCTCTACGTCGCGATGGAGGACTTCCGCGTCGACGTCATCGTCGGCAAGGGCGCCGGCGCCTCCGCGATCCCGCTGGCGCTGCCCCGGTTCACCGTCGTCGGCGCGACCACGCGTTCCGGCCTGCTGCCCGCCCCGCTGCGTGACCGCTTCGGGTTCACCGGGCACATGGACTACTACTCGCCCGAGGAGCTGGAGCGCGTGATCCTGCGCTCCTCCGGGCTGCTCGGCGTGCACCTGGAGCACGCTGCCGCGCACGAGATCGCCGGCCGCTCCCGCGGCACCCCCCGCATCGCCAACCGGCTGCTGCGCCGCGTGCGCGACTGGGCGCAGGTCCGCGGCGACGGACGCCTCGACCTGCACGCCGCACGGTCCGCCCTCGAGGTCTACGAGGTGGACCCCATCGGTCTGGACCGCCTCGACCGCGCGGTGCTCACCGCGCTGTGCACCAGGTTCGGTGGCGGACCCGTCGGGCTCAGCACGCTGGCCATGACCGTGGGCGAGGAGGCCGAGACGGTCGAGACCGTCGCGGAGCCCTACCTCGTGCGCGAGGGCCTGATCGGGCGCACCCCCCGAGGGCGCGTCGCCACCCCCGCGGCGTGGGAGCACCTGGGGCTCACCCCGCCCCCTCCGGCACCCGGATCGGCAACCTGGACGCCCGGCCCGGGCCCGGGATCGGGAACTTTGCTGGAGCCCTGACGTTGATCATGTGGCGCCCCTCGCCGGGGCGCCCGAGGATTCGACCCCGAGCACTACACTGGGTTGGATCCTCGTCGTACTTGCGCGACGCATGCGAGCGCGGCTCATCCGACACAGCAATCGAACAGGGACCCTTACCGTGGAAATGCTCATTCTCGTCGCGATCCTCCTCGTGGTGATGTTCTTCATGTCCTCCCGCACCCGCAAGCAGCAGCGCGAGGCCGCGGAGTTCCGCAACAACCTCACGGTCGGGACCAAGGTCATGACCGCCTCCGGCATGATCGGCACCGTTCTCGACGTCGACGACGCGAACGACCAGGTGACCATCGAGTCCTTCCCGGGCAGCCCCACCACCTGGCTCCGCGCCGCCATCTCCAAGAAGATCGAGGAGCCCGTCGCCGACGACGCGGACCTCGACGACGCGTCCGATGAGTCCGATGTCACAGCAGAGGGCGAAACGGCAAGTACGATCAGCCCCGACGCGAAGGACGTTCCCGACGACCTGTCAGACCTGGACACCGCCAAGCGCGAGTACCAGGAGCAGCAGCGGCGGGACGCTGACGCGGACGGCAAGTGACGGCCGCGCCGTCCGGTAACCCCGGGCGGCGCCGAACCCGCACCGGACGTACCCCGGTGCGCACACGAGAAGAGACAGACGTTGGCGACTGACACCCGGCGCTCGCGGCCGGTTCGCACGATCGTGCTCCTGACGATCTTGACGATCCTGCTGCCCTTCGGCGCCCTCCTGGCTGGTTGGCAGTTCGACGGTAAGTCGAGCGACAATCCTGACGGAGCGAGCCTGGCCCCTGGCCTGGCTCTTGACCTGCAGGGCGGTACCCAGGTCATCCTGAAGGCCGTCACCTCCGACGGGTCCGAGGTGACCCCGGAGGCGATGGAAGAGGCCATCGGTGTCATCCGGCAGCGGGTGGACGCCAACGGCGTCACCGAGGCCGAGATCGCGAGCCAGGGCGACAACCAGATCGTGGTCGAGATCCCCGGCGAGGTGGACGACGAGACCGTCGCGCTGATCTCCCAGGCCGCGCAGATGAAGTTCCGCCCGGTCCTCACGATCGGCAACCCGATCCCCACGGCGCAGCCCTCGGCGAGCCCGTCCGGCGACGCTGCCGACGACGCGGCTGCCGAGGACGGCGCCGCGGCCGACCAGCCGACGAAGAAGGAGATCGCCGAGCAGGAGGAGGCGATCGAGTCGGCGACCGACCCGTCCGACCTGGCGCAGATCACGCCGTCGGTCCAGGCGGCGTTCGACGCGCTCGACTGCACCGACCCGAAGAACCGCGAGGGCGGTGGCGGCGACAACCCGAACCTGCTGCTCGTCACGTGTGACCAGGTCGGTTCGGCCAAGTACATCCTCGGTCCCGTCGAGGTGGACGGCACCGACCTGACCTCCGCCACGTCCGGTCTGATCCCGGGCGCGAACGGCAGCGTCTCCAACACCTGGGGCGTCAGCCTCGACTTCAACTCCGAGGGCACGACGAAGTTCCGCGAGACCACCGAGCGCCTGACGCCGCTCGAGCCGCCGCGCAACCAGTTCGCCATCGTGCTGGACGGCCTGATCGTGTCGGCACCGAGCAGCAACCAGCCGATCACGAACGGACAGGCCAGCATCTCCGGCTCGTTCACCAGGGACTCGGCGGCGACGCTGGCCAACCAGCTGAGCTTCGGCTCGCTGCCGCTGACCTTCGAGGTGGAGGGTCAGAACCAGATCTCGGCGACGCTCGGTTCCGAGCAGCTGCAGCGCGGTCTGTTCGCCGGCCTCATCGGCCTGGCACTGGTCGTCGTCTACTCGATGTTCCAGTACCGCACCCTCGGTCTGCTGACCGTCATGTCGCTGATCGTGGCAGGGGCGATGACCTATGTGGTGATCGCGCTCCTGAGCTGGGGGATGGGCTACCGCCTGTCCCTGCCGGGTATCGCCGGTCTGATCGTGGCCATCGGCTTCACCGCGGACTCGTTCATAGTGTACTTCGAACGTATTCGGGACGAGCTACGTGACGGGCGCACGCTCCGGCTTGCCGTCCAGCGTGGCTGGCTCCGAGCTCGCCGCACCATCTACGCGGCCAAGGCAGTGAACCTGCTCTCCGCGGTGATCCTGTACTTCATGACCGTCGGCGGGGTGCGCGGCTTCGCGTTCACCCTCGGTCTGACCACGATCATCGACGTCATGGTGGTCATCTGGTTCACCCACCCGGTCATGGAGCTCCTGGCCAAGGTGCCGTTCTTCCGCGACGGGCACAAGTGGTCGGGCCTCTCGCCCGACCGTCTCGACGTCGCACCGCGGTACCGGGGCGCCGGGCGGTTCTCGGGCTCGACGGCCGAGGTCGCCGATGCCCCCGTCGCCGACGCGCCCGACCGGGAGCGTGAGCTGGTCTCGGCACAGTCCGTGAGCAACGCGCCGCGCGTCGCCGAGGACGGCCGCAGGATGACTATCGCGGAGCGGCGTGCCGCCGAGCGCAAGGCTGCCGCCGAAGCGGCTCAGAACGAGGAGAAGCACTGATGGCTCGCGGCGGCTTCGCCCAGTGGGGCAACGACCTCTACACGGGGCGACGGTCCTACCCGATCGTCCAGAAGAGGGGTCTCTGGTTCTCGATCGTCGGCCTCTTCTCGGCTGCGTCGATCCTGGTGCTCGTTTTCCAGGGCCTCAACCTCGGTATCGACTTCCGTGGTGGTTCCGAGTTCACCGTCTCGGGCGTGTCCAGCACCGACGAGGACATCGCTCTCGACGCCGTCGCGGAGGTGGCCCCCGGCCAGGAACCGCACGTGAGCCGGGTGGGTACGGACGGTGTCCGGGTGCAGGTCTCGGAGCTGGACAACGACCAGACCAACCAGCTCCAGGACGGCCTCGCGCAGGCGTACGGCGTGCAGGCGTCGGAAGTCACGACGAACTTCATCGGCCCGACCTGGGGCCAGTCGGTGAGCATGCGGGCCCTGTGGGGCACCGTGACGTTCATCGTCGCCGCGGCTCTCTTCATGGCCATCTACTTCCGGGCCTGGCGCATGTCGGTGGCTGCGATCGTGGCCATGCTCGCGGACGTGCTGGTCTCCGCGGGCGTGTACGCCCTGATCGGCTGGGAGGTCACGCCGTCGACGATCATCGGCTTCCTGACCATCCTGGGCTTCTCGCTCTACGACAAGATGGTCGTCTTCGACAAGGTCCGCGAGAACACGGTCGCCCTGACCGAGCAGACCCGTAGCACCTACGCCGAGCGGGCGAACCTCGCGGTGAACCAGACGCTGGTCCGGTCCATCAACACGTCGGTGGTGGCGCTGCTGCCGGTCGCGGGCATCCTCTTCGTGGGTGGTTTCCTCCTGGGGGCCGGCACGCTGAAGGACATCTCGCTGTCGCTGTTCGTCGGCATCGCGGTGGGCGCGACGTCGTCCATCTTCCTGGCCACGCCGCTCGACGTGGCGCTGCGCGAGGGCGAGCCCAAGATCGCCGCGCACACCAAGAAGGTCATGGACCTGCGTGCGGGCCTCGCGGCCGAGGGCGTCGACGAGAGCGTGCTGGCCGCCGCGGCGTCCGGCTCCGCGCAGCTCGTTCCCGGACATCACCGGGGACATACCGCTCAGCCCAAGCGTCGCCGGTAGGCTCCGCTTCGTGGCAGACGACCTGACCGACGTCGCCCTCTCCGGCTTGTTGCCGGAGAGGGCGACGCGCGTTCGCGACCTGATCGTGGACGTCCCTGACTTTCCCTCCCCGGGCATCCTCTTCAAGGACATCACCCCGCTCCTGGCCGACGCCGAAGGGCTGGCCGACGTGATCGAGGCGTTCACCCGGTTGGCCCTGGCGGACGGCGTGGACGTGGTCGCCGGCATGGAGGCGCGTGGCTTCCTGCTCGGCACGCCCGTCGCCCACGCGCTCGGCCTGGGGTTCCTGCCCCTGCGGAAGGCGGGCAAGCTCCCGCCGCCCACCGAGAGCGTGTCGTACGACCTGGAGTACGGCTCGGCGGCCATCGAGCTGCGCTCGGGAACACTTACGCCTGGTGCGCGTGTTCTGATCATCGACGACGTTCTCGCCACGGGTGGTACCGCGGCGGCCGCCGCACAGCTGGTGGAGCAGTGCGGGGGAGTGGTGGCCGGGCTGGCGTTCCTGCTCGAGCTGGAGGCACTCCACGGCCGGGACAGGCTTCAGGGCCACAACGTCGATACTCTCCTGCGGGTAGGCACGTCGTCCGGCGACTGAGCCGTACGTACGGGGAATAGAGGTCCAGGGCTAGACTGGCGACTCCGGGTACTACCCGGGGAAGGAGGCGCGTACATGGCTGAGAACACGGTGTCACGCGCTCCGGTGCCCGAGAAGAATCCGCCGACGCCGCCCGGTGGCAACCGGATGCGGAACCGGCTGGTGCGCCTCGGTGTACGCAGCATGAGCGGCGGCTCGTCCGCCGCGATCGAGCCGCTGCTGCAGGCGATCCGCAGCAACCACCCCAAGGCCGACGTGGCGCTGATCGAACGCGCCTACGTCGTCGCGGAGAAGGCCCACCGCGGGCAGATGCGCAAGAGCGGCGACCCGTACATCACGCACCCTGTCGCCGTCTCGACGATCCTCGCCGAGCTCGGCTTCGAGGGCACGACGATCGCGGCCGCCCTGCTGCACGACACGGTCGAGGACACCGACTACGCGCTGGACACGCTGCGCGCCGAGTTCGGCGACGACGTCGCGCTGCTGGTGGACGGCGTCACCAAGCTCGACAAGGTGAAGTACGGCGACGCGGCCCAGGCCGAGACCGTGCGCAAGATGGTCGTGGCGATGGCCAAGGACATCCGCGTGCTGGTCATCAAGCTGGCCGACCGCCTGCACAACGCCCGCACCTGGAAGTACGTGCCGTCCAAGTCGGCGGAGCGCAAGGCGCGCGAGACCGTTGAGATCTACGCGCCCCTGGCCCACCGGCTCGGCATGAACACCATCAAGTGGGAGCTGGAGGACCTGTCCTTCCAGGCCCTGTACCCCAAGGTGTACGACGAGATCGTGCATCTCGTGGCAGAGCGGGCCCCCGCGCGCGAGGAGTATCTCGGCGTGGTGCGGGGCCAGATCGAGTCCGACCTGCGCAGCGCCAAGATCAAGGCGACGGTGACGGGCCGGCCGAAGCACTACTACTCGATCTACCAGAAGATGATCGTGCGCGGTCACGACTTCGCGGAGATCTACGACCTCGTCGGCACGCGTGTCCTGGTGGACACGGTGCGTGACTGCTACGCGGCGCTCGGCGCCATGCACGCGCGGTGGAACCCGGTCCCCGGCCGGTTCAAGGACTACATCGCGATGCCGAAGTTCAACATGTACCAGTCGCTGCACACGACGGTGATCGGCCCGGGCGGCAAGCCCGTGGAGATCCAGATCCGCACGCACGACATGCACCGCCGCGCCGAGTACGGTGTCGCGGCGCACTGGAAGTACAAGGAGAAGACGCCGGCGGGCGGCGGCGCCAACGACCCGAAGAACCAGGACATGGCCTGGCTGCGCCAGCTCGTGGACTGGCAGCGTGAGACCGCGGACCCGGCGGAGTTCCTCGACTCGCTGCGGTTCGAGATCGGCGGCGACGAGGTCTACGTCTTCACGCCGAAGGGTATGGCGATGGCGCTGCCGGGCGGCGCGACGCCCGTCGACTTCGCGTATGCGGTGCATACCGAGGTCGGGCACCGCACCATGGGCGCCCGCGTGAACGGCCGCCTGGTGCCGCTCGACTCGCCGCTCGAGAACGGCGACGTCGTCGACATCCTCACCTCGAAGTCGGAGACGGCGGGGCCGAGCCGCGACTGGCTCGGGTTCGTCAAGTCGCCGCGGGCGCGGAACAAGATCCGCCAGTGGTTCACCAAGGAGCGCCGCGAGGAGGCCGTCGAGACCGGCAAGGACTCGATAGCCAAGTCCATGCGCAAGCAGGGCCTGCCGATCCAGCGCCTCATGTCGCACGAGACCCTCGTCGGGGTCGCGAACGAGATGAACTACCAGGACGTGTCGGCGCTGTACGCGGCCGTCGGCGAGGGCCAGATCTCGTCTGCCCACGTGGTGGACAAGCTGGTCAAGGCGCTCGGTGGTGCGGACGGCGCGGAGGAGGACGTCGCCGAGGCGACCCGCCCCGGCGGGCTCACCGCGCGGCGTGTGCGCTCGGGCGACCCGGGCGTCATGCTCAAGGGCTCCGACTCCTCCGACGTGTGGGTCAAGCTCGCCAAGTGCTGCACGCCGGTGCCGGGCGACGAGATCGTCGGCTTCGTCACCCGCGGCCAGGGCGTCAGCGTGCACCGCACGGACTGCGTGAACCTGGACGGGCTCCGCAAGCAGCCGGAACGCCTGGTCGAGGTCGAGTGGACACAGGGCGCCAACACGATGTTCCTGGTCCAGATCCAGGTCGAGGCGCTCGACCGGTCACGGCTCCTGTCGGACGTGACGCGCGTGCTGTCCGAGAACCACGTGAACATCCTGTCGGCGTTCGTCTCGACGTCGGACGACCGGCTGGCGGTCTCGCGGTTCATCTTCGAGATGGCTGAGCCCGCCCACCTCGCGACGGTCCTCGCGGCCGTCCGGAAGGTGGAGGGCGTGTTCGACGTACACCGCATCACCGGCACCAAGCCGGTGGAGCGGCCGCAGCTGCCGGTCTGACGTGGGCGCGCCGGGGCGCCTTCAGGCGGTCCCCGGCGCGCCCGGCAGCAGCTTGCCCAGGTCGAACCGGACCGGCTCCTCCAGCTGCTCGTACGTGCACGACGCCGGCTCGCGGTCCGGGCGCCAGCGCTTGAACTGTGCGGTGTGCCGGAACCGGGTGCCCTCCATGTGGTCGTAGCCCACCTCCAGCACACGCTCCGGACGTAGGGGTGTGAAGGACAGGTCCTTGCCCGAGCTCCAGCGGGACTGCGCGCCGGGCAGCCGGTCGCCCACCTCGGCGTTCGCCGGGTCGGACCAGCCCTGCCACGGGTGCTCGTCCGCCGCGGGCGTGCCGGGCTCCACCACCAGCGGCGCAAGCTCGGCGACGAGCTCCGCACGCCGGGTCGCCGAGAACGACGCGGCGACGCCGACGAACTGCAGGCGAGGCCCGTCCTCGGACTCGTCCCACAGGCCGAGCAGCAGCGAGCCCAGCACGGGCTGCTCAGGCGTCGAGGTCTTGTGCAGGCGGTAGCCCGCCAGGACGACGTCGGCAGTGCGCGTGTGCTTGATCTTCAGCATGGCGCGCTTGTTCGGCGCGTAAGGGCCGTCCGCGGGCTTGGCGACGACGCCGTCGAGGCCGGCGCCCTCGAACGAGCCGAACCACTCCTCGGCCACCGCGGCGTCCTGCGTGCGCGGGGTGGCGAACACGAGCGGACCGGTCAACCCCAGCCCGTCCAGGGCCTCGAGCCGTTCGGCGAGCGGCCGGTCCACGAGCGACTCGTCGCCCAGTGCCAGGACGTCGAACACGACCAGCGCGGCGGGGGTGGTCTCGGCGAGCATCTTCACGCGCGACGCCGCCGGGTGGATGCGCTGGGACAGCAGCTCGAAGTCGAGGCGCGCCCCGCTGCCCGTCGAGGCCGCCGCCGACGGCTGCGCGATGACGATCTCGCCGTCGACCACGCACCGCTCCGGGAGCGCCTCGCGGACCGCCGCGACGACGTCGGGGAAGTAGCGGTCCATCGGCTTCGTGTTCCGGGAGTCGATCCGGACCTCGTCCCCGTCGCGGTACACGATGGCGCGGAAGCCGTCCCACTTCGGCTCGTAGACGTAGGCGGGGCCGACGTCGGTCGCCGACTGGGCGGGGATCGACGGCACGCTCTTGGCGAGCATCGGCCGGACCGGTGGCTGCACGGGCAGGTTGAGTGTGGTCACGGTACGAGCCTGCCTCAGCGCGGGACGTAGCGCAGGTAGACGGACCCGTTCGCGAACGTAAGGGTGTCGACGAGGCGCAGGCTCAGCCGGGCGCCCGGAGGCAGCGCGGGCAGTCCGCCGCCCACCACCTCGGGGTAGACGAAGAGGCGGAAGTCGTCGACGAGCCCGTGCCGGATGGGTTCCGCGGCCACGGTGGGCCCGCCCACCGAGACGACGCCGGGCGCGCAGTTCGCGATCCGGCGCAGCTCGCCCAGCTGCAGGTCACGCACGATCCGCGTCCGCGCGGACGTGATCGCCTCCTCCGGCAGGGACGACGACGCGACCACCTTGTCCACGCCCTGCCAGATCTTCGCGTACCGCGCCATGTGCGGGTTCGGGTCCGGTCCCGGATCGTGCGTCTCCCAGTAGACCATCGTCTCGTACATGCGCCGGCCGTGGACGTAGACGGCGACATCCGTCTCGATCTCGTTGATGAACGCGAGCACCTCGTCGGTGGGCACCATCCAGTCGAACTTCCCCTCGGCGTCCACCGTGTACCCGTCGGCGGACATGCTGGCGAAGTAGCTCAGAGTTCCCATGCACTGTCCGACGGCATGGCGGGGCGGAACTCATCGGTCCGCGAGCGTGCGAGCCGCTCCGGGGTGGGCCATCGTGGATGGTGAACGGTCCGCCTGAGTGGGAGGAGCAGTCATGCCGAAGCGTGACCCGGGTCCGAGCGTCAAGGACGACGAGCTGTACGAGAAGCTTCGTGACGAGGGCAACTCCAAGGAGAAGTCGGCACGCATCGCGAACGCCGCGGCGAACTCCTCGCGCAAGAGCGTCGGTCACAAGGGCGGCAAGTCTCCCGAGTACGAGGACTGGACCGCCGATGACCTGCGCAAGCGCGCGGCCGAGATCGGCATCGACGGCCGCTCCAAGATGCGCAAGGGCGACCTCATCAAGGCGCTACGCAATCACTGACCCGCCCCGCCCCGACGCCTCCCCGCCCCGACGCCTCTTCGAGGTCTAAGTTTCTCGCTTCTGAATCGGTTCAGACGCGAGAAACTTAGACCTCGAAGAGAGAGCGGTACGGCGGGAGCAGGCGGGGTCAGTCGCCGGCGGCGTCCTGGCTCTTGTCGCGGTCCTTGTCGCGGCTGGGCTGCACACGCTTGGGCTCGCCCGGCATCTTCGGGTACTCCGGCGGGTACGGCAGGTCCTCGAGCCCGTCCGCCTCGTCGCGGGCCGCGAGCTCCAGGGCGGCGTCGAGCGAGCAGTCCAGGCCCGGGTCGCGGTCGGCGCGCAGCGCGGCGAACAGGTCACCACGCTCGGCGAACCGGGGCGGCGCCGTCAGGACGTCGAAATCGTCCGGGTGCACGTCCGCGACCTCGTCCCAGTCCAGCGGCATCGACACGGTGGCCCTGCCGTTCGCCCGGATCGAGTAGGCGGAGGCGATGGTGCGGTCGCGAGCCATCTGGTTGTAGTCCACGAAGATGGCCTCGCCCCGCTCCTCCTTCCACCAGCGGGTGGTGACCTTGCCGGGCAGCCGCCGCTCCAGCTCGCGCCCGATCGCGATCGTCGCCCGCCGCGCTTGCGTGAACGTCCACCGTGGCTCCAGCGGCACGAACACGTGCAGCCCGCGCCCGCCCGACGTCTTGGGGTACCCCGTCATGTTCAGCTCGCCCAGCAGCTCCCGCAGGTGCGGGGCGACGGCGGCCGCCTCGTCGAAGCTGGTGCCCGGCTGCGGGTCGAGGTCGATCCTGAGCTGGTCGACCGCCTCGACGTCGTCGCGCCGCACCGGCCACGGGTGGAAGGTGAGCGTGCCCATGTTGGCCGCCCAGGCCACCACCGCCGGCTCGGTGGGGCACACCTCGTCCGCCGTCCGGCCGGACGGGAACGCGATGGTCGCGGTCTCCACGTAGTCCGGCGCACCCTTCGGCACACGCTTCTGGTAGAAGCCGTCCCCCTTCGGGTCGTCAGGCTTCGGCATCCGCGTGGTGAGGCGCGCGCCCTCGTGCCAGCCCTTGGGCCAGCGCTCCAGGGTCGTGGGGCGGTGCAGGAGGGCGCCGGTGATCCCGTCGGACACGGCGACGAAGTACTCGACGACCTGCAGCTTGGTGATTCCGCGAGGGAAGACGACACGGTCCGGGCTCGTGACGCGCACCGTCCGGCCTGCGACATCGAGCTCCACCGCGGGTGTCTTGGATCCGGCCATGACCCGAACCTAGCGCTCCAACCGCGCCAGCGCTGCCGCGAACGCCCGGTGCGCCGCAGGACGGCCGACCACGCGGGCGCGCCTGTCGAGCACCCGCCTGGCGGTCCCCAGGTCCAGACCAAGTTCCGCCAGGGCCACGAGCACGGGTACCGCGGCCCCTGGCGGCACCGTGCAGGCGACGTCGACGGCGGTACGGGTCAGGCCCGTCACGGGCACACCGGCGAGCCGGACGGTGTCCCGCGCGAGCCCTGGCGCACGCCGCGCCACCCGCCCGGGGTGGGGCGCCGGGTAGTGCGTGTCGGGGGAGTAGGCCAGCTCGACCGGCGCGTCCGCGGGCCAGGCCCCGGCGACGACGCCGTCGTACACGCCGGTGTGGACCCAGGCCGCCGTCGAGGCCGCCAGCACGCACCGCACGGGCACGTCGCCCGCGAGCGCCAGCGCCCGGTGCTGTGACCCGACGACCGAGCCCGTGCCGACCGCCGCGCCGTCGCGCAGCTCGACGAGGGCGCCGGCCCGCCGTAGGTCGGACCAGGCCACCGCGCCGCCGACGTCCGCGGGTGTCACCACGAGCGGCGCGGCCGCCGGCCGAGGATCCAGCAGCGCGGCGAGAGATGTGCACGGGGACATGCGCAGAACCTACGCGCAGCGGGGCCCGGTCGCGCACTGCGACCGGGCCCCGCTGTGGACAACTCGAAGGACGTCAGCCCTTGGAGTCCTCCGCCGCCTTGACGACCTGCTCGAGCCACGAGCGACGGGCAGTGACCGCCGCCTCCAGCTCGGAGATCTTGCGCTTGTCGCCCTTGGCCCGTGCGGCCTCGAGGTCCGCCTCGAGACCCTCGATCGCCGCCTCGAGCTGTGCGGCCGCACCCTCGGCACGCGCACGCGTCTCCGGGTTGCTCCGCTTCCACTGCGCCTGGTCGGCGTCGCGGATCGCGGTCTCGACCGCACGCAGCCGGCCCTCGACGCGCTGGATGTCACCTCGCGGGACCTTGCCGGCCTCCTCCCAGCGCTCCTGGATGTTGCGCAGCGCGGCCTTGGCCTTGTTCAGGTCCTTGACCGGCACCAGCGCCTCGGCCTCCAGCAGCAGCTCCTCCTTGACCTTCAGGTTCTCGCCGTACTCCGCGTCGATGACGGCGTTCTCGGCGTCCCGGGCCTGGAAGAACCGGTCCTGCGCCGCCCGGAACCGGGCCCACAGGGCGTCGTCGTCCTTGCGCGACGCACGACCCGCCGCCTTCCACCGCGTCATCAGGTCGCGGTACGCACCGGCGGTGTAGCCCCAGTCGGTGCTCGTGGACAGCGACTCAGCCTCCGAGACCAGCTTCTCCTTCTCGACCTTGGCGGCGTTGTTGCGCTGCTCCAGGTCGGCGAAGAAGTGCCGGCGCTCGCGGTCGAACGCGGTGCGGGCGTGGCTGAACCGCTTCCAGAGGGACTCCTCGGTGGGGCGGTCGATGCGCGGCCCGGAGCGCTGGGCTTCCTTCCAGCGGTCCAGCAGCAAGCGCAGCTCCTCGCCCGCGGGGCGCCACTGCATCTTGCTCGGGTCGGTCGCCGCGATCTTCTCGGCGGCCTCCACGATCGAGGTACGAGCGGCGACGGCCTCCGCCTTGGCGGCGGACCGGGCCTCCTCGAGGGCGGCCCGACGCTCAGCGGCGAGACCGCGCAGCGTCTCGACCCGAGCCCGGAGGGCGTCCAGGTCGCCGACGGCGGCCGGCTCCGCGGTCTCCTCGCCGAGCTTCTGCAGGGTCTGGTCGATCTCGCGCACCGACAGGTCGGCGCTCTCCAGGCGGGCCTCGAACAGGCCGACCTTCGCGGCCAGGTCGAGGTAACGGCGCACGTACAGCGCCAGGGCCTCCTCGGTGGTGACCCCCGGGAACTGGCCGACGATACGCTCACGGGCGGCCTCGCGGACGTACACGTTGCCCTCGTCGTCGACCCGGCCGAACTTCTCGGCCTCGGTGTGCGCGGCGGCGTCGACCGCCACCGGCACGACCGGGGCAGGGGCGGCCGGGGCCGCCTGCGCCGCGGGAGCCGACGGCGCGCCCGGCTTGGGCGCACGCGGCCGCGCGAGCGCGGCCGGCGACGGGATCGCGGACGGCTTCGGCGTCGCCGGCTGGGGAGCAGGAGCCGGGGCGGGCTTCTCCTCGACCGGAGCCTCGGCCTCGGTCGCCGGAGCCTCAGCGGCCGCTTCCTCGGTCAGGACCTCTGCCGCGGGAGCCTCCACCGCAGGAGCATCCTCTGCCGCGGGCGCCTCCGCCGCTGGAGCGTCTGCCGCAGGAGCGTCGGCCGCAGGGGCATCCTCCGTCGCCGGCTCCTCGGCGGGAGCCTCCGCCGTCGGAGCCTCTTCCCCAGGGGTGTCCGCCGCTGGAGCTTCCGGCGCAGGTGCCACCTCGGTGACCTCGGGCTCAGCCTCGGCTGCCGGAGCCTCCTCGGCCGGAGCTTCCTCCGTCGGGACCTCGGCTGCGGGCGTCTCGTCGGCGACCTGCTCCTCGGCGGGGGCCGCAGGGGCTGCCTCGACGGCGTCCTGGGGTGCCTCCACCTCGGCCGGCGCCTCGGCCGGCTCAGGTGCCTCGGTCGCCTCGCTCGCCGCCTCGGCGGGGGACTCGGCTGCGGTCGGAGTCTCGGCCACGGGCTCGGCGGGCGCGTCCTGCTGGACGGGCTCGGCCGAGCGGGAAGTGGGTTCGCTCACTGGGTCTCAACTCCTTCGATGGTGACCGGGGTGGCGGGCGCAACAGATTCGCCGCCCGCCGTTCCCGCGTCAGCGACTGCCCGGACGAAGTCCAGGCCGGATGTGATCGTGCCGAAGACCGTGTACCCGCCGGCGGTGTCGGCGGGGATGGTCGAATCCTCGTAGACGAGGAAGAACTGGGAGCCCATGGACTCTCCGTCGTTGCCCACTCGCGCCATCGCAACGGTGCCGGCGGGGTAGACGTCGTCCTCCGGGGCGTTCTCGATCGGGCCGAAGTTGTAGCCCGGTCCGCCCTGGCCCGTCATGGTCGGGTCGCCGCACTGCAGCACGAAGATGCCGGACGTCGTCAGGCGGTGGCAGCCGGTGCCGTCGAAGTAGCCGGCCTGGGCGAGCGTGACGAAGTTGGCGACGGCCTGCGGTGCGCTCTCGCCGTCGAGCTCGAGGACGATGTCCGCCTCGGTGTCGCCCGAGCAGGCCTGCAGCGTGACGGTCCACGTGCGGTTCTCAGCCACCGACGGTTCGGCGAGCTCGTAGTCCTCGCGGGCCTCCTCGACACCCGCGGGGCAGGCGCCGGCGGCTTCGGGCGGCTCGTTCCCGACCAGAGCGGCGACCACGAAGGCGCCCACGAGCGCGAGCACCGTGACCAGCGCTACCAGGCCCCAGACGCGCTGCTTGCGGGCGCGCTTGGCCGCCTGCCGCTGCGCTCGCTTCTCCGCCTGCCTGGCCTGCTGCGCGCGCTGCCGCTGCTTGCTGGACGCCACCGCGTTCCTCTCTCCGTGCTCTCTCGTGCTCGCCTTGACCCGGGGCTTGGCCACGCTGGACCGATTCACTGCCGGATCCGGGGCGAATCACCCCGTGCGGGGACAGTGTAGGCATCGGATGCCAGGTCATACTGTCTGAGCCGATTCTCCGAGGGGTGAAGCGGGCCCTGTCAGCGCGGACAGCAGCCGCTAACGTGGGCGGCGTGGAGCTTCGTGTAGTGGTCGCACCGGTGTTCGGCACGAACTGCTGTGTCGTGTCCTCCGGCACCGACTGCGTGGTCGTCGACGCCGGCGCGGGCGTGGTGGACGCCGTCGCGCGGCTGGTCGACGACGAGGGTCTCACCCCGCGCGCCGTCCTCGCCACGCACGGCCACGCCGACCACACCTGGGACGCCGCAGAGCTCTGCGCGCGCTACGAGGTCCCGATGCGCCTGCACGAGGCCGACGCCTACCGTCTGGCGGACCCGTTCGGGACCCTGAGCCCCGCGCTGGAGGCCGCGCTCGGCCTCCACCGTGACGACTACCGCGCACCCGCCGTCGTCGAACCGTTCGCCACGCCCGGCGGGTCCGCCGTGCTCACCTTCGGGCAGGTCACCCTGCACGCCCTCCATGCGCCCGGTCACACGGAGGGCTCCACCCTCTACCGGCCCGACGGTGACGTGATCCTCACGGGCGACGTCCTGTTCGCCGGCTCCGTCGGCCGCACCGACCTGCACGGCGGCTCCGGCCAGACAATGGGCGAGACGCTGCGTGACGTGGTGCGCGGGCTCGACCCGGCGCTCGCCGTCGTACCGGGGCACGGGCCCGCCACGACCGTTGCTCGTGAGCTGGAGACCAACCCGTTCCTCGCCGCGGACCGCACATGAGGGCCTACGTCGACCAGCGCGCCGGGATGGCTGCTGACGGCTGGTCGGCGGCGTGGACGTTCGACCTCGAGCACTGGGGCACCTGCGGTCAGGGGCCCGACGCCGCCGCGGCGCTGGCCGACCTCGGCATCCGGTGCGGCCTCGGCGCGGCGGCGGCCGCCACCGGGGCGCTCCAGGTCGCCGAGCGGGTGGACCGCCCGGCGAGCGGCGACGAGACGGTGTTCGACCGGGACCGGGTGCCTGCGTCGGACGCGGAGCGGGTGGTGACCCTCGAGATCCTGGAGCGTGCACGGGCCAGGACCCTGGAGCTGGTGCGGGGCGCCCCGCCGTCCGTGCTGGCGTACCGCGACCCGAACCGTACGCTCCCGCCCTACGCCTGGTGGCACACCGTCGGACAGGTCGCGCTGCACATCGCGGACATCGAGTCGCGCTACTACCTGCCGCTGCTCGGGCTCCCCGCGAGGGAGCGGGCGGGCGATCTCGTGACCGAGCTCGAGCAGTCGGGCGCGCACGTGCGCCGGGTCGTGTCCCAGATGGCGCCGGACCTGACGGCGACGTCGGACCGCCACGGGAGCTGGACGAGCGTCAAGGTGCTGCGCAGGCTCGCCTGGCATGAACGCGGCGAGCTCGAGGTGCTCGCCCGGCTGGTCGAGCAGGCGGCTGTGGAAAGCCCGGGCTGACAGCGCCCCGCTCGTGGGAAGATCTGTGGCATGGCAAAGCCCACTCCTCTCTCCGGTTTCCCCGAATGGCTCCCTGACGGTCGCATCGTCGAGCAGCACGTCCTCGACACGCTGCGACACACCTTCGAGCTGCACGGGTTCGCCGGGATCGAGACGCGGGCCGTCGAGCCGCTGGACCAGCTGCTCCGCAAGGGCGAGACCTCCAAGGAGGTCTACCTGCTGTCGCGGCTGCAGGACGAGGACGCCGCCGGCCGTGCGAGCTCCGAGAAGCAGCTCGGTCTGCACTTCGACCTGACCGTGCCGTTCGCGCGGTACGTGCTCGAGAACGCGGGCAAGCTCGCGTTCCCGCTGCGCCGCTACCAGATCCAGAAGGTCTGGCGGGGTGAGCGCCCCCAGGAGGGCCGCTTCCGCGAGTTCATCCAGGCGGACATCGACGTCGTGGGGGCCGGTGAGCTGCCGTACCACTTCGAGGTCGAGGCGCCGCTGGTCATGGCGGAGGCGCTTGGCGCGCTGGCCGAGATCGGCCTGCCGCCCGTGCGGATCCTGGTCAACAACCGCAAGGTCGCCGAGGGCTTCTACCGTGGCATCGGGCTGGACGACGTCGAGGGCGTGCTGCGCCAGATCGACAAGCTCGACAAGATCGGGCCCGACAAGGTGTCAGAGCTCCTGGTCACCGAGTGCGGCGCCACGGACGACCAGGCCAAGGCCTGTCTCGCGCTCGCGTCGATCTCGGGGTCCGACGTCGGGGTGATCGCGGAGGTGCGTGCCCTCGCCGAGTCGCACGGCGCGGTGACGGAGCTGCTGGAGACCGGTCTGGGGGAGCTCGAGGCGCTGATCGCGGCGGCCGCGGAGCGCGCCCCGGGCGTGGTCGTGGCCGACCTCAAGATCGCACGCGGCCTCGACTACTACACGGGCTCCGTCTACGAGACGGTGCTGGTGGGGCACGAGCAGCTCGGTTCGGTCTGCTCCGGCGGCCGCTACGACACGCTCGCCTCGGACGGCAGGAACACCTACCCGGGCGTCGGGCTGTCGATCGGTGTCTCCCGCCTGGTCTCGCGGCTGCTGTCCGCGGAGCTCGTCCAGGCGACGCGGTCGGTGCCGTCCGCGGTGCTCGTGGCGGTGGCGTCCGAGGAGCAGCGCGCGGTGTCCGACGCCGTGGCCACCGCTCTGCGGTCCCGGGACATCCCGGTCGAGGTGGCGCCGAGCGCGGCGAAGTTCGGCAAGCAGATCAAGTACGCCGACCGGCGGGGCATCCCGTTCGTGTGGTTCCCGGGCTCCGCGGGGGAGGACGGCGTGGTCGGCCCCGACCAGGTCAAGGACATCCGTTCGGGTGAGCAGGTGGACGCCGACGCCGCGACGTGGGAGCCGTCCGCCGAGGACCGCTGGCCGCGGGTGGTCCCGGCGTCCTGACGCTCAGCCTGACCCGGCGCTGCCGGTCCATCGACTTGACGTCTGTTCGAACGAGTGTTCGAATCAGGTATGCGATGGCACGGTCAGGCGATCAATCATGACGACGGTGCGCTTCCCGGGCTGGAGATGCCCGGGTTGCGCACCGCCGGGCTGCTGCGCACGGTCCGCTCGCCCGAGTTCGCGGGCGTGACCTTCCACGAGGTGCTGGCCAAGAGTGCGCTGTCGAAGGTGCCGGCGGCGTCGCAGATGCCGTTCAAGTGGACGGTCAACCCCTACCGGGGCTGCTCGCACGCGTGCACCTACTGCGTGGACCCGTCGACGCTCGTCCTGATGGCGGACGGCCGCCAGAAGGCGATCCGCGACGTCATGGTCGGTGACCGGATCGTCGGGACCGAGTTCGACGGCAAGTACCGGCGCTACGTCGAGACCGAGGTCCAGGCGCGCTGGGGCACGACCAAGCATGCTTATCGGGTCACGCTCGAGGACGGCACGGACATCGTGGCCAGCGGTGACCACCGGTTCCTGACCGAGCGCGGCTGGAAGTACGTGGCCCCGCCGGCCAAGGGTGAAGGCCAGCGGCCGTACCTGACGACCAACAACCGGCTCCAAGGGTTTGGACTGGGGATGGTCTCCGACGCCTATGCCGCGCCGCTCGAATCAGCGGAGTACCGGCGGGGGTACCTCACGGGCATGATCCGTGGTGACGGGATGCTCTTTGACGGCACCTACCCGAGGAAGAGGGGCGGGACGACACGGGTCACGATGTTCCGCCTCGCCCTGACCGACGAGGAGGCGCTGAACCGCTCGCAGGACTATCTCGCCGCGTCCGGTGTGGCCACCGATCGCCGTCCCTTCGCGACCGCGACCGAGCAACGGCGCGCGATGGACGGGATCTTCACGGCCAAGCGCGCCACGTTCGCGGCGATCCACGAGATCATCGAGTGGCCAGAAGCACCGAGCCGAGACTGGTACATCGGCTTCCTCGCCGGGATCTTCGATGCCGAGGGCGGCTGCGACGGTCAGATCCTGCGCATCTCCAACTCGGACGACCGCATGCTCACCACGACCATGCGTGCACTGGACGTGCTGGGCATACCGCACGTGCGAGAGCCCGCCAACAAGATCGGCGTGGCCAATATCCGTGTCGTCGGCGGGCTGTCCAGCCGTCGCCGCTTCTTCGCGCTGACCAACCCCGCGATCACCCGGAAGCTCAAGATCGTCGGTGCTGCCGTCAAGACCTCCGTCTCGTTGCGGATCGTCTCCATCGAGAGTCTCGGTGGCGACTCCGAGATGGTCGACATTACGACAGGGACCGGCGACTTCATCGCGAACGGCGTGATCAGCCACAACTGCTTCGCGCGGCCGACCCATGAATATCTCGACCTCGACGCCGGGCACGACTTCGACTCCCAGGTCGTCGTCAAGGTCAACGCGGACCAGGTGCTCCGCGCCGAGCTCGCCAAACCCTCCTGGACCCACGAGGCGGTCGCGCTCGGCACCAACACCGACCCGTACCAGCGGGCCGAGGGCCGCTACCGACTCATGCCCGGGATCATCTCGGCGCTCGCGGACTCGGGCACACCGTTCTCGATCCTCACCAAGGGCACGCTCCTGCGGCGCGATCTTCCCCTCCTGGTACAGGCCGCCGAGAAGGTCGACGTCGGCCTCGGGGTGTCGCTCGCCTTCGCCGACTCGCCCGCCGGCCGGGAGCTGCAGCAAGCCGTCGAGCCCGGAACGCCGTTGCCCCGAGCCCGCCTCGACCTGATCCGTGCGATCAGGGCCGCGGGCCTGCCGTGCGGTGTCATGGTCGCGCCGGTCCTGCCGTGGCTCACCGACTCCCTCGCCCACCTCGAACGTCTTCTCGACTCCCTGGTCGACGCCGGCGCGACGGGCGTCACCGTGCTGCCACTGCACCTGCGGCCCGGCGCCCGCGAGTGGTACCTCGGCTGGCTCGAACGGGAGCATCCGCACCTGGTGGAGGGCTACGGCAGGGTCTACGCACGCGGCGCCTACGCGCACAAGGGCTACCGGGACTGGCTCTGGGAGCGGGTGCGGCCGCTGATCGACGAGCGCGGGCTGGGCAGCACCGCCATGCACCGGGCCCGGGCCGCCGGGGCGCACGGAGGTGACCAGCACATGGAGGGCGACTACCCACGCGGCGCGTTCAGCGGGGTGCCCGCCGACGGGGCCGGCGCGGCGTCCGTGGGTGGCGACGTCGGCAGCGAGACGCTGTTCTGAGGTCGCCGCCGTGCTCGACTGCGAGTTCGCGCACGCCGGCCACCCGGCCATCGCCCGCACCGGCGACGTGCACGCCGCCCCGTGACCTGCGGCGCTAGCGTGTGGCCATGGTGGCCCGGACGCTGATCCCGGCCGTTGCGCTGGTCGCCCCCGTCGAGACACAGGTCGCGACGAGTTCGACCAGCGGAACGGGGATCAACGGCGCAGGGTCTCCAGGTGCTCCGCGATCCGGCCGATCGCCTCGGTGAGGACGCCGACGTCGGGGAGGGTCACGAGGCGGAAGTGGTCGGGCTCCGGCCAGTTGAATCCGGAGCCGTGGGTGACCAGGATCTTCTTGGCGCGCAGCAGGCCGATGACGAACGCCTCGTCATCCTTGATCGGGTACACCTCGGGGTCCAGTCGCGGGAAGCAGTACAGCGCGCCGCGGGGCCGCACCGAGGTGACGCCCGGGATCTCGTTGAGCAGCTTGTCGGCGAGCATGGACTGCTCGTAGAACCGGCCGCCGGGCACGATCAGCTGGTCGATCGACTGGTAGCCGCCGAGGGCCGTCTGGATGGCGTGCTGTGCCGGCACGTTGGCGCACATGCGCATGTTCGCCACCAGGGTGAGACCTTCGATGAAGTCGGCGGCGCGGTGCTTGGGGCCGGAGATCATGGCCCAGCCCGACCGGTAGCCGCAGATCCGGTACGCCTTGGACAGCCCGCTGAACGTGATGCACAGGACGTCGTCGGCCGCGTACGTGGCGGTGTGGTGGTGGGTGGCGCCGTCGAACAGGATCTTCTCGTAGATCTCGTCGCTCAGGAGCACCAGGTCGTGCTTGCGTGCCAGCTCCGCCAGACCCTTGACGGTGCTCTCGCTGTAGACCGCGCCCGTGGGGTTGTTCGGGTTGATGATCACGAGCGCCTTGGTGGCCGGCGTGATCAGGGCCTCGATGTCCTCAAGGTCCGGGTTCCAGCCGTTCTCCTCGTCGCACCGGTAGTGCACGGGCGTGCCGCCCTGCAGACTCACGGCCCCGGTCCACAGTGGGTAGTCCGGTGCGGGAACCAGCACCTCGTCGCCGTCGTCGATCAGGGCCTGCAGCACCAGGCTGATCATCTCGGACACACCGTTGCCGATGTAGACGTCGTCCACGTGGGTGTTGATGCCGTGCGACTGGTAGTAGTGCGCCACGGCGGTGCGCGCCGAGTAGATGCCACGGCTGTCGCTGTAGCCCTGCGCCTCGGGCAGGTGGTGGATCATGTCCGCGAGGACCGCCTCGGGCGCCTCGAACCCGAAGGGCGCCGGATTGCCGATGTTCAGCTTGAGGATCTTGTGACCCTCCGCCTCCAGCCGGTACGCCTCCTCGAGGATCGGACCCCGGACGTCGTAGCGGACGGACTTCAGCTTGCTGCTCTGCCTGATCTCTCGCACGGGCTCATGCTCTCAGACCGCCGGGCCGGCATCCGCACCGGCACACCAGTGCACTGTTGGTGGTTCCGGACGATGTCGGAGCGGTCGATGGTCCGTAACCAGCGGCGATGCCCTCTCTATGTCTGTCATCGCAAGCCGGGCGGACCTCGACCGGCGGGTCGGACACGGAACAGGAAACACATGACCGCTTCACACGACACGTCGGGACCAGACAGCCTCTCCGAGCCGCCGCGAAAGACGGACGACACCCTGGTACCCGACAGCAGCCCGCCGGCGGGCCAGGCAGACGAGCCCGGTGTGACGCGACCGGACCAGACGTCCGGCCGACGGTCGGCGGCCGGCGTGACCGTGGTTCTCCTCCTGGCCTTGTGGGCCGCCATCGTGCTGGTGGTCGTGAGCATCCAGATGCTCCTGAACCGGATCTTCGGCACTGATCTCGAGATCGGTGCGCTACCCGGCGTCTGGAACTGGGTACTCACAGCTGCTGCTGCCGCAGGGACGTGGGCCCTGGTCAGCAACCGCCATCCCAGGGGCGGTTCCTCGGCCGGACGAGAACGGATCTCCGGCCGACGGTCGGCGGTCGGCGTGACCGTGGTTCTCGTCCTGGCCTTGTGGGTCGCCATCGTGCTGGTGCTCGCGGGCGTCCAGATAACTCTGGACCGGACCTTCGGCATCAACGTCGGGGTGGGTTCGTCGCCCGACGTCTGGAACTGGTTGCTCAGGTTCGGGCTCGTCGCAGGCACGTGGGCCTTTGTCCGTAGCCGCCATCCCGCGATCGGCCCCTGACGAGGACCGGTCACTCCTCCGCGAGGCGTGCAGGGAATCCGCCCGTCGCGATAGGGCCCCAGCGTTCGATGGTGATCCGCACCAGGGACTTGCCCTGCTCGACCATGGCGGCGCGGTACTCGTCCCAGTCGGGGTGCTCCTTGCCCGCGGCCGCGCGGAAGTAGTCCACCAGCGGCTCCACGGACTCGGGGACGTCCAGCACCTCGGCGGTACCGTCCACCTGGACCCACGCCTCGTTGAAGCCTTCGCCGAGCGCCATGAACGACGCGGCGGGGCGCTTCTTCAGGTTCCGCACCTTGGCGCGTTCCGGGTAGGTGGAGACGACGACGCGTCCCTGCGGGTCCACGCCGTACGTGACGGGGCTGAGCTGCGGGGCGCCGTCGGCCCGGCTGGTCACGAGGATCCCGTTGTGGCGCGAGCGGAGGAACTCCAGCAGCTCGTCACGGGTCACAGTGGTGTTCGTAGCGATCGTCCTGGCCATGCGCAGCAGGCTACGCCAGGCAGGGCAGGAGCCCCGGCGACGGCTCGCCAGGGCTCCTGCCCGTCAGGGTCAGACGCCGGCCGGGCTGGGCGCCGGGGGAGGGGGCGTCGCGGGGCTCGGGTCGGCCGGACCGGTTTCCGGTGCGGCGTCCGTCGGCGTGTTCTCGCTCGGCTGGCCGAGGATCCACTCGGTGGAGAACAGGACCTTGTCGGTCAGGCGCAGCATCTCGTCGCGGATCCCGACGTGCGGGGTGGAGAACGCGAGCCGTGCCACGGACTGCTTGCCGGGCGCCTCGGCCCAGTAGTCGATCAGGAGCAGCGGGACGTCCTGGCCGCCGACCTCCTCCGAACCGTGCGTGAGCCGGATGTGGCGCAGGAACGGGCCGGACAGGGTCTCGGTGCGGGTGAGCGCGTCGTCCGGACCGAGGTTGGCGCCGAGCCGGTCCTGGATGCGCTGGAGGTGACTCGAGCTGCCCTCCTCGGGTCCCAGGTCGTGCCAGTAGAGCGTCGCGTTCAGCGCGAGCGTGGCCTCCTGGCCGGGCAGGAGCAGGTACGCCATGACCTTGCCGCCGGCGGCCTCGGCCTTGTCGGCGACCTCGATCATCTTCTGGCGCAGGTCGCGCCGCAGGGGAGCGGAACGGTCGCCCAGCTTGGCGGTCTGCTGCTTGACGATCTCGCGGATCTGGCGTTCGCGCTGCTCGGGCTCGTCGAGCTCGATGATGGCCCAGTGGTCGGGCAGGTTCAGCTCGATGCCGATGCCGCGGTACCCGCCCGGCTCCTCGACGGTCCCGAGGGCGTGCAGCGCCTCGCCGCTGATGCCGGCGCCCGTCTCGTCGAACAGGCCGGTGGGGTCGTCGGCCGGGGGCTGCGGGTCGAGGAGCGCCAGCGTCTCGGCGACCCCGAGCGTCATGGGGCTGGGACCGGCGGGGTCGATGACCACCTGCTCGAGCGCTTCCCCGTGCCGCGTGATGAACGGCGCCAGCGACTCTCGGCGGCGCAGGCTGAAGGCCCGGTCGGGGGCGTCTCCGAGGAAGTCGCCCAAGGTCTGCGTCGTCGAGAACAGGCACAGCTGGTAGGGCTTGGTGGAACCTTCCGGAGCGGGGAACGCCTGGACCTGGGGCGTGCCGTCGCCGCGATCGAAGATCGGCACCACGACGGCGTCTTCCCGCAGAGCCTCGCCGACGGCGGTGCGGTCACCTGCGGCGAGGGCCAGGGCCAGTGCGGGCGAGCCGACGTCGGACTGGGGGTTGACGGTCGCCGGTACACGGGGGTCACGTGTCCCCGTCGGGTCGTCCTGGGGTGTCGTCTCGGTCATGCGTGGATGCCTCTCACTGTCGTCTCAACCGTCAACGCGTCGCGGGTCCTGGAGCCGGGTGGCGCGGCCTTGATCGGGCCGGACCAGGACATGGTCGTCGATTCCCGGTGCACCCGGTCTCAGAGCTCGATGATCGTGACGGCCTGCGAGATCACTTCGATCTTCCGGTCGCCTTCCCAGAGCACCTCGGTGCATGCATGATCTCCGTCGCTACCGACTCTCACGAGCGCGACCTCGCCGAGCCCCCAGTTGATGGACTCGGGGGAGCCGGTCATCTGCTCGGTCAGGCCGCCCTCGAGGAGCAGGCGATGCACGCCGTCCAGCTCGATCCTCACCTGACGCTCGTGGTCGGTCCCGCTGGCAGCGCCCACAGGAACGACGAACGCGAGGTCCACGCTGTACCCGAAGTTTCGCGTGGTCAGCGCAGTGAGAATGGCCTCCTCGAGATGTGTCATCGATTCCAGCCGGGCCGTCGCCTCGTCTACCCCGTTCACTTGGATACCACTCCGATCTGGTGAGTCTGGCCTGGACTGGCGACGTTCCCGAACTCGTCAAGATAGTTTCCGAACCCGTTGCGTGCGCGAACGTCCCAGGCGCCGTCCCTGCGCATGACGCGAACCTCTTCTCCGTTGCTGTTACGGAAGAGGTAACCCTTCTTGTTCTTGGCGAGCTCCTGTGTGAACCCGTCGCGCTTGAGGGTGTCGCGGATGCTGATGATCGGCTTCCCGCGGATCGAGCCGTCCGCAAAGAGGTCCTTCATGCCCTTGGAGGCATTCTTGATCCCCTTCGGGATCTTGCTGTGGTTGTTGTGGACGAGTACGGGTGTGTCGCCGGCGTGGACGTAGTAGTTGAGGTTGTTCTCGACGTGGAAGTTGTACACGGTGACGATGTCCGCGAGGTCTCGTTCCTCCACGTCCACTGTCTCGATCGCGGCGGTACCGTCGGGAGTGATCAGCACGTCTCCCGGGCGGAGGTTGCCGGCCAGCTGCCAGCCGCGGCCTTCGACCATGAACGGGTGCTCCGGGGTCGTGGAGATCACACCGGTGCGCAGGGTCAGGTGGCGCAGGGCCAAGGTCTGTCGGACGAAGGTCTCGGCGACCAGCTGCAGCTCGTCCAGTCCGGTGACGAGGTTGCGGGTCCAGACCTTGTCCCCGACGGCGATGTCCTCGATCGGCTTGGTGCCGTCGGCGGTCAGGACCGGGGTCCCGGCGACGAAGCAGGCCCCGAAGCCGAACTTGCACCACCCGTTCTTCATGCCCTGCTTGACCGCGCCCTTGCTGATGCCCTTCGCCAGACCCATAGCGGCCTTGGCAGCACCACCGAGTCCGATGAGGGAGAGTGCGGCACCGGCGATGGCCAGCCCTGCTTCGGCCCAGGAGCGTTCACCCGTGGCCGCGAGCGTGATGTTCGCGACCGCACTGACTATGGCGGCGACCGCCGCGATCACGAGCAGCACACCGGCGAGGGCGGTGCCGACCACGGGGATGAACGCGACGATGATCGCGAGGATGCCCGCGATGGTGGAGATCATGTCGGCGATGTCGGCGATCGCGGCGACGAGCTTGGACCCCCAGTCGTCCCACCACCCATCGTTGAGATCATCCGAAGAAGTGATCTCCTCGATCCGGTCGATCGCATGCTCGGCGGCGCGGTTCCGGTCCGAGACTGCGGAGTCGATGGTCGACTTCGCGGACGAGATGATCCCGGCGGCTTGGTCGGCCTCGCCGTCGGCCTGGCGGGCTTTCTGCTCGTACTCCGCTTTCTCTGTCTCATCCTTCGCACTGTCGGCCAGGTCCTGCCACCGGTCCTTCGACCCCGACGCGGCCTGCACCTGGTCCTGCGCATCCCGGGCCTGGTCCAACGCGGTGAGCGTCTCCGACTGGACGCGTTCCAGGGAGGACGCGTACCCGACCAGCGCTTCCCCGGCGGCGAGGTATCGGCCGTGGGCCTTGCGGATCTCGCCGATGGTGTCTTCCTTGCGCTCCATCAACGCATCCACGGCCTGCGAGACGGTGCCTGCGACATCCAACCGCGACATGGCGGAAGCGGCGTTGTCGATCGAGGACGCGACCTCCAGATACTCCTGCCCGCCCGAGAGCACCAGCACCGGATCACCCGGCGTCGGATCAGCATCCAACCCCACCGGCGACCAGTCAGACGGCCTCATACGGGGGTGTTCCCCGACGTCGGCGCCGGCGCCGACCCCTCACCCGAGACTCCGTCGGCCAGCTGCTTGTCGATGTCCGAGAACGCCTCTGCCACCTGCGTCGACGCCTCCGCCAGCGTCCGCAGGTTCTCCGTCATCTTTTCCCGCGTGTCGTCCCACTTGTGCGCGAAGTCCCGCACGACCCCTGCCAGTCCCTCGTGCCCGACGGCACCAGCGATCCGGTCACTGTTCGCATTCGCGTTCTCGAACTCGTTCGCCACCGTCGTCAGGCTCGAACCCAGCTCTCGAACCGCATCCAGATCCATTTTCAGGTCAACCATCGGCCCGCCCCTTCCATCCGTCCATGGCCCGCACAGGCCCCCGTCCTACCCCTGCTGAGCAGCGAGAATACTGGGCGGGACGCGCGCACACCATGGATATAAGTACCCATGGACCGTTCCCCGAGACCATCTGCGGTCGCCACGCACTAGACTCGTCGGCGCGCCGTGAGGCGCTCCCCACGTCGTCGTCCCGCCCGCCAGGGCGCCCGGCGTCGGGACCCCATCTTCCGTACGAAAGGAACGCTCAGTGCTCCGCACCCACACGGCCGGCTCACTACGGGCCGAGCACATCGGCCAGACCGTCACCCTCACGGGCTGGGTCGATCGCCGCCGTGACCACGGGGGAGTGGCGTTCATCGACCTGCGTGACGCGTCGGGCATCGCCCAGGTGGTCATCCGGGACGAGGAGATCGCCCACCCGCTGCGCGCGGAGTACGTGCTGCAGGTGACCGGTGAGGTCGGCCGTCGCCCCGAGGGCAACGCCAACCCCAACCTCGCCACGGGCGAGATCGAGGTCGTCGCCACCGAGGTCATCACCCTGAACGAGTCGGCCCCTCTGCCGTTCCAGGTGTCCACCGCGCTCGCGGACACCGAGGTCATCGGCGAGGAGGCGCGTCTCAAGCACCGCTACCTCGACCTGCGCCGTCCGGCGCCCGCCGCCGCGCTCCGCCTGCGGTCGAAGGCCAACCAGGCCGCGCGCCGCGTGCTGGACGAGCAGGAGTTCGTCGAGATCGAGACGCCGACGCTCACCCGGTCCACTCCCGAGGGCGCCCGCGACTTCCTGGTCCCGGCCCGCCTGGCGCCCGGCTCCTGGTACGCCCTGCCCCAGTCGCCGCAGCTGTTCAAGCAGCTGCTCATGGTCAGCGGCATGGAGCGCTACTACCAGATCGCCCGCTGCTACCGCGACGAGGACTTCCGCGCGGACCGTCAGCCGGAGTTCACGCAGCTCGACGTCGAGATGAGCTTCGTGGACCAGGACGACGTCATCGCCCTGGGCGAGCAGATCCTCAAGGCCCTGTGGGCGCTGATCGACGTCGAGATCCCGACCCCGATCCAGCGCATGACGTTCCACGAGGCCATGCGCCTCTACGGCTCCGACAAGCCCGACCTGCGCTTCGGCAACCCGATCGTCGAGCTGACGGACTTTTTCAAGGACACGCCGTTCCGCGTGTTCCAGGCGGAGTACGTGGGCGCCGTCGTGATGAAGGGCGGCGCGTCGCAGCCCCGCCGCCAGTTCGACGCATGGCAGGAGTGGGCCAAGCAGCGCGGCGCGCGTGGCCTCGCGTACGTGACGTTCTCGGAGGAGGGCGAGCTCGGCGGCCCGGTCGCCAAGAACCTGTCCGACGACGAGCGCGCGAACCTCGCCAAGGTCACCGGCGCGGAGCCGGGTGACGCGGTGTTCTTCGCCGCGGGCAAGACCTCCGACTCCCGCGCGCTGCTCGGTGCGGCGCGCGTCGAGATCGCGCGGAAGCTCGGACAGATCGACAGTCCTGAATCACCTGACGCCTGGGCGTTCGTGTGGATCGTCGACGCGCCCCTGTTCAAGCCGGCGGGCGAGGACGACGACGTCGACCTCGGCTCGTCCGCCTGGACGGCCGTGCACCACGCGTTCACGTCGCCCACCCCCGAGTGGATCGACACGTTCGAGCAGGCACCGGGCGACGCCCTGGCCTACGCCTACGACATCGTGTGCAACGGCAACGAGATCGGTGGCGGCTCGATCCGTATCCACCGCCGTGACGTGCAGGAGCGCGTCTTCGAGGTGATGGGGATCGGCCAGGAGGAGGCGCAGGAGAAGTTCGGCTTCCTGCTCGACGCCTTCGCCTTCGGCGCCCCGCCGCACGGCGGCATCGCGTTCGGCTGGGACCGCATCGTGGCGCTGCTGACGAAGTCGGCCTCGATCCGCGACGTCATCGCGTTCCCGAAGTCGGGCGGCGGGTTCGACCCGCTGACCGCGGCGCCCGCGCCGATCACGCCGGAGCAGCGCAAGGAGGCCGGTGTCGACTTCAAGCCCGAGGCCGCCGTGCCCGTGGCGGCCACCACGGCGTGACCCGGCTGGGTCGGCACGGGCTCGACCACGTCTTCCACACCGTCCGGACGGACTTCCTCGAGGTCGCGCGGTCGTGGACCGACAGCACGGCGCCTGACGACGCTGGCGCGGCCGCCGTCCTCGAGCTCGTCGACCCGACGGGCGAGCGACCCGGACGGGTCGTCACGGCGGTCGGCGAGCCCGTACGGGTGGCCGCGCTGCTCGGCACCGTGACGCCCCGGGACACGGTGCGCGGCGTGGCCGTCACCCGCGGTACCGGGGCCCTGGCCGGGGACATCCTCTCCGGCTGGGGCCTCGGACCGGCCACCACGTGGGACCGGATGGTCACCGAGACCGCACCGGAGGTGCCCGACGTCGACGGCGTCGTCGTGGCGCGGCTCGACCTGGACCGCGACGCCGACGAGATGGCGGAGACGCTCGCTGAGGCCAACCCGGACACGCGGCGCGGCCTGCGCGGCCCGCACGCGCGCCGCGCGCGCTGGTACGGGGTCCGGACGACGGCCGAGAGGGCAGGTCGCCCGGCGGGCGTGCTCGTCGCGGTCGGCTCGGCCACGCCCGTTCCGGGCGGCGCCGTCCACCTCGGCTCGATCGGGACTCTGCCGGCGTTCCGCGGGCGCGGGTACGCCGGCGCCCTGACAGCGCGCATGACGGCGGACGGTGTCGCCGAGTGCGGGCTGGCGACGCTCGGGTTGTACGACGACAACCACGCCGCGCGCCGCGTCTACGAGCGGCTCGGCTTCGTGCTCGCGCACGAGGTGGAGACGTGGTACCCCGTCTGACCCGCGTGTTTCCCGGGCGCGCCCACGTTTTCACTGGTTAGGTGGAGCCGGGGCGCCGGTCCCGGCGCCCCGGGACTCAGACCTGGAAGGACGCCTCATGACCGAGAACGCCGGCGGCACACCACGCGATCCTCAGCGGGATCCGGAGACGCCGCCCACGCAGCCGGTGCCCGAGTCGTTCGGAGCGGAGCCGGCCCCGGCGGATCCCGGCCGCAGCGAGACCTTCGAGCAGGGCGCGACCCAACCCTATGGACAGGCCGGCGCGGATGCGCCGTACGGGCAGGCGGGTACGCCGTACGAGCAGCAGGGCGGGGCAGCGGGATATGGCGCGGGATATGGCCAGCCGGCGGCGCCCGCCGTCACCCAGTACGGGTACGCGGCGACGCCGCCGAAGAACGACCTGGCCGTCTGGTCGCTGGTCACCGGAATCCTCAGCTACGTGACGTGCCCGCTCCTGCTCGGCATCGCGGCGATCGTGACCGGAACCATGGGTCGCCGGGCCGCGGACGACGGTCTCGCGAACAACCGTGGCATGGCGACCGCGGGCCTGATCCTGGGCTGGATCAACGTGGCGCTGGCGATCCTCGGCGTCGTGTTCTTCATCTTCGTGCTGGGAGCCGGGCTGCTGTCCGGCGGTATCAGCCAGTGGAGCTACATGAACGACTGATGAACCTCCGGCGGCCTCCCGCACGGGTAGCCCTCCCCATCCGATTCACGTGCCGTACAGGCCCTCCGACCTGTAGGTTTGGCACCTCTCCGCCGGTTCAGCCCCGGCATGACGCAAGCAGAAAGGCAGCACGATGACCCAGCCCGACGGCGGCCAGTCGCCGTACGACCCGCCGCAGCAGCCGCAGCAGCCCGACCAGGGCCAGCCAGGTGCGGCTCCGGGGGAGCCGGCGCCGTACCAGCAGACGCCGTATCCGCAGGCGCCGCAGGGTCCGGTCTACGCGCAGGGCGGCCAGCCCGGGGCCTACGGTGCCGCGCCGCTGCCGAAGAACAGCCTCGGTGTGTGGTCGCTCGTGCTGGGCATCCTGTCGATCCTGGGCTGCGGTCTCTTCACCGGTATCGCCGCCATCATCACCGGTTCGAAGAGCCGTCGGGCGCAGCGAGAGGGCCAGGCCGACAACGGCGGCATGGGCCTGGCCGGCCTGATCATGGGCTGGATCGGCACGGTGCTGATCACCCTGGGCTGGGCCGCGTACCTCGTGTTCATCGGTTTCCTGGTCAACTCGCCGGAATTCCAGAACGACTTCGAGCAGGAGCTCGAGCAGCAGTACGAGCAGGAGTTCGACCAGGGTCTCGAGGAGCAGGGCGTCGACCCGTCGATCGACCCCGAGCTCCAGGACGCGCTCGACCAGCTCGAGCAGCTCGAGAACGGCTAGTCCAGCCTCCGCGATCGTCCAGCAGGTCCCGGTCAGCCCGTCACGCCCGAGGCGTACCTCACCCGGCGTGTGACGGGCTGATCTGCACGTTCACGTACGGCGCCGCCCGGCGCAGCCGAGCACGGAAGGCAGCACGATGACCCAGTCCGACGGGTGGAAGTCCCCGTACGACCCGCCCCAGCAGGACACCCCGGGGCCGGTCCCCGACCCGGCTGCCGGGTCCCCGGTCCCGGGCCAGGCCGCGGTGCCGCCCCCTTACGGGCAGCCCTACCCGGACCTGCAGCAGCCCGTTCCGCAGCAGCCCTACCAGCAGGGGCCGTACCAGCCGTACCAGCAGCCGTACCAGCAGGGGCCCGCCTACCATCCCGGGCAGCCGCAGCCGCCGCACTACGGAGCGCCCTACGGGTACGCGGCTCCGCCCGAGAAGAACGCGCTCGGCGTGTGGTCACTCGTGCTCGGGATCCTCAGCATCGTCATGTTGTTCAGCTGCCTCGTCGGGTTCCTGGCGGCCATCCCCGCCGTCATCACGGGGCACATGAGCCGCAAGGCGCAGAAGGAGGGTCTGGCGGACAACGGGGGTCTGGCCCTCGGTGGCCTCATCACGGGCTGGGTGACGATCGGGCTGACCGCTCTCGTGGTCATCGGCGCCGCGATCGTGTTCAGCATCCCGGAGTTCCGCGAGGGCTTCTTCGGCGACTCGAGCTCCTACTCGGAGTACTGAGCTCGGGACCGCTGAGCCCGGGCCATGCCGCCGGCGTCACACCTGGACGGCTGCGACGTAGCCGTCGGGGCGGACGAGCAGGGCGGTGGCGCCGCCGTCGGCCCGGCGGGTCAGGACGCGCTCGGCGGGGTCGACCTCGCCGAGCGTGGCGGGCAGGTCGGGCGTCGGCGCGCCCGCCGGCGCGACCAGGACGAACCGGCCTTGGCGCAGCGCCTCGGCGAGGCGTGAGCCGCCCTCCAGCGGCAGGTCGCGCGCCCGTGTGCCGACCAGCGGGTGTGCCCCGCGGGGCCGCGGGTAGGCGATGCCGAGCGCGGAGACGAAGCCCGCCGCCCGGCGCCGGACCGGCGCCGCCCGCGACACGATGCCGACGCCGATGGCGCTCGCGACCTTGGCGACCGGTCCCCGGCTGGTCGCCGCCCGCAGGATCCCGCCGCTGGCGCGTAGGACCTGCCGGCCGACGGGGTGCCGCTCGGCCTCGTAGGAGTCGAGGACTGCGGCGCCGGAGCCGGCAGGCAGCCGGAGTGCCGCGGCGAGCTTCCAGCCGAGGTTCGCGGCGTCCTGCATGCCCGTGTTCATGCCGAGCCCGCCCGCCGGGCTGTGCACGTGCGCGGCGTCTCCGGCGAGGAGGACCCGGCCCTTGCGGTAGGTGGGCGCCTGGCGCTCGTCGGAGTGGAACCGGGACAGGAAGCGGGGCTCGGTCATGCCGTAGTCGTCGCCCAGGGTGGCACGCGCGATGGAGCGCACCTCGTCGAGGTCGACCGGTTCGTCCTCGCTCACGTCGCGGTTCCCGTGCCAGCCGATGAACCGGTACCAGCCGTCGCCGAACGGGGCGATGAAGCCGAGCGACTCGTCCGCCGTCGCGACGGTGAGGGTGTCTGCGGGCTCGCGGGCCAGCCGGACGTCGGCCAGGACCATCGACCGGATGACCGCCTGGCCCGGGAACGGGATACCGACGGCGCTCCGCACCGTGGACCGGGCGCCGTCCGTGCCGACCAGGTACCTCGCGCGCAGGCCGGGGCCGTCGGCGGTCGTGACCGTGACGCCCTCGTCGTCCTGCGCCGGGGCCACGACCTCGCTGTCGTAGCGAAGCTCGGCGCCCGCCTCCTGGGCCCGGCGGCGTAGCAGCCTCTCCACCTCGTACTGGGGCACGACCAGCACGTACGGGTACCGGGAGGGCAGGTCCTCGAGGCTGATCGTGAGGCGCTGGAAGAGCCGGATGCTCCGGACCGGCTGCCCGGTGGCGACCAGCTCGTCCGCGAGGCCGCGTGCGTCGAGCACCTCGAGGCTGCGGGCGTGCACGACGAACGCGCGGGTGAGGTTGCTCAGCCGGGCCGGGCGCTTCTCCAGCACGGTGACCCGAGTACCGGCGGTGGCGAGGTCCCCCGCGAGCAGGAGGCCGGTGGGCCCTGCTCCGACGACGACGACGTCCGTGTCCATGGTGTCCTCCCCGATGCTTGGCCAACGGTTGTTTGCCAACGCTTGTTGACCACCCTAGCGAGAGTCGGGCGCGGAGGTCAACGGGTGTTGGCCTACAGTTGTAGGCATGACAGGCCCCGAGACTCCTCGCCGTCGTTCCGACGTGACCCGCACCGCGATCCTGGAGGCGGCCCGGGAGCGTTTCGCGTCCGACGGCTACGACCGCGCGACCGTGCGGGCCATCGCCCGGGACGCCGGGATCGACCCCTCCATGGTCATGCGCTACTACGGTTCCAAGGAAGGACTGTTCGCCGCGGTGATCGACGTCGAGCTCGACTTCCCGGACCTCGGCGAGCTCGACCCGGACCGGCTGGGCGTCGTCCTGGTCACGCACTTCCTCGAGCTGTGGGAGCGCGACACCGTTCTGCGCACCCTGCTCCGGGTGGGGGTGACGAACGAGTCCGGTTCCGACCGCCTGCGTCAGGTGTTCGCCACCCAGCTCGTACCGGCGGCCCGGGCGTTCGTCCCCGACCCGGCCGACGCCGAACGGCGTGCCGCGCTCGTGGCGTCACAGGTGCTGGGCATGGCGCTGGTGCGGTACGTGCTGAAGTTCGGCCCTGCCGCGGACATGTCCAGAGCGGATGTGATCGCCTGGCTGGCGCCGACCGTGCAGCGGTACATCACCGCGGAGGCGCCCTGACCGGCGGTGCCGAGGGCGCGACTCAGCCGGCCCGTGGCCACACGACGGTGAACCGGGCGCCGCCGTCGGGCGACTCGCCGACGGCGACCCGACCGCCCCTGCGGCGGACGAGCTCGGCGACCAGCGCCAGGCCGAGCCCGGCGCCACCGGAGGCGCGGGCGCGGTCGTCCGAGACCCGGTAGAAGCGGTCGAAGATCTTCGACCGGTGCTCCGGCCGGACGCCGAGCCCGTCGTCGTCGACCAGCACGCGCACGGTGGAGCGGCTCGCGAGCACCGAGACCACCACCCGGGTGCGCGTGTACCGGCAGGCGTTGCGCAGCAGGTTGTCGAGGACCAGCTCGATCTCGGTGTGCGCGGCGGCGGCCCAGGCCCGTCCGGTCATGGCGTTGACCACGATCGGCACGGGCTGCTCCCCGGCGCGGTCCACCGCGGCGCGCACCTCGCCGACCAGGTCGACGGAATCCGCCGGGGGCAGCTCGCCGGCGTCCGAGCGCGCCAGCGCCAGCAGCCCGTCGAGCAGCGCGGACAGCCGCTCGGCCTCCGTCAGGACGTCCGCATGCACCTCCTGCGACAGCTCGGGGTCGGGATTGGCCGCCGCGACCTCCGACAGCACGCGGATCGACGCCACGGGGGACCGCAGCTCGTGCGCGGCGTCACCGGTGAACCGCCGCAGCCGTTCCGCGGTGGCGTCCTGCTGGTCCAGGAGGGCGTTGAAGTCGTCAGCCAGGGCGCGCAGCTCGCCGGCCGCGGCGTCGGGCACCTCGATGCGGGCGCCGGGTGCGAGACGGCGGACGGACCGGCGCATCCGGGCGACCGGGCGCAGCGCCGACCCGACGGCGAACCAGATCGCCACCCCGGCCACCACCGTGCCGACGAGGGCGGTGACCAGCAGCCAGCGGCTGCCCGAGGCCTCGGCGGCGTCCTGTCCCACGAGCCCGGTCCCGACGGCCACGAGCCGCTGGCTCCCGTCGGGGGCCGTGACGACCGCGCCGTGCCAGCGAACCGACCCCCGGCCGCCCGTGGTGGCCGGGGTACCGGCCTTCAGCGTGCGGACCTCCGCGCGCGTCAGGGCGGGTGGTGGGCCGTCGTCGACGGGGCCGCCCGCGGTGTCGAGGACCCGCACCTCCAGACCGTCGGGGGAGACCGGCGCATCACCGGCGGCGACCGCGCGGGTCGCGCCGCCCAGCGCCTCCTGGAGCTCGTCGTCCACGGCGTCCGTCAGCAGCGGCCCGAGGCCCCTCCCGGCGACCGTCGCCAGACCGAGCAGGCAGGCCAGCGTGACGGCGGTGGCGAGGGCGGTGATCCGCAGGCGCAGCGACATGCCCGTGCGACGCCCGCCCGCCGGCGCACGCACTAGCGGGGTTCCCCGAGCTGGTACCCGCGGCCCCGCACGGTCCGCACCAGGTCGCCGCCACCGGCGGCGGACAGCTTGCGCCGCAGGTAGCCGATGTACACCTCCACCACGTTCCTGGTCGCCGCCCACTCGTCGCCCCACACCTCGTGCAGCAGCTCCTCCTTCGTCCGCACGGTCCCGGCCCGCACGGCCAGCGCCTCGAGCAGTGCGTACTCGCGAGGGCTCAGCGGGACGTCGGCGTCGTCGTACCGTGCGGTGCGTGCCTGCCGGTCCATGGTCAGCGGCCCGAGCCGGATCAGGTCCCGGGCCGTCGACGCCGCCGCGCGGCGCAGGGTCGCACGCAGCTGGGCGAGCAGCACCACGAACGAGAACGGCTTGACCACGTAGCCGTCGGCGCCGAGGTCCAGGCCGTCCGCCTGGTCCACCTCGCCGTCCTTCGCCGACACGAGCAGCACCGGTGTCGCGATCCCGTCGGCCCGCAGCTGCTCGAGCACGCGGTACCCGGACAGGCCGGGAATCATGATGTCGAGGAGTATCGCGTCGAACGAGCCGCTGCGCGCCAGCCGCAGGGCGGACGGCCCGTCGGCGGCGACCGTCACGTCCATCCCCTCGGCGCGCAGCCCACGATCGAGCGCCTTGCGCACGCCTGGCTCGTCGTCGACCACGAGTATCTGCGGCCTCATGCCTGCCAGCATGCCGTACGCGGCGCCCTCCTGGAGCATCCTGGAACGGCTCCCTGAGGAAGGTCTCAGCCGGTAGGGGGCATCGTTGACGGTGTCGGTACACGATCCGGTACACGATCCGGTACAGGACTCGGTACAGGATGCGGCAGAGCACGCCGGTCGAAGAGCGAAGGAGCTGTACATGGGTCCGAGGACAAGAGCACTGGTCGCCGCGGGATCAGGGATTACCGTCGGGATAGCCGGTCTGGCGCTGAGCTCGCTGCCCGCCGGAGCGGACGACGACCCGGTGCTGCCCGCGATCGGTGCGGAGGAGCTGGTCGCCTCGACGCTGGCCGCCCGGGCGCCCGCCTTCGCCGGCGTGGCCGAGCTGCAGAACGAGCTCGGGCTGCCCGCCGTGCCGGGGACGGAGGCGCTCGACTTCGAGAAGGTGCGGGTGTTCCACGACGGCGAGGAGAGCGCCCGGGTCCAGGTCGAACGGCAGGCCTCCGAGCTGACGTTCGTCAAGAACGCGGACGAGGCGTGGGCCTACGACTCCCAGGAGCGCACCGCCAAGGCCCTCACGTGGGACGAGGACGACGCGGAAGCGGCACGGGGGCACGCCGAGGCGGGGATGGCGGACCCGTCGCAGTCGGCGGCGGAGATCATCGAGCAGCTCCGCCCGACGAGCGACATCGCCGTGGACGGCACGGCGAGCGTCGCAGGCCGCGCCGCCTACGAGCTGGTGCTGACGCCGAAGCCGTCGGAGAAGACGCTGCTGCGGGAGATCACCGTGGCGATCGACGAGGAGACGCGGGTTCCGCTGCGGTTCGACGTGTTCGCCAACGGCACGTCCGACCCTGTCCTGTCGCTCGGCTTCGTCGAGCTCGAGATCGGTGCGCAGGACGCGGACCTGTTCGAGTTCACGCCGCCGGACGGCGCAAAGGTCGAGACCACCGAGGCAGACGACGCGGTGCGGACGCTCGAGGACACCGAGGACGCGGGCGTCGGCCAGCGCATGACGACGGTGGGCACCGGCTGGGACACCGTGGTGGTCGGGGAGGCCCCGGTCGAGGGCTCCGTCGGGGACTCCGGTGGGGACGCCGGTGAGCGCGGCGAGGACCTCGACGGGCTCCTGCAGCAGATCGGTACGCCGGTGACCGGCGAGTTCGGCTCCGGCACCTATGTCCGGATCGCCGTCGGTGGCGCCGTCGTCACCGAGGACGGCCGGATCGCGGCCGGTGCGGTACCGCGGCAGGTGCTCGTCGACGCCCTCGACGGCACGGTCCGCCAGTGACCACAGCGCGCGCCGGAGGGGCGGTACCGGAGGCCAGGAACGGCTCCGGTACCGCCCTGGCGGCCCGTACCAGGGGGTTGCGCAAGGTCTACCGCGGCACGGTCGCCGTGGACGGTGTGGACCTGGAGGTCCCGGAGGGCGCGGTGGTCGGGATGCTCGGGCCGAACGGCTCGGGCAAGACGACGACCATCCGGATGCTGCTCGGCCTGGTGCAGCCGACGGAGGGCGAGATCGAGCTGCTGGGCGTACCCGTGCCGGAGGCCGCCGACCGGGTGCTCCCGCACGTCGGGGCGCTGGTGGAGGGGCCGGGCTTCCACCCGTTCCTGTCCGGTCGGGAGAACCTGCTGCGGTTCGCCGCCGCGGAGCCGCTGCTGGCCGGCGGGGAGCTGGACGGCGCCGTGTCGGCGGCGCTGGAGCGGGTGGGCCTCGCGGGCGCCGCCCGGAAGAAGTACCGCGCGTACTCGCTCGGCATGAAGCAGCGGCTGGGGCTCGCCTCGGCGCTGCTCGCGCCGCGCAGGCTCGTCGTGCTGGACGAGCCGACGAACGGTCTCGACCCGGCCGGCACGCAGGAGGTCCGCCGGATCATCGCCGAGCTGCACGACCGGGGTGTGACGGTGCTCGTGTCCTCCCATCTCCTGGCGGAGGTCGAGGCCACCTGCACCCACGTGGTGGTGCTGAACCAGGGCGTCATCGTGGCGCAGGGTGCCCTGGACGACCTGCTGGAGTCCGGCAGCCCGACGCTGCTCGTGTCCACGCCCGACGGGGCAGCCGCCGTGGAGACCCTGCGGGACCACCGGATCCCCGCACGGCTCGCACCGGACGGCATCCGCGTGGACATCACGACGACCGCTCCGGCGGCGGTCATCGAGACGCTGGTCCGTGCCGGCGCACGCGTGGACGAGGCCAGGCGGGAGCGCACCGGTCTGGAGGAGGCCTTCGCGCGGCTGACGCACGATGTCGGCGACCTGGTCGGCGAGCTGGAGGCCGAGGAGCCGGAGGTCGTGCGATGACAGCTCTACCCGACGTCCTACCCGACGTCCCGCCCGCAGAGCTGCCTGCCCGCCGGCGCGCTCCGCTCTGGCGCCTCCTGCGCGCCGAGGTGCGCTGGATCTTCCGGCGTCCGCGGACGCTGGTCGTGCTCGCCCTGCTCGCCGTGCTCCCCGTGATCACGGGAGTGGCCGTCGACCTGACGCTGAACGGCGGCGGTGCGCCGGTCGACACGGGGCCGCCGGGAGCGGGTCCGGGCGCGTCCGACGGCGGCCCACCGATCTTCGTGACCATGGCGGCCAGCGCCTTCGTGCTGCCGCTCGGTTCGCTCATGACGCTGCTGATGCTCATGCTGCCGCTGACGGTGGCCATGGCGAGCGGCGACGCGCTGGCCGGCGAGCAGTCCCACGGCACGCTGCGTGGCTGGCTGCTCGCCCCCGTGTCCCGTGGCCGGCTGCTGCTGGTCAAGTCGGCGGGCGTGCTCGTCGTCGCGCTGGTCGCGTCCGGGCTGGTCGTCGCGTCAGGAATGGTGACGGGGCTGGTCCTCACGGGGACGGACGGGCTGGTGTCGATGTCCGGCACCGAGCTGTCGATGGGCGACGTGCTGTGGCGGCTGGGCGTTGCCGTCGCCTGGGCGACGTTCTACCTGATGGCGATCGGCGCGGTCGCCCTGGCGATCTCGGCGTTCACCGAGCACCCGATGGTGGTCGTGGTGGGCGTGCTCGGCGGGCTCATCGTCTCCGTCGTGCTGATGCAGATCTCGGCACTGGACTGGCTCCACCCCTACCTGCTGCCGTCGTCACTGACCAGCATGGTCGACCTGATCCGCGACCCGGTGTCGTTCGACGGGCTGGCCGAGGGCGCGTTCCGGGCCGGGTGCTACCTCGTGATCGGCATGTCGCTGGCCTACGCCCGCATCACGACCAAGGACGGTTGAGCCGTCGCGCGGGGCCGCCGGCCCCGCGCGACCACCCGTGCGAGTTCGGCTTCCTAAACGTTTAGTGCCGTGTCCTGCGGCGATACGTCGTCCTACGTTTCCTGTGACCGCGCCGCTGACGTCGCACGAGACGGAGACCACGACATGACCATCGATGCTCCCGGCCCCACCGAGGCCGTCAGGCCCTCCGCACCACGCACCGCGGCACAGGCCGCCCCGCAGCCCCCGGCACGAGACGCCGAACCGGCCCCGGCCACCGGCTACCGCGGCTGGTGGGCGTTCGCGGGTCGGGCCGCTCCCGTGCTCGGCTGGATCGTCACGCTGGCGGTCGCCGCGAACCTCGCCCAGGGCGCGTACGGCCAGCTCACCGAGTCCGAACGGTCCGTCGGCATGTTCGAGGCCATCGGCTACCCGGCGTCCGCCGTCTTCCTGATCGGGGTGCTCCAGGGCGTGGCGGTGGTGCTCTACCTCGTGCCGTGGACGGCGTTCCTCGGCGGACTGCTCCTGACCGCCTACCTGGGCGGCGCCGTGGCCGCGCACATCCGGCTGGAGGACTCGGTGTCGCACACGCTCATGCCCGTCCTGTACGCCGTCGCGATCTGGGCGGCGCTGTTCCTGCGCAGCGAGCGCATCCGCGGAGCCGTCCTGACCGGACGCTGATCCTGCCGGGGCGCGCCGTGAGCCACGGCGACGGAGCCGGCAATCACGTTGCGCCCCGGAAAGGGTCCGTGTCAGGCTGGTCTCGCTCCTGCGGGTGTGCCGCGCGTGTGAGGGAGCTACTCGAAGGACTGTGATGACAGACATCTCCCGGTACGAGACCACCTCGCGCTGACGTCTGCCCTGCCGCACCATCCGCTGCGGCACCCCGGCGTCGGCATCAGCCACCACCCGGGAGTCCTTCCATGTTGTCCAACCCCTCCGTCGTGCTGCACGACGTCACCTTCGCCTGGCCCGACGGCGCCGTCGCGCTCGACCACGTCTCCGGCTCGTTCGGCCGCGGCCGCACCGGCCTGACCGGCCTCAACGGCGCGGGCAAGTCGACCCTGCTGCGCCTGGTCGCCGGCCTGCTCACGCCGACGTCGGGCAAGGTCACGCTGAGCGGGACCGCCGACTACCTGCCGCAACGGATCACCCTCGACGCCTCTCCCCACGAGATTCCGTCGCTCCGCTCCGGGATCTCGCGAGGACCCCGAGGCCACGCGACCGTCGCCGACCTGCTCGGCATCGCGCCGGTCGTGCGGGCGCTGCGCGCCATCGAGTCGGGGGACGTCGACCCCGCGCACTTCGACGTCGTCGGCGACGACTGGGACGTCGAGGAGCGCGCGGTGGCCCTGCTCTCCGCCACCGGCCTGCCCACGGGGCTCGACCGCTCGGTCGCGACGCTGTCCGGCGGCGAGACGATGCTCACCGCGATCACCGGCGTGCGGCTGCGCCAGTCGAACGGGAGCGCCTCGGTCGCCCTGCTCGACGAGCCGACCAACAACCTCGACGGCGATGCCCGCGAGCGCCTCTACGAGCTGGTGCGGGGCTGGCGGGGCGCGCTCGTCGTCGTCTCGCACGACCTGGCGCTGCTGGAGCTGATGGACGAGACGGCGGAGCTGCGTGCGGGCACGCTGACCACGTTCGGTGGCCCGTACTCGGAGTACCGGGAATGGCTCGAGGTGCAGCAGGAGGCGGCCGAGCAGACGCTGCGCTCGGCGGAGCAGACGCTGCGCCGGGAGAAGCGGCAGCGGATCGAGGCCGAGGAGCGGATCGCGCACAGCGAGCGCAAGGGCCGCAAGGACGCCGCGAACAGCAAGTACGTCAAGGCGGTGATCAACGACCGCCGCAACAGCGCGGAGAAGTCGCAGGGCTCACGCCGGGGGATGCTGGACGACAAGGTCGAGGCCGCGCGGGCGGCGGTCGACCAGGCGGAGCGTGCGGTGCGTGACGACGACCGGATCTCCGTGGACCTGCCCGACCCGAGGGTGCCCGCCGGGCGGCGGCTGGCGGTGCTGCGCGGCGCGGACGGCCGGGAGATCGTGGTCCAGGGTCCGGAACGGATCGCGCTGACGGGCCCGAACGGCGTCGGCAAGACCACCCTCCTGGAACGCCTGCTGTCCACCCACCACCCCACCTCCCCGTTGAGTGCTGGATATGTGCGCGACGAAACCGATTCCGCTCCACAGATAGCCAGCACTCAACCGGGTGGGGCATCGGGCGAGCTGCTGACCGAGCGCACCGCCTATCTGCCGCAGCGGATGGACGTGCTGCCGGACGACTCCCCGGTGCTGGAGGCTGTGCGGGCCGGTGCGCCGCACGTGCCGCCGGGGGAGCTGCGCAATCGGCTGGCGCGCTTCCTGGTGCGTGGGGCCGCGGTGGACCGGCCGGTCGCGACGCTGTCGGGCGGTGAGCGGTTCCGGGTGGCGCTGGCCAGGCTGCTCCTGGCTGACCCGCCGGCACAGCTGCTGGTGCTGGACGAGCCGACGAACAACCTCGACATCGCGAGCACCGACCAGCTCGTCGCCGCCCTGGCGGCGTACCGAGGCGCGCTGCTCGTGGTGAGCCACGACAAGGCGTTCCTGGACCGACTGGATCTGGACGCGGAGATCCGGCTGGACGCGGATGGGAACCTGACGGAGGCGCGGCGGTAGCGGGGTTCGGATGGGTACGGGATTGCCCTGATGTGCCAAATTTCACCCGGTTGTACGGTCGCGGTGCTTCTCTGACCGACAACTTCGGGAGACGACGATGAAGACACACCCGAGGCGCCTCGGCGTGCTCAGCGCGCTCACGGCGGTGCTCCTCGCCACCGGTGGCGCGGCCGGCGCCGCCGCCACCAGTGGCACCGCCCTCGACACCGCCGCCGGCGCCGGCGGCCCGGCCGCGACCTCTCAGGCCGAGGCTGCCAAGATGCCCGGCGCGCCCTACCTGTTCCTGGGGTGGGGCGACCCGCAGGACGCGACCTCCGTGATGAGCGAGACCGGTGTCTCGGCGTTCACGATGGCTTTCATGCTGTCCTCCGGCGGCTGCACCCCCGTGTGGGACGGCCAGCGGCCCCTGACCGGGGGCGTCGACCAGCAGACGATCGACGCGATCAAGGCCGCCGGCGGGCAGGTGCAGATCTCGTTCGGCGGGTACTCCGGAAACAAGCTGGGGCCGAACTGCTCCAGCCCGGAGGCGCTCGCGGGCGCGGTGCAGGAGGTGATCGACGCGCATGGCCCCGACGCCGTCGACTTCGACATCGAGAACACCGACGAGTACGAGGACTATGCGGTGCAGGACCGGATCCTGCAGGCGATCGCCATCGTCAAGCAGAACAACGCGGACGTACGGACCGTCGTGACGATCCCGACCGCGACGAGCGGCCCGGCCGGCCCGGGGTCTCGTCTCATCACGCGGGCCGCCGAGCTGGGCACGCCGATCGACAACTACACGATCATGACGTTCGACTTCGGCGGTTCCGACATGGTCGCCGACACGATCAGCGCCGCGCAGGGTTTGAAGGACCAGCTCAAGGCAGCGAACGGCTGGACGGACGCCGAGGCGTACGCCCACTCGGGGATCTCGGGCATGAACGGGCTCTCGGACATGCACGAGACCACGACGCCCGCGCAGTGGGCCGAGATCCGGGACTGGGCGAGCGCTCAGGGCGTCTCCCGGTTCGCGTACTGGGCGGTCAACCGCGACCGGCCCTGCCCGGGTGGCGGCGTGACGTCGAACTGCAGCGGCATCGACCAGGGCAACCTCGAGTTCACCCGCATCACCGCGGGCTTCTGAACCACCCCCTCTGGTTGTGGGCGTGATGGTTACGAGGGTTCGTCCGTCGTAGGCGCAACGATCACGCCCACAACCAGGAAGGGCGCGTGCTGTGGTCGCTGTACGGGGAAGCCCTGATGTGGCAGGGCTCCGCGAGCCGTACGTTCTCCTCAACTTACAGGCCTGAAAGTTGAGGGAGGACGACCATGCAAGCACGTCTACGGCGCCGTGTACTCGGTGGCCTCGCAGTTCTGTCCATGGCACTCGTCACCGCGCTGGCGGTCGGGGGCGGTGCGGTTCCCGCGCAGGCCGCCACGGGAACCATCACCGGCTACGGCGGCAAGTGCGTCGACGTCGCCGCGGCGAACACCGCGAACGGCACGCAGGTCCAGCTGTACGGCTGCAACGGCACGAACGCCCAGAGCTGGGACGTGCGGAGCGACGGCACCGTCCGCGCCCTGGGCAAGTGCCTCGACGCGGCGGGCGGCAGCTCTGCCAACGGCACCCGCGTGCAGCTCTGGGACTGCAACGGCACCGCGGCACAGCGCTGGACCGCGGGCGCGGACAGCACGCTCCGGGCACTCGGCAAGTGTCTCGACGCGACCGGGCCGAGCTCGGCCGACGGCACACCCCTGCAGCTGTGGGACTGCACCGCCGGGGCCGCCAACCAGCGCTGGACTCTCCCGTCCGGCGGGAGCAACCCGGGCAACCCGGCGAAGATGCCGGCCGCTCCCTACCTCTACCTGGGCTGGGGCAACCCGCCGAGCGCCACGTCGGTCATGAGCCAGACGGGCGTGCGGGCGTTCACCATGGCGTTCATCCTGTCCTCGGGCGGCTGCAACCCCGCCTGGGACGGCAGCCGCCCGCTCACCGGCGGCGTCGACCAGCAGACCATCAACGCGATCAAGGCAGCAGGCGGCCAGGTGCAGATCTCGTTCGGCGGCTGGTCCGGCAACAAGCTCGGCCCGAACTGCTCGACGCCCGCCGCGTACGCGGGTGCTGTGCAGCAGGTCATCAACGCCCACCAGCCGCACGTCGTCGACTTCGACATCGAGAACGCCGACGAGTTCGAGAACACAGCCGTCCAGGACCGGATCCTGCGGGGCCTGATCATCGTCAAGCAGAACAACCCGAACGTGAAGATCGCCGTCACGATCGGCACCGGCCGCAGCGGCCCGGAGGGTGCGGGCACCCGGCTCATCAACCGGGCCGCCGAGCTGGGCGTCCCCATCGACAACTACACGATCATGCCGTTCAACTTCGGTTCCTCGAACATCGCGCAGGACACGATCAACGCGTCCGAGGGCCTGAAGAACCAGCTCAAGGCGGCCAACGGCTGGTCGGACGCCCAGGCGTACGCGCACATGGGCATCTCCGGCATGAACGGCAGCTCCGACCAGGGTGAGGTCACCACCACGGCCGCCTGGACCCAGATCCGCGACTACGCACGGAACAACGGGCTGACGCGGCTGGCGTTCTGGTCCGTCAACCGTGACCAGCCCGGGTTCGAGTTCACGCGCATCACGGCGGGATTCTGATGCGCACCGGACGGCACCGTGCGGCCGGTGCACTGATCGCAGTGGCGGCAGCCGCCGGCCTGCTCCTGTCGACGGCGGGGGTGGCCAGCGGCACGGTGGGCGCCACGCGCGGGACGGCCACCGCCGTCGGGCAGCAGGCCCTGCCCGGCAGCGGGGCGGGCGCTGTGCCCGCCGAGGTGCCCGCCGAGGTGCTCGCCGACGTGCCCACGACGTTCACCCACCCCGGGGTGCACGTCAGCCGGTCCCAGCTCGACTTCGTCCGGCAGCGGGTGCAGGCCGGCGCCCAGCCGTGGCGGCGGGCGTACGACTCGATGATGGCCAGCCGGTACGCGTCGCTGTCGTACACGGCGCACCCGAGGGCCGTCGTCGAGTGCGGGTCGTACTCCAACCCGAACAACGGGTGCACCGACGAGCGCGAGGACGCGATAGCGGCCTACACCCACGCCCTGGCCTGGTCGGTGACCGGCGACTCGCGGTACGCGCAGAAGTCGATATCGATCATGAACGCGTGGTCGCAGGTGATCCGGGACCACACCAACTCCAACGCGCCGCTGCAGACGGCGTGGGCAGGTTCGGTGTGGCCCCGGGCCGCCGAGATCATCCGGTACACCGGTGCCGGATGGGCGGCGTCCGAGGTCGACCGGTTCGAGACGATGCTGCGCACCGTCTACCTGCCGGAGGTGATCAACGGGTCCCGCAGCAACGGCAACTGGGAGCTGTCGATGATGGAGGCCGCCATCGGCATCGCCGTCTTCCTCGACGACCGGAACGCGTACGCCTCCGCCCGCCAGCGGTTCCTCGTGCGGGTGCCCGCGTTCATCTACCTGACGTCCGACGGCGCGGTCCCGCGCACCGTGCCCGGAACCGGCCGGGACACACCTGACCAGATCTTCGCGTTCTGGCACGACCAGCGCACACTGGTCAACGGCCTCTCGCAGGAGACCTGCCGGGACTTCACGCACACCGGCTACGGCATCGCGGCGATCTCGCACGTGGCGGAGACCGCTGCTATCCAGGGTGACGATCTGTACCCGCAGGTGGGGGAGCGGCTACGGCATGCGCTCGGGTTCCACTCGGCCTACCAGCGCGGCACCGCTGTGCCGTCGTGGCTCTGCGGCGGGTCGGTCCACCTGGGGCTCGGGCCGGTCACCGAGGTCGGGTTCAACGCGCTGCACAACCGGCAGGGCTTCGCCATGACGAACACCCAGGCCCTCACCGAGTCCATGCGGCCGCAAGGTACGAACAACCTGTTCGTCGCGTGGGAGACGCTCACCCACGCCGACAACCCGAACGTGCTCGGCTGACGAGCCGGCTCCACTTCGAGGTCGAGGTTTCTCCGCTCTGAAGCGTTTCAGAGCGGAGAAACCTTGACCTCGAAAGGGCGCGAGTACCGGGTGTGCATCGTGTAGTCCTTCTCCGGACCCTGAACTCGCCAGGTCAGCTCCCACGACCGGGGCGGGCCGGGCGGGAGGGTCACGCCACCTTGGTAGAGGTCGCGGCCGCACAGGTGCTCGACGGCGCCGCCCGTCCACGGGTGGAAGTCGCGGCCGTCCTCGAACGTCACGCGCCAGCCGGACGAGGCGGCTGCGACACCCGGCTCGTCCCGGACCAGGAACAGCGTGCGGGTCACCGGCGTGGTCCCGGCGGACCAGGTGAGGGTGCCGTTCTCGGCCCACCGGATCCGGCCGTCGTCCTCGGAGCGGAACGTGGCCTCGCCCCGCGCGGTGTACGCGGAGCCGTCGCGGTGGTCCCGGACCTCCCGCCGGAAGTCCCAGGTGCCGACGAGGCGGAGCGGATCCACGGACCGATCCTACGGCGACGGTATGGGGAAGGATGTCCCCATGACCTCGATCGATCAGACCACCCGCTCCGCGGAGCTGGACCCGGCCAACCCCTTTGCCGCCCCGTCGACGCTCCCGTACGAGCTGCCCGACTTCACGGCGATCCGCGAGGAGCACTACGAGCCCGCGATCGTCGAGGGCATGGCCGTCCACCGCGCGGAGGTCGAGGCGATCGCGACGAACCCGGAACCGGCGACCGTCGAGAACACCCTCGAGCCGCTCGAGCGGGCGGGGCGGCTGCTCGACCGCGCGGTCACGGCGTTCTACAGCCTGCTGCCCGCGAATTCGACGCCGGGCCTGGAGGACATCCAGGAGCGGATCGCACCACAGCTCGCGGCCCACCAGGACGCCATCCTGATGGACGCACGCCTCTTCGCGCGCGTGAGGTCCCTGGCCGACGCCGCCGGGACTCTCGCGCTCGAGCCGCACACCGCGTACCTGCTCGAGAAGCTCATGACGCGGTTCAAGCGGTCCGGCATCGAGCTGTCCGAGACCGACCAGGAGCGGCTGCGCGAGCTCAACTCCCGCATCACGACCCTGCAGGCGAGCTTCGGGCGCAAGCTCCTCGCGGGCGCCAACGAGGCGAGCGTGCTCGTGACCGACGAGGCGGAGCTCGCCGGGCTGTCCGCGGACGCCAAGGCCGGGGCGCGCGCCGCCGCCGAGGCACGCGGGCAGGACGGCTGGCTCCTGGAGATGCAGCTCTTCACCCACCAGAACGTGCTGGCATCCCTCGCCGACGCCGGCCTCCGGGCGCGGGTCCAGGAGGCCTCCATGGCGCGCGGCGCCACGGGTGGCGAGACCGACACGCGCGAGGTGCTGCTGGAGCTGGCCCGGCTGCGGGCCGAGCACGCGCAGCTGCTCGGCTACGAGCACCACGCCGCCTACATCGCGGCGGACGCGACGGCGGGAACCACGGCCGCCGTCAACGAGATGCTCGCCCGGCTCGCGCCCGCCGCCGTCGCCAACGCGCGCCGCGAGGCGAGCGAGCTCGCGAAGGTGAGCGGGTCGGCGTCGGGCAGCGTGGCCGCCGCCGACTGGTCCTACCTCAGCGAGGCCGTGCGCAAGGAGCGGTTCAACCTGGACGACGCCGCGCTGCGCCCCTACCTCGAGCTCGAGCGGGTGGTGCACGACGGCGTGTTCAAGGCCGCGAACCTCCTGTTCGGGCTCTCCTTCACCGAGCGGCACGACCTGCCCCGCTACCACCCGGACGTGCGCGTCTTCGAGGTGTTCGACGCGCCCGAGCCGGGCGAGCCGGACACCGGACTCGGCCTGTTCCTCGCCGACTGGTACACCCGCGAGTCCAAGCGCGGCGGAGCCTGGATGAACAGCCTGGTGGACCAGAACCACCTGCTGAACCAGAAGCCGGTGGTCGTCAACAACCTCAACATCGTCAAGCCGCCCGCCGGCGAGCCCACCCTGCTGGTGTGGGACGAGGTCACGACGCTCTTCCACGAGTTCGGGCACGCGCTGCACGGCCTGCTCAGCGACGTGCGCTACCCGTCGCAGTCCGGCACGTCCGTGCCGCGCGACTTCGTCGAGTACCCCTCTCAGGTCAACGAGATGTGGTCCTGGGAACCGGAGATCCTGCGGTCGTTCGCCGTCCATCACGCCACCGGCGAGCCGATGCCTGCGGAGTGGGTCGACACCATGCTCGCGTCCCGCATCTGGGGCGAGGGCTTCGCGACGACGGAGTACCTCGCCGCCGCGCTGCTCGACCAGGCCTGGCACCAGCTCACGCCGTCGCAGGTGCCGACGTCGGTGGAGGACGTGCTGCCCTTCGAGGCGGCGGCGCTCGCCGCGGCCGGCGTCGACCTCGACGCGGTGCCCCCGCGGTACCGCACGACCTACTTCAACCACATCTTCGGCGGCGGGTACTCGGCCGGGTACTACTCCTACATCTGGTCCGAGGTGCTCGATGCCGACACCGTCGAGTGGTACGCCGAGAACGGCGGGCTGACGCGGGAGAACGGCGAGGCGTTCCGCCGCAAGCTGCTGGCCCGCGGCGGGTCGCAGGACCCGCTGGCCTCGTTCGAGGACCTGCGGGGCCGCCCCGCGGACATCACGCCGCTGCTCGAGCGCCGCGGGCTGGCCTAGTTGTGATGTCCAGGGACGTTGTTCAGTCGGCTGATGGGTGGTTGGTTGCCGATCGCTGAGTGGGTGCGGTGGTGGTTGTAGAAGTGAAGCCAGCCCGGTAGTTCGGTGCGGCGTTCGGCC